>NZ_JACEZT010000010.1 GCF_014042345.1 Rugamonas brunnea
TTTGCCAAGGTCGATACCGATCAACGTTACGCTGTCCATGATGGCGCCCTCCAGAAATGAAAACACCCTATAAGATTAGGACTTATAGGGTGAGGGTGACCATCTCATTAACCGGGGTCAGGTCATGCCTTCACGCAAAAGTGCGCGCTGGCATGACCTGACCCCGGTTTTGGTGGCGGCTTAGCGCGCGATCAGTGCGATGTCGGGCGTGGCAACGTGCACGTCGCCGCACTGGGCGCGGTGCATCAGGGCGTGGTCCATCAGCACCAGGGCCAGCATGGCTTCGGCGATCGGCGTGGCGCGGATGCCCACGCAGGGATCGTGACGGCCGAAGGTTTCCACCATCACGGGATTGCCTTCTTTGTCGATCGAACGGCGCGGCGTGCGGATCGACGAGGTGGGCTTGATGGCGATCGAGACGGTGATGTCCTGGCCGGTCGAGATGCCACCCAGCACGCCGCCGGCGTTGTTGCCGATGAAGCCTTCGGGCGTCAGCTCGTCGCCATGCTCGGAACCTTTCTGCGCCACGGAACCGAAACCTGCGCCGATTTCCACGCCCTTGACGGCGTTGATGCCCATCATGGCGTAGGCGATGTCGGCGTCCAGCTTGTCGTAGATGGGCTGGCCCAGGCCGACCGGCACGTTCTGGGCGATCACGTCGATGCGCGCGCCGATCGAGTCGCCGGCCTTGCGCAGCTCATCCATGGCCGCTTCCATGCGCGCGATCAGGTCGGCGTCGCCGCTGGCGGCGAAGAACGGGTTGTTGGCCACGTGCTCCCAGCCCTGGAACGGCACGGCGATGTCGCCGAGCTGGCTCATGCAGCCCTTGAACACGGTGCCGTATTGCTGGTGCAGCCACTTCTTGGCGATGGCGGCCGCGCCCACCACGGGCGCCGTCAGCCGGGCCGACGAGCGGCCGCCGCCGCGCGGGTCGCGCACGCCGTACTTGTGCCAGTAGGTGTAATCGGCGTGGCCGGGACGGAAGCTTTCCGCGATGTTGCCGTAGTCCTTGCTGCGCTGGTCCTCGTTGCGGATCAGCAGCGCGATCGGGGTGCCGGTGGTCACGCCCTGGTATACGCCCGACAGGATTTCCACCGTGTCCGACTCCTGGCGCTGGGTCACATGGCGCGACGTGCCGGGCTTGCGGCGATCCAGTTCGGGCTGGATGTCAGCCTCGGTCAGGGGCAGCCCCGGCGGGCAGCCATCGATCACGCAACCGATCGCGGGACCGTGCGATTCGCCAAAAGTGCTTACGGAAAACAATTTGCCAAAGGTATTGCCGGACATAGATATCGTCTTGGTGGAAGGTAGGAAGCGGTCATTTTACCAGTCCGCAGGCTCCGGCGTGGCCACCGGGCAGCTTTTTGACAACATGGTACGTATTAGTACAAATGCCACGCCCAGGTTTTTTGTCGCCATTTCGACAAAACTTGCACATTGACACCTTATGCCGCTTGGAAACTGCCGAAAACGTCGTTCTCTGGAACAATTCGCTATATACTTAATCCGAGAACACCAAGATATCCTGGAGATGCGACACATGCCCCCATCGATCACCCCCCTTGAGCAATCCAAGGACGATCACGACGATCTGGTATTCTTAGAAGAGCACCCGACGGCGGTGGAGACGACGGGCGTGCGCAGCGTGTGGCGGGTCATGATCATCGACGATGACGAGGACGTCCACTCGACCACCACCTTTGCCCTGGGCAACCTGGACATGCAGCACCGCCCGCTGGAATTCGTGCATGCCTATTCGGCCAGCCAGGCGCGCGAAATGCTCCAGCATGAACAGGAAATCGCCGTCATCCTGCTCGACGTGGTGATGGAACAGGACGATGCCGGCCTGCACCTGGTGCGCTACATCCGCGAGACCTTGAAACTGGCCGACGTGCGCATCATCCTGCGCACCGGCCAACCCGGCTACGCGCCCGAGATCGACGCCATCCGCGATTTCGACATCAACGATTACAAGACCAAGTCCGAGCTGACCCGCATCAAGCTGTACACGACGGTGACGGCCGCCATCCGCTCCTACGAGCAGATCCGCAAGATCAACGACAGCCGGCGTGGCCTGAACCAGATCGTGCTGGCCAGCACCGAACTGATGACGCTGCACGGCGTGCACAATTTCGCCGCCGGCGTGCTGCACCAGTCGGCCTCGCTGATGGGGCAGCAGGCCAGCGGCGCGCTGTGCGTGCGCGAGTGCCCCGAGGACGGCTGCGACGAATGGCGGGTGATGGCCACGGCCGGCGCCTATTGCCACCTGGAGGGCTTGCAGCTGACGGCCAAGGCCGACGCACGCATGTACGCGGCGATGGAACAGTCGCTGACGGAACGCCGCAACCTGTACGGCCCCGACTACATCACGCTGTATTTCGCCGGCAAGGCCAGCCGCGACTTCGTCGCCTTCCTCGACATGCAGCGCACCATGACGGACATCGACGAGCGCTTGCTGGAGGTCTTCTGCAGCAACGTGGCCGTGGGCCTGGACAATGTGGAACTGGTCTCGCACCTGCACAACGCGGCCTTCTACGACCAGCTCTCCAAGCTGCCCAACCGCACGCGCCTGATCGAAATCCTGGACGAGATGCTGGCCAGCCCGGCCCGCGAGACGGCCACCCTGTCGCTGGTGGACCTCGACCACTTCGCCGAGACCAACGACGCGCTGGGCCACCAGTTCGGCGACACGCTGCTGGTGACCGTGGCCCAGCGCCTGCAGTCGCGTTTAGGCGAACAATTGACCGTGGCGCGCATCGGCGGCGACATCTTCTGCGTGCTGGGCGACTCGACCCAGGTCAACCCGGCCAGCATCCTGGCCCTGTTCCAGACCCCGTTCAACATCGACGGCCAGGACGTGCGCCTGTCGGCCACGCTGGGCCTGGTGCGCCTGAACGAACATGACGGCAGCGGCGCCGACGCCCTCAAGGATGCCGACATCGCCCTCAAGCGCGCCAAGCTGCAGCAGCGCGCCGGCCACTTCTACTTCTCGCGCAGCATGGGCGTGGAGATCCGCGAGCGCGTGCGCATGATGCACGCGCTGCGCACGGCCTTCGGCCAGGACCAGTTGTTCGTCGTGTACCAGCCGCAGATCGACCTGGTCACGCGCCGGCCGATGGGCGCCGAGGCACTGCTGCGCTGGCAAACGCCGGACGGCAAGTTCATTTCGCCGGACCGCTTCATCCCCATCGCCGAATATTCGGGCCTGATCATCGACCTGGGCGAATGGGTGATGCGCACCGCCATGCGCGAACTGGTGGCGCTGCGCGCGGCCGGCCACGACAACTTCATGATGTCGATTAACGTATCACAGGTGCAGTTCCGCCACCCCTACTTCCTGGAGATGCTTCGCTCGGCGCTGGAAGACACCAAGGCGCCGCCCGAATTCGTGGAGCTGGAAATCACGGAATCGATGGCCATGGAGGAGCCCGACCTGCTGATCAAGATGCTGGGCCAGATCAAGCAGACCGGCGTCAGCATCGCCATCGACGATTTCGGCACCGGCTTCTCGTCGCTCTCCTACTTGCAGCGGCTGCAGATCGACCGGCTCAAGATCGACCGCGCCTTCGTCACCGAGATCACCGGTTCGGCGCGCGGCAGCAGCATCGCCGAGATGGTGATCCAGCTGGGCCGCAACCTGGGCCTGGCCGTGATCGCGGAAGGCGTGGAGGACGAGCGCCAGGCCATGATCCTGCAAACGCTGGGCTGCCCGCTGGCCCAGGGCTTCCTGTTCGCGCGCCCGATGACGGCGCCCGTGCTGGCCAGCTGGCTCAACGACGACGCGCTGCAAGGCGCCGCCTGAACGGCGCACCGCCCCGCGCGAACGGCGCAGCGGGCACGGCCGAAAAAAAACGCTATCAGACGATAGCGTTTTTTTTATGGGGCACGTCGGGCGCGTTGAGCGCCGGTGCTTATTCCGTGGTCTCAGCCGGCCAGTCGCGGATGTAGGCCTTGAGCATGCGGTTCTCGAAGCTCTGCGCTTCGAGCACGGCGCGCGCCACGTCGTAGAACGAGATCACGCCCAGCAGCGTCTTGGCATTCATCACGGGCAGGTAGCGCGCGTGCTTTTCCAGCATGATGCGGCGCACTTCGTTCACTTCCGTGTCCGGCGTGACGGTGATCGGGTGGTCGTCCATGTGCTTGCGCACGGTACCGCCGCCGACGGCGCCATCGTTGCTGTGCACGGCCTTGAGCACTTCGCGGAAGGTCAGCATGCCGACCAGATCGCCAAACTCCATCACCACCAGCGAGCCGATGTCTTTTTCAGCCATGGTGTTGGCCGCTTCCACCAGTGGCTGGTCGGGGGAAATGGTGTAAAGAATATTGCCTTTAACCTGGAGAATTTCGGAAACTTTCATTTTGGGCCGTCCTATCCGCTTTGTGATGGGCTATATGAATGAGATTTCTACTTGTCGTAGCCTTATAGCGAATGTAGCCTAAGCCCGCCAAAAAATCCAGCGTTGCGGATAATCAAATCGCAACATTGTTTGCCACTGTTGCTACTGCACGTTTCAGGGTAGGATGCCCAGCATTCCAACCACCAGCTGAGACAACATGAGCGGCCCACACTACCCTGGCTTCGATACATTGTCATTGCACGCCGGCACGTCACCCGACCCGGCCACCGGCGCCCGCGCCACCCCGATCTACTTCACCACCGCCTTCGCGTTCCAGGACGCCGACCACGCGGCCTCGCTGTTCAACATGGAGCGGGCCGGCCACGTCTATTCACGCATCAGCAACCCCACCAACGCCGTGCTGGAAGAACGCATCGCCGCGCTGGAAGGCGGCGTGGCCGGCATCGCCACGGCCAGCGGCCAGGCCGCCATGCACCTGGGACTGACCACCATCGCCGGCGCCGGCTCGCACATCGTGGCCTCGCGCGCGCTGTACGGCGGCTCGCACAACCTGCTGGCCTACACGCTCAAGCGCTTCGGCATCGAGACCACCTTCGTCGATCCGCGCGACATCGACGCCTGGCGCGCCGCGATTCGCCCTAACACCAAGCTGCTGTTCGCGGAAACGCTGGGTAATCCCGGCCTCGATGTGCTCAACGTGCCGCAGGTGGCCGCGCTGGCGCATGACCACCACCTGCCGCTGATGGTCGATTCCACCTTCACCACGCCCTATCTGCTGCGCCCGTGCGAGCATGGCGCCGACCTCGTGTTCCACTCGGCCACCAAATTCCTGTGCGGCCACGGCACCGCCATGGGCGGGCTGCTGGTGGACGGCGGCACCTTCGACTGGCAGGCCGCGCATGACAAGACCGGCCGCTACGCGGAGCTGTGCGAACCGTACGACGGCTTCCACGGCATGGTGTTCACGGAAGAATCGACCGTGGGCGCATTCGCGCTGCGCGCGCGCCGCGAAGGGCTGCGCGACTTCGGCGCCATCATGAGTCCGCACAACGCGTTCGCCATCCTGCAGGGCGTGGAAACGCTGGGCCTGCGCATGGACCGGCACGTGGCCAACACCCGCAAGGTGGTGGAATTCCTGCTCGCCAATCCGGCGGTGGAAGCGGTGTCCTATCCCGAACTGCCCAGCCATCCCGACTACGAACTGGCCAAGACCCTGCTGCCCAAAGGCTGCGGCGCCGTGCTGTCGTTCACCATCAAGGGCGACCGCGCGGCCGGCAAGCGCTTCGTGGAAAGCCTGCAGCTGTTCTCGCACCTGGCCAACGTGGGCGATGCGAAATCCCTGGTCATCCATCCCGCCTCGACCACGCACTTCCGCGTGCCGACCGATCAACTGACCGCTTCCGGCATCACGGAAAGCACCCTGCGCCTGTCCGTCGGCCTGGAGGATGCGGACGACCTGATCGAAGACCTGGCCCGCGGCCTCAAATCGTCCCAGAAAGGAGCCTGACATGCTGCTCAACGTGGAAGGCGTGGACGCCTATTGCTACACCGGCGGCAAGCCGTTCGATGCCAGCCTGCCCACCGTGGTGTTCATCCATGGCGCCCAGAACGACCATAGCGTGTGGGCGTTGCAGACCCGCTTTTTCGCCCACCATGGCTACGGGGTGCTGGCGGTGGACTTGCCCGGCCACGGCCGCAGCCAGGGCGCGGCCAAGGCCAGCGTGGAAGCGCTGGCCGACTGGCTGCTGGCCGTGCTGGACGCGGCCGGCGTACGGCAGGCGGCGCTGTTCGGGCACAGCATGGGATCGCTGATCGCGCTGGAAGCGGCGTTCCGGGCGCCGGACCGCGTCACGCACCTGGGCATGATCGGCTCGACCTATCCGATGAAGGTGTCGGACGCGCTGCTGGAGACGGCGCGCACGGACGAAGCGGCGGCCATCGACATGGTCAACATCTGGTCGCACTCGTCGGCCACGCGCAAGCCGTCCAGCGCGGGTCCGGGCACTTCCGTGATGGATGGCGCGCGCCGGCTGATGCAGCGCATCTCGGCCATCAACCCCGCGCTGGTGTTCCATACGGATTTCTCGGCCTGTAACAGCTACGCCAACGGCGAAGCGGCCGCGCAATCGGTGCGCTGCCCTACCCTGTTCCTGTTCGGCCGCAAGGACATGATGACGCCAGCGCGCTCCACCAAGCTGCTGACCTCCACCATCGCCCACGGCAAGGTGGTACAAGTCGACAGCGGCCACTCGCTGATGAGCGAACAGCCGGACGCGGTGCGCGAGGCGCTGTACGGCTTCGTCAGCCGCTAGCGCCTGATTCCGTCCGGCGCTGCGCTGTTCTGTACTGCGCCGGTCGGGAGGCTAGCCAAACTGCTCGGCCAGCGTGCGTCCCAATCCCTGCTCGACGGCGCTTTCCACCGCGCGCGCCAGCGAGGCCGAGTCGCGCGCGGCCCGCACGTCGCGTTCGTCTTCCTCGGCCACCACGCCGGCGTTGACGCGCATGCCGCCGAATACGAACAGGCGGTAGACGTCGGCCAGCGTCAGGCGGTCCACATTGGCCAGCAACACCCAGTGATCATCACTGTCGCTGACCCGTTTGCCCCACTGGACCCGGCGCGGCGCTTCCGTCTGCACCCGGCCCACCCACCCTTCGGCCGCCATCTTCTCCAGCAGCTGGTCCATTTCATCGAAACCGAGCCGGGTGGCGCGGCGGATGGCGCTCGCGTTCACCAGCGCCGTGTCGCTGCCCTGGCGCGCCGCGTACAGCACCTTCAGGATGGCCATCGCGTCCACGAATTCGCCGCCGGGCACGGCCTCGTGCCACCAGCGCTCATATTTGACCACCGGCAGCGCCGCCACCAGCAGCGCACCGACCAGCGTGATCAGCCACGACACGTACACCCACAGCAGGAACAAGGGCAAGGCCGCCAGCGCGCCGTAAATCTTCGAATAGCTGGGCGAGTGTGTGATGAACACCGCGAAGCCGCGCTTGGCCACCTCGAACGCGAGGCCGGCCACCAGGCCACCCCAGGCGGCGTCGCGCCAGTCCACCTCGCGGTTAGGCACGATCACATACAGCAACGTGAAACTGGCCGTCGTCAGCGCGATCGACAGGACGGTGTAGATCAGCGCGCCCAGCACGGGAATGCCGCCCACCAGGTCGTTGGTGGCCATGAAGAAGTGCGACGACAGCGTCAGCGAACCGCCGATCAGCAACGGCCCCAGCGTGATCAGGGCCCAGTAGACGAGGATGCGCTTGGTCCAGCCCCGGTCGCGCCGCACCTGCCAGATACGGTTGAACACCTGCTCGATGGTGTTCATCATGGCCACCGACGTCACCACCAGCGCCACCGCGCCCACCGCCGACAGCCGCGTGGCCTTGGCCGCGAAGCCGGTCAGGTAGCCCATGATGGTGTTGGCGATCGCCTTCGGCATCACGCTTTGGATAAAATACGCATCCAGCGAATTGCGGAAGGTATTGAACATCGGGAAGGTGGTGAAGATGGCCAGCGCGATCGTCAGCAGCGGCACCAGCGCGAACACGGACGTGAACGTGAGGCTGCCGGCCACCTGGGTCAGGCTCTCCTCGCGCAGGCGGCGGCGGGCGAACTGCAGCAGGTCGAGGCTTTCCTGCCACGACAAGGATCGGACGGCCTCCGCACCGCCAGCGTAGCGCTGTTTCAGGAATTGCCAGAACATGGGGACGAATTTTAAAAACATGGAATCAGTAATCAGGATGCAAGAGTAGCACTCATGCCACTCGCCAAAGCGCCATATAATACCTCCCATGAACCAAACCAATCTGATTATTCTCGTATTGTTCTATTCACGTCATGGCGCCACCAGAAAATTGGCGGAGCTGATCGCACAAGGAATCGAGAGCGTGCCAGGCTGCGACGCGCGGTTGCGCACGGTGCCGGCCGTCTCCACGGTGACGGTGGCGACGGCGCCGGACGTCCCATCCGAAGGCGCACCCTACGTGGAACTGGAGGACTTGCAGGAATGCGCCGGGCTGGCCCTCGGTTCGCCCACACGCTTTGGCAACATGGCCTCGGCCATGAAGTATTTTTGGGATGGCACCTCGGCCGAGTGGCTGTCCGGCACCCTGGCGGGCAAACCGGCTTGCGTGTTCACCTCCACCGGCAGCCTGCATGGCGGCCAGGAATCGACGCTGCTGTCGATGATGATCCCCTTGTTCCACCACGGGATGATGGTGCTGGGCCTGCCCTACACCCACCCCGAACTGATGACCACCGCCAGCGGCGGCACCCCGTATGGCGCAAGCCACTGGGCGGGACTCGATGGCAAACTGGCCATCACGGACGATGAAAAGCGGCTGGCCATCGCGCTGGGCCGGCGCCTGGCCGAGACGGCCGTCAAACTGCGGGGACAATGATGGTCAACGACAAGCTGCATCGCTATTTCCACCGCGGCGCCATCGCCAGCCTGATCCTGCTCATCATCTGGTGCGTGCTGTGGGAGATGGTGCTGGCGCCGCTGCATCCGGGCGGCTCGTGGGTGGTACTCAAGGCAGTGCCGTTGCTGATTCCGCTGTATGGCGTGTTCAGGCGCGACATCTACACGCTGCAATGGTCGTCCATGATGATCCTGCTGTACTTCACGGAAGGCGTGGTGCGCGGCTACAGCGACAAGGGCAGCGTGTCGGCCTGGCTGGGCTGGGGCGAGGCGGCCATCGTCTGCGTCTACTTCGTATGCGCGGTCATGTACCTGCGCCCCTACAAAAAGGCAGCCAAGCGCATGGCCAAGGAACTGCTGGACAAAGTGAACCGCGCAAAATGACCGTCTCCGCCAACTCCCTGCAGGACTTCCTGGCCCATTGCCGCAGCGTGGTGGGCGACGATTTTGTCGTTTGCGACGATGCCGGTATGGCGCCCTACCTCACCGACTGGCGCGGCCGCTTCACCGGCAAGGCCGCCGCGGTGCTGCGGCCGGCCACGGTCGAACAGGTGCGTCTGCTGGTGACGGCTTGCGCGCAATGGCGCGTGCCGATGGTGCCGCAAGGCGGGCGCACGGGCCTGGTGCTGGGCAGCGTGCCCGATGCCAGCGGCGATGCCGTGGTGCTGTCGCTGGCGCGCTTGAACCGCATCCGCGCCATCGATCCCGTCAACCGCACCATCACCGTCGACGCGGGCTGCATCCTGCAGCAGGTGCAGGAAGCGGCGGCGGCCGAGGGCTGCCTGTTCCCGCTGTCGCTGGCGGCCGAAGGTAGTTGCAGCATCGGCGGCAACCTGTCCACCAACGCGGGCGGTACGGCCGTGCTGCGCTACGGGAACACGCGCGAACTGTGCCTGGGGCTGGAAGTGGTGACGCCGCAGGGCAAGTTGTGGGACGGCTTGCGCGGCCTGCGCAAGGACAACACCGGCTACGATCTGCGCGACCTGTACATCGGCGCCGAAGGCACGCTGGGCGTGATCACGGGCGCGGTGCTCAAGCTGTATCCGCAACCGAAAGCCTGCATCACGGCGCTGGCGGCCCTGCCCACGCCGGACCATGCGCTGCGTTTGCTGACCTTGATGCAGGACCGCTGTGGCGCCAGCCTGACGGGTTTCGAGCTGATGTCCGCATTCTGCCTGGCACTGGTGGCCCAGCATTTCCCGCAGCTGCCCCGGCCTTTCACGGCGCCGCACGGCCAGCACGTATTACTTGAGTTATCAAGTAATGAATCCGAAGCGCATGCCGTCGCGCTGCTGGAGGACGCGATCGGCGCGGCGCTGGAACAAGGCATCATCGACGATGCCGTGGTGGCCAGCTCGATCGCGCAATCGGCCGGATTATGGCAATTGCGCGAGCACATTCCGCTGGCGCAAGCGGCCGCCGGCAAGAACATCAAACACGATATTTCGCTGCCCGTGTCGCGCATCGCAGAGTTCATCACGGTCACGGAACCCCAGCTGCAACAGGCTTTCCCGGGCTGCCAGCTGGTGTGCTTCGGCCACCTGGGCGACGGCAACCTCCATTTCAACGTGGCGCCGCCGGACGGCATCGGCCACGATGCATTCCTGGCCAACCAGGACGCAGTGAACCGCGTGGTGCACGACAGCGTGGTCGCTTTTGGCGGTTCCATCTCGGCCGAACATGGCATCGGCGCGCTCAAACGCGACGACCTGGCCCACTACAAGAGCGCCGTGGAACTGGACCTGATGCGGGCCATCAAGTCCGCGCTGGACCCCATGGGCATCATGAACCCGGGGAAAATACTGTGACGGCATGGGCGCGCTCGTGGCTCGCCGCTGCCCTGCTGTGGGCCGCCAGCGCCGGCGCGCAGCCGGTCTACAAATGCACGTCGGCCGACGGCAAGATCAGCTACGGCGCGGCGCCATGCGCGGACGGACGCGGCGCCGTGCTGGCCACCCCGGCCGCACCATCGCCGGATGCTGCGGCCACGTCGGCCGCCGAACTGGCCGAAGACAAACGCCAGGCGGATACGCTGCAAAAGGCAAGGCTGAAACGCGAGCAGGCCGATGAACGCGCCCAGGCCCGCGCTGACCGCGCCGCCGAAGCCAGACGCCTGAAATGCGGCCGCCTCCAGCTGCATCGCCAGTGGGCCGACGATGCAGCGCGTAACGCCAGCGGCAAGGCCGCCGCCAATGCGCAACTGCGGGCCCGGCACGCGGCCGACAAACTGGCACTCGAATGTCCGCAATCCTAGCCGCGCCCAATCGCCGCAGCGTGGCCGCCGGCCTGCGCCGGCTGTCGCGCTGGCTGCTGCTGGGCGAATGGCGCGCCCACCCGCTGCGCACCATCACAGCCATCGCCGCCATCGCCGTCGGCATCGCGCTCGGTTTCGCCATCCACCTGATCAACGCCGCCGCGTTCAACGAATTCTCATCCGCCATCAAGGGTTTGTCCGGCGTGGCCGACGTGCAGGTGCGCGGCACGGAAGCGTTTTTTGACGAAACGGTTTATCCCGATCTGGCGACCCGTGAAGGCGTGGCCGTGGCCTCGCCCGTGCTGGAATTCGATGCTTCGCTGCCCGGCCAGCGCAACGCGCTCAAGCTGATCGGCGTGGACGCCATGCGCGCCGCGTTCGTGACGCCCGACCTGATGGGCGTGCCGGCGGACGATCAGCCTTACGACGCGTTGGCCGACGACGCCGTGTTCCTGTCCCCGGCTGCGCAGTCATGGCTCAAGCTGGCGCGCGGCGGCACGCTCCCGCTGCAAAGCGGCACCGAGACGGTCAAGCTACGCGTGGCAGGTTCGCTGCTGCACGCGCGCGCCGGCCAGCGGCTCGGCGTGATGGACATCGGCGCGGCCCAGTGGCGCTTCAACAAACTGGGGCTACTGTCGCGCGTCGACCTCAAACTGCGCGACGGCGTCGACCGCGGGGCGTTCAAGACCCAACTGGCGCAGGCGCTGGAGCGCCGCTATCCGGGCCGCTTCCGCGTGGCCCTGCCCAACGATGAGGACCAGAACAGCCGCAACGAGGGCGTGAGCCGTGCCTACCGGGTCAATCTCACCGTACTGGCGCTGGTGGCGTTGTTCACCGGCGCCTTCCTCGTGTTCTCCACCCAGGCCTTGTCCGTGATCCGCCGGCGCAGCCAGTTCGCGCTGCTGCGGGTGCTGGGGATGGACCGCCACCGCCTTCTGCGCCAGATCCTGCTGGAAGGCCTCTGCCTGGGTGTGGCCGGATCGGCCATCGGCATCGCGGCCGGCTATGGCATCGCGGCCGCCATGCTGCGCTTCTTCGGCGCTGATCTGGGCGCGGGCTTATTCGCGGGCGTGCAGCCATCCGTGCAATTCACGCCGGTGGCGGCGCTGGTCTATTTTTCGCTGGGCGTGGGCGTGGCCTTGCTCGGCTGCGCCGCACCGGCGCTGGAGGCGGCCCGCGCCCGCCCGGCCGTCGCCCTCAAATCGGGCACGGAGGAAGCCACCATCGCGCGCCTGGCCACTACCTGGCCCGCCGTCGCCTGCCTGGCGCTTGCCGCGCTGCTCAGCCGCGCGCCGCCCGTGTTCGAACTGCCGATCTTCGGCTACCTGGCCGTGGCGCTGATGCTGATCGGGACCATCGCCCTCATGCCCCGGCTGGCCGCCATCGTGTTCCGCGCCGCGCACGCGCGCTGGAGCGCGGCCACCGCGCACCGTCCCGACCCGTCGCCCGTGCTGTCGCTGACGCTGGCGCGGCTGGCCAACGCCTCCGGCCAGGCCGGCATCGCGCTGGGCGGGGTGCTGTCGAGCTTCAGCCTGATGGTGGCCATGGCCATCATGGTGGCCAGCTTCCGTGTCTCGCTGGACGACTGGTTGCAGCACCTGCTGCCGGCCGACCTGTATGTGCGCTCGGCCAGCGGCGGCGTCACGGCCGGCTTGCGGCCGCCGGAACAGGCCGCGCTGGCCGCGCTGCCCGGTGTGCAGAAGGCCGACTTCCTGCGCGTGCGCGCGCTGTCGCTGGCGGCCGACCGGCCCAACGTGGCATTGATGGCGCGCTATATCGACGCGGCCAACCCCGGCCGCCTGCTGCCGCTGGTCGGATCGTCCCTGCCCGCCCCGGCCGGCGTGCCGCCCGTGTGGATCTCGGAAGCGATGGTCGACCTGTACGGCATGGCGCCCGGCCAGCGCATCGCCTTGCCGCTGGCCGGACAAAGCCACGCCTTCTTCGTGGCCGGCGTGTGGCGCGACTACGCCCGCCCCACTGGTTCTATCCAGATGCGTTTGTCCGACTACCGCGCCCTCACCGGCGACATGGAAGTGAGCGACGCGGCGCTATGGCTGCAACCGGGCACCAGTGCCGCGCAGACCATCGACCGGCTCAAGCGGCTACCGTTCGGCGCGCGGCTGGACTTCGGCCAGCCATCGGACATCCGCGCCATGAGCATGCAGGTGTTCGACCGCAGTTTCGCCATCACCTATCTGCTGGAAGCGATCGCCATCGTGATCGGCCTGTTCGGCGTAGCGGCCACGTTCTCGGCGCAGACGCTGGCCCGCGCACGCGAATTCGGCATGCTGCGCCACGTGGGGGTCACCCGGCGCCAGGTGCTGGCCATCCTCGCCATCGAGGGCGGGTCACTCACGGGACTGGGCATCGTCACCGGCTTCGTGCTGGGCTGGTTCATCAGCCTGATCCTCGTTTTCGTCATCAACCCGCAATCGTTCCACTGGACCATGCAACTGCACCTGCCCTGGGGCCTGCTGGCCGTGGTGGCCAGCCTGCTGCTGGGCGCCGCCGCGCTGACGGCGCTGCTGGCCGGACGCCAGGCCCTGTCCGGCGGGCCGATACGGGCAGTCAGGGAGGACTGGTAACGATGAAGCGCCTGGCATTCAACCTCGCCCTGGGCTTGGCGGCCACGCTGTGCGCGCCGGCCATGGCCGCGCCACCGCAACCACCACAATACACGGCTGTCACCCCGTTGGCCGCGCCGCTGCCCTTCCCGGCCAGCTTCGGCGCCCATCCCGACTACAAAACGGAGTGGTGGTACGTGACCGGCTGGCTCACAGGGCCGGACGGCAAGCCGCTCGGCTACCAGGTCACGTTCTTCCGCAGCGCCACGCCGCATGACCGGGCCAATCCCAGCCGCTTCGCGCCCAAGCAGATGATCATCGGCCACGCCGCCTTGTCCGATCCGGCCAACGGCAGGCTGCTGCACGACCAGCGCAGCGCGCGCGAGGGCTTCGGCCTGGCCTATGCGAAAGTGGGCGACACCGACGTCAAGCTCGACGCCTGGCGCATGGTGCGCGACGCCGATGGCAGCTACCGCATCAGCGTGGACACGGCCAGCTTCGCGCTGGCGCTGCGGCTGGCCCCCACCCAGCCACTGTTGTTGCAAGGCGACGCCGGCTATTCGCGCAAGGGGCCGCAACCTGCCCAGGCCAGCTATTACTACAGCGCGCCGCAACTGGCCACCAGCGGCACCGTCACCCGCCAGGGCAAGGTGCAAACCGTGTCAGGCCGCAGCTGGTTCGACCATGAATGGTCGTCCCAGGTGCTCGATCCGGCCGCCACGGGCTGGGACTGGGTGGGCGCCAACCTGGACGACGGCGGCGCCCTGATGGCTTTCCAGATCCGCAGCGCCACAGGTGGTAAACTATGGGCGCACGCGACATGGCGCGATGCATCCGGTAAGATCACGCAATATTCGCCGGACCAGGTCAGTTTTACCCCGCAGCGGCGGTGGCGTTCGCCCCGCACCAATGCCGAGTATCCCGTCGCCACCCTGCTCACCACGGGCCGCACCGCATGGCGCATCGTGCCGTTGCAGGACGACCAGGAGCTCGATTCGCGACGCTCGACCGGCGCCGTGTACTGGGAGGGTGCCGTCACGATCAGTCGCGACGGCGTGCCGGCGGGCCGGGCCTACCTGGAACTGACCGGGTATGCAGGCGCCATGAAACTATGAATACGATGACTAACAATACTGCCAACACGATGACAAATAGCACCACCGCCAGCACACCGTCCGCCGCAGCTCCCACCGAATCGCGCCAACTGAAGAAGGGTAGCCTGGCCGCCTTCAAGGGCCTGATGCCGTTCCTGCGTCCGTATCGCCGCCAGTTCGCGATGGCCGGGATCGCGCTGGTGGTGGCCGCCGCCTCCACGCTGGCCATCCCGGCCGCCTTCAAGCAGATGATCGACCTGGGCTTCGGCGGCGCCGCCGGCGGCAAGAGCATCCAGCACGTGGACCTGGTGTTCCTGGCGCTGTTCGCCGTCGCCACCGTGCTGGCGCTGGCCACGGCGGCCCGTTTCTACACGGTGTCCTGGCTCGGCGAGCGCGTCACGGCCGACATCCGCAGCGCCGTGTACCGGCACGTGGTCACGCAAAGCCCGGAGTTCTTCGAAACGACCCAGACCGGCGAAGTCCTGTCTCGCATCACCACCGACACCACACTGATCCAGGCCGTGGTCGGCACCAGCATCTCCATGGCACTGCGCAACGTGCTGCTGTTCCTGGGCGGGCTGGTGATGCTGTTCGTCACCAGCGTCAAGCTGTCGTCCATCATCATCGGCTTGCTGGTGCTGACGGTGCTGCCGATCGTGATGTTCGGCCGCCGCGTGCGCAAGCTGTCGCGCGACTCGCAGGACCGCATCGCCGACGCCTCGGCCATGGCCGGCGAGATCCTGAACGCCATGCCCACCGTGCAAGCGTTCACGCATGAGAAAGTGGAATCGGAGCGTTTCGGCGCGTCCGTCGAAGGCGCTTTCCTGACCGCCATGCGCCGCATCCGCGCGCGTGCGCTGCTGACCATGATCGCCATCGTGCTGGTGTTCGGCACCATCGTGTTCGTGCTGTGGCTGGGCGCGCACGCCGTGATCGAAGGCACCATGACGGGCGGCGACCTGGGCCAGTTCATCCTGTATGCCTCCATCGTGGCCGGCTCCATCGGCGCCCTGTCGGAAGTGATGGGCG
Organism: Rugamonas brunnea; assembly: GCF_014042345.1. GTDB lineage: Bacteria > Pseudomonadota > Gammaproteobacteria > Burkholderiales > Burkholderiaceae_D > Rugamonas > Rugamonas brunnea. Next base: position 15,718 of record NZ_JACEZT010000010.1, read on the forward strand.
AGGCCCAGCGCGCCGCCGGCGCCACGGAACGCCTGCTGGAGCTGATGTCGGCCAAGTCGCGCATCGAATCGCCATCGCAGCCGCTGGCGCTGCCGCCGCGCGCGGCCAACGGCGCCGCGCTGGCGCTGCAGGATGTGACGTTCAGCTACCCGTCGCGCCCCGACACCATGGCGCTGGAACACCTGTCGCTCGACATCAAGCCCGGTGAGACGGTGGCCGTGGTCGGCCCGTCCGGCGCCGGCAAAACCACCCTGTTCCAGTTGTTCCTGCGCTTCTACGATCCGCAGCAAGGCGCGATCAAGCTCGATGGCGTGGACATCACCCGCCTCGACCTGCACACGCTGCGCGACGCCATCGGCATTGTGCCGCAGGATACCGTGATCTTCTCGGCCGACGCGATGGAGAACATCCGCTACGGCCGCGCCGGCGCCACCGACGCGGAAGTCATCCAGGCCGCCAAGCTGGCCGCCGCCCACGAATTCATCGAGCGCCTGCCGCAGGGCTACCAGTCCTTCCTGGGCGAGCGCGGTGTGCGCCTGTCCGGCGGCCAGCGCCAGCGCATCGCCATCGCCCGCGCGCTGCTGAAGAACCCACCGCTGCTGCTGCTGGACGAAGCGACCAGCGCGCTGGACGCGGAATCGGAACGCCTGGTGCAATCGGCGCTGGAAGCGGCCATGGTAGGCCGCACCACCGTCATCATCGCGCACCGCCTGGCCACCGTGCAGCGGGCCGACCGCATCATCGTCATGGAAGACGGCAAGATCGTCGAAACCGGCACCCACGCTTCGCTGGTGGCGCTGGGCGGCGTGTACGCCAACCTGGCGGCGCTGCAGTTCCACAACGTCCACGTCGTACACTGACCGGACGCTGCCGTGACCGACGCCGAACTGCGCCAGCAATGCCACACGGTCCTGCCGGGCCACCGGCAACCCACGCCGGCCGAGACCTTCGCCGCCATGGCGGCATGGTGCGAAGCGAACGGCGTGGCGCACGATACCTATGGCGAAGGCGCCCTGCTGCAGCAGTTCGAAGCGAAAGTGGCGGACCTGCTGGGCAAGGAGGCGGCCGTGTTCTGCCTCACGGGCACCATGGCGCAAGCCACGGCGCTGCGGCTGGCCTGCGACGACCGGGGCAGCCGGCTGGTAGCGCTGCACCCAACCGCCCACAACCTGCGCCATGAACGCGGCAATCATCAGCTGTTCGAGCATTTCCATGCACTGCAGATCGGCGACCAACACCGTCCGTGGACGCTGGAAGAACTGCAAGCCATCCCCGACCGGCTGGGCGCGGCCTCGCTGGAACTGCCGGCCCGCGAGATCGGCGGGCAGTGCCCCGCCTGGGAAGAACTGGAGGCCATCAAGCGCCACTGCGCCGCCCAGGACATCCACCTGCACATGGATGGCGCGCGGCTGTGGGAAACGGCTGCCGCCTACGGCCGGCCAGTGGCGGACATCGCCGCCGGCTTCGACAGCGTCTACGTCTCGCTGTACAAGGGCATAGGCGGCCTCGGTGGCGCCATGCTGGCCGGCAGCCATGCCTTTGTGGCCCGGGCGGCCGAGTGGTATCGCCGCCAGGGCGGCAACATCGTGCACCGTTCGCCCTATGTGGTGGCGGCAGCCATGCAGTTCGATGCCCGGCTGGCGGCCATGCCGGACTACTTCCGCCGCACGCAGTGGCTGTATGAAGCCTTGCGCGCGCATCCCCGCATGATGGTCAATCCGGGCCGTCCGCAGGCGAACATGCTGCATCTGCACCTGCCCGTGAGCCGCGAACGCGCCATGGACATCCGCAACGAGATCGCGGCGCGGCACGGCGTATGGCTGTTCAACCGCGCCATGCACGGCGCGCTGCCCGAGCACAGCGTGGTGGAATGGTATGTGGGCGACAACCTGCTGGCACTGCCCGACGCGCGCGTGCGCGAGATTCTGGCCCTGTGGGCCTCCGCCCTGACGAATTAATCCGGCGGCCGGTTTCCCCGCGCCGCCCTTCCCGCTTTTTATCCACCACACCATGACATTCGCATCCCTCGGTCTGATCGACCCTATCCTCCGCACGCTTGAAACACTGGCCTACCATGCGCCCACGCCGGTGCAGAAGCAGGCGATACCGGCCGTGCTGGCGGGCCGCGACCTGATGGCGGCCGCCCAGACCGGCACCGGCAAGACGGCCGGCTTCGCGCTCCCCATCCTGCATCGCCTGACCATGGAAGGCATGGTGGCGCCGCAGTCGGTGCGCTGCCTGGTGCTGGTGCCTACGCGCGAACTGGCCGAACAGGTCCATGACAGCTTCCGCACCTATGGCCGCAACCTGCCGCTGCGCTATGCCGTGGCCTATGGCGGCGTGCCGATTGAGCCGCAGGTGAACAAGCTGCGCAAGGGACTGGACGTGCTGGTGGCCACGCCGGGCCGCCTGCTGGACCTGCTGCGCCAGGAGGCCATCCGCTTCGAATCGCTGCAGACGCTGGTGCTGGACGAGGCCGACCGCATGCTGGACCTGGGCTTCTCGCACGACCTGGACCTGCTGTTCATGGCCATGCCCAAGCCGCGCCAGACCTTGCTGTTCTCGGCCACGTTCTCGGACGCGATCCGCGCCATGGCCAAGGGCCTGCTGAACAATCCAGCCGAGATTCAAATCAGCGCACGCAACACGACCACCAGGACCGTCAAGCAGTGGCTGATCCCGACCGACAAGAAGCGCAAGCCCGAGCTGTTCCTGCACCTGATGAAAAAGCTGCGCTGGGGCCAGGTGCTGGTGTTCGTCAAGACCCGCAAGGGCGTCGAACAACTGGTGCAACTGCTGCTGGAAGAAGGCATCGCGGCCGACGCCATCCACGGCGACAAGCCGCAGCCCGCCCGCCTGCGGGCGCTGGACCGCTTCAAGACGGCCCAGGTGCAGGTGCTGGTGGCGACCGACGTGGCCGCGCGCGGACTCGATATCGAAGCGCTGCCGCAAGTGGTCAATTTCGACCTGCCGACCGTGGCGGAAGACTACGTGCACCGCATTGGCCGCACCGGCCGTGCCGGCGCAACGGGCGAGGCCGTGTCGCTGGTCTGCGCCGATGAAGTGGACCTGCTGGCAGCCATCGAAAAGCTGACCGGCCAGGTGATCCGGCGCGAGGAAGAACCGGGTTTCGAAGCCGACCATCGCGTGCCAGCCACCGGCGGCGGCGCATCGGCTGCCAAACCGGCCGCCGCCACCGGCAAGAAGAAACGCCCGTTCACCGGCGCGCCCGGCGGCAAGGCGGCCCTCGCCCCCACCGCCGGCCAGCGCCCTGCCGCGCTGGCCGCGGCGCGCAAGCCCGCCGGCGCCCAAACCAGCCCGAAGGCTGCCCCCAAAGCTGGTCCGAAAGCTGGCCTGCCGAATCGCCCTGACACAGCTCGCAGCGCAGCCCCCAAAGCCGGCCCTGCAGGCGCCGCCGTTCCGCGCGGCGCCATCGTCGTGACCGGTGGACGGGGCGCCAAATCACTCGCGCGCAGCGCCGGCAAAGCGGCGGCCGGCGGCGCTGCCGGTGGCCAGCGCAAATCGAAGGCCGGCGGGCGCGGTCCGTCCCGCTAAGCCGGGGACAGCCCCTGCTACAATAACCGCCTTCCCGGGCCACAGCGCCCCCGCCTCACGTTGGAGAATTGAATGCAGCAATACCAGGACTTGATCAAGACGGTACTCGACACCGGCAGCTGGCAGGACAACCGCACCGGCATCCGCACGCTGAGCGTGCCGGGCGCCATGATGCGCTTCGACCTGCTCAATGACGGTTTCCCGGCCGTGACGACCAAGAAGCTGGCGTTCAAGTCCGTGGTGGGCGAGTTGTGCGCCTTCCTGCGCGCCTCGCGCAGCGCCGCCGACTTCCGCGCGCTCGGCTGCAAAGTGTGGGACCAGAACGCCAACGAGAACCAGCAGTGGCTGGCCAATCCCTACCGCCTGGGCGAAGATGATTTGGGCCCCGTGTACGGCGTCCAATGGCGCGGCTGGCCCGGCTACAAGCTGATCACCGCCGACCAGGTGGCGCAGATCGAGGACGCCCAGCGCAACGGCTTCCGCGTGATCGCGCCGCTGCGCGACCAAGGCGTGGACAAGGTCCTGCTATACAAAGCCATCGACCAGTTGCGCGAATGCCTGGACACCATCGTCAACAATCCTGGCAGCCGCCGTATCCTGTTCCACGGCTGGAACCCGGCCGACCTGGACGCCGTGGCCCTGCCGGCCTGCCACCTGCTGTACCAGTTCATCCCCAACGCCGCCACGCGCGAAATCTCGCTGTGCCTGTACGTGCGCAGCAACGATATCGGCCTTGGCACGCCATTCAACCTGGCCGAGGGTGCGGCCCTGCTGCACCTGGTGGGCCGCCTGACCGGCTACACGCCGCGCTGGTTCACCTACTTCGTGGGCGACGCCCACATCTACGAAAACCACCTGGACATGGTCAAGGAGCAGCTCACGCGCGCGCCCTTCCCCGCGCCCAAGCTGGTGATTTCCGACCGCGTGCCTTCTTACGCCGCGACCGGCAAGTACCAGCCCGAGTGGCTGGAACTGGTCGAACCATCGGACTTCTCGCTGGAAGGCTACCAGCACCACGCGCCCATCACGGCGCCGATGGCGGTCTAACGGATTAACCGAGCGTGATCCGGCTGGACTTCATCCCCGGCACCATGTGCGATGCGCGCATGTGGTCGGGTCTGACGCCGTTGCTGGCCGACGTAGCCGACTGCCGCTTCGTGCCGCTGCAGGAAGCGCACGACCGCGACGGCATGCGCCGCATCATCGACGCGCATAGCGCCCCGGCTGCGCATCTGGTGGCGTTTTCCCTCGGCGGCTACCTGGCGCTGGAACATGCGCTGGCCCATCCCGAACGCGTCCGCTCGCTGGTGTTGATCGCCGCCTCGGCCAAAGGACTGGAGGCGGACGAAATCGCGCGCCGCCAACGCACCATGAAGGTATTGGCCAGCCACGCTTACGGCGGCATGGCGCCCTCCCAGCTGCGCGAATTCGTCCATCCGGACAATATGGGCAGACCGGAAGTGGTCGATGTCATCAAGCGCATGGCGCTGGAACTGGGCAAGGAACTGCTGCTGGCGCAATTCGCGGCATCGACCGCAAGGACTGATTTGCTGGACCGGCTGCCCGAGCTCCGGTGCCCGGTGCTGCTGGTCGGTTCCGAGGACGACCGCAAGGTCGATCCGGCCGACCTGCGCGCCATGCACGCGCGCTGCCCGAACAGCACGCTGCTCACGCTGCGCGACTGTGGCCACATGATTCCCCTGGAAGCCCCGCGCGCCCTCGCCACGGCCCTGCGCGAATTTCATCGCCTCAACTAAATGCATTCAAGTAATAACCGGATTCGTATAAGCTTATATTTGTACCGTTCGATTTTATCGAATGATTCATCAATAACTTACAAATAGACACAACAATACACGGCCCCGATAATCCATTACATAAATAATGTAATAACGGAGCACAGCCGTGATGAAAAAAGTAATAAAAAACGCGCAAGTCGTCCTGCCGGGTTTGCTCCTGTGCGGGGCCGTCACGGTCGCCGCCCACGGCCTGGAACTGCTGGAAGTACGCCTGTTCGGACGCGCCTGGCTCGAAAGCCTGGTGCTGGCCATCGTACTGGGCACCGTCCTCTGCACCGTGCGCGGCCTGGCGCCCCGCTACCAGGCTGGCGTCAAATTCAGCGCCAAGACGCTGCTGGAAATGGCCGTGGTGCTGCTGGGCGCCTCCGTCAGCGCCGGCGCCATCCTGGAACATGGCATGTCGATGATCGTCGGGATCGCCGTCGTGGTGGCCGTCACCATCACGGGCAGCTACGGTATCGGCCGCGCCAGCGGCCTGCCCGGCAAGATGGCGCTGCTGATCGCCTGCGGTAATTCCATCTGCGGCAATTCGGCCATCGCGGCCGTGGCGCCCGTCATCAACGCCGACGGCAAGGACGTGGCGGCGTCGATCGCCTTCACCGCCGTGCTGGGCGTGGTGGTGGTGCTGGCCCTGCCCTTGCTGGTGCCGCTGCTGCAATTGTCGGACGTGCAGTACGGCGTGTTCGCGGGCATGACTGTGTACGCCGTGCCGCAGGTGCTGGCGGCCACCGCCAGCGTGTCGCAGACCAGTGTCCACATCGGCACGCTGGTCAAGCTGGTGCGGGTGCTGATGCTGGGTCCCGTGGTGCTGGCCCTGTCGCTGCTGGGCCGCGACGACGCAGGCAAGCGCCCGCCCTTGTCGCAGATGGTGCCGTGGTTTATCGTCGGCTTCCTCATCATGATGGGCTTGCGCTCCGCCGCCGTGCTGCCGCAACCGGCGCTCGATGTCGCCCATGAAGGCGCCGGCTACCTGACGGTGATGTCGATGGCGGCGCTGGGCCTGGGTGTGGATGCGCGCGCCGTGCTGCGCGCAGGTGGCCGGGTCACCGCCGTGGTCATGCTGTCGCTGGTGGTGCTCGGCGTGTTCAGCGCCACCCTGATCCAGTTGCTGCACATCGCCTGACAGCGGGCCTGCCGGTCAGGCAATCAAGCGATCAGCGCCTCCAGCGCCAGCGACGCCTTGTTGCGGTAGCGCGCCTGGTGCCGCAACAGGCGGAATGCGCGGGCCGGCAGCGCGAAATCGACCTTGCGCAGCAGGCCGGCCTGCAAATAGGCGGCCGCCACCCGTTCGGATACGACGGTGGCGAAGCCGCCAAACATGGCGGCGGCGCACACGGCCTCGTTGGACGGCAGCGTCAACGCCACGTCCAGCCGTTCGCCATCCATGCCGAGCGCGCCCAGCATGCCTTCGAACGCGGAGCGCGTGCCGGAGCCGTGCTCGCGCAACACCCAGCGCTCCGTCAGCAATTCTTCGCCCGTCACGGCGGCTTGGCCATCCCACCGGTGGCCGGGCGCCACCAGCACCGCGATGCGATCCTCGGCCACCACCTGCACCGACAATTCCGCTTCATCGATTTCGCCTTCCACGAAGCCCAGGTCGGCCTCGCCCTCGACCACGGCCCGCGCCACGCTCTGCGTGTTGCCGATGGTGAGCGTGAGTTCGATCTGCGGATAATGCTGGCGGAACCGCACCAGCAGCGCGGGCAACCAGTAGCTTGCGATGGTCTGGCTGGCGTGGATACGCAGCGCGCCCCGTTTCAGGCCGCCCAGCTCCGCCAGGGTCAGTTCGGCGTTGCGGGCCATGGCCAGCGTGGCCTGCGCCTCGGCCAGGAAGATGCGGCCCGCTTCACTCAATTCGATGCGCCGCCCAACGCGGTTGAACAAGGGCGTGCCGTAGCGGTCTTCCAGCGCCCGGATGGCGGCGCTGACGGCCGAAGGCGTGAGCGCCAGCGCATTGGCCGCCTGCGTCAGGTGTTCGCGCTCGGCGACGGCGATAAAAATCCGTAATTGGTCTAACGTCATGAAATAGCGGGGATCCAGGCTGGCCGGCCAAGCGCGGCAAGTCCAGATTGTATAGCCTGCGCCACTACCGGCGCAAAAACGGAGGCCGCAGCCTCCGTCCGGTCAAACAATGATGCTTAGGCCGCGTCGTTGCGGCGACGGCTGCGGTAGGCGATCAGGATAGCGCCTGCAGCCAGCATGCCGTAGGTGGCAGGCTCAGGCACGGCCGAGGTGATCACGGTGCCGCTGTAGCTGGTCGGTGCGCCGGACAGGACCTGGCCCGTCACCAGCAGGTAGTAGCTGTCTGGCACCAGATGGCTGCTCACCAGCGTCCACAGGTCCACCTTGCCATCGAGCACTTGGGTGCCGCCCAGCGACAGGCCGCCGGAATTGAACAGGGAGAAGCCGGTAATCTTGATGCCGTCCGTTTGGGCCGGGCTGATGGCCGACACATGCGCCACCAGATTGCCTGCGCCGCTGGTGGTGAAATTGTAACGATCGCTGAAGGTGTTGCCGCCATTGCCCAAGTCGAACACGTGGCCAAAGAAGTTGGCACCGGCGCCCAGGGTGAGCGTTTGGGCTGGCTGGCTGATATCGGCTGCGGCGGCGGTGCCACCCGCCAGTGCCGCGCCAGCCAGCGCGATGACGGCGAGCGCCGATTTAAGTTTAGTCATATTACCTCCATGTTGAGCGGGACCACAGGCCCCGTTGATTGATCACATACTGCCTTTTGATCTTAGCATGGCAAAAATGACAGGATTAATCGTGCGGCATTGTTTCAATTCGTGCAGGAAATATTTCTATCAGTAAATTCCGTGCGCTGCACCGGCCAGGTATGCCAGCTCTGCCCTATGAAAAATCGGCCCGGATGGCTTGCCACGACCGTGGCTAGGCAGGTCGCGTAGGAGACTTCCTACGCAAAGACGAGAAAAATGCAAGTCAGTGCTGGAGGCACGGCGGCGCCATGGCGAACCATCCGCCAACCTCAGCCAGCGGGCGAGCAGCTTATGCCGGTGTGACGTTGCGGCGTTGGCTGGCGACGATGGCGCGCACCTCCCTGAGCAGGCCGGGCTGGGCCAGCAGGCAGGCCGCGCGCTCGCGCGCGATGCGCGCGCGATTCGCCTCCAGCGTGCCCGCGTCGAGCACCATGCCCAGGCCGTCGTAGCCCTTGCCCGTGGCCAGTGCGCGCAGCAGCTCATCGCCCAGCGCCTTCTTGAAGTGCCCGCCCTCCCAGTACCAATGCGTGGTCGCGGACGAGCCCTCGGCCGGCACTGCTTCGCACTGGCGCGGACCAAAGCCGCTGAAGTCGGCCAGCAGGATGCGGATGCCGGGATGGCGCGCCCGCGCTGTCGCGACTTCTTGCGCCAGGATCGCCTTCCACGCCTCGAACCATGGCCACAGCCCGGTTTCCTCGAACAGCAGCAGCACCTGGGCGTGGTAGGGGTAGATCACCAGCTTGATGTCGCTGCCGGACGCGGCCAGCAGGTCGAGTATGCGGCGGGTATCCTGCCTGGCCTGACTGGCATTGAACCCGGCACGTGCCTTGCGCAGGTAGGTGGCCGCGTTCTCCTCGGCGCGGCGCTGGAAGATCAGGTGGTAGCCATCGAGGCGCGCATAAGCCAGGTATTCGCGCAACGGGTTGAAGCCGCGCGGACTCATGGTCTCCGCATAGGCATCCTGCTGGATGCGCAGCGTGCGCAGGCTGTCCTTGAGCGAGGTGAACGAATACAGCGTATCGAAACGCCAGAATGCGCGGTCCACCGGATGGTCGGGCGCGGCAGACGGCGGCAGCAAGGGGACTGGACGCGGCGCCTCGGCATAATTGAGAAATTCCATGCCCACGATGGCGCTGGCCGGCTTGACGCCATGGGCGCGCAGCGTCGCGATCTGGCTGATCACGGAGTCCATGACGGAACCGGCGATGGCCAGGTTGTAGGCATTGCCCAGCGTGTCCGGATCAAACCCGATCTCGGCCCGCGAATTGCCGAAGATGAAATTAGCGGCGCCTGAACGCAGCGCGTTGGTGGCCTTGATCTCCTCCTGATAGCGCGTGAGCGCGGGCTTGATTGCATTGATCCCGGCGCGGTTGACGGCGCCATACAGGCCGTAGGGGTCGACCAAGTACACCAGCCCCACGCAAGCGGCACTGCCCGTCGCCAGGGTGAGCAGCAGCGTGCGCAGGAAGGAACGGGACCGGGTGCGCATCAGGATCAGAACTGGAAGTAAAGGAAATCGCTGGGGCGGTTGAGCGAAAGAAGATCCAGCAAGGCGATCACCCCGATCACCACGCCCCACGCGCGCGTGGGCGCCCACGCGAGACGCGAAGGGCGATGCGCGCCGCTGGCACCGCTAGCACCACTGGCACCACTGGCGCCGCTATCGAGCGCGGGTGCGAAGCGCGCCATGATCTGCTGCGTGTTCGGACACAGGAACACGATGGCGGCGGCGGCGGCGACCGCGCTCCAGGTGTCGATGAACTGGCTGCCGCCACCACCGTAGAATGTGATGCCCCACCGTTCCACGCGCGGCAGCAGGCCGCCCAGCCGGCTGGCGAAGGCGTCCGGCAAAGCTATGCCATTGGCGCCACTCATGCCCGCCACGTAGGCCAGCGCCCCATGCAGGTCGGCGGCGCGGAAGAACACCCACGCATAGCACACGGCGACGAAGGTGATCGTCATCGCGGCACGGCGTCCCAGCGGCAGACGCAAGGCGCTCCAGGCATGGTGGATGGCCAGGTAGATCCCATGCAGGCCGCCCCAGATGACGAAGTTCCAGCCGGCGCCGTGCCACAGGCCGCCCAGCAGCATGGTGACCATCAGGTTCACGTAGCGGCGCGCCTTGCCATGACGGTTGCCGCCCAGCGGCATGTACAAATAATCGCGCAGGAAGCGCGACAGAGTCATGTGCCAGCAGCGCCAGAACTCGCTGATCGTGGCCGCCTTGTACGGTGACGCGAAATTGAGCGGCAAGCGCACGCCGAACAGGCGGGACAGGCCGATCGCCATGTCGGAATAGCCGGAAAAGTCGAAGTAAAGCTGGAAGGCGTAGGCCAGCACGCCACCCCAGGCGAGCAGCAGCGACGGGTTGCCGCCGTGATTGAATACCGCGTTCGCATAGGGCGCGAGGTTATCGGCGATCAGCACCTTCTTCGCAAGCCCGGCGACGAAAATGGTGACGCCAACGGCGAAATCGAGCGCACGCGGACGGTAGATGGCCCGGTTCGCGAACTGCGGCATCATCTCCTTGTGGTGCAGCACGGGGCCGGCCACCAAGTGGGGAAAGTAGGTCACGAACAGCAGGTAATGCGCGAACCGGCCCTCGCTGGCCTTGCCCTCGCAGGTATCGACCAGGAAGGCGATCTGGGTGAAGGTGAAGAATGATATGCCGACCGGCAGCACGATATCCGGCACCGGCAAGTGCGCGGAGGCGGCGAGGAAGCCCGCGTATTTGAACCAGCCTAGGGCCAGCAGGTTGGCGGCCACGCCCACCGCCAGCCAGCGCCGGCTCGGCCTGCTGCGCAACAAGGCGCCCAGCCGGTAGTTCAGCACCACCGAGGTCAGCAGCAAGGGCAGGAAGCGCGGATTCCAGTAGCCGTAGAAGAACAGCGAGGCTGCGGCCAGCCACCATGCGGCCGCGACCGGCGAGCGGCGCCCCAGCAGGAAAAACCCGGCCAGAACCACCGGCAGGAATAGCAGCAGGAATGGTTGCGAGTTGAATAACATGGCCGGCACACCAAGGGAAATACCCAGCATAGGACGGACCGCGTTTGGCGGTCCTGTGCCAGATCATGGTGTGCGGCGGCTGATCGATTGCAGCCAGTAGGCAACGCCCGTCGTCGGGCGCAGCTTGGGCCGGGCCTGCGGGCCGGAGTTCCCCCGGACTCAGCCGAGGGTGCGCATGGTTGCCATCACGGGAAGGTCAAGTCCAGACCGAGCATGTTACCAAAGAAGAAAGTAACGAAACCCAGGCCCACCAGCGTTACCCCGAAGACGACGGCCGCCTTGCCGCCAGCGCGCAGCACCGCGCGCATCTCCTTCTTCTTGTCCTTGTCCTTCTTGCCCTGATCGTAATGCCACTTGATGGCGTAGAACATCCCCGTGCCGAGCACGAGAAGCTTGAACACAACTAAGACTACAGGAACCCAATCCATCATTTTGAAATTTCCATGTTGCACATTACGAGACATACTACTGCAAAGCGATTCCCGTGCGTTGAGACATAATGTCCCAGTTTAGCGCCATGAACGATGATGATGGCCGCACTGCGACGCTAAGGATAGTCAACGGTGCGGCTGACGGATGGATGGCGAATGGATGCAAGGCCGCGCGTCAGAACTCCTCCCAGTCGTCATTGCCGGACGCACTGTTGACCACCGCCTTGGTGCGGGCAGGCCCCGCCACCGGGGCGGCCTTGGCCAATCGCGTCGCCGCCGGCTTGAGTGCCTTCACGGGCGCGGACCGTGCCACCGGCGCGGGCCGTGGCGCGGCGGGCCGGGCCGGGGCCATCCCTTCCAGCTTGAACACGCTCACCACCTGGGCCAGCGATCCGGCCTGCTCCTGCAGCGAACTGGCGGCTGCCGACGCTTGCTCCACCAGCGCCACGTTCTGTTGGGTGATGGCGTCCATCTGGCCCATGTCGGCGTTGATCTGGTCCAGCCCCGCCGTCTGCTCCTGGCTGGCCTGGGTGATTTCGCCCATGATGTCGGCCACGCGCTGGATGCTGGTGACCACTTCCTGCATCGTGGCTCCGGCCTCGTCCACCAGCCGCGCGCCGGTGCCTACCTTTTCGACCGAGTCGCCAATCAGCTCCTTGATTTCCTTGGCCGCGCCGGCGCTGCGCTGGGCCAGGTTGCGCACCTCGGACGCCACCACGGCAAAGCCGCGTCCCTGTTCGCCCGCCCTCGCCGCTTCCACGGCCGCGTTCAGGGCCAGGATATTGGTCTGGAACGCGATGCCGTCGATCACACCGATGATGTCGACGATCTTGCGCGAGGAATCGTTGATCGAGCCCATGGTCTGCACCACTTCGCTCACCACGGCGCCACCCTTGACGGCCACGGCCGAGGCCGACTGCGCCAGCTGGTTGGCCTGGCGCGCGTTATCCGCGTTCTGGCGCACGGTGCCCGTCAGCTGCTCCATGGCGTGCGCGGTGCGGTCCAGCGAACCGGCTTGCTCGCCGGTGCGGGCCGACAAGTCCAGATTGCCGGCCGCGATCTGGCCCGAGGCGCTGGCGATGGTGTCCGTGCTGCCCCGTACTTCATGCACGATGCTGGCCAGGTTGCCCTTCATCCGGTCCAGCGCCGTCAGCAGCGCACCGATCTCATTGTCGCTGCGCGATTCGATGCGTCCCGTGAGATCGCCGCCGGCCACCCGGGTGGCGATCGTCATGGCCTGTTCCAGCGGCGTGGAAATGGCGCGCAGCAGCGACCAGCCCACCACCGCGCCCACCAGCAAGCCAATGGCCAGCACGGCCACCATGGTCCAGGTGGTGGAGGCCAGGCTGGACCCCACGGCCGCATCGTTGGCCTTGGCCTTGGAGACGGCGAATTCGGTCAGGGCCTTCAGCGCCTCGTCGCCCTTGCGGTAGGACGGATTGATTTTCTTGATCAGGATGGATTCGGCCTCGTCCCACTGGTTGCCCTTGATGGCGGCGCCCGCCGCGTTGATGGCCTCAATGCCCAGGCCCGCGCTGTCGGCGTACCACTGTTGCGCGAGGCGCTTTTCCTCGGGTGAGGCGATACTGGCCTGATAGGCGTCCCAGCGCTTGGCCGTGCGCGCCGTGTACGTGGCGATCAGGTCGAAGTGCACGGTTAGCGGATGGTCGTGCAGCTTGGCCCAGGCCAGTTCCGGATTGTGCTGCAAGGCTTGCAGGATCTGGCTGCGGCTCAACTCCATGTCCAGCCGCATGGCGTTCAGCTCGGTGCTGTTTTGCTGGTCGCGCAGCGTCACCTGCTGGACCAGGCCCACGGAATGGCCGGCGCCGTAGATGCCCATCAGGCCATTGGCCAGCATCAACGCCAGCAGCACGGCCAGCGCGCCGATGACCAGCGTCCTGATCTTAAGATGTGCGAACATGTCTACTCCCTTGGTATTGTTCTTGGTTACTTGCCATTTTTCATGGTTGTTAAATTTCCAACTGGAACTCGCTAACAATTCCCTCGTACAATACGCAAAAAATCACAATTGAAACTCACACATTTTCACTATGGAACAATTGATCTAAATATCATGTTGCAAGTGAGTGTGACGCACCCCGGCGCACGCCGAATTCAACGATAATGTGGGCACGCCGCCGCATAGACCTTTCCCGCACCATCACATGAGCCAACTGAACATCATCGTCGCCATGGACGCCCAGCGCGGCATCGGCATTGCCAATACCCTGCCCTGGCGCCTGCCGGAAGACCTGGCCCATTTCAAGCGCCTGACGACGGGCCATCCCATCCTGATGGGACGCAAGACCTTCGAATCCATCGGCCGCCCGCTGCCGGGCCGGCGCAACATCGTCATCACCCGCAACGCCGACTGGCGCCACGACGGCGTCGAAACGGCCGCCTCGCTGGAGGCCGCCATTGCATTGGTGCAAGATGTGCCCGCCTACATCATAGGCGGCGCCGAGATCTACGGACAGGCGCTGGCACTGGCCGATCAACTTGACCTGACCTGCATCAACCAGACCTTCGCCTGCGACGCGTTCTTCCCCGCCATCGCCGAAGATGCGTGGGTCGAGACGGCGCGCGAGGCGCACGTATCGGCCACCGGCCTGGAATATGCCTTCGTCACGCTGCGCCGCCGGGCCGCCCCATAACGTCCCATCCAGATCCATCTTTTTAGAGGAAACAACCAACCATGTCAGGTCACGGATTTCACGTACACGGCCCGCACGACCACGCGGTGGAACACGCCGCCCACGGCGGTGATGATTTTTCCAACAACATCGCTGTCATGACGGCTATCCTGGCCACCGTGGGCGCCATGTTTGGCTACCAGGGCGGCGCCACCCAGAACGACGCGGCCCTGTTCAAGAACAACGCCGCCATCGACAAGACCCAGGCCGCCAATAGCTGGAACTACTACCAGGCCAAGTCCAACAAGCAGAACCTGGCCGAACTGGCCATCACCCTGCCCGGCGTGGACGTGGAACGCTACAAGTCGGAAGTGGCGCGCTACAAGGCGGAAAAGGAAGACATCAAGAAGGAAGCGGAGAAGTGGGAGGAGTCGTCCAAGGAATGGAACCACAAGTCCGATGAGGCCATGCACGCCCACCACCAGTGGGCGCTGGCCACCACGGCCGAGCAGATCGCCATTTCGCTGGCGGCCATCACTTTGTTGACAAGGAAGAAATGGCTGCAGGCGGCCGCGTATGGCGTGGCCGGTGTCGGCATCGCGCTGGGCGCGTTCGCGTGGCTGCACGTGGACCCGCTGGGCGCCCTGCTGCTCAAGCTGGGCGGCGGCGCCGCCGGCCACTGAAGCGGACGGCGCGATCGCGGAAAATGCGCTAATTTTTTCACCACGGCGCCCCCATTTCTGCGAGAATCCCGTTCTTAATTTTTTTATGCGCCCCGAAACACCGTCACGGGCGCCCAGCCCGCCCCTGTACAACAGTCAGGGGCGGTCTTCTTTTCTGGAGACAGTATGAAATTTCGTTTCCCCATCGTCATCATTGACGAGGATTTCCGTTCCGAGAACACGTCCGGCCTGGGCATTCGCGCCCTGGCCGCCGCGATGGAAAAAGAAGGCATGGAAGTGCTGGGCGTGACCAGCTACGGCGACCTGTCGCAGTTCGCGCAGCAGCAATCGCGCGCCTCGGCCTTCGTGCTGTCGATCGACGACGAGGAATTCGGCGGCGGCTCGGTGGAAGAAACCGACCACGCGCTCAAATCGCTGCGCGCCTTCGTCGAGGAAATCCGCTACAAGAACGCCGACATCCCCATCTACCTGTACGGCGAAACGCGCACCTCGCGCCACATCCCCAACGACATCCTGCGCGAGCTGCACGGCTTCATCCACATGTTCGAGGACACGCCGGAATTCGTGGCACGCCACATTATCCGCGAAGCCAAGTCCTACCTGGACGGCCTGTCGCCACCGTTCTTCCGCGCCCTGGTGCATTACGCCAACGACGGTTCCTACTCGTGGCACTGCCCCGGCCACTCGGGCGGCGTGGCGTTCCTGAAGTCGCCGATCGGCCAGATGTTCCACCAGTTCTTCGGCGAGAATATGCTGCGCGCGGACGTCTGCAACGCCGTGGAGGAACTGGGCCAGCTGCTGGACCACACGGGCCCCGTGGCCGCCTCCGAACGCAACGCGGCGCGCATCTTCAACGCCGACCATTGCTACTTCGTCACCAACGGCACCTCGACCTCGAACAAGATGGTGTGGCACTCGACCGTCGCCCCCGGCGACATCGTGGTGGTGGACCGCAACTGCCACAAGTCCATCCTGCACTCGATCATCATGTGCGGCGCCATTCCCGTGTTCCTGATGCCCACCCGTAACCACCTCGGCATCATCGGTCCCATCCCGCTGGAAGAATTCACGCCCGAGAGCATCGCCCGCAAGATCGAAGCGAATCCGTTCGCGCGCGAGGCGGCCAACAAGAAGCCGCGCATCCTCACCATCACCCAGTCCACCTACGACGGCGTGATCTACAACGTGGAAACGCTGCGCGAAATGTTGGACGGTAAGATCGACACGCTGCACTTCGACGAAGCATGGCTGCCGCACGCCACCTTCCACGACTTCTACAAGAACATGCACGCGATCGGCAAGGACCGCCCGCGCGCCAAGGAGTCGATGATCTTCTCGACCCAGTCCACCCACAAGCTGCTGGCCGGCCTGTCGCAGGCCTCGCAGGTGCTGGTGCGCGAATCGGAGTCCGTCAAGCTGGACCAGGACGCCTTCAACGAGGCCTACCTGATGCACACCTCGACCTCGCCGCAGTACTCCATCATCGCCTCGTGCGACGTGGCCGCGGCCATGATGGAAGCGCCGGGCGGCACCGCGCTGGTGGAGGAATCGATCATCGAGGCGCTGGACTTCCGCCGCGCCATGAAGAAGATCGACGAGGAATGGGGCAAGGACTGGTGGTTCAAGGTCTGGGGCCCCGACCACTTCGCGGAGGACGGCATCGGCTCGCGCGACGACTGGATCATCCGCGCCGACGACAACTGGCACGGCTTCGGCAAACTGGCGCCGGGCTTCAACATGCTCGACCCGATCAAGGCCACCATCGTCAACCCCGGCCTGGCGCTGGACGGCACGTTCGCCGAGACGGGCATCCCCGCCTCTATCGTCACCAAGTACCTGGCCGAACATGGCGTGATCATCGAGAAGTGCGGCCTGTACTCGTTCTTCATCATGTTCACCATCGGCATCACCAAGGGCCGCTGGAACACGCTGCTGACGGCGCTGCAGCAGTTCAAGGACGACTACGACAAGAACCAGCCGATGTGGCGCATCCTGCCCGAGTTCGCGGCCGCCAACCCGGTTTACGAGAAGATGGGCCTGCGCGACCTGTGCCAGCAGATCCACAACTTCTACAAGGCCTACGACGTGGCGCGCCTGACGACGGAGATGTACTTGTCGGACATGATCCCGGCCATGAAGCCATCGGATGCCTTCGCCAAGATGGCGCACCGCGAGATCGAGCGCGTGGCGATCGACGAACTGGAAGGCCGCATCACGTCCATCCTGCTGACGCCTTACCCGCCGGGCATCCCGCTGCTGATTCCGGGCGAGCGCTTCAACAAGACCATCGTCGACTACCTGCGCTTCGCGCGCGATTTCAACGAGCGCTTCCCCGGCTTCGAGACGGACGTGCACGGCCTGGTCAAGCGCGAAGTGGACGGCAAACGCGGTTACTTCGTGGACTGCGTCAAGCAATAAGCCAAGCACAGCCAACATCGGGACGGCCCCCAATATTCACTTTGTGAAGTTGGGCGCCGTCCCGATTTTTTTGTGCCCCGGTTTGTTCCTCCAGAGCCGCCGCGCACGATTGGTCCACCTCAAACGTGCGTCCCGGCTGCCAATCTATAGTGCAGCACGGTCCCGCGCGCCGGTCCATGCAGGACTGGCACGCTGCTGGTCCAATCCCGGCCCACCTTCCGCCTGCGGCATAGACATGAATCCAATACCGCCCGCCATCTGGCTGCATGCCGCCACGCCCGCCCTGTCCGGGCAGGCGGCGCGGCTGGGGCAACGCCTGGCGCGTGCAGGTATCGCCCTACGTGAATCCGATAAGGCCGGTCCCGTCTGCCGCATGGTGCTGATGGACGAGGCCAACCCGGCGCAGTTGGCGGCGCTGGCGGCACAGGGCGAGGACGACTGTGTCTTCGCCCTGCTGTGCTGCGCGAAGGCGCCGTCACCTGCTGCGTCGTGGACGGTGCTGGCCGCCGGCGCAGCCGATGTGTTGTGGTGGCCGGATGCAGACGCCGATCCGGCGCCCCTGCTGGCCCGCGTGCAACGCAGGCTGGCGGTGGCGCAGCTGGCCGGTTCAGACGCCGTGCGCCAGACGCTGGTGGGCCGCAGCGCCATCTGGCGCGCCCTGATTGAGGACGTGGTGGAAGTGGCGGCATTCAGCGCATCATCCGTGCTGATCACGGGCGAGACGGGGACCGGCAAGGACCTGATCGCCCAGGCCATCCACCAGCTCAGCGGCTGCGGCGGCGAACTGACCGTCCTCGATTGCACCACGCTGTCGCCGGAACTGGCCGGCAGCGAATTGTTCGGCCACGAACGGGGCGCGTACACGGGCGCCGTGGGTGCGCGCGATGGCGCGTTCGCGCAGGCCGACCAGGGCGTCCTGTTCCTGGACGAGATAGGCGAACTGCCATTGCCGCTGCAAGCGCAGTTGCTGCGCGTGGTGCAGGAACACAAATACAAACGCGTGGGCGGCAATAGCTGGCAGCCGAGCCGTTTCCGCCTCATTTGCGCCACCAACCGCGAACTGGAGACGGAGGTGGCGCAAGGCCGGTTCCGCGCCGACCTGCTGTACCGGATCGCCGGCTGGCGTTGCCGCACGCCGCCCTTGCGCGAGCGGCGCGACGACATCCTGCCGCTGGCGGCCCATTTCCTGGCCGCGCACGCCGCGCCCCACCCCGGTTGCGAACTCGATCCGGCCGTGCGCGATTACCTGCTCACGCGCGACTATCCCGGCAATGTGCGCGAACTGCGCCAGACCGTGGCCAGGCTGTGGCATCGTCATTGCGGTTGCGGTCCCATCACGTTGGGCGCGGTGCCGCCCGAGGAACGCGCACCGGCCAGCATGGCCGCCCCGTGGCCCGATGCCGCGTTCGCGGGCGCGATCCGCCACGCGCTTGATCAGGGCATGAGCCTGGCCCGCATCACCCAGGCCAGCGCCGACACGGCGATCCGCATCGTACTGGAGCAGGAAGGCGGAAGCAACCAGCGCGCGGCCCAGCGGCTGGGAGTGACGGACCGCGCGCTGCAGATTCGCCGCAAGGCGCGGCCCGCTGATGGACCACCGCTATGAACCCAAGACAGGCTGGCAATTCGCCACCCAGGTGCGCACTGGCAAGTGAGGGCACAGGCGCCGCAGCCAGCCTCCCGGGATCGGGCGCTTGTCTAGTGACGTGTCTGCGGGCCGTCAAGCGAGCCGGCACAAACGCCGCAGGTTACCGCCCAGGATCAGGCCTTCCTCCTCCTCGGGCAAACCAAGCAGGCGCACCTTGTGCAGTTCCAGCCCCGGATGCAGCCATGGGCCGTCGGAGCCGAACAGCACCTTGTGCGCGCCGGCCCGCCGCACGGCTTCCTGCAACAGGTCGAACCTGCGGATACCTGCTGTATCCGTGTAGATGTTGGGATGCCGGACCAGGTGGTCGATCATCGCCAGTTGCGCGCTCCAGTCGTCGGCGAAGCTGCCCAAGTGCGGCAGGATGAAATCAACGTCCGGGTAATCCTGGGCCAGCAGTTCGGCGATGGCCACCTCGCCCACTGGGTCATACAGCACCGGCAGGCGGAAGGCGCGGGCCGCGTCGCACACTTCACCATTGATGCGGGCATCGTGGCGATGCAGCTTGATGCCCACGAAGCCCAACTGTTCCACCGCCTCGCGCAACATGGCGCGGATACGCCCGCGGTCGCGGGTGGCGTGGACGAAGGCGAAGCCGAGCAGCCGCTGCGGCGCGGCCGCCACGATGCGCGCCACGGCGCGGTTGGCCCGCGCATAATCCGAATGGAACGCCGGGAACAGCACGCTGCGCGCGATGCCCGCCCGCGCGGCCCGGCGCAGGTAGCGTTCCAGGCCCGCGTTCGCATCCCAGGGGCCGGTCAAGCCGTCACCGGGGCCGGCGTGGCAATGGCAGTCGATGATCACAACGAATCCCGCGCGCAGCGATGACGAGCTTCAGTAATCGCCGCTCAGCACGATCCGGTTGCCGCGCCGGCGCCAGCGGCCAGTCGCACCGGACGGCATCACCGAAGGCCCGCCCGGCCGGACCGCGCTGGCGATGCCGGTGCCGGGTCGGCGCGTCAACGCGGGCACATGGCGGCGGGCGGCCACCAGTACGGCGGTGCGCACGGCGGCCGGGCTGCCATCGCCCTGCCCCGCCAATTGCGCCGCCGTGCCGGCCAGCCGCACAAAGCGCCGCGCCGCCTCGAATTCCTGCTGTTGCTGCGCCAGCCCTGCGTACTCCATTTCCAGCGCCTGGCTGACCACCGTCCCCACCGCCCGACCCAGCGCCGTACCGACGCCCGGGATGGGAATCAACGATCCCAACGCGCCGCCGACATAGGGCAAGGCGCGCTTGGCGACGGCCTTGAGCACACCACCCAACGGCGAGGCGACCTTCTTCACGCCATTCCACACGCTGCTGAAGACATTGCCCAGGAACTGCTCCATTTCCGCCTCGCTGGACACGGACAGCAGCTCCATCGCCAGCTCCTGCTCCCGGTCCTCGCTGAACGGCAAACCAGGGCGGCTCGCCGTGGCGCCGAATGGTAGCACGTCGAATGGCGCCCCGTTTCCGCACCGCGAGCAATCGCAATAGGGCGGATGCAGCACCGGCCCATCGTCATATGGCCACAAGCCGGTGCCGTAATAGACCGGATAGTAAGACCGATGGTGCGGCCACGGATGGCCGCGATGGCCCGGATGGTGCCCGTGCGGCGGCCGTTGCCGCCATCCGCCCTTGCCACCCGCCCCGCCGGCGCGGAACACGCCCCCCCGATAGCCTCGGCCGCCGCGCTCCTGCTCCAGTTCGAACGTCCCTTCCCGCTGCGCCGCACCGCCCTGTGCAGGGAACGGCAATGTGTCAAATCTCTGGTTCATATGCATTCTCCAACAAGGTCACAAGCGCATCCAGCGCCCGCGCGATTTGCTCCGGCCGGTGGTCGGCGCGCAGCAGGAAAGTGAGCGCGCCGCACCGGCCTGTCCATTGGGCGACCGCATGGACGCCCTGTTCGGCCAATGCCGCCTGCATCCGCACGGGCGCGGCCCAAGGCGGCAACGGCAAGGTCTGGACCGGAAATACGCCGCCTTTGCATGCCATGCCGCGCAATGCCGCTCCCGCCCGAAAGCGCGCCACGTTGCGCCACAGCCGGGCGCGCAGGCGGTCGCCGCAGGTCCGGTTGATGGCCAGCGCCCGCCCCGCCGCCGCGATCACGGCCACGGATGGCGGACTGCAATGGCGCCGCACGTCGCTGCGGCTGGCCAGCCAGCCCACCAACGCGGCGCTGCCGGCCAACACCGCCAGCGGTGCGCCAAAACCCTTCGCCAGCGACGCCCCCACCAGCACACGCTGTCCGCCCACGCCGGGCTGGCGCAGCGATCCGCCGCCGCTCTTGCCCTTCACACCCAGTACCTGCGTATCGTCCAGCACCAGATAGCCATCGCAGTCCGCCGCAATACGCGCATACGCAGCCAGCGGTGGCGCGGTCTCGGCGCCAGGACAATAGCCGTCGGCCAGAATCAGCGGGCGCCGTCCCGCCTGCGCGGCCCGCCGCGCAAGCCGGCCTGCCACCTGCACCGCACCACGCGGAAACTCCTGTATCGACGCCCCCTGCAACACGGCCCGCTGCGCGCCCCAACGCGCGATCGGATAGGCGCCGCCGTCCACCAGCAACGACAGCGGCTGGTCCGCCAGCGCGCCGAACACGTCCCAGAACAGGTGCAGCGTGGACGGCAAGAGCAGCGCCGCCTCACTGCCCATCAGGCGCGCCAGCGCCGTCGCCACCTGCCGCGCACCGGGCGCTTCCTCCAACGCCGCCGGACGTCCCAGCGTCAAGGCTGGCCATCCGCCGAGCGCCGCCGACGGATGGCGCAGGCCCAGATACAAGGCACTGCAAAAGTCAGCCATGCCGCGTCAGGCCGTACCGCGAATTTGCTCGGCCAGCCGCTGGCGCAGCAGCACTGACGGAATGGTCGCCTCGGCCTGCGCGTCCACCTTCTCCACCGACAGGTCCACACCTGTGGCGGCCCGGTAGGCGTGGATATAACCCTGGACCTGCGGCCGCCAGAAACGGGCCCAGTTGAAGGCTGGTGTCGGCTCGTAGATGTCGGCCCAGGCGCCGTATCGCACCGACAGCAGCACCTGTTCCCCGAACATGGCCAGGCTGCGGAAGTGCACCACGCTGGTGTCGGTCCAGCCCTGCAGCTTCTTCATCGCATCCACCCGGTCCATCCACGGCTCCGGATAGGCCACCATCAGGCGCGTGGGCAGGAATTCGCGGAACTCGGGCCGGGCCAGCAGCCATTGCTGCATCAGCATCTCGATGCGCGCCGTGGACGGCAGGTCGCCGAACTGGTTGTGCGCCCCCTGCGACAGGATCAGGTGCACCTCCTTGAGCGCATTCAGCACGGGGAAGGCGTCGGCTTTGACGGTGGTGTCGTCGTCCTGCTTGTAGAACTGGGTGCACAGGCGCAGCAGGTGGTGGAACGCTTCCAGGAACTTGGAGCGGGTGTCGGCCGCGCGGATGTGCTGCACGGCCTTGCCGTCCAGCCGCACGCCGTAGTGGTGGTCGTACTCGTAATTACGGCGCACCACCGTCAGCCGGTGCTGTTCGTCCTGCGTGTAACCCCAGATCAGGTTGTTCAAGGGACGCAGCATGTCGATCTCGGTATTGGCCAAGGGGTCGTTCACACCGGGGCCCCGCACGTTCTGGAAGCGCTGGGTGATGGCGTTCATGGTTTGCACCAGCATGCCCTCCTCGTGCCAGTAGGACCAGATCAGCTCCAGCAGGCAGGGATTGGCCAGCTTGTCCTGCAGGATGCCGAAGCACAGGTCGGCGTCGTGCTCACGCCCTTGGGCCAGCTGGATCGGAATGTCGGGCAGCTTGCGGCGGATGATGGCCAGGTAGGGCAAGGTCGCCGTGCCGTCCACCTTCTCCAGGTAGTCGTTCAGCAGCACCGTCTCCAGGTCCTTGCCAGGCGGGATATCGCGCCGGTCCAGGTAAGCGTTGTCCTCGTCGGGATTGAAGGCCAGCGGCTTGCTCAGCACCCCGCAATTGACCATCACGAACGCTTCCGTGGCCGCCTTCAGCACGCGGTACGACTCCGCGTCCGTGAACGGCAGCGCGCGCCGGTGGCGCAAATGGTGGAAGCGGTCGGCCTTCTTCAAGAAGCGCTCGCCCTCGAAACCGGCCGGGCCGAAGGCGTTGCTGTTCGATGGTTCGGCGCAGAACAGGCTGTCGATGAAATGCAGGTAATTGGTGAAGCTCATGGCTTCGGTGCTGTTGCGGATCAGGGTCCACAGCGGCAGGTCCTCGGTCGGCTCGGTCTCCGTGCGCGACAGCGACACGCCCACATTGCCGGCGATGAGCTGCGGCGTGCGCTCCTCGGCTTCAAATTCTGTGGTCAGCGCGATCATCGCCGGCGGGCCACCCGCGCCCGACGCGCCCGGCCCGGCCACGCCGGCCAGCATGGCCGTGGCGCGCCGGCCCAACAGCATCTGGGCCTCGAAGCGCTGCACGCCGGGCCTGCGCACGGTACAGGTGAACTGGTAGTCCTCGCCGCGAACACGGGTCCACGGCGCGACCGGCACCACGTCGATATGGGAGCGCACATCGCCGCTGGCGTCGCCAAAGAAGCTTACCTGCGCCGTGACGCGGTCGCTCACGCGCGCAATGTGGCAATCGCTGGGCTGGCAATCGGGCGTCTCGAAGCTTAAGGTCACCTCAGGATCAACTTCCAGGTCGAAACACAGCAAGGCAGCGCAGCCCGCATGCACCTGCGCGCATTGGGGCGCCATGACGGGGAAATGGTCGTACACGGCGACGTAGGCCGCCGGCGGCAGGTCGGAAAAGGTGGCGTAGCCGCGCGCATCGGTGATGCGCACTTCGAGCGGCGGTTCCAGGCCGCCGTCCCAGTTGTCGGGCTCGAACCTGGCGCAGTCGCCAGTGCCGCGGTACAGGGCGATGGCGGCGTTGACGACGACCGCGCCGGTCGCCTTGTCATGCACGCTGACCTGGACCGCGCCGGGCCGGGTATCGGTGGCCGCCGGGTGCTTGGTTGTCATATCATGCTCCTTCCAGGGTGGACAAACGATGTTGATGCGCGCCGCACACGGCGCTGATGTCTAAGGTGGTACGCAGCGCCCAATGCGTGAGCAGGCGCTCCAGCAGCGCCGCCTCGGCCTCTGGCGCGAGCGTGCCGTCGGCCCGCGCCTGCCCCAGCACGGCGAAGACGAGCGAGGGCGCGGCACGGTACATGCGCGCCGGGCTCCGGTTCCAGAAGCGGAACAGCAATTGCAGCCGCGCGGGCTGGCGCGCCGCCGCGTTCATCGCCTCCAGCAGCGAGCGGCCCCGCAAGGCCGGTGGCCGGTGCTGCACCAGCAAGCCGACCAGGGCCGGCATGCTGTCCTGTAGCTGTGAGAGCACCCGCATTTGCGGCGGCGCCAGCCCGGCCGCCGGATAGTAGGATTCCCATAAGCGCTCCAGCCGCTCCCACTGCGGGTGCGGATAGACGCTGCGCCCCATGGCGCAACTGAGCTTGACGCGTATCCATGGCACCGGGTGCGGGTCGTCGCCATTGAGCCGGAACACGAACGCGCGCGGCAGGCTGACCACGCCGATCAGGCCCAGCGTCGCCACCACGCCCACCCGCAGCAGCGACCAGAAATCGGCCACGATCTCCGATATCCACCGCTCCCACAACTGCCAGGCCTGCGGCGCGCCGGCGCCACCGCGCTGCATGGCCTGCAACAGCGGCCGCACCGAGTTGACCAGGTCCAGCAGTGCCGCGCCCTGGTGCCCCACTTCATGCACCAGCGATGAGGCGATGCCGCTGCCGACCATGCGTTCGCGCGGCACCCGCACGATGGCCACCGGATTCTCACCGCCGCCAGGCAGGCGCGTGCGTGCGCGCCGGATCGCCGCGCCGGGTCCGCGATCGAGATAACAGACCACGGGCGGCGCCTGGTAGTAGGCGCCGGCCAGCGTCAACGCATCGGCCGCCACCGCATCGAGGCCGGACAGCCACACGCCGTTCTCATGCTCGCTGCGCTGGGTGATCACTTCATTGAACAGGTCGAACTGGGTCAGCGCCGCGTTGAAGCGCAGGCGCAGGAAAGTGAAGCGGCGCTGCGCGTCGGCGGCGCTGGCCGCCAGCCGGGCCGGCCCCTGCAACCACGCCAGATAGCCGCGCACCATGCCGTGCAGCTCGCGCCGGCCCCGCGCCAGGTAGCTTTCGATCGCCGTCTGCGCTTGCGGCAGCAGCGCCGCCGCCGGCACCATCGGCTCGATCAGCGCGAACGGCCGCAGGCGCTCAAGGCGCGCCTGCAATGAGCGCGCCTCCTGCGTCAGCATCCACACGGCGAATGCGCTGATGGCCATGGCGGTCAGGCTCCGTACAGGACGATCTTATGGCCATGGCGCATCCAGCGTCCCGACTGGCCCCGCCCGTGCGCGCCCGCCGGAGCGCCTCCGCCCATGCCGTGCGCGCCGCCAAAGCCGCCCGCCGCACCGCCAAAATTGCCCGCCGCGCCGCCGAACGCGCCGGACGCGCCGCCCATCGTCCCGGCGCGGGCCAGCAGGCCGGGCGCGAACTGGCGTGCCGCTGCCGTAGCCGCCGCCTGCGCGATGGCGCGCGGGTCGCCGGGTCCGCGCGCGGCGGCGGCACGGTTGACGGTATCGGCCGCCAGCCGCACGAACTGGCGCGCGCCTTCGAATTCCCGGTCCTCGCCGCTGGCCGATTCCGCCTCCAGGCCCAGCGCACCACCCGCCGCCGAGGCCAGTCCGCTACCGATCTTGGCGCCCAACGGGCCGCCGAAGTAGCCGCCGATCGCGCCACCGGCCAGCGGCAAGGCCTTCTTGGCCACGCCTTTGAGCACACCGCCGATGGCCTGGCCGATCGGCGACTTGATCACCTGCCCCGCCACCGATGCGGCCTTGCGCAGGAAGCTGCCCAGGAACTGTTCAAGCTCGGCCTCGTTACTGACCGACAGCAGTTCGTTGGCCAGTTCCATCTCCTCTGATTCCGAAAACATGCCTTGCTGGCCCATTTCGCCGCCCCACTCGCCCTGGCCGAACTCATACTGTTCCGCCTCGTAGCCGGACATTTCCTGCTGGCCGAATTCCAGCGTTGTACGATCGATGTCATGCATGGTGAACTCCCCCATCGTTGGTCAAACAACAAATGCGCGGGCGAACGGAGCGCCCGGCGCGCCACTAAGCCTGTCGGTCCGCCCCTCGTCAACAGTCGTACACGATGATGCGATTGCCGCGCCGCTGCCAGTGCCCCATCCGTCCGGCCTCGCACTGGAGTAAGCCGGGAGCATGGCTGCGTGCCGACTCGGCCAGCGCCGCAGCGACACCGGCGGGCCTGATCGCATCGGCTGCCAGCCGGATCGCCTCCCTGGCGAAGCGCACGAAGCGCTGCGCCAGTTCCAGTTCCTTGTCCTCGGGGCTCAAGCCCTCCAGCTCGATGCCGAAGATGCGGGCCGCGCGGGCGATCGGGTCGCTCTTGCCCCGCCGCCGCAACGACTCGATCACCGGCGCGCCAGGCCAGCCGTGCAGCGGCAGCACTTGCCGGGCCGCCCGCTTGAGCGCATCCCCCAGCGGCACGGGCGCGCCGCCGGCCCGCACCATCGCGTCGATGAAACGATCCAGCTGCGCCCCGCCCCGCAATTCCAGCAAACGAGCGGCCAGCGTCAGCTCATCGCCGCCGGCCAGGGTGCTGGTGCCCGATGATTCGAGAAATTCAAGCTCGGGACGGTAATCGAGCAGGCGCTGACTCATAGGTGCTCCGGTTGGACTGGCGCGGGTGCGCCCATGACCATTGCATCGCAAGCGCCATGCCAGCGCGCGCACGATGGCGCACGCGCCCAGGCGCCGAAAGCTGCTTCGTCAAACCGGTGTTTATGCGCCCTGGCGGCGAAATCGCTTTCGCCTGCGGGCTGAAGTGAAGAGGATAGGCAGGCGGGAAAACGCCCGAGTGAAGAGAATCTGGCATGCGGCGCTGGGCCGCATGCCTTCGCAGAACGACTGCCGCAAAGGCGTCAAGCGCTCACGCCGACCGTCAGGGTGACGACGTATCCATCAGTCGCATTGCCCGTCACGGCCACCATCTGCAAGGACGTGCCATCGCTGAACACGTTATCGGTCGCGTAGCTGATCTGGGCCAGATTGCGCACGCTGGCGCTGTAGCCCGCGCTCGCGTAGACCTCGTTCAGCGTCGCCATCGGGAACGTGAATTGCGACGTCTTGATCCTGTTCGCCGCGCTCACACTCTTGGCCAAGGTGGGATACACCTCGAAGTGCACATGCGGCATGCGCCCCGCGTAGCAACCGGGGAAGATGGTGCTGAAGGTGACCGTACCACTGCTGTCTGCCTCCTGCACGCCGCGCAGGTAGTTCTGGTCCGTCACGCCGCTGGAATACAGCGAATAGTTGCCGTCGCGGTCGCAGTGCCACAGATAGACGGCATACCCCGGCAGCGCCGCGCAACTGCCGTTGGCGTTCACGATCTGCAGCTTGATCGTCAACGGCACGCCGACCGCCACGGCCGTCGCGCCATTGAAGCTGCTGCGGATATCGCTACGCACCACACCCGACAGGTTGAGCACACTGGTCGTGCCGCTGCCCGTGCCGTTGCTGTTGGTGCCGTCGGCCGGGTACGGTCCGCCCGTTTCCTCAGGGATCACGGCGCAGGAACCTGCCGATCCCGTGGTGGTGCTCCCGCTGCTGCCGGACGACGCGCTGGTGCTGGTCGTGCTGGTGTCCGTGGCGGACGATCCGCCGCCGCAGCCCAGCACCGGCAGCGCCGAAGCGCCAGCCAGCAGCCAGCGCAGCGACTGGCGCCGGCTGGCCAGCATGCGCATCATCGCGGCCAGGTCGTCCGCCAGGCTGTGACCATGTGCCTCGTGGTTGATCTCCATCGCACCGCCTTCAGACAGTGGTGTTGATCAGATTGCCGCTGCTGCCGGCGCCGGACAGATTGTTCGACAGCGCTTGCAGGAAACTGGCCAGCTTGTCGTTGCTGTCCGTGCTGCCGGTGCTGCCGGTGCTGCTGCCGCCGAGTTGGTCCAGCAGGTTCTTGAACGTGCTTTCCAGGTCGGAGGTGGCGTCCGCCGATGTGGTGTCGCCGGCGCTGCTGGCGCTGGTCGAACTGGTGGAGGTCCCGCTGCCCAGCTTCGACATCAGGCTTTGCAGGTCGGACGCCAACCGCCCTGGGCCACCGGCGCCACCGGGCCCGCCCATGCCCTGGCCCTGCTGGCCTTCACCGTAAGGCGGCGGACCATCTTCATTGGCGCTGCCTTGCGCGTGCAACGCGCCCATCAGGCTTTGCAGGAAGCTTCCCAGCGCCTGCGCCACGTTGCTGCCGTCCGTCGATGAAGTGTCGCTGGTGGACGTGCTATTGCTGGTGCTACTGGTCGCACTCTCGGACGACGTGCCGCTACCGGAAGCGCTATTGGTACTGGTCACGCCAATCTCCTTGAGCGCGTTCGCAATAGCGGCCACGAAGCCGCCACCATCGGGACGGCCACCGGGCGGTGGGCCGCCGCGCACCGGGCCGCCGTCGCCAGCGCCGGACGTGGTGTTGGTCTTGTTCAGGAAACTCATTTGGCTGACAGCGCTGCCGGCGCTGAGGGCATTGATCGACATCGTCTTCTCCTTGGTTGAGGTGGCGCAAGAAATGTACAGGCGGGATTACTGGCGCGGCGCACGTGGCGCCTGGCGTGGTTGCTCCTGCGGGCGGGCGCGCTCGTCGAGCTGCTTGCGCTGCTCCGGCGTCAACAGGGCCAGCAGCTTCTGCTCGGTGCGCACGTGCTGCAGCATGATATTGGCCATCGCCTGGGCGCCTGCCTGGGCCAGCGACGCGGCCTTGGCATCGTCGTACTGCGCCGCATGCGCCAGTTCGCGCAGGGCCGCATGCGCCTTTGCGGCCGCCTTGCCCTGGTCTCGCAAGTAAGGTTCCTGTGCATGCAGGATGGCGAACACCTTGTCCTGCTGCGCCTCGCTCAAGTCCAGACCGCGCAGGAATGGCGGCTCACCGCCCATGCCGGGGGCGCCGGGCGGCATCATGCCGGGCATGGCTGGGCCGCCGTGCATGGCTTCCGGCCCGCGCATCGGGTGGCCGTCTTCCATGCCTGGACCTGCCGGATGGCCGAAGCCGGGGCCAGCGCCAGGCGCGCCATCGGCCATGGCGGCTGCGTCGGCGTTGGCGGCCAGCGGGAGGGCCAGCATCGCGGCCAGCAGCAGTGCTTGCAGATTGGTTTTCTTGATATTCATGACAGCGGTCCTTGGTTGTGCATTGGAGCCGCCATTTTCTGGCCGGGCGATGTAAAGCGCCGTTAGGACAAGGTAAATCCGTGTAAAGACGCCCATCCGCTCCGGTGTAAAAGCGGGTAAATCCGGGTCGGGGCGGCCGCCGCTTGCGTTATGATGGCCGCATCCACACCGCCCCACACCCGCTGCAATGAGCAAAGTACTGCTGATAGACGACGATATCGAACTTATAGGCATGTTCCAGGAATACCTGGAGCAGGAAGGCTTTGACGTCAAGGCTGTCCACGACGGCGAAGCCGGCACCGCCGAAGCGCTGACCGGCACCTATGCGATCGCCATCCTGGACGTGATGATGCCCCGCATGAACGGGCTGGAAACCCTGCGCCGCATCCGCAACAGCAGCCAGTTGCCGATCCTGATGCTGACGGCGCGTGGCGACGACACCGACCGCATCGTCGGCCTGGAGCTGGGCGCGGACGACTACGTGGCCAAGCCCTGCACGCCGCGCGAACTGACGGCCCGCATCCGCGCCATCCTGCGCCGGGCGCAAGCCATGCCGGCCGATGCCAGCGGCGCGGCCACGCTGACCGTCGGCCAGCTCACCATGTGGCCGGAACAGCGTCGCGCCGCCTGGGCCGGCGTCAAGCTGCAACTGACCAGCACCGAATTCAACCTGCTCGAAGTCCTGGCCCGCAACGCCGGGCGGCCCGTCAGCAAGAACACCCTGTCCGAACAGGGACTGGGACGGCCCATGGCCCGCTTCGACCGCAATATCGACGTCCATCTGAGCAGCCTGCGGCACAAGCTGGGCACCATCGCCGACGGCCGCTCCTGCCTGCAGACCGTGTACCGCCAGGGCTACCAGCTGATCAAGGAATAAGCCGTGGGCCGCCTGTTCTGGAAATTCTTCCTGTCCATCCTGCTGGCCCAACTGGCGGCCACCGTGGGCATAGGCGGCGCCGTGTGGCTCAAGAACCGCAACGCGGCCGCCAACGCCGGCACCGCCCTCGACACCAGTCCGCCGGCCGAAATGGCCATCAACTCGGCCGCCGCCACGCTCGAATTTGGCGGCGCCGGCGCGCTGCGCGGGCTGCTGGCCGCCATGCGCCACCACCGCGTGTTCGCCGTCGACGCCCAGGGCCGGGAACTGCTGGGCCGCACCGTCAGTCCGGCCATGCTGGCAGAGGCGCGGGCCTTGCTGAAAGAGGATGATGCCCGCCCCGCCGTGCGCGACGCCCACGATGGCGGCGGCCGGCATTACCTGTTATTCCTGCCCTCGCACGAGCGCCTGCGCGGCTTCGACGGCGGCTATCCCAACCCGCTGCTGGCAGGCTTGGGCGATCCACGGATGGGAGAGCCCCGCCTGGGCGAGCCGCCGCGCCACGGCCCCGGCGACGGCCCCGGCGGGCCACCGCCCATGCCACGCGGAGACGACGCGCGTCCCGCGCCCGACGGCGCCACGCCGCGCATGCCGCCGCCCGGCACAATCGGCACCACACCGCACATGCCGCCCGGCGCGATCGGCGCCGGCGGCCCGCCGCGCGCCGGTCCGCCGCCCGATGGCCACAATCCCCGCTTCCAGCCGCTGGCGCCGTATGTGCCCATCGTAGCCGCCATCCTGGCCAGCCTGTTGTTTGCGATGCTGCTGGCCTGGTATTTTTCCCGTCCGATCCGGGCGCTGCGGGCCGCGTTCGAAGCGGCCGCCGGCGGCGACCTGGCGCCGCGCTTTGTCGACGCATCCGGCAAACGCGGCACGGAGTTGAACGACCTGGGACGCGATTTCGACCGCATGACAGCGCGCCTGCGCAGCCTGATCGACGGCCAAACCCGCTTGCTGCACGACGTGTCGCACGAACTGCGCTCGCCGCTGGCCCGCCTGCAGGCGGCCATCGGGCTGGCGCATCAGCAGCCGGACAAGATGGCGTCGTCAATGGCGCGCATCGAACGCGAAAGCGTCCGCATGGACAAGCTGGTGGGCGAACTGCTCACCTTATCGCGGCTGGAGGCAGGCGCGCTGGGCGCGGGACAGGAAGAAATCAGCATGGCCGACCTGCTGCAGCAGATCGTGGACGATGCCGGTTTCGAGGCATCAAGCCACGGCCGTAGCGTGGCATGCGATGGCGAGGCGGACGTGGTGGTGACCGGTCAGGCCGACCTGCTGGCGCGCGCCATCGAGAACGTGGTGCGCAACGCCATCAAGCACAGCCCCGAGGGCGGCACGGTGGAGCTACAACTGCGCCCGCGCCCCCACGCGCGCCAGTTGTGCGTCCGTGTGCTCGATAACGGGCCCGGGGTGGCGGTGGAAGAACTGGCCTCCATCTTCCTGCCCTTCTTCCGGTCAGCCAACACACGCAACGATACGGAGGGCCATGGCCTGGGCCTCGCTATCGCCCAGCATGTGGTGCACGCGCACGGCGGCGCCATCACGGCCAGCAACCGGCCCGAAGGCGGGTTGTGCGTGGAAATCGTGCTGCCGATGGTGCAGCAGCGCGCCTCCGGGATGGACGGCGCGGCCTGACCGGGAGACGACCTACCGGCCCGGACGGCGCCATCACTCCTCGAAGGCCCACAGCATGTGCGCGTCCAGCTTCAGACGGGCGTAGGCTTGCAGCGCATCCAGCTGGGCCGTCTGGGCCGCCAGCGCCGCGTCCAGCGACTGGCGACGGGCCAGCAGCGCCTCGCTCAAGGTGACTTCACCGGCCGCATAGGCTTTCATCAGCAGCGCCGCCTGCCGTTCGCTCTGGCGGGCGATGCTGTCCATGGTTTGCCATACCTGGCGGCTGTGGCCACTGTCGAGCACCACGCGGCGCGCCGCCGCATCCACGCGGATGCGCGCCATGTCCAGCCGCTCCCTGGCCTGCTCTGCGCGCGCGGTGGCGGCGCGGGTGTCCGCGCCCCGGCCCGCGCCCGGCAAGGGCATGGACAACATCAGACCCAGCACCCGCTCCTGGCCGCCGCGCTCGCGGCTGGCGCGCACGCTCACGGTGGGATCGGGCATGCGCTCGGCGCTGGTGCGGCGTGCCTGCTGGGCCGCCAGCTGGGCCTCCGATTCCGCCAGCTCCAGCTCGTGGTTATGGCCGACGATGCTGGCCACCCAGCTGTCGGCCGTGCCTTCCGCCTCCGGGGGCACCGGCAGGTCCGCTGCCAGCGCAGCCGGCAAGCCGGGATAGTTCGACCGCAACAGCTGCTGCGCCAAGGCGCCCCGCTGGCGCGCCTGCTGCAACTGCGCCGCCACGCGCGACTGCTCCGTTTCCGCCTGCAGCTGCTCCAGCGCCGCGCCATCACCCGCCTTCACGCGTCGGACGGCGACGCGCACGAGTTCCCCCGCCAGCGCGTGCTGCTCCTCCAGCCGCGCCACCGCCACGTTCTCGCGCACGGCCGCAAACCAGTCCGTCATCAGGTTCCGTCCCGCCTCGTGCCACGCATCCTCATGGGCCGCCTGCGCCACGGCCACGCCGGTGGCGCCGATGGCCGCATCCTGGGCCGCCTTGCCAAACCAGCGCACGGGCCGTTCCAATGCCAGCTCCTGTTCGCGCCACGTGGGCCCGGCCAGCTCGTTGCGCGTACTCACGCCTGCCCGCACCGTCCATTCATGCCGCCCCGCTTCCAACCCGGCCTTGGTGGCCTGCGCCACGTCGCCCTGCAAGGCCACCTCGCGCAACTGCGGCATGGCGGCCAGTACCTGCCGCACCGTCGCTTCGGGCGGCAACAAAGACAGAGCCGGCTCGGCCGCGTGCTGGGCAAACACGGGCGCACTTGCCAGCAGCGCGCACAGGGAGAACGCCGCGATGCGCTTCATACCAGCCTCCCGAAGGCCAGCACCGGCGTCAGCCACCACGCCACTTCGGCATTGCGCAGTTCCGCCGCCAATGCGGCCACCAGCGCTTTCAAGCCGTCCACGGTGCCCACCACGTGCACCAGCTTGCGCCGGCATCGGCCCTGCACCTGTTCCAGCGTGGTGTGCAGGGTGGCGCCCTGGCCCATGCCATGCGCGTCCACCACGGAAAAGCCGGGCGCCTGCTCGGGACGCAGCAGCAGGAAATCGAGCACGTCGCCTTCCAGCGCGCCGGGGATGGCCAGCGTCAGCATGGCCTCGTAATTCGTATCGGTAGTCATGTCAGTTCTCATTTCTTAACCTTGCCGCGCCACGCCAAAGCGGCGGAACAGCAACGGCAACAGGATCAGGGTCAGCGAGGTTGCGCTCAGCAGGCCGCCCGTGACGACGATGGCCAAAGGCTTCTGGATCTCGGAACCGGGACCGCTGGCTAGCAGCAGCGGCACCAGGCCAAAGCCCGTGATACAGGCCGTCATCAGCACCGGGCGCAGGCGGCGCAAGGCACCTTCCACCACCACTTCCGACAGCGCCATGCCGCGCGCCATCAACTGGTTGAAGCAGGTGATCATGACCAGCCCATTCAGCACGGCGATACCCATCAACGCGATGAAGCCAACGGACGCCGGCACGGACAGGTATTGTCCCGTCACGGCCAGGGCCAGCACCCCCCCCACCAGCGCGAATGGAATATTCACGAACACCAGCAATGCCTGGCGCACGCTGTGCAAGGTGGCGAACAACAGCAGGAAGATCAGCGCCAGCGCCACCGGCACCACCATCATGAGCCGCGCAGCGGCGCGCTGCTGGTTCTCGAACTGGCCACCCCAGGCCATGTGGTAGCCGGGCGGCAGCGGCACCTGCTTGGCCACGCGGGCCTTGGCTTCATCCACAAAGCCCACCAGGTCGCGGCCCCGGACGTTGGCGCGCACCACCACCATGCGCGCCGCGTTTTCACGCTCCACCTTGACGGGGCCGTCGACCATGCGCAGCGCCGCCAGTTGACCGAGCGCCAGCGCCTCGCCGCCCTCCTGCGGCAAGCGCAGTTGCTGGAACAGGTCGGGCGAGCGTTGCAAGTCGTCCGCACCGCGCAACAGCAGGGGCAGACGGCGGCCCTGCTCCACCACCACGCCCACGGTGCGGCCTTCGACCAGCGTGCGCAGGTCGTTCTGCACCTGGTCGCCATTGAGGCCGGCGCGTCCCACCGCCGCGCGGTCCAGCTCCACCTGCAGATACTGGACGCCGCTGTTCTTGATGGTCAGCACGTCCTCGCTGCCGGGAATGGCCTGCACGGCAGTCACCACCGCGTCCGCCAGTTCGCCAAGGCGCTTGAGGTCGGGGCCGTAGATCTTCACGGCCAGGTCGCCGCGCACGCCGGACAGCATTTCCGAAGTGCGCATTTCGATCGGCTGGGTGAAGCTGATGTTCAGGCCCGGGAAGCCCGCCGTGGCGGCGCGCAGCGCGTCGATCAGCACTTCCTTGTCCTGGCTGCGCCACTGGGCGCGCGGCTTGAGCACGAGGAAGCTGTCCGTCTCGTTCAGGCCCATGGGGTCCAGGCCCAGTTCATCGGAACCCAGGCGCGCCACGATGCGCGCCACTTCGGGCACCTGGGCCAGGATGCGCTGCTGCAGCGCCATGTCCAGCCGCGCCGATTCCTGCAGGTTCACCGACGGCAGCTTCTCGACCTGCATGATGATGTCGCCCTCGTCCAGCGTGGGCATGAAGGACTTGCCGATGAACGGGAACAGCACGGCCGCCAGCACCAGCGCGGCCACGGCGCCCACAGCCACCTTGCGGCCATGGCCCAGCGCTGCCGCCAGCAGCTTGCGGTACTGGCGTTCCAGCCATTGCACCAGCTTGGGCGCATCGCCATGATGGTCCTTCAGCAGCAGCGAGGCCAGCACCGGGATCACCGTCAGCGACAGCAGCAACGAGGCGGCCAGCGCGAAGATGATGGTCAGCGCGACCGGCCCGAACAGCTTGCCCTCCAGTCCTTGCAGCGACAGCAGCGGCAGGAACACGATCATGATGACCAGCATGCCGGCCGTGACCGGCAAGGCCACTTCGCGCACGGCACGGTAGATCACGTGCAGGCGGGCCAGCTTCGGACCATGGGCATTGCCGTGCGCCTCGATGTTCTCCACCACGACGACGGCGGCATCCACCAGCATGCCGATGGCGATCGCCAGGCCGCCGAGCGACATCAGGTTGGCGCTCAGGCCATAGGCTTGCATCAGCACGAAGGTGCCCAGCGCCGCCAGCGGCAGGATGCACGCCACCACCAGCGCCGAACGCAGATTGCCAAGGAACAGATACAGCAGCAGTACCACCAGCACGGTCGCCTCGCCCAACGCGGAGGTGACCGTGCCGACGGCGCGTTCCACCAGGTTGCCCCGGTCGTAGAAGGTCTTGATGGTGGTGCCGGCCGGCAGGGTCTTGCCGATCAGGGCCAGCTTGTCGCGCACCTCGTTCACCACCTGCTGCGCGTTGGCGCCGCGCATGGCCAGCACCAGCGCCTCCACCGCCTCGCCCTTGCCGTTCTGGGTCACGCTGCCATAACGGGTCAACTGGCCGATCCGGACGGTGGCCACGTCGCCCACCCGCACTGTCATGCCGTCGCGCGCGGCGACGCTGACGGCGCGCACATCGTCCAGCGTGCGGATATTGCCGTCGCTGCGCACCAGCAGCGATTCCTCGCCCGCGCCCAGGCGCCCGGCGCCGTCGTTGCGGTTGTTGTTCTCCAGCGCGGCCTGCAATTGCGACAGCGACAGGCGGCGCGCGGCCAGCGCCGTCACGTCCGGCACCACCTCGAAGCTGCGCACCAGGCCACCGAGCGTGTTCACTTCGGCCACGCCGGGAATGCCGCG
Source organism: Rugamonas brunnea (assembly GCF_014042345.1). Classification (GTDB taxonomy): domain Bacteria; phylum Pseudomonadota; class Gammaproteobacteria; order Burkholderiales; family Burkholderiaceae_D; genus Rugamonas; species Rugamonas brunnea. Next base: position 51,455 of record NZ_JACEZT010000010.1, read on the forward strand.
CAGTTGCGGGCGGATGGTCCAGTCGAGCAGCGTGCGCTTCTCGGCCAGCGACAGCGGACCTTCAATGGTGAACATGAACACTTCACCGAGCGGCGTGGTGATCGGCGCCAGGCCGCCCACCACATTGGCCGGCAAGTCCTTGAGCACGCCGGCCAGCCGTTCGCTGACCTGCTGCCGAGCCCAGAACACGTCGGTGCCGTCCTGGAAATCAAGCGTCACGTCGGCGATGGCGTACTTGGACTGCGAGCGCAGCATGACCTGGCGCGGAATGCCCAGCAATTCCTGCTCGATGGGCGCCACGATGCGCGCCTCGACTTCCTCCGGCGTCATGCCGGGGGCTTTCATGATCAGTTTGACCTGCGTGCCGGAGACGTCGGGAAAGGCGTCGATCGGCAGCCCGCGCAACGCCTGCACGCCGGCGGCAGCCAGCAGCAGCGTCAACACCAGCATCAGGAGGCGCTGCGACAGCGCGAAAGCGATCAAGCGTTCCAGCATCACTTGCCCCCTTCCGCGCCCAACCCCAGCCAGGCCCCTTTGATGGCGGCCACGCCGCGCACGGCCACCTGGCTACCGGCTGGCAGCGTGCCCTGCACCCACATGGCGTCCGCGCCTGCGGGCGTGGTCGTCACCGGCACCGCCGCGAAACCGGCGCCGCGCTGCACGAATACATAGCTGGCCGCGCCGCGCCGAACCAAGGCCGACGACGGCAGCAGGACGCCGCCGGCCGGCTTGGCGGCGACCGTGGCCTGCACATACTGGTTCAGCTTCAGGCAGCCGTCGGCACGCTCCACGCGGGCCCGCACCAGCACACTCTGGTTTCCCGCGCTAAGCTGCGGCGACAAGGCCTGGACCCGGGCCGCGCCGCAACCTGCCACCTGCACTGCGTCGCCCACCCGCAATTGCGCGGCCAGTTGGGGCGTGGCCTGCAATTCCAGCCACAGCGCGCCGGACTTGGCGATGCGCGCCAGCGGCACGCCCGCCTCCACCCGCTGTCCCGGCGCCAGCGGCAGTTCCAGCAGGGTGCCGGCGGCGCCTGCCGTCAGGGTCAGGGCCGGTGACATGGCCTGTTTTTCGAGCAGGCGCGCCAACTGGGCTTGCCCCATGCCGGCGGCGCGCAAGGCCTGGCGCCGCTCGCTGGCCATCACGGACGCCTGCGTGGCGGCGGCCCGGCTCTCCTCCAGCCGCGAACGCGCGATCACGCCGTCGGCGAACAAAGCTTCGTCGCGGGTCAGCTTGCGCTGCGCCAGCGTAGCCTGCGTGGCCAGCTGCAAATAATCGCGCTGCCATTCCACCAGCTGCTGACTGAACAAGGTGACGACGGCCGTGCCGGCCCGCACCTCCTGTAAGGGGCTCACATGCACCTGCTGCACCACGCCGCCCACGATGCTGCTCAGGACCGCCGTCCCCTCGGGGGCAGCCACCACCGTGCCCGACAATTGCTGGCCGCCGGCACCGCCGTCCGGCCCGGGCGCTGCTGCGGCCACAGTCTGCACGCCGGCGCGGCGCTGCTGGGCGGCGTCCAGTTTGATGATCTCCTCGGCCACGCTTTGTGCCGTTGCTTGGGCCGAGGTTTTCGCCGAGGTTTTCGCCGAGGTTTGCGCCGAGCTTTGCGCCCGTGCCGGCCAGGAGACAGCCGCCAGCGCGCCCGCCAGCAGCAACAGTTGGCCGCAGCGGGCGGCGGCGAGAGGGGTAGGTTTGGATATCATGACAGCCTGTGGATGTGTGGTGAATGCTGCGGATCATGGGCGAAACTTGTTAAGAGCTTCTTAACAAGTGCGCCCTACCATGGGATCATGCTAGCGAGAGGCGGCCCGCCGCGTCTGCGCGGCAGATCATGAAATTATTGGAAAGGACACCATGCGCATTTTGTTGGTCGAGGACGATCCCCAATTGGGACGGGCCACCCAGATCGGCCTGGACCAGTCGGGCTACGCGGTCGACTGGGTGCAGTCGGCCGAAAGCGCGCTCACGGCCGCCCGCCTGCACCACTACGATTGCGTGCTGCTGGACCTGGGCTTGCCCCACATGGATGGCATGCAGGTGCTGCGCGCCCTGCGCGGCAACGGCTACGCGGGTGCGATCCTGATCGTGACGGCGCGCGACCAGGTGCCCGACCGGATCGCCGGCCTCGATGGCGGCGCCGACGATTTCATCATCAAACCGTTCGACCTGGATGAACTGGCGGCTCGCATCCGCGCCGCCAGCCGCCGCGCGACCGGGCGCACGCAGGAACTGCTCACCCACGGCACGCTGGAAATCGACACCGCCGCGCGCCAGGTGCGCAACGCCGGCCAGCCCGTACCACTGACGAACAAGGAATATGGCATCCTGCTGATGCTGGTGGAGAACCGGGGCCGGGTGCTGAGCCGCGAACAACTGGAGGAGACCTTGTACAGCTGGGGCGAGGAGGTGGAAAGCAATGCAATCCAGGTCCACATCCACCACCTGCGCCGCAAGCTGGGCAAGGAACTGATCCGCACCGTGCACGCGGTCGGCTACACCATCGACCCGGCGCCGGCCGGCCCGGCGCCATGACGACGGCCGCCGCGCCCCGCAGCTGGTCGCTGCGCCGCACGCTGCTGACGGTGCTGCTCAGCCTCACCTGCGCCGTGTGGGCCGTGAGCGCGTTCACCGTGTACCTGGAAGCGGACAGGGAGAGCCAGGAGCTGTTCGACCAGTCGCTGACGGAAACGGCCCACTTGCTGCTCACGCTGGCCGCGCACGAGGCCGAGGAGCGCCAGGGCCTGGACCCCACGGCGCTGGACGAGCACGATGACCTGATGCACGGCCAATACCTGATCTTCCAGTTGTGGGACAAAAGCGGCCACCTGCTGTACAAGAGCGCCGCCGCGCCGGAGCAGGTGCTGGCCGACACCGAAGGACTGGGATGGGCCACGCTCGACGCCCGCCGCTGGCGCACCTACACCAGCTGGGACGGCAAAGGCCAGCTGCAAATCCAGCTGGCGGAACCGGCCAGCCACCGCCAGGAAATCAGCGACAAATTCGCCCATCGCATTGCCGTCTATGCGCTGCTGGCCGTGCCGCTGCTGGCGGGCGCCATCTGGTGGAGTATCAACCGCGTGTTCCGCGCCTTGCAGCGCAGCGCCAGCGAAGTGGCCGAGCGCACGCCGAACGAATTGCGCGAAGTGAGCGTGGATGGTGCACCGACCGAAGTACAGCCGCTGCTGCGGGCCATCAACCAGTTGTTCGAGCGGGTGCGGCGAACGCTGGAACATGAGCAGCGCTTCACGGCCGACGCGGCGCACGAACTGCGCACGCCGCTGGCCGCCATCAAGACCAACCTGCAAGTGATCCAGCGCGCCCGCAACGACGCCGAGCGTAATGAATTCCTGGCGGGACTGGGCGCCAGCGTGGACCGGGCCAGCCGACTGGTGGACCAGTTGATGACGCTGTCGCGCATGGAGCCGCACACGGGTGCCCACCCTGCCCTGCAATCACTGGACTTGTGCGAGCTGCTGGCGGCCCAGGTGCCCGCGCTGCGCGAGCAGGCGCGCCGCCACGGCCTGCAACTGGAGACGGACATCAGCCCCGCGCGCTGCATGCTGGACCCGGACAGCATCCTGATCCTGCTGCGTAACCTGTGCGACAACGCCATGCGCTACACGCCGCAGCCGGGCGTGGTGCGCCTGTCGTGCCGGCGGGAGGGGGAGCAGGTAGTCCTTGAAGTGGCCGATACCGGCCCCGGGATTCCGCCCGATATGCGCGAGCGGGTGTTCGACCGCTTCTTCCGGCTGGCGGACGCGAATCAACCGGGCAGCGGCCTGGGATTATCCATCGTGCGGCGCGTGGCCGACGCCCACGGCGCCAGCGTGCAACTGGGCGATGGGCTCGATGGACGGGGATTGGGCGTGCGCGTGCTGTTTCCAGCCAGCGCCGCAGGATGAAGGTGGCGTTCGCCGCAGCCGGAGCCTGGCCCCGGCATCGCCGTGCAGCTTAGGCCTTGGGCAGGGTCACGCCGTGCTGGCCCTGGTATTTACCGTTGCGGTCCTTGTACGACGTTTCGCAGATTTCGTCGCTTTCGAAGAACAACACCTGGGCGCAGCCCTCACCGGCGTAGATCTTGGCGGGCAGCGGCGTGGTGTTGGAGAATTCCAGCGTCACGTAGCCTTCCCACTCGGGCTCGAACGGGGTCACGTTGACGATGATGCCGCAGCGGGCGTAGGTCGATTTACCGAGGCAGACCGTCAGCACGTTGCGCGGAATGCGGAAGTACTCGATGGTGCGCGCCAGCGCGAACGAATTCGGCGGGATGATGCAGACGTCGCTCTTGACGTCCACGAAGGAGTTCGAATCGAAGTTCTTCGGATCGACGATGGTGCTGTTGATGTTAGTGAAAATCTTGAACTCGTCGGCGCAGCGGATATCGTAACCATAGGACGAGGTGCCGTAGGAGATGACCTTGCGGCCATCCTGCGCGCGCACCTGGCCGGGCTCGAAAGGCTCGATCATGCCGTGCTGCTCCGCCATCCGGCGTATCCATTTATCGCTCTTAATCGTCATTGCAAAGGTACCTCAAAAGTGGGAACGGCTGGTCCGCGCGCGGCGGCGCGGCGCTTTTGCACGCGATTTTACGCGAAACGGGCCCTCAGCTGAAGGTTTTGATGGGCTCAGGCATGCGCCGGCAGCCTTTTTTGGCTGCGCACGCGGCGTTGATCGGCCAGCAACGCCTTGATCATCTCGGACGTGGCGTCGGCCGCCAGCTTGGGGGACTCCATCGGGAACAGGTGGCCGCCCGGCAGCAGGCGGAAATGCTCACCCACCAGCGCCTGGGTGTGGTCCAGGCCCGACTGGCTGGTCTCCCACGAATCCGTGCCGCCGATGAAGCCGATCGGCACCGGGAAACGGCCACGCATCATGGCGCCCAGGTGGTGCGGCAGGCTGCGGTAGACGGCCGTCTCGATCTCGCGGGTGAAGCGCAGTTGCACGCCTTCCGGGTGCGGTTTCAGGCCATGCTCCATGTAGTCGCGCAGCACGCCGGGCGCCCAGGCTGCGAACAGGTCCTTGCTCACGAAGTGCTGGTAGGCCGCTTCCGCGTCCGGCCAGACGAAGCGGCGTCGGGCCGAGAAACGGGCCGGCGAGTATTTGTCCGCGCCCTTGGTCATCTTCATCACGCGCCAGAACAGCGCGCGCCAGCCGGCCACCACGGGCGAATCGAGCATAACCACGCAGCGCACCAGGTCGGGCCGCTTGTAGGCGACCATGAGACTCAGCATGCCGCCCAGCGAATGGCCCAGCAGGATGACGGGCTCGCGGTAGCGCGCCGTCAGCTCCGCGATGTACTCGTCCACCAGCGCATCCCAGCAATCGGTGACGGGATACAGCGGGTTATGGGCGTGCATGTCGAGCGCCTGGATGTCAAATTCCCGGCCCAGATGCTCAAAAAACTGGCGGTAGGTGCCGGCCGGGTAGCTGTTGGCGTGGGCGAAATGCAGCTGGGGCTTACTCATGTTTTTATGCTAACGCCTTGCGGTACAAGGCCGTCTCCGTTGGGTAGCGATCGTTTTATTGTAATGGAGGTGCTGCGGGGCGGTTGGTGGAGGGGCTCTAATTTTGGCTGACCGACAGCCGTCCGCGAAGGCGGTGCAAGGTATCCGTAAAGACGCTGGTGCGGTCGAATGCGCGCGCCAGCACCAGGGCGCCCTGGATGCCGCCGACCACTTCTTCGGCCAACGCCATGGCGTCTTCCGGCTTGCGTCCCGTTCGCACCAGTGCGGCGGCCAGCGCATCGATCCAGGCCGAGAAGTAGTCGCGGACCTGGTCGCTGAAACGGTCGCGTTCATTGCCAAGTGCGAAAACACCCACCAGGCACACCCTGCGGCCAGACTGGAAGTAGCGTCCCACTTCGTCAAACATCGCCTCGATGCCCGCTGCCGCGTCGGCGCTTTCGTTCAATGGTTCAAAAACGTGCTGCTTGAACCATGCGTCGACGTGCGCCAGCACGGCTTCGGCCATTTCCTCTTTACCGCCGGGGAAAAAGTGATAGATGCTGCCCTTGCCCAGTTTGGTCTGTTCGGTGATACGCGCCAGGCTGGCGCCCTCGAAACCATAGGTGCGAAACACTTCCGCCAGCATCGGGATCACATCTTCCCGTTCAGCGATGACTCTAGCCATACATCTTCCTTAAAAACCGAAATCACTCAGGCCCGGATGATCCGCCGGGCGTGGACCGCTATTGTCCCACAGGAATTTACGCTCCTCCGCTTTGATGGGATGCTCGTTGATGCAGGCGTGGCGATGGTGCATCAGGCCGTTTTCATCGAATTCCCAGTTCTCGTTGCCGTAGGCGCGATACCACTGGCCGGAATCGTCATGGTATTCGTAGGCGAATCGCACGGCGATGCGGGCGCCATCGTATGCCCACAGCTCCTTGATCAAACGGTAATCGAGTTCCCGGTTCCACTTACGCGTCAGGAAGGCGACGATGGCGTCGTGGCCCTGGACGAATTCGGCGCGGTTGCGCCACCAGCTGTCTTCCGTATAGGCCAGCGCGACTTTCTCGGGGTTGCGCGTGTTCCAGCCGTTTTCGGCCAGGCGGACTTTTTCGACGGCGGTTTCGCGTGTGAATGGTGGCAGTGGTGGTCGTGCAGACATGAAGATCTCCCTTAAGGTATCAAAGTGTACCGATAGGAACACAATGGACCGATCAGTACACTCACTATAAACGCTCGGCCCGGGAGTTGCAAGGCCAATGTTGTGACGTTATTTCCCGTACCAGTAACGTTGATGCGCAAAGCGATATGGTTGAACATGTACCCCGTCGTCGAAATCCAGCACGACGGCGCCCGATTCGTCCGTCCGCAATCGCTGTATGCCCAGCGCCGCATAACGCGCGTACACCTCCGGCTTGGGGTGGTGGTAGCGGTTACGATAGCCGACCTGGAACACCGCCAGTTCGGGATGCACGGCCAGCAGGAATGCCGGCGTGGACGACGTGCCGCTGCCGTGGTGGGGCGCCAGCAGCACGTCTGCACCCAGGCTGCCGCCCGCACGCTGCAACAATGCAGCTTCCTGCGGCGCCTCGATGTCGGCGGCCAGCAGCAGCGATCTGCCATTTGCCGTGATCTTCACGGTGCAACCGCGCGCATTAGGCTTGAGCGCGGCATCGGCGTAGCTGCCTGCTAACGGATGCAGCATCTCAAATTGCACGCCATCCCAGTTCCATTTCTGGCCGGCGGCGCAGTGCCGGTGCACCCGCGCGGCGCGCACGATGGCGTGTTCCGTCGGCAGCGACGACAGCACCCAGCCCACCGGCAGCGCCGCCAGCACGGCCAGCGCACCACCGGAATGATCGCTATCGCTATGGGTGACGATCATGCCATCCAGCGCGGGGATGCCGCGTGCGCTCAGATAAGGGAGGATGACCCGGTTGCCGCCGTTGGAGATGTCCGAGTACAACGGGCCGGTGTCGTACAACAGGCGGTGGCCACTGGTCTCGATCAGCAGGGCCATGCCCTGCCCCACGTCGAACGCCGTCACGCGCATCGCGCCCGCGCGCGGGTGCGTGGGCGTGGCGGCCAGCAGCGGTATCCAGGTCGCCACGCCCAGCCAGCGCACGGGCCAGCCGCGCGGCGCCAGCATCCAGACGGTGCCGAACAAGGCCCAGCAGAACAGCCAGAACGGCGGCGTGGGTGCGGTCCAAACGGCAAACGGCAGGCTGCTGAACCACTGCAAGCACGCGGCCAGCGCCTGGACCATGAGGTGGGCCAGTCCCAGCACGGGGATAGCAAGGGGCATCGGCAGCACACTGCCCACCAGCGATAGCGGCGTGACGACCAGGCTGACCAGCGGTATCGCCACCGCGTTGGCCACCGGGCTGACGATGGAGACCTGGGCGAACAGCAGCATGGACAATGGCACCAATCCGGCCGTGACGGCGTATTGCGTGTTGGCGCCCAGCCGCAGCGCTTCCCACAGCCGACGATGGCGCGGCAACGGCGTTTCCCTGGTCGAACGGACGACGGTACGCCCCACCGTCGCATACAGGATCACGGCCACCGCGCCGAACGAGAGCCAGAAGCCGGGCCACAGCACGGCCCAGGGATCGAGCAGGATCACCACGCCAAGCGCCGCGCACAGCACGTAAGACACGCATGCAATCCGGTCCAGCCACAGGGCGATGGCCACCACGGCCAGCATGTACAGCGTGCGCTGGGCCGGCACGCCAAAACCCGCGAGCAGCACGTACAGCAGCGCCACGGCGGCGCCGGTCAGCGCCGCCACTTTTTGCGCCGGCAGGATCAGCGGCAGTTGCCAACGGGTGAAGAATGAGCGGCGCCAGAGGGCCGAAACGGCCATCGAAAACAGTCCCGCCACCATCGTGATATGCAAGCCCGAGATGGAAATGAGATGCCCTATCCCGGTCCGGTTAAACACCTTCCAGTCGGACTGGGGAATGCCTCGCTGGTCGCCCACCACCAGCGCGACAATGACGCCTGCATACTCCTTCCCCGGCAGCGCGCGCTGTATCCGGTCGCGCAGCGCGGCGCGGCAGCGCTCCACCACGTGCCCGAAGCCGGGCACAAAGCTGTCCAGCCGCCGGTTCGCCGCCGATGGCCGGACGTAGCCTGTGGCACGCAGGCCCTGCTCCAGCAACCACACTTCGTAGTCAAATCCGTAGGGATTGGCGTTGCCATGCGGGCGCTGAAGACGCACGGCCAGTTGCCAGCGCTCGCCCGGCTGCATATCGCCAAACGCGGCACCGTCCGCAAAGCCGGCCATGGCAGCGGCGGGTTGAAGAATTGCGCCACCCGCGCCATCCATCCCGCCGCGCCGATTGGCATACCACGCCAGTGACAACCTGGCTGGCACGTGCACGTTCGCGCCCACCACGCGCTCGACGGCGAAATTGAACCGCACGCCATCCCCGAACTGAAACGGAAGATTGTCCACGGTGCCAACCAGCGTGATGTCGCGCCCCTCGTCGGCCTTGTCCAGTTGATCGGCCAAGGCAGCACGCGCCTGCATCGCGGCCCAGCCGAATCCCAGCAGCAGGCCGGCAGCGAGCACCAGTGCCGTGCGCAGCCAGCCACGCCGCAAGCAACAACCGGCCAGCGCCAGCAACAGGCCGGCGGCGATGACGGGCCATTCCGGCAAAGCCGCTTGCATCTGCAGCCATGCCGCACCTGCGGCAAATCCCAAGATCGCTGTCCGCATTTCCCGCCCGCCGTGGTTGGCCCGCTTCGGCACATGCCGATTCGGGCCATGTTAGCCAAGGCGCCGTAGAAATTGACGGCCCGGCGCAGCGATCTGTTGATGCGGCTCAGGAATAGTGTGGAATGCGCGGCAGGACCGCGCGCGCATTGGCGCTGGTGGCGGCAGCCACTTCCTCGACGCCGATGCCGCGCAATTCGGCCAGCACGGCGCCGATGCGGGGCAAATGCTCGGGCGCGTTGCGGCCCGGATGTATCCAGCTGGGGGAAATGTCCGGCGCGTCCGTCTCCAGCACGATGGACGATAGCGGCAACTCGGCGGCCAGCCGCCGTATTTGCAGGGCGCGGGTGAAGGTCATGGCGCCGCCGAAGCCCAGCTTGAAACCGAGGTCGATATAGCCCTGTGCCTGCTGCATGCTGCCGTTGAACGCATGGGCGATGCCGCCGGCCGGCTGGATCTGGCGCGCGTGCTTGAGCACCACGTCCTGCGAGCGGCGCACGTGCATCAACACGGGCAGCTTGAATTCACGGGCGATCTTGAGCTGTTCGCGGAAGAAGAACACCTGCTTTTCCCGCATGGCCGGCTCGGTCAGCATGGGGATGAAGAAGTCCAGGCCGATTTCGCCGATGGCCACCATGCGCCCGTCGCCCATGCTGGCGGCGACCTGCTCACGCAGGCAGCGCAGGTCATCCTCGCTGGCCTGCGGCACATAGATGGGATGGATGCCCAGCGCATAGCAGGCGTTGTCCACCTGTGCCGCCAGGCTGGCCACGACGCTGAAATTGTCCCGCTCCACCGCCGGGATCACGATCATAGCCACCCCCTGCTCCCGCGCCCGCGCCGCGACGGCGGCCGATTCGGCGCCGAATTCGTGCGCGTCCAGGTGGCAGTGGGTGTCGATCCACATGATCAGTCCTCGGCTGGCTTCAAGCCCTCGTCCGTCAGGCGCAGGATGCGGTCGCAGCGCCGCGCCAGCTCGATATCGTGCGTGACGATCACGAAGGCCGTGCCCAGGGTGCGCGACAGTTCCAGCATCAGGTCGAAAATCTGCTGGGCCGTGGCGTGATCGAGGTTGCCGGTCGGCTCGTCGGCCAGCACGCAGGCCGGTTGGGTGACGAGAGCGCGCGCCAGGGCCACGCGCTGGCGCTCGCCGCCGGAAAGTTCGCCCGGCACGTGCGTGACACGCTTGGCCAGGTTGACGCGGGCGAGGATCTGCTGCGCGGCCTCCAGCGCTTCGCTGCGCTTGGTGCGCCGTATCATCAGCGGCATGGCCACATTGTCGAGCGCGGAAAACTCGGGCAACAGGTGGTGGAACTGGTAGACGAAGCCCAGCGAGGCGTTGCGCAGGTCGCCGCGCGCCTTTTCACTCAGGCTGGCGAAGTCCTTGCCCAGCAGGGTCACACTGCCGCGCGTGGGCGTATCGAGCCCACCCAGCAGGTGCAGCAGCGTCGATTTGCCGGAACCGGAAGCGCCTACGATGGCAACGCGCTCGCCGCGCCGCACCTCGATATCGATCCCGTTCAGCACCTGCACCGAGTAGGCGCCTTGCGTGAAGGTCTTGCCCAGACCACGGCAGGACAGCACGGGCGCGCCGTTGTGGAGGTCGTGATTACTCATAGCGCAGCGCCTCCGCAGGTTTCACACGGGCCGCCCACCAGCTCGGATAGAGCGTGGCCACGAACGCCAGCAGTACCGCCACGCCGCCGATCTTGTACACATCCGGCCAGCGCAGGTCGGACGGCACGGTGCTGATGTAGTAAATATCCTTCGACAAGAACTGCACTCCCAATAAATGTTCGATAAACGGCACGATCACGTCCACGTTGAGCGCCACGGTCACGCCCAGGGTCACGCCGATGGCCGTGCCCAGGATGCCCACCAGCGCGCCCTGGATCATGAAGATCTTCATGATCGAACGGGGCGAGGCGCCCAGCGTGCGCAGGATGGCGATGTCGGCCTGCTTGTCCGTCACCGTCATCACCAGCGTGGAGACGAGGTTGAATGCGGCCACGGCGATGATCAAGGTCAGGATGATGAACATCATGCGCTTTTCCGTCTGTACGGCAGCGAACCAGTTGGCGTTCAGCTTGGACCAGTCGCGCATGATGAGGTCCGGGTGCATGCTGCGCTTGAGGTCCAGCGCCACTTCGGGCGCGCGGTGCATGTCGGACAGGCGCAGCCGCAGGCCGGACGGGGCGTCCATGCGCAGCAGCTTTTCGGCGTCCGTGATGTGGACGAAGGCCAGGCCGGAGTCGAACTCATTGTGGCCGGCCTCGAAGATGCCTACCACCGTGAACGAGCGCAGGCGCGGCAGTACGCCAGCCGGGGTGGCCTGGCCCTGGGCCAGCGCCAGCGTCACCTTCTCGCCCAGGTTCACGTGCAGCGCGCGCGCCAGCTCGATGCCCAGCACGATGTTGTAGGCGCCCGCTTCCAGCGCCGCGAAGCTGCCACGCTTGATCTGGCGCGACACATCCGACACGGTCGGCTCCTGCTCCGGCAGCACGCCGCGAACCACGGCCGGGCGCAGCTCATCGTCGCGGATCAGCATGCCCTGCGTTTCCACGAACGGGGCGGCGCCGATCACTTCCGGGTTCTTGCGCGCTTCGGCGGCTTCGAACTGCCAGTCGGGCATGGAGCCGCGCGCGTCGAAAATCTCAACGTGGGCCAGCACCGACAGCATGCGGTCCGTAACTTCCTTCTGGAAGCCGTTCATTACGGACAGCACGACGATCAGCGCGGCCACGCCCAGGCCGATGCCGGCCATGGAGATGAGCGAGATAAAGGAGATAAAACTGTTACGGCCGCTGCGCTTGCCGGCGCGCGTGTAGCGCAGGCCGACCAGCCATTCAAACGGCAGTTTCTGCATGATGCTCATGGGGTCCCAAAACGGTGGAATGTTCGCGAGCCCGCAGTTTGCCATATAAACAGCATGTCATGGGGCGCTGGCGGCGGTTTTGACCCGGTCCGCCGGCGGTTCCGGCTGCTGCGGGCCCTTATGGAGCTCACGTTTAACCCGTTCTTAAGCTTGCGGCCTTGATATTGAATAAATACCAATGACTTGCAAATCGCACGATGCAGGGCGCTTCGCGCCTTACCCAGCGGCAGCCAGATAAATTACAATGCCGCATGACCCAGATTACCCTCGCCTTGCCGTTCGCCCTGCCCCCGTCCGAACTTGCCCCCGACCTGCACCGCGCCCTTGAGCTGCCCGCCCTTGCGGCCCTGCTGTCGCGTACCGCGTCCGAGCGCCGGGAGACGATAGACTCGGGCGCCCGCGCGCTGCCCTACGAAACGTGGCTGTCGCACACGCTGGGCTTGACGGGAGCGGCGCCAGCCGCGCAAGGCGCGTCGCTGGCCGAACAAAGCGCCCCGCTGGCCGCCGCCGCGCTGGCCGGCTTTGGCGCCGCGCCAACGGATGGCCACTGGTTCATCGTCCACCCTATCCATGTACAGATGGCGCGCACCCACCTGACGCTGGCCGATCCGCGCCAGTTGCGGCTGGACGAGGCCGAGGCGCGCGCGCTGTACGAATCGGCCCGCCCCTATTTCGAGGAACTGGGCAAGCCCCTGGTCTATGGCGACGCTACCACCTGGTTCATGCGCGCCGACGACTGGCAAGGCTTGCGCACCGCCTCGCCCGACTGCGTCACCGGCATGAACCTGAGCGACTGGATGCCCGAAGGCGAACACGCCATCGCCGCCCGCAAGCTGCAGAACGAAATCCAGATGCTGTGGTACGAGCACCCCGTCAACGAAGCCCGCCAGGCGCGCGGCCTGCCGCCAGTCAATTCGTTCTGGCTGTGGGGCGGCGCATCGGGCGGCCAGCCGTCGTCGGCGCCCGCCGTCGTCGCGGGCCAGCCCTGGCTGCGCGCCATCAGCCCGGCGCCCCTGCGCGACGCCACCTTCGACACGTTGCTGGCCAAGGGCGGATCGCATCCGATGGCCGTGCTGGGCCAATTGATCGAACCGGCCATCGCCGGCGAGTGGGCCGCCTGGCTGGACCACATGCGCGCGCTGGAACAGCAATGGTTCGCGCCGCTGCTGGCCGCCCTGCGCGATGGCCGCATCAGCCGCGCCACGCTGGTGCTCAGCCACCGCCACACCAGCGCCAGCTACACCACCAGCAAACTGGCGCAACACAAATTCTGGCGCAAGCCCACCCTGAACAAGTTATCGACATGACCCGCATTGCCACCCGCCCCTGCTCCTTCCGCACGTCCGAAATGCTGCGCCAGGGCGGCGTCCACCCCGTGCTGGCGCGCTTGTACGCGGCGCGCGGCCTGACCGACATCCGCGAACTGTCGAGCGAACTGGCGGCCATGATCCCGCCTTCGGGTCTGCTGCACGTGGACGCGTCGGCCGTGTTCCTGGCCGACGCCATCGCGGCCGGCAAGCGCATGGTGATCGTGGCCGACTACGATTGCGACGGCGCCACCGCCTGCGCCACCGCCCTGCGCGGCCTGCGCGCCATGGGTGCGGTGGTGGACTTCATCGTCCCCAACCGCTTCGAATACGGCTATGGCCTGACTCCCGAAATCGTGGAACTGACTGCGCGCGAGAAGCAGCCCGACATCATCATCACGGTGGACAACGGCATCGCCAGCATCGACGGCGTGGCCGAGGCCAACCGGCGCGGCATCGAGGTGGTGGTGACGGACCACCACCTGCCGGCCGACACGCTGCCCGACGCGCGCGTGATCGTCAATCCCAACCAGCCGGCCTGCGGCTTCCCCAGCAAGCACCTGGCCGGGGTGGGCGTGGTGTTCTACGTGCTGCTGGCCCTGCGCGCGGAACTGCGCCGGCGCAGCGTGTTCGACGCCCAGACCCAGCCCAAGCTGGACAGCCTGCTGGACCTGGTGGCGCTGGGCACCGTGGCCGACGTGGTGCGGCTGGACCCGAACAACCGTATCCTGGTGGCGCAAGGCCTCAAGCGCATGCGCGCGGGCCGCATGCACGCGGGCGTGGCGGCGCTGTTCCGCGTGGCCGGCCGCGATCCGCGCAGCGCCAATCCGTTCGACCTGGGCTTCGCGCTCGGCCCGCGCCTGAACGCGGCCGGACGGCTGGAGGATATGTCCCTGGGCATTGAGTGCCTGATCACGGACGACGAGGGCCGCGCATGGGATCTGGCCCAGCAGCTCAACGAGATCAACCTCAAACGGCGCGAAATCGAGGCCGAGATGCAGGACACGGCCCTGCTCCACCTGGACCAGTTCGAGCCAGCCAACAGCAGCACCATCAGCGTGTTCGACGACAGCTGGCACCAGGGCGTGATCGGCATCGTAGCCTCGCGCCTGAAGGAGAAGTTCTACCGCCCCACCATCACCTTCGCGCCCGGCGCGGACGGCTGGCTCAAGGGCTCGGGCCGCTCCATCCCCGGCTTCCACCTGCGCGACGCGCTGGACCTGGTGTCCAAGCGCGCGCCCAGCCTCATCGACAAGTTCGGCGGCCACGCGATGGCGGCCGGCCTCACCATCCGCGCCGAAGCCTTCGACGCCTTCTCGGCCGCGTTCGAGGAAGTGGGCCGGGCCTGGCTCACCGAACAACAACTGGAACGGGTGATCGAGACCGACGGCCCGCTGGAGGACGACTGCTACACCACCAATTTCATCGCCCTGATGGACGGCCAGGTGTGGGGCCAGGGCTTCGCACCGCCCGTGTTCTGCGACGAATTCCGGGTCGTCAGCCAGCGCATCCTCAAGGAGCGCCACCTCAAGCTGCTGCTGGAGAAGAACGGCACCCGCTACGATGCGATCTGGTTCGGCCATGTGGACGCACTGGGCGACCGGGCCCGCGTCGCATTCCGGCTCGACGCCAACGAGTACAACGGCGTCACCAAGGTGCAGTTGCTGGTGGAGCACGCGGAACCGGCATAAGGCTGGATTACCTCCAAAGCAACACAATCCCCGCAGCAAGATATTGCGCCAGATCAACTCCCGCCTGCGGCGTTGCCCCATCATGGGCGCTCAGGGAGGGAAACCATGCGCACCATTGCCAATCATCCGAAAGTGGAGTATAACGAATCCATAAACGGAGGACATATGCATCCCACCTACGCCTACCCCAAGAGCCGCTTCGAACCCACGGTACTGGTCGACCTGAACGCCAAGGCCGAGCGCGAGCGCCTCTCCAAGTCCGCCCTGAAGGGCTTCTTCCGGCTCGTGGCCGCCTGGAACCTGCGCGACGACGACGCCCGCGAACTGCTGGGCGGGCTGTCCTCCAGCGCCTACTACGAATGGAAAAAGAATCCGGAACGGGTGCTGGAGGTGGACCGCATCACGCGCATCTCCTACCTGCTGGGCATCTACAAGGCGCTGCACATCCTGTACGGCGACAAGCTGGCCGACGAGTGGGTCAGCCTGCCCAACACCAACCAGATTTTCGGCGGCCGCACGCCGCTGGCCCACATGCTGGGCGGCGGCTTGCTGGCCATGCAGACCACACGCCAGTTGCTCGACGCCCGCCGCGGAGGGCTGTAAGTGCCGGTCAGCCTGATCCCCCGCCTCACCCCGCCCCTGACCACACTGCGCCAGTTCGACACCTGCCGCCTGCTGCCATCGCGTTTCGCCGACGTGGAGGATTCGGTGCTGGCGCCGCTGGCCGAGAGCGACGACCACCTGCACGACCTGTTCGACCTCGATAACGCCACCAACGCGCGGCTGGTGGCGCAGCACGGCGGCGCGCCGGGCATCAGCATGGACGAACTGGTGTTCGGCGTGCCGAACTTCCGCATCATCAACGCCGCCTTCACCTACGCGCGTCCGGAAGGCAGCCGCTTCAACGATGGCTTGCGCGGCGCGTGGTACTGCGCGTTCGATATCGAAACGGCGCTGGCTGAAGTGAGCTTCCACAAGACCGTGGAGTACATGGAGATCAACCGCTTCGACGACGCCGTGAACTACCAGACCATGCTGGCCGACTTCACCTCCACCTTCCACGACCTGCGCGCGCAACCGCGCTACGAAGGCTGCCTGGACCCGGCCAGCTACATCGAATCACAGCAACTGGCGGCACGCCTGCTCGACGGCGGCTCGATGGGCGTGATCTATCCCAGCGCGCGCCGGTCGCAAGGCACCAACCTGGCCTGCTTCCGGCCAGCGCTGGTGGGCAATGTGCGCAAAGGCGACGTGTATCGCCTGAGCTGGCACGGCACGCCCGAACCGCGCATCGAACGCGTGGCGCCGGCCGCAGACAACGCAGACAGCACAGATGATTGACTAATCAACAATCTTCGCTGCCCGGATATCGCCAATGACCGGACGATCGGTTAACATGGCTGCCATTGAAGGCATCAAGCCGCACTTTTTACCGAACATCGTATGCAAACCAAACCAGAAAACGACACCGACCTGCGCCTCAAAGTGAACCGCGAAACCGCCCGCCTGCCGTGGACCGAACTGCTCAAGCATTTCGCCGCCGGGAACGTGGTGTGGGTGGCCAATTCGCTGGACCTGGTGGACGTGGCCGTGCGCATCTCGCACGACGACAAAGCCAACATCAGCCAGTGGATGAACGCGGGCCTGGTGGCCAAGGTGTCGGACCAGCAGGCCCAGAGCTGGCTGGAGGCGGACGCGGAACTGTGGGCCGTGGTGGTCAGCCCCTTCATCCTCGTGCAGCAGGAAAAACCCACCGCCCAGCGCGTCCACTGACCGCCCGCTGAGCGCACGTATGACCAACACACCAGCGGCACCGGCAGCACCGGCAGCACCAGCGGCAACGGCGACACCTGCGGCCACGGACGACATCCAGAGCGGCGCCGCCAGTTCCGGCGACATCGCCAACCATATCGCGGAAGCCATCGCGGCGCGCAAGCTGCCGCCGGGGACCAAGCTGCGCGAGGAAGCGCTGTGCCGGCTGTATTCCGTCAGCCGCACCAAGATCCGCGCCGCGCTTCTGAGCCTGTCCAAGGATAAGCTGATCCAGATCGTGCCCGACAAAGGCGCGTTCGTCAGCCAGCCCAGCGAGCAGGAATCGCGCGACATCTTCGCCGCGCGCCGCCTCATCGAAGGCGCGCTGGCGCGCGAGTTCGTCGCCAAGGCCAAGGCGGCCGACTACCGCAAGCTGGAACAGCACCTGAAGGCGGAGCGCAAGGCGCTGGCCGGCGACCAGAATTCCAAGCAGCGCTCGCAGCTGCTGGGCGACTTCCACGTGCTGCTGGCCGAGGTGGTGGGCAACGACGTGCTGAAGGAGATCCTGCGCGAACTGGTGGCCCGCAGCACGCTGATCACCATGCTGTACCAGTCCGACCGGGACGCGGTCTGCTCATCGGACGAACACACCACCTTCCTGGAAGCGGCCAAGGCCGGCGACGCTGAACGGGCCGCCACCTTGATGCTGCATCACCTGAGCCACGTGGAAGCGGCCCTGAGGTTCGACGGCAGCGCAGCCGAAAGCCGGCGCGACCTGGTGACGGCGCTGCTGATGTAGCACCTTTCGTTCTATCGGGACGTAACACATTTCGAAAACCGAGGTCAAACCCAAGGGTCAGACCCCAGGCTGGCTATGATCAGGCGCTGGTGGCCAGCGCCAGCTCGCGCGCCAGCGCGTTGTGGCGCTCGATGACCACCGGCAGGTCGACCGTGGCCAGCACGCCGTCGCGCACCACCACCTTGCCATTGATGATGCTGTACGAGACGTTGGACGGGGTGCAGAACACCAGCGCCGCCACCGGATCGTGCAAAGCGCCCGCGAAGCCGATCTGGTCCAGCTTGAACATGACGATATCGGCCGCCATGCCCGGCTTGAGCGCGCCGATGTCGTCGCGGTTGAGCACCTTGGCGCCACCCAGCGTGGCCACTTCCAGCGCCTGGCGCGCCGTCATCGCGTCCGGCCCGTAGCCCACCCGCTGCAGCAGCATGGCCTGCCGCACTTCGCCCAGCATGTGGCCGGAATCGTTGGAGGCGCAGCCGTCCACACCCAGGCCCACCGGCACGCCCTGGTCCAGCATCTTGCGGATCGGCGCGATGCCGGAAGCGAGCCGCATGTTCGAGCACGGGCAGTGCGCGATACCGGTGCCGGTGCGGCTAAACATATAAATGCCGTCATCATCGAGCTGCACGCAGTGGGCGTGCCAGACGTCGTGTCCGACCCAGCCGCAGTCCTCGGCATATTCGGCCGGCGTCATGTTGAACTTCTCGCGGCTGTAGGCGATGTCGTTGACGTTCTCCGCCAGATGGGTATGCAGGGACACGCCATAGCTGCGCGCCATGGAAGCCGCTTCCTTCATCAGGTCGCGCGACACGGAGAACGGCGAGCATGGCGCCACCACGATACGCTCCATCGCATAGCGGCCCGCGTCGTGGTAAGTCTCGATCAAGCGCTGGGTATCCTTGAGGATCGCGCCCTCCTCTTCCACGACGCGGTCCGGCGGCAGGCCGCCCTTGGACTGGCCCACGCTCATCGAACCGCGCGCCGCGTGGAAACGCATGCCGATCTTGCGCGCCGCTTCGATGCTGTCGTCGAGCCGGCAATCGTTTGGGTAGATGTACAGGTGGTCGCTGCTGGTGGTGCAGCCGGACAGGATCAGTTCCGACATGGCCGTCAGGGTGGACACCTGCACCATGTCGGCCGTCAGGTTGGCCCAGATCGGGTACAGATTGGTCAGCCAGTTGAACAACTCGCCGTTCTGCGCGGCCGGGATCACGCGCGTGAGGCTCTGGTACATGTGGTGGTGAGTGTTGATCAGGCCGGGCATCACCACGTGGTTGGCGGCGTCGATCACCTCGTCGGCGTCTTGCGGCAAATCGGCCGTGGGGCCGACCTGCATGATCACATTGTCGCGGATATAGACACCGCCGCCGGCGATCTCGCGCCGTTCATCATCCATGGTCACCACAACGCGGGCGTTCTTGATCAAGAGAGTCTTAGTCATTTTATTGTCGGAATAAGAAGAATGAAAAAAACACTGCGGAAACAGCGCACGCGCACTGCGGAAACAATGTGAAAGGCCAAAACCGGCCATCGCTGGCCGGTCCTGGAAATACTGCGGATGGCTAGTTTACGCTGCTTCGCGTTCCTGTGCCAAAAAAGCTTGCGGAACCCCCTCCTCCTCTTCGTCGTCATCGGGTTCGACGGGGCGCTCGGGCAGCACCAGGTTCAGCGTCACAGCCACCAGCGCACCAACGGTGATGCCATGGCCAAAGATCTCCTTGACGAAGGCCGGCAGTTGCGACAGCAGCTCGTGCCGCACCGTCACGGCCAGGCCGCAGCCGATGGACACCGCCATGATGATGCCATTGCGCTTGGTGTTCTCCACCTTGCTCAGCAACTGCACGCCGGCCGAAATGATCATGGCGAACATCATCAGGCCCGCGCCGCCCAGCACCGGCTGGGGAATCGTGACGACGATGGCGCCCAGCACCGGGAACAGGCCGGCCAGCAGCAGCATCACGCCGGTCAGCGCCACCACATGGCGGCTGGCCACGCCCGTCAGCGAGATCACGCCCACGTTCTGGGCGAAGGTGGAGACGGGCGGGCTGGATAACAGCGCCGCGAACGCCGAGCCCACGCCATCGCACAGGATGCCGCGCGCCAGCGTCTTGCCGCGCATCTTGGTGTTGGTGGCCGCGCCCAGCGCCATGAAGGTGCCCGTGGTTTCCACCATCGTCACCAGGAACGCCACGCCCATGGCCACGATGCCGGCCACCGGGAACGTCATGCCGTAATGCAGCGGCTGCGGCAGCGCGAACACCTGGGCGTTGCTTACGCGGGTGAAGTCGATCATGCCCAGCGAGACGCACAGCAGGTAGCCGACGAACATGCCGATCACCACGGCGGCGGCCGAGAAGATGCCTTTACCAAACTGCACCAGCATGATGACGGTGGCCAGCACGAACACGGCGATGCCCAGGTTGCGCGGCGCGCCATATACGGCGCCCGGCGCGAAGCCGCCAGCGGCCCAGTCCACCGCCACTGGCACCAGCGACAGCCCGATCATGGTCACCACCACGCCCGTGACAGCATGGGGGAACAGCTTGCGGATCTGTGGCATGAAGCAACTTCCGACGATCATGACGACGGAGCCGACCAGCGAGGAACCGAGGATTCCCGGCACGCCGTGTTCCAGGCCCACGCTGATGGCCGCGCCCACAAAGGCGAAACTGGTGCCCATCACGCAGGGCAGACGGATGCCGACCGGGCCCACGCCCTTGCACTGGATCAGGGTGACGATGCCGGAACCGAGCAAGGCCGCGTTAACAAGGGTGATGATCTGGTCAGCCGGCAGTTTGAGGGCGGCCCCCACTACCAGCGGTACTGCGATGATGCCGCCCAGCGCAGCCAGCATGTGCTGAGCGGCCAGCAGGAATGTCGTCAGGACGGGCGGTCGATCCTCGACCTGGTACAGCAAGTTACTCATAAGTCTGTCTCCATCGATTTTTTATGTAGTGGTCAAGCTGATACTGCGGTACTGCGGGTGGGACGCCGCGGCGCGGGCCGCGTAGGACGGGATCGGGTGGCGATCGTCGTTGTCAGGCCATTGCCGGGGTGTGGGCAAGCCTGTTGTCGACGATATTGCGCTCAGGTGGATTCATTGTCAACAGATTTTGTATACAAAACGAGCGCATAAAACAACGCCGGCGGGCGCCGGCGGAGAGACCTGCATTGCAACAGGAAAACAGAAAAAGTTGATCAGGCGGGCTGGCCGTCCACCTGGAAACGGCGCCGGTATTCGCGCGGGGTTTGCCCCTGCCAGCGCCCGAACGCGCGGGTGAAGTTGGCCTGGTCGCTGAAACCGGTGCGCTCGGCGATATCGCTCATCGGCAGCGCCGACTGGCGCAAGTACCAGCACGCCAGTTCGTTGCGCACCTCGTCCAGCAGTTGCTGGTAGCTGAGGTCTTCCGATTCCAGCCGGCGCACCAGCGTGCGCGGCGACAGCGCCAGCCGGTCAGCGATGTCGGCCAGCGTGGGCCAGGCAGGCTGGCCCTGGTGCATCAGGTGGCGCACGCGCGCGCCGATGCTGCCCGCCAGCCGGGTCAACTCCTCGTCGCCGGCCTTGCACATGCGCGCGTGCAGGTCGGCATCGGCCGTCTGGGAAGGTTCATCCGCGATGGCGAGCGGGAAGCGGATGGCCGGTACCTTGCCGCCGGATTCGACCTGCCAGGGCGTGATGGGCAGGCTGCCCGGCGTGGCGCCCGCCTCCCACGGCAGCACCACGATGGCCTGGCGCAGCGCCGCTTCGTCCGCGATGGCGCGGAAGATATTGAACGTCGCATGCACGGTCGCCCCTTGCAGGAAGCGCGTGTACTGGTGCAGCGGCACGCGCGGATGCAGTTCCAACGTGGCGTAGCCGCCCGCGCGCTGGCAACGGTACTGGAACAGGTGGTCGCGGATGCGGGCATAGCGCACGAAGGTCTCCATCGCCACCCACAAGGTGGGGCTGGACATGGCCGCCATGCCTTTCAGGCCGTGCGCGGCGGCCGGGATGGCCATGCCCAACTCGATGCCGAAGTCCGGCTGCGAGGCCGCCTGCACGGCGTCGAGCAGCGGCAGCACATCGAGGAACGGCAGCAGCCTGCTCTGGCTGGGCTGCGGCCAGGGCAAGGCCAGTCCGCGCGCCTGCAGGAACTTGGCGAGGATCTGCACATAAGCCGAGTGGATGCACGGCTCGAACCATGCTGACGGCAGCACGCTGCCAGCCGGCTGCCCGGCGGGCGCGGCATGGGCCGACTGCGCCGACCGCGCCGATGGTACCGATGGTGCCACGTTGGACGCCGGCGGGGCGGCGGGCGGGATGGCTGGCGGGGTGGGTGAAGTCGTCATTGTGGCATTTTAAGACAAATTTTTGGCGCGTTCAACACTGGTGCGCCGCCCCCTTGTACCGCACAATCATTCACTCACGGAGACACGTGCCCCATAACCACAACAAACGGATAGCACACCATGCAAGACCGCACCGCCCTGCCCGACCACATTGATCCCGATTCCTACCCGTCCGTCACCGCCATGCTGGAGGAAGCAATGGCGCGCTATGCGGGCCAGCCCGCGTTCACCTGCCTGGGCCAGACCCTGAGCTTCGCCGACGTCGAGCAGCAGTCGCGCAATTTCGCCGCCTACCTGCAGCGCACGCTGGGCGTGAAGAAAGGCGACCGCATCGCCGTCATGTCCCCCAACCTGCTGGCCTTCGCCATCGCCTTCCTCGGCATCGCCCGGGCCGGCGCCGTGCAGGTCAACGTCAACCCCATGTACACGCCGCGCGAGCTGGAACACCAGTTGAACGACGCGGGCGTGGAAACCATCATCGCCTATAGCGGCATTTCGGCCACGGTGGCCGAAGTCATGCCGCACACCAAACTCAAGACCGTCATCATCGCCACGCCCGGCGACGGCACGGCCGCCAGGCTACCCAGCCCACCCGTCGATACGCGTCTGACCTCCGCCGTCACACTCGCCGACGCGCTGCAGGCCGGCGCCAGCCTGCCGTTCGAACCGGTCGCGCTGACGGGCGACGACCTGCTGTTCCTGCAGTACACGGGCGGCACCACCGGCCTGTCCAAGGGCGCGGCCCTGTCGCACCGCAACGTGGTCGCCAACATCCTGCAGTTCAAGGCCATCGTGGCCGACTGCGTGATCGCGGGCGAGGAAACCATCGTCACGGCGCTGCCGCTGTACCACATCTTCGCGCTGACGGTGAACTTCCTCAGCTTCTTCACGGTGGGCGCCCACAACTGGCTGGTGCCCAACCCGCGCGACATGGACGGCTTCATCGACGTGCTGAAGGCTGCCCGTCCCACCGCCTTCACCGGCGTGAACACCCTGTACGCCGGGCTGGTGGCGCATCCGCGCATCGGCGAAGTCGACTTCTCGCGCCTGCGGCTGGCGGCCGGCGGCGGCGCGGCCGTGATCGAGGCGACGTCGGCGCGCTGGATGGCCATCACGGGCCGCTTCATCCGCGAAGGCTATGGCTTGTCCGAGACCAGCCCCATCGTCACCTTCACCCCGGGCGACATTACCGCGTTCACCGGCACGACCGGCCTGCCGCTGCCCGACACGCTCATCAAGCTGCTGGACGAGGATGGCAACGAGGCGGCGCCCGGCGCGCCCGGCGAAGTGTGCGTCAAGGGACCGCAGGTGATGCGCGGCTACTGGCAGCAGCCGGAAGCGAACGCCGCCGCCTTCACGGCCGACGGCTATTTCCGCACCGGCGACGTGGGCCAGTTCGACGCGCGAGGTTTCCTGAAGATCGTGGACCGCAAAAAGGATATGATCATCGTGTCGGGCTTTAATGTGTTCCCCAACGAGATCGAAGCCGTGGCGTCTTCCTGCCCCGGCCTGCAGGAATGCGCGTGCGTGGGCGTGCCGGACGAGAAAACCGGCGAGGCCGTGAAGCTGTACGTGGTGCGCACGCCACAAGCCCAACTGACGGAAGCCGAACTGGCCGAGTTCTGCCGCAAGGAACTGACCGCCTACAAGGTGCCCCGCCAGATCGCCTTCGTCGACGCGCTGCCCAAGTCTGCCGTCGGCAAGATCCTGCGCCGCGAACTGCGCACCCACGCCTGAACCCTGACCCAGGAAGGATAATCACAATGAACGCACCTACCTCCCACCTGGACCAGGTCCAGATCCCGGCCCATTTCCAGTCCTGCTTCGAGCGCCAGCGCGCGGCCTACCTGGCCCACCCCGAGCCGACCTACGCCGAGCGCAAGCGCGACCTGCAGCAACTGGCACGCATGCTCAAGGAAAACCGCGAAGACCTGATCGCCGCCATCAACCGCGACTACGGCAACCGCTCCGAATTCGAAACCCTGTTCGCGGAATTTTTCGTCGTCCTCGAAACGATCAAGGATTCCATCAAGGACCTGAAAAGCTGGATGCGTCCCCAGCGCCGCAAGATCGACATGATGGTGCACCCGCTGGCCACCAACCGCGTGATCCCGCAGCCGCTGGGCGTGGTCGGCGTGATCGTGCCGTGGAACTTCCCGCTCAACCTGACCTTCTGCCCGCTGGCCTCGATTTTCGCGGCTGGCAACCGCGCCATGGTCAAGATGTCGGAGAACTCGCAGCACCTGGCCGAACTGCTGATGCGCATCAGCCCCAACTACTTCGCCGAAGATAAGCTCAAGTTCTTCGAGGACGGCAACGGCCTCGGCCCGGCCTTCTCGTCGATTCCGTTCGACCACCTGCTGTTCACCGGTTCGGGCGCCACCGGCCGCGCCGTGATGGCCAACGCGGCCCGCAACCTTACGCCCGTCACGCTGGAACTGGGCGGCAAATCGCCCGCCATCGTGGGACCGGACTACTCGGTCAAGACGGCGGCCGAGCGCATCCTGTGGGTCAAGCTGTTCAACGCGGGCCAGATCTGCACCACCATCGACTACGTCTTCATCCCCGAGGCGGCGGTGGACGAATTCGTCGGCCACTGCAAGCGCCTGTTCGCCGAGCGCTATCCGGACATCAACGGCCCCGACTTCACCTCCATCATCGACCAGCGCTCCTATGAGCGCCTGACACACACGCTGGAGGACGCGCGCGCCAAGGGCGCCCGCCTGGTGAACCTGGCCGGCGACCAGCAGCCCAATCCCGCGCTGCGCAAGTTCGCGCCGCACATCGTGCTCAATCCCACCCCGGAGATGCTGCTGTCGCAGCGCGAGATCTTCGGCCCCATCCTGCCGGTGCGCACCTACCGCGACGCGCGCGAGGTGGCCGATTACATCAACCGCCGCGACCGGCCGCTGGCCATCTACCCGTACACCAACGACAAGGCGCTGGCGCAGTTCTACATCACGCACGTGATGTCGGGCGGCGTGTCGGTCAACGAGGCGCTGCTGCACGTGGCCCAGCACGACCTGCCGTTCGGCGGCGTGGGCCCCAGCGGCATGGGCCACTACCACTCGCGCGAAGGCTTCAACACCTTCTCCAAGCTGCGGCCCGTGTTCTACCAGGGGCCGGTGTCGGCGATCCAGATGCTGTTCCAGCCGCCCTACACGGGGCGCGCCATGAAGCTCTTGAACCTGCTGATCAAGCTCAAGACCTGATCACGGCCTTGCCGCCCGGCTCCCACGCGGGCCGGGCGATCGCGCTCCACACCACGTGCGTGAGCAGCTCGGCCAGTTGCTGGCGGCGTTCCGGCGTGTCCTCGTCGCGCAGCATCTGGGCGCAGCTGCGCTCCGTGGCCCAGCTCAGGATGTCGGCCACCTCGGGCCGCACGTCAGGATGGGCGCCGCCGGCCGCTTCCAGCTTGACGATGATGCGGCGGAAGTCGTGCACCACCTCGTCCACGAAGCTGCGGTAGATCTCGGCCACGCCCGGATCGTAGGCCGACAGTTCCACCGTGGCCCGCATGGCCGCGCGGTGGCGGTACTGGATGTCGACCGCATCCTCCATGAACGACAGGAACTCGGCGCGGCCGAACTGGTCCAGGTTGGCCAGCTTGGCCTTGGCCGCGTGGCGCACCTCGCGCCCCACCTGGGCCATCAGGTGGCGCACGATCTCGCCCTTGTTGCGAAAGTGCAGATAGAAGGTGGCGCGCGCGATGCCGGCTTCCTTGGCCAGTTGTTCGATCGACAGCGTGGTGAAGCTTTCGCCCTTGTTCAGCAGGCGCTCGCAGGCGCTGATCACGCTGGCGATGGTGGCGGAAGGCTTGTCGGCGCCATCGTTGCGCGGACGGAGGGTGACGGATCGCATCAGGTTGTTCTTTCTTCGATTGCAGGCAGGCCGCCCGCCATGGGGCGGCCAGGACAGGCGCCATTGTAGCGCCCCGGCCCCGCGCATCGTGCCCGCGCGTGGCCATGCGCCCATTACGCCACAGTATTGGACATCATGTCTAGACCTGACCACCATCTTCCGTTAGCATGGCAAATTGTCAACAACAGCACAAGGAAGCACCATGCATGGCTTTACCCCCGCCGACATCGCCGCGATCGAAGACGCCGCGCGCCGCTTCGCCGCCAGCGAAGTGCGGCCCTACCTGGAAGATTGGGAGGAAGCCGGCGAGTTCCCGCGCGCCCTGTACGGCAAGCTGGCCGAACTTGGCTGGCTGGGCATGGGCTATCCCGAGGAACTGGGCGGCACGCCGGCCCCGTGGGCGCTGCGCATCGCGCTGTCGGCCACGCTGGCGCGCCACACGGGCAGCGGCGGCGTGATGGCCGGCGCCTTCAGCCACAGCATCGGCCTGCCGCCCATCCTGCACCACGGCAGCACCGAACTGCGCCAGCGCGTGATTCCCGACGTGCTGGCCGGCCGCAAGATCGCCGCGCTGGCCATCACGGAACCGGGCGGCGGTTCGGACGTGGCCGCGCTGCGCACGACGGCCCGGCGCGACGGCGACAGCTATGTGATCGACGGCGAGAAGGTGTTCATCACCTCCGGCATGCGGGCCGACTGGATCACAGTGGCCGTGCGCACGGGCGTCGAAGATGGCGGCGCGGGCGCGGGTGCGGGTTCCCTCTCGCTGCTGGCCGTGCCGGGCGATGCGCCCGGCCTGTCGCGCGCGCGCCTGAAGAAAATGGGCTGGCTGTGCTCGGACACGGCCCACCTGCGCTTTGACGGCGTGCGCGTGCCGGCCGCCAACCTGATCGGCGAAGAAGGCAAAGGGCTCAAGATCATCATGGCCAACTTCAACGGCGAGCGCATGGCGCTGGCCGCCATGGCGCTGGGCATGGCCGAATGCTGCTACGACGAGGCGCTGGCCTGGGCCCGCGAGCGCACCACCTTCGGCACCACGCTGATCCAGCATCAGGTGGTGCGCCACAAGCTGGTGGACATGAAGATGCGCATCGAGTCCACGCGCGCCTGGCTGCACGCCGTGGCCGAGCGGGCCGACCGCCAGCAAACGGGCCCGGACTGGGTGGCCGATGTGTGCATGCTGAAGAACCACGCCACGCAGACCATGCAGTTCTGCGCCGACCAGGCCGTGCAGACCCTGGGCGGCATGGGCTTCATGCGCGGCATGGCGAGCGAGCGCATCTACCGCGAAGTGAAGGTGTGCATGATAGGCGGCGGCGCCGAGGAGATCATGAAGGAACTGGCGGCGCGCCAGCTCGGCATCTGACCGGGCACGCGTCACGTCGCATCCTATGCACATCCATTTATAATTTCTTTATCACAAGTCAAGGTCAGGGCGAATCAAGAAGGTGGATAATTTTCCTTGTACCGACGACAGGAGAAATGCACACATGCACAAGGTCAGCAACTACCTCGCGCACGATCACGACCGTTGCGACGGGCTGTACGCGGATGCCGTCGCCCTCGTCGCGGCCCATGACTGGGAGCAGGCAGCCGTCTCCTTCCTCGCCTTCGCGGAAGCGATGCGGCGCCACGTGGAAATGGAGGAACGGGTGATCTACCCCGCTTTCGAGGAACTGCTGGCCAACACGGCCGCGCCCACCCAGGCGCTGCACGCCGAGCACCAGCTGCTGTGCGAGATCATGTACCGCATGAGCATGGCCATCAAGCGCCGCGACGTGATCGAATTTTCCGACCACGCCGACACCTTCCGCCTCACCACCGAACAGCACAACCTGAAGGAGGAAGGCATCCTGTTCCCCATGTTCGACAAGCTGCTGCGGCCCCGCTACGATGAACTGGTGCGCGCGATGGACGGGCTGAGCGCCGACCACCGCCGCCACAACGACTGAAAGCTCAGGCCAGCATCGCCTCGATGCGGCCCCAGTCGCGCACCGTGATGCGGCGCTTGTTGACTTCGATCAGGCCATCCAGGGTCAGGTCGCGGAACACGCGCGACAGCGTCTCCGGCGTCAGGCTCAGACGGGCGGCGATGGCGCCCTTGTTGGCCACCAATGCGATCTCCGCGTTGGGCACGCGCTCCTCCACTTGCCGCATCAGGTAGTCGGCCACGCGCTGGTGCGCGCTGAGCGCGGTGCTGCCGATGTCGCGCACCAGGCTGCAGAACTGGCGGCCCAGACAGGTCATCACCTCGCGCGCGAAGGCGGGATTCTCGTCCGCGATGGCAAAGATGACTTCACGGTCCGTATGCAGCAGCATGGTGTCGGCCGTGGTCTTGACGCAGGTCTGGTGCGCTTGCCCCATCACCATCTCGCCCAGGCCAAAGCAGGTGCTGCCGCCCAGGATGGCCAGGTTGCGCACCACGCCCTGCTTGCTGTGGATGCCGATATGGACCTGGCCATACACCACCCAATACGTGCCCAGCGGCGCGTCGCCCTGCTGGACCACGGCCGTGTTGGCCACCGCCCGCACCACGTTCGTGTGCTGGGCGACCCGCTCGACCTGCTGCGGCGTCAGCATTCGGTACAGCGACGCGTTGGCAATAATACTTTTCACTTTCGCGCCATCGTCACGCATGATGCTCGCCTTCTTTGCCTAAGATCAAAGCGCTTATAGTAACGATGTGTTAGCGGAAATTTCTTGATGTGAATCAAACAGATGCCAATTGCGCGCCGGGAAGTGAAAGACCCTACTGGCAGTAGTTTTTTGCCGCGCGCGCCGGTGCTGGCGGACCGTGAAAAATTATGCAAGAATTAGCGATACAACAACTTCTCGGAGCGAAGCGATGAAATATCAAGGCAGCTGCCATTGCGGCAGGGTGGCATTCGACGTCGAAGGTGAGATCAAGGGGGCGCTGGCCTGCAACTGCTCGATCTGCCAGCGCAAAGGTTCGCTGCTGTGGTTCGTGCCCAAGGCGGAACTGCACCTGCGCACGCCCGACGAAGCGGCCAGCACCTACACCTTCAACAAGCACGTGATCAAGCACCGCTTCTGCCCCGTGTGCGGCATCCACCCGTACGGCGAAGGCGTGGACCCGCAAGGCAACGAGGTGGCCGCCATCAACATCCGCTGCCTGGAAGGGATAGACCTGGACACCATCCCCGTCCAGCACTACAACGGCCGCGATATCTGAACACGCAACCGGGACGGAGCCTGGCGTGATCTCGCATACCTACCTCGGCGTCACGGATTTCCCGCGCGCCCTGCACTTCTATGGCGCCGTCATGGAGGCGCTCGGCCTGCAACTGAAATTTGCCGATGCGGCGCGGCCGTGGGCGGGTTGGATGCAGCCTGGCCAGGCGCGCCCGCTGTTCCTGATCGGCGCGCCATTCAACGGCGAACAGGCCACCAGCGGCAACGGCCAGATGGTGGCCCTCCTGGCGCCGTCGCGCGAGGCGGTCCGGCGCGCGCACGCCAGCGCCCTCGCGCATGGCGGCGTGTGCGAAGGCGCGCCGGGCCTGCGGCCGCACTACCATCCGCACTACTACGGCGCCTATTTCCGCGACCCGGACGGCAACAAGCTGGCCGTCGTCTGCCATGACGCCGTCGACGAAGCCGTTGACAATGCCGTTGACCATGCCCACGGCGAGGCCGCGCTCACGCCCCCACCTCCCTGAGGAATTTGGCGCGCTCCTGTTCATTGGGCAGTTGTTCGGCCAGCAGCCGGTGGAATTCCACCGGGTCCCCCGTGACCTTGGCGAAGCGCTTGACCAGCACCTTGGCGATCGGCCCCACATAGGGCAACAGCTTCTGCTGGGCGTGCTCCATCACCTCCGCGCTCAGTTGCAGCGCCGTGCCGCCGCTGGCCACCTGGCTCAATTGCGACGGCGGCTGGGTCACGCCGCTGCGGGCCAGCGAAGTGGTGCCGGCCGTGCCCAGCCCCATCTTGCGCTTGATGGTTTGCACGGTGGCCAGGAAAGCGTCGCGTCCCGGCTCGGTCGTGATGTGGGCCAGCAGCCGGCGGCACAGGACATCGAGGTCGGCCGCGTCCTGCGCCTCCTTCTTGAGCAGCAGCTTGGCCATCGGCCCGATCTGCAGCGACAGCGCCAGTTGCAGCTCCGGCGCCACCTCCACCAGCCATTGCGGCGCGGACGCCGACAGCGATGCCGTATGCCCCATGCTGGCGCCAGCATTGACCCCACCGGCCCCGCTGCCCCCGGCCGCGCTGTGGTGATGGCCCCCGGTGCCCGTGTGCGGCGGCGGCGTTGGGCGCGGCGCCGGGCGGCTGAAGGCCAGCACGGTGCGCTCGTTGTCCTCCTCGCCCGGCGGCACGCCGCCCGATTGCTGCAATTGCGCGTCCGTCAGCGCGGCGAGGAAGGCGCGCGCCGTCTGGAAGCGGTCCTCGACCCGCTTGGCCAGTGCCCGCGCCAGCACCGCGTCGAACGCGGGATGCAGGCCGGGGTGCCGTTCGCTGGGCGGCGCCGGCATGGTGTTGAGGATTTGGTGCATGACGACCGAGGCGGCGCCGGTGAAGGGCCGCGCGCCGGTCAGCATCTGGTACAGCAGGATGCCGGCGCCGAAGATGTCGGAGCGGCCATCGACGCGCTCGCCGCGGAACTGCTCGGGCGACATGTAGCTGGGCGTGCCAATCACATCGCCCACCTGGGTCAGCGTGGACGATTCGATCTTGGCCACGCCAAAATCGGTGATCTTGACCTGGGCGGTGGGCGTGATGAGCAGATTGGCCGGCTTGATGTCGCGGTGGACCACGCCGCGCGCGTGCGCGTAGTCGAGCGCGGCCAGCAGCTGCGACATGCAGGCCACGCTCGCGCTCAGGTCCATCGGCACATCGGGCGTGAGGAAGTCGTTGAGCGGGCGGCCATCGACGTACTCCATGGCGATGTAGGTGACGCCATCGGCCTCGCCGTAATCGTAGACGGCCACGATGTTCGGATGCACCAGCCGGCCCGAGGCCTGCGCCTCGTTGCGGAAGCGGGCCACCAGCTCGGCGCCCGAATGGCCGTCGAGCAGTTCGGTGCGGATGGTCTTGAGCGCCACCACGCGCGCGATGTTGTCATCGTAAGCCCGGTACACGACGCCCATGGCGCCGCTCCCGAGCTTGCCGTCGATGCGGTACTTGCCTATCTTCTCTGTCATCTGATTCCTGGTTGCTTATTCATCGAGCATCTTCAGGGCGCTGGCCAGGCTGGTGCGCATGCGCGTGAACGACTGCGCCAGCGCGCTCAGCTCATCGCCGCCCTTGACCTCGAATTCCTCGGCCTCGAACTTGCCCATGCTGACCTGGTCGGCCACCTGGGCCATGTGGGTGATGCGGCGCGTCACCAGCAGGTGCACCATCACATTCAGCGCGATCAGCACGGCCACGAACACGCCCAAGAGCGACAGCATGAAGGTGCGGAAGATGGCGTTGGCGCGCTGCAGCGGCACGGCCATCGGCACCGAGATCACCTGCGCGCCGACGATCTCATTGAGCTGCCACGCGAAGCCGTTGTTGGGACCATAGATGTCGACCATGGTCTTGGGCGCGTTGGCGGCCGTGCTGTGGCAGCTCAGGCAGGCGCCGTCCTTGATCTGCAGCGGCCGGGCGATGTACAGGCTGCGGCCGGTGGCCGTCTCGCGCTCGCCCGAATACTCCGTCATCTCCGGCGACTTGCGCAGCTTCTGCACGATGTCGACCTCCCAGTCGGTGGCCTTGTCGCGCAGGTTGGTCGGGTTCAGCGTCGCCTCCTTGTACGAGAAATCGGGATAGGCCTTGAGGATCACGTTCATGTTCTCGACCGCCGAATACGACGGCACCGACTGCGGATGGAACTCGTACTTCATCTGGTTGGCCAGCAGCGGCTGGATCTGCTTGGCCGTGTAGCCGCGCACGCTCTTGGCCGCCTCCAGCAGCAAGCGGGCGTTTTGCAAGGTCTCCTCGCGCGCGCTCTGCTTGAGCAGGCTGTCGGCGATGAAGCCGGCGGCCACGAAGCCGACTGCGAATATGGTCACGAACACCAGATTGAACTTGCTTGCGATGGACAACTTCATGTGGACTCCTGCGAGGTTGGATGAAGATTGCGGCGCCGGCGTTACGGCGTGGACGGATGTTTGACGACCGGATGCAGCACGGCCTGCCATTCGCTGCCATGGCCCAGCGCCTGGTCCAGCTGCTGGCGGAAACGGGGGTCTTGCAGGCGCGCGCGGAAGCGGGCCACGAAGTGCCTGCGCACGGCCAGGTTGCAGCGCAGCCAGCCTTCGACGTCGGCAAAATCGGCGGCGCGCTGGCGCTGGGCGGCCACTTTGACCGGCTTGGCCGGCTGCGGCGCCGGCGCCAGCCGGTCGCGGAATGGCGGCGGCATATCGCGCAGGAACTGCGGATCGGCGCGCGGCAGCATCAGCAACGGTTTGCCGGCGTCGGCCTGCACATAGCTTTCGGATGCGACCTTTTGCATGGGGCCGGCCTTGCCCGGCCCGGTGACAGGGGCCGCCAGCTGCTCGCCCGCGTCGGCGAACAGCGCATCGCGGCCCGGCCGGCTGAACACGACGGCAGCGCCGCCGCCCACGCTGGCCTGCAAGGCTTCGCCGGCGATCAGGGCGCGGCCGGCGCCGGTCTGCACCTTGATCCAGCCCTGCAGCAGCGCCAGCTCGGCACTGCCTTTGGGCCCGGCGCCCAGCGCCCCCAGATAGAGCCGGGTTTGTGGACCGATGGCCACGATGGTGCCGCTGTCGAGTTCAATCTGCGCGCCGCCGGCGCCCGTTTCAACGATGTCGTCCTGCTCCAGCGGCGTGCCGCTGGCGGCCTGGTACACATCGGCCGCGCGGATCACGCGCA
This sequence comes from Rugamonas brunnea, assembly GCF_014042345.1. GTDB lineage: Bacteria > Pseudomonadota > Gammaproteobacteria > Burkholderiales > Burkholderiaceae_D > Rugamonas > Rugamonas brunnea. Next base: position 84,078 of record NZ_JACEZT010000010.1, read on the forward strand.
GCGGCTGTTCGGCCAGCGCGAGGCGGGCCGACGGCGCGGCCCAGGCCGCACCGCTGCTCAGCAGCATGGCCAGCGCGGCCAGCGCAGGCACAAGGGAGTAAATGGATGAGTGCTTCGCCATGACGTGGTCGGGGTCCGGTGCCGTTATCTCGCCATGAGAATAACATGGGATTTTGACATCGCCGTCCAATTTTTTTCCAGCCGCCCGCAAAACGGTAAACCAAGCGCACGCGGCGGCGTTTATGATGTCGGGTGGCGCTCGCCGCTGCTTGCGCTTTGTTCAATCATCAAGGATATTGTTGTGCAAATTTCTACCTCTGTTCGTCTCGCAGCGCTGGCAGGCGCGCTGGCGCTGGGCCTGAACGCCCAAGCGGAAAGCTTCGCCTCGTCGGCCTCCAGCGCCGGTTCCGCTTCCAGCGGCAGCATCTCGACTTCGCTGGGCGACTCCAGCAACAGCTCCTCGGGCGGCAACAAGGTGGCCGACGGCGCCTACCGCATCATTGACATCGCCGCCACGCCGCAGCGCGAGGGCATGGCCCGCGTCACCATGCAGGGCGACTTGCCGGCCCAGCGCGTGGTGCTGGACCTGCCGCGCAAGACGTTCGAACAGCAGCACCTGGACAAGGGCGACTTCATCTACGCACAGAACCGCGCCTATGGCATCGCCTTCGCCCGCAACGACACGCGCGAAGCGTTCTACCTGGTGCTAGGCGACGACTGGTACGGCGAACTGGCCGCTCGCCCCGTCGGCATCTGATCTTGCGCCGCGCCTTCACGCGGCGGTTGGTTGGCGCAGTACTGGCCTGCATGTGCGCCTGCGCGGGCACGGGCCCGGCGCACGCTGCCGGCTTTTCCGGCGTCTCGCGCTTTTGCGACAGCACGCATGAACTTAACGCGACCGAACAGGACCACCTGCTGCGCTTCGCCGCCGTGGTGCGCGAAGAATTGAACGCCAGCGCTGGTAGCGTGGCACTGGTCAGCCGCTCCGGGCTGGACTTGTCGCGCTTTGGCATCCGCTATTCCCATGCGGCGCTGGCGTGGCGGGCCGCGCCAGTCGTGGCTGCGCCAGCCATGACCACGGATGGCGCGACCGGTGGCACCGTCAATGGCGGCGCTGCCGCTGGTGTCTTCCATGGTGCGGTCGCAGGTGCCGTCGATGGCGCGGTCGCCAGTGCCATCAATGGCGCGCCCACTGGCACCGTCAATGGCGAGCCCGATCGCGACACGTGGCAGGACACGGGCGCCTGGTCCGCCCGCCAACTGTACTACGCCTGCGACGAGAGCCGGCCCCGCATCTACGACCAGGGCCTGGCCGGCTTCGCCATGGGCACGGACGATCCGGCGCTCGGCTACATTTCGCTGCTGCGCCTGCCCGCCACCGCCACCGCGCCGCTGCGGACGGCCCTGCTCGACAACCCGCGTGCCCTGCACTTGCTAGCCGAACATTACAGCGCCAACGCCTATGCTTACGGTCTGGCTTACCAGAACTGCAACCAGTGGCTGGCCGAGATGCTGGCCGTGGCCTGGGCCGAGATGCCGGACGCGGACGACCTGCGCGCCCGCGCCCAGGACTGGCTGCACGCGCAAGGCTACGCGCCCGCGCCGGTGGACGTGGGCTCGCGCCTGCTGATGCTGGCGCCGTGGTTCATCCCCTTGCTCCACCTGGACGACCATCCTGACCCGGACCGCGAGGCCATGCGGCTGCAAGTGAGCCTGCCCGCCTCGCTCGAAACGTTCATGCGCCAGCGCCTGCCCGACAGCGAGCGGGTGGAAATCTGCCACGATGACAAGCAGGTGGTGGTCCACCATGGCTGGACCGCCGTGGCCGAAGGCTGCGTGCCCGGCCCCGACGACCGGGTGGTACCGTTCAACTAAAACCGTCGTAGCGCCCCCGGAGCAACAACTTCCCGCGCAGACCGTCGTTCCCGCGCAGGCGGGAACCCATACAGACCCTCTGAATACGCGGCCTATGGATTCCCGCCTGCGCGGGAATGACGAAATTGAGGTTTCGGGTAGCCCTAAAGGCAACGCACCGTTCGCCCCGGCCGGCCCGCCGTCACTACCCCGCCGCCGTCGCGCCCTGCCCCACTTGATCCAGCAGCCAGCGCCGGAACTGCTCGACGGGCGGCTTCTCATGCGCGTTGTCCGGCGTGATCAGGTAATAGGCCCGCGCCCCGCCCAGCGGCCGGTCGCACACCAGTTGCAGCTCGCCCCGTTCCAATTCCGATTCGACGAACATGGCCGGCAGCAGCGCCACGCCCAGCCCGTGCGTGGCCGCCGTGGCCAGCATCGAAAACAGTTCATAGCGCGGCCCCTGCATGGCCTGCTCCGCACCCACGTCCATCGCCTCAAACCACTGGCGCCAAGCCTCGGGACGGGTGCTTTGCTGGAGCAGCGGCAGCGTGGCGACATCACGCGGCGTCCAGCGCTTGCGGGCGGCCAGCAGGCGCGGGCTGGCCACCGGCACCACCGTCTCGTGCATCAGCAAAACGGCCCGCGTGCCGGGCCAGTTGGCGATCTGCTCGGGACTGCCCGCGTACAGCGCCGCGTCATATTCGGCCTCGGTGAACATGAAGGGCCGGGTCTCGGCGTCGATGTGGACCGTGATGTCGGGATGCACGCGCTGCATATCCTGCAAACGCGGCAGCAGCCAGCGGGTGGCAAAGGTGGGCACGGACGCCAGCCGCACCACGCCGCCGCTGCCCTGGCGGGCCATGGTGTCCAGCGTATCGCGTTCCAGCCCGGCCAGCCGCAGCGCGACCTGTTGCGCATAGGCCGCGCCGGCCGGCGTCAGCGCCACCCCGTGGCGCGTGCGCTGGAACAGCCGCACGCCGAGAAAACTCTCCAGACCGGCCACCTGGCGCGACACGGCGCCCTGCGTGAGCGACAATTCGCGCGCTGCGTGGGTGTAGCTTTCGTGCCGCGCGGCGGCCTCGAAACAGGTCAGCGATTGCAGCATGGGGATTTTTCTTGTCATGTCTGGCCAGTGTCATTGCAGGGTTTTAAGGGTATCAGCATCGCAAGTATGCCTCAAGATATGAGCGCCATGCATATCTGAGTGCGAATAAATCGTTTGCGCCCCCGCCCCGCCGCCTCTAAGATGATGCCATCCAATTCCATGCCGGCCACCGCGCCGGCCTACCCACCAGGAGACACACATGAGCAAAGCCGCATTTCACTGGGATGACCCGTTCCTGCTGGACGAACAGCTGACGGCCGACGAACGCGCCGTGCGCGACGCCGCCCGCGACTACAGCCAGGGCAAACTGGCGCCGCGCGTGCTGGAAGCGTTCCGCCACGAGAAGACCGATCCCGCCATCTTCCGCGAGATGGGCGAACTGGGCCTGCTGGGCGTGACCATCCCGGAACAGTACGGCGGCGCCGGCATGAACTACGTGTGCTACGGCCTGGTCGCGCGCGAAGTGGAGCGCGTTGACTCCGGCTACCGTTCGATGATGAGCGTGCAGTCGTCGCTGGTGATGGTGCCCATCTACGAATTCGGCTCGGAAGCGACCAAACAAAAGTACCTGCCCAAGCTGGCCACCGGCGAATGGATAGGCTGCTTCGGCCTGACGGAACCAAACCACGGCTCCGACCCCGGCAGCATGATCACCCGCGCCCGCAAGGTGGCCGGCGGCTACGAGCTGACCGGCTCCAAGATGTGGATCACCAACAGCCCGATCGCCGACGTGTTCGTCGTATGGGCCAAGGACGATGAAGGCGCGATCCGCGGCTTCGTGCTGGAGAAAGGCTGGAAGGGCCTGAGCGCCCCGGCCATCCACGGCAAGATGGGCCTGCGCGCCAGCATCACGGGCGAGATCGTGATGGACGGCGTGTTCTGCCCCGAGGAGAACGCCTTCCCCGACGTGCGCGGTCTGAAAGGCCCGTTCACCTGCCTGAATAGCGCCCGCTACGGCATCGCCTGGGGCGCACTGGGCGCCGCCGAGGACTGCTACACGCGCGCCCGCCAGTACACGCTGGACCGCAAGCAGTTCGGCCGTCCGCTGGCCGCCAACCAGCTGGTGCAGAAGAAGCTGGCCGACATGCTGACCGAGATCACGCTGGGCCTGCAATCGTGCCTGCGCCTGGGCCGCATGAAGGATGAAGGCACGGCCGCCGTGGAACTGACCTCCATCATGAAGCGCAACAGCTGCGGCAAATCGCTCGACATCGCCCGCATGGCGCGTGACATGATGGGCGGGAACGGCATCAGCGACGAATTCGGCGTGGTGCGCCACCTGGTCAACCTGGAGGTGGTCAACACCTACGAGGGCACCCACGACGTGCACGCGCTGATCCTCGGCCGCGCCATCACCGGTCTGGCCGCCTTCTCCTAAGCCCATGGAGGCGACCGCACAACGGGCCGCGCCGCTGCGCGGCATCAAGGTACTGGACCTGTCGCGGGTGCTGGCCGGCCCGCTGGCCGGGCAGGTGCTGGGCGACCTGGGCGCCGACGTGGTCAAGGTCGAGCGCCCCGGCCAGGGTGACGACACGCGTTCGTGGGGTCCGCCCTACCTGAACAACGCCAGCGGCGAGCACCGCGACGCGGCCGCCTACTTCCTGTGCGCCAACCGCAACAAGCGCTCCGTCACCATCGACATGGCGCAGCCGGAAGGCCAGGCGCTGATCCGCCAGCTTGCGCTGGAAGCGGACGTAGTGCTGGAGAACTTCAAGCTCGGCGGCCTGGCCCGCTACGGGCTGGATGCCCCCAGCCTGCTGGCGCTCAATCCGCGCCTCGTGTACTGCTCGATCACCGGTTTCGGGCAGGACGGCCCGTACGCGGCGCGCGCCGGCTATGACTTCCTGATCCAGGGCATGGGCGGTTTGATGAGCGTGACGGGTGCCGCCGAGGGCGAGCCGGGCGCCGGTCCGCAGAAAGTGGGCGTGGCGCTGACGGACGTGATGACGGGGCTGTACGCAACCATCGCCATCCAGGCCGCGCTGGCCGAGCGCGCCCGTTCCGGTTTGGGCCAGCATGTGGATCTGGCGCTGCTGGACGTGCAGATCGCCGGGCTGGCCAACCAGGCGTCGAACTACCTGGCCGGCGGCGTGCTGCCGGGGCGCATGGGCAACAGCCATCCCAACATCGTGCCCTACCAGGACTTCCCCACGGCTGACGGCGACATGATCCTCGCCATCGGCAACGACGGCCAGTTCGCCAAGTTCTGCGCCGTGGCCGGCCATCCGGAATGGTCTGCCGACGAACGTTTCGCCACCAATCCGCAGCGCGTGGCCAACCGCGTGGTGCTGATACGGCAGCTGCGGCAGGTGACCATCACGCGCGATACGGCCGACTGGATCGCGGCGCTGGAAGCGGCCGGCGTGCCGTGCGGCCCAATCAACCGCATCGACCAGGTGTTCGCCGACCCGCACGTGCGCGCGCGCGGCCTGCGCATCGAAGTCGAGCATCCAACGCTGGGCGCCGTGCCGCTGGTGGCCAACCCGATGCGGCTGGCCGCGTCGCCCGTCGACTACCGGCTGGCGCCGCCCACGCTGGGCCAGCACACGGATGAAGTGCTGCGCGAATGGCTACGGCTGGACGAGGCCCAACTGGCCGGCCTGCGCCAGCGCGCGATTCTGTAACTGCGTCGTTTTCCCTCAACACGCCGCCGGCCACCATGTCGGCGGCCCCTCGCCCTACCCGGTCTTTTCCGCCGACAACAAGCCGCATAGCCAAACAGCGCGAACATTGCCGTCGCGCCGCCACTCGTTCGCCAAGTCGCAACCATCATTCCAGCAGGAAACCGCCTCTATGGAGAGATGGGTGTGAGCTTCCGGGGCATTCTAACTACGCTATTCATTTGCCTATCTCGTTTTATCTCTTTTTGTCTCGTTTGAACTCGCCACAAGTTTCCTTGTCCAAAGAGAGGAAACGAGACAAAACGAAAGAGAACGAGAGGGGTAAATGAATAGCGAAGTTAAACCGGGCCAAACGGCCGTACCATCGGCCGCCTACGCGGAGCTTTGCGACTATTTGCGCAGCTCTGGCAGCACCACCACGGAAGCAATTGTCCGCGCGCTAGAGCATTGCATGGACGCCTATTCGGGCGGCGGCTTCCGCCCCAAAGCGGACAATGGAATTGCAGTCAGGGAATTCAATATTTCGGCTCAGCCGCCGCGTCAGTTAGAGTCCCTTGTTGAGCTGTTGCCGCGACCATCGCATGGTCAAGTGCCTCTAATTCGGCATATTTTTCTCGAAGAAGTTGCTCGATTAGCGCCGATACTTCTTCTGGTAGCGGCAACTGCTCAGGCATGTTTGAAACAACCGTCATGATCGGACTCCCTCCAGATTCCGAGACATAGAGTTGTGCCTCCTTGACACTGATGTCCGAGTGCGCAAGCACTTTGTCTCTTAACTTGATGATTTTGCGATGCAGTTCCAACTGTTCCTTCGAAAGGGATGGTTCTTGCCAAATGTATTTTCTGGAATGGATGCCTTCTGATGGCTTGAACGACTTTGCATATTCAATCAGCGCAAGCTCATATGCGGCGGTGATCAGGGGCTCTGCAGCGGCGTTCTTCCGAATAAGTTGCGTGAGCATCCATGCCCGATTCAGGTTCTCCATGCACCCGACGAAGTGCACATAGGCTTCCTCTTGTTTGGTCATAGTCTGGCGCCTCGTTGATCGGCTAATGGGTCAATGTAATCTACACAAATCTTTTCTTTTTAGTGTCCACGTACTCTTTTTGTCGCGCACCTTGCCCATCTTGGAGTTTTTGATTGAAGGACTGCGTCCTCATTCTCTTCAGGAGCGATCGGATCGAGTTCAAACCGGCGCAGAAGCTTTTCATCTTCTATGCGGCGCATGTCAAAGGCGATCGGGGTCGTGCCATGTGGGAAACTATACTTGTACACGACAGAACTCCCGTCTTCTGTAAAGCACCATCCAAAAACCATGCCGAACTTACCTTCAAAGCGATGGACATGATTAAAACGATCCAAAATTACAAGATACAATGGCTGGGGATACGAAGCCCCGCGATCTGGAAACAGAGCGAGCCAGCCGACATAAGAGGAATCGCTTGCGATGGCCGGATTGTCGAAGAACTCCTGATCATCAAACTTTGGCGCAATAAGCTGGCTGCCGTCATGACGTTGCAAACTTAACGTAGCTCCGTTACTGAGCAGTTCCGCCTTCACAAATGGAGACGAACTGGCAAACGCTTGGTGTGAGAGCGCGAGGGCGACAGCCAGTGCAAGGTGTTTCATGACGCCTCATTTCCTATAAGTGGCAAAACACTCGACAGGTTTAACAAAACGAACAAACCATGCAATATCTCAAGCGGCCAATATAAGCTGAATCTATAGCACAGCTGCCTTACGGGCATGGCGCGCTTTGGAAGGCCTGCATGACCGACAGCTTTTGGCCGGTTTCGGCTGTTCAAGCTCTTGCCCCGGTTTCATAAAAATGATCGACACAATATGCTCTGCCTTTAAGTGCAAAGTGCTTACAGCCCTTCGCCAGGCAAGGTGACGTATCGGCCCCTCCATGATTTTCAACCATGCGCTTCTTTATCAAGGACACCATATCAGTTAATTTCCAGCCCTCGGGTGTGCTCAATTTTGAAGCATAAAGTGTTTGATATTTGTCCCATGCATCGACGCGCCAAAGCTGACCACATTCGGGGCATTGCAAAAGTTTGATCCAGTCGCCAGTATCCACGCAGCGCATTCCCGCAACAAACTCCGTGTAGTTCTGTCCAATCTCCACAAAGGCGGCTTTCCGGTCACAACTACATTGCATCGCTTCACTCCGAAACTTGAATTGACTGTCTAAATTTGACCGGCTGCTGATGGCCGACAGGAGAAGCTAATCTTTTCTTCGAACCTGCGTCGAAATCGCCACATTGTATTTTCCTGGCAAACTATAAGAGCTAAAAACCCAATCCGCAAATGGTCCTGTCGGCAATATCAGGTGGCAAACCCTTCTCCTGTCGGCCGAAATAGACACGCGCTGAAGCACTCAGTTCAAAAAGCCAACCCACTCTGCCTCCTTCGAGAAAAGGCAAAACCCCTTCGCTGTGTTGCTAACCAAATACCCGACCCACTCGCCATCGGTCGTAAATAAGTTGTACCCTGTCCCACCGTCTGAAGTGAGATAACCCTTCCACTCGCCGCCGCTGCCAAAGATCACAAAAAAACCCTGCTCTGCTCGGACGGCTATACCGGTGAGGTTGCCTTCAATGTCGAACATATAAAGCCCCGACCAGCGCGACTTGGTAGGATCAAGAGAAGTGTTGTAGTTCGGATTCAACGACGAGTTATAGCTAGGATTGATCGCGGAGTTGTACTTTGGGTTGATCGATGAGTTGTAGCTTGGGTTTATGGACGAGTTATAACTTGGATTGATAGAGGAGTTGTATTTTGGATTGATCGAAGAGTTGTATTTCGGATTGATCGAAGAGTTGTACTTTGGGTTGATTGACGAATTATATGCAGGGTTTCGGTCGTTCGGGATCGTAAGGGCAAAACATGTCGTGACCCAGCATGAAAGCGCGTACAGGCCTACGCACTTTAAGATTCGAGCAAAACTTTTCGTCATTAGATGCTCCTAACTCAAATTTATCTTTGAAATATATTTCCATAACGTCATGTGATACGGCAGCGTCTGTTGTTGGCCGTCAACGCACGAATCGTTCTGCCAATGATTGAAAATTTTCGGCCACTAAAATTGCGCAGTCGGAGGCCATGCCAATCATCGGCAGCATATACACTGCGCCAGAAGCATCAAATGCCAACACTTCCCCACCACCATTGCCCGCAAATACAATAAAACCCGGCGCGTGCGTCTCCACATCGATGTCTCGATTATGCCTAGGAATTTCTTCTAACGTCCAAAGCGCAATATAGCCTGGCACGTCTTCGTCAGTGGTATATCCCTCAAAAGCACCGTTGGTGTTGAGATATTCGACATACTGGCTAGGTATCTCTGGAAGCAAGAAATTCTCCTATGAATTTTTGGCCGTCTGCTCCTGGCCGATTCCAGCAAATCAGTGAGCTGGCTCTGTAAGCGATAGCCCAGCAAGATACCTGTCCATCTCCCTCCGAACAAAGTCCTGTTGGTCTGCGGCAGGTATCGACTCAGGAATATTCACAATATATGAAACCTCCACAAGTTCATTACCCCGCACAAAAAATCGGCTAATACCGGTAGTTTTTATACCCATTTCGGGCGTGACGAATTGGTATTTCGATGTCGGAAAGCAAAGGGTGCCGACTCTGTTTGGTGTGATATATTCAACGCCACGCCCCAGCCGGCTATCATCAAATTCACGTCGGTGGATAAGTTGATATGAAGATTGTGCAAGACCCCGCTGGAGTGTATCAACGGCAGCGAATGCTCCATCGACGTTCGTGATAGCGGGTGGCAATACGGTCACGACCACTGCACCGAATGGTGCCTTAAGGTCCTGATCTGAAATCAGGATATAGTTGTCGATGACCCTGCGTGAAGTGTCGCCAAGAACGACTTTCAGCACAAACTTGTCGACCTTTGGCACGTATGGAATTTTGTACCGGATGCCGAACTGCTTGAACTCGATCGCGCCTTCGTTTTTAATCTTGCCTGCGTCAGAAGATGGCTGCAGAGATTCGGCAGTAAGTCCCATACAGACCTGCGTTGCCGTCCAGACCGCACTTATCGGTTGTGGTATCGGCAAATTGTCTTGTTCACCCGCGTTGGCGTTCAGAACGCGGCAGGCTGCAAGCAATATCAACGAGGAAAATGCAAAGCGATTCAATCTATATCCTTTAATAAGTCGGCCGTCCGGTTTTGGCCGTTTTTGGTCCAAACAAAAACTAACATTATTGAAGGGTCCAAGCGTACTTCACTTGCATCCACGTCTGCTCGGGCTTGCCGTCGACCATTGCCGCTTCAAATGGACATTTCGCGACGCCGGCGAGCGCAGCTTCGTCGAGAAGAGGAAACCCACTAGACTGGGCAATTTTCGCATCTAGCACGCTTCCGTCAACACCAATCAAAAACTTCATTGTTACCGTCCCTTGTTGTTCCCGGCGGCGAGCCGCCTCAGGGTATTTCGGTTTTTCGCACGTCGCCCTCGCTCGAAGTGGCGCGGGTGTCTGTCCCGGCATCCATGAATAGCGGATAATGAATGAATGCTTTACCGGAATTCCGTCCTGCAATAGAGGTGTGAACTTGCATTTTTCGGCTGCGGTCCGTACAGCTTCATCGAGCGTGTTTTGTCCGCTTGATGCGTCAAGTTTTGATTGACTAACCTCGCCTTTTTCGTCAACCACCACGGTGAGACGCGTTTTGCCGCCCCCTCTTAAATCAGTTTGCATATTAGGCCACTGTGGGGTACAGGCGGCATTAAGAGCAACACCTGCCGATGCGATGGCGGCATCGATAGGTTCTGCCGCCGCGTGCGCTGCTGCCATGGCAGTCGAAGAACAAGAAAGAAAAAAAATTAACCGATAGGTATGCGTCCGAACTATTTTTTTAAACACGTTAGTCATTAAAAATCCTGTTTCATAAAACTGTTCCCGCGCATTATCGCTTCAGTCCGCTTTTGGCCGTTCTCAGACGCCATGGCGTGAAAAATCATAAGCTACAGTTAGGCCCCAGAGCGCGGTAACTCCCCATGCTCCCCATACGAAATACCACTGGCCGCTACGATACCGAACGATCGTTGACCAAATCAAAGCTGCTATGTTTACGAGTATCGTTAAAAGAAGAATTGGAAGCGCTCCAAGGACCCAAATAACAGCGCCACCGGCTGAGGCACCGGCAACATCGGCTAACTCTGGCTCAACCCAAGCGCTCGATGCAATATACATGTAGAGTAGAATCGAAACTATATTTGCGGTGAAAAGAAAAGCCGTTCTTTTTTCTTTAGGTTTTGTTGCCATAATTATTTATTGGTCACCCAATCCTTTATTTCTTTTGACTTTTACTGTTGGTCGCTAATTGTCTAGGCAACTTCATCCTTTTTATTCGCTCTCACATCTAAGATCAAACCGACGCACACATACTGAATTAAGCCCGCCACAACCGTAATAGCTCCTTGTGAGTATGCTGACCAATCTTGGTTAACGATAGGGAGAAGTGCAATTTCGGTGGGCATCGTTAATAATGCTAAAATTACAATCGCATCATTTTTCTCGTGAGAAGCATAAAAACTGTACAAGAAATATACTGCAATCAGCAGATATGTGGTGACGAAGAAAATAGTGAATTTTAATTTTCTCATACACTCTTTGAGGAATTACTCCGTCTGCTTGTGGCCGGAAGCCGTCATACGCCGACTAGAAACTCGGCCACCCACGCGCTCGCGCCCGTATCCAGCAAATTTAACGGCGACCATTTGCCCATCGTCTTTCTTGATGACAGGGTATCATCTTGCTCAAATGAAAAATGCGCACTTTCTCACCGGCTCCGGACAAAAGCACCGGCTTGGCTCCTAGCCAACGTGATCCTCTAAGCGAACGCAAACCTTGCCCTCCCCAGCAAAAAGTATTGCCATTTCGAAATCACTGGCGCATGCTGCTACACCAGCGCGGCAAGTGGCGCAACCGCGACTGAACGCACCAACACACCGCAAAAGAAGCGCCGCGCCAGCGCGCAATTTCGTATCGGAAGGAGTACCGATGACGGACAAAAAACAACAAGCTCCACACCTGCCCAACCGTGGCAACGGCCGCGCCTTGCCGGCCGTGGCGGCCCTCGCCTGCGGCCTGCTGCTGACGGCGGGCCTGTGTCTGCTCATCGTCCGCTACCAGAACGCCCAGCTGCGCGAGCGCTTCGAAAGCGACACGGCCCGCCTCACGGCCCTGACTCAGACCCAATTGCTGGCCCACTTCGAAACCCTGCTCGGCGTGAAAGGCCTGTTCGCCGCCAGCGACACGGTGGACCGCCGCCAGTTCCAGCGCTTCCTCGCCCAGCAAGACCTGAAGAAGAACCACCCCGGCTTCCAGGCCATCCAGTTCGTGCGCATGGTGCCGGCCGCCCAGCGCCAGCCCTACCTGGACGCCATGCGCGCCGACGCCGGCAGCATGCCCGAAGGCGCGCCCCGCTTCGACATCAAACCGCCTGGCGCCCGCCCCGTCCACTACGTGATCGAGTTCACCGTGCCGATGGAGGGCAACGGCGCGGCCATCGGCCTGGACCTCGCCTCCATGCCCTCGCACCTGACGGCGCTGGAACTGGGGCGCGACAGCGGCCTGCCGGTGGCCACCGAGCGCGTCAAGCTGGTGCAGGACCCGAGCGGCCAGGCCGGCTTCGTCATGCGCGTGCCGCTGTACCGCAACGGCATGCCGACCCAGACCGTGGAGCAGCGCCAGCTCGCCCTGCTCGGCTTCGGCGCCATCGTCTACCGCGTGGGCGACTTGATGAAGGAAGTGATCGACCCGCAGCTGATCCCCCACATGCGCATCCGGATCGTCGACACGGGCTATGTGCGCGGCAGCGGCCCGCCGCTGGCCGTGCCGGCCCCCATGTTCGACAGCCGCGAAGCCTATCCCGAGGTGGTACCCGGCGGCGCCGAGCTGCCCGGCCTCGTCACCCATCATCCGATTGAGATCGGCCAGCGCGGCTGGCGGCTCGACTTCGTCGCGCGCGATGGCGACCGTTACGGCCACAACTACCTGCTGCCGGCCAGCGTGGCCGTGTCGGGCGTCGTCATCAGCCTCTTGATCGCGGTGCAGCTGGTGGCGCTGGACCGGCGCCGCGTGCTGGCCGCGCAGCTGGCGGCGGCGCTGGCCGAGCAGAAGGCCATCGTCGACAACGCCACCGTCGGCATCGAGCTGGTGCGCGACCGCACCATCCGCAGCAGCAACCAGGGCGCGGCCGGCATGCTGGGCTACGAGCCGGCCGAGATTATCGGCCGCTCCACGCGCGCCAAGTTCCCGTCCGACGAGGCTTACCGCGCGTTCGGCGAGCAGGTCTACCCCACGCTGCTGACGGGACGCAGCTGGAGCGGCGACGTGGAGTGGGTGCGCAAGGATGGCAGCCACACGTGGTGCCGGCTGCACGGCAAGCTAGTGGACGTGGCCCGCCCGGACGGCGACAGCATCTGGGTGTCGTACGACATCGGCGCCCAGCGCCAGGCCGACGCGGCGCTGCAGGCAGCCAACGCCGACCTGCAGCGCAGCCTGGCCCAGGTGGCCCGCACCCAGCGCGAGGTGGCCGACCTGAGCGAGCTGTCCGGCTTCCTGCAGGCCTGCCCGGCACTGGACGACGCGCTCGACTGCATCGGAGAATTCGCGCTGCGCCTGTTCCCCGACAGCTCGGGCGTCGTCTACATGATGGAGGCCGACCGCGAAACCCTATCCGCGCGCGCCACCTGGGGCCCGGCCCCCGCCCTGCCCACGCTGACGGCCGACGCCTGCTGGGCCCTGCGGCGCGGCAAGGCCTACCGCATGGAACGGGCCAGCGCCAGCCTGTGCTGCCCGCACCTGGGCGCCGGCCACGACGCGGCCGACGCGCCCTACGCCTGCTTCCCGCTGGCGGCCCAGGCCAACACCTTCGGCCTGCTGTCGATCCGACATGGCGGCCCGGCCACCCACGCGGCGGCCGAACTGCGCTACCAGCTGGCCACGGCCATGGCCGAGCATATCGGCCTGGCGCTGGCCAACATGCTGCTGCGCGACACCTTGCGCCAGCAATCGGTGCGCGACCCGCTCACCGGCCTGCACAACCGGCGCCACCTGGCCGAGGTGCTGCCGCGCGAACTGGCTCGCGCCCACCGCAGCGGCGCCGGGCTGGCTGTCGCCATCGTCGATGTCGACCACTTCAAGCGCTTCAACGACCGCCACGGCCACGACGCCGGCGACGCCGTGCTGGTGGCCGTCGCGCAGGCGATGCTGGCCCAGGTGCGCCAGGGCGATCTGGTGTGCCGCTACGGCGGCGAAGAATTTGTGGTGCTGTTGACCGACATCGACGTGACGTTGGGCGAATCGCGCAGCGAGCAAATCCGGCTCGCCATCAGCCAGCTCGCGCCGGCCCACCTGGGCCAGCCGCTGGGCCAGATCACGGCCTCACTCGGGCTGGCGTTCTATCCACAGCACGGCGGCACGGCCGACAGCCTGCTCAAGTCGGCCGACACGGCCCTGTACCGGGCCAAGGAAGATGGCCGCAACCGCGTCTGCGTAAGCGCCGCGCCAGCGCCAGCCTGAACGCTGCGCCCTAGCGAACCAGCGACGGTTGCGGCGCACGGACGGCCGGTGGCGCGCACGCCACGTCCGGAAGCCGTGCCAGGCGCGGCCCGACCTCGTGCGCCGGTTGCGCGCGCCCGAACAACCAGCCCTGCACCTGCGGGCAGCCGATGGTGCGCAGCATGGCCGCCTCGTCCTCCGTCTCCACGCCTTCCATCACCACCGTCATGTCGAGCGCGTCGGCCATGGCCAGGATGGCGCGCAGCACGGCCACGTCGCGCCGGCTGTGGGCCGTGCCGGCCAGCAGCGAACGGTCGATCTTGAGCGTGTCGAACGGCAGCGATTTCAGATAAACAAACGATGAATAGCCGACCCCGAAATCGTCGATCGCCAGCGAGATGCCGCGCGCGGCCAGCGCGTGCAGCACGCCTTCGCACTGCTCGCAGCCATCGATGGCCTGGCTCTCGATCAGTTCCAGTTGCAGGAATTCAGCCGGGAAGCCCGTTTCGGCCAGGATGGTGTCCACGTCGTGCAGGAAGCCTTCCCAGCGCATCTGGCGCAGCGACAGGTTGACAGCCATGGTGCCGAACACATAACCGGCGTCCAGCCATTCCCGCCCCTGGCGGCAGGCCTCGCGCAGCACGGCCTGCCCCAGCGGGATGATGAGCGCAGTCTCCTCGGCGATCGGGATGAAGCGGCCCGGCGCCAGCAGGCCCAGTGTCGGATGCTGCCAGCGTACTAGCGCCTCCAGTCCCACCACCGTGCCATCGCCCAGGTCCACCTTGGGCTGGTAGTGCAGCACCAGCTCGTCGCGCTCCAGCGCCTGGCGCAGGTCGCTCTCAATCTGCAGCTGCTCGTTGGTGTCCGTGTTCATCTGGCCGATGAAGAACTGGAAGTTGTTCTTGCCCGCGCCCTTGGCCTCGTACATGGCGCGGTCGGCGTGCAGCACCAGCGTCTGCGCGTCCTCGCCATCGTCCGGATACATGCTCACGCCGATGCTGGGGGTGACGTAGATTTCCTCGCCCGTGATGTGGAACGGCGCGCCGATCGCGTCCAGCAGCTTCTGCGCGATGTGGGCCACATGGCGCGCGTCGCCCACGTCCTCCAGCAGCAGCGTGAATTCGTCGCCGCCCAGGCGGGCCACGGTGTCCGTCTCGCGCACGCTGGCGCGCAGGCGCTCGCCCACCATCTTGAGCAGCTCGTCGCCCACGCCGTGTCCTAGGCTGTCGTTAACCAGCTTGAAGCGGTCCAGGTCCAGGAACAGCACAGCGCTGCGGTGCTGGGTGCGCTGGGCGCAGCGCAGCGCGTGTTCGAGCCGCTCGCCGAACAGCGACCGGTTGGGCAATCCCGTCAGCGCGTCATGGGTGGCCAGGTAGTTCAGCCGCTCCTCGGCCATGCGGCGCTGGGTGATGTCGGCGAAGATGGCCGCGTAATGGGTACACACGCCGGCGTCGTCGCAGATGCTGGAGATGGTCAGGTGCTCCAGATAGAGTTCACCGTCGCGCCGGCGGTTCCAGATTTCGCCCTGCCAGCAGCCCGTCTCCTTGAGCTGGGTCCACATCTGCTGGTAGAACTCGGGCGTCTGGCGCTTGGAGCTGAGCATGCTGGCGTTGCGGCCGATGGCTTCCTCGGCGCTGTAGCCGGTCAGCGTTTCGAAGGCCGGGTTGACGCGCTCAATGGTGCCGTCGGCGCGCGTCACCATCACCCCTTCGAGCGTCGATTCGAACACGCGGTCGGCCAGCCGCAGGTGGTAGCGCGACTCCCACAAGGCCTGGTCGCGCTCGCGCAGGGCCGCGCCCAGTTCGGACACGTATTCATCCTCGATGCTGCTAAGGATATCGTCGAAACTGAGCAGGCCCACCAGCCGCTCGTCGTCATCCAGCACGCCCAGGTGGCGGATCTTGTTCTGGGCCAGCATCTTGCGGGCCAGGTACAGGCTCTGGCCGGCCTGCACGCTGCGCAGCGGGCGGCTGGCGTGCTGCCCCACCATGCCCACGGCGGCGCCGCCATGGGCGATCAGGCGCACGATGTCGCGCTGGGTGAAGATGCCATGGCCGCCGTCCGCATACGAGATGATGGCGGCGTCGCGGCCGCAGCGGCGCATCTCGGCCACCGCCTCGTCGAGCGCCATCTCCTCGGCCAGCACCAGCGGCGTATGGCAGGGAATGGAACTGACGGCGCGCATGCGCAGGAAGAACTCGGCGCCCTGGTTGAGCACCACGTCGCTTTGCGACAGCATGCCCAGGCGCTGGCCCCGCTCGTCCACCACCAGCAGGTGGCGGATACCGTTGCGCTTGAACTGCACGGCCGCCTCGCCCACCAGCAGGTCGCCCTGGATGGTCTGCACCGGCCCGCTCATGGCCGAGGACACGGGCATCGTCGCCAGCGCGGGGTTGGACAAGTCGAAGCCCAGCACGTCGCTCTCGGTGAAGATGCCGACGGCCGTCTGGCCGTCGAGCACCAGGATGGAGCTGCAGCGGCGCGCCGCCATCAGCCTGGCGACCTCGATCAACGGGGTATCGGGCGCGCACGCGAGCAGGTCGCGCGTAACGAGCCGCTTGATGGGGAATTCACAGCTGAGAAGCATGGCCTTGCACCTTGTTGGCGCCCAGAAAGTTTCCCGCGAGTATGGTCGATGCCGGAAGAAAATTCTATGAGCCAAATCAAGTATGTAGCCATGCAGCAACAACCACGGATGCGTTTTCGCCATGGGGCTCCCCTATCCACAATTCAACAAATATCGCAAATCACAAATTGATTTCACCAAATTCGACATTTGGAGAAAATATTCGCTATAATTGGTTTGAGGTAACTGATTTTGACAGAATGCAACACAGCGTGAGAGCGGAACAACCGCGTCCGCGCAGATAAGGAACCCTTCATGGCAAGCGCACTTCAATTTCTCATCGTTGACGACTTTCAGACCATGCGCCGCATCCTGGCCACCCTGCTGCGGGAGATGGGCTACACCAAGGTGCTGGAAGCGGAAAACGGTAAAAAGGCGCTGCAGTGCCTGGCCGGGGAACTGGAGGGCACCTCCCCCGTCGATTTCGTCATCGCCGACTGGAACATGCCGGAAATGGACGGCCTGGAACTGCTGCAAGCGATTCGCCGCGACGCCCGGCTGGCCGACCTGCCGGTGCTGATGGTGACCGCCGAGGCAAAAAAGGAAAACATCATCTCCGCCGCCCACGCGGGCGCGGACGGCTACATCGTCAAGCCGTTCAACGCGACGACCCTGCAGCAAAAGCTGCAAATGATCCTGCAACGAAAAGGAGTGCCAGCATGAACGCCATACTGCCAACGCACCGGCCGGAGCCCACCTCCACCCACCTGCCGCCCGGCGCGTCCGACACCAGCGCCGTGTATGAACGGCTGGGCGTGATCGTGCGCGAACTGCACGACACCTTGCGCGAACTGGGCGCGGACGGCGTGCTCGCGGACGCGGCCAGCCAGTTCCCGTGCGCGCGCGGACGCCTGCTGCACATCGCCGACCTGACCGAGAACGCGGCCAACGTCGTGCTGAGCAAAGTGGAGGAACATGGACCGGCCCAGGAACACCTGGCGCGCGAAGCCCAGTCCCTGTTGCGTGAGCTGGACGACGGCGCCGTGCCGGCCGCCCGCATCACGGCATTCCTGGCCAACGTGGCCAGCGGCTGCGGCAGCACGCGCGCGGCGCTGTCGGACATCATGATGGCCCAGGATTTCCAGGACCTGACAGGGCAGCTGATCAAGAAGGTGGTGGGGCTGATGGAGAGCACGGAAGACAACCTGCTCAAGCTGCTCATCGACGCCGCCCCGCCCGGCGCCATCGTCACCCAGGCGCGCGAGGAACTCACGGCCGGCCCGGGCGCCCATGGCGGCGTCGCGCTCGACCAGACCAGCGTGGACGACCTGCTGGGCGAGCTGGGTTTCTGAGGCGGGACCAACGTCCCGCCGCTGTTGCGCCGGCGCTAGAGCATGTCCTCTAAGCCGGCCCGCCAGGCGCGCGCCACCGCCTGAATCGCTTACAATCGCCTTCCAATCACATGCATTCTTGGCAAGATACGCGCGCCTGAGCACCCCTCGGCACCTCCTTGCCGGACTGCGACATAAGGGGACGGCGTACCATGTTTGGCAATCCAGCGAATCAGGCGGCGGCCGGCTTCCAGCCCGGCGTGCCATTGCATCTGCAAGTGCAGCGGGCCCTCGGCCTGCACCAGCAAGGCCAACTCGATGCGGCCGAGAGCCTGTACACGGCCATCCTGGCCCGCCACGCCAAACAGACCGAATGCCTGCACTACCTGGGCGTGATCAAGTACCAGCAGGGACGCCACCAGGAGGCGGTGGACCTGATCAAGAAGGCCATCAACCTCGATAAGAACAACCCTGAAGCCCATTCCAACCTGGGCCTGGCCTTGCATGGCAATGGCCGTCACCAGCTCGCGCTTGACAGCTATGCGAGGGCACTGGCCCTCAATCCGCGCCATGCGGACGCGCTCAACAACCGCGGCAATGTCCACCGCGACCAGAACCGCCTTGAACTGGCGCTGGCCGATTACGACAGCGCGCTGGCCTTGCGTCCGCGCTTCGCACTGGCCCAGGCCGCGCGCGCCGACGTCCTCCATCGCCTGGGCCGCACGCACGACGCGCTGGCCGCCGTCGACCACGCGCTGACGCTGCAGGCGACACCGGAACTGCACAACGCGCGCGGCACCATGTTGCAAGCGCTGCACCGGCGCGACGAGGCCCTGCCCTGCTTCGAGGCGGCGCTGGGCTGCGATCCCACCCACCTCGCGGCCTGGAACCACAAGGCCGGCGCGCTGTACCTGATGGGCCGGCGCGACGAGGCGCTGGCCGCGCTGGAACAGGCGGCCGCGCTGGCGCCGCAGGCGGCCGACATCCGCCTCAAGCAAGCCGTCGTCAAGCTGCACATCATCCGCCCGGCCGGCCACGATCTGGCGGCCGAACGCGAGGCTTTCGCGCGCGACCTGGACGCGTTCGACGGCTGGCTGGCGCAGCAGAAGGTGCCCAATCCGTTGGCCGTGGTCGGCGGCTGCCACCCGTTCTACCTGAGCTACCACGAACAGAACAACCGCGCCCTGCTGGCGCAATACGGCGCCATGTGCGCCCGGCTGCTGGGCCAGTGGGCCACGCAGCGCGGCCTGCCCGCCCTGTCCACTGCGGCCACTGCGCCCGCCGCGCGCAAGGCTGGCGCACCGATCCGCGTGGGCGTGGTATCGGCCCACGTCGCCGAACATCCGGTGTGGCGCGCCATCGTGCGCGGCTGGTTCAGTGAACTGGACCGGGAACGCTTCGAACTGCACGTGTACTCGCTGGGTAGCCAGGAAGATGGCGAGACGGCCTACGCGCGCAGCCGCGCCGCCGTCATGCATCAGGGTACGCGGTCGGAGGCGGAATGGGCCCGCCTGATCCTGGACGCGAAGCTCGACGTGCTGATCTACCCGGAACTGGGCATGGACGCCATGGCGCCGCGCCTGGCCGCGCTGCGCCTGGCGCCGCGCCAGCTCGCCACCTGGGGCCATCCCGAGACGACCGGCCTGCCCACCATCGACGCCTACCTGTCGGCCGCCGGGCTGGAGGCCGACGATGCGCAAGACCATTACTCGGAACAACTGGTGCGCCTGCCCAACCTGGGCTGCCACTACGAACCGGCCACGGTGGAAACGGAACACGTAGACCTGGCGGCGCTCGGCGTGCGTCCCGGCGTGCCGCTGTTCGTCTGCCCCGGCTCGCCGTTCAAGTACGCGCCCGAATACGACCACGTGCTGGTCGACATCGCCCAGCGCTGCGGCCCCTGCCAGTTCCTGTTCTTCTCCAACACCCAGGCCAGCCACCTGACCGACCTGCTGCGCGCGCGCGTGGCGCAGGCGTTCACGCAGGCGGGGCTGGCGCCGGAACAGTACCTGATCAGCCTTCCGTGGCAACCGCCGGCCCGTTTCTACAGCATCCTGCGCCAGGCCGACGTATTCCTCGACACGATAGGCTTCTCGGGCTTCAACACGGCCATGCAGGCAGTGGACTGTGCGCTGCCCATCGTCACGGTGGAAGGCCGCTTCATGCGCGGCCGTTTTGGCAGCGCCATCCTGCGCCGCATGGGGCTGGACCACCTGGTGCAGCCGAACAGCGCCTGCTACGTGGACCTCGCATGCCGGCTGGCCGCCGATCCGGCCATGCGCGACAGCGTGCGCGCCGCCATCGCCGCCAACCGCGAAGTGCTGTACCGCGATACGGCGCCCATCCGCGAACTGGAACGCTACCTCGAACAGCCATCGGCGGTGTGAGATGGGCGCTGCTGCGGTATAGTAGCGCCCAATTTTTCACTCGATCACCGCTATGACACGACCACTCACACCGCGCGCGCTGGCCGCCGCCCTCCCGCCCCTGGCATGTTCACTGGCCTGCGCACTGGCTTTGATGGGCGCCGCGTCCGCCGCCGCCCAGGAAGATACGGCCAGGCCGGCACCCGCCAGCGAGGCCGCGCAACTCCATCACCACGAGGACGATACCCGTCGCATCCGCAAGCACCATCTGAGCCGCGCGCTCGACCGGCTCGTAACGGAACCGGCCGTGCTGGAACAAAGCTGCAAATACGAGTCGGACATCGCGACGGCGCCCCCGGTCAACCGCGTGGCGCTCACCTTCGACGACGGCCCCTCGCCCGGCGCCACGGAATACATCCTGGAGCTGCTCAAGAAGTACAACATCACGGCCACCTTCTTCATGGTGGGCAAACAAGCGCAGGAGAATCCGGAGCTGGTGAACATGGTGCGCGCGGCCAGCCACCAGGTAGTGGCCAACCACTCGTGGGATCACCCCAACTTCCACGAGATCGACGTGGCCGCCCAGGCCGACGAGGTGGAACGCAACGAGGCCTTGCTGGCCACGCCCCAGTCGCCCAAGCTATTCCGCTACCCCTACGGGAATTCCTCGTGCGAGACCAACACCCTGGTGCACGCGCGCGGCTACAAGATCGTGGGCTGGCATATCGACTCCTGCGACTGGGCCTACGACAAGACCGGCAAGATCGACGCCCGCGAGGCGCTGGCCTGCGGCGTGGCCCCGCAATTCCAGGGCGATTACGTAGGCCACGTGGTGGCAGCCGCGCGCGCCCGCAAAGGCGGTATCATCCTGATGCATGAAATCCACCGCAACACCCTGAAACAACTGGAAGCGGTCATCACCCGTCTGCTGGCGGAAGGCTTCGTGTTCGGCTCCGTGCTGGACCCGGAGTTCCAGTCCTCGCTGCGCTGATGCGGGGACGGGCCGCCGCCAGCCATCCAAGCGAGGCATGTTTTGAGCGAGCGTATCAAGCCTGTAAAGCGTAAAGAGCGCGTGCAATCGGGGCCACGCCACGTCGTCGACGAGATCGTGGCCTTCAACGCGGGCCGCGACCCGGAACGGCTCACGCGCAAGTACCGTCTGCTGGCCAGCAACCCATTCGCCTTCCTGCGCGGCACCTGCCACCTGTTCTACCGGGATCACGCGGCGCCATGCGACTCACCGCTCGCCTGGATCTGCGGCGACCTGCATCTTGAGAACTTCGGCACCTACAAGGGCGACAACCGCCTCACCTACTTCGACCTGAACGACTTTGACGAGGCGGCGCTGGCCCCGGCCAGCTGGGAGCTGTCCCGCTTCCTCGTCAGCCTGCTGCTGGCCGCCGACGTGCTGCACGTGCGCCCGCGTGACGCGCTGTTCCTGTGCCGGCGCTTCATCGACGCCTACGCGGCGGAGCTGGCCAGCGGCAAGGCGCGCTGGCTGGAACGCGCCACGGCGCGCGGCATGATCAAGGCCCTGATGCGCGATATCCGCACCCGCTCACGGCCCGCCTTCCTCGACCGCCGCACCGACCTGCGCAACGGCAAACGGCAGTTGCGACTGGACGGCATCAAGGCGCTGCCGGTCAACGAGGCCGAACGGGCTCGCGTGACGAGCATGATGGAGCGCTACGCCGCCACCCAGGCCGACCACAAGTTCTTCAAGGTGCTCGATGTGGCCCGCAGGATCGCCGGCACCGGCAGCCTGGGTCTGGAACGCTACGTGGTGCTGCTGCGCGGGCGCGGCGGCCTGGATGGGAATTTTCTGCTCGATATCAAGCACGCGCCGCCTTCCGCGCTTGCGCCCGTCCTGCCCTGCCCCCAACCGGCATGGGACAGCGAAGCCCGGCGCATCGTCGCCATTCAACGCCGGGTGCAGGCCATCACGCCCGCCTTCCTGAGCGATTTGACATTCGACGGCCAGTCCTATGTGCTGAAGGAGCTGCTGCCGGACCAGGACCGGCTGACGCTGGACCACTGGAATGGCAAGCTGGCCCGGCTCGATACGGTGATGCGCGACATGGGCGCGCTGCTGGCCTGGGCCCACCTGCGTTCCGGCGGGCGCCAGGGCTCGGCCAACGCCGATGCGTGGATCGCCTTCGGCGCCGACGTGGCAAGCTGGCGCACGGCCCTGATCAACCATGCGCGGGTGGGCCAGCAGCAGGTGCTGGCCGATTGGGAACGCTACGCGGCCGCCTATCGCGAAGCGGTGCGCCAACGCGGGACGGAACCGCGCCGCTAGTCGGTCTGGATATCGGCGTTGGCGTTGTTGTGCACGAAGCCGGCGTCGTTCAGGGCGAACGCGGCGCGCGGCAACGCGGTCGTGCTGGCAGCCGTCACGCGCCACAGCGTCTTGCCGGCGGCATCGGTGATCAGGAGGGGTAAACGCAACTGGCCGCTCCAGCATACGTTGCTGACCGTGCCGGCGCGGTCCAACGCATACCAGCGGCATGGCCCCAGCGCTGCCTCGGCGGCGGGCGCCTGCTTCAGCGCCGTCAGGTGATAGACGCCCGCAGGCCGCGTGAGCGCGTGCGCCATGCTGAACCAGTCGGTGAAATGGCCGATGCGGTACAGGTTAGTGCGCTCGATGTCAGTGCGGATCTGGCGCGGCAGGTCCAGCACCACCATCTGCCACTCCGTCTGGCCGGCCGGTTTGAAGATGTGCGTCTCCAGCTTGTCGTCTGTGCGGCGTTTCAGGCGCTGCTCGCCGTCACGCCACACTTCCACCGTGTGCGCGCGGCCATCGGCCACATAGGTGGCACTGTAATGGAGCTGGCGCGCTTCGCCCTTGCTGCTGAAGGTCTTGTCGAAATCCAGGTCGGCGGCCTGACTACCGGCCGCCGCCATGATCCCGGCCAGGAAAAAAGCCCGGGTATCGATCATCTTAGTTCCGTACTGGTTGCGCGTAGTCGAAGTAACGGTAGGTCTTGCCGTCCACCGTCAGGTCCTTGACCATCAGGTTGATCGAATAGCTGCCGTTGCTCAGCGCCGCATCGACGGTGGCGCCGGTCAGGTCGGTCGGCACCTTGAACGTCAGGCCGGTGGCGGGCGCGGTCGGGTTGACGACGGCCGCCTTGACGACGGCGCTGGCGCTGCTGGCAGGCTTCACCAGCGCTTCGTTCAGCACGCGGCCATCGGCTTGCGGCATGGACTGGCCCAGCAGGTAAGCCACGGTCGGCGCCACGTCCACGTTGCCGGTCGGGTTGCTGATCACGGTGCCAGTCTTGAATGCGGGGCCGGAGGCGATCAGCGTGTTGTGCACGTCGATCGGGCTGAAGCTGCCGTGCATGCCGCGATTGCCGCCCGTGCTTTCGAACTCGATGCCCGGCAGGCCGTTGACCAGCTGCTGCGCATCCCAGTTGAAGCTGACGACGATGTCGGGCTGGCCCTTGCCGGAACGGGTCGCGTTCTCCAGGTTGATCATCGACATCGGCAGCGTGCCGGCGATGGCGCCGTAGCGGCTGTCGACGAAGATCGCGCCGTATTCCTCGCGCGATTGCAGGAAGCGCACGGCGGCGGCGACGGTGGCCGCATCATGGTCGGGGATGTAGAGGTAATCCGAACCGCCGTTGGCGGCCACCACGATACCCTTGGCCGGCATGGTGGCGGGCACCTTGAAGCTGGCCACCGGCGTGGGCAGCGTGGCGCTGATGGCCTGGTACTTGGCGTTGGCCGTGCCGCACAGGGCGCCCGTCGTGTCCACGCCCACCGGCTGCACGTTGCTGCCGTCGGCCTTGATACCGTACATGGCCGAGGTGCTGCAACCGTTGCCGTCGAACGCGCGGAAGCCGGCGTAGGTCAGCAGGTCGGCCGTGCGCACGTCGCCCGAGACGGAGAAGCCGTTGATGGCGTCGCGGTTGCCCAGCACGGCGTTGGTCACGCCGTTGGTGACCGAGGTGCTGGCCGTGATGGCGCGCAGCGGGTACAGGCTGGTGGGGCCGGACACGTTGCTGTGCGCATGGTCGGACACCACGATGATATTGGTGTTGGCGTCCATCTTGTTGGCCTTCAGTGCGGCCTGCAGTTCGCCCAGGCGCGCATCCTGCGACGCCAGCGCCTTGCGGTAATTGGCCGAACCGGGGCCATAAGCGTGCTGCGTGTTGTCCGGTGTGCGGAACCAGATCAGCGACAGGTCGGGCAGCTTCTTGGGCAGGATGAAGTCGGTGTAAACCTTCATCATGTACTTGTTGGCGGCGTCTTCCGGATTGCCTTGCGTGGTGTCGGTGACGTCCTTCGCCTGCAGGCCGTTGGGCAGGGCGAAGGTCAACGCGCCGGCGCGGGCCGTCGGGTCGCCGTTGCTGGCGGCCAGCGTGACGGCGCCCGCCGCGTAGGCGTAAGGCGTATTCTTGGGCAGCGCGAAATTGGCCGCCTGCAGGTCGGTCACCAGCGATGCGGGCAGCACCGTGTTCTCATCGAGGAAAATGCCGCCGCGGCCCAGGTCCTGGATGAAGGCGGCGCCAGATTTGCCGATGGTGGCCGTCTTCAGGCCCGCGTCCTGCGCGGTCTTGAACAGCGATTTGACCAGCAGCAGCTGGCCGCCGTAGTAGTCGTTCAGGGTGCTCAGCACCGCGTAGTCTTCCGTGAAGACGGGCGCGTTGTAGTCCTGGTTGCCACCGCCGGCGTTCTTGCCGGCGGGGATAGGTTGGGCCGCACCGGCCTGCGGCGGGGTCCAGAACGTGTTGCCGTAAAAGCCGCTGGTTTTCGGGAACGAGCCGGTGGCGAACGAGGAACCGTTCATCATCGTGAAGGTCGGATAGGTCGAATGGTTGTCGACGAAATGGACACCGGCCTGGCGCAGCGCGTACAGGTTGGGCGTATCGACGGCATTGACGGCGTCGGGGCGCAGGCCGTCCCACACCATGATGATGGTACGCTGGACCGGCGCCGTAACGATCTCGGGCGCGGTGACGGTGGTGCTGGAGCCACCGCAGGCGGTCACGGTCGCCAGCGTGGCGGCCATGCTCAGGAAAAGCAGGGAAGAACGCATATTTTTCTCTTCAGGTCATTGTTGGGCCGCACGGGCGGGCCGCGCCACTATAGTGGCCAAAAATGACATTGTGATGACCTGACAAGAAAGCCAGACAGTCCGGCGATGCGCGAAGGCAGGGATCGCGGAGGCGACGCGCCGGACATCGTCCGGCGCGCGGCAAGCTGGTAAGCGGGCAGGCGCTATTTGTAGACGCCGCAGCCGATGATCACGTCATCGACCCGCTCCACGTAGGTGCGCTTGCCATCGAGTTTGCCGGTGCTGGGATTGGGCCACTTGTAGTCGACCCAGCCCTTGCCGGCCTTGCTCATGCCGATCGCCAGGATGTCCTTGATCATATAGCGCCCATCGGCATCGCGCAGTTCCAGCACGTTCTTCCCCACCAGTTTGGGATTGGCGCCATTGGCCGTCTCGATGCCGTCGCCGTTGGCCGAGAACGCGAAGATATACAGGTCGCGGTCGATGAACTGGCCCTTGGGATTGTTGAACTCCGCGTAGGCCTTGTCCTTGCCGTTCTTCTTCAGGTACTCGGCAGCCTTTTTGACCATGGCCATCGCCTCGTCGGCCGTGCCCTTCTCGGCGGCGGCGGCCGTGAACGACAGCAACACCATGGCCATGCCGGCCAGCACAACGACGAAGCTCCTGTAAAACTTACCCATGATGCGTCTCCCCTTTTTATGATGTGATCAGCGGCGCGTGGTTCAGAACACGTGCCGCAGCCCCAGGTTGACGGCGCGGTCGCCCGTGCCGCCCTCGATCGCGCTGCCGACCGTGTAGCCGGCGCCGTTCTTGTTGCGGATGCGCGCATAGGCAGTATAGACATCGGTGCGCTTGGAAAGATAGTAGCGATAGCCGAGCGCAAACTGTTCCGCATCCTGGTTGAATGCCGTTTTGTCATTCTTGCGGATGTACGACGCCATCCAGGTCTGCACGCCCACCGGCACGGTCACGCCCAGCAGCAGGTCGGCGCTGTCGGTGGACGGCGTGGGCGCCACCGCGTAGCCGAACGGGTTGGTGGCGTTGCGCAGCGGCGCGCTGTTGGTGCCCTTGTCGGTGCCGTATGCAAAATGCGCCTTGGCCGGGCCGAAGTCATAGGTGGCCGTCAGCACCGTGTTGCGCGCGCTGCTGGTGTTTTTCACGGCCGCCGTGTCGTTGTTGCGATTGTGGTACGCCAGCTTGACGGCCAGCGGGCCGGCCGCGTAACCGAGCGCGCCGCCGAACTGGCGGCCGGCAGCGTTGTCACCGGCCACCTCGCCCGCGCCGTACACCAGCTCCGCGCTCACGCCGTGCAGCACGGGAGTGGCGTACTTGATGGCGTTGTCCATGCGGCTGGCGCTGTTGCCGGTGGCGGCCATGAGGTTCTTGGTGTCGCCGGCGAGGCCGGAGCCGAAGGGGTCGACGGCGGCCACGGCCAGGTACTGCGGCGTGTACTGGCGGCCCAGCGTGACGGTGCCGGCCCGGCTTTGCAGCCCCACGTAGGCCTGGCGACCGAACAGCAAACCGCCCTGCCCCATGGCGCCCGTGTCGGACTGGAAGCCGTTCTCCAGCAGGAAGATGGCAGCCATGCCATCGCCCAGGTCTTCGCTGCCCTTGAAGCCCAGCCGCGAGCCGGAGGCCACGCCGCTGGTCAGTTTGGTACTGGCGCCGGCGGCGGCGCCGCTCTCGCGCACCAGCCCCATGTCCACGATGCCATACACGGTCACGGCCGATTGGGCCGCAGCCATCCCTGCCGATGCGCCCAGTGCGAGCGCAAGCATAGTTTTCTTCATTTTTTTGGTGTCCCCAGTGTGATGCGGGCTCGGTGGAATAGCCGGCGGCGCCGCGAGCCCTGACCGCGCCGCCGGAGGATGATCAGTGGCCGTTACGCGCCGTAGCCGCCGCCACCGGGCGTTTCGATGGCAAACACGTCGCCCGCCCGCATCTCGGCCGTGTGGGTGGCGCCGAACTGCTCGACGCTACCGTCGCTGCGCTCCACCCAGTTGCGGCCCAAGGCGCCGGCCGCCGCGCCATCAAGGCCGAACGGCGCCACGCGGCGGTGGCCGGCCAGGATGTTGGCCGTCATCCCCTCCAGGAAGCGGATGCGGCGCAGCGCCCCGTCCCCACCCTGGTGCCGGCCCGCGCCGCCGCTGCCGCGCCGGATCGCGTGCGTCTCCACCAGCACCGGGAAGCGCCACTCCAGCACTTCCGGATCGGTCATGCGCGAGTTGGTCATGTGGGTCTGCACGGCGGCCGTGCCGTCGAAACCGGGACCGGCGCCGGAACCGCCGGCGATGGTCTCGTAGTACTGGTGCTCGGCATTCCCGAACGTGAAGTTGTTCATCGTGCCCTGCGAGGCCGACAACACGCCCAGCGCGCCGTACAGCGCATCGGTCACGTACTGCGACACTTCCACGTTCCCCGCCACCACGGCCGCCGGATACACGGGATTGAGCATCGAGCCTTGCGGGATGATGAGGTTGAGCGGCTTGAGCACGCCCTCGTTCATCGGGATATCGCTGTCGAGCAGCGTGCGGAACACGTACAGCACGGCCGCCTTGCACACCGACAGCGGCGCGTTGAAGTTGGTCGGACGCTGGGCGCTGGTACCCGTGAAGTCCACCGTGGCGCTGCGGCTGGCGTGGTCGATACTGAGGCGCACCTTGAGCACTGCGCCGTCATCCATCTCGTACTCGAAGCTGGCGTCGCGCAGGCCGCTGATGGCCTCGCGCACGGCCGCTTCCGCGTTATCCTGCACGTGCTGCATGTAAGCCAGCACCACGTCCTCGCCATAGGTGGCCACGGCCTTGAGCAATTCGTTGGCGCCCGTCTCGCAGGCGCCCAGCTGGGCGATCAGGTCGGCGATGTTCTGGTCGATATTGCGGCTCGGCCAGGGGCCGGCGCCGAACAGTTCACGCACCAGCGGCTCCAGGAACACGCCCTGGTCCACGATCTTGACGTTATCGAGCAGCACGCCCTCCTCCAGGATGGTGGTGCTGTTGGGCGGCATGGACCCGGGCGTGATGCCGCCCACGTCGCCGTGGTGACCGCGCGCGGCCACGTAGAACAGTGGCTCCGGGCGCACCGAGAACGGCGGCGCGTTGTGCTCCGCGCTGAACACGGGGCTCACCACCGTGATGTCGGGCAGGTGGGTGCCGCCGTTGTAAGGCACGTTCAGCACATAGGCGTCGCCGGGCGCCATGGTCGCGCCGTGCTCGCGGATCACGCACTGAACGCTGTCGCTCATCGACCCAAGGTGCACGGGAATGTGCGGCGCATTGGCGATCAGGTTGCCGTGGCGGTCGAAGATGGCGCACGAGAAGTCCAGCCGCTCCTTCATGTTGACGGAATAGGCCGTGTTTTCCAGCGTGGTGCCCATCTGCTTGGCGATGGCCATGAACAGGTTGTTGAAGATTTCGAGGTGGATCGGGTGCACGGCCGTCGTCATCTTGTGCATGCTGCCGGCGGCGACGGTGCGCTCCAGCAGCAGCGTATGGTCAGGCAGCACCTTGGCGCTCCAGCCGGCATCGACGACGGTGGTGGCGATCTCCTCGCGGATGATGGCCGGGCCGGCGATGCGGCTGCCCACGGGCAGCGCAGCGCGCACGTGCAGCGCGATCGGCACGGTCTGGCCGTCCACATAGCTCAACACCTCGCCCGCAGCTTCGGCCTGTTCGCCGGCCGGCACCTCGATCACGAAGTCGGCGCCCTTGCCTTCGCCGATGGCTTCCGCCGACACGGACTCGATCACCAGCGGCTGGCCGTCCATTACGAAGCCGAAGCGCCCACGGTACTGGATGGCGAACGCCTCGGCCATCTCCACCAGGCCGCCCACCGGCACCACAAAGGCCGAGTCGCTGTCCTGGTATTTGACGCGGGCGCACAGCTCCACCTTGATATCGGCCGGCGCCACCTGCTGCGCCAGCAGGTCAGCGCCCGCCTCGCGGGCCAGGGCGCCCAGGCGCGGCTGCAGCGCGGCCAGCGTAGCCTCGGACAGCACCTGCTCGACGGCCGCCTCGCGCATGGCGCGGATGTCGGCCAGGCCCATGCCAAACGCAGACAGCACGCCGGCGAACGGATGGATCACGATCTGCGTCATGCCCAGCACATCGGCCACGCGGCAGGCATGCTGGCCACCGGCGCCGCCGAAGCAGCACATGGCGTAGCGGCTCACGTCGTAGCCGCGCTCGACGGAGATCGACTTGATGGCCTGCGCCATGTTATCGACGGCCACGGCCAGGAAGCCATCGGCCACGGCGGACGGCGACAAGCTGGTACCAGTCTCGCGCTCGATCTGCGCGGCCAGTGCCGTGAAACGGCGCACCACTTCGTCGCGGTCCAGCGGCTGGTCGCCATTGGGGCCGAACACGTGCGGGAAGTGCTCGGGCTGCACGCGGCCCAGCATCACGTTGCAGTCGGTGACCGTCAGCGGGCCACCCTTGCGGTAGCTGGCCGGGCCCGGATTGGCGCCGGCCGATTCCGGCCCCACTTTAAAGCGGCCATGTTCGAAGCTGCAGATGGAGCCGCCGCCGGCCGCCACCGTATGGATGTGCATCATCGGCGCGCGCACCCGCACCCCGGCCACCACCGTCTCGAACACGCGCTCGTAGGCGCCGTCGTAATGGGCCACGTCGGTCGAGGTGCCGCCCATGTCGAAGCCGATCACCTGTTTCAGGCCGATCGCCTCGCAACTTTTCACAGCGCCCACGATGCCGCCGGCCGGGCCGGACAGGATGGCGTCCTTGCCCTGGAAGCGGCTGGCGTCCGTCAGGCCGCCATTCGATTGCATGAACATCAGGCGCACGGCGCCCGTGTCGGCCGACACCCGTGCCACGTAGTCGCGCAGCACCGGCGACAGGTAGGCATCCACCACCGTCGTGTCGCCACGGCCCACGATCTTCATCAGGGGGCTGACCTGATGGCTGACGGAGATCTGGCTGAAACCCGCCTCCTCGGCCAGCGCCCGCAGCCGCTGCTCGTGCTGCGGATAGCGGTAGGCGTGCATCAGCACGATGGCGATGGCATCGATGCCCTTGGCGCGCAGGGCGGCGAACTGGCCGCGCAACACTTCCTCGTCCGGCGCTTCCAGCACGGCGCCATGCGCGCCGATGCGCTCATCGACTTCGATCACTTCCTCGTAGATCAGGTCCGGCAGCTCGATGCGCATGGCGAAGATGTCGGGCCGGTCCTGGTAGCCGATGCGCAGCTGGTCGGCGAAGCCACGGGTGATGGCCAGCGCCGTGCGCGCGCCCTTGCGTTCGAGCAGCGCGTTGGTGGCGACGGTGGTGCCCATCTTGATCACTTCGATCTGCTCCACCGGCAGCGGCTCGCCCGTCTTCAGGCCCAGCATCTCGCGCATGCCCTGGGTGACGGCGTCGTCGTAGCGCTCCGGGTATTCGGACAGCAGCTTGTGCGTCACCAGCTTGCCGTCCGGGCGGCGCGCCACGATGTCGGTGAAGGTGCCGCCACGGTCAACCCAGAATTGCCAGCGCAGTTGGTGGGTAGGGATGTCGTTTTTCATGATGGTGTCTCTCGGTTTGGTTCTGGTGGTTCTGGTGGTTCTGTCGGTACTATCGATACTTGATGACTCAAGCTTCCAGCTTCTTGCCGGCCGTCTCGGGCAGGGTCAATGCGGCCAGGATCATCACGCCGTAGGCGGCGCCGGCGAACAGGCCGATCGCTTCACCGAGGGCCATGGTGTGGCTGGTCAGGCCTATCATCAGCGGGAACAGCGAGCCCACGGCGCGGCCCATGTTGTAGCTGAAGCCCTGGCCCGAACCCCGCACCCGGGTCGGGAACAGTTCGGTGAGGAAGGCGCCCATGCCGCTAAACACGCCGGACACGAAGAAGCCCAGCGGGAAGCCCAGGAACAGCATCACGTTGTCGGTGACGGGCAGCCGGGTGTAGGCGAAGGCGATGCACAGCGAGCCCAGTGCGAACAGGATGAAGTTCTTTTTGCGGCCCAGCAGGTCGGTGAGGAAGGCGCTGACGATGTAGCCCACGTAGGAGCCGACAATCACCATCGCCAGGTAGCCGCCCGTGCCCAGCACGGTGAGGTGGCGCTCCGTTTTCAGGAAGGTGGGCAGCCAGGTCGTGATGGCGTAGTAGCCGCCCTGGGCGCCGGTGGTCAGCAGCACGGCGCGCAGGGTGATGCTCAACATCTTGGGCGAGAAGATCTCGGCGAACGAGGCGCGCTGGGCGCTGCGTTCCTGCTGCTTTTGCTGGGCCACGAACAGTTCCGGCTCATCGACGAAGCGGCGGATGAAGATCACGAACATGGCCGGCAATATTCCCAGCAGGAACAGCGAGCGCCACGCCCATTCCGGCGGCAGCAGCGAGAACATCAGCGCGTACAGCAGCGCCGATACGCCCCAGCCGATGGCCCACCCGGCCTGCACCATGCCGACCGCCTTGCCACGGTCCTTGGCGCGGATCACCTCCCCGATCAGGATGGCGCCAGCCGTCCATTCGCCGCCCATGCCAAAGCCCATCAGGCCGCGCGCCAGCAGCAGCTGGTTGAAGTTCTGCGCCAGGCCGCACAGCACGGTGAAGAAGGCGAACCACAGGATGGTCAGTTGCAGCGTCTTGACGCGGCCAATGCGGTCCGACAGGATGCCGGCCAGCCAGCCGCCCATGGCCGAGGTGAGCAAGGTGACGGTGCCGATCAGGCCCGCGTCGCCCTTGGACAGGCCCCAGCTGGTGATCAGCGTGGGAATTACGAAACTGAGGAACTGGGTGTCCATCGCGTCGAGCGCGTAGCCGATCTTGCAGCTCCAGAAGGTGCGGCGCTCCTTGCCCGTGAGCGCGTGGAACCACGCGAAATAACCTTCCTGTTCGATGCTGGGTATGACTCTGGTGTTCATGCTATGTCTCCGTCGTTGTTTTAACTGCTGTTGCTATGAATTCAGAACGCGGCCAGGCTGGCGTTGGGAATATCCGTCACCAGCATGTAGCCCGGCTGGTGGGTGATGACGAGTGGCAGGCGCGCCTCGCGTATGGCTTCCTGCGGCGTGACGCCGCAGGCCCAGAACACGGGCAGCTCGTCGGCGGCGATGGCCACCGCGTCGCCGTAATCGGGCCGGCCGATGTCGGCGATGCCGATCAGGGCCGGGTCGCCCAGGTGCACCGGCGCGCCGTGGATGGCCGGATAGCGGCTGGTGATCTGGATCGCGCGGATCGCGTCGCGCGCCTTCATCGGCCGCATCGACACCACCAGCTTGCCGCCGAACGGCCCCGCCTTCTGGTTGTCGATGTTGGTGCGGTACATCGCCACGTTCCTGCCCTGCTCCACGTGGCGCAGCGGGATGCCGGCGTCCATCAGCATCTGCTCGAACGAGAACGAGCAGCCGATGGCGAAGGCCACCAGGTCGTCGCGCCACACGTCATGCAGGGTGTGGGGCTGCGACGCGAGCTGGCCGTCGCGGTAGATGTTGTAGCCGGGGACGTCGGCGCGCAGATCCATGTCGGCGCCCAGCGCGGCCACGTTCCACTCGCCCGGCGCGCCCACGGCCAGCAAGGGGCAGGCCTTGGGATTGCGCTGGCAGAACAGCAGGAACGCGTCGGCCTGGGCCTGCGGCAGGATCACCAGGTTGGCCTGGGCGTAGGCGCCGCACTGGCCCGCCGTGGGAAGGCGGAATTGGCCGTTGCGTACCGCGTGTCGGAATTCGAGTGGTGTCATGTTCAGTCTCGCTGCTGGTCGTGATGATGAAAATTGATGAAGTAAGAATAAGCTTGAACCTTGCGATGAGCTATCTAGTAATTTTTGCTGTTGTTGTATAGTTTTTCTTACCGCCTGACGCTATGCGCGCGACTATGGTTAAGGTATTCTTGTCCCAACCCTCCCCGCTGGCCATGAACACACGCTTCCTCGAAACCTTCGTCACGCTCGCCCAGTTGCGCAGCTTCCGCGCCACCGCGCACGCGCTGCACGCCACGCCGGCCGCCATTTCGCTGCGCATCAAGGCGCTGGAGGAGGAATTACAGACGGAACTGGTGGACCGCGACGCCAAGGATTTCCGACTCACGGCGCAGGCCGAATACCTGCTGAGCCACGCCAAGGCCGTGGTGGACGCGACCCGCCGCCTGCAAGCGGCCGCCCGCAAGGACAGCGCCGTGCGGGGCCGGCTCAGGCTGGGGGTGATCGAATCGGTGGTGCACAGCTGGCTGGCGCAATACATCCGCGAGTTGAACGCCAACTATCCGGAACTGGAGATCGACCTGGCGGTCGATATCAGCAATGTGCTGGAGCGGCGCCTGCGGGCGCGCGAGCTGGATCTGGTGGTGCAGGTGGAGGGGGTGGACAGCAGCGATATCGTGTCCGAAGCGCTGGCCGTCTATCCGGTGCACTGGATCGCCCGCAAGGGGCTGGTCGATGGGCGCAAGGAAGGTTTGCATCAGCGCCTGCTGGCACTGCCCATCCTCACTTTCGGACGGGGCACGGCGCCGCAGCGGGCGCTGGAGGAAATCGTCAGCAAGATGGCCAACCTGGCCGCCATCCCGCTGGAACAGGCGCGCATCACGTGCTCGCCGTCGGTGGCCGCCATCGTCCAGCTGGTCAAGGATGGGTATGGAGTGGCCGCCATCCCCAGCCTGTTCGTCAGCAGCTACCTGGAGAGCGGCGAATTCGTGCAACTGCCGGTGCAGCCGGAGCCGCCGTCCATCATCGTCTCCATGTGCCTGCACACCAACGCGGAAATGGGGGTGCACGCGGCGGCCAATGCGGCCCGCCTGGCCTGCGCCAGTTACTGCGCGCAGGTGGACAGCCGCTACATCAAATCGCTGGGCTGAAGCGGACGGCGCTCAGAGCAAGTTCAGGCTAAATGGAGGCCGCACTCAGGCCGCAATGCGCCGCACGCCGGCGTTGGCGGCATTGCCTGCACTGGTGCCACGATGGGCGCCAAGCTTGAACTGCGTGACGGCGGCCGTCAGCTGGCCGGCCTGCTCGCGCAAGGCGCCAGCCGCGGCGGCGGCCTGCTCCACCAGCGCCGCGTTCTGCTGGGTCACGCCATCCATTTCCACCATGGCGCTGCTGACCTGCTCCAGCCCCTGCGACTGCTCGCGGCTGGCCGCGCTGATCTCGGCCATGATGCCCGTCACCTGGCCGATGCTGTCCACCAGGTCACGCATGGTGGCCCCGGCATGGTCGGCCAGCTCGGTGCCCGCGCGCACCTGGCGTACCGAATTGTCGATCAGGTCCTTGATCTCGTGGGCGGCCGCCGCCGAACGCTGCGCCAGGTTGCGCACTTCGGTCGCCACCACGGCGAAGCCGCGTCCCGTCTCGCCCGCGCGCGCCGCTTCCACGGCCGCGTTCAACGCAAGGATGTTGGTCTGGAACGCGATGCCATCGATCACGCTGGTGATCTCGGCGATGCCGCGCGCCGCCTGGTCGATCGCGCCCATGGTGGTCACCACCTGGGCCACGGCGTCGCCGCCGCGCGCGGCCACGTCCGAGGCGGCCAGCGCCAGCTGGTTGGCGCGCAGCGCGTGGTCGGCCGTCTGGCGCACGGTGCCCGTCAACTGCACCATCGAAGCCGCCGTCTGCTGCAAGGCGCTCGCTTGCGACTCGGTGCGCGCCGACAGATCGCGGTTGCCCTGGGCGATCTCGCCGGCGGCCAGCTCGATGCCGACGCTGCCGGCCCGCACCTGCGCCACCACGCGGGCCAGGCTGCCGTTCATGGTCTGCAGCGCCAGCATCAGCTGCGCCGATTCGTCGGCGCCGGCGGCCGCGATCTGGCTGGTCAGGTCGCCGTTGGCCACCGTTTCGGCCACGCCGATGGCGCGCTGCAGCGGCAGCACGATGCCACGCACCAGCCACGCCGTCATGACCGTGCCCACCACGATCGCCAGCGCCACCATGGCCAGCAACTCCCGGCTGCCGGTCGCGTCGCGCGCCGCGAACTCGGCGCGGGCGGCCGCCATCGAGCCGTGCGCCTGCTCCATCACATAGGTGACGATCTGATCGATCTGCTGATTGACGGGCCGGTCCATGCCCTTGACCAGGCCATCGACCACGTGGGCGCTCTCCGGCTGCGCCCCGTTGTATTGCTTGAGCGCCTGCTGGTACTGCGCGAACAGGGTCTGGTGCGCTTGCATGGCCTGGTCAGCGCG
The DNA here is from genome assembly GCF_014042345.1 of Rugamonas brunnea. Taxonomy (GTDB): domain Bacteria; phylum Pseudomonadota; class Gammaproteobacteria; order Burkholderiales; family Burkholderiaceae_D; genus Rugamonas; species Rugamonas brunnea. The sequence continues at coordinate 119,581 of NZ_JACEZT010000010.1, forward strand.
CTGCGTCTCCAGTCCCAGCAGGCCCAGTTCCGTTTTCAGCGTGGCCAGCCGGGCCTGGGTCAGCGCGTGCTGCTGGACGAAGGCCTTGCTGTACTTGTCGAACGCGGCCGGATCCGCGCCGCGCAGCAAGGTGTCCTTCCATTCCTGCACCTGCTTCTTGAATTCGACCTGCGCGCCGCGCGCCGCGTCCACCGCCATCACCAACCGCTCTTCGCGCTCCACTTCCTGCGCGCCGCGCGCGCCCATGGCGCTGAAGGTCTGCCAGCCAGCCGCGCCCACGGCAAGCATGGCCACGATCAGGAATACGGCCAGCATGCCGAGGCGGTGGCCGATCTTTAAATTGTCTAGTTTCATAGTCTGAATCCGGCTGAAAAAACAAAGAGCAAGCCGTAGCTTGCTCCGCAGGTACGCACCGCGCGGCTGACACCATGTGCGCGACGGGCCGCATTATACTTTTCATAAACACAAGTTGCCAAGCGGATAAATGTGCCGCCAGGTCAATATTGCAGCAAAATACAACACTTGCTGGTAGCCACAGAAATGTTAAGATGAAAGATTAACAATTTATTATTAACCCCCTTCGTCTCTCATGAACTTCCGCCCTACCCCAGTCTCCCTGCCCCTCACCGCCATAGCCGCCAGCATCCTGCTCGCCGCTTGTGGCGGTGGCGGCGGTGGCAATACCGGCGCCACCGCGCCGCTATTGCCAACGGTCCAGCCGCCCTACACCATCAACCCGGGCACGCTGACCGCGAAATATGTCGCCGGCTATCCGGCCACGATCAATGCCACGGCCTCGCAGACGACCACCTTCGTCGGCGTCGTCTATGTCAAGCCGCAGGCCGACAGCGACATCATCACCTCCGCCCAGGTCACCCCGAACAGCGACGGCAGCATTGCCCTCGCCGTCGCGACGTCGGCCTCGGCCGCGCCTGGCCATTACGCGGGCAATATCACGGTCAATGTGTGCAAGGATACGAATTGCGCCGCCCAGCTCGAAGGCGCGCCCTTCAAAGTGCCCTATGCGATCGATGTGGTGTCGCCCAATGGCGGCGTGACGACGTCCAACCTGGCGCCGCTGGCCACGCTAGGCGGCGCCGGCGACTGGAGCGGATACCAGGCCAACGCAGCCCATACGGGCATGGTGCCGGTGACGCTGAACCCGTCGGCATTCTCGCTGCGCTGGAAGTATGAAGCGCCGGCCGTCAGCGGGCGGCAAATGGTGATTTCCGATATCGCCAGTGGCAACGGCCACCTGTATTTCTCCACCGGCTCCTACTACGACGCGAGCGCGCAGGGCCACCTGCTGTTCGTGCTCAACGAGCGCGATGGTTCGCAGGCCTGGACCCATGATTTCGGCGACCTCAAATACGCGACCACCAACCCGCCCGCCTACGCCAACGGCAAGGTGTACCTGTCGGCCGGTTCGCAGGAGTCGACGACGATGTTCGCGTTCGACGCCAACAGCGGCGCGCCGGTATTCAGCACGCCCATCAACTCGCAATGGTCGCACTACCGGGCGCCGGTCGCGTTCGGCGACAGCATCTACATGGGCGGCGGTTACTATGGCGGCATGTACGCGTTCGACGCGGCCAGCGGCGCACAGCAATGGTTTGTGGACGCCGACATCATCTTCGACTGGGCTCCCGCCGTCGACGCCGGCCACGCCTACCTGTACGTGGGCGGCCGGCCGCGCATCTTCGACCGGCTGTCCGGCGCCCTGACCAACCCGAGTTCGGCCCCGGACGTCGGTGGCCTGGCGTCGTCCACGCCGCTGCTGGGCGCGCCAAACAACCTCATCGTCAGCCGCACCAGTGGCCTGACCGACTACGACACGGCCGCACTGGCCGTGCGCTGGACCGTGGCCGCCAACTTCCATGACGGCGCCGCCTACGACCGGGGCGTGATCTATGCGCTGCGCCTCAACCCGGTCATACTTGAGGCCCGCAATGAAGGGGACGGCAGCCTGGCCTGGAGCTGGACGGCGCCGGCTGCCGCGCAGGACCCCGGCAGCAACGTGGTGTTGACGAATAACCTGGTGTTTGTCAGCGCCAACGGCGCCACCTATGCGGTCGACCGCAGCACGCATGCGGCGGTATGGACGTATCCGTTCAGCGGCCAGCTGTCGCTGTCGTCGAACGGCATCCTGTACATCAACGGCGGCACCAGCATCGCGGCGATCAACCTGCATTAAGCTGCGACTTCGGCTGCGGCTGCGGGCCGCGCGGACACAGCCGCGCGCCGCAGCCTGCCGCCCCTCAGGCTGCCCGGCGCGCGCCGGCGCGGCGCCGCACAGCGGCCAGCAGCCCCAGGCCGCCAATCAGCGACAGATAGGTCGCCGGTTCCGGCACGGCCGAAACGCTCCAGCTGCCCGGACGGTCGAACACGCTCGCCCACGGGCCGGAAATGACGTTCACGCCAGCCAGGTCCGCCGGCTGCCCGTACAGCGACGAGATGGACAGGAAGCCGCTCATGTGCGACGCGTCCGCCGCGCTAAACTGCCAGTCAACAATGTTCTTGTTGCTGTCGAAGTTGAAGTGGAAATATTGCAGGAACATGGGCATCGCATCGCTGAATTGCAGGCCGGCGGCCTCCACATCCCAGTGCTTGATGGCGTAGCTATGGCCAGCCCCTTGTACCGCATGGTCGAAATCGAACACGAAGTGGGCCACCAGACGCGATGGCGTGCTGGTGATGTCGTTCTGCTCGAACAGATTGCCCGTGTAGGTGTAGGTCGTGTCGGCGGCCGAACAGATGCCAGCGATACCCAGCAGTGCCCCACAGGCGATGGCGCGGATGGTCATAGTTTCCCTTAATAAAAGTTAAAGTTTTATTATGAATTAACATAGGGAAATATGCAATTTCCTGACGCTGCCCCGACAAGAAAAAACCCCGGACAGTTGTCGCCAACTGTCCGGGGTTCTGCTCAGCTTACCGCGCTGGCGTTACGTTCGCTCAGGCACCGACTTCGACTTTGTCGGCCACCGAACGGAACTCTTCGATCTGGTCGAAGTTCATGTAGCGGTAGATCTGGTCGGCGCTCTTGTCGAGCACGCCGATCTGCGACATGTACTCTTCCTTGGTCGGGATGCGGCCCAGCGCCGAGCACACGGCTGCCAGTTCGGCCGAACCCAGGTACACATTGGTGTCCAGGCCCAGACGGTTCGGGAAGTTACGGGTCGAGGTCGACATCACGGTGGCGCCCTTGCGGATCTGCGCCTGGTTACCCATGCACAGCGAGCAGCCCGGCATTTCCATACGGGCGCCGGTGCGGCCCAGCGTGCCGTAGTGGCCTTCGGCCGTCAGCACTTGCGCGTCCATCTTGGTCGGCGGAGCGATCCACAGGCGGACCGGGATGTCCGACTTGCCTTCCAGAACCTTCGAAGCGGCGCGGAAGTGGCCGATGTTGGTCATGCAGGAACCCACGAACACGTCGTCGATCTTGGCGCCGGCCACGTCCGACAGGGTCTTCACGTCGTCCGGGTCGTTCGGGCAAGCAACGATAGGCTCGTGGATGTCGGCCAGGTCGATCTCGATCACGGCAGCGTATTCGGCGTCCGCGTCCGGGGCCAGCAGCTCAGGCTTGGCCAGCCAGGCTTCCATGGCCTTGATGCGGCGTTCCAGCGTGCGCTTGTCCTGGTAGCCGGTGGCGATCATCCACTTCATCAGCGTGATGTTCGAGTTCATGTACTCGATGATCGGTGCCTTGTCCAGGTGCACGGTGCAACCGGCGGCCGAGCGCTCAGCCGAGGCGTCGGACAGTTCGAATGCCTGTTCCACCTTCAGGTCAGGCAGGCCTTCGATTTCCAGGATGCGGCCCGAGAAGATGTTCTTCTTGCCCTTCTTGTCCACGGTCAGCAGACCCTGGCGGATGGCGTACAGCGGAATCGCGTTGACCAGGTCACGCAGGGTCACGCCAGGCTGCATCTTGCCCTTGAAGCGCACCAGCACGGATTCTGGCATGTCCAGCGGCATCACGCCGGTGGCGGCGGCGAAGGCCACCAGGCCCGAACCGGCCGGGAACGAGATACCGATAGGGAAACGGGTGTGCGAGTCGCCGCCGGTGCCGACGGTGTCAGGCAGCAGCAGACGGTTCAGCCACGAGTGGATCACGCCGTCGCCCGGACGCAGGGCCACGCCGCCACGGTTCTCGATGAACGCTGGCAGTTCTTTGTGGGTCTTGACGTCGACGATCTTCGGATAGGCTGCGGTGTGGCAGAACGACTGCATCACCATGTCGGCCGAGAAGCCCAGGCAAGCCAGGTCTTTCAGCTCGTCGCGGGTCATCGGGCCGGTGGTGTCTTGCGAGCCCACAGTGGTCATCTTCGGTTCGCAGTAGGTGCCTGGGCGGATGCCGTGGCCTTCTGGCATGCCGCAAGCGCGGCCGACCATCTTCTGGGCCAGCGAGTAGCCACGGCCGGTGTCGGCAGGGTTCTGCGGCAGGCGGAACAGGGTCGATGGGGCCAGGCCCAGCGCTTCACGCGCCTTGGCGGTCAGGCCGCGGCCGATGATCAGCGGAATACGGCCGCCGGCGCGCACTTCGTCGAACAGCACGTCGGACTTGACTTTGAACTCGGCGATCACGGCGCCGTTCTTCAGGGCCTTGCCTTCGTATGGACGCAGCTCGACCACGTCGCCCATTTCCATCTGCGACACGTCCAGCTCGATCGGCAGCGCGCCGGCGTCTTCCATGGTGTTGTAGAAGATCGGGGCGATCTTGGCGCCCAGGCACACGCCGCCGAAACGCTTGTTGGGGATGAATGGAATGTCTTCGCCGGTGAACCACAGCACCGAGTTGGTGGCCGATTTACGCGACGAGCCGGTGCCCACCACGTCGCCCACGTAGGCGACCAGGTTGCCCTTGGCTTTCAGCGCTTCCAGTTGCTTGATCGGACCGACCGAGCCGGGCACGTCCGGGTTGATGCCGGGACGTGGGTTCTTCAGCATGGCCAGCGCGTGCAGCGGGATGTCGGGACGGGTGGTGGCGTCCGGTGCCGGCGACAGGTCGTCGGTGTTGGTTTCGCCGGAGACCTTGAACACGGTCAGGGTCAGGCTTTGCGGCACTTCAGGACGCGAGGTGAACCACTCGGCATCGGCCCACGATTGCAGCACTTCCTTGGCGCGGGCGCTGCCCTTGTCGGCCAGGTCCTTGACGTCGTGGAAGTAGTCGAACATCAGCAGGGTCTTTTTCAGACCTTCGGCGGCCACGGGGCCGACCACGGCGTCGTCCAGCACGTCGATCATAGGCTTGATGTTGAAGCCGCCCAGCATGGTGCCCAGCAGGCGGGTTGCCAGTTCGCGCGAGATCAGCGGCGAGCTTTCCGTGCCCTTGGACACGGCGGCCAGGAAGGCGCACTTGACCTTGGCGGCGTCGTCCACGCCGGCCGGCACGCGATTGGTGATCAGCTCGACCAGGAATTGTTCTTCACCTGCTGGCGGATTCTTCAGGAGTTCGACCAGGTCCGTGGTCTGGGCCGCGGTCAGCGGCAGCGGTGGGATGCCAAGGGATGCGCGCTCGGCGACTTGGTTGCGGTAGGCAGCTAGCATGAAAATCTCTCAGTCAGGATAGATTGCAGGAAAAGCGGACAAGTGACCGCCAGTACTGAGCGCTATTGTACCTCAGGAAGTCTTATATAAGACATATAACACGAGACACACCGATCTTTTTTGCCACAATTTAAGCATGCAGGGCCACGCCCACAGCGAAAACACGGCGAAACCGGGGCCGGACGGCCGCCGAACCTTGCCAGTTTTACATGAGACGAGCCGATCCGCCGGCCTTGCGGACGGGGCCGCCGTGGCCCGCCGCCCCAGGATTTCCGCTTCGTATCGTGAGCGCGCCGGCGCGGGGGCGCTGCTACGATGGGCCGTCAACTCCTGACAATCATGCAAGGACAGCAATGGACGAGTTCGACTATCCACGGCCGCAACTGGTACGCGAACAGTGGCAATCGCTGAACGGCGAATGGGAATTCGAGTTCGACGACGGGCGCGCCTACGCCCTGCCGTCCGATCCCATCCCCTGGTCGCGGCGCATCGTGGTGCCGTTCGCGCCCGAATCGGCCGCCAGCGGCATCGGCGACACCGGCTTTCATCCCGCCTGCTGGTACCGCTGCCGCTTCCACCCGGGGCCGCGCGGCGCGCGCACGCTGCTGCATTTTGGCGCCGTCGACTACCAGGCGCGGGTATGGATCAACAACCACATGGTGGCCGAGCACGAAGGCGGCCACACGGCGTTCACGGCCGACATCACCAACGAACTGGTGGACGGCGAACAGACGTTGGTGGTGCTGGTGGAGGACGACCCGGCCGACCTCGGCAAGCCGCGCGGCAAGCAGGACTGGCAACCCGATCCCCATGCGATCTGGTATCCGCGCACCACCGGGATCTGGCAGACCGTCTGGCTCGAAGCCGTGGGCCGCACGTATATCCGCCGGCTGCGCTGGACCCCGGTGTTCGATGGCTATGAACTGGGCTGCGAAGTGCTGGCCGGCGGCGACGCCTGCCCGGGCCTGACGGTCGAAGTGCGGATCTGGCACGGCGACCGGCTGCTGGCGGCCGACAGCTACCTGCTGGTGGGCCAGGAGGCGAACCGCAAGATCGCCCTGTCCGATCCCGGCATCGACGATTCGCGCAACGAACTGCTGTGGAGCCCGGAGCGCCCGACCCTGCTGCGCGCCGAGCTCACGCTGCACAGCGACGGCCAGGTGCTCGACTTCGTGCGCTCGTACACGGCGATGCGCTCGGTGTCGATCAACCGCGACCGCTTCATGCTCAATGGCCGCCCCTATCCGCTGCGGCTGGTGCTCGACCAGGGCTATTGGGAACAAAGCCTGATGACGGCGCCATCCGACGCGGCCCTGCGGCGCGACGTCGAACTGGCCAAGGAGATGGGCTTCAACGGCGTGCGCAAGCACCAGAAGATCGAAGACCCGCGCTACCTGTACTGGGCCGACCGGCTCGGCCTGCTGGTGTGGGAGGAAATGCCGTCCGCCTACGCGTTCACGGCGCGCGCCATGACGCGGCTGGTGCGCGAGTGGACCGAAGCGATCGAGCGCGACTACAGCCACCCCAGCCTGATCGTCTGGGTGCCGTTCAATGAATCGTGGGGCGTGCCCAACCTGACGGCCGTGCAGGCCCACCGCAACGCCGTCGAGGCGCTGTACCACCTGACGCGCATGCTCGACCCGACCCGCCCCGTGATCGGCAACGATGGCTGGGAAGCGTCGGCCACCGACATCCTCGGCATCCACGACTACGATCCCGACCCGGAACGGCTGCGCCAGCGCTACGAGGTGGCCGATCCGGTGCGCACCCTGTTCGACCAGCGCCGTCCCGGCGGCCGCATCCTCACGCTGGACGGCTTCCCCCACCGTGGCCAGCCCATCGTGCTGACCGAGTTCGGCGGCATCGCCTTCGATCCGACGGCGCCGCCCCACCCCACCTGGGGCTATGCGCGCCAGAACACGGCCGAAAGCTTCCTCGAGCACTACCGGGCCCTGCTCAAGGTGGTCAACGAGACGCCGATGTTCAGCGGCTTTTGCTACACCCAGTTCGCCGACACCTTCCAGGAGGCCAACGGCTTGCTCAAGGCCGACCGCACGCCCAAGATCCCGCTGAAGCAGATCAGCGCCGCCACCCGCAACGTACAGTAGGTGCGCCGTGCCGCTGCCACCATACCATCCGTTCGCGACCTTCTGGCAAGCCGGCTACGAGGGCGCCGACCACGTCAACCATGCCGGCCAGCCGCTGGACATGAACCTGACCACCGGCCACCTGGCGCGCGCGCAGGAGGACTACGCGCTGCTGGCCCCGTTCCGCATCGGCACGGTGCGCGAATCGATAGGTTGGCGGCTGACCGAGCATGACGGCCGCTTCGATTTCTCGCCCCTGCTGCCGCGCCTGGAGGCGGCGCGCGCGCTGGGCGTGCAAAGCGGCTGGACCTTCTGCCACTACGGCTGGCCCGACGACGTCGACCTGTTCAGCGACGATTTCGTGCCGCGCTTCGTGCGCTTTTGCCGCGCGGCGGCGCGCTTCCTGGCCCCGTGGCTGGGCGAGCAGCCGCTCTACTCGCCCGTCAACGAACTGTCGTTCATGGCCTGGGGCCTGTCCGTGCACATGTTCAAATGCCGCAATATGGACCACCCGCAAGCCGGGGAACTGGGCAAGCGGCAGCTGGTGCACGCCTCCATCGCCGCCATCGACGCCATCCGCGAGATCAGCCCCGGCGCCCGCTTCCTCCAGTGCGATCCGCTGATCCACGTGATCGCCCCGCGCGACCGGCCGGACTGGGCGGCGCAGGCGGCCGGCTGGAGCGCGTCGCAGTTCGAGGCGCTGGACATGCTGTGCGGCCGGGTCGCGCCGGAACTGGGCGGGGATCCGCGCTACCTGGACCTGATCGGCGCCAACTACTACCACAGCAACCAATGGGAAAGCGGCACCAACCTGCGCCTGTGGTGGCACCTGGACGACCCGCGCCGGCGGCCGTTGTGGGAGCTGCTGCTGGACCTGCACCGGCGCTACGGCAAGCCGGTGGTGCTGGCCGAAACCAGCCATGTGGGCAGCGGGCGCGGCACCTGGATACGGGAAATGGCTGAGCAAGTGCTGATGGCGCGCGAACGCGGCGCCGACGTGCGCGGCCTGTGCCTGTATCCGGCCATCGACCGTCCCGACTGGGACGACGCCGCGCACTGGCACCGCAGCGGCTTGTGGGAGCCCGACCACGGCGGCGCCGATCCGCTGGCCCGCGTGCTGGTGCCGCCCTACGCCACCGCCTTGCAGCAAGCGATCGGGCTGACCGACAGCCTGTGCCACACCGAGGAGAACACCATGCGAACGTTGATCGTCTTTTGCCACCTGCGCTGGGATTTCGTGTACCAGCGTCCGCAACAACTGCTCACCCGGCTGGCCCGGCATTACAAGATCGTGTTCGTGGAGGAGCCCGTGTACGAGGAAGGCGAGGCGCACATGGTCAGCTCCCGCCCGGCGCCCAACCTGACCGTGTGCCAACCGCACACGCCCGTGCGCGCCATTGGTTTCCACGACCAGCAGATCCCCGTGCTGCAACCGCTGGTGGCGGCGCTGGCGCCACCCGGCGAGCCGGTGCTGGCCTGGTTCTACACGCCGATGGCGCTGCCGCTGCTGCAAGGCTTGCAGACATCGCTGGTGGTGTACGACTGCATGGACGAACTGAGCGCGTTCAGCAACGCGCCCCGGCAATTGCTGCAACGCGAGACGGCGCTGCTCAGCATGGCCGATCTGGTCTTCACGGGCGGCCCCAGCCTGTATGAAGCCAAGCGCACGCGCCATGCCAACGCCCACTGCTTCCCCAGCAGCGTGGATGCCGTGCATTTCGAACAGGCGCGCGACCGCGGCAACCACCATCCGCTGCACGACGACATCCCGCGGCCCCGGCTCGGCTTTTTCGGCGTCATCGACGAGCGCTTCGACGCCGCCCTGATCGCCGCCATCGCCGACGCCCATCCCGAGTGGCAACTGGTGCTGGTGGGCCCCGTGCTCAAGATTGACCCGGCCACCCTGCCCCAGCGCCAGAATGTCCACTACCTGGGCCAGCAATCGTACAAGGCCCTGCCCCAGTTGCTGGCCGGCTGGGACGTGTGCCTGCTGCCGTTCGCGCTGAACGAGGCTACGCGCTTCATCAGCCCGACCAAGGTGCTCGAATACATGGCGGCCGAGCTGCCCGTGGTCAGCACCGCCATCCGCGACGTCGAGCAACCGTATGGCCACCTGGTCGCCATCGGCCATGACCATGGCGAATTCATCGCCCATTGCGAAGCGGCGCTGGCGCGCACGACCGCCGAGGCCGAGGCGTCGGCGGCGGCCATGCGGGCCGTGGTCGCCAGCACCTCATGGGATGCGACGGCCGAAAGCATGGCCGCCTTGATGGCGCAAACGCCACCGGGCGGCAAGGCGGCCCGGCTGGATGGTGCGGACGGCCCCGCCGCCGACGGCAACGCGGCCGATGGCCCCGGCCCGGCAACGCTCAACCCCACGCGCGCCAGCCGCCGCGCCTACGACAGCATCGTGATCGGCGGTGGGCCAACGGGCCTGTCGGCGGCCTACCATGCGGGACCCGGCAACCTGCTGCTGGAACGCAACGCGAGCGTGGGCGGCTGCTGCCGTTCGCTGCACGACGGCGGCTTCACGTTCGACCATGCCGGCCACATCATGTTCTCCAACGATCCCTACGTGCAGGCGCTGTACGACAAGCTGCTGGGCGACAACCAGCACTGGCAGATGCGCGAAGCGTGGATCTACAGCAAGGGCGTGCACACGCGTTATCCGTTCCAGGGTGCGCTGCACGGCTTGCCGCCGGACGTGATCAAGGAATGCATCCTGGGTGCGATCGAGGCCCGCTACGGCGGCCCGCAGGCGCCGGCCTGCGCCAGCGGCGCCGTCGACGATTGCTGCGCCGACGGCAGCGCGGGCGTGGCCAGCGCCGGCCCACAGGCGCGGGCGCGCGCCACGGACAGCTTCGAACAGTTCATTTACCAGGTCTGGGGCGCCGGCATTGCCCGCCACTTCGCGATTCCGTACAACCGCAAGCTGTGGACGGTGCCGCTGGACCAGATGGAAACATCATGGCTGGGCGGGCGGGTGCCGTTGCCGGACCTGGCCGAGATCATCGAAGGCGCGCTGCGGCCCGTGCCACGGCCGATGGGTCCCAACGCGCGCTTTGGCTACCCGCGCCAGGGCGGCTTCCAGGCGCTGATGAACGGCTTCCTGCCGCTGATCCGGGGCAATATCGAATTGAACGCGGATGTGGCGCAGGTGCTGCCGGAAAAACACCTGGTGACGCTGGCCGATGGCCGCCGCTACCGCTACGGCCACCTGGTGAGCACCATGCCGCTGCCGGAACTGGTCAAGTTATTGGGACGGACGGCCACGCCCGAGGTCCGGGCCGCCGCGCGCGGCCTGCGCCACGTGTCCATCCGCTGCGTCAACATCGGCATCGCCCGCGCCGCCGTGACAGACAAGCACTGGATCTACTACCCCGAGGACAGCATCTTCCACCGCATCTTCGTGCAGGGCAACGCCAGCCCGGCCTGCAATCCGCCCGGCGGGTTCGGCTTCACCTGCGAGATTTCCTACTCGCCCTGGAAGCCTTTGCCGCTGGACGGCCCGGCCCTCGTCCAGCGCTGCATAGCCGACGCCATCAAGGTCGGCTTCATGCGCAGCGATGACCGGGTGCTGGTGGCCAATCAGGTCGACATTCCCGTCGCCTACGTGGTGTACGACCACCAGCGCGCGCACAACGTGAACGTCGTGCGCGACTGGCTGGCGCGCCACGACATCCTGCTGGCCGGACGCTACAGCGAATGGGAGTATTACAACTCCGACCATGCTTTCCTGGCCGGCAAGCGCGCAGCCGAACAGATCGACCAGTTGCGCAGCCAGCGCGCACCGCGCGCATCATGAGTCCACGTCATGCGTACGCATCATGCGCACACGCTGTGCACGCCGGGCGCATGACGGTCGCGTAACGAGCACAACATGATCACACCATGAGCAAGTCCGTGAAATGGCGCAAGCGGCCGCGCAACAAGGATTACCCGGCCGCCGAGGCTTACCTGGCCCTCATCGTGGGTCCGGCGCGGGCGCGCGCCCTGGGGCGGCGGCTGCGTGCGGCAAAACTGCGTCAGTTGCCGGCCCGCGACATCCTGCGCGCTTCGCGCACGCCGATGTCGGAAGTGCGCGCCTTCGATTGGGTACGGCAGAACAAGGACATCAGGAAAGGACGGCGATTCGCGCCCTTGCTGCTGGTGTGCGACAGCCAGAGCGGGAAACTGATCGTGGCCGACGGCTTTCACCGCCTGTGCGCCGCCTTCGCACAGGACCAGAACGCGACAGTGCCGTTCAAGCTCGCCTGAACCGCCGCTGACCAAACCGGTATGCCATCAGACGCTAGTCGGATCGCCCATCTAACGCGTGGCCCGTTGGCCATCTGCCACGCGCTGGGGGTTGGCCATCACACGCGCGGCGGATCAGTCTCGCGCTGATAGGCGCGATGGCCGGCCAAGGCGACCAGGAAGGCGTTCAACGTGGCGTCATCATTGGCATGCGCGGCGACCAGCAAGGCAGGGTCGGAACGTGCGCTGCCAGAGTCCACGGGCAGGCTGGCCGCCGCCAGCAACGCTGCCCCGCCACCCCACGCGTACATCGGCTTGCAATGGCGAAACTGCTGGCGCAGGAATTCCAACGCCTGTCCCGCGCCAGCCAAGGTGCCACGCTGGGCGCCATCGGGCACGATCACGGCGTCAAACAGCACCGACGGCGCCGATTCAAGCGTGAGGTCGGGCTCGATGCTGTCGGCGCCGGCCACGGCGCAGGGCCCCAGCCGGGCAGCCACCAGCAGCGGCACCGCCCGCGCTCGCAACAAGGCCGCACAGACGGCGCGCACCCCGGCACCATCGACGCCCTCGCCCACCAGGATCGCCACGCGCCGCGTGGCGGCCCCGGTCGTGCCGGGCCGCGCCAGCAGCGACAGCGCCGGTGACGGCGCGTAGGGCGGCGGCGGCGCAAGATCGCCCAGTGGCGCGGCGGCCGGCACTTCCATGCCCAGCCCTTCGGCCACCGTGGCGGCCAGGTCGGGCGCCACACGTACGAGGTGGGCGACCACGCGCGCGCGCACGGCCAGCGTTTTCACCTTGCTCAACTCAAAGCGGAACGCCTGCGCGATGTGCGCCTGCTCGGGCGGCGTCTGGCTCTCATAGAACAGCCGCGCCTGGGCATAGTGTTCGGCGAAGCTGGCCGGCTTGCCGCGCACCTTGTCCTCGTTGACATGCTCGGGGTAAGACTGGAAACCACGCGCCCCGGCCTGGAACGGACAGCCGCCGCCCAGCGAATTAGGCTCGTAGCTGACGCGGCCGCGATCGACGGCCTGCCGGTGCATGCCGTCGCGCTGGTTGTTGTGCACCGGGCTCTGCGGCGCGTTGATGGGCAGTTCGTGGAAATTGGGGCCGCCCAGGCGCGACAGCTGCGTGTCGAGGTAGGAATGGACACGCCCTTGCAGCAGCGGATCGTTGCTGAAATCAATGCCCGGCACCACATTGGCGGGACAGAATGCCACCTGCTCGGTCTCGGCAAAGAAATTGTCGGGATTGCGGTTCAGGGTCATGCGGCCCACGACGCGCACCGGCAACCACTCCTCCGGTATCAGCTTGGTGGGATCGAGCACGTCGAATGGAAACTGGCTGGCCTGTTCTTCGGTGAACACTTGCACGCCCAGTTCCCACTGCGGGTAGGCGCCGGCCTCGATCGCTTCCCACAGGTCGCGCCGGTGAAAATCGGGGTCGGCGCTCATGAGTTTGGACGCCTCGTCCCACACCAGTGCGTGGGTGCCGGCCAGCGGGTTCCAGTGGAACTTGCAAAACACCGACGCGCCCGCCGCATTCACCAGCCGGAATGTATGCACGCCGAAGCCTTGCATCATGCGGTAGCTGCGCGGGATGGCGCGGTCCGACATCTGCCACAGCAGCATATGGGTCGATTCCGGCGTCAGCGAGACGAAATCCCAGAAGGTGTCGTGTGCGCTGGACGCCTGCGGCATCGCGTGATGCGGTTCCGGCTTGACGGCATGCACGAGGTCCGGGAATTTCATCGCATCCTGGATGAAGAACACGGGCATGTTATTGCCCACCAAATCCCAGTTGCCCTCGTCCGTATAGAACTTGACGGCGAAGCCGCGCACGTCGCGCGCCGTGTCGGCCGAGCCGCGCTCGCCGGCCACGTTGGAAAACCGCGCGAACACGGGCGTGACTTTGCCGGCGCCCTGGAACGGCGCGGCGCGGGTCAGGTCGGCCAGATCGGCGTAGCACTCAAACCAGCCATGGGCGCCCGCACCGCGCGCGTGGACCACCCGTTCCGGTATGCGCTCATGGTCGAAATGAGTGATCTTCTCGCGCAGGATGAAGTCTTCCAGCACGGTCGGACCGCGCAGGCCGATCTTCAGCGAGTTCTGGTTATCGGCGAGCGGCACGCCCTGGTTGGTCGTCAATGGCTGATCCGTACTATCGACGGCGCCTTTCCTGCTCTGGTCGCTCATCGTGCCCTCCGGCGTCAGTGTTTGCGCTTCTGCTTGGCGCCCCCGCCACGCTTGCCACCACCCTTGCCTTGGCTGGCGGCCTCCTTGCCCGATTTTGTCTGAGCGGGCTGGGCCGACTGCGTTGAGCGATCGCCGCCGGCTTCCTGTTTGTTACCACTGTCTGTCTTTTGCTTGGCCATGATGTTCTCCTCGCCAGCGCAGGAAACGCGGCACGCACCAGTGGCACACGCCGCGTTCCCCGCGTCCGTCATTTCGAGCGCGAACCGGACTGCGAGCCGCCCTGGGTGCCGCCGTGACCGCCCTGGCTGCCATGGCCGCCCTGACTGCCCTGACTGCCGCTCTTGCTGCGCGAACTGCTGTCCTCGTCCTCGCTCTGGCGATTCGGGTCGTTTTTATGGCTCATGGAGCCTGCTTCCCGCGCCTCTTCCGAGGTGAATTCGTGCGCGTGGCCCGAGGCGTGGGCGGCGCGGCCGCCTTCGGCCGCAATCTCACGCTGCCGGTCGGGGTCCATCGAGGCAAAGCCACGGCCACCGCCGCTACCTTGCGTGTTCTCGTCGCGTCCCGACTGCTTGTTATCGCTGCTGCTGTGCGACTGGCGGCTGCCGGAACCGCCGTGGCCGCCCTGGGTATCGCGGCTGCTGCCGCTCTGTTGCGAGCCGCCCGACTGTGATTTGCTGCGCTCGTTATCCTGGTTCCCGCCTTGGTTCGATGAAGCCATCTCGTTCTCCTTGATGATATAAAAAGCACGTCGCCGTCTGCGGTTGCAGCGCGATGACGAGCATTCATCTTAGGTTTGGCGGGATTGTTCCGTCATGAGCGACCTTCTGACGGCGACGTAGGATTTTGGCCAGTCTGTTTGCAACTTCACGTTGCCGCAGACTGGCCCATCGCGTCCGGCGCTACCGGTCAGGCGACCGCGACGCAGCGCTCCCTGACCACGCCGCGGTACACGAGGAAGGTGGCGGCCAGGCTGATCGCGCCGGCGCCGGCCAGCCAGTAGCCGGGGGCCGCCTTGTCGCCACTGACTTCGATCAGCCAGGTCGACAGCAGCGGCGTCAGGCCGCCGAACAGCGCCGTCGCCAGGCTGTAGGCCAGCGAGAAGCCAGCCGTGCGCACCTGCTGGGGAATGATCTCGGTCAGCGCGACGATGGTGGCGCCGTTGTAGCTGCCATACAGGAACGACAGCCACAGTTCCACCAGAACCATATGGCCAAAGCTGGGGTGCGCGATCAGCCACGACAGGGCCGGATAGGCGGTCAGCGCCGTCAGCGCCGCGCAGGTCGCCATCACGGGCCAGCGCCCGATGCGGTCCGACAGCGCGCCCATGACGGGCAGCCAGATGAAATTCGAGATCCCGACGCACAAGGTCACCAGCAGACTCTCCTCGGTGCTCAGCTTGAGCACGCTCTTGCCGAACGTGGGCGTGTACACAGTGATCATGTAGAACGCGACCGTGGTCAGCACGATCAGCATGGCGCCGGCCGTGACCAGCTGCCAGTTGACGCCGATGGTGCGCAGCATCTGGCGGAACGTGGGGTGCGTCTTGCGCGTCAGGTAAGCCTCGGTCTCCTGCAGCGAGCGCCGGATGTAGAACACGACCGGAATGATGGAGCAGCCGATGAAGAACGGGATGCGCCAGCCCCAGTCGGCGATCAATTCCTTGGGCATGGCGTGGTTGAGCCCGTAACCGAGCGCGGCGGAGAAGATCACGGCCACCTGCTGGCTGGCCGACTGCCAGCTGACGTAATAGCCCTTGTTGCCCGGGGTAGCCATCTCGGACAGGTAGACCGACACCCCACCCAGTTCCACGCCGGCCGAGAAGCCCTGCAGCAGGCGGCCGATCAGCACCAGCAGCGGCGCCATCAGACCGATGCTGGCGTAGCCGGGCACGAAGGCGATCAGCGCCGTGCCGGACGCCATGATGCCCAGCGTCAGCACCAGCCCCTTGCGCCGGCCGATGCGGTCGATGTAGCTGCCCAGCACGATGGCGCCCAGCGGACGCATGAAGAAGCCGGCGCCGAACGTGGCGAACGTCATCATCAGCGCCGCGTATTCGCTCGACGCCGGAAAGAACGCGTTGGCGATCTGCTGCGCGTAAAAGCCGAACAGGAAGAAATCATACATTTCGATGAAGTTTCCGCTCGTAACGCGGATGACGGCGCCCAGCTTGGACGGGGCGCGTGCGGGGGCGGCGGCGGCCGGGGCCGGAGCCGGGGCTGCGATGGACGCCGTGGCGGTGGAGGTAGAGGTCATGATGCGCTTTCGGAAAAATCCGCCGGCGCGGTGCACCGGCGTGGGGAGGTGGTTCAGTGCCGGGCGGCGGCTGGTTCCAGCCCGGTCTGCTCGATCGCGCTGGCGTTGGCGGGCGCGGCCAGGAAGTCCAGCAACTGGCGCGCCGCCTGCGGCTGGCTCGAGCCGCGCACCACGGCGCCGGAGAACTGGGTCTGGAGCTGCACTTCCTGCGGCAACACACCGACGATGTCGATGCCCGCCACCGGCTTCAGTTCACTGCGCTGCTGGCAACCGAAATCGGCCTGGCCATGGGCGATGATCTCCCCCACCGGCGTGGCGGGAATCTGGGCCGCCCTGCCCTCCATCTGCTGGCGGATGCCCAGCTTGTCGAGCAATTCGCGCTTGATGTACTCGCCGCTGGCGCTATCGGAATACGCCACGTGCGAGGCATGCAGGAAGGCTTGCCGCAGGCCGTCCACGGTGCTGATGTCCGGCTGCGGCGCGCCGTGCCGCACGGCGCAGGCGATCGGCGAATCGGCCAGCACGACCTTGCTGCCCGGTTCCAGCTTCCCTTCGGCCATCAGCTTGTCGAGCGCATCGCCCACCATGATGACGACGTCGATGGGCTCACCGCGCGCCAGGCGGGCCGGGATCGCATTCTTCGTCGCCCCCATCGACGGCCCCCATTCCGACAACAAATGGTGGCCGCTGCTGCGTTCATAGGCGGGCGACAAGTCCTTGTACGCTTGCGCGAAACCGCCCGAACTGACGACGCGCAGATCGGCCGCATGGGCTGCGGCGGCCATCGCGAGCGCGGCGCACGCGGCCAGGGCCTTGGCAGGCAGGTGAGGTGATCGCATGGTGTTCTCCTTGTGTGTGGGCGGTTAGAATTTATGCATCAGGCCGAGCGTCAAGCCGGCCCCGTGGCGGTCGTTGGGCACCGACTTGGTCAGCCCGGCGGCATCGCCGCGCCAGACGGTGTAATCGGCTTCGGCATAGGCCGTGGTGCGCGGTGACAGGGTCTGCTCGACGAACAAGAAGCCCCGGTCGAAACCATCATCGGCAAAGCCGGACGCTTCGCGCCGCACGCTGTACCAGGCCGTGGTGATCAGCAGCGACTGTCCCACCGGACGGCTCACGCCCGCCGAACGCACGCGCTGGCGCACGCGCTGGCCCGCGCCCGTGTCCGCCTCATTGCGGGCCAGGTTGGCCTTGAACTGCCAGGCGTCCAGGTGGAACGCCGTGCCCACGGTCCACGCGTCGAGCGGCAAGCCTTCGCGGCTGCGGAATTGCGTGGTCGCGCCCGACACCGCCCAGTCCGTGCGCTGGTAGGCCAGCGCCACGCCATGGCTGGACGACGCGGACGCGTCGCCCGCCACTTCGCCGGCCGACCAGGCGGCGCGCGCCTGCCAGGGGCCCTCGGTGACGCTGTATTTGACGGTGTTGTCGAGCCGGTAAGCATTGTCCGCGTAGCCGCTGGGACCGTACTGGCGACCGAGCGCATGCGTACCGAACGCGGTGTTGCTCAGGCCGGCGATGTTGATGTTGGGATTGAACGACGCGTCGCGCTTGCCCAGCGGATCGACCGATATCAGCGCATCGGCCAGCAAATTGGTCTGGCGCCCGAGCGCCACGGTGCCATACGGCGTGGCCAGGCCGACCCAGGCCAGGCGGTCGAACAGGCGGTCGCTCTTGGCGGAGGCGCCGGTGTCGGCATTGATGCCGCCTTCCAGGCGCAGCAGCGCCGCCCACTGGCCACCCAGCGATTCGCGCCCCTTGATGCCCCAGCGGCTGGTCTCGTCGACACCGCTGCTGACGGCACGGGTATCGCCGGACGGGGTCGGTGCATTGTTGGCGCCCAGGCCGCTGGTGGTGCGCAGGCCGACATCGACGATGCCGTACAGGTCGATGGCGGACTGCGCCAGGCAGGTGCTGCTGGTCACCAGCAAAACGGTAAAGGCGCAGGAATGGCGCATGGGATCTCCTCGTTCCAGGTTCGCCTTCTTGTTGAGGCTTATTGTTCAGTGCACGAATGATCCGCCAAATGGCATAATTTGATAATTGCATTTTTTACGATCATTAATGCACCATGCGCATCAATTACGACCTGCACGATTTACAAGCCTTCGTCGCCGTTGCGGAACACGGCAGTTTCCGGCAGGCTGCCACCGCCCTGTTCCTGTCGCAGCCGGCGCTCAGCCGCCGCATCGAAAAACTGGAGGAAGGACTAGGCGTCAAACTGTTCGAGCGCACCACGCGCCGGGTGCAACTGACCAATGTGGGGCAAGCCTTCCTGGTCAACGTGCGCACCGCGCTCGACGGCCTGGAGGATGCCGTGCTGGGCGTGGCCGACCTGGCCGCGCACCGCACCGGCACGGTGACGCTGGCCTGCGTTCCGTCCGCCGTGCGGCACTTCTTGCCGGCCGTGCTGCGGCAGTTCAGCGAACGCTTCCCGCGCATCCGCGTGCGCGTGCATGACGAGAGTGCGCAGGACGTGCTGAATCTGGTGCGCGACGGCCAGGCCGACTTCGGCATCAATTTCACGGGCGCGGAAGACCCGGAAATCGAATTTGAACCGATCTACGTGGAAACCTACGTGCTGGCGATGCGGCGCGACCACCGGTTTGCGCGCCGCAAATCACTGAGCTGGAAGGAGACGGTGGATGAGCGCTACATCTCGGTGGCCAAGTCGAGCGGCAACCGCAGCGTGATCGATGCCGCCCTGTCCGGAGTCGAGAAACATCCGCTGATCTTTTACGAGGTCAACCACGTGTCCGGCGTACTCGCGCTCGTGGAAGCGGGCATGGGCGTGGCCGCCGTACCCGGCCTGTCCGTTCCACCCGGCGGCAAGGACGCCGTCATCGGCGTGCCGCTCATCAACCCCGAGATCCACCGGACGCTGGGGCTGATCAGCAAGCGCAACCACTACATGGCGCCGGCCGCCCGCATGTTGTTCGAGATGCTCACCGAGTCGCTGCGAAAAGATGGCGACGGCGCCGCTTAAGGCGCAACGCACGCTCCGGCGGGATGGCGCATATAATCGCGCCTCCACCATCGATCTCCCATGACCATGCCAGCCATTACCGAATTCCGCCACCAGTCGCCCACACCTGAATACGACTATCCACACGAAGACCGCAGGCTGGAGGGCAAGCCGAAGCGCACCACCTGGAACCACTTTACCAACGCCAGCGGCGAAGTCAGCGCCGGCATCTGGGCGTGCGAGCGTGGCAGCTGGCGCATCGCCTTCGCGCCCAACAAGGATGAGTATTTCTACGTGCTGGAGGGCCGCTGCCGCGTGATCGATGAACAAGGCCACGCGGCCGAAGCCGGCCCCGGCGACGCGCTGGTGATCCCGGCCGGCTTCAAAGGCGTGTTCGAGGTGGTGGAACCGGTCAAAAAGCACTATGTGATCGTCGAGCGCGCCGACTGACGACAAGGTCGCACCCGACTGCATATAATGGCGCCATGCCAGACATTCAATTACTGTGGGACCGCCCGCATCCCTTCATCCTGCCGGTTTCTCCGCAAGCAGCCGACATCGACGGCCTGGATCACACCAACAACGCGGTCTATGTTCGCTGGTGCGAAGCAGCCGGCTGGGCCCATTCCAACGCGCTCGGCCTGACCCTGGCCGATTACAAGCGGCTGGATCGTGGCATGGCCATCCGACGCAGCGAATTCGATTACATCTTCGCGACCAACGCCGGCGAGCAGCTGTTGCTGGGCACCTGGTTGCTGGCGGGCGAAAATCCGCTGTCGATGAAGCGCTGCTTCCAGTTGATCCGCCAGAGCGACGGCAACACCGTGTTACGGGCCAGCTGGCACCTGGTCTGCATCGAGCTGTCGAGCGGCCGACCCAAACGGGTGCCGCCGGAATTCAGCGCCGTGTACGGCCCCGCCTTCAGCGAGTGAGTACGCGACAGCGTCCTTCAACGCGCTGCCGCCTCCAGCGCATCGTCAAATGTGCAGCGCATGCCCCAGGGCGCGCAGCGCGGCCTCCTGGATCGCCTCGCCCAAGGTAGGATGGGCGTGGATCGTACCTGCCACGTCTTCCAGTGTCGCCCCCATCTCGATCGATTGGCCAAATGCGGCCGACAGCTCCGACACGGCCTTGCCGACGGCCTGCCAGCCGAGGATCAGATGATTGTCGCTGCGCGCCACCACCCGCACGAAGCCGTCCTTCGACTCGAGCGACATGGCGCGCCCGTTGGCGGCGAACGGGAACACGGCGTCGACGCACGCCACACCCTGCGCGCGCGCCTGCTGGGGCGTGAGGCCGACCACCACCACTTCGGGATCGGTAAAGCACACCGCCGCAATGGCCGCAGGCGTGAAATGGCGGCGCTTGCCGCTGATGATCTCGACCACCATCTCGCCTTGCGCCATGGCGCGGTGCGCCAGCATCGGCTCACCGGTCACGTCGCCGATGGCCCACACATCGCGCATCGAGGTGCGGCACTGGTCATCCACCTTGATGTAATGCCCATCCATGTCGATGCGCAGCTTCTCCAGGCCAAAGCCGCGCGTGTTCGGGCGTCGTCCGACGGCGACCAACACCTGGTCCGCCGCCAGTGCCGACTCCTCGCCAGCGGCGTTGCGGACCCGCACCGCTGCGCCCTGCCCGTCCAGCCCGAGCACCGAGCAACCGAGATGGGTCTCGATACCCAGCCCCTTGAGCGCGTTGGCCACCGGACGTGTCAGATCCGTGTCGTAGGCGGGCAGGATGCGCTCCTGCGCCTCCACCACGTGCACCTGCGCCCCCAGCTTGGCATAGGTGATGCCTAGTTCCAGGCCGATGTACCCGGCCCCCACCACCACCAGCTGGCCGGGGATGGTCCTGGGCGACAGCGCTTCCGTCGCATTGATCACCGGCCCGCCGAAGGGCATGAAGGGCAGTTCGGTCGCATGTGAGCCGGTGGCCAGCAACAGGTGTTCGCAGCCGATGCGCTGCGGGCTTTCGCCGTCGCGCACGACTTCGACAGTCTTGCCATCGACAATATTGGCCCACCCTTTGACGACGCGCACCCCGCTTTTCTTCAGCAGGGCCGCCACGCCGCTCGTCAGGCGGCCGACGATGCCGTCCTTCCACAGCACGGTCTGGCCGATGTCGATGCGCGGCGCCTGCACGGAAATGCCCAGCGCCGAACCGCTCGCGTAATGACTGGCCTTTTCAAATTCATCGGCCGCATGGATCAGCGCCTTGGATGGGATGCAGCCGACGTTGAGGCAGGTGCCGCCCAGTTCACCGGCTTCGACCAGCGTGGTGGGGATACCCAGCTGGCCGGCGCGGATGGCCGCGATATAGCCGCCAGGCCCGCCGCCGATCACCAGCAGCGTAGTGGTATGTTGGTTCATCAATTACTCCACAAAGAGCATGGCTGGGCATTCCAGCAAGGCGCGGATGGCTTGTACGAACTGCGCCGCGTGCATGCCGTCGATCACGCGGTGGTCGAACGAGGACGACAGGTTCATCATCTTGCGGATCACCAGTCCACCGTTGCGCACCATGGGCCGCTCCACGATCTTGTTGACGCCGATGATGGCCACCTCGGGATGGTTGATCACCGGCGTGGTGACGATGCCGCCCAGCGCACCCAGGCTGGTGATGGTGATCGTCGATCCGGACAATTCCTCGCGCGTGGCCTTGCCGGTGCGCGCGGCATCGGCAAGGCGCCCGATCTCGGCGGCGCATGACCACAGGTCGCGTGCCTCGGCATGACGCATCACCGACACCATCAGGCCGCTATCGGTCTGGGTGGCGACACCGAGATGGACGGCGCCGTATTGCGTGACGAATCCGGCATCGTCATCGAAGCGCGCGTTCATCTGCGGGAACTGGCGCAGTGCCACAACCAGGGCGCGCGCCAGCAAGGGCAACACGGTCAACTTGCCGCGCTCCTTGCCCCACTGCTCGTTCATGCGCGCGCGCAGGCTTTCCAGTTCCGTGACGTCGATCTCCTCGACGTAGGAGAAATGCGGGATGCGGCGCTTGGCCTCCTGCATCTTCTGCGCGATCTTGCGGCGCAGGCCGATCAACGGAATGGTCTGTTCCGTGTGGATCTCGCGGTAGCCGCCAGCGACGGCGCCAGTGGCGCCTTGGGCGCCGCGCGCCACGTAGGCGTCAAGGTCCGCGTCCAGGATGCGGCCGGCCGGACCACTACCGTGCACGAACTGCAGTTCCACCCCCATGTCCCATGCGCGCTTGCGCACGGCCGGAGACGCGAGCGGACGTTCGCCAGCCTCGCGCGCCACGCGAGCGGGCGCGGACGTGTGCGCTGCGGACGATCCCCCGGCAGGCGCCGCTGCGGGCCGGGCGACGGCGGCCGCCGGTGCAGGAGACGCCGGCAAAGCCAGCGAGGGCGGCGCCGACGAATCCGGCGCGGCAGCGGAGGCGCGAGCCGAAGCCGAAGCCGAACCCGGAGCCTGAGCCGCTGCGGCACCGTGTCCCGGCGCCGCAGCCGCAGCAGATTGCGGTTTCAGATTTCCCGCGCCCTCCACTTCGATGTGGATCAGGTCCGCACCCACGGCCATCACCTGCCCCGCCGTGCCACCGAGCATGGCCACAGTGCCATGCACCGGCGACGGGATTTCAATCGTGGCCTTGTCGGTCATAACATCGGCCAGCACCATGTCCTCGGTGACGGCGTCGCCCACCTTCACATGCCACATGACCAGTTCAACTTCCGCGATGCCCTCGCCGATGTCCGGCATCTTGATGACGTGAATACCCATCTTTTATGCCTCCACCGCACGTTTGAACGCCGCGCCCACGCGCGCCGGCCCCGGGAAATACGCCCACTCCTGCGCATGCGGGTAAGGTGTGTCCCACCCCGTCACACGTTCGATCGGCGCTTCCAGATGGTAGAAGCAATGCTCCTGCACCAGCGACACCAGCTCGGCGCCGAAACCGCAGGTGCGGGTAGCCTCATGCACCACCACGCAGCGGCCAGTCTTCTTGACCGATGCGACGATGGTCTCCAGATCCAGCGGCCACAGGCTGCGCAAGTCGATGATCTCGACATCGATGCCGGTCTCCCGCGCCGCCGCCTCGCAGACCCATACCATGGTGCCGTAGGCGAGCACGGTGAGCTGCTTGCCGGGCCGGAAAATGGCCGCCTTATCGAGTGGCACCGTGTAATACCCCTCTGGCACCTCGCCCAGCGGATTCTGCGACCAGGGCACGACGGGCTTGTCGTGGTGGCCATCGAACGGGCCGTTGTACAGGCGCTTCGGTTCCAGGAAGATCACCGGATCGTCGTTCTCGATCGAGGAAATCAGCAGGCCTTTGGCGTCGTAGGGGTTCGACGGCATCACCGTGCGCAAGCCGCAAACGTGGGCGAAGACCGCCTCCGGACTCTGGCTGTGGGTCTGGCCGCCGTAGATGCCGCCGCCGCATGGCGTGCGGATGGTGATGGGTGCAGTGAAGTCGCCCGCCGACCGGAAGCGCAGGCGCGCCGCTTCGGACACGATCTGGTCGTAGGCCGGGTAAATGTAGTCGGCGAACTGGATCTCGATGCACGGCCGCAGGCCATACGCGCCCATGCCGATGGCCACGCCGACGATGCCGCCCTCGGAGATCGGCGTATCGAACACGCGCGAGGTGCCGTATTTCTTTTGCAGGCCCTCGGTGCAGCGGAACACGCCGCCAAAGTAACCCACGTCCTGGCCGAAGACCACCACCTGTTCGTCCTTCTCCAGCATCACGTCCATCGCGGAGCGCAGCGCCTGGATCATGGTCATGGGAGTTTTGATTATGTTTTCCGCCATCTCAGATCCCCAGTTGCTGACGTTGCACGCGCAGGTGTTCGGGCAATTCCTTGTAGATGCCATCGAACATTTCGGCGGGGCTGAAGGTGTGGCCGCTGGCCATGGTGCCGTACTGTTCGGCCTCCTTCTGGGCGGTCAACACTTCGGCCTCCAGCCGCTTCTGCGTTTCCTCGTGCTCCTGTTCCGACCAGGCGCCAGCCTTGATCAGATACTGCTTCAGGCGCGCGATCGGGTCCCCCAGCGGGAAATGCGACCAGTCGTCGGCGGGACGGTATTTCGAGGGATCGTCGGAAGTCGAATGCGGGCCGGCGCGGTACGTCACCCACTCGATCAGGCAAGGACCGAGGTTGCGGCGGGCACGCTCGGCGGCCCAGCAGGAGGCCGCGTAGACGGCCAGGAAGTCGTTGCCATCGACGCGCAGCGAGGCGATGCCGCAGCCGACGCCACGAGCGGCGAACGTCGTATCCTCGCCGCCGGCGATGGCCTGGAAGGTCGAGATGGCCCACTGGTTGTTGACCACGTTCAGGATCACCGGCGCGCGGTACACGTGGGCGAACGTCAGCGCGGTGTCGAAGTCCGCTTCGGCCGTGGCGCCGTCGCCTATCCATGCCGAGGCGATCTTAGTATCGCCCTTGATGGCCGACGCCATGCCCCAGCCCACGGCCTGGATGTATTGCGTGGCCAGGTTGCCGGAGATGGAGAAGAAACCGGCCTTCTTCACCGAATACATGACCGGCAACTGGCGACCCTTGAGCGGATCGCGCTCATTCGACATCAGCTGGCAGATCATGTCGACCAGCGGATAGTCGCGCACGATGAGGATGCTTTGCTGGCGATAGGTGGGGAAGCACATGTCGTCCACATTGAGCGCCAGCGCCTGCGCGGTGCCGATGGCCTCCTCGCCCAGGCTCTGCATGTAGAACGACATCTTCTTCTGGCGTTGCGCCATCAGCATGCGGCTGTCGAAGATGCGGGTCTTCATCATGGCGCGCAAACCCTTGCGCACGAGTTCGATGTCGATCTGCGGCGCCCAGGGCCCCACCGCATTGCCGTCGGCGTCGAGTACGCTGATCAGGGAGTAGGCCAGATCGCGCGTCTCCATCGGGGTCACGTCGACCTCGGGACGCCGCACGGCGCCGGCCGGCGACAGGCGCAGATAGGAAAAATCGGTGTTGCAACCTGGCCGTCCCGTCGGTTCGGGCACGTGCAGGCGTAGGGGTTCGCCCTTGCTCATTCTCATTCCTTCATGTGCGATGGTGTCGCACTTATGGTGATCAATCCTGGCTGGCCTGAGGCGGGTAGCGGCGGCCGGCCGGGACTGTGGAATCGCCCGCTGCGGCTGGCACGGCGGGCACGAAAATATTTTCTGGAAAGCAAGCGGAGAGTAACATGCTTTCCGCTCCGCAAAAAGGGGCGCGCGTTTCCGTTGTGCACGCCCGCAGCTTATTTCGGAAGCATGTCTGATATCATGACCAAGTGTGCATAAATTAAATGCACGCCACAAGCGCGCATGTCACACGTCAGAAAGCCCCATGCCTGAGATTACCGAACCAGTTTCCCCACCGTCTTTCATCAGCCAGATCGGCAAACCGTTTCTTCGCGACCGCATGATGCACGCGCTGCTGCTCATCGCGATCGCCCTGTCCCTCCTGTCGCCGCATCCCGTTTCGGAATATCCCGCCTGGGTCGAGTGGCGCACCATCGCCACGCTCGCCGGGATGTTATTGCTGACCACGGGCATCGAGGCCAGCGGCTACCTGGAACACCTGGGGCGGGTCATCATCAACAGACTGCAGCAGGAACGTGCGCTGGCGCTGTTTCTGGTCTGCGCTTCGACCGTATTGTCCACCGTGCTCACCAACGACATCGCACTGTTCGTCGTCGTTCCGCTGACCGTCGGCCTCACCGGCATCAGCAATCTGCCGATCGGCCGCCTGGTCATCTTTGAAGCACTGGCCGTCAATGCCGGCTCATTGCTCACCCCGATCGGCAATCCACAAAACATCCTGTTATGGCAGCGCTCCCACCTGTCCTTTGCCGACTTCACGTGGCAAATGGCGCCGCTGGCACTGGCGATCTTCGCGCTCTTGCTGCTGGCGACCTGGGTGTGCTTCCCGAAACAAGTGATCCATGCGGAACTGAAGGACGACGCGGCGTCCTACAGCGCGGCGCTGCTCAGGACGTGCGCGCTGCTCTATGCCGCGTTCCTGATCACTGTGGAACTCGGCCATCCCGGATGGGGGCTGGTTGGCGTGGGGATGGCGGTGCTGCTGTTCTGCCGGGAGATCATTGCGAAAGTCGACTGGTCCCTGATCCTGGTGTTCATCCTGATGTTCGTCGACATCCACTTGCTTTCCCAACTGGCCTTGGTGCAGACGTGGGTTGAAGGCATTCCACAATTCACGCAACTGAAGTTGTACCTGGCCGCCCTGCTCGGCTCCCAGCTCATCAGCAATGTCCCGGCCACTATCCTGCTGGTGCAATATTCGACGGCTTACAAGGTGATTGCCTACGGCGTCAACGCGGGTGGGTTCGGACTGGCGATCGGTTCGCTGGCCAACATCATCGCGCTGCGCATGGCGCCAGAGCGCCATTTGTGGCTGCGCTTTCACCTCTATTCCTTCCCTTTCCTTGGCCTGTCGGCGCTGGTCGGCTGGTTGCTGCTGACTTCTCTCTAGCCGCCATCTCAAGCGAGAAACTGAAAAATACCCTGGCGCCATCCTCCCCCTGCGTGCCTATTTCACAGCCGATAATGCGGTTTTGATCTGGGCCAGCGAGCTGGGATCTTCGATGGTGGTCAGGTCGCCCGGGTCGCGCCCTTCGCACACCGCCTGTATCGAACGACGCAACAGCTTGCCGGAGCGGGTCTTGGGCAAGGCGTGGATGAACACCACGCGTGCCGGCCGGGCGACGGCGCCGAGCTGCTGGTCGACCACGCCCATGATTTCCTTTTCCAGCGCCGCGCTGGCATCGGCGCCCCCGGCCGCGTCGGGATGCTTGAGCACCACGAACGCCACCGCCACCTGGCCCTTGAGCTGATTTTCAACCCCGACCACCGCCACCTCGGACACGTTGGGGTGGGACGAGATGCTCTCTTCGATCTCCCGCGTACCGAGCCGGTGGCCGGCGACGTTGATCACGTCATCGGTACGGCCGAGAATGAAGTAGTAACCTTGCGCATCACGGATGCCCCAGTCAAACGTGGAGTAGACCTGCTTGCCGTCGATCTGGTTCCAGTAGGTGGACAGGAAACGCTGGTCGTCGCCGTACACGGTCTGCAGGCAGCCCGGCGGCAATGGTCCTTCGATGACGACCACGCCTTTCTCGTTGGCGCCGCAATCTTCGCCCGTGGCCTCGTTCTGGACCTTGACCTTGTAGCCGAACACGGGCAAGCCGGGACTGCCCAGTTTAGTCGGTTGCTCTTCTACGCCCTTGGCGATGGAAAGGATAGGCCAGCCCGTCTCGGTCTGCCAGTAATTGTCGATCACCGGCACGCCGAGCGCGCCCGCGATCCAGTTCGAGGTGGTCTCGTCGAGCGGCTCGCCGGCCAGGTATAAGGCCTTGAGCGAGGACAAATCGTATTTGCTCATCAATTCGGCGGGCTGCTTCTTCAGCACGCGCACCGCGGTGGGCGCCGAGAACATGCGGGTGACCTTGTATTTTTCGACGATGCTCCACCAGATGCCGCCGTCGGGCGAGGTCGGCAAACCCTCGTACATGATGGTGGCCATGCCCGCGATCAGGGGACCGTACACGATGTAGGAATGCCCGACCACCCAGCCGATGTCGGAAGTGGAAAAGAAGGCTTCGCCCGGCTTGGCGCAGAAAATATGCGTCATCGAGGCGGCCAAGGCGACCGCATAGCCACCCACGTCACGCTGCACCCCCTTCGGCTTGCCGGTCGTGCCGGAGGTGTACAGGATGTAGGACGGCTGATTCGATTCAAGCCAGGTGACAGGCACGTCGGCGTCCAGATGCTGGTCGCGCAGGCTGGCGTAGTCGACATCGCGTTCCGGCACCAGCGTCATCGGCACCAGGCCGCGGTCAACCAGCAGCACGTTGGACGGCTTGAAGCCGGCCTGCGCGATGGCCGCATCAAGCAGCGGCTTGTAGGGCACCGGCTTGCCGCCGCGCGAACCGGCGTCGGCGGAAATGACCAGCTTGGGTTGCGCATCGTCGATCCGCGTGGCCAGGCTATGGGAAGCGAAGCCGCCGAACACCACCGAATGGACCGCGCCAATGCGGGCGCAGGCCAGCATCGCGAACGCCGCCTCGGCGATCATCGGCATGTAGATCAGCACGCGGTCGCCCTGCCCCACGCCCAGGCGGGTGAGGATCGCCGCCATGCGGCATACCTCCGCGTGCAGCTGCTTGAAGCTGTACACCTGCTCCTGGTGCGTCTCGGTCGAGATAGCGATCAGCGCCGGCTGCTCGCCCTGCGTTGCCAGCCACCGATCGACGGCGTTGTAGCACAGATTGGTACGGCCATCCACAAACCAGCGCGCGAACGGTGCCTTGCTGTAGTCGAGCACCTGGCTGTAGGGCGTTTGCCAGTGAATGGCTTGGGCTTGCCTGCCCCAGAAGTTAGCCGGTTCATCAATGGATTCTTGATAGAAGTCTGCGTAGGTCATGTCGTCTCCAGATTTGTTCATTGCCGTTTCATTCAGCTCGCTGCACCGTACTGTCATGGTCGCTAGTGCAATTGCCGTGCCAAACGATGAGTCCAACATCGCGTACCGGAAGACCGTCGATATACCCCTTTTCAATCAATGATTTATGAAAAAATTTGACGTAGATCATTGCCGTTCAGGCATCAGAAACACCCGGCTCTTGACGGTGTATTTGTTTCATTTCTTGTTGCGCGCAATTCTTTCCTCGCAATTCTGAAACACGATGAAACACGAAATGAAACAAATTGGCCCTGCGACCAACAGTGGTAAGGCTTCGCGCAGCATCTGGCCGCCTTACAATGACATCATCGCGCTGCGTATGACGGCAGGGCGCCGTTCATGGCTGCGCTTCCACCTCTATTCCTTCCCTTTCCCTGGCCTGTCGGCGCTGATCGGCTGGTTGCTGCTGGCCGCGCGCTGATTGCCGGTGCCGGTGCTGGTGCTGGCGCCATCGGCGGCGCCAGCCGGTCAGGCGCACGCGCCCCGGCATGGTCGCCGCCGAGCCGGAACACATCGACCGTCTGCGCCAGGCGGTCGGCCTGCGACTGCAGCGTCTCGGCAGCGGCGGCTGCCTCCTCCACCAACGCGGCATTTTGCTGCGTCACGCTTTCCAGTTCGGTGATCGCCACGCAAATGTGTTCGATGCCACGCTCCTGCTCGTCGCCGGCCGTGGTGATCGCCACCATGATGTCGGCCACGCGCTGCACGCTGTCGACAATATTGCCCATCGTGGTGCCGGCCTGCTTGACGAGCCGGCTGCCGCTCTCCACCTTGTCCACGGAATCGCCGATCAGCGCCTTGATCTCCTTGGCCGCGGCGGCCGAACGATGGGCCAGGTTACGTACCTCGGCTGCGACCACGGCGAAGCCACGGCCCTGATCACCCGCGCGGGCCGCCTCCACGGCCGCGTTCAGCGCGAGGATATTGGTCTGGAAAGCGATGCCGTCGATGACGGAGGTGATGTCGGTGATTTTGATGGCCGAGGCGTGGATCGCATTCATCGTGTCGATCACGTCGGCCACCACGGCGCCGCCCTCCTCCGCCACGGCCGAGGCGTTGATCGCCATCTGATTGGCTTGCCGGGCATGCTCGCCGTTACGCTTGACGGTGGCAGTCAGTTCCTCCATCGAGGCGGCCGTCTCCTCCAGCGAGCTGGCCTGGCGTTCGGTGCGGTTCGACAAGTCCTGGTTGCCGGCCGCGTTTTCGATCGAGGCGGCCGCGATCAGGTCGGTACTGCTGCGCACCTGTTCGACGATCTGCACCAGGCTTGCACGCATGTGCTGCATGCCATGCATCAGGCTGGCCGTGTCGCCGTGCTGCAAAGCGATCTCGCCACCGAGGTCGCCAGCCGCGATGCGCCGGGTGACGGCGCGGGCGTAATCGGGTTCGCCGCCCAGCTGGCGCAGCAACACACGCGTCAGCAACAGGGCCGCAGCGATGCCGCAGATCACGGCAGCTGCACTGAGCAGCAACAACAGCGTGCGGCCGTTGCGGTAAGTCGCGTCGATGTCGGCGCCGGTGGCATCGATGGCCGTGCGCTGCAGCGCCAGCAACTGACCCATTTGCAGCAGGTATTTCCTGGCGCTGGGCAGATAGTTGTTCTCGAACACCGTGCGGGCCTGGAACAAGCGGCCGTCAGTGCGCAACTGCAACACCTCCTTGCCGGACGCCTGATAGACGGCGCCGCTGGCGACCAGTTCGGCAAACAAGGCCTTCTCCTCGCGCGAGACCAGCAGGCTGGCCAGCTTCTGCTGCAACGCGGCGGAGCGGGCGGCGGCCTCGTTGGTCGCGGTGTCGAAATAGGCAATCAGGCTGGGGTCGTTGCTCTTGGCGGCCGCCGTGGTGCGCGCGACAGCCGCGTTGGTTACGGCATCCCAATCACTGATCAGGCGCTCCTTGGCCAGGGAAGTCTGGATCATGGCGCGCGTCGCTTCCGCCACCGCTTGCAGGCGCCAGATGCCTATGCCTGCCACCATCAACATCAGCATCAAAACGGCGCCGAAACCAGTGGCCAACCGGGTGCGAGTCTTTATATTTTTCATTATTCCGCCTGCGAGTCATTCAGGATGATCAGCACCGAGCGCGCCACAGGGCGCAGCGGTGTGGGCAGCACTATCGGCCACCCCGCCGCTCTTCCTCAGTCTGGGCATCGTAGCGAGTGTTGACGTGCGGAACTAATGAATAATTTTGGTTTGCCGATATCCGGACAGATATCGCAGCCATCGCTCCATGGGGCAGTTGGCAGGTTTAGCCCCGGCGGTCCGGATCGGCAATGTGCAGGAATTTCGTCAACAGATCACGCGGCGGCGCGATCGATACATTTTTCAGTATTTGTCCCACATTGCCACGGTGGTAGCCGCCATGGGTAATCACGTGCATCAGCATCTCTTCCCGCGACATGGTCCCCGCATCACCATCCGTGAACTTGAATCGCAACCGCTCCGCCAGCGCTCCGTCGTCCAGCGACGCAATATATTCCTGAAACCACGCATCCGTTGCCGTCACCGCGCGCCGCAACTCGGACAAGGTGGGCGTCGCCGTGGTATTGGTGCCTTGATAGTCATGTGGCTGGCCAAGCAGATGGGCCTGGAAGATCCTGTCCACCACGTAAATGTGGTTCATGGTGCGGATTGCCGTGTGCTGATCGGGGCCAGCGGGCAGCGTTTCGAGCACGTCGAACAATTCGGCATTGGCCCATGCCTTGTGGCCAAACAAGGATTTCATCATGGCGCACGTCATCGTCACTCCTTTCGTTAAGTTGGAACCCATGGCTTCAGACTTGGGCGGCGCCGCTTGTGTGGCGAGCCGGCGCTCATTGCATTGCCCAGTCGAGCCGATGACGAGGACCATATCACACGTCCGCCGGGCTTCGCTCAAGGGCATGCACTCAACCGGCGGCATCTGGTCGCCTTCGCCGCACTTGCGCAGTGACCAATGTATGATATAGTCATTAGACACCACCATACACGAGCGACCAATCATGTCCATGCAACCCACACGCGCCCTTCTCCTGCCCGCCATCGCCGCCCTGGTCACCGGATGCGCAGTCGGGCCAGATTACGTCCAGCCCGGCAACACGCTGCCGAAGCACTACCTTGGCCAAACCGCGATTGAGCAACGGCAAGCCAGCGCCAGCGCCGACTTCGCGGTGTGGTGGGAAGGCTTTGGCGATCCGCTGCTGAGCCGCTTCGTCACCCAGGCGCTGCAGCAGAATCTGGATCTCGCGCAGGCGTCCGCGCGCGTCGCCCAGGCGCGCGCGGGACTCGGCGCGGCCAATGCCGCGCTTCTTCCATCAGGCAATATCAGCGCCCAGGGTGCGCGCGCCTACCAGTCGCTGGAAACGCCGCTGGGCCAGATCATGAATACGAAACCCGGCTTCGACCGCCATGGCAACAGCTATGAAGCCAACCTCGCGGCCGGCTGGGAACTGGACCTGTTCGGCAGCCTGCGGCGCGGACGTGAAGCGGCATTGGCCGACTACCAAGCGTCCGAGGCGGGCCTGGCGGCGACGCGGCTGGCGGTGGCGGCGCAAACGGCCGACGTCTATATCACGATCCGCGGCCTGCAAACCCGCCTGCGCGTGGCCCACGACCAGGTGCAGACGCAACAGAAACTGCTGTCGACGATCAATCTCCTGTATGCCCAAGGGCTGGCGGCAGAATTGCAGGTACGCCAGGCTGAGGGCGCGCTGGCCCAGGTGCAGGCATCGATCCCGGTGCTCGACACCGGACTGGACGCGGCCATGAATGCGCTCGACGTCATGCTCGGCACGGCGCCCGGCGCCCATCGGGACGCACTGGCGGCGCCGGGCGAGATTCCGGCCGCGCCGCGCATCGCGGCGGCCGGCACGCCGGGCAACCTGCTCCGGCGCCGGCCCGATCTGATCGTCGCCGAACGCCGGCTGGCGGCGGCCAATGCCCGCATCGGCATGGCGGTGGCCGAGTATTACCCCAAGTTCTCCTTGAGCGGCATGATCGGCAGCGCGACCACGGTTTCGGCCGGCAACCTGTTCAGCGGCGGCGCCAACCAGGCGGCCGGCGTGCTGGGCCTGCGCTGGCGTCTGTTCGACTTTGGCCGCATCAACGCGCAAATCGACGCGGCCAAAGGGCAGGAAGCGGAAGCGCTGGCGGCCTACCGCCTGGCAGCGCTGCGCGCCACCGAAGACGTGGAAAACGCGTTCTCCGCCCTGGTCAAACGAGAACAGCAGGCCGGCATCCTGACCCAGGGCGTGGACGCGCTCGGCCGCGCGCGCGGGGCTTCGTTTGCAGCCTACGAAAAAGGCGTGGTCAGCCTGATCGAAGTCTTGCAGGCCGATGACAACCTGCTGCGCGCCAGCGATATGCGGGCGCAGGCGCAAGCCGAATCGGCGCGCGCGGCCGTGGCCGCCTTCAGGGCGCTGGGCGGCGGCTGGCAGCCCGCCAACGCCGTCGCCATTGCCGCCGCCAATTAACCACCATGGCGATAGCTTCCCGCGCAGCCGGCACGGCCGATCCGTCCGCGTGCATGCCGGCGCAAGATGACCATATTACGAATGGGTCACTTATTGTGCATTGATGCGCCAGGCGGTAAGCTATCAGCCATGAACAAACCCAACCTCCCTCTCGCCCCTGCGCGCGGTCCCGCCGAGCACGAGGTACGCGCTCAAATTGTCGCCGAAGCCACCAAGCACTTCGGCCTGTATGGTTACCAGAAGACCACCGTTTCCGACCTTGCCAAGGCGATCGGCTTTTCCAAGGCCTATATCTACAAATTCTTCGAATCCAAGCAAGCGATCGGCGAAGTGATTTGCGGCAATTGCATCAGCCAGCTCGAAGCGGAGATGAAAGCCGCCATCGCCAGCACCGACCGGCCGCCGGAACAGTTGCGGCGCATGTTCAAGGCCGCCGTGGAAGCCGGCCTGCGCCTGCTGTTCGAAGACCGCAAGTTATATGACATCGCGGCATCGGCCGCGACCGAGCGCTGGCAGGTGGTGCTTGACTACGAGGCGCACCTCGGCGCCATGTTGCGGGACATCCTGCGCCAGGGGCGCGAAAGCGGGGAATTCGAGCGCAAGACGCCGCTCGACGAAACCGCCAGCGCAATCTTCCTGGTCATGCGCCCCTACCTCAATCCCCTGCTCTTGCAGTACAACCTGGACTGCACGGACGACGCCCCGGCCCTCTTGTCCAGCCTGGTGCTGCGCAGCCTGTCCCCCTAAAAATACGCGCAGGCGACGGTGTGTGACCGTTGACAAAATTAGTCACTAGTCCCAAAATGAAACCCTGTCTGGTTTTCTTAGGGGATTCCCATGTGCCGCCGCCTCGCCCTTCCTGCTGTCATGGCAGCCTTGCCGTTCGCACTGGTCGCCTGCGGCGACCATGCGCAATCCGATCCGCGCACCGCCATGCCGCTGGTGCGCGCCGCCACTGTCCAAAACGCCACCACCGGGTCGCGCGCCTTCACCGGCATCGTCGCCGCCCGGGTCCAGAGCGACCTCGGTTTCCGGGTGCCCGGCAAAGTGCTGGAACGCCTGGTCGATGCCGGACAAACCGTCCGGCGCGGCCAGGTCCTGATGCGGATCGATCCCGCCGACCTGAAGCTGGCAGCCCATGCCCAGCAGGAGGCCGTCGCCGCCGCCCGCGCCCGGGCCAAACAGACTGCCGAAGACGAAGCCCGCTACCAGAGCCTGCGCGGCACCGGCGCCATCTCCGCTTCGGCCTATGACCAGGCCAAGGCGGCGGCCGATGCCGCCCGCGCGCAGCTCAGTGCGGCCGAAGCCCAGGCCGAAGTGGCGCACAACGCCAACCGTTACGCGGAACTGGTGGCCGACGCCGATGGCGTGGTCATGGACACGCTGGCCGAACCCGGCCAGGTGGTCGGCGCGGGCCAGACTGTGGTGCGCGTGGCGCACGCGGGCCGCCGGGATGCCATCATCCAGTTGCCGGAAACCCTGCGCCCGGCGCTTGGCGCCAGCGCGACGGCCACGCTGTTCGGCCGCGAAGATCACGCCGTTTCGGCCAAACTGCGGCAATTGTCGGACACCGCCGACCGCCTGACCCGTACCTTCGAGGCGCGCTATGTGCTCGACGGGGAGCTGTCGAACGCGCCGCTGGGCGCCACGGTCACCATCCGTATCGCGGACACGCCGGCGGCGCCGCCAGTGACGGCGCAAGCGGCAGCCCAGGCGACGCCGGCCGGTCTGTCGGTGCCGCTCGCCGCCCTGTACGACGCCGGCAAAGGGCCTGGGGTCTGGGTCATCCAGGGCGCGCCGGCCAAGGTGTCGTGGCGGCCGGTGACGGTCCAGCGGCTGGGTGACGACGAAGCGCGCGTCACGGGCCAGCTCAGGCAAGGCGAGCGGATCGTTGCGCTCGGCGCCCACCTGCTGCGTGAAGGCGAGCAAGTGCGCCTGGCCGACGCCGGCGCCGCCGTGGGAGCACGGCCATGAGCGAGCGCCGTTTCAACCTGTCCGCGCTCGCCGTGCGCGAGCGCGCCGTCACCCTGTTCCTGATCTGCCTGATCAGCCTGGCCGGACTGGTCGCCTTCTTCAAACTGGGACGGGCGGAAGATCCCGCCTTCACGGTCAAGGTGATGACGGTCGTCACCGCCTGGCCCGGCGCCAGCGCGCAGGAGATGCAGGACCAGGTGGCCGAAAAGCTGGAAAAGCGGCTGCAGGAATTGCGCTGGTACGACCGCAGCGAAACCTACACCCGGCCCGGCCTGGCGTTCACGACCCTGACCTTGCTCGACACCACCCCGCCGTCCGAAGTGCCGGAGCAGTTCTACCAGGCGCGCAAGAAAGTCGCGGATGAAGCCGCCAACCTGCCCGCCGGCGTGATCGGCCCCATGGTCAACGACGAATACTCGGACGTCACCTTCGCCCTGTATGCGCTCAAGGCCAAGGGCGAGCAGCAGCGCGTGCTGGTGCGCGACGCGGAGACGCTGCGCCAGCGCCTGCTGCACGTGCCGGGCGTCAAGAAGGTCAACATCGTCGGCGAACAGGCCGAGCGCATTTACGTCGAGTTCTCACATGAGCGCCTGGCCACGCTGGGCATCAGCCCGCAAGAAGTGTTCGCCGCCCTGAACAGCCAGAACGCCCTGACCCCGGCCGGTTCCGTGGAAACCCGGGGGCCGCAAGTGTTCATCCGCCTCGACGGCGCCTTCGACCAGTTGCAGAAGATCCGCGACACGCCCATCGTGGCGCAGGGCCGCACCCTGAAGCTGTCCGACATCGCCACCGTCCAGCGCGGCTATGAGGACCCGGCCACGTTCATGATCCGCAACGGCGGCGAGCCGGCGCTGCTGCTTGGCGTCGTCATGCGCGACGGCTGGAACGGGCTGGACCTGGGCAAGGCGCTCGATCAGGAAGTCCATGCGATCAACGCCGACCTGCCGCTGGGCCTGGGCTTGAGCAAGGTCACCGACCAGGCCGTCAACATCAGTGCGGCGGTCGATGAATTCATGGTCAAATTCTTCGTGGCGCTGCTGGTGGTGATGGTGGTGTGCTTCATTAGCATGGGCTGGCGCGTGGGGATCGTGGTCGCCGCCGCCGTGCCGCTGACGCTGGCCACGGTGTTCGTCGTAATGGCCGCGACCGGCAAGAACTTCGACCGCATCACGCTGGGCTCGCTGATCCTGGGGCTGGGCTTGCTGGTGGACGACGCCATCATCGCCATCGAAATGATGGTGGTCAAGATGGAAGAAGGCTACAGCCGCGTCGCCGCCTCCGCCTATGCCTGGAGCCATACGGCCGCGCCCATGCTGGCGGGCACGCTGGTCACGGCGGTCGGCTTCATGCCCAACGGTTTCGCCCGCTCCAGCGCCGGCGAGTACACCAGCAACATGTTCTGGATCGTCGGCATTTCCTTGATCGCCTCATGGGTGGTGGCGGTGGTGTTCACCCCCTACCTGGGCGTCAAGCTGCTGCCCGAGCTGAAGCAGGTCGCCGGCGGCCATGATGCGCTGTACGACACGCCGCGCTACCACCGCTTCCGCCAGGTGCTCGCGCGCGTGATCGCCCGCAAGTGGCTGGCGGCCGGCACGGTGGTCGGCCTGTTCGTTCTGGCCATCGCCGGCATGGCCATCGTCAAGAAACAATTCTTCCCGATCTCGGACCGGCCGGAAGTGCTGGTGGAAGTGCAAATGCCGTATGGCACGGCGATCAGCCAGACCAGCGGCGCCGCCGGCAAGATCGAGGCATGGCTCGCCAAGCAGCCAGAGGCGAAGATCGTCACGGCCTACGTGGGCCAGGGCGCGCCGCGCTTCTTCATGGCGATGGGACCGGAACTGCCCGATCCCTCTTTCGCCAAGATCGTGATCCGCACCGAAAACCCGGACCAGCGCGAGGCGTTGAAGATGCGCTTGCGCGCGGCGGTCGCCGACGGCCTGGCCGCCGAAGCGCGCGTGCGCGTCACCCAGCTGGTGTTCGGCCCGTATTCGCCATTCCCTGTCGCCTACCGCGTGGCCGGCCCCGACCCGGACAAGCTGCGCAGCATCGCCGCCGAGGTGGAAAGCCTGATGGCCGCCAGTCCGATGATGCGCACGGTCAATAACGACTGGGGCACCCGTACGCCGACGTTACATTTCAGCCTGCAGCAAGACCGCTTGCAAGCCGTGGGACTAACATCCAGCGCCGCCGCGCAGCAATTGCAGTTCCTGCTCAGCGGCGTGCCGCTCACCGCCGTGCGCGAAGACATCCGCACCGTGCAGATCGTGGCCCGCTCGGCCCGTCCAGGCAGCGACGCCCGGATCGATCTCGCCAAACTGAACGACTTCACCCTGACCGGCGCCAACGGCCAACGCATCCCCTTGTCGCAGGTGGGCAACGTCGAGGTGCGCGCGGAAGAGCCGGTGATCCGCCGGCGCGACCGCATGCCGACCATCACCATGCGCGGCGATATCGCCGAAGGCTTGCAACCGCCGGACGTGTCGAACGCCATCACCAAACAATTGCAGCCCATCGTGGAGCGGCTGCCGGCCGGGTACTCCATCGAAGAAGCCGGTTCCATCGAGGAATCGGGCAAGGCGACCAAGGCCATGTTGCCGCTGTTCCCCATCATGCTGGCGGCCACCCTGCTGATCATCATCTTCCAGGTGCGCTCGATCTCCGCGATGATCATGGTCTTCCTGACCAGTCCGCTTGGGCTGATCGGCGTCGTGCCCACGCTGATCCTGTTCCGGCAACCGTTCGGCATCAACGCGCTGGTGGGATTGATCGCGCTGTCGGGCATCCTGATGCGCAACACGCTGATCCTAATCGGCCAAATCCAGCACAACAAGGATGCCGGACTGAGCCCCTTCCATGCGGTGGTCGAGGCGACCGTGCAGCGCTCGCGTCCGGTGATCCTGACGGCGCTGGCGGCCATCCTGGCCTTCATCCCGCTGACCCACTCGGTGTTCTGGGGCACCCTGGCCTACACGCTGATCGGCGGCACCTTCGCCGGCACCATCCTGACCCTGGTGTTCCTGCCGGCCATGTATGCCATCTGGTTCAGGATCAAGCCGGACCAGGCCAGCGAGCAACCGGCTGCCATGCCGCACCACGGCAACGTGGCCTCCATCGCCAAGACCGGCACCGGCGCAGGCTGAGCACCGGGCAGCCTTTTTCGCCGCGTTACGCATTCCCCTATTCACCCATATCGAAGGAACTCATTATGTCGAATCCAACAATTGTCGTGATCACCGGCGTCTCGTCGGGCATTGGACGTGTCACCGCAGAAAAATTTGCCAAACGCGGCTGCAAGGTCTTCGGCACCGTGCGCAACACGGCAACGGCCCAGCCTATCCCGGGCGTGCAACTGATCGAGATGGACGTGCGCGACGATGCATCCGTTCAACGCGGAATCGCCGCCGTCATCGCCCAAGCCGGACGCGTCGATGTGCTGGTCAACAACGCGGGCGGCACGCTGCTCGGCGCGGTGGAGGAAACCTCGATCGCCGAGGCGCAGTCGCTGTTCGACACCAACGTGTTCGGCGCCCTGCGCACCATCCAGGCGGTGCTGCCGCACATGCGCGCGCAGCGCGCGGGACGCATCGTCAACATCAGCTCCGTGCTCGGCTTCCTGCCAGCGCCGTACATGGGCCTGTATTCGGCATCCAAGCACGCCGTCGAAGGCATGTCCGAGTCGCTGGACCATGAAGTGCGCAATTTGGGCATCCGCGTGGTGCTGGTCGAACCGTCGTATACCAAGACCAGCCTCGATGCCAACGCGCCGGAAGCCGCCGCCAGCATCGGCGCCTATGATGCGCAGCGCGCCACCGTGGTACGCGCCATCGCCAACAGCGTCAACAACGCGCCGACGCCCGATGGCGTGGCCGCCGCGGTGCTCGATGCGGCATTGGGCGCATGGAAGATGCGGCGCACGCCAAAAGGTGAAGCTTCACTGTTGAGCAAGCTGCGCCGCTTCATGCCCGCCGGCCCGGTCGATGCCAGCCTGCGAAAAACATTCGGGCTGGCCTGATACGCCGGCCCAACGATTGCCTCGGCCGCCTGATCACTTCACGCCCGCCAACATCCTGCTGCGTGAATTACCATCAGTTGCCATTGACAACCAAATGGGCAACCCCATAAAATTAGTTGTCAAACACAACCATACCGTCATGACCAGCAAGGAAACCACAGCACAACTGTTGCGTGAAGTTGTACGCTTGTTCATACGCGACCAGCGCGAGAGTGCAGCGTGCATGGATGGCGGGCAGACTGTGCGCTGCCACATCCTGAACGAATTGCTGCGCAACGGCCCCCTGCCCCAACAAGCCCTTGTCGAAAGGCTCGGGCTGGACAAGGGCTGGATCAGCCGCGCGGTCGACGCACTGAGCACGGAAGGAAGTTTGACCAGGCAAGTCAACGAACTGGACAAACGAAGTGTGATGCTAACCCTCACCGCACATGGCAAAGCGCGCGCCACGTCACTGGATGCGCAATTAAACGGGCACGCGGAGACATTGCTGGCCTGTGTATCGCCCGACCAGCAAGCAGCCTTCCACAGCGCACTGCAATCCTTGAAGTGCGCCCTGCACAACCCTGATGAAAAATCGAGGACCACATGCCAGAAATAACGCTACGCGCCATGCAGCCTGAGGATTGGGCGGACGTCCGCCGCATCTATCTTGAAGGCATCGCCAGCGGCAACTCCACGTTCCAGACCGAAGCGCCAACCTGGGAGCAATGGGACGCGAACCACCTGCAAGCCTGCCGCCTGGTTGCCATTCAAGACAATGGCATTGTCGGCTGGGCCGTCCTGGCCGCAATTTCGGCGCGGCCCGTTTACCGTGGAGTCGCGGAGGTGAGTGTCTATGTGGCCCCGTCCGTGCATGGCCAGGGCGTCGGCAGTACC
Source organism: Rugamonas brunnea (assembly GCF_014042345.1). Classification (GTDB taxonomy): domain Bacteria; phylum Pseudomonadota; class Gammaproteobacteria; order Burkholderiales; family Burkholderiaceae_D; genus Rugamonas; species Rugamonas brunnea. The sequence goes on from NZ_JACEZT010000010.1 coordinate 159,630, forward strand.
CTGATGCATGAACTGGTGGCAGCATCGGAGCAACTCGGTTTCTGGACTTTACAGGCGGGCATATTTCCGGAAAACGTCGCGAGCCTGGCTTTGCATGCCCGCGTCGGATTCCGCCAGGTCGGCCGACGGGAAAAGATGGGGCAGTTACACGGCGCCTGGCGTGACGTCGTCCTCGTGGAGCGTCGCGTCGGCAGCGAAATGGCCGCCTAGCGTTGGCAAGGCAAGGCTTCAAGGCGCCATCCACCTGCCTTACAATGACAGAGCTGGCGGTGCCTGTTCATATCCGCCGTCACCCTACAAAGAACCCTTCCCATTCGCGGCCCGCGCCATCCTGTCCAGAAAGGCAAACGCACCATGAGTTTTCCTGATTTTTTCGACCAGGTCCCCACCATCACCGTGCATGACGGCCTGGCAGAAATGCTGGGTGCATGCACCGACGGCATGATCACCTACCGCTATATCGACGCCGTCCGGCTGGCCGGACACTCGTGCCCGACGGTCGCCGGCGCCTACCTCATGACGCGGCGCGCCCTGAACGCCTTGTACCCCGACGGTACCCCGGAGCGCGGCGCGTTGCGGGTACGGTTTGCTGCGGCGCAGGACGAAGGCGTAAGTGGCGTCATCGGCAGCGTCATCGGCCTGATCACGGGCGCGGCAGGCATCGGCGGCTTCAAAGGCATAGGCGGCAACTTCCAGCGCCAGCATCTGCTGCAATATGGCGTCGGCGGCGACGGCGAAGTGGTGTTCGAACGCGGCGACAACGGTGCGGCTGTCCGGCTCAGCATGCACATGCAGCGGGTGCCAGCCGACCCGGGCATGAGTGTCCTGTTGAGAAAAATTCTCGACGGCGTCGCCACGCCGGACGACAAGCGCGGCTTCGCCACCTTGTGGCAGGGACGCGTCCAACGCATCCTGATCGATCATGTGGACGACCCCGAGCTCTTCACCGTTACCGCCTTGGCGCCGCCTGCGGCGCAGTGACAGCATGAGCGGCTCGCCCAGACCGTCAGCAGCACCCGCATACACCGGGTTGGACCAGCTATTGACGGCCGCGCGTCAATGCCGCGCCTGCGAAGCCCACCTTCCGCTCGGCCCCCGGCCAGTGTTGCAGGCAGGCGCTACGGCGCGCATCCTCATCGTCGGACAGGCGCCCGGCGCGCGCGTGCATGCCTCGGGCATACCTTGGGATGACGCTAGCGGAGAGCGCCTGCGCCGGTGGCTGGGTCTGGATGCGCCCCGCTTTTATGACGCGTCGACCATCGCGATCATCCCCATGGGATATTGTTATCCAGGCCGGGGAAACAGCGGCGACCTGCCGCCGCGCCGGGAATGCGCCACGCTGTGGCTCGATCAACTGTTGGCGGCGCTGCCCGACATTGAACTGACGCTACTGATCGGCCTGCACGCGCAGCGGCACTTTCTGGCCAATCGCCGCAAGTCGTCATTGACGGAAACGGTGCGGGCATGGCGTGAATTCGGCCCGCGCTATCTGCCGTTGCCGCATCCCTCGCCGCGCAACACGCCCTGGTTCCAGCGTCATCCCTGGTTCGAGGACGAGCTATTACCCACGCTGCGCGAACGGATCGCATCGCTGACCGCGAAGTGACCACGGCCAAGCAAGCAATGCGCACAGCCGCATCGCGCCAAGGAAGCCGGTAATCCACTGCGCACGGACTCGCATGGAACAGGCTTCAGCCTTGCTGCAGCCGCAATAACGCGTCGCGCAGCACCACTGCCTGATTGTGTTCCGTGTCCTTCGCGCCATACACCAGCGTCATCGGCTGGCCAGCGGCGTCGGCCAGCAGGCTGCGCATGCGCGCCAATTGTTCATCGGTATGCAGTTCGGCCAGATAGCGTTGCCGGAACTCGTCCCAGCGCTGCGGATCGTGGCCGAACCATTTGCGCAAGGCGTCGCTCGGCGCGATCGCCTGCATCCACTGGGCCAATTTGAGTGTTTCCCTGCTGCGTCCACGGGGCCAGACACGGTCAACCAGCACCCGGTAGCCGTCGTCCGGGCTCGCGTCGTCGTACGCTCGCTTGATCAAGATTGTCGAAGCCTTACGCTTGGCATGCGCCATACCGTGCTCCTTAGCAAAATCAGCCCTGCCACGCAGACCAGGAAACTCACCACCATGGTAGCGGAAAATGGTCTCCACCAGCCACCACGCCAATCGTCAATCGCTCGCCGGCATCGCCGTGTCCCGGCTGTGCCCTGTCTATTTGCTCTCCATCAAGAATGGCGTTCCCAGCCTGCCTAGAATTGCAATTTGGCAGCGCGCAATCGCGCTGGCGCATTTTCTGACCGGGAGAACATGGGGATGCCCACGATGGCTGCAATCCAATCAGGCAGAGGTCTCCCTGTCGCCAGGCGAGGCACCGCTGCGCCGTCGGTGCCGCGGCGATATGCCTGGAAGCGGAATCGTTCCTGCCAGCGCGGAGCGATCGCCATCATGTTCGCGCTCCTGACGATCGTGCTCATCGGATTCTTTGGCCTGGCATTGGACCTGGGACAAGTCTACAACCGGAGAATTGAATTAAGAAATATCGCGGCCGGCGCGGCACTGGCGGCGGCCAAGGAATTGAACGGCACCGCAGCTGGCGTCACGAAAGCGCTCACCAAGGCCGCAAGCATCACCAGCAAACTGAGCTATCAGTACAACCAGCAATCGCTCAGCTGGAACGATGCCGCCATCGCTTTCAGCAGCACTGCCGACGGCCCATGGCTGGATGCCGGCGCCGCACAAGGCGCGCCTGACGGCCTGCTCTTCGCGAAAGTCGACACCAGCGGCTTTGACGTGAGTGTCGGCACAGTCAACCTGTTGTTCATGAAGGTACTTTCCAGTGCCTTTGCAAGCACCACGACCGTCAACCAGACGATCGCAGGCCGTTCATCCATCCTGATCACGCCGCTGGCCATCTGCGCCTTGTCAACGACCCCAGCGGCTTCGCGATCCAACCCAGGTCCCCCCGCCAATACTGAACTGGTGGAATTCGGCTTCCGGCGTGGCGTCAGCTACGACCTGATGAATCTCAATCCGAACGGGACCACGGCGGAAAATTTCGTCATCGATCCATTGGACCCGCCCGGCGTGCTTGGTGCTGCGTCCAACACATGGCCCGCAACCGTGGGTCCCTTCGTCTGTACCGGCGCCCTCGCGATACCCCGGGTAATGGGTGGAACGATCACGGTCGGCCGTCCGTTTCCACTTGCCTCGCTGGTCAACCAGCTCAATGCGCGTTTCGATCAATACGTCGGCAACCAGTGCAGCCCCAACGGCGCGCCGCCCGATTCGAACGTCAAGTCCTATCCTTATACGGCGATACCCTGGATGACAACGATTCCCGGCCAACAAGGGGCACTCTCGACGACCAGCGGAAGTAAACTGTGGACCATCGCCGATCCCGCACCCGCGCCGGGAACCAACATTGCCCCCAACTATGGCCCATTGTGGGCCTATGCGCGCGCAGTCCCTTACTCCTCCTATACGACACAGGGTTCACCAGAGCCGGCAAGCGGGTACACGCCTTTCAGCACCAGCGCCTGGGCTGTCCTCTATAAGCCGGGGCAGCCCACGGCCAACGGCAACTATCCCGGCGGTGTGACCACGCCTTACAAAACCAGCAGCAGCGCCAATTTCCTGGCGCCATCCACGCAAAATGGGCCCGGCGTGGCGAACCGGCGCGTATTGAATGTTGCGCTACTCTCATGCCCGGTTGGCGGAGGCGCCACCACCACGGCAAATGTCATAGGGATAGGGAAGTTTTTCATGCTGGTGCCGGCTACCGCAACCAGCATCAACGCGGAATTTGCTGGTGCGGTTCCGGAACAATATCTGGGTGGCCAAGTGGAGTTAGTCCCATGAATCACAGAACAAATGCCAAACCGCATATCGAACGCGGTGTCGCAGCAGTGGAGTTTGCCATTATTCTGCCCATCTTTCTGCTCATGCTGGCGCTCCCGCTCTATTTCGGCAGGATATTGTGGCATTACACGGCTGCGCAAAAAGCTGCGTATGATGCGGCCCGCTATATCGCGTCCGTACCAAGGTCCGAGATGAAGGACCCGAACAAGATCGGCAAAGTCGTCGCATTGGCGAAAACCATCGTGGCGACGGAAACCGCAGAACTCAACTCTGGCTCAGTTCCTGTGGGGATTTCTGTTATTTGCGATGGCCTTGAATGCTTGGGCCTCAATGTGCCAACAACCGTCACGGTAGGTGTTCAGGTGACCGTTGACGATATCTTCTTTCCAGCCATCACATCAGGCATGGCTGGTCTCAACAGCAGTAACTTACTCAATGCAAACATATCCTATGCGTACGTCGGCATTTAGCGGGCATTGACATGGGCATGCAACGCCACAAGGGCGCTTACATTGTCGAGCTCGCGCTCGTCATCCCGCTGTTCTTGCTGCTTGTATTCGGCGTCCTTGAAATCTCGCGCGCAATGTACCTTTTCAACACGCTGGAAGACGTCACGCGGCGCGTGGCCGACCTGGCCGCCAATACCAACTTCACAGACGAGAGCGCCAAGGACACGATACGTCAGATCGGCATCTATCGCACGACGCCGGGCAATTTAATGCTCGGCTCGCCGATCACCGATGCCCATATCCGCATCGACTACCTCGCCGCGGTGCGGGACAGCGACAACAACATCACGCTGACGGAGATCCCCACCGGCTCCCTGCCGGCTTGCCCGGTCAAGAATCGGATCATCTGCATGAACGATCCACATGATCCAGGCTGCATACGGTTCGTCCGCGTCCGCATGTGCGATCCGAACAATACCGGTGCTTGCACCCCCATTACCTACCAGACCATCGTGCCCTTGGTCGATCTGGCACTGACGATCCCCACAATGATGACCATCACCCCGGCCGAGACACTGGGATTTACACCGGGCATGGCAACCTGTCCATAGAAATCTGCCCGGCGCCAGGAAGCCGGGCCCGGCGTGGATAGTGCTCCTCCGCCGGGCCTGCCGTCACATCCCCTGCTCGACGAATTGTGCCGGTCTCCATTTCAGCAGCTTGTCCTCCAGCGCCGTCAGCAGGTACTCCGCACCCAGCGCCACCACGGCCAACACGATCATCGCCGAGAACACACCCGCCGCGTTGAAGGTGCCTTGCGCAGTCGAAATCAGCAAACCGATGCCATGGCGCGCACCGAGGAATTCCCCCACCACCGCGCCGACCAGCGCAAAGCCGAAACTGACGTGCAGGCTGGCCAGAATCCAGCTCAAGGCCGATGGAAACACCACAGACATGGTCACCTGGCGCTTGCTCGCGCCCAGGATGTAGGCGTTGGCGATCATGTTGCGGTCCGCCTCGCGCACGCCCTGGAAGGCGTTGCCGAACACGACAAAAAATACCATCACCACCGCCAGCGCCACCTTCGACCCCATGCCCAAGCCAAACATGATGATGAAGATCGACCCCAGCACCACGCGCGGGATGGCGTTGGCCACCTTGATGTAGATGCTGAATACATCAGCCGCCAGTTTGTTGCGGCCCAGGACAACGCCACACAGCACACCGAGCAGGCTGCCGATCAGGAAGCCGAGCACGGTCTCCTCCATCGTCACGGCCAGCTCACTCCACAAGGGCCCTTGCGCGGTCCCTTCCGTCAGCCACACCACCAGTTGCGCGTAGATTGCGCTGGGTTGCGAGAAGAAGAATGGATCGAGCCAGCCCCACCGCACCGCGCCTTCCCAGGCCGCCAATCCCGCCACGGCCAGCGCCACCCGCAGGAAAATCACCGCGCGGCGATAGTTCGCTGCGCGCTTCAGCGCCATGCGCTCCTCGGCAGTGACCGGAACTTCCGGTGCACCGTTAGTTTGTGTACTCATCGCTGCCCCCTGCATCATATTTGCACCTCGTCCTTCAAATCCGTCCATATCTTCTTCGACAAGTGGACAAATTCGTCCGAGTAGCGCGCTTCCGACACATGGCGCGGCCGTGCCAGCGGAATCTCATGGCTGCTCTTGACCGAGCCCGGCCCCTTGGACAGCACGATGACGCGGTCGGCCAGTGCAATCGCCTCGTCGATGTCGTGCGTGACGAAGACCACCGAAGCCTTCTTTTCCGACCACAGCCCCAGTAGTTCTTCCTGCATCAGGGCACGCGTCTGCACGTCCAGCGCGGAGAAAGGTTCATCCATCAACAGGATTTTCGGCTCGTTGATGAAGGTCTGCGCCAGGGCGACGCGCTTGCGCATGCCGCCCGACAACTGGTGCGGATAGTGGTGTTCGAAGCCCGCCAGGCCAACCCGGCGCACCCATTCAGCCGCCATCTCCCTCGCGAGCTTGAGGTCCTTGCCACGGAACACAGGGCCCATCGCCACATTATCGAGCACGCTTTTCCAGGGAAAGACGGCATCGGCCTGGAACACGAAGCCGATGTTGGGATCGATCCCGGTGACCGGTTTGCCGAACACCTTGACGCTGCCCGAGGACGGCGGATTCAGGCCGGTGATCATGCCCAGCGTGGTCGACTTGCCGCAGCCAGTCGGGCCAACGATGGCGCAGAAATCGCCTTCATTGACCGTGAGACTGAAATCGCGCAAGGCCAGCGTCACCTTGCCCTGCGGGCTGACGAACTTTCGGCTGACATTATTCAGTTCGATCGCGGCATTCTTCATTATTTTGCGGCTTTCACGAACTCGGTGGTGTAGGTGCTGGCCAGGTTGATCGTCTTGCCCTGCACGGCCTTGTCGAACCCGTTCAATACCTGCAGCACGGTGGCAGGACCATGCTCGGGCATCACGCCATCGGCGGTGAACATCTGCTTGCCCGCCTCCAGCGCGTCGATGTACATCTGCTTGTTGGCGGCGTAGTAGTCAGGCGGCAGCTTCTCGGTGATTTCCTTGGCGCTGTGGGTGTTGATGTATTTGAGCGTCTTGACGAACGCATTGACGATCTTTTGGACTTGCGGCTTGTGCGAATTGACCCAGGCCGTGGACATGTACAGGCAGGCTGCCGGGTACGGGCCGCCCAGCGCGGCCTCGGTGCTTTTGGACGTGCGCAGGTCGACCAGCACGGTGGCGGCGCCGGTCGACGTCAGGCGCGAGATGGTCGGCTCGGTGGTCATGCCGGCGTCGATCTTGCCCTGGCCCATGGCCGCGATAAAGCTGGAGCCCGCCCCCACCGGCAAGGTGGTGAATTCGCTGTTCTTGACGTTGGCCTTGGCGGCCAGGAACTGGGTCAGGAAATTGGTGGAGGAACCAAGGCCGGTCACACCGAGCGTCTTGCCCTTGAAATCGGCCGGCGACTTGATCCGCGCACCCGCCGCTTTCGACACCAGGATCACTTCGCCCGGCGCCTGGCTGAATTGCACCACGGACTGCACCAGCTTGCCGCGCGCCTGCAAGTCCAGCGTATGATCGTAGAAGCCGACCACGCCCTGCGCCGCGCCCGACAGCATCTCGGTCTCGGCATTGACCCCGGCCGGTTCGCTCAGCAATTCAATATCCAGCCCGGTTTCCTTCAAATAACCCAACTGCTCGGCCAGTTTGGCCGGAAGGTAGATCTGCTTTTCCATCCCACCGACCATGATGGTGATCTTGTCGGCGGCGTAGCTGTTCAGGCCAAGCATCATCAGTGCGGCGGCCAGGGTTTTGTGGGTGCGCTTCATACTGTCTCCATTGTTGTCGTTATCATCAGGCGCCGCTCTTGCCGGCGGCTGCCTGTCTTGTGCATTTATACCCGATCAGAACTTGAAGCGCATCCCCACGGCAGCCTCATTCTGCGAGTTGAAGCCGTTGGCCTGCGAGGCCTTGTAGGTGCCGTCGGTGCTCAAGTGGTCCAGCGCCAGGTACAGTTCGGTGCGCTTGTCGAAGTGGTAGAACACCGAGCCATACCAGGTCTTGCGCTTGCCGGTGCCGGTGGCGACCACGTCGGCGGTGCTGGAGAACGCGTTCATCACGTAGCCTTTCCCGTTGAGGCCGGCGTTGTCGGCGTTCATGGTCTGCCAGCCCAGCTGGTAATCGAACTTGCCGCCCGGGGTGAACTTGGCCGAGACGGTATAGGCCTTGTCGCTGCGGTTGCCGATCGTAACCGGCTGGTCGGCCTTGTAGTTGAAATAGCCCGCGTTCAGGCGCACCAGTTTGCTGAGCTGGTAGTTGCCACCGAACGAATACGAGGTGTGGGTATAACCGTCGACGCTGGCCGTGTTGTAGTAGGCCGAAGCATTGAAGTTGCCGCCGTTGTAGGCCACGCCCGCTGCCTTGGTGCTGCCGTCGTTGGTGTCGCCCGGGGTGCCGCCGACCTGGTAGGCCAGGCCGACGACCCACTTGCCCATTTCCTTTTTCCAGACGATGCCCTTGTCGTAACGGGTGCCGGTGGCGCTGCCCGAGTAGAAGATCAGCTGCTTGAAGTTGTTGTTGTTGGTGTAGCCGCCCTCGCTCAAGGTCATGCGCGCGCTACCGTAAGCGTCGCCATAAATCTTGGAGAATTCGCGCGGCAGCGTGTTCTGGCGGCCGAAGGTCAGCTTGCCGAGGGACGCGCTTTCCACCCCCAGCCAGGCGTCGCGGTTGAACAGCACACCCGGCGTATCCATGTTCCCAGTGGGGAGTTCGTACTCGCTTTCCAGCTTGAAGATAGCCTTCAGGCCGTCCGTATCGTTCAGCGCATGCTCACCTTCCAGGCCCCACCGGTTGCCGCTGAAATAGGCCACCGACATGTCGTTCTGGGTATCGCCGGCCTTATCGGCGTTGTTCTTGCGGCTCATGCTGAGGTCGATGAGGCCATACAGGCGGATCATGTCGCCGCCGCTCTTGTACACCAACCCGCCGCCGGTGGATTTCTCGGCATTGAAACTGTGGTCCGACTGGGCACCCTTGGCAACTTGTGCCGATTCAGCGGCGGATCGCTCGGCTTGCTTAGCCTCGGCGGTTGCCTGCTGGATTTGCATCAGTGCATCCTGAGCCTGCTGCGCGGCCTTCTGCGCGTCCGCTGCCGCTTTCTGGGCCTGCGCCAGTGCCTGCTGCAATTCCTGCACGGACTGCGTCTGGGCCCCGGCCTGCGTCCATACCGCCATCGTGCCCAGAATCGCCACTGCCATCAGCTTCTTCTTCATTTCTTGTCTCCTCGTTATTGGATGGTTGTACCAAGGTACGAGGCCACTGTAGGGGGCCAAAGCCTACTAAATGCCTACAGTCATTTTTTGCTGTGGTGAAAATATAACGAGGCCTTGCTGTCCGAGACGAGAGCAACGATGATGTGGAAATGAAATTACTATTAGTCGAAGACAATCGGGAACTCTCGTCCTGGCTGACGCGCCTGCTGGACCAGTCCGGCTACGCGGTGGAGCAAGCCTTTACCGGCGATCAGGCCGACACCTTGCTGCGCACCCAGTCCTATGACGCCGTCCTGCTGGACCTGACCCTGCCCGGACTGAACGGGCAGACGCTGCTGCGCCGCTTGCGCGCCAAGGACAATGGCGTGCCGGTCCTCATCATCAGTGCCCAAGACAGCCTGCAGGACATCGTTGAACACCTGAACCTGGGCGCCGACGACTACCTGGCTAAGCCTTTCGATATCGAGGAACTGGAAGCGCGCCTGCGCAGTCTGCTGCGGCGCGCCAGCGGCAAGGCCAATCCCGTCTTCACCTGCTGCGAACTGAGCTTCGACAGCAATTCCAAGATCTTCCGCAGCCATGGCCGCGAGCTCAACCTGACCCCACGCGAACACGCGGTGCTGGAAGCGCTGATCCGCCGTACCGGCAAAACCGTCTCCAAGAAAGACCTGGCCGACAACCTGGTCACGCTGAACGACATGGTGTCTCCCAAGGCGCTCGAAGTGTATATTGTGCGGCTGCGCAAGAAGCTGGAGGACAGCGGCGCCCAGATCATTACCTTGCGCGGCCTGGGCTATATGCTGAGCCATGTCCCGGAACAGGCCTGATCCATGCGCAGCCTGAAAGCGCGGCTGGCGTTATGGGTGTTCCTGCCCACGGCCCTGATTTCGGCCGTCGACCTGGCCGTCACCTACCGCAACACGGAACGCGTGGCGACCCGGGTGCAACAGCAGTTGCTGAAAGGCTCAGCCAGGATCATCTCCGAGCAATTGAGCGCGGCCGACGGCGCCTACGAGATCAACATCCCGCCCGCGGCCTTTGAGCTGTTTGCCGATGAACATGAGGATCTGGTCTACTATGCAGTCCGCACCCGCAATGGAAAACTAATCGCTGGCAATGATGATTTGCCGGCGCCGCCGCGCGCGTTGCAGGCGGAGCAGGAACGGTACTTCCTCGCCACCATGCGCGGCGAGGCCGTGCGCGTGATCGCCTATGCCCACGCGCTCCCCAGCCCGGGCAATGACGACTACATCGTCACGGAAGTCGCGCAGACCCTGCGTGGCCACCAGGCCTTCACACGGGACCTCTTCTGGCTGACCATGCGCGAACATCTGCTATTGCTCGCACTGGTACTGATCGCGCTCGTGATCGCCTTGCGCTGGACACTGCAGCCACTGGACAGCCTGGGCCGGGCGCTCGCGCGGCGCCAGCCCGGCGCCCTGGTCAAGCTCGACATCGACACTATGCCCCAGGAGCTGGCACCGCTGGTCGGCGCGATGAACGACTATGTCACACGCCTGGACCGCACGCTGACCTCGTATGAACACTTCATCGCCAACACGGCCCATCATTTGCGCACCTCCTTCGCCATTCTGATCTCGCAGCTGAACTTCGGCATGCGCAGCGCCGCTGTCGATCCGGAACAGAAGAAATTGCTGACCGCCATCCTCAAGACCACGCAACAGGGGAGCAAGGTGATCAATCAACTGTTAATGCTGGCGACGGTGGAACAGGTGCGCCAGCACGTGCAGCAACGTCCGGTCGCGTCCGTCGTCGTGCTGGACGAACTGGCGACTTCCATGATCGAGGAACTCGCGCCACTGGCCCAGAAGAAAAACGTGGAGCTGGGCCTGGAACGGGAGGACGAACCGCTGTCGGTCTATGCGCCGCCGAGCATGCTGCGCGAACTGTTGTTCAACCTGGTCGACAATGCCATCAAACACATGGCAGCGCCTGGCGCGGTCAGCATTGCCTTGTCGCGGCAGCCGCCGCACGCCGTCATCCTGATCACCGACAACGGCCCCGGCATCGCTCCCGAGGTTCGGGAAAAGGTGTTCGAACGCTTCTTCCGCCTGAACGAGGCCACGCCGGACAGCTCCGGCCTTGGCCTGGCCATCGTGAAGGAAATCTGCGAATTGCTCAATGGAAGCGTATGCTTGCGCACACCGCCAGACGGGGCAGGCCTGCAGGTCGAGGTACGCTTGCCACTGCACGCCTGAGGAACCATCGCACATTCAGTCCCAACAACACTTGCCGGTCAGGACAGCGACACGGAAGCTCAGGTTGCCGTATGCCCCGCGGTGCGCCGATACGCGCCCGGCGGGCTGCCCGTCCAGCCCTTGAACGCACGCTGGAAGGCAGCGCTGTCGGTGAAGCCCAGTTCCTGCGCCAGCGCCGCCAACGCCACCGTGCTGGTGTGCAGGCGCTCAATCGCGAGGTCGCGGCGCAGCTCGTCCTTCAAGGCCTGGAACGAGGTGCCCTCCCCCGCCAGGCGGCGTTGCAGCGTCGACGGCGCCATGTGCAGCGCGGCGGCCGTGGCGGCCAGGTCGGACCATGCCGGTTGCGTCGCTTGCAGATGCGCGCGCACCCGCGCGCTGGCCGATTCCTCGCCGCGCCGGGGCAGAATGATGTGTGCCTGCGCGTCGGCCAGGAACACACGCAACGCGGCCTCGTCACGCCGCACCGGGCTTTGCAGGCGCGCGGCGTCGAACCAGCAGGCCGATTGCGGCAGGCCAAAGCGCACCGGCGCAGGGAACACTTTGTCGTAGCTCTCGATGTGGGGCGGGCACGCGAACGCGAAGTCGAAGCGCGCCGCCGGCAACTGCCCGCCCGCCAACCAGGCGAACAACCGCCAGAACACGCGCAACAACATCTCGTCCAGAAACGCCGGTCGCGCCGTCGCAGGGCTAAGGAAACGCAGGGCCAATCCGGCCAGCCCGCCATCGCGCACGGGCTCCACCAGCACGTCATCCTGCACCAGCCGGAAGGTGCGGGCGACGCGGCGCATGGCCGTCTCCAGGTCGGCCGCGCCCAGGGCCGATCGCGCCATCAAGGCGAAGCTACCGCGCTTGAGGGGGCGGGAAAGAAAACCCAGGCTTTCGTCGTCGAGCCGTTCGATCAGCGCGCGATACAGGGCGATGTACTGGGTCGCCGTCACGCGGGCACCCGCTTCCGCCAGCAGCGCGGGAGGGATGCCGGCATCGGCCAGGCAGGCATCGCAAGGCTTGCCGCGTGCACGCACGCCGGCCAGCATGCCATGCACCAGGGCGATCGGGACGGTGGCGGGAAGCGGCGGCATCAGAGCGAATCAGGGGCGTGGGTAGAGGTCTTTTGCCATCACATCGGCGCAAGCTGCAATTGTTCGTGCGGCCGCCCGATTCTACTATGCGACACACAAACAGACGAAACCCGCCCAGACGTGCGCGAGCCGATGGGGGAAAATTTACGGTGCGCTCACATGGACTTGATGAATTTAAAACGAAGAGAATTTTTGATCGCGGCGGGCGCGTCGCTGGGTGCGACGCTGCTGTCGGCCTGCGGCGAAGACGCCAACGCGGGCGACACGGCCGGCAATGGCGGCGCCGGGCCGGCCCCGTCCGGCGCCGTCATCGTGATCGGCGCGGGCATGGCCGGCCTGGCGGCGGCGCGCAAGCTGCGCGACGCGGGCAAGGATGTGATCGTGCTGGAAGCGCGCGAGCGCGTGGGTGGCCGCATCCTCACCTCCCAGAAATGGAGCGACGCCAAGGTGGACCTGGGCGCGACCTGGATCCACGGCGCCGGTCCGGACAACCCCATCGCCGCGCTGGCCAGCAAGACCGGCGCGCGCCTCGCTGCCACCAGCCTCGATAACGATCAATTGTTCGACACCGACGGCACCCGCCTGGACAGCACGGCAAGGGCGCCCATCGACGCGCTGCAAACGTCGATCACGGCGGTGCTGGCAGCAGCGCAAAAGGCCGACACCGACATGTCGGTGCAGGACGCGGTACGCAATGGCCTGGGCTACGCCAACCGCCCCGCCGCCGAGCGCAACCGCATCGACTTCCTGGTCAACACCACCATCGAGCATGAATACGGCGGCGCGGCGGACCGTCTGTCCAGCTATTGGTACGACAGCGGCGCGGCCTATAGCGGCGGCGACGCGCTGTTCCTGGACGGCTACCACGTGCTGATCGACTATCTGGCACAAGGGCTGGACGTGCGCCTGGGCCAGGTGGTCAGGCAGATCGCCTGGTCGGCCAATGGCGAGGCCACCGTGACGACCAACCTCGGCGCGTTCACCGCCCAGCGGGTGATCGTGACGCTGCCGTTGGGCGTGCTGCAATCGGGCGCCGTGACATTCTCCCCCGCCCTGCCCGTCGCAAAACGGGCCGCCATCGCCCAGTTGGGCATGGGCCTGCTCAACAAATGCTGTCTGCGCTTCCCGACCGCGTTCTGGGACACGGAGACGGACTGGCTCAACTATGTGCCCGACGGTAGCCACTACGGCCAATGGGCGGAGTGGGTCAGCCTCGCGCGCCCCACCGGACTACCGATACTGCTCGGGTTCAACGCCGCCGCATTCGGCCGCGAGATCGAGTCCTGGAGCGACAACGAGATCATCGCCAGCGCCATGGCCACGCTGCGCACCATGTACGGCCAGGCCATCCCCGAGCCGGTCGATGCGCTCATCACCCGCTGGGGCGCCGATCCCTACGCGCGCGGGGCCTACTCGTGCAACGTGCTGGGCTCGACGCCGGGCATGCGCGCCGACCTGGCCAGCAACGTCAACGGCCGCCTGTTCTTCGCCGGCGAGGCGACCGAGAGCCAGTATTACCAGACCGTGCACGGCGCCTACCGGTCCGGCCTGCGTGCGGCGGACGAGATCCTCGCGCTGTAAACACCCCCGCCACAAACAAAAAGGTCATTGATGATCGACACCGCATCATCAACGACCTCTGATTTTCCGCTTTAAATCAAAGACTTAAAGCGAGCTCGTCACTCCCACTCGATGGTGGCAGGTGGTTTGCCCGAAATATCGTAGACCACGCGGTTAATGCCGCGCACTTCATTAATGATACGGTTGGACACCTTGCCCAGCAGCGCGTGCGGCAGGTGCGCCCAGTGCGCGGTCATGAAGTCCTGGGTCTGCACGGCGCGCAGCGCCACCACGTATTCGTAGGTGCGGCCATCGCCCATCACGCCCACCGACTTCACCGGCAGGAACACGGCAAACGCTTGCGACGTCGCTTCGTACCAGTTCTTCGGCAGCTGCTCCTCGTCCACGGCCTGGCCGGCGACATACTCGTACGGCGTGTTGCGCAGTTCTTCGATGAAGATGGCGTCGGCGCGGCGCAGCAGGTCGGCGTATTCCTTCTTCACTTCGCCGAGGATACGCACGCCCAGGCCCGGGCCGGGGAATGGATGGCGGTACACCATGTCATGCGGCAGGCCCAGCGCCACGCCCAGCTTGCGCACTTCGTCCTTGAACAGTTCGCGCAGCGGTTCCAGCAGCTTCAGTTTCATGTGCTCCGGCAGGCCGCCCACGTTGTGGTGGCTCTTGATGGTCTGGCCCTTCTTGCCCTTGCCGGCCGACTCGATCACGTCCGGATAGATGGTGCCCTGCGCCAGCCACTTGGCGCTGGTCAGCTTGCCCGACTCCTGGTCGAACACTTCCACGAACTCGCCGCCGATGATCTTGCGCTTCTGCTCGGGATCGGTCACGCCGGCCAGCTTGCCCATGAACTGGGCTTCCGCGTCGACGCGGATCACTTTCACGCCCAGGTTCTTGGCGAACATGTCCATCACCATCTTGCCCTCGTCCAGACGAAGCAGGCCGTGGTCGACGAAAACGCAGGTCAGCTGGTCGCCGATGGCGCGGTGGATCAGCGCGGCGGCCACGGACGAATCGACACCGCCCGACAGGCCCAAAATCACTTCATCCGTGCCGACCTGGGCGCGGATCTTCTCCACGGCTTCGCTGATGTAGTCGGGCATGTTCCAGTCCGACTTGCAGCCGCAGATCTCGTGCACGAAGCGGCCCAGCATGGCCTTGCCCTGCACCGTGTGGGTCACTTCCGGGTGCCACTGCACGCCGTAGAAACGCTTTTCCTCGTTGGCCATGGCGGCGATTGGGCAGCTCGGCGTGTTGCCCATCAGGACGAAACCGGGCGGCATCTCCAGCACCTTGTCGCCGTGGCTCATCCACACCTTCAGCATGCCGTGACCTTCGTCCGTGACGAAGTCGTTGATGCCGTCGAGCAGCTTGGTGTGGCTGCGGGCGCGCACTTCGGCGTAACCGAATTCACGCACCAGGCCGTTCTCGACCTTGCCGCCCAGCTGGGCCGCCATGGTCTGCATGCCGTAGCAGATGCCCAGCACCGGCACGCCCAGTTCGAACACGGCTTGCGGCGCGCGCGGCGCGTCGCCTTCCAGCGTGGAGCTGTGGCTGCCCGACAGGATCACGCCGGCGGCGCCGTAGTTGCGCACGAATTCGTCGCTGACGTCATACGGATACACTTCCGAGAACACGCCGGAATCGCGCACGCGGCGCGCGATCAGCTGGGTAACCTGGGAGCCGAAATCGAGGATGAGGATTTTTGAATGCATGGAAGATAGGGGCTTCTAAATGATGAAATCGGTGCAGCTGGGCGGCCTCCGCGCGGGCGGGCCGTGAAAGGAAAACGCCGGCGGCAAGCAGCCGCCGGCGTCGCAAGGCTTAGTCGCCGGAACGGTAGTTCGGCGCTTCCTTGGTGATTTGCACGTCGTGCACGTGCGATTCGCGCATGCCGGCCGAGGTGATCTCGACGAATTCGGCCTTGTTGCGCAGTTCTTCGATGGTGGCGCAACCGCAGTAGCCCATCGACTGGCGCACGCCGCCCACCAGCTGGAAGATGATGGCCAGCACGGAGCCTTTGTAGGCCACGCGGCCTTCAATGCCTTCGGGCACGAACTTGTCCTGCTTCATGGCCGCGTCCTGGAAGTAGCGGTCGGCCGAGCCGTCCGACATAGCACCCAGCGAGCCCATGCCACGGTAGGACTTGTAGCTGCGGCCCTGGTACAGGATCACTTCGCCCGGCGCTTCTTCCGTGCCGGCGAACATGGAGCCCATCATCACGGTCGACGCGCCGGCCGCCAGGGCCTTGGAGATGTCGCCCGAGAAGCGGATGCCACCGTCGGCGATGCAGGGTACGCCCGTGCCTTCCAGCGCTTCGGCCACGTTCGAAATAGCGGTGATTTGCGGCACGCCCACGCCAGCCACGATACGGGTGGTGCAGATCGAACCAGGGCCGATGCCGACCTTGACGGCGTCCGCGCCGTATTCGACCAGCGCCTTGGCGGCGGCGGCGGTGGCGATGTTACCGCCGATCACGTCCACGTGCGGGAAGCGGGTCTTGATCCATTTCACGCGGTCCAGGATGCCTTGCGAGTGGCCGTGGGCGGTGTCGACCACCAGCACGTCCACGCCGGCGGCGACCAGCAGCTCGATGCGCTCTTCATCCTTGGCGCCCACGCCGACGGCAGCGCCGACCAGCAGTTTGCCCTGCGAATCCTTGGACGCCAGCGGGTGCTCGGTCGACTTCTGGATGTCCTTGACGGTGATCAGGCCCTTCAGTTCGAAAGCATCGTTCACCACCAGCACGCGCTCCAGGCGGTGCTTGTTCATCAGGCGCTTGGCTTCGGCCGTGTCGGCGCCTTCCTTGACGTACACCAGCTTTTCGCGCGGCGTCATCTTGGCGCGCACTTCGGCGTCCAGTTCCTGTTCAAAGCGCAGGTCGCGGTTGGTGATGATGCCCACCACTTCCTTGCCGGACACGACAGGGAAGCCGGAAATGCCATACTGCTCGGTCAGCTTGATGACTTCGCGGATCTTCATCTCAGGCGGGATGGTGATCGGGTCGCGCAGCACGCCAGCTTCGAAACGCTTGACGCGCGCCACTTCGCGGGCCTGGTCCTTGGGCTTCAGGTTCTTGTGGATGATACCGATGCCGCCCTCTTGCGCCATGGCGATGGCCAGGCGGGCTTCCGTCACTGTATCCATCGCGGCCGACAGCAGCGGGATGTTCAGGCTGATATTGCGGGTCAGGCGGGTTTTGAGGGACGTATCGGCAGGCAGGACGTTCGAGTACGCTGGGACGAGCAGCACGTCATCGAATGTGAGTGCTTTTTGGAGTAGACGCATAGCATTTCCTATTGGCGCAAAAGCAGATTATACAGAATTCTGAGCGCGCCGTCCTTGCGGCGCGGAAAAAAATCTGTCACGCCCTTTGCCGTTCGATTGACAGTTGCCGTAAATCATGGCGAAATCTGGCCAGCGGCGCCTTTGCCGTGCTCCCGAAAGCCGCACCATGAAACACACCCCGTCGATGCTGCGCGTGGCCCTGGCCGGCGCGCTGCTGGCCCTGTCCACCCAGGCGCTGGCGCAATACCTGTGGATAGACGAAAAAGGCATCAAGCAGTTGTCCGACCGCCCGCCGCCGCCCAACATCCCGGAGAAGAACATCCTGAAGGCGCCCGGCAAGCCACTGTTCAACCCGAACGCGCCCGCGCCGGACGAGCAGGCGCCCGACGCCGCCGAACCCAAGACCAAGGCCCCGCCCACGCTGGGCGAGCGCAACGCCGACTTCAACAAGCGCAGGGCGGAGGCGGCCCAGGCGGCGCAAAAGAGCGCCGAAGAAGCCAAGCGCAAGGCGGCCGAGCAATCGGCCTGCGAGGCGGCCCGCAACAACCAGCGCGCGCTCGACGACGGCATCCGCATCACGACCTACGACAAGGATGGCCAGCGCACGGTGATGGGCGACGCGGAACGGGCCGAACTGGCGAAAAAGACCCAGCAGGCGCTGGCCAACTGTCACTGAACGCGGCGGGTTGCCGGCGAAACTTCCCCGCCCTCGCCCCGCCTGCCGTAAGATAGCGCGATCAATGTTGATCGATAGGCAGGGATGAGCAAGACAGCACCGAACAGGAGCCGCGCCAGCGGCCGCGTCACGCTGGCGGCGGTGGCGGAACGGGCCGGCGTGGCCGCCATGACAGCCTCGCGCGCCATCAGCCAGCCGGACATGGTGTCGCCGGCGCTGCGCGAGCGCGTGCAGCAAGCCGTGGAGGAACTGGGCTACGTCCCCAACCGGGCGGCGCGCGCGCTGGCCTCGGCCCAGTCGAAGGTGATCGTGGTGCTGGTGCCGTCGCTGTCGAACGCCGTGTTCACGGCCGTGCTGGCCGGCATCCAGGATGCGCTGGATGCGGACGACTATCAGATCCTGATCGGTAACACGCGCTACTCCGACGCCGAGGAGGAAAAGCTGCTCGGCATCTACCTGCAATCGAACCCGGACGGCATCCTGCTGTCCGGCCTCACCCACAGTCCGCGCGTGGAGCGCATGCTGGCCGCTTCGCGCGTGCCCATCGTCTCGATGATGGATCTGTCGGACGACCCGGCCCAGCTGACGGTGGGCTTCTCGCAGTTCCAGGCCGGCCAGGCGATGACGCGCTACCTGATCGACAAAGGCCACAAGCGCATCGGCTTCATCGGCGCCCAGCTCGACGAGCGCACGCTGAAACGGGCCGACGGCTACCGCCACGCCATGCGCGACGCGGGCCTGGCCGATCCGAAGCTGGAACTGATGGTGCCCGATCCATCCACCATCGCGCTCGGCGCCGAGCTGCTGGGCCGCATGCTGGCACAGGCGCCCGACTGCGACGCCATCTTCTGCTGCAACGACGACCTGGCGCACGGCGCCATCTACCAATGCCAGCGGCGCGGCATCGCCGTGCCCCGGCAGCTGGCCATTTGCGGCTTCAACGACCTGCCCGCGTCGGCCTGGATGAATCCCTCCGTGACCACGGTCGGCACGCCGCGCTACCGCATCGGCCACGAAGCGGCCACCCTGCTGCGCAGCGTCATCCGCGGCGAAACGCCGGCCACGCCCCACCTCGACCTCGGCTTCACGCTGATGGCGCGCGAAAGCGCCTGAAAACCGGGGTCAGGTCATGCCCTCATGCAAGAAGCCCGCATCTTGCATGAGGGCATGACCTGACCCCGGTTTTTTGCTAGCGCCGTTGTCTGCGCACCACAGACAGCCGCATTCTCCTTCCGTCATTAATTTCCCGCGCCCACTCTGGGCGAGGCATTTCACGCAGTCCGTCTGCTGCAACGCAACATCGATTCCGCTTTACAAATCAGCGCGATGGTCTAGACTTCGATTCCAATGTTAGCGCTAACATTCTAATGAAACAAAACCCCGAGACCATGCAAGCACATCACCCTATGAGCCAAACCAACCAACCCGCATGCTGGATCGTCATGGGCGTCAGCGGTTGCGGCAAGAGCGAGATCGGGCAACGGCTGGCGACGGCGCTGGACCTGCCCTTCCTCGAAGGCGACAGCTTCCACTCCGCCGCCAACGTCGCCAAGATGGCCGCCGGCATTCCGCTGACGGACGACGACCGCGCCGGCTGGCTGCACACGCTGCAGGAGCAGATCCGCCAGGCGACGCAACAAGGCCACGGCCTGGTGCTGTCGTGCTCCGCGCTCAAGCGGCGCTACCGCGACCTGCTCCGCGCCGGCAATCCCGCGCTGCGCTTCGCCCATCTGTCCGGGCCGCGCAGCGTGATCGCTGAACGCATGGCGGCGCGCGTGAACCACTACATGCCGCCATCGCTGCTCGACAGCCAGCTGCGCGACCTGGAACCGCTGCAAGCGGACGAAGCGGGCGTGCTGCTGGACTTGAACCTGCCGCCGCAACAACTGGTCGACGCCATCCTCGACAACCAGGGCGCACACGCATAACGCGCCCACCAACATCACCACCGGAGACAACATGAACGCCACCCACCACCACCAGAAAATCCCCAAGCGCCGCTGGGGCATAGGCGCCCTGCTCGGCATGGGCGTCCTGATCAACTACATCGACCGCATCGGCCTGTCCGTGGCCGCGCCGCAGATCAAGGATATGTTCAACCTGTCGGCCGTGGAACTGGGCCTGCTGTTCAGCGCCTTCGCCTGGTCGTACTCGCTGCTGCAGATCCCGGTCGGCATGGTGCTGGACCGCTTCGGCCCCACCCGCGTGGGCCGCTGGGGCGCCTTCCTGTGGGGTGTGGCCTCCACCATCACCGCGTTCTCCAGCGGTTTCGCCGGCATCTTCGCGGCCCGCATCCTGCTCGGCATCGCCGAAGCGCCGGCCTTCCCGGTCAGCTCCAAGGCCACCGGCTACTGGTTCCCCCGCAATGAGCGCGGCATGGCCACCGCCATCTTCGACGCGGCCGCCAAGTTCTCCAACGTGATCGGCGTGCCGCTGATCGCCGTCACCATCGTCACCTTCGGCTGGCGCTGGGGCTTCGGCTTGACCGCGCTGCTCAGCTTCAGCTACTTCTTCGCCTTCCTGCTGGTGTACCGCGACCCGAGCGCCGATGCCAAGCTGTCGAAGCAGGAACTGCAGTACATCCAGAACGGCGGCGCCGCGCCGGAAGGCCCGTCCAACGCCGGTGCACTCAACATGCTGGGCTACCTGCTGGGCAAATCGAAAGTCTGGGGCCTGACCATCGGCTTCGCCGCCTACGGCTACTCGTTCTACCTGTTCCTCACCTGGCTGCCCGGCTACCTGGTGCAGACCATGCACATGAGCATACTGAAATCGGCCGGCTTCGCCGCCATCCCCTGGGCCGTGGCCACCATCACCGATCTGTTCGTGGGCGGCTGGCTGATCGACCACCTGATCTCGCGCGGCAAGGATGAATCGCTGGTGCGCAAGGGCGTGCTGATCGTCGGCATGCTGCTGGGCCTGGCCGTGTTCGGCGCCACCCAGACTACCGATCCCGTGTGGGCCATCGTGTGGATCTCGATCGCGCTGGGCGGCCTGGCTTCGGCCGCGCCGGTGGGCTGGTCGCTGCCATCGCTGATCGCGCCCAAGGGCGGCGCCGGCACCATCGGCGGCATCATGAACTTCGCCAACAACCTGATGGGCGCGGCCGCCCCCATCGTCACCGGCGTGATCGTCGGCGCCACCAACTCGTTCGCCAACGCCTTCATGGTGGCCGGCGTGATCCTGCTGGTGGGGATCGTGTCCTTCGTGTTCGTGCTCGGGAAGATCGAGCCGATTCCCGATCCGGAACCGGCTACACCAGCGCCCCTGCCGGTCCACTGACCGGGCCACTGACCGGGCCACTCAGCGGCCCACCGACACCGGCGCGGCAAGCCGCTTGCCCGCCATGTAGACGCCGTCCCCGCAACGGGACGGCAAGCACCCGCCCGCGCGCATCCGTAGCGCACGCGGCATCGATAACAACTCTGGAGATACTTGATGAACATTCGCATTCCCGCGCTGACCGCGCTCGCCCTCACCCTGTCCGGCACCGCGCTGGCCGACAGCAACGTCACCTTCTACGGCGTGATGGACCTGGGCGTATCGCAGGACCGGGGCGGCATCGCCGGCACCGCGACGCGCGTCACCAGCGGCATGGCCACCCAAAGCCGCTGGGGCTTCCGCGGCAATGAAGACCTGGGCGGCGGCCTGTCCGCCTTCTTCGTGATCGAAGGCGGCATCCACGCCGACACGGGCGGCTCGACCCAGAACAACACCCTGTTCGGCCGCAACACGGCGGTCGGCTTGCGCGGCAATCTCGGCGCCATCTCGGCCGGCCTGCAGGACACGCCACTGTTCACCACCCTCAATACCATCGTCGACCCGCTGCGCAACGGCATCGCGCGCTCCAACAACCTGATGGCGTCGACCGGCTTCCGCGCCAATAACTCGGTGCTGTACCGCAGTCCCGAGGTGAACGGCTTCAGTGGCGACGCCATGGTTGCGGCCGGCGAAGTGGCGGGCGACAACGCAGCCGGACGCGCGCTGGGCGGCTCCTTCGGCTACAGCAACGGCCCGCTCAACGTGCGCCTGGCCTACCACCACCGCAACAACGACACGGCGCTGCTGAAGAACCAGGACGCGGCGCGCAACACGCTGCTGGGCGCCAATTACGATTTTGGCCCGGCCAAGGTCTATTTCGGCTACGGCGTGGACAAGGGCTTGAACAGCGCCTCGCTCAACAACACGGCCGCCAGCTTCGGCGGCGCGGCGCCCACCGCGTCCACCGACAGCCGCGATTTGCTGCTGGGCGTGTCGGCGCCATTCGGCGTGAGCACCGTGGTGGCGACCTACATCCGCAAGGATGACCGCAGCGCGTTCAACCAGGACGCGCAGCAATACGCGCTGGCCTACATGTATGCGCTGTCCAAGCGCACCGACCTGTACACCTCGTACGCGCTGATCCGCAACCACAACGGCGCGGCCTACACCGAGGGCAACAGCGAGGAACCGGGGACGGGCAACAAGCAGTTCACGGTCGGGCTGCGCCACCGCTTCTGAATTTTTTCTTAATGTGGTAGCGCTATCAAAAGCAACGCCAGGGTCAGGCCCAAGGGGCGGACCCTTTTGAGGCGAAAACTCAGGTTTGGGGTTTGGCCTTGCGGCGGCGGCGCGCGTTCTTGGGATCGGCAATCAGGGGGCGATACAGTTCCACCCGGTCGTGCTCGCGCAGCACCGTGTCCAGCGTCTTTTTCTTGCTGTAGATGCCCACTTGGAGCGCGGCCAGATCGATGCCGGGCATGGCTTGCTGCACGCCGCTGAGCGCGATCGCCTGCTCCACCGTGGTGCCGGCGTCCACCGTCAGGTCGCGCAGGAACTGCTGTTCCGGCAGCGCGTAACAGACCTGGATGTGAATTTGTTCAGCCATACACCGTCTCCGCCCGTTTGCAGAAGCAATCGACCATGCTGTTGGCGATCATGCCAAACACAGGGCCGATCAGCTGTTCCAGGATGGCGCTGGAAAATTCGTAATGCAGGTCCAGCTCCACCTTGCACGCGTCCTCGCGCAGCGGTTTAATGTTCCACACGCCATCGAGGGCCTTGAAAGGTCCGTCCACCAGCCGCATCTGTATGGTGCTGTGCGGCGTGTTGACGTTCGACGTCGTGAAGCTCTGGCGCACGCCGCGATAATGGATGGCCAGGCTGGCCACCACCGTTTCCTCGCTGCGCTCCTTCACTTCAACACCCCCGCACCATGGCAGAAACTTGGGATAATCCTCGATCGCCGCCACCAGGTCGAACATCTGTTGGGCGCTGTAGCCGAGGAAAACTGTTTTGTGAACTACTGCCATTACGTAACCGTTTGCTATGATGTTGAATTATTCGCGTTTTTGGCGCGTCCCCGTAGTTTAACCGACCCGCGCCCGATTTTAGTAATTACCCTGCCATGACCATTGCCGATAATAGAAAAGCCTTTCACGACTACTTCATCGAGGACCGCTACGAAGCGGGCATCGTGCTGGAAGGCTGGGAAGTGAAAGCGATCCGCGATGCGCGGGTGCAGATCAAGGAAGCCTACGTCACCATCAAGGGCGACGAGTTGTTCCTGTTCGGCGCCCACATCAGCGCCCTGCCCACCGCTTCCACCCACATCCACCCGGAAGCCGTGCGCACCCGCAAGCTGCTGCTGCACCGCCAGGAGATGGATAAGCTGATCGGCAAGGTGGAACGGGCCGGCTACACGCTGGTGCCGCTCAACCTGCACTACAAGGGCGGCCGCGTGAAATGCGAGATCGGCCTGGCCAAGGGTAAGAAGATGCACGACAAGCGCGCCGCCGAGAAGGACCGCGACGGCAAGCGCGAAGTGGCGTCGGCCATGAAGCAACACCGGCGCTGATCCTCCCGCCCTGCCCGCCCAGGCGCCCGGTGCATGCCGCCGGGCAGCATGATGCACATCATTCCATAAAGAAATTTTATTGCCGGCCGCCATTATTTAGCCAGGGCATGCTGGTACAATCGCTGGCAGTGGCCGGTTTCATGACCGGCATCATCCAAATTTCGCCGAAGGCAAACCCTCCGAAAGGTGGGGACGCAAAACCACCGGCCTACAGCGCGCAAGCGCCACGGTAGCGGGGTCGCCAACGTCGGGCTGCCCATGCCGTGCATGGCTGTCAACGTTGCCGCAGCGTGGCCTTCGATTTCGGGAAGCGCCACGCCATGCAGACTCGCCAGCCATCTTCATCCCACGCCATCCGCCCTGCCCTGCTGCTGCCGGCCGCCATCGCCGCCCTGCTGAGCGCCTGCGGCGGCACGCCCGGCCAGGACAATGCAGCAGCCGGCACGCAGGTGGCGGCCATGGTGGCAACGTCCACCACCACGCTGGAACTGGACAATCCCACGCTGCCGGCCGCGGCGGCCAACCTGATCGTGCAGCCGGCCTACCACATCGCCCCGGTGCTGCTCGACGCGCCCGACGACACCGACGCCGACGGCTACGCCGCCTCCGCCCGCCGTGGCCCGCGCACCATGCTGCTGCCGCCGTCCGCGCGCCGGCTGTCGACCCGCCGCCTGTCGCTGGACAAACTCGAATACGCACCGCCCCAGTCGCCCGACAGCACGCTCGCTCCCATGGCCACCAGCGGCACCGTGACCACCTACACGCCGGCCCAGATCCGGGCCGCCTACGGCCTGCCGGCGCTGCCACCGTCAGGCACCACGCTGACGGCGGCGCTGGCCGCCCAACTGGGCGCGGGCCAGACCATCTACATCGTGGATGCCATGCACAACCCGAACGTGGCCGCCGAACTGGCCGCGTTCAACGCCAAATTCGGCCTGCCGGCCTGCACCCAGAAGAGCATCGCGCCCAGCGCCGTGCTGCCGCTGGCGGCGCCTTCGGCCACCGGCTGCGACCTGTCGGTCGTCTTCAACACCAGCGCCGGCGCGATGACCGCCACCCAGCCGGCCTACGATTCGGGCTGGGCCACGGAGATCTCGCTCGACGTGCAATGGGCGCACGCCACGGCGCCGCTGGCGCGCATCGTCCTGATCGAAGCGGCCAGCGCGTCGGTCGACAATCTGCAAGGCGCCGTCAAACTGGCCAACGCGATGGGCCCGGGCGTGGTGTCGATGAGCTTCGGCACGCCGGAAGGCAGCTGGACCAGTTCCGCCAACGCCGCGTTCACGGCGTCCAACATGACCTACCTGGCCGCCACCGGCGACTCGGGCGCCAGCGTGCAATGGCCGGCCGTCTCGCCGAACGTGGTGGCCGTGGGCGGCACCTCGCTGACCTACACGGGCAGCGGCAGCCGCAGCGAAGTGGGCTGGACCCAGACCGGCGGCGGCATCAGCGCCTACACCGCCACGCCCACCTACCAGACCAGCAGCGTGCCCGGCCTGGGCACGCTGGCCCACCGCGGCGTGGCCGACGTGTCGTTCAATGCCGATCCGAAGACGGGCCAGTACGTGGCCATCATCGCATCCGGCGCCACCACCCCAAGCTGGATCAGCGCCGGCGGCACCAGCCTGTCCACCCCGCAGTGGGCCGGCCTGATCGCCGTGGCCAACGCCACCCGCGCGCTGAACGCCAAGCCGGCGCTGGGCGCGCCGCACGCCGTCCTGTATGGCCAGATCGCCAGCGTGCCAGGCACCTATGCCAGCGCGTTCGGTGATGTGATCTCCGGCAGCGACGGCACATGCACCACCTGCAGCGCCAAGAGCGGTTACGACCAGTTGAGCGGCCTGGGCACGCCCAACGCCGGCAGCCTGTTGAGCGCCCTGTCCGGCGCCACCGCCGTGGCCAGCGCGCCCACCGTCGTCCCGGCCGCCATCAGCGGCAAGGTCGGCACGGCGCTGTCGTTCACCGTCTCGGCCTCCGGCGCCAATCCGCTCAGCTACACCCTGAGCGGCGCGCCATCCGGCATGAGCATCGGCAGCACCGGCGTCGTCAGCTGGGCCACGCCGGTTGCCGGCACGTACGCCGTCGTCGTCACGGCCACGGACACCAAGACTGGCCTCAAGGGCCAAGGCACCTACACCGTCACCATCGCCGCCGCCAGCGCGCCGGTGGTCACGGGCGCCAGCATCACGGGCAAGGTGGGCACGGCGCTGTGGTTCGCGGTGGCCGTCAGCAGCCCCAATCCCGTCACCTATGCGCTGAGCGGCGCGCCGGCCGGCATGGCCATCAGCAGCAGCGGCGTGGTGAGCTGGGCCGCCCCCGTGGCCGGCAGCTACAGCGTGACCGTGACGGCCAAGGACAGCAAGACCGGCCTGACCGGCCAAGCTGTGTTCAAGATCAGCATCGGCACCAGCACCACCGTCAGTTCCAGCCTGACCGTCAACGCGCCGGCCCTGGCTGGCGTGGCCGGCAAGCCGCTGGCGGGCACCATCGGCATCAGCGCGCCGGGCAGCAGCTACGTGTCGATCTCGATTTCCGGGGTGCCGCTGGGCGTGACCTTCGTACCGAACGGCCTCAATATCGGCGTCAACTGGGCCAGCCCGGTGACCGGCAGCTACACCATGAAGATCGTGGTCAGCGATTCCGCCGGCCATAGCGTGCAGACCAACATGGCCATCACGATCAAGGCCAGCTAAACCAACGCGGCGCCGATGCAGCGCGCGCGCCGCGCTGCAGCGCTCGTATCAGGTCAGGCCGCCCGCTGCTGGCCCGGACTTCCCTGCCCCGTCGCAGCGGCGCCGGATTCGGCAGGGAACCAGCGGGCGCGCGCCCGCATGAATGGCGTTTCCACCAAACGGTACAACAACCAGCCACCGAGCAAGGCGGCCGCCAGCACCAGCGCGATGCCGGCCGGCGCATCGGTATCGACCTGCCAGCGGCCCAGCGGTTCCAGCACCAGCTTGTAGATCGGCTTATGCGCCAGGTAGAGCGCGTACGACCACAAGGCCAGTTGTTCGGCGCCGGGGACGCGCACGCGATGCAGCAGGCTGTTGGGGCTCAGCGCTGCCAGCGTGAGCACGGCGAAGCTGGCAGCCAGCAGCGGATAGCCAAACGTCATCATGGGGAACGTGAAACCATAGTCGTCGACCTGGTAGTGGTGCAGGAACAGGTAGACCATGGTGGACAGCGCCGCCAGGCCGGCCACCAACAACGCGTTACCGCGCCGCAGGATGGCCTGATATAGCCCGCCATGGAAATTCTT
The DNA here is from genome assembly GCF_014042345.1 of Rugamonas brunnea. Classification (GTDB taxonomy): domain Bacteria; phylum Pseudomonadota; class Gammaproteobacteria; order Burkholderiales; family Burkholderiaceae_D; genus Rugamonas; species Rugamonas brunnea. The sequence goes on from NZ_JACEZT010000010.1 coordinate 186,638, forward strand.
GAGCAAGGCGATAGCCACGCCGGGCAGCAGTTCATCGAAGCGCGCGAAGCTCGAATAGTAGACATGGACGGCGAAATCGACATCGCTGATGGTATTGCGACCATGCGCCATCCACGCCCAGCCCCGCACCACCATGCCTGCCACAATGGCGCCGACTAGCACCAGCCAGCCCCACTGCAACGCATGGCGGCGGGCCGCGATCAACAGCGCCGCCAGCGGCAGGATCATGTAGAACTGCTCTTCCACGCACAGCGACCACGAATGGGAAAACGTTTCGCCAAAATGCAGGCCGATATTCTGGGTAAAGGTCAGGAAGCGCCACAGTGGCGCCGTATGCGATCCGCCCAACTGGGCCGGGAGCGACAGGTACAGCGCCAGCACGACGAGGTAGTTGGGCACCGTGCGTAGCAGGCGGCGCGCGAAGAAGGTCGGGAGCGAGAACGATGCGCCGCGCGCCAGCGGCGACAGGATCTGGTTGCCGATCAAATAGCCGCTCAGCACAAAGAACAGGTCGACGCCCATCCAGCCCATGTTGGTGAGGAAACCAAACGTGGCCTTGTGGCTGACCACCACCGAATAATGTGACATCAGGACCAGCACGATGGCGCAGGCGCGCAGCGTGTCCAGTCCATCGATACGGCGTGGCGCCAGGGGTGTGCTCATCGCGGGGATTCCATGGTTTGGGGAGCCGGCATGCTGTCACAATCTTGCCAAATTCTCAAGGTATTTTTGCAGCGGCGCCACGGTCAACACAAAGGCGGCAAACCCGCGTATTCTAGCGCTTGCCGGCTGATGCGCCCGGCGTTGTACGCGAGCGAAAACCGGTGCGTTTTGTCGTGCGACGAATTTCCAATCAGCAACATCCATGCTACACTGCGGCAGGATAGTTCCATGCGGCCCATGCGGCGCCGGAACGCAATAATGACGATGCAACCCAGACGATGACGAGGCCAACATGGTGCTGAAAACCGCAGCGGCGATAGGAGCGGGCCTGGTGGTGGCCGCAAGCGTGGCCGGGTGTGCGGCGCGCTACACCCCCACGCCGCTGGCCACCAATTTTCCCGTATCGAAGCAGCCCAAGCTGCAGGCGGCCGAGCACTGGGCCGTGATCGCCGGCCATCTCGAAAAACAGTTGAAGGAGGCGCTGGCCAAGCAGCCGCCTCGCCCGCTCTACATCGCCGATGCTGCGCCGGCGACGCCGTTCCAGCGCGCCCTGACGGCGCAGTTGATCACGGCGCTGGTCAACGACGGCTATACCGTATCGCGCACGGCGCCCGGTTCGCTCAAGGTGGAACTGGACATGCAGGCCGTGACCTTCAGCGCCAACCGGCCCCAATACCGCTACCACGGCGAACATGCGGCGCTGGCGTCGGGCGTGTGGGTGCTCAGCGAGATCGACTTGCCGCCGCTGGCCGTGGTGGCCGCCGGCGTGGGCGCCTACGATTCCTACAACTGGTTCAACGACCAGTTCGCGCCGGGCGCCACGCCGCGCACGGAGATCATCCTCACCATCTCGGTCACCGACCAATACCGCTACCTGGCCCGCAACAGCTCGGCCTATTACGTGGCCGACAGCGACCGTCCGCTGTACGGCATCGTCGACGTGGAGCCGGAAGCGCCCAAACTGACCCGCATGTTCAAGGTGCGGGGGGACATGTAAATGCCTAAACTGCTGAACCGCCTCGCCACCACTTCCCTGCTCGCCCTGCCCTTGCTACTGGCTGGCTGCTCGTCCGCGCCGCCCAAGGATGAGGCGAACTACGCCACCATCTCGTCCAACCAGTTCATCGAATCGAACTACAAGGCGGCCGACGCGCTGATGCATCAGCTGAGCGGCAAGCTGGCCACCGACAAGCCGCTGATCATGGCCACCGTCGTCAACATTGACGCGCTGGAGCAGACCACCACGCTGGGCCGGCTCGTGTCGGAACAGATATCGACCCGGCTGGCCCAGGGCGGCCTGTCCATGCTGGAGATGAAGCTGCGCAATTCCGTCTACCTCAAGCGCAACCAGGGTGAATTGATGCTCACGCGCGAGATCGGCGAAGTGGCGCAAAGCCACAATGCGCAAGCCATCGTGGTCGGTTCCTACGCCGAGACCAGCGACATGGTGTTCATCAACCTCAAGGTGATCCAGCCCAACACCAACTACGTGCTGGCCGGCCAGGACTATGTGCTGGCCAAGGAAGGCATCGTGCGCTCCATGCTGCTGCGGAACTGATCAGGTCAGCAATTGCGCGAGGCGCGGCAGCATGTGCTGTGCGCCCGCTTCCACCTTGAAATCGAGCAGATCGTCGGCCCGCGTCTTGCCGATGTTGAGCGCCACCACCGGCTTGCCCGCCTCCGCCGCCAGCCGGCAGAAGCGGTAGCCGGAAAACACCATCAGCGACGACCCCACCACCAGCAAGGCATCCGCCTCGTGCATCAGCTGCAGCGCGTCGGCGCTGCGCTGGGGCGGGATGTTATCGCCAAAGAAGACCACGTCCGGCTGCAGCACGCCGCCACACTGGACGCAATCGGGCACCCGGAAGTGTTCCAGCGCCGCCGGCTCCAGTTCCGCGTCGCCGTCGGGCAGTGGCCGGGCGCTGGCGCCAGCCAGCCCGGGGTTGTCGCGCACCAGCCGGTGCTGGATAGCCGCCCGCGCATGGCGCGCGCCGCAATCGAGACAGATGACGTCGTGGATATTCCCGTGCAGTTCGATCAGCCGGCGACTACCTGCCCGCTGGTGCAAGCCATCCACGTTCTGCGTGACCAGCGCGCCCAGGTAGCCGCCCTGCTCCAGCTGCGCCAGCGCCACGTGGCCGGCGTTCGGTTCGGCCTGCGCCAGCGTGGGCCAACCCACCAGGCTGCGCGCCCAGTAGCGGCGGCGCACCGCGTCGGAGCGCCGGAATTCCGGTCCCTGCACGGGCTGGCGCCCGCGCCGCACGCCCTCCTCGTCGCGGTAGCCGGGGATGCCGGAGGCCGTGCTCATGCCCGCGCCCGTCAACGCCAGCACGCTGGCGTGCGCGCGCAGGAAGGCCGCCAGCCGTTCCAGCTGCTCCTGCTCATCGGTCATTGCGCGCACGCCGTTCATGTCGCGTCCCTGGACGGCCAGCGTCAGGCGGCCTTGCCGCAGCCGGCCGGCTTGACCACGCGCTCGGTGGACGGCGGGTTGTTGGCCAGCCTGGCGGCCGGTCGCCGTGGACGGCGTACGAATTCGCCGCCGCAGTTCGGGCACACGCCACCGAGCACGCCGTCGGCGCAATCGGCGCAGAACGTGCATTCGAATGAACAGATGCGCGCCTCGGTGGAATCGGGCGGCAAATCCTTGTCGCAGCATTCGCAGCCAGGTCGCAATTGCAGCATCGGCAGCTCCTCTCATGGTGATGATCAGAGCTTATTGTAATTATCTTTGCGGCGGCGCGCCTGTCCGTTTTTTCAGGATGACGAGGGCGATGCCGCCCAGGATGGCGGCCGAGGCCAGCACCAGCCGCAGCGTGAGCGCCTCGCCCAACAGCGCCACGCCGCCCAGCGCCGCGATCACGGGCACGCTCAGTTGCACCGTGGCCGCGCTGGTGGCCCGCAGCGATGGCAGGACCGCGTACCAGAGCGCGTAGCCCATGCCCGAGGTGATCGCGCCGGACGCCACGGCGTACAGCAGGCCCGCGCCATCCAACCGCACGCCATCCGTGCCGGCCAGCGCGATGGCGGCGCTCATGGCCACCGCGATCGGCGCGGCGCGCATGAAATTGCCCGCCGTGACAGCCGTGGCGTCGCGCGCCCCTTTGCCGCGCAAGGAATAGACGCCCCAGGCGACGCCGGCGCCCATCATCAGCAGCGCGCCACCGAGCGGTGGCGCCGTCAGGCCCGGCAGCAGCATGCCCACCAGCCCGGCCAGCGCCAGCAGCAGCCCGGCCAGCTGGCGCGGCGCCAGGCGTTCGCCGGCAGCGATGCCACGTCCTATCATGGTGGCCTGCACGGCGCCGAACAGCAGCAGCGCGCCGCTGGCGGCGGCCAGGTTCACGTAGGCGAAGGAAAACCCGGCCGCGTACGCATACAGGGCCAGCGCGGACAGCCAGTTGCCGCGCCCGGCCGGCGACGCCTGGGCGCCCGATGCGCCCGATGTGCGCAAGCGCACGATCAGCCACAGCGCGAGCGCGCCGGACACCAGGCGCACGGTGGTGAAACTGGCAGGATCGATGGCCGTGTGTTTGAGCGCCACCCGGCACAGCAAAGAATTGCTGGCGAAGGCGATCATGGCGATGATGGTCAGCAGGACGATGCGGGCAGCGGGCATGGACTCTCTCGTGAAGTTGGATGGACAGTGCCCGCGCAGACTGTCACAGCGAGCTTGCTACAGGCTGACACGCCCCCTGAGTTCTTCCACGGCAGCGCGCCAGTCATCGTAATGCGCAGTCTCGGCCCATAGCTGGCGCAGCTCCGATTGCTCCGACAGGATGCGGTCGATCACGCGGTGCGCCTTCTCGGCCAGGTCCTTGCGCGCCCGCTGCGGGTGCTCGGCGATCCACAGGTCGAGGATTTCGGTATCGTCGTCGCGCAGTCCCCAATGGCCCTGCAGGCGCGCGATGACTTCGATCGCCACCAGCGCCTCGGCCGCATACGGCGCCTCCAGCACGTCGCCTTCATGGCCGAGCGCCGTATCGAGCGTGTTCTCGACCGCTTCCATGTTGCGCGTCTCCTGCAAGTCCTCGGCCCAATCCTGCGCGTAGTCGTTGCCGAAGGCGTGCGTTGCCCATGTTCCCATCGTGTTCTCCTGACCAGGGGTCGCCCTGGCTTAAAGGGTCTGCCCCTCGGGTCTGCCCCTGGTTTTCATGTCCGTACCGATGCCATGTTCGGCATTGCGCTGCGTAAAACCGGGGTCAGACCGCAAGGGTCAGACCCCAAGCCCCCAGACCGCGCTACTTCTGCGACTTCACCACCTGCATGGCAGTGGCGATCAGGCCGCTCATGTCGCCCAGGTTGGCCGGGATGATGACGGAATTGTTGGTCTTGGCCAGTTGCGCGAAGGCGCCCACGTACTGCTCGGCCACCTTGAGGTTGACGGCGTCCGCGCCGCCCGGTTCCTGGATCGCCGCGCCCACTTCGCGCAGCGCGCTGGCGGTGGCGTCGGCCAGCGCCACGATGGCGGCCGCCTGGCCTTGGGCGCGGTTGATGGCGGCCTGCTTCTCACCTTCCGAGCGGGCGATGGCCGCTTCCCGTTCACCGCTGGCGATGTTGATCTGCTCCTGCTTGCGGCCTTCCGAGGCGGCGATCAGCGCGCGCTTTTCCCGTTCGGCCGTGATCTGCGCCTGCATGGCGTGCAGGATTTCCTTGGGCGGCGTGAGGTCCTTGATCTCGTAGCGCAGCACCTTGACGCCCCAGTTGGCGGCCGATTCATCGATCGCGTTGACGATGGCGGTGTTGATGTGGTCGCGCTCCTCGAAGGTCTTGTCCAGCTCCATGCGGCCGATCACGGAACGCAGCGTGGTCTGCGCCAGCTGGGTGATGGCGGCGATGTAGTTCGACGAGCCGTAGGAAGCGCGCATCGCGTCCGTGATCTGGAAGTACAGGATGCCGTCCACCTGCAGCTGGGTGTTGTCCTTGGTGATGCAAACCTGCGGCGGCACGTCGAGCGGGATCTCCTTGAGCGAGTGCTTGTAGGCGATGCGGTCGACAAACGGGATCACGATGTTCAGACCCGGCCCCAGCGTGGCGTGGAATTTGCCAAGCCGCTCGACCACCCACGCGTGCTGCTGGGGGACGACATTGATGGTCTTGAACACGAAGACCAGCGCCAGGATGAACAGGATGAGGCTCACATTGCCGATGCCGAATTCCATACAATTTCTCCGCTTGTTATTGGTAGGTTGTTCTTGCTCAGGGTGCGACGATGAGGCGGCTGCCCCGCACTTCGCGTATCGTGTACTGCCCGGGCGTGGCCGGCGCGTGCGCGCCCGGCGCCAGCTCCACGTCCCACTGCGCGCCGCGGTACATTACGCGCGCCGTGCCGTCCTGCCACTGGGGCACGTTGACGGTCTGGCCGATGTCGAGGTTGACGTTAGGATCGCGCGCCGGGTCGCCGCGCGTGGGGCGACCGAACTTGCTGCGCCGGAGCACGGCCGTGGCCACCAGGCCCACCAGCGCCGCCACCATGGTCTGCGCTGGCGTGCCGGCGCCCGCCAGCGCGGCCAGCGCGCCCGTGGCCAGGCCGATGGCGATCATCAGCAGGTAGAAGGTGCCGGTAAACAGTTCCAATATCGCCGTGGCGCCGGCCGCCACCAGCCAGAAGGTCCAGTCAGCCATGATGTGTTCTCCGTTCAAAAATGCAAAAACCCCCGCCGCCCGGCTGGGCCACGAGGGTTCTTGCTGCGATGTGGTCGGTATTAATGGTGGTTGGTCTTGCGTTTCAATACCTTCAGTCTAACGCAATTCATGCAGGCGTCAACATCTTTGTTAATTCGACAAAACCAGAACCAGGGTCAGACCCCGGAAGGTCAGACCCTATACCTGGACAGCGCTTACAGGCGGGTGGCCAGTTGCTGCCACGTTTCGACCACCGAGTCCGGATTGAGCGACATCGACTCGATGCCTTCGCTCATCAGCCACATGGCGAAGTCCGGATGGTCGGAAGGACCCTGGCCGCAGATGCCGATGTACTTGCCTTGTGCACGGCAAGCCTTGATCGCCATCGACAGCAGCGCCTTGACGGCCGGGTCGCGTTCGTCGAAGTCGGCTGCCAGCAGGGCCATGCCGGAATCGCGGTCCAGGCCCAGCGAGAGCTGGGTCAGGTCGTTGGAACCGATCGAGAAGCCGTCGAAGTACTGCAGGAACTGGTCGGCCAGGATGGCGTTCGATGGCACTTCGCACATCATGATCAGGCGCAGGCCGTTTTCGCCGCGCTTGAGGCCATTCTTGCCCAGCAGGTCCACCACTTTCTCAGCCTGGCCCAGGGTACGCACGAACGGCACCATGATCTCGACGTTGGTCAGACCCATGTCGTTGCGCACGCGCTTCATGGCCGCGCATTCCATCTCGAACGACTCGGCGAAGTCCGGCGACAGGTAGCGCGCAGCGCCGCGGAAGCCCAGCATCGGGTTTTCCTCGTCCGGCTCGTAGCGCGAACCGCCGATCAGCTTCTTGTACTCGTTGGACTTGAAGTCCGACAGACGCACGATGACCGGTTTCGGCCAGAACGCGGCGGCGATGGTGGCGATGCCCTCGGCCAGCTTGTCGATGTAGAAGGCTTTCGGCGAAGCGTGGCCACGGGCCACCGATTCCACGGCTTTCTTCAGGTCGGCGTCGATGTTCGGGTATTCCAGGATCGCCTTCGGGTGCACGCCGATGTTGTTGTTGATGATGAACTCCAGACGGGCCAGGCCCACACCGGCGTTCGGCACCGACTGGAAGTCGAAGGCCAGTTGCGGATTACCCACGTTCATCATGATCTTGGTCGGCAGCTTGGGCAGTTCGCCGCGCTGCACTTCCGTCACTTCCGTTTCCAGCAGGCCATCGTAGATCTTGCCCTCGTCGCCTTCGGCGCAGGACACGGTGACGAACGTGCCGTCCTTCAGCACTTCGGTCGCGTCGGCGCAACCGACCACCGCAGGCACGCCCAGTTCACGGGCGATGATGGCCGCGTGGCAGGTACGGCCGCCGCGGTTGGTGACGATGGCCGAAGCACGCTTCATCACCGGCTCCCAATTCGGGTCGGTCATGTCGGCCACCAGCACGTCGCCCGGCTGCACGCGTTCCATTTCCGAAGGATCGGTGATCACGCGCACAGGACCGGCGCCGATCTTCTGGCCGATGGCACGGCCCGAGGTCAGCACGGTGCCGCTCGACTTCAGCTTGAAGCGCTGCTGCGCATCGGTCGCCTTGTGCTGCGATTTGACCGTTTCAGGACGGGCCTGCAGGATGTACAGCTTGCCGTCGCGGCCGTCCTTGCCCCACTCGATGTCCATTGGGCGGCCGTAGTGGTTTTCGATAATGACGGCGTATTTGGCCAGTTCCACCACTTCGGTGTCGTTCAGCGAGTAGCGGTTGCGCTGCTCGACCGGCACGTCCACGGTGCGCACGGAGCGGCCAGCCTTGGCTTCTTCCGTGAATTCCATCTTGATCAGCTTGGAGCCGATGTTGCGGCGGATGACGGGCGACTTGCCCTTTTCCAGCATCGGCTTGTGGACGTAGAACTCGTCCGGGTTCACGGCGCCCTGCACCACGGTCTCGCCGAGGCCATAGCTGGAGGTGACGAACACCACGTCCTTGAAGCCCGATTCGGTGTCGATGGTGAACATCACACCGGCGGCGCCCAGGTCGGAACGCACCATGCGCTGCACACCGGCCGACAGGGCCACTTCAGCGTGGGTGAAGCCCTTGTGCACGCGGTACGAGATGGCGCGGTCGTTGTACAGCGACGCGAACACGTGTTTCATCGCGTCCAGCACGTTTTCGATGCCGACCACGTTCAGGAAGGTCTCCTGCTGGCCAGCGAACGAGGCGTCCGGCAAATCTTCGGCGGTGGCCGAGGAACGCACGGCGAACGACACTTCGGTCGACGAATCGGCCACCAGGCGGTGGTAGAACTCTTCGATTTCCTTGGCCAGGCGTGGCTGGAACGGCGTGTCGATGATCCATTGACGGATCTCGGCGCCGGCCGCGGCCAGCGCGCGCACGTCATCGATGTTCAGATGTTCGAGGCGATCGGCGATACGGTCGGCCAGCGACTGGCCACCGTCCACGCTGTACGACAGGAAGTCGCGGAATGCCTGGGCCGTGGTGGCAAAGCCGCCCGGCACACGCACGCCGGCACCTGCCAGCTGGCTGATCATCTCGCCCAGGGAGGCGTTCTTGCCGCCGACGGATTCCACATCCGTCATGCGCAGGTGCTCGAACGAGGCGACGTACACCGCCTCGCCGGGATTCCCCTGTTGTTGCTCCTTCAATGCTGCGTTGGACATACTGGTCATAATGACACCCTTACTTGAGATAGAAATCTTCACGCGAGGCGCCGACATTCAATCTTGTTATTCTTAGCGTCGTGCAGCACAATCTTACCGTTGGCAGACATTTTACAGCCTGCGGCGCAAATTGACGATTCACATTCCCCTAAAGCTCACTCCCAATGACTCAAGAACAACGCCAACCCCTGCCAAATGCGGCCCGTACCGTATTTTTTGTATCGGATGGCACCGGCATCACGGCCGAAACGTTCGGCCATTCCGTCCTCACCCAGTTCGATCTGCGCTTCCGCCAGGTGCGTCTGCCCTTCATCGACACGGTGGACAAGGCCCACGACGCGGCGCGCAAGATCAATGAAGCCTTCGCGACGGACGGCCAGCGCCCGATTATCTTTTCGACATTGGTGAAAGCCGACCTGTCGAAGGTGATCCGCCAATGCAAAGGCCTGCACATGGACCTGATCCAAACCTTCGTGGCGCCGCTGGAGCAGGAACTGGGCGTGAAATCGACCCACACCATTGGTCGTTCGCACAACATTGTCGATTCGGAGGAATACAAGAACCGCATCGAGGCCATCAACTTCTCGCTGGCGCACGACGATGGCCAGTCGCACAAGAACCTGGCCTCGGCCGATGTGATCCTGGTCGGCGTGTCGCGCTCGGGCAAGACCCCCACCAGCTTGTACCTGGCCATGCAGTATGGGATCAAGGCGGCCAACTACCCGCTGATTCCGGACGATTTCGAGCGCGGCAAGCTGCCTACGTCGCTTTACGCTTACAAGAACAAGATCTTTGGCCTCAGCATCACGCCGGAACGGCTGGCCGAGATCCGCAACGAGCGCCGCGCCGGCAGCAAGTACGCGTCCATCGAGAACTGCCGCTATGAAGTGAACGAGGCGGAGAACATGATGAAGCGCGAGAACATCCGCTGGCTGTCATCGACCACCAAGTCGATCGAGGAGATCTCCACCACCATCCTGCAGGAGATCAAGCCCAATCACCGCGGGCAGTACTGATCTGGCTGAGAAGGCGCCTACTTGATCAGAAGAAGTGGCGCCAGTCGTCCAGCCACGCCGGGAAGTCCTCCACCGGCATCGGCTTGGCGATGTAGAAGCCCTGGGCGTAGGTGCAGCCCAGTCCTTGCAGGAAGTCCCAGTCCTGCTTGGTCTCCACGCCCACGGCCACCGAGCGGCGGTCCAGGTTGCGCGCCAGTCCCAGGCAGGAACGCAGCACCACGCCGATGGCGGGCCGCCGGGAGGCGCCATCCACGAAGCTGCGGTCGATCTTCAGTTCCGAGAACGGGATGCGGGCCAGCAGTTGCAGATTGGAGCGCCCGGTGCCGTAATCGTCGATGGCCAGCCCGAAGCCCAGCATGCGCAGGCGCAGCAATCGCTCCAGGAAGTGCGGCTCCGTGGTCAGCACGGCCGATTCCGTCATTTCGAACGTGATGTAGTCGGGCAGGATGCGGTGCCGCTCCAGGCAGGCCGAGATCTGCGCCATGAACTGGGGATGGGCCAGCGTGCTCTGGTCCACGTTGATGGAAAACGAGATCGGGATACCCTGGTCGTGCAGCGTGCGGCAGGCCGCCACCGATTTCTCGATCATGCTCCAGTCGAGGAAATCGACGCGGTGGTTATCTTCCAGCGCCTGGATGAAGGCCTCCGGCCCCAGCACGCCGTATTCGGGATGGCGCCAGCGAGCGAACATCTCCAGTCCCTTCACCTGCCCCGTCTCCAGCTCGATCTTGGGCTGGAAATACGGATCGAACTGGCGCGCCTGCAAGCCGCGCCCCACTTCCGCGAACGTGAAGGTGCGCCCCGCCACGCCTTCGGGCGGCGCCAGCGGCACGGCAGTATAGCCTTCGATCAGTTCCGTCAGTCGCGTGGGCGGCACGGGCTTGGCGATGGTGCCCAGCAGGTTGATGCCATAGGCCAGCGCCATGGTCTCCACCGAGAACAGCACGGCATTGCTTTGCGCGCCGATGATGATGATGCCGGCGCGGCAGCGCGCCTCGGACAGGCGCCGGATCAGTTCCAGCCCGTCCATGCCGGGCAGCGCCAGGTCGATGATGCCGACGTCGACGGGCGGGTTGATGCCATCGTCGAAGTGGCGCAGCGCCGTGTGGCCATCCGGCACCTGGGTGATACGGCCCGCGCCCAGGTGGACCAGCACATCGGCCAGCGCCTGGCGTTGCGCCATCTCGCCTTCGGCCACCAGGAAATGCAACTGCCGGTTTTCCATGCCCACTCCGTTCAATTCAGATTAAGAAGTCATTTCAAAAAGCCCATGGCGTCGTTGTGGCGCCTCGCCGTGCATGCGCACTGTCTTCGTTGCCACGCCTAGCCATGGTCATTTTGAAACGACTTCTAGGCTTGATTCTGCCTGACCTGCTCAAAAAAGCAAACCGCCGCGCACGCGGCCACGTTGAGCGACTCCACCTGCCCCAGGTGCGGGATTACCACCTGGTGGCTGGCCAGCGACAGCAGATCGTCCGCCACGCCCTGCCCTTCATGGCCGAACAGCCAGGCCACAGGCTGGCGCAAGTCCACGTCATACAGGCGCTGGGTGGCGTAGCCGCTGGTGGCCAGCGTGGCGATGGTGGAACCGGACACCAGCGGCGCCAGGTCCACGTTCTCGTAGATGTCGAGCACGAAGTGGGCGCCCATGGCCGCGCGCAGCACCTTGGGCGACCAGCAGAACGCCGTGCCGCCGCTGCAATAGACCTGCTGGATGCCGGCCGCCGCCGCGCTGCGCAGGATGGAGCCGACGTTGCCGGGGTCCTGCACGTTATCGAGCAGCACGGCCGACACGGACAGCGGCGCCGTCACCACGCGCTCCGGCGTATCGATCAGGAACATCACGCCCACGCCATGTTCCACCTGGCTGACGGCGTTGTACAGCGCATCGGGCAGGCCCGTCACGTGCGCGTGCTGCGCTTCCAGCTGGCCCACGATGTCGGCCACTTCCGGGTTGTGCAGGGCCGATTCGCTGACGATGCACTGCACCGGCATGCCGCGCAGTTGCAGATAGGTCTGGCACAGGTGCACGCCGTCGAGCAGCGTGCGGCCGGCCTTGCGGCGCGCCTGCGAACTGCCGGCCAGGTGCTTGAGTTCCTTGTATTGCGCGTTGTCGCGCGAGGTGATGGTTTTCATGTTGTTATTCTTCGGTGAGGGATTGCGGGCCGGCCACCAGCACCGCGCGCACGGGCGCGAACGAGCGCCGGTGCACGGGCGAGGCGCCGAACTGGCGCAGCCGCTCCAGGTGCAGCGCCGTGCCGTAGCCCTTGTGCTGGTCGAAGCAGTACTGGGGATAGGCCGCGTGCAGCGTCACCAGCGCCGCGTCGCGCGCCGTCTTGGCCAGGATGGAGGCGGCCGAGATGGCGTCCACCTTGTCGTCGCCGCCAACGACGGCGATGGACTGGATCTTCATCACGGGGCAGCGGTTGCCGTCGATCAGGGCCAGCGTGGGCTGCACCTTCAACGCTTCCACGGCGCGCCGCATGGCCAGCATGGACGCGTGCAGGATATTGAGCTTGTCGATCTCCGCTTCCGACGCTTCCGCGATGGCCCAGGCCAGCGCATGCGCCTTGATCAGCGGCGCCAACAGGTCGCGCTTGGCTTCCGTCAGCTTCTTCGAGTCGCGCAAGCCGTCGATGGGGCGCGACGGATCGAGGATCACGGCCGCCGCGAACACGGGGCCGGCCAGCGGGCCCCGCCCGGCTTCGTCCACGCCGCAAATGATTTCATCGGGCGACGTGGGCAAGTCGTCGAAAAGGCCGGGCTGGTTGGCATTCACGGTGGGGCTTTACTGGGCGTTGATGACTTTGAGCACGGCGGCCGCGCTCTCCTGCGCGCTGTTGCGCAGCAGGCTGTGGTGCATGTCGGTGAAACGCTGGGCCAGGCGCAGCCGGTGCGGCGCGTCGCTCAGTTGCTGCCACATGGCGTCGGCCAGCGCTTCGGGGCTGGCCGCGTTCTGCAGCAGCTCGGGCACCACGAACTCGCGCGCCAGGATATTGGGCAGGCCGATCCACGGCTGGTAGCCGAAGTGGCGCAGGATGTGCCATTCGGCCGCCATCATCTTGTAGGCGATCACCATCGGCTTCTTGAACAGCGCCACTTCCAGCGAGGCCGTGCCGGAGGCCACCAGCACCGCGTCGGCGGCGCAGATGGCGGTGTGCGACTGGCCGTCGAGCAGCTGGATCTCCACGTCCTGCAGGCCGGCCTGCGCCACCAGTTCCAGGAAATACTGGCGCTGGCGTTCGCCGGCCATCGGCGCCACGAAGCGCAGCGAGCGGTCGCGCTGGCGCAACAGGCGCGCCGCGCCCACGAAGGCGGCCGTGTTGTACTTGATCTCGGACATGCGGCTGCCCGGCATGATGGTGACCACGTTGGCGTCTTCCGGCAGGCCCAGCGCGCGGCGCGCAGCCGCTTCGTCCGGTTGCACGGGAATCAGCTCGGCCAGCGGGTGGCCCACGTAGGTCACCGGCACGCCGGCGTCGCGGTAAATCTGTTCTTCGAACGGGAAGATCACCAGCATGTGCGAGACCGCCTTGATGATCTTCTTGATCCGCCCGCCGCGCCAGGCCCAGATCTGCGGCCCGATGTAGTGCACGGTGGGGATGCCGGCCGCCTTGAGCTGCATTTCCAGCCCCAGGTTGAAGCCCGGATAATCGGCGCCGATGAAGGCGGCCGGCCGCTCGGCCAGCAGCTGGTCGCGCAGCGCGTTCTGGATGCCCTTGATCTCGCGGTAGCGCGGGATCACGGCCAGCAGGCCGCGCACGGTGAGCTTGTCCATCGGCCAGTGCGACTCGAAGCCCTGCGCCATCATCGCCTCGCCGCCGATGCCGTGGAAACGGGCGTGCGGCAGCTGCGGGCGCAGCCCGGACAGCAGGCGCGCGGCCAGCACGTCGCCGGACGGCTCGCCGGCGACCATGGCGATGTTCAGCTCAGCGGACGATGCCACGGGTCGCAGTGCCGAGGAATTCACGCATGGCGCGGATCTGGTCCGCCGCCGCCGGAGTGGCCTGCTCTTCGGCCGCCAGCGCCGCCTTGGCTTCCTCCAGCGTGAGGCCGGAGCGGTAGATCAGCTTGTAGGCCGTGCGGATGCCGTTGATCTGCTCGCGCGTGAAACCGCGCCGTTTCAGCCCCTCGATGTTGACGCCGTGGGCCTGGGCCGGGTTACCGTTCAACAGCACGAACGGCGGCACGTCCTGGGTCAGGCTGGTGCTCATGCCGACGAAGGCGTGGGCGCCGATCTTGCAGAACTGGTGCACGTTGGCGAAGCCGCTCATGATCACCCAGTCGCCGATCTCCACGTGGCCCGCGATCTGGGCGTTGTTGGAGAAGATGGTATTGCTGCCCACCTGGCAGTCGTGCGCCAGGTGCACATAGGCCGAGATCCAGTTGTCGTTGCCGAGGCTGGTCACGCCCTTATCCTGCACGGTGCCCGTGTTGAAGGTGCAGAATTCGCGGATCGTGTTGCGGTCACCGATGGTCAAGCGGGTCGGTTCGCCGTTCCACTTCTTGTCCTGCGGCGCGGCGCCGATCGACGAGAACTGGAAGAACTTGTTGTCGCTGCCGATGGTGGTGTGGCCTTCGATCACCACGTGCGGGCCGACCACGGTGCCGGCGCCAATGGAAACGTTGGGACCGATGATGGAATACGGCCCCACCTCCACCGAGCTGTCGAGCTGCGCGCGCGGATCGACGATGGCCGTCGCGTGTATCTTCGACATGGTTACTTCCCTGCCGGCTGGCTGGCGTCGGCCGCGCTGCGGATGGTGCACATCAGTTCAGCTTCCACGGCGGTCTGGCCGTCCACGCTGGCGACGGCCTTGTACTTCCAGATGCCGCGCGCCACGCGCAGGATTTCCACGTTCATCACCAGCTGGTCGCCCGGTTCCACGGGACGCTTGAAGCGCGCGTTGTCGATGCCCACGAAGTACACCACCGAGCTCTCGTCCGGCTTCACGTCCATGGTCAGGAACGACAGGATGGCGGCCGTCTGCGCCATCGCTTCGATCATCAGCACGCCGGGCATGACCGGCTTGTGCGGGAAGTGGCCGTTGAAGAATTCCTCGTTGGCCGTCACGTTCTTGATGGCGGTGATGGTCTTGCCAGCTTCCCAGTCCAGCACGCGGTCCACCAGCAGCATCGGATAGCGGTGCGGCAGGTATTGCTTGATGGTGTGGATGTCCAGGCACTTCTTGGTGCAGGTGGATTCGGAAGTTACGGTGTTGGTAGTGGTCATGATTCGTCTTGGTGGTTCGTCAGTGTTTTAATTGTTTTTTCCAGCGCGCGGATCTTGTCGCGCATGGTCGCCAGGTTGCGCACGATGGCGGCCGATTTTTCCCATTCGGCGTTCTTGGCCAGCGGGTAGAAGCCCGTGTACTGGCCCGGTTCGAGGATGGAGCGAGAGACCATGCTGCCCGAGGAAATGTGGACCCGGTCAGTGATGGTCAGGTGCCCCAGCACCATGGCCGCGCCGCCGAAGGTGCAGTACTTGCCGATGATGGCGCTGCCGGCCACGCCGACGCAGCCGGCCATGGCCGTGTGGGCGCCGATGCGGCAGTTGTGGCCGATCTGGATCTGGTTATCGAGCTTCACGCCGTCCTCGATCACGGTGTCGGCCAGCGCGCCGCGGTCGATGGTGGTGTTGGCGCCGATGTCGACGTCGTCGCCTATCATCACCCTGCCCGTCTGCGGGATCTTGATGTAGACCCCGCCCTCGTTGGCGAAGCCGAAACCGTCGGTGCCGATCACGGCGCCCGAGTGGATGATGCCGCGCGCGCCGATCTGGCAATAGGCGTGGAAGGTCACGTTGGCGAAGAAGTGGGTGCCGTCGCCGATCACCGCCTCGCGGCCGATGTAGCAGCCGGCGTCGATCACGGCGCCCTCGCCAATCACGGCGCCCGGCTCCACCGTCACGTGGGCGCCGATGTGGGCGCTGGCGGCCACCTGCGCGGTGGCGTCCACGCTGGCCGACGGGTGGATGCCGGCGGCCGGCACGATCTCGGTCAGCGACGCGAAATACTGGGCGGCGCGGGCGAAGTACACATAGGGGTTGCTGGTGACGATGCGCGCGCCCGTGTAGCTGGCGGCGATGAAGGCGTCGTCGGCGGCCGAGACGATCAGGGCCGCCGCCTGGCTTTGCGCGGCCTGGGCGCGCAGCTTGCTATTGCTCAGAAAGCTGATGTGCGAAACGCCGGCGTCCGTCAGTGGCGCGATCCCGGACACTTCCAGGTTGGGATCGCCCACCAGCTGGCCGCCCAGGCGTTCGACCAATGTTCCTAGTCGAGTGCCCATCGGGGGGATTCCTATCCTGGTTATGGTGCTGATGAATGCGGGGAGCGGCTGCCTGCCCGTCCCTTATTTGTCTTATTTGTCCTTATCCAGCGCGGCCAGCACCTTGTCGGTGATGTCGATGCGCGGGCTGGCCCACACGGCGTCCTGCAGCACGATGTCGAAGCCTTCCACCTGCGCCAGCTGCTTGATGATCCTGGTCGCCTTCTCCGAGATGGCGGCCCGCTCCTCGTTGGTGCGCTGGTTCAGGTCTTCGCGGAATTCGCGGTTGCGGCGCTGGTATTCCTTATCGAGCTCGAACACTTCGCGCTGGCGCTTGGAGCGCTCCGGTTCGGCCAGCGTGGGCAGATCCTTGTCCAGCTTCTCCGACGCCGCCTTGAGGCGCGTGGCCATGTCCTGCACGGCCTTGTCGCGGGTCTTGAATTCCTCGGCCAGCTTCTCGCCGGCCAGCTTGGCCAGCTTGGACTCGTTATAGATGCGTTCCGGGCTGAGCCAGGCGATGCGCGACATCTGGATCGCCGACGGCGCCTGCGCCTGCCCCTGGGCCTGGGCCCCGGCGACGGCGCACCAGCCCAGCGCCAGCGCGGCGCAATACTTGGTCAAGGTAGCGGATGCAGTCTTCAACTTAATTCTCCGTAGCAATAATAATTCCGGTACGGCGTCAGAAGCCGGTACCCATCTGGAACTGGAACCGTTCCAGGCGGTCGCCCGGCTTGGCGTTCAGGGGCTTAGCATAACTCAACTTGAGCGGACCGACCGGCGAAATCCAGCTGATCCCCAGACCGGTAGAATAGCGCAGTTCCGAAGCGCGCATCTTCTGGCCTTCCTGGTAGACCTGGCCCGTGTCGAGGAAGCCGAACCAGCGCAGGCTGCGGTCCGTGCCCGAGCCGGGGAACGGCATCTGCAATTCCGCATTGCCGATCAGGCGCTCGGCGCCACCGAGCGCGTCGAAGTTGACGGGATCGACCGCGCCCAGCGAGGAGCTCAGGTAGCCGCGCACGGAGCCGATGCCGCCCGCGTAGAAGGTCTTGAACACCGGGTAGGGATTGTGGCCGATGCCGTGGCCGAAGTCGATCTCACCCTTGAGCGCCAGCGTGACCTTCGGATGCAGCGGCTTGTACCACTGCTGCTCGTACACGGCGCGGTAGTATTTCTGCTGACCGGCGATATCCAGTTCCAGGTTGGCGCGCTGGAAGCGGCCGACGGTCGGGGTGATGGCGCTGTCGCGGCTGTCGCGCGCCCAGGCCGCCGTCAACGGCAAGGCGTTGGTGGTGGCGCTGCCCACGCCGTCGGCCGCGCCGGTCAGGCTGGTCACGTAATCCTTGAACCGTTTCGGGCTGGTGGAATCGGTGTCGATGCGCGAGCGCTCGGCGCCGATACCGAAGAACACCGTGTCCGTTTCCGAGAACGGCACACCGTAGTTGATGCTGCCGCCCTGCTGGCGGATGGTGTAGCTACCCACGTTCAGGGCCGGCGGCTGCTGCGTGCGCAGGTAAACCGAGAACGAGCGCGACACGCCATCGTCCGTGTAGTACGGGTCGGTCTGCGAGAACGACACGGTGCGGCTGTATTTGCTGGTGTTCAGTTCCAGGCCCACGGTGGTGCCGCTGCCGGCGAAGTTGGCCTGCTGGATCGCGGCCTGGAAGGTGAACTTCTCGGCCTGCGAGAACGCGCCACCGATCTGGAAGTTACCGGTCGGCTTCTCCGTCACCGTCAGGTTCACGTCCACCTGGTCGGAAGTGCCCTGCGCTTCCGGCGTGTCGATGGTGACGTCCTTGAAGTAACCGAGGCGGTCCACGCGGTCGCGCGACAGCTTGATCTTGTTGGCGTCGTACCAGGACGATTCGAACTGGCGGAATTCGCGGCGGATCACTTCGTCGCGGGTGGTGGTGTTGCCGGCGATGTTCATGTGGCGCACGTAGGCGCGCTTGCCCGGATCGACGAAGAAGGTGAACGCCACTTCGCGCTTGGCGCGGTCGATCTCAGGGTTGGCGTTGACGTTGGCGAAGGCATAGCCGAAGGTGCCCAGGCGGTCCGAGATCGCCTTGTTGGTGGCCGTCAGGCGCTCGCCGGAATAGGTCTCGCCCTTCTTCAGCAGCACCAGCGAGCGCAGTTCGGCTTCGCGGCCGAAGGTCTCGCCGTCGAACTTGATGTCCGACACCGTGTACTTTTCACCCTCGGTGATGTTGATGGTGATGTAGATGTCCTTCTTGTCCGGCGTGATCGACACCTGGGTCGATTCGACCTGCATCTCGATGTAGCCGCGGTTCAGGTAGAAGGACTTGAGCGATTCGATGTCGCCCGTCAGCTTGGTCTTGGAGTACTGGTTGGCCTTGGTGTACCAGCTGAACCAGCCGCCCGTGTTCAGGGCCAGGTTTTCCTTGATCTCGCTGTCGGAGAACACCTTGTTGCCGACGATGTTGATCTGCTTGATCTTGGCCACTTCGCCTTCATCGACGGCGAACGTGACGTTGACGCGGTTACGCTCGATCGGCGTGACGGTGGTGGTGATCTTGACGCCGTACATGCCGTGCGACAGGTACTGGCGCTTGAGCTCCTGTTCTGCGCGGTCGACCGAGGCCTTGTCGAAGATCTTCGCCTCGCCTACGCCGATGTCCTTCAGCGCCTTGACCAGCGTATCCTTCTCGAATTCCTTGGTGCCGGTGAATTCCACCTTGGCGATGGCGGGACGTTCCTCGACCAGCACCACCAGCACATTGCCGTCCGCTTCCAGCCGCACGTCCTTGAAGAAGCCCGTCGCATACAGCGCCTTGATGGCGGCCACGCTCTTCTCGTCGTTGAAGGTCTCGCCCACACGCACCGGCAGGTAGCTGAACACCGTACCGGCTTCCGTACGCTGAATGCCTTCGACGCGGATATCCTTGACGGTGAAGGGTTCGATGGCCAGCGCGCTGCCGGCACACAGGGCCAGGACGGCGGCGCCGATCAGACTGCGGCGAAAGGAAGACGAGGCGATACGGTCAGTTTGTAATTTCATTGGCTAAATCGATGGCTATTCATAGAACTACTCATTGGGCTGTCTTCTACAGCAGGCGCGCCACGTCGTTGAACACCGCGAGCATCATCAGGCCAACCAGCAGGCCGACGCCGAGGCGTTGCGCAATCTCGCCAAAACGCTCCGGCACGGGGCGCCCGGTCAAAACTTCCAGCGAATAATACAGCAAAAGCCCCCCATCTAAAACGGGTATGGGGAGCAAATTCATCACGCCCAGACTGATGCTGATGAAGGCGACAAAGCTCAGGTAGCTCGCCATGCCTATCCGCGCCGTCTGGCCCGCGTAATCGGCGATCGTGATCGGGCCCGTCACGTTCTTCCACGAGACCTCGCCGACGATCATCTTGCCGATCATCTTGAGCGTCATGGTGCTGGTGTCCCACACCTTGTCGAGCGCCTTGCCCAGCGCCGCCACGGGCCCGGCCCGCACGACGATCATATCCGGCATCTGCGCCACCATCGCGCCGATCTTACCGACTGTTACAGATCCTTTACCTTCCTTCTCGGCGGCCGGCGTGACGTCCAGTTCCAGCAACTGGCCGGCGCGGCGCAGGCCGATGCGCACGGTCTTGCCGGCGGCAGGACGGATATGGTCGATGAAGGCGGGACCGTCGGCCACGGCCACGCCGTCCACGCTCACGATCAGGTCACCGGCCTGCATGCCGGCGCGCGCCGCCGCGCCACCGGCGAGCACCTCGTCGATCACGGGCGCGGGTCGCGACAACGTCAGGCCCAGGTGGCCCAGCACGTCGCCTTCCAGGTCCAGCGTGGCCAGCGCCGACGCGGGCAGTTCCAGCGCATAGCGCCCCATGCCGGGACGCTCCACGTCCAGCCGCGCGCCCTGCTTGTCGATGGCGCTCTGGATCACCTGCCAGCGCAGCTCGGACCAGCCGGCCACCGCATGGCCGTTGATGGCCACCACCAGGTCGCCGCGGCGCAGGCCGGCCGTGTCGGCCGCGCTGCCCGCCACGGGCGCGCCCACCTTGCTCGATGGCTCGGCCACGCCGGCCATGTACAGGCCCGCGAACAGCACGATGGCGATCAGGAAGTTGGCCAGCGGCCCGGCGGCCACGATGGCGATGCGGCGCCACACGCTCTGGTGCGTGAATTCGCGGCGCAGCTCCTGCGGCGCCAGCGCGCCCAGGTCCTGCTCGCGCGCGTCGAGCATCTTGACGTAGCCGCCCAGCGGCAGCGCGGAGATGGCCCATTCGGTCTGGTCGGCGCCGAAGCGGCGCGACCATACCACCTTGCCCATGCCGATGGAGAAGCGCAGCACCTTGACCCCGCACCAGCGCGCCACCAGGTAATGGCCCAGCTCATGGAACAGGATCAGCGAACCCAGCGCGACGACGAATGCGAGCAGGGTCTGGAGCGCGCTCATTTTGCGTGGCCGGCGATGTAGGTCTGGGCCGCCACGCGGGCCGCCGCGTCCTGTGCCATGACGGCGGCGATGCTGCTGGCCGCACCGTGCGGCACGGCGTCCATCACGTGCGCGATCACGCGGTCGATCTGGCGGAAGCCGATGCGCTGGTCGAGGAAGGCTTGCACCGCCACCTCGTTGGCCGCGTTCAGCAGGGCCGGCGCCGTGCCGCCGGCGCGCAGCGCGTCAAAGGCCAGCGCCAGGCAGGGGAAGCGTTCGAAGTCGGGACGCTCGAATTGCAGCCCGCCCATGCGGGTCAGGTCCAGCTGCTCCACGCCGGAGGCGATGCGCTCGGGCCAGGCCAGCGCGTGCGCGATCGGGGTGCGCATGTCGGGGTTGCCCAACTGGGCCAGCACGGAGCCGTCCACGTAGGACACCATCGAGTGGATCACGCTTTGCGGGTGGATCACCACTTCGATCTGGTCGGCCGGCGCGCCGAACAGCCAGTGGGCCTCGATCACTTCCAGGCCCTTGTTCATCATGGTGGCCGAGTCGACGGAGATCTTGCGCCCCATGACCCAGTTGGGATGCTTGCAGGCCTGCTCGGGGGTGACGGCATCCAGCGTCTCCACGGCGCGCGTGAGGAAGGGGCCGCCCGAAGCGGTCAGCAGCACCTTGGCCACGCCGGCCGCTTCGGGCGCGCGGCCGTAACCGTGCGGCAGGCACTGGAAGATGGCGTTGTGTTCGCTGTCGATCGGCAGCAGCACGGCGCCACTGTCCTGCACCGCGTCCATGAACAGCTGGCCGGACATGACCAGCGCTTCCTTGTTCGCCAGCAGCACCTTCTTGCCGGCGCGGGCGGCGGCCAGCGTGGGCGCCAGGCCGGCCGCGCCGACGATGGCAGCCATCACGGCGTCCACTTCGGCCGCGCTGGCGATGGCGCACAGCGCCTGCTCGCCATATTCGACTTCCGTGCGCAAGCCCTTGGCGCGCAGCAGCGCGCCCAGTTGTTCGGCGGCGGCGGCGCTGCCGACCACGGCGCGCGCGGGGCGGAACCGTTCGCACTGTGCCGCCAGTTCCTCGACCCGGCTATGGGCCGACAGCGCGTACACGCTGTAGCGCTCGGGATGGCGCGCCAGCACGTCCAGGGTGGAGACGCCGATGGAGCCGGTGGCGCCGAGGATGGTAATGCGTTGCATAGCTACTTCCTTTACAGCCAGGACCCGATCAGCGCGGCCATCGGCAGCACCGGGATCAGGGCGTCAATACGGTCCAGCACCCCGCCGTGGCCGGGCAGCAGGTTGCTGCTGTCCTTCATGCCGGCGCGGCGCTTGAGCTGGGATTCGAACAGGTCGCCGGCGATGCTGGCCGCGACCATCAGCAGCAGGATGGCCAGCGTGGCCAGCCAGCCCATTGTAGCGTGCAGCCGCACGGCGAAGGTGTCCTGCAGCCAGGGCGCCGCCGGCGCGGCCACGATGGTGACGCTGGCGATCAGCAGCACGATGGCGGCGCCACCAATAGCGCCCTCCCACGACTTGCCGGGCGAAATGGTGGGCGCCAGCTTGCGCTTGCCGAAGGCCTTGCCGCAGAAGTAGGCGCCGATGTCGGCCACCCACACCAGCGCCATGGCCGACAGCAGGAAGGCCGGCGAATGCTGGAACAGCGCCACGATGGCGTAGAAGCAGCCGAACAGGGCGAACGCGAACGTCACACCGAGGGTCCAGTTGGCGGTGCCCTTCAGCGGCGGCAGGCCCATGCCCAGCGAGGGCGCGAAGCGGATCGCCCACAGCAGCGTGCACACGGCGAACAGCGAGCTGAAGGCGCCCGGCTTGGCGTGGTCCATGCCATACACGAAGGCGCCCGCGCACACGGCCGCGAACAGCGGCGCCAGCTTGAGGCCGAACAGGCGCGCGGCCTCCCACATGGCGGCGCCGAAGAACAGCGTGGCCACCACCACGAAGGCGGGGAAATACTGGAAGAACAGGACCGGCAGCAGTACCGCCAGCAGGACCAGAGCGGTCAGGATCCGGGTTTTGAGCATCAGCTTGTCTTTTCTGCCAGTTGCGCGCCGGTGCGGCCGAAGCGGCGCTCCCGGTGCTGGTAGGACGCGATGGCCGCGTCCAGGTGTTCGTTGGAAAAATCGGGCCAGTAGGCGTCCGTGAAGAACAGTTCCGTGTACGCCAGTTGCCACAGCAGGAAGTTGGAGATGCGCTGCTCGCCGCCGGTGCGGATGAACAGGTCCGGCTCGGGCGCGTAGGCCATGGCCAGGTGCGGCGCCAGCTGCTCCTCGGTGAAATCGGTAGCGCCGGGATGGGTGGCCACCATCTTGCCCACGGCCTGCATGATGTCCCAGCGGCCGCCATAGTTGGCGCACACGGTCAGCGTCATGCGGGTGTTGGCGGCCGTCTTGCGCTCGGCGCTGGCGATCATGCCCTGCAGCTTGGCGTCGAAGCGGCTCAGGTCACCGACCACCTTGAGGCGGATGTTATTGGCGTGCAGCTTCGATACTTCACGCTCCAGGGCCGTGACGAACAGGCGCATCAGCAGCGACACTTCCTCCTCGGGCCGGCGCCAGTTCTCGGAGCTGAAGGCGAACAGGGTCAGGTATTCCACGCCGCGGCGGGCGCAGGCTTCCACCGCGCTGCGCACGGCCTCCACGCCCTTGACGTGGCCGGCCACGCGCGGCAGGAAGCGCTTGGTGGCCCAGCGGCCATTGCCATCCATGATGATGGCGACATGGCGCGGCACGGCGGGCGCATCCGGTACAGCGGTGGTCGAGCTCGTATATTTCATGAAAACACAAATGCCAAAGTATAAAGTATTACAGCTGAACCACTAAAACACAACAGGGGCCAGACCCGCGCTGGCAGCGCCGGACGGGCCGGCAGCGCCAGGCGGGGTCTGACCCCGGCACGGAGGTCCGGCCGCTTACACCGTCAGCACTTCCTTTTCCTTCTCGGCCACCATCTTGTCGATGTCGGCGATGAACTTGTCGGTCAGCTTCTGCACTTCATCCGATGCGCGGCGCTCGTCGTCTTCCGAGCAAGCCTTGTCCTTGACCAGCTTTTTCAGCGATTCGTTGGCGTCGCGGCGGATGTTGCGCACGGCGATCTTGGCGTCCTCGCCCTCGCCCTTGCACAGCTTGACCATTTCCTTGCGGCGTTCTTCGGTCAGCGGCGGGGTCGGCACGCGGATCACATCGCCCTGGGCCGACGGGTTCAGACCCAGGTCGGCGTCACGGATGGCCTTCTCGATGGTCGAAGCCATCTTCTTTTCGTACGGCTGCACGCCGATGGTGCGCGCGTCCAGCAAGGTGACGTTGGCCACCTGGGCCAGGGCCGTGGGGCTGCCGTAGTACTCGACCATCACGTGGTCCAGGATGCCGGTGTGGGCGCGGCCCGTGCGCACCTTGGCCAGGTCCGCGCGCAGGGTTTCCAGGGACTTGACCATGCGTTCCTGGGCGTTCTTTTTTACGTCAGCTAAGGACATTGCTGCTCTCCTGTATCTTGGGTGGGACTATACGTCGATTTTTGTAGATGAAAATTTATACGTGCACCAGTGTACCTTCATCCTCGCCCATCACAACGCGCATCAGCGCGCCGGGCTTGGTGATGGAGAACACCTTGATCGGCAGTTTCTGGTCGCGGCACAGCGCGAAGGCGGTGGCGTCCATCACTTGCAGGTGCTTGGCGATGGCTTCATCGAAGGTGATCGAATGGAACAGGGTGGCGTGCGGATCCTTCTTCGGATCGGCCGTGTAGACGCCGTCGACCTTGGTGGCCTTGAGCACGATCTCGGCGCTCACTTCCGAGCCGCGCAGGGCGGCCGCGGTGTCGGTGGTGAAGAAGGGGTTGCCGGTGCCGGCCGCGAACACGACCACCTTGCCCTCTTCCAGGTACTGCAGCGCCTTGGGGCGCACATACGGCTCCACCACCTGCTCGATGCCGATGGCCGACATGACGCGCGCCGTGATGCCCACGTGGCGCATGGCGTCGGCCAGGGCCAGCGCGTTCATCACGGTGGCCAGCATGCCCATGTAGTCGGCCGTGGCGCGGTCCATGCCCTGGGCGCCGGGGGCGACGCCGCGGAAGATGTTGCCGCCGCCAATGACGATCGCCAGTTCCACGCCCATCTTCGCCACCTCGGCCACATCGGCCACCATCCGCTCGATCGTGCCGCGGTTGATGCCATACGGGTCATCACCCATCAGGGCCTCGCCGGACAATTTGAGGAGGACGCGCTTGTAGGCTGGTTTTGACATGAGCTGGGGCTCCTTAATAGTGTTTATTCGGGTGTGACTGCCGGCGCACGGACCACGCTCGCGATGATACCGCGACAGGGCGCGCCGGGTGTTGCAAAACCGGCCGCCCGGGATGGCCGGGACGGCGGGTTAAAAAAACGGGCCTCGCGGCCCGTTTTCACATTACGCTCCTTTGGAAGCGGCCATTTGCGCGGCCACTTCAGCAGCGAAGTCGTCTTGTTTCTTCTCGATCCCCTCGCCCACCACGTACATGGTGAAGGCTTTCACGGTGGTCGCTTTCTCTTTCAGCATCTGCTCGATCGACTGCTTGTCGTTCTTCACGAAGGCCTGGTTCAGCAGGGACACTTCCTTCAGGAACTTTTGCACGGAACCTTCCAGGCGCTTGGCCAGGATTTCCGGCGACTGCACTGGCTTGCCTTCGGCGGCGGCCTTGGCGGCGTCTTCTTCCGCTTTCAGCTGGGCCACCGAACGCTCTTTTTCGATCAGTTCAGCAGGCACCTGGTCAGCCGACAGCGACACCGGCTTCATGGCGGCGATGTGCATGGCCACGTCCTTGCCCACTTGCTCGTCGGCGCCGTCGAATTCCACCATCACGCCGATACGGGTACCGTGCAGGTAGGAAGCCAGCTTGGCCGAGGTTTCGAAACGCTGGAAGCGGCGGATCGACATGTTCTCGCCGATCTTGCCGATCAGGGCCGAGCGCACTTCGTCCAGGGTCTTGCCATCGGCTGCCGGCAGGGCCAGCAGGGCGGCCACGTCGGCCGGGTTCTTTTCAGCCACCAGTTTGGCGGCGGTGTTGGCCAGGTTCAGGAAGTCGTCGTTCTTGGCCACGAAGTCCGTTTCCGAGTTCACTTCCACCAGGGCGCCCACGCCGTTGGCGATGTAGGTCGCCACCACGCCTTCAGCCGTGATGCGGGCCGATGCTTTCGAGGCCTTGCCGCCCAGTTTGACGCGCAGGATCTCTTCCGCGCGGCCCATGTCGCCATCGGCCTCCGTCAGGGCCTTTTTGCATTCCATCATCGGTGCGTCGGTCTTGGCGCGCAGTTCGCCTACCATCGCTGCAGTAATCGCTGCCATGTGTTTCTCCTGTATTCTGTGGGGGGTGTGGTGTGGGGCGGCGCACGGTACGGCGCACAGCGCCCGGTCCACGACATTAAAAAAAAGGGGGAGCTGCTGCCACCCCTTTTTCCAAGCTACTGACGAACCAGCAATTAAGCCTGTTCGTTCACTTCGACGAACTCGTCGCCAGCAGCAGCCTTGATCATTTCAACGACTTCGTTACCAGCGGCAGCACGGCCTTCCAGGATGGCGTCAGCCACACCGCGGGCGTACAGCATGATGGCTTTCGAGGAGTCATCGTTACCTGGGATCACATAGCTCACGCCTTCTGGCGAGTGGTTGGTATCGACCACGCCGATGACAGGGATGCCCAGTTTTGCCGCTTCGGTGATCGCACCTTTGTGGTAGCCGACGTCAACGACGAAGATCGCGTCAGGAACGCCACCCATCTCTTTGATGCCGCCGATCGACTTCTGCAGCTTGACCATTTCGCGTTGGAACATCAGCGCTTCTTTTTTCGACAGCTTCTCGACGGAACCGTCTTCGATGGCCGCTTCCATGTCTTTCAGGCGCTTGATCGAAGTCTTGATGGTCTTGAAGTTGGTCAGCATGCCGCCCAGCCAGCGCTGGTCAACATAAGGAACGCCTGCGCGCTGAGCTTCAGCGGCGATGATGTCGCGGGCTTGACGCTTGGTGCCGACCATCAGGATGGTGCCACGGTTCGAAGCGACCTGTTTCACGTGCTTCATCGCTTCCTGATACATACCCATCGTCTTTTCCAAGTTGATGATATGGATCTTGTTGCGGTGACCGAAGATGAACGGTGCCATCTTTGGGTTCCAGAAACGGGTTTGGTGACCGAAGTGGACACCGGCTTCCAGCATTTCGCGCATAGTTACGGACATATTAAACTCCAGGGTTGGGTCTGGAATCCGATCAGTCACCTTGACGGCACCCTTGTCGACCGGATTCGCTTGTGTAATTAAAAAAAATCGAACTGTTTTACAACTATTTTTACAACATTGCTCAAAACCGAATTCAAGCAACCCGAGATTCTACCGCAACATGGGTCGCCGGATCAAGTCCGGCATGTCACCACCCCGCCCCGCATCAACTCCTCCGCATATATTTTCAACAACATTACCCGTGTCAAGAAAAATCAATGTCATTTTGATGAAATATTTGTAGCGTTTGTGGCTTAAATTACAGCAATTGATTGCCGAATCGTATTATCATTAGGAAAACTATAGTTCTGTAACGGCAATACCGAATTGCAGGACACTATAAACCAGCATAACAATGGGAAGAA
The DNA here is from genome assembly GCF_014042345.1 of Rugamonas brunnea. Taxonomy (GTDB): domain Bacteria; phylum Pseudomonadota; class Gammaproteobacteria; order Burkholderiales; family Burkholderiaceae_D; genus Rugamonas; species Rugamonas brunnea. Next base: position 213,880 of record NZ_JACEZT010000010.1, read on the forward strand.
CAACATCATGTCCATCGCTCTCGCTGTAACGCTAGCCGCCCTGTCCACCGTGCAGCCCAGCTGCTCCTGGGACCGTCCCGGCGTGAATCCCTACACGGGCAATGCGAACGCCGCTATTGACCGCTATACCGATCTGCCACCGTCCGTGCGGGCGGAACTGAAAAAGCGCATCGCCAGCAAGCAGCCTGACGACATGGTCAGCATCACCCGCGACGCCATCACCAGCGACACCAACGGCGCCTACGATCCGGCCATCCGCGACATGCACTTTGGCGCCGCCTCCGTGTGCCACAGCGTGACCCGCAACAAGTGGGCCAAGTCGCGCGTCGAACCGGCGGCCGTCTACTGCGCGGACACCCATTGCATCCTGGTGCCCAAGATCTGCGGCAACATTAGCCGCATCACGCGTCCCGCTGCGCCCGTGGCCCACAACACTGAAGAAGGCGGCGGTGGCCGCGCGCCCATCCTGGTAGCGGCCGCCGCGCCGGTGGTGGTGGTGCCGGCCGAAGCACCACCCATGGTGCAATCGCCGCGCGAAGTGCAGTTCACGCCACCCGTGCCGATCGTGACGCCGCCGTCGTTCGTCAACTCGGCGCCACCATTCGAAGTGCAAGTGGGCCTGCCGCCGACGCCACCAACCCCGCCGGTGCCGCCACCAGTACCGGAACCGGACACCTGGGCCATGCTGCTGGCCGGTGTTGGCCTGCTGGGCTGGCTGGCCAAGCGCCGCGCCGCCTGATTCCGCCCTGCCCGCAAGCGCGCCGCCTGGCCGGCGCACTTGCGGCGCCCCGCCCCGTCAGTCAGCACGGTGCGTCCCGCCTCGATTATAATTTCAAGCTACTGCACGCCGCGAGCACGGACCTGAGGTTCGACCTGCTCGCTGCCTGCGTTTTTTCCGTTTACTTTGCAGATTGCGATCCACTATGTCGATTACCATCAACACCGCCGAAGACATCGCCGGCATGCGCGTCGCCGGCCGCCTGGGCTCCGAGGTGCTGGACTACATCACCCCCTTCATCAAACCCGGCGTCACCACCGGGGAGCTGGATCGCCTGTGCCACGAATACATGGTCAACGTGCAGGGCACCATCCCGGCGCCGCTCAACTACTGCCCGCCCGGCTACACGCCGTTCCCGAAAGCCATCTGCACCTCCGTCAACGACGTGATCTGCCACGGCATCCCCGGCGACAAGGTGCTCAAGAACGGCGACGTGGTCAACCTCGACATCACCGTCATCAAGGATGGCTACCACGGCGACAACAGCCGCATGTTCTTCATCGGCGAACCGTCCATCATGGCCAAGCGCCTGTCGGACATCACCTATGAGTGCATGTGGCTGGGCATCGCCCAGGTCAAGCCGGGCGCCCACCTGGGCGACATCGGCCACGCCATCCAGCAGCACGCGGAAAAAGCCGGCTACAGCGTGGTGCGCGAATTCTGCGGCCACGGCATCGGCAAGGTGTTCCACACCGAACCGCAAGTGCTGCATTACGGCCGCCCCGGCACGCTGGAGGAACTCAAGCCCGGCATGATCTTCACCATCGAGCCGATGATCAACGCCGGCAAGCGCGAGATCCGCGAAATGGGCGACGGCTGGACCATCAAGACCAAGGACCGCAGCCTGTCGGCCCAGTGGGAACACACCATCCTGGTCACCGACACCGGCTACGAGGTGCTGACCCTGTCGGCCGGCAGCCCGCCGCCACCGGCCTTCATCACCAACGCCACCGTGGCCGCGTAAGCACCATGCCGGCCGCCGCGATGAAGAAGGACCTCAGGGAGCAGCTCAAACGCCAGCTCAAGGCCGACCGCCAGCTCGTCATCGCGGGCTTCCAGGCCGACGGCATGCCGGAAAAACTGCTACGCAACCTGCGCCAGAGCGTGGACGCGGTGCTGACCGAGGCATGGCACGCGGCCGCGCTGCCGGACGACACGGCCCTGGTCGGCGTGGGCGGCTACGGCCGCGGCGAGCTGTTCCCGCACTCGGACGTGGACCTGCTGATCCTGCTGGCGCGCGCGCCCGACGAGTCCACCCGCGGCAAGCTGGAGGAGCTGGTGCAGCTGCTGTGGGACCTGGGGCTGGAGATCGGCCACAGCATCCGCACCGTGGACGAATGCATGACCGAGTCGCAGGCCGACATCACGGTGCAAACCAGCCTGCTCGAAGCGCGCCTGATCTGCGGCGACCAGCCGCTGTTCGAGGAGCTGCAGCGGCGCTACGACGCCGCCATGGACCCGCAGGCCTTCTTCCACGCGAAGATGCTGGAGATGCGCCAGCGCCACGCCAAGTACGAGGACACGGCCTTCAGCCTGGAGCCGAACTGCAAGGAAAGCCCGGGCGGCCTGCGCGACCTGCAGGTGATCCTGTGGATGGTCAAGGCGGCCGGCCTGGCCAACTCGTGGCGCACGCTGGCCACCTCCGGCCTGATCACCCAGACCGAGGCCAAGCAGCTGATGGAGAAGGAGCGCGCCTTCAAGGACATCCGCGTGCGCCTGCACCTGCACGCAGGCCGGCGCGAAGACCGACTGGTGTTCGACGTGCAGACGGCGATCGCCGAGACGCTGGGCTTCCAGGCCACCGGCAGCGGCGCCAACATGCGCCGTGCCAGCGAATACCTGATGCAGCGCTACTACTGGGCCGCCAAGACCGTCACCCAGCTCAACACCATCCTGCTGCAGAACATTGAGGAACGGCTGTTCCCGAAGTCGGGCGTGGCCGTGCCGATCAACGCGCGCTTCAATGAACTGAACGGCTTCATCGACATGAACGATGACGACACGTTCGAGCGCACCCCGTCGGCCATGCTGGAAATCTTCCTGCTCATGACGCAGAACCCGGCGCTCAAGGGCATGACCTCGCGCACCATGCGCGCGCTGTGGCACGAGCGCTTCAAGATCGACGCCGGCTTCCGCCAGGACCCCGTCAACCGCGCGCTGTTCCTGCGCATCCTGCAGGCGCCGGTGGGCATCATCCACACGCTGCGGCGCATGAACGATTTGTCCGTGTTGGGCCGCTACCTGCCCAACTTCCGCAAGATCGTGGGCCAGATGCAGCACGACCTGTTCCACGTCTACACGGTGGACCAGCACATCCTGATGGTGGTGCGCAACATGCGCCGCTTCACGATGACCGAGCACGCGCACGAATACCCGTTCTGCAGCCAGCTGATGGCCAACTTCGCGCAGCCGTGGGTGCTGTACGTGGGCGCCCTGTTCCACGACATCGCCAAGGGCCGCGGCGGCGACCATTCGAAACTGGGCACGGTGGACGCGGCCCAGTTCTGCCACGACCACGGCATGAGCGCCGAGGACACGGAATTGGTGGTGTTCCTGGTCGAGAACCACCTGACCATGTCGCAGGTGGCGCAGAAGCAGGACCTGTCGGACCCGGACGTGATCGCCGCCTTCGCCAAGGTGGTGGGCGACGAACGCCACCTGACGGCGCTGTATTTGCTGACGGTGGCCGACATCCGCGGCACCAGTCCCAAGGTGTGGAACGCGTGGAAGGGCAAGCTGCTCGAAGACCTGTACCGCATCACGCTGCGCGTGCTGGGCGGTGAGCACCATTCGGCCGACAGCGAACTGAAAAACCGCCAGCACGAGGCGCTGGCCACGCTGCGCCTGTACGGCCTGCCGCCGGACGCCCACGAGGCCCTGTGGAAGCAGCTCGACGTGGCCTACTTCCTGCGCCACGACGCCTCCGACATCGCGTGGGAGACGCGCGCGCTGTACAACCGCATGGACAGCGCCCAGCCGGTCGTCAAATGCCGGCTGGCGCCGATCGGCGAAGGCTTGCAGATCGCCGTCTACGTGCGCGACCAGGCCGACCTGTTCGCGCGCATCTGCAGCTACTTCGACCGCAAGAACTTCAGCATCCTGGACGCCAAGATCCACACCACCCACCACGGCTACGCGCTCGACACCTTCCTCGTCACGGAACAGAACTTCGCCAAGAGCTACCGCGACATCATCAGCCTGATCGAGCATGAACTGTGCGAGCTGCTGACCAGTCAGACGGCGCTGCCGGCGCCGGGCAAGGGCCGCTTGTCGCGCCTGTCGCGCAGCTTCCCGATCCAGCCCACGGTCGACCTGCGGCCCGACGAGCGCGGCCAGTATTACCTGCTGTCGGTGGCGGCCAACGACCGCACCGGCCTGCTCTATTCGATCGCCAACGTGCTCACCAAGTACAAGATCAACCTGCACACGGCCAAGGTGATGACGCTGGGCGAGCGGGTCGAGGACGTATTCCTGGTCGACGGCGCCGCCCTCAGCAACGCGCGCCTGCAACTGCAACTGGAAACCGATTTACTGGACGCGCTCAAGGTGTGAGCCGCGTCCCTCCCCCATTGAAGAAATAAAGCAACATGAGTGAAGAACTTTTACGCCTGTCCAAACGCATGTCCGAACTGGGCCTGTGCTCGCGCCGCGAGGCCGACGAATGGATCGCCCGCGGCTGGGTGCGGGTGGACGGCAAGGTGGTGTCCGAGCTGGGCAGCAAGGTCTATCCCAGCCAGCGCGTGACGGTGGAACGCCAGGCCGCGGCCGAGCAATCGAAACGTGTGACGGTGCTGATCAACAAGCCGATGGGCTATGTGAGCGGCCAAGCCGAGGATGGCTACCAGCCGGCCGTGGCGCTAATCAAACCCGAGAACCGCTGGGCCGACGACCCGGCCACGGAACAGTTCCATCCGACCCAGCTGCGCAGCCTGGTGCCGGCCGGCCGGCTCGACATCGATTCGGTCGGCCTGCTGGTGCTGACCCAGGACGGCCGCGTGGCCAAGCAACTGATCGGCCACGACACCGATATCGACAAGGAATACCTGGTGCGGGTGGAATACACGCGCCCCGGCAAGCTGCCCGAGTCGGACCTGAAAAAGCTCAATCATGGCTTGTGGATGGATGGCAAGCCATTGCTGCCGGCCAAGGTGCGCTGGCAGAACGAGGACCAGCTCAGTTTCACCCTGCGCGAAGGCAAGAAGCGCCAGATCCGCCGCATGTGCGAGATGGTGGGCCTGAAGGTGGTGGGCCTGAAGCGGGTGCGGATCGGCAAGGTCAAGCTCGGTGACTTGCCTGTCGGACAATGGCGCTACCTGCGGCCCGACGAGCGTTTTTAAGCCTGCGCACCCCACCTGCGACGGCGGGTGTGGCATCGGATAGCCATTAGATGAAAGATTCTTGCTATTCTGCAAGCCAATGCGGGCAATAGTGGGTAAACTACCCCTCGCAGACCATCTTTTTCCCCCGAAAATTGCAAAGAGATATGCCGTCGTGAACAATCCCCTCCCCACCCAATTCCGTCGTGGTCCGCCCAGCCTCAGCGATGCGCAGGAACCGATCGCGGCCGGCAGCAAGCCGCACGAGATGCATGACGAGCAGGACATCGGCGACGCGCTGGCCATGCTGGCCGAGACCGGCGATCCGGTGTCGATCTACCCCAACAGCAGCACCAGCGTGGTGATGGCGCGCATCCGCTCCGTCGATCCCGACCATCCCCATTTCGTGCTGGAACTGAACGAAGGCGAAACCCTGCCGCCCGGTGAAGCCGTGTTCGTGGCCTGGCTGCGCAGCGCCAAGATGCAATTCAAGCTCAGCTCGCCCGACTGGGCGCCGCTGGCCGGGCAGCCGACCCTGATCCCGGCCACCTTCCCCGAGAAGTGCCAGATCCTCAACCGGCGCGCCGCGCAGCGCCTGGAAACGCCGCTGGGCGTGTACTTCCTGGCCTCGTTCGTGCTCAACGGCAGGCCCTATGAGTTGCAGTTGTATGACTTTTCCGCTGGCGGCGTCGGCATGCGGGCCGCCCCGCGCGATGCCGTGGGCCTGCACGTGGGCCGCAAACTGCAGCGGGTGCGGCTGGAACTGGGCCCGGACGCCGTCATGATCGCCGACCTGGAGATCCGCTTGTCGCGCACCTTCCGTTCATTCTTGCTTGGCGAGCAAGTACAGATCGGCTGCCAGTTCATCAACCTGTCACCGATGATGCAGGAAGAGCTGGCCCGGCTGCTGCAAAAGCTGAGCGCGGAAAAGAACCGGAGCTAGCCGCCAATGCCGGCCCGCCAGGCCATGCAACATTTCTGGCGCTATAATTTTATTGCTCCCGAATCCACTAAATGAGCATACTTGCAACAAAAGAGGCAAATATTTTTGTTTTCAGTTAGCAAATTCCGTGAGTCTTATGATAACCTGTGTTCACTGCTTCAATTTCACACCGCTGGCAGTTGTGAAGCGCAGACAGAATAGCGAGCGATGCCAGTCATTTATCACTCTACAAACACGGGATATAACATGAACAACACGAAGATCAAAGCGCTGAAACTGTCGATCGCCGCCGCCGGCCTGGCGCTCGCCGCCTCCGCGAACGCCGCCTATGTGGACGTCACCAGCCTGGTGACCAGCAGTATCGTTAACAATATCGCCACCTTCACGCTGGAGGCTGGCCATACTGTCACCTTTACCGACTTCGCCTCGTCGCCAGTGCAAGTTGCGTTCTGGTCGAACGGCGGCCCAGCCAACCAAAACTCCAACACCGTACTGAATTCGATCAACTCCAGTGGCCTGACCGGCTGGGGCCTGCCCGCCACCCTGACCTACGTTGGCGGCGCCAATGCCTCGGCAATCCCCAACAGCACCCTGAAGACGCTGACGATCAACCAGCCACCTCAGTACAACTACCTGGCCCTGCACTTTGGCGACGGCGAAATGCTGTTCCACTGGACCCAGGCAGCCGCCAATCCGTTCGTCGTCACCAGCGACAAGCTGAGCAACTATCGCGCCTTCTCGTCGCCAGTACCTGAGCCAGAAACCTACGGCATGCTGCTGGCCGGCCTGGGCCTGGTGGGCTTCCTGGCCCGTCGCCGCAAAGCCTGATCGGCAAACGCCACATCCGCAGTACCAGACGCCCCGCCCGGGGCGTTTTTTTTGGCCATCCTCTTTGCCCGGCGCTGGCCACGCATTGCCGCTACAATGGCGCCATGACCTCCACCCTGCTCGCCTGGCTGCGCCACCTGAGCCGCGTTTGCGGTTTCGAGACGGCTGACGCCTTTCCACCCGGCCATCCCTATGCGCGCACGCGCTGGAATGGCGCGTATTTCGACATCGCTTCCGACGTCAAGCCAGAGCAGATCGAGAACCGCCTGTGCGAAGCGATCAGCAACACCCCGCTGGTATTCGCCTACATCACCAACCCTACGCCACGCATGCAGCGTGCGCTGCTGGCCGTGCTGGAGCAGCGCATGCGCAACAACCGCGGCCGCGCCACGGAGCTGGCGCTGCTGCTGATCGATGCTTACCGCAGCCCGCATGTGACGGAAGTCTTGCCGGGCCTGCGCGCGGCCATCGCCAGCACGGCGGGCCAGGATGAGGGCGACCGGGCCCGCGCCCTGATGGCTTACCTGTCCAGCATGCAGTCACCGTTCGACGTGATCGATGCGCGCCCCTGAGCGCGGGGCGCCAACGCGAGGGAGCAACGGATGAAACCGGCCAACGAGATCGCGTTCAAGTCAGTCGGATACCAGGGCCAGGGCGATGGCCCGCGCCTGATCGTGCTGGGCGCCGTCCACGGCAACGAGACCTGCGGCACGCGTGCCATCGAACGCCTGATGGTGGAACTGGACAGCGGCGCCCTGGCGCTCACGCACGGCTGCCTGACGCTGGTGCCGGTGGCCAATCCGCTGGCCTATGGCAAAGGCGAACGGAGCGGCGAGCGCAACCTGAACCGCAACCTGTTCCCCAATGCCGCGCCGCAGGATTTCGAGGACCGCGTGGCCAACTGGCTCTGCCCGCTCCTGGCCAGCCACGACGTGCTGCTGGACCTGCATTCCTTCAACGCCGACAGCGCACCGTTTGTGATGGTGGGACCGCCGGACAACGACGGGTCGCTGGAACCGTTCCATCAAGCGCGGCAGGAACGGGCGCTGGCGCGCCGGCTGGGCGTGCAGCGCTTCGTGGAAGGCTGGCTGCGCACCTATGGCCAGGGCGTGCGGCGGCGGCTGCGCGGCGACAGCCAGCTGGACCTGGTGCTGCGCTACGGCGTGGGCACCACCGAATACATGCGCAGCACGGGCGGCTATGCGCTGACGCTCGAATGCGGCCAGCATGCCGATCCGCGCGCGCCGGACGTGGCCTACCAGGCCATCGTAAATGCGCTGGCCTTCCTCGGCCTGACGGCCGCCACGCCCCCGGCGCCCGTGCCCGAGGCGCGCATGGAAGTGCTCAGCATGGTCGAAGTCCACGACAAACTGCACGCGGATGACCAGTTCAGCCGCGACTGGGCCAGCTTCGACCCGGTACGCCAGGGCGAGGAAATCGGCCGCCGCGCCGATGGCACGCCGGTCGTGGCCCCGTTCGACGGCGTGATGCTGTTTCCCGACAGTGCCGCCGCTGCCCACTGCGAATGGTATTACCTGGCCCGTAGCCGTCCCGGCCTGTGATGACGGGGCGTCGCTTTTCGCGCGGGCTTGCACCATGCAATGCTGGCGCACGCCCGGTGATGCGTCTAGAATCGTCGCAGGAGGCAACATGAATATCCCTGGGTTACTTTTGCTGACGGCCGCCGCGCTCACCGCGTGGCCCGCCTGCGCCCGGGACCAGGTGAGCAACCTGCCCGTGCTGGCCCAGGAAAGCCTGCCGCCCAAGTGGATCAACCGGGGCGACCACAGCGAGGGCGTGTGCCCCGACATCCTGCAAGCGATCGAGAAGGCGGAGCCGCGTTTGCACTTCACCGGCCAGCACGAATTCCGCTCCATCCCCGTCATCGAGCAAGGGCTGGAATCGGGCAACGTGGCGTGCGCCTGTGCGCTGCTCGATACCCAGCGCCGGCGCGACATCGCCACCATCGTCGGCAAGCCGCTGTACATGGTGCGGCACCGGGTGGCGGCGGCGGCCAACGACCGGGTCAAGGTCGACAGCCTGGAAGAGCTGGTGAAACTCAAGCCACTGGTCAACACCTCGCGCGGGGCCGGTTATTCGGACCAGCTGCGGGCCCTGGGCCTGAAGGTGGACGACAGCACCAGCGACAATGTGATCAACCTCAAGAAGATCATCGCCGGCCATGGGCGATTCTTCTACATGAACGAACTGTCGCTGAACTGGATCGTGCGCGAAAACGGCCTGGGCGACCAGGTGCGCCTGGTGCCAGGCGTGCTGAAGGAAGAACCGATCTATTTCTGGGTCAGCAAGAAAGTGCCGCCCGCGACCGTCCACTTGCTGGACCAGACGCTGTTGAAGCTGCGGGCGACCGGCGAACTGAACCGCATCTACGAGCGCTGGAGCAGCGGCCGCTGACGCTTCACGCCACTCAGGCCGCTCAGGCCGTGGCCAGTTTCAGGCCGAGGATGCCGGCCACGATCATGGCGATGCAGGCCAACCGCACCACGCTGGCCGGTTCGCCGAGCACGATGATGCCGAAGATCACCGTCCCCACCGTGCCGATGCCGGTCCAGATGGCATAGGCCGTCCCCAGGGGCAAGTGGCGCAACGCCAGGCCCAGCAAGCCCACGCTGCCGGCCATGGCCAGCAGCGTCAACACGGACGGCACGGGGCGGGTGAATCCCGCCGTGTATTTCAGCCCGACGGCCCACGCCACTTCCAGCAAGCCCGCCAGTATCAGTATCAACCAGGTCAACATCGTCTCCTTGAGAGGTCAGGCCGCAGTGTAGCACTGCCCTGCCGCGCTTGCCGGACACAGCCTTTTTTGGCGGCCGCCAGCACGATTTCAATTTATATCGTAAGATGGCGATATTGAAATCGGCAAAAACCGATACATATATCGTCCTGTGACGAAACACACGAAGTCAGTAACAAGCGAGTAATGATGGATATCGATGCAATTCACAAAGCGCTGGCCAACCCGGTGCGACGCCAGATCCTGGCGTGGCTGCGGGAGCCGGAAGTCTTCTTCGCCGACCAGCAACACCCGCTCAGCCTGGGGGTGTGCGCCGGCCTGATCGACCGCCGCTGCGGCCTGTCGCAATCGACCGTATCGGCCCACCTGGCCACGCTGCAAAAGGCCGGGCTGATCGTGTCGTATCGGGTCGGCCAGTGGAATTACTTCAAGCGCGACGAAGCGACCATCCAGGCATTTCTCGACCACATGAATACGGGCCTCTGAACGGGGCTCGCCTTTGCCGGCATGGCCCGGCACTTTTATGACAGGAACTCATCATGGCAAATCTGTTTGATCCCATCACCATCGGCAACCTGACCCTGAAAAACCGCATCATCATGGCCCCGCTCACCCGCGCCCGCGCCATTGGTGGCGGCCGCGTCCCCAACGCCCTGATGGCCAAGTACTACACGCAGCGCGCCAGCGCCGGCCTGATCCTGAGCGAGGCGACCGCCGTCACGCCGCAGGGCGTCGGTTACGCGGACACGCCCGGCCTGTGGTCGGATGAGCAGGTGGAAGGCTGGAAACTGGTGACGAACGCCGTGCACGCGGCCGGCGGGCGCATCTTCGCCCAGCTATGGCACGTGGGCCGCATTTCCGACCCCTCGTTCCTCGACGGCCAGCCGCCCGTGGCGCCCAGCGCCATCGCCGCCAAGGGCAATGTGAGCCTGCTGCGTCCGCAGCGCCCCTTCCCCGTGCCGCGCGCGCTGGAGACGGCCGAGCTGCCCGGCATCGTGGCCGCCTACCGCAAGGCGGCCGAAAACGCCAAGCTGGCCGGCTTCGACGGCGTGGAAGTGCACGGCGCCAATGGCTACCTGCTCGACCAGTTCCTGCAAGACAGCACCAACCACCGCACCGACAACTATGGCGGCTCGATCGAGAACCGCGCCCGCCTGCTGCTGGAAGTGACGGACGCCTGCATCGACGTCTGGGGGGCCGACCGCGTGGGCATGCACCTGGCGCCGCGCCGCGACACCCATGACATGGGCGATTCGGACCCGGCCGCCACCTTCGGCTACGTGGCGCGCGAGCTGGGCAAGCGCAAGATCGCCTTCATCTGCGCCCGCGAAGCGGTCGGCGACGACAGCCTGGCGCCGATGATCAAGCGTGAATTCGGCGGCGTGTTCATCGCCAACGAGAAGATGGACAAGGCGACGGCCCAGCGCGTGCTCGACGCCGGCACGGCTGACGCGATCGCATTCGGCAAGGCCTTCATCGCCAACCCCGACCTGCCGCGCCGTTTGCAACTGGACGCGCCGCTCAACGAGTGGAAGATGGAAACGTTCTACCATCCGACGGAAGAAGGCTATACCGACTATCCGGCGCTGGAAGTGGCGTAAGGAACCCATGCGGCGCTGCGGCGCCGCATGACACCGCAGACCGTGCCGCAGCCAGCGCACGGTCCGGCAAAAAAACAGGGCGCCGCGGCGCCCTGTTTCTCGCGTACAGGCGCAGGTGATCAGCGCGGGATCGCGTAGTTGACCGGCACGAACTGGTAGCCCTTGCCGCTGGCGCGCAGATGGCCCAGGGCCGGGAATTGCAGGTGGGATGCACCGATCAGGTAACCCTGCTTGGCCGCGTCGGCGAAGGCGGCCTTGCGCTGGGCGGCGGCGGCCTTGTTGTCCGTATCGAAAGCGATGGTCACGGCCGGATCGTCGAACTGGACGGCCGCCACGTGCATCAAGTCGCCCAGCAGCACCAGCTTCTGGCCCTTGCTTTCCACTACAAAGGTAGTGTGGCCCGGCGTGTGGCCGGCGCTCGCATACGATTTCACCCCCGGCACCAGTTCCGTATTACCCGTGATGGGCACGAACTTGTTGGCCTGAACGTAGGGCCCCAGCGCGCCCATGGCGCCCTGGAAGAAGCCCTTCTGTTCGGCCGGCGCATGGTCCAGGTTGGCCTGGCTGAGCCAGTAATCGGCATCGGCCTTGCCGGCGCGCACCACGGCATTGGGGAAGGCGCGCTGGCCATCGGCCGCCAGCCCGCCAACGTGGTCGGGGTGCATATGGGTGATGTAGATCTCGTCGACCTGCTCGGGCTGGTAGCCGGACGCCTTCAGGTTGGCCAGCAACTTACCCAGCGTAGGACCGAACAAGCCGGCCGCGCCCACGTCCACCAGCACCAGTTTCTCGCCCGTATTGATCAGGTAACCATTGACCGAGGTTTCCAGCGGGCTGTGCTCGAACGACTTGGCCAGCGCTTTGTTGGCTTTATCCTTCGGCATCTTAAGCAAGGTATCGACCGGCAACTCGACCGTACCGTCGCTGAGCACGGTCACCTCGAAATCGCCCAGCATGGTGCGGTAAAAGCCCGGCGCCTGGAATTTGGCCATGGGTGCGGCAGCCTGGGCCGGAGCGGCGCAGAAGGCGGCGGCGATGGCGGCACCAAGGGCGGCCTGCAACGGCCGGGAAAGCAGCGTCGAAATCATAGGATGTTCCTTCGGTATAAAAGTTGCCAGGAACATTAAGATACCTGATTTGCTACTTTGCTGCTGAGCTCGCTTTTTGTTGCCCTGTCTTCTTTAAGCTGTCCCCTCTTTACCCGCCCCTGCTTTGACCTGTCGCTTCTTTGCGCCCTTAGAACGTGACAGGCAGCCGCACCGACAATTGGACGTCCGGCGTGTCGCGGGTCAGGCCCGCGCCCACGGCGACGTTGATGGTGCGGCGGTCGCTGAGCCGGTATGACATGCCCAGCAGCAGCGTGCCAAGCTGGGTGCGCACGGAGCCGGGCACGGGTTGACCGTTCTGGCGCGTGCGCGCGATGGAGCTGTGGTCGTAACCGAGGCTCATGGCCAGCTTGTCGTTCAGCGCCAGTCCCAGACCGAAATTAAAGCCGATCACACCACCGGGCGCCACCGTGCCCAGCGGCTCCGACTGGCCGTTCAGCACCTGGCGCATCACGTTGCTGCGGCGGAAATTGTGCAGGTAGCTGACGCTGCCGAACAGGATGGCCGGATCGCTGGGATAAAGCCAGGTGAGGCTGGGTTGCAGCGCGTAAAAGCCAGAACCGGTGGGCAGCTGCAGCGGCAAACCGGTGCCGGTGGCGTCCGGCCCCACGCAGCGGGTCACGCAATCGGTGACGACATCGAACGGGTCCTTGCCGCTGCGCGTCTTCAGGCGCAGGCCGCCCACGTAGAAGGCCTGATCGGCCGCCTTGCGCCGGAACTGGTGGCGCACCGCCAGTTCGACATCGCCCAGCGCCTTGCCGCTCGTATCGAACGCCCGGTCCACGCCCGTGCCGGTGAGAATCTCGCGGCTGACCGTGCTGTCGGAACGGTACACATAAGGCACTTTGAGCTCGACTTCCGTGCGCGGCCCGATGCCGTAGCGCCCCGTCAGCGTGGCCGTTACCGTGTTGCGCTTGAGCTCGCGGATGTCGACCAGGCCGATCAGCAACGCCGGAATGATGGTGTAGCCCACCAGCGCCACGCGATTGCTGGACGAATAGCCGAACTGCAGCGACGGCTCCAGCACATAGTGTCCCTTGGCTGTCAACACACCGGGCTGCTCGAACAGCGGCGCGACCTCGGGCGGCCTGCCTTCCCCCGGCGGGGCCTCACCGACCGGCGTGCCGCCCGCTGGCGCACCGCCGGCCGCCGGTCCCGCCACGGGGCCAGCCGCCGAACCCGTCGTCGCGCCGCTCGCCGCCATACCCGTCCCGTTTCCTGTTCCACGCTGCGCGGCCAGTCGCGCTTCGGGCACCCCGGACTGCACGAACGTCGCACCGGCCTTGCCAGCGCCGGCATGACTAACGCCGGTATGACTAACGCCGGCCTGGCCAACGCCGATCGGGCCAACGCCTGCCTGGGTAATGCCGGACTGACCAACGCCGGACTGGCCAGTGCCAGATGGACCAACGCCGGCTTGGCCAGCAACGCCTGGGCCAGCCCGACCGTGCTCAACATCGTCCGGCGCGCGCCCTCGCTGCCCAAGCTGGCGCCGCAGCGCCTGCAATTGCGCCTTCTGCTCCGCCAACTGCTGCTGCATGTCCCACAAGCGCGCCTGCAACTCGGCCAACGAGACCGCAGCCGGCCGCTCGTCCTCCCCGGCCGTGCCACCCTGCTGCGCCAGCACGGGCGCACTGCACAGCACCACCGACAATCCAATCGAACTGATACGCAACGTCTCACGGTATGGCATCGTCTCTCCTCAAGCGCGGTTGGCCTGTCAGCCACGGCAGCGGCCGTGTCTTACTTCGGATGCACGGCATTGCTGAGCGCATCGCGCAGGCCACCTTCGAAATTCAGACTCTTGAGCAAGGACAGGCTGTTGACGACCGTGCTGATGGTCGTCTGGCTGCGGATCAACTGGTCGCTGGCGCTGTTCTGGATCACCAGTGCCCCAGCGGCCTGCCCGGCGAGCGCCGCATCGAACACGTTGCCGGCGCCGTTCTGCACCAGCGTCAGCGCCGCTACCGCATCGCCCGCCAGCGCCGCCTCACCGGCCGCCACCTTGCCAAGGTCGGAAATGACAAAGTTACTACTCGCCACGACGTTGCCATTGATCGAAACCAATCTTTCCACACCTAGCGACAAAGTCAGCCCGTTGCCGGCATCAAATCCGCCCCGTGCGGCGTCGAGCCGGCTGTCATCCACGGCCACCCAGTCGTCGGACGGATCGCGGGCCATGGCGGGCGCGCAGCACAGGCACAGCGCCAGCAACAGCGGCCGCACGTCGGCCCCGGACAGGAGCGTTGGCAGGGACGGCCGGGGCGACAGGTTCGGCAGGGTCGGCAAGGTCAGCATCATGGCGCCTGCGCTCCGGTCAGAAATTGCCGGGCCCGTTCTTGGGCAAAGTGACATCGGCCAGGCCACGGCTATCGAACGCGTCCGCCAGCGGCGCGCGCGGCGCGGCCCGCCAGTCGGCCACCGCATTGAAGCGCGCCGTGCCCCGCCAGCCGTGAATCACGAACAGCAGGCGGTTGCGCCAGATGGCGTCGAACGCGGCCTCGCTCATGGCACGGGTGCCGACGGCCGGATCGCCAAGCAACACCCGTCCATCGGCCACGCCCTTGACGACGACAAAATGCTGGTAGCCGTGGTCCGACACGAGCACGATGGCCGGATAGCGCGCCTGCACCAGCTTGGCCAGGGGCAGCTCATATCCGTCGGCCGTGAAGCCGTGCTGGGCCAGGTAGCGCTTCATGTCCAGCAGCGAAAAACCTTCGCGCCGTATCTTGGCCTGGTCGCCGTGGGCGTACATGTCCGCGAACACGTGCTGCTCGTCGGCGGGAAAGCCGTAGTGGTAGCTGAGCAAGGTGGCCACGGCCGCCGAACCGCAACTGAAGTCGTACTGCTGGCGCACCGTGCTCTGGTAGCGGATGGCCGCCAGGCTGGCCACGCGCAGCGCAAAAGAGCCGCCCCCGGCCGGCAATTCCAGCTCGACGGCATGCGCCATCGGGCCGCCCAGGGCGGCAAGCACGAACAGGCTGATGGCGGCGTGTCTCATTGCAGTTGCACGTTGATGATGGTCGCGTTCTGGATCAACACATTCGCACCGGAATTCTGTATCGCCACCGGCAGACCGGACGCATTGCTGAATGAACCATTGGTGATGATGTTGGCGCCCGTGGCCACGTTGACGGCCGTGTTGCCGGCCACCGTCCCGTTCAGTTTCATGTCGTTCCAGACGGTGTCTGTGCCGCCCCGTAACTGCGCCAGCCTTTCAGCGGGCAAAGGCGGCACATCGAATGGCGCCCCGTCGTCGTCGCGGCGCGCATCGGCCCCTTGCACCGCCTCCCTCTGCGGCGCCACCACAGGCAGGGCTGCGGGCGGGATGATGGATGCCCGGGCGTCCGGCCCGGCGCCGGTCCTATCCTCCCCCTGCCCGCGCGCCACGCCGTGCAAGCAAACAGCCAGCCCCAGCACGGTCCAAATTGCAGTTCCTTGTCGTTGCATATCGTCCTCCGACAGCAAATGGCGGGTGGGAACGAGCCGCTGCCCTGGCCCGCTCCCGCCACCGCACACTACTTGCCGACCTGCAAATTGGCCTGCACGTTCACGCTTTGCTGCACCAGCGAAGCGATCCCGCTGTTCTGGTTGACGACCATCACCCCGGCCGCCGACTGGCCCACGTTGCTCATGGTGTTGGACATATTGAATGTGCCCGCATCCACCGAGACGTTGCCGGCCGCACCGCCGGTGCCGCCCGCGCCCGCGCCACCCGTACCGGCGCCAGCCGTGTTGGTGCCACCGGAACCGCCCGCCCCGCCCGTGTTGCCGCCACCGCCGGCGCCACCTGCGCCGCCATCACCTGCCGTGGCGCTGCCATTGGTCGGGTTGCCGTTGCTACCATTGCCGCCCGTGGCCGTGCCGCCACCTGCGCCGGCGCCGCCCGTGTTCTGGGCCATGCCGCTGGCCGCGCCATTGCCGCCGGCAGCGCCGGCCGCTCCCGCGCCGCCCGTGCTGGTGCCGGTGCCACCCGCCGCACCCGCACCACCGGCGCCACTGCTTGCGGCCGCGCCAACACCCGCCGTATTGCTGACCCCGGCGCCCGCA
>NZ_JACEZT010000011.1 GCF_014042345.1 Rugamonas brunnea
CGGCCTGCTTCAGGATGGCGATGATCTGGCTGTCGGTAAAACGGGAGGTCTTCATGCTGCAGAACTTTCAAAAATCAAATTGAGAAAATTCTACTTTCAAACGCTATCATCTGGTGGGGGGATTACCCAGGGTCTTGTTTTCCGTCGGGCCGAGCGTAGTCGTAAACCACTTGCTTCAAGGCTTGGAAATCGGCAAGCCACAGCCGGCCATCTGGACAATTGGCAAGCACAGCTACCGAATCGTTGCCAATCGCATCGTACTCACCATGCCAACGCGCCAGGCAGCCAAGGTCGCGATCGCGCTCGACATCAGCAGGGACCAAGAGTTCATGGACGAGTTCACGGAGTTCCTTTGGTTTGGCATGATACTCGCCGCGCTGGCGATGGGCTGGCTTGCCTGGGTTGCCGTGCGCAAAGGGCTTTCGCCACTGAATGAGGTGTCGGCGATGATGGCAAATATATCCGCGCAGCGGTTGGACGTACCCATTCCAACGTCCGGAGTACCGCAGGAGTTGACCGTGCTCGTATCGTCATTTAACACGATGCTTGCGCGGCTCGACGAGTCGTTTCGGCGACTCTCGGAATTTTCATCGGACATCGCCCACGAATTGCGCACACCAATCCAGAATCTGATGGTCCAGACGGAGGTGACCTTAAACCATGAAAACGATGTCATCGAATACCGCACGAACCTGCAATCGAACCTGGAGGAATTTGCGCGTCTGTCGCGCATGATTTCGGACATGCTGTTTCTGGCCAAGGCCGACAATCGCCTACTTGTTCTGCGCCGCGAGGCGATCGATCTGCGTTCGGAGGTGGAACGATTGTTCGATTTCTATGAGGCGCTCGCCAGTGAGCGCAACATCCGTTTGATTCAACAAGGCGCGGCGACAGCCCACGTGGACCGCTTGATGATTCAACGCTCCCTGTCCAATTTATTATCGAACGCGATCCGTTTCACACCGGAAGGGATGGCGGTCGAAATCACACTCGGCGTGGGGCTTGAGCACCAGGCCACGATCTCTGTCGCCAATCCAGGCACGGTTATACCGGCAGAACACCTGTCAAAGATATTCGATCGGCTCTACCGCGCCGATGCTTCACGTCAGGATGCGAACAGCGAGAATGTGGGCTTGGGCTTGGCGATCACCCGGTCCATCGTGGAACTGCATGGCGGTAAGATCAGCGTCGTATCCGATAGGGATTGGACCCGCTTTACGATCGAGCTACCGACAATGCGCGACGAAACAAATCCCGACGATCACGCGCATGTAGTAGACGGCTAGGCAACTAACGGTACCCGGTTGAGCGCAGAAAAGTTGTGGCGATTGGACCGGGCAGTGCTCAACCTGCGGGGCGCTCCATTCCGGCGCGGCAAAGGCGCAATTCGGCCTCCAGCGCCGCTTGTTGCCGCAGCAGATCAAGTCTTTCCTGCGCCAGCGCGTCGGCTCGACGCTCCATGTCCGCCAATCGCTCTCCGGCGAGCGCCGTTTCTCGTTCGCGGACCGCCAGCGTGGTGTGCGCATCGCTCAATTCACGCTGCAGGGCCTCTTGTTTCGTCGTCAATAGGATCTGCCCGGCGGCTGATTGCGCCGCTTCGGCCGCGGTGCGGTCGCGATCGGCACGTAGTTGCCCAAGTTCCAGTTGCGCACTTTGGGCGTCGCGTTCCAGGCGCTCGTTCTCCTCGATCACGCGCGACATCTGGCCGGCGTGCTGGGCCGCCGCGACCTGCTTGAGCTCCAGCTGCTGCCGGAGCTGGCCCAGCTCGTGATCCTGCTGCACGATGCGCCGCTCAAACGACTGGCGCTCCTCCGTGCGCTGCGCCGCGTTCGACTCCTGGTAGTGCTCGAACTGGGTGCGCGCGTGCGTCAGCTGCTGGTTGACGGCGGCCACCTCGGCGGCCCGGTCGGCGAGGCGCTGGGCCAACCCTGTGTTCTCGCTCTGGGTGCCTGCCAGCAGCACGCTTTGCGTCTGCAGTTCCGCCCGCAGCCGCACCATCTCATCTTGAGCGTGGGCCAAATCGGCCGCCAGGGCAGACCTTTCTACGCCCAGCGTCTTGGCCTGTGCGCGCAGCTGCGCCATCTCAACCTGGAGCGCTTTGAGCGCGTCAGCATGGGCCAGGGCCGCCTGTTCCAGTTGCGCAGTCGCATCCGCCCGCAGGCCGTCGTAGACCTGCCTGACGGCCTGCACGAGCGCGGCCGGAAGGCCGCTGGCCGCCTCGGCGACGCTCCCGGCGTGCTCCTCCTTCCAACGCTTGAGCATGGGTGCAATCGTGCTTTTGCTGCCCGTGGCGCCCAGCGCCGCCCGGACCGTGTCGACGGTCGGATTTTTTCCTTCGCCAGCCAGCCGCGACGCGGCGGCAGCGACGTGTGAATAAAGGATGCCGGCGCGGGCCATAAGTGCTCCTTAAATAAGATAATGTAATACGTGATACGTTATATTACTCCAAATTACGATACTGAATTTTGAAAAATTTATCGATATAAGCATACGATAAAGTAACTTATCGCATGTGAACCAGCCAACCACCATGGTATCCTGCGATATCACCGGTACAAACCTCGACATTGAGCGACAGCGCCATGCCCGATCCCAGCGAATTTCCCAGTACACCCCTGGCGTCGGTCGTCGGTCCGATCGAACGCGTGGCCACCGTCGCCGTGACCGACCTCGAGCTGTCGGCCCGGCACCGTGCTTTTCTCGCCGCCGCCACCTCCGACAACACGCGCCGCACTTACCGCTCCGCCATCCGGCATTTCCTGGCATGGGGCGGCTTGCTGCCGTGCGACCAGGACGCCATCGTCCGCTACCTGCTGACCTACGCGCCGACGCTCAATCCGCGCACGTTGGCGCTGCGCCTGACCGCGCTGTCTCAATGGCACTTGCACCAGGGATTCCCTGATCCGGCGTCGACGCCCAACGTGCGCAAGACGCTGGTGGGCATCGAGCGCACACACGGCACACCGAGAAGGAAAGCCAAGGCGTTGCCGGTGGAGGACCTGACGGTGATCGTCGCCCACTTGGCCGGACTGGATACGCTGGCCGCCAGGCGTGACAACGCGCTGCTTCAGGTCGGCTACTTCGGTGGCTTCCGGCGCAGTGAGCTGGTCGGATTGGACGTCGACGACCTGGCGTGGGAGCCGGAGGGTGTGGTCGCGACGCTGGCACGCTCTAAAACGGATCAGGATGGCCAAGGAATCGTCAAGGCGATACCTTACGGCGATGGCCTTTGCTGCCCCGCGACGGCGCTGCGCACTTGGCTTGATGTTGCAAATATCGAGGCGGGGCCGCTATTCAGGTCCGTGACACGATGGGATGAGGTGGGCTCCGATGCGCTCAACTCGGCGAGCGTCAACGCAATCCTGGAGCGTCGCGCGCGAGACGCGGGGCTGGGCTATGTGCCGCAGCTGTCTAGTCATAGCCTGCGGCGCGGTATGGCCACCAGCGCGTACCGAGCCGGGGCAAACTTCCGCGACATCAAGCGGCAAGGTGGCTGGCGCCACGACGGCACCGTCCAGGGTTACATCGAGGAGGCTGGCCGGTTTGAGGAAAATGCTGCCGGCAGTTTGCTGCGTCCACGGGCCAAGTGACGTGTAGTAATGCGACTTGGCCAACGGAGCTTCTGAAGTTACCACGGAGCGTATAAAAAGTCGATTGCTTATAACTTTTACGCTTATGTGCTATTACTGGCCTTATCCCGGCTGACCCTCTGTACGTGGCGCACGCCTGGCAGGAAGTCCTGATACCGTATCTGCGCGGATAGCGCGTTCGGCTCAACCAGCAGGCGCGGCAACGCCATTGGCACTTCAAAATATGTTTTAGGATCGACCAGGGTCACATCCAGGGTGTCCTGCAACAAATAGGCGATCTTGTGGCCGGCCGAACCACCGCCAATCACGACCAGTTTCTTCTTCAACATTGTGCTTGTACCAGGTTAGTAGACTAAATTTCAGGGCGGGCAGCCCGATGTGCGGGACTGACTTATCTTTCCGTATCGCCAGCTGTCGTGTCATCCATGGACGGGATCAGGCCGAGGGAGGCGATCACCTCCACGGCCAGCCCCGCTCCCGGCATGCCGCACACGACCGCGGCCGTTTCGACGACGCCCTGCAAGTCCGTGAGGCTGGCGCCCGCCTTGACGGCGCCCGCCGCATGCAGGCGTGCCGGCGCCGCTTCGCCGCGCGCGATCAGCATGGCGAAGTGCACCAACTGCTGGGTACGCCTGTCGAGGGGATTGCGATGGATCAGTTCATCGCGGAATTCCTCGATCGCCGCCACGGCGGCGATGCGGCCGGTGGCGCGGGCCAGGCGCTGGCGCTGCGAAACCATGTCGGGCACGGAACCGAGCAACTGTTGATAGGACGCGTGGATGGCGTCGGGAGTGGAGTCTTTGGCGGTTGTCATCTGTAACACCTCTGGGTTAGCCGTTGGGGCGAAGGGTAACTGTTCCATGCAAGGCGCGGCTCAGGCGATCAGGCGACCAAGCTCTGGCAATTCCAGGAACTCCGGCGGCAAGTACGATTGCTGGCGCAGCAGCAAGTCGATCTGGCCGTAGTGGTAGCTGTGGTGCGCGTAGATCGCCCACAGGAAACCCTGTACCGTGTAGCGGCGGCCGATGAAGGTGAACTCGGTCGCCAGTTGCTGCGGGGACAGGGCGCGCAGCCGGTTGAGGTTGTGCTCAAGCACCTGGCGGTACTGGTTGACCAGTGGCTGGCCAGCGTCGGCCAGTTCCAGCATCGGAATGCCTACCGGCGGCACCATTTCCTCGCCCGGGGCCAGCTTGCTCAGGGTGGTGGTCCAGTAATACTCGGCACGCATCAGATGGCCTGCCAGGGCCGCGATCGTGATGCGGCTGATGCGCTGGCCCAGGTAATTCGTTTCCGAATCGGCCGGGATACTGGTCCACAGCCCGGCGGGGATCTGCTCCAGTGTGTTCAGGCTCAGCGTTACTTGTTGGTTGAACAGCGACAGGAAGCGTTCGTGGTCGTTCATGATGAATACCCTGTAAATAGTTGATGATGTATGTCATCATAGGTGTGCACACTACAGCGCGGAAGCCAGTTAAATGGCAACATCTTGTGCTCGATAGGAGAACATGTGAGCAGACTCGATGAAATCAGTACCTTCGTTGCGGTGGTCAACGCGGGCAGCATCACCCGGGCGGCGGAAAAGCTGGGCATCGTCAAGTCCGCCGTCAGCCGGCGCATGAACGACCTGGAAGACAGGCTCAAGGCGCGCTTGCTGGTGCGCTCCACCGCCGGGCTCAGCGTCACGGAAGCGGGCAAGGCATTCTATGAACGCGCCGCGCGCATCATGGCCGACCTCGATGAAGCTGAACTGACGGTCACCGATGCCAGCGCCGATCTGTTCGGCACGATACGCATGTCTGCACCCGTCAGCTTTACCAACCTGGTGCTGATGCCGCACATCAGCCAGTTTCTGCGGCTGCATCCGGGCCTGACGCTGGACTTGAGCCTGTCGGACCGCTTCGTCGATATCGTCAATGAAGGCTACGACATCGCCATCCGCGCCGGCACGCTCAGCGATTCGCGGCTGGTCGCGCGCAAGCTGACCGACATGGGCCGCGTGACATGCGCGTCGCCGGACTATCTGGCGCAACGCGGCACGCCCATCACGCCGCAGGACCTGGAATCGCACGACGGACTGGTCTCCTCCAACGCGCCGGAATCGGTGTACTGGAACTATGCGCTGCCCGGCGGCGGCAGCTATTTGGCCCGGCCAGCCGTGCGCTTGAAGGTCAACAATGGCGAGGCGGTCATCACGGCCGCCGCCGCAGGCCTGGGCATCGCCGCGGTGCCGGCCTTCATTTCACGCGAGCTGATTGAACGCGGTGCGCTGGTGCCGCTGCTGACCGGTTACACGCTGGCATCGGGCAGCCTGTATGCCATTTATCCGCCGGGACGCCATCTGTCGCATCGCGTGCGGGTTCTGATCGATTTCCTCGTTGCGCAATTCGCGCTCGCGCCGCCGCCATAATCAGGCAGAATGACGGACACACCATTTTGAGGAGAGTCCGCCATGCACGGTGACAAAGCGAACCACGACCAGGACATGCGCTGGAACGGCGCGGCTGGCAAGGCCTGGGTTGAACTCCAGGTCCAACTCGATGCGATGCTCGCGCCGTTCGAGCGCCTGCTGCTGGACGCCGTCTGCGAACAGCGGCCACGCTCCGTGCTCGATATTGGCTGTGGAACCGGCGCCACCACGCTGGCCATCGCCCGCCAGTTGGGCGAACAGGTGGCTTGCACCGGGGTCGATATTTCGCAACCGATGATCGCGCTGGCCCGCGCCCGCGCCGCGCAACAGGCGCTGACGGCCGACTTCATCGAGGCCGATGCCCAGACCTGGCCATTCGCCGCCGCCAGCTTCGATATGGTCGTCTCGCGCATGGGCGTGATGTTCTTCGACGACCCTGTGCGTGCCTTCGCCAACTTGCGCCGCGCCACCGTAACCGATGGCGCGCTGCGCTTTATCGCATGGCGTTCGGCCGAAGAGAATCCGTTCATGACAACGGCCGAACGTGCGGCGGCACCCTTGCTGCCCGCGCTGCCGCCACGCCGTCCCGGCGAACCTGGCCAGTTCGGGATGGCCGACCGCGCACAGATTACGCGCATACTTGAACAGGCGGGTTGGGGAGAGATCGACATCCGTCCCGCCGACGAGGAATGCACGCTGCCCGCGCGCGAGCTGCTACGCTACGCGACTCTGCTGGGCCCCGTGGGCCAGCTGCTCCAGAAGGAGAACGAGGACAAGCGCGCCGAGGTCGAAGCCGCACTGCGCGATGCGTTCCAGCCATTCGTGCGGGGAGACGAGGCACGCTTCACGGCGGCCTGCTGGATGGTCGGCGCACGCGCCAGATAAACCTGAACTTCGCTCAGTTCAGGTAAATATCGCGCCGCAGCCGCTCCATTTGCTGCTGGTGGCGCTCGGCCCAGCGCCGCGCGTCGTCCAGCTGGCGCTCGGTACGCTGCAGGTATTCCGCCACGTCGCGCCGTTCCTGCTCGCGCCGGCGATCCTGTTTCTGGGTCTCGTCGTTCACGGGTCGGTCTTTGTTATCGAGATTGGCGCGGATATCGCGCTCGATACGGCCCAGGCGCGCGCGCGCCTCGCGCACACGGCCGGAAAGCTCGTCCACGTCGCCTGCGGCACGGTTGTATTTTGCCGCCGCCACTTCATAATCCTGGCCGCTCAAATAGGCGCGCTTCATCTGGTTGCGCACCGGGTCGCGGCACACCTCGAACGCCATGCCGGCGCCGCGCCGTCCCAGGTCGAACGCGCTGTCGGGATTGCAGTAGCGGGCGTTCTGTTCGTCCCACGCCGCCGTGTACAGTTCACGCGTGCGCGGAATCACAAACACGCCATCACGCGCGGCATTCGCCATGCGATCTTCCAACTGGAACGGGCGGCCATAGCCGTCATCCTGGCCCGCCTTGCGCCAGTAGTCTGCGAGACGATTCTCCCAGCTCTGGCGATATTCGGCCTCATAAATCTTCAGTCCCTTGGCGCGCGCCTCGGCGCGGCGCATGTTGAAGTCCTTGCCCGAAACGGCGTCCTGCGTGCCCAGGTTTTTCCAGTAGTTGACGATTTCCGCATTCCAGGCGGCGCGATACGCCTCCTCCTGCACTTGCACGCCCGCCGCGCGGGCGGCGGCTGCGCGCGCCTTCAGGCCGGTGTCGGGCACGCCATTGCGCGCATCGGTGAAGCCGGCGTCCTGCCAGAAGGTGCGGTTGCCGGTCTGCCAGCCGCTCGCGTAGCTGGCATCGTCAAAGCGCAGCCCTTGCTGCGCGGCGCGGTCGCGCGCCGCGTCCCTGGACGATGCGGGCTTGCCGTCCGTGCCATCGCGCTTGCCCTGGCCGTTCCAGTAATCGCTATTCCCGATCATCCAGCCCGCGTCGTAGGCCGGACGATTGAGTGGCGTATGCCGCTTTTGCACGTCCTCGCTCGCCACGTGCCGTTCGTATGTGGATTGCGGCAGCGCCTGGCGGCCGTCGCCCACGCCGCGCGCGGACCAGAAGTCCCAGTTACCCTGCGCCCAGCCAGCCAGATAGCCGGCCGCCGCGTCGCCCTGCCCTTTGCCGCCATCATGGCTGTCGCAAAAATCCTTGCGTTCGGCGTAGTCCTGGACCTCGCCAGCCGCGCCATCCTTGTGGCCGATGGTGTTCCAGTCGCCGGCCTTGCAGTCGGCGATGCGCTCCATGGTGGCCTGGCAGCCGCCCAACAGCAGCGGCAAAGTGAGGATCAGCGGGGTGCTCCAGCGCGGTAGACGGATCATGGTGTCAGGTCAGGGTTGTTGGCCGCCTGATTATAGAGGAATTACCTTGTAGAAAACATCACCCGCTGGCCATGGTCACATCGAACGTCACGTGCACGCACAGGCCCGGCCCGTCGTCGCGATTGGCCAGCATGATGCTGCCCCGGTTGCGGATCGCGGCCCGCTCCGCGATGGCCAGGCCCAGGCCACTGCCCGGCTGGTCCTGGTCCGGCAAGCGGTAGAAACGCTCGAACACTTTTTGCTGCAATGCCGGCGCAATGCCGGGGCCTTCATCGCGCACCGTCAGTGTGATCAAGCCACCGTTGGCGTCGATGGCCACCGCCACCCGGCCGCCTTCGGGCGAATACTTGACCGCGTTGCCCACCACGTTGTCGATCAGTGCCGCCATGCTTTCGCGATGCAGGCACATGGCACACAGGTCCGGCGCCTGCAATTCGATCTCGATATGGCGCGCCGCCGCGAGCTGGCCAGCGAGCGCCAGACGGTCGCACACCAGTTGCACCAGGTCGAGTGGCTGCATGGGCGCAGCCTCGCTGTCAGGACCGGACCTCGCCAGCGCCAGCAGCTGGTGGACGGTGTGGGTCGCCCGTCGCACACCCTGGCGCAAGCCTTCGCCCGCTTCCTGCACGCGCTGCGGGGTGTGGGCGTGGGCCAGCGACTCCGCGTTGATCTGGATGATGGACAACGGCGTTTTCAGTTCATGGGCCGCATCGGCCAGGAATTCCTGTTCCCGCTCCAGTCGCTCAACCAGCCGCCGCATCAGCCGATTCACGGAGCCCACCAGCGGGGACAACTCCCGGTATGGCGACGGCGCCAATGGCCTCAGGTCGGTGGCCGAGCGTTCCTCGATCTCGGCAACAATGCTGCGCAGCGGCCGCAGGCCGACACGGATGATGTACCACGCCGGCAGCAGCAGGAACGGCAGGCTGAATAACAAGGGCGCGAGATAATAGCCGATGCTGGACGTCTGCAGCAGCCATTCGCCGATCACCTGGGTGGCCATGCGCACCGTGACGCCGGTGGCGGGGTCTGTTTCAACGGCGGCCACCCAGCCGTCAGGCAGCGCGACGCGCTCCGGCGCCGTTGCGGGCGGAATGACATCGCCAGAGGTGTAGACCAACTGGCCGCCCCGCCATACCTGCGTCTGCAGGGCCGGCACGTACC
The DNA here is from genome assembly GCF_014042345.1 of Rugamonas brunnea. Taxonomy (GTDB): domain Bacteria; phylum Pseudomonadota; class Gammaproteobacteria; order Burkholderiales; family Burkholderiaceae_D; genus Rugamonas; species Rugamonas brunnea. Next base: position 9,458 of record NZ_JACEZT010000011.1, read on the forward strand.
AACCCAGTTCCCGGTACAGCGCGTAGTGCAGTTCCTCCATCTTGCGCACCAGCGGATGGATTTCCTCAGGCGGACGGGGGCCGACCGTCTGCATCAGGACCAGGATGCGCAAGGCGCTGGCGCGCAGTTCGCGCTGCATGTCGCGCCGCTTGGTGGTGCCTGTTTCGTGGATGTCCCACGCCAGATTGGCCAGCCAGATGGCCAGCACCACGCCACAGAATCCCAGCAGCAGGCGGCGGAACAGCGAGCGTTCGGGCAGCGCGTTCATTTGTCGATCACGTAGCCGACGCCACGCACGGTGCGGATGTAGCCGTCGCCGATCTTTTGCCGCAGGTGCGACATGTGCACGTCCAGGGTCTGCCCCTCGCCCTGCGGCAGCGCGCGCGATTCCAGCTCGCGCCGGGTCAGCACCCGTTCGGGATAGCGCATCAGCGCCAGCAGCAATGCAAATTCCGTCTTGGACAGCTCCACGCCAACGCCGCCGCGGGTCAGCACGCGACGCCGCTCATCCAGTGCGAGATCCTTGATCTTCCAGACCATGTCCCCGGCCTCGTTCCAGCCGGTGGCGCGCCGCACCACCGCGCGCAACCGCGCCAGCAGTTCGGACACGGCGAATGGCTTGACCAGGTAGTCGTCGGCGCCACGGTCCAGGCCCAACAGCCTATCCTCCAGGCTGTCGCGTGCCGTGATGATGAGGATGGGCAGCGTCTTGCCGCCGACGCGCAACTGGCGCAGCAGGTCCACCCCATTCCCGTCCGGCAGGCCCAGGTCGAGCAGCACCGCGTCGAACGGCTCGTCGGCGATACGCTGGCGCGCATCGGCTGCACGCCGCAACCAGAGCACGTCCAGGCCTTCGTCTTGCAGCGACGATTGCAGGGCCTTGCCGAGTTCCAGGTCATCTTCGAGCAGGCATATTTTCATGTGCTTTTCCACTTTCGTCAGAAGGCGGCTATGTACGCACTTTCATCCCCGCCTGTCAACGGGGTGGCCGCGCAAAACTATAGGAGAACTTAAGGTTGCGTTGCGCGGGCGTTTAGAAAGAGTAGGGATAATACCGGGTCGGGTCAACCACGCAGCGATGCGAGTCTAGGAGCACAGGTGCCATCCGCCACACCACTACGCCAGTCTGTCCAGCAGTCTCCCGCCCCGGCGGACACGCCCGCGCCGCGCGTACTGGCGCTCGATGCGTTCCGGGGACTGACCATCGTGCTCATGATCTTCGTGAATGCGCTGGCCGGGGTGCGCGGCGTCCCCGCCTGGCTGGACCACGCGCCGGCCGGCGTGGATGCGATGACGGTGGCCGATGTCGTCTTTCCCGCGTTCCTGTTCATTGTCGGCATGTCGATTCCGATCGCTGTGGCGCGGCGCCGGGCGGCCGGCGATACAACCTGGCGGCTGGCGCAGCATAGCGCGGCACGCACGCTAGGCTTGCTGGTGCTGGGCGTGTTCATGGTCAACGCGGAAGGTGGCTATAACGAGGCGGCCATGGGCATGTCCATCCATCTGTGGTCGCTCGCGTTCTACGCGGCTGCGCTGCTGGTCTGGAACGGCCAGTCTAAGCGCCCTCGTGGACACGGCGCCGCGCTGCGTCTGGCAGGCGCGCTGATGCTGCTGGTGCTCGGCTTGCTGTATCGGGGCGGAGCCGACGGCATGGACCGCCTGGCACCCCAATGGTGGGGTATCCTGGGCCTGATCGGGTGGGCTTACCTGATCGCCAGCCTGTTGACCCTGGCGGCGCGCGACAGGATGGCGATGCTGGCCGCAGCGCTGGCCGCCTGCATCGCTTTCTACTGCGTGGCACAGGCGGGAGGCGCCTCTCTGCTGGCCGGGCAGGCTGGCAACGCCGTGCATGCGGCCATCGTGTTGTGCGGCGTGCTCACCACGCGCATTTTCCTGGACGGTGGTCAGCGTCAGGACACGGTGCGGCGTTACCGGCACGCGCTGCTGCTGGTCGCCGGCCTGCTGGCCACAGGATATGTATTACGTCCCCATTTTCACATCTCGAAAATCGCCGCCACGCCAACCTGGGCCTTGTACAGCGCCGCCATCTGCGTGATCGTCTTTGGCTTCCTGTACTGGCTGGTGGACCTGCGCGGCGTGCAGCGCTGGATCGCGCTGCTCCGGCCTGCCGCCGCCAATCCGCTGCTGGCCTACATCGTGCCCTACATCGTCTATGCGCTGAGCCAGTACTTCCACCTGGCGCTGCCGCCCGCGTTCGGCGCGGGCTGGCCGGGCATGCTGGCGGCTTTCGCTTATGCCTGCGCCGTCGTCGCGGCGATCCCTGTGCTGGTCCGTATGCACATCACGCTGCGCCTGTAATCCTTCCACCACCTGCCATTCAAATGCCTATGCTGCCAGCTTCCCGAATTTCCTCCATCGACGCCCTGCGTGGCTTGACCGTTGCCGCCATGCTGCTGGTGAACGACGCCGGCGACTGGTCCCATGTCTACCCTTGGCTGGAACACGCCGACTGGCACGGCGCCACACCGGCTGACTTCATTTTTCCGTTCTTCCTGCTCATCGTCGGCATCTCGATCCAGCTGGCGCTGGGTGCGAAGATCGACGCAGGCGCACCGGCCCGGCCGATGGCGCGGGCTGTCCTGGTGCGCGGCGCCCGCATCTTCCTGCTCGGCCTTGCGCTGCATGGCGCGGCCGCGCTGCTCCTGCCCGGCCGGGACTTCCGCCTGCTTGGTGTGCTGCAAAGGATAGGCATCTGTTTCGCCCTGGCCGGCCTGCTGGTCATCTACGTGCCCAAGGCGCGCGCCCAGTGGGCCATTGTGGCAGCCATCCTGCTTGGCTATTGGGCGCTGCTCACGGCGGGTGGACCGCTGCTGCCCGATGTGAACCTGGCCGACCGTATCGACACCGCATTGCTGGGGCGTCTGGCCTACCAGTTCAATCCGGCGACGGGCCTCGCGCGCGACCCGGAAGGAGTGCTCAGCACCCTGCCCGCACTGGCGACCACCTTGCTGGGCATGCGTGCGGGCGCGTGGTTGCGTGCCCGGAACCTGCGCGCGCTGCTGTGGGGAGGCTTGGCCGCACTGGCCATCGGCGGCCTATGGTCGCTCGTGCTGCCATTGAACAAACAGCTCTGGACATCCTCGTTCGTGCTGTGGATGGCCGGACTGGGCATGCTGGCCGTGGGAGTCGGCCACTGGCTGATCGACCGCCAGGGCTGGCCGGACCTGGGCCGCTGCCTGGGCATCAATGCCATTGCCGCCTACGCCGGCGCATGGCTGGCGACCTGTGTGCTGGAGGGCAGCGGCGCGATGGCGCCCCTCTACAACAGCATGTTCCGCGCGCCGCTCACGCCGTTGATGGGGCCATTCCTGCCGTCGCTGCTGTTCGCCGCCGTCTTCACCGGCCTGTTCTGGCTGGCCATGCACGGTTTCGAAAAGCGCGGATGGCGCATTACGGTCTAGCGGCCATCCGCTGTCTGCCCTCAGTTCTTGCGGCTCGCCTCATACAGCGGCGCCACCTTGGGCATCAAGGCCCCGAGGTCGGCGATGCGGGTGTCATTGGACGGGTGGGTGGATAGGAACTCGGCCGGCTGCTTGCCGTTGCTGGCCGCGTTCATCTTCTTCCAGACAGCGATGGCGGCGTTCGGGTTGTAGCCGGCCCGCGCCGCCAGTTCCAGTCCCATGCCATCGGCCTCCGATTCGTTCTGGCGTGAGTTGGGCAGCTCGTACAGGTAGTGGGCCACCTGATTAGCGGCCTCGATCTGGGCCGCGCTATCCGGCGCCGCCGTCAGTGCGGCCTGGGTCAGCGCGTTCTGGGCGTACGCCTTGGACACCTGCTCGCGCCCATGCTCGCGCAGCGCGTGGGCGATCTCGTGGCCCATGATGACAGCGATTTCATCGTCATTGAGCTTGAGCTGGCGTATCAGCCCGGTGTAGAAGGTGATCTTGCCACCGGGGCCACAGGAGGCATTAAGGATCGGCGCATCGATCAGCGTCACTTGCCAGTTCCATTTCATGGCGTCGTCGCGGAAGACGCCGACCTGCTTTTCCAGCCGGCCGGCCACGCGCTTGAGGCGCTCGAATTCCGACCCGCTGGCAACCAGCCGGCCGGCCGCCTTGGCTTTCTGGTTTTGCTGCGTGTAGTTGACGAGCGCCATGCGCTCGACGGTGTCCGCTGACACGAGCAGCAATTGCTGGCGCTGGACGCCGACCACGCCCGGCTTGGTGGTGCTGGCGCAGGCGGCAAGCAAAATGGTGGCGGCCACGGCGGCAAGTTGCAGGTGGCGGCGCAGATGAGCAGGTTTCATGGCGTATCTCCGAAGGAAGGAGATCACATTTTCCGCCTGGAAATTCCGCGCCAGCTAAGGCAGATCAAAGCCATGGCGCGGCTATCACGCCGGTGTCTGATCTTTCCCCAATTGGCTATAATCAGCCGCATTCCGCCAACAGGACGAAAGTTTGACGATGACACTTACCCCTGGCCTTCGTGCCTGCCGCCTCGCCTGCGCCGCCATGCTGCTGGCCGGCGCCCTGCCGGCCCACGCCGACGATCTGTTCACGACCATCGAGAACAAACCACTCAAAGAAGTGTGGTTGAATCCCGGCTTCTACTCCTACCACTTCCAGCGCGACAAGCACCTGAACGACAGCAATCCCGGTTTTGGCGCCGAATACCGCTTTTCGACCGTCGCATCCGTGACGGTGGGCCGCTTCTACAACAGCGACCGATTCTACTCGAATTATGCGGGCGTGTACTACCAGCCGTTCGCGTTAGGACCGGTGCGGCTGGGCGCCGTGGCCGGCGGCTTCAATGGTTATCCCAAGATGCGGAACGGCGGCTGGTTCCTGGCCGCCATCCCCACCCTGAGCGCCGAATACAAAAGCGTGGGTGTGAACGTGGCGATCGTACCGACCTACAAGGACCGCTTGTACGGCGCCATCTCAGTCCAGCTGAAGCTGAAAGTGTTCGAGTAAAGACCACCGGCGGGCATGGGGCGCTGCCCCGTGCCCGCCGCTTACGCCCGCATACTTCAGTGCCGCGCGCGCGACGAGACGGCCACCTGGTCCAGGATGTGCGGCGGCACCGCCGCGTAGTGCTGGAACTCCATCGTGTACGTGGCCCGGCCCTGGGTCAGTGAGCGCAGCGTGGTCGAATAACCGAACATCTCGGCCAGCGGCACCAGCGCGCGGATGATCTTGCCACCACCGCCGGGGATCTCGTCCATGCCCTGCACCATGCCGCGCCGCGCCGTCAGGTCGCCCATGGCGTTGCCCATGAATTCCTCCGGCGTTTCCACTTCCACGTGCATCATCGGTTCCAGCAGGATGGGGTCGGCCCGCTTCATGCCGTCCTTGAAGGCGATCGAACCGGCCATGCGGAACGCGTTCTCGTTCGAGTCGACGTCGTGGTACGAGCCGAAGGTCAGCGTCACCTTCACGTCCACCACAGGGTAGCCGGCCAGCACGCCGTTTTGCAGCGTCTCCTGCACGCCCTTGTCCACGGCCGGGATGAATTCGCGCGGCACCACGCCGCCCTTGATCGCGTCGACGAACTCATAGCCCTTGCCTGGCGCGAGCGGTTCCAGCGACAGCACCACGTGGCCGTACTGGCCCCGGCCGCCAGATTGCTTGATGAATTTGCCCTCGATGTCCTGCACCGACTTGCGTATCGTCTCGCGGTAGGCCACTTGCGGCTTGCCCACCGTGGCCTCCACGCCGAACTCGCGGCGCATGCGATCGACCAGGATTTCGAGGTGCAGTTCGCCCATGCCGGACATGATGGTCTGGCCCGATTCCTCGTCCGTGCGTACCCGGAACGACGGGTCTTCCTGCGCCAGCCGGCTCAGGGCGATGCCCATCTTCTCCTGGTCGGCCTTGGTCTTCGGCTCCACGGCCTGCGAAATCACGGGCTCGGGGAAGGACATCTTCTCCAGCACGATGATGTGGTCGGGCGCGCACAAGGTATCGCCGGTGGTCACCGACTTCAGGCCGACGGCGGCCGCGATGTCGCCCGCATACACCTCCTTGATCTCCTTGCGCTCGTTGGCGTGCATCTGCAGGATGCGGCCCAGGCGCTCGCGCTGGCCCTTGGTCGGGTTGAACACGGTGTCGCCCGAATTGACCACGCCGGAATAGACCCTGAAGAAGGTCAGCTGGCCCACGAACGGGTCGGTCATGATCTTGAAGGCGAGCGCGGAGAACGGATCGGCGTCCGACGGATGACGTTCGATCAGGTTGTCGTGCACGTCATGGCCGGCGATGGCCGGCACGTCCAGCGGCGACGGCAGGTATTCGACCACCGCGTCGAGCATGGCCTGCACGCCCCGGTTCTTGAAGGCGCTCCCGGCCAGCATGGGCACGATTTCGTTGCGGATGGTGCGCTGGCGCAGGCCGGACTTGATCTCCTCCTCCGTCAACGGCTCGCCGTTCAGGTATTTTTCGATCAGCTCCGGGGTCGCTTCGGCCGCCGCCTCCACCATCTTCTCGCGCCACTCGGCCGCCAGGGCCTGCAGGTGGGCGGGAATATCCTCGTAGGTGAACTTGACACCCAGGCTGGCGTCGTCCCAGTTAATGGCCCGCATTTTAACGAGGTCCACCACGCCGTGGAAGTTGTCCTCCGCGCCCAGCGGGATCTGGATCGGCACGGCGACACCCTTCAGGCGGTCGGCGATCTGCTGGCGCACGCGGAAAAAGTCGGCGCCCACCCGGTCCATCTTGTTGACGAAGGCGATGCGCGGCACACCATACTTGTTAGCCTGGCGCCAGACGGTTTCGGACTGCGGCTGCACGCCGCCCACGGCGTCGTACACCATGACGGCGCCGTCCAGCACCCGCATCGAGCGCTCCACTTCAATCGTGAAATCGACGTGGCCGGGCGTGTCGATGATGTTGATGCGGTGTTCGGGGAAATTGCCCGCCATGCCTTTCCAGAAGGCCGTGGTGGCGGCGGACGTGATGGTGATGCCGCGCTCCTGCTCCTGCTCCATCCAGTCCATCGTCGCGGCACCCTCATGCACCTCGCCGATCTTGTAGTTGACGCCCGTATAAAACAGGATACGCTCGGTGGTCGTGGTCTTGCCGGCGTCGATGTGGGCGCTGATGCCGATGTTGCGGTAACGCTCGATAGGTGTCTTGCGGGTCATCACATTCTCCTTGAACGACGACTGCCGACGACGGCGAAGTCGTGCTTAAATTCTAACAGCAATGGAGAACGGAAGTATGGCGCGGGGCCGCAATTTCAAGAGCCGGCGCAGATGGGCCGCTTACCGCCCCACCGGGCCGCGCAGGATGCGGGCCGGCAGCATGACGATGGCGCGCAACAGCTCGAAGACGGCTTCCACGCCGATGCCCACCAGACGGAACGGCAACATCAGCAACCAGACGATGGGATACACGAACAGCGCCAGCAAAGCCAGCGGCCAGCACAGGACCAGCAACACCAACCACAGGATGAAACTCAGCATGACGGCACTCCCTCAGGCAGACTACAAGCAGGAGCCGTCACTGTATGCCACGGGCGGGGCATGGGCAAACGCCATCCGACCGGCTGCGGCCAGCCGCGACGAATGGCGGGAATCGGAGGATAAGCCGTGAAAATTACTGGCCCACGCAGATGATCTTGGTGACGTATTCACGGGCGTTCGGCTTCTTCTTCGTCGCCCATTCGATGGCCTGGTTGGCCTCGGCGATCGTCATCACGGTCGCCTTGTCCTTCGATTTGATGAAGGACACGCCCTCGAACACGCCGGTCTTGCTGCGCATGACCTTGGCGAAAACAGGTGGCTTGGTCTCGCCATCGCTGATTTTATTTTGCTGTACCAGGTAGCGCTGGTCGACTTTTTCCTGCTGTTCCATATCGGTTCGTCTTGCATATCAAGTGTGAAAGACGAAGTATAAGCTCCCCGGCGCGTGCCGGGGGCCGCGGCGTGCCCGATCAGGCGTAGGCCGGGATGAACTGGGCCGGCTGATGGGCGGCCTCATACAGGATCTCGGCCTGCATCGATGCTTGCAGGGACGGAATGGAGCCGCCCGCACGGTACTGGAAACTCAGTTGCAGCACATCGCCCTCGCAGGCGCGCACGGGAACGGCCAGTGGCAGCGTCATGTAGTGGTTAAGCCAGTCGATGGTGGTATTGCGTTCGCTGACCACGGCCAGGATGTTCTTGGTGACGAAGCGCATCGCATTGATCTGCCCGCCTTTTTCGACCACGAATTTGCCCTGCCAGTTGTAGATCAAGTCATTGGGCTGGCTGAAATCGATGATGCTGTACACGGCTGGCTGCGCCATTTCCACCGTGCCGGTATGGATGGCCGTGGTCTCCTGGAACTGCACGATGGGCGCATAAAACCCTTCAAAATCATATTCCTGCTGCAAGGGCTGCACGGCCATGATCACGGCCTCCGGCAGAAACACAGGCAGCGGGCCGCCGAAGCGCGCGGCATAGCGGCGCTTGAACGATTCGATCACTTCCACCTGCTTTTCGCGCAGCATGCCGACATGGATCATTTCGCAGATCACCACGTCGACCGGTTCCGGCGGCAGGTATTCGAAGGCGTCGGCATGGATCACCTCGACCTTGTGGCCATTGGCGTTCAAGGCCAGCATCTTGCGCGCCTCCTTGACCATGTCCGGATTGAATTCGACGCAATACACCTTGTCCGCCTTGGCGGCCGCGAACCACGACAGCACACCCGTGCCGCCGCCCAGTTCCAGCACCTTGGCGCCCGGCTTGACCGCATAGTCGATGGCCGACTTGAAACCATGCATGCGGTTTTGATCCATCAGCATATTGTGATGGTAGTGGACGGGGATGAATTGCCCCAGATAGCAGCTTTCGATTTCGCGTTCGTTGAGCATGGTTGTCCCTTGTTGGATCGTATTGCAGATCGTCAATACGGCGGGACCATTATCGTCAAGCTTGCTGCGAGGCCAAGCGGCGAGCTGAGCGGGAAACACCCGTCAATTCGCCGCTTGTGTCATGCGGAACGCGACGGCTTAACGTTTGGCGCGGCTGGCCAGGTGTTTGCGGATGGTTTCCGCGATCCACGGCTTATCGGCCTTGGTCGCGAATTCGGCCGCCGTCTGGTGGTAGGCGCCGTCCTTGAGCGTGGCGTCGGCGCCCCGTTCGAGCAGCAATTGCACGGCCGCTTCCTGCCCTTCGCGGGCGGCCAGCATCAACGGCGTCAAGCCACTCGGGGATGGCGCGTCGACAACCGCATGGCGATCAAGCAGCAACTGCATGATCTCGGTGCTGTTGGACGCAGCTGCGTAATGCAACGCCGTCCAGCCCGGCTGGTTGACGGCCGCGCCCTTGCCCAGCAAGGTCAGCACGGCCGGCTTGTTCTGGCGGAATGCCGCCATCATCAGTGCCGTGTTGCCGTTGGTGGCGCGCGCTTCGAGCTGGATGCCGGGCTGGGCCAGCAACACATCCATCGTGTTCATCGCATCGTAGCGCATGGCGACGATCAGGCCGGTCTCGCCGCGTTCGGGCTCGCGCACGTTCGGGTCCAGGCCCTGGGCCAGCGCGCGCTTGATCGGGCCCACGTTGTCGAGCTGAATGGCGCGGAAGAAATCGACCGCGCGCTCATCGGCTGCAACGCAGGCGGCGGGGATCGCCAGCGCCAGTGCGGCGGTGACCAGCAACCGCCGTTTCGAGTAAAGAATTCCCATGAAGAACTCAGCGTACGATGTTGAAAAGATTGAAGAAATTGTCCGTAGTCTGCCGCGCGACCTGCTCGACGGGCACGCCTTTGAGCTTGGCGATGAATTCGCCCACGTGGGCCACAAAGCCCGGCTCGTTCATCTTGCCCCGGTGCGGCACCGGCGCCAGGTAGGGCGAATCGGTCTCGATCAGGATGCGCTCCAGCGGCACTTCCAGCGCCACCGCCTGCAATTCCTTGGCGCTCTTGAAGGTCACGATGCCGGAAAACGAGATATAAAAGCCCATCTCGATGGCGGCGCGCGCCACCTCCAGCGACTCGGTGAAGCAGTGCATGACGCCGGCCACGCCGCCCGCCTCCGTCCCCGCGCCCTCCTCGCGCATCAGCCGGATGGTGTCTTCGCTGGCGGAACGGGTGTGAATAATCAAGGGCTTACGGGTGATTCTTGAAGCTTTGATGTGGGTACGGAAGCGCTCGCGCTGCCATTCTAGGTCGCCCGTCAGGCGGAAATAATCGAGGCCGGTCTCACCGATGGCGATGATCTTGCGATGGTCGGCCAGCCGGACCAGATCATCCACGCTCGGCTCCGGCGTGTCCTCGTAATCGGGATGCACGCCCACCGACGCGTAGATATGCGGATATTGTTCGGCCAGGGCCAGCACTTGCGGGAAGTCCGGCAAGTCGACCGACACGCACAGCGCGTGGCTGACCTTGTTTTCCTCCATTTTCGCGAGGATCTCGGGCATGCGAGCGGCCAGCTCGGGGAAATTGATGTGGCAATGAGAATCGATATACATGGCGTGATTGTAACCCGCCAGACCGGCTCCGGTCAGCCCGCTCAGTCCACCCGCTTGCCGAGGATGATGAGGTCGCGTTCCACCCCGTCCAGGTTGGCGACGCGCGGCAGGTTGGCCCAGGTATCGAAGCCGTATTTACGGAACAGACCCAGGCTGGGCGCGTTGTGGCCGAAGATGAAACCCAGCAGCGTATGCACCTTGATGTTGGGCGCGAAGGCGATCGCCTGTTCCAAACAATAACGGCCCACGCCCTTGCCGCGCCACGCCTCGTCGATATAAATCGACACTTCCGCCGTACCCGCGTACGCCGGGCGGCCGTAAAAGTTCGAATACGAGATCCAGCCCAGGATGGCGGGACTGGCGCTGTCGTCATTGGCCGCCTCGATCACCCACAGCGGCCGCCGCTCGGGCTGATGTTCGTTGAACCAGTGCAGGCGCGAATCGACCGAGACGGGTTCGGTATCGGCCGTCACTTCGCGCGAGGCGACGGTGCTGTTGTAGATGGCCACGATGGTGGGCAAGTCGGCCAGCGTGGCCAGGCGGTGACGGAAAGCGGTCATGGACAGGAATGCGGGATTAAAGCGTATGGGTGGCGCGCGAAGAACGCAGGGCCGCGCCGAGGATTTCCTCGATGCGCAGGCGGGCCCGCTGGCCGCTCTCGTCATCGGGGAAATGCACGCCGATGCCTTGTGCCTTGTTGTTGTGGGCGCCCGGCGGCGTGATCCAGGCCACCTTGCCGGCGATAGGATATTTGTTGGGGTCGTCCATCAGGGCCAGGATCAGGTAGATCTCGTCGCCCAGCTTGTAGGGCTTCTGGGTCGGCACGAACATGCCGCCATTTTTCAGGAACGGCATGTAGGCGGCATACAGCGCCGCCTTTTCCTTGATCGCGAGCGACAAGACCGTGGGCCGCGCGACGGGCGCGGCGCTCGGATCGACTGGGTTAGCGCTCATGCGTTTCCTTTCAGGCACAGCATGCTGCGTAATCAAGCAGCATGTCTTCGATGAACAGCTTGGGCGACAGCGGATGGTCGGCCGTCGCCCGGCGCTCGTTGGCCGCCTTCAGCGCGGCCAGCAGGCGGCTGACGTGGATCTTGTCGGCCAAGCCAGCCAGTTCCTTGCGGTAGCGCGGATAGTAACGGATATTCCCTGCCAGTTTGTAGGAAAACATGTCATAAAGCCAGCGCTGCATCCAAGAAACCTGGGCCGCGAGCGAAACTTTCTGCAATTTGTCGGCCGTCTTCAGCGCCCCTTCCACGCTGGGACGGGCCAGCAACTGCAACAAAGTGTCCATGTCGTCGCGGTTGCCCGTTTCAGCCTGGGCCAGCGCGGCCAGCGGCGAGCCGCCCTGCTCGCGCAGCCAGCTGTCGGCGTCGGCCACGCCCTGCGCCTGCAGCCAGGCCAGCGCCTGGGCATGCGAAGGCATGGGCAGCGCGAACTTGCGGCAGCGCGACAGGATGGTCGGCAGCAGCCGGTCCAGGCTGTTCGAAGCCAGCAGGAACACGGTGCCGGGCGGCGGTTCTTCCAGCGTTTTGAGCAAGGCGTTCGAGGCCGGCATGTTGAGCGCCTCGGCCGGGTACAGCACCACCACACGTAAGCCCTGGCGGTGGGTGGAAATGTTCATGAAATCGGCCAGGTTGCGGATCTGCTCGATCTTGATCTCTTTCGATGGCGCCTTGGACGACTTGGCCGACTTCTTCGTCTCGGCGTCGGCGCCCTCCTCGCCCTCGGCCGCCGGCTCATCTTCCAGCGCTTCGGGACGCACGCGGCGGTAGTCGGGGTGGTTCTGCTGGGAGAACCAGCCGCATGACACGCACTGGCCGCAGGCATGGCCGTCCGGCAGCACGGCCTCGCACAGCAGGCCTTGCGCGAAGCGCTCGATGAAGTCCGACTTGCCGATGCCGGCGGCGCCATGGAACAGGATGGCGTGCGGCATGCGCGCGCGCAGCAATTGAAGCTGGCGCCAGGCGTCTTCCTGCCATGGATAAATGGAATTGCTCATTGATCGTATTTTGTTTTAAAACAACTGCTTACGCAATACTGTTAAAGTTACAACAGCCCGTCGAGCAGGGCCGCCAGTTGCACCTGGATGGCGGCGATGGTCTGGGTCGAGTCGATCACGCGGAAGCGTTCGGGGAACTGGGCGGCGCGGCGCAGGTATTCATTGCGCGCGGCGCTGAAGAAATCCGCCTTTTCCTGTTCGAACTTGTCGAGCGCGCGGGTGGCGTCGAGCCGGGCGCGCGCCACCTCCAGCGGCACGTCGAACAACAGCGTCAGGTCCGGCTGCAGATGCGGGTGCACCCATTGCTCCAACGCGTCGAGCTTATCGCGCGCAAGGCCGCGGCCGCCGCCCTGGTAGGCAAAGCTGGCATCGGTGAAGCGGTCGGAAATGACCCAGGCGCCACGCGTCAGCGCCGGTGCGATCACCTGAGCAATGTGTTCGCGGCGGCTGGCGAACATCAGCAACGCTTCCGTCTCCAGGTGCATCTTCTCGTGCAACACCAGTTCGCGCAACCGCTCGCCCAGCGGCGTGCCGCCTGGCTCGCGGGTGCTGACCAGTTCCTTGCCCTTGCCGCGCAGGTAGTCGGCCGTGAAGCCGATGTGGGTGGATTTCCCGGCGCCGTCGATGCCTTCGAAACTGATGAATTTGCCGCGTGGTGGAGTCATGTAGCGATGCTGCCTATCGTTGATAATGATTGACCGCACGGTTGTGGTCGGTCAGGTTGTCGGAAAACTGGCTGGTGCCATTGCCGCGCGAAACAAAATACAGGGCCGGACTCTTGGCCGGCGCCAGCGCCGCCGCCAGCGACTGCACGCCCGGCAAAGCGATGGGCGTGGGCGGCAGGCCGGCGCGGGTGTAGGTGTTATACGGGGTGTCCGTTTCCAGGTCTTTCTTGCGGATCTTGCCGTCGTACTTGTCGCCCATGCCGTAGATTACGGTCGGATCGGTCTGCAGCAGCATACCGAGCTTGAGGCGATTGACGAACACGGCAGCGATCATGTTGCGCTCGGACTTCTGCCCCGTTTCCTTTTCCACAATGGAAGCCATGGTCAGGGCCTCGTACGGCGTCTTGTACGGCAAGGCGGGATCGCGCTTGCTCCAGGCATCGCCCAGCCGCGCCAGCATCGCCGCATGGGCTTGCTTGAAGACCAGCAAGTCGCTGGAGCCTTTGGGGAACAGATAGGTGTCCGGGAAGAACAGGCCTTCGGGCCGCTTGAAGTCGCTATCGATCTGCGCCATCAGGGCCTGGTCGGACAGGTCGGCCGTATCGTGCTTCAAACCTTTGCTGGCGGCCATGGCCTGGCGCATCTGGCGGAAGGTCCAGCCTTCGATGATGGTCAGCGCTTCCTGGGCGAACTCGCCTTTGACCAGCTGTTCCATCAGCCGCAGTGGGGTGGTGCCTGGTTTCAGTTCATAGGCGCCCGCCTTCAGCCGCGCGCTGGACGAGGTGGCGCGCGCCAGCAAGTTGAACAGCAACGGTTCCATGGGCACGCCGGCGTCGGCCATCTGCAGGCCCGCCGCGTGGGCGCCGCTGCCGGGCGCGATGGTGAACTCCACCGGCGGCGCGTCGTCCGGCGTGATGGGGTTTTGCGTCCACCAGGCGAAATAGCCGCCCGCCGCGAGCGCGGCCAACACACTGAGGCTAATGAGTTTTTTAATGAGGGACATCATGGTCAAGTCTTAGGTTATATCTGCATAGTGGACCAGAATCGCCCGGCTTGCCAGCCTCACGGCACGCCAAAATTGCGCCGGCTCCGGCGCGAAATTCGCGGGATCACTATAATGAGCCCGTAATGATAATGCTTTCATCGTCAAACTTCTGGAAATTATGAATACTTGGAATCAACTCTTAACCCAGCAAGGAGCGCGCGGCACCGAACAAGCCCCGCAACTGTTCCGTGATTTCGGCCGCACATTGACGGCCGCCGAGCTGGCCGACGGCTTCGCCGCGCCGCTGACGGACCTGGGTTTGATTGCCCTGAACGGTGAAGAATCTGCTTCTTTCCTGCACAATCAGTTGACCAACGACGTGGAACACCTGGGCCAGGACACGGCCCGCCTGGCCGGTTACTGCACGCCCAAGGGCCGCCTGCTGGCCACCTTCCTCGTCTGGCGCAACGCCGACACCATCTTCCTGCAGTTGCCGCGCGCCATACAACCGGCACTGCAAAAGCGCCTGCAAATGTTCGTGCTGCGTGCCAAGACCAAGCTGAGCGACGCCACCGAATCGCCGGCCAACGCCGTCGTGCTGGGCGTGGGCGGCAAGCAGGCCGATGCCGTGCTGTCCACCTGGTTCGACGCCCTGCCCGCGCAAGCGTACGGCAAACTCGACCACCCCATGGGTACCCTGATCCGCGTGGGCGACGCCTTCGGCGCCCCGCGTTACCAGTGGCTCACCAGCGCCGAGACGGCCGCCGCCGTGTGGCCCGTGCTGTCGGCCAAGCTGGCCGTTGGGGGTAACGACGCGTGGCAGCTGTCGTCCATCCACGCGGGCGTGCCGCTGGTGGTGGCGGCCACCCAGGAACAATTCGTGCCGCAAATGGTCAATTTTGAGCTGCTCGGCGGTGTCAACTTCAAGAAAGGTTGCTACCCGGGCCAGGAAATCGTGGCGCGCAGCCAGTATCTGGGCAAGCTCAAGCGCCGCACCACGCTGGTCACCATTCCCGACGCGCAGGCGGCGGCTGGCATGGAAGTCTTCGCCACGGCCGATCCTGAGCAGCCTTGCGGCATGATCGTCAACGCCGCGCCCAATGGCCAGGGCGGCGTGGACGCGCTGGTGGAAATGAAGCTGGACGCGATCGAACGTGCGTCCGTGCGGGTCGGTTCGGCCGAGGGGATCGCCCTGCAATTCCTGCCCATGCCTTACGTGCTGGACCCGCTCGACCTCTGACATGCGCGATCTGTACATTTATTACCAGGTGCGTGAAGCAGACGCACCGGCCCTGCTGCCCCGCGTGTCGGCCATGCAGGCAGCGCTGGCGCGCGAGCATGGCGTGGCAGGCCAGATCAAGCGGCGGCCCGAAGCGGCGCAGGGCTTGCAGACGTGGATGGAAGTCTATCCCGCGACCGGGGAAGGTTTCGGCGCAGCCCTGGCGGCGGCCGTGGAACAGGCGGCGCTGCCGGCCCTCATCGCCGGCGCGCGCCACGTTGAAGTGTTTATGGATATGCCCCCATGTGCCTGATCGTCTTCGCCTGGAAAGTGGTACCCGCCGTGCCGCTGATCGCAGCCGCCAACCGCGATGAATTCTACGAACGGGCCACGGCGCCGGCTGGCGCCTGGCCCGAACATCCGCACATCTACGGCGGCCGCGACCTGAAGGCGGGCGGCAGCTGGATGGGCATCGCCCAGTCCGGCCAGCCGGACCAGTCGCCGCGCTTTGCCGCCATCACCAACATCCGCTGCCCGTCGGAGCACCGCGACGACGCGCCCTCGCGCGGCCACCTGGTGTCCGATTACCTCGCCGGCAGCATGTCGCCGCAGGCCTATGTGGAAGCGATCCGCGGCGATTGCCATGTCTACAACGGCTTCAACCTGGTGTTGGGCGACCGCGATACCCTGATCTGGTTCTCGAACAAGGGCCAGGACGATCCGCGCAACGGCCAGCCGCTGGAACCGGGCATCTATGGCCTGTCGAATGCGCTCTTGGACGCGCCGTGGCCCAAGGTGCTGAAAACGAAGGCGCAGTTCGCCAGCCTGCTGTGCCTGGGCGCGCCCGACGAAGCCTTCTTTGAAATGCTGGCCGATACCACCCCGGCGCCGGACATGCGTCTGCCGGAGACGGGTGTGCCGCTGGACCTGGAACGGGTGCTCTCAGCCGTGCGCATCGAGACGCCCGGCTACGGCACCCGCACCTCGACCGTCGTCAAGCTGTTTGCCGACGCGCCGGCCGTGCTGCATGAAATGCTGATCCAGTAAGCCGCGCTACTGCGTTTTCAACGCTTTCATGTAAGCCACCATCTGGTCCAGCGCCAGGCCCCAGCCCCGCTCAAAGCCCATGTCCACGTGGCGCAGCATGTCTTCGCTGTTCTTGTGGCGGGCGCGGGCATGGTAGCGGGTGCCGCCGCCTTCCGGCTCCAGCGTGATGTAGGCCGTGATGAAGGGGTTGGCCGCCGGCCCGTAGCCTGGTCCAAGTGCATCGGTCCACACCAGGCGGCGGTTTTCCACGATCTCCAGATAGCAGCCCACGTGGGGGTGCTGCTGCCCTTCGGGCGAGCACATCACCGTGCGGAACACACCGCCCGGGCGCAGGTCGATGTCGCACGACAGCGTTTTCCAGGGCGCGGGGGTGAACCAGTGCACCACGTGGGCAGGTTGGGTCCAGGCGGCCCAGATCTGCTCGGGATGCAGTTCCACAGTCCGTTCGAATACCAGGTCCAGGTCCGAATCGTAATCGTCTGCAATGTGCGTCATGGTGCACTCCCTTGGTAAAGGTCAGGCAAAAGTCAGCTGCATATCGATGTGGGCGATGCCCGCTTCGTAAAACTCCTCGCCGGCGATGCTGAAGCCGTGGCGTTCATAGAATGGCGCGGCCTGGGTCTGTGCGCTCAGCACGACGCGCTGGTCGCCGCGCGCCCGGGCTTGCGCCATCAAGGCCTGCAACAGGGCGCCGCCTACCCCGCTGCCACGCGCCAGCTTGCGCACGGCCATGCGGCCGATGTGGCCATCCGGCAGCAGACGGCCAGTGCCGATGGGCTGGCCAGCCGCATCGTAGGCCACCGCGTGCAGGCAGACGGCATCCATGTCGTCGAGCTCGATGTCGGCGGGAACGTGCTGTTCCGCCACGAACACTTCGAAGCGGATCGCCTTGGCGTCGGCGTTCAGGGTATCCCACGTCCCCAGGCGGATGACGTGGCTGGTGTCGTTATTCATAAGACAGATCATAGTTGAACCAGCCACGATTGTCGCATGCAGCTTTAGCGTGAGCCAGCACCTGCTTGCATTTTGGCACGCAGGAGGTCGCGCACCTGGGGATTGCCCTGGTACGGGTCGCTCGGGTTGCGCTGCGCCAGCACGTCTTCCATGCGCTCGCGTACGCCAGCCAGGGCGCTCGGGTGCGAGTAGATGTAGAACTGGCCGTCCGCGATGGCCTTGAACGTCACTTCGGCCACCTCGGCCGCCGACACCTTGCCGGACGTGACGGCCTTGTCGGTCATCGCCTGCGACACCAGCTGGCTGGCCGTCGGCCCCTGCGTCATGCGCACGTCGGCCGGGCGGTTGCGGTGCGACTGGCTGATGCCGGTCGGCACGAAGTACGGGCACAGCACGGACGCGCCGATCGGCGCCTGCACCAGTTGCAAGTCCTGGTACAAGGTTTCCGACAGCGACACCACGGCGTGCTTGGAGACGTTGTACACGCCCATGGCCGGCGCGTTGACCAGCCCCGCCATCGAGGCCGTGTTGACGATGTGGCCTTCGAACTCGGGATCGCGGGCCGCCGCTTCCAGCATCAGCTTGGTGAAGATGCGGACGCCGTGGATCACGCCCCAGACGTTTACGCCCAGCACCCACTCCCAGTCGGCCTCCGTGTTTTCCCAGATCAGGCCACCGGAACCGACGCCCGCGTTGTTGAACACCAGATGCACGGCGCCAAAGGCCTCCATGGCCGCGTCGGCCAGCGCCTGCACTTGCTCGCCCTTGCGCACGTCGCACACCAGCGCCTGCACCGCCACGCCCTGCGCGGCCAGCTCATCGCGCGCGCGGTCGAGCGCATCGCGCTGCACGTCGGCCAGCACCAGCTTCATGCCCAGCCGCGCCGCAACGTTGGCGAATTCGCGACCCAGCCCGCTGGCGCCGCCCGTAATGACCGCTACTTTTCCTTGGAAGTTTTTCATCAGATTAATTTCACCAGTTGTTTGCCAAAATTGTGGCCTTGCAGCAGGCCCTTGAACGCTTGCGGTGCGCTGGCCAGGCCTTGCGCCACCGTTTCCCGGTACTTCAGTTTGCCTTGGGCCACCAGTTGCCCCAGCTCCGCCAGGCCTTGCGGCCAGAATTCCATGTGCTCGGTGACGATGAAGCCCCGCAACGTGATGCGGTTGAGCAGCAACAGGCGTGCGTTGCGGATCGGCAATTCCTGGCCGTTGTAGCCGGCGATCAGGCCGCACAGGGCGACCCGGGCGAAGGCGTTGGTGCGGGCCAGGGCCGCGTCGAACACGGCGCCGCCCACGTTTTCAAAGATGGCGTCGATCCCGTTCGGCGCGGCGGCGGCCAGGTCGGCCTCCAAGTTGCCGGCCTTGTAATCGACGCAGGCATCGAAGCCCAGTTCCTTGACCACGTAGTCGCATTTTTCCTTGCCACCGGCCACGCCCACGGCACGGCAGCCGCGCAGTTTGGCCAGTTGACCCACGGCGCTGCCGACGGCGCCGCTGGCGGCCGACACGCACACGGTTTCGCCAGCCTTGGCCTGCAGGATCTGGTTCATGCCAAACCAGGCCGTCATGCCCGGCATGCCGACCGCGCCAAGGTAGGCCGACAGCGGGATCTGACTGGTATCGACCTTGCGCAGCTGGCCACCGTCGGCCACGCCCATCTCGGCCCAGCCCAGCATGCCTGCCACGAAGTCGCCTTCGACAAAGCGCGGATGGCGCGACGCCACCACCTGGCCTGCGGTGCCGCCTATCATGGTCTCGTCGAGTGCCTGCGAGGCGGCGTAACTCTTGGCCGCGCTCATGCGTCCGCGCATGTAGGGGTCCAGCGACAGGTAGTGGTTGCGCACCAGCACTTCGCCGTCGCGCAGTTCAGGGACGGCCACCGTCTCCATGCGGAAGTCCGATTCCTGGACTTCACCGCGCGGACGGCTGGCCAGCACCAGCCGTTGATATTGCGTCATGCTCATCGCTCAGACCGCCGATACGCCGCCGTCCACCGCCAGCGTCTGGCCGGTGATGTGCTTGCCCGCGTCGGACGCGAACAGGACGGTGGTGCCTTTCAAGTCCTCGTCGTCACCGATGCGTTGCAGCGGCGCGCCCCTGGACAGCTTGTCCGCGCCCAGGTGGTCGAGGATGCCCTTGGTCATCTTGGAAGGGAAGAAGCCCGGCGCGATCGCGTTGACCGTGATGCCGTGCACGCCCCACTCGCCGGCCAGTGTGCGCGTGAAGTTGATCACGGCCGCCTTGGACGTGTTGTAGGCGATGGTCTGCATGGTGCCCGGCGGGTTGCCGCTCAGGCCGGCGATCGAGGCAATGTTGATGATGCGACCATACTTGCGCGGAATCATGGAGCGCTTGCCCACCAGCTGCGAGACCAGGAAGATGCTGCGGATGTTGAGGTTCATCACCTTGTCCCACGCCTCGACCGGATGGTCCTCGGCCGGGGCGCCCCAAGTCGCGCCGGCGTTGTTGACCAGAATATCGATGTGACCCAGTTGCGCCAGCGCGGCCGTCACCAGCGCTTCGGCCGCCGCGTCCTGCGACAGGTCGGCCGGGATCGCATGGGCGCTCACGCCGTGCTGGGCCAGGTAAGCCAGCGCTTCGTCCAGGTCGGCCTGCTTGCGCGAGGAAATCACCACCTTGGCGCCCTGCTCGCCCAGCGCCAGCGCCATTTGCAGGCCCAAACCGCGCGAGCCGCCCGTGACCAGGGCCGTCTTACCGGCCAGCGAGAACAATTCTTGAGTTGTACGCATGTGTGTGTCGTCCTATTGTTGTTGGTAGTTACGGTATCGGAAGTCGTCCTCCAGGCACAGGCGCGCTGCGCCCCTGCGCTGGAAGAATGGAATGCGTCAGAACCACCTGTCCTGCATATCAAGCGTGGTGGTATCCAGACTTTCCAGCAAAGCCAGCTGGGCTTCGACCTTGGGCAGTTCCCAGTGGAAGAAGTAGCGGCAGGCTTGCAACTTGCCCCGGTAGAAATCGGCATCATCGGCGCTGGCGCCCGGCAAGTGGCTGGCCGCCAGCAGGGCTTGCTGCAGCCAGATCCAAGCCACGACCACATGGCCGACCGCTTCCAGGTAGACGCTGGCGTTGGCCAGGGTCTTGTTCATGTCGCCCGCAGCATACAGGGTCCGGGTCACTTGTTCCACCCGCTGCCATGCCGCTTCCAGCGCGGCGGCGTTGGCGGTCAGGTCGTCCATCAGCTGCGTGGCCTGCACCACCGTGAGGTTGCGGCTGTCTTCGCGCGGCACGGCGACGCTGCCGCGCACCTTGCGCACCGTCTTGCGCAATTCGCCCGCGAACGACTTGAACAGGGCGCCATCCTGCAAGGTCACCTTGCGGCCCAGCAAGTCCAGGCCGTGGATGCCGTGCGTGCCCTCGTGGATCGCGTTCAGGCGGTTGTCGCGGTAGAACTGCTCGACATTATATTCACGCGTGTAGCCATACCCGCCATGGACCTGGATGGCCAGGCTGTTGGCCTCCACGCACCACTGCGATGGCCAGCTCTTGGTGATCGGGGTCAGGAAGTCCAGCAGCCGGCCCGCGTGTTCGCGCGCTTCGGGCGTTTCGGCCGTGCGCTGCTCGTCCACCAGCCGCGCGCTGTACAGCACCAGGCCCAGGCCGCCTTCCACATAGGCTTTCTGCGCCAGGAGCATGCGCCGCACGTCCGTGTGCTCGATGATGGGCAACTGCGGCTGGGCCGGGTCTTTTTGCGCCGGATGGCGGCCCTGCGGGCGGTTGCGCGCGTAGTCCAGCGCGTGCAGGTAGCCGGTGTAGCCCAGCACGGCCGCGCCGAGGCCGACGGCGATGCGCGCCTCGTTCATCATGTGGAACATACAGGCCAGCCCCTGGCCCGGCTGCCCCACCAGGTAGCCGATGGCACCGCCCTTGCCTGCCGGCTGGAACTTGCCCTCGCCGAAATTGAGCAGGCAGTTGCTGGTGCCGCGGTTGCCCATCTTGTGGTTGAGGCCGGCCAGCACCACGTCGTTGCGCTCGCCCAGGCTGCCGTCGTCGTTGACGAGGTACTTGGGCACGACGAACAAGGAGATGCCTTTGACGCCGGGCACCAGCTTGCCATCGGGCCCCGGTATCTTGGCCAGCACGAGGTGGACGATATTGCCGGCCAGGTCATGCTCACCGGCCGAAATCCACATCTTGTTGCCGCGCAGGCGGAACTGGCGCTCGCCATCTTCGCCGGCCACAGGGTCCGGTTCGGCACGGGTGGTGATGTCGGACAAGCTGGAACCGGCCTGCGGCTCGGACAAGCACATGGTGCCGAAGAACTTCCCGGCGAACATGGGCTCGACGAAGCGCCGCACCTGCGCCGGCGTGCCGTGCTTGAGCAGGGTGTTGGCGTTGCTGATGGTCAGGAAGATATAGGCGGCCGTGCTGACGTTGGCGCCAGTGAAATAGGCGGACAACACTTTCTCGACCACGGTAGGCAGTTGCATACCATCGCGCTCGAAGTCCTGCCCGGCCGCCATCAGGCCGGCGGCGGAGAACGCGTCGAGCGCGGTCTTGACTTCGGGGATGATCTGCACGCGCAGGCAACCGTCGCCGGGGATGGCGTGCGGTTCCTGCTGGTCGCTTTTCTTGTTGTGCGGCGCGAACAATTCGGTCGCGATCTGCTCGGCCGTGTCGATGGCGGCGTCGAAGGTTTCGCGGTTATGGTCCTGGAAACGGGCGCGTTGACCCAGCGCCTGCGCATCGAGCCATTCGTACAGCATGAACTCGATATCGCGGCGCGACAAAATCGTGGATTGCATGGTGCAGTCCTTTATCGGTGAGCGGAAGGAGCGAATCCGGCGACAATGCCAGATACGAAGCGGGCGCCCCGAAGGACGCCCGTGGCACGAGGGTCAGACCACTTCGAACAGGCCGGCGGCACCCTGGCCGCCGCCGATGCACATGGTCACGACCACGTATTTGACGCCGCGGCGTTTGCCTTCGATCAGCGCGTGGCCGGTCAGGCGGGCGCCCGACACGCCATAAGGATGGCCGACGGCGATGGCGCCGCCGTTCACGTTCAGGCGGTCCATGGGGATGCCCAGCTTGTCGGCGCAGTACAGCACCTGCACGGCGAACGCTTCATTCAGTTCCCACAGGCCGATGTCGGCCACCGACAGGCCGGCCTGCTTGAGCAGCTTGGGAATGGCGAACACGGGACCGATGCCCATCTCGTCCGGCTCGCAACCAGCGACGGCGAAGCCACGGAAGATGCCCAGCGGCTGCAAGCCCTTGGCGGCGGCCGTCTTCGCGTTCATCACCACGGCCATCGAGGCGCCGTCCGAGAACTGGCTGGCATTGCCGGCGCTGATCACGCCACCCGGCACCGCGCTGCGGATCTTGGACACGGCTTCATAGGTGGTATCGGCACGGATGCCTTCGTCGGCCGAGATGGTCACTTCGCGGCTCAGCAGCATGCCGCTGGCCTTGTCGGCCACGCCCATCACGGTGGTCATGGGCACGATTTCAGCGTTGAACAGACCGGCGGCCTGGGCGGCGGAAGCGCGCTGCTGGCTCTGCACGCCGTATTCGTCCTGGCGTTCGCGGCTGATGTTGTAGCGCTTGGCCACGGTTTCGGCCGTCTGCAGCATGGGCCAGTAGATTTCCGGCTTGTGCTCGGACAGCCAAACTTCCTTATACATATGCAGGTTCATTTCCTGCTGCACGCAGGAGATCGACTCGACGCCGCCGGCCGCATAGATATCACCTTCGCCGGCGATGATGCGCTGGGCTGCCAGCGCGATCGTTTGCAGGCCCGACGAGCAGAAACGGTTGACCGTCATGCCGCCCGTCGTCACCGGGCAGCCGGCGCGGATGGCGATCTGGCGCGCGATGTTGCCGCCGGTGGCGCCTTCCGGATTGGCGCACCCCACCAGCACGTCTTCCACTTCGCCCGCTTCGATGTTGGCGCGGGCGATGGCCGCCTGCAGCGCATGGCCACCCAGGGTGGCGCCGTGCGTCATGTTGAACGCGCCTTTCCACGATTTGGCCAGGGCGGTACGGGCGGTCGATACGATGACGGCATCTATCATGTGAGTCTCCTGATGGGTAGTGTTTTTGAGCCGCGCGCGCACCCCATGGCGGCCGCGGTGATTGCTGCGATGAAGGTAAGAATAGCATATTTTAGTACGACCGTTCGCAAATTTTTCAGAGGCGAATGAAGTATGTAAATTGACAACATTGGCGGTGCGCTGTACTGTCGGAAGGTAACGCCGTATCGCCGCCCCCTCCCCCCGACCTCAGGAGCCAATCCATGCAGCTCTCCAACTACCTGTTCTTCACCACCGCCTGCGAACCGGCGCTGAACTTCTACACCGACTGCGGATTGGGCCGCGTGACCGATATCCTGCGCTACGGCGTGGACGGCATGCCGGTCCATAACGAGGCAATGCGCGGCCGCATCATGCATGCGAAGTTCGAGGGGCCGGGTGTGCTGTTCTTCGCATCCGATAACGACGACGCGGAGCCGATGCGCGGCTCCGCCCACATCCTGCAGATGAACGACCGGGCGCAGACGGATCAGCTGTTCGCACGGTTGGCCAGGGATGGCAACGTCACGACGCCGCTCGCCATCCAGCCCTGGGGCGACTACTTCGGCAAGCTGACGGACCAGTTTGGCGTGCAGTGGATGCTGAATTGCGCGGTGTGAGTCGCATCCCATTGCCAGGATAAGGACACCCGGTTTTTTGTGACAACAAAGTCAGATTGGTGTAAGTTTGCTGCAAGTTTGACGTAAGGTTAAGCGCTCAGACTCAGTACAAGCTGACAATGTTGTATCTGATCAGCTGTTGCACACCACAATAAAACCAGGAGACAAATCATGGCAGTTTCATCCGGCACCAGTGCCGATCTGCGCAACCAGCCTCCTAAGGCCGGCGCGATCACCCCGGAGGAGCGCAAGGTCATCTTCGCATCCTCGCTGGGCACCATTTTCGAATGGTACGACTTCTACCTGTACGGCTCGCTCGCCTCCATCATCGCCAAGCAATTCTTCATCGGCGACCCGACCACCACCTTCATCTTCGCCTTGCTCGCGTTTGCGGCCGGCTTCATCGTGCGCCCGTTCGGCGCGCTGGTGTTCGGCCGCCTCGGCGACATGATAGGCCGCAAGTACACCTTCCTGATCACCATCCTGATCATGGGCGGCTCGACCTTCATCGTCGGCTTGCTGCCCGGCCATGCGGCGATCGGCATCGCCGCGCCCATCATCCTCGTCACGCTGCGCATCCTGCAAGGGCTGGCGCTGGGCGGCGAGTACGGCGGCGCCGCCACCTACGTGGCTGAGCACGCGCCGCACGGCAAGCGCGGCATGTTCACCTCGTGGATCCAGACCACCGCCACGCTGGGCTTCTTCCTGTCGCTGCTGGTGATCCTGGGTACGCGCAAGGCGATCGGTGAAGACGCCTTCAACGCCTGGGGCTGGCGCGTGCCCTTCCTGGTGTCCGTGCTGCTGCTGGGTATCTCCGTGTGGATCCGGCTGTCGATGAATGAATCGCCCGCCTTTGCCCGCATGAAGGCCGAAGGCAAGACCTCCAAAGCCCCGCTGAGCGAGGCATTCGGCCAGTGGCGCAACCTGAAGATCGTGGTGCTGGCCCTGATCGGCCTGACCATGGGCCAGGCTGTGGTGTGGTACACGGGCCAGTTCTACGCCCTGTTCTTCATGCAACAGACGCTGAAGATCGATATCGTCAACGCTACGCTGATGATCGCCGTGGCGCTGGCGCTGGCGACCCCGTTCTTCATCTTCTTCGGCAGCCTGGCCGACAAAGTGGGCCGTAAATACATCATCCTCGGCGGCTGCCTGCTGGCCGCCTTCACCTATATGCCACTGTTCGGCGCGCTCACCCACTACGGCAACCCGGCGCTGGAAACCGCGCTGAAGAACTCGCCCGTGACGGTGGTGGCCGATCCCGCCTCCTGCCACTTCCAGTTCAACCTGACGGGGCAGAAGAAATTCCCGTCCTCGTGCGACATCGCCACCGGCCTGCTGTCGAACAGCTCGGTCGCCTACACCAAGGTTGATGCGCCTGCCGGCTCGGTGGCTGTGATCAAGATCGGCGACAAGGAAATCCCGTCGTTCAACGCGGTGATGACGCCCGACGGCCTGAACTTCGACGCCGACAGCAAGAAGGCCGAAGCGTCCCTGAAAAAGGATACCGCCGCCGCCGTGAAGGCCGCCGGCTATCCGGCCAAGGCCGATGAAGACCAGATCAACCGTCCGATGATGGTGCTGATCCTGTTCATCCTGGTGCTGTATGTGACGATGGTGTACGGCCCGATCGCGGCCATGCTGGTGGAAATGTTCCCCACCCGCATACGCTACACGTCCATGTCGCTGCCCTACCACATCGGCAACGGCTGGTTCGGCGGCCTGCTGCCAACTACTGCTTTCGCACTGGTCGCATTCAAGGGCGATATCTACTATGGCCTGTGGTATCCGATCGTGGTCGCCCTGGCGACTGTGGTGATCGGCGCGCTGTTCGTCAAGGAAACGCGCGATAACGACATCTACGCCGCCGACTGACTGGCGCTGACGTGATCCCCAAAGCCGCCAGCGATGGCGGCTTTTTTCATGGGCGCGTGTTCAGGCGCTGGCCATGGCATCGGCGCCGTGTTCCAGTTGCTGCTGGCGGAACGCCTCGGCGATGCAACGGCGCAGCGGTTCGTCTTCCCACGGCTTGGTGAAGAAGCGGTAGATGGCGCCACGGTTGATGGCGTCGATCACCGATTCGAGGTCGGCATAGCCGGACAGGATCAGCCGTATCGTCTCCGGGTACAGATCCTTGACCTTGGCCAGGAATTCCGTGCCGCTCATTTCCGGCATGCGCTGGTCGGACAACACCACCTGCACCTCGTTGACGGCCAGCAGTTGCAACGCTTCCGCCGCCGAGGTGGCCAGCAACAGCTTGTAGCCGTCGGGACGCAAGGCCCGCGCCAGCGCGCGCACGATGTTGGGCTCGTCGTCGAGGATCAGCAGTGTGCGCTGGGTGCGGTCGGCTGGCAGCAGCAGGCGTTTGCCGTCCGTCAGGAGCTGGGCGAAGGCTTCGCCCGACAGGGCTTTGCTGAAGTGGTTGCCCTGCATCTGGTCGCACAGGCGACGGCGCAGGTAATGCATCTGCCCTTCCGTGTCCACGCCTTCCGCGATCACCGTGATGTGCATGCTGTGGGCCAGGCTGATGACGGCGTTGCAGATGGCCGCGTCGTCGGGCGAAGTGGTGACGTCGCGCACGAAAGAACGGTCGATCTTCAAATGGCTCAGGGGGAAACGCTTGAGGTAGGACAGCGACGAGTAGCCGGTGCCGAAATCATCCAGCGTCACGCCCACGCCCATCTGGTCGAGTTGCTTAAGGATGGTGGCGGCCGCCTGCACGTCGTGCATGACGGCGCTCTCGGACAATTCCAGCTCCAGCATGCGGGACGTCAGGCCATTCGCGTCCAGCGCCTTGCGCACCACGTCCACCAGGCCAGGCTGGTGGAATTGTTGGGCCGACAGGTTGATGGCCACGGTGGGCACGGCCAATCCCGCCTTGCGCCAGCGCGCCAGTTGCGCGCACACGTGGCCGATCGCCCATTCCCCCAGCGGCAGCACCAGGCCCGTTTCCTCGGCCAGCCGGATGAATTCGTTGGGCGCCACCATGCCGCGCGTGGGATGGCGCCAGCGCAGCAACGCTTCGGCGCCCGTGATCGCGCCATTGACCAGGCTTACCTGTGGCTGGTAGTGCATCAACAGCTCACCTTTTTCCAGCGCCTGGCGCAGGTCGGCCTCCATGGCGAAACGGTCGGCCATGCGCGCATTCATGGCAGGTGCGTAGAAACGGAAGGTGTTGCCGCCCGTGCTCTTGGCCTCCTGCATGGCCAGGTCAGCCAGACGCAGCAGGCTGGCCACGTCGGCGCCGTCGTCCGGATACAGGCTGATGCCGACCGAGGCCAGCGGCCGCACCTGCGCCGGCACGCCCGGCAAGGCCTCGGCCAGTCCGGCCACCACCGCACCGGCCACCACGGCCGCATCGCCGCCCGCGTCCAGGTCCTGGAGCACGATGACGTATTCGTCGTTGCCGGGCCGGGCCACCAGATTGCCTTCGCCGACCAGGGATTCCAGCCGGCGCGCCACTTCCACCAGCATGGAGTCGCCCACCTTGTGGCCCAGGTTGTCGTTCACCTCCTTGAAGCGGTCCAGGTCCACGAACAGGGTGGCCAGACGTTTGCCGCTCGCCTCTGCGGCAGTGGCCATCCGCGCCAGTTGCGCCTCCAACGTGGTCCGGTTTGGCAGTCCCGTCAGGGCATCGTAGTTGGCGCCCCGTTCCAGCAGCAGCTCGGCGTGCTGGCGCGCGGCCTGCGCCTGGTAACGCTCCATGCCGGCCGCCAGCATGTGGGCCAGTTCCTGCAACAGCGCCACCTCGTCGTCGTTGCAGGGAG
Source organism: Rugamonas brunnea (assembly GCF_014042345.1). Lineage (GTDB taxonomy): Bacteria > Pseudomonadota > Gammaproteobacteria > Burkholderiales > Burkholderiaceae_D > Rugamonas > Rugamonas brunnea. Next base: position 37,165 of record NZ_JACEZT010000011.1, read on the forward strand.
AGGCATCGCTGGCGTACACGGCTAGCACGCCCAGCACCTCGCCGCCAGCCAGCAAGGGCACGGCGATGCAACTGACCAGATTGCGCATCAGCAGTGCGCCGCGCCACGTCGCGAACGCGGGGGCGTCGGCCATGTCGCGCACCACCTGCGGTTTTTTCAGCAGGATGGCGCCGCCGCACGCGGCGTGGCGGCGCAAGTCCTGGCCCCAACTGAGGTGCAGCCCTTCGAAGAATACGCGGTCGATGCCCGCGTGCGCGGCCAGTTCGATGCTGTGATCGGCATCGTGGCGCGCGTGGCCTATCCACGCGGCCCGGTAGCCGCCAGCCTCGGCCAGGCCGTCGCAGAAAGCGGCCAGCATCGCCGCCTCGTCCGTGCCGACGGCCAGTGCCGCGCTGCATGCGGCATGCAGCCCGGTGGCGCGCTCCAGCACGGCGATCCGCGACTCGTGCTCGTGCCGCAACTGGGAATTGTGGCGCGCGTCGAGCATCAGGTCGTTGACGGCGACCACGAGCACGTCGAATTCATTCTTGCTGTCCGGGACCAGGCGCGAGGGCATCTTGCCATCGGCGATGTCGCGCGCGAACGCGATGCAGTCGCTGAGCGTGCGGTACATGCCGCGTGCGGTGGCATAGGCCAGCACCATGCCCAGCGTGAGCGCTACCGCCGGCGCCAGCAGCAGCACCAGGCGCGACAACGCGCGCCACTGGCGCAGGCGCGCTTCCGTGGCGGCGCTGGCGTCGGTGGCGTGCTGGGTCAGCGTGGCCAGCCGCGCGGCCAGCTTGTCGGGCGGACTGTCATAACTGAGCACGCCAATGTCGAGCGCCTCCTGCTTGAGCGCGTCCGGCGCCAGCGCTGCCGCGCTGCGCATATTGTTGCGCACTTCCTCCGTCGCGGCTTTCTGGCCGGCCGGCGTGGCGCCGGCGCCGGCCAGCGCGGCGCTGCTGCGCAAGGCCAGTTCGACGATACGGGCATCCTGGTCCAGATAGGCGCCCATGGTGGACACCAGCCGTTCGTGGACCAGCAGCGAGGCCAATGCGGCCAGGACGGCCGGGATCACGAGCGCGGAAAAGCAGATCAGCATCCGGGCACGCAGGCTGAGCCGATTGATGTCGTTGTGGGGATTAGCGGCTTCGGCCATGGTGCCAGACTCTCATGCGTACGTCCTCTCCGGTTGGGATGGAGCAATGAATCTGTGGCCAGTCTTACATGATTTTCAAGGTGGGACAATGGGTCGCGGGCAGGCGCCGCTGAATCCGTTGTCCTTGTCCAAACGCGGCAACACTTGCGAAATGGAAGCCGCACCATGGCGGCGCGGATGATCGAAGCCGGGCCCTCGCGGCGCCGGCGCCGGCGGCGCGGCGGGACCAACAGCTGGTCCCGCCATCCTGCAGGGCCGCCCGGGCAGGCGGCCCCGTCTTGATGCTTAGCCGTTGAAGGTCTTGCCTTCCGCAGCCAGGCGCAGCAGCAGCGGCGCCGGTTTCCACGCTTCACCATGGTGGCCGCGGCCGTACTTCTCGATCGCGGCCAGCACGTTCGGCAAGCCCACCGTGTCGGCGTAGAACATGGGGCCGCCACGGAACAGCGGGAAGCCGTAGCCGGTCAGGTAGACCATGTCGATGTCGGAAGCGCGCATGGCGATGCCCTCTTCCAGGATCAGCGCCGCTTCGTTGACCATCGCGAACACCAAGCGTTCCACGATTTCCTGGTCGCTGATCTTGCGGCGCTCGACGCCGATGTCGGCCGAGTGCTTGACGATCATGGCGTTGACCACCTCCGATGGGTAGGCCTTGCGGTCGCCCGCCTTGTAGTCGTACCAGCCGGCGCCCGTCTTCTGGCCGAAGCGGCCCATTTCGCACAGCAGGTCGGCCGTCTTCGAATAGCTGATCTCGGGCGACTCGACGTAGCGGCGCTTGCGGATGTACCAGCCGATGTCGTTGCCGGCCAGGTCGCCCATGCGGAACGGACCCATGGCGAAGCCGAATTTCTCGATCGCCTTGTCGACCTGCTCGGGCAGGCAGCCTTCTTCCAGCAGGAAGCCGGCCTGGCGGCTGTACTGCTCGATCATGCGGTTGCCGATGAAGCCGTCGCACACGCCCGAGACCACGCCCGTCTTCTTGAGTTTCTTGGACAAGGCCAACGCGGTGGCCAGCACGTCCTTGCCGGTCTTGGCGCCGCGCACGATTTCGAGCAGCTTCATCACGTTGGCCGGGCTGAAGAAGTGCAGGCCGATCACGTCTTGCGGACGCTGGGTGAAGGCGGCGATCTTGTTCACGTCCAGCGTGGAAGTGTTGCTGGCCAGGATGGCGCCCTGCTTCATCACTTCATCGAGCTTGCGGAACACGGTTTCCTTGACGCCCATGTCCTCGAATACGGCCTCGACCACGATGTCGGCCTGGCCAATGTCGTCATACGACAGCGTGCCGCTCAGCAGGGCCATGCGCTGGTCGAATTTCTCCTGCGTCAGCTTGCCCTTCTTCATCGTGTTTTCGTAGTTCTTGCGGATCGTGGCCATGCCCTTGTCCAGCGCTTCCTGCTTGGTTTCCAGCAGCTTGACGGGGATGCCCGCGTTCAGGAAGTTCATCGCGATGCCGCCGCCCATGGTGCCGGCGCCGATCACGGCCGCCGACTTGATGGCGCGCACCGGCGTGTCGGCCGGCACGTCAGGCACCTTGCTGCACTGGCGCTCGCTGATGAAGGCGTGGCGCAGCGACTTCGATTCCGTGGTCTGGATCAGGTGCAGGAAGCGGTCGCGCTCGAATTTCAGGCCATCCTCGAACTTCTTGGTGACGGTCGCGGCCACGGTTTCCACGCATTCCAGCGGGGCCGGGAACGGGCCGGACATGGCCTTGACCGTGTTGCGCGAGAATTGCAGGAAGGCTTCGTGGTTCGGGTAATCGACTTTGCGATCACGCACTTTCGGCAGTGGACGCACGTCGGCCACCTTGTTGGCGAAGGCGGTGGCGCCGGCCAGCAAGTCACTGTCGGCGGGCAGCAGTTCGTCGAACAGCGCCGTCTTGGCCAGCTTTTCCGACAGCACAGGCGTGCCCGAGACGATCATATTGAGTGCCATTTCCAGGCCCAGCACGCGCGGCAGGCGCTGCGTACCGCCGGCGCCGGGCAGCAGGCCCAGCTTCACTTCCGGCAGGGCGATCTGCGCGCCTGGCAAAGCCACGCGGTAGTGGCAACCCAGCGCCAGTTCCAGCCCGCCGCCCATGGCGACGCTGTGGATGGCGGCAATCACCGGCTTGGTGGAATTCTCGACCGTGGCGATCAGCGTGTGCAGGCTCGGTTCGGCCAGCGCCTTGGGCGAATTGAATTCCTTGATGTCGGCGCCGCCCGAGAACGCTTTGCCGGCGCCCGTGATGATGATGGCCTTGACGGCATCGTCCGCCAGCGCCTGCTTGATGCCGGCCACGGCGGCCGTGCGCGTGGACAGGCCCAGGCCATTCACGGGCGGATTGTTCAGGGTGATGACGGCAACGGAACCGTTGACTTGATATTCGGCGGTCATGTCTCTTCCTTGTTGTGTTGGTAACGGGCTTGCTGCGAAAAGCTAACTATACCTCAGAAAAAGAACGGTCGTATTATTTTTTTGTCGGATCGTGTCCCGCGCGCTGCATTGTAAGCCAGCGGCGGACTGACCGTATAATCAACATTGCCGAAAAGGCGACGGCGATCCGCTGACGGTGGGATCACACCATGACATACAACAAAGGATAACGATGGTCATCTTGATACTGGGACTGGTGCTGTTCCTGGGCGTGCATTCCGTGCGCATCGTGGCCGATGACTGGCGCACGGCCAAGCGCGCGCAACTAGGCGAGGCGAAATGGAAAGCGGCCTACAGCGTGCTATCGCTGCTGGGCTTCATCCTGATCGTGTGGGGATTCGGCCAAGCGCGCCAGCAGCCCGTGGTGCTGTGGACGCCGCCCTTGGCCATGCGCCACGTGGCCGGCCTGCTGACGGCGGTGGCCTTCATCCTGTTGACGGCCAAGGACATTCCCCGCAATGGCATCAAGGCCCGCGTCCACCATCCGATGGTGCTGGGGGTGAAAGTATGGGCGCTGGCCCACCTGCTGGCCAACGGCAAACTGCATGACGTGGTGTTGTTCGGCAGTTTCCTGCTTTGGGCCATCCTCAACTTCCGGGCTGCGCGCCGACGCGATCTGGCCCAGGGCACGGTATATCCGGCGGGAACCACCGGCGCCACCGTGACGACGGTGGTGGCCGGCCTGGCCGGCTGGGCCGTGTTCGCCTTCCTGCTGCATGGCTGGCTGATCGGCGTGCGGCCTTTCTGACCAACATGGCCCCGGCCGGGCGGCCGGGGCGTGCCGGGCGTTATGCTCAGGCGGTGGGCAGCTTGTGGTCCTTGTAGTGGTCCCGCAACTTGTTCTTCTGCACCTTGCCGGTCGCGCCCAAGGGCAAGGCATCGGCGAACACGACATCGTCCGGCGTCCACCACTTGGCGATCTTGCCTTCGTAAAACGCCAGCAATTCCTCGCGGCTGACCTCCTGGCCGGGACGGCGCACCACGATCAGCAGCGGCCGTTCATCCCATTTTGGATGGTAGATGCCGATGCAGGCCGCCTGCATGACAGCCGGATGCGCCATCGCGATATTTTCGAGGTCGATCGTGCCTATCCATTCACCTCCGGACTTGATGACGTCCTTGCTGCGGTCGGTGATTTGCATGTAGCCGTCGGAATCGATGGTGGCCACGTCGCCGGTCGGGAACCAGCCATCCTGCAATACGTCGCCGCCCTCGCCCTTGAAGTAGCTGCTGATGATCCACGGACCTTTGACCAGCAAATGCCCGTAACCGACGCCATCCCACGGCAATTCCTTGCCATCATCGTCCACGATCTTCATGTCGACGCCAAAGATGGCGTGCCCCTGCTTTTGCAGGATCTTGCGCTGCTCGTCCTGCGGCATGGCCTTGTGCTTGCTCGACAGGACGCACGCCGTGCCCAGTGGCGACATCTCCGTCATGCCCCAGGCATGCACCACCTCCACGCCGAACTCGTCGATCAGCGTGTTCATCATGGCCGGCGGACAGGCCGACCCGCCGATCACGGTGCGGCGGAAGGTGGAAAACTTCAATTTGTTCTGCAAAGCGTAATTGATCAGGCCCAGCCAGACGGTGGGCACGCCGGCCGACATGGTCACGCCTTCGCTCTCAAACAGTTCGTACAGCGACTTGCCATCAAGCGCGGGGCCGGGGAAGACCATGCGCGCGCCCGTCAGCGGCACCGAGTACGGCAGGCCCCAGGCATTCACGTGGAACATCGGCACTACGGGCAACACGGTGTCGTGGGAGGTGACATTGAGCGCATTGGGCAAAGCCGACGCGTAGGCGTGCAGCACGGTGGAGCGATGCGAGTACAGCGCGCCCTTGGGATTGCCCGTCGTGCCGGAGGTGTAGCACAGCGTGGCGGCTGAATTTTCGTCGAACTGCGGCCAGGTGTAGTCGTCCGAGTGGGAGTTGATCAGATCTTCATAGCACATCAGGTCCGGGATCTTGCTGTCGGCCGGCATGTGGGCGCGGTCCGTCATCAGGACATAGCCCTTGATCATCTTGCAGTGGGCGGCCACCGCTTCGATGGCGGGCAGGAAGGTCAGGTCGAAAAACAGCAGCTGGTCTTCCGCATGGTTGATGATGTAGGCCACCTGCTCCGGGTGCAGCCGTGGATTGATGGTGTGCAAGACGGCGCCCGAGCCCGACACGGCGTAGTAGGCTTCCAGGTGCCGGTAACCGTTCCAGGCCAGCGTCGCCACCCGGTCGCCCATCTTCACGCCCAGTCCCTGCAGCGCGTTGGCCAGGCGGCGTGACCGCTGGTGGCACTCGCGGAAGGTGTAGCGGTGCATATCGCCCTCCACCCGGCGCGAGACGATCTCGCTGCCGCCATTGTGACGCGAAGCGAATTCGACAATACTGGAAATCAGCAGCGGCTGGTTCATCATTTGTCCCATGACGGGACTTTGCGGATAGGACATCAACTCTCCTGGAAAGGTTGGACTTGCGTTCAAGTTTGAAACGGCGTTGCAAAAGCCGTCAACGCTTTTCAATGTTGCATTGCAATAAACAACCCGGTCTGTGGCGCGCCGGACGTTACCGAGTGTAACCACCATGTCTTTTGGCGAGGCGCCCCAATAGAATCGGCGCTGTAGGGTAAAATCCGACAGCCTGCTTGTGACCCCATGACCTTCGACTGGAATTACCATTACTGCCGCTAAACTGCCGCTGGACAATTCGTTCGCGTCCCTGCCCCCCGCCTTCTACACGCGGCTGATGCCCACGCCGCTGCCCGCGCCTTACCTGGTCGGTGTCAGCGATACGGCCGCCGCGCTGGTCGGCCTCGACCCTGCGCATTTGAACCAGTCCGATTATGTCGACCTGTTGACGGGCAACCTCGTGCCCGAACAGTCCCAGCCGCTGGCGGCCGTGTATTCCGGCCACCAGTTTGGGGTGTGGGCCGGGCAATTGGGCGACGGCCGCGCCATCTTGCTGGGCAATATGGACAGCGCCGCCGGGCCGCTGGAACTGCAATGGAAAGGCGCAGGATTGACGCCCTACTCCCGTATGGGCGACGGGCGCGCCGTACTGCGCTCGTCCATCCGTGAGTTCCTGTGCTCCGAAGCCATGCATGCGCTGGGCATCCCCACGTCGCGGGCCTTGTCGGTGACCGGCTCGGACCAGGGCGTGATGCGCGAAACGCCGGAAACGGCGGCCGTCGTGGTCCGCATGGCGCCGACGTTTGTGCGCTTCGGTTCCTTCGAACACTGGTTCTACCAGAACAAACCGGAACAACTGCGGCAATTGGCCGACTACGTGATTGACCGCTTTTATCCGCCATTGCGTGAAGCAGCCAATCCTTACCAGGCATTGCTGGAAGAAGTCACACGACGCACCGCGCACCTGATCGCCCACTGGCAGGCCGTGGGCTTCATGCATGGCGTGATGAACACGGACAATATGTCCATCCTGGGCCAGACGCTGGATTACGGTCCGTTCGGCTTCATGGAAGCCTTCGATTCCCAGCACATCTGCAACCACACCGACCAGCAAGGCCGCTATTCCTACGCCATGCAGCCGCAGATCGGCCACTGGAATTGCTACGCGCTGGGCCAGGCGCTGCTGCCGCTGATCGGTGAGGTGGAGGCGGCCCAGGCCGCGCTCGATGTCTACCAGCCCGCGTTCGCGAACAAGATCGAAGCGCTGCTACGCGCCAAGCTGGGCCTGACGACGGAGCAGGAAGGCGATCACGCCCTGTTCGACGCGATGTTCGCGCTTATGCAAGCCAACAGCGTCGATTTCACGCAGTTCTTCCGCGCCCTCGGCAAGTTGCAGGTCGCCGATCCGGCCACCGATGCGCCGCTGCGCGACCAGTTCCTGGACCGCCCCGCGTTCGACGCCTGGGCCGCGGAATACCGCGCCCGCCTGCGCGCGGAAGGCAGCGTGGATGCGGCGCGCCGCGTCGCCATGGACAAGGTCAACCCCAAGTATGTTTTGCGCAACTACCTTGCGCAGCTTGCGATTGAAAAGGCGCAAAATAAGGACTTTACGGAAGTGGCACGCTTGCTGAAAGTTCTGCAGCGCCCGTTCGACGAACAGCCTGAGCATGAACACTATGCCGCCTTGCCGCCGGACTGGGCAAGCCATCTTGAAGTGAGCTGTTCTTCCTGAGGATCATCATGACCGACAAAGTACACAAGAGCGAAGCCGAGTGGCGCGCCCAGCTGGACCCGATGCAGTTCGAAGTGACACGCCATGCCGCCACCGAGCGCGCCTTTACGGGCCAGTACTGGGATCACCACGAAGCGGGCATCTACACCTGCGTATGCTGCGGCACGCCGCTGTTCCGTTCCGACGCCAAGTTCGACTCCGGCTGCGGCTGGCCCAGCTACTTCGAGGCGCTCGACCCCGCCCACGTCGTAGAGAAAGTCGACCGTTCGCATGGTATGCTGCGCACCGAAATCCTGTGCGCCGTCTGCGATGCGCATCTGGGCCATGTGTTTCCCGATGGCCCGCCGCCGACCGGATTGCGCTATTGCATTAACTCAGCTTCGCTGCGCTTTGATCCTGAAACCTGAACCACCGCCACCGACCTCAAGACCATGAAATTCCTGTTCGACTTCCTGCCGCTGCTGGCGTTCTTCGCCGCCTACAAACTGGCGGGCATCCATGCCGAAGCGGCCCAAGACTTCATCAATACCCACCTAAGCGCACTGGTGTCCGGCGGGGTGGTCACGGCGGCCCAGTCGCCCATCATTATCGCGACCCTGATCGGTATTTTTGCCACCATGGGCCAGATCGTCTATATCAAGCTGCGCGGCCGTAAAGTGGACTTCGTGCTGTGGTTGTCGCTATTCATGTTTATTTTCTTTGGCGGCCTGACGATTTACTTCCATGACGACAACTTCATCAAATGGAAGCTGACCATTGTTTATTGGTGCTTCGCCATCGGCCTGCTGGTATCGCAACTGGCTTTCAAAAAGAACCTGATGCGCAAATCGATGGAACACATCATTCATTTACCTGATGTGATCTGGAACCGCATTAACCTGGCGTGGATTTGTTTCTTCGCGGCGATGGGTTTCCTGAACCTGTTTGTCGCCTTTGTGCTGTTCAAGGGCGATACCGGCGCATGGGTCAGTTTCAAAGCGTTTGGTTCCACGTCCATCATGTTTGTCTTTATCGTGGGCCAGACCTTGTATTTGTCAAAACACATGAAGGATGAAGCTTGATGAGTGACCCGCGCCTGGAAAAGATCCGTACCCGTTTGCAAGCGGCGCTGACGCCACTGGAAATCGATATTGGCGACGAGTCCGCCATGCACGCCGGCCACGCCGGCGCCGCCTCCGGTGGCGGCCATTACACGGTGCGGATTGTTTCCGCCCGCTTCGAAGGGATCAAACTCGTCATGCGACATCGACTCGTGTATGATTCCGTGCACGATATGATGCATAAAGAAATTCATGCATTGGCCATTACCGCACTGGCACCATCCGAAGTATGATGTAGCGCAAGGTTTAGGGTAGCGCCAGAATAGTCTTGAAACATGACGACACCATGACGGTCTAACCTGAGCCAACAACTTTTAGCTTAAACTTTCCCTTTACAGGAATTAATAATGACTTTCAAGCCAGCCCGTTTGCTGATTGCACTTCTCGCCGTTGCCGCCGTACCTGCTTTTGCTCAAAACATTGCTGTCGTCAATGGCAAGGCTATTCCTACTTCGCGCGTTGACGCCGTCGTCAAGCAAGTGGTCGCGCAAGGCCAGCAACAAGATTCGCCGCAACTGCGTGAACTGATCAAGAAAGACCTGATCGGCCGCGAAGTGATGATGCAGGAAGCGGAAAAGCAAGGCTTCGCCAAGGACCCGAACGTCAAGCAACAGCTGGAAAACGCGCGCCAGGCCATCATCATCAACGCCCTGGTTGGCGACTTCGTCAAGAAGAACCCGGTGTCGGACGCCGACATCAAGGCTGAATATGACCGCTTCGCCAAGCAAGCCGGCGACAAGGAATACCATGTGCGCCACATCCTGCTGGCCACCGAAGCCGAAGCGAACGACGTGATCGCCAAGCTGAAGGCCGGCGGCAAGTTCGAAGAACTGGCCAAGGCATCGAAAGACACCGGTTCCGCCTCCACCGGCGGCGACCTCGACTGGGCTACCCCATCGTCGTTCCCACCAGCGTTCTCGGATGCATTCGTGAACCTGCAAAAAGGCCAGTTCACCGACAAGCCAGTGCAGACCCCGAACGGCTTCCACGTGATCAAGGTCGACGACATCCGTCCAGCCAAGCTGCCGACCCTGGAAGAAGTGAAGCCTCAGATCGCGGAAGCACTGACCCAGAAGAAACTGCAAGCTTACCAACAAGAAATGGTCAAGAAAGCAAAGATTCAGTAATATAGTCGTCACCGGCGCCCACTGGGCGCCGTTTTTAGTTCTGCGTTCAACAATGCGCACTGTCCGCCAGGCGCGATCTCTTGTATTTTTATAGGATTTGATAATGATTTTGAAGCCAGCACGCCTGTTGTTAGCAATGATCGCTGTAGTTGCAGCTCCGGTATTCGCGCAGAACGCCGCCACCGTCAACGGCAAGGCCATCCCCGCATCGCGTATCGACCAGATCGTCAAGCAAGTGGTCGCCCAAGGCCAGCAAACGGATTCGCCACAGCTGCGCGAAGCCATCAAGAAAGACCTGATCGGCCGTGAAGTGCTGATCCAGGAAGCGGACAAGCAAGGCTTCGGCACCCACGCCGACGTCAAGGCCGCCATCGAGAACGCCCGCCAGAGCATCATCATCAATGCCATGCTGGCCGACTACGTGAAGAAGAACCCGGTCAAGGATGCCGACATTAAAGCCGAGTACGACAAGTACAAGGCCGCCATGGGCGACAAGGAATACCATTCGCGCCACATCCTGGTTGGCACCGAAGCTGAAGCCAAGGACATCATCGCCAAGCTGAAAGCGGGCGGCAAGTTCGAAGAACTGGCCAAAGTGTCGAAAGACGGTTCGGCCAACAACGGCGGCGACCTGGGCTGGATGACCCCTGGCAAGCTGGTCAAGCCTTTCGCTGACGCCATGGTGGCACTGAAGAACGGCCAGATCACGGAAACCCCCGTCAAGACGGAATTCGGCTATCACGTGATCAAACTGGAAGATTCGCGCGCCGTGAAACTGCCAGCACTGGAAGAAGTCAAAGGCCAAGTGGCGGAATCGCTGCAACAGCGTAAGATCGCCGCCTATCGCGACGAACTGATGAAGAAGGCCAAGATCCAGTAATTTGGCTGGTCCCCTCCCCTCTAAAAAAGCGCTTCCCTGTGAAGCGCTTTTTTGTTTCCATCCGCTATTTGAAATCGTCGGCCACGAGATTGTATTTCTGCATCTTGTGATACAGGGTTTGCTTGGGCAGACCCAGGGTCACACACGCTTCCGCGACGTTCCCACCCACATTGCGCAATTCCTGCTCGATCAGCGCTCGCTCAAAGCGGCTCACCTGTTCGGGCAAGGCGACCGGCGCCGCCGGTGGCGCGGCCAGCAAGCCATCGGTGCCGCTCGACAAACCGAGCACGAAGCGATCGGCGATGTTGCGCAGCTCACGCACGTTGCCCGGCCATGCATGCGCCATCAGGCGCTGCATCAGCATGCCCGACATCGGCGGCACTTCGCGCTTGTAGCGGGCCGCGGCGCCCAGCACGAAATGTTCAAACAATAACGGGATGTCTTCGCGCCGCTCTCGCAGTGGCGGCAAGTGGAGCACGATCAGGTTCAGGCGGTAGTACAGGTCGTGACGGAATTTCTGCTGGTCGGACAACTCCTTCAGGTCCACCTTGGTCGCCGCAATGATGCGCACGTCGACCGGCACGGGCTGGTTCGAGCCCAGGCGTTCCACATAACGCTCCTGCAGCACGCGCAACAACTTGACCTGCATGGCCAGCGGCAAGCTCTCCACTTCGTCCAGGAACAGGGTGCCGCCGTCGGCGTATTCGATCTTGCCGATCTGGCGCTTGGCCGCCCCGGTGAACGCGCCCGGTTCGTGGCCGAACACCTCGCTTTCAAAGATATTCTCGGGGATCGCGCCGCAATTGATCGCAACATAGTGATGCTTGCTGCGGATGCTGTGCTGGTGCAGGCTACGCGCCACCATTTCCTTGCCCGTACCTGTTTCGCCGAACACCAGCACATCGGCAGGTTCGTCGGCCAGGTCCAGGATCAAACGGCGCAGCTCGCGCATGGCCGGCGACTCGCCCAGCAAGGTCGCCTCGATCCCGGCGCTTTGCTCCAGCTTGCGCCGCAGGCTATGGACTTCGAGCATCAGGCTGCGTGTGGCCAGCGCACGCTGCACCACCTCCACCAGTTGTTCGGACGAATAGGGTTTGGCGATGAAGTCGTAGGCGCCATCACGCATGGCTTGCACGGCCATGTTGATGTCACCGTGGCCGGTCACGAGGATGACAGGCAGTTCGGCATCGATGGCCTTGGCAGCCGTCAATAACTCCAGCCCGCTCATGCCCGGCAGTTTGACATCGGTGACGACGATGCCGGGGAAATGCGGCGCCAGCAATTTCAACGCTGGTTCCGCCGATGCGTATCCTTGCACTTCCAGCCCCGCCAATTGCAGGGCCTGGACACTTCCGGCACGCACCGTGGCATCGTCTTCCACCAGTATCACCTGCAAACCATCAACCATGTACCGCTCCCTGCTCTGAAATGGGTAAATCAATTGTGAATCGGGCCCCGCCACCGGGTGCCGGGTCGGCCCTCAATATACCACCGAACTCCACCACGATTTGCTCGGAAATAGCCAGTCCCAGACCCAAACCCGCCCCCTGCTCCTTGGTCGTGAAGAACGGTTCAAACAAATGGGCGCGCACCTCGTCCGGTATGCCCGGCCCCGTGTCGTCCACGCTGATCAGCAAACGGCTGCCTTCGCGCTCGATGGTGACCGTCAACTGACGCTTGTCCACGGCGCTCATGGCATCGAGTGCGTTATTGAACAAATTGACCAGCACCTGTTCCAGCCGGTTGCCCTCGCACAGGGCGTAGGCATCGTGCTGGCGCACGTCCAGGCGGAAGCCGACACCCTCCTGCTCCAGCCGGCGCTCCACCAGGAACAGCGCATTGGCGACGGCTGGCTGGATCGCCACAGGGGCCATGTTGCCGGTGGACTTGCGGGAAAAAGCTTTCAGTTGGCCCGTGATCGTCCCCATTTGGCCGACGATTTGGGAAATGATCCCGAGGTTGGACTTGGCGTCCTCGATCCGGCCGCGATCCAGCAACACGGCGGCGTTATCGGACATCGTGCGCAAGGCCGTCAAAGGCTGGTTCAACTCGTGGGTGATGCCCGCTGCCATCTGCCCCAGCACCGCCATTTTGCCTGCCTGCACCAGCTCATTCTGGGTGACGCGCAGCTTGTCTTCGGCCCACTGCCGCACGGCGATTTCATCGCTGAGGCTGCGCGTCATTTGCTTCAGATTGTAGGTACGCTCCGCCACCATCAGTTCCAGATTATCGTAGGCATGCTGCAAATCTTCTTTGGCCTTGAGTTTGAGCCGCAGGCTGCGACGGCGCTGGCGCACATACAGATAGAGCACGATCAGGAAGGCCTGCAGCAGGCAGGCCAGCAGAAAGGCAGTCTGCGCGTTGGAACGGGCCGGGCTCAGGTCGGACAGATAAATGAATTGCCAATGACGGGGCGCCAGGGACAGGCTCTGGCTCAACATGCGGCGCGGCGTGTCCGCGCCGCTGCCACTGGCCGAGGCCCGTATAGTCGCAAACTGTACCCCGTCATCGCGCGTCGGTTCGTAACGGATATCGAGCGGCGTCAGCGCATGGGAGAAATATTGACGGGTGGCGGCCAGCTCGCGCTGCACGTCCGCCGATAACGGCCCCAACGTTTTGTATTTCCACGCAGGCACCGAGGTGAGGAAAATCACGCCGTGCTCATCGCTGAGTAACACCTTGTCGGCGCCCTGCACCCAGGCCTTTTCCAGCTTCTCGATGTTGACCTTGACGGTCGCTACCCCCAGCATGCGGCCGTCACGATAAATGCCATGTGCAAAGAAATAGCCCGGCTCCAGGAAGGTTGTGCCCACCCCGTAGAAGCCTGCTGGTTTACCACGCAGCGCATCGCGGACATACGGACGAAAAGCGACGTTATCGCCGACGAAGCTGTTGGGTTCGCGCCAGTTGCTGGCTGCAAGGGTAATGCCGCGCAGGTCGCTGACGTAGATGGTGGTGGAGCCGGCCTGCCGGTTCAGTCGCTCCAGGTGCTGATTGACGGCGAGCTGCAACGCCGCATCTTCCGGCTTCTGCAGCATGTCGATGACATCGTCACTCAACTCCAGCGTGCTGGGCAAGAAGTCATACTTGCCCAGCAGATTTTCCAGGCTGCCGGCGTACACATCCAGCCGCTGCGCTCCGCTCACCCGCAACCGCTCGGTGGTGATGCGCTCCGCCCAGGCATAAGCGACGCCGGCGAGCACCAGGCCGACCGCGACCACGATGGTCCAGCCCATAACAGTACGGCCGGTCCAGCGCTTGCGGCCCGCTGTTGGCGGGCCGGCAAGTTCAGATGTAACTGCTTGAGGCATAGTGCTTTCTTCTAGTTCCGGCGCGGCGCAATGCAGGATCGCTCCAGCATTGCGCCGCCTGCCGGAGCAAGCGGCACCGGGCCTCAGAAGACGTGACGCATACCCAGATTGACGCCCGTGACACCCGAGCCGCTATCGGTGGCATTACCTATCTTGAAGCTCGCGCCGTTGCGATTGTTGACGTGACCGTAGGCAGTATACAGGTCCGTCCGTTTCGACAGGGAGTAAAGATAGCCCACCGCATATTGACGAGCGTCGTGGTTGGCTGCGGAGTCGTCCTGATGATAGATCACAGAGGCGATGAACTTGCTGGCGCCCATGCGCACCGTACCACCCAGCAGATCGTCCTTGCTTTCGTTGCCCAGCAAATCCCGGTTGACGGCATGGGCAACGTGGCCGGTGAAGCCATTGGCGAACATGTAGCGCGCGGTCAACAGGGTATTGCGGCTATGGGCGGTGGCGGTAGGGTTTTCGCGCTGGTGGTGGACCAGCACCACGGTCAACGGACCTTCGCTGTAGGTGGCGCTGCCGCCCAGCGTACGGTTGGCGGAAGCGTCGCCAGCCACTTCACCGGCGCCATAGGCCAGCTCAGCCGACCAGCCCGCCAGTTTGGGCGAAGCATAGCTCACCATGTTGTCGACACGGGTGTTGGCGGCGAAGACGCTGGTGATCGCACCGGCCAGGCCGTCGCAGAACGGGTCGGCCACGTCGCGCACCGTCTTGTACCATGGCGAGTACTGGCGGCCCAGCGCCACGGCGCCGAAGCGCCCGGACAAGCCTGCCCATGCCTGGCGGCCGAACAGCAGACCGCCCTGGCCTGCAGCGCCGGTATCGATGCCAAGGCCATTTTCCAGCACAAAGTTGGCAGCCAGACCATCGCCCAGGTCTTCCGTACCCTTGAAGCCCAGGCGGGAACCGGAAGCGATACCGCTGGTGACCTTGCTCACGTTACCGGCCGCGCCGCCGCGCTCCAGCACCAGGCCGGCGTCAGCCACGCCGTACACGGTCACGCTGGATTGCGCCATGGCCGCGCCCGATACCATACCGAGGGCCATCATGCCGAGGGTTGCCGATTTGATTGCTGCTTTCATAGTTGTCTCCCAATAAAAAAGTGATGTAGTTGTTATGCGCGCATTTGTGCGGTGGCGACATTCACGTCGCTGGCCACTTCGGGGTCGTGCAGGGCGCCTTCCCACTTGGCGACGACGGCCGTTGCGACCGCGTTGCCGACGGCGTTGGTAGCCGAGCGGCCCATATCGAGGAACTGGTCGATGCCCATCAGCAGCAACAGGCCCGCTTCAGGAATGTGGAACTGGTTCAGGGTGGCGGCGATCACCACCAGCGAGGCGCGTGGCACGCCGGCCATGCCTTTGGACGTGAGCATCAGCAGCAACAGCATGGTGATTTGCGTGCCGATCGACAGGTCGATGCCGTAAGCCTGGGAAATGAACAGGACGGCGAAGGTGCAGTACATCATCGAGCCGTCCAGATTGAACGAGTAGCCCATGGGCAGGACGAAGCTGGAAATCTTGCGTTGCACGCCGAATTTATCCAGCGCGTCGAGCAGCTTGGGATAGGCAGCTTCCGAGCTTGCGGTCGAGAAGGCCAGCAGGAATGGTTCGCGGATCAGGCCGATCAGCGTGAATACACGGCGACCGATAAAGACGAAGCCGCCGCCAACCAGCAGGGCCCACAGGCAGAACAGACCCAGGTAGAAGCCGCCCATGAACTTGGCGAACGTGCCCAGGATGGCAAGGCCGTTGGTGGTGACCACCGACGCCATGGCTGCGAACACGGCCAGCGGCGCCAGTTTCATGATGCTGCCGGTGATACGCAGCATGACCTGGGCCAGCTGGTCGATGACGGCCGTCAGTTTGCGGCCAGCATCGCCCATGGCGCCAAGCGCGCTACCGAAGAAGATGGCGAATACCAGCACCTGCAGGATTTCATTGTTGGCCATCGCTTCGATTGGCGACTTCGGCACCATGTGGGCCACGAAGTCCTTCAGCGTGAACGCCGCCGTTTTCAAACCGGTGGATGCGTCGCTCGCCGGCAGTGGCAAGCCCAGATGCGAACCCAATTGCAGGAAATTGGACAGCAGCATGCCCAGCGTCAGCGAAACCAGCGAGGCGATAATGAACCAGCTCATGGCTTTGGCGCCGATACGGCCAGCGGCCTTGCCATCGCCCATATGAGCGATACCGATGGTCAGGGTGGAAAACACCAGCAGCGAGATAATCATTTTGATTAACCGCAGGAATACGTCCGTCGCAATCGAAATATGCGCGGCAATATCGGTGGTGATCTTCTGATCAGGGAATGTCTCGTGGCAGGCATAGCCCACCAAAATACCGAGCACCATCGCGATCAGGATATAGATGGTTAACGGACGTTGCTTCTTCATTGCGTTCCTCCAGCCTATGGATTGGAGCGGGCGTCGTGGGCCTGCTCCGTTGTTGTCGAGGGCGACCAGCTTCCTGGTCTGGTGGGGGTAATAGCAATCGGCGTGCCCGCTCTCGGAACGCAAGGACGATGTAGTTAAGTCATTGTTTTGTATGGAAATAGCTTCGACAACCACGTGCCATGGCAGCGCGTTCGTATGAACTGTTGGATTGGCCCGGCGTTGGGCGTATGAGAATTCAGAATGCCCCAGGCGCCATCCTTGGGTAGTGTCCCAAGTCTCCCTGGTCAAGCCAGTTTTTGGCACGTGAAGACCAGAAATCAGCATGTCTGGCCCGCGTTCGGTGGCAGTGGGAGATGCTTGGACATGAATGGCGTGGCGCGACCCGGGAAAATGGGTGCGAACAGCCAGAGGCTTGGGAATTAAAAATGAAATTGGCGGGCAATAAATACCGGTATAAATTACCGGATTTATTCCCGCCAAACAGGCATGTTAATGCGCTGCGTTATTCGCTGTCCGGATAAACTCGGCAGCACGCTCCGCAATCATAATGGTTGGCGCGTTGGTATTCCCGCTGATAAGCGTGGGATAAACAGAGGCATCGACCACCCGCAAACCCTGGATACCATGGACGCGTAATTGCGGATCCACCACCGCCATGCTATCCGTCCCCATTTTGCAGGTGCCCACCGGGTGATAAATGGTATCGGCACGGGCGCGGATATCCGCCACCAGCGCCGAGTCGTCCTCAACATCGACCGGGTACAGACTGCGGTGGCCATACTTGGCCATTGCCCGTGCATTCATGATCGCGTGGGTCCGTTTGGCACCGTTCATCAGCAAGGCCAGGTCGTCCGGATGGGACAGGAACTTCGGATCAATGCGCGGCGCCGACAACGGATGGGCATCCTGCAACCCGACCTCGCCGCGCGACTTCGGGCGCAATACACAAACGTGGCAAGAAAAGCCATAACCGAGCCGCAGCTTACGCGCATGGTCATCCACGATGCCGATCACAAAATGCAGTTGCAGGTCAGGGCGGTCCAGATCCGGATGGGATTTGATGAAGCCCGCGCCTTCCGCAAACGGCGTCGCGATCATCCCTTGCCCCGTCTTGCGCCACTCGTTGGCGGCCCTGGCCAGCCGCAGCGCACCGGCAGCACCGATCCCGAACAGATCCGTCTCATCGCTGCGGTAAGCGAGGATGTAGTCCAGATGGTCCTGCAAATTCTTGCCCACGCCCGGCAGATCGTGGCGGACGGTAACGCCATGGCGCACCAGTTCAGCCGGATCACCGATACCGGACAACATCAGCAACTGCGGCGTATGGAAAGCGCCGCCGGACAGGATCACCTCGCAACGCGCGCGCACCACCTCCGTGGTCGCGCCCCGGCGTACTTCCACCCCAACGGCACGCTTGCCGTCGAATACCACCCGCAGCGCCTGAGTATGGGTCATCACCATCAGGTTGGCCCGTTCCAGCACCGGGTGCAGATAGGCCGCCGCCGCCGAACAGCGTTCGCCATTGCGTTCGCCGCCGTGGAACTGGGTCACCTGGTAATGCCCCACGCCCTCCTGCTCCGGTCCGTTGAAATCATGGTTGCGCGGATAACCACACTCCTCCCCGGCCCGCACGAAGTCTTCCGTGACGCGCCGTGGACTGCGCTGTTCGGCCACCTGCAGCGGCCCGTCGGCCCCATGCCAGGCGCAGGCGCCGCGCTCGTTGCCCTCCGCCCGTTTAAAGAATGGCAAGACGTCGTCGAACGACCAGCCTGTGCACCCCAGACGCTGCCACCCGTCATAATCCTGGCGCTGGCCACGGATGTAGAGCATGGCGTTGATGGCGCTGGAGCCGCCCAGGCACTTGCCCCTGGGCTGGTAGCCGCGCCGTCCGTTCAGCTCCGGTTGCGGCACGGTCTCGAACGCGTAATTGTTAATTTTCGGCCGGCCGGGCACCATCGCCACCACCGCCGCCGGTGCGCGCACGAGGATGCCCTTGCCGTCACCGCCGGCTTCGATCAGGCAGACGGTCACGGCGCGGTCTTCGCTCAGGCGCGCCGCCAGCGTGGCGCCGCCGGAGCCACCGCCGACAATGACAAAATCAAACTCCATGCCGCGCCCCCTGCTGTTCGAACGCTGCCATGCCGCTGCGGGCGTTTGCAGCCGCCGCCAGCTTGCGCTCGGCCGGCGTGGCGTGGTCGCGGTCCCAGGCCATCACCTTGGGCGTCATCAGGCGGTGCCACAGCGGCGGAATCATGGCCACGACGATGGTGGTCAGGTAGCCGCTGATCATCATCGGCGCGTCCGGGAATGGCTTGAGGTCCTGGTATGGCACCTCGCCCTGGGCGTGATGATGGGAATGTCGGGTCAGGTTGAACATGGTCCAGGAGCTGAAGCGGCGATTGGTGTTCCACGAATGGCGTGGTTGGACCGGCGTGGCTGGATCACGCACGATACCGTAGTGTTCCATGTAGTTGACGATTTCCAGCAACGCTTTACCAGCCAAAGCGCACAGTACGAAATAGCCGGCGGCAACCGCGCCGCCCGCCATCCAGGCGGTGGCGACCAGCAACACGCTCATCAGGTGGCCGCGGATCACGGCGTTGAATGGCGACACGGCGCCGCGTCCTTCGCGCCGCAAGCGCTTCTGTTCGATCTTCCAGGCGCTCACATTGCCCCGGATGGTGGAGATAACGATGTGGAAGTACACATTGCGACCACGCGGTGCGGTGGCGGGGTCTTCCACGGTCGACACGTAGCGATGGTGGCCATACACATGCTCGATGGAGAATACGGTGTCGAAGCTGAATGCCAGCAGCCAGCGGCCGATCAGCATGGAAATCTTGTCCCAGGTACGGTGCGTGAGTTCATGACCGGGAATGGTGCCGATCATGCCGATCATCAAGCCCGTCAGCAATATGCCGGCCGCGTGCTGGAGCGGCGTGGTGGTTTGCCGCGCGGCGAGCACGTCAACACCGGTCAGCCGGGTGATCCAGGCGCCGAAGCCAAGCACGTCAGCCTGGCAGACGCTCCACACCGAGGCGAACACGATGGTCGCCAGCAAGGGCAACGCCAGCCACAACTGGAACGTCAGGATGCCCGGATAGCGTATGCGCGGGGTGCTCGTATCGTCGCCCCCGAGCGCGTCGCCGATCACGTAAGTGGCGACCACGACCACGAAGCCGATGGGAATGGCCGTGCCGCCAGCCGCCAATGCCGCCAGCGCGCACAAGCCGATCACGTGAAACAGAAAATACTTCAAGTAGTGGAAAATGCTCATTGTTGTCCCCTTATAGTTGTAAAACGATCCGCAAAGATGTGTTCTCGCGCCACCCCGCTTTGCGTCAGGATGGCCGTGCACGCGTCGACCATGACGGGCGGGCCGCACAGGTAAGTGTGCGGCCCGCCAGCCACGTGCCGGGCGATGTGGTCGCCTACCATGCCGCGCTCGCCCTGCCAGCCATCGGCATCGGTTTGCCCGGACAGGACGGGCAGGAAATCGAAACGCCCCTGCCAGTGCCGGGCGATATCCTGGATATCTTCGAGTCCGTAGAGATCGCGCTCCTGCCGGGCGCCAAACAGCAAGGTGACGGGCCGCGCGCACTCGGAGCGGGCCGCCTCCCTGAGCATGGCGAGGATGGGCGCCAGCCCGCTCCCGCCGGCGATGAACAGCAGCGGCGCATCGGCCGGACGCAGCCAGAATTCCCCCAGTGGTCCTTCCACCACGGCCTCTGTCCCCACCAGGCTGCCCTCATTGACCAGCGACGACAGCGCGCCGCCCGGTACCTTGCGGACGAAGAACTGCACCTGCGCATCAGGCTGCACGTCGGTCGCGAACGAGTAGCTGCGCGCATGGTCGCCCAGCGGCGCCAGGCTCAGGTTGGCGAATTGGCCCGCCTTGTAGTGCAAGCTCTCGCTCAGTTGTATCCGCAGCGCCGTGATGTCATGCGTCAGGCGCTCCTGCCCGATCACACGGCCGGCCACGCGGCGCTGGGCCGGCATCGCCCCAAGGTCCACCTCGACCGCGATATCCGAGGTCGGCACGGACTGGCAGGCCAGGATGAAACCCTGATCCAGTTCCTCCTCGGACAGCACGTAGCCTGCCTGGGTCAGCTCCTTGACCCGTCCGCTCGTCAGGCGGCACTTGCAGGTCGCGCAACCGCCAACCCGGCAACTGTGCGGAAACGCCACGCCGTTGCGCAGCGCCGCCTGCAACAGTGTCTCCCCGGGTTCGACCGATAACGGCGCCCCGTTGACGTGGGCCGTGACCGGCGCTCTTCTCTTAAATAGTGAAAACATGGCCTCAATGTGTTGTGTTATGACAGCATCATCGTAGGCTCGCCCTGCCTCTCAGACGAGGTTAGCTGTTGACATCGAGCAGTCATTTTTTGACAATGGCGACACGCCCCACCACACCATCCGCCATGCCCGCTCCACAATTCGCGTTGCCGGTCCAGTACATTCGCCAGATCGTCGAACAGGTCAAGCGTTCGAACGTGCCCCTGCCCGCCTCGTTTCTGCGCATACGCTGGGATGCCTTGCCGGCGGATGAGTTCCAGATCCTGGACATGGATGCGTTCGTGCAGGCGATCCAGGACGCCATCGACGCCACGGGCGACTCCGCGTTCGGCCTGCTGGTCGGCGAGCGCATGCGCATCAATAGCCACGGCATGCTGGGCTTCGCCGCGATGAACTGCGCCACCCTGGCCGAGGCGATCGGCGTGATCGAACAGTACTTCCTCACCCGCACCCGGCTGGTCAAGGTGCGCCAGCAAACGGTGGGGCCGGATGTCCACTTCAAGTTCGAGGACGCGCTGCCGCTGGGCCGGGTACGGCAGCCGGTGCAGGAAGCGATCGTGTTGACCATCAAGAATTTGTATGACCACATCACGGCCGGCTCCGCGCCCATACCCTATGTCAGCTGGAATTTCGCGCCACCACCGCATGCGGAACTGGTGCGGGAAAAGTTCGGTTGCGAAATGCGCTACGGGCAGTCATGGTGCGGTTTCGCGTTTCCCGTGAGCGCGCTGCATCAACCGCTGTCCATGGCCGACCCGACCACGCTGCGGCAAGCGATCCAAGCCTGCCAGCGCGAGATGCACGGCATGAGCGCCGAACCGGCGTGGGCGGCCAAGCTCGCGCGCGTGCTACTGGAGCGCCAGGACGCGTTCCCGTCGCTGGAGGCTGCCGCCCAACTGTTCAACCTCACGCCGCGCACCTTGCACCGCCGGCTGCTGGAAGAAGGCACGTCCTACCGCGACGTGCTCGATGAAGTGCGCCACAAGCTGGCGCTGGAACACCTGCAAGCCGGCAAATTGACTATCCAGGAGATCGCCTACCAGCTCGGCTACACGGACACGGCCAACTTCCGCCGCGCGTTCATCCGGTGGCAAGCCATTTCGCCCGCCGCCTACCAGGCAGGCGTCAACGGGACGCTGAACGCGCCCTGAGACCGCCATGACCACATCCGAGCTGGAGACGATCCGGGCAACACTCGCGGCGCACGCCCAGGCGGCCCGCGCCGAACCCATGCGCGCCTACATGCGCAACCAGTTTCCCTTCCTCGGCGTGCCCACGCCATTGCGGCGCAAGTCCCTGAAACCGATTTTTATGGAATTGAAAGGCCGTGGCGCCGCGCATTTCATGGCACTGGCAAAGCAGCTATGGGCGCTGCCGGAACGCGAATACCAGTATGCGGCGCTGGACCTGCTGGCCCTCAGGCACAAGGAATTGAGCGTGGCCGATATCCCCGCCTTGCTGCGTCTGGCGCAGGAGAAATCGTGGTGGGACACGGTGGACGGACTTGCCTCCATCATCGGCGATATCCTGGACGGACAGCACGACGGCATGGACGCAGCTTTAACAAGTCCCGATATGTGGCTGCGCCGGATTGCCATGCTGCATCAACTGGGCTGGCGCGCGCGCACCGATAGCATACGCCTGTTCGACTACGCGCGCACGCTCTCGCCGGAACGCGAGTTCTTCATCCAAAAGGCGATCGGCTGGGCCTTGCGCGACTATGCACGCCACGATCCCGAAGCCGTGGCCGCCTTTCTGCACGCCGAAAAAGATCGACTGGCGCCCCTCAGCTACCGCGAAGCAAACAAACACCTCCAACGCGACTGAGCGCGCGGCGCGTCCTACGCCGGCTTGTGCGCAGCCAGGCGCCAGCGGCGCGGCGTCACCCCGCACCAGTGCATGAAGGCGCGGTTGAACGCGCTTTGTTCCGAATACCCGAGCAGCAAAGCCACCTCGGGCAGCGACAACGGCGTGTCGCGCAGATAATGCTCGGCCAAGCGCCGCCGCGTGTCTTCCAGTAGATCGCGGAAGCTCCAGCCGCGCGCCTGCAGCCAGCGCCGCAGCGTGCGGCCTGACACGTGCAGTTCCAGCGCGACCTGATCCAGCATCGCTTCGCCATCGAGCAAATGGCTGGTGATGCACCGCCGTACCGCCTGCAGCATGTGGTCGGGTCCGGGCAAGGCATCCAGGCTGGCCTGCACTTGCTGTTCCAGCATGGCCACCAGCGCCGGGTCGGCGCGGCGCAGCGGCAGATCCAGCAATTGCTGTGGGAAGCAGACGCGGGTCGCCTCCTGCCCGAACAGGACCGGGCAACGAAACAACGCCGCGTAGGGCGACACATCGGCCGGCGCCGGCTCAACGAAATGGATGGCGACAGGGTCGATGGCGCTGCCCGTGATGTCACGCGCGAACTGCACCATCGCGGCCAGCCCGCATTGATTGGCCAGCAAGCCGATATGGCGCGATTCATCGCTCCATTCCAGGATCAGGCAGTCTTCCGCCTGCCAGGTGCGCACGGGACTCACATCATGCACCAGCCGCTGGTAACGCAAATAGCGCTGCAGCGCGGCCAGCACCGACTGGGAAGCCAGCAGCACATAACCGAGCGGCCCCAGGTGGGCGGGCGTGATGGTGGCGCCCACGTGCAAGCCCAGGGCCGGGTCGCGCAACTGGCGCGCGGCGGCAGCCAGCATACCGGCCCAGCGCAGCGCCGGATACGACGGCGGCGTGGCCTCCGGCGTGGGTGGCGCCTCGCCCAGGATGGCGGCCGCATCCGCGCCCTGTTGCGCCAGGTAGTCGAACAACAGGCGCACGTAGGCGCCGGGCACGCTGCCGGTCAGTCCCATGGCGGTGGCGGGTAAAGCGCGGAAATGGTCGGGCATGGCCTAAATTGTCAAAAATGTTGACCTGCGCTGTCAAGCCAGCGCGCGGCGTGGTCTCTACAATCGCAATTTTCATAAAAAGGAGACAACACAAATGATCGCAGATTCCGCCGCGCAGGCACAAGCACTGGTGCGTAATGCGTCCCACTTCCAGTGGTATGTGATCCCGCTGCTGCTGATCGTGATACAGGCTTACGGCGAGCAGGCCGCCGCGCGCCGCTGGAACGTGGTGCTGGCCGGACTGGCGTTCTGGCTGATGGACTGGATTAACGAAATCTGGAACGGCCTGCTGTTCCACTTCTCCGGCTTCGCGCCCGCGTGGGGGACGCCTGGCAGTTCCGCCTACGTGATCCTGATCGGCCTGAACGTGGAGATCACCTTCATGTTCGCCATCATGGGCTTGTACGCGGTGCGCATGCTGCCGGCCGACCCCAAGGCGAATATCCTTGGCATCAATAACCGCTGGGTGTTCGCGGCCGTGAACTCCGTGCTGTGCGTGTGCGTGGAATTGTGGCTCAACCATATCGGCGCGCTGACCTGGGAATGGTCGGGCTGGAACGCCGATGCGCCATGGCTGATCTGGCTGATCGGCTACATGCCCTTCTTCGTCGTCGCCTATATGGTGCACGACATGCGTTCGCGCACGCGCCAGCTGGCCGTCGTCTCCGGACTGGGCGCCACCGTGGCCGGCAGCCTGGGACTGTTCGCGGGCGTGCTGCACTGGATCTGAGTCGCGCCTGATGTAAAAACGGCCCCGTCTCGTCGCCGAAACGGGGCCGTTTTTGACGGAGCGCTGGCGCTTAGCCGACGAACTTGCGGGCGTTGCGGAACATGCGCATCCATGGCGAATCCTCGCCCCATGCTTCCGGATGCCACGACTGCTGCACGGTGCGGAACACGCGCTCGGCGTGCGGCATCATCACCGTGAAGCGGCCATCGGCCGTCGTCACCGACGTCAGGCCCTGCGGCGAACCGTTCGGGTTGTACGGATACGCTTCCGTGGCCGCGCCGCGGTTGTCGACGAAGCGCATGGCGGCCACAGCTTCGTTGATGTTGCCGGTCTGGCTGAAGTCCGCGTAGCCTTCGCCGTGGGCGATGGCGATGGCAGTCTGGGTGCCGGCCATGCCGCTGAAGAAGATCGACGGCGAGTCGAGCACTTCCACCATCGAGAAGCGTGCTTCGAACTTCTCCGATTTGTTGGTGGTGAACTTCGGCCATGCGTGCGCGCCCGGGATGATGGACTTCAGGTTGCTCATCATCTGGCAGCCGTTGCACACACCCAGGCCGAAGCTGTCGCTGCGCTGGAAGAAGCGCGCGAACTGCTCCGACAGGGCCGCGTTGAACAGGATGGTCTTGGCCCAGCCTTCACCGGCGCCCAGCACGTCGCCGTACGAGAAGCCGCCGACGGCGATGACGCCCTGGAAGTCGTCCAGCTTGACACGGCCGGCGATCAGGTCGCTCATGTGCACGTCCACGGCCGTGAAGCCTGCCTGGTGCATCACGTACGCCGTCTCGATGTGCGAGTTCACGCCCTGCTCGCGCAGGATGGCCACGCGCGGACGCACGCCGGTGGCCAGGAATGGCGCAGCTACGTTCTCGGCCAGGTCGAAGGTGATCTTGGGCGTCATGCCAGGATCGGTTTCGTCCAGCAGGCGGTCGTATTCAGCGTCGGCGCAGGCCGGGTTGTCGCGCAGGCGCGCGATGCGCCAGCTGGTTTCGCTCCACAGGCGGTGCAGCGCGGCGCGCGGCTGGCTGTAGATGGTCTTGGCGTCGCGCGTGAATTCGATCACGCCACGGTCGTTCGGCTTGCCGATGATGTGGCTGCAGGCGCCCAGGTTGAACGCGCGCAGCACGTCCATCACCTGCGAACGCTCGTCGGCGCGCACCTGGATCACGGCGCCCAGCTCCTCCGCGAACAGGGCGCGGATGGTTTGCTCGTTGCGGCGCTCGGCGATCTGGCCGGCCCAGTTCTTGGCGTCGCCCTGGTCGGCGCCGTGGCCCTGCTCCAGCGTCAGGATGTCGAGGTTGATCGACAGGCCGGCGCGGCCGGCGAAGGCCATCTCGGTCAGCGTGGCGTACAGGCCGCCGTCGGAACGGTCGTGGTAGGCCAGCAGCTTGCCATCGTTGTTCAGTTGCTGGATGGCGGCGAAGAAGCCTTTCAGGTCTTCCGCGCTGTCCACGTCCGGCGTCTCGTTGCCCAACTGGCCCATGACCAGCGACAGCGCCGACGCGCCCAGGCGGTTCTTGCCGCGACCCAGGTCGATCAGGATGATGGCGGTGTCGCCGGCATCCATCCTGATCTGCGGCGTCAGCGACTTGCGCACGTCATGCACGGGCGCGAAGGCCGACACGATCAGCGACACGGGGCTGGTAACAGCTTTCGATTCCGCGTTCTCGTCGCGCCAGGTGGTGCGCATGGACAGCGAGTCCTTGCCGACCGGGATGCTGATGCCCAGCGCCGGGCACAGTTCCATGCCGACCGCTTTCACGGTGTCGTACAGGGCCGCGTCCTGGCCCGGCTGGCCGCAGGCGGCCATCCAGTTGGCCGACAGCTTGATGTCGGAGATGTCGCGGATCGCGGCGGCGGCCAGGTTGGTGATCGCCTCGCCCACGGCCATGCGGCCCGATGCCGGCGCGTCGATCACGGCCAGCGGGGTACGCTCGCCCATGGACATCGCTTCACCCACGTAGCCTTCGAAGCTCATGGTGGTGACGGCGCAATCGGCCACCGGCACCTGCCATGGGCCGACCATCTGGTCGCGCACGCTCATGCCGCCGACGGTACGGTCGCCGATGGTGATCAGGAAGGACTTGTCGCCCACGGTCGGCAGCAGCAACACGCGCTTGGCCGCTTCTTCCAGGTCCATGCCGGTCAGGTCGATGGCGGGGAAATCGTTTTGCACGTGGTGCACGTCGCGCTGCATCTTGGGCGGTTTGCCCAGCAGGACGTCCATCGGCATGTCGACCGGGTTATTGCCCAGTTCAGGGTCGACCAGCTTGAGCTGGCGCTCCTCGGTGGCCACGCCGACCACGGCGAACAGGCAGCGCTCGCGCTCGCACAGGGCCTGGAACACGGGCAGGTTGTCCGGCGAGATGGCCAGCACATAGCGTTCCTGCGATTCGTTGGACCAGATCTCCTTGGGGGCCATGCCGCTTTCTTCCAGCGGGATCTTGCGCAGGTCGAAGATGGCGCCGCGCTTGGCGTCGTTGGTGATTTCCGGGAAGGCGTTCGACAGGCCGCCCGCGCCCACGTCGTGGATCGAGATGATGGGGTTGGACTGGCCCATTTGCCAGCAACCGTTGATCACCTCCTGGGCGCGGCGTTCCATTTCCGGGTTGCCGCGCTGGACGGAGTCGAAGTCCAGGTCGGCCGTGTTGGTGCCGGTGGCCATCGACGAGGCGGCCGAGCCGCCCATGCCGATGCGCATGCCGGGACCGCCCAGCTGGATCAGCAGGCTGCCGACCGGGATGTCGTTCTTGTGCGTGTGCTGGGCCGAAATGTTGCCGATGCCGCCCGCGATCATGATGGGCTTGTGGTAGCCGTACACGGTGTCGCTGGCGCCGGCGAACTGGCGGCCGATGTTCTGTTCGTAGGTGCGGAAGTAACCGCCCAGCACGGGACGGCCGAATTCATTGCTGAACGCGGCGCCGCCCAGCGGGCCTTCGATCATGATCTGCAACGGCGAGGCGATGCGGTCCGGCTTGCCGTAGACCTTGCTCGTGTCGCGCTGGGCCGCGCCGGCCGTCACGCTGGCCGCGTTTTCCCAGGCCTGCACGGCGCCCGGCAGCATCAGGTTGGAGACCGTGAAGCCGGTCAGGCCGGCCTTGGGCTTGGCGCCGCGGCCGGTCGCGCCCTCGTCGCGGATCTCGCCGCCCGCGCCCGTGGAGGCGCCGGGGAATGGCGAAATGGCGGTCGGGTGGTTGTGGGTCTCCACCTTCATCAGGGTGTGGGTCAGCTCGGTCGAGGCAGCGTATTCATGGTTGGCGCCGCGCGGGAAGAAGCGCGCCACTTCCGCGCCTTCCATGATGGACGAATTGTCGCTGTAGGCCACGATGGTGCCCTTGGGCTGCAGCAGGTGGGTGTTCTTGATCATCTGGAACAGCGATTTGTCCTGCGCCACGCCGTCGATGGTCCAGTCGGCGTTGAAGATCTTGTGGCGGCAGTGCTCACTATTCGCCTGCGCGAACATCATCAGTTCCACGTCGGTCGGGTTGCGGCCGGCCTTGGTGAAGGCGGCATCCAGGTACTCGATCTCGTCGTCCGACATGGCCAGGCCCAGGTCGGTGTTGGCCTTTTCCAGCGCCTGCTTGCCGGCGCCCAGTACGTCCACCGTCTCCAGCGGACGGGCGTCCAGGGTGCGGAACAGGGCCGCCGCCTCGTCCGAGTGGCGCAGCACGGATTCCGTCATGCGGTCGTGCAGCAGCGCGGCCACGGCCTGCGTTTCCGTCTCCGACAGCTTCTTGACGGCGCCGATGCCCGTGCCTAGGAAGCCGGCCTTCAGGATGATGCGGTAGGCCACGCCCCGCTCCACGCGCTTGATATGCGCCATGCCGCAGTTGTGGACGATGTCGGTGGCTTTGGAAGCCCACGGCGAGATCGTGCCGAAGCGGGGAATGACGAAGAATTCCTCGACCGCGCCGTCGGCGTGGTCGGCATGGGCCGGCTCGCCGTAGGTCAGCAGCGCGCCCAGGCGGCTGCTGTCGTCGGCCGACAAGGGCGCGGCGGCGTCGATGAAGTGGACATATCGGGCCTGCACTGCGGCCACGGCGGGCAGCACCGTTTGCAGTTGGGATAACAGGCGTTGGCTACGGAATGCGGACAGGGCATTGGAGCCCGGCAGAATCAACATGGCTTGGAGATGGTTGATGCAGCGAGGCTGCGGATTTAAAGGGTGAAACGGTACGAAACTGATCGGATGCGGTTTTGCAAGATTTCCGTTGCGCGCATTATACCGTTTTCTCCCCTCTCTCCACAGCCCTTATTCGGGGAAAAAGCTGCTGCCAAAGCAACATTTTTTGCCAAATCGCGTCGCAAAATGGGCTTGCCGCGCAGGAAACACTGCCTTCCCCTGCAATTTTTCCAGTGCTTGGAGTATGCTTGTTTCAAATTTTGCTGACGCCTGCCGATAAGCACTCACCGCCGGCCCGGCCCACGAAAGTTCCTCCATGCCAGACTATAGCAACCTGTCGGTCCTGATCGTCGATCCCAACCAGGGCATGCGCGCCAGTCTGCACAATATGCTGACCCAGGTGAACATCACCAAGGTCGACCATGCCGTCAGCTCGGCCACCGCCATCCGCCAGCTCGGGATCAAGTCCTACGACGTGATCCTGTGCGAGTACGACCTGGGTGGCAGCGCCGAGAACGCGGGCCAGGACGGCCAGCAACTGCTGGAAGACTTGCGCCACCATCGCATGATCAGCCAGTGGGCCATCTTCATCATGCTCACGGCCGAAGGCGTGTACAGCAAGGTGGTGAGCGCGGCCGAATTGCTGCCCACCGATTACATCCTCAAGCCGTTCACGGTGGACGTGCTGTCGCAGCGCATCGGCCGGGCGCTGGAACGGCGCGCCAATTTCCTGCCCGTGTACCAGATGATAGGCCAGGGCAAGGCGCGCGAAGCGCTGGCCGCCTGCCTGGCGGCCGAAACCAGCCAGCCCCGCTACGCCACCGACTATGCGCGGCTACGGGCCGAGCTGCTGGTCAGCCTGGACCGGCACGCGGAGGCGGAACAAGTGTACGCCGCCATCCTCCAGTCCAAGCCGCTGGGCTGGGCCCAGCTAGGCCAGGCACGCTGCCTGTCGCACCTCGGGCGCCATGGCGAAGCCCAGGCGCTGCTGGAGGCGCTGGTGGCGGCGAATCCCAAGTTCATGGCCGCCTACGACCTGCTGGCGCAATGCCTGCGGGTGCAGGGCGATGACGAAGCGGCGAAAAAGGTGCTGCAGGATGCGGTCGCGATCTCGCCCCACATGGTGCGGCGGCTGCGCCATCTGGGCGACGTGTCGCTGGCCGTGGGCGACGTGACCGGCGCCGAGCAAGCCTACAAGCAGGTGGTGGCCAAGGCCCGCCATTCGGAATTCCGCGACCCGGCCGACCATGTGAACCTGGTGCGCACGCTGGTCAGGAAAGGCGATGCCACGGCCGCCAGCGCCGTCGTGCGCGACCTGGAACGCTCGCTGCGCAGCAGTGCCAGCACGGAAGTATGCCGCGCCTACGCGTCGGCCATGGTGCTGGAGCTGAAGGGCGACGCCGCCGGCGCGGCCGCCGAACTGGCCAAGGCCATGAACAAGCTGTCCGAGGCGACCGGCATGTCCAGCAACGTGAAACTGGGCCTGGCCCACAGCTGCCTGGTCAACCGCCTGGACGAACAGGCCAACGCCCTCTTTGCGGAATTGACGGCCGATCCGAACAGCGGCGTGAGCGAATCGCAGGTGCTGGCCATCTACGAACAGGCCGAACGGCCGGAGCTGGTCAAGCAGCACCACGCCCGCCTCGATTCGGCGGTGGACACGATGGTGCGCCAGGCGGCCGAAAAAAGCCGCCAGGGTGATTTGCGCGGCGCCGTCGAGGTGCTGCGGATGGCATTGGCGCGCAACCCCGACCACACCGGACTGTGGACGGCGGCCACCACGGCCATGCTGCGCCAATTGGCCGACGTGGGCTGGGACCCGGCCCTGTTCGGCCAGTGCACGGCCCTGCTGCGCCGCATCCGGGAACACAATAATGCGCACCCGCTGCTGCCCGGCCTGCTGGCCCAGTATGTGGCCATCCGCAAGCAGCATGGCGCCCATATCGCGGCGGCGCATTCCGCCGCGCAGCCGCCGGCCGGTTCGCCACCACCCTCACCTTCACCTTCACCCTCACCTTCGACCGCTTAGGTCAAGCCTGGAAGTAGATAAATGCAAGATTACGCTGAACTTTCTGTCCTGCTGGTAGACCCCAACCCTGGCATGCGCGCCACCCTGCGCAACATGCTGAACCAGTCCGGCATCACCCGCATCGACGACGCGGTGAGCTCCGGCACGGCCATCGGCCAGTTGAACAAGAAAAGTTACGACATCATCCTGTGCGAATATGACCTGGGCAGCGGCGCCGGCGACAACGGCCAGGATGGCCAGCAATTGCTGGAAGACCTGCGCCACCACAAGCTGATCGCGCAGTGGACCATCTTCATCATGCTCACCTCCGAAGGCGTGTACAGCAAGGTGATCAGCGCGGCCGAACTGACGCCCAACGACTACGTGCTCAAGCCGTTCACCATCGACGTGCTGCAACAGCGCATCGCCCGCGCCGTCGAACGCCGCTCGTACTTCCTGCCCGTGTACCAGTTGATCGGCATGGGCAATCTGCGCAAAGCCATCACCACCTGCCTGGAATGCGAAGCCACGCACGCGCGCCACGCGATCGAGTTCGCGCGCCTGCGCGCCGAGCTGCACCTGCGCCTCAATGAACTGGAAGAAGCGGAACTGATCTACCAGACCATCCTGCTCACGCGCCCCGTCGGCTGGGCCCACCTGGGCCTGGCCCGCTGCCAGTTCGGGCTGCAGAAATACGAAGAAGCGCAGCAAACCCTGGACAACCTGATCGCCCACAATCCGCGCTTCATGGCCGCCTACGACCTGCTGGCCCAGACCCACGAGGCCATGGGCCAGAACGTAATGGCCAAGCGCATCCTGGAGGACGCGGTCGCCATTTCCCCGCACATGGTGCGCCGCCTGCGCCACCTGGGCGAGGTGGCCTACGAGGCGGGCGACGTGATGGTGGCCGAAAAGGCGTTCAAACAGGTGGTGCAGAAAGCGAAGTACTCGGAGTTCCGCGACCCCGAGGATCACGTCAACCTGGTCAAGACCCTGGTCAAGAAAGGCGATGCCAGCCAGGCCGGCGGCGTGATCCGCGACCTGGAGCGCTCCCTGCGCGGCAACGCCAACACCGAGGTGTGCCGCTCGGTGGCCGCCAGTCTGCTGGCCGAACTGATGGACAACCCGATCGCCGCCGCCGCCGAACTGCGCAACGCCGTGCGCACCATGAGCATGACGCGCGGCCTGTCCAACGGCCTCAAGGTGGGCCTGGTGCATAGCTGCCTGAAGAACAAGCTCGATAACGAAGCGACGTCGCTGATGGTGGACCTGACCAACGACCCGGACAGCGGCATCTCGATGGACGACGCCGTCAACGTGTTCGAGAAGGCCGGCCGCCACGACCTGGCCACCGGCGTGGGCGAGACGATCTCGCGCCAGCTCGACGACCTGCTGCTGGATGCGGCCGAAAAACGCGCCCACGGCGACCTGCGGGCCGCCATCGACACGCTCAACGGGGCGCTGCGCAAGGCGCCGTCCAACATGGCGCTGCTGCCGGCAGCTGCATCGGCCATGCTCAAGCAGCTCGACGACCTGGGCTGGGAAGCGCCCGTGGCCGAGCAGTGCAACCACCTGCTGGAACGCATCCGCAGGCTGGACCCGAACCACCCGGCCCTGCCCATCCTGCTCAACCAGTACACGGCCACGCAGCGCAAGTACGGCATTTCCACCACCGCCTGACGGCGCGGCGCGCGGCCGCCGGGCTTATTCCGGCTGGCCGTAGCCGCCGCCGCCCGGCGTCTCCACCACAAACACGTCGCCCGCCGCCATCTCGGTCTTGCCGATGTGGCCCAGTTGTTCGACGCGGCCATCGGCCCGCAGCACGCTGTTGCGGCCCACGGCGCCCGGCGCGCCGCCATCCATGCCGAACGGCGCGTGGCGTCGGTTGTTGGACAGGATGGCAGCCGTCATCGGCTCCAGGAAGCGCACCTTGCGCACGCCGCCATCGCCCCCGCGCCAGCGTCCCGCACCGCCCGAACCGTGGCGGATCGCGTAGCTCTCCAGCCGCACGGGGAAACGGAACTCCAGGACTTCCGGGTCCGTCAGGCGCGAATTGGTCATATTGGTCTGAACCACGCTGGTGCCATCAAAGCCCGGACCCGCGCCGGAGCCGCCGCTGATGGTTTCATAGTACTGGTAGCGCGCATTCCCGAACGTGAAGTTGTTCATCGTGCCCTGCGACGCCGCCAGCACGCCCAGCGCGCCGTACAGCGCGTTGGTGATGCAGGTCGACGTTTCCACGTTGCCCGACACGACCGACGCGGGATAGTGCGGATTGAGCATGGAGCCGGGCGGGATCAGCACCTTGAGCGGCTTGAGGCAACCGGCGTTGAGCGGAATGTCGTCATCGACCAGCGTGCGGAACACGTACAGCACGGCCGCCATGCAAACCGCCGACGGCGCGTTGAAGTTGTTCTCCAGCTGATCCGAGGTGCCCGTGAAATCGATCTCGGCGCTGCGGCTGGCGTGATCGACGCGCACCGCCACCTGGATGCGGGCGCCGTTGTCCAGATCGACCGTGTAGCTGCCGTCGCGCAGCGCGCTGATCACGCGCCGCACGGCTTCCTCGGCATTGTCCTGCACGTGGCCCATGTAGGCCTGCACCACGTCGAGGCCGAAGTGGGCCACCATCTTGCGCAGTTCGTCCACGCCCTTCTGGTTGGCCGCCACCTGGGCCCGCAGGTCGGCCATGTTCTGGTCGGGATTGCGGGCCGGCCAGGCGGCGCCGGTCAGCAAGGCGCGCGCTTCGGCATCGCGCAACTGGCCGCCGGCCGCGCCGTCCACCAGCTTGAAATTGTCGATCAGGACGCCCTCTTCCTCGATGCTGCGCGAGTCGGGCGGCATGGAACCGGGCGTGGTGCCGCCGATGTCCGCATGGTGGCCGCGCGAGCCGACGTAGAACAGGATATGCACGCCCGCCTCGTCGAACACCGGCGAGATCACCGTCACGTCCGGCAAATGGGTGCCGCCATGGTAGGGATCGTTGAGCATGTAGACATCGCCGGCGTGCATGCGGCCCGCGTTGGCCTGCATGACGGTCTTGATGCTCTCGCCCATGGAGCCGAGGTGCACCGGCATATGGGGCGCGTTGGCGATCAGGTTGCCGTCGGCGTCGAAGATCGCGCAACTGAAGTCCAGCCGTTCCTTGATGTTGACCGAGTACGCCGTGTTCTGCAGCCGCAAGCCCATCTGCTCGGCGATCGACATGAACAGGTTGTTGAAGATCTCCAGCATGACCGGATCGGCCGTGGTGCCGATGGCGCGCCGCGCCGCCAGGGCCTCCACCCGCGTCAGCACCAGGTGGTCCTGCGGCGTGACCTCGGCCTGCCAGCCCGGCTCCACCACAGTGGTGGCGTTGGCCTCGGCGATGATGGCCGGACCCTTGATGATGTCGCCGATCCGGGTGGCCGTACGCTGATAGAGCTTGGTATTACGCCACTGGCCGCCGCTGTACATGCGCACCACCGCTTGCGGCGTGAGGCCGGACACGCGGCGCGGCGCCGGCGTGACCGTCTCCACCGGCGCGTCCGAGCGGCCCAGCGCCTCCACCGACACCGCCTCGACGATCAGCGCCTTGCCCGGCATGAGGAAGGAGAAGCGCTTCTTGTAAGCCGATTCGAACTGCGCCTGCATGGCGCTGGCGGCATCGAACGGCACGATCAGCGCCGAGTCGGTGCCTTCATAACGCAGGTGTACACGGCGCAGCAAGGTGATGCGCTGCTCCGCGACGCCCTGTTCGATCAGCGCCGCACGCGCCTGTTCGCCTAGTGCCGCCAGGCGCGCTTCGAGCGCTGTAACGCCCTCGGGCGCCAGCTTTTCCTCCATCGCCGCTTCACGCATCGCGCTCTGGTCGGCCAGGCCCATGCCGTAGGCCGACATGACGCCGGCCAGCGAATGAATGAACACCGTCTTCATGCCCAACGCATCGGCCACCAGGCAGGCGTGCTGGCCGCCGGCGCCGCCGAAACTGGTCAGCGTATATTCCGTCACGTCGTGGCCGCGCTGCACGGAGATCTGCTTGATGGCGTTGGCCATATTGCCAACGGCGATATCGATAAAGCCTTCCGCCACCTGTTCCGCCGTGGTTGGCTTGCCGGTCGCGGCTTCGACGCGCGCAGCCATGTCGGCGAACTGCGCGCGCACGGTCTGCGCGTCCAGCGCCTGCTTGCCGTCGGCGCCGAACAATTGCGGGAAATGGGCGGGCTGGATTTTGCCCAGCATGACGTTGCAGTCGGTGACGGCCAGCGGGCCGCCGCGACGGTAGCTAGCAGGGCCCGGATTGGCGCCGGCGCTGTCCGGCCCCACGCGCAGGCGGCTGCCGTCGAAGTGCAGGATGGAGCCACCGCCGGCCGCCACGGTATGAATGCTCATCATCGGCGCGCGCATGCGCACGCCCGCCACCTGCGTCTCGAACACGCGCTCGAACTCGCCCGAGTAATGTGACACATCGGTCGAGGTGCCGCCCATGTCGAAACCGATCACGCGGTCAAAACCGGCCAGCCGGCTGGCCCGCACCATGCCGACGATGCCGCCGGCCGGGCCGCTCAGGATGCTGTCCTTGCCCTGGAACGCGCGCGCGTCCGTCAGGCCGCCGTTCGATTGCATGAACTGCAGGTTCACACCGGGCATCTCGGCCGCCACCTGGTCCACGTAGCGGCGCAGGATGGGCGACAGGTAGGCGTCGACCACCGTGGTGTCGCCGCGCGCCACCAGTTTCATCATGGGACTGACCTGGTGCGATACCGAGACCTGGGTAAAGCCGATCTCACGCGCCAGCCGCGCCACGCGCTGTTCATGGTCGTGGTAGCGGTAGCCATGCATGAAGACGATGGCCAGCGCCCGCAAGCCCTGGTCGTAGGCCGCTTGCAGGCCGGCGCGGGCGCCCTGCTCGTCCAGCGGCAGCACCACGTCGCCGTGCGCGCCCATGCGCTCATCGATTTCGACCACATGGCTGTAGAGCAGCTCCGGCAGCACGATGTGGCGCGCGAACAGGCGCGGACGGTTCTGGTAAGCGATGCGCAGCGCATCGCCGAAGCCGCGCGTAATGGCCAGCGCCGTCGGCTCGCCCTTACGCTCCAGCAGCGCATTGGTGGCCACCGTGGTGCCCATCTTGACCGCCTCGATGCGCGCCACCGGCATGGCAGCGCGCGGCCCAAGGCCCATCAGGTGGCGGATGCCGGCGATGGCGGCGTCGCGATATTGTTCCGGATTTTCCGACAGCAGCTTGTGCGTGCGCAGCCGCCCGTCCGGCTGGCGCGCCACAATGTCCGTGAACGTGCCGCCGCGATCTATCCAGAATTGCCAATCCATGCCAACCTCAATACTTTAATGAAGCGCATATTGTAGTGCGAGCCCCGCGATCAAGGCGACACACTTGAACAGATTAATTCGATGCTAAAATTGAATGAACCGCAATCATCAATGCTGCCGGCACGCTCGCCAGCCACAGGCAGCAGGTAGCAAGCCAGTTGCCGCACCTGACGCTCCACACTCCTGATCGGACGCCCCATGAATCCACTCTATTCCGTCGCGGAGATCCGCGCCATCGAACAGCGCGCAGCCGAGGCGCTGCCGGCCGGCACCCTCATGCAACGGGCCGGCCAGGCCACGGCCAACGCGGCGCTCGACATGCTGCCCTTTTCCACCAACGGCGCCCGGGTGCTGGTGCTGGCCGGTCCAGGCAACAACGGCGGCGACGCGCTGGAAGCGGCCGCCCACCTGACGTATTCGGGTGCCCAAGTGGACGTGCTGCATTTCCCGCCCGCCGGCGAACAGTCGGCCGAACGGGCGGCGGCGCAGCGGCGCGCCGAAAGCAGCGACGCCATCTTCAACGACATCGGCGGCAGCGCCCTGGCCGGCACCGAATGGAATCTGATCATCGATGGCCTGTTCGGCATCGGCCTGGCGCGCCCCGTGAGCGGCGCCCTGCGCACGCTGGTCGACACCGTCAACACGCTGGGCTGCCCGGTGCTGGCGCTCGACGTGCCCAGCGGCCTCGATGCCGACACCGGCGCCGTCGTCGGCCCGGATGGTGTGGCGATCCGCGCCACGCACACCATCACCTTCATCGGCGACAAACCCGGCTTGCATACCTGCGATGGCCGTGACCATGCGGGCCAGGTCACGGTCGCCGCGTTGGATCTGGAGCCGCGCCAGTTCCCATCAGTGCGGCTGCATCTGAACGAAGCCCGCTTCTTCGCCCGCAAACTGAAAACGCGCCGCCAGAACAGCCATAAGGGCAGTTACGGCAACGTGGCCGTGGTCGGCGGTGCTCGCGGCATGGCGGGCGCGCCCATCCTGGCGGCGCGCAGCGCGCTGCACGCCGGCGCGGGCCGTGTGTTCGCCGTGTTCGCGGACGACGCGCCGTCCTACGACAGCGGCCAGCCAGAATTGATGTGCCGGGCCGCCGCCGGCTTCGACCTCGACAGCTCGGTGCTGGTGCTGGGCCCGGGCCTGGGCACGGCGCCGCAATCGGTGGAACTGCTCAAGCGCGCCGTGGCCAGCGCCAGCGCGCTGGTGGCCGACGCCGACGCCCTCAACCTGCTGGCGGCCGACGCGGCGTTGCAGGCGGCTGTGGCGCAGCGCGGCGCGGGCTGCATCATCACGCCCCATCCGCTGGAGGCGGCGCGCCTGCTGGGCTGCGCCATCACGGCCGTGCAAGCGGACCGGGTAGCGGCGGCGCGCACGCTGGCGGCGCGCTTGCGGGCCACCGTGGTGCTGAAAGGATCGGGCACCGTGATCGCCGCGCCCGATGGCGACGCCGTGATCAACACGACGGGCAATCCCGCCCTGGCCACGGCGGGCACGGGCGACGTGCTGGCCGGCCTGTGCGGCAGCCTGCTGGCGCAGGGCTGGCCGCAATGGGAAGCGGCGCTGGCCGCCGTCTGGCTGCATGGCATGGCGGCCGACGTGCTGGTGACCGATGGCGTGGGGCCGATCGGTTTAACGGCGGGCGAACTGGTGCCAGCCATCCGGGCGGCCATCAACCGCCTGGTGCAGCAGCACGGGCGCTGACGCGGCTCAGACCAGGCGCCCCGCCGCGATCGTGATCACGCGGCCACAGCGGGCCGCGATGGTGGTGTCGTGTGTGACCAGCACCAGCGTGGAGCCGTGCTCGCGATTGAGCTCGAACATCAACTGGATCACGGCTTCGCCGGTGGCGGCATCGAGGCTGCCGGTCGGTTCGTCGGCCAGCAGCAATGGCGGCTCCGTGACGAAGGCCCGCGCCAGCGCCACCCGCTGTTGCTCGCCGCCGGACAAATACCGGGGATAGTGGCGCAGGCGCTCGCCCAGCCCCACGCGACGCAGCATGGCCTGGGCCTTGTCGCGCGCGCCCGCTTCGCCGCGCAGTTCCAACGGCAGCATCACGTTCTCCAGCGCCGTCAGATGCGGCAGCAACTGGAACGACTGGAACACGAAGCCTAGCTTGGCCATGCGTAGCGCGGCGCGGCCATCCTCATCGAGCGCGTAGATATCGACGCCGTCAAGCAGCACGCGGCCGCCGCTGGGCGTATCGAGGCCGGCCAGCAATCCCAGCAAAGTGGACTTGCCGGAGCCCGATGCCCCTACAATAGCGAGCGTTTCGGCCTTTTGCACTGTAAAATCCACGTGGTGCAATATCGTCAGCTCCCCGCCGGCGTCCGCCACGCGCTTGGTCAGGCCCGTCACTTCGATGGCGGCCGTCGCCCTGGCGCTAACGACGGAAGCCGGGGCGGGAGTCAATGGAATGGAAGGCGTCGTTGGAAGATCGGGCATGCTGAACTTTTTAGGAAAATGTCGTGACACGGGAAGGGCATGCCGGCTGGCGTTTGCCGCCCTGCTCCTGCTGTGCGCCAGCGCGAGCGCTTATTCTGCACCAAAAACCATCCTCGTGCTCGGCGATAGCCTGTCAGCCGAATATGGCTTGAGCCGGGGCAGCGGCTGGGTAGCGCTGGCCGAACAGAAGCTCAAGGACCAGAAGATCGCCGCCGACATCGTCAACGCCAGCGTGAGCGGCGAGACGACGAGCGGTGGCCGCACGCGCCTGCCGGCGCTGCTGGAAAAATACCACCCCGAAGTGATCGTCATCGAACTGGGCGCCAACGACGGCCTGCGCGGCTTGCCGGTGGCGGCCGCCGAAGCCAACCTGCGCGCCATGGCCGCCGCCGCGCGCGGGGCCAACGCCCGCGTGCTGCTGGTGGGGATGCGCATGCCGCCCAACTACGGCCGCCAGTACGCCGACCAGTTCTACGCCATGTACGGCACGCTGAGCAAGGAGATCAAGGCGCCGCTGGTGCCCTTCATGCTCGAAGGCGTGGCCGACAAGCCGCAATTATTCCAGGCCGACCGCCTGCATCCGACGGCCGAGGCCCATCCCACCATCCTGGCCAATATCTGGCCCTCCCTACAGAAAATAATCAAGACACGATGAAGTACCCAGAACTACTGCGCTTTGAAGATGTACTCCCCCGGCTGGACCAGTTTGACACCATCATCGATGTGCGCAGCCCGTCCGAATTCGCGCTCGACCACCTGCCCGGCGCCATCAACTGCCCGGTGCTGGACGACGAGCAGCGCATCAAGGTCGGCACCATGTACAAGCAGGTCAACGCCTTCGAAGCCAAGAAGGTAGGCGCGGCGCTGGTGGCGCGCAATATCGCCCGGCACATCGAAGACCGCTTCCTCGACAAACCACGCGACTGGAAGCCGTTGGTGTACTGCTGGCGCGGCGGCAACCGCAGCGGCTCCATGGCCCACATCCTGGCCAAGATAGGCTGGCCCGTGGTGCAGCTCGACGGTGGCTACAAGGCCTACCGCAACTATGTGAACGGCGCGCTGGAGCAAGCGCCGGCCTTGTCGTTCCGCGTCATCTGCGGCACCACGGGCAGCGGCAAGAGCCGCCTGCTTGAGGTGCTGCATGCCGATGGCGCCCAGGTGCTGGACCTGGAGCAACTGGCCGCCCACCGCGGCTCGGTGCTGGGCAATCTGCCCAGCCAGCCGCAGCCGACGCAGAAGGCCTTCGAGACGATGGTGTGGGACCGGCTGCGCAAGTTCGATCCATCCCGCCCCGTGTTCGTGGAATCGGAAAGCAAGAAGGTCGGCCAGCTCCGCGTGCCGGCGGCGCTGATGGACACCATGCGCGCCGCGGCCTGCATCTCGCTCCAGCTGTCGCGCGCGAACCGGGTGCGCCTGCTGATGGAGGACTACGCCCACTTCACGCAAGACCCGGCCACGCTGAACGCGCAGCTCGACTGCCTGGTGAGCCTGCACGGCCACGAGAAGATCAAGCGCTGGCACGAGCTGGCCAACAGCGGCCAGATGGAGGTGCTGGTGGAAGAACTGCTGGCCGAGCACTACGACCCGGCCTACCTGCGCTCCATCGACCGTAACTTCGTCCAGTTCGACAAGGCGCAAGTGGTGGAACTGGACGACATCACCCCCGATGCCTTCCTGGCCGCCGCCCGCCACCTGCAAGCGACCGCATAAGAAATTCGGGACCGGACACAATGCGCTGGCAGCATTGTGTCCGGTCCCGAATGCAGACAAAACAAAAGCCGCTCGAAGCGGCTTTTGTTTTTTGGGTGGCGCCCGGCTTATTTGGCGTCGGCGTCCGTCTTGGCGGCGCTGGCGGCAACGGCCAGCGGCTTGACGATCTTCACTTTCGCCTTCTGCTTCAGCGCTTCCACGTAGTCGAACATCTCCTGCTGCGACACGATGTTGGCGATCTGGTCGGCTTCGGTCTTGCGGCGCGCTTCATCCTGCTCGGCAGGCTGCTGCACCTTGCCGATGCGGTAGATGCCATAACCCATGCCTGGCAGTTCCACGCCCACGTAGGCCGGCAGCTTGCTGGTGTCGGCACGCATGATCTGGGCCATGGCCTTGCCGTTGACGCCGTCCGCCTTGGAACGCGACACCAGCTTGGCGGCGCCGAAACCGGTCGCGTCGCCCGACTTCTGGAACGCAGCCAGCTTCTCGTCGCCCGTCTTCTTGGCCAGTTTCAGCGCTTCTTCCATCGTCACGCGCTGGCGGATGGCGGCATCGACTTCGGCCAGCGGACGCTTGGTGGCGGGCTTGAACTCGACGATACGGCCGGCGATCAGGGTGCTCGGCGCCACTTCCACCGCTTCCGTGTTGCGCTTGTTCTGCAACGAGTCGTTGGTGAACAGGGCCGCCAGGAATTTGGCGTTGTTGTACGGCGCGGCGCCCGCGGCTGGCGATGGCTGGCGCGAGATGTTGGCTGCCGTTTCAATCTTCAGGCCCAGCTTGTCGGCCACCGGCTTCAGGCTTTCGGCTTGCTCGTAGACGGTATTGGTGAAGGTTTCCGCCATTTCCGAATACTTCTTGGCCGCCTTCTGCTTCTTCAGTTCAGCGGCGATGTCGTTCTTCACTTCATCGAGCGGCTTGACGGTGGCGGGCTTAAGGGCCGTCACGGTCAGGATGTGGTAGCCGAATTCCGACTGCACCACGTCGCTGATCTCACCTTGCTTGAGCTTGTAGATGGCGTCTTCGACCGGCTTGGTCATCGTGCCTTTTTCGATCACATCCAGGTCACCGCCTTGCGGGGCCGAACCGGGATCTTCCGACTTGGCCTTGGCGATCTTGGCGAAGTCGCCGGGGGCCTTGCGCACTTCGGCCAGGATGGCTTCGGCCTTGGCCTTGGCGGCGGCCTTGTCGGCGGCGCTGGCGTCCTTCTTCACGGCCACCAGGATGTGGCTGGCACGGCGGCTTTCCGGCGTCGTGTAGCGCTGCTGGTTCTGGGTATAGTAGGCCGAGATGTCGGCATCGCTGACGTTCACTTGCGACATCACGGCGTCGCTGTTGAAGACCACGTATTCGATCTTGGCTTGTTCCGGCACTTCGAACAGCTTGGCGTTCTTGTCGTAGTAGGCT
Source organism: Rugamonas brunnea (assembly GCF_014042345.1). Taxonomy (GTDB): domain Bacteria; phylum Pseudomonadota; class Gammaproteobacteria; order Burkholderiales; family Burkholderiaceae_D; genus Rugamonas; species Rugamonas brunnea. The sequence goes on from NZ_JACEZT010000011.1 coordinate 78,576, forward strand.
TTGACCATGTCGTCCGTGACCTTGACCTGGGCCGCGAATTCGCTGATCGGCAAGACCAGCTCCTGCACTTCACGCTCCTGCGCGCCGATGTCGGACACGGTCTTGGCCACCGTGCGCGGGGCGAAACCGGTGTTCTGGATGGCGCCGCTCAACTGCTGGAAGGCCATGTCGCGGCGCATGCGGGCGTCGTTCATGGCCGGCGTCATGCCTTGCGCGGCCAGGATGGCCTTGTAGCGCTCCATGTCGAACTTGCCTTCGCCACCGAACACTTCCAGGATGGCTTTCTGCAGGGCGGCGTCGGTCACGGTCAGGTGGCCGCGGGCCACTTCCGCGCTCAGCGCGCGCTCGGCGATCATCTGGTCCAGGATGTTTTGCTTGAATTCGGGCGTGTCGAACAGCTTCTGGTCGAACTGGGCGCCCAGACGCTGGCGATAGCTCTCCAGCTGGTTGCGCAGGGCCGAATCGAACTCTTGCTGCGTCAGCGCGCGACCGTCGATCTTGGCGATCGTGTTGGCGTCGTCACCAAAGCTCTTGTAGCCGCTGATACCGACCAGCGCGAATGACGGAATGATGAGCAGCATCAGGAAAAACTGCATCAAGCGTTGATGGGTGCGTATAAATTCAAACATGGTCAGCCAATTCGGATTAGTGGAACGTGCACATACAAAAAAAGGCGAACTCCCGTTCGCCTCTTCTATTTCAGGCGCAGTGATTGGAGCCGCTTGCTCCGGCCCACTTCGCCTTTAAATTCAACGAGTTATACGGCACAGTGAACGAAAAACCTGCCGAATAAATCGGTATCACGCGATTTTACAGTGAGCCTCAGTCGATAGCAAGAGTAAATCAATTGCAACAGAAGCCATATACGGGAACATGCAATAGCGCGCATCCAAACGAAAAACCCCGCAGCCGGTGACAGCTGCGGGGTATCTTATTCTGGCGGAGCGGACGGGACTCGAACCCGCGACCCCCGGCGTGACAGGCCGGTATTCTAACCAACTGAACTACCGCTCCTGGGTTAGACTATTTGTTCGCATTTGCTGGCGGAGCGGACGGGACTCGAACCCGCGACCCCCGGCGTGACAGGCCGGTATTCTAACCAACTGAACTACCGCTCCTGCAAATGCTGGTACTGCCTGACTGTGGTGGGCGCTGAGAGGCTCGAACTCCCGACCTAAGCCTTGTAAGGGCTCCGCTCTACCAACTGAGCTAAGCGCCCCACATCAAACAACAACACAAACAAATCGGTGAGCGTCTGCTCACCGAAGTCCGTTAGTTTACAGCATCTTTCAAAGCTTTGCCAGCTTTAAATTTAGGAACTTTTGCCGCGTCGATGGTGATCTCTTCCTTGGTGCGCGGATTGCGGCCGGTACGGGCGGCGCGTTCGCTCACGGAGAAGGTGCCAAAGCCGACCAGGGTGACGCTGTCGTTCTTTTGCAAGGTTGTCGTTACACCGTCGATCACCGCATCGAGTGCGCGCGCCGCAGCCGCTTTCGAAATATCAGCGGATTGGGCAATATGGTCGATCAATTCAGTCTTATTCACTAGCTTCCCCGTCACAAAGGTTATATCGTTGCACCGTCAATTAATCGCCATTCAAATGGCGCCCTAATTGCGGCAGAGAAAAATCTCAGGCCGTATTAAACAAGCCACCATCACTTTATGTCAAGACTTTAAGCCAGGAATAAGGGTTTAAATAACAAACAAGCGCCTCAAGGGCGCTTGTTTGTTCATGGCGGGAGACAGAAAGTTAATGTTTTACCACTTCCGTCTGACCGTCCACCTTGGCCGCAGCAGCCGCCACCGCTTCCACGGCAGCTGTTTCCGTCAGGGCGACGGGCATGCGCTCGAGGGCGATTTCCAGCACTTTGTCGATCCAGCGCACGGGCACGATTTCCAGCTTGTTCTTCACATTGTCCGGAATATCGGCCAGATCCTTGACGTTCTGCTCAGGGATCAGCACGGTCTTGATGCCACCGCGCTGGGCCGCCAGCAGTTTTTCCTTCAAGCCGCCGATCGGCAACACTTCGCCGCGCAGCGTGATCTCGCCCGTCATCGCCACATCGGCCCGCACGGGGATGCCCGTGAACACCGACACCATCGCCACCGTCATGGCCGCGCCGGCGGACGGACCGTCCTTGGGCGTCGCGCCTTCGGGCACGTGGATGTGGATATCGCACTTCTCGAACTGCTCGGCCTTGATGCCCAGCCGCGCCGCCCGGCTGCGCACCACGGTGCGGGCCGCCTCGATCGATTCCTTCATCACGTCGCCCAGCGTACCGGTGCGGATCACATTGCCCTTGCCCGGCATCTGCACGGCTTCGATGGTCAGCAGATCGCCGCCCACTTCGGTCCATGCCAGACCCACCACCTGGCCGATCTGGTTGTCCTTCTCGGCCACGCCGAAGTCGTAGCGGCGCACACCGAGGAACTTGTCCAGGTTCTTGCTGGTGACGGCCACTTTCTTGTCCGACTTCTTGAGCAGCAGCATCTTGACCACCTTGCGGCAGATCTTCGACACTTCGCGCTCGAGCGAACGCACGCCCGCTTCCCGCGTGTAGTAGCGGATGATGTCGCGCAGGGCCGACTCGGCCACCGAGATTTCCTCTTCCTTCAGGCCATTGTTCTTGATCTGCTTCGGCAGCAGGTAACGCTGCGCGATGCTGGTCTTCTCGTCTTCCGTGTAACCCGACAGGCGGATCACTTCCATCCGGTCCAGCAGCGCCGGCGGGATGTTGTACGAGTTCGACGTGGCCACGAACATCACATCGGACAGGTCGAAATCGACCTCGATGTAGTGATCGGAGAACGTGTGGTTCTGTTCCGGATCGAGCACCTCCAACAGGGCCGACGACGGATCGCCGCGGAAGTCCGCGCCCATCTTGTCAACCTCGTCCAGCAGGAACAAGGGGTTGCGCACGCCGACCTTGGCCAGCGATTGCAGGATCTTGCCCGGCATGGAGCCGATGTAGGTGCGGCGATGGCCACGGATCTCGGCCTCGTCGCGCACGCCGCCCAGCGCCATGCGCACGAACTTGCGGTTCGTGGCGCGCGCGATCGACTGGCCCAGCGAGGTCTTACCGACGCCCGGAGGACCGACGAAGCACAGGATGGGCGCTTTCAGCTTGTCGACGCGCTGTTGCACGGCGAGATATTCCAGGATGCGTTCCTTGACCTTCTCCAGGCCATAGTGGTCGCCTTCCAGCACTTTCTCGGCGTTGCTCAGGTCGTTATTGACCTTGGATTTCTTCTTCCATGGCAGGCTGACCAGCGTGTCGATATAGTTGCGCACGACGGTGGCCTCGGCCGACATCGGCGACATCAGCTTGAGCTTCTTCAGCTCGGCCGTGGCCTTGTCCAGCGCCTCTTTCGGCATCTTGGCGGACGCGACTTTCTTTTCCAGCTCGTCCAGGTCGGCGCCCTCTTCGCCTTCGCCCAGTTCCTTCTGGATGGCCTTGACCTGCTCGTTCAGGTAGTACTCGCGCTGCGACTTCTCCATCTGGCGCTTGACGCGGCCACGGATGCGCTTTTCCACTTGCAGGATATCGAGCTCGCCTTCGAGCTGCCCCAGCAGGTGCTCGAGGCGTTTCGAGACGCTGAAGATCTCCAGGATCACTTGCTTCTGCTCGAGCTTGAGCGGCAAGTGGGCGGCCACCGTGTCGGCCAGGCGGCCGGCATCGTCGATGCCCGACAGCGAAGCGAGGATCTCGGGCGGGATTTTCTTGTTCAGCTTGACGTACTGGTCGAACTGCTGAACGATGGCGCGGCGCATGGCTTCCAGTTCCGACTCGTCGCCCAGCTCGGATTCGAGCGGCGTCAGGTCGGCCACGAAGTGCGACGGCGTATCGGTGATGCGGTTGATGCGCGCACGCTGAGCGCCTTCCACCAGCACCTTCACGGTGCCGTCGGGCAGTTTCAGCATTTGCAGAATATTGGCCACGCAGCCGATCTCATAGATATCGGAAGCAGAAGGTTCGTCCTTGGCAGCGGCTTTTTGCGCGGCAAGCATGATGCTCTTGCCTTGCTCCATCGCGGCTTCCAGTGCCTTGATCGATTTTGGGCGTCCCACGAACAGCGGTATCACCATATGCGGGAAAACGACGACGTCCCGCAACGGCAATAACGGCAGCTGGGTTTGCTCAGTTAATTTGGAAGTTGTCATGGCGTACCTTATGTGAAAGCGTGTTTATGATGTGGGCGCGGTGCGGCCTTATCACAAGACCGGCGTCCAGAAAAAAATTCCAGGCGTTCACTTTTCGGCCGGGAAACTGGAGGCCGTGCTCTAAAAGCATGCAATTCAAATAAAAAAGCCACGCGCGGCATCGATGTCGCGAGTGGCTTTTCGAATGAAGCCTGCATCTTTTATTGGTTTAAATTGTACCGCCTCGCCCCGGGGATGCGAAACCCTTTTTTCGCATTTGTATCTCCGGGGTATGAGTTTGATTAATTTTCGCCAGAAACTTTTGCAGGTTCCTGATAAATCAATAATGGCTTGGCGCCACTGGTGATGGTATTTTCATCAATCACCACCTTGGTCACATTTTGCTGGTTAGGCAATTCATACATCACGTCCAGCAAGGCATGTTCCAGGATGGAACGCAGGCCGCGCGCGCCGGTCTTGCGGGCCAGCGCCTTGCGGGCGATGGCGTGCAGCGCGGCGGGACGGATTTCCAGCTCCGCGCCTTCCATGTCCAGCAGCTTCGAGTATTGCTTGACCAGCGCGTTCTTGGGCTCGATCAGGATCTGGATCAGCGCCTCTTCCGTCAGCTCCGACAGCGTAGCGACCACAGGCAGACGGCCCACCAGCTCGGGGATCAGGCCGAACTTGATCAGGTCTTCCGGTTCCGCTTCCTGCAGCACGTCGCTGGCCGAGCGCTCGGACTTGCTCTTGACGCTGGCCGAGAAGCCGATGCCGCTCTTTTCCGAACGGTTCGAGATCACCTTGGCCAGGCCGTCGAAGGCGCCGCCGCAGATGAACATGATGTTCGTCGTGTCGATCTGCACGAAGTCCTGGTTCGGGTGCTTGCGGCCGCCCTGCGGCGGCACGGACGCCATGGTGCCCTCGATCAGCTTCAGCAGCGCCTGCTGCACGCCCTCGCCCGACACGTCGCGCGTGATGGACGGGTTGTCGGACTTGCGCGAAATCTTGTCGATCTCATCGATGTAGACAATGCCGCGCTGGGCCTTGTCCACGTCGTAGTTGCAACTTTGCAACAGTTTCTGGATGATATTCTCGACGTCCTCACCCACGTAGCCCGCTTCCGTCAGCGTGGTGGCGTCGGCGATCACGAACGGCACGTTGAGCATGCGCGCCAGCGTCTGGGCCAGCAGGGTCTTGCCCGAGCCGGTGGGGCCGACCAGCAGGATGTTGCTCTTGGCCAGCTCCACATCGTCTTTCTTGCCCAGGTGCTTGAGGCGCTTGTAGTGGTTGTACACCGCCACCGACAGGATGCGCTTGGCCGTCTGCTGGCCGATCACATACTGGTCCAGCAAGTCCTTGATTTCCTGAGGCGTCGGCAGGTCCGACTTGGCGCCCGTGACGGACTCGATGGCCGACGTCTCGTCGCGGATGATGTCATTGCACAAGTCGATGCACTCATCGCAGATGAAGACCGACGGGCCGGCGATGAGTTTCTTTACCTCGTGCTGGCTCTTGCCGCAAAACGAGCAGTACAGTAATTTTTCGCCGCTGGAGGATTTTTTGTCTGACATGGGGCAGTTTTCTTTGGTTTTCCAGGTTGTGTCCGGTGCTAGTGTGTGCGGCCCGGAAAAAATCCGCCCACGACTACATGCTACCCGAAATAAAAACGAAACGCCCGAACGTTTGAGCGTCCGGGCGTTTTTTCAGCAATTGCGCTTGGGACGCATCAAGCGCGGGAAGTCAACACTTTGTCGATCAACCCGTACTCGGTGGCCTCCTCCGCCGACAGGAAGCGGTCGCGGTCGGTGTCCTTGGCGATCTGCTCTATCGTCTGGCCCGTGCGTTCCGCCAGGATGCTGTTCAGGCGGTGGCGCAGGTAGAGGATTTCCTTGGCCTGGATTTCGATATCGGACGCCTGGCCCTGGGAACCACCGGACGGCTGGTGGATCATGATGCGCGAGTTGGGCAGCGAGAAACGCTTGCCCTTGGCGCCGGCGGCCAGCAGGAAGGCGCCCATGGAGGCGGCCATGCCGGTGCACAGCGTCGACACATCAGGCTTGATGAACTGCATCGTATCGAAGATCGCCAGGCCGGCCGAGACGGAACCGCCAGGAGAGTTGATGTACAGCGAGATATCCTTGTCGGGATTTTCGCTTTCCAGGAACAGCAACTGGGCGACGATCAGGTTGGCCATCTGGTCGTTGACGGGGCCCACCATGAACACCACGCGTTCCTTGAGCAGGCGCGAGTAGATGTCGTAGGAGCGCTCGCCGCGGCCGCTCTGTTCCACCACCATCGGCACCAGGCCGAGCATTTCAGTGTCCAACGCCGGATTTCGGTTCATTCCAGTCATTCCCTTTCCTTGTGAAGCAGACGGGCTGACCACACGGGCCAGCCCGAGCTGGATTACGCTTGAGCGTTGCTTCCCATCAGTTCGTCAAAAGCGATTGCCTTGGACGAGTTTTTCGACAGGCCCAGCACGTAGTTGACGACGTTTTCTTCCAAAACAAGTGCTTCCACTTCAGCCAAGCGGCGACGATCGCTGTAGTAGTACTTCAGCACTTCACGTGGATCTTCGTAGCTCTGGGCGAAATCTTCCACCTGGGCCTTGACTTGCTCAGGGGTCGCTTGCAGCTTCTGCTCGCCAACCAGTTGCGACAGGATCAGGCCCAGGCGCACGCGGCGCTCAGCCTTGTCCTTGAACAGTTCTGGAGGGAATGGCACGTCCTTGACGTTCATGCCGCGCTGCGCCATGTCCTGGCGGGTCATCTCGGCCAGACGCTCGGTGTCCTGGGCGATCAGTGCCTGTGGCACGTCCAGGGTGGCGGTCTTGACCAGGGTTTCCATCACGGCTTCCTTGTTGCGGGCCTTGATGCGGCCGGCCACTTCGCGCTCCAGATTGACCTTGATGTCTTCGCGCATTTTAGCGACGTCGCCATCGGCCACGCCCAGCGACTTGGCGAACTCGGCGTCCACTTCCGGCAGGTGCGCCCATTCCAGTTTCTTCAGGGTGATGGTGAACGAGGCGGTCTTGCCGGCCACGTCCTTGCCATGGTAGTCCTCAGGGAAAGCCAGCGGGAAGGTCTTGGACTCGCCCACTTTCAGGCCCACGGTGGCGGCCTCGAACTCAGGCAGCATGCGGCCTTCGCCCAGCACGAAGGCGTAGTCGTCAGCCTTGCCGCCTGGGAATTCCACGCCGTCGATCGAACCGACGAAGTCCACGGTCACGCGGTCGCCGTTGGCAGCGATCGCCGCGCCGCCGTCGCCGTGCTCACCGGCTTCGCCCTTGGTGTGGTAGTGCACGCGCTGCTTGCGCAGGATTTCGATGGTCTTGTCGATTTCGGCGTCGGTCACTTCCGACTTCACGGTTTCGATTTCCACGGCGGTCAGGTCGCCGATCACCACTTCCGGGTAGACTTCGAAGGTGGCGTCGAAGGTCAGCTGGCCTTCCGGTGCGTCGTTCTTCGGCTCGATGCGTGGGTAGCCGGCGACGCGCAGGTTGTTTTCGTTGGCGGCGTCGTTGAACGCACGGCCCACTTTATCGTTGAGCACTTCGGTTTCGATCTGATAACCGTACTGTGCTGCGACCATTTTCATAGGAACTTTGCCCGGACGGAAGCCAGGTGCACGAGCCGACTTGGCTTGCACTTTCAGGCGTTTCTCCACTTCCGTGCGGACATCAGTCAGCGGGAAGGAGATCGTGATACGACGTTCGAGTTTGCCCAAGGTTTCGACTGCAGTTGCCATGTTTAAAAATCGTCCAAAAAATTTATCTATACAGTTGGTGCGAGGAGGGGGACTCGAACCCCCACACCATTGCTGGCGTCAGGACCTAAACCTGGTGCGTCTACCAATTTCGCCATCCTCGCGGCATGTTTGCACAAAAGCAAAGGGCGACCCGTAAGTGAAAACGGTCGCCCTATCCCGCCTCGCAGTGGGAGCTTTCAACTTCAACGCGGTATTCTAACGGGTTTTTCGGCGAAATGTGGCGTTTTTTAACTTATCGCCAACACCTCGCCTACTTTCGTTTATTTACGCTTTATTTACCGCTAAATCATCCGCGCCCCGCACCGGTTTTTTCACCCGGAACCAGGCCGCATACAACGCCGGCAGGAACAACAAGGTCAACGCCGTCGCAATGACGAGGCCGCCCATGATAGCCACCGCCATCGGACCCCAGAACACGGAGCGCGACAAGGGGATCATGGCCAGCGCGGCGGCGGCGGCCGTCAGGATGATGGGGCGGCAACGGCGCACGGCCGATTCCACCACCGCATCCCACGGCTCATGGCCGGCCGCGATGTCCTGCTCGATCTGGTCCACCAGGATCACCGAGTTACGGATGATCATGCCGAACAGCGCGATAATGCCGAGGTTGGCCACGAAGCCCAGCGGACGGTGCAGGATCAGCAAGGCCATGGCCGCGCCAGCCACGCCGAGCGGGCCCGTCAGGAACACCATCAGGGCACGCGAGAAGCTGTGCAATTGCAGCATCAGCAGCGTGAAGATGATGAAGATGGCCAGCGGCAGGTTGGCTGCGATCGACGCTTCCGCCGCCCCACTGTCGGCCGCAGCCCCTTTGACGGTAATGGCATAGCCGGCCGGCAAGCGCGCGCGCAAGGCGTCCAGCTTGGGATTGATCTGACCCGAGACGGTCGGCCCCTGGATGCCGTCGACCACGTCGGTCTGCACCGTGATGGCCCATTCCCTGCCCTCGCGCCACACGACACCGGGCTCCCACACGAAATGGGCGCGCGCCAGCTGGCTGATGGTGACGGATTTGCCATTGGCCGTCGGGATATTGGTATCGTTGAGCACGGAGATCGTGTTGCGCTCCTCCAACGGCTGGCGCACCTGGATGTCGATCAGCTTATTGTTCTCGCGGAACTGGCCGACCGTCGTGCCGGACAGGATGGTGTTGGCGGCGCGCATCACCGTCTGAGAGGTCACGCCGAGCGCGCGCATCTTGTCCTGGTCCAGGTCCAGGCGCAGCACCTTGATCGACTCGTTCCAGTTATCGTTCACGCCCACCGTGTTGGGGTTGGCGCGCATGATGTCCTTGACCTCGTCGGCGATGGCGCGCACTTTCTCGACCTGCTCGCCCGTCACGCGGAACTGCACGGGGTAAGGCACGGGCGGGCCGTTGGGCAGCAGCTTGACGCGGCCGCGCACTTCCGGGAAGTCGGTCTTGAAGATGTCGATGATCTTGTTGCGCAAGGCTTCACGCGCGTGCAGGTCCTTGGGCAGCACGACGATCTGCGACACGTTGGTCTGCGGGAAAATCTGATCGAGCGGTAAATAGAAACGGGGGCTGCCCGTGCCCACGTAACTGGTCACGCTGTCCACGCCTTCCTGCTTGGAAATGAAGGCTTCGAACTTCTTCACCTGCGCCTCGTTGGCGGCGAAGGTCGTGCCCTCCGGCGTCCACATTTCGACCATCAGCTCCGGCCGGCTGGAATCGGGGAAGAACTGCTTTTCGATGAAATTGAAGCCATACACGCCCAGCGCGAACACCAGCAAGGTGGCGGCGATGGTGGTCTTGCGGTACTCCACGCACCAGTTGACGACGGCGCGGAACTTGCGGAAACCGGGTGTATCAAACAGTTCATGGTGGCCGTTCGCATGCGGCTTGACCTTGAGCAGCACGTAGCCGAGGTAAGGCGTGAACACGACCGCCACCACCCACGAGATGACGAGGGCCAGCGCATTGACGGAGAACAGGGAGAACGTGTATTCGCCGGCCGCCGATTTGGCCAGGCCGATCGGCAGGAAGCCGGCCACCGTAATCAACGTGCCCGTCAACATGGGCAGCGCCGTCGAGGTGTAGGCGAAGGTGGCCGCTTCGAAGCGCGACATGCCCTCCTCCATTTTGCGCACCATCATTTCCACGGCAATGATCGCATCATCGACCAGGAGGCCCAGCGCAATAATCAGGGCGCCCAGCGAAATCTTGTGCAAGTCGATGTCGAGCATGCGCATGAACAGGAAGGTGACGGACAGCACCAGCGGGATGGTCAACGCCACCACCAGGCCGGGGCGCGCGTCGAGCCGGAACGGCTTGGTGTGCAGGCCCAGCGACAGGAAACTGACGGCCAGCACGATCAGCACGGCTTCGATCAGCGTGTGCACGAACTCGCCCACAGAGGCCGTCACAGCCGCCGGCTGGTTGGACACGCGCTCCAGTTCAATACCGACGGGCAGCTTGGCCTTGAGCTGGTCCACGGTCTTCTGCAAGCCCTCGCCCATGCGGATGATGTTGCCTCCCTTCTCCATCGACACGCCCAGGCCGATCACTTCCTTGCCGTTGTAGCGCATCTTGTCCTGCGGCGGGTCCTGGTAGGCGCGCTTGACGGTGGCAAAGTCGCCCAGGCGGAACGTGGTGCCATTGGCGCGCAACTCCAGCTCCTCCAGGTCCTTGACCGTCTTCAGGGCGCCCGTCACCCGTACTTGCAGATTATCGGTCGGCGTCACCAGCACGCCGGTCGACTCCACCGAGTTCTGGGTCGCGATCTGGTTGACGATGGCTTCAAACGGGATGCCGAGCTGGGCAAATTTCTTGTGCGAGAACTCGATGTTGATCTTCTCGTCCTGCACGCCGAAGAGTTCCACCTTGGACACCAGTGGCACGTTCAGCAGTTGCTGGCGCACGAAGTCGGCGTAGTCCTTCATTTCCGCGTAGGTAAAGCCGTCGCCGGACAGCGCGAAGATGGAGCCGAAGGTGTCGCCGAATTCGTCATTGAAGAACGGGCCGATCACGCCGGGCGGCAGCGTGCCGCGGATGTCGCCTATCTTCTTGCGCACCTGGTACCAGGACGCGTTGGTATCCTTGGGCGACGCCGATTCGCGCAGCTTGAGGATGATGACCGTCTCTCCCGGCTTGGAATAGCTGGAAATCTCGTTGATGTCGGGGGTTTCCTGGAGTTTCTTCTCCAGCTTGTCCGTCACCTGCTCCGCCATCTGCAGCGAGGTGGCGCCCGGCCACATGGCGCGCACCACCATGGCGCGGAAGGTGAACGGCGGGTCCTCGTCCTGGCCGAGGTTGGTGTAGCTGAGCATGCCACCGATCAGCAGCACGGCGATCAGGTAGCGCGTGAGCGGGATGTGTTCCAGCGCCCAGCGCGAAAGATTGAAGCCGCCCTTCATCATATGGCCGCCTCGCCGTTGCCCAGCGCGGCGCTGGCGCCGACCGGACGGGCCGGCTTGGCGGGCAGGTCATCGCCCAGGATTTTGACTTTCTGACCCGGCTTTAGCAGGTTCACGCCGGCCGTGACGACGGTCTGACCGGGCGCCACGCCCTTGGTCAGCACCAGTTCATTGCCGGCCACGCCACCGATGGCGACCGGGACCAGCTTGACAGCGCCGTTTTCCACCACCCACACCGAGGTGGCCGACTTCTCGTAGAACAAGGCCGTCAACGGCACTTTGATCTGGGGCACCGGCGTCTTGGAGGCGAACTGCACCACGGCCGTCATGCCCAGCTTCGCTTCGGTCAGGCTGTCGGGAATCTTCACCTTGACCGTGTAGGTGCGGGTGGACGGATCGGCCACAGGGGAAATTTCACGGATCGTGCCGGCCACGGACTTGCTTGGATCGGCCCACAGGCGCACCTGCACGTCGGGCACATGGCGCAGCGTTTCAACCTTGTCTTCCGGCAGGCCGATTACGATTTCCTTCTCGCCCGCCTTGGCCACGCGCACCACGGGCGTGCCGGGCGCGACCACCTGCCCCACTTCCGCGTCCACGGCCGTCACCACGCCGTCGATGTCGGAGACCAGGTTGGCGTAGCCGGCCTGGTTGGTCTGGCCGCGATACGCCGCATTGGCCGAATCCACGCTGGCCTGGGCCGCCTTGAATGCCGAATCCTTGGCATCGAGCACGGCCTGGCTGACGAAGTTCTTGGCGCGCAACTCCTGGTAGCGCTTCAGTTCAGCGCTGGCCAGGTCGCGGCTGGTTTCGGCCGCGCGCAACCCGGCCAGCGCTTGCGCCTGCGCCAGCTGCAAATCCTGCGGATCGAGCTCCATCAGCACCTGGCCATGTTTGACCAGCGCGCCGACATCGACCTTGCGGGTAACGATCTTGCCGCCCACACGGAAGCCGAGCCGCGATTCCACGCGCGCCCGCACTTCGCCGGAAAATTCAGCGTTCACATCGATATCGCTGCTGGCCAGCACCATGGCGCGCACGGGACGGATGTCTTCCGTCTTTTCAGCAGGTTTGGAGCAGGCGCTCAGCGCCACAGACAAGACCATCAACGAGGCGATCGGAATCGGATGGGGCAATCGCAGGTATTTCAGGGCGGACACGGTGTTTTCCTTTATGATGCGGGCGGTTCGATTTTGTCTCACGGCAACACGTTGTTCATCTTGTCTCCTTGGTGCGTGACAGCCAGCCAAAAACTTGCTGTGGATTCAAGATGCCTCTACTATTACAGGTTGGAAATTAATGACTTTCCGTTAAGTAATTATAAACCGCTCTGTTTCGTTTGCAAATGACTTTTGCGTCATTTATTTGAATACTCCCTCTATGCCTGTAGAACATTACGAAAATTTCCCGGTAGCATCGATCTTGCTACCGCGCCGGCTGCGTCCCGCGGTGGAAGCCATCTACGCCTTCGCCCGCAGCGCCGACGACCTGGCCGACGAGGGTGATGCCGCACCGGAACAGCGCCTGGCCGCCCTGGCCGGCTATGAGGCCGCACTGGCCCGCATCGAACAGGGCGCCGACACGCACGAGCCCATGTTTGCCCGGCTGGCCGCCGCCATCCGCCAACATGAATTGCCGATGCGGCCATTCTACGACCTGTTGTCAGCCTTCAAACAAGACGTGATGGTGAGCCGCTACGCCACCTACGACGCCCTGCTCGACTACTGCGCGCGCTCGGCCAATCCGGTCGGCCTGCTGATGCTGAGCCTGTATGGCCAGGCCGACGAGGAAAACGTGCGCGACTCCGACGCCATCTGCACCGCTTTGCAACTGATTAACTTCCTGCAGGACGTGGCGATCGACACCCACAAGGAACGGATTTATATCCCGCTCGAAGATCTGAGCCGCTTCGCCATCTCGCCTGCCGCGCTCGACCATCCGGACGCGCGCCCGCGCTGGCGCGCCATGATGAAGATGGAAGTGGACCGCGCGCGCGCGCTGATGCTGAGCGGCGCGCCGCTGGCATTGCGCCTGAACGGCCGCATCGGCTTCGAACTGCGCATGGTGGTGCAAGGCGGCCTGCGCATCCTGGACGCCATCGAGGAAGTCGAGTACGACGTGTTCCGCCGCCGGCCGCAACTGGTCAAGCGCGACTGGCTGTCCATCTTTTGGCGCGCCGCACGCATGAAAAAAGACATGAAAACCCTGGCGCTGGCATAAGAATCCACGCCAACCGCCTTTGCAACGGGCGCCGTCCTATAGAATAGCGCCTTCGATAGTCACACCTAGCAACAACGACCATGTCCCCCGACGAATACTGCCAACAAAAGACCGCCCAGAGCGGCTCCAGTTTCTACTACAGTTTCCTGTTCCTGCCGCCGGAACGGCGCCGCGCCATCACGGCGCTGTACGCGTTCTGCCGCGAAGTGGACGACACGGTCGATGAATGCACGGACGAATCCGTGGCGCGCATCAAGCTGGCCTGGTGGCGCAAGGAGATCGCCGGCATGTACGAGGGCAAGCAATCGCACCCGGTCACGCAGGCGCTGCAACCGCACCTGGCGCCTTACAAGCTGGAGGAAAAGCACCTGCAAGCCATCATCGACGGCATGGAAATGGACTTGAACCAGAGCCGCTACCTCGATTACAAGGCGTTGTCGCGCTATTGCTGGCATGTGGCCAGCGTGGTGGGCATCCTGTCGGCCAGCATCTTCGGCGCTACCCGGCCGGAAACCCTGCAATATGCGGAAAAGCTGGGCCACGCCTTCCAGCTCACCAACATCATCCGCGACGTGGGCGAGGATGCGCGCAAGGGCCGCATCTACCTGCCCATCAACGAACTGCAGCAATTCAACGTGACCGCCGCCGACCTGCTGAATGCCAAGCACAGCGAGAACTTCGAACAACTGATGAAGTTCCAGGTCGCGCGCGCGCAAACCGCCTACGACGAAGCCTTCGCGCTGCTGCCCAAGGAAGACCGGCGCGCCCAGCGTCCGGGCCTGATGATGGCGGCCATCTACCGCACCCTGCTGGTCGAGGTCGAGGCCGACGGCTACCACGTGCTCAAGCAACGCATTTCGCTCACGCCGATCCGCAAGCTGTGGCTGGCGTGGAAGACTTATATTCGTGGTTAAGCAGCAGGACAGGCGAGAACCGGGCATGGCCGAACGCAGCGTAGCCGTCGTGGGTGGCGGCTGGGCTGGTTGCACGGCGGCCGTCGAACTGGCCCGCCAGGGCTGCAAGGTCACGGTGTTCGAAGCGGCCCGCGTGCTGGGCGGACGGGCGCGCCGCGTCGTCACCGACCGCGCACTGCTCGACAACGGCCAGCACATCATGCTCGGCGCCTACAGCGCATCCCTGCGCCTGCTGAAGACGGTGGGCGTGCGCGAACAGCAGGCGCTGCTCAAGCTGCCGCTGCAAATGCGCTATCCGGCCGGCAGCGGCGGCATGGATTTCATCGCGCCGCGCCTGCCCGCCCCGCTGCACCTGCTGGGCGCCCTGCTGCGCGCCAAGGGGTTGCAGCGCGAAGACAAGCTGAGCCTGGCGCGCTTTTCCACCACGGCCCGCTGGATGGGCTGGCAGTTGCACCAGGATTGCAGCGTATCGGAACTGCTGGAACGGTTCGACCAGACGGCGCGCCTGATCCAGCTGATGTGGCGGCCGCTGTGCCTGGCCGCGCTCAACACGCCGCCGGAGCGGGCGTCGGCCCAGGTGTTCCTGAACGTGCTGCGCGACAGCCTGGGCGCGCGCCGCAGCGCGTCGGACATGCTGCTGCCGCGCGCCGACCTCACCGCCCTGTTCCCGGGCGCCGCCGAAACCTGGTTGCAATCGCACGGCGGCACCGTGCGCACCGGCGCCAAGGTACAGGGGCTGGCCCGGCTGCAGGACGGCCGCTGGCAAGTGAGCGCCAGCGGCGAGGCCGTGGGCGGCCAGTGGAACGCCCCGTTCGACGGCGTGGTGCTGGCCACCTCGGCCAGCCAGGCAGCCGTGCTGCTGCATGGCATACCGGACGCGGACCTGAATCCGCTGTGCGCGCGCCTGACGGCGTTCGAATCGGAAGCGATCACCACCTGCTACTTGCAATACGCCAAGGACGTGCGGCTGGAGCTGCCCTTCTTCGCCCTGCTCGATGCGCCGGAACGGTATCAATGGGGCCAGTTCGTGTTCGACCGGGGCCAGCTCGACGCGCACAACGCGGGCCTGCTGGCGGTGGTGGTCAGCGCCTCGGGCGGCGCCGCCGAACAAGGGCAGGACTTGCTGGCCGAAGCGATCGCCGTGCAACTGGCCGACGTGTTCCAGCGCCCGGAGCTGGGCCAGCCGCTGTGGTTCAAGGTGATCACGGAAAAGCGCGCCACGTTCGCCTGTGCGCCGGGACTGGACCGGCCCGGCAACGCCACGGGACTGGCGCGGCTGGCCATCGCCGGCGATTACACGGCCAGCGACTATCCGGCCACGCTGGAATCGGCGGTGCGCAGCGGCGTGGCGGCCGCCGCGACCTTGTGGAACACGCCGCCCTGATCCCCGGATTCGGTCGCCTGCCCCGCCAAATGCGCAGCCTGTCGCATGGCGCTGGCTGGCGGGGCCGCGCTTGCGTACAGTCGCATCATCGGCAGCCACACCCAAGCGGGGACAGAAATGAACATCGCGCTCAGCTTCAAAATCATCGCCGTGCTGACCCTGGTGGTCGCCAGCACGGCGGCCATCGTGCAAATGGAACAAGTAACGGCGGCGCAAAACAGCGCGCAGTTGCATAACCGATAAGTACTTGATAAGTAAAGCAGCATCAAGATGAGCAAACAGGAATATCTGGACGCCCTCAAGCGGGCCATGACGGGTTTGCCGCCGGACACGGTGGCCAAGACCCTGGCTTACTACGAACAGCGTTTCATCGATGGCCTGGTGGCGGGACGCGAAGAAGCGGAGATCGCGCGCGAGCTCGATGAGCCGCGCAAGATCGCCATGACGCTGCGCGCCAACCGGCACCTGCACGCCTACGAGCAAAGCAAGAATCCGGCAACGCTGCTGCGCATGCTGATGTCGTTCGCCGGGCTGGCCCTGTTCAACCTGTTCATGGTCATCCCCGCCATGGTCTACGCTTCGCTGCTGATGGCCGTCTACGCCAGCGCGTTCGCTTTCTACATCTGCGGCATCGCCGTCACCGCCAGCGGCCTGTCGGGCCAGAATGAACTGGCGCTGGAAGGCCCGCTGCGGCAACTGGCGATTATCGACCATGACGGCCCGGACGATCCCACGCTGGAGGTGCGCATGGCCATCAGCAAGATGGGGATACGGATGTTCGTCGATACGCCGCCTGCCGACGCCAGCGACGAAGCACACCAGGGCGCGGGCCTGCTGGACCGCGCCGAAGCCGTGGCCAACGGCGACCTGCGCGTGACAACGGATTTCGACAAGGGCGCGCGCACCACGCAGGCCCTGGTCGGCCTCGGCATGGTGTTGGCGGGGATCGCCCTTTGCCTGCTCAGCCTGGTGGCCACCCGCTTTACCGTGGCCGGGCTGAAGCGCTACGTGCAAATGAATATGTCGCTGCTGCGAGGACACTGACGCCATGACGCGAGGATTAATCAAAGTCGCCGCCAGCCTGCTGCTGCTGGCATTCCTGCTGATCGGCGTGTCCTACAGCATGCTGCGCTCGTATGGACGCAGCAATCCATCCAGCGCCGCCGGCCGCGCGCCCGGCAGCGAAGTGCGCAAGATAGGCAAGGAAATCAACACCGTCGAGCTGAATGGGCCGATCGACCTGACGCTGACCCAGGGCGACACGCCCTACATGAAGGTGCGCGGCGAGCAGCGCCTGCTGGGCAACGTGGAGACTGCGCTCGACGGCAACACCGTCCACATCGGCCCCAAGGGCATGTTGCTACACCACCGCCTGCCGCTGCAGGTAGTAATGGTGCTGCCCGACCTGCGCGAACTAAATGTGCACGGCAGCGGCGACGCCACCGTCAACGGCTTCAGTGGCGAGAAATTCAAGCTGGCGCTGCACGGGTCGGGCAACGTGACCTTCAACGGCCGTTACAAGAACCTGGCGGCCGGCGTGCATGGCACGGGTGACCTGAACCTGAACGCGGGCAACAGCGAGCATGTGGCGCTGGAGATGGTGGGCTCCGGCCAGATCACTTCCAGCGGCAGTTGCAAGACACTGAACGCGGAGCTGACTGGCTCGGGCGACCTCGACGCCCAGCACCTGGCCTCGGACCAGGTCAGCGTGAACCTGAACGGCTCGGGCACGACGGCCGTTTTCGCCAAACAGAAAGCTGACCTGACGCTGCGCGGCAGCGGCGACATCCGCGTGCACGGCAATCCGGATAACCGCAACGTGAGCCGCACCGGGTCAGGCGAAGTGACGTGGGATCAGTGAGCGCTTGACGCCACAAAGGTTTCGACGCGTCCGCATGGCTTCGCGGCGCCTCGAAAAACAGCCAATTCGTCATTCCCGCGCAGGCGGGAATCCATGCATTGCCTGCACTCCCTCCATGCTCATCCTCAAAGCACGCGGCCTATGGGTTCCCGCCTGCGCGGGAACGACGTACTTCTGAGTACCTTCAATCTTCAATGCCCGGCGCGCAGCCACGCCAGCGCCTGCTGGCCCGCTGCCAGGCCGCCGGCCAGGCAGGCCGTCAGCAGATAGCCGCCCGTCGGTGCTTCCCAGTCGACCATTTCGCCGGCCACGAACACGCCCGGCACCGCCTTCAACATGGTGCCGTCCAGCGCATCGAAACGCACGCCGCCGGCGCTGCTGATCGCCTCATCGATGGGACGTGGCCGCAGCAAGCGTACCGGCAGCGCCTTGATGGCTTGCGCCAGCCGCTCCGGATTCGCGTATTCCTCCGCGCTGATGCACTCGCGCAGCAGGCCTGCCTTCACGCCCTTGATGCCCAACCGGCTTTGCAGGTGGCTGGACATGGAACGCGCGCCACGCGGGCGCTGCACCTCGTCCAGCACCCGCTGCGCCGTCAAATCTGGCAGCAGGTCGAGGAAGATGGTGGTGCTGCCGTTGGCCGCTATCTGGTCGCGCAACGCGGCCGACAGTGCGTAGATCAAGCTGCCCTCCACTCCGCCCGCAGTGACCACGAACTGGCCCTGTTTGCGCAACGGTTTGCCGTGCGCGTCGGTCGACAGGATCGCGACCGTCGTCAACGGGTGGCCAGCATAACGGCTGCTGAAATGCTCGCTCCAAGCCACGTCGAAACCGCAATTGGCAGGCACCAGTGGCGCCAGCGCCACGCCACGCCCGGCCAGCAAGGGCAGCCACGCGCCGTCCGACCCCAGCCTTGCCCAACTGCCGCCGCCCAGCGCGAGGATGGCCGCATAGGCTTGCACCGTCAGTTCGCCATCAGGGCCGGCGAACAACAGCGCGCCGTCGCGCCAGCCCAGCCAGCGGTGGCGCATGTGGAAGCGCACGCCCTGCTCGCGCAGCCGGTGCAGCCACGCGCGCAGTAGCGGCGCCGCCTTCATATCGGTCGGAAAGACACGGCCGGAGGTGCCGACGAAGGTATCCACGCCCAGGCCATGCACCCAGTCGCGCACATCCTGCGGGCCGAACGCGTCGAGCATGGGGCGCAGCGCTTCGGCGGCCTTGCCGTAGCGGGTGACGAAATCGGGGTAGGGTTCAGCGTGCGTGATGTTCATGCCGCCGCGCCCGGCCAGCAGGAACTTGCGGCCAACGGAGGGCATGGCGTCGTACAGGTCGACCTGCGCCCCGCCCTGCGCCAGGGTCTGGGCCGCCATCAGGCCGGCAGGGCCGCCGCCGATCACGGCGACACGAAATTGTGGGGTACTGGACTGCATGGCGCCGTTCCGAAAACTGTGGTTGAAAGCCAGGCCCGAAGCTGGCGTGGCGGCTGTCAGTCCGGGCGGGACGGGGAATGCGGCGTGTCCAGGTCGGGTGGCGATACGGTGTACCGGTGGGCTGGGTGCTCAGCCGCCCGTCACCGGTGGGAAGAAGGCCACTTCGCAGCCTTCGCTCAAGGCGGTATCGGCTGCGCACATCACCTGGTTGCAGGCCATGCGCAAGGCGCGGCCTTCATCGAGCGCGGCTGCCCATTTGCCGCCACGTGCGACCAGGTGGGCGCGCACGTCGCCCACCGTCGTGGCGTCAGCGGGAAGCGCCAGCGTTTCGGTCGAGGTGCCGAGCGTTTCGCGCACGCTGGCAAAGAATCGCAGCGTAATATTCATCGTCGTTTCTATCTAAAAAGTGGATCAGAAATGGTTCAATGTTGAACTAATTCAGTAATTCGCTAAACGGTATAAATCGTACCGTGTCGCCGGCCATGATGCTGCGGCCGGGAGGATTGTCGATCACGCCATCGCCCCAGACGGTCGACGTGAGCACGCCGGAACTCTGGTTGGTAAACAGATCGAGCCCGCCCTTGTCGTTGAAGCGGGCGCGCAGGAATTCATTGCGCCGGTCCGGCTTGGTCCAGTCGAAATCGGCGCGCAGTGGATAGGCGCGCGGCGTGAGCGCCCGGCTGTCCTCCACGCCCTGCAGGCGCAAGATGAACGGCCGCACGAACATCAGGAAAGTGATGTAGCTCGACACGGGATTGCCCGGCAGGCCGATGAAGAAGGCTTGCTGCACTTCGCCAAAGGCCAGCGGCTTGCCCGGCTTGACGGCGATCTGCCACATATTGAGCTTGCCCTCCGCTTCCACGGCCGGCTTGATGTGGTCTTCCTCGCCGACGGACACGCCGCCCGAGGTGATGATCAGGTCATTCTGCTGCGCGCAGTCGCGCAGCACCGCACGGGTGGCGTCCAGCGAATCGGGCACGATGCCGTAATCACTAATCTCGCAGCCCAGGTTTTCCAGCAGCGCGCGCAGCGTGAAGCGGTTGGAGTTGTAGATCGCGCCCGGCGCCAGCGGCTCGCCCGGCATGGTCAGCTCGTCGCCGGTAAAGAACACGGCCACCTTGAGCTTGCGCCGCACCGGCAGTTGCGCCAGGCCGACAGAGGCGGCCAGGCCCAGTTCCTGGCTGCGCAGCCGGGTGCCTGCCGGCAGGATGATGCTGCCATTGGTGATGTCCTCGCCGGCGCGGCGTATCCATTCACCTGGCTTGGGCGCATGGCGCACGGTGACCAGGTTGCCGGTCGCTTCGCACTGCTCCTGCATGACGACGGCATCCGCCCCTTCCGGGATCAGCGCGCCGGTGAAGATGCGGGCCGCCGTGCCGGGCAGCAGCGGCTGGCCCACGTGGCCGGCCGGGATGCGCTGCGACACCGTCAGCGTGGCCGCGCCGTCGGCGCAATCGGCCGAGCGCACCGCGTAGCCATCCATTTGCGTATTGTCCTGCCCCGGCACGTTCATCTCCGACACCTGGGCCTTGGCCAGCACCCGGCCATTGGCTTCCAGCGTGGGGATGACCTCGACGTCAGCCACGGGACGCGCGGCCGACAGCATGAAGGCCAGCGCCTCGCTGACCGCCAGCATCGGTTTGGGCTTGTATTCGCTCATGGTTGGCGTACTCCTTAGCGCGCTTACAGGCCGGTGTTGGCGGCGATGTAGGCTTTCATCTTCTCGACATCGGCCGGCATGACGACGAACTTCTGCGGCAGCGCTTCGATGTTCTCGAAGCCGGCCGGACGTTCCGCGTCCACACCCAGCGCTTCGAGGATGGTTTCGTTGAACTTGGCGGCCAGCGCCGTCTCCAGCACGATCATCGTCACGCCCGCTTCCATGTTCTCGCGCGCCACCTTGATGCCGTCGGCCGTGTGGGTGTCGATGGTGATGTCGTAGTCGTCGGCCACGTCGCGGATCGTGTTCACGCGGTCCGCGTGGGTCGATTTGCCGGATTTGAAGCCATATTTGGCCACCAGCTTGAATTCATCGCCATCGCTGCCTGGCTTGCCCGACAAATCGAAGCCGCCGTGCGTTTCCACTTTCTGGAACAGGGCGCGGGTGCGGTCGCCGTCACGGCCCACCAGGTCGTACACGAAGCGCTCGAAGTTGGAGGCTTTCGAGATGTCCATCGACGGGCTGCTGGTGTGGTAGGTCTCGGCCGATTTGCGCACGCGGTACACCCCGGTGCGGAAGAATTCGTCCAGCACGTCGTTCTCGTTGGTGGCGGCCACCAGCTTGTCGATCGGCAGGCCCATCATGCGGGCGATGTGGCCGGCGCAGATATTGCCGAAGTTACCCGAGGGGACAGTGAACGACACCTTCTGGTCGTTGCTGGTGGTGGCCGACAGGTAGCCACGGAAGTAGTACACCACCTGCGCCACCACGCGGGCCCAGTTGATGGAATTGACGGTGCCGATCTTCTGTTTGGCCTTGAACGGCAGGTCGTTGGACACGGCCTTGACCATGTCCTGGCAATCATCGAACACGCCTTCGACGGCGATGTTGAAGATGTTCGGGTCCTGCAGGCTGAACATCTGCGCGGTCTGGAACGCGCTCATCTTCTTGTGCGGCGACAGCATGAACACGCGGATGCCCTTCTTGCCGCGCATCGCGTATTCGGCCGCGCTGCCCGTGTCGCCGGAGGTGGCGCCAAAGATGTTGAGCTGCGCATCGTGCTTGGCCAGCGTGTATTCGAACAGGTTGCCCAGCAACTGCATGGCCATGTCCTTGAACGCCAGCGTGGGGCCGTTCGACAGCGCCTGCAGCACCAGGCGCGAGCCATCTTCGCGCTCTTCGAGCACGCGCAGCGGCGTGATCTGGCTGGCCTTCTCGCCTTTGCGGGCGTTGCAATAGACTTCCTTGGTGTAGGTCTTGGCCGTCAGGGCGCGCAGGTCAGCTTCAGGAATGTCGGTCGCGAACTTCCGCAGGATCTCGTAGGCCAGGTCGGCGTAGGACAGCTGGCGCCATTTATCCAGTTCGGCGCCCGTCACTTGCGGATATTCGGTCGGCAGATACAGGCCGCCGTCAGGCGCGAGGCCGCCCAGCAGGATGTCGGAAAATTGTTGGGAAGACGAGGAAGCGGCCGATGCGGCGGCGCGGGTAGACACGTATTGCATAGAGTAGAAAGGTCCAGTTGAGCGAACAGCGTGTGGCAAAACGATGCGATGGGCTCATATTATAGTGCGGCCGGACCCTTCCCGTGAAATTCGCGTTGTTTTACGGGTATTAAAAATCCATCAACATGCGGCGTGATTGACCGTGATGACGTGGATCGCCAGCCCGCCCAGCGAGGTTTCCTTGTACTTGGCCTGCATGTCGGCGCCCGTCTGGCGCATGGTTTCGATCACTTCGTCCAGGCTCACGAAATGGGTGCCGTCGCCCTTTAACGCCAGCGAAGCGGCCGTGATGGCTTTCACGGCGCCCATGCCGTTGCGTTCGATGCAAGGGATTTGCACCAGGCCGCCGATCGGGTCGCAGGTCATGCCCAGATGGTGTTCGATGCCGATTTCGGCCGCGTTTTCGATCTGCTGGTTGCTGCCGCCCAGCGCCGCCACCAGGCCCGCCGCCGCCATCGCGCAGGCCACGCCCACCTCGCCCTGGCAGCCGATTTCGGCGCCCGAGATCGACGCATTGCGCTTGCATAGCATGCCGATGGCGGCCGCCGTGAGCAGGAAATTGCGCACGCCCGTCACCGGGTCGCTGGGATGGCAGTCTTCCGCGTAGTAGCGCAGCACAGCCGGGATGATGCCGGCCGCGCCGTTGGTGGGCGCCGTCACCACGCGCCCGCCGGCCGCGTTTTCCTCGTTGACGGCCATGGCGTACAGCGATACCTGGTGCAGCGCGTCGTGCGGCAGATCGTTGGCGTGGTTGTTCAAGGCCTTGGGATCATTCGCCTGCCGCCACAGGTTGGCGGCGCGGCGCTTCACATGCAGGCCGCCCGGCAGCTGGCCGGAGGTATCGAGACCGTGGGCGATACAGTCGCGCATCACTTGCCAGATGCGGTCCACGCCCGCATCCAGCTCCTCGTTGCTGATCTTGACACACTCGTTGGCGCGCAACATCTGCGGGATGGTCAGGCCGCTGGCCTTGCCGTGTTCGAGCAACTGGGCCATGGTGTCGAACCGGTAGGGAATGGCGCTGGCCGGACGGGCAGACGTCTCCTGACCCTCGCCCTGCTCCCGGATAAAGCCGCCGCCGACCGAGTAATACACCTTGCTGACGGTGCTGCCGTTGGCCCGCTTGACGGTGAAGCACATGCCATTCGGGTGCTCGGGCAACGATTCCGTTTTGTGGAACAGCAGGCCGGTGGCCATCTTGAACGGCACCTTGTGGTGGCCCAGCAGCGCCAGTTCGCCCGCCTCCTCGGCGGCTGCCAGCATGGCATCCACCCGGGTCGGGTCCACGCCTTGCGGGGTTTCGCCCATCAGGCCAAGGATGACCGCCTTGTCGGTGGCGTGGCCCACGCCGGTCAGGGCCAGCGAACCATAGAGCGAAGCTTCGACGGACACCACATCTTCGAGCGGACCGCAATCGACCAGGAAGCGGCGCGCGGCCACCATCGGACCCACGGTGTGGGAGCTCGATGGCCCGATGCCGATCTTAAACAGGTCAAATACGCTCATGTCCATCGTTTGTCTCGCTATGTTTTATATGGTTTTTATTGTTTTTGGCCGGTCAGGCGGCCTTGCCCAGGTTGACGTCCACGTTGGCCAGCATGTCGTCCACCATTTGTTCGATGCCGATGCGCGCGGTCCAGCCCCAATCGGCGGTGGCGGCGCTGTCGTCCAGGCTCTTGGGCCAGGTGTCGGCGATGGCCTGGCGGCTGTCCGGCTTGTAGGCGATGCGGAAATTGGGCACCTTGCGCGCGATGGCGGCCGCCAGTTGCTCCGGATTGAAGGACACGCCGGCCACGTTGTAGGCCGAACGCACCTTGATTTGCCCGGCCGGCGCGTCCATCAGTTCGATGGTGGCGCGGATCGCGTCCGGCATATAGATCATCGGTAGCGTGGACTGCGGACCGAGGAAGCACTCATAGCACTCGCCACGCAGGGCCGAATGGAAGATCGAGATCGCGTAATCGGTGGTGCCGCCGCCCGGAGGCGACTTGTAGCTGATGATGCCGGGGTAGCGGATGCTGCGCACGTCCACGCCATACTTGAGGAAGTAGTATTCGCACAAGCGCTCGCCGGCCAGCTTGCTGATGCCGTATATCGTGGTCGGGTCCATCACCGTCAGCTGCGGGGTCTGGTCGGCGGGCGTGTTGGGGCCGAAGGCGGCGATCGACGACGGCCAGAAAATGCGCAGCGGCTTGCCGACGGCGTTGCGCCCGCGTGCAACTTCCAGGATGTTGAGCAGACCGTCCATGTTCAGCGTCCACGCCTTCAGCGGCGCCGCTTCGCCGGTGGCGGACAGCATGGCCGCCAGTTGGTAGACCTGGGTGATGCCGTGTTCCGCCACCAGACTTGCCAGCGCGTCCTTGTCCAGCACGTTGAGCTGGATGTAGCGCTCGGCCTTGTGGACGTTGGTGGGGCTGACATCGCTGGCGATCACATTGTTAGCACCGTGCTGGGCGGCCAGCGCCTCCACCAGTTCACTGCCGATCTGGCCGTTGGCACCAATAACGAGTATGCGTTCCATGTTGTTGTTCCTGACGATTTTCATTGTGCTTTGGTCGGCAGCAGGCCAAGTTCACGGCCAGCCTGTTCGAATGCTTTAAGGACGGTGTCGAGCTGCTCGCGGGTGTGCGCGGCGGACAGCTGCACGCGCACGCGCGCCTGGCCCATGGGGACCACCGGGTAGAAGAAGCCGCTGAGCAGCACGCCCAGTTCATACATGCGGGCGGCGAATTTTTGCGCGACCGGCGCATCGAACAGCATCACCGGCACCACCGGGTGCGTGCCCGGCTTGATGGTGAAGCCGATGCGCTCGATCTCCTTGCGGAAGTAGGCGGTGTTCTCGTGCAGGCGGTCACGCAGCTCGGTCGATGCGGACAGGCATTCCAGCACGGCCAGCGAAGCGCCGGCGATGGATGGGGCCAGCGTGTTCGAGAACAGGTAGGGACGCGATTTCTGGCGCAGCATGTCGATCACTTCCTTGCGCGCCGACGTGAAGCCGCCCATGGCGCCGCCCAGGGCCTTGCCCAGCGTACCGGTGATAATGTCGATGCGGCCCATCACGTTGTGGTGTTCGTGGGTGCCCCGGCCCGTGGCGCCCATGAAGCCGGAGGCATGGCACTCATCGATCATGACCAGCGCGCCGTACTTGTCGGCCAGGTCGCAGATCTTGTCCAGCTGGGCGATGGTGCCGTCCATCGAGAACACACCGTCGGTGACGATCAGCTTGTGGCGCTTGCCGGCGGCGGCCTGCAGCTGGACTTCCAGGTCGGCCATGTCGTTGTGGGCATAGCGGAAGCGGGCCGCCTTGCACAGGCGGATGCCGTCGATGATGGAGGCGTGGTTCAGCGCGTCGGAGATGATGGCGTCGTTCTCATCAAACAGCGGTTCGAACACGCCGCCGTTGGCGTCGAACGCCGCCGCGTACAGGATGGTGTCTTCCGTGCCGAGGAATCTGGAGATGGCCTGCTCCAGTTGCTTGTGGACGGTCTGCGTGCCACAGATGAAGCGCACCGAGGACAGGCCGTAGCCATACTTCTCGGTGGCGGCGATGGACGCCTGCGCCACCCACTCCTCGCCCGACAGGCCCAGGTAATTGTTGGCGCACATATTAATCAGCTTGCGGCCATCCTGGCTCACCACCTCGGCACCCTGACGCGACGACAGCACACGCTCCGGCTTGTACAGCCCCTGCTCGCGCAGCTGATCCAGATTCTGCTGCAGGCCGGTGAAGAAGGTGTTCTTTGCTTGGTCGCTCATGATGATCCTCGTAGGGGTGACGCGGCTGGTCGCTTGACCTGTCCGTGCGCTATGTTGTACCGTGTTTCTCAAGGCGTCTCTGGAGGAAAGTCTACTCCTGTTTTCCGGACTGCCATCGAAATCCGCTATCTCGAACCGAAATTCAATATATCGAATCTTACCGAAGGCCAGTGAACTTCGCAATACGCACACGTGCGGTTATTGCCCTCCTTTTCCGACAGAATTACGCAGCATTTACCCCTTCGGCCAAATAAAACCATGAAAACACCTGTCTCTACGAACGCACCACCAGAGGTCGGCGCGGCGCTGCAGCGCCTGCGCCTGGCCCGCGGCCTGACCCTGGAAGATTTGTCCCGCATCGCGGGCGTATCGAAATCCATGCTGTCGCAGATCGAACGCGAGAAAGCCAACCCCACCATCGCCATCACCTGGCGACTGGCCAACGCGCTGGGCGTGCAGATCGGCGAACTGCTGGCCAGCGGCGACAACAAGGAAACCGACCCGATCCGCGTGGTGGACGCGCACGAGACCCCCACCCTGCCCGGCCAGCATGCCGGCTACGTGTTGCGCATCCTGGGCCCGATGGAACTGGCGGGGAAATATGAGTGGTACGAGCTGACGCTGGCGCCGGGGGGCGAACTGGTCTCGCAGCCGCATGATCCGGGTGCAAGCGAACACTTGACGTTATTGCATGGCTCGGTGGAAGTGGAAGCCGGGATGCACAAGAAGAAAGTGAAACTGGGCGGCACGGCGCGCTATGCGGCCGATGTGCCGCATGCGATCCGCAACGCGGGCAAGACGGAAGCCAAAGCCTTGCTGGTGGTAATCCACCGCTAAATGCATATTGCGCAATTGCCGCCGTCTGATCACGTAGAACGATACTATGCAGTCGGGCAGCCCGACTCAGTCTGAGGCGATGGGACATGCTTGGCGCGACGGCCTGCGTCGATAGGCAAGACTTGCGCGATGCCAAACGCAACTTCGATCACCAGGAATCCCCATACGATCGGATGGGCGCCATGGACCAAGGCGTAAAGCTGCCAGGTCGAGAAGAGGAAGCGGCCGGCTGCGTCATACCGTCCGTACTGCACCTGCGGGTCGCGTAACCGCAGGATCGACCAGATCGTCACGATGGAACCCAGCAGGTTGACCATCAGCATGTGGGCCGGCTCGAACGTGGGGAAGCCTGCCGTGATGCCAAGCAGACGCGACAACGCTTCCAGGCCGGACAGTATGACCAGGAAAGTCCATGGCGTGGCGAAACCGATAGTGACCACGAGGTCATACCAGGCGCTGGCGCGCACGATGTGCAGGTAGGCGGGTGTGCCGATCATGTTGTTCTCCGTTACGATTGAAAACGTCAGAATAAACCTTGGAGTACACTCCAGGGTCAAGCATGATTTGCAGGAGGAGGCAGTAATGAAAATTGGCACCATTGCCCGGGCTGCCGGCGTCAGTTGCGACACCTTGCGCTTCTACGAAAAGCAGGGCCTGATCCGCTCGACGCGCGCGGACAACGGCTATCGTCACTATGCGCCGGAGACCGCCCAGCTCGTAACGTACATCCGCACGGCACAAAGGCTAGGCTTCAGCCTGGCTGAGATCGGCGGGCACATGTCTGCCGTGTGGAACGCGCCGGACCAGGATGCGGCGGTGGCCGAACTGCTCGCCGAAAAGGTGCGAGACATTGAGAACCGGATCGCGGAACTACAGGGCCTCAGGAAGGAACTACTGGAACGCGTACGGCAGCAATGCCCGCTGTCACGGGATTAAGTTTCGTAACGGGGATGGGATAGCGGCTGTCCCCTCATGTTTCAGACAACCGCGAAGTGAAGAAGACGATGGCCGCCGCCACGCCACAGGCGCTAGCCTTGCCCGAAGCGTGGCGGCGATTATCTTACCAGTTCGACTCGCGCTCCGGCGTGGAGGAGATGCGGTGGATCGACAGGTCGGCCCCCTGGAATTCATCTTCAGGGTCCAGGCGCAGGCCCAGCGTTGCCTTCAGCGCGCCGTAGATGGCGGCGCCACCAGCCAGCGCGATCACCACGCCAACGCCCGTGCCCACGCATTGCGCGCCGAACGACACGCCACCCACACCGCCCAACGCCTTCTGGCCGAAGATGCCAGCCGCCACGCCGCCGAAGGCGCCGCACAGGCCGTGCAGCGGCCATACGCCCAGCACGTCGTCGATCTTCCATTTGTTCTGTGCCAGCGTGAACATGGTCACGAAGATGGCGCCGGCGATGGCGCCCGTCACCAGCGCACCCATCGGGTGCATCAGGTCCGAACCGGCGCACACGGCCACCAGGCCGGCCAGCGGGCCGTTATAGACGAAACCGGGGTCGTTCTTGCCCATCAGGAGCGCCACCAGCGTGCCGCCCACCATGGCCATCAGCGAGTTGACGGCGACCAGGCCATTCATCTTGTCCAGCGCCTGGGCGCTCATCACGTTGAAGCCGAACCAGCCCACCGTCAGAATCCAGGCGCCCAGCGCCAGGAACGGAATGGACGAAGGCGGGTGCGAAGCGATGGCGCCGTTCTTGTGATAGCGGCCACGGCGTGCACCCAGCAGCAGCACGGCCGGCAGCGCGACCCAGCCGCCCACCGCATGCACGACCACCGAGCCGGCGAAGTCATGGAACTCGGCGCCGAACGCCTGCACCAGCCATTCCTGCAGGCCAAAGCGGTGGTTCCAGACCATGCCCTCGAAGAAGGGATAGACCAGGCCCACCAGCAGGGCCGTGGCGATCAGTTGCGGGTGGAAGCGCGCACGTTCCGCGATGCCGCCCGAGATAATGGCGGGAATGGCGGCGGCGAAGGTCAGCAGGAAGAAGAACTTGACCAGCTCATAGCCATTCTTGGCAGACAGCACGTCGGCGGCGGCGAAGAAGTTGATGCCGTAGGCGATGCTGTAGCCGACGAAGAAATAGGCGATGGTCGAAATCGCGAAATCGACCAGGATCTTGACCAGGGCGTTGACCTGGTTCTTCTTTCTGACCGTGCCCAGTTCCAGGAAGGCGAACCCCGCATGCATCGCCAGAATCATGATTGCGCCGAGCAAGATAAACAGTGCGTCTGCGCCTTCTTTAAATCCACCCATCAAACTACTCCCCAAAAGAATGCATCAAAAAATGTAGATGTATTCTCTTAAGCAATAACCGTACCATTTTGGTGCAATTTTGTAAGTACTTGATTTTATTACTGTTTGAAAATTCGCTTGTATGATGCGCAACACTACGCACCAAAACGATGCATACAGACACGATCATGGACGAGGATCGGCACTACGATTGTGCGGCACGCATCGAATTGGCGCGCAAACGCTGAGATTCAGGTCTTCAGGTCGAGCAGGGTTGGGCCTGAGCGTGGATCAAATTGGTGCATCAAGTCGCATGGCCTGTCGGACATGCGACTTGACGGTGCACGATGGTAGGCGTGAAATTTACTTGCCTGCAACTTGCGTTGGCTGTTCCATTTTCAGCGCGCGGGTCAGGAAGCCCCAGCGGTCCGTCACCTCGTCGATCTGCTTGGCCGTGGGCTTGCCTGCACCGTGGCCAGCCTTGGTGTCGATGCGGATCAGGATAGGGGCTGCGCCGCCCTGGTCGGCCTGCGCCGTGGCCGCGAACTTGAAGCTGTGGGCGGGCACCACGCGGTCGTCATGGTCGGCCGTCGTGATCATGGTGGCCGGGTAGCACACGCCCTTTTTCAGGTTGTGCAGCGGCGAGTACTTGACCAGCGCGTTGAATTCGTCCGCGTTGTCGGACGAGCCGTAGTCCGAGGTCCACGCCCAGCCGATGGTGAATTTGTGGAAGCGCAGCATGTCCAGCACGCCCACTTGCGGGATGGCGGCGGCGAACAAATCGGGACGCTGGGTCATGGTGGCGCCCACCAGCAGGCCGCCATTGCTGCCGCCGCCGATCGCCAGCCGCGATGGCGACGTCACCTTGTTTTGCACCAGCCATTCCGCCGCGCCGATAAAGTCGTCGAACACGTTCTGCTTGCGCAGCTTGGTGCCGGCCGCATGCCATTCCTCGCCATACTCGCCGCCACCGCGCAGGTTGGCCATCACGTACACGCCGCCCATTTCCACCCACGCCAGGTTGGCCACCGAGAATGATGGCGTGAGCGAGATGTTGAAACCGCCGTAGCCATACAGGTAGGTGGGGTTGCTCCCGTCCAGCTTCATGCCCTTCTTCGCGACGATGAACATGGGCACACGGGTGCCGTCGCGGCTGGTGTAGAACTGCTGGCGCGTTTCATAGGCGGATGGGTCGAAGTCCACCTTAGGCTGGCGGTACACACTGCTCTTGCCGCTTTTGAGGTCGTAGCGGTAGATGGTCGATGGTGTGGTGAAGCTGGTGTAGGAATAGAAGGTCTCGGTGTCGGCGCGCTTGCCGCTAAAGCCGGTCACGGAACCGATGCCGGGCAATTCCACGTCATGCAGCCGTTTGCCGTTCAGGTCATACACGGTGACCTGGCTGTGCGCGTCGCTCAGGTAATCGGCCACCAGTTGCTGGTTGACGATGTTGGCCGATACCAGCGTGCGCGCACTCTCAGGCACGATCTCCTTCCAGTTGGCGCGCTCCGGTTTGCGGGTGTCGATGGTGATGATGCGGGCGCGCGGCGCCTTCAGGTCGGTGCGGAACCAGAACACGGGGCCGTCGTTGTCGATGAAGTTGTAGGCCGCGTCGAAGTCTTCCAGCAGCGGCACCACCTTGCCATCCTTGGCGCTTAAATCCTTGTAGTACAGGCGGTTCTTGCGCTCCGTGCCCTGTGAGGCCGTGATGATCAGGTAGCGGCCATCGTTGGTGACGTCGCCGCTGAAACCCCAGTCCTTGTGGTCCGGCCGCTCATAGACCAGCGTGTCGCTGCTTTGCGGCGTGCCCAGTTTATGGAAGTACAGCTTCTGAAAGTAGTTGACATCGGCCAGCTTGGTCGCCTCGTTGGGCGCGTCGTAGCGGCTGTAGAAGAAGCCGGAGCCGTCGCGCAGCCAGGCCGTGTTCGAGAATTTGACCCACTGGATATGGTCGGCCGTATCCTTGCCGGTGTCGATGTCGCGCACGCGGATTTCGTTCCAGTCCGAGCCCGATGCGGCCGTGCTGTAGGCCAGGTATTTGCCATCCGGGCTCACGGCCAGACCGGCCAGCGCCACGGTGCCGTCAGCGGCCAGCGTGTTCGGGTCCAGCAGCAGGCGCGGGGTGTCGGCCAGCGTCTTCATGGTGTAGAGCACGGACTGGTTCTGCAGGCCGTCGTTGCGGCTGTAGAAGTAGCGGCCGCCCTCCTTGAACGGCACGCTGAAGCGCTCGAAATTCCACAGCTTGGTCAGGCGCGCGCGGATCGCGTCCCGCGCGGGGATCTGGGCCAGGTAGCCTTGCGTCAGCCGGTTCTGCGCTTCCACCCAGGCGTGGGTATCGGCGCTGTTGGCGTCCTCCAGCCAGCGGTAAGGATCGGCGATGGTGGTGCCGTGGTAGTTGTCCTGCTGGTCCACCGTGCGGGTGGACGGGTATTGCAGGCCATGGCCGTTGGCGGGGCAATCCTGCGCTGCGGCGCTGCCGCCCAGGCCAGCGATCAGGGTGAAAATCAGGGATGCGCTTCGTATTTGCATGTGGGGTTCCGTGTCATCGTTGAACGTGGCGGCGCCGGCTCCGTGGCCCGCGCGCCCGGCGATGATAGCGTGCTTCGATGCAAATTTGAAACGTTAGATAACTTGGCAAGTCGTGTTTTATTTGGCCAGCGTGAGGCTGGCGACCACCGGCACGGGCACGCTGACCGGCTCCGGCGCGCGCCACTGCTGCATCCACAGCAGCAGCTGATCGGCCGGGATCGGACGGCTCATATAGTAGCCCTGGCCCTGGTCGCAGTTCATGCTCTTCAGCTGGTGCCACACCGCTTCACTCTCCACGCCCTCGGCCACCACGCGCAGCCCCAGGTTGTGGCCCAGCTGGATGGTGGAGCGCACGATCATCACGTCGCCCGCATCGCTCTCCATGTTCAGCACGAACGACTTGTCGATCTTCAGTTCGTTGACGGGCAGGCGCTTCAGGTAAGCCAGCGACGAATAACCGGTGCCGAAATCGTCGATCGACAGTTCCACGCCCATCGCATGCAGGCGCGCCAGCGTTTGCTCGGCGCGCACCGGATCGTCCATGATGGCGCTCTCGGTGATCTCCAGGCAGAACGAGGCGGCCGACAGGCGGCGCCGTTCCAGCATGTCGCGGAATTTGGCGGGCAAGTCCTGGTCCATCAGGTCGCGCGTGGAGAGGTTGACCGACACCTTCAACTGGATGCCGGCTGCGTCCAGGCTTTGGCACAGGGCCGCCGACTGCTCCAGCACCCAGCGCGTCAGTTTGCGGATAAAGCCGGTCTGCTCGGCGAAGGGAATGAATTCGTCCGGGAACACGTTGCCGCGCTCGGGATGCACCCAGCGTACCAGCGCCTCCGCGCCCACCACCTTGCCCGTATCGAAATGGATCTTCGGCTGCACGAACAGGCGGAACTCGTCGCGCTCCAGGGCGGTGCGCAACTCCGTCAGCAGCGACAGGCTTTGCTCACTGCCCTTGTCGATCGAACTGTCGTACACCACGGCGCCGTCGTTGCGCAGCTTGGCCGCGTACATCGCCACCTCGGCCATGCTCAGCAACGCCTCCGCATCCGCGCCGTGGGCGGGATAGCCGGCGATGCCGATGCCGGCGCCAATGTCGACCATCTGGTCGTCCAGCGACAGCGGTGTCTCCAGCGTCTGCGCGATGTCGGCCGCCAGGCTGCGCGCCTGTTCCAGCGTCGCTCCCGGCAGCAGCACGGCGAATTCGTCGCCGCCCAGCCGCGCCACCTGTGGCGACACATGGCGCTGGCTGGCCAGCAGTTTTTGCAGCCGGTCGGCCACCTGCCGCAGCAGCGCATCGCCGAAGCTCTGGCCCATGACGTCGTTGACGTGCTTGAAGCGGTCCAGGTCCATCATCAGCACGTACACGCAGCCGTCCTGTTTGCGCGCCTCGCCCAGCGCCTCGTTCAGCAGGCGCAGGAACTGGGCGCGGTTGGGCAGGTTGGTCAGCGTGTCGCGGTACGCGAGGCGGGAAATCTCCTGCTCGCGGCGCGCGATCCCGTCGCGCATGCTGTCGAACGCATGGGCCAGCGCGCCGATCTCGTCCTGGCGCGTGACGTCGATCTGGCCCTGGTAATCGCCCTCCTCCAGCCGCTTGGCCGTGACGGCCAGTTGGCTCAGGGGCTGGGCGATGCGCTTGGCCGTCAGCACGCTGGCGACGGCGGAGACGGCGATGCCGGCGAGCGTCAGGCCGATCAGCCAGCGTTCCAGGCGCTGGTAGTCTTCCGTGGCCTCGTCGATGGAGCGCGCCAGCATCACACTGGCGCTTTGCGGGCCATCCTGGCCAATCGACAGCAGGCGGGCGTTGTACTTGCTCGCCTCCACCGTCAGGTCGAACGGGCCGGTCGGCACCTGGGGCAAGGCCTGCAACTGTTCGACGGCCGCGCCCACGGACGGCGCGAGGAAGGTGGAGCCGACGGCCAGCCAGCCGTTTTTCGGGTCATGGGTGAGGATGGTCGTGTGCAGCGATGTGACCTCGCGCATATCGGTCGCCAGTTGGCGGTCGATGGGGAAAGTCATCACGATCCAGCCTATCGTGATCGGCGCCTTGATGGGCATGACGACGATCTGGTACGGCCGCCGTTCCACGATGGCGATGCCGTTGGCGCCGTCGCCCTGCTCGGCCGCGTCGAGCATGCTCAGCACGAGCGGCTCCAGCGCCGCCGCCTGCGCGTTGTTGGTCGAGACGCTGACATGGCGCTCGGCGCTCACCAGCATGGTCAAGGTGGCCTTGATACGTCGCCCGCTGTTGACCAGCGCCGATTCGATGGTGGCGCGGTCGCCCTCGTCGTTGTTGCCGATAGCGGCCAGGAAGGCCGTGTCGCGCGCCAGCAGCCGGGCGCCGAAACGCAGGCTTTGCGCGTTCTGGTCCAGCAGGCGGCGGAACACCTTGGTGCCGTTGTTCAATTCGCTGCTGATCGACTGGCGCGCATTGCTGTCGATGCCGCGCTGGATCACCAGCAGGCCGATCACCTGCACCGCCACGATCAGGGCGAGGAACAGGGTAACAATACGGCTTTCCAGGCTGCGAAAATGCATGGTGCGGCTCCGTTCAGCGTTCAGGGATAAGGGCGGCTGGCCGCGTCCGGGTCGATGGCGCCCGGCTTCATGGTCAGCCGGAATTCCAGCGCCGCGCCGGCGTCGCCGGCCTTGATCTGCGCCGGCTGCTCCGGCGTCAGGCCGCCGGCCGTGTTGTAGTGCCAGGCCTTGACCGTGTACTTGCCGGCCGGCAGATCCAGGCGCACGGCGCCGCTGCTGTCGGACTTGGCGAAGTATGGTGTATCGACCACTTTGACGAAGGCCAGCATCTTGTCATGGATATTGCATCCAAGTACAACCGTGCCGGCCTTGTCGAACAACTGGGGCGCTGCCTCCTCGCCCGAATACAGCTTCTGGTCGAACTTATGGGCGGGCGAGAACGAATAAATGTGATGCCGGACCTTGTCACGGTTCGGGAAGTAGATTTTGCTGCCAGTTTGCACCACCGTCACCAGCGGGATGAATTTCAAGCCTTTCTGGGCGATTTCGCCGGACGCCGTGGTCCTGGGCGCCTGGCCGCCTTCGGGCTCGGCGTAGACGACCGTGTCGGCCAGGGCGGCGCCGCCGGCGTCGACAACCTGCACCGTCAGGACGGCGGCATGGCCGGCGCCACAGCACGCGAGCGCCAGCATGGCGGATGACAGGGCGAATTTCTGGGACATCGGGCGGCCTGATGAAGACATGGAACAGGCATTGTAGCGCCTGCCAAATAGTTCCCGTCTACGTTTTCCGCAAAAATTCGCTTCTGCTGAGCAATAAGTGCTGCACCGCATGTTTCTTCCATTTCATACCCTTGTCACATTTACCGGTTAGCATGTGCAGCAATCTACCGTCCATGGCAAGCATCGTGAATCCCCTACCCCTGGCGCTCCCCGGCACCCGCCCCGCCCCCACCTCCGCCACCATCACCTATCTGAAACCGCCGGCGCCCGCGCCGGTAGCCGCGCTGGAAGAGGAGGAAATGTTGCGTCAGCACTTACACGACATCATCGCCCAACGCCAGCTCAGCGCCCTGTTCCAGCCCATCGTGCACATGCAGACGGGCGAGATCATCGCCTACGAGGGGCTGATACGGGGGCCGTCCGACAGCCCGCTGCATGCGCCGATGAACCTGTTCAAGGTGGCGCGCGCCAACAACCTGACCGTGCAAGTGGAGCACCTGTGCCGCAAGGTGGTGCTGGAGCGCTTCGCGGAGCTGAATCTGCCGGGCAAACTGTTCCTCAATGTCAGCCCGGAATGCCTGTTGCAGCGTGACGCGCCGCACGGGGAAACGCTGGAATATATTCAGCAGGCCGGCATCGATCCGGGCCGGGTGATCATCGAGCTGACCGAAAACCAGCCCACCTACGATTACGAATTGATGCGCGAGGCGGTGCTGCATTACCGCAACATGGGCTTCCAGATCGCCATCGACGACTTGGGCGAGGGCTTTTCCAGCCTGCGCCTGTGGTCGGAACTGCGGCCCGAGTTCGTCAAAATCGACATGCACTTCATCCAGGGCATCAATAACGACCCGGTCAAACTCCAGTTCGTCCGCTCGATCCAGGAAATCGCCGACCAGTCCGACACGCTGGTGATCGCCGAAGGCATCGAAACCCAGGCGGAGCTGCTGGTGCTGCGCGACCTGGGCGTGGCGTTCGGCCAGGGCTACCACCTCGGACGGCCCCACAGCCAGCCGGCCAAGGCGGTGCCGGCCGAAGTGGCCAAGGCGCTGGCCCGCAACGGCGTGGCCGTCTACCCGCAGCGCGGCAATGAGAAGAACGGCGCCAGCATCGTCAAGCTGTTGCACAAGGTGGCTGCCGTGCCACCGTCGATGAGCAATAACGAGGTGTACGAGCTGTTCATGCGCGAACCGAAGTTGCTGATCATTCCCGTGGTCGAGGACGGCCAGCCGCTGGGCCTGATCAGCCGCTTCGACATGATCGATCACTTCGCCCGCCCCTACCAGCGCGAACTGTACGGTAAGAAATCCTGCCGCATCTTCATGGACAGCAAGCCGCTGATCGCCGACAAGGACACCAGCCTGCAAGACCTGAGCTTCACCATGGTGCAGGCCGACGCCCACCACCTGTTCAATGGCTTCATCATCACGGAGAATGGCCAATACCTGGGCATGGGCACGGGCCACGACCTGATGCGCGAAATCACGCAGATGCAGATCACGGCAGCGCGCTACGCCAATCCGCTGACCCAGTTGCCCGGCAACGTGCCCATCAACGAGCACATCGATCGTCTGCTCGAAAGTGGCACACGGTTCTGGGTCTGCTATTGCGACCTCGACCACTTCAAGCCGTTCAACGACGTGTATGGCTACCGGCGCGGCGACGACGTGATCCAGCGCACCGGCAAGATCCTCACCGACCATTGCGACCCCGACCGCGATTTCGTGGGCCATATCGGCGGTGACGATTTCATGATCCTGTTCCAGAGCGAGGACTGGGAAGCGCGCTGCCAGGCCATGCTGGCCCAGTTCGAACACGGCGCGCGCGACTACTACAGCCTGGAAGACTGGGAGCGCGGCGGCTACCTGAGCGAGGACCGCCAGGGCAAGAAAGTGTTCTACGCGCTGATGAGCTTATCGCTGGGCGCGATCAAGGTCGAACCACACCAGTATTACTCGCACCACCAGATCGCCACGGCGGCTGCCGAGGCGAAGAAGCAGGCCAAGAAAATCCACGGCAACAGCCTGTTCCTGGACCGCCGGCAGCAGCCAGCCCGCTAGCGCGGTGGCGCCATGCCCTGTGGCTTGGCCATGGGGCAGGCCGCCCCGCCTCTTGCTTGCTCAGCCGCGGTGCTCGGCCCGCCAGCGGCGCCGCAGTTCGTGGGACGACGCCAGTTCGGCCGGCGCCATGGTGCGCGCGATCAGCTTGCGCTGGTTGTCAGCCGTCTCGTCGCCATGCTCGGCCGACAGCGACACCCACATGTGCGCGCGCACCACGTCGCGCGGCACGCCGCGCCCCCCGTTGTACATGCCACCCAGGTTGTACTGGGCCAGCGGATGGCCCTGGTCAGCCGCCTTGCGATACCACAACACAGCCTGCACGTCGTCCTGCGCCACGCCATGGCCATTGGCATACATGACGCCGAGATTGTTCTGGGCGCTGGCGTCGCCCTGGTCGGCCGCCGTGCGATACCAGACCACCGCCTTTTCCTCATCCTTGGGCACGCCGTTCCCGTTGGCGTACATGACACCGACATTGAACTGCGCGTTGGCCGTGCCCTGCTCAGCCGCGCGCTGATACCAGGCCAGCGCCTGCGCCTGGTCGCGCTCGACGCCGCGCCCATGCGCGTACATACCGCCGAGGTTGTACTGGGCCAGCGCATGGCCGGCATCGGCGGCCCGCTGATACCAGCGGCAAGCGCGCGCCTCGTCCTGGTCCACTCCCCGGCCGGTGGCCAGCATGATGCCGAGGTTAAACTGTGCGTCCGTGTCATCCTGTTCCGCCGCCCGCGCCAGCCACGCGTAGGCGCGCGTCGCATCCTGCGCCACGCCCCTTCCCTGGGCATAGGCCACCCCGACCTGGCGTTGGGCCACCGCATCGCCCTGGGATGCGGCTTGGCGGAACCAGGCCAGCGCCTGCGCATCACTGGGTGTCACGCCCTGGCCGCGCTTGTACATCAGTCCAAGGTTAAGCTGGGCCGTCGCATCGCCTTGCAGCGCCGCCTTGCGGAACCAGGCCAGCGCCAGCGCGTAGTTGCGCCGCGTGCCCAATCCCTGGGCGTAGGCTTCACCGAGCAGGGTCTGGGCACTGGCCACACCTTGTTCCGAGGCGCGAT
The DNA here is from genome assembly GCF_014042345.1 of Rugamonas brunnea. Lineage (GTDB taxonomy): Bacteria > Pseudomonadota > Gammaproteobacteria > Burkholderiales > Burkholderiaceae_D > Rugamonas > Rugamonas brunnea. The sequence continues at coordinate 116,504 of NZ_JACEZT010000011.1, forward strand.
AGAACCAGGCCAGCGCCATCTCGTCGCTACGGGGCACGCCTCGCCCGCGCTTGTACATCATGCCCAGGTTCTGCTGGGCCGACGCGTCGCCCTGGTTGGCCGCGCGCCGGAACCAGCGCGCCGCTTCCAGGTCGCTGGCCACCACGCCGCGGCCGTTGTAATACATGGCCCCCAGATGATTTTGCGCGAACACCAGTCCCTGCTCGGCGGCCGCGCGCATCCAGTGGAACGCGCGGGCATCATCGCGCGCGACGCCATGGCCCGTCTTGTACAGCAGCGCCAGGTTGAATTGTCCGTAGGGATTGCCCTGTTCGGCCGCGTCGCGAAACCAGACGTAGCTATCGTAGCTGTCCTTGGCTGAGTTCAGGTTTTTCATGCGACACCTCCAGCTGCCCCATCTGGCGCCGTCGCCGGGATGCGCCCGCCTAAACGATAGCGTACGCGCACCGGCAATGCGTAACAATGTTGTCTAAATTATAAATTGACGTGGGCGTGCGGTTTTGAGGCAGCGCAAATGACATGGCAAATTGTTATCATTTGCTGTTCTGATGGAAACATTTGGCAGGCGAACCGGGCCAGCCGTAGCCCGAGGAAGGCGGCTGGCCCGGCGCGAGGATGCGCCAGCTTGCGCTTAGCCGTGGCGGCTGGAGAGTGTACCCTGGCGTTTGGGGCCTGCCGCGTAGACCAGCATGGCCAGTATCGCCAGGCACCAGACAATCAGTGCGCCCGATGGCAAATCGAACAGGGTCGACAGCACCAGCCCGCTCGCGTAGCCGGCGGCGCCGATCAGGTAGGCCAGCACCAGCCGCTTCCTGCCCGCGTAGTGACGCACGGCCAGGCCGGGCACGATCAGGCTGGTGAACACGAGGTAGACGCCCACCAGCTGCACCGAGGCCGTCACGGCCAGCGCGAAGATCAGGTAGAAACCCAGGCGGCTGAGCCTATCCCGGAACAGCAACAGCAGCGCGCTGATGACGACAGTGCCGATGGCAGGCACCAGCAACTGGTCGTACCGCACCCACAGAATCTGGCCGGCCAGCAAGTCCTGCAAATGCTCGCCGCCATGGGGGTTGTGCGCCACCAGCAGCAGTCCAGCCGTGGCGGCCAGGATGAACATCACGCCGATCTGCGCTTCCTGCACTTCCGGCCAGCGCTTCTCGGTCCAGGTCAGCAGCACGGCGCCCAGCACGGCCGCCAGCGCGGCGGCCACCTGCACGGCCCAGCCTTGCGGATCGAAGTCGGCCACGCCGGCGATGATGACGCCAAGCGCGGCGATCTGGGCGATGGCCAGGTCGATGAAGACGATGCCACGCTTGAGCACCTGGGCGCCCAGCGGAATGTGGGTGACCAGCACCAGCAAGCCTGCCAGCAGCGCCGGCAGGATGATCAACAGGTCAAACGATACGGCCGTCATTTATTGGCATCCATCAGGCGTTGCACCGTGTCGTCGAACAGGCCGAACAGGTCCTTGGCGCGGTCGTCGCCGCCCACCGTGAACGGCAGCACGACGGCGGGAATCTTCGCATGCTCGGACAGCCATTGGGAGGCGCGGCCATCCTGGTACGCGGCACGCAACACCATGCGGGCAGGCTGGTGCTGCAACTGGCCCAGCAAGCCCGACAAGTGGGCCGCGCTCGGCTCCACGCCCGGCTTTGGTTCGAGCGTACCCACCTGGCGCAGGCCCAACCAGTTCATCAGGTATTCCATGTTCTTGTGGTGCTCGACCACGGCCACGCCTTTCAACGGCGCAGCCTGCTTCTCCCACTTCAGCATAGCCGCGTCCCAGCGCGCCGCGAAGTCCTTCTGGCGGGACTGGTAGTAGGCGGCGTTGGCCGGGTCCAGTTCCGCCAGCCGCTTGGCCAGCGCCACGGCCACCAGCGCGATATTGTGCGGGTTCTGCTGGATGTGCGGATTGCCGGCCGCGTGCACATCGCCTTCGCTGCGGTCCACCTTGCCTGGCACATCAAGGCGCGGCACATAGGCGCCGGCTTCGAAATTGCCGGGCTGGCCAGCCGCGATCTTGCCGTTGCCGGACTGCTGGATCAGCACCGGCAGCCAGCCCACTTCCAGTTCCAGGCCCGTGCACACGAGCAGGTTGGCATTGCGGGTGCGTGCAATCAGGCTGGGCCGCGCTTCGATACGGTGCGGGTCCTGTAGCGCGTTGGTGGCGCTCGACACCTTGACCTTGTCGCCGCCCAGTTCAGTGGTCAGGGCCTCCCACTCCGGCTCGCAGGCGAGCACGTTGACGGTGGCATGGGATGGCAGGCAGAACATGGCGCTCGCGCACGCGATGGCGGCCCGCAGCAGGATGTGACGTTGTTTCAGCATGGCAGCTCCTTAGAAAGCGTGGGCAGCGTGCGTGCCCAGACTCATAATGTATTGCAGGAAAATCTGGTTATCGGTGACGCCGGGGCGCGACTGGTCCCGTGCCAGTTGCAACCGCAGCCGCGAGAATTCCGACGGGCTGTAGTCCACCATCACGCTGCTGCGCGTGGGGTTGTAACCTTCCAGGATGGGGAAACTGGCCAGCGCCAGCGCGCCGCTGTCGACCAGGCCGATGCGTGGCGTGCCAGACGACAGGCGGTCGTAACGGGCGCCGACGCGCCAGTACGGCATGAACTGGTAGACGCCCTGTACGTACCAGCCCGACTGCTCGCTACGGTAGGCGCCGTTGGCCGCGTCGGCCGTCCCGGCGGCATAGTCCAGGCTGCCATCTTCCTTGCGCCGGAAGTATTCGCCGAGCAGCTTGAAGTTGGTCCGGGTGGAGTTGCCATTGGGCGCCCACTTGTAGATGGCGTCGGCGATCCAGGTGGCCGACTTGCCGCTGAACGCGTAGTTCAGGCCGCCATCCTCGTAGCCGCGCTGCTGCGCGCCCGTGTGCAGATAGGACAGGCCGGCGCGGTAGCTGGCCGAATCGCCGATGTCGTCCCCGACGTGGGCAAACACGCTCCACGCGCCCACGCCGTTCTTGTTGCGGTCGTTGCCCGGATAGGCGGCGCCGTCGCCGGCTTCCATGCCGATTTCCAGGAACTGGTCGAGCGGCGCCAGCCACTTGGCCTGCACCCCGTCCGGCTTGTATTGGCCGCCGAGGAAAGCCTGGTAGGCCAGCGGCGCATCCACGAAGTCCCAGGTGTGGGCGTGCTGGCTGTTCAGGTAGCCAATGGACGACAGGAAGCGGCCCGCCTTCAGGTTGATTCCATTGGGCATGTCGCGGGTCTGGATGAACGCTTCCTCCACGCTCAGCGTGTTGTCGCCGGCCAGCGAGAAGGTCAGCTGGCCCGCGAACTGCGGATCGATATTGGCGGCCATGGTCAGCTCCGACTCGCCGAGACTGAAGCCGCGCTTGCCCGGTCCCGCTTCGCCGCCGCTGGGAATGAAGCCCTGCAAGCGGTATTGCGTGGGGTCCTGCGACAGGTTCTGCAGGGTGCCGCCGAGGATCATGGAAATGTTGGGATTGAACAGGTTGGCCGGCGGCGCGGCGCCGCCGATCGGCGCGGCGGGCGCGGCGGAAGCGGCCGCCCCCATCGTGCTTGCCGTCGCAACTGCCGGCGCCGGTGCGGGCGCCGCGTCCTGCTGGGCCGCGGCTGACGCGGGCTGCTGGGCGGCGGGCGCGGGGGCCAAGGTCGCCAGCTGGGCCTGGGCGGCGGCCGTGGCGGCCTGGGCTTGCTGCAAGCGCTGCTCCAGCGATTGCAGGCGGGCCTCGTAATCCTTTTGCATCTGGGCGATCTGGGCACGGATCGCCGCCAGTTCTTTCTTTTCCGACTTGTCGGCCGCGTGCGCGCCAGGCGCGGCCACGGCGGCGCTCACGGCGAGCGCCATAATGCTGCGTTTCAGCATGTTGGTCCTTTTTTGAATGAAATGATGCGCGCCGCCGCCTGCCAGGCAGGGCGACGGAACGACGGTGGTTTTCAATCAGGCCAGGACTGGCGGGGCGCGGGAATGGAAGACGCAGACGGTGCGCCGGCAGAACGACGTTTCCGTGCCGACGACGACGGCCACGGCGCCAGCGCGCGTAGCCGGGAAGGAATGGATGGCCGTGTCGAGCGCCGAGCCGATCTGGGCGAACGCCAGACATTGCTCGCAGCTCTGGTCCAGTGCCAGCGATTTCGCGACGCGGCCCTGCCGCTCGCCCGCGCTGGCCGACACGCGGCCGTTGCCATTGCCGGACCAGTGCGACAGCGCATGCGAGATCCCCATCTGCTGGGACAGTACCAGCAGAAGCGACAGCATCACATAAGCAAAGGTGCGGCGGACGTTCACAAATTAGCAACTAACGGAAAACGATGGGCGTATTGTAATGCGATCGGCACAAGGTTTGCGCGTTTTTTTGTATCGAATGGCCGATGCCCCTCAAGGCGCGGGCGCTTGCTTTTGCAAGAAGGCAGGCACTTTGGCGGCCGCCAGTTTGTTCACCGACACCAGCAACGCCGGATCGACGGGCCCCAGGCCATAGTGGCGGTCCAGGTGGCGGCCGATGTGCAGCAGCACCTCGGCCGCCACTTCCGCGTCGGACTCGGCCCGGTGGGCCGCGCTCCGGAAGCGGATACCCAGTTGTTCGGACAGATTGCCGAGCTTGTAGCTGGCCAGTTGCGGGAACACCCGGCGCGACAGCTTGAGCGAGCACACCAGGCCCGTGTGGGCCGGCGCCAGGCCCAGCCGCGCGCTTTCCGCCCGCAGGAATTTCTCGTCGAAGCTGGCGTTATGGGCCGACAAGGTGTCGCTGCCTATGAAATCCAGCAACTCCGGCACCACGCGCGCCACCGGCGGCGCGCTGTCGACCATGGCCTGGGTGATGCCGGTCAGGCCCGTGATGAAGGCGGGAATGCGCACATTGCAGTTAATCAGCGAAACGTAGCGCTCCACCACCTGCCCGCCGGCGATGCGCAAGGCCGCCACCTCCGTGATGCGGTCGCCCATGTCGGGCGACAGGCCCGTCGTCTCGAAGTCGATCATGACGATCGGTTTGTCAAACACTTGCATCGCGTGTTCCCTTAGTCAGAAAAATCAGCCGAACTTGCGCACGGCATCCAGCGCCAGCCCGGCGCCGATGCTGCCGAAACGGTCGCCCTCGACCTTGCGGGCCGCGGGCAGCAGCGCCGTGATGCGCTCCCGCAGCAGGCGCACGCCGCTGGAGCCGCCGGTGAAGAACACCGTGTCCACGGCGTCGGGCGCCACACCCGCGTCGGCCAGCAGCTTGAGCACGGTTTGCTCAACCGAGGTGACCAGGTGGCCGATGGCGTCGTCGAATTGCTGGCGCTCCAGTTGGACGGTGGTGGCGGGCGACAAACGGTCCAGCTCCAGCGCCACGCTGGCCGCGTCCGACAGCGCGATCTTGCCCTCCTCCACCCGCATCGCCAGCCAGTGACCGGCCCGGTGGTCGATCAGCTTCTGGAGGCGGCCCAGCTTATCCGGTTCGGCCGCGTCGCGGCAGATATCGGCCAGTTGCACCCACATTTTCTTGGTGTATGCCTGGTTGATCGTATGCCAGGTGGCCAGGTTGAAGTAGTAGCTGGACGGCACTTCGCTGTTGTTGCGCAGCCGGCTGCCATAGCCCAGCAGGGGCATCACTGAAGACAGGCTCAGGTATTTATCGAAGTCCGTGCCGCCGATGTGGACGCCGCCGTTGGCCAGGATGTCGTCCCGCCGCTCGGCCTGCCTGGCCCGCTCGGGCGACAGCCGCACCAGCGAGAAGTCGGACGTGCCGCCGCCGATGTCGGCGATCAGCACCAACTCTTCGCGGCTAATCTGGGATTCATAATCGAAGGCGGCGGCGATCGGCTCGAACTGGAAGGCGATCTCCTTGAAGCCGACCGAGCGCGCCACCTCGGCCAAGGTGTCCTGGGCCAGCTGGTCGTTGGCGGCGCTGTCGTCGATGAAAAACACGGGCCGGCCGAACACGGCCGAGGTGAATTCCCGCCCCGCCGCCAGTTCGGCGCGGCGTTTGAGTTCGCCGATGAACTGGGCCAGCAACATGCGGAATGGCAAAGCGCGGCCGCCCACTTCCGTCTGGCCGTCGATCAGGCTGGTGCCGAGCAGGCTCTTGAGCGAGCGCATCAACCGGCCCTCGTAGCCGGCCAGATACTGGCTCAGCGCGGCGCGGCCAAAGCTGACGTCGTCGTCTTCCGCGTTGAAAAAAACGATGGACGGCAAGGTCTCCTTGCCATCCTCCAACCCCAGCATGACGGGGTGGCCGGGCCGCACCCAACCCACAGTGGAATTTGACGTGCCAAAATCGACACCGCAAGCAATGGCCATGTCGACCCTTCCCGAATATAAAGGGGCGTCATTTTAGCAGAAATGGCGGCGCCGATCCGGTTTTAAGGCGGAAATAGTCGTGCCCGCTCATGGCGTGCCAGCCATCGCGCCACGCCGGATATTGCCGCGGATCAAATCCCACCCGCAGCAGCGGGACTACCCTGCCTGTTCCGGCGCCCACGCGCGCCCAACTGTAGCGACAGACGGAGGCGAGCATGGACTTCGCACGCGGCGCATCGGCGGCCAGCCTGGCCAAGGCCGGCATGAGCGTCCTGACATTGGGCCTGATCTTGACTCTGCCCCTGAGCCTGGCTGGCTGCGGCGGAGGCTGCGCCGACGGCAGCGCTGGCAACCAGCCCGATTAAGGGGGCGCAAGTTGATATAAAGATGCACTCAGGCCATTGCCATGAAGTAATAGGTTAAGTTATGCTTAAGAGAAATTTTTTGGCCGTCCGCGGCTGCGGGACCAGGCCTTGGCATGCCAAGCACATGTCCGGCCGGCCCTCATGAGATTATGGCAAAAACCACATCGCCCTTCGGCATCGATCACGCACCCGGCGCCGCCGGCCCGGCGGCACGCCGCGTCACGTCCTATGACGTGGCGCTGCTGGCCGGCGTCTCGCAGTCGGCCGTGTCGCGTTGCTTCAAGCCGGGCGCCAGCGTCTCCAAGGCCACCTATGCGCGTGTGATGAAGGCGGCCGCCAGTCTCGACTACATCCCCAACGCCGCCGCCCGCAGCCTGATCACGCGGCGCAGCAACATGGTCGCCGTACTGATCAGCAACACCTCCAATCTGCACTATCCGGAAGTCCTGTCGGCCCTGAGCCAGCAGATCGCCCGGCACGGCAAGCGGGTGCTGCTGTTTTCGCTGGTCCAGGAATCGGACGTGGGCCGCACGCTGGCCGACGTATGGCAATACCAGGTGGACGGCGCCATTTCCGTAGCCAGCCTCAGCGATGACCAGGTGGTGGAGTTCCGTCGCCGCGGCGTGCCGCTGGTGCTGCTGAACCGGCGCACACCGGGCCAGGTGGCCCACACGGTGACCTGTGACCAGGTGGAGGCGGCGCGCGCCCTGGTGTCGCGCCTGGCGGCCGCCGGTCACCGGCAATTCGCCCTGATCGAGGGACCGACCGACTCCATTATTTCCCAGGAACGCAGGCGCGGCGCATGGCAGCGGCTGACAGAACTGGGCTTGCCCGCCCCGCTCGTGGTGACGGGCCAATACGACTACGCCAGCGGGGGCACCGGCTTGCGCGACGCGATCCGCCTGCTGGGCCGGGTGCCGGACGCCGTGATTTGCGCCAGCGACGTGATGGCCATCGGTTGCCTCGATTGTGCGCGCCACGAACTGGGCCTCGCCGTGCCCGGCCAGCTTTCAGTGGCTGGTTTTGATGCGGTGGAACCGTCGAACTGGCTCAGCTACAACCTCACCACGCTGCGCCAGCCGATGGAGCAAATGGCGGCTGCTGCCGCCGACCTGCTGGTGGCCCAGATCGATGGCCGCCCCACGGATGCTCACCCGCGCCTGTTCAGCGCGCAGTTCATTGAAGGCGCCACCGCCCGCCTCGCCCCGTTGCCGCCGGACATGCTGGCGGCCTGACAATGCGCGCTGGCCCAGGCTGGCAGGCCATGGGGCGCCGCTGCGGTCAGCCCAGCTTAGGATTGACCGTGGGACGGCGCCGGAAACAGATCAGGCCCAGCCCGACGGCCGCCATCGCGAACGCGTCCGGTTCCGGCACCGGCGACACGTCCACGCTCAACGTGCCCGAGTAGTTGCCGCCACGGTTGTCCAGCAGCGTACGACCCAGAACGTCGAAACCATAATGGCCGGCCATCAACGGCGCGTACAAGCCGAAACCGCCGCTGCCAAAGCTGCCGGCGAGGCTGGTGCGCGACTGGTCGTCGTTGATCTTGAACCAGCTAATGTTCTGGACCGCCAGATTGGTTTGCACGTGACCGCCAATGTTGCTGTTGCCTTCAGTGTAAGTGCCAGCCAGCCAGGCTTGCGTGCCCGCATCGACATTAAACAAGTATTCATCCGTGAAGCCAGCGGTCGAGGTGGCATAGTTGTGGCCGAAGGTGGCGTAGCCGCTGCTCAGGTCCAGCGTGGTGGCCGCAGCCGATGCGGCCGTGGCGGTAAACAGTCCCGCCAAGAGCAAGCCCGCCGCGGCGCGAAGGGCAAAAGTCGGAGTTTTCATAGATCGTGCGTCAAGATGAACGGTGTGGCTGCGCGATATGCCCTCTCAACAGGCGAGAAAACATGACAAATCGCTACTTGGTGAAAGTATAACATATTCTTACGATAACATTGCATTACTATTTATCATGCCGCATTAATAATCTTGCATCAATGTCAGCCCGGCGCTGCGGCACACCCCAGGCATGCAGCCGGCGACCGTTATAATGCGCACGATGAACGACACCAACGCTCCCCGCTTCACGCCACAGGGCATCTCCCCAACGCCGCAACAGACGGCGATCCAGCTGGCCCAGAACAAAATCGTGCTGGTCGACGCCAACGCCGGCGCGGCCAAGACCACCACGCTGGCCCTCCGCATCGGCGAGGCCCTGGCGCGCAAGCTGGCCCCCGAACAGATCCTGGCGCTGACTTTCACACCCGAGGCGCGCGACGTGATGCGCCAGCGTCTGCGCGAGGTGGGCATCCCGCATGCGACGGCATCGCGCATCGCCGTCATGACCTTCGAGGATTTCGCCACCCAGTTGCTGGCGCGCAGCGACATTGATGACGTCAAGCCCTGCCCCCAGCTGCGGCAATTGCGGAAATATGCACTGCAAGCGGTTGAGCGCGTGGGTGAACGGTATGCCGGCCACGTGGAGGGCCTCGATTTGCGCACGCACAATATCGCGCTCAGCCAGTTCCTCGACGTCCAGCTCAGCCTGAAGACGACCATGGCGCTGGAAGCGGACGTGGAATTCATGGGGGTGGAGGAAGCGGCCGACCTGCTCAACGTGCCCGTCACGGACTACCTGCTCACCACGGAATACGAGCGGCTGCGCCTGGGCAGTGGCGAGGGCGCGCAATTTCGCGGCCCGTTCGACGCCACCTACGACCTGGCGTGCGCGCTGGGCGCGGACGGCGTGGGGGAAGACCTGCCGGCCTACCGGGTGGTGGTCTGCGATGAGCTCCACGACCTGAACGAAGCCGCGTTCCGCATCCTCAACGCCCTGATCGCCCAGCCGCAATGCTTCTTCGTCGGCGCGGGCGACAAGGATCAGGTGATCCACGCCAAGCTGGGCGCCAGCGACAGCTTCCTGAACCGCCGCTTCAAGGAAGCCTATCCGCAACTGGTGCGCTATCCGCTCACCTACAGCTACCGGCATGGCCCGCACCTGGCATACGCCATGGCCGAATTCAAGCACAAGCCGGTCGAATCGCGCCTGCCCTTGCACACGGAAATCCGCCAGGCCCACTATGTGGAAGGCGCCGCCGGCTGCGCCGACAAGGTGGTGGCCGCCATCACCCAATGGAAGCGCGATGGCTTGCCGCTCGATGGCTGCGCCGTGCTGATCCGCGACCGCCACCAATCGATCGCCATCGAAAACGCGCTGATGCAGGCCAGTATCGGCTACCGCACACCGGAAATGGCCGGCTATCTGCAACGCGACGAGATCCTGTTCTTGCGCGGCATGATCGCCATCGCACTCAAGGACCTGGCCGCCGTCAAATCCTATGAAGTGCGCACCGCGATCGTGGAGGCGCTGGCCATCTTTGCCGAACTCGACCTGTCTCCGCAGAAAATGGAACAGGCCAAGTACACCATCGGCAAGGACCCGCAGGTCCTCGGCGATTTCTTCAGCGCCTACATCGACCGCGAGCAGCAGGGCTCGGCCCAGCGCCTGGTCACGGACACGGTCGCCTACCTGAACAGCGTGGGGCCCGATGCCGACGCGGCCGAGGTGCTGCGCGCCGTGTGCGAACGCATGGCGCTGGAAACGGCGGCCAAACGCATCTTCGTGCGCCCGTATGACGCCAGCGTGGTGGCACGCTCGGTGGCCGGTTTTGTGGACGCGGCCGCCCGCTCGGGCCAGACGCTGGTTGCGTTCTGGCGCGCGCTTAACGCCGGCGAAGCGTTCGCCAGCCGCAAACGCGAACGCGACTTCGTGCTGATCGAGTGCGTGGCCAATGCCAAGGGCAAGGAATTTGCCCACGTCATCCTGCCGTTCCTGGAGACGGGCGAGTTCCCCCAGCCCTTGTGCGAGCGGCGCGAGGAGGAAAACCTGTTTTACGTGGCGGCCACGCGCGCCAAAGCGCGCCTGACCCTGCTTTCACCCGAGGACGCGGATCGGCGCAGCCCCTTCATCGCGCAGATGAAACTGGCCGGCAGTGCGGCCGCCGCCGACGCGGCCCTGCTGCGCAACGAAGCGCCGCCGGCCGCCGTACCCACGCGCCATTACCTGACCGCCACCTTCCATGAGAAGGAACAGGTCAAGGCGCTCGGCGCCGAATACGACTTGACGCGGCGCGCCTGGTTCGTGCCGCCGGGACGCGACTTGCAACCGTTCGCGCGCTGGCTCAAGCGCTAGCGGAAATTGGCCAGCCGCGTCACAAAGGTGTAGTCGGACTCGACCATCATCATGCCGCTCAGCACCAGCAAGCACAGTGGCGGCAGCAGGATGGCGCCGATCAGCGCCAGCCGTTCCCAACGCAGGTGCATAAACACGGCCACGATCAGGCCCGCCTTGGCCATCATCAGCGCCAGGATCAACGTCCACCGCACATAACCGGTGAAGTGGAACACATCGACCAGGTAAGAAAACGTGCTGAGCACGAACAGCAGCAGCCATACCTTCAGGTACAGGCCGATCGGATGCTGCTGGCTATCGGGTGTCTCCATGATGCTCCTACCACAGGTAAAACAAGGCGAAAATGAATACCCACACCAGATCGACGAAGTGCCAGTACAGGCCGGCGATTTCCACCACATCGTAGTTGCCGCTGCGTTCATAGCGGCCGCGCCAGACGCGGCGCGCGATCGTGCACAGGTAGGCGACGCCGGCCGACACGTGCAGGCCGTGGAAGCCCGTGATCATGAAGAAGCACGCGCCGAACTGCGCCGCGCCCATGGGATTGCCCCACGGCCGCACGCCTTTCATGATCAGTTCCGTCCATTCGAAGGCCTGCATGCCGACGAAGGTCGCGCCGAACGCGGCCGTCAGCAGCATCAGGGCCGCGCAGCGCGCCCGGTCGCGCCGGTAGGCGTAGTTGACGGCCATGGCCATCGTGCCGCTGCTGCTGATGAGAATGAACGTCATGATGGCGATCAGCAGCAGCGGGAAGGTGGTGTGGCCGATGGTCAACGCGAACACCTGGCTGGGGTTGGGCCAGGCGGCCGTGGCGGCGATGCGCACCGACATGTAGCCGGTCAGGAAGCTGCCAAAGATGAAGGTGTCGCTGAGCAGAAAGATCCACATCATCGCCTTACCCCAGGGCACGTGGAACGCCGCCTTGTCGCCGGACCAGTCGGCCACCATGCCGCGCCAGCCTGAGCCGGCGGCCATGTCTGCTTGCGTATGCTCGTTCACAATTCACCTCGCTAACGGCGCCGTCCCGGCCTAAGGACTGCCGCAGATTGCTTGCACCACGGCGGGCGTCACCAGGAACAGCATGGCGAACATGGCCAGCCACAGCACCAGCAGGAAATGCCAGTAGCGCGCGCACAATGCGATGGCGCCGCTGGCCTGCACGGTCCGGCCGGCGCTGCCATCCACGATCAAGGGCCGCGCGGCCAGCGCGGCCGCGATCAGCCCGCCCATCACGTGCAAGCCGTGCAATCCCGTGATGAGGTAGAAGAAACTGTTGGCCGGGTTGCCCGCCACTGTGACGTCGAGCCCGGTCAAAACGCGCCACGCCCACAACTGAGCGCCCAGGAACAACACGGAGGTGCCTGCGGCCACCGCGACGGCCAGTTCAGCCGCCCGTTTCAAGCCCAGCGATGCTGCCCACGACGCCCGTTGCCATGCCACGCCGGCAACGAACAGCAGCGTGGTGCTGCACCATAGCTGCCACGGCACGACAGGCAACGGCAGCCAGTCCGACGCGGCCATCCGCATCACAAAGGCGGCGCCGAACAGGAAGAACAGCATGGAAACCACGCCGATCAGTACCCACAGGCCGACGCGCCGCACGGCTTGCTGGTCCGGTCCCGGCCATGCCGCCGCATCGGGCAACGGAGGGAGCATGGTCGTCATGTCGGCACCTCCCCATCCGGCCGCACGGGTGCAGGAGCGGCGATATCTTCCGGCGCGTCCGCCGCCTCGGGGCCGCAGTTCTGGGCGATATAGTCGCTCGCGCCGTCCTGGTGGCCGTAATCATAGGCGCCACGGTAGACGATGGGTACCGCGGGTCCCCAGTTGCCGTGACGGGGCGGCGTGTCCGGCGTCTGCCATTCCAGGCTGGCCGCGCGCCACGGATTGCCATCGGCCACCTTGCCGTGGCGCGCACTCCACAGCAGATTGAACACGAACAGCAATTGCAGCGCACCCACCAACAGCGCCACCACGGTGATGAAGGCGTTCAGCGACTGGGCCGACGGCGGGACGAACGCGTAATTCTCGTACGCGTAGTAGCGGCGCGGCATGCCGAGGATGCCCAGGTAGTGCATGGGGAAGAAGATCAGGTAGGCGCCGATGAACGTCCCCCAGAAGTGCAGCCGCGCCAACGCCTCGTTGAACATGCGTCCGCTCACCTTCGGATACCAGTGGTAGATGCCACCGAACACGGCCAGCACCGGCGACACGCCCATTACCATGTGGAAGTGGGCAACGACGAAATAGGTGTTCGACAAGGGAATGTCGACGCTCACGTTGCCCAGGAACAGGCCCGTCAGCCCGCCGATCAGGAAGGTGCTGATGAAGCCGATGGCGAACAGCATCGGCACGGTCAGGTGGATGTCGCCCCGCCACAGCGTCAGCGTCCAGTTGTAGACCTTGAGCGCGGTGGGAATGGCAATGATCAGCGTGGTGGTGGCGAAGAAGAAGCCGAAATACGGATGCATGCCGCTCACGTACATGTGGTGGGCCCACACGACGAAGCTCAGCCCGCCGATGGCGACGATGGCCCACACCATCATGCGGTAGCCGAAGATGCATTTGCGCGCGTGTACGCTGATCAGGTCGGAAATGATGCCGAACGCGGGCAGCGCCACGATGTACACCTCGGGGTGGCCGAAGAACCAGAACAGGTGCTGGAACAGCAAGGGGCTGCCGCCCTGGTGCGCCAGGTGCTGGCCCATGGAGACGATGGCGGGCATGAAGAAACTGGTGCCCAATGTCTTATCGAGCAACATCATCACCCCCGACACGAACAGGGCCGGAAATGCCAGCAGCGCCAGGATGGTGGCGACGAATATGCCCCACACGGTCAGCGGCATGCGCATCAGCGTCATGCCTTGCGTGCGCGCCTGCAGCACGGTGGTCACGTAGTTGAGCCCGCCCATGGTGGCGGCCACGATGAACACCAGCAACGAGATCAGCATCACGACGATGCCCCACTCCACGCCCGGCGTGCCGGGCAGGATGGCCTGCGGCGGATACAGCGTCCAGCCCGCGCCCGTGGGACCGCCGGGCACGAAGAAGCTACCCAGCAGGATCAGCACGGCCAGCAGGTAGACCCAGTAGCTGAGCATGTTCAGGAACGGAAACACCATGTCGCGGGCGCCCAGCATCAACGGGATCAGGTAGTTGCCGAAACCGCCCAGGAACAGCGCCGTCAACAGGTAGATCACCATGATCATGCCGTGCATGGTGACGAACTGGTAATAGCGCGGCGCGTCGATGAAGGCGAAACGGCCCGGAAAGCCGAGCTGCAGCCGCATCAGGTCCGACAACATCATCCCCACCAGGCCGACGACGATGGCCGTGGCGGTGTACTGGATGGCGATCACCTTGTGGTCCTGGCTCCACACATAGCGGGTCCAGAAACTGTGGGGCCCGTGTTCGCTGCCGTATGCCATGCTGTCCTCCCTGCTTCTCACCGGCCGCTAGTGCGCCGCCGGCCCGCCCAGTGACTTGATATAGGCCAGCAACGCGTCAAGGTCCGCGTCGCTGAACTGCTGCTGCGGCATGACGGGCGCAAAACCGCGCACCACGCGCGCCTTCGGGTCCGTGATCGATTGTTTCAGATAGGCTTCGTCCACCTTCACCGTCGCGCTATCGGTCATCGTCTCCATCCGACCGTACAGGCCTTTCCAGCTCGGTCCCACGCCGGCGCTGCCGTCGGCGCTGTGGCAAGCCACACAGCCGCGCGACTGCGCCAGCAGGCGTCCCTGGTGAACCGGATCGACAGCGGCGGCGGCAGGGGTGGCCGTCCCGCCTCCGCCCGTCACCGACGCCGCGGCCCGGGCAGCGAAGACGGGCTGCACGGCGAGCCATGTGGCGTAAGCCTCGGCGCTGTCCACCACCACGTAGCTGCGCATGTTGAAGTGGCCGATGCCGCACAACTGCGCGCACATCACTTCGAATTTGCCCGCCTTGGTCGGCGTGAACCAGAACGACGTCACCATGCCCGGCACCATATTCATGCGCGTGCGGAACTGGGGCACGAAGAAGTCGTGCAGCACATCCTGCGACCGCAGCATCACCTTCACGGGCCGGTTGATGGGAATGTGGATTTCCTGGCCCTGCACCAGCACATCATCCTGGCCATCCGGATCGTCCGGGTTGATGCCGAAGGGATTGGCGGCGCTCATGTAGCGCACGTCGGTCAGGCCGAGCTTGCCGTCCTTGCCCGGCAGCCGGTAATGCCATTGCCATTGCTGTCCCAGCACCTCGAACACCATGGCGTCGGCCGGCGGATGGATCAGCTTCGCGTACACGGACAGGCCCGGCGCGAGCAACGCGACGATGCCCACCGTCGTCAGGCCGACCAGCCACGCTTCCAGCGCCTTGTTGCCATGTTCGCTGGCCGCGCGCACGCCGTCGCGGTGACGGAAGCGCCAGACGACATAAGCCAGAAACAGGTTGATGAGGACGAACGCGGCCGCCGTGATGAACAGCGTGAGCATCAACGCGTCGTCCATCTGCTGCCAGTTGGAGGCGACGGGGGTCTGCCACCAGGGGCTCGCCAGGTGGAACCCCACGGCGCCCGCCACGATCAAGATCAACACCCAGGGGAGCGCCATATCAGCATCCCAGCACAGCATCCCAGCACGCCCTCGCGGCGGCCCGATGAATACGCCCCGGCACGCCGCCACCCGGCGGCGCTGCGCCGTCATGCTAGCGAGCCTGGTCAGGCCGCTCCAGTTTCAAATAAATGTAGGCCGCCGACATCCCGAACACGATGTGGCCGATGGCGGTGGACCAGCCCCGCAGCTCGCGGAACCACGTGAACGCGCCGGACATGCCGTAGAAGTCGAGCACATACAGCAGCAGGCCGAACACCGCACCCGCCAGCAACGCCATGCCCGTGCTGGAATCAAAGTGGAATGGCGCGATCAGCGCTGCCAACATGACGCCGAACGCCATGCCCAGCACATAGTGAACCACCAGCGCCCACGTGACGATGCCCAGGCTGTAACCGCTCGTTTGCAGCGCGTCCCAGCCCAGCACCATGGCCGCGATCATGTGCGACATCAACCACGGATCACGCCCCGTGGCGGCAGCCATGATGATTTCCAGCAGCATCAAGATACCGCCGGCGCCAAAGCCCGCCGCCGTGGCCGCCGCCCAGTCCGGCAAGCGCGCTTCCCAGCGGTGTGAATGCATATGCAGTTCCATGGCCATCTCCTCCCGGCGACAAGCACCGCGCCGCCAGACTCTCCACCTGGATGTCTATGACTCAGTCTAGATCAAAATGCCAGCCATGCAAAATACGCGGCCTCGTATCGTGCGGCAACGTCAGCGCCCGCCACCCGCATTGGCCAGCAGGTGCGCATGCTGGTCCAGGCAGGCGCCGGCGATGTGCAGACCGAGCTGCCGGTAGCTTTCGAACTGGCTCTCGTCGAAGAACTGGTCGGCTGGCGACTGGTGGGGAAAGCTGGGATGGTTGCTGCTGTAGTTCAACACGTCAACCGGCTCGCGGCGCGCCGCGCACAAGGTCGGCTTAATGTAGAGCAGCTCGCCTGCGGCCGCGCCCGAACCGTACAGGATTTCGCCGCGCGCATGCCCGCAGGCGGGCAAGCCCGGCGCATCCGCCCGCAAGGCGGCCAGGTCGATGCGGATCTCCACCCCGAAGTCGATCCGGCACTGGCGGATGGCGCGCCCCAGGTCGTCGAAGCCGCGCCGGCCATCCTCGCTGGCGTCCACCAGTACGATCAGGCGGCAGCGGCGCCGCACCAGCTCGTAGATGCCCGTGTTGTCGAAATGCCCGCCGTCGGACAGGTAGACGAACGAGGACTCATCGTTGGAATAGCCAAACAGTTCCTGCAACAGGCACAGCAAGCCAAAGCGGGGACTGGCGCGCATCCACTGCTGGCGCGCCGGATTCGGACTCCAGCGGCCGATGCGCACGTTAAGCAGCGTCATCAGGAACGCCAGCGCCGGACTGGTGGCCGCGCCCATGTTGGGGCTGGCGGCAGCACCCGACGTCGCCGCTGCCATGCCCAGCGTAAATTCGCGCGTCTCGCCATTGCTGGCCGCATACTGGCGCGTGGGCCGGTAGCCGGCCAGCACATCGTCGCCGCCGGCCAGCGCCTGGTCCGGCCGCACCAGCCGCGCCTTGGCGTTCTGCTCGGACGACACCCCCTGCGTGTGGCCCAGCGCGAAGCCCGAATACAGCGCCGTCAGTGTGAACGACGCGGCCTTGCGTTCCTGCCACGCCAGATTCTTGCCCTGCGACAGGTTGAGCGTCGTGTTGATGATGTGCAGCGGCCGCTGCACGGCGCCGCCGCTGGCCAGGCTGGACAGGGCGATATCGTCGCCGTCGTCGAAGCCCGTGAACGGCTGGGCCCGCCGATGCGGATTGCTGGCGCCCAGATAGCAGCGGATCAGGCGCGTCTTGTACATATTGTGCAGCGAGAACTTGTTGACATCGACCCGCAAGCCGAACACCAGCAACACGGCGGCCGCGCAGCCAAATGCCAGCCACAGGAACGGCAAGGGGCCGGCCTGCGCCTGCAACAGGCCGTGCAAATCATCGAGTCGCGCCGTCACGTAGGCGCCCAGTCCCGGCATGGTGCCGGCCATGTCGATATGCTGGCTCAACTCCCCGCGCGGCCCCAGCACACGCCAATCCAGCTCGGCCACGCCGGACGGCAGGGGCACGGCGGCGCGCGTCAAGCGGCCCGCGCTGATCAGCAGCAGATCGGTGAGGCTGGCCGCGACGGCCACGAATCCCAGCAGGAACAGGGCGGCCGCCAGCTTGGCGATCGTCAGCAGCCGGGGATAGCGGCGCGGATCGCCGTTGCCCTGGCGCGGCGCGAGCAGCAGGCCGATGATGCTGGCGACCCACCCCGCCCCCACAACGCCCCGCAGCCACGGCCCCGCATAACCGTAGGCCCACTGGGTGAGCGCCGGCAGGTAGAACGCGCAGCCGTTGAGCGTCAGCCAGGCGGTGCCGATGATGAGGAACCACGCGTTCATCCGGCTCCACCACTCGCGCGAGCGTTCGAAGTAATTGCGGCCCACCAGTCCGACGAAGATGGAGCCGCCCGCGCCAAACACGAGCAAGAACAGCGCCGGCCCGAACGTCAGCACGGCCGCCGCATGGGCCGGCCCCGTCTCCCAGCCCGCGCGGTCATGCACCATGGCCAATACACCCATCCCGGCGCCGATGCCGGCCGCGCCCGACGGCAGGAACACAGCCGATTCCAGCAGCGCCGCGCGCACGCCCCGCGCGCGCGCGGCCACGGGCGCATAGTGCAGCGCGTGGTACAACTTGCACAGCAACCAGCCCAGGCCCACCAGCAACAGCAAGGCAGCCGACCACAGGGCCACGGCGCGGGTGGCGGCGCGGTCGGACTGGTCCGGTCCAAACAGCCAGAAACTGCCGCTGAGCGCGGCCAGCACGCCCGGCAGCAGCACCGTCCACCACACGACCGGGGTGGTGCCGAGCCGGAACCGGGCGACGCCGGGCGGCCGTTCCAGTTCGACCATATTGGCCACTAGCACGGCGGGAAACACGCCGGCGCCCATCAGGCCGGCCAGATAGCCGAGTGCCACGGGCGGCGTATCGATCACGCCGGTCACATATAGCAGCGCCAGCCGGGGTAGCAACAACAACACGGCGAAGAAAGCCAGCACGATAATCAGGCTCAGCGTCACGTTGCGGGTCCAGATGGTGATCAGGGTCAGCGAGTCGACCGAGAACAGCCCGACCCGGGGCGTCAGGTAATTGCTGTAGCGGCGCAGCCAGCTCACCTGTTCGGGCTCCGGCGTGTGCGGCGCAGCGCCGCCGCCGCTGCCCACGCCGCCCAGCCTGGCCTGCACTTGCTCCAGCCCGGCCCGGTGTATCCAGGCGCTGAGCCAGGCGCCGATGTAGCCGCCACCGGACACGGTGGAAAGGTAATCGAACTGGCTCAGCAAGCCCCGCGCTGCCAGCGCCTGCAACACACCCAGTCCGAAGGTGGCGCTGCGGATGCCGCCGCCGGACAAGGCCAACCCCGCGCCCCGGGTGGCACGCGCATCGGCCGCCGTCTCCGCTCCCAGGCCCAGCAGCGCGTGTTCTTGCGCCTTGACCGCATCAAAATCCAGTGGCTGCTGGCTCGCCAGTCCGTCGTCCTGTGCCTCGTCCGCCATCTAACCCGCCCTCCCCGGCTGGCAATAAGCGATAGCGATACCACGCCGGCTGTCACGCCGTCTTGGCGCGGCAGTAATAGCAATGGCTTGGGCTTGCTATATTTGACACAGATCAAACAACTTCCACGTTGACATTGTTATTCTGCGTTATCGTGCAGGCATGTGCCCGCATGGCCCGGCCACCATCGCCACCAAGGAGAATCCGCCACCGTGTCCATCGCCGCGTCCCCTGCCGTGTCCGCCGCCGCGCCTCCTCCACCGGCGCCCGCCCACAAAGCCGCCATGGCCGCTGACGCCGCCGCCAGCGCCGTGCTGCTGGCCGTCGCCGCCGACACCCCGGACGCCGCGCTAGCCCGCCTGCAAAGCCAGCCCGGCGGCCTGACGGCCCAGCAAGCCCAGGAGCGCTTGCTGCAACACGGCCCCAACGTGGTGGCGCACGCCACGCGG
Source organism: Rugamonas brunnea (assembly GCF_014042345.1). Lineage (GTDB taxonomy): Bacteria > Pseudomonadota > Gammaproteobacteria > Burkholderiales > Burkholderiaceae_D > Rugamonas > Rugamonas brunnea. The sequence continues at coordinate 135,899 of NZ_JACEZT010000011.1, forward strand.
CGCGGCATCGTGGTGCGCTTCTTGAAACTGCTGGCCAGCCCGCTCTCGCTGTTGCTGCTGGGCCTGGCGGCCATCAATTTCGCCACCGGCGAAGCCTGGGGTGGTGGCCTGATCGCCGTCATGGTGGTGCTATCGTCGCTGCTGGCGTTCGTGCAGGAGCACCGCTCCAACCAGGCGGCGGAAAAGCTGCGCGCCATGGTGCGCACCACCGTCAGCGTCTTGCGCCCCGAAAAGAACAACGGTGGCGAAGGCGGCACCAGCCAGGCCGTCGATGTGCCGCTGGAGCAGATCGTCCCCGGCGACGTGGTGCAATTGTCGGTGGGCGCCATCGTGCCGGCCGACGTGCGCATCCTGGCCTGCCGCGACCTGTTCGTGAGCCAGGCGGCACTGACGGGCGAATCCATGCCGGTGGAAAAGCTGGCGCAGGCCGTGCCGGCCACCGTGCCGCCGCTGGAATTGGCCAACGTCGCCTTTATGGGCTGCAATGTGCTCAGCGGCAGCGCCACGGCGCTGGTGGTGGCCACCGGCGCGCGCACCTGCTTTGGCCAGATCGCCGATGAGCTGGCCGGCGCCCGCGAACTGACCAGCTTCGACCTGGGCGTCAACAAATTCGTGTGGCTGATGATACGGGTGATGCTGGTGATGGTGCCGCTGGTGTTCCTGATCAACGGCTACAGCAAGGGCGACTGGTTGCAGGCGCTGCTGTTCGCGGTGGCCGTGGCCGTGGGCCTCGCGCCGGAGATGCTGCCGATGATCGTCACCATCAACCTGGCCAAGGGCGCGCTAGCCATGTCGGACAAACAGGTGATCGTCAAGCGCCTGAACGCGATCCAGAACGTGGGCGCGATGGATGTGCTGTGCACCGACAAAACCGGCACCCTGACCCAGGACCGCGTGATCCTGGAAAAGCACGTCGACATCGACGGCGTCGATTCTTCCCGTGTGACCGAATACGCCTACCTCAACAGTTTCTACCAGACCGGCCTGAAAAACCTGCTCGACGTGGCCGTGCTCAAGTACGTGGACGTGCATGAACACCTGCAAGCCGACACCGCCTTCCGCAAGGTCGACGAGCTGCCCTTCGACTTCGAGCGGCGCCGCATGTCTGTCATCGTGCAGCGCGCCGACGGCAGCCGGGTCCTGATCTGCAAAGGTGCTGTCGAGGAAGTGATGAGCGTGTGCACCCAGGCAGAGCGCCAGGGCGCGGTGATCTCACTACAGGAACATCACGGCGCCACGCTGGACCGCGTGGTGCAGCAATTGAATGAGGACGGTTTCCGCGTGATCGCCGTGGCCTGCCGCGAACTGGCGCCCGACGAGCACACCTTCGACAACCGCGCCGAGGCCGCTCTGACGCTGGTCGGCTACATCGCCTTCCTCGACCCGCCCAAGGACAGCGCGGCCGACGCCATCCGCGCGCTCAAGCATTACGGCGTGGCCGTCAAGGTGCTCACCGGCGACAACGAAGCGGTGACGCGCAACGTCTGCCGCCACGTGGGCCTGCCGGTCCAGGACGTGCTGCGCGGCGCCGACATCGACGCGCTCGACGATGCCGCGCTGGCCGCGCGGGCCGAGCACGCGTCGCTGTTCGTCAAGCTGAATCCGCAGCAGAAGGCACGCGTAATCCGCGCCCTCCAGGCGAAGGGCCATGTGATCGGCTACCTCGGCGACGGCATCAACGACGGCGCGGCGCTGAAGACGGCCGACGTCGGCATTTCCGTCGACAGCGCGGTCGATATCGCCAAGGAGTCGGCCGACATCATCCTGCTGCAAAAGAACCTGCTGGCGCTCAAGGACGGCGTGGTGGAAGGCCGCAAGGTGTTCGGCAACATCAGCAAATATATCCGCATGAGCGCCAGCTCCAACTTCGGCAACATGCTCAGCGTGCTGGGCGCCAGCGTGCTGCTGCCGTTCCTGCCGATGGCGCCGGTGCAGATCCTGTTCAACAACCTGCTGTACGACGTGTCGCAAACGACGCTGGCCAGCGACCATGTGGACGCCGAATACCTGAAGCGGCCGCGCCGCTGGGACATCGCCAACATCGGCCGCGCCATGCTCAGCCTCGGCCCGCTCAGTTCGCTGTTCGACTACCTCACCTTCGCCGCGCTGTGGTTCGCCTGCGGCGCGGCCGGCAACCCGGCCCTGTTCCAGACCGGCTGGTTCCTGGAATCGCTGCTATCGCAAACGCTGGTGGTGCACGTGCTGCGCACGGCCCGCATTCCATTCGTGCAAAGCCGCCCCAGCCTGCCGCTGCTGATGACCACCTCCGGCATCTGCCTGCTGGGCCTGTGGCTGCCATCCTCGCCGCTGGGGCCGGCGCTGGGCTTCGTGGCCATGCCGGGCCGCTACTGGATGCTGCTGCCCCTGATCCTGACCGGCTACCTGGGGCTGACCCAGGCCATCAAGAGCTGGCTCAGCCGTCGTTTCGGCATGCGTTAGCTGGGTGCCGCTGTCGCGTTTGAATTGTTGGCAATTTGATTTGGATCAATCATTTTTTAGAGCCGTATCACTACCATCAATATTGCCGTGTGCGCCAACGGGCAGCACGCTTACCCACCAGGAGTCATCATGAAAAAAATTCACGTTCTTCCGCTCGCCCTGTCCCTGATGCTGGCCGGCGGCGCCAGTGCCGCCGCCCCCGCGTCCGCGCCGCCCGCCAAACCGGCCCCGGCGGCCCCGGCGGCCAAGCCCGCACCCGACGTGGATGCCCAGATCAAGGCCATGCGCGACATGCACGAGAAGATGGTGAAAGCCACGCCGGAGCAACGGCGCGCCCTGATGAACGAGCACATGAAGCTGATGCAGGACAGCATGACCATGATGAACCACATGGGCGGCTGCGGCATGATGGGTGGCATGATGGGTGGCCCCCAGGGCGGTCCGCAAGGCTGTGGGCCTCAAGGGGGACCACAGGGTGGGCCCCAAGGCGGTCCGCAGGGCGGCCCGCGCAACGGTCCCAAGGGCGGTCCCGGCATGATGGGCGGGCGCCAGGGTCCGGGACGCGACATGGAGCAGCGCATGGACATGATGCAGAATATGATGCAGATGATGATGGACCGCATGGACCAGACGCCGCCGGCCAAGTAAGCGCCGCGTCCGCACAACGATCACCACAAGGGGAAACACATGTCGTACAAGACGATCCTGGTACACGTCGAAAAATCCAAACATCTGGCGGGCCGGGTGGCGCTGGCCGCGCAACTGGCCAACCGCGATGACGCCCACCTGGTGGGGGCGGCCATGACGGGCCTGTCGCAATTTATCTACCAGTGCGCGTCGATGGCGCCTGAAGCGGCCGTGGCGCCGGCCGACCTTAGCTTCCTGAACGAGCGCGCCGACGCCGCGCTGGCCGACTTCGAAGCAGAAGTGACGCGGCTCGGCGTGAAGTCGTTCGAACACCGCCGCATCGACGACGAGTCGGAGAGCGGCTTGACGCTGCAGGCGCGCTACGCCGACCTGGTGATCGTGGGCCAGACCGACCCGGACGAACCCTCGCCCAACATCAACGGCGACCTGCCCCAGTACGTGATGCTGCACAGCGCCCGTCCGGTGCTGGTGGTGCCGTATGCGGGCAAGTTCGACAAACTGGGCGAGCATGTGCTGCTGGCCTGGGACGGCAGCGCCGAAGCGACGCGCGCCATCACCTGCGCCATTCCGCTGCTGCGCCGGGCCAACAAGGTCACGCTGGCCGTGTTCAATCCCTACGCCGAGTACAACACCCACGGCGCGCAGCCGGGCGCGGACATGGCACTGTACCTGGCCCGCCACGGCATCAAGGTCGAAGTGCTGCAACAGGCCACCGACCTCGATATCGGCAACGCCCTGCTGTCGCTGGCGGCCGACATCGATGTGGACTTGCTGGTGATGGGCGGCTATGGCCACTCGCGCGTGCGCGAAGTGGTGCTGGGCGGCGTCACCAAGACCATCCTGGCCGAGATGACGCTGCCGGTGCTGATGGCGCACTGAAAACCATTCCCCCTGCAGCACGCAAGCGATAACGCTGCCCAAGCGCTCTATGGGTACCCGCCTTCGCGGGTACGACGTGCTATGGTCAGCCGCGCGCCGCCAGCAATCGCGCGGCGGCGGCGGCCAGGCCAGGCGCCACATCGATGGCGTTGCTGGCGTGGGCCACCGTGTTGCAAGTGACGATACGGCCCGGGCCCGCCGCCTGCAATGCGGCATAGGCGTCGTCCGCGAACAGCGCGTGCACGCCCACATACACGGGCGCCATGCCGCCGGCCCGCTGCAACTGGCCGCTGGCCGCGATCATGGTGCGCGCGGTGGACACGATATCGTCCACCAGCACCGGCGTGCGGCCCGCCAGCAGCTGGGCCGCTGGCGCCGACACTTCCACCGCCTTGTCGCCGCTGCGCACCTTGCTCAGCACCGTGGATGGACAGCCGGCCAGCGCCGCCACCTGCGCCACCCACTGGCCGCTCTCCTCGTCCGGCCCCACCACCACCGGTTGCGCCACGTTGGCAGCGATCCAGGCCGCGATGGCCGGCGCGGCCGGCACCACTTCCGTCGCGATAGTGTAGATCTGGTCCAGGCTGTGGAAGCGGTGCAGGTGCGGGTCCACGGTCACCATGTAATCGCAGCAGCCCGACACCAGGCGCGCGAAGTGGCGCGCCGTCACCCCCTGGCCCGGCGCGAACACGGCATCCTGCCGCATGTATGGCAGATAAGGCGCCACCAGGCCGACGCTGCGCGCGCCCAGTTCGCGCGCCACCCCGGCGGCCAGGTAGAGCGCCATGAACTTGTCGTCCGGCCGGTCCAGCGCCGCGACCAGCAGCACGTCACGGCCCGCCACGGCGGGCGGGAAACGGGGGCACGATTCGCCATCGGGAAAACGGTGGATCTCCAGCTCCCCTGTCTCGTAAGGCAGGCAGGCCGCCAGCCGCGCCGCGAATGCCTGCGCGCCCGGCAACGCCAACAACATCGGCTTCATTGCACCTCCTCGATGGTGAACAGGCTTTCCTGCGACTCCGCGTAAGCCAGCGCGTAGGCCAGCTCGCCGGGCGACTCCGCGTGCAGCGTCAACAGCGGCTGGCCGACGGCCACCCGGCTGCCCAGCGCCGCATGCATCATCACCCCGGCCGCCGGCGCAACCGGCGCGCCGGCCAGCTTGGCCAGCCGCGCCAGGCTGCGGTTATCGATGGCCACCACCTGGCCCTGGTGCAGCGCCACCAGATCGTGCGTGTGGGCCGCGCGCGGCGGTTCGCGCATGCCGCCCTGGGCGGCGCAGATGGCTTGCAGCTTGTTGTAGGCCGCGCCGCTGGCCAGGGTCGCCTCGGCCAGCGCCATGCCTTGTCCCGGCGCCGCCTTGCCGCCCAGTTCCAGCAGGCGCGAGGCCAGCAGCAAGGCGCGCTGGCGCAAGTCGTCCGGCGCGCCGGCCTCGTTGCGCAGCACGGCCAGCACGTCCCACGCTTCCAGCGCCGGGCCGATGCCGCGTCCAACCGGTTGCGAACCGTCCGTCAGCACCGTGCTGACGGCGATGCCCAGCGCCTGGCCCACGTCCACCAGCCGCTTGGCCAGCGATTCGGCGGCGGCGGCCGAGCGTACCTTGGCCGTGCGGCCCACGGGAATGTCGATCACCACGTGGGTGGAGCCGGCCGCGATCTTCTTCGACAGCACGGAGGCCACCAGCAGGCCGTCGCTATCGAGCCCCAGCGGGCGTTCGACGCGGATCAGCAAGTCGTCGGCGGGGCTGAGCGAGACGGCCCCGCCCCAGGCGATGCAACCGCCCTCTTTCTGCACCACCGAACGCATCTTCGGCAGGTCCAGTCCCACCGGCGCCAGCGTTTCCATGGTGTCGGCCGTGCCGGCCGGCGAGGTGATGGCGCGCGAGGAGGTCTTGGGAATGGTCAGGCCGCAGGCGGCCACGATGGGCACGACGATCAGCGTCGTACGGTTGCCGGGCAAGCCGCCGACGCAATGCTTGTCCACCACGATCTCGCTGTCCCAGTGCAGGCGCTGGCCGACGCCGATCATGGAACGGGTCAGCGCGATGGTCTCGGCCACGTCCATGCGGTTGCCGGAGCAGGCCGTGATCAGGGCTGCCATTTCGATGTCGGAGTAATGCCCCTCGACGATGTCCTGCACGATGCTGGCGGCCGCCTCGGCGCCGATGGGGCGGCCGTAGATCTTGGCCCGCACGGCGGAGAACGACATCAGCGGCGGCGCATGCTTGACGCGCACCGGATCACCATCGGCGCCGCCCAGCGCGCGCCAGGCAGCCTCGGACAGGCCCAGTTGGCAGCGCTGGATCAGGTTCCCATGGACCACGTTGAGCGTGGCCACGATGTGGCGGTCGCCGCGCCACACCTCCAGCCGCGATTGGGCCTCGAACCCTTCCGACCGGCAGATCGGGCAATCGCTGCGCAGGTAGACCACCGGCTCCTGGTAGGTGTCGATGCCGAGCCGGTGCAACTGCAATGCTTCGTGGGCGCGGCTCATGACAGGTCCACCTGGTCGCGGTACTCGGGCACCCGGCAATCCCAGTGCAGCTCCTCCTTGATGCGGCGGCGCAGCGCGTCGGCCGCCGGCGGTTCGCCGTGGGTGATGAAGGTGCGCTTGGGCGCCTTGCGGAAGTGGCGCAGCCACGCCATCAGCTCATTGCCGTCCGCGTGGGCCGACAGGTTGTCGATCTGGCGCACCTGGGCGTTGAGCGGCACATACTCGCCGTGGATCTTGATCGCCGGGACCCCTTCCAGCATGGCTGCGCCGCGCGTGCCGCCGGCCTGGAAGCCGGCAAACAGGATGGTGTTGCGCGAGTCGCCGGCGAACGCCTTCAGGTGGTGCAGCACGCGCCCGCCCGTGGCCATGCCGCTGGCGGCGATGATCACCATCGGCACCTGGCACTGGTTCAGCGCGATCGATTCCTCCACGCTGTTGACGATCTTGGCCGCGTGGCACATGGCTTCCGTGTCGTGCTTGTTAAGACGGTGCTGGTGGCGGTAGCGCATGTACAGCGCGGTGGCATCGGTGGCCATGGGGCTGTTCAGGTACACGGGCAGCACGTCCGGAATCTCGCCCTTCTGCTTCAGCTTGTAAATCTCATACAGCAGCGATTGCGCGCGGCCCACGGCGAACGAGGGGATGATGGTCACGCCGCCACGGCTGGACGTTTCGCGTATGGTCTGGCCCAGCAGAATGGCCGGGTCGGCGGGATCGTGGATACGGTCGCCATAGGTCGATTCCAGCACCAGGTAGTCCGTCTCCTCGATCACGCGGGGGGCGACCATGATGGGGTCGTGCTGGCGTCCGAGGTCGCCGGAGAACGTGAGGCGGCAGCTGGCCGAGCGGACCGTGACGATGGCCGCGCCCAGGATGTGGCCGGCCATGGTCAGTTGCGCGGTCAGGCCCGGCACCACATCGAAAGACTGGTCGAACGGCACCGGGTGGAAGTAATCGAGCGCGCGCACAGCGTCGGCCTCGGAATACAGGGGCAGCGCGGGCGCGTGGCCGGTGTAGCCATGGCGGTTGGCGTGCATGGCTTCTTCTTCGAGCAGGTGGCCGCTGTCGGGCAGCAGGATCTTGCACAGGTCGCGGGTGGCCTCGCTGCAGTAGATCTTGCCGCGGAAGCCGTTCTTGACCAGCAGCGGCAGGTAGCCGCTGTGGTCCAGGTGGGCGTGGGTCAGGACGACGGCGTCGATTTCGTCCGGGGGCACGGGGAATTCTTCCCAGTTGCGCAGCCGCAGCTGCTTGTAGCCCTGGAACAGGCCGCAATCAACCAGGATGCGCTTGGCACCCGATTGCAGCAGGTATTTGGAGCCGGTCACGGTGCCGGTCGCTCCGAGGAATGTCAGTTTCATCTTCGCCTTCTTTCTTGTTGCTGAGGTTGGCCGGCGCTGCCGGCCATGCAGAGCAATATGAGCGGATTTAGATGCCAAAACCTTGCGCTGGATCAAGTTGTTGATAATTCTCAATCAAGCTGCAACTAAAGACAACTTATTTCACCCCGGCGCCATATCACCGGAACAGACAGCCGGCCAGACGGCCTGTTCAAGCGTGCCCATCCGCCGGTTCCCGTGTGCCGACTCCATTGCAACAGCCAACAATGGCAGGCATTATCCGTCCATGATCTTTGAAGCCACCACCTTGACCGGACTCGGCGTCGCCTTCGGCTGCGGGCTGCTGATCGGGGTCGAGCGCGAGCGCAGCAAGGGCAGCGGGCCGACCCGGGCCTTCGTTGGCGTGCGCAGTTTCGCGCTGGTGTCGTTCATGGGCGGGCTGGCGCAAACCCTGTCGGCCAGCATGGTGCTGGTGGCGGCACTGCTGGTGCTGGCCCTGAGCGTGATCTCGCACTGGCGGGACCGCTCCGACGACCCCGGCGTGACCACGGAGCTGGCGCTGTTCCTGGCCTTCCTGCTTGGCGTGAACGCCATCGGCAACCCCGCCATCTCGGCCGGCGCGGCCGTCGTCGTCGCTTCGCTGCTCAACCTGCGCGGGCCGCTGCACCATTTCGTGCGCGTCACGCTCAAGAGCGGCGAACTGCGCGACGCCCTGATCCTGGCCGGCGCCGCCCTCATCGTCTGGCCACTGCTGCCCGATAAGGAAAACGCCTGGCTGCTGGGCGCCAATCCGCGCCGCATGTGGGGGCTGGTGCTGGTCATCATGACGATGCAGGGCGCGGCCCACATCGCGCTGCGCATGGCCGGTCCGCGCATGGGACTGGCGCTCACTGGGCTGGCCTCGGGCTTCGTCTCCAGCACGGCCACCATCGCCACCATGGGACAGCGCTACCGCCACGAACCGGCCCTGCTGGGCGTGACCGCCAGCGCGGCCACGCTGTCCAATGTCGCCACCTACATCCTGCTGCTGGTGGTGACGCTGACCATCGCGCCCGACCATGTGGGCCACCTGGCGCCCAGCCTGGGCAGCGCGCTGCTGGCCACGCTGCTCATCTCAGCGTGGCGCCTGCGCAGCGCGTCCGATGGCGCCACACGGCGCGGCCAGCGCATCGGCCGCGCGTTCAGTATCCGCCAGGCGCTGATCTTCGCCGCGCTGCTGAGCGGCGCGACCGGCATCGTCTCATATGCCAACGCCTATCTCGGCGCCACGGCAGCCCAGGCGGGCGCCATGCTGGCCGCGCTGGCCGACGTGCACGCGGCGGCCAGTTCCATCCTGTCCTTGGCCGCGAGCGGCACCGTGCAAGCGCCGCAACTGGTGCCGACCTTCCTGCTGGCCGTGTCGGCCAACAGCGTGAGCAAGCTGATTGCGGCAGCCAGCGGCGGCAAGCGCTTCTTCGTGGCGGTGGCGCCAGGACTGCTGCTGATGCTGCTGGCCATGTGGCTGCCCTACATGCTGTCGCAGTACTGAGGTCAAACCAAAGCGGCCAGCCCGCTACTCGTGGCGCAGCGCCTCGATCGGGTCGAGCCGGGCCGCACGGCGTGCCGGCACGTAGCCAAACACGACGCCAATGCCGGCCGAAAACACGAACGACAGCAAATTGATGCCGGGGTTGAACAGGTAAGGTAGTTGCATTGCCCGCGCCGCCAGCACGGTGGCGCCAGCCGCCAGCACCACGCCAGTCAGACCGCCCAGCGCAGCCAGCACCATGGCCTCGATCAGGAATTGCAGCAGCACTTCGCGCTCCAGCGCGCCGATGGCCAGCCGCAGGCCGATCTCGCGCGTGCGCTCGGTCACGCTGACCAGCATAATGTTCATGATGCCGATGCCGCCCACCAGCAGGCTCACGGCCGCCACCGCGCCCAGCAGCGTCGTCATCACGCGCGTGGCGCCGGACATGGTGTCGGCCAGTTGGCGCGTGTCGAGGATGTTGAAGTTATCCTCCTCCGTCACGCTCAGTTTGCGCCGCTCGCGCAGCAACTGGCTCAGGCGCGCCTGCAGTGCCATGCTGTCGCTGCCCTCCTCCATCGAGATCAACAGCGTGCCCACGCGCTGGTTGCCCGTCACGCGGCGCTGCAAGGTGTGCAGCGGTACCAGCACCAGATCATCCTGGTCGTTGCCCATCGCGCCCTGGCCCTTGGACGCCAGCACGGCCACGATCACGCACGAGAACTGCTTGATGCGCAGCCGTTCGCCCAACGGATCGCGCTGGCCCAGCAGCTCGCGCGCCACCGTCGCGCCCACCGCGCACACGGCGGCGCCGCCGCGCTGCTCGCCATCGTCGAATGGCCGGCCGGCGGCCAGCGTCCAGTTGGCGGCCGTCAGCCAGTCGGCGCTGCCGCCGATCACGCTGCTGGACCAGTTGCGGCCATTGGCGATGATGGTCTGGCCGCTGCGCGACTCGGCCGCCACGGCGCGGATGCCGCCGATCTGGGCCGCGATGGCTTCCGCGTCTGCCTCCTTGAACGCGGGCGCACCCGCCCCGCCGCCACCGGGCCCCATGCGCTGGCCGGGCCGCACCATCAGCAGGTTGCTGCCCAAACTGGCGATCTGGTCATGCACGGCCTGGGTCGCGCCATTGCCCAGCGTGACCATGGTGATCACGGCGCCCACGCCGATCACGATGCCCAGCATGGTGAGGAAGGAGCGCAGCAGGTTCCGGCGAATCGAACGTAGCGCCAGCAGTACGGTATTGAGCAGCATCAGCCAGCCTCCGTCACCACGCCCACCTGCTCGGTGTTCACGCTGTCGCTGTCTATTTTGCCGTCGCGGAAGCGCACGATGCGGTGCGCGTACAACGCCATGTCCGGCTCGTGGGTGACCATGACGACGGTGATGCCCTGCTCGCGGTTCAAGGCCGCCAGCAATTCCATGATTTCGCGGCTGCGCTGGCTATCCAGGTTACCCGTCGGCTCATCGGCGAGCAGCAACGACGGCTGGGTGACGATAGCGCGCGCGATGGCCACCCGCTGCTGCTGGCCGCCCGACAGTTCGGCCGGCGTATGGTCCTCCCATCCGGCCAGGCCGACGGCGGCCAATGCGCGCGCGGCCAGCGCATGGCGCACGCTGGCGCTCTCGCCCCGGTACAGCAGCGGCAGTTCGACATTCTCCTGCGCCGAGGTGCGGGCCAGCAGGTTAAACCCCTGAAACACGAAACCGAGGGAGCTGCGTCGCAGCCGCGCGCGTTGGTCGCGCGTGGTGGCGCCCACGTCGACGTCGCGGAACAGATAGTGGCCGCTGGTGGGCGTATCGAGCGCGCCCAGGATATTCATGGCGGTGGACTTGCCCGAGCCGCTGGGGCCCATGATGGCAACGAATTCGCCTTGCGCGATGTCGAGGTTCACGTGGTCGAGCGCCATCAATGCCGTGGCGCCGCTGCCATAACGCTTGCACACGTCGCGCAGCCGGATCAGGGGCGCTTCCGCCCCCCCGCCCTCCATGTCGTGCGGCGCGTTCATTGGGCTGCGGCGCGCTGGTCGGTGATGACCTGCATGCCTTCCTGGATGGCGTCGCCACTCACTTCCGTGTTGCGGCCATCGCTGATCCCCAGCTGCACCGTGATCGCCTGCGGCGTGTCGCCGCGCAGCACCCACACCTGGCGCTGCGTCTGGCCGCCGCCGTTGGCCACACCGGCCTGTCGCGGTGCGCGCGCGGGCAGGCGCGGCATCAACGACGCCACGATGCCGCCCGAGCCGGCCTTGCCCCCATCACGCGGCGCGAAACGCAACGCGCTATTGGGGATCAGCAGCACATGATCGCGCTGGGCCGCGCGGATGGTGGCCGTGGCAGTCATGCCCGGGCGCAGCGTGAGGTCGGCGTTGTCGACGTCGAGGTAGGCGACATATGTCACCACATTGTCGGTGATGGTGGAGCCGTAGGCCACGCGCGTGATGGTGGCCGGGTACGGGCGGTTGGCGTAGGCGCTGACGGTGAACATGGCCGTCTGCCCCAGCCGCACGGCGCCCACGTCGGCCTCGTCGACGTTGACCAGCAGCCGCAGGTGATGCAAGTCCTCGGCCAGCTGGAACAAGGTGACGGCCTGCAGCGACGCCGCCACGGCGTTGCCGGGATCGACGCTGCGGCTCAGCACCACGCCATCGATGGGCGCCCGGATCGAAGCGCGCGCCAGGTTGGTCATGTCGGTCGACAGGGCTGCCTGGGCGCTGTCCACGGCCGCCTTGGCGTTGAGCACATTGGCGTCGGCGCGCGCCAGCGTGGCGCGGCCCGTGTCCATTTCAGCGCGCGACGGCACTTTGCCGTCCGACAGGCGGGCCACTTCCTCCAGCCGCGCCAGCGCCGTCCTGGCCTCGGACTGGGTCGCCTGCGCCACCGCCACGGCGGCCCGAGCCGCCGCCAGCGCAGCGCGCGACCGCACGATCTGGTCGTTCAGCTTGGCCGTGTCCAGTTCGACCAGCACTTGCCCCTTGCGCACCTGATCGTTGATATCGACCAGCACCCGCGACACGGTGCCCGACAGCTCGCTGCCGATATTAACGGCGCGCGTCGGCTGCAGCGTGCCGTTCGCCGTCACGTTCAGCACCAGGTTGCCGCGCTTGACGGGTGTGGTCACATAAGCACCCGTCTGGGCGGCGGCGCGGTGGCTGCGCCAAGTGTAGACGCCGCCGGAGGCGGCCAACAGCAGCAGGCCGGCCAGGGTCCACACCAGCACCTGGCGCCAGCGCTTGCCGCCCTCCGCGTCCCCGAACGGGTCGGCCACGGCCGGCGCGGCGGGCGCGGCGGAAGCGCTGCGTTCGGCGGCGGCATCGGTGGGGGATGGCGCGGCGGCGGGATCGGCCGTGCCAGCGGCGGACCGCAAGGGGGTTTCGGCGAGGTTCATGATGCGTTTTGTCCGTTGGGAGAGGATGCCGGTGCGTTGGCGCCGGGCCGTGCCGCGCCAGCTTTGGGCGTGGCGGACGGCGCAAGTATTGCGGGGCCTACGGGTGCGGCGGGGGCAGCGGAGGTGGCAGGTGCCACCATAGCTGCGGGAGCTGCCGGGGCTACGGGTGCCACAGAAGCTGAGGCGGCCACCGGGGCTGCCGGAGCCAAAAGCACCACAGATCCCGCCACCGCGCCATCCGGCTGCCAGCCGCCGCCAAGCGCCTTATACAGGCGTACCAGGTCGTCGCTCAGGCTGACGCTGGTGGCCGCCACGCTGTCCTGCGCGGAATACAGTGTGCGCTGCGTTTCCAGCACGGTCTGGAAGTCCACCAGCCCGCTGGCGTAGCGCTGGCGCGCCAGCAGCGCCGCGTTGTTGGCCGCGCTTGCCGCGCTGCGCAAGTGCTCCAGCCTGCGCCGGTCGCCGGCCAACGCGCTCAAGGCGTCTTCCACATCCTGCAAGGCCGCCAGCACGGTGGCGCGGTAGGCCGCGTGGCTCTGGGCCAGTGCGCCCTGTTCCAACTTGAGCTGGGCCACGCTGGCGCCGCCATCGAAGGCGTTGCCCGACACGCTTCCGAGCAAGGCGCGCAGGATGGTCGAGCCGGTGCCGCCTATGCCCAGGCCGTGCAGGCCGATCGAGCCTTCCAGCCGGAACGAAGGGTAACGGGCCGCGTCGGCCTGTCCCACCCGAGCCATGGCGGCGCGCACTTGGAATTCGGCGGCGCGCACGTCGGGCCGCTGGCGCAAGGTGTCGGCCGGCAGGCTCAGTGCCAGATCGGCTTCGCCCTCCGGGATAGGGGCCGACGCAGCCAGTATGGCATCCAGCGTGGCGGGCGCCTGGCCGCACAGTACGGCCAAACTATGTGTAAGCTGGGCCACGCTGATTTCCATCAACGGCAACTGGGCCTTGGCCAGTTCCGTGGACGACAGCGCCTGCTGCTGCTCCAGCGACGTGAGCAAACCAGCCTGCACGCGCCAGTCCGTGATCTGCATGGTCGCTTCCTGGCTGGCCACGTTGTCGCGCGCGATCGCCAGCCGGGCCTGGGCGCCGCGCAGGTCGATGTAGTTGCGCGCCACTTCGGCCGCCACCGTCACCCGCACGTCCGCCAGGCTCACTTCGCTAGCCCGTACCGTGGCCTCACCGGCCGCGAGCGCGTAGCCATTGCGGCCAAATACATCCGGCTCCCAGCTGGCGTCAAAGCCGGCTGCGTAGTTATTGGCGGCGTTGGCGCCATCGGTCTTGCTGCGCTGGGCCGACGCCGACACCGACACCGTGGTGCCCAGTCCGGCCGCCGCGGTGTCGCGCGTGGCGCGCGCCTGCAGCAGCGTGGCGCGCGCCACCGCAACGGAGGTATTGGCGTCGAGCGCCTGGCCGATCAGGCGGTCCAGCACGGGGTCATGAAAGTGCTGCCACCAGTCCACCAGCTTGACGCGGGCCGTCGTGGCATCCGACGCAGCCGCCATGCCCGGCATGCCGGCCGCGCCGGACCAGCCGGCGGGCGGCACGAAGGGGGCCGGCGCGGGCGGCGGCGGCACCTGCTTGAAGGCCGTGCAGCCGCTCAGCGTGAGCAGCGCCACCCCGGTGCACAGGATGCCCGCCGCCAGCACCGCCCGCGGCGCCAGCGTTACGTCTCGCGTGCTCGAAACAGTGTTGGTCATGAAGATTCCTCGTCTTGCAGGCGTTCCAGTTCCGCCCGCAATTTGGCCAGCTCCGCCCGGTAGCTGGCGGCATTGCCGAAGTCGACAAAACCATGATAATACTCGTGCGCGTGCAGCACCCGGCGCGCATGCTTGATGGGGCACCAGTATTTTTCCGTGCGCCCTATCACTTCGCGGCAATAGCCTATCAGGCCGGTGGCATAAGCGCAGTAGCGGCAGTTGAAGCGTTCCAGCGCGTTCAGGTACGCCAGGTGCGAGCGGTCATACACGAAGTAGTCGCTGCGCCGCACTCGCGGAATGCGGTACAGGGGAAAGCACACCAGCTGGTACAGGGAGACGAACAAGTCCAGCAACGCCAGCGGCACGAACACGGCGTAGATAAAAGGGGCCGACAGCACATGACGCCATTGGGCGTGCAGCACATAAGTCAGCAAGCCGGTCTTGAAGCGGCGCTGCTGCTCCACCACCTCGCGCGCGAACATCACGCGCCGCTTGGAGAAATCGGCCTGCAGTTCCTGGCGGCGGCGCTGCACCTCCAGCTCCAGTTCCTCCTCGATCTGCCGGATGCGTTCGAGCAGCTCCTGTATGCGCGGGTTCATGGCACGAGGACGGCCGCGCCGTCGAAAGCGCCGCTGCGCAAGGCCGCCAGCGCCGCGTTGGCGTCGCGCAGGGGGTACACGGTGGTACTGGCGTTCAGTTGGTACTGCTGGGCCAGTGCGAAGAATTGTTCGCCGTCGGCCCGGGTCAGGTTGGCCACCGAACGGATGGTGCGCTCGCCCCACAGCAGGCTGTAGGGGAATGATGGGATGTCGCTCATGTGGATGCCGGCGCAGACCACGGTGCCGCCCCGGCGCACGGCGCGCAGCGCCAGCGGCACCAGCGCGCCATCGGGCGCGAACAGCAGCGCCGCGTCCAGTTCCACCGGCGGCGGCTGGTCCGAGGAACCGGCCCACACGGCGCCCAGGCTGCGCGCGAAGCGCTGGCTGCGCTCATCGCCGGGCCGGGTGAAGGCATAGACTTCCCAGCCCTGCTGGCTGGCCAGTTGCGCCAGCAGGTGGGCCGCGGCGCCAAAGCCGTACAGGCCGATGCGCTGGGCATCGCCGGCCAGCGCGTAGGCCCGGTAGCCGATCAGGCCCGCGCACAGCAGCGGGGCCACTGCCACGTCGTCGTAGCGGCTGGGCAGGCGGAAGATGTAGCGGGCGTCGGCCACCATGTACTGGGCGTAGCCGCCATCGAGGTCGTATCCGGTGAAGCGGGCTTCGCCGCACAGGTTCTCCGTGTGGCGCGCGCAGTACGGGCAACTGCCGCAACTGGCACCCAGCCAGGCCACGCCGACCCGTTCATCGGGCGCGTAGCCCTGCACCCCGGCGCCGCAGGCGACGACGCGGCCCACCACTTCATGGCCAGGGATCAGGGGATGGCGATGGGGAGGCAGTTCACCATCGAGGATATGCAGGTCGGTGCGGCACACGCCGCACGCGCTGACCCGCAGCAAAACTTGCCACGGGCCGGGCTGGGGGATGGGCACCTCAGCCGCCCGCAGCGGCGCGCCGGGCTGGTCCAGCAGCATGGCCAGCATGGTCGCCGGCGCTGTCCCCAGCCCGTTCATGACATCAACGGAAGACAAGTACCGGCACCGTCGCGTGAGTGAGCACTTTTTGGGTTTCGCTGCCCAGCAGCAGTCCCTTCACGCCGCGCCGGCCGTGCGACGACATGCAGATCACGTCGCAGCCGTTGTCCGTGGCCGCCTTGCAGATCGCTTCATAAGGCTGTTCATCCGTGACCAGTTTGGTCTCGCAGGGCACGCCCAGCTCCTTGGCGGCGTTCTCGATCTCGGCCAGGAACACGCGCGCATGGGCCGCACTGTCGCGTGCATATTGCTCGCGGGTGTCGGCCAGCATTTCGGGCTGGTAGGTGAAGATCTGGTAATCGGCCATGACGTGGATGCCGGTGACCTTGGCGCCCGTCTCCTTGGCGAATGCCAGCGTCTTCTTGATCATGGCGGAGGCGATGGAGGAACCGTCGGTGGGTAACAGGATGTGCTTGAACATGATGTAGTCTCGGTTAGGGTAACTTCGGTATCTTCGGTAGCGCCAGTCACGGCGCCGCATGCACAACTCGGTGAGAGCCGGGCCGCCCTACCCCGGCGACGCGCGTGGCGCGCTGCTGACAGGAGGCGGTCCCGGCAATGATGTCAGTTCACGACGATCTTCTTGGCGCTGCCGTTGGCGCGCTTGGGCAGCGTCAGTTCCAGCACGCCGTCCAGGTATTTGGCTTCCACCTTGCTGTCGTCGATGTCATGTTCGAGCGAGAAGCTGCGGTATTGCTGGCCATAGTAGCGCTCGCTGCGCACCACGGTTTCGCCTTTCTTCTCCTCGGTTTCGCGCTTGGTTTCAGCCGAGATCGACACGCGGTTGCCATCGACATCGACCTTGATGTCTTCCTTCTTCATGCCCGGCATTTCCGCCTTGACGTTGTAAGCCTGGTCCGTCTCGGTCACGTCGAGCTTGATCAGCGCTTCCTTCTGCAGGTCGCGCATCGCGTGCTTGAAACCGAAGTCGCGGAAGAAGTCTTCCACACTGCGCAGCGGTTCCATGCGGGCCAGGTCGCCGAACGGGTCGAAGTGTCGCAGTTGATTAGCCATTTTCAACTCCCATGCAATGTATGCCGGTTCGAAATGCCGGGACGCGCCGGCAACCGCGTCCCTGTCACCCCACTGTAATTGGGCCTGCTGGCCGTGTCAGCCGGGGCTTGTGATCGACATCAAGAACTTAAACAATACGATAACACCGGCCCCTGTCAGGCGGCGCACAGGGTCATGCGGGCCTTGCCGCGCAGCGCTTGCTCGGCGCGGGCCGCTTTTTGCTCGGCCACTTCCAGCGCCGCGCCCGTGGACAGCGCTTCCAGCGCGGCGCGGTCGAGGATGGTCAGGTCGCGGTTGTCGATGTTGATCCAGCCCTGCTTGCGGAAGCGCGACAGCAGCCGGCTCACGCTCTCGATCGTCAGGCTCAGGTAGTCGCCCATATCCTCGCGCGACATGCGCAGCTGGAAGCTGGACGGGGAATAGCCGCGCGCCTGGTAGCGTGCCGACAAATTGAGCAGGAACACGGCGAAACGCTGTTCGGCGCGCATATTCCCCAGCAGCAGCATCACGTTCTGCTCGCGCGTGATCTCCTGGCTCATGATGCGGTGGAAGTGCTGCAGCAGCTGCGGCATCTCGCCAAACAGTTCCTGCAGGCGGGCGAACGGGATTTCGCACACTTCCGCGTCCTCCAGCGCCACGGCGCTGCAAGCGTGGCGGCCGGCGCCGATGGCGTCCATGCCCAGCAGGTCGCCGGCCATCTGGAAGCCGGTGATCTGCTGCTCGCCGCGCAGGTTGACCTGGGCCGTCTTGAAGTGGCCGAAGCGCACCGCGTACAGGCTGTTGAACGGCTGGTCCATGCGGTACAGGTGCTCGTCGCGCGCGATGCGGCGGCGGCGGCCGATGATCTTGTCCAGGCGCGAAACGGCGTTGTCATCCAGGCCCACGGGCAGGCACAGCTTCTTGAAACTGCAGACGGCGCACTTGTTCTGGCTCGGGGCCGTTTGCGCGCTCGAAGGGGCGATCGAGAAGATGGTGGATGTCATGGCTAAGCTCCCTGTTCGTATGTCGCCCGTCCTTGGGCTCTGGACGGGTCGTGATTTATTCATACGACAAGTATCACCGACAGGGGCATTTTCCGTTATCGGGCAAGGCCACCGTGTCGTGTAGGGGATTTGCGGATGAAATCGTGTAGGGGATCCGTGACACCGGGCCGCCAGCGGCCCGGGGTTTGATGCACCGCGTCAGATAATGCCGTTTTCGAGCGCGTAGCGGGTCAGCTCGGCGTTGCTGGTGCAGCCCATCTTGTCGAGGATGCGGGTGCGGTAGGTGGTCACCGTGTTGGGGCTCAGGTGCAGCATTTCGCCGATGCGCACCAGCGATTCGCCGGCCGCGATCAGCTTGAACACTTCCAGTTCGCGGTTCGACAGCGATTCGTGGTTGGCCATGCCACCCCCGCCGCCAATCAGCGTGGCCAGCTTTTCCAGCAACGCCGGACTCACGTGCTTGCCGCCGGCGGCCGCCTTGCGCACGGCTGTCACCAGCACCGTCGTCGGTGCGTCCTTGGTCAGATAGCCGGAGGCGCCAAGTTTCAGCGCGCGCACGGCGTAGATCTCCTCCGAATACGTGCTCAGCATCAGCACGGCGAGGCGCGGCCGGTCGGCGCGCAACTGCTTGAGCAAGTCCAGCCCGTTCTTGCCGGGCATGGTGATGTCGCACAAGGCCACGTCGAATTCCTGCTGTTGCACTAATTGCAAGGCTTCCTGCGCGTTGCCGGCCTCACCCGTTACGACGATGTCGTCGGCCGTGCCCAGCATCAGGCGCACGCCGTTGCGGGCGATCGCGTGATCGTCCACCAGCAACACCCGGATTTGCTTACTGCTCATTATTGCCACTCTCCAACGGCAGGCGCAGCAGCAGGCTCGTGCCCTGCCCCGGCGTGCCGGTAATTTTCAACTCGCCGGCGAAATGCCGGCTACGCTCATGCATGCCCAGGATGCCCCAGGACTCGCGGTTCAGCAGGCGCTCGGTGTCGATACCCTTGCCGTCGTCGATAATGCTGAGCTGGAGGATATTATCGCGCAAGTCGACGTCCAGTTGCACCGTGCTCGCTTCGGCGTGGCGCACCACGTTGGTCAGCGCTTCCTGCACGATGCGGAACAGCATGGTGCTGCGCTCAGGCCCCAGTTCCAGCGCGGCGGCGGCCGGCGTCACATGGCTGATGCAGTGCAGGCCCGAGCGTTGCTCGATCTGGCCCGCGTACCATTCGAGCGCGGCCCACACGCCCAGCTGGTCAAGCACGCTGGGGCGCAAGTCCGTGATCACGCGGCGCACGGTCTGGATCGCGTCCTGGGCCAGCGCCGAGGCGTCGGCCAGCAGCGGTTCGGCCGGGCTGCCGGCCGCCGCCGCCCGTTCCATCGCAACCGAGATATAGGCCTTGATGCCGGTCAGCAGGCCACCCAGCTCGTCGTGGATTTCCTGGGCGATGCGCTTGCGCTCGTGCTCCTTGATGTTTTCCTGGTGCGCCGCCAGCCGCCGCAGCTCATCCTGCGACTGCTGCAGCGCCTGCTCGGCCAGCTTGTTCTGCGTGATGTCGACCAGGATGCCCTGCATGAACAGCGGTTCGCCGGCTTCGTCGCGCACCACCTCGGCCTGGTCGCGGAACCACAATTCGTCGCCGTTGCGTGCCATTAGCCGGTATTCGAGCCGCATGGCGGCGCCGGCCATGCGGCTCTCCTCGATGGCCGCCTGCACCCAGCCGCGCTCGGCAGGATGCATGCGCGACGCGTGCAGCTTGGGATCAGACAGCCACTCGGCCGCCGTGTAGCCCAGCATCTGGATCTGGGGACTGATGTAGAGCAGCGTCTGCGGCGCGTCCAGCGCCGCGATGTAGGTGATGGCCTGGATCTGCTCGACCAGGGTGCGGAACTTGGCCTCCACCTGGCGCTTGTCGACCAGCAGGCGCTGCTCGCGCAGCATGCGGTGGATGGCCGTGGGCAGCATGTCCAGGTAGCGCCCGTCCACATCCTTGACCAGGTAATCGCGCGCACCGCGGCGCATAGCTTCGGCCGCCACGGTGGCGCTGTCGGCGCCGGTCAGCATCATGACGGGGATGGCGGCGCCGCCGCCGTCCACGCTGAGGCGGGCCAGGAATTCGAGGCCCGTCACGTCCGGCAAGTGGTAATCGAGCAGGATGCAATCGGGCGCGGCGCCGCGCGCCTGCAGCAAGCCCTGCTGGCCGCTGTCGGCCTCGATCAGCTCGAAATTGCTGTCGGGGTCGGCCGCGAACGCGCGCCGGCACGCCATGCGGTCGACCACGTCATCCTCGACGATCAGCACCTTAACCCGTGGTTTGTTCATGGCCGCCCCGCGCCGTCAAGGCATTTCACTGATGGTCCAGTACAGGTCGATCGAGCGCATCATTTCCACGAAACGGCGGTAGTCAACCGGCTTGGCCATGTAGCCGGCCACGCCCAGGTCGAAGCTGTGCACCTTGTCCTGTTGCTCCTCGGAGGTGGTGAGCACGATCACGGGGATGCGCTTGAGGTCGGCGTCGTGCTTGATCATCTGCAGGAATTCGATGCCATTCATGATGGGCATGTTCAAGTCCAGCAGGATGATGCAGGGGCGCTCGTTGCCCGGGTTGCGCAGGTAATCGAGCGCCGCCTCGCCATTCTCCATGCTGACCACGGGGTTGACGACGTGAATCTCCTTGAGCGCACGCAGGATCGTCATCACGTCCACGTGGTCGTCTTCCACCAGCAAGATTGGCTTGTTGTTGATTTTCATTTAATTACGGCTCCTGTTGTGTATGCGTTGCGCTGGCCCGTCTTGGGCAGCGTGAACCAGAAGGTGGTGCCGGCGCCGACGGTCGATTCCAGCCCGACCTGGCCGTGGTACATCTCGACGATCTTCTTGACCAGCGCCAGGCCCACGCCCGTGCTCTCGACGCGGTCGCGCGAGGCCAGCGTCTGGAATAGCTGGAAGATGCGTTCGAAATGGCGGGCCTCGATGCCGGGGCCGTTGTCGCGCACGTGGAAGCGCCAGTAGCGGCCGGCGTCGCTCACGCCGACCTCGACCTCGCCCTGCTCCTTGTTCATATAATTGATGGCGTTGGAAATGAGGTTGTGGAACACCTGCTGGATGCGGGTCGGCTCCGTCACGATGGTCGGCATGTCGGGCGCCACCGTGACCCGGATGTGGGGCGGCGGCGCCAGCAGGTCGACCACGTCGGCCAGCAAGCGGTTCAGATCGACCGGCAGCAGCGCTTCCTTGACCCGGCCCACGCGCGAATACTGGAGGATGCCGTCGATCAGGCTGCTCATGCGGTGCACACGGTTGATCAGCAGGCGCATGTGCTCGCGGCCCTCGTCGTTGAACTGCTCGGCGTAGTCGGTGGCCAGCCAGTCGGCCAGCGAGCCGATGCCGCGCAGCGGGGCCTTCAAGTCGTGCGAGACGACATAGGCGAAGTTGGTCAGCTCCTCGTTGGCGCTGCTCAGCTCCTGCAGCAGCAGGCGGTTCTTTTCCTCGTTCAGCTTACGGTCGCTGATGTCGCGCACCATGCCGGTGAACATGCGGCGCTCGCCCAGGCGCATCTCGGCCACGGCCAGGTCCATGGGGAACAGCGAGCCATCCTTGCGCATGCCCTCCACTTCGCGGCCCTTGCCGATGATCTTCTTCTCGCCCGTGCCCAGGTAGTGGGCCAGATAATGGTCGTGCTGGCTGCGGTGCGGCTCCGGCATCAGGATGGACACGTTCTGGCCCGCCACTTCCGCCTCGGTGTAGCCGAACAGGCGCTCGGCGGCCGGGTTCAGGCGCTCCAGCCGGCCGCGCTCATCGATGGTGATGATGGCGTCCACGGCCGTCTCGAAGATGGCGCGCATGCGCGCCTCGCTCTCCTGCAGCGCCATTTCGGCCGCGCGGCGGCTGCTGATGTCGTGGATGGTGGCCAGCACCAGCGGCAAGTCCTGGGCCGTGCGCAGCGGCGACAGGCTGACCTCGACGGGAAATTCGCGGCCGTCGGCGTGCAGGCCCAGCAATTCGGCGCCGGCACCCATGGCGCGCGGACGCGGTTCGCTGAAGAAATCGGCCCGCAAGGCGCCATGGTGGGCCCGGTAGCGCTGCGGCACCAGCATTTCCAGCGACTGGCCCAGCAAGCTTTCCTGGCTATGCCCGAACAAGCGCTCCAGCGCCGGGTTGGCCAGTACAATGCGGCCTTCGCGGTCGACGATCAGCATGGGGTCGGTGGCCGCAACGAGCAGCCATTCCAGACTCTGTCCTTCTATGACGAGGTTTTTCAACGACTTGTTCCTGGTGGCAGACTACATCAACTTGCAACAATACCATGACCGCAACATTCCTAGCCACCGGAAGTTAAATCCCGCTGGCCACTTTTGCGCAGCGTTCGATTCCACGCAATTTTGACCTAGATCAACTCGGGTCAGTGACGCGCTGCAAGTTCACAGTTAAATTGAGCATATAGAACCGGTCCCCGTTTCGGGTGACGGTCTCCCTGAGCGCCATTGTAAAGCCGCACCCACCTCGAAGGAAGCACCATGCCATCCACATTCGCCGCCACTGCTCACCGGAGCGCGCCATGAGCGAGCTGCTGGCCACCGATCTGGCGGATCTGGGCGAACGCCTGCGCCAGCGCCGCCAGGAGCTGATCGCCGCGTTGCGCCAGCGCCTGCACCAGGCGGACGACGAAGTGGAAATGGCCCTGTTCAACTATTTCGCGTCGCTCGACGACGCCGCCACGTCCAGCCAGCTGGCCGACTATGATGTGGCCCAGTTGAGCCATGAACTGGCCGAACTGCGCGCCATCGACCTGGCCATCGGCCGCATCGCCGCCGACACCTACGGCCATTGCGCCGCCTGCGGCGTGCCGATCGCGCTCGACCGGCTGCGGGCGCAGCCGGGCGCCCTGATGTGCCTTGCTTGCCAGGAAGAACTGGAACGCCAGCCGCACCGCATGCGCAAGCTGGGTTAAATCAGCCGGGTGAGATAAGCTGCGTTAGATGGGCTGGTTGAGATAAGCCGCTTTAGCGGTAGACCAGCACCGGAACCGGGCTGAAGGTCAGGATTTTCTGGGTTTCCCCACCGAGCAGGAAGCTGCGCGCGCCCTTGCGGCCATGGGAGCCGACGCAGATCAGGTCGCATCCATACAATTTGGCGTGCTCGATGATGGCTTCATAAGGCTGTTCATGCACCACGTACAGGGTGTCGCACGTGACGCCGTAGCCACGCGCCGCCTCCAGCACCTCGTGCAGGTAGCGGCGCGCCATTTCCACATTGTGTTCCTGCTCCTCCGCGCGGTTGTCGCGCAGCATGGCCGTCTGCATGCCGATGTTGTGCATCGGCGGCAACACGTGGATACCGGTCACGCAGGCCCCGGTTTCGGAGGCCAGCCGCATGCATTTGCCCACCATCGCGCGCGAGGCGGGCGAGCCGTCGGTAGCCAGCAGGATGTGCTTGAACATGGCGCCCTCCCCGGCCAGGTTCAGGCCGGCTTACCGGCGGCCGGCGCCGGGCCCGTGTCGAAGCGCACATCGGCCACCTGCAAGGCCGCCGCCAGCGCCGTGTCAGCCGTTTCCAGATGGACGTGGAACCAGGGCAACAACAACTCGACGGCCCGGCGCCGCGACGCGTGGTCGCCGTCCGCCAGGCTGTGCAAGGTGGCCAGCACGCGCGCGTGCTGCTCGCGGTGGCTGCGGATGGCCGGATAGCTGATCGCTTCCATCAACTCTTCCTCGGCGCGGAAATCGGCCTCCAGCGCCTCGGTCAGGCGCGCCAGGCCGGCGTCGAAGTCGCCCTCGTCGGGCATCTGCTGCAGGGCGCTGATCTGCTGGACCAGTGCCTGGTGCGCATCATCCATCAGTGGCACGCCGAGCGCCATGTCCGGCGTCCAGACCGGTTCTTCCATGCTCATTCCTGTCATGGCGGCCCCGCTCACTTCTTCTCGCAGGTGTTCCAGTGGAACGGCAGGTAAGCCGGGCAGAACCGGAAGATACCCGTCAACAAGGGCACCACACCTATCCAGCCCCAAGCCCCGATGGCGCCGGTCAGTGCGCCGCCAATCAACAACAGGCCCGCCAGGATGCGGATCACACGGTCGATGTTTCCTACGTTCGCTTGCATCATATCCTCCCGTTTCTCGATAAAACTCGTCAAAGTTCAAGGCCACGGGCGGCGCGTGCGGCTAGCGCCCATCCCATGCCCCCATGTTGGCGGGTATCAGCCGCCAGCCCAGCAGTTCCCGCACGCGTGCTGCGCTAGTCGTCACCGGCTGCGGCCATGGGGCGGCCGCTGGTTGCGGTTCCGGTGCGCCTGGCGCCGGCGCTGGCTGTTGTTGCGTTTCCATGATGACCTCGCTGACTGATGGGCGGGCCCCGATGTCCCGCGATTTCAGTATTGGCGCCAGCGGCTCACATCGTTATCGGCCTTTCCGGCCAGGACGTGTCATGGATTTGCCGATTGTTTCCTGTCGTGCTTCCCCTACATGGTTTGCGGCTTCGTTCCAGCTTACTGGATGGTGCCCGGCGCGCCCGCCAATTTTGCGCGCCCGATTGATTTGACACAGGTCGCAGCGCAGCCCTCAGCCCTTTGCAGCATCGGCGGCCGCCTTGAGCTTGCGCGGCAGGCTGGCCTTGTTCCGTTCGCGCTGCAGGCGGGCCAGCCGGCGCTGGATCTCGTCCGAGTCCATCCACAGGTCGGAACCCTTGAGGATGTTCTTGATCTCCGTGGCCGACAGGAAAGGCTGGCAGGTGCGCGTCATGAATTTCTCGAACCAGTTGCTCAGGGCCAGCGATTCGGCCTGCTGTTCATTGCCCTTGCCGGTGAACACACCCGAGTAGATGTGGAACAGCAGCTGGCAGTTGTCATGCACCAGCAATTCGTCGCCGGCCAGGAAGATGAAGGCGCCCATCGAATAGGCGCGCGCCTCCAGCACGGTGATCACGTGGGCGTTCGAGGCTTGCATGTTGTTAATGATCTGCAAGCCCGTGTCGAAGTCGCCGCCCGAGGTATTCAGGTGCAAATAGATGAGGTCCACGTCGCTGGCCGTGCGCAGCGTGTGGAACAACTCCGTGTAATAGCACGATTGCTGGATCGCACCCGACAGGTAATACGATATCTGCCGGATCTGGGTCTGGCGCTCGTAGCGGGTCAAGCCCTGGAACACGAACGGTTCGAGGTCGTCCTGTTCCGGGTCCTGCGCGCTCGGTGTGTGGCTGCTCATGTCGACTCCCGTGGAATGGCTTCCGTTGAGCATGGGTGGGATGGCGCGGCCGCCAACGGCGCCGCGCCGGCGAGGGGGTTCAGAGCATCTTGTCAGCGCGTAGGAAATACTTGCGCGCATGCTTGAGCAGTTGGCCGTCCGTCGGATGGTCCACCGTCTCCACGCTCATCACGCGCTCGGCGATGGCTGGTTGATGCTTGAGCAGGTGCTTCATCAGTTCCAGCTTCTCGGTGCCGGGGCCGACCAGCAGGATTTCCGCCACCTGTTTCAAATCGTCGGCCACCGCGTCGAAATACTGGGCGTTCTCGGCCGCGCGGCCCGTGCCGCCGGCGGCCTTGGTATGCAGGTGGGGATTGCCGGCGTGCGAACGGATCACGGCCGTGGTCGACGTTTCGGGATTGAAGTGGATGACGTGGGCTTCAGCATGATCTATCCATGCCACTGCGTGTTGGAACGACATACGGTTTCTCCTGGGGTGAGGTGTTGATGCAAACCACTATGAGCGCCAGAAAGCCAAAAATCATTGACCTAGATCAAATCTTTCCCTAACGACAAAGATGGTGGTAACCATACGTCGCCTACCACGGCTAAGTTCAGGTTCTTTGATCCAGATCAAGCAAATTTGCACATTGCTTCGCGTATATTGATATTGATGCTGCTAACCAAGCATGATGCAGCGCTCCGCTACGACCATGAACCTGTCGACAGCGCAAATTTGCCCGGCCACCAGGCCGGAATCAGCTGGCAGATTTGCCGCACCCGCCGCCCATCCCCGCGGCGCCCTGAACAACCCCGCTGTGCGCCCCACCGGCCCAGCCACTTTTGACGCGAGGCGAACTTGTTAAACTATCTTTCCGCTGGCCATGGCACCCGTGATGCCGCCCGCTTTTCCGCTCCCGTTGAATGCTCGTCGTGCCGCGCCCGCCAGCTGTGTCTGCCAGCCGGCGCCACCGACCACCGCAACGTCGACAAGCTGGTCGGCCGCCGCATCAAGGTGGCCCGCGACAGCAATCTCTACAAGGCCGGCGACCTGGTCGGCAACCGCTTTTACGCCATCCGCTACGGCAGCTTCAAGAACTACCGGGCCGACGCGGCCGGCCAGCCCCGTATCACGGGCTTCCAGATGAGCGCCGAATTCCTGGCGCTGGACGCCATCGGCCTGCAACAGCATAACTGCACCGCCGTGGCGCTGGAAGACAGCGAGGTGTGCGAAATCTCGTGCGGCAGCATGAAGCCGCTGCTGCCCTTCTTCCACAGCATCCTGAGCAAGGAAATCACGGACGAGCAGAACGTGGCCCTGCTGCTGCGCAATACCCGCGCCGAGCAGCGGCTGGCGGCCTTCCTGCTCAACCTGTCGTGGCGCTACGGCGTGCGCGGCTTCTCGCCGGCCCGTTTCCGGCTGGCCATGTCGCGCCGCGACATCGCCGACTTCCTGGGCCTGACGCCCGAAAGCGTGAGCCGGCTGATGTTCCAGTTCAAGGACCAGAACCTGATCAACGTTACCGGACGCGACGTCACGCTGGTCGATGCGATCGCCCTCAAGCAGCTGGCCGCCAACGCCGGCGGCGCGCCCGGCGCGACGCTCGACGCGATGCCGCAGACCTTGCCCCTGCCCAGAGGGGAGCTCTAATCATGGAAAGGCATGCCATCATGAACCGCTTCACCTCCGGCTCGCCCCTGGCGCGCAACGCCGCCCAGCCCGCCAATTGCGGCAACTGCCCCGCGCGCACGCACTGCCTGCCCACCGGCATGAACGACACTTATTGCGCCGCCATCGACCAGCTGGTCGAACGCCGCGTGCAACTGGTGCGCGGTGAGCACCTGTACCAGATGAACGAACCGCTGAGCGACCACCTGTACGCGATCCGCAGCGGCCAGTTCAAGACCTACCACCTGACCCCGGAAGGCGAACAGCGCGTCACGGGCTTCCACATGAGCGGCGAATTCCTCGGCCTGGACGCCATCGGCCTGCACGTGCACCGCGGCAGCGCCGTGGCCCTGACCAACGCCGAAGTGTGCGAGTTCTCCTACCACCGGCTGGCCGACGCGGCCCAGCGCATGGAGCCGCTGTCGCAACTGTTCCACAACCTGCTGAGCAAGGAACTGGCGCGCCAGCAGGATACGACGCTGCTGCTGCGCAATGGCCACGCCGACCAGAAGTTCGCCAACTTCCTGCTGCGCATGTCGCGCTGCTACGCGGCCCGGGGCAGCGCGCCCAACCTGTTCCAGTTGCCCATGTCGCGCCAGGAGATCGGTGACTTCCTGGGCTTGACGGCCGCCACCATCAGCCGCCTGATCTGCAACTTCAAGGGCCAGGGCTGCATCAAGGCCGTGCGCCGCAACATCATCATCCTCGACCAGGCCATGCTGACCCGCATCGCCACCGGCACGCCCCACCCGGCACCGGCCGTCGTCGCGCGGGTGCCCGCCAGCCCCGTGCTGCAACTGGCCTGAGCGGCCGCCCCGGCGCCGCCGCCGGCGCAGTCGGCATAACCCGGCCACCTGCTACCCGCCCCCCGCCGCTGGCCATGCCGGCGCGGGGCGCGTCGCTTAACCGGCCGCGCGCAACGACGCCGCCAGCGCCGCCACCGCGTTGTCGGCCTCGGCCGATTCCGTATTGATCAGGCACGTCAGCGGCCGTTCCCGGGTACCGAGCTTTTCACTGATGGCGGCCTGGCGCGCCAATAGTTCCGGCCCCGCGTCGGAGGCGTCGCGCCCGTCGCGCACGCGCTGCGCCAGCCGTGCACGCAGGGTGCGCGCGGCGGCCCGCAGGTGCAGTATGCGGAACTCGGCGCCGCGTTCGCGGGCAATGCGCTCGAACGGCTCGCGCTGCCAGCGCTGCAGGAAGGATGCGTCCACCACCACCGGCAAGCCGGCCCGCAGGCCGTAGCGCGCCAGTTCCAGCAGCCGCGCGTAGGTGGCGCGGGTACTGTCTTCCGAATAGATGCCGGCCCCGGCCGGCGCCGCCATGCGGGCGCTGGGCGGCAACCCGTGCAAGCGCTTGCGCTCGACGTCGGAGCGGATGCGGATACCCCCCAGCGCCCGCGCCAGCCGGCCCGAGAAATACGTCTTGCCGCTGCCGGAATAGCCGTGGGCGATCACCAGCGGCGGCTTGCCCGGCTGGACGGAAGCGGCTGCGAAGTCGAGGTAGCGGCGTGCCAGCGCCGCCTGTTCGTCCGCCGCCGCGCCCGACAGCGCGCGCGCCCGCAACAGGCAGACTTTGGCCCGCACCACGGCCCGCATGGTCAGGTAGTAGCCCAGCACGGCCAGGCCCGAGTAGTCACCGCTCGCTTCCAGATACCGCTCCAGCAGAACGGCCGCCAGCCCGGACTGGCCGTGGAAGCGCAAGTCCATGACGGCGAAGGCCAGGTCGTCGATCACGTCGGTCCAGCGCAGGTCATCGTTGAATTCGATGCAGTCGAACACCTCGACCTTGCCGTCCAGGGTGAGGATGTTGCCGCAATGCAGGTCGCCATGGCATTCACGCACAAAGCCCTGGGCCTTGCGCTGCGCGATCAGGTCCAGCACCCGGTCCTGGGTCGATTGCCACACCGTCAGCAAATGGGCCTGGGTACGCATTTCACCCGTGCCCGCCAGCGTTTCCACGGTCGCCAGATCCTGGCGCGCGGCCCTGTCGACGAAGCGGGCGCCGCCCCAGGGCGTGCCGGCCGGCGCCACTGCCGCGCCGGCGTGGCTCGCAGCCAGCTTGTCGGCCAGCGACTCGACCTCGGCCGCGCCCAACTGGCCGTGCTCCAGCCGCCAGGTCCACAGCGCCTCTTGGGGGAATGCATGCATGCGCACCGCATATTCGATGCGCGCGCCGTCGCCACCGATCACCGGCTGCGCGAAACTGCCCGTAATCGGCACGAGGTCCAGGTAGATGCCAGGCGCCAGGCGCCGGTTCAGCCGCAGTTCCTCCTCGCACAGCCGGTGGCGCGCATACAGCGTGCTGTAATCGAGCACGTCGAACTTGACGGCCTTCTTGATCTTGTACGCATAGTCTGGCGTGACGAGCACCCATGAGATGTGGGTCTCGAACAACTGGCATGGCTGTCCCTGCGCCCCCAGGACGCTGGCCAGCCGCTGCACCAGCGAAGCTTGCTGGGCCAGGTCGGAACGGTCATTCATTGCACTTCCTCATGTTTTCCGACGGCGGCCGGCACGGCGCCAGCCTCATTCGCGCGGATAGCCGACCGTCTGGGCCAGCACGATGCGCTGCCCAGGGCCCAGCCCCATGCGTTTGGCCAGCGCGGGCCGGTCCACCCAGCCGCGCGTCACCGTGGCCAGCCCTTCGGCGGCGCAGAACAGGTAGACGTTCTGGCTGATGAAGCCGGTGTCCAGCGCGGCATAGAACTTCTGTTCCACGCGCGAGGCGGCGCTCATGCGCTCCAGGTTGGCCACGTAGATCAGGTTGACGGGCGCGCCGCCGACAAAATCCTGCCAGCCGGTGTCGGCCCGGATATCGTCGGCCAGCACGGGCGCCAGCACCAGCTGGTGCGGATCAAAACGATACAGGCCGCTGGCCAGGGCCACGTAGATGTCGATTTCCTGCGCATCCTTGGCCGACGGCGCCGTACGGTGGCTGCCCTCCTCGCGGTTAATGCCGAACGCGCACCAGAGCAGCCGCGACAGTTTGTAGATCGACAGCGGGCGCGTGCTGAATTCGCGGCTGGACTTGCGCTGGCGCAGCACTTCCATCAGCGACATGCTCAGCGGCGTGATGTCGGCATCGAGCTCCAGTGACGACGGGGCGATCAACTGCAGCGGGGCCTGGGTTTCATGGGGCTTATTCATGGCATCCTCCGTGGCGTGGTGCGGTGCTGACTGCGCTTACTGGTCATTGCGCGGCCGGCGCTTCCGGCGCCCAGTAGAAATACAGGTCGCGCGGGCCTTGCTTGCCGACCGTCGCAGCCTGGGTTTGCGTGACGCCGCGCGCCATTGCTTCCACCTTGTAATTGCCGGGCGCCACGCGCGCGTACACCAGGGGGCCGGCGCCCTTCAATTGCAGGATGGTCTTGCCCGCATGGTCGGTGACGGTCAGGTGCACGTCGGCCACGAATTCGCCGCTGCCGCGCGAGGCGAACGTGAGCAGCAGATTGTAGTCCTTGCGGACGGCCAACATTTCCTGCTGCTGGTCCTCGCCCACGCCGCCGTTCAGGAACGGCACGTTCTCCCCATCCGCCGCCATGGCCGGCACGGCGCCAACGGTGGCCGACAAGGCCACCAGCAACGACAGGGTCAAGCTGCGCATGTTGACTAGCATGGTACGCTCCTTCATGGTGAGTCCGCGCGCATTCGCGCCGACCCGCCCACAGTAGCGCGCATGTTATTTTTTATCACGTCCGTTGTTTGATCGAAGTCAATACTCCCGATCAAATAACGGCCGGGGCCGGCAGCACGAAGGCGGCGACCAGCAGCACAAGCTTGTGCTACGGTTTTGATACAAATCAAAGATTTTGATTGCCCAAACGACCATAGTGCAAGCTAAGGGCGCCAGCCCATCCATCCACGGGAGGCAGGGTATGAAGCCGGGTATGAAGCTATTGAAATTGCTGGGAATGCTGTCGCTGCTGTCCTTGCTGGGCGGCTGCGGCTACAACACGCTGCAAACAGAGGATGAGCAGATCAAGGCATCGTGGTCCGAAGTGCTGAACCAGTACCAGCGTCGGGCCGACCTGATCCCCAACCTGGTCAACACGGTGCGCGGCTACGCCAGCCACGAGAAGGACGTGCTGACGGCCGTCACCCAGGCCCGCGCGCAGGTCGGCGCGCTGCAGGTGAGCCCGGCAACACTGAGCGATCCGGCCGCGCTGGCCAATTTCCAGCGCGCCCAGAACGACCTGCACGGCGCACTGACGCGCCTGCTGGCCGTCTCCGAGAACTACCCGCAATTGAAGGCGGACGCCAATTTCCGCGACCTGCAAGCGCAACTTGAGGGCACGGAGAACCGCATCACGGTCGCGCGCAACCGCTACATCGCGGCGGTCCAGCAATACAACACGACGGTGCGCACCTTCCCGTCCAATCTCACGGCCCGCATGTTTTCGTTCGACGTCAAACCCAGCTTTTCGGTGGAGAACCCGAACGCCATCGCCGTCCCGCCGCGCGTGCAGTTCGACCAGCCTTCCAGCGCGCCCGCCACGCCCGAGGCCTCAAAATGAGGTGGATGGCGCGCCTGCTGTGCTGGTTGGCCTGGCTGGCCGGGCTGGCACTCGGTAGCGCCAGTGCGCTGGCCGCGCCTGCGCTGACGGCCCGCGTGACCGACCTCACCGGCACGCTCAGCGCCCAGCAGACGGCCACGCTGGAGGCGACCTTGCGCGACTTCGAAACGCGCAAAGGCAGCCAGATCGCGGTCCTGATGGTCAACAGCACCGCGCCCGACAGCATCGAACAATACGCGCTCAAGGCCGCCGAACAGGCCAAGCTCGGACGCAAGAAGGTCGATGATGGGGCGCTGCTGCTGGTGGCCAAGGACGACCGGGCGCTGCGCATCGAAGTCGGCTACGGGCTGGAAGGGGCGCTTAACGATGCCGTGAGCAAGCGCATCGTGAGCGACATCATCACCCCCTACTTCCGCCAGGGTGACTTCTATGGCGGGCTGGTGGCCGGCACCAACGCCATGATGGCCGTGGTGGATGGCGAACCGCTGCCCGCGCCGCCGCCCGCGCGCGACGGCGAGCTGGCTGACGCCTCGCTGTCCCTGCCAGCCCTGCTGGTGGCCGCGCTGGCCATCGGCGCCACGCTGCGTGCACTGCTGGGCCGCTTCCCCGGCGCGCTGGTGGCCGCCGGCGTCAGCGGCTGGCTGGCCTGGGCTGTGCTGGCCACGCTGCCGGCCGCGCTGCTGGTCGGCCTGGCGGCCTTGATCTCGACCCTGCTGGGCGGCATGCGCGGCCTGCCCGGCCGGCGCTACGGCGGGCCGTTCGGCGGCTTTGGCGGTGGCGGCGGTTTCGGTGGTGGTGGTGGTGGCGGTGGTGGCGGCTTCGGCGGCGGTGGCGGCGGCTTTGGCGGCGGCGGCGCCTCCGGCAGGTGGTAGCGATGGCCACCCTGAAGCGCATGCTGCGCCATCTGTGCACGCCCCGCTGGACCTTGCGGCGCGCCTTTTCGGCGGCCACGCTGCACGCCATCGAGCGGGAAATCCGCGCCAGCGAGCGGCTGCATGGCGGGGAAGTGCGCTTCGCCGTGGAAGCCGCCCTGCCCCTGCCCGCGCTATGGCAAGGCACGACTGCCCGCGACCGCGCGATCGACTTGTTTGCCTCACTGCGCATGTGGGACACCAGCGAGCGTAATGGCGTCCTGATTTACCTGCTGCTGGCCGACCACGCCGTGGAGATCGTGGCCGACCGCGGCGTGCACGCGCTGGCCGGCGCCCCGCACTGGGACCGCGTGTGCCGCCGCATGCAGCGCGCGTTCGGCCACGGCAGCTACCAGCGCGGCGCCGTGAGCGCGCTGCGCATGGTCACGCGCATGCTGGCCCGCCACTACCCGCCCGTTCCCGGGCGGCCCAACGAATTACCCGACAAGGTGGTCGTGCTGTAACGGCGGCCATCTCCTTTTTCAACCACAAGCAAAGCGAAGACCATCATGTTCACCACCATCCTTGTTCCCACCGACGGTTCCGAATTGTCGGAGCGCGCCGCCCACGCCGCCATCGAATTCGCCCGCGATTGCGGCGCCAAAGTGGAGGTGCTGGCCGTCTGGCAGTCCTATCCTTATTCGCCGTATGCGGAATTCGGTGCGGTGCTGGACGTGGAAGCCTACGGCAAGCAGATGCTGGCAGAAGCGCAGCAGGCGGCCCAGCGCGTGGCCGACGACGCGGCCGAAGCGGGCGTGCCCTGCACCGTCCACGTGGTCGATTCGTTCAGTCCCTACGAGGAGATCCTCAAGGCCGCCGAACTGTACCACTGCGACCTGATCTGCATGGCCACCCACGGCCGGCGCGGCGTGGGCCAGCTGCTGCTGGGCAGCCAGACCCGCCTCGTGACCACCCACAGCCCGGTGCCGGTGCTGGTCTACCGCTAGTCCCTGCTCAGTCGAGCGCCTTGCGGAAACGCAGCACGGAGATGGTCAGCAGCACTACGCCGATGGCGGCCAGCGCCGCCATCTGGGGCCACAGCACGTCCAGCCCCACGCCCTTGAGGAAGGTGCCGCGGATGATCACCAGGTAGTAGCGCAGCGGGTCGAGCAGCGTGAGCCACTGCAGGAAATGGGGCATGCTGGCGATCGGGAAGCTGAAGCCCGACAAGATGAACATCGGGTTGAGCACAAAGAAATTGGACGCGAACGCCTGCTGCTGCGTGGTGCAGATGGTGGAGATGAACAGCCCGATCGACAGGATGCTGATCAGGAACAGACAGGTGGCGGCGAACAGCAGCAGCGGATTGCCGACGAACGGGATGTGGAACCAGAACATGCCCACACCCGCCACCAGCGCCACCTCCACCAGGCCGATCAGGAAGAACGGCAGCGTCTTCCCGAGAATGAATTCGGCGGGACGGATCGGCGTCACCAGTAGCTGCTCCAACGTGCCCACCTCGCGCTCGCGCACGATGGCGAACGCCGTCAGGTTGACGATGGTGATCAGGGTCAGCGTGCCGATCACGCCGGGCACGAAGAACCAGCGGCTGTTCAGGTTGGGGTTGTACCAATAGCGCTGGGCCACATCCACGTGCACCAGCGGCCGCGCCAGCGCGTGGCCGGTGCGCTGGGCCAGCTCCAGCGCCATGCTTTGTCCGAACGTGGTGGCGATGTCGTTCACATAGCCCAGCGCGATCAGCGCCGTGTTGGAGTTGGTCCCATCGAGCAGCACTTGCAGCGGCGCGCTCTGGCCCTTGCGCAGCAGCTCCGCGAAGCCGGGTGGCAGCACGATGGCCACCTGGGCCGAACTGCTGGCCACGGCCTGCTCGGCTTCGGCCCGCGTGGTGGCCACGGTGGTCAGTTCGAAGCGGCTGCTGTGGACGAAGGCGGCCACCAGCGCGCGGCTTTCCGGCGTGTGGTCCTGGTCCAGCATGGCGGTGGACACGTTGAACACTTCGAACGTGGCCGCGTAGCCGAACAACAGCATCTGTATCATGGGGGGAATCAGCAAGCGGAAACGGGCCGACTTGTCCCGCTTCAGTTGCAGGAACTCCTTGATCAGCAGTTGGGCGATCCGTCTCAGCATGGGCTCAATCCAAAGTCTTGCGGAAGGCGCGCGCGGCCAGCACCACCAGCGCGATGGCGTAGACCGCCAGGCAGGCCACCGGCACGGCCAGTTCGGCCAGCGTGGAACCCTTGAGGAACACGGCCTTGAGGATGGTGACGTAGTAGCGCGCGCTGACCAGGTAGGTGACGTCGCGCACCACGGCCGGCATCTGGTCGATGGGGAAGGAAAAGCCCGACAGCAGCGTGGTGGGCAGCATGGTCAGCACCAGCGCCACCTGGCTGGCCCCCACCTGGCTGCGCAGCGCGACGGACACGCAATAACCGATGCACAGCACCACCGTCAGGAACAGCGCCGTGGTCAGCATCAGGGTGACGATGGTGCCCCGGAACGGCACCTCGAACCAGCCCACCGCCAGCGCCAGGCAGATGGCGGCGTCCAGCATGCCCAGCACGAAATACGGCGCCAGCTTGCCGATCATGAGTTCCATCGGCTTGACCGGGGTGGACACCAGCAGTTCCATCGTGCCCCGTTCCCACTCGCGGGCGATGGTGAGCGAGGTCAGTTGGGCGCCGACGATGGCCATCACCAGCGCCACCACGCCGGGGATGATGAAGTTGCGGCTTTCAAGCTCCTCGTTGAACCACACGCGGGCCTGCACCAGCACCGGGGTCTGGGTCTGGATGCGGCCGCCCTGGCGCTGGATGGCCTTCAACTGCACTTCGCTGGCGTAGCCGCCCACCACCAGCCGCGCGTAGTTGGCGGCGATGTTTGCCGTGTTCGAGTCGGTGCCATCAACCAGCAACTGCACCGTGGCCGCGCCCTGGTCGGCCAGGTTGCGCGTGAAGCCAGACGGGATCACCAGCGCCACCGTGCAGACGCGCGCGTCCAGGCCGCGCGTCACCTCGGCATGGCTGGTGGCCGTCACGGGCGGCTGGAAATAGCGCGAACTGGCGAAGCGGGCCAGCAGGTCATGGCTTTGCTGGCTGCCTTCCTGATCGAACGCGCAGATGGGGATGGCGTCCACGTCCAGATTGACGCCGTAGCCGAGCATAAACATCTGCATCAACGGCAGCAGCAAGGCGATCATCAGGCTGCGCGGATCGCGCAGCACCTGCAAGCTCTCCTTGCGGGCGATGGCGGCGATGCGGCGCAGCTTCACGACGTCGCTCCCGCAGGCGCTCCCGCAGGCGCCTTGCCGTTGCGCTGGCGCGACTGGCGCACCAGGTGCACGAACATGTCCTCCATGCCCGGTTCGATGGCGCGCCAGCGCGCGTCCGGCTGGCCGTGCTGCGCCAGCAAGGCGACGATGGCGGCGCCGTCGCGTTCCGCATCATCGACCAGCAGGTGCAGCGCGTTGCCGAATACGGCCGCATCATGCACGCCGGGCGCATCTGCCAGCAGTTCCAGGGCGGCGCCGGGATCAGGGCACGCCAGTTCCAACAGCGCGCCGCCGATCGACTGCTGCTTCAGTTCGTGGGGCGTGCCCAGCGCGACCAGCTTGCCCGATTCGATCATGGCGATGCGCATGCAGTACTCCGCCTCGTCCATGTAGTGGGTGGAGACCAGCACGCTCACGCCATCCGCGCTCAGGTCGTGGATCAGGTTCCAGAACCGGCGCCGCGAGCCGGGATCGACGCCGGACGTCGGTTCGTCCAGGAACAGCACGCGCGGCCGGTGCAGGATGGCGCAACCGAGCGCCAGCCGCTGCTTCCAGCCGCCGGCCAGGGTGGTGACCAGCGCGTCCTCCCTGCCCTCCAGGCCCGCCATGCGCACCGCGTAGGCCACCCTTTCCTCGATCGCGTTGCGCGCCACGCCGTAGATGCCGCCGAAAAAGCGCAGGTTTTCCGTCACGCTCAAGTCACCGTACAGCGAGAACTTCTGCGACATGTAGCCGATGCGCTGACGCACGGCTTCCGGGTCCCTGGCGATGTCGATGCCATCGACCACGGCCCGCCCGCCGCTGGGGCGCAGCAGGCCGCACAGCACGCGGATCAACGTCGACTTGCCGGCGCCGTTAGGGCCGAGGAAGCCCATGATCTCGCCCCGACCCACGTTGAAGCTGACCTCATCGAGCGCCCGGAACGCGCCGAAATGCTTGCTCAGGCGGTCCACTTCGATGGCTGGCTGCGCGTCCATCATGCCGCCTTGTGCTTGCGTTCGAGCAGGGCCACGAACAGGTCTTCGATGGTGGGCTCGATGGTCTCCACCGGGCCGGCGGACACACCGGCCGCCTGCAAGGCCTGCGCCAGCGGCGCGCGGCTGGCCTCGGCGTCGTCGACGTGCACGTGCACCCCGTCGCCCACCAGCAGCACGCCGCGCACGCCGGCCACGGGCTCGATGGCCGCCGCCGCCTCGCGCGGCCGCGCGCTCGCCACGCGCACGATGGCGCCTGGCAGCTCGCGCTTGAGCTGCTGCGGCGTGTCGCAGTACATCATGCTGCCCTCATCGAACAGGGCCAGCCGGTCGCAGCGTTCGGCCTCGTCCAGGTAGGCGGTGGAGATCACCATGGCCACGCCGGTGGCGCGCAGCGAATACAGGATTTGCCAGAACTCGCGCCGCGACACGGGATCGACGCCGGTGGTCGGT
This sequence comes from Rugamonas brunnea, assembly GCF_014042345.1. Lineage (GTDB taxonomy): Bacteria > Pseudomonadota > Gammaproteobacteria > Burkholderiales > Burkholderiaceae_D > Rugamonas > Rugamonas brunnea. The sequence continues at coordinate 172,829 of NZ_JACEZT010000011.1, forward strand.
TCGTCCAGCAGCAGCACGCGGGGCGCGTGCACCAGCGCGCACGTGAGGCCCAGCTTCTGCTTCATGCCGCCCGAAAGCTGCCCTGCCAGGCGCTGGCGGAAAGGCAGCATGCGCGAGGCCGTCAGCAATTGCACCGCGCGCTCCTCCCACAGCTTGCGCGGCACGTCGAACAGGTCGGCGAAGAAGCGGATATTCTCGTCCACCGTCAGGTCGTCGTACAGCCCAAAGCGCTGCGGCATGTAGCTGACGTGGCGCTTGGTGCGTTCGGGATCGGCCACCACGTCCACCTCGTCGATGCGGATCGCGCCGGCGTCGGCCCGCATCACGCTGGCCAGCATGCGCATGGTGGTGGTCTTGCCGGCGCCGTCGGGGCCCACCAGGCCGAAGATCTCGCCCTGGCGCACGGAGAAGCTGACGTTGTCCACGGCCGTCAGCGAACCGAAACGCTTGCTCACGCCGCGCACATCAAGCGCCAGCGGCGGCGGTGACGTCCCTTGGCCGGTCGGCTCCATCATGGCCGGGCCGCCGCCAGCACGGCATCGGCCGGCATGCCGGGCACGAACTTGCGGTCGCGGTTGTCGATGTCGATCTTCACGCGGTACACCAGCGTGACGCGCTCGGCATGGGTTTCCACGCTGCGCGGCGTGAATTCCGCCTTGGCCGCGATGAACGACAGCTTGCCGCTGAAACGCTGGCCGGGGAAGCTGTCGCTGGTGATGGCCACCTCCTGCCCCAGGCGCACGCGGCCCAGGTCGGTCTCGTTCAGGTAGGCCCGCAGCCACACGTGATCGAGGTCGGCCAGCGTAATGACGGGCGTGCCGGGCGCCACCACCTCGCCCAGTTCCGCCTGGCGCGTGAGCACCACGCCGTCGAACGGCGCGGCCAGCGTGGCATAGCTGGCCATGATGCGGCTCAGTTGTTCCGTCTGTTCGCCACTGTGGACGCCGGCCTGCGCCACCTTGACGCTGCGTTGCGCCACCACCTCCAGCGCGCGGTCGCGGTCAAGCTGGGCGCGCGCCTGCTTGAGCGCCGTGGCCGCGTTATCGAGTGCCGCCGTCGCCAGGAAGCCCTGATGCTGCAAGGCCTGGCTGCGTTCCAGGTCCAGCTTGCGCTGGGCCACGGTGGCGACGTCGGCCTCCACCGTCTTACGGCTGGCGGCCACGTTTTCCAGCGCCATATCGAGCTGGCTGCGCTGCACGGCCACGCCGGCCGCCGCCACCGCCACCTGCTGGTTCAACTCCTGCTGGTCCACCACGGCCAGCACCGTGCCCTTGGCCACCCACTGGCCCTCGTTGAACGGCAGTTGCACCACGCGCGCCTGCAAACCATTAAAGCTGAGCACGCTCTCATGGGCTTCGATATTGCCCGACAGGTGGATGGTCTGCGACGGCGCTTCGCGGTGCCATTGCGGCAGCACGCCGCTGAAATACAGGGCCGACAGCGCCAATACGGCGCCGCTGGCGATCGTCAGTTTTTTCTTATTCATGGAATAGGTTCTGCTCCGGGACGGGATGTTTTCGCGGTGCTGCGCTTGCGCCGTGGCGTCGCGGTCACGGAAGCCTTGCCTACGTCGGCAGCGAAGCGCGCCGGCCACGGCATGGTCAGGCAGCGCAGCAGCAGCGCTTCGAATTCCGTCACCATGTGCTTGGCCAGCACTTCGGGATCGGGCACGCGCTGCACGTCCGCCACCACGCCGAGGTTGACCTGGCCCGCATAACTGAGGATGCTGATGCCCAGGCCGATGCCACCCGATTGCGGCACCCAGAACACCTGCCGCTCGATGCGCTGGCCCGCCATGTAGCGCGCCTCCGGTGCGCCGCGCACGTTGGTGACGACGGCGCTGGCGTTGGCGGCCAGCGCCTGCACCAGCGTTTCGCGCAGCCCGTCGGGGGCGGCGCCCATGCAGGCCAGGATGCCCAGCGCCACCGTCGCCTGTTGCGAATGCTTGAGCGCCTCCATCCGTTCATGCACGGCCCTGGTGCGGCGCAAGGCATCGGCCTCGCCCAGCGGCAGATCGAGGAACACGAGGCCGAAATGGTTGCCCAGTTCCTGCACCGGGCCGGGTGGGCGCAGGTTGACGGGCACCAGCGCCCGCACTTCCACGCCGTCCACGGGATCGTCCTGGTCCAGCAGGTAGCCGCGCAGGGCGGCCGCCACGCACGACAACAACACATCATTGACGGAGCACGACAAGGCGCTGGCCACGGCCTTGACCTCCTCCAGCGCCAGCGGGCGGGCGCAGGCGACCCGCTTCATCACGCCCAACGGGCCCTTGTAGCGGGTGGGACAATCCGGCTCCATGGTGGCGATCACGCCCAGCTCCGTGGCCAGGTCGATGCCGCGCCGGGCCGCCGCCAGCGCGCGGTCGGGATGGCCGCTCCAGTCGGCCGCCAGGCCGTAAGCCGTGCGGGCCAGGCGCACGCCATCGCCGGCCAGTTCCGTCACCTGGCCCAGCACCTTTTCCCACGCGGCCCGTGGCGGCGGCGTGCCGTCCAGGTCCGGCGACGGCAGCGCGTGGTGGGTCGCGCTGTTGTCGGTCAACGCGCCCATCACGTGCGACAGGGCGAAGCCGTCGCCGTAGCAGTGGTGGATGCGCAGCATCAACGCGCTGTGATTGGCGTCGATGTCGATCAGGTGCATTTGCCACATTGGCTTGCTGGGGTCGAGGGCCGTGCTGACCAGCTCTCCGGCCAGCTTGTCCAGGCCGCGCTGGCCGGCGCCGCGCGGCAGGGCCAGTTGGCGCACGTGCCAGTCCAGATCGAAGCCGGGGTCAGTCTCCCAGTAGGCATCGCCGCCCTCCCAGCCCACGCGCTGGCGGAAGCGGTGGAAGCACAGCATGCGCGTGCGCACCAGGGCCTTGAGCCGCGCCAGGTCCAGGCGCCCCGCGAAGGTCATCAGGCCGCAGATCATCATCAGGTTGGTCGGACGGTCCATGCGCAGCCAGGCATGATCGACCACCGACAGCGGTTCGCGTTCAGTGACCATGGCGCTGCATCCGCGTGGCGGCCGCGAGGCCGTTGCATGGTTGATCCGTCATCGCATCTCTCCTCGTGGCTGGGTTGGGCCGGCTCCATTTTTGGGTTCCGGTCTTGTCAAGTCATCCGCACATGGTGGACTGATGAAAATGATATTGCATTGACCTGTATCAAATACACAAATAGCAGGATATCTTACCAACACAACAATTTTCATCACGCTGCGCATGATTTGCGTCAGTTTGCGCCGCTTGCGGATACACTAACTTCGACAGGTAGACAACGCTTGACACTCAGGAAATGAATGTGACCGACCAGCCACCTAATCGCCCGCCCTTGCCCTCCCCCGCCAACCCCAACCCCAACCGCATCCCGCGCGCGTCGTGGTACTGGGCCATCGGCCTGCTGGCCATGTCGCTGTGGCTATTGTTTGGCAACGCGCCGCCCGGCGTGCCGGTCCCGTACAGCGAATTCAAGGCGCTGCTCCACGCGGGCAAGGTGCATGACCTGTCGGTCAGCGAACGGCAGGTCAGTGGCGCGCTGGCGGACGGGTCGCTCGCCCCGCCATTGACCGAGGAACGGTCCAACGCCCTGCGCGCGGCCACCAAGACCCATCCCGGCTTCACCACCTTGCGCGTGACCGACCCCGACCTCGTGAAGGACCTGGAAGCGTCGCATGTGAGCTACACCGCCGAGGAGGAAAGCCGGCTGCCCATGCTGCTGTCATGGCTGGCCCCTGGCCTGCTGTTGCTGTTGTTCTGGCGCCTGGCCATGCCGGCCGGCGGCGGCATCGGCGGCTTGATGGAGGTCGGCAAGAGCAAGGCCCGCGTCTACATGCAAAAGGATACCGGCGTCACCTTCAAGGATATCGCCGGCATCGACGAGGCGCGCGATGAGCTGATGCTGATCGTGGAATTCCTCAAACACCCCGAGCGTTACCGGCGCCTGGGCGGCCGCATCCCCAAGGGTGTGCTGATCGTGGGCGCGCCGGGCACGGGCAAGACGCTGCTGGCCAAGGCGGTAGCCGGCGAGGCGGGCGTGCCGTTCTTCTCCATCGGCGGGTCCGAGTTCGTGGAAATGTTCGTCGGCGTGGGCGCGGCACGCGTGCGCAGCCTGTTCGAACAGGCGCAGCAACAAGCGCCCTGCATCATCTTCATCGACGAACTGGATGCGCTAGGCAAGGCGCGCGGCCTGGCCTCCATGGGCGGCCACCAGGAACACGAGCAGACCCTCAATCAGTTGCTGGTGGAGATGGATGGTTTCGACGCCAACACAGGCGTCATCATCATGGCCGCCACCAACCGCCCGGAAGTGCTGGACCCGGCCCTGCTGCGGCCCGGCCGCTTCGACCGCCACATCGCGCTGGACCGGCCCGACCTGAACGGCCGGCGCCAGATCCTGGGCGTGCACGTCAAGCAAGTCAAGCTGGGGCCGGACGTGGACCTGGAACGGCTGGCCGCCACCACAGCCGGTTTCGCGGGCGCCGACCTGGCCAACCTGGTCAACGAAGCGGCCCTGCACGCGGCCAACGCGAACAAGGACCAGATCGACATGAACGACTTCGAACAGGCGCTGGACCGCATCGTGGGCGGCATCGAGAAGAAGACGCGGGTGATGAACCGGACCGAAAAGGAAACCGTCGCCTACCACGAATCGGGCCATGCGCTGGTGGCCGAACTGCGGCCCCATGCCGACCGGGTGGCCAAGATTTCCATCATTCCGCGCGGCGTGGCGGCGCTGGGCTACACCCAGCAAACGCCCACCGAGGACCGGTACCTGATGCGCTACAGCGAACTGCTGGAACGGCTGGACGTGCTGCTGGGCGGGCGCGTGGCCGAGGAACTGGTGTACGGCGACGTCTCGACCGGCGCGCAGAACGATCTGCAACGGGCCACGGAACTGGCCGTGCAGATGGTGAGCCAGTACGGCATGAGCAGCAGGATAGGCCTGGCCACGTACGAGCAAGCGGGCCAGAACGGCTGGTACAACGGCATGGGCGGCATGCCCGGCGCGCGCAAGGGCTACAGCGAGCGCACGGCGCGCATGATCGACGCCGAAGTGACACAGTTGCTGGCCGACGCGCGCACGCGCGTGCGCGCCACGCTGGAGCAGCACCGTCCGGTGCTCGATGCGCTGGCCAAACGGCTGCTGGAGACGGAGGTGGTGGACCGCACCACCTTGACGGCGCTCCTGGAAAGCAATGGCGCCCATGCCGGCGCCGATACGGGCGGCGCGCCGCCGCTGCTGCAATGACGTGGCGGTGCGCCTGCCGGCTTGCCGTTGCCGCCCTGTCCTTCCTCGCCATCGGCAGCCCTGCACTGGCCATCGAGGGCTCGGTGGTCAGCAAGGTGGATCAAGCACCGCTGGCTGGTGCCATCGTTACCTCCGGCACGCAGACCACCCGCACCGATGCGTCGGGCCACTTCCAGCTGCCGTTGTCGAACGGCGCGCTGGCCGTCCGCGCGCCCGGCTACGAACGCAGGCAAGTGGCCGTGGCGGCCGGGCCGGAGCAGCCGCAGCATATTGCGCTGGCGCCGTTCCAGCCCAAGGCCGTGTACTTGTCCGTCTACGGCATCGGCAGCGGCGCGCTGCGCGACGCCGCGCTCAAGCTGGAGGACCAGACGGCGCTCAACGCACTGGTGATCGACGTCAAGGGCGACCGTGGCCTGATCCCCTACCTGAGCGCCCTGCCGCTGGCCAGCACCATCGGCGCGCAGAAGGTACGCACGATCAGCGACATGCCGGCCATGATCAAGCTGCTACGGCAGAAGAACATCTACCTGATCGGACGCATCGTCGTCTTCAAGGACGACCTGCTGGCGACGGCCCACCCCGAACTGGCGCTGCATGGCGCCGACGGCGCGCTATGGCATGACCGGGAAGGCCTGGCCTGGCTGGACCCGATGCGCGAAGAAGGCTGGCGCTACAGCCTGGACGTGGCCGAGGAAGCAGCGCGCCTCGGTTTCGACGAGATCCAGTTCGATTATGTCCGCTTCCCCGATGCGGCCGGCCTGCGCTTCGCCCAGCCCAACACCCAGGCCAACCGCGTGGCCGCCATTACCGGCTTCCTGAACGCGGCCCGCAAGCGGTTGGCGCCGTACAACGTGTTCGTGGCGGCGGACATTTTCGGCTACGTGCTGTGGAACCCGGATGACACGGCCATCGGCCAGGACATCAATCTGCTCGTGCAGGCCGTCGACTATGTATGCCCGATGCTGTATCCGTCCGGCTTCACGTGGGGCTTGCCCGGCACGCCAAACCCGGTCGAACATCCGTACGACATCGTGTTCCGCTCGCTGCAAAAGGCCAAGCAGCGCACCGGCCTGCCCGGCTCGCGGTTCCGACCGTGGCTGCAGGAGTTCTCGGATTATGCCTTCGACCGCCGCAAGTTCGACGGCGACGAAGTGCAGGCGCAGATCGAGGCCGCGCGCGCAGCCGGCAGCAACGGCTGGATGCTGTGGAACCCGCGCAACCATTACGGGAGCGACGGCCTGCCATGCGACGACGGCGGCTGCCCGCCCTGACAACGCGTCTCAAGCAACTGGTGGCGGCGTCGTGCCCGGCCACGGTGCTGTTGAAACGTTTTTCACGCCAGGATTGCCATCACAGGCGGTCCAGGCAACGGTAGCCCTCCAGCGCCTCGCGCCGAAACGGGTTGATCACGCTGCTGGCGGTCAGGCTGTAACTGATCTTGTGGCCGTCGAGATCGTAGGTGAGCTTGAAACGCTCGCCCTGCGGCGTCGGTTCCAGCGTGCCCTGGTCTATCATGCGCAGCCAGGCCCACGCGCCTTCCGTGCGCAGCGTGCGGCCGGCAGGCGTGGCCTCCAGCCGTACCTGGCCCGAGCCCTTGCCGCTGGGGACCTGCAACGACGCCGCGCGCACCGTGGCCGGCGGGCCAAACGGCACGGGCTGGCCGTCGATATCCAGCATCACCTGGCTCAGCGCAGGGTCGGCGCTGAGCAGCTTGAGGTCGAAGCGCATCGACGGCTGCTTGCCGCCATTGCCGAACCAGGCATCGCGCACCAGCGCCGCACGCTGGAACGAATCCAGCACATCCTGCGGAATACCCAGCGTGACCTTGTCGCCGTTCGGGCGCCAGCGCCACTGGCGCCCGCCCATGTCCACGTAGGGCAGCAGGTTTTGCTGGAAGAACTGGTCCACCAGTCCGCCGGGTGCGAAGAACTTGCCGAAGTCGTCCTGCGTCACTTCCTGCGCGGCGCTGCGCACCAGCGGGTAGCGGCCGGCGATGGCCTGACGGCAGAACTGGGCGGCGCTGGCCGTCCACAAGGCGTTCAGGCGTTCGCGCTCGCTGCCCATGGTCAGGCCGGCGCCGCCGCTGTCAATATTCTTGAGCATCTGGCCCAGCGGCGCGGCCTTGCCGTCCCCTTCCCGCTTCAACTTGGCCAGCGCGTCGCCCGGCGGCGGCGGCTGGCCTGCGCGCTTGGCGGCGGCGGCGGCGTCGAAATAGGTGGCCACGTCGCGCAGCATGGCCAGCAGACCGTCCAGCGGCGCGGGCGAACCTGCCACCATGCGGTGCAGGTCGTCGAAATGGACGTCAACCGGGATCTGCTGGGCGGCGGCGGCCGGCGCGCCGTCGCCATCACCCATGCCCAGCACCCCTTCCAGTTTCTTCTTGTAGCTGTCGCTCTTGTCCTTGAGCGAGGCGAGCACGGACGATTCGGGCTTCTTGGCGGCGCTGGCGGCCAGCGTCGTTTCCCGCGCGGCCGCCACCAGCACCTTGCGCAGTGGCGAATCGAGGCCCGACAGGATGCCCGTCACGCGCGCACCCTGGTCCAGCGTGGCGAACGGCACAATGCTCAGGTCGGCCAGGTAGCGGTCCCATTCCGCGATGTAGTCGTTGTAGTAGAGCTGCAGCAGCGCAGCCCGGATCTGTTCATTGCCGGCCTTGCCCGTGACGGCTTCCTGGCGGTCCAGCACCCAGTTGTCGCGGCTCACATCATCCATCGCCTGTCCGCTCAGCTCCAGGAACTTGGCGTAGCCGGCCACCGAGAACATGCCCGGCACGCCGCGCGTGAGCGCTTCGCCGCTGCGGCGCACCAGCACTTGCGGCGCATCGCGCCCGCCGGCCGCCGTGGCGCTGAATTCGGGCAGCTGGGCACGGGCCAGCGCGCGTTTCAGCCCGTTGTACATGCGCTGCTCCAACGGCATGCGGGCCAGCGCCAGGCGGGTGTCGGCCACCAGTTGCGCATCCAGCTGTTGCGGCAGTTCGAAGCTGGGGTAGGCTTTCAGCAGCGCGGCCACGTGGCCCATCAACGCCTCGCGCTGGGCCGGGCTGGCGTCACTCATGTTGCGCAGCCAGTCCAGTTCCGCCCAGCCGGCGATGGAGGCGGCGTCGTAATGACGGGTGTCACCCAGCATCAGGTACAGGCGCAGCACTTCGTACAGGTAATCGAGGTTGTTGGCGCTGCCGCGCCGCAGCTGCTGCTCCATGCGGTACACCATGCGCGGCAGCAGCGTGGCGCGCAGCGTGCGCAGGTACAGCGACTGGGCGCCGGCGCCCAGCTTGTCGCCCTGGTACAGGCCCAGGGTCATCAGGAATGGCACGTCCTGGCCCTGGGCCGCGTACCCGGCCGGCAGGTCGCGCACGGCGTCCAGCAGCGGCAGGATCTGCGCGGCGCTGGTATCGGGCGTGACGGCTTGCGCCAGTTTGGCGATCTCGGGCACCTTGTGGTCCACCTGGCTCACCAGGCGGCTGTTGCGGGCGTAGCTGGTGACCATCCCGGCCGTGCCCAGCACCAGCACCAGGCCGATGGCGATCGTGGCGCCCCATTGCAGGCGGCGGCGCTGGCGTTCGAACTGACGGTTGACGCCCGCCACTTCCGCCTCCGCGAAGATCACCTCGCGCAGCAACCGGGTGAGGAAGTAGCTGCGGCCACTGGCGGCGTTGGCCGGCAGGACTTGCCGCTCCAGGCCGTAGGCGGCCGCCATGGCGCCCATCACGCGGTCGATCGGGTGGCCTTCCTGGGTGCCGCTGGTGAAGTACACGCCGCGCAGCAAGGCCGCCGTCTCGTAACGGGTGGACTGGAACACGTCGGTCAGGAACGTTTGCAGCACGTCGCCAAGGCCGGCGAACTGCTGCGGGAAACCGTACAACAGGGCGCGGCGCTGGATGTCGCGCTCACCCTGCATGCGTTGCAGCAGGCGCGCCTGCAATTGACGCTCCAGCGACTGGAACTCGGCCGGGAAGGCGTTCAGCGACGCCATCACCTGCTCCGGCTCCACCAGCGGGAAACTCATGCCCCACACCTGGCCCCGGTCTTCCTTGCCCATCTCGCCAAAGAATTCGGTGAAGCCGGCCAGCAGGTCGCACTTGGTCACCATCACGTAGATGGGGAAGCGCATGCCCAGCTGTTCGTGCAGATCCTGGATGCGGGCGCGGATGGCCAGCGCCTGCTGCTTGCGGGCCGCCTCGCCCTGTTGCAGCAGGTCCGCCACGCTGACGGCCAGGATCACGCCGTTGATGGGCCGGCGCCGCCGGTGCTTGCGCAGCAATTGCAGGAAGCCGCGCCACGCGGCCTGATCGACTTCCTCGTGGCTGTCCTGGGTCGTGTAGCGGCCGGCCGTATCGAGCAGCACCGCTTCGTCCGTGAACCACCAGTCGCAATTGCGGGTGCCGCCCACGCCACCAATGGCGTTCTTGCCCAGCGCGTCCGCCAGCGGGAAGTTCAGGCCCGATTGCACCAGCGCCGTGGTCTTGCCCGCGCCGGGCGCGCCGACGAACATATACCACGGCAGCTGGTACAGGTATTGGCCGCCACGCCGGCCACTGCTCTTGCGCAGCAGTTCCATCGCCTCCTGCAGGCGCTTGCCCAGCAGCGCGACCTCGGCCTGCGATTCCAGCGCTTCGGGGCTCGGCGCCTGCTGCGCGCCTGCCACGCCGGCCGCCAGTTTGGCGTTGGCGATGCGGGCCAGTATCCACTTGGTGAGGAAGTAGCCGGCCCAGATCACGAACAGCAAAATGATCCAGAACCAGCGCACGCCGGTCGAGGCGAACGGCTCCTTGCCATTGAAGGCCAGCAGCGGGCCTTCGAACCAGATCACCAGCGACAGCAGCAGCACGCCGATAAACGACAGCGGCGCGGGCCGCAACAACCAGGAAAAGAGTCGCTTCATATTGTTGTATTCGTCCAGTATTCGGTTGCGGGAAGCGTCAGGCCATCAGGCCGACGGCGGCGCGAGCAGCATGATCACCACGCGCCGGTTACGGGCGCGATTTGCGGCGCTGTCGTTCGGCGCGACCGGTTCCGTGTCGCCCCGTCCCTCCACGCTGTAGCGCTCGGGCGGGCCGGCGCGTTCGCCCAGCATGCGCGCCACCGTGGCGGCGCGGCCTTTGGACAAATCCCAGTTCGACGGATAGCGGGTCGAGAAGCCGGTGGTATTGTCGGTATGGCCCACCACCTTGACCTTGCCGTCGACGGGACGCAGCGCATCGCCAATCTTCTGCAGCAACGGCACGAAGCTTGCCGTCACCTCGGCGCTGCCGGGTGCGAACACGCCGTTGCCCATCAGGGTGATGATGGAACGGTCCGGCAGCTCGCTCACGCTCACCAGTCCCTGTTCGATTTCCGGCGCGAGGAATTTGGCCACCCTGGCCGGGGCGGCCGGCGCCGGCAGCGGCGCGGCGGCGGCCGATGCCGGCCAGGCCGCGACGGCGATGCCATGCAGCCGCGTATGTACCGGTGTGGAGGCGCGGCTCAGGCTGAAGCTAAGCGCCATGTGCAGCAGCACCAGCACGGACAGCGCGATGGCCGCCACCACCCACACGGGCAGCATGCGCCACAAGGCCTCGCCCTTGCCGCCAGCGCCCTGCCAGTGCAGCGACAATGCCGGTTCCACGACGCCGCGCTGCCTGCTGATCAGTTCCAGCAGCCGTTCGCGCAGGATGTCGAGCTGGCCCCGGCCGCCATCGAGCACACGGTAGCGTCCTTCCAGCCCCAGCGACAGGCACAGGTACATCAGTTCCAGCACATCGATATGGGTGCCGGGGTCCTGGCACAGCTTCTGCAGGACGAGGAAGAATTTTTCGCCGCCCGAGGCTTCGTTATGGAACGTCACCAGCAGGCTGCGGCTGGACCATACGCCGCCACTACCCCATGGCGTGGCTGAAATGGTCTCATCGAGAAAAGTGCACAGCGAATAGCGGGCCACCGCGATCGCATCGGTGGGCACCTGCGCGGCCTTGGCGGTTTGCTCGAAGCTCTTGATGCCGGCCACCAGCTGCTGGCGCAGATGCTCCACTTGCGGATAGGCGGCCATGTGACGCAGTGGCAGCACCAGGTCCAGCAAGGGACTGGCCGCCGCCACCAGTGGATTGAGGCCGTGGCCGCCAATCCGGGGGATGGCAGGAGCGCCACCATTGTCGGCGGGCGCGGGCGATGGCGCCGCAGCCTGGGGGGCCGGCGCTTGCGGTGCGGGCGCGGCGGCACCGCGCTTGCCGCCGGGACTGGGAATCAGGATGGTACGCTCGTCGTCAGGCGACGGCTGCTGCGGATCGTTGGTACTCACAATGACATAACCTCCGGTAGGCGGATGACGGCAGTACGTACTCGTTGATGTCCTAAGGCGTCCGATTCTTGCGCATGCGCGCGATCTGCTCCTCATAAGCGCGCGCGAACTGTTCGCTGAAGCGGCGCTGGTATTCCTCGTCGGCGTCCTGCACCAACTGGCGGTAGGACTCCACATGGCGGTCCCACAGCTTGGCCTTGCGGTTCGCCTGCAGCATCTTGTCCATCACGGACGGCAGCGCCATGGTGCGCTCGATCTCGGCAGGGTCGAAATGGGCCTGCATGCCTTCCAGTGCGCCGCGCATACCGGCCAGCAGCGCCATTTCGTGCGCCTTCATGTCGTCGAACGCGCCGTCGAAGGCGGCCACCGGCGGCATATAGCCCTTGCCCGGCTTGCCCAGCATCTGGAACAGCGCGCTGGTGGGATCGGGGAAGAACTTGAGCGGATTGTTGGCCTGGCTGGCGATCATGGTGACGGCCATGCGGCTTTCACGCTTGGTCAGCGTGCGCGCCAGCAGCACCCCCATGGTGCCGGCCGTGGCCGCGCGCAGCATGGCGCCCACCAGTTCAACGAATTCGGCGGGCGGCCGCTCGACTTTCATGCCCGTCATGCCCAGTCCGCGCAGCAGCGCGTCGAGCAGCACGGCATCGGCGGCGCTTTGCGGCGCGGCGGCCGTGGCTGCGGGCTGTGATACCGGCGCCGGCGGAGCCATGGGTTGCTGGACCTGCGGCGGCACGGCCGCAGAATGTGGCACGGGCGCCGGCGCGGCCATGGGTTCGGGCGCCGACACCGGCGCTTGCACCGCCACTGGTACTGGCGTCACCTGCGCGTGCGCGGAGCCGACCGGGTGCGGCGACGCCTGGACGGCGGTCGGCAACGGCGCGACAGGCGGCGGTTCCGCCGCGCGCGCTACAGGCGGCGCGACGTTCAGGGCAGCGGGTGCAGCCGGTTCAGCGGGCATTAGCTCATCGCCGACGACAGGCGCAATCGCCACATCTGCTTGCGGCAGTGACGCGGCGGCAGCCGGTAACCCGGCAGGTAGTCCGAGCACATCAGCGGCCGCGGCGCCGGCTGTTGGCGCCGCATCTGGCGGCAGTGCAGACGGCATGGATGCCTGCACAGATGGCTGCGCCGACAGTGGCGCAGCTTGCGGCGCCGACAGGGGCGCAGATGGCGGCGCCGGCGCGGCGGGCCGCAGCAGGTCCGCCAGCGGATCGTAATCGTCGGGAATGGCGAACGACGGGGCCGGCGCTTGCGTGACGGGCGAAGGCTGCGGGTACAGCTGTTGGGCGGGCGCCACAGGGCTGGCGGCGGCCGGCGACTGCGGCCGCACCTCCACCCTGGTCACGGGCCGGGCCACCGTCACTTGCCGCGTCACCGCATCCTGCGGCGCCAGCCAGTCCACGTTCAACGGATCGGCGCCCGGCGCCACGGCGCAGTCGAGCAGGCTGGAGGCGGCCAATGCATCGAGCACCGGCTGACCGGACGGCGCCGCCGCGCCATACATGGTCGCGCCGCCGGCGGCGCCGCGCCCGGCCATTCCCGGTTCCGGCGTGACCACCACCGCCAGCAGGTAAGGCCCGATCACCACGGTATCACCGTCGTTGAGGGGCGCCTGGCGGCCGTTACCCACGGGCCGGCCATTGACCATGCTGGGATTGGCGCCGATGTCGAGCAGGCAGTAGCCGCCGTCCTGGAATTCGATCTTGGCGTGGTTGCGGGAGATGTACTTGCCCGGGTCGTCGAGCACCAGGCCATTGCCGGGAGAACGTCCAATGGTGCCGCCCAGCCGGTCGAAGACGGCCGACAACGGTTCCGCCGGGGGCGCGGCACGATGGGTTTGCACGGTCAATGTAATGGGCATCGATCGGTCCGTGTGGCTAGAGGATGGTAAGCCGGTTCCGGGCGGGGAGCCGGCCTGCTCCATTGCTTTTCTTATATTCGCAGCAATTATGCGCACAACTCGTTTAGGCGGGCAAGTCTTCGTTTATACTCGTGTCTGACAGACCATGTGAGCATTTGAACACCATGCTCACGTCTGCAAGCAATTGGTACTGGTAGCGCCGGTTTTGAGTACGTCCGGGTGCAGTCAGGCTGGCCCGGTCGTTGAAGATGAATTCACCTTTAACGGCAAGTGTCATCATGAACCCACCACCTAACAGTGACAATGACCACACGGTCCTGGCGCCGGGCGCCGCCTTTCCCAATGCGCTGCAGCCCGGGACCAAGCTGGGCGAGTTCGAGATCACGTGCGTGGTCGGCCAGGGCGGCTTTGGCATCGTCTATCACGCCAAGGACCATTCGCTGGGACGCGACGTCGCGCTGAAAGAATACATGCCGGCCGCTTTCGCCGGCCGCGTGGGCGGCACCCAGGTCACCATGCTGTCCGAGCATTACGCGGAGACGTTCCAGGTCGGCCTGCACAGCTTCGTCAACGAGGCGCAACTGCTGGCCCAGTTCGACCATCCCTGCCTGGTCAAGGTCTACCGCTTCTGGGAGGCCAATGGCACCGGCTACATGGCCATGCCGTTCTACCAGGCCCCCACGCTCAAGCAGCTGCTCAAGGAAGACCACCAGATGCTGGCGCAGGAGGATTGGCTGCGCAACTTCCTGGCCCACATCCTCGACGCGCTCGAAGTGCTGCACGCCAAGCAGTGCTACCACCGCGATATCGCGCCCGACAACATCCTGATGCTGGAGAACGACCGCCCGCTGCTGCTCGACTTCGGCGCCGCGCGGCGCGTGATCGGCGACATGACGCAGGCGCTGACCGTGATCCTCAAGCCCGGCTACGCGCCCATCGAACAGTATGGCGACATGACCAATATGTCGCAGGGACCGTGGACGGATTTCTACGCGCTGGCCTCGGTGGTCTACTTCATCATCACCGACAAGGTGCCGCCAGCGGCCCTCACCCGCCTGGTCTCCGATTCGCTGGTGCCGCTGAGCGAAACCGCCGCCGACCGCTACAGCCAGGAATTCCTGCGCGCCGTCGACGCGGGCCTGGGCGTGCGGCCGGAACAGCGGCCGCAGAACGTGGCCGAGTTCCGCGCGCTGCTGGGCATCGAGCAACCGCAGCGGGCGACGGCGCCACGGACCGCCGGCGGACAAGCCGGCGCGGCGACGCAGCCAGGTGGCACCACCCAGGGCGGCGCGGGCCGCACCGGCGGTCCTACCCAGTCGCGCGCCACGGGACAGCCGGCCAAAGAGGAAACCCCGGCCACGCCGCCGCGCAAGAGCCGCATGAAGACCGTGCTGCTCAGTTTATTTGGCCTCACCCTGCTGGGCGCCGGTGGTGGTGGCGGCTGGCTGTGGTGGAACAACGCCCTGCCGTTCGACATTCCCTACCTGCCCCCTCCTCCCGGCGCCAAACCCGCGCCCGTGGTGGCCGTGGCGCCGCCTCCCGTGGTCGCGCCCGCGCCCGCGCCCGAACCCACGCCTGCGGAGCCAGCCGCGTCGGCCTCTGCTTCCGCCGAAGCGGCAGCGCCTGTTGCCGAGGCCCCGCCCGCGCCGCCACCGCCGCCGCCTTGTCCATTGAAACTGGCCGACGGGACACCTGGCTGCCCCACCATGGTCGCCGTCCCGGCAGGCACCTACCGCATTGGCTCCCAAGCTGGCGAACCGGGTGCGTTGCCCGAAGAACTAGGCGGCAAGCCCGCGCCCATCGCCGCCTTCGAGCTGTCGGCACAGGAAGTCAGCTACGCGCAGTGGCAGTTGTGCGTGAAGGACCGCGCCTGCCCCGCACCGCAAGGCATGTCCGGGCCTGACCTCGACAAGCTGCCCGTGACCGGCATCAGCTGGGATGCGGCCAAGGGCTACGCCGACTGGCTGTCCAAGAAAACGGGCGGCAGCTACCGCCTGCCCACGGAAGCCGAGTGGGAATACGCGGCACGGGCCGGCGCCAGCACCACCTTCCCATGGGGCGACCGCGCGGGCCAGGACAACGCCCATTGCGGCCAGTGCGGCAGCCACATGGACTTCCATCGCCCGGCGCCGGTCGGCAGCTTCAAGGCGTACGCCGGGCTGTACGACATGGTGGGCAACGTGTATGAATGGGTGGACGACTGCTGGCATCCCAACCACGCCGATGATCCGAAAATGACGCCGGCCCAGGCTACGGCGGCCTGCAAGAAACGCGTGCAGAAAGGCGGCGCCTTCGACTCCACGGCCGGCGATGTGCGCCCGGTGGCCCGCACCTTCGGCGACCGCGCCAGCACCGATCCACGCGTCGGCTTCCGCATCGGCCGCACGCCGCCGCCACCGCCTGCACCGGCAGCCGCTGCCGGCGCCTCCGCTTCGGCCGCAGCCCCGGCCAGCGTGTCCGCGCCCGCCACCGGCGCATCGTCGGCGTCGTCGGCCAACGCGCCGGGGGCCGTCACCGCAGGCGCCACAGCCGCCAGCGACGCTGCTTCAGCGCCAAGGCACGGTGGCAGATCGGGGACCCGGAGCACGCCCGCGGCGGCCAAGCCGGCCACCGCCTCCGCGCCACCCGCCAACGCTTATTGACGAAGGAGAATGGCCTACATGAACGTCCTGTATCGAGCAACAAGCATCAGTCTGGCCCTGTTCATGGCCGGTTGCGCCACGCAGGAACCCCAGGTGACCCGTCTGCCGCCCCGTAATCCGGCCGATGTGCCGCGCCGTCCGCCGGTCGCCACGCCAGCGCCGGCGCCCGCGCCCGCGCAACAGCCGGTCACGGAGGAAGAGGAAGAAAGCAAGGCCCGGCAATCCGTGCAGAAGCAGGAGGTGGAGGACGAGACGCGGCGCCTGATGTCGTACCAGAAGAACCTGTTCCAGATCTTCAAGCTCTCGGAAATCCAGGCCGGATTCAAGGAAAGGCCGAACGCGCTGGGCGTGTTCGAGCTCAAGTCGTCCAAGAACGGCAAGCTGCGGCTGATGCTGACGCAACTGCCCGGCAGCCCGGTGCACCTGAGCGTGGGCACCTACAACGTGAACGTGGACGTGGTGATCGATTACGTGGAGACGCTCGAATGCGTCGCCAGCACCTGCGAAGGCAAGACCCAGAACGTGGTGCGCTCCGTACCGCGCACGGTGCAGTTCTACATGGCGCCGCGACTGGGCTATGTGCACCGCAAGGATGTCTCGCTGGTGGACACCAAGTCGGTGGAAGCAAAAAACCGCAACTACCGCAGCAGCTATTCCGACCTGGTGATGACGGTGCAGCGTATTTCCGCCTCGCCGCTGCCGACCCGCCAGTCCGATTAACCTGACGGGCCGGGGCGGACGCCAAGCCTTACAGCGTCAGGCCGCCCGCCACTTCCAGCGTGGCGCCGTTGATGTAGCTGGCCTCGTCCGACAGCAGGAACACGACGGCCGACGCGATCTCGCTGGGCTGGCCCATGCGGCGCTGCGGGATCATGTTGAGCATCTCCTCGACCACGGGCGCCGGGATATCCTTGACGATGTGGGTGTTGACGAAGCCGGGGCACACGGCGTTGCAGCGCACGCCCTTGCGGCCCAGTTCACGGGTCCAGGTCTTGGTCATGGCCAGCACGCCGGCCTTGGCGGCCGCGTAGTTGGTCTGGCCGAAGTTGCCCGACAAGCCCACGATGGACGAGATATTGACCATGGCGCCGGCCGTGGCCAGCAGCGCGTCCACGTTGGCGCTGGCGCAGTTGAACACGCCCTTGAGGTTGATGTCGATCACGCGGTCCCACTGGGCCTCACTCATCTTGGTCAGCTGGGCGTCGGCCACCACGCCGGCGTTGTTGACCAGGCCATTGACGCGGCCAAAGTGCTCGCGCGTGGCCTTGGCGGCCGCTTGCACGCTGGCCAGGTCCGACACATCCACCGCGTAACCAGCTACTTCCACGCCTGGCGCCTTGGCGCGCACCTGGTCCACGGCCGCCTCGATGGCGTCGGCGCGCAGGTCCCAGATGGCCACGCTGGCGCCAGCGACGGCGCAGCGCTCGGCGATGGCCAGGCCGATGCCCTGGGCGCCGCCGGTGACGATGATTACCTTGTCAGTCAAATTCATGCTGCAGTTCCTTCAATTGGTTGAACGTCGCCCGGGTGGTTCGCCGGGCCTGCGGGGCAGTATAGCCGACCGCTCGAGCCACGGAAAAAAAAGACGCCGCGCGGGATGCCGCCTGGGGCGGACATCCGGCGCGGCGCCGGTGCGGTCTTAACGGCCGACGATTAGCAGCGTTCGAACACCACGGCGATGCCCTGGCCGCCGCCGATGCACATCGTCACCAGGGCGTAACGGCCGTTGGTGCGTTGCAGTTCGTAGATCGCCTTGGTGGCGATGAAGGCACCCGAGCAACCCACCGGGTGGCCCAGCGCGATCGCGCCGCCGTTCGGGTTGGTCTTGGCCGGGTCCAGTTCCAGCACCTTGGTCACTGCCAGCGCCTGGGCCGCGAACGCTTCGTTCGATTCGATCACGTCCATCTGGTCCATCTTCAGGCCGGCCTTGGCCAGGGCCTTGCGGCTGGCAGGGATCGGGCCTTCGCCCATCACGTCGTTCGGCACGCCGGCGACGGCGTAGCTGACGATGCGGGCGATCGGGGTCTGGCCGCGCTGGGCTGCCAGGGCGGCGTCGGCCAGCACCATGAAGGCGGCGCCGTCGTTGATGCCCGAGGCGTTACCGGCCGTGACCGTGCCATCCTTCTTGAAGGCGGGCTTCATCTTGGCCAGCGATTCCAGCGTGGTGGCTGGCTTCAGGTGCTCGTCGGCGTCGAACACCACTTCGCCCTTGCGGGTCTGGCGCACGATAGGCACGATCTGCGACTTGAAGCGGCCTTCGGCCTGGGCCAGGGCGGCGCGGCGCTGCGACTCCAGTGCGAACGCGTCCTGCTGTTCACGGGTGATGCCGAATTTGACGGCCAGGTTCTCAGCCGTGATGCCCATGTGGCCCACGCCGAACGGGTCGGTCAGGATCGAGGTCATCAGGTCGATGGCCTTGGTGTCGCCCATGCGCGCGCCCGAGCGCAGCGCCGGCAGCATGTAGCCGCCGCGCGACATCACTTCCACGCCGCCGCCGATACCGTATTCGAAGTCGCCCAGCATCACGCCCTGCGCGGCCGTCACGATCGCTTGCAGACCGGACGAGCACAGACGGCTCACCTGCATGGCGATGGAATCCATCGGCATGCCGGCCTGCACGGACGCGACACGCGACACGTAGCCGTAGCGGCTATCGGTCGGAATGCAGGTGCCAACCACGGCGTTGCCGATGGCCGAGGCCTCGACGCCGGAGCGGGCGATGGTTTCCTTCATCACGATACCCGCCAGTTCGGCCGGCTCCATCTCCGACAGCGAACCACCGAAGGCGCCAATGGGGGAACGGGCGGCGCTCAGTACAACTACGTCTTTAGTCATGATAATTCCTTAAAAGCGGGTAATCGAAGGGCTGGTGCACGCCGGCGCGCAGGCGCCGGATCCGGCATATTATGCCGCAGTGCGTCATTTCCGACAGGAAGTCTGGGGCTTTCGCGGCCCGATGTCAATTTCGCGGCCCCTGTTCCGGGCCGCTCGTTGTAATTCCCCTGTAAGGTGTTGCGAAAAGTTCCCTCCATGATAGCGCCCCTGCCCTGCCGCATCGCCATCCATTTCATGACGCGCACTTCGCTTTTCATGACAAGTTGACTAGCCCCGTGGGCACTGATGCTGCACTGCGTGGCCCGTCAGTCGCGCGGCGCCAGCAGGCCGGCGATCTGCGCCTCGCTGCAACCGGCTTCGCGCAGGATCTCCGCGCCATGCGCGCCGCGACGCGGCACGGCGCCCGGCGTATGCGCAGCGGCCGAGAAGCGCGGCGCGGGCGCCGCCTGCAGCACGCCATCGCGTTCGCTGTAGATGGCGCGGGCCGCCATGTGGGGATGGGCCTGCGCTTCCACCGGCGACAACACCGGCGCATAGCAGGCATCGCTGCCCTCCAACAGATCGGTCCAGTGCTGGCGCGGCTGGGACAGGAACAGCGCCGTCAGCTTCAGGCGCAGCGACGGCCAGCAACGCTTGTCGTAGGGACGGGCGAATTCGGGGTCGCCGGCCAGGCCCAGTTTTTCCAGCAGCAGCGCGTAGAACTGCGGCTCCAGCGCGCCGATGGTCACACTCAGGCCATCCTGGCAGACGTAGCTGCCGTACCAGTGCGGGCCATCGAGCAGGCCTTCGCCGCGCCGCGTCGGCATCATGCCGGCCGCGTGCAGCGACAGCAGCAGATTCATCATGTTGGCACTGCCGTCGACGATGGCCGCGTCCACCACCTGCCCGGCGCCGCCGTTGCGCACCCCGAGCACGCCGGCCAGCACGCCCATGGCCAGGTACAGCGCGCCACCGCCAATGTCGCCCACCAGCGTGGGCGGCGCCAGCGGCGGCTGCTCGGGCGCACCGCTGTACCACAGGGCGCCGGACAGGCCGATGTAATTGATGTCGTGGCCGGCCGCCTTGGCCAGCGGGCCGTCCTGGCCCCAGCCGGTCATGCGGCCGTAGATCAGTTTGGGATTGCGGGCCAGGCAGGTGTCGGGGCCCAGCCCCAGGCGCTCCATCACGCCGGGGCGCATGCCTTCGATCAGCGCATCGGCCCCGTCGATCAGCTTGAGCAGCGTGGCGATGGCTTGCGGGTCTTTCAGGTCGAGCGCCAGCGAGCGCTTGCCACGGTTGGTGATGTTCTTGTCGCCCATATCGAGCGGATCGCCGGATTTGCCGGCCGCCCGTTCGACCAGGATCACGTCCGCGCCCATGTCAGCCAGCAGCATGCCGCAGAATGGCGCCGGCCCGATGCCCGCGATTTCGATGATACGTATGCCCGACAGTATGCCCATGCGATGTGTCCCCTGTTGGTGTGGTTATTGGCTGATACCAGCAGTGTAACCGCACGCGTGGACACGCACATCGTCGCATCGGACGAATAGCCGGGCAAACGGGCCAGGCCGCGCGGCCCGGCCCACTCCTGCCGGTCAGTAACGCACGATGCTGTGGCCGGCGTTCTTGACCTTGTCGCCGGCGACCATGCCAGGGTCCTTGTCGAAGGTGAACTTGGCCTGGTGGCCGTTCTCGTACTGCACCGCCACGGTCCACACTTTTTTGGCGGTCATTTTCTTCTCGACCTGGTTGCCCGCGTAGGCGCCGCCAGCCGCGCCGGCCACGGTGGCCAGGTCGCGGCCCGTGCCGCCGCCCACCTGGTGGCCCAGCAGCGCACCGGCCACGCCGCCGGCGACCACGCCCAGCGCGCCGCCCTGGCCGGCCTGCTCCGTCACATGGACCGAGGTGACCTTGCCGCAGGTCGCGCACACAGCATGGCCGTTGCCTTGCGTGCTGGATTTGGCGCTTTCCATGGCCTTGGTATAGGTGGCCTTGGCGTCGCGCAGGCACTGCATGCGCAGCGACGCTTCGCGCTCATCGGCGCACAGTTTCTTGTCGCTGTCGTAGCGGGCGGCGGCGTCCTGGGCGCCCTGGCCGGCCGCCGAAGCGTGCGAGGAGATGAAACCAGTGGCCAGCATGGCGGCCAGCAAGATGGTGTGCTTGTTCATGTGTTGCTCCTGATTGGTTCGGGTGGTTGCGGCCCGCGCCATCGCTGGGCGCGGGCCGTTGGACTTCTTAGTTGACGCGGCGTTCCACGGTGATCTGTTCGATCTCGACGCGGCGGTTCGGCTCCAGGCACTTGATCAGCTCAGCGCGCTTTTGCTTCTTGTTGTCGCACTTGACGACTGGCTGCTCCTCGCCCTTGCCGGCCGTGTTGATGCGGCTGGCGGCAACGCCCTTGCCCACCAGGTAAGCCTTGACGGCTTCGGCGCGGCGCAGCGACAGCGCGTGGTTGGATTTGCTGCTGCCCAGGCGGTCGGCGTAGCCGGTCACCACCACGTGTTCCACGCTGGCGTTCTCGTTGAGGAACTTGGCCATGTCGTCCAGTTTGGGCTGGCCGGCGTGCAGCTTGTCGCTGCCGAAGTCGAACAGTTCGGTGGCCGACATCGTCACTTTTTCAAAGCGGGCGGGTGGTGGTGGCGGCGGTGCCACCGGTGCGGGTGGCGGCGGCGCCACTTCGGCCACCGGCTGCGGGGCCACCACGGGCGCCACAGGGACAGGGCGCGTGGCTGGCTTGCTGAACGCGTAGTTCAGGCCCACGGTCAGGTAGTAGTTGTTCGACTTGCTGGTGGCGAACTCGTTGCCGCGGATGAAGCCGTGCACGTCGCGCAGGTCGGCCTGCATAGCCCACTGGTCGTTCAGCGAGGCCTGGAAACCGAGGCCGGCGCTCAGGAACGGCGAGTTCTTCGACAACTGGCCCAGCGTGTTCAGGTTGGCCTTGTCATGCTCCATGCCGGCGCCCACCAGCACGAAGGGGCGGAAGGCGGAACGGGAGAACAGGTACAGGCCATCCACGCCGAAGGTGTTTTGCTGGTAGCGCTCGCCGTTGTCGCGGGAACGGGCGTAGGTGGTGCCCATCTGCACGTCCCAGTTGTCGCTCACGGCCTTGCCGAACTTGAGGCCGGCGCCGAAGCCATGCTTGTCCACGCCGAAGTCGCCGTCAGGCTTGAAGGCGCTGACGCTGGGCTGGACGTACCAGGACGGATTGATCGCCTCGTCGGCGGCAAGGGCGGAGAAGGAGGCGCACAGGGCGAGTGCCGCCAGCGCGATTTTCTTGGATTTCAACATGTGGTTTCCCATTCTTAAATATTGTGGCTGTTTGTCATGCCCAGTCCGCGGCGGGCGGCTGCCCTGCTTGCGGCTTGGTTAATGACTAAACGAAATCCAAACATTTCAGGTAGACAAGGTTTTATTTGAAAGATGTAATAGATTGTATCTTTGACGCCGCCACCGCCCCTCTGAACGGCTTGATTTGTTGCCAATTTGATCTGGGTCAACTATTTTCCATATACCATCAGGTATACCTGTAGCAGTCTTTGACACGCATCAAGACCGACGTTGTAGAAATATTATTTGAATGCTTCCCAACGAATCCGGCGCTGCCAGGCCGGGACTATAAGAAAAGGGTATCGCCATGCAAACTTCCACCTTGTCCTTGTCTACCCTGCTACGCGCCGCCGGACTATGCGCAGCGTTGATGGCCGGGCTGCCCTCGGTCCACGCGGCCGAAGCCAGCAAATATCCTGGCGACTTCGGCCCGCCCCAGGGCGCACCGATCACGGCCGTGCTGACCAGCCCGCCCATGGTGCCGCCGCCCACCAACCGCCACTATCCGGCCAAGGTCATCGTGAACCTGGAAGTGGTGGAAAAGCAGATGCCGATCTCGGAAGGCGTCACGTACACGTTCTGGACCTTCGGCGGCTCCGTGCCGGGCAGCTTCATCCGTGTGCGCCAGGGTGACACGGTGGAGTTCCACCTCAAGAACCATCCGTCCAGCAAGATGCCCCACAACATAGACCTGCACGGCGTGACGGGCCCGGGCGGCGGCGCCGCCTCCAGCTTCACCGCGCCAGGCCATGAATCGCAATTCACGTTCAAGGCGCTCAACGAGGGCATCTATGTGTACCACTGCGCCACGGCGCCGGTCGGCATGCACGTGGCCAACGGCATGTATGGCCTGATCCTGGTGGAACCGCCGGAAGGCTTGCCGCCCGTCGACCACGAGTACTACGTGATGCAGGGTGACTTCTACACCACCGGCAAATACCGCGAAAAAGGCTTGCAGCCGTTCGACATGGAAAAAGCCATCGACGAGAAGCCCACCTACGTGCTGTTCAACGGCGCCGAGGGCGCGCTCACGGGCGACAACGCGATCAAGGCCAAGACCAACGAATCGGTGCGCCTGTTCATCGGCAATGGCGGCCCCAACATGGTGTCCAGCTTCCACGTGATCGGCGCCATCTTCGACCGGGTGCGCTTCGAAGGCGGCACCAACAGCCAGACCAACGTCCAGACCACGCTGATTCCGGCCGGCGGCGCCGCCATCGCGGAATTCACCACCAAGGTGCCGGGCAGTTATGTGATGGTGGACCACTCGATCTTCCGCGCGTTCAACAAGGGCGCGCTGGCCATCCTCAAGGTGGACGGCCCTGAAGACAAGACCATCTACTCCGGCAAGGAAGTTGACTCCGTCTACCTGGGCGACCGCGCCGCGCCCAACCTGAAAGCCGTCGCGACGGCCACGGCCGCCGCCGCCAGTGGCAACCTGACCGTGCAAGAACAGAGCAACGCCGGCAAGGCGCTGTTCGCCGGTACATGCTCGGTCTGCCACCAGGCCAATGGCGAGGGCTTGCCGGGCGTGTTCCCGCCACTGGCCAAGTCCGATTTCCTGAACGCCGATCCCAAGCGCGCCGTGGGCATTGTGCTGCACGGCCTGACGGGCAAGGTCCAGGTGAACGGCAAGCAGTATGACTCGGTGATGCCTCCGATGAACCAGTTGAACGACGACGAGGTGGCCAACATCCTGACCTACGTGCTCAACAGCTGGGACAACAAGGGCGGCCAGATCAAGGCTGCCGACGTCAAGGCAGCCCGCGCCAAGCCGGCACCCAAGGCACAGGCTGGCCACTAACGCGGGTCGCGACGTGAAGCTGCCACTGACAAGCAAGCTCCTCCCCATGCTGGCCGCAGCGCTGCTGGCATGGGGAGGCGACGCCGGCGCGGCCGATTATGTGGCTGTGCCGGCGGGCCGGCTTGTCACCGTGCTCTCGGGCGGAAACGCGGGCAACCCGCCCGTCAAGGTGGACCGCTTCGCCATGCGCAGCGAACCGGTCACCAATGGCGAGTTCCAGGCCTTCCTCGCCGCGCACCCGGAATGGCAACGGGGCACGGCGCCGCCCATCTTCGTCGACGCCAATTACCTGCGCCAGTACGAGGCCGCCGACGCCGCTGACGCCGGCGATCTCGGCAAACAACCGGTCACCAACGTCAGCTGGTTCGCGGCGCAAGCCTTTTGCGAAAGCGAACAAGCCCGGCTGCCCACCTGGTATGAGTGGGAATACGTGGCGGCGGCCGACGAGCACCGGCGCGACGCGCGCAAGGACCCGGCCTGGCGCGCCCGCATCCTGGCCTGGTATTCACAGGCGTCGAACGGCAGCCACGGACCGATCGGCGGCAAACCGAACTTCTATGGCATCCGCGACATGCACGGCCTGATCTGGGAATGGGTCGATGATTTCAACGCCCTGCTGGTGAGCGCCGACAGCCGTGACCAGGGCGACCCGGAGAAGCTGCAATACTGCGGCGCCGGCGCCATCAGCCTGCAAGACCGCGACAATTTCGCCATCCTGATGCGGGTGGCGCTGCTGTCCTCGCTCAAAGGCGCCGACAGCACCAACGACCTGGGCTTTCGCTGCGCGCGTAGCCTGACCAAGGAAAAGAAATGAACACCACGCTCCGCACCCATCTGTCCGCCCTGCTGCTGTCGTCCTGGTGCGCGCTGGCCCTGCCCGCGTCGGCCACGGATGCGCCAGCGGCCCCGGCACCGGCATCGGCCTTGCCGGCCACCTCGCTCTACCAACTGCCCGCCACCCTGAACAACCAGGATGGCAAGCCGTTCAAGCTGCGCGACCTGCGCGGCCACCCGGTGCTGGTCAGCATGTTCTACAACTCGTGCGAATTCGTCTGCCCGATGCTGATCGACACCATGCGCCAGACGCAGGCGGCGCTGGACCAGGACACCCGCGACCGCCTCTCCATGCTGCTGATCACGTTCGATCCCGCACGCGACGATCTCAAGGCGCTCAAGAAGGTGGCGCGCCAGCGCGAACTGGACCCGAGCCACTGGACCGTGGCCCGCACAGACGCGGCCAGCGTGCGCAAGATCGCGGCCACGCTCGATATCCAGTATCGCCGGCTGGAGAGCGGCGAATACAACCACACCACGGTGCTGGTGCTGCTCGACGGCGATGGCCGGGTGCTGGGCCGCACCGGCAAGATCGGCGCGGTCGATCCCGAGTTCGTCAAACTGATCAAGGATACGGTGGCGGCGCCGGCGGCGCACTGATTCGTGCGCAGCATTGCCCGCATCAATTTGCGGGCGCCAATGAAAAAAGGCTTGCGTTTGCGCGCAAGCCTTTTTGTATTCTGGTGGGAAGTGCAAGTTTCGAACTTGCGACCCCTGCAGTGTGAATGCAGTGCTCTACCCCTGAGCTAACCTCCCGAAGCGGGGCGAATTATCACACATAAACAGCCAGCTTGGGAAGACCATTTTTCAACATGACAGAAAAAAGTGTGGATCGCTGGCTTAAACGCCAGGTGCAGTGCCGTAAGCCTGTAACGGCACCAGTCCTGCGACCTCCCGCAACTGCTGCTGACGACGCTGGATCTCATCGAGCGAGCGCGGGCGCTCCCCCTTCAGATCGGGCGCCAGCGCTTCCACCAGGTCGCGCTGCAAGCTGTGCTGGTTCGGCGTCGTGCGATCCGCGATCAGCTTGCCCATCGCATACTTCATCACGTGGGTAGATTGCTCGGCGGACTGGCGCAACGAGGCCGTTTTCAGATGCCCCTGGTCATACGCCATCATGGCGTCCGAACTGGCGTTGTCGTCGATCTGGTAATAATCATAGTTTTGATCTTCGGGGCCGCCGTCGAGGCGCAACTGGCCGCCCGGCACGGCGGGCATGTGGTAGCTGGCGCTCAGTTGCGAACGCTGATGCTGGGCGATAAAGCGATTGCCCTGGCTGCGCCCGCCGATGCTCGTGCTTTGCGAGACCTGATACGAAAAACCATCGTGCTCGGCGGGACGCATGCGGTTGACCGACTTCGACGTTTGCGTAATCCCCGCATCGAAATCAGCCAGGCCCGTCAGCAGCGCATGGTCCTCGCCGGACAGTGTGAGCCCGCCCACACCGGCGCCCTGCGTCGCCGGCACGCTGGCCGCGTCATAGCCGCTGTTCATCTCAGCGAACGCATCTTTGAACATCGCCACCAGTGACGCATCGCCATGGCCGCGCGCAGCAGCAAGGTCAACCTGCTGCAAATAGCTGCCCACGGCCGCAGCCTGCTGCGCCTTGTTGCCCAGGGCCGCGATCTGGCTCATGTCGACGTTGACGTTCACAGCGCCGGCAGCGCCGCTGAAGCTGACTTTGCGATGCGCGCCGTCCGCATGCAAGTCCAGCGTTTGCGTGGTTTCCGGTTCGGTCGCCACCTTGACCACGCTGTGCAGGTCCACCGACGCCAGCACGGCCGGATCGAATTGCAGCATACCGCCCAGCTTCAGTTGCGGCGGACTCTGGGCGATGCCATCCACCGCCTCCTGGAATGCGTCCGACAGTTTGGCGAGCGCGGCGCGTTCGGCCGGATTCAGCGTGCCGGTGGTCTTCATCTGCACGGCCAGGCCATCGTCACCGCTGTCGAGCGTTAACGACACTTGCGCGCCACTGGTGGTGGCAATACTGAGCGCAATCCGATTGTCGCCCTGGCCGTGTGCGACGGGCTTGGCCAATGCGGCTGCCGCCGCCGGCGAATACAGTTCGGCGCCGTTGCGCGGCTGACGCGCCGACTGCGTGATATCGGCGCCATCACCATAGAAACGCGCCAGCAAGGCGCTGCCCAGGCCATGCAGCCGCCCGGCCAGCGATGGCTGGAAAAAGTTGCGAGCAAGCAGGGAAGTGATTTTGTCGCGCGCGGGCGATTCCCACTGCAAAGGCGTGGCGTCCGGATCCGGACCTTGTACCGCGTCCTGACGGATGGCGGCAAGGCCTTCAGGACTGAGCTTGACGCCGCCGGCGGGCGCCGCAGGGGCAGCGGCAGGAAGCGCTTGCTCCACGGCCAAAGCGGCCGATGGCGCGTAGGCCGCCGAACGGCCGGTGGGTGATACGACGAGGTTGGGCATGCGCAGGGAGCCGGTAGAGGTTGATGGAGGGTGACTTTAAATCAATTGTTCCATTATAACTACGTGGCACGCACTGAATTCTCAAGCATTCTCCCCTCGCGCGAGGCGCGCCGCCCAAAACAAAAAAGGCTTACGAGTATTCTCGTAAGCCTTTTCGTCTTGAATCCTGGTGGGAAGTGCAAGTTTCGAACTTGCGACCCCTGCAGTGTGAATGCAGTGCTCTACCCCTGAGCTAACCTCCCGAAGCGGGGCGAATTATCGCATACAACTTTAGGAAAATGGAAGGGTTGCAGCGAAAATTCCCTAAAATTTCACGCTGCGGCCGGCGGGGCGCTCAAGGCGCGCCAGATGCAGCTGCCTTTGACGGCCTTGTCCAGCCCGTTCAAGGTATCCTCGTGGGCCGCCAGTTCGGCTTCCGAGGCAGGCACGACGATGATGTCGGCCAGCGCCACCTGTTCCAGGCTGGCGCCGCCCGCGCTCACTTCTTCCTCCACATCCATGCCCAGACTGTTCTGGCCGCGTGTCATGGCCAGGTAGACGTCGGCCAGCAGCTCCGCGTCCAGCAATGCGCCGTGCAATTTGCGGTGCGAGTTCGACACGCCATAGCGGTCGCACAGCGCGTCCAGCGAGTTGCGCTTGCCCGGATGCAGTTCCTTGGCCTGCACCAGCGTGTCGATCACCTTGCCCACGTGGTCGGTAAAGTCCGGCAGGTTCAGGCGCTTGAATTCGTGGTTCAGGAAGCCCAGGTCGAACGGCGCGTTGTGGATGATGACTTCGGCCCCGGCCACGTAGGCGCGCAACTCCTCGACGATCTCATGGAACTTGGGCTTGTCGCTCAGGAACTCGGTCGTCAGGCCGTGGACGTTCAATGCGCCCTCTTCCGAATCGCGCTCCGGGTTGATGTAGACGTGGTAGTTATTACCCGTCAACATGCGGTTGTGCAATTCGACACAGCCGATTTCGATGATGCGGTTGCCCAGTTTGGGATTGATGCCGGTGGTTTCGGTATCGAGTACGATTTGACGCATGAGGTCTGCCTGAATGAACGGTTGCTGAAGCGAGCCGCGCAGTATAACAAAGCGCGGCCCGGCGCTGGCGCGGACGCGCTTGCCTAGCGCTTGTTGCGCACGGAATCCACGCCACGGTTGGCCAGCATGTCGGCCCGCTCATTGCCGGGGTGGCCATTGTGGCCGCGCACCCAGCGCCATTCGACCTGGTGCACGGCCTGGGCCGCGTCCAGCGCCTTCCACAAATCCTCGTTCTTGACCGGCTCCTTGGCCGCCGTCTTCCAGCCGCGCGCCTTCCAGCCGTGTATCCACTCGCTGATGCCTTTTTGCACATACTGGCTGTCCGTGTACAGCGTCACGGCGCAAGGGCGCTTGAGCGCGTTGAGCGCCTCGATCACGGCCTGCAATTCCATGCGGTTATTGGTGGTATTCAACGCGCCGCCGAAAATTTCCTTTTCTGCCCCGTCGGCCACCATCAATGCGCCCCAGCCGCCCGTGCCGGGGTTACCCTTGCATGCGCCATCGGCAAAAATATCGACTTTATCCATCCTGCTGTTTCCGCCTCTTGTTGGTTACCGGCACGGCCACCGGGGCCGCCGCCGTTCGTTTGGTCCATGCCGGACCGATCAAATGCATGCCTTTCACGCGCTTGATGGCCTGCACGATATACACGCCGCCCAGATACGGCCACCAGCGCGCGCCCGCATTATCCATGAAGGCGTAGCGGTGCAGCCACTTTTCCGTGCGACAGGCGGGCGCGTAGCAGCCGAAGTGGCTCTGGCTGGCGCCCAGATTCAATAATTTTAACCAGTCGCGCATGCGTGGCATAGAGATCAGCTCCTGCGCCCGCGGCAGGAAATCGGACCCGGTCACCCGCCCCACCGCCTGACGCGCGCCCCACAGGCTGGCCGGGTTGAAGCCGCAGATGATGACCTGCCCTTCCGGTATCAGCACCCGCTCCACCTCACGCAGCACCTGGTGCGGTTCAGGGGAAAATTCCAGCACATGGGGCAGCACGACGAGGTCGATGCTTTGCGACGCGAACGGCAGTTCCGTGTAGTCGAGCGCCACGGCCACCTGGCGCGGCACATCTTCCGGCGCGGCGCCCACGCTGCGCGGGCGCACGCGGTTGTCGGCCAGCCACTGGTAAGGCATACGGTTGGCCGCCAGCGCATTAATTTGCGGCATGCCGATCTGCAGGGCATTGAAACCGAAGATATCCGCCGTCAGATTATCGAGGCAGGTTTGTTCCCACTCACACAAGTACCTGCCTGCCGGGGTTTGCAGCCAGCCGTCCAGCGCTATAATGGATTGGTCGGATGCAGCGTTATCCATGCCTAGCCTTTCGTGACCCAATGACCATCTCAACTCCCCACACGTTACACGTCCTCACGGTACCTGCTTTTCAAGACAACTATCTGTGGCTGATACATGATGGCACGCATGCCGCCGTGGTCGACCCCGGTGATGCCAAGCCCATCCTGGCGGCGCTGAAGGAAAACGGCCTCAAGCTGACTGCCATTTTACTCACCCACCACCACGCTGACCATATCGGGGGCGTGCCTGCATTATTACAGCATTATCCGGTTCCTGTTTTCGGACCGCGCAACGAACGCATCGCCGGTGTCACGCTGCCGGTGGGCGAAGGCAAGCGCATCGACGTGCCGGGACTGGATTTGCACCTGTCGGTGCTGGATGTGCCGGGCCACACCATGGGCCACATCGCCTACGTGCGCGAGGCGACGGACGACGAACCGACGTGGTTGTTCTGCGGCGACACCCTGTTCGCCGGCGGTTGCGGCCGCCTGTTCGAGGGCACGCCGGCGCAGATGATCAGCTCACTTGGCAAGCTGGCCGCCCTGCCCGACGACACCAAGATCTTCTGCGCCCACGAGTACACCCTGTCCAACCTGCGCTTCGCGCGCGTGGTGGACCCGGACAACGAAGCCCTGCGCGAGCGCGTCGTGGTGGAAACGGACCGGCGCGAGCATGACCTGCCCACCGTGCCGAGCACGCTCGGCGTCGAGAAGGCCACCAACCCCTTCCTGCGCTACCGTGACCCGGCCATCGCCGCGCAACTGGTCAAGGCCGACCGCCTGTCGCCGGGCGACACGGCGCTGGCCACGTTCACGGCATTGCGCTTGTGGAAGAA
This sequence comes from Rugamonas brunnea, assembly GCF_014042345.1. Taxonomy (GTDB): domain Bacteria; phylum Pseudomonadota; class Gammaproteobacteria; order Burkholderiales; family Burkholderiaceae_D; genus Rugamonas; species Rugamonas brunnea. The sequence goes on from NZ_JACEZT010000011.1 coordinate 203,204, forward strand.
CGACTTCTGAGAGCTTGCCGTTAGGAGCAGACTCTCCGCCCTGGCGCCAGGGTCTGCGCCGACCGAACCGGCCGACAAAAAAAGGGCAAGTCCGCACTGGCGGACTTGCCCTTTGTTTTGATGCCGCCCGGGGGCGGCATGCTGTGAAACTTAGATTTCTTCGTACAGCGGCAGGGTCAGGAACTCGGCGAACGATTCGGACGTCGACATTTCCTCGAAGATCTGCGCGGCGCGTGGGTAGGTCGGGCCTTCGCCGCCTGGCGCGTCACGCTGCACTTTGGCCAGCTCTTCCGGAATCATGGCGCGGACCATCTCGGCCGTGACTTTGCGGCCATCTTCCAGCACACCCTTGGTGGAACGAATCCACTGCCACACTTGCGAGCGGCTGATTTCGGCCGTGGCGGCGTCTTCCATCAGGTTGTGGATAGGCACGCAACCATTGCCTGCCAGCCAGCTGCCCAGGTAGTGGATACCAACGTTGATGTTGTAACGCAGGCCTGCTTCCGTGATCGGCGTTTCTGGCTTGAAGTCCAGCAGTTCGGCGGCCGTGACGTTCACGTCAGGACGCTGCTTCTCGATCTGGTTAGGCTTGTCGCCCAGCACTTTCTTGAACTCGGCCATGGCCAGGTCCACCAGGCCTGGGTGCGCCACCCAGCCGCCGTCGTAGCCGTCGGTCGCGTCGCGTGCCTTGTCGTTGCGCACGCCGCCCATCGCCACTTCGTTCTTTTCCGGATCGTTCTTGATCGGGATCAGCGCGGCCATACCGCCGATGGCAGGTGCATTGCGCTTGTGGCAGGTCTTCAGCAGCAGCAAGGCGTAAGCGCGCATGAACGGCGAGGTCATCGTCACCTTGGCGCGGTCGGCCAGGCAGAAGTCCTTGTCCAGCTTGAACTTCTTGATGCAGGAGAAGATGTAGTCCCAACGGCCGGCGTTCAGGCCCGAGCTGTGTTCACGCAGTTCGTACAGGATCTCGTCCATCTCGAACGCAGCCAGGATGGTTTCGATCAGCACGGTGGCCTTGATGGTGCCTTGCGCCAGGCCCAGTTCGTTCTGGGTCATGACGAAGATGTCGTTCCACAGACGGGCTTCCAGGTGCGATTCCATCTTCGGCAGGTAGAAGTATGGGCCGGCGCCGCGGGCCAGCTGTTCCTTGGCGTTGTGGAACATGAACAGGGCGAAGTCGAAGATACCGCCGGAGATGCGCTTGCCGTCAACCAGCACGTGCTTCTCATCCAGGTGCCAGCCGCGTGGACGCACGACCAGGGTGGCGATCTTGTCGTTCAGCTTGTACGACTTGCCGTTCTGCTCCAGCGAGATGGTGCGGCGCACGGCGTCGAACATGTTGATCTGGCCGGTGATCTGGTTGTCCCAGTTCGGGGTGTTCGAATCTTCGAAGTCGGTCATGTAGCTGTCGGCGCCCGAGTTGAAGGCGTTGATGACCATCTTGCGCTCGACCGGGCCGGTGATTTCCACGCGGCGGCATTCCAGCGCCTTCGGAATCGGGGCGATCTTCCAGTCGCCGTTACGGATGTGGGCCGTCTCTGGCAGGAAGTCAGGACGCTCGCCGGCGTCCAGGCGCTTGGCGCGCTCAACGCGCACGGCCAGCAGTTCCTGGCGGCGCGACTCGAACGCGCGCGACAGCTTGACCACCAGGGCGAGCGCGTCCGGCGTCAAAATCTGTTCGTAGCCGGGCTTGATCTCGCCCGTAATTTGCATACCAGCCGGTACGTTGATGGTCGTCATGGATGTCTCTCCGTATAAGGTAAAGTGAACTGCTATCCGAAAGTATAAGCGTTGCTAATCTTGTTGCTAACCGAATCTTTTAGTGTCCAGACTCGGTTACATCACGATCTGTTTTCAAGTATATTCACTATTTAGTTATGCAAACAAGACTAAAAATCACTTCATCTTTGCGTTTTTCACACAAGTGACGGGCAACAGGCATCCATGGGTCAGTTCAGGCAAATCTCCACCTTCGTCGAAGTCGTTTCCAAGGGCAGCCTGTCGGCCGCCGCCCGTGCCGAGGGCATCGCGCCGGCCATGATAGGCCGTCGGCTCGATGCATTGGAGGCGCGCCTCGGTGTGAAGCTTTTACAACGCACGACGCGCAAGCTGGCCCTGACCAACGAAGGCGCCGCCTTTCTTGAAGATTGCCAGCGCATCCTGGCCGAACTGGAGGATGCGGAATCGGCCGTGGCCGAGCGCAGCGCCCGCGCCAGCGGCCACCTGATGATCTCGGCGCCGGCCGGCTTCGGCCGCCAGCACGTGGCGCCGCTGCTGCCCTCCTTCCTGGCCGAGCACCGCGACGTGCAATGCACGCTGAACCTGAACGACCGCGTGGTGGACCTGATCGGCGAAGGCGTGGACGTGGCGATCCGCATCGCCAGCCTGTCGGACTCCAACCTGGTCAGCGTCAAGCTGGCCGACAACGAGCGGGTACTGGTGGCCGCGCCCGCCTATTTAAAACGCTACGGCGAACCGAAGACGCTGGCCGACCTGTCCAAGCACAACTGCCTGGCCATCAGCAGCGAAGGCAGCCAGCGCGGCTGGACCTTCCGCGACGGCGGCAAGATCGTAACCTTGAAAGTGACGGGCAATATGGGCTGCAATGACGGCCAGGTGCTGCACGACTGGGCGCTGGCTGGCAAGGGCCTGGCCTGGCGTTCGATGTGGGAAGTGGGCAGCGAGATCGAGTCGGGCCAGCTGCAGACGGTGCTGGACCAGCATTCAGCGCCGGGCAACGATATCTACGCCGTGTTCGCGCAACGCCGCCACCTGCCGCTGCGCATCCGCGCCTTCGTGGACTTCCTGCGCCACACCTATGCCCAGCCCGATTATTGGCGCAAGGCATGGAAATAATGGCAAAAACAAAAGCTTGAGACGAAAAAAAATCCTCGGATACCGAGGATTTCTTTATGTCGTTTGACTCAGCGTATTACAGTGGCTGAATGTTCGAAGCTTGCTTGCCCTTAGGGCCAGCGGTCACTTCAAAAGAAACACGTTGGTTCTCTTGCAGCGACTTGAAGCCGGTCGTCTGAATCGCCGAGAAGTGAGCGAACAGATCTTCGCCGCCTTCGTCAGGGGTGATAAAGCCGAAACCCTTCGAGTCATTGAACCATTTTACGATACCAGTTGCCATTACAATTCCTATTTCAGTTAAGTTGGGCTTGCGCCCGTGATATCGTTTGAGGCAAGAAAGAAATGACAGACAAACTGCACTACTCTTGAATCTAAACGATGCCGCATTATACCCAATTACAAGAGAAAAGCACGTTTTCGCAAAAATAAATGCGAGAGGCTGAAAATAGCTGTAAAAACCGACACTTACAGCATTCTGACATGCCTTTTAGCACCGTTTAGCGACCTCAACCTTGCTCTTTTAACAGGTAACGATGTCACTATAGCCTGAAAAACAGCGTTAGGTTTGAGATGCGTCAAAAAGAATAGCAAGCGCGCCACACTTGCTGTTCTTCTTACCACGACGGCGCACGCGGATCGCGGGCCGCCCAGCGCAGCAGCGCATCCACCTGGGGCGCCACCACCGGCCACTCGGCCTGCCCGCCCAGCACGGCCCGCAACTGCTGCTCGACGACGCGGCAATACTGGCCCAGCGTGCCATAGCCGAAGGTGCCGGCGGAACCGGCCACCCCATGCAGCAGCTCATGCAGAACGTGCAAGTGGTCCGGGCTGGGACCGGCCGGCCCGTCGGCGCGGCAGGCGGCCAGCGCGGCCGTGATCTTGTCCAGCGTGACGGGGACGGTGGCGGCGAACTTGTCGCTCAGCGCCTGCATGCGCGCATGGAATTCCTGGTCGCTCAGTGTGGCCATGGCGCGTCCGTCAGCCCTTGGTGCCGAAGATGCGATCACCCGCGTCGCCCAGGCCCGGCACGATGTAGGCATGGTCGTTCAGGTGCGAGTCCAGCGCGGCGCAATAGATCTTCACGCCCGGATGGGCGTTCTGGAACACGGTGATGCCTTCCGGCGCGGCCACCAGGGCCAGGAAGATGATCTGCTCGTCCTTCACGCCGCGCGACTTGAGCACGTCCACCGCGTGCACGGCCGAATTGCCGGTCGCCACCATCGGATCGCACAGGATGAAGGTGCGCTCGGCCAGGTCGGGCAGGCGCACCAGGTATTCCACCGGCTGATGGGTTTCCGGATCGCGGTAGACGCCGATGTGGCCCACGCGGGCCGACGGGATCAGGTTCAGCAGGCCGTCGCTCATGCCGATGCCGGCGCGCAGCACGGGCACGATGGCCAGCTTCTTGCCGGCGATCACGGGCGCGTCCAGCGTCATCAGCGGGGTTTCGATGGTGCGGGTGGTCAGCGGCAGGTCGCGCGTGATCTCATAGCCCATCAACAGCGTGATTTCCTTCAGCAGCTCGCGGAACGTGCGGGTGGACGTGTCCTTGGCCCGCATGTGGCTCAGTTTGTGCTGGATCAGGGGATGGTTGGTGATGTAGAGGTTGGGAAAACGCGGATCTTGTTTCATCGTGATGAGCTCGCAGTGTCAGGACGGCGCCGCCACTCCCAGGGGTACGGGACGGGGCGCGTTGCCGTTTTATCGGTGGTCAGCCGCACGGGGGTAAGCCGCATTATCCCAGCCCGCACGCCGCGATGGAACTGTTTCACGAAAATTAATTCAGATCATGCCGGCTCCACCAGTGCCCGCGCCAGGATGGCGGCGCAATCGACGCCGTCCGGCAGGTGGCCGAAGGCGCCGGCCACGCCCTGCGCCAGGCGCGAGGCGACGAACGCCTGCGACACGTACGCCGGCGCGTGGCGCAGCAGCAGCCCGGCCTGCACCGCCAGCACGATGCGTTCGGCCAGCCGGCGCGCGCCGTATTCGTCCGTCTGCGGCTGGCTAAGGTCGGCCAGCAGCGCGCCGGTGTAGCGCGCGTAGTCGGGATGGGCGTCGCCGGCCAGCGCCAGTTCGGCCGCCAGCGCGTCGCGCGCGGCCGGCGTCTTGCCCAGCGCGCGCAGCAAGTCCAGGCACATGACGTTGCCCGAGCCTTCCCAGATCGAATTGACGGGCAGTTCGCGGTACAGCCGCGCCAGCGGGCTGTCTTCCACGTAGCCGCTGCCGCCGATCACTTCCATCGCTTCGGCGCCGAAAGCCGGACCGCGCTTGCAGATCCAGTATTTGCCGGCCGGCGTAAGCACGCGCGCCAGCAGCGCCTGGGCCGGCTCGGCGCTCTCGTCGTAGCAGCGCGCCAGGCGCAGCGCAAACGCGGTGGCCGCCTCCGATTCCAGCGCCAGGTCGGCCAGTACATTCTGCATCAGCGGCTGCTCGGACAGCGCCTTGCCGAACGCGTGGCGGCGGCGCGCGTGGTGCAGCGCATGGGTCAGCGCGGCGCGCATGGTGCCGGCGCTGCCCAGCACGCAGTCGAGCCGGGTATGGCTGCCCATCTCCAGGATGGTGGGGATGCCGCGTCCCAGCTTGCCCACCAGCCAGCCGTAGGCGCCCGTGAATTCCACTTCCGACGAGGCGTTGGAGCGGTTGCCCAGCTTGTCCTTCAGGCGCTGCACACGGATGGCGTTGCGCTGGCCGTTGGGCAAAAAGCGCGGCACAAAGAAGCAGCTCAGGCCGGCACTGCCCTGCGCCTCGGTCTGCGCCAGGATCAGGTGGGCGTCGCTCTGGGGCGCCGAGAAGAACCATTTGTGGCCGACGATGCGCCACGCGTCCTCGCCATCGTCGCCGAACAGGCGCCGGCCTTCGTCGGGCGACAGCGCCTCGGCCATCGTGGTATTGGCCCGCACGTCGGAGCCGCCCTGCTTTTCCGTCATGCCCATGCCGACCAGCGCGCCGCGCTTCTGTTCAACCGGCAGCGAACGCGGATCATATTCGCGCGACAAGATCTTGGGCAGCCACCGGGCGGCGATCCGGGGCGCCTGGCGCAAGGCCGGCACCGAGGCGTAGGTCATCGTCACCGGGCATTGGGAACCGTTCTCAAGCTGGCCAAACAGCATGTAGCGGGCCGCCCGCGCCACTTGTGCGCCCGCGCCCTGCTCCTCCCACGGCGATGCGTGGGCGCCGTTTTCAATCAGCAGCGCCATCAGGCTGTGCCAGGACGGGTGGAATTCCACTTCATCGATGCGGTGGCCCCCGCGGTCGAAATTGTGCAGGCGCGGCGTGTGCAGATTGGCCAGCCGGGCCAGGTCCAGCACCTCGGCGCGGCCCAGGCGCTCGCCCAGCGCACGCAGCGACGCAGCCTGGCTGGCGCCGCCCTCCCGTTCCAGCGCTTCCCGCAAGGCGGGATCGCAGGCAAACAGGTTGACGTTCTCGAACGGCGGGACCGTGTTGCTGACGGCGTGGGTATCGAAGGCATTCATCATTGACTCCATAAGCGGAAAGTGTCCAGGGCCGGGGTGGCGATGCTGACAGCCTAATCGAGAATTTTTTCATAATCAAGCAAATGCTTGAATATGGCGCGACGTCCACCTGTTGCCTTGATTTTAGACAAGCGTGGCCCGGCCGCAAATACCGAGCAATTGCTCGTCAAGTAGACGGAAATTCAAGAAATATTCCGCCGTTTCCCCTCTGGCGCCTGATTTTTCTGCAGAACTGGCGCGATTTCATCAAAACATGCGCAGATGTTGTCTTTTTTCATGTAAATCCATTCCCATCAGTGATACATTTCGTTCTGGTTTTGCAAGTCAGCCGTGCCGCAGCCCTGATGGACCGCCACCAAACGTTGTAAAATTTGTTACGCGACAAAATGAGAGATTAGATCGTTACAATGCTTTCCAGTTCCCCATCCCTGCCTCAGCGCGATTCGCGGCATGAATTAGATCACCTCATGGAAGAGGCAGGCGATGTTGTCTTCAGACTCAACCAGCCAGGCCAGCTGCTGTTCGCCAGCAAGCGCGCCGTGGCCCTGCTCGCCAGCCCCCATGACTTGCACGGCGACCTGCTGACGGCCCACGTGGCGGCCGCCGACCAGCCGGCGCTCAAGGCGGCGTTGGCCGAGGTACTGCAATCGCTCGCGCCCAGCCTGGTCGAAGTGCGCCTGAAGACCCCGGAACATGAAGTGTGGTTCGAACTGCGCGTATCGTGCTTCCTCAATCTGGAACAGGCGCCGGAATTCCTCGTGGTGGGCCGCGACATGTCGGTCCAGCACGCGACCGAGGAGCGCCTGCGCCACATGGCCACCCACGACGGCCTGACGGAACTGCCCAACCGCCTGCTGCTGTCGGACCGCATCCGGATGGTGATCGCCAACGCACGCCGCTCCGGCCAGGGCTTCGCCGTGGCCACAGTGGGTCTCGACGGTTTCAAGAAAGTCAACGATGGCCTCGGCCACCCGGTCGGCGACGCCGTGCTGCGCATGGCCGCCGCGCGCCTGCGCAAGACGCTGCGCGACAGCGACACCCTGGCCCGCGTGGGCGGCGACGAATTCGTGGCCGTACTGCCCGGCACCAGCACGGAAGCGCAGATCAAGCTGGTCACGGGGCGCCTGATCGCCACCCTGCAATCGCCGTTCGAAGTCGACAGCCACACCATCTATGTGGGCGCCTCGGTCGGCGTGTCGGTCTACCCCCACCATGCCGAGGATGAAGTGCGGCTGGTGGCGCTGGCCGACGCCGCCATGTCGCGCGCCAAGGAAACCGGCAAGGCCCGCTGCGTGGTCTACAGCCCCAAGCACAGCGGCCCGCCCGAACACGATATTTCGCTGGAAGCGGCCATGTTCCAGGCCGTGCGCGAAGGCGAGTTCCTGCTCTATTACCAGCCCATCGTGGACGCGCGCACGCGCGAGATCCAGGGCTTCGAGACCCTGATGCGCTGGAAGCACCCCACGCTGGGCATGGTGCCGCCGGCGCGCTTCATTCCGATCGCCGAGACCAATGGCCTGATCAACCTGCTCGGCGCGTGGGCGCTGAAGGCGGCCAGCGTGCAGCTCAAACAGTTCGAAGAAGTGTGCAAGCGGCGCCTGTACATCTCCGTTAATATCAGCCCGCGCCAATTCCGCAACGACAAATTCCTTGACGTGCTCGATGACGCGCTCGCATTCTCTGGCTTATCTGGTGAGCAATTGGTTCTAGAAATTACAGAAGGCACCCTGATGGTCGATCCGGTCCATGCCGAGACCATCCTGTCGAAAATGGCGCTGCGCAAGGCGCGCATCGCGATCGACGATTTCGGCACCGGCTATTCGTCGCTGGCTTACCTCAAGCGCTTCCCCATCTCCGTGCTCAAGATCGACCGCACCTTCATCCGCGACCTGCCCGGTTCACAGAAGGACGGCGCCATCTGCAACGCCGTACTGGACCTGGCCAAGCACCTGGACCTGTCGGTGGTGGCAGAAGGGGTGGAGACGGAAGAACAGCTGCGCTACCTCGATGACCGCGGCTGCCAGTACATCCAGGGCTACCTGACGGGCAAACCCATGCCGGCCAATGTGGCGATGACGGCGCTCAAGGAGAGCACCTACGCCAACCTGCTGCCGGAAGAACTGCGCCAGGTGCACCAATGAACGCCGGCTTCAAGGCCCCCACCCCGCTGGGCGACAAAACCCTGTCCGAGATGTGGGACTGCACCCGCCGCCAGGGAGACATGCCCGGTTTCGCCAAGGCCATCACCGCCATCCTGGGCGCCATGCGCGGCGAGGACGAGCAGGAATTCGACATGGCGCGCACCGTGCTGTCGGACCCCGTCCTGACCCAGAAGGTGCTGCGGCTAGCCAACAGCGGCATGTATTCGGCCTTCGGCCAGCACGTCAATACGGTCTCCAAGGCGGTGCTGGTGCTGGGCACGGAAGCCATCGGCCACCTGGCCCTGGGCCTGAAGCTGATCGAAGAATTGTCGGCCTCCTCGCCCGACACGGGCATCGCCCACATCGAAATGGAAAAGGCGGTGCTGGCCGGGATCGTGGCCCAGCAGATTGCCACCAGCGCCGAGAGCCGCCATGCCGAGGAAGCCGTGGTGTGCTCGATGCTGCACACGCTGGGCCGCATGATGCTGACCTTCTACATGCCCGAACGCTGGCACGACCTGCAACAGCGGGCCGACGCGGAAGGCCTGACGGTGGACGACATCGCGCCGGAAGTGCTGGGCCTGAGCCTGGAAGACATCGGCCACGCCGCCGCCCGCCATTGGGGCCTGCCGCAAAGCCTGATCAACGGCATGCGCAAGCTGGAGCCGGTGGAACCGGGCGAGGAAGTGAGCCCCACGGACTGGATCGCCGGGCTGTCGACCATGTCGGCCCTGTGCGCCGACTCGCTGTGGCACGACGACGCGGCCGGCGCGGCCGCCGTGCAGAAACTGACGGAACGCTATTCCGGCATGCTGGGCGTGGAGCCGGACAACCTGATGGCCGCCATCGAGCAAGCCAAGATCGTGGCCGCCGAAGACCTCACCATCGCCCCGCTGTCGCGCCCGGCCGAACGGCGCGCCAAGGCGCTGGCCACCACCCGCCAGCGCGCCGAGGGCAACAAGATCCTGCTGTCCGGCCTGGCCGACATGCGCGACGTGCTCGATACGGCCAGCCCCGGCCAGATGGTGTCGATCGCGCTCGAAACCGTGTACCAGGGCCTGGACTTCTCGCGCGCCGTGGCCTTTGTGCGCAACCGCAAGGAAGGCCAGTACGCGGCCAAGATCTGCTTTGGCGAAGGCGTGAAGGAACGCCTGCCGGACATGACCTTCTCCGACAGCTATGAACCCAACGTGTTCCACGCGGCCCTCAACAGCGACCGCGTGATCTTCATCGAAAACGCCAAGGACGCCAAGTTCGCCGCCAAGCTGCCCCTGTGGTGGAAGAATACCCTGGCCGACGCGCGCAGCTTCGTGATCCTGCCGCTGTCATCGAACGGCCAGCCGGCCGGCTTCCTGTACGGCGACTGGGACGAGAGCTTCCCGCCGATCCAGTTGAGCCAGACGGAATTCGCGCTGCTTAACGACATGCGGGCGCTGGTGGTGAAGGCCGTCGAACGGCGGCACCGGCTGGAAGCGGTGGTGGTCAACCGCGGCGGCTAAGCGACGGACCAGCGGCGCGCTAGCGCGGGCCATCCTCACGCTGCCAGCGGAACGACAGGCCCGCCGCCACGGCGGCGCCGGCCACCATCATCGACGCCACGTAATACACGGACTGCGGCCCCAGGCGCTGCCAGCACTGGGCCAGGAACAGGCCTCCGAGCGAGCCCCCTATCCCATACGACAAGCTGATGAACAAGGCCTGGCCGCGCGCCTGCAGCGGTCCGGAGAACCAGCGCTGCAAGGTGGTGACCGAGGCCGAGTGATGGAGCGCGAACGTGGCCGCGTGCAGCAACTGGGCGCCCGCCAGCAGCGCCACCTGCTGCGGCGCGGCGCCGATCAGCGCGAACCGCAGCACGCCCACGCCCAGCGCCGCATACATCAGCCGCCGCGCGCCCCAGCGCCGGAACAGCGGCGCCTGGAAATAGAACAGCAGTACTTCCGCCGTCACCCCCAGCGACCACATTGTCCCGATGAAGGCCTTGCTGTAGCCATGGCGTTCCAGGTACAGCGAGTAGAAGGTGTACAGCGCCGTGTGGGCCGACACCATCAGCGCCGTGGAGCAGAAGAACGCGATCACCTCGCGCCGGCGCAGCAGCGTCCACAACGGCGGCGGCGCCGTCTTGTGCTCCAGCCGCTTCACCTCCTTCAGGCGCAGGCTGGCCAGCACCACGCACACCAGCAGCCCGCCCGCGATCCACGGCAGGGCCATGATGCCAAAGGCGTCGAGCGCGTAGGCGGCCGCCATCACGCTGGCGATGAAGCCGATCGATCCCCACAGCCGGATGCGGCCATAGTAAGTCAGGTCGCCCCGCATTTCCGATAGCATCAACGCCTCGCATAAGGGCCCCTGGGCGCTGGTGAACAGGTTCAGCAGCACCATCGCCAGCAGGAACTGGACGAAGGTCTGGCCGAAGAAGAAACCGGAAAACGCCGTCAGCGCCGCCACACCCGTCATGCGCAGCACCCACACCCGCCGCTCGCTGTGGTCGGCCACGTAGCCCCACACGTTCGGGCCGACGATGCGCAGCACCTGGATCATCGACATCAGCACGCCGATCTGGCCCACGCTCATGCCTTTGCCGGCGAAAAACAGCGTGGCGTAGGTCGAGAAGGTGCCCGCGTGCGCATAGTAGGCGCACAGGAACAGGGCGAAGCTGATGGCTTGGGCTGGCATAGAGTGCAATAAAATCTATGGTCACCCTCTTTTTTGCAAGCTGATTTTTTGTATGCTGTAAGAAGGCTCGCTTAAATCTATCCGGCGTCTAATTGGAGATGTACTCCGCGCCACGATGAGAGTCGCGCCTGTCGGTC
>NZ_JACEZT010000012.1 GCF_014042345.1 Rugamonas brunnea
CGACAGGCGCGACTCTCATCGTGGCGCGGAGTACATCTCCAATTAGACGCCGGATAGATTTAAGCGAGCCTTCTTACAGCATACAAAAAATCAGCTTGCAAAAAAGAGGGTGACCATAGATTTTATTTGAGGCGGCGGCGCACGCTTTCGACGTAGGCGTCGCCGTCCAGCGGCAGGCCGGAGCGTTGGGCCGTCCAGATCATTTCGCCCAGGCATTCCATGATTTGGTGGTGCGCTTCGTGCGCCGAATCGAGCCGCAGGGTGAGGGCGGTGGCCGCCTCGCGGATGCCGGGCGGCTGGTCGATCGAGATCTGCTCGTCGATCGACAGGTGCATGGACAGGTGCAGGAAGGGGTTGGTCTGGCCGCTGTCGACGCTGAAGTCACGCGCCAGCGCCGCCTCCACGTCGCTCAGGATGTCGTGGTATTCGGGGTGGTGGCGTATCCAGTCGGCCGCCATCGCTTCGATGGGGCTGAGGATGTCGTTGGCGCGCTGCTTGCGGAACGTCTCGCAGAAGAAGCGGCGCACGTCGTCGGAGGAGGGATTGAACATGGGTGGTATCGGGGATGGAACAGCCAGCCGCCATTGTACCCGCTGCGCCGATTGCGTACGTCCGGCCGGCGCGGGCAGCAGCGGGGCATGGCGCGGCCGCGAAGCAAAACGGGCGGGACCGCCATCCGGCCGTCCCGCCCGTCCATCCTGTCCAAGCTGTTTGTATCAATACGGCACGTATTAATACTGTGTGCGGCTCAGCGCGTCAGCCGCCCGCCTTGATCACGTCCACCGCTTCCTCCTGCACGGCCGGGGCCATGGCTGCCGGCGCTGCCGGGGCGATGGCCGCTGGCGCAGTCGGCGCAGAGGCTTGCCGCGGTGGACGCGGCTGTCCGCGCGAAGCCGGGCCGCCGCCGTGCTGCTGGCGCGCTTCCGGCTGCGCGCCCGGCTGGGATGCCGGGACCGGCGTCCCTTCCGTGCACGGCGCCGGCGTCGCCACGGCGCGGGGCGCGTGCGGCTGGCGCAGATAGCGCGACGTGTGGCGGTGCTGGCCGTTGCCATGCGCGGGCCAGGTCAGGAAACGCGACAATTCCTGCAGCGCGCGCTGGTACACTTCGCGCTTGAATTCGATCACCACGTCCAGCGGCACCCAGTAGTCATGCCAGCGCCAGGCGTCGAATTCGGGATGGTCGGTCAGGCGCAGATTGACGTCGTTGTCGCGCGCGCACATGCGCAACAGGAACCAGATCTGCTTTTGCCCCCGGTAGTGGCCGCGGATTTCCCGCTTGATGAAGTGGTCAGGCACTTCGTAGCGCAGCCAGTCGCGCGTGCGGCCGACGATCTTGACGTGCTCCTGCCTTAACCCGATCTCCTCTTCCAACTCCCGGTACATCGCCTGTTCCGGCGTTTCACCGTACTTAATACCGCCCTGCGGAAACTGCCATGAGTGCTCGCGCACCCGCTTGCCCCACCACACCTCGTTATGGGCGTTGAGCAGGATGATGCCGACGTTGGGCCGAAACCCTTCACGATCGAGCATGTTGCACCTCAAACTTTCTGCGACTAAGCGTCCGGCTTACATTTTTGCCCACAAATTGGCGTGCCGGCACGGTTTTCGGGGTACGAAAACGGCCGCAACGCCATCAATTGAACGCATTTGTATAAAGTATGGACGCATCAGCCAGCTAATCCTTTAAAATTAGGTTGATTATAACCCTCTCTTTTTAAAAAGAATTCACCGTTATGCGCGCCTCCCGATTTTTTATTTCCACGCTTAAAGAAGCACCAGCCGATGCCGAAATCGTCAGCCACCAGTTGATGATGCGGGCCGGCATGATCAAACGCCTGGGCTCGGGTATCTACACCTACATGCCGATGGGCCTGCGGGTGATCCGCAAAGTCGAAGCCATCGTGCGCGAAGAGATGAACGCCGCCTCCGCCATCGAACTGCTGATGCCGCTCGTGCAGCCGGCCGAGCTGTGGCAGGAAACGGGCCGCTGGGACAAGATGGGCCCGGAACTGATGCGCGTCAAAGACCGCCATGGCCGCGACTTCGCGATCCAGCCCACGTCCGAGGAAGTGATCACTGATGTTGTTCGTTCGGAAATTAAATCCTACCGCCAACTGCCGTTGAATTTTTACCACATCCAGACCAAGTTCCGCGACGAGCGCCGTCCCCGCTTCGGCCTGATGCGCGGCCGCGAGTTCACCATGAAGGATGCCTACTCGTTCGACCGCGACCTGGCCGGCATGCAGGCCTCGTACAAGGTCATGTATGACGCCTACACCCGCATCTTCAACCGCTTCGGCCTGAAGTTCCGCGCCGTGGCGGCCGATAACGGCGCCATCGGCGGCACCGGCTCGCACGAGTTCCACGTGATCGCCAGCACCGGCGAGGACGCGCTCGTGTACTGCCCGACCTCCGACTACGCGGCCAACATGGAGGCGGCCGAGGCGCTGCCGCTGGCGGCCGCGCGTCCGGCCGCCGCCGAGGCGCTGGTCAAGGCGGCCACCCCCAACGCCACCAAGTGCGAACAGGTGGCCGAGCTGCTGGGCCTGCCGTTGAGCCGCACCGTCAAGACCATCGCGCTGACGGTGGACCACGAGCAGGACGGTAAGGTCACCCAGCAATACTTCATGCTGCTGCTGCGCGGCGACCATGAGCTGAACGAAGTCAAGGTCGGCAAGGTGCCCGGCCTGGCCGCGCACCGCTTCTCGACCGAAGCGGAAATCCTGGAAGTGTACGGCTGCGTGCCCGGCTACCTGGGCCCGATCGGCACCAAGGCGCCCGTCACCGTGGTGGCCGACCGCACGGTGGCCAACATGGCCGATTTCGTGTGCGGCGCCAACGACGCCGGTTTCCACTACACGGGCGCCAACTGGGGCCGCGACGTGCTGGAACCGCATCTGGTGGCCGACCTGCGCAACGTGGTCGAAGGCGACGCCTCGCCGGACGGCAAGGGCGTGCTGGCCATCGAGCGCGGCATCGAAGTGGGCCACGTGTTCCAGCTGGGCACGGCCTACTCGGAAAGCATGAAGGCTACCTTCCTCGACGAGAACGGCAAGCCGGCGCCGCTGCAGATGGGCTGCTACGGCATCGGCATCACCCGCATCCTGGGCGCGGCCATCGAGCAGAACTTCGACGACAAGGGCATCATCTGGCCGACTTCGCTGGCGCCGTTCGAGCTGGTGCTGTGCCCGATGGGCATGGACCGCAGCGAGCTGGTCAAGGCGGAAACGGAGCAGTTGTACGCGCAAGCCCAGGCGGCCGGCATCGACGTGATCGTCGACGACCGCGGCCTGCGTCCGGGCGCCATGTTCGCCGACTGGGAACTGATCGGCGTGCCGCACCGCGTCGTGATCGGCGAGCGCGGCCTGAAGGAAGGCAACCTGGAATACCAGGGCCGCCGCGATACGGAAGCGACCGCCGTGCCGCTGGCCGAGATCATCCCCTTCATCAAGGGCAAGCTCGCGGCCTGACCGTGGACACCCTGACCTGCCCCCGTCCAGTCCACGGCGCCGACCGGCGCCGCTGGTGGGCCCGGCCCCAGCGCTGGGCGATGGCGCTGGCGCTGGCCACGGGCGCGCTGCACGGCCCCAACGCCCACGCCGGCAGCCAGAAGGAGGAGGCGCTGGCCGACTCCGTGCGGCTGGCGCTGTCGAACGCCATCCTCGACAGTAGCCCGCCCAAGCCCAGTTTCCGCAATCCGGCCGACCAGCAGCGCTACCAGGTCTGGCTGGCGCAGATGTCGGCCCGCTTGCAGCGTCGCCTGCCGGACCAGCAGGTGCGCACGGAATTTTTGGAAACGGCGTGGTACGAGGCGCACCGGGCCGGCCTCGACCCCGGCCTCGTGCTGGGCCTGATCCAGGTGGAATCGGCCTACCGCAAGTACGCCGTGTCCATGGTGGGCGCGCGCGGCTACATGCAGGTGATGCCGTTCTGGACCAACGTGATCGGCGACCGCAACCGCAGCGCTCTGTTCAACATGCAGACCAACCTGCGCTACGGCTGCGCCATCCTGCGCATGTACCTGGACATGGAAGCGGGCAACCTTTACCTGGCGCTGGGCCGCTACAACGGCAGCCGCGGCCGCCCCGAATACCCGAATGCCGTGCTGTCGGCATGGCAGAACTGGAAGTTCAAATCACCGCTCTGACGGTGCCGGATGGAACTTGATGCCTCGCAGCAGCGTGCGCATTTTCGATTCCAGCAGCACCGGGTCGTACACCGTGTAGCGCCAGTTGTTGGCGAAGTCGACCAGGTGCACGATGGCGTCGGCCAGCCGGCCCTCGTTGAGCAGCTTGGCCGCGTGGTTGGGGAAATACTCGACTTCATGGTGCTCGACCGGCATGCTGGCCGCCGCGTCCGGCACGCCGGCCGCCGCGTCGTTGCCGATGAAACGGCGGAAGGCGGCCGTGAAGTCGCTGCCAAACCATTTGCCGTAGGCCACCCACTTGTTGGGGCGCGGGTCGGCTTCAAACAGGTAATAGTCGCCGCTGCCGTCTTCCCGCATCAGTGAGATGTTGGCGAAACCGTGCAAGCCGGCGCTGCGGCCCAGCCGCGCCAGCAGCGCACCGAGGGCCGGATCGCGCGCCAGGTAGCGGCGCTTGGTGCTGGGCCCGAGCGTCGGATCGACGTCGACCGCATTCACATATTCGAGCAGTTCGCCCTCGCGGAACAGGGCTTCCACCCCGACCAGCGTGCCGGCGATGAATTGCTGCGCCAGCAGGGGTTCGCTGAAATCATGGGCGGCGACCAGCTGCTGCAGTTGGGCTTCCTCGCGCACCACCCACACGCCCGCGCCGCCGCTTGAGTATTCCTGTTTGAGCACCAGCGGCAAGCCCAGCGCCTGCAACGCGGCGGCGGCATCGGCCGCCTGCGCCAGCACGTGGAAGCGGGGCGCCTGGACGCCGTGTTCGCGGCAATGGCGGGCCAGGCCCGTTTTGCTCAGGATGGACAGGGCTTGATCCTTGCGGATGGGCAGGATGTGGCGCAGGCCGGGCAGGGGCCGGCGGTGGATTTCCCACATGATGGGGTCGTCGCCGATGATGACCTGGCGGTAGCGTCCGCCGGTCACCAGCCGCGCCAGCGCGGCCAGCAGGCTGTCCTGGGTCGGCCCGGAATCGAACCAGTGGTCGTGGAAACTGTTCTGGATGGCGGCGTTGTGGGAGGGGCACAGCACGTGGACCCGGCAGCCGGCCTGCCGCACCAGGTGGGGCATCTCGCACAGCGTGCTCCAGTTGAACGACACCAGTAGCACGGCGGGCGCGTCGGCAGGCAATGGTGGCAGCGCTGCCAGCGCGGACTGGGCATGCTGCACCGGCTGCGGGCGCGGCACGGGTGCCGGCGTGGCGGCCAGCGCTTGCAGCTCGGCCAGGTTGTGGGTCGAGTGCAGCTGGGCGTAGGCCATCGCCAGCGCGCCGCCATCGTGCAGCGCGGCCAGCCCGGCGCCCGGCAGTTGCTGCAGCGCCGCTTCGTCGATCTGGAACAGGCCGGCCGTGTGCTGCACGCCGTGCGGCGTGTCGACGCTGATCGGCCATGGCCGCAGCAGCCGCAGGCGCTGCAAGGCCGCACATGCCGTTTCGGCCTGGCGCCGTCCGTGTTCATGCTGGCGCAATGATGCCAACAGCGCCGCCAGCGGCGCCGCCGGCGCGCCTTGCGCGTCGAAGAAAGGCTGGCCGTCCGGGCTGTCCGTTACCAGGCCGCTGCTTTCATCCACGCACAGGACGCGTTCGGCCGCGCTGTTGTCGAGCAGGTGGAACGGATGCAGCCGCAGTGCTTCCGGCAGGTAGCGCGCCGTCCAGCGCCCGTCCGGGGCGACGTAGGCATTGCGTTCATTCTGCAGGCCCAGCACGGCGACGGGCAGGTAGCCGCCGTTGCGGGCGATGAAGGCCAGCGGCATGGCGCGGGCGGCTGCGGCCATTTCGTGGGCCGCCAGCGCGACGACGGGCAGGTGGGCGGCGAAGGCGTGGTGGGTCGGATGTTGCCAGCGCAGTGCGCTGTGCCGTTCGCGGGTGACGGCGTGGTACTGGATAGCCATGGTAGGTGTTGCGGGGAAGATGCGAGGCGGTGTTGCGTCAGCGGCGTTCAAAAAAAAACCCCGGTCGCGCCGCGCCGGGGTGGGACCAGGGGGCTGGCGTCGCCAGTGGGCTTACTTCAGGTGGTCGGAGATCAGTTTGGTCATCTCGAACATGGACACCTGGGCTTTGCCGCCGAATACTGCCTTCAGCTTGTCGTCGGCATTGATCATGCGGCGGTTGGCCGGGTCTTGCAGGTTCAGCTTCTTGATGTAGTCCCACACTTTCTTGGTCACTTCGGTACGCGGCAACGGGGCGGCGCCGACCACGGCAGCCAGCACGGCCGAAGGCGTCATGGCCTTCATGAAAGCGGCGTTCGGTTTGCGCGGAGCGGCGGGAGCGGCCGCTTTCTTGGCTGCGGGTGCTGCTTTTTTCACGGCGGCGGGCTTGGCGGCCGCCGCTTTCTTGACTGGTGCTGCTGCTGGGGTTTTTTTGGCTGTTGCCATCTTCTAGCCTCCTTAACGAACACATGGAAAATTGCGCAATTGATCGCACGGCTAATATTGGTGGGGATTTACCGGGGATGCAAGTGTTTTTCGCGTTTTTTCCCGGAAACACCACTTAAATCAGGGCGGCGGGCCGGCTGCGCACCGTTCAGGGGCAAAACCCCCCGTTTTTACACGTAAAAACACCGCCTGGCGCGGGGCGCGCAGGCGGTGCCGGATGGGGCGCCGACGGGGGCGGAAAACGCTTAACGCAGGCCCGGCATCATGCCCTTCATCGAGCGCATCATCTTCATCATGCCGCCGCCCGACAGCTTTTTCATCATGGTCTGCATCTGTTCGAACTGGGTCAGCATGCGGTTCACTTCCTGCACCTGCACGCCGGCGCCGGCCGCGATGCGGCGCTTGCGGGTGGCCTTGATCAGCTCCGGCTTGGCCCGCTCCTGCGGCGTCATCGAGTCGATGATGCCGACCATGCGCCGCACCTGCTTGTCGGCCTGGTCCATGTTGGCGTTGCCGGCCGCCTGCTGGAACTGGGCCGGCAGCTTGTCGACCAGGCTGGCCATGCCGCCCATCTTCTTCATCTGGCCCAGCTGGGCCTTGAAGTCGTTCATGTCGAACTTGCCGCCGACCTTGATCTTCTGCGCCAGGTCGGCCGCCGCCTTGGCGTCCACGCCCTTGCGCGCTTCCTCGACCAGGGCCAGGATGTCGCCCATGCCCAGGATGCGGTTGGCCATGCGCTGCGGGTCGAACGCTTCCAGGCCGTCCAGTTTCTCGGACACGCCGGCGAACTTGATCGGCTTGCCCGTGATGTGGCGCACCGACAGCGCCGCGCCGCCGCGCGAGTCGCCATCGAGTTTGGTGAGCACGATACCGGTCAGCGGCAGCGCGTCGTTGAAGGCCTTGGCCGTGTTGATGGCGTCCTGGCCCAGCATGGCATCGACCACGAACAGGGTTTCGATCGGTTTGACGGCGCCGTGGATGGCGGCGATCTCGCGCATCATCTCCTCGTCGATACCGAGGCGGCCGGCGGTGTCGATGATCAGCACGTCGTGGTAGTGTTTCTTGGCCCAGTCCAGCGCGGCCAGCGCGATGTCGACCGGCTTGTCGGCCGCCGTGGACGGGAAGAAGTCGGCGCCCACCTGGCCGCTCACCGATTGCAGCTGGGCGATCGCGGCCGGACGGTAGACGTCGGCCGACACGGTCAGCACTTTCTTCTTCTTTTGTTCCTTGAGGTATTTGGCCAGCTTGCCGACGGTGGTGGTCTTACCGACACCCTGCAGGCCGGCCATCAGGATGATGGCGGGCGGCTGCTGGGCGAAGCTGAGCTGGGCGGCCTGTTCACCGAGGTCGGCGCCCATAATGGCGGCCAGTTCGCGCTGCACCACGCCCACCAGGGCCTGGCCGGGCGAGAGCGAGGACAGCACTTCCTCGCCCATGGCTTTTTCCTTGACGCGGGCGATGAACTCGCGCACGGCCGGCAGGGCCACGTCGGCTTCGAGCAGGGCCAGCCGCACTTCGCGCAGCATTTCTGCGGTGTTGGCCTCGGTCAAACGGGCCTCGCCGCGCATGGTCTTGACGACCTTGGCGAGACGCTGGGTGAGATTATCTAGCATGATGAACCTGGAATCTGTCTGAAGGGTGGCCGGCCGGGACCGGACGATGGCCGCCATTTTACCGCATCGTGGCAGCGTCGGGCCATCGGGTGGCGCGCGCGACTGTACCGTTCCAGTAGGCAAGCGGGACGCCACTTGCTATGATCTGTGCAACTTTTAGCAATGAGGGAGAGGCAATGAAGAAGCAGGCGATGATCAAGACCGTGGCGCTGGCCGCCATGCTGTGGACGGCCCAGGCCCAGGCGCAGGACGTGGTGCGGCTCGGTAATCTGAAGTTCGCCCATTACGGCGCCGTCTCCTATATCAAGGAGATCGCCCCCAAGTGCGGCATCAAGGTCGATGAGCACGTGTTCGCCAAGGGGCTGGACGTGATGCAGGCCATCATCGCCGGTGAACTGGACGTGGGCACCACCGCGTCCGAGGCGGCCATCTCGGGCCGCGCCAGCGGCGCGCCCATTTATGTGGTGGCCGGCTTCGCCAAGGGCGGCGCGCGGCTGGTGGGCCGGGCCGACCTGCACATGAAATCGCTCAAGGACCTGAAGGGCAAGAAGGTGGGCGTAACGCGCGGTGGCATCCAGGAAGTGCTGTTGCTGGCCGAGCTGCAGCAGGTGGGCATGACGGCCTCGGACCAGCCGGGCAAGGACGTGCAACTGGTTTACCTGGCCTACGCCGACCTGAACCAGGCGCTGCTGAGCAAGAACATCGATGCCATGATGCAGTCCGAGCCGCAATCGTCGCAGGCCATCAACAAGGGCTATGGCAGCGAGCTGCTCAAGCCCTACGACACGCCGATCGGTGCGCCGGTGCGCACCATGGTGATGACGGAGAAGTTCTACAAGGAGAAGCGGCCGCTGGCCGAGAAGTTCATGCGCTGCTTCGTGGAGGCCACCAAGACCTTCATCGATAACCAGGCCGTGGCCGAGAAATACGTGCGTGACGTGGTCTTCAAGGGCCAGTTGAGCAAGCAGGACTTCGACGACGCGATCGGCAATTCGCCGTACTCGTACGACATCACGCCCGAGCACATCCAGACCACCGCCGACATCATGGTCAAGACCGGCGTGGGCCGGCTGGCCAAGGCGCCCGTGGCGCGCGACTGGGTCAAGACCGACTTGCTGGACGCGGCCAAGAAAAGCCTGAACGTCAAATAAGAGGGGATGGCCATGGCAAAGTCGCAGTGGCGTGAGGCGGGTGTGGGGCTGGTGGTGCCGGCCCTGGTGATCGCAGTGTGGCAGGCCGCGGCCTCGCTGGGCTGGGTCAACCCGCAGGTGCTGCCGTCGCCGTGGGCGGTGGTGCACAAGTGGTTCGAGTACCTGCTGCCGTTGCAGCCCTACGACCCGGCCGCCGGCAGCTGGCTGCGCTGGGCCTTCTCGGGCGAGCTGATCGGCGACGCCATGGGCAGCTTGTACCGCGTCATCGTCGGCTTCGTCGTGGGCGCGGGGCTGGCCCTGCCGCTGGGGCTGGCCATGGGCGCCAGTCCGCGCGTGCATGCCTGGCTCAATCCGCTGGTGCAGCTGCTGCGGCCCATCCCGCCGATCGCCTATATTCCGCTGTCCATCCTGTGGTTCGGGCTCGGTAATCCGCCGGCCGTGTTCCTGATCGCGCTGGGCGCCTTCTTCCCGGTGCTGATGAACACCATCGCCGGGGTGCGCCAGGTGGACGGGATTTATATCCGCGCGGCCCGCAACCTGGGCGCCTCGGGCACCACCATGTTCGTGCGCGTGATGCTGCCGGCCGCCGTGCCTTATATCTTGTCGGGGGTGCGGATCGGGATCGGCACGGCGTTCATCGTCGTGATCGTGTCGGAAATGATCGCCGTCAACAATGGCCTCGGTTTCCGCATCCTGGAGGCGCGCGAATACTTCTGGTCCGATAAGATCATCGCCGGCATGATCAGCATCGGCCTGATCGGTCTCGGCATCGACGTGCTGATGAACCGGCTGAACAACCACCTGCTGCGCTGGCACCGCGGCCTCGATAACTGAGCCTCTAATATATATGAGCGACATGCGTAGTAGCGGCGACGCCCCCCACATCGTGGTCAGCCACGTCGACAAGGTCTTTCCCGGCGCGGGCCGGGAAGTGGTGGCGCTGCGCGACATCAACCTGGAGATCCCGCGCGGCCAGTTCGTCTGCCTGCTGGGGCCGTCCGGCTGCGGCAAGTCGACCCTGCTCAACGCCGTGGCCGGCTTCGCCCTGCCCAGCGCCGGCAGCATCACGGCCGACGGCCAGCCCGTCACGGGGCCGGGGCCGGCGCGCGGCATGGTGTTCCAGGAATACGCGCTGTTCCCGTGGATGACGGTGGCCGACAACATCGCCTTCGGGCTGGAGATCAAGGGCCAGCCCAAGGCGGACATCGCGGCCACGGTGGACCGGCTGCTGGCCATGCTGTCGCTCGGTGAATTCCGCCACCGCTATCCCAAGGATTTGTCGGGCGGCATGCGCCAGCGGGTGGCCATCGCGCGCGTGCTGGCGCTCGATTCGCCCATCATGCTGATGGACGAGCCGTTCGGCGCATTGGACGCGCTGACCCGGCGCAACCTGCAGGACGAGTTGCTGCGCATCTGGTCCGAGCTGAAGAAGACCATCCTGTTCGTCACCCACAGCATCGAGGAAGCGATCTACCTGGCCGACCGCATCATCGTCATGACCTACCGGCCCGGCACCGTCAAGCGCGACCTGCTGGTGGACCTGCCGCGCCTGCGCGACCCGGCCGCGCCCGAGTTCAACGCCCTCAAGCGCGAACTGGGCCAGCTGGTGATGGAGGAACAGCAGCGCCACCACAACGATGAAATCCGCGTGGCGGCCATCGACTGAACGCCGGCTTCCGGCGGGGCCCATGCCGCCGGCGGGCGGAGCGCCCCTTCCGTAACCGGCATACGCCCCCCATATCTTGAGACTTCCCTCGGGCCGGTTTCAGCCCGCCATGGTGTAAACTGACCGCTATGCAGACTTACTTCCTCATCTCAGCCGCCGTGCTGTACCTCGTGTGCGCCTTGCTGCCGTCGCGGCAGGGGCCGTTGATCGCCACCCTCACGGCCGTCGCCTGGCTGCTCCATGGCGTGACCCTGTGGTTCGAAGTGACGGCGCCCGGTTCGCTGCGCATCGGTTTCGCCGCCATGCTGTCGGCCGCGCTGTGGGTGTCGGTGGCGGCCTACTGGCTGGAGAACCGCAATTACAGCCTGGACGGCCTGCGGCGCATGGTCATGCCCAGCGCGGCCGTGGCCGTTGCGCTGGAGGCGCTCTTTCCCGGCAACCTGGTCGCCCTCGAAGGCAAGTCCGTCATGTTCGGCTGGCACATCGCCATCGCCACGCTGGCCTACAGCACGCTCACCATCGCCGCCTTCCACGCCGTGCTGATGGCGCTGCAGGAATCGCGGCTGCACACGCGCACCGCGGCTGGTGGCGGCTTCCTGGCCAGCGCGCTGGACCAGTTGCCGGCCCTGCTGACGATGGAAAAACTGCTGTTCCGCATGATAGGCTTCGGTTTTATCCTGCTGAGCCTGACCGTGTTGTCGGGCATCGTGTTTTCTGAACAACTGTTTGGCCAGGCCCTGAAGTGGGACCACAAGTCCGTGTTCACGCTCATGTCCTGGCTGCTGTTCGCCGCGCTGCTGGCGGGCCGCCGCTTCCGTGGCTGGCGCGGCAAGACGGCGCTGACCTTCACGCTGGCCGGATTCGCCACCTTGTTGCTGGCCTACGTCGGCAGCCGTTTCGTATTTGAAGTCGTTTTACATCGGGGATTTGTTTGATGAGTCGTCTTTTGTTCTGGCTGGCGCTGGCGTTCCTGGTGCTGTTCGCCATCCGCAGCAAGCTGCGCGAGCTGCAGGGCGGCCAGCGCCCGCCTGAACCGCGCCAGCCCGGGCGTCCCGCCGCCCGGCCGGCCGCCCGTGGCCGCACCAACGCGGAAGTGGAAACCATGTTGTGCTGCGCCCATTGCGGCATCTATTACCCCGCCTCGGAAACGGTGCAGGCTGGCGGCCGCGATTATTGCTGCGCGGCCCACGCCAGCCTGCCGGCCGCCTGAGTAGTGACCGCCTCCCTGCCAGCGCTGGCGGCTGACACGCGCGCGACCCGCGCCACCTTCTGGCGTTCGTTGCAGACGCTGAATGGCACGCGCGTGGTGATCGCGCTGGTGCTGCTGGCCTACCTGAGCGTGGACAGCCGCGGCCTGCGCGCGGCCGGCCAGTTCTTCTACGGCGAAGTGTGCCTCGGCTATCTGCTGGTGGCGCTGGCGTTCGCGCTGATGACGTTGTATGTCCGGCGCCGCTTCCTGCTGCAACTGATGTCGCAGATCGCCTGCGACCTGGCCATCATCTCGCTGCTCTACATCGCCGCCGGCGGCGTGCGCAGCGGGCTGGCCATCCTCTACCTGTTCCCGCTGGCCGGCACGGCCATCCTGGCGCCGCTGGTGCTGGCGCTGTTCTGCACGGCGCTGGTCACGCTGTTCCTGCTCGGCGAAAGCGGCTGGCGCATGCTGCTGATGGAAGGCGACATGGTGGTGCTGCAGGCCGGCCTGTACGGCGCCGCCTTCTTCGCCACCGTGTGGGTGGTCAACCGCATGGCCGCCCGCCTGATCGGACAGGAGGAACTGGCCATCGAGCGCGGCATCGAGATTGGCGTGCAGCAAGCCGTGAACCGCCTGGTGATGGCCAACGTCGGCGACGGCATCCTGGTGGTCGACCCGCAAGGCCAGGTGTTCGCCGGCAACCCGGCTGCCCAGCAGATGCTGGGGCTGGCCGGCCCGGACCTGCGTTTCCGCCTGGGCGAGGTGGCGGCCCTGCGGCCGCTGGCGCAAGCCTACGAGGACTGGCTGGCCGATCCCGCCCAGGGTACGGCCTATGTCACCATCAAGCCCGGCGCCGAGCCGGCGCTGGACGGGCTGCCGGCGGCCGGCAGCGGCCGCCCCGACCTGGCCGCCCACTTGCAGGCCCGCTTCGCGGCCGTGGACACGGACGGCCTGGGCACGGAGCGCAGCGTGATCTTCCTGCAGGACGTGACCGGCATCGAGAACCAGGCCCAGCAACTGAAGCTGGCCTCCATGGGCCGGCTCACGGCCAGCATCGCGCACGAGGTGCGCAACCCGCTGTCGGCCATCGGCCACGCCACGGCCCTGCTGGCTGAGGACCTCGACAGCACCGTGCACCTGCGCCTGCTCAAGATCGTGG
Source organism: Rugamonas brunnea (assembly GCF_014042345.1). Taxonomy (GTDB): domain Bacteria; phylum Pseudomonadota; class Gammaproteobacteria; order Burkholderiales; family Burkholderiaceae_D; genus Rugamonas; species Rugamonas brunnea. The sequence goes on from NZ_JACEZT010000012.1 coordinate 13,296, forward strand.
GCGACAACGTGAGCCGGGTCAACCGCATGGTGGAGGACATCCTGCAGTTGTCGCGCAAGGTGCAGCCGCACGGCGAACCGCTGGCGCTGGACCAGTTCCTGGCCGAACTGAAGACGGAATTCGACGAAACTCACGGCCTGCCCGCCGATGTGCTGGCGCTGACGGCCACGCCCGGCACGCTGGTGCGCTTCGACAGCCTGCACCTGCGCGAAGTGGTGCTCAACCTGCTCAACAACGCCGTGCGCTACGCCAGCGGGGCGCCGGCCAGCATCCGCCTGACGCTGGTGACGGGCCGCGCGCGCCGCCTGGAACTGCATGTGCAGGACGACGGCCCTGGCATCTCGGCCGAAGTGCGGGCCCATTTATTCGAGCCGTTCTACACCACCTCCAGCAAGGGCACGGGGCTGGGGCTGTATCTGGCGCGTGAATTGTGTTTGAATAACGAAGCCATGCTCGACTATGAATACCGCTTCGAGCCGGCGCCCGGTCCGGACGGCATGCCCCGTTCCAGCGGGCGGTTTGTGATCACCTTCGCCCGGCCGGCGGCCGCGCCCGCCGTTCCTGCGGTCGGCCAGGCCAGTCCGTCATAACAGAAAGGCAGTTGCATGAGTGTCCCCCGTGTGCTGGTCGTCGACGATGAAGCCGATCTGCGCGAACTGCTGGAAATCACCCTGCTCAAGATGGGGCTGGACGTGGACAGCGCCGCCACCCTGGCCGAGGCGCGCGCCTGCCTCGCGCGCACGGAATACGCGCTTGTGCTGACCGACATGCGCCTGCCCGACGGGCTGGGGCTGGAACTGGTGCGCGAAGTGTGCGCCGCCTATAAGAATACGCCGATCGCCGTCGTCACGGCCTTTGGCAGTGCCGACAACGCCGTGGTGGCGCTCAAGGCCGGCGCCTTCGATTACGTCTCCAAGCCGGTGGCGCTGGACCAGCTGCGCATCATGGTGCAGTCGGCCCTGCGGCTCAACGTGCCGGCGCCCGGCCAGGCGGCCAGCGCCGGCCAGCCGGCCAGCCGGCTCAAGGGCACCTCGGCCGTGATCCAGGCCTTGCGGGCCCAGATCGCCCGGCTGGCCCGTTCGATGGCGCCGATCGCCATCACGGGCGAATCGGGCAGCGGCAAGGAACTGGCCGCGCGCGAGATCCACGCCCAGAGTTCGCGCGCCGGCAAACCGTTCGTGGCCGTCAACTGCGGCGCCATTCCCGAGGCGCTGATGGAGGCCGAGTTCTTCGGCTACCGCAAGGGCGCGTTCACCGGCGCGGCCGACGAGCGCGACGGCTTCTTCCAGGCCGCCAACGGCGGCACGCTGATGCTCGACGAGGTGGCCGACCTGCCGCTGGCCATGCAGGTCAAGCTGCTGCGCGCGATCCAGGAGCGGCGCGTGCGCAAGATCGGCGCCACCACCGAGGAACCGGTCGACGTGCGCATCATCAGCGCCACCCACAAAAACCTGGCCCAGTGCGTGGAGCAGGGCAGCTTCCGCCAGGACTTGTTCTACCGGCTGAACGTGATCGAGCTGTGCCTGCCGCCGCTGCGCGAACGGCTCGACGACCTGGAGCCGCTGACGGACGCCATCCTCGAACGGCTGGGCACCTTTGAACACAAGGTGGTGCTGGGGCCGGGCGTACTGGAGGCGCTGCGCGGCTACAGCTTCCCCGGCAATGTGCGCGAGCTGGAAAACATCCTGGAGCGGGCGCTGGCCTTTGCCGACGACGGCGTGATCGAGGTCGGCGACCTGGCCCTGAAGGGCGCGAAGATGGTGGAGGCGGTGGTGCCGCTGCCGTCGCCCACGCCCGGCTTTGCCCAGCAACTGGCGGCCACCGAGGCGGCCGCGTTCGGACTCGATGGCAGCGTCGCCCGCTCCACGCCGGATGGTGCGGCGGCCATGCCGCCTGCATCTGCTGCCGCTTCGTCTCCCATGCCGGCGGCGGGTGCCGCGCTGGGCGCGGCGGCGGTGGCGATGGCGTCGGGCGGCGCCACCATGGCCTTGCCCCACCTCGATGCGCTGCCGGCCAACCTGCCCGAATACCTGAACCAGATCGAGCGCGACATCATCCAGCGGGCGCTGGCCCAGACCCAGTACAACCGCACCCAGGCGGCCCAACTGCTGGGCATCAGCTTCCGGCAGCTGCGCTACCAGATGCAAAAGCTCAATATCCAGGAGCCGGAGGCGTGACCGCGCCGCATTTTGTGCTGGACCCGGACGGCTGGTGCCGCGGCGCCCAGCGCTACGACTCGCCCCACGCCGACGCCCGTCCGGACGGCACGGCCGTCACGCTGCTGGTGGTCCACAATATCAGCCTGCCGGCCGGCCAGTTTGGCACGCCCCACGTGTCCGACTTGTTTACCGGCCGCTTGGACTATAATGCCGATCCCGCGTTTGCGGACTTGCGCGGCTTGCGCGTGTCGAGCCACTTCCTGGTGCGGCGCGACGGCCGCGTGATCCAGTACGTGTCCGGCGACGCGCGCGCCTGGCACGCGGGCCAGTCGGTGTTCCAGGGACGGCCGGCCTGCAACGATTTTTCGATCGGGATCGAGCTGGAGGGCACGGACACGCTGCCGTTCGCGCCGGCCCAGTACGAGGCGCTGGCGGCGCTGACGCTGGCCCTGCAGCAACGCTATCCCTTGACCGATGTGCAAGGCCACCAGCACATCGCGCCGGGCCGCAAGACCGACCCCGGACCGTTGTTTAGTTGGCAGAAATATATTGAAATCTGGGGCCGTCTGCTGAAGGAAAAGGCAGCCGGGCAGGTGGGGTTAGTACCTGCTTACCGGCAACTGCGCTTCCCTGTAGGCGTTCCAGAAAGTCAACCGAAAAATTGATCTGAAATAAAAAATTTCCACTTGCCGTGCCCCATGCTGACCACTACAATCAGTGTATCGAATAAGCTGATTCACTAAATGTAGTGGTATCTCAAGTTCCAGGTTCCAAGCGGTATCGGCCTCGGTCCACCAGCATCAGGAACCCTTATTCACCCTTTGTGTCGCTGTAACACCAGCCGGAACACCAGGCTGGCCGCTTCATTTTGGCCTTTTTTTATACAAACACACGCCGCGCAGCCATGACTGCACGCTGTTATCGGGGAGCTTAAATGCAATCTACTCAAGACACTTCCATCCAACCAGCGCTGGTACCAGCAGCGACTGCGGGTATCGCTGGCGGCCAGGCCACGGCAGCGGCGGCGTTGGGCGACTACCGCATCATTCGCCGCAACGGCGCCGTGGTGGCGTTCGAGCCGTCCAAGATCGCCATCGCCATGACCAAGGCCTTCCTGGCGGTCAACGGCGGCCAGGGCGCCGCCTCGGCCCGCATCCGCGACCTGGTGGAACAGCTGACGGCCGCCGTGGTGGCCGCGCTGGTGCGCCGCCAGCCGTCGGGCGGCACCTTCCACATCGAGGATGTGCAGGACCAGGTGGAATTGTCGTTGATGCGTTCGGGCGAACATGACGTGGCCCGCGCCTACGTGCTGTACCGCGCCAAGCACATGGAAGAGCGCCGCCTGCAGAAGGAGGCCGCCGGTGCCTCCAAGGTCGCCGCCCCGCAGATCCACGTGACGGAAGCCGGCGTGCGCCGCCCGCTGGACATGGACCAGGTGGCCGGCCTGATCAACGCGGCCTGCATCGGCCTGGAAAAACACGTGGACGCCGACGCCATCCTGGCCGAAACCGTCAAGAACCTCTATGACGGCGTGCCCGTCGAGGAGCTGCACAAGTCCGCCATCCTGGCCGCCCGCGCGCTGATGGAAAAGGACCCGGCCTACTCGCAGGTGACGGCCCGCATCCTGCTGCACACGATCCGCAAGGAAGTGTTCGGCCAGGAAGTGGCGCAGGCCGGCGCCGCCGCCGCCTACGTCAAGTACTTCCCCGAGTACGTGGCCAAGGGCATCGCCGCCGAGCTGCTGGACCCGAAACTGGCCGAGTTCGACCTGGCCCGCCTGGCCAAGGCCCTGGTGGCCGACCGCGACCTGCAGTTCGGCTACATCGGCCTGCAAACCCTGTATGACCGCTACTTCCTGCACGTGCGCGACGTGCGCATCGAAATGCCGCAGGCGTTCTACATGCGCGTGGCGATGGGCCTGGCCCTGAACGAGAAGGACCGCGAAGCGCGCGCCATCGAGTTCTACCACCTGCTGTCGACCTTCGACTTCATGAGCTCCACGCCGACCCTGTTCAACTCGGGCACGCTGCGCTCGCAACTGTCGTCGTGCTACCTGACCACCGTGTCGGACGACCTGGAAGGCATCTACGACGCCATCAAGGAAAACGCGCTGCTGGCCAAGTTCGCCGGCGGCCTGGGCAACGACTGGACCCCGGTGCGCGCGCTGGGCGCCCACATCAAGGGCACCAACGGCAAATCGCAGGGCGTGGTGCCGTTCCTGAAAGTGGTCAACGACACGGCCGTGGCCGTGAACCAGGGCGGCAAGCGCAAGGGCGCCGTGTGCGCCTACCTGGAGACCTGGCACATGGACATCGAGGAATTCCTCGATCTGCGCAAGAACACCGGCGACGACCGCCGCCGCACCCATGACATGAACACGGCCAACTGGATTCCCGACCTGTTCATGAAGCGCGTGATGGAGAAGGGCGACTGGACCCTGTTCTCGCCGTCCGACTGCCCCGACCTGCACGACAAGGTGGGCAAGGCCTTCGAGCAAGCCTACCTGGGCTACGAAGCCAAGGCGGCCGCCGGCGAAATCCGCGTCTGCAAGAAAGTGGCGGCGCTGGACCTGTGGCGCAAGATGCTGTCCATGCTGTTCGAGACCGGCCACCCATGGATCACCTTCAAGGACCCATGCAACATCCGTTCGCCGCAGTCGCACGTGGGCGTGGTGCACAGCTCCAACCTGTGCACGGAGATCACCCTGAACACGGGTCCGGACGAAATCGCCGTCTGCAACCTCGGTTCGGTCAACATGCCGGCCCACATGAAAGAGGGCAAGCTTGACCACATCAAGCTGCAGAAGACCATCCGCACCGCCATGCGCATGCTCGACAACGTGATCGACATCAACTACTACGCCGTCGACAAGGCCCGCAACGCCAACATGCGCCACCGTCCGGTCGGCCTGGGCGTGATGGGCTTCCAGGACTGCCTGCACATGATGCGCGTGCCTTACTCGTCGATGGAAGCGGTGCAGTTCGCCGATACCTCGATGGAAGCTGTCTGCTACTACGCCTACCTGGCCTCGACCGAGCTGGCCGAGGAACGCGGCCACTACGCCTCGTACAAGGGCTCGCTGTGGGACCGTGGCATCCTGCCGCAGGACTCCGTCAAGCTGCTGGCCGAAGAGCGCGGCGGCTACCTGGAGGTGGACGGCTCGTCCTCGATGGACTGGGCGCCGGTGCGCGCCCGCATCAAGCAGTTCGGCATGCGTAACTCGAACTGCGTGGCGATCGCCCCGACGGCCACCATTTCCAACATCATCGGCGTGTCGGCCTGCATCGAACCGACGTTCCAGAACCTGTACGTGAAGTCCAACCTGTCGGGCGAGTTCACCGAGATCAATTCCTACCTGGTGCGCGACCTGAAGGCGCGCGACCTGTGGGACGAGGTGATGATCGCCGACCTGAAGTACTTCGACGGCTCGCTGACCAAGATCGACCGCATCCCGCAGGATCTGCGTGACATTTATGCAACCGCGTTCGAAGTGTCGCCAAGCTGGCTGGTGGAAGCGGCATCGCGCCGCCAGAAGTGGATCGACCAGGCCCAGTCGCTGAACATCTACATGGCCGGCGCCTCGGGCAAGAAGCTGGACGAGACCTACAAGCTGGCCTGGCTGCGCGGCCTGAAGACCACCTACTACCTGCGCACCATCGCCGCCACCCACATGGAGAAGTCGACCTCCAAGACCGGCGCGCTGAACGCGGTGGCCGTGGACGGCGGCATGTCGGCCAGCGCCATGGCGGCAGCGGCGCCAGCGGCGGCTCCGGCCGCGCCGGTGGCCGAAGGCGCTGCCTGCTACCTGCGTCCTGGCGACGACGGCTTCGAGGAATGCGAAGCCTGCCAATAAGGGCCATACTATAAGAGTGAACCGTCCCGGCCCGCCGGGCGGTTCTGTTTAGACCGAATTCAGAAGGAAAAACACCATGTCGCTGTCCTGGGACGAAGACACCGCTCCGGCGGTACCGCAAGCAGTCAACCAAGCCGTGCTGAACGGCGAGGCGAGCGCCGAGCAAGTGGCGCTGCGCGTGAACGCCGACGATAAACGCATCATCAACGGCAAAACGGACGTCAACCAGCTGGTTCCGTTCAAATACAAATGGGCCTGGGACAAGTACCTGGCCGGCTGCGCCAACCACTGGATGCCGCAGGAAGTGAACATGCAGCGCGACATCGAGCTGTGGAAGAACCCCAACGGCCTGACGGAAGACGAGCGCCGCCTGGTCAAGCGCAACCTGGGCTTCTTCGTGACGGCCGACTCGCTGGCCGCCAACAACATCGTGCTGGGCACCTACCGCCACATCACGGCCCCCGAGTGCCGCCAGTACCTGCTGCGCCAGGCGTTCGAGGAAGCCATCCATACCCACGCTTACCAGTACATCGTCGAGTCGCTGGGCCTGGACGAGGGCGAGATCTTCAACGCCTACAACGAGATCAAGTCGATCCGCGACAAGGATGAATTCCTGATCCCGTTCATCAACAACCTGACTGACCCCACCTTCACCACCGGCACCGTGGAAAGCGACCAGACCCTGCTCAAGTCGCTGATCGTGTTCGCCTGCCTGATGGAAGGCCTGTTCTTCTACGTCGGCTTCACCCAGATCCTGGCGCTGGGCCGCCAGAACAAGATGATGGGCGCCGCCGAGCAGTACCAGTACATCCTGCGCGACGAGTCCATGCACTGCAACTTCGGCATCGACCTGATCAACACCATCAAGATGGAAAACCCGCTGCTGTGGACCCCGGCTTTCAAGGAGGAGATCAAGAACCTGTTCCTGAAAGCCGTCGAGCTGGAATACGCCTACGCCGAAGACACCATGCCACGCGGCGTGCTGGGTCTGAACGCGCCCATGTTCAAGGGCTACCTGCGCTTCATCGCCAACCGCCGCGCGCAGCAGATCGGCCTGGAGCAGCTGTTCGACCAGGAAGAGAATCCGTTCCCATGGATGAGCGAGATGATCGACCTGAAGAAGGAGCGCAACTTCTTCGAGACCCGCGTCACCGAATACCAGACCGGCGGCGCGCTGAACTGGGATTGATTCCCGACCCGCGTCGCCACGCGCGGCGACGGTGAACGAGAAGGCCGGACGATTTTTCGTCCGGCCTTTTTTCATGCGCGCGACTTTTTCGATGGCGCGAAAGTGGGCGCGCGATCGCATGCGCCGGCGTCGCGTTGGTGTCGTTCCGATGTGCGCGAAGCCGGTCGCGCGATCGCCGTCAGGTGCGCGCGCGCGCACTGCTGCCGCATTGTTCTTGCCAAGCGTCGCACTGTGTCTCATAATCGCGACGAATTTAAAAACAGTGTGGAGCAGTCGCTCCGCGCGCAGTTGAAGCGCCACAGCGCGCGCCGTGATGGAACACCGGCGCAGTCGGAAACGCAGACACCCAATTGGAATAAGGGTTAGTTTGAAGCCGGCATGTTGTGCGACGCGCCCGCGCGTGGAACTTCGCGGCCGCAAAAGCGCGCCGCGTGCGCGCCGGCGCGATGCGATGCGACTGCGAATTGGCAAGCGCGTGCGAGTTGCGGCGCCTATCCTGTAAAAAAGCTGGCGAAATCCTTGCGCGCCTGTTGCGCACCGACAAGGTTTTCGTGTACTTTACGAGATTGAAAAGGCGTGCTAGCGAAAGCGTGGAAGAAGAAGCCGCGCAGTGCCGCAACGATGCCGCCGCAGATCGAAAAAATGGGATTCAGATTCGCACGAATATGCACAAGACCACACCGTTTTTTTTCGACCGCCTTGCCTGATTGAGTTCAGGTTGGGCGGTTTTTTCTTTGAAAAATAAAACCGTGTTGTGGCTGCGACGGAGGTTAACGGTGCTGAGCATACGCCCGACACACCGCAGATGTCGCAACAAGATTTGGACGCAGGCGCCGGCCGTGAAAGGGACGGTGTGCTGAGTCGATGGCTGAAGCGCTGCAATCGTGAGGAGTTGCAGCAGTTCAGCTGGTGCCGAATTCATTAGCGCAAACCGTCGTTTGCGCCGATGAATAATTCGCCTGTCCCCATCCGGGGCCGGACGGGTTTTAATCTTGTGCGTGAATTTTTCCCATCCCAGATGAAGGAGAACAAAAATGGCAACAGCCGCTAAGAAATCCGAAGTAAAGAAACCAGCCGCCGCCAAGGCTGCTCCTGCGGCGAAGAAGCCGGCAGCAGCAGCCAAAGCCGCTGCCAAGCCGGCAGCCAAAGCCGCCGCTAAACCTGCAGTGAAAAAAGCCGCCGCCAAACCAGTGGCCAAAGCCGCCGCTAAACCAGCAGCGAAAGCCGCCGCCAAGCCAGCAGCAAAAGCTGCCGCCAAGCCAGCCGTGAAGAAAGCCGCTGCCAAGCCAGCAGCCAAAGCCGCAGCAGCCAAGCCAGTCGCGAAGAAAGCCGCCGCCAAGCCGGCAGCAAAAGCAGCAGCCAAGCCAGCCGTGAAAAAAGCGGCAGCCAAGCCAGCAGCAAAAGCAGCAGCCAAGCCAGCAGCGAAGGCCGCAGCCAAGCCAGCAGTGAAAGCCAAGGCAGCGGCCAAGCCAGCAGCCAAGGCCAAAGTGGCCGCCAAGCCAGCAGCGAAGAAAGCCGCCGCCAAGCCAGCGGTGAAAGCCAAAGCAGCAGCCAAGCCAGCAGCCAAGACCGCCGCCAAGCCAGCAGCGAAAAAAGCCGCTGCCAAGCCAGCAGCGAAGAAAGCCGCCGCCAAGCCAGCCGCGAAAGCCGCCGCCAAGCCAGCAGCCAAAGCCGCCGCCAAGCCGGCAGCGAAGAAAGCCGCTGCCAAGCCAGCAGCGAAAAAAGCCGCCGCCAAACCAGCAGCCAAAGCCGCCGCCAAGCCAGCGGCGAAAGCCGCAGCCAAGCCCGCAGCCAAAAAAGCTGTCGCCAAAAAACCAGCGGTAAAAGCGGCAGCCAAACCGGCTGCAAAGGCTGCGGCTAAGCCAGCAGCAAAAAAGCCGGTTAAGGCTGCGGCTAAACCAGCCGCCAAGCCTGCAGCGAAAAAAGCCGCCGCCAAGCCAGCAGCCAAGCCAGTAGCCGCAGCAGCCGCACCGGCAGCAGCACCGGCCGCCGCACCGGCAGCCGCCGCACCGGCAGCAGCACCAGCCGCCGCCGCGCCAGCCGCCGCCAAGCCAGCGGTCAAGAAAGCTGCACCGAAGAAGCCTGCCGCGCCGAAAGCTGCCGCCAAGCCAGCCGCCGCGCCGGCCGCGCCAGCTGCGCCGGCCGCACCGGCAGTCAAGACTGTCGTGGCACCAGCCGCCGCCTGGCCTTTCCCGACCAGCACCCGCCCTTCCTAAGAAAAAGCGTGGATGCCTGTTAAGGCAAGCGACCGCTGTGTGAGACAATCACACAGCGGTTTTTTTTTGGAGGGAACCCGTGCTTAGTATTATCAAGTTGATCGTCGATGCCGCCGCCACGCTGTTGGGCGGCGCCTTGCTGTTACGTTTCTGGATGCAGGCGATACGTGTTCGTCCACCATCGTCCGTAGCGCAATTCACCTTTCAACTGTCCGACTGGCTGGTGCGCCCGCTGCGCCGCATCGTGCCCGGCGTGGGCGGCTACGACTGGGCCAGCCTGATCGGCGCCTACCTGATCGTGCTGCTGGCCACCTCGGTGCTGTTCCTGGCCGGCTGGAGCGCGCCGGCCGTGCTGCTGGCCGCCTGCCAGCGCTTCCTCGAATGGATTTTGTACGGCTTCATGGCGCTGCTGGTGGTGGAAGCCATCTTCAGCTGGGTCAACCCCCACGCGCCGCTGGCGCCGTTCGTGCGCGCGCTGAACGACCCGCTGCTGCGCCCGATCCGCCGCGTGGTGCCGCTGGTGGGTAACCTGGACCTGTCGCTGCTGGTGGCCATCATCCTGCTGCAGATCGCGCAACTGGTGCTGGGCATGCTGTTCGCGGCCCGATGAGCCGCACCTGGTGTTCCCCGCTGCCGGGCGGCGTGCGGCTGGCGGTGCAGATACAGGCCAACGCCAAGAAGACGGAAGTGGTGGGCGTGCTCGAAGACGCGCTCAAGATCAAGCTGCATGCCCAGCCCATCGAGGGCAAGGCCAACGAAGCGCTGATCCGCTTCCTGTCCGATACCCTGTCCGTGCCGCGCAGCGCCATCGCGCTCACGCACGGCCAGACCAACAAGCGCAAGCTGCTGGAAATCAGCGCAGCCAAGCTCACGCCCGATGGCGTGGCGGCGCTGCTGCTCCCATAAACGAAAACCGGGGTCAGCTGGTTTAGTAGCGGTAGCCGAATGCCGCTTCGAAGCGGTCCGCGATCTCGGCGGCCGTCATCAGGTGGTTCTGGGCGCCCTTGCGCGCGATCTTGATGGCGCCCAGCAGGCTGGCCAGGCGGCCCGTGGTCTCCCAGCTCCAGTCGCGCGTGATGCCGAACAGCAGGCCGGCGCGGTAGGCGTCGCCGCAGCCGGTCGGGTCGAGCACGGCCTCGGCTTGCACAGCCGGGATCTCGATGCGCTGGCCCTTGGTGTAGATCTCCGAACCCTTGTCGCCGCGCGTGACGATCAGCGCTTCCAGGCGGCTAGCCATGTCGGGCAAGGTCAGGCCGGTGCGGTCCATCAGCAGTTCGATCTCGTAGTCGTTGCACGACACATAGGTGGCCTTGTCGATGAAGTCGATCAGCTGTTCGCCGCTGAACATGGGCAGCTGCTGGCCGGGGTCGAACATGAAGGGGATGCCCAGCGCGGCCAGGTCGGCAGCGTGCTTGAGCATGCCCTCGTGGCCGTCCGGCGAGATGATGGCGACGCGTGCCGGGCCGGCCTTGGCCACCGGGTTCTCGTGCGCGAACGACATGGCGCCCGGGTGGAAGGCGTTGATCTGGTTGTTGTCGGCGTCCGCCGTCACGAAGCACTGGGCCGTGTACGCGTCCTGCTTGATCAGGATGTTGTCGGTGGCGATGCCGAACTGGCGCAGGCGCTCCAGGTAGGGGCCGCTGTCCTGGCCCATCACGCCGACGATGCGCGGATCGCCGCCCAGCATCTTGAGGGTGTAGGCGATGTTGCCGGAGCAGCCGCCAAATTCCGTGCGCATGGTGGGCACGAGGAACGATACGTTCACCTTGTGCAGCTGGTCGGCCAGCAGCGTGTCGCCGAAGCGGCCGCCAAATTGCATGATGGTGTCGATGGCGAGCGAGCCGCAGATCAGGGTGGTCTGGTTCATTGAATAGGTCTTTACGGATAGAAAACGGCGATGTGATAGCCGGAGGCCTTGAGCTGCTTGAGCTCAAAGTACAGTTTGACGGATTGTTCGGAGTGCGGCGCGAAGCCTTTGCCCGGGTCCGCGTCCGGCCCCAGGTAGTCGCGCGGCGTGAACACGCGGCGCAGCACGGCCTTGTCGTTGGCGTCGTCGAGCCGCAGTTCAATGTCGGGCCACGCTTGCGCCGTCGTGCTTTGGTTGCGCAGCAGGGTAGTGAACGAGAACGTGGACTCGCTCAGCGTCTGCAGCTCGCCCTGTTCGATGGTCACATAGTCGATCTGCGCCGGCAGTTCCACCTTGCAGCCCAGCGCCGCGCACAGCGATTGCAGCGCCGGTTTCAGTTGCGGCACGCTGGCCGCCAGCGGGTTGCGGAAGGTGGTGGCGGCCTGGCCCACCAGCGTACCGACCAGCAGCACCGAACCGGCGCTCATGGCGATGGTGGCCAACTTGCCCAGGCGCTGGCGGCGGTGGTGGCGTTTGACGAAGCCCGGTTCTTCCTGTTCAGCGACAGTATCGGCGTTCGTGTCGGCGTTCATGCCAGCGTCGGGCTGCCGGGCGGTCAGTGTTGGTTCGTCGTCGTCGCGGCTGGCCTTGACCGGCAGCGGCGCAGTCGTGTGCGCGCGCGCGGCGGGCGACAGGTCGACCAGCACTTCGTCTTCGTCGTCGGCTTCGGACAGGGCGGCCGGCGACGCTGCCGGCTCGGCGGCGGCGGGTGGCGTGGCGGGTTCGCCCCATGTCGGTTCGCGGCGGCCGTCGGCCAGCGCGTTGGGTGCTGGTTCGCCCGCCGTGTCGATTTCCAGCGCCGACCCGGCGTCGGCCATGTCCTCCGGTTCGAGCTGGAATGCTTCATCCAGTGTGAACGGGGAAAAGTGTTCTGGTTCGGCGGCTGGCGGCGCGAGGTCGTGTTCGGCCTCGGGTGCGGCTGTGGATTCAGGTTCCGGTGCGGATGCGGGGATGGCATCGACGCTCGCGGCATTGGCCGGCGCATCCCAGTCCAGCACTTCGGTGGCCGGCTCCAGATCGACGTTCAGGTCCAGTTCCAGCTTGTCTTCGGCTGGCGCCGGCGTCGGCGGCAGCGTGGGCGTGGCGTCGATGCCGCCGGCGTAGGCGGCGGCGGACGGGGGCAGGGCGAATGGCGCCCCGGATGGCGCGTAGGCTGTCGCGGGCGGCACGTAGCCGGTGTCGGCTTGGATGGCCGGCGCGGTCAGGATCGATGGCGCTGGCAAGGGCTCTGCGCTGATCTTCGCGCTGGCATCCTCATGGGCAAAGGCATAGCCATCGCCGGCATGGTCGTCGGGGGCGCCGGCGTCGCCGGCATCGGCCGTTTCCGCAGTATCGAGTTCCAGTCTGTCGAGTTCCAGCGTATCGAGTTCCAGCGTATCGAGTTCCAGCGGTGCGCCGCTGTCCCCGGGCGCCGGCCGCAAGGCCGTTGCGGCGTGCGTGTCGAGCGCAGCCATTGCAGCGTCGAACGGGACGGCCGGTGGCAATGGAACGGGCGAAGGCGTCGGAGCAGGCGCGGGAGTCGCCGCAGTGGCAACTTCGGCAGCGGCAGGGAGGGATACGGGGGTAGCGGCGGGCGCCGGTGTTGCCGTCGCAGGGACTGATGCGGGTGCAGCAGGAATAGGTCCAGGTGCGGGTGCAGGTGCGGGCGGGACGGGCGGCTCCAGCAGGGCCGCGTTGCCGTCGAAGACTTCATTGCAGGCGCCACAGCGCACTATGCCCCCACGTAATTTCAGCTGGTCATGGGCGACCCGAAATATCGTGTTGCAGTGGGGGCATTTAGTGGCGAGCGCCATCGCTGCGGTGGATCAGGCGTCGCGCGCCGGCGGCACCGTGTCGCTGCCGAGACGGCCATGCAGGGCGACCCAGCCATCCTGCTCGGCCCACACGCCGAGCTTGATGAACGGGGCATAGGCGGCCGCCACTTCCTCGGCCTGGCGTGCCAGCACGCCCGACAGGATCAGCGCACCACCGTCGGCCACGCGGCCCGACAACATGGGCGCCATCAGCTTGAGCGGGCTGGACAGGATGTTGGCCACCACCACGTCGAAACGCTGGTTGGCATAGGCCGACTGGGCGAACGTGTCGGGCAGGAAGTACTCGACGTCGCACTGGTTGCGCACGCCGTTGTCGCGCGCCGATTCGATCGCCTGCGGGTCGATGTCCACGCCGGCCACCTGCGCGGCGCCCAGCTTCTTGGCCACCATGGCCAGGATGCCGGAACCGCAGCCGTAGTCGAGCACGGTCTTGCCCGGCGCCGGATGGGCTTCCAGCCACTCCATGCACAAGCGGGTGGTCGGATGGCTGCCGGTGCCGAAGGCCAGGCCCGGGTCCAGTTCCAGGATCAGGGCGTCGGGATCGGGGGCTTCGTGCCAGCTCGGCACGACCCAGATGTTCTTGCCGATGTGGATGGGCGCGAACTGCGACTGGGTCAAGCGCACCCAGTCCTGCTCCTCCACCTTGCGCAGCGTGAACCTGGGCACGGCGGCCAGCTTGATCTGCTCGGCGGCGGCCGCCACGATGGCGGCCTGGTCGGCGTCCTGCTCCGTCAGCGCCACCACGCGGCTGTGTTCCCATGCCGCTTCCTTGGGCTCCATGCCCGGCTCGCCGAACAGGGGGCGCTCGGCGTCCGTGCCTTCGTCCGCGTCCTCGACGGAAACGGACAGGGCGCCCACTTCCATCAGGGCGTCCGACAGGGCTTCGGCGTGGTCGCGCGCGATTTCGATGACGATTTCAGTCCAGCTCATTACGATCCTTTGCTGTCGTTCTTGTTGCCCAGGCTCAGTTTGTGCAGCTCGGGCATGTCGGCCAGCTTTTGTTCCAGGTAGTGAATATTGGTGCCGCCTTCGATGAAGCGGGCGTCGATCATCAGTTCGCGGTGCAGCGGGATGTTGGTCTGGATACCTTCGACCACCATTTCCGACAGCGCGATCTGCATGCGGCGGATAGCCTGCTCGCGGGTGGCGCCGTAGGCGATCAGCTTGCCGATCATCGAATCATAGTGCGGTGGCACATAATAACCCGCATACGAGTGCGAGTCGACCCGGATGCCGGGACCGCCCGGGGTGTGCCAGGCCTGGATGCGGCCGGGCGACGGGGTGAACTTGAACGGGTCTTCGGCGTTGATGCGGCACTCGATGGCGTGGCCGGCCAGCATCACGTCGCGCTGGCGGAAGCGCAGCTTCTCGCCGGCGGCGATGCGGATCTGTTCCTGCACGATGTCGATGCCGGTGATCATTTCCGTGACCGGGTGTTCGACCTGCACGCGGGTGTTCATCTCGATGAAGTAGAACTCGCCGTTCTCATACAGGAATTCGAAGGTGCCCGCGCCGCGGTAGCCGATCTTGCGGCATGCTTCGGCGCAGCGGTCGCCGATCTTTTCGATCAGTTTGCGGGGAATGCCGGGCGCCGGCGCTTCCTCGATCACTTTCTGGTGGCGGCGCTGCATCGAGCAGTCGCGCTCGCCCAGCCAGACGGCGTTCTTGTGCTCGTCGGCCAGGATCTGGATTTCCACGTGGCGTGGATTCTCCAGGTATTTCTCCATGTAGACTTCGGGGTTGCCGAAGGCCGTGCCCGCTTCCGTCTTGGTCATGGCCACGGCGTTGATCAGGGCCGCTTCCGTGTGCACCACGCGCATGCCGCGTCCGCCGCCACCGCCGGCCGCCTTGATGATGACCGGATAGCCGACCTTGCGCGCGATCTGCACGATGGCCTTGGGATCGTCGGGCAGCGCGCCGTCCGAACCGGGCACGCAGGGCACGCCGGCCTTGATCATGGCTTGCTTGGCCGAGACCTTGTCGCCCATCAGGCGGATCGAATCGGAGCGGGGGCCGATGAACACGAAGCCCGATTTCTCCACGCGCTCGGCGAAGTCGGCGTTTTCCGACAGGAAGCCGTAGCCGGGGTGGATCGCTTCCGCGTCCGTCACCTCGGCCGCGCTGATGATGGCTGGCATGTTGAGGTAGCTCAACGACGACGGAGCGGGACCGATACACACCGATTCGTCGGCCAGCTTCACGTATTTGGCGTCTTTATCCGCTTCCGAGTGGACGACCACCGTCTTGATGCCCATTTCGCGGCAGGCGCGCTGGATCCGGAGGGCGATTTCGCCACGGTTGGCGATGAGGATTTTTTCAAACATGATAGGTTCGCGTAGGTCTGTGAGCGCCGGCGGGCCGGCGGCTGCTGTAGAGGGGAGTGCGGGGGGAAAGTCGGGCGCGCCCCGCCGTGGGCGGGGGCAGGCGGGCGACTTAGCCTATCACAAACAATGGCTGGCCGAATTCGACCGGCTGGCCGTTCTCGACCAGGATCTGGGTGATGGTGCCGGCCTTGTCGGCGTCGATTTCGTTGAGCAGCTTCATCGCTTCGATGATGCACAGGGTATCGCCTTCCTTGACGGTGGCGCCCACTTCGACGAAGGCCGGGTTGCCCGGTGCGGAGGAACGGTAGAAGGTGCCCACCATGGGCGACTTGACCACGTGGCCGGTCGGCTCGGCGGCCACGACGGCGGTGGCGGCGGCGGCCGGCGCGGCGGCGGCCACAGGGGCGGGAGCAGACTGGAATTGTTGCGGCAGGCCTTGCGGCTGCATCATCACGACCTGGTTTTGAGCCATGGCCGACGACTTGACGATGCGCACTTTGCTTTCGCCTTCGGTGACTTCCAGTTCAGCGATGTCCGATTCGGCGACCAGGTCGATCAAGGTCTTGAGCTTGCGTAAATCCATGTGTAACCCCCAGGAATTATCTTGTATTTGAGTGGGTGCAGCGCCGCCTCATGGGCCACGCCGCGCTAAAATTGCGCGCAGATCGCGTAGATTAACGCCTTTTAAGGGCGAAGTCGATGGCAAAGCGATATCCCTCGATGCCCAGGCCGCAGATCGTACCGATCGCTATTGCGCTAAGGAAAGAATGGTGGCGAAACGCTTCGCGCTGGTAAATATTCGATATATGCACTTCAACGAAAGGAATGGCCACACCGGCCAGCGCATCGCGCAGGGCCACGCTGGTGTGGGTCAGTCCACCCGGGTTGATGACGATGGCGTCCACGCCTTCCGTCCTGGCGGCATGGATGCGGTCGATCAACGCGCCTTCGTGGTTGCTCTGAAAACAAGACAGCGTCGCGCCGGCGGCCGCGACCTGGGCCTGGGCTGCCTGCTCGACGTCGGCCAGGGTGCTTGCGCCGTAGACCTCGGGCTCGCGCGTCCCCAGCAAATTCAGGTTGGGGCCGTTGAGTAACAGGAGGTGTTGTGCCATGGATTCAGGACCATTTTCCGCGAAAGTTCCGCATTTTGCCGCCAACGGAGGGCGATGGCAAGAGAAAAAAACTGATGGAATTGATTACAAGGCAGCCAGGTCGGCGCGCAATTGATCGAACTTCAAACGGCCTAAATAGGTTTTCTTCACTTGTCCATCCGCCCCGATCAATACCGTGTATGGCAGGCCGCCCCCGGTGTTGCCGAACTGGCGCGACAGCTCGGTGCCGCCCATGCCGGCCACGTAGAGCGGATAGGCGATTTTGAATTTGTTGGCAAATTCGGCGATATTTGAGGGCGAATCAATGCCTATGCCGATAACTTTCAGCTTCTTGCCGGCATCTCCGGCGGCCAGCGCCGACAGCTCCGGCATCTCCTGCACGCACGGCGCGCACCACGGAGCCCAGAAATTGACCAGCAAGGCCTGGCCTTTGTACTGGGCCAGTGCCTGGCTGGCGCCGGCCACATCCGGCAGCGACTGTTTATATAGTGCGTCGACGGGACCGGTGAAGCCGGGCGCGGCCGTGGCGGTCACGGGCGGGGCCGGTTCCTTCTGGTGGGTGCCGACCCAGGCGCCCATGGCGCCGAACATCAGGGCAATGACGGAATAGGCGATCAGATGATTTTTTTTCATGTCGGAAGGGAAAGCTTGTCGTCGGGGTGGGTGCTGCTGATTAAGAGGGTGCGCACGGCGGCCAGGTCCGCCCGCATGAGCTTGCCATCGGCGCGCAGTTTCTGGGCGCCGCGCAAATCGTCGAGGTCATACAGGGCCGCATGCACGCCTTCCTGCTGCCACAGGAAGCTGACCACTTCCACCGGATCGAAACGGGGCCCCTTGAAGTGGGGCGCTTCCGAGAAGTCGAGGGTCAGGTTCTGGTTCAGCAGGAAGATTTCCACTTCCTTGGCGCTGTCGGCGAACAACTGCAGGTGGATGTCGTCGTGGGGGCCGGCCGTGCCGTTGAGCACGGAACCGGTCAGGTAGGGGCTGAACTTCTCCAGCAGCTCCATCACTTGCAGCGCCGCCGTGCGCAGGCGGAACAAATGGGCGGGCTGTGTGTCGGCATGGAACAGGGCCTGGTACAAGCGCACTTCCAGTTCGATTTCCGTGTCGGACGGTAATAGATTGGCGGGCAACATATTAATATTGCCGTGCGCCTCGCCCAGCACCTGGCGCGCGGCCTTGCGTTTGGCGTTGTCGTACTCGGCCCCGTCCTGGGCTATGAGCCGGGCGGCGGCGGCGGCTATTTCCGCGCGCAACTGCCGGGCTTCGTCGTTTGGCTTGGGCATCATGGGGCAAATGATACCTTGAATAGTCAAAAGGGGAAAAACCCCCGGCGTCAGGTAAAATCCCATCTCTGACCATCCTGACCATCGTCCCACCGTCGTATTCATACCAATTCACATGCATATTCATATCCTCGGCATCTGCGGCACCTTCATGGGTGGCCTGGCCGTGCTGGCCAAGCAGGCCGGTCACCGCGTCACCGGCTGCGACGCCAATGTCTACCCGCCCATGAGCACCCAGCTGGAAGCCCAGGGCATCGAACTGATCCAGGGTTACGGCGCCGAGCAGGTGCAGCTCAAGCCTGATTTGTATGTGGTCGGTAACGTGGTTACGCGCGGCAACCCGCTGATCGAGGAAATCCTCAACCGCAGCCTGCCCTATGTGTCGGGCCCGCAGTGGATAGGCGAACATATATTACGCAACAAGTGGGTGCTGGCCGTGGCCGGCACGCACGGCAAGACCACCACCTCGGCCATGCTGGCCTGGATCCTGGAGGACGCCGGCTACGCGCCCGGCTTCCTGATCGGCGGCGTGCCCGTCAATTTCGGCATCTCGGCCCGCCTGTCCGGTCCCGGCGTGGACTCGGACTTCTTCGTGATCGAGGCCGACGAATACGACACGGCCTTCTTCGACAAGCGCAGCAAGTTCGTCCATTACCACGCCAAGACGGCCATCCTGAACAACCTCGAATACGATCACGCCGACATCTTCCCCGATCTGGCCGCCATCGAGACCCAGTTCCACCATTTGGTGCGCACCGTGCCCGGCATCGGCCGGCTCGTCGTCAATGGCGACGAAGCGTCGTTGCAGCGCGTGTTGCAGCGCGGCTGCTGGAGCGAGCGCGAAACGTTCGGCCTCAGCGACGGCGTCAACTGGACCCTGCGCGAGCATGACGATGGCAGCTTCGACGTGATCTTCAACGGCGAACCGTCGGGCACCGTGCGCTGGCAGCTCACGGGCAAGCACAACCGCGCCAACGCGCTGGCCGCCATCGCCGCCGCGCGCCACGTGGGCGTGCCCGTGGCCCAGGCCGCGCAATCGCTGGCCAGCTTCCAGAGCGTCAAGCGGCGCATGGAAGTGCGCGGCGTCGTCAACGAGGTCACCGTCTACGACGATTTCGCCCACCACCCGACCGCCATCGCCACCACCGTGGGCGGCTTGCGCCAGAAGCTGGGGCAGGCCAGCCGCATCCTGGCCGTGCTGGAGCCGCGTTCCAACACCATGAAACTGGGCGCCATGAAGGACGCGCTGCCGGGCAGCCTGGGCGACGCCGACCTCGTGTTCGGCTACGGCAGCCAGCAGGCGCTGGGCTGGAGCCTGGGCGACGCGCTGGCGCCGCTGGGCCAGCGGGCCAGCGCCTACGAGGACCTGGACGCGCTGGTGGCGGCCATCGCCGCCGCCGCCCGTCCCGGCGACCACATCGTGGTGATGAGCAACGGCGGCTTCGGCGGCGTGCACCAGAAGATCCTGCAGGCGCTGGCCCGATGATCCTCTACCTGCACGGATTCCGTTCCTCGCCCCGCTCCATGAAGGCGCGCCTGGTGGGCGAGCGCATGCAGGCGCTGGGCCTGGGCGCCGATTACCTGTGCCCGCAGTTGCCGGCCTCGCCCAAGGCGGCCATGGCATTGGCGCTGGAACTGGTGGACGGCGTGCCGGCCGATGAACTGGCCCTGATCGGTTCCTCGCTGGGCGGTTATTACGCCACCTGGCTGGCCGAACGGCTGGGCTGCCGCGCGGCCGTGCTGAACCCGGCCGTGGTCCCCATGCTGGACCTGGAGCCTTACGTGGGTGTGGGCACGCAATACCATTCGGATGAGCCGTTCGAATTCAAGCGTGAATACATCGCCGAACTGCAAGCGCTGGCGGTGCCGCGCATCACGCGGCCGGAGCGTTATTTCCTGCTGGCGGCCACGGGCGACGAAGTGCTGGACTACCGCGACATGGTGGCCCACTACGCGGGCGCGGCCCAGCATGTGATCGCCGGCAGCGACCACGCCATTTCCGGCTTCGCCGATTATGTGGCGCCGGTGCTGGCGTTTTGCGGCGTCGGGGCGGGCCGGTGAGGGCGCCCACGCTGCGGCAGGCGCACTGGTACGGCCACGTCAACGCGCTCAACGCCCCGTTCGACTTGCGGCACTGGCTCACGGGCGGCGGTTCGCTCACGGCCAAGCTCAAGGACCACAGCCAGGCGTTCCGCGTGCAGTGCTTGCACCAGCGCCCGGCGCGCTGCCTGGCGGACGAGACGGCGGCCATCGGCCTGCACCGTCCGGGGCGTGTGTGGGAACGTGAAGTGCTGCTGCGGTGTGATAATAGGCCGGTGGTGTTCGGCCACACGGTGGTGCCGATGTCGGCCACGGCGGCGGACTGGCCCCTGTTCAGCGCGCTGGGCGAGCGTTCGCTGGGCTCGACCCTGTTCGGCGACCCGCTGGTGCGGCGCGGCGCACTGCACTATGCGCGCCTGCGCGCAGGCCATCCGCTGATGCAGCGCGCCAGCGCCGCGCTCGGCTTGGATCGGCCACCCATTTTATATGCGCGGCGCTGCCTGTACCGGCGCCGCCAGGGCACGCTGCTGGTGACGGAAGTGTTCCTGCCGGCCGTGCTGGAGCTGGTGCTCCAGACGAATACGAATACGATCACAACGATAACGAATAGAAACGAGCAATGAATTTATTTTTCGAAGAATCCGGCGATTTCAAGGTCGGCACCGTGCTGTCGCAAGCGGGCGAGGCCTACCAGGTGGAACTGGCCAGCGGCAAGCGCACCAAGGTCAAGGTCAAGGATGTGCTGCTGCAATATGAAAAACCCACGCCGGCCGAGCTGTACGAGCAGGCCAAGGCCGTGGCGGCCGACATCGACCTGGAATTCCTGTGGGAAGTGGCGGGCGAGGACGAGTTCGGTTTCGCGGAGCTGGGCGCGGAATACTTCGGCCACACCCCGCTGCCGTTCGAGGCGGCCGGCCTGATCCTGAGCCTGCACGGCGCACCCATCTATTTCTACAAGAAGGGCCGGGGCCGCTACAAGGCCGCGCCCGAGCAATCGCTGCGCGCGGCCCAGGCCGGCATCGAGAAGAAGAAACAGCAAGCCATCATCCAGGCCCAGTATGTGGCGGAATTGAAGGCGAACCAGCTGCCCGCGTCCATGCAAGCCATCGTGCAGCAACTGCTGTTTAAGCCCGATAAGAATTCCATCGAGTACAAGGCGCTGGAAGCGGCCTGCGACGAGCTGCACACCAACGCCCAGCGCCTGATGCTGGCCGTGGGCGGCGTGGCCTCGCCCAAGCAGCTGCACATGTCCAAGTTCCTGTTCGAGAACTTCCCGCGCGGCGCCGGCTTCCCCGAGGTGCCGCTGCCGGTGGCGCCCACCAATTTGCCGGTGGCCGAGGTGCGCGCGTTCTCGATCGACGACGTCACCACCACCGAGATCGACGATGCGTTCTCCGTCGTGCGGCTCGACGATGGCACGGTGCGGGTCGGCATCCACATCGCCGCGCCCGGCCTGGGCATCAAGCCCGACGACGCGGTCGACAAGATGGCGCGCGCCCGCATGTCCACCGTCTACATGCCCGGCGACAAGATCACCATGCTGCCCGACAGCATCGTGGAAGCGTTCACGCTGGCCGAGGGCAAGACCTGCCCGGCCCTGTCGCTGTACGCCACGCTGAACCCGGCCAACTGGAGCGTGGTGTCCACCGTCACGCGCGCCGAGCTGGTGCCGATCGCCAACAACCTGCGCCACAACGACCTGGACGATCTCGTCAACGAGGAAACCCTGGCCAGCGGCGTGGGCGAGTATGCGCACAAGGAAGAGCTGGCGCTGCTGTGGCAATGGGCCCAGCACCTGGAGCAGGGCCGCATGGCCAAGCGCGAAGCGTTCGGCCTGAAGCCGGAACAGAACAACCGCGTCGATTTCAACTTCTACGTGGAAGACGACGTGGTCACCGTCACCCGCCGCAAGCGCGGCGCGCCGCTGGACAAGATCGTGGCCGAGCTGATGATCTTCGCCAACAGCAGCTGGGGCAAAATGATGCACGAGCACGGCGTGCCCGGCATCTACCGCAGCCAGGGCGGCGGCACGGGCGGCTGGGCTGCCAAGATGCAGGTGCGCATGGTCACCCACGCCGCGCCCCACCAGGGCCTGGGCGTGGACCAGTATGCGTGGAGCACCTCGCCGCTGCGCCGCTACACCGACCTGGTCAACCAGTGGCAGATCCTGGCCTGCGCCGAGCATGGCGTGACGGCGCCGCTGGTGGCCCCGTTCAAGCCCAAGGACGCCAACCTGTTCGCCATCGTCTCGGCCTTCGACGCGGCCTACGCGGCCTATGCCGACTTCCAGTCCAACATGGAACGCTACTGGTGCCTGCGCTGGCTGGGCCAGGAGGATGCGCGCCAGGTGGAGGCGGTGGTGCTCAAGGATGAAGTGCTGCGCCTGGTCGACATTCCGCTCATCATCCGCCTGCCCGGCATGCCGCAGGTAGCGCGCGGGGCGCAGGTCAAGCTCGACATCCTGCGCTGGGACGAGGTCGACCTGTCGATCGAAGCGCGGCTGCTGGAGATCCCGGCCGCCGGCGCGGTGGCCACCGACGCTGAACTCGATTACGAGGACGAGGACGACGTCTCCGCCGTGGAAGCGGCGGCCGAGGAGCAGGCCGAGCCGGCGCCCGCCAGCGACGCGCCCGTGATCGTGACGGGCGAGTCGACGGCCGAAGCGCCGCTGGCTGAATAATTGGCCAAGTAATCGGCCGAAGATGCGGCCGGGGCGGCGGCGTGGCCGCCGCCCCGCCGGTTCGGGTTAAAATCAGCCCACTTTGTAATCCCCTGCGGTCTGGCACAGCGTGAAGTCTCTCCAAGAAAACCGTTTCCTGATGATGGCGTTCGGCGTCTCCCTGCTGGCGCACGGGGTCTTGCTCGCCGTCCATTTCGTCGCCCCCAAGGCCTTCAAGGTGGAACCCACCGACCCCGGCCTGGAGGTCATCCTCGTCAACGCCAAGCATGCGCGCGCGCCGCTCAAGGCCGAGGCGCTGGCCCAGGCCAACCTCGATGGTGGCGGCAACGTGGACACGGGCCGCGCCAAGTCGCCGCTGCCCGACATGCGCAAGATGGAGATGGGCGACAGCGTCAAGGCCACGCGGCGGCGCATCGCGGAACTGGAAGAACAGCAGCGCAACCTGCTGAGCCAGGTGAGCAAGCCCACCCCGTTCACGGCGCCGCCCGTGACGGAAAAGAGCAAGCCCGACCCGCTGCCCACCGGCTCCGACCTGCTCGATTCCAGCAAGGCCATCGCCCGCATGGCGGCTGAGATCAGCGAAACCATCGAGGACCAGAACAAGCGGCCCAAGAAAACCTTCATCACGCCCAGCACGCGCGAAGTGGGTTACGCCGAGTATTACAAGACCATGCAGCGCCGCATCGAGGAAGTGGGCACGCTCAACTTCCCGCAGCAGAACGGCCGCAAGCTGTATGGCGAACTGGTGGTCTACATCCCCGTGTTCCAGGACGGTTACATCTACACCAAGGATGGCGGCGCCCGCGTCGAGCGCAGCTCCGGCAACCCGGCGCTGGACGCCAAGGCGCTGGAGATCGTGCGGCGCGCGCAACCGTTCGGGCGCTTCCCGCCCAAGATGCTGTCGAACGACAAGGATGACCTGTGGGTCATCATCACCCGATTCAAATTCACCCGCGAAGAAAAAATGGAAGCAAACCTGAGCGGCGGTGCCCAGTGATGGACCGCTACTGCGTATTCGGCAATCCCATCGGCCATAGCAAATCGCCCGCCATCCACGCCGCGTTCGCGGCCCAGACCGGGCAGCAACTGACTTACGAGGCGCGCCTGGCGCCACTGGACGGCTTCGCGGCCGCCGTGCAGGCCTTCATCGCCGAAGGCGGCAAGGGCGCCAACGTGACCGTGCCGTTCAAGCTCGAAGCCCACAAGCTGGCGCAGGCGCTGACCGTGCGCGCGCAGGCGGCGGGCGCCGTCAACACGCTGCACTTCACGGAGCAGGGCATCATCGGCGACAACACGGACGGCGCCGGGCTGGTGGCCGACATCGTCAACAACGCCGGCGTGGCCATCACGGGCAAGCGCGTGCTGCTGCTGGGCGCCGGCGGCGCCGCGCGCGGCGTGGTGCTGCCCCTCCTCGAGCACCGGCCGGCGCAACTGGTGATCGCCAACCGCACCGTGGCCACGGCCGAGGAACTGGCGCGCCAGTTCGCCGCGCTCGGCGGCGCCGGTGTGGTCAGCGGCTGCGGCTTCGGGCAGGTGGAAGGCCCGTTCGATATCGTCATCAACGCCACCTCGGCCAGCCTGCAGGGCGACCTGCCGCCGCTGCCGGACGGCGTGTTCGCCCCCGGCACACTGGCGCTGGACATGATGTACGGCGCCCAGCCCACCGTGTTCATGCAGTATGCGAGCGGGCACGGCGCGCTGGCGCGCGATGGACTGGGAATGCTGGTGGAGCAGGCCGCAGAGGCGTTCGCCGTGTGGCGCGGTGTGCATCCGGCCACGGGGGAAGTGCTGCACCGGCTGCGGGCCGCGCTGTGAGCGGCGCACGCAAGAATGAGGGGGGGCGCCGGCGCTGGATCAAGTGGCTGGTGATCGCGCCGCTGGCGTTGCTGTTGCTGGTCCAGCTCTACTTCTTCCTCCACATCTGCTGGTGGGTCGACCATAACCCCGGCATGACCAGTTTCATGCGCGAGCAGCAGGCCGCGCTGCGCGAGAAGAACCCGAACGCCAACATCCAGCAGTTGTGGGTGCCGTATGAGCGGATCTCGAACAACCTCAAGCGCGCCATCATCGCCTCGGAAGACGCCAACTTCTCCGAGCACGACGGCGTGGACTGGGATGCGCTGCAAAAGGCCTATGAGAAGAACAGCCAGAAGCACAAGGTAGTGCGCGGCGGCTCCACCATCACCCAGCAGCTGGCCAAGAACCTGTTCCTGTCCGGCTCGCGCAGCTATCTGCGCAAGGGGCAGGAGCTGGTCATCACCTACATGCTGGAGGCGGTGATGGACAAGGAACGCATCTTCGAGATCTACCTGAACGTGGTCGAATTCGGCACTGGCATCTTCGGTGCGGAAGCGGCAGCGCGCCACTACTACGGCGTGAGCGCGGCCAACCTCGGTGCGGCGCAGGCGGCCAAGCTGGCCGTGATGCTGCCCAACCCGCGCTTTTTCGACAAGCACCGTGATTCCGGCTACCTGGCGCGCCGCACCGGCGTGATCCTGCGCCGCATGGGCGCGGCCGAACTGCCTTGATGTGCCAACCTGAGAGCGAAGGAGTCGTCATGTCCCGTCACCCGTACCAGCGCGGCCTCGGCCTGATCCAGGTCGCCATCGTGATGGCCACGCTGGCCGCCATCGCCATGGCCGCCATGATGTCGATGCGCAGCGAGCGCAATCTGTTCGCCGAAGCGCTGGGCAAGCTGACCGGCCATCCGGCGGCGCCGCTGCAAGGCGGCGTGCCGGGCGGGGTGGCCAACGCGGCGGCTGCGGCGGCCCAGCCGGCCCAGCCCGAACGTCCGGCCGGGGTGCTGCGCAAGTGCGTCATCGACGGCAAGACCGTGCTGTCGGACGTGGACTGCACCGACCGCAACCCCACCAGCACCATCGTCAAGGTGCATGAAACGCGCGGCATCGAATCGCCCAAGGTGCCCAAGCCGGAACCGGCCGCCGACGGCGCCCCCACCATGCAGGACAAGATGATCGACAAGGCCACGCGCTGACCGCAGGGACGGCGCAAAAAAAGGTCGTGCCGGGGTGGCCGGCGGCGGGGCGAGCAGGTACACTTGCGCTGTTTTGGCGCGCCGCGCCGCGTCCCTCCTTCGTCGTCCGAGAGTGCCCATGATTAATGTCTTCGTTCTGCAAAACGGCCGGCTCAACCAGGTTCCCATCGATACCCGCGCCGATCTGGAGAACGTGGCGCCGGTCTGGGTCGACCTGACCGATCCGAACGAGGACGAGCGGGCCTGGGTCAAGGCCATCTACGGGGTGACCCTGCCGGGCGAGGACGAGGTCAAGGACATCGAGGCCTCGGCCCGCTACTACGAGGCCGAGAACGGCGACCTGCACCTGCGCACCGATTTCCTGCTGGAGGAGGACGACGGCCCGTCGCGCGTGGTGACGGTGGCCTTCATCCTGGCCCGCAAGATGCTGTTCTCCGTGCACACGGACGACCTGCCCGTGTTCCGCCTGGTGCGCATGCGCGCCCGCTCGCGGCCCGGCTCCATCGCCGACTACATGGACGTGCTGCTGGACCTGTACGCGACCGACGCCGAATACTCGGCCGACGCGCTCGAAGGCATCTACCTGCACCTGGAGGAAGTGAGCGCGCGCGTGCTGCAAAAGCAGTTCACCGACCAGGACGCGGCCGCCGCCCTGAATGCGATCGCGCTGGAGGAAGACTTGAATGGCCGCATCCGCCGCAACATGATGGATACCCGGCGCGCCGTCAGCTTCCTGATGCGGGGCCGCCTGCTCAATACCGACCAGTTCGAGGAGGCGCGCCAGATCCTGCGCGATATCGAATCGCTGGACGGCCACACGTCCTTCCTGTTCGATAAGATCAACTTCCTGATGGACGCCACGGTCGGCTTCATCAACATCAACCAGAACAAGATCATCAAGATCTTCTCGGTGGCCAGCGTGGCCTTCCTGCCGCCGACGCTGATCGCGTCCATCTACGGCATGAACTTCCGCGGCTGGTTCCCGGAGCTGGAGTGGTCGCTCGGCTATCCGTTCGCGCTGCTGCTGATGGTCACCAGCGCCATCGCGCCGTTCTGGTACTTCCGCCGGCGCGGCTGGCTCAAGTGACGGCGCCGCTCAGCGCGCAGACGGCGCCCGGCGCAAACTCCAGCGACAGCGTGCTGTAGTAGGGCGCCGCGCTCCATTGCCGGTGCAGCGCCAGCGCGCGCTCGTACAGGCAGCAGCGCACGTCGAACGGCGAGAAGTCGAACGGTGGCTTGCCGCGCGCGTGGCAGGCCAGTGCGGCCCCTTCCAGGAACGCGTCCTCGTCGAATTCGCCCTGCCACAACTGGGCCTGCAGGCCCTCCACGATGGCTTCCACCTGCACCGCTTCCAGCTCGACGGCGCTGTTGGCCGGGTCGTGGACCGCCTCCATCACGAATGCCACGTCGGCGCCGCGCGCCACCAGGCTCAGAAAACCGTGGCGCAGCGGCAGCGCCGACTCCACCACGTAATGCAGCAGGTCATGCGGCAGGATGCCTTGGCGCGGCATCAGCGTGTCGGTGCAGCTGCCGTTGTTGCGCACGAAGCGCAACACGTCGTACAGGTCGTTCTTCGAGCGTTTTTCGGCGATCAGTTTCATGATGCTGTGTGATGCGATGAATAAACAGAATTATGAAACGAATAGCATGTTTGCAAATTCACTAACTCTCACACATTGAATAAAATTTCAAAAATAATCGAAATTTGAAATAAAATTTCATTGTCTGGCGAGCTGTTTAGCTGCCCCTGCCTATCCTTTAGAATGGCGCCGGGCGTCACTTTCCCGTCACTATCATCCGTTAAACTAGCGGGATTTTTCCGCCCCTGTTACAACGCGCGCCGTCGCCAGAGAAAGAACCAGCAATGACAAAAAAACGGCAGTTTTTCCCCCGCCAGGTGGTCGAAGCGGGCGGCAACCGGTGGGACCTGGCCATGCTGCCCATCGTGCTGGCCGTGTTCGTGCTGCTGGCCTACGGCAGCCAGCAGATGGTGCGCCCCTACGCCGTGGGCGAGACGCTGCCGCTGTCGCTGGAACCGTACTACCTGCCGTACTACCTGCTGCGCACCACGCTGCGCATGTTCATCGCACTGGGCGCGTCGATGGTGTTCAGCTGCGTGTTCGCCGCCCTCACCACCAAGTACCGGCTGGCCGAGAAGGTGCTGGTGCCGCTGCTCGACATCCTGCAGTCGATCCCCATCCTGGGCTTCCTGTCGATTACGGTGACGGCCTTCATCGCCCTGTTCCCCGGTAACCTGCTGGGGGTGGAGTGCGCGGCCATCTTCGCCATCTTCACCTCGCAGGCGTGGAACATGGCGTTCTCCGCCTACCAGGGCTTCCGCACCGTGCCGTCCGAATTGTCGGAGGCGGCCAGCGTGTTCCAGCTGTCGGGCTGGCAGCGCTTCTGGCGGCTGGAGCTGCCGTTCGCCATGCCCGGCCTGCTGTGGAACATGATGATGTCAATGTCCGGCGGCTGGTTCTTCGTGGTGGCGTCGGAGGCGATCTCGGTGTCGAACCAGAACATCAAGCTGCCCGGCATCGGCTCCTACATCGCGCTGGCCATCGAGCAGCGCGACCTGGGCGCCATCGGCTGGGCCATCACGGCCATGCTGGTGGGCGTGCTGTTGTACGACCAGCTGTTCTTCCGCCCCTTGCTGGCGTGGGCCGACAAATTCCGCTTCGAGGAGACGGGCAGCGATACGGCGCAGGAATCGTGGCTGCTCACCTGGCTGCGCCGCACCGAGCGCACGCAGCAACTGGTGGAATGGTGCGGCGGCCTGCTGGCCCGCTCGATCGCCATGTTCCGCCTGCAGCACGACGGCACCTCGATCCGCGCCCGGCCGCAGCAGGCCTCGCTGCTGCCGCAGCGCGTGTGGGACGCCGTGATCGCGGCCGTCGTGTTCTACGCCCTGTGGGAACTCGGTCACTTCATCCGCGCCGAAGTGGGCTGGAGCGAAGTGGGGCGGGTGCTGGTGCTGGGCCTGTACACGCTGTCGCGCGTGCTGCTGTTGCTGGCGCTGGCGGCGCTGGTGTGGGTGCCGGTCGGCGTGTGGATCGGCATGCACCCGCGCTGGGCCTCGCGCACCCAGGCCGTGGCCCAGTTCATGGCCGCGTTCCCGGCCAACCTGGTGTTCCCGGTGGCCGTGGTGGCCATCGTGCGCTTCCATCTGAATCCCGACATCTGGCTGTCGCCGCTGATGATCCTCGGCACCCAGTGGTATCTGCTGTTTAACGTGATCGCCGGCGCCTCCACCGTGCCGACCGAACTGCGCCACGCGGCCCACAACTTCGGCCTGACGGGCTGGCTCAAATGGCGGCGCTACCTGCTGCCGGCCATCTTCCCCAGTTTCGTCACGGGTGCTATCACGGCCAGCGGCGGTTCGTGGAACGCCTCCATCGTGGCCGAATATGTGAGCTGGGGCGACACCACCGTCAAGGCCCATGGCCTGGGCAGCTACATCGCCGAGATGACGGCCAAGGGCGATTTCCCGCGCATCGCGCTGGGCATCGGTGTGATGTGCATCTTCGTGATGGGCTTCAACCACTTCGTGTGGCGCCGCCTGTACACGATGGCCGAGAGCCGGCTGCACTTCTAGCCTTGAACCAGCCCCGAATTCACCGATTTGAAAGACTGACACTATGAGCACCCCCATCGTCGAACTGAAAGCGGTCGGCAAGCATTTCCGCGCCGCCGACGGCTCCGCCCGCGCCGTGCTCGAAGGCGTGGACTTTACCCTCAACGAAGGCGAGATCGTGGCGCTGCTCGGCCAGTCCGGCTCCGGCAAGTCCACCATGCTGCGCATCATGGCCGGTCTGATCCAGGCCGACGCGGGCCAGGTGCTGTACCGCGGCATGCCGCTGTACGGCACGGCGCGCGGCATCCGCATGGTGTTCCAGTCGTTCGCGCTGTTCCCGTGGCTGACGGTGCAAAAGAACGTGGAACTGGGCCTGGAGGCGCAGGGCATGGCGGCCGACGAGCGCGCGCGCCGGGCCGAGAAGGTGATCGACCTGATCGGCCTGTCCGGCTTCGAGGGCGCGCTGCCGCGCGAGCTGTCGGGCGGCATGCGCCAGCGTGTGGGCATCGCGCGCGCGCTGGTGATGGAGCCGGAAGTGCTGCTGATGGACGAAGCGTTTTCCGCGCTCGACGTGCTGACGGGCGAGCGGCTGCGCGAGGAAATCCTGGAACTGTGGCAGTCGGGCCGCATCCCGACCAAGGCCATCCTGGTGGTATCGCACAACATCGAGGAAGCCGTAATGATGGCCGACCGGGTGCTGATCTTCGCCAGCGATCCGGGCCGGGTGCGGGCCGAGCTGCCGATTTCGCTGCCGCAGCCGCGCAAGGCGGCCGGGCCGGAAGTGCGGGCCCTGATCGACAAGGTGTATGAACTGATGACGGCCGGCGCCGCCCGTCCGGGCCTGATCAGCGAGAAGGAAGTCAAGCTGGCGCTGGGCGACCGCCTGCCGCAGGCCGACATCTCGCACATGGAGGCGATCCTGGAACTGCTGGCCGAGGAACCGTTCTCGGGCCGCGCCGACCTGCCACAGCTGGCGGAAGAAACGGAGCTGACCGACGACGAGCTGCTGCAAGTGCTGAACGCCCTGATCCTGTTGGGCTTCGCCTACCTGACCAGCGGCGACATCCTGCTCACACAACTGGGCAGCGCCTACGTGGCGGCCGACAACACGGCGCGCCAGGAGATCTTCGGCAAGCAGTTGCTGGAGCACGTGCCGCTGGTGGCCTACATCTGCCACGGCCTGTCGCAGGACAAGTCGGGCGACTTGCCGGAAGACCTGTTCCTCAAGCTGCTGCGCTTCACCCTGAGCGAAGACGAGGCCGAGCGCGCGCTGCGCGTGGCCATCGAGTGGGGCCGTTACGGCGACCTGTTCGAGTACAACTTCAACACCGGCGTGATCCAGTTGCCGAAGGACGAGGCGCCGGCGGCCGATTAAACACAAAACCGGGGTCAGGTCATACCATCACGCAACATGCCTGCATGTTGCGTGATGGTATGACCTGACCCCGGTTTTTGCCGGGGCTCCGGCCTCAGGCGGCCAGCTTGGCGAACACGCGGCGCGCGGCGGCGATGGTCTCGTCGATCACGGCGTCGCTGTGCTGGGCCGATACGAAGCCCGCTTCGAACGCGGCCGGCGCGAAGTACACGCCTTCGTCCAGCATGGCGTGGAAGAACACGTTGAAGCGCTCGCGGTCGCCCGCCATCATTTCGGCGTAGTTGCGCGGCGGCGTGGCGCTGAAGTACAGGCCGAACATGCCGCCGATGGCGTCGGCGCAGAAGGTGACGCCGGCCTCGCGCGCCGCTGCCGTCAGGCCGTCGGCCAGGCGCTTGGCGGCCGCGCTCAACTGCTCGTAGAAGCCCGGCTGCTGGATCAGCTTGAGCGTGGTCATGCCGGCCGCCACGGCCACCGGGTTGCCCGACAGCGTGCCGGCCTGGTAGACGGCGCCCAGCGGGGCCATCTTGCTCATCAGTGCCGCGCTGCCGCCGAAGGCCGCCACCGGCAGGCCGCCGCCGATCACCTTGCCCAGCGCCGTCAGGTCGGGCTTGATGCCGTACACGTGCTGGGCGCCGCCCAGGGCCACGCGGAAGCCGCACATCACTTCGTCGAAGATCAGGATCGCGCCATGCTTGGTGCACAGCGCGCGCATGGCTTGCAGGAAGGCGGGGCTGGCCTGGATCAGGTTCATGTTGCCGGCCACCGGCTCGACGATCACGCACGCGATCTGGTCGCCCATTTCCGCGAACGCGTTCTCCAGTTGTTCGACGTTGTTATAGTCGAGCACCAGCGTGTGCTTGACGAAGTCCTCCGGCACACCGGCCGAGGTGGGGTTGCCGAAGGTGAGCAGGCCGCTGCCGGCCTTCACCAGCAGCGAGTCGGCGTGGCCGTGGTAGCAGCCTTCGAATTTGACGATCTTGTCGCGGCCCGTGGCGCCGCGCGCCAGGCGCAGCGCGCTCATGGTCGCTTCGGTGCCGGACGATACCAGCCGCACCTGTTCGATCGAGGGCACCAGCTTGCAGATTTCCTCGGCCATGTCGATTTCCGCTTCGGTCGGCGCGCCGAACGACAGGCCGCGCGCAGCCGCCTGTTGCACGGCCTGCACCACCTCCGGGTGGGCGTGGCCGACGATGGCCGGGCCCCAGGAGCCGATGTAGTCGATGTAGCGCTTGTCGTCGGCGTCCCAGAAGTAGGGGCCTTCGGCGCGCGTGATGAAGCGCGGCGTGCCGCCCACCGAGCGGAATGCGCGCACCGGCGAGTTGACGCCGCCGGGCGTGGTTTTCTGGGCGCGGGCAAACAGCTTGTCGTTGTTCGAGATGGTCATGGCTCTATCAGTCCAGGGTGAGGTTGGGGCCGGGCGCGGAAGGGGCCGCGCTCAGGCCGAAGAATCGGTTCGGTATCAGCTTGCCCATGCCGTAGCGCTGGGCGTGCGCCAGCGCCGCCTGCGTGTAGCGCTGCGCCAGTTGCACGGCCTGCGCCGCGTCCGCGCCGCGCGCCATGTGGGCCGCGATGGCGGCCGACAGCGTGCTGCCGGCGCCGATGAAGGGGCCGGCCAGGTGCTGCCAGCTGTCGTGGCTGACGCGCCCGTCGGCGCCGTACAGGGTGTTGGCGTAGTGGCCGTCGGCCTGGCCTTCGGTGGCGGCGGTGCCCGTCACCAGCACGTACTCGCAGCCCAGGGCCAGCAGGTAGTCGATGTCGGCGGCCAGTGTGCCGTCCTCGCCGTCGCGCCAGGTCTCGGCCAGCCGGCCCAGCTCCACCTGCGACAGCATCAGCAGCGAGGCCTGCGGCACCAGCAGTTGGCGCAGCACGGTCAGCAGCTCGTCCTGGGCGTCGTCGCCCTGGGCCGGCAGGCGGGCGCTGAACGGGTCGAGGATCAGCGGCGCGTCCGGGTAGTCCGACAGGATCTCGGCGATGGCCGCCACCTGCTCGACGTTGGTCAGCGCGCCCACCTTGAAGGCGGCCATCGTCATGTCTTCGAGCAGCACGCGGGCTTGGTCGCAGACCCAGTCCGGGTCCACTTCCTGCACGTCTTCGATGCGGGCGCTGTCGCCGATCAGCAACGCGGTGGTGACGGGCAGGCCGGTGCAGGACAGCGCGGAAAAAGTGGCCAGGTCGGCCTGGACGCCCATGGCGCCCACCGGGTCGCAGGCGCCGAAGCTCAATATCAGGGGAGAAGTTTGGTTTTGCACGACGGGTGGATTAAGATACCTGATTCAACATTTTACTAGATTGAAGGATGAGAGAACGTGAGTAGCAATGAAACAACGCAGGAGTTCCAGACCTGGATGTGCCTCATTTGCGGTTGGGTTTATGATGAAGCGGCCGGATTGCCGGAAGAAGGCATCGCGCCCGGCACCCGCTGGGCCGACGTGCCGATGAACTGGACTTGCCCCGAATGCGGCGCCCGCAAGGACGATTTCGAGATGGTGGCGTTGTAGACTGCTTACTCTAATTGGCCGGCGGTGGCGCCGTGGCGCGCCGGCAGTGTGCCACAGCGCGCCGCTCTGTGTTATCGTGTAGCAACTTTTCAGCGAACCGACTATGACGACGCCGCAAGCTACCGCATTGACTATCATGGTGATCGACGACAGCAGCACGATACGCCGCTCCGCCGAGATCTTCCTGACCCAGGCCGGCTACCAGGTGGTGCTGGCCGAGGATGGCTTTGACGCGCTGGCCAAGATCAACGACCACCACCCGGCCCTGATTTTCTGCGACATCCTGATGCCGCGCCTGGACGGCTACCAGACCTGCGCGCTGATCAAGAAGAGCGCCAAATTCCACACCACGCCGGTGCTCATGCTGTCGTCCAAGGACGGCCTGTTCGACCGCGCGCGCGGCGCCATGGTCGGCTCGGCCGCCTATCTGACCAAACCATTTACCAAGGACAGCCTGCTGAGCGCCGTGCGCGAGCACACCGGCGGCGCGCCGGCTGTCCCATCGAACACCTAGCAAGCAGCAGGGGGAAGCATGGCCATACAACGCATTTTGATCGTCGACGACTCGCCCACCGAGCGTTACTACCTGACCGACATCCTGGTCAAGAACGGCTTTTCCGTCTCCACCGCCGACAACGGCGAGGACGCGCTGGCCCGGATCAAGGCCGACAAGCCGCAACTGATCCTGATGGATGTGGTGATGCCGGGCGCGAACGGCTTCCAGGTCACGCGCGCGATCGCGCGCGATCCCGAGCTGAAGGACGTGCCGGTCATCATCTGCTCCAGCAAGAACCAGGAGACCGACCGCATCTGGGGCATGCGCCAGGGCGCCAAGGCCTACCTGGTCAAGCCGGTGGACGCGGCCGAACTGCTGGCCCAGATCGCGGCGCTGGGCTGACATGGCGCGCCCGGGCCAGGAACAGGAAAGCCTTGAAGGCGGCGCCGAGCGGCGCAGCCGGCTGCGCCAGTACCAGGTGCAGCTGCTCGAACGCATGCAGGCGGCCAAGAGCGGCGTGGCCGCCGGCGGGCGCGAACTGGGCGTGCTGCTGGGCGGCCAGCGCTGCCTGCTGGACCTGACCCAGGTCAGCGAGATCGCGCCGCTGCAGCCGGTCACCCCGGTGCCGCTGGCCCAGCCCTGGTACCTGGGCCTGGCCAGCATCCGTGGCGGCCTGACGGGCATCATCGACCTGGCCTGCTTCCGTGGCCAGGGCGCCGTGGCCGCCGGCGGCGACAGCCGCATGGTCACCTTCGCGCCGGCGCTGGGCTTCAACTGCGCGCTGCTGGTGGAGCGTGTGCTGGGCTTGCGCAAGCTGGACGACATGACGCCGGCCGCGCCGCCGGACGGCGCACCACCCTGGTGCGGCCAGCAATTCCAGGACGGCGAGGGACAAGGCTGGACCCGCATCGACCTGGCCCAGCTGGTGCGCGACCCGCGCTTCCTGCAAGTCGGGTTGTAGCGGTAGCGGCAGCGGGCAGCACCATCACCACAGGCAGCACACTTCGGTCATCAGGAGACGGCGGTATGGGATTCAACATGGGTATCTTCGCGCGCAACAAGGCCACCGCAGGCAAGGACCAGGCGCCCAACTCGGAATTTGCCGACGCCGGCGATTCGCAGTTCCTTGGCGTGGGCGGCAGCCCCGCGCCGGAGCCCGACGCGGGCGCGCCGCTGCGCCTGCGCGACGCGCTGCGTCGCCGCGGCGCGGGCGCTGCGACCGGTACTGGCGCCGCTGCGGCGCCGGCCGACGCCGTCCGCACCTTCAAGCTGCCCTTGATCGGCCATTTGCCGCCGCAGCGCCAGCTCAGCATCCTGACCACCACGCTGGCCGTCAGCCTGGCCGTCAGTGTGCTGTTCGTGACACTCAACACCATCAACAGCGCCAGCCGCTCCACCCGCACCCAGGTGGCCAGCGACGCGCTGATGCACTCGCAGCGTATCGGCAAAGCCGCGCCCAATGCCGTGCAGGGCAGCGCCGAGGCGTTCCGCCAGCTGGACCAGAGCCGCAACGAGCTCAATCGCGATTTCACGCTGATGCTGGACGGCGGCAACTACCAGGGGCGCGACATCGGCGCCACCCGTTCCGGCCTGGCGCCGCTGGTGGCGGCCGCGCGCAAGCAGTGGGCCGCGTCGGACAAGGCGGCCGCCACCATCCTGCAGATGAAGGCTGACCTGAACGGCGTGGACCAGACCCTGCACACCATCAACGCCATGGCGCCGGAACTGCTGGCCAAGGCCGAGGAGATTTCCAGCTTCAAGGTGCAGCACGGCGGCAGTGCCAGGGAGCTGGCCGCCATCGGCAAGCTGACCATGCTGAGCCAGCGCATGAGCCGTGGCGTCAGTGAGTTCATGACGGCCGGCGGCATCAGCTCGGAGACGGCGTTCCAGCTGGGGCGCGACAGCACCGTGTTCCGCAACACGCTGGATAGCTTCCTGAACGGCAGCGCCGCGCTGGGCCTGCCGGCCGCGCGCGAACCGGAATTGCGCGACCAGCTGACCGCCCTGCAAACCCAGTTCAATCAGTTCCAGAAGCTGGTCAGCTCCATCCTGGACCGGCTCGACAAGTTCACGGCCGCCAAGAGCGCCGAACAGCTGATTTTCAACGACAACGAAGGCCTGCGCCAGCGCCTGATCGTGCTGCAGCAAGCCTACCGTGGCGACCAGGACGCGCTGGACCTGACGTTCTGGTTGATGGTGGCCGGCGGCGTGTTCACGCTGGTGGCGGCGGCCGCCATCGGCCGCGTGCTGCTGCAGGATTCCTATAACCGCACCCGTGGCGCCGACCGCCGGCGCCAGGAGGCGGAAGCCATGCGCCAGCAGGCGCAGCGCAAGGAGGAAGAGGCCAAGGCCATGAACGACCAGAACCAGGCCGCCATTTTGCGCCTGATGAACGAGCTGCAGGAAGTGGCGGACGGCGACCTGACGGTGCAGGCCACCGTGTCGGAAGACATCACGGGCGCCATCGCGGACTCCGTCAACTACACGGTGGAGGAGCTGCGCGGGCTGGTGGGGCGCGTCACCACCACCGCCGAACAGGTCACGCGCGCTTCCACCCACGCCCAGACCATTTCCAGCGACCTGCTGCTGGCATCGCAGCAGCAGTCGCGCGAGATCCAGGACGCCAGCGCCACCGTCGTGAAGATGGCGCACGAGATCACCGACGTGTCCCGTTCGGCCAGCGAATCGGCCGACGTGGCGCGCCAGTCGGTGGCGGCGGCCCGCCAGGGTTCGACGGCCGTGGAAAACGCCATCAAGGGGATGCACGAGATCCGCGAGCAGATCCAGGAAACGTCCAAGCGCATCAAGCGGCTGGGCGAATCGTCGCAGGAGATCGGCGAGATCACGGAGCTGATCTCGGACATCACGGAGCAGACCAACGTGCTGGCGCTGAACGCGGCCATCCAGGCCGCGTCGGCCGGCGAGGCCGGGCGCGGCTTCTCAGTGGTGGCCGAGGAGGTGCAGCGGCTGGCCGAACGCTCGGCCGAAGCGGCCAAGCAGATCGGCGCGCTGGTGCGCACCATTCAGACCGACACCCACGACGCCGTGGCGGCAATGGAGAAGTCGACCCAGGGCGTGGTGGAGGGCGCGCGCCTGTCCGACGCGGCCGGCGCCGCGCTGAACGACATCTCGCAGGTGTCGAACCGGCTGGCTGAACTGATTTCCGAGATTTCCCAGGCCACCGGCCAGCAGGCCACGTCGGCCGCCGGCGTGGCGCAGAACATCCAGCACATCCTGGCCGTGACGGAACAGACCCAGGACGGCACCCAGCAGACGGCGCAATCGATTCACAAGCTGTCGGTGCTGGCGCAGGAACTGAAAAATTCGGTGTCGCGCTTCCGCATCTCCCACTGACGCCAGCGCGCACCCCAGAAAGGCCTATGCAATATGAGCATGACTGATTTTCCGCACCCGGCGACCGCGCAACTGGATACCGGCCCCCTGTCCTGGGTCATGGTGGAAATCCGCGAGGCGCTGGCCCGTTCCCGCACCGCCCTGTTCGAGGCCGGCGGACGCGAGGCGGAAGACCAGGCGATCCAGCTGCAGCACGCCAAATCCCACCTGCACCAGGCGCACGGCGCGCTGCAGATGGTGGACGTGGACGGTGTGGCGCGCCTGACGGCGCTGGCCGAGGTGGTGCTGGAGCGCTTCAAGGACGGCAGCCTCAAATGCAGCGCCGACCACGTGGAGGCGGTGGCGCGGCTGTACCAGGCGCTGGTGGAATACTTGGAGGAGTTGCTGGAAGGGGCGCCGTCGCAGCCGCTGCGGCTGTATCCGTACTACCGCGACCTGCTGCGCATGGTGGGCGCCGAGCGCATCCATCCGGCCGATTTGTTCTTCCCCGATCTGTCGCACCAGCCGGCCATGCCGCTGGCGGCCAGCGTGCCGCCGGCCGACTATCCGGCCTGGCGCCAGCGCTACGAGAAGGCGCTGCTGGCCTACATGAAAAGCGCCGACCCGGCGGCCCAGCGCGAGCACGCGGCCGCCCTGCGCGACACGGTGGCGCTGGTGGCCGATGCCCAGCACGATGCGCGGGCGCGCGCGTTCTGGCTGGCCATGCAAAGTTTCGCGGAGCTGGTAGCCGATGGCCTGCTGGCCGGCGGCGTGCCGGTCAAGCAGTTGTTCGGCCTGATCAACCAGCAGATCCGGCGCCTGAGCCAGGGCGAGGCGGCGCAGCCGGAAGCGATGCTGCGCGACGCGCTGTTCTTCATCGCCGCGCAGGACGCGGCGACCGCGCCGCCGCTGGCGCTTCGCCTGCGCCGCATCTTCATGCTCGACGGCCTGGTGCCGCCCGATTACGAAACGCCGCGCTACGGCCAGATCGACGCGGCCGCGCTGGAGCGGGCCAAGACCGCCATGGCGCAAGCCAAGGGGTGCTGGGACCGGCTGGCCAGCGCGGAACTCGATCCGGCGCTGGACGCCGCGTTCGCGCGCGCGCTGACGCAGGCGGCCGGCGAGTGCCAGGCCCTGAACCTGCCCGCGCTCGGGGTGCTGCTGCGCCAGTTGGCCGACGTGGCCGCCAAGGCCGTCACGGCCGGGCGCAGCGAAGAACTGGCGCTGGAGATGACCACGGCGCTGCTGTTCGCTGAACACGGCTTGCAACAGATCCGCCACCTGACGGGTGACTTCGCGGCCCACGCCGACACCATCGCGGCGCGCCTGCAGGCGCTGGTGGCGGGCCAGGTACCGCCCGCGCCGGCCCAGTGGCAGGACGGCCTGGCGCGCCAGATGCAGCAGGACGACACCGTGGTGGCGCTGGCGATGGAAATGAAGACCGGCCTGCGCCAGGTGGAAAAGGTGCTCGACGATTACTACGTCGACCCATCGAAGCGTGCCACGCTCAAGGAACTGGTGGGGGTGATGCACCAGTTGCACGGCGCCCTGTCCATCCTCGACCAGGACGATGCGATGGAGGCGGCCGGCCACGTGCAGCACGCGATCGCCGCGCTGGCCGAGGGCACGGGCGATCCGGCCCAGGAACCGAAGGCGCTGGACGACATCGCGCAGAACGTGGGCGCGCTGGGCTTCTTCGTCGACATGCTGGCCCAGAATCCGGCCGGCGCGCGCGAACGTTTCACATTCGACGCCGAGCATGGCGCCTTCCGCGCCGTCCCGTTCCGCAAGATGGCGGCGGCCGAATCGATTCCCGTGCTTGACGAGGAGATGCCACCCCCGGCTCCACCGCCGTTGCCGGTGGCCGAGGCGCCGCCGCCGAGCGAGGCTGCGGTGGAAGCGGAACTGCTGGAGATTTTCATCGCCGAAGCGCAGGAAGTGCTGCAGTTCGTGGGCACCACGCTGGCGCTGCCGCGCGCCGACGCGGGCACGCTGGACAACCTGACCATGCTGCGGCGCTGCTTCCACACGCTCAAGGGCAGTGGCCGCATGGTGGGGCTGAATCGCTTCGCCGACGCGGCGCACAGCATCGAGAAGGTGATGAATGTCTGGCTGGCGGAGTTGCGCCCGGCCAGCGAATCCTTGTTTGCCCTGCTGGAGCGTGCCGCGCGCGAACTGGGTGCGTGGGTCGACCAGTTGGCCGGCGGCGCCATGCCAGCCGGTGGTGGCGAAGCTTTGATCGCTGCGGCCGACCGCTTGCGCGAGGGCGGCGAGTCCGAGCCGGAACCGGAGCCAGTGCAGGCCCCTGTCGCGCGCGCGGACGACTCGATGGAGGCGCTGGAATTTGCGTCCGTCGCGGAAGCTGCCGGTCTGGCAGAGGAGATCGAGGCGGCGGATCTGGCCGACGATACGGCTGCGATGGCCCCCGTGACTACCAGCACCCCGTCGCCAGCGCATGACGAGGCAGCGCATGACGAAGCAGCGCATGCAGATGCGGTGCGTGGGGCCCATGCGGCTGAAACGGCAAAGCCGGCAGAAGGAACAGAAGCAGCAGGGGCAGCAGAAGCAGAAGCAGAGGCGGCGGAAGCGGCAAAAGCGGCAGAAGCTGCGGAAGCCGCGGCAGCGCAAGCGGCTGACGCGGCGGCCGAAGCGGCCATCAAAGCCGCAGCCTTGGCCGAGGCGGAAGCCCATGAGGCGGCGGCTGCGACGGCGGCCGCAGCGGAGGAGGAAGCGAAGCGGGCCAGCGAGGCCGCTGCCGCGCCACGCCGTCCGTCCGTCTCCGGCAATGTAATCGAATTCCCCACCATCGCCGCGCCGCTGGTGCCGCCGGACGACAACATCAAGCATATCGGCGGGCTCGATATCCCGCTGCCGCTGTACAACATCTACCTGGCCGAGACGGACGAGTTGGTGCGCTTGCTGGCGCGCGACTTCGGCGAGTGGCGCCACGAGCCGCGCCGCCCCGTCTCGCCGGACGCGCTGCACGCGGCGCACACGCTGACGGGCACCTCGGGCACGGTGGGCTTCACCGTCCTGCGCGAGCTGGCCCATGCGCTGGAAATGACGCTGCAATCGCTGCAACCGCCGGCTGCCCACCTGGATCAGGTGCAGCACGACCTGCTGGACTTCACGATCGAACGCATCCGCCAGATGCTGCAAAGCTTCGCGCAAGGCGACATGCCGCCCGCACAGCCGGAACTGATCGCGGCGCTGCATGATTTGCGCGAAGTGCTGGCCGCCACGCCGCCTGCCGCCAGTGACGCCATCGAGGCCCGGTTGGACACGCTGCTGGCCGAAACGCTGGATAACATCGCCGTCACGGCGCCGGCCAGGGCCGGTGGTCCAGGCCATACGGCCGAGCCGACGCACGAAGCGGGACAAGCAGCGGAGCCGGAAGCCGGGCAGGCACCAGGGACGAAGCCCGCGCAGGAACCGCCGCTGGACCAGTTGTTCCGCGACGCCTACGATGGCCTGAGCGGCACCATACCCGAAGTGGCCGAGGCGTCCCCGCCCAAGCGCAAGAAGTATGAGGCGCAAGCCGACGACATCGACGACATGTTCAACGCCGCCTTCGACGACACGTTTGCCGAACCGCCGCTGACGCAGATGGCGCCGCCCCAACTGGGCGAGCCGGAGCCGGAACCATCGCCCACCGCGTCGGCCATGCCGCGCGAGGACGAACTG
Organism: Rugamonas brunnea; assembly: GCF_014042345.1. Lineage (GTDB taxonomy): Bacteria > Pseudomonadota > Gammaproteobacteria > Burkholderiales > Burkholderiaceae_D > Rugamonas > Rugamonas brunnea. Next base: position 53,830 of record NZ_JACEZT010000012.1, read on the forward strand.
GCGCTGGCGCCCGAAGCGCTGGCTGCTGTCGCTGCCGAGGCGGAAGCGGCTGAATTGGCGATGGAGGCACAGGCCGAAGCGCAAGCGGAATTGCTGTCGTCCGCACCACCGGATGCGCCGGCGCATGAAGCAGCGCACGAAGCCGCCCAGGAAGCAGTACACGAAGCAGAGCAGGAAGCAGAGCAGGAAGCAGAGCAGGGAGCGCAGCGGGCCGAAGCGGCGCAGCCTGAACACGAACCTGAGCCGGAGTCGGAGGCGGACGTGATCGCGCTGGCGCCGGCCGAGCCGGAACTGCTGGCCGCCGCGCCGGCCGTGTTCCACGACGAGCTGGACCCCGATCTGCTGCCCGTGTTCCTGGAGGAGGGCGCCGATTTGCTGCCGCAAGTGGGTCAGTCGCTGCGCGCCTGGCAGCATGCGCCGGCCGATACCAGCCACGCCAAGAACCTGCTGCGCGTACTGCACACGGTGAAAGGCAGCGCGCGTATGGCCGGCGCCATGCGCCTGGGCCAGCACGCGCACGAGATCGAAACCCACATCGAAAACATGGTGCATGCCGGTTCGGCCTCACCCCATGCGTTCGAGGAACTGCTGGCGCACTACGACCACGCGCTGCTGCTGTTCGAGCAGTTGCAAAATCCGGCCGCGTGGCAGGAAGCAGCGGCCGTGGCGGCTGCGCCGGCCCCGGCCCAACCTAGCGCAGTGAACGAGACGGCCACGGCGCCGGCGGCGCCGACATCCGCAACGGGTGCTGCCTCATCGCAGGCGCCCGCCTTGCCCGCCGCAACTACCGCACCTGCCGCACCTGCCGCTGGCGCCGACGAGGAAGCGCAGGCCGCCAAGTCGCCGCTGGTGCGGGTGCGCGCCGACATCCTGGACCGGCTGGTCAACCAGGCGGGCGAAGTGTCGATCTCGCGCTCCAAGCTGGAGAACGAGGTGGCCACGCTGCGTTCCTCGCTGTTCGAGTTTTCGGAGAACCTCACCCGCCTGCGGCGCCAGTTGCGCGAGGTGGAGATGCAGGCCGAATCGCAGATCGCCTCGCGCATGTCGATCTCCAGCGAGCGCGAATTCGATCCGCTGGAATTTGACCGCTTCACGCGGCTGCAGGAACTGACGCGCATGATGGCCGAAAGCGTCAACGACGTGGCCTCGTTCCACGATACCCTGACCCGCAGCGTGGACAACGCCGGCGACGATCTGAGCCAGCAGGCACGCCAGACGCGCGACCTGCAGCGCGACCTGATGCGGGTGCGCATGGTGCCGTTTGCCAGCATTTCCGAGCGCCTGTTCCGGGTGGCGCGCCAGAGCGCCAAGGAAGTGGACAAGCGCGTCAACCTCGACATCCGGGGCGGCACGGTGGAGATCGACCGCAGCGTGCTGGAGCGCATGGCCGCGCCGTTCGAACATTTGCTGCGCAACGCCATCGCGCACGGCATCGAGCCGCGCACCGTCCGCGCGGAGGCGGGCAAGAACGAGACCGGCGAACTGCTGGTGCAGGTGACGCAGGAAGGCAATGAAGTCGTGATCGCCTTCTCCGACGACGGCGCCGGGCTGGATTTGGCGCGCATCCGCGCCAAGGCCCGCAGCAACGGCCTGCTGGGTGCGGACGAGGAGGTGAGCGACGCCCAGGCCATGGAACTGATCTTCGAGCCGGGCTTCTCCACGGCCGATGCGCTGACCGAACTGGCAGGGCGCGGCGTGGGCATGGACATCGTGCGTTCCGAAGCCCAGGCGCTGGGTGGCCGGGTCGACACGGTGAGCGAGCGTGGCAAAGGCGCCCGCTTCACGATTCGCCTGCCATTGACGCTGGCCGTGACCCAGGTGGTGCTGCTGGGCGCGGGCGGGCGGACCTACGCCATGCCGTCCATCCTGGTCGAGCAGGTCTTGCAGATGAAGGAAGGACCGCTGGCCGAAGCGTATCGCCATGGCCATGTGACGATGCTGGGCCAGCAGGCCGCGCTGCACTATCTGCCCGAATTACTGGGCGAAGCGGCGGGCCGTCCGGCCGTGCTGCGCTCCAGTCCCGTGATGCTGCTCAAGAACGGCAACGAACGGCTGGCCGTGCAGGTCGATGAAGTGCTGGGCAACCGCGAGGTGGTGATCAAGAACATCGGGCCGCAGTTGTCGCGCATGGCCGGCATTGCGGGCGCCACGGTGCTCGGTTCCGGTGAGATCGTGTTGATCCTCAACCCGGTGGCGCTGGCGCAGCATCTGGCGCACCAGCCGGAGGCGCGCGCGCGCCACGCCACGCCGGCCGCCGGCGCCGCCGTGGGACCGGCGCCGGGAAAAGTCATCATGGTGGTGGACGATTCGATGACGGTGCGCCGCGTGACCCAGCGCTTGCTGGAGCGTGAAGGCTACCACGTCATGCTGGCCAAGGATGGCGTGGACGCGCTGGAACAACTGCAAGGCCAGGTGCCGGACCTGATGCTGGTCGATATCGAGATGCCGCGCATGGACGGCTTCGACCTCACCCGCAACGTGCGCGGCGACGAGCGCACCCGCGCTGTCCCCATCATCATGATCACCTCGCGCAGCGCAGACAAGCATCGCAACTACGCCTTGCAACTGGGCGTGAACGCTTACTTCGGCAAACCGTTCCAGGAGCCGGTGCTGCTGGACGCCATCGCCGGCCTGTTGCAAGGCTGACGCGGCATTCGATCCAGGGGCAGACCCTCGCGCCAGGACGGGGAGTCTGCCCTTTTTGTTTCAGGCCGGTGTTTTCACGACGGCATAGCGCGCCAGCGTGCGTTCGCGCGCCGCGTCGTGGCGCACCAGCGGCGCCGGGTAGTCGCGCCCGAGCGTGATGCCTTTCTGCGCCAGCAGCATGGGCGGCAGCAGCCACGGGGCGTGGATCTCCTTGTCGGTGAGCGCATCGAGCTGCGGCAGGTAGCGCCGGATGAAGCGCCCGGCCGGATCGAATTTCTCCGATTGCGTGACCGGATTGAAGATGCGGAAGTAGGGCTGCGCATCGCAGCCGGACGAGGAAGCCCACTGCCAGCCGCCGTTGTTGGACGCCAGGTCGAAGTCGTTCAGGTGCAGCGCGAAGTAGGCTTCGCCGCGGCGCCAGTCTATGCCCAGGTCCTTGATCAGGAAGCAGGCCGTCACCATGCGCAGGCGGTTGTGCATGTAGCCGGTCTGGTTCAGCTGCGCCATGGCCGCGTCCACCAGCGGATAGCCGGTGCGTCCCGCGCACCAGGCCTCGAAGGCGGCATCGGCCTCCGCTCCCGTTTCCCACACGATGGCGTCATAGGCCGGCTTGAACGACCGCGTCGTCACATGCGGATGCTGGTACAGGATCATGGCGTAGAACTCGCGCCAGATCAGTTCCGCCAGCCACACGGCGGCGCCTTCGCCACCGGCGCCGCGCGCCATCAGCTCGCACACCGTGCGCACCAGGTGGCGGATCGACAGCGTGCCAAAGCGCAGGTGCAGCGACAAATACGACGGCCCCTTGATGGCCGGGAAATCGCGCGCCGCGCCGTAGTTGGCTAGCCGTGGCAGGAAGTCGTCGAACAGCCGCGCCGCCCCGCTCATGCCGGTGGGGATGGCCAGCGTGGCCAGGTTGCTGGGCGTGAAACCGAGCTCGGCCAGCGACGGCAAACGGGAGGCGCCCGGCGCCAGCCGCGCCGCCAGTGCCTCCACCGGGTAGGGCGCCAGTGCGCCCGGTTCCTCGCGCAGCCGCTTGAGCCAGGCGTTCTTGTACGGCGTGTAGACGGAGAACGGGGTGCCGGCCTGCGACAGCACTTCGTCGCGTTCGAAGATCACCTGGTCCTTGAAGCTGTGCAGGCGGCGTCCGGCGCGCGCCAGCGTGGCGGCCACGGTGGCGTCGCGGGCGATGGCCTGCGGCTCGTAATCGTGGTTGCAATAGACGTCGGCGGCGCCCAGTTCTGCCGCCAGTTGCGGAATCACCACGGCCGGGTCGCCACGCAGCGCCGTCAGGTGGCCGCCCAGTTGTTCCAGCCCGGCCGCCAGCTCGGCCACGCTGGCGTGGATGAAATCGACGCGGCGGTCACTGCGCGGCAGGGCGTCGAGGATGGTGGAGTCGTAGACAAAAACACAATGTACGGCGCCATGCGCGTGCAGTGCGTGGTGCAGGGCGGCGTGGTCAAAGCTGCGGAGATCGCGGCGGAACCAGACCAGGGCGGGAGTCGTCGGCATCGGCATGTAGGTGGCAAGGAGGCGGTGGAATTATAGCGCCACCCTTCGCGCCGCGAGGCCGGTGTAACAATCGCTGTCGTCCCCCCGTTTGCCCGCCGGTGTACCGCGCTAAACCAAAGTCCAATAGACCGTCCCGGCACGTGTCATCTACCCTTTCTCCATCAACATTCGTACGCGAACGCAACGTGAGCGACGGATGCGGACCGGGCCGCCGGCCCGCTATAACAAGGAGACAGAAGATGGCTGTATTGAATCGGATGGACTGGTACGACCTTGCCAGGACAACCAACTGGTCGCCCACCTACGTCACGGAGGAGGAGCTGTTCCCGCCGGAGTTGAGCGGAGATTTCGGCATCCCGATCGAGAAATGGGAAAGCTACGACGAGCCGTACAAGCAAACCTATTCGGAGTACGTGAAAGTCCAGCGCGAGAAGGACGCCGGCGCGTATTCGGTCAAGGCTGCGCTCGAGCGCAGCGAGATTTTCGAAAAGTCCGATCCGGGCTGGCTCTCCGTGATGAAGGCGCACTACGGCGCCATCGCGCGCGGCGAGTACGCGGCGGCCACCGCCGAGGCGCGCATGATGCGCTTCTCCAAGGCGCCGGGTATGCGCAACATGGCCACGCTCGGCTGCATGGACGAGATCCGCCACGGCCAGATCCAGCTCTACTTCCCGCACGAGCACGTGTGCAAGGACCGCCAGTTCGACTGGGCGTTCAAGGCCTACGACACCAACGAGTGGGGCATGATCGCTTCGCGCCATTTCTTCGACGACATCATGATGACGCGCGACGCGATCAGCGTCGGCATCATGCTGACCTTCGCCTTCGAAACTGGCTTCACCAACATGCAATTCCTCGGCCTGGCCGCCGATGCCGCCGAAGCCGGTGACCACACCTTCGCCAGCCTGATTTCGAGCATCCAGACCGACGAGTCGCGCCACGCGCAGATCGGCGGCCCGCTGCTGCAGATCCTGATCGAGAACGGCAAGAAGGCCGAGGCGCAAAAGCGCGTGGACGTGTCGTTCTGGCGCGCGTGGAAACTGTTCTCGGTGCTGACCGGCCCGATGATGGATTACTACACGCCGCTCGAACACCGCAAGCAATCGTTCAAGGAATTCATGCAGGAGTGGATCGTGTCGCAGTTCGAGCGCGCGATCACCGACCTCGGCCTCGAAAAGCCATGGTACTGGGACAAATTCCTGGCCGACCTCGACACCCAGCACCACGGCATGCACCTGGGCGTGTGGTACTGGCGCCCGACCGTGTGGTGGAACCCGGCGGCCGGCGTCACGCCGGCCGAGCGCGACTGGCTGGAGCAGAAGTATCCGGGCTGGAACGACAGCTGGGGCCAGTGCTGGGACGTGATCATCGACAACCTCGTCGATGGCGACATGGCCAAGACCTATCCCGAGACGCTGCCGATGATCTGCAACATGAGCAACCTGCCGATCAACTACACGCCGGGCAAGGCCTGGGACGTCCGCGACTATCCGCTCGAATACAAGGGCCGCCTGTACCACTTCAGTTCCGAAGTCGACCGCTGGTGCTTCGAGCAGGAGCCGGAGCGCTATGCCGGCCACATGAGCCTGGTTGACCGCTTCCTGGCCGGCCAGATACAGCCGATGGACCTGAACGGCGCGCTGGCCTACATGAGTCTGGCGCCGGGCGAGTGCGGCGACGATGCGCATGGCTATCAATGGGTGGAAATCTACAAGCAATTGCGCAAGAAGGCCGGCTAAGCCGCACCCAATTTGCCGGCGGCCGCCCATGCCGCCGGCGCAATCAGAACACAGAGCGAGGACACCATGGCTTTATTTCCCCTGACATCCAATTTCGAAGGCGACTTCGTCTTGCAGCTGCTGCCGGTCGACACCGACAACACCATGGACGAAGTGAGCGCCGCCGCCGCCTACCACTCGGTCGGCCGGCGCGTGAAGGCCCGGCCCGGCCACATCCTGCGCGTGCGCAAGCAGGGCGCGGCGGAATTCCTGCCGCGCGCGATGAAGGTCGCCGAGGCCGGCTTCAAGCCGACCGAATGCATCGAGATCATCTGGGAACCCGAACAGCGGTAACCGTATCACCGCCCGCCGGCGCAGGCCGGGGCGATTCAGCAAAAGGAATTAGCGTTATGACATTCAAGAAAGTCTGCACCCTCGATGACTTGTGGGAGGGAGAGATGGCGTCGTTCGACGTCGACGGCCAGGAAGTGCTCATCGTCTCGCCGGAGGGCGGCGAGATCCGTGCCTTCCAGGGCATCTGCCCGCACCAGGACATCCCGCTGGTGGAAGGGAAATTCGACGGCAAGACGGTCATTTGCCGGGCCCATCTGTGGCAGTTCGACGCCTGCTCCGGCAAGGGTGTCAACCCGTCGGACTGCGCGCTGGCGCAGTACCCGGTGAAGATCGAAGGCAACGATATTTTCGTGAAAACCGAGGGTATCGAACCCTTGTTCGCCCACAGCTGAGTCTTCTTACGCAGCCCAAACCTATAACAAGCAAGGAGACAGACATGAGCAGCAACGAAATTTCGAAAGCCCACCTGAACAACTGGGTTGGCCCCGTCATGCGGGCCGGCGAGCTGGCCGACGCAGTGGCCGAGGCCGCGCGGGAAGACAACCCCGGCAAGGAAATCCGCATCGACGACAAGCGCGCCTACGTGCGCATCGAAACCGACAACGAAATGGTGCTGCGGCGCGAAACGCTGGAGCGCGCGCTGGGCCGTCCGTTCAAGATGCCCGACCTGGAAATCGGCCTGAGCTCGTTCGCCGGCCGTGTCGAAACGCAGCCGGACCTGATCCGCTTCTACCTGGTCAAGCAGCTCTGACGCGGCGTCCGCGCAACCCATCAAATCAAGGAGACAAATCATGTCACAAGAACAAGCCCAAGTGCTCAAGCCGTTGAAGACCTGGAGCCACCTGGCGGCGCGCCGCCGCAAGCCGAGCGAATACGAGATCGTCTCGGTCAACCTGCACTTCAACGACCGCGACGCGAACGCCCCCTGGGAACTCGACCCCGAGATGTTCATGAACCGCTGGTACAAGAAGAACAATCTGGGCAGCCCGCTCAAGCATCCGGACTGGAACGCCTTCCGCGATCCCGATGAAGTGGTGTACCGCACCTACACCATGATGCAGGACGGCCAGGAGAACTACGTCACCGGCCTGCTCGACCAGTTCAACGCGCGCGAGCACGACCAGACCCTGGCGCCGGGCTGGGCCGGCACGCTGGCCCGTTTGTACGCGCCGGCACGCTACCTGTTCCACACGGTGCAGATGGCGTCGGCCTACGTCGGCCAGGTCGCGCCCGCCAGCACCATCACCAGCTGCCACTACTTCCAGATGGCCGATGCCTTCCGCTGGCTCAGCCATACCGCCTACCGCACCAAGGAACTGTCGATGACCTTCGGCGACAAGGGCCTCGGCCGCGACGAGCGTACCTACTGGGAGACCGATCCCGCCTGGCAGGGCTTCCGCGAACTGATGGAAAAGGTGCTGGTGACCTGGGATTGGGCCGAGGCCTTCGTCGCGCTCGACCTGGTGGCCAAGCCGGCCATCGAGGAAGCGGTGCTGCGCAAGCTCGGCGAATCGGCGCGCCACAACGGCGACATGCTGCTGGGCCTGCTGACCGATGCGCAAGCGATTGACGTCGCGCGCCACCGCCGCTTTGCCGGCGCGCTGGCCAGGATGGCGCTGGAACAGCCGGGCAACGAGGAGGTCATGCGCGGCTGGATCGCCAAGTGGGAGACGCTGGCCGACCGGGCGATCGAGGCCTATTGCGCCATGCTGCCCGACGTGCCCGATGCCGCCGCCGCCGTCAAGCAGGCGACGCGCGATTTCCGCCGCTCGCTCGGTCTGTAACAACGCCGCCGTTGGCGGCACGATCTGCCGGGCGCCGCGCGCGTCCGGGAGGTCGCTCGCCCCGTTCGCAAGGAAGCAGATATGACACAGCATCAAATACGGATCGGAGAGGACGCGCCTTTCCAGCAGGACGACGGGGACACCGTGCTCCAGGCCGCGCTGCGGGCCGGCGTCGGCTTTCCCTACGAGTGCAGCTCTGGCGGTTGCGGCAGCTGCAAGTTCGAACTGCTCGACGGCGAGGTCGAGCAGCTGTGGCCGGAGGCGCCCGGCTTGAGCGAGCGCGACCGCCGCAAAAAATTGCTGCTGGCGTGCCAGTGCCGTGCCACAGGGCCGCTGCAGCTCAAGGTACGCTCCTCGCCCGAGTGCCGGCCGCAGATCCGGCCTGAACGGCGCAGCGCCAGCCTGATCGGGTCGCGCGCGCTCACGCACGACATCACCGAGTTCCGTTTCGCGGCGCCGGGGCCGGCCGAATTCCAGGCCGGGCAGTACGCCCTGTTGTACCTGCCGGGCGTGGGGTCGGCGCGCGCCTACTCCATGTCCAACACCGCCAATCCGGAAGGCGAGTGGCATTTCCAGATCCGCCGCGTGGCCGGCGGCAAGGGCACCGACCAGTTGTTCAACCACCTCCGGCCCGGTGACGCCGTGGTCATCGACGGTCCGTACGGGCTGGCCGGCTTGCGCACGCAGTCGGCGCGCGACATCGTCTGCGTGGCCGGTGGATCGGGTCTGGCGCCGATGGTGTCGATCGCGCGCGGCGCGGTGCAGGCGGGCATGTTGGGTGAACAGCAGCGGCAGCTGCATTTCTTCTACGGCGCGCGCACACCGCAGGACGTGTGCGGCGAGGCGTTCCTGCGCGACTTGCCCGGTTTTGGCACTGGCATCCACTTCCATCCAGTGGTGTCGCAACCGGCCGGCGCGGCCACGCCGTGGACCGGCGCAACGGGCTTCGTGCACGAACGCGTCAAGCAGGTGCTGGCGGAGCGCATGGCGGACTGCGAATTCTATTTCGCCGGACCGCCGCCGATGACGCAGGCGCTGCAATCGATGCTGATGGTCGATCACCGCGTGCCGTTCGAACAGATCCATTTCGACCGTTTTTTCTAAAAGAACATAGTAGCCAACTCCAGAAGAAAGAGAACGATGGGACACATTCAGTTGAAGCAAATCGCCGCGGCGTGCGCGCTGGCGGCAATCGGCACCGGCGCCGGCGCCACCGACGTATTCCGGATCGAAGGTTTCGGCCCGGTGTCGCGCGCCATGGGCGGCACGGCGAGCGCCTACGACGTGGGCGCGGCCGGCATGATGAGCAACCCGGCCACCTTGTCGCTGATGGCGCCGGGTGCGCAGTTGCATCTCGGCCTCGATGTCGTCACGACCGATATCACGGTGCGCAACGGCGCCACCGGGGAGACGGCCTCGTCTGACACGCACGGCAGCAACCGGGGGCCGTACGCCGCACCGGAGCTGGCCTACACGCGCCGCGCGGGCGCGTGGACGCTGGGCGTGGGCGCGTTCGCCCAGGGCGGGCTGGGCACGGAGTACGGCAATGCCAGTTTCCTGTCGAAGACGACCTCGGGCGCCAATTCGCAGCTGGAAAATTCCAGCCGGCTGCTGGTGCTGAACATTCCCTTCGCCGCCAGCTATGACGTCGACGACAAGCTCAGCGTCGGCGGCAGCGTCGATGCCATGTGGGCGGGCCTGAACCTCAACCTGCTGCTCGGCGCCGACCAGGTCGGCGCCCTCATCGGCGGCGGCCGCGTCAACGGTAGCCTGTTGCCGGTGCTCGGCAGCTTGCCGGCGCTGGATGCCGCGCATTTCAGCCTGACCAAGAACCAGCCCATCGCCAGCGGCATCGATGCCTGGGGCGTCGGCGCCAAACTCGGCATGGTCTACAAGCTGTCGGCGGCCACCACGCTGGGCGGCTCCTATGCCTTCAAGAGCAAGCTATCCGATCTGGACGGCAACGCCACCTTGACGGCGCTGGACCGCGTGGCCGGCAAGGTGCCGTTGACGGGCAAGCTCACGATCCGCGATTTCCAGATGCCGGCGTCGTTGACCGTGGGCGTGAGCCAGCGCATCGACGACGGCTTGATGGTGACGGCTGACCTGTCGCGCGTGTTCTGGAAAGACGTCATGCGCAACTTCGATGTCGGCTTTGTCGCCGACGGCGGCGGCACCTTGAACATCCTGCTGCCGCAGGATTACCGCGACCAGACCGTGCTGGCGCTGGGCGCGGCTTGGCGCAGCGGCGACTGGACGCTGCGCGCTGGCGCGCGCGTGGCGTCCGCGGCGTTGCAGCCGGCGTTGCTGTTCGCCGTCATCCCGGCCACGCCGCGCAAGCACGTGTCGGCCGGCGCGTCCTACGACTTCACGCCGCAGGACGCCGTGCATGTCGCGTATTCGCACGCATGCGAGCAATCGACGAGCACGGCGGGGCTGCCCACCACCGCCGTTCCCATCGTGACCACCCATGCGCAAAACAATGTCACCGTCGCCTATACCCGCCGCTTCTGAGTGAACCACGCGGCACGGAATGTCTCCCGGGAAAGTCGTATGATAGGCAGGGCGCCATCCCGGGATGGTGCCCTGTCGCCGCTCCGATGACGGCGCCCAGACGTGGATTCCCGCAGGAGCATGCGCATGCCGATAGCCAACGACCAATTGTTCAAAGACACACCGACGATCGCGGTGGGCGAGGTGACGATGCATGCGGATGATGATTTCTTGCAACACCGCGAGAAGCTGGCGCGCGTGGTGCTCGACGAGATGTACCAGTTTGTCGGCTTGCTCGATGTCAACGGTATCACGCTGGAGATCAACCGCGCGGCATTGGAGGGGGCGGGCGTGCGGCTCGAGGACATCCTGGGCAAGCCGTTCTGGACGGCGCACTGGTGGGCCACCTCCATGGAATCGCAGGCGATGCAGCGCGACATGATCCGGCGTGCCGCCGCCGGAGAATTCGTGCGCTGCGACGTCGAAATCTACGGCCAGGCGGCAGGCGAGAAAACCATCATCGTCGATTATTCGCTGCGTCCCATCAGGGACAGGCACGGCAAGGTGGTGTTCCTGCTGCCGGAAGGGCGCAACATCACCGAAAAGAAGCGCGCCGAGGCGGAGATCGCGCGCAAGAACGAGGAGCTGCAGCGCTTGCTCGAACAGATCCGTCAACTGAACCAGGAGCGGATCGATTTCTTCGCCAACGTCAGCCATGAGCTGCGCACGCCGCTGACGCTGATCCTCGGCCCGCTGGCCGCCATCCTCGCCTCGGCGGACAACCTCACCGCGCTGCAGAAGCGCGACCTTGGGGTCATCCAGCGCAACGCCTCGACGCTGACCAAGCATGTCAACGATCTGCTGGACCTGGCGAAATTCGACGCCGGCAAGGCGGCGCTGCGCTACGCGCGGGTCGACCTCGCGCAGGCCGTGCGCCAGGTGGCCGCCCACTTCGATGCGCTGGCCCCGCAGCGCGCGCTGTCCTTTGTGGTCAGCACGCCTGATGCCCTGCTGGCCGATGCCGATGCGGAGAAATTCGACCGTGTCGTGCTCAATCTGCTGTCCAACGCCTTCAAGTTCACGCCCGACGGGGGCCGGATCCGGTGTTCGCTGGCGCTGGCCGGCACGGGGCGGCTGCTGCTCAGCATCCAGGACAGCGGCCCCGGTGTGACGGCGGACATGCGGGCCAAGATTTTCGAACGTTTCCGCCAGGGGCAGGGCGGCACGACGCGCGACTTTGGCGGCACGGGGCTGGGCCTGGCGATTGCAAAGGAGTTTGTCGAATTGCACGGCGGGACCATCGCCGTCTCGCAGGCGCCGGGCGGCGGCGCGCTGTTCCAGGTCGAGATGCCGCTGTCGGCGCCCGAAGGCGCTTATGTGCGCCGCATCGGCGCGCCGGCCGTGCACGACGATGTCGGCATCGAAAACGCGGTCAAGGAATTGCAGGGCATCGAACCCGAGGTCGAGGAGCGCGGCGCGCCGTTGGACAGGCCGCTGGTCCTGGTCGCCGAGGACAACCCGGAAATGCGGCGCTTTATCGCCGAAGTGCTGGGTGGCCTCTATCGCGTGGTGCCGGTGGCCGATGGCGCGGAGGCGCTGGCGCGGGCGTTGGCCGAGCCGCCGGACCTGGTCGTCATGGATTTGATGATGCCCAAGCTCGGTGGCGACCTGCTGGTGGACGCGATGCGCCTGCAGCCGACCTTGGCCAACGTGCCGGTGCTGGTCCTGTCGGCCATGGCGAACGAGGAGCTCAGGCTCAAGCTGCTGTCCGAACTTGTGCAGGACTATGTCACCAAGCCGTTTTCCGCGCCCGAGCTGCGCATCCGCGTGCGCAATCTGGTGACCATGAAGCGCGCGCGGGAGGCGTTGCAAAAGGAACTGGCCAGCCAGAACGCGGACCTCGCGCAATTGACCGCGCAATTCATCGCCGGCCGCCAGGAGCTGCAGGCGAGCCACGAGGCCTTGCGCAAGTCGGAAAGCCGCTGGCGCGCCGTGTATGAGAACTCGGCGGTCGGCATCGTGCTGACCGACATGGACGGCATCATCATCGAAGCCAATCCAGCCTACCAGCGCATGCTCGGCTACGCGGCCGACGAGATCCGCGGCATCTCGCTGATGGAGATCACGGGCGAGAGCGACCGCGACACCACCCGTTCCCATATCGGGCAACTGGTGTCCGGCGCCGTGCGCGAATACCACTTGCAAAAATGCTACCGGCGCAAGGACGGCAAGACCTTGTGGGCGAGCGCCAGCGTGTCGCCGGTCCCGGGCAGCGACGCCATGGCGCCCATGCTGGTCGGCATCGTCGAGGACATCACCGAGCGCAAGCGTGCCGAGGAAACGCTGGCGCAGACCCAGGTGGAGCTGGCGCGGGTCGCGCGCGTCACCACCATGGGCGAGCTGGCCGCCTCCATCGCGCATGAGGTCAACCAGCCGCTGGCCGCCATCGTCACCAATGGCCACGCGTCCTTGCGCTGGCTGGCCGCGCAGCCGCCGAACGTCAAGGAGGCGAACGACGCGCTCCAGCATGTGATCCGCGACGCCAACCGGGCCAGCGGCGTGATCGCGCGCATCCGTGGCTTCATCCGGCGCTGCGAGCCGGTGCGCGCCGAGGCGCACATCGGCGACGTCATCGCCGACGTCGTCGGCCTGATCCAGGGCGAGGCCGGCAGTCTCGACATCGCCTTGACGACCGAGGTAGCGCCGGATCTGCCGGCGGTGGCGGTCGACCGCGTCCAGTTGCAGCAGGTGATACTGAACCTGCTGATGAACGCGGTCGAAGCGCTGACGCAGGTGACGGGGCGGCCGCGCACCGTCGCCGTCCGGGCCCAGCGTTACAGTCCGGACGCGATCGCCGTGGCCGTGCGCGATGTCGGCCCCGGGCTCGACGCGTTGCACGTGAGCACGATTTTTGACGCCTTCCACACCACCAAGCCGACCGGCATGGGCATGGGGCTGAGCATCAGCCGCTCGATCGTCGAGGCGCATGGCGGCCGCTTGTGGTGCGTGCCCAATGACGGCCCCGGCGTGACGTTCTGGTTCACCTTGCCGGTGGCCAGGGAGGAACGGCCATGACCGACCAGGCACCCATCGTCTACGTCGTCGACGACGACCTGTCCGTGCGCGGCGCGCTGTGCAGCCTGATCCGTTCAGTCGGCCTGCGCGTCGAGGTGTTCGCGTCGGCCCAGGAATTCCTCCATCACGCACGTCACGACGCGCCGGCCTGCCTGGTGCTCGATGTGCGCATGCCCGGCCTGAGCGGGCTCGACTTGCAGCGCGAGCTGAGCAAGGCCGGCGATGCCATCCCCATCATTTTCATCACCGGCCACGGCGACATCGCCATGAGTGTGGGTGCCATGAAGGCCGGGGCCATCGAATTCCTGCCGAAGCCGTTCCGCGACCAGGATTTGCTCGACGCCATCGCGCACGCGCATGCGCGCGATGCGACGGCGCTGCACCGGCGCGCGGAACTGACGGCAATCCGGCGCCGTTATGATACCCTCACGGAACGCGAGCGCGAGGTGATCGTCCTGACGGTCAGAGGCATGCTCAACAAACAGATCGCGGCCGAGTTGGGGATCTCCGAGCAGACCATCAAGGTCCATCGCCACCATATCATGCAGAAAATGGCGGCGGCTTCGCTGCCGGCGCTGGTGCGGATGGTGGAAAAACTGAATCCGACCGACCTGTCGGGCGGCGCCGGCCCGGCGTAAGAGCGGACTAGCCCTTTGAAATCAAGGGACTGCATGCGATCGCCATGCGGGGAAAGCGGCCGGGCATGGCCGCGGCGGCAATTCAGTGTAAACTATCGCTATCTGACACTTAGCAGGCAAATGCGCTATCCGTGCGAATCTTACAGCAAAAATACCAGCAAAACACCGCGTTGAATGATCAGCAAGCAGCCCAGCAGAGAGAGCACCGCGTATGAAAAGCAAAATTGGCAAGACTCTGGCTTTGCCCGGCATGACACAAGCATCGACCGATCCGCTGGCCCAGGCCGGCGCCAGCGCCGCACTGAACCTGGCGAATCATTTCCTTATTGCAATGCCGTCCATGGAAGACCCCGTGTTCGGCGGCACCGTCGTCTACGTGTGCGAGCACAACGAGAACGGCGTGCTGGGCGTGGTCATCAACAAGCCCACCGACATGACGATGCAGGTGTTGTTCGACCGCATCGACCTCAAGCTCGAAGACAGCCCCGGCGCCCACATCGATGAACCGATCATGTTCGGCGGCCCGGTGCAGGACGACCGCGGCTTCGTGCTGCACACGCCCGGCGCGCGCTATTCGTCGTCGCTGACGGTGACGGACGAGGTGGCGTTCACCACCTCGATCGACGTGCTGGAGGCGGTGGCGGCCGGCACCGGCCCGCAGCGCATGCTGGTGTCGATCGGCTACGCGGGCTGGAGCCCCGGCCAGCTGGAGGAGGAGATCAGCCGCAACGGCTGGCTGACCGTGGGCGCGGACGCCCACATCCTGTTCGACCTGCCCATCGAGGAACGCTACACGGCGGCCATGCGCCTGCTCGGCATCGACCCGCTGATGCTCACCTCCGAGGCCGGCCATGCGTGACGCGCGCCGTTCCACCGTCGCCATGGCGGGGCCGGTGCTGTGAGCGCGGTCACGATACTCGCTTTCGATTTCGGCATCAAACGTATCGGCGTGGCCATGGGCAACACCATGATTTGCCAGGCCCAGCCTTTAAAAGTGATCAGCGCGCTTGATAACGACGCCCGCTTCGCCGCCATCGGCGCCCTGATCGCGGAATGGACGCCGGCGCGTCTGGTGGTGGGCCTGCCCAGCCATCCGGACGGCACGGCACACGAGATGACGGCCCGCTGCCGCCGCTTCGCCAACCAGTTGCACGGGCGCTTCAACCTGCCCGTGGAGCTGGTCGATGAACGTTATTCGTCGGCCGTGATCGGCGCCAAACGGGGCGAGGTGATCGACGACCGCGCCGCCGCCATCATCCTGCAACAATATTTCGACGCACTTTGACCACCATGCCACCTACCTCCAACTCCCCGCAGCTCGATGCGGAAGCGCTGTACGCCAGGCTGCTGCAGCAAGTGAAAACCGGCCTGGCCGGCGCCACCGATCCGGCCATCGTCGGCATCTACTCGGGCGGCGCCTGGCTGGCCGAACGGCTGGCCGCCGACCTGGGCCTGTCGGCCCGCCTCGGCTTCGTGGACGTCTCGTTCTACCGCGACGACTACGCCAAGAAGGGCTTGCACGTGGGCGTCAAATCGACCCAGATCCCGTTCGACGTGGATGGCGCCACCATCCTGCTGGTGGACGATGTGCTGTACACGGGCCGCACCACGCGCGCGGCCATCAATGAACTGTTCGACTACGGCCGTCCGGCGCGCGTCATGCTGGCCGCGCTGGCCGACCGCGGCGGGCGCCAGCTGCCGGTGGCGGCCGATTTCGTGGCCACCACCGTCACGCTGGAAGCGCAGCAGGCGCTGGTGCTGCAGCGCGCCGCCGAAGGACAATTTACGCTAACCATAGATGACGACCATGCTTAATCCGCAACTGAATAAACACGGCGAACTCCAGCACCTGTTGACGATCGAGGGCTTGCCCAAGTCCATCATCAACCACATCCTGGACACCGCCTCCTCCTTCGTCGGCATCTCCGACCGCGACGTCAAGAAGGTGCCGCTGATGCGCGGCAAATCCGTTTTCAACCTGTTCTTTGAAAACTCCACGCGCACCCGCACCACGTTCGAGATCGCGTCCAAGCGCCTGTCGGCCGACGTGATCAACCTGAACATCCAGGCTTCCTCGGCCAGCAAGGGCGAGTCCTTGCTCGACACCATCGACAACCTGTCGGCCATGCACGCCGACATGTTCGTGGTGCGCCACGCGCAGTCGGGCGCGCCCTACCTGATCGCCAAGCACCTGATCGACACGCGCCAGCCGCACGTGCACGTGGTGAACGCCGGCGACGGCCGCCACGCGCACCCGACCCAGGGCCTGCTGGACATGTACACCATCCGCCACTACAAGAAGGACTTCACCAACCTGACGGTGGCCATCGTGGGCGACATCCTGCACAGCCGCGTGGCCCGTTCCGACATCCACGCGCTGACCACGCTGGGCGTGCCGGAAGTGCGCGCCATCGGCCCGCACACGCTGCTGCCGGGCGGCCTGGAGCAGATGGGCGTGCGCACTTTCACCAACATGGAAGAGGGCTTGAAGGGCGTGGATGTGATCATCATGCTGCGCCTGCAGAACGAGCGCATGAGTGGCGCGCTGCTGCCGTCGGCCCAGGAATACTTCAAGAGCTACGGCCTGACGCCGGAGCGGCTGGCGCTGGCCAAGCCGGACGCCATCGTGATGCACCCCGGCCCGATGAACCGCGGGGTGGAAATCGACTCGGCCGTGGCCGACGGCCCGCAGGCGGTGATCCTGCCGCAGGTGACGTTCGGGATCGCGGTACGGATGGCAGTGATGAGCATTTTGGCAGGAACCCAAGCATGAAATTACATATCAAGAACGGCCACCTGATCGACCCGGCCAACGGCATCGACGCCATCAACGACCTGTACATCGCCGCCGGCAAGGTGGTGGCGGTGGGCAAAGCGCCGGAAGGCTTCGCCGCCGAGCGCACCATCGACGCCACCGGCCTGGTCGTGGCGCCCGGCCTGGTGGACCTGTCGGCCCGCCTGCGCGAGCCCGGCTACGAATACAAGGCCACGCTGGAATCGGAACTGCAGGCGGCCATGCAGGGCGGCGTCACCAGCCTGGTGTGCCCGCCCGACACCGACCCCGTGCTCGACGAGCCGGGCCTGGTGGAGATGCTCAAGCACCGCGCCAAGACCCTGAACCAGGCCCACGTGCACCCGCTGGGCGCGCTGACGGTGGGCCTGAAGGGCGCCGCGCTGACCGAGATGGCCGAGCTGACCGAAGCCGGTTGCATCGGCTTCGCGCAGGCCGAGGAACCGATCGAGGACACCACCGTGCTGCTGCGCGCGCTGCAGTACGCCAAGACCTTCGGCTACACCGTGTGGCTGCGGCCGCAGGACGCCCACATCGGCCGCGGCGGCATCGCCGCCAGCGGCCCGCTGGCGTCGCGCCTGGGCCTGTCGGGTGTGCCCGTGATGGCCGAAACCATCGCCCTGCACACGATCTTCGAACTGGTGCGCGCCACCGGCGCCAAGGTCCACCTGTGCCGCATCTCCTCGGCCGCCGGCCTGGAACTGATCCGCGCCGCCAAGCGCGAAGGCTTGCCCGTCACCTGCGACGTGGGCGCCCACCACGCCCACCTGACGGACGCCGACATCGGCTTCTTCGATCCGAACGCGCGCGTCACGCCGCCGTTCCGCAGCCAGCGCGACCGCGACGCGATCCGCGCCGCCCTGCTCGACGGCACCATCGACGCCCTGTGCTCGGACCACACCCCGGTCGACGACGACGAGAAGCTGCTGCCGTTCGGCGAAGCCTCGCCCGGCGCCACCGGCCTGGAACTGCTGCTGTCGCTGGCCCTCAAGTGGGCCGACGATTACGCGGCCGGCCAGCCCGACGGCGGCGTGCGTCCGCTGGTGCGGGCCGTGGCCAAGGTGACGGCCGACGCGGCCCGCGTGGCCGGCCTGGACAGCGGCACCCTGGGTGTGGGCAGCACGGCCGACCTGTGCCTGTTCGACCCGACGGCGCGCTGGACCGTGAACGCCAACGCGCTGGCCAGCCAGGGCAAGCACACGCCCTTCCTCGGCTACGAGCTGGCCGGCCAGGTGCAGACCACCATCGTGGCCGGCCACGTCGCCTACCAGCGCGCGCCGGCACGCTGACCGAACAAAACCGGGGTCAGGTCATGCCATCGGGCACCATGCTTGAAGGCATGACCTGACCCCGGTTCGTTGTCCTTTTTTCTTGATGCGGTGATATTTGAACATTCTGCTTGCGTTCCGCCTGGTGCGGGTGGTGCTTCATCTGCTGACCGGCATGGCGACGTGCGCGTTGGTCTTTCCGTGGATAGGCGGCGCGGCCCGTAACGGCCATATCCGGCGCTGGTCGCGCCAGCTGCTGGCCATGTGCAATGTGACGGTGGAGCTGGCGGCCGACGGCGCGCCCGTGCTGGCCCATGCGATGGTGGTGGCCAACCATGTGTCCTGGCTCGATATCTTCGTCATCAACGCGCTCTATCCGTGCCGCTTCGTGGCCAAGGCCGAGATCCGCTCGTGGCCGCTGGCCGGCTGGCTGGCGCACCAGGCCGGCACCGTGTTCATCGCGCGCGGCAACCGGCGCGACCTGCGCCACATCTTCAAGGGCCTGGTGCACAACCTGCAGGCCGGTGAGCGCGTCGCCTTCTTCCCCGAGGGGACCACGGCGGCCCAGGGCACGCTGCTGCCGTTCCACGCCAACCTGTTCGAGGCGGCCATCGACGCCAGGGTGGAAGTGCAACCGTTCGCGCTGTCCTATGTGGACGGGGAGGGCGGCACCCATCCTTCCGTCGATTTCGTGGGTGAGATGAGTTTTGTGGAAAGCATGATCGTCATCCTCAAGGGCACGCGCGTGCATGCGCGCGTGCACGCGCTGCCGGCGCTGGCCAGCGGGGGCGCGCACCGGCGCGAGCTGGCCGAGGCGGCCCAGCAGGCCGTGGCCAAGGCGCTGGGGGTGACGCTGGCCGCCGATGCGCCGGCCGCGCCGGAGGCGGACCAGCCAAGCAAGGCCGCCCGCGCCTGAGCGGCCGCCGCCCGGCCGGCCTGTTCCTTTACTTCTTGCCGCCGTGCTGCTGGTAGCACGGGCAATCTTCCTGCAGCACCGTATGGTCGTCCAGGCAGACGGCTGTGAGCTGGCCGCCCCACACGCAGCCGCTGTCGAGACCGATCAGGTGGGGCCGCCGCAGCAGGCCCAGCGCCGACCAGTGGCCGAACACGACCGTGTGGTCGGCGCTGCGCCGGCCCGGCACCTCGAACCACGGCATCAGGCCCGAGGCCGGATCGGCTGTGCCGCTTTCCTTGAGCTTGAAATCCATCACCCCGTCGGCCGTGCAGAAGCGCAGCCGCGTCATGGCGTTGATCACGCAGCGCAGGCGGTCGGCGCCGCTCAACTGGTCGTCCCAGCGGTCAGGCTGGTTGCCGTACATTTGCGCCAGAAAGGCGGGCAGGTCGGGGCCGCGCAGCATGGTGGCCACTTCGTCGGCCAGGTCCAGCGCCTGTTGCGCGCTCCACTGCGGCAGCAGGCCCGCGTGCACCAGAAGGTGGCCTTCGGCGCGCAGCATCAGCGGCCGCCGGCGCAGCCAGTGCAATAATTCGTCGCGGTCGGGCGCCGCCAGGATGGGATGCAAGGTGTCGCTGTCGTGCTCGGGACGGATGCCGTGGGCCACGGCCAGCAGGTGCAGGTCATGGTTGCCCAGCACGCTGTTGACGCGGCCGTCGCTGGCCTCGCACAGGGCTTTCACGTGGCGCAGCGTGGCCAGCGAGTCGGGGCCGCGATTGACGAGGTCGCCTGCGAACAGGATGGACGGTGATTCGGCCGCGTCCGCCTCGCGGCTGGCGATGCGCGCCAGCAGGGCGACGGTCTGCTCGTGGCAGCCTTGCAAATCGCCGATGACATAGGTTTTCATGGTGGTGTTTCGTTTATCGTTGTAGGGCGGGTTCAACTATCCTGTGATCTAGCGGCGGGCCAGTAATTTTTGCCCGGTGACCCACGAGTTTCACATAAAATCATGCTCATGACTAATGTGGTGCTCAGCACAGGATAACAACCCGATGATATTTGTGACAGGCGGTGCCGGCTTCATCGGCTCAAATTTCGTACTGGACTGGCTGGCGCAATCGGATGAGCCCGTCCTCAATTATGACAAGCTGACCTACGCGGGCAACCTCAACAACCTGGCCTCGCTCAAGCAAGACAGCCGCCATGTGTTCGTGCGCGGCGACATTTGCGACCAGGCCCAGGTGGAGGCCTTGTTGCAACAGTACCGGCCGCGCGCCATCGTGCACTTCGCGGCCGAGTCGCACGTGGACCGCTCCATCCACGGCCCCGGCGCCTTCATCCAGACCAACATCAACGGCACCTTCAGCCTGCTCGAAGCGGCGCGCGCCTACTGGAGCGGCCTGGAAGGCGAGGAGAAGGCGGCGTTCCGCTTCCTGCACGTGTCGACCGACGAAGTGTATGGCACGCTGGGCCCGGACGATGCGCCGTTCAGCGAGACCACGGCCTACGCGCCCAACAGCCCGTATTCCGCCTCCAAGGCCGCGTCCGACCACCTGGTGCGCTCCTACCACCACACCTACGGCTTGCCGACGCTGACCACCAACTGCTCCAACAATTACGGTCCCTACCACTTCCCGGAAAAGCTGATCCCGCTGATCATCGCCAATGCCCAGGCCGGCAAGCCGCTGCCCATCTACGGCGACGGCCTGCAAGTGCGCGACTGGTTGTATGTGAGCGACCACTGCGCCGCCATCCGCCGCGTGCTCGATGCCGGCCGCCTGGGCGAGACCTACAACGTGGGCGGCTGGAACGAGATGACCAACCTGGACGTGGTGCACACGTTGTGCGACATGCTCGACCGCCTCAAGCCGCGCGCGGACGGCGCCAGCTACCGGGCCCAGATCACCTACGTCAAGGATCGCCCCGGCCACGACCGCCGCTACGCCATCGATGCGCGCAAGCTGGAGCGCGAGCTGGGCTGGAAACCGGCCGAGACCTTCCAGAGCGGCATCGCCAAGACCGTGCAATGGTATCTCGACCACCAGGACTGGGTGGCCGACGTGCAGTCGGGCAGCTACGCGAGCTGGGTGGAAACCAATTACTTCAACCGTGAGAGCGTCCAATGAGCGATCCCATCCACGACCGCAAGGGCATCATCCTGGCTGGCGGGTCCGGCACCCGGCTCTACCCGGTGACGATGAGCGTATCGAAGCAGCTGCTGCCGATCTACGACAAGCCGATGATCTACCATCCGCTGACCACGCTGATGCTGGCCGGCATGCGCGACATTCTCATCATCTCCACGCCGCAGGACACGCCGCGCTTCAAGGACTTGCTGGGCGACGGCAGCCAGTGGGGCATCCGCCTGCAATACGCGGTGCAGCCGTCGCCGGACGGGCTGGCGCAGGCCTTCATCATCGGCAAGGAGTTCGTCGGTGATTCGCCGTCGGCCCTTATCCTGGGTGACAACATTTACTACGGCAACGACCTGGACGCGCTGCTGCGCCACGCGGCCAGCCGCGGCGACGGCGCCACCGTGTTCGCCTACCACGTGACCGATCCCGAACGCTATGGCGTGGTCGAGTTCGATGGGGAACGGCGCGCCGTCAGCATCGAGGAAAAGCCGCTGCAGCCCAAGTCCAACTACGCCGTCACCGGCTTGTATTTCTACGACCGCCAGGTGTGCGACATCGCGGCGAAGATCAAGCCGTCCGCGCGCGGCGAGCTGGAGATCACGGACGTGAACCGGGCCTACCTGGAAGCGGGCCAGCTCAACGTGGAAGTGATGGGGCGCGGCATGGCCTGGCTCGACACCGGCACCCATGAATCGCTGCTCGACGCCTCGCAATTCATCGCCACCATCGAGCGCCGCCAGGGCTTGAAAGTGGCGTGCCCGGAGGAGATCGCCTACCGCAAGGGCTATATCGACGCGGCCCAGCTGCGCCGCCTGGCCGAGCCGCTGAAGAAGAACCAGTACGGCCAGTATCTGCTGCAAATTCTTGAAGACAAGGTGATTCCGCGATGAATGTTGTGACTACCCCGCTGGACGGCTTGCTGGTGCTGGAGCCGCGCGTGTTCGGCGACGACCGCGGTTTTTTCTTTGAAAGCTTTAACGCCCGCCGCTTCGCTGAACTGACGGGCGTGACGGCCCCGTTCGTGCAGGATAACCATTCGCGTTCGGCCCGCAATGTGCTGCGCGGCCTGCACTACCAGATCCAGCAAGCCCAGGGCAAGCTGGTGCGCGTTACGGCCGGCGCCGTGTTCGACGTGGCCGTGGACTTGCGCAAGAGCTCGCCCACCTTCGGCCAGTGGTACGGGCTGGAACTGTCGGCCGAGAACAAGCGCCAGTTGTGGATACCGGCCGGTTTCGCGCACGGCTTCGTCGTCACCAGCGAGTCCGCCGAATTCCTGTACAAGACCACCGACTACTGGGCGCCCGAGTACGAACGGTCCATCCTGTGGAACGACCCGGCGATCGGCATCACGTGGCCGCTGGACGGCGCGCCGCTGCTGTCAGGCAAGGACCAGGCCGGCAAGCTGCTGGCCGACGCGGAAGTCTACCCATGAAGATCCTGCTGACGGGAAGCACGGGCCAGGTCGGCTACGAACTGGAACGCAGCCTGCAGGGCATAGGCGAGGTGGTGGCCGTCGACCGCAGCCGCATGGACCTGGCCGACCTGGACCAGGTGCGCAGCGTGATCCGCGCCGTGCGCCCCACCCTGATCGTCAACCCGGCCGCCTACACGGCCGTGGACAAGGCCGAGAGCGAGCCCGAACTGGCCTACCGCGTCAACGCCGAAGCGCCGGGCCTGATGGCCGAGGAAGCGAAGTTGCTGGGCGCGGCCATGGTCCATTATTCGACCGATTACGTGTTCGACGGTAGCGATCCGGCGCCGCGCGTGGAGGGCGACGCCACCGGCCCGCTCAATGTGTACGGCGCCAGCAAGCTGGCCGGCGAGCAAGCTATCGCGGCGGCCGGCATCCCGCACCTGATTTTCCGCACCAGCTGGGTGTATGGCATGCGCGGCAAGAATTTCCTGCTGACCATGCTGCGCCTGGGGCGCGAGCGCGACGAGCTGCGGGTGGTGAACGACCAGCACGGCGCGCCCACGTGGAGCCGCACCATCGCCGACACGACGGCGCTCATGCTGGCCCAGGCCGGCGCGCCCGACAGCGCGTGGTGGCAGCAGCACGGCGGCGTCTACCACCTGAGCAGCCAGGGCCAGACCACCTGGTACGACTTCACGCGCGCCATCCTGGAGACGGCCGGCATAGCGTGCTCCGTGCTGCCCATTTCCAGCGCCGAGTATCCGGTGCCGGCCCGGCGCCCGGCCCATTCCGTGCTCTCGTCCGCACGCCTGATGGCGCATTGCCGCCTGCCGCAATGGCAGGAAGCGTTGCGGCTGTGCCTGCAACAATGACGGTGTAGCCAGATGTAAGCGTCGGCCCCTGGGCGGCCGTCGCTTGCTAGAATGCCGGGCGCTTCAGCTAATCCGGTACAATCGTCTATTGGCGAGCTGATAAGAGACGGACCGGGGGCGCGTGGCCCCGCTGTATCCGATCGCGACCATCAAGCGCCGCCCGCTATTTTCGTCCAGACAAAAAAAATAAATGTTTTCCTTTTTACTGAGTTTCATCGCGTCCACGCTGTTGACTCTGCTGGTCATTAAAGAAGCCCGCTTGCACGGGCCGGCCCTCGATGCCGATTTCGACGGTGTGCAGAAAGTCCACGTGCACACGGTGGCCCGCATCGGCGGCTTGCCCATTTTCGTGGCCGTGGCGCTCAGTTCCTGCATTTCCATCTGGCGCGTGCCCATCATGGGCAACTGGCTGCTGGCGCTGCTCGGCTGCTCGGCCGTGGCCTTCGCCGGCGGCATCGCGGAGGATTACACGGGCAAGGTGAGCGCGGCGCGCCGCCTGGTGCTGACCATGGCGGCCGCGCTGATGGGCTATTTCCTGCTCGACGCGCGCATCGACCGCATCGACTGGGCTTATTTTTCGGCCTGGCCCTTGCCCTACATGTGGCTGACCCTGCCGCTGACGATACTGGCCGTGGCCGGCATCGCCAACGCCGTCAACATCATCGACGGCTTCAACGGCCTGGCCAGCGTGGTCACGATCTGTATGCTGCTCTCTCTCGGTTACGTGGCACTGCAGGTCAATGACATGTTCGTGCTGGTGGCGGCCCTGATGGTGGCCGGCGCCACGGCGGGTTTTTTGGTGTGGAATTATCCGGTCGGGCTGATCTTCCTCGGTGACGGCGGCGCCTATTTCATCGGCTTCATGCTGGGGGAGCTGGCCTTGCTGCTGGTGATGCGCAATCCCCAGGTGTCGACCTGGTACGCGGCCTTGCTGCTGATTTATCCCGCGTTCGAAACCCTGTTTTCCGCCTATCGCCGCCTGTTCGTGCGCGGCAAGTCGCCGACCATGCCCGATGGCATCCATTTGCACAGCCTGATCTTCCGCCGCATCGTGCAATGGGCCGTGGGCCGCAAGGAAGCGCGCGCCCTGATGCGCCGCAATTCGCTGACCTCGCCCTACCTGTGGCTGTTTTCGCTGATGGCCGTGGTGCCGGCCACCATCTTCTGGCGCCATACCTGGCTATTGATGATTTTCTGCCTGCTGTTCATCACCAGCTATATCTGGATTTATGTCCGCATCGTGCGCTTCAAGGCGCCGCGCTGGATGATACGGCATAAGAAGCACTAGTCCCGGCCCCGGCTGCGGTATCATGTCGGCCTTGCTGCCCCCACTAACCACGCTCATACACACTATGGTTTCCCTGTCAAAAACGATTTTCAAAGCATACGATATCCGCGGCATCATCGGTAAAACCCTGGACGCGGGCGTGGCCCGCCAGATCGGCCAGGCGTTCGGCCAGGCCGCGCTGGCCAAGGGCGAGCGCGCCGTGGTGATCGGCCGCGACGGCCGGCTGTCCGGCCCGGAACTGGCGGCCGCGCTGGCGCAGGGCCTGCAGGCGGCGGGTGTGGACGTGATCGACCTGGGCGTGGTGGCCACCCCCATGGTCTATTTCGGCACCCATGCGCTGGACGCGCGTTCGGGCATCATGGTCACCGGCAGCCACAATCCGCCCGACTACAACGGCTTCAAGATGGTGCTGGCCGGTGAGGCCATCCACGGCGAGGCCATCACCTCGCTGTACCAGCGCATCGTCGACCATGACGGTTCCAGCGCCGCCACGCCGGGCAGCTACCGCACCCACGACATCCGCGCCGCCTACCTGGAGCGCATCATCGGCGACGTCAAGCTGGCGCGCCCGATCAAGATCGCCGTCGACTGCGGCAACGGCGTGGCCGGCGCGTTCGCGGGCGACCTGTATCGCGGCATGGGCTGCGAAGTGATCGAGTTGTTCTGCGACGTGGACGGCAACTTCCCCAACCACCATCCCGATCCGGCCCACCCGGAGAACCTGCAGGACCTGATCCGCTGCCTGCAGGAGACGGACGCCGAGATCGGCCTGGCCTTCGACGGCGACGGCGACCGCCTGGGCATCGTCACCAAGGATGGCCAGATCATCTACCCGGACCGCCAGATGATGCTGTTCGCGGCCGACGTGCTGACCCGCCATCCGGGTCAGCAGATCCTGTTCGACGTCAAGTGCACGCGCCACCTGGCGCCGTATATCGCCAAGAGCGGCGGCCAGCCGCTGATGTACAAGACCGGCCACTCGCTGGTGAAAGCCAAGCTGCGCGAGACGGGCGCCCCGCTGGGCGGCGAAATGAGCGGCCACATCTTCTTCAAGGACCGCTGGTACGGTTTCGACGACGGCCTGTACGCCGGCGCGCGCATGCTGGAAATCCTGACCCGCGAATCCGATCCATCGGCCCTGCTCAATTCCCTGCCGCAGTCCGACAGCACGCCGGAACTGCACCTGGAGCTGAAGGAAGGCGAGAACGTGGCGCTGATGGACAAGCTGCGCAGCGACGCCGAATTCCCCGGCCACGAGCAGATCATCACCATTGACGGCCTGCGGGTGGAATACGCGGACGGCTTCGGCCTGGCCCGCTCGTCCAACACCACGCCGGTGATCGTGATGCGCTTCGAAGCGGAGACCCCGGACGCGCTGGTGCGCATCCAGGGCCAGTTCAAGCGCGTGATCCTGGCCGCCAAGCCGGACGCGGTCCTGCCGTTCTGACGTGGTGGGCGCGCAAGCGGGCGGCAAGCGGCCGCTGAACATCCTGCTGGTGCGCGTTTCGTCGCTGGGCGACGTGCTGCACAACCTGCCGATGGTGGCCGACATCGCGCGCCACTACCCGGACGCCAATATCGACTGGGTGGTGGAGGAGGGCTATGTGAGCCTGGTGCGGCTCAACGCCCGCGTGCGCACCATCATCCCGTTCGCGCTGCGGCGCTGGCGCAAGAGCCTGGGCAAGCCCGAGACGCGGGCCGAGATCCGCGCCTTCTTCCGCACCCTGCGCCAGCAGCAGTACGACTACGTGTTCGATACCCAAGGCTTGCTCAAGACCGGCATCATCATGGGCGCGGCCCGCATCGTCAAAGGCGGCCACAAGGTGGGCCTGGCCAATGGCAGCGAAGGCTCGGGCTATGAAGGCATCTCGCGCTGGTTCCACACCGACAGCATACCGACCGACCCGCGCACCCATGCCGTGGCCCGTGGCCGCATCGTGGCCGGCGCGGCGCTCGGCTACCCGGTCGATACGCCGGCCGATTTCGGCCTGCCGGCCGTGTCGCCCGACGAACCCAAGCCGGACTGGATGCCGGCCACGCCCTACGCCGTCTACTTCCATGGCACGGCGCGCGACGCCAAGAAATGGGCGCCGCAGAACTGGATAGAACTGGGCCGCCAGCTGGCGCCCATGCCCATCCTGCTGCCGTGGGGCTCGGACAAGGAAAAGGCGGAGGCGGAACACCTGGCCGCCGGCCTGCCCAACGCGCGCGTGCTGCCCAAGCTGCCGATGGCCGACGCCACGCTGCTGGCGCGTCACGCGGCGCTGGCCATCGGCGTCGATACGGGCCTGACCCACATCGCCGCCGCCTTCACGGTGCCGACGGTGGAAATCTACGCCGACTCGCCGCGCTGGAAGACCGAGGGCAACTGGTCGCCCAAGATCATCAACCTGGGCGACCGTGGCGCGCCGCCCTCCGTGGCTGAAGTACTGGCCGCCGCCCGCACGCTGCTGGGCTGACCATGCGTATTTTCTATGCCGTGATGTGGACGCTGGCGCTGCCGCTGGTGCTGCTGCGCCTGTGGCTGCGCGGGCGCAAGGAACCGGGCTACCGCCAGCACTGGGGCGAGCGGCTGGGCTTCTACGGCGCCCGGCAGGGCAAGGCGCCGTTGTCGATCTGGGTGCATGCCGTCTCGGTCGGCGAAACCCGCGCCGCCGAACCGCTGGTCGACGCGCTGCTGGCACAGTATCCGGCTAGCCGCATCGTGCTGACCCACATGACGCCGACCGGCCGCGCCACCGGCAAGGCGCTGTTCGCCAAACATGGCGCGCGCTTGGTGCAATCCTATCTGCCCTACGATACGGCCGCCATGGTGCGCCGTTTCATCCGCCATTTCGAGCCCCGCGTCTGCATCCTGATGGAGACGGAGGTGTGGCCCAACCTGATCGGCCAGTGCGTGCGCGCGCAGGTGCCGGTGGTGCTGGCCAATGCCCGCCTGTCGGAACGCTCGCTGCGCAAGGCGTCGCGCTTCGGCAGCCTGCTGGTGGACGCGGCGCGCGGCATTTCGCTGGTGGCGGCGCAGACCGAGGCCGACGCGGAGCGCGTGCGCGCGCTGGGCGTGGCCAACGTGGCCGTCACCGGCAGCATCAAGTTCGACGTGGTGGTGCCGCAGGCGGCGCTGGATACGGGCGCCGCCCTGCGTGCCCACATCGGCGCGCGTCCCGTGCTGCTGTGCGCCAGCACGCGCGAGGGCGAGGAAGTGCTGATTCTCGACGCGTTCCGGCAGGCGCGCGCCGCGCTGCCGGCCGACTTGCTGCTGCTGCTGGTGCCGCGCCATCCGCAGCGTTTCGATGAAGTGGAAAAGCTGGTCGCCGAGCGCGGCCTGCAAGTACAACGCCGCAGCCGTCTGCAACTGGATGGCGGCGCTGCGCTGCAGGCCCAGGTGGACGTGTTGCTGGGTGATTCGATGGGTGAGATGTTCGCCTACTACGCGGCCTGCGACTGCGCGTTCGTGGGCGGCAGCCTGCTGCCGCTGGGCGGCCAGAACCTGATCGAACCGGCCGCGCTGGGCAAGCCCGTGCTGATCGGTCCCCACACCTTCAATTTCGCGCTGGTGACGGAAGACGCGCTGGCCGCCGGCGGCGCCCTGCGCGTGGCCGATGCGGCGGATCTCATGGCGCAGGCGGCCCGCCTGCTGGCCGACCACGCCGCCCGCGACACCATGGGCGCCCACGCGTTGACTTTCGCCAACCAGCATCGCGGCGCCACGGCCCGCACGCTGGCGTTGTTGCCGGCATTGCAGTAAGCCGGCAGCGCCCACGCTGTGCGCAGCAGGGGCAGGTTCCAGAGTCCGCCCCTGTCGTTCGCCGTTCGCCTATCCGAACAACACCGGCAATTCCTGCGCCCGCTTGCGCAGCAAGTTGCGTGCTTCCTCGTATTCCGGGTAGATCAGCCCCACCGTGTTCCAGAACTGCGCGCTGTGGTTCATTTCCAGCAGGTGCGACAGTTCGTGCGCCACCACGTAGTCGATCAGCGGCAGCGAGAAATGGATCAGCTTCCAGTTCAGCCGTATCTTGCGCTCCACCGTGCACGAGCCCCAGCGCGTGCCGGCCGAGGACAGCGCGAACGAGTGGTAGCGCACGCCCAGCCGGCCCGCATACAGGTCCAGCCGCTGCTCGAACAGTAGCTTGGCTTCCTGCTGCATCCAGGCCTTCACGCGTTCCTTGAGCAGCAGTTCCGTGGCGCCGGGGATCAGCACCATCGACAGTTCGCGCGTGGCCGGGTTGTAGGTGCTGCGGTTGCGTCCCCCCACCAGCAGGCGCAGTGTGATGTCGCCACCGAGGTAGGGCAGCTGGGCGCCGTCCACCCACTCGATGGGCGGCTTTTCCAGCCGCGCCGCGCGCCGTTCGCGCCGCTCGTGCAGCTTGCTCAGTATCCAGTGCTGCTTGGTGCGGATGGCGTTGTCGATCTCGGTGATGCTGACGCGCTTGGGCGCCGTCACGCGCAGCCCGTCGTCGTCGATCATGAAGCCGATCGAGCGGCGGGTCGAGCGGCGCAGCGTGTATTCGAGCACGAACTGCCCGACCAGCAGCTGGCGCTTGGGAGGCAGTTCGGGTGGAGGCGGCGCGGACGGCCGGACGGGTGTGGCGGTGGGAGGTGCGGCGGGGGTGATGGTGACAGGTGGCGTCCAGGGCGGTGCGCCGGGACGCACGGGCGGGCTGGCCGTCTCCGGCGTGCGCAGCAGGTTGGCCGAGTGGGGCGTGGCGGCCGGCGTGGTGGCCGGTGCGGCGGCCTCCGACCCGAACAGGTCCAACTGCCGGCGCGCCGCGTCCGACGCCGCGTCCTGCGGCGCCGGTTTGACGGCGGTGGCCAGGTCGTCTAGCCAGCGCTGTAGGCGTGGGGCGAAATGACGCGCATTTCTGATTCTATCCAATTTTCCACCTGTTGCATCATGCTGTCCGGCGTCTGGCCTTCCGGCGAGATCGGCTTGCCGATCGATACCGTGATCAGGCCCGGACGTTTGATAAACGAGTTCTTGGGCCAGCATTCACCGGAGTTGTGCGCGATCGGCACCACCACGGCGCCGGTCGCGATGGCCAGGCGGGTGCCGCCGCTCTTGTACTTGCCTGCCTGGCCGACCGGGATGCGGGTCCCTTCGGGGAACATGATAATCCATTGGCCGTCCTTCAGGCGACGTTTGCCATGCCGGACCACATCCTTGAACGCGTTCTTGCCTTTGTTGCGGTCGATGGGGATCATGCGCAGCAGCGCCATGGCCCAGCCGAAGAAGGGAATGTACAGGATCTCCTTCTTGAACACGAACACCAGCGGGCGCGGCATGTTCGGCAGCAGGAAGATGGTCTCCCATGCCGACTGGTGCTTCGACAGCACCACGGCCGGCGCGTCGGGATAGTTCTCGGCGCCCTTGACCTGATAGCGGATGCCGCAGATCACCTTGGCGCACCAGATCATGAAGACGTTCCAGCGCGCGGTGACCCAGAAGCGCTTGTTGTAAGGCAGGGGCGCGACCAGGAAGCAGACGCAGGCCCAGACGACGGTCGAAATGATCATGATGATCATGAACAGCAAGGAACGCAGGAACAAAACGGTATTACGCAATGCGGTCTCCAGGACTCGATTTCTTGATGTGATTATGGATTGGCGGCTTGCGGCGCACTGGCCGATGCCGTCTTGAGCAGGTGGCTGACGGTGGTCGCCAGATCGGGGAACACCATGGTACCGGGCGGCAGGCCGCCGGTGCTGTGGGTCTTCTCGCCCTTGCCGGTCAGGACCAGGAACGGCACGCAGCCACGTTCGTAGCCGGCCTGCAGGTCGCGCAGCGAATCGCCCACGGTGGGCACGCCCTTCAGGCTCACCTGGTAGCGCTTGGCGATTTCGTCGAACATGCCGGGCTTGGGCTTGCGGCAGTCGCAGCTGTCGGCCGCCGCGTGCGGGCAGAAGAACACGGCGTCGATGGTGGCGCCCACCTGCTGCGCCAGCATGTGCATCTTCTGGTGGATGGCGTTGAGCACCGTCATGTCGAAGTACTCGCGCGCGATGCCCGACTGGTTCGACGCCACCACCACCCGGTAGCCGGCCTGGTTCAGGCGGGCGATCGCTTCCAGCGAACCGGGGATGGCGTGCCACTCGGCCGGTGACTTGATGAAGTCCGGCGAGTCATGGTTGATCACGCCGTCGCGGTCGAGGATGATCAGTTTGAGTGCCGGACTTCCCATTTAGGCCGCCAGCTTGGAAATGTCGGCCACGCGGTTCATCATGCCGTGCAGCGACGACAGCAGGGCCAGGCGGTTGTTGCGCAGGGCTACATCGTCGGCCATCACCATCACGTCGTTGAAGAAGGCGTCCACGTCGTCGCGCAGCTGGGCCAGCGTCTTGAGCGTGCCGGCGAAGTCGCCGCGCGCGAACGCCGCGTCCACTTCCGGCTGCACGCGGGTGACGGCGGCGGCCAGGTTCTTCTCGGCCGTGTCCTGCAGCAGGGCGGGGTTGACGCCCGCGTTGCCGCTTTGCGCCAGCGCTTCCTCATTCTTCTTCAGGATGTTGGTGATGCGCTTGTTGGCGGCGGCCAGCGAGGCGCTTTCCGGCAGGGCGGCGAAGGCTTGCACGGCTTCCAGGCGCTGCACGATGTCGTCCAGGCGGTCCGGATTCTGGGCCACCACGGCTTCGATCTCGTTGGGCGAGAAGCCGCGCTCGCGCAGCATGCCGCGCAGGCGGTCGAGCATGAAGGCCGTGACTTCGGCGGCCGGGTTCTTGAAGCCGGGGATGGCCGCGAATTTGGCGGCGGCGTCGGCCAGCACGGCGCTGATGGCCAGCGGCAGGCGTTTTTCCACCAGCATGCGCAGCACGCCCAGGGCGTGGCGGCGCAGCGCGAACGGGTCCTTGTCGCCGGTCGGCTGCAGGCCGATGGCCCAGATGCCGACCAGGGTTTCGAGCTTGTCGGCCAGCGCCACGGCGGTGCCGGTGGCGGTGGTGGGCAGGGCGTCGCCGGCGAAGCGCGGCTGGTAGTGCTCGGAGGCGGCCAGCGCCACTTCCTCGTGCTCGCCGTCGTGGCGCGCGTAGTAGGTGCCCATGATGCCTTGCAGCTCAGGGAACTCGCCCACCATGTCGGTCAGCAGGTCGGCCTTGGACAGCAGGGCGCCGCGGGTGGCCAGCGACACGTCCGTGCCCAGCGCGCGGGCGATGGCGGCGGCCAGCGCGGTGACGCGCTCGCTGCGCTCGGCCTGGGTGCCCAGCTTGTTGTGGTAGACGACGTTCTTCAGCAGCGGCAGGCGCGAACCGAGGGTCTTCTTCTTGTCCTGCTCGAAGAAGAACTTGGCGTCCGACAGGCGCGGGCGCACCACGCGCTCGTTGCCGCCGACGATGGCGTCCGGCGTGGCGGTGGCGATGTTGGAGACGATCAGGAAGCGCGAACGCAGCTTGCCTTGCGCGTCCGTCAGCGCGAAGTATTTCTGGTTGGTCTGCATGGTCAGGATCAGGCATTCCTGCGGCACGGCCAGGAACTGTTCCTCGAAGTGGCACTCGTAGACCACCGGCCATTCGACCAGCGCCGTCACTTCATCGAGCAGCGCCTCGGGCATCAGCACCTGGTCGGCGCCGGCTTTTGCCAGCAGGGCGGCGCGGATCTGTTCCTTGCGCGCGTCGAAGCCGGCGATTACCTTGCCCTGTTCGGCCAGGGTGGCGGCGTAGCTGTCGGCGTTGGCCACGGTGAAGGTGCGGCTGGCGCCCGTCATCAGGAAGCGGTGGCCTTCGGTGGTGTTGGAGGCCGTCAGGCCCAGCAGGGTCAGTGGCAGTACGGTGGCGCCGTGCAGCGCGATCAGGCTGTGGGCCGGGCGCACGAAGTTGACGGTGGCGCCGTCCGGGCGCTGGTAGCTCATCAGCTTGGGAATCGGCAGCTTGGCGGCCGATTCCTCCAGCGCGGCCTGCAGGCCGGCCTGCAGCGCGCTGCCGGTGGCCGTGTAGGTGTAGAAGAAGCTTTCCGCCTTGCCGTCCTGGGCCCGCTCCAGCTGGTCCACGGTCAGGTCGGGGAAGCCCAGCGCGGCCAGTTTCTTGGCCAGCGGCGGCGTGCCGTTGCCGTTGGCGTCCAGCGCCACGCTCACGGGCAGCACTTTTTCGCGGATCGATTTATCGGGCGAGGTGGCGCGCACGCCGGTGATGGAGACGGCCAGCCGGCGCGGCGTGGCGTAGGTGGTGGCGACGCTGTCGGCTTCCAGGAAGTCGCGCGATTTGAGGCCGTTGACGATGCCGGCGGCGAAGGCGGCGCCCAGCTTGGCCAGCGCCTTGGGCGGCAGTTCTTCGGTCAGCAGTTCGATTAAGAGAGTCTGGTTCATATCGTTTCTATTCTTTTTCGGCTCAGGCGGCGGTGGCGGAGGCGGGCAGCATGGGGAAGCCCAGGCGCTCACGCGAGTCGTAATACGCTTGCGCCACCAGGCGCGACAGCGTGCGCACGCGGCCGATGTAGGCGGCGCGCTCGGTCACGGAAATGGCGCCGCGCGCGTCCAGCATGTTGAAGCTGTGCGACGCTTTCATGATCTGCTCGTAGGCCGGCAGCGTCAGTTGCAGTTCGATCAGGCGCTTGGCTTCCGATTCGTGGTTGGCGAACTGGGCGAACAGCAGCTCCGTGTTGGCGTGCTCGAAGTTGTAGGTCGATTGTTCGACCTCGTTCTGGTGGAACACGTCGCCGTAGGTGAGCTTCTTGGTCACGCCGTTCTCTTCCCACTCGGTCCAGACCAGGTCGTAGACGTTTTCCACGCCCTGCAGATACATGGCCAGGCGTTCGATGCCGTAGGTGATCTCGCCCAGCACGGGCTTGCAATCGAGGCCGCCCACTTGCTGGAAGTAGGTGAACTGGGTCACTTCCATGCCGTTCAGCCACACTTCCCAGCCCAGGCCCCAGGCGCCCAGGGTCGGGCTTTCCCAGTCATCCTCGACGAAACGCACGTCGTTCTGCTTCAGGTCCAGGCCCAGCGCTTCGAGCGAACCGAGGTACAGGTCCAGGATGTTTTCCGGCGCAGGCTTGAGCACCACCTGGTACTGGTAGTAGTGCTGCAGGCGGTTCGGGTTCTCGCCGTAGCGGCCATCCTTGGGACGGCGCGATGGCTGCACATAGGCCGCGCGCCAAGGCTCGGGGCCGATCGCGCGCAGGAACGTCCCGGTGTGGAAGGTGCCGGCACCCACTTCCATGTCGTAGGGCTGGAGCAGGGCGCAGCCTTGCTTGTCCCAGTAGGTTTGCAAGGTCAGGATAATTTGTTGAAATGTGAGCATCGTGTTTGGTCGGTGGCGCGCAGCGGGGCGCAACGGTTGCAGTTTCGCTAAAGCGGCTAATTTTAGCGGGTTTTGGGGGCAGCTGTAGAGATTAGGGCGCTTGTTGGCTTACTTTAGACTGATTTTTTGCCGAATTTGTCACGTGCCGCCCCCACAGCCAGGCGCCCGCCAGGGCCAGCGTCCACAGCGCCAGCACCAGCTTGTTGCCCCACAGGATATAGGGCGTGCTGCCGGCCATGCCCTGCACGGTGGCGGCCAGCGTGCCGTTCGTGTTGGCGGCCAGCCGCGCCACCACGTCGCCGCGTCCGTCGATGACGGCCGTGGCGCCCGTGTTGGTGGCGCGCAGCATGGGGCGGCCCGTCTCCAGCGCCCGCATTTGCGAGATCTGCAAGTGCTGGGGGATGGCGATGGTGTCGCCGAACCAGGCCAGGTTGGACGCGTTGAGCAGCACCGTGGCCGGCTTCTGGCCGCCGGCCGGATGGTTGAGCTGGGCCGCGATCTCCTCGCCGAACAAGTCCTCGTAGCAGATGTTGGGCAGCACGCGCTGGTCCTTGACGGCGAACGCCGGCTGGATGGCCGGGCCGCGGGTCTGGTCGCCGAGCGGGATGTTCATCAGGTCGACGAACCAGCGGAAGCCGAGCGGGATGAATTCGCCGTACGGCACCAGGTGGTGCTTGTCGTAGCGGTAGTAGGCGGCGTTGGGCACGGGCGTCATGCCCAGCACGCTGTTGAAGTAGGCGGTCTGGCTGTCGGCCATGGGGATGCCCAGCGCCAGGCTGCTGCCGGTGCGTTGCAGGAACAGGCTGATGGCGGGCAGGTAGTCGGGCGGCAGCTGCTGCGGCAGCATCACGACCGCCGTTTCCGGCGTGGCGATCAGGTCCGCCGGGGCGGCCATGATGGCGTCGCGGTATTGTTTGAGCGCGGCCAGCACGTGGGCGCCGTTGAATTTCTCGTCCTGCGGCACGTTGCCCTGGATCAGGCGCACGGAGATCGGTTTGCCTTCCGCGTAGGTCCAGTGCAGTTGCGCGAGCGCGCCGCCGCCGGCCAGCACGGCCGCCACCAGGGCCAGCGCGCGCCAGCGGCTGCGGTGCATCAGCAGCAACAGGGCGCCCGCGCACATGGCGGCCAGCCAGCCCAGGCCGTACACGCCGACCACGGGCGCGTAGCCGGCCAGCGGGCCGTGGTTGTGGGCGTAGCCGGCCGACAGCCACGGGAAGCCCGTGAACAGCCAGCCGCGCACCCATTCGCACAGCGACCACATGGTGGGCAGCAGCAGCAGGTTGGAGGCGGGCAGCGGCAGCGCCCAGCGCTGGCGCAGCCATGAGGCGCCGGCCATGGCCAGTGCCACGTAGGCGCCCATGCCCCAGGCCAGCAGCGCCACGGCGGCGGCGGCCAGCGGCGCCGGCATGTCGCCGTAGGTGTGCAGGGAAACGTAGATCCACCAGACCCCGGCCGCGGTCCAGCCGAAGCCGTAGGCCCAGCCGATCAGGGCGCCGCCCTTGACGCTGGAGCTGCGCAGCACCTGGTAGAACAGGATGGCGAGGCTGACAAATTCGAGCGGCCACCAGCCGAACGGGGCGAACGCGAACACGGCGGCCGCGCCGGCGGCGGCCGTGATGGTCATCCGGCCGCGGGTGCTGCGCTGGGGTTTGGGCGGGGCGTTGGGATCGGTGCGGCGAAAACGCATGTTACGCGTCTTGCTCCGGCGTGGCCGGCAGTTTTTCCACCAGCAGCACGTGCACCTGGCGGGCGTCGGCGCGCAGCACTTCGAAGCGCAGGCCGTCCAGGTCGAACACGTCGCCCTTGTGCGGCATGCGGGCCAGGTGCTTGGCCACCAGGCCGCCGATGGTGTCGACGTCGTCGTCGGGCAGGGCGGTGTCGAGTTCCTCGTTGAACTGGGTGATTTCCGTCAGCGCCTTGATGCGCCAGCGGGGGCCGAACTGGCCTTCCTTGATGGACAGGATGTTGTCCTCTTCCTCGTCGAAATCGTATTCGTCCTCGATGTCGCCGACGATCTGCTCCAGCACGTCCTCGATGGTGATCAGACCGGCCACGCCGCTGTATTCGTCCACCACGATGGCCATGTGGTTGTGGTTGGCGCGGAAATCGCGCAGCAGCACATTGAGGCGCTTCGATTCGGGGATGAAGATGGCCGGGCGCAGCATGTCGCGCACGTCGAACGATTCCTCGGCGTAGTAGCGCAGCAGGTCCTTGGCCAGCAGGATGCCGATCACCTTGTCGCGCTCGCCCTCGATGGCGGGGAAGCGCGAGTGGGCCGTCTGCAGCACGGCCGGCATCCATTCCTCGATGGGTTTGGAGATGTCGATCACGTCCATCTGGGAACGGGGGATCATGATGTCGCGCGCCGACAGGTCCGACACCTGGAACACGCCTTCGATCATCGACAGGGCGTCGGCGTCGATCAGGTTGCGTTCGTGGGCGTCGTGCAGGACGTCGAGCAGTTCCGCGCGGTTCTCGGGCTCGGGGGAGATGAGGGCGGTCAGGCGTTCAAACAGTGACCGGTGGGGCTTGGCGTCAGACTTGACGCCACTAGAGTGCTCTTGCATAGGAGGCGTGAGCCGTTGTTTCGAAGGGATATAGGATACACCAAACGGACTGGCGGGGCCGATTTTGCCATTTTGGCACGGCCCGCGCCGGCTTATTCGGCGTAGGGATCGGCCACGCCCAGCTTGGCCAGGATCTCCGTTTCCAGGCCTTCCATCTCGGCCGCTTCCTCGTCGTCCAGGTGGTCGTAACCCTGGGCGTGCAGCACGCCGTGCACGATCAGGTGGGCCGTGTGCTGCTCCACCGTCTTCTTCTGTTCGGCCGCCTCGCGCTCCAGCACGTCCGTGCACAGGATGATGTCGGCCTGGGTCGGCGCGTCATCCGGCAATTCCTCCTCGCCCTCGTTGTAGGCGAAGGTCAGCACGTTGGTGGCGTAATCCTTGCCCCGGTAGTCGCGGTTCAGGGCGCGGCCTTCCTCGGCATCGACGAAGCGGATGGTCAGTTCGGCCGGCGCCAGCAGCGCGGCCTGGACCCAGCGCCGCACTTTGGGACGGGTGATGCTTTCTTGCAGACGGGGATCGGGATATTGCACCGACAGGCTCAGTTTATTTTTTTCGGACATTTTTAATGGCGGTGGCTTTGAGTAAAGGGGCGATTTCGGCGTGGTGCGCGTGGGCCGTCTCGTAGGCGTCGACGATGCGCGCCACCAGTGGATGGCGCACCACGTCCTCGCTGGTGAACTGGGTGAAGGCGATGCCGCGCACGTCCTTGAGCACCTGGACGGCGTCCACCAGACCGCTCTTCATGGTCTTGTGCAGGTCGACCTGGGTCACGTCGCCCGTGACCACGGCCTTGCTGCCGAAGCCGATGCGGGTCAGGAACATCTTCATCTGTTCCACCGTCGTGTTCTGGGCCTCGTCCAGGATCACGAACGCGTGGTTGAGGGTGCGGCCGCGCATGTAGGCCAGCGGGGCGATCTCGATCACCTGTTTCTCGAACATCTTTTGCGTGCGGTCAAAACCCAGCAGGTCGTACAGCGCGTCGTACAGCGGGCGCAGGTAGGGATCGACCTTCTGCGCCAGGTCGCCCGGCAGGAAGCCCAGCCGCTCGCCCGCTTCCACGGCCGGACGGGTCAGGATGATGCGCTTGACGGCGTCGCGTTCGAGCGCGTCCACCGCGCAGGCCACGGCCAGGTAGGTCTTGCCGGTGCCGGCCGGGCCGATGCCGAAGCTGATGTCGTGTTCAAGCACGTTGCGCAGGTAGCGGATCTGGTGCGGCGTGCGCCCGCGCAGGTCGCTGCGGCGGGTCTTGAGCACGGGGCTGGCGATGTCCGGTTCCACGAACGGTGCTTCCGGGTGTTCCTCCACCACGCCGGCCAAGCCGGCCCGTTGCTCTACCAGCGCCAGTTGCACTTCCTCGATCGGCACCACCTTGTTGGCCACGGCGTAGAACTGTTCCAGGATCTGCACCGCCCGTTCGGCGTTGCTGCCGCTGACGATGAACTTCTCGCCGCGGCGGAAGATGGTGACGTCCAGCGCGGCCGAGATCTGGCGCAGGTTCTCGTCGAGCGGGCCGCACAGGTGGGCCAGCCGGGTGTTATCGAGCGGCTCGGGGATGAAGTAGTACGGCTGGACGGGGGTCTTGGTTTTCAATGGGGTGCTGTGGTCGTGTTGCGCGGTTGCGGACCGGGCCGGGCGGCGCGGGGCCTTCAGGCCGTAGTTTACCGTAAATCGGCGCGGGCGGGCCTGGCCCTGCGTCCGACTTGCGTGCGCCGCAATTTTGCTTTGTGTGATGAAATGGCCATGTTGCTAAGTTTTCCCGCCGATGGTTGAGGTCAAACAATCTTCGCAGCCCCAGGGCGGCTGAAACATTGGGATTTAGGCATAAGATATTGCATGAAAGGCAAGCAGTCTGAGGCCTTTGGAACTGGCGGTGCGCTAAGCGTGCCTTAAGTTCGTAGCAGCACCATTTCATCATCACCACAGACGAGGAACATCATGGCACACCACGCTCTCGCTTCCCAGGAAAGCTACAACCCCAACCATTTGCTCGACATCCTGCTGGGCAAAATGCAGCTGAAGAACGATGCCGCATTGTCGCGCCTGCTGGAAGTGGCGCCGCCCGTCATCAGCAAGATCCGCCACCACCGCTTGCCGGTGGGCGCCTCGCTGCTGATCCGCATGCATGAAGTGACGGGCATGAGCATCCGCGACCTGCGCGACTTGATGGGCGACCGCCGCACCAAGTACCGTTTGTCCGATGCCCAGGGCCGCCCCAAGCCAGAGGACCGCGCCGACCGCCCCGAAGCCAGCGGTTATGCGCGCCACTGATGGCGCCGCACCGGTCTGCCGCGCCTGACCGGCGCCGGCGGGCCTGAGGCGGGCTGGCCGCGCCGACCCGGCACGGCGACGCCCATCGCCTCACAGGCTCAGCGCCTTGCCGGCTCTGCGCCTTATCGCCTCATGGCGTCCAACGCGCGCACGCCGCCACCCGGCGGACCGGGCCTGCGCGGGTCAGGACAGCAGCACCATCGCGATTTCGCCGAACTGCAGCTCCGTCTCGCGGAACAGCTGCAAGCACGTTTCCTCATTCAGGGCCAGCGCCGTCCAGGCCACGGTCGACACCGGCGGCACCAGGCCGTCCGGCATCTGCGCCAGGTCCAGCGCATGCACCATGGCGTCGGCCACATGGATGATGGCGGCCAGGAAGCCGGCGCCCGGCGTTTCCGGGTCGTGGTGGCCACCGATGGCCAGCCGCATGGTGTCGGAAAAATTCCAGTGCTCGGCCAGCGCCATGCCGGCGTCCACGTGGTCGATGCCCAGCACCGCCCGTTCCGCCTCCAGCATTGAGCAGTCGTGGGCGTCGCGGTGGGCGATCGCCTGCGCGTACTGCTGCGGGAAGCAGGCCACCAGCACCAGCCGGCCGATGTCGTGCAGCAGGCCGGCCGTGAACGCGTAATCCTGGTTGAAGCGCATCTGGCGCGCCAGCACCTTGGCGCAGGCGGCCGTGGCAATCGAATGGCGCCAGAAGCGCTTGTGGTCGAAGCCTTCGCAGCGGCCCTCGGCGAAGCAGCCGGTGACGGCCGCCGCCGTGATCAGGTTGCGCGTGGTCTGGAAACCGAGGAAGGTGATGGCCTGCTGGATGGTCGTCACCTTGACCTGCAGGCCATACAGCGAGGAATTGGCCAGCCGCAGCGTCTTGGCCGTGAGCGCCGAGTCGTGCGACACCTTCTTGGCCAGCACCGAGATGTCGACTTCCTCCTGGTCTATGCTGTTGAGCAGTTCCATCACGACGGCCGGCAGCGAGGGCAGGTCGTCCAGGTTCTTGACGATGTCGTCGTAGGTCAGGGGCGTGCTCATTCAGGGGTGTCCTCCATACCCAACCGGAAGTCCGTCACGTAATGACGCAGCAGGCCGGTGGCCCAGTCGCGGTCATTGTCCGGATCGTGCTTGCGGAACAGGTGGGCTATGCGTTGCTGGTAATGCTGGCGGGTGGCGGCCAGTTCGTCCGGCGAGACCGGCGGCGTGGCGATGGGCAGCACGGCGATGCCGTGGCGCGGCATCAGGTCGAGCATGGCTTCGGTCAGCACGGTCCCCTGCGGCAGCAGCACATGGCCCTGCACATCGAGCAGTTCGTCCGACAGCACCATGCCGGGTTCGGCCTGGGCCAGCGGGATGTGGTGGTAAGTGGCAGTCATGGCGCCTCCGGCATTCTGTAGTCCTGATCTTACCATCGTCGTGGCGCGCGGTGTGACGCGGCCCCGCCGGCCCGCCGGGCCCGCCGCGGGCGCCAGGAGCGCGCCGGCAACGCGAAAACCGGGGTAAAACGGTGCAAAACGAGGCAAAAACGGAACCAAACGGGGGGCTGGACGGGACCGGCGCCGGGCAGTTCTTGCCAAGACGCATGTCATACCGTACATTGGGGCGTTGCCGTCAAATCCAGTTTCCGGTTCCGTTCCGCGCGGAGCCCGGTGTTCCGGGGAGGTGTGTAGATGTTTGGTATCCAAGGTCGGCTGACGGCGCTGTTCGTGGTCATCGTCACGCTGGTGCTGGCGATTTCCGGCACCTATGCCCAATACAGCCTTGGTCATGAACTGGAAGTGAGCAACCAGCGCCTGCGTCAGGGCGTGCTGACGCGCTTGCAGACCAGCCTGCCATCGGCGCTGTGGGACCTGGACAAGGCCAAGGTCGACAACATCGTGGCGGCTGAGATGCTGCCGCCGGAACTGGTGGCGATCCGCGTCTACGACACCTCGGTCGGCCTGTTCTCGGGCAAGCTGCGCAACGACGGCGGCGGTGTGGTTTCGATCGAAAACGACGCGCCCGTTGGCGGCGCACCCGTGGTGGCCGACCTGGCCTACCGCGATTCGGGCGCGGCCGGCGCTTCGCTCAAGCCCGTCATCGTGGGGCGGGTGGTGGTCAACTTCAGCCGGGCCCAGATCGACGCCACGCTGGCGGCCGAAGTGCGGCGCAAGGTGACGGAAGTGCTGCTGCTGGACCTGATCCTGGTGGCGGCGCTGGCGCTGTCGCTGCGCATCGTGTTCGAACCGCTCAAGCAGCTGCGCGACGGTCTGTTCGACCTGGCCACGCGCGGCAGCGACGAGGTGGAGGAACTGGCCGACAACCGCCACGACGAACTGGGTGAAGTGATCCGTGGCTTCAACGCCATCCAGCGCCGCGTGAAATCCATTATCGCCCGCATCCGCGAGGCCGAGGACGAGGCCCGCAAGTCGGCGCAGGAAACGGCACGGGCGCTCGACGACCTGCGGCGCACCCAGGAATCGCTGCTGCAGGCCGAGCGGCTGGCGTCGCTGGGCGGCCTGGTGGCCGGCGTCGCGCACGAGATCAACACGCCGGTCGGCATCGCGCTCACCAGCGCCTCGGTGCTGCTGGAGGCCACCGAGAAGGTGCACCAGGCCATCGAGGGCGGCAACATCAAGAAGTCCGACATCATGCGCTACGTGGAGACGGCCGGCGAGAGCACGCGCCTGATCATGAACAACGCCTACCGCGCCGCGCACCTGATCCACAGCTTCAAGCAGATCGCGGTGGACCAGGTGAGCGA
Source organism: Rugamonas brunnea (assembly GCF_014042345.1). Lineage (GTDB taxonomy): Bacteria > Pseudomonadota > Gammaproteobacteria > Burkholderiales > Burkholderiaceae_D > Rugamonas > Rugamonas brunnea. The sequence continues at coordinate 95,498 of NZ_JACEZT010000012.1, forward strand.
GGCGCGGCGCCGCTTCGAGCTGCGCGACTACATCACGGAAGTGGTGGCCAGCCTGCAGCCCAAGCTCAAGAAGACCCACATCCACGTCACCATCGCCTGTCCGCCCGACATTGTGCTCGACAGTTATCCGGGCGCGCTGGCCCAGGTCATCACCAACCTCACGCTCAACTGTGTGGAGCATGCCTTCGAGCCGGATGCCGAAGGCACCATCGCCATCAACGTGGTGCAGGACGGGGAATGGATCGAGATGCAGGTGGTCGACAACGGCAAGGGCATCGCGCCGGACATGATCGACAAGGTGTTCGACCCCTTCGTCACCACGCGGCGCGGGCAGGGCGGCACGGGGCTGGGCCTGAACATCGTGTTCAACCTGATCGCCAAGCAGTTCGGCGGCAACATCACGGTCAGCAGCACGCTGGGCCACGGCGCCAGCTTCGTGCTGCGCATCCCGATGGTCACGCCGGTGGACGAGGCCCATCCGGCCGCGCCGGCCCATCCGGACGGCCAGTTGCACGCTTGACCGGACGGTGGCGGCGGCCATTGCGCGCGCCTGCGGGCACACGCTAGAATGGCCTCCCTCAACCACCTGGCCTGGCCCGCTCCATGAACAAAGACCTGATCAAAGGCATCCTGATCCTCGTTGGCGTCGTGCTGGCGCTGGCCATCTTCGCCACGGCCGCCACGGAAGACGGCGTCCAGAAGCTCAGCTGCATGGGCCGGGCCATCTGGCATGGCGTCTCGCTGACCAACATCCACTCCGTCTGCGGCCTCTAGCAACCGGCGGCTTCGCCCGCCCAAAAAAAATCCCGCGCGAGGCGGGATGCGATGTGCTGGCTGGGTTCTCAGTCAGAGAATTTGTCGTACTTTTCCTGGCGGGTCGAACTCAGTCCGAGCAGGATCACGCCGGCCAGCAGCATCAGGAACTGCGCGGGCTCGGGGACGGGGGCGGCGTCGGTGGCCGGGGTGTGCACCGAGGCGGGCGTGGGGGCGTAGTCGTCCAGCGCCTGCAGGTCGTCGCCGGGCTGCTGGAACGCGGCATCGGGCGCGTCGCCGGGATGGCTGGCCGCCGGCGACAGGCTGCTGACGCGGCATGGCACGGTCGTCAGGGCAGCCACGTGGCATTGTGGGGGGGCGATCGTCACCACCGGCACGGCGGCCGCCTGTGCGGCGCCGCCAGCGCCAGTCAGCAACGTGGCGAGCAGGATGGGCAGGTGGATCTTCATGTTAACTCCTGATTGCGGGGCCAGCTCCGCATGGCTTGCATGGCCCGCTGCAAATGTGAAACGCAAATGTGCTTTTCTGTTTACTATTAAAGCACAAGCAGTTTCAGAATAACACTGAAAATTGCAAAAAAACACCATATATTTTTTCTATGCAACAGTGTCCACCCTGCGGCGATGGCTATGCAGGGGCGGAGCGAGGGGGAAGAATGGAAACACTGTATCGGACGGATGCGCCCACGCGGGCCGAAATCGACGCGCTGCCAGGGGCGGTATTGCTTGAATTTGGCGCCAACTGGTGCGGTCACTGCATGGCGGCACAGCCGCCACTGGCGGAAGCGTTTGCCGGCCATGGCGCGGTGACGCATATCAAGGTCGAGGATGGACCGGGCCGGCCGCTGGGCCGCTCGTTCCGGGTCAAGCTGTGGCCCACCCTGATCTTCCTGCGCGACGGCCAGGAGGTGGAGCGGCTGGTGCGGCCGCTGGCGGCCGCGCCGATCGCGGACGCGCTGGCCCGCATCGAGGCGCCGCCGCCATGAAGTTGTAAGCGAACGTAACGGCGGCCATGCCGGACGGCCGGCGCCGCCGCGTGCGTTACATGCAACACAGTGCGTTACAAATCAGTCCGTTGCCACCCAACGGAAATGGGAAACTGCGCCGTTAATCACACTACACCACCCATTTTGCGAGGAGAACGGCATGGCAATCGATAGCGTAAGCGGCAGTGTGGCGGCCAGCTACACCCAATTTTCCAGCACCGGCGCCGTGGCGCCGCGTGGCCAGGACAGCGACGGCGATAACGACGGCAGCACCGGCAGGAGCCGTGGTGTGGGCGGCGGCGTGGGCGGCGGCCGCATCGCCAACGCGATCGCGCAGGCGCTGTCGCAACTGGGCGGCACTTCGTCCACCAGCGGCACGAGCGCCACGGATGCGACGGGAACCACCAGCGCCGCCGGGACCGCCGGCTCCAGCAGCGACATCAAGCAGGCCGAGTCGGCATTCGCCCAAAGCCTGTTCGCGGCTTTGCACGCGCAATCGGCCGGCACGGGCAACGCACCGGGCACCGGGCAAGGCGGGGAACATCACCACCACGGCGGCGGTGGCGGCCGGCTGGCGGCCGGCCTGCAAAGCCTCGCGCAGCAGCTGTCGTCCTCCACGTCCTCCTCGTCCACCCCGGGCACGTCCGGCAGTGGCGGCTCGCAGGCGCTGAGCGACCTGCAGACCAGTTTCGACAACCTGCTCGCCGCCAACGGCCAGTCCGGCTCCGGCTCCGGCGCAACGCTGTCGCAATTCCTGCAGTCGCTGTCGCAGAATTTGCAGGGGGCGGCCAGTTCCGGCAACGTCGTCAGCACCAAGGCCTGAGAACGGTAACGGCGCCGGCCCATCCGGTCAGAACAGGGCGCTGACGTCGGGCCGGTTGGCCAGCGCGCGTTGCACGATGGCCGTCACGCGCTCGCGTTCGGCCCCTTGCAGCGGCTGGCGCGGGCGGCGCACGTTCTCGTTGCCCACGCCGGCCAGCGTCTCCACCAGCTTGAGGTTCTGCACCAGCTTGTTCGACACGTCCAGGTGCATCAGCGGCATGAACCACTGGTACAGGGTCAGCGCCTCATCCCAGCGCTTGGCCTTCATCAGCTTGTACAGGGCCACCGTCTCTTTCGGGAACGCCACCACCAGGCCGGCCAGCAGGCCGTCCGCACCCACCGCCAGGCCCTCGAACGACAGGTCGTCCACACCCATGAACAACTGGTAGCGGTGGCCGACGGCGTTGCGCAGGTCGGTGATGCGGCGCACGTTGTCGGTCGATTCCTTGATCGCCACGATCCATTCGCAGTCGGCCAGTTCCTTGAAGTCGTCCGGCGTCAGGTCCACCTTGTACGACACGGGATTGTTGTAGACCATGATGGGTAGCTGGGCCGCCTGGGAGATGGTGCGCAGGTTGTCGCGCGCCTCGCGCGCGTCGGCCGCGTACAGCACGGACGGCATCACCATCAGTCCCTGCACGCCCAGCGCATGCGCCTGTTCTGCGAAGCGGCAGGCCGTCAGCGTGCGCGTTTCGCTCACGTTGACCAGTACCGGTACGCGACCGTCGGCCACCCGCAGCGCGGTGCGGGTTACGTCCAGCTTTTCCTCGAACGACAGCGTGCTGGCCTCGCCCAGCGAGCCGCAGGTAAGCAGGGCGTTCACGCCGCTGTCGATCTGGAACGCGAAGTGGCGCTCCATTGCGGCGTGGTCCAGGTCCTCGTTCGGTTTGAACTTGGTGGTGACGGCGGGGAATACCCCTTCCCATTTTGCTGCGGCCATGCTGATCTCCTTGGTTAAAAACGGACGACGTGTCCCTTTATTCTTCGATGAAGCTGCTGATCCGGGCCGGCGACAAGGGCACGCGTACCGCGTCCGGCCGCCAGCCATACAGCAGGCCCGTGGCGCCGCCGCACACGCGGCCCTGGCACGGGCCCATGCCGCAGCGCGTATGCAGCTTGGCGCTGCGCCAGCTGGTGTGTGGTCTCAATTCGCCGTGCCGCACGTCTTCGCAGCGGCACACGACGGTGTCGTCGTCGGCCAGCCGGGCCAGCTCGGGACGTGGCGCGAAGGCGCGCGCCAGGCGCGCGGCGAATTTGCGCCAGCGGGCCCGTTCGGCGAACAGCGCCGGCGCCTCGCGCGTGTGGCCGGCGGCGGCCAGGCCGGCGATGCGGCCTTCGGCCAGCGCCAGGTCCACGCCGCCCACGCCCGTGCCTTCGCCGGCGCACAGCACATCCGGCACGCTGGTGCGCTGCCACGGGTCCACTTGCACGGTGGGCGGTTCCATGCCCTGGCCATCCACGGCGCAGCCCAGGGCCAGCGCCAGTTCCACGTTGGGCAGCAGTCCGTAGCCGCAGGCCAGCAAGTCGCAGTCCCATTGTTCGGTGCGGCCGCCGCGCTGCAACCGGACCGATTGCAGCGTGTCGCCGCCGTGCGCGGACAGCACGTAGCTGTCGCGCAGATAGGGCACATCGCGCAACCGGCAAGCCAGTTGCAGCGCCTGTGTGACCTTGGACGGCGTGGCCAGCAGGCCCAGCGCGAACCGGGCCAGGCGTGGCCACGCCGCTTGTTCGATGATGGCGGCAATCTGCGCGCCTTGTTGTTGCAGCGTGGCGGCGGAAGCCAGCAGCAGCGGGCCGGAGCCGGCCACGATTACGCGCTTGCCGGCCACCGGATAGCCGCCCTTGGCCAGCGCCTGCAAGCCGCCCGCACCCGTCACGCCCGGCAGGGTCCAGCCGGGGAAGGGCAGCAGCAGTTCGCGCGCGCCGGTGGCGATGACCAGTTTTTCGTAGCGTAGTTCGATGGCGCCGGCGGGCGTTTGCGCCAGCAGCAGCTTGCCGTCCAGCGGACAGACCACGCGGCACTGGTGCAGCAAGGTGACATTGGGGGCGTTGGCCAGCGTATGCCACAGGTCGCGCGCGCGTGCGTCCGCCTGCTGCGCGGGGCCGCCGCGCCAGATCTGTCCGCCCGCCTGCGGGTTATCGTCCACCACGCCCACGCTGATGCCGTGGGCCGCTGCCGCGTGCGCCGCCGCCAGGCCGGCCGGGCCGGCGCCGATCACCAACACGTCGAAGGCGCGCTTCATGGTTGCACTCCGTCGCGCGCGGTGCGCACCTGCATGCCGGGCGCGCACGGGGTCTGGCATGACAGCTGGTGCGGACGGCCGTCTATCGTCACCCGGCATTCCTGGCAGATGCCCATGCCGCACAGGGGCGCGCGCGCCATGCCGCTGACGGAGCGGCGCGTGACCATGCTGCCGGCCATGGCCACCGCAGCCGCCACGCTGGTGCCGGGCGCCACGCTGACGGGCTGGCCGTCGATGGTGAGCGTGATGGCGCCGCCGCTGGCACTGGCGCTGGCGCCATTGTCGGTGCTGGCGCCATTGTGGGGGCGGGAGCTGGCGTCATGCATGGGCGCGGGCGGGCCGCTTGAAGCGGCTGGGCAGGTAGGGTTGGCAGGGAATGGCGCTGCGCGCGCCGGTGATCTGGTCGGCCAGCAGTTGCGCCGTGGCCAGCGAGGTGGTGATGCCCAGCCCTTCGTGGCCGGTGGCCAGCCACAGGCCGCGCCGCGCTTCGTCAGGCCCGATCAGGGGTAAGCCGTCGCTGCTGGCGGCGCGCAGGCCGGTCCAGCAGCGCAGCAGATTCAGTTGGGCCAGCCCGGGGGTAAAGCTGGCGGCATGGCGCAGCATACGCCGCATCATGCGTGGTTCCACGGCCAGGTCGATGGTGTCGAACTGGCGCGAGGAGCCGATCAGGATTTGTCCTGTTGGACGGGGTTGCAGGTTGAACGCCACCGATTCGCCGCTGGCGGCGTGGGCGCTCTTGATATAGCCGAGTTCCACCAGCTGGTGGCGGATGAAGCCGGGGTAGCGGTCGGTCACGGCCACATGGCCTTTCTTGGGCTGCACCGGCAGTTCCGGCAGCAGCGTGGTGGAGCGCGATCCGGCCGCCAGCACCACGATGTCGGCCTGGTGGCGGCTGCCATCGGCCAGCAGCACGCCGTTGTCCTCGATGCGCACCACGGCGCCGGCCACCAGCGTTGCGCCATTGGCGCGGGCGCGGTCGAGCAGGATGCGGGCGCTCTTGGGCGGATAGACCAGGCCATCGCCGGCCACCAGCAGGCCGCCGGCCAGGCCGGGGCGCAGTTCGGGTTCGCGGGCGTAGAGGGCGGCCGGGTCCAGCAGGTCGCAGGCCACGCCATGGCTGGCCAGCGTGTGCGCCTTGGCGCGCGCGGCGGCCAGTTCCTCCTCGTCGGCCGCGATCCAGATGGTGCCGCAGTTGCTGTATTCGTGGCGTTGCGGCTGGCCGGCGGCCAGTTCCTTCCACAGCGCCAGCGACCATGCCGTGAGCGCCAGTTCGGCCTCGTTGTCGTCCATGACCACCAGGTGGCCCATGCCGGCGGCGGTGGCGCCGCTGCCGATGGCGTCCTGCTCGATCACCGTCACGCGCAGGCCACGGGCGGCCAGCGCGTCGGCGCAGGCCGCGCCGACGATGCCGGCGCCGATCACGATGGCCGTTGCGCAGGACGGGGTGGACATCAGCGGATGCCCCACACCAGCGGATCGCTGGGATCGAGGATCAGGGTGGACTGGGCGTTGACCCAGGCCTGGCCCCGGATGCTGGGCAGCACGCGGCCATCCGCCGAGCGGCGATAGCTGCCTTCGAACACGCTGCCGACGATGCTCTCCTGGCGCCACAGCGCGCCTTCGGCCAGCTTGCCATCGGCCGCCAGGCAGGCCAGCTTGGCGCTGGTGCCGGTGCCGCAGGGCGAGCGGTCGTAGGCCTTGCCGGGGCAGAGCACAAAGTTCTGGCTGTCGGCGCCGGCGCGCGATGGCGCGAACAGTTCGATGTGGTCGATCTCGGCGCCGTCGTCGCCCGTCACGCCGGCTTGCGCCAGCGCGGCGCGCACGGCCACGGTGTAGGCCGTCAACTGGTCCACGTTGTCCACGCGCAGTGACTGGCCGTGGTCGGCCACCAGGAAGAACCAGTTGCCGCCCCAGGCCACGTCGCCCGTCACGGGGCCGTGACCGGGCACTTCGACCGTCACGGCGTGGCGGCTGCGGTAGGCCGGCACGTTGTCGACGGTGACGCTGCCGTCTTCATGCAACTGCGCCTCCACCACGCCGACGGGCGTGTCGATGCGGTGGCGGCCGGCGCCGATGCGGCCCATGTAGGCCAGCGATGCCACCAGCCCGATGGTGCCGTGGCCGCACATGCCGAGGTAGCCGACATTGTTGAAGAAGATGACGCCCGCCGCACAATCGGGGGCGTGCGGCGCGCACAGCAGCGCGCCCACCAGCACGTCCGAGCCGCGCGGTTCGCAGACGACGGCGGAACGGAAGTTGTCGTGCTCGCGGCGCAGGATGGCGAGCCGCTCGCTGAGCGGGCCGCCGCCCAGTTCGGGGCCGCCGGCCGTCACCAGCCGGGTCGGTTCGCCGCCCGTGTGGGAATCGATGATGGAGATGGTTTTCATGGACAGAATCTTATGCCCGGGGCGCGCGCCTGTCTTGCACAAGCTGCGCATCGGAGATGACGAAATCTGCACAATTATCCGGCCGGCGCCGGGCGTGCGCCTGTGCGACAATCGGGGCTGGGCCGCATGGGGAGCGGCGGGGGAAGCAGTGCAGGAAGCGATATGGGCAGCGGCGCGGGAGGCGGTGGATGAACGGAGTACAGGGAGCGCAGGCGGGAGTAGTCGCGCACGGCGCGGACGATGGCATGCGGGCAGCGCTGGGCGCGCGCATCGCCGACGTGTTCTTCGCCGAACCGCTGTTCGATGCGCTGCCGGACGTGGTGTTCTTCGTCAAGGACGCGGCGGGCCGCTACGTGGTGGTCAACCAGACGCTGGTCCAGCGCTGCGGCGTGAAGCACAAGGCGGCGCTGATCGGACGCACCCCGGCCGAGGTGTTCGCCCATCCGTTCGGCCAGACCTACCTGGCCCAGGACTTGGCGGTGCTGGCCGGCGGCGGCCAGATCGAGGACCAGCTGGAGCTGCACCTGTACCCCACGCGCGATCCCGGCTGGTGCCTGACCCGCAAGACGGCGCTGCGTGACGCAGACGGCGCCATCGTCGGCCTGACGGGGGTGTCACGCGACTTGGCCATGGCCGACCAGAAGAATCCCGCCTACGGCAAGGTGGCCGAGGCCGTGCGCCTGATCCACGAGCATTACGACCAGCCGCTGCACCTGCCGGCGCTGGCGCGCACGGCCCACATGTCGGTGGCCCAGATCGAACGTTATTTTTTACGCATCTTCCACCTGACGCCGCGCCAGATGATCATCAAGACCCGGCTCGACGCCGCCTCGCGCCTGCTGGCCGGTCCGGACAGCGTGGCCGACATCGCCCAGGCCTGCGGCTACGGCGACCACAGCGCCTTTACGCGCCAGTTCAAGGCCACGGTGGGCGTCACCCCCAGCCAGTACCGGCACATGCTGCGGGCCTGAGCCGGACCCACGCCGCATCAAATCCGGCGTAAAAAATTTTGTTGTAACGGCGCGTCAGCGGCCGCCGCCCCAGCCGCCTCGCGGGCCGCTGGTCCGACCAATTTCGCCCCTCAGATCGCCCCCTGCGCCACGTGCACGCGCACAAAGTCGATATGGGTCTGCATGGCCGTGCGGGCTTCCTCCGGCTGGCTGGCGCAGATGGCCAGGCACACGCTGCGGTGCTGTTGCAGCAGCTGGTCCGAGGTGGCCGGGCTGATCTCGCGCAGGCCCGTGCCGTTGAGCGTGATGTGCTCGCGCAGCATGCTGATGATGCTGGTGTGCAAATGCAGGAACATGGAGTTGTGCGAGGCCAGCGCGATCTGCTCGTGCAGTTGCGCGTCCACGGCCGCCTCGGCCACCTTGTCGTCCACGGCGCGGGCCTGCTCCAGCTGCGCCATCAGCTCGGCGATGCGGGCCCGCTCCTCCGGGTCGGCCCGCAGGGCGGCGAAATAGGCGGTGGCGCCCTCCAGCACCCGGCGAAATTCCAGGATGTCGTCGCGCACGGCCGGATGGTCGGCCACCAGCTGACCCCACGGCGAGGACGACATGCCCGTGCGCAGCTGGTCCGTCACATAGACCCCGGCCCCGGGCCGGCTGCGCACCAGCCCCCGCGCGCTCAGGCGCTGGATGGCTTCCCGTATCGTGTTGCGCGACACGTCGTAGCGCTCTGCCAGCACGCGCTCGGCCGGCAGGCGCGCGTTGGCCGGCAGGCTGCCGTCGAGCAGCGCCTGTTCCAGCTTGCGCAGCACCGTTTCCACCCGTCCGCCGGTTTGCTTTTCCCGCATGTTTGCCTCCTCTGCACGTAAAACAGGCACTGGCCCAACCAATTTGTGCGACCCCGCCGTCGCTGGGATTATGGGCGCTATAAAACCAAACCGCAAACCGCGCCGCCAACGAGGAGACATCATGAAGGACCGCGACTACCCCGCCAAACCGGAGCAGGTGTACCTGTTCGGCACCTGCGTGATCGACCTGTTCATGCCCGAAGCCGGGCTCGATGCGGTGCGCCTCCTTGAACGCGAAGGTTTGACCGTCCACTTCCCCCGTGGCCAGAGCTGCTGCGGCCAGCCCGCCTACAGCAGCGGCAACCCGGAACAGGCGCGCGCCGTGGCGCTGGCCCAGCTCGACCTGTTCGCCCAGCCCTGGCCCGTGATCGTGCCGTCCGGTTCCTGCGCCGGCATGATGCGCCACCACTGGCCGGCCCTGTTCGAGGACGACCCGGTGGCCCACGCCAAGGCGCTGGACCTGTCCAACCGCGTCTACGAACTGACCGAATTCCTGCTGCTGGTGCTGAAGCTGTCCATTCCGGACCAGGCCCCGGCAGGCCAGGCGCCGGAGCGCGTGGTGCTCCATACCTCCTGCGGCGCGCGCCGCGAGATGGGCACCCGCGCCCACGGCGTGGCCATGGTGGACGCGCTGCCCGGCGTGACCCGCGCCGAACATGAACACGAGTCGGAGTGCTGCGGTTTCGGCGGCACCTTCTCGCTCAAGCATCCCGACATTTCCGGCGCCATGGTGCGCGACAAGGTGGCAGCCGCCTGCGCCACCGGCTGCGACCGGCTGGTGTCGGCCGACTGCGGCTGCCTGCTCAACATCGGCCACGCCGCCCGCCATATGGACGCGCCGCTGCCGGTCGAACACCTGGCCAGCTTCCTGTGGCGCCGCACCGGCGGCGACCAGGCGGCGACGTCGGAACCGACGCAGAAACAATCCTGAGGAGTCCCCCATGAGCACCATGAACGCCCGCGAACTGATGCTGGGCCGCCTGCGGGCGGCCGCTCCCGCCACCGCGCAGCTGCACGCCGACGAACTCGATCAACGCATCCGCGCCCATTATGAACAGCGCCGCGCCGGACAAACCCAGGCCGAACGCGTGGCCGCCATGCAGGCCGCGATGACGGCGTCCCACGCCGACGTGTGGTGCGCCACCAGCGCCGAATGGCCGGCCCAACTGGCCAGCCGCCTGGCCACCCAGGGCGTGCGGCGGTTGCTGCTGGACCCGGCCGCCGCCGAAGGCGCGGCCTTGAAGCGATCCTTGCCGGCCGCCGTGGAGGCGCTGCCGTTCGCGCGCCCGCTGGAAGCGTGGAAGGCCGAGTTGTTCGACAGCGTGGACGCCGGTTTCACCGTGGCCCGCTCCGGCATCGCCGCCACCGGCACGCTGGTGCTGGCGCCGGACGCCGGCACGCCGCGCACCGTGTCGCTGGTGCCGCCGCTGCACGTGGCGCTGGTGTATGCGGACACGCTGCACGTGGACCTGCAGGCGGCAGCCCAGGCCGAGCGCTGGGGCGACGGCATGCCCACCAACGTGGTGCTGGCCTCCGGCCCGTCCAAGACTTCCGACATCCAGCAGACGCTGGCCTACGGCGCCCACGGTCCGCGCTGGATGTGGGTCATCATCGTCACCGACCGCCCCGCGCAGGAGTAAAAAGCCATGAGCACCACCGCCCCACTGCAATTCATGCCGTCGGCCGACTTCCGCGCCCGCGCGCGCGCCGCGCTGGACGACCCCAAGCTGCGCAAGAGCTTCCGCGGCGCCATGGACTTCCTGCAGACCAAGCGCAGCGTCCAGTTCCCCGACGGCGACGAGCTGGAGCACCTGCGCGACCTGGGCGAGGCGATCCGCCAGCACGCGCTGGCCAGGCTGCCTGACCTGCTGGTGCAGCTGGAGGATAAATTGACGGCGGCCGGCGTGCAGGTGCACTGGGCCGCCACGGCCGACGAGGCCAACGCCATCATCCACCGCATCGCCCAGTCGCACCAGGCAAAGCGCGTCATCAAGGGCAAGTCGATGGCGAGCGAGGAGATCGAGCTCAATCACTACCTCGAAGAGCGGGGCGTGAACTGCCTGGAGTCGGACATGGGCGAATACATCGTCCAGCTGGCCGGCGAGAAGCCGTCCCACATCGTCATGCCGGCCGTGCACAAGACCAAGGCCGATATCGCCACCCTGTTCGAGCAGCACATCCCCGGCACGCCGTACACCGAGGACGTGGACCAGTTGATCCAGACCGGCCGGCGCGCCATGCGCCAGGCCTTCGTGGAGGCCGACATCGGCCTGTCCGGCGTGAACTTCGCGGCGGCCGACACGGGCACCCTGTGGCTGGTGGAGAACGAGGGCAACGGCCGCCTGAGCACCACGGTGCCGGACGTGCACATCGCCATCATGGGCATGGAAAAAGTGGTGGCCAAGCTGGAGCACATCGTGCCGCTGGCCAGCCTGCTCACGCGCTCGGCCACGGGCCAGGCCATCACCACCTACTTCAACTTGATTTCCGGCCCGCGCCGGCCCGGCGAAATGGACGGCCCGCGCGCCGTGCACCTGGTCCTGCTCGACAACGGCCGCACCCAGGCTTACGCGGACGAACAACTGCGCGCCACCCTGCAATGCATCCGCTGCGGCGCCTGCATGAACCACTGCCCCGTGTATGCGCGCGTGGGCGGCCACGCCTACGGCACCACCTATCCGGGCCCGATCGGCAAGATCATCTCGCCCCACCTGCTGGGCCTGGAGGCGACGGCCGACCTGGCCACGGCGTCCAGCCTGTGCGGCGCCTGCGGCGAAGTGTGCCCGGTGCGCATCCCCATTCCGCAGCTGCTGATCCGGCTGCGCACGGAAGCGAACCGCGATCCGGCACAGCAGGTGGACAACCCGCTGCGCGGCCAGGGCGCCCAGTACAGCCGCACCGACAAGATGGTGTGGCGCTTCTGGAGCGGCGCTTACGCCAGCCCCACGGCCTACCGCGCCTTCCGCTGGGCCGCCACGCGCTTGCGGGCGTTCACGCCGGCGCAGCAGATGGGCTGGACCCAGCACCGCGCCCCGCTCAAGCCGGCCCCGCGCAGCCTGGCCGATTTGTTGAAGGCGAAGGGCCAGCCGGAGTAGGGCAGAACAGAGCAGGGCAGGGCAGCAAGGGCCGGCATGCAAAGGCATGAAACGGCCGGCCACCAGCGCAGCACCCATAAAAAGATTTTAACGAGTACCACCTTGGAGGAGTCACCATGCAAGCCTGGAATCAGATCTACACGCCGCTAGGCAGCTTGGGCCTGTCGGCCCTGGTCGCCGCGGTCCCCATCATTTTCTTCTTTGTCGCGCTGGCTGTTCTGCGCATCAAGGGCCATATCGCGGCCGCCGTCACGCTGTTGCTGGCGCTGGCCGTCGCCATTTTCGCCTACGGTATGCCGGTGCAGCAGGCACTGGCCGCCGCCGGCTTCGGCTTCGCCTACGGCCTGTGGCCGGTGGCGTGGATCATCATCACGGCCGTGTTCCTTTACAAGATCGTCGACAAGACGGGCCAGCTCGACATCATCCGCGCCTCGGTGCTGTCCATCACGGACGACCAGCGCCTGCAGATGCTGCTGATCGGCTTCGCCTTCGGCGCCTTCCTGGAAGGGGCGGCCGGCTTCGGCGCGCCGGTGGCCATCACGGCCGCGCTGCTGGTGGGCCTGGGCTTCAACCCGCTGTACGCGGCCGGCATGTGCCTGATCGCCAACACGGCGCCGGTGGCCTTCGGCGCCATGGGTATCCCCATCATCGTGGCCGGCCAGGTGACGGGCATCGACCCGATGCTGATCGGCGCCATGGCCGGCCGCCAGCTGCCGCTGCTGTCGCTGCTGGTGCCATTCTGGCTGGTGTTCATGATGGACGGCGTGCGCGGCATCCGCGAAGTGTGGCCGGCCGCGCTGGTCACGGGCGGCAGCTTCGCCTTCACCCAGTACTTCACCTCCAACTTCATCGGCCCTGAACTGCCCGATATCACCTCGGCCCTGGTGTGCCTGATTTCGCTGACCGTGTTCCTGAAAGTATGGCAGCCAGCCAGCGCCAAGGCCACCGTGCGCGTGGGCGGCGGCGCCGCCGCGATGACCGGCTTTGGTGGCGTGGCCACGGGCGGCGTCAAACAGACCAGCCGTACCGCCTCGCCATACACCATGGGCCAGACCGTGCGTGCCTGGGCCCCGTTCCTGATCCTGACGGCCATCGTGACCGTGTGGAGCCTGCCGCAGTTCAAGGCCATGTTCGGCCCCAAGGGCGCGCTGGCGTCCACCATCATCAAGGTCCACGTGCCATTCCTGGACCAGCTGGTGATCAAGACCACGCCTATCGTGACGGCGCCCAAGGCGTATGAAGCGCTGTTCAAGCTGGACCTGTTGTCGGCCGTGGGCACGGCCATCCTGCTGACGGCCATCATCTCGGCCGTGCTGCTGCGCATGAAGCCGCGCGACGCCGTCGCCGCCTTCGGCCAGACGGTGCTGGAACTGCGCCGCCCCATCCTGTCGATCGGCCTGGTGCTGGCGTTCGCCTTCGTGGCCAACTACTCGGGCATGTCGTCCACGCTGGCCCTGGTGCTGGCCGGCACGGGCGCCGCGTTCCCGTTCTTCTCGCCGTTCCTGGGCTGGCTGGGTGTGTTCCTGACCGGTTCGGACACGTCGTCCAACGCCCTGTTCTGCTCCCTGCAGAACACGACGGCGCACCAGATCGGCGTGTCGGATACGCTGCTGGTGTCGGCCAATACGACCGGTGGTGTGACGGGCAAGATGATTTCGCCGCAGTCGATCGCGGTGGCGTGCGCGGCGACGGGCCTGGTGGGCAAGGAGTCGGAACTGTTCCGCTTCACGCTCAAGCATAGCCTGTTGTTCGCGACGGTGGTGGGGGTGATCACCACGCTGCAAGCCTATGTGCTGGCAGGGATGATCCCCCACTAGGAAGCAACTTCCTCGGCGGGCCGGGATCGCCGGCCCGCTATATTACCGGTTCATGGCCGATATTCGATGTGCACGTCGTTGATTGTGCCTTTGAAGGTGAACGGCGCCTGCTCGAAGTAGTCGAGCGAGACGGGCGAGCCCCGGTCGGTGCCCACGTCCAGCGTCTCCGCGGCGCTGAAGGCGAGGGCCGCCGTGTAGGGCGCCGTGCCCGTGGCCACCTTTTCGCCATTGACCGACAGCGTCAGGTCGGCCGGGCCGCCGCGGCGCCACGACGTCATCTTCGTGTCGACCGTGATCACGGTATGGCCGGCCGCCAGCTTGCCCGGTGTGCGCAGCTTGGTGCGGGCCAGGTTGAAGCTGTTGTATTCATAGGTCAGCACCCCCTCCTTCATGTACAGCGACAGGCCGCCGCCGGCGCCGCCGAGCGCGTACAGCACGCCGTTGGCGTTCTCCGGCAAGTCCACGTCCACCGTCACGCGGTTGTTGTGGGACTTGATGTTGGGCGCGGCGAATTCCGGAATCCGGGTCGAGGCCTGGTTCAGGTGCCACTGGGCCGTGTTGTCGTATTTGCGGGGCCGCACGATCATGTCGAAGCTGGCGCCGATCGGATACACCTTGTTGGCCCTGGCGTCCTCGTCGAACTTGCGCTTGAGTTCCGCCAGCTTCTCCGGGTACTGGGCTGCCAGGTCGTGCGCTTCGCTGTAATCCTCGTTCAGGTTGAACAGGCCCCACTGGTCATCCTCAGGCTTCCATTTGAGCCAGCCGAAGTGGTCGCCCAGCCAGCTGGTGTTGGTGATGATCGACAGCTTGCCGGCCAGCGACACGAGGAAACTCTGGTCGGCCACCCACGGCTTGCGCGGGCCCATGGCGGAGGCCATCCAGCCGGCGGAATATTCGCCGCGGCTGCCCATCACCTCGAAATACTGTTGGCGCTTGTGCTCGGGCGCCTTGGCGTTGTCGAAGGTGTCGGCCAGGCTGATACCGTCCAGCGCCTCTTGCTTCTGGCCATTGAGTTCGGCCGGCGGCGTGATGCCGGCCACGTCGTAGATGGTGGGCGCGATGTCGTCCACGTGCAGGAATTGGCTGCGCAGCGCCGTGTCGGGCTTGATGCGGGCCGGCCACGAGACGGCCATCGGGGTGCGCGTGCCGCCCAGGTAGCCGGCCACCAGCTTGGTGCCGACGAACGGGCTTTCGCCGGCCCAGGCCCAGGCGGCGTGGTAGTGGCCTTCGATCTTCGGCCCGCCCAGCGCGGCCAGGCCGCCGTAGTTGTCGTTCAGGGCCTGCATCTGCTGCTGCGGCGTGGTGATGATGCCGTTCAGGCCCGTGAGCGAGGCGATCGAGCCCTGCATGCCTTCGGACGAGGCGCCGTTGTCGGAGAAGATGTAGAAGATCAGGGTGTTCTCGCGCAGGCCCAGGCGCTCCAGTTCATCGACGATCTTGCCGGCCTGCGTGTCCGTGTGCTCCAGGTAGCCCGCGTACACTTCCATCAGGCGCGCCTGGAATTTCTGCTCCTCCGCGCTCAGGCTGTCCCAGGCCGGCATCTCGGCCGGGCGCGGGGTGTTGACCGTGTTGGCCGGGATCCAGCCGATCGCCTTCTGGCGTTCGAACGCGCGAGCCCGGTAGGCGTCCCAGCCGCTGTCGAACTTACCCTTGTACTTGTCGCTCCATTGCTGGAACACCTGGTGCGGTGCGTGCACGGCGCCCGGCGTCCAGTACAGGAAGAAGGGCTGGTCCGGGTGGCTGGCGTGCTGCTGGTCGATCCACTCGACCGCCTTGCGCGCGATGTCCTCCGTGAAGTGGTACTTGGGATCGTGCGGCGACTCGACCAGCGTGGTGTCGTTCACCAGGTTGGGGCTGTACTGGTCCGATTCGCCGGCCAGGAAGCCGTAGAAGTGGTCGAAGCCATAGCCGGTCGGCCAGTGCTTGAACGGACCCTGTGCGCCCGCCTCGTGGGCCGGCGTGTTGTGCCATTTGCCGAAGGCGGCGCTGGCGTAGTGGTGCGCGCGCAGCACTTGCGGGATGGTGGCCGTGGTGGCCGGGATGATGCCGGTGTAGCCGTCGCTGTCGGTGGCCGCCTCGGTGATGGTGCCGCTGCCCACGTGGTGGTGGTTGCGGCCCGTGAGCAGGGCGGCGCGGGTGGCCGAGCTGATGGCCGTGGTGTGGAAGGCGTTGTATTCGATGCCGGTGCGGGCGATGCGGCTCAGGGTGGGCGTGTGGATCTCGCCGCCCACCGTGTCGGCCTGGGCGAAGCCGGCATCGTCGAGCATGATGACGACGATGTTGGGCGGCTGGGCCGGCCGCGCCGTGGCCGGGCGCGGCGCGCTGGCGCCGGCCCCGGTGTGCGCGGGCGCGGCCGCTTGCTGGGCGTGCGCCGGCAGCAGGCCGCCCAGGGCCATCAGGCCCAGCGACAGCGAGGTGCGGGTGGGAAGCGGGGACGGCGGAATTCTCATGTAAAGCTCCAAAGGCATGGCGGTTGGGGTGTTACTGGCGATTGCGCGATTGCGGGCGGATGCTGGCGATGCGGGCCGGCGCGTCAGCCGCCCAGCGCCTGCGCCGCGCCCGTGGTCGTGGCGCAGCGGCGGTAGGCGCTGGGCGGCACGCCGTTCAGGCGCTTGAAGCTGCGGCTGAAATTGGCCACGTCCGAATAACCGAGCTGGTAGGCGATCTCGGACACGGCGTACTTGCCGCAATCGAGCAGGCGCTTGGCCCGCTCGTTGCGGGTGCGGGTGGCCAGCTCGCGGTAGCTGGCCCCTTCCTGTTCCAGGTAGCGGTCCAGGGTGCGGGCCGACACGTTGAGCTGGCGCGCCATGTCGTCCAGCGTGGGCTGGCAGTCGTGGGCTTCGCGCAGCATCATTTCGATCCAGCCCCGGTATTCGCCCGGCGTGCGGCACTCCTGGATCATCTGCTTGCAGCGCGCCTCGGCCTGGCGGAACGCGCGCTGGTCGTGCATGGGCAGGGGCTGGTCCAGGATATCGGTGGGCATGAGGATGCGCACGGTGGGCACGCCTTCCTCGTGGAAGTGGAGCCGGGCCGGCTGCAGGCCGCGGTAGCGCTGCACGTGCTCCGGTTCGGCCATGGCGAGGTGGATGTCGTAGGGGCCGATGCGGCCCTGGCATAGCGCCATCAGCTGCACGTGGGCCGACACGGCAAGCATCTCCAGGTAGAAGTTGACGGTGCCGCGCGCCAGCGCCGTCACGGGCTGGAACAGCACTTCGGCCACGTGCTCGCGGCGCTGGTAGCGCAGCGTGAACAGCGGCATGATCAGGCGGTAGTAGCGCGCCGCGAAGTGCAGCGCCTGGTCGATGGTGGCGCTGCTGATCAGGCCATAACCCACCACGTCGTGCGAATTGAGCTTGATCTGGCGCCCCAGTTCGAAACCGAGGTCGCCCCGCCCCGTCAGGCGCGCCACCTCCGTCAGGAGGGTGTCGATCTGGCCGCGCGTGAGCTTGGCCTGCAGGTCGTTGAGGGAGCGGATCTGGGCCGCGCTGAGCGCGTCGCGGCAGGGTGTGCCATGCGCCTCCAGGTAGTCGATGAGCTGGGCGAAATAGCGGGCCGGTACGAAGTGTTCTGCGTTATGCATGGAACCTCCTGGAGACGCGTGCGTTTGCATGGATTATGGCACTCCTTACAGCCAGCCCATCTTTTTCGAATCGATCAGGATCAGTTTCATCAGCACCGTGCGCGAGAGGCGGCGCAGGTGGTAGATCAGGCGCGCGTACGGGCCGGGCAGGGCCATGCTTTTCCCGCGCCGCACGGCGTCGATGATGGCGTCGGCCACCACGTCCGGCGGCGCGCCCTTGTCGCGGTAGTACTGGCCGAGGCGCTCGACCTGGCCGGCGCTGATGACGCGCGCCACGTTCCCGCCCTGCATGGCGGCGATCGGCGTGTTGATCACGCCGGGGCAGATCACGGAAAAGCCCACCTGGGATGCCGCGTGCTCCAGCGCCAGGCTGTCCGACAGCCCCAGCACGGCGTGCTTGGAGGCGGCGTAGGCGCTCATGTTGCAGGCCGGCGCCAGCGCGGCGGCCGAGGCCACGTTGACCACGTGGCGCGGGCCGCTCGCGCCCAGCATGGCCGGCAGGAAGAAGTGGCAGCCGTGCACCACGCCCATCAGGTTCACCTGCACCACCTTGTGCCACCAGTCGAGCGGGGTGTGCACGAACGGGCCCAGGTAGGCGATGCCGGCGTTGTTGACCAATACGTCGAGCGGCCCCACGGCCGCATGCACGTCAGCCGCGAAGCGGGCCATGGCGCTGGCGTCCGTCACGTCGACGACGAAAGTGCGGCAGCACGCGCCCAGCGCCCGCACCTGCTGCGCGGTGGTCTCCAGCGCGGTGGCGTTGATGTCCGACAGCAGCAGGCTGGCGCCGTGCCGCGCGAAAGCCAGCGCCGTCGCCTGGCCGATGCCGGTGGCGGCGCCCGTTACCAGCACGTGTTTGTTGTTCAGATCAGGGATGGCCATGCTCACCTCGTGGTTGGATGGGGCGATTATGTGGCGTGCCGTGCGGAAATACTTGTGATTTCCAGCCATGTCGCCAGGCCGGGCATTACTTGAGCACGCAAGTATCGCTGGCTGCCGATAGGCGCAAAAGCACAAGTCGCCGGTGCGGTCGCGCGCTAGCATCGGTGGTGGACCGGGGCCGCTTTTATTGTCCGCGAGCGCAAGATTGGCGCGTATTTGCTTGCGTCCGGCGCAGTTGTCAACGCTATAATCGGCCGATGGCATCGCCGCCGGCGCTCCCCGCGTCGTACCGGTCCGATTGAATGTAGCGCAGTGCGAGAGTGTGGTCATGGCCCGTTTCACCAGTCCTGTCATCCGTCGTCTGGCCAGTTGGCTGGCCGTTCCCTGGCTGTTGTCGGCCCACCTGGCCGGCGCCGCGCCCATTGAACTGATGGTGGAGGATGCCGCCGCGCCCTGGTCCAACAGCGACGGCACCGGCTACGCCAACGACGTGGTGCTGGCCGCCTATGCCGCCGCCCACGCCGAGGTGAAGTTGACGGTGGTGCCCTACGCGCGCTGCAAGACCTATGTGATGGCGGGGGCGGTGGCCGGCTGCTTCAGCATGTCCGACGCGCCCGAGCTGCACGGCAAGGTGCGCTTCGCGGACGTGCCCTTGTTCCTCGCCTATCCGCGCTTTTTCCAGAACACGGCCCATCCCGTCAACGCGCGCGGGCTGGTCGACCTGGCGCCCGGCACCCGGGTGGCCATCGTCAACGGCTACGAATATCCGCCCGAGGTGATGCGGCTGGAGCAGCGCGGCGTGCGGCTGCTGGCGGCCCGTTCGGAGGTGGTCAACCTGAAGAAGCTGGCGGCCGGACGGGTGGACCTGGTGCTGGCCATGATGGACGACCTCAAGACCGATCAGGTGCTGCTGTACGAGGCGCAGGTGGAGGGCGTGGCGTTCGCGTTCCAGGCCGCGCCGCAGGGCTCCTACCTGGGCTTCTCACTGACCCACCCGGACGGCGAGCGGGCCCGCGCGCTGTTCAACAGCGGCTACGCCGCCATCGTGGCCAACGGCGTCAAGCGCACCATCGACCGCAAGTGGAATTTGCCCGCCGCCGCGTCCCGGTAGGCGGGAGTGGGACGCACGGCAGGCGGGCAGCGGCGCGGCGAGGCAGGGCGGGGCAGGGCGAGGCAGGGCGGGGCGCGGGCGCGGGCGGGTTGCCGGGGCCGGCGCGATCCGGTCTATACTTGTGATTTTCAGCCACGCGCATTCCCGCCATGCCGTTGTACGAACCCATCCTGCCGTCGCGCTACCTGACGCTGTTGCTGCCGCTGCTCGCGGCGCCCGAGCGCGCGTGGCTGGATGCGCGGCTGGCCGAACTGGGACTGACCGTGGCCATGCTGGCCGAGCCGGGCAACCGGGTCACCATGGCCGCTTTCGAGCGCATGCTGGCCGGGCTGTCGCAACGCACCGGGCGCAGCGACCTCGGTTTCGCGCTGGGCCTGGCCATGCGGCCGGAGGACCATGGCCCGCTGGTGCCGCTGATGCGCCGCTGCACCACGCTGGAGCAGGTGTTCCGGGTGGTGATGCGCTACTTCCGCCTGATGTCGCCGATTTTCTCCATCAGCTACCAGCGTTACGCGGACCGCGGTGAACTGGTCTACCGTCCCGCCGCGCCGATGGCCGCCGACATCATGGTGATGATGATGGAGGTGTACGTGGTCTCCGTCCACCCCTACCTGCGCGCCACGCTGGGCCAGCGTTTGCCGCCGTACGACGTGTATATGTCGATCGCCGCGCCGGCCCATGTGCGGCGCTACGCGGAACTGAAGCCGGCCCGTTTCCACTTCAGCGATGGCAGCCTGCCGCAGGCGCGGGTGGTGCTGCCGAACGCTACCCTCAATCTGCCGCTGCGCTGGCAGGAGGCGCCGGGCGCCATGCAGGACGTGCCCGACCTGGACACCCTGCTGGCCGACATCGGCCGCGCCGGCGGTTGCAGCGGCTGGATGCGGTTGATGCTCGAAGCGGCCGAGGGTTACCAGCCCACCATCGCCGATTTCGCGGCCCTGCTCAACGTCAGCGCGCGCACGCTGGCGCGCACGCTGGAGCAGGAGGGCACGTCGCTGCGCGCGCTGGCCAAGCAGGTGCGCCACGAGCGCGCGTGCGCGCTGCTGCGCGACCCGCTGCAACCGGTGTCGCAGATCGCCTACCGCCTCGGCTACAGCGACGTGGCCAATTTCAGCCACGCCTTCAAGGCCGAAGCGGGCTGCAGTCCGCGCGCCTGGCGCCAGGGCCTGGCGCCATCCCCGGCCACCGAACCAAGTTAGCACGAGCACCGTTCCCCATGCCCATCCAGCCCCAGCCCGTTTACCACACCCCGGCGTCGTCCGCCGCCGTGCGCCAGCACGCGATGCGGGCCCTGTTCGACCAGTTCGACAGCCTGTACGAGGGTGCCATCGCCGTCGACTGCCAGGGCCGCATCAGCTGGATCGACGACAAGTACATGTCGATGCTGGGCCTGCGCGACCCGCAGCAGGTGCTGGGGCGCGACATCGAGCAGGTCATCCCCAACAGCCTGCTGCGCGAAGTGATCCGCACGGCCCAGCCCATCCTGCTCGACATCATGGAGTTCGGCCAGCAATCGTTCGTCGTCACCCGCCTGCCGTTGCGCGACGCGGACGGCGAGGTGGTGGGCGCCGTCGGCTTCGTGCTGTACGAGCGGCTGGCCCACCTCAAGCCGCTGGTGGCCAAGTTCGCCACCTTGCAGCAGGAGCTGGACGCGGCCCGGCGCGGCCTGGCCGAGCACCGGCGCGCCAAGTACACGCTGGACCAGTTCGTGGGCGAGGCGCCGGCCACGGTGGAGATCAAGCGTCAGGCCCGGCGCGCCGCGCAGCAGGACGTGAGCGTGCTGCTGCTGGGCGAAACGGGCACCGGCAAGGAAATCCTGGCCAACGCCATCCACGCCATGTCGGCCCGCGCCGGCGCGCCGTTCATCGGCGTGAACATGGCGGCCGTGCCGGAGTCGCTGCTGGAGGCGGAATTTTTCGGCGTCGCGCCGGGCGCCTACACGGGCGCCGACAAGAAGGCGCGCGAGGGCAAATTCAAGCTGGCCGATGGCGGCACCTTGTTCCTCGACGAGATCGGCGACATGCCGCTGCCGGTGCAGGGCAAGCTGCTGCGCGTGCTGCAGGAGCAGGAGATCGAGTTGCTCGGCTCGAACAAGGTGCTCAAGATCGACGTGCGCGTGATCGCCGCCACCAGCGTGGACTTGCCGGCCCTGGTGGCGCAGGGCCGCTTCCGCTCCGACCTGTACTACCGCCTCAACGTGCTGCCGATCCAGTTGCCGCCGCTGCGCGCGCGCCTGGCCGACCTGGCGTCCCTGTGCGACGCGCTGCTGCAGCAGATCTTCGAGCGCAACGGCATGCGGCGCCGTTCCGTCACACCGGCCGCCTGCGCGCTGCTGGCGCGCTACCCGTGGCCGGGCAATGTGCGCGAGCTGCGCAACGTGCTGGAACGGGCCTGCATCCTGAGCGACCGGGTGCGGCTGGATGTGGAGGATTTCGCCGCCATGCTGCCGGTGGAAGCGGGCGCCGAGGTGGGGGCCGAAGCGGCCGCCGGGGCGGACGTGGGTGTCGATGCTGCGGCGCGCGCCGTGGCCGGGCACCATGGCGCGCCCGGCGCGTCGCCAGCGGCGCCCGTCGTGCGCCCCTATGCCGAGGCGCTGGCCGATTTCGACCGCACCGTCGTCGAGAACGCGCTGGCCGCCGCCGGTGGCAACGTGCCGGCCGCCGCCAAATTGCTGGGCCTGTCGCGCGCGGCCATGTACAAGCGGGTGGCGGCGCTGGCCCGGGGCGGACGACAACCCGGCTAAGTCTCGTCAACAAGACGCGAGTCTCGCCAGCGAGACTCGCGGGTTTGTGCGCCGCACAAGACCCATGCCACTGCCTCCGACAGTGATTTAGTCTCGTCAACGAGACAAAATTGCCATGAATGTCACCTCTGCGGCATCTTTTCCTCCCCGTCGCGACAACTTTCACTTTTGAAACAAGCACTTGGCGTGCTTGGCACGATCGTTGCAATCGTCCGCTGCACGCATGCCCGACCGCAGCGGCCAGCAGAGCCGTCGGCGGCATGACCCGACCTACGAATCACCTGTACTGGAGACTACCCTTGAGCTTCATCATCGTCCTGGCCGCCCTGGCCCTGCTGATGCTGGTCGCCTATCGCGGCTACAGCGTCATCCTGTTCGCACCCGTGTGCGCCCTGCTGGCCGTGCTGTTCACGGACCCGTCTTACGTGCTGCCCATGTTCAGCGGCATCTTCATGGAGAAGATGGTCGGCTTCGTCAAGCTGTACTTCCCCGTGTTTATGCTGGGCGCCGTGTTCGGCAAGCTGATTGAATTGTCCGGCTATTCGCAAGCCATTGTGTCGGCCGTGATCCGCGTGCTGGGACGCGAGCGCGCCATGCTGTCCATCGTCATGGTGTGCGCCATCCTCACCTACGGCGGCGTGTCGTTGTTCGTGGTGGTGTTCGCCGTCTACCCGTTCGCGGCCGAGATGTTCCGCCAGAGCGACATCCCCAAGCGCCTGATCCCCGGCACCATCGCCTTGGGCGCGTTCACCTTCACCATGGATTCGCTGCCGGGCAGCCCGCAAATCCAGAACATCATCCCCACCACCTTCTTCAAGACCGACACCTGGGCCGCTCCGTGGCTGGGCGTGATCGGCTCCGTGTTCATCCTGATCGTGGGCCTGAGCTATTTGTCGTGGCGCCGCCGCCAGGCCCTCGCCGCCGGCGAAGGCTATGGCAGCGGTCACCACAATGAACCGGCCACGGTGGCGCTGGACCGTCTGCCCCATCCGCTGCTGGCGCTGTTGCCGCTGGTGCTGGTGGGCGTGCTCAATAAATACTTCACGCTGGCCATCCCCAAGGTGTTCGGCGCCAGCTTCACGGCCAACCTGCCCGGCCATCCGCTGGTGGTGGACGTGAGTAAACTGGTCGCCATCTGGGCCGTGGAAGGCGCGCTGCTGGCCGGCATCCTGGTGGTGCTGGCGTTCGCGTGGAAGCGCGTGATCGCCCACCTGGCCGACGGCTCGCGCGCTGCCATTAGCGGCGCGCTGCTGGCGTCGATGAACACCGCGTCCGAGTACGGTTTCGGCGGGGTGATCGCGGCGCTGCCGGGCTTCCTCGTGGTGTCGGACGCGCTCAAGAGCGTGCCCAATCCGCTGATCAACGAAGCCGTCACCGTCACCGCGCTGGCCGGCATCACCGGTTCCGCGTCGGGCGGCATGAGCATCGCGCTGGCCGCCATGGCCGACAGTTTCATCCAGGCCGCGCAAGCCGCCCACATTCCGATGGAAGTGCTGCACCGCGTGGCGTCCATGGCCAGCGGCGGCATGGACACCTTGCCCCACAACGGCGCCGTGATTACGCTGCTGGCCGTGACCGGCCTCACGCACCGCGTGTCCTACCGCGACATCTTCGCCATCACCATGATCAAGACGGCCGCCGTGTTCGTCGTGATCGCCGCCTTCCTGCTCACCGGAGTTTACTGACCATGACCACCGCCATGTTGCAAGACAAAGTCGCCCTCGTCACGGGCTCCACCTCCGGCATCGGCCTGGGCATCGCGCAGGCGCTGGCCGCCAGCGGCGCGCACGTCGTGCTCAATGGCTTCGGCGACGCGCAGGAGATCGAGGCGCTGCGCGCCGGCATCGAACAGCGCTACGGCGTGCAGGCCGCGTACCAGCCTGCCGACATGGCGCGCGCGGCCGACATCGAGGCGATGATGGCCGCCATGCTGGCGCGTTTCGGCCGCATCGACATCGTCGTCAACAACGCCGGCATCCAGCACGTGGCCGACGTGGACGCCTTCCCGGTCGAGAAGTGGGACGCCATCATCGCAATCAACCTCAGCTCCGCCTTCCACACCACGCGCTTGGCGCTGCCGTCGATGAAGGAGCGCAACTGGGGCCGCATCATCAATGTGGCTTCGGTGCACGGGCTGGTGGGTTCGGCCCAGAAATCGGCCTACGTGGCCGCCAAGCATGGCGTGGTGGGACTGACCAAGGCGGTGGCGCTGGAGCTGGCGCAGACCGGCATCACCTGCAACGCCATCTGCCCCGGCTGGGTGCTCACGCCGCTGGTGCAGAACCAGGTGGATGCATTGGCGGCCCAGCGCGGCATCAGCGGGGAGGAGGCCAGCGCGGCGCTGCTGGCGCAAAAGCAGCCGTCCGGCCAGTTCGTCACGCCGGAGCAACTGGGCGCGCTGGCCGTGTTCTTCTGCGGCGACGCCGCCAGCCAGGTGCGCGGCGTGGCCTGGAACATGGATGGCGGCTGGGTGGCACAATAGCGGGGTGGGGCGCTTGCTGGCCCCCGCAATTGGCGGTACAGTCTGGGCTTGAACAGGGAGACGGCGCATGCAATCGCAATTTGACATCTTGACGGCGCAGGCGTTGAAGCTCACTCCGGATGAGCGGGAGGCTTTCATGCAACTGCTTGCCGCCAGTCTGGATACGGATGCCACCGAGGATGATGCGCTCGCAGCCGAGGTGGCAAGCCGCATCGCCACGCTGGAAAGCGGCGCGACCCAAGCCATTCCCCTTGCCGAGGCGTTGGCGTCGGTACGTGCAGGACTGAAGTGAAGTTGGTCATCGTTCCTGCGGCGCTCGCGGAGCTGCAGGACGCCGCCGCTTATTACGCGGCACAGGTCAATGCAGACTTGGCGCGCGCGTTTGTGGACGAGTTTGAGCGGGTTGCCAAGCTCGTGTCATCTTCCCCTCAGCTGGGGGCTGTATTTCGCGGCGACCAGCGCCGATATTTCCTTCGCAGATTTCCCTACAGTGCCATCTATCAGGTCGTCCAGAATGAACTGCGGGTGCTGGCGATCGCCCATCAAAAGCGTCGCCCCGCCTACTGGTCGGGCCGGAAGTAGCCATGCGGTTCGCTGGCTGCGAATTAACCAATACAACAATTCCAAGGAGGTGTGACATGGACCAGCAATTCAACGATGGCCTGCAAAAGCGCAAGCAGGTGATGGGCGACGATTTCGTCGAGCGCGCGTTCGCCAACGCCGACGAATTCACCCTGCCGCTGCAGGAATTCATCACCCGCAACGCCTGGGGCACGGTCTGGTGCCGCGATGGCCTGGACCTGAAAACCCGCAGCCTGCTGACGCTGTCGATGCTGACGGCACTGGGCCGCTCGCACGAGATCAAGGGCCACGTGCGCGGCGCCATCAACAACGGCGCCACCATCAAGGAAATCCAGGAAGTGCTGCTGCACGCGGCCGTCTACTGCGGCGCGCCGCTGGCGGTGGACGCGTTCCGCGCCGCGCAGGAAGCCTTGCAGGCGATGGAAGCAGCAAAGGATTGACGCCGGACCGCCCACCTGTGAAGATAGGCAAAAACTGGAAAGGCGGACAACGATGGTGAAACGGACGGGTTCTATCGCAGGCGAGCAAGTTCAGGCGCGCAAGCTGGCGCGCGCGCGGCAAGCGGGCATGACCCGGCCCATGGTCGCGGCGGCGGCGGCCGTGCTGGTGTTGATGGCCGGGGCGGGGCTGTATTACGTCAAGTCCGGGCCGGCTACGCAGTCGGCGGCGGACGAAGCGGCCAATCACCCGGCGCCGCCACCTGAGGCGGGGCCGATCCAGAAGGACAGCAAAACCGTCAACCAGTTGATGAACCTCGCCATCAGCCACATCGAACAGGGCAACCTGGACGAGGCCGAGAAGGACTTGCAGGCCGCCCGCGCCCACGCGCCGCAGCAGCCGCTGGTGGCGTACAACACGGCCATCTTGCGCGTGAAACAGCACCGCATGGACGACGCGCTGCGCGAACTGGAAGCCAGCTTCGCGGCCGGCTTCAGCTACTTCGACCAGCTCGACATGGACAACGACCTGGACCCGCTGCGCGACGATCCCCGCTTCGTGGCGCTGGTGGCCAAGTACCGCAAACCGGCGCCGGCCAAGTAAGGCGCGGCCGGGGCTTCCCTGCGCAGCGCGGCGCGCGCGCCTGCGCGCGACCGTTGGCACATCCTGTTGCCTTATCAGCCAAACGTGAATGCGAACGCACCGGCGCCGGGATCGAGGAAGCGGATCTCGAAGGTGCGCGGCTGCACCGTACCGGACTGGCGCACCAGCTGGTAGAGGCGGGTCGCCGTGACGACGCCATGGCCGGCTGCGTCGGTATCCGTGCCGTGGTCCGCGCCCGGTGCGCGGCCGTCGATGCTGACCACGAAGCGCACCGGCTTGCCATCGGCGCCCGGTCCCAGCACCAGATGCAAATCGCGCGCGCTGAAGCGGTAGACGATGCCGCCGCCCGCGCGGTTCAGCTGCGCGCGCTCCGCGCCCACGGTCCAGTCGCCGGTCAAACTCCATTCGTTCAGCCCCGGCGCGCCGGCCGTGTAGTCATGCGCCACGTCCCGCCGCAAGCCGCCGCGCCCGACGAAATGCGCTGCCTGTTCATAGCCGACATAGGTTTCGCCTGAACCCAGGTGCGCGCCGTCGGGCGCGGCCTGCTCGTCGGTGGCCTGCGGCGTGGCCAGTGGACCCATCGCATCGTGCCGTCCCGCCTCGGCCAGTAGCATCTGGATGACCTGCTCAACTGCGCGTGTGCCTTCGCCGACCAGGCGCGCGCGCACCTGTCCTTGCGCGTCGGCGACGTAGAACACCGGCCACGCGTTGTTGCGGTAGGCGTTCCAGATGCGCCGCTCGCTGTCGACGGCGATCGGGTAGTCGATCTGGAAGCGCTCAACCGCCTTGCTGACGTTGGCGGCATCCTGCTCGAAGCTGAACTCCGGCGTGTGCACGCCGATCACGACCAGCCCCTGGTCGCGGTATTTTTGCGCCCAGGCGCGCACGTGCGGCAGGGTGCGGATGCAGTTGATGCAGGAATAGGTCCAGAAATCGACCAGCACGACCTTGCCTCGCAACTGCTGCGTGGTCAACGGCGCGGAATTCAGCCAGGTGGTCGCGCCATCCAGCGCGGGCAGCGCGCCGAGGTGGGGCAGACCGCTGCGGTAGGCGCCGCCCGGCGCGTCGCCCGCAGCGCCGCCCGCCGCATTGCCTGTCGTGTTGCCGGTTCCGGTGGTGCCGGCGGTGGCCAGCTTGGCCAGCGTCGCACCCGCGCCAAGCGAAGCGAGGGCGGCGAGGGCGGCGACGGCCAGGCGGCGGCGCCGGCGAAAGAGAGTGCTGTCTTCAGACATCGTGGGACTCCCAAAAAACAAGCGATGGAGGGATGCGCGATGCGGGGCGCGTGGCCTGCCGGCAGGCGCATGCTGCGCCGGCAAGGGACGATGGCACGATTACTTGTTGCCCGCCGCTTCTTCGATCAGTGTGGTCACCGCGTCCGGGCGCGATACCATGACCACATGGGAGGCCCCCGGCACTTCGACCACGTCCTTCGCGTGGGCGCGCTTGGCCATGAAGCGCAGCGCTTCGAGCGGGATGTTCTTGTCGGCCGTGCCGTACACGAAGTAGGACGGCAACTGCTTCCACGCGACGCCGTCGGCCGCCTCGTTGAGCGCGGCCACCGTCACGGGACGCTGGCCGGCGGCCATCAACGCGGCCTGCTTGGGCGCGACATCGGCGGCGAACTGCTGCGGGAATTTGTCCTGGCGGATGTAGAGCTCCTTGCCGTCGGCCAGCGCCACGGGGTCAGCCAGGGCGTCACCAAGCGTGCCACCGGGGAACTTGCCGGCCAGGCCGGCCACCGTCTCGCCCTGCTCGGGCGCGAAGGCGGCCACATAGACTAGCGCTTTCACTTCCGGATTGCCTTCGGCCGCCTTGGAGATGACCATGCCGCCGTAGGAGTGGCCGACCAGCACGACGGGCCCTCTGACGGCGGCGAGCACGCTGGCCGCGTACTGCGCGTCGTTGCCAACGCCGCGCAGGGGATTGGCCACGCTGAGCACCGGATAGCCCTTGGCTGTGAGCCGCTGGGCCACGCCGTCCCAGCTGCTGGAATCGGCGAAGGCGCCGTGTATGAGCACGATGGTGGGCTTGGCGGCCGTGCCCTCGTGCGCGGTGATGGCGCCCATGGCCTGCGCTTGCGGCAAGGCGGTGGCAAACGCGGTGGCGGCGGCGACGGTGATCAGCAGTTTTTTGGCGAACATGGTGGTTTCCTTTTCTTGTTGAGTGGCGTAGGTGTTGTGTCGTGCGCTGGTTGGGCAGCGCGAGTGGGCGGCAGCCGTGTTCAGAGGTGGTCGACTTCGATCACGGCGTTGGCGAAGGCGCGCGGTGCTTCCTGCGGCAGGTTGTGGCCAACGCCGCCGGAGATCTGCTCGTGCTTGTACTTGCCGCTGAAGCGTTGGGCGTAGGCCGCCGGGTCCGGATGGGGCGCGCCGTTGGCGTCGCCTTCCAGCGTGATGGTGGGCACGGTGATGGCGGGGAAGCTGGCCAGCCGCGTTTCCAGTTCACGGTACCTGGCCTCGCCCGGTTCCAGCCCCAGCCGCCAGCGGTAGTTGGAGATGGTGATGGCCACGTGATCGGGGTTCTCCAGGGCGGCGGCGCTGCGCTCGAACGTGGCCTGGTCGAAGCGCCATTGCGGCGACGCGGTTTGCCAGATCAGTTTGGCGAAATCATGGTGGTTCCTGGCGTAGCCGGCGGCGCCGCGCTCGGTGGCGAAGTAGAACTGGTACCACCATTGCAGCTCGGCGCTGGGCGGCAAGGCTTGCTTGCCCGCCTCCTGGCTGCCGATCAGGTAGCCGCTGACGGACACCAGTCCCTTGACCCGCTGCGGCCACAGCGCGGCGACGATGTCGGCCGTGCGCGCGCCCCAGTCGTAGCCGGCGAGGATGGCGCGGTCGATCTTCAGCGCGTCCATCAGCGCCACCACGTCGGCGGCCAGCGCGGCCGGCTCGCCGTTGCGCGGGGCCTTGGCGTCGAGCAGGCGCGTGCTGCCATAGCCGCGCAGGTGCGGCACGATCACGCGGTAGCCGGCCTGGGTCAGCATGGGCACGACGTCGATGTAGCTGTGGATGTCGTACGGCCAGCCGTGCAGCAGGATTACCACCGGGCCGTCGGCCGGCCCCTGGTCGACGTAGCCGACATTCAGCACGCCGGCATCGATCTGCCTGATAGCCTGGAAGGTGGCCAGCGCCGGCGCCGACGTGGCTGCGGCCGGCCTGGCGCTGGCCGTCTCCGCGTGCGCAACGGTGGATATGCCGAACTGGGCGCCGGCGAAGGCGAGGAGGGCGGCGACGGCATGGCGGCGATAGGTGGTGCGGTGCTTGCGCATTTTCATACTCCGGTTGTCCTGTGGTTGAAAAGTATTTATCGAAATAATCATTATGACGACAACTATATCCAGCTTCTCCGCCGTTTTCAAGTACGATAATCATTATCGCGATAAATTCTTTTTGGGGATGCAAAATGAGCAACAAGATGGATGCCGGTAAAAACACGGCCAGGCTGGGCGACTTCATGTGCTTCGCCATCTATTCGACCAACCTCGCCTACTCGCGCGTCTACAAGCCGGTGCTGGAGGAACTGGGGCTGACCTATCCGCAGTACGTGGCCATCGTCTGCCTGTGGGAGGAGGAGATGCAGACGGTCAAAAGCCTGAGCGAGAAGCTGTTCCTGGAGCCGAGCACGATTACGCCCATGCTCAAGCGCCTGGAGGCGATGGGCTATGTGCGCCGCGAACGCGACACCGAGGATGAGCGCAGCGTGCGCGTGTCGTTGACGGAGGCGGGACGCCAGTTGCGGGAAAAGGCCTTCGACTACCGCGCCGTGACGGCCAAGGCGGCCGGCCTGTCGCCCGACGAGTTCCGCGTGCTGCAGAAGGCCATCGTCAACCTGCGCACCAACCTGATGAACGCGGCCGGCCAGTAAGCGCCGGCGGGCCGCAATGCAAAAAGCCGCTGGCCCTTGCGGGACAGCGGCTTTGCAGATTCTGGTGGTGATAGATGGACTTGAACCATCGACCCCAGCATTATGAATGCTGTGCTCTAACCAACTGAGCTATATCACCGAAACAAAAATGGCCTGATCGTGATCAGACCATCTTCTAAGAAATCTTGGTGGTGATAGATGGACTTGAACCATCGACCCCAGCATTATGAATGCTGTGCTCTAACCAACTGAGCTATATCACCGACAACGCCCAGCATTATCAAGGCTGGACGCCGGCCTGTCAAGACTGGCCCGAAAATATTCCGTGTTTTTCTGCGCCGTGCGCGGCATGGATTGCCACATTGTCACGACCTGCGCTCAGCCGCGCCCGGCCTCGATCCGCGCCAGCATGGCGGCGGCCGGATGCGGCGCCAGGCAGTCGAGCACCACGCGCTGCGGCATGGCGCGCAGCCACGTGAGCTGGCGCTTGGCCAGCTGGCGCGTGGCCACGATGCCGGTCTCGCGCAGCGTGGCGAAGTCGATGTAGCCGTCCAGGTATTCCCACGCCTGGCGGTAGCCCACGCAGCGCATCGAGGGCAGGGCGGGGTGCAGGTCGCCGCGCCGGCGCAGCATCTCCACCTCCGTCAGCAGGCTGCCATCCTCGCCTTCCTTGAGCATCAGGTCGAAGCGGCGCGCGATGCGTTCGTGCAGCACGGCGCGGTCGGAGGGCTCCAGAGCGAACGACAGCAGCTCGAACGGCAGTTCCGTCTTCTCGCGCTGGGCCAGCAGCTCGGACATGGGGCGTCCCGCCAGCGTGCAGATCTCCAGCGCGCGTTGGATGCGCTGGGCGTCGTTGGGCGCCAGCCGCGCGGCCGTGGTCGGGTCCAGCGTGCGCAGGCGCGCGTGCAGCGCCGGCCAGCCGTGGCGGGCCGCCTCGTCCTCCAGTTCCGCGCGCAGGGCCGGATCGGCGCCGGGCAGGTCGTCCAGGCCATCCGTCAGGCCCTTGAAGTACAACATGGTGCCGCCCACCAGCAGCGGCAACTTGCCGCGCGCCGTGATGTCGGCCACCAGGCGCAGCGTGGCCTCGCGGAACTGGGCCACGGAATAGGTGTCCAGCGGGTCGATGATGTCGATCAGGTGGTGCGGCACGGCGGCCTGCTCGGCGCGCGTGGGCTTGGCCGTGCCGATGTCCATGCCCCGGTAGACCAGGGCCGAATCGACGGAGATGATTTCACAATCGATGCGCTCGGCGATGGCCAGCGCGGCGGCTGTCTTGCCGGACGCCGTGGGGCCCATGATGGCGACGGCCAGCGGGCGTGATGCGTGATGGGTCATGATGTCTTGTACGTGAAGGCGCGGGAGGGAACGGCTTATTGGCCGCGCAGGAACAGCTTGTCGAGCGCGCCGATTTCCACCTGCACCCAGGTCGGGCGGCCGTGGTTGCACTGGTCGGCCCGCTCCGTGCTCTCCATCTGGCGCAGCAGGGCGTTCATTTCCTGTACCGACAGGATGCGGTTGGCGCGCACGGCCGTGTGGCAGGCCAGGGTGCCCAGCAGCTCGTTGCGGCGTTCGATCAGCACACGCGAGCCGCCGAATTCGCGCACGTCGCGCAGCACGTCGCGCGCCAGCGTCTGGGCGTCCGCGTTCTTGAGCAGCACCGGCACCGAGCGCACGGCCAGCGTGGTCGGCGACAGGGCGGCGATGTCGAAGCCCAGCGCCTGCAGCGTTTCCTGGTGCTCCTGGGCCGTGCCCACTTCCACTTCCTCGGCGTAGAAGGTGACGGGGATCAGCAGCGGCTGCACCTGCATCTGCTGGCCGGCCACCTGGTCGTCGAGTGCGTTCTTGAGCTGCTCGTACAGGATGCGTTCATGGGCCGCGTGCATGTCCACCAGCACCAGGCCCTTGCTGTTCTGGGCCAGGATGTAGATGCCGTGCAGCTGGGCCAGCGCGAAGCCGAGCGGGAATTCTTCCTGCGCCATGGCGGCGGGCGAGGCCACGTAGGGCGTGGCCGGTGCGATCACCGATGCTGAGGTGACCGAGGTGGCCGTTGCTGCCATGCCGTCCGGGAAAGCCGAAGCTTCGGCAGCTGCGCGCCCATCGCCCGCCGGTCCGCCGCTGAACAGCGCGCCGTAGCGCTCCGTGCTTTGCGCCACCCCGGCGCCGGCCTGGCGCGACGGGCCGAACGGCGACGGCGAGAAGGTCGGCGTGTAGCCGGGCGCCAGCAGCGGGCCGAACGACGCCTGCTGCGCCTGGCCGCGCCAGTTGTCGCCCGCGCTCAGCGATTCGGCCGCCGGCAGCGGCGATGGCACGCTGCCGTGCGCGGTGGCCGAGGTCTGTGCCAGCGCCCGCTGCACGGCGTGGAACACGAACTGGTGGACGGCGCGGCTGTCGCGGAAGCGCACTTCGATCTTCGACGGATGGACGTTCACGTCCACCAGCGCCGGGTCGATCTCCAGGGCCAGCACATAGGACGGGAAGCGGTCGCCGTGCAGCACGTCGGCGTAGGCCGCCTTGACGGCGTGCACCAGCAGCTTGTCGCGCACGAAGCGCCCGTTCACGTAGAAGAACTGGCCGTCGGCGCGCGCCTTGGAGGCCGTGGGCAGGCCCGCGTAGCCGTGCAAGCGCAGCGGGCCGGCCGCCTCGTCGATCGGCAGGCGCGCTTCCGCGAAACCGTCGCCCAGGATGTGGGCGCTGCGCTTGGCCATCTCCGTCACGTTCCAGTGGTCGATGGTGCGGCCGTTGTGGCTCAGCGAGAACGACACGTCGGGCCGCGCCAGCGCGATGCGGCGCACCACCTCGGCGCAGTGGCCGAATTCGGTCTGCTCGGACTTGAGGAATTTGCGCCGGGCCGGCGTGTTGTAGTACAGGTCCTTGACGTCCACCGTGGTGCCGTGGGCGCCGGAAGAGGGCGACACGGCGCCCAGGTGGGAGCCCACGATCTCCCACGCATGGGGCGCATCGGCCGTGCGGGTGGTGACGGTGATGGCGGCCACCGAGGCGATCGACGCCAGCGCCTCGCCCCGGAAACCGAGCGTGCCCACGTTTTCGAGGTCGTCGAGGGTGGCGATCTTGGAAGTGGCGTGGCGGGCCAGGGCCAGCGGCAACTGGTCGGGCGGGATGCCACGGCCGTTGTCGGTGATGGCGATGCGTTTCACGCCGCCTTCCTCCAGCCGCACCGTGATCTGGGTGGCGCCCGAGTCGAGCGCATTCTCCAGCAATTCCTTGACCACGGCCGACGGCCGCTCCACCACCTCGCCGGCGGCGATCTGGGAAATCAGCTTGTCCGGCAGGGCCTGGATGGGACGGAGGGGGCGTTGGGTCGGGTCGGGCGCGTTCATGGCGCGATTATACCGGCTGCCGCCGGCCCCGATTACTTCGCCTGCTCGCGCACGGGGATGGGCACGTTGCACAGTTCGACGTAGCCGGCCGCGTACTTGTTCCAGGGGCCGCCCCGGTTGCGCTGCGCTTCCACGGCCGCCTTGTAGGTGGCCGTGTCCGTGCGCATCACCTCCAGGTGGCTGCGCTCGGCCTCCGGCACGTCGGCCGCCAGCCGCACCGAAGTGATGGGCGGATGGACTTCATTGGCGCCATAAAAACCCATCGCCTCGTGCCCGCGCGGCAGCGTCGACAGCAGCGCCATGCCCGACACCACCCGCCCCACCACCGTGATGTTGCGGTCCAGGTGGCGCGGCGCGTGGCCCGTCACCGCGTACAGCGAGGTGCCGTTGCCGCTGTCGTTGTCCACGTCGCGGCCCACGCCCACCATGCCGTAGCAATGCGCCAGCCAGGTGCGGCCGGCCTTGGGGTCGCGCCCGGCCGGGAAGCCGTTCGAGATGCCCACCTGCGGCGCGTAGCCGTCGCGCTCGGGCAGGGCCGTGAAGTGGCGGTCGTTCTTGAGCGGCACGGTGAATTCGCCGGGCACTTTTTCCCGCGCAGTCTTGAGCGGCTTGGGATGGGCCTCGTCGGCGTCGCCCCACTGGGCCACGTAGTTGTCCTGCGAGCGCACCACGGCTTGGCCATCGTAATAGTGCTCGCGTGCCAGCAGCTTGATGTTGGCCACGTTCTGCGGCGCGAAGTCGGGCGCCAGTTCGATCACCACGCGCCCGCCCGGCAGTTCCATGTACAGCGTGTTGTCCGGGTCGAGCGGGCGCCAGTCGGCTGGGCCCGACGCCTTGACGATGTCGGCCACGGTGGGCTTGACGGGCAGGCCGGCGGGGGCGTCGGCCTTGGCGGCCAGCGACAGCGCGGGCAGGGTGGCCAGGGCCAGCGCCAGCGCGCCGGCGCAGCGAAGCGGCAGGGAAAATGGGGTGTGCATCCAGGCTCTCCTCGGATAGTGGCGATGTGGTGACATGGGGCGCGGCGGGTGGCGCGCGCTGCGCCGATTGTAATCGGAAAGATGGTTAATTTGGAAACGCAAATATCCGCCAACGATCGCGGCAGGACTGCTGCCGGTGGTGTATGATTCCGGCGCAACCTTTATGGGACGAATATGGATTTGATGCAATTTTTCGGCATGCTGCTGCATGTCGACAAGACGCTGGAAGTGCTGATACAGCAATACGGCACCCTCGTGTACGCGGTGTTGTTCGCCATCATCTTTTGCGAGACGGGACTGGTGGTGTTGTTCTTCTTCCCCGGCGACACCCTGCTGTTCATCGCCGGTGCCCTGTGCGCCTTGGGCGAGATGAACCTGGCGCTCCTGATGCTGCTGCTGATCACGGCGGCCGTGACGGGCAACACCCTCAATTACTGGATAGGCGAGGCCATCGGGCACCGCGTGTTCACCCATGATTACCGCTGGATCAACAAGCAGGCGCTGCAACGAACCCACGTGTTCTTTGAAAAACATGGCGGCAAGACCATCGTGCTGGCCCGTTTCGTGCCCGTGGTGCGCACCTTCGCCCCGTTCGTGGCCGGCGTGTCGGACATGACGCATGCCCGCTTCCAGCTCTACAACATCACCGGCGCCACCCTGTGGGTGCTGCTGTTGACCACAGCCGGCTACTTCTTCGGCAACATCACCGTGGTGCGCGAACACTTGACCGAGATCGTGCTGTTCGGCGTGGGCGTGGCCGTGGTGCCGATGGCGCTGGGCGGCATGTGGAAGCTGTCGCGCCGCATGCTGGGCCGCTGACGATACACCCGACACGCCCCGGCCGCGCCGCGGCGTGTTGCATCGCAAATTATTCGCGTGCGCAGGGCCGGGGCGGCTCAAGTTTTGCCGTACTGCATCCGTATACAGGAGTGTAATTTTCATTTTCCTGGACACCCATGCGTACACTGATCGCCCTGATCGCTTGCAGTATCGTCGCCGCCACCGCCAGCGCCGCCGATCCGGGCATCACGCCGTCGGCCAAGAACCCGGTCCCCAAACCGATCGAATCGATCCGTCCGCACACGCCGGCTGCGGCCAGCGCGGGATCGGGCGCCGGCGCCGTATCGGCGTCGGCATCGTCGGCCCCGTCGGCATCGGCCAAATCGGGCGCCCCCGTGCGTGCGCGCGCCATGTCCGAGCGCGAGCGCGAGGAGCAGGCCGAGGCTGACCTGTCGGCCAAGATCGCGGCCCGGCTGGCCATCATGCGCGCCAACCAGGCCGCGCGCGTGGCGCAGCAGGCCAAGGCCAAGAAGGCCGCCGCCGCAGCCGCTGCGGCCGTGGCAGCGGCTCCCAAGGTCTACAGCAATCATTGGTCGTATGAAGGCGAGAGCGGCCCGGCCAACTGGGGTCGCATCAATCCGGAATGGGCCAAGTGCAGCACCGGCAACCGCCAGTCGCCGATCGATATCCGCGACGGCATGAAGGTGGACCTGGAGCAGATCACCTTCGACTACAAGCCATCGTCGTTCAACGTGACGGACAACGGCCACACGGTGCAGGTGATGGTCAGCGGCGGCAATTTCATCACCGTGGCCAACCGCATGTATGAACTGATCCAGTTCCACTTCCACCGGCCATCCGAGGAGCGCATCAACGGCAAGGGCTACGAGATGGTGGTGCACCTGGTGCACAAGGACGCGGAAGGCCACCTGGCCGTGCTGGCGCTGCTGCTGGAGCGGGGTAAGCCGCAACCGACCATCCAGACCGTGTGGAACAACCTGCCGCTGGAGAAGTTCGAAACGATGGCCCCGTCCATCGTGCTCGATCCGATGGACCTGATCCCGGCCCGGCGCGACTACTACACCTTCATGGGTTCGCTGACCACGCCGCCGTGCTCGGAAGGCGTGCTGTGGCTGGTGATGAAGGAACCGGTGCAGGCCTCGCCGGCGCAGATGGCGCTGTTCAGCCGCCTGTATCCGCTCAACGCCCGTCCCGTGCAGCCCTCGTCGGGGCGCATCGTCAAGGAATCGAACTAGCTTTTACCGGGATCCCGGCGGCGCGGGCCGGCCGCTAATTCAGCGGCTGATCCGGTGCCGTCCCACCCACTGCGCATCCGGCGCCAGCAACTGCTGGTCCACCCGGGCCGGCTCGATGCAGACGAAGTGCAGGTACTCGTCATCGGCCATGTCGGCCAGCGCGGCCGCGTCGGCGGCGCCCGGATTCCACACCACCCACTCGCTGTAACCTTGCTGCTCCAGGCGCAGCGCGCCATCGGCCGTGCGCAGCGTGAGCGCGGGCGGGGCCTGGTACAGGCGGTCCGTTTTTTCCGTGAAGCGCAGCGCGGGTTCCTGCTGTTCCAGCGTGGCCAGGTGGTGGTCCGTGTAGCGGCAGTGCTGCAAGCCTTCGATGGCGGCCGCCTCCAGCCGTCCCACGTCGAAATAGGTATGCAGGGCCACGCCGAACGGGAACGCGTGCGCGCCCGTGTTGCGCACCGTGCAAAGCAGGTCCAGCGCCGACCCGCCCACGGTGAAGCGCAGGCGCAGTTCGAACGCATGGGGCCAGGCTTGCGCCACGGGCGTGGCCAGGTCCGATTGCGTCAGCACGAATTCGGCCCAGGCGCGGCCATCGTCGGCGCCGCTGTCGTCCAGGCGCCAGAGGCTGGTGCGGGCGAAGCCGTGGCGCTGGCCGTCGCCGCGCGCATTAAACTGGGGGAAGATGACGGGCACGCCGCCGCGTATGGCCTTGCTGCCATCGAGCGCCGACTTGGCGCTGCAGAACAGGTGTTCCTTGCCGTCGGCCGTCTGCCAGGACAGCAGGTGGCCGCCGAACAGCGCCACCGTCGCTTGCGCGCCGTCCGGCGCGGTCAGGCGCACGGCCGGCAATTGGCCGTACTTCACCATCGTTACTACTGTCATCGGGATGATCCTTGGGTGGGGGTCAGGTCAGGCGGTTCTTGGACAGCGGCGGATTCTTGGCGAAGTAGCGCCGTATGCCCTTGACGATGGCGTCGGCCAGCTGGTCCTGGTAGGCGTTGTCGAGCAGCTTGGCTTCCTCCTCCGGATTGGAGATGAAGGCCGTTTCGACCAGGATGGACGGGATGTCCGGCGCTTTCAGCACGGCGAAGCCGGCTTGTTCGACGGCGCCCCGGTGCAGGCGGTTGATGCCGCCGATCTCGCCCAGCACGGCCTTGCCCAGCTTGAGGCTGTCGTTGATCTGGGCCGTGGTGGACAGGTCGAACAGCACGCTGGCCAGTTGCTTGTCGTGGTTCTTGACGTTGACGCCGCCGATGTTGTCGGCCAGGTTTTCCTTGTTGGCCAGCCAGCGCGCCGCGCTGGAGCTGGCGCCTTTTTCCGACAGCACGAACACGGACGAACCGCGCGCCGTCGGTTCCACGAACGCGTCGGCGTGGATGGAGACGAACAGATCGGCCTGCACCTTGCGCGCCTTCTCCACCCGCGTGCCCAGCGGGACGAAGTAGTCGGCGTCACGCGTGAGCATCACGCGCATGTTGGGGTGTTCCTCGATGCGGGCCTTGAGGCGCTTGGCGATGGCCAGCACGATATCCTTCTCGTGGCTGCCGTTGCTGCCGGACGCGCCGGGGTCCTCGCCGCCATGGCCGGGATCGAGCGCGATGGTCAGCATGCGCACCATCTTCTGGCCCGGGCCGGCCTTGGCTTCGCTGCGGGCCTCGAAACGGTCTTCCGGTTTGATGGCGGCCCTGGCGTCCGCGCGGCTGTCAGGCTTGCCGTCGGCCTTGCCGTCCGCTTTCTGCGCCTGCGCCAGGTCGGCGCCGGGCGCCGATGGTGACGACGGTACCGTCGGTGCCGATCCGCCGCCCGTCGCGGGGGCGCCGTCGCGCGCCGCATCCGTGGCCGCCGGCGGCGTCTTGCCGGCGTCGTCCGACCAGTTGCCCTTTTCGATCATGGCGGCGATCGGATCGACCGCCTTGACCGGATACAGGTCGAAGATCAGGCGGTGCTTGTAATTGCCCACGGGCGCCAGCGTGAACACCTGCGGCGTCACTTCCTCCTTCAGGTCGAACACTAGCCGCACCACGTTGGGCCGGTTCTGGCCCACGCGCACCTGCTTGATGTAGGGATCGTTGGACTGGATCTTGGCCACCAGGCTCTTGAGCGTGGGATTGAGTTCCAGGCCTTCGATATCGACCACCAGCCGGTCCGGGTCCTTGACGAGGAAATGGGTGGCCTTCAGGCTCGAATCGTTCTCCAGCGTCACGCGCGTGTAGTCGTCGGCCGGCCACACGCGCACGGCCAGGATCTGCGCGGCGCGCGCCGGCAGCGGCGCGAGCACGGACAGCAGCAGCGTGCCGCCGGCTTTCAGGATGGTGCGCCGCATGGCCCGGGGAGCGGTGCCGCTCACAGGTTGGGCGCGAAATGGAGGCGTTCGAGGCATGAGTTACCCAGGGCGGTGGTTGCCTGCAATTCTACATCACGGCCGTCGCCGGCGACGGACAGGAACAGGTTCAGGTCAGGCGGCGGCAGCACGGTGTCCGCCTTTTCCGGCCATTCGACGATGCAGATGTTGTCACCGTTGAAATCCTCGCGGAAGCCCGCGTCGAGGAACTCCTCGGGGCTGCCCATGCGGTACAGGTCGAAATGGATCACGTTCACGGCGCGCCCGCCCAGTTGCACGCGGTACGGTTCGGACAGCGTGTAGGTGGGGCTCTTGACCGTGCCTTCGTAGCCGGCCGCGTGCAGCAGGGCGCGGGTGAGGGCGGTCTTGCCGGCGCCCAGGTCGCCGTGCAGGTAGATGGTCAGGCCGGGCGCGAGTGCGCGCGCCAGCGAGGCGCCCAGCGCGCAGGTGCCGGCTTCGTCGTGGAGATGGGCTTGAAAGTGCTGCATCAATTAAAATATCCGAATTCACCGTGGGCCGCGTGGCCCGCCTGCCTGCATTGTAACCGCCCGCCCGTCGCCATGTCCCTGTCCGAAGCCAATTTAGCCGAACTTGCCGCCCGCATCAAGCAATGGGGGCGTGAATTGGGCTTCGCCGAAGTGCGTATCACCGATATCGACCTCACCGCGTCCGAAGCGGGCCTGCAGGCCTGGCTGGACGCCGGCATGCACGGCGAAATGGACTACATGGCCAGCCACGGCATGAAACGCGCGCGGCCGGCGGAACTGGTGCCGGGCACGGTGCGCGTGGTCACGGCCCGCATGGACTACCTGCCATCGGCCACGCCGGACGACTGGCGCGAGCGGGAAACGGCGCGCCTGGCCGACCCCGGCGCGGCCGTTATCTCGCTGTATGCGCGGGGACGCGATTACCACAAGGTGCTGAGGGCCCGTTTGCAGCAGCTGGCCGACCGCATCCGCGCCGCGACCGGCGAATTCGGCTACCGCGTCTTCACGGATTCGGCGCCGGTGATGGAATTGCCGCTGGCCGAGAAGGCGGGCCTGGGCTGGCGCGGCAAGCACACGCTGCTCATCAGCCGCGAGGCCGGCTCCACCTTCTTCATGGGCGAGATCCTGGTCGACCTGCCGCTGCCGGTGGACCCGCCCACGGGCGCCCACTGCGGCCAGTGCACGGCGTGCCTGGACGTGTGCCCCACGCAGGCCATCGTCGGCCCCGGCAAGCTCGATGCGCGGCGCTGCATCTCCTACCTGACCATCGAACTGAAAAGCGCCATCCCCGAGGACATGCGGCCCCTGATCGGCAACCGTGTGTACGGCTGTGACGATTGCCAGACCGTCTGCCCATGGAACAAGTTCGCCCAGCGCGCCGTGCTGCCCGACTTCGACGAGCGCAACGGCCTGGGCGCGGCCGGCATGGTGGAACTGTTCGCGTGGACAGAGGAGGAGTTCAACGAGCGCCTGGGCGGTAGCCCGATCCGGCGCATCGGCCACGAGCGCTGGCTGCGCAATATCGCCGTCGGCCTGGGTAACGCGGCGGCGTCCGGCGCGCGCGGCGACGCGCGCATCGTGGCCGCGCTACAGTCGCGCCGCGACCATCCCTCGGAACTGGTGCGCGAGCACGTGGCGTGGGCGCTGGCGCGGCACGAGGCCGCGCACGACTAAACGATTAGGACAGCGGCCCTGGCCGCAGCTATTTCAGCAAGCCCGCCAGCTCAACCGCAGTCTTGACCTGCATCTTGTCGAAGATATGGGCGCGGTGCACCTCCACCGTGCGCATGCTGATGCCCAGCTGGTCGGCCACCACCTTGTTCATCTTGCCGGCCAGGATCAGGTCCAGCACTTCGCGCTCGCGCGCCGACAGCGTGGCCAGGCGCGCCTGCACGGCCGCGCGCGCGCCGGCCTGGCGTGAGCCGGCCAGGCCTTCCTGCACCCGGTCCATCAACTCGTTGTCGTTGAACGGCTTCTCGAAAAAATCGAAGGCGCCGCGCTTGAGCGTGTCGACCGCCATCGGCACGTCGCCGTGGCCGGTCAGGAAGATCACCGGCAGGCGCTGCGTCAGCCCCTTGGTCGCCAGCTGGTCGAACACGGCCACGCCGTTCATGTCGGGCATGCGCACGTCGAGCAGCACACAATCGCCGTCCGGGTCGAACTGGCCGCGCGCCACCTCGGCCAGGAAGGCGTGCGCGCTGTCGTAGGCGCGCGCCGCGATCGCGCGCGAGCTGGCCAGCCAGGTCAGCGCGTCGCGCACCACCACTTCATCGTCGACTATGTGCAGCATGGTTCAGGTTTCTCCCGTGAGCGTGGCCACCGGCACGGCCGGCAAGGTGAATGTGAAGATAGTACCGCCATCCGGATTGGCGCGGTGGGTGAGCGCGCCACCGTGGAATTCGATGGCCGTGCGGCAGATGTTCAGGCCCATGCCCATGCCCTCGGCCTTGGTGGAGAAGAACGGCGAGAACAGGCGCTCGGCCACGTCCTGCGGGATGCCGTGGCCCTGGTCGATCACGGCCACGCTGACCTGGCCGGCCGCCGCGTCGTAGGCCGCGCGCAAGGTCAGCACGCGGCGCTGGGGCGGGATGTGGGCCATCGCTTCGATCGCATTGCGGGTCAGGTTCAGCAGCACCTGTTCGATCATCATGCGGTCGATGCGCAGCGGCGGCAGGTCGGGCGCCAGTTCCGTGTGGATGATGACGTAGAAGCGGCGCGCCTGCAGTTCGATCAGCGCCCGTATGCCGTCGAGCAGCGCCGGCAGCGTCACTTCCTCGCGCAGCGGTTCGCGCTTCTTGACGAAGGCGTGCACGCTGCGGATGATCTGGCCGGCCCGCTGGGCCTGCGCCGATGCCTGCTCCAGCGCCGGCTTGAGCATGGCGCCGTCGACCGGCGCGCCGCTCGCTTCGGCCCGGCCCAGCACGTTGAGCGCGCCCGTGGTG
The DNA here is from genome assembly GCF_014042345.1 of Rugamonas brunnea. GTDB lineage: Bacteria > Pseudomonadota > Gammaproteobacteria > Burkholderiales > Burkholderiaceae_D > Rugamonas > Rugamonas brunnea. Next base: position 137,316 of record NZ_JACEZT010000012.1, read on the forward strand.
TAGCTGGAGATCGCGGCCAGCGGCTGGTTCAGCTCATGGGCCAGCATGGAGGCGATTTCGCCCATGGTGGCCAGGCGCGCGCTGGTCTGCAGCTTTTCCTGCTGCTGGCGGTTCAGTTCCTCGATGCGCTTGCGGTCCGAGATGTCGAGGATGGAGCCCATCCAGCCGGTCTGGCGCCCGTCCTTGTCCACCAGCGGCGCTTCGAAGATCAGCACCGGCACGCGGGTGCCGTCCGAGCGTTGGAAAATGGTTTCGAACTGGGGCGTGACGGTGCCGGCCAGCACGGCGGCGAAGCGGTGCTGGTATTCGGCCATCGCCTCGGGCGCCCAGTAGGGCATGGGCGGCAGCTTGCCGATCAGCTCCTCGGCCGGGTAGCCTACCATCTGGCAGAACGCCGGGTTGACGTAGGTGACCCGGCCTTCCAGGTCGCGCGCGCGCAGGCCCGTGACGAGGGAGTTTTCCATCGCCGTGCGGAACGACATCTGCTGGCGCAGCGCGCCCTCGGCCGCCAGCCGGCGCGTGATGTGGCCCCACAGCGCCAACAGGCTCCACAGCAATCCCAGCGACAGTACGATGACGGAGCCGACCAGCAGGTTGGGTAGCAGGCGCGGCGCGCTCTTCACGCTGTCCGTCACCAGCGTGATGTTCACGCCCGGCAGGTCCAGCGCCCGCTTGTGGGTGTACACGCCGTGGCCGGGACCGGCGGCGGCGCGCCGCGCCAGCACGCGGTCGTCGCGGTCGGTGAGGCTGATCTGGTTCTCCTGGGCGAACCACCACGGCACCATTTCCTCCAGCAGCGCGCTGACCTGGTAGGTGGCCACCAGGTTGCCCAGGTAGGCGCCGCCCCGGTACAGGGGCGCGTGGTAGTCCATCAGCACCGCCGCCGGCGGCGCGTGCGGGTCCGGGTTCTGGGCTTCGGGCTGGGCGTACAGCGCGTTGTGGGTGCGGCGCGCGATGTCGGCCGCCGTGCGCGACGCCTCCGACAGGGGCGCGCCGTCGTCGCTGCCGATGAGCATCCGGCCCTGGGGATCAATCCACTGCACCCGCAGCAGTTCGTGGCCGTTGCTGAGCAGTTGCGCCATCCGCTCGCGCAACTGGTTCTGGCTCAGGTGGCCGTTGACGATGTCGGCGCCCAGCGCACGCAGGCTTTCCTCGTCGCGCCCCAGCTGGAAACGGATCGTCTGCTCGACCCACAAGGTGTCGGCGATCAGCTGTTCCTGGCGCTCGTTGCTCTCCATCTCGCGCGCCTGCCACGGCAGCCAGATCAGGATGGTGAGGAACAGCAGCACCAGCACCACCGGCAGCAGCCAGCGCAGCGTGCTATTGAATTGGGGACGGCGCGCGAAGGTGGGAACAGGGCTCATTGCCGGCAAGGTTATCCAGTTGGGCTGGCGTCGCCATTGTGGCTTTCCACAGTTGCGTGGCCGTGGGCGACTGCCGAGAATCGGCGACAAACATCATAATAGTGTATTTTCGAGCACCCCTACCCCCGGAGACCGTATGCATCTGAGAGCCTGCCTGGCGGCCCTGTGCGCCGCCCTGTGCGCGAACGCCTACGCCGAAGGTCCCATCCTCATCAAGTTCAGCCATGTGGTGGCGCCCGACACGCCCAAGGGCCAGGCCGCCCAGCGTTTCAAGCTGCTGGCCGAGCAGGCCACCCATGGCCGCGTCAAGGTCGAGATCTATCCGAACAGCCAGCTGTACAAGGATAAGGAGGAACTGGAGGCGCTGCAACTGGGCCTGGTGCAGATGCTGGCGCCGTCGCTGGCCAAGTTCGGGCCGCTGGGCGTGAAGGAATTCGAAGCCTTCGACCTGCCCTACATCTTCCCCAGCAAGACCGCGCTGTACAACGTGACCGAGGGCGAGATCGGCAAGGGCATGCTGAAGAAGCTGGAGTCCAAGGGCATCACCGGGCTGGCGTTCTGGGACAACGGCTTCAAGCTGATGTCGGCCAACAGGCCGCTGCACAAGCCGGCCGACTTCAAGGGCCTGAAGATGCGCATCCAGTCCTCCACCGTGCTCGACGCCCAGATGCGCGCGCTGGGCGCCAGTCCGCAGGTGCTGGCCTTCTCCGATGTGTACCGCGCCCTGCAGACGGGGGTGGTCGATGGCACCGAGAACCCGCCGTCGAATATGTACACCCAGAAGATGTATGAGGTGCAGCGCCACGTGACCGTGTCCAACCACGGCTATCTGGGCTACGCCGTGATCGTCAACAAGAAGTTCTGGGACGGCCTGCCGGGCGACATCCGCGGCGCGCTGGAGAAGGCGATGAAGGACGCCACCACGTTCGAGAAGGCGATCGCCCAGCGCGACAACGACGCGGCGCTGGAGGCCATCAGGAAGACCGGCAAGACCACCATCTACGCGCTGAGCGTGCAGGAACAGGCCGAGTGGCGCCGGGCGCTGGCGCCGGTGCAGACCGAGATGGAAGGGCGCATCGGCAAGGAGCTGATCTCGGCCATCAACAAGGAAGCATCCAAGTAAGGCGCAGGCACTGGCCTTGATTTATTCATTGCTAAAATATTAGGTATTGCTGTCTTTTTCTTGCGACAAAAAAAATGGGAAAAAGCCATTCAGATACGTTATGATGGCGTCGCTGTCGGACATATAACTGATAAACAAATGCGTCCGGGTAGCAAAGAACATAACAGCAGCACGCAAGATTAGTTGTGGGGAGTGGGTATAACAACGGCGAACCAGAGCCGGACATATTTTGAGGAGACACACGTTTTACAGAATGCTGTTGGTATCACTGCTGCAAGCCGCCACAAGCGCGCTACGGCGGGAACCAAACGGCCGGGAACGTGAAGCAGGATTCAAGCGCACCTTCGGGTGCGCTTTTTTTTGTCCCGAAGTTTTACAATAGCGGGCACCGGTGTCGTGCCGGCGCGACACGAGAACAGCCAGAAGGACAACTTGCGTGATGAAAAAACAACAGGGCAGCGAACTCTTTTCCGCCATCCTAGACTTGCCGTTCGGCAAGTTCGGCATACGCACGGCCGGATCGCTGGTGACGGAACTGTTCTACCTGGCGCCCCATTTCGATGAAAAGGCGCCGCAGGACAAGGTGGCCGAACTGGCCGCCGAACAGGTGCTGCGTTACTGCCAGGACCCCGACTTCGTGTTCGACCTGCCGCTGGCGCGCGTGGGCAGCGCCTTCCAGCACAAGGTGTGGGACACCATCGCCTCCATCCCGCGCGGCAGCGTGCGCACCTACGGCGAAGTGGCGCGCCACATCGGCTCGGCGCCGCGCGCCGTGGGCCAGGCCTGCGGCGCCAACTGGTTCCCGCTGGTGATCCCCTGCCACCGGGTGACGGCCGCCAACGGCCTGGGCGGCTTCTCCAACAACGACGACCAACACAGCTACCACCTGGACATCAAGCGCTGGCTGCTGGCGCACGAGGGAGCGAGCGAGTACGCATGGCGCCAGACAACGTTGCTCTGATCGACGCCTTCTGCGACAGCCTGTGGCTGGAGGATGGCCTGTCGAAGAACACGCTGGAAGCCTACCGGCGCGACCTGCGCCTGTTCGCCCGCTGGCTGCAGGTGCAGCGGCCGGACCTGCCCGACCTGCACGCGGTGGCCGGGCATGATATCAGCGCCTATTTCGCGGCCCGCCATGACCAGACCAAGCCCAGTTCATCGAACCGGCGCCTGTCCGTGCTCAAGCGCTTCTACCAGCACGCGCTGCGCAACAAACAGGTCACGGCCGATCCCTGCGCCAGGCTGCCGTCGGCCAAGCAGGCCACCCGTTTCGTCCACACGCTGAGCGAAGCCCAGGTGGAAGCGCTGCTGGCCGCGCCCGACGTCGGCACCCCGCTGGGCCTGCGCGAGCGCACCATGCTGGAGCTGATGTATGCGAGCGGCCTGCGGGTGTCGGAACTGGTGGCGCTCAAGCTGCTGGAACTGAGCCTGAACGATGGCGTGCTGCGCATCACGGGCAAGGGCGCCAAGACCCGGCTGGTGCCGTTCGGCGCCCAGGCCCGCCAGTGGATAGAGCGCTATCTGCGCGAGGCGCGCGGCGTGATCCTCGACGGCCAGGTGGACGACGCCCTGTTCGTCACGGCGCGCGGCGGCCCCATGACGCGCCAGATGTTCTGGGTGCTGATCAAGAAGCACGCGCAGCGGGCCGGCATCACGGCCCACCTGTCGCCGCACACGCTGCGCCACGCCTTTGCCACCCATTTGCTCAACCATGGCGCCGACTTGCGCGTGGTGCAGCTGCTGCTGGGGCATGCCGACATTTCCACCACCCAGATCTACACCCACGTGGCGCGCGAGCGGCTCAAGCATTTACATGCGCAGCATCATCCGCGTGGATGAAAAACTTGCGCGGCCCGTATCTGCGTCATAATGTGCCTGAGTGACGACCTTATCGTGAAACCAGAGGATGCAAATGGCAAAGACAAATTTCCAATATGAAAAGCGGCAACGCGAGTTAGAGAAGAAAAAGAAAGCCGAGGAAAAAGCCAGGCGCAAGGCTGAGATGAAGGCCAACCCCGGCGCCCGCGATGAGGCAGCCGAGGCGGACGCCGACGATGGCGACACCGGCGACGCCGATACCAACGATGGCGCCGGCGGCACCGCGACCGAATAACCGGATTACCGAATCAGCACAGGGGCATATCGCCCCTGTTTTTCTTCCTCCGTTGCGCGTAGCGCCCGAAAGCGGCCTCAGGCCACTTCCGCTTGCTGCTGCTCCGCCGGCACGGCCGCCACGCCGCGTTCTGGTTTGCCCTTGAAATAGCGGGCAGCCCGCTTACCCAGATTATCGAGATAGGTGTACGCCACCGGCACCACCACCAGCGTCAGCAGGGTGGAGGTCAGCACGCCGCCGATCACGGCGCGGCCCATCGGCGCCTGCAGCTCGCCGCCGTCGCCCATGCCGATCGCCATCGGCAGCATGCCGAACACCATGGCCAGCGTCGTCATCAGGATGGGGCGCAGGCGCACCTGGCCCGCCTCCATGATGGCGTCGAACTGGCTCAGGCCCGCCCGTTGGCCGTGGTTGGTGAAGTCCACCAGCAGGATGGCGTTCTTGGTCACCAGGCCCATCAGCATGATGAAGCCGATCACCGAGAAGATGTTGAGCGTGGTGCCCGTCACCAGCAGCGCCACCAGCACCCCGATCAAGGACAGCGGCAGCGACATCATGATGGCCACCGGATGCAGGAAGCTGCCGAACTGCGAGGCCAGCACCAGGTAGATGAAGATCACGGCGATGCCCAGCGCCATGGCCGCGCCGGACATGGTTTCGGCCATGTCCTGGGCCGAACCGGCCACGTCGAAGCGCACCCCGGCCGGCAGTTCGATCTGCTGCATGGCGCGCTTGATGTCGGCGTCCACGTCGCCGCCGGGCCGGCCTTCCACGGCCGCGTAGATGGCCACCCGCCGCTGCAGCGCCTGGCGCTTGAGCACCTGCGGGCTGGACGAGGGCACGAACTCCACCACCTGGCGCAGCGGGATCATGACGGGCTTGCCGTCCGGCCCCAGCTTGCTTGATGCCAGCGACAAATCGGCCAGGTCGGCGACCTTCTGCCGGCCCGACTTGGGCAGCTGCACGTTCACGTCGTAGTTCTGGCCATCGTCGGCCAGCCAGTGGCTGACCGTGTCGCCGGCTACGAACGGGCGCAGCGCGGCGCCGATCTGCTGCACCGACAGTCCCAGGTCGCTGGCCAGCTCGTTGTTGATCTTGATCGTGGTGGACGGGTTGGCCCCTTCCTGGCTGTATTCGAGGTCGGCCACGCCCTTGATCTGCTTCATCTTGTCCATCAGGCGGTGGGCCACGGCGTCCAGCTTGCCCTCGTCCGTGCCGAGGATGGCGATGAAGATCGGCTTCTGGCCCACCGACAGCGTGATGCCGGCGATGCTGGACAAGCGCGCCCGCACCAGTTTCTCCAGTTCCTTCTGCGAGCGGCGCTTGTGCGTTTTCAGGTCGCTCAGCTTCATGATCACGTCGGCCGTGTTGCGCCCGTCCTGGGTGCCCACGCGCGACAGCACGTCGACGATCTCGGGGAAGGCCTTCAGCGCCGCCTCGGCCTGCGCCACTTTGCTGTCCGTGTATTCGAGGCTGGAGCCGACCGGGGTCTTGAAGCGCATGAAGATGCGGCCATCGTCCGTGTCCGGGAACATCTCGCCGCCTATCATGGGCACCAGCGCCAGGCTGGCCACGAACAGGGCGAGGGCCACGGCCAGCGTGGTTTTGCGCCAGCGCAGCGCCACCGCCAGCACCTTGCCGTACACGCCGTGCAGGCGGTGCACGCCGCCTTCCAGCCAGGCCATGAAGCGGCCCAGCCAGGGCGCATACTTGAAGCGGTCCTCGACCGGATCGCGCCACACGGACGACAGCATGGGGTCGAGCGTGAAGCTGACGAACAGCGACACCAGCACCGACACCGCCACCGTCACCCCAAACTGCAGGAAGAAGCGGCCGATGATGCCCTGCATGAAGGCCACCGGCACGAACACGGCCACGATGGCGAAGGTGGTGGCCATCACGGCCAGGCCGATCTCGTTGGTGCCGTCGCCGGCCGCGCGGCGGTGGTCCTTGCCCATGCCCAGGTGGCGCACGATGTTCTCGCGCACCACGATGGCGTCGTCGATCAGCAGGCCGATGCACAGCGACAGCGCCATCAGCGTCAGGAAGTTGAGCGTGAAGCCGAACGCCTTCATGGCGATGAAGCTGGCCATCACCGAGATCGGCAGCGTGAGGCCGGTGATGATGGTGCTGCGCCACGAGTGCAGGAACAGGAACACGATCACCATGGTCAGCACGGCGCCCTCGATGATGGTTTCCTTGACGTTGGTGAGCTGGCTTTGCACGCGCACGGAATCGTCATTCAGCACCTTGAGCGCGATGTCGGCCGGCAGCGTCTTTTTCAGGTCGGCCGCCACCTGCTGGATGCCGGTGCCGACCGCCACCACGTTGGCGTCCTGCTGCTTGGTGATCTCGATCGAGATGGCGCGCTGGCCGTTCAGGCGCGAGATCGACAGTTCCTCCTGCTCGCCGTCGACCACGCTGGCCACCTGGTCGAGGAACACGGGGCCGTTGGCGCGGCGCGCCACGATGATCTTGCTGAAATCGCGCGCCTGTTTCAGTTTGCCTTCCACCCGCACCAGTTGTTCGCTGGCGCCGTAGCTGATGCTGCCGGCCGGCAGGTTGGTGTTGGTGGCCTGGATGGCGGCGATCACCTCGTCCACGCCCACGGCCTGGGCCGTCATGTCGGCCGGGCGCAAGCTCACCAGCACCTGGCGCGCGCGCGTGCCCGTCAGGCGCACCTGGCCCACGCCGGGCACGGCCTGGAAGCGCTTGGTGATCACCTGGTCGGCCAGCGTGGACAGTTCACGCAGCGAGTGGGCGCTGGCGGTCAGGCTCAATTGCACGATCGGCTGCTCGTTCTCGCCTTCCACGCGGGCGATGAACGGGTCCTTGGCCTCCTTGGGGAAGCGCGGTCGCACCAGCGCCACCTTGTCGCGGATGTCCTGCATGGCCTTGTCCATGTTGGTGGACAGGTTGAAATCGATGTACACGCCGGCCCGGCCTTCCCACGAATTGGAGCGCAGGGTCTTGACGCCGCTGACGGTGTTGATGATGTCTTCCAGCGGCCGCGTGATGTCGTTCTCCACCGCCTCGGGCGAGGCGCCCGGATACTGCACCTCCACGATGGCCACGGGGATCTGCACGTTGGGCATGGCTTCCAGGCCCAGTCCCTGGTAGGAGAACAGGCCCAGCACGACCAGTGCCACCATCACCATGGTGGCGAACACGGGATTCTGGATGCTGACTTTGGTGATCCACATGGCTCAGTCCTTTTGCGCCAGTTGCGCCGGGCGGGGCGCGGCCGCGCGTGCTGGCAGCTTGACGGGGTTGCCGGCCTTGAGGCCATCGAGCTTGGCCACGATCACGCTGGCGCCGGGCGCCAGGCCGTCCGTCACCTCGGCATAGCCCTCGTCCTCGTTGCGCATGCCCAGCACCACGGGCTGCACGGCCACCTTGTCCTGGACGATGGTGTACACCACTTGCCGGCCCTGTTCCGTGCGCACGGCCGCCAGCGGCACCAGCGGCGCCACGGCCGAGCGGGCCGTGACCAGGCTGCCCTTGGCGAACATGCCGCCGCGCAGCGCGCCGTCGGCGTTGGGCACGGCCACGTACACCAGCATGTAGCGCGAGCCGGCCTCCGTGGTCGGGTTGATGCGGGCCACCTTGCCCGTGAATTCGCGCTGCTGGAAGCCGTCCACGTTGAAACGCACTTCCTGTCCCACGGCGATGCGCGGGATCTCGGACGCCGGCACCTGCGCCTCCAGCGTCAGCTCGGCCAGGTTGACGATGGTGTAGACCGGCATGTCGGGCGCCAGCTTCTCGCCGGCCTGCACGTGGCGCTTGCTGACGATGCCGCTGATGGGGGCGCGGATCACGCCATCGTTGACGGCGATGCGCGCCACCTCGACGGCGGCGGCGGCCGCCTTGACGTTGGCGCGCGCCAGTTCCACGCTGTTCTGGGTGGCGTCGTACGCGGTCTGGGCGATGTATTTCTGCTTGAGCAGGGCCTGGCTGCTGGCCTCGTTCTTGGTGGCCAGCGACAGCTTGGCCTGGGCTTCGTCCAGCGCCGCCTGCTGCTGGGCCAGCCGGGCCCGCAGGTCGGCCAGGTCGATGCGCGCCAGCACCTGGCCGGCCGTGACGGCCATGCCTTCCTGCACCGTGGTCAGCTCCACCTGGCCCGACACCTTGGATTTGACGGTGGCCTGGCTCAGCGGCGCCAGGGAACCGGACAGCGGCAAGCGCTGCGCCAGCGAACGGGCCGTGATGCTGGCCACGTCGGTGGCGGCCAGTTCCAGCACCGGGGGCGCCTCGGCTTTCCTGGGGGCCGGTTCGCTGGCGTGGGCGGCCGTGGGCTGGGGCCGCAGCAGGGCCCAGCCGCCGCCGGCCAGGCCCAGCACGGCCACGGCGATCACAGGAACGCGCCAGCGGTGGCGGCGCACGGCAGGCTGGGGAGGCAGGGTCTCGATTTTCATGTCGTCGTCTTCTTGTGGAATGGGGGCGGCGGGGCGCCAGGGACCGGTTGCAGCGCACCGCATAGTTGGAAGGGGGGCAGTCCTGTCCCCCTTGCCTCCGTCTGCCGTTGAACGCATCTTGTCACTTTATGAAGTCCGGGCGTCCGCCGCCACCGGAATGCGACAAAGCGCAAGAAAACGGGCGTGAGCTGCAAAAAAACGGACGCCAGCGCCACCGCCGGGACCCGCGCGGCCGTCCGGATTGTTGGTTTGTGGTAAGCAATGCTGGCGCGCGCCGGGCAGGGCGTGGCTTTCTTGAGCGAAGTCAAACGGGCGTGCGCGGGCCAAGGAAAAATGGCTTGAGCGCGGTTGAGCGCATATCTTTCGTGAGGCCAACGTGAGTCTTCCAGTACCCAGCGGCGAGCGCTACCTCGGCCCCGGCCACCAGGCGCTCGACCTGATCGCCCACCTGGTGGCCGCCATCGAGGTCACGCCGCTGGTGGCCGTGCGCAGCGTGGACCGGGACGGCATCGTGCGGTTCTGGAACCATAGCAGCGCCCGGCTGTACGGGGTGGCCACGGAGCACGCGCTGGGCCGGCCGCTGGAGGCGCTGATGCGTCCGGCCAGCCGGGCCGCCGACTACGCCGCTGCCCTGGACCGCGTGTGGCGCACGGGCCGGCCCGGCGCCGCGCGCGACTGGTGCATGCGGCTGCCCGACGGGCGCGCCGTGTGGATCTATTCCACCATGTTCCCGGTCGGACGCGACGGCGTGCCGCAACAGATCTTCTGCATGGACGTCGACATCACGGCCCGCAAGGCCGAGGACAGCGCACGGCTGGCGGCCGGCGCCAATTTCCGCCACCTGGTCGAGCGCTCGTGCGACGCCATCGTGCTGCTGCGGCGCGGCCGCATCGCCGCCGCCAACCCGGCCGCGCTGTCCCTGTTCGGCTGCGCCGGCAAGGACGCCCTGCTGCGGCGCACGCTGGCCCAGTTGTCGCCGCCGTGCCAGGCCGACGGCGAGGCCTCGGCCGCCGCCGCCCGCCTGCGGGCCCGGCAAGCGCGCGCGCAGGGCAACCTGCGCTACGACTGGCGCTACCTGAACGGCGCCGGCCAGCCGTTCTGGGCCGAGGTGCTGATGACCTCCGTGACGCTGGACCGCCAGCCCACGTTCTACACGGTGATCCGCGACATTTCCGTCCGCAAGGCGGCCGAGCAGTCGCTGTGCCTGGCGGCCCAGGTGTTCGAGAACAGCCGCGACGCCATCGTGCTCACCGATGGCGGGCACGTCATCGCCGCCGTCAACCGCGCCTACAGCGACGTGACCGGCTTCCACGGCGCCCAGATGCTGGGCCAGCCGCTGGGCGCGCACCGCTGCGGCATCGAGGACGAGGCCCAGTACCAACGCATCCTGGCTGCCGTGGAGGCGGGCGGGCACTGGCAGGGCGAAGTGTGGGCAGTGCGCGCCAACGGCCAGCGCTACCCGGCCTGGCTGACGCTGACGGCCATCCGCGACGCCCGCAGCCAGGTGTGCAACTACATGGGCATGCTGTCGGACATCACGGAGCGCAAGCAGGCCGAGGCCCAGACGCGCCACCAGGCCGAACACGACTTCCTGACCGGCCTGCCGAACCGCGCGCTGCTGCTGGACCGGCTGAACCTGGCGCTGACGGCGGCCCGCCGCCACCACAGCCTGATGGCCATCCTGTTCCTGGACCTGGACCGCTTCAAGCACATCAACGACGCGCTGGGCCACCACGTGGGCGACCTGCTGCTGCGCGAAGTGGCCGCCCGGCTGGTGCGCTGCGTGCGCGCCGTGGACACGGTGAGCCGCCAGGGTGGCGATGAATTCCTGATCGTGCTGACCGACATCGGCGCCGTGGACCAGGCGGCCCACGTGGCGGCCACCGTGCTGCAATCGATCACCCAGCAGTATGTGCTGGAGCAGCACCGGCTCGACGTGACCACCTCGATCGGCATCGCCGTCTACCCCGGTGACGGCACCGACGCCGACACGCTGGTGCGCCACGCCGACCTGGCCATGTACCACGCCAAGCAGCATGGCCGCAACCGCTACCAGTTCTTCAACGCCGAGATGAATTTGCAGATCACGGAGCGCCTGCGCTTCGAGAGCGACCTGCGGCGCGCCGTGGCCGAACGCCAGTTCGAGCTGGCCTTCCAGCCCGAGCTGGATATGGCCACCGGCCAGGTGCTGGGGATGGAGGCGCTGGTGCGCTGGCGTCATCCGGAACTGGGCCTGCTGGCGCCGTCCCGCTTCATCGGCGTGGCCGAGGACTGCGGCCTGATGGTGGCCATCGGCACCTGGGTGTTGCAGGAGGCGTGCCGCCACGCGCGCGGCTGGCAGGACGAAGGCCGGCCGCTGGTGGTGGCCGTCAACCTGTCGCCCAGCCAGTTCATGCAGCGCGGCCTGGCGGCCACGGTGCGCGAGGCCTTGGCGGCGTCGGCGTTGCCGTCGTCGCTGCTGGCGCTGGAGATCACGGAAACGGTGCTGATGCACGATGGCGGCGGCGCACTGGCTACGCTGCAGAACCTGCGGGCCATGGGCGTGAGCCTGGTGATCGACGACTTTGGCACCGGCTACTCGCGGCTGGGCCACTTGAAGGACTGCCCGGTCGACAAGCTCAAGATCGACCGCTCCTTCGTCAACGACTTCGAGCACGAGCCGGCCGAGGCGGCCGTGGTCAGCGCCATCATCGCGCTGGCCCACAGCCTGAAGATGAAGGTGCTGGCCGAGGGCGTGGAGACGGCGGCGCAGTTGCAGTACCTGCGCGAGCAGGGCTGCGACCAGTACCAGGGCAGCTACCTGCGCGGCGACGGCATGGACCGGGCTTAGCCCGGCGCGCCGTGCAGGCGCAGCCGCACCAGCACCTGGCCATGGTCGGACGCCTCCGGGCGTTGCAGCAGCAGGTGGTCGTTCAGGTAGCTCACGTCGAGCACCTCGCCGATGGCGTGGGGCGAGGCGGGGTGGAACTGCTCCGACACCAGCACATGGTCGATGGTCATGTAGCGGCCTTCGTGGACGTTGGTGTAGCCCAAGTGGCGCGCCTGGTCCTGGCGCAGCTGGATCTGGTTGCAATCGAACAGCCGGCCGCGGAGTTCCTCGCCGGGCTGGCACGGGGCGCCGGCGCCCAGCACGATGCCGGTGGTGACGGCATCGATCATGTCGTTGAAATCGCCCAGCACCACGCACGGCCGCTGCGGGCCCAGCGCCAGTTCATGCGCCAGCGCGCGCAGCGCCACCGCCTCCGTGCCGCGCCGGATCAGCGAGCGCAGGTTGGCCTGGGCGTATTGCATGGGATCGGCGCCGCCGTTGGCGCCAATGCCGCCATTGACGCCGTTGGCGTCGCCGCCGCCGTTCCTGTAGTCGGGCCGTTTCGACTTCAGGTGCACCACCAGCACATCGAGTACGCCGCCGCCGGGCAGCAGCACCGGCGCGTGCACGGGCGCGCGCGCGTAGCGGTCGGCGTCGCGGCAGGCGGAGGGCATGGCCACGCCGGCGGGGAAGGCGGGGTGGCTGGAGGCCGGTCCGGCCAGCGGCAGGCGCGAGATCAGCGCCACCTGCGGCGTGAGGCGCTCGGCCAGCGGATCGGGCGCCACGCCGGCCACGGTGGCGCCATCGTAGCGCCGGCAGCGCGCCAGCACGGCGCGCAGGGTGTCGAGGCTGAACACTTCCTGCAGCCCCACCACGTCGGCGTCGAGCTGGTCGAGCTGGCGCGCCGTCCAATCGATTTTCGCCTCGTATTCGGCCGCCGTCAGCGGCGCCAGGTTGTCATACAATTTCGCGCCCGGCGGGGCCAGGTTGCAAACATTGAAAGTGGCAAGGCGAATTTCTTGCGGCATAATGCGACACTCCTTAGGAACGTTTAGCGTATCACGGCATGGCAAAGAAAGAACACATTTCGGAAACCCCGGCTACCCAGTTGCTGCGCAAGCACAAGGTGGCGTTCAGCGAGCACCCCTACGACTACGAAGACCATGGCGGCACCACCGTGTCGGCGCGTGAACTGGGCGTGGACGAGCACCACGTGGTCAAGACGCTGGTGATGCAGGACGAGGCGGCCAAGCCGCTGATCGTGCTGATGCACGGCGACTGCAAGGTGTCGACCAAGAACCTGGCGCGCGCCATCGGCTGCAAGTCGGTCGAGCCGTGCAAGCCGGAAGTGGCGCAGCGCCACAGCGGCTACCAGGTGGGCGGCACCTCGCCGTTCGGCACCCGCAAGGCCATGCCGGTCTACGTGGAGCAGTCCATCCTCGACCTGGAAACGATTTATATCAATGGCGGCCGGCGCGGCTACCTGGTGGGTATCGCGCCGCAGGTGCTGGTGGATGTGCTGAACGCGCGCCCGGTCAACTGCGCGCTGGCCGATTGAGCGGACCTCCGCTGTTTCCAGAACCACACAATTTTCCCGATGGCGTGCGGGCTTGGTGTATATTCAGCCTCCCCCGGCCCAGCGCGCCGGGAATTATCTGCAAAGGGACACAATGAATACAGTATGGATGACCGTGGCCGCCTATCTGGTGGGCTCGATCTCGTTCGCCGTCGTGATGAGCGCTTTGTTCGGCATCGCCGACCCGCGCACCTACGGTTCCAAGAATCCCGGCGCCACCAATGTGTTGCGAAGTGGCAACAAGAAGGCCGCCATCATGACCCTGATCGGCGACGGCGCCAAGGGCTGGCTGGCCGTGTGGCTGGCGATCCGCTATGCCGACCAGTTCCAGGTGGGCGACATGACCATCGCCCTGGTGTCGATCGCCGTGTTCCTCGGCCATTTGTGGCCGGTGTTCTTCCGCTTCGTGGGCGGCAAGGGCGTGGCCACGGCGCTGGGCGTGCTGCTGGGCCTGAACCCCTGGCTGGGCCTGGCCACGCTGGCCACCTGGCTGGTGGTGGCGTTCGCGTTCCGCTACTCCTCGCTGGCGGCGCTGATCGCAGCCTTGTTCGCGCCGTTCTACTATGGCTTGCTGTTCGGCGTGGAGCCACAGCTGTTCGCCGTGGTGGCCATGAGCGTGCTGCTGGCCTACCGCCACAGCCATAACATCTCGAACCTGCTGGCTGGCAAGGAAAGCCGCATCGGCAGCAAGAGCGCCGGCGCCGCCAAGCCTGGCGCCAGCAAGCATAAGTAAGCATCAGAGTAAGCGCCACTGAGCGCAGCGGGCCGGCGCAGGGCCTGGCCCGTCCGGCCCGCTTGAATTTTGCCGCGCCGCCGCCATCTGGGGCGCGGGCGCCGGCACCTCGCGCGGCGCGTCACCATTGCAAAGGCCCCACATGACTACCCCCCTGACCATCGATTTCGTGTCCGACGTTTCCTGCCCCTGGTGCGCCATCGGGCTGAAGGCGCTGGATGCGGCCATCGCCCGCATCGGCGACGAGGCCGACGTCACGCTGCATTTCCAGCCGTTCGAACTGAACCCCAACATGGGCCCGGAAGGCCAGGACATCACCGAACACCTGATGCAGAAATACGGCGCCAGCGCCGAGCAGCAAGCCCAGACCCGGGCCGCCATCCGCGCCCGTGGCGCCGAGGTGGGCTTCGACTTCGCGCTCGACCAGCGCAGCCGCATCTACAACACCTTCGACGCCCACCGCCTGCTGCACTGGGCCGAGCTGGAAGGACGCCAGAAGGAACTCAAGCTGGCCTTGCTGGAAGCGTATTTCAGCCGTGGCCTCAACCCCAGCGCGCACGACGTGCTGGTGCGCCTGGCCGGCGAAGCGGGCCTGGACCCGGCCACGGCGTCGGAGATTCTCGAAAGCAATCAATACGCGGACGAGGTGCGCGAGCGCGAGCAATTCTTCGCCCGCCATGGCATCAATTCCGTGCCGGCCATCATCATCAACCAGCGCCATTTGATTTCCGGCGGCCAACCCGTCGAGGTATTCGAGCGCGCGCTGCGCCAGATCATGACGGAGTCATAAAAAATGGTGGCGGACGCGGCCCAGATGCGCGCCCGCCGCCCCTGTTTTACGATAAACTGTCAAAGTAGCAAAAGGCTCGGGCCGGCCACTCCGGCTATCCCGTCGCCGGTATCGATAGCGCTGCTTTGGGGGGCTTATGCTGGCCGCAGAAAAAATCCACGTCTTGCCCACGGCGAGGCCGCAAACCGACCAGTTCCGCCTGGCCGCCTTGCACCGTTACAACATCCTTGACACCCCCGCCAGCGAGGAATTCAATTTCCTCACCGAGCTCGCTGCCAGGTTGTGCAACGTACCGTATTCCTTCATTTCACTGGTCGACGCGGAGCGGGTCTGGATCAAGGCCCACACGGGCATGGAATTGTCCGCGCTGCCGCGCACCGACTGCTACTGCTCGCTGGCCATCCTCGGCGACAGCGCCACCGAAATCACCGACCTGCGCGCCGATTACCGCACGGCCCACATGCCGCTGACCACCAACGCGCCGTTCATGCGCATGTACAGCAGCGTGGCGCTGACCTCGTCCGACGGCTTCGCCATCGGCACGCTGTGCGTGATGGACACCGTGCCGGGCCGGCTGAGCGAGGAGCAGCGCCAGGTGCTGGCGCGGCTGGCGCGCCAGGCCATGGCACTGATCGAATTGCGGGCCAAGGAAAAGGCGCTGGGCGACTCGATGCGCGAGCTGGAACAGCTGACCATCACGGACGAGCTGACCGGCCTGCACAACCGCCGTTCGCTGCTGCAGCGCCTGAAGTTCGAATCGGCGCGCGCCAAGCGCTTCCGCGCGCCGCTGTCGGCGTTGATGATCGACCTGGACCACTTCCGCCAGATTAACGACACCCACGGCCCGGCCGTGGGCGACCAGATGCTGGCCAGCGTGGGCCGCATGCTGCGCGAGAGCGTGCGGGTGATCGACATCCCGGCCCGCTACGGCGGCGAGGAAATCTGCATCGTGCTGCCCAACACCCCGTTCGATGGCGCCTGCAAGCTGGCCGAGAACCTGCGCATCAAGATCGAGGCGCAGCAGCACCTGGTGGGCTCGCGCGTGCTGCCCATGACGGCCAGCGTGGGCGTGGGCGCGTTCAACCACATGGAGATCGCGGACGGCGACAGCCTGCTGCGCCAGGCCGGCGCGGCCCTGCTGCGGGCCAAGCAATCGGGCCGCAACCAGATCGCCTACTGAGCTGCCTGCCCGGGCCGCGTTGCCCGCGTTGTCTGCGTTGCCTGAGGCGCCGGCCCGCATGGTAGTGGCCCCCGGCGCCGCCATCCGGCATCCGGTAAGATGCCGTGCATGGATAACATCACACACACCGTCGTCGGCCTGGGCGTGGGCGAGCTGCTGGAACGCAGCCTGCCACCGGAGGCTGATACGCGGCTGGCCCGCACGCGGCGCCGGTTGCTGCTGACCGCGTGCGCGCTGGCCAGCAATTTTCCCGATCTCGACATCCTGCTCTCGGGGCGCCTGCCCGATCCGCTGGGCTACCTGCTCAACCACCGTGGCCACACCCACACGCTGCTGTATGCGCTGCCGCAGGCGCTGGCGCTGGCCGCGCTGCTGTGGCTATGCTGGCCGGCCGCGCGCGCCCTGCTGCGGGCCAGCCGGCCCGCCCGTTGGGGACTGGCGGGCAGCATCGCCGCCGGCCTGGGGCTGCACCTGCTGCTCGACTACACCAATTCCTACGGCCTGCATCCGTTCTATCCCTTCGATGGCCGCTGGTTTTATGGCGACATGGTGTTCATCGTCGAGCCCTTGTACTGGATCGCGTTCGGCGCGCCACTGGCCATGATGCTGGCCACGCGGCGCGCGCGCGTGGCGGCGCTGGCCGTGCCGGTAGCCGCGCTGTTGTTCTTCACAGCCCAAGGCTACCTGGGCGCGGCCTCGTGCGCGGCCTTGCTGGGCACCGGCTTGCTGCTGGGGATGGTGCAGCACCGGGCCGGCGCGCAGGGACGCGCGGCGCTGTTGCTGGCGCTGGGGCTGTGCGGCGTGTATGTGGCGGGGCAGGGCGTGGCGTCGCACGTCGGCGGCCAGCGCATCCGGGCCGCGCTGCAGCACATTGATCCGGCCGGGCGCGTGCTGGACGTGGCCATGACGGCCTATCCGTCCCAGCCCTTGTGCTGGAATTTCGTGTCGGTGGAAAGCGACGAGGCGGCGGGCCGCTATCGCATGCGGCGCGGCGTGGCCAGCCTGGCGCCCGGCTGGCTGGCGCCGCTGGCCTGCCCGCGCCGGCTGGTGGACGAGGGGGGCAGGGTCACGCTTGCACCGGCCATTGTCGAAATGAGCGAGGTCACGGCCAGCCTGCAAGCGCTGCGCCAGTTGCAGCGCGACGATTGCCACGTCAATGCCTGGCTGCGCTTCGCCCGCGCGCCCGCGCTGTCCATGGCCACGGGCGAGGCGTCCGACTACCGTTTCGCTACCACGCCGCGCGGCAATTTCACCACCTTGCATTTCGGGGCGATGCGTGGCGATGCCTGTCCGCAGGGCGTGCCCGGTTGGGCTGATCCGCGCGCCGATCTGCTGGCCATGCCCGCGCCAACGACGCCCGCGCAGGCCACGCTGGCCGAGGGCCGGCGCAGCGCGCCGGCTGCGGCGCGTTGACGCCGCGTGTATCGGGAGGGAAGGGGAGCTTAGATGACCCGCAGCTCGTCCAGCGGCCAGCGTGGCCGCACGTTGAACGAATAGTCGCGCTGGGCCGCCTGCGGATTGATCTGCAGGCGCATGGCGCCGGCGAAGGCGATCATGGCGCCGTTGTCGGTGCAGAACTCCAGCTCGGGGTAGTAGACCTTGAAGCGCTTCTTCGCGGCGGCCGCGTTGAGCGAGGCGCGCAGCTGCGCGTTGGCGCCCACGCCGCCGGCGATCACCAGTCGCTTCAGGCCCGTGTGCTTGAGCGCCTTCACGCATTTGGCCGTGAGCACGTCGACGATGGCGTCCACGAAGCCGCGCGCGATGTTGGCCTTGTCCTGCTCGCAGATGTTGGCGATCACCTGTTCCTGGTGGTTCTTCACCACCGTCAGCACGGCCGTCTTCAGGCCCGAGAAGCTGAAATTGAAATCCTTGGTGTGCATCATCGGGCGCGGCAGCGTGTAGGCTAGCGGGTCGCCGAATTCGGCCAGGCGCGAGATGGCGGGGCCGCCCGGATAACCGAGGCCCAGCAGCTTGGCCGATTTGTCGAACGCTTCGCCGGCCGCATCGTCCAGCGTTTCGCCCAGCAGCGTGTACTGGCCCACGCCATCGACCCGCATCAGCTGGGTGTGGCCGCCCGACACCAGCAGCGCCACGAACGGAAATGCGGGCGGCTGCGATGCCAGCAGCGGCGACAGCAGATGGCCTTCCAGGTGGTGCACGCCCAGCACCGGCTTGTCCAGCGCCAGGCCCAGGCTGCAGGCGATGGAGGAACCGACCAGCAGCGCGCCGGCCAGGCCGGGCCCTTGCGTGTAGGCGATGGCGTCGATGTCGGCCATGGCGATGCCGGCGCCGTCCAGCGTCTTTTTCAGCAGCGGGATGGCGCGCCGGATATGGTCGCGCGAAGCCAGTTCCGGCACCACGCCGCCATATTCCTCATGCATGGCCACCTGGGAATGGAGGGCGTGCGACAGCAGGCCGCGTTGCGTGTCATACAGCGCAAGGCCGGTTTCGTCACAGGAGGATTCGACGCCGAGAACGATCATGAAGAGTGCGGATGTGAACAGGTAATCCGCCATTGTAAAGGAAAGCGCCGTGCCGGTCTGCGCGGCGGCGGGCACGGAGCGGCGCCGGGACGGGGCGCCACGGCGCCGCCACAGCGCAGGCGTGCCGTTACGCCCGCGCTGCGCGACTGCGTAGTATGCCTGCGCCGTGTGGCTTACGGCCGGTGGCGCAGCTGGGCTGCCGCGTCGCGCAGCATCTTGGCCGTGGTGTCCCAGTCGATGCAGGCGTCCGTCACGGAGCAGCCGTATTTCAGCTCGCTCAGGTCGGTCGGGATCTTCTGGTTGCCGGCCACGATGTTCGATTCGATCATCACGCCCACCAGCGACTTGTTGCCCTGGACGATCTGATGGATCACGTCGGCCATCACCAGCGGTTGCAGTTCCGGCTTCTTGTAGCTGTTGGCGTGCGAGCAGTCCACCACCAGGTTGGCCGGCAGCTTGGCCTTGGCCAGCGCCTGTTCCGCGATAGCGATCGACACCGAATCGTAGTTGGGGCGGCCGTCGCCGCCGCGCAGCACCACGTGGCCGTAGGCGTTGCCGCGCGTGCGCACGATGGCCACGTTGCCCTGGCTGTTGATGCCCAGGAAGGAGTGCGGATGGGCCGACGACAGGATGGCGTTGATGGCGATGCCGATGTCGCCGTCGGTGCCGTTCTTAAAGCCCACCGGCGTGGACAGGCCGGACGACATTTCGCGGTGGGTCTGCGATTCCGTGGTGCGCGCGCCGATCGCCGTCCACGCGATCAGGTCACCCAGGTACTGGGGCGAGATCGGGTCCAGTGCCTCGGTGGCCGTGGGCAGGCCCAGTTCGCACACGTCGAGCAGGAACTGGCGGGCCTTCTCCATGCCCACGTCCACGCGGAACGAATCGTCCATGTCCGGATCGTTGATGTAACCCTTCCAGCCGGTCGTGGTGCGCGGCTTTTCGAAATACACGCGCATCACCAGCAGCATGGTGTCGGCCACTTCCTCCTGCAGCGCCTTCAGGCGGCGCGCGTAATCGAGGCCGGCCACCGGGTCGTGGATGGAGCAGGGGCCGACCACCACGAACAGGCGCTTGTCCTTGCGGTCGATGATGTTGCGCAGCGCCTCGCGGCCCTTCATCACTGTGTCCGAGGCCAGGTCGGTCAGCGGCAGCTTGGCGTGCAGGGCTTCCGGCGACGGCATGGGGCCGAACGAGGTGACGTTGATGTTTTCGATATCTGGGGAGATCATGGTGGTTCTCTGCTGTGGTGTTTTCCGGGGGAGCCATAGTGTAGCTGAAATGGCGCGAACGGGCCCGGCGTCGCTGCACCGCGTCAATTCCGTGTAAGCTATCGGCATGACGACACCCGACACCCCCTTCCCAGCCGCCCGCTTCATCAAGGAGATAGGCCGCGGCAAAAACGGCGCCCGCAGCATGACGCGCGAGGACGCCCACGACCTGTACCAGGCCATGCTGGATGGCCGCGTTTCCGACCTCGAACTGGGCGCCATCCTGCTGGCCATGCGCATCAAGGGCGAATCGGTGGAGGAGATCGCCGGTTTCCTGGACGCGGCCGAAGCCTCGTTCGCGCCGCTGGCCGCGCCGCCGGGGCCGTACGCGCCCGTGCTCATCCCCAGTTACAACGGCGCGCGCAAGATGGCCAACCTGACGGCGCTGCTGGCCATGCTGCTGGCGCGCGAAGGCGTGCCGGTGCTGGTGCACGGTGTGGCGCGCGACGTCGGCCGGGTCGCCACGGCGGAGGTGTTCGAGGCGCTGGGCGTGACCGCCGCGCAGGACCATGCCGAGGCCGAGGAAGCGATGGCCCAGGGCCGCGCCGCCTTCATCACCATCGACGCGCTGGCGCCCAAGCTGGCGCGCATGCTGGCGCTGCGCGGTGTGCTGGGGGTGCGCAATTCCACCCACACGCTGGTCAAGATCATGCAGCCGTTCGCCGGGCCGGCGCTGCGGCTGGTGTCCTACACCCACCCCGAGTACCTGGAAATGCTGGGTGAGTATTTCACCACGGCCGCCCCGCACGAGCGCGGCGACGCCTTCCTGATGCGCGGCACGGAAGGCGAGACCGTGGCCAACGCCAACAAGGCCCAGCAGATCGACTGGTTCCACGGCGGCTTGCGCACCATGCTGGTGCCCAAGCAGACCCTGGTGCAAGAGCTGCCCGTGCTTCCCGAGGAGAAGGACGCCGCCACCACGGCCGCCTGGATCGAATCGGTGCTGCGCGGCGAGGTGCCGGTGCCGCCGTCGATCGCCGAGCAGGTGGCGCAGATCGTGCTGGTCTCGCGCACGCTGCGCTCGCGCCTGCACGCGAGCGAATCGCTGGCCTGAGCGGTTGGCGCTCCGGTACATAGGGACACTTCGAGAACCTTCGATCCGTCGTTCCCGCGCAGGCGGGAACCCATAGACCGCGAATGCAGATGCTCAGCATGGGTTCCCGCCTGCGCGGGAACGACGTGGTTCGAGCGTCCCACAGTACAATCACGCCTTTGTAATGAAGCGGGACCGGAAACAACATGGCGAAACAGTTTGATGTGGCAGTAATCGGCGCGGGCGCGGCCGGCATGATGTGCGCGGCCGTGGCGGCCCAACGGGGCCGGCGCGTGGTGCTGCTCGACCATGCGGCCCGGCTGGCCGAAAAGATCCGCATCTCCGGCGGCGGGCGCTGCAACTTCACCAATCTGCACGCGGGCCCGCAGCACTTCCTGTCCGACAATCCCCACTTCTGCAAGAGTGCGCTGTCGCGCTACACGGCCCAGGACTTCCTCGCGCTGGTGAAGAAGCACCGCATCGGCTACCACGAGAAGCACAAGGGCCAGTTGTTCTGCGACGACTCGGCCGAGCAGATCATCCAGATGCTCAAGGATGAATGCGCGGCCGGCGGCGTCGAATGGCGCATGCCGTGCAAGGTGGCCGGCGTCGAGCGCCAGGTGGATGGCCGCTTCCTGCTGCAAACGGATTGCGGCGACATCGAGGCCGCCAGCGTGGTGGTGGCCACGGGCGGCCTGTCCATCCCCAAGATTGGCGCCACCGATTTCGGCCACCGCATCGCGCGCCAGTTCGACCTGAAACTGGTCGAGCCGCGCCCCGCGCTGGTGCCGCTCACCTTCGACGAGGCGGCGTGGAAGCCGTTCGTGCCGCTGGCCGGCATCGCGCTGGAAGTGGATGTGGAGACCGGCAGCTTCAAGGGCCGTAACCCGACGGGCGGGCGCTTCCGCGAGGATTTGCTGTTCACCCACCGTGGCCTGTCCGGCCCGGCCATCCTGCAGATTTCCAGCTACTGGCAGCCGGGCACGCCCATCGTCATCAACCTGCTGCCGGAGATGGATCTGGCCCAGGCCCTGATCGAGGGCAAGGGCACGATCAAGAAGCAACTGGGCAATGTCCTGTCCCAGTGGCTGCCGGCCCGGCTGGCCGAAGGCTTGCTGCTGGCCCACGGCTTTGCGCTCGACGCGCGCCTGGCCGATATGCCGGACGCCCAGCTGCGCCGGCTGGGCCAGGCCATCAACCAGTGGACGCTGGTGCCCAACGGCTCGGAAGGCTACCGCAAGGCCGAGGTGACGCGCGGCGGGGTGGACACGCGCGAACTGTCGCAGCAGACCATGATGGCCACCAAGGTGCCCGGCCTGTACTTCGTGGGCGAGACGGTGGATGTGACCGGGTGGCTGGGCGGCTACAACTTCCAGTGGGCGTGGGCCTCCGGTGTGGCGGCCGGGCAAGCAGTCTGATATACTGGCCGACCTTGAAGTAGCGGCAGTTGGCCTTGAGATGCGGGAAAGATTGCACTCCGGCCTAAGTTTTGTTGACTGAAAGCCGCATGGCGGGCCGTTTCGGCGGCCAGGCATCTTCCATTTTTGGATAAAAGCTGCTATAGTCTCTTTCTTCCTATAACCTCAACGGTTTGAATTTTTACATGACCACTATTCGCCTTAAAGAAAACGAGCCGTTCGAAGTCGCAATGCGTCGCTTCAAACGCACCATCGAAAAAACCGGTCTGCTGACCGAACTGCGCGCACGCGAGTTCTACGAAAAGCCAACGGCTGAGCGCAAGCGCAAGCTGGCAGCTGCCGTGAAGCGCCACTACAAGCGCATCCGCAGCCAACAACTGCCTAAGAAACTGTTCTAAGACTGCTCTGGCAGCTGGCCCCGGTAGTGCGGCGTATGTCGCCTCGGGCCATGTTGCGCAGCGTTTGGATGCCGTTGGTCCAGATGAGTCGCTTACCCGCTCCGGTTCGCCGCAGCGGGTTTTCTCATTTATAAACTGTTTATTTTGATAGAAAGATCGCCATGAGCTTGAAAGCACAAATCACCGAAGACATGAAGGCCGCCATGCGCGCCAAGGAAACCGGCAAGCTCAACACGATCCGCCTGCTGATCGCCGAGATCAAGCGCAAGGAAGTGGACGAGCGCATCGAACTGGACGACGCCCAGACCATCGCCATCGTGGAAAAGATGATCAAGCAGCGCAAGGATTCCATCACCCAGTTCGAAGCCGGCGGCCGCGCCGACCTGGCCGAGATCGAAAAAGCGGAACTGGCCGTGCTGTCGGCCTACATGCCGGCCGGCTTGTCGGACGAGGAGATCGCGGCCGAAGTGGCCGCCGCCGTGGCCGCCTCGGGCGCCGCCGGTCCGCAGGACATGGGCAAGGTGATGGGCATCGTCAAACCCAAGCTGGCTGGTCGCGCCGACATGACCGTCGTGTCGGCCCTGGTGAAGAAGGCCCTGAGCCCCGCGTAATAGTTGAGAAGTTCGCCGCCGCACCTTGAGCCGCCGCAAGGCCGGCCCCGGTGCGGCGGTATAGTCTGATCCAAAACAAGGCCGCGCCAGCCCGTGATACCCCAATCTTTCATTGCCGATTTATTGAACCGGGTCGACATTGTCGACATCGTGGGCCGCTATGTGCAGCTGAAAAAGGGCGGCGCCAACTTCATGGGCCTGTGCCCGTTCCACAGCGAAAAATCGCCCAGTTTCACGGTCAGCCCGACCAAGCAGTTCTACCACTGCTTCGGCTGCGGCGCGCACGGCACCTCGATCGGTTTCCTGATCGAATACTCGGGCATGGGCTTCGTGGACGCCGTCAAGGAACTGGCGCAGAACGTGGGCATGGTGGTGCCTGAGCAGGACGACAAGATCCCGCCGGCCCAGCGCGCCCAGATGCAGGCCCACAGCATGGCCCTGACGGACGCCATGACGCGCGCCTGCGACTTCTACCGGGCCCAGTTGCGCGGCGCCACCAACGCCATTGCCTACCTGAAGAACCGCGGCCTGACGGGCGAGATCGCGGCCCGCTTCGGCCTCGGCTACGCGCCGGCCGGCTGGGACAACCTGCGCGCCGTGTTCCCCGACTACGAAGCCGTGGTGCTGGCCGAATCCGGCCTCGTGATCGACAAGGTGGACGAGGATGGCGGCAACCGCAAGCGCTACGACCGCTTCCGCGAGCGCATCATGTTCCCCATCAAGAACACCAAGGGCCAGGTGATCGCCTTCGGCGGCCGCGTGCTCGACCATGGCGAACCAAAATACTTGAACTCGCCCGAAACGCCGCTGTTCTCCAAGGGCTTCGAGCTGTACGGCCTGTTCGAGGCGCGCCAGGCCATCCGCGACGCCGGCTACGTGCTGGTGACGGAAGGCTATATGGACGTGGTGGCGCTGGCCCAGATGGGCTTCCCGCAGGCCGTGGCCACGCTGGGCACGGCCTGCACCACCAACCACGTGCAGAAACTGCTGCGCCAGACGGACAACGTGATCTTCAGCTTCGACGGCGACAAGGCCGGCCGCCGCGCCGCCCGCCGCGCGCTGGAGGCCTGCCTGCCCCACGTGTCCGATAACAAGACCATCAAATTCCTGTTCCTGCCCACCGAGCACGACCCGGACAGCTATGTGCGCGCCCACGGCGCCGAAGCGTTCGAGCAGGAAATCCACGAAGCGATGCCGCTGTCGCAGTTCCTGATCAAGGAGGTGGTCGGCGAGCATGACCTGAACGGGCCGGAAGGCCGGGCCCGCGCCCAGTTCGACGCCAAGCCGCTGCTGCAGGCGATGGCGCCGTCGGCCTTGCGGCTGCAGATCGTGCGCGCGCTGGCGCAGTTGACGCAGAGCACGCCGTCCGAGATCGAAGCGCTGTTCGAGCTGGCCAAGCCGGTGGCCGTGGCGCGCCAGGCGCCGCCGCGCAGCGGCCGGCCCGTGCCCGTCGGCCTGGAATTGCAGATCGTGCGCCTGCTGGTGGCGCATCCGCCGCTGGCGCTCGACATCGACGCCGACGCGCTGGCCGCGTTCCAGTTCTTCGGCCCGGAACCGGCCGAACGGCTGGCCCAGCTCGTGGCGCAAGCCCAGGCCATGGGGCCGAACGGTGGTTTTGCTGCTTTTGCGCAACACTTGAAGTCGCAGGGCGACGAATACGACGCCATCATCGCCGAGATCGTCAAGGAGCCCGAGTCCGATTTCGACGCCGTGCGCCTGTTCCTGCGCGGCGCCATCCGCCAGGTCAAGAACGATGCCTTGAAGCAGCAATTGCATGATCTGCTGGCGGCCGGCCTGTCGTCCGACGAGCTGGGCGTGCGCTACCGCGAAATTACCTCGAAGCAAGATCAGTTGTTGCGCGAGGCAGAGGCGGAGTTGTCGCACCGCTAGGCCTGTCACAGGGGCGGGCATGATTTGCCACAGGGTGGGGCGGCCGCCTGCCCTCTGGAAATTGCAAATGTGCGTGCTATAATAAAACGCTAAGTGTTGTCTATTTTGGCATCGTTTTTCAGTTCAGAGTGTGTTTGTTTTTTAGCAAGTTAGGCTCTTGATCGGCGCAGTCAGGCAGCGTCGGCGGCCAGGGCCGGCTTTGGTTGAACCGGCGCATGAACGTGCGGCCGATGGCGGACGGTCCGTTCGCCCGTGAACCAGTCATGGCTCCCAGCCCCCACACGCATGTCAAATGCAGTAGAATTTCTGCCGAAAACGGCTGTCTTGGCCGTCGGTAGGGAATCTGTTGTGGACGCGGATCGTGCCCAACAAGGTGTAAGTAAGTCGTAGTATTGTCGGACTTGTGTGGTCGGCAAGTTCGAAGACAGAGGTCCCACAAGGGCCGCAAGAAACTTTATCCTAAATAAGCAAGTCGTTGTGTAATCGAAAGCGCCTGTGCCAACCAAGAAACCTGAATCCAAAGCGGCTGAGAAGCCCAGCAAAGTGACCGCCAAGTCTGCGAAAGCGACGGACAAGCCGGAAACGCGCGTCGCCAGCAATCCGCCGGCGGTGAGCCAGACGACGGATGCGGCCACGCTGGCCGCCATCGACACGTCCGGCTACGTCCTGCCGACGGTGAAAGTGCCGGGCCGGCGCGGCCGCAAGCCCAAGGAATTCCAGCCCGAGAACGACGAAGTGGCGGCCCTGAACGCCGTCGAACGGGCCGAGCTCAAGGCGGTGGACAAGGCCAAGGCCAAGGACCGCAAGGCCAAGGAAAAGGCGCTGCTGAAAGATGCGTTCTCGTCGGACACGGAAGCGACCGAGGAAGAACTCGAGCGCCGGCGCCAGAAACTCAAGACCCTGATCAAGTTCGGCAAGGAACGCGGTTTCCTGACCTATGCCGAGATCAACGACCACCTGCCCGAGAACATCGTCGATCCGGAAGCGATCGAAGGCATCATCGGCACCTTCAACGACATGGGCATCGCCGTCTACGAGCACGCGCCCGATGCCGAGACGCTGCTGTTGTCGGACAACGTGGCCACCGTCACCAGCGACGATGAGGCGGAAGCGGCGGCCGAGGCCGCGCTTTCCACGGTCGACTCCGACTTTGGCCGCACCACCGACCCGGTGCGCATGTACATGCGCGAAATGGGCTCGGTGGAACTGCTGACCCGCGAAGGCGAGATCGAGATCGCCAAGCGCATCGAGGATGGCCTGAAGGACATGATCCAGGCCATTTCCGCCTGCCCGGTGACGATCGCCGAGATCATCGCCGCCTCCGACCGCATCCGCGCCGACGAGATCAAGATCGACGAGATCGTCGACGGCCTGGTCGACGAGAACGAGGAAGCGGCCGCCGCCGCCGCGCCGGCCCCGGCCGCCGCCAGCGAGGACGACGAGGAAGAGGAAGAAGAGGAAGAAGAGGAAGAGGAAGAGGAGGAAGAGCCCAGCACGTCGGGCGCCGCCGGTTTCTCGGCCGAACAGCTGGAAGCGATGAAGGCGACGGCGCTGGAGAAGTTCGACGTCATCTCCATGCAGTTCGACAAGATGCGCAAGGCCTTCGAAAAGGACGGCTACAACTCCAAGGCCTACGTGAAGGCGCAGGAAGCGATCTCGCTGGAACTGCTGGGCATCCGCTTCACGGCCAAGGTGGTGGAAAAGCTGTGCGACACGCTGCGCGGCCAGGTGGACGAAGTGCGCCACATCGAGAAGCAGATCCTCGACGTGGCCGTCAACAAGTGCGGCATGCCGCGCGCCCACTTCATCAAGGTCTTCCCCGGCAATGAAACGAATCTGGACTGGGTCGACGGCGAAGTGGCCGCCGGCCACGCCTACAGCGCCATCCTGGGCCGCAACATCCCGACCATCAAGGAACTGCAGCAACGGCTGATCGACCTGCAGGCGCGCGTCGTGCTGCCGCTGCCGGACCTGCGCAACATCAACCGCCAGATGGCGGCCGGTGAAATGAAGGCGCGCAAGGCCAAGCGCGAAATGACGGAAGCGAACTTGCGTCTGGTGATCTCGATCGCCAAGAAATACACCAACCGTGGCCTGCAGTTCCTCGACCTGATCCAGGAAGGCAACATCGGCCTGATGAAGGCGGTGGACAAGTTCGAATACCGCCGCGGCTACAAGTTCTCGACCTACGCCACGTGGTGGATCCGCCAGGCCATCACGCGCTCGATCGCCGACCAGGCGCGCACCATCCGCATCCCGGTGCACATGATCGAGACCATCAACAAGATGAACCGCATCTCGCGCCAGATCCTGCAGGAGACGGGCGCCGAGCCGGACCCAGCCACGCTGGCCATCAAGATGGAGATGCCAGAGGACAAGATCCGCAAGATCATGAAGATCGCCAAGGAGCCGATCTCGATGGAAACGCCGATCGGCGACGACGACGATTCCCATCTGGGCGACTTCATCGAGGACAACAACACGCTGGCGCCGTCCGACGCCGCGCTGCACGCCTCGATGCGCGGCGTGGTGAAGGACGTGCTCGACTCGTTGACGCCGCGCGAAGCGAAAGTGCTGCGCATGCGCTTCGGCATCGAAATGTCGACCGACCACACGCTGGAAGAGGTGGGCAAGCAGTTCGACGTGACCCGCGAGCGTATCCGCCAGATCGAAGCGAAAGCCCTGCGCAAGCTGCGTCACCCATCGCGTTCGGACAAGCTGAAGAGCTTCCTCGAAGGTAACTAAGACTTGACTAGCGTCCCGGATGCCGCTTATCCTCTCGGGTTCGTTTTCACAACGAACGCGTGAGCGGGTGCCGGCACCGGACCCCAGCGCAACAGCAGCACCCTGGGCCTCTAGCTCATGCCTGGTTAGAGCAGCGGACTCATAATCCGTTGGTGCCCGGTTCGACTCCGGGGAGGCCTACCAATAAAATCAAGGGGTTACGTTAAATCGTAACCCCTTTTTTCTTGACCGTGCTCATTCCGTTGTGCAAAGATATTGCACATGGAAAATAGAGGCGGAGTTGTTTATGTCAGTCATTGAGCTACCTAACGGTCGGTTTCGTGTTCAAATTCGGCGCGCCGGGTTCCCGAAGTTCGATAAAGTTTTTCTGACAAGGGACGCGGCCGTCATTGCTGAGACTTCGGTTCTTGGCGAGCAGGCCGCCGTCGCGACGACAAGCGACATCACACTTTCCGAGGCATGGGAACGATATTCACAATCGCAAACCTATCTGACAAAAAAGGACCGTACGCGTGATACCGAGGCCCAGCGCATAAAAGCGGTGTTAGAGGAGCTCGGTGGATACTCGTTGGTAAATTTGCAAAATGCTCCCGGAGCGATTTACGACTACATCGACAAACGCTCAGTTCACATCTCCTCGCGGACAAAGAAAAAGTTGTCCACTACCAGTGTTCGTTTGGAAGTAGCGGCTCTTAGTGTTAATTTGCATTGAAAATTGACCCATCTTCCCCACGAATTTGCAACGGAATCTGACCCACGTTCATAGCACAATCCTTCCTGTCCTTTCGACAGGAGATCGGAGTGATCGACGTGGCTTTACT
>NZ_JACEZT010000013.1 GCF_014042345.1 Rugamonas brunnea
GGCCGCCCCGGCCCCGCCCCCGCCCGCGTGCCGCCCGCGCGACAGGGCCGCGCCGGCGCCCAGCGCGATGCCGGCCAGTGCCACCACCGCCAGCCGGAACACGGTGGCCGGCGCCAGCCCCGTCTGGCCGGCGGCCCACGCGACGGGAAGGTTCAGCCATACGATCAGTGGCGGGTTGACTTCCGGGTAATCGACGTACAGCCGCGCCCCCTCGAGCACGCGGCCGGACAGCGCCAGCAGCCAGGCCACGTCGTGGTTCATGGGCAAGCGAAACTGCGCAAGCGTCCCCAGCAGAACAGTCAGCAGCGCAGCCAGCGCCAGCGACGGCCATGGCCAGGATGGCGCGATGCCCGAAACGGCACCGTCACGTCCTGGCAATGGCTGGTACGCGCGCTCGCCGGCGGCGCTCATAGCACCGTTTCGATGAAAAAGCGCGGCCGGCGCTTGGTCTCCAGGTACATCTTGGCCACGTACTCGCCCAGCACGCCGATGCTCAGCAACTGGGTGCCGCCGAGGAAATAGATGGGGATGACGGACGAGGCCCAGCCCGGGATTTCCGTGTTGAGGAACCACTTGCCGTACAAGACCCACCCCACCATCGCGAAGCTGAGCACGAACACGATCAGGCCCATCAGCGCGATCGCGCGCAGCGGCGCCACGCTGAACGAGGTCACGCCGTCGGCCGCCAGCGCCAGCATGCGCACCAGCGGATACTTGCTGGTGCCGGCGTGGCGCGCCGCGCGGTCGTAATGGACCACGGCGCTGCGCAGCCCCAGCAGCGGCAGGATGCCGCGCAGGTACACATTCACTTCCGCGTAGTCGAGCAGGTGGTCCACGGCGCGCCGGCTCATCAGGCGGTAATCGGCGTGGTCGTGCACCACCTCCACCCCCAGCAGGCGCAGCAGCCGGTAATAGGCGCGCGCCGTGCCGCGCTTGAAGGCGCTGTCGCTGCCGCGGTCGCGCCGCACGCCGTACACGATGTCGCAGCCCTGCGCGTGGTGGACCAGCATGGCGCTGATCGCCTCGGGATCGTCCTGCAGGTCGGCGTCGATGGTCACCACGGCGTCGCCCCGGGCTACGGACAGCCCGGCCAGCAGCGCGCGCTGGTGGCCGCAGTTGCGCGACAGCTTGACGCCATGCACGCGCGCGTCGCGCGCGCGCTCGGCCTCGATCAGGGCCCAGGTGCGGTCGGCGCTGCCATCGTCGACGAAATACACGGCGCTGTCGGCGCTGGCCTGGCCGGCCGCGCACAAGCGGTCCAGCAAGGCCAGCAGGCGCAGGCTCGCCTCGGGCAGCATCTCCTGTTCGTTGTAGCAGGGCACGACGATGGCAAGCGTGACGCTCATCTGGTCTCCATAGCATTGACGGTGCGGCGAAACACGACATGGCGCTGCATCAGGTAGGACAGCACGGCCTGCGGCGCCAGCCAGAGCGCGCCGGCCGCGTAGGCCCCCAGCCCGGCCCGCAGCAGCACGGCGATGGCCGCCACGTTGACCGCGTACAGCACCAGCCAGCCCAGCACATAACGGATAAACAGCGGCCCAAACAGCGGGCCGGACCGCGGGCCGTGCGCGCGGCCGGCCCCATGGCCGAACACCAGCGTGGCATGGGTGCGGAAGCTGAAGCACACGGCCAGCGCCAGCGCGCCCAGGTTGGCCAGCGCGTAATGCAGGCCCAGCGCCAGCAGCAGCGCGTAGGCGCCATAGCCGAACGCGGTGTTAAGCGCGCCGGCCAGGCCGAAGCGGAACCAGCGCCGCCGCCACAGGCCCGTCCACAGCGCGCGCAGGGCCGGCGCCGCGCGCGACCACGCGCTCATGGTGACCACTTTCCGCGCCCGCCGCAAGAGGCCGTCGTCATATCGGCCTCAATCCAGCAACAAACGGTAGAACGCCAGCCGCAGGCCGCCGTTCAGGCTCGCCATCAGGCGCCCGGCCAGCGTGCCGGCCGGGCCCAGCGCATAACGGGGGTCGGCCGCCAGCCGGTCCATGAAACGGCGGAAGTCGGCGCCCTGGCGCCGCTCCAGCGCCACGCTCCACGCCGCGCGCGACAGCCGGAACGACGCCAGCGGTTGCGGCAGGTGGCAGGCGTCGCCATGGCGCAGCAGGCGGCACCAGTAATCGAGGTCCACCACGTAGGGCAGGCTGGCGTCGAACGGGCCGACCGTGCGCGCCAGCTGGCGCCGGAACAACACCGCGCCCGGTTCGCCGATCAGGTTGGTGCCCCGGCGCAGGCAGCGCCGCACCAGCGCCGGCCCCGCGACCACGCCGCCGCGGCGCGCGCCGCCGCGCACCATCACGGCGCGCCCGCCCGCGTCGATCACGGTGCGCGCGCAATAGACCAGCGCGATCGCCTGCGCCTGGTCGCGCTCGAGCACCTCGACCTGGCGCGCCAGGCAGTCGGGCGCGATCAGGTCGTCGTGCGGCAGCAGCTTGATGTAGCGCCCGCGCGCCTCGTCCAGGCAACGGTTCCAGTTCGCCTCGGCGCCCAGGTTGCGCGCGTTGCACAGGTAGCGGATGCGCGGATCGGTGTAGCTGGCCACCAGCTGGTCGGTGCCGTCCCCGGAATGGTTGTCGATGATGAGCAGTTCGAAATCGGTGTAGTGCTGGGCCAGCACCGAATCGATGGCCTGGCCCAGCAGGGCCGCGCCACGGTAGGTGGGGATGCAGACGGAAACGGTGGGGACGCCGTTCATGGCCGGACGGCGCGACAGGGTGCTGCCAGCGGGTATGCGTGCGTCACGGAAGGGCCGCCCTTTCGGTGGAGCGCCCGGCGGCGGGAATGCCGGGGCGCGCCGCCATGGTAACCCGGATGGGGCGGCGGGCGCAAACGGCGGCGCGGCGGTGAACTCTCGCCACCCGCACCGTCGTTGCGTCGCATGAAACCGTCGATAACTGGGAAGATCGGTGTTACGGACCGGAAACGGGGGCAGAGAGTCCAGCGCCATGGTAGCGCCAGCCCGCCGCAATGGTTTGCGCCAGATCAAGCCACGACCAGAAAATCAGCGCGCGCGCGCCGCCACCACCTCGTGGTACAGGGCCGCGTAGTTGGCCGCCATCCGCTCGGCCGTAAACAGGGCGTGGTAGCGCTCCGCGGCGCGCCGGCCCATGGCGGCGGCCAGTTCCGGCTGCTCCCACAGGGTGCGCATGGCGGCCCCGAACGCGGGCGGATCGTTGGGCGGCACCACCAGCCCGGTCTCCTGGTCGATGTTGATGTAAGTGGTGCCGGTGCCGATCTCGCTCGAGATCATGGGCTTGCCGTACATGGCCCCTTCCAGCAGCGAGATGCCGAACGCTTCCGAGCGCAGGTGGGACGGGAACACCATCGCGTAGCACAGCTGCAGCAGCGCCACCTTGTCCTCCTCGTCCAGCGCGCCCACGAACTGCACGTGGTGCAGGCCCAGGCGCGCCGCATGGGCCTTGAGCTCCTGCTCGATGGGCCCGGCGCCCACGATCACCACCGGGTAGTCGACGCTGGCCATGGCGTCGAGCAG
This sequence comes from Rugamonas brunnea, assembly GCF_014042345.1. Taxonomy (GTDB): domain Bacteria; phylum Pseudomonadota; class Gammaproteobacteria; order Burkholderiales; family Burkholderiaceae_D; genus Rugamonas; species Rugamonas brunnea. Next base: position 3,491 of record NZ_JACEZT010000013.1, read on the forward strand.
GATGTGCAAGCCCTTGTAATAGCGCAGCACGCCGACGAACAGGAAGAAGCGCTCGCCGCACCTGGCACGCCACTTGTCGCGCGTGGCCTGGGACGGCTCCGGATAGATGGCCTGGTCCAGGCCATAGGTGATGGTGTGGGTCTTGTGCTGGTAGCGGCTCAGCACGGGCGACGAGGCCAGGTAGTTGGGCGAGGTGGCCACGATCGCGTCCACGCTGCGCAGGAAGCCGCGCTTGAGCGGCGTGTACAGCCGCAGCAGGTTCTTCTGGCGCACGATGTCCGAATGGTAGGTCACCACGCTCGGTTTATCGACCCGCGCCAGGAAATGGGCCAGGTCCATGAACGGCCATGGGAAATGGTAATGGATCACGTCGGCCTGGCGCGCCAGCCGCGCCAGCTTGCGGATGGCCGACACCGAGAAACCGGTGGAGGCGATCTCGAAATCGAGCGGTACGCGGTGCACCTGGTGGCCTTCGAACGCCAGTTCGGCCGGCTCGGGCTGGCGGGTCAGCGTCAGCACCTCGTTGCGCACGCCCAGCCGGCCGGTGCCCACGCACAGCTGGCGGATCACCTGCTCGATGCCGCCCCACGTGTCGGGGTAATAGGTCTTGTAGAAATGAAGCACGCGCATGGGGAATCGGACGCTCGCGCGTCACTGGGTAAGGATGGATTGGTAGACGGCCACCGTACGGCGCGCCGTCTCGGCCCAGGTCAGTTGCAGCGCGCGACGCTGGCCGGCCGCGACCAGGCGCGTGCGCAATGCCTCGTCGCGCACGATGGTGTGCATGGCGGCCGTCCATTCGGGCACCGACAGCGGATCCGCTTCCAGCGCCGCGCCCTGGCAGGCCTCGGGCAGCGAGGTCGCGTTCGACGCCACCACCGGCACGCCGCTGGCGAACGCCTCCAGCACCGGCAGGCCAAAACCTTCGTACAGCGACGGGAACACGAAGGCGCCGCTGCCCGCGTACAGCTGGCGCAGCTCGGCATGTTCGGTCACAGCCGACAGCCAGCACACGTTCTCGCCCTGCTGGCGGGCCGCCTCGATGCGGCGCACCAGCTCCTCGCTGCGCCAGCCGGGCGCGCCCACGATCACCAGCTGGCGCGCCGCGCGCACCACGGGCGGCAGCGCCAGGTAGGCTTGCAGCAGGCGCTCGATGTTCTTGCGCGGCTGCAGGGTGCCGACGGTGAGGAAGTAGCCGGGCCGCAGGCCATGGCGCGTCAGTGTGGCGGCCACGTCGGCCGCGTCGGGCGCGTCGAACCAGCATGGATCGACGCCGTGGTACACCACGCTGATGCGGCGCTCGTCCACGCCGAAGCACTCGACCAGCTCGCGCACCGAGTACTGCGAGCCGGTGATCACATGGTCGGCCTTGCGGGCGGCCTTGGCCTGCAGCCAGTTCTTCAGGCCGCGCAGGCGCGGGCTGCACCATTCCGGATGGGCGATCGGCAGCGCGTCGTGCAGCGTGGCCACCACCGGGCAATCCATGCGCACAATGCGGTAGTCGGTGGCGTGGTACAGGTCCAGCGGCTGGCCGTCCGGCCCCAGGTCGCGCACGGCCAGCCGGGCGCTCGACGGCAGGATCAGGTCGCCGATGGTGGCCAGCGTGAACGACAGCGGCAAGGCCCGTCCCACGCGCAGGCGCTCGGGCGCGCCCGGTGGCGCGAACGACAGCGGCTGCACCACGCAGCCGGCCCCCGGCAGGTTGGCCAGCAAGGCCTGGGTGTAGACGCCGATGCCATCCAGGCGGCCGCCCGTCAGCTCGGGCTCCATCGTGGTGGTGGACAGGCCGATGCGCAGCGCGCTCACGCCTCGTACATCCAGCGCAGCGTGTCGGCCAGCGGCGGCGGCGCCAGCGCGCCCACCACGGCGGCCAGGCGGGCATTATCGCCCGTCAGCCGTTCCACCTCGTTGGCGCGCACGAAGGCCGGGTTGACATGCACGTTGATGCGGTAGCCGGCGATGTCGGCCATCATGTCCAGCGCCTCGCCCAGCGAATGGGCGCGGCCGGAGCAGATGTTGAAGGTCTGGCCGGCCGGCGCCGCCGCCAGCAGCGCGCGGTAGCTGGCCGCCACCATGCGCACGTCGGAAAAATCGCGCCACACGTGCAGGTTGCCCAGTTCGATGTCGGTGGCGCGGCGGCGGAAGTGGCCGACGATCTTGGGCAGCAGGAAGTTCTCGTGCTGGCCCACGCCCGTGTAGTTGAACGGCCGGGTGATGATCAGGGGCAGCTTGTCCTGCCACAGGCGGGCCATGTACTCCATGGCCAGCTTGCTGACGGCGTAATCGTTGGCCGGCGCGGCCGCCACGTTCTCGTCGATGACGGGCACGCTGGTGTTGCCGTAGATATTGGCGCTGGACGCCAGCAGCACGGCCGACGGCTTGCGCGCCAGCCCGGCCAGCGCTTCCAGCAGGTGGCGCGTGCCGACCACATTGACGCGGTAGAACTGCTCGACGTCGGCATGGCCGACGAAGGCGATGCCGGCCAGGTGGGCCACCACATCCGGCTGCACCTGTTGCACCATGGCCGCCACGGCGGCGCGGTCGGTCAGGTCGACCGGGTACAAACCGGGAGCGGCCGGGTGGCCCGGCGTGGTGGTGCCATGCACCTCATAGCCGGCCGCGCGCAGTTCCTGCTCCAGGTAGCGGCCCGTGAAGCCGGCCAGGCCGGTGACCAGGGCGCGCTTGCCGGCGCCTTCCTGCGCGGCGGCCATCAGGGCCAGCGGTGCGGTCGCCATGGCGCGCGCTTAGAACGAGAAGCCGGCCGCGTTGCGGCGCAGGTCGGCCTCGACCATCATCTGGCACAGCTGCTCCAGCGTGGTCTGCGGCTTCCAGCCCAGTTCCGTGACGGCCTTGGTCGGGTCGCCGATCAGCAGCTCCACTTCGGCCGGACGATAGAACTTGGGGCTGACCTTGACCAGCACCTTGCCGGTGCGGCTGCAGTGGCCCGTCTCGTGGTCGGCCGTGCCCTGCCATTCGATGGCCACGTCGATGGCCTTGAAGGCCATGGTGACGAAGTCGCGCACGGTTTCCGTGCGGTTGGTGGCCAGCACATAGGTGCCCGGCTGGTCGGCCTGCAGGATGCGCCACATGCCTTCCACGTATTCCTTGGCGTAGCCCCAGTCGCGCTTGGCGTCCAGGTTGCCCAGTTCCAGCACGTCGAGCTTGCCCAGCTTGATCTTGGCCACCGCGTCCGTGATCTTGCGGGTGACGAATTCACGGCCGCGCAGCGGCGACTCGTGGTTGAACAGGATGCCCGAGCTGCCGAAGATGCCGTACGACTCGCGGTAGTTGACCGTCATCCAGTGCGCATACAGCTTGGCCACGCCATACGGGCTGCGCGGATAGAACGGGGTGTCCTCTTTCTGCGGGATGGCTTGCACCTTGCCGAACATCTCCGAGGTCGACGCCTGGTAGAAGCGGATCTTCGGGTTGACGATGCGGATCGCCTCCAGCAGGTTGACGGGACCGATGCCGGTGATCTCGGCCGTCGTCACGGGCTGCTCGAACGACACGCCGACGAAGCTTTGCGCGGCCAGGTTGTAGATCTCGTCCGGCGCCACGTTCTGCAGCAGGCGGATGCTGGAACCGAGGTCGGTCAGGTCGTACTCGACCAGCTTGAGCTTGGGATGGGCGGCGATGCCCAGTTCCTCGATGCGCCAGAAGTTGACGGAGCTGGTGCGGCGGTAGGTGCCCGTGACTTCATACCCCTTCTCCAGCAGCAATTCTGCCAGATAGGCGCCGTCCTGGCCGGTAATGCCCGTGATGAGCGCTTTCTTCGTGTTGTGCATGATATTGAGATCCGATGCTGGGAATGGCGGGAGGACATGCTCGCCCTCGAACAACCCGGTATTGTAACAGAGGGTCTGTGGCGCACTTCTCACCAATTATGTCGATTACAACACTTACATCTTGTTACAGAGCAATTTTTAGCATCAAAAAGCACACCGGGGTCAGGTCATTCCGTCAGGCAAGCCACACTGCGACTTGCCTGACGGCATGACCTGACCCCGGTTTAGGGAGCGGAGGCCGATCAGTTCTTGCGTTCGGCCACCGCGTCCACCACGCACAGGGCCGTCATGTTGACGATGCGGCGCACCGTGGCCGACGGCGTGAGGATGTGCACCGGACGGGCGCAGCCGAGCAGGATCGGGCCCACGGCGATGCCGTTGCCGGCCGCCGTCTTGACCAGGTTGTAGGCGATATTGGCGGCGTCGATGTTGGGCATGACCAGCAGGTTGGCGTCATGGTCCAGGTTGGAGCCGGGCATGATCTTGGCGCGCAGCTTGGAGTCGAGCGCCGTGTCGCCGTGCATCTCGCCGTCGATTTCCAGCTCCGGCGCCCGTTCCTTGATGATGGCCAGCGCGGCCCGCATCTTCTGCGCCGATTCGCTGTTGGACGAGCCGAAGTTCGAGTGCGACAGCAGCGCCGCCCGCGGCGACAGGCCGAAGCGCACCATCTCATCGGCGGCCATGATGGTGATCTCGGCCAGCTGCTCGGCGTTCGGGTTCTCGTTGACGTGGGTGTCGACCATCACCAGCTGGCGCTCGGGCAGGATCAGCACGTTCATGGCCGCGTACACCTTGGCGCCGGCCCGCTTGCCCAGCACCTGGTCGATGTACTTCAGGTGCAGGTCGGTGGTGCCGAAGGTGCCGCAGATCATGCCGTCGGCGTCGCCCTTGGCGATCATCATGGAGCCGATCAGCGTATGGCGGCGGCGCATTTCCAGCTTGGCGTATTCCTGGGTCACGCCCTTGCGCGCGGTCAGCTCGTAATACGACTTCCAGTAATCGCGGTAACGCTCGTCGAAATCGGGGTTGATCACGTCGAAGTGCACGCCCTGCTTGATGCGCAGGCCGAACTTCTGGATCCGCGATTCGAGCACGGCCGGACGGCCCACCAGGATCGGGCGCGCCAGGCGCTCGTCGACCACCACCTGCACGGCGCGCAGGATGCGCTCTTCCTCGCCCTCGGCGTAGACGATGCGCTTGAGGTCGGCGTGCGTGTTCTTGGCCACCTGGAACAGCGGCTTCATGAAGGTGCCGCTGCGGTACACGAACTGCTGCAGGCTGTCGGCGTAGGCTTGCAAGTCCTTGATCGGGCGGGTCGCCACGCCGGACTGCTCGGCCGCCTTGGCCACGGCCGGGGCGATCTGGATCAGCAGGCGCGGATCGAACGGCATCGGGATCAGGTATTCAGGGCCGAACGACAGGTTGCTGATGCCGTAGGTGGTGGCCACGATGTCGCTCTGCTCGGCATGGGCCAGCTCGGCGATCGCGTGCACCACGGCGATCTCCATCTCACGCGTGATGGTGGTGGCGCCGCAATCGAGGGCGCCGCGGAAGATGTAGGGGAAGCACAGCACGTTGTTGACCTGGTTCGGGTAGTCCGAACGGCCGGTGCAGATCACGGCGTCATCGCGCACGGCCTTCACTTCCTCCGGCAGGATTTCCGGGGTCGGGTTGGCCAGCGCCAGGATCAGGGGCTTGGCGGCCATCTGGCGCACCATGTCCGGTTTCAGCACGCCGCCGGCCGACACGCCGAGGAAGATGTCGGCGCCGGGGATCACTTCGGCCAGGGTGCGGGCCGTGGTGTCGCGCGCGAAGCGTTCCTTGTCCGGGTCCATCAGTTCGGTGCGGCCCTTGTAGACCACGCCGGCCAGGTCGGTGACGAAGATGTTCTCCAGCGGGAAGCCGAGGTCGACGATCAGGTCCAGGCAGGCCAGCGCGGCGGCGCCGGCGCCCGACACCACCAGTTTGCAATCCTTGATATTCTTGCCGACAACTTTAATACCGTTGAGGATGGCCGCGCCGACGATGATGGCGGTGCCGTGCTGGTCGTCGTGGAACACGGGGATCTTCATGCGGTCGCGCAGCTGGCGCTCGATGTAGAAGCACTCTGGCGCCTTGATGTCTTCCAGGTTCACGCCGCCGAAGGTCGGTTCTAGCGCGGCGATGATGTCGCACAGCTTGTCGGGGTCGGACTCGTTGATCTCGATGTCGAACACGTCGATGCCGGCGAACTTCTTGAACAGCACGCCCTTGCCTTCCATCACGGGCTTGGCGGCCAGCGGGCCGATGTTGCCCAGGCCCAGCACGGCGGTGCCGTTGGTGATCACGGCCACCAGGTTGCCGCGCGCCGTGTACTTGTAGGCGTTGGCCGGATCGACAACGATCTCTTCGCACGGCGCCGCCACCCCGGGCGAATACGCCAGCGCCAGGTCGCGCTGGTTGGTCAGTTGCTTGGTGGGGGTGACGCTGATTTTGCCGGGGCGTGGTATCTCGTGATACTCAAGTGCGGCAAGGCGCAGTTGTTGGCGAAGTTCCTCTTTTTGATCAGATGACGAATCCATGCTGTGCAGCCTTCCTGTATGTTCGATCGGAAAGCTTCCGATTTTATCAGACCCATTCTTTCAATTAAGTAGGTATTTTCACCAACTGTTATAACCATTTTGTATGTAAATGATACGTTGCGAACGGAAATTGCATATCATTAAGTAACAATCGGCCCGCGCCGGCCCCCTCCACGCTTCGGTACAATAGCGCCATGCTCTCCGAATTCGACCTGATCAAGCACTATTTCAACCGCGACCGTCCCGCCCGCGCCACGCTGGGCATCGGCGACGATTGCGCCCTGCTCACCCCCACGCCCGGCATGCAGATGGCCATCTCGTCCGACATGCTGGTCGAGGGCCGCCACTTCTTCGCCGGCGCCGAGCCGGTCCAGCTGGGCCACAAGTGCCTGGCCGTGAACCTGTCGGACCTGGCGGCCATGGGTGCGCGTCCCGTGGCCTGCACGCTGGCGCTGGCGCTGCCGGCGGCCGAGCGCGACTGGCTGCACGGTTTCTCCACCGGCCTGTTCGCGCTGGCCGACGCCCACGATTGCGAACTGATCGGCGGCGACACCACCAAGGGCCCGCTCAACATCTGCATCACCGTGTTCGGCGAACTGCAGCCGGGCCACGCGCTGCGGCGCGACGCGGCCAAGGTCGGCGACGACATCTGGATCTCGGGCACCTTGGGCGACGCGCGCCTGGCGCTGGCCGGCTACCTGAACGAGGTGCCGCTGGACGAGGCCAGCCTGCGCGCGGCCGCCGTGCGCATGCATGCGCCCACGCCGCGCGTGGAACTGGGCATGCTGCTGGCCCAACAGCGCGTGGCGCACGCGGCGATTGACATCTCCGACGGCCTGGTGGGCGACCTGGGCCACATCCTGGCCCGCTCGCGCGTGGGCGCCACGCTGGACGTGGACGCGCTGCCGGCCGGCGACGTGCTGGCCACGCGCGACACGGCCCTGCGCCGCGCCTACACGGCCGCCGGCGGCGACGATTACGAGCTGTGCTTCACGGCCCCGGCCAGCGCGCGCGCGGCGGTGCTGGCGGCGGCCGGCAGCGTGGCCACGCCCGTCACGCGGGTCGGGCGCATCGAGGCGGAACCGGGACTGCGGCTGGTGGACGCGGCCGGCCACGCGCTCGACTTGAAACTGTCCAGCTTCGACCACTTCACTTCTTAATTTCACAACGCCGTGTGGTCCTCGTCCGGCAGCCCCACGCGGCGGCCGGTGCCGTGCATCAGCCAGTAGTGGTGGAAGGCCAGCCGGATGTTGTCGCGCAACTGGATGTCGTCCCACGGCTTGGTGTAGAAGCGGTAGATGGCGCCGCGGTTGATCGAATCGAGCACCGCCTCCAGCCCCGTGTAGCCGGACAGGATGATGCGTATCGTGTCCGGGTACATCTCCTTGACCTTGCTGAGAAATTCCGTGCCGCTCATGATGGGCATGCGCTGGTCGCACAGGATCACCTGCACCGGGTGCAGCGCCAGCAGTTCAAACCCTTCGGCCGGCGACACGGCCGTCAGGATCTGGTAGCCGTCGCGCCGGAACAGCCGGTGCAGCGACGACAGCACATTGACGTCGTCGTCCACGATCAGCAAAGTCTGGGCCGGCGTATCCTGTCCGCCCGCTTCGGGCGGCAAGCCCTTGCCCGCCTCCACCAGCGCGCCCATCTCGTCGGCCGGCAGCGGACGGCTGAAGAAGAAGCCCTGCATCTCGTCGCAACGGTTGCGGCGCAGGTATTCGAGCTGGGAGCGCGACTCCACCCCTTCGGCGATCACCCGCAGCTTGAGGCTGTGCGCCATGCTGATGATGGCCAGCGCGATGGCCGCGTCGTTGGGATTGGTGGTGATGTCGCGCACGAAGGCGATGTCGATCTTGAGCTTGTCGATCGGGAAGCGCTGCAAATAGGCCAGGCTGGAATAACCGGTGCCGAAATCGTCGATCGCCACCTGCACTCCCAGTTCCCGCAGGTTGGACAGCACGACGATGGTGCGCTCGGCGTTCGACATCAGGGCCGTCTCCGTCAGCTCCAGTTCCAGCAGTTCGGGCGGCACCTTGTAGCGCTCCAGCGCCGTGCGCACCTCCTGTTCCAGGTCGCCCTCGACGAACTGGCGGCTCGACACGTTCACCGCCACGTGCACGGCGCCCGCGCCCGCGCGCGCCCAGGCCGCGATCTGGCGGCAGGCCGTGTCGATGATCCAGGCGCCGACCCGCACGATCAGGCCCGTGTCCTCCAGCACCGGCACGAATTCGGCCGGGAACACCAGGCCGTAGCCGGGCCGCTGCCAGCGCAGCAGGGCTTCCGCGCCGCTGATGGCGCCCGTGTGCAGGTTGACCTTGGGCTGGAAATACAGCACCAGCTCGTCGTTGTCGAGCGCGCGCCGCAGCGCCATCTCCAGGTCCAGCCGCGCCAGCACCTGCACGTTCATGCCGGCCGTGAAGAAGCGGTAGCCGTCGCGCCCGGCCTCCTTGGCCCGGTTCATGGCCGTGTCGGCGTAGTTGACCAGGGTTTCCGGGTCGGTGGCGTCGTCCGGGTACATGGCGATGCCGATGCTGGCCGTCAGCGTGGGGTGGTGTTCGCCCAGCTCGAACGGCGCGCGCAGCGCCTCGCGCACTTCGTTGGCCACGTAGACGGCGTCCTGCTGGTCGCGCGTCATGGTCAGGATCAGGCCGAACTCGTCGCCGCCGAGGCGGCCCACCGTGTCGCGGATGCGCACGCACTGCACCAGCCGGTTGCTGAACTGGCGCAGCAGTTCGTCGCCCAGCGCCGCGCCCAGCGAATCGTTGATGTTCTTGAAGCGGTCGAGCGCGATGAACAGCACCACGATGCGCCATTCCTTGTCCTGCGCCAGCTCGATCGATTCGGCCAGGGTCTGGAAGAACAGGCTGCGGTTGGGCAGGCCCGTCAGGCTGTCGTAGCGGGCCATGTGGCGCAGCCGTTCCTGGGCCTGGCGGCGCTCGCTGATGTCGCGCGCCACCCCCAGCAGCACGGGCGCCTGGCCCGGCGCGGCGCCCGGCTGCAACTGCCAGTAGATCTCGGCCGGCACCTTGGCCTGGTCGTAGCGCGCCAGTTCGATCTCGGCCAGCTCCGGCGCGCGCGACGCCGCCGCGCCGGCCACGGCGCCGGCCTGGCCGGCCAGCCGCGCGGCCTGCTCGCGCAGCGCCTCGGGCGTGCCCAGCGCCAGCCGCTGCGGCGTCTGCGCCAGCAGCGCGTCGCGCTCGTAGCCGAGCATGCGGCAGGCGCCGTCGTTCACGTCCAGCAGGTCCAGGCTGTGGGCGTCGAGCAGGAAGATGGCGTCGGCCGTGGCGTCCATGGCGCTGCGGAAGCGCTGCAACTCGGCGGTGCGCTCGCGCACGGTCTGCTCCAGGCGGGCGTTGTAGTCGCGCGCCTCGCGGTGCAGCAGGCGCACCTCCAGCATGTTGCGGATGCGGGTCAGCACCTCCACCGGGTCGAACGGCTTGCTGACGAAGTCGCGCGCGCCGGCTTCCAGCGCGGCCAGCTTCTTGTCCGGTTCGGCCGTCACCACCAGCACCGGCAGGTAGGCTTCCGTCTCCAGCGGCTTGAGCGCCTCCATCACCTCGAAGCCGCTCATGTGCGGCATGTGCAGGTCGAGGATGATCAGGTCGTAGCGGTGCTCGGCGTGCCAGGGCGCCACCTGCGTCGGGTCGCCGGTGGCGCTGACGGCCTGGTAGCCGCTGCTCGACAACAGGAATTCGAGCAGCTGGATGTTGACCGGCTGGTCGTCGACGATGAGGATTTTCGCCCGCAGGATGTCGTCTTGGCTGATCATGTGCGCTCCGCCGCCTTGGCCAGGGCGCGCCGGCTGGCCAGGTGGGCCAGCGTGGCGTTGATCGCCTCGGTGAATTCTTCAATGTTGATGGGCTTGACGAGGTAACGGAAAAAGCCCATCGCCAGCCCCTTCTCCACGTCGCGCGGCATGGCGTTGGCCGTCAGCGCGATCACGGGGATGTGGGCCGTGGCCGGATCGGCGCGCAGCAGTTGCAGCGCGTCGAAGCCGCTCACGCAGGGCAGGTTGATGTCCATCAGGATCAGGTCCGGCCGGTGGGCGCGCGCCAGTTCGATGCCCAGGTGGCCGTCGGGCGCCGACAACAGGCGCACGTCGGGCCGGTAACGCAGGATCTCCTCCACCAGCTTGAGGTTGGCCGGGTTGTCCTCCACGTACAGCAGCGTGACCTGCCCGCCCTCGCCGCCGGCCGGCACGCCCGCCAGCGCGCGCGCCGCCTCGTCCTCCTGGGGCGGCGCCAACGGTTCGGTGGCCGGCAGCTCGATCCAGAACATGCTGCCCACGCCGGCGCTGCTGGACACCCCGATGGCGCCGCCCATCAGCTCCACCAGCCGCTTGGTCACCACCAGCCCGATGCCGGTGCCCTCCTCGGCGCCGGCTTCCTGGCCCAGCCGGTTGAACGGCTGGAACAGCAAGGCCACCTGCTCGGGCCGCAGGCCGAGGCCGGTGTCCTGCACCGTCAGGCGCAGCCGCTCCGGGCCCGTCATGGCGCAATCGACCACCACGGCGCCGCCATCGCGGTTGTACTTGATGGCGTTCGACAGCAGGTTGAGCACGGTCTGCTTGAGGCGGGTGCGGTCGGCCCGGACGGTGGCGTGGCAGTCGCCCGGGAACAGCAGGCGGATATTGCGCTGGGCCGCCAGCGGCTCCGTCATGGTGTGGCACTCGTGCAGGATGTCGTCCAGCGCCACCGGTTCCAGCGACAGCGCCACGGCGCCCGATTCGATCTTGGCCAGGTCCAGGATCTCGTTGATCAGGGTCAGCAGGTGGCGGCCCGACTTGAGGATGTGGCTGGCGAATTCCTTCTTCTGCGGCAGCGTCGAGGGCAGCTTGTCGGAGGTCAGGATCTGAGCGAAGCCGAGGATGGCGTTGAGCGGCGTGCGCAGCTCGTGGCTCATGGAGGACAGGAAAGCCGTCTTGGCCTGGTTGGCGCTGCGCGCCTCCTCCATGGCCCGTTCCAGCTCGGCGTTGGCGGCTTCCAGCTGCAAGGTGCGCTCATGCACGCGCTGCTCCAGCTCCGCGTTCAGCCGCATCACTTCCTGCTGCGCCAGGCTGCGCTGTTCCGCCTCGCCCGCCAGCGCGTGGTTGGATGATTCGAGCGCCCGGGTGCGGGCCTCGATTTCGCTGAGCATGCGGTTGAACGAGTCCACCAGTTGCGCCACCTCGTCGTCCGACAGCTTGCGCGCGCGGCGCGAATAATCGCCCGTCTCCACCACCTCGCGCGCGATGGCGGCGATGTCGAGGATGGGCTGGGTGACCACGTGGCTCAGGCGCCCCAGCACCAGCCAGGCGATCAGCATGGCCAGCGCCGTCACGCCGAACGCGATCACCAGGTAGTCGGCGGTGCGCCCCACCATCTCGTACTCGGCGCGCAGATAGACTGTGCCCAACAGTTCGCCATTGTCGACGATGCGCTTAAACAGGATCAGCTTGCCCCGCTCGAAGCGCGTGCCGTCCTCGGTCCCGGCCTTGGGCGGGAACGCGCCCTGCTGGCCCGGCGCCACGTAGGTGGCGAACAACTGGCCGCGCGCGTTGTAGATGGCGCCGGCGTTGATCTTGGGCCGCAACCGCAGCAGGGCCAGGTTTTCCGTGGCCAGGCGCGGGTCGTCGAACGCCAGCGCGGCCGACGTCATGTGGCCGATCAGTTCGGACTGGGTGCTCATGTCGGCCAGGATGTTGCGGTGGTATGCCCGCAGGTCGTAGCCGATGATGGTGCCGACCGACACCAGCAGCGCCACCAGTGTGGTCAGCAGCACCACCCCCAGCAGTTTCTGGCGCAAGCTGCGGGCCTGTCTCATATCGCCCCCTGCACGCGGTAGGCGGCCGACAGCATGCGCGCGCTGATCTTGATGTGCGCGGCCAGCGCCTGCTTGAGCGCCACTTCGAAGCGCAGCTTGTCGTCGGCGATGACGAAATGGATGATGCTGCCCTGCGCATGCACTTCCTCGCTGTCGGACACGGTCAGCACGGACTGGTTCTGGCAGGTGGCCAGCAAGTCCGGCAACTGCGCCTTGTCCACGGCGCCCAGGAACAGCATGTGCAGCCCGGCCAGGGAATCGCCCTTGCGCACCCGTTTCACCTGCAGCGGATGGCCGCCGGCATTGCGGCCGGCCACCGTCAGTTCGAGCTGGTCGGCCAGCGCGTCGGCGCCGGCCACGCCGATCAGCAGCGGGCTGTCGGCATGGGCGAAGCTGCCCTCGGGCCATTCGACGAAACCGGCGAACTTGTACAGGTAGGCGGCCTTGACCTGGCGCTCCAGCGCGCCCGCCTGGGCCGACGCGGCGCCCGGCGCCAGCAGCGCCGGCCCGGTGACGCCGGCCACGGCGGCCGCCAGCAAGAGGCGCCGGCGCACGCGCGCGGGCGCGTCCGCACGTGCGGCCGGGGTCGTTCCAGTGTCGAAACCGTTCAACGACGTCATAGCTGGGCTGTCAGAGTCAATGCGATGCGGGCCGGGCACCGTGCGGTGGGCGCCGTCGGCCAGGTCCGCGCGTCGGGCGCGGCTTGCAAATGGACAGTCTCGCGGCGCGCGCCCACAGGCGCGGGCGGGCGTGGTGCGTCTCCGAGTGTACGCACTTTCCCGCCGCTTGGGGAGCTTTTTTCACAACATTACCGATTGAACAGGAGCACCGGCGCAGCGGGGAACGGCACTGGCACGGGCCAGTGCGGCATGGTAAAGTGAACTCAGGCCGTGACGAGGAGACCGTCCCGCATCCGACAGACTCTGCCGTGAAGGAGCATATCGTGACCACCCCCACCATCATCGAACTGGCCACCCGGGTCGGCCAGGCGCTGCAACAGAAAGGCTGGCTGCTGACGACGGCCGAATCGTGCACGGGGGGCGGTATCGCCCAGGCCATCACCGAGATCGCCGGGTCCACCGGCTGGTTCGACTGCGGCTTCGTCACCTATTCCAACGCCTCCAAGACGGAGATGCTGGACGTGCCGGCCGCGCTGATGGCGCAGCTGGGCAGCGTGAGCGAGGAAGTGGCGGCTGCCATGGCCAATGGCGCGCTGGGCGCCAGCAACGCCCATGTGGCCGTGTCGGTGACGGGCATCGCCGGTCCCACCGGGGCCGTGCCGGGCAAGCCGGTGGGCACGGTGTGCTTTGGCTGGTCCGATGGCAACCAGGTGCGCACCGAGCGCCTGGTGTTCCCTGGCGACCGCCAGGCCGTGCGCGAACAGACGGTGGTCCATGCGCTGCGCGGACTGCTGCGCTTCATCGACTGAGTCATCGCCTGAGTGCATTGCCGGCCGCCACGGCCCGGTTGCTATCCGCTCCCAAAACAATTACCCTCGACGCTGTGCGACGCGCCCCGCGGTGGCCGCACGTCCGAAGGAATCACAGACTCAGGGAGTATTTTGATGCAAAACACGGTACATTTCATTCTCCAGGGCAAGGGCGGCATCGGCAAGACGCTGGTGTCGACCATCCTGGCCCAGTGGATCGCGGGCAAGGATGAAACGCCGCTGCGCTGTTACGACACCGACCAGGAAAACGCCACCTTCTCGCGCTACAAGGCGATGGCCGTCAAGCACGTGCCGGTGATGACGGACACGCGCAACATCGACCCCAAGCGCTTCGACGCCCTGATGATCGACATCCTGGAGGAAGACGGCAACTGCGTGATCGACAACGGCGCCAACACCTTCTCGCCGCTGATGGGCTACCTGATCGAGAACGACTGCTTCTCGCTGCTGGAGGAATCGGGCCGCAAGGTCTACATCCACACCATCGTCGGCGGCGGCGACACGCTGCACGACACGGCCATGGGCTTCGTGTCGACGGCCAAGTCGACCAATGTGCCGCTGGTGCTGTGGGAGAACGAGCACTTCGGCCTGCTGCAGTCGGCCTCCGGCAAGCAGTTCACGGAATCGCAGACCTATGCCGACAACGCGGCGCGGGTCAAGGGCCGCGTGGTGCTGGCCCAGCGCAACGCCGACACCTTCGGCGCCGACATCAAGAAGATGAACACGGCGCGCATGACGGCCAACGAGGTCAAGGAAAGCGACAAGTTCAATGTGATGGAGAAGCAGCGCATCAAGGTCGTGTTCCGCGACCTGTTCGAGCAACTCGACAAAGTGCAGTGGTAAGCCATGGACCAGCACAAGCTGCGCAGCCTCGTCTTTGAAAAAACCGGTGTGCGGATCGACGTCGACGATCCCATCTTCGCGCTGGTGGCGCTGAACGAGGCGGTGCTGGAGGAGACCGTGGAACGCCACGTGGCGCTGATCGAAGCGGCCTCGCGCGACTTGGCGCAGCACGCACGCGCGGCCGGCGGCCTGACGGAGGCGGCCGCATTGCCAGCGGTGGCGGCACCGGCGGCAGCAGGGGGGCCAGCGTCGTCATCGGCGGCGGCCGGCGCCAGCATGGCGGCCGACGCGTCCCCCATGCCTTTGGCCGCGCAGGCGCCATCGCCGGTGTCCACAGCGGACGCGCCCACGGCTGGCGCCTTCTCGCCGCGCGAATGGCGCTTGCTGGGCGCGGCGGCGGCCGTGTCCATGCTCAGTGCCCTGCTGGTGCTGGGCGGCCAGGCCCTGTTCTTCAAACCCGTCCCGCCCCCCGCACCCATCGTGCAAGCCAAGAGCCTGACAGCCGAACAACTGCTGGCCATCCAGAACGGCGAAAAGCTGGCCAAGGCCGTGCAAAAGCTCGACCCCAAGGCCCGCAATCTGGTGCAGGCGGAAATGCAGAAATAACCTGACGTTCCGACGTCAACTGCTATCGCGCGCCGTTTTCTGCTAACATATGAACACCTATTCATATGTTAGCCATGAAATCCTACGCTGAATCCGATCCCGCCATCGCGCAACTGGCCGATTTGTTCCACTTGCTGGGCGACCCGACGCGCTTGCGCATCGTGCTGGCCTGCCTGACCACGCCGGTGGCGGTGAGCTCGATCGCCGCGTCGCTGCACCTGAGCGGCTCGCTGGTGAGTCACCACCTGCGCCTGCTGCGCGCGGCCCGCATCGTCAAGTCGGAACGGCATGGCAAACAAGTGTTCTACACCGCCGCCGATGGCCACATCAGCGACGTCCTGTGCGATATGCTCGAACATATCGCCGAACCTACTCCAGGAAGCGAAGCATGAGCCGCCACCACGATCACCACGGGCATGACCATGCTCACCACGACCACCAGCATGGCCACGGCCATAGTCACGGTCACGGCCACCATCACCACCACGGCGACCCGACCACCCACGGCCGCGCGTTCGCCATCGCCATCGTGCTCAACAGCGTGTTCGTGGCGATCGAATTCATCTACGGTTTCATCGCCAATTCGACGGCGCTGATGGCCGACGCCGGCCACAACCTGTCGGACGTGCTGGGCCTGATGCTGGCCTGGGTCGCGGCCATCCTGGCCAAGCGCCTGCCTGATGGCCGCTACACCTACGGCATGCGCAGCAGTTCGATGCTGGCCGCGCTGTTCAATTCCATGCTGCTGATGCTGGCCTGCGGCGCCATCGCGTGGGAAGCGGTCCAGCAATTGCTGCATCCGTCCCCGGTGGCGGGCGTGACGGTGTCGGTGGTGGCGGCCGTGGGCATCGCGATCAATGGTTTCTCGGCCTGGTTGTTCATGGCCGGCAGCAAGGACGACATCAACATCCGCGGGGCCTACCTGCACATGGCGGCCGATGCCGCCATCTCGCTGGGCGTGCTGCTGGCCGGCCTGGCCGTGATGTACACGGGCTGGAGCTGGCTCGACCCGCTGGTCAGTATTTCCATCGTGGCCATCATCGCGTGGAGCACCTGGTCGCTGCTGAAGATGTCGCTGCGGATGATGATGGCAGCCGTGCCCGATGGCGTGAACCATGCCGACGTGGAGCGCTTCCTGCGCGGCCGCGACGGCGTGACCGACATCCACGACCTGCACATCTGGGCCATGAGCACCACCGAGACGGCCCTGACCGTGCACCTGGTGATGCCGTCCGGCTATCCGGGTGACGTGGCGATGGACGCCATCACCGCCCAGCTCAAGCACGACTACGCTATCCACCACTGCACGCTGCAAATCGAGCAAGGCACCACCGTCCACGCGTGCAGCCTGCACGACCATGGCGAGCCGGCTGCGGCCAGCCATGCCCACGATCACGATCACGATCACGATCATGAGCATGATCACGGGCATGACCACGGGCATCAGCACAACCAAGGCCATGCACACAATCACGGCCACCAGCATTAAACGCAGCCACTAAGCACAGCCACTAAGCACAACGGCCGGCATGCAAGCCGGCCGTTGTTCGTTGCGGCGCCCTGGTGGCGCCACTTCCTTTCTTAGTCCGCGAGGTTGGCGTACAGCGGCGTGCTCAGGTAACGCTCACCATACGACGGCACGATCGTGACGATCATCTTGCCTGCGTTTTCCGGACGCTGCGCCACCTGCATGGCGGCCCACAGCGCCGCGCCGGCGGAAATCCCCACCAGCAAACCTTCCTGCCGGGCCGCGTCGCGCGCCGTGGTGAACGCGTTATCGTTGCTGACGCAAACGACTTCATCGTAGACCTGGGTGTTCAGCACGCCCGGCACGAAGCCGGCGCCGATGCCCTGGATCGGGTGCGGCCCCTTGGTGCCCTTGGACAGCATGGGCGACGCCTCCGGCTCCACGGCGATGCACTGGAAGCCGGGCTTGCGCGCCTTGAGCACTTCGCCCACGCCGGTGATGGTGCCGCCGGTGCCCACGCCGGCCACCAGGATGTCGATCCGGCCGTCAGTGTCGCGCCAGATTTCCTCGGCCGTCGTGCGGCGGTGCACGGCGGGATTGGCGGGATTGTTGAATTGCTGCGGCATCAGGCAGCGCGGGTCGGCCGCGCACATTTCCTCGGCCTTGCGGATGGCGCCCAGCATGCCTTCGGCGCCCGGCGTGAGCACCAGTTCGGCGCCATAGGCGCGCAGCAGCATGCGCCGCTCGCGGCTCATGGTGTCGGGCATGACCAGCGTGCAGCGGTAGCCGCGCGCGGCGCACACCATGGCCAGCGCGATGCCAGTGTTGCCGCTGGTGGGTTCGACGATGATGGTGTCGGGCCGGATCTGGCCGGCCGCTTCGGCGGCCTCGATCATGGCCAGGCCGATGCGGTCTTTCACGCTGTGGCCAGGATTGGCGTATTCCAGCTTGGCCAGGATTTGCGCGCCGGCGCCGGCGGCCAGGCGGTTCAGGCGTACCAGCGGGGTGTTGCCGATCAATTCGGTGATGTCGTTGGCGATTTTCATTTGTTGTTCTCCGCGGGTGGAATTCGAATCAATAGTCTACCGCTTTTTGTTGCACGCGGGAGCGGTAGCCGCGCTCGCTGCGCCTTATTTCACGTCCACCAGTTCGACCTCGAACAGCAGTGCGGAATTGGGAGGAATGTCGCCACCGGGGGCGCCGCGCGAACCGTAGGCCAGGTCGGCGGGGATGATCAGGGTGCGCTTGCCACCCACCTTCATGCCCTGCACGCCCTGGTCCCAGCCTTTGATGACGCGGCCCGCGCCGAGCGGGAATTCCAGCGGCTCACGGCCGGGGTCGCGCGACGAGTCGAACTTCTTGCCACGGAAATTGCGCGCCAGCGGGCGGTACAGCCAACCCGTGTAATGGACGCGGACGGTGGCGCCGGTCACGGCTTCCTTGCCGTGGCCGACCTTGGTGTCGGTGACGATCAGCTGATCGGCCAGCGGACCGGGGCTGGCCGACCCCGGCACCACCGGCGCTGCGGCTGGCGCGGCGGCCGGCGCGTCGGCGGCCGGTGCGCTGGCAGGTTGCGGCTGCACCTGTGCCTGATCCTGGGCCTGGGCTGGCATGGCCGCCATGGCGACACTGGCGCTGCAGAAAGCGAGGGTAATCAAACGACGCATCATGTTGTATTCTTTCGGTCAGAGTTGGACTTGGCCGCGCACGGCAAGCCGGGGCGTCAAGACGGAGCGGCATTATCATAGCAAAACCTGCCATTTATGCACGACGATACTGGACCACAGAAGTTGTTTTTCGCGCTCTGGCCCGAGCCGGCCGAACGCGATGCGCTCGCACCATGGCAGACGCTGGTGCGCGGACGTCCGGTGGTGACGGCCAACCTGCATTTGACGCTGGCCTTCCTGGGCTGGCAGCCGGCGGCGGCCGTGGCGCCGCTAATGGCCATCCTCGACGGCCTCCGCGTGCCGCCGCTGGAACTGGCGTTCGATATGGTGGGCTACTTCAGCGGCCAGCGCATCGCCTGGGCCGGCATGCGCGCACCGCCGCCGGCGCTGCTGGCGTTGCAGGAACAATTGATCGCCGCGCTGGCGCAGGCCGGATTTTCAGCCGACAGCCACGGGCCATTCCGCCCGCACGTGACGCTGACGCGCCACGCGCCCGCGCCGGAAGTGCAGATCGCCACGCCCGTCCATTGGCGCCACGCGCAGGTGGCGCTGATGCGCTCGGGGACACCGGACGGCGTGTACCGCGTGCTGCGCGCGAGGCGAAGCTAGTCCGCCCGCGTCGGCGCGGAGGGTGAAGTGAAGATCAGCCGGCGGTGGCGGGCGTTTCGGCCACCGTTTCGGCCACAGCGTCGGCCTCCGCGTCGCCCGCTGCCCCGGGCGCCACGGCCACGCTGTCGGCCAGCTTGCGCAGCATGTGGCTGGCCGCCACCATGCCGAAGCTGGCCGTAACCACCATGGCCGAACCGAAGCCGGCGCAGTTCAGGCCCGTCACGCCGCCACGGTCGTCGCCGTCCACGGCGCACGCCTCGCCCGATTCGGGGAACTTGAGCGGTTCCATCGAGAACACGGCGTCCACATTGAACTTGTTCTTGGTGCCACGCGGGAAGCCGTACTGGTTGCGCATCAGCTTGCGCACGCGCTTGAGCAGCGGTTCCTGCTCCGTGCGGGCCAGGTCGCGCACCTGGATCTGGGTCGGGTCGGTCTGGCCGCCGGCGCTGCCGATCATGATCAGCGGGATGGCGTGCGCACGGCAGTAGGCCAGCAGCGCGGCCTTGGCCTTGGCGCTGTCGATGGCGTCGAGCACGTAGTCGTAGCCTTTGCCGCCTATCATCTGGTCCAGGTTGTCGGGCGTGATGAAGTCCTCCACCTGGTGCACCTGGCAATACGGGTTGATCTGGGCGATGCGCTCGGCCAGCGCCGTCACCTTGGCCTGGCCGACGGTGGTCGTCAGCGCCTGGATCTGGCGGTTGATGTTGGACTCGGCCACGTTGTCCAGGTCGATCAGCGTGAGCTGGCCGATGGCGCTGCGGGCCAGCGCCTCCACCGCCCACGAACCCACCCCGCCCACGCCGATCACGCAGATGTGGGCATGGCGGAAGCGCTCGAGCGCGGCGGCCCCGTACAGCCGCGCGATGCCGCCGAAGCGGCGCTCGAAGTCGACCTCGTCGCCAATAATTGGCATGCTATTGATATCGGTACTGTTCATCCCGCCATTTTAACGGACGTGCTGCCGAAATTATTTTAGAATGCATTAGTTGGCAGCCAGTCAACTCCTGCCGACCTCCCTCCACGCGCCTTTTCCGAGACCATCCATGAGCATTTCCCTGATCGATACCGCGCCCGATTTCAACCAGCCGATCGCTGTCCTCAAACACTGCCACGATCGCATCCGCAAGCAACTGCAAACGCTGCAGAACCTGCTGGGCCACCTGCCCCAGCATGGCGCCGACACGGCCGCCCAGAAGGCGGCCGAAGCCATCCTGAAATACTTCGACAACGCCGCCCCGCTGCACCATGGCGACGAGGAGCAAGACCTGATGCCCATGCTGCAGGCCACGGCGCGCGGCGCCGACGCGGCGCTGCTGGCGGCCGTGGTGCCCGGCATCCTGGCGGATCACGCGCGCATGGACGCGGAATGGACTATACTAAAATCGCAACTTGATAAAATTGCCAACGGTAGCAGCACCGCCCTGTCGGTCGAGGATGTGAACCGCTTCAGCGAAGCCTACGCGGCCCACATGCTGACGGAAGAAACCCAGATCGCGCCGATGGCCAAGCGCCTGTTCACGGATGAGCAGATGGAATTGCTGGGCCAGGCCATGCAGCGCCGGCGCGGCATCGTCCCCACCAGCGCGCAGACGCTGGCCGATCTGCGGCTTGACTACGGTCTGGCCAGCCTGAGCGAGGAGGACGTGCTGGCCAACCCGATCGCGCAGTTCTCCAAGTGGTTCGACGAGGCCCTCAACGCCCAGGTGGCCGAGCCGAATGCGATGAGCGTATCGACCGTGGACGCGGACGGCAAACCGACGTCGCGCATCGTGCTGATCAAGCAGTACGACGAGCGCGGCTTCACGTGGTACACGAATTACGACAGCCAGAAGGGCCAGCAGCTGGCCGCCAATCCGCATGCGGCGCTGCTGTTCTTCTGGAGCGAGGTGGAGCGCCAGGTGCGCATCGAAGGCCGGGTCGAGAAAACCTCGGCCGAGGAAAGCGACAAGTATTTCTACAGCCGGCCCGTCAAGAGCCAGCTGGCCGCGCTGGCGTCGAAACAAAGCGCGCCCATCGCCAGCCGGGCGCAGATGGAGGAAAACTATGAGGCCGTGGCCCAGGCCGAGGGCGAGCAGCCCAAGCGTCCCGATTACTGGGGCGGCTATCGCCTGGTGCCCGAGCGCATCGAGTTCTGGCAAGGCCGGCGCTCGCGCTTCCACGACCGCATCGTGTATGTGCGCCAGCCCGACGGCTCGTGGCTGAAGCAGCGCCTGCAACCCTGACCCCGCCCCGGCGGGGCCGGGATGACAAACAGGGCGCCGCTGACGGGCGGGCACGGCTGGACAGACGTTTCTGAACCTGGGACGGCGCCGCCGTCCCTCACCCGGAGGCTACCGTGTTCCTGCAAAACCGACTCAGCAGCTGGATCGCCAGCATCCGCCAGCAAATCGCCCTGCCCCTGCGCATCGAATTGTGGAACGGACAGCGCATCGATTTTTCGCACGAAGCGCCGCGCGTGACGATACGCCTGCCGCGCGCCTCGGCCGCACGCTACCTGCTCACACCCTCGCTGTCCAACCTGGGCACGGCCTACGTGGAAGGGGCGATCGAGGTCAAGGGCAAGGCGCGCGACATGATCGCCGTGGTCAACGCGCTGGCCCGCACCACCCTCAAGGCCGAAGGCAAATTCGCCCGCATCGCGCGCAGCATCAGCCACGACCGCGACAAGGATGCCAAGGCCATCCGCTATCACTACGACGTCTCCAACGAGTTCTACCAGCAGTTCCTGGACCCGAACATGGTGTATTCCTGCGCCTATTTCGAATCGGGCGAGGAAGACCTGGCCACGGCCCAGCTCAAGAAGATCGACCACATCCTGGCCAAGATCGCCCTGCGGCCGGGCCAGCGCCTGCTCGACATCGGCTGCGGCTGGGGCGCGCTGGTGATCCGCGCGGCCCAGCGCTACGGCGCCCGCTGCGTCGGCATCACGCTGTCGGAAAACCAGTGCGCGCTGGCGCGCGAACGGGTGCGCGCGGCCGGGCTTGAGCACCTGGTCGAAATCCGCCTGCAGGATTACCGCGACGTGCGCGGCCAGTTCGACCGCATCACCAGCGTGGGCATGTTCGAGCACGTGGGCCTGCGCCACCTGCCGGCCTACTTCGCCACCATCCGCGACCTGCTGGCCGACGATGGCCTGGCCATGAACCACGGCATCACCAGCACCGATCCGGACAACGGCGAGACGCCCTACGGCGGCGGCGAATTCATCCAGAAATACGTGTTCCCGCACGGCGAACTGGCCCACCTCGGCCAGGTGCTGAAGGCCATGCAGCAGGGCCAGCTGGAAGCGTATGACGTGGAGAACCTGCGCCGCCACTATGCGCGCACCTGCGCCCTGTGGACCGAGAATTTTGAGGCGCACGCCGAGCAGGTGCGCACGCTCGGCGGCGAAAAGCGCTTCCGGATCTGGCATGTCTACCTGGCTGGCTGCAGCTATGCGTTCGAACAGGACCTGATCAGCCTGTACCAGATCGTGTGCGGCAAGGCCGGCCGCTCCGCCGCCACCCTGCCCTGGTCGCGCCGCTACATGTATGCCGCGTCCGGCGCCGCTCAGCCGGCGTTGGGATCGCCGCCGTCCAGCACCGCCCTGAGCGCGTCGTAGACCTGCGCCAGGGCCGGCTCCAGCCGGGACGCCGCCGCTTGCGCCTGGGCCATGCCCGCGCCGCCCTCGCGGCAGGCGCGCAGGCTGGCCGACAATTGCTCGGCGGCCGCCAGCGCCCGCGCCGCGCCGAAGTTGACCAGCACGCCCTTCAGGCTGTGCACAGCCCGCGCGCTGCGCTCCGGGTCGCCGGCCGCCAGCGCCGCCGTCAATTCCCGCCACAGCTGCGGACCATCGTCGAGGAACAGCACGGCCAGCTCATGCAGCAGGTCGGCGTCGCCGTCCAGCCGTTGCAGGGCCGCGCGCCAGTCGAGCACGCGCTGGGCCGGCTGCGGCCGGTAGCGGGCCAGCATGTCGGCCAGCGCGGCGCTGTCGACCGGCTTGGCCAGGTAATCGTCCATGCCCGCTTCCAGGCAGCGCTCGCGGTCGCCGGCCATGGCGCGCGCCGTCATGGCGATGATGGGCACATGGCCGCCGCGCTCCAGCTCGCGCTGGCGCAGCTGGCGGGTCGCGGCCAGCCCGTCCAGGCCCGGCATCTGCACGTCCATCAGGATCAGGTCGTAGCGCTCGCGCGCCGTGCGTTCGAGCACGGCCAAGCCGTTGTCGGCCAGCGTGACCTGGTGTCCCAGCTTTTGCAGCAGCCGCAAGGCCAGCCGCTGGTTGACGGGATTGTCCTCGGCCAGCAGCACGCGCAGGCCCTCGCCGCTGGCGCCGTCCAGTGGCGGCGGCATGGGCTCGGCACCAAGCGGATCGGGGCGCGGCACCTGCACCCGCAGTGGCGGCAACGGCGCCACCAGCGCCACGCCCGTGTGCCTGAGCGGCACCGTGAAGCTGAACGTGCTGCCGGCGCCCGGCGTGCTCTCGACATCGAGCTGGCCCTGCATCAGGATCACGAGGCGGCGGCAGATGGCCAGGCCCAGGCCCGTGCCGCCATACTGGCGCGTGGTGGAACCGTCCACCTGGGCAAAGGCGTCGAAGATCATGGCCTGTTTTTCGGGCGGCACGCCGATGCCCGTGTCGCGCACGGCGAAGCGGATCTCGCAGCGGTCGTCATGGTCGCGCACCACCGACAACGCCACCACCACGCTGCCCGTGGCCGTGAATTTGATTGCGTTGCCCACCAGGTTGACCAGCACCTGGCGCAGCCGGCCCGGATCGCCCTTGACGATGCGCGGCAGCTCCGGCGCCAGTTCGCATTCCAGCGCCAGCCCTTTCTGGCGCGCGCGCAAGTCCATGGCGCGCACGGTGTCGACCACCATCTGGCGCACGTCGAACGGCACTTCCTCGATGTCGAGCTTGCCCGCCTCGATCTTGGAAAAGTCGAGGATGTCATCCACGATATGCAGCAGCGCATGGGCCGACGCTTGCACCAGCGCCAGGTCGGCGCGCTGGGCCGGCGTCAGTTCCGATTCCAGCACCAGCTCCGTCATGCCGAGGATGCCGTTCATGGGGGTGCGGATCTCGTGGCTCATGTTGGCCAGGAATTCGCTCTTGGCCCGGCTGGCCGCCTCGGCCGATTCCACGGCCCGCTGCATGGCCTGGCGCGCCGCGCGCTGTTCGCTGATGTCGATGAAGTAGCCGAGCATGTAGCTGCGCCCGCCGCTGGTGATCACGTTGCGGCTCACCAGCACGTCGACCGGCGGGTCGAAACCGGCCAGGCGGCGCTCGCTGGTGACCATGCGGCCGCTGTCCCACGCTTGCGCGTCCTCCTGGTGGGTCAGCTCGGCCCAGCGCGGCGAGGCGAAATCGTCGATGGTGCGGCCCAGGATCTCCACCCGCGAGCGCTGGGTCAGCTCCTCGAAGCGGCGGTTGAAACGCAGGAAGCGGCCCTCGCGGTCTTTCAGGAACACGGGGATAGGCAACTGGTCGAGGATTTGTTCGGTCAGCGCCTGCTGGCCGCCGCCCGGCTCCGCTTCGTGCTGGTCATCGAGGGCCTGGGCGCGGCGCGCGGCCCGCTTGTCGCGCCAGGTGCCCACGTTGCCGCGCTGCTGGCGGTTCTCCTTGCGCAGCAGGGCGTTGGCCTGGCGCAGCCGCTCGTTCTCCGCTTCCAGCTCGCGCAGCCGGGGTTCGATGCCGGGGTCGGCCCGCTCGGCCTGGGCGATCAGCGCCAGCAAGCCGTTGGCCAGCGTGGTTTCGCCGATGGCGCGCAGGTCGGCCAGGCGCTGCTGCATTTCCGCCTCGTCGGCCGCGTTCAGCGCGCGCCGCACCAGCTGGACCAGGCGTTCGTACTGCATGGCTGGCGCCGGCTCAGGCCGGCGTCCCCTCGTCCTGGTAGCGGGCGCGGATGGCCTGTACCGCGTCCCAGCGCCGCAGCAGCGCATCCACGCATTGCGGATCGAAGTGGCCGCCGCGGTTGTCGAGCAGGTGCTGGCGCGCGGCGTCCATGGTCCAGGCTTGCTTGTAGGGGCGCACGCTGGTGAGCGCGTCGAACACGTCGGCCACGGCCACGATGCGGCCCACCAGCGGGATACCGTCGCCGGCCAGGCCGTGCGGATAGCCGGCGCCATCGTAGCGCTCGTGGTGGCTGAGGGCGATCTGGGCCGCCAAGCGCAGCATGGGGGCCTGGCAATCCTTGAGGATCTGGTAGCCGATGGCCGCGTGCTGGCGCATGATGACCATCTCCTCCGGGTTGAGCCGGCCCGGCTTGAGCAGGATGTGGTCGGGCGTGCCGACCTTGCCGATGTCGTGCATGGGGGCCGCGTTCAGGATGTCCTGCTGCTGTTCCAGCGGCAGGCCCAGTTCGGCCGCGATCAGGCACGAATAGTGGGCCATGCGCTGGATGTGGGCGCCCGTCTCCGGGTCGCGGTATTCGGACGCGCGGCACAGCAGCATGATGGTTTCCTGCTCGCGCGCGCGCAGCTCGGCCGTGGCCTTGCTGACCTCGTCGGCCAGCCAGCTGGCGCGGTGCCGCAGGCTCACGCTGGCGCGCCGCAGCGCCAGCATGTTGCGGGTGCGGGCCAGGAACTCGACCTTGTCGATCGGCTTGATGAGGAAGTCGCTGGCGCCGTTCTCCAGCGCCCGGTGCCGCACTTCCACGTCCACGCTGGCCGTCACCATCAGCACGGGCGGACGCTCGTCGACGGGCGCTTGCAGGCCGGCGATCAGTTCCAGTCCGTTCAGGTCGGGCATCATGTAGTCGACGATCAGCAAGTCGTAGGGATTGCTGTTGCACCAGGCCAGCGCCTCGCGCGCCGACTGGAAAGTCACGGTGCCCACGCCATCGAGCTTGTCGATCAGGCGCGACATGAGCACCAGGTTGATGTGGGTATCGTCGACGATGACTACCTTCATGGGCGCTCCGCGGTGCTGGGCTTACTTGCGGCGGTCGCCGAAGGTCTTGCGGAACTTGGCCACCTTGGGCGCCACCACGAAGGCGCAATAGCCCTGCAGCGGATGCTGGCGGAAATAATCCTGGTGATAATCCTCGGCCTTGTAGTAGGGCTGGGCCGGCGACAGTTCCGTCACGATGGGCGCGTCCCACACGTGGGCCATGGCCGCGATCACCTGGCGCGCCGTGGCCTCCTGTTCCGGCGACTGGTGGTAGATCACGGAGCGGTACTGGGTGCCGACGTCGTTGCCCTGGCGATTCAGCGTGGTGGGGTCGTGGATGGTGAAGAAGATTTCCAGCAGCTCGCGGTAGCCGATCACGGCCGGGTCGAATTCGAGCTTCACCACTTCGGCGTGGCCCGTGGTGCCGCTGCACACCTGCTCGTAGCTGGGATCAGGCTGGGCGCCGCCCGTGTAGCCGGACTCCACGTGCAGCACGCCGTCCACCTCCTGGTACACCGCTTCCAGGCACCAGAAACATCCTCCCCCCAGCACCGCCGTTTCCGTCGCGGCCGCCGCCCCCGTGTTACTCGTCATGACATCCCCTGCTCGTCGGCTGTTCGATGAGACTAACTGTAACGCAAACGGCGGGGCCGCGCACCTATTACAGAAAACGCGGTGATTGCCATGGCCCCTGTGATTCTTTGGCATAATGACGGAAAGATACAGGCTCACCATGAACACTAGCTCCCCGCGCGCCCCCGCGCCCACCTTCGACACCGGCCACTTCCGCCAGGCGTTGGGTCAGTTCGCCACCGGCGTCACCGTCATCACGACCCGGCTGGCCGACGGCAGTTTCCGTGGTTTGACGGCCAGTTCCTTCAATTCGGTCTCGCTGACGCCGCCGCTGGTGCTGTGGAGCCTGGGCACGAACGCCAACAGCATGCCCATCTTCAGCGGCAATTCCCATTACGTGATCAACGTGCTGGCGGCCGACCAGGCCCATCTGGCCAAGCTGTTTTCCACCCGCGGCGATTATCCGTGGGACACGGTGCCGTACGAGCTGTCGCGCACCGGCCAACCCATCCTCACGGGCGCCTGCGCGTGGTTCGAGTGCCACAACCGCAGCCGTTATCCGGAAGGCGACCACGTGATCTTCGTGGGCGAGGTCGAGCATTGCGAATTCATCCCGCGCCCGCCCCTCATCTTCCACGGCGGCCAGTTCCACAGCCTGGCCTGAGCGCGGCCCGCGTCGCCATAAAAAAACCCGCCGGCTGGCGGGTTGGTCTGGTCCGGCCCCGGTCCGTCAGAACTGGTAGCCGACGCTGACGCTGACGGCCAGCGGGTCGAGCCGCACATCCTGCACCTGGCCGGTGGAGAAGTGCACCTTGGTTTTCAGGAAGGTCTTGATGACGGTGGCATCGGCGAACCAGCGCTGGTTGATGCGCACCGTGCCGCCCAACTGGACGCTGGGGGCGACCTTGTTGTCGAGCTTGAAGCTGCTGCCGGGGCCGCCCGTGTTGAGCAGCGCCGTCAACTGCGCCGAGCCGCGCTCCTTCTGGAAGTAGGCGTAGGTCAGGCCCAGGCCCACGTAGGGCCGCACGGTGGACGCCGGCGGCAGGAAGCGGTACTGGGCGAAGATGGTGGGCGGCAGCACCTCCGAGCTGCCCACCTTGCCCGAGCCCTCGATGGCGCCGGCGCCGATCAGGTCGTGCTTGTAGGGCAGGCCCAGGTCCAGCTCGGTGGAGAAGTTATCGGTGTACATATAGGCCACCGTGAAGCGGGGCTTGGTGTCGGCCTCCACGTCGGCCTTGGTATGCGGCAGGGCCGGCGCCGACACGTCGCCGCTGTCGACCTTGGGGGTGATCTTGTTGATGCCCAGCGTGCCCAGCCAGCTACCCGCGCTTTGCGCCGAGGCCGCCGAGGCCGCCGTCATGGCGGCCGCCAGCGCCAGCAGTTGCAGCGTCTTGCCGATGGTGTTGTTGCGCTCTTTCATAGTCTCTCCAGATTCGTTGTGTGCGTGGCCGTTGCCGGCCTCTTGCCCGGGGCCGCCCGCAGGCGGCCCGGCGCGGCCTTACAGCCAGCCCTTGATCACCATCTTCTCGGCCACGTAACGCGCCAGCAGCAGGTTGGTGAACGGGGTCGGGTGCACGTCGTCGGCGAAGAAGTAGTGGCTGACGTCGCCCGCCTTGAGGTTGGACGCGTTGCACACCAGCGAGCTGCCCAGCGGGTTCCTGGCCGGGCTCAGGTCGCACGCCGTGTCGGTCACATTGGTCAGGCCGTAAGGGCCGGGATTGATGGCCTCGTCGTGGCTGACGGCGAACACGTCCACCAGCAGCACCTTGGCCTCGCCGGCCAGATTGTTGCTGAGGGCGGTGTTGAAGGCGCCCACCATGGCGTTGATCAGGGCCTGGGTGGTGGCCCCCTGGCTGCGTCCGGACGGGGAGGAGGCCACGTCCGGCAGGTTGTTGACGACCACGTAGTTGGCGCCCTTGCCGACGATCTGGCTCTTGACCAGGGCCGCCAGTTCGGTGCCGGCCTGGCCCAGGGCGGCGATCAGTTCCGGACCATGGGCGGCCGCGTAATCGGCGCCGGCCTTGGCGCCGGCGGCGGCGGCGTCCGCCTGGGCCTTGGCCACCATGGGGCCGTATACGGCCGGCGAAGCCACGGCCGAATCGCCGAGCTGGACGGCGGCCGCGCCGATGGCGGCCTGGGTCACGCTGGCGTCCGTGTGGCCGGGCCGTGCCGCCTCGGTCGCCATGGCAACGCTGATGGCCTGGGCCGCCGACTGCGGGTCGGTGGCGCCGGCCGCCAGCTGGCCGACCAGGCTGGTCGCGTAGGCGTTGGCGCCGGCTGCGGTGCCGGCCGCCGTGGCGGCGGCCGCCAACTGGTCCAGCCGGATCAGCACATCGTTACCGCCGGCCATGACGAGCACGATCTCGTCGCCCTTGAACTTGCCGCCCGTGGCCGCCAGGTGGTTGGCCACCTGGGTCACGACCGGCACCGTCATGCTGCCCAGCGGACTGCCGGTCAGCTTGTTGCCGGGGCCGACGGGATCGGTGACGCGGGCGCCACCCTGGGCATAGCCGTAGCAGCCGGGGTGGTTTTCCACCTGCACCGAGAAGCCCTGGCTGGCGTCGCCGTCCAGGCCGGTCTGGGCCGGGCATGGCGCCGGCAGGCCTAGTTGCGCCGCCACCAGTTCCGTCCAGTTGCGGCCCGTCAGCGCGGGGTTCACGGCCGTGTTGTTGCCGTTGATGGTGAATTTGCCGCCGCCCAGCGCCTTGACCGTGCCGACGGCGTAGGTGCCGATGTCGGATAGGCTGTCGCCGAATGTCACCTGGGCGCTGTATTGCACTTTGAGGGTTTGGTTGCCGGGCGCGGAGCCGCTGCCGCCGCAACCGGCGAGGACGGCCAGGGCCATGGCGGCGAGTGCAAGTTTGGTGTGACGCATTGTGTCTCCTGTTGATTTTTTTGAGGTTATGAGCACGTCATTAGCACGCGCGTGCTATTCACAACCCGACCAATATGCCAAACTTGTCTCCCCTTGCATAGGCTGGCGCACAACAGTGCCGGGCCTGTTACAAAAAAAGAAGGCGGCCCGTGCGGCCGCCCTGTTTATTTGATAACGACGTCCTCCGCAGGCTAGCGGTTCAACCTGGCCTGGAAAAAGTCGCGCGTGGCGCGCATGCAGAACGGCGCGACCAGGCCGGCATGGTAGCTGTCGCGCACGGCCTGGTCGCCGGCCGCGCCACCACCGGCTGCGGTGCGCAGCAGGGCCTTGGCCGCTTCGAATGCCAGGCGGGTCGGGCCGTAGCTGTCGACGATGATGCCGCTCTCCAGGTCCAGCACGGTCAGGCCGGGGCTGCTCATGCCATGGGCCTGGAAGTAGTCGGCCGTGGCCGTCGCATTCTGGAACGGCACCACCGGGTCTTGTGCGCCGCCGCACAGCAGCACGGGCACGGCCGGCACGTAGCTGCGCAAATCGTTCTTCACCAGCCACTTGCGCAGCGTGTGCGCGGGCATGCAGTTGAGCGGGTCGGCGCTGTTGACGCCACACGGGTGGCTGTTCATGTCGGCCAGGTAGCCGTCGCGGTAGCTGGTCCTGACCAGGTTGCCGGCGCCGAAGAAGCTGGCATAGCCGTCGCCCTGCGGCAGCGAATCCTTGGCGAACAGCACGTCGTTCGGCAGCGCGCCGGCCGCCACCAGGTCGCCCAGGCTGGATGCGCCGGGCAGCAGGTCGGCGATGCCGGCGGCATACGGCGCTTCGTAAATGTCGCTGGTGCTCGTGTACAGGCCCGCGTTGGCGTGCTGGCCGGCGTTGATCAGCATGGGCAGGAAGGCGGCCGAACCCAGCGTGGGCTTGCCGCCAAAAATGGCGTCGCCGAACTGGACCAGCGCGTAGGGGCCCGACATGGGCGCGGCGGCCGTCACCGTGAATTCGCCGGGGTAGCCGGTCTGCATGGCGCGCTGGGTGGCCAGCGCCACGTAGCCGCCCTGCGAATAGCCGGTCAGCACGAGCTGGCTCGACGGGTGGGCGCCGATGGCGGTGAATACCTTGCGCGCGGCGCGCAGGCCGTCGACCATGTCGCTGGCCTGCTGGCTGGCGTCCAGGTAGGAATGGTAGGACAACGACGAGCCCGCATAGCCGGCGTAATCGGGCGCCACCACGATGTAGCCCTGGGCTGCGTACATGGCCGCCACCAGGCGCGGCTCGGCGGCCGACAAATCGCTCATGTCGTTACGCTTGAGCACGGACGTGCCATGCGCGTACAGCAGCACGGGGCGGTTGCCCGTGCAGGCGCTGTCGGTGCCGGATGGCACCATGATGGCGGTGGCAGCGTCGGTGTCCTCGCCCGCCCCGCCCACCGTGTGGTATTTCAGCGTGAAGGTAGTGACGGCGCAGGTGGGCGTGCCGGTGATGGTGCTGCTGCCCTTTTGCGCCGCCTCCAGCAACTGGGTGAAGGCGGCCGGCTGCAGCGTGGTGACGCTGGCGCCATTGACGGTGACGGGCACCGGGGCCGCGCTGCCGATCAGGGTGCCGCGCAGGGTGGTCGGTGGCGGCGGCGTGACGACCACGCCGCCACCGGAAGTCTGGCCGCTGTCGCCGCCACCGCCGCCGCAGGCGGTCAACAAGACCAGCAGGCTCAGCGATAGCGCGGGCGCGCAAACAGAATGCAAACGGCGATAAAGAATCGGGGGGCGCATGGCGTTTCCTTGCTGGAGTCGGGATGGCCGGGCGGATTTATGGTCGGCCGGCAATCCCGAAAGCATAGCAGATAGGCAAGGTCAAGGCGCTGGCGTCCTGAAAAATTCCCGCGCCGCCATCAGGCAGTATTGGGCCACGAGCCGGCCATGGTAATTGTCCAGCACCGCCTTGTGCGGATCGTGGTCGTGCGCGACGGCGTCGGCCCGCGTGCGTTCGACGGCCTTGGCGAAACCGGCGCGGATGTCCTGGTAGGCATCGGGCGCGGGCGCCTCCAGGTCCAGCAGCTGGGGCGCGACGCCGTGGGCGGCGAAATAGTCGTGCGCGGCGCTGGCGTTGGCGAACGGCACCACCGGGTCGCGCTGGCCGCCGCACAGCAGCAGCGGGCTGCGCGGCTGGTAGCTGCGCAAGTCGTTCTTTTGCAGCCAGAGCCGCAGGCGGTTGGCGCTGTGGCAGGCCAGCGGCTGCGCCGGGTCGGTGCCGCACGGGTGCGCCGCGACGTCCTGCAGGTAGGCCTTGCGGTAGCTGGTGCGCACCAGGTTGGTATCGGCAAAATGGGTGGACGCGGACTCGCCCTGCGGCGGCGCGTCGCCGGCGAACAGGGCGCCGGCCGGCAGCTTGCCTTGCTTGATCAGGTCGTCCATGCGCTGGGTGGCCGGCAACACGGATTCGATGCCGTCCGCATACGGTTCCTCGTACAGTTCGGCCGGCGAGGTGTACAGCGTGGCACCCGATTTTTGCCCGGCCGTGGTCAGCAGCGGCAGATAGGCCGTGATGCCCACGTTGGGACGGCCGCTGAAAATGTCGTCCGCCATTTGCAGCAAGGCGTAGGGGCCGGACAGGCCGGCCGTGGCCGTCACGTGGAATTCATCGCCGTAGCGTTCCTGCATGGCGCGCTGGGTGGCCAGCGCCACGAAACCGCCTTGCGAATAGCCGGTCACGAACAGCTTGTCCGAGGTGCGCACGCTCAGCCGTGGCAAGGCGATGCGGGCGGCACGCAGCGCGTCGACCATGTCGCCGGCCTGCTGGTCCGCGTTCAGGTAGGGATGGTAGGGCAAGGACGACACGCCATAGCCGGCGTAATCGGGCGCCACCACGACGTAGCCCTGGGCCACGAACATGGCGGCCACCAGCCGCGCTTCACCGTTCAGGCGGGCCATGCTGAAATTACGGTCGAGCACGGTGCCGTGGGCGTACAGCAGCACGGGACGCGGACCCATGCAGCGCTGGTCGTCGCCGCCGGGCAGCATGATGACGCCGCCGGCGTCGGTCGCCTCGCCACGCCCGCCGCCCGTGGCGTAGCGCATCTTGTAGACGGTGATGCTGCACAGCGGTTCGCCGGCGATGGCCATCAGCACCCCGCCCTGCGCGCGCTTGAGGACGGCGCTGAGCGTGGCCGGCTCCAGGCTGTCCACGCTGGCGCCGCCGCCGAGCGGGATGGGCACCAGCGTGGGGCCGTCGAGCAGTGTTCCCGGCGGCGGCGCGGGCGCGAGTTGCGCCATGGCGGATGCTGCGGATGCGGAGGATACGGAGGATGCCGGGGAACCGGACAGCGCGGCGGACGGCGCAGACGCGCCGGTGCCGCCGGAGTCGCCGTTGCCAGCCGCGCAGGCCAAGCCAGTCGCCAGCGCCAGCGCCGCCACCGCGGCACGCAGCACACGCGCGGGCACGGCGACGGACACAACGGCGGGCACGATCAGAGGGATGGGCGTATCAGTGCACATGGCGGCCTCCTGAGTTGGTCAGGCGCGCCGTGGCCGCTCATATCAAAACATCAAGGTCAACGGGCTTGTCATCAAGCGCGCAGGAACCTCTCAACAATACCAGAAGATCCGAACGCTGCGCGCCGCAATCGATCATTTACTCCCAGCCAAGGCAACGCATGTGGCGGCGCTTCGACCAGGATCAAATCGGCGCCACTTTGGTCGAGTTCACGCAACGCTGCGTACAGGCCATAGGCATAGCCAACGGGCTCATCCGGCAGGCGCACGCGGGGGCCGGCGCCGGTGATGGCCGAGTACGCGATCAGGGCCACCTTGCGGCCCAGTGCTTCCAGCTGAGCCAGCGTGGCGGGCAACTGCCCGGGCGCCAGCATGGCCACCGGCGTGTGCGGCGCATAGTGCGATTCCAGCGTGCCGGACGCGCGCGGCGCGCTCTGGTCCGGCAGGCCCGGCATCTGGCCGATCACGTCGGCGATCTGCTGGGCGCTGATGTGGCCGGGGCGCAGCAGCACCGGGCCGTGCGTGGCCAGCCGCGACAGGTCGACGATGGTCGATTCGATGCCGACCTCGCTGGGGCCGCCGTCGAGCACGGCCGCCAGCAGCGGCTCGGCGCCGAACTCATCGCGCACGTGCTGGGCCGTGGTAGGGCTGACGTTGCCGAACTTGTTGGCCGACGGTGCGGCCAGGCCACCCTTGCCGCCCTTGAACGCACGCAGCAAGGCGATGGCCACCGGGTGCGACGGGCAGCGCACGCCCACCGTGTCCTGGCCGCCGGAGACGGCGTCGGGAATGTGGCTGGCGCGCTTGAGGATCAGGGTCAGCGGACCGGGCCAGAACGCGGCCGCCAGCTTGCGCGCCGCTTCCGGCACATCGCTGACCCAGTAATCGAGGTCGGCACCGGGCGCCACGTGCACGATCACCGGATGGTCCTGGGGCCGGCCCTTGGCCGCGTAGATGGCGGCCACGGCTTGCGGGTTTTCCGCGTCGGCGCCGAGGCCGTACACGGTTTCCGTGGGGAAGGCGACCAGCCGGCCCGCTTCCAGCAGCGCGGCGGCCGCGCTGATGGCAGCCGCGTCGGCGGCGGCGTTTGCGGTCACGTTCACGGCCGCGTCGCCGCCTTGTTGCTGCATCCCGCTCACGGTGCGATGCCCAGGATGGCGCAAGCGGCCAGCAATTGCTGCTGCGCCTGCTCCAGCGTGGCGGCTATCAGGGTCAGGTGCCCCATCTTGCGGCCACGGCGCGGATCATCCTTGCCGTACAGGTGCAGACAGGCGCCGGGCAGCGCCAGCACGCGGTCCCAGGCCGGCTCGCGCGGCTCGTTGCTGTCGCCGTCGAACCACAGGTCGCCCAGGATGTTGAGCATCACGGCCGGCGAATGCTGGCGCACCTCGCCCAGCGGCAGGCCGGCCATGGCCCGCACCTGCTGCTCGAACTGGCTGCTGACGCAGGCGTCGATCGTGTAGTGGCCGCTGTTGTGCGGACGCGGCGCCATCTCGTTGACCACCAGCGTGCCATCGTCGAGCACGAAGAATTCGATGCACAGCACGCCCACGTAGCCGAGCTCAGCCACCATGGCGCGCGCCGCGTCCTGCGCCTTGCGCGCGCAGTCGGCCGAGACGTTGGGACCCGGCACGGTGGTGGTGAACAGGATGCCGTCGCGGTGCACGTTCTCGGCGATCGGGTAGACCACGGAGGCGCCGTCGGCGCCGCGCGCCGTCAGCACCGACACTTCATAGGCCAGCGGCAGCATCTTCTCCAGCAGGCAGGTGACCTGGCCCATGGACTCGAACGCGGCGCGCACGTCCTCGCGCGTTTTGACGCGCACCTGGCCCTTGCCGTCGTAACCCATACGCACGGTTTTCAGGATGCCGGGCAGCAGCGCGTCCTCGATGGCGGCCACGTCGTCGAACGACGCGATCACCTTGTGCGGCGCCGGCATCACGCCCGACTTGGGCGCGCAGGCGACGAAGAATGCCTTTTCCGCGATGCGGTCCTGGGCCACCGACACGCCATGCGCGTTGGGGGCCACGAACACTTTGTCGGCCAGCCGCGACAGGCTGTCGGCCGGCACGTTCTCGAACTCGGTGGTGACGGCCAGGCAGCGTTCAGCCAGCGCATCGAGGCCGGCCGCGTCGGCATAGCCGGCCTGCACCAGGTGCTGGGCCACTTGGCCGGCCGGGCAATCGGCGGCCGGTTCCAGCACGGCCACCTGGTAGCCGAGGCTGTTGGCGGCCTGGGCGAACATGCGGCCCAGCTGGCCGCCGCCCATCACACCCAGCCAATGGCCGGGCGCGGGCAACAGAATGGAGGAATCTACTTTACTCATTACGCATTACGCCAGCGGCAAGGTCATGGCTTGTGCGGCGGCCGTCTGCTGGGCGCGGAACGCTTCCAGTTTTTCGGCCAGCGCGGCGTCGGTGGCGGCCAGGATGGCCACGGCCGTCAGGGCCGCGTTGGCGGCGCCGGCCTCGCCGATGGCAAAGGTCGACACCGGCACGCCCTTGGGCATCTGCACGATGGACAGCAGCGAATCCTCGCCGCGCAAATACTTGGACGGCACGGGCACACCCAGCACCGGCACGATGGTCTTGGCGGCCACCATGCCAGGCAGGTGGGCCGCGCCGCCGGCGCCGGCGATGATGGCGCGCAGGCCGCGCGCGCGCGCCGTCTCGGCGTAGCTGAACATCTGGTCCGGCATGCGGTGCGCGGAAATCACTTGCGCCTCATGCGGCACGCCGAATTGCTTGAGGATGGCCACCGCGTGCTGCATCACGTCCCAGTCGGAGGACGAACCCATGATCACGCCCACCAGTGCTTGATTCTGCTCGCTCATATCACACCTTCAGCGGCTGGCCGGTCAGGCGCTCGATCGCTTCCAGGTACTTGGCCTGGGTCTTGGCGATCACGTCGGCCGGCAGCGCGGGCGCGGGCGCGGTCTTGTTCCACTCGGTCAGCGTTTCCAGGTAATCGCGCACGAACTGCTTGTCGAACGACGGTGGCGACATGCCGGGCGCGTAGGAATCGGCGGGCCAGAAGCGCGACGAGTCGGCCGTCAGCACTTCGTCCATCAGGTGCAGCACGCCGTCCTTGTCCAGGCCGAATTCAAACTTGGTGTCGGCGATGATGATGCCGCGCGTGGCCGCGTACTCGGCGGCGGCCGTGTACAGGGCGATGCTGATGCTACGGATCTTCTCGGCCAGCTCGGCGCCGATGCGCTGCTCCATTTCCGCGAAGCTGATGTTCTCGTCATGCTCGCCCAGGTCGGCCTTGGCGGCCGGGGTGAACAGCGGCTCAGGCAGCTTGTCGGCCTGGCGCAGGCCGGCCGGCAGCTTGATGCCGCAGATGCTGCCCGTGGCCTGGTAATCCTTCCAGCCCGAACCGATGATGTAGCCGCGCACCACGGCTTCCACCATGATCGGCTGCAGGCGCTTGGCCACCACGGCGCGGCCCTTCACCTGCTCCACCTCCGACGGCGCCACCACCGATTCCGGCGCCACGCCGGTCAGGTGGTTGGGGACGATGTGGCCCAGTTTTTCGAACCAGAAGTCGCTCATCTGGTTCAGCACCATGCCTTTGCCGGGGATGGGCTCGTTCATCACGACGTCGAACGCCGACAGGCGGTCGGTGGTGACGATCAGGATCTTGTCGTCGCCAACGGCGTAGTTGTCGCGGACTTTGCCGTGGCCCAACAGAGGGAGGGACTGGATGGAGGATTGGTAGAGGCTGTTCATAACGGGCAATATCTTGGTAAGCGGAACCGGCGGGAGGTGGCTCCCGCCGGTTGGGAAGGACGGGCCGTTGCGGCCCCGTCCGGATGGGATTTTACTTCACAACCTGGGCCAGGCTGCCGGCGGCATAGCGCTCGGCCATCTTTTCCAGTGGGATAGGCTTGATCTTGGCGGCCTGGCCTTCGCAGCCGAACGCCAGGAAGCGGGCCTTGCAGATTTCCATCGCGGCCTGGCGGGCAGGCTTGAGGAAGTCGCGCGGGTCGAACTTGGATGGGTTCTCGAACATGAACTTGCGCACGGCGGCCGTCATGGCCAGGCGGATGTCGGTGTCGATGTTGATCTTGCGCACGCCGTGACGGATGCCTTCCTGGATTTCCTCGACCGGCACGCCGTAGGTTTCCTTCATGTCGCCGCCGTACTGGCGGATGATGGCCAGCAGGTCCTGCGGCACCGACGAGGAACCGTGCATCACCAGGTGGGTGTTGGGGATGCGGGCGTGGATTTCCTTGATGCGGTCGATGGCCAGGATGTCGCCGGTGGGCTGGCGCGAGAACTTGTAGGCGCCGTGCGAGGTGCCGATGGCGATGGCCAGGGCGTCGCACTGGGTGCGGGCCACGAAGTCGGCGGCCTGGTTGACGTCGGTCAGCAGCTGTTCGCGGGTCATGGTGCCGTCGGCGCCGTGGCCGTCTTCCTTGTCGCCCTTCATGGTTTCGAGCGAACCGAGCACGCCCAGTTCCGCTTCCACCGTCACGCCGATGGCGTGCGAGAACTTGACCACTTCGCGCGACACTTCCACGTTGTACTCGTACGAGGCGACCGACTTGCCGTCCGCTTCCAGCGAGCCATCCATCATCACCGAGGTGAAGCCCGAGCGGATCGCGGCCTGGCACACGGCCGGCGACTGGCCGTGGTCCTGGTGCATGACGACGGGGATGTGCGGGTAGGCTTCGACGGCGGCGTCGATCAGGTGGCGCAGGAACGCTTCACCAGCGTACTTGCGGGCGCCGGCCGACGCTTGCATGATCACGGGGCTGCCGACGGCATCGGCGGCGGCCATGATGGCTTGCACTTGTTCCAGGTTGTTGACGTTGAACGCAGGCAGACCGTAGCCGTTTTCAGCGGCGTGGTCCAGCAATTGACGCATGGATACGAGAGACATGGTAAATACTCCAACTATAGAAAAATGGTGTCGGCCACCTGGCCGTCCTGCGCGCCGGGCGGATCGCCCGGGCGGCGGCCGGTGGGCCTGAATTCTTGGTTACTGCTTACTGCTGCTTGCTGCTGCTTACTTCCAACTATTCAAATGCGCCGACCTTCACGATCTTCAGCGCATTGGTACCGCCCACCTGGCCCATCGGCTCGCCCCAGGTGACGACGATCAGGTCGCCCTTCTGGGCCACGCCATTGGCCAGCATCACTTCTTCCGCCTGCCGGAGCACGACGCCGCTGTCGCCCTTGGGCTCCAGGGCGCAGGCGCGCACGTTGCGGTACAGCGCGGCCTTGCGCTGCGTGGTCACGCTGGGCGTGAGCGCATAGATCGGGGTGTCGATGCTGTGGCGGCTCATCCATAGCGCCGTCGAGCCCGACTCCGTCAGCGCGACGATGGCTTTCACCCGCAGGTGGTGGGCCGTGAACAGGGCGCCGTAGGCGATCGACTGGTCGATGCGGGTGAAGGTGGCGTCGAGGAAATCGGCGTCCAGCTTGTTGTATTCGGACTGCTCGGCCTGCTCGCAGATGGCGGCCATCATCTCCACCGTCTCGATCGGGTACTTGCCCGAGGCCGTCTCGGCCGACGCCATCACGGCGTCCGTGCCGTCCAGCACGGCGTTGGCCACGTCCGACACTTCGGCGCGGGTCGGCACGGCGTTCTGGATCATCGATTCCATCATCTGCGTGGCCGTGATGGCCAGCTTGTTGGCTTCGCGCGCCATGCGGATCATGCGCTTTTGCAGCGCCGGCACGGCCGCGTTGCCCACTTCCACGGCCAAGTCGCCGCGGGCGACCATGATGCCGTCGGACGCCTTGAGGATGTCGGCCAGCGCGGGAATCGCTTCGGCCCGCTCGATCTTGGCGATCATCATCGGCTTGTGGCCATACGGCTCGCCGGCGATGTTGGCCAGCTGGCGCGCCATTTCCATGTCGGTCGCGCTTTTCGGGAACGAGATGGCCAGGTAGTCGGCCTGGAAACTCATGGCCGTCTTGATGTCTTCCATGTCCTTGGCCGTCAGGGCCGGGGCCGTCAAGCCGCCGCCCTGGCGGTTGATGCCCTTGTTGTTGGACAGTTCGCCACCGATCTTGACGGTGGTGTAGATCTCGTGGCCGACGATCTTGTCGACGATAAGCACGATCAGGCCATCGTTGAGCAACAGCACGTCGCCCGCGTGCAGGTCGCGCGGCAAGGCCTTGTAATCCAGGCCCACGCGTTCCTGGTTGCCCAGTTCGCCGTTCTCGCCCCACTTGGCGTCGAGGATGAACTTGTCGCCGTTGGCCAGCTCGATCTTGTTGTTTTCAAATTTGCCGACCCGGATCTTGGGGCCCTGCATGTCCGCCATGATCGCCACTTCGCGGCCGCATTCGGCCGCCGCGTCGCGCACCAGCCGCGCCCGGTCGATATGGTCCTGCGCCTTGCCATGGGAAAAATTGAGGCGCACGACATCCACGCCGGCACGGATCATCTTGACCAGGACGTTGAAGTCGGTGGAGGCGGGGCCTATCGTTGCGACGATTTTGGTACCACGGGACATAGGTTTCCTTGCGCGTTAGGTCAGGCGGACTCGCCGGGACACGGGTCCCGGCTGGAATCACGGCACCGGCGCGGCGGCGGGGCCGCGCCGTGATGCTTGCCGTGTTGCGGTGCTGCCGTAAAGCTTGCTCTTAAAGCTTGGTCGTAAAGCTTATTGATGCTTACTTGCTTGACACTTACTTGGCCTGACGATCGACCAGGATCTGCACGGCCGGCAGGGTCTTACCTTCCAGGAATTCCAGGAAGGCGCCGCCGCCGGTGGAGATATAACCAATTTTATCGGTAATGTCATACTTTGCAATCGCCGCCAGCGTGTCGCCGCCGCCGGCGATCGAGAACGCCTTGGAGTTGGCGATGGCCATGGCCAGCGTCTTGGTGCCTTCGCCGAACTGGTCGAACTCGAACACGCCGACCGGGCCGTTCCACACCACGGTGCCGGCCGCGCCGATCTGGCCGGCCAGGGTGGCGGCCGTTTTCGGGCCGATGTCGAGGATCATGTCGTCGTCGGCCACGTCAGCCACATCCTTGATGGTGGCGGCGGCCGTGGGCGAGAATTCCTTGGCGCACACGACGTCGACGGGGATAGGCACCTGGGCGCCGCGCGCGGCCATCATGTCGATGATGGCTTTGGCTTCGCCGACCAGTTCCGCTTCCACCAGCGACTTGCCGACGTTCAGGCCGACGGCCTTCATGAAGGTGTTGGCGATGCCGCCGCCGACGATCAGGTTGTCGACCTTCTCGGCCAGCGCCTTCAGGATCGACAGCTTGGACGACACTTTGGAACCGGCCACGATGGCCAGCAGCGGACGGGCCGGGGCGCCCAGCGCCTTGCCCAGCGCGTCCAGCTCGGCGGCCAGCAGCGGGCCGGCGCAGGCGACGGGCGCGAACTTG
Organism: Rugamonas brunnea; assembly: GCF_014042345.1. Taxonomy (GTDB): domain Bacteria; phylum Pseudomonadota; class Gammaproteobacteria; order Burkholderiales; family Burkholderiaceae_D; genus Rugamonas; species Rugamonas brunnea. The sequence continues at coordinate 43,439 of NZ_JACEZT010000013.1, forward strand.
GCGATGCCGTGGGTCGAGGCTTCGGCGCGGTGGGCGGTGCCGAACGCGTCGTTCACGTAGACGTCGCACAGGGCGGCCATCTTCTGGGCCAGCGCGTCGCTGTTCTTCTTCTCGCCCGGGTTGACGCGCACGTTTTCCAGCAGCACCACCTGGCCATCCTGCAGGTTGTCCAGGCCAGCGCCATCAACCCAGTTCTGTTTCAGTTCGACTGGCTGGCCGAGCAGCTCGGCCAGGCGCACGGCGACCGGCGCCAGGCTGTCTTCCGGCTTGAACTCGCCTTCCGTGGGACGGCCCAGGTGGGACGTGACCATGACCTTGGCGCCAGCGTCCAGCGCGGCGCGGATGGCCGGGACGGAGGCACGGATACGGGTGTCTTCCGTGATGCGGCCCGCATCATCTTGCGGCACGTTCAGATCGGCACGGATAAAGACGCGTTTGCCGCGCAGCGCATCGCGCGCGACGAGGTCTTGCAGGCGGAGAAAGTTCAGAACAGCTTGCATGGCTACCCAAGGAGGAAAGTTGAAAGAAAGACCGCTATTTTACCGCAAGGCCGCGCCCATTCATCCGTTTACGAGAACACGTGCAGCAAACGCAGGGCCGTGAAACTGCCCATGCCGAACACGATGGTCTGCAACATATTGCGACGCAGCAAGTAAAACACGATGGCGGCGATGCCGGCCACCAGTTTCAGGTTGGCCAGCTCCAGTTGCAGCTGTCCGTTATTGAGCAACAGGTCGGGCGCGATGATGGCCGCCAGCGCGCAGGCCGGCGCGTAGCGCAGCATGTCCTGCACCCGGCGCGGGATGGTGATGTGGTGGCCGATCAGCCAGAACGAGCTGCGGGTGCAGGCCGTGGCCAGCGCCAGCGCGCCTATCGTGACCCAGATTTCCCAGTCAGCCATCATGCCTCCTTCTTGGCGGTGAATTCTTCGACCAGCATGGCGGCGCCCATGCCCAGCAACACGGCCGCCAGCAGGCCCAGCTTGTACGGCAGGCCAGCCGCCAGCACGGCCACCACGCCGGCCACCAGCACCCCGCACAGGGCCGGGCGGCTGGCCACCAGCGGCACCGTGATGCAGATGATGGCCAGCGTGCCGGCGAAACCGAGGCCCCATTCGGGCGGCACGGCGCTGCCGAGGAAGATGCCGGCGATGGAACCCACCTGCCAAGCGGCCCAGTTGGGGTACAGCAAGCCCTTCAGGTAGGACAGCTTGCCCACCTGCGGCGCTTCGCTCGGGTATTTTTGCAGGAACAGGGCCACCGTCATGTCGCCGGCCACGTAGCCGAGCAGGAAGCGGTTGCGCAGCGGCAGGTTGGAGAAATGGGGCGCCAGCAGCGCGGAAAAGATCACAAAGCGCAGGTTGACCACCAGGGCCGTGGCGAAGATGACCCAGATCGGGGCATGGGCGGCGATCAGCGGCAGCGAGGCCAGCTGGGCCGAGCCGGCGAACACGACCAGCGTCATGGCCAGCGCCTGCGGCACCGTCAGGCCGGTCTTGACCATGGCGATGCCCACCACCAGGCCCCAGGCGCCGATCCCGAACAGGGTGGGCATGCCCGTCTTCAGGCCTTCGCGCCAGGACGGCTCGTCATGCTCGGCGACGTAGGGAGTGGCGGCGCGGGTCAATTCGGTCATGTGGTTTTCTTGCCACAGCCGCGCTGGCATGGCCGCCGGCGGCGCGCGGCGCACACGGCCGGGGACGGCGTGACGGGCATGGCGGTGGCGGTCGACAGTTCGGCTTGTGGCGTCATGTGGAGTGCGGCACCGGCGTTGTTTGAATGAAAACACACGCTGGTGGCAGGGGAATAATGAAGGCGCTATTTTACCGATGAATTTTGTCCGCTGCGCGAATCCGTTAAAATCGTGTTTTGTTTGGCGGCTTCCAGCCGGGAGCCGTCGTGCCCTTTTGCCTCACGGAGAACCCGCAGATGACCCACGCTACCACACCCGCCGCCGCCAACGCAGTCGAGCTCGAAGGCAAGGACTTGCCCGCCTACTGCCCCAACCCGGCCATGCCGCTGTGGTCGTCCCATCCGCGCGTGTTCCTCGACTTCAAGCACGGCGAAGCCAAGTGCCCCTACTGCGGCACGGCCTACCGCCTGAAACCGGGCACCGTCGTTGCGCACCACTAAGCGCATCGCCCACGACAACTGATCGCTCCCCGACCGGCCCGGAACCCGCATGAAACGCACCAAACAGCTCAATGGCAGTGCCGCCGAAGTGGAAGCGGCGTTCTACGATGCGCTCAACCGGGCCGATCTCGACGCCCTGATGGCCTTGTGGGCCGACGACGAGGAAATCGTCTGCATCCATCCGGGCGGACCGCGCCTGATCGGCCACGCGGCCATCCGCGATGCCTGGGCCGCCATCCTCGAACATGGCGGCCTGCACATCCGGCCGTCCCAGCTGCATGAAACCCATAACCTGATGAGTTCGGTGCACACGGTGATCGAGGGCACCTCGACCGCCAGCGGCGAACCGGCCCATCTGCTGGCCACCAACGTCTACGTGAAAACGCCTCGCGGCTGGCGCATCGTGCTGCACCATGTGTCCGTGGCGCCGGGCGTGGGACCGGCCGAGGCGCCGGGCCAGGTCCTGCACTGAGGCCGCATGCACTACCCCGCTCCGCGCTGGCTGCCCAGCGGCCACCTGCAAACCATTTATCCGGCCATCTGCATCCCCAAGCCTGCCGTCGCGTTCCGGCGCGAGCGCTGGGATGCGCCAGACGGGGATTTCATCGACGTCGATTTCGTCGATGGCCAGCCGGGGCAGCCGTTCGTGGTGCTGTTCCATGGACTGGAGGGCTCGTCGGACAGCCACTACGCGCGCGCCCTGATGGCAGCCGTGGCCGCGCGCGGCTGGTCCGGCGCCGTGCCCCATTTCCGCGGCTGCTCGGGCGAACCGAACCGGGCGCCCCGTTTCTACCATTCCGGCGACGCGGCCGAGATCGACTGGATCGTGCGCAAGCTGCACGGGCGCTGCAGCGGCAAGTTCTACGTGGCGGGCGTATCGCTGGGCGGCAACGCCCTGCTGCGCTGGCTGGGCGAAGCGCAGCACCAGGCCGACTTCGTGGACGCGGCCTGTTCCGTGTCGGCCCCGCTGGACCTGGCGCAGGGCGGCATCTCGCTGTCGCGCGGCTTCAACCTGGTCTACACGCGCATGTTCCTGCAAACGCTCAAGCCCAAGTGCGAGGCCAAGCTGCGCCAGTTCCCCGGCCTGTTCGACCTGGAGGCGCTGCGCGCCGCGCGCGACCTGTACGCGTTCGACAACGTGGTGACGGCGCCGCTGCACGGCTACCGCGACACCGACGACTACTGGAACCGGGCCAGCGCCAAGCATGTGCTGGGCGACATCACGGTGCCCACGCTGGTGCTCAACGCGCTCAACGATCCCTTCCTGCCGGGCCAGCACCTGCCGCGCCGGGCCGCCGCCTGCGTGCAATTGGACTATCCTGAACATGGCGGCCACGTGGGTTTCGCCGTGGGCGGGATGCCGGGCCGGCTGGACTGGCTGCCACAGCGCATGCTGCATTTCCTCACCGGCAGCACGGTCCCGCTGCACGCCACCAACTGACAACAATATGGACGAGATCGTCAAACAAGCGATGGCCAAATGGCCCAACGTGCCGCACTGCTACGGCTGGCTGGCGCTCGATGCGCGCGGCCAGTGGCGCATGCGCGACGAACGGGCCCAGCATCTGAACCTGCCCGGCGACAAGCTGCAGCACGCCGCCCTGATCGGCTTCATCGCCCGCAACTACGGCAACGACGAGCGCGGTTGCTGGTATTTCCAGAACGGTCCGCAGCGCGTCTACCTGAATTTGGAAGCGACGCCCTACATCGTGCGCACCGATCCGGCGCTGGGCTGGCGCCTGCACACGGGCGAGGCGCTGGGCCCGCTCGATGAGGCGCTGATGACGGAACATGGGGAATTGATCCTGCGCAGCGGCGCCGTGCTGGCCCAGCTCGACGACCGCGACGGCGCCGACGTACTGGCCCGCCTCGAATGGCCCGACCACGCTGCCGACGACGAAGCGCTGCTGGCCTGGCTGGAGCAACCCGGCGAGCCGGCCGGCGCCGGCCCCGTGTTGCGCGACCGCGGGCAATTGCTGCCGGTGCAGCGCGTGCAGCGCGCCGCGCTGGCGTCGCGCTTCGGCTTCGTGCCCCGCCCCGCGCCCTGAGTCGCCGCGCGGCAAAGTAGCCAAGTGGGCGCTAGGGCGGCCCCTAATTTGGCAGTTTGGCCTTAAGGGTCTGACCCTTGGGTCTGACCCTGGTTTGGCGGTTCGGCTTCAACGCACCCGCTACCCCGCCACACAAAAACCAGGGTCAGACCCTTGTGCTGCGCCCCGGGTGCTGCGAAGACCTGCCTCTCAAGCCACTGAAGCTAGCGCCCCATCATCGGCGCCAGCGCCGTGTGCTCATGGTCCGGCGCGGCCTTGTTCTCTTTCTTGCCCTTCTCCCCTAATTCCTCGCGGCGGCGCGCCTGCAACTCGCGCTCGCGCGCGTCGATCACGGCCTGGTCGTAGAACGAGGCGTCGGGCGCCTTGCGGGCGATGCCCAGCTGGTCGAGCGCCGACAGCACGCCGCCCTGCAGCACATACGATTCGGCCAGCGCCATGTGCTGCAAGGCCAGCTTGCCCTGCTTGGCATAGGTGCTGGCCAGCAAATCGTACAGGGCCGGTTCGCCCCGGTACTGCTGGACCTGATCGCGCAGGTAGGCGGCGGCCGGCTCCAGCTTGCCCGCCGCGACCATCGCTTGCGCGTACTGGCGCGCGATGCCGCGCGACAGCGGGAACTGCTGGTGCGCCGCGTCGGCCTCGGCCAGCGCCTGGGCGATCACGGCAGGATTCCCCTCCTGCGCCAGCTTGATATCCAGCGCCATGCTAACGAAGATGGCATTCGGCGTGGTGGCCGGCGCCGCGCCGTACACGCCGGCCGGCGGCGCCTTGCGCATGGCGCCGCGCGCCTCGTCCAGCAGGCGCTGGGCGGTGGCCGTGTCGCCGCGCTTGAGGGCGACAAACGACAGGCCGTACTTGGCGGCCGCCACCTGCTGGCGGTTCTCCTGCTCAAGCTGGGTATGGAAAAAAGCTTCGGCGGCCGCCAGCCCCTGGGCCGACTCATCCTGCAGCACGCGGGCGCGGGCCCGCACCAGGTGGAAATCCAGGCTATCGGGCCGCTGCTTGTATGGTTGCTCGCGGATGCGGGCCTGGATGTCGGCGATACGCTCGCTGGTCAGCGGGTGGGTTTGCAGGTAAGCCGGCACCACGTCGCTGTAGTTACGGGTGGCCGCCTGCAGGCGTTGGAAGAAGGCCACCATGCCGGTGGTGTCGAACCCGGCCGCGCCCATGATCTGGAAGCCGATGCGGTCGGCTTCGCGCTCGGCGTCGCGGCTGAAGTTGAGCTGACGCTGGATCGCCAGGCCCTGGCCGCCCAGGAACACGCCCATGGCCGCGTCGCCGCCAGCCTTGGACGCCAGCGCGGCCAGGATGATGGCGGCCAGCGGGATCAGCGCGTCCTGGCGCTGCTGGCCCAGCGAGCGGGCGATATGGCGCTGCACCACGTGGCCGATTTCGTGGCTGAGCACGGACGCCAGTTCCGCCTCGCTCTGGGCCGCCAGCAGCAGGGCCGAGTGGACGGCGATGAAGCCGCCCGGCAGCGCGAACGCGTTCAGTTGCGGGTCGCGCACAGCGAAGAAATAGTAATCGTAGCTGGCCTCGCCGCGCGCGCCGGGGCGCGCCTCCACCAGGGCGTTGCCGAAATTGTTCAGGTATTCAAGGATGGGCGCGTCGTCGAGGAAATCGTGGTCGCGCCGGATGTCGCGCATGATTTCCTCACCCAGCTTGCGCTCCATCAGCGGCGACAAATCCTCGCGCTCGGTGTCGCCCAGGTTGGGCAGGTTAGGAATTTTAGCGGGCGGCAACGACGTCTGCGCCATGCTCAGCGGCAACACGCACAACAGCGCAACGGCCAGCATGCGCAGGCGCGGTGCCCGGCGTGGCCGGCCGTGGTGAGAGGGGGGGAAGATTCGATCTGCGTTCACGGTGCTATCATACCCGCACTTGGCGTCCGCACGCAGCGGGCCGTCCACCAATTTACCCTATGACGGGCCGCCCCGCGCGCGCCCCACTGACGAGTCCATTTCATCCATGACGACCAGCAAAACCACCGCGCCCGCCGACGGGCTGACCCACTTCGACGCCACCGGCCAGGCCCACATGGTCGACGTGGGCGACAAGCAGGAAACCCACCGCATCGCCGTGGCCAGCGGCCAGATCCGCATGAAACCGGAGACGCTGGCCATCATCCTGGCCGGCAGCGCCAAGAAGGGCGACGTGCTGGGCATCGCCCGCATCGCCGCCATCATGGGCGCCAAGCGCACCAGCGACCTGGTGCCGCTGTGCCACCCGCTGGCCCTGACGCGGGTGGCGGTGGACTTCGAAACGAACGAAGCCACCTCGACCGTGCACTGCCGGGCCCAGGTGGAAACCTTCGGCAAGACGGGCGTGGAGATGGAGGCGCTGACGGCCGTGCAGATCGGCCTGCTGACCGTGTACGACATGTGCAAGGCCGTGGACCGGGGCATGGTGATGGGCGAGATCCGCGTCATGGAAAAGCACGGCGGCAAGTCGGGCGACTGGAGCGTGACGAGCTGACGGCGCCCTGCCCCTCTTGTTGTTGGTGCAAGTTGGCCGGTATATAATCAATAAATCAATAACAACCGACAATATTTCCTGTCGGCTGACAATAAGTGGCACCGAGGGCGGCCAGGAGACAGGATATCCATGCAGGCAAAGAGGGCGCAAGAATGAGCAGCACGGCACCGCCGAGCGAAGCCAGGACGCAGCAGTACGAATTCGAGCAGATGAATTTGCAGGTCGGTGGCAGGATACAGTTCATCACCCACCGCACCATCAAGCCAATCCAGCACTTTTCCACGCTGATCGGCTGGGTCAAGGACGAGTACATGATCGTCAAGATCCCGATGGAGAACGGCGCCCCCATCGCGCTCAACGATGGCGACAAGCTGACCATCCGCGTGTTTTCCGGCGTGAACGTGTGTTCGTTCGCCTGCACCGTGCAGCGCGTGTTCCTGCGGCCGCTGTTCTACGTCCACCTGTCGTTCCCGACCGCCATCCAGGGCACCAGCTTGCGCACGGCGATGCGGGTCAAGGTCGATATCCCGGCCCAGGTCACCACGCCGGACGGGCACACTTCCGTGTTCCTCGTCAACCTGAGCGTGTCGGGCGCGCTGATCGAATCGACCAAGCCCCTGCCCGAGGATGAACCGACGGTCGGCCTGTCGTTCTACCTGATCGCCCAGCCGGGCAACCGCCAGGTGCGCATCAATCCCAACGCCACCATCCGCAACATCAACGTGGTCAAGCCGGCCACGGCCGACAAGGACGAGGTGTTCACCTACGGCGTGCAGTTCGTCGACCTCGACCCCATGCACTACACCATGTTGCAGAACCTGACCTATGAAGCGCTGATCGCGGACCGCCAGAAGATCGTGTGACGCGGACGCTGGCCGGCGCCGCCCCCGCGCGCGCGACCAGCAATGCAAAAAAAACCCGGGGCGGCCTCGCGGCCGCCCCGGGTTTTTCATTGCTGCGTGTTAGCGACTGCTATCAGATCTTAGGCAGGTACTTCGCCAGGACCGTGCTGGTGGCGTCGATCGTGGTCTGGCAGGTCGAGCCGGCCGTGCAAGCGATCGCGTAGATGATGGTCTTGCCGTCGATATCGGCGCTGTTGGTGCCTTGCATCGTCACGGTGACGGTGCCGTGGGTGGCGTCCACACCGGCGACGGCCACGGAGGTCACATACTTGCTGGTGATCGAAGCGGCGGCTGGCAGGCCCAGGGCGGCGTTGTCCACACCGGCAGCCAGGGTGCCTTCGTTAAAGGCCTGGCCCACGGCCAAACGGGCAGGACCGGAGGTCGAGTTCGCTTCGCTGACCTTGGCTTTCAGCGTGTAGTCGCTGTAGGCAGGAATAGCAACAGCGGCCAGGATACCGATAATTGCGACCACGATCATCAGTTCGATCAGGGTGAAGCCGGCTTGTGCTTGTTTCTTGATCATTTTCATCGATTTCATTTTGCTACTCCCGAGTTAGGTAAAAAGTTTGGTGCCACGTTTTTGTATGAGCAAAGGCCGTGCCAGCCGCTTTTCGGGCATTTTTGAGGGAAAAATCGGGATGGAGCGCCAGTTTTTGTCGACATGGGTGACTATTTTTGTCAGTTCCCTTGCCGAAATCTGTCATCCGGGCCAAAAAAGGCGCCTGGCTGACAAATTTTGTCAGCTGACAGGGTTGGTCAGGCGGAACGTCATCTGGGTGCCGCTCAGGTCGATCACGTCGCCATGCTTGAGCCGCAACGGTTGCTTGCCCACGGCGGCGCCATTGACCAGCGGCGGCTGTGCCCCTTCCGCGTGGGCGATGGCGTAGCCGTCGGCGTCGCGGTTAATCACCACCACCTGCACGCCGGGCCGGCCCAGCGTGGTCAGCGGCTTGGTCAGCGCCATCTGCTTGCCTGCGTTATTGCCGTTGATGACCTCGATCTGCCCCAGCGGCGGTTCGGCCGCGGCCGCCGCAGCCAGCGGGCGCACGCCGTCGGCGACGAACTCGACCTGGAACTTGGCGATCTTGATCATGTCCAGGTGCTGCAGGAAATGCTTGCCGATGCGGTGGCCGTTGACGAAAGTGCCATTGGTGCTGTGCAGGTCCTCCAGGAAGGAGTCATCGAGGATGGTGACGATCACCGCATGCTCGCCGCTCACGGCCGGGTGGGTCAGCACGATATCGTTATGCCGGTGACGGCCTATCGTCATGCGCTCCTTGCTGAGCTGCACTTGCTGTTCCACCACGCCTTCGCGCGATATGATGATTTTCGCCAACTTAGATCTCCGGAGGGGGCACAAAAAAAAACGGGGAGCACCAGGCTCCCCGTCATTATTCACCAACTCGTTGCCAAATTACAGCATCGCCTTCAGCAGGCGGGCCATTTCGGACGGGTTCTTGGTGACTTTGATGCCGCAGGCTTCCATGATGTCCAGCTTGGCTTGCGCGGTGTCGGCGCCGCCCGAGATCAGCGCGCCGGCGTGGCCCATGCGCTTGCCCGGAGGAGCCGTCACGCCGGCGATGAAGCCGACCACGGGTTTCTTCATATTGTCCTTGATCCAGTAAGCGGCGTTCGCTTCGTCCGGACCGCCGATTTCACCGATCATGATGACAGCGTCGGTGTCAGGATCGTCATTGAACATCTTCATGACGTCGATGTGCTTCAAACCGTTGATCGGGTCGCCACCGATACCGACGGCCGACGACTGGCCCAGGCCCAGGGCGGTCAGCTGGCCCACGGCTTCATAGGTCAGGGTGCCCGAACGGGACACGACGCCGATGCGGCCTTTCTTGTGGATGTGGCCAGGCATGATGCCGATCTTGATTTCGTCAGGCGTGATCAGGCCGGGGCAGTTCGGACCCAGCAGCAGGGTCTTGGAGCCGGCTTTGACCATGCGGTCCTTCAGGGCCATCATGTCGCGGACAGGAATGCCTTCGGTGATGCAGATGGCCAGATCCATTTCAGCTTCCACGGCTTCCCAGATGGCGGCAGCGGCGCCTGCTGGCGGCACGTAGATCACCGACACGTTGGCGCCGGTTTCTTTTTTCGCTTCCGTCACGTTGGCGAAAATAGGGATGCCTTCGAAGTCTTCGCCGGCTTTCTTCGGGTTCACGCCAGCGACGAAGCAGTTCTTGCCGTTCGCGTAGTCGCGGCAGCCGCGGGTGTGGAACTGGCCGGTCTTGCCGGTGATGCCTTGGGTTACAACTTTGGTGTCTTTATTGATCAGGATGGACATGTTGATTCCTTAATTAAGCTTGACCGGCAGCGGCGGCGACAACGCTCTTGGCTGCATCTTCCATGGTGTCGGCCGAGATGATGGGCAGGCCCGATTCGGCCAGCATCTTCTTGCCCAGGTCTTCGTTGGTGCCCTTCATGCGCACCACCAGCGGCACTTGCAGGGAAACGGCTTTCGAGGCCGCGATCACGCCTTCGGCGATCACGTCGCAACGCATGATGCCGCCGAAGATGTTGACCAGGATGGCTTTCAGGCCTGGGTTCTTCAGCATGATCTTGAACGCTTCGGTCACTTTCTCGGCCGTGGCGCCACCGCCCACGTCCAGGAAGTTGGCAGGCTCGCCGCCGAACAGTTTGATGGTGTCCATGGTGGCCATGGCCAGGCCGGCGCCGTTCACCAGGCAGCCGATGTTGCCGTCGAGCGAGATGTAGGCCAGGTCGAATTTCGACGCTTCGATTTCAGCCGGATCTTCTTCGTCCAGGTCGCGGTAGGCGACGATTTCAGGCTGGCGGAACAGGGCGTTCGAGTCGAAGTTGAACTTGGCGTCCAGGGCGATGACCTTGCCGTCGCCGGTCAGGATCAGCGGGTTGATTTCGGCCAGCGAGGCGTCCGTTTCCCAGTAGGCTTTGTACAGGCCTTGCAGGTTGGCGCGTGCTTGCGGCAGCGAAGCGGCCGGCACACCGATCTTGGTGGCGATGGCGTCGGCTTCGGCGTCGGTCAGGCCGACGGAAGGATCGATGGCGATCGAGTGGATCAGCTCTGGGTGCTTTTCAGCCACTTCTTCGATGTCCATGCCGCCTTCGGACGAGGCCATCAGCACGACGCGCTGCGAAACGCGGTCGGTGACCATCGACACGTACAGTTCTTTCTTGATGTCGGCGCCTTCTTCGATCAGCAGGCGGCGGACTTTCTGGCCTTCAGGACCGGTCTGGTGCGTGACCAGCTGCATGCCCATGATTTGGTTGGCATATTCTTTGACTTGTTCCAGCGACTTGGCCACTTTCACGCCGCCGCCTTTACCGCGGCCGCCAGCGTGGATCTGCGCCTTGACCACCCAGACTGGGCCGCCCAGGGTTTCAGCAGCCTTGACTGCCTCGTCCACGGACATGCACGGAATACCGCGCGGTACCGTCACTCCGTATTTCCGGAGGATTTCTTTGCCTTGATACTCATGGATTTTCATGCTGGCTTCCCTTCTGATGCTGATGTGTAAAGATCGGTTGAGATCGGTTGATACTGCGGAAAATAACTCTTGAATAAGCAGGTGAAGCTACGCGCTATCCTGGTGCTGCTTTGACCACCCAGCGCGGGTAGAACTCGGCCACGGCCCCGCCATCGGTGCGCAGGGCATGGCATTTGTCCAGTTGAAACGGTTTGTGGTGCGGCAGGTCGGCGTCGGGACTGGCGGCATCGTTGGTCGACCACACGTCGTTGGCAAACGCTTGCACGGCGGCCGTGGGCAGGATCTGCGCCAGTTCCGTCAAATGGGTGCAACCGGCGATGCCGGCCAAGCGCTGCTTGAGTTCGTGTCGGAAACCTTTCAACAGGTTCAGGCCCACCAGTTGTTGGTAGGCATGGCCGTTGGTGTCGCAGTAACCGGGATAGGGCACGGCGTCGGAAGCGGCTTCGACCGCCACGACGTTCAAGTCCAGGTCCACGGTCAGACGCAGGGAGAGGTCATGCAGATGGGTACCACCAGGGCGCGGGCCGGAGGCCAGCAAGGTGTCCATGGCTTTGATATCGGTGATACGGGCGTCGATGTCCCACAGGCCGTCGTCGCGCTTGAACGCTTGGACGTCGATGGCACGCGTGTGCCGCAGCGCACGTCGGGAAACGGGAGTTGACAAGGACATATACCGATGCCGCTTGCGCGGCGGAAATTAATAAGCAGCCATGTGCTTGACGCACGTTGCCGCAGCTTCTACGGACAACCACCGCACCCGCGGTGCTGCAAAACCTCAAAAGTGTAGCACACCATGTCCGCAGTTGCGCCAAATCATGCGATTTTGCGCGAAAAACGGGCAGGAAACGTCGGCTTTGGAGTCATTTTTGCAAGGATTTGATGGCGCCGATGGTATTCATTCCATCAACTATTTGCGCGGAGAAATATCCGTAGCGGTGGACGGCGCCGCTCAGATCTCATCGTCGGGATCGCTGCCGCCCAGGGCGGCCAGCACGGCGCGCTGGGAAAAGCCGCGCTGCAGCAGGAAGCGCATCTGCTTGTTGCGCTCGTTGCGGTCGGTGGCCACGGTGCCGAATTTGCGGCGCCACACGTCGCAGGCGCGGGCCGTCTCGTCCTGGGCGAGCGTGCTCTTGAGCTCCTGCAGGGCTTCGCCGGCCACGCCGTGGCTTTGCAGCTCGGCCACGATGCGGCTGTTGCCGTAGCGGGCGGCGCGGCGGTGGATCAGCGCTTCGGAAAAGCGCTCCTGCGACAGCCATTTGTTCTGTTCCAGCCAGTCCAGCAGGGCGTCCACGTCCTCGCCCTCCTCCGCGTGGCGGGCCAGTTTGCGGCCCAGTTCCAGACGGCTATGCTCGCGCATGGACAGGTAGCGCAGGGCGCGCGCCTTCAGGCTCGGTTGCTGTGCTGCCATAAACTCCCCCGCATGATGAACAAACCACCGGCCGCTCGCGCGGGACGGTGGTTCTGGTTGTGGTCCGCGCCGGCATCAAGCCGGCGCGATGCCGCAGCTTACTCGACGGCCTTGAGCTTGGCCACCGGCGCGTCGTGTTCCTCGGCCAGCGGCGGCAGCGCACGCACGCCCAGCGATTCGCGCACCTTGTTCTCGATTTCCCACGCCAGTTGCGGACGCTCCTGCAGGAAGGCGCGCGCATTGTCCTTGCCCTGGCCGATGCGTTCGCCGTTGTAGCTGTACCAGGAACCGGACTTCTCGACGATCTTCGCTTCCGCGCCCAGGTCCAGGATCTCGCCTTCGCGCGAAGTGCCGGCGCCGTACAGGATGTCGAAGTGGGCTTCCTTGAATGGTGGCGCGATCTTGTTCTTGACCACCTTGACCTTGGTTTCGTTGCCGATCACCTCGTCGCCGGACTTGATGGAGCCGGTACGGCGGATGTCCAGGCGCACGGAGGCATAGAATTTCAGGGCATTGCCGCCCGTGGTCGTCTCGGGGCTACCGAACATGACGCCGATCTTCATACGGATCTGGTTGATGAAGATCACCAGCGTGTTGGTGCGGTTGATGGAGCCGGTCAGCTTGCGCAGCGCTTGCGACATCAGACGCGCCTGCAGGCCGGGCAGCGCGTCGCCCATGTCGCCTTCAATCTCGGCGCGCGGGGTCAGGGCCGCCACCGAATCCACCACCACCATGTCCACGCTGCCCGAACGGACCAGGGCGTCGCAGATTTCCAGCGCCTGTTCGCCCGTGTCCGGCTGCGAGATCAGCAGTTCGTGCAGGTTCACGCCCAGCTTTTGCGCGTAGCCCACGTCCAGCGCGTGTTCGGCGTCGATGAAGGCGCAGGTGCCGCCCAGCTTTTGCATCTCGGCGATGGTCTGCAGGGTCAGCGTCGTCTTACCCGACGATTCCGGACCGTAGATCTCGACCACGCGGCCGCGCGGCAGGCCGCCCACGCCCAGCGCGATGTCCAGGCCCAGCGAACCGGTCGACACCACCTGCACTTCCTCGATCGGGGCGCTGGAGTCCATGCGCATCACGGAACCCTTGCCGAACTGCTTTTCGATCTGCGCCAGCGCGGCCGCCAGGGCCTTGGCTTTTTCAGATGCGGGTACTGCGCCTTTTTTGTCGTCCATAATGTTCTTTCAGCCTGATGCGCGAGGAGCCGCGCGGGTTGGTGTGTCGGTACAAGCGATACTGTATAAAAAAACAGTGCTTATTGCAAGCGCGATTTTACAGGAGCTTTGAAACTGATCAAATCTTGACAGTGACCGACACAAAAACTCGCTTCGCGGGGGGAAATGTCACACAATACAGGCTTCTGCAGCCGGAGTAACTCATGCGTATTTTACTTGCCGAAGACGATAGCGTGCTGGCCGATGGATTGACCCGCTCGCTGCGCCAGTCCGGTTATGCCATCGATTGTGTGAAAAACGGGCAGGATGCCGATACGGCCCTGTCGACCCAGGAATTCGATCTGCTGATCCTGGACCTGGGCTTGCCCAAGCTGTCCGGGCTGGAAGTGCTGCGCCGCCTGCGCGCGCGCGCCTCGCTGCTGCCGGTGCTGATCCTGACGGCGGCCGATTCGATCGAACAGCGCGTCAACGGCCTGGACCTGGGCGCCGATGACTACATGGCCAAGCCGTTCGCCCTGTCGGAACTGGAGGCGCGCGTGCGCGCCCTGACCCGCCGCGGCGCCGGCGGCGGCGCCACCGTGGTGCGCCACGGCCCGCTCAGCTACGACCAGGTCGGCCGCAGCGCCTACATCAACGACCAGATGCTGGAACTGTCGGCGCGCGAACTGGGCTTGCTGGAAATCCTGCTGGCCCGCACCGGCCGCCTCGTCTCCAAGGAACAGCTGGTCGACCACCTGTGCGAGTGGGGCGAGGAGGTCAGCAACAACGCCATCGAGGTCTATGTGCACCGCCTGCGCAAGAAGATCGAGGTGGGCGGCATCCGCATCGCCACCGTGCGCGGCCTAGGCTATTGCCTGGAAAAATACACTGAACCGGCCGCCCCCGAGGCCGGCAAACCCGAGGCCAAGTGAGTCCGGCCGAGGCGCCCGGGGCCGCTGCGGCCACCGACGACTACCAGCCGCCGGCCGCCGAGCGCGACGAGGAAATCCAGCATTCGCTGTTCGGCGAGATCCTGGACTGGATGCTGGCGCCGCTGCTGCTGCTGTGGCCCATGAGCATCGCCATCACCTACCTGGTGGCCAAGTCCATCGCCAACCAGCCGTTCGACCATGCGCTTGAAGACAGCGTGACCATGCTGGCCCAGCAGGTGCACGCCGTCAACGGCACCACCATCAAGCGCCTGCCCGCCTCAGCGCGCGACATGCTGCGGGCCGACGACGTCGACAACGTCTACTTCCAGGTGCTGGGCCCGGGCGGGGTCTACGTCGATGGCGACCGTGACCTGCCGCCGCCCCAGGAGGAGGATTACTTCCGCGCCGGCACCGTCCATTTCCGCAACGATGCCATGCACGGCACCCAGGTGCGGGTCGCCTATTCCTACGTCAAGCTCGACCACGAGGACCCGGACGACACCCACCAGGCGCTGGTGCAGGTGGCCGAGACGCTGGAGAAGCGCGCCAAGCTGGCCAACGAGATCATCAAGGGCGTGATCCTGCCGCAATTTATCATCCTGCCCATCGTGCTGGCCCTGGTGTGGTTCGCGCTGGCGCGCGGGCTGTCGCCGCTGGCCCAGTTGCAGGAACGGATACGGGCCCGCAACCCTGACGACCTGAGTCCCATCGAGGCGCGCCAGGTGCCCGAGGAAATCTCGCCACTGGTCAATTCCCTGAACGACATGCTGGGCCGGCTGTCGCAGTCGATCGACATGCAGAAGCGCTTCATCGCCGACGCCGCGCACCAGATGAAGACCCCGCTGGCAGGCATGCGCACCCAGTCCGAGCTGGCGCTGCGCCAGACCGACCACGAGGAGGTGCACCGCTCGCTGGAGCAGCTGGCCAAGAGTTCGCAGGCCGCCACCCGCCTCGTCAACCAGCTGCTGGCCCTGGCCCGCACCGAAAACCAGCCGCAGGCCGGCGTGGCGTTCGCGCCGCTGGACCTGGGCGAACTGGCCCTGAACGTGGTCAAGGACTGGGTGCCGGCCTCGTTCGCGCACCAGATCGACCTGGGCCTGGAGCCGCCGCCCGAGCCGGTGCTGATCGCCGGCGACGCCACCATGTTGCGCGAGATGCTGTCCAACCTGGTCGACAACGCGCTGCGCTACACGCCGGCCGGCGGCAGCGTGACCGTGCGCGTGCATGCCACAGCCGAACACGCCTTCCTGGAGGTGGAGGACACGGGGCCGGGCATCGCGCCGGCAGAGCGCGAGCGCGTGTTCGAGCGCTTCTACCGCATCCTCGGCAGCAATGTGGAAGGCAGCGGCCTGGGGCTGGCCATCGTGCGCGAAGTGGCCCAGCAGCACGGGGCCGAGGTCGACATCTACGCCAATCCGCGCAGCCAGTCGGCCAAGCTGCCCGGCAGCCTGTTCCGGCTCACCTTCCCGCTGCTGCCGCCCACCCCGCCCGCCGCCATGGACGAGACGATTTATTATGGATGAACACGCCCCACCTTCGGCCCACTGGCAACGCACGCGCCGCCTGAGCGGCTGGCTGTTGCTGCTGTGGCTGCTGACCACGTTCTGCGCCACCTTCTTCGCCCGCGAACTGGCGGGCCTGAACCTGTTCGGCTGGCCGCTGTCGTTCTACCTGGCGGCCCAGGGCGGCTGCCTGGTCTACCTGGCCATCCTCGGCATCTATGCGTGGCGCATGCGGCGGCTGGACCGCCAGTGGCGCCGCCAGCACGACCAGGAGCGCCCATGACGACGACGCGTTCGCTGTACCGCCGCCTGCGCAGCACCTACCTGTGGTTCACGGCCGGCTTCGGCTGCTTCCTGGTGGCGCTGGCCGTGCTGGAGCAGGAGGGCATGCCGCGCCAGTGGATAGGCTATCTGTTCATGCTCGGCACCATCGTGCTGTACGCCACCATCGGTGTGCTCAGCCGCACCTCCAATGTGCTCGAATACTACGTGGCCGGGCGGCGCGTGCCGGCCCTGTTCAACGGCATGGCCACGGCCGCCGACTGGATCTCGGCGGCCAGCTTCATCAGCCTGGCCGGCGGGCTGTACTTGCGCGGCTTCGACGGCCTGGCCTACATCATGGGCTGGACCGGCGGCTACGTGCTGGTGGCGCTGCTGATCGCGCCCTACCTGCGCAAGTTCGCCCAGTACACCATCCCCGATTTCCTGGCCGCCCGCTACGACGGCGGCGACGGCGGCCGGGCCGTGCGCCTGCTGGCCGTGGCGGCCACCATCGCCGTGTCGTTCATCTACGTGGTGGCGCAGATCTACGCGGTGGGGCTGATCGCCTCGCGCTTCACGGGCGTCGACTTCTCGGTCGGCATCTTCCTCGGATTAGCCAGCATCCTGGTGTGCTCGTTCCTGGGCGGCATGCGCGCCATCACCTGGACCCAGGTGGCGCAATACATCATCATCGTGGTGGCGTTCCTGATCCCCGCCATGTGGCTGGCCGTCAAGCACAGCGACAATCCGGTGCCGCAACTGGCCTACGGCAAGCTGCTGTCGCGCCTGAGCGCGCGCGAGGCCGTATTGCAGCAAGACCCGAGGGAAGCCCAGGTGCGCGACGCGTTCCGCCAGAAGGCCACCGAGTACGACGAACGGCTGCGGCAACTGCCGGTGTCGTGGGAGGTGGGCCGCATCGAGGCGCAGCGCCACCTGGACCGCATCAAGCAGCGCAACGCCTCGCTGCTGGAGATCCGCGCCGCCGAGCGGGCCCTGATCGCCTACCCGAAGAACGTGGACGAGGCCAGCCGCGAATGGACCGAGGCGCGCGACCAGTACCTGGCACGGGCCGAGCCGCTCACGCCGCACGCGCAGCCGTATCCGGGCACGCCCGAGCAGTCCGACATCAAGCGCAACAACTTCCTGGCGCTGGTGTTCTGCCTGATGCTGGGCACGGCCGGCCTGCCCCATATCCTGATGCGCTCCTACACCACGCCCTCGGTCGAGGACACCCGGGTGTCGGTGTTCTGGACCCTGTTCTTCATCCTGCTGATCTATCTGACCATTCCGGCGCTGGCCGTGCTGGTCAAGTACGACATCTACCACGCGCTGGTGGGCAGCGACTATGCGCACCTGCCCAACTGGGTGTCGTACTGGGCCAATGTGGACAAGGTCAATCCGCTGCTCAGCATCGCCGACATCAACCACGACGGCGTGGTGCAACTGGCCGAGATCGGCATCGACGGCGACGTGCTGGTGCTGGCCACGCCCGAGATCGCCGGCCTGCCCTACGTGATCTCCGGGCTGGTGGCGGCCGGCGGGCTGGCCGCCGCGCTGTCGACGGCCGACGGCCTGCTGCTGGCCATCTCCAACGCCCTGTCGCACGACGTCTACTACAAGCTGGTCGACCCCACCGCCTCGACCCAGAAGCGGGTCACCATCTCCAAGCTGCTGTTGCTGGCCGTGGCCTTCATCGCCGCCTACACGGCCTCGCAGAAGCCGGCCGACATCCTGTCGCTGGTGGGCGCGGCGTTCTCGCTGGCCGGCTCCACGCTGGTGCCGGCGCTGGTGCTGGGCGTGTTCTGGAAACGCGCCAACCACTATGGCGCCCTGGCCGGCATGACGACCGGCTTCTGCCTGTGCGTCTATTACATGGTGCACACCAACCCGGTGCTGGGCGGCAGCGCGGCCGGCCAGTGGCTGCACATCGCGCCGATTTCGGCCGGCATCTTCGGCGTTCCGGCCGGCATGCTGGCCATGGCCATCGTCAGCCTGGCCACGCCGGCGCCGGCGCACCGCATCGCGTCCATGGTGGACTATATTAGAGCGCCGGAACAATAGCTTTTTTGATAAGCTGATGTTATCCTGTGGAAATTATTATTTTGGCAAATTGGTTTGCCGGACAATTTCCACACCATGCGACACCATACCCTCAAGCTGAGCGCGCTCGCGCTGGGCTGCACCCTGCTGGCGCGCGCGGCGGTCGCGGCACCGCCGCCGCTGGAGAGCTTCTTCGAAAATCCCGCCTTCACGGGCGCCAGGCTGTCGCCGAGCGGCAAGTACCTGGCGGCCAGGGTGGCGCTGCCGGGCCAGCACGACCGGCTGGCCGTGGTCGACCTGGCCACGCTGGATGCGCGCATCGCCGCCAACTTCACCGACGCCGACATCGGCCAGTTCGTCTGGGTCAATGACGAGCGCCTGGCCTTCACGGCCACCGACCGCGACCTGGGACCAGGCGACCAGCGCTACGCGCCGGGCCTGTACGCGGTGGACCGCGACGGCCGCCACTTCCGGCAACTGGCCGAGCGGGGCAACAGCTTCTTCAAGAACGGCGACAGCCACCAGATTCTTCCGTGGAACACCTATCTGCTGGGCCAGGACGGCGCCCAGGATTCCGAGTTCATCTACGTGCTCCACCCCAGCGTCGAAGGCACGGCGCAACTGGGCAACTACGAGCTGCAGCGTCTCAACACGATCACGGGCAGGGTCAAGCCCGTCGCCGCGCCCGAGCACAACGACGCGTGGCTGCTGGACCAGCATGGCGAACCGCGCCTGACCATCACGACGGAACAAGGCAAGTCCACCGTCCACTACCTCGACCCGGCCAGCGGCCAATGGCGCGCCATCCATTCCTTCAATCCCTACACGGGGGAAGGCTTGCGCTTCGCTCCGCTGGCGTTCGCACCGGACGGCAAACTGTACGTGCGCGCCAACGGCCCCCGCGACGACCAGGCGCAACTGTATTTGTTCGACCCGGCCACGGGCAAGCTGGGCGCACAGCCGCTGCTGCGGGTGACCGGCTACGATTTCAGCGGCCACGTCATCACGGACGCGCACACGCTGCTGGGCGTGCGCTACGACGGCGAAGCCCGCGACACCAAGTGGCTGACGCCCGAGACGCAAGCCTTGCAGGACGCGGTGGACGCCAAGCTGCCGGCCACGGTCAACCTGCTGAGCCTGCCGGCGCGGCCGGACGCGCCCTGGGTGCTGGTGGAAGCGTATTCGGACCGCCAGCCGCACACCTACCTGCTCTACAACCGCGACAGCCACACCCTGCACATGGTGGGCGAGACTTTCGCCCACATCACGCCCGCCGACATGGGGAGCCAGAAACTGGTGCACTACCAGG
Source organism: Rugamonas brunnea (assembly GCF_014042345.1). Taxonomy (GTDB): domain Bacteria; phylum Pseudomonadota; class Gammaproteobacteria; order Burkholderiales; family Burkholderiaceae_D; genus Rugamonas; species Rugamonas brunnea. The sequence goes on from NZ_JACEZT010000013.1 coordinate 63,078, forward strand.
CCCGCGACGGGCTAGCCATTCCCGCCCTGCTCACCCTGCCCAAGGACAAGCAGGGCAAGTTGCCCATGGTGGTGCTGGTCCACGGCGGCCCCTGGGTGCGCGGCAACCACTGGGGCTTCAACCCGGAAGCGCAGTTCCTCGCCTCGCGCGGCTATGCCGTGCTGGAGCCGGATTACCGCGGCAGCACCGGCTACGGCTACCGTCATTTCAAGGCCGGCTGGAAGCAATGGGGCTTGAAGATGCAGGACGACATCGCCGACGGCACGCGCTGGGCCATCGCCCAGGGCTACGCCGACGCCGGCCGCATCTGCATCGCCGGCGCCAGCTACGGCGGCTACGCCACGCTGATGGGCCTGGTGAACGACCCCGACCTGTACAAGTGCGGCGTGGACTGGGTCGGCGTGACCGACATCAACCTGATGTATGACGGCAACTGGCGCTACGCGTCCGACATGTCCGACAGCTACAAACAATACGGCATGCCGCAACTGGTGGGCGACCAGGTCAAGGACGCAGCCCAGCTGACGGCCACCTCGCCGTTGATGCAGGCGGCCCGCATCAAGCAGCCGCTGCTGCTGGCCTACGGCGGCGCCGACCTGCGCGTGCCGCTCTACCACGGCAACAAGTTCTACGACGCCGTCAAGGCCGGCAACCAGCAGGTGGAATGGGTCGAATATCCGGAAGAAGGCCACGGCTGGAAACTGCCCAAGAACCGCATCGATTTCTGGGGCCGGGTCGAGAAATTCCTGGACCGCAATATCGGCCACTGAGCCGGCGCCACATGCCCACATCACCAACACGACCACCATCAAGGACCATCATGCCCTCCCTTTCCCATCCTATGCTGCGCGCTTGCGCATTGGCCTGCGCGTTAGTCGTGGGCGGCGCCGCGCTGCCGGCCGCCGCCGCCGCGACGGCGCTGCCGCCGCTGTCCGCCTTCTTCGACAACGAAACCTTCAGCGACGCCAAGCTGTCGCCGGACGGCAATTTCCTGGCCGCCCGCCTGTGCACCAAGGGCGAGCGGGCCTGGCTGTCCGTGCTGGACCTGAACACCAAGCAATTGAAGGTGGTGGCGCAACTGCGCGACGCCGACATCGGCCAGTTCCAGTGGGTCAATGACAAGCGCCTGGTGTTCAACGCCTACGACAGCCGCAGCGCCCAGGGCGAACAGTTCTACGGCCCCGGCCTGTATGCGGTCGATCGCGACGGCGGCAAATTCCGCCAGCTGGCCGACCGCAGCGGCGACGTGACGGAAACCACCGACATGCGCAAAATGCTGCCCTGGAACACCTTCATGCTCGACGAAACCGGGCCGCAGGACAGCGATTACTATTACGCCGTCAACAGTAAGTACGACGAGCAATACCGCTTCAACAACCTGAGCCTGATGCGCGTGAACACGGTCACGGGCCAGTCCAGCTTTGTGGAGCAACCAAGCAAATGGCGCGACATCTGGCTCGACCAGCATGGCCAGGCACGCGTGGCCAGCATGAGCGACAGCGAGACGCAAACCCTGTCCTACCGCGACCCGGCCAGCGGCGCATGGCGCACGCTGGCCACCTTCAAGCGCTACGACCCGGAGGCGGCCCGGTTCTGGCCGCTGGCCTTCGGCCCGGACGGCACACTGTACGTGGTCAGCGCCAACGGCAAGGACAAGGAAGCCCTGTACACCTACGATCTGGCGGCCGGCCGCATGGCCAGCGAGCCGCTGCTGAGCCTGCCGGACTTCGATTTCACGGGCAGCCTCATCATGGATCAGCACAAGCTGCTGGGCGTGCGCTACACCAATGACGCCGAGAACACCCTGTGGTTCGATCCCGGCATGAAAGCCATGCAGGCGGCCGTCGATGCGCTGCTGCCGGACACCATCAACCTGCTGACCCCGGCCACCCGGGGCAGCGCGCCACGGGTGCTGGTGCGCGCCTTTTCGGACACCAAGCCCGGCACGTTCTACCTCTACGACGGCCAGGCCAAGGCGCTCGCGCGGCTGGGCCTGAGCCGCCCCGGCATCGAACCGTCCCAGATGGGCGAGCAGAACCTGGTGCGCTACCAGGCCCGAGACGGCCTCACCATCCCCGCCTGGCTGACGCTGCCGGCTGGCAAGAGCAAGAACCTGCCCATGGTGGTGCTGGTGCACGGCGGCCCCTATGTACGCGGCGGCCAGTGGGGTTGGAATCCGGAAGCGCAATTCCTCGCCTCGCGCGGTTACGCCGTGCTGGAACCCGAATACCGGGGCAGCACCGGCTTTGGCACCCACCACTTCCACGCCGGCTGGAAACAATGGGGGTTGAAGATGCAGGATGACGTCGCCGATGGCACGCGCTGGGCCATCGCCCAGGGTATCGCGGACGGCAAGCGCGTGTGCATCGCCGGCGCCAGCTACGGGGGTTACGCCACGCTGATGGGGCTGGTCAACGACCCCGATCTGTACCGCTGCGGCGTCGACTGGGTGGGCGTGACCGACATCAATCTGCTATACACCGACAACAGCTGGTACGACGACAGCGCCATGAGTTCGGAATGGCGGCGTTACGGCATGCGGCGCCTTGTGGGCGACCCCGACAAGGATGCCGCGCAACTGCGCACCACCTCGCCGCTGCAGCAGGCGGCCCGTATCAAGCAACCCTTGCTGCTGGCCTACGGCGGCGTCGATTACCGCGTGCCGCTGGTGCACGGCAACAAGTTCCGCGACGCCGTCAGCGCCACCAACAAGGATGTGGAATGGGTGGTCTATCCCAAGGAAGGCCATGGCTGGGTGCTGCCGGAGAACCGCATCGATTTCTGGGGCCGGGTCGAGAAATTCCTGGACCGCAATATCGGCCAGCATGGCGAGGCGGCCGGCGGCCAGCACTGAGGCGCGGACAGCGGGCGGCCACGGCGGCGCAAACTGGTGTAGGCTAGCGGCTGGCCGTTCATCCACTCATCGGGGGTACGCATGTCGTCGGGAAAAATTCTGGTCGCACAGGGAGGCGGTCCCACCGCCGTCATCAACCAGTCGCTGGCGGGGGTGGCGCTGGAGGCGCGCCGCTTCCACAACGTCACGCGCGTGTATGGCGCGCTGCACGGGGTGCGCGGCATCGTCAACGAGGACTTCGTCGACCTGACCCGCGAAACCAGCCACAACCTGGAACTGGTGGCGGCCACGCCCTCGTCGGCGCTCGGCTCCACCCGCGACAAGCCGGACCTGGCCTATTGCCAGGAGATCTTCCAGGTGCTGCGCGCGCACGAGATCGAACACTTCTTCTACATCGGCGGCAACGATTCGTCCGACACGGTGCGCATCGTCAGCGAGCAGGCGCGGCTGGCCGGCTACCCGCTGCGCGCCGTGCACATCCCCAAGACCATCGACAACGACCTGGTCGGCAACGACCACACGCCCGGTTTCCCGTCGGCGGCCCGCTTCGTGGCCCAGGCCTTTGCCGGCGCCAACCTCGACAACGCCTCGCTGCCCGGCGTCTACGTGGGCGTGGTGATGGGGCGCCACGCCGGCTTCCTGACGGCCGCCTCGGCACTGGGCAAGAAATTCCCCGACGACGGGCCGCACCTGATCTACCTGCCCGAGCGCGTGTTCGACCTGGAACGGTTCCTGGCCGACGTCAAGGCCGCCTACACGCGCTACGGGCGCTGCGTGATCGCCGTGTCCGAAGGCATCCACGACGCCTCGGGCGAACCGATCGCCACCCTGCTGGCCAAGGATATCGAGCGCGACGCGCACGGCAACGTACAGTTGTCGGGCACGGGCGCGCTGGCCGACCTGCTGTGCGAAGAGATCAAATCCAAGCTCGGCATCAAGCGCGTGCGCGGCGACACGTTCGGTTACCTGCAGCGCTCCTTCATCGGCTGCGTGTCGGACGTGGACCAGCGCGAGGCGCGCGAAGTGGGCGAGAAGGCCGTGCAGTTCGCGATGTGGGGCGACCGCGACGGCTCGGTCGCCATCAAGCGCACCGGCTTCTATTCGGTCGACTACGAATTGCTGCCGCTGGACGCCGTGGCCGGCAAGACGCGCGTGATGGAGGACGAGTTCATCAGCGCCAGCGGCACCGACGTGACGGACGCGTTCCGGCTCTACCTGCGCCCGCTGCTCGGCTCCGGCATGCCGGACGCGTTCCGGCTGCGGCCGGCGTCGGTGGAGAAAATCCTGAAGAAATAGGCGTCGGGGGGACAACAACGGGGCAGCGCCACTGGCCCCGTTGCGCGCTGCCGCACTCCCGAGATTGAGCCTCCTCAAGCGCTCTGCCGTCCGGCTTGCGCTATCATGAAGTTATATTCCCCAAAGGCAGGACCGCTATGAACTCGCGTGCGCAGCAGATGGCCGATGCTCTCGCGGCCTTGTCGGCCGACGAACGGAACAGGCTGGACCGCCTGGCCGAGCGGGCGGGAATGCGTGCCGAGGAAATTTGGTCCGATGTCTGGCAATACGGATTTGATGACACGGAAGAAAGCGTTCAAGCCAATATCGAGGCCGACGCCGATATCGCGGCGGGCCGCACCATCCCCAATGAGCAAGTAATGGCGGACATGTGGCGGATGGTGAATTCGGGTCTACAGAAGAAGAAAACCGGCTAGACACATGATCCGCTGGTCATCGGCAGCGGCGAAATCACTGGCTCAAACGCTTGAGCACATCAACACGCAAGATCCGAACACTGGCCACCTTGTCGCACAGCGCGTTCAATCCGCTCTGGACTTGATCGCTTTGCGTCCGGCGATAGGCACGCCAACCACGCGACCTGGCATCCGCCGGTTTGCCATACCGAAAACCGGGCATCTGATCGAATACAGGTCTGATGAAACGGGCATCATCGTTATCCGCTGGATGCGACAGGCAAAGCTACGCAAACGGTAGCTCACGCACTAGCGCAAAAAAAAACGGACCATGCCGGGGCAAGGTCCGCTTTTCAGCGTTGCAGGCGCCGCGCGCGGCGCCCGTGCGATTTACTTGACGATGGTCTGGTGCTCGTCACCCACGCGGGTGCGGATCACGCCGATGCGCGAGACGGTCTCGCCGGCTGCCTGCAACTGGGCGAAGGCGGCGTCGGCGTTCTCTTTCGACACGATCACGGCCATGCCGATGCCGCAATTGAACACGCGGTGCATCTCGGCGTCGGCCACGCCACCGTGCTGCTGCAGCCACTGGAACAGCGGCGGCATGGTCCATGCCTTCGAATCCAGCTCGGCCACCAGGCCGTCCTGCAGCACGCGCGGGATGTTTTCCACCAGGCCGCCACCGGTGATGTGCACCATGCCCTTCACTTCCATCGCGTCCATCAGCGCCAGCAGCGGCTTGACGTAGATGCGGGTCGGCTCCATCAGCACGTCGGCCAGCTTGCGGCCGTGGAAGTCCGCTTCCAGGTCAGGTTTTGCCACTTCGATAATCTTGCGCACCAGCGAGTAACCATTCGAGTGGGCGCCCGACGAGGCCAGGCCCAGCACCACGTCGCCAGGGCAGATCTTGGTGCCGTCGATGATCTTCGACTTTTCCACGGCGCCCACGGCGAAACCGGCCAGGTCGTATTCACCGGCCGGGTACATGCTCGGCATTTCCGCCGTTTCGCCGCCGATCAGCGCGCAACCGGAGATCTCGCAGCCCTTGGCCACGCCCTTGATGACGTCGGTGGCCGTGGGCACGTCCAGCTTGCCGCAGGCGAAGTAGTCGAGGAAGAACAGCGGCTCGGCGCCCTGCACCAGGATGTCGTTGACGCTCATGGCCACCAGGTCGATGCCCACCGTGTCGTGGCGGTTCAGCTCGAAAGCCAGCTTGAGCTTGGTGCCCACGCCGTCCGTGCCCGACACCAGCACCGGCTCCTTGTACTTCTTGCTGATCTCGAACAGGGCGCCGAAGCCACCAATGCCGCCCATCACGCCTTCGCGCATGGTGCGCTTGGCAAAGGGCTTGATCGCTTCGACTAAGGCGTCGCCCGCGTCGATATCGACGCCGGCGTCACGGTAGGACAGGGAAACATTAGAAGTTTGGCTCATGGTGTATTTCGCAGCGGAGGCGGTAAAATAGAAGGCGGAGACTAATTTTGCATGTTTTTTGCCACATTTGCGGCAAAACGGTCGTCAGACCCCGTGCAAATCCGGTCAATCCGCTATTTTATCAAAATGCCCCGTCCAACAGCCCTTTTTTCGCGCAACCCATCTGAATCCATGCCATTTCCCCTCTCGGTAGAGCAAAAGCAAACGGCTTTCTGGATCGCGGTCTGGCTCGCATTCGTGCTGTTACTGGTGGCGCTGGGCCCCGTGCTGACCCCGTTCATCGCCGCCGCCATCCTCGCCTACGCCCTCAATCCCGGCGTCGATTACCTGGACCGGTTGCACATGGGCCGCTTCGGCGTGCCGCGCGCGCTGGCCGTGGTGCTGGTGCTGCTGCTGTTCTTCGCCGCCATCGGCGCCCTGATCCTGATCGTGGTGCCCGTGCTGCAAAAGGAACTGCCCCTGCTACAGGCCCAGATCCCCGCCTTCCTGGAAAAATTGAACGCGCTGCTGGCGCCACGCCTGCACGAGATGGGCATCACGGCGCAACTGGACGGCGAAGGCATCCGCAAATTGCTTTCCAAACAACTGGCCGGCGGCGGCGACGAGATCCTGGCCGCCGTGCTGGCCTCGGCCAAGGTCGGCGGCACGGCCGTGCTGGGCTGGATCGCCACCGTGGTGCTGATCCCCGTGCTGCTGTTCTACCTGCTGCTGGACTGGCACGCCCTGCTGGCGCGCGTGGCCGGCGCCGTGCCGCGCCGCTACATCGACCGCACGCTGGCCATGGCCGGCGAGGTGGACGAGCTGCTGGCCCAGTACCTGCGCGGCCAGTTGCTGGTGATGCTGGTGCTGGCCGTGTACTATTCGAGCGGCCTGATCATCGCCGGTTTCGACGTGGCGCTGCCGGTCGGCATCATCACCGGCCTGCTGGTGTTCATCCCCTACCTGGGCTTCGGCCTGGGCCTGGTGCTGGCCCTGATCGCCTCCGTGCTGCAGTTCCCCGGCTGGAACGGGCTGGTGGCCGTGGCCATCATCTACGGCTGCGGCCAGGTGCTGGAAGGCTTCTTCCTCACGCCGCGCCTGGTGGGCGAGCGCATCGGCCTCAATCCGCTGGCCGTGATCTTCGCCCTGCTGGCGTTCGGCCAGCTGTTCGGCTTCGTCGGCGTGCTGCTGGCGCTGCCCGCGTCGGCCGTGCTGATGGTGGCCTTCAAGCACCTGCGCCGCCACTACCTGGACAGCAGCTTTTATAATGCGTGACGTGATGCAGACAACGTGGACGCAAATGACAGGAACTGGGCGTAAGCCATGAAGCAACTGGTGCTCGATTTAGGCGCGGAACAGGCGCACAGCCTTGAATCGTTCGAGGTGGGACAGAACGCCGAGGCGGCGCAGCTGATGACGCAGTTCGCCGCCCGCACCTCGCGCGAGCACTTCGCCTACCTGTGGGGCGAGTGCGGCGTGGGCAAGACCCATTTGCTCAAGGCCCTGGCCAGCACCGACAAGGCGCGCTACATCTCGCCGTTCTCGATCGAGTCCGAGTTCGTGTATTCGCCGGAGGTGGACCTGTACCTGCTCGACGACTGCGAGAAGCTGTCGCCGGTGGCGCAGATCGACGCCTTCGCCCTGTTCAACGAGATCCGCGCCAACCACGCCTTCATGGTGTGCAGCGGCGCCGTGGCGCCGGCCGTGCTGCCGGTGCGCGAGGACCTGCGCACGCGCATGGGCTGGGGCCTGATCTACCAGATCCACGGCCTGACGGACGACGAGAAGGTGGCCGCCCTGAGCGCCGCCGCCGCCGCCCGCGGCTTGACGCTCTCGCCGGGCGTGTTACCCTACCTGCTGTCGCACTTCCAGCGCGACATGCGGTCGCTGTCCACCATGCTCGATTCGCTCGACCAGTATTCCCTTGAAACCCAACGCCCGATCACCTTGCCGCTACTGCGCGAGTGGTTACAGGCGGAAGCGAAAGAATGATGAATCTCGCCCTGTTTGACTTAGACCATACCCTGCTGCCGCTGGACTCCGACTACGAGTGGGGCCAGTTCCTGGTGCGCACCGGCGCCGTGGACGCGGCCGAATTCGACCGCCGCAACAAGGAATTCTTCGCCCAGTACCAGGCCGGCACGCTGGACCCGGTGCAGTACCTGGAGTTCGCGCTCGGCACGCTGGCGCGCTTCCCGCGCCCGCAGCTGGACGCCATGCACCGCCAGTTCATGGACGAAGTGATCCAGCCGGCCATCCGCCCGTCGGCGCTGGCCCTGCTGCGTCGCCACCAGGACGCGGGCGACCTGACGGCCATCGTCACGGCCACCAACGAGTACGTGACCTCGCCCATCGCGCGCGCGCTGGGCGTGGAGCACCTGATCGCGGCCAAGCCCGAGACGGATGCCGCCGGCAACCTGACGGGCAAGCTGCTGGGCACCCCGACCCAGGGCGCGGGCAAGGTCGCGCACACGCGGGCGTGGCTGGAAAAACTGGGCCACACGCTGGAAGGCTTCGAGCGCAGCCACTTCTACAGCGATTCGCACAACGACATTCCGCTGCTGTCGGTCGTCACCCACCCTGTCGCGACCAACCCCAACGCGACGCTGAAAACGCACGCCGCCGCCCACGGCTGGCCATCAATCGAACTATTCAATGATTAAGAAATTCATCCGCAAAATTTTGGGTACCAAGACTAAGGGAAAGCGCGACGAGGGTACGCCCGTCGTACTGGGGCCGCAGGAGCACGGCATCGATCCGCGCCTGCTGTCGTCCAACGCCATCCGCGTCACCAGCACGCTGCAGGAAGCGGGCTACGAAGCCTTCGTGGTGGGCGGTGCCGTGCGCGACCTGCTGCTGGGCGTGAAGCCGAAAGACTTCGACATCGCCACCAACGCCACCCCCGAGCAGGTGCGCAAGCTGTTCCGGCGCGCCTTCATCATCGGCAAGCGCTTCCAGATCGTGCACGTGATGTTCGGCCAGGACCTGCTGGAGGTGACCACCTTCCGCGGCACCGCCTCGGCCTCCGCGCCCAAGGACGAACATGGCCGGGTGCTGCGCGATAACACCTTCGGCTCGCAGGCCGAAGATGCCGTGCGGCGCGACTTCACCATCAACGCCATGTACTACAACCCGGCCACCGAACAGGTGCTGGACTACCACGGCGGCATCGAGGATATCCGTGGCAAGACGCTGCGCATCATCGGCCAGCCCGAGGCGCGCTACCGCGAAGACCCGGTGCGCATGCTGCGCGTGGTGCGCTTCGCCGCCAAGCTGCGCTTCCACATCGAACCGGCGACGGGCGCGCCGATCCGCGCCATGGCGCCGCTGATCGACAACGTGCCGGCCGCCCGCGTGTTCGACGAGATGCTCAAGCTGCTCATGAGCGGCCAGGCCCTGGCCTGCCTGCAGCAACTGCGCAAGGAAGGCCTGCACCATGGCCTGCTGCCGCTGCTGGACGTGGTGCTGGAACAGCCGCTGGGCGTGAAGTTCGTGACCCTGGCGCTCGATTCGACCGACGCCCGCATCCACGCCGGCAAGACCGTCTCGCCCGGCTTCCTGTTTGCCTCGCTGCTATGGCACCAGGTGCTGGAGAAATGGACCGCCTACCGCACGGCCGGTGAAATGGCCATCCCCGCGCTGCACCTGGCAGCCGACGACGTGCTTGAATCGCAGACGGAAAAACTGGCCCTGCAACGCAAGATCGGTTCCGACATGCGCGACATCTGGGCCATGCAGCCGCGCTTCGAGCGCCGCACCGGCAAGAATCCGTACAAGCTGCTGGAACACCCGCGCTTCCGCGCCGGCTACGACTTCCTGCTGCTGCGCTGCGCCTCGGGCGAGATCGAGGGCGATCTGGGCCAGTGGTGGACCGCGTTCTACGAAGGCGACGAGACCGAGCGCGAGGAACTGGTGGCCAGCGCCGGCCGCAGCCCGTCCGCCGGCACCGGCGGCGCCAAGCGCAAACGTCCGCCACGCCGCGGCCCGCGCAATCGGGGCGGCCAGGACAGCGGCGGCCAGGAGGGCGGCCGCGAGGAAGGCGCGCCGCGTGCCGTGGAAAGCGGCGGCGAATAAGGCGCCGCGCACCGGACCAGCAACCCCGCATGACCGTATGAACACCACCGCATGAACACCATCGCCTACGTCGGCATCGGCGCCAACCTGGGCGACGCGCGCGCCAACGTGGCCGACGCCATCGAACGCCTGCGCCGCCTGCCCGACTGCACGCTGCTGGGCGCGTCGGGCCAGTACCGCACCGCGCCCATCGATTCCAGCGGCGACGACTACGTCAACGCCGTCGCCAGCATCAGCACCACGCTGGACGCGGAAAGCCTGCTGCAAGCGCTGCACGGCATCGAGCAGGCGCACGGGCGCGAGCGTCCCTACCGCAACGCGCCGCGCACGCTGGACCTGGACCTGCTGCTGTACGGCGACCAGCAGATCGCCAGCCCCACGCTGACCGTGCCTCATCCGCGCATGACGGAACGGGCCTTCGTGCTGGTGCCGCTGCTGGCGCTGGCGCCGGAGGTGGTCATCCCCGGCCGTGGCCCGGCGCGCGATTACGCGGCAGCCGTGGCGGACCAGGGCATCAGCCTTCTAAGCTGAGGGGCGCATGGCCGGCATCGTCATCCGCAGCTAGAGGACTAGCTCAAAAAAATGCGCGCGCCCAGCGCGCCCACCGGCAAAGGTCTACACTAGCGCCGATGTCACTCTCACACATTCGAGGAATCCCATGTCTGGATATTTGCAAGGAACCGAAATGACGGCGAGCCAAAAGCCCGCCGCCACGCCCGCACCGTCCAAGCCGGTCGCCACCAAGGCCGTCACCATCCCCTCGCTCAACGCGCTGCGCGCGGCCGGCGAGAAGATCACCATGCTGACCTGCTACGACGCCAGCTTCGCCGCCCTGATGGACCGCTGCGGCGTGGAAGTGCTGCTGATCGGCGACTCGCTGGGCATGGTCTGCAACGGCCACACCTCCACCCTGCCAGTGACGGTGGAAGAAATCGTCTACCACACGGCGGCCGTGGCGCGCGGCAGCAAGTCGGCCATGGTGCTGGCCGACATGCCGTTCGGCAGCTATGCCACGCCGGAAGCGGCGTTCAACAACGCCGTCAAGCTGATGCAGGCCGGCGCCCACATGGTCAAGATCGAGGGCGGCGCCTGGCTGGCCGACACCGTGCGCTTCCTGACCGACCGCGCCGTGCCCGTATGCGCCCACCTGGGCCTGACGCCGCAATCGGTGCACCAGCTGGGCGGCTACAAGGTACAGGGCAAGACCACCGAGTCCGCCGACCTGCTCAAGGCCGACGCGCTCAAGCTGCAGGCGGCCGGTGCGGCCATGCTGGTGCTGGAAGCCATCCCCACCCAGCTGGGCAAGGAAGTGACGGACCTGCTGGCCATCCCGACCATCGGCATCGGCGCCGGCCCCGATTGCGCGGGCCAGGTGCTGGTGATGCACGACCTGCTGGGCGTGTTTCCTGGCCGCAAGGCGCGTTTCGTGAAGAACTTCATGGAAGGCCAGACCAGCATCGACGCGGCCGTCAGCGCCTACGTGCGAGCCGTGAAAGACGGCAGTTTCCCCGCCCTGGAACACTGCTTCTGACCCCGATTTTTCCACTGTCCACGACAGGCTGTTCCCATCATTGTTCCGGCTGTTGCGTCCTGCAACAGCCGGAATAAATCGTGCCAGGCGCTCTCCCCCGGGAAGCCTGCTTTTACCTCCCCCCGCCCACCCTTGCATCCCCAGTCATGCAAGCACAGGCATGAACCTTGCTCCCTTTGATGGTAATCAAATACACCAGGGCGTGGGTTCACTCTGCCGCCCAGCCTGGTATCTCTCTATCGTAACTGTTGGCAGGATGGCGCAAGCCGGGAGAGCATCATGGACAAGGTCAAACAACCGAGCAAGGAACAGGTTCGGCAATACATGGAACAGCGCCGCGCGGCCAACGATCCGCCGCCGTCGATGGACGAGATCCGCCGCCAGCTGGGCTGGCAACTGGTGGTGCTGCCGCCGCTGCCGGACTGGAAGGCGGCATGAAACGCCCCCGTTCCCGTCCGCGCGCCGTCACACCAGCGCGGACAGGCAGCGGTCGAACCCGTCGAGCAAGCGCGCCACGTCCTGCGCCGTCGTTTGCGGGCAGACCAGCAACATGTTGTGGAAGGGCGTGATCAGCAATCCCCGGTTGAGCAGGTACAGGTGGATGATCTGTTCCAGCTCGCCGTCCAGGATGGCGCCCGCTTCGCTGCCATTGCGCGGCGGCTGCGGGGCAAACTGAAATTCCGTGCGCGCGCCCACCTGGGTCACGCACCAGGGCAATCCATGGCGGGCAATGGCGCTACGCAGGCCAGCCGCCAGCTGGTCCGCCAGCGCGAACATCACCTCGTAAGCCTGCTCCGTCATCACCTGTTCCAGATTGGCACGCATGGCGGCCATGGCGAACATATTGGCGCTCAGCGTCGTGCCCACGCCGGAATGGCCGGCTGGCGCGGCGCGCTTGGCCTGCTCCACCCGCCGCGCCACGTCGGCCGTGAAACCGTACACGGCGCACGGCACGCCGCCGCCGATCGGCTTGCCCACCACCAGCGCGTCGGGCGCCATGCCGTGAGCGCGCGCGTAGCCGCCGGGGCCACTGCTGATGGTGTGGGTCTCATCGATCACCAGCAGCGTGCCATGGCGGCGCAGGATGCGCTGCGCGGCTTCCCAATAGCCCGGCTGCGGCAGCACCATGCCGATGTTGGTCATCACCGGCTCGGCCAGCACGCAGGCCACGTCGTCCCCTGACAGCGCCGCTTCCAGCGCGGCCAGATCGTTGAACTCCACCACCACCGTCTGCTGCGTCAGCGGATAGACCTGGCCCAGCAGGCTGTCGCGCTGCACGGGCACACCGTCCACCAGGTCCACGAACACGTCGTCCACCGTGCCGTGGTAGCAGCCGTTGAACACGAGGATCTTGCTGCGGCCCGTGGCCGCCCGCAGCCAGCGCAGCACGAAGCGGTTGGCGTCCGAGGCGGACAGCGCGAACTGCCAGTACGGCAAGCCGAAGCGACGCGCCAGTTCCTCGGCCACGGGGGCCGCATCCTCGGACGGCAACATGGCCGTGTAGCCGCGCGCGGCCTGGTGCGCGATGGCCTGCGCCACGGCCGGCGGCGCGTGGCCGAACATGGCGCCCGTGTCGCCCAGGCAGAAATCGGTGTAGGCGTGGCCGTCGGCATCCTTGAAGCTGGCGCCGCGCGCTTCGCTCACGGTCAGCGCGAACGGCGTGGACCAGTCGTTCATCCAGTGCATGGGCACCCCGAACAGCATGTGCTCGCCCGCGCGCGCGGCCAGCGCCTGCGAGCGGGGATTGCGGGCGATGTAGTCGGCCCGTTCGGCCGCCGCCAGCGCTTGCGCCCTGGTCCAGTTGACGCCGTGGCGTGTGGTGTTGTCTGTCATTGCACTCTCCTCACACCAGCAGCATCAGGTGTTCGCGCTCCCACGAGCTGATCACGCGGCTGTAAGTGGCAAATTCCAGTTCCTTCACTTCGCAGAACGCCTGCACGAACAGTTCGCCCAGCACCTCGCCCAGCGCCTTGCACTCGCGCAGGCGCTGGATCGCGTCTTCCAGGTTGCGCGGCAGTTCGTTGTGCACGTGTTCGGCGCTGTCGTCCGTGGGCGCCGATGGCGTGAGCTGCTCCACCATGCCGAGGTAGCCGCAGGCCAGCGTGGCGGCCATGGCCAGGTAGGGGTTGACGTCCACGCCCGGCACGCGGTTCTCCAGCCGCCGGTTGACGGGCGTGGAGTTGGGCACCCGGATGCCGCAGGTGCGGTTGTCGTAACCCCAGCGCACATTGGTCGGCGCCGACATGAAGCGCGACAGGCGGCGGTAGGAATTGACGTGCGGCGCCAGCAGCAGCGTGGCCGGCGCCGTGTATTTTTCCAGCCCGGCGATATAGTGGAAGAACAGCGCGCTGGCGCTGCCGTCGTCGTTGCTGAAGATGTTCTTGCCCGTTTCCTTATCGAGCACACTCTGGTGGATGTGCATGGCGCTACCCGGCTCTGTCTCCATCGGCTTGGCCATGAAGGTGGCGAAGATGCCGTGCCGCAGCGCCGTTTCGCGCACGGCGCGCTTGAACAGGAATACGCGGTCGGCCAGTTCCAGCGCATCGCCATGGGTGAAGTTGATCTCCATCTGCCCCGCGCCCGCCTCGTGGATCAGCGTTTCCACGCCCAGGCCGTGCAGCTTGCAGAAACTTGATAACTCAAGGAAAAATGGATCGAAGTCGTTCACGGCGTCGATCGAATAGGACTGGCGGCCCGATTCCGTCTTGCCGCTGCGCCCCAGCGGCGGCACCAGCGGCTCGTGCGGATTGCTGCTACGCGCGACGAGGTAGAACTCCATCTCCGGCGCCACCACCGGCTGCCAGCCGCGCGCCGCGTACAACTGCAGCACCTTGCGCAGCACGGCGCGCGGCGACAGGCCGACCGGCGTGCCGTCGAAGTTCTGGCAATCATGGATCACCAGCGCCACGTTCTCGGCGGCCCACGGCACCTGGCGCAGCGTGGCCAGGTCCGGCACGCAGATCATGTCCGGATCGGTCACGCCCGTGTACGGCGTGTTGTTTGGCTGCTCACCGTTGACGGTGTTGAGCAGCACGCTTTTCGGCAGCCGCATCTCGCCTTCGCTCAGGAACAGATCCTTGGGCAGGATTTTTCCTCGGGCGATGCCGGTCATGTCAGCGATCACGCATTCCACCTCGTGGATATTGCGGTCACGCAGAAAGTCGCGCATGGCTTGGGTCATGTCATTCTCCTGTCGTTGGAAGGGTTACAGCAAATCGCGCAAGCGGTGGTACAAGGTGCCCAGCACCAGCGCCGGCGTGCGCATGGCCGGCCCGCCGGGGAAGTCGCGGTGGCGCAATTGGGACAGCAGGTCGAAGCGGCCCGCCTGGCCCGCGATCGCCTCGGCCGCCAGCAGGCCGGCCATGCCCGTCAGCGCCAGGCCGTGGCCGGAAAAACCCTGCAGGTAGTACAGGTTGCCGTCCACCCGGCCGAAGTCCGGGCCCCGGTTCATGGTGATGTCGACGAAGCCGCCCCACGCGTGCGGCACCTTCAGGTCGGCCAGTTGCGGGAACACGGCCAGCATGCGGCGCCGCATGGACTCGCGCAAATTGGCCGGGGTGGCGCCGGTGTAGCTCACGCCGCCGCCGAACAGCAGGCGGTTGTCGGCCGTGAGGCGGAAGTAGTCGAGCACGAAATTGGTGTCGCACACGGCGGCGCGCTGGCGGATCAGTGCATTGGCGCGCTCCGCCTCCATCTGCGCGGTGGCAATGATGTAGGTCCCCACCGGCATGATGCGCGCGCCCACGTCCGGCGCCACGGCCTTGCCGTATTCATTCAGGTAGACGTTGCCGGCCATGACCACGAAGTCGCATGCCACTTCGCCGCTGGCCGTGCGCACCACCGGCCGGGCGCCGCGCTGCACCTGCACCACGGGCGCATGCTCGTAGATGCGGGCGCCGGCCGCGCGCACGGCCCTGGCCAGGCCCAGGCAGTACTTGAGCGGATGCAGGTGGCCCGATTGCGGGTCATACACGCCGGAGTGGAAGCGTTCACTGTCTATCCACGCGCCCACGTCGTCGGGGGCGATAGGCTGCATAACGTAGCCGTAGTCGCGTTCCAGCTGCTCCGTGTATGCGCGCAGCGCTTCTCCCTTGCGGGCGTTGACGGCCATGCTCAGGTAGCCGTCCACGAAATCGCAATCGATGTCGTGCGCGGCGATGCGCCGGCGCAGCAGCGCCAGCGCGTCCACCGTCACCTGCCAGGCCTGGCGCGCCTGCTCGGGCGGCAGTTGCTGCTCCACCGCGTCGTCGCTGGCATAGCCGACCAACGCCTGGCCGCCATTGCGGCCGGAGGCGCCCCAGCCTACCGTCTGCGCTTCCAGCACCACCACCGACAGGCCGCGCGCGCGCAGCTCCAGCGCCGCCGACAGGCCGGCCAGGCCGGCGCCGATCACGCACACGTCGGCCGTGGTGCGGCCTACCAGCGGCGCGTCCGGCACGGGACGCCGCACGCTGGCCTCGTAGTACGAACCTTGCGTCAGTTCCTGTTCACGCCGCAGCAGCGCCGTCGGCTTCTTGGCTTGTAGAGCGACGTTCTCCATGCGCTCAACCGATCTGGATCCAGGTGGTCTTGAGCTCCGTGTACTTGTCGAACGCGTGCAGCGACTTGTCGCGGCCATTGCCGGACTGCTTGTAGCCGCCGAACGGCACGGTGATGTCGTCACCGTCGTACTGGTTCACGTGCACGGTGCCGGCCCGCAGCGCGCGCGCCGTCTGGATTGCCTTGCTCATGTTGGCCGTCCACACGGCCGCTTGCAGGCCATACGGCGTGGCGTTGGCCTGGCGCACGGCGTCGTGGATGTCGGTGAAGCTCAGCACCGACAGCACGGGGCCGAAGATCTCCTCGCGGGCGATCTTCATGCTGCTGTCCACCTGGTCGAACAGCGTGGGCTCCACATAGAAGCCACCACTGGCCGTGCGCGCCTGCGCGCCGCCCGCCAGCAGTTTGGCGCCATCGGCCTTGCCGGCGTCGATGTAGCCGAGCACCGTCTTGAGCTGGGTGGCGTCGACGATGGCGCCCATCACGGTGGCCTCGTCCAGCGGATCACCCGGCTGGAAGTCGGGCACCATGGCCAGTGCTTTTTCGATGAAGCGGTCGCGGATCGATGCTTCCACGAACAGGCGCGACGGCGCGTTGCAGCTCTCGCCCTGGTTGAAGTAGATGGAACCGATGGCCGAGGCCACGGCCGCATCGAGGTCCGGGCAGTCTGCGCAGACGATGTTGGCCGACTTGCCGCCCAACTCGGTCCAGGCGCGCTTCAGGTTGGACTGGCCGGCCATCTGCATGATCTGCTTGCCGATCTTGGTGGAGCCGGTGAAGCCGATGCAATCCACGTCCATGTGCAGCGCCAGCGCGGCGCCGGCCTCGTGGCCGTAACCGGGCAGCACGTTGAACACGCCGGCCGGGATGCCCGCCTCCAGCGCCAGTTCGGCCAGCCGCAGCGCCGTCAGCGGCGATTTCTCGGACGGCTTGAGCACCACGCTGTTACCTGCCGCCAGCGCCGGCGCGATCTTCCAGGCCGCCATGATCATCGGGTAGTTCCACGGCACGATGGCGGCCACCACGCCCACCGCCTCGCGCGTGATCAGCGCCAGGCTGGAATCGGCCGTGGGCGCGATTTCGTCGTAGACCTTGTCGATCGCCTCGCCGTACCAGCGCAGGCAGTTGGCGGTGGCGCCCACGTCCACGCTCTGGCTGTACTTGATCGGTTTGCCCATGTCCAGCGTTTCGAGCAGGGCCAGTTCGGGGCCGTGCTGCTGCACCAGGTCGGCGAACTTGATCAACACCCGCTTGCGCTGCGCGGGCGACTTGCCGGCCCAGCGCCGGTCCTCGAACGCGACGCGCGCGGCCGCCACGGCCAGGTCCACGTCGGCGCCGTCGCAGCGCGCCACCTGGCCCAGGTTGCGCCCATCCACGGGCGACAGGTTGTCGAAGCGTTGTTCCGATTTGGACCACACGCGCTGGCCGCCGATGAAGGCGCGGCCATCGATCTTGAGCGCGGCTGCGCGCTCATGCCACAAGGTGCTGCTCATCTGTGTTCCTCCTGGCTTAGAAGCTGATCAGCGTCGACACGCCGATCACATGGTTGTCGCGGCGGTACTGGTCGTCCGCGGTCTTGAACACGTTGCCGGTGGAACGGTCATAACGGTATTCGCCTTTCAGGTTCACCCCCGGCATCAAGGCATAGTTTAACCCCAGCGAGAGCGCCGAGCGGTTGGTGCCTTGCGTGGGGTCGGCCACCACCCAGTTGCTGCCGTCGAAGCTCATGCTGGAGCCGAAGCCGTTGCGGCCATCCGGGCAGTTCGCATCGGCGCCGGTGGCGTCCAGGCAGGTGCCGCCGTAGGTGGAACCGAACACGCCGCCGCCGTTACGCTTGTTGTTGATGTAGTCGTAGCGGGCGATCGCTTCCAGGCGCGGCGTGATCTTGTACGACACCAAGCCGGACAAGCCCCACCAGTGCATGGCGTCGCCCGTGTAGCCGTTGTAGGCGGTGGCCTTCTGGCGGCCATAGCCGATCTGGCCCTGCGTGTTCCAGTCGCCGCGCGTGAAGTAGCCATCCACCTCCATCAAATCCAGGCGGCCGAATTGGGTGTGGTCGTCGAAACCGGCGTGGATGCCGGAGAAGCCGAAACCGTTGAACTCTCCCTTGGCGTAATCGACGCGGTAGAACAGGCCGGGCGCGTTGCGGCGCGCGACGTCGATCTTGGCGCTGTTGAGGTTACCGACGATGAACTTGGCGTCCCACTTGCCATCCAGGACCTCCATACCGGCGCCCGTGTAGAAGTTCGCAGCCGAGAAGTCAAACAGCAGGTTGTGGGTGATCAGCTTGTTCAGGTTGGACGGGATCATTTCGTAACCGGTCCAGTCGGGAAGCTGGCCGCCGATGAAGCGCGTGTTCAAATCGCCCAACGGCACAAGGAACGAGGCCTCGTGCACCAGGCTGCCGAAGTTGTAGCCGGCGCCCGCGCTCTTGCTCGGCATGAGCGTCATCTTCAGCTTGGTGCCGCCTTCCAGTTCCTTCTCGAAGTTCAGCATGCCACTGCCGAAGAAGGTGTTGTCGTAGCCGAAGGTCTCGCCGGAACCGTTGACCGAGCTGTTATTGTTGAAGAACATGAAGCTCGACGTCTTGGCGTTGCGGTTGTACAGGTAGGTCGGATCGACGTAGCCGGAGATCTTGACGGACTTGAAGCCGTTCGCTTCCTGTGCGTCCTCCATGGCTTCCGTCTTGATGCGGATGCGGTTGAATTCGGCCACGTCGACCGTGTTCTCGGCCGCCTTGCCAGCGCTGGCGGCAGCTTCGTCGGCCTTGCTGCTGGCTTGGGCCGCCTGCGCGCTGGCTTCCTTGGCCTGGTTGTTGGCCTGGACCGTCTGCGTGCTCACCTTTTCGATCATCGCTTCCAGCTGCTTCACATGGGCCTTGAGCGCCTCCAGTTCCGCCTTCAAGTCCTTGGTGCTTTCGGCCATGGCGACGGCCGGATAAGCGATGGCAATGGCGACGACGATTTTCTTCATCAAATGCATGACTACTCCCCCTTGTTATCGGTTGTTATCGGTTGTGTTGGCGACTACTCGTTATCTGCCTTGAAGGCAGCGGAAATCTGTTTCTGGCGCAGGCGTTCGGCGCGTGCCATCCAGAGGCTGGACGCGACCACGGCCACCGACACCACCAGGATGGTCAGCGCCGCCACGGCGTTCACACGCGGATCGAGGCCCAGGCGGGCGCGCGAGAAGATCACGATTGGCATGGTCGAGGAGCCGGGGCCGGACAGGAAGGCCGACAGCACCACGTCATCGAGCGACAGCGTGAACGTGAGCAGCCACGCCGATCCCAGCGCCTGCGTGATGTTGGGCAGCGTGACGAGGAAGAACACCTGGTGCGGCTTGCAGCCCAGGTCCATGGCCGCCTCCTCCAGCGACTTGCTCATCTCCTGCAGGCGCGACTGCACCACCACGGCCGCGTAGGCCATGCCCAGCAGGGTGTGGCCCAGCCAGATCGTCATCAGCCCCCGCTCAGGGAAGCCAAACATCTTCTGTACAGACACCAGCATCAACAGCAGCGACAGGCCGATGATCACTTCCGGCATCACCAGCGGCGCGCTGACCATGCCCGTGAACAGCGTGCGGCCGTGGAAGCGCTGGTAGCGATTCATCACGAACGCGGCAAAGGTGCCGAGGATGACGGAGGCGAACGCCGTCAGCACGGCGATGCGCAGCGACAGGCCGAAGCCCGAGATGATCTCCGTGTCGTTCATCAATTCGCCGTACCACTTGGTGGAGAAACCGCTCCACACCATGTCCTGGCGCGAGCTGTTAAACGAGAACACCACCAGCACCACGATGGGCAGGTACAGGAACACATAGCCCAGCGACAGCCAGCCGCGCCCGAACCAGCGTTGGATAAAATTCTGTCCGTTCATGCGCGCCCCGCCATCTGTTGTTCCGCCTTGTACTTGTTGAAGATCGCCATCGGCACCAGGATCAGCAGGATCACCACCACCGTCACCGACGAGGCCATCGGCCAGTCGTTATTGGTGAAGAATTCGTCCCACAGCACGTGGCCGATCATCAGCGTCTCGGGACCGCCCAGCAGTTCCGGAATCACGTACTCGCCCACGGCCGGAATGAACACCAGCATGGAGCCGGCGATAATGCCGGACTTCGACAGCGGCACCGTGATGCGCCAGAAGGTTTGCATGGGCGTGGCGCCCAGGTCGGCCGCCGCTTCCAGGAAGCGCACATCCATCTTCACCAGGTTGGCGTACAGCGGCAGGATCATGAACGGCAGATAGGCGTACACCATGCCGATGATGAGCGAGAACTGGGTGTTCATCAGGTGCAGCGGTTCCGTGATGGCGCCCACGCTGATCAGGAAGTGGTTGAGGATGCCGTTGTTGGCCAGGATGCCCTTCCACGCGTAGATGCGCAGCAGGAAGGAGGTCCAGAACGGCAGCATCACCATCATCATCAGCACCGGCCGCACGGTCGGCTTGGCGCGCGCCATGAAGTAGGCGAACGGGTAGCCGATCAGCAGGCACAGGGCCGTAGTGATGGCGGCGAACTTGATCGAGCTCAGATAGGTCAGGCTGTACAAGTCGTCCTGCGCGATGAACAGGTAGTTCGACACCTTGACCTTGAAGGTGACGATGCCGTCCACCAGCGTCATCAGGGTGCCGAACGGGTTGGCCGCATCGGGCTCCGTGAAGCTGATGCGCATCACGATCAGGAACGGCACCAGGAAGGCGCACACCAGCCAGAAGAACGGCACGGCGATCACCAGCCGGCGGCCCGTGATCCAGCGCAGCGTGAGCGCGTGGGTGAGTGTGGAGGTTCTCATGGCGGCTCCTTAGCTGGTCAGCGCCACGATGTCGGCGCCATCCCACCACGCGTGCACGCGCTGGTCGCGTTGCAAATGGCTGCTGTCGTGGCGGGCCGCGTTGGTGCGCGACACCTTGAGCAGCATGCCGCTGTCGAGCTTCACGTGGTAGTGGGTGTCGTTGCCGAAGTAGGCCATGGCCGTGATGGTGCCCTGCACGCAGTTGAAGCCATGCTCGTTGGCGTGCGCACGCTGCTCTCCGGTGGGCGCTTCCGATTGCAGGCAGATCTTCTCCGGCCGCACGGCTACCGACACGTCCATCCCCTTGGTGCCGGTGATGCCGTGGTTGATGTAGTGCCGGCCCTCGGGCGAATCGACCACCACGTGGTCCGGCTCGTCGACCACCACATTGCCGTTGAACAGATTGACGCTGCCGATGAAGTCGGCCACGAAGCGGCAGTTGGGGGTCTCGTAGATCTCGCCCGGCTTGCCCACCTGGAGGATGCGGCCCTCGCTCATGACGGCGATGCGGGTGGCCATGCTCATGGCTTCGTCCTGGTCGTGGGTCACCATCACGCAGGTCACGCCGACCTGCTCGATGATGTTGACCAGTTCCATCTGGGTGCGCTCGCGCAGTTTCTTGTCCAGCGCGCCGAGCGGTTCATCCAGCAGCAGCAACTGCGGACGCTTGGCCAGGCTGCGCGCCAGCGCCACGCGCTGCTGCTGGCCGCCCGACAGCTGGTGCGGTTTGCGGCGGCCGTAGGCCTTGAGCTGGACCAGGGCCAGCATCTGCTCCACGCGGGCCGCCACTTCTTCGGCCGGCAGGCCGTCGCGGCGCAGGCCGAAGGCGATGTTGTCCCACACGGACAGGTGCGGGAACAGCGCGTACGACTGGAACATCATGTTGATCGGACGCTGGTACGGCGGCACGCTGACGATGTCCTGCCCGGCCAGCGTGATCTGGCCTTCGGTCGGCGTTTCGAAGCCGGCCAGCATGCGCAGCAAGGTGGACTTGCCGCAGCCAGAGCTGCCCAGCAGGGCGAAGATTTCGCCCTTGTTGATGGTGACGGAAATATCGTCCACCGCGCGCACCCCGTCGAACGATTTGACGAGGTTACGGATGAACAGGAACGGCTGGCCGGCGTCGACCGCCGGCTTGGCGGATGGTGCTGGATTCATGATTGCACAGTCAAAGTAAAGTGAAACGGACATGCGGCGGCCACACCCGGCGCCTGCCGGGCGTGAAAACACACGTTTTTTTCCTTACAGTCCGGTTTTGAACTTGGTGTAGACGCGGGTCATGATGCGTCGGATGTCGGAGCTGTACGGCTCGGGGACGGTCATGCGCTTCTTGTCTTCGTCGGACAGGTACACCGTCTTGTTTTCGGCGATGTCCTTCTTGACGTATTTGACGGCGGCGGCGTTCGGGTTGGCGTAGAAGACTTTGTTGGTCAGGCTGGCGTGGACTTCAGGACGCATGATGTAGTTCATCCACATCAGCGCATTGTTGGGGTGCGGCGCGTCGGCCGGGATGGCCATGGTGTCGAACAGGAGGGTGGCCGTGGTCTTAGGGATCAGGGCTTCGATATGGTTGCCGTTCTTGGCGTCGATGGCGCGCTGGCGCGCGATGTTGATGTCGCCCGACCAGCCCAGCGCCAGGCACAGCGAGCCGTTGGCCATGTCGTTGATGTAGCCGGAGGAGCTGAACAGGGTTACGTAGGGACGGATGGAGTTGAGCAGGCGGCCCGCGTCCTGGTAGTCGGAGCTGTTCTTGGAGAAGGCCGGCTTGCCCAGGTATTGCAAGGCCGGCGGCAGGATTTCAGAGGGCGAATCGAGCACGGACACGCCGCACGATTTGAGCTTGGAGACATACTTGGGATCGAAGATCAGGTCCCATGCGTTTTCCGGCATCGGGGTGCTGCCCAGCGCGGCCTTGACCTTGTCCACGTTGATGCCCAGCGTGGTGTAACCCCACAGCCAGATCACCAGGTGCTTGTTGCCGGGATCGAGATTGCGGCCGATCAGCGACTGCAGTTGCGGGTCCATGTTGGCCAGGTTGGGCAGCTTGCTCTTGTCCAGTTCCTTGAGCAGGCCGCCGTCGATCTGCAGGCGCGCCCAGTTCGACGATGGGACCACGATGTCGTAGCCCGTCTTGCCGGCCGTGAGCTTGGCGTGCAGGACTTCGTTACTGTCGAACAGGTCGTAACGGACCTTGATGCCGGTTTCCTTCTCGAAGTTCTTGATGGTGTCGTCGGCGATGTAGTCCGACCAGTTGTAGATGTTGAGGACCTTCTCCTCCTCCGCCATGGCCGGCGTGGCCACGGCCGCCGCCACGGCCGTGGCGGCGAACATACAGGACAGGCCGCGCGCGAGGTTATGCTTCAGGCGCTTAATATGCTTGAGGTGCTTCAGGTGCTGGGCTGGTGCTGGCATCATCATTCTTCTCTCCCGATCTTTTTACAGTTGGATTGCGTCTCGTGTGACTGCTCTTGTGTGATAGGTTGTCGTACCCAGGTGCTTATACCCAGCCGCGCTGCTTGATATCCTCATACGTCAGGTCGAGGCAGTGGCGGATCAGCGCCACCATTTCGTCGATCTGCGCACGCGTCATCACCAGCGGCGGCGCGATGATCATGCGGTCGCCCACGGCGCGCATGATCATGCCGTTGTTGAACATGTAGCCGCGGCACACCATGCCGACGCTGAGCGCCTCATCGAACGCCACGTTCTCGTGCACGGTCGCGCCCTTGCTGCGCACCAGGTTCAGGCCCGCAACGAAGCCGCAGCTGCTGGTGTAGCCCACCAGCGGATGGTCGCCCAGCGTGGCGAAGCGCTCTTTCAGGTAAGGTCCGGTGTCCTCGCCCACGCGCTGCACCAGCTGCTCGGCCTCGATGATGCGGATGTTCTCCAGCGCGGCGGCGCACGCCACCGGGTGGCCCGAGTAGGTGAAGCCGTGGTTGAAATCGCCGCCCTTCTCGATCAGCACATTGGCCACGCGGTCGCCCACCAACACGCCGCCCAGCGGCACGTAGCCGGAGGTAACGCCCTTGGCGAAGGTGATCAGGTCAGGACGGATGCCGAACAGCTCGGAGGCGAACCATTTGCCCAGCCGGCCGAAGCCGCAGATCACTTCATCGGCGATCAGCAGGATGCCGTACTTGTCGCAAATGCGCTGGATTTCGGGCCAGTAGGTGGCCGGCGGGATGATCACGCCGCCGGCGCCCTGCACCGGCTCGCCGATGAAGGCAGCCACCTTGTCGGCGCCCACTTCCAGGATCTTGTCCTCCAGCCAGGAGGCGGCCTTGATGCCGAATTCGTCCTCGGTCATGCCCTGGCCCGCTTCCAGGTAGTTGGGCTGGCCGATGTGGACCACGCCCGGAATCGGCAGGCCGCCTTGTGCATGCATGCCGTCCATGCCGCCCAGCGAGGCGCCGGCCATGGTGCTGCCGTGGTAAGCGTTGTGGCGGCTGATGATGGTGTGGCGCTCGGGCTGGCCCATCAAGTCCCAGTAGCGGCGCACCATGCGCACGTTGGTGTCGTTGCCTTCCGAGCCGGAGCCCGTGAAGAACACGTGCTGGAAGCCGGGCGGCGCGATCTCGGCCAGCTTGGTGGCCAGCTGCACGGCCGGCACGTTGGTGGTGTTGAAGAAGCTGTTATAGAACGGCAGCGTCTCCATCTGGCGGTACACGGCTTCCGAGATGCTGGTGCGGCCATAGCCGACGTTGACGCACCACAGGCCGGACATGCCGTCCAACACCTTCTTGCCCTGCGAGTCCCACAGGTAGATGCCCTCGCCGCGCACCATCACGCGGGCGCCGTTTTCGTTGAGCTGCTTGAAGTCGGTGAACGGGTGCAGGTAGTGGGCCGAGTCCATTTTCTGGATCGCCGCCGTGTCGTACAGTTCGTTGCGGGTGGCGGCCGATTTCACCGATGCCACCAGTGCGGCGCTGGGCGCCAGGGGATTTGAAGACATGATGATCCCTATCTCAATGAGGTTGAATGAGAGTGTTTGTCGTACGGCCGTGTTCCGCACGGCCGCGTACTGCTGGTAGTGGGAGAGCGCTTAGACGTGCAGCAGCAAGTGCTCGCGTTCCCAAGGGCTGATGACGGTCATGAATTCCTGGTGCTCCAGGTCCTTAATGGCCGCATACACGTCGATGAAACGGTCGCCCAGCACGGTGCGCAGCTTGTCCTCGGCGCGCAATGCGTGCAGCGCTTCGGGCAAGCCTTGCGGCAGCTCGAACTTGAGGTCGTACGCGCTGCCCTCGGTGATCGGGGTCGGCTCCAGCTGGTCCACCATGCCCAGGTAGCCGCAGGCCAGCGTGACGGCCAGCGCCAGGTAGGGGTTGGCGTCGGCGCCGATGATGCGGTTCTCCACGCGGCGATCCTGCACGCCCGACTCGGGGATGCGGAAGCCCACGGTGCGGTTGTCCATGCCCCACTGGATGTTGATGGGGGCGGCCGTGTGGCGCACGATGCGGCGGTACGAGTTCACGTACGGCGCCACGATCGCCATGGCCGACGGCATGTAGCGTTGCAGGCCGCCGATGTAATGCTTGAAGATGGGCGCGGCCGAACCATCGGGCGCGCTGAAGATGTTCTGGCCCGTCTTGATGTCAACCACGCTCTGGTGCACGTGCATGGCCGAACCGGGTTCGCCCGCCATCGGCTTGGCCATGAAGGTGGCGTACATGTCGTGCTTGAGGGCCGCCTCGCGCAGCGTGCGCTTGAAGAAGAACACCTTGTCGGCCAGGCCCAGTGGATCGCCGTGCAGGAAGTTGATCTCCATCTGGCCCGCGCCGATCTCATGAATCAGCGTGTCCACGTCCAGGTTCATCATGTCGCAGTAATCGTAGATGTCCTCGAACAGGGGATCGAACTCATTCACCGCGTCGATGCTGTACACCTGGCGCGTGGTTTCGGCGCGGCCGCTGCGGCCGATTGGCGGTTTCAGCGGCAGGTCGGGATCGCTGTTCTTGGCCGTCAGGTAGAACTCCAGTTCCGGCGCCACCACGGGCTTCCAGCCACGGTCGGCGTACAGCTTGAGCACGCGGCGCAGCACGGAACGGGGCGCGAAATCGACCAGGCGGCCGTCGGCGAAATAGCAGTCGTGGATCACTTGCGCGGTGGGGTCGGCGGCCCATGGCACCATGGTGATGGTGGTGGGGTCGGCCTTCAGGATCATGTCGCGGTCGGTGCTGGAAATGGCGCGGTCGTAGGCCATGTCCTCGGTCGGATAATTGCCCGTCACGGTCATGCCCAGCACCGCCTCGGGGATGCGCATGCCGCGCTCCTGGGTGAACTTACCGCGTGGGAGGATTTTGCCGCGTGCCACGCCGGTCAGGTCGGGGACCAGGCATTCAATTTCCGTCACCCGTTTCTCGTTGAGCCACAGGTCCATATCGGTGTAAGTGAAGTTCTCGCGTATTGCCATTTGATTCTCTCGTCAGTCTTGATCTTGCGCGGCGCTGTCTCCTGCGCCGCGCGCTTGTAGTCGTGCTTGGACAGGAAACCTAAGGAACCCGTCGCGACCACAGTTCGTAGGTCTTCATGCGCCTCTCCCTGCTTTGCTTTGATAGATCCGGCATGCCTGGCCAAAGGCCAGGAACATTTTCTGAGAATCGGGGTTGTGCTCCAGGCGCCACTCCGGGTGCCATTGCAGCGCCAGCGTGAAGCCGGGGGCGTCGGCCACGCTGTAAGCCTCCACCAGGCCGTCCTCGGCGCGCGCTTCCACTTGCAGGCCGGGCGCCAGCGTCGCGATGCCCTGGCCGTGCAGCGAGTTGACGTCGATCTCGGTGGCGCCTTCCAGGATGCGCGACAGGCGGCCGCCCTGTTCCAGGCGCACGCGGTGCGACGGTGCGTATTGTTCTTCCAGCGACAGGTGCTTGGGCTCGCGGTGGTCCCGCATGCCCTCCACTTCATGCACGGCCTGGTGCAGCGTGCCGCCCAGCGCCACGTTCACTTCCTGGAAGCCGCGGCAGATGGCCAGCAGCGGCAGGCCGCGCGCCAGCGCCGCGCGGATCAGCGGCAGCGTGGTGGCGTCGCGCGCCGGGTCCAGCGGCAGGCTGGGGTCGCGCAGTTCCTGGCCATACAGGCTGGCGTGCACGTTGGAGGGGGAGCCGGTCAGCATGATGCCGTCGGCCAGGGCCAGTACGGCTTGCAGGTCGGTGGCCTCGCCCAGGGCGGGCAGGATCAGCGGCTGGCAGCCGGCACCGGCGGCCACGGCATCAACGTATTTGCGTTGCGCCGTGTGGTTGGGGTGGACGCCGATCTGGTTGATACAGGCCGGCACGATCACGATGGGGCGATGCATAGTGTTTTGTCTCGTTGGTTGTCTTCACATTGGCGGCGCTTGCGCCGCCGAATGCCCGAATGAACTGGGACCACCCTGTCGCAACAACTTGTTCATATAGTACTTGTTGCGCCACGCTTAACGACTGCTTGGCGAAAATTTCGCGCTTTCGCTTCCGTTTGCATGAATTTTGATTAATCATAGGCGGAAGTTGGACTCATTGTGAGTGCCACTTGTTGAATTCAGTTGGAACCACTTTCAAAAACTATGTCACCCGCATCCGATCTGCTGGCGCAAACCCTGGCCCAACCCGACTTCCATCCACGCCTGCCGCAACAGCGCCGCCTGTATGAGGCGGCCAAGGCCGCCATCCACCAGCAACTGCTGGGCGCCGGCAACAAGCTGCCGTCCAGCCGCGACCTGGCGCGCGACCTCGGCATCTCCCGCAACACGGTGATCGCCGCGTTCGAACAACTGGGGGTGGAAGGCTATGTCACCAGTGCGCTGGGCAGCGGCACCTATGTGGCCGACCTGCAGGCCCACAGCGCCAGCATGCGCGGCGGTTTTCACCCGCAGCAGGATGGCGCTGGCGAGGACGGTGCGGAAGTGGCACCACTGTCGCGCCGTGGCCAGGAGCTGACCGTCTTCGCGGCCGGGCCGCGCTACGAGATCCAGCCGTTCGCGCCGGGCGACGCGGATTTTTCCTCGTTCCCATTCAAACTGTGGCAGCGGCTGCAAAACCGCGTGTGGCGCGAGGCGCGCGCCGACCTGCTGGACTACGGCCAGTCCGGCGGCTACCTGCCGCTGCGCCAGGCCATCACGGAATACCTGCGCATCTCGCGCTCGGTCAAGGTGTCGGTGGAACAGGTGATGGTCACGGCCGGCACCCAGCATTCGCTGGACCTGTGCGCCCAGCTGCTGGCCGATCCCGGCGACACGGCCTGGGTCGAAGACCCGTGCTACTGGGGCGCGCGCCGCGTGTTCCAGGCCAACGACCTGCTGCTGCACCCGATCACGGTGGACGGCGACGGCATGGCGCTGGAGCCGGCCGACCTGGCCACCAATCCGCGCCTGATCTACGTGACGCCGTCGCACCAGTATCCAACGGGCGCCGTGATGAGCCTCGCGCGCCGGCGCGAACTGCTGGACGTGGCGCTGACCAAGAACGCCTGGATACTGGAGGACGACTACGACAGCGAATTCCGCTACACGGGCCGGCCGCTGGCGGCCCTGCAGGGACTGGACACGGGCGACCGCGTGGTCTACATGGGCACCTTCTCCAAGGTGCTCTACCCCGGCATCAAGATCGGCTACGTGGTGGCGCCGCCACAGCTGGTGGACGCCTTCAAGAGCGCGCTGTACGACCTGCAGCGCCCCGGCCAGCTGATGGTGCAGGCAGCGCTGGCCGACTTCATCGCGCTGGGCCACTTCACCACCCATATCCGCAAGATCCGCCAGATCTACGGCGCGCGCCGGGAAATGCTGCGCCGCACGCTGGTGCACCAACTGGGCACGCACGCGCACGGCGTGACCATCTCCAGCGAGGAATCGGGCCTGCATCTTGTGGTGGAGCTGCCGGCCCACGTGGACGACGTGGCGCTGGAAAAGCTGGCGGCCGAATCGGGCATCCAGGTCAAGGCGCTGTCGAACTACTACCTTGCGCCACCCGTGCGGCGCGGCCTGCTGGTCGGCTACGCCTACTGCACGCCCGAGAAAATCGCGTATTACGGCCGGCTGCTGGCATCCGTGATCCTGTCCGGCGTGCGGCGCTGAGGGGCGTTGAGGGACACTGAGCGCAAGTGGTTCTATCGTTTTGAATATTGTGGCACTAGGCTAGGCTCCGATCCCGGAGGTAGTATCGGGCATTGCAGCTTGACCAACACTACCACTATAACGAGACAGTGAGCAGACCATGAGCAATGCCGAACTCCAGCAACGTAAAGAAGCAGCCACCCCGCGCGGCGTGGGCGTGATGTGCCAGTTCTACGCCGAACGCGCCCTCAACTCTGAAATCTGGGACGTGGAAGGCCGCCGCTACATCGATTTCGCGGCCGGCATCGCCGTGCTCAACACGGGCCACCGCCATCCCAAGATCATGGCCGCAATCGAACAACAGATGGGCAAGTTCACCCACACCTGCTACCAGGTGGTGCCTTATGCCGGCTATGTGGAACTGGCCGAACGCATCAACGCCATCACCCCCGGCACCCACGCCAAGAAGACGGCCTTCTTCTCCAGCGGCGCTGAAGCGGTGGAAAACGCCATCAAGATCGCCCGCGCCGCCACCGGCCGCAGTGCCGTCATCGCCTTCGCCGGCGGCTTCCACGGCCGCACCATGATGGGCATGGCCCTGACAGGCAAGGTGGCGCCGTACAAGATCGGTTTCGGCCCGTTCCCGGCCGAGATCTTCCACGCGCCCTACCCCGTGCCGCTGCATGGCGTGAGCGTGGACGATGCGCTCAAGGCGCTGACCACGCTGTTCAAGGCCGACGTCGATCCGGCCCGCGTGGCGGCCATCATCCTGGAACCGGTGCAGGGCGAAGGCGGCTTCTACGTGGCGCCGCCCGAGTTCCTGCGCGCGCTGCGCGCCATCTGCGACCAGCACGGCATCCTGCTGATCGCTGACGAGATCCAAACCGGCTTCGCCCGCACCGGCAAGCTGTTCGCCATGGAGCACAGCGGCGTGGTGCCGGACCTGATGACCATCGCCAAGAGCCTGGCGGGCGGCATGCCACTGTCGGCCGTGGTGGGCCGGGCCGAGATCATGGACGCGCCGGCGCCCGGCGGCCTGGGCGGCACCTACGCCGGCAACCCACTGGCCATCGCCGCCGCGCACGCCGTGCTGGGCATCATCGAGGAAGAACAGCTGTGCCAGCGCGCCGCCGCGCTGGGCGAGAAACTGCAGGGCCGCCTGCGCGGCCTGCGCACGGCCGTGCCGCAGATCGCCGATGTGCGCGGCCTCGGTGCGATGGTCGCGGTAGAATTCAATCAGCCGGGCACGGACACGCCCGACACGGACTACACCAAGCGCGTGCAGACGCTGGCGCTGCAGCGGGGCCTGATCCTGCTGACCTGCGGCGTGTATGGCAACGTGGTGCGCTTCCTGTTCCCGCTGACCATTGGTGACGCGTTGTTTGATGAGGCTCTCGACATCCTGGAGTCGGCCATGCGCGCAGCGCAACACTGAACACCGAACACTGAAAGGCTACCATGCTTACTCTGAAAGATCCGGCGCTGCTGCGCCAGCAATGCTTCATCAACGGCGAGTGGTGCGACGCGGACAACGGCGCCACCGTCAACGTCATCAACCCCGCCACCGGACAGACGGTGGGCACCATCCCCCACATGGGCGCGGCCGAGACGGCGCGCGCCATCGACGCGGCCAACCGCGCCTGGCCCGCGTGGCGCAAGAAGTCGGCCAAGGAACGGGCCGCCGTGCTGCGCAAGTGGCATGACCTGATGCTGGAACACGCCGACGACCTGGCCCTGATCATGACCACCGAACAGGGCAAGCCGCTGGCCGAGGCGAAGGGCGAGATCGGCTATGCCGCCTCGTTCATCGAATGGTTCGCGGAAGAAGGCAAGCGCGTCAGCGGCGACACCATGCAGTCGCCATGGCCGGACCGGCGCATTGTCGTCACCAAGGAGCCGATCGGCGTGTGCGCGGCCATCACGCCGTGGAACTTCCCGTCCGCCATGATCACGCGCAAGGTCGGCCCGGCGCTGGCGGCCGGTTGCCCCATCATCGTCAAACCGGCCGAACTGACGCCGTTTTCGGCGCTGGCGCTGGCCGTGCTGGCCGAGCGGGCCGGCATGCCGGCCGGCGTGTTCAGCGTCCTGACGGGCGACTCGCGCGCCATCGGCGGCGAGATGACAAGCAATCCAGTGGTGCGCAAACTGAGCTTCACCGGCTCCACGGCCGTGGGCCGCCTGCTGATGCAGCAATGCGCGCCCACCATCAAGAAGCTGTCGCTGGAACTGGGTGGCAACGCGCCGTTCATCGTGTTCGACGACGCCGATTTGGATGCTGCCGTGGAAGGCGCCATCGCCTCCAAGTACCGTAACGCGGGCCAGACCTGCGTGTGTGCCAACCGCCTGTACGTGCAAGACGGGATCTACGACGCGTTCGCCGAAAAACTGGTGGCGGCCGTGGCCAAGCTCAAGGTCGGCAACGGCGTGGAGCCGGGCGTGACGCAGGGCCCGATGATCGAGGACAAGGCCGTGGTCAAGGTCGAGGAACACGTGGCCGACGCGCTGTCCAAAGGTGGCCGCCTGCTGGCCGGCGGCAAGCGCCACGCGCTCGGCCACAGCTTCTTCCAGCCGACCGTGATCGCGGACGTGACGCCGGAGATGCTGGTGGCGAAGGAAGAAACCTTCGGCCCGCTGGCGCCGCTGTTCCGCTTCAAGACGGACGAGGAAGTGATCGCCATGGCCAACGACACGGAGTTTGGTCTGGCGGCCTACTTCTATTCGCGCGACATCGGCCGCATCTGGCGCGTGGCAGAAGGGCTGGAGAGCGGCATGGTCGGGGTGAACACGGGACTGATCTCGAACGAGATCGCGCCGTTCGGCGGGGTCAAGCAATCGGGCCTGGGACGCGAAGGCTCCAAATACGGTATCGAGGACTACCTGGTCATCAAGTACATCTGCATGGGCGGCATCTGAGCCTGTTTAGCTAAATGGGCAGCCTCTGGGGGCTGCCCATTTTGTTGGTCACTTTATTCCGCCTTGGCGGCAGCCGCCACCTGCTTCTGGCGTTGCCGCTCCACGCGCGCCATCCAGAGGCTGGACGCGACCACGGCCACCGACACCACCAGGATGGTCAGCGCCGCCACGGCGTTCACACGCGGATCGAGGCCCAGGCGGGCACGCGAGAAGATCACGATCGGCATGGTCGAGGAGCCGGGGCCGGACAGGAAGGCCGACAGCACCACGTCATCGAGCGACAGCGTGAACGTGAGCAGCCACGCCGAACCCAGCGCCTGCGTGATGTTGGGCAGCGTGACGAGGAAGAACACCTGGTGCGGCTTGCAGCCCAGGTCCATGGCCGCCTCCTCCAGCGACTTGCTCATCTCCTGCAGGCGCGACTGCACCACCACCGCCGCATAGGCCATGCCCAGCAGGGTGTGCCCCAGCCAGATCGTCATCAGCCCCCGCTCCGGGAAACCGAACATCTTCTGTACCGACACCAGCATCAGCAGCAGCGACAGGCCGATGATCACTTCCGGCATCACCAGCGGCGCGCTGACCATGCCCGTGAACAGCGTGCGGCCGTGGAAGCGCTGGTAGCGGTTCATCACGAACGCGGCAAAGGTGCCGAGGATGACGGAGGCGAACGCCGTCAGCACGGCGATTCGCAGCGACAGGCCGAAGCCGGAGATGATCTCGGTGTCGTTCATCAATTCGCCGTACCACTTGGTGGAGAAACCGCTCCACACCATGTCCTGGCGCGAGCTGTTAAACGAGAACACCACCAGCACCACGATGGGCAGGTACAGGAACACATAGCCCAGCGACAGCCAGCCGCGCCCGAACCAGCGTTGGATAAAATTCTGTCCGTTCATGCGCGCCCCGCCATCTGTTGTTCCGCCTTGTACTTGTTGAAGATCGCCATCGGCACCAGGATCAGCAGGATCACCACCACCGTCACCGACGAGGCCATCGGCCAGTCGTTATTGGTGAAGAATTCATCCCACAGCACGTGGCCGATCATCAGCGTTTCCGGTCCGCCCAGCAGTTCCGGAATCACGTACTCGCCCACGGCGGGAATGAAAACCAGCATGGAGCCGGCGATGATGCCGGACTTCGACAGCGGCACCGTGATGCGCCAGAAGGTTTGCATGGGCGTGGCGCCCAGGTCGGCCGCCGCCTCCAGGAAGCGCACATCCATCTTCACCAGGTTGGCGTACAGCGGCAGGATCATGAACGGCAGGTAGGCGTACACCATGCCGATGATGAGCGAGAACTGGGTGTTCATCAGGTGCAGCGGTTCCGTGATGGCGCCCACGCTGATCAGGAAGTGGTTCAGGATGCCGTTGTTGGCCAGGATGCCCTTCCACGCGTAGATGCGCAGCAGGAAGGAGGTCCAGAACGGCAGCATCACCATCATCATCAGCACCGGCCGCACGGTCGGTTTGGCGCGCGCCATGAA
Organism: Rugamonas brunnea; assembly: GCF_014042345.1. Classification (GTDB taxonomy): domain Bacteria; phylum Pseudomonadota; class Gammaproteobacteria; order Burkholderiales; family Burkholderiaceae_D; genus Rugamonas; species Rugamonas brunnea. Next base: position 96,397 of record NZ_JACEZT010000013.1, read on the forward strand.
GTAGGCGAACGGGTAGCCGATCAACAGGCACAGGATGGTCGTGATGGCGGCGAACTTGATCGAGCTCAGATACGTCAGGCTGTACAAGTCGTCCTGCGCGATGAACAGGTAGTTCGAGATTTTCAGCTTGAACGTGATCACGCCGTCCACCAGCGTCATCAGGGTGCCGAACGGGTTGGTCGCATCCGGTTCCGTGAAGCTGATGCGCATCACGATCAGGAACGGCACCAGGAAGGCGCACACCAGCCAGAAGAACGGCACGGCGATCACCAGCCGGCGGCCCGTGATCCAGCGCAGCGTGAACACGTGCAGCAGCTTGTCGAGCAAAGTTTTCATGGCCTCGCTCCGCGTCAGCTGGTGAGCACGACGACGTCGGCGCCATCCCACCACGCATACACGCGCTGATCGCGGCGCAGCGCCGTGTCGTCATGGCGGGCCGCGTTGGTGCGCGAGACCTTCAGTTCCATGCCGCTGTCGAGCTTCACGTGGTAGCGCGTCTCGTTGCCGAAGTAGGCCATGGCCGTGACCACACCCTGCACGCAGTTGTAGCCATGCTCGCCCGCGTGGGCGCGCTGTTCGGGCGTGGGTTCTTCCGCTTGCAGGCAGATCTTCTCGGGTCGCACGGCCACCGAGACGGGCATGTTGTCCGTGCCCGTGATGCCGTGGGTGACGTAGTGCCGGCACTCGGGCGAGTCGATGACCACGTGGTCCGGCTGGTCGTCCGCCACGCGGCCGTCGAACAGGTTGACGCTGCCGATGAAGTCGGCCACGAAGCGGCAGTTGGGCGTCTCGTAGATCTCGCCCGGCTTGCCCACCTGGAGGATGCGGCCCTCGCTCATGACAGCGATGCGGGTGGCCATGCTCATGGCTTCGTCCTGGTCGTGGGTCACCATCACGCAGGTCACGCCGACCTGCTCGATGATGTTGACCAGTTCCATCTGGGTGCGCTCGCGCAGTTTCTTGTCCAGCGCGCCGAGCGGTTCATCCAGCAGCAGCAACTGCGGACGCTTGGCCAGGCTGCGCGCCAGCGCCACGCGCTGCTGCTGGCCGCCCGACAGCTGGTGCGGTTTGCGCTTGCCGTAGGCCTTCAACTGCACCAGGTCCAGCATCTGGTCCACGCGCTGCGCCACTTCGTCCTTGGGCAGGCCGTCGCGGCGCAGGCCGAAGGCGATGTTGTCCCACACGGTCAGGTGCGGGAACAGGGCGTAGGACTGGAACATCATGTTGATCGGGCGCTCGTAGGGCGGCACGTTGATGATGTCCTTGCCGGCCAGTTCGATCTGGCCCGAGGTGGGCGTCTCAAAGCCGGCCAGCATGCGCAGCAGCGTCGATTTGCCGCAGCCGGAGCTGCCCAGCAGCGCGAAGATCTCACCCTTGTCGATCGCGACCGACACATCGTTGACGGCCCTCACGCCATCGAATTCCTTGACCAGGTTACGTATCAACAGAAAAGGCTGGCCGGATTCGCCTTTGGCGGCGGCAGGTCGGTCTATGGTCATAGTGTCAAAATATAAAATTTATAAGAGAGACAGCGTATGGCAGGCCGGTCGCGGGCCGCCGTTGTGGACAACCCGTGATTATAGATGGAGCGCGGAGGATGGGGAATCAGACATGCAACAACAAATGCTCGCGCTCCCACGGGCTGATGACGGTCATGAACTCGCGGTGCTCCAGTTCCTTGATGGCCGCGTAGACATCGATGAAGCGCTCGCCCAGCACGTCGCGCAGGCGCTCCTCGGAACGCAGCAGTTGCAACGCCTCCGGCAGGCCCTGGGGCAGCTCCTGCGGGTGGTTGTAGGCACTGTCGACCGTCATCGGCGTCGGCTCGATCTGCTCGATCATGCCCAGGTAGCCGCAGGCCAGCGTGACGGCCATCGCCAGGTAGGGATTGGCGTCCGCGCCGATGATGCGGTTCTCCACGCGCCGCTCCTGCACGCCGGAGATGGGCACGCGAAAGCCCACCGTGCGGTTGTCCATGCCCCACTGGACGTTGATGGGCGCGGCCGTGTGGCGCACGATGCGGCGGTAGGAATTCACGTACGGCGCCATGATGGCCATGCAGGCCGGCGTGTAGCGCTGCAGGCCCCCGATGTAATGGCGGAACAGCGTGGAGGGCGCGCCGTCGGCGTCGCTGAAGATGTTGCGGCAGGTGGCCGCATCGGCCACGCTCTGGTGCACATGCATGGCCGAACCGGGCTCGCCGCCCATCGGTTTGGCCATGAAGGTGGCGTACATCTTGTGCTTGAGGGCCGCCTCGCGCAGCGTGCGTTTGAAGTAGAACACCTTGTCGGCCAGCGCCAGCGCGTCGCCGTGCTGGAAGTTCAGGCCCATCTGGCCGGCGCCTGTCTCGTGGATCAGGGTATCCACGTCCAGGTTCATCATGTCGCAGTAGTCGTAGATGTCCTCGAACAGCGGATCGAATTCGTTGACGGCGTCGATGCTGTAGACCTGGCGCGACGTCTCAGCGCGGCCGCTGCGGCCCACGGGCGCCTTGAGCGGCAGGTCGGGATCGATGTTCTGCTCCGTCAGGTAGAACTCCAGTTCCGGCGCCACCACGGGCTTCCAGCCGCGGTCAGCGTACAGACGCAATACGCGGCGCAGCACGGAGCGGGGCGCAAAATCGACCAGCGTGCCATCGGAGAAATAGCAATCGTGGATCACCTGCGCCGTGGGGTCCGTGGCCCAGGGAACGGTGGTGATGGTGGTGGGGTCGGCCCGCAGGATCATGTCGCGGTCGGTGCTGGAGATGGCGCGGTCGTAGGCGGCATCCTCAGTCGGGTAATTGCCCGTCACCGTCATGCCCAGCACGGCCTCGGGGATGCGCATGCCACGGTCCTGCGTGAACTTGGTGCGCGGCAGAATCTTCCCGCGCGCCACGCCCGTTAAGTCGGGCACCAGGCATTCAATTTCGGTGACGCGTTTATCGTTGAGCCACTGATCCATGTCGGCATCAGTGAAATTGTCGCGGATGGGCATTTGTACTCTCGACAGGCATGATCTGGCGATCGATGAGCTAATTTACCATATTTCAAATTACCCTATTTCAGGATGGTGCGAGATTTGCTCCACCAACGCGAACACTTAAAAAGTCGAGCAGTTGAAGCGGCAGGCCGGTCTGCAACGGCCAGAAGCGGAAGTCGCCGCAGCGACCTCCGCCTTTTTTCCCATCAAAGCCATTGGATCAGTGTGACTGATGCAAGCATGCCGCATCGTACTGGGAAACGCTGACGGGATTTTTCGAGTTTTGCGGCTGCTGCCCGGCATACACCGTTCCGGCATGGCCGTCAGGATTAAACGCCGAGCCAGGTGCCATTGCGGCATTGCCCGGTGTATTCGGTGCGCTCAAACTACCGCAGCTGGCGTTGGGTTGTCCCGTTTGCGGGGCTGGTTGCGGGGGCGCCGTCCTCGGTGCCGGTGCGGTAACGGCTTGCGTTCTTGCCGTGAACGTCGGCATGGTTGTTCGTGGCACGGCCAACGGGGCGCCGCCATGCGGGCTGGGAGCGCCTGCGACGGCCGTTGTGGCTATTGTCAGTGCCACTGACATCGTGAGTAATAACTTCATGGCAAACCTCATTAAAGGACTGGACCCTGCAAGTCACCATGGTTCATCCGGCCAGGGTATTGCCGAATGGGGGCATACAGTACATCCCGTTGCACGATACGATGGTTCTCAGCCGTTTTCCTAACGTGGCGTACCGCTGCCAAAGCCACACATCGCAAAATTCAACTGCGTGAGAATCTGAGCGGGTTTAATGAATGCAAACTGTTATGATGTCATTTATGCAACTCGCAGTAGGGAAACTTAGAATGTTTTTTGGGGAAGGTATTGATGAGCAAAGTCACGACCGGACTCATAGGAATATCCAGCGCCGCTATTACCTTCGTCGTTGCCTTTGCTAACCACGCGGGCCTTGAGAATTTCCCTGGAATTGTCAGGTTGGTAGCTATCGTGTTGTCGGCATTGGCAATAGGACTAATTCAGGGATTTTTTGTACAACGTGCCAGGCATAGAACCATAGCTATAGGCGCATTTTTCGGCCTATTGATATTGTGGTCGCCAGTCATTGTCATGACCTACGGATTTGCTTTAATGGGGCTGCCGTTCCTGGCTGCCTTTGCTATCCTCGTATTCTTCGGGGCAAAGGCTGGCGCCAATTTGAGACTGAAGTCTTGCTGGTCCGTATAGCACTCAGGGAGTGTGCTACATTTGTCCCACTAACGGAGACTCCCATGTCCACTACGACCACGATCCGCTTACCGAAGGAGCTGAAGGCGCGGATCGCCAGCGCCGCCGAGCGCACCGGCAAAACCACCCACAGCTTGATACTGGAAGCCATCACGGAAAAAGCCGAGCTGGAAGAACGACGGGCCGACATGGACACCGAGGCCGACGCCCGCTTCGCACGGATCGCCGCCACAGGCGAAACCATACCGTGGGCCGATATGCGACGCTATCTTGAAGATCACGTAGCGGGCCGGCCGGCAACGCCCCCCACGGCAAAGAAGAAACCTGGCTAAACGTGGCGCAAGTCGAGCTTGCACCTGAAATTTTCGAAGACTTCAGCCGCATCCTTGCGTATCTGGAGCGACACCAAATCGCCGACGGCCCCGCGCGGATTGTGGAAATCATGCATGCCATCGACGTACTGGCTCACAATCCGCTGATCGGCAGAGCAGTTGCCAACGGCAAGCGCGAATTGGTGATAGGCCGAAAAGGACAAGGCTACCTTGCCCTCTACCACTACGTGGACGCGATTGACACGGTGTTCGTCCTGGCCGTGCGCAGCCAACGGGAAGCTGGCTACGCGCGGCACGCGCCCTGACGATGTTCGTCCTCAGGCCGCCCGCTCCTCCGCCACCGCCACCCGCGTTTCCACCAGCAGCTTCTTGATCTCCGGGACGCAGGAGCCGCAGTTGCCGCCCGCCTTCAGACAGGACGTCACCTGGGCCACCGTCTGCAGATCCTGCTGCACGATGGCGTTGCAGATGGTGTTGCGGCCCACGCCGAAGCACGAGCACACGGTCGGTCCCGTATCGGCGCCCTTCTCCACCGGCTGGCCCACCAGCAGGCCCACGCGGTCGATCTCGCTCAACTGCTCTTTGGAGAACAGGCCGGCCAGCCACGCGCGCGAGGGCATGTCCTGGCGCGGAGACAGGAAGATGCACTGGTCAATCTGGTCGTCCACCAAATGCACGGCGCGGTACACGCCGGCGCTGCGGTCTTCGTATTCCAGCCAGTCGGCCTGCTCGCCCTGCACGCCCAGCAGGTCGCGCGCCCAGCTGGCGAAATCGGCGATGTTCTGGCGTCCGGCCAGTTCGTAGCGGGCGAAGTCGCGACCCTGGATGCGGGTCCAGTGGGCCACGCTGTCGAGGTTCAATTCGCTGCGGCTCAGGATGAAGCCGTGCCAGTTCAGCCGGAACTGCTCCACCCGCACCGGCGTGTGCTTGAATTCCGGTTCGCCCGACACGGGATCGACCACCGGGTTCACCAGCGCGCCCACGCGCGCGTCGGACGCCGTCTGGCCGTTCCAGTGGATGGGGATGAACACGCTGCCGCGCGCGATGCCGCCGCCGTGCTGCACGCGCGCCACCATCGAGCCCCAGGCAGTGCTGATGCGCGCCAGCTCGCCGGCGCGCACGCCGTGCAGCAGCGCATCTTGCGGGTGCATGTCGACGAACGATTCGGCGATGTGGTCGGCCAGCTTGGGTGCCTTGCCGGTGCGCGTCATGGTGTGCCAATGGTCGCGCACGCGGCCCGTGTTGAGCGCCAGCGGATAGTCTTCACATATCGTATTGACGGGCAGGCGTGGCGTGACGGCGATGAAGCGCGCCTTGCCGTCCGCATGGGCGTAGCGGCCGTCGCCGAACAGGCGGGCCTGGCCCAGCAGGTCGCCGGAATCGAGCCGCGTCACCGGCCACTGCACGGGCTCCAGCGCGTCGTAAGCCTTTCCGTCCATTCCGGCCAGTGCGCCGATGTTGAACGCGCGTGGCACATCGTCCACCGCGTTGCGGTAGCCGCTCAGGCGTGCGTGCTCGTCGAAGATCTCATGCGCGCTGTTGAAGTCGAAACCGGCGTAACCCATGCGCTGGGCGAAGCGGCACAAAATCTGCCAGTCGGGCAGCGCTTCGCCGGGCGCCGGCAGGAAGGCGCGCTGGCGCGAGATGCGGCGCTCGGAGTTGGTGACCGTGCCATCCTTCTCGCCCCAGCCCAGCGCCGGCAGCAGCACGTGGGCGCATGCGTTGGTGTCGGTGTTTTGCATGATATCGGTGGCCACCACCAGTTCGCACTTTTCCAGCGCGCGGCGGGCCTGGTCCGCGTCCGGCAGGCTGACCAGCGGGTTGGTGGCGATGATCCACACGGCCTTGACCTTGCCGTCCTCGATGGCGCGGAACAGGTCCACCGCCTTCAGGCCGGCCTTGTCGGCCATGCGCGGCGATTCCCAGAACGTCTGCACCAGTTCGCGGTGCTCGCCGCGCTCCAGATCCATGTGGGCGGCCAGCATGTTGGCCAGCCCGCCCACTTCGCGTCCGCCCATCGCGTTGGGCTGGCCCGTGATCGAAAACGGCCCCATGCCGGGCTGGCCGATGCGGCCGCCGAGCAGGTGGCAGTTGATGATGCTGTTGACTTTGTCCGTGCCGGCCGAGGACTGGTTCACGCCCATCGAGAACGCCGTCACCACCTTGGCAGTGGCCGCGAACGATTCGTAGAACTCCATCAGCACCGGCAGTTCGATGCGGCACTTGCGGGCCACGGCGGCAGGGTCGGCGCAATCGACATCGGCCGCTGCCACCGCTTCAGCCATGCCGTTGGTGTGGCGGGCGACGAAATCGGCGTCCACCGCGCCGTTGCGGGCCAGGTAGCTGAGCAAGCCGTTGAACAGCCACACGTCCGTGCCCTGCTTGACGGACAGGTGCAGGTCGGCCAGTTCGCAGGTGGCCGTGCGGCGCGGGTCGATCACCACCAGCTTCACGTGCGGACGGGTCTCCTTGATGCGCGCGATGCGCTGGAACAGGATGGGATGGCACCAGGCCGTGTTGGAGCCCACCAGCACCACCATGTCGGCCAGTTCCAGATCCTCATAGCTGACCGGTACCAGGTCTTCGCCGAACGCGCGCTTGTGGCCGGCCACGGCCGACGACATGCACAGGCGCGAGTTGGTGTCGATGTTGGCGCTGCCCACGTAGCCCTTCATCAGCTTGTTGGCGACGTAGTAGTCCTCGGTCAGCAACTGGCCCGACACGTAGAACGCCACCGCGTCCGGCCCATGCTCGGCAATGATGTCCTGCCACTGCCCGGCCACCCGGTCCAGCGCCGCATCCCACGACACCTGGCGCAGCGCACCGTCCTCGCGCACCTGCGGGTGCAGCAGGCGGCCTTCCAGTCCCAGCGTTTCGCCCAGGGCCGAGCCCTTGACGCACAGCTTGCCGAAGTTGGCGGGATGGTTGCTATCGCCGGCGATATCAATGCCGCCGTCGCCCTTGGGCGTGGCCTTGACGCCGCAACCCACGCCGCAATAAGCGCAGGTGGTGCGGACAGAGAGAGGTTCGAGTGACAGGTTCACGATTGTTTCCAGTTCAGGCTAGGCCAGTTCAAGCGGCGGCGCACAGCGCTTCGCCGAACAGCAGATGATGGCGGATAGGCCCGATATCGGTGCCTTTCTGGATCAGGCCGAAGTACCACGGCCCGTCTTGCACGTCGCCGTACAGCACGGCCCCGGCGACGCGGTTGTCCTTCAATACCAGGCGCTTGTAGACGCCGCGCTTGGCGTCGCGCAGCACCAGGTCTTCGCTGCCTTCGCCGCCGATGAAATCACCGACCGAGTACAGGTCCACGCCCGTCACCTTGAGGCGGGTGGGCGAGGTTTGCTGCACGTAGCGGCGGTGACCGGCGCCGGCCAGGTGGGCGCCGCACACGCGCGCCTGTTCCCAGATCGGCGCCACCAGGCCGAAGGTGGCGCTGCGGTGCTGCACGCATTCGCCCACGGCGTACACGCGCGGGTCGTAGGTCTGCAGCGTGTCGTCCACCACGATGGCCCGTTCGCAGTGCAGGCCCGAGGCCTTGGCCAGTTCGATGTTGGGGCGCACGCCGGCCGTCATCACCACCAGGTCGGCGGGAATTTCGCTGCCGTCCTTGAAGCGCACGGCCGTCACGCGGTCCGGGCCGACGATGGCGTCCGTCTGGGCGCTCAGCATGAAGCGCAAGCCCTTCACTTCCAGCGCCTTTTGCAGCAGCTGGGCGGCCGGCTTGTCGAGCTGCTGGTTCATCAGCGCATCCGTCACGTGCACCACGGTCACCTCCATGCCCTGGCGCAGCAGGCCGTTGGCGGCCTCCAGGCCCAGCAGGCCGCCGCCGATCACCACCGCATGGCGATGGTTGCGCGACGCTTCCAGCATGGTTTCCACGTCCTGGATGTCGCGGAACGCGATCACGCCCGGCAGGTCGTGGCCCGGCACCGGGATGATGAAGGGCTTGGAGCCGGTGGCCAGCAGCAGCCGGTCGTAGCGCACTTCGCGCCCGGAGGCGGCGCGCACCACGCGCTTGCGGCGGTCGATGTGCACCACCTGGTCGCCCGCGTGCAGCGTGACGCCGTGGTCGATATACCACTGGCGCGTGTGCAGCATGATGTCGTCGATGCTCTTTTCGCCGGCCAGCACGGGCGACAGCAGGATGCGGTTGTAGTTACCGTGCGGCTCGGCGCCGAACACGGTGATGTCGTACAGGTCGGGCGCCAGCTTCTGCAGCTCCTCCACGGTGCGCATGCCCGCCATGCCGTTGCCGATGACAACCAGCGCCGGTTTCATAAACCTACCCAGACCTTTCCACCTTCGACGCGGGCGGGATAGGTGATCACCGAGTGCTCGGGCGATTCCAGGCATTCGCCCGTCTGCAGGTCGAAGTGCTGCTTGTAGATGGGCGAGGCCACCACGATGCGTTCGCCCAGGCTGCCCACCAGGCCGCGCGACAGCACGGCGGCGTGCGAGTTCGGGTCGTAGTTCTCGATGGCGAACACGCGCGGGCCGTTGTCCTCCACATGGAACACGGCGATCTGCGTGTCATTCAGCAGGGCGCACACGCCGGTGTTGGGCACGATCTCGTCGAGCGCGCAAACGGAAATCCAGTTATCGGTTTGAATGTCGCGGTGCATGGTGTTCTCCTTTGCTGTGACGGGTTAGGCTGCTTTGACTGCGATGGGAATCACGCGCTGGCGTTCTTCCGGCGTGGCCGGACGGATCTGGCCACGTTCTTCCATGAACAACACGTTCTGGTCGGCCTGGTCGCTGTTGACGAAGTGGCGGAAGCGCTTGCGCGTCTCCGGATCTTCGACGGCGGCCTTCCATTCGCAGGCGTAGGTGTTGACCACGTGCTGCATGTCCGCTTCCAGTTCGGCGGCGATGGCCAGCTTGTCGCCGATGACGACGTCCTTCAGGTAATCGAGGCCGCCTTCCAGGTTGTCGCGCCATACGCTGGTGCGCTGCAGGCGGTCGGCGGTTCGGGTGTAGAACATCAGGAAGCGGTCGATGTAGCGCACCAGCGTGGCCTTGTCCAGGTCGGAGGCGATCAGTTCGGCGTGGCGTGGCTTCATGCCGCCGTTGCCGCACACGTACAGGTTCCAGCCCTTCTCGGTGGCGATGATGCCCACGTCCTTGCCCTGCGCCTCGGCGCACTCGCGGGTGCAGCCGGACACGCCGAACTTGATCTTATGCGGCGTGCGCAAGCCCTTGTAGCGGTTCTCCAGTTCGATCGCCAGGCCGACGGAATCATCGACGCCATAACGGCACCAGGTCGAGCCCACGCACGATTTGACGGTGCGCAGCGACTTGCCGTAAGCGTGGCCCGATTCGAAACCGGCTGCGATCAGTTCTTCCCAGATCAGCGGCAGCTGCTCGACGCGGGCGCCGAACAGGTCGACCCGCTGGCCGCCCGTGATCTTGGTGTACAGGCCGTACTTCTTGGCCACGGTGCCCACGGCGATCAGGCCATCGGCCGTCACTTCGCCGCCGGCCATGCGCGGCACGACGGAGTAGGTGCCGTCCTTCTGGATGTTGCCCAGGAAGTAGTCGTTGGTGTCCTGCAGGCTGGCGTGCTCTTTTTTCAGCACGAAGTCATTCCAGCACGAAGCCAGGATGCTGGCCGCCAGCGGTTTGCACACGTCGCAGCCCAGGCCTTTGCCGTGCTGCTTGAGCAGGTCGGCGAAGGTGGTGATCTTGCCGACGCGGATCAGGTGGAACAGCTCCTGGCGCGAGTACGGGAAGTGCTCGCACACGTGGTTGTTGACGGCCATGCCCAGCTTCTTCATCTCCGACTTCATGATCTGCGTGACCAGCGGCACGCAGCCGCCGCAGGCCGTGCCGGCGCCGGTGCAGGACTTCAGCTCACCGATGCTGGTGGCGCCGCCGCCCACGGCGTCGCACAGCGCGCCCTTGGAGACGGCGTTGCACGAGCAGATCTGGGCGCTGGCCGGCAGCGCGTCCACGCCCAGGCCGGGCTTGGCCTTGCCGTCGGACTGCGGCAGGATCAGGAACTCGGGCGACTCGGGCAGCTCTATCTTATTGAGCATCATTTGCAGCAGCGTGCCGTATTCGCTGGCGTCGCCCACCATCACGCCGCCCAGCAGGTATTTGCCGCAGTCGGACACGACGATCTTCTTGTAGATCTGTTTGCGCTCGTCCGTGAACTGGTAGGAGCGGCTGCCTTCCACCTTGCCGTGCGGGTCGCCGATGCTGGCCACGTCCACGCCCATCAGTTTGAGCTTGGTGCTCATGTCGGCGCCCGTGAACTCCGCCTCGTGCTCGCCCATCAGGTGCTTGGCGGCGATGCGGGCCATGTCGTAGCCAGGCGCCACCAGGCCAAACACCTGGCCGTTCCACAGCGCGCATTCGCCGATGGCGTAGATGTCCGGGTCCGAGGTCAGGCACTGGTTGTTGATCGAGATGCCGCCGCGCGGGCCGATGGCCAGGCCGCTTTCGCGCGCCAGGTGGTCGCGTGGGCGGATGCCAGCCGAGAACACGATCATGTCCGTGTCCAGGTGGGTGCCGTCGGCGAACTCCATGCGGTGGGTGCCATCTTCGCCATCGACGATGGCGGTGGTGTTCTTGCCCGTGTGGACGGTCACGCCCAGGTCTTCGATCTTCTGGCGCAGCACGCGCGCGCCGGCATCATCGACCTGCACCGCCATCAGGCGCGGCGCGAATTCGACCACGTGGGTTTCCAGGTTCATGTCGCGCAGGGCCTTCGCGCATTCCAGGCCCAGGAGGCCGCCGCCGATCACCACGCCAGTCTTCGAGCGCTTGCCGCAGGCCAGCATGCCTTCCAGGTCTTCGATGGTGCGGTAGACGAAGCAGTCCTTGCGGTCCTTGCCCGGCAGTTGCGGCACGAACGGATAGGAGCCGGTGGCGATCACCAGCTTATCGTACTCCAGCACTTCACCGCTGCGCACGGTGACGGTCTTCTCCGCGCGGTCGATGGCGACCGCGCGGGTGTTCAGTTTGAGCAGCAGGTTGCCGCGTTCAAAGAAACCGGCCGGCACCAGCGACAGCTGTTCGGCCGTGGTTCCCGAGAAGTACTCGGACAGGTGAACGCGGTCGTAGGCCGGACGTGGCTCTTCGGACAGCACGGTCACGTGCAGATCGCTGCTGTCACCCAGCGTTTCCAGGAATTTTTGGCCGACCATACCGTGGCCGATGACGATGATTTTCATGATGCGGTTCCTTATGCTCGATGTCATTTATGCTGCGATCTTGGATGGCATGGCCGCCGATTCCATGGCTTCGCTGGAGAAGCGGGCCGCCAGCGCGCACAGCGCCGAGATCGCCACCACCACGCCCAGGACGCTCAGGGTTTGCTGCGTGTTGCCCAGGCCCTTCATCAGGAAGCCCGCGGCGACGGCGCCCACGTTGCCGCCGGCGCCGATGATGCCGGCCACGCCGCCCAGGGCGCGCTTGTCGACGAACGGCACCAGCGCGTAGGTGGCGCCGCAAGCCATGTGGGTGAACAGGCCGAAGGTCAACATGGCGATCACGGCGTAGGTGGCGCCGTCGGCGTTGGCGAACCACAGCAGGCCGGCGCCTTCGCCGATCATCATCACGAACAGCAGCGTGACGCGGCTGTTCAGGTCACCGCGCAGGGCGGCCTTGTCGGAGATCCAGCCGCCCAGGGCGCGGGCGAACAGGGCCAGCAGGCCGAACGTGCCGGCAGCCAGGCCGGCCGACTTGATGGAGAAGCCGAAGTGGTCGACGTAGTAGGTGGCGGCGATGTTGTGGATGAAGATCTCGATGCCGAAGCAGGCGCCGTAGGTGATGAACAGCATCCACACGCGGTGGTTGACGGCGGCCAGCTTGAAGCTGTCCCAGCCACCTTTCTTGCCGCCTTCGATAGGAATGCCGGCGGCGCGCATGTCGCTGTAGTTGCCTTCCGGGCAGTCCTGGGTGTAACGGTAGTAGACGCCGGCCATGATGATCATCAGCACGCCCGGCACGATCAGGGCGGCGCGCCAGCCCATGGTCTCGCTCACGCCGGCCATCACCATGGCGCCCATCAGCAGCGGCATGGCTGCTTGCGCCGCGCCACCGCCGGCATTGCCCCAACCGGCCGAAGCCGCGTTGGCCGTGCCCACCACTTTCGGTGCGAACATGACCGAGGTGTGGTACTGGGTGATTACGAAGCTGGCGCCCACGGCGCCGATGCCGAGGCGGAACAGCAGGAAGCTTTCATAGCTCTGGGCGAAGGCCACGCCGATCACGGGGATGGCGCCCAGCAGCAGCAGGCCGGTGTAGGTCTTGCGCGGGCCGAAGTGGTCGCACAGCGGGCCGACGATCAGGCGCACGATGATGGTGATGGCGACGGCCGCGATGTTGATATTGGCGATCTGCGCCACGCTGAGGTGGAACTCGCCTTTAATCACAGGCATCAGCGGTGCGCAGGCGAACCACGCGAAGAAGCAGACGAAGAACGCCATCCAGGTCAGGTGGAAGGCCCGCATCGGCGGGGTGGAGATCGAGAAAAGCTTGATGCTGTTAGCTTTGCTGGTCATTTTTATTTTCCTGTTAAGAAAATGCAAACGGCGCCCGCCCCACTCCGGTCAAAAGACCAGGTTGGGCGGACGCCGTTGTCCTGCCGGTCCTCCGTTAGACCGGCGAAATTTGGTGGGGATCGCCTTTGATCCCTTACCCTACCTATTGCAAGAGGTGTGCCAGCTGTATCGGGACGGTGCTGTATGGGGAAACAGCGGGGAAAAACGGGGAAAGCGAGAGGAAAGCGTTGCTGGAGAGCTAGTTTGGACGGCTTTGGTGCGGCTTAGGTCCAGATTCGGTGCAGATTCAGTGCGATGTTGCGGTGCAGCGACGCACGCTAACGGTGCGCGCGCTGCACTGGGGTCCGGTCAGCCGCAGGCGCGGGCGCCCGCGCTGGCAAGCTCGTGCTCGGCCAGCATGGCGGGCCAGTCGTCGGCGCAACGCACCACGTCGCCGATGACGATGATGCTGGGGCTGCCCAGGCCGCTGGCGCGCAGCGCGGCCGGCAGTTCGCCCAGCGTGGTCAGCAACTGGCGCTGCGCGCTGCGGGTGGCCGACTGCACCACGGCCACCGGCGTGGACGGGTCCGCGCCGCCGTCGAGCAGGCCGGACTGGATCGCTTCGCAGCGGGCCACGCCCATGTATACCACCAGCGTCAGCCGGCTCTGCGCCAGTGCGGCCCAGTTCGGCTCGGACGCGGCATCCTTGCCATGGCCCGTGACGAACACGGCGCCCTGGCTCCACGCGCGGTGCGTGAGCGGCACACCGAGCGTGCCGGGCGCGGCCAGCCCGCTGCTGATGCCGGGCACCACCTCGACGGCGATGCCTTGCGCCTTCAGCGTGGCCCGCTCCTCGCCACCGCGGCCGAACAGATAGGGGTCGCCGCCCTTCAGGCGCACCACGTGGTGGCCGGCGCGGGCCTCGGCCACCATCAGCCGCTCGATGAATTCCTGCGGCGTCGATTCGCAGCCGCCGCGCTTGCCCACCTGGATCACGCGCGCGCTGGGCGCATGCACCAGGATCTCCGGGTTCACGAGGTCGTCGATCAGCACCACGTCGGCGCGGGCGATGGCTTTCACAGCCTTGATGGTCAACAGGTCCGGGTCGCCGGGACCGGCGCCCACCAGGGTGACACTGCCTTGCTGGTTCATGGTGATCTCCTCAGAAAGTTGCAGTTTCGGCCGGGGCCTGGGCCCGGTGCCGGATAGGAAACGCGGCGGCGTAGGCGCGCGGGTCGCGGCCATCCCAGACAATGCCGTCCATCAGCTTGGAACTGCGCAGCATGCTGTCGGGCACGGGGGTGCCGCTCATCTCGGCGGCCTGGCGGTACAGGCCGATCTGGTGCACGTGGCTGGCCACGGTCAGGTATTCGGGGTCGCGCGTGATCAGGCCCCAGCGCCGCAATTGGGTCATGAACCACATGCCGTCCGACAGATAGGGGAAATTGGCGGCGCCGTTTGCGTGGAATTGCAGGCAATACGGGTCTTGCCAGTTCTTGCCCAGGCCATTTTCATAATGGCCGAGCGCGCGCGGGGCGATCACGTCGCGGCTGGTGTTGACGTAGCTATGGCCGGCCAGGATTTCCAGCGCGGCCAGCTTGTTGGCCGGCGACGCCTCGATCCACTTGCCCGCGTCCAGCACGGCGGCCACCAGCGCGCGGCAGGTGTTGGGATGATGCTTGACGAAGGCGGCCGTGGTGCTCAGCACCTTTTCCGGGTGGTCGGGCCAGATCTGCTGGCTGGTGGCGGCCGTCACGCCCACGCCGTCGGCCACGGCGCGGTGGCCCCACGGCTCGCCGGCGCAAAAGCCGTCCATGTGGCCGGCGCTCAGGTTGGCCACCATCTGCGTGGGCGGCACCGTGATCACGCGCGCGTCGCGGATCGGGTCCACGCCGTTGGCGGCCAGCCAGTAATACAGCCACATGGCGTGGGTGCCGGTGGGGAAGGTCTGGGCGAACGTGTAGGTGCGCGGCGCGCCCTGCATCAGGGCCGCCAGCGACGGGCCGTCCACGGCGCCCTGCTCGGCCAGCCGGCGCGACAGCGTGATGGCCTGGCCGTTGCGGTTCAGGTTCATCAGGATCGCCATGTCCTTCTGCTGCCAGCCCACGCCCAATTGGGCGCCGTAGACCATGCCGTACAGCAGGTGGGCCGCATCCAGCTCGCCGCTGACGAGCTTGTCGCGCACGCCGGCCCACGACGCTTCCTTGCGCAGCACGATCTTGATGCCGTATTTCTCGTCCATGCCCAGCACGGACGCCATCACCACGGTGGCGCAGTCGGTCAGCGGATTGAAGCCGATCTTGACGGTTTGCTTTTCCGGTCGTAAGGCGCTGCTCATGGCCGCGCTCCGGTTGGCTGGGTTCGCATGTGGGTACATGTCATCGCAGTGCTCTCCATCGGAAAATAAAAAGGCGCCCTTCCCGGCATGCTCGCTGGCATGCGGTGCAGACGCCCTTGTCTTTTGCGGCCCGGCCGCCGTTGGCCGGACCCGCTACGCTATGGTTTGCAAGGACCATGCCATGCATTTACGGGGATTTGGCCGCCGCCGGGCCGGAAAAAACGCACTGTTTTTGTGCCGCGCACCATTCTGGACGGCATTCAGCCCAGCAAGTCCTCGACGTCGAGGATGCGCTGCGCGATTTCGGCCAGCTTGAGGTTCTTGTTCATGGCCATGTTGCGCAGCTTTTGGTAGGCCTGGTCTTCCGTGAGCCGGTGGCGCGCCATCAGCAAGCCCTTGGCGCGCTCGATCACCTTGCGCTCGGCCAGCTTGTGCTTGGTGTCCGACAATTCGGTGAGCAGCTTCTGCTCCTGCTTGAAGCGGGCCAGCGCCACGTTAAGCACCGGCTTGATGCGGTCGGCCTTCAAGCCGGCGACGATGTAAGCGCTCACTCCGGCTCGCATGGCCTGCTCCATGGACTGTTCGTCCTCGCTTTCCGTGAACAGCACGATGGGGCGGCGCTCGTCGCGGGTGGCCACGACGATGTGTTCGAGCACGTCGCGGGCGTCCGATTCGGCGTCGATGATGATCATGTCCGGCTGCAACTGGGCGATCTGGTCGGGCAGATACATGTCGGCCGGCAGCGAGGCGAGGATGTCATAACCGGCCTCCTGCAAGCCCTCGCGCAGGGCCTGGGCCCGCGCCGCCTGCGCGCGCTGGGCCACGTCGCCCGCGTTGGCGGCCGTGATGACGGTGTTGACGATGATGATACGTAGATTGCGCATGGCTGGTTCTGGTGGCAGCCGAGTAGTCAAGGCGTGCAAAAGTTAAACTTCATGCAGCTTAACGCTAGCAAGAACCGCACCACGCGCGAAGGGTGGCCGGGGCGGGCGGCGGAACCGGCCGCCCCGGCGGCGGCGTCAAGCCGGTTGCTGGTCGTACTTCTGCAGGCGGGCAGCCAGGCGCGGCGCCAGGTCCTCGCCACCGGTGACCGTCATCTCCAGGTCATGCAGCAGACCATCCTTGAGGCCGTAGACCCAGCCGTGCACGGTCAGTTCCTGGCCGCGATCCCACGCGTCCTGGACGATGGTGGTCTGGCACACGTTGACCACCTGCTCCACCACGTTCAGTTCGCACAGGCGTTCGGAGCGGGCGGCGGTGTTGAGCACGTCACCAAGGTAACGCTCATGCTTCTGGTTCACGTCCTGCACGTGGCGCAGCCAGTTGTCGGCCAGGCCCACACGGGCGCCCGTCATGGCCGCGTGCACGCCCTTGCAGCCATAGTGGCCCACGATGATCACATGCTTGACCTTCAGCACGTCGATGGCAAACTGCAGCACGGACAGGCAGTTCAGGTCCGAGTGTACCACCACGTTGGCGATGTTACGGTGCACGAACACGTCGCCCGGCGCCAGGCCCAGCAGTTCGTTCGCGGGCACCCGGCTGTCGGAACAACCGATCCACAGATATTCGGGCGAAGCCAGTTGCTCCAGGCGTTTGAAAAACTCGGGATCGCGATTGACCTCCGATTGGGCCCACTGGCGATTGTTACGCAGCAGGTCTTGCAGGGGGGAATTACCGATCACTTGCTCGCTCATTTCGTCCTCTCTACATAATAAAACCGCCGTTCTGTCCCGGAGGGCATGGCGGCGGTCTGTCTGTGGACGCCGAAGCGTCCTGGATGTGTGGAGCGAATTCTACCTGAAATTACTCAAAGAAGTCTTTGACCTTGTCTTTCCAGGTTTTGCTCTGCGGGCTGTGCTTGGCGCCGCCCTCGGTGGTGGCCTTCTCGAACTCGCGCAGCATGTCCTTTTGCTTTTCCGTCAACTTGACCGGGGTTTCCACGGCCACGTGGCAGAACAGATCGCCGGCGTAACCGGAGCGCACGCCCTTGATGCCCTTGCCCTTCAGGCGGAAGGTCTTGCCCGACTGGGTGCCTTCGGGAATTGTGAACGACACCTTGCCCGACAGCGTGGGCACTTCGATGTCGCCGCCCAGGGCCGCCTTGGCGAACGAGATCGGCATTTCGCAATGCAGGTCGTCGCCTTCGCGCTGGAACACTGGGTGCGGCTTGATGTGGATCTCCACGTACAAGTCGCCCGACGGGCCGCCATTGGTGCCCGGTTCGCCGTTGCCGGACGAACGGATGCGCATGCCGTTGTCGATACCGACCGGGATCTTCACTTCCAGCGTCTTGTTGCGCTTGATGCGGCCCGCGCCGCCGCAAGGCGAGCAGGGGTCGGTGATGATCTTGCCCGTGCCGTGGCACTTGGGGCAGGTCTGCTGGATGCTGAAGAAGCCTTGCTGCATGCGCACCTGGCCGTGGCCGCCGCAAGTCGAGCAGGTCGACGGCGAGGTGCCGGGCTTGGCGCCGGAGCCATGGCAGGTGTCGCACTTGTCCCACGACGGCACGCGGATCGTCGTGTCGAAGCCGTGCGCAGCCTGTTCCAGCGTGATTTCGAGGTTATAGCGCAAGTCGGCGCCGCGGTACACCTGCGGGCCGGCGTTGCGGCCGCGGCCGCCGCCACCGAAGATGTCGCCGAAGATGTCGCCAAACGCATCGCCGAAGCCGCCGCCGCCGAAACCGCCGCCGCCACCCATGTTGGGATCAACGCCGGCGTGACCATAGCGGTCATACGCTTCGCGCTTCTCCGGGTTGGTCAGCATCTCGTACGCTTCTTTGACTTCCTTGAATTTTTCTTCCGACTCTTTGCTGTCCGGATTGCGGTCCGGATGGTATTTCATCGCCAGTTTGCGATAAGACTTCTTGATCTCGTCTTCCGTGGCATTTTTTGCGACACCGAGTGTCTCGTAGAAATCACGCTTTGCCATGTTGTCGGCACCTTGCTGTATTTACTGATGTACTGATTATGCGAAAAAGCCGAGCGACCACCATCAGGCTCGCCCGGCTCGGCAGGAGAGCGCGGCGCAGGGGAGCCCCACGCCGCGCGGATGCCTGGATTACTTGCTGTCCTTGACTTCCTTGAAGTCGGCATCGACCACGTCGTCCTGCGGCTTGGCCTGCTCTTGCGCGCCAGCGTGCTGCTGGGCGCCTTCGCCGCCGGCCGCAGCCTGCTGCGCCTGCATGTCAGCGTACATCTTCTCACCCAGCTTCTGGGACGCGGTCGACAGCGCCGCCACCTTGGCGTCGATCTCGGCCTTGTCGCCGGACTTGATCGAGCCTTCCAGCTCGGTGATGGCCGCTTCGATCTTCTCCTTCTCGCCCGCTTCCAGCTTGTCGCCGTATTCGGTCAGCGACTTGCGGGTCGAGTGCACGAGGGCGTCGGCCTGGTTGCGCGATTCGGCCAGTTCCTTGATCTTCTTGTCCTCTTCCGCGTTGACTTCGGCGTCCTTCACCATCTTCTGGATTTCCGCTTCCGTCAGGCCGGAGTTGGCCTTGATGGTGATCTTGTTTTCCTTGCCGGTGGCCTTGTCCTTGGCGCCCACGTGCAGGATGCCGTTGGCGTCGATGTCGAAGGTCACTTCAATCTGCGGCGTGCCGCGTGCTGCCGGCGGGATGCCTTCCAGGTTGAATTCGCCCAGGCCCTTGTTGCCGGCCGCGATTTCACGCTCGCCTTGGTAGACCTTGATGGTCACAGCAGGCTGGTTGTCGTCGGCGGTCGAGAACACTTGCGAGAACTTGGTCGGGATCGTCGTGTTCTTGTGGATCATCTTGGTCATCACGCCGCCCAGCGTTTCGATACCCAGCGACAGCGGGGTCACGTCCAGCAGCAGCAGGTCCTTGCGGTCGCCCGACAGCACGGAACCCTGGATGGCGGCGCCCACGGCCACGGCTTCGTCCGGGTTCACGTCCTTGCGTGGATCCTTGCCGAAGAATTCCTTGACCTTTTCCTGCACCTTGGGCATACGGGTCATACCGCCGACCAGGATGATGTCATCGATGTCCGACACTTTCACGCCGGCATCCTTGATGGCGGTGCGGCATGGCTCGATGGTGGCGTTGATCAGCTCTTCCACCAGCGATTCCAGCTTGGCGCGGGTCATCTTCAGGTTCAGGTGGACCGGCGCGCCGTTCGCCATGGCGATGTACGGCTCGTTGATCTCGGTCTGCTGCGACGACGACAGTTCGATCTTGGCGCGCTCGGCCGAAGCCTTGATGCGCTGCAGGGCGATCGGGTCCTTCTTCAGGTCCAGGCCGTTGATCTTCTTGAACTCGTCGATGATGTAGTCGATCACGCGCTGGTCGAAGTCTTCGCCGCCCAGGAAGGTGTCACCGTTGGTCGACAGCACTTCAAACTGCTTCTCGCCGTCCACGTCCGCGATCTCGATGATGGACACGTCGAACGTGCCGCCGCCGAGGTCATACACGGCGATCTTGCGGTCGCCCTTTTCGGTCTTGTCCAGGCCGAAAGCCAGCGCGGCCGCGGTCGGTTCGTTGATGATGCGCTTGACGTCCAGGCCGGCGATGCGGCCGGCGTCCTTGGTGGCCTGGCGCTGCGAGTCGTTGAAGTAAGCGGGCACGGTGATGACGGCCTCGGTGACTTCTTCACCCAGGTAGTCTTCGGCCGTCTTCTTCATCTTGCGCAGCACTTCTGCGGAGATCTGCGGCGGCGCCAGCTTCTTGTCGCGCACGCCGATCCAGGCGTCGCCGTTGTCAGCCTTGATGATCGAGTAAGGCATCAGGCCGATGTCCTTCTGCACTTCCTTTTCCTCGAACTTGCGGCCGATCAGACGCTTGACGGCGAACAGCGTGTTCTTCGGGTTGGTGACGGCCTGGCGTTTGGCAGGCGCGCCGACGAGGATTTCACCATCTTCCTGGTAAGCAATGATCGACGGCGTCGTGCGCGCGCCTTCGGCGTTTTCGATTACCTTTGGCTGACCATTTTCCATGATGGAAACGCAGGAATTTGTGGTTCCCAGATCGATACCGATAATTCTACCCATGATTGTTTTCCTTATTTGCTAAAGTTCAGATGGTTCTAATGTGTGGAAATGCTGTACGTTTTCAAGTGCTTACCGCAAAATTTCCCACGATGTCAGCGGTCGCCGTTTATTTGGCCTGGGCCGCCGTCACGATGGCCGGGCGCAGCAGGCGGTCGGCGATCATGTAGCCTTTTTGCAGGACGGACACGACCGTGTTGGCTTCCTGCTCGGCCGGCACCACAGCCACGGCCTGGTGCTTGTTCGGGTCGAGCTTGTCGCCCTGGGCCGGCATGATTTCCAGCAGGCGGTTCTTCTCGAACGCCGAATTCAGTTGCTTCAAGGTCATCTCGACGCCTTCTTTCAGCGATTCGAGCGAAGGCGACTCGACCTTCAGGGCCATTTCCAGGCTGTCCTTGACGGGCACCATGGCCTCGGCGAAGCTTTCCACGGCGAATTTATGCGCCTTGGCCACGTCCTCCTGGGCACGGCGGCGGATGTTCTCGCCTTCGGCCTTGGCGCGCATGAAGGCGTCGTGCATTTCAGCCAGACGCGCCTCGGTGGCGGCCAGTTGCTCTTCCAGAGTGGGCTCAGCGGGAGTCGAAGCTTGGGCCGACGCCTGATCCGCCTCGGGATTAGGTACAGCTTGGTTTTCCTGATCTTGCATCTAAAAGACTCCTACATTCATATTGTTTGACTAAGCATAGACAACTGCGCTGTGCAGGCAGATGGGGCTTTTCCCTGTCGTTTCAAGGGGATTTCCCACCGTCCCGGCCGGCGCCGCCTGTGTCATGTAACAACGGTTACAAAACTTCTGATACGCGCAGATTCCTTTTTGCTAAGAACCGGCTAGTATGTAAACAGACAGCTCAGCAGCCAGCTCAGCAGACGGCTCAGCAGGCCGTTTCCCCGGGAGTGCCTCATCATGAAGTTGCCATTGATCGCAGCATCCATCCTCGCCTACATCATCCTGGCGACCGCCTGGCTGTGCTACTCGGCCGATCCCCTGGGCCGGCTATTTTAACAGGCTGGCACTCGTCACTGCCAAGTGCTGATTATGCCGCGCCGGCGCGCGGAGTTCCACCCCTCGCATCAGGTTGTCGCTTTTTTACGCGGCCGCGCCGCGTTTGAGGGCCGCGTCGCGCCCCAGTTCCGCCTCTTTTTTCAGCAGCGCGCGCTGCGACGGCGTGGTCAGCGTGGGCCAGCCGACCAGATGCTGCTCGGCAATATCGGCCAGCGCCGCGATCCAGCCGGGGTTGGCGTTCAGGCAAGGGATGTAGTGGAATTCGCGGCCGCCGGCCGCCTCGAAGTCGTGCCGCACCTCCATCGAGATTTCCTCCAGCGTCTCCAGGCAATCGCTGGTGAAGCCGGGGCACAGCACGTCGACGCGCCGCACGCCGTCGCGCGCCAGTTGCTGGACCGTGGGCGCCGTGTACGGCTGCAGCCATTCGGCCTTGCCGAAACGGGACTGGAAGGTGACCACGTATTGCTCGGGCGTGAGCTTGAGGCGGGCCGCCAGCAGGCGGGCCGTCTTCAGGCATTCGCAGTGGTAGGGATCGCCCAGCAGCAGCGTGCGCTTGGGCACGCCGTGGAAACTGATGACCAGTTTGTCGGGACGGCCGTTGGCCTCCCAGTGGGCCTGCACCGACTGTTCCAGTGCTTGGATATAGCCCTCGTGGTCGTGGTAATGCTTAACGAAGCGCAACTCGGGCACGTTGCGCACCCGCGCGTAGTGGCTGAACACGGCATCGTAGATGGAGCCGGTGGTGGTGCCCGAATATTGCGGATAGGCAGGCAGCACGGCGATGCGTTCGCAACCGTCGGCCTGCAACTGGCCCAGCACCTCGGGCAACGACGGGCTGCCGTAGCGCATCGCCATCACTACCTTGACGTCGTGGCCGCGCTCGCCCAGCAAGCCTTGCAGGTACTGCGCCTGCTGCTGCGTGTACACCTTCAGCGGCGAGCCTTCGCGGGTCCAGATCGAAGCGTACTTGGCCGCCGATTTGCCGGAACGGAACGGCAGGATGATCAGGTTCAGGATGAACCACCAGACGGCGCGCGGGATTTCCACCACGCGCGGGTCGGACAGGAATTCCTTCAGATAGCGCCGCACGGCGGGCCGGGTGGCCTCATCGGGCGTGCCCAGGTTGACCAGGACGACGGCGCTGCGTGGCACTTTGCCATGGGTGTGGGGTGGTTCCGGAAGAAAGGTCATGGCGAGCGGGGTGGTGGACGGAGCTTGCCATTATAGTTAAGTTGGCGGGCGCGGGGGGATGCCTGTCCCCGCGCGCCGTCACGCCCTTCACGAGGCCAGCAACTCGCGCGCGTGCTTGCGCGTGGTGGCCGTGATTTCCAGCCCGCCCAGCATGCGCGCCACTTCCTCCACGCGCGCCTTGGCGTCGAGCACGTCGATGCGCGAGGCCGTCTTGCCGTTCTCCAGCGTGCTCTTGGCCACCTGGAAGTGCTGGCCTGCCTGGCTGGCCACCTGCGGCAAGTGGGTCACGCACAGCACCTGCCGTTCCTGCCCCAGCCGGCGCAGCAAGCGCCCCACCACCTCGGCCACGCCGCCGCCGATGCCGCTGTCGACCTCGTCGAAGATCAGGGTCGGCGTGGTGGTGGCGTTGGAGGTGATGACGGAGATGGCCAGCGCGATGCGCGCCAGTTCGCCGCCCGAGGCCACCTTGGCCAATGGCCGTGGCGCCACGCCCGCGTGGCCGGCGACGAGGAATTCCACCTGCTCCAGGCCGTGGCTGGCCGGCTCGCAGGCGTTGAGCGCGACCTCGAAGCGGCCGCCCGTCATGTTCAGGTCCTGCATCGCGCGCGTGACGGCCTCGCCCAGCTGGCGCGCCGCCTGCGCGCGCGTGGCCGACAGGCGCTGCGCCACCGCCAGGTAGGCCGCCTTGAGTTTTTCCTCCTGCTGGCGCAAGCCGTCCAGGTCGGTGGCGTCGGCCAGCTGGCGCAGCTTGGCCGCCAGCGCCGCGTGCTCCTCGGGCAGCTGCTCCTCCATCACGCGGAACTTGCGCGCCGTGGAGTGGATCGCTTCCAGCCGCGCATCGACCTGGCGCAGCCGGTCCGGGTCCAGCTCGACCCGGTCCAGGTAGCTGTTGAGCGCATACGCCGCTTCCTGCAATTGGATGCGGGCCGGCTCGATCAGGTCGACGATGGCCTGCAATTCCGTGTCGATGCCGGCCAGCTTGCCCAGCTTCTGGTTCAGGGCCGACAGTTGCGACAGCACCGGATGGTCGTCCGCCTCGGAAATAACGGCCAGCGCTTCCTGCGCGCCTTCCAGCAGGCTGGCCGCGTGCGACAGGCGGCTGTGCTCGTTGCTGATCTCGGTCCACTCGCCGGGCCGCACGGCCAGCTTGTCCAGCTCGCCCACCTGCCATTCCAGCCGCTCGCGCTCGTACAGCACGTTGGCCGCGTTGGTTTCGTATTCCTCACGCTGGCGGGCCAATGCGCGCCAGGCCTTGTAGGCGGCGGCCACGGCCTTGCCGTCGTCGGCCGCCGTGGCGCGCGCGCCGCCGTCGGCGGACGATTGCAAGGCCTGGTGATCCAGCAGCAGGCGCTGGGCGTCCGCCTTGAGCAGCGACTGGTGCGCGTGCTGGCCGTGGATATCCACCAGCAAATCACCGAGTTCGCGCAACTGGGCCGCCGTGGCCGCGATCCCGTTGATGTAGGCCTTGGAGCGGCCCGCGTTGTCGATCACGCGCCGCAGCAGGGCGCCGCCCTCGTCGGCCGCGTATTCATTGGCCTGCAGCCACGCGGCGGCCTGCGGCGTGACGGCGAAGTCGGCCGTGATGTCGGCCTTGGCCGCACCCTCGCGCACCACGCTGGCGTCGCCGCGCCCGCCCAGCGCCAGCGTCAGCGCGTCGATCAGGATGGACTTGCCAGCGCCGGTCTCGCCCGTGAAGACGGAAAAGCCGGCGGAAAATTCCAGTTCTATCGTATCGACGATGACGAAGTCGCGGATGGTCAGGGTACGCAGCATGGTGGGCTAAAGGTGGTCGCTGGTTGGGTGGTCGGTGGGCCGGATTAGCTGAGCTTGCCTTCGCCGGACGGGTATTCGTTCCAGTGCAGTTTTTCGCGCAGCGTGTGGTAGTAGCTCCAGCCTTCCGGGTGCAGGAAGGTGATGGTGTGGGGCGAACGCTTGATCAGGATGCGGTCGTGCGCCATCAGGCTGGCGAAGGTCTGCATATCGAAATTGACGCTGATGTCGCGCCCGCGCATGATCTCGATTTCGATCAGGCTCGATTCGGGCAACACGATGGGCCGGTTCGACAGCGCGTGCGGCGCGATCGGCACCAGGCCGATGCCGCCCAGGCTGGGGTGCAGCAACGGCCCGCCGGCCGACAGGGCGTAGGCCGTGGAACCGGTGGGGGTGGCGATGATCAGGCCATCGGAACGCTGGTTGTACATGAAGTGGCCATCGACGTCCACGCGCAGCTCGGCCATGCCGGCGCCCGCGCCGCGCGACACCACCACGTCGTTGACGGCCATGCCCACGTGGATCACGTCGCCGTCGCGCAGCACCTGGCCTTCGAGCAGCGTGCGGCGCTCGGCCTGGAAGCTGCCGGTCAGCATCTTGGCCAGCACGTCGAGCATGCCGTCGAGCGGGATGTCGGTCATGAAACCGAGCCGGCCCTGGTTGATGCCGATCAGCGGCACGTCGTATGGCGCCAGCTGGCGCGCGATGCCCAGCATGGTGCCGTCGCCGCCCATCACGATGGCCAGGTCGGCATGGGCGCCGATGTCGATGGGGCTCATGGCCCGGGCGCCCGTCAGGCCCAGGTGGGCCGCCGTCTCCTCCTCGAACACCACCGCGTGGCCCCGGCGCTCCAGGAACGCGACGATGCGGCCCACCGATTCCTCGATGTTGTCCGTGTTCTGGCGGACGACGAGCGCGATGGTGTGGAACGGGACATGCAAGTCAGGCATAGGAATCTCGGCGAAGTGAGGGGTAGCGACACGCAGCAGGGTAACCGATAACGCCGGCTTCTGCCATCGCGGCCGCTGCGCGCTGGCCGGATACCCGGTCGCGCGCCCGCACGGCGCAACCATGAAATACTGTATGGGTGAACAGTATAGTGTGGCGGCCGAGCGCTGGCAAGCGGCGAGGCCGCCGTCCGTGGCCGTCAGTGGCCGGCCGTCAGCACGCCGGCGCCGATGGTCAGCATGAAGCCGACGGCCATGGTCACGGAATATGCGGCCATCAGCGCCAGCCAGCGCCAGGCCGTGGCGAACTTGCCGCCCTGGTAGACGCGCCGCATGGCCCACGGCAGATAGGCCAGCAGCCAGATCCACAGCGCGAACTTGCCGATGCCGGGCAGGGGCAACATCAGGCACATGAACATGGCGAATGCGAAGGCGTTCACATGCAGCGCGAACAGCAAGTGCTCACCGTAGCGCTTGCCGGAGCCCAGGTACAGCACCTTCAGGTACAGCGCGAACATCGGCAGCAGCAGGAACATCGCATACGGCGCGAAATGGTAAAAGCCTTCCTTGAACACATCGACGCGCTCGGCGTCCGTCAGGCCGGACAGGTATCGTTCCTGGTGCGCCAGCTTGGCCGCACCGGCCGGCCAGATGTCCTTCAGGCCGGTGACGAGCAAATCGCCGCCATCGTCGGCATCGATCAGCACCACGTCGCGCCGTTGCTGGCTGGCCGGCGCGTGCGCCGCGCTGGCCGCGACCGGTTCCCGCTCCGCCAGGTTGATCGGGACCGCCAGCTTGATCAGCGCGAAGAACAGCACGCTCAAGGTCAGGTACAGGCGCAGCGGCTGGACGAAGCGCACGCGCCGGCCCCGCAGGTACTCATTGGTCAGCGCGCCGGGGCGGAACAGCAGCCGTCCCAGCGTGCCCCACAACTTGCCTTCCAGCGCCACATAATGGCCGATGAACTCGTGCAGGAATTCGCGCGTGCTGGGCGGATGGAGCACCGTCTCCTGCCCGCACTGGTGGCAGTAATTGCCGCTGACGGTGGCCTGGCAGTTGGCGCAACGCGACGGCGCGGCATGGGCAGCGGACGATTCAAGCTTCAAGGCGCATCCTTCACAAACGGGGACCGGCGTGGTCGCAACATTAATAATGGCGAAATAGTAACCGAATTTCCATCCAAAAAGACAACGCCAGCACGGGCCGGCAAATGCTCCCAATTGCGCGACCACCGTCCACCGCGCGCGCTAAGATAGCCACTTCACGCCTTAACCGGAAAGGCAGATCATGGCGACAACAAGCAAGCCCGGCACTGGCCCCGGCGGAGGCCATTTGCCGCACGAGCGCGACGAAACGACGGAACAGCCTGCGCGGCGCCCGCGCACCATCATCGAACAGGCCAGCAACGACCTTGAACGCGGGCTGGTCGACACCGACCTGCATGGCGTGCGCGGCGTGGAGCAAGTCAAACCCACGGCCCCCAAACCCGGCGGCGCCGCCCCCAAGCCCGATGTGCGGCGCGACTGAGGGCGGACGGCCATGCGGCGCATACGCATGACGAAGCTGCTGGCGTGCCCGGCCTTGCCGGCCCCGGCCCCGGCATTGGCACCGGCATCGGCCCCGGCATTGGCCCCTTCACTGCCCACGTCGCTGGCCCGGGCCCTGCCCTTGGCGCTGGCCCTCGCGCTGGCCGGCACGTCCACGCAGGCCCAGCCGCAGTACCCGCCCGGCTTCGGCCCGCACCCGGACCTGCCGGAACCGGTGCGTGCGCTGATCCCCACGGTCGCGGTCGCGCCGGTGGCGCGCTGGAAGGACGATGAACATCCGGTGCCCGCCGCCGGCTTCCAGGTGCAAGCCTACGCGCGCGGCCTCGATCATCCGCGCTGGCTCTACGTGCTGCCCAATGGCGACGTGCTGGTGGCCGAAACCAACGCCCCCGCGAAGGCCAACGCCGGCCACGGCGTGCGCGGCATGATCACGCGCCACCTGATGAAAAAAGCGGGCGCCGGGGTCGCCTCCGCCGACCGCATCACCTTGCTGCGCGGCCTGGGCGCCGACGGCACGGCGGCCGAGCGCACGGTGTTCCTCGACCAGCTTACATCGCCATTCGGCATGGCGCTGGCCGGCAACAAACTATACGTGGCCAACACCGACGCCGTGCTGCGCTTCGACTACCAGGAAGGCCAGACCAGCATCGCCACACCCGGCGCCAAGGTACTCGACTTGCCGGCGGGCCCGCAGAACCAGCACTGGGCCCGCAACCTGCTGGCCGCGCCCGATGGCCGCACGCTGTACGTGAGCGTCGGCTCCAGCAGCAACGTGGGCGAGAACGGACCGCAGGCGGAAACGGGCCGCGCCGCCATCTGGCAATTCGACATCGCCAGCGGCAAGGCGCGTCCCTATGCCACCGGCTTGCGCAATCCGGTCGGCATGGACAGCGAACCGCACAGCGGCCAGTTGTGGACCGCCGTCAATGAACGCGACGAACTGGGCGACGAGCTGGTGCCGGACTACATGACGGCCGTGCGCGACGGCGCCTTCTACGGCTGGCCGTACAGCTATTTCGGCGCCCACGTGGACGCGCGCGTATCGCCCGCGCGCCCCGACCTGGTGGCGCGCGCCGTCGCGCCCGACTATGCGCTGGGCGCGCATACGGCATCGCTGGGGCTGGCCTTCTACCGGGGCCAGTTGTTCCCGCCCAGCTACCGCGAAGGCGTCTTCATCGGCCAGCACGGCTCGTGGAACCGGCGCCCGCCCAGCGGCTACAAGGTGATCTTCGTGCCGTTCGCCAACGGCACGCCGTCCGGCCCGCCGCGGGATTTCCTGATCGGTTTCCTGGACCGCAAGGGCACGGCCCATGGCCGCCCGGTGGGCGTGGCCGTGGCGCGCGACGGCGCGCTGCTGGTGGCCGACGACGTCGGCAACACGGTGTGGCGCATCACACCCAAGGCGCGCTGAGGCCGGGCTGGCCTTATGTGCGTCTCCGAACGGAGCCGGGCGCACGGCCGCGTCATGATGGCGCATCGCAAGTGACACAGGAGCACATCATGAAACGCACTGGAACGGCCGTCTGGAGCGGTGACCTGAAAGGCGGCAGCGGCAAGGTGGCGACCGAGAGCGGCATTCTCGACAACGTCTCGTACGGCTACCACAGCCGCTTCGAGCATGACGCCGGCACCAATCCCGAAGAACTGCTGGGCGCGGCCCACGCGGCCTGCTTCACGATGACGGTGGCGGGCGAACTGGCGGCCGCCGGCCTGAAGCCGCGCAGCCTGATCACCACGGCCACCGTCTCGCTGGGCAAGGTGGGCGATGATTTCCAGATCGGTTCGGTGCACCTGAACCTGATCGCCTGCATTCCCGGCGCCAGCCAGGCCGCGTTCGAACAGGCGGCGCTCAAGGCCAAGCTGGAGTGTCCGTTGTCGCGCGTGCTGAACACCCACATCACGCTGGACGTGCGGCTCGATCACTGAAGCGCTTGCGGGGCGGCGTGGCCGGCGCCCGCGCCGGTCCCGGCATGGTTGCGTCAAAACGCATAGAATGCGGCTTACTCTCCACCGACATGAAAGACCACCATGCGTATTTTGCACACCATGCTGCGGGTAGGCGACCTGCAACGTTCGATCGATTTCTACACCAAGGTGCTGGGCATGAAATTGCTGCGCACCAGCGACAACCCGGAATACAAGTACACGCTGGCCTTCCTCGGCTACGGCGCCAATCCCGAGCACGCGGAACTGGAACTGACCTACAACTATGGCGTGAGCAGCTATGAGATGGGCACGGCCTACGGCCATTTGGCCATTTCGGCCGACGATATCGTGCGGGCATGCGAGGCCGTCAAGGCCAACGGCGGCAACGTCACGCGCGAGCCGGGCCCGGTGAAAGGTGGCTCGACCGTGATCGCCTTCGTGACCGACCCGGACGGCTACAAGATCGAACTGATCGAGCGCCAGTTCGACGGCGCCGGCGCCGGCCTGTAATACCGCGCCGGCCCGCCCTGGCTGGTGTTAATGCGCCAGCAGGGCGTTGACCGTGTCCAGGTCTTCCGGCTTGAGCGAACCGGCCGCCGCCTTCAGGCGCAGGCCGGCCATGATGGTGTCGTAACGGGCCTTGGACAGGCTCTGCTGGGTCGAGTACAGCAGCTTCTGGGCGTTCAGCACGTCGATGTTGATGCGCACGCCGACCTGGTAGCCGAGCTTGTTCGAATCGAGCGAGGATTTGCTCGACACTTCCGCCGCCTCCAGCGCCTTCACCTGCGCCAGCCCGCTGTTGACGCCCAGGTAAGCTTGGCGCGCGCCCTGCGCGGCGGCGCGCTTGGTCGCCTCCAGGTCGTTGCGGGCCTTGTCTTCCAGCGCGATCGATTCGCGCACCTTGCTGGTCACGGCGAAACCGCTGAACAGCGGCACGTTCCACTGCACGCCGATAGAATTGTTATTGACGATGTTGGTGCCGGTCTGCATGTTGTGCTGGTTGCTGGCCACCAGGTTGACGGTCGGATAGTGGCCGGAACGGTTGCGCTCGATGTCGCGCTTGGCGATCTCCAGTTGCAGCTGGGCGCCCACCACCGCGTAGTTCTGGCCTTCGGCCGAGCTGACCCACGGCTCCATCGCGGCCGGCTGGGGAGCGGCGATGGTCACGCCGGCGCGCAGCGGCGCCAGTTCGGCCGGCGCCTGGCCGACGATTACCTGCAGCGCCGTGCGCTTGTTGTCGAGGTCGTTGATCGCGGCGAATTCCTGCGCCACCACCAAGTCATAGGCGGCCTGCGCCTCGTGGGTGTCGGTGATGGTCTGGGTGCCGACCTCAAAGTTGCGCTTGGCCGAGGCCAGCTGCTCGGTGGTGGCCACTTTCTGGGCCCGGGTCGAGGTCAGGAAATCCTGCGCCGTCAGCACATCGAAGTAAGCCTGCGCCACGCGCACGATCAGATCCTGCTGGGCCTGGGCATAGCTGGCCTCGGCGGCCGCCTGCACCAGTTTGCTTTGCTGGTATTGCTGCCAGCTGGCCCAGTTGAACAGGGGCTGGGTCAGCGTGACCTGGTAATTGTTGACGTGATAATTGGTGTCCACCTTGGGCGCCGGATTGACCTGGGCGTCGCCCGTGTTGCGGCTGTTGGAGCCGCTGGCCGAGATGAACGGCAGCAGGCCGGCCCGGCCTTGGGTGATGCGCTCCTCCCCCGCCGTCAGGCTGGCGCGGGCGCTGGCGAAGGTCGCGTCATTGGCCAGCGCCTGCTGGTACACCTGGACCAGATCGGCCGCCTGTGCGTTGAACGTCATGAAAGCGCTGGCGATCAGCACGGCGATAAGGGGTCTCTGCATTGCGTTCTCCGTGGGAGTCATCAAAAAAAGTTAATCATATCAAAAAGACACCATTCATTGCCGCCGAAGCCAGCGCCGCGTCGCCGCGGCCTGGGCTTGCCTGATCAGTACTTGGGCATCGCGTGGTCGACCTGCACGGCCCACGCGTGCACGCCGCCGGTCAGGTTGCTCACCTTGCCGAAGCCGTGACGCTCCAGGAAGGCGGCCACCTGCAGGCTGCGGGCGCCGTGGTGGCAGATGCACACGATGGCAGCATCCTCATCGAGGTCGTCGATGCGGGCCGGAATGGTATGCATGGGGATCAGGGTCGAACCGGCGATGCGGCACGTCTCGAATTCCCATGGTTCACGCACGTCCATCAGGAAGGGGCTGGGGCGGGCCTCGTCGGCCAGCCAGTCCGCCAGCTCCAGCGCGGTCAGATGCTGCATGGCGCCCCGCTCAGAACGTGAAATGCGACGGTGCCGAGGCTTTGCTCAGCAGCTTCACATTGGTTTCAAACAAAGTCCGGGTGTCGTAGCCGGCCTCGCCCGTGCGGGTGACCAGCTGCGCCTTCATCAGCGGCGCTTCACCGATGATGGCCACCAGGCGGCCGCCGACCTTCAACTGTTGCAGGAACGCTTCAGGCAGGGTGGGCAGGCCGCCGGAGATGACGATCACGTCATACGGTGCGCCCTGCGACCAGCCGTGGGCGCCGTCGCCCAGTTCCACCGTGGCGTTGGTCACGCCGTTGTCGGCCAGGTTCTTCTCGGCCAGCGCCTTCAGTTCCGGATCGATTTCCACGGTCGTCACGTGACGACCCTTGTGCGCCAGCAGGGCGGCCATGTAGCCGCTGCCGCTGCCGATTTCCAGCACATTTTCGTGCTTCTTCAGTTTAACTTCCTGCAACAAGCGCGCTTCCAGCTTGGGGCTGAACATGCTCTGGCCGCCTGGCAGCGGGATTTCCGTGTCGACGAAGGCCAGGTTTTTGTGCGCGGCCGGCACGAAATTCTCGCGCTTGACCACCACCAGCAGGTCCAGGACGTCTTGGTCCAGCACATCCCAAGGACGGATTTGCTGTTCGATCATGTTGAAGCGGGCTTGTTCGATATTCATCTTATGACTCGGTGGAAAAAGAATAATCCGTCATTTTATCGTTGATCTGGCAAGGAAGGCACATGTTAACGAGAAACCTGACGGGACGCGGGAAATTGCGACAGTCTGCAGTTTGAGGGGGTTGAAGTGGCCAAATCGCCCCGCCATGGTGGTGCGCACGGGCATCAGGCGACGTTGGCGCCCGGCGGCAGCAAGCCGTTCAGGGCCATGTCGATGAACGCCGCCATATAGGCTTGCGGGTCCAGCGCCGACATGTCGCAGGGCAGGAAGGAGTGGGTCCACATCATCAGCATCAGCACCGGGGCCGTCAGCACGGGGGTCATCACGTCCGGGTCCAGCGGGCGGAATTCGCCGCGCGCCACGCCGCGCACCAGCACACTGGAGATCAGGCGGTTGCCGCGCTCGATCACTTCCTCGTTGTAGAACTGGGCCAGGTCGGGGAAATTATTGGCTTCCGCCATCATCAGCTTGGTGATGCCGGCCAGCTGGGTGGCGCCGATCTGGTCCCACCACCGCATCAGGATGGCGCGCAGCAATTCGCCGCTGTGGCCGTCGAATTCGGCCACGCTCTGCTCGGCCTCGCCGATGGCGTTCACGATGTGCTCGCGCACCACGGCCTTGAACAGTTCTTCCTTGTTCTCGAAATAGAGGTAGAGCGTGCCCTTGGACACGCCGGCGCGGCGCGCCACATCTTCCAGCCGGGTGGCCGCGAAGCCACGTTCAACGAACTGGCCCAGCGCGGCGGCCAGCAATTCCTGCGGCCGCGCATCTTTGCGCCGCTCCCAGCGGGGCTTGGATTCGGGTGGGGCTTGCATAGGGTTCCAGTTTAACTTACTTTCAAGTCATTAATATAGACGGGCCTGCCGCCAGCGTCAAGCCGGGGGCTGAACAACCGGCATGGCGGAACGGTCCAGGCACAAGCATCTGCACAATATTTACGCATTGTACAAAACTCTGTACCATGAACCTACGCAGACCACCTGCCGGAACACAAAGGACCAATCCCATGAACATTTTCACTTTCAGCGAGGCACGCGCCGGACTGAAGGCGGTGATGGACGAAGTCTGCAACGACCACAGTCCGGCCGTCATCACGCGCCAAAACGGGGAAGCCGTCGTCATGCTGTCGCTGTCCGATTTCAATAGCATCGAGGAAACGCTGTATCTGCTCGAATCCCCGAAAAACGCCAGCCGCCTGCTTGCATCGTTCGAGCAATTGAAAGCCGGCAAGGCCAGGAAACGGGAGCTTGTCCGCGATGAAGAATCACAAGGCAAGTAACAAGGAGCAAGCCAGGCACGCGGCCGTCGCCTTCACCGACATTGGCTGGGAGGACTACCAGCACTGGCAGGAGGCCAGCCCCAAGCTTTCGGAAAAGATCAACGAACTGATCGATGCCATCATTGCGGATCCCTTCAAGGGCCCGGGCAAGCCGGAGCCGCTTAGAGGCAATTTAACAGGACTGTGGTCGCGTCGGATCGACCGCGAGCACCGCCTGGTGTACATGGTGGAAAGCGGCACGGTGTATGTGGTCGCGTGCCGCTACCACTATTAGCGGCAGAACGTCCCCCGGTGTAGGTCCGTCTCCATATTTAACTGATGTTTTTTCTCAATGGTGTTGGTCAACGTTCCGATCCCGTCAATTTCCAGTCGCACGGCATCGCCCGCCTGGGGGAAACGTCCCAACTCCAGGCCGCAGCATCCTGGCAAGGTGCCAGTTGACAGGACATCCCCGGCTCGCAATGATTCGCCCCACGCCGCATAGGCGACCATGTCGCCAAGGCCATACATGCTGTTGGCGGTGCTGCCCTCGCACCAAACATCGCCGTTGACGCGGACACGGCCGCGGATGTCCCCCCAACGAGGCAGGACTTCGTCTGGTGTCACGACGATGGCGCTCATCGCGCCGGCAAAGGTCTTGGCCTTGACCAGACCGCCGAACGTGCCTTTGCGCGTATCGTCCCACTGCATATCGCGCGCGCTCCAGTCGTTCATCACCACAAAACCGCCGATCGCATCGACGGCACGTTCCGGACTCGGGTTGCGGGTCTCCCTTGCTATGACGACGCCGATCTCCAACTCGAAGTCCAGCACCCCTGCGAAGGCTGGCCACGACAAGGCGGCGCCATCGGGGATCACGGAGCGATGGTTGGACATGTAGAACTGCGGATAGCGATAGAAATTTGCCCGAGGCTTCAGGGCTGGGAAAACTTGGCCCGTCACCAACTCGTAGCCCTTCGCGATATGGCGCAGCAAAGGGGGGGCAAAGCGCCGCACCATGCCTTTGGCGCCGTTGACCATGTGTGATTCCCACAAGGCATAGGCGCGCAAAGATTGCAGCGGGAACGGTAGCCCGGACGGCGCAACGCCGGTCGCCTGACGACGCCGGGCGTGCTCAAGCAGAGCAAGCTGCTGATCCGACGTCAGCGCCAGGATCTCAAGCAGGGGGGCGCCGCCATGAGGCGCAACGCACAACCATTGCTGGGTAGCCTCATCCCAGGCAACAACGCCGGCGCCACTTAAACCATATCGCATCGCATCTCCAAACGGACAACATTGACACAGCGCGGTCACGCTACGCGCGCCACGGGTCGGATCGCCCATCCCGAACCAGCACGGACATACCGACACCGCACACCCGCCGCCCCATGCCCGCCGCCCGGCGTGCAGGGACGGGCGGGCATGGCGCATCAGAACACTTTGACCAGGCGCAACTGGGTAAAGTCGCCGTGCTTGGCGTTGCGCGAAGACGTGGTGGTCATGTATTGCAGTGTCAGCGCGGCGTCGATGCCCGGCACCTTGGTGGTGAAGAACATGCCCGCGCTGTTCGAGCGGAAGCGGCTGGCGCCGAACGGGTTGTTGTCGTCATCCTGGTACTGGCGCAGATAGACGCCGTGCACACCGACGACACCGACCGCCGTCTTGTAGCCCGCCGCCGCCTCGACGCTGACCCAGTTACCGCTGCGCAGTTCATTGTCCTTGTTGCGGGTATTCAGCCCCACCGACATTTTGGTGGCCAGTCCGATCTCCGGGGTCGGCAGCCAGGCCAGTTGCAGCGCGGGCCGCAAGGTATAGTAATTGCCGGTGCTGATATGCGGTCCGGGGCTGGTGTCGTACTTCCCGGTCGGCAGCACCACGCTCGCGCCGGCCAGCACATGCACCTGCGTCCCCGTGTACAGCCAGCCGGCTTGCAACTCGACGTCGCCGATACCGGTCACTTCGCCGCTGAAGTCGGCCGACTGGGCGTCCACCTGCGCCTGGTACTGCGCGCCGAACTGCGCCTGCACCGCGGATTGCACCGGCGCCGGGATGGCGGGATTCCAGTTCAAGCCCGGCGTGCTGGCGGTGATGTTGACGTCCTGTTTCTTGCGCCCATAAGGCACGTCGACCACGAACGCGAACTGGCCGCCGGCATAGCGTTCGGGCGTGATGTAGCCGATGGCGAGATCGACCCGCGTCATCGGGCCGGTGGCGTCGAAATGGGCGGTGCTGGTGCCGTAGGTGGGATACAACGCGGCAGGCGTGGGCGCCGGCAGCGGCACCACGCCGCCGGGCAGCGTGGTGGAGATGGCCTGGCCATCGTTGCCGGTCACCTTGCTGACGCTGATGTGGGTGACGGCGACGCCGCCCGCCCACCCTGCCTGGTCGGGCGGCACGAACATCTCGCCGCCAAGGCTGCCGGCCATGTTGTAGCGCGGTTCGAACGCTTCGGCCGCGTGGGCCGGGGTGGTCCCGGCCAGGCCCACGCACAGGGCGGCGGCGGCCGGAATGGCGCGCAGTGCGCCGGTCTTAAAATCGATCATGTTGGTCTCCTCGTTGTTATGGTTTGTACTGGTGCTACCTGTTGCCACTTATCCTGTCTGCCACGCAGTCAGCCCGTGCGGGACGCGCGCAGCTGCGCCGCCTGCCCGCCGGGCGCCGGCCGCGCCACTCCGAGCAAGGCCAGTGCCTCGCTGACAATCGCGTCCGCCTGCGCCAGCGGGCCGTCGTGCAATACCGTGCGATCCGGCCGCACCACGGCCAGCCAGCCCACCGGCGCCGCGCCGGGCACCAGGCTGTCGCTCATGTCTTCCCACGATGGCTCGCCGCCCGTGTCCACCTGGCCCCGGTGGCGCAGTTGCAGCGTGGTGCCGCCGGCCTGCGCCCACGCGGCCTGCAGGCCGGGCGCCAGCGCCGATTTCGGGTCGCAGCCGAAGCCCACCAGCGCCAGCCGCTGGCCCAGCGCGTCGTCGCTGAGCACGAACGGCTGGCCGGCGCCACGCCGCACCAGTCCCTGCGGGAACAGGCCCCCGCGCACCAGCCGCGCGCCGCGCCCGCAGGCCTTGAACAGGCCGCGCCCGAAGCGGCTGGGCGGCTTGATCTTCAAGTCCTGGAACAGGGCCCGCGTGGCCGGCAGCAGCTGCAACAGCGACATCAGCCCGTGCACGCCCAGCGCCGTCAGGCGGTTGCGCGGCATGACCAGCCGTCCCATCAGCAACGCCAGGTTGACGATGGACTTGGCGTGCGGACGGCGCTCCATGTCGTAGCTGTCGAGGATGGCGGGGGCGGCGCGGCCCTGCACCACCCAGGCCAGCTTCCAGCACAGGTTGGCCACGTCGCGCAGCCCGGCCACCAGCCCCTGGCCCACGAATGGCGGCGTGATGTGGGCCGCGTCGCCGGCCAGGAAGATGCGGCCGCGCGAGAAGCGCTCCACCACCCGCGCATGGAAGCGGTAGACGGCCGTGCGCTCGATCGTGATGTCCTCCGGCCGGCACCATGGCTGCAGCAGTTCGCGGATCTTCTCCGGGCGCTCCATCTGCTCGCGCGTCTCGTCCGGGCGCAGCATGAATTCCCAGCGCTGGCGGCCGCCCGGCGCCACCATGTGCGGCGTGGGCCGCCGCGGATCGCACATGAATTCGATGTGGTCGATCGGGTCCGGCACGTCCTGCGCGTCCACCACCAGCCAGTCCTGGGCGAAGGTCTTGCCGTGGAAGTCCATGCCGGCGTGGCGCCGCACGAAGGAGCTGGCGCCGTCCACGCCCACCAGGTAGCTGGCCCGCACGCCGTGGATGCTGCCGTCGGCCAGGCGCAGCCGCGCCTGCACGCCCTGCTCCTGCTCGTTGAAATCGATCAGTTCCGTGCCCAGCGCCACCTGCACGTGCGGGTAGCCGGCCAGCCGCGCGCGCAAGGCCCGCTCCAGCTCCGGCTGGTAGAACGTCACCAGCCGGGGATGGCCGTCGATGTGGCCGGCCGTGTTGGCGCGCGCGTAGTTGCCGAACAGGGGCGAGCGCATCTGCACCTTGGCGATCGCGTGGGTGGCGAAGTCGCCCTCCTCCAGGCCGGCCAACTGCAGGATGCGCAGCGCCTCGTTGTCCAGCGCGATGGCGCGCGGCGCCATGAAGATGTCGCTGCTCTTGTCGATCGCCAGCGTGCGGATGCCGTAGCGGCCCAGCAGGTTGGCGGCGGCGGCGCCCACCGGGCCCATGCCGACCAGCAGCACGTCGACGGTGGCCGGGATAGTCTGTTTCATGATTGTGTCCTTCGGTTCGGGAGGGAGGGGGCCACGCTTCAGGCCGCAAAATCGACCGGCATGCTGTAGCGGCCCAGCAGCTCGAGCACGCGGCCCTGCTGCGACGCGGCGCAGGAGACCAGCGCCACCGTGCCGCGCTTGACGTCGGCGCGCACGCACACGCGGGCCGCGATGCCGCTGTCGCCGAGGATGCGCTCGAACACGTGTTCGGCCGCACGCATGCGCAGTTCCGCCTTGGCCACCTTGCCCACGGCCGTCAGCGCCATCTGCGGCAGGATGGCGACCCGCACCGGCACGGCGGCGCGCTCGGGCACCAGCGCGGCGGCGGCGGCCACCAGCTCTTCGGCCGTCGCCGCGGCGCCCGTCTTGAGCGTGACATAGGCCACCGGCAGTTCGCCGGCGTGGGCGTCGGGCTGGCCAACGGCGGCCACCATGGCCACGGCCGGATGGCGCAGCAAGGCGTCCTCGATCATGGCCGGGTCGATGTTGTGGCCGCCCCGGATGATCAGCTCCTTGGCCCGGCCCGTCAGATGCAGGTAGCCGTCCTGGTCCACATAACCGAGGTCGCCCGTGTTGAGCCAGCCCGGCTTGAGCCAGATGCCGCGGTTGTCCTGCTCGCGCAGGTAGCCGGGGAAGATGTTGGGGCCGCACACGCCGATGACGCCGATCTCGCCGATGCCGCAGGCCCCGGTGGCATTGCCAGCGCTGTCGATGCGCCACGCCGCCAGTTGCTGGTGCGGCAGCCGCAGGCCGACCGTGCCCAGGCGGCGCCCGCCCTGCACCGGATTGACCGAGGACACGCAGGCGCCCTCCGTCAAGCCATAGCCTTCGCACAACTGGATGCCGGCCACCGCCTCGAAACGGCGCGCCACCTCGCCCGGCAGGGGCGCGGCGCCGCAGAACGCATAGCGCAGCGAGCGGATGTCGGCGCCGGCCAGCGGCAGGTTGGCCAGCGCGGCGAAGATGGTGGGCACGCCGCTGAAGCTGGAGGCGCGGAAGCGCTCGACCAGCCGCCAGAAATTGCTCATCACGTTCTTGCCGCGATAGCCGGCCGGCGTCAGCATGACCACCTCCCAGCCGCCGCAGAAGGCGGCCAGTCCGGTCACCATCGCGCCGTTCACGTGGAACAGGGGCAGGCCGCACAGCACCACGCTGGGACGCGGTTCCAGCACGTTGAGCATGCACGCCACGAAGGTCTCGTTCAGGTGGGTGTGCATGGCCACCTTGGGCAAGCCGGTGGTGCCGCCGGTGTGGAAATAGGAGCAGATGTCGGACGCGCCGATGTGCCGGCCCGAGGCCAGCATGTCGTGCCGCTCGCGCTCGAGCGCGGCGTCGAAGCCGATCACGGCGACGTCGCGCCGGGCCGGGCGCCGGGCCGTGGCGTACATGGCCTTCAGCATCAGCCCCTTGGCGGTGCCGACGTAGGGCGCGGCGCTGACCACGAACACGGTGCAGATGGCGGGGCAACGGTCCACCACCTCCATCGCCTTGTCCCACAGGTCGCTGTCGGGCACGGGCGCGAAGGCGACCAGCGCCTCGGCGCCGGTCTCGTTGACGATGGCCGCGAGGTAGTCCACCTCCAGCATCGGGTTGACGGGGCTGGCGATGCCGGCCGCCTGCGCGCCAAGCAGCGCGAAATGGGTTTGCGGCAGGTTGGGCAGCAACAGCGTGACGGCCTTGCCCTTGTCGATGCCGGCCCGGTGGAAGGCGTTCGCCGCCTGCGTCACGCGCCGCTTGAGGGTGCGGTAATCAACCGTGAATTCGGCCGCGTCCACGTCGCCCGTCAGGACGAAGCGCAGCGCCGTCTTGCCGGGCTGGCGCTCGCAGGCCTGGCACAGCAGGTCGTAGGTGTTATGGGCCGGCAGTTGCTGCTGCCATGGCGTCTGTTCGAACGCCAGGATGTCGTCCAGGTTGTGGACGCCGCCGCCATGGCGCGGTGCGGTCCGGGTGGTATCGGGCATGATGGTCTCCTTGATGTTGTGATGGCGGTGCGGTGCGATGCAATGCGGTGTAGCGTGGTGCGGTACGGTTCAGGCCGGCAGCAGCACGGCGCGCCCGGGCAGGCGTTGCTCGACGTGGCGGTGGGCCTGCGCGGCCGCGCTCAATGGGTAGCCGGTGCAGGCCGGCGCCGGCAGCCGGTGCGCACACTGCGCCAGCAGGGCGAACAGCGCCGGCTCGGGACGGAACACGGTCCAGGCGTAGCGCGCGCCCTTCGGCACCTGCGCGCGCATGCGCCGGCGCTGGCGCAGCGTGGCCAGGGCGCCGCCCAGCAAGCCATGCCGGTCGATGTTGCCGAGCATGGGATGGACCGTGGTGGCATGGCCCAGCGCATCGGGCGCCAACAGGTGCAGCAACGCGGCCTCGTCGTCCCAGTTGGCGAAATTGAGCGTGGCCGCGAAGTGGCGCGGCAGCGCATGCAGGGGCTGGCGGTGGCGGTCGACCACGGTCGTGGCGCCGGCCGCGCGGCAGTCATCCAGGCCAGCGCCGCCCGCCACCGCCGTCACCTGGGCGCCCATGCTGTGCAGCAGCCATATGGCCAGCAAGCCCAGTCCACCGGAAGCGCCGTACACCAGCACCGCGCGCCCTTGCAGCGACTGCGCCGTGATGCCGGCGTCGGTGATCGCGCGCGCCGCCGTCAGGAAGTTGTAGGGCAAGGCGGCCAGCGCCATGGCGTCCATGCCGGCCGGCTGACGCAGCGCGTGCTCGGCGCGCACCACCACGTGGCTGGCGTGGGTGCCGCTGCTGGACGGCGGCTTGGCGCCAAACACGGCGTCGCCCACGCGCAGGCTGGTGACGCCACGGCCCACGGCGACCACGGTGCCGGCGAAGCCGTTGCCCAGCACCAGCGGCATGCGCGCCGCGCCCATCAGCGCGAACAGGCGGCGGGCGTAGCCGCCACGCCGGCGCGCGTCGATCGGATGGACGGCGGCGGCCTGCACCCGCACCAGGATCTCGCCCGCCTTCGGCGCCGGGCATGGCAGCCGTTGCAGCCGCAACACCGAGGGCGGGCCGAACTGGCCGATAGCGGCGGCGGTCATCTCGCCGCTCATGGCGCCGCTCATGCTGCCGCTGATCGGGCCACTCGTGGGGCCGCTCATCGGGGCGTTCATGGCGCCACGATCCGGTTGCGCTGCTCGCCCAGGTCGAGGGCGCCGTCATCGGTGCGGATCGAGGCCGTGACCGTGTCGCCCGGACGCAGGTAGGCCGCGTTGCGCAGGCCGTTGCGGATGAACATGCGCCACTTGCCCTGCTCCGACAGCAGGTGGCGCGCCACCCACATGGCCAGCCGGTTCGGCGCGCGCGCCGCGCAGCCGGCCGGCGTGCCGGTGGCGATCAGGTCGCCGGGCTGCAGGTCGTGCAGCGCCGACAGCTCGGTCAGCGTCTGGTGCGGCTTGAACAGCATCTCGCCGCAATAGGCGTCCTGGCGCAGCTGGCCGTTCACCTGCAGGCGCATGCGCAGTTGCGGCCACAGGCGCCACTCCTGCGCGCTCAGCAACAGCAAACAGGGGCCGGTCGGACCGAAGCCACGGTAGCTCTTGCCCTTGTAGAACTGGGCCTGCGGCAGCTGCACGTCGCGCGCCGACAGGTCGTTGACGATGGTCACGCCGGCCAGCCACTCGTGCAGCTGGTCGGGGCCGACCACCGTCGCCTTCGTCAGCGGGCGCCGCATCACCAGGCCCAGTTCGACTTCATAGTCGAGCAGTTGCACATGGGCCGGGCGCACCACGTCGGCGTAGGCCGAGGTCAGGCAGGACGGCGCCTTGGTGAAGATGGTGTTGAAGCCGATCTTGTCCGGGTCCATGCCGGACTCGCGCACGTGGCTGGCGTAGTTGATGCCCTGGCAGATGAACTGGCGGTCGTCCGTGACCGGCGACAGCAGCGTGACCTGCGCCAGCGGCAACTGCGCCGCGTCGGGGCCGAGGGCATGCGCCTCCGCCATGCCCTCGCGCACGAAATCGGCCGTGCTGGCATAGTCGCGCGACAGCGGCGCGATACGGCCGGCGTGCACCACGCCCCATCCTGGTTTGCCGCCATGCGTGTAGCGGATGACTTGAACTGCCATGAAATTCCCCTGGTTGATTGAAATCGGGCTGTGGGCTCACAGCCAAGGACGCGGCCGCGACATAGCGCGGCCGAGCAGCTTGAGCCGCTGCATGCTCAGCCGGCCGCTGCGCAGCAGCCCCAGCACCTTGAACACGGTGGCCAGATTGCGCGGCGCGCCCATGGACTTGGGCACGTCGTCGCCCCAGGCCCAGATGCCGGCCATGTCGAGCGGCACGTAATGGGTTTCATAGGCGGCCGTGAACACGTCGCCATCCGCGTAGTGCTCGAACTCCATGCCGTCCGGGTCGTACCAGTAATCGAACAGCTGGCTGCCCAGCACGTGGCGGCCGATGCCCCACATGTGGCGGTGGCCGTTGGCGCGCAGCACGTTGTGGCCCTGGCCGAGCGCGTCGAGGTCGACCACCTCGTAGGCGCTGTGCTCGTATTTCTCCTCGATGCCGCCGGCCAGCACGAAGCTGTGGTGGTCGGCCGGCGTGTCGCCCAGGTCGAGCCGGAAGAAGCACAGATTGGGCGAGCCATCCTCCAGGTACTGGACGTCGGTGGGGATCAGTCCCAGGTGGCGCATATACCAGGCCGCCATCTCGCTGAAGGCGGTGGTCTGCAACACCACGTGGCCCAGCTTGGCGATGGCGGCCGGCTCCAGCGGCGGGCGCACGGTCGCGTTCACACGCGGCGACAGGCCGGGGCCGTTGGTGAGCGTATGCAGGGGCGCGCGCAGGGGCAGCGGCGGCAGGAGCTGCTGTCCCGTGACCAGCCACAGCAGGTTGCCGGCCGGGTCGACCAGCTCGACCCCGCTGCCGCCGCCGGGTACGGCGCCGGGCGGCAGGCGGCGCGCGCCGGCGTGGCGCTCGGCCAGCGCCAGTTCGGCCTCGCCGGCGACGGCGAAGGCGGCGCCCAGGTAACGGGAACGGCTGCCCGCCTGCGCCATGTAGATGCACGGCGCGCCGCCGGCGCCACGCATCAGCAGGCGCTCGGCGCCACGGGCCACGGTGCGCATGCCGAAATCGGTGAGGAAGGTTTCCACGGCGTCCAGGCGGGGCTTCTCGAACATCAGGAACGCCAGCGCCTGCGCCTTGAGCAGCGCGGCCGGGCGGATCAGCTGTTGCACGCCAGGCGGCCGGGCGCTTTCCGGATAGGCCGTCGGCGCGCGCAGGACGGCGGGGGATGGGGCAGGCATGGTGTCTCCTGGGTAAGCAAGGTGGATGAATTGGCTGCGCTTTGACCGGCGTCATTTTTTTCTCATTTAACTGACATTATCGTTAGCCTGACGATTATGTCAATCTATTTTTTGAGTATAATTCCGCTGGCCGGCACGGCCGGCGGCAGCAGCAACGGCAGGCTTAGAGGGAGAAAAGGACGATGGGAGAGGAAGTCCAGGTGGACTGGCGGACGCGTGTTGCAGCGGAGCGACGGGAACGCACCCGCGCCAAGCTGCTCGAATGCGCATTGCTGGTGTTTTCCCGCAAGGGTCCGCAAGCGGCCGTCATCGACGATGTGCTGGCCCTGGCCGGCATGTCGCGCGGGTCGTTCTACAACTATTTCCGCACCAATGAGGAGTTGCTGGTGGCCGTGGCCGGCGAGATCGGCAATGAGCTGCTGCGGATCATCGATCCCGTCGTGCAACCGCATGAAGACCCCGCCGCCCGCATCGCCTGCGGCGCGCGGCTGCTGATGCAGACGGTGCACGCCTATCCCCTGCTGGGCGCTTTCCTGGCGCGCCTGCCGATGCCGGACGCGGAAAGCCAGCTGATCGGCATCGCCTTCCTGGCGCGCGACCTGGAGCAAGGCCTGGCGCAACGCCGCTTCATGGCCATGCCGGCGCGCGTGGCCCTGGACTTCGTGGTCGGCGTGCTGTTCAGCGCAGCCCGCTCCCTGTCGCGCGGGACGCAACCGGCCAGCTATCCCGACGACATGGCCCTGGCCATGCTGCTGGGCCTCGGGCTGCCGC
The DNA here is from genome assembly GCF_014042345.1 of Rugamonas brunnea. Classification (GTDB taxonomy): domain Bacteria; phylum Pseudomonadota; class Gammaproteobacteria; order Burkholderiales; family Burkholderiaceae_D; genus Rugamonas; species Rugamonas brunnea. Next base: position 139,584 of record NZ_JACEZT010000013.1, read on the forward strand.
AGGAGGAAGCGCGCCGCGTGGCCGCCCTGCCCTTGCCGGCCATCGCCATCGAGGACAGCTCCATCATCGGCGCCGCGCGCCACTACCCGGCCGCAGCGCCCGACTGACGACGGCAACCGGCGCGCCGGGCTGCCGCCGGCAAGGCAAGGCTGCGCACGGAAAATGGGGCACCAATCGGCTGCGTGGCGCGCGTCAATTGGGCTACACTAGCCGGTACGCCAGCCCTCGCCGCCCGCCATGATCGCCAAGAACCTGCCGGAACTGATCGCCCTCAAGCGCCTGATCGACGAAGGCGGGACGCACTTCGAGGTGGCCACGCCGTGCGCGGTGGACATCGACGGCCGCCAGTTCCCCGTCTACACGCTGGCCATCGGCAATCCGGCGCCCGACGTGCCGGCGCTGGGCTTTTTCGGCGGCATCCACGGGCTGGAACGGATCGGCACCCAGGTCGTGCTGTCGTTCCTGGAAAGCCTGCTGGCGCGGCTGCGCTGGGACCGCACGCTGCACCATCAGCTGGACCACATGCGCCTCGTATTCATGCCGCTCGTCAATCCAGGCGGCATGTGGCGCGCCACGCGCTGCAATCCGCAGGGCGTGGACCTGATGCGCAACGCACCCGTGAACGCGCTGGAAAAAGTCCCCTTCCTGCTGGGCGGCCAGCGCTACAGCGCGCGCCTGCCGTGGTATCGCGGCGCACCGGACGCGCCCATGGAGCCGGAAAGCAGCGCCGTGTGCAAGCTGGTGGAGCGGGAGCTGCTGTCGCGCCCGTTCAGCATGGCGCTCGACTGCCACTCCGGCTTCGGCCTGCGCGACCGCATCTGGTTTCCCCATGCCCACACGGCCACGCCGATTCCCCACCTGGCCGAGATCGGCGCGCTGGAAGAACTGTTCAGCCAGAGCTATCCCAACCACAACTACGTGTTCGAACCGCAAAGCCGCCAGTACCTGACCCATGGCGACCTGTGGGACTACCTGTACCTGAACGTGGAAGGCGCCGGCGAGCGCACCTTCCTGCCGCTGACGCTGGAAATGGGCTCGTGGGCCTGGGTCAAGAAGAATCCGCGCCAGTTGTTCAACCGGCTCGGCATCTTCAACCCCACTGCCACGCACCGGCTGCAACGGGTGCTGCGGCGCCACCTCGTGTGGTTCGATTTCCTGATGCGGGCCGCCGCCAGCCACGGCCACTGGCAGCCGCAGGGACTGGCCCGCAAGGCCCAGCAGCGGCGCGCGCTGGCGCGCTGGTACGACTGATGGCCAGCTGGGTCCTGCTGCGCGGCCTGATGCGCGAACAGCGTCACTGGGGCGACTTCCCCGCCCAGCTGGCGCGGGCGCTGCCGGGCGCGGCCATCATCACGCCCGACCTGCCCGGCAACGGCAGCCGCCATGCCGAGGCCAGCCCCACCTCTGTGGACGCGATGGTCGAGGCCTGCCGGGCGCAATTGCGGGCCGACGGCGTGGCGCCGCCGTACCGACTGCTGGCGCTGTCGCTGGGCGGCATGGCGGCCGTGGCATGGGCCGACCGCTATCCGGACGAAGTCGCGGCGTGCGTGCTGGTCAACACCAGCATGCGGCCCTACAGCCGCTTCCACCAACGCCTGCGCTGGCATAACTACCCAGCCATCGCCGGCTTGCTGCTGCGCGGCGGCGTGGCGCGCCAGGAAAGCCTGATCCTGCGCCTGACCAGCCGCGACGCCCACGTGGACGATGGCTTGCTGCAACGCTGGCTCGCTTACCAGCACGATCACCCGGTCAGCCGCGTCAACGCGCTGCGCCAGTTGTGGGCGGCGGCGCGCTTCCGTGCGCCATCCCGCCGGCCGGACGTGCCGGTGCTGATCCTGTCGAGCGCGGGCGACCGGCTGGTGTCGCCATCCTGCTCGCAGCGGCTGGCGCGGGCGTGGGCGGCCCCACACCAGGTGCATCCGGACGCGGGCCACGACTTGCCGCTTGACGACGGGCCGTGGGTCGCGCACGCCGTGGGACAGTGGCTAGGCATGCAATCGGCACAGTCGGCGCAATCAGCGCAGCCGGCGCAATCAGCACACGCCGCGCACGCCGCACACTCCGCGCAGTCGGCGCAGTCGGCGCCGGGCCCGGTCCACCAAGCTGGCCAAACGCAAAGCCGGGTAAAATAACGGCCCAGTCCACGCCCGCCGCAGGACCCATGCACGGATTCCCCTATGAACCAGCCCGCCCCCGTTCCCGACTGCCGCCCCGGTTGCGGTGCCTGCTGCACGGCGCCCTCGATCACCAGCCCCATCCCTGGCATGCCCAACGGCAAGCCTGCCGGTGTGCGTTGCATCCAGTTAAGCGAGGATAACGGCTGCCTGATCTTCGGCCGTCCCGAGCGGCCGGCCTTTTGCGCGGGCCTGCAACCGTCGCTGGAGATGTGCGGCAGCACCCGCGAACAGGCCATGGTGTGGTTGGCCACGCTGGAGCGGGCCACGGCGCCGGCCTGACCTAGGCCGCATCACCACAGTTGCATCGCGACATCAAACCGTTGCGCGTGCGCGCTGCACACGGGCGCCGCGCAAGCGTATCATGGTGACCAGCAGGCAATGGAGGTCATCATGGAACGCGAACGGGCAAAGGCGGGCGATACGGTACGGCCCATCGGCTGGCATCGCCGCATGCTGGTGATTAAGACGACAACGGGCCTCACGGGCCTGAGCGACGATGACGACGTGCTGTGCCGCTGGCTCGACGACCATGGCGAACACCAGCAAGTATTCAAGGCGGGTCAACTGGAAGTGATCACGCCTGGCGCCCGCGCCCACAATCCCGGCATGCGCACGGTGCGCTGAATTTACGCGGAAATTGCGCTGAAATTGCGCAGAATTCGCACCAAACACCGTCCCCTCCCCCTCGCGCCGCCCCACGGCGCGCCTTTTTTCCGCCGATTTGCGCCCGATTCAGAATGGCGGCGCCCCGGCATGGTAAGCTTCGAGCCCGCGCAGCGCTGGCGCCCGCGCCGGACACTATTTCCTCCGTCAAACTAATTCGAACTCTAACGATTATTCATGGATATCATTCTCGCGCTTAAAGCCCTCATCATGGGCCTGGTGGAAGGTTTCACCGAGTTCCTGCCCATTTCCTCCACCGGCCACCTGATCCTGGCCGACAGCCTGCTCAATTTCGCCGGCATGGAAGAAAAGATGAAAGTGTTCGAGATCGTGATCCAGGCCGGCGCCATCTTCGCCGTGTGCTGGGAATACCGGGCCCGCATCGCGGCCGTGCTCAGCGGCCTGTTCAGCGACCGCAAACAGCAGCGCTTCGCCATCAACGTCATCATCGCCTTCCTGCCGGCCGCCGTGCTGGGCGTGGCGTTCAACAAGGCCATCAAGGCCGTGCTGTTCAAGCCCGTGCCGGTGGCGCTGGCCTTCATCGTCGGCGGCCTGGTGATCCTGCTGGTCGAACGCAGCGAGGCGAAAAATCCCGGCATGGCCCGCATCACGTCGGTGGACGACATGACGCCGGTGGACGCCATCAAGATCGGCCTGGCCCAGGCGTTCGCCCTGATCCCCGGCACCAGCCGCTCCGGCGCCACCATCATGGGCAGCATGATGTTCGGCCTGTCGCGCCAGGTGGCCACGGAGTTCTCGTTCTTCCTCGCCATCCCCACGCTGCTGGGCGCTACCGTCTATTCGCTGTTCAAGGAACGCGCGCTGCTGTCGGCGGCCGACCTGCCGCTGTTCGGCATCGGCTCGCTGGCCGCCTTCGTGTCGGCTTTCCTGTGCGTGCGCTGGCTGCTGCGCTACATCAGTACCCACACCTTCACCTTCTTCGCCTGGTATCGCATCGTGTTCGGCCTGGTGGTGCTGGCCACCGCCCATTACGGCCTGGTGCAGTGGGTGGACTGAGCTAAACCGGAATTCGTATCATGAGCGACACCAGTACCCGCGCCCTGCACCTGCTGCAAACCGTTTTCGGCTACCCGGCCTTCCGTGGCCAGCAGGCCGACATCGTCGAGCATGTGAGCGCCGGCGGCGACGCGCTGGTGCTGATGCCCACCGGCGGCGGCAAGTCGCTGTGCTACCAGATCCCGGCGCTGGTGCGCGATGGCGTGGGCGTGGTGATCTCGCCACTGATCGCGCTGATGCAGGACCAGGTGGACGCGCTGGCCGAGGTGGGCGTGCGCGCCGCCTTCCTCAACTCCACCCAGAGCTACGAGGAAGCGAGCCGCATCGAGCGGCTGGTGCGCACCGGCCAGATCGACCTGGTGTACGTGGCGCCGGAACGGTTGATGACCGAGCGCTGCCTGAACCTGTTCCAGGATTCGAAGATCGCCCTGTTCGCGATCGACGAGGCGCACTGCGTGTCGCAATGGGGCCATGACTTCCGGCCCGAGTACATCAAGCTGTCGGTGCTGCACGAGCAGTTCCCCGACGTGCCGCGCATCGCCCTCACGGCCACGGCCGACCAGCAGACCCGCGCCGAGATCGTGCACCGGCTGCAGCTGGAGGACGCGATGCAGTTCGTGTCCTCGTTCGACCGCCCCAACATCCGCTACCAGATCGTCGAGAAGGGCAACGGCCGCAAGCAGCTGCTGGACTTCATCACCGGCGAGCATGGCGGCGACAGCGGCATCGTCTACTGCCTGTCGCGCAAGAAGGTGGAGGAGACGGCCGAATTCCTCAACGAGAACGGGGTGCGCGCGCTGGCCTACCACGCCGGCATGGAGCACACCAAGCGCGCCGCCAACCAGGCCCGCTTCCTGCGCGAGGAAAACATCGTGATGGTGGCCACCATCGCCTTCGGCATGGGCATCGACAAGCCGGACGTGCGTTTCGTCTGCCACCTCGACCTGCCCAAGAGCATCGAAGGCTACTATCAGGAGACGGGCCGCGCCGGCCGCGACGGCCTGCCCGCCAGCGCCTGGATGGCCTACGGCCTGCAGGACGTGGTGCTGCAGCGGCGCATGATCGACGAATCCGAGGCCGACGAAACCTTCAAGCGCGTCTTGGGCATGAAGCTCGATTCCATGCTGGGCCTGTGCGAAACGCTGAGCTGCCGGCGCGTGCGCCTGCTCGACTATTTCGGCGAACGCTCGGCCCCGTGCGGCAACTGCGACACCTGTCTGATTCCGCCCGTGTCGTTCGACGGCACGGTGCCGGTGCAAAAGCTGCTGTCAGCCGTGTACCGGGTCGACCAGCGCTTCGCGGCCGGCCACGTAATCGAAGTGCTGCGCGGCGTGGAGACGGAACGCATCAAGACCTGGCACCACGATTCGCTGTCCGTGTTCGGCATCGGCGCCGACCGCAGCGAGCAGGAATGGCGCGCCATCCTGCGCCAGGTGATCGCGCTGGGCCTGGTGACGGTGGACCACGAACAATACAGCTCACTCAAGCTGACGGACGCCGCGCGGCCCGTGCTCAAGGGCGGGCAGAAGGTGCAGCTGCGCCAGTACCAGAAGCCAGTCAAGCAGAAGCGCCCCACCACGGCCTCCAAGGGTTATGTGGAGAGCGATTTGTCGCCGCGCGAACAGGCCATCTTCGACAAGCTGCGCTGGTGGCGCGTGGAGACGGCGCGCGCCCACAACGTGCCGGCCTGGGTGATCTTCGTGGACGCCACGCTGCGCGAGATCGCCAAGGCCCGCCCCACCTCGCTGGCCGAGCTGCGCGGCGTGTCGGGCGTGGGCGAGAAAAAGCTCGCTTCGTATGGCGACGAGCTCGTCGCCATGATCGCGGAGATGGATTAACCCTTGCCAGCGATCCTGTCGGCCGGATGGTTGACGCCATCGAGGGTCGGCACGGGGCCGAGCGCGAACGGATCGACGCCTTCCAGGCACGCCACGTTGTAGCCGTACAGGTGCGGGTTGGAGCGGCGCTGGTGGTGGGTGTAGATGCCGCAGCGCGAGCAGAAATAGTGCTTGGCCGTGCGGGTGTTGAACTGGTACAGCGTGAGCGCGTCCGCGCCCTGCACCACGCGCAGCCCGGCCAGCGGCACGGAGCCGGCGATGGCGCCCCGGCGCCGGCACATCGAGCAATCGCAGCGGCGCGGATCGACGATCCCGTCGGGCAGGTCCAGTTCCAGCACCACGGCGCCGCAATGGCAGCTGGCCCGGTGCACGGGCAGGATGGGGGTGTCGCCGACTTGCTTGATCATCAGTGCTCGCTCCTCATGGATGGCCATCTCGGTATCAAAATTTTAATATTATCAAAATATGTTGATGTGCGTGATGCTACGGGCTGGATGGAAAACCGGGTGGAAATCCGGCCGTTCCGCTAAGATGACGTCCTTTGCATCCACAAGCCCGCCATGGAATACGCCCTCCCCCTGCTGATCGTCGTCGTCACCGCGCTGCTGGTCTACGCCATCATCAAGACCAATCCGGCCAAGCCGGCCTCCCTGCCGACGCGTGCGGCCGGACCAGGGCCATATGTGCCGCAATTGCCGGCGACCGCGCCGGCACTGCACTGGTCGGACAAGGGACGCTTCCTGGTCGAAGTGGTGAACGAATCGCGCTACCAGGCCACGCTGAAGGAACTGGCGGGCGCGCATGGAGAACACGCCGCAGCCGTGGCCTGCGTGGCCACGCTGGTGCCCGATGATCAGAATGCCTACGAGAACACGGCGGTGGCGGTGTTTGTGGAGGGCCGCATGGCCGGCTACCTGGCGCCAAAGGAAGCGCTGCACTTTCGCCAGCGCCTGAAATTCAAGGAAATTGAAAGCCAGCCCACCACCTGCGACGCGCAAGTGCGCGGCGGCGGCCTGTGGCAGGGACGCCACCTGGCCTACGTGCTGGTGCTCGATATCGAACCGCTGGACTGAATAGAGAAAAACCGGGGTCAGGTCATGCAATCACACAAGTTACGTGACTACATGACCTGCCCCCGGTTTTGGATTACTTCTTGGTGAAAACCAGATCCCATACGCCGTGGCCCAGCTTCAGGCCACGGTTTTCAAACTTGGTCAGCGGACGGTAGGCCGGTTGCGGCGCATAGCCGTCGGCCGTGTTCTGCAAACCTTCCTCCGCACCCAGCACTTCCAGCATCTGGACCGCGTAGTCTTCCCAGTCGGTGGCGCAGTGCAGATAGCCGCCGGGGGCCAGCTTTTGCGTCAGCAGCTTCACGAACGGGCCCTGGATCAGACGGCGCTTGTTGTGGCGCGCCTTGTGCCATGGGTCGGGGAAGAAGATGTGCACGCCGTGCAGCGAGCCGTCCGGGATCATCTGGTTCAGCACTTCCACCGCGTCGTGCTGGATCGCCTTCAGGTTGGTCAGGCCCTGCTCGCCGATCAGCTTGAGCAGGCTGCCCACGCCGGGCGTGTGCACTTCCACACCGATGAAGTCCTTGTCCGGCATCGCCTGCGCGATGTGGGCCGTGGTGCCGCCCATGCCGAAGCCGATCTCCAGCACCACGGGCGCCTTGCGACCAAACGCTTGCTCGTAGTCGAGCGGCGCCTTGCTGTACTCGATCAGGAATTTCGGTCCCAGTTCCTCCAGCGCGCGCGCCTGGGCGGTCGACAGGCGGCCGGCGCGGGTGACGAAGCTGCGGATGCGGTGTTCGGTCGGGTCGTACAGCATAGGCCGTGCTGGGCCATTGTTGGGCGTATCAGTGGACATGGGGTGCGGATTCTACGGTAAAAAGGAATGCCCGGCGCGCGGGCACAGGACGGCACAGGCGCGCGAAGGCCGGCAGCCGGGCTGCATTAACCCGCCATTATATCAGTCAACCCCGCAGTCAACCCCGCAGCCAACTTCGCCGCCACGCCGGGCGAACGCACCGGGCGAGCCGCGCGCCGCCGGCACCGTCAGGCCGTGACCACCAGCGTGCCGGCCATCTCCTCATGGCCGGCGCCGCAGAAGTTATCGCACAAGAAGCCGAAGCGGCCAGCCTGCGCCGGCTGCAATCGCAGCTTCACGGCCTTGCCGGGCACGAGGTCGATCCGGGTCTGCAGTTCGGGGATGTTGAAGCCATGGGCGAAGTCCAGCGCCCGCAGTTCCAGCACCACGGCCTCGCCCTGCCGCACCTCGATCACATTGGGCGCGAAGCGGAATTTGCGCGCTTCGACCTTGATCACTCTTTCCTGTTGCGCCTTGCCCTGGGCCACGCCCAGCAGCAGCGCCGATGCGGCCAGCGGCACGCCGATCAGGAAACGTCGTTTTGAGGATTGCATGATCTATCCTTTCGTCACGGGCAGTTCGGTGATCTGATAGGCGGCCTGGCGCGGTTCGGCATCCACCTCGCGGAAGCCCAGCCCCTTGCCCGGCGTGGCCGGGTCCCACGGCAGCGGCGTGCGCATGGCCTGCGAACCGGGTACGGGCAAGGGGAAGATCAGCGACTTGGCCGCGTGGTGGGCGATGTGCCCCGTCATCCGGTGGTGCTCCTGGTGGATATGGCCGTAGAACACGGTCACGTTTGCGTACGGCATCAGCAAGGCCACGGCCTGCGCCCCGTCGCGCGTGGCCCAGTCCCACTTCGGTTCGAGGTCGAACAGCGGCCGGTGGGTCAGCACGACGATGGGCGCGTCCGGCCGCTGGGCCGCCAGGTCGGCCTTGAGCCATGCCAGTTGCGCCTCGCCGATGCGGGCGCCGGGGTCGGATACGTTGTCGAGCGCGATGAAATGCACGCCCTTGTGGTCGAAGCTGTAGTGCGTAGGACCGAACATTTCCTGGAACGCGGCGCCCTGGTCGAGCGAGGCGTCGTGCTCGCCCGGCAGGAAATGGATCTGCTGCACCTCCAGCCCGGCCACGATCTGCTTGAATTCCGCCATGCGCTTGCGGCGCTCGGCCGGATCGTCCGTGCTGTGCGTGAGGTCGCCCGTGAAGACGATGAATTCCGGCTTCTGCGGCAGCGCGTTGACGGCCGCCACAGCCTGGCGCAAAGTGTTCTGCGCCTCCGGGTTGGCCGGCCCGCGATAACCCCAGTGCGCGTCGGACAACTGGACGAAATAAAAATCGTCACCGCCCTGCTGCGCCCACGCCTTGCCATACAGGCCGGACATGAAGACGGCACCGCCGCCCACGGCGCCCAGCCTTAAGAAACTCCTGCGATCGATCATGCTGTCCTCCATCTGCTTGGTTGAAAAACAGCGGCCGCTTCCGTGTCATAATCGGCACTTCAAACCGGCGCGCCACACCAGATCAAACCGGCCGCGCCCCGTTCCTATTCCCGTCCGACGCTTTATTTTTTTCGCGGGAATAAAAGCGCACCACTCCGAGTCTTCATCCACGGGACGACTACGATGGACAAGCATTTGGGCGACGACGACAAAGCGGCACGGTTTGAACAACTGGCCATGCCGCACCTGGATGCGGCCTACAACTTGGCGCGCTGGCTCACGCGCGACCCGCACGATGCGGACGATCTGGTGCAGAGCGCCTATCTGCGCGCCTACCGTTTCGCCGACAGCTACCGGGGCGGCGACGCGCGCGCGTGGCTGCTGACCATCGTGCGCAACACCTTCTACACGGCGCTGCGCGACCGCAAGCCGCAACAGGGCGACGTGAGCTTCGACGAGGCGCTGCACGGCGCGGACGGCGACGACCTGCTGGTGCAGGATGCGCCAAACGACCCGGCCGGCATTGCGGCCAGCCGTGACGTGGAGCGCAGCGTCGACCAGGCACTGCGCCGCCTGCCGCCCGCGTTCCGCGAGGTGCTGGTGCTGAAGGAAATGGACGAGCTGTCATACAAGCAGATCGCGGAGGTGGCCGATATCCCCATCGGCACGGTGATGTCGCGCCTGGCGCGCGCGCGCAAGCTGCTGCTGTCGTACCTGCAACGCGACCCGGCTGGAGACTAGGATGGAATGCACGCAATCGCAGCACTGGATGGCCGCCTGGCTGGACGGTGAACTGGACCCGGCCGGCGCCCTGCAGCTGGAATCGCACCTGGCCGGCTGCGCCGCCTGCCGCGCGGCGCTGGCGCAATTGAAAGCGCTGCGCAGCGCCGTCGCGCAGGAAGCGACGCGCCACGCGGCGCCGCCCCACCTGCGCCAACGCATCAGCGCCGCCTTACAGCAGCAAGAGCGGCGACAGGAACAGGAGCAGCAACGGCGACAGGAGCAGCGGCTGCGGGAACAGGTGCAAGTGCAGGAGCAGGAGCAGCAGCCGCAAGCGCAGCCTCCAGCGCGCCGTACCGCCAGGTTCCCGCGCTGGCCGTGGGCCTGGATCAACCTGGGCGCGGCCGTCGCCAGCACGGCCGCTTTCGCCGTCACGCTGGCGCTTTACCTGGCGCAGCCGTCGCCCACCGAGCAGTTGGATCAGGAACTGGTGGCCAGCCATTTCCGCTCGCTGATGCCGGACCACCTGACGGACGTGGCCTCGACCGACCAGCACACGGTCAAGCCCTGGTTCGCGGGCAAGCTCGATTTCGCGCCGCCCGTGACGGACCTCGCACCGCAGGGATACGCCCTGATCGGCGGACGGCTCGACTACATCGGCCAGCGTCCGGTGGCGGCGCTGGCCTACCGGCACCGCAAGCATGTGCTCAACCTCTACGTCTGGCCGGTGGCCACGGCCCGCGCCACCGCGCCGCAAGCGAGCGCGCGCCAGGGCTACCAGTTGCTGCATTGGACGCGCAACGGCATGCAGTACGCCGCCATCTCCGACATGGGCGCGCCGGACCTGGCGCAGTTCGCCCAACTGTTCAGCGCCAGCACCGCACCGGCCAATGCGCCCGCCGATTAGCGCGCGCGGCGCCAGCCCGGCCTTCCCAGCCTTTTCAGCCTTTACGCTGGCGCCGGCCCGCGCAGCAGCCGCAGGCCGTTGAGCACGACCATCAGGCTCACACCCATGTCCGCGAACACGGCCATCCATAAAGTCGAATAGCCGGCCACGGCCAGCACCAGGAACACGGCCTTGATGGCCAGCGCCAGCACGATGTTCTGTACCAGGATCGCGTGGGTGCGCGCGCTCAGGCGCATGAAGTACGCCACCTTGCGCAAGTCGTCGTCCATCAGCGCCACGTTGGCCGTTTCCATCGCCGTATCGGTGCCGGCCGCGCCCATGGCAAAGCCGATGGCGGCCTTGGCCAGCGCCGGCGCGTCGTTCACGCCATCGCCCACCATGCCGACCGCGCCATGTTCGTCTGCCAGCGCCGCGACGATGCGCAGTTTATCGTCGGGCAGCAGGCCGGCGCGCACGTCGTCGATGCCGAGCCGGGCGCCGACGGCGCGCGCCGTGTCCACGTTATCGCCCGACAGCATCACCACCCGCACGCCCAGTGCGTGCAGTTGCGCCACCGCGTCGGCGCTGGTGGCGCGCACCGCGTCGGCCACGGCCACCACCAGCAACGCCGCCGTCGCGGAGCACAGCACCACCACGCTTTTGCCGTCGCGCTCCAGCGCGGCCAGCGCGGCGGCCAACGCCTCATCCTGCACACCCAGCTCGCGCATCAGCCGCGCATTACCCAGGTAAAGCGTCTCGCCTTCCACCTCGCCGCGCGTGCCGCGTCCTTGCAGCGCCTCGAAGCGCGCCACCGGCGCCAGCGCCACGCCCTGCTGTTCGCCATGCCAGTACCGGGCCAGCGCGCGCGACACGGGATGGGTGGACAAGGCGGCCAGGCTGGCCGCGCGGCGCAGCAAATCCACGCGCTCGCCGCCGTCCGGCACCAGCACGTCCGTCACTTGCGGCGTGCCCACGGTGAGCGTGCCGGTCTTGTCGAGCGCCACCGCCTTCAGCTTGCGCCCCAGTTCCAGGTACACCCCGCCCTTGACGAGGATGCCCTGGCGCGCCGCCGCCGCCAGCCCGCTGACCACCGTCACCGGGGTGGAGATGACCAGCGCGCAGGGGCAGGCGATCACCAGTAGCACCAGCGCCTTGTAGAACCAGGCATGGCCGTCCGCGCCCATCGCCAGCGGCGGCACCACGGCCACCAGCACGGCCAGCGCCACCACCACGGGAATGTAGACGGCGGCGAAGCGGTCCACGAAGCGCTGGGTCGGCGCCCGTTCGCCCTGCGCCTGCTGGACGCTGCTGAGGATGCGCGACAAGGTGGACTGGCTTTGCGGCGCCGTCACCGTGTAATCGAAGCTGCCCTGTTCATTGATGGTGCCGGCGAACACCGGGTCACCCGGCAGTTTGGCCACCGGCATGCTCTCGCCCGTGATGGGCGCCTGGTTGACGGCGCTCTCGCCCGCCGCCACCGTCCCATCGAGCGCGATGCGTTCGCCCGGCATCACGCGCACCAGCGCGCCCGGCTGCACCTGGGCCGCCGCCACCCGCTGCCACGCGCCCGACGGCGCCTGCACGGTGGCCGTGTCGGGCGTGAGCGCCATCATGCCGCGGATGGCATGGCGCGCGCGGTCCAACGAGCGCGCCTCGATCCGTTCGGCCAGCGCAAACAAGAAGATCACCATGGCCGCTTCCGGCCACTGGCCAACGGCCAGCGCGCCGAGGATGGCCAGCGACATCAGGAAATTCATGTTCAGCGACAGGTTGCGCAGCGCGATCCACCCCTTCTTCAGCGTGCCAAGGCCACCGCATGCGATGGCCGTGACGGCCAGCGCCAGCACCGGCCAGCCATGCTCCCGGCCCGTGCTCCACGCCACGCCCTCGGCCGCCAGCGCGGCCAGGCCGGACACGGCCAGCGGCAACCAGCGCGGCAATCCGAACGGCAGCGTACCGGCCGCGCGCCCCTGTCCCTGCGGCTGCGCTTGCGGCGAGGCGCCCGCATCCTGGGTACTGGAGACGACGGCCGGCGCCATGTCCAGCGCCGTCAGCGCCGCCACCAGCGGGGCGATGGAGGGCAAGTGATGGCCCACCGTCAGTTCGCGCCGCATCAGGTCGAACTGGAGCGAATCCACGCCGGCCATGGGCCGCAGGCGGTCGCGGATCAGCTTTTCCTCGGTGGGGCAGTCCATGTTCTGGATCAGGAAAACGGCTTGTTCAGGACCGGCGCCGGCCGCCGGCGCCGGTGGTGTGGCGGGCGCGCCGCAGCCACTGTTGCAGTCGCAGGTGCTCATGACGGCCTCACCATGTCAGTCGGTGTAGCTGGCGTCGGCCGCGATGCTGGCCGGCAGCCTGAGATGGAAGCGCTGCAGTTGCTTGCGGCTGTAGAGGAATTTGCCGCGGTCGGCCGTGACCGGATAGATGCGCTCGGGCGGCGTGCCGGCCAGGATCTTGAGCGCGATCTCGGCCGCCGCCTTGCCCTGGTCGCGGCCATACAGCACCAGGCCGCCGATGGTCTTCTCCGGGCCAACGGCCCAGTCCCAGAAGCCGAAGATGGGCACGGGCGCGTGGGCGGCCGTCCAGCGCGCCACCTGGTCCGTTGTGTTCACGCTCTTGCCCCCGCCATCGTGCAGCGCCTGGTACAGGCCGAGGAAAATCACGTCGTAGTTGTCCTTCGCCTTCAGCACTTCGGCCTGCCACTGTTCCCACTGGCCGACCAGTTTCAGCTCCACCAGCGTGCCGCCGATCAGTTGCTGCGACTTGCCTTCGAACGTCTCCTGGCGCACCACCTGGGATGTGATGTCGGTATCGAACAGCACCAGCGCCCGCTTCACATGCGGCACCAGCTCGGAGACCAGCGCGATATTGCGCTTCAGGATGGGCCGTTCCAGCACGCCCGTGATGTTCCTGATGACCTTGGCGTCGAAGTATTCGCGCGGATTGTTATTGATGCCGAGGTAGACCACGGGCGTGGCGGTCGTGCCCAGGCGCTGCGCCAGCAGCTTGAGGGCCGCGTCGTCGCCCAGGATCACCAGCACCGGGTGCAGCGACTGGTATAGCGCCCACGCCTTGTCGGCCATGGCCGCGTGCTGCTCGCGCGGCAGGCGCTTGGTGTCCATCTGAAAATATTCGAGGTGGTACTTCTTGCCCAGCGCTTCCTGCAACGCTTCCTTGTAATTGGCGTCCCACTGCATTTCAGCGTTGTAGCTCTCCACCACGAGGATGGTGTCGGCGGCGCGGGCCGGCAAGGTCATGGCCACCAGCAGCAGCATGGCCCACAGGCAGCGCCGCACGACGCACGGGGTGCGCAGGGCCGGCACCGGCCCGGTCATCATGGGGGAAATGGCATCGGGCGCGGGGCCGACGCGGTGGCGAGTGCGTGCATGAAAACCGGAACAACTCGTTTGTTGTCACATCGATTGGAGCGGGTGAAGGGAATCGAACCCTCGTATGAAGCTTGGGAAGCTGCCGTTCTACCATTGAACTACACCCGCGTTGCCTCGCATTTTACGCGGCTTTGCATACGGTTGACAACTTTTCACACCGCGCCAGGTCATGCCCGCGCCCTGCCGTCAAGCCGGCAGCGTCACCTGCGCCTTGCGCTGCTGGATGGCCGTCCCCAGCGCCACCAGATCGAGTTCGCTGTCCTGCACCCGGGGGAAGATCTCGCCCTCCTCCTCGCCCACGTGATGGGCGATCAGCTCGGACAGCACTTTCACCGTGGCGTCGTACAGTTGATCGCCCTCCTCCATGGCCAGGATCTGCGCGATCAGTTCCTTGGCCGAGCCGTGTTCCACCAGCGCCTCGTCAACCTGGTCGGCGCATTCAGCGATGGCGTCGCGCACGGCCGGGTAGAACAATTCCTCCTCGGCCGTGGCATGCTGGGTCAGCGCCAGGCAGATGCGCGTGGCCAGCTTCTTCTTGGTGGCGTGGGCCCGTTCGCCCAGTTGTTCGTATTGTTCGAACAGGTCCTTCACGTTGGCATGGTCAGCCTTCAGGACGGCGATCGCGTCGTCCGGTTCCTGGGTGCGGCCGCGCCTGGACGCGGCGGTTTCGCTGTGTGTCGATGTCATGATGCACTCCTCAACAAAGGTGGTTGCGTTCGCCGGCGCGCGCGCCTGGCGATCCCGGCGGCCTTCGCACACATCTGCGCGCGCGCCGTCGAGAACCATGATAGACAGGGCTGGCACGACGCTTGTGGGATAGCGGCGTGGCCGGTTGTAGGACGACGGCGTGCCACCTTGCGCCAAGCCAGCCCGGGCGCAGCACGCCGCCACGCGGTTCAGCCGGCCACGTCACGCTCCGGATTCAGGCCGCCACTTCGCGCTCCAGCCACTGGCCGCGCCAGTCCGGCAGCGCGCCGGCCGGCATGGGCTTGGCGATGCCATAGCCCTGGCCCAGGGCGCAGCCCATGTCCAGCAGGGCCTGGTAATGGGCCGGGGTCTCGATGCCCTCGGCCACGATCTGGCGTTCGAACGCGGCGGCCAGCGCCACCACGCCCTGCACGATGGCCAGGTCGCCCTTGTCGTCGAGCATGTCGCGCACGAAGGACTGGTCGATCTTGAGCTCATCAAACGGCAGGCTGCTCAGGTAGGACAGCGAGGAATAGCCGGTGCCGAAATCGTCGAGGGCGAACGTCACCCCCAGCCGGCCGCAGGCGGCCAGGATGTCGCGCACGATGGCGATGTCGTTCAGCGCCACCGTCTCCAGCACTTCGATCTGCAAGGCGCCGAACGGCAACATCGGATACGGCGCCATCAGCTTGCGCAGGCGGTCCACGAAATCGGGCGACTCCAGGTGGTAGCCCGAGATGTTGATGCTCACGCTCAGCTTCAGGCCCTGCTCGTGCCAGGTCCGCAACTGGGCCAGCGCGGTGGCGGCCACCCATTCGCCAATCTGGATGTCGAGCTCCGTGTTGGCCACCTGGGCCAGGAAGGCGCCCGGCGCCAGCAGGCCGCGCTGCGGATGGTGCCAGCGGATCAGCGCCTCGGCCCCCACCACGGCCCGTGTGCGCAGGTTGACCTTGGGCTGGTAGTACAGCTCGAACTGCCCCTGTTCCAGCCCGTGCCGTATGCTGGCCAGGAATTCAAGCTGGTCGCGGGCCTGGCGGTCCAGCGCCGTGTCATACAGGTGGTAGCGGTTCTTGCCGCTCTGCTTGGCCAGGTACATGGCCTGGTCGGCGTGGCGCAGCAGCGTGTCCGGGTCTTCCTGGTCGAGCGGATAGACGGCCACGCCGGCGCTGGCGCTCAGGGTCACGGTCTTGTCGCCGATCGTGAATGGCTGGGCAATCGCCTCCAGCAGCCGGCGCAGCGTCAGCTCCCATTCGCCGGCCTGGTGCAGCCCGAGCAGCAGCACCACGAACTCGTCGCCGCCGAGCCGCGCCACGGTGTCGTCGGCCCGGACCGACGCGCCGATGCGGCGCGCCGCCTCGATCAGCACCTGGTCGCCGACGTCGTGGCCCAGGCTGTCGTTGATGTGCTTGAAGCCATCCAGGTCCAGGTAGCACACGGCCATGATGTTGCCCTCGCGCGCCGTGCGGGCGATGGCCTGCTTCATGCGGTCGGCCAGCAGCACCCGGTTGGGCACGCCCGTCAGGCCGTCGTAGTGGGCCGCCCGGTTCAACTCATCCTCGTGGGCCTTGATCTGGCTGATGTCGGAGAACACGGCCACGTAGCGCTGCACCTGGCCGCGCTCGTCGCGCACGGCCGAGATCGACACCAGTTCCGGATACACCTCGCCCGACTTGCGCCGGTCCCACAGTTCGCCGCGCCAGTAGCCGTCGCGCTGCAACTGCGCCCACAACTGCTGGTAGAAGCCACCGTCGTGGCGCCCCGAGGACAGCATGCGCGGATTGCGGCCCACCACCTCGTCGCGGGCATAGCCGGTGATGCGGGTGAAAGCCGCGTTCACGTCGACGATGTCGTTCTCGTCGTCCGTGATCAGGATGCCTTCCTGGCTGTTCTCGAACACGCTGGCCGTGATGCGCAGCTGCGCTTCGACGCGCTTGCGTTCCGTGATGTCGCGCGCGGAATTGAACAGCACGGGCTGGCCGGCCAGTTCCAATGGACAGTTGCTGATCTCCACGTCGACCAGGCTGCCATCCTTGCGCCGGTGGCGCGTCTCGAACTGGTTGTGCACGCCGCCGTCGAGCTGGCGCGCCAGCAGCGCGTCCAGCTCGGCCTGGCCGAAACGGGCGTCCCAGCGGGCCACGTTCATGCCGATCAGCTCCTCGCGCGTGTAACCGAGCATGGCGCAGAAGGCGACGCTGGCCTCGATCACGTCGCCGTGCGCATCGAGGATGTGGATGCCGTCGCTGGCGTTGCGCAGCAGCGCCAGGTTCTTCTCGCTCTCGGCGCGCAGCGCCTGCTCAGTCTGCTTCTGGGCCGTGATGTCCACGTGCGAGCCCAGCAGGTGGGCGTTGCCGTCGCCATCCTTGTGGCGCTCGCCGCGCGCCAGGATCCAGCGGTAGCCGCCGTCCGCATGGCGCATGCGGAACGCATTCTCGTACTGCAGGCGGCCCGAGGCCAGGTAGTCGCGCACGGTCTGCCAGGCCGCCTCGCGGTCCTGGGGATGCAGCAGCGCGTCCCAGGTGGCCAGGCTGTTGCTGAGCGCGTCGGGACCATACCCGAGCTGCGCCTTCCACTCCGGTGACAGGTAGATCTCGTCGCTGGCCAGGTCCCAGTCCCACAGGCCGGTGTTGGAGGCCTGCAGCGAGAAGGTCAGCCGCTCCTGCAACTGGGCCAGCGCGTTGTACGGCATGTCGATCGCCTCCACCACCACGGCCCGGTAGATGAACAGGTAGGAGATGGTCTTGTACAGGTGGCCCAGCACGTTGTAACTGCCCGTCATGGTGGTGTACAGCGTGAAGAAGAATTCCCCCATGGCCATGGTCATCACGGCGCCGAACAGCAGCACGGCCTTGAACGGCTGCGGACGCCTGATGCGCGCCAGCAACAAAACGGCCGTGGCCAGATTAATGGCGATAACCAGGTATTCCGTGTTCTTCTTCAGCGCCGTCAGGCCATGGCCGGGGATGAAAGTGTCGGGCAGCCAGTCCTGGTGCCACAGCACCACCCAGGCCAGCGCCAGCACGCCCGCCACGGTCGCGCCCAGCAGCCAATAGCGGGTGGCGTCGGCCGCGAACGGGCGCCAGCGGCGCACGGCCGCGGCCAGCAGGCCGCCGGCAGCCAGCACACGCGCGGCCAGCCAGAAATTGAGGTGCTTCTGGGCGTCGTTGGCCGAGACCAGGTCCGGCATGCCCACGTAAGACACCATGTGCAGGAAATCGAACGCGCCCACGGCCAGGAAGCAACAGGCCAGTCCCACCACGTTGCCCGAGCGGGCCGCGCCGCGCGCGTTCCAGCCGACGATGAATACCATGATGCTGACGATGATGGAAGCGGTCTCCATCAGCATGTGCAGCGGCAGGTAGTTGGGGAACGGTTGCGTTCCCGGCCGGGCGGGCGCCAGCCAGGCCAGCCACTGCACCAGCGCCAGCACCAGCAGCAGCCGGGCCATGCGGGTCATGGCCTTGCCGTACATGGGGTGCGGACGCAGCGCGTTGAAAAGGTCGAGTGATCGCATGGTACGAGGATGGAATTCGATGCCGCCGCGCGCGCGGCGGCGCCCACGGCAGCGGCGGCCGGCCGTGCCGGACCCATGCTCAATATACCAAAGACCGCAACCCGAGCATGGGTTTTATTCACCAAAAGTTGCGTTCACGCCCATCGTGGCGCCGCCGCGCTTCCAGTAGTTGAACAACGGGCGATGTTTGCTGGCACAGGCAGCGCCCGGCGCCCGTCAGCGCAGCAGCAACAAGGCCTGCTGGGGCGTGGCGTTGGCCTGGGCCACCATGGAGGCGGCGGCCTGCTGCAGGATGCGGCTGCGGGTCAGTTGCGCCGTTTCGCTGGCGTAGTCGGTGTCGAGGATGCGGGAGCGGGCGGCCGCCAGGTTGGAGCTGGTGCCCAGGTCGCCGTCGTAGGCCATCTGCAGCCGGTTCTGGAGTGCGCCCAGTTGCGCGCGCACGGCGTTGCCGCTGTCGATCTTGCCATCGATAAAATCGAGCGCGGCGCTGGCGCCGGCGTAGCTGCTCAGGTCGAGCGGCGGGTCGCCGCCGGCGCCCGACGACTCCAGCATGGTGACCGTGTTGCCGGTGGGGGTGGAATCGTGGCCGCCCGCCGTCAAGCCCACGGCGCCCGGATTGGCGCCGCCCACCAGCAGCTTGTGCGCGCCGCCGCCGGGCGTGTCGAGCACGGTCAGGGTGCCGCGCTGGGTGGTGGCCGCCAGCCCCAGCACCCCGGCATACGGGCCGCCGGACACGCCGATGCTGATGTCGCGCCCATCCGCCGCCGTCAGCGTCAGGGTGGAACCGCTGGCACTGGCTGACACGCCGGTGGCGCCCGCTGCGCCCGAGATGGCGGCCGCCGCGCTGGCGGCCAGCGCGGCGCCGGTGAGCCCGGTGATGGGGCCCAGCGCCACGCCATTGATGGTCAGGCCGCCGGCCGGGATCGCGCCGCTGGCGGCCACGTCGCCGCTGACGGTGGTAACGGCGCTGGCCGTCACGCCGGGCA
>NZ_JACEZT010000014.1 GCF_014042345.1 Rugamonas brunnea
TCAAAGCTTGATGACCATAGCAAGTTGGTCCCACCCCTTCCCATCCCGAACAGGACCGTGAAACAACTCTGCGCCGATGATAGTGCTGCAACCAGTGTGAAAGTAGGTTATCGTCAAGCTAGTTATTATGAAAAAACCCCGCTGACATGTGTCGGCGGGGTTTTTTTTCGTCTGCGGTATTTGTTTGTCATCATTGTTGGGTATCCGTTACTAAAAGCATCCGTATCTTTCCTTACTTTTGATATGAGGAAATAGAAGGTGTACCATGTCCCCTTTCGCGCCAGCTTTAGAACTCAATGAAAATTAAGACTGCTCCAACCAGTAGCAACAACAAGGTTTCCGCCCCGAGCATGCGTCGCGCCATTGCCCGGTTGCTGGGGTATTCCGGCATGATTGCACTGTTGTGGGCGTCGCCGTCGCAGGCCGATGAAGTCGCGGATGTGAGTAAATTGCTGCGTGCAGGCAAAGTGGCCGAAGCGCTGGTCAAGACCAATGAGTTCCTGGCCAAGCACCCGTCCGATCCGCAAATGCGCTTCATGAAAGGCGTCTTGCTGACCGAACAGAACAAGTCGGACGAAGCCATTGCCGTCTTCACCAAGCTGACCGAAGATTACCGCGATTTGCCTGAACCCTATAATAACCTGGCTGTCCTGTACGCGGCCAACGGCCAGTACGAGAAGGCGCGCATCGCGCTGGAAAAGGCCATCCGCACCAATCCCAGCTATATGACGGCCTATGAGAACCTGGGCGATGTCTATGGCAAGATGGCCAGCCAGGCCTACGACAAGGCGCTGGCCCTGGGCGCCAACAACACGCCCGCCAAGTCCAAGCTGACCTTGCTGCGCACGTTCTCCAGCAGCACCGGCGCCAAGGTGACCGTGCCGGAACCGCAAGTGGCGCAAGCCGCGCCAGCACCGGCCCATCCCGTGGCCAATGCGCCTGTACAACTGATCACGCCATTGTCGCCGAACACGGCCAAGTCCATGCCGCCACAGCGCATTCCGGCATTGGCGGTGACGCCGCCGCCGGCCGTGGCCGCCAAGCCGGCGCCCGCACCGGCCCCGGCACCGGCACCGGCTCCCGTGCTGGCGAAGGTCGAACCGCCCAAGGCAGTGCCGATGCCGGCCCCTGTGCCTGCCAAACCGGCGGCGCCGGTGGTGCTGGCGAAGGTTGAACCCGCCAAGCCCGTGGCCGCGCCAGCGCCCGTCCCAGCGAAGGTGGAACCGGCCAAGCCTGCTCCCGCTCCAGTGAAGGCGGAGCCGCCTA
The DNA here is from genome assembly GCF_014042345.1 of Rugamonas brunnea. GTDB lineage: Bacteria > Pseudomonadota > Gammaproteobacteria > Burkholderiales > Burkholderiaceae_D > Rugamonas > Rugamonas brunnea. The sequence goes on from NZ_JACEZT010000014.1 coordinate 1,267, forward strand.
AACCTGCACCGGCGCCTGTGCTGGCCAAGGTGGAACTGCCGAAGCCGGCCCCCAAGCCGGAACCGGCCAAACCAGATAACAGCGAGAACGATGCGGTCCTGAAACAGGTGCATGGCTGGGCCAAAGCCTGGTCGGCGCAGAACGTCGATGGCTATCTGGGCTATTACGCCAATGAGTTCGAGCCGCCCAAGGGCATGTCGCGCAAGGCCTGGGCCGAGGAGCGCCGCGCGCGCATCGCCGGCAAGGGCCGCATCCACGTGGAGATCGGCACACCCGAAGTCGATGTTCATGGCAATACGGCCAAAGTGACGTTCCGGCAGACCTATGAATCCGACCGATTAACGGCTCGTAGCCGGAAAACGCTCGTGCTGATCAAAAATGGTGGAAAATGGCAGATCAAGCAGGAGTCCTCGGGTAGCTGATGTCACACTTTAGATTTATGCAAGATTGGCGGACAAGTCGTGTGCTGTGCGTCCTCCTCATGGGGTTATTGGGGGGAGGGAGCAGCCTTGCCGCAAAAAAGCCCGTCAAGGCGCGCCATGCGCCGGTAGTCCAGAAGGCCGACCCTGAAGAGTTGTTGTCCGACATCTACCGGGAATTGGCTGAGAATAATCTGCGCGCCGCGCAGGACAAGGCGGACGCGCTGGTCGAAGCCTATCCGAATTTCCGTCTTGGCCACCTGCTGCGCGGTGACTTGCTGTTGATGCATACCCGTCCCGTGGCCATGCTGGGCGCGGCCGTGCCCGTTGGCGCGGAAGCGCGGCTGGCCGACCTGCGGCGCGAAGCGGCCGTGCGCTTCCAGGCCCAGCCTGGCCGCCCCGCAGCCTCGCTGGTACCGCGCGCCTTGCTGCAGATGCGCAAGGACCAGCGCCATGCCCTGATCGTGGACGCCAAGCATTCCCGGCTTTACCTGTACGAAAACCGCAATGACCAGTTGCGCCTGCTGTCGGACTTTTACGTCAGCCAGGGCAAGCTGGGCATCAACAAGTCGCGCGAAGGCGACATGCGCACGCCGATCGGCGTGTACTACATCGTCGGCCGCCTGCCCGGCGTGAAGCTGCCCGACATGTATGGCAAGGGCGCCTTGCCGCTCGACTATCCGAACGATTGGGACAAGGTCCACGGCCGCGGCGGTTCCGGCATCTGGGTGCACGGCACGCCACCGGAAACGTTCAGCCGGCCGCCGCTGTCCACGGACGGTTGCGTGGTGGTCAGCAATGACGACCTGTTCAAGCTGACCCGCACGGTGGAAATCGGCAAGACCCCGGTGCTGATTGGCGACCAGGTGGAGTTCGTCACCAAATCCGTCATGGAGAACGACCTCAAGCTGGCCACCGGCCTGGTGGAAAGTTGGCGGCGCGACGTGGAGCGGCGCGACGAAGCGGGCCTGCGCTCGCATTATTCGGCGCACTTCAAGTCCGCCAATGACGAGGATGTGGACACCTGGCTGGCCAAGCAGCAATTCCTGCCCGGGGCCAAGAAGGTCAGCGTGACCGTGATCGATCCCAGCTATTTCCGGGAACCCAGCAAGGAAGAGATCATCGTTAGCAACTTCATCCAGGAAACCGTGGTGGGCCGCTACCGCCATGCCGTGCGCAAGAAACAGTATTGGGCCAAGGAAGGCCAGGCCTGGAAGATCGTCGCGGAATCGAACGCGTAAAAAAAGACCGCCATGTGCGCGTGCGACGCTCAAGATCGTCGCACGGCCACATGGCGGTTTTCTTAATCGGGCGTGGCCGTCAGAAGTGGTACGACGCCTTCAGTTCCAGGAAGTTCACGCCCGTGTTGGGCTTGCGGTAACCGCCATTGGAAAAGTGCTGGATCTTGGCGCCGATCTCCCAGTTGTTGTCGAGCACATAGCCAATGCCGATGTGGTCGCCAAACTGGAACAGCGTGGACAAGCGGTAGGTATCGTTGTTGTACAGCTCGGACAGCCGGTGCACACCGATGCCGCCTTCGTAATAGATGCCCTTCTTGTTGTCGTGCTCCCAGCGGAACACCGGGGTGAAGCCGATGTCGGTCAGGTTTTCATGGGCGCCCGACACGTTCTGGTATTGGTATTCACGCCAGAAGCCGAAGCTGGCGTCCCAGTAGCCGCTCAGGTGGCTGCCGTTGGACTGGAACCAGCGTGCGCTCCAATCCTTCTGCACCCCCAGGCGCACCATACGCACCTTAGCGGAACTGCCATAGTCAACGGAAACGGAATCGATCACACTACCATCTGCTGCCTGTGCCGCGTGCACGGCCAACAATGCGGCGGCTGCCGCAATCAACTTTTTAGCGAACATAGTATCCTTACAATTAAAAAGCTGTATCTCTCCACGGATACGGCTGACCTGATTGTACCGGGGTTCCAACAAAATGTTTTAGCGTGAGAATTTTCTTAAATTGATAGCAATATCGACCTTTTCAGGAGTAAGTACCCCCATGCGCATCACCTTTCTTGGCATCGGCTTGATGGGAGACCCGATGGTACGCCGGCTGTTGAATTCTGGCTATAGCGTCAAGGCCTGGAACCGCACCCACAGCAAGGCGCAAGCGCTGGCTGAGGCCGGCGCCGTGCCCGTGCAGCAGCTCGATGAAGCCGTGCGCGACGCCGACATCGTCATTTCCATGCTGGAGGCGGGCCCCACCGTGGCACTGGTGCTGGAAGCCGCCTTGCCGGCGCTCGCGCCCAACGCGCTCTGGATCGACATGAGCTCGACCCGCCAGTCGGAGGCGCAGCAGTTCCACGCCTTGCTCGCCGCGCAGGGCCGGCGCTTCATCGACGCCCCCGTGTCCGGCGGCGTGGGCGGCGCCCAGGCCGGTACGCTGGCGATCATGGCCGGTGGCAGCGCCCAGGATTTCGCCCAGGCCGAGCCGGTGCTGGCGGCCATGGGGCGGCCCACGCTGGTGGGCCCGGCCGGCAGCGGTCAGGTATCGAAGTTGTGCAACCAGCTGATCGTGGGCGCGACGCTCAACATCGTGGCCGAAGCGTTGCTGCTGGCGCAGGCAGCCGGCGCCGACCCGGCCGCCGTGCGCACGGCCATCCGTGGCGGTTTCGCCGAGAGCAAGATTTTGGAGGTGCATGGCCAGCGCATGCTGGAGCGCAATTTCGTCGCCGGCGGCCAGGTCAAGACGCAGATCAAGGACCAGCGCAACATCCTGGCTGCCGCAGCGGCCGCTGGCGTGACCTTGCCCGTCACCGAGCTGGTCACGCAGCGTTATGAGACCATCGAGCAGGTCTACCCGCAGGCCGACCATTCGGCCGCCCTGCTGGCACTGGAGCGCCTGAATCCGGGCCAGCGCGTGGGCACGGCGCCGGACAAGCTGGCCTGAGTTGCCGCTGGCCCCGCTGGTGACTTACTTCGCCAGCGGCAGGCTCTTTTCCGCCAGCCGCACCCAGAAGCTTGCGCCGATCGGCAGCAGGTCGTCGTTGAAGTCGTAGCTGGCGTTGTGCAGCACGCACGGGCCCAGGCCGTGGCCACCATCGCGGTGGCCGCCTTCGCCATTACCGATGAAGACGTAGCAGCCCGGCTTGGCTTGCAGGAAGAAGGCGAAGTCTTCCGCGCCCATGGTCGGCTCCACGCTGGGGTTGACGTTGTCGGCCCCGGCCACCTCCCGCATCACGTCCAGCGCGAACTGGGTTTCGCGCGCGTGGTTGATCAGCGGCGGATAGTTGCGCTTGAACTCGAAATCGACGTCGGCGCCGAAGGCGGCGGCCGTGTGGCGGGCAATCTCGCCCATGCGCGTTTCCAGCAAGTCCAGCACTGGCGTGGTGAAGGTGCGCACCGTGCCCACCATCTTGGCTTCGTCCGGAATCACGTTGGTGGCGCTGCCGGCGTGGATCTGGGTGATCGACAGCACGGCCGTATCGAGCGGGCTTTTCTCGCGCGTGATGATGGTTTGCCAGCTTTGCGCGATCTGCACGGCCACCATCACCGGGTCGATGCCATTGTGGGGCTGGGCCGCGTGCGCGCCCTTGCCCTTGATGGTGACATGGAATTCATTGCTCGATGCCATCATCGGCCCTTCCGTCACGCTCAGTGTGCCGGTGGGGGCGCCGGGCCAGTTGTGCATGCCGTAGATCGCATCCATCGGACACTTCTCGAACAGGCCGTCGGCGATCATGCTGCGGGCACCGGCGCCGCCTTCCTCGGCCGGCTGGAAGATCACGTAAACGGTGCCGTCGAAGTTGCGGTGGCTGGCCAGGTAGCGGGCCGCGCCCAGCAGCATGGCCGTGTGGCCGTCGTGGCCGCAGGCGTGCATCTTGCCGGGGTGGCGCGAGGCGTGCTCGAAGGTGTTGATCTCCTGCATGGGCAGCGCGTCCATGTCGGCCCGCAGGCCCACCGCGCGCTGCGAGGTGCCGTGCTTGATGATGCCGACCACGCCCGTCTGGCCCATGCCGCGCAGGATGGGGATGCCCCATTCCGTCAGCTTGGCCGCCACCACGTCGGATGTGCGCCGTTCCTCATAGCACAGCTCGGGATGGGCGTGCAGGTCGCGCCGGATCTGCTGCAATTCGGATTGAAACGCCAGGATAGGCTCAACTAGTTTCATTGCTGTCTCCGTGTTGGGTGTCGCAGCCTGCCGAGGCCGCCTGCGAGATCAGGCATTGTAGCCCTTGTAACAGCGGGAAATCCAGCGCCAACCCGACGGGCGGTGCGCTGCGCCGGAATCGTTTACGATAGCGGTTTCAGTGTACGCTTTTTGGAACCCGACATGACGATCACCCACGTTCGCGCCGCCTGCCCGCATGACTGCCCCGATACCTGTGCCCTGCTGGTCACGGTGGAAGATGGCGTGGCCACCGAGGTCAAGGGCGATCCCGACCATCCGCCCACGGCCGGCGTGCTGTGCACCAAGGTGTCGCGCTACACGGAACGCACCTACCACGCCGAGCGCCTGCTGCACCCGCTGCGCCGGGTGGGCAAGAAGGGCGAGGGCAAGTTCGAGCGCATCAGTTGGGACGAGGCGCTAGACACCATCGCCGCCCGCCTCAAGGAGATTGCCGCGCGCGCGCCCGAAGCGATTTTGCCGTACAACTATTGCGGCACCATGGGGCTGGTGCAGGGCGATTCCATGTCGGCCCGCTTCTTCCATCAACTGGGCGCGTCGCTGCTGGACCGCACGATCTGCGCCTCGGCCGGCGCGACCGGCTACAAATATACAATGGGCGCCACCATCGGCACCGACCTGGAACAGTTCCAGAACGCCAAACTGATCCTGATCTGGGGCGGCAATCCCATCGCCTCCAACTTGCACTTCTGGACCCGGGCCCAGGAAGCCAAGCGGCGCGGCGCCAAGCTGATCGCCATCGACCCCTACCGTTCGCTGACGGCAGAAAAATGCCACCAGCACATTGCGCTGATGCCGGGCACGGATGCGGCCCTGGCCTTGGGCATGATGCACGTGCTGATCAAGGAAGACCTGCTCGACCACGATTACGTGGCCCGCCACACGCTGGGCTTCGAGCAACTCAAGCAGCGCGCCGCCGAGTGGACGCCCGAGCGCGTGGCCGCCACCTGCGGCATCACCGTGGACGAGGTGGTGGAACTGGCCCGCGTCTACGGCCAGATGGCCAAGGCCGGCGAGCCGGTGGCCATCCGCCTCAACTATGGCGTGCAGCGCGTGCGCGGCGGCGGCATGTCGGTGCGCAATATCACCTGCCTGCCGGCGCTGGTGGGCGCCTGGCGCCACCCGGCCGGCGGCGTGCAATTGTCGGCGTCCGGCGCCTTCCCCACCGACAAGCCGGCCCTGCAGCGGCCCGACCTGCTGCCGAACGCGCCGCGCACCATCAATATGGCCACCATCGGCGACGACCTGCTGCGCCCGGCCTCGGCCGCGTTCGGCCCCCAGGTCGAGGCGGTGATCGTCTACAACGCCAACCCGGTGGCCATCGCGCCCGATTCGCCCAAGGTGGCGGCCGGTTTCGCGCGCGAGGATCTGTTCACCGTCGTGCTCGAACATTTCCAGACCGATACGGCGGACTATGCCGACATCGTGCTGCCCGCCACCACCCAGCTCGAACACGTGGACGTCCACACGGCCTACGGCCACTCGTACATGATGGCCAACAACGCGGCCATCGCGCCGATCGGCGAAGCCAAGCCCAACACGGAAATCTTCCGCTTGCTGGCGGCCCGCATGGGCTTCGATGATCCCTGCTTCCAGGAAAGCGACGACCAGCTGGCGGCCCAGGCCTTCCGGCGCGACAGCCCGCGCGCCATCCACTTCGACTGGGAGTCGCTCAAGCGCAAGGGCTGGCAAAAGCTGGCCATGCCGGACGCGCCATTTGCCGACGGCGGTTTCCCCACGCCATCGGGCAAGTGCGAGTTCTATTCGGCCACCATGGCGGCCGACGGCCTCGATCCGCTGCCGTCCTACAACGCGCCCTACGAATCGCCGGGCAGCAACCCGGAACTGGCGGCGCGCTACCCGCTGGCCATGATTTCGCCGCCGGCCCGCAATTTCCTCAATTCCACCTTCGTCAACGTGAAGAGCCTGCGCGCGGCTGAAGGCGAGCCCCACCTCGACATCCACCCGGACGACTGCGCTGCGCGCGGCATCGCCGATGGCGACATGGTGCGCATCTTCAACGACCGCGGCGCTTTCGTGGCCAAGGCGCGCGTGACGACCAAGGCGCGGGCGGGGCTGGTGGTGGGCTTGTCCGTGTGGTGGAAGAAGCTGGCCAGCGACGGCAAGAACGCCAACGAGGTGACCAGCCAGGCGCTGACCGACATGGGCCGTGGCCCCACGTTTTACGATACACTGGTACAAGTCGAGAAAGTTGCCGCATGAAGGTGTGCCATGGGCCAGTTCCGCAGTCTGTTCTTCCGCGCCAGGTATTGGCTGGTGGGGAGCGGGCTTGCGCTGATGCTGGCCGGTTGCGCCCAGTTCAAGTATTACATCCAGGCCGCCCAGGGCCAGTATTCGCTGTGGTCGGACGCCCGGCCGATTGAAGACTGGCTGGGCGATCCCAGCACCGATCCCCAACTGAAGGCCAGGCTGGAAAAAGCTCTGCTGATCCGGCGCTTCGCCGTGCGCCACCTGGGCCTGCCCGATAACGCCAGCTACAAGAACTACGCGGCCCTGTCGCGGCCGTTTGTGCTGTGGAACGTGGTGGCGACGCCGGAGTTGTCGCTGCGGCCCATCCAGTGGTGCTTTCCCATCGCCGGCTGCGTCAGCTACCGGGGCTACTACAGCAAGGAGGACGCGTTCGCCTACGCCGCCGAGCTGCGTGCCGAGGGCGACGACGTCCAGGTGGGCGGCGTGCCGGCTTATTCCACGCTGGGCTGGTTCAGCGATCCACTGTTGTCCACCTTCATCAACTATTCTGATGCCGAACTGGCGCGCATGATCTTCCACGAGCTGGCCCACCAGGTGGTCTACGTGCAGGGCGACAGCCAGTTCAACGAAGGCTTCGCCACCGCCGTCGAGGAAGCCGGTGTGCAACTGTGGCTGGACCTGTATGGCAACGACGCCATGCGCGAAGGCTATGCCCGTTACCATGCGCGGCGCGAGCAATTCCTGGCCTTGCTGGTCAAGCATCGCGCGGCGCTGGCCGCCAACTACGCGCGCCACGTCAGCGCCCACCACAAGCGCGAGGAGAAGGCGCGCATCTTCGCCGCCCTCAAGGCCGATTACCTGAAACTCAAGGAAAGCTGGGGCGGTTACGCCGGTTATGACCGCTGGTTCGCTGAGCCGCTGAACAACGCCCACCTCAGCGCCGTGGCCACCTACGAGCAGGATTTGCCGGGATTCCGCGCGCTGCTGGCGCAGGAAAAGACTTTCCCGCATTTTTATGCTGCAGTGCGATCACTGGCGGACATGACGGTCGCGCAACGCCAGCAACGCTTGCAGTGGCTTGGACGCCCCGCCATGCTTAATGCGGAGAACAACGCCATGCCGGCACCGGCTGCCGGCGCCGTGCAATGATGCTGCATCGCAGCATTGCTGTTGTCAAAAAAATACGCTTCAGCACGCTTAGAAGGCTTGCTCCAATCGGCTTGAAAGCGCTTGCGCACGAGCGTTCGTTTATATAGCATCGGTTCAAGTACTTTCACGGCGCTCGCGTGCCGGGGGAGCGCCTGACCCTGCTTCCCGGCCCTGTGCGCCGGTTTCCACAACGATAATATCGAGACAAGAGGCACAGGATGGAGAAAATCTGGTTGAAGTCGTATCCCCCTGGTGTGCCGGCTGATATTGATCCTGATCGATATCGCTCCCTGGTGCAACTGCTGGAAGAAGCGTTTCACAAATATGCAGACCGCAATGCCTACGTCTGCATGGATAAATTCCTGACCTACGCCGAACTCGATGCGCTGTCGAAGCGTCTGGGCGCCTGGCTGCAAAGCCGTGGCATGAAGCCGGGCGCGCGCGTGGCCGTGATGCTGCCCAACGTGCTGCAATACCCGATCGCCGTGGCCGCCATCCTGCGCGCCGGCTATACCGTGGTCAACGTCAATCCGCTGTACACGCCGCGCGAACTGGAACACCAGCTCAATGACTCGGGCAGCGAAGCCATCATCGTGCTGGAAAACTTCGCCAACACGCTGGAACAAGTGTTGAGCAAGACCCGCGTCAAGCACATCATTGTCGCCAGCATGGGCGAAATGCTGGGCGGCCTGAAGGGCATGCTGGTCAATTTCGTGGTGCGCAGCGTCAAGAAGATGGTGCCGCCGTTCTCGCTGCCCAACGCCGTGCGCTTCAAGGATGCGCTGTCGCAGGGCGGCCGCATGAAGCTGACGCCGGTCGAACTGCAACCGTCCGATGTGGCCTTCCTGCAATACACGGGCGGCACCACCGGCGTCTCCAAGGGCGCCACGCTCACGCACCGCAACCTGGTGGCCAATGTGCTGCAGGTCGAGGCCTGGTCGGCGCCGGCCATCGGCCAGTCGCAGGAAGCGCTGACCGTGGTGTGCGCCTTGCCGCTGTACCACATCTTCGCGCTGACGGCCTGCGCGCTGTGGGGCGCGCGCGCCGGTGCGCTCAACCTGCTGATCCCCAATCCGCGCGACATTCCGGGCTTTATCAAGGAATTGAGCAAATACAAGATCAACGTGCTGCCGGCCGTGAATACGCTGTACAACGCGCTGGTCAACCACCCGCAATTCGCGTCGCTCGATTTCTCCGCGCTCAAGGTCGCCAACGGCGGCGGCATGGCGGTGCAGCAAGCCGTCAACGACAAGTGGCTGAAGGCCACCGGCAAATCGATCGTGGAAGCCTACGGCCTGTCGGAAACGTCGCCGCTGGCCACCAGCAATCCGGCCAACAGCACGGCATTCTCCGGCACCATCGGCTTGCCGGTGTCGTCCACCGACGTCACCATCCTGGACGACGACGGCCAGCCGGTGGCGCTGGGCCAGGCCGGCGAGATCGCCATCCGCGGTCCGCAAGTGATGGTGGGCTACTGGAACCGTCCGGACGAGACGGCCAAGGTGATGACGCCGGACGGTTACTTCAAGACCGGCGACGTCGGCGTCATGGACGAGCGCGGCTACGTGAAGATCGTCGACCGCAAGAAGGACATGATCCTGGTGTCGGGCTTCAACGTCTACCCGAACGAGCTGGAAGGCGTGATCGCGGCCCACCCCGGCGTGCTCGAATGCGCGTGCGTGGGCGTACCGGATGAGCATTCGGGCGAGGCGGTCAAAGTGTTCGTGGTGCGCAAGGACCCGAACCTGACCGTGGACCAGCTGATGGCCTATTGCAAGGAACAATTCACGGGCTACAAGAAGCCGAAATACATCGAGTTCCGCAATGAGCTGCCCAAGACCAACGTCGGCAAGATCCTGCGCCGCGCGCTGCGCGACGAACCGCCGGCGGCCGTCAAGCAGGCCGCCTAGCGGACATATAATCGCGGCCGGCGAGCGTGGTGGCTTGCCGGCCTTATCGTTTTTAAAACCATAGCAAACGAACCTGGCGCTGGCGCCGTTAACCTGATAATGAGGCAATAGATGGAAAAGATTTGGCTGAAGTCCTACCCCGAAGGCGTGCCGGCGGAGATCGATATCACGCAATACCGTTCGGTCACCCACATCCTGGAGGAGGCATTCCGCAAGTTCTCCGATCGCAACGCCTACGTTTGCATGGACAAGTTCCTCACCTACGGCGAGCTGGACCGTCTGTCGGCCGCCATGGGCGCCTGGCTGCAAAGCAAGGGCTTGAAGCAGGGCGCGCGCGTAGCCATCATGCTGCCCAACGTGCTGCAATATCCGGTGGCCATGGCCGCCATCCTGCGCGCCGGCTACACGGTGGTCAACGTCAACCCGCTGTACACGCCGCGCGAACTGCAGCACCAGCTGAACGATTCGGGCGCCGAAGCCATCATCGTGCTGGAAAACTTCGCCACCACGGTGCAGCAGGTGGTGGCCAGCACCAAGGTCAAGCACGTGATCGTGGGCAGCATGGGCGACCTGCTGGGCGGCCTGAAAGGCATGCTGGTCAATTTCGTGGTGCGCAAGGTCAAGAAGATGGTGCCCGCCTATTCGCTGCCCAAGGCCATCTCGTTCAAGCAAGTGCTGGCCGAGGGCGCGCGCCTGAAGCTCAAGCCCGTCAAGCAAGGCCATGACGACATCGCCTTCCTGCAATACACGGGCGGCACCACGGGCGTGTCCAAGGGCGCCGTGCTGCTGCACCGTAACGTGGTGGCCAACGTGCTGCAGAACGAAGCGTGGCTGCAACTGCCGCCGCAGCAGGAGCAGCGGGTGTTCGTGTGCGCGCTGCCGCTGTACCACATCTATTCGCTGACCATCAGCGGCTTCATGGGTATGCGCCTGGGCGGCATGAACCTGCTGATCCCGAATCCGCGCGACATCCCCGGCTTCGTCAAGGAACTGGCCAAGTACAAGGTCAGCGTGTTCCCGGCCGTGAACACGCTGTACAACGCGCTGCTCAACAACCCCGACTTCGCCAAGCTCGACTTCTCGTCCTACAAGATCTGCAACGGCGGCGGCATGGCCGTGCAGCAAGCCGTGGCCGACCGCTGGCTCAAGCTGACGGGCACCCCCATCATCGAAGGCTACGGCCTGTCGGAAACCTCGCCCGTGGCCACGGCCAACCGGGTCGACATCAAGGAATTCACGGGCACCATCGGCCTGCCGATCCCGTCGACGGAAATCCAGATCCTGGACGACGACGGCAATCCGCTGCCATATGGCCAGGCCGGCGAAATCGCCATCCGTGGTCCGCAGGTGATGGCTGGCTACTGGCAGCGCGACGACGAGACGGCCAAGTGTATGACCGCCGACGGCTTCTTCAAGACCGGCGACGTGGGCATCATGGACGAGCGCGGCTACACCCGCATCGTGGACCGCAAGAAGGACATGATCCTGGTGTCGGGCTTCAATGTGTACCCGAACGAGATCGAAGGCGTGGTGGCGGCCCATCCGGGCGTGCTGGAAGTGGCGTGCATCGGCGTGCCGGACAAGAACTCGGGCGAAGCCGTGAAGCTGTTCGTGGTGCGCAAGGACCCGAACCTGACGGCCGACCAGCTGCAGGACTACTGCAAGCATGAACTGACGGCCTACAAGAAGCCGAAATACATCGAGTTCCGCGACGAGCTGCCCAAGACCAACGTGGGCAAGATCCTGCGCCGCCAGCTGCGCGACGAGAAGCAGGCCGCCTGACGCACACCGGCTCCCGCCATAGAAGATCGCCCGCCAAGCCGGGCGATTTTTTTTGGCGCGGCCGGTTCAGGCGCCGCTTTTCTGTCGGATGCTGTTCAGGCAGCGGGCGCGCATGGCTTCGGCCAGGCGCTGGCGCACTTCGTGGTCGTGGTCGAGGTAACCTTCGGTGTTGGCGCGGCGGGCGCAGGCCGCCCAGTGTTCGTCTTCCGCGTCCTGCAGCCGTTCGAATTCGGCCAGCGACAGCATGACCACGGCATCACGCCCGGCCGGCTCGATCACGAGCGGCTGGGTCAGTGCGCGCTGCAGCCAGGTGTCAAGTTCCTGCGCGACCTCGTCTTCCTTCACCTTCAACATGACTGGCCTCCTGGAGATGGTCTTCCCAGTATAGGACGCGGTCCCGGTGATGCAAGGCTAGCCGGGCGCCAGTCCTGGCTTGCCGTTCACTACCCGGAAGCGGGCCAGCGTGGCCACGCCGGACGCGGGATCATGCACGTCGTCCAGCGCCTGGAACAGCGCCGTGCAGTCGTCCGGCGTGAACGTGAGCAGCATGTAACCGCGCTTGTCGCTACGGCCGAATTTCAGTTCCTGGTTCATGGCCACGTACTGCGCCGTGCGCGCCTGCGGGCGCGAAGGCGAGGTGACGGAAGTGCCACAGAATTCCGTGGCCAGCACGGGATTGGCGGCCGACACGGGCCGCAGCGGATTGCGCCGCAGTTCGGCGGCGAAGAAGCTGTGCACATCGCCCGACAGCACCAATGGATTGGCCGCGTGGCTGGCGCGCAGCGCGTCGTACAGGCGCTGGCGCGCCATCGGGTACCCATCCCAGCCATCGGTCCAGAAGCGGCCATCCTGCTCCGTGCGCAGCGGCACCTGGCTGTTCTGCGCCATCAGCGTCTGCTGGGCCAGCACGTTCCAGCGCGCGCGCGACGATTGCAGCCCCTGTTCCAGCCAGGCCTGCTGCCGGGCGCCCAGCATGGTGCGCGACGGGTCGCGCAGCGCGGGACAATCGCGCAGGTAGACGGAGCTGGAACCGCCCCGGCCCGGCGGCAGGCAGGCCGGATAGGCGCGGTACTGGCGGTCGTCCAGCACATGGAAGCGGGCCAGCCGCCCCCAGTCGTAGCGCTGGTACATGCGCAGCTGGCCGAAGCCTCCCGGCGGCGGCGCTGCCGTTGCTGCTGTCGCTGCCGTTGATGGTGCCGGCAAGCGCAGCGGCATGTGCTCATAGAAGGCCTGGTAGGCTGCCGCGCGCCGTTCGGCGAAACGGGGATCGAGGCGCTCATCGTGGTCGTTGGCGTAGTCGTTGGCCACTTCATGGTCGTCCCAGGTGACGATCCACGGCGCGGCCACGTGCGCCGCCTGCAGGTCGGGATCGGTCTTGTATTGGGCATAGCGGGCCCGGTATTCGGCCAGCGTGAAGCTCTCGGCCGTCCGCAGGGCCGCCAGCGGGTGGTGCAACTGGTAGGGGCCCCATTCATAGATGTAGTCGCCCAGGAAGGCCACCAGGTCCGGTGCGGCGGCGGCGATGTGGCGGTGCGCCGCGTAGCTGCCGAATTCCCAGTGCTGGCAGGACGCCACGGCCAGCTTGAGTTGCCCCGGCATGGCGTTGGGCGCCGGCGCCGTGCGGGTGCGGCCCACGGGGCTGACCGCGTCGCCCAGCAGGAAGCGATACCAGTACCAGCGGTCCGGCGCCAGGCCGGTGACGTCCACGTGCACGCTGTGCGCCAGCGCGGGGACGGCGCTGGCCGTGCCGCGCGCGGTGAGGCGGCGGAACGCTTCGTCCTCGGCCATCTCCCAGCGCACGGCATAGGCCAGCGGCGGCATGGCGGCCGCGTTCAGGGGATCGAACAGGATGCGGGTCCAGATCACCACCGCGTCCGGTAGCGGTGAACCGGAGGCCACGCCCAGCGTGAACGGGTAGGGCGCGTTGGGCTGGGCGGCGGCGTGGCGGACGCCGCTGGCGCCGGCGGTGGCCAGCGCCGCCAGGCGGGCGCCGTGGACGAGGAAGTGGCGGCGCGCGGCTTCCATGCGCCGGCGCGCCTTATGCCAGCAGGGTTTCCAGCGGCGGCACCTTGCGCGGCTTGCGGTCCGAGTCCGTGGCCACGTAGGTCAGCGTCGCTTCCGTCACCTTGACGGTGCAGGCCTGCAGGCGATTGCGCTCGGCATACACTTCGACGTTGACGGTGATCGAGGTGTTGCCGACCTTGACGATATCGGCGTAGAACGACAGCAGGTCGCCCACGAACACGGGGTTCTTGAACACGAAGGAATTGACCGAGATGGTGGCCACGCGGCCATTGGCGCGGCGCGTGGCCGGCAGTGAGCCGGCGATGTCCACCTGGGACATGATCCAGCCGCCGAACACGTCGCCGTAGACGTTGGCATCGGACGGCGCGGGCATCATGCGCAGTTCCGGCATGCGGCCAACGGGCAGGCCGCGGTGTTCGGGGCAGGGTGTCGTGTTTTCTGGGGTGGTCATCGCAAAATCTCGTGAAGGGCTACAATGGTTTAGATTGAACCATAAAAAGCAGACCTTTGCCATGCGCCGCCATCCTCCCTCTTCCTCCGGCCCCGCGCCGGACGCCCGTGTCGCCACCCGCAGCGACCTGGCCACCCTGAAAACCCTGCTCCCTTACCTGTGGGTCTACAAATGGCGCGTGCTGCTGGCGCTGCTGTGCCTGGTAGGCGCCAAGCTGGCCAACGTCGGCGTGCCGCTGGTGATGAAGCGGCTGATCGATGCGCTCAGCGTCAACCCCAATCATCCGCAAGCGCTGCTGGTGCTGCCGCTGGGCGCCTTGCTGGCCTACGGCGTGTTGCGCGTGTCGACCACGCTGTTCACGGAGCTGCGCGAGTTCCTGTTCGCGCGCGTCACGCAGCGGGCCGTGCGCACCATCGCGCTCAAGGTGTTCCGCCACCTGCATTCGCTGTCGCTGCGCTTCCACCTGAACCGTCAGACGGGCGGCATGACGCGCGACATTGAACGGGGCACGCGCGGCGTCGGTTCGCTGATCTCGTACACGCTGTTCAACATCCTGCCGACGCTGGTGGAGATCACGCTGGTGCTGGGCTACCTGGTCACGCACTACGACATCTGGTTCTCCGTCATCACCTTCTGCGCGCTGGTGCTCTACATCGCCTTCACCGTGTTCGTGACGGACTGGCGCACCCACTTCCGCCGCACCATGAACGACCTCGATTCCAAGGCCAACACCAAGGCCATCGATTCGCTGATCAACTACGAGACGGTCAAATACTTCGGCAACGAGGATTACGAGGCGCGCCGCTACGACGAGGGCTTGCAGCGTTTCGAGTCGGCCGCCGTCAAATCGCAAACGTCGCTGTCGTTGCTCAACACGGGGCAGTCGCTGATCATCGCCAGCGCCGTCACGCTGATCCTGTGGCGCGCCACGGCGGGCGTAATCGCCGGCACCATGACGCTGGGCGACCTGGTGCTGGTCAACTCGTTCATGATCCAGCTCTACATCCCGCTCAACTTCCTGGGCGTGATCTACCGCGAGATCAAGCAAAGCCTGGCCGACATGGAGCGTTTGTTCTCGCTGCTCGATGAGCACCGTGAAGTGGCCGACGCCCCGGACGCCCAGCCGCTGCGCACGCACGGCGCCGAAGTGCGTTTCCAGCACGTCGATTTCAGCTACGAGTCCAAGCGCAAGATCCTGTTCGATGTCGATTTCACGATCGCGCCCGGCACCACCACGGCCGTGGTGGGACACAGCGGTTCGGGCAAGTCCACCTTGTCGCGCTTGCTGTTCCGCTTCTATGAAGTCAACGGCGGCAGCATCACCATCGATGGCCAGGACCTGCGCGTCGTAACGCAGGACTCGCTGCGCCACGCGATCGGCATCGTGCCGCAGGATACGGTGCTGTTCAACGACACCATCGAATACAACATCGCCTACGGCAAGCCGGGCGCCACCAAGGAGCAGATCGTGGCGGCGGCCAAGGCGGCGTCCATCCACGACTTCATCGAGAGCCTGCCGGACGGTTACGGCTCGATGGTGGGGGAGCGCGGACTCAAGCTGTCGGGCGGCGAGAAGCAGCGCGTGGCCATCGCGCGCACGCTGCTCAAGAATCCTGCCATCCTGATCTTCGACGAAGCCACGTCGGCGCTGGACTCCAAGGCCGAGCAGGCGATCCAGGCCCAGTTGAAGGAGATCGCCCGCAGCCGCACCACGCTGGTGATCGCGCACCGTTTGTCCACGGTGGCCGACGCCGAGCAGATCCTGGTGCTCGACCATGGCCGCATCGTGGAGCGCGGCACGCACCAGTCGTTGCTGGCGGCCGATGGGTTGTATGCGCAGATGTGGTTGCGCCAGCAGGCGCGTGTCGACGAAGACCTTGCCTCGCCGGCCAGCCCGGGCCCGGACCGGATGGTGGCCGAACAGTCGTGAAATAAGCTCGTCGCCGCATGAAAAAAGGCTTCCCTCGGGAAGCCTTTTTGTTGAGCGATCGCGCCAGTGTTATGGCAGCGGTGCGTCGGCCAGGTCGCGGCGGATCGGGTCAACCAGTTCGCCTTCCCACTTGGCCACGACAGCGGTGGCGATGCTGTTGCCGATCACGTTGGTGGCGGAACGGGCCATGTCCAGGAAGTGGTCGATACCGAGCAGCAGCACCAGGCCCGCTTCCGGGATGTTGAACTGGCCCAGCGTAGCGGCGATCACCACCAGCGAGGCGCGCGGTACGCCGGCCATGCCTTTGGAGGTCAGCATCAGCACCATCATCATCGTCATCTGCTGGCCCAGCGACATTTCGATGCCGTAAGCCTGGGCGATGAACACGGTGGCGAAGGTGCAGTACATCATCGAGCCATCCAGGTTGAACGAGTAGCCGATCGGCAGCACGAAGGCGGCGATGCGGTTACGCACACCGAAGCGCTCCAGGCCTTCCAGCGTTTTCGGGTAGGCCGCTTCGCTCGACGCGGTGGAGAAGGCCAGCAGGGCCGGGCCGCGCATTTCGGCCATCAGGCCGCCAACGCGTTTGCCCAGGAACAGGAAGCCGATGGCGATCAGCAGTGCCCACAGCAGCGCAATGCCGAAATAGAACTCGGACATGAACACGCCGTAGGTCTTGAGCACACCGAGGCCGCTTTTGCCGATCACGCCGGCCACGGCCGCGAACACGGCGAACGGGGCGAACTTCATCACGTAGCCCGTCACTTTCAGCATCACGTGGGCCACGCCGTCGAGCGCGTCGACCATGGGCGCCGATTTTTCGCCCACGGCGGCAGCGGCCGAACCGAAGAACAGCGAGAAGATCACGATCTGCAGGATCTCGTTCTTGCCCATGCCTTCGATGATGGAGGCCGGCACCAGGTGGGTGACGAAATCCTTCAGCGTGAAGCCGGCAGTGGTGATGCCGCTGGCGGCGGTGGTGGCCGGCAGGTGGCCCAGCAGCGCGTCGCCGGGGTGGAACATGTTGACCAGCACCAGGCCCAGGGTCAGCGAAATGAGCGAGGCGATGAAGAACCAGCCCAGCGTCTTGATACCGATACGACCCACTTCGCTGGCGTCGCCCATGCGGGCGATACCCACCACCAGGGTGGAAAAGACCAGCGGCGCGATGATCATCTTAATCAGGCGCAGGAACAGGGTCGTCACCAGCGACATGATGTCGGCAAATCCGGCCGGATCGGACAGATTGAGGTTGGCCAGGTAGCCGGCGAAGATGCCC
The DNA here is from genome assembly GCF_014042345.1 of Rugamonas brunnea. GTDB lineage: Bacteria > Pseudomonadota > Gammaproteobacteria > Burkholderiales > Burkholderiaceae_D > Rugamonas > Rugamonas brunnea. Next base: position 18,561 of record NZ_JACEZT010000014.1, read on the forward strand.
AGCACCAGTCCGACGAGGATGTAGGTGGTCAATCGGCTTTGTTTTTTCATATTTTTTGAGTTCCTGTGGTAGTGTCTCTCTGGCGTGGCCGGCGCTGCAACAGGGTCGCTGTCGCCGCGCGATCTCGTGCACAATAGCGTCAAAGGGCCGCAACGATGACGTGAATATCGCGCGGTCCAGCCTTGTAAACTGATGAAACTATGAGCAAGTTCCGCAGTATCCTTGCGGGCAAGGGTACTGTCAAGCGCGCGCGGGCGCCCGTTCGGGGCCGCGCCTGGGCCTCTTTGGCGACGGAAAAGCATGATAGCGATCGACAAACTCAGTAAATGGTACGGCCAGTTCCAGGTGCTCACCGATTGCAGCACCAGCGTGGCCAAGGGCGATGTGATGGTGATCTGCGGGCCGTCCGGCTCCGGCAAATCGACCCTGATCAAGACCGTCAACGGGCTGGAGCCGTTCCAGCAGGGGACGGTGACGGTGGACGGCGTGTCCGTCGGCGCGCCCGGCACCGACCTGCCGGCGCTGCGGGCGCGGATCGGCATGGTGTTCCAGAATTTCGAACTGTTCCCCCACCTGTCGGTGCGCGACAACCTGACGCTGGGGCAGACCAAAGTGCTGGGCCGCAGCCTGGACGAAGCCACGGCGCGCGGCCTGAAGTACCTGGACCGCGTGGGCCTGCTGGCGCAGCAGGACAAGTATCCGAACCAGCTGTCGGGCGGCCAGCAGCAGCGCGTGGCCATCGCCCGCGCCCTGTCCATGGACCCGATCGCGATGCTGTTCGACGAACCCACGTCGGCGCTCGATCCCGAAATGATCAACGAAGTACTGGACGTGATGGTGGGCCTGGCGCAGGATGGCATGACCATGATGGTGGTGACCCACGAGATGGGCTTCGCCAAACGGGTGGCGAACCGCGTGGTGTTCATGGACCACGGCCGCATCCTGGAAGACTGCGGCAAGGACGAATTCTTTGGCGCGCCCCGTTCCGAGCGGGCGCGCGACTTCCTGGCGCGTATCATCCACTGAAGGAGCAACGCGCAGTACGATTCGCAATGGTTGGATTTTTTCTGCTGAAGGAGGAATCATGGCTGGTTCGAGTAGCGTACATAGTAGCTTACATAAGTCCCTGTTCATCTCCCTGGCCTGCGCGGCGGGCCTGCTACTGGCGGCGCATGCCGGCGCCGAGGAGGCCGGCGGCACGCTGGCCAAAATCAAGCGCACCGGCACCATCACGCTCGGTGTGCGCGACGGCTCCATTCCGTTCTCCTACCTCGACGACAAGCAGCAGTACCAGGGCTATTCCGTCGACCTGTGCATGAAGGTGGTGGTGGCGGTGCAGAAGCAGCTGGGCCTGACGGGCCTGAAGGTGCAGATGAATCCCGTGACGGCGGCCAACCGCATCCCGCTGATGGCCAACGGCACCATCGACCTTGAATGCGGCTCCACCACCAACAACGCCGAGCGCCAGAAGCAGGTGGCGTTCGCGCCCACCATGTTCGTGATCGCCAACCGGCTGCTGGCCAAGAAGTCCTCGCACATCCGCAGCCTGGCCGACATGAAGGGCAAGACGCTGGTGGCCACGGCCGGCACCACCACGCTCAAGCAGATGACGATCCTGAACAACGAGCAGCAGCTGGGCATGAACATCGTGGTGGGCAAGGACCATCCCGAATCGTTCCTGATGCTGGAGACGGGGCGCGCCGTGGCCGAGGCCAACGACGACATCCTGCTGGCCAGCCAGGTGGCCACCTCGCGCAATCCGGGCGAGTTCGAGATCACCAAGGAAGCCCTGTCGGTGGAACCGTACGGCATCATGCTGCGGCGCGACGACCCGGCCTTCAAGCAGGTGGTGGACGCGGCGCTCACGCGGCTGTACCAGTCCGACGATTTCATCAAGATCTATAACAAGTGGTTCCTCAGTCCCATCCCGCCCAAGGGCATCAACCTGAACTTCCCCATGCCGCCCCAGCTGAAGGCGGTGATCGCCAAGCCGACCGACTCGCCCGATCCGGCCGCCTATGCCGAGGTGCCGGCGGCGCAGAAGGCGGCCAGCCGCAGGAAGTGATATGCATTACCACTGGAACTGGGCCATCTTCGGCGAGCTCTCGCCCGACGGCGTCCACACCTACTGGGACACGCTGCTGTCGGGCCTGGGCTGGACCCTGGCCACCTCGCTGTGCGGCTGGGTGATGGCGCTGGCGCTGGGGCTGGCCGTGGGCACGCTGCGCACGCTGCCTTCGCCGTGGCTGCGGCGGCTGGGCACGGCCTACGTGGAATTGTTCCGCAACGTGCCGCTGCTGGTGCAGATGTTCCTGTGGTTTTTCGTGATGCCGGAACTGCTGCCGCAGGCGGCCGGCGACTGGCTCAAGGCGCTGCCCAACGCGCCCTTCCTCACGGCCGTCGTGTGCCTGGGCTTCTTCACGTCGGCCCGGGTGGCGGTGCAGGTCACGGCCGGCATCGAGGCGCTGGCCGGTGGGCAGCGGCTGGCCGCGCTGGCGCTGGGACTGCGCCTGCCGCAGGCCTACCGCTACGTGCTGCTGCCGCTGGCGCTGCGCATCGTGCTGCCACCGCTGACGAGCGAATTCCTCAACATCATCAAGAACAGTTCCGTGGCGCTCACCATCGGCCTGATGGAACTGACGGCCAGCGCGCGCGCCATCCAGGAATTCTCGTTCCAGGTGTTCGAAGCGTTTTCCGCCGCCACCGCCATCTACGTGCTGGCCAACCTGGTGGTGATCGCCGCCATGCACTGGCTGGAACGGCGGCTGGCGCTGCCCGGCACATTAGGCAGGCACTGAGCATGTTCGCCCAGTTCGATTTCGACGTCATCGCCCGTTCCTGGGTCTACCTGTTCCAGGTGGGGATGACGTTCACGCTGGAGCTGACGGTGCTGGCCATGCTGGGTGGCGTGGCATTGGGCACGCTGCTGGCGCTGGGCCGCATGTCGCGGCGCCGGCCGCTGGCGCTGGCGGCGGCCGGCTACGTGAACCTGGTGCGGGCCGTGCCGCTGGTGCTGGTGATCTTCTGGTTCTATTTCCTGGTGCCGTACGTGGCGGCGTGGCTGATCGGGGCGGACGAACCGATCAAGGTGGGCACGTTCTGGTCGGCGCTGATCACATTCACCCTGTTCCAGGCCGCCTACTACTGCGAGATCATGCGCGGCGGGATACAGGCCATTCCGCGCGGGCAGGTGCTGGCGGCGCAGGCGCTGGGGCTGGGCTACGGGCGCACCATGTGGCACATCGTGCTGCCGCAGGCGTTCCGCAACATGCTGCCGGTGCTGCTGACCCAGACCATCGTGCTGTTCCAGGACGTGTCGCTGGTGTATGTGCTGTCGGTGCCCGATTTCGTCGGCGCAGCCAGCAAGGTCGCCCAGCGCGACGGGCGGCTGGTGGAAATGTACACGTTCGTGGCGGTGGTGTACTTCGTGCTGTGCTGTCTGCTGTCGTGGGCGGCCCGGCGGTTGCAGCGGCGGGTGGCCATCATCCGATAGGGGCGATTCCGCTCGCGGGTGGTTGCAAGAATTTCATCTTCTGGCAGTTATGTCAGCCATGACCCCGCAACCGGGCACCCATTCCCGCGACCAGTTAAAATGGCGGGATCCGCAATTTGAGAGTCCGCTGCCATGTCCGATTTCGAACACATCCCCCAGAGCCTGACCATCACCCGTCCAGACGACTGGCATTTGCACCTGCGCGATGGCGCCACCCTGGCCAGCGTGCTGCCGCACAGCGCGCGCCAGTTCGGCCGCGCCATCGTCATGCCCAACCTGAAGCCGCCCGTCACCACCACGGCCATGGCGCTGGCCTATCGCGAGCGTATCCTGGCCGCGCTGCCGCAGGGGATGGAATTCGAGCCGCTGATGACGCTCTACCTGACCAACAACACCCCGCCTGACGAGATCGTGCGCGCCCAGGAAAGTGGCTTCATCCACGCCGTCAAGCTGTACCCGGCCGGCGCCACCACCAATTCCGACGCCGGCGTGACCGACCTGCGCAACTGCTACAAGACGCTGGAAATGATGCAGGAAGTGGGCATGCCCTTCCTGGTCCATGGCGAGGTAACGGACCCCGACATCGACCTGTTCGATCGCGAAGCCGTGTTCATCGAGCGCGTGATGCGCCCGCTGCGCCGCGATTTCCCGGCCCTGAACGTGGTGTTCGAGCACATCACCACCAAGGACGCGGCCCAGTACGTGGCCGAGGCGGACGGCCCGATCGCCGCCACCATCACGGCCCACCACCTGCTGTACAACCGCAACGAGATCTTCAAGGGCGGCATCCGTCCCCACTACTACTGCCTGCCCGTGCTCAAGCGCGAGGAACACCGCCTGGCGCTGATGACGGCCGCCACCAGCGGCGACGAGCGCTTCTTCCTGGGCACGGACTCGGCGCCGCACGCGCAGGGCGCCAAAGAGGCGGCCTGCGGCTGCGCTGGTTGCTACACGGCCCTGCACGCGATGGAGCTGTACGCGGAAGCGTTCGAACGCGCCGGCGCGCTCGACAAACTGGAAGCCTTCGCGAGCTTCAACGGCCCGGCCTTCTACGGCCTGCCGCGCAACACGGGCACCATCACGCTCAAGCGCGAAGCGTGGGAGCTGCCGGCCACGCTGCCGCTGGCCGACCAGCAGGTGGTGCCGCTCAACGCCGGCGAAACCATCAACTGGAAGATGGTCTGAGGCGTGTTCGGCGCCATCGACTGGCCGCGCCCCTGGTATCAGACGGTAGGGGCGGCGGCGACCCTGCTGGCGCCTGGCGCCGGCAGCGAGATCGAAAAATTCAACGCGCGAGCAGCCGCGCTCGATTTATGTAATCATCGGGGACTGCCGCTGAGGTTTGTGCCGCAAAGCGCGCTGCCCGACGGCACCGCGTATGAGGAATTCATCGGCGCCACCGGCTGCGTGCCTACGCGCGACAACCTGCACGATTTCTTCAACGCCCTGGTGTGGCTCAGCTTCCCGCGCATCAAGCGGCAACTGAACGCGCTGCAGGCGGCGCAGATCGCGCGCGATGGCGTCGGCAAGTCGCGCGGCCCGGCCCGCGACGCGGCCACGCTGTTCGACGAGAACGCCGCCTTGCTGGTGGTGCGCGACAGTGTTGCCGGCCATGCGCTGGCCGATGCGTTGCGTGGCCATCAGTGGCGCGCCGCGTTCGTCGAGCAGCGCGCCAGTTGGGGCCCGGATGCGCAAGTCTGGTTGTTCGGTCATGCGCTGATGGAGAAACTGGTGGCGCCCTACAAGGCGATCACCGCGCACACCCGCGTGGTCGTCGCCGGGGGCGATTATTTTGCGCTGGATGATGCAGGCCGGCGCGCCTGGCTGGACGAGCATGTTGCGCAGGATCTGGCGCAACAGGGTTTGACGACGGCCTGCTTCACGCCGCTGCCGGTGCTGGGCGTACCGGACTGGTGGCCAGGGCAGGACGAGACATTTTATGCAGACGCCACGGTGTTCCGTCCTAAACGGGGGACAGTGGTCAACTAGGTCGCATGGCGGCGGAAAGCGAAACGAATATGGGTCAGGTCATCCGCTGGGGCATCCTGGGTACCGGCAAAATCTCGACGGCGTTCGCCACCGCCTTGCAGGATACGCCCGGCGCCAGATTGGTGGCCGTCGCTTCGCGCAGCGCCGACGGCGCCGCCGCGTTTGGCGCCCGCTTCGGCGTGGAACGCTGCCATGGCTCCTACCAGGCGCTGGCCGACGACGACCAGGTGGACGTGGTCTACATCGGCACGCCGCACCCCATGCACCACGAGAACGCCATGATGTGCCTGCACGGCGGCAAGGGCGTGCTGGTCGAGAAATCGTTCACCATGAACCGCCGGCAGGCCGAGGACATCATCGCGCTGGCGCGCCGCAAGCAGCTGTTCGTGATGGAAGCCATGTGGACCCGCTTCATGCCGGCCGTGGTTGAGGCCAAGCGCATCATCGACAGCGGCGAGATCGGCACCCCGACCCACGTCAGCGCCGATTTCGGCTTCGCCGCCACGGTCGGCCCCGAGCATCGCCTGTTCAATCCGGACCTGGGCGGCGGCGCGTTGCTGGACGTGGGCATCTACCCGCTGTCGATGGCCTCGTTCTTCCTCGGCGAAGTGACGGCCGTGCAGGCGCAGGCCCAGATGGCCACCACCGGCATCGATCTGCAGACCATGTTCACGCTGCGCCACGAAGGCGGCGCCATGTCCGCCTGCAGCTGCAGCCTGCGCGCGCGCACGCCGACCGAACTGACCATCTCGGGCGACAAGGGTTTCGTGCGCCTGCATGACCGCTTCTACAAAACGGAGAAGATCTCCGTCACGCTGGTGGATGGCCTGGCGCGCAACGAACGCACGCTCACCATCCCCCACAGCGGCAACGGCTACACGCACGAGGCCCAGGAAGTGGTGCGCTGCATGCGCCTGGGCCTGATCGAAAGCCCCGTCATGCCGCACGAGGAAACGCTGGCCATCATGGGCGTGCTCGACACCATCCGGGACCAGATCGGCCTGCGCTACAGCGCCGACCAATAACGCACAACACCATATCAGGCAGAGTTCAGACATGATCACCACCTCCCGCGCCCCGTCGCTCAAAACCGTGCTGCTGGCCAGCGGCGTCGTCCTCACGCTCGCGATGGGCGTGCGCCACGGCTTCGGCCTGTGGATGCAACCCATTTCGCAAGCCCACGGCTGGACCCGCGAAACCTACTCGCTGGCGATGGCGCTGCAGAATCTGCTATGGGGCGCGTTCGGCCCGTTCGCCGGCATGGCGGCTGATCGTTTCGGTACCATGCGCGTGGTGCTGGTGGGCGCCGTCAGCTACATGCTGGGACTGGTGTGGATGGCGGTGGTGAACGATGCCACCTTGTTCGTGATCGGCTCCGGGGTGTTCATCGGCCTGGGTCTGTCCTGCACGGCGTTCGGCGCCGTCAGCGGCATCATCGGGCGCGTGGCGCCGGTTGAAAAGCGCTCGTGGGCGTTCGGCATTTCCGGCGCATGCAGCTCGTTCGGCCAGTTCTTCATGCTGCCCGTCGCGCAGCAATTGATCTCCTCGGCCGGCTGGCAGAACGCATTCTACCTGCTGGCCGTGCTGGTGATCGTGGCGATGATCCCCATGGCGCTGTTCCTGCGCGAGCCGGAGGTGAGCCATAGCCACGGACCGCAGCAAAGCGCGGGTGAAGCGATGCGCGAGGCGATGGGCAACCGTTCCTTCCTGTTCCTGGTGGCCGGCTATTTCGTATGCGGCTTCCAGGTGGTGTTCATCGGCGCGCACCTGGCCGTGTACCTGGCTGACAAGGGCATCGCCAATCCCAAGGTGGCCATGACGGCGCTGGCCCTGATCGGCCTGTTCAACATCTTCGGCTCCTACTTCGCGGGCAAGCTCGGTGGACGCCTGCCCAAGCGCATGCTGCTGGCGGCGATCTACTTCTCGCGCTCGGTGTTCATCAGCCTGTTCCTGCTGGCGCCGCTGTCGCAATGGACGGTGTATGTGTTCGCGGCGGCCATGGGCTTGATCTGGCTGTCCACCGTGCCGCTCACCAACGGCATCATCGCCGGCATCTTCGGCGTCAAGCACATGTCCATGCTGGCGGGCGTGGTGTTCTTCTCGCACCAGGTGGGCAGCTTCCTCGGGGTGTGGCTGGGCGGTTACCTGTTCGCGCGCCAGGGCAGCTACGACGTGGTGTGGGGCATCGCCATCGCGCTCGGCGTGATGGCGGCGCTGGTCAACCTGCCCATCAATGAGCGTCCGCTGGTGCGGGCACAATTGCAGCCGGCATGAAGACGTGGTTGAAGCCGTGGCTAATGCGGCTGGCGCTGGCCGTGGTGCTGACGCTGGTGTTCGCCGCCTATCTCAAGCCGGACTTCATGCTGGACATGGCCACCCGGCTGTATATGTGCTTCTGATCGTGCTGCTGATTGTAGTTCTGATCTTCAGACCTTGAGGAATTCCTCGCGCCCGCCCAGCCAGCGGGCCAGGTGGGCTTCCACCGTGGCCGCCTTGTCGGGCGCGTGCAGCAGGTCGTGCGCCACGTCGCGCGCCTGATCGACCAGCCAGCCGTCCGTCTCCAGGTCGGCGAAGCGCAGCATGGCCTGGCCGGACTGGCGCGCGCCGAGGAATTCGCCGGGGCCGCGTATCTCCAGGTCGCGCCGGGCGATCTCGAAACCGTCGGTCGTTTCGCGCATCGTCATCAGGCGCTGGCGCGCCACGCCGCCCAGCGGGCTTTGGTACAGCAGCAGGCACACGCTGGCCGCCGATCCCCGTCCCACCCGCCCGCGCAACTGGTGCAGCTGCGACAGGCCGAAACGTTCGGCATGCTCGATCACCATCAGCGATGCGTTGGGCACGTCCACCCCCACCTCGATCACGGTGGTGGCCACCAGCACGTGCATCTGGCCGGCGCTGAAGGCGTCCATGACCTCCTGCTTTTCGGCCGGCTTCAGGCGGCCGTGCACCAGGCCCACGTTCAGGTCGGGCAGGGCTTCGGCCAGCAGGGCGTGGGTGTCGGTGGCTGTTTGCAGTTGCAGCGCTTCCGATTCCTCGATCAGCGGGCAGACCCAATAGATTTGCCGGCCTTCCAGCGCGGCCGCGTGCACGCGCGCGATCACCTCGTCGCGCCGGTTCTGGTCCACGGCCCGCGTGACGATGGGGCTGCGGCCTGGTGGCAGTTCGTCGATCACCGACACTTCCAGGTCGGCGTAGTAGGTCATGGCCAGCGTGCGCGGGATGGGCGTGGCCGACATCATCAGCTGGTGCGGGATGGCGCCCTCGTTGCCCTTGTTGCGCAAGGTCAGGCGCTGGCCCACGCCGAAGCGGTGCTGCTCGTCCACGATCACCAAGCCCAGGTTGGCGAAGTTCACGCCATCCTGGATCAGCGCATGGGTGCCGATCACCAGTTGCGCCTCGCCCGATTCGATCAGCGCGGTGGCGGCCAGCTTGTCCTTCTTTTTCAGGCTGCCGGTCAACCACGCCACCTTCACGCCCAGCGGTTCCAGCCAGGCCGCGATCTTGCGGAAGTGCTGGTCGGCCAGGATTTCCGTCGGCGCCATCAGGGCCGCCTGGAAGCCGCTGTCGATGGCCTGGGTCGCGGCCAGCGCCGACACCACCGTTTTGCCGCTGCCCACGTCGCCCTGCAGCAGGCGCTGCATGGGGTAGGGATGGCGCAGGTCGGCGCGGATCTCGTTCAGCACGCGCTGCTGGGCGCCCGTCAGTTTGAACGGCAGCGCGGCCTCGAAGCGGGCCGACAGGTCGCCCACCACCTTGAGCGCGGCCGCCCCCTTGGCACGGCGCGCGCGCTGCGCCCGTTTCAGCGACAGTTGCTGGGCCAGCAGTTCGTCGAACTTCATGCGCACCCAGGCCGGGTGTGAACGGTCGGCCAGCGCGTGCTCGTCCACCTGCTGGGGCGGATAGTGCAGCAGCTTGACGGCCGGTTCGAAATTGGTGAGCCGCATGCTGTCGATCAGTTCAGCGGGCAGCGTATCGGTCCAGTCCACGCGCTTCATCGCGTCGCCAATCGCGCGCCGCAGCACGGGCTGGGACAAGCCCTCGCCGGCCGGGTAGACCGGGGTGAGGGAGGTGGGCAGCGGCGCCCCCTCGTTGACCACCTTGTAGGTCGGATGCACCATCTCGGCGCCGAAGAAACCGTGTTTGAGTTCCCCGCGCGCGCGCACCCGCGTGCCCTCGGCCAGTTGCTTGACCTGGCTGCCATAGAAGTTCATGAAGCGCAGTTGCAGGTCGCCCGTCTCGTCGGCGATATGGACCAGCAGCTGGCGGCGCGGCTTGTAGGCGATTTCATTCTTGACCACCACACCCTCGACCTGGGACGACTCGCCGCCATGCAGGCAGGCTTCGCGTATCGTCACCACCTGGGTTTCGTCCTCGTAGCGCATGGGCAGGTGCAGCACCAGGTCCATGTCCGTGTGCAGGCCCAGCTTGGCCAGCCGGGCTTGCGGGCTGACGGTCTTCTTGGCGGTCTTGGGCTTTGAAACAGGCATATTCAGGTGCTTCAGGGCGTACTAGCGTAAAATAGAGGGTTGGCCGTCGCGCGGCAACGCCGTATTGTAAGGCTTGCGCAGAAAGCACGGGGCCAGTTCCGGTATTCCATCACACTAGAAGTTTGCTCATGTATTCGCTTTCCGATTTCGATTTTAACTTGCCGCCCGAGCGCATCGCCCAGTTCCCGCTGCCCGACCGCAGCGCCTCCCGCCTGCTGCACGTGGACGGCGCGCAGCTGGTGGACCGCCAGTTCGCCGACATCATCGACCTGCTGCAGCCGGGCGACCTGCTGGTGATGAACGACACCCGCGTGCTCAAGGCGCGCTTCTTCGGCGTCAAGGACAGCGGCGGCAAGATCGAGGCGCTGGTCGAGCGCGTGCTCGACAACCGCACCGTGCTGGCCCAGGTGCGCGCCTCCAAGTCGCCGGGCCCCGGCGTGAAGATCCGCCTGGCCGACGCCTTCAACGTCACCGTCGGCGAGCGCGCCGGCGAGTTCTACACCCTGCATTTCGACGCCGACGTGTTCGAGCTGATCGAGGCCCACGGCCGCCTGCCGCTGCCGCCCTACATCGAGCACGCGGCTGACGCGTTCGATGAGACGCGCTACCAGACCGTGTTCAACAAGGTGCCCGGCGCCGTGGCCGCACCCACGGCCGGCCTGCATTTCGACCAGCCGCTGCTCGACAAACTGAAGGCCAAGGGCGTCAACTTCGCCTACGTCACGCTGCACGTGGGCGCCGGCACCTTCCAGCCGGTGCGCACGGAAGTGCTGTCCGAGCACAAGATGCACACCGAGTGGTACACCATGCCGCAAGCGACGGTGGACGCCGTGCGCGCCACCCGCGCCGCCGGGCGCGACGTGGTGGCCGTGGGTACCACCAGCCTGCGCGCGCTGGAATCGGCCTCGCAGAGCGGCACGCTGGAAGCGGGCAGCGCCGACACGGCCCTGTTTATCACGCCCGGTTACCAGTTCAAGACTGTCACCCGCCTGATCACCAACTTCCACCTGCCCAAGTCGACGCTGCTGATGCTGGTGTCGGCCTTCGCCGGTTTCGACGAGATCCGCGCGGCCTATGCCCACGCCATCGCCCAGGAATACCGTTTCTTCAGCTATGGCGACGCCATGCTGCTGACGACCCAGGCGCGCGCTTCCCGGATTTAACTGAAAGAACCCTCCATGCTGGAATTTAAACTCATCAAGACCGACAGCAGCGGCCTGACCAAGGCCCGCCGCGGCACCGTGAAACTGAACCACGGCGAAGTGCAAACCCCGATCTTCATGCCGGTCGGCACCTACGGCTCCGTCAAGGCCATGTCGCCGCTGGAGCTGAAGGAAATCGGCGCCCAGATCATCCTCGGCAATACCTTCCACCTGTGGCTGCGCCCCGGCAACGACGTGATGGCCAAGTTCGGCGGCCTGCACGACTTCATGGGCTGGGACAAGCCCATCCTGACCGACTCGGGCGGCTTCCAGGTGTTCTCGCTGGGCGAGATGCGCAAGATCACGGAGGAGGGCGTGCATTTCAATTCGCCCATCAACGGCGACAAGCTGTTCCTGTCGCCCGAGGTGTCGATGCAGATCCAGCGCGTGCTCAACTCCGACATCGTGATGCAGTTCGACGAATGCACGCCGTACGAGATCGCCGGCCGGCCCGCCACGCTGGACGAGGCGGCCAAGTCGATGCGCATGTCGCTGCGCTGGGCCCAGCGCTCGCACGATGAGTTCCACCGCGGCGGCAACCCGAACGCGCTGTTCGGCATCGTCCAGGGCGGCATGTTCGAATCGCTGCGCGACGAATCGCTGGCCAAGCTGGAGGAGATCGACTTCCCCGGCCTGGCCATCGGCGGCCTGTCCGTGGGCGAACCGAAGGAGGACATGATGCGCGTGCTGGCCCACGTGGGCCCGCGCCTGCCGGCCAACAAGCCGCACTACCTGATGGGCGTGGGCACGCCGGAAGACCTGGTGGCCGGCGTCTCGAACGGGGTCGACATGTTCGACTGCGTGATGCCGACCCGCAACGCCCGCAACGGCTGGATCTTCACCCGCTTCGGCGACATCAAGATCAAGAACGCCCGTTATAAGGATGACAAGGCGCCGCTGGATGAGACCTGCGGCTGCTACGCCTGCCGCAACTTCTCGCGCGCCTACCTGCACCACCTGCACCGCTCGCAGGAAATCCTCGGCGCGCGCCTGAACACCATCCACAACCTGCATTACTACCTCGACATCATGCAGCAGATGCGCGATGCGCTGGACGAGGACCGCTTCCACGCGTGGACCCTGCAATTCCACGCGGACCGGGCGCGCGGGGTGTAAAACGGCGGTGGTCTGTTGCAATCTTGTAAAAAGATGCATGCCACCCATATTCCGGGGAGGTTGACGCCTTCCCGCCAGTGCTAGAATACAGCGCTATTTTTTCAAACTTATAAACGGAGTACGCAGTGTTCATTTCCAACGCTTACGCACAATCGGCCGGCGACGCGCTCGGCCTCGGTGGCAACCTGACCAGCTTCCTGCCGCTGATCCTGATGTTCGTGGCCATGTATTTCCTGATGATCCGCCCCCAGCAAAAGCGGGCCAAGGAACAAAAGGCCATGATGGACGCGCTGGCCAAGGGCGACGAAGTGGTCACGGCCGGCGGCCTGCTGGGCAAAGTGGCCAAGGTCACCGACGCCTACGTGACGCTGGAAGTGTCCAGCGGCACCGAAATCGTGGTGCAGAAGCAATCCGTCACCGTGCTGCTGCCCAAGGGCACGCTGAAGGCGCTGTAATCCCGACCGGCCCCGCCAAGAGCGGGGCCGTGTCCAGTCGGCTCAACATCAAACGCTGAACTATATGAATCGCTATCCTGTCTGGAAATACATCGTCATCGGCATCGCCATCCTGTTGGGCGCGCTGTACACGGCGCCTAACTACTTCGGCGAATCGCCGGCCGTGCAAGTCACCAGCGGCAAGTCCACCGTCAAGATGACGGCCGAGATGGCCTCCCAGGTGGAAGCCGTGCTGCGCAAGGAAAACCTGGCGGTGGAGGGCGTGAGCTTCGACGGCACCGGCACCTACGCCTCCGTGCGGGCCCGTTTCGCCGACACCGACACCCAGTTCAAGGCCAAGGCCGTGCTGGAGAAGGATCTGAACGCCGATCCGGCCGATCCGACCTACCTGGTGGCGCTGAACCTGCAGCCGAACACCCCGAAATGGATGCAAAGCCTGCGCGCCCTGCCCATGTACCTGGGCCTGGACTTGCGCGGCGGCGTGCACTTCCTGATGCAGGTGGACGTGAAGGCGGCCCTGACCAAGCGCGTGCAAGGCATCCAGGCCTCGGCCCGCAGCCTGCTGCGTGACAAGAACGTGCGCCACGCCGGCATCGACCGCGTGGGCGACACCATCGAAATCAAATTCCGCGACGACGCCACCCGCGCCCAGGCGCGCGACGTGCTGTCCTCGTCCATGGGCGACCTGTCGCTGGTGGACGCAGGTGTTGCCCCCGACCTGAAGCTGATCGTCAGCCTCAAGCCGGCCGCGCTCAAGCAGACCATCGAGGAAGGCGTCAAACAGAACATCTCCACCCTGTCCAAGCGCGTGAACGAGCTGGGCGTGGCCGAACCCATCATCCAGCAGCAGGGTCCGGACCGCATTGTGGTGCAGTTGCCCGGCGTGCAGGACGTGGCGCGCGCCAAGGCCGTGATCGGCCGCACCGCCACGCTGGAAGTGCGCATGGTGGACGACACCATCACCCCCGGCACCGAACTGACGGCCGCGATTCCCTTCAACTCCGAGCTGTTCACGGTCGGCAAGGGCGTGCCCGTGGTGCTGAGCAAGGACGTGGTGCTGACCGGCGACTACATCTCCAGCGCCACCGCCAGCTTCGACCAGAACCAGCAACCGGCCGTGGGCATCGACCTGAACGGCGACGGCGGCCGCAAGATGCGCGACGCCACCCGCGAGCGCGTGGGCAAGCGCATGGCCATCGTGCTGTTCGAGAAGGGCAAGCCGGAAGTGCTGTCGGTGGCCACCATCCAGAGCGAACTGGGTAGCCGCTTCCAGATCACCGGCATGGGCAACGCCGAGAACTCGGCCGAACTGGCGCTGCTGCTGCGCTCGGGCGCGTTGTACGCGCCGATGGACGTGATCGAAGAACGCACCATCGGCCCGCAACTGGGCGCCGAGAACATCAGCAAGGGCCTGCATTCGACCATGTACGGCTTCGCCGCCATCGCCGTGTTCATGATGGCCTACTACATGATGTTCGGCTTCTTCAGCGTGCTGGCGCTGGGTTGCAACCTGCTGCTGCTGATCGCGCTGCTGTCGCTGATGCAGGCCACGCTGACCCTGCCCGGTATCGCCGCAATCGCGCTGGCGCTCGGTATGGCAATTGACGCCAACGTGCTGATCAACGAACGCATCCGCGAGGAGCTGCGCGGCGGCGCCTCGCCGCAGCAAGCGATCTCGGTCGGCTTCGACCGCGCCTGGGCCACCATCCTGGACTCCAACGTGACCACGCTGATCGTCGGCCTGGCGCTGTGGGTGTTCGGTTCGGGCGCCATCCGCGGCTTCGCCGTGGTGCACTGCCTGGGCATCCTGACGTCCATGTTCTCGGCCGTGTTCATGTCGCGCGGCGTGGTCAACCTCTGGTATGGCCGCAAGAAGAAACTGCAATCGATCGCCATCGGCACCGTGTGGGTGCCCGGCCTGTCGAAATAAGTTCACCGTCCCGCTTCGGCGGGACGGGCTCCAACCTCAGAGGATTTCATGGAATTTTTCCGCATCAAAAAAGACATACCGTTCATGCGCCACGCGCTGGTGTTCAACGCCATCTCGGCGCTGACCTTCGTGGCTGCCGTGTTCTTCCTGTTCCATAAAGGCTTGCACTTCTCGGTCGAGTTCACGGGCGGCACCGTGATGGAACTGAAGTACGCCAAGCCGGCCAACCTGGAGAGCATCCGCCACACGCTGGAAAAGGTCGGCTATGAGCAGCCGGAAGTGACCAGCTTCGGCACCGCGCACGACGTCATGCTGCGCCTGCCCGTGATCAAGACCGTGACCGGCAACGCCGCCTCGCAGCTGGTGTTCGACGGCCTGTGCAAGGCCGAGCAGGGCACGCTCAAGCAGATCGACAGCGTCAGCCCCAAGGGCGAGCAAGTGACCAAGACGGCCTGCATGGACGCGGCCGGCGCCGAAACGGTGTCGCTGCAGAAGGTGGAATTCGTCGGCCCGCAGGTGGGTGACGAGCTGGCCCAGAACGGCATGAACGCGCTGGCCATGGTGGTGATCGGCGTGATGATCTACCTGGCCGTGCGCTTCGAGTGGAAGTTCGCGGTGGCGGCCATCATCGCCAACCTGCACGACGTGGTGATCATCCTGGGCTTCTTCGCCTTCTTCCAGTGGGAATTCTCGCTGACGGTGCTGGCCGCCGTGCTGGCGGTGCTCGGCTACTCGGTCAACGAATCGGTGGTGATCTTCGACCGGATCCGCGAGAACTTCCGCAAGCAGCGCAAGATGTCGGTGCATGAGGTGATCGACAACGCCATCACCAGCACCATCTCGCGTACCATCATCACCCACGGCTGCACCCAGATGATGGTGCTGTCGATGCTGTTCCTGGGCGGCCCCACGCTGCACTACTTCGCCGTGGCGCTGACCATCGGTATCTGCTTCGGTATCTACTCGTCGGTGTTCGTGGCGGCGGCCGTGGCCATGTGGCTGGGCGTGAAGCGCGAAGACCTGATCAAGCCGATCAAGGAAAAGGACGAGACGGACGGCGCGGTGGTGTAAGCCGGTTCCGCTCTAAAACATCCCCCCTCGCGGCAGCGCCAGGGGGGATGTTTCATTTTTTGGCGCGCGTCCGTCCAAAGTGGGACCGCGACAGGGCGGCCTTACATGCCTGCCTTCAGCGCGGCGGACGGGCGCACGCCGAACAGCTTGCGGTAGTCGCTGGAAAACTGGCTGAAGTTGCACATGCCCCAGGCGCCGGCCACGTCGCCGATGGTGCTGCCGCGGGCGGCCGGGTCGTGCAACTGGCGGCGCACGCCGTTCAGCCGCATCATGCGCAGGTAGAGCATGGGACTCATGCCCAGCACGTCTTCAAAACAATATTGCAGCGTGCGCCGGCTCACGTGCACCTGCTCGCACAGCTCCGGCACGGTGATCGCTTCGGCACGGTGCGCCAGGATGTATTCGCGCGCCCTGGCTACCACCCGCTGGCGCCGCTGCAGGCTGGCGGCGATGGCCGGTTCCACGCAGCTATGGTCCAGCATGTCCAGCAGGGCGGACAGGATGGTGTCCTGCCATTGCGCCTCCCACTGCGCCCCAGCCTGCCATTGCGCCTCGCCCTGCCACGTCGCCGGCTGCTGCTCGGGCAGCAGCTGGGCCAGCAGGTGCACGCAGTGCGCGCGGGCGCGGGCGTCCACCCGCAGCACTTCGGCCGCCTGCACCCGGGGCCAGTCGACCTGGCAGCCGCTGCGCGCCGCCGCCGCCGTCAGCAGCGCGCGGCTGACCACGATGCCGTAGATGCGGTAGGCGCTGGGGGTGACCAGTTCAAATTCCACATTGCCTGGCTGTACCATGATCCAGTCCTGCTCCACCAGCCGGCCATTGATGCGCGTGGCCACCGCATGGTCGGGCAGGCCGAACCAGATCGCATCCGGCCACACCCGGCACGACTGGCGCACGGACTGGCTCAGACTTTCCCGGAAGATTTGAATCTGTGGCTGGCGCAACTCCGTCAGGGCGCCCAGGAACAGGCCGGCGCTGAACTGGTCGTAGCTTTGCTGCCAGTTGGTGAGCTTGCTGGCCAGCTCGTCGGCGTCGCGCGCCAACACCGTGCGCAAGGCGGCGGCGGTGCGCTGATCCGGCGCAACGCGCAAGGTATCTGTCACATTCTGGTGCATCGCTTCCTCCGTCGGAGAGCCGGCTCGCGCGGCGTTTCGCCCGTGGTTGCTGGGCTGCCGCAAGTTTGCCGATTTTCGATAACGCTGGCCGTGACGGCCACCTATACTCGATTTCAGCAACTTCCATACCTGCCTTGCAGGACAGACCAACACCACGGGAGAGTACCAAATGAACGCACATCAGGGCGCCGCGCCGGCGCTGAAGCAAACACTGGGCACATTTCAGCTATGGGGCATCGCGGTTGGCCTGGTCATTTCGGGCGAGTATTTCGGCTGGAGTTATGGCTGGGCTTCGGCGGGCACGCTGGGCTTTACCATCACCGCGCTGTTCATCGCGGCGATGTACGCCACCTTTATCTTCAGCTTCACCGAACTGACCACTTCCATTCCGCACGCCGGCGGCCCGTTCGCCTACAGCAAACGCGCCTACGGCCCGCTGGGCGGCTATCTGGCGGGGGCGGCCACGCTGATCGAATTCGTGTTCGCGCCGCCGGCCATCGCGCTGGCCATCGGCGCCTATCTGAACGTCCAATTCCCCGCCGTTGATCCGAAGACGGCGGCCGTGGGCGCCTACCTGGTGTTCATGACGCTCAACATCGTCGGCGTGCACGTGGCGGCCAGCTTCGAGCTGCTGATGACCTTGCTGGCCATCTTTGAACTGCTGGTGTTCATGGGCGTAGTCTCGCCCGGTTTTTCGCTCGGCCATTTCGTCAAGGGCGGCTGGTCCGGCCAGGACAGCTTCAGCGTCGCCGCGATCCCGGGCATGTTCGCCGCGATCCCGTTCGCCATCTGGTTCTTCCTCGCCATCGAAGGCGTGGCCATGGCGGCCGAGGAAGCCAAGGACCCGCGCCGTTCCATCCCCATCGCCTATATCTGCGGCATCATCACCCTGGTGCTGCTGGCCGTCGGCGTGATGGTGTTCGCCGGTGGCGCGGGCGACTGGACCAAGCTGGCCAACATCAACGACCCGCTGCCGCAGGCGATGAAGATCATCGTCGGCGAGCACAGCAACTGGCTGCACATGCTGGTGTGGCTGGGCCTGTTCGGCCTGATCGCCTCCTTCCACGGCATCATCCTCGGCTATTCGCGTCAGATCTATGCGCTGGCCCGCGACGCTTACCTGCCGCGCTACTTCGCCAAGATCCATCCGCGTTTCCACACGCCGCACCGCGCCATCATCGCCGGCGGCGTGGTCGGCATCGCCGCCATCTACAGCGATGAGCTGATCAAGTTCGGCGGCCAGACGCTGACCGCCAACATCGTCACCATGTCGGTGTTCGGCGCCATCACCATGTACATCCTCAGCATGATGAGCCTGTTCAAGCTGCGCCGCACCGCGCCGGACATGCACCGTCCCTTCCGCGCCCCGTTCTACCCCGTGTTTCCGGCGTTCGCGCTGGCCGGCGCCGTGGTCTGCATGGCCACCATGATCTATTACAACCTGCTGGTGTTCGGCATCTTCGCCGCCTTCATGGCGGGCGGATACGGGTTCTTCCTTTACACCAAGGACAGCCGGCAGCAGCATGCCGCCCTCACGTCCGCCGACGCCGCCTGATGCCCATGTTTCGCTCTCACTTGCAAAGGAAAACCATGACCACCTCCGCTCCACTGTTCTCCGCGCGCCACCTCGCCTGCTTGGGCGCCGCCGCCAGCGTGCTGGGCGCCGCCGCCGCCCATGCGGCCGATACGCCGGCCGCCGCGCCGGCGCCGGACTGGACCAACACCGGCAACGTCACGCTGGTGTCCGATTACCTGTTCCGCGGCGTTTCGCAAACGCAGGGCCATCCCACCGTGCAGGCCAACCTGGACTTCACCCACGCCAGCGGCCTGTACCTGGGCCTGTTCGGTTCCGGCGTATCGCACGCGGCCTACAACAACGGCAGCGGTTCCGAGATCGACCTGTACGGCGGCTACCGCTACCCGCTCAATGCGGACAGCAACATCGACGCCGGCCTGGTCACCTACTGGTATCCGGCCGCCCACTACCAGACGGCCGGCGGCGACATCCGCTACCATACCCAGGACGCCAAGCTGGGCCTGAACATGGGCAGCTTCAACGTCTACGGCTGGCTGACCCTGAGCCAGCACTGGTTCGGCTTCGCCGTCGATCCCTACAGCGGCAAGAATGTGGACACGCGCGGCACGCTGTACGGCGAAGTGAACTGGAATCCGGAGCTGGCGCCGGGGCTGGCATTAAACCTGCATGCCGGTAAGCAGCACGTACGCAACATGAGCGCGTTCGATTTTGTCGACCTCAAGGCCGGCGTCACCAAGACGGTGGACAATTGGGCGTTCTCGGCGGCGGCCGTCTATAACAACGGCGACGCCAGCCGCAACGGCACACCGCTGTGGACCTTCTTCGATGCCGACGGCAGCGGCAAGAACGTGGTGCGCAAGCGGCTGCTGCTGACGGCGGCGCGCAATTTCTAGGGGATGACCGGCATGGCGCCGGCCGGACGCATGACGGTATCAGCGGCAGGATCAGCAACATCAGCAACTGCCGCGCAGGAGACAACATGAGCAGCTACGTACACCGGGTGGGCCACCGCACCTACCAGTTCCGCGACTTGAAGGACTTGATGGCCAAGGCCACGCCGGCCCGTTCGGGCGACTACCTGGCCGGCCTGGCCGCCGCCAGTGCCGAGGAAAGGGTGGCGGCGCAGATGGCGCTGGCGGCCCTGCCGCTGGACACCTTCCTCAGCGAGGCGCTGGTGCCGTACGAGCAGGACGAGGTGACACGGCTGATCATCGACAGCCACGACGCCGCCGCCTTCGCCCCCATCGCCCACCTGACCGTGGGCGACTTCCGCAACTGGCTGCTCAGCGACGCGGCCGACACGGCGCAGCTGGCGCGCACGGCGCCCGGCATCACGCCGGAAATGGCGGCCGCCGTGTGCAAGCTGATGCGCATCCAGGACCTGATCCTGGTAGCGAAGAAATGCAGCGTGGTCACGCGCTTCCGCAACACCATCGGCCTGCCGGGACGCATGTCGACGCGGCTGCAGCCCAACCACCCGACCGACGACGCCAGCGGCATCGCCGCCAGCCTGCTCGATGGCCTGCTGTACGGCAGCGGCGACGCCGTCATCGGCATCAATCCGGCCACCGACAACTTGCCGCAGGTGATCAAGATCGTCACCATGCTCGACGAGATCATCGCCCGCTACGGCATACCCACCCAGTCCTGCGTGCTGACCCACGTCACCAACACCATCGCCGCCATCGAACGGGGCGCGCCGGTGGACCTGGTGTTCCAGTCCATCGCCGGCACCGAGCAGGCCAACGCCGGCTTCGGCATCAACCTGGCCTTGCTGGCCGAGGCGCAGCAAGCGGCGTTGTCGTTGCGGCGCGGCACAGTGGGCGACAATGTGATGTATTTTGAGACAGGGCAGGGCAGTGCGCTGTCGGCCAACGCCCACCATGGCGTCGACCAGCAGACCTGCGAGGCGCGCGCCTACGCCGTGGCGCGGCGGTTCCAGCCGCTGCTGGTCAATTCGGTGGTCGGCTTCATCGGCCCCGAATACCTGTACGATGGCCGGCAGATCATCCGCGCCGGCCTGGAAGACCATTTCTGCGCCAAGCTGCTGGGCCTGCCCATGGGCTGCGACGTGTGCTACACCAACCATGCCGAGGCCGACCAGGACGACATGGACGTGCTGCTGACCCTGCTGGGCACGGCTGGCTGCACCTTCGTCATGGGCATCCCCGGGTCTGACGACATCATGCTCAACTACCAGACCACCTCCTTCCACGATGCGCTGTACGCGCGCCGCGCGCTGGGCCTGCAGCCGGCGCCGGAGTTCGCAGCGTGGCTGAAGGAGATGGAGATCTTCACCCGTGACGATTACGTCACCCTGGGCAAGGCGCTGCCGCCGGCGTTCCAGCCGGCGCTGCTGCGGTTGCAATGAGCGCGCGGAGAGACGGCATGAGCATTCCGGACGACGACATCGTCACGCCCAATCCCTGGCAGGCGCTGCGCCGCTACACGGACGCGCGCGTGGCGCTGGGCCGCAGCGGCGTGAGCCAGCCGACGGCGCCGCAGCTGGCCTTCCAGCTGGCCCATGCGCAGGCGCGCGACGCCGTGCACCGCGCGCTCGACCATGCGGCGCTGGCGCAGTCGCTGCACACGGCGCTGGGCTGGTCCTGTTTGCAGCTGCACAGCGCTGCCGCCAGCCGGCAAGTCTATCTGCAGCGGCCGGACCTGGGCCGCAGCCTGTCCGAGCCATCGCGGCAGTTGTTGCGCGAGCGCACGCCGGCGGCCGGCGACCTGGCCATCGTCATCGCCGACGGCCTGTCGGCCCTGGCCATCGAACAGCATGCCTTGCCCTTCCTGCAAGTGCTGGCGGCGCGCCTGGCGCCGGACGACTGGACGCTGGCGCCGCCCGCCATCGTGCGGCAGGGGCGGGTGGCCGTGGGCGACGAGATCGCCCAGCTGCTGGGCGCGCGCATGGTGGTGGTGCTGATCGGCGAGCGGCCCGGCCTCAGTTCGCCCGACAGCATGGGCTTGTACCTGAGCTGGGCGCCGCGGGTGGGCATGAGCGACGCCGGGCGCAACTGCATCTCCAATGTCCGGCCGGCCGGCCAGGGCTATGATGAGGCGGCCTACCGGCTGCACTATCTGCTGACCCAGGCGCGCCAGCGCCAGTTGTCCGGCGTGGCGCTGAAGGATGAAACGGCGGGCGCCGCGCTGGCGGCGGAGGCGGCGCAGCGCAATTTCCTGCTCGACTGATGTAGCAAGCGACGGCCGATGGCTGGCGCCAGCAGGTGGCCCCGGCGCCGGCCCCCTTGGCCCGCCTCAGTGGCTGGCCGTGTGCGCGCCCTTGAGCGCCGTGGGGCAGGCCGTGGAGCGGATACGGAAGTAGCTGCGGCCGTCGTCGAGCGAGCGCAGCACGATCTTTTCCTGCGTCAGGCTGACGATCTTGTCCTTGAGGATGGCGCCGTCGGACAGGATGGAGGTGAGGATGCCGTCGCGCAGCGTCCAGCGCACCGTGATGCGCTCGGCCAGCTTGCGGCAGGCCATGTCCTTGTACTCGAAATAGGTGTAGGTGCCGTTGGCCAGGAAGGTTTCGCGCGACGGGATGCGCTCGAAGTCGGGGCTGTCGGGCGGGTTGATCCAGGTGCCGACCAGCAGCGCGCTCAGGGCTGCGTCATCGGTCCCGGCATCGGCGGCGGAACAGGCCGGCGACAGCGCCAGCGCGGCCGTCAGCAGCGCCGCCGCGGCGGTTTTTTCTAGCATGGATGATCCTTGCGCCTGCCGGGCGGGGTGGGGGCCGGGCGGTGCATATTGTTGGTAAATGGAAATAACTATGGGCATTAGGATAATCCAGGATGCAGGATGATAGCCACAAATTTGTCATAATGCCGTACCGGCCGTATGGTCAAACAGTTGCGGGGATGGAAAGACGATGAGCCGTACCGGCCGATTATTCATGCTGATGGACGCCATGCGCGGCTACCGCCGGCCCGTCACGGCGGCCCGGCTGGCCGAGCAACTGGGCGTGTCGGTACGCACCATCTACCGCGATATCCAGACCCTGAGCGGGCTGGGCGCGCCGCTCGAAGGCGAGGCCGGGGTCGGTTACATGCTGCGGGCCGGTTTCTTCCTGCCGCCGCTGATGTTCGGCGCCGACGAGCTGGAGGCGCTGGTGCTGGGCGCGCGCTGGGTGCGGCGCCAGGGCGACGAGGCGCTGGCCCAGGCCGCCACCAATGCGCTGGCCAAGATCGCCGCCGCCACCCCCAAGGATTTGCGCGACGACATGGCCGAGACCAGCCTGTGGGTGCCGCTGGGCGTGAGCCAGCCCGACGCCAGCGACGCCTTCGTGCGTCCCGTGCGCGAGGCGATCCGCTACCAGCACCGGCTGCGCATCCAGTACCGCGACGAGCAGGGCGCCGAATCGGAGCGCTACGTGTGGCCGTTCGCGCTGGCCTTCCTCGAAGGCAAGCGCCTGCTGGCGGCCTGGTGCGAATTGCGCGGCGCCTACCGCCACTTCCGCATCGACCGCATCGCGGCGGCCGCATCGACCGGGGAACGCTACCCGGTGCGGCGCCATGCGCTGCTCAAGACCTGGCGCAGCGAACAGGGCTTGCGTGAGGATGCCTGAACGGGACAGGTGCGGCGGGCTGGTGGCCCGCCGCGCCGTCGTGGTGCCGGGCGGATGGCCCGGCTCGGCCGTGCCCGCGGCGGACTGCGCGGACACGCACGGTGCCGAATCGACAATATTGCGCGCTATGTGCGCTGCCGCACGGAAAACGGCCCATGCGGCGCGTAAGCTGCATGTATCTCTTTCGGGAGATCCCTAGTTTTGGACTTTGCCCGCCTCTCCGGCGGGCTTTTTTTTTCAGAACGCGTAGCCCAGGGCCAGCACCCAGGCGGACGGGTTGAAGCGGATGGTCGTCGCGCGCGCGATGCCGGCCGTGTCGGACTGGTAATGGCTGTTCACGCGCACCCGGGAATAGGACGCGATTACGCTGAGTTCGGGTGTGAGCCGGTACGACAAGCCAGCCGTCGCCGCCGGGCCGACCGAACGCGACAGGCTGATGCGGGTCGGGCCGCCGTTGACGGCGTCGCCGGCCGGGGTCGAACTGCGTTCGTAAAACCAGGTGGCATTCACGCCCAGGCCGATGGCGGGCCGCAGCGCGTCATCCTCGGCGCCGAAGCGGTAGTGCAGCAGCAGCGTGGGCGAGCACCATTTCGCCGTCGCCACCAGTTGCCCGTCGAACGGGACCGAACCCAGTTTGGCGGGCCCCCTGCCCACCGTGCGCGTGGTCGGCGGCACGCCGGCGGCCAGTTCCAGCTCCCAGTGCGGCGCCAGCCGCCGCGCATAAGCCAGATACGGCGTGCGCACCGATTGCACCGCCAGGTTGACGCCGGGCGGCGTGAACGGCCCCGTCACGTCGTCGGCGTGGCTGGCATAGCTGACCGCGTAGATGCCGGCGCGCAGCTGGTTGGCGGGCATGTCGTCGGCGTGCGCCGTGGCAGGGCCGGCCAGCAAGGCCAGCGCCCAGATCGATGACTTGTTCATTGTTTCGCTTCCTTCACAAAGCCGGCGAAATACGCTTGCGCCGCCACTTCGCACGCCGTTTGCACCAGCGGGTAGTGGTAGTTGGCCATGATGGCTTCACCCACGTGGGTGGCCAGTTCGTCGGCCCGGGTCACGCCCTGGGCGCGGAAATAGTCGACCGCCTGCGCGGCCACGCTGGCCAGGCCGAGCGCCATCGCGCCCTGCGCGCTGCCCGCTGGCGTGGCCGAAAAATATGACGCCACGGCGGTCCGCACGGCCGCGCTTTGCTGCGCGCTGGACGCTTCCGGCGCGGCCATCACCACTTGCGCGACGATGCCGCCGACCACGCTGGCCACCTGTCCGGCCGAGGCGCGCTCGCCATGGGAGGTGGGGTCCACGTCCACCACGCGCACCTGGCCCGAGGCCACCTGCGGCGCCCACAAGCCCTGCATGGTCAGCGTGTTGACCGGGTAATTCACGTCCGGATCGTTCATGCCGCCGCACAGCATCTGGGGTGCGCGCGGCTGCCAGCCGCGCAGATCGTTCTTTTTCAGCGCGCGGCGCATCGGCGAGGCGGGTTCGGCGGATGGCGGCATCAGGTCGCCGCCCGGCTGGAGCGCGCCGTCCGGCGTGGCCAGCGCGTCGCGCGCGTAGGCCGTGCGGAAGCTGTTGCGGAACAAGGCCGGCTGGCCGAAGCCGAGCGCGGCGATCGGATTGAGCGTGGCGTCGGGCGCGGCCAGCGCCGCGTCCAGCGCGGCGTCGCCGGTGCGCGGCGTGGCGCTGTCGAAGATGGCCAGCATGGGCAGCTTGCCCGTGCTGAACAGCGTGCTGGCGCTGTACTGGCCGGGCAGCAGCGCGGCGATGCCGTTGGCGTAGGTGGCGTCGTACACGTCGGCCGGCGTCGCGTACAGGTTGCCGTAGGCGTGCTGGTAGCTGTTGATCACCAGCGGGTAGTAGATGGAGCCGCCGAAACCCACGTCGCCGTGCGCGAACACGGCGTCGCCAAAGGCCAGCATGGCGTAGGGGCCGGACATGGGCGCGGCCGCCGTCACGTGCATGCCGGCGGCCTCCATCGCGCGGTGGGTGGCCATGGCCACGTGGCCGCCTTCCGAATAGCCGGTGATGAACAACTGGCCGTTGTCGGACACCCCGGCGGGCAAGCCGGCCGCCAGCGCCGCGCGCGCCGCCGCCAGCGCGTCGACCATCTCGTGCGACTGCTGCTCGGCGTTGGTGTAGGGATGGTAGGGCAGGGGCGAGCTGTCGTAGCCGGCATAGTTGGACGCCACCACGATGTAGCCGTGGGCGGCGAAGAAGGCGGCCATGATGGCGCTTTCGGCCCAGCCCTCGTTGGACGGATCGTTGATGGCGGCGATGTTGTAGCCGCGGGTGACGGCCGTGCCGTGCGTGTACAGCAGCACCGGGCGCGGGCCGGAACAGCCGGCGCCGCCGGTGGGCAGCATCAGCGCGCCCGAGGCGGAGGTGGGTTCGGCCGCGCCGCCCGTGGTGCGGTACTGGAAGTAGTGGAAATCGACGCCGCAGGCTGGGGCGCCGGCCATGGCCAGCAATTGCTGGCCGTCGCTGGTCGCGCCCAGCTGGGCGGCCAGGTCGTCGCGGTTCAGCGAGGCCACCCGCAGCGGCGGCGCCTGCATCAAGGTGCCGGCTGTGGTGGCGGGGTTGGCGGTGCCGCCCGGCGTGCCTGGGCCGCAGCCCGTGAGCGCCAGCAGCGCGCCGGCGGCGCCCGCCATGAGTATCGATCGCATGTTGTCTCCTGTTGTTGGTGTTGGTGTGGTGTTGGTGTGTTTGGGCTGACAGCATGGTGGAAGCGCAACGGCGGCGCCACTCCGCAAATGCAGGGGGCGGCCGCCGTAGCCGCGCCGCCGCGGCTGGGCTATGATCGGAACCGACTCGACCCGGGAGTGACCTTGAAGCTGGAAGATTTTTCGCACCTCATCACGCACTGGAACGCCCTGGCGCAGCAGGCGGCGCCGCACGCGTTCAAGGAGGGCGCGCTGGACGCGTTGCGCCAGCACCTGCCGTTCGATGCGGCCTGGTGGGGCACGGGCGTGCGCGGCGCGCGCCATCCGCGCATCATCGAGAGTCATCCATACCGCTTGCCGCAGCGTTTCGCGCTGGACTGGCTGGCGGTGTCGGCCGACGACAGTTTCGCCTTCGCCGTGCAGGCGCAAGTGGGGGTGACGCAGGCACTGGTGGACGACAGCGGCTACAGCGAGGCCATGCGCGCCTTCGACCGCCACTACGATCTGGGGCCGTCGCTGGCGACCAGCCATGGCGATGCGCAAACGGGGTTCGGCACCTTTTTGTCCGTATTCCGGCGCCAGGATGGCGCGCCCTTCAGCGAGGACGAGCGGGTGCGCATGCAGTTGCTGGTGCCGCACCTGATGCACGCGGGCGAGCTGTCATGGCGGCACGCGCTGGGCGCTTACCTGGAGAACCAGCTGGTGGCCGACGTTGACGACGATGCCTGCCTGGTCGGCGCCAGCGGTGCGTTCTGCCAGCAGTTGCTGCGCGAGTGGCCGGCCTGGCAGGGCGGCCCCTTGCCGCTGCCGCTGGCGCGCGCGATCGCCGAGGGCCAGCGCCACTGGAGCGGCAAGCAGGTGCACATCGAACTGGCGGATGGCGGCCCGCAGCGGGTGCGGCTCACGCTGCGCCCGCGCGTGGGCGATGGTTTGACGGCCAGCCAGGAACGGGTGGCGCGCGAATACGTGGCCGGCTTTTCGTACAAGGAAATCGCGCGCAACCTGGGCCTGGCGCCGTCGACCGTGCGCACCTATCTGCGCGAGTGCTACCTGAAACTGGGCGTGAGCAACAAGCTGGAATTGAGTGAACGGGTGGGGCCCGCTTCACGGCCCAAAACCGGGGTCAGGTCATGAAATTGCGCAAGTTGCGCAATTTCATGACCTGACCCCGGTTCTTTGCGGGAGGGGGATTACAGCATGAGGACGGCGAACAGCGCCTGCACTTCGTGCGCCGATTCGGCCAGGATGTCGTGCAGCGTGCCTTCGCCGACGAGGAAGTCGATGGTGCGCGCGCCGAGCAGGGTGGTGGCGCCGGGCCGTTCCTGCAGCGGCGATGGCACGGGCGCCAGGTCGTTGGCCAGCAGCAGCGTGTCGCCCAGGGTTTCGGGCGGCAGCGCGCGCAAGCCCACCCACATGGCTTCCACGGCCTGGGCCACGGGTTCGGGGATCACCAGCTTCTTGAGCACGCCGCGCCCGATCTCGGCCTCGCCGAATTCGATCCAGTCGCCGGGATCGCCGTCGAGGATGCCGGGCCAGGCGCCGGCCTGCGACAGCAGATAAAAACCGCCCACTTCATGCACGATGCCGGCGAACATGGCCGTGTCCGGGTCCACATGGGTCACGCGGCGCGCGATCACCTGGGCCAGCGCGGCCACGTGGGCCGTGTGTTCCCACAACTGGGCCGCCTTGGCCTTGACGGCCGGGTCGCTGGACTGGCCGCCGAGCTGGCGCACGATCAGGGCCGCCACCTGCGATTGCAGCGTGCGCATGCCGAGCCGCTGCACGGCCGCGCGCACGCTCGAAATTTCGTTACCGGAACGGTTGTAGGCGACGGCGTTGGCGATGGCCACGGTGCGGGCCGCCAGCAAGGGGTCGGCCTGGATCAGCTTGGCCGCCGCGTCGATATGGCAATCAGGGTCGTTCAGCGCCTGCTGCAGGCGCAACGAGGCGTTCACATTGGTGGGGAACGTCAGCTCCCCCCGGCTCGCTTGAGCTGCGATCTGCTTGAAGGCGTCCAGTCTGTCCATCGAAAAAATTATACTCGGAATATTGCCGTGTGGAACTTTTTCGCAAAATACTTTTCTATCCCTTGCGGCCAACCGATAGCTTGCCGCAAGGGTGGGACGCGGATCAGGCTTCGCTGAAGATGGCGTCGCAGCCGTCCTGGGTGGCGTCCGTGTCCTGCAGTTCGTCGACCAGGCCCAGGTCGAACAATTCCTCGATCGCGTTCATGAAGCTGTTGTGCTTGGTTGCGCCGATCAGGCGATAGATTTCCCCCGCTTCATTGCGGATGCCGATCAACAGCTTTTCCTGGCGCACTTCTTCCGGGGTGCTGACGTTGAGCAACAGGTTGCCGATGATGTGTTTATCGAATTTGGCAGGTTTCTTGCCTTCGAGCAGAGTTGTTTTCAAATGTTTTCCTTGGTTGAGTCGTGGGTGGCCGGACTGCTGCCGTTAATGACAGTTTTGAGCTTGGACAGGGTTTTTTCAAGGTCTGCGTAATCATCGGCCGTGAAATTGGCGAACACGGCGCTGCCCCTGGCCACAACGCGCGGGAACACGTCGCGGAAGGTGGCTTCGCCGGCGGCCGTCAGGCGCACGAAGAACGAGCGCTTGTCGTTGGCGTTGCGCTCGCGCGCCACCAGTCCCTTGTCCTCCAGGCGCTCGATCACCCCCGTCAGCGTGCCCTTGGTGATCAGGGTTTTCTCCCCGAGTTCCTTGTAGGACATGCCGGCCGTGTTGCCCAGCGTGGCGATGATGTCGAACTGGGCGTGGGTCAGGCCGCACTCGCGCACGTGTTCGCCCGACAGGCGCTCAAAGCCCTGCATGCATTCGGCCAGCAGCCGGATACTTTTCAAATAGCGTTCACCCATAGACCATGATTATAGCTGGCCGGGCGCGCCCATCTTTGGGGCAAGGTCGCCAAGCGCGCCGTGGCCGGGTACACTATGCCTCCCCGGCGCCCCTGAGCGCGCCGCCACCGCCATCGTGTCGAGACCTGTTTGAAGCCTTCCGCCCCATTGCACCTGCGCGGCATCGCCGCCCTGTTGACCGTCACCCTCGTCTGGGGCACCACCTTTCCCGCCATGAAGGACATGACGGGCGCCCTGTCGGCCAGCATGATCGTGCTGGTGCGCTTCGCGCTGGCCGGCCTGCTGCTGTCGCCGTTCCTTTGGCGGGCGCGGGCGGGCGACGTGGGGCAGGGCGTGCTGGCCGGGGTGGTGTTGTTCTTCTGCTACGTGTTCCAGATCGAAGGCCTGAGCCTGACCAGTTCCAACCGCAACGCCTTCCTCACCGGCCTGAACGTGCTGGTGGTGCCGCTGCTGGGTATGGCGTCCGGCAAGCTGCCCGAGCGCCGCATCGTGGTGGCGCTGCTGCTGGCGCTGGCTGGCTTGTTCGCCTTGTGCTGGGACGGCGGCATCAGCTGGGGCCGCGGCGACACGCTGGCCCTGCTGGCGGCGCTGTGCTTCGGCCTGTACGTGAAGATGATGGAGGTGGCCACCCGCAAGGTGCAGCGGCTGATGACGCTGACGGCGGCCCAGATCGTCACCGTGGCCGTGTGCGCGGCCGGCTGGCTGCTGTGGCGCGACATGCCGTCCGGCGAGCTGGCCGGGCCGTGGCAGGCGGCCGCCTGGCAGGCCGTGCTGGCCTACAAGAGCAACCTGATCTACCTGGGCGTGGTGGCCACGGCCGCCATCATCTCGCTGCAAACGTGGGGCCAGAGCCACAGCAGCGCCAACGAGGCGGCCGTCATCTACGCATTCGAACCCGGTTGCGCCGCCATCTTCGCCTATTTCTGGCTGGGCGAGACGCTGGCCTGGAACGGCTTGCTGGGCGCCGCCTTGTTGATCTCCGGTATGATAGTGAGCCAGTGGAGCAGCAGCCGGCCCGCCGCCGTGCTGGCGCCGGAATGAGCGCCGCCCCAACTATCTCGTCCTTCTGACCATTAAACACCGCATGCCATTTTCACCGCTCTCCCGTCTGGCCCAGGAACAGCCGCTGCGCGTGCTGCTGGTCAACGCGGGCGAGCCCGACGCCCTGACCTGGGCCGGCCTGGTCCAGCCGCTGCGGCTGGCGGCCCGGATGCTGGGGCCGGAGCAACTGCGGCTCGATATCCTTAGTCCCCAGCAGGCGGCGCTGACCCAGCCCCAGCCGGGCTGGCACCTGGCCCTGCTGGTGGCCGACGAGCAGCAAGCCCCGCCGCCGCCGGAGTTGTTGCGCACGGTGCTGGACCGTTGCCGCTCGGCCCGCTACTGGGGCGGGGTCGGCGCCGGCGTGCTGTGGCTGGCCGACGCCGGGCTGATGGCCGGCGTGCGCATCGCGCTGCCGTGGGCGCTGTACGCGGAAACGGAGGCGCTGACGCAGCGCGCCATCCTCACGCCCCATTTGTTCGAGCTCGACGGCCGCATGCTCAGTTGCTGCGGCGGCGCGGCCAGCATCGATTTCGCGCTGACGCTGGTGGCGGCGCTGTATGGCGCCACCGTGCAGGCCGCCATCAAGGAAAGCCTGTGCATCGAGCGCGTGCGTCCCCATGACGAACGGCAGCGGGTGGCGCTGCAGGCCCGTTTTGGGGCGCTGCAACCGAAGCTGTCGGAGGCGGTGACGCTGATGGAGGCCAATATCGAGGAACCGCTGTCGACCGACGACATCGCCGGCCTGGTGGGCCTGTCGCGGCGCCAGCTGGAACGGCTGTTCAAGCAATACCTGGACAGCCTGCCGTCGCGCTACTACCTGGAGCTGCGCCTGCAGCGCGCGCGCCAGTTGCTGCTGGAAACCAATCACTCGATCGTGCAGGTGGGGCTGATGTGCGGCTTCTCGTCCGGCTCGCACTTCTCCACTGCGTTCGGCGCGCTGTTCGGCAACACGCCGCGCGAGGAGCGCCAGCGTAAGCTGATGCCGCCGGCCGGCTGAGGCGTCCTACACAGGCGCCTGCACCGGCGCCGGGCCGCTGGCGTCGGGCAGGGCCACCATGCCATGCGCGCCGCTGGCGTTGTGCTCGGTGAGCTGGGGCGCCTTCAATGGCAGGCTGATCTGGAACAAGGTGCCGGCGCCCGGTTCGCCCTGCAGCGTGATGGTGCCGCCCAGCACCCCCGTCACCAGCGTCTGCACGATGTACAGGCCCAACCCGGAGCCGCCCTGGCCCAGCCGGGTGGTGAAGAACGGGTCGTAGATCTTGTTGCGGTATTCGGCCGGGATGCCTTTGCCGTCGTCCGTGTAGGTCAGCAGCACGCGCTCGTCCTGGCGCTGGCCGCGGATCTGGACGTGGCCACCTTTGCGGCCTTCGAAGCCGTGCACCAGCGAGTTTTCCAGCAGGTTGGACAGCACCTGGGCCAGCGGCCCCGGGAAGCTGTCGAGCTCGATGTCGGGCGCCACCTCCAGTGCGATGTGGTGGCCGCGGTGCTTCCAAGCATTGTGGTGGCTGGCGATCACTTCCTCCACCGTGCGCCGCAGCGGGAACACGCGGCGCCGCACGCTGGCCTGGTCCACGGCCAGTTCCTTGAAGTTGTCGATCAGCCCGGCCGCGCGGAAGGTGTTGCGCTCGATGATTTCCGTGGCCTGCTGGCACTGGCCGACGAAGGTGTCGGCTGCCGAGCGCTTGAGCTGGCCGGTCGCCAGCGCCCGCGCGAAGCTGTCCACGTGGGCCTTGAGCGTGGTGGACGCTGTTAGCGCGCTGCCCAGCGGCGTGCTCAGTTCGTGCGCGATGCCGGCCACCAGCCGCCCCAGCGACGCCACTTTCTCCGTCTGCAGCAACTGCTCGGCCGCCACGCGCAGGTCGTCGTTCGCTTGCCGCAGTTCGGCCGTGCGGGCCGTCACGCGCTGTTCGAGCTCTGCGTTTAATTCCTGGATCTCGGCCTCGCGCGCGCGGCGCGCCGCCACTTCCTGCTGCAGCTCGGCCGTGCGGCGCTTGACCATCACCCGCAGTTGCACGATGAAGGTGACGGCCACCAGCACCGCCAGCAGCAGCGCGCCCAGCGGCCGGTAATCGATGTCGTGCGCATAGTGGACGGTGCTCCAGTTCTGGCGGAACGCCTCGCGCTCACTCTTGGGGATGGCCGCCAGCGCCGCGTCGAGGATGGGCAGCAGTTCCGGCCAGTCGGAACGCACGCCGATGCCGATCTGGTAACGGTAATCGGTTTCGCCGGCCACCCGCACGTCGGTCGCGCCCAGCTCCACCAGCTGGTGGGTGCCTGTCAGCAGCGGGCCGACGACGGCGTGCACCTTGCCGTTGCGCAGCAGCTCGGTGCCGGCCCGGAAGTTGCTGACCGGGACCATGGCGATGCCGGGCCAGTCATGCGGCAGCACGTCGGCCACCCCGGTGCGCGCGGCCACGGCCACGCGCTGGCCGCTCAGGCCGGCCAGGCCGCCGATGGGCGGGGTGGCCGTGCCGGCGAAGATCACCACCGGCGTGCTCAGATACGGCTCCGTCACCAGCATGAAGCCGGCCCGCCCCGGCGTGTGCGAAATGGCCGACACCAGGTCCACCTGGCGCTGTTCGATGCGACTGAGTTCGTCGGCCACGTCGCGCGCCGGCAGCAGCTCGAAACGCACGCCCAGTTGTTCTTCCACGCGGTGCAGGAAGTCCAGCGAGATGCCGTGCAAGGCGCCGTCCTCGCCGCGCCATTCGACGGGCGCGCGGCCGCTGTCGACGGCCACCCGCAGCACCGGGTGGGCCGCCAGCCAGGCGCGCTGCGCCGGCGTGAGGGCCAGTTCGCGCTGCACCGGCGTGCCTTCGGCCGCCGCCAGCCAGCGCGCGCGGATCAGCGCGTGCTCGTCGGCCGTGATGGCGGCCACGCCCTTGTCGATGATGGACAGCAGTTCGGGCGCGTCGTTGCGCAGGGCCAGCCGGATGGTGGCCGCCTCCGAGTAGTAGTACAGCAGCGCGATCTTGAGCGGGGCGCCCTGGCCGATGGCGCGCTGCACCACGGGCAGGTCGTCGAAATAGGCGTCCGCTGCGCCCTGCTGCACGCGTGCCATGCCGTCCTGGGAGCTGTCCACTTCGACCAGCTCGCAATCGGGGCAACGCGCCTTCAGCACCGGCACGCGCGCCGTATTGCGCACCACGGCGACGCGTTGGTGGGCGTAGTCGCCCAGCATGTGGGTGGCGGCGTGGTCGGGCCGGGTCGCCATGGCGATCGGCAGTTCCAGGTAGGGCAGGGAGAAATTGAGGCTGCTCCTGCGCTCGGGCCGGTCGCGCGCGCACAGCACGCCGTCCACCTCGTGCGCCATGCCCTTGGTCAGGGCCTGGTCCCAGGTCGAGCCCTGGTAGCGGAATTTGAGGCCGGTCTTGCGCGCCACCAGCTCCGCGTAGTCGTAGCAGGCGCCCGCGTAGGAGCCTTCGCTGTCGGCGCGGCGGAAGGCGATGGGCGGGTTGAACTGGTCGAGCGCCATGGTCAGCACCGGATGGGCGCGCACCCACGCCTGCTCTTGTGGTGTGAGCGCAACCTGTGCCGCCGTCAGGGCGGGCCATGCAAGCAGCATGCAAAATAAAGTGGCCAGTGCGGCTCGTGCTGTGTGCATTTTGAGAGTAGCCTTTTGCGATGCGCCCCCGAATGTTTCACAGCATAGCCCACTCTGAGGGCGGAATATAGACATGATGAACAATCTTCGCGGCAAAGACACAATCTGCCGGGCAAATCTGAAACTGCTTGCCGGCGCGCTGTGGGGCGTCTGCCACAGTGCCCTGGCCGACAGCGGCGTGACGGCCTACGGCGTGATCGACACCTTCGCCACCCGCATCGCGGCCGATGGCCTGGCGCCCGTCACGCGCATCGACGCCAGCGGCCTGCTGGCCAGCCGGCTGGGCTTGCGGGGCCGCGAGGAGCTGGGCAGCGGCTTGCGCAGCAGTTTCGTGCTGGAGGCAGGCCTGAACGGCGACGACGGCAGCGGCGCGGACGGCAACCGCCTGTTCAACCGCCAGGCCTGGGTGGGGCTGGGCGGCCCGTTGGGCGAAGTGCGGCTGGGCCGCCAGAACACCCCGCAGTTTTACATGAACGGCAAGTTTGACGCTTTCACCAGCGCCACCCAGGCGTCGGGCTGGAACAATATGTATGGCGCGCCGCCGCGCATCGACAACGCCATCGGCTACTTCTCGCCCGACCTGGGCGGGCTGACGCTGCAGGTGCTGGCCGCGCGCGGCGCCACGGGCGGGGCCGCGCCGCTGGCCGAGACGGCCGCCAACCGCAACCTGCAGCTGGCGGCCGAATACGAGCGCCCCGGCCTGTATCTGGGGGCGAACTACCAGCAGGTCGACAATGCGGCCCTGCCGTACCGGGCGCGGCGCGCCAGCATGGGCGCGTCCTGGACATGGACGCCGCGCTGGACCGTGTTCGGGGCCGTGGGCAGCGAGCGCCGCAGCGACGGCAGCCAGCGCTCCATGCTGTATTCGCTGTCCGTGCGCTGGCGCGCCGATGGCCCGCTGGCGCTGTCGTTTGGCTGGGCCGGACTGCGCGACCGGCTGGCCGGCGCCGGCCATGGCGACGCGGCCGAGCTGGGTGCGCAGGCCCAGTACCGGCTGTCCGTGCGCACCTCGCTGTACGGATCGCTGGCCCGGCTGCGCCAATACGACCAGCGCAACAGTTTTGCGCTGGTGGGGGCGGCCGTGGTGGCGCCGGCCGCCCAGATCCGCTCGCCCCAGCCGGGCGGCGCCATCGACGGGGTGCAGCTGGGCGTGCTGCACACGTTCTGAGTCCGCCGCCGGGACGCGGTAAAAATGAAAATCCTTGTCGCCATTTCAAAAGAGTTTTAGCATCCCGCTTTTTATAATGGGTGCTCCAGTGCGGCCCCGCCGCCACCGTACCCACTTTGATAGGGATAGCCATGAACGCCAAGCTTGATTCGACCGTGACCACACGTCCTGTAACTCGCCAGACCTTCGACGAGGTGCTGGTGCCGACCTACGCCCCGTCGGCCATGGTGCCGGTGCGCGGCGCCGGCCTGGACCTGTGGGACCAGAACGGCAAGCAGTACCTGGACTTCACGTCCGGTATCGCGGTCAACTCGCTGGGCCACTGCCACCCGGTGCTGGTCGAGGCGCTGACCAAGCAGGCCAACACCCTGTGGCACCTCGGTAACGGCTACACCAATGAACCCGTGCTGCGCCTGGCGCTGGCGCTGACGGAAGCCACCTTCGCCGACCGCGCCTTCTTCTGCAACTCGGGTGCCGAGTCCAACGAAGCGGCCCTGAAACTGGCCCGTAAGCACGCCCACACCAAGTACGGCGCGCACAAGTCGCGCATCGTGTCGTGCTTCCACTCGTTCCACGGCCGTACCCTGTTCACCGTCTCCGTCGGCGGCCAGGCCAAGTACACGGAAGGCTTCGAGCCGCTGCCGCCGTCGATCGACCATATCCCGTACAACGACATCGAGGCGGCGCAAATGGCCATCACCGATGACGTGTGCGCCGTGGTGGTGGAGCCGGTGCAGGGCGAAGGCGGCGTGGTGCCGGCCGATGCCGACTTCCTGAAAGAGCTGCGCGCGCTGTGCGACAAGACCGGCGCCGTGCTGATCTTCGACGAAGTCCAGTGCGGCATGGGCCGTACCGGTGAGCTGTTCGCCTACATGGGCTACGGCGTGACCCCGGACATCCTGACCTCGGCCAAGGCGCTGGGCAACGGCTACCCGATCGGCGCCATGCTGACCACCAACGAACTGGCCAAGAGCCTGGGCGTGGGCAGCCACGGCACCACCTACGGCGGCAACCCGCTGGCCGCCACCGTGGCCCTGAACGTGCTGGAGACGATCAACCAGCCGGCCTTCCTGGCCCGCGTCAAGGAAGCCAGCAAGAACCTGGTGGCCACGCTGCAGAAACTGGCGGCCGATTACCCGCAGGTGTTCAGCACCGTGCGCGGTTCCGGCCTGCTGCTGGGCATGGTCGTGGCCGAAAGCTTCAAGGGCCGTTCCAAGGACATCCAGAAGGCCGCTGAAGCGCATGGCCTGATGCTGCTGATCGCTGGCACCGAAGTGGTGCGCCTGGCGCCGGCCCTGATCGTGTCGGACGCCCAGATCGCCAAGGCCGACAGCCTGCTGCGCGCCGCGCTGGACGACCTGCTCAAGGCAGCGTAAGCGACCGCACCGCAACCCGCCGCTCCCGCCTTCGCGCGGGAGCGCTGCGTTTTACCCCACCGGCATCCGCAAGCCTGGTAAGAAATTGAAGGAGCTCCCATGTATGTTGTCCGTCCGGTAGAGATTGCGGATATCGCGGCCCTGGAAGCGCTGGCGGCAGTGACCATGCCGGGTGTGCACACGCTGCCCAAGACGCGTGAGAAGATCGCCGCGCTGGTCGAGCGTTCGATCGCCTCGTTCGCCGCCCACGTCGACATGCCCAGCGAAGAGTCCTACCTGTTCGTGCTCGAATCGCTGGCCGACCACACCATCCTCGGCACCGCGTCCATCTACGCGGCGGCCGGTTCCAACGGCACCTATTTCTCGTTCCGCAACGACGTGATCCAGCAGGTGTCGCGTGACCTGAACATCAGCCACAGCGTGCACGCGCTCACGCTGTGCTCGGAATTGACGGGCTACTCCCAGCTGTCGACCTTCTACGTCGACCCCAGCATGTGCGACGCGCCGGAAGCGGCCCTGCTGTCGCGCGCGCGGCTGCTGTTCGCCGTGCTGGCGCCGCAGCGCTTCGCCGACCGTTTCTTCGTGCCGCTGGCCGGCATCACGGACGCGCAGGGCGGTTCGCCGTTCTGGGATGCGCTGGGCCGCAAGTTCTTCCAGATGGATTTCCTGGACGCCGAACGCGTGATCGGCGGCGCCCGTAACCGCACCCTGATCGTGGAGCTGATGCCCCACTATCCGGTGTACGTGCCGCTGCTGCCGGGCGACGCCCAGGCGGCCATGGGCCAGATCCACCCGTCGGGCGAACTGGCGTTCAACCTGCTGACGGCCGAAGGCTTCGAGGCCGACGACTACATCGACATCTTCGACGGCGGCCCGATCCTGCAAGCCCACAAGCACGCGCTGCGCACCTTCACCGGTGCACTGCAGCGGCGCGTGGCCACCTGCCCGGCCGAGCCGGACCGCAACCGCGAACCGCCCGTCGCCTACGCCATCGCCACCGGCGCCGACCAGCACTTCCGCGCCGTCGTGATGGCCTGCGCGCCGCTCGAATCGCTGGCCGTGGTGGCGCTGCCGGTGGCCGTGCAGGCCGCGCTGCAGGTGACCGACGGCGACACCGTGGTCTGCGTCCGTCTGTAAGCACTCAGTCAAACATTGGAATTCCTATGCTAGTTGTACGCGCAATTAAGGCCGACGATCTCGATGCCTTGTACGTCATGGCCACCCAGGTCGGCAGCGGCATGACCACGCTCAAGCCGGACATGAAGATGCTGGGCGACCGGGTCCGCGTGGCCGTGGCCTCGTTCGCCGAAACCATCCCGCCGCACGAACGCGACTACATGTTCGTGATGGAGGACACCGACACGGGCCGCATCGCCGGCGTGTGCGCCATCAAGAGCGCCGTCGGTCTGACGGAGCCGTTCTATAACTACCGCATCGGCACGCTGGTGCATTCGAGCCGCGAGCTCGATGTGTTCACGCGCATGGAGACGCTGTACCTGTCGAACGACCTGACGGGCAGCACGGAACTGTGCTCGCTGTTCCTGCACCCGGACTACCGCAGCGGCAACAACGGCAAGCTGCTGTCCAAGTGCCGCTTCCTGTTCATCGCCCAGTTCCCGCACCTGTTCACGGAAAAGCTGATCGCGGAAATGCGCGGCTACCAGGCCGAGGCGGGCCGCTCGCCGTTCTACGAGGGCCTGGGCCGCCACTTCTTCAAGATGGACTTCAACCACGTCGACGAGCTGACGGCGCTGGGCAAGAAGTCCTTCATCGCCGAGCTGATGCCGCGCCAGCCGCTGTACGTGGCCTACCTGCCGCAGGAAGCGCGCGACGTGATCGGCAAGGTGCATCCGTCCACGGCACCGGCGCGCCGCCTGCTGGAGCAGGAAGGCATGCACTTCGAAGGCTATGTCGACATCTTCGACGCCGGTCCCGTGTTGCAGGCACGCGTGTCCGAACTGCGCGCCATGCGCGACAGCACGCTGGCCCAGATCGGCCTGGCCGGCGACTGGGACACGGCCTGCGCGCCCGAAACGGCGCCGGCCGAGCCGGTGCTGGTGTCGAACACCAATATGCGCGACTTCCGCATGCTGCTGTCACATGCGGCCCCCGTCAACGGCGCCATCGCGCTGCCCGAAGCTGAACAAAAGCTACTGCACTGCCATACCGGCGACACCGTGCGCACCCTGTCTCTCAACGTGAGGAAGAACCCAAATGTCTGAAGCGAACACCCCATTGAGCAACTTCATTAACGGTCAATGGCTGGCCGGCAGCGGCGAGCAGCTGGTCACCGTCAACCCGGCCAATGGCCGCCAGACCTGGGCCAGCCGCGAGGCGACGGCGCAGGACGTGGCGCGCGCCAGCGCCGCCGCACGCGCCGCGTTCGAAGGCTGGGCGCAGACCCCGCTGGATGAGCGCATCGCCGTCTGCACCCGTTTCCGCGATCTGCTCAAGGCCAACGCCGAGGAACTGGCGCAGCTGATCTCCGAAGAAGTGGGCAAGCCGCTGTGGGAGTCGCGCACCGAAGTGACCACCATGGCCAACAAGGTCGACATCTCGGTGCAGGCCTACGCGGCGCGCACGGGCGAGAGCCACAACAAGGTGGCCGACGGCGAGGCCGTGCTGCGCCACCGTCCACACGGCGTGTTCGGCGTGTTCGGCCCGTACAACTTCCCCGGCCACCTGCCCAACGGCCACATCGTGCCGGCCCTGATCGCCGGTAACACGATCGTCTTCAAGCCCAGCGAATTCGCGCCGCGCACGGCGGTGCGCACGGTGCAGCTGTGGCAGCAGGCCGGCCTGCCGGACGGCGTGGTCAACCTGGTCAACGGCGGCCGCGACACCGGCATCGCGCTGGGCCAGGACGCGGAGCTGGACGGCGTGCTGTTCACCGGCAGCTGCCAGACCGGCACCGCGCTGCACAAGCAGTTCGGCGGCCAGCCGGGCAAGATGCTGGCGCTGGAAATGGGCGGCAACAACCCGCTCGTGATCTGGGACGTGAAAGACATCGACGCGGCCGTGTTCATGGCCATCTCGTCGGCCTTCATCTCGGCCGGCCAGCGCTGCACCTGCGCGCGCCGCCTGATCGTGCCCGACAACGCGCAAGGCCAGGCCATCATCGACCGCCTGGTGGACGTGGCCAGCAGCCTGACCGTGGGCGCGCCGGACGCGGAACCGGCGCCGTTCATGGGCCCCGTGGTGTCGGCCGCCGTGGCGCGCCGGCTGGTGCAGGCCCAGGCCGACATGGTGGCGCGCGGCGGCAAATCGCTGCTGCAGATGCGCCAGCTGGACGAGAACACCGGCTTCGTCACGGCCGGCATCGTCGACGTCACCGACGCCAAAGGTATCCCGGACGAGGAATGGTTCGGCCCCCTGCTGCAGGTGATCCGCGTGGCCGATTTCGACACCGCCATCAAGACCGCCAACGCCACCGCCTTCGGCCTGGCCTCGGCCCTGATCTCGAACGACGAGGCGCTGTGGAAGACCTACCAGGTGCGCGCCCGCGCCGGCATCGTCAACTGGAACCGTCCCACCACGGGCGCGGCCAGCAGCGCGCCGTTCGGCGGCGTGGGCCAGTCCGGCAACCACCGCCCGAGCGCGTACTACGCGGCCGACTACTGCGCCTACCCGGTCGCCTCGATCGAGAACAGCGCGCTTGAAATGCCGGCCAAGCTGTCGCCGGGCATGCACTTCTAAGGACCATCATGGGCAACTCCGCACGCGAATTCAACTTCGACGGCCTGGTCGGGCCATCGCACAACTACGCCGGTCTTTCGTTCGGCAACGTGGCCTCGTTCAGCAACGTCAAGAGCGCCTCCAATCCCAGGCAGGCGGCCTTGCAGGGCCTGGCCAAGATGCGCGCGCTGGCCGCGCGCGGCTTCGCCCAGGCGCTGCTGCCGCCGCAGGACCGGCCCAACTTCCGCCTGCTGCGCAGCATCGGCTTCACCGGCACGGACGCGGAAGTGCTGGCCCGCGCCTACAAAGAGTCGCCCGTGATCCTGGCGTGCGCCTATTCGGCCTCGCCCATGTGGACCGCCAACGCCGCCACGGTCAGCCCGTCGGCCGACAGCGCGGATGGCCGCACCCATTTCACGGCCGCCAACCTGAACAACAAGCTGCACCGCGCGTATGAACATGCGCAGTCGGCCCGCAGCCTGCGCGCCATCTTCAAGGACGAGCAGCACTTCGCCGTGCACGACGCGCTGCCCGGCACCCCGGCCTTCGGCGACGAGGGCGCGGCCAACCACACGCGCCTGTGCGCCAGCCATGGCCAGCAGGGCGTGGAACTGTTCGTGTACGGCCGCGTGGAGTTCGACGCCTCAGCGCCCGCGCCCAAGCGCTACCCGGCCCGCCAGACGCTGGAAGCATCGCAGGCCGTGGCGCGCCTGCATGGCTTGAACAGTGAGCGCACCGTCTACCTGCAGCAGAACCCGGACGTGATCGACCAGGGCGTGTTCCACAACGACGTGATCGCGGTCGGCAACGGCAACGTGCTGTTCTACCACGAGCAGGCGTTCGCGGACGAGGCCGGCGGCCTGGCGCAACTGCGCCGTGCCATGGAAGGCGTGGGTGCGCAGCTGAACGCCATCCGCGTTGATACCAAAAAGGTATCAGTGGCGGACGCCGTGGCCAGCTACCTGTTCAACAGCCAGCTGCTGTCCAAGGATGGCGGCAAGATGGCGCTGGTGATCCCGCACGAGTGCCAGGAAAACGCGGCCGTGGCCAGCTATTTGCAGGAGCTGGTGGCCAGCGGCGGCCCCATTGATGAGCTGATCCACTTCGACCTGCGCCAGAGCATGCGCAACGGCGGTGGGCCTGCCTGCCTGCGCCTGCGCGTGGCGCTGACGGACGCCGAGGCGCGCGCCATGCACCAGGGCGTGGTGATGACTGAGCCGCTGTACCACACG
The DNA here is from genome assembly GCF_014042345.1 of Rugamonas brunnea. Taxonomy (GTDB): domain Bacteria; phylum Pseudomonadota; class Gammaproteobacteria; order Burkholderiales; family Burkholderiaceae_D; genus Rugamonas; species Rugamonas brunnea. Next base: position 59,146 of record NZ_JACEZT010000014.1, read on the forward strand.
CTGGTGGCCTGGGTCGAGAAGCACTACCGCGACCGGCTGGAGCCGGCCGACCTGGCCGATCCGGCGCTGGCCATCGAAGTGCACACGGCGCTCGATGAGCTGACCCGCATCCTGGGCCTGCCCGGTTTGTACGATTTGTAAGGCAGTGCACCGCCGCCGCCAGCAAGGGGCCTGACCCCGCGACCAGCGCCGCAGGAAAAAGGCCGGGGCGCTTGAAGCGCGGGGTCTGTCCCCGGTTTAAGTGGACGGAGCAGAGCGAAAGCGGTTAAATACACTGCATAGGTTAGAAAAGAATTTGAACGGGCCAACCCCGTTCTTTTAGCAGCATCCGGCCGCTGCGCCAGGCCACAAGCCTGAGCGCGCGGCCGGACTCAAAACACTAACGGAGAAAACAGATGAAACAAATGCCACAAGACCTGCGCAAGCAGACGCTCGACCTGGTCAACGCCAGCAAGCCTGCTACCGACAGCAGCCAGGTTGCGGCCCTGATCAGCGCCTGGCTCGGTTCCCTGGACGTTGAGGATTTCGCGGGCATCGCGCCCGACAGCCTGGCGCCGGCGTTGTGGGATGGTTTCACGCGGGCGTCCAAACGCGCCGCCGCCGGCTGCCAGATCGCCGCGCTGCGCTACGCCGACGGCCGTGGCGGCATGGCCACCGCGCTGTTGATCCTCAATGACGACATGCCCTACCTGGTCGACTCCATCGTGATGGCGATGCGCCACCAGCGCGTGGCCGCCAACGGCGTGCTGAACGCCGTGCTGTCCGTGCGCCGCGGCGCCGACGGCGTGGTGACGGCCGTCGGCCAGCCCGGCGACAAGGCCGAATCCTACGTCATGTGCCTGCTGGCCGAGGAACTGCCGCAGGCCGAACTGGACGCGCTGCTGGCCCGCATCGAGATGGTGGCGCGCGACGCCGCCGTGGTGCACCGCGACCATGCCGCCATGCTGGAACACTTCAAGGCCGTGGCGGCCGAAGCGGCCGCCGTCAACGGCGAGGAAGGCCAGGAAGTGGCGGCCTTCCTGGACTGGGCCCGCACCGAGGGCTTCGAACCGTTCGGTTACGCCTACTACCAGGTGAAACCGGGCGAGCGCGAACTGGAACGCGACATCCCCAGCCGCATCGGCGTGCTGCAGGACACCAGCCACCCCGTCTACGGCACCTGCCTGGCCAACATCCCCGGCGACTTCGACACCCTGTCCAAGCGCAACCACACGCTGTCCATCGTCAAGGCCGACGTGGAAGGCACGCTGCACCGCGACCAGCAGCTCGACTTCATCGGCGTGCGCCATGTGAACGCGCAAGGCGCCATCCTCGGCGAATACTGCTTCGTGGGCCTGTTCACGCGCGCCGCCAAATCCACCCCGCTGGCGCGCCTGCCGTTCGCGCGCGGCCGCATCGCCAAGGTGCTGAGCATCGCCGGCGTGCGCCAGGAAGGCTTCCGCGCCGAGAAGTTCGTGGAGATCCTGGAATCGCTGCCGCGCACGGAAGCGCTGGAAGCGGAACCGGAATGGCTGGCCGAAGTGTGCGGCGCCGTCGTGTCGCTGTACAAGCAGCCGCGCACCAAGGTGTTTGCGCGCCGCGACGTGTATGCGCGCCACCTGAACGTGCTGGTCTACCTGCCGCGTGAACGCTACAGCGCCAGCGTGGCTTCGGCACTGGCCAAGGCGCTGCAAGGCAGCTCCGGCGCCACCCACATCAGCTCCCAGACCCTGGTGGCGGACGGTCCGCTGGCGCGCGTGTACCTGATCGCGCACGCGGCCCGCTACCCGCTGGACCTGGAAACGGACATCCAGCAACCGCTGCTGGCCGTGCTCGATGGCTGGCACGACCAGTTCGCCGCGCTGGCCGACGCCGTGTTCGACGTGCCCATGCGCGCCAGCCTGCGCAAGCTGTGCGCCACGCTGCCGGCCGACTACGTGGCCGCCACCGCGCCAGCCGTGGCCTTCCGCGACCTCGGCTCCCTGCTGCGCATGGAAGACCCGTCGCGCGTGGCCGTGCGCATCGAGACGGCTGACGAAGCGACCACCATCCGCCTGTACTCGGTGGACAAGGTGCCAGCCCTGTCGACCATCCTGCCGGCCCTGCACAACGCGGGCGTGGCCATCGACCGCGAGCGCGCCCATTCGATCAACGTGGGCGGCCAGCGCCACTTCGTCAGCAGCCTGTCGGTGGACGCTGCCAGCGCCGCCAAGCTGGCGCAGCCTAACGTGGTGCACGTGGCGCAGGAACTGTTCACGGCCCTGTTCAACAACGACGCCGAGGATGGTCGCCTGAATGGCCTGGTGATCGAAGGTGGCCTCAGCATGCGCGAAGTGCAGCTGGTGCGCGCCTACATGAGCTACTGGCGCCAGGCCGGCAGCCGCTTCTCCGTGCGTTACGTGGCCGAGTGCCTGCGCAAGCAGCCGGCCGTGGTGCGCGAACTGGTGCAGGCCTTCCTGCAGCGCTTCGACCCGGCGCTGGACGAGGCGCGCCGCATGGCGGCACAGCAGGCAATGCACGACATCAAGCGTGGCCTGCCTGCCATCAACCACGCCGACAGCGAGGAAATCCTGGGCGCCATCATCGACCTGATGCTGGCCACGCTGCGCACCAACTACTTCCAGAACGCGCAGAAGGGCGACAAGATCATCTTCAAATTCGACACCAGCAACCTGGCGCTGGTGCCGGAGCCACGGCCGTTCCGCGAGATCTTCGTGTTCTCGCGCCGCTTCGAAGGCGTGCACCTGCGCGGCGGCCCGGTGGCGCGCGGCGGCCTGCGCTGGTCCGACCGCATGGAAGATTACCGCACCGAGGTGCTGGGCCTGGTCAAGGCGCAGATGGTGAAGAACGCCGTGATCGTGCCGGCCGGCGCCAAGGGCGGCTTCGTGTGCAAGCAGATGCCCAAGGACGCCGTGCGTGAAACCATCGCGGCCGAAGGCGAAGCCGTGTACCGCCTGTTCATCGCCAGCCTGCTGGAGATGACCGACAACCGCGTGCTGGGCAAGATCGTGCAGCCGACCGACACCGTGTGCTACGACAGCGCCGACCCCTACCTGGTGGTGGCGGCCGACAAGGGCACGGCCACGTTCTCCGATATCGCCAACAGCATCGCCGTGCAGCGCGGCTTCTGGCTGGGTGATGCGTTCGCGTCCGGCGGCTCGAACGGCTACGACCACAAGAAGATGGGCATCACGGCCAAGGGCGCGTTCGAAGCCGTCAAGCGCCACTTCTATGAACTGGACCACGACATCCACGCCACCGCCACCACCATGGTGGGCGTGGGCGACATGTCGGGCGACGTGTTCGGCAACGGCGCGCTGCTGTCGCGCAAACTGAAACTGCTGGCCGCGTTCGACCACCGCCACATCTTCCTCGATCCGAACCCGGACATGGAAGCCTCGTTCAACGAGCGCGCCCGCATGTTCGCACTGCCACGCTCGTCGTGGGACGACTACAACAAGGAACTGATCTCGGCTGGCGGCGGCGTCTATCCGCGCACGCTGCGCAGCATCGAGCTGTCGCCGCAGATCCGCGCCGCGCTGGCCATCGAGGAGACGGCGCTCTCGCCTGAGGAACTGATGCACCGCATCCTGCAGGCGCCGGTAGACCTGTTCTACAACGGCGGTATCGGCACCTACATCAAGTCCTCGGCTGAAACCCACGCCCAGGTCAAGGACCGCGCCAACGACCATATCCGCGTGGACGGCAGCCAGCTGCGCTGCAAGGTGGTGGCCGAAGGCGGCAACCTCGGTGCGACCCAGGCTGGCCGTATCGAGTTCGCACTGGCCGGCGGCCGCATCTTCACGGACGCGATCGACAATTCGGCCGGCGTCGATTGCTCCGACCATGAAGTGAACGCCAAGATGTGGCTTGACGTGGAAATGAATGCCGGCCAGCTGGCAGAAGCGGACCGCAACCGCCTCCTGAACGACATGACGGCCGACATCGAACGCCTGGTCCTGCGCGACAACACGCTGCAAACCCATTTGCTGGTGCGCGAAGCACAGGACCAGTCGGGCGCCGCGGTGCAGGATGGCTACGCCGCCCTGATCGCCAGCCTGGAGGAAGAGGGCGCCCTGTCGCGCGAACTGGAGCAGTTGCCCACGGTGGCTGAACTGGCGCGCCGCAAGGCCGATGGCCGCGGCCTGACGACGCCGGAACTGGCGGTGGTGATCGCCAACGTCAAGAACCGCTACAAGCGCATCCTGTCGGCCCTGCCGCTGACGGAGCACAGCTGGGCCGAGTCGGTGCTGAAGCCGTACTTCCCGGCGCTGCTGGTGTCCACCCGCAGCGCGCTGGCGCACCCGCTGGCCAACGCCATCCTGGCCACCGTGCTGGCCAATGAAGCCGTCAACCGTTGCGGCCCGCTGATGCTGCGCGACCTGGCGGCCGCCCACAACGTGGACGAGGCGGACGTGATCCAGGCCTGGGGGCAGGCATGGTCGGCCCTGAGCCTGGCGTCCGTGTTCGACACGCTGGACGCTGACGCACTGAAGATTCCGCGCGTGGTCTCGATCAAGGTCGATGGCCGCACCCGCAGCCTGCAGAAGGCCGTGATCGAAGGCGTGCTGTCGGTGCCCGCCGAACAGTTGCGCGCTGCCGGCGGCCTGGCCGAGCTGACCCGCGTGTTCGCCCAGCCCGATCTGCTCAAGCAACTGATGCCAGCCGAAGGCACGGCCGATGCCGACGCCGTGCCCGGCCTGCGCCCCGCGTTCGCGCAAGCGTGGAAGGCGGTCGACGCGATCGAGGCGGTGGCCGGTTTCGTGTTCGCGGCGCTGTCGGTCAACCGGCCAGCCGGCATGGACTTGCCGGCCTTCCTGCAAGTGGGCCTGAACCTGCGCGCGCAGGCCGGCATCGACACGCTGGAGCGCGGCCTGAAAATGCCGGCCCGCAGCAAGTCGCAGGAACAGTTGCGCAGCTACGCCCAGCAGGCGCTGCGCCGCACCCAGCATCGTCTGCTGACCCAGGTGCTGGAGCGCGCCACGGGCGGCCATGACGCCAGCGAGGCGGTGGAACTGGTGACCTGCACGCTGGGCCTGTCCGGCTACGCGCCGGTGGCGGACCTGGAGCAGGCCATGCTCGATGTGTGGGCCTTGTCCGAGGCCAGCAACGCAACCGTGGCGGCATAAGCGGATGAGCATGACGCAAACGACTTCCTCCGCATCTGCCGCCCCGTTGCCGGAGGCCGTGCGGGCCCTGGCCGAGGCGGATTTCAGCGCCGTGGCCGGGCGCTTTACCCGCGCCGGCTTCACGGTGGCGCAACCGGCCGACGGCATCCTCACCATCAAGGGGCCCTCGCGTGCGGGCGCGCCCGACCGCGCCAGCGTGCTGGTGTCGGTCGGCGTGCATGGCGACGAGACGGGACCGATCGAAGTGGTGGCCCACCTGCTGGACGCGCTGTCGCGTGATGTGGCGGTGAACGCGGCTGCGCTGGCGGTGGATTTGATGCTTTGCGTCGGCAATATCGGCGCCATCCGCGCCGGCAAGCGCTTCATCGACGCGGACCTGAACCGCATGTTCCGCGCCGAGCGGGGCACGCTGGCCGGCACCGCCGAGGCGGCGCGGGCCGACGTGATGATGGCCGCCACCACGGCCTTCTTCGACGGCGCCGGGCCGGACCGCTGGCACCTGGATTTGCACACGGCGATCCGGCCGTCCGTTTATCCGACCTTCGCCATCGTGCCCGAGCTGATCGAGGCCGGCGCGCGCGGCCGCCTGATAGCCTGGCTGGGTGCGGCCGGCATCGGCGCCATCATCATGAACCCGCAGTCGGCGGGCACCTACAGCTACTACGCGTCCGAGCACCACGGCGCGGCCGGCACCACGGTGGAGCTGGGCCGCATCGGCACGCTGGGCCAGAACGACATCGGCCAGTTCGCCGAGGCGGCGCAGGCGCTGGACGCGCTGCTGCGCGGCGTGGCGCCCGCGTCGGCCGGGCACCAGCCGCACATCTTCAACACGGCCCAGCAGATCATCAAGCTGAGCGACCAGTTCACGATGGCGTTCGGGCGCGACACGCAGAACTTCACGGCGCTGCCGCAGGGCGCCGAAATCGCGCGCGACGGCGACACCATCTACACCGTGCAGCACGAACAGGAATACGTCGTGTTCCCCAACCCGGACGTGCGGGTGGGGCTGCGTGCGGGCCTGATGGTGGTGCGCGCCTCCTGACCCCGCCCGGTCGCCGCCCGGCGACCTTGAGAATCCCGACCGGCTTGCGCCGCGCCACAGCGCGTGGCGCAAGCGCCAAAACAGACAGGGCCGCCGGCATGTAGCGCGGCGGCCCTGGTGTGAGTGGTGTGGCGGGACGGCGGTCCCGCCCGGATCAGCGTTGCTGCTGTTTCTGTTGTTCCTGGATCTGGTTGCCCAGCAGGCCGCCGCCGATGGCGCCGGCGATGGTGGCAGCGGTGCGGCCACGGCCACCACCCACCTGGTTGCCCAGCAGGCCGCCGATCACGGCGCCGGCGCCGATGCCCACGTAGTTGGGCGAGCTGTTGGCCGGGGCTGGAGCCGGTGCAGGCTGCGGCGCCGACTGGGCGCGGCGGTCATAGTCGTCCGCCTGGGCCAGTTGGGTGCTGTGGTGCACCCGGGCCGTGTGGTGCACGACCGGCTGTTGCTGCGGCTGCTGGTATTGCTGCTGGTATTGTTGCTGCTGTTGTTGCGGTTGCTCGTTCTGCGCCTGCTGGAGTGCGGCGGGCGGCAACTGCTGGGTCTGGCCCGGCGCCAGGTCGGACGTCATGCCGTTGTTCGCAGCGGGATTGATGTCGCCCTTGGCCTTGGACGAAGGCAGCCAGCCGGCGATGGCGGCGGTGCCCACCAGGCTCAACACGGTGACCGAAATCGCAGCACCTGCGATCAGGGGGTGAATGCGGCGGGTTACGGTTGGGATCTTTTCCATGTCTGGGCTCCTGGTTGTCATTGGGTAATGCATGACGCCAGATTAACGGCCCGGCCCGCTACAAGCTATACATTGCGCTGTATCAAAAGTAAGCATGTGTAACCGTGGCGGGGAAAGGGGGGCCAGACCAGGGCCCCTCTGTTGCTGCTTATGCACATAAATTACTGTAGGGGCCGGCGGCAAGAAGCCCTATAATCGCGCTTAGTTTTTTTGACCGACCATTTCGCCGGAGCGTTACCCGCGCTGCCGTTGCAACCGATACAAGGATAGCCTGTGAACCAAACACTGGGCCAAAAACTGACCCGTACCAAGCCGGTCGATGTCACCCCTGAGCATACGCAAGGCAATTCCGGCAGCGGCTTGAACCGTTCGATCGGCCTGTTTCCGCTGACCATGATCGGCGTGGGCGCCACCATCGGCACCGGTATTTTCTTCACCATGGTGGAAGCCGTGCCCAAGGCCGGCCCGTCCGTCATCCTGTCGTTCCTGATCGCCGCCATCACGGCCGGCCTGACGGCGCTGTGCTATGCCGAGTTGTCGTTCCGCATCCCCGCCTCCGGTTCCTCGTATTCGTTCGCCTATGCCACGGTGGGCGAATTCCTGGCCTTCATCATGGCGGCCTGCCTGTTGCTTGAATATGGGCTGGCGGCCAGCGCCACGGCGATCGGCTGGTCCGACTATCTGAATAATTTCCTCGTCAACGCGTTCGGCTGGCATATCCCATCCTTGCTGCGGTCGCCGATGATCGTGTCCGGCGCGAATGGCATCGAATTCCATCCCGGCCATATCAACCTGCCGCCCATCATGCTGGTGTGCCTGTGCTGCTTCCTGCTGCTGCGCGGCACCAAGGAATCGGCCACCACCAACGCCATCATGGTGATGATCAAGCTGGCCATCCTCGTCTTCTTCGTCGTGATCGCGTTCGCCGGTTTCGATTCGCATAACTTCTTCCCCTTCTTTAATACCGACAACAGCAAGGGCTTCGCCGGCATGAAGGGCGTGACGGCGGCGGCCGGCACCGTGTTCTTCTCGTTCATCGGCCTCGATACGGTGGCCACGGCCGGCGAGGAAGTGCGCAACCCGCGCCGCAACGTGCCGATCGGCATCCTGGCCGCGCTGGCCATCGTCACCGTGTTCTATATGCTGGTGGCCGTGGCGGCGCTGGGCGCGCAGCCGGCGTCCAAGTTTGAAGGCCAGGAAGCGGGCCTGGCCGTGATCCTGCAGAACGTGACCGGCAAGACCTGGCCGGCACTGGTGCTGGCGGCCGGCGCCGTCATCTCCGTGTTCAGCGTGACGCTGGTGACGATTTATGGCCAGACCCGCATCCTGTTCGCCATCTCGCGCGACGGCCTGATCTCGAAGGCGTTCCAGACCGTCAATCCGCGCACGGCCGCGCCGGTGAGCAATACGCTGATCGTGTGCAGCGTGGTGGGGCTGGTGTCCGGCTTCGTGGACGCGACTTTCCTGTGGGACATGGTCAGCATGGGCACGCTGACGGCCTTTATCGTCGTCTCGCTGGCCGTGCCGGTGATGCGCCGCAAGGAAAACGGCAAGGGCGCAGATGGCTTCCGCGTGCCGTTCGGCCCGTATGTAGTGCCGGGTTTGAGCATCCTGGCCTGCCTGTACATCATGCGCGACCTGTCGCGCACCACCTTCACCATCTTCACGATCTGGATGACGGCGGCGGTGCTGACTTATTTCCTGTACGGTATGCGCAACTCGCACCTGAACGGCGCCCCGCGCAACTGATTCGTCAGCACAAAAAAAAAGACCCGGCAGCGTGAGCGGCCGGGTCTTTTTTTATGCACTGGCGCTTATTGCGCGTCGATCTGCTCGGGCTTGGCGCCCAGGTAGAGGCGCAGTACGAGGCCCGACAGGGCGATGGCGGCAGGCAGATTTTCGATGATGGTCAGCATAGTTTTACTCCGATTGAGAACCAAGATACAGGCGCAGAACCAGGCCCACGGTTGCCAGGATGGCGGGAAGCATAGGCAGGACTTGCATGATCAGCCCCGCGACGCCATGAAGCGCAGTTCGGCCGACAGGTTGGGGGCGATGTGCTCGTAGTCGTCGGCCATGCGGGACAGGTAGGTCGCCTCACTATGGCGCTGCTCTTCCAAAGCCTGGTCTTCTGCGCGCGGTTTGACCGCGAACAGGGCGGCCAGCAGGCCGCGTGCTGCGTGGGCAACGTTGCTGGCGTAACCGCCGGCGGCATAGTCGTTGTAGCTCAGGTGGGTGTGTGCAGTGCTCATGTTTAGCTCCTTTTCGTCCGTTGTTGCAGTGCAGTATAGGACTGATTCAGTAATAAACAAACTTTTGATTCGTGATGGTATCCATACAGAAACCACATAACTTTGATTTAGTAATGTAATTCTTTTATTCTTTCGAGCAACAAAAAAGCACGGCCAACACCGCGTTTTCCCTCTGGGATCGGGACTGCGCTGGGGTATGATTACTGTCCAATTTGCAATAAGACGAAGACGGGGTGAACTATGTCCTTACGCATACGATTTATGCTTGCATTGCTGCTCAGCGGGCTGGCCGCCGTGGCAATGGTGGGCGGCCTGGCGTACGTGGGGATGAATAAAAAGGTGGACGTGATACGGCGCCAGCAGGCGGCCGACCACTTCTACAAATACCTGAGCGCCTACCTGACGCAATACGGCAGCTGGCAGGCGGCCACCACGGCGGAACCGTTCGAGCGCTTCATGCATCGCTCACAGGCGGCCGAGCGTCTGGATGTTGCGATGCAGCAGAATGGGGCGCGCACTGCGCCATCGGACGCGCCCCGCCCCGCGAATGGCGAACCGGGTCCGCCGCCAGGCGAGCGCCCGTTTCCGCCCAATGAAGGCGGACCGGGCATGCCGCCGGATGGCCGGCCCCGGTTCCAGCCGGACTTCGATGGGCCAGGCGGACGCCCCCGCCCCATGCCGGGCGACGATGGCGGTCCGCCGCCCCCGCCGCCCGATGCCGGTGGCCGCGACCAGGGCGGCCCCCGTCCGGGCAACCGGCCGCCGCCGCCGGGACCCCGTCCGGGCAACGAACCGCCTTTCCATTTCATCGTCGCCGACCAGGATTACAAGGTGTTGCTGGGCGCGGGCGTGTACCGGCCCGGCGAACCGTTGCCGGACGCCGCCCGCAAGGATGCGCGACCCGTCATGGTGGCGGGCAAGGTGGCGGCGTATATCTCACCGGAAGGCGTGTTCACTCCCAGCAAGGAAGAATTGCAATATCTGGCGGCCATGCGTGAAGCCTTGCTGGCCGGGGTGACGGGGGCGGCCGTGCTGGCGCTGGTGCTCGGCGTGCTGCTGAGCAAACGCCTGAGCCGCACGCTGAGCAGCCTGACGGATGCCGTGCGCGCCATGCACGGCGGCTCGCTGCTGCAACGCGTGCCCGTGCACGGCAAGGATGAGGTGGCGGCGCTGGCCAACGCCTTCAACGCCATGAGCGAGCAACTGGCCCGCAGCCACGAGGAGCTGAGCGCCTCGCACCAGACGATTCTGGAACAGGCCGACCAGTTGCGCGAACTGAGCGTGCGCGATGCGCTCACCAAGCTGTACAACCGCCGCCATTTCGACGAGCAGGCCACCACGCTGTTCAACCAGGCCGTGCGCCACAAGCGGCCGCTAAGCCTGGTGATCGGCGACATCGACTTCTTCAAGCGCATCAACGACCAGTATTCGCATGCCACCGGCGACGCCGTGCTGCGCCAGGTGGGCGAGATCCTGCGCGGCCACATGCGGCTGACGGATCTGGTGGCCCGCTACGGCGGCGAGGAATTCGTGATCGCGCTGCCCGAGACGGCGCTGCCGCAGGCGGCCGCCCTGTGCGACAAGCTGCGCAACCTGATCGAAGGTTTCCCATGGCATGAGGTACAGCCCGGCCTCAAGGTGACGATGAGCATGGGCGTGTACGCCGACTTGGCGGCCGGCACGGCCGAAGCCATGCTGCAAAAGGCCGATGCGCTGCTGTACCGCGCCAAGGAGGGGGGCCGCAACCAGGTGTGCTTCGCCTGAGCCCGTTTCGCCTGGGTGTGTTCAGCCTGCGTGTGTTTAGCTTGAGACTGCGCGCCTTTTTCAGGCGCGGATGGCCCGGTTCAGCCAGCGGCCGCCGAACATCACGCACGCCAGCGCCGCGACGATCAGCGCCGTGCCGGTCCACTGCCAGCCGGTGATCCGGTCGCCCAGCACCAGCATGCCGGCGCTGATGCCCACCACGGGCACACCCAGGCTGAACGGCGCCACCCGGTTGACGGGATGGCGCTTGAGCAGGCCGGTCCACAGGGCGTAGGCCAGCACCGTGGCCATCCAGCCCAGGTAGGCCAGCGACACCCACGTGCCGGCCGGCGCGGCCAGCCACTGCCAGCGCGTTGCCGGATCGTCGAAGGCCAGCGACAGCGCCACGAACGGCAGCATCGGCACCGTGCTGCTCCACACCATGAACGCCACCACGTCGAATTGCGGCGTGGCTTTCTGGGCGCGGCGCACGACGATATTGGAGGCGGCCCACATGGCCGCCGCCCCCAGGCACAGCGCGAAGCCGCCGGCCGTGGTGGCGCCGGCCTGCCCTGGTGCGAGATAGTTGGCGCCGAAGCAGGCCAGCCCTAATGCGGCCAGTAGCAGGCCGCCTTGCAGGGCGCGGCTGGCGTGCTCGCCCAGCAGGACGAAGCCGAAGAAGGCGGTGAAGAAGACCTGGGTCTGCAGCAGCACGGACGCCAACGCGGCCGACATGCCGACCTTGAGCGACAGGAACAGCAGGCCGAACTGGCCCACGCCCTGGCACAGTCCATACAGTACGACCCAGCGCGCCGGCAGGCGTGGCGGACGGATGAACAGGATCAGCGGCAGCACGGCGAACAGGTAGCGGCCGGCGCCCAGCTGGAACGGGGTGAGGGAGCGCAGGCCCACTTTCATGGCGATGAAGTTGGTGCCCCAGATTAGTACGACGCATAACGCGGCCAGCAGATCGCGGCCGCTCAGAGGAAGATGGTTGGATGAACTCATCAGGCCATGGTAGCAGCGATCGGCACGGCGTGCAGGGCATGCCATCGTGGCCACCCCTAGGCGCGCAGCGGCTACAACGGCGGCAGACCGTGCCGGGCGCGGGCGTCGTTGCAGCGCTGGGTGCCGGCGTCGAACTCGCGGCAGGTGGACGAGCGCTGGGCGTAGATCGAGCACGCCACCGAACGGCCCACCTCGCCCTCCAGCGCCACGCAGCGCACGGGCACGCGCTCGGTGCCGCGCATGGCGGCGTGGTGGGGCGAGACGGGCACGGTCAAGCCGTGCGGCACGCTGCCTTCCGGATGGGCATCCGTTTCGGCCCAGTAGAACGAGACGCGAAAGGCGGCGCAGCAGGCGCCGCAATGCTGGCAGGCTTCAGACATCGCAAGTGCAGTTTGAACGAACAGTGCCTGCGATGATAATGGCGGCGCGCGCACGTTTCAAGCGCGCGCCGTTATGCCCGGCCGGCATTGGCCGGGCGGCAGTCTTTTCAGACGCGGCTGGCGACCTTGCGGCGCTTGGCGTAGCCGACCAGGCCCAGGCCTGCCAGCAGCATCGCATACGTTTCCGGCTCGGGCACGGGCAGCGGCGCCGGCGGCGCGGCAGTGAATTCGAGTTTGAGGTTGTCGATCACTTGCTGCCGGCCGAATTGAAAGCCCTGGACGTGCATGCGGACCTGGTCGATGCCGCTCCAGTTGAAATGCACGAGGACGGGCGAAGTCGGGCTGGTGTTGACGACCATTTGCTGGGTCAGGGTGTTGCCGTGGTAGCCGTAGAATTCCACGGTGCCTGGCGTCCAGGCGGCCGTCAGGAACATCGTGTACAGATTAAAGGTGGAGGCGCTGGAGAAGGAGGCATCGTCGCCCCGTTGGTTGAAGGCCGCGTTCATGCCCGTCACCGTGCCGTAATCGTAGCCGGTGCCGGCGAACGAATCACCGCCGCCTTTGACCACGCCGAAGTTGTTCCAGTTCAGACCGGCGTAGCCATTGTAGATGGAGAGGTTGTCCTCGCCGTGCAGGTCGAAGTTGTCGAAGTCGATGTTGGTTTTCGCAGCGTGTGCGCTCAGCGACAGGGCGAGCAGGCCGGCTGACAGCGTGGTTTTGAACAGGGGATGCATGGCTTTCTCCGCAAGATACTGGACGGGCCCGGCCAGGAAGGGCGCGGGCAAAAAATTTGTTTGCAGAATATCATTGCTGAATTGATCACCCTATAGTCCAAATGGACTGAATTGGCTGGCCGCCTGCTAGTCGCCTGCTGGTCGCCTCACGCCACGTCGCGCACGATCGCTTCGCTGTGGACGATGATTTTGGCGGCGTCGGCTTGCAGCAGGCGGATGCGCCGTTGCACCAGCGGCCAGCCGGACCAGGGAACGGCCGGCGCGGCACGCTCGCCATCGCCACCGGCCGCCGGCGCGCGGTCCACGCTGGTATTGGCGCCGGGGTGGCCGTGCTGGGCCAGCGCCGCGACCAGGATGGCCACCACGTCGCGGTGGCTGTCGCGCAGCTTCGCGTTGACGGCCGCCGCCGGCAGTTCCGCGCCGTGGCGGCGCAGGATGGCGCGCAGCGCCGCCACGTGCGCCACCAGCAGGTAGTTCTGCACGATGAAGAGGTTGATGTCCTCCACGGCGCGCTGTTTGCTGGCCGGTTCGTCGAGCATGCGCACCAGCGCGGCGCTGAGCGCGGCCAGGCTGTCCATCAGGCGCTTGCGTTCGATGCGGTAGGCGAAGTCGTCCCGGCCCTTGCCCTGCAACAGGTCGAACGCGGCCTGCATGTAGCGCAGGTTCGCGTCCAGCACCTGGCGGATCAGGCGCGGCAGGCTTTGGTATTCCCAGTTGGCCAGCACGAAGCTGAACGCCGTGGCCACGGCGGCGCCGATGATGGTATCGACCAGCCGCTCCACGATCAGGTTGTGGTTGCCGGGCGCCAGCAGGTGCATCTGCAGCAGGATCATCACGCTGACGGTGATGGCGGCGTAGCGGTAGCGCAGGTAGATGAAGGTGGGCGTGGCCACCGTGGACAGGATCAGGAAGGCCAGGATGGCGGCCGGGTAGTTCAGGTAGCGGATGATGAGGGCTGTTATCACGCAGCCGATCACGGTGCCGACGATGCGGTCGCTGCGGCGCTGGCGCGTCATGCTGAAGCTGGGCTTGAGGATGATGACGATGGTGAGCACGATCCAGTAGCTGTGGGCCGCGTAGGGCAGGTGCGCGCCCACCAGCAGGCCGACCGAGATCGCCATCGCCACCCGCAGCGAAAAGCGGAAGATGGGCGAGTCCCAGCGCAGGTGCGACAGGATCATCTTGAATTCGTACTTTTGCTGCGACAGGAAGGGACCCATGTCGGCGTCGCTCCAGAACGGCGTGCTGTCGTAGGCCTTCTGGCTGGCCAGGTGCAGCTGGCCGATCATGTGCAGGATGGCCTTGATCTTGTTGCGCTGGGCGCGCAGCACGGCCAGCGCTTCCTGCGCCGGCTTGCCCTCGTCTACCTTGCGCTGCAGGGCGCGCAGTTCGTCCTCCACCGCGGCCAGTTCCGCGTCGTAGTTCACGTGCTGATACGAGGCGCGCTTGCGGGTGATGGCATAGGCCGCCGATTCGATGTCGCGCGCCGCCTTCCACGCCAGGTCGTGCAGCGTTTTCAGCACCGGCGAATCGGCCAGGTGGGCGCGCAACTGGGCATAGTCGGTGTGGGTGGACAGGATCAGCTCATACAGGTCCAGCATGCAGACGTGGACCTGCACCACGATGGCGTCCTTGCTGTCCTGGTGGCTGCGCAGGATCAGGTCGCGCGACGCTTGCTGGCGATCGGCCAGCAGGCTTTGGTGGCGCACCAGCTTGTTGAACTGCTCCGAGAGGTTGTAGCGCGTGTCGTAGAAGTCGGCCTTGATGTCGATGTAGGCCGCCAGCTCGAACAGCGCTTCGGCCAGCACCTGCTGCTTGATGCGGTGGCGCAGCAGCCAGGACACGGCCATCGAGTATCCCAGGTAGGTCACTGCGCCCAGCGTGAACAGGCCGGCGTGGATGAACGATTCGCGCGCCGTCATGTCGTGTTCCATCGACATGGTCATGATGAACAGCGTGGCCAGTTGCAGCGGCATCGACTTCTTCCCATACACCACCATCATGCAGGCCATGAAGCTGACCAGAACCAGCATTGTCATCAGCAGCCAGCGCACCGGGCCGCACAGGCTGATGAGCAGCGTGACGGCGCTGCACAGCAGCACCGAGGCCGACATCTCGTTGAACTTGTGGCGCAGGGGGCTGGGCATGTCCATCAGGGCCGTGCACAGGGCGCCGATGCAGACCGTCATGGCGGTGGCCATGCCGGCGAATTGCAGCGTGACGAGGGTGACGCCCACCAGCCCGGCGGCGAAGCGCAGCCCCAGGTGGAAGTAATGGCTGTAGAAAAATGTGCGCAGGTTGAGTGCGTAATGCATGTCGGTGACCTTGTGGGCAACGGCGGTCCAGTGGTCTGGAGTCGGTACTTGTGAGCTACGCGGCTGCGCCGGTGGGCGCGCCGCACGTGTCACGCGCGCGCCGGGATCGCCGGCGCTGGCGTGGAATGCCGCGTCGTCAATGCAGACGGCGCGGCGGCGTCCTGCGTGGGCGGGACGGGTGTGGGGTAAACCTGGCCAGGCCCGTCTGGCGGCGGGCCGGCCTTGCATCAGAAGATGGACAGCACGGGGTAGCGGCGCCATTCCGGCTCCGCGTGGCGCTGGCCGTGTTCGAAGATGAAGTCCAGCACCTTGGCCTGGTCGGTCAGCAGGGCCGGGTTGGCAGCTTTCCATGCCTCGAACTTCGCTTTCAAGGCGGGTTCCGTTTCCAGCATGTGCAGGGCCAGGTCTTCGAACACATAGTCCGAATAGGCTTCCTTCTTTTCCAGCACGCTGTTGAAGAAACCCCAGCGGAAGAAGCTGTCGTGCGCCTGCGGTTCCAGCGTTTCGACGGCGTAGCGGGCGTTGTCCTGGTCGAGCGCAATGTAGTAGTCGCCCGGCTGCGCGGTGAAGCGGCCTTGCCGCGCTTCCACCTGCACCTCGTCGTGGAACATGTGGCCTTCGTAGGCGTGCGGGCGTGAGCTCACGGACACGATGTGGTAGTACTGCGCTTCGAAGGTGGTGGCCGTTTCCAGGCGGCGCATCTGCACGCCGTTCCACTGCAGGCGCTCGATCGCTTCGCGCCACGCCTGCGGCACGATGTAGGCCTTGGGCGCGCGTACGGTGACGTCGGCCGGGAAGTGGTTGAAGTAGGCGATGTCCTGTTCCCATGGCTGGCTGCGGTCGTACCACAGGCGCTGGTAGTTACCCAGCAGGCTGGGACTGCGCTTGGCCGCGTAGCCCTTGAAGCGGAAGGTGGAGGGGTTTTGCTCATCCATCTTCCACGTCACGGGCCAGTGGCTGCGGCGGCGGTCCTGCGCGCGCGCGGCGGCGCGCAGCGCGCGGATCTGCTCACCGTGGGCGACGGTGAAGGCCAGCGTCACGTCCACCAGCGCGCGCATCGATTCGTAGCGGTCGGCGAAAGGCTTGAGCATGTGCGTCTCGGGCATGAAGCCGATCACGTGGTGCAGGGCCGCGAAGCCGGTCGAGAAGCGCGGCACTTCGAGGAATTCGGCAATGCCTTCGTCCGGGCTGTCCTTGACCGGGTTCACGTAGGGGCAGGTGGGCCAGCCGCGCGCGTCCATCTGGGCGTAGATGTGGGGCAGCATGGTGTGGCGCAGGAAGGCGCCCAGTTCGCCGCCCAGCTTGTCGGCCTGGGTATGGATCAGCGTCATCGTGTACGGATAGTCGGCGCCGTTGGAGGTGTGGGTGTCGACCATCACGTCCGGGTCCCAGCTGGTGAGCAGTTCGTTGAACAGGCGAGCGTTGAGGGTGTCGCACTTGATGAAGTCGCGGTTCAGGTCCAGGTGGCGGCTGTTGCCACGGAAGCCGAATTGCTCCGGACCGTCCTGGTTCACGCGCGAGGTGTTGGCGCGGTTCAGGCAACCGTCCACGTTGTAGACGGGGACGAACAGCAGCACCGTGCGGCCCAGCGCGGCCAGTTTGGCCGGCTCGAAGCACAGGTCGCGCACCATGGCCATGCAGCCGTCCACGCCCTCCGGTTCGCCCGGGTGGATGCCGTTGTTGTTGAAGAAGACGGGGCGGCCTTCACGCTTGATCTGTTCGCGGTCGAACACGCCGTCGGCGCTGACCACGCCCGCATGCACCGGCACCCCGCCATCGGACACGCCGATCTGCTCGAACCGCAGAACTTGCGGGAAGCGCTGGGCCAGCTCCTGGTAGAAGGCGATGCATTCGCTCCACTCGGTGGTCTGGTTATGGTTGCCTTTTTCGTAAGGCGTGGGCATGGCTGGGTGCATGGCGTCTGGATCTCAGAGGGTGGTTGTTCAACACGCGCGCGCTGGGTAAGCACGGCGCCGAGGGCGGAATTGTATCATTCGTGCCTGATTTTTGAGCGGCGACAGCGTGCCGTCCACCTGGGCCGATGGTGCTTGCGCTGCTTCAAATGCCGGCTGTCGCGGCGGTGCTATTACTGGCTTTTCGTCGTGACGCGCGGAGGATGCGATGGGCGGCTGGTATGGATGGCGGCTGGTGTGCGTGGTGGCGCTGCTGGCGCTGGGCTGCCGGGTGGGGCTGGCCCAGATCGGGCCGCGCTATGTGCTGGAGCTGCCGGCCGCGCGCCACGGCGGGGCGACGCCGGATGGGGGCAGTATCGCGCTGGCGCCGGATGGGCGGGCGACGATACGCTGTTATGGCCTGACGGTGGCGTTGGCGGGACAGGACGGCTGGCTCGGGCAGGCAGGGCGGAGCGGGCAGGCAGGGCAAACAGGGCAGGCCGGGCAGACCGACCCGGCCGATCTGGCCGTGCTGCCGCCGGGCGCGGTCCCGGTGTCCGGCATTCCGGCCGGCGCCGCGCGCGCCGTGCCGCTGGTGTACGCGCAGCCGCCCGCGACGGGGCCGCAGGCGGAGACGGAGAGGGCGACTGCCGGCCATCCCATGCGGGTGTGGGACACGCTCTACCTGCGCAAGGGGCAGGCGCGTTTGCGGGTAACCGCGATGCCCGGCGGGCCAGGTATGGCGGCTACGGCGGGCTTTATGCTGGAGATAGGCACCTTCCACGCCACCAGCCGCATCTACGTCAGCGGCACGCCGTTGACGGCCGGAGAACTGGCTGCGTTGCCCCAGCGTTTGCCGGGCGCGGAATGGGTGCTGGCGCCGGACGGCGACGGCCACCCGATGGTGCTGCTGCGCCGCGCCGGCGAACGTGCGTTGTTCGTGCCGGTCGCGGCGCCCGGTGGCCGCTATCCGTTCGCGCTGGTGCGGCGCTAAGGTGGCGGACTGGCGCGCGCGCCACCGCAGGGTGGGCGGCGCGCCGGCGCGGCGGTCAGGCGTTCGCTGGCCGCGCGTTGGTGTCCACCCAATGCGCGTAGGCGGCGGCGAACTTTTGCAGGAACTGTTGCGTGCCTTCGTTGGCCAGCTTGCCGCTATCGTCGAACAGCTTGGCCGCGCCGCCGATGTAGGCCTCCGGCTGCTGCAGCAAGGGCACGTCCAGGAACACCATCGACTGGCGCAGGTGGTGGTTGGCCCCGAAGCCGCCGATGGCGCCCGGCGACACGCTCAGGATGGCGCCCGGCTTGCCGCCCCAGACGCTGCTGCCGTAGGGGCGCGAGCCCACGTCGATGGCGTTCTTCAGCGCGGCCGGCACCGAGCGGTTGTATTCGGGGGTGAAGAACAGGACGCCGTCGCAGCCCTGCACGCGCTGGCGGAAGGCGGTCCAGGCGGCCGGCGCCACGGCGCCGTTTTCCTCCAGGTCCTGGTTGTAGAGAGGGAGCTCGCCGATGTCGATGAATTCGAACGTCAGCGTGGACGGCGCCAGCGACACCAGCGCTTGCGCCACCTTGCGGGTATAGGAATCCTTGCGCAGGCTACCTACCAGAATGCCAATTTTCTTCGCGGTCATCACAACTCCTTCTCAGTGGGTTGAACAGAGGGGGGAACAGACCTTAAATGTAGCGCATTTGGCAATCGTATGTCGCTGGACGAAAAAAACGGGGGCGGGCCGGCGGCCCGCCCCCATGGCGCGATCTCGGAGCGGGGCCGGGTTTATTCGGCGTGCATCTCCTTGAGCAGGTTGTCGGCGTGGTCCACGTGCTTCATGTTCCACAGGATGTAGCGCAGGTCGACCTGGATGTCGCGGGTGTTGGCCTTGTTGTAATCCCAGTCCGAGATGATGGAATCGAGCGTGCCGTCGAAGGCCAAGCCGATCCACTCGCCCTTGGCGTTCAGCGCGGCCGAGCCGGAATTGCCGCCCGTGATGTCGAGCGTGGCCAGGAAGTCCACCGGCACCGTCTTCAGCTTGGGATCGGCGTATTGGCCGAAGTCCTTGGCCTTGATGGCCGCCAGTTGCGCCGCCGGGGCGTTGAACTCGCCCTTGCCGGTGGCCTTGGCCAGCACGCCGTTGACGGTGGTGAAGGCGGTCCACGCGGTGCCGTCGGCGCCGTGGTCGCGGCCGGCGATGCGGCCGAACGTCACGCGCAGGGTGCCGTTGGCGTCCGGGTACACGGCCTGGCCCTTGCTGTGCATGTGGGCGATCTTGGCCTTCATGTAGGTGGCGTAGGCTTGCTGGATGTTGCCGCCCAATTCCTCGTCCTTCGCTTCATCCTGCAGGCCGGGGCCGTACATGGCTACGGCGGCCTTGATGAAGCTGTCCGTGCTGGCCTGGAACTCGGTCGGCGTGCGGGTCAGCCAGGCGGCGCGTTCGGCGGCGTCACCGAGTTTGCTGCCGGCGTACAGCGTATCGAGTGCGGCGCGCAGCTCGGCTTCGCTCATGCCGTCGTGGATGCCCAGCACGGCGTCGTAGGCGGCGTTGCGTTCAGCCTGGGGCTGGGCCGCATACTTGGTCAGCGCGTGCAGCACCAGCGCCTTGTCGACCCGCTCGTCGTAGTTGCGCACGAGGGCGGCCACGCTGGCCTGGATGCGCGGCAGGTCGCGCTGCTGGAAGCCGGCCTTGCGTTCGGCGTCCGGCTTGGCGCTCTCGTTGGCCAGACGGTACAGCGTGCGGGCCGTGTTGAGCAGGCGCGGATGGGCGTAGCCGAGGAAGAAGTCGCGCTTGGTTTGCGCGTCGCGCTGGGCCATCAGTTGCTCCACGCGCGCGATGCCGGCGGCGTACTCCTGCTTGCGGGCCGGGTCGGCGTTGACCCATGCCTTGAGCGCTTCATGTTCGGCCGTCTTGCGGGCCAGGATGTCGCTGCCGGCGTAGGAGTCCAGCATGCCCTGGCGGTTCTTGTAGTAGTTGTTGGTGCTGGCCACCTGCGCCGCGTATTTCAGCGCCGTGTCCTTGTTGTCCTTCGTTTCCGCCGCGATGATGGCCAGGTTCTCGCCCGACATCTTGACGTAGGCCGGGTAGCTCCAGCCGAAGGTGAACGCCACCTCCGAAGGCAGGCGGTGGCGGTTGGTGCGGCCGGGGTAGCCCAGCGCCATCACATAGTCGCCTTCCTTCACGCCTTCCTTGGCCAGCTTGAGGAAGTGCTGCGGCAGGTAGGGCACGTTGTCCTTGCTGTAGTCGGCGGCCTTGCCGTCCTTGCTGACGTAGGCGCGGTAGAAGCCGTAGTCGCCCGTGTGGCGCGGCCACATCCAGTTGTCGGTGTCGCCGCCGAATTTGCCCACGCCGGCCGGTGGCGCGTGCACCAGGCGCACGTCGCGGATTTCCAGTTGTTTGATCAGGTAGAACTCCAGGCCGCCGTAATAGGACGACACGGTGCAGCGGTGGCCGGCGTCCTGCTCGCAGGCGGCGACCATGGCTTTCTGGTTGTTCTCGATGGCGTCGCTGCGCTTTTTGCCGGTCAGCTTGGCCACGTCGGCGTTGATGATCTTGGCCGTGACGTTGCGCACTTCCTTGGTCACGTAGATGCGCGAGCCTGGTGCGGCGGGCAGTTCCTCGTCCAGAGTTTTTGCCAGGAAGCCGTTGGCCAGCAGGTCGCGCTGCGGCGTGGAGTTGTGGGCCACGCTGCCGTACACGCAGTGGTGGTTGGTGGCGACCAGGCCTTGCGGCGACACGAACGAGGCCGAGCAGCCGCCCAGGCTGACGATGGCGCCCATGGGGAATTCGGTCAGTTTGGTGAGGGTGGCCGGGTCGAGCTTGAGGCCGGCCGCTTTCAGTTCCTTGGCTACTTGTGGCAGCTGCTGGGGCATCCACATGCCTTCGTCGGCATGGGCTGCGGTGGCGCTCAGGATGGCGAGCGCGATGACAGATTTGTTCATACGGTTTCCGGGTTGGACGTTGATGGGCGCCGCGCGAATTGGGTGGCGTGCGGCGACCGTGAGTATCGGCAGTGCCTGTCCGTTCGTCAACCGGATAATTGACGCGCCACTCCTGGCGCGGCGTGCTACAGGGCGGCGATTTCGTCGAGCAGTTGAGGATATTTGTCGACCAATTTGAGCAGGATGGCCGCCTGCGCGTTCGGAGCGGAAACGCCTTGCTCCCAGTTGGCGATGGTTCGTGCTTCGGTGCGCAGCCGACGCGCGAATACTTGTTGGGACAAGTTAAGTTTGTGCCGCAATTGTGTTACCTCGGCCGCCGTCATTTTGGGCATCGGTTGATACTCAAGCGTGACTTGCTTGAGTGTGAGTTTGCCGTTGCGCGCCCCATCCAGCGCGTCGAAGCCTTCCAAGAGTTCGTCGAAGAGTATCCGTTTAGTCATTTTTCATGGCTCCTGGCTTGTAACTCCTGCTGCAGCCTAGTGCGCAGTATTTGCAGTTGTGCCGATGTGAGGTCGACGACTTCGTCTTTGCCATACAGCGTGAACAGCCAGAATTGCGCGGCGTTTTCGCGCCAAAAATAAATGATGCGCAGGCCACCGCGTTTGCCCTTGCCGTGTGCGACATCTCCATAGCGCAGTTTTCTCAAGCCGCCGGAACCCTGGATGAGTACACCCTTAGCGGGAAATCGCATCAGTTCAATTTGCAGTGCGCGATATTCATTGTCGTCGAGATAGTGCTCCCGGCGGCGCGCGAAAGAGGGCAGCTCCCAAAACGTCGCCTTCATTAAATATATCCAGGTTGGATGGGATTGGCAAGCTGAGGGTGATAGCGGGAAGATGGTTCATCGTAGTCTTTGTGGTCGACCAGGGGCCGCGCCAGATCAAAGGGAGGAACGAAAAAAAGGACAGGGCGTCAACCCTGTCCTTCTGTGTTACGGCGTTGCGGCGATTATTTCGCTACGGGCGCTGCCGGCTCGGTGGTCTTGGCGGCGTCCTTGGTGTCGGCCTTGGCCACTTTCACTGCCTTGTGGTGCTTCTTCACCTTGGCGTGCTTGGCCACTGGCTTGGCACCTTCCTCGGCGGCTGGAGTCGCCTTGGTTTCCTTGGCTTCGGTCTTGACGGCGGCCTTGGTGTCGGTGGCGGCGACCTTGGCGGCGACCGGCGCGCTGCTGGCCGTCGTGGCGTTGGCGGCAGGAGCCGGCGCCTGGGCGAAAGCGGCGGTGGCGAACAGGGTAGCGATCAGGGCGGCGACGATTTTGCTCATTTCAGTATTCCTTTAAACAGTTGTTTGGGTTGGGTGCTGCGCTTACTGCAAATCTGGTGCTGCTGACTGGTACTTATTTGGTGACGGCGACTTCTTTGCCTGCGACCTTGCCGGCTTCGGCGGCGGCCTTGGTCTTGCCTTCTTCACCTTTCTTGTGTTCTTTGGCTTCATTGGTCTTTTCGGCCTTGGCGTCTGCCTTCACCTCGGTCTTGGCTTCAGCCTTGACGCTCTTGGCTTCCGTTTTGGCGGCCTTCACGTCGGCTTTGGCTTCGGTCTTGGCTGCGACCTTGGTTTCCTTGACGTCGGCTTTGACGGCGGCCTTGCTGTCTTTAGCTTCAGCTTTCACGGCGACCGGTGCGCTGGAGGCGGCAGGGGTGGCGGCTGGCGTTTGTGCGAAGGCTGCGGTTGCGAACAGGCCGGCGATCAGGGAAGCGATAATCTTGGTCATGATGTGTAATCCTTTTCTGGTTTCTGCGCCGGGACAATTCCCGTGTCATTGAGCAGAAAACGGGGCCCGCCACGCTCCAGTTGACGGGGATTACAACCTCTTACCGAGTCTTACATTCGCTTACAACCGAAGCGGGATTGGTATTCACTGGGCAGCACGCCGAAGTGCGCGGCGAATGCGCGCCGCAGGTTGTATTCCGTGCCGTAGCCGCTCTGGCGCGCGGCCTGTTTGATCGTCATGCCGCGCCTCTCCAGTAGGTCGCAGGCCAGTTCCATGCGCAACCGCGCCAGCAGCTGGGCAGGTGTGAGATCGGCTTCCTGGCGTAGCTTGCGGTGCAATGTTCGCACCGACATCGCGCAGGCAGCGGCCATCTGTTCGATGTCCATCTGCTGCCTCAGGCGAGGACGAAGCCACGCCGTCAACTGCGCGCTCACACCTTGCGGCTGCGCTTGCGCCAGCAACTCGGTGCTGAACTGGCGTTGCCCGCCGGGACGCTTCAGGAACAGCACCAGCCGCTTGGCCACGCTCAGCGCCGCCGCGTGGCCCAGATCCTCTTCGACCAGTCCTAGCGCCAGGTCCATGCCGGCGCTGATGCCGGCTGAGGTGTAGAACTTGCCGTCCCTGACGTAGATCGCGTCGTCCTGCACCAGCACGCCCGGATGCTGGGCGCGCAGTTGCGCCACGTCTTGCCAGTGCGTGACGGCGCGGCGCTGGTCCAGCAGGCCGGCACGCGCCAGCACGAAGGCGCCGGTGCAGACGGCACAGCAGCGCGCCAGTTTGTCGCTGGTGCGCGCGATCCAGCGCAGGACGGCGTCGCCTGGCGCTGCCGTGGCGCGCACGTCTGCATATGGCGGCAGATGCAAGCCCTGGCCGCCCGCCACAATGAGCGTAGCGCCGGCCAGGCTGCGGCGCGGCAGCGGACCAGCCAGCATGCTGACGCCGGCCGACGAGGCGACCGCGCCGCCGCCCGGCGTGATCAGGTGAATGCGGTAAGGCGGGGGCAGGCCCGCGTCGCGCGCCTCGTCGTTCGCGCTGGAGAAGACCTGGATCGGGCCGCTGGCGTCGAGCAGAAGGAAGCCGGGGAACACGAGTACCCATACGTCGGTGGCCGTGCTTGCGCCTGCGCCGGCGCCGGCGCGCGCCGGCGCTGCGGCGAGTGCAGTTTGTGTCTTTTTCATGATGGCAGATATTCATCCTTTATTGTCATTTATGTCAACGGATCAGGCGCGACAATGGACCCATTCAACCACGGGAGCCCGCATGACACGCACCATCGGCATCTTTGTCTTCGACGACGTTGAAGTGCTCGATTTCGCCGGGCCATACGAAGTGTTTACCTGCGCTACGCGGGTCAGCGCCAGGCTGGCGCCTCGCACACCAGCGCCGTTCAGGGTGGTGACGATAGGCCGCCATGAGGCCATGTTGCGCGCGCGGGCCGGATTGAGCGTCTTTCCCGAGGCGCAGTTTGACGATGGCCCTGCCATCGACATATTGATTGTGCCGGGCGGCGAGGTGACGGCGGAACTGGACAAGCCCGACGTCATCAGATGGATCGCCGGCATGGCCGGCCAATGCGAACTGGTGGCCTCCGTCTGCACCGGCGCCCTGCTGCTGGCGCAGGCCGGATTGTTGAATGGCCGCCAGGCGACCACGCATTGGGCCGATATTGCTCAATTGCGCGCGTTGTTCCCGCAGGTGCGGGTCTGCGAGGAGCGGCGCTGGATTGATGCGGGCGATATCGTGACGTCGGGCGGCATCTCGGCCGGCATTGATATGTCGCTGCACCTGGTGGAGCGGCTGGCGGGGCGCGCGTTGGCGTTGGAGACGGCGCGCCAGATGGACTACGACTGGCGCGAGTGACCGGGGTACAAATGAAAACGCCCCCGCTGATACCGGCATGCCGGCCCAGCGGGGGCGGTGGCGAACGCGCGCCGCGTGTGCGGCGCTGGCGGTGCGCGCTGTTGGTCCGCTTACTCGGACTTGATGGCTTCGACCTGGATCGCCAGCTTCACTTCCGGCGAGAAGGCCGGGGTGGCGATGTTCAGGCCGAAATCGGTGCGCTTGAATTCGGCCGTGGCGTCGGCGCCGCACACTTCACGCTTGAAGCGCGGGTGCATGATGCACTTGAACTTGTTGACCGTCAGCGATACCGGCTTGGTCACGCCCAGCATGGTCAGCTCGCCGTCCACGCCCACCAGCGTGTCGCCGTTGAACTTGAACGACTTGCTCTTGTAGGTCACAGTGGGGAATTTCTCCACGTTGAACATGTCTGGCGACTTGGCGTGCGTGTTCATCTTCTCGAAACCGAAGTCGATCGAGGCGGCGTCGATGGTGATGTCCATGGCGCCGGTCTTGGCGGCGCGGTCCAGCGTGACGGTGCCGCTGGTCTTGTCGAACTTGCCGCGCCAGACGGACAGGCCCATGTGGTCGGCCTCGAAGCTGGGGTAGGTGTGGCTTGGATCGATGTTGTAGGTGGCGGCGACGGCGGAGGCGGTGGACGCGGCCAGCACGCTGGCGATCAGGATCTGCAATTTCATGAAACGGTACTCCGGTACGAGTTAATGAATGAACTACTGGCCAGCGACGACGTGAAACTTGATGGTGACTTCATCGGCCACCATGCTGGTGTCTTTCCACTCGCCTTCACCGATATTGTAGGCCAGGCGCTTGATGGGCAGCGCGCCGTCGAACACCTGCTTGCCGCCTTCCGTCTTGACGGACAGCGGGAAGGTGACGTCGGCGACCTTGCCCTTGATGGTCAGCTTGCCCGTCACGGTCAGCTTGCCCGCGCCGGCGCTCTTGATGCCGGTGGAGACGAAGCTCGCTTTCGGGAACTGGGCCGAATTGAACCACTCCTTTTTCGCCACTTCCTTGTTCATGTCGGCCTCGCCCAGATCCAGGCTGGCCGTGTCCACGTTGACGGTGGCCTTGGCCGCGTCGGGCGCGGACGGGTTGTAGTCGATGGCGGCGTCGAACTTCTTGAACGGCGATTCGACCGGCACGTTCATCTGCTTGAAGGTGGCCGTCACGGTGCTCTTGGCGGCATCGGTCTTGAGCACGGCGGCGCCGGCGCTGGCGGCGAGCGCCAGGCCAAGCAGGGAAACGAGTGCGGTTTTTTTCATAACAACTAACTCCTGTGTGGGGTGTCGGATGGAAGGGCGATCAAGGCAGCATGCGCTTGAGCACATCGTCGCGGTCGATGAAGTGGTGCTTGAGCGCGGCCAATGCATGCAGCACGACGACGCCGGCCATGGTCATGGTGAGAACATAATGGACGCTTTTTAAGACAGGCTTAAGCTCCGGGTTGGGCGCGATCAGCGAGGGCAGTTGCACCAGCCCCAGGTAGACCACGGGCACGCCGGCCGCGCAGCTGTACAGGTAGCCGGAAACGGGCACGGCGAAGATCAGGAAGTACAGCAGGTAGTGCACGCCGTCGGCGGCCTTGACTTGCCATTCCGGCATGCCGGCCGGTGGTGGTGGCGGCGTATTGGCCTTGCGCCACAGCACGCGCACGCAGGCGACCAGCAGCACCGTCACGCCCAGCCACTTATGCCAGGAGTAGTACTTGAGTTTGGTGGGGGTGATGCCGTGGATTTCCGTCATCGTCAGGCCGAGGAAGAAGGCGGCGATGATGAGGATGGCGGTCAGCCAGTGCAGCAGCATGGCGGGTTTGGTATAGCGTTGCATGGGCGATCCAGAAAATAGTACGTGTTAGGACTAACTAGGGAGGCCAATATACCAAAGAATCGCCGGACGTGCTGAGCGGCTCCCAAAATGCGAAAACCGGGGACGGCTCCCAATTTCCCAGCAATTATGCTTGAAAATTGGGCACCGTCCCCGGTTTTAGGAATTCGGGGCCGTCCCCGATGGTTTAGATGGCCTGGGCCAGCTGCTCGGCGATACCGATGTAATTGGCCGGCGTCATGGCCAGCAGCAGGTCCTTGGCGTCCTGCGGGATGGCCAGGCCGGTGATGAACTCACGCAGCGCGTCCTTGGAGATGCCTTTGCCGCGGGTCAGTTCCTTGAGCTGCTCGTAGGGGTTGGCGATGCCGTAGCGGCGCATCACGGTCTGCACCGGCTCGGCCAGCACTTCCCAGTTGGCGTCCAGGTCGGCCGCCAGGCGGGCCGGGTTCACTTCCAGCTTGTTCAGGCCGCGCAGGCAGCTGTCGTAGGCCAGCAGCGTGTAGCCGAAGCCCACGCCGATGTTGCGCAGTACGGTCGAATCGGTCAGGTCGCGCTGCATGCGCGAGACGGGCAGTTTTTCCGACAGGTGCTTGAGCACAGCGTTGGCCAGGCCCAGGTTGCCTTCCGAGTTTTCGAAGTCGATCGGGTTGACCTTGTGCGGCATGGTCGACGAGCCGATCTCGCCGGCCTTGGTCTTCTGCTTGAAGTAGCCCAGCGAGACGTAGCTCCAGATGTCGCGGTTCAGGTCCAGCAGGATGGTGTTGGCGCGGGCGAAGGCGTCGAACAGTTCGGCCATGTAGTCGTGCGGTTCGATCTGGATGGTGTACGGGTTGAACACCAGGCCCAGGCGCTGCTCGATCACGTTCTGCGAGAACGCGGGCCAGTCGAAGCCGGGGTAGGCCGACAGGTGGGCGTTGTAGTTGCCGACGGCGCCGTTCATCTTGCCCAGGATTTCCACCTGCTCGATGCGCTTGATGGCGCGCTGCAGGCGGGCCACCACGTTGGCCATTTCCTTGCCCAGCGTGGTCGGGCTGGCGGTCTGGCCGTGGGTGCGCGACAGCATTGGCAGGGCCGCGTTGGCGTGCGCGATCTCGGTCAGCTTGGCGATCACCGCTTGCAGGGCCGGCAGCATCACGCCGTCGCGGGCCGCTTTCAGCATCATGCCGTGCGAGGTGTTGTTGATGTCTTCCGAGGTGCAGGCGAAGTGGATGAACTCGGACGCGGCCACCAGCTCCGGCATGTCCTTGACCTGTTCCTTGAGCCAGTATTCGACGGCCTTGACGTCGTGGTTGGTGACCGCTTCGATCTCCTTGATGCGGGCCGCGTCTTCCTCCGAGAACTCGTGGGCGATCTTGTCGAGCAGGCTCATGGCCTCATGCGAGAACGGCTTGATCTCGTCGAAACCGGCCAGCGACAGCGCCTGCAGCCACGAAATCTCCACCTTGACGCGGTGGTGCATGAAGCCCGATTCGGACAGGATGGGACGCAGCTTGTCGGTCTTGGCGGCGTAGCGGCCGTCGAGCGGGGACAGGGCCGACAGCGTGGAGTAAGGAGTAGTAGTCATGGACAGGGCAGCAGAAGTTAAGAAAACCAGGAAAACATCGGTGCGGCGGGGCGCTCAGGCCGGGCCAGCGAGGCTGGCGACGCCGCCCAAGCGCGGGCAAACCCGCATTTTACCATTGGCCGGGCCGGGCCGGCTGTTGCGGCGCCACGCCGGCTTGACCATGCGCGCCGCCATCCCGATGGCCCGATGCTATACTGTTACCTAATCTTCTACTCGTAGCGTCTATGAAACTCATCGGTTCCCTCGCCAGTCCTTATGTACGCAAAGTCCGTGTCGTGTTAGCGGAAAAGAAGCTCGACTATCAGTTTGAACTCGAAAATGTGTGGGCCTCCGAGACCACCATCCAGAAACTGAACCCGCTGGGCAAGGTCCCGAGCCTGATCATGGAGGATGGCACGGTGATGATCGACTCGCGCGTGATGGTCGAGTATCTCGACACGCTCACGCCCGTGTGCAAGCTGCTGCCGCCCAACGGCCGCGAGCGCGCCGACATCAAGTGCTGGGAAGCGCTGGCCGACGGCGTGCTGGACGCGGGCGTGCTGGTGCGCCTGGAGCGCACGCTGCGCCCGCCCGAGCAGCAGAGCGAGGACTGGATCGTGCGCCAGTTGCGTAAGGTGGAACTGGGCCTGGCGTCGATGGCCGACAAGCTGGGCGACCAGCCGTACTGCGCCGGCATCCATTATTCGCTGGCCGACGTGGCCGTTGGCTGCGCGCTGGGCTGGCTCACCTTCCGCTTCCCGGAAATCGACTGGCGCGACACCCACCCGAACCTGGCCCGCCTGCACGACAAGCTGGCCGAGCGGCCATCGTTCAAGGACACGGTGCCGCAGTAAGCGCGCCATGCCCAAGACGCCGCCGCGGCCAGCGGCAGACCAACCCAGCCCGGCGCAGCAACAGCGGCTGCAGATGGCCGACATCGCCCGCCTGGCGGGCGTGTCCACGTCCACCGTCTCGCGCGCGCTGAGCGGCAGCTCGCTGGTCAACGACGAGACCCGGGCCCGCATCATGGAGCTGGCCCGCTCGCTCAAGTACACCATCAACATCGGCGCGCAGAACCTGCGCCTCAAGCAGAACCGCACCATCGGCGTGGTGATCCCGTTCGACTCGGCCACGCGCCAGCACCTGACCGATCCCTTCTTCCTGGCCATGCTGGGCAGCCTGGCCGACGCGCTCACCGAGCAGGGCTTCGACATGCTGGTGAGCCGGGTCGACGCCGAGCAGCTCGACGCGGCCGCCGCGCCGTTCGACACGGGCCGCGTGATCGGCGTGGTGCTGATCGGCCAGTGGCGCCACCACGACCAGCTCAATCAACTGGCGGCGCGCCATGTGCCCATGGTGGTGTGGGGCGCGCAATTGCCGCAGCAGTTGTACTGCACCGTCGGCGGCGACAACGTGGCCGGCGGCCGGCTGGCCACGGCCCACCTGCTGCAGCAGGGCCGGCGCCGCATCGCCTTCCTGGGCGACACGGGACTGCCCGAGGTGGCCCAGCGCTACCAGGGTTATACGGAGGCGCTGGCCGCCGCCGGCCTGGCGCCCGATCCGCAATTGCAGGTGGACGTGTCGTTCCTGCCGCAGGCGGGCGGCGAGGGCGTGCTGGAACTGCGCCGCCGCGGCGTCGAGTTCGACGCCGTGTTCGCGTGCAGCGATCTGCTGGCCATGACGGCCGTGAATACGCTGCGCCAGCATGGCGTGGACGTGCCGGCGCAGGTGGCCGTGGTCGGCTACGACGATATCGAGCTGTCCAGCTATTTCCATCCCCCGCTCAGTTCCGTGCGCCAGCCCATGCGCGAGGCGGGCCGCGCGCTCGTCGCGGCGCTGCTGGAACTGACCGAAGGCCGGCCCGCGCCTTCGCGCCTGCTGCCCACCGAGCTCGTCGTGCGCGACAGCAGCGTGGCACCGACTTCCCGCTGATCTTCCTTGCTGGCCCGGATAGTTGTGTACTCAACTATCTTGCAACCGTTTGCAATTTTATTTGCAAATAAGCGACATTTTTATGCTGCGGCGCAGCATATTTACTTGCGTTGCATCACATAATTCCCCAGTAGTTCAGTCCGCTTCATAGAGAGAAGCCTCCTTGCCTTCATTGCTTTCCGCATGCTGCGCCGCTCCATTGCAATCGATTGCAATAATTTCGTAATCGGGGAATAATGGCGCACCTGCTCAGTAATTCAGCACAATGACAACCGGCTCAACAGGTTGCGCTGAACGCGAGTCCAACCGCCGCCAAGACGCGGTGCATACACACCTGGAGGAGAACCATGGAATCATCGAAAGTCAAACTGAGCGGCGTCGCCGCAGCCGTCGCGCTGGCCATGCTGCAGCTGGGCGCCGCCCACGCGCAGCAGGCTGATGCCGCCGCCCCGGCCGCCGCCCCCGCCGCTCCCGCCGCCCAGCCGGCCGATGGCCTGAACCTGGAGCGCATCGTCGTCACCGGCACCACCGGCGGCGCGACCAAGATGAAGTCCAGCGTTTCCATCTCCACCATGGACCCGGACGCCATCAAGCAGTCCGTGCCCACCAGCGCGGCCGAGGTGCTGCGCTCCGTGCCGGGCGTGCGCTCGGAATCGTCGGGCGGCGAAGGCAACGCCAACATCACCGTGCGCGGCGTGCCCATCTCGGCCGGCGGCGCGCGCTACGTGCAGATCCAGGAAGACGGCCTGCCCGTGCTGCAATCGGGCGACTTCAACTTCATCACGCCCGACAGCTATGTGAAGATCGACGGCACGCTGGACCACCTGGAAGTGGTGCGCGGCGGTTCGGCCTCCACCCTGGCCACCAACTCGCCGGGCGGCATCATCAACTTCATCAGCAAGACCGGCGAGGAGAAGGGCGGCCATATCGGCATCAGCCGCGGCCTCGGTTACGACGAGACCCGCTACGATTTCGACTACGGCGCGCCGATCTCGGACAAGACCCGCTTCTTCATCGGCGGCCATTACCGCAGCGGCGAAGGCATCCGCAACACGGGCCTGAGCACGGAGAGCGGCGGCCAGATCCGCGGCAACGTCACCCATGACCTGGACAATGGTTTCATCCGCATCTCGTTCAAGCACCTGGACGACAAGTCGCCCACCGCGCTGCCGGTGCCGGTGCGCGTGGTGAACCAGCAGGTCACGGAGATCCCCGGCATCGATCCGCGCAAGGTCAGCTTCTACTCGCCGTACTGGGTGCGCGACGTGGTGCTGGACAAGAACAACAACCCCGTCTCCACCAACGTCAACGACGGCCTGCGCGTGAAGAGCGATGCGCTGGGCCTGGAAGGCTCGTTCGACCTTGGCGGCGGCTGGACCCTGAGCGACAAGTTCCGCAAGGCCAGCAACAGCGGCCGCTTCGCCGGCGTGTTCCCGGCCGATAATGGCACCGTCGGCAGCTATGTGTTCGCCACGGGCCCCAACAAGGGCAAGGCCTACAACGGCCTGGCGTTCAACGCCGTCGTGTTCAACACCTCGATCGACGATGCCGGCAACACGCTGAACGACACCAAACTGTCCAAGACCTTCCAGCTGGCCGGCGGCGGCAAGCTGACCGGCACGGCCGGCCTGTACGCCTCGACCCAGCAACTGGGCCTGACCTGGAACTTCAACCAGTACCTGCTGCAGGCGACCGGCGACAAACCGGCGCTGCTGCAAACGTCGAGCGCCACGCCAGGCTACGTGGGCCCGGCCTGGGGCGGCTGCTGCATGCGCGCCGTGGACATGGAGTACAAGCTGACATCGCCGTACCTGAACGTGGGCTTTGAACAGGGCCCGCTCAATGTGGACGCCAGCGTGCGCCAGGACCGCCAGCGCGCCAGCGGCACGGCCAATATCGCCACCGCCGGCCTGCACTACGACGCCGCCAACACCCAGATGGTGGACTACAAGATCAACCACAACTCGTACTCGGTGGGCGGCAACTATCGCCTGACCAAGGACCTGGCGCTGTTCGCCCGCGTCAGCGACGGTGTGGCCTTCAACGCCGATCGCATCCTGTTTGGCACCCCGCTGGACGGCACGGCGCCCATCAACATCAACACCGTCAAGCAGCTCGAAGGCGGCCTGAAATGGCGGCGCGGCGGCGTGAGCACCTTCGTCACGCTGTTCCAGGCCAAGACGGATGAGACCAACTACGAAGCGACCACCCAGCGCAGCACGGCCAACAGCTACGACGCCAAGGGCGTGGAACTGGAAGCGGCCTACAACGCGGGCGACTTTCGCGTCAACGGCGGCCTCACTTACACCGATGCCAAGATCACCGGCACCGCGCCTGGCGACGTGGCAGTGATCGGCAACACGCCGCGCCGCCAGGCCAAGGTGGTGTACCAGCTGGCGCCGACCTACACCTGGAATGACCTGACGGTCGGCGGCAGCATCGTCGGCACCGGCAAGTCGTGGGCCGACGACGCCCACACCATCAACATGCCGGCCTACCAGGTGGTGAGCGCGTTCGTGAACTACCAGCTGTCGCAGCAGGCCGTGGTGTCGCTGAGCGCGAACAACCTGTTCGACAAGATCGGCTACACGGAAGTGGAAGGCGACGGCCACGCGGCGCGCTCCATCACCGGCCGCTCGGTGAAGCTGAGCCTCAACTACGCCTTCTAAGCAAGGCGCCCGGCGCGGCCCGCCAGTCGGCGGGCCGCGCTTTTTCCCCACTCTTTCCCGCACCATGACAACTCATTTGATTCCCGCCGAACGCCTGCTGGCAGCGTTGCCGCCGTCGTTGCAGCTGGACGCCGCGCGCCGCCTGGCCGCCCACGAACCGGCCCTGCGCCGGCTGCTTGCCGGTCTGTATGGTGGCCACCCCGGCTTCGACGCCTGGCTGGGCGACCTGATGGAAAACCTGGGTCAGCTGTACGCGGCCCGCCCGGAAGGGCTGCGCGCTCTGGACGCCGCGCGCGCCGTCGAGCCGGACTGGTTCCTCAGCCAGCGCATGCTCGGCTACTGCGCCTACGTGCAGAACTTCGGCGGCGACCTGCAAGGCGTGGCGCGCCAGATTCCGCACCTGCAGGCCATGGGCGTGAGCTATCTGCACCTGCTGCCGTTCCTGCGTGCGCGCGCCGGCGAGAACGACGGCGGCTTCGCCGTGGCCAGCTTCGACGAGGTGCAGCCGGAACTGGGCAGCAATGCCGACCTGGAAGCGCTGACGGCGCAACTGCGGGTGGCCGGCATCAGCCTGTGCTCGGACTTCATCCTCAACCACGTGGCCGATGACCACGTATGGGCGCAGGGTGCACGCGCCGGCGACGCGGCCATGCGCGCCATGTTCCATGTATTCCCGGACCGCGCCATGCCGGACCGCTACGAGCGCACGCTGGGCCAGGTGTTTCCCCAAGTCGCGCCCGGCAATTTCACGCAGGTCGAGGCGCTGGACGGCTGGGTGTGGACCACGTTCTACCCCTACCAGTGGGACCTGAACTATGCCAACCCGGCCGTGTTCGCGGCCATGGCGGCAACCCTGCTGCGGCTGGCCAATCGCGGCATCGAAGTGTTCCGGCTCGACTCCACCGCCTTCCTGTGGAAGCGCGAAGGCAGCAACTGCATGAACCAGCCGGAGGCGCACCAGCTGCTGCAAGCCATGCGCGCCATCGTCGACATCGTGGCGCCCGGCGTGCTGCTCAAGGCCGAGGCCATCGTGCCCACGCGCGAGCTGCCCGCCTATTTTGGCTCGGACCAGGCGCCCGAGTGCCACATCGCCTACCACAGCAGCCTGATGGCGGCCGGCTGGGCCGCCATGGCCGAGCAGGACGCCGGCCTGCTGCGCGCCGTGGCCGCCAACACGCCGGCCCTGCCGCCGGCGGCCAGCTGGCTCAGTTACGTGCGCTGCCACGACGACATCGGCTGGAACGTGCTGCGCGCGGAAGCGGGCGCGGATGGGCAGGACCCGAACGCCCGGCTGGCGCGCGTGGCCCAGTTCTTCGCCGGCGCGAACGGCAGCTATGCGCGCGGCGCCGCCTTCCAGAGCAGCGATCCGAACGCGGCCCATGGCAGCAACGGCATGGCCGCCTCGCTGGCCGGGCTGGAATCGGCCGACACGGCCGGCGAGCGCGAACTGGCGCTGCGACGCGTGCTGCTGCTGCATGGCCTGGCGCTCAGCTTCGGCGCGCTGCCGGTGCTGTATATGGGCGATGAACTGGCCCAGACCAACGACTACAGCTACACGGCGCGTCCGCAGCACGCCATGGACAGCCGCTGGCTGCAGCGGCCCCGCTTCGACCGCGAACGCTGGGCCGTCCGCCATGACGCCAGTACCATCCCGGGCCGCATGTACGGCGCGCTGCGCCAGCTGATCCTGCAGCGGCGGCGCCACGACGCGCTGGCCGCCGGCGCGCCGCGCGCCGTGCTGGACGCAGGCCACCCGGCCGTGCTGTCGCTGGCGCGCGGCCCGCAGCTGCTGGTGCTGATGAATTTCTCCGGCCAGGCCCACACGGTGGCGCTGGACGGCGACTGGACGTGCTGCCAGGACGGCCGCATACTGACTAAGGAAACGACGCTGGAACCGTGGGCCATGTTGTGGCTGGAGCGGCCCGCCGGACAGACTCACACGGAGCGCACGGCATGAACGCGGCGCCATCAAAGGAAGGAAGGCACGGTATGCACGGCAGCAAAGCGATCGCGGTGTTCGGCGAAGCCCTGGTGGACGATTTCATCACCGAGCAGGTGGTGGGCGGGGCGCCGTTCAACATGGCGCGCCACCTGGCAGCGTTCGGCGAGCCGACGCTGATGATCACGCGCGTGGGACAGGACAAGAACGGCGCGCTGGTGCGCGCCGAATTCGAGCGCTACGGCATGCCGCAAACGGGCCTGCAAATCGATCCCACCGAAGCCACCGGCCGCGTGGTGGTGGAGCGCGGCGCCGACGGGCACCGCTTCATCATCCTGGCCGACCAGGCCTACGATTACATCGAAACGGAGCCGGCGCTGGCGGCGCTGCGTGCCGTCGACCCCGGCGTGCTGTACTTCGGCACGCTGGCGCAGCGCAATCCGGCCAGCCGCGGCACCTTGCGCGCCATGCTGGCGGCGTCGCCGGCCAAGCGCTTCCTCGACCTGAACGTACGCGACGGCCAGGTGGTGGAGCGCAGCGTGTTCGAATCGCTGCACCAGGCCGACATCGTCAAGGTCAACGAGGAGGAATTGCAGGCGCTGTTCGACTGGTACACGCACGACCGGCCCGGCACGGCCGACGCCACCAGCCCGGCGCTGCACACGGCTTGTTCGCGCCTGCTACGCAACTTCTCGCTGGAAGGGCTGATCGTCACGCTGGGTCCGCGCGGCGCGATCCACTTCGGCGCCGACGGGGTGATGACGGCCAGCCTGGCCAGCCATGCGCCGGCCCGCGTGGTGGACACGGTGGGCGCGGGCGACGCGTTCTCCGCCGTCTACCTGCACGGCCGCGCGCAGGGCTGGCCGCTGGCGTTGACGCTGGCGCGCGCCAACGAATTCGCCGGCGCCATCTGCGGCATCTCCGGCGCGGTGCCGCAGTCCATGGAGTTCTACCAACCATGGCGCGCGCGCTGGCAGACCGGCGCCGCGACGCCGGCGGCATCCTGAACGGAGGGACTGGCATGGCATCGATCAAACCGCATCTGTCGTTCTGGCAGATCGTGAACATGAACTTCGGCTTCTTCGGCATCCAGTTCAGCTTCGGCCTGCAGCAGAGCAGCATGAGCCCGATCTACAAATACCTGGGCGCCGATGAAGCCAGCCTGCCCTACCTGTGGCTGGCCGGCCCCATGACGGGCCTGCTGGTGCAGCCACTGATCGGCGCCATGAGCGACCGCACCGTCACGCGCTGGGGGCGGCGCACGCCGTACTTCCTGGTGGGCGCCATCCTGTGCAGTATCGGCCTGCTGCTGATGCCGTTCAGCCCCGCGCTGTGGATGGCGGCCGGCCTGCTGTGGATACTGGACGCGGCCAACAACGTGACGATGGAACCGTACCGCGCCTTCGTCAGCGACAAGCTGGCGCCGGCGCAGCACTCGATCGGCTTCCTGACCCAGAGCGCCTTCACGGGGCTGGGGCAGACGCTGGCCTACCTGACGCCGTCGCTGCTGGTGTGGTGGGGCATGGACAAGGATGCCGTCAACGGCCACCACATCCCGCATGTGGTGATCGTGGCGTTCGTGATCGGCGCCGTGTGCTCGATCACCTCCGTGCTGTGGACGCTCAGGACCACGCCCGAGCATCCGCTGTCGGATGCGGAACTGGCCGAGCTGCGCGCCCGGCCCGCCGGCTGGCGCCACACGCTGGGCGACATCGTGGACGCCGTGCGCGAGATGCCGCCCACCATGAAGCAGCTGGCGCTGGTCAAGCTATTCCAGTGGTATGCCATGTTCTGCTACTGGCAGTACATCATGCTGTCGCTGGCCACGACCATCTACGGCACCACCGACCAGACCACGCAGGGTTTCCGCGACGCGGGGCTGTTGACGGGGCAGGTGGGGGCGTTCTACAACGGCGTGGCCTTCGTGGGTGCGCTGGTGCTGGTGCCGTTCACGCGGCGCTACGGCCCCAAGCTTACGCACAGCGTCTGCCTGGCGCTGGCCGGCGCCGGCATGCTGTGCATCCCGCTGATCCACTCGCCGCTGCTGCTGTTGCTGCCGATGGTGGGCATCGGCCTGGCGTGGGCCAGCATCATGGGCAATCCGTATGTGATGCTGGCCGGCAGCATTCCGCCCGAGCGCACCGGGGTCTACATGGGCATCTTCAATATGTTCATCGTGATCCCGATGATCATCCAGATCTTCACGCTGCCGCTGTACTACCGCAGCTGGCTGGGCGGGAATCCGGAGAACGTGATCCGGCTGGCGGGGGGCTTGATGCTGTGCGGCGCGCTGGCGGTGTTGTTCGTCAAGCTGCGGCCGCGCGCGGCGGACGGGGCGGCGGCGCTGGCGGATGGGCAGGCGGCGCAGGGAGTGGCCACGCCGGCGCTGGGCGGCGGCCATCACTGAATGGAAGAAGCGGGCCGTGTGGCCCGCTTTTTTTATTCGGCCATCTGGCTTTGCAGGTAGTTCTGCAGGCCGACCTTGGCGATCAGGTCGATCTGGGTTTCCAGCCAGTCGATGTGTTCCTCGGTGTCTTCCAGGATCTCCAGCAGCAGGTCGCGCGACACGTAGTCGGCCGCCTTCTCGCAGGCGGCGATGCCTTCCTTGACGGTGAGCTGGGCGCCCCGTTCCAGTTGCAAGTCGCAACCGAGCATCTCTTCCGTGTTCTCGCCCACCATCACCTTGTGCAGCGCCTGCAGGTTGGGCAGGCCGTCGAGCATCAGGATGCGGTCGATCAGGCGGTCGGCGTGCTTCATCTCGCCGATCGATTCCTCGTATTCCTTCTTGGCCAGCTTGCCCAGGCCCCAGTGGCGGTACATGCGCGAGTGCAGGAAGTACTGGTTGATCGCGGTCAGTTCATTGGTCAGCTGCGCGTTGAGCTGTTTGATGACGTCTTGGTCGCCCTTCATGATGTCGCCTTCCCTGTGTTGATGGAGTGCTGTCATTTTGCCATGAAAGGGCAGGGGCGCGTAGCGCCGCACGTGGCGCGGCGCAGCATACGGCAGGGATGGATTTATTCGGCCAGCACCGGGCGCTTGAGCGTGGTGGCGTTCAGCGTGCTGGCGTTCATCTTGGCCAGTTGCGTGTCGAGCACGCTCTGGGCGCAGTCGGCGCACTGGCCGCAGCACGTGGCCACGCCCAGCTGCTCGCGCAGCTCGTCCATGGTGCGCAAGCCCAGTTCCACGGCCTGGCGGATTTCACGGTCGGAGATATTGTTGCAGACACAAACAATCATCGAAGCACCTATGCGGAGTAGAAAAACAGAGAATGTCGGACAACATTGCGTATTTCCCAATGCGAATCATTCTCATTACGTGGTTTATTCTGCCGCAAAATCAAGCAATCCGCAAGCGCAAATAGAAACCATTCGCATTCCCGTTTATAATGCTACTATTGATCTTGCCGGCGGGAATGCGATCTTGCAGCGCGCCGGCAAGCCGCTGCCGGCCTCGCCTGCGGCCATTTCACCGATATTGCGGACACTGCCATGACACTAGCGCCTACGCTGATCAAACTCGACACCCTGCCCACGGGCAGCAGCGGCACGGTGGTGCACGTGGCCCCCGGCGATCCGGCCGACGACGGCGCCGACCTGGCGCGCCGGCTGATGGAGCTGGGCTTCGTGCCGGGCGAGAAGATCCGCCTGCTCAAGCGCGGCATGCCCGGCGGCGAGCCGCTGGCCATCAAGGTGGGCAATTCCACGTTCGCGCTGCGCCGCTTCGAGGCCGCGCTGATTTCGATTCAACCGGAATGACCATGGGCGCAGCGGAAAAGACGATGGCGGCCGTGTCGCAACTGCCGATGGTGGCGTTGCTGGGCAACCCCAATTGCGGCAAGACCGCGCTGTTCAACCGCCTGACGGGCGCGCGCCAGAAAGTGGCCAACTACGCCGGCGTGACCATCGAGCGCAAGGAAGGCATGTTCACCTCGCCCGAGGGCCGGCCGTTCCGCGTGCTGGACCTGCCGGGCGCCTACAGCCTGTCGGCCCATACGCCCGACGAAGCCATCACGCGCGACGTGGTGGCCGGCCTGCGCGCGGGCGAGCAGTCGCCCGACGTGGTGGTGTGCGTGGTGGACGCCACCAATCTGCGCCTGAACCTGCGCCTGGTGCTGGAGATCAAGCGCCTGGGCCTGCCCATGGTGCTGGCGCTGAACATGGTGGACGTGGCGGCCAAGCGCGGCATCGTGATCGACGCCGACCGGCTGGCCGAGGAACTGGGCATGACGGTGGTGGAGACGGTGGCCGTGCAGGGCGGCGGCGAGAAGTCGCTGCTGCGCGCGCTGGACGCCATGTGGCCGCTGCGCACGGTGGCGGCCAAGCCGCTGTCGGCCATCGATGAAGTGTCGGTCGAGGACACGCAGCGCGAAGTGCGCCGCATCCTGGCCGCCGTCAGCAACGACTTCCACGATACCGGCAACCTGACCGAGAAGATCGACGACGTGGTGCTGCATCCGGTGCTCGGCCCCGTGATCCTGGCCGTGCTGATGTTCCTCGTGTTCCAGGCCGTGTTCAGCTGGGCCAATGTGCCGATGGATATGATCAAGGCCGGCGTGGACAGCGTGGGCCAGTACCTGACGGCCCACATGGGCGAGGGCTTGCTGCGCAGCCTGCTGGTGGAAGGTATCCTGGGCGGCGCCGGCAGCGTGCTGGTGTTCCTGCCGCAGATCCTGATCCTGTTCTTCTTCATCCTGGTACTGGAGGATTGCGGTTACCTGCCGCGCGCCGCCTTCCTGCTGGACCGGCTGATGGGCGGCGTGGGCCTGTCGGGCCGCGCCTTCATCCCGCTGCTGTCGAGTTTCGCCTGCGCCATCCCCGGTATCATGGCCGCGCGCACCATCCAGAATCCGCGCGACCGGCTGGTGACGATCATGATCGCGCCGCTGATGACGTGTTCCGCGCGCCTGCCCGTGTATGCGCTGATCATCGCCGCCTTCATCCCGGACCGCCAGGTGGCAGGCTTGATGAGTTTGCAGGGGCTGGTGCTGTTCGGCCTGTACGTGGCCGGCATCGTGTCGGCCATGGGCGTCGCCTACTTCATGAAGCGCACGTTCGGCGCCAACCACCAGCAGCCGCTGATGCTGGAGCTGCCCGCCTACCACTGGCCCCATTTGCGCAACCTGGCGCTGGGGCTGTGGGAACGCGCCAAGATTTTCCTGACCCGGGTCGGCACCATCATCCTGACCCTGATGGTGCTGCTGTGGTTCCTCAGCACCTTCCCCGGTGCGCCGGCAGGGGCGACCCATCCGCCGATCTACTACAGCATGGCCGGCATGCTGGGCCGCGCGCTGGAAGTGGTGTTCACGCCGATCGGCTTCAACTGGCAGATCTGCATCGCCCTGGTGCCCGGCCTGGCCGCGCGCGAAGTGGCGGTGGGTGCGCTGGGCACCGTGTACGCATTGTCGCAGACGGGCGAGGAACTGGCGTCGTCGCTGGAGCCCATCATCGCCGCCTCGTGGGCGCTGCCGACGGCCTTGTCGCTGCTGGCCTGGTATGTGTTCGCGCCGCAGTGCATGTCCACGCTGAGCGTGGTGCGGCGCGAGACGGGCACGTGGCGCTACCCGGCGCTGATGGCCGGCTATATGTTCGCGCTGGCCTACACGGCGTCGTTCCTCACCTATCGCATCGCGCTGTTGTTGACGGGAGCCTGATATGTGGCAGCAAGTGATCGTGGCGGTGATCGTGGCGGCGGCCGTGCTGCATTTCTGCACGCGCTACCTGCCGGCCGCGTGGCGGCGCCAGATCGTCTATTTCCTGTCGCGGCGCGGCTTCGACCAGAACCGGATGGCGCGGCTGTTCCGCACCCAGTCCAGCTGCGGCGACGGTTGTTCGAGCTGCGGTTCCTGCGATTCCGCCCCGGCTGCGTCGTCCGACGCGCCGCCACCATCCACTCCCTCCCAGCGCGTCATCAAACTGCACGTGCAGCGCTGATCGTCCGTCGGCTGCGGCAGCGCAAACGCGCTGGCCGCGGTGCCGGTAATGTGTCCGTTGAAGTTTTTAAATTCGCGGATAACATGACCAATGCAGATCACTTTTGATCCTGTGAAAGACGTGCTTAACCGAAGCAAACACGGCATCTCGCTGTCGGATGCCGCTGCATTCGATTGGGATACCGCGCTATACTGGATTGATCGGCGGCGCGATTATCTTGAACAGCGCATGTGTGCGTTGGGCCGCATCGCCGGCCGGGTGCATGTGGCGGTGTTCGTGGCGCGCGCCGGCACTTTAAGAATGATCAGTTTGCGCAAGGCCAATCCACGAGAGGAGCGACGTTATGCCGAAACAGAGCAAGGCTTCCGAGGTGGATGACATGGAGCAACGGGCAATCGACGAGGCGGCAACGCCGGACTCCGACGCGCCGCCATTGACCGATGAGCAGCTCGCGCAGTTCAGACCGTGGCAGCCGTGGTTGCAAGCTCCTGCTGGCACATCCAAGGTCAGTGTCAACATCGCGTATGACAGTGATTTATTGGATGTGTTCAAGTCCACCGGCGCGGGTTGGGAAGAGGGCATGAACGCTGTGCTACGCGAGTGGGCGATACGGCGCGGTTATTTGCCCCCGGCCTGAATCAAGCCAGCGGATGAAACGATTCCGCCTGCGCCATCGGCCAGTACATGCCGAACACGGGCGGCAGGCGTGACAGTTGGGCCGGGTCCAGCAGCTGGCCCGGGTCCAGGTAGGGCAGCAGCGCCGACGCCAGCTTGACCTGGTTGGGCGAGATGCGCCGCACCAGATGGTACGGCTTCAGTTGGGACGGGTGTGTGAGCCCGGCCGCCGCCACCAGCCCGGCCAGCGCCTTCAAGGTGTTCTGGTGGAAGTTGGCCACGCGCTGGGTCTTGTCCGGCACCACCAGCGCGCGCTGGCGCAACTTGTCCTGGGTGGCCACGCCCGTCGGGCAGCGGTCCGTGTGGCAGTGCTGCGACTGGATGCAGCCCAGCGCGAACATGAAGCCGCGCGCCGAGTTGCACCAGTCCGCGCCCAGGGCCAGCAGGCGCGCGATGTCGAACGCCGTGATCACCTTGCCCGACGCGCCGACCTTGATCCGCTCGCGCAGGTTGGCGCCCACCAGCGTGTTATGCACCAGCAGCAGCGCTTCCTGCAGCGGCGTGCCCACGTGGTCCGTGAATTCCACCGGCGCCGCCCCGGTGCCGCCTTCGCTGCCGTCGACGACAATGAAGTCGGGCGTGATGCCGGTGGCCAGCATGGCCTTGACGATGCCGAAGAATTCCCACGGGTGGCCGATGGACAGCTTGAATCCGGTCGGCTTGCCGCCCGATAGATTGCGCAGGCGGTCGATGAAGGCCAGCATTTCCAGCGGCGTGGAGAAGGCCGAATGGCTGGCCGGCGAGACGCAATCCTCGCCCTGCGGCACGCCGCGCGTGGTGGCGATTTCGATCGTCACCTTGGCGCCGGGCAGCACGCCGCCGTGGCCCGGCTTGGCACCCTGCGACAATTTGAGTTCGATCATCTTCACTTGTTCGGTGCAGGCGTTGGCCACGAAGCGCTCCTCCGAGAAGGTGCCGTCGGCGTTGCGGCAGCCGAAATAGCCGGAGCCGATCTCCCACACCAGGTCGCCCCCGTGCATGCGGTGGTAGGGGCTGATGCTGCCTTCGCCCGTGTCGTGCATGAAGTGGCCGATGCGCGCGCCGCCGTTCAGGGCCTGGATGGCGTTGGCCGACAGCGCGCCGAAACTCATGGCCGAGATGTTGAACACGCTGGCCGAGTAGGGTTGGGCGCGCGGGCAGTCCGGGTGGTTGCCGATCTCGATGCGGAAATCGTGGTGGGCCTCTGGCGCGGGCGCGATCGAATGGTTGATCCACTCGTAGCCGTCCTGGTAGACGTCGAGCTGGGTGCCGAACGGGCGCTTGTCCGTTTCCACCTTGGCGCGCTGGTAGACGATGCTGCGCTGGTTGCGCGAGAACGGCGCCGCTTGCGTGTCGTCCTCCAGGAAGTACTGGCGGATCTCGGGCCGGATCGCTTCGAGCAGGAAGCGCAGGTGGGCCAGGATCGGGTAGTTGCGGCGCAGCGCGCGCCGGGTCTGCAGCAGGTCGGCCACGCCCACCGCCACCAGCGCGGCGGCCGTGAGCGGCAGCCACGGACTGGCGCCCATCAGCAGCGACAGCAGCAGCGTGGCGATGGCGAGCTGGAAGGCGAGGTAACGCAGGGTCAGGAACTTCATGGGCGCTCCGGTGCGAGTGACGATGGTGGCGGGGGCTGGCATGTGGGTGACAGTCATGGCGAGCCGCCGTCAGGGAGTGTACTGCTTTTTCCGCGTAGCAAACTATCGGCGGCGCGATGGCGGCAACAGTGTTAAGCTGGCAAGGCCGGCAGGCCCGCCCAACCTTGAACAGGAAACGCCATGATCGTCGTCCACCACCTCAACAACTCCCGTTCGCAGCGCGTCCTGTGGCTGCTCGAAGAACTGGGCCTGGAATACGAGATCGTGCGCTACCAGCGCGACCCCAAGACCATGCTGGCGCCGCCGGCGCTGCGCGCCATCCACCCGCTGGGCAAGTCGCCCGTGATCACGGACGGCGACGTGACGGTGGCCGAATCGGGCGCCATCGTCGAATACCTGGTCGAGCGCTACGGCAACGGCATGCTGGTGCCGCCGCCCGGCACGGCGGAAAAGCGGCGCTGGACGTATTTCATGCATTACGCGGAGGGCTCGGCCATGACGCCGCTGCTGATGAAGCTCGTGTTCGACCGGGTCGAATCGGGGCCGGCGCCGTTCTTCGTCAAGCCGGTGGCGCGCGCCATCGCGCACAAGGTCAAGTCCATGTACATCCAGCCGCAGATCGAGCAGCATCTCGACTATCTGGAGGCGGAGCTGAGCCAGCACCTGTGGTTCGCCGGCGAGCAGTTCAGCGCGGCCGATATCCAGATGAGTTTTCCGCTGGAGGCGGCCGCCGCCCGCGCCGGGCTCGATGGCCGCCGGCCCCATTTGCGCGCCTTCCTCGACCGCATCCACGCGCGTCCCGCGTTCCAGCGCGCGCTGGAGCGCGGCGGGCCGTACGAGCTGCTGAA
The DNA here is from genome assembly GCF_014042345.1 of Rugamonas brunnea. GTDB lineage: Bacteria > Pseudomonadota > Gammaproteobacteria > Burkholderiales > Burkholderiaceae_D > Rugamonas > Rugamonas brunnea. The sequence continues at coordinate 102,777 of NZ_JACEZT010000014.1, forward strand.
ATAAGGGGAAACGGCCCGGCGGCGCCGTGCCCTTGCGGTAGAATGCGCGCTTGAATCAGCCAGTATAAAACCTCATGAGCCGACTCCTCGCCATCGATGGCCTCAACATCGTGCGCCGCGTCTACGAAGCGAGCCCCGAACCGGATTCGCCCGAGAAGGCCGATCTCGCGCTGCGCCATGCGCTGTCCTCGTTCCGCAAACTGATCACCGAACATGAACCGAGCCATGTGCTGCCGGCCTTCGACTTCGGCGGCCCCACCTGGCGCCACGCGCTGTACGCCGGCTACCGCGCCGGGCGGGCGCCCATGCCGGCCGAACTGCGCGCCGCGCTGCCGGCGTTCTACGCGCAACTGGAAGGCTGGGGCTTGCGCGTGGTCTCGCTGCCCGAGGTGGAGGCGGACGATGTGATCGGCACCGTGGTGCTGCGCTGGCTGGGCGAGGGCCGCGGCGAGGCGACCGTGGCCACCACCGACAAGGACCTGCATCCATTGATCGCCAACGGCGCGCGCGTGTGGGACCACTTCAAGGGCGAATGGCACGACCACGCCTGGGTCGAGCGCAAATGGGGCGTGCCGCCCGAGCAGTTGCCGGACCTGCTGGCGCTGATGGGCGACGCCACCGATTCCATCCCTGGCGTGTCCAAGGTGGGGGCCAAGACCGCGGCCCGACTGTTGCGTACATACGGCAATCTGGACGCCATCATGGCCGGCGCCGGCATTCTGAAGGACACGCTGGGCGAAACCCTACGAAAAGAGCGCGAAATGTTGTATCTTTCCCGACAACTGGTGCAATTAAAAACGGACGTGCGGGTCGGCGTGAGCTGGAACATGCTGGCCTGGGATCGGCATTAGGAAGCCGGCGGCGTTCACGAGAAAGGTTTTACGATGTTAAAGGCAGTCATTATCGACAGCAGCGCCGTGGCCCGCGGCCTGCTCAACACCGTCCTGCTCGACGGTGGCTACGACGTGGTGGGACAGAGCCACACCTGCGCCAGCGGCATGGCGCTGTTGCTCAAGCACCAGCCCCACATCGTCTGCATCGCGCGCGAGCAGATCGAAGCCGACACCGGCGTGGTGCGCGAGATCAAGGGCAGCTGGCCCAAGACGCTGATCTTCATGGTGTCGAGCGAATTCGACGCCGCCACCATCCAGGCCGCCCATGCGATGGGCGTGAACGGTTTCATCGTCAAGCCGTTCAAGGCCGACACGGTGCTCAACACCATCCGCAACACGGTGATCGCCATGGTCAAGCGCCAGCGCGCGGCGATGGCGGCCCAGCAGGCGGCCGCCGCGCCGGCCGATGGCGGCCAGCCCGGCGACGGTGCTGCCGGCGACGCGTCAGGCGCTGAAGTCTGAACCGGCGATGATGCCGCCGCCCAGGCACACGTCGCCGTCGTACAGCACGGCCGACTGGCCGGGCGTGACGGCCCACTGGGCCTGCTCGAACTGCAGCGAGAAGTTGGCCTCGCCCTCCGGCGTGACGGTGCAGGCCACGTCGGCCTGGCGGTAGCGGGTCTTGGCCGACAGCGCGCGCGGCGCCGGCGGCGCGCCGGCGATCCAGCTGGCCTGGTCGGCGCGCAGCGTGGCCGACAGCAGCCACGGATGGTCGTGGCCCTGCACGATGTACAGCGTGTTGCTGGCGATGTCCTTGCGCGCCACGTACCACGCGTCGCTGCTGCCGTCGTCGTTCTTGTACGCTTTCAGGCCGCCCACGCCGATGCCCTTGCGTTGGCCCAGCGTGTAGAAGCTCAGGCCCACGTGCTCGCCCACCACCTTGCCGTCCGGGGTCTTCATCGGGCCCGGCTTGTACGACAGGTAGCGGTTCAGGAATTCGCGGAACGGGCGCTCGCCGATGAAGCAGATGCCGGTCGAATCCTTCTTGGCCGCGTTGGGCAGGCCCAGTTTCTCGGCGATCTTGCGCACTTCCGTCTTGGGGATCTCGCCCAGCGGGAACAGGGTCTTGGACAATTGCGCCTGGTTGAGGCGGTGCAGGAAGTAGCTCTGGTCCTTGGTGTGGTCGAGCGCCTTCAGTAATTCGAATTGTGTTCCATTCTGGCGCACGCGCGCATAGTGGCCGGTGGCGATCAGGTCCGCGCCCAGGTGCATGGCGTGGTCGAGGAAGGCCTTGAATTTGATCTCGGCGTTGCACAGCACGTCCGGGTTGGGGGTGCGGCCGGCCTGGTATTCGCGCAGGAAGTCGGCGAACACGCGGTCCTTGTATTCGGCCGCGAAGTTGACGGCCTCGATGTCGACCCCGATCACGTCGGCCACGCTGGCCGCGTCGATCCAGTCCTGGCGCGTGGAGCAGTATTCGGAATCGTCGTCGTCTTCCCAGTTCTTCATGAACAGGCCCACCACCTCGTAGCCCTGCTCCTTGAGCATCCACGCCGCGACCGAGGAATCGACCCCGCCTGACATACCGATCACGACTTTTTTCTTGCTCATCTTACTTATTCCTACAGATTCCGTTACTTTGTTAGTTTGATACCACTTCCTTGAACACGGAAGCGTGGGTGTGAAGCAGTTCCAGCGGCGCGCGCCGGCCCGCCAGGTATTCGTCCACGCACTGCAGCACCAGCGGGCTGCGGTGCTGGTCGCGGCAGGCGGCCAGTTCGTCGCGCGTGAGCCACATGGTGCGCAGGATGCCCTCGTCCAGCGGCCGCTCGTGGCGCTGTCCCGGCACACCGCAGAAGGTGAAGCGCAAATACGTCACTTCCTCGCCCGTGCGGCGCGAGGTGTAGCGCGACATGTACATGCCCACCAGCGCCGTGGGCGTGAAGTCGTGCGCCGTCTCCTCCAGCGTCTCGCGGATCACGGCCTGTTCCAGCGACTCGTGCGGATCCAGGTGGCCGGCCGGCTGGTTGATGCGCACGCCCTCGCTGGTCTCTTCTTCGATCAGCAAGAACTTGCCATCCTGTTCGATGATGGCGGCGACAGTCACAGAGGGTTTCCAGATACGCGGCATGGGTCATCCTTGAAAGAGCCGCCATTTTAGCCTGTTCTGGGGCAGCGGATATGACACCCGTATGACTTGTACACAGCTTGGCATTGAAATTGCTCAAACTTCGTGCCGGTTTGTTGCTATGCAGCAGAAATTTGTGGTCAGATAGTTGTTAATCCACGTCAATTCATTACAAATAGTAATAAATGTAGTGATAATTGACCTATTTATTGATAAATGCTTACTAAGTATAGTGCGCCCAACGGCGCAGCCGTCCACCCCTCAATTAGTGGGACACCACTATCGAAGTGCCCGGACAAATAGCGTTTTGCCACAACTTTCCGTGTTAGATTTCCGTCATCTAGTCAGTTTATCAATCCTTTGGAGGCAGTTTTTATGAGAATAGGCATACCGGTCGAGACCCGGCCGGGCGAGACCCGCGTCGCGGCGACGCCCGAAACAGTCAAGAAGCTCGCAGCGAAACATCAGGTGGTGGTGCAGTCGGGCGCTGGTATGCCGGCCTCGGTGACGGATGACGCCTACGCGGCCGCCGGCGCCCAGATCGTCGGCATGGCCGAAGCCTACGCCGCCGACGTGGTGCTCAAGGTGCGCGCGCCGAACGCCGATGAACGCGGGCTGATGAAGGCCGGCACCGTGGTGATCGGCATGCTCAACCCGTTCGACAGCGCGAACATCGCCGCCATGGCCGCCGCCGGGCTGCAGGCGTTCGCGCTGGAAGCGGTGCCCCGCATCACCCGCGCCCAGTCGATGGACGTGCTGTCGTCGCAGGCCAACATCGCCGGCTACAAGGCTGTGATGATGGCCGCCAACACCTACCAGCGCTTCATGCCCATGCTGATGACGGCCGCCGGCACTGTGAAGGCGGCCCGCGTGCTGATCATGGGCGTGGGCGTGGCCGGTCTGCAGGCCATCGCCACGGCCAAGCGCCTGGGCGCCGTGATCGAGGCGTCCGACGTGCGGCCGCCCGTCAAGGAGCAGGTCGAGTCGCTGGGCGCCAAGTTCATCGATGTGCCCTTCCTGACCGAGGAGGAAAAGGAAATCGCCAAGGGCGTGGGCGGTTATGCCCGTCCCATGCCGGCCGACTGGATGCGCCGCCAGGCGGAACTGGTGCATGAGCGGGCCAAGCTGGCCGACATCATCATCACCACGGCACTGATCCCCGGCCGTCCCGCGCCGACTCTGATTTCCGAGGAAACCGTGAAGGCCATGAAGCCCGGCTCCGTGATCGTCGACCTGGCCGTCTCGCAAGGCGGCAACTGCCCGCTGTCCGAACTGGGCAAGACGGTGGTCAAGCACGGCGTCTACATCGTGGGCGAGCCGGACCTGGCCACGCTGGTGGCGGCCGACGCCTCGGCCTTGTACGCGCGCAACGTGCTCGACTTCCTCAAGCTGATCATCGACAAGGAAGACAAGCTCGTGATCGACCGCGAGGACGAGATCATCAAGGCCACCCTGGTGTGCGCCGGCGGCGACGTGCTGCGCAAATAACCGAACCTGGAGAAATCATGGAAGTCAGTCATACCATCATCAATCTGATCATCTTCGTGCTGGCCATCTACGTCGGCTACCACGTTGTGTGGACCGTGACCCCGGCGCTGCATACGCCGCTGATGGCCGTCACCAACGCCGTCTCGGCCATCATCATCGTGGGCGCCATGCTGGCGGCCGCGCTCACCACCGGCCCCGTGGGCCAGATCGCCGGCACCGTGGCCGTGGCGCTGGCCGCCGTCAATGTGTTCGGCGGTTTCCTCGTCACCCAGCGCATGCTGGAGATGTTCAAGAAAAAAGAGCCTAAGGCGGCCGCACCCAAGCAGGCACCGCAAGGCATCGTGCAAGGGAGCCAAGCATGAGTTTCATCACCATGAATCTGGTCACGATGATGTACCTGATCGCCTCGGTGTGCTTCATCCAGGCGCTCAAGGGCTTGTCCTCGCCGGCCACGGCGCGCACGGGTAACGCGTTCGGCATGTCGGGCATGGCAATCGCCGCCATCACCACGCTGGCGCTGATCCTCAAGCTCAAGGCCGAAGTGGAGCAGGGCTCGATGGGCTTCGCGTTGGTGGCGCTGGGCGTGGTGGTCGGCGGCGGCATCGGCGCCACGCTGGCCAAAAAGGTCGAGATGACCAAGATGCCGGAACTGGTGGCGGCGATGCACTCGCTGATCGGCCTGGCCGCCGTCTGCATCGCGGTGGCCGCCGTGTCGGAACCGCACGCCTTCGGCATCGCCGCCGTGGGCGAGGCGCTGCCGTTCGGTAACCGCATCGAACTGTTCATCGGCACCTTCGTGGGCGCCATCACCTTCTCGGGCTCCGTGATCGCGTTCGGCAAGCTGTCGGGCAAATACAAGTTCCGCCTGTTCCAGGGCGCGCCCGTGAACTTCGCGGGCCAGCACATGCTGAACCTGATCCTGGCCATCGTGATGGTGGGCCTGGGCCTGGTGTTCGTGACGGCCGGCGGCACGGAGCCGGCATGGCTGCCGTTCCTGGTCATGACGGCCATCGCCTTCGTGCTCGGTGTGCTGATCATCATCCCGATCGGCGGCGCCGATATGCCGGTGGTGGTGTCGATGCTGAACTCGTACTCGGGCTGGGCCGCGGCCGGCATCGGCTTCTCGCTCAACAACGCGATGCTGATCATCGCCGGTTCGCTGGTCGGCTCCTCGGGCGCCATCCTGTCCTACATCATGTGCAAGGCCATGAACCGCTCGTTCTTCAACGTGATCCTGGGCGGCTTCGGCGGCGACGCGGCCGAGAGCGGCCCGGCGGGCGCGAAGGAGCAGCGTCCCGTCAAATCCGGCTCGGCCGACGACGCGGCGTTCATCATGTCGAACGCGGAAACCGTCATCATCGTGCCCGGCTACGGCCTGGCCGTGGCGCGCGCCCAGCACTCGCTGAAGGAACTGGTGGAGAAGCTGACCCACAAGGGCGTAACCGTGAAGTACGCGATCCACCCGGTGGCGGGCCGTATGCCCGGCCACATGAACGTGCTGCTGGCCGAGGCGGAAGTGCCGTACGACCAGGTGTTCGAGATGGAAGATATCAACGGCGAATTCGGCCAGACCGATGTGGTGCTGGTGCTGGGCGCGAACGACGTGGTCAACCCGGCCGCCAAGGACCCCAAGTCGCCGATCGCCGGCATGCCGATCCTGGAGGCGTACAAGGCCAAGAGCATCATCGTCAACAAGCGTTCCATGGCGTCCGGCTATGCTGGCCTGGACAATGACCTGTTCTACCAGGCCAATACCATGATGGTGTTCGGCGATGCGAAGAAGGTCATCGAGGACATGGTGAAAGCGGTCGACTAAGCCGCATTGCCACTCCGCGAAAAACCGCACCAGCCTCACGGCGGTGCGGTTTTTTTATCAGTGGCGCGCCACGCCGCCGTCGAGGTGCAGCATGTGCTCGACGTGCACTTTGATCTGGCCCGTCAGGCCGGCGAACTCCTTGCGCAGGGCGCGCGCCGCCTCGTCGTCGATCCCTTCCACAATGATGCAGTGCTCGTAGCAGCCGGCCCGGCGCACGATCACCCATTTTTCGATGCGCGCCCCGGCGCGCTTCAATAGCGCTTCCAGCGCGCCGGCGACCGGTTCGCTGGTGCCCAGCAGGACGTGGAAGGTGTGCGTCAGGCGGAACTGGCTGCGCCAGGCGCTGATGTCGTCGGAGGGGGAGAAGGTTGGTTGCGTGGTCATGGTCACTCCAAAAATCCTGGCCCGATTCGGAGCAATCCATGTCGCGCCCGCTTCGTTGCCGTTAATAGGCCGCATCGCCGTGAAGGCATCCACCTTGCCCGGGTAGGCAGGTTGGCGTCGGGTAAACCGACTCTTGATGCAAATTTGCTCATATCCGTATGGTGTGCCGAGATTTGTTGCCGAAATCCGCTATACAGAACTTGTGTTCAATATAGCGGAATTTCGCCGGATCGGCAATAGGGGGGGGGCGCTAGCGCCGGCCGTACATCATCAGCTCCGCCAGCAGGCTGCGCGCGGGGCGGAACAGGTCGATGGCGGCCAGCGAGACGCCCAGCAGCGCCTGCGCCGGCGAGTCGTTGGCGAAGATGCGGGCCATGGTGTCCGTCACGCGCATGGTGGTGCTGCGGTCCGCGTGGCGCTGCGCCGTGTAGCGCGCCAGGTTGTCCGGCGTGGCGCCCGGCGCCAGCAGGCGGGCCAGCACGGCCACGTCGCGCAAACCCAGATTGAGGCCTTGGCCGGCCACCGGGTGCATGGTCTGCGCCGCATTGCCGATGGCGACCGAACGCGCCGTGCTGCGCGCGTCCGCGTTCAAGCCCAGCGGGAAACCCAGCCGCGGCGTGGCGGCGACGAATTTGCCGAGCCGGTCGCCAAACGCGGCGCCCAGTTGCGCGAGGAAAGCCGCGTCGTCCAATGCCAGCAGCGTTTGCGCCTGTTCGGGACGCACGCACCACACCAGCGAGTATTCGGCCTGGCCGTCGCGGCTGTCCTGCGGCAGCAGCGCCAGCGGGCCTTGTTCGGTGAAGCGTTCGTAGGCGCGGTGGGCGATCGGCGCGCTGGTGCGCACCTGGGCGATGATGGCCGTCTGCTCGTAATCGCGGCGCACGGATTTGCTTTCCTGGTCGCTGAACAGGCCACCTTCGGCCTGCACCATGATGGCCGCGCTCAGCGTGCGCGCATCGGGCTCGCCTTCGTGCTGGATATGCAGGTCGATGCGGTCCGCGTGTTCCGCGCTGCCCGTCACGCGCGCGGGGCGCAGCATGCGGATGCCGGCCCGTTCGCACACGGCGCCCAGCACCGTCACCAGGTCGCCGTAGCGCGCCACGTAGCCCAGCGCGGGCACGCCGTGTTCGTCGCGGTCTATCATGCTGCGGCCGAACTGGCCGCGGCGCGACACGTGGATCTGGTGGATGGGCGTGCCGGCCACGGGCCATGCGCCGATCTCCTCCAGTATCTGCCGGCTGCCATGGGACAGGGCCAGCGAGCGCGGGTCGTTGCTGGCCTGGGCCAGCGTCTTGGCATCGATCAGGCCGATGCGCTGCGGCGCCACGCCGCGCTTGACCAGCAGTGCGGCCAGCGCCATGCCGGCCGGGCCGGCGCCGCAGATGGCGATGTCGAGGTCTGTTGAGTGCGCGGCGGCGGCATGGTGCGGGGCGGTGCCAGGATTCATGGTGATGGTCATGGTGCTTGCTGCATCAGGTGTTCGATGTCGGCCACCGATTTGGGGGCGGCGGCGCTGATGATGGTGTGGCCGGTCGGGGTGACGATCACGTCGTCCTCGATGCGGATGCCGGTGTTCCAGAACTGCTCGGGCACGCCCTCGGCCGGCCGCACGTAGATGCCCGGCTCCACCGTCACCACCATGCCCGCCTGCAGCGGGCGCGAGGGCTTGTCCGGTGCGCTCACGTCGCGGTACTGGCCCACGTCGTGCACGTCCATGCCCAGCCAGTGGCCGGTGCCGTGCATGTAGAACGGCAGGTAACTCTTGTTGGCGACGACGTCGGCCACGCTGCCGGCCTTGTTCTTGTCCAGCAGGCCCAGATCCAGCATGCCCTGGGCCAGCACTTGCAGTGCGGCGTCGTGGATGGCCGTGTAGCGGTGGCCGGGCTTGATGGCGTGCAGCGCGGCCGCCTGCGCCGCCAGCACCAGCTCGTACAGGTCCCGCTGTGGCGCCGTGAAGCGGCCGTTGACGGGGAAGGTGCGGGTGATGTCGGAGGCATAGCCATCGAGTTCGCAGCCGGCGTCGATCAGCAGCAGTTCGCCGTCGCGGCAGGGCGCGTTGTTGGCGCTGTAGTGCAGCACGCAGGCGTTGGCGCCGCTGGCGACGATGGAACTATAGGCCGGATGCTGGGCCCCGCTGCGGCGGAATTCGTACAGCAGTTCCGCTTCGATTTCGTATTCATGCATGCCGGGGCGGGTGGCGCGCATGGCGCGCGCGTGGGCGCGGCCGGAGATGGCGGCGGCGCGGCGCATGGTGGCCAGCTCGCTGTCGTCCTTGAGCAGGCGCATTTCGTCCAGCAGCGGCAGCAGGTCGTGGGCGGCGGCGGGCGGCGTCACGCCCAGCCGGCCCTGGCGCCGCACGGCTTGCAACCAGCGCCGCACGCGCGCATCGAGGTCGGCGTCGCTGCCCAGCGCGTAGTACAGGGCCGGCGCATTGGCTAGCAGTTGTTCCATCTGCGCGTCCAGCGCATCGATGGGGAAGGTGGCGTCGAAGCCGAACGCGCTCAGTGCCGCTTCCGGGCCGTGGCGGAAGCCGTCCCAGATCTCGCGTTCCACGTTTTTCTCGCGGCAGAACAGGATGGAGCGGGCCGGCGCATCGCCGCGCGCGGCCACCAGCACCACCACGCTCTCCGGTTCCGTGAAGCCGCTCAGGTAGTAGAAATAGCTGTCGTGGCGGTAGGGGTAGTCGCTGTCGGCGTTGCGCGCCACTTCCTGCGCCGTGGGCAGCACGGCCACGGCGCCGGGCGCCATCTGCGCCATCAGGCGGGCGCGCCGCGCGGCGCAGGCGCCAGTCACTTGGCCGCTCCGTTGCGGGCGGCAGGGGCGCGCGTCACGTTGAGCGCCTCCAACTGCTCGATGGTGCCCACGTTGTGCCATTCGCCCTCGTACACTTCGCCGCCCACCTGGCCGCGCTCGATGTACTGGCGCAGCAGCGGGCCCAGTTTGGCGTACTCGCCGGCGGCGATGCCGTCGAAGATCTCAGGGCGGTAGACGCCGATGTTACCGAAGGTCCAGCGCGGGTCGCCATCGTTGGTGACCGAGTACATGGTCAGGCCGAAGTCGCCCTCGGGGTGGAACGGCGGGTTCTTGACCAGGTACAGCCAGGCCACGTCGCGCTTGTCGGCCGGGTAGGGGTTGCCCCACATGTCGGCGTCGTGCAGCACGTCCTTGACTTCCTCGAAGTCGAAGTAGGGGCAGTAGATGTCGCCCGAGATGGCCAGGAACGGCTCGTCGCCCAGCAGGTGGCGGGCGGCGGCCACGCCGCCGGCCGTCTCCAGCGCCGTCTGCTCGGGCGAGTAGGCGATGCGCGCGCCGTACTGGCTGCCGTCGCCCAGCGCCTGTTCGATCTGGTCGCCCAGGTGGGCGTGGTTGATGACGATGTCGGTGATGCCGGCGCGCACCAGGTTGAGGATGTGCCAGACGATCAGCGGCCGGCCGCGCACGGTCAGCAGCGGCTTGGGGCAGGTGTCGGTCAGGGGGCGCATCCGCTCGCCGCGGCCGGCGGCGAAGATCATGGCTTTCATGAGGGGGGCTTTCGTGGCTGGGCGGGCGCGGACGCGGGGCCGGCGCCCGCCTTCAGCTTATTAGAAGGTGTAGCCGACTTGCGGCTGCTTGTTTTCCAGCGTGTCGAGCAGGCGCACCAGGGGCTTGAGGTCCTTGTAGCGGTTGGCCGTCTTGCGCACGTAGTCCATCACGGTGGGCAGGTCGGCCAGGTAGCCGGCCTTGCCGTCGCGGTAGTTGAGGCGGCAGAACAGGCCGAGGATCTTCAGGTGGCGCTGCAGGCCCATGTATTCGAAGTCCTTGTAGAAGGCGTCGATGTCCTTGTTGACGGGCAGGCCCACGGCCTTGGCATGCTGCCAGTAGCGGATGGTCCAGTCCAGCACCAGTTCCTCGTCCCACTGCACGTAGGCGTCGCGCAGCAGCGAAGCCACGTCGTAGGTGATGGGACCGTACACGGCGTCCTGGAAGTCGAGGATGCCGGGGTTGCCCGCGTCGAGGCGCATCAGGTTGCGCGAGTGGTAGTCGCGGTGCATGAACACCTGCTGCTGGGCCAGCGCGCGGGCCAGGATGGCGTCGAACACCTTTTGCAGCTCGGCCGACTGGGCTTCCGTCAGCGTGGCGCCCAGGTGCTTGCCGATGTACCACTCGGGGAACAAATTCATTTCGCGCAGCATGAAGGCGCGGTCGAATTCGGGCAGCACGCCGGGCTGGCTGCTTTGCTGGATCTTGACCAGCGCTTCCAGCGCCTCCGCGTACAGGGTGGAGGCGTTGTCGTGGTCGATCTCGCTCAAATAGGTGCTGTTGCCGAGGTCCGACAGCAGCAGCAGGCCGCGTTCCGCGTCCTGCGCCACGATTGCCGGCACCGACACGCCGGCATCGGCCAGCAAGCCTTGCACCTTGATGAAGGCCGGCACGTTCTCGCGCTCGGGTGGGGCGTCCATCACGATCAGGGTGGCGCCGTGGGCGCCCTGGTGGACTGGCAGCACGTCGACCCGAAAGTAGCGGCGGAAGCTGGCGTCGGCCGAGGCCGGGCGTACCGTGTCGACCTGCACCAGGTCCAGGGTGGCGAGCCACTCCTTGAGCATGGACAGGCGGGCGTCGGCGTTATCGGTGGCGGAGGAGGACGCGGATTCGGATGGTGGATTTGGCAATAAAGACATGAAGCGGGCGGTGAAAGCTGAAGATTCCCATATAATAAGGGATTCATTTCAAAAAATCGCCTGTCATGGTGTTAAGTCGCTACCTTTCATGAGCTGGTTCCTGGCCCCTTACCCCTCGCAACGCTGGGCTTATGCCTTGTCCGCCCTCGTCACCGTGGCGGCGTTGCCGGTCCACGCCCAGATCCAGCCCCAGGCCAAACCGCGGCCGCCGCGCGTGGACGACCCGAACGCGCCCACCACCATCCAGGCCGAGGACATCAGCGGCCGCCCCGAGCGGGAGCTGAACCTGGCGCGCGACGTGGAACTGGTCAAGGGCAAGACCCGGGTCAAGGCCGACACGGCCTGCTACCGCCAGGTCGAGGACGAGGTGGAGGCCGAGGGCCATGTGCGCATCTGGCGCTTTGGCGACTATTTCACCGGCGATGAACTGAAACTGAATCTGGACACGGGCGTGGGCTACATGCAGCACCCCACCTACCAGATGGAACTGAACCACGCCCAGGGCAAGGCGCAGCGCATCAACTTCCTCAACGAGGACGAGGCGCTGGTGATCGACGGCACCTACAGCACCTGCCAGGGCCCGAACCCGGACTGGTATCTGAAGGCCAGCCGCCTCAACCTCGATTCCGGGCGCGACGTCGGCACGGCCGGCCAGACCATCGTCTATTTCAAGGACGTGCCCATCCTCGGCACGCCGGCCCTGTCGTTCTCGCTGTCGGGCGCGCGCCGCTCCGGCTGGCTGCCGCCCATGCCGGGCTTCGGCTCCAAAGGCGCGGCCGAACTGACGGTGCCGTACTACGTCAATATCGCGCCCAACCGCGACCTGACGCTGTACCCCAAGATCATCCCCCGGCGCGGTTTCCAGCTGGGCGCCAACGGCCGCTACATCGGCGAGACCGACGCCGGCATGTACCGTGGCGAGACCTACCTGGAGTTTCTGCCGCACGACAAGCAGACCCAGACCGACCGCTGGACCATCAAGTCCACCCACACCCAGGACCTGGCCAAGGACTGGTCGTATGGCTGGAGCGTGCGCGCCGCGTCGGACGACAACTACCCGAACGACTTCTCCAAGACGGTGGCCGGCAGCGCCGAGCGCCAGCTGCTGCGCGAATTACGCAGCGACTACCACGGCGATTACTGGCGCCTGACGGCCCGTATCCAGAAGTACCAGGTGCTGCAGGACCCCGATTCGATCACCGATCCCTCGCTGTTCGTGACGCGCCCGTACGACCGGCTGCCGTCGCTGAACTTCCACGCCGGCCGCTACGACGTGGCCGGCTTTGACTGGGAATTCGACAGCGAACTGACGCGCTTCTGGCATCCGACCGAGTTGCGCGGCACGCGGCTGGTGGCGATCCCGCAGTTGAGCTACCCCGTGATCGGGGCCAGCTACTTCATCACGCCCAAGCTGATGCTCAACGCCAGCACCTACCAGCTCGACGCGCATGACACCGACCCGGCCCGCAACCTGTCGCGCAGCGTGCCCACGTTCTCGCTGGACTCGGGCCTGGTGTTCGAGCGTGACGCCAAGCTGTTCGGCCGCGCCACCACGCAGACGCTGGAACCGCGCCTGTTCTACGTGAACACGCCGTACCGCGACCAGTCGGCCCTGCCCACGTTCGACACGGCGGCCGCCACCTTCAACTTCAGCCAGTTGTTCAGCGAGAACCGCTTCGTCGGCTCGGACCGCATCGGCGACGCCAACCAGCTGACGGCCGCGCTGGTGTCGCGCTTCCTGGAGTCGTCGGGCGCCGAGCGCCTGCGCCTGGCGTTCGGCCAGCGTTTCTATTTCCGCGACCAGAAGGTACAGCTGGACGCCTCCACACCCAGCAACGACAGCCGCTCCGACATGCTGCTGGCGGCCACCGGCCGCATTTCCGAGACCTGGGGCTTCGACAGCGCCGTGCAGTACAACCCCAGCCAGCACCAGACGGTCAGCTCCAACTACGGCATCCAGTGGCAGCCGGGCCAGAAGAAGGTGCTCAACCTGGGCTACCGCTACCTGCGCGACAGCTTCAAGAATGCCGACCTGTCGGGCCAATGGCCGGTGTCGCAGCGCTGGTATGGCGTGGGCCGGGTCAGCTACTCGCTGCTCGACAAGAAGATCCTCGAATCGCTGGTGGGCCTGGAATACAACGGCGATTGCTGGGTGTTCCGCATGGGCGCGCAGCGCTTCGTGACGACGGCCAAGAACGTCTCCACGCCGATCTTCTTCCAGCTCGAACTCAATGGCTTGTCCAAGCTGGGCGTGGGCAATCCGCTGGAAGCCATGAAAAACTCCATTCCCGGCTACCAGCGTTTGAACGAGGGCTACGGCCGCTAAGCGTTACACTAGGCGCGGCCCGCCCGTTTGAATTTTTTTACCCCTGACACATGAGCGTTCTCCATTATGCGTAAAGCCAGTATGCACCACACGAAGATCGCAGCGCTGTTGCTGTGCGCCGCCGCCACCTCGGGCTGCAGCATGTTCTCGAGCAAAAAGACGCCGGCCCCCGCGCCCGCACCCGTGGCCGCTGCGGCCGCCGCCGCGCCCACCGCCGCCCCCGCACCCAAGGCCGCCGCCGCCAAGGCCAGCGCCACCACCCCGATCGACTCGATCGCCGTCATCGTCAACGACGACGTGATCACGCGCCAGGAGCTGGCGGCCCGCATCCAGGCCGTGACCCAGCGCATGAAGCAGCAGAACGTGGCCCTGCCCGACGCGGCCGACCTGCGCCACCAGATCCTCGAACGCATGATCGTGGAACGGGCCCAGATGCAGATGGCCAAGGAGTACGGCGTGCGCGTGGACGACACCATGCTCGACCGCGCCATCGGCCGCATCGCCGAGCAGCAGAAAATGACGGTGCAGGAACTGCGCAACCAGATGGAGAAGGAAGGCACGCCGTTCGCCACCTTCCGCGAGGAGATCCGCGACGAGATCATCATGCAGCGCCTGCGCGAGCATGAGGTGGACGCCAAGATCCAGATTTCCGAGGCCGAGGTGGACAGCTACCTGGCCGCCGAGAAGGCCGCCGCCGCCGAGCAGGTGGAGCTGAACCTGTCGCAGATCATGATCCGCATCCCCGAGAACGCCACGCCGGAAGTGATCGCGGCCCGCCGCGAGCGCGCCGAGCAGGTCATGCGCCAGCTGCGCACGGGCGCCGACTTTGCCAAGATGGCCGCCTCGTTCTCGGACGCCAGCGACGCCCTCAAGGGCGGCGAGATCGGCTGGCGCAACGCCGACCACCTGCCGCCGCTGTTCGCCGACGCGCTCACCAAGCTCAAGGCCGGCCAGGTCACGCCCATCATCAAGAGCGCGGGCGGGTTCCACATCCTGAAGGTGGTGGACCGCCGCAGCGTGGCCGAAGGCCAGGCCGCCGCCGCCGTCCAGCAGACCCACGCGCGCCACATCCTGATCAAGGTCACCCCCACCGTCAGCGCCTACGACGCCAAGCGCAAGCTGATGGACCTGAAGGAGCGGCTCGACAACAAGGCCGCCAAGTTCGAGGACCTGGCGCGCCAGTTCTCCAACGACGGCTCGTCGGTCAAGGGCGGCGACCTCGGTTGGCTGTACCCGGGCGACACCGTGCCCGAGTTCGAGGCCGCCATGAATGCGCTCAAGCCCGGCGAAGTGAGCCAGCCGATCGAGACCAGCTATGGTTACCACCTGATCGAAGTGCTCGAGCGTAAGAGCGACGACATGTCCAAGGAGCGCCAGCGCAACGCGGCGCGCCAGGCCATCCGCGAGCGCAAGCTGGCCGAGGCCGTGGAGGACTGGCAGCGCGAAGTGCGCGACCGCGCCTACGTCGAATTCCGCGACGAAGCCAAGTAAGGAGTGAGCATGCCGCAGCCATCTTCGCCCGTGCCGGCGCGCCGTCCCGGCGTGCGCCCGGCGCTCGGTGTCACCGTGGGCGAACCGGCCGGCATCGGCCCGGAGCTCGCCATCCGCGCCGCCTGGGCGCGCCGCCACGACGTCAACTGCGTGCTGCTGGGCGACGCGGCCTACCTGGCCATGCTGGCCGGCGAGATCGACCCCGCCATCCGGCTCTCGTCGCTGTCGCTGCAGGCGGTGCGCAACGGCGGCCTGCCCCATTTCGGCGCCGAGCGCCTGAGCGTGATCGACGTGCCGCTGGAAGCCCACGTCCACCCCGGGGTGCTGGACAAGAACAACGGCCGCGCCGTGCTGGCCACGCTGGACGCGGCCATCGAAGGCGTGCAGGCCGGCTGGTTCGAGGCCATCGTCACGGCGCCGCTGCAAAAGAGCACCATCAACGACGCCGGCATCCCGTTCTCCGGCCACACGGAATACTTCGCCGCCCGGACCAACACGGAACAGGTGGTGATGATGCTGGCCGGTCAGCCGCAGGGCGCGGCCGACGCGCCGCCGCTGCGGGTGGCGCTGGCCACCACCCACCTGCCGTTGAAAGACGTGGCCGGGGCGCTGAGCCAGGAGGGACTGGCCCGCATCATCGACATCATTGCCCGCGACCTGCGCGTCAAGTTCGGCATCGCCGCGCCGCGCATCCTGGTCACCGGCCTGAACCCGCACGCGGGCGAGGGCGGCTACCTGGGGCGCGAGGAGATCGACATCATTGAACCGGCCATCGCCGCCGCGCGCGCGCGCGGGCTGGACGTGACCGGCCCCTATCCGGCCGACACCCTGTTCCAGCCCAAGTACCTGCAACAGGCCGACTGCGTGCTGGCCATGTACCACGACCAGGGCTTGCCGGTGCTGAAGTACGCCACCTTCGGCCACGGCGTCAACATCACGCTGGGCCTGCCGCTGATCCGCACCTCGGTCGACCATGGCACGGCGCTGGACCTGGCCGCGCAAGGCGTGGGCCGCGCCGACTGCGGCAGCATGGACGCGGCCATCGCCAGTGCCCTGCACATGGCCGAGGCCAGCCGCGCGGCCGGCTATCCCCCTTATCACCCACAACAAGAACAAGCAGCATGAAACACGTCGCCCGCAAACGCTTCGGCCAGAACTTCCTCCACGACCAGCACGTGCTGGAAGCCATCACGGACGCCATCGCCCCCACCCCGGGCGACGCCATGGTGGAGATCGGCCCCGGCCTGGCCGCCATGACGGAGCAGCTGATGCGCACCGTGACCCATATGCACGTGGTGGAGCTGGACCGCGACCTGGTGGCGCGGCTGGAGAAGAATTACAGCCGCGACAAGCTCACCATCCACGCGGGCGACGCCCTCAAGTTCGATTTCGGCACCATCCCCGTCCCGGCCGGCCAGAAGCTGCGCGTGGTGGGCAACCTGCCGTACAACATCTCCAGTCCACTGCTGTTCCACCTGGCCCAGTTCGCGCCGCTGGTGCAGGACCAGCACTTCATGCTGCAAAAGGAAGTGGTCGAGCGCATGGTGGCTGAACCGGGCAGCAAGACCTATGGCCGCCTGTCGGTCATGCTGCAATGGCGCTACAACATGGCGCTGCTGTTCGTGGTGCCGCCCGAAGCGTTCGACCCGCCGCCCAAGGTCGATTCGGCCATCGTGCGCATGGTCCCCGTGGCCCAGCCGCTGCCGTGCGACGAGGCGACGCTGGAGGCGGTGGTGCTGAAGGCGTTCTCGCAGCGCCGCAAGGTGATCCGCAACTGCCTGGCCGGCATGTTCACCGAGGAGCAGATCGTGGCCGCCGGCATCAACCCCACCGACCGTCCCGAAGCGATCGGCCTGGCCCAGTACGTGGCGCTGGCCAACCTGCTCAAGCCGGCCGCGTAAAAACGGGGCCGGCCCCCGGTCAACCCGTTGTCGCCTGCGGCGCGCAGGCAACAGCGGGGCCCATCGTGCCCGCGGCGGCACACGCCGGGCGGCAATTAAGCTATGCTGGCAGCAACGGACACCACGCCGACGCACCCAGCCATCATGACGACAGCGGCCCCCCGCTCCCTGTTCTGGAAACTGTTCCTGCCCATAGGCGCCGCGCTGGGCCTGTGCGCGCTGGGCGCGGCCATCGTCGTGCCGCGCTACATCGAGCGCAACGCCGAGCAGGAGGCCGTCAGCGCCGCGCGCGAGACGGCGCGCCAGTTCACCGTGCTGCGCCAGTACTACACGGCCAACGTGGTGGCCAAGGTGATGGCCCATCCCGGCCTGCGCGTGGGCAGCGATCACCTCGACCACCCGGACACTGTCCCGTTGCCGGCCACCATGGTGCTGGAACTGGGCGAACTGCTGCGCGACTCCGGCGTGAACCTCAAGCTGTACAGCCCCTATCCATTTCCCAACCGCGCCAACCGCGTGCTCGACAGCTTCGGCGAGGACGCCTGGGCCTTTTTCCAGCGCCATCCCGACCAGGCCTATACCCGCACCGAGCGGATCGGCCGCGCCACCGTGGTGCGGGTGGCGCTGGCCGACAAGATGATCGCCCAGTCCTGCGTCGACTGCCACAACAGCCTGCCCACCAGCCCCCGCACGGACTGGAAACTGGGCGACGTGCGCGGCGTGCTGGAAGTCGATTCCAGCCTGCAGCTGGAAACGGGGCGGCGCGCCATCTACGCCGTGCTGGCCACGCTGGTGACCTTGCTGCTGCTGGCCGGCCTGTTCCTGCGCCTGTTCTACCAGCGCGCCATCGCCCGCCCGCTGGAGCAGGCACTGGAGGCGATCGGCACGCTCACCGCCTCCAGCGACGCCAAGGTGGCCGCGGCCCAGGCCATCGCTGCCGGTGACCTGGACCGCAACCTGGCCGAGGCGCCGGAATTGGTCTTGCACGGGGCCGCGCCCGGCAACGATGAACTGGGCAGCTTGCTGCGCTCCGTGCAACGCAACCTGGAACTGCAGCGCGCGCTCGACGGCGCGTTTGCCGCCATGCTGGAGTCGCTGCGGGCCGGCCGGCTGCGCGACACGGAGCGCGACTGGCTCAAGACCAGCCAGAACGAGCTGGCCGAGGCCATGCGGGGCGACTTCAGCACGGCGGAACTGGCCGATCGCGTGCTGCGCTATCTGGCCCAGCGGCTGGGCGCCGGACTGGGGGCGCTGTACCTGGTGTCGCCGGCCGACGGCGCGCTGGAACGGGTGGCCACCTACGCGCTCTTGAGCCGGCACGACGCGCCGGCCCGGCTGGCGCCCGGCCAGGGCTTGCCGTGGCAAGCGTTGCGCGAACGGCGCATGCTGTGCCTGGACCCGGTGCCTGATGGTTACATGGCGATCGGCTCGGCGCTGGGCGCGGCCCGGCCCACGGTGCTGACCGTGTGGCCGTTGTGGCATGGGGACACGGCGGTCGGGGTGCTGGAACTGGGCGCGTTCCGTCCCTGCACGGCGCTGGAACAGGAATTGATGGCGCTGGTGCGCGAAGCCTGCGCGCTGGGCTTCAGCATGCAGCAGGCGCACCAGCACACGGCGCGGCTGTTGCACCAGGCCCGCGCGCAGCGCGGCGAGGAGGTTGCGGACGGCATGGCCGGCGGCGCGGCCCGGGCCCGCCGGTCCGGTGGCGGCCAGACGAATGATGGCGCATAAAAAGGAGTGACTTTGTTCACAGCGTTTCTGGGCCGCCTGATGCTGCGGCAAAAATTCCTGTTGCTGGCGCTGCTGGGCTGCGTCGCGGTGGCCATACCCACGGCCCTGTTCCTGAACGAAGCCAACAAATCCGTCGCCATCGCGCAGCAGGAGGCGGACGGCATCGTGCCGGCGCGCGCGCTGCTGGCGGTGGTGCAACTGGTGCAGCAGCATCGCGGACTGGCGGCCATGGCGCTGGCCGGCGACGCGGCGTCGCGCGCGCCCGCCACGGCCAAGCTGCGCGAGGCCGACCAGGCGTTCGCGCAGATGGAGCGCCAGGTCCAGCGCCTTGCTGAACGCGACATCAGCGCCGCCTGGTTCCGCATCCTCGAACAGTGGAGCGCGCTGTCGGCCCAGGACGCCCAGGGCGCGCTGGCGGCCTCCGACAGCTTCGCGCGCCACAGTGCCCTGATCGCCCAGCTGTTCCGCTTCAACGACAGCGTGATCGACCATGCCGGCCTGCGGCTGGACCCGGAACCGGATTCCTATTTCCTGATCGATGCGCTGCTGGTGCGCGCGCCCGTGTTGCGCGAAACGCTGGGCCAGTTGCGCGGCGCCGGCGCGGGCATGCTGGTGCGCGGCGCGGCCAGCATGGACGAGCGCATCGCGATCGCCGCGCGCGCCGGGCTGGCCGCCGATTACTACCGCACCATCGACGACGGGTTGGCCATCGCGCTGGCCCACAATGGCGACCTGCGCACCCGGCTGGCCGACCTGGCGCGCGGCAGCCGCACCAAGGGCGATCAGGTGCTGCGACTGGCGCACGAGCAGGTGGTGCAGCCGCCGCAGCTCAGCTACAGCGCGCTCGCCTGGTACCGCCAGTTCAGCGACACCATCGACACCCAGCACCGGCTGGCCGAAGCGGGGCTGGACGCGCTGCAGCAAGTGCTGGCCGCGCGCGTAGCCAGCCAGCGCCAGGTCGAGGCGGTGCTGGTGGGCGCGGTACTGCTGCTGTGCGCACTGGCCGTGGCGCTGGGCCACGTCATCATCCGTTCCGTAACCCGGCCGCTGGGCCAGGCGCTGGACGCGGCCCGCGTGCTGACGGCCGGCGCCAGCGACAAGATCGAGGCGGCCGGCGCCATCGCGCGCGGCGACCTGGAACGGCGCTTGGCCGTGGCGCCGCTGCCGGTCATCGCGCTGGCGGCCGCGGCGCAGGATGAAGTGGGCCAGTTGCAGCGCTCCGTCATGCGCATGGGGCAGGTGCAAAGCACGCTGGACCAGGCCTTCCTCACCATGCTGGACGCGCTGCGCGACAGCCGGCAGCAGGGCGAGCGGCGCGACTGGATCATGCAGGGCCAGAACGAGCTTAATATGCGCATGCGCGGCGAACTGGAAACGGCGGTGCTGGCCGACCGCGTGCTGTCCTACCTGTGTCCGCGCATCGGGGCTGGCGCCGGCGCCTGCTACCTGTACGACGAGGCCAACGCGCAGCTGCGTCCCGTGGCCGCTTACGGCCTGCCGCCGGCGGGCGCGGATGCGGCGCCGCTGGCGCTGGGCGAAGGCGTGCTGGGACAGGCGGTGCTGGAACGGCGCACCATCGTGCTGGACCAGGTGCCGTCCGGCTATCTGACCATCGCCTCGGCGCTGGGTCGGGCCACGCCCGCCTGCGTGGTGGTGGTGCCGCTGCTGCATGGCGCCAACGTGGTGGGCGCGCTGGAGGCGGGCGCGTTCCGGCCCTACAGCGAAGCGGAACTGGCGTGGCTGGAGCTGGTGCGCGAAAGCGTGGCCATCAGCTTCGACGTGGGCCTGTCGCGCCAGCGCACGCGCGCGCTGCTGGCCGAGACGGAGCGCCAGGCCGAGGAGCTGCGCATGCAGCAAGAGGAACTCCAGCAGAGCAACGAGGAGCTGGAGGAACGGGCCGACCTGCTGGAACGCCAGCGCGAGCAGATCCGCGCCAAGAACGCGGAAGTGGAGCAGGCCAGCCGCGAGATCTGGCACAAGGCCGAGGAACTGCAGCGCATCAGCGCCTACAAGAGCGAGTTCCTGGCCAATATGTCGCACGAGCTGCGCACCCCGCTCAACAGCATGCTGATCCTGTCCGGCCTGTTGCGCGACAACCGGCCCGGCAACCTCACGCCCGAGCAGACCGAATACGCCAGCACCATCCACGCGGCCGGCAAGGACTTGCTCAACCTGATCAACGACATCCTTGACCTGGCCAAGGTGGAGGCCGGGCAGGTCGAGTGCCACTACGAGGATGGCGCGCCGGCCGCGATGCTGGCCGCGCTCGACAACCTGTTCCGTCCGGCCGCCGAACAGAAAGGCCTGCGCTTGTCGTTCGCGCTGGACCCGGCCGTGCCGCCACGCTTGCGGCTCGATGTGCAGCACACGGCGCAGGTGCTGCGCAACCTGCTGGGCAACGCCATCAAATTCACGGCCCGTGGCGAAGTGGCGCTGCACGTGTCCGTGGCGCCGGCGCAGGAGGGCCGGCCGCCGATGCTGGCCTGCGCCGTCAGCGACACCGGCATCGGCGTGCCGGAAGGCCAGCAGCAGCTGATCTTCGAAGCGTTCCGCCAGGCAGATGGCGGCATCTCGCGTCACTATGGCGGCACCGGGCTGGGACTATCGATCTCGCTGCAACTGGCGAACCGCATGGGCGGCAGCCTGTCCCTGCACAGCGTGGCGGGCCAGGGCAGCACCTTCACGCTGCTGTTGCCGCTGCAGGCGGCACAGGGGGACGCGCCGGACATCACCGCGACCGCCCCGTCGCCGCTGCCCGGCATGCGTGGTGCGGATGGCAAGGCTCGCATGAATGGCACGGGTGGCGCGGTGGGGGCGGCTGTTGCGGCTGGCGCCATTGGCGCGGGTAGTGCGAATGCTGCGGAAGGTGCCGATGGCGTCAATGGTGCCAATGGCACTAGTGGCACAGGTGGCACAGGTGGCACAGGTGGCGCGGCTCCGCGCGACCCCGCCGCGCCGTGGCGCGCACTGGTGCTGGAGGACCGGCCGGCGGCGGCCAGCAGCTTGTGCAGCCAGCTGGCCACGCGCGGCATCGCCGCCATGGGCGCGCGCGATGCGGCACAGGCGCAAGCCGTGCTGGCGGGCCAGCGCGTCGGTTGCGTGGTGCTGGACCTGGATCTGGAACTGGCCGGCGTGCCGGCGCCGGAACTGCTGGCGCAGGTGCAGCAGCTGGCGGGCCAGCCGCTGCCCGTGGTGCTGCACGCGGCCCGTGCGCTGGACGCCGAACAGCAGCGCAGCCTGCGCCAGCACGCCGACAGCATCGTGCTGCGCGGCGAACGCAGCGCCGAACGGCTGGCCGATGAAGTGGCGCTGTGCCTGCACGCGGCGGCGCGCCGTCATGCCGTGACGGGCGCCGCCACCTCCGCCAGCCCGGCCTTGGCGGGCGACGCCCCGTTCGAAGGGCGCAAGATGCTGATCGTGGACGACGACATGCGCAACGTGTTCTCCCTCACCAGCCTGTTGACGGACAAGGGCGCCGTGGTGGTGGAGGCGGAAAACGGCAAGGAGGCATTGCGCCAGCTGGAACAGCACCCCGACGTGTGCGTGGTGCTGATGGACATTATGATGCCGGAAATGGATGGCTACGAAACCATGCGCGCCATCCGCGCCCAGCCGCGCCACCGCACGCTGCCGCTGATCGCGATGACGGCCAAGGCCATGCAGGGCGACAGCGAGAAATGCATGGCGGCCGGCGCCAGCGACTACATCGCCAAGCCGCTGGATACGGCCAAGCTGCTATCGCTGCTGCGGGTCTGGACCCAGGTCTGAGGCCATGCGCGCGAACCACATCGAGGATGTCGAAATCGCCCTGCTGCTGGACGGCGTGCACCAGGTCTATGGCCACGACTTCCGCCAGTACGCGCCAGCCTCGCTCAAGCGCCGCCTGCGGCTCTGGCTGGCCGGCACCGGTTGCGCCACCTTCTCGCGGGCGCAGGAACGGCTGCTGCGCGAGCCGGCCCTGTTCGCGTCGCTGCTGCAGGGAATCACGGTGCACGTGACGGACATGTTCCGCGACCCCCCGTTCTTCCTGGCCCTGCGGCGCCAGGTGCTGCCTTTCCTCCAGACCTACCCCTTCGTCAAGATCTGGCTGGCCGGCTGCGCCAGCGGCGAGGAAGTCTACGCGCTGGCCATCCTGCTGCACGAGGCGGGCATGCGCGGCCGCTACCGGCTGTACGCCACCGACCTCAGTGAACAGGTGCTGCACCAGGCGCGCGAAGGCATCTATCCGCTGCGCCAGTTACAAGCCTTCACCCGCAACTACCAGCAGAGCGGCGGTACGGCCGAATTTGCCGATTACTACACGGCGCGCTATGACCATGCTATCGTCATGTCTGCGCTGAAGGAAAACCTGGTGTTCGCCCAGCATAACCTGGTGACGGACACCGATATCGGGGAGATGCACATGGTCATCTGCCGCAACGTGATGATCTACTTCCAGGCCGCCCTCAAGGAACGCTGCCTGGCGCTGTTCGACGGCTGTCTGCAGCCGGGGGGCTTCCTGTGCCTGGGCATGAAGGAAGGGCTGGACGGACGCGCCATCGCGCCCCGCTACGAGTCGCTGGCGCCGGGCCTGCGCATCTACCGGAAGCGCTATGTGTAGCGCGGCCGTCCCTGCCCTGGCCGACGGCGGCGGCACCATCACCGTGCCCGTGCTGCTGGTGGACGACCGGCGCGAGAATCTGGCCGCGCTGGCGGCGCTGCTCGACGATTTCGGGCTGGCGCTGGAACTGGTGAGCGCCGAATCGGGCAACGAGGCACTGCGTCTGAGCTTGCGCCACGAATTCGCGCTGGTGCTGCTGGACGTGCAGATGCCCGACATGGACGGCCTGGAAACGGCGGCCCTGCTGCGCGCCAACCCCAAGACGCGGCAACTGCCCATCGTGTTCGTGACGGCCGGCATGGCCGAACCGCCGCACCAGTTCGCCGGCTATGAACTGGGCGCCGTCGACTACCTGATCAAACCCATCGAGCCGCTGGTGTTGCGCAGCAAGGTCACCGTGTTCTGCGAGCTGTATCGCCACCGTCGCCACCAGGAGGCGCTGGTGGCCGAGCGCACGGCCGAGCTGTCGGCGCTGGCGCGCGAGTTGGGCGAGGAAGTGCGCGCGCGCCGCGCCGCCGAGCAGACCCTGCGCCAGCTGAATGATGAACTGGAGCAGCGCATCGATGCCCGCACGCGCGACCTGCGGCGCGCCATGGAGCAGATCGTCGAGTCGGAAAAACTGGCTTCGCTGGGCGGCATCGTGGCCGGCGTGGCGCACGAACTGAACACGCCGCTCGGCAACATCATGCTGGTGGCCACCGCGCTCGACGAGCGCTTCGGTGCGTTCGCCCAGACCGTGCAGGCCGGCCAGCTCACGCGCACGGTGCTGGCCAACGCCGTCGCCGATTTCCGCGAGGCCAGCGCGCTGCTGCTGCGCAGCGCCATGCGCGCCAGTGAGTTGATCCAGAGTTTCAAGGCCGTGGCGGTGGACCAGACCAGCGCCCGCCGGCGCGAATTCGACGTGCGCGCCACCGTCAACGACATCCTCAACAGCCTGGGCACGAGCTTGCGCCACGCCCAGGTGCGCACCGTGGTGCGGATTCCCGACGGCTTACGGATGGACAGCTATCCGGGCGCGCTGGAGCAGATCCTCAGCAACCTGATCAGCAACTCCATCGTCCACGGTTTCGACGGCAAGGGCGGCGAGATCGTGATCGACGGTTGCCAGCGCGGCGACAAGGTGGAACTTGAATACAGCGATAACGGTGTGGGCATCGCGCCCGAGCTGCAGCACAAGGTGTTCGAGCCGTTCTACACCACGCGGCTGGGGCAGGGCGGCTCCGGGCTGGGCATGTTCATCGTCCACAACCTCACCCATGGCACGCTCAAGGGCGAAATCCGCATCCGCAGCGCCGTGGGCGCCGGCATGGCCGTCACGCTGACGTTGCCGGCCGTGGCGCCGGCCTGAACCATAAACCGGGGTCAGGTCATGAATTGGCGCAACTTGCCGCAATTCATGACCTGACCCCGGTTTGTTGCGGATAAAAAAAAGCCCGCTCATCAGAGCGGGCTAAATCCAATTCTTCTTAGGGAGTTGGAGGAGACAGGTGCAGTATGCTGCGGCGCGGCATATAAAGCAAATTTATCTTTCCAATATCCACTATTTAAAAAACGTATATCTGGCGATCAGATGCAGGTCACCAGCACATTGCTGATGGGCTTGTCGTGCATGACGCCCGTGCCGTTGGCCACGGTGCAGGTCTGGCCGACGGGCTGGGTCAGCACGGTCACGCCGTAGGCATTGCCATCGAAGACGTTACCCATCTGGAAGCCGACGCTGATCGTGGGATCGGTGCCGGGCGTGACGGGGCCGACCGTGGCGCCGCCGCCGTTGATCAGCACCAGGCCGGTGCCGGTGGTCTTCAGGCCCACCACGCTGCCGCTCAGCAGGTAGCTGTTCTGGGTGCACTGCACGGTCACCAGGATGGTGCTGGTGTGGCCGGCCGAACCGCTGCCGTTGAACACCTGGCAGTTCATGTGGTCGGGCGGGGTCTGCTGCACCACGTTGTAGTCATCGCCATAGGCCACGCGGCGGGCGAAGGTGAAGGTGGTGGCGCCAGCCGGCACCGAGAGGGTGTCGGTGCCGTTGGCCAGCACCAGGCCGGAATTGGTCAGCGGGCCGGCCGAGCTGATCACGCCGGCCACGTCGAACATGGCTTTGCCGCCGCAGCCAGCCAGCACCAGGGCCAGGGCCAGCGCCGCAGTGGCGCGCAGGGTCGATACTTTCATGGGGTTCTCCAAATAGTGGGCAGGGGGGCGCCGCGCACGGCGCCGCCGGTGTTATTTGCTGCAGCTGACGTCCAGCGTGGCGACATTGCTGGCCGGCATCACGGCGGCCGGGCTGTTGACCACGCACTTGACGGTGGGGTTGCCATTGTCATCGGTCGGCTGGGCCAGCACGGTCACGCCGTAGTTGCTGCCGTTCGGCACTTGCGTGGGGAAGGTGAAGCTGACCGGGTCGCCCGCCGTGGCCGGCGCCTGCACGGGCACGGTCTGGCTGCCGTTGGCCAGCACCAGGCCTTTGCCCACCAGGCCGCGCACGGTGCCGCCCAGGTTGTAGGGGGTGGTGGTGCAGGTCACGATGGCCTGGCGCACGGTGTAGATGTTGGCCTTGCCCTTGTTGTACTGGATGGCAGGGTCGCATTTGGCCAGCGCCGGGTCGGGCTGCTGTTTGATCTCGATGTCGAACGAGGCGTCGTTGGCCACCAGGTCGGGGAAGGTGAACGTGGTGTCGCCGGCCGCCGGCGACACGGTGGACGAGCCGTTCTGCAGCACCAGGCCGGCCTTGGTCAGGCCCACGATGGTGCCGCCCAGTTGCAGGCTGCCGGAGCCGCCGCCGCAGCCAGCCAGGGTGGCGCCGCACAGCACGGCCAGGCCGGCACGCAGGTACAAACTTTTCATAAACACATTCTCCAAATCGAATTAGGGCAGGGGCGGCATACCAGTGCGCATACTACACGCGAGGGCCATATTTTAGTGCATTTGGTAACAGCGGCGGTCAAACCCTTGTAACAGCCTGTGTCCGGCACGGGCGGGCGCTGGCCCGTCCGCGTTACTGCACGCGCGTGCGTTCGCACACGGAACGCTTGCCCCGCACCTGGCAGGTATTGCGCACGGCGCCGTGCTGGTCGTGAACCTGCACTTCCCAGCTTTCCGGGCCGCGCCGCTCCATGGTCATGAAGCCGAAGCCGTCTATCCATGCGCTCAACTGCTCGATGACGGCGCCCGGCGCCGGGCTGGTGCCGGGCGGCAGCGGGTCGGGTATCGGCACGATGTCCTCGGCCGTGCCGGAAAAGCCGGAAATGAACTGGCTCGGGTGCCCGCTGCTGAAGCTGACCTGCTGCCACAGGTGGACATGGCCGGACAGCATCAGCTCCACGTTGTCGGGCAGCAGCTGCGGGTTGATGGCGCCAAAGCTCTGGATCAGGCCCGCGTCGCCCAGCAGCAGGCGCAGCTTGCCCGCGTCCTTCAGGTCGGCGCCGATGCCCAGCAGCGGATGGTGCTCCACGCCTATCGTGTGGCGGGCGCGGGGCGCCAGCGCGGCCAGCTTGCGGTAGGTGTCCTGGTAGTGCGCCAGGCCGGCGTCGCCCGGTTTGAAGCCGCGCCAGGTGGTGGCGGCCGTGTCGAACACCAGCAACTGGCTGTCCGCGCCCAGCGGCACGGCGTAGGGATCGCTGTAGTCGCCCCGGTCGTCGTTGTCGGCCGCGTTGCAGTCGCGGCCCGGCAGCAGCGGACGGGGATCGAGGAAGCGCCACCAGCCCTGGCCGCCGCGCGCGCAGCTTTCGTGGTTGCCGCGCGCCACCACCCACGGCGCCGCCTGCAGCAGCACAGCCCCGGGCTGGAACAGGTCGGCCCGCCAGGCATCCCAGCCGTAACCCCACGGGCTGCCGGCGCAGCCCTGGTCGCTTGCCGGACAAGGGTTCTCGCGGTAGTGGAAGTCGCCCACGTGGATCACCAGGTCGGGCCGCCATGCGGCAGCAGCGGCGGCCACGGTGGCGAACGGATATTGGTCGGGGTCGTTGCAGGCCTGGAAGCTGTCTTCCTTCTGGAGCAGGCGGCAGCCGGTGTCGCCCAGCACCACGATGCGGCGCGGCTCGGCGTGCGGCAGCGGCAGCGGCCGTCCCAGTACGGTGGCGCTGGCCAGTCCGGCCGGCAGCGCGGCTTCGCACACAAGCACGTCGAATACGGACGGCTTGGATAATTCGGGCGGCGATGCCGTGGGCCGTTGGGCGATGGTGGCCGGCGCGGCGCGCAGCGTCATGGGACCGGCCACGCCGTCGCGCACGATGGCGGGGCAGGCCGGGGCCTGGGTGAGCACGCGCGCCACGGCCGCCCCATCCTCGCCCAGCACGACGAAGGAGGCGAACGGCGCGCCATCGCCGCCCGGCGGCACGGTGGTGCAGGCGGCCAGCAGCAACGAAGTTGCCAGCGTAGCCAGCGTGGCCAGGCGGCGGGGGAGGGTAAGCGGCACGGTGGTTCCTGAATGGTGAGGCGTTAATTTACCACGCCAGCCCCGGCCGCGATTGATGCGACAATAGCGCCTTTGCCATCGACCCGCTCCACCATGTCCACCATGCCCGCCACCCGTCCGCAAGCCCTGCTGTTCGATCTCGACGATACCCTGTGGCCGATCGCGCCCGTCATCGCGCAGGCCGAGCTGGACTTGCACGCCTGGCTGAGCGCGCACGCGCCGCTGGTGGCCGCCCGCTTTTCGATCGCCGAACTGCGCGAGCGCCGCCTGGCCCTGCTGGCGCGGCGTCCGGAACTGGTGGTCGACCTGGCGCACCTGCGCCGCGTGGGGCTGGAGGAAGCGTTCGCGCTGGCCGGCGAGGACGCGCGCCACATCGACGAGGCGATTCGCATCTTCCTGGCCACCCGCAACGCCGTCACGCCCTACGACGACGTGCTGCCGGCGCTGGAGCGCCTGCGCGCGCGCTGGCGGCTGGGCACCATCACCAACGGCAACGCCGACCTGGACAAGATCGGCCTGGCCCACCATTTCGAGGCCACGCTGGCCGCGCCCAAGTTCGGCCGCGCCAAGCCCGACCCGTCCATCTTCCTGGCCGGTTGCGCCGCGCTCGGGGTGGCGCCCGAGGCGGCCGTCTACGTGGGCGACGACCTCAAACTGGACGTGATCGGCGCCCAGCGGGCCGGGATGCGGGCCGTCTGGCTCAACCGTGGCGGCAGCCGCGCACACGAGGAACTGGGCATCGTGCCGGACGCCATCTGCGCCACGCTCGATGAATTGGAGGCATGGCTGCATCAACTTGGCGCGGAATGATGGCACAAGGATGGCACAAGGATGGCGCAAGCGCGCCGCGAGCGTGCATAATAAGCGGGTGACCCAGTTTGTTGCCGGCCCGCGCCGGCCTAGAGAAATATGCAACTCGATACCCGCGCCCAAACCCTGCTCAAAGCCCTGATCGAGCGGTACATCGCCGACGGCCAGCCGGTCGGTTCGCGAGCGCTGTCCAAGATTTCCGGCCTCGACCTGTCGCCGGCCACCATCCGCAACATCATGGCCGACCTGGAGGAACAGGGTTACGTGGCCAGCCCCCACACTTCGGCCGGCCGGGTGCCCACGCCGCGTGGCTACCGCATCTTCGTCGATACGCTGTTGACGGTGCAGCAGCTCGACGAGCAGGCCGTGGAAGCGCGCATGCGGCTGCAGGCGCCGCAGCCGCAGAAGATGATCTCCAACGCGGCCCAGATGCTGTCGTCGCTGTCGCAGTTTGCCGGGGTGGTGCTAAGCCCGCGGCGCGAATCGGTGTTCCAGCAGATCGAATTCCTGCGCCTGTCGGAAAAGCGGATATTGCTGGTGATCGTCGGCCCCACGGGCGACGTGCAGAACCGGTTGCTGCTGACCGATGTGGATTACACGCCGGCCCAGCTGACCCAGTCGGCCAACTACATCAACCAGAACTACGGCGGGCTGGCGTTCGACGAAGTGCACCAGCGGCTGCAGGGCGAACTGCGCCAGCTGCGCGACGACATGGGACGCCTGATGCAGGCAGCCGTGGAGGCGGGCAGCGAAGCAATGGCCGACAGTTCGGAGGACATGGTGATCGCCGGCGAGCGCAATTTGCTGTCGGTCAGCGATTTGTCGTCGAACATGACGTCGCTGCGCCAGATGTTCGACATGTTCGAGCAGAAGACGGGGTTGATGCAGTTGCTGGACGTATCGAGCAAGGCCAGCGGGGTGCAGATTTACATCGGCGGCGAATCGAACCTGGTGCCGATGGACGAGATGAGCGTGGTGACGGCGCCGTACACGGCCAATGGCAAGATCGTCGGCACCCTGGGCGTGATCGGACCCACCCGCATGGCCTACGAGCGCGTGATTCCGATCGTGGACATCACGGCCAAGCTGCTGTCGAACGCGCTCAGCCACCACTAAAATGTCGTTCCCGCGCAGGCGGGAACCCATACGCAGCCTCTGAGCACGCGACCTATGGGTTCCCGCGTGCGCGGGAACGACGATAGAGGGGATTCCGGCTAGCCGTCAGTGCTTGTGCGGGCAGGCCGTCTTGACGCAGTTGCCGTAGATGGCCAGCGCGTGCTCGGCGATCTTGAAGCCGCGTTCCTCGGCGATCTTCTGCTGGCGCTGCTCGATTTCCTCGTCGAAGAACTCCTCCACCCGGCCGCAGTCTAAACACACGAGGTGGTCGTGGTGCGAACCTTCGTTCAGTTCGAAAATGGCCTTGCCCGTCTCGAAATGGTTGCGGTTGAGTAATCCGGCCTGCTCGAACTGCGTCAGCACGCGGTAGACGGTGGCTAGGCCCACATCCATGTTGTCAGCCAGTAAAATTTTGTAGACGTCTTCCGCCGTCAGGTGGCGTACCGGGCTGCTTTGAAAAATATCCAGGATCTTAAGGCGGGGCAGGGTCGCTTTCAGGCCGCTGGCCTTGAGGTCGGTAGGATTGTTACTCATGTTTCTTACTCGGATGTGGTTCATGTGCTTTATGATATAGCGTTTTGGCACTTCCGCTCAATTCTATTGAGGACACTTATGCGCGTCACCCAGGCTTTACCGCAGTCTTTGTTGCACCGAATTTCACGCCGCGCGCCCCTGCTGGCGGCCGCCGTTTGCGTCGCACTGGCCTCGTCCGGCTGCGCCACCCGCAGCGCGCTGGGCGAAAAACTGAGCGACGCCAAGCACGAGAGCGCCCCCGTGTCGGCCGATGGCGCGCAGACGACCACCATCACCAAGTTCCAGAAGTTCATGTGGTTCTTCTCGCCGTACCGCCCCGACATCCAGCAAGGTAACTTTGTCTCGGAAGAAATGTTGGCGCAATTGAAAATCGGTATGACGCGCGACCAGGTGCGCTTTATCTTCGGCACCTCGCTGGCGGCCGACATCTTCCACGCCGACCGTTGGGACTACCCGTTCCGCCTGGCCAAGGGCGACGGCGAAATCACCACCAGCCGCGTGACCGTGTTCTTCAAGGATGGCAAGGTCGACCACTATGAAGGTGGCCATTTGCCGACCGAGAAGGAATACATCGCCCGCATCGCCGGCCCGGCCCCCGTCATCAAGGAAGACCCGCCGACCACCAAGCAGTAATTGAACCGTTTTCACTGATAGAGCAAAGAACATGAATCCACTGAATATCGCCATCGCCGGCGCCGGCGGCCGCATGGGCCACATCCTGATCGAAACCATCCTGCAAACGCCGGACGCCCGCCTGGCCGGCGCGCTGGACCGCGCCGGTTCGCCCGGCCTGGGCGGCGACGCGGCCGCCTTCCTGGGCAAGACCAGCGGCGTGGCGATCGAATCCGACCTGGCCAAGGGCCTGGCCGGCGCCCAGTTCCTGATCGACTTCACCCGCCCGGAAGGCACGCTGGCCCACCTGGCCTACTGCGCCGAGCATGGCATCAAGATGATCATCGGCACCACCGGCTTCGACGAGGCGGGCAAGGCCGCCATCGCCGAAGCGGCCAAGAAGACGGCCATCGTGTTCGCGCCCAACATGAGCGTGGGCGTGAACGTCACGCTCAAGCTGCTGCAGCAGGCCGCCAAGGCGCTGTCGGTTGGCTACGACATCGAAGTGATCGAGGCGCACCACCGCCACAAGGTCGATGCGCCGTCCGGCACCGCGCTGAAAATGGGCGAAGTGATCGCCGACGCGCTGGGCCGCGACCTGAAGGAATGCGCCGTCTACGCGCGCGAAGGCGTGACGGGCGAGCGCGATCCGTCCTCGATCGGTTTCGCCACCATCCGCGGCGGCGACATCGTGGGCGACCACACCGTGCTGTTCGCTGGCACCGGCGAGCGCATCGAGATCAGCCACAAGTCCAGCAGCCGCGTCACCTACGCGCACGGCTCGCTGCGCGCGGCCCGCTTCCTGGCCGACAAGGCCACCGGCCTGTACGACATGAACGACGTGCTGTCGCTCAAGGACTGACCGGGGAGCCGCCGCGCCGATGACGCCCAACCCCGACACGAGCTTCAACCTGGCGCGCTACTGGGAGCAGGGCGACGCCGTCAGCCACGCCGTCGCCTGGCTGCTGCTGGCCATGTCGCTGGCCAGCTGGTTCTGCATCCTGGCCAAGGGCTACGCGGCCTGGCGCATCCGCCGCGCCGCGCCGGCCGTGCAGGCATTCTGGGATGCGCCCACCTTGCACGATGGCGTGGCCGCGCTGACCGAGGCCGATCCCGAACTGGTATACGCGCCGCTGGCGCAGCTGGGCGCGGCCCAGCTCAAGGTGGCGGGACGGCCGTCGCTGGGCGGCGAGATGGGGCATGCGGAGCAGGTCACGCGCGTGCTGCGCGCGGGCGTGCAGCGCGTCACGGCCCGGCTGGAAGCGGGGCTGACGCTGCTGGCCTCGATCGGTTCCACCGCGCCCTTCGTCGGCCTGCTGGGCACCGTGTGGGGCATCTACCATGCGCTGGCGGCCGTCTCCTCGGCCGGCACGGTGCAGATCGACAAAGTGGCCGGTCCTGTCGGCGAGGCGCTGATCATGACGGCCATCGGCCTCACGGTTGCCATTCCCGCCGTGCTGGCCTATAACGGTTTCAACCGGGTCAACCGCCTCACGCTGGCCGAGCTGGACGCGTTCGCGTTCGACTTGCACGCCTACCTGACGACGGGTGAGCGGGCCCGCACGTAATTCCGGGGACGGCCTGGCCGTCCTCTGTCCACCACGCCGGGAGTAGCGATGGCCTTTGGCTCATTCAACCACCACCGCCAGCAAGGCCCGATGGCCGACATCAACGTCACGCCCATGGTGGACGTGATGCTGGTGCTGCTGGTGATCTTCATCATCAGCGCGCCCATGTTCACGCATGCCGTGAAACTCGACCTGCCCAAGGCGCAGGCGCAGGCCAACCCGCAGCAGGCGGCCAGCGTGTCGCTGGCGATCGACGCCAAGGGCCAGGTCTACTGGAACGATGAAGCCGTGGCGCCGACGGCGCTGGACGCGCGCCTGGCCGCGGCGAGCAAACTGGACCCGCAGCCGGAGCTGCAGCTGCGGGCCGACAAGAACACGCGTTACGAAGTGGTGGCCCAAGTGATGGCCGCCGCCCAGACGGCCGGCTTGAGCAAGCTCGGTTTCGTCACCGAACCACCGAAAGAGAAAAAATAATGGCCACCGCAGAAATCAATGGCGCCGCGATCGTCGACTTCACCAGCTTCCACCGTGAATGCCAGCAGGCGCTGGGCTTCCCCGCCAGCTACACGGGCACCATGGACGCGTGGGTCGATTGCCTCAGCTATTTGCGCGACGAGGACGGCATGACGCGCTTCCGCCTGAAGCCGAACGAAGTGCTGGAACTGGTCATCAAGGACGCCGCCGCGATGGGCGCGCAAGTGCCCGACATCCTGGAGGAAGTCACGTTCTGCGTGGCAGGCATCAACGAGCGTTACGAGGACTACGGCGAGAAGCCGGCCCTCAAGCTGGTGCTGCGTTGACCTCTCGCGGCGGCCCAGGCCGTTAGGGTCTGACCCTTGCGGTCTGACCCTGGTTTAGCGCTCCGCCGGCGCCAGCGTCAGCACCTCGTAGCCGCTGGCCGTCACCACCACCATGTGTTCCCACTGCGCCGACAGCGAACCGTCGCGCGTCTCCACGGTCCAGCCGTCGTCGAGTTCCACGGTCGAAGCCCGGCCGGCGTTCACCATCGGTTCGATGGTGAACAGCATGCCCGGCTTGAGCACCATGCCGGTGGCCGGCTTGCCGTAGTGGCGCACTTCCGGTTCCTCGTGGTACACCAAGCCGATGCCGTGGCCGCAGTAATCGCGCACCACGGAAAAGCCGGCCTTCTCGGCCACGGTCTGGATCGCGTGGCCCACGTCGCCCAGCGTGGCGCCCGGACGCACGGCACGGATGCCGGCCCACATGGCGTCGTAGGTCACATCCACCAGCCGCTTGGCATTTTTCGAAGGCGTACCCACGTAGTACATGCGGCTGGTGTCGCCATGCCAGCCGTCGCGGATCACGGCCACGTCGATGTTGATGATGTCGCCGTCCTTGAGCACTTCGTCCGGCGACGGGATGCCGTGGCATACCACCTGGTTGACCGAGGTGCAGACGGTGGCGGGGAACCCGCTGTAGCCCACATTGGCGGGAATAGCCTGCTGCACCTTGACGATGTACTCGTTGCACAGCCGGTCCAGTTCCGCCGTGCTCACGCCGGGCTGCACGTGCGGGGCTATCATGGTCAGCACGTCAGCCGCCAGTTGGGCTGCCACGCGGGCCTGTTCGATCTGTTCCGGCGTCTTGACCAGGATGGCCAGCGATTTACGCTTGTTCATGCGCGCCTCCCAGTACTTTCATGGCGGCGGCCAGCGCGGCGTCATGCAGTTCGTCGTGCTCGCGCGGCAGCGTCACGCCGCCTTCCTGCGCGGCGCGCAGCAGCAGCAGGCAGATGTCGCTGTAGCGCAGGTCCGGGTTGGTCTCGGCCAGCAGGCCGATGCGCAGCCAGTGCTCGGCCTGCGCGTTGATGGAGCGGTTCAGCGCACCGCTGGCGATGCGCAGATTCTCATGCATCTGGGTGGAGATTTTGACGATGCCCATGGGGGAAGTGCCTTTATACGTTTTATATACGAAACGTATATTATCACAACCCGGACGCCGTCGTCGTTCAGTTTTCGCCCGACAGCAGTTCCTGTTCGCTGGCGATCAACGCCGCCACCATGTCGGCCACCACCCGCACCCGCGGCGAACGCCGTACGTCCGGATGCATGACCAGCCAGATCTGGCGCGGCGCCGGATGGGTGGGCGCGGGCAAGCCCACCAGCCCGGCGTCCAGCCGGCCGATGAAGTGGGGCAGGGCGGCGATGCCCAGCCCCGCGCGCGCCGCTTGCCACAGGGCGGTCATGTCGTTGCTGCGCAGGATGAAGCGGCGTCCCGCCGCCACCCCTTCCAGCCATTGCTGATGCGGCACCAGTCGCAGGCTGTCGTCGTAGCCGAGGAACTCCCACTGTTCCGGCGCCCGCTCGGCGTAATGGGGCGCCGCGTACATGCCGTAGCCCATGGTGCCCAGCGCGCGCGCCACCAGCCCCGGCGCGCTGGGGCGGGAGAGCCGCACTGCCAGATCGGCTTCGCCGCGCGCCAGGTTCACTTCGCGCGTCTCGCCCATCACTTCCAGGTCGATGCCGGGCCAGTCCTGGCGGCGCGCGACCAGGCGGGGCACGAGGAAGTGGGCGGTCATGCCCGGCGGCGCCGACAGCCGCACCGTGCCCTGCAACGACGACACGCCCAGCGCCACGCGGGCGAAGGCCAGCGCCTCGTCCTCCAGCTTGCGGGCCTGGTGCGCCAGCGTTTCCCCTTCCGGCGTCAGGGCCCAGCCGCGCGGCAGGCGGTCGAACAGGCGCACGGCCAGCGTCTGCTCCAGCGCCTCCACTCGGCGCGCCACCGTGGAATGCTCCACGTCCAGCTTGCGGGCGGCGGCCGACAGGCTGCCCAGCTGCGCCAGCGCCAGGAAATGCCGCACGTCGTCCCACTGCAAGTGGCTGGCTGATTGTTTTTGCACGGACATTGTGTGATTTTTGAGAATTGTTGGCGATTTATACGCAGTGTAACCTGAGTTTGTCCCATCAACTTCAAGGAGAACTTCATGGACAAGGAAATCAACCACAAGGCCGAACAGATCCTGATCCACGCCTACGGCGACGCCAGCGTGCTGGAACACGGCAGCGTGGTGCTGCCACCGCCGGGTGCCGGGGAAATCCGCGTGCGCCACACGGCCATCGGCGTCAACTTCGTCGACATTTATCACCGCACCGGCCTGTATCCGCTGCCGGCCCTGCCGGGTGGGCTGGGCGTGGAGGCGGCCGGCGTAGTGGAGGCGCTCGGACCCGGCGTGCCGGGACTGGCCGTGGGCCAGCGCATCGCCTACGCGGGACCGCCCACCGGCGCCTACAGCACGGCGCGCAACCTGTCCGCCGCGCAGGCCATCGCGCTGCCGGATGCGGTGGCGGACGACACGGCGGCCGCGCTGCTGCTGCGCGGGATCACGGCCCATATGCTGTTCCAGCACGTGCGGCCGCTGCGCGCGGGCGACACGGTGCTGGTGCAGGCGGCCGCCGGCGGCCTGGGGCTGGTGCTGGCGCAATGGGCCAAAGCGCTGGGCGCCACCGTGATCGGCACCGTCAGCAGCGAGGCCAAGGCGGCGCTGGCGCGCGAACATGGGCTGGATCACGCCATCAACTACCGCGAGCGCGCCGTGCTGGACGCGGTGCGCGAATTGACGGACGGGCGCGGCGTGGACTATGCCATCGACGGCATCGGCGGCCAGACGCTGGCTGACTCGGTGCGGGCCGTGCGCCCGTTCGGCATGGTGGCCAGCGTGGGCCAGGTCAGCGGCGCGGTGGGGCTGGATCTGGCGTTGCTGGGCGGCGGCCGCAACGTGGCGTTCGCGCGGCCCAGCGTGTTCGGCTTGATGGCCGATCCGGTGCTGTACCGCGAAGGTGCGCAAGCCACGCTGGCACAGTTGCAGGGCGGCTTGCGGGCCACGGTGGCTGAGGTGCTGCCGCTGGCGCAGGCGGCCGAAGCCCACCGCCGGCTGGAGGCGGGCGCCAATGCGGGCGCCATCCTCCTGCGGCCTTGAGGGTTGGCGTACGGCTGCCGGGGTGGCGCGAGGCCGGCGCAAAGCTGGGGCAAAGCCGGCATGCGGTGCGCGGCGCGTATCAGCCGTCGCCTCGGCAAGGGCGGCACTGCCGCCCGACTTCAGTCCAGCAGGGGCTGCGGCTCGGTGCGCGACGATGGCGCGGCATGCGGCGCGGTGACGCCCAGCGCCGCTTCCACCTGTGCGATCAGACCGGGCTGCCCCGGCCCGCCGCGCGCCTGCCTGGCGACGTCGGCGCAGGCGCGCGCCACGCCCGGTGAGGCCAGCAGGTCGGCCAGGCCGCGCTGCAGGCGCCGCGCGCTCAGCCGCTTGAACAGCACCACGCGCGCCACGCCCAGGCGCTGCGCGCGCGCGGCGTTGTCGAACTGGTCGAACCCGGACGGCACCACCAGTTGCGGCACCCCGGCGCGGAACGTTTCGGCCATGGTGCCGATGCCGCCGTGGTGCGCCAGCGCGGCCAGGCGCGGCAGCAGCAGCTCGAACGGCGCTTCGGCCACCCACATCACGTCGGACGGCAGCGCGGCGGGCACCTGGGCGCGGTGCGGCGTGATGAACAGGCCGCGCCGTCCCAGCTTGCGCAACGCTTCCAGCGCCATCGCAAAATAGCCGGTGGCATGCTGATGGCCGGTGCCGGGCGTGAAGGCGATGGGGGCCGGGCCGGCGGCCAGGAACTGTTCCAGCGCCGGCGACAGCGCCGTGGCCGCGACGTTGGCGTGCTCGCGCGGGCGCGGGAAGTCGCCGCGCAGCACGTGGGGCGGCCAGTCGTCCTGCCGGGACGCGAACCAGGACGGGAACAGGCAGATGGCGGCGTCCGGCGCCTGCACCAGGTGGTCGATGAAGCCGACCACGGGCGGCAAGTGGCGCAGCGCGCGCCCGGCGTTCAGGCTGGGCAAGGTGGGCGGGTCGATCGAGAGGCGGTTGGCCATGCGCCACAGCAGCCGGCGCCACGACAAGGGCATCCAGGACGGAATGGCCATCGAGCCGAGCGCCAGCATGTCGCGCAGGCTGCACAGGTTGGACGGCGCCAGGTAGGCGCTGACCACGCGCAGGTCCGGGCGCGCCGCGCGGGCGATGGCCGCTTGCGGCGCCATGATGGGGTGGCACAGCAGCACGCACGGCTCGTCCGCCGGCAGCGCCGCCACCATGTCGTGCAGCACCTGCATGTGCGGCACGCCGGCCTGCCACACCACGCCGAAGCCCTTGCGTTCGTCCCACAGGTCCGGATTGTCGAGCGCCGCCTGCAGGTCCGCCGGCTGGCCGAAAACGCGGTAATCGAGCCCGCTGGCCCGCATGGCCGGTTCATGCAAGGCCGGCGCGACCATGCGCACCCGGTGCCCTTGGTCGCGCAAACCCTGCGCCAGCTGCACGAAGGGACGGATGTCGCCGCCGGTGCCGGTGCTGGCGACGATGATGAGGGGACGGGCGGTCTGGCTCGGCATGCGGTCTCCTGTCAGCGTACGGTTTGCGGGTCGAAGTGGGGATTCTGGATCAGGCCCAGCACGTTGCCGAACGGGTCGTTCAGTTCAGCCACCTTGATGCCGTCGCCCACGTCCTGCACGGCCGCGTGCACGGTGGCGCCCAGTGCGAGCAGGCGCGCCACCTCGGCCTCGATATCGTCCACGCCCCAGTAAGCCTTGGCGCCGGTCTGGCCGGGCTGGCCGTCGGGCACCAGGCCCAGTTCAAAGCCGCCCACGGCGAAACCCACGTAGAACGGCTGGTCGAAATAGGGCGCCACGCCGGACGCCTGCGTGTACCAGTCCTTGCCCTGGGCCAGGTCGGGGGTGGGGTAGATGACGGTGCGTAATCCCTTGATCATGGTTGTCTCGCCGTTCATGTTAAAAAAACCATATCATGCCACGGCTGGCCCGCTCAGTGGGCGCCGGCCGCGCCCGCAACCTCAGCGCCGTCATGAACCAGTATAATGTTCGGTTCATAGTCACTTCTGGCCGCACACATCATGCAAGATAAATATAGTCCCGCCGACGTCGAAAAAGCCGCCCAATCCCACTGGAAGGCGATCGACGCCTATAAAGCCGTCGAAAACGACCCCCGTTTCCCCAAGGGTAAGTACTACGCTTGCTCGATGCTGCCTTACCCTTCGGGCAAGCTGCACATGGGCCACGTGCGCAACTATACGATCAACGATGTGATGTACCGTTACCTGCGCATGAACGGCTACAACGTGCTCATGCCCATGGGCTGGGACGCGTTCGGCATGCCGGCCGAGAACGCGGCGATGGCCAACAACGTGCCGCCCGCCCAGTGGACCTATTCCAACATCGCCCACATGCGCGAGCAGATGGAGTCGATGGGCCTGGCCATCGACTGGTCGCGCGAAATGACGGCCTGCAAACCCGAATACTACAAGTGGAACCAGTGGATGTTCCTCAAGATGCTGGAAAAGGGCATCATCTACAAGAAAACCGGCACCGTGAACTGGGACCCGATCGACCAGACCGTGCTGGCCAACGAGCAGGTGGTCGATGGCCGCGGCTGGCGTTCGGGCGCGCTGATCGAAAAGCGCGAAATCCCGATGTACTACGCCCGCATCACCGACTACGCCGATGAGCTGCTGGAATACGTGGACACCAAGCTGCCCGGCTGGCCCGAGCGCGTGCGCACCATGCAGACCAACTGGATCGGCAAGTCGACCGGCGTGCGCTTCGCCTTCCCGCACCAGATCAAGGATGCCGCCGGCGCCCTGATCAACGACGGCAAGCTGTACGTGTTCACCACCCGTCCCGACACGGTGATGGGCGTGACCTTCTGCGCCGTGGCCGCCGAGCACCCGCTGGCCGTGCACGCCGCGCAGACCAATCCCGCGCTGGCCGCCTTCAACGCCGAATGCAAGCTCGGTTCCGTGATCGAGGCCGACATGGCCACCATGGAGAAGAAGGGCATGCCGACCGGCCTGTTCGTCACCCATCCGCTGACGGGCGCCCAAGTCGAAGTGTGGGTCGGTAACTACGTGCTGATGACCTACGGCGACGGCGCCGTGATGGGCGTGCCGGCCCACGACGAGCGCGATTTCGCGTTCGCCAAAAAATACAATCTGCCGATCAAGCAGGTGATCCGCGCCGAAGGCAAGGAATTCTCGACCGACGCGTGGCAGGAATGGTATGGCGACAAGGACATCTCCATCGTCTGCAACTCGGCCCAGTTCGATGGCCTGAACTATGCCGACGCCGTGGAAGCGGTGGCCGCCGCCATGGCCGAAAAAGGCCTGGGCGAGAAGAAGGTCACGTTCCGCCTGCGCGACTGGGGCGTATCGCGCCAGCGCTACTGGGGCACGCCGATCCCGATGATCCACTGCGACGACTGCGGCTCCGTGCCCGTGCCGGAGAAGGACCTGCCGGTGGTGCTGCCGGAAGACTGCGTGCCGGACGGTAGCGGCAACCCGCTCAACAAGCACGAAGCCTTCCTCAAGTGCGACTGCCCCAAGTGCGGCAAGCCAGCCCGCCGCGAGACGGACACCATGGATACCTTCGTCGACTCGTCGTGGTACTACATGCGCTATACCTCGCCCGGCTCGAACGAGG
This sequence comes from Rugamonas brunnea, assembly GCF_014042345.1. Taxonomy (GTDB): domain Bacteria; phylum Pseudomonadota; class Gammaproteobacteria; order Burkholderiales; family Burkholderiaceae_D; genus Rugamonas; species Rugamonas brunnea. The sequence goes on from NZ_JACEZT010000014.1 coordinate 142,678, forward strand.
CCATGGTCGACGCGCGCAACGACTACTGGATGCCGATGGACCAGTACATCGGCGGTATCGAGCACGCCGTGATGCACCTGCTGTACGCGCGCTTCTGGACCAAGGTGATGCGCGACTTCGGCCTGGTCAAGTTCGACGAGCCGTTCGTCAACCTGCTGACCCAGGGCATGGTACTCAACGAGACCTACTACCGCGAGGATGAAGCAGGCAAGAAGACCTGGTTCAACCCGGCCGACGTGGACCTGACGCTGGACGACAAGGGCCGCCCGCAAGGCGCGACCCTGAAGACGGACGGCCAGCCGGTGCACATCGGCGGCACCGAGAAGATGTCCAAGTCGAAGAACAACGGCATCGACCCGCAAGCCCAGATCGAGCAGTACGGCGCCGACACGGCCCGTTTGTTCACCATGTTCGCCTCGCCGCCGGAACAGACGCTGGAATGGTCGGGCAGCGGCGTGGAAGGCGCCAACCGCTTCCTGCGCCGCGTGTGGGCCTACGGCTACGCACAGGCGGCCCGCATCGGTGCCGCGCTGGCCGCGCCGGCCGCGCCGGTGGCCACCGAGCCGCAGAAGACGCTGCGCCGCGAACTGCACAAGATCCTGCAGCAGGCCGACTACGACCTGAAGCGCATCCAGTACAACACCGTGGTATCGGCCTGCATGAAGATGCTGAACACGATGGAATCGGCCAAGCTCGATGACAGCGCCGAATCGAACGCCCTGGTCGCGGAAGGCTTCTCGATCTTCCTGCGCCTGCTCAACCCCGTGGCGCCGCACATCACCCATGTGCTGTGGGAAGAACTGGGCTACGGCAAGGTGTTCGGCGACCTGCTGAACGCAGCCTGGCCACAGGTGGACCCGGCCGCGCTGGAACAGGCCGAGATCGAGATGATGATCCAGGTGAACGGCAAGCTGCGCGGCAGCGTCACCGTGGCCAAGACGGCCGACAAGGCGGCCATCGAGGCCGCCGCGCTGGCCAACGAGGCGGTGCAGAAATTCATCGAAGGCACGCCGAAGAAGGTCATCGTCGTCCCCGGCAAGTTGATCAACATCGTGGTGTAAGCGATGGCGGTCACCACTACCGTGTCATGGCGGCGCTGGGGCGCGCTGCTGGCGTTGTCCGCGTCCTTGTCGCTGTCGCTGACCGCCTGCGGCTTCCACCTGCGCGGGGAGGGTGGCCATTACACCTTGCCGTTCCCGTCGTTGTACGTGGGGTTGCCGGAGTCGTCGCCGCTGGCGATTGACCTCAAGCGCAACATCCGCGCCAACGGCGGCACCGCCGTGGCGGCCAATCCCAAGGAGGCCGACGGCGTGATCGAAGTGCTCAGCGATCCTGAAAAGACGCGCAGCAAGTCGATCCTGTCGCTGAACAGCAATGGTCGGGTGCGCGAATACCTGCTCGCCTACACCATCGTGTTCCGTGTGCTGGACCGCCAGGGCAACGAGCTGCTGCCCGCGACCACCATTTCGCTGAACCGCCCCATCACCTTCAACGAAACCCAGTTGCTGGCCAAGGAGCGCGAGGAAGCGTTGCTGTACAAGGACATGCAGACCGACCTGGTGCAGCAGATGATGCGCCGCATCGCCGCCATCAAACCGGTGCAGATGTCGGTGCCGCCGGTGAGCCGGCAGTAAGCGGGGACAGTCATGCAATTGCGACTGGACGCGCTGGAAGGCCACCTGGCCAGGCAACTGGCGCCGCTGTACGTCGTCACCAGCGACGAACACCTGCTGGCGCTGGAGGCGGCCGACAAGATCCGCCGCGCCGCGCGCGCGCAAGGCTATTCCGAGCGCGACGTGCTGACGGTGGAGCGCACCTTCAAGTGGGGCGAGCTGCTGGCGGCCAACCAGGCCTTGTCGCTGTTCGGGGACAAGAAGCTGATCGAGCTGCGCATCCCCAGCGGCAAGCCGGGCAAGGATGGCGGCGCGGCGCTGCAAAGCTATGTGAAGGACCTGAGCCCGGACAACCTGACGCTGATCACCCTGCCCAAGCTGGACTGGCAGACGCAGAAGGCGGCCTGGGTGGCCAGCCTGCAGCAGGCGGCCGTCTACATCGACATTCCGCAGGTGGAGCGCAACCAGCTGCCCAACTGGATCGGCCAGCGGCTGGCCGCGCAAGGCCAGAGCGCCGACCGCCAGAGCATCGAGTTCATCGCCGACCGGGTGGAGGGCAATCTGCTGGCGGCGCACCAGGAGATCCAGAAACTGGGCCTGCTGCACGAGCCGGGACGATTGACCTATGAGCAGGTGCACGACGCCGTGCTCAATGTGGCCCGCTACGACGTGTTCAAGCTGAGCGAAGCCATGCTGGCCGGCGATCCGGCCCGGCTGGTGCGCATGCTGGAAGGTTTGAAGGGTGAAGGCGAGGCGCTGCCGCTGGTGTTGTGGGCCGTGTCCGAGGAAATCAGGACGCTGTTAAAATTGAAAGCAGGGATGGCGCAGGGCCGTCCCCTGGGCGCACTGCTCAAGGAATACCGCATCTGGGGTCCGCGCGAGCGCATGATGGACCCGGCCCTGCGGCGCATTTCGCTGCCCACGCTGGAGGCGGCCATGAAGGATGCGGCGCAGGTGGACAAAATGATCAAGGGCCTGCGGGCCAAGGCGTTCTCCGGCGACGCCTGGGATGCCATGCTGCAGCTGGCGCTGAAAGTGGCGCGCGGCTGAAGCCAAATTAACTGGAACGATTATGGATATCAAGCAGTACATGGAACAAGTGGGCCAGCAGGCACGCGCCGCGTCGCGCGCCATGGCCAAGGCCGACAGCGCCACCCGCAACCGCGCGTTGCTGCTGATCGCCGAGGCGATCGAGCGCGAAGCGCCGGCCCTGCGCGCTGCCAACCAGCTGGACCTGGACGCGGCCCGCGCGGCCGGCCTGGCGCCGGCCATGGTGGACCGCCTGACCCTGTCCGAAGCGGCCATCGCCACCATGGTCGAAGGCCTGCGCCAGATCGTCGCGCTGCCTGACCCGATTGGTGAAATCTCGGGCATGAAGTTCCGCCCGTCTGGTATCCAGGTGGGCCAGATGCGCGTGCCGCTGGGCGTGATCGGCATCATCTACGAAGCCCGTCCCAACGTGACCGTGGACGCGGCCGGCCTGTGCATCAAGAGCGGCAACGCCACCATCCTGCGCGGCGGCTCGGAGGCCATCCACTGCAACCGCGCGCTGGCCAAGCTGGTCAAGGAAGGCTTGCTGGGCGCGGGCCTGCCGGAGAACGGCGTGCAGGTGGTCGACACCACCGACCGCGCCGCCGTGGGCGCCATGATCACCATGCCGCAGTACGTGGACGTGATCGTGCCGCGCGGCGGCAAGGGTCTGATCGCGCGCCTGATGGAGGAGGCCACGGTCCCGATGATCAAGCACCTGGACGGCATCTGCCACGTCTACATCGACGCCAAAGCCGACCTGCAGAAGGCGCTGGACATCGGCTTCAACGCCAAGTGCCACCGCTACGGCACCTGCAACACCATGGAAACGCTGCTGGTGGCGCGCGCCATCGCGCCGCGCGTGCTGCCGGAGCTGGCTAAGCTGTACGCCACCAAGCAGGTCGAGCTGCGCTGCGATCCCGAAGCCATGGCCATCCTGGCCGGCTACCCGCACCTGGTGGCCGCCAACGAGGAGGACTGGGCCACCGAATACCTGGCCGCCATCCTGTCGGTCAAGGTGGTGGACGGCATCGACGAGGCGATGGACCACATCAACCGCTACTCGTCCAAGCACACCGAGGCCATCATCACCGAGGATTACACGGACGCCATGCGCTTCCTGCGCGAAGTCGATTCGGCCTCCGTGATGGTGAACGCGTCGACCCGCTTCGCGGACGGTTTCGAATACGGCCTGGGCGCGGAAATCGGCATCTCCAACGACAAGCTGCACGCGCGCGGCCCGGTCGGCCTGGAGGGCCTGACCTCGCTCAAGTACGTGGTGTTCGGCCACGGCGAAGTGCGTAAATAACATCGACCGACAGGAGTCCCATGCTCTGGATTAAAGCGCTGCACATCTTCTTCATCATCTCCTGGTTCGCCGGGATCTTTTACCTGCCGCGCATCTTCGTCAATCTGGCGCAGGAATCGGAGACGGTGGCCACGGAACGGATGCTGATGATGGCGCGCAAGCTGTATCGCTTCATGACCATGCTGATGGTGCCGGCCATCGTGTTCGGCATGATTTTGCTGTACATGCAGTACAACGGCCCCGATGGCTTCACCATTCCGGGCTGGATGCACGCCAAGCTGGGACTGGTGGCGCTGGTGCTGGGCTACCACCACGCCTGCGGTTCGCTGTTGAAGAAGTTCGAGAACGGCGCCAACAAGCGCAGCCACGTGTGGTTCCGCTATTTCAACGAGGTGCCGGTGCTGATGCTGCTGGCCATCGTGATGCTGGTGGTGGTCAAGCCGTTCTGACGTTTTTGCAGTCAAGGCGCATACGGTATAAACGGTATGCTGGTTTTTTAACGGATAAAAGGTACACCTGATGACTTCCTATTTTTGCCCATGCCCGCGCGGCATGGAAGCGGCGCTGGCCGAAGAACTGGGCGAGATCGCCCAGCAAAGCCCGACCCTGAAGGTGCACAACCAGGTGCCCGGCGGCGTGCACTGCTCGGGCGACCTGTTCGACGCCTACCGCATCAACCTGCACTCGCGCATCGCTTCGCGCGTGCTGATGCGCATGGCCGTCACCGGCTACCAGAACGAGAACGACATCTACGACCTGGTGCTGGCCCAGCCCTGGGAAGACTGGTTCACCTACAACCACACGATCCGGGTCGACGTCACGGCCGTCAAGTCGCCGCTGAAAAGCCTGGAGTTCACCACGCTCAAGATCAAGGACGCCGTCTGCGACCGTTTCCGCGACCAGTTCAACAAGCGCCCCTCGGTCAACACCCGTGAGCCGGACATGCGCATCGTCGGCTTCCTCGACGCGCGCCAGTTCATCATCTACCTCGACACCTCGGGCGAAGCCCTGTTCAAGCGCGGCTGGCGCGAGGAGACGGGCGACGCGCCGCTGCGCGAGAACCTGGCCGCCGGCCTGCTGCGCGTGTCGGGCTGGAAGCCGGGCGTGCCGCTGTTCGACCCCATGTGCGGCTCCGGCACCATCCTGTGCGAAGCGGCGCAGATGGTGCAGGGCATCCCGCCGGGCGCGCGGCGCCGTTTCGCGTTCGAGAAGTTCAACGGTTTCGATGCCGGCCCGTGGCAAGCCATGAAGGCGGCCATCAAGCCCAATCCGCTGCCGGCCACGCCGACCATCTTCGGCAGCGACATTTCGGGCGACATGGTGGCCATGGCGCGCCACAACCTGCGCTGCGCCGGCATCCTGTTCGAGGTGCCGCTCAAGCAGATCGAGGCGCAGGAAGTGAAGGCGCCCACCGAGCAACCGGGCATCCTGCTGACCAACCCGCCGTATGGCGAGCGGATCGGCGTGCGCGGCGACAGCTCGCTGGCCGAGGATGAACTGGCCGTCAGCTTCTATTCGGCGCTGGGCACCACGCTCAAGCAGCGTTTCGCCGGCTGGACCGTGTTCCTGTTCACGGCCGACCTCAAGCTGCCGCGCATGCTGCGCCTGAAAGAGGCCCGCAAGACGCCATTCTTCAACGGCGCGCTCGAATGCCGTTTGTTCCGCTTCGACATGGTGGCCGGCTACAACCGCCGCGAGGAAGCCAAGCCCAAGGCGGAGTAAGACCCTGGCGGGGCGCCCGGCCCCGCCATTCCCTGCGGCTGGCGCAATGCCAGCCGCTTACCTGTGCCGGGATCGCAACAATCGCCCCACAATCGCCTGGTTATGCTGCAATGCGGTAGCACACCACCCCGTCCCGCCACGCCCGCCGCGCATGGTTTTTTCGCTACATCTTGCGCGCGCACCCCATGCGCCAGCCCGCGCCGTCCATTTTTCGCTTGTCCGCCCGGCGACACTGCTGTTATAAGGGAAATGCTGACATCCGTATCACATCGCAAGTCGCCGCCATCGGCCGAACAGAGGGGAATTAGTATGGCTACTCTGGCATTATGGTTGACGTCTCGCTATTAGCGGCGCATGCTACTACGCCAAACGGATCGATTAATATTTACCCTGGGAAACCAGTGCGGTTGAACAGGAATTTTAATTGCCGATAAGTTATTTTTTGTGGACTTTATGCTAATATAACTTTCGGCAATATGGATGGCCGCCCCACGAAGGTGGTCGCAGGTGACGCAAACAGCAGAACAATAACCGTGGCGGCGTGGTACCCAGGAACGCTGTCCCCATTCGACATCCATTGGCGGCAATGCTTGATACGATGCATCAATCAGACCAGGACATACGCAATCGCTTGCTGATTGCGCGTCTGCCGGCCATGCCGCAGATACTCATCAAGTTGATCGAGCACTTGCAGGCCGACGACGCCGGCATGCCGGAACTGGCCGCGCTGATCGCCAAGGATGCCGGCATGACGAGCAAGATCCTGACCGTCGCCAACAGCTCGGCCTACCACCGCAACACCCGCGCCGTGAACCTGGAGCAGTCGCTGGTGTCGCTGGGCACGGACATGATCAAGACGCTGGTGATCAGCGAATCCGTATTCCAGACCTTTAACAGCTTCCCCCATTCCGGCAGCACCGACCTGCGCAGCTTCTGGAAGAACTCGCTGACGACGGCCGTGCTGGCGCGCGACATCGCCCGCCAGATGGACTACCCGCACGTGGAGGAAGCCTACCTGGCCGGCCTGCTGCACAACGTGGGCCGGCTGGCCCTGCTGGCCACGGCGCCCAAGGAATACGCCTACAATTTCATGGCGCGCGACGATGAGGACTTGTGTGTGGTGGAGCAGCGCACGCTGCAGATCACCCACTCGGAAGCGGGCGCCTGGCTGATCGAACGCTGGCACCTCGATTCCTTCCTGGCCGACAGCGTGCTGTACCACCACGAACCGATCGCACGGCTCGAATCGGCCCATCCCCTGATCCGCATCGTGCGGCTGGCCCATTTGCTGGGCTGCCACGGCGAGGAGGAAGCGCAGGCGCTGGACGACGCGGCCCAGTTGTGCGGCCTCGATGGCGGCGCGCTGGAGCAGGTGGCCCGTACCGCCGAGCGCCAGGTGGAGAAGTCCGCCGCCCACCTGGGCATCGACCTGGCCGGCGCCGACGACATCGCCACCCCGCCCGCCTACGCGCCGCCGCCGCCGGTGGACCCGGTGCAGCAACGCCTGTCCGAGGAAGTGCGCAACATCATGCTGGTGTCCGAGATGGGCCAGACCTTCGCACGCCAGCACGGCGAGACGGGCTTGCTGGAATCGGTCACGCGCTCGGCCCGCATCCTGTTCGATTTCGACACCACCGTGGTGCTGCTGGAGAATCCCACCGGCCACGCGCTGGTGGGCACGGCCGGCGGCGAGCAGCAGCAGCGGCTGGCCGAATTCTCCATCCCGCTCGGCAAGCCGGGCCTGGTGGCGCAGTCGGCCAACGAGCGCAAGCTGGCCTACCTGGGCCGCAACGACGCGGGCCTGAGCCTGGCCGAGGAACAGTTGTTCCGCATCCTCGGCACGGACAGCCTGGTGTGCCTGCCGCTGGTGGCCAACCAGCGCTGCCTGGGCGTGATCATCGGCGGCGCGCCCAGCTGGCAGATGCCGCACTTCCAGAAGCGCGAGCGCTTCCTGCAATCGTTCGGCACCCAGGCCGCCGTCGCGCTGGAGACGGCCATGAGCGAGCGTGGCCACGCCAAGCGCCAGATCGCCCACGTGGCCGAGGAATACCGCGAAGCGTCGCGCCGCGTGGTGCACGAGGTGAACAACCCGCTGTCCATCATCAAGAACTACCTGTCCGTGTTGGACAGCAAGCTGGCCCGGCGCGAACCCGTGGTCGGCGAGATGTCGATCCTGAACGAGGAGATCGACCGCGTGGGCCAGTTGATCAACGGCCTGGCCGACCTGCAGCCGACGGAAACCTCGCGCGTGACCGACGTGGCGCGCGTGGTGGACGACGTGCTGCGCCTGTTCCGCGCCACCGACTTCGTGCCGGCCTCGGTGCAGATCCTGGTGCGCATGCAGGAGCAGCCGGCCGAGATCGACGGCGACGCCGACATGCTCAAGCAGATCCTCGTCAACCTGGTCAAGAACGCTGTCGAGGCGCTGCCCAACGGCGGCAGGATCGAGATCGCCAACCGTGGCTACGTGAACCGCGAACGCCGGCTGTACCTGGAGCTGGTGGTGTCCGACAGCGGCCCTGGCCTGTCGCAGGAAGTGCTGGCCAACCTGTTCTCCGTGGTCCGCAGCAGCAAGGACGGCGCCAATCATGGCCTGGGCCTGTCCATCGTGCACGGCCTGGTCAAGAAGATGCAGGGTCAGATCACCTGCCGCTCGGGCAACACGGGCACCGCATTTGAAATTCTGCTGCCCGCCCGTGGCAGCACCAGCCAAGTCGCCGGCGTGAACGCGCGGGCGATGGATTCCGTTTAAGGCCATGATGAACCTGCCCCCAGACAGCGCCGCCGCTGCCATCGATCCCAACCCGGCCACCGCCCAGATGGCCGTGGCCCTGGCCGGCGATAACTGGCCGCGCCTGCTGCTGGTCGACGACGAACCGCGTCTGCTGTCGTCGCTGTACGAACTGCTGCGCGACCGCGACTACCACCTGGTCACGGCCACCTGCGGCAGCGAGGCGCTGGCCCAGCTCAACAAACTCAAGTTCGACCTGGTGCTGCTCGACTTGCGCCTGCCCGACATGAGCGGCCACGAGATCATGGACTTCATCAACGCCAAGGACATCGCGGCGGACGTGATCGTGATGAGCGGCGACGTGGGCATCGAGGCCGCCATCGGCGCCCTGAAGCGCGGCGCCTACGATTACCTGCGCAAGCCCTACAGCCGCGAGGAATTGCTCAAGACGGTGGAGAACGCGCTGGCCCAGCGCAAGCTGGCGCAGGACAATGAGCGCATCGCCTCCAAGCTGGAAAACTCGGAGAAGATGTACCGCTACCTGGTCGACAGCTCGCCCGACATCATCTACACCCTGAACCACGAGGGCAAGTTCACCTTCGTTAACGACCGCGCCCAGCAATTGCTCGGCTTCACGCGCGAAGAACTGATCGGCAAACACTATTCCATCCTGGTGCACGACGAGGACCAGGAGCGGGCGCGCTACGTGTTCAACGAGCGCCGCGTGGACGAGCGGGCCTCGCGCAACGTCGAGCTGCGCCTCAAGTGCAACACGGGCAATGGCGTCGAGCGCACCTTCAACAACACCTTGATGACGATCTCGCTCAACGCGATCGGCATGCACGTGCCCGACCATGACATCAGGCAGCGCGAATTCTTCGGCACCTATGGCGTGGCGCGCGACATCACGGACCGCAAGCGCGCCGAGGAAGTGATCTCCTACCAGGCCTACCACGACATCCTGACCGACCTGCCCAACCGCATGCTGTTCAAGGACCGCCTGGGCCTGGCCGTGATCCAGGCCAAGCGCAAGCTGACGGAACTGGCCGTGATGTTCGTCGACCTGGACCGCTTCAAGCTGGTCAACGACACGCTGGGCCACGTCAAGGGCGACGAACTGCTGCAGCAGGTGGCGCTGCGCCTCAAGGATTGCCTGCGCCGCGGCGACACGCTGGCGCGCCAGGGCGGCGACGAATTCACCATCGTGCTGCCCGAGCTGCGCGACCGCCAGGACGCCAAGGCCATCGCCGACAAGTTCCTCGAATGCCTGCACAAGCCGTTCGACCTCGATGGCCACGAAGTGCATATCTCGGCCTCGATCGGCATCGCCGTCTACCCAAGCGACGGCGAGACCATCGACGAACTGCTGCGCCATGCCGACATCGCCATGTACCAGGTCAAGGCGCTGGGCAAGAATGGCCACAGCTTCTATCACAACTCGATGCTGGACGTGTCGCACCAGAAGATCGCGCTCGAACAAAGCCTGCGCAAGGCGCTCGAACAGAACGAGCTGGAGATGTACTACCAGCCGCAGGTGGACGTGGCCACGGGCCGCATCATCGGCGCCGAAGGCCTGATGCGCTGGAACCACCCGCAGCGCGGCCTGCTGTCGGCCGGCGAGTTCCTGCCGTTCGCCGAGGACAATGGCCTGATGCTGCCGATCTCGGACTGGATGCTGGGTGCGTTGTGCCGCGACCTGCTGCTGTGGAACGCGGCCGGCGGCGACGCCATCCGCCTGTCGCTGAACCTGTCGCCGCAATACCTGGACCGCGGCGACTTCTTCGAGAAGATGCGCGGGGCGCTCAACCGCTACGGCATTTCGCCGGCCCAGATCGAGGTGGAGATCACCGAGAACATCTGCATCCGCAATCCGCAGTACGCGATCGAGCAGTTGAACAAGCTGTGCCAGCTGGGCGTGTCGGTGGCGATCGACGATTTCGGCACCGGCTACTCGTCGCTGTCGTACCTGCACCGCTTCCCCATCCACACCATCAAGATCGACCAGTCCTTCGTCAAGGAGATCCACGACGAGCAGGGCCACTATCCGGTGATCCTGGCCATCATCTCGATCGCGCGCGGGCTGGGCCTGCATCTGGTGGCAGAGGGCGTGGAGACGGACGTGCAGGCGCGCTACCTGGAGGCGAACGGCTGCACCACCATGCAGGGCTATCTGTACCACCGGCCGATCTCGCTGTCGCACTTCATCCACGTGCTGCAGGAGCAGAACCGCCTGAGCGCGCCGGCCAGCGCCGCGCCCGTGATGCAGGCGCCGTCCATGATCGCCATCCAGGCCTGATCGCCGATGCAGAAATACCACCCGACCGAGGCCGACGCTTCAGCCGGCAGCACCTACACCGCCGAATACCTGCGCGTGCGCGGGCTGGCCGAGCGCGGCGTGGCCAACGCCCAGCACAGCCTGGGCTTCATGTACTTCAACGGCCAGGGTGTGGAGCAAAGCTATGAGCAGGCCGTGGCCTGGTATCGCCAGGCCGCCAACGCCGGCCTCGAACATGCGCAGTACAACCTGGGCGTGATGTACCAGAAGGGCCAGGGCGTGGAGCAGGATTACCTGGAGGCGGCGCGCTGGTACCAGCTGGCGGCCGAGCAGGGTTACGCGGCGGCCCAGTACAACCTGGGCTGGCTGTACGCCAAGGGTCAGGGCATCGAGCAGGACAGCGCCAAGGCCATGCACTGGTTCAGCAAGGCCGCCGAGCAGGGCGACGCCGGCGCCCAGAACAACCTGGGCATGATGTACGACACCGGCAAGGGCGTGCCGCAGGACTTCCGCCAGGCCATCCAGTGGTACCGCAAGGCGGCCGAGCAGGGCTACGCGCGGGCCCAGTTCAACCTCGGCCTGCGCTACGACAACGGCCAGGGCGTGCCCAAGGACGCGGGCCAGGCCATGTCGTGGTTCCGCAAGGCGGCCGACCAGGGTTACGCGCCGGCCCAGTTCAACCTGGCGCTGCGCTACGACAAGGGCGACGGCGTGCCCCAGGACAGCCAGAAAGCCATCCAGTGGTATCGCCGCGCGGCCGAACAGGAGCATGCCAGTTCCCAGTTCAACCTCGGCCTGATCTTCGACAATGGCCAGGGCGTGCCGCGCGACGAACAGAAGGCGATGGACTGGTACCGCAAGGCGGCCGAGCAGGGCCACGCGGCGGCCCAGAACAACCTTGGTCTGCGCTACGACCACGGCCAGGGCGTGGCCCAGGATTACGAACAAGCCCATTTCTGGTACCGCAAGGCGGCCGAGCAGGGCTTCCCCGCCGCCCAGTACCACCTGGCCATGCTGTACGACTGCGGCCACGGCGTGCCGCAGGATGCGCAGGAAGCCGTGTTCTGGTACCGCAAGGCGGCCGACCAGGGCCATTTGCGGGCCCAGTTCGACCTCGGCCTGCGCTACGAAAACGGGCAGGGCGTGCCGCAGGACTTGCGCAAGGCGCTGTCGTGGTACCGGCGCGCGGCCGAACAGGATTACGCTGCCGCCCAGTACATGCTGGGCCGGCTGCATGACAGCGACGACGGCCCCGCACCGGACTGCGTGCAGGCCGGCGACTGGTACCGCAAGGCGGCCGAACAGGGCCACACGCTGGCCCAGTTCACGCTGGCGCTGCGCTACGACACCGGCCACGGCCTGGTGCGCGACTACACCCAGGCCCAGCACTGGTACTTGCAGGCGGCCCGCCAGGGCCATGCGCGGGCCCAGCTCAACCTGGGCCTGATGCTGCTGGCCGGCCAGGGCGCGCCCGCCGATGCGGGCCAGGCGTGGATGTGGCTGACCATGGCGGAACGGGCCGGCGCGCCGGCCGCCGCCAAATACCGGCAACTGGCCGCCGCCCGGCTCGACCCGGCCGGCCTGGCCCAGGCCCGCGAACAGCTGGAAATGTTGCCCGGCTGACCAGCAATCGCCCCCAAGGGACAGAGCCCGGCGGCAGACCCCCGTGTCAGACCCGATAGAAATCGCCCTCAAGCGATCCGCATTTCCTGCCGTTAATAGCGCGACAACCACGAATCCTTGAACGGTTCGCGGCGCGCCCGCGCGCCGTCGGCCAGCGCCCATCCATGCAGATCAACAGCAATCTGTCCGCCTTGAACGCCCAGCGCAGCTATGCGCGGGCGGGCACGGCGCTGGGCGTCACCATGCAGCGGCTGGCCAGCGGCCAGCGCGTCAATTCGGCCAGCGACGATGCGGCCGGCATGGCCATCGGCGCGCGCCTGACGGCCGGCGTGCGCGGCCTGCAGCGGGCAGCCCAGAACGCCAGTGAGGGCATCTCGCTGCTGCAGGTGGCCGATGGCGCCATGGGCGAGATCATGGCCAACTACCAGCGCATCCGCGAACTGGCCGTGCAGGCGGCCAACGACACCAACAGCGTGGCCGACCGCGCCGCCATCCAGCACGAGGCCGACGCGCTGGTGCGCGCCAACGTGGACATCGCCAGCCGCGCCCAGTACAACCACCTGAACCTGCTGGACGGCTCTTACCGCACCCAGTTGCAGGTGGGCGACCGGGCCGGCGCCACCATCGACGTGGCGATTCCGGCCGTGTACCGCAGCGATGCCGGCGGGTCGGTGCAGGTGGACGTGCCGGAGCAGCAAGTGAACCTGAGCGGCCAGGTGGCGTCGGCCCTGCACGCGGGCGACCTGACGCTCAACGGCAAGGTGGTGGGCGCCGCCGTGGCCGGCCCGGGGCCGGGGCAGAGCGCGGCCAGCGCGTGGGCGGCGGCGGCGGCCGTCAACGGCGCCGGCGTGCCCG
>NZ_JACEZT010000015.1 GCF_014042345.1 Rugamonas brunnea
ACCGACAGGCGCGACTCTCATCGTGGCGCGGAGTACATCTCCAATTAGACGCCGGATAGATTTAAGCGAGCCTTCTTACAGCATACAAAAAATCAGCTTGCAAAAAAGAGGGTGACCATAGATTTTTTGTTTAGCCCATGAAGGCGGCCGGTACCGGCTCCTCGCCCAGCGCGTTGCGCAGCACGGCCCAGTGCATGGCCTCGTCGCCGAGGATGCTGGCGGCGGCCTTGGCCAGCTCGCGGTCGCGGAACAGCGGCACCGCGCCCAGGTAGGCGCTCACGGCGCCCTTCTCCAGCCCGGCCGCGAAGCGCAGCACGTCGGCCTGCGTCTTCAGCGTGTCGACCGGGAAGTCGTACTTGGCCTTCGCTTCCACCGGCTTGCCGCCCAGCTTGACGATGGTGGCCGACAGGATGCCGGCGTGGGCCTTGTGGTGGCCCTGGAAGGTGACGGCCAGGTCCAGCGTGGGCTTGAGCAGCAGCCCGCTGTCGGCGCCCAGCTGGTAGGCGGCCACCGCCTCCAGTTCCGCGCCCAGCGCCGTGTTGAGGATCTGGAGGTCGGACGGGGTGGCGGCGCCCTTGGCGGCCAGCGCGTCGCGCCCGGCCAGCAGGGCCACGGCGGCGCCGGACAACAGCAGGCCGGACTGGCCCAGGAACAGACGGCGCGGCTGGGGCCGGGACAGCAGGTCGCCGTCATCATTGGTCAGAAAAGACATGGTGGTTCTCCTTGGTGAACGTGCTACATGAAATCATTGCGGGCGCGGGGCCAAAGGCCCGCCTTCAAAGGCGCGCCAGCACGCCGGCCACGATGCGGTCGCAGCGCGCGCCGTCGAAGCCGAACGCGTCCTCCAGCGCCACATCGACCCGCTGCGCCAGCGCCGCGCGCAACAAGCTACGGGCGCGGAAGTAGCGGCTGCGCACGGTGGCCTCGGGAATATCGAGGCAGGCCGCCACTTCCTCGCCGCTCATCTCCTCCACCGCGCGCAACATGAACACGGTGCGGAACGCTTCCGGCAACTGGTCTATCGATTGCTCCAGCAACTGGCGCATCTGGGTCCGCATGGCGGCGTCTTCCGGCGTATCGTGGTCGCCATTGCTCATAGCCTGTTCCTCCCCTGGTTCGGCACCGCCATCCAGGCGGATCACTTCGGCACGCCGGCGGCCGCGCCGCGCGCGCGCCAGCGCTTCGTTGACGACGATGCGGGTGAGCCAGGTGCCCAGTTTGGCGTCGGCCCGGTACTGGCCGATGGCGCCGAAGGCCAGCAGGTAGGCGTCCTGCAGCGCGTCCTCGGCCTCGGCGTCGTCGCGCAGGATGCTGCGGGCGGCGCGGTACAGGCTGCGGTTGTAGCGCCGCATCAGCAGCGTGAAGGCGTCGCGCTCGCCGGCGGCCACGCGCCGCGCCAGTTCGGCGTCGGGCAGGTCGGGCAAGGCTGGTATCAGGTCGGGCTGCATGATGGAACTTTCTGTGTCAGCTGGGTGGTCATGCCGCATTAGATGCATGCGCGCGGCGCGGCGTTCCCGGCGTTCCGCAAAAAAGGCACTGGCCGGGGACGATTGCCTGATTATCCGGCGAATCCACTACAATACGGGGCATAAGGGTTATCATCTGCCTGACTGATAACTGATCCGCTTTTTTCACTTCATGAGAGCTTTATAGCGCTATGCGTCGTCCATCAAAAGATTCATCCCATAAATTGTCTGCCGAGAGCCAACGCCTCGTCGCCTATGCCCAGGCAGTGGGGCAGGCGGCCAGCCGTATCGAAGAGCGGGCCTGGGAACACAGCCTCGATGCGCAGCTCCAGAAACTCCTCAAGACCGGCCACCAGGACACCATCGACACCACGCTGGGCAGCCTGTTCAAGCAAGACTTGAACGCCTACGACGTGTTGATGGATGGCGTGGAGGCGGTCAGCGAGTCCGCGACCATCACGCAGGACGTGGAAGGCGTGCCGCACCAGTACGACGTGCTGCTGGTGGCTGCGCCCATCCTGGCCTGGACCCGCTTCGCCATCGCTTCCGGCCCCATCCCGGCCGACATCCTGGGCACGCTGTCCACCCATTTCTCGGCCCACCTGCTGGCCGACGGCACGCAGATGGCCATGTCGCCCACGCTGTATTCGATCGACCAGCTGCCGCGCAGCCACGTGGAAACCTATGGCAAGACGCTCAAGCTGGGCCAGGCCGCGCTCAAGGGTTCCACGCTGAAGGCCGAAACCAAGATCCCGGAAACGGCGCCCTTCCTGGCCGACACCCGCTACCTGCTGGTGGCCGTGGTGGCGCCAGCCGGCGCGCCGCTGTTCCGCTGGCAGATGCCGGCCCACCAGGCCAACTTCAGCGCCGAGCGCTCGGCCGCGCTGGAGCAATGGCGCACCCAGGCCATGCCGACCGTGGCGCGCTTGCTGCCGGGCTGCGGCATCGACCTGCTGCTGCCGGAAGCGTATTACATGGCCTGCCGCGAAGCGGACAAGCTGATCCGCCCGGTGTCGATCCGCGCCGCCGTGCACTACCTGACCAACACGCTGTCGGTGGAGCCGTCCGAGCTGCGCGCCGTAATCGCCGGCTTCGGCGAGGAAACGTCGGACGGCCAGATCGACGAGTACCGCGTCGCCTTCACCCAGCGCCAGTCGACGGACGTGATCTACGGCGTGGTGTGGCCGCTGTATGGCCAAGAGGACGAGGAAGGCACGCCACCCGAAGGTCCGGGCCAGGGCGGCGCCGACGGCCCGCTGGGCAAGCCGGTGACGCCGGTCGACGAGATCGTACGCTGCCTGAACGAGGCCGGCGTGACGGTGGTGAAGAAGCACAACGAGCGCTACGTGGTCGAGTTCTGCGACGACTGCGGCGCGCCGCTGTTCGCCGACCCCACCGGCGAACTGGCCCACGCGGAAATGCCGGAAGACGCGCCCACGGGCACCGAGCACTTCCACTGACCGGCGGCCAGCCCGCGCAACAAGCCACGGACAGCCCGCGCCCGCGCGCGGGCTGTTTGTATTTCGCCGCCAGGCCAGTGCGCCGGGACGGAACACCGTGCCAACCATGTGCTGGCACGAATCGCCACACCTCCCCCTCCTGCCCCGCCTGAATCCAACGGTACAATTCTTGCATGCACCTCCACCGGAAGGAGGCTGCGATGGGCGAAGTACCAGCGAAAACAGCGGAAACAGCAACCAGGCTGGCCCGATTGGGGCCATTGAGCCTGCGCACCCGTATCAGCCTGCTGCTGACAGCCGTGGCGGCGTGCCTGACGCTGGCGCTGGGCGCGCTCTGGCTGCAAGCCACGCGGACCAGCATCGACGAGGAAATCACGGCCGGCACCCGCGTCTGCGAACAGTGGCTGACCGTGCTGGCGCGCGAGCAGGACGCTGCGCCCGGCGCGGCCGCAGCCGAACAGTTGCTGGTACGGGTTCGGGCCGCCGGCCGCATCCGCGCCAACGCCCTGCGCGCGTTCGATTCCGCCGGCCGGTTGCTGTACGTGTCGCCGGCGCCGCTATACAAGGCGGGACGCGACGCGCCGCCCTGGTTCGCCAGCCTGCTCGATCCCCATGTGCAGCCGCGCCGCATCGCCGCCGGTGCACTGACCCTGGTGCTGACGCCCGATCCCTCGCGCGCCAGCGTGGACGCGTGGGACAGCGCGCAGGCCATGGTGCGCTGGGCCGTCGCCCTGCTGGCGCTCCTGTTCCTGAGCACCCGCCTCCTGCTCGACCGCGCCCTGGCGCCGCTGGAGCAGATCCGCGCCGCGCTGGAACGCACAGGGCGCGGCCGGCATGACCTGCGCCTGCCGGTCTACGCGGCGCGCGAACTGAACCTGCTGGCCCATGCCTACAACGGCATGGCCGACCGCCTCGACCAGGCCGTGAACGACAACGTGCGCCTGTATAGCGAATGCGAACTGGCGCAGCTGATGCAGGCCAGGGTCGAACGCGAACGGCGCGGCATCGCCCGCGAACTGCACGACGAGCTGGCGCAAGGCATCACCGCCGTACGCGCGCTGGCCGGCGCCATCGTCCAACGCACGGCGGATCAGGCCCCGCTGCACGGCCATGCGCAAAGCATCATCGCCGTCACCAACGACATCCAGCAAGGCATACGCCACATCCTGCGGCAACTGCAGCCTCCGTCCGGCGGCGCGCAGGACCTGGGCGCGGCGCTGCAGCGCCACCTGGCGCTATGGCACCGCCACTATCCGCAACTGGACCTGCAGGTGGAGTCGGACGGCGACTGCCTGCAGGTGGACGACACGGTGGCGCTGGCGCTGTTGCGCGTGCTGCAGGAGGGCTTGACCAACGTCGCCCGCCACGCGGGCGCGGCACGGGTGCGCGTGTCCCTGCGGCTGTGCCGTCAGCCCGACGGCGACTGGCTGGAATTGACGCTGGCGGACGATGGGCGCGGCCTGCCGCCCGCAGCGGCCCGGCGGCACGGCTTTGGCTTGCGCGGCATGCACGAGCGCGTGCTCGCGCTCAAGGGCGAACTCACCATCGAGAACCAGCCAGGACAAGGCGTGCGCCTGTGCGCGCGGCTGCCGGCCCAAGGCGCCACACTGGGCCAGAACGGCTGAACCGGAGACGACAAACGATGAATACGGTATTGAACAATATGACGGTGCTGCTGGCCGACGACCACGCCATCGTGCGCATGGGCTTCCGGCTGCTGCTGGAAGGCGCGGGCGCCGCCCGCGTGCTGGAAGCCGACTGCGGCGAAACGGCGCTCACGCTGTTTGAGCAGGCCGCACCGGACGTGCTGGTGATGGATATCTCGATGCCCGGCATGGGCGGGCTGGCCGCGCTGGCGCGCCTGCTGGCGCACCGGCCCGGCGCGCGGGTCCTGATGCTGTCGGCCTACCATGAAAGCATCGTGCCGATGCGCGCGCTCAAGGCCGGCGCGCTGGGCTACCTGAGCAAACGTTGCCAGCCCGAGGAACTGGTGCGGGCCGTGCGGCAGGTGGGCCAGGGGCGGCGCTACATCGATCCGGAACTGGCGCAGGCGGTGGCGCTGGCCAACCTGTCCGGTGACGCCGATCCCGCCAGCACGCTGACGGAGAAGGAAATGCAGGTGTTCCTGCAACTGGCGCAAGGACGTTCCGTGAACGCTGTGGCGCAGGACTTCCACCTCAGCCCCAGCACCGTGGGCACCCACCTGTACCACATCAAGCAAAAACTCAACATCAGCAACGGGGCCGAAATGACGATGGTGGCGCTGCGCAGCGGCTTGCTGGACGTGTGACCTCAGACCCGCAGCCAGCCCTTGTCGCAAGCCACGTCGAGGAAGGCCAGCGTGCCGCGCTGCACCTCGTCCGGCGTGCCGGGAAACGCTTCCCGCAGTTCAGCCACGATGGCCGCCACGTCGCGCCGGCCGTCGCAGCGTTGCATGATTTCGCTGGCCGAGCCGTTCAGCTTGACCAGTCCTTCGGGATACAGCAGCAGCCAGGCGGCCTGGCTTTCCTCCCAACGGAACACATAGTGCGGCGCGAGCCGGGGAATGGTGTGATCGGACAGGGACATGATGGACTTGAAAACAAGATGGTGAAGGAAAGGAAGCGGCGCGGAGCCGCTTCCCCGTGATACTTAGCGCGTGTAGACGTAAGCCGTCACTTCAAAGCCGAGACGGATTTCGCAGTAGGCGGGGGTTTCCCAGTTCATTGTGTATCTCCTCGATGGATGGCCAGCGACATGCTGCACCTGTGATCAGTATCGCGTCGCCCGCGCGGACGCGCCAACGGCGGCCAGCCAGATGCGCCTCGCGATTATCATGAGTTCGCGAACGACGCGGCCTGTCCTGCCAGGCCTGCCAGCCCTTCTCTGAGCGGCGCGATGCACGCGGCGCCCTGCTCGACGAACGCGCGATGGACCTGGATGCCGCCGGCTCCGGCCTGCAACGCGGCCCGCACGTCGGCCGCGCTGCGCATGCCGCCCACGGCGATCAACGTGGCGCCAGCGCGGGCGCCGATGGCCCAGCCATGCAGCCAGTCGATCCGGGCGGCGTGTTCCGGCAGCACGGTGACCAGGGCATCGAAGCCCGATTCCAGCGCCGCGCGCGCCGGAGCGCTGGGCCGTGGCCCGTCCAGCGGCAGTTTCAGCGCGAAGCCGACGCGCCGGCCACCACGCGCCGTCAGCCGGGCGCGTTCGGCGGCCACCGTGGCCAGCGCGCCCGCGATCATGCCGTCGTATTCAGGACGCAGCAAAGGGCGATAGGCGGCGGCGCTGAGGTTGAAGCACAGATAGTCGGCCACCGGCCACGCGGCGCGCATCCCGGCCAGCCATTGCGCGCCCAGCGCCTCGGGCGCCATGCCGGCGTTCATGCCCAGGCCGATGCCGATCCGTGCCCGGTCCGGCTGCGCCGCGACGGCCGTCAGGCGCTGCACCAGCGCCGCCACACCGGGCTGGCCGCCTTCGCCGGGCAAGGGCGCGGCGGTGCCGAATTCCACGCTGGCGAAGCCGCAGGCCAGCAGCGACGCGGCGCGGCCGCCATCGCGGTCAACACCGCCCGCCAGTCCGGGACGTTCGCGCAGCGCGCGCAACCAATCGTTCATCCGTAGCGCCTCATAAAGTCGGCCATGCAGGTGACGAGCGCATGCACGCCCTCCTCCGGCATGGCGTTGTACAGACTGGCGCGCAGCCCGCCAAACGCGCTGTGGCCATGCAGATGGTGCAGTCCGCGCTGCGCCGCATAGTCAAGGAAAGGCGTGGTCAGTTCGGGGCGGGCCAGTTCAAAACGCACGTTGACGGGCGAGCGGTGGCCGGGCGCCACGGGGGCGCGGAAAAAACCGCCGCTGGCATCGATCGCGTCATACAGCAAGGCCGCCTTGCGCTGAAGGCGCGCCTGCATCCCGGCCAGCCCGTCCTGCTGCGCGATCCAGTCGAACATCATGCCTGCCAGCGCGATGGCGATGGTGGGCGGCGTGTTGGCGCGGCTGCCTTGCGCGGCCTGCGCGCGGTAATCGCAGCTGGATGGCACCAGCGGCGCCGGACGCCGCAGCAAATCGTCGCGCACGATCACCACCGTCATGCCCGCGATGCCCAGGTTCTTTTGCGCCGCCGCGTACAGCAGGCCAAAGCGCGCCACCTCCAGCGGCGCCGTCAGCAAGCAGGAAGTGACGTCGGCCACCAGCGGCACGGCGCCGCAATCGGGCAGCGCCGGATAGGCGATGCCGTCGGCCGTCTCGTTGGGGGTGATGTGGCAATAGGCGCAGTCGTCCGGCAAGCACCAGGGCGACAGCGGTGGCGCCGCCAGCGGCCGCTCGCCTTCGTAGCGGGCGGCGATGGTAACGGCGGCGTAGCGGCCGGCCTCGCGGATCGCGCGCTGCGACCAGTGGCCGGAATCGGCGTAAGCCACGTGCGACGCGTCGCCCAGCAGGTTGAGCGGCACCATGGAAAACTGCTGGGTCGCGCCGCCGGCCAGGAACAGGATGTGGTAATTGTCCGGCACCGCCAGCAAATCCTTCAGGCGCGCACGCGCGTGCGCCAGCGTGGCGCCGAACGCCTCGCCGGTGAATGGCTGCTCGAACGCGGTGCTGCCGTCGTCCGCGCGCGCGAACAATTCCGTCCGTGCGCGTTCGACCACGGCCGCGGGCAAGCCGGACGGGCCGGACGCGAAGTTGTACCCGGCGTTCATGCCAAGGGCAAACCGCCGTGCGCGCCGGCCGCCATGAAGAACAACAGCGGCACCGAGAGCATGGTGTTGGTGCGCGACGACAGGTGGGTAATGCGCGAGCAGCGCAAGCGTTCCTCGACGGGCGCGGGCACCAGCCCCAGCACCTTTTTCTGATGGGGCCACAGCACGAACCAGACGTTCAGCATCATCAGCGTGCCGATGTACATGCCGATGCCGATGGGCGCCTGCCCGCCCTGCAAGTGCAAGGCAGCGGGCAATGCGCCGCGCTGCCACAGCATCAGCAGGCCCGCGCTCCAGGTCACCACTGAAGCCCAGCGGAATATCCCGTGTTCACGATTGAGCATGGACTGGAAGCGCGCGCTGGTGTCGCCGATCAGGTCGGACGCTTGCAGCGGCACATAGGTCGGCCGTTGCACCACGCTCGAATAATTGTGGCCCACCCACACCACACCGGCCAGGAAATGTGCCCAGCGCAGCACCAGGGCGAAAGTCGCGGCATCCATGCCGGCCTCACTGCGCGCCGTAGCGTTGCAGCGCCACCAGCACAGTCGTCAGTACAGCCGTCAGCAGGGCCCCGCACAACAGGGTGCTCAGGGCGTGATCGAAGGGAGAGCGCATTCAATCCTCCATGAAGGCGGTGGACATTACGCCGGCCACGCGCTTGACCAGCGGTTTGCGAAAGCGCAGCGGCTTGGTCGCGCTGTGCACGGCCGCCTGCATCAGGTGGTGGTGCGGCGAGCGGTCGCAGGCCGGGTCGGTGTTGGCGGCGTCGCCTGTCAGCAGGAAGGCCTGGCAGCGGCAGCCGCCGAAATCCTTCTCGCGCTCGTCGCAACTGCGGCACGGTTCGGGCAACCAGTCCAGGCCCCGGTATTTGCGGAACAGCGGCGACTCGTTCCAGATCCAGTCCAGCGGCTGCTCGCGCACCGAGACGAAATCGAGGCCGGGCACCGAGCGCGATTCCTGGCACGGCATGGCCACGCCGTCGGGGGCGATGGTCAGGTGGATGGCGCCCCAGCCGTTCATGCAGGCCTTGGGCCGGCCCTCGTAGTAATCGGGGATCACATAGTAGATGGCCATGCGCTTGCCCAGCTTTTCCCGCCACTGCTGCACCACCGTTTCCGCCTCGCGCAAGGCGGCCAGCGTGGGCATCAGTTCATCGCGGTTGATCAGGGCCCAGTTGTAGTACTGGAGGTTGGCCAGCTCCAGGTATTCCGCGCCCAGTTCGGCCGCGTATTCGATCATCGCGCCCACCTGGCCGATGTTCTGGCGGCCGACCGGCATGTTGAGCACCATCGGCAGGCCGTGCTCCTTGATGCGGCGCGCCGCATCGAGCTTGAGCTGATGGGCCTTGGCGCCCACCAGTTCGTCCGTCATCGCGGCATCGGTCGATTGCATGGACAGCTGGATTTGCCGGAGTCCGGCCTGTTTCAGGCCCAGCAGCCGCTCGTCCGTCAGGCCCACGCCGGAGGTGATCAGGTTGGTGTACAGGCCGATCTGCTCGGCGTAGGCCACCAGTTGTTCCAGGTCGCGCCGCTGCAACGGTTCGCCGCCGGTGAAGCCGATCTGCAAGGCGCCCAGCGCGCGCGCCTCGCGCATCACGCGACACCACTCCTCGGTGCTCAGTTCGCGCTCGGCGTAGTCGTCGAAATCGAGGGGATTGCTGCACCACGAGCACTTGAGGGGACAGCGGTAAGTCAGTTCCAGGGCCAGCCACAGCGGCTTGCCCTGGCCGTCGAGGCGCAGTGCGGTCGAATCTTGCGGCATGGCGCGGGCCCTTTCGAGATTGAAGTGGTCCGGCACATCCGGACCTGGCAACAATTATCGGGCGCCGCGTGCGGCGGCAAGTCGGGAAAAGCGGGAAACGGCTCTCGCGATCGGCTGCGGCGCGGACTAGCGATTTTCGCTAGTGCTGCTTCACGGGCGGGTGCGGATCGGGCGGGATGTTGTAGATGATGACGGGCGGCTGGGCCACCTGCTGGGTCACGGCTGGCGGCGCCGCCGTCGGGACGCCCGGCGCGCGCAGTTCACGCGATGAGGCGAAATACAGGCCGCCGAAACCGAGGAACATGCCGATCAGGGACGCCAGCATCCACCGATGGGTATCGGTCGACATCTTGTACATGTCAGCGCGCAACGCCTCAATGTCCGCCTTCGTCGCCAACGTCGGCAGGACGGCATTGAAATGCGCTTCCAGCGCGGTAAGCCGTTCGTCCATCTCTCCAGCTTAGTACAAAACGATAGCGTTTACCAGCTGGTGTAGGGATGGCGGATCAGGTTGGCGTTGAGGTAGCGCACATCCGACGTCACTTCTTCGCCCACCCAATCCGGCTTGTCGAACGCCTCGTCCTCGCTGCCGAGTTCAATCTCGGCCACCACCAGGCCCGCATTGGCGCCCAGGAATTCATCGACTTCCCACACATGGCCGCCGATGGCAATGCGGCTGCGGTACTTCTCGATCAGAGGCTGTTCGCACAGGCCCTCCAGCAGCTCGGCCGCATCGGCCAGCGGAATCGGATACTCCCATTCGCCGCGGCTGGCGCCCTGCGTGCGGCCCTTGATGGTCAGCATGGCCTGCCCGCCTTCGATGCGCACCCGCACCACGCGCTCCTTGTGCGAGGACAGATAGCCCTGCCGCAGCAGCACGGGCTGGCCCAGCCCGCGCCAGCCGTCGCCGCGCAGCAGGAACTTGCGTTCGATCTCGACGCCCATGCTCAGTCCAGCGACAACAGGATAGGTTGCAGGATGGCCGCGCCCAGCGCCTTGCTGCGCGCGCCGTTCCAGCCCACGTGCGGATCGGGCAGGTCGGCGTTGTCCTTGAACGGCATTTCCAGCGTCAGCGACAGGCAGCCGAAGTGGTGGCCCACGTATTTCGACGCCAGCGTCAGCATGTCTTCCTTGTACTTGCTGGCCGCGTAGCCGTACTTGTCCTGGAAGTCCGGGCTGGCCTGCTTGTAGCGGTCGATGAAGTCTTGCTGCGCGGCGCGGCGCGCCTCGCTGAAGTTCTCCAGCATCTCGTTACCGGCCACGAAGTTGTAGGGCAGCGCTTCGTCGCCGTGGATGTCGAAGAACATGTCGATGCCTGTCTCGTGCATCTTCTGCTTCACCACCAGCACTTCCGGGCTGCGTTCGGCGGTGGGCGTCATCCACTCGCGGTTCAGGTTGGCGCCGGCCGCGTTGGTGCGCAGGTTGCCGCGCACCGAGCCGTCCGGGTTCATGTTCGGCACGACGTAGAACACGCAGCGCTGCAGCAGCTTGCGGGCGATCGGGTTGGCATCGTCCAGCAGCGCGTCGATCATGCCCTCGATGAACCACTCGGCCATCGACTCGCCGGGATGCTGGCGCGCGATGAACCAGATCTTCTTTTCCGCCTTGGGATCGCCGACCACCACCAGGTTCATGTCGCGGCCATCGACCGTGTTCCCGAGATCCAGCACGCGCGCCACCGGATTCTCGGCCACTTCACCCAGCAGGCGCAGGTGGCGCTCGAACGAGTACGGCTCGAAATAGGCGTAGTACACGCTGTCGAGGTCCGGCGTGTGGTGGATGGTCATCACCTGGCCGTCGAACGAGGTCGGCACCTGGAACCAGTTCTCGCCGTCGTAGCTGGCGCGGGCCTGGTAGTCCTCGTAGCCCTTGGCGTAGGTGGCCGTGCCGGCGTTCAGGAACTTCATGGTGCAGGCCTGGCCGCGCGCGCCCTGCAGGCGGAAGTGGAACCACTGGCGGATATCGGCGCTGTTGTCCTGGCGCAGATTCAGTTCGATGGTGGCGGCGCTGTCCGCGCGCAGCACCTCGATGGCGCCGGAGTCGAAGTTTTGGCTGATTTTGATGGTCATTGCTGGTTCCGTGTAGATGGCGTTGCCGATGCCGCTATTTTCCCGGTTTTGCCGCATTTCTCCAAGCGTGGCGCCGGCCAGTTTACGCCACACGCAAAATATTCGGACGGCGAAATAAAAAAAGCCCGGCGATTATTCATCGCCGGGCCAAGCCACTTCAAAAACGGTCAGATCGAGGTCGTCAGATGCTTGTCGTCCGCATGTCGCCAGTGTCACGGTAGCGCATATGCCACGACAGCGCCTGCTCCAGCACGTGCGGGGTCTGCCCGCCGCGCTGCAAGGCTTGCTCGAAGTAGGCGCGCAGCGCCGGGCGGTAGGCCGGATCGGCGCACTTCTCGATGATCAGCGGCGCGCGCTCGCGCGGCGCCAGCCCGCGCAGGTCGGCCAGGCCCCATTCCGTCACCAGCACGTCGACGTCGTGCTCCGTGTGGTCGACGTGGGACACCATCGGCACCACGCTCGAAATCTTGCCACCCTTGGCCGCCGCCTTGCTGACGAAGATGGACAAGGCGCCGTTGCGGGCGAAGTCGCCCGAACCGCCGATGCCGTTCATCATGTGCGTGCCGCCCACGTGGGTGGAGTTGACGTTGCCGTAGATGTCGAATTCCAGCGCCGTGTTGAGCGCGATGATGCCCAGCCGGCGCACCACTTCCGGATGGTTGCTGATCTCCTGCGGCCGCAGGATCACGCGCTTGCGGTAGTGTTCCAGTTCGCGGATGAACTTGTCGTGCATGGCGGCCGACAGCGTGATCGAGGACGCCGACGCCATCGCCAGCTGGCCCGAATCGAGCAGTTCCAGCGCGCTGTCCTGCAGCACCTCCGAATACATGGTCAGGTCGCGGAACGGCGAATCGACCAGACCATGCAGCACGGCGTTGGCGATGGTGCCGATGCCGGCCTGCAGCGGCAGCAACTCCGGCCCCATGCGCCCGGCCTTGACTTCCCCTTCCAGGAAGGCGATCACGTGGCGCGCGATGGCGTCCGTTTCCGCGTCCGGCGGCAGCGCGTTGGACGGGCTGTCCGGGCTGTCCGTGATGACGATGGCGGCGATGCGTTCCGGGTCGACGGGGATGGTGGTCGAGCCGATGCGCTGCCATGGCGTGAGCATGGGGATGGCGCCCCGGTGCGGGCGGGCGGCCGGCAGGTAGATGTCGTGCAGCCCTTCCAGCGCCAGCGGCGCGCTCAGGTTGATCTCGACGATGACCTGGCGCGCCTGCTGCACGAAGCTGGCGCTGTTCCCGACCGACATGGTGGGCACGATGCCGCCGTCGGGCGTGATGGCCACCGCTTCCACCACGGCGATGTCGATGCCGTGCAGGTCGCCCGAGCGCAGTTGCTCGGCCGTCTCCGACAGGTGCTGGTCGATGAACATCACCTCGCCGCTGTTGATCTTGCGGCGCAGCGCGGCGTCGCTCTGGAACGGCATGCGGCGCGCCACCACGCCGGCGTTGGCCATCAGCCCGTCGCTGTCGTTGCCCAGCGAGGCGCCCGTCACCAGCGTCAGTTGCAGCGCTTCCTGGCGCGAACGCTCCACCAGCGCCAGCGGCAGCGCCTTGGCGTCGCCGGCCCGGGTGAAGCCGCTCATGCCCACGGTCATGCCGTTGCGGAACAGGCGGGCGGCCTGCTGGGCGGTCATCAGTTTTTCCATCAGCGCCGGACGGCGGATGCGGTCTTGGTACATGCGGTGCTCCTCGCTCTTCTTGATTGGATACGAACGAGTATAAAATTGGAGCCGCATGCGTTTTATGACTTATTCTCCCACTTTTCATTCGGAATTTTCATGGACCTCCGCTCGCTGCGCTACTTCGTCGAGACCGTCAAACTGAACAGCTTCACGCTGGCGGCCGAATCGCTGCACGTGACCCAGTCCACCATCAGCAAGATGGTGCGCCAGCTGGAGGACGAGGTGGGCGCCCAGTTGCTGGTGCGCGACGGCCGCAGGCTGACGCTGACCGACACCGGCCAGGTAGTGTATGCGCGCGGCGAGGACATGCTGGCCACCATGCGCCAGCTGAACCTGGAGCTGCGCGACATCCAGGCCGCCAAGGCGGGCAGCCTGACGGTGGGCATCCCGCCCATGATCAACCTGCTGTTCACACCCGTGCTGAAGGCCTTCCGCCAGCGCTACCCGGACATCGTGCTCACGCTGCACGAAGGCACGGGCCAGGACATCGAGCGCCAGGTGGCGGCCGGCGAACTGGAAATCGGCATGACGGTGCTGCCGGCCGATCCGGCGCTGCAACTGGAGACGGTGCGCATCGCCAGCTATCCGATCTGGGCGCTGGCGGCGGCCGGCACCTTCCCCGGCCAGCGCACGTCGCTGCCCGTCAAGGCGCTGGCCAAGCTGCCGCTGGTGCTGCTCAAGGACGATTTCGCGCTCACCCGCAACTTGCGCGCGGCGTTCCACGAGGCCGGCTTCGAGCCGCAGGTGACAGCCCAGAGCGGGCAATGGGACTGGCTGGTGGCGATGGCCTCGGCCGGCATGGGCGTGGCGCTGGTGCCGGAACCCTTCATCCGCCGCCTCGCCATCGGCCGGCTGGACGCTCTGCCGCTGGTGGAACCGAGGCTGCAATGGCAGGTGGCCCACGTGTGGAACGGCCGCTACCTGTCGCATGCCGCCCGCGCGTGGCTGGACGTGTGCCGCCAGGTGCTGCGCGCGCCCACGCCGTGACGGGCGCCCAGCCAGACAAGCGCGCCGCCGGGCCGCCAGGCGGCTACGCGACCGGCGGCAGCTCGTGGATGGCCACGCCCTCGATCGGATCGACCTCCTCTTCCCACGGCTTGAGGGCGATGAAGCGCTGCGTGTCGTCGTAGCCGGCCTGCCAGCGCTGGCGTATGCCCTGGGCGCTGAAGTCGATATCCTTGGTGTGGTCCTCGCCGCCCAGCCGGGGCGCCTTGAGCGAGACGATGTGCATGGTGGTGCCGCAGCCCCAGGCGGCCAGCTCGCGCACTTCCGGTGAACCGGCCGCCTCGTCCGACAGGTGCAGCGTCAGCTGCCGGATCACGTGGCGCAGCCGGTGCAGCTTGCGCTGCTGCTCCACGTTGCCGGCGCGGCTCGCGTACTGGATCTCCTTGTGCTTGTCGAGCACCTCCAGCACGCTTTGCGGTTCGCTGCCGTCCGGATTCCAGACCTGCACGGAGAAGATCACGGAACTGCGGCGCGGCTCGTCGTCCAGCACCGCCTCGATCGGCGTGTTCGAATAGATGCCGCCGTCCCAGTATGGCTCGCCGCCGATGCGCACGGCCGGAAACGCGGGCGGGATGGCGCCGGAGGCCATCACGTGGGAGGCGTCCAGCGTCTCCCTGCGGGTGTCGAAATAGCGCATGGCGCCGGTGCGGGCGTTGACGGCGCCCACCGTCAGGCGCGTGTGGCCGCCGTTGAGGTAATCGAAATCGACCAGCGTGTCGAGCGTGGTACGCAGCGGCGCCGTGCGATAGTAGGCCGCCTGCTCCACGCCCAAGCGCACTTCCGGCCCCCACCACGCGGCCAGGTTGGGTTCAAAAAAGGCGGGGATGCCCTGCCCCATCGTCACCAGGTTGGCCAGCGCGCGCGGCATGGCCGAAAAACCGAGCGCGTTCTGCTCCATCTGGCCCCAGAACTGGCGCAGCCGGTCCAGCCGGTGGTGCGGCGGATTGCCGGCGATGATGGCGGCGTTGATGGCGCCGATCGAGGTGCCGATCACCCAGTCCGGCTCCACGCCCGCTTCGTGCATGGCCTGGTACACGCCCAGCTGGTAGGCGCCCAGCGCGCCGCCGCCCTGCAGCACCAGCACCACCTGGCCCGGCATGGACGGATGGGAATGACGGGTGGGAGTACGGTTCATCGGACCTCCGCGCGGCTGGCTGCAATCAATCGGAATCCTGATTGTAGTGCAGTTCCGCGCGGCCGCGCCCCGCCCATCGCAAGCGGGCGCCCGGCCCGCCGCATCAAGCGATATTGACGCCCTTTACCTTGAGTGCCGCCCGCACGCCGGCGCCGTAGGCCGGATCGGCGCGGTCGAACAAGGCCAGCTGGCGCTGCACGATCTCCTGCGGCACCTGGCTCAGGGGGCCGGCCAGGTTGTCGAACAGGTTTTGCCGCTCCTGGGCCGGCAACAGGCGGAACAGGTTGCCGGCCTGGGTGTAATCGTCCTCCTTGCCGCGTCCGTCGTAGCGGCCCGCGCCGCCGTGCAGCGCCAGCGCCGGTTCGCCATGCCCCAGGCCGGACGGGTGGCTGCCCTCGGCCGCCACGGTGGCGTAGTTGGGCGCGGCGCCGCCGTTCTGGATCGCCATCGCGCCGTCGCGCTGGTGGTTGTGGAACGGGCAGCGCGGCGCGTTCACGGGCAGGTGCTGGTGGTTGGTGCCGACCCGGTACAACTGCGCGTCGTGGTAGGCGAACAAGCGGCCCTGCAGCATCTTGTCGGGCGAGTAGCCCATGCCCGGCACCGCGTTGGCCGGCGAGAACGCGGCCTGCTCCACCTCGGCGTGGTAGTTGTCGGGATTGCGGTTCAGTTCCAGCACGCCCACCGGCAGCAGCGGGAAATCGTGGTGCGGCCACACCTTGGTCAGGTCGAACGGGTTCCAGCCGGTGCGCGCTTCCCACTCGGCCAGCTGCTGTTCCGTGGCCACCTGCAGCTTCACCTCCCACTGCGGGAAGCGTCCGTCGGCGATGGCGCCGAACAGGTCGCGCTGGGCGTAATCGGGATCGGACCCGGCCAGCCGCGCCGCCTCCGCCGCGCTCAGGTTGCGGATGCCCTGGCGGGTCTTGAAGTGCCATTTGACGTAGACCTTCTCGCCGGCCGCGTTGATCAGGCTATAAGTATGGCTGCCGAAACCATCCATGTGGCGGTAGCCGTCCGGCGTGCCGCGGTCGGAGAACAGCATCGTCACCTGGTGCAGGCTCTCGGGCGCCTTGCTCCAGAAGTCGAACATCATGGTGGCCGACTTCAGGTTGGTCTGCGGATCGCGCTTCTGGGTGTGGACGAAATCGGGGAACTTGATCGGGTCCTTGATGAAGAACATGGGCGTGTTGTTGCCCACCAGGTCCCAGTTACCCTCCTCCGTGTAGAAACGCACGGCGAAGCCGCGTGGGTCGCGCTCGGTGTCGGCGCTGCCGCGCTCACCGCCCACGGTGGAGAAGCGCACGAAGGTGGCGGTCTGCTTGCCCACGCCCGCGAACAGCTTGGCCTTGGTGTAGCGCGAGATGTCGTGGGTGACGGTGAAGGTGCCGTAGGCGCCCGAGCCCTTGGCGTGCACCACGCGCTCGGGGATGCGCTCGCGGTTGAAGTGCTGCAGTTTCTCGATCAGGTGGAAATCCTGCAGCAGCAGCGGGCCGCGCGGGCCGGCGCTGGCGGAATTCTGGTTGTCGGCGACGGGGATGCCGGAGGCGGTGGTAATCGGTGGCTGGTGCATGGCGTTGACTCCTGGGTGGTGAACGATGGAGACAGTCTAAACAAAAGGGCCGATAAGTAAAAACTATAAATATTTATGAATTCAATAGTTTTCCTAAATACACCTCAAACAAAACGGCCGCCGGCGCGCCGGGAATGCCCGGCACGGCGGCGGCCGTGCGCTGCGCGTGCCTGAAGCTCAGGCTTCCGCGATACGCTTGGCGATGTGGGCCAGCGATTCCTCCACCTGGTCGACCAGGATCAGGCACAAATCGCCCTCCTGCAGGCGCGCCAGCGCCGTGTCGATGGCCAGGAATTCGCCCGTGATCTCGGCGATGTGGCTGGTGCGCGGCGCGCCGCTCAGGCCCGCGCGCAGCAGTGCCACCACTTCACCGTCCACCCGGCCACGCTGGCACTGGTCCTGGTACAGCACCACGTCGTCGAAGGCGCGGCCCAGGATTTCCGTCTGCTGGGTGATGTCCTGGTCACGGCGGTCGCCGGCGCCGGAGATCACCACCGAGCGGCGCTTGGCCGGCATGGTTTCCACCGCCTGCACCAGGGCCAGGATGGCGTCCGGATTGTGGCCGTAGTCGGCGATCAGGGTGGCGCCCTTGTAGTCGAACACGTTGAAGCGGCCGGGCGCATTGTCGGTATCGTTGGCGAAGGTCTTCAGGCCCAGGCGGATCGCTTCCCAGCTGATGCCCACGCCCCACGCCGCCGCCACGGCCGCCATCACGTTCTCGACCTGGAACCCGATGCTGCCGTTGCGGGTGATGGGCACCTGGGTCAGGTCCACCTGGTGCATCTGCTTGCCCTCGACTGCCACCAGGTGGCCGTTCTCGACGTAGATGGTGCGGCGGCCCTGCGCCACGTGGGTGGCGATCACGGGATGGCCACGCTCGGCGCCGAAGAAGATCACCTTGCCACGGCAGTTGGCGGCCATGCCGGCCACGATGGGGTCCATCGCGTTGAGCACGGCGAAGCCGCTGTCGGCCACGTTCTGCACGATCACGCGCTTGAGCACGGCCAGGTCTTCCACCGTGGTGATGTAGTTCAGGCCCAGGTGGTCGCCGGTGCCGATGTTGGTCACCACGGCCACCTGGCAGCGGTCGAAGGCCAGGCCTTCGCGCAGCACGCCGCCACGGGCCGTCTCGAACACGGCCGCGTCCACGTCCGGGTGCAGCAGCACGTTTCGCGCGCTGCGCGGGCCGCTGCAATCGCCGCTGTCGGTGCGGCGGCCCTCGATGTAGACGCCGTCGGTGTTGGTCATGCCGGTGCGCAGGCCGCTGGCCGTGAGCAGGTGGGCGATCAGGCGCACGGTGGTGGTCTTGCCGTTGGTGCCGGTGACAGCCACCACGGGGATGCGGCCATCCTCACCCTCGGGGAACATGCTGTTGACGATGGCTTCGCCCACCGGGCGGCCCTTGCCATAGGACGGCGACAGGTGCATGCGCAGGCCGGGCGCGGCGTTCACTTCCACCACGCCGCCACGCTGGTCTTCGATCGGTTGCAGCACGCCGTCGCACACCACGTCCACGCCG
Source organism: Rugamonas brunnea (assembly GCF_014042345.1). Lineage (GTDB taxonomy): Bacteria > Pseudomonadota > Gammaproteobacteria > Burkholderiales > Burkholderiaceae_D > Rugamonas > Rugamonas brunnea. Next base: position 18,348 of record NZ_JACEZT010000015.1, read on the forward strand.
CAGATATCGAGGCCGATCATCTGCGCCGCTTCCACCGCGCGCGCCGCCACTTCCGGATGGACGTCGTCGGTCACGTCGGTGGCGGTGCCGCCGGTGGACAGGTTGGCGTTGTTGCGCAGGATGACGCGCTGGCCCTTGGGCGGAATCGAATCGGCCTCCAGGTCCTGCAGCGCCAGGCGGGCCAGCGCGATGTCGTCGAACTTGATCTTGGTGAGCGAGGTCGAATGGCCGCTGCCGCGACGCGGGTCGGCGTTCACTTTCTGCACCAGCTCGCGCACCGTGTGCACACCGTCGCCCACCACCTGGGGCGGATCGCGGCGGGCGGCGGCCACCAGCTTGTCGCCGATGACGAGCAGGCGGAAGTCGTTACCGGGCAGGAAGCGCTCGACCATGATGTCGTCGCGGAATTCGCGCGCCGTGTGGTAAGCCTTGGTCAGCTGCTCGCGGGTCATGACGTTGACGGTCACGCCCTTGCCCTGGTTGCCGTCCTTGGGCTTGACCACCACCGGCAAGCCGATCTCCTGGGCCGCGGCCCAGGCGTCGTCGGCATCCTCCACCGAGCGGCCGATGGGCACGGGCACGCCGGCCGCGTGCAGCAGCTTCTTGGTCAGTTCCTTGTCCTGCGCGATCGATTCGGCGATGGCGCTGGTCGAATCCATTTCGGCGGCCTGGATGCGGCGCTGGCGGCTGCCCCAGCCGAACATCACCATGCTGCCCTCCGTCAGGCGGCGGAACGGGATGTTGCGGGCCACGGCGGCGGCCACGATGGCGCCCGTGCTGGGGCCCAGGCGCACGTCCTCGTCCAGCTCGCGCAGCTCGGCCAGCGCGCCGGTCAGGTCGTATGGGGTGTCGGCCACGGCCGCGTTGATCAGGTTCTCGGCCAGTTCCAGCGCCAGCCGGCCCACGGCTTCCTCCGTGTACTCGACCACGGTCTGGTAGATGCCCGTTTCCAGCGTGGGCGTGGTGCGGCTGAAGGTGACGGGGCAACCAGCCTGCGCCTGCAGGCTCAGGGCCACCAGTTCCAGCACGTGCGCCATGGGCACGGCTTCCGTGTGGCCGGTGGGCTGCAGTGCGCTCAGGGCCGGGAAGCGGGTGCGCAGGCGTGCTTCGAAACCGGACAGCAGTTCGATATTCTGCTCTTCGGGGGTGCACGACACGATGGCCTCGACGGCCGTGTGGTGACTCCAAAGATTCGGGCCGCGCAGCGCGCGGATGCGTATGACTTCCATAAATCTGCTTATCCTGTCGTGTTTACGTCGTGGCGGCTATAGCTGACGCCATCGCTGGTGGCGGACCGCGGCGCGTGGGCGCCGCCTTCCGCTTGCATATTGTTCTCGTTACTGTCGCGTGCCTGTCCGTGCTGCTGCGGTGCTGCTGTGCTGCTGCTGCGGTGCTGCTGCTTCAGTGCTGCTTTTGCGCGTGGGGTTCGTAGGTGCGCAGGCCGGCGCCGATCAGTTCCGGCGTCAGGTCCAGCGCCCAGGCGGCGGCGATGGCGGCCAGCACGGCTTCCGGCGGCACCAGTGGCGACAGGGGCAAGGTCGCCGTTTCATCCATGCCGGTGGCCAGCACGATGCGGTCGGCGCGCTGGAACACGGCGCGCTTGCCCTGAGCGCGGTGCGCGGCCAGCGCGGCCAGTTGTTCATCCACGCCATAGAAGATCACTTCGCCGTCGCACAGGTCGGCCATCTCCACTACTTGCGCGTCGGCCGCGTTGAGCACGGCCGCGCCATCGGGCAGCACCACGTCGACCTGGGTGCGCAGCACGCCGAACAGGCGCTCCGGGCTGTCGATGTAGAACTCGCCCAGGTCGTCCTCGCTGGTGGCGCTCATCACCACGCCCACGGCGCATTTGTCGTAGGCCAGGCCTTCGGTCAGGATCATGCGGGCGCTGCTCTCGAACACGGCGGCGTCCACATTCTTGTTGAGCAGCAGGCGCTCGCCCGTTTCCCAGTCGCTGAAACCATCCTTGGGCAGCAGGCGGCCGTTGACGAACAGGCCGTCCTGGCAGGTCAGGCCCACCTTCTGGCCGCCGATCTGCAGCAGCCACGCGATCAGGCGCGCGGCCATGGTGCTGCCATGGCCGCCGGCGATGCCGACGATGGGCATGCGGCCCGTTTCGCCGATCGCGAACAGGTGGTCGACGATGGCCGCGCCCACGTTGCGCGGCTTGCCGCTGGCCGGCTTCAGGTGGGCCAGCAGGCCGGGGCTGGCGTTCACTTCGATCACGGCGCCGCCCTGCTCTTCCAGCGGACGGCTGATGTCGGCCGCCACCAGGTCGATGCCGGCGATGTCCAGGCCCACCACGCGCGCGGCCAGCGTGGCCGTGGCAGCGACGGATGGATGCACCTGGTCGGTGACGTCGAACGCCACGTTGCCATTGGTCTGGATCAGCACCTGCTGGCCGGCGGCCGGCACGGAATGGGCCGTCATGCCCTGGCGTTCCAGCTCCAGGATCACTTCGGCCGCTTCGTCGGCGCGGATCACGTTGAGCGGCGCGTCTTCCGTCACGCCACGGCGCGGGTCGATGTTGATCTGGGTGTCCACCAGCGTCTTGATGGTCGAGGTGCCGTCGCCGGTCACCCACAGCGCTTCGCCGGCGGCGGCCGCGATCAGGCGCTTGCCCACCACCAGCAGGCGATGTTCATTACCGGCGATGAAGCGCTCCACGATCACGCTCTTGCTGCCGCCCTTGCGCGCGGCCAGGTGGTAAGCCTTCTCCACGTCGGACTGCGTCATCAGGTTGAGCGACACGCCGCGGCCGTGGTTGCCGTCGTACGGCTTGACGACGACGGGCAGGCCGATGTCCTTGGCCGCTTCCCAGGCCGCGTCGGCGCTGGTCACCAGCTCGCCCTCGGGCACGGGCACGCCGCACGAGGCCAGCAGGCTTTTGGTCAGATCCTTGTCGCTGGCGATGCCTTCGGCGATCGCGCTGGTCTGTTCCGTCTCGGCGGTCCAGATGCGGCGCTGGCGGGCGCCGTGGCCCAGTTGCACCAGGTTGCCGTCGGTCAGGCGGATGAAGGGGATCTTGCGTTCGGTGGCCGCATCGACGATATTGCCGGTGCTGGGGCCCAGGCACAGCGAGTCGACCATGTCGGTCAGCGTGGCCACGGTGGCGGCCAGGTCGTAGGGACGGTCTTCGATGCAGGCCATCAGCAGGTCGCGGCCGGCGGCCAGCGCGGCGCGGCCCACCTGTTCCTGGCGGGTGCGGAAGGCCATCTTGTAGATGCCGCTGCCTTCGGCCACTTGCCGGGTCTTGCCGAAACCGGTCTTCATGCCGGCCAGGTTTTGCAACTCCAGCACCACGTGCTCGAGGATGTGGCCAGCATACGTGCCTTCGCGCAGGCGCTCCAGGAAGCCGCCGCGCTCGCCCACGCCGCAGCGGTGTTCGAGCAGGTTGGGCAGCAGGGCCGTCAGGCGTTCATACAAACCAGGAAGTGCATTCGAGGGAAACTGCTCCAGCGCGCCGATATCCAGCCACGCCTCGATCACTGGGCGGTAGGTCCAGATATTTGGTCCGCGCAAATGCGTTACACGGAGAACTTCAATGTCTTTCTTCTTGGTCATGTTTCAATTCTTGTATCTTTGTTATCAGCCGTGGCCAGCCCGCGCCGTATTGTAATCCCTACGTCGTTACGCACCGCAAATTTCCAGTCCAGGACTGCCACTGCCGGGTCAAGCTTACTGCCAGAAATATCCGTGCCCGCGAGGCATCGAATTTTCTTGAAGGCACTTTCGCTCGTCTGCTGCCCGCGCTCTTGCGGTATACTTGCCGCTCACGCTAGCCGCCCATTCGCCTTGATTTCAGTCAAATGGTCACCCACTGACAGAATACCGTAAATAAAGCCGCCCACCGCCGCATTCCGGCCTGCCGGGCGCGATTATTTCCGGGGCAGGCCGCGCGATCCGCCATTTTCCCTTTAGTTTACAGTTTTTGCCACATGGCAAGGACCGACCCGGAGTACGTCACATAATGACAAGCACACAACTTTCTTCACCGACCAGCCAGCCCGACGTGCCAGAACGGTGGCGCTCCGAGGTACAGGCGCAACTACCTTCAGGTGAGAACGTTGCAAGTGCCCTGGAGGTTGACTTGGATCATCAACTTCATTTCTCCAAGGGTGTAGTGCTGGTCACGCCGGAACGCATCGTCAGCCGCGCGCCGGGCGCGAAGGAATGGCAACAGTGGCCGTTCAAGGCCGGCATGGCCCTGCGCCACCACGACCACGCAGGCGTGGGCCACCTGGAACTGGTGGACCAGACGGGCCGGCTGGCCGCCTGGCGCTTCACGCTGGGCCAGAACCTGCACGCAATCCGGCTGGTGGAACAATTCGATGCCCTGCTGCAAAGCAAGGTGACGGGCTTGCCCGTGGTGCGCGATGAGCAGCACGTGTGCCCCAGCTGCAAGGCGCCGCTGGAGCCGGACCAGGAGGAATGCCCGATCTGCACCAAGGTGGTCTACACGCCGCCCTCGACCTGGACCCTGTTCCGCCTGTGGCGCTTCACCAAGCCTTACCAGGGCCAGCTGGGCCTGGGCTTTTTGCTGATGCTGCTGAGCACGGGCGCGCACATGATCCCGCCCTACCTGACCATGCCGCTGATGGACAATGTGCTGATTCCGTATCAGAACGGCAAGCCGGTCGACCCCATGCTGGTGACCATGTACATGGGCGGCCTGGTGGGCGCGGCCGTGATCGCATGGGCGCTGGGCTGGGGCAAGACCTATGTGCTGGCCCTGGTGTCCGAGCGCATCGGCGCCGACCTGCGCACGGCCACCTATGAACACCTGCTCAAGCTGTCGCTCGAATACTTCGGCGGCAAGCGCACGGGCGACCTGATGTCGCGCATCGGCAGCGAGAGCGACCGCATCTGCGTGTTCCTGTCGCTGCACCTGCTGGACTTCGCCTCCGACGTGCTGATGATCATCATGACGGGCGTGATCCTGTGCTCGATCGACCCGTGGCTGGCTGCCGTCACGCTGCTGCCGCTGCCCTTCATCGCCTGGCTGATCCACGTGGTGCGCGACAAGCTGCGCACCGGCTTCGAGAAGATCGACCGCGTGTGGGGTGAAGTGACCAACGTGCTGGCCGACACCATCCCCGGCATCCGCGTGGTGAAGGCCTTCGCCCAAGAGGCGCGCGAGGCGGCCCGTTTCCGCACGGCCAACAAGCACAACCTGGCCGTCAACGACAAATTGAACAAGATCTGGTCGCTGTTCTCGCCCACCGTGTCCTTCCTGACGGAGCTGGGCTTGCTGGTGATCTGGGTGTTCGGCATCTGGCAGGTGGCGCACGGCCGCATCACGGTCGGTGTGCTGTCGGCCTTCATCGCCTACAGCAGCCGCTTCTACGGCCGCCTCGATTCCATGAGCCGCATCGTGTCCGTGACGCAGAAATCGGCCTCGGCCGCCAAGCGCATCTTCGACATCCTCGACCACGTCTCGTCCGTGCCCGAACCCACCAACCCGGTCAAGCTGGCCAAGGTGGAAGGCAACATCACGCTGCGCGAAGTGGGCTTCCGCTACGGTAACCGCGCCGTCAACCGCGGCATCAGCCTCGACATCAAGGCCGGCGAGATGATCGGCCTGGTGGGCCACTCCGGTTCCGGCAAGAGCACGCTGGTCAACCTGATCTGCCGCTTCTACGACGTATCCGAAGGCGCCATCATGCTCGACGGCGTGGACATCCGCGCCTTCCCCGTGTCCGACTACCGCCGCAACATCGGCCTGGTGCTGCAGGAGCCGTTCCTGTTCTTCGGCACCATCGCCGAGAACATCGCCTACGGCAAGCCGGGCGCCACGCGCGAGCAGATCATCGCCGCCGCGCGCGCCGCGCACGCGCACGAATTCATCCTGCGCCTGCCGCAGGGCTACGACTCGATGGTCGGCGAACGGGGCCAGGGCCTGTCGGGCGGCGAGCGCCAGCGCATCTCCATCGCGCGCGCGCTGCTGATCGATCCGAAGATCCTGATCCTGGACGAGGCCACCTCCTCGGTGGACTCGGAGACGGAAAAGGAAATCCAGAAGGCGCTCGACAACCTGGTGCACGGCCGCACCACGATCGCCATCGCCCACCGTTTGTCCACGCTGCAGAAGGCCGACCGCCTGGTGGTGCTGGACCGTGGCGTGGTGGTGGAGGAAGGCGCGCACGAAGAACTAATGGCGCGCGAAGGCGCCTATCACCGCCTGTACACGGCCCAGGCCCGCAACGTGGACGTCGACCCCGACGACAGCAGCTCCGATTAAGAACACACCATGACCACTACCCGCTTTGAATTAGTCCGCAACCCGTTTGGCCGCCTGGTGCTCACCACCGAGGATGGCCAGGTGTTCGAGAACGTGGCGCCGGCGCGCGCCTTCCCCGTGCAGGCGCCGCAGGAGGGCATCGCCCTGGTGTGCAGCGATGGCAAGGAGGTCGGCTGGATCGACAAGCTCGACGACCTACCGCCGGCCATCGCCGCGCTGGTGCGCGAGGAACTGGGTGGACGCGAGTTCATGCCCGAGATCTCGCGCATCGTCAGCGTGACCAGCTACGCCACGCCGTGCACCTGGAAGGTCCACACGGACCGGGGCGACACGGAATTCGTGCTGCGCGGCGAGGAAGACATACGCCGCATCGGCCCTGATACCCTGTTGGTATCGGACATCCACGGCATCCACTTCCTGATCCGCGACGCGCACGAGCTGGACAAGCACAGCAAGAAGATCCTGGACCGCTTCCTGTAACCGGGATTACAAACCAAACCGCCCCATCACGAAGTCGATAAAACTGGTCTGCTTGGGCGTGGCCTGGCGGTCGCGCGGATAGACCAGGTGCATGGGGCGCGCCGGCGGCACATGCTCCTGCAGCAGCCGCACCAGCTGGCCGCTGCGTAACTCCTCCTGCAACACGATTTCAGCCTGCATCACGATGCCCAGGCCGGCCAGCGCGGCGCGCTTCAGCGCTTGCCCGTTGTTGGAGCGGAAGCGGCTCTGTGGCGGCGTACATTGCTGATCGCCGCCATCGAGACGCCAGCGCACGAGGCGCTTCCAGTGCAGGAAGTCCAGGCATTGGTGCTGCGCCAGGTCGGCCGCCGTGCGCGGCCAGCCGTTGCGCTCAAGGTAGGATGGCGCGGCGCAGATCACCATGCCGTAAGCCCGCAGCGGGCGCGCCACCAACGCCGAATCGTCCAGCGTGCCGATGCGGATGGCCGCGTCGAACCCTTCATCGACGATGTTGACCACGCGCGGCCCCAGATCCAGATCGACCGACACTTCGGGATGCTGCGCCAGATAATCGGCCAGCGCCGGCGCCAGGCACTCACTGCCGAATGCCACCGGCGCGCTCACCTTGAGCGTGCCGCGCGCCTCGCTGCGCATGGCTTCCGCGCCCGTTTCCGCCTGCCGCACCAGACTCAGTATCTGCAAGCATTGCTGGTGGTAGCGCGCGCCGATCTCCGTGAGGGCCTGGCGGCGCGTGGTGCGCGTGAGCAGGCGCGCGCCCAGTTGCTGCTCCAGGCTGGCGATGTGCTTGCCCACCATGACAGTCGACATGTCCAGCTGGCGCGCCGCCGCCGTGAAGCTGCCCGCGCTCACCACCGCTGCGAACACTTCCATACCGCGCAATCTGTCCATGCTAATTATGCAGCCATAGTTAATAGTATTAAAAATTATAGGTTATTTATCGAATGACCATACCCTGCCATACTGTCATTGTTCGCAACACAAGGAGAACCATCATGCTGACCATCCTCGGACATGCCGTATCCATCAATGTGCGCAAGGTGCTGTGGACTTGCGCCGAACTGGATCTGGAATACACGCTCGACGCGTGGGGCGGCACCAGCCGGTCCACGTCCAGTCCCTCGTTCCTGGCGCTGAACCCGAACGCCACCGTGCCCGTGCTGCGCGACGGCGATCTGGTGCTGTGGGAATCGAATACGATCTGCCGCTACCTGGCCGCGCGCTACGGCGACGGCGCCCTGCTGCCGACGGCGCCCGGGCCGCGCGCGCAAGTGGAACAATGGATGGACTGGCAGGCCACGGACCTCAACAGCGCGTGGCGCTATGCCTTCATGCACCTGGTGCGGCGCAATCCCGCGTTCAGTGACGCGGCGGCGGCAGAGGCCAGCGCGCAGGAATGGAACCGCCGCATGACCATCCTCGATGGCCAACTGGCGCACACCGGCGCCTACGTGGCTGGCGCGGAATTCTCACTGGCCGACATCGTGATTGGCTTGTCCGTGAACCGCTGGCTGCTGTCGCCCATCGCGCGTCCGGAACTGGCGGCCGTAGCGGCCTACCACGAACGCTTGCTGCAACGGCCCGGCTATGCAGCCCATGGTGCCAACGGCCTGCCTTGAACTTAACGACACTGTCCACTGAAGATGACCATATCGACCTGGCTGCTCTTTCTGAGCATCTCCCTGCTCACCACCTTCTCGCCCGGCCCGGGGGTGCTGCTGGCCATCGCCAACAGCGCCACGCTGGGGCCGCGCAAGGCCATGTGCAGTTCGCTGGGCAATGCGCTCGGCATCCTGATGGTCGCCATGCTGTCGGTGACGGTGGTGGGCTTGCTGTTCAAGACGTCGGCCACGGCCTTTCTGGCGCTGCGACTGGTGGGCGGCGGCTATCTGATCTGGCTCGGCTGGCGCCAGTGCGGCAAGCAATCCTTCAGCGCGGCACCGGCCGGTCAGCACGCGCATGCCGCCGCGGCGCGCGACCAGAGCGGCTGGCAGACGGCGGGCCAAGGGCTGCTGGTGGCGCTCACCAATCCCAAGAGCCTGATGTTCTTCATCGCCCTGTTCCCCCGCTTCATGGCCGGCGATGACGGCGGCGGCACGCGGTTCGCCCTGCTCACCGCCACCTTCGCCGCCTGCGCCATGCTGTCGCACCTGACCTACATCGCGCTGGCCCGGCCCGTGCTCAGCTTCATGGCCAGCGGCCGCCGCGCGCGCCTGTTCAACGGCGCCACGGGGCTGCTGCTGATCGGACTGGGCTTGTCGATGTTCACCATGCAGCGATAAAAGTCCGATTCAGCGCGCAACGAGGTCTGCAGAGAGGTCACGTCGCTCGTGCAGCACGCGCAATACATCAACCAAGTCGCCGTCGATGCGGTAAAAAATCAGCAACGGGAAATGGTCAAGCTGCCAGACGCGCAGCGAATGATCAGCCAGGAAATGCGCGTAACGGGGCGAGCCCATGCCGGGTTGCCCGCACAGCCCCTGCAGCGTGAATTCCAGCTCGGTGACAAACCGTTCCGCAAGCCCGGTAGAGATTTCGTTGTAATAGTCAGTGATCTCCAGCACGTCCCTTCTGGCGATGGGAGCGAGCTTGAATTCCATGAGGCTATCGCTTGGGACGAATGCGTGCGCGCAGTTCCTCGGCCAGCGCCGCGACGCTCGTTTTAGGTGAAGGGCCGCTATTGATGCCTTCCATGACGAGCTCGTACAGCCGCCGCTCCGCTTCGTTTTGCGGACCAACGACGTCGGCGTCTGGCGGCACCTGGAATGCTGAGGGCGCTTTGGTGGTGGGGGTGGTCATCGGTGAATTATAGGCTGATTCGCTATGCGGCGTTTTAGGATAGCGCAATCGCAACCTGCGGGCTCAACGTCCGCAGGCCCCGATTCCGACGCCGTAACAACGACTGCGCCGCCTCACTCCGGCGCGAACACGCGCAGCCGGTGGCCGTCGCGGTCCAGCGCCACGAAGGTGTAGCCGAAATCCATCTGCACCGGACGCTGGGCGATGCTCACGCCGCGCTCCACCCAGTCGGCATAGATGTCATTGACGGCGCTGCGGTCGGCCTGGGCGAACGCGATCTCCGCGCCGCCGCCGGACGCCATCGCTACCGGCTGCACCGTGTGGCGCGCCCACAGCCCCAGCTTGAGCCCGGACTTGAGCGCGAACAGCGCAAAGGTGGGCGATGCCTCCACCGGCGCCACGCCCAGCAGATCAGTGTAGAAGGCGGCGCTGGTTTGCGGGTTGTCCACGTACAGCAGGATGAAATTGGGGTCGATCATGATGAGCTCCGCATAGCATAGGTTCAAAGTGTTGCGCGCTTGTGACGTCGCGAAACATTATGCTAAGGGCAAGCGCTGACAGTTTCTGTCAGTAGCGTTTAAGTAGACACCCCGCCCTTCAATCATGCTTGTTGGCGAAGAAATGCTTGCTCACGTTGACCAGCTTTTCCGCCTGCAAGGTCACCGCCGAGCGCTTGCGGCCGCCATGGGCGACCTCATCCTTGCAGCGCGCCAGTGCCGCGCCGAACTCCTGCTGGTAGTCGGATGGCCCCAGCACGTCGAACAGGTCGGCCTTCTCCAGCTTGGCCTTGACGCGCTCGTTGGCTTCGCACAGCAGCACGCGCACGCCGCGCGCCTGCATCTTGCGCACCACTTCCTCCAGCGTCTGGATGCCCGTGATGTCCATGAACGGCACGTGGCGCAGGCGGATGATGAGGATGTGCGGTTCGGTATGGGTCTGGATCAGGGCCCGCTCGAAATTCTCCACGGCGCCGAAGAACACCGGCCCTTCGATGCCATACACCAGCACGCCCGGCGGCAGCGCCGGCAAGCCCTGCTCCGCCAGTTCCTGGGCCAGTTGCTTTTCCGTCTGCGGGTTGACTTCCACGGAACTGGACATGCGGCGCAGGAAGTGCATGGTGGCCAGGATCACGCCGATGTTGACGGCCACCACCAAGTCGGCGAACACCGTCAGCAGGAAGGTGATGACGAGGATCACCACGTCGGCCCGCGGCGCGCGCCGCACCATGCGCACGAAGTGCTTGATCTCACTCATGTTGTAGGCCACCACGAACAGGATGGCGGCCAGCGCGGCCAGCGGCACACTGGCCGCCAGCGGCGCGAGCGCCAGCACGATCAGCACCAGCGTGATGGAATGGACAATGCCGGCCAGCGGGCTGGAACCGCCGTTGCGGATGCTGGTGGCCGTGCGCGCGATGGCGCCAGTGGCGGCAAAACCGCCGAACAACGGCGCGACGATGTTGGCCAGCCCCTGTCCGATCAGCTCCTGGTTGGAATCGTGGCGGGTGCCCGCCATGCCGTCCGCCACCACGGCAGACAGCAGCGATTCGATCGCGCCCAGCATGGCGATGGTGAACGCGGGGCTGATTAATTCAACGATGCGCGCCAGCGACACGGTCGGCAGCTTGAAGCCGGGCAGTTGCTGCGGGATGCCGCCGAACGCGCTGCCGATGGTGGCCACGCCGTCGAACCGGAAGACAACGTAGACCACGGTGGTCACCACCATCGCCACCAGCGGTCCCGGCACGTGGCGCAAGCCCGGTATGCGCGGCGAGAGCAGCACCAGCAGCAAACTCAGCACGGCCAGGCCCGTGGTGGCCAGGTGCAACTGGGGCAGGATCTGGATCAGATTCCACAACTTTTCGTGGAAGTGGCCAGCGTCGACGGGATGCAGGCCAAAGAAATACTTCCACTGCCCCACCCAGATGATGACGCCGATGCCGGCCGTGAAGCCGACGATGACGGGCGCGGGAATGAAGCGGATCACGGCGCCCATGCCGGCGAAGCCCATGGTGACCAGCATCAGGCCCGCCATCAGCGTGGCCACCTGCAAACCGTCGATGCCGTAGCGGGCCGTCACGCCGGCCAGGATGGCGATGAAGGCGCCCGTCGGGCCGGCGATCTGGGCCCGCGTGCCGCCGCAGGCCGATACCAGCGCGCCGGCCACGATGGCCGTGTACAAGCCCTGCTCGGGCCGGGCGCCGGACGCGATGGCGAACGCCATGGCCAGCGGCAGCGCCACCACGCCAACAATCACGCCAGCGACCACATTGCGCAGCAACTGGCTGCGCGCAAACAAGCCGGCGCGATGCGCCGCGACGATACCGATCATGCTCATCCTTCGCTGTGGCCGGACTACGGGCCGTTGCTGTCCATAATACGACAGCGGCGCGCAAAATGGGACCGCCTGTTGCCACGGCCGCGCACGGTAGCCGTGCCCCGGCACGGCACGCATCCTTCCATTCTGCTAGCATGAGGTCGTACCAACGCCCATCCAAACGCACATGCAAACCCGCATGCAATCGCGAAAGAGCGCTGCGATCAAGGGCAACGATCAAGGGCAGCGCCGGCGCAGGCGCCGGCAGCGCCCCGGAGGAACCGAACATGAGAAACCGACTACTGCTTTGCTGGCTGCTGGCAGGCGCGCCCCTGGTGGGCAGCGCGGCCACGTATGTCAGTGTGAACTTCAACCTCTCCACCTACCCCGAACTGGCGCCGGTGCCGGGCTACCCGGTCTACTATGCGCCCCGGCTGCGTGCCAACTTCTTCTTTTATGACGGCCTGTACTGGCTGCTGAGCGGCGATAGCTGGTATGTCAGTTCCTGGTACAACGGCCCCTGGTCCTACGTGGGGCCGGACGCCGTGCCACTGTTCATCCTGCGCATACCCGTGCGCTACTACCTCGCCCCGCCCGTCTATTTCGTAGACTGGCGCCGCGATGCGCCACCCATGTGGGGCCGCCACTGGGGACCGGACTGGGAACGCCGCCATGAAGGCTGGGAGCGCTGGAACCAGCGCGCCGTGCCGGCCCGCGCGCCGCTGCCCACTTATCAACGCCAGTATGCGGGCAGCCGCTATCCGCAGCCTGCCCAGCAGCAAACCCTGCAAAACCAGCATTACCGCTACCGCCCGCACGACGCGGTGGCGCAACAGCACTTCCAGGCGCCGGGACCCGCGCCGTTCACCGCGCCGGAACGCCAGCACGCGCCGCCGGGCCGGCAGGAACACGGGCAGCAGCAGCAGCGTCCGCCACAGCAGGAGCATGGGCAGCAGCGTCCACCGCAACAGGAGCACGGGCAACAGCGACAGCAGCCGGTCCCGTACTATGGCCAGCCGCCCCACGCGCCGCAACCATTACCGTCGCCGCCGCCCAATCGCATGGAGACCAACCGCCCGCCTCCGCAACGCGAGCAGGGTCCATACCAGCAAGCGATGCCGCAAGGACATGGAGCGCCACCGCGCGAGGCGGCGCCACGGCCCGAGCGTGGAGAAGAGCGCCGCGGGCCGCCAGCCAGGCAGAACGAAGGCCGGCGCGACAAGGATCAACACGACGAGCGCTGACGGCCTGTGTTGTACTGGCCCTGTTTCCTGACCGGATGTCGTATTGATGACTGGAAAGTTCGCAAGCCGTCCAGTAAGATGGCGCTTCCGGCCGTCCAGGAATCCGCATGAGAATGACCACCATCGCCCTGTCCACGATCGCCCTGCTGACTGGCTGGGCGTACGGGGCTGCGCGCGCCACGCCGCTGGCGCCGGAACAGGTGATCCGGGTGTGCGGGCAAATCGCCGAATGGCCGCCCTACCTGTATTTCAAGCGCGACATTGGCGGGCCGACCGATGAGGTGACCGGCTATTCGGCCGAGATGCTGCAACTGAGCCTGGAACGCAAGGGTTTACGCTACACGTTCGACATGCTGCCGTGGCGGCGCTGCACGGAATCGGTCCGGCTCGGCATGCACGACATGATGACGGACCTGGCCAACAACCCGGAGCGGAGCCACACCTACCTGGTGAGCAAGCCGTACTACAGCCAGCACCTGGTCTATTTTTACGACCTGGCGCGCCCCAGGCCGGCCGTCGACACGGCGCCGGACCTGAAAAAACTGCGGCTGTGCGGCATCAACGGCTATACCTACGCCGCGTTCGGCCTGAACCCGGCGCACATGGACACTGGCTCGCAAGACCTGATCCAGTCCCTGCTCAAGCTCAAGAACAACCGTTGCGACGCCGTGCCGGAACGGCTGGAGATCGCGCTGGGCTACCAGGCACTGGGCAAGGTCGATTTCAAGGTGCTGGGCATCGCCTACGGCGCCCTGCCGGATCTGGCGCCATCGCCGTTCCACATGATGGTAAGCCGCAATGTGCCCTACGCGGCCGAACTGCTGGATGTGATCAACGACGGCATCGACATCCTCGGCCGCAACGGCGAAGCGAAGCGGCTGGCGGCCAAGTACGGCATCGCCGATCCTGGCCTGGGCAAGCCGCCGCGCCGCCCCGTTACACGCGTTCGATGACGATGGCGATGCCCTGTCCCACGCCGATGCACATGGTGCACAGGGCATAGCGTCCTCCGCTCCGCAGCAACTGGTACATGGCCGTGGTGACCAGCCGCGCGCCGCTCATGCCCAGAGGATGACCGAGCGCGATGGCACCGCCATAGGGATTGACGCGCGGATCATCGTCACGCAATCCCAGCGCGCGCAGCACGGCCAGCCCCTGCGACGCGAAAGCTTCATTGAGCTCGATGACGTCCATCTGATCCAGGGTCATGCCCAGCTGGCGCAGCAGCTTTTGCGTGGCCGGCGCCGGGCCGATGCCCATCACGCGCGGCGCCACGCCGGCCGTGGCCATGCCGACGATGCGGGCGCGCGGCGTCAAGCCATGCCGGCTCGCTGCCTGCGCATTGGCCAGCAGCAGCGCGCAGGCGCCATCGTTGACGCCGGACGCATTGCCGGCGGTGACGCTGCCATCGGGCCGCACCACGCCCTTGAGTTTGGCCAGCGCTTCCGGGGTGGTCTCGCGCGGATGCTCGTCCTGCGCGAAGAGGACAGGCTCGCCCGCGCCGCGCCGGGCCGGCGGCAGCGTGACCGGCACGATCTCGTCCGCGAACAGGCCGTCGCGCTGGGCCCGCGCCGTCTTCTGCTGGCTGGCCAGCGCGAAGCGGTCCTGGTCGGCGCGGCTGATGGCGTAATCGTCGGCCACGTTTTCCGCCGTCTCCGGCATGGCGTCCACGCCGTACAACTCCTTCATCAACTTGTTGGGGAAGCGCCAGCCGATGGTGGTGTCGTAGATGGCCGCGTTGCGCGAGAAGGCCGCATCGGCCTTGCCCATCACGAACGGCGCGCGCGTCATCGATTCGACGCCGCCGGCGATCATCAGGCCGGCGTCGCCGGACATGATGGCGCGGGCCGCCGTGCCCACCGCGTCCATGCCGGAACCGCACAGGCGGTTGACGGTCGAACCGGGCACTTCCAGCGGCAGGCCGGCCAGCAGCAAGGACATGCGCGCCACGTTGCGGTTATCCTCGCCGGCCTGGTTGGCGCAGCCGTAGATCACGTCGTCGACCTCGTTCCAGCGTACGGACGGATTGCGGCGCATCAGTTCGCGCAGCGGGATGGCGCCCAGGTCGTCGGCCCGCATGTCCTTCAGGGCGCCGCCGTAGCGGCCGATGGGGGTGCGGATCGCGTCGCAAATAAAAGCTTGATTCATCAAGTATTCCTCTCTATCAGAGCGTGGGAGGCAGCAACCGCGCGCCGGTGACGGCCTGCAGCTGCTCAAAAGTGAGGCCGGGCGCCATCTCGCGCACGGCCAGGCCGGCCGGGGTGACGTCCAGCACGGCCAGGTCGGTGTAGATGCGGTCCACGCAGGCCACGCCCGTGAGCGGGTAGGCGCACTGCGCCACGATCTTGCTCTCGCCGCTCTTGGTCTGGTGGTCCATCATCACGAACACCTGCTTGGCGCCGATGGCCAGGTCCATCGCGCCGCCGACGGCGGGAATGGCGTCCGGCGCGCCCGTGTGCCAGTTGGCCAGGTCGCCGTTGGCCGCCACCTGGAAGGCGCCCAGCACGCAGATGTCGAGGTGGCCGCCGCGCATCATGGCGAACGAATCGCCGTGGTGGAAGTACGCGCCGCCTGTCAGCAGCGTGACGGGCTGCTTGCCGGCGTTGATCAGGTCTTCATCCTCGTCGCCGGGTGCGGGTGCGGGGCCCATGCCGAGCAGGCCGTTTTCGCTGTGCAGGAACACTTCGCGTTCGGGCGGCAGGTAGTTGGCCACCTTGGTCGGCAGGCCGATGCCCAGGTTGACGTAGGCGCCTTCGGGAATGTCCTGCGCCACGCGGGCGGCGATCTGGTCGCGGGTGTAGCGGTTCATTATGCGGCCTCCTTCACGATGCGCTGTACGAAAATGCCGGGCGTGACGATCACTTCCGGGTCCAGTTCACCAAGCGCCACCACCTGGCGCACCTGGGCGATGGTGGTCTTGGCCGCCATCGCCATGATGGGGCCGAAGTTGCGGGCCGTTTTGCGGTACACCAGGTTGCCCCAGCGGTCGCCGCGCAGCGCCTTGATCAGCGCGAAGTCGGCGTGGATCGGCGACTCCAGCACATACATGCGGCCGTTGATCTCGCGCGTCTCCTTGCCCTCGGCCAGCAGCGTGCCGTAGCCGGTGGGCGAGAAGAAGCCGCCGATGCCGGCGCCGGCGGCGCGGATGCGTTCGGCCAGGTTGCCTTGCGGCGTCAGTTCCAGCTCGATCTTGCCGGCCCGGTACAGGGCGTCGAAGTGGTGCGAGTCGGCCTGGCGCGGGAACGAGCAGATGATCTTGCGCACCCGGCCCGCCGCCAGCAGCGCGGCCAGCCCCGTGTCTCCGTTGCCGGCGTTGTTGTTGACGATGGTGAGCTCGCGCGCGCCCTGCTCGATCAGCGCGTCGATCAGCGCCGAGGGCATGCCGGCATTGCCGAAGCCACCGATCATGACAGTCGCGCCGTCGTGCACATCGGCCACGGCGCGCTGTAGTGATTCAAAAGTTTTGTCGATCATATTTCCGCCTTGATTTCCGAGTTGTGCGATTATCGAACTAATGATTGATAACCGCACACTCAGTGTAATGAGGGTGAACCGTCGCGGTCAAGAAAAAAACAACTATCGATTCCGGCGGCTGCATTAAAATCACGCCATGTCCAAGACCACCAAAGCCATCCAACCGCCCGTCGCCGACCCGGCGCCGGAGCGCGAACCGACCATCTCCGAGCAGATCGACGCCCTCACCGATCCCAGTTTCATGACCTCGCTGGCGCGTGGCCTGGCGGTGGTGCAGGCCTTCAGTGATTCGCGCAAGCCGCAGACCATTGCCAACATCAGCCAGAAGACGGGCATTCCCCGCGCGGCCGTGCGGCGCTGCCTGCACACGCTGCGCCAGCTCGGTTATGTCGACGCGGAGCTGAACAACTTCTCGCTGCGGCCCAAGGTACTCACGCTTGGCTATTCGTATCTGTCGTCCACGCCGCTCACGGTGTCGGCCCAGCCCTACCTGAACAACATCAGCCGCACCCTCAACGAATCGAGCTCGCTGGCCGTGCTGGACGACGACGAGGTGCTGTACGTGGCGCGCGCCGCCACGTCGCGCGTGATGTCGGTGGCGCTCAACACGGGCAGCCGGCTGCCGGCCTACTGCACCTCGCTGGGCCGCGTGCTGCTGGCCCATTTGCCGCCCGATGAACTGGACCAGTACCTGGCGCGCACCAAGCTGCGGCCCATGACGGAGCACACCGTCACCTCCGTCAAGCGGCTGCGCGAAGTGCTGGCCGGCGTGCGCCAGGCTGGCTACGCCGTCAATGACGAGGAACTGGAACTGGGTCTGCGCTCGATCGCCGTGCCCGTGCGCGGCGCGTCCGGCAAGGTGCTGGCGGCGCTGAACGTGGGCGCGCAAGCGGCCCGCGTCAGCGTCCAGCAACTGGAGCAGGAATTCCTGCCGGTGCTGCAACGCGGGGCGCAGGAGCTGGCCATTCTGCTGCCTTAGCGGATACGTCGTTCCCGCGCAGGCGGGAACCTATAGCCAACGTACTTAGACGCTCAGCATGGGTTCCCGCGTTGGCGGGAACGACGAGTTACTGGCCCTGGCCGCTCAGAACGTGTGCCGCAAGCCCGCCATCACGCCGTTCTGCGACCGGCCCACACCCACCGTACCGCCCGCATCGAGCGCGATGGCCGACAGGCCGCTGTTCTTCATGTGCCCCACGCTGCCATAGACCGCCGTGCGCTTGGACAGGTAGTAGCTCAAACGCGCCACCAGCATCGTCGCATCGGCATCACTGTGCTTCACGTCGCGTTTGGCCACCTGCGCGTCGAGCGTGGCCTGCGGTGCCACCGGATAGCTGACGCCGAAGTAGTACAGATCCGATTCCGTCAGCCCGGTGGCCGCGTGCGTGGTGCGTTCCACCACACCGCCCGCCAGCTTGGCCGCGCCGGCCATGAAGTAGCCGTTCACGGTCACGCGGCGGTCGCTGTTGTCGCTGCTGGTCAGGCCATTGGCCGCGCCCACGTTGCCGTACATGATGTCGTAGGAAGCATTGAGACCGTATGCCTTGGTCTCGTAGCCGAGCAGGCCCGTGATCTGGCGGCAGGCTTTGGCGTTGCCGGGCACTTCACCGGGGCAGTTGGTGGCGGACGGACCGCCGGCGGCCGAGCCATCGCGCCCCGTGCTGTAGGTGGCGCCCACCACCACATCGTTGAAGTAGCCCAGGTAGCCGATCGCGTTATCACTGCGCGCATTGGGCAGGTACGGGTCGATGCTGTTAATCGAGAACAGGTTTGGTCCCAGCACGTCCGACTTGGTCAAGGCAATGTAGGTCATATTGATCTGGCGGCCCAGCGTCAGCGTGCCGTAACGCCCCTTCAGGCCCACCGACGCCTGGCGTCCGAACAGGCGGTTGCCCTGCCCCATGCTGCCGGTGTCCATCGCCAGGCCAGATTCCAGCGTGAACACGGCCTGCAGGCCATCGCCCAGATCCTCGGCGCCACGGAAACCCAGCCGCGACGGGAAAGAGCCCGTCAGCGAGGGCATCTTGGTCACCGCGTCGCCTGCAGCGTTGGTGTTGGTCATGTGGGCCAGGCCCGTGTCCAGCAGGCCGTAGACGGTGACGGTACTTTGCGCCATGGCGCCGCTCGCGGTGGTTGCAGCCAACAGCGCGAGTGCGCAACGGATCGTGTTTTTCATGCTTTGCTCCTTGGTTATTATGGTGTGCGATAACCGCCCAATGGGTTGTTAATCGCACATTGATTCGCTACTATGGGCGGGCACAACCACTTTCAAGACAGTGCACATCCCCCGCCCGCACCGCCCGCCGCATGGCGCGCGGCCATGCGGATCACACTCAGTTCCAAGCACGGCAACCTCAGAGGAGATACACCATGACGATACAAAAACTGCTGACCCTCGCAACGCTGGCGGCAGCCGCCACCACCATCGCCCCGGCGGCGCTGGCGACGCCGGAAGACAGCGTCCAGCAACTGGTCAAGAAGGCCATCGGCCACCTGAAGGCCAGCGGTCTGCAGCAGGCCTGCGCCGATTTCGGCGACCCGGCCAAGGGCTACATGGCCGGCGAATCCTATGTCTTCATCCAGGACATGCACGCCAAAATGGTGTGCAATCCGTCCAATCCACGCATCGTCGGCAAGGACCTGTCCGAGCTGCGCGACACCGACGGCGTCGCCTTCAGCAGCGACATGGTGCGCATCGCCAAGGCATCCGGCAGCGGCTGGGTCGAATACAAATGGGTCAACCCGGCCACCAAGCAGCTGCAGAAGAAGAAGTCCTATGTCGAGCGCAGCGACGACTACGTGGTCGGTTCCGGCTTCTACAAGTAAGCCGGGACACCGTCACCGCCGCTGCTCCGCTGTTCCTCAGGCAGCGGCGGTGCGCAAGCCGCCCTCGCCCTCGCGTACTTCCTTGATGGCCGACGCCGAGCGGCCATGCCGGATCAGCGACACGGCGATCGTCGCGATCACGGCCGGGATGGAAATGGCCATGAAGTTCTGTTCCAGCGGCAGCGCCAGGCCGACCAGCGTGCCGATGGCGATCGGTGCGATGATCGCGCCGCTGCGGCCCACACCGGAGGCCCAGCCGATGCCGGTGGAACGGACCGCCGTCGGATAGAACTGGCCCGCATAGGCATAGGTGACGATCTGGGTGCCGATGGTGGAGGCGCCGGCCAGGCCGACCAGCACGAACAAGGCAGCCGTGGGCACCTTGAAGCCCAGCAGCGTGATCGACACGGCGGCCAGCGCGTACATGCCCACCAGGACGTACTTGATGTGGAAACGGTCGGCCAGCCAGCCGCCGCCGATGGCGCCGATCACGGCGCCGAAGTTCAGCACCAGCACGAAGGTCAGCGCGGAACCGAGGCTGTAGCCGGCATTGGCCATCAGCTTGGTCAGCCAGGAACTGAGCGCATACACCATGAACAGGCACATGAAGAAAGCCACCCAGAACATGACGGTGCTGAAGCCGCGGCCATCCTGGAACAGCTTGCGGATCGGGGCGCCCTCGATCTTGTCGTGCGCCGCCACCACGAACTGGTCACGCTCGCCCGGCAGGTAGCCCGGCGCGATGCGCGTGAGGATCTGCTTGAGCTCTCCCGTGCGCTGGTGACGGATCAGGAACGGCATCGATTCCGGCAAGCCTTTCAGGATGAACGGGATCAGCACCACCGGCGCGCCGGCGGCCAGGAACACGGACGACCAGCCGTAAGACTCGATCAGTCCCTTGCCCAGCAAGGCCGCCAGCATGCCGCCCACCGCATAGCCGCTGAACATCAGCGTGACCATGGTGGCGCGGATTTTGCGCGGCGAGTATTCCGTCATCTGCGCCACCACATTCGGCATGACGCCGCCGATGCCCAGGCCGGCCAGGAAGCGCATGGCACTGAACACGTAAGGGTCCTGCGTCAACCCCGCTGCCGCCGTGAACACGCTGAACAGGGCCAGGCAGATGGCGATGGCGTGGCGGCGGCCGATGCGGTCGGCGACGGTGCCGAGGAAGATGGCGCCGAACATCATGCCGAACAGGGCCGAACTGACCATGAAGCCCGCGTTCTGGGCCGTCACGCCCATCGCCTTCATGATCGACGGCAGCGCGATACCGGCGACGGCCAGGTCGTAACCGTCGCAGATAATGATGATGGCGCACCACGCCAGCACGCCGGCATGGAAGCGGTTGAAGCGCGCCCCGTCGGCAAGTTTGTGGACATCGATTTGCTGCATGATAGCTGCCTCCCTTGTGTTGTAGGTGTGTGGGTACTGCGGTGAAAAAGACGATCGAACAGGGTGGCCCACGCCGCCGGGGCATGGGTCACGCGATTTGGACTTGCTGGTTTGGCTGACTGCGTTGGCTTACTTCGGCGCGGCGGCAACCGGCGGCGGGTCGGCCCGCAACAGGCGGTGCGCAATGACGCCGATCAGGATGCCCCAGAACGCCGAGCCCAGGCCGAGGAAGGTCATGCCGGAAGCCGTGGCCAGGAAGGTCAGCACGGCGGCATCGCGTTCCGGCGCGGAGGCGATATGGACCAGGTTGACCGTGACCGGCCCCAGCAGGGCCAGCCCGGCCAGCGTGACGATCAGTTCATGGGGCAAGGCGCCGAACAGCATCACGACCGAGCCGCCGCAGGCGCCGGCCAGCAGGTAGAACAAGCCGTTCGAGATGCCGGCGATGTAGCGTTTGGCCGGGTCTTCGTGCGCGTCGCGGCCCGTGCACATGGCGGCCGTGATGGCGGCGATGGCGATGGTGATGCCGCCCACCAGCGCCGTCGCCAGCGAAGCCAGGCTGTTGACGACGATGATGGAACGCACCGGGCTGTCATAGCCGCTGGAGCGCAGGATGGCCATGCCGGGCAGGTACTGGCCGGTCAGCGTCGTCAGCACCAGCGGCAAGGCCAGGCTGAAGGTGCTGGTCCACGACCACGACGGCGCGATGAACTGCGGCGTGACCAGCTCGAAACGCACGCCGGAAAAATGGGTCTGCCCCGTCAGGCCCGCGATGGCGGCGCCCGTGACGAGCAGCAGCACCACGCAGTAACGGGGGAACAGGCGCTTGTAGACGAGGAAGGACACGATCATGCCGCCGGTGAGCAGCGGCAGCGTGCTACTGCCTTTGAACGCATTCAGGCCGAACGGCAGCAGGATGCCCGCCATCATGCCGCTGGCGATGCCCTTGGGGATGTGCGCCATCAGCCGGTTGAAGCCACCCGACAGGCCGATGATCAGCAACAGCACGGCGGCGGTGATGTAGGCGCCCACCGCCTCGTGGATGGACAGGCCGGGGAACAGCGGGATCAGCAGCGCCGTGCCGGGCGCCGACCAGGCCGTGATGACGGGCGCCTTCATCACCCAGCTCAGCAAAATGCCCGACACGGCCGCGCCGATGGCGATGCCCCACACCCACGAGGCGAACATTTCATTCGACAGGTGCGCGGCCTGGGCGGCCTGGTAGAAGATGGTCAGCGGGCCGGCAAGCGACACCAGCACGGCCAGAAAGCCGGCGGCGACGGCGGAGATGGACCAGTCAGCGAACCACCCGGACCTGCGCGCGCCAACCGCGCGGTCATTGGATGGTTCCGGTATCTCGTCGGGGCGCAACGGCTCCTGCCTGCGCTGGGCGTTTGGATGCATCGGTGTCTCCTGCTGTCGTTATGGTTGGCCGCCGGTTATGGGTGGCGGTCCGTTCACGGCGGCTTGTGCCGCCGCTTGTCTGTTGCCCTGCTGTTTCAGGCGGCCAGGAAGCGCGACAAGGCCTCGCTGAACGCCGGTGCCGCCTCGATGTTCGAAATATGCGACGCCGCCAGCGTCACCAGCCGCGCGTCCGGGATAGCCTCGCGCATGGCCTGCGCATCGGCCACCGTCGTCACCGGATCGGCCGCCCCGGCGATGATCAGCGTGGGCACGCGGATTTCCCCCAACTGCGCGCGCAGGTCGGCCAAGGCCAGCGCTTCGCAGCAGGCCGCGTAGCCTTCCGCACTGCCGGCGCGCAGCGTTTCGGCCAGCGCCGTCACCGTCAACGGGTCCTGCGTGGCAAAGTCCGGCGTGAACCAGCGCCCCGGCGCGCCGGCGGCGATGCCGTCCAGCCCTTCCCTGCGCGCCAGCGCGGCACGCTCGCGCCAGCCGGCCTCGGTGCCGATGCGGGCCGCCGAATTGGCGATCACCAGCTTGCGCAGCCGCTGCCGCGCGTGGATGCCCAGCCACTGCGCCGTGGCGCCACCCATCGAGATGCCGCAGAAATGGGCGCGTTCGATGTCGAGATGGTCGAGCACCGCCAGCGCATCCTGCCCCAGCTGCGCCAGGCTGTACGGCCCGGGCGGCGCGGCGGACCGGCCATGGCCGCGCGTGTCGTAACGGATCATGCGGAACTGGCCGCGCAGGCTGTTGACCTGTAGCTGCCACATGCGCCAGTCCGTGCCGAGCGAGTTGGAGAACATCAGCGCCGGCAAGCGGGGATCGCCCTCTGTTTCAAAATGGATCTCGGTGTCGGTGGTACGAACGACTGGCATGAACTGGCTCCTGCTGCAAAAAGATGGATTAACCCTGGTCGCCGCCACCGACCGGCAGCACGGTGCCGGTGATGTAGGACGCTTCGCTCGACGCGAGGAACAGGATGGCGCGCACTTGCTCATCGATGGTGCCGTAGCGGTGCATCAGGCTGCTGGCCACGGTCTGGTCCACGATGCCCTGGTACCACTCCTGCTCCTGCGCGCTGAGCGGCTTCTCGTTGCGCGGGATGCGGCGCGGCGGCGCCTCAGTGCCGCCGGTGGCCACCGCGTTGACGCGGATGCCATCCTGCGCGTGTTCCATCGCCAGGCTGGCCGTCATGGCGTTGACGCCGCCCTTGGATGCCGCATACGGAATGCGGTAGATGCTGCGGGTGGCGATCGAAGAGACGTTGACGATCACGCCCTGCTTGCGCGCCACCATGTCCGGCAGCACGGCGCGGCAGCACCACAGCGTCGGGAACAGCGAACGCCGCACCTCGGCCTCGATCTGCTCGGGCGTGTATTCCTGGTAGGGCTGGGCCCAGATGGTGCCGCCCACATTGTTGATCAGCACATCGACCCGGCCGTAGGCGGCCAGCGACGCCGCCACCAACTGTTCGGCGCCGGCCCAAGTCTCCAGGTCCACCCTGGACACCAGCGCCAGCGCGCCCAGCGCCTGCACTTCGGCCGCCACTTCTTCCACCAACTGCGAGCGGTCGGCCAGCACCAGCTGCGCGCCCTCCTGCGCCAGCGCCAGCGCCACACCCCGGCCTATGCCCTGGGCCGCGCCCGTGACGATGACCACCTGTCCTTCAAAACGTCGCGCGCTCATGCTGCCACCTCGCTGCTGGCCGAGAACTTCTCGAAATAGAAATTAGCCGGGGTCACGCCGCATTCGGCCAGCCAGCGCCGCACCGCGTCCACCATCGGCACCGGGCCGCAAAGGTACAGATCGACGTCGCCACCGTTCAGCCATGCCGGATCGACGTGTTGGGTCACATAGCCCTTGCGCGGATGGGGACTATCGACCGACGCCACCACCGTGCGGTAGCTGAACTGCGGGTGGCTGGCCGCGATGCGTTCCAGGTGGTCGAGCGCGACCAGGTCCACGTCGTTGGTGACACCGAACACCATGCGCACCGGCTGGCGGAAGCCGCTGGCCGCCAATACCTGCAACATCGACAGGAACGGCGCGATGCCCGTGCCGCCGGCCAGCAGCAGCAACGGGCGCTTCACTTCGCGCAGGTAGAAGCTGCCGTAGGGGCCGGAGAACGAGATCGGCTGGCCGACCTGCGCATCGTGCGCCAGGAAGGTGCTCATGCGGCCCTGCGGCACGTTGCGCACCACGAAGTCGTAACGGCGCGATCCGGGCGCGGAGCTGAACGAATAGGAGCGCGTGAGCGAGGTGCCCGGCACTTCGACGTTCACGTACTGGCCGGACAGGAAGCCCACGTCGGCGCCCTCCTCCAGTTCGATCGAAAAGCCCAGCGTCGTCTCCGACAGGCGCTTGACCTGCGCCAGGCTGCCGTCGTAACGGGACACGCCCGTCTTGCAGGCCGCCGAGGTGGCGGGGATGCGCACCACGCAGTCCGAGGTCGGCTTCATCTGGCAGGCCAGCACGTGGCGCTGGGCCGCTTCCTCCGGCGTCAGCGCGTCCTCGATGTAGCTCGACTCGGGCATGTCGTAGCTGCCCGACTCGCACAAGCCGCGGCAGGTGCCGCACGCGCCATCGCGGCAATCGAGCGGAATGTTGACCTTCTGGCGGTATGCGGCGTCGGCCAGCTTTTCATTGTCGTTGCAAGAAATGAAGCGGGTCACCCCGTCTTCGAATTGCAGTGCGATGCGGTAGCTCATCGTCTGTCTCCCAGTTTCTGTTGCGGTATGGCGGTTGCGGCGGTCTTGCGTCCTACAGGTGATAGATGTCGATCACCTGGTGGATGTAGTCGTTCTTCAGCACCACGTACTTGTTCGTGATCAGCGGCTGCGGGCCGGAGAAGTCGATCTCGTAACGCATCATGCCGAAGTGGCTGAAGTCGGTCTGGTAGCGGTGGCTCAGCGTATGCCAGTTGAAGCGCACCGTGACCCGCGCGCCGTCCTGCCGCTCGATCTCCACGTTGGAGATGTTGTGGCTGGTGCGCGTATCCGGAATGGTGGCGCTCGAACGTTCGGTCTTGATGCGGAACACGCGGTCTTCCAGGCCCTGGCGGGTCGGGTAGTAGATCAGCGAAATCTCGCGCTGCGGATTGCTGATCAACTCCCCGTCGTCGTCCCACGACGGCATCCAGTACTGGACCTCCGGGTGGTAGCACGCCAGCCACTCATCCCACTGCTGGTCGTCCAGCAGGCGGCTTTCGCGGTACAGGAAAGCGCAGATATCGGTGATGGAAATCGCGTTCATGCCTGCTCCCCTTCGCTGCGCACGGCGCGCTGCATCACTTCCAGCCAGTAGCGGTGCTGGATCGTGTACAGGCCCTCGTCCTCCGTCTTCAGGCCGCTCATCACCGGCTTCAGGCCAATTTCACGGGCGGCCGCATCGGCGCCTTCTATCCAGTGCTCGCTGCCACGGCACATGTCGTTCCATTCCAGCGCGCTGCCCATGTAGCCCTGCTGGCAGGCGCGGAATTCTTCCAGGTCGTCCGGCGTGGCCATGCCGCTGACGTTGAAGAAGTCCTCGTACTGGCGGATGCGGCGGGCGCGGGCCTCGTCCGATTCGCCTTTCGGCGCGATGCAGTAGATCGTCACTTCCGTCTTGTCGACCGAGATCGGGCGCAGCAGGCGGATCTGCGATCCGAACTGGTCCATCAGGTACACGTTCGGATACAGGCACAGGTTGCGCGAACGGCCTATCATCCAGTCGGCCGTGGCGCCGCCGAAGCGCTGCGCGTATTCCTCGCGACGCGGGAAGTTGGGCCGGTCCTGCGGATTGGCCCACTGGGTCCACAGCAGCATGTGACCATGCTCGAAGGCGTAGAAACCGCCGCCCTGCTTGCCCCACTTGCCCGCATCCATGGCGCGGATATTGTCCGGACGCTTCTCCGATTCATCCTTGCGGCGATTGGTGGTGGCCGCGTAGTTCCAGTGCACGGCCGACACGTGATACCCATCCGCCCCGTTCTCGGCCTGCAGCTTCCAGTTGCCCTCGAAGGTGTAGGTCGAGGAGCCGCGCAGCACTTCCAGCCCGTCCGGCGACTGGTTGACGATCATGTCGATGATCTTGCCCGCCTCGCCCAGGAATTCAGCCAGCGGCGCCACGTCGGGATTGAGGCTGCCGAACAGGAAGCCCTTGTAGCTCTCGAAACGCGCCACCTTCTTCAGGTCGTGCGAACCTTCCTTGTTGAAGCAGTCCGGATAACCGGCATCCTCGGGGTCCTTCACCTTCAGCAGCTTGCCGTTGTTGTTGAAGGTCCAGCCGTGAAACGGGCAGGTGTAGGTGGCCTTGTTGCCGCGCTTGTGGCGGCACAACTGCGCACCGCGGTGGGTGCAGGCGTTGATGAAGGCATTCAGCTCACCCTGGCGGTTGCGCGCGATGAACACCGGCTGGCGCCCGATATGGGTGCTGTAGTAGTCGTTGTTCTCCGGGATCTGGCTTTCATGGGCCAGGTAGATCCAGTTGCCTTCGAAGATGTGCTTCATCTCCAGTTCGAACAGGGCCGGGTCGGTAAAGGCGCTGCGGTGCAGGCGATAGTCGCCGCGCTCCTTGTCCTCGACCAGGAAGCCGTCCAGGCTGTCCAGCCTGGGCGCGGCGGCGGGATGGATGGGGATCATGATCTCGCTCTCCCTCAGGCGGCGGCGCGCACGCGCTCCACCACAGCGGCAGGGGCCACCGGCGTTTCAGCGTACAGCTGGAAGTCGAAGTCGATCTCGGCGTACGGCGTCTGCAGGCCCTTGGTGGCGATGGCGGCCGGCTCGGTCACGTGGCGCACCGATGGCACCAGGCCTTCGCGGCTGGCGAACGCGAAGTCGTCCCACAGGTACTTGTCGCCTTCGATGTTGATCTGGGTGGTCAGCTTGCGCTGGCCGTCGGCGCTGACGAAGAAGTGGATGTGGGCGGGACGGTTGCCGTGGCGGCCCAGCTGGTCCAGCAGGCGCTGGGTGGTGCCTTCCGGCGGGCACGAGTAACCGACCGGCAGGATGCTGCGGAACTGGTAGCGGCCTTCGCCGTCGGCGATGATGGTGCGGCGCAGGTTGAAGTGCGACTGCGTCTTGTCAAAGAAGGAGTAGTTGCCCAGCAGGTTGCAGTGCCACACTTCGACCTTGGCGCCCGGCAGCGGCTTGCCGTCCTGGTCGCGCACGGTGCCCTGCATGAACAACACTTCGGCGTTGTCGCTCTCGGTGCCGTCGTCCAGGCGGGCGTAGCCCTTGCTCTCGGGGGCGCCGGCCACGTACAGCGGGCCTTCGATGGTACGCGGGGTGCCGCCCGTCAGGCCGGCTTTCGCTTCGGCTTCGTCGGCGCGGATGTCGAGGAAGCGCTCCAGGCCCAGGCCCGGCGCCAGCAGGCCCAGTTCATTGCGGGCGCCTGCTTCGCTCATGTATTCCAGGCCTTTCCAGAATTCGCTGGGCTGGATGTCCAGGTCTTCGATCGCTTTGCACAGGTCGCCCACCAGGCGCAGC
Source organism: Rugamonas brunnea (assembly GCF_014042345.1). GTDB lineage: Bacteria > Pseudomonadota > Gammaproteobacteria > Burkholderiales > Burkholderiaceae_D > Rugamonas > Rugamonas brunnea. Next base: position 45,989 of record NZ_JACEZT010000015.1, read on the forward strand.
ACAACCTGCTGCACGCGCGGGTTCACGGGGCCGGTGGCCTTGTCGCAGATCCAGCCCTTAACCAGGGTATCGATGTCGTTATGGGTCATGCTAGTCTCCTTCAGTTGAGGTGGGGGGGTGTTGGGTTCAGGTGTGGAAGTTCAGGCGTCGCCGTCGCGCACCGACGAGGGGTGGCGGCACAGCGGCATGATCTCGATCTGCATGTACGGGAACAAGGGCAGCGATGTGAGCAGCGCATGCAGTTCGTCCACGCTGGGCACGTCGAAGATGCTGACGTTGGCGTACTGGCCGGCGATGCGCCACAGGTGGCGCCACTGGCCGCTGCGCTGCAGGCTCTGGGCCAGTTCGCGCTCGGTTTTCTTGAGTTCTTCGGCCTGGGCCGGCGGCATGGCCGGCGGCAGGTTCACATTCATGCGTACGTGGAATAACATCGTGCTCTCCTCTTGTCCGTGGTTCGATATGCTGCGTGATCAATGGCGGCGCAGGTCGCGCAGCTTGTCCATGTCCGGCGCCACGCCCAAGCCGGGGCCGGTGGGCACCTGCAGCATGAAGTCCTTGTAGACCAACGGCGTGCGCAGCACTTCCTCGGTCAGCAGCAAGGGGCCGAACAACTCGGTGCCGAAAGCCAGCTCGCCGAAGGTGGAAAACAGGTGGGCCGAGGCGGCCGTGCCGATGCCGCCTTCCAGCATCGTGCCGCCATACAAGCTGATGCCGGCCAGTTGCGCCACCGTCGCCACCTGCGCGGCCGGCACCAGGCCGCCGGACTGGGTGATCTTGACGGCGAAGACGTCGGTCGCTTCGTTGCGGGCGAAGGCCAGCGCATCGAGCGGGCCATGCAGGGCCTCGTCGGCCATCAGGGCCACGGCGAAGCGCTGCGTCAGGCGGGCCATGGCGGCCATGTGTTCGGCCCGCACCGGCTGCTCGATCAGGTCGACCCCGCCCGCCTCCAGCGCCGCGATGCCGCGCACCGCGTCCAGTTCGGACCAGGCCTGGTTGACGTCCACCCGCACGCTGACGCTGTCGCCCAGCGCTTTTTTAATGGCCAGCACGTGGGCCACGTCGTCGGCCACCGGACGGCTGCCGATCTTGAGTTTGAAGATGTTGTGGCGGCGCAGTTCCAGCATCTTTTCCGCCTCCGCGATGTCCTTGGCCGTGTCGCCGCTGGCCAGGGTCCAGGCCACGGGCAGCGCGTCGCGCACCCGGCCGCCCAGCAGTTCGCTCAGCGGCACACCCAGGCGGCGCGCCTGCGCGTCCAGCAGCGCCGTCTCGATGGCGCACTTGGCGAAGCGGTTGCCCTGGATGACCTTGCGGATTTTTGCCATGGCCTTGGCCACCTGGCTCGCCTCCATGCCGATCAGCAGCGGCGCGATGTGGGCATCGATATTCGCCTTGATGCTGTCCGGGCTCTCCTCGCCATAATTGAGGCCACCGATGGTGGTCGCCTCGCCCCAGCCTTCGATCCCGTCGGCGCAGCGCACCCGTACCAGCACCAGGGTCTGGGTGTGCATGGTCGCTACGGACAGACGGTGCGGACGGATCGTCGGGACCTCTGCCAGGATGACTTCGATGTTCGTGATCATATTTAATTTGTATAATGGGTCGCAATGGATACACGATATGTCACGCAAACACGGGCGTCCAACACTGAGTTAGTATTGTTTCCATACTCAAAAGGTATAATATGGAATTGCGTCACCTGCGCTACTTCGTCGCCGTCGCGGACGAGAAGAACTTCACCCGTGCCGCCCAGCGGCTGCACATCGCCCAGCCGCCCCTGAGCCGGCAGATCCAGTTGCTGGAGGAGGAACTGGGGGTGGAACTGATCGAAAAAGGTTCGCGCCCGCTGCGCCTGACGGAGGCCGGCCACTTCTTCCACGCGCACGCGCAGGAACTGCTGGCCAAGGCGGCCGAGCTGAAAACCATGACCCAGCGGGTGGGCAAGATCGAGCGTACGCTGTCGATCGGCTTCGTCGCTTCAACGCTGTATGGCCTGCTGCCGCAGATCGTGCGCCGCTTCCGCGAGCGCAACACGAACGTCGAGGTGACCTTCCACGAACTGACCACCATGCAGCAGATCCAGGCCCTGAAGGATGGCGTGATCGACGTCGGCTTCGGTCGCGTCAAGAGCGAAGACCCCAACATCCGCCGCATCGTGCTGCGTGAGGAACGGCTGATCGTGGCCCTGCCCTCCAACCATCCGCTGGCCAGTTCCACCGACCCCGTCAAGCTGCTGGACCTGCAGATGGAATGCGTGATCGTCTACCCCAAGGCGCCGCGCCCCAGCTTCGCCGACCAGGTGCTGGCCGTGCTGACGGAACGTTCCATCGCCCCGCACAAGATCCTGGAGGTGCGCGAACTGCAGATCGCCATCGGCCTGGTGGCGTCGGGACAGGGGGTGGCGGTGGTGCCGGAGAGTGTGAAGGGGATGCGGCGCGACGACGTGGTCTACCGCGACATCGCGGACCGCCACGCCATCTCGCCCGTGATGTTCAGCGTGCGCAAGCTGGACCGCTCGGACGAGCTGCAAAGCATGCTGTCGGTGATCTATGAAATCTACGACGAGGTGGGACTCCCCTACGTGCGCGAGTCGCTATGACGGCGTGCCGGCCGGTATATCAGGGTACCAGCAGATTGCGGATGTCCGGGCGGTCCAGGTTCTCCAGCGTCACCGCCACGGCTTGCGTGTAGATGGCCGGCTCGCGGGCATGCTCCCCCCGCGCCGCCGCGACGGCGGCCTTCATGCCCAGGTAACCCATCTGGCGGGGGTTCTGGATGATGAGGCACTGGATGTCGCCCTTGCGCACCCCGTCGAGCAGGAAGTCGGTAGTGTCGAAGCCGACGAATTTCTTCTTCCCGGCCAGCCCGGATTGCCTCAGCGCCCGTAGCATGCCGTCGCTGGACGATTCATTGACGGCGAAGACGCCGTCCACCTCGGGCCATTGCTCCAGCATCGCCAGCGCCTTGTGGTAAGCCTTGCCGCGCGTGCCGCCGCCATATTCGTCGGCCACCACGGTGATCTGCGGCGCGAACTTGCGCAGGTAGGCCAGGAAGCCTTCGGCACGTTCGTCGGTGGACGCGCTGCCCGCCACCGTGCGCAGCACGGCCACGCTGGCAGGGCCGTTCAGTTGCCCCGCCAGTCGCTCGGCCGCCAGCCTGCCGGCGGCCACGTTGTCGGTGCTGATGAAATTGACGGGGGATTTGTCGGCCAGGCCGGAATCGACCACCACGACCTTGATGCCCAGCGCCGCCGCCTTGCGCACCGGCTCCACCAGCCGCAAGCGGTCAGTGGGCGCGATGATGATGGCGTCTACGCCGGGCCGCGTGTACACGCCCAGGATCTGGATCTGGGAATCGATGTCATCGTTGTTAGCCGGCCCGCGCCAGGTCAGCGACACGTTGCCGGCCTCGCGGACAGCTTGCTCCACGCCCTGGCGCATGAAGGTCCAGAAGTCCTGGTCGCGGGCCTTGGGAATAAAAACGATATTGAGCTGGCGCGGGGCCGCGTAAGGAACGGGCAGCGCCAGCATGGCGCATGCGCACAGCAGTAGCCGACGTCTCATCGTCATGTGCCTCATGTGCCGCATGTGACCCCTTTGCCTCCCCTGACGGGCTGCCGCTCGGAACACCGATTTTACTCCCGCTGGCGGCCATGGCAAGGCATGCTGTGACCAGAACCGTACAGTACCGGCGGCTACCAGGGCCGGTGCTCGGGCAGCACCGGGCCATGGCCGGCCATGCCTACGGCTGTTGCGCGAGGCTGGCGGGGTCGATGAGGATCTTGGCGTGGCGCTCGGGGTCGCGCAGCGCATCGAAGGCCGAGGCCACGCCGCCCAGCCCCACGGTGCCCGTGACCAGGTGGGCGCACTTCACTTTACCCTCGGCCATCAGGTGCAGCGCGTCGCGGTATTCGAGCGGCGAGTAGCCCATGCAGAAGCGCAGGTCGATCTCCTTGTTGTTGCTCATGGCCGGCTCGATGCGGTCCGGCTCCATGCAGTAGCCGACCACCATAATGCGCGACAGCAGCGGCGCGCCGTCGATCAGGCGCTGCAGCATGCCGGGCACGCCCACGCATTCGAAGATGATGGGCCGCTTGGGCTGCAGGCCCAGTTTTTCGGCCAGGCGCCACACCTGCCACCACGGCAGCGGCAACTTGCCCAGCTTCTCGCGCGTACCCATGCCCAGTTCCAGCAATCCGGACAAGCCATCCAGGAATCCATATCGCTCTGGATGCTCGAACGGCGAATTCTCGGCCGGATTGATGACGACATCGGCGCCGCACAAGCGGGCCAGCTCGCGCCGCTTGGGCGAGAAATCACTGGCCACCACGGTGGCCACGCCGCGCGCCTTGAGCATGGCCACCACGGCCAGCCCCACCGGGCCGCAGCCGACCACGATGGCCACGTCCTTGCGCGTGGCCTGGCTGCGGTTGACGGCATGCAGGGCCACGGCCATCGGCTCCGTCAGCGCCGCCTGGTCGCTGGGCAGCCCGTTCGGGATCGGCATCAGCATGCTCTCGTCGACCACGATGCGCTCGGCGTAGGCGCCGGGCGAGCGCGAGGACAGGCCGATCATGTCGATCTCGCTGCCCTTGCGCATGACGGGCATGGCGCACACCCGCGTGCCCGTCTTGAGCTTGCGCGCGGTGCCGGCGCCCTGCTCCAGCACTTCGCCGCAAAACTCGTGCCCCATCACCAGCGGCTGGCTGGCTGTGGGAAAGTGGTGGTAACCGGTGCGCGCCATCAGCGCGCCCATGTGGTCGCAATGGTGGCGCATGTGCAGGTCCGAACCGCAGATACCGCAGCGCAGCACCTTGAGCAGCACCTGCCCCGCTTGCGGCACGGGATCGGGCAGCTCGCGCACGGACAGTTCAGCGTTCTGGCAAACGACAGCTTTCATGACTCAGTTTCCCCCATCGTGACGAACGGCGGACTGGCGCGCACTGCGATACCAGCCCATGCCCAGGAAGGCCAACAGCAGCACGGCGCCGGTGGCCAGGCGCAGGTCGGGCAGCACCAGGTCGCCGTCGGTCGGCACCAGCAGCACTTCCAGCGCGCGTAGCTTGTACGGCTCCAGCGGCGCGTAGCGCGGGTCGGACACCAGTTGCAGGAAGGCGCGCCGGTTCGGGTAACGCACCAGCAGCATGCGCGACCAGTGGTCGAACGAAGCGTCGGTGCCGATCGGGATCAGCGCGTCCTTGAAACGGATATCGCTGCCGTAGGGCGCGCTGCCCGCGTTGGGCAGCAGCAGCTTGAAGGCCTGGTCCTCGTAATAGGTGTTGGCCGCCTGCGGCGTCATGTTCAGCGGCGCCGCGCCTTGCGGCTCGACCAGTTTGGGGAAGTGGCGCATCAGGTTGAGCATGTAGAACGGCTTGCCGTCGTCGGCCTCGGCCCAGGCCCGCAGGCGCTGCATCACGCGCTGCTTGAGGGCCGGGTCGGGCATCTCCAGGTTCTTGTCGGCCGCCGCCAGATAGGTGTCGATTTCCGGCTTGGCCAGCTTGCCGGTGATGATGCCCGGCGTCTGCCACAGGTAGACGGCGACGAAAACCAGGCCCAGGGCCGCGCCGAAGCGGGCCATGAAAGCGCTGTTGCGCATAGAGTGACTCGCTTGAATGTTAATAGGTTGAAGAAGGAACGTGGCGTTCCAGATAGGACAGCAACAGGGCATTGACCGCCTCGGGCGCTTCCACCGTCATCCAGTGGCCCACGTTGTCGAGCCGCGTGTAGCTCCAGCCGCGCTTGCAGTAGCGCTGCGAGCGCGTCATCTGGCTCTCCACCAGGAAGTGGTCGTCCGTGGACCAGACGCCATACACGGGCACCAGCGCGTCGCCCCGGTTGACGGGCAACAGCAGGTCGGGATTGGCCCGGTAGTAGTTGATGCCCGCCGTCAGCCGGCCCGGCTCGGACAAGGCCTTGCGCCATTGCGGCATTTCCTGCGGACTGCCGCCCAGCAGGGCCAGTCCCTTGAAGTTGCCCAGCTTGAGCAGCCATTCGGGCAGCCACGGCAACTGGAACACCAGCGTGTAATAACCCTTGAGCTTTTGCAGCAGGCCGGCGCGCGCGTAGCAGGTCGGATGGCCGACGGACAAGGCCACGTAGCAGGCCACGCGTTCGGGATGGCGCAGCACGAAGGCCCAGCTGATCACGGCGCCCCAGTCGTGCCCCACCAGCCGCACCTGGCGCAGCTCCAATGCATCCAGCAAGGCGGCGACATCGGCCACCAGGTTCGTGAGGCGGTACGACCACTTGCTGCGCGGGATATCACTCTGGCCGCAGCCACGCAAATCCGGCGCGATCACGCGGTAGCCGGCCTTGACCAGCGCGGGGATCTGGTGGCGCCAGATGGCGTGCGTGTCGGGGAAGCCATGCAGCAGCAGCACCGGCTCGCCCTGTCCCTCGTCGATCACATTCAGGGTGATGCCGTTGACGCACACGCGCCGGCTGGCAAATGCCGTAGTCAGTTCCATGCGCCCGCCCCCGCCGGCGCTGTTCGCGGCTTGATGTTCATCGCTTTGTCTCCTTGATGATCGCGGCCCTCGGTCGGGGCCTTTGATGGGAGACATTGTCGGGCAGGCTACGCGACGAAACTTGTTAATTTCTGCCAACCCGTGATCATTTTCTGCCACGGGCGCGGTGGTTTCACTCGCTGTGCAAGGCAGCGCCGCCGGCATCGCGGAACTGGCGCGGCGTCTGTTGATGATGGCGGCGGAAGGCGCGGATGAAGTTGGAAGTGTCGCTGTAGCCGGCATGCGCCGCGATCTCGTCGATGCTCAGCGCCGATTGCGTGAGTAGCAGCCGGGTCGCGTCCATGCGCACCTGGTCGAGGATCTTCTGGTACTGCTGCCCTTCCTGCTGCAGCATCCGGCGCAAGGTGCGCGGCGACAGGCAGAAGTGGGCGGCCACCTGGTCGAGCGTGGGATAGGCGCCCGCATGGCCGGCCAGCCAGGCGGCCACGCGCTCGGACAAGTGGGCCGACCCAGCCCGCATGTCGAGCTGGCACTGGCGCATGGCCAGGGCATGGGCGTGGGCATCGGCGGTCGGCAGTTCCCGCTCCAGCAGGTCGGCCGGAATCCGGGCCGCCAGCATGGGCGCGTCGAATTGCGCATCGCACGGGCAGTGGGCGGCGCGCTCGGCCTCCCAGGCGGGCGCGGAGAACGGATACTCGATGCACACGCGCCCGATGCCGCCGCTGACCAGCCCGCGCAACACTTCGATGGCCGTGAACGCGACCACCGTGGAAACGAATTCGTCCAGCTCATACAGCGGCACCACGGGTACCAGCTCCATCCGGACAAAGCCGCCCGCCTCGCGCAGGGTCACGCGGATGCCCGAGCAGCGCAGGCTGGCCAGCATTTCCGCCGTGCGCAAGGCCTGGCGCACGGTGTTGCAGGAAAAGATGGCGTTGCCGACGTTGCCATGCACGTTGGCGCGGATGCGCCGGCCCCACTCGATCGACAGCAAAGGGTCCGGGCACTGCCGCACGGCCAGCCGCAGCAACGCCAGCAACTGGGAAAACAGGATGGGACCGGCCGCCTCGCTGAGCGCGTCCGGCGCCAGGCCGGCGCCGGCGAGCAAGGCCTCCACGGCCAGCCCGCGCTTGCGCAAGGTGTTGCACAACAGGCGCACATAGACGGGGTGGATGCTGGGCGCCTGGCGGACGCGCAGCGCGGCCGGGGCGGCCGGGGCAGTGGTAGCGGTCCTGGCAATCGTGGCGGTCGGGGCGGCGGGCAGGTTCATGGCCGCCAGCATAACGCATATTGGCCTGAAATGACTATCGAATGTCCATCCCGGCCCTGTGGCGATGCCGCACGCCGCTGCGACAATAGCCGGGACAGGCCAGCGCGCCGCCGGGTTCGACAGGTGTGTTCGCCGCATCCAACCATCCACTTCAAGCGAAATACGTCATGAAAACGAAAATCACGGAATTATTCGGCATCGAACATCCCATCATCCAGGGCGGCATGCACCACGTGGGCTACGCCGAGATGGCGGCCGCCGTCTCCAACGCGGGCGGCCTGGGCATGATCACCGGCCTGACGCAACGCTCGGCCGACGACCTGGCCCGCGAAATCGCCCGCTGCCGCGAGATGACGGACAAGCCGTTCGGCGTCAACCTCACCTTCCTGCCCATCATCAACACGCCGGATTATCCGGCCTACATCCGCGCCATCGTCGACGGTGGCGTGAAGGCCGTCGAAACGGCCGGCAACAACCCGCAGAAATACCTGCCCCAGCTGCATGAAGCCGGCGTCAAGGTGATCCACAAGTGCACCTCGGTGCGCCACGCGCTGAAGGCGCAGAGCATCGGTTGCGACGCCGTCAGCGTGGACGGCTTCGAATGCGCCGGCCACCCCGGCGAGGACGACGTGCCCAACTTCATCCTGCTGCCGCGCGCGGCCGACGAGCTGGAGATCCCCTTCGTCGCCTCGGGCGGCATGGCCGACGGCCGCAGCCTGGTAGCCGCGCTGGCGCTGGGCGCCCAGGGCATCAACATGGGCACCCGCTTCATCGCCACCAAGGAAGCGCCAGTGCACGAGAACGTCAAGCAAGCCATCGTGGCCGCCAGCGAACTCGATACCCGCCTCGTCATGCGCGGCCTGCGCAACACGGAACGGGTGCTGCGTAACGCGGCCGTGGACCGCCTGATGGAAAAGGAACGCGCGCTGGGCGCCGCCCTCAAGTTCGAGGACATCATCGAGGAAGTGGCCGGCGTCTATCCGCGCATCATGAAAGAAGGCGACATGGAAGCGGGCGCCTGGTCGTGCGGCATGGTGGCCGGCCTGATCCACGACATCCCCACCGTCCAGGAACTGATCGACCGCATCATGGCCGAGGCCACCAGCATCATCCGCCAGCGCCTGGCGGGCTTCCTGGCGGACTGACGCCACCAGCCCCTATTGCGTCACCGCCTGGCTGACCAGGGTGTCGATCTCGCCGGTGATCTCGGACAGCAGTCCCGCCACCACGGCGAACTCGCGCCCGGCATGGCCGGCGCGGGCGGCGACGATCTGCGCGTTGAAGGCCACCATGCGCGCCTGCTTGGCGATCATCATGATGTCGTTCATCATGGTGTTCATGCGGCGCTTCATCTGCAAGGCGTCGCGCTTGGACAACTCCTCGTACACCTGGGTGATGTGGTTCAGCAGCGGCAGCAACGTGCTGGCGTAGCGCACCAGCTCATCGACCAGGCCGGGGACGCTGCGGAAATTGCTTTCGATGGCCTGCAGCGTACGCTCCGCGTGGTCGACGAATTCCATGATGCGCGCGTGCCCCTGCTCCTTGCCGTGGTAGACCCGTTCCAGTTCCTCGCAAAAGATGCCGGGCATGGTGTCGCTGCCATCGACCAGGATGGTGTGGGCGTCGCGGAACGCAGTGAGGGCCTCGCGCGCGGCGACCAGGGCGGCGGGGTCCGGCCTGGCGGCCAGCACGGCGAACAGGACCAGCCGTTGCGAGGTGAAGCGGCGCCGGCCGGACAGGTTGATCAGGGCGCCGAACACTTCGCCGGACAGGGTGGAAGGAGGTGGGGAGGTAGCCATGGTGCGCACTCGCATGGAAGTGGATGAACGCTTAGTAGCCATGCAGGAAGCGTGCCCGTCACTAGCAGGCAGAAACGCACCACGCTTGCGCATCATGCCCGGTTTGCGTGCCCTCCAGGCAAGAAATATTGCCGGATACACACTAGACAGCACCAGGAAGGGGAAGGCGCGGCGGCGGCGGTCCGCGCACCGCTGCCGCCCTCCTGCTTAGACCGGCTCCAGCAGCATGGTCGCCGCCGCCGTGTTCGAGATCGGGATATGGAAGTTGGAATGCACCACCTTCACCGCGCCGGCCACGGTGCCGCGCGCGATCAGCCAGCTCAGTAATTCCACCCCTTCGTTGCCGGCTTGCTCGACCAGGTCCACATCGGAGAACTGGGTCGCCCACTGCGGATCGTTGACCATGCTGTCCATGAACTTGAGGTCGAACTCCTTGTTGATGAAACCGGCCCGCTCGCCTTCGAGCTGGTGCGACAGGCCGCCCGAGCCGATCACCAGCACCTTGGCGTCCTCCGGGAAGGCGGCGATGGCGCGGCCGATCGCCTCACCGAGCTTGTAGCAGCGGCGCGCCGACGGCAGCGGGAACAACACCGTGTTGACGCACACGGGCACGCTCCGGACCGGCCATTTCTGTTCCGGCCACAGCAGCGCCATCGGCAGCGTGAACGCGTGGTCGACCAGCATTTCCTGGCAGGTGACCATGTCGAACTCATCGCGGATCAGCCGGTCGCGGATATGCCAGGACAGGTCTTCGGCGCCGGGGAAGCTGGGCATGGTGGGGATGCCCCAGCCCTCGTCCTCGCTGCGGTACTCGGGCGCGGCGCCGATGGCGAAGGTGGGCTGCTTATCGAGGAAGAAGTTGAGGCCGTGGTCGTTGAAGCAGGACACGACGATGTCCGGCTTGACCCGGTCCAGCCAGGCGCGGATCGGCGGGAAACCGTCGAAGAACGGTTTCCAGTACGGATCTTGCTGAAGGTTTTGGTGGATCGCCTTGCCGATGGCCGGCACGTGCGAGGTGTTCAGGATGCCTACGATTTTAGCCATGATTTATTTCCCCGCCGCTACAAGTTTCGCTTTGAATTCTTCCTTGCTCATACCGGTCTGCAAGGCGCCGATGTCCTGCATGTCCAGCCCGAGCACGCCGCCGGCCAGCTTGCCGAGGAAGTACACGCCGCCGCCCGCGCGGATCAGCGACAGCACGTCGCGTTCGAGGATGGCGCGGGTCTGTTCCTGGTTGAGGCCGAATTGCTGGCAGTAGGCCCGCTCGTCGCTGACGAAGGCGTCGCGGTTGGCCTTGCTGTTGAACGAATAGCACATCTTGTTGAGCGCGTAGCCCTCACGGGCCGCGTCGCTGTCGAAGATGGGCGCGCCCGGAATCGTGCGCTTCTGCTGACGAGCAGTCATGTTGCGATCTCCTGAATTGGTCGAGGTTGGCGCGCTGCCGGATCATGCGCTGATCCCGCATCGCTATTGCATTATTGAAGCACCAAACCATTAAATACATAGATCATTTATGATGCTATTCATGAGAGAATTTGATGCATTAAGGCTTGCGGGGCGCACAAGCCGGCTATCGCGGTCCGGCATAACAGCTATCGCGCCACGGCCAGCCGCGTGATCGATAAAAGCAACAGATTGGGGAGCATGGACGCATGAACAACGTCGATTACCTGGACCTGGACGGCCGGCTGCTGCGCCTGCTGGTCGCCGTCCACGAGGAAGGTTCCGTGACCCGGGCGGCGCAGCGGCTGGGCATCACGCAGTCGGCCGTCAGCCACATGCTCGACAAGCTGCGCGCCATCGTCGGCGACCCGCTGTTCGTCAAATCGGGCCGTTCGGTGGTGGCCACGGCGCAGGCCGGCGAACTGGCGGCGCAGGCGCGGGGGCTGCTCGACCAGTTGCAGCAGTTCAGCAGCAAGCCCGATTTCGCCCCGGCCAGCCTCGACCGCACCCTGACCATCGCCGCCAACGACCTGCAACGCGACCTGCTGCTGCCGGCCCTGTTCGCGCTGCTCAAGCAGGAAGCGCCCCGGTTGCAGTTGCGCGTGATCCCGTCCAACATCCCCGGCAGCGAGCTGCTGCGCACCGACCGCTGCCAGCTGGCCATCTCGCCACGGCCGCCGGCCGGCAGCGACATCGTGCAACGCCGCCTGTTCAACGACCGCTATGTCGTGTTTTACGATCCGCAAGTGCGCGAAGCGCCGCGCAACCTGAAAGACTACCTCGCCGCCGAGCACGTCACCGTGGTGTACGAACCGCAACGCCACCTCGACATCGACGACCACCTGCAGGGGAAAGGCATACAACGGCGCTTCGCCGTCAGCGTGGCCGGTTTCGCCGGCATCAAGCCCTTCCTCAAGGGCTCGGCCTACCTGGCGACGCTGCCGCACCGCCTGGGCGCCAACCAGCTGGCCGGCTTCTCCCAGACCGGGACGCCCTTCACCTGCCCCGAGATGCCGATGTACGCGATCTGGCACCAGCGCTACCAGCACCACCCGATGATGCGCTGGCTGCTCGACAAGTTGTACCAGGTCAGCGCGGCCATGTAAAAAAAAACCGGGGTCAGGTCATGTAGCGTCGCTACATGACCTGACCCCGGTTTACCGTTCAGGCGTTGCTGCGGATCAGAAGCGGTAACGCAGGCCCAGCATCACGGCCGTCTGCGCGCCGCCGGGTGGTGGCGCGACACCAGCGCCGACCGAAGCCGCGTACTGGGCCTTGGCGCTGTTGTTGATGTGCGCCAGCTGGAAGTACGGCGAGAAGTCCTTGGTGACGAAGTAGAACGCGCGCAGCACGTAAAGGTCGGCATCGCGGTCCTGGTCCTTGTTGGTGATGCGGTGGTAGCCGCCTTCCACCGTATAGGTCTCGTTGAAGCGCCATGCGCCTTCCAGGTAGTAGGCATCGGACTTGACGGTGCCCGACGCCAGTTCGGCCTTGCGGCCCAGCCAGCCGATGCCGATCTTGCCGCCGGCGCCGCCGTTGGCGTTGCCGAGGTTGACGTAGCCGCCCAGGTGGCTGCGCTTGTCGCTGTCCTCCGGCCGCGTGAACGCGATCGGCGCGGCGCCGTTGAAGAAGTTGGCCAGCGCGCCGGTGCCGCCCTTTTGCTCATCGTATGCCGCCGCCACGCCGAAACGGGCGTCGTCGTACTTGGCCATGGCCGACCAGCCACGGCAGGCATTGCTGCCCGCGCCCGGCAGTTCACCGGCGCAGGTGCCGGTGCCGGGTGCGCCGCCGGCCGTGTCGCGCGCCAGGCTGTAGACGGCGCCGAACGAGGCCTTGCCGAACTTGCCGCGCCAGGCCAGCGCATTGTCGTAGCGGGCGTTGGGCAGGTAGGCGTCGAGCGAGCCGAGCGCGTAGATGTTCGGACCCAGCAGGTCAGAATCCATGGCGAACACCAGCATCGAATACTGGCGGCCCATGGTGAAGGCGCCATAGGCCGTCTCGACGCCGGCGTACAGCTGGCGGCCGAACAGGCGACCGCCCTGCCCCAGCGTGCCGCTGTCGAAGTTAAAGCCGGTCTCCAACACGGCCACGCCGTTGATGCCAGGCACCAGCTCCTTGTTCACCTTGAAGCCCAGGCGCGACGCCACGGTGCCGGTGATGTTAGGCATGCGGGTCACGCTGCCTTCGACGGCGCCGTTCTTGACGTCGGTGATGCGCTCGACGCCGCCGTCGAGGATGCCGTAGATCGTCATGCCCTGCGGCAGCGCCGAGGCGCTGGCGGCTTGGGCGGCCGGGGCGGCCGGGGCGGCAGCCACTTTCTGTTCGATGCTGGACACGGCCCGCTGCTGGCTCTCCTGCTGGCCCAGCAGCTTCTGGATCAGTTGGCGCTGCTCGGCCAGTTCGCGGCGCAGTGCGTCGACTTCGCTGTCGGCGTGCGCCGGCAAGGCGCCGGCCAGGCCAAAGGCGGCGATCAGTGCGCCAACGATGGGCTTGGCGGGGTGCTGGAATGCGGTCATTACTTATCTCCTGGTTTTATTGTCATTCCCGCTGGACAAAGCGGGGGCATCCCTCCCGGCGGGCCGGGAAGAAATTCGGTATTCAGCTGGCCGCGCTCAGGCGGCCGGCCGGTGGTTGGGGTATGCCCGGGTGGGCTGGAACAGGGGCGCGGGCGCCTCAGGCATCGGCCGGCTGCAGCAGCACCGGCTTGCGCTCCGGATGGGAGCTGTTCTTGACGAACAGGGCGATGGCGGCGATCAGGCCGGGGATGGCCAGCACCGCGAAGATCTGGTCGAAACCGAACTGGCGGCGCTGCAGCTCAGCCACCAGGAACGGCGCGGCGACGGCGCCGATGCGGCCGATGGCCATCATCCAAGCCACTCCGGTGGCGCGACCCGCGGTCGGGTAGAAGTTGGCCGCCAGGGCCGGCATGCTGCTCTGCGTGGTATTCATCACGGCGCCGGCGACGAACACCATCAGCACCAGCCAGCCCAGGTTACCGGCCGCCTGGCCGATGCCGTACACGCAGACGGCGGTGAGCAGGTAGCCAAACATGATGACGCGGTTGGCGTTGAACTTGTCCATCAGCAGGCCGAAGGCGATTGCGCCTACGCCGCCCAGCGGGAACAGCGAGGTCACCAACACGGCCGTTTTCGGATCGAGGCCGCCGTCCTTGAGCAGGATCGGCATCCAGTTGATCAGCGCGTAGAAGATGACGATGCCCATGCCATAGGTCAGCCACAGCATGGTGGAACCGACCACGTAGGAGCGCGACAGGATCAGCGCGACGCCGGTTTTGCCCGTCTCGGTGGCGCCGGCGCCCTGCGCCTTGTCGCCCATGACGAACGCGCTGGCCTCGCCCACCTTGTCCGAGAAACGCGACAGCACGGCGCGGATGCGGTCGGCCGAACGGCCGCGCGCCACCAGGAACTGCACCGATTCCGGCACCAGGAACAGCATGACCAGCGCCAGGCAGATCGGCAGCACGCCGCCCAGTTGCAGCACGCTGCGCCAGCCCCAGGCCGGGATCATCCAGGCCGACAGGAAACCGCCCCAGGCCGCGCCCAGCGGGAAGCCGGTGAACATGGCGCTGGTCAGCAAGGCGCGGCGTTTGCCGGGGGCGAACTCGTTGGCCATGGTGACGGCCAGCGGCATCGCGCCGCCCAGGCCCAGGCCGGTGATGAAGCGCCAGGCCACCAGTTCGTTGAGGCTGCCGGCGGTCGAGGAAACCAAGCTGGCCAGGCCGAACAGGCCCACGGCGCCGCACAGCAGGAACTTGCGGCCCAGGCGGTCGGCCAGCGGGCCGATGGCCACCGAGCCCAGCGCCAGGCCGGCCAGCGCGGCGCTCAGCACGGGCGCCAGTTGCGGCTTGGTCAGGCCCCACTCCTTGAGCAGCGACGGCGCGATGTAGCCGATGGCGGCGGTGTCGAAGCCATCGAGCAGGATGACGAAGAAGCAGATCGCGAAGATCAGGAAGTGGAACCGGGTGAACTTGCTCTCTTCGACCAACTTGCGTATGTCGATCGTGTTATTGGGCGTCATATTGTGTCTCCTCCACTTGCCGTGGGATGTAGTTGAACCGCTAAAAATTACGTTATTGCATATGACTGATTGTGCAGGCCTGCTATATAGGGTGGAAGAGATCGCGGGCACTAGCAGTTATACCCTTTTGCGATAAGCGCGCAAAATGCGCGCAAAAAATGCACTATTTGGCGCCCAGCCCCAGCAGGCGCATGGCGTTCTGCTTCAGAATCAAGGGCGCGACCTCCGGTTTGAAGCCGGCCTTCTCGAAATCGGCCAGCCAGCGGTCCGGCGTAATCAAGGGAAAATCGGAGCCGAACAATATGCGTTCGCGCAACAGCGTGTTGGCGTATTGCACCAACTGTGGCGGGAAGTAGCGCGGCGACCAGCCCGACAGGTCGATCCACACGTTCGGCTTGTGCAGGCACAGCGACAACGCTTCGTCCTGCCACGGCCAGCTCGGGTGGGCCATCACGATCTGCATGTCGGGGAAGTCGATGGCCACGTCCTCCAGCAACATCGGGTTGGAATTGGCCACCCGCAGGCCGCCGCCGGCGCGCATGCCGCTGCCGATGCCCGAATGGCCGGTGTGGAAGATGGCCGGCAAGCCGTATTCGGCGATCACCTCGTACAGCGGCCAGGCGAAACGGTCGTAGGGCAGGAAGCCCTGCACGGTGGGATGAAACTTGAAGCCGCGCACACCGTATTCCTCGATCAGGCGGCGCGCCTCGCGCGCGCCCATCACGCCCTTGTGCGGGTCGATGCTGGCGAAGGCGATCATCATGTCGCTGTTGGCGCGCGCCGCCTCGGCGATCTCCTCGTTGGGGATGCGGCGCCGGCCGATCTGGGCTTCCGCGTCGACGGTGAACATCACTAGTCCGATCTTGCGCTCGCGGTAGTAGGCCACCGTCTCGGCGATGGTGGGGCGCCGGTCCGAGCCGAAATACTTGTCGGCCGCGCGGTCGAATTCATCGCCGAAATGGTCGTGGCCCTGGCAGCAGGACACTTCGGCATGGGTGTGGAAATCAATGGCGATCAGGTCGTCGCAATGCATGGTGTGCTCCTGGATGTGGTGGTGACGGGGCCGGCGCGCGGCGCCGGCCCGGGGTCGGGCTCGGGCCCGCGCTTTGGCTTGGGCTCAGGCGAGGATGACGAAATCGTCCTGGCCGCGATACAGCGCTTCGATCAGCTCCGCGCGCCGGGCCAGCACGGCGCGCTGGTTGATCGAGCCCTTGTCCGTCACCTCGCTGTGGTCGATCGACGGCGGGGTTTCCAGCAAGCGTATCCAGGCGACCCGGTTGGCCGAGCCGGTGGCCGTGCTGTTGACGCGCGCCAGCAACGCCTGGAAGTGGGCGCGCACGGCCGCATGGGTCATCACCTCGAACAGGTCGGCCCGCTCATCGAGGCCGGCCAGTTGCCGGCATTCGGCCGGACGGGCGAAGATCAGCAGGCCGATCTGGTCGCGGTTCATGCCGGCCACCACCACGTCCTGCACATAGGGCGCGCCGGCGGTGATGACCTTGGCGCGCAGCGGACCGACGCTGACGAAGGTGCCCGAGGACAGCTTGAAATCTTCCGCGATGCGGCCGTCGAACACCAGGCCCAGTTCGGGCCGCGCCGCGTCGACGAACTTGAGCGCGTCGCCGGTGCAGTAGTAGCCCTCGGCGTCGAACACTTCCGCGCTTTGCGCCGGATTGCGCCAGTAGCCAGGCATCACGTGCGGGCCGCGCATGCGCGCTTCCAGCTTGCCGTCGATGGGCACCAGTTTGACCTCGCAACCGGGCGCCGGCAGGCCGACGTAGCCGGCGCCGATCACGCCGCCGGTCGAGAACAGGCAGGACGGCGCCGTCTCCGTCATGCCCAGTCCCACCATCATCCGGATCAAATGGCCGCAATGGGCTTCGGTGACGCGGTCGAGCCGGTCCCAGGCCGCCTGCGACAGGCCGGCGCCGGCGAAGAAGAACAGCTTCAGGCGGGCGAAGAATTTTTCGCGCAACTGGGCGTCGTGTTCGAGCACCACGGTCAGGTCTTCCCACGCCTTGGGCACGTTGAAATAGACGGTGGGCGAAATCTCGCGCAGGTTGCGCAGGGTGGCGTCGAAGCGCTTGGCGGTGGGCTGGCCATCGTCGATGTAGAAGCTGCCGCCGTTGTAGAGCGCGATGCCGACGTTGTGGCTGCCGCCGAAGGTGTGGTTCCACGGCAGCCAGTCGACCAGCACCGGCGGCTCCTCGGCGAAGTAAGGCATGGTTTGCAACAGCATCTGCTGGTTGGCGCACAACATGCGTTGCGTGGTCACCACGGCCTTGGGCAGCTTGGTCGAGCCGGAGGTGAACAGGAACTTGGCGATGGTATCCGGGCCGACGGCGGCGTTGGCGGCATCGACCGTCTTCGGCACCGTCTCCAGCAGGTCCGCGAACGCGATGCTGGGGCGGTCGGGCAGTTCGCCCTTGCCCAGCACGATCTCCACGTCGGCCGCCAGCGCGCCGGCGATGGCCTTGGCGAACGGCGCGCCTTCCGCCGCGTACACCATGCCCGGCGTGACCGTGTCGACGATGTGGCGCAGCTTGCCGTAGTCGGTGGCCACCAGCGAATAGGCCGGCGACACCGACGAATAGGGTATGCCGGCGTACATGGCGGCGAACATCAGCTGGCTGTGCTCAAGGTCGTTCCCGGACAACACCAGCAATGGGCGTTCGACCGACAGGCCACGATCAAGCAGCCACTGGCCGATGCGGCGTACGCGCGCCAGCATGTCGGCATAGCTGATGCGGACCCACTCGCCATCCTCGCCGCGCGCCGCCATCAGCGTGCGCTCCGGGAACTGGTGGGCGCCGTCCACCAGGCGGTCGGTCAGACAGCGCGGGTAGTCGCCCAGCGCTTCGAGCGGGCGGATGTGCCAGACGCCGTCGGCATCGCACCGGATCTCCGCCGGCGGATGACCGATGCTGACGGGCCGGTAGTCGGCTTCCACGATAGCCTTGAATGCTGCGGTATTCATCTTGTCTCCTGTAGTCGTATTGTCTGGCGATAGCGCGCGATGTTCAAGCCACCTTGTTCAGCGCGCCACGCCGTTGGAATTCAGGCCCAGAGGGCGGTGTCCGGCGCCAGGCCGACGCAGGCCGAGGCGGCCACGGTGTCGGCGTGGCCGCGCACTTGCGGCGCATAGGTGGCGAACCAGAAGCTGGCCAGCGCCAGCACGCCGCGCAGGTAGCCGGCATCCTCCGCACCCGCGCCCGGGGCGCCCGCCGGGGCCGATTCAGCCGCCCCTGCTGCCCCTGCTGCCGCTGCCACTCCTGCCACTCCTGCCGCTCCAGTTGCCGCTGCGGCCCCTGCCGACGCCGCTGCGGCCAGCCCGCCTTGCGCCGCGCGCGCCGCCTGGGCCACGCGCCAGCCGGCGCACACCAGTCCCGCCAGATGCAGGAAAGGCACGGCCGCCGCCTGCACGGTGGCGGGATCGCTGCTGCCGTTGGCCAGCAGGAAGTCGGTGGCCCGCTCCAGATCGTCCACATTGGCCGCCAGCGCCTTGGCGTGGCCGGCCAGCTCCCGCACGTCGGCCAGGGCCGCGACGTCGGCGCGGATCTCGGCCACCAGTTCGCGCAGCGTGGCGCCGTTCTCGCGCAGGATCTTGCGGCTGACCAGATCATTGGCCTGGATGCCGGTGGTGCCCTCGTAAATGCGCGTCACGCGCCCGTCGCGGTAGTGCTGGGCGACGCCCGTTTCCTCGACAAAGCCCATGCCGCCGAACACCTGGATCGCGTCGTCGCAAACCAGATTGCCGGTCTCGGTATTCCAGCCCTTCAGCACCGGCATCAGCAGGTCGATGTAACGTCGGCTGCGGGCGGCCGCCTCGGGCGATGGATGGTGGCGCGCCTGATCGAACCACGCGGCAGCCGGATAGACCAGCGCCCGCATGGCGAAAATCCGGGTGCGCATCGCCAGCAACTGGCGTTTGACGTCCGGGTGGCCGGCGATAGGCCGGCCGGCCTCGCCCGCCACCTTGCCCTGGCTGCGCTCATTCGCGTAGCGCAGCGCCATCTGGTAGGCGCGTTCGGCCAGCGCCACGCCGTGCAGGCTGACGCCGAAACGGGCTTCGTTCATCATCACGAACATGTATTCGATGCCGCGATTCAGTTCCCCCACGAGGTAACCAACCGCCCCGCCCTGGTCGCCATAGGCCATGGTGCAGGTCGGGCTGCCGTGGATGCCCATCTTGTGTTCCAGCGAGACGGCGCGCACATCGTTCTTCGCCCCCAGGCTGCCGTCGGCGTTGACGAGGAACTTGGGCACCAGGAACAGCGAAATGCCCTTGATGCCGGCCGGCGCGTCGGGCAGCCGGGCCAGCACCAGGTGGACGATGTTGTCCGTCAGTTCATGGTCGCCGTAGGAAATGAAAATCTTTTGGCCAAACAGGCGATAGCTGCCGTCGGCGGCGGCTTCGGCGCGCATGCGCACGGCCGCCAGATCGGAACCGGCCTGCGGCTCCGTCAGGCTCATATTGCAGGCCCACTCGCCGCTGACGATGCGCGGCAGGTACAGGGCCTTCATGGCCTCATCGGCCGCCACGTCCAGCGCCTCGGTCTGGCCCAGCGTCAGTTGCGGCAGCATGGTGAAGGCCAGGTTGGCGGAGAACCACATCTCCCACACGGGCGCCCAGAGCGCCTTGGGCAAGCCCTGCCCGCCGTACTGCTCCGGCAGCGACAGGCCCAGCCAGCCGCCGGCCACGAATTGGTCCCAGGCCTCCTGCCAGCCGTAGGGCACGACCACGCGGTCGCCATCGAGGCGGCAGCCCTGCAGGTCGCCGGACTTGTTGATCGGCGCCAGCACGCCGGCCGCGAATTTGTCGGCTTCCTCAAGAATGCTGTAGACCAGCTCCGGTTCGGCCGCCTCGCAGCCGGGCAAGGCCGCGATACTGTCGATGCCGACCAGATGGTCGAGGATGAAGCGCATATCGCGCAGCGGTGCGCCGTAGGTGTCCATGTGTTATCCCAAACTGTGGGCGCGGGGCGGGCCCGCGCCGAAATGACTCAAATACTGATCCAGCGGGCCGGCCCTGATCAGGGCCGGCCGCCCGCCGCGGAAGCGACTTTCCTACACCGGGTAGTGGCGGTGCGTGGTTTGCACCGTAATCCAGCGCAGGTCGGTGAACTCGGCCATGCCCGCCTTGCCGCCGAAGCGGCCGTAGCCGGACGCCTTGACGCCGCCGAACGGCATCGGCGCCTCGTCATGCACGGTCGAGGAGTTGATGTGGCAGATGCCCGACTCGATGCGCTTGGCCAGCGCCATGGCGCGCCCGATGTCCTTGCTGAACACGGAGGCCGACAAGCCGTACTCGCTGTCGTTGGCCAGCGCCACCGCCTCGTCGTCGCTGTCCACGCGCAGCACCGAGACCACGGGGCCGAACGCTTCCTCGCGGTACAGGTCCATGGCCTTGGTCAGGCCATCCACCAGCACCGGTTGCAGTAGCGCGCCGTCGGCCTGCACCGGGCCGGTGGCCAGCGTTGCGCCCTTGGCCACCGCGTCGGCCACCAGGCGCTCGACGCGCGCGGCCGCCTCGGGGCTGACCATGGCGCCCAGGATGCAGCCCTCGCTGCCCGGCTTGCCCGCTTTCATGCTCGCCACCTTGGTCGCCAGCTTGTCGACAAACGCATCGGCCACGGAACGGGCGACGATGATGCGATCGGTGGACATGCAGATCTGGCCCTGGTTGAAGTAGGAGCCGAAGGCGGCGGCCGTCACGGCTTCGTCGATATCGGCATCTTCCAGCACCAGCATCGGGTTCTTGCCGCCCAGTTCCAGCACGGCCGGCTTCAGGTATTTGGCCGCCAGCTGGCCGATGATGCGGCCAACATGGGTCGAACCGGTGAAGTTGACGCGCTTGACGGCCGGATTGGCGATCAAGCGCTCGACCAGCGCCGCCGCGTCGGCCGGCGCGTTGCTGAGCACATTGACGACGCCGGCCGGGAAGCCCGCCTCCTGGAACACGTCGCCGATCAGGCGGTGCAGGCCCGGCGTCAGTTCCGACGCCTTCAGCACCACCGTGTTGCCGCAGGCCAGAGGCACAGCGATGGCGCGCGTGCCCAGGATGACAGGCGCGTTCCACGGCGCGATGCCGAGCACCACGCCAGCCGGCTGGCGCACGGCCATGGCCAGGTTGCCGTCCACGTCGGACGGGATCACTTCGCCGCCAACCTGGTTGACCATGCCGGCCGCGTCGCGCAGCATATTGGCCGCCAGCATGGCGTTGAAGCCGTACCACACCGGCGTCGACGCCGCCTCGGCCACGCCCATGGCGATAAAGTCGGGCGCCCGGCGGTCCATCACCTCGGCCGCCTTCAGCAGCAGCAAACGGCGCGCGCTGGGCGCCATCGCGGCCCAGGCCGGGAACGCGGCGGCGGCGGCGGCCACGGCAGCGTCGGCGTCTTCCAGCGTGGCGGCGGCGGCCAGCGTCACCACCTCGCCGCTGACGGGGTTCTTGCGCTCGAACGTGGCGCCGTTGGCGGCGGGACGGCTCTCGCCGCCGATCAGCAATGCAATCTTATTCATCGTCTCCTCCTCGATAGGGTTCCGGCGCCTGCAATGGGCTGCCGGTCGGTGTAGGTTGGTGCCGGCTTATTTGCGCTGGTAGGTTTGCAGGCCGGGCTTGAGGGTCTTGTCATCGAGGAATTGCTTCATGCCTTCCTTGCGGCCCTGCTCTGGATCGCGGCCGATGCACTGGTCCAGCTTGGCGTACAGGTAGTCCTCGCACTGGTCCCAATCGAGTTCGCGGCAACGCTTGAAGCCGTTCTTGGCGTAGCGCAGCACCACCGGATTCTTCTCCAGCAACTTGTTGGCCAGCGCTTGCACTTCTTCGCGCAACTGGGCGCGCGGCACGCTCTTGTTGACCAGGCCCATCTGCGCCGCCTTCTGGCCGCCGAACGGCTCGCCCGTCATGATGTAGTACAGCGATTCGCGGTGACCGACGGTGTCGGCCATGGCCTTGCTCACCAGGTTGCCCGGCGGGATGCCCCAGTTGATCTCGGACAGGCCGAAGGTGGCCTCGTCGGCGGCGATGGCCAGGTCGCAGGCCACCAGCGGCGAGAAACCGCCGCCAAAGCACCAGCCGTTGACCATGGCGATGGTCGGCTTGTTGTACATGCGCAGCAGCTTCCACTGCCATTCGCAGGCGTCGCGGCGCGAACGTTCCTGGAAGATCTCGGGCTTGCCATCCGTTTCGCGGAAGTATTCCTTGAGGTCCATGCCGGCTGTCCAGGAGTCGCCGGCGCCGGTCAGCACCAGCACTGCGGCTTCCTCGTCCAGTTCCAGCGTCTGCAGCACATCGATCATCTCGCGGTTGAGCGTCGGGCTCATCGCGTTGCGTTTTTCCGGGCGGTTCAGCGTGACCCAGGCGATGCCCGCCTCGACTTTGACATCCACACAAGTCCAACGTTGTTCGTACTTAGCCATTCTCAGCCTCCTTAATTGGTTAATATCAGGCTACCTGATACATCAATCATAAAGGATAAAAATAAAAACGCAAGCCTGCGTCAAGCTTTTCCGAAAATAATTCCGATGCCGGCCCCGGTTGCGGTAAGATCTGCAACATATATCAGGCAACCTGCCAACCTTCACACACGGAATCACCATGAACGCACTCCTCAACGACACCGCCGGCGACGAGAAAAACCGCCCGCTCGGTGTCTGCTACCTGATCGGCCGGCTCGACCATGCCGTCAACCGCCGCATCCGCGACGCCCTGACCCCGCTGGGCCTGACGGTGAGCCAGTACACGGCGCTGTCATTCCTTGAGTCACATGCGCAGATCAGCAACGCCCAGCTGGCCGAACGCTCGCTGATCTCGCCGCAATCGGCCAACGAGATGGTCAAGCTGATGGAACAAAAGGGCTGGGTCGAACGCCATCCCGACCCCACCCACGGCCGCATCGTGCGCCTGAGCCTGACGGCCACGGGCCAGTCCCTGCTGGACCAGGCGCACGCATTCGTGGCGCGGCTGGAAGCGGGCATGCTGTCCAAGCTGACGGCCGGCCAGCGCACCGCCCTGCACCAGAACCTGCGCCAGGTGCTGCACGCGCTGAGCGCGATCATGATCGACCCCACGCTGGCCGATGAAGTGAGCAAGGGCCAGTGAGCACACCCGGCGATGACGTTGAGTAAGGAATAGCCACCGATGGACTTGAAACAACTGGAATATTTCGTTCGCGTGGCCGAGCTCGGCAGCTTCACGCGGGCCGCGAGCGTGCTCGACATCGTCCAGCCGGCGCTGAGCCGCCAGGTACGCATGTTGGAACTGGAATTCAAGCAGACGTTGTTGGTGCGCAACGGCCGTGGCGTCGTCACCACCGACGCCGGCAAGCTGCTGCTCGAATACGGCCGCGGCATCCTGTACCAGGTGGAGCGCCTGCGCGAGGAACTGGGCCGCGCGCGCGGCGCGCTGGTGGGCCATGTGGCGCTGGGTCTGCCGCCCAGCCTGCTGAAGATCCTGGCCGTGCCGATCTTCCGCGAATTCAAGGAGCGCTTCCCGGCCGCCACGCTGGCCATCCGCGAAGGCATGAGTTCGGGCATGCACGAATCGCTGCTGTCGGGCCGGCTGGACGTGGCCCTGCTGTACAACGCCTCGCCCCTGCCCGATGTGGACCTGACGCCGCTGCTGGAGGAAGAATTGTTCCTGGTCGCGCCCCAGGGCGACGGCGTGCCGGCCACGCCGGTCGCCATCGGCGAATTGCCGGACTACCCGCTGATCGTGCCCAGCCGCCCGAACGCGATCCGCATGCTGATCGAAGGCGAACTGGCCAACCTGGGTCTGCGCCCCACCATCGCCTTCGAAGTGGACGGCGTGAACGCCATCCTCGATCTGGTGGCCGAGGGCTTCGGTTACGCCATCCTGTCGCAGACGGCGGTGGCCAACCTGGCCAGCGCGCGCCAGTACCGGCTGCGCTCCATCCTCGGCGATGGACTCAAGGCCAAGCTGTCGCTGGCCGTCAATTCGCACCGCCAGGTCACGGCCACCCAGCAGGGGCTGATCGACCTGGTGCGGGAAATGGTGGCCGAGCACCTGGACCGGGCGCCGCTCTAGCCGTTCTAGCCGTTCTAGCCGTTCTAGCCGGTCTAGCCATGTAAGCCGCGCCCGCCGTTCGTCCGGGCCGTCCCGCCCGCCATGCCCGTCCTGCCTGTCCTGCCCGCCCTGCCCTTGCGGGCTCAGGCGGGTTCAGGCGGGCGGGCCCGTCCAGAATTGAAGATTACTTGTAGATCCCGGCGCCGATGATGACGTCGTCCACTTTTTCCAGATACGTGGACTTGCTCTCGATGGCGCCGGTGGCCGGGCTCGGCCACTTGTAATCGACCCAGCCCCGGCCCTTGGTTTCCACGGTATTTACATATTCGCGGAAGATCATCTTGCCATCGACATCCTTGATGCCGGGCGTGGATTTGCCGACCAGCTTGGGATTGGGATGGGCCAGGCCCATGCCCGTCATGTCGAAGGCGACGACGTACATATCCTTGACGCGGAACTGACTGCCCTGCTTGTTGAACTCCGCCAGCGCCTTGTCCCTGCCGTTCTGCTTCCAGTAGGCGACCGCCTTCTTCACCAGCGCTTCCGCTTCGGGCGCCGTGCCCCGGTCCTCGCCGGCCAGGCACAGCGCGGGCAGCAGCAGCGCCACGCCGATGCAGGTCTTGATGGATGGAATGATCGATTTCATGTTTTTATTCCTTGTAAAAATGGACACCATGATTCGCTGGCGCGACCGGGCCGCGCCAGCGCACTGTTTCAACTATCGCTTCACTGGCAACTGAAATTGGCGGCGTCCTCGACGCTGCCGCTGCCCTTGTACTTCGCCACCTTCGGATAGGCGCACAACGGCCGGCTGCGGCTCGCGGACCAGCTTGCCGGCACGTCGGCGTTGACGCCGCCGCTGTTGCCGGGGCCACGCACGCTGGCCGTCACGGCGTCCGGCGCCTGGCCCTTCTCGACCCAGTTGACCAGCGGCGTGAGCATGTCGAACTGGTCGGCCGTCGGGCCGCCGCTGCAATGGTTCATGCCGGGCACGCGGAAGAAGCGGGCAAAGTTGGCCGCATCGCCGCCATTGGCCGCGCGCAGGCTGTCGTACCAGGCGTTGGTGTCGTCGCTGGAGAAGATCGGATCGCTGGTGCCGTGGTAGGCCAGCAGCTTGGCGCCGCGCTTCTTCAGTGCACCCAGGTCGCTGACGTTGGGCGGCAACATGAACGACAGGGCGCTCTCGGTGTAGGTGGCCGTGGTGGCGCCGATCTTGGCCAGCATGTCGTCCAGATTGCCGTTCAGGACGAAGCTGGTGCCATCGAAGCTGGCCGCGTCCTCGGGCGGCGCCTGCCACACCAGGCCCACGGCGCCGGCATCGCGCTGCATCGGGGAGGTGAACTTCCACGAGGCCCAGCCGGGCGTCGCCAGCCCGGCGTCATACGGGAAGCCGGCGTAGATCTTCTTGCCGGTGGCGGTGGTGGCGCCGGCGAACAACTGGCCGATAGCCGTCTTTTGCGCTGCGCTCAGGCAGGTGCCGTCGCGCGCGCCGGCGCAGGTGGGGACGTCGCGTTCCAGGTTGAACGCGGCCTGGCAGGCGGCGCCGTCCTGCACCATGCCATCCTTCACGCCGTCGAGCGCGTCGCACTTGTCCAGCACCGCGTTCGACACCAGCGTGCGCTCGGCGGCCGTGAAGCCGGTGGACAAGTCGCCCGGCGTGCTGGCCAGCGCGGCGTAGGTCTTGCCGCCGGCGATATTGGCCGTGGCCGCGAGCGGCAGCCGGAAGCCCGGATCACCGACCAGGAAACCGTCGTACTGGTCGGCGTAGCGGGCCGCCGCCACCATCGTGTGCCGGCCGCCATTGGAGCAGCCGCCGATGTAGGAACGATCGGGCTCCTTGCCGTAGGCGGTCTTGATCAGCGCCTTGGCCATCGGCGTGAGCTTGCCCACGGCCTGGTAGCCATAATCGAGGCGCGCCTGCGGATCGATGCCGAACGAGGGAATCTGCGAACCGTTGTGGCCGGCATCGGAACTGATGACGGCGAAACCCTGGTTCAGGGCATGGTCCAGCGGGCCGCCGCCGCCCACCGGGCCGGTGGCCGTGGCGACCACGCCGTCGAGGCCGCCGTTGGCCTGGTAGAAGAAGCGGCCGTTCCAGTTGACCGGCAGCCGCATTTCGAAGCCGATCGCATAGCGCTTGCCATCGACCGGACTGACGCGCTGGAACATCTGGCCCGTGACCTGGCAATGCTGCGCCACCGGCTTGCCGGCGACGACCAGCGTGCCGGCGGGAATGTCGTTGGCGGCCGTGATGACCGTGTTGGGATAGGCGATGCGCGTGGCCAGGTCGGCGCAGGAGGATAGGGTCGCGCCCGTGGCGGCGGCCAGTTGCGGCAGGGGCGCCACGCTGTCGCCGCCACCGCAGGCGGCAAGCAGCAAGACCGCGCTGGCGGCGGCGGCGGTTCCGGTCAGTTGTCGACCATTCATTGGTTTGTCTCCGGTTTGATTGTTATGACTGCACATGGTTGGCCGGGCTGCTGGTGGCCACGCTGCCTGACGGCAGGCGGCCCGCCGCGGGGCACCCGGTTTTCTTTCCCGCAGCGTGAAAGCGGTTGGTCCTGGCGCGGACGCGCGAGGGCGGGCATCTCCTTCGACAAGGGCGTACGCCGCCCTGCCTTTCGCATGGATTGATGGGCTGTGAAATGACTGGATAATATCAGGAAGTATATCAAGTTAATTATCAAGTTACCTGATATCTAATATGCTTATAGCGGTTTCCTAAATTGCAACACTCAAGAAAATTTTGATGACCGGGTTTGGCTGGTGCTGGCGTCCAGTAATTGCGGCGATACAACAATGACCAGAAGGAAATGATGGAAAAATGCAAAAATAGTGTTTTTGTGTATAGACAATTTGTTATCATTACTGCTCTTATACAAAACACTGCGGTCAACCGCCATCGTCGAAAGGGATCTCCATGAAATTGAAGCGCATCGCCACCAGCCTGACCATCGCCACCGCCTTCCTGTGCGGCGCAGCCCACGCCGATACGACCTACACCAACACCGGCGTCATCGGCTCCCCGATCTACTCGATGGGCGCCCCCGACACGACCAGCTATGGCGAATTCTTCACCGCGCCCGGCGGCGTCCTGAAGAGCTTCACCTTCCAGGCACTGTCCGGCGTCAGCGGCAATGTCGACCTCACCATTGCCGCCTGGGATGGCAGCAAGCCAGTCGGTCCGGCCCTGTACACCAGCGCACCGATCAGCTACAACGGCGGCGTCCAGTACCTGGGCGCGAATGGCATCAACCTGACCCTGACCGCCGGCACCAACTACATCGCCTACCTGACCGTGGCCGGCGTAGCGTCGCCGATGTCCGAAGTGAGCATCGCCGGTTCGAATTCGGATGGCGGCCTGGGTGGCGGCTTCCGTTTCCTGAATTCGGCCGGCACCGATCCGCTGACTCTGCAAACGCCGTGGTCGAGCTGGTACGTGCCGGCGATGGCCTACACCGCCACCTTCGCCCCCGCCGTCCCTGAGCCTGAAACCTACGGCATGATGCTGGCTGGTCTGGCACTGGTCGGTGTGCTGGCGCGCCGCAAACGCGCCTGATCGTCCCGCTCCCGCACGCGTTACACGCGCTACAATGCGCTTGACCTTCCCATCGCGGGAAGGTGCAGACTGGTGGCCACCACGCTACGGGAGCAGGTCGATGAATATAGGGGAAGTCGCCGCGATCTCCGGGGTCTCGGCGAAAAAGATACGGCACTATGAGAGTATCGGCCTGCTGCCGCAGCCGGGCCGCTCGGATGCCGGCTACCGGCGCTATGGCGACAAGGATGTGGCGCGGTTGCGCTTCATCCGCCATTGCCGCGACCTTGGTTTCGCGCTGGACCAGGTGGGCGAATTGCTCGACCTGTGGCAGAACCGGGAACGCTCCAGCCGCCAGGTCAAGGCGCTGGCACAGGCGCATCTGGCCGAGCTGGATGCAAAACTGCAGGAACTCCAGCAAATGCGCACCGCGCTGGAAAGCCTGGTGAACTGCTGCCACGGCGACGAACGGCCCGATTGTCCCATCATCGAATCACTGGAAGCAGCCGAAGCGGCTGAAGCGGCGCCACCGCCGGCCGCCCTGCCCCTGGCCAGCCTGCCCGTGCAACGCCGCGCCCGGACGCGCTGATCACCCTTCGCATCGCGATAAAAAAAAGGCCAATCCGAAGATTGGCCTTTCGCACATCACATCAACTGCTGCCTGCGATTACGCTGCCGCTTTCAGGGCCGCCAGCACCTCATCCAGCATCTTCTTCGCGTCACCGAACAGCATGCGGTTGTTCTCCTTGTAGAACAGCGGATTGTCGACGCCCGCGTAGCCGGAGGCCATGCTGCGCTTCATCACGATCGAGTTCTTCGCCTTCCACACCTCCAGCACCGGCATGCCGGCGATCGGGCTGGACGGATCGTCCTGCGCGGCCGGGTTGACGATGTCGTTGGCGCCGATGACCATCGCGATATCGGTGTCGCCGAAATCATCGTTCAGTTCATCCATCTCCTGCACGATATCGTACGGCACCTTGGCCTCGGCCAGCAGCACGTTCATGTGGCCCGGCATACGGCCCGCCACCGGGTGGATACCGAAGCGCACATTCACGCCCTTGGAGCGCAGATACTGGGTGATCTCATTCACCGTGTGCTGCGCCTGCGCCACCGCCATGCCGTAGCCCGGCACGATGATCACGTTCTTCGCTTCGCGCAGCATCTCGCTGGTCTCGGCGGCGGTCACGGCCACTACTTCGCCTTCCGGTTGGGCGGCGCCGCCACCACCGGCTGCAGGCTTGGTGGCGCCACCGCCAAAGCCACCCGCGATCACGCTGATGAAGTTGCGGTTCATCGCGCGGCACATGATGTAGGACAGGATCGCACCCGAGGAACCGACCAGCGCGCCGGTCACGATCAGCAGGTCGTTGTTGAGCATGAAGCCGGTGGCCGCAGCCGCCCAACCGGAATAGCTGTTCAGCATCGACACCACCACTGGCATGTCGGCGCCGCCGATGGCCATCACCATGTGCACGCCGAACAACAGCGCGATCACGGTCATCACGACCAGCGGCAGCATGCCGTCGGATACCGATTCGGCGCCCAGGAAACGCTGGCCGACGACGATCACCACCAGCAGGCCGATCAGGTTGAGCCAGTGACGGCCAGGCAGCAGCAGCGGCTTGCCGCCCACGCGGCCCGACAGTTTGCCGAACGCGATCAGGGAACCGGACAGCGTGATGGCGCCAATCAGCACGCCGATGTAGATTTCCACCTCATGGATCGTCTTTTCCGCGCCGGCCAGCTGGGCCGATACGGACGGATCGATGTAGTTGGCGTAGCCGACCAGCGTGGCGGCCAGGCCGACCAGGCTGTGCATCAATGCCACCAGTTCCGGCATTTGCGTCATCTGCACGGTGCGCGCCGCGTACAGGCCCAGCGAGCCGCCGGCGACCATGGCGGCCACGATCCACGACAGGCCGGAGGCCGTCACGTGCGGGCCCAGGACCGTGGCCAGCACGGCGATCGCCATGCCGATCATGCCGTAGGCGTTGCCGCGCCGCGCCGATTCCGGGTGCGACAGGCCGCCCAGGCTCAGGATGAACAGGATCGTCGCCCCCAGGTAGGCGACGGTGGTGAGACTTTCAGACATTGTTAGCCCTCTTCGAATTATTTGCGGAACATCGCCAGCATGCGGCGCGTGACGGCGAAGCCGCCGAACATATTGATCGCGGTCAGCACGATACCGATCATGGCCAGCCAGCGGATCGCATCAGCCGGACGGGCCAGGGCCGCGTCCACCGGCGGTGCGATCTGCACCAGCGCGCCGATGGCGATAATGCTGGAAATGGCGTTGGTCACGCTCATCAGCGGCGTATGCAGGGCCGGCGTCACGTTCCACACCACCATGTAGCCGATGAAGCAGGCCAGCACGAACACCGTGAAGTGGCCGAGGAAGGCGGCTGGAGCGAACGCGCCGATCGCCAGCAGCAGCGCGGCGGCCACGCCGAACATGGCGACCACGCGCCCGGTCGAGGCGGGCGCGGACGGCGCGCCATGGCCGTGCGCCTTGGGCGCCGGGGCGGCCGCAGCCGGCTTGGGGGCCGGTGGCGGCGGCGCCTTGGGCGCTGGCGGCGGCCACGTGACTTCGCCCTGCTTGATCACGGTCAGGCCGCGAATGGCGTCGTCCTCCATGTTGACGTTGATGACGCCATCCTTGGTCTTGCACAGTTCCTCGGTCAGGCGCAGCAGGTTGTTCGAATACAGGGTCGACGATTGCTTGGACAGGCGGCTCACCAGGTCGGTGTAGCCGACGATGGTCACGCCATGCTGCACCACCACCTGGCCCGGCACGGTCAGCTCGCAGTTGCCGCCCTGTTCGGCGGCCATGTCCACGATCACGCTGCCCGGCTTCATGCTGCGCACCATGTCGGCCGTGATCAGCCGGGGCGCCGGTTTGCCGGGGATCAGGGCGGTGGTGATGATGATGTCCACCTCCTTGGCCTGCTGGGCGTACATGGCGCGCTGGGCCTGCTGGAAGCCCTCGCTCATCACCTTGGCGTAACCGCCGCCGCCGCCGCCCTCTTCCTCGTAGTCGACCTTGACGAATTCACCGCCCAGCGACACCACCTGGTCGGCCACTTCGGCCCGGGTGTCGTTGGCGCGCACGATGGCGCCCAGGCCCACGGCCGTGCCGATCGCCGCCAGGCCGGCCACACCGGCGCCGGCGATGAAGACCTTGGCCGGCGGGATCTTGCCGGCCGCCGTCACCTGGCCGTTGAAGAAGCGGCCAAACGCGTTGGCTGCCTCGATCACGGCGCGATAGCCGGCCACGCCAGCCATGGAAGTGAGCGCGTCCATCTTCTGAGCGCGGCTCAGGGTACGCGGCAGCGCGTCGATCGCCAGCACGGTGGCCTTCTTGGCCGCCAGTTGCTGCAGCAATTCGGGGTTCTGGGCCGGCCAGATGAAGGACACCAGCGTGCTGCCTTCACGCACCAGCGCCACTTCCTC
This sequence comes from Rugamonas brunnea, assembly GCF_014042345.1. Classification (GTDB taxonomy): domain Bacteria; phylum Pseudomonadota; class Gammaproteobacteria; order Burkholderiales; family Burkholderiaceae_D; genus Rugamonas; species Rugamonas brunnea. The sequence continues at coordinate 77,018 of NZ_JACEZT010000015.1, forward strand.
CGGGTTCGGACCCCTTACCTTGAAGACGATGTCGGCCTGCGCCCAAAGCTCGGGGGCGCTGGGGACGATGCGCGCGCCGGCGGCGCGGTAGGCATCGTCACTGAAATTGGCGGCATCGCCGGCCCCCGTTTCCACGGCGACCGAGAAGCCCAGTTTAATGAGCTTTTCGACCACCTCGGGCACGGTGGCGACGCGTTTCTCCTGCGGGTAAACTTCACGTGGCACAGCTATCGTTAGTGACATATATTTTTCCTGTTATTCCATGAAAACCTGGGTCAATGGCGGGTCAAACACACAGGTACCCCCCATCGACGTTGAGAACAGCCCCTGTAGTGTAACTCGACGCGGCCGAAGCGAGGTAGAGCACTGTACCTGCCATCTCGGAAGGCTGGGCGGCACGGCGCATCGGCACGTGCGCCAGCAGCTGTTTGAGCACGGCCGGCGACTCCTTCAGCGCGGTGGTGAACTTGGTGTCCGTGAAGCCCGGCAGCAGCGCGTTGCAGCGCACGCCCGCCAGCGCCAGCTCGACGGCGAAGGCCTTGGTCATGGAGATGACGGCCGCCTTGGTGATCGAGTAGATCCCCTGGTGCAGGCCCGGAATGACGCCGTTCACGGACGCCACATTGATGATGGAACCGCCACCATTGGCGGCCATCAGCCTGGCGCCATGGGTGGACATGAAGAAGTAGCCGCGGATGTTGACGTCCACCGTCTTCTGGAACGCGTCGGCGCTGGTGTCGGTGATGGGGCCGAAATACGGGCTGGTGGCGGCGTTGTTGACCAGGATGTCGAGGCGGCCGTGGCGCGCGGCCAGTTGCGCGTACAGGGCCTCGATCTGCGCCATGTCGCCGATGTGGCAGGCCGCCGCTTCGGCCGAGCCGCCGGCGGCCACGATGTCGTCGGCCACGCGCTGGCAGTCGTCGACGCGGCGGCTGGTGACGATCACGTGCGCGCCGCTGGCGGCCAGCAGGCGGGCGACTTCCTCGCCGATGCCACGGCTGGCGCCGGTGACCAGGGCGACCTTGCCGGCCAGGTCGAACAGATTGGATGGGTGCATGCTCGTGTGCTCCTGAAGGTGGGAATGGTCGCTCATCGCACGCTGCCGCCGGTCGTGATCACGGCCCGGCAGCGCTGCCCCAGGTAGCGCACCATCTCGCCGAAGCCGGCGAACTGCGGGTTGGTGGTCTGGCCCAGCGCGTAGCGGCGGTAGATCTGCTGCGCGATCACCATCAGGCGGAACAGGCCGAACACCTCATAGAACGCGAAGTCGCCGATGTCGGTGCCGGTGCGCTCGGCGTAGTAGGCCAGCACTTCGCGCCGCGTCAGCATGCCCGGCGCGTGGGTGGGCTGGCGGCGCGAGGCCAGGAAGGCCGCTTCGTCGCCCGCTTCCACCCAGTAGGCCAGCGAGCCGCCCAGGTCCATCAGCGGGTCGCCGATGGTCGCCATTTCCCAGTCGAGCACACCGATCACGCGGGTGGGATCGACCGGGTCCAGCACAACGTTATCAAAACGGTAATCGTTATGAATCACGCACTGGCGCGTGTCGCGCTGCGGCCGCACGGCGCCCAGCCAGGCCACCACGTCCTCGCAGGCGTCGGTGCCCTCGGTCAGCGCGCGCTGCCAGCGCCCGGTCCAGCCGTCGTACTGGCGCGCCACGTAGCCTTCGCCCTTGCCCAGCGCGGCGATCCCGGGCTGCGACGTATCGACCGCATGCAGTTCGATCAGGCGGTCCAGCACATTGGTGCACAGCTGGCGCACGCCGGCCGTGTCCAGGCCCAGGGTGGGCGGCAGGTCGCGCCGCAGGATGATGCCCGGCAGGCATTCCATGGCGAAGCACGGCGCGCCGACCACGGCGGGATCGTCGCAGCGCGCCAGGATGGCCGGCACGTAGGGATAGCTGGCTTTCAGGGCCGCCATCACGGCCGCCTCGCGCAGCATGTCGTGCGCGCCCGCGCCAGCGGCGCCGGCCGGGGCGCGGCGCAGCACCTGGGCGCGCTCGCCATAGTTGACCAGGTAGGTCAGGTTGGACGCGCCGCCCTGGAACTGGCGGAGCTGCGGCTCCCCTTCCAGCCCGGCGATCGCGCCCTTGAGCCAGGCGTCCAGGCGGGCCATGTCGAGCCGGTCTTCATCGCGCACGGGGCGGGCGTCGGTCATCGCGGTGCTCATGCGTGCTCCTTTCCGGCGGCGTGCCATGGTAAGGGGTTGTTGGCGGCCACGCCGCGCGAGACAGGCGCGCGGCAACGTTCAAACGTCGTGAAATCCATGATGTAAAGTCCAGGCTGTTGTGATACAGCCAGCGTACGCGAATTGAACCCATCCATAAAATGAATATTAGTAATGCAGTACTATAAATGCGGTTAATATGCTGGGAATCGCTCCCCATCCCGCCACATCATGTCCACCGACAACCGCATCGACCTGAACCTGTTCCGCGTCCTCGACGCGATCTACCAGCAGGGCGGCATCACGGCCGCCGCGCGCGCCCTGCACCTGACGCAACCGGCCGTGACCCATGCCCTGAACCGGCTGCGCGAGCACTTCGACGACCCCCTGTTCGTCCGCCAGGGCAACCGCATCGTGCCCACCGAACGCACGCTGGCCGTGATCGACACCGTCCAAAGCCACCTGCACGGCCTGCAAAGCACCTTGCGCAGCGAGGCGGAAGTCCAGCCGGCAACGCTGGACGTGGAGATGACGCTGGGCGCGCGCGACATGCTGGAATCGATGACGCTGCCCGCCCTGGCCACCGCCTTCGCGCGCGAGGCGCCCCGGCTGCGGCTGGCCAGCCGGCGCGTGCCGCTGGACGAAGTCGAACGGGCGCTGGCCAGTGGCCAGCTGGACCTGGTGTTCGAACGCCGCCTGCGGGTGGGCCCGCGCGTGGCCAGCGCCTATATGTTCGACGAAACGCATGTCGTCGTCATGCGCCGCGACCATCCGCTGGCCCACGGCACCCCGACCCGCGACGACTACTTCGCGGCGCAACACGTGAGCGTCTCGACGTTGGGAGAAACCAACACTTTGGACGTCCTGCTCGGCAACGAAGGACGCCATCGGCAAATCCACCTGATCTGCCAGCACCATTTCGCGGCCTGCCAGATCGCCGCCTCCGGCGACCTGCTGCTGACCCTGCCGCGCTTTTACGCGCTGCGCCTGGCCGAATTGCTGCCCATCGTCGTCAAACCGCTGCCGCTGCGGGTCAAGCCCTACCAGATCTTCGCCTACTGGCACGAAATGCGCGATGCCGACCGCGTCCATCAATGGTTCCGCGAACGGGCGATCCAGGTGGTGCGCGAGGCCGCCATGGCCGCGCTGCCCGCGCCGTAACGGCACGGCGCCTGCCCGGCGAACGCGCGAAAAACACCTCAGCCAGTTGGAACGCCGCCATGCGGCCCGGTCGCTCAGTGCTAAGCGTCCAGGGCTGCGCAAGCCAGCGCTGAATCCGTGGCGAACAATGCGTCGCCCGCGCGAGCGCAGCCTCGTATGGAGCGAAGTACGCCGGACGCAACTACGTGCGGCTTCGTTGAAGTCCCGCTCTTCCTTCATCCAGGATGGCGTGGCGCCACGAACGCAAGCGCCTCTTCAAAACTTTGCAGCACCAGATCCACCTGTGCGGCTACCCGCGAATGCTCCACCTCCACGTCCTCGCGCGGACGAACGGTTGCCAGCGGAATATCCGGCAGCGCGGAGCGCAGCTCGGCCACCGCGGCAGCCCAGGTATCAAGATTGCTGTCCACCGGATAGGACACGAACATAGTCGAAATCAGCTGCTCCGCGCCCGGGTCGTCCTCCTCTGCATCGGGCTTGATCACGTAGCTGCGCGCGTCCAGACCTGCCTCGCGAAATACCAGCACCAACAGTTCGCTCACAAACTCTTCGCGCATGCCGGGCAGCGCCGCCGAAAGGATGACTGACCGCGCGGGTACGTCCAGCGGCCCTTGCCAGCGCCCCAGCCTTTCCTCGCGCCGGTGGCGCAGATGGGCGCCAATATTCTCATTCAGCAGGGAGATCCTGCGGCCACGGCCACGACCTTTGGCCTGTCCGGCTGCCAGCGTATCCGCCACCATGGCGACGGTGGCGCGAAAATGATCCACCTGGCTACTGAGCAGGTCAGAGCTGGCAAGCGCCATGCCGGGCAGCAGTACCTTGTCGCAATAGCGCGCCAACGTCGCCTTGCGCAGGAAGGCACGGGCGTCGTCAATGATGGCGTCCGCCTCGCCGCTCAGTACGCGATGGTGGAAACGCTGCGCCGCATTGGCATGGGGCGCCTCCGCAAACAGGATGCTGATGGGTTCCAGGCTCTTGATATAGCGGCCGGCAACCACGATACACAGCGTCAACGGCGTCGACAGCAGCAGCCCCAGCGGCCCCCAGATCGCGCCCCAGAACAAGGCAGACACGATCACCGCCAGGGGCGACATGCCCACGCTATGTCCATAGACGCGCGGTTCGACCACGTGCGCCACCACCAATTCGAGCAGCAGAAACAGCACCATCGCATATGCAGCGAGCGTCCAGCCCGGATCCACCGCCGCCGCGAACAAAGCAATGGCGGCGCCCGCAATCAGCGCCCCGATGTAAGGGACGAAGCGCAGCGCCGCGCATACACTTCCCCACAACGCGGCGTGAGGAATCCCGATCAGCCAGAGCGCCAGGCCGATGACCACACCAAACGTCAAATTCAGCACCAGTTGGGTAAAGAAAAACCGGGACACGCCTTCCGCCGCATCTTCCAGCCCCTGGATGGTGCGGCTGACGTCGCGTTGCCCGACCAGGCGCAATACCCGGTCGCGCAGGTTTTCCCGGTCCAGCAAGATGAAGATCAGCAGTACCAGGACCAGGAAGGCTTCGCCCAAGGGCCCGGAAACCACCCCGATGGTTTTGGCAATCGCGTCTCTGGTACTGGTCCGTTCGCGTATCTCGACCGGCATGGGGCGCGGTCCCGCTTCCGGCAAAGGCCCCGCTGGCACGCTCTCCATCAGGGTCGGCGCCAGGCGTGCCAGCGGATGCTGAACCATCTTTTCCAGCCGCTTGGTCTTGGCGCGAATCTCGGCACTGTATTGCGGCAAATCGGACGACAAGGCCATCACGTTGGCGCCGAGCACCGCCATGGCGCCGACAAAGGCCACGATCACCACCCCCAGCGCGGCAAAGGTGGCATGCACGCGCGACAATCCCATCCGCCCCATCGCACGTATCAATGGCGCCAACGCCAGACTGAGGACAAGTGCCGTCACGATAGGCTGCATGACACTTTGAGAAAAATACAAGATGCCAAGTATGCACGCCGTCGTCACGGCAAAGTTGACTTTCATAATCTCTCCGCTCAATAAAAAAACCCAGCAGCTTTCGAGCCGCTGGGTAAAATCCATCCGGAGACTGGATGGCGGAGCCCCTTTAACTGAGCGTTTGCGGCCTGCTTTGGGTGCGCTCCAAGGCGCAGTATGCATGGTACATAGCAGCACCCAACAAAGACCAGGCCAGCAAGGCGAAGATATAGAACACCACGTGATCGTCGTCACCGGGAATATGGTAGAAGTCGTAGATGCTCGCGATAGTCTGTGCAAAGACCATGGCCAGGATGACGCTCAGTGCCTGGAACTTTTCTCCTGCGCGCACCAGCCTGACGGCAAAGTACACCAGATACATCGAGAACGCCGACCACAGCGCCAAATAGAAATAGGGTTTCGGTTCCTTCATGAAGTCGCCTGCCCAGACCACCACGGTCACCACCAGGCCGAGCGCAAACAGCAGCACGTCGACGAAGGCGGAAGGCTTGAACCGGTGCGAAACGGCCATCAAGCCAGCGATGCCAATGATCGGTATCCCGTAACTCCGGGAGAACGCATCGCAAAACAGCGACACGTTCATATACATCGGTATTTCAGTCAAGGCATTCACCAGCAGGTTAGTCGCCGAGAACGTCACAACCAGCAACTCTCCCCCAAGCAAGAAATTCCGCTTCTTGAGGAACTTGATACCGTAGATAAAAGATGTCGCGATCAGCACGAGATCGGCAAAACAGTAGAGATAATATTTGAGTTCCATGGCGGATTTTGATGGCCGTTGCTAAAGTAGGTACATCGTACCAAATTTAGGACAATAAACCAATTATAGGAAATAAAAAAATGGCAGGAATGGCCTGCCGTTTCATTTCCACCACAAAACCGGATCAGGCATCATCGGACCGGACGACCTTCGCCGCGCGCAGTTCCAATGGCGTCGCGCCGAACCAGAGACGGCATGCACGCGTCAACGCCGACTGCGCGGGGAAGCCCAGCATCAGGGAAATCTGCCCGACCGCCATGCGGGTGCCGCACAAGTATTCCAGCGCGAGCTGCTTGCGCACTTCATCCTTGATTTCCCCGAAGCTGGTGCCCTCTTCCTCCAGCCTGCGCTGCAGGGTGCGCGGATGCAGCGCAAGCAAGGCGGCGATATTGGACTTGTCGCAGTCCGCTGTCCCCAGCGTCCGCCGCAACGCCAGCCGCACCCGCTCCGATGCGCTTTGCTCGGCAACCCCGAAGTTGCGGAAAATGTAGTCTTCCGCCACCTGGTGAAAAGACGCGTTAGCGCCGTGCACATGGGCGTCAAAGGTCTTACGCGAGATATACAGCGTGGCCCCGCAGGGCTCTTCCAGCAGGCGCGCGCCAAAGAAGCGCTCGTAGGCAGCGCGGCTGACGATGGGGGGATGCGACAGCGAGACCGCGCAGAGCTCATAGTCTGCACCCGCAAAAAGACGCAGGAAATTGTGTGCATCCGCAAGACACAAGTCACTGTTCTGGTGCGCGACAATCTGGCCCGGCAGACGAATTTCCACGGAAACGGCCACCGTATTTTCCAGCGTTGACGTGCGATCATCGACCGACACGATAATCCCCGGGCTCTGAACGAACAGATAGCGAATCACATCATTGAGCGCATCGCGCACCGTCGGCGCGTTGCGAATGACGAGACTCAACGGGCCCAGCACGTCGATACTTTGATGGGAAGACATGCGCAGCCCGAAGTCTCCCAGGCCGGTCAGTTCCGCGCTGGCCTCCAGCAAATGCGTGGCGGCGTGCAGCGAGATCAGGGCATCGTCCTGGTCCAACGCCGCTTCGTCAATGTGATAGCGGCGCAGCAGTGGCGCGGGGTCGAAACCAAGCGCCCGCATGAGCGCCTGATATCCATGCAAACCCCTTGCGCGTAAGTTTGGTTTCATGTCCTAGAATGTAAAAAAATAGTCTCGCCGTGTCAAGCGGCTTTTCCTTCCGCTCGCTACAGTCACCACTTCCAACAACTAGATAAAGTGGAGATATTCCATGACACCCCAATTTGACGTATTGATCGTTGGCGCAGGCTTGTCCGGCATCGGCATGGCCTGCCACCTGTCCAAGGAATGCCCCGATAAGCGGGTGGCGATTCTTGAGCGGCGGCAGGCCATCGGGGGCACCTGGGACCTGTTCCGCTATCCCGGCATCCGCTCGGACTCCGACATGATCACCTTTGGCTATTCCTTCCGCCCCTGGGGTGAGCACAAGGTGCTCGCCGACGGTCCCGCGATTCGCCAGTACATCGAAGATACGGCACGCGAACACGGCGTGGACGGCCTGATCCGCTACGGCACGAAGATCGTAGGGGCGAGCTGGTCCACCGAACACCGTTGCTGGACTGTCGCCGCGCACGATGAAACTACCGGCAAACAGCTCACCTTCACCTGCAAACAGCTGGTTTCGTGTACCGGCTACTACAACCACGACCAAGGCTTCCAACCCAAGTTTCCGGGCGAAGAACACTACCAAGGCTTGCTCATCCATCCCCAGAAATGGCCGGAAAAGCTCGACTACCGTGGCAAGCACATTGTCGTCATTGGCAGCGGCGCGACCGCCGTCACGCTGATTCCAGCCATGGCCAACCAGGCGGGCCATATCACGATGCTGCAACGCTCGCCAAGCTATGTCATGACGGTGCCTGGCTATGACAAGCCTGCCGCCTTCCTCAGCTACTTCTTGCCGCGGCGCTGGGTCTACGGCATCGCGCGCTGGCGCAATCTGCGCTTGCAGCAGCTGGTGTACAAGGCCGCCCGGCGCTGGCCGCGCCAGGTCCGCTCCTGGCTGCTGAATAACGTGCAAAAGCAGGTCGGACCGGACGTCGACATGCAGCACTTCACGCCCAAGTACAATCCATGGGACGAGCGCTTGTGCGCCGTTCCGGATGGCGACCTGTTCCGTGTCATCCGCGAAGGCAAGGCCTCGGTGGTCACCGACAAGATCAAGACATTCAAGGAAAAAGGCGTCCTGCTGGAGTCCGGCAGATTCCTGGAAGCCGACATCATCATCACTGCCACCGGTCTGCAACTGCAATCGCTGGGCGGCATGGTCCTGACGGTGGACGGGCATAAGGTTGAGCCGAGCAAGCAACTCACCTACAAGGGCGTGCTGCTGGAAGACATTCCGAATTTTTCCTATCTGTTCGGCTACACCAACGCGCCCTGGACCCTGAAAGTCGAAATGTCGGCAGACTATCTGTGCCGTCTGTGGCGGCACATGGACGCTGTGGGCAGCGACGTGATGACGCCCCGCGCCCCCGCCGGCGAAAAGCTGGAGGAATCCGTTCTGGGCTCGCTGCAATCGGGCTACGTCCAGCGCGGAGAACATACGCTGCCACGCCAGGGCCGTTCGCTGCCGTGGCGTGTGCTGAACAACCTGAAGGCCGACCGCACCATGTTGCTGCATGATCCAGTGGCAGACGCCTGGCTGGAACTGCGCGGCCCCACCCCGTCCCGTGCCGTGCCACTGGCACGTCGTGCAGCATGACCGCGCATAGCATCGCATCTGATTTCGAGAGCGAGGGCGAGACCTGCGCCGGGACACTCCTGCTCCCGGCACAGGTGTCGCCACCGCCCGTGGTGGTCATGGCCAATGGCTTCGGCGGCACCCGTGCCGCCGCATTGCCCGACATCGCACGGCATTTCGTGGCGGACGGCTATGCCGTCTACCTGTTCGACTACCGTAACTTCGGCGACAGCGCAGGACAACCGAGGCATTGGGTCAGCCCGCGCCGGCACTTGGCCGACTGGAAGGCGGCGGTCCGGCACGTCCGCAACCTGCCGGGCGTGGATCACGACCGCATCGTTCTATGGGGTACCTCGTTTTCCGGCGGCCACGTGATCGAAACCGCAGCGCGCGATCCCGGCATCCGCACCGTGATTGCCCAGGTGCCCCACGTCAGCGGCGTGGCCAGCGTGCTTCAGGTACCACTGCACATCAGCTTTTGCCTGATGCTCGCTGCGCTGCGCGACCAGCTCGGCCGCGCCTTTGGCCGGCCGCATTACAGCCGCATTGTCGGCCGCCCCGGTGAAGTGGCGGCCCTGTGCAGCGCGGAATGCTGGGACGGCTATGCACGCCTGATCCCTCCCGGAGAGCGCTGGGAAAACAAAGTGCTTTCCCGCATTTTCCTGGAGCTGCCATTCTACAGCCCTGCCCGATCGGCCAGGAAGGTGAAGGCAGCCACCTTGATCATTGCAGGCGAACGCGACTCGGTGACCCCGGCCGCCGCCGCACGGCGCGCCGCCAGACGCATCGCGAACTGTGAATTTCACCTGCTCGATGGCAATCACTTCGAGCTTCACCTTGCCAGCGAAGCCGTTTGCCGGCAAAGCATCGCGTTGCAACTGGCGTTCTTAAGACGACAGTTCGCGCCTTAAGTTCACAGCAACTCCACCCGGGAAGGTGCGATCGCGTCTTGATGGTCCGGAGCGTGTCGCCGCTCGGCACACGCTCCGGCCGCACTGAGCATCAAACGAAAGCGCGCCATCGTGCAACGCAAGGCATCAGCGTTGTTAAAAAACCTGACCTCATGGTGCAGGACGACGGTCAGACCATAGATATCGTCGGCCAGTTGCGTCGGGTCAGTACAGGCGGCCAGTTGCCGCGCCGCCATGGCATCACTCACGCAGGCAGCCAGCCGATTGCGCCAGGCGCACAAAGCCTTGAGCCACTGTTGACTGGCCAATACAGCCAGTTGCGCTGGTTCGCCGGCGCCGCAGAACGGCTGGACTTCCAGCCACGTTCCCGCAGCGATGTGCCCACACCAGTTGGCAAATATGGCACGCAAACGCGGCAGGCCCGGCGGCACCGCCAGGACCGCACCAAATGTCTGCCGTGCAAACCATTGGCAATAGGCGTCGACCACCTCCAGCTGTAGTGCGCTCAGCGAACCAAAGTGCGCGTAGACGCCGCTCTTGCTCATGCCAAGCCGGTCCGCCAGCACGCTGAAACTGAGTCGTTCCATCCCTTCCTTGCAGGCAAAGCGTATTGCCCGGCGAATGATCGCAGCATGGGTGCGCTCATGCTTGTCGGACCGCATCGGGACCTCCAATCCGGGCCACCGGCCTGCGCGCGGCCGTGGCGAGCGCCATGCGCGCGTCCAGCCGGAACACCGCCAGCGCATCGGTCAATTGCGCGGTCAGGTCCGACAGCGACCCGGCGGCGGCTGATGCGTCCTCGACCAGCCCCGAATTCTGCTGCGTCATCCCGTCAATACTGGCGATGGCCCGGCCGATTTGCTCAATGCCGCTGGCCTGGCGCCGCCCGGCTGCGCTGATGTCGCCCATGATGGTTTCCACTTTGCGGATCGACCCGACAATTTGCCGCATCGTGCCCCCGGCCTCGTCCACCAAGGCGCTGCCTGCCGCCACTTTGGCTGCCGAATCGGCAATCAGGACCTTGATCTCTTTCGCAGCGGTGGCGCTACGCTGCGCGAGGTTGCGCACCTCGCCCGCCACCACCGCAAAGCCGCGTCCCTGCTCGCCTGCGCGTGCCGCTTCCACCGCCGCGTTCAACGCCAGGATGTTGGTTTGAAAGGCGATGCCATCAATGACGGAGATGATGTCGACGATCTTTGCCGCCGAGGCGTTGATGGCGCCCATCGTCACAACGACGCTGTCGACCAGCTCGCCGCCGCGCGTTGCCACCAACGTTGCATCGCCTGCCAGCTGGCTGGCATCGCTGACGTGCAGGATATTCTGTTCCACCGTACCAGTCAGCTCGCGCATGGAGCGGTTGGTAAAATCCAGATCCTCCACCTGCGCCTGTGTGCGGCCAGCCAATTCGGTACTGCCACGTGCAATGTCGGCACTGGCTGCGGCAATCGTCTCGGCCGAGCCCTTGATGCCGGCCACCAGCGTGGCGAGGCGTTCGCGCATCTCGCCCAGTGCGGCCAGAACACTGTCACTGCAGTCGGTACGGATCTGCATCGACAAGTCGCCGCGCGCGACGGCTTGCGCAATCGCGCGGGCGTATTCCGGCTCGCCGCCCAGTTGCCGCCAGATCAGCCTGACCACAACCCAGGAGGCCAGTGCCAGTCCTCCCGCGACCAGCAACGCGGCCGCCAGCATCGTGCCTAGCACCTGCCGCACACCGTCGCCGCTGCGTTCGATCCCCGACTGGAACTGGCGTTGCGCGTCCGCCCCCGTCCGAACCAGGTCCGCCTGCAGCTGCCGTTGCGCATTCTGCATCGCCTCCATCGAGGCTTGAAGATCGCCCTGCTCCAGCTTCAGCATCATCCGCGTCGCCGCGAGCGCCGGACGGAAGTAGGCATCGAATTCCCGGCCCAGCCGGCTAGCGGCGGGCCCCTGCCCATCCAGGGCGGCCAGTTTGGCGAGCCGGCCACGGACCCGGGCCGCCTGCTCCGCGATCGGCGTAAGGCGGCCCTGCTCCCCTTCACTGACGGCATCGCGCAGGCCGTCGGTGATGCCTCCAATGTCCTGCCGGAGATCCTTGACCAGGTCCAGCAGCGGATAGTCCACCCGGGCGGTGCGGTCAATCGCATGCAGGGCGCCGCTGGCGATCAGCGCGCTGCCACCAACGCCGAGGCCAAGGACAAGAATGGAGATGACGGGCAGCGCCCAGATAGTGCGTTTGATGCTCATGATGGCCTCGGAATACGGTGGTCCGGATCAGGGAAGCGTGCAGATCACCTTCACCGTGGCGTCGACGGCGCTCTTGTCGATGTAGCCGATCGCCTTGGGATTCGCCAACACGGCCTTCTTCACGTCGGCGTTGCTGGCCACTTCTTTGGGCGGCATGGCCTTGCCCGTGAAGACCAGTTTGGCCCACAGCGCCCGCGTCTGCGCCAGGTCCTTGTTGGCGACCTTCTGGTAGAACTCCGAGCGGATGGTGGCGCTCTCAGGCTGGTCGATCGGTGCGAACGCTTCGGCCTTGCCGAGGAAGTACTGGGCCACCTGCTCTTTCGTCAGCGACGTCTCCGCCGCGTTCGGGTTGACGACAACAACCACTTCGGCCTGGGCCGATATTGCGCTGCACGCCATGGCGGCCAGCAGGGATAAACGGAATAATTTGCGCATGATCGCCTCCTTAGAATACAAAATCAACGCCGACGGCGCCGACAGTGACCGGGCCGTGGAAAGCTGGTCCGGGCTGATTGAACAGGCCCCCATCCTGCGGTTTCACACGATCGAGCTGGAACTTGATATCGGCCGAACGGAACGCATCCCAGCGCACGCCGACGCTGTCGGTGGTCTGGGCGATAGCGCCCGTCATCTTGCTGTGGCTGACGAATGGCAGCAGCTTGCCGAAGCGGTAGCCAGCCATGGCATACCAGGCCTTGGTGTCGGCTCCCGGCGCCTGCGCCTTGGTAAATTCGGACTGGACGACGAGATTGCGCCAGTCCAGCGAAAAGCCCAGCGCCGTGAACGACACTTTGACCTTCGGCAACGCGAAGCTGCCCTGTTCCAGCGCCAGCGTAGCCTCGTCGCGGCCCAGGCGCACCACGAACGGGCCCTGATCGAGAATAAGGTTCAGCACCTTGGCATTAGTGAAGGTAAGGGTCTCGCCGGCCACCTTGGCGCTCGAACGGCCATATGCGAACTGGGTGGTCAAGGTGGACGCGCCCAGATCCTGGCGCCAGTCGATGTCGGCGCCATCGAGGCTGTCGTTGGGCACCTGCGCATACACTTCCTGCGACGGCCGCAGCATGGTGTTGGCATAGCCCACGTTGCGGTAGTCGGACACCAGGAAGACGGCCAGCGGCACGCGGCCGGCGCGCACGCTCACGTTATCCGACAGCTTAGCCTTCGCGAAGGCCAGCGTTCCGGTCGCGCTGTAGGTATCGGTTTCCAGCTTGCGCACCAGCCCCTGCCCGGTCACGGACAGCCAGTCATTGATGCCGGCATCGACTTGCAGGCCGACGTTGGAATCGACACCGGTCCGGGGCTTGGTGCCCACGCCGCCAGCCTGCAATGGCCGCGAGAACAGCGCGTCGCTGGTATTGGTCCATGTCAGGGCGCCGGTGCCGAAGCCGCTGACCTTGATTTCCGGCGCGGCCAGATCGTCGGCCCTTGCGCTCGAGAGCACCAGCGGAATCGCCAGCAATGTAGTAAGAGTTTTCGTTTTCATGATCTTGATTGAGTGAGTTGAAACATTTTTAGTACAAACTACCAAACAGCAACTGATTGACGGCCGCCAGAAAGCGCCGCTCGATGCCGCGCAGATCGGCCCGATTGCGCCGCCGCACGCCGGCCCGCATGCTGACGCCCTCCATCAGCGCGATCAGCAGCATCGCTGTCGCCCTGGTCTCGACCAGCGTCAGCCGGGGATTAAGCGCGGCGATCAAGCCGACCAGCTCGTTCGTCACGCCCGCGTAGCACTCGTCCAGCATCTGGCTCGCAACCGGATCGATCGCGACCAGCGACAGGAAATGGCACCACAGGGCCGAACTCTCGGCATCCTTGGCATCGCGCATCACCTTGGCCACCAGCAGGCCTAGCATGTCGCCCGGCGCGCCGCCCTTTTCCATGGCGTTGCGCAGCTCACGCGTATAGCTGCCGAGCACAGGCTCGAATACGGCCCGCAGCACCGCCAGCCGCGTCGGAAAGTAATACTGCAGATTGCTGATGCTGATCCCGGCGCGCTGCGCGATCTCGCGCAGCGTGAATTTGAGGCTGCCGTTTTGCAGCAGCAACGAACGCGCCGCCCCGACAATTGCCAGCCGGGTCCGCTCGCCCTGTGCCCGCAAGACGCTGTGCGCGCCTCGCGGAGAAGCCGGTTTTCGCATGCAATCCTCCACGCGGCGAAGGGCAACGCGCAGTTCAGTGCGCTACCAGCCCCGCCAACGACAGAAAAATCGGCGGCTTGCCTGCCGCCGCGATCACAGCGGTAAGCGGCTCACGCTCCGGCCGCTGCGACGGCGTGAACGTGGCGCCACCATCGCTGCTGCGCAACACGGTCCCGGACATACCCGCGACCACGACGCTGCCATCCGCCAGCTGCGCGATGCCGGTCAGGGACTGGGTGGTGTCCGGCCGTAATTCTTGCCAGCTCTGGCCGTCGTCGCGGCTGCGGTAGAGGTGTCCGCGCATGCCGCACACCAGCAAGCTGCCGTCCGCCAGCGCCGTGCCATACCACAGCGAACCCTTGCCGCCGACAGCGGCCACGCTCCAGCTCGCGCCGCCATCGCTGGAGCGGTACATCGTCCCGGCCTCGCCCGCCACCAGCAGCGTGCCCTGGCGCGATGCGAACACGTGGTACAGGTGGCGGTCGGCATCGTCACCGCTGCCGAGATGGCGCTCGGCCCAGGTATGCCCACCGTCATGGGTTTCGATGGCCCAGCCATACAGGCCCACCGCAAAGCCATGTTCCGCATTGTCAAAGTGCAGCGACAGAATGGGCTGCTCAAGGCCGGGCGTGGCGCGCAGCAGGCTCCAGGTCTCGCCGCCATCCTGCGTGCCCAGCACCACGCCATCGTGGCCAGCGGCGTAGCCGCGCCGCGCGTCGAGGAACTGGATCGTCGTCAGCATGGCGCGCACCGGAACGCCCCTGGCCTGACGGAAGTTCGCGCCATCATCGGACAGCAGCACGACGCCATGATCACCTACCGCGACGATGCGCTTCCCCGCGCGCGCCGCCGCCAGCAGCGGCGCCTCCGCCGCATTGGCCACCCGCTGGGCAGGCAGCAGGGATGGCCAGCGCTGGGGTTCGGCTGCTGTCGCCCCGCAGGCGACCCGCAGTACGATCAGGATCAGAATCAGTTGTCGGAAAAATTTCATGGCAGCTCTTCTAGTGTTGTAAGGCGGCGGGCATGCGGACCGGCCCGGTGCGCGGAATCAGCCATTCCAGGACGGCGGCAAAAGCAGGCAGCAAGGTAATCGCCATCACCATATTCACCAGGAACATGAAGGTCAGCAGCGCGCCCATATCGGCCTGGAATTTCAGGCTGGAGAAAGTCCAGGTAGCGACGCCCACCGACAGGGTGATGGCGGTGAACACGGTGGCCTTCCCCGTCTCCGTCAAGGCCAGCTCCAGCGCCCTGGTGAATGGGCGTCCGTGCGACAGCTGCACCTGCAGGCGGTTGTAGATGTAGAACGCATAGTCCACGCCGATCCCCACCGCCAGCACCATGACCGGCAAGGTCGCCACGGTCAGGCCGATCTCCAGCTCCTTCATGAACCAGTAGCCGATCCAGGTGGCCACCGTCAGCGGCAGGCAGCAGGCGATCATGGCGCGCCAGTCGCGGTACACCAGGAACACCAGCACCAGGATGGCGGCGTACACATACAGCATCATCGGCGTTTCCGATGCCTCCAGCACTTCGTTGGTGGCGGCCTGCACGCCGGCATTGCCGCTGGCCAGACGCAGCTTCACGCCATCCAGATGATTGGCATCGCGGAAGGTCTTGACCACTTCCACCACCCGCTTGATGGTGGTGGCCTTATGATCGGGCAGGTACAGGTTGACGCCCTGCACCCGGCAATCGCCGGACGACAGGCCCGCAATCCGGTTGTTCACACCAGCGAACTGGGAGCCCAGCCCGCGCGGATCGCGCGTCAAGGTGGCCAGCTTAGGATTGCCCTCGTTCAGCCCCGCGTTGTACAGCTTGAGCTGCCCGGCCAGCGAATCGGCCGACACCACGCCCGGCACGCTGCGCATCAGCCAGGTGAATTCGTCGATGTAGAGGAACTGGTCGGCGCGCGAACAGACTTCGCCCGGATGGTCCGGCGTGGCTTCGAACACCACCGTCAGCCAGTCCAGCCCCACATCGAAGCGGTCGACGATGGCAGCGGCGTCGCGGTTGTAGCGCGAGTCGGCGCGCAGCTCCGGCGCGCCCGGCTGCAGGCTGCCAATATGGCGGCCCTGGCTCTGCCAGAACGCCAGGGCAAAAATGCCCGCGCCGAACAGCGTCACGATCAGGGCATTGCGCGGCCTGGCGATGCGCGCCACCGCCTGCAGCCAGCCGCTTTGATTTTCCCGCCGCGCCAGCGCATCGCGGGCAAATGCCGGGCTAAAGCGGAAGAACGAGGCGGCAACCGGCAGCATCATCAGGTTGGTGAGGATCTTGTAACCCACGCCGATGGCCGCCGTGATGGCCAGCTCGCGGATCATCGGGATGGGAATCAGGATCAAGGTGATGAAACTCACCAGGGCGGTGATCAGCGCCAGCGATCCGGGAATCAGCAAGCCGGTAAAGCTGCGCCGCGCGGCGGCCACCGGATCGGCGCCATTGGCCACCTCGCGGATGATGAAGTTGATTTGCTGGATGCCGTGCGATACACCGATGGCAAACACCAGGAACGGTACCAGGATCGCCAGCGGATCCAGCCCGAAGCCCAGCAGCTGCAGGGTGCCGAACTGCCACACCAGCGAGGTCAGCGAGCACGCCAGCGGCAGCAAGGTCAGGCGGATCGAGCGGCAATACCAGTACACCGCCACGCCGGTCAGCAGGAAGGCCACGGCAAAGAAGCGCGTCACTTCGTCCGAACGGTCGGCAATGTCGCCGATCTGCTTGGCGAAACCGATGATCTGGATTTCCACCTTGGCGTTTTCAAACGGGCGCCGGATCTTTTCCTCCAGCAGCCGGTTGAACTGGATGTAGTCCAGCTTCTTGCCCGTACGCGGGTCGGTGTCGGACAGTTCGGCGGTGATCAGCGCACTGCTCTGGTCACGCGCCACCAGGGTGCCGATATGGCCGCCCGCCGTGGCGCGCTGGCGCATCTGCGCGATCACTTCGCTGTTGAGCTTTTCCGGCACGATGTCGCCGCCCGCCACCGGCTCGGCGCGGAAGCCGTCTTCCGTGATCTCGGTAAAGAACACGTTCGGCGTCCACAGCGAGGTCACGCTGGTGCGCTCCACGCCCGGCAGATAGGTGACGGCGTCGGTCACCTTCAGCAGTTGCGTCAGCGCCTCCGGATTCCAGACGTCGCCCTGACGCGCGTGGACCGCAATGGTCAGGCGGTTGGCGCCAAACAGCTGCTCGCGGTACTTTTCGAAGGTCTGGATGTACTCGTGGCCTTGCGGCATCTGCTTTTCAAAACCGGCTTCCAGGTGCAGCCGGCTGGCGAGCACGCCCATCAGGACAGTGAACGCCGCCAGCGTCAGGAGGAAGATCCGGCGGTGCCCGAACAGGGCCGCTTCCAGGCGGGTGATGAGATGGGAGAGCATTAGAATGACGACGCCAGGCTGATGGACATGAAATTGCGATCGCGCTGCAGATTGCTTGCGCCACCGCCCCAGTTCTGCGTGAAATCGACGCGCAGCTTCAGCTCCGGCTTCACCTTGAAGTCGATGGTGGCGCCCACGACGGCAGCGCCAGCACCCTTGATGAAGCCCGGCAGCGCCGTGGCCGACACACCGGACAAGCCTTGCGAGATCGCGATATCCGGCGCCAGCGATGCGCGCGTGCCAAACACGTTCGGATAGGTCAGCGAACCGGCCAGCACCACGCCCCACGAAGCCTTGGTCGGCAGCGTGTAGTCAGCCGTGACGGCATACGGCACGCTGCCGTCCAGCTTGAGCTTGGGGTAGTACGCCGCCGCCGTCTCCGCCGTGATGCTGCCCTCGCTGGCGCCCAGCGCACGCAGCACGCCGCCCAGCGAGCCCGATGGCGACATGATGTGGATGCCGGTCAGGTGCAGCTGATAGTGCTGGGTGTCGACCCAGCCGCGGCAATACGAGCCCACCGGCGTCGCCGAGAAATCGGCCAGGACGTTGCAGTAATGGGCATTGCGCGGGTCGATGACGGCAGTCGGGTCGATCGCGACGCCGTCACGCGGGCGGAACGACAACTCGGTGCCAAAGGCCCACTCGCCCGCCTGGAAGTTGTACGACACACCGAACAGGTTGCGGTTGGTGCCATAGTCCAGCATTCCCTCCAGGCCGAACGGATTGCTCGCCGTGCTGCTCACCCGATAGCTGACGAAGGGAACCTTGTCGTCGTAACGGGTGAAGTACAGGCCCAGCTCGTCGCCCGAGTCGGGCAGCTGGTAGCGCAGCGCAATGCCGCCCTGGCCATTGTGCGGCGTGCGGTCGCCGACGCGCGGGATGACGGTGCCCGTGCCCAGGATGGCGCCCGCCGGGTTGGCGGCGGGATCGGCCAGTTCGCCAATGCCGAGGCGGCGGTCGTAGGGCAGGCCGCTGGCTGGATTGGGTCCGGTGACGACGGTGGCCGTATTGCCGATCGTCCCCGCCGGGAATGGTCCCAGGCCGTATGGCGCGACCCCGGCATTGAGCACCGAGGTGGGCAGGTAGATGGCGCGGCCGCCCTTGCCCGCGAAGTTATTGGTCGAGAAGAACGTGCCCGGCGCGTCGAACACGAAGCTGTTCCACTTCCATTGATAGAACGCCTCCATCCCCAGGCCGTGGGCCAGCGAGGTGCTGAACGACACCATGGGCGCCGGAATGAACAGATTCTTCAGCGGCGTGCCTGGCTGGTGCGCGGCGGGCAGGTAGATCGGGTTGATCGAATTCACACCGCCTGCGATGAAGAGGTCCTCGCCCCAGCTCAGCACCTGATTGCCGACACGGACGCGGGCCTGCTGGGCGCCGATGTCGAACTCCTTGGTCACGTAAGCGTCCAGCCAGCGCGGATTGCTGGTGGCGAAATCCTTGGCGTCGCGGTCGAGCGGGCCGTTTTTGGTGTGATCGATGGCAAAGTCCTGGTTGACGACACCACGCAGGATGCCGCTCCAGCCATCGGTGCCTTTCACATACAGGTCGGCCGTGTATTGCAGATTGGCCGACACCACTTGCCCGCTCTTGTAATGCAGATTGCCCAGGTCCTGGTTCAGGCGCAGGATGTCCAGGTTGGTCGCGTAAGCGGCCAGGTTGGATGCCTGCAGCGGGGTGATCGCATCACCCACGCAGCCGCCGTTATCGTTGCCGATGTTGCGGCAGTCCGGCTTCGAAGTGCGCACCACCGCGCCGAACGATACGGTCGAATCCAGGTTAACCGTCCAGCCGTTCTCCAGGGGCCATTCCGCCGCCCCTGCAGATCCGGCAATCACGCCCAGCACAGCCAACCATGCCTGCTTCGGGACCAGACGCACATTCACTGCTTTTCGCGTTTTCATGGTCGTTTCCTCCTCAGCGCGTCGTGGCCCGACGCAGGCCGTCCGGTTCGAACGTACCCGCTTTCAGGCGGCCCTCGCGGGCGGCCAGCCAGTCGGCTTCCTTGCCGCCAGCCTGTACGCGGTCGATCAGGGCACGGCCCGCCACGTGGTCGTAGCTGATGTTGGCCGACCACACGCAGGCGGGAACTTCCCATGCCATGTAGGGGCCCATCTCGGTGGTGCGCCAGACCTTGCCCTGCGCGTCATACATGTCCTCGACCAGGATGGTCCAGCTGTCCTCGTCGATGTAGAAGGTACGCTTGGGGAACATATGGCGCATGCCTTCTTTCAGCGTGGCCTCGACCACCCACATGCGGTGCAGCTCGTAGCGGGTCAAGTCGCGGCTGAGGAACTTCGGCTTGACCACGTCGGCCACCTTGTTCGCGGGCGAATTCAGGCGATAGGTGTTGTAGGGGACGTACAGCTCCTTCTTGCCGGCCAGTTTCCAGTCGTAGCGGTCGAGCGGACCGTTAAACTGCAGATACTGGTCCACGATCTGCAGGTTTTCCGTATTGAGAATGGGGGCGTCGTACTGGTAGGTCGGCGCGCGACGCACGCGGCGCTGGCTGGCAAAGTACAGCCAGACGTCGTTCGGCTTGCCGAAGTTGTATTGCCCCAGCGTCGCATCGCCTGCGATGGACGGCGGGCTGGTGTACACATTGAGCAGCTGGTATTCAATGCTATGGGCGTCGGCAATGCCCTTGTTCGACGGCGACCACATCGGCGCCAGCTCCCATTCGTCCTGGGTGATCGCTTCGCCAATGCTGTCGCTGCCCTTGGGTGGAATATAGGTGGAAAAGTGCTGCTGGAAGCCCTCCCCGCGCCAGCTCAGCTTGTGGTTCCAGATCGCTTCCGCGCCGCTGTGCGGAATCGGGAACGGCACCGCCGCCCCGATGGCTTCAGCCATGTCGTGACCGTTGGGTGCCATCTTTGCGCTGACGGCATTCTTCCTGGTGCGCTCGTAGAAGAACTCCGGATAGCCGCAGGAGCGGTGGGTCGGGTAGACGTCCATCCGGTAACCGGGGATGTTCTTGATCATCTCGACCTGGCCAGCCGCCAGCTTGTCCTTGTAACGGTCGACGTTGGAGGCGTCGATCGAGAATTGCCGCTTGTCGCCGGCATAGGGATCGGGACGCAAAGCGCCCGGCTTCCATCCGGCTGGCGGTGCCATGTCGCCGCCGGTCCATGCGGGGATGGTTCCCTCCTTGTTACCCGCGCGTTCGGCCCCCACCGGCGTCAATGCCTTGCCAAGCTTGGCGGCCTCCTGCTCGCTGGCAGTTGCACTGAGCGCTGTGCTGACCAACAGCGCCGTCCCGAAAAATGTCATCTTGATGCCCACCTTCGCCTCCCTGTGAATGAGTGCCGGGTAACAAGCCGGCCCTTGCTACGTCATTGTTAGGTCATAATACTAAATATAGGTCAAAGAGACAAATAAGGAAATGAGAAAAACAAGGACTCTGTGGTATTTCAGGGCAAAAAAAAACGACAGGGTTTTCCTGTCGTTTAGGGGGATGCCAGCTTTGCTGCTGTGCTTACGGATTCGCTGTCAACGGCGCCTTCAGCAGGCAATCGAGTGCAGCCATCAATTTCGCGTCAAGGCCTCGGGTATAACTGCGCTTGCGGCGGCCGGCACCGAGTTGATAGTTCAGTCCGTCCGTGATGGCAATCAGTATGGTGGCACGGTGCAGACAGTCCGCCGCACTGTAGGCGGGATAGGCAGCGCGGATCAGTTGGGCCACTTCGCGCGTCAAGGTCTCGTACCAGTCATCGAGCAGCCGCGAACACTCCTCGTCGATCACGGCAAACGATACGAAGTGCCACCACAGGGCCGAGGACTCGGGGTTCTTGATTTCCCGCAGCGACTGCTCGGCAAGTGCGATGACGCGTTCCTGGGGCGGCAGATTGTTGTTTACGGCACTGCGCAACTCGCTCAGATAAGTTTCGATCACCGGCTCGACCACGGCACGCAGCACCGCCAGCCTGGTCGGGAAATAGTACTGCAGGTTGCTGATGCTGATCCCGGCCCGGGCCGCAACCTCACGCAGTGAGAACTCCAGGCTGCCGCCTTCCAGCAACACCGCCTTGGCAACTTCAACAATCGCGTTGCGGGTACGCAGGCCTTGGGCACGCAGTCCACCCTGCCCAGCCTCGCTGGCGGCCGGGCTGACCGTGCCGCGCTTCTTGCGCACGGGCTTTTCGTCGGACTCTTTTACGTTTGTCATCGTCGTAAGGAATTAAGAAAACACCAGATTGTTTGGTATGTATACCAAAAAGTCAATGTCATACGACGACGCCCTTGATCGAAACGCGATTACGCCGCCCGCGCCTTACGGTTGGTGCGTCCGTCCAGGATGCCTACCAGGCCCAGGGCCGCCTTGGTCGCGCACCACTGCAGCGGTTCCGGCAGAATCGGCGCGACCTTGCGCTGCAGCGCCGCCAGGAAGGGATGGTCGGCGCCGAGTATGCGCCCGGCCAGCAGGTGTCCGACCAGCGACTGGGGCGCCAGTCCGTGGCCGGAACAGCCGGCAGTGTAGTAGACGTTCCGATGCGCGCCGGTCACGCCGACGATCGGCAGGGCATCATTGGCTGCGCTGACATAGCCGCTCCAGCAGGCGCGCACCGCGATGTCTTTCAAGCTCGGCAGGCGGTCATGCAGGGCGCCCCTGAGCTCACTGTACGAGTCGTAGGCCGGCACGTTGGGCGTTTTCGATCCATAGGGAGACTGCAACCGCTTGGTGGTCACCAGCAGCGAGTTATGCGGCGTCAGCCGGAAACTCTCCATGATCCAGTGCGCCGTCATGATGCCTTCGCGTCCCGGCCAGCCCAGGGATTTCAACTGCGCAGCGGACAGCGGCTCGGTCTCGATCGCCGAAACCCGCACTGGCACGATTTTATCGGCAAGCAGCCCGTTCTGCGGCGTATAGGCGTTGCTGGAAAACAGCATCACCGGAGCACTGACGCTGCCGCGCGGCGTCTCCACCTTGATCATCGCGCCCTCGCTGTAGGACAGCATCGGCGTGTTTTCATACAGCTTCACCCCGGCCCGGATCGCCGCGCGGCGCAAGCCCATCACATACTTGCCCGGATGGAGGGTGCCGCCGTGCGCCGTGTATTCACCAAACAGGAAGGCGGGCGGAATGCCGCGCGCGTGCATCGCGGCCTGGTCCAGGAAGATGGACTTGAAGCCCAGTTCGGCGCCTATCCGCATCCCTTTGCGCAACCGCCCTTCCTGGGAGGGATGAATGGCGGCGCGGATAATCCCCGACCGCAGGTAATCGCATTCGATGCCATATTCCCCGAGCTTGCCTTCGACAAAGCTGACCGCGTCTTCATAAAAGCGGACGATCTGGGCGCCTGTCCCGGCGCCGACCTTCTTATGAAACAGCTCGTATTCGATCCCGATGGCGCCCGCCAGGTAGCCGGCGTTGCGGCCGCTGGCACCAAAGCCCGCAAACTCGCGCTCCAGCACGACCACCCGGGCGCCCTTGTCGGCCAGTTCCAGTGCGGCAGAGAGTCCGGCATAGCCAGCACCAATGATGACCACGTCCGCACTGACGGCGCCTTCCAGTGGCGCCTGCATGTCGTCCGGCTTTTCCACCCAGCCGCCCAGCGTACGGTACTTTTCCAGGTCGGCCTTGGCTTTGGCTTCCTCGGCCGAGAAGGCGTATCTTTTGGTATGCATATGTTCTCTCCTCATCCCTGGCGAGCAGCAGGATAATGGGCGACCCGAACCAGATCGGAATCACGCAGCAGGGTGATGCCAAACAGCAGCAGCCACAGCGGATGAATCACCAGGGTGGCCATCTGGACCGTTTCGCCCAGGTCGCGCCAGCCGCCGAGGTTGAACATGAATTCAATGGCGAACAGGCAAAGATCGAACGTGAGCAAACGGCCGAAGCCCCACTTCTCGGCGCGCAGGAAGCGTGCAGCGGCGGTTCCCCACAGCAGCAGGACCGGCGCCTCGGCGTTCCACAGCCCTTGTGCACCGCTTTGCAAGGTGATCCACAAGGCTTCAGCCGTTGTTTTGGCCGCAGGATCGTGCGCAGCCAGTTCCGCCACGGGCGTCAACGTGAGATTCAGCAGGCCCGCACCGGCGATCCCCAGTACCGCGTAGACCACCAGCCCGGCCAGGCCAATGTCGGCCAAGGCACCCAGACGCTGGCGCATGGGCTGCCACAGGTAGCCGCCCACGGCCAGGAAGGGCAAATACCAGCCCAGGATGTCGGCCCACATCGACAAGCGATAGAGGTTCTGCGACTGCGCCGAGTAGGCCAGCATCATGGCCGGGCGATCAAGAACGTCAAAATCGAACTTGGCGGCGCCCGCCACCAGGACGGCCATCAGCCAGGCCAGTGTCGCGCCGATCACTGCCAGCCAGCCGACAAAACGGCGCGGGTCCATTGCATTGCTTGTTTGTGTCATGTTCCTGCTCCTTCTGTTATCGGCTTGCGAGGAATTGCGCAAGGTCCTCGAGGTCCGTTGGCGACAGCGCATTGACGACCGCTGGCATCATGCCCGCCGCGTCCCGGCGCTTGCCGGTCTTGAAGTTGGTCAGCTGATCGACCAGGTAGTTGTAGCTCTGTCCGGCCAAGCGCGGATACTCGCCCTTGCCCTCCAGCTGCTGGCCGTGGCACGACGCGCAATTGTTGGCCTTGGCCAGCGCTTCGCCGCGCGCCACGCGCCCCAGGTCGGCATGGAAGCTTGCATTCGGCTGCGCCTTCATCCGGGAGAAGTTCGTCACCATCGCCTCGAACTCCTTATCCGTCAGGCTCAGCGCAAATGGCGTCATGGTCGGATCGTTGCGTTCGCCGCTGGCAAAGGCCTTCAGCTGCTTGCGCAAATAGGCTTCCTGCTGCCCCGCCAGGCGCGCATACAGCTGGGTGCCCGCATTGCCTTGCGGACCGTCGTGGCAGTACAGGCAGGAGTCGGTGGCGCGCGGCCATGGCCCTGCCAGTTGTGCGTTTTCACGGGCAACGGCATCGATCTCATGGCTCACCCGCAGCAGGCCATACAGATCCGGGCCATAGTACAAGCCGGCCGCCAGCAATCCGATCCCCAGCAGGGCGCCCGACCGCTTCAAAAATTTACCCATCATGCCCTCCCCGAGGCGACGGCCCGCAGTGCCTGCAACGCGGCCTTATGGCCCGAACGCACCGCGCCATCCATGTAGCCGGCCCAGATATCGGCCGTCTCCGTGCCGGACCAGATCAGGCGCCCGACCGGCGGATGCAGGGCTTCGCCATACTTGGTCAGGAAGCCCGGCGGCATCGGCGAGACGCAGCTGAGGGTCCAGGGGTCGGCCTTGCGCCAGTCCTGTTCGTGGTAGGCCAGCGGATGCAGCGCTTCGTCGCCGAACGCCTGGGCGTAGATGCGCGACAGCTCGGCCTCGGCCGCCTTCTTATCGGACGGCAGCATGCTGATTTGCACGAAGGCGTTGATCACGCCAAAAGACAGGTCTTCCGGCGAGTTGTCGTAGGCCCACAGCACCGCACCACCCGTCTGGAAGATCCAGCCGTTCAAGCCCTTCTCGCGCCAGAACGGCCTCTTGTAGACGTGCGCCGTCTTGCGTCCCGGCGCAAAGGCCGGCCAGCGCCGCTGCATTTCGCGGCGCTGCTCAGGCAGCGGTGGGTCGTAAGCGATCTGCTGGCACAGCGCGGGCGACAGCGCCATGATCACGTGGCGGGCGCGGATCACCCCCTTTGCCGTGTGAATCGCAACCGGTCCGTTCTGCCACTGCTCGATGCGCTGCACCGGGCTAGACAGGCGAACCTTGTCGCCCAGCGCCTCGGCCATCTTGATCGACAGGATTTGCGAGCCGCCCGAAATGCGGGTCTCCTGCGCGCCGCCTTTGACGGCTTCCAGACGGTCGTAATTGCACTCGGCCGAATTAACCATCGACAGCCAGTGCAGCAGCGACAGCCGCGCCGGCGAGGCGCCGCCGGTGATCGCCAGACCTGTCGACCAGCCGACCTGGTCAGCCGGCTCAATGTTCTTCTTGGCCAGCCACTCGCCCACCGACATGCCGTCGAACTCGGCGGCACGGGGCGACTTCCACGGCGCCCCCGAGGGCACGCTTCTGGCCAGTAGTTCGAGTTCGTGCGCGATCTTGGGATCGGTGCCAAAGCCGCCTTCGGTATCGACTGCGGCGCGGGCGCCCTTGGCCAGGATGGTGGACTTGCCCTGGTAGTAAGTGGGGAAGGTTCCGACACCAAGCTCTCGGGCCAGGTCGGCGACAGCCGTCTGGCCCGGGCCGATCCACTGCCCGCCCGCTTCCGAGAAATAGCCCTTACCCAGGTCGTGGTTCAGGGTGCGGCCGCCGACGCGGTCGCGCGCCTCCAGCACCACGAAGGATTCGCAGCCGGCGCGCCGCAAGTCGCGTGCCGCCGTCAGGCCGGCCAGGCCGGCGCCGATGATGGCGACATCGAGCACGTCGCGCCCATCGCCAGCTG
Source organism: Rugamonas brunnea (assembly GCF_014042345.1). Classification (GTDB taxonomy): domain Bacteria; phylum Pseudomonadota; class Gammaproteobacteria; order Burkholderiales; family Burkholderiaceae_D; genus Rugamonas; species Rugamonas brunnea. The sequence goes on from NZ_JACEZT010000015.1 coordinate 102,845, forward strand.
CCACGGCGGCGCTGGCGGCCTCGGGCAGGACTGCAGCGGTGGCCGCCGCCGTCATGGAGGCGGCCATGCCGAGGAAGCCGCGTCGGCTGACCCGCCCCTGCCCCATGCCCCCGCCTTCAGTTATTACGTCATCGTCCATTACGTTTTCCTTATTGGCTCGCGATGAATTGCGCCAGATCGTCGATATCCTGGGACGACAGCGCCGCCACCACCGCCGGCATCGCGCCGCTGGCGTCACGCCGCACACCGCTCTTGAAGCGCGTCAGCTGCGTCTGCAAATAGCCGTAGCCCTGTCCGGCCAGGCGCGGAAACGCGTCCTTGCCCTCCAGTTGCTGGCCGTGACAGGCCGCGCAGTTGTTGGCCTTGGCCAGCGCTTCGCCGCGCTTCACTTGCGCCGGATCGGCATGGAAGGTCGCGTTGGGCAAGAGCTGCATCTTGGCGAAATGCGCAGCCAGCCCGTTGAGCTCACCTTCCGACATGCTCAGCGCCATTGGCGTCATGGTCGGATCGCTGCGCTCACCGCTGACGAAGGCCTGCAGCTGCTTCTTCAGATAAGCTTCCGGCTGCCCTGCCAGGCGCGGATAAGTCTGGGCCTGCGCATTACCGTTAAAGCCGTGACAAGACACGCAGGCTTCGCTGGCGCGCGGCCAAGGTCCGCCGACGCGCGTGTTCTCGGCGGAGATTGCGTCAATCTGCTTGCCCAGCTGGATCAGGCCCAGCAATTCAGGGCCGTAGAGGATGGCGCCGGCCGCCGTGGCCGCGAGCAGCAGGCCACCCGTCAGAAGCAGGATGCGTTTGCCGAGGCCGCGCGGTTTGGATGCATTACTCATCATGCCTTCCTCCCTGCTACGGCTTGCAGCGCCTGCAGGGCCGCTTTATGGCCGGAGCGGATGGCGCCGTCCATGGTGGTGATCCAGATTTCGGCGGTTTCCGTGCCCGCCCAGATCAGGCGACCAATCGACGGATGCAGCACATCGCCATACTTGGTGAGAAAACCGGGCGGTATCGGCGAGGTGCAGCTCAGCGACCATTGATCCGCCTTGCCCCAGTCGTGGTCGTGGTAGGCGATGGGATGCAATGCCTCTTCGCCGAAAGCCTTGGCATAGATGCGCGACAGTTCGACCTCGGCCGTCTTCTTATCGGACGACAGCACACCGGGATTAATGAAGGCCGAGATCACGCCAAACGAGACGTCCTCCGGGGAGTTATCGAAAGCAAATTGAACCGGACTATTCAGCGGAACGATAGCACCGTTGTAGCCTTTCTCACGCCAGAACGCCTTCTTGTAGACGTGCGCCGTCTTGCGCATCGGCGCAAACGCGGGCCAGCGGCGCTGCATTTCGCGACGCTTTTCCGGCAGCGGCGGGTCGAAGGCAATCTGCTGGCACAGTGGCGGTCCGAGCGCCACGATCACGCTGCGCGCACGGACCACACCTTTGGCCGTGTGGATGGTGGCCGGTCCGTTTTGCCAGTTCTCGATGCGCAGCACCGGGCTGGACATGCGCAGCTTGTCGCTCAGCGCCTCTGCCATCTTGATGGACAGTATCTGCGAGCCACCCACGAGACGGCTCTCCTGCGCGCCGTCCTTGACGGCCTCCAACCTCCGGTAGTCGCAACCGGCAGAATTGATCAGCGAGAGATAGTGCAGCAAAGAGAGCTTGTTGGGCGTGGTGCCTGTCGTCAGCTGCGCGCCCAGCGCCCAGCTGAGTTGATCTTCCGGGCTGAGATTCTTCTTCGCCAACCAGTCAGCCAGTGACATAGAGTCGAACTCGGCTGCACGCGGCGAGGACCACGGCGCAGCAGTCGGCACGCTGCGTGCCAGGTCCTCCAGTTCCTTGCGCAATGTCGGATCCGTGGCAAAGCCGCCATCGCATTCGACGGTGGCGCGCGCATCACCCGCCAGCATGACGATCTTGCCTTGCCAGTAGGTGAGGAAGGTGCCAACGCCCAGCTCGCGGGCCAGGTCGGCAACAGCCGTCTGGCCCGGGCCGATCCATTGCCCGCCCGCTTCCGAAAAATAGCCGTTGCCGAGGTCGTGGTTCAGCGTACGGCCGCCGACGCGGTCGCGCGCTTCCAGCACCACGAAGGATTCGCAGCCGGCGCGCCGCAGGTCGCGTGCCGCCGTCAGGCCGGCCAGGCCGGCGCCAATGATGGCGACGTCGAGGACGTCGCGTTCATCGCCTGCTGCCATCGCGGCGCCCGCCACCTTCGGCAGCACCGCTACCGTCGCGCCCGCCGTCACCGACGCTGCCATACCGAGAAAACCACGACGGGAGAGCGTTGCCTTCTCCGGCGCTTCATCCCGTTTGCTATCAATATCGTCCATGCTGCCTCCTAACGAAGTTGGGTTATTCATCATCACCAAGCTGGGCATCATTACCGGATCGCCCTCTTATTAGTACAGATTACCAAACTTAGGTCATGAAGACAATTAAATCCTGAAAAATTTCCAGGTGGGGATTTGTCTGTCGCTTTTCGCGCAAACGGAGGGCGGTGCGGCGGGCACGGAGACGGGCAGGCGTTGACCGCGCGCGACGGATGGCGCGGGGTCAAATATTTCAAAACGGAAATTGATTGCTGCGATAACCGCCCACGGGATGGGCCGCAGCGGTACGGGGGAAATGCCGGCATCAGTGCACGACGGATGCCGGCGTCAGACAGCGAGCGAGGCGCCTGCGCCTCGCTCAGCGATGGTTACTGCCACCCTCCCCCTAGCGTCTTGTACAACGCCACCTGGTTGCTGATGCGATCCAGGCGCGCCGTGATCAGGCCCTGCTGCGCGGCGTACATCGCCCGCTGCGAGACCAGCGCGCTCAGGTAGGATTCCGCGCCCTGCCGGTAACGCTCCTCATGGATCCGGTAGCTCTTTTCAGATGCTGCAACGAGGGCGGTCTGCGACGCCAGGCGTTCCGTCAATGTCCCGCGCTGGGCAAGGGCATCGGCCACTTCCCGGAACGCTGACTGGACGGCTTTCTCATATTGCGCCACCGAGATATCACGCGTGACTTCCGCGATCTCCAGATTCGCCTGATTGGCGCCGCCCGAGAAGATCGGCAGATTCACTTGGGGACTGAAGGTCCATGTCCGGGAACCGGTCTTGAACAGGCCGGACAAATCGCTGCTGGCACTGCCTGCGGAAGCCGTTAATGAAATACTGGGGAAGAAGGCGGCACGGGCCGCGCCAATATTTGCATTCGCGGCCTGCAGTGCACGCTCAGCCTCCAGCACATCCGGACGACGCTGCAAGACAGAGGACGGGATGCCCTCTTCCAGCTCCGCCAACCGCGCGACGGTTCCCAGACTCGCTTGCGGAAGCAGCTCCGGGGGAACGGAACGCCCAACCAGCAGCGCCAGGGCGTTCCGGTCGGCCGCCACCTGGGCCTGGTAGACCGCCACGTCATTGCGCGCCGCCTCGACGCTGGACTGCACCTCGTACACATCCAGGCTGGATGCGCTCCCCAGTTGCATCCGGCGTTGCGATAGCGCCAAGGTACTTTGCTGACTGATCAACGCTGCTTCCGACAACTGCAAGCGTTGTTGGTCGGCCGCCAGCGTCAGCCACGCGTTCGTTACTTCCGCCACCAGCGCTATCTGCTGCGCACGGCGCGCCTCCACCGTGCCGAGATAACTTTGCAGCGCGCTTTCGGACAGGCTGCTGACACGGCCGAAGAAGTCCAGCTCAAACGCCGTGATCGCCAAGCCGGCACCGTACTGGCGGGCGACATACCCATCACCGGTGGCGGACAGCCGCGACGGAACCCGGCTTGCCGCTTGTCCCAGATTGGCATCGATATGCGGAATGCGGTCAGCACGTTCCAGACCGTATTGCGCACGTGCCCGATCGATATTCAGGCTGGAGATGCGCAGGTCCCGGTTATTCGCGAGGGCCACGTCGATCAGCTTGCGCAGGTCCTCATTGACGATGAATTCGCGCCATCCAAGTGCATACGGTTCCGGCTTTGCCGCCAGCGCCACCGGACGCGGAGCGGCATCGCCATCAGGCCAGTGCGGCGCAACGGGCATCGCCGGCCGCACATAGACGGGAGCTAAGCTACAGCCGGAGAGCAGTGCCACGACCGCAAGTGAGATCAAAGATTTTTTCATGATGAATGTGCCTCCTTAACGAGGGCGCCAGGTTCCGGCACCGGCGCTTGAACAAACCAGCTGCGCACCAGGACGAAGAAAACGGGAACGAAGAAGATGCCAAGGAAGGTGGCGCTCAACATACCGCCAAGCACACCAAAGCCAATGGCGTTCTGACTGCCAGCGCCAGCGCCCGTTGCCAGCGTCAACGGCAAGACGCCCAGTCCGAACGCGATGGACGTCATCAGGATCGGACGCAAACGCATTTGGACGGCAATCAGTGTGGCTTCGCGCAGCGCCGTACCTGCCTCCTGCAATTCTTTGGCGAATTCCACGATCAGGATGGCGTTCTTCGCGGACAAACCGACCACGGTGAGCAAGCCCACCTGGAAGTACACGTCGTTTGCCATGCCGCCGCCCCACGTCGCCAGCACGGCGCCGACCACGCCAAGCGGGATCACCAGCAGCACAGAGAATGGCACCGACCAGCTCTCGTACAGGGCCGCCAGGCAGAGGAACACCACCAGGGCGGACAGGACATACAACATCGTCGTCTGGGCGCCAGATTCGCGCTCCTCCAGCGACAGTCCCGTCCATTCAAACCCTATGCCGGGCGGAAGTTGGGCGATGTGCTTTTCCATCTCCAGCATGGCGTCGCCGGAGCTCACGCCGGGTGCGGGGCTGCCCTGGATATTCACCGAAGAACTGCCGTTGTAGCGCTCGAGGCGCGGCGAAGCGTAGCCCCACTCGCCGCCGGCGAACGCGGAAAACGGCACCATGTTGCCATCGGCATTGCGAACAGACCATTTGTCGAGATCCTCCGGCGCCATGCGCGATTCAGCCCGTCCCTGAATGAACACCTTCTTGACGCGGCCGCGATCAATGAAGTCATTGACGTAGGCCGAGCCCCAGCCCACCGAGAGCACCTGGTTGATGTCGGCGAGGTTCAAGCCGAGCGCACTAGCCTTGTGCTGATCGATCGTGAGCCGGTACTGCGGCGTGTCGTCCTGCCCGTTGGGACGTACACCCGCCAATTTGGGATTGCTCCCCGCAGCGGCCAATAGCTGGTCGCGTGCCGCCATCAGCGCTGCGTGGCCAAGGCCGGCCCGGTCGGTCAGCTGGAGGTCGAAGCCGGCTGCGTTGCCCAGCTCCATGACGGCCGGCGGCGTGAAGGTGAATACCAGCGCGTCGCGCATCTGCATGATCGCTTCCATGGCCCGGCCAGCGATACTCGCCGAATGGTTTTCCTCCCCCGGCCGCTTGGACCAGTCCTTGAGCTTGACGAACGCCATGCCGTTGTTCTGGCCATTGCCGCCAAAGGAAAAGCCGGCAACCGAGAATACGGACTCCACGTTGGATGCTTCTTTCGTCATGAAGTAGTGCTCGACTTCCGAGATCGTTTGCAGCGTGCGTTCTTGCGTTGCGCCAGTCGGCAGTTGAATCTGTGCGAACACAACGCCCTGGTCCTCCTCCGGCAGGAACGACGTCGGCAAGGACGTGAACAGCACCGCCAGGCCGGCCAGCAGGCCGAGGTAGACCACCATCGTTTTCATCGTGCGACGCAGCAGCGCGCCCACCATCCCCTGGTATTTTTTGCTGCTGCGATCAAAGGTGCGGTTGAACCAGCCGAAAAAACCACGGTTGGCCAACTGATGACCTTTGTGCACAGGTTTAAGGAAGGTGGCGCACAAGGCCGGGGTGAAGACCATTGCCACCAGCACCGACAGCACCATGGCCGACACGATCGTCACCGAGAACTGGCGATAAATGACGCCGGTGGAACCCTCGAAAAACACCATGGGAAGGAACACGGCCGAGATAACCATCGCGATGCCGACCAAGGCACCGGAGATCTGCCCCATCGACTTCAGCGTCGCATCCTTCGGCGACAGCCCCTCCTCCGACATGACACGCTCAACGTTCTCGACCACGACGATGGCATCGTCAACGAGCAGGCCGATGGCAAGCACCAGGGCGAACATCGTCAGCGTATTGATCGTGTAACCCACCGAGGACAGCACCGCGAACGTTCCGAGCAACACGACGGGAACAGCCATGGTGGGGATCAGGGTGGCACGGAAGTTCTGCAGGAACAGGTACATGACGACGAATACCAGGGCGATCGCTTCCACCAGGGTCTTCACGACCTCTTCCAGCGACAGTTCAACGAACGGGGTTGTGTCAAACGCGACCACGGACTTCACCCCTTGCGGAAAGCCCTGCTCAAGCACGGCCAGCCTGGACTTCACCGCCTCCGCCGTTTCAAGGGCATTGGCGCCGGTGGCCAGCTTGATGGCAAGGCCGGCGGCCGGCTTGCCGTTCAGGCGCACGACGGCGCCGTAGTTCTCGCTCCCCAGTGCGACTTGCGCGACGTCGGCCAGACGGACCTGGGCGCCATTCGCGCTGGTCTTGAGCAGGATGGCGCCGAATTGCTCGGCCGTTTGCAGCCGGCTCTGCGCCGTCACGGTGGCGTTGAGCTGCTGGCCACGCACGGCGGGCGCCGCGCCGAACTCGCCGGCCGACACTTCGGCGTTCTGCGCTTGCACGGCGGCGATGACGTCGCTTGGAGTCAGCTGGTAGCTCTGCAACTTGATCGGGTCCAGCCAGATGCGCATCGCAAACTGCGTGCCGAAATGCTGGATGTCGCCCACGCCCTGGATGCGCGACAACGGCTCCACCACTTGCGACGCGACGTAGTCATCGAGTTCCGCGTTTTGCAGCTTGCCGTCTTCGGACATAAAGCCCAGCACCATCAGGAAATTTGCCGTCGACTTGGAGACGACCAGGCCCTGTTGTACGACCTCGGCCGGCAGCGTTGGCGTCGCCAGTTGCAGCTTGTTCTGCACCTGGACTTGGGCAATGTCCGGATCGGTGCCATTCTTGAAGGTCAGCGTGATGCTGACCGCGCCCGTCGTATCGGAAGTCGAACTGATATAGCGCAGGCCATCAATGCCCTTCATTTTTTGTTCGATCACCTGGGTCACCGCATCTTCCACCGTCTTGGCCGAAGCGCCCGGATAGCCGCCGGTGATCTGGATCGTCGGCGGCGCAATATTGGGGTACTGCGCGACAGGCAATGCCTTGATGGCCAATAGCCCGCCCAGCATGATGACGATGGCGATGACCCACGCAAAGATGGGCCGTTGAATGAAAAATTTTGCCATGATGATCGTGTCCTTACTGCGCCGGGTTGGGCTTGACCGCTGCCGCGCTCTTTGCCGGCGCGACCGAGGCCGGCGCGCCTGGCTGCACCTTCTGCAGACCTTCCACAATCACGCGGTCGCCTTCATTCAAGCCGGATTTCACGATCCACTGGTCCTTCCATGTGCCCGACGTCGCGATCGCGCGCTGTTCGACGATGCCTTTCTGATTCAGCACCAGGGCCGTCGCCTCGCCCTGCGGATTGCGGGTCACACCTTGTTGCGGCACGACGATGGCGTGTTCATCCATGCCGTTCTCGATCACCGCGCGCACAAACATCCCCGGCATCAGATCGTGTTTAGGATTGGGAAAAATCGCCCGCAGCGTGACGTTGCCAGTGCCGGGATCGACCCGGGCATCGACGAATTGCAGACGGCCTTCCTGGGCGTAGGTACTGCCATCCGGCAGCTTCAAGGCCACCCGCGCCTGGCCAGCCGCCTTCTTCATGGCGCCGTCTTGCAGGGCTTTTTTCAGACGCATCAGTTCCTCGCCGGACTGGGTCAGATCGACGTACATGGGATCGAGCTGCTGGAGCGTGGCCAGCGCGCTGTCCTGGCCCGCCGTCACCAGCGCGCCGGCCGTCACGTTTGAGCGCCCGATGCGCCCGGCGATCGGCGCCGTGACCTTGGTGTAGGCGAGGTTGATCCTGGCACTCTCCAATGCCGCCTTGGCGACCGCCACGTCAGCCCGCGCCTGTGCCTCGGCGGCCTGCGCCTCCTCCAGCTCCTGCCGACTCACGCCTTCCACCGCGAGCAACTCCTTGTAGCGCCGCGCTTTGGGCGCCGCAGTCAGCAGGTTCGCCTCGGCGCGCTCCAGGGTGGCTTTCGCCGCGCCATGTGCGGCCTGGTAACTTGCCGCGTCGATCAGGTACAGCGTCTCGCCGGCTTTCACATCGGCGCCCTCGGTGAATGCGCGCGTCCTGATGATGCCGCTGACCTGGGGACGCACCTCGGCCAGTTGGAACGCCGCCGTGCGGCCCGGCAGCTCCGTGCTCAGCGCCAAGGGCCGGGCCTGTACCGTATAAATGCCGACTTGCGGCGGCGGCGCCACGGCCGGCGCCGGTTGAGGGGACTCGCATCCGGCGATCAGCATCACCGTCGATGCGAGGAAAACGACGCCCGCTGGACGCGCCAGCAGAGCCATTGATTTGTTTCTCATTTGAGTTTCCAAGTTAGGTTTTGATATTTCGTTACGCAAGTACTCACTCATTTAATGAGCAAAAAAAAAGTTAATCGAGGAACATCCGTTGAAACGCCTTGAAGCCGCTGATCTTGTAGGCCTCAGCGCGGTTGGGCTCCATGGCAGCGAACTGGATGGTCACATCGGCAATCGCCACCAGCAATGCATCGCCAAAGCGCGGGCTATTGCCTGCGAGGATCTCACTACTCGCAAGCGCCTCCGCCAGGCCGACGTCCGGAAACATCGCGACATCGGCGGCGCGCGTCTCTTCCGTCAGGATTTCCGTCACGCTCAATTGTGCGGTCGCACGGTGCCAACTCCGGTTCGCCAATCCCCAATCGATATAGCGGTCCCAGATTGCCCTCGCCCGCTGCGGCAAGGGCTGTGACGCTTCGAATGCCTGGCTCAAGGCCTGGGTCATCTGCTCGCACAGGAACAGATAAGTCTCATTTAACAACGCTTCTTTGCTGGGAAAATAGCGGAACAAGGTGCCTTCGGCAACACCGGCCATTTTGGCGATCAGGGCTGTCGAGGCGCCAACACCCCGCTCCGCCACTGCCGCCGCAGCAGCTTCAAGCAGATGCTTTCTCTTTTCCTCACTTTTTGGGCGTGCCATATGCGATCTTCCGAACCCTCCATAACGGAGTGATCACTCATTTTAGCACAAGAGCGTCGCGATTCGGCAAGCCGGGAGGAAATTTACGCCGCGCGCGTCGTGGTATCGTAGAAATATAGCTTGCGACTGCCGATACGCTCAGGCTCGAACCCGTCCAATACGGCATCTATGCAAGTTTGCGCTACCGTTATGAATTTCGAGCATAAGCAATCATTGCGCTAACCGTATAATGAGCTTGGGTTACGGAGGTTGGTTTTCATGGACATCAAATGGCTGGAAGACTTCTTAAGCCTTGCACAAACACGCAATTTTTCGAGATCGGCCAGTGACCGCAACGTCACGCAGTCGGCCTTCAGCCGACGCATCCAGGCGCTCGAAGCCTGGGTTGGCGCCGACCTGGTTGACCGTAGCAGCTATCCTTTAGTCCTGACCCCGGCTGGCAAGCTATTTAGTAGCTCAGCCACAGAAGCGATGCGCCAATTGAATGATGCGCGTGCCGTATTACGGGTTGAGGAAAACAAGGGGCAAGTCCTGCGCGTCTCCGCAGGCCACGCCCTGGCACTGAATTTCTTCCCGAATTGGCTCAACTCGTTGCAGATGCCTAACGACCACTTGCGTGTCCGTATTCTCCCCACCAACGTGCACGACTCCGTGCTCTCGCTCATTGAGGGCAATTGCGATCTGCTATTGTGCTACCACCACGCCGAACTGCCGATTGAGCTTGATGCCCAGCGCTTCACGTTCAAGCACATCGGCGACGAAACCGTGATGCCAGTGTCGATACCCGGCCGCTCGGGATCGCCGGCATTCTCTCTGCCTGGCGCGAAAAACATTCCTGTGCCATACCTCGGCTATACGCCGACCTCGTATTTTGGACGTGTGGTTCAGCGTATTCAGTCCCGTGTGGATCAGCCATGCTGTCTGCAGCACTACTACGAGAGCGATCTGGCAGAGCTATTAAGGACAATGGCCCTTTCCGGTCACGGCGTTGCCTGGCTTCCCGAAAGTTGCATCGCTCAGGATCTGGCGGAAGGGACGCTGGTCCGCGCCGGGGGCGATCAGTGGTCCATGAATCTCGAAATACGCATGTTCCGCACGCTCGGCCCCGGCAAGCCATTACTTGAGAGCGTCTGGAATCAACTGCCGTAATTTCTCCGCCAAACTCTGGCCAGGCTTCCATCCATGCGCCAGCTTCGATTTGCAGTTTCGGAATAGTTATATGCCGAAGTAGCATAAATCAGCCGTCCCGCAATCCTACACTGGGTGCATCTCCAAAGGTCTTTCCGTGGAAATACTCCACCGGTCAGCCCGCAGGAGCCACCTAAAAATACAGTTCTTACCAATGGGAGCGGGACAAGCATGAGAAGCGTTAAATTAACTACATGGATTATGATCGCCATGATCCTGGGGATCGCGGTGGGCGCAGTCTGCCACGGCCAAGCCGCCACGCCAGCCGACGCCAAGGATATCGCCGGCTATTTCAGCCTGGTCACCGACCTGTTCCTGCGACTGATCAAAATGATCATCGCTCCGCTGGTATTGGCCACCCTGGTCAGCGGCATCGCCAGCATGAACGATGGCAAGGCCCTCGGCCGCATCGGCGTCAAGGCCTTCATCTGGTTCGTGCTGGCCTCGCTCGTTTCGCTGTCGCTGGGCTTGCTGTTTTCCAATCTGCTGCATCCCGGCCAGGCGCTGGGCCTGCCTTTGCCCGAACTGGGTTCGGCGACCAAGCTGAGCACCGCGAACTTCAGCCTCAAGGATTTCGTGACCCACCTCGTTCCGAAGAGCTTCTTCGAAGCGATGGCGAATAACGAAATCCTGCAGATCCTGGTGTTCTCCCTGTTCTTTGGCTGCGCCGCGGCGTCCGCGCGACCGGGGGAAGCGCGCACGGTGGTCACATTCACGGACGAGGTGACTGGCATCATGCTGCGGCTCACCGGCTACGTGATGCGCTTCGCCCCGCTCGGCGTGTTTGCCGCGATGGCGGCGGCGATCACCGTACAGGGCTTCGGCGCGCTGGCCACCTACGGCAAGTTGCTGGGGAGTTTCTTCCTGGCCTTGGCGGTCCTGTGGACGGTGTTGATCGTCGCCGGCTTCGCCTTCATCGGGCCGCGCGTCTTCACGCTGCTGTCCATGCTGCGCGAACCCATCATGCTGGGCTTCTCGACGGCCAGCAGCGAATCCGCTTATCCCAAGCTGCTGGAGCAATTGGAAAAGTTCGGACTGGATAACAAGATCACAGGCTTTGTGCTGCCGCTCGGTTACTCGTTCAATCTGGACGGTTCCATGATGTATCAATCGTTCGCCGCGCTCTTCATCGCCCAGGCCTACAACATCGACATGTCGCTCACCCAGCAGCTGACCATGCTGTTGGTCTTGATGGTGAGCAGCAAAGGCATGGCGGGCGTGCCGCGCGGCTCGCTGGTGGTGGTCGCGGCCGTGCTGCCCATGTTTGGGCTGCCGGAAGCCGGACTCTTGCTCATCATGGGCATCGACCAGATCTTCGACATGGCGCGCACCGCCACCAATGTGCTGGGCAATGGTATCGCCACCGCGGTCGTGTCCAAGTGGGAAACCAGTCCGGTTGCCCTTGCCGCAAGCCAGCCGGCGATCGCCGCCGTCCCCTGAGCAAGCCTCGTCCACTAAGCCACCGGCTCAGCCGGTGGCTTTATTTCATTGATGGAGTTATCCATGTCCCTCACTTCAAAATTCTCAATCGGCGCCCTGCTCTGCTTCGGCATGTCCACGCTCTGCCACGCGGAACATCCGGCCGGCACCCTGCAAAAAATCGCAGCCAATGGCACCATCGTCGTGGGTTACCGCCCCGCCTCGGTGCCGTTTTCCATGCGTAACGGAAGCGCGGCACCCACTGGTTACACGCTCGATCTGTGCGCGCATATCATCGACAATATCCGCAAGGAATGGGCGCCGGACCTCAAGGTAAGGTATGTGGAGGTCAAGTCAAGCGACCGCATCCAGAAGCTGGTGGATGGCGAGATCGATCTGGAATGCGGCTCCACCACCAATACCCGCGAGCGCGCGGAACAGGTCACCTTCGCCAATACGACGTTCGTGACATCGAGCCGGATTCTGACGCATGCCTCCAGCACCATCAACAGCGTGGCCGGGTTGAAAGGACATCGCGTCGCCATTGCACAGGGCGCCAGCGTGGCGCCGCTGCTGAGCAAAATCGATGTCGAACAGGGATTGAACATCCACTATGTGCGGGTGAAGGACTTCACCGATGGTTTCGAGGCGCTCGACAGCGGCAAGGTGGATGCCTTCGTCAGCGACGATATTCAATTCGCCCAGTACATCGCGCACTCCACCCACCCCAAGGACTATGCGATCGTTGGCGCCCCCCTCTCAATCGACGCGCTGGGGATCATGATGCGGAAGCAGGATGTCCAGTTGCACGGCATCGCCAATCGAACGCTGTCGGCGCTGGTGGCCAGCGGCGAGTTCAACAAGATCTATGCCAAATGGTTTATCACGCCGTCGTTGCAGTTTCCAATGAGCGAGGCGCTGAAAAAACTGTTGAAAAATCCAAGCAATCAGGCACTTTGAAGCGCCTGGGCGGGCAGCGGTGGCTGCCCGCCTTTCTCCCCCCTTACGCGCCGCCGCGCGCCAGTTCAACACAGCGTCGCGCCAGGATCGCGGTGGGGTCCAGCAGCACGATACGGCGTTCTCCAAGCGGAAACGCCGCATCCTCCCGCAACAGCAATGGCAGTTCGGTGCAGCCCAGGATCACCACGCTGGCGCCGGCCTGCACCAGGTGGTTCAGCGCCAGCATCAGATCCGCCCTGCACTCCCCCTCCAGATAGCCGGCCTTGATGCCCCGCTCGCCATAGATGGCGCGCATCACCAATGCCTGATGCGCCTGGTCCGGGACCAGCAGTTCAAACGACGCGCCAGCGGCCGCGTCATGATAGACGCGGCTCTGGATGGTGCCGCTGGTCGCCAGCAAGCCCACGCGTCGATGCTCCGGGTGGTGCCGTGTGATGTGATGGACCGTTTCGTGCAGCATGTTTATGATCGGCACGGCGACCTGCGCACTGATACGCTGCAGATAAGCGTGGGCGGTGTTGCAGGGAATCGCGATCAGGTCGGCATGATTGGCTTCCAGGCGCTTGCAGGCGGCGTAGATTGCCAGGGTGGGGTCCTCGCCGTCGCCGATCAGGTTGGCGGTGCGGTCGGGGATCTGCGGGTTGTGCTCGACGATTAATTTGACGTGTTCCTGATCCCGGTCGGCGCTCGTATTCACGATGATCTTGTCCATAAAATCAACCGTCGCGGCGGGACCGACACCGCCGATGATGCCGATCTTGAACGACTGCGGCGGCATCTGCTCGCGGATCGCGAGCGCGTAGTCGACGTAGGCCTGGTTGCTGTCCATCGCCGGTATGCCGGCGACATTCAGCAGGCTCGCTATCATAGCGATTTCCGTGGTGCCGGGCACGATCAAATCCGCGCCTTGCGCCATCAGGCTACGGCACGCTTCCAGCAGCAGCGCCACCGCCCCCGGCGACCGGTCATGGGCTTTCAACCCTGCCTGGCCATACACCGCCTCCATCACGCGATCGCGCTGTACCTGCGGCGAGGGATAGAGCACCCGATACCCGGCCGGTTCCAGATGCCGCTCGAACAGCCGCTGGCCGAGCACATAGTCGGAGGTCAGCACGCCGACGGTGCGCGCCGCGGGGGCGTTTTGCCGGAGCGCCGCCAACAGGGCATCCATCAGACTGATGATCGGCAGGCGCAGCTCAATGCGCAACTGGTGCAGGAAGGTATGGCTGATAAAGCAAGGCAGCATCGCGCAGTGCGCGCCCGCCCCTTCGTAGCGCTGCAGCATATCGTAGATGTAGAGCATGCGGCCAGCCAGTTCGGGCGCGCCGCCTTCCAGCCGGCCCTCGCCCTGGAACGGATGCTGCTCATATAAAACGGCATAGTCGCTGGCGTGGCCGCCCGCTGCGATGCTGCGCAACAGTTTGCCGTGCACGTCGGCGCCGGCCAGCGCGCCGAGACCGCCAATGATGCCGATGCAGATCTTCGCGGCGCCGGTGGAAGTGGGGAATGTAGGTGTAGGAGACATGGGCTTTGTGGTATGCGGGAGATAGCTCATACGATATCCATGTCCGACCGCCAAGTTATGCAATTTAGACCTGACCCCATGCGACGCAGGCATAGCAACGTAGCCGGCGCAATGCGACGCGGTTCGGGCTCGATCGCCGGAGCTGTGGCATTCCCGTATGACATCAATGTATGCTGAATCGGCATAAATGCCTGGCATCGCGTCTCTAGAATCACTTCCATCCGCTGCACCCCAACGCGGCGTTGGCGAAGTCCCATTCAAGCAAGGAGAGACAGGATGAGCATGGCAACACGAATAGAACACGATCTGCTGGGCGAACGCACCGTGCCCGACAGCGCGTATTACGGCATCCACACATTGCGGGCGCTGGAAAACTTCCCGGTTTCCGGCACGCCCATTTCGCAATGGCCGGGCCTGATCATCGCACTGGCGATGGTCAAACAGGCGGCGGCGCTCACCAACCACAAGCTGGAGCTGTTGAGCAGCGCGCACCTCGACGCCATCGTCGCCGCATGCCAGCAAATCATCGAAGGCGAGTTTCACCAGCACTTCGTGGTCGACATGATACAAGGCGGCGCCGGGACCTCCACCAATATGAACGCCAATGAAGTGATCGCGAACCTGGCGCTGGATCTGCTGCGCCAGCCGCGCGGGGCCTATCATGTGCTCCATCCCAACGAGCATGTGAACCTGAGCCAGAGCACCAACGATGTCTACCCCACCGCGCTTCGGCTGGCGACCTACCGCGCGATGGATGACCTGGTGGCGGCGATGGACGTGCTGAAACTGGCGTGCCGCACCAAATCCGCCGAGTTCGCCGATGTCATCAAGATGGGACGCACCCAGCTGCAGGACGCGGTGCCCATGACCTTGGGACAGGAGTTCGCCACCTATGCCGTGATGCTGACCGAAGACCAGGAACGCCTGCGCGAGGCGGCGATGCTGATGTGCGAGATCAACCTGGGCGCCACGGCCATCGGCACCGGCATCAACGCCCACCCCGATTATGCGGAGCTGGTGTGCGTCGCGCTGCGCCAGATCAGCGGCGCGCCGCTGTCGACCTCGATAGACTTGGTCGAGGCGACCCAGGACGTGGGCGCCTTCGTCCAGCTGTCCGGCGTGCTGAAGCGGGTGGCGCTGAAGCTGTCGAAGATCTGCAACGACCTGCGCCTGCTGTCGAGCGGACCGCGCGCCGGCTTCGGCGAGATCAACTTGCCGGCCATGCAGGCCGGCTCCAGCATCATGCCCGGCAAAGTCAATCCCGTCATTCCCGAGGTGGTCAATCAGATCGCCTTCGAAGTGCTGGGCAACGACGTCACGGTCAGCTTCGCCGCCGAAGCCGGCCAGCTGCAGCTGAACGCTTTCGAGCCCATCATCGGCTACAGCCTGTTCAAGAGCATCAGCCACCTCACCGTGGGATGCACCCTGCTGGCGACGCGCTGCATCAACGGCATCACCGCCAATCGCACCGCCCTGCAGGCCAGTGTGGAAAACTCCATCGGCCTGGTGACCGCGTTGACTCCCTACATCGGCTACGAAGCCGCCACCCGCATCGCTCAGCTTGCACTCAGCAGCGGCCGGGGCGTGGCGGAACTGGTCGTCGAACACGGCCTGCTGACCGAGTCCGAATTGCGTCAACTCCTGCAACCGGCGCAGTTGACCAGGCCGCGGCTATCGCCGCTGGCCGCATAGACGACACGCAGAACCACCCTTACCGATTGTCCTGACAGACAGGCGTCCTGCCGGGCGCCGGGAGGACGCGCACGCCTGTCAACGGCCACACCGGCCTTGCTCATCTTTTTATAACAACGTTTCAAAACAGGGAGAACACATGAAATCGCACACCACCTGCCTCGCGCTCATCGGATGCCTTTGCGGCGTCGCCTCGGCGCAATCCAACGTCACCATCTACGGTATCGCCGACGCCGGCATCGTGCGCGAAACCGGCGGCGCCGCCGGCAGCGTCAGTCGCGTGAGCAGCGGCGTGGGCTCCGGCTCGCGCCTGGGCTTCAAGGGCAAGGAAGACCTTGGCGACGGCCTGAGCGCCTTCTTCCAGCTGGAAAACGGCTACAACATCGACACCGGCAGCGCCGGCCAGGGCGGACTGTTGTTCGGCCGCCAAGCTTTCGTCGGCCTGTCCGGCAAATATGGCGCCATCTCGCTGGGGCGCCAGTATTCACCGCTGTACACCACGTTGCGCGATGTCGTGGACCCGTTTGAAAGCGGCTTGGCTGGCAATGTCAACAACATCATTCCCGGCAATACGCGGGTCGACAATATGGTGGAGTACAAGACCCCACGCTACGCGGGTTTTGCCGCCGATGTGGCCTACGGCGCGGGAGAAGCCGCTGGCGACAGCGCCAGGAACCGCACATTGGGCGCGGCGCTCAGCTACGCCGATGGCCCGTTGAATGTGACGCTGACCAACCATATCAAGGAAAATGCCGACGCCAGCGATAGCGCGCGCTACAGCCTGGTCGTGGCAAAGTACAAGGTCGGCGCGTTCAGCGTGGACTTCGCACACGG
The DNA here is from genome assembly GCF_014042345.1 of Rugamonas brunnea. Lineage (GTDB taxonomy): Bacteria > Pseudomonadota > Gammaproteobacteria > Burkholderiales > Burkholderiaceae_D > Rugamonas > Rugamonas brunnea. The sequence goes on from NZ_JACEZT010000015.1 coordinate 119,542, forward strand.
CGTCACCCACGGCCTGGCGGGCGCCCGCAGCAAGGACGATGTGCTGGGCGGCACCTGGTCGACCGGCCCGCACACGGTGCTGGCCTCGTATATCCGCCATGACGATCAAACCGCCGCCAACAAGGATGCGCATCAGTGGGCGGTAGCTTATTTGTACGGGCTGTCCAAGCGTACCGACCTCTATCTGAGCTACGGCCATATTGACAACCGCAACGGCGCCGCCTATACGGTGGGCAATGGCACGGATACGGGGACGGGTAACACCGGCACCGATATTGGCATCCGCCATCGCTTCTAATTTTCCTGCTGCCTGGAGAAAACGAAAAAGGCCAACCCGAAGGTTGGCCTATCTCGTTGATTCTATTGGTCGGGGCGAGAAGATTCGAACTTCCGACCCCTTGCACCCCATGCAAGTACGCTACCAGGCTGCGCTACGCCCCGACTAGGCAAGCATTATAGCAGCCCGCTTATCCTTTTGCCATACTTGCGGAAGACCTTTCCACAATAAACCTTACATTTAGCTCGGATATTCCCGGGCCGAAACGCTCACACCAGCTTGACGGCCAGTTCCGGCAAGCCATCCACCCGCCCGACCAGCGCCTGGCCGCGCACCACGGCGCCCACGCCTTCCGGTGTGCCGGTGAAAATCAAGTCCCCCGGCTCCAGCGCGAACAAGGTCGACAGGTTGGCAATCGTCTCGCTCACGGACCAGATCAGGTGGGCAATGGTGCTGTCCTGCTTGCGCACGCCGTCCACGTCCAGTGTGATGGTCGCGTGGTTGATGTCGCCCGCTTCGGCCGCGCGCACCAGTGTGCCCACGGGCGCGGAGAAGTCGAAGGCCTTGCCCACTTCCCACGGCCGGCCGGCGTCGCGCATCTTGAACTGCAGGTCGCGGCGCGTCATGTCCAGGCCCACGGCGTAGCCGTAGATGTGACGCGCGGCGTCCTCCACGGCGATATTGCGGCCGCCCACGCCCAGCGCCACGACCAGCTCGCACTCGTAGTGCAGGTTGGCCGTGGCCGGCGGATACGGCAGCTCCAGCACCTGCCCCGGCGCGACCGGCACCACGGCCTGCGCGTCGTTCGGTTTGCAGAAGAAGAACGGCGGTTCGCGCTCGGGATCGTAGCCCATCTCGCGCGCGTGCGCGGCGTAGTTGCGGCCGACGCAGTAGACGCGCCGCACGGGAAAGCGCTGTTCAGTGCCGGCCACAGGCAGGCCGACGATGTCATGGGCAGGGAAAACGTAGGAAGTCATGCGGGTTCCTTACAGGTGATTGGGCAACGGGTATAACCTTCGGCAAGCGCGGCGCGCTACGACAGCAGCAAGGCGGAGAGCCCGACGCGGTAGGCGCGCTTGAGCGCGGCCTTGTCCAGTTCCGGATAGTGCAGCGCCCGCAGCGCCAGCCCCTGGAACAGCGCGACCGTCGCCTCCAGCCGGCCATCGATGGTGACATCGTCGGCATCCAGGCCGTGCCGCTCGCGCCCTGCCTTGACGATGGCGCGGAACTGCGTCCGCATGCGGCGGTCCGCATCCACCAGCACGGCCGCCACCTTGGGATTGCGCGACGCTTCGGCGAAGATTTCCAGCTTGAGCTTCCAGAATTCCGGCGCCATGTGTTCGTCGACGGAGTTATCGCTCTCGTCGACGATCGCTTGCAGCGGATCGTCCTTCTGCTCCAGGTCGCGCAGCAGCAGCGCCACGCGCTCCACTTCCTCTTCCACGAAGGCCGCGATGATGGCGTCCTTGCCGTCGAAGTAGTTGTAGATATGGCCGGCGCTCATGCCGGCCGCCTTCGATATCTCGGCCATGCTGGCGCCGTGGAAGCCGCTGCGGCTGAAACAGGTGGCCGCCGCGTCGAGCACCTGCCTGCGGCGGCTCTGCGCCCGTTCCGGGTCCGTATGGCGTTTTTCCGTGATGCTCATGGCTGCTTTCGTGATATCTGGTTCAGGCGATACTGTGGACAAGCCGGCGGCGTTTGTCAATTTGCGCGCGTGCGGGCACCTGCTCCGACGCCTGCGCCGGCGCCCGCCGCAGCCACCTGCCCACCGCCCTCCTCCTGCCAGCCGCCGCCCAGCACCTTGTACAGCGTGACGGCATTGCTGGCCTTGGCCAGGCGCGCCGTGATCAGGCTTTGCCGGGCCGCGTACAGCGCGCGCTGCGACACCAGCGCGTTCAGGTAGGACTCGGCGCCCTTCTCATAGCGCGCCTCGTGGATGCGGAAGCTCTTGTCCGACGCGTCGGCCAGCGCCTGCTGCGAGGCCAGTCGCTCGTCCAGCGTGCCGCGCTGGGCCAGCGCGTCGGCCACGTCGCGGAACGCGCTCTGGATCGCCTTGTCGTATTTAGCGACAGCGATGTCGCGGTCCACCTTGGCGATAGTGAGGTTGGCGCGGTTGGCGCCGCCGTCGAAGATCGGCAGGCGGATCTGCGGCATGAAAGTCCACGCCGAGGAGCCGCCCTTGAACAGGCCGGCCAGATCGCCGCTGGCGCTGCCCGCCGTCGCCGTCAGCGAAATGCTGGGGAAGAAGGCGGCGCGCGCAGCGCCGATGTTGGCGTTGGCCGCGCGCAGCGTCCGTTCCGCCTGCAGCACGTCGGGCCGGCGCAACAGCACGTCGGACGGCATGCCCTCCGGCAGGCTGGCCGTTTGCGTCACTGCTTCCAGTTCGCCCTGCGGCAGCAAGTCATCCGGCACGGCGCCGCCCACCAGCAGCGTGAGCGCGTTGCGGTCCTGCGCCACTTGCGCCGTGTAGACGGCCATCTCGTTGCGGGCCGCCTCCACGCTGCTTTGCGCTTCGTACATGTCGACGCCGGAGGTGGCGCCAGCGGCAAAGCGGCGCTGGCTCAGTTCATAGCTGATCTGCTGGCTCTTGAGCGTGTCGGCCGCCAGCGCCAGCCGCTGCTGGTCCGCCACCAGCGTCAGGTAGCTGTTGACCACCTCTGCCACCAGGCTGATTTGCGCGGCGCGGCGCGCTTCCTCCGTGCCCAGGTAGGTTTGCAAGCCCGCCTCGGACAGGTTGCGTACCTTGCCGAAGAAGTCCAGCTCATACGATGCCACACCCAGCCCGCCGCTGTACTGGCGGCTGATGGCTGCTTCGCCATCCGGCCGCATGTTGGCCGGCGTCCGTGCCGCGTTCTGGCTCATGGAAGCGGATACGGACGGCAGCTGCGCCGCGCTGGTCACGCCGTACTGGGCGCGTGCCTTCTCGATATTGAGCGCAGCCACCCGCAAGTCGCGGTTGTTGGCCAGCGCCAGCGCGATCACCTGGCGCAGGCGCGCATCGGTGAAGTAGTCGCGCCAGGCGATATCGGCGGCGGCCTGCGTTCCGGGCGCGGTGGGCGCGGGCTTGTAGGCGTCGCCAGACGGCCAGGCTTGCGCCACTGGCGCCAGCGGCTGCTGGTACACGGGCGCCAGGCTGCAGCCGGACAGCAGCACGGCCGCCGCGATGGAAATCAAGGTCTTGTTCATATGCTTTACTCCGCAACAGCGGTTGGAGCCACCACCCCGCGCTTGGCGGCGAACAGGCCGCGCACCAGCACGAAGAACAGTGGCACGAAGAAGATGCCGAGGAAGGTGGCCGACAGCATGCCGCCCAACACCCCCACGCCAATGGCGTTCTGGCTGCCCGAACCGGCGCCGTTGGCCACGGCCAGCGGCAGCACGCCCAGGCCGAACGCGATCGACGTCATCAGGATGGGGCGCAGCCGCAGGCGCACGGCCTGCAGCGTGGCCTGGTGCAGCGGGATGCCCTGCTCCTGCAGCTCCTTGGCGAATTCCACGATCAGGATCGCGTTCTTGGCCGCCAGACCCACCACGGTCAGCAGGCCGACCTGGAAGTACAAGTCGTTCGACAGGTGGAAGGCCCAGGTGCCCAGCACGGCGCCGATCACGCCCAGCGGCACCACCAGCAGCACCGAGAACGGCACCGACCAGCTTTCATACAACGCGGCCAGGCACAGGAACACGATCAGGATCGAGATCGAGTACAGGGCCGGCGTTTGCGCGCCCGAATCGCGTTCCTCGGTCGACAGGCCGGTCCACTCGTAACCGATACCCGGCGGCAGCTGGGCCGCCATCTTCTCCATCTCGGCCATGGCCACACCCGAGCTCTGGCCCGGCGCCGGCATGCCCAGGATTTCCACGGACGGCATGCCGTTGTAGCGTTCCAGGCGCGGCGAGGCGTAGATCCACTGGCCGCTCGCGAAGGCGGAGAACGGCACCATCTCGCCGGCCGCATTGCGCACGAACCATTTGCCCAGGTCTTCCGGCACCATGCGCGCATCGGCCTGGCCCTGCATGTAGACCTTCTTCACGCGGCCACGGTCGACGAAGTCATTCACATATGCGCCGCCCCACGCGGTGCTGAGCACCTTGTTGACGTCGGCGATGGCCAGGCCCAGTGTGGCGGCCTGCTGCTGGTCCACCGTGATCTTGTACTGCGGCGTGTCTTCCTGGCCGTTGGGACGCACGCCCACCAGCAGCGGATTCTTGGACGCCATGCCCAGCAACTGGTTACGGGCCGCCATCAGCGCGTCGTGGCCCACGCCACCCTGGTCCTGCAATTGCAGGTCGAAGCCGCTGGCGTTACCCAGCTCCAGCACGGCCGGCGGTGCGAACGCGAACACCATCGCGTCCTTGATGCGCGAGAACGCGCCCATGGCACGGCCCACCACGGCCGGTGCGCGCAGGGTGGCGCCCTTGCGCTCCTCCCAGTCCTTCAGGCGCACGAAGGCGATACCCGTGTTCTGGCCATTGCCGCCGAAGCTGAAGCCGGCCACCGTGAAGATGGACTGCACGGCATCCTTTTCGTCCACCATGAAGTGATGTTCAACCTGGTCCAGCACCTTCAGCGTGCGCTGCTGGGTGGCGCCGGTGGGCAGTTGCACCTGGGCGAACAGCACGCCCTGGTCTTCCGCCGGCAGGAACGAGGTAGGCAAGCGCATGAAGGCCAGCGCCAGCACGGCCAGCAGGATCGCGTACAGCGCCATCGAACGCCCGCCGCGGCGCAGGATCGCGCCCACCCAGCCCTGGTAACGGCTGCTGCCGCGCTCGAAGCTGCGGTTGAACCAGCCGAAGAAGCCGGTGCTGGCCGCATGATGACCCTTTTCCACCGGCTTGAGGAAGGTCGCGCACAGGGCCGGCGTGAACACCATCGCCACCAGCACCGACAGCACCATGGCCGACACGATGGTGACGGCGAACTGGCGGTAGATCACGCCGGTGGAGCCGCCAAAGAAGGCCATGGGCACGAACACGGCCGACAGCACCAGGGCGATGCCCACCAGCGCGCCCGTGATCTGGCCCATCGATTTGCGGGTCGCCTCCTTCGGCGACAAGCCCTCTTCCGTCATCACCCGTTCCACGTTCTCCACCACCACGATGGCGTCGTCCACCAGCAGGCCGATGGCCAGCACCATGGCGAACATGGTCAGCGTGTTGATCGAATAGCCGAGTGCCGCCAGCACGCCGAAGGTGCCCAGCAACACAACCGGCACGGCCATGGTCGGGATCAGCGTGGCGCGCACGTTTTGCAGGAACAGGTACATGACGAGGAACACCAGCACGATGGCCTCGGCCAGCGTCTTGACCACTTCCTCGATCGACAGCGTGACGAACGGCGTGGTGTCATAGGCCACCACGGCCTTCATCCCGGCCGGGAACTGCTTGCCCATCAAGTCGATCTTGTGCTTGACGGCGGCGGCCGTGTCGAGCGCGTTGGCGCCCGTGGCCAGCTTGATCGCCACGCCGGTGGCGGCATGGCCGTTGTAGCGCGCCACGGTGTTGTAGCTTTCGCTGCCCAGCTCCATGCGGGCCACGTCGCGCAGGCGCACGGTGGCGCCGTTGGCGGAGGTCTTGAGCAGGATGGCGCCGAACTGTTCGGCCGTCTGCAAACGGCTTTGCGCCGTCACGGTGGCGTTCAATTGCTGGCCCGGCACGGCGGGCGCGCCGCCCAGCTCACCGGCCGACACTTCCGTGTTCTGCGCCGTGATGGCCGCGCTCACGTCGGCCGGCGTCAACTGGTAGCTTTGCAGCTTGGCCGGATCGAGCCAGATGCGCATCGCGTACTGGGAACCGAACAGCGTCACGTCGCCTACGCCCTGCACGCGGCTGAGCGGGTCGATCACGTTGGCGGCCACGTAGTCACCCAGGTCGGCCTGCTTCATGCTGCCGTCCTCGGAGATGAAGCCCAGCACCATCAGGAAGTTCTTGGTGGCCTTGGACACCACCAGCCCCTGCTGCGTCACGGGGGCCGGCAACAGTGGCGTGGCCAGTTGCAGCTTGTTCTGCACCTGCACCTGCGCGATGTCGGGATTGGTGCCGTTCTGGAAGGTCAGCGTGATGTTGATGCCGCCGGCCGAATCGCTGGACGAGGACATGTAGCGCAAGCCGTCGATGCCCTTCATCTTCTGTTCGATCACCTGGGTGACGGCATCTTCCACCGTGCGGGCCGAGGCGCCGGGATAGGAGCCGGTGATGGAAATGGACGGCGGCGCGATGCTAGGGTACTGCGACACGGGCAGCCCGTGGATCGCCAGCGCGCCGGCCAGCATGATGACGATCGCCACCACCCACGCGAAGATGGGCCGGTCGATGAAAAATTTAGCCATGACTATGCCCTCGCCTTACTGCGCGCTCTTGGCGTTGGCCGGCATGGCGCCGCCTGCGGCGACGGCGGCCGGCGCGGCCGGTGTGGCAGCCACAGTGGCGGGCGCGCCCGGCTTGACCTTCTGCACGCCTTCCACGATCACGCGGTCGCCCGCGCTCAGGCCAGCCGTCACCAGCCATTTGTCGCCCAGCGTGCCGCCGGTGGTGAGGATGCGCTGCTCCACCTTACCGTCCTTGTTCAGCACCAGCGCCGTCGCCTCGCCCTTGGGATTGCGCGACACGCCCTGCTGCGGCACAGCGATGGCCTGTTCGTCCACGCCGTTTTCCAGCACGGCGCGCACGAACATGCCGGGCAGCAGATCATGCTTGGGATTGGGGAACAGCGCGCGCAGGGTCACGTTGCCTGTGCCCGGGTCGACGCTGGCGTCCGCGAACTGCAGCTTGCCCTGCTGCGCGTACTTGCTGCCGTCGGCCAGGATCAGGCTCACTTTGGCCTGCCCGCCCGACTGTTTCAGGCTGCCCGATTCCAGCGCGCGTTTCAGGCGCAGCATTTCGGTGCTGGTCTGGGTCACGTCCACGTAGATCGGATCGAGCTGCTGCACGGTGGTGAGGGCGGCGGCCTGGCCGGCCGTCACCAGCGCGCCCGGCGTCACGGTCGAGCGGCCGATGCGGCCACTGATGGGCGCTTCCACCCGCGTGTATTTGAGGTTGATGGCGGCCGCCTCCACGGCGGCGGTGGCAGATTCCACTTCCGCCTTGGCCTGCTCATTGGCGGCGATGGCGTCATCGAGTTCCTGGCGGCTCACGCCTTCGATCTGCACCAGTTCCTTGTAGCGCGCCGCCTTCGGGCCGCTGGTCAGCAGGTTGGCGCGGGCCTTGGCCAGCGCCGCCTTGGCCGAGTTGTAGGCCGCCTGGTAGCTGGCCGCGTCGATCTGGTACAGGGCGGCGCCGGCCGCCACATCGGCGCCTTCGACGAAGCGGCGCTGCTGGACGATACCGCTCACCTGCGGGCGCACCTCGGCCACCTGGAACGCGGCCGTGCGGCCCGGCAGTTCGGTGGTGATCGGCAGCGCCTGCGGCGTCACGGTGAATACGCCCACTTCCGCCACCTGCGCATGAGGTGCTACGGCCGTGGATGGGGAGCAAGCGGCCAGCAGGCAGCTCGCGCTAAGCATGAAAACAGCGCCGGCACGGCAGCGAAGTTGCGTTGTGAGCAAGGCTTTCATTGTTCTTTTCCGATTCAACAATTAATCCAGTTGATAGAATGAACGATCATTCTAATATCGTCAAGAAACGTTTTGTAAGCCAAATGTAACCGTGCAAAGAAAACCGGGGTCAGGTCATGCCATTAAGCAAGATGCGCGTATCTTGCTTAATGGCATGACCTGACCCCGGTTTTGGGCCTGCGGTGGGTGTGGTTATTTCCAGCCGCCGCGCAGTTCGCGCACTTGCTGGTACAGGTATTCGGGCGTCGCGTACTGCGGCTCCACGGGCTGGCCCACGGCCAGCGCCAGCCGCGAACGCAAGCCTTTGCGGAAGGTGCGCTCCAGCACGGGCTGGGCGCCCCGGCTCAGCAAATGGCCCCACAGGCCGCGCAGCGCCATCGGGATCACCGGCACTTGCGAGCGCGCGACGATCTTGGCGATGCCGCCCTTGAATTCGTTCATGTCGCCCGTGGTGGTCAGCTTCCCTTCCGGGAAGATGCACACCAGGTCGCCCTCGTGCAGGGCCTGGGCGATGTCGACGTAGGCTTTCTCCATCAGCCACGGATCTTCCTTGGCCGGTGCGATGGGGATGGCGCGCGCCGTGCGGAAGATCCAGCCCAGCAGCGGCAGCTTGAAGATGCGGTGGTCCATCACGAAGCGGATCGGGCGCGGGCTGGCCGCGCCGATCACGATCGCGTCCACGTAGCTCACGTGGTTGCACACGAGGACCGCCGCCCCTTCGGCCGGAATGCGGTCGGCGTTGATGCATTTGACCCGGTGGACGGTGTGAATCAGCATCCAGGCCAGGAAGCGCATCAGGAATTCCGGCACCAGCGAGAAGATGTAGGTCGCCACCAGCGCGTTCATCAGCGCCGTGGCCAGGAACAGTTCCGGTATCGTCAGTCCCTGCCCCAGCAGCACGATGGCCACGCCGGCCGCCGCCACCATGAACAGCGCGTTCAGGATATTCATGCCGGCGATGGTGCGCGACAGGTGGCCCGGCTCGCAGCGCACCTGGATCAGCGCGAACAGCGGCACGATGAAGAAGCCGCCGAACATGCCGATCATCAGCACGTCGGCCAGGATGCGCAGCGTGCCGTGCAGCGCCAGCCAGTCGAACGCGCCCAGCCGCGCCCCGCCCTGCTGCATCAGCGCGGCCGCCACCTGCCCACCCGTGTGCGCGAAGCCCACGCTGGACAGGTACAGGTCGATGCCGAACACGGTCAGGCCGATGGAGCCGAACGGCACCAGCCCCAGCTCCACCTTGCGCCCGGACAACTTCTCGCACAGCAGCGAGCCGGCGCCCACGCCCAGCGAGAAGATGGTCAGCAGCAGCACGAACACGCCATGGTCGCCGTGCAGGTAATCCTTGGCGTACACGGGGAACTGGGCCAGCACCAGCGCGCCGTAGAACCAGAACCACGAGTTGCCCAGCATGGACAGGAACACCACCCGGTTCTGGCGCGAGAAGCCGATGTTGCGCACCGATTCGGCCAGCGGGTTGCGGCTGATGCGCAGCGTGGGATCGGCGGCCGGCGTGTGCGGGATGCGGTAGCTGGCGATCAAGCCCAGCACGGCCGTCAGCAGCGTGCCGCCGGCCGTCAGCAGCAGGCCGGCCGGCTTTTGCATCACCAGGATGGCGCCCAGCACCTCGCCCAGCAGGATGCCGACGAAGGTGCCCATCTCCGTCACGCCGTTGCCACCGATGAGTTCTTCCGTTTTCAGGTGCTGCGGCAGGTAGGCGTATTTGACGGGACCGAACAGCGTGGAGTGGATGCCCATGCCCACCACGGCGGCGATCAGCAGCCACAGGATGTGCTGCATCCAGCCGATGGCGGCCACGCCCATGATGGCCAGCTCCAGCCATTTGACGAAGCGGGTCAGGCCCGATTTCTCGAACTTGTCGGCCATCTGCCCGGCCGTGGCCGACAGCAGCACATAGGGCAGGATGAACAGGCCGGGGATCAGGTTGGTCAGCAGCGACGGCTTGAGCGTGGTCCAGCTTAGCGCATCGTAGGTGAGGATCACCATCAGCGCCGTCTTGAACAGGTTGTCGTTGAACGCGCCCAGGAACTGGGTCCAGAAAAACGGGGCAAAACGGCGTTGCGACAACAGGGAAAACTGGTTGGCTTGGCTCATGTTGGGGGCGGTGGATGGCAATGGATAGAGAACATACAACAGTCGCCTCCCCGCCGCAATGGCGCGACCACGGCGCATTGATGGCCATCGAAGCCGCGTGGCCCGCCTGACGCCCTCCTGAATTTGCCAAATTGGAAGAAACATTCCATTAAGCAAAAATAACTATTGCTGCAATAACAATCAGCTAGTAAAATTTCAATTTCCGTGCAGCAACAGCGTGGTGCGCAGCGCCCGCCTGTGGTGCCGCGCGGCTTACCCATTAAGGAAATTCATATGAAACACAGCATCATCATCGCCGCCATCGCCGCTGCCGTGGCCGCGCCCCTGGCCGCTCAAGCCCAGAACGCCTACGTTGGCGCCAACATCGGCCGCGCCGAACAGAAATTCGACATCCCAAGCGGTTCGGGCACGGAAAACACCACCGGCTACAAACTGTATGGCGGCTACGAATACACCAAGAACGTCGGCGCCGAAATCGGCTTCGTCGATTTCCGCAAAGTGGAAGGCTCGGAATCGGGCTACGGCGCCTCGTCCAAACCAACGGCCATCTACGCCGCCGCCACCGGCACCTTCCCGCTGAACGCGCAAGTGTCGCTGTTCGGCAAACTGGGCCTGGCCTACAACCGCGCCAAGATCGAAGCCTGGCTGCCAGGTCAGTTCTACAGCACCACCAAGAACAAGACCAACGCCATGATCGGCCTGGGCGCATCGTTCGCGCTGGACCAGAAGATCACCTTCGTGGCTGAATACGAAAACTTCGGCAAAGTCGCCGAGCAAAACGATCTGAGCGTCAAAGCCGACCTGCTGTCCGTCGGCGTGCGCGTCAAGTTCTAAGCTGCACCAAGCAGAACAGGCCCTGGCCTGATGCAGACAAGCCGGCCATTGCGCCGGCTTTTCTTTTTAGCGGCGCGCCACGCGCCGCAGCAGGCGGAACAAGGGGCCGATGGTCAGCACCAGCACCACCATGCGCGACACGTGGAATGCGGTGACGATGGGCACACCCAGCCGCAAGGTCTTGGCCGTCAGCGCCATCTCCGCGATGCCGCCCGGCGATGTGGCCAGGATGGCCGTGCCGGGATGGATGCCGGCGCCCCGCGCCAGCAACAGCCCAAAGGCGGCCGCCAGCGCCATCGCCAGCGCGTTGCAGGCGGCCACGCTGGCCAGGAAGCGCGGCGCCGCGCGCAGGAACGCGGGCGAGAACCGGCAGCCGAGCGAGGCGCCGATGAACAACTGGCCGCCCCGTATCATCCACTCGGGCAGGCGGCTCAGGTGGATGCCGCTAGCCGTCAGCGCCAGCGCCGCCAGCAGCGGGCCGATGACCCAGGCATTGGGCATGCCGGTGCGCTTGCACAGCAACGCCGCCACGCTGGTCAGCGCCACCAGCAGCAGCAAGCCGCCGATATGCACCTCGGCCGCGCCGGGCAGGTACACATCGTCGCCCAGCGCCAGCCCATGGTTGCCCCACCAGCGCACGGCGAACGGGATCACGGCCACCACCAGCATCACGCGCAGGCTGTGCGCGGCCGCCACCCGCTCCACGCTGGCGCCATGGCGTTCACCCTGCACCGCCATCTCGGACGCGCCGCCGGCCGCCATCGCGAAGAAGGCGGTGGTGCGGTCGGTGCGCGCCAGCTTATGCAGCATATAGCCGCTGCCCCAGCCCAGCGCCAGCGCAAAGGCCACGGCCAGCGCGATCAACCAGGCAAAGTCCGATAAGGCCAGCAGCACGGGCGCGGTGAAATACAGGCCCAGCGCCGTGCCGATGGCCCACTGCCCGGCCTCGCGCGCACGCACGGGCGCGCGCAGGTCGCGCCCGCCCAGGCGCAGCGCGGCCGTGGCGAACAGCGGGCCTATCATCCACGGCAGCGGCGTATCGAGCCACAGGCACAGCGCGGCGCCGGCCAACGACACCAGCAGCGCCGCCAGCCAGGCCTGCACTTCCGTCCCGCCGCTGCCGGACCAGCCGAACCACTTCATGCCGCGGGACTCCCAGCCATCCTCAGAACACCCAGAGCTTGTCGGCCGGCAGTTGCAGCCAGTAGCGGCCCGGTTCCAGCTTGTAGCGCGAGTGGGCACGCAGGCTGATCTCGGGGCCCGATTCGCTCTTGAACAGGCACTCGAAGCGGTCGCCCAGGTACATGCAGGTCAGCAGCGGCAGTTCGATCGCGTTCTCCACCGGCGTGGCGCTCACGCGCACTTCCTCCACGCGGATGATGGTGGCGCCTTCGGCGCTGGTGGAGGCGCCGCGCGCCGTGGCTTGCAGTGTGGCGCCATTCACGTCCAGTTGCACGCGGCTGCCGTTGCGCTGCACGATGCGGCCCGGCAGGCGGTTGTTACTGCCCATGAATTCGGCCGTGAACAAGGTGTCGGGCGTCTCGTACATGCTTTGCGGGGTGCCCTGCTGTTCGATCCGGCCGTTGTTGAGCAGCAGGATGCGGTCGGAAATGGCCATGGCCTCGGCCTGGTCGTGGGTCACCATCAGCGCCGACAAGCCGAGGCGCACGATCAGCTCGCGCAGGAAGGCGCGCGCCTCCTCGCGCAGCTTGGCGTCCAGGTTGGAGAGCGGCTCGTCCAGCAGGATCACGGGTGGGTTGTACACCAGCGCGCGGGCGATGGCCACGCGTTGCTGCTGGCCGCCGGACAACTGGTGCGGGAAGCGCTCGCCCAGGTGGCCCAGTCCCAGCTGCTTGAGCACTTCGTTGACGCGTTCGGCGATGTCGGCCGCGCCCATCTTGCGCAGCTTGAGGCCATAAGCCACGTTGTCGAACACGGTCTTGTGCGGCCACAGCGCGTAGGACTGGAACACCAGGCCCAGGTTGCGCTGCTCGGCCGGCATCTCGAAGCCGCGTTCGCCCTCGAACACGCGGCGGTCGCCGATGTCGATGGTGCCCAGCTTGGGGCTCTCCAGTCCGGCCACGGCGCGCAGCAGCGTGGTCTTGCCGCTGCCCGAAGGCCCCAGCAGCGCCACCACTTCGCCCTTTTGCAGATGCATGGACACGCCCTTGAGGATGGGATTGGCGTGGGCGCCGCTGCCGTAATCGAGGTGCAGTTCGTTGACGCTCAGTTCATTCATGATCAGGTCTCGTTTCATGGCTAGGTTCTCAGTTGTGCAGTTTGACGCCAAAGCGCAGTGCGATACCCAGGCCGATGGCGACCAGGGAGATGTTAATGAAGGACAGGGCCGCCACCAGGTCGGTCGAACCGCCGGCCCACAGCGACACCAGCATGGCGCCGATCACCTCGGTGCCGGGCGAGAGCAGGTACACGCCGGTCGAATATTCCCGCTCGAAGATCAGGAACACCATCAGCCAGGCGCCCAGCATGCCGTATTTGATCAGCGGCAGCGTCACGTCGCGCGTCACCTGGCCGCGGCGGGCGCCCACGGCGCGCGCCGCTTCCTCCAGCTCCGGCCCCACCTGCAGCAGTGCCGTCGAAATCAGGCGCATGCCGTAGGCCAGCCACACCACGGAGTAGGCCAGCCACAGCGCGAAGATGGTCGAGCGCAGCGAGCGCAGGACAGGAATCGCATGCTCGCTGAGCCAGAGCGCGACACCGTTGTCCATCCCCTTCAGCATGCCGTCCAGCCAGCTCGGCACGAACAGGAACACCCACAGGAACGACAGACCCGCCAGCAGGCCGGGAATGGCGCGCGGCACCAGCACGCTGTAGTCGAGCAGGCGGGTGATGCCGTCCGGCTTGCGGTGCATGGCCAGCGCGATGCCGCTGTAGCAGATCACGGCCAGGCCGCCGCCCACCACGCCGATCAGGATGGTGTTGAGGATGCCGCGCATCAGCGACGGCTGCTCCAGGATTTCGCGGAAGTGGTCCAGCGTCAGCACGTCGGCCAGGCGCACGCCCTCGCCCCAGTACTGCACGAACGAGCGCAGCACGATGCCCGAGATCGGCATCACGATGGTGAACAGCAGCCAGGCGGCGATCAGCGCGAAGGCCAGCCACTTCCAGCGGCCCAGCGGCATGGACTTGGTGCGCGCGCCCTTGCCCTTGATCGACACGTATTTGTTGGCCGACTTGAGCAGCCAGCGCTGCAGCATCACCAGCGGCATGGTCACCATCACCAGGCACACGGCGACGGCGGCCATCAGGTGGTAGGACGGCGTGCCCAGCTTGTTGGTCAGCTTGTACAGGTAGGTGGCCAGCACCAGGTGGCCTTCCGGGTCGCCCAGCACCAGCACCAGGCCGAACACCTCGAAGCCGAGGAAGAACACCAGCACGGCCGCATAGGCCAGCGCCGGCATCACCATCGGCAGCGACACGTTGAGCATCACCTGCAGCGGCGAGGCGCCGGCCACGCGGGCCGCCTCCTCCACGTCCGAACCGAGGCTCTTCAGCGCCGACGAAGCGTACAGGTAGACGTGCGGCACGTGGGTCAGGCCGGCGATCACCACGATGCTGGTGAACGAATAGATGTTCCAGGGGATGAAGCCCAGCAGGTCCTTGGCCCAGGTGGAGTAGAAACCCACCGGCCCCATGGATACCACGTAGCCGAAGCCCATCACCATCGGCGAGACGAAGATCGGCACCAGCAGCATGGGCGCGATCCAGCCGCGTCCCGGCAGGTCGGTGCGGATCATCAGGAAGGCCAGCATGCCGCCCAGCGGCACGGCGATCACCGCCAGGCCGGTGGCCAGGATCAGGCCATTCTTGAACGCGACGATGAAGTCGGGATCGTCGAAGATGAAGCGGTAGGCGTCCAGGCCCAGCTCCTTGCCCGGCACGAAGAACGGCGCCGACAGGAAGCTTTGGTAGAAAATCAGGATCAGCGGCACGAAGATGGCGAGCGCGGTCAGCGTCACCACCACTCCGCGCGGCCAGTTCAGGCTGCGCCGGCCGGAGCCGGGGATGGTCATCGTTTGCATGTGAGGATACCTTCAGGCGCGGCGCGTGCTGGCGCCGTCGCACGTTATGACGGAGGGGTGATGCGGCCGCCGGCGCGGGCCGGCGGCGGGCCGTTCAGAGGCCTCTTACTTTTTACCGGCCGTTTCTTTCCACTGCTTGAGGAAAGCCATGCGCTTGGCGGGGCCAAGGAATTGCAGCACGATGGGGTGCACCGGCACCGGCTTGACGTTGTCCTTGCCGATCTGCTTGATCAGGTCGGCCGAGGTGGTTTCGCCGGTCACGTCGGCGCGGATCGCGTACAGGCGCGAATCGTTGGCGACGATGGTCTGGCCGCGGTGCGACAGCATGTAGTCCAGCCACAGCTTGGCGGCGTTGACGTTCTTGGCGCCCTTGTTGATGAACAGCACGCGCGACAAGATCAGCGTGTAATCCTTGGGCAGCACCACGCCGATCGACGGGTCGGCCTTGGCGCGCACCAGCGCGTAGGAGCCGAGCACGTTGTAGCCGATCAGGTTCTCACCCGAGGAGATGCGCTCCATCATGGTGCCGGTGGACGACTGCACGCGCACCTTGGAGGCGCCGAAGGCGTTCTCCAGGTCCGGGAACTTGGTGCCCAGTTCGCGCGCATCCTGGGTCATGAACATGAAGCCGACGCCCGATTTTTCGATGTCGTAGGTGGTGACCTTGTCCTTGAACTTGGGCTGCTGGATCAGTTTGGCGAAGTCGGCGTGGTTCTGCGGCACTTCCTTGGCGTCCAGCAGCCGCTTGTTGTAGACGATGGCGGCCGGCTCGAACGTGGTACCGTAGGCCTGGTCGTCCCAGATGGCCCAGCCGGGGATCTTGGACGCTTCCACCGATTTGTATTTGAGCGCGTAGCCGTCCGAGGCCAGGCGCATCTGCAGGTCCATGGCCGAGGACCACATCACGTCGGCCGTGTTGCCGCCGGCCGCCACTTCCGAGATGAAGCGGTTGTACACCTCGGTCGAATTCATGTCGTTGTATTCGATCGTGATGCCGGGGTACAGCGTGTTGAAGTCCTTGATCAGCGGCTGGGTGGCCTTGCTGTCGGTGGCGCCGTAGATCACCAGCTTGCCCTCTTTCTTGGCGCCGTCGATGATCTTCTGGTAGTCGGCCGGATAGCCGGCCGGCACCTGGGCCAGGGCGGCGGTGGCGAATGCGGTGGCCAAGGTGGTGGCCACTGCGGCGGCCAGGGTGGTTTTCAACATCATGTTTGTCTCCGTTGGTTTTTGTACTGCCCGTTGCAGGCTAAGTTACTGTTTATTCACTGCTTATTCTTGTATTCCTGGTTGGCTAGCGCACCAGCCCCAGTTCGCTGGCGCGCTTGCCGTATTCATCGACTGCCTTCTTCACGTAGGCCGTCAGCGCCGGTCCCGTCAGGCTGAACGGATACAGGCCGTAGCTGGCGCGGGTCTGCGCGAACTGCGGGCTGGCCAGCACGCGGTCGAAGGCGCCCACCCACTTGCGGTAATCGGCCTCCGGCACTTGCGGGCCCATCCACACACCGCGGATCACCGGCCACACCACGTCGAAGCCCTGCTCGCGCGCCGTCGGTATCTTGGCCAGCACGCCCGGCAGGCGCTGCTCGGACAGCACGGCCAGCACCCGGGTGCTGCCGCCGGTCGAATACAAGGTCGCTTCCGACGCGTCGCCCGACACCACCTGCACAAAGCCCGCATGCATGGCGGTGAACGCTTCGCCGCCGCCCTCGAGCGCCACGAAACGCAGCACCTTGGGATCGACGCCGGCCGCCTTCACCACCAGCGCAATCTTCAGCCAGTCCTGGCTGCCGATGGTGCCGCTCACACCGATCAGCACCTGCTCAGGATGGTGCTTCAAGGCCGTCACCAGCTCGCCCAATGTGTGGTAGGGCGAATCCGCGCGCACTGCGATCATGCCGTAGTCCGCGCCCAGTGCAGCCACCCAGCGCACATCGTCCGCCTTGGCCTTGCCGAACTTTCCCTGGGCCAGATTGAGCAGCGAGCCGCCCGAAAAAGCCACCAGCGTGTCCGGCTCGGCGCGCCGCTGCGACACCAGCGCATGCCAGGCCACGGCGCCGATCCCGCCGGGCAGATAGCTGATCCGCATCGGCGCGCCGCCATGTTCCGGCAAGGTCTGCAAGCCCTTCTGCGCCAGCTTGCAGGTCAGGTCCATCGCGCCGCCCGGTTTGGAAGGCACGATGCATTCCGTGCCCGCCGCCTGCGCCGCCGTGCCGGCCATCAGGACGGCCAGCCATGCCAGCAAAATAGTTTTCATCGATGTGTGTATGGTAGTGGGCGCCAGCTTTCAAAGCGCTTTCAAATGCCGGGGGCCATGCAGAAAAACATGGCCCCGGACGGCCCGGATCAGAAGCGGTGCTGGATGCCCGTCATGAAGCCGCGCTGGGTGTCGGCGAAGCCGGCGTCGTCGCGCGACAGGCCGGTCAGCTGGCCGTTCTTGGCCTTGGCGTAGGCGGCGGCCACGTACAGGTCGGTGCGCTTGGAGAGCGCGTGGCGCAGGCGCGCCACGTACAGGGTGGGATCGGCGTCCTTGCCGGCGGCCACGTTCTTGACGTTCACGTGGTAGATCGCGCCCGTCAGCGTGTTGACGGCGTCGAGCTTGTAGACCACGCCGCCCCAGGTGGTGGTGGCGTCGACATCGGGCGTCAGCGCCTTGCCGGCCACCAGCTTGTAGTCGCGCACCACGGCCGTCAGCTTGACCGGGCCGTTCTCGTAGTTGGCGCCCAGGTGCCAGACCGTGGTCTTGTCACGGTTGCCGGTGGCGACCACGGTGTTGCCGTTGACGCGCTCCCAGGTCGCCATCACGCTCACCGGGCCGGTGCTGTAGGTGGCGGCGGTGGAGAACTTGGCGCTGTCGTTGGCGCCCGTGCTTTGCTCGCCGGCGCCGTAGGACGCGCCGAATTTCAGGCCGCCAGCCGAGACGGAATACTTGATCATGTTGTCCCAGGCCGTGGTGAAGCCATACTTGCTGGGACCGGTGGCCGGGCCCGAGGTGGCCCACGAGTAGAACGGCGCGAAGCCCATAGGATCAAAGTGGATCACGGTGTCATACACGCTGGTGAAAGAGCGGCCCAGCACCACCCGGCCAAAGGCGCCTTCCAGGCCCACGTTGGCCTGGCGCTTGAACAGCACGCCGTCCGAGGCGCCGGTGTCCATCAGGATGCCGCCTTCCAGGTTGAACACGGCTTTCAGGCCGCCGCCCAGGTCCTCTGTGCCGCGCAAGCCCCAGCGCGACGTGTTCATGCCACCCGAGGTCACGCGGGTCATCGCACCGCCGCCGGCCTTGGCGTCGCTGGCGTAATCCACGCCCATGTCCAGCAAGCCATACACCTGCACGTTCGATTGCGCGTGCGCGGCACCGGTGGCGCCCAGCAGGGCCACGATAGCGAGGGACAAAGAGGATTTCTTCATGTGTGTCTCCGGTAAATGTAGTTTTGAAGTTCGTTATAAATGAAGCATCTGATCGACAATCAGGCTCCCACTATAAAATTCGCTTCCTTTCATTTGCCTTTCAGTCCTGACAGGTTAGTCCAGCCGCAGGCCTCCCTGTCTCCACTACACCACAAAGCGCCGGCGCCGCCGCGCGAACCGTGCGCCGGCGCTATCATGCAGGTCTGACACTGAACTTTTTTGATCGGATTGGCAAGATTTATGCGCGTTTTGTTAGTAGAAGACCACACCGAGCTGTCCCGCTGGCTGTCCAAGGCCCTGCGCGACGCCAAACTGACGGTCGAATGCGCCGACAACGGCGCCGATGCCGACGCCCTGCTGCACACCCAGGACTACGCGCTGGTGATCCTGGACCTGACCTTGCCGCGCATGGACGGACTGGAAGTGCTCAAGCGCCTGCGCGCCCGCCCCGCCCCGCGCGGCCAGACCCCGGTGCTGATCCTGACGGCCCGCGGCGGGCTCGATGACCGCGTGCAGGGCCTGAACCAGGGCGCCGACGATTACCTGGCCAAGCCGTTCGAACTGGCCGAACTGGAGGCGCGGGTGCGCGCGCTGCTGCGCCGCAGCGTCGGCAACGAGGCGCTGGTGCACCACTGCGGCGCCCTCAGTTTCGACACCGTCACCCGCTGCTTCAGCTACGGCGGCGCCGCGCTGGCGCTCACGCCGCGCGAACACGCCGTGCTCGAAGCGCTGATCTCGCGCTCGGGCCGCGCCGTGTCCAAGGAAAAGCTGTTCGACGAAGTGTTCGCGCTGGACGACGACGCCAACCTGGACGCGATCGAACTGTACATCCACCGCGTGCGCAAGAAGCTCGACAATGGCGCGCCCGACGCCGCCGTCATCACCACGCTGCGCGGCATCGGCTACCTGCTGCAGCCGCGCAGCGCCGTCGGCGGCTAGATGGCCGCGCGCCCGTCCCGCCTGGCGGCGCTGCGGCGAAGGCCCGGCGCGGGCGCCCCGCTGGGCAGCCTGCGCGGCCAGTTGCTGCGCTGGTTGCTGGTGCCGCTGATCGTGCTGGTGGCGCTCAACGCCATTTCCGTCTACCGCAACGCGACCGACGCGGCCGACATGGCCTACGACCGTTCGCTGCTGGCCTCCACGCGCGCGCTGGCCGAACGGGTGTCGGTGGTCAACGGCAAAGTGGTGGCCGACGTGCCCTACGTGGCGCTCGACAGCTTCGAAACCGACACGCTGGGCCGCATCTACTACAAGGTGACCGGCATCCACGGCGAGACCGTGTCCGGCTACGACGACCTGCCGCCGGTGCCGGCCAATGTGCCGCGCTCGCAAGCCTATCCGGCGCTGGTGCGCTTCTACCACGCCAACTACAACGGCCAGCCGGTGCGCATCGCCGCGCTGCTGCAGCCGGTGTATGACGACTCCATGCGCGGCATCGCCCTGATCCAGGTGGGCGAGACGCTGGACGCGCGGCGCGGCCTGTCGAACCAGATCCTGTTCGACACCTTGCTGTGGCAGGCGGCGCTGCTGCTGGCGCTGGCGCTGCTGGTGTGGTTCGCCGTGCGGCTGGTGCTGCAGCCCCTGATGCGGCTGAAGCTGGAAGTGGAAACGCGCAGCCTGAACGACCTGTCGGACGTGGACCCGGCGTTGGTGCACAAGGAAGTGCGGCCGCTGGTGGCGGCCATGAACACCTCGATGGCGCGGCTGCAAAGCCTGATCGCCAGCCAGCGCCGCTTCATCGCCGACGCCTCGCACCAGCTGCGCACGCCGCTGACGGTGCTCAAGACCCAGGCCGAACTGGCGCTGCGCGAATGCGACCGCACGCAGGCCGATCCCGAGCAGATGAAGACGGCCCTGCAGGACATCGTGCGCAGCATCGCCGCCACCACCGATTCCACCGTCAACCTGGCCAACCGGCTGCTGACCCTGGCGCGCATCGAGCACGGCGGCCAGGGTGGCGACCACGCGGCGCTGGCGCCGGTGGCGCTGCGCGACGTGGCGCGGCAGGTCGGACTGGAACTGGCGATCGCCGCCGTGACCAAGCAGATCGACTTATCGCTGGAAGGCGATGCGCCGGCCGTGGTGCAAGGCCAGCCCCTGCTGCTGCACGAAATGGTGGCCAACTTGGTGGACAACGCGCTGCGCTACTCGCCGCCGGGCGGCACGGTGGCGCTGCGGGTGACGGAAACGGCGGACGGCGCCACGCTGGAAGTGGAAGACAGCGGCCCCGGCATCGCCGCCGCCGAGCGGGAAAAGGTGTTCGCGCCGTTCTACCGGGCCTCGGCCACGATGGAGCGCAATCCGGGCGGCGCCGGCCTGGGCCTGGCCATCGTGCGCGACATCGCCGCCCTGCACGGCGCCACCGTCACGCTGGCCGACGCGGCAGGGCCGCAGGGCTTGCTGGTGCGGGTGGCATTCGCAACCGCGTCAGCCAGCCACCTCAGCCCCGCTCATCGAGCTTGAACACACTGACCACGGCCGCCAGGTTGGCCGCCTGTTCCTGCAGCGAGGCGGCGGCCGCCGCCGCTTCCTCCACCAGTGCCGCGTTCTGCTGGGTGGTGCTGTCGATTTCCGTCACGGCCAGGTTGACCTGGGCGATGCCGTCGCTCTGCTCGTGGCTGGCCGCCACGATCTCGCCCATGATGCTGGTCACCTGCTCGACCGAGGCGACGATCTTGGCCATCGTGGCGCCCGCCTCGTCCACCAGCGAGCCGCCGGCATCGACCTTGACCACGGAGTCGCCGATCAGCTCCTTGATCTCCTTGGCCGCCGCCGCGCTGCGCTGGGCCAGGTTGCGCACTTCCGACGCCACCACGGCGAAGCCGCGCCCCTGCTCGCCGGCGCGGGCCGCTTCCACCGCCGCGTTCAGAGCCAGGATGTTGGTCTGGAAGGCGATGCCGTCGATCACACCGATGATGTCGACGATCTTGCGCGAACTGTCCTTGATCGAGGCCATCGTCTCGACCACGCGCCCCACCACCGCGCCGCCCTGGGTGGCATAGCCGGAAGCCGACTGCACCAGTTCATTGGCGTGGCGCGCGCTGTCGGCGTTCTGGGTCACGGTGGCCGTCAGCTGCTCCATCGCGGAGGCGGTCTGCTCCAGGCTGGAGGCCTGCCCTTCCGTGCGGGCCGACAGGTCCAGGTTGCCGCTGGCGATCTCGCGCGACGCGTGGGCGATGGTCTCCGTGCTGTCGCGCACTTCGCGTATGGTGCGGTTGAGCGAGGACACGAAGCGGTTGAAGGCGTTGGCCAGCAGGCCGATCTCGTCGCCCGACTCCACCGTCATGCGGCGCGACAGGTCGCCATTGCCGTCGGCGATCTGGCCCAGCATCTGCGCGGCGCGCGCCACCGGTGCGGCCATGGCGCGGCTCACCAGATAGATGATGAACAGGCCGATGCCGCCGCCCACCAGGCCGCCCACCAGCGCCGCCAGCAGCACGGAGCGGGTCACCTGGCCCAGCACCTCCTGCTCGGGCACTTCCGCGATCACGTACATATTCAGTTCCGGCACGAACGATGCGGCCACGATGCGCTTGCCGTCGGGCGCGCGGTAGCTGGCCGTGGCGAATTGCTGGCCGCCCAGCAGCTTGGCGCTCACCTCCTCGCTAAAGCCAGGCAAATCCTTCATGAAGTGCTTGCTGTCGGCCAGTTGCGGATCGCGGTGCACCAGCAGCATGCCGTTGGGTCGCACCAGGTAGACGAAACCCGACTCGCCGATCTTGTAGTTGCGGATGCTCTCGGCCAGCTTGTCGACGGACAGTCCGAGGCTGCCCACGCCGATCTTGCCGTCGCCCGCGTCGAAGCGGGTGTTGATGAACACGTTGTAGGTGGTGCTGCCCTGTTCCTTGTCCAGGTTCAGCGTGTAGGGCTTGCCGCTGGCGAGGAAGCCATAGAACCACTGGTCCGATGGCGCGCTCTTGTCGACCGTGCGGCGGAAGCCCTTCTCGTCATAGTATTTACCGGTGGCGGCCGACACCCAGGACACGGACGCCGCCTTGCTAACCTTCTTCGCGCTTTGCGCATAAGCCATCCAGGCCGCGTCGCCGCTCTCGGGCAAGCCGGCCTTTTCCCACTCCAGCAGGAAGGTGTTGGCGCTGATGGCCAGCGCCGACGCCACTGGCTCGCCGATCTGGCGCAGGATATCGTTGCGGATCTCGCCCACCACGGCCGGCAGCTCCTGCCCCACCACGCGCGCGCGGATGGTGTTGCCCGTCATGACCACGCTGAGCGTTGCCGACAGCGCCAGGAACAACAGCAGGCAAAAGGCCATGCTCGACATCAGCTTTTGCTGGATCGACAGGCGGCGTAAGAATTCAGACATGTGCTCTCCCCCGGAATGTGAATTGGCGCTCTGACGGCGCTCACCATGACTGCGGTACTTCGCTGGCCGAGCGCGGACAACACGCCGGCCATGATGCATTCAGCGTAATCGACTTCCATTCTTAATTGCAACAATCTGGATTCATCGGGAACCGTCGGCGGTCCCGCCATCCGCGGCGCCCGCACCATTGCTGCCCGGGCGCCCATGACGTACGCCATCCTGGATAGCCGGAAGGCAATAGTCACTATCACTTTAGCGTGATGAACTGCGTTGCGCCACTGCCGCATGCGCCGTCCGGTCATGCTGTGGTTTTACGGCCAATAAAAATCTATGGTCACCCTCTTTTTTGCAAGCTGATTTTTTGTATGCTGTAAGAAGGCTCGCTTAAATCTATCCGGCGTCTAATTGGAGATGTACTCCGCGCCACGATGAGAGTCGCGCCTGTCGGT
>NZ_JACEZT010000016.1 GCF_014042345.1 Rugamonas brunnea
GCGTTGGTTATGGACCTACAATCACGACCGGCCGAACATGGCCTTGGGCGGAATTACGCCAAAACAGAAATTGGCCCTCGCCGCTTAGCCTCTACTTTCAGAGCGCATCAAATATGGGGGGATTACCATGCCACCGGCAAAGCGCCAGGAAATCCGAAAGGTCTTCCCCGATGAGTTTAGAGAGTTCTTCCAGGCGATATGTCGCCTCCATTAGCTCCGAACACTCCTTTTCACTTGCGCCACTAGCACCGTAGAGCACGCCAGCAGGAAGTTCGTGCAGCGTATATTTGAGGTAACGATGAAGCTCCTCATATTCTTCTCGTTCCAGTTTAGTACTCATAACTTATGCTAAGGCCGCCCAACGTGAACGATCAGCGGCGTCACAAGGCGTCCGGTAGATTGGGTTGTTGGGCTTAGTCATTGGTGATGTAGGTAACAGGGAGGCGCTTCCTGAATTGATCAATGGTGAGGAGAATAGCGGAGTCGCCCTTCTTGAAACGACCAGTACACACTGCCTGGAACCCCTCACCACAAAGAACTTCCGGATATTTTGAGAAGGAGAGCTTCTCGTGAACGCCAGAGACGCCCCATTCACGATCGATCGCCCAACCGAGACGAAGCATCTTGGTTCGGGTGCTAGCGTAACTTTCACCAATTTGCACTTCCGAATTCGAGCCCTGGAGCTTCGTTGCAACTGCAACCGAAGTCGATCCAACGCAGCACATTGCGGCAGCAAGAGTGACGACTAGTTTATTCATCGAAGGCCCAACGTGCAGATTCAGCGGCGCCGTATGGCGTCCGCTGGAATAAATTGTTGGGCCATATTTTACCTAGCGACACGGCTACGCCTCCAAACTAGGTATGCAGCAGTGGCAAGCAGGGGCAATGCCACGGATATAGCAGTGATCAAAGCTTGATTTGCAAGATACGGCATGCGGGCGGTCGCGAACCAAGATGCAATTACGCCGAAGATACAAGTGACTGTGCCACCGAACCAGAACGGGCGAAATCTCCGCGAAAGCCGCAACATCAAAATAACGAGCGCGACTGTAAGAAGCTCGGCGTAGACCGTCAACAGCACTTCTTCGCCGTGAGCGTAAGCCAGCGCAGGAAGCGTAGCAAACAAAAAGTAAGTGATCCGGCCCCGTGTCATTCAAGAAGCCCAACGTTGGACGTAACCGGCCGCAGCAGCGCGCAGCGATGCGGAGGTCCGGTTGACGGAATTGTTGGGCATAGATTCAGTCACCACAGCAGAAGTTCCCCCTTTTGTTTGGCAGGTATGTGGGCTTCATCCCAAGGACGCCAGCGGCTTCACGCGAATTGCCTTCATTCGCCTTACGTGGAGCCAGAAGAAGGCGGGAGGTCTTTGCGTCAACGACTCCGTATTTATCCTCGACGCAGGCACTCCCACCGCAATAACTTTGGAAGAGAATAACGGGAGCCTCTTCTTTTGACGTAGTGCATACAGCGTGGAACCAGCCACCTTCATCCGCTTCGTAAATCACCTTGGGGCCAGCGGAGAGGACAAATTTGTTATCCAGAGGATGTCCACGATTGACTTTTGTGACGCGATACTTGACTCCCCCACACGTTGTTTCAAAAGATGCGGGCTCGGCCGCAAGGGCTAGCTGACTGAACAAGAGCAACGATACAGAAAATATGAGGCGCATCTCAGGAAGCCCAACGTTGAGGTAACCGGCGCGCGTCAGCGCGTCCGGTTAAACGAAATGTTAGACACGGCGCATGAACTTGCCGCGAACGATTTACCACGCACGCGTCCGCGCCAGCGCCCACGCGTGCGCGCGCGAACCATCGCAATTCGCACTTGCCACCGCACCGCGAATAGCCACCGGCCCTTGCGCTGAGCGTAGCCAAGCTAGTGGCGCAGCCAGCAGCCCAAAAGCTAAGCGAAGTGGTAGAAGCGGAATTCATTTTCAAAGCCGGGCCTAACGTTCAAAGTAACTGGCTGCCGGAACGCGCAGCGTGGAGGCAGTCCAGTTGACTGCAATGTTAGCGCTTTGCGTCATCTAAGCATTCATGGGTAATGGTGTTCACTGTAAAGGACTTCATTTCTTCGCCCCAAGTGATGATTCGCATACATTTCCCGGCTCTTTTGAAACTGAACGAGCAAACCGGCTTATCCATAGCGCAGCTATCCATTTCGGGATACTTCCGCTGGATCTTTCTATCATGTTCCATCGTTTGCTCCTCGGATTGACGGACCGGAACCCAATGATCTTTTATCAGAATCTTTCGAGCAGAAGCGTAGTCCCGACCAATCAACACATCAAGTTCAGCTGCTACTGTGAAATTCGCTCCTGCGGTAACTGCTAGGAGGATCGAAGTCTGAGCGATGGATCGAGTTCGCATAAGTATGCTCGCTAACGTAAAGTAGACGTCATATTGACGTTTTAAGAACATTAACATTGCCAGATAATGACGGTTTGAGCAAGCCGCAGAGGCTACGTTCGATTGACTGCAAACATAAAGCCTCCTAACGGCCGCCATAAACCTTCATGCCCACGTGGTTCGAGCAACAATCCCCACCCGCCCATAAAAAAACCGCCAGGCTCACGCACTGGCGGTTTTCTGTTTCAGCCTAAGCCGAAGAACTTACTGGGCTGCTGCTGCCGCTTCTTCAGCGGCCGCTTTCATCGACAGCTTCAGACGGCCACGATCATCCGTCTCCAGCACTTTCACGCGCACAGCCTGGCCTTCTTTCAGGTAGTCGGCCACGGCGTTCACGCGCTCGTTGGCGATCTGCGAGATGTGCAGCAGGCCATCCTTGCCCGGCATGACTTGCACGATCGCGCCGAAGTCCAGCAGCTTCAGCACCACGCCGTCGTAGGTCTTGCCCACTTCGACCGAGGCGGTCAGCTCTTCGATGCGGCGCTTGGCTTCCTGGCCGGCGGCAGCGTCCACGGAGGCGATGGTGACCACGCCTTCGTCGCTGATGTCGATCTGGGTGCCGGTCTCTTCGGTCAGCGCGCGGATCACGGCGCCGCCCTTGCCGATCACGTCACGGATCTTCTCGGGGTTGATCTTGATGGTGATCAGGCGCGGTGCGAAGTCCGACAGCTCGGTCTTCACGTGCGGCATGGCTTTCTGCATTTCGCCCAGGATGTGCTCGCGGCCTTCCTTGGCTTGCGCCAGCGCCACTTGCATGATTTCCTTGGTGATGCCCATGATCTTGATGTCCATCTGCAGCGCCGTGATACCGTTGCGGGTGCCGGCCACCTTGAAGTCCATGTCGCCCAGGTGGTCTTCGTCACCCAGGATGTCCGACAGCACGGCGAAACGGCCGCCTTCCTTGATCAGGCCCATGGCGATACCGGCCACGTGCTCTTTCATCGGCACGCCGGCGTCCATCAGCGCCAGGCAGCCGCCGCAGACGGAGGCCATCGACGAGGAACCGTTCGATTCGGTGATTTCCGACACCAGACGCACGGAGTAGCTGAACTCTTCCTGCGATGGCAGCGCGGCGATCAGCGCGCGCTTGGCCAGGCGGCCGTGGCCGATTTCGCGGCGCTTAGGCGTGCCCACGCGGCCGGTTTCGCCGGTGGCGAACGGTGGCATGTTGTAGTGCAGCATGAACGAATCGGTGAACTCGCCCATCAGCGCGTCGATCTTCTGGCTGTCACGAGCGGTGCCCAGGGTGGCCACCACCAGCGCCTGCGTTTCGCCGCGGGTGAACAGGGCCGAACCGTGGGTGCGTGGCAGCACCGAGGTGCGGATCGCGATCGGACGCACGGTGCGGGTGTCGCGGCCGTCGATACGTGGCTCGCCTTCCAGGATCTGCGAACGCACGATCTTGGCTTCCATGTCGAACAGGATGTTGCCCACTTCGACGGCGTCCGGTGCTTCGGCGGTCGCGTCGGCGGCCAGGTCGGCCATCACTGCGGCGCTGGCGGCTTTCAGCTTGGCGGTACGCTCTTGCTTGTCGCGGGTCAGGTAGGCGTCGCGGATCTTCGCTTCACCGAATTGCGCCACGCGGGCGATCAGCGCTTCGTTCTTGGCCGGCGGAGTCCATTCCACTTCCGGCTTGCCGCCGTCGCGCACCAGGTCGTGGATCGCGTCGATCACGGCCTTCATCTGGTCGTGGCCGTAGACCACGGCGCCCAGCATGATTTCTTCCGACAGTTGCTGCGCTTCCGATTCGACCATCAGCACGGCCGTTTCGGTACCGGCCACCACCAGGTCCATCTGCGAGGTCTTCAGTTGTTCGACGGTCGGGTTCAGGATGTACTGGCCGTTGGCGTAACCGACGCGGGCGGCGCCGATCGGGCCGTTGAACGGGATGCCGGACACGCACAGGGCGGCCGAGGCGCCGATCATGGCGGGGATGTCCGGATCGATTTCTGGGTTGACCGACAGCACGTGAATGATGATCTGCACTTCATTCAGGTAGCCTTCAGGGAACAGCGGACGGATAGGACGGTCGATCAGACGCGAGGTCAGCGTTTCCTTTTCCGAAGGACGGCCTTCGCGCTTGAAGAAACCGCCGGGGATCTTGCCGGCAGCGTAGGTCTTCTCGACGTAATCAACGGTCAGCGGGAAGAAGTCCTGACCAGGCTTGGCATCCTTTTTTGCCACCACGGTGGCCAGGATCACGGTGTCTTCGATCGACACCATGACCGCGCCCGATGCCTGGCGGGCGATTTCACCGGTTTCCAGCGTGACTTGATGTTGGCCGTACTGGAAGGTTTTCGTAACTTTGTTAAACATGGGTATTCCCTTTCTATTTGCCGACAGATTTTCAGGGGCTGTCGTTCACCTCACCACAGGCGGCGTCTCCTTGTAAGATGGTCCGCCTTTACTGCTTTCACTACACTTGCTCTCTCTACGATTGCTCTGTTGCCACACGCCGCGCTGTCAGTGGCGCGCCGTGCCGTATCCGGGAATGCCATGTCGCTGTGCCAAGGGACTGTTCCTCTTAGCAATAAATCACCGGGCTAAATGACAAAATGCCCGCGTCAGCGAACTGGCGCAGGCATTTCGGTTTAAACCGGGTGGCGCAAAAATTACTTACGCAGGCCGAGTTTAGCGATCAGATCGCGGTAACGGGTTGCATCTTTGCCCTTCAGGTAGGACAGCAGGCTCTTACGACGGTTGACCATCATGATCAGGCCGCGGCGCGAGTGGTGGTCCTTGGAGTGGGCTTTGAAGTGGCCGTTCAGTTCGTTGATGCGTGCGGTCAGCAGCGCAACTTGAACTTCTGGGGAGCCGGTGTCGTTTTGACCACGGGCGTTGTCCGCGATGATGGCGGCTTTGTTGATGTTTTCTACGGTCATGATTTTACCTTTAACATGCGGTGCACGGAGTCTGAACCCTGCGCATCGTGAACTTCAAAAAAATTCCGGCCGAAAGACCAGACCCGCAAGTATATCGGAAAAACAGCGCGCGTTGCCAGTGTTGGCTACAATTCTTACTGTATTCCTCCTCACGACGCGTGTGGCACCATGAAAAACCTAGCCTCTTTACTAACTTTGTCCGTGCTGGCCGCCGGTTGCGCCGGCCTGGGCGGCGCCCAACTGACGCCGGGCGAACCGGAAGCGGCCGTGCGCGCCGCGCTGGGCACGCCCACCGCCACCTACCGCGACGGCGCGGATACGCTGCTCGAATACGCGCGCGGCCCGGCCGGCCAGTACACGTGGATGGCGCGGCTCGACCCGCAGGGCCGGCTCGTGTCCTACGAACAGGTACTCACCAGCGCCCGCTTCGGCGCCGTGCGCATCGGCAAGGACAACCGCGACACCATCCTGCACACGTTCGGCCGTCCAGCCGAAGTGCTGCGCTTCGCCCACAGCCCGGCGGACGTCTGGATGTACCGCTACAAGGAGCAGGACGTGTGGGATTCCGTGATGTATGTGGAGTTCGCCGCCAACGGCACGGTCGGCAAGATGACCAACGGGCCGGACCCGGAACGGGAAAAACACTGGGGGCGCTGAACCCGGACTAAGCGGTGGGCAAGATGCGCAAGCCGCTGCCGGACAGCCCTTCGGCGCTGAACTCCTCGACCGTCACGTCGATCACCCGCGCCGACGGCGGCCCGCGCCTGGCCCAGGTGATGACGGCTTCCATCGCCGCCACGTCGCCGTGGATGCAAGCCTCCACGGATCCATCGCGGCAATTGCGCACCCAGCCATCCAGGCCCAACACTTCCGCTTGCCGTGCGAACGAGGCCCGATAGCCGACGCCCTGCACCCTGCCCTCGATAATCAACCGTTTCGCCATGTGCCGCCTCGCTTCGCCGATGGATGAAACCTGCCAGTCATCCCCTCATACTACCGCGCCTGCGGCCCCTGCGGATCACGACACCGTTTGCCGGCACGCCGCAACCACCAGCCGGGCGAAGGCGGCGCCGTCGTCCTCCTGGATGAAGTGGCCACCGCGCAGCGTCGTATGGGGCTGGTCTTTGGCGCCCGGCACCCGCCGCCTGAATTCGGCATCCAGCCCGCGCGTGATCGGGTCGCCGTTGCTGAAGCAGCACAGGAACGGTTTGGTCCAGCCCTCGTAGACGCGCCAGGCGCGCAACTGGTCGGGCACGGCCACGTTGTCCGGCTCCACCGGCACCAGCGACGGGTAGATGCGGGCGGCGGCCTTGTACGCGGCACTGGGGAATGGCGCATCGTAGGCCGCGATCTCCTCGCGCGACAACGTGCGCCGGGTGCCGCTCTGGACGATGCGGCCGATCGGGAACCACGGACTGTAGCGCGAGAAGGCGCGCCAGATGCGGAACATGGTCGGCATGCCAGTGCCGGTCGGCAGGCCGCCATTACTGAGCACGATGCGGGCGAAACGCTCGGGCATCTCGGCCGCCAGCCGCAGGCCGAACAGCGAGCCCCAGTCCTGGCAGACGAGCGTGATGTCGCGCAGGTCCAGTGCTTCGATCCAATGACGCAACCACGCCACCTGGCCGGCGTAGCTGTAGTCGCTGCGGGCGGCGGGCTTGTCGGACTTGCCAAAGCCGATCAGGTCCGGCGCCAGCACCCGCAGCCCGGCGCCGGCCACCGGACCGATCATGTGGCGGTACAGGTAAGACCAGGTGGGTTCGCCATGCAGCATCAGCACGGGCGGCGCGTCGCGCGGGCCTTCGTCCACATAATGCAAACGAAGTTCAGGCGTGATCTGATAGTAATGCGGCGCGAACGGATAATCCTTCAAATCCGAAAAGCACGCCTCGGGCGTGCGCAGAATCTTCACCATGGTCTCCTTGATGTAGCACCGCTCTGTGGCGGCGTGCAGTGGCACGGGAGCATGGCGGCATGAACCGCGCAACGCCCGCGATAGCCGCCATTGTCAGGCTACCGGGGAGTGAGATCTTGTGATTTTATGACAAACACGCGTCATGCCCTGCCTGCGGCCGGCACCGGCGCGATGCGCGCTGGTACTGGCCGCAGGCGGAGGCCGGCGCGGATCAGATCTGCGGATTGACCCGCTCGATCTTCGAGTGCAGCTTGTTGAGCGCCGACAGGTAAGCCTTGGCCGAAGCGACGATGATGTCGGGATCGGCGCCCACGCCATTGACGATGCGGCCTTCCTTGGACAGGCGCATGGTCACCTCGCCCTGCGACTGGGTGCCGTTGCTGATGGCGTTCACGGAGAACAGCACCAGCTCGGCGCCGCTGGCGGCCTGGCCTTCGATGGCGTTGACGGTGGCGTCCACCGGGCCGTCGCCGCGCCCTTCGCACACATACTCCTGGCCGTCGATCGAGAACACCACCTTGGCCAGCGGCGTCTCACCGGTCTCGGAACGCTGGGCCAGCGACACGAAGCGATAGTGCTCGCTTTCCTGCGCCTGCTGTTCGTCCGATACGAGGGCCATGATGTCTTCGTCGAAGATGTCGGCTTTGCGGTCGGCCAGTTCCTTGAAGCGGCCGAACGCGGCGTTCACTTCCGCTTCTGAATCGAGCTCGATGCCCAGTTCCTGCAGGCGCTGCTTGAACGCGTTACGGCCCGACAGTTTGCCCAGCACGATCTTGTTGGCGGTCCAGCCCACGTCTTCGGCGCGCATGATCTCGTAGGTTTCGCGCGCCTTCAGGATGCCGTCCTGGTGGATGCCGGAAGCGTGGGCGAACGCATTGGCGCCCACCACGGCCTTGTTCGGCTGCACGGCGAAGCCCGTGATCTGCGACACCATCTTGGAGGCCGGCACGATCTGGGTGGCGTCGATGCCCACATCCAGGTTGTAGTAGCCGCTGCGGGTGCGCAGCGCCATCACCACTTCTTCCAGCGCCGTGTTGCCGGCGCGCTCGCCCAGACCGTTGATGGTGCACTCGATCTGGCGCGCGCCGCCGATCATCACGCCGGCCAGCGAGTTGGCCACGGCCAGGCCCAGGTCGTTGTGGCAGTGCACGGACCAGATGGCCTTGTCGGAATTGGGGATGCGCTCGCGCAGGCGGCGGATGGTTTCGCCGAACAGTTCCGGCACGGCGTAGCCCACCGTGTCGGGGAAGTTGATGGTGGTCGCGCCTTCGGCGATCACGCCTTCGATCACGCGGCACAGGAAGTCCTCTTCCGAACGGCTGGCGTCTTCGGGCGAGAATTCGATGTCGTCGGTGAACTGGCGCGCGAAGCGCACCGCGTTCTTGGCCTGCACCAGCACCTGGTCCGGCTGCATGCGCAGCTTCATTTCCATGTGCAGCGGCGAGGTGGCGATGAAGGTGTGGATACGCTTGCGGGCCGCTGGCGCCAGCGCCTCGGCCGCGCGCGAAATGTCGCGGTCGTTGGCGCGCGACAGCGAGCAGATGGTCGAGTCGCGCACCGTGCTGGCGATGGCTTTGATGGATTCGAAATCGCCCTGCGAGGCGGCGGCGAAACCGGCCTCGATCACATCCACGCGCAGCCGTTCAAGCTGCTTGGCGATGCGGATCTTCTCATCCTTCGTCATCGAGGCGCCGGGCGATTGCTCGCCGTCGCGCAGCGTGGTGTCGAAGATGATCAGGCGGTTGGACAGGTTACTCATGATGGCTCCGTGGCGTTACATAAAATAGCTGTGGGCCGACCGCCCGCCGCAATCAGCGGCGTTCGCTCGGGTCGACCGGCTCATGGCCGGTCTGGATCAGGCTGACCGGCTTGCCCTTGGCCAGGCGCCAGGCCGACACGACATAGCCGGACAGGCCGTAGGCGATGAAGATGGGGAACAGCACCTTGGGCGGGTCGATCGAAACAAGGGCGAACATCAGCGCGATCAAAAACACGGCGATGAACGGCACCGACTTGCGGAAATTGACGTCCTTGAAACTGTAGAACGGCACGTTGGTGACCATGGTCAGGCCCGCGAACACGGCGATCCCCCACGACACCCAGCGCAGTTCGATGCCCGACACTTCCTGGTCCACCATCAGCAGGATGAAGCCGGCCACCAGCGCGGCGGCGGATGGGCTGGGCAAGCCCTGGAAGAAACGTTTGTCGACCACTTCGATGTTGGTGTTGAAGCGGGCCAGGCGCAGCGCGGCGCCGGCGCAATAGACGAAGGCGGCGATCCAGCCCAGCTTGCCCAAGCCGCGCAGCGACCATTCGTACACCACCAGCGCCGGCGCGGCGCCGAACGACACCATGTCCGACAGGCTGTCGTACTGGGCGCCGAATTCGCTCTGGGTGTTGGTCAGGCGGGCGATGCGGCCATCGAGGCCGTCCAGCACCATGGCGATGAAGATGGCCCAGGCCGAATGCTCGAAGCGCTGGTTCATGGCCATCACGATGGCGTAGAAACCGCAGAACAGTGCGGCCGTGGTGAAAGCGTTGGGCAGCAGGTAGATCCCGCGCGGACGAGGCTTGGCGACGCCGTCAGCCAGCGGCTGGCGCGCGAAGCGGCCCAAACGGGACAGCTTGGGCGCCTTGGCGCCCTGGTTGGCGCCGTTCTTGGCTCTGCGACGGGGGAAATTTGCCATATTGTTCCAATTCTAAGTGCTACGGGTGATGCGCGCGAAATGCTTGTCAGCGTGTTGCGCCATCATTATAGAGGACGAGACAACAAAAGAGGCAGTTCGCGGCGCAACTTCGCCCATCGTCGGCCACGGCGATGGGCGAATCGGCGCTATTGAGGGACAAACGGGGTAGAAAACGGCCGTAGACGGCCGGTTTGGCGGCAGAAAACAGCGGCTCTGCGGCTCTGCGGCTAAACGACTAAGCAGCCGGAGCGACCAGACGCAAGGCCGCTGACGCGTGCTCGTCGCGCCCGGCCGCATCGAGCTTGAACAGCCCCACCACCTGCGACAGCCGCCCGGCCTGGCTTTGCATGGCCTCCGACGCGGCGGCCGCCTGCTCCACCAATGCCGCGTTCTGCTGCGTCACCTGATCCATCTGGCTGATGGCGATGCTGATCTGCTCGATGCCGCTGCTCTGTTCTTTGCTGGCCAGCGTGATATCGCCAATGATGTCGCTGACCTTGCGCACGCTGGTGACGATGTCGCGCATGGTGTCGCCGGCCGCGCTCACGTACTGGCTGCCCGCCTCCACCCGTTCCACCGAAGCGCCGATCAGCGCCTTGATCTGCTTGGCCGCGTCGGCGGAGCGATGGGCCAGGCTGCGCACCTCGCTGGCGACGACGGCGAAGCCGCGTCCCTGCTCGCCCGCGCGGGCCGCCTCCACCGCCGCGTTCAACGCGAGGATATTGGTCTGGAACGCGATGCTGTCGATCACCCCGATGATGTCGGTAATCTTGTGCGCCGAATCGCTGATTTCATCCATGGTGCCCACCACATGGCCGATCACCTCCCCGCCCCGGGCCGCCACGGCCGATGCCGATTCGGCCAGCGTGTTGGCCTGCACCGCGTATTCCGTGTTCTGCTTGACGGTGGCCGTCAACTGCTCCATTGAGGCGGCCGTTTCCTGCAGGGAGCTGGCTTGCTCCTCCGTGCGCGAGGACAGGTCCTGGTTGCCGGCCGCGATCTGGCCGGTGGCCACGGCGATGGTATCCGTGCCCGAGCGCACCTGGCCGACAATGCTGACCAGGCTGGCGTTCATCTTTTGCAGGGCCGCCATCAGGCGCCCCGTTTCATCGTTGCCCCGCACGACGATGGTGCGGGTCAGGTCGCCGCCGGCGATGGCGCCGGCCAGATCCACCGCTTCGTTCAGCGGCACCGTGATGGCTTTCACCAGCCAGTAGCCGATGACGGCCGCCAGGATCAGCCCCGCCACCACGCCGGCCAGGCACCAGTTGCGAATCCAGTGATAGCGCTGCTCGGACGCCTGGTAGGCATCGCGCGCCACATTCAGTTGCAAGGCGATCAGGTCATCGATGGCGCGGCGCAATGGCACGAACGTCTGCTCCATGCGCCCCTGCACCAGTTCCTGCGCCTTGGCCTGGTCGTCGGCGCGCAACGCGGCCACCACGGGCAGCAAGCCCTGCTGGAGGAAAGTGGCGCGCGCGGCGGCCGCCTGGTTGGCCAGCCGCTCCTCATCCGGCGTCAGCTTCGTAGCCGTATAGTCGCCCCACACCTTGCCCACTTGCTGGATGTTGGATTCGATCTCATCCAGCAGCCGCTTGACCTTGTCCGGCGGCGCCGTCAGCGCCTTGGCGGCGTTGGTCTGGTTGGCGCTGAGCAGGCGCACCACCTGGTCCAGCTGCCCCAGACACACCAGGCGGTCGCCGTACATGGACTGCATCGACGCGTTCGCAAAATACAGCCCTGTAATCCCCACCACCGCCCCGAAAATCAGTTCCAGCGACAGGAATGCAATAACCACCACCAGACGGGTCTTGATCGTGAGATTCTTCAGCATCGTGTTCTCCGTTGTGCGCCAGTGTTTCACCTGCAAAAAAACAGGTGCCTTAGCACAGCATGCCTTGCCCTGCCGCGCAAAAACATGCCCAAAGACAAGATTGCCTCAACAAATCTCCGTCTGGCTCGCCAAGCCCGGTCGATGCGTCAAAAACTAGCGAAAACGTACCTTGCCTACAACGTGCATTTGCAAGGTCGTCTCACCGGGCTCGAAGCTGGGTTCGGCCACTTCCGCGCTGTCGGCCATTTTCGCGGCCCGCATCAGCATGGGTGCGGCGCGCTCGGGCTGGACGTAGTTACCCGATCCTTCGAAGTCCACCGTATCGAGCACGGCATCGCCGACCTTGCGGCCCATGGCGTTGGCGATGGACACGATGCGCTCGTTCAGGTTCTGGTAGGTGGCAGCGATGCGCTGGTCATCGAGTTTTTTGGTCGTCTCGGGCGTCAGGCCGAAGTTCAGGCTGTTGAGGGTCAGCACGCGCTGGGCGGCGGCCACGGTCTTGGGCAGCGTGTCGAGGCTGGTGGTGGTCACCTGCAGGTACTGGCCCACGCGCCAGGCTGTCGGTACGCGCGGACGGGGCGCCACGCCGTTCGGCATGGGGCGGTCTTCCGGATAAACGGGATAGGTGTAATAGCCTTGCGTCTTCAGACTGGCGCGCGGGTCCTGCTGCTTGACGATGTCGATGCCCTGCTTCATTTTCAGGTTGACGCGCGAAGCGGCGGCGGCCTTGTCCTTGTCCTGCTCCTCCACGGCCAGCGTGATGACGGCCAGATCGTTGGCGTGTTTGACTTCACCGAACGCGGGCACGACGACCAACGTGCCGGCCGTGGTCAGCGGTTCAACGGGCGCGGCCTGCGCGGCCACGGCGAAGGTGACGGCCGCAGCAGCGGCGAGTTTGTGGATGACGGTCATGGCTTGCTCCAGGTTGAAATATCGGCAAGCAACACTGTACCGTATCGCGCAGGCGGGGGCAGTAACACATGGTGAGTGTTTGTAACAACTTGCGAGCCTGATCAATATGTCGCCCGCATACGCATGATGGAATGCATAAACCCGTCCAAACACCCGACAACCATCCCGCGCACTATTCACGTCGCTTGCCTCCCAATAGTTTTTGTAACTACAACAACCTATGCGCATTACCTTCGACATGCGTAAGCGCGAAAAGACATTGATCGGCTACTCACCACGCTTCGCCGAACGCCACGTTTTCAGCATGAGGAAAGCCAATGAACGCGAAAAGAAACGTATCGCCCCGCTCCTTGGGATCGGGTCTGGAAAAGGTTGACCGCCATCAGATTCAACCCGATGAGTACCTTGAACTACCCGAAATCACCGACGAGATGCTGGCGCGCGGAAAGGTGAACAAAGGGGGCCGGCCCCGGCTCGCCAATCCGCGCCAGTTGATTTCACTGCGCTTGCCGGCTGACGTGATCGCCCGCTGGAAAGCCACCGGACCAGGCTGGCAGACCCGCATGGCAGAGCGTCTGAGCGAAATCTGAGTTCTGCCCTAAAACGCAGGGACGAAAAAAAAGCCGGGACGCATCCCGGCTTTTTGTCGTACGAAGAAACGGCTTAGTTCTTCGACTGGTCGACCATCTTGTTCTTGGCGATCCAAGGCATCATGGCGCGCAGCTTGGCACCCACTTCTTCGATCTGGTGCTCGGCCGTCAGGCGGCGGCGCGAGATCAGGGTCGGGGCGCCGGCCTTGTTTTCCAGGATGAAGGACTTGGCGTATTCGCCGGTCTGGATGTCCTTCAGGCACTGGCGCATGGCGTTCTTGGTGTCTTCCGTCACCACTTTCGGGCCCGTCACGTACTCGCCGTACTCGGCGTTGTTCGAGATCGAGTAGTTCATGTTGGCGATGCCGCCTTCGTAGATCAGGTCAACGATCAGCTTGAGCTCGTGCAGGCACTCGAAGTAAGCCATCTCAGGAGCGTAGCCGCCTTCAACCAGGGTTTCGAAACCGGCTTTGATCAGTTCCACGGTACCACCGCACAGCACGGCTTGTTCGCCGAACAGGTCGGTTTCGGTTTCTTCACGGAAGTTGGTTTCGATGATGCCGGCACGGCCGCCGCCGTTGGCCGAAGCGTACGACAGGGCGATGTCGCGGGCGATACCGGACTTGTCCTGGTACACGGCGATCAGGTGCGGCACGCCGCCACCCTGGGTGTAGGTAGCGCGCACGGTGTGGCCTGGGGCCTTCGGTGCGACCATGATCACGTCCAGGTCGGCACGTGGCACGACTTGGCCGTAGTGCACGTTGAAGCCGTGGGCGAAGGCCAGTACGGCGCCTTGCTTGGCGTTAGGAGCGACGTTTTCGTTGTAGACCTGGGCGATGTTTTCGTCCGGCAGCAGGATCATGATGACGTCGGCGGCTTTGACGGCGTCGTTCACTTCCGCCACTTTCAGGCCGGCCTTCTCGACCTTGGACCACGACGAACCGCCCTTGCGCAGGCCCACGGTGACGTTGACGCCGGAGTCGCTCAGGTTTTGCGCGTGGGCGTGGCCCTGCGAACCGTAGCCGATGATGGCCACGTTTTTGCCCTTGATCAGGGAGAGGTCAGCGTCTTTGTCGTAGAAAACTTTCATGATAATTCCTATATTTGGGGTATTGTTTGTTTGAAGCCGTGCGTCGGGGACGTCCGGTTAAACCTTGAGGATGCGTTCGCCGCGTCCGATGCCGGAACCGCCGGTACGGACCGTCTCCAGGATGGAGGCGCGGTCGATCGAATCGATGAACGCGTCGAGCTTGCCCTTGTTGCCGGTCAGTTCGATGGTGTACGTCTTTTCCGTCACGTCGATGATGCGGCCACGGAAGATGTCGGCGGTGCGCTTCATTTCCTCGCGCTCCTTGCCGACGGCGCGCACCTTGATGAGCATGAGCTCACGTTCGATGTGGGCGCCTTCGGTCAGATCGACCACCTTCACCACCTCGATCAGGCGGTTCAGGTGCTTGGTGATCTGCTCGATGATGTCATCCGAGCCGCTGGTGACGATGGTCATGCGCGACAGCGTCGCGTCTTCCGTCGGCGCCACGGTCAGCGTCTCGATGTTGTAGCCACGGGCCGAGAACAGGCCCACCACGCGCGACAGCGCGCCCGCTTCGTTTTCCAGCAATACAGAGATAATGTGTCGCATCTTATAAGTCCTCCGAACCCAACAGCATTTCGGAGAGCCCCTTGCCCGCCTTCACCATCGGCCATACGTTTTCAGATTGATCGGTGATGAAGTTCATGAACACCAGCCGGTCTTTCATGTCGAACGCTTCCTTGAGCGCGCCTTCCACATCGCCCGGTTTCTCGATGCGCATGCCGACGTGGCCATAGGCCTCGGCCAGCTTCTCGAAGTTGGGCAGCGAATCCATGTAGGACTCGGAATAACGCGAACCGTAGTCGATCTGCTGCCACTGCCGCACCATGCCGAGGAAGCGGTTGTTGAGCATGATGATCTTCGGCGTCAGGTGGTACTGCTTGCAGGTCGCCAGTTCCTGGATGCACATCTGGATCGAACCTTCGCCGGTGATGCAGGCGACGGTGGCGTCCGGATTGGCCATCTGCACGCCCATGGCGTACGGCAGGCCGACACCCATGGTGCCCAGGCCGCCCGAGTTGCACCAGCGCTTGGGCTTGTCGAACGGGTAGTACTGGGCCGCCCACATCTGGTGCTGGCCCACGTCGGAAGTGATGAAGGCGTCGCCCTTGGTCACTTGCCACAGTTTCTCCACCACGGCCTGGGGCTTGATCACCAGGTCGGACGGGGTGTAGGCCAGGCACTTGCGGCCGCGCCATTCATTGATCTGTTTCCACCAGTCCTTGAGCGCGGGCGCGTTGGGCTTGGTCTCGGCCGCGTCCAGCTGGGCCAGGAACTCGATCAGCACGTCCTTGACGTTGCCGACGATGGGAATGTCGACCTTGACGCGCTTGGAGATCGACGACGGGTCGATGTCCACGTGGATGATCTTGCGCGGGTGGCTGGCGAAGTGCTTCGGGTTGCCGATCACGCGGTCGTCGAAACGGGCGCCGATGGCGATCAGGACGTCGCAGTGCTGCATCGCCATGTTCGCTTCGTAGGTGCCGTGCATGCCGGGCATGCCGACGAACTTCTCGTCGCTGGCGCGGTAGGCGCCCAGGCCCATCAGCGTGTTGGTGACGGGGAAGCCCAGCTTGTCGACCAGCTTGTTCAGTTCCGGCGAGGCATTGGCCAGGATCACGCCGCCGCCCGTGTAGATCATGGGGCGCTCGGCTTGCAGCAGCAGCTGCACGGCCTTGCGGATCTGGCCCGAATGGCCTTTGTCGACCGGCTTGTAGGACCGCATCTCGACCTCTTTCGGGTACGAGAAGGTGGTCTTGTGCATCGAGATATCCTTCGGGATATCGACCAGCACGGGGCCGGGACGGCCGGTGCGGGCGATGAAGAAGGCTTTCTTGATGGTTTCCGCCAAGTCCTTGACGTCCTTGACGAGGAAATTGTGCTTGACGACGGGACGGGTGATGCCGACCGTGTCGCATTCCTGGAACGCATCCTGGCCGATGGCGTGGCTGGGCACCTGGCCCGAAATGACCACCATCGGGATCGAGTCCATATAGGCCGTCGACAAGCCCGTCACGGCATTGGTCACGCCGGGACCGGAGGTCACCAGGGCGACGCCGACTTTCTGCGAGCTGCGCGAATAGGCATCGGCGGCGTGGATCGCGGCCTGCTCATGGCGAACGAGGATGTGCTGGAATTTGTCTTGCTTGAAGATGGCGTCGTAAATGTACAGAACGGCACCGCCCGGGTAGCCAAAGACGTGCTCAACGCCCTCTTCGGCCAGGCAGCGCACGACGATTTCCGCGCCTGTGAGTTGGTTTCCTGCTGCTTCGGTATTCATAAAACATTCCTTTCAAGGTCCATTGGAGATTGATCGGATGCCCTGTCCTGGCGAAGTATGCGTACTGCCACAGCGTGGTCCAGCTGCCCTTTTCGCTGCGCTCACGGTGCCTCTTCCGCTCACCGTAGGGAGCGTACAAGGCGTCGCTGGACGCAATTTCGTTAGGCTGGAGTATTCTGCAGCGGTTGTGCGTACCTCTCGCGCTTGTGGCGCGGGTTAGAGCAAACTGCCTACATATGAAAGCGCGTCTTGTCGATTGCGGCGTTGTGTGCCAGCGGCGACCAGACCATAGAGCTTTGGGGTGTTCAAAGCTCCCATACGGTAACACCGGCATGCCTGTTTGGGCAAGCGAAATCATGCGTAAAGCGCCATTCTGGTGCGTCAACATGCGAAAACCATGCAGAAATGGCCAATTTTTGCTAGCATGCGCTCAGTTTACGAAACGTTACA
The DNA here is from genome assembly GCF_014042345.1 of Rugamonas brunnea. Classification (GTDB taxonomy): domain Bacteria; phylum Pseudomonadota; class Gammaproteobacteria; order Burkholderiales; family Burkholderiaceae_D; genus Rugamonas; species Rugamonas brunnea. The sequence goes on from NZ_JACEZT010000016.1 coordinate 17,051, forward strand.
ATACGCCACAGGCAACACTTCCGGCCCTCGCGCCCCAGATGCCGGCATTCCCGGCCAAACGCTCCACGACGCATGGCAACAGACAAAGAATTATCCGACTTTCTAGAAAACGTCGAGCGGCGCGCCTTTAAACAAGCCGTCTATGCGGTACGCAAGGACGAATCCGCGCTGGACATCGTGCAGGATGCGATGATCAAGCTCGCCGAGAAATACGGCGACAAGCCGGCCGCCGAGCTGCCCATGTTGTTCCAGCGCATACTGCAGACCACCATCCTCGATTATTTCCGCCGAGAAAAAGTACGCAACACCTGGGTCAGCCTGTTCTCCGGCCTGGGCCCCTCGGGGGACGAGCATGAGGACTTTGATATACTGGAATCGTACGAGGCCGAACAGGGCACCTCGGCCGCCGAGTCCAGCGCCGACCAGGTCGAACGCCAGCAAATGCTGGCCTTGATCGAGAATGAGGTACAAAAACTGCCCGCGCGTCAACGGGAAGCCTTCCTGATGCGTTACTGGCAAGATATGGACGTGGCCGAAACGGCCGAAGCGATGGGATGCTCCGAGGGGAGCGTCAAAACGCATTGCTCACGAGCAACTCATGCACTCGCCGAGGCACTGCAGGCCAAGGGAATAAAATTATGAACACCGAAGATCTCAATTTCGCATACAAGGTGCGGCACAAGCTCAACGAGCGGCTCGACGACTTGCCCGCCTCGACCACCGACCGGCTGGCGCAGGCGCGCCAGGCGGCCCTGGCGCGCAAGAAGGCCGATGCCCCGCTGCGCGTCAAGCAGGCGGCGCTGGCCACGGTCGGCGCCGGCGGCGCGCGCGGCCTGGGCGCCGCCTTCTCGCAACCGTTCGCCTGGCTGGGCCGGGTCAGCATGGTGATCCCGCTGCTGGTGCTGGTGACTGGCCTGATCGGCATCTACCAATACGAACAGCAACAGCGCGTGGCCGAACTGGCCGAGCTGGACGCGGCCGTGCTGTCGGACGAACTGCCGCTGTCGGCCTACCTGGACCACGGCTTTAACGCCTACCTCGCCCAAAGCGAGCAAAGCGAGCAATAAGCATGGCGGGTTTCAGCAGTCAGGCAAAACTGGGCGTGGCGGTGGCGGCAGGCGTGCTGGCGGCAGTGGCCGGCACGGCTTGGGTCGCCACGCGTCCGGCGCCGGTGGCGCCGGCCGCCAGCGTGGCGGCCGTCGTCCCAGCGGCATCGTCCAGCACCGGCAAGCACGGTGCTGGCGGCAAGCAGCATGGTGCCGCGCCCAAAGGCCTGGACAAGCCCCTGTGGAAGGAATTAACTGAATCGCAACAGCAAGCACTGCTCCCCTTGCAAGTGGAATGGGACCAGATGGAAGGCTTGCGCAAGCAAAAGTGGCTGAAGATCGCCAACCGCTATTCGTCCATGACGGCCGACGAGCAGGCGCGCGTGCGCGAACGCATGAACGAATGGGTGCGCATGACGCCGGAACAGCGGCGCCAGGTACGGGAGAACTACGCCCGCACCCAGAAGATCGGCCCTGGCCACAAGTCGGCCCAGTGGGAGGAATACCAGCAACTGCCGGACGAGCAGAAGAAACAACTGGCCGCCGCCGTGACCGAGAAAAAGCAGGTGGCCAACCTGCCCACGCCCGAACAGAGCAAGATGAAGACGGTGGCGCCGATTAAGAAGAACGTGCCGCCGCCATCGATCGCCCCGATCACGCCGGCCACCCCGGTAGCGCCGGCAGCACCGGCAGCACCCGCCACTGCGGCGCCGGCCACCGGCGCCCCTGCGGCGGCGACGACAACGGCCCCGGCCACCACCGCATCGGCCGCCGCCGCGTCCGTCCCGCCCGCCAGCACCACGACCCCGGCCGCCAATCCGGCCAGCGCAACCACCCCTACGAATGTCAAATAGCCCCACCCCGGCTGCCAGCAGCCCGACCGTGCCCACCGTGGCGCGCCGACTGATCTCGATGGTGTATGAAACCCTGCTTGGCCTGGCGGTGCTGTTCCTGCCCTTCCTCGTCTTCGAGATCGCCACCCAGGCCAGCCACGCCAAGGTGGTCGAGCACATGCGGCAGGCGCTGGCCTTCCTCGTGCTGGGCGCCTACTTCATTCATCAATGGAGCCGTGAAGGCCAGACGCTGGCCATGCGCACCTGGCGCATCAAACTGGTGATGCCGGGCCACGACCACGTGCCGCTGCAAGCGGCCGCCGTGCGCTACCTGCTGGCCTGGCTGTGGATCGTGCCGGCCGCGCTGCTGGACTACGCGCTGGGACTGGCGCACTGGCAAGCGCTGGGCGTGCTGGGCGCCGGCATCCTGGCCTGGTCGGCCACGGCCCTGTTCGACAAGGACGGCCAGTTCCTGCACGACCGCCTGACGGGCACCCGCCTGGTGCAATTGCCCAAGCCCGAGAAAAAGAAGAAAGCCGCCTGAACTGAAAAACCGGGGTCAGGTCATGAAGCTACGCAACATTGCGTGACTTCATGACCTGACCCCGGTTTTTTTATGGTTCAGAACCGTTCGTAGGGCTGCAGATAGCGCCACTCTCCCACCGGCAAGCCGGCCATGGCGATGCGGCCGATGCGGATGCGCTTGATCGCCACCACGCTCAATCCCACCTGTTTGCACATGTGCTCGATCTGGCCCGGCTGCACGCCCTTGAGCGCGAAGCGCAGCCGCTTCTCGTTCTGCCAGCTGACCTTGATCGGCGGCAGCGCCTTGCCGTTGAAGGTGAGGCCGTGGTTCAGCTTCGCCAGGCCATCTTCGGCGATCTGGCCCGCCACTTCCACGATCAGCTCCTGCTCCATGCGCGCCGCATCGTCCACCAGCTTGCGGGCCACGCGGAAGTCCTGGGTGAACACCAGCAGGCCACTGGCCATGGTTTCCAATGGATTGGTCAGCGTCAGTCCCGCCAGGTGGCGCTTGAGGAAGCGCTGGCCGCGGGCGTCGGCCGTCAGCGTGTCTGCGCGCAGGCAGGTGAGCGCGGGTACGCCCTGCCGGCCGACACCGGCGTTGATGCCGGCCGGCTTGTGCAGCAGCAGCGTGACCGGCACCACATCCAGCAGCGTCGCCTCGGGGGCGATGGTGACCGTCTGGCTGGGCGCGGCGCGCGCACCCGGCTCCTCGACCACTACGCCATCCACGCTGACCCAGCCGCCTTCGATGTATTGCTCGGCCTCGCGCCGCGAACAGGCGCGCATTTCCGCCACGCGCTTGGCGAGACGGATGGAATTGTCAGTGCTGGTATCGGTCATCGGTTTAGTCAGTTATGCGGACGCTTGCGCCACTTGTTCGGTGAAGAAGCGGTTGCCCATTTCCTCCAGTCCCAGCGTTTCCAGCACTTCGCGCAGGCGCTCGGTGGGACGGTTGCGCGGCAGGTTCTTGTAGGTGGCGATGATCAGTTCATTCTTCATCGAGTGTTCCCAGCCCACCAGTTCCGTCACGTTGACCTGGTAGCCGTGCGCTTCCAGTTGCAGGCAACGCAGCACGTTGGTAATCTGGCTGCCAAATTCACGCGTGTGGATAGGATGGCGCCAGATCTCCGTCAGCGCGCTTTTCGCCAGCGCCTTACCCTTGTTCTTCTTCAGCACGGAGGCCACTTCGGCCTGGCAGCACGGCACCAGCACCATGTACTTGGCGTGCTTCTTCAGCGCGAAATGGATCGCGTCATCGGTCGCCGTGTTGCAGGCGTGGAGCGCAGTGACGACGTCGATCCGCTCGGGCAGCAGCTTCGATTCAGTCGATTCGGCCACCGACAGCGGCAGGAAGGACATGCCGGGGAAATTGAACTTCTTGGCCAGCTCCTGCGAACGGGCCACCAGTTCCTCGCGCGTTTCGATGCCGTAGATGTGCGAGTCGTCCTGCAAGCCCTTGAAGAACAGGTCGTACAGGATGAAACCCAGGTAGGATTTGCCCGCGCCATGGTCGACCAGCGAAATGCCGGGACCGCCCTCGCCCCGCTCGGCCTGCAGTTCCTTGAGCAGCGGCTCGATGAACTGGTACAGGTGGTAGACCTGCTTGAGCTTGCGGCGGCTGTCCTGGTTCAACTTGCCGTCGCGCGTGAGGATGTGCAGTTCCTGCAGCAGCGCCACGGACTGGCCGTCGCGGATTTCGGGCATGGTGGCGGTGCTGGTGGTGGCGGCCAGCGGTACGGCCTTGGCCGCCCGGTTCTCAGCGCGCTTCATCGATCCACGCCTGCTGTATCGCTTCCAGGATCTTCTCGCCGCCACGGGCGTGGTCGTCGTCGAAGCCTTCCAGGTCCACCACCTTGTTGTGCAGGTCGGTGAAGCGGAGGGTGGTCGGATCGGTGTCCGGGTATTTGTCGTACAGCGCTTCCGCGATGGCGGAGATGTCAGTCCATTTCATGTCGTGCTCCCGGCTCAGTGCCCGCCTTCGCTGGCGTGGTTGATCGTGTATTTCGGGATTTCGATCACGAGGTCTTCCTCGTCCACGATGGCCTGGCACGACAGGCGCGACGACGCTTCCAGGCCCCAGGCCTTGTCCAGCATATCCTCTTCCGTCTCGGTCGCCTCATTGAGCGAACCGAAGCCTTCGCGCACCAACACGTGGCAGGTGGTGCAGGCGCACGATTTCTCGCAGGCGTGCTCGATGTGGATGTCGTTTTCGAGCAGGATGTCGCACACGGACTTGCCGGCGGGCGCTTCGATCACGGCGCCGTCGGGGCACAGCTTGGCGTGTGGCAGGATGACGATTTGTGGCACTTGGTTACCTCTGTCTGTTCAATTCGGTTCGCCGCCCGGCCCGCGCGGGCGGGCGGCGGCGGGGATGGGATGATTACACTACCTGGTCCAGCGACTTGCCGGCCAGCGCGCTGCGCACGCTGCGGTCCATGCGGCGCGAGGCGAATTCCTCGGTGCCGTTGGCCAGCGCCTCGACGGCCGCCTTCACGCCGCTGTGGTCCAGCGTGCCGGCGTTCGATGCGGTGACGGCGTCGCGCACCTGCTGCATCAGCGCGTCCACGGCGGCACGCTCGGCGCCGTCCAGCAGATTGCCGTCTTCGTCCAGTGCGGACTGGGTGGCCAGCAGGATGCGCTCGGCCTCCACCTGTTCCTCGCGCAGCGCGCGCGCCACCATGTCCACGTCGGCGGCCTTGTACGAATCCTGCAGCATACGCGCCACGTCGTCGTCGCCCAGGCCATAGGCCGGCTTGACGCTGATCGACGCTTCCACGCCCGAGCGCAGCTCGCGCGCCGACACCGACAGCAGGCCATCGGCATCGACCTGGTAGGTGATGCGGATACGCGCCGCGCCCGCCACCATGGGCGGAATACCGCGCAGTTCGAAGCGGGCCAGCGAGCGGCAGTCCGACACCAGTTCGCGTTCGCCCTGCAGCACGTGCACGGCCAGCGCCGTCTGGCCATCCTTGAAGGTGGTGAACTCCTGGGCGCGCGCGCACGGGATGGTGGAATTGCGGGGGATGATCTTCTCGACCAGGCCGCCCATGGTTTCGATGCCGAGCGAGAGCGGGATCACGTCCAGCAGCAGCCAGTCGTCGCCGGGCGCGCGGTTGCCGGCCAGCAGATTGGCCTGGATGGCGGCGCCCAGCGCCACCACCTTGTCCGGGTCGATATTGGCGTGCGGCGTGGTGTGGAAGAAGTCGCCCACGGCGCGCTGCACGTGCGGCATACGCGTGGCGCCGCCCACCATGACCACGCCGTCCACGTCGTCGGCGTCCACGCCCGCGTCGCGCAGGGCCTTGCGGATCGCGTTCATGGTCTTGCCGACCAGGTGCTTGGTGATCTCGTGGAAGGTGGCGGCCGTGATGCGCAGGTGGACTTCCTCGCCCGAACCGAGCACCGCATCCACCATCACTTCATCCTTGGTCGACAGCAGTTCCTTGGCTTCGCGCGCCTTGACCATCAGGACGGCCGTGTCCTCGTCCGATAGGGGCGCCAGCTTTTCCTGCTCGTGGATCCAGCAGAACAGGCGGTGGTCGAAATCGTCGCCGCCGAGGGCCGAATCGCCGCCGGTGGACAGCACTTCGAACACGCCCTTGGACAGCTTGAGGATGGAGATATCGAAGGTGCCGCCACCCAGGTCGTAGACCGCGAACAGGCCTTCGGAGCCGTTATCGAGGCCGTAGGCGATGGCGGCGGCCGTCGGCTCGCTCAGCAGGCGCAGGACGTTCAGGCCGGCCAGCTGGGCCGCGTCCTTGGTGGCCTGGCGCTGGGCGTCGTCGAAATAGGCCGGCACCGTGATCACGGCGCCCACCAGGTCATCGCCCAGCGAGTCTTCCGCGCGCTGGCGCAACGTGGCCAGGATCTGGGCCGAGATTTCGACCGGGCTCTTGATGCCGGCAATGGTCTTCAACTGCACCATGCCGGGCGTGTCCTGGAAATCGTAGGGCAGGTTTTCCGCGTAGGCGATGTCCTGCAGGCCGCGGCCCATGAAGCGCTTGACGGAGACGATGGTGTTCTTGGGATCGGTGGTCTGCGCGGCCTGGGCCTTGTAGCCGATGTTGGCGTGGCCATTGGGCAGGTAGCGCACCACGGACGGCAGCAGCGGCCGGCCGTCTTCATCGTTGAGCACTTCGGGAATGCTGTTGCGCACGGTGGCGACCAGCGAATTGGTGGTGCCCAGGTCGATGCCCACCGCCAGCCGGTGCTGGTGCGGCGCGGTCGACATGCCAGGTTCGGAAATTTGCAGAAGTGCCATTTATGGTTTCATGCCTTGCGGCTCTGATTAAAAGTATGCGTAGAGACGGCCGCCAGTGCGCGGCCGCAGGCCGCAACACCGGCCATCGCCGCAGCGTGCGGCGCCCTGCCCCACCGTCCGCTCAAGCGTCCTCTAACTGATGGAACGCCAGGTCGATCTCGTGTTTCATCTTATCGATGAACATCAGTGCGCGGATATCCTGCGCGGCGGCGTGGAAGTCGTTGCCATCGAGGTGGACGGCGATATCGAGCAGGCGGCCCTTGCGGTCGTTGCGCAGTTCGCGGTCCAGCGCCTCCAGCGCGCCCAGGTCCTTGGCGGCGCGGGCTTCGCCCAGCGCTTCGCGCCATTCCATCTGCTGCATCAGGAAGGTCATCGGCATGGCCGTGTTGGACTCCGTCTGCAGATCCACGCCATTGAGCTCGCACAGGTACTGGGCGCGCTTCTGGGGATTCTTCAGGGTCTGGTAGGCTTCGTTGGCGCGCGTGGCCCACTGCATGGCGACGCGCTTTTCCGCGTCCGTCGCGTTGACGAAACGGTCGGGATGGACCTGGCCCTGGACGTCGCGGTAGGCGGCGTCCAGCGCACTCTGGTCGAGCGTGAATTGCTGCGGCAGGTGGAACAGTTCGAAATGATTTTGCATGGCTGGGGTCTATCCGGGTCTAGTCGCAGGCTGCCGTCACAATCGCAAGACCGCGGCGCGTGGTACGCGGGCTCAGATGCGGAAGCTTTCGCCGCAGCCGCACGCGTCCTTCTGGTTCGGGTTGTTGAACTTGAAGCCTTCGTTCAAGCCCTCGCGCGCGAAGTCCAGCTCGGTGCCGTCGATGTACGGCAGGCTTTTCGGATCGACGAACACCTTCACGCCGAACGATTCGAACACGTGATCCTCCTGCGCCGCCTCGTCCACATATTCCAGCTTGTAGGCCAGTCCCGAGCAGCCCGTGGTGCGCACGCCAAAGCGCAGGCCCACGCCCTTGCCGCGCCGTTCGATGTAACGGTTGATGTGCTTCGCCGCTTTTTCGGTCAGTGTGATTGCCATGCATTTCTCCTGCCGGCCCCGGATTCCGCCGGGGGCCGGTGTCAAACAAATTAAGCCGCTGCGACCGGGTGCTTGGTCTGGTAATCGAGCACGGCGGCCTTGATGGCGTCTTCCGCCAGGATCGAGCAGTGGATTTTCACTGGCGGCAGCGCCAGTTCTTCCGCGATCTGGGTGTTCTTGATGGCCAGCGCCTGGTCCAGCGTCTTGCCCTTGACCCATTCGGTCACCAGCGAGCTCGATGCGATGGCCGAACCGCAGCCATAGGTCTTGAACTTGGCATCTTCGATCAGGCCATCGGCGCCGACCTTGATCTGCAGCTTCATCACGTCGCCGCAGGCGGGCGCACCCACCATGCCGGTGCCGACGGTTTCATCGCCTTTTTCGAACGCGCCCACGTTGCGGGGGTTTTCGTAGTGGTCCAACACTTTTTCCGAGTAAGCCATTTTGATGCTCCTAAATTATCTGAATGCGTGCGTGTCTGATTAGTGGGCAGCCCACTGGATCGAGTTGATGTCGATCCCTTCCTTGAACATATCCCACAGCGGCGACAGTTCGCGCAGCTTGCCGACCTTGGCCTTCATCAGGTTGACGGCGAAGTCGATGTCTTCCTCGGTGGTGAAGCGGCCGATGGTGAAGCGGATCGAGCTGTGCGCCAGTTCGTCGCTGCGGCCCAGCGCGCGCAGCACGTACGACGGCTCCAGGCTGGCCGAGGTGCAGGCCGAACCGGACGACACGGCCAGGTCCTTGACGGCCATGATCAGCGATTCGCCTTCCACGTAGTTGAAGCTCACGTTCAGGTTGTGCGGCACGCGGTGCGCCATGTCGCCGTTGACGTAGGTTTCTTCGATTTCCTGCAGGCCGGCGGCCAGGCGGTCGCGCAGCGCCTTGATGCGCACGATCTCCTCATCCATCTCCAGCTTGGCCAGGCGGAACGCCTCGCCCATGCCGACGATCTGGTGGGTCGGCAGCGTGCCCGAACGCAGGCCGCGCTCATGGCCGCCACCGTGCATCTGCGCTTCCAGGCGCACGCGCGGCTTGCGGCACACGTACAGCGCGCCCACGCCTTTCGGGCCGTAGGTCTTGTGGGCCGTGAAGGTCATCAGGTCGACCTTGGTCTTTTGCAGGTCGATGGCCACCTTGCCCGTCGCCTGGGCGGCGTCGCAGTGGAAGATGATGCCTTTCGAGCGGCACAGCGCGCCGATCTCGGCGATCGGCTGGACCACGCCGATCTCGTTGTTGACCAGCATGACGGACACCAGGATGGTATCGGGGCGGATAGCCGCCGTCAGCTGTTCGATAGAGATCAGGCCGTTGTCCTGCGGGTCCAGGTAGGTCGCTTCGAAGCCCTGGCGTTCCAGTTCGCGCACCGTGTCGAGCACCGATTTGTGCTCGGTCTTGACGGTGATGATGTGCTTGCCCTTGGTCTTGTAGAACTGCGCCGCGCCCTTCAGGGCCAGGTTGTTGCTCTCGGTGGCGCCCGAGGTCCAGATGATTTCGCGCGGATCGGCATTGACCAGCGCCGCCACGTGGCCGCGCGCCTCTTCCACCGCTTTTTCCGCCACCCAGCCATACATGTGGCTGCGCGAGGCGGGATTACCGAACTGCTCGCGCAGATACGGAATCATCTGATCGGCGACGCGCGGATCGACCGGCGTGGTGGCCGAGTAGTCCATGTAGATCGGGAAATGCGGGGCGGTATGGAACTGGACCTGCGCGACGTTTTTTTCAGGGGCATTCATCTAGTTACTCCAAAGCGTGACAACTTATTTTCAGGCTAACCGCGGCGCGGTCATCAGCCCATCGCGGCGTGGTTGCGGTGCAGCACGACCACGTTTTGTTCGGCGTTCTTCAGTTTCTGCTGGTCGACCAGGTCCTGCAGCGACACGGAATCGAGGTAGTCGACCATCTTCTCGTTGAGCGTGGCCCACAGTTCGTGGGTCATGCAACGGGCGCCACTGGCGGCGTCGGCGCCGTGGCAATTTTCCTTGCCGCCGCACTGGGTGGCGTCGAGCGGCTCGTCGACGGCGATGATGATGTCGGCCACCGTCACCTTGTCGGCCCGGCGCGCCAGACTGTAGCCGCCGCCGGGGCCGCGGATGGATTCGACGATCTCATGGCGGCGCAGCTTGCCGAACAGCTGCTCCAGGTAGGACAGCGAGATGGCTTGCCGCTGGCTGATGCCCGACAACGTGACGGGGCCCTTGCCCTGGCGCATGGCCAAATCGATCATCGCAGTCACGGCAAAACGGCCTTTGGTGGTCAGACGCATCACTACCTCGGTTCAACTCGGTTAAAATATCGCTCTTCAACTAGTCAAGAAACCCTGATTAGTTGATCGATTTAGTCAAGTATATCAAACTTTGCGTAAGTTTGTCAGGACCGGCTTTGGCCGGCCGCCAGCAGCCGCATGGGGCCGAACAGGCCATGCATGTCAGTGTTGACGATGAAACTCAGGTTGTACGGATGCTCGCAACATACTTGCGGGAAACTTTTCATCACCGGCAACTTGTTCAGCTGCTCAGCGATCTTTCCCCACAGTATGACCACCGGCGCCGGCTGCACCAGCCGGGCCAGTTCCGCCATCACCGTCTCGAAGAACGGCAGCCACGCCTTGGCATCGCGCGCGGGCGCCACGTGCGGGCGGAACACCAGCGCCGCGTTCAGCAGCAGGAAGCCCTGCGCCGTCAGCGCGGCCTGCATCTGGGCCAGGGTCTGGATGGTGGCGCCGCCGTTGCGGGCCCGCTCGGCCACGGCCGCCAGCGCGGGGCCGGCCGTGTTGTCCGGCGCCAGCTGGCCGTCGGCCACCAGCAACATCTTCATGAAATTGCGCAGCGAGGTGGCCTTGTTGACGGGCTTGGACAGGCCGCCGCCCGCCTCGTCCGACCACAGGCTGCCGACGGCGCCGTCCATGAAACAGACGCCGGTCGCGCTCTCGGCGCGCGGATACGGCCCCTCGCCCACCAGCACATAGCGCACCCGCTCCAGTGGCAGCGCGAACGCGGCGAACAGGCGCTGCTCCGTCGGCAGATAATCGTCCACGGCCAGCGCCGGCAGATAGGCCGGATCGGCCGCCATCATCGCCTCCAGCCCCTTGCGCAGGATGGGGCACCACGAAGCGTGGGCGCGCGTGAGCGCGTCGGCGATGGGTGCGGGGATGGTCATGGCGCAGCGGGCTGAGAGGGGAAAGGCGAAATTGTAACGCAGCGCGCTTACGCCCGTCTTGCGCCCACATTGCGCCGACATTGCGCCGACATTGCGCCCACAGGGGTCGCCGCGCTTGCGCCGGCGACGACAATATAGCAAGATTGTTATGTTGTTTTGCGCCAGTCTCACCATCCCTTCCACCGCTGAGGTAAAACGTGGCAAACCCTGACATCTCCAAGCTCAAGATCGAACGCGGCCCGCAAGCGCAACTGGCGGGCGCACACCCGCGGCGGCGCTGGCTGCGTTGGGTGGTGGTGGGCGTGCTGGTGCTGGGCGCGGCGGCCGTGGTGTCGCGCCGGCTGGGCGGCGCGGCCAGCGTGGAGACGGTCACCGTGGCCCAGGCCTACCCGTCCCAGAACTACACGCTGCTCAACGCCACCGGCTACGTGGTGGCGCAGCGCAAGGCGGCGCTCTCGTCCAAGGCCACCGGGCGGCTGGAATGGCTGGGGGTGCTGGAGGGCAGCCACGTGAAGAAGGATGAGGTGGTGGCGCGGCTGGAAAACCGCGACGTGAGCGCCGCGCTGGGCCAGGCCAAGGCCAACGTGCAGGTGGCGCAGGCCAACCTGGCGCAGGGCCAGGCCGAGCTGCAGGACGCGCAGGCGGCCTTCAAGCGCAGCGCCGAACTGCTGCAACAGAAATTCATCGCCGCCGCCACCTACGATGCGGCCCAGGCCCGGCTGAACAAGGCGCGCGCCAACATCGCCGGCTACCAGGCCGCCATCGCCGCCGCCAAGGCCGGCGCGCAGTCGGCCCAGGTGGCGCTCGACCAGACCCTGATCCGCGCCCCGTTCGACGGCGTGATCCTGACCAAGAGCGCCAACGTGGGCGACAACATCACCCCATTCTCGTCGGCCGCCGACAGCAAGGGCGCCGTCGTCACCATCGCCGACATGGACACGCTGGAGGTGGAGGCTGACGTCTCCGAATCGAACATCAGCAAGATCCACGTCGACCAGCCGGCCGAGATCCAGCTCGACGCTTTCCCCGAACTGCGGCTGGAAGGCACGGTGTCGCGCATGGTGCCCACGCTGGACCGCAGCAAGGCCACGCTGCTGGTCAAGGTGCGCTTCGCCGCGCCGGACAGTCGCGTGCTGCCCGACATGAGCGCCAAAGTGGCCTTCCTGTCCAAACCGGTGCCCCCTGCCGAGCGCGCGCCCGTGGTGGCCGTGCAGCCGGGCGCCATCGCCACCCGCGACGGAAAATCCGTGGCCTTCGTGGCCGATGCCGGCAAGGTGCACCAGGTGCCCGTGACGGCCGGCGCCAAGGTGGGCGAACTGGTGGCCGTGCAAGGCGTCAATCCGGGCGACAAGCTGGTGCTCAACCCCGCGCCCGGCCTGCGCGACGGCCAGGCCATCGCACTGGCGAAGAAATAAGCCATGGAGCCCATCGTCCAGATCGAACACCTGGTCAAGTCCTACCGGCGCGGCGGCCAGGTGGTGCCGGTGCTGACCGACATCAGCCTGTCCATTCAGGCCGGCGACTTCACGGCCCTGATGGGGCCATCCGGCTCCGGCAAGAGCACCCTCCTCAACCTGATCGCCGGCATCGACAAACCGGACAGCGGCCTGCTGCGCGTGGACGGCCTCGATATTGCCCGCATGGGCGAAAGCGCGCTGGCCCAGTGGCGCGCCACCCACGTCGGTTTTATCTTCCAGTTCTACAACCTGATGCCAGTGCTGACCGCGTTCGAGAACGTGGAACTGCCGCTGCTGCTCACCTCCCTGTCGCGGCGCGAGCGGCGCGAACGGGTGGAGCTGACGCTGGCCATGGTCAACCTGGCCGACCGCATGGACCACACGCCCAACGAGCTGTCGGGCGGCCAGCAGCAGCGCGTGGCCATCGCGCGCGCCATCGTCACCGACCCGGCCCTGATCGTGGCCGACGAACCGACCGGGGACCTGGACCGCGCTTCGGCCGCCGAGGTGCTGGCCCTGCTGCAACGGCTGAACCGCGAGCTGGGCAAGACCATCATTATGGTCACCCACGACGCCAACGCGGCCGCCGCCGCGCGCAGCCTGGTGCACCTGGAAAAAGGCGAGCTGCTGGCCGAAGGAGCGGCCTGACGCATGGTCGCGCCGCTCTACTCGCTGCGCCTGATCGCCAAGAACGCCTTGCGCCACAAGCTGCGCACGGCGCTGACGGTGCTCGGGCTGGTGGTGGCCACGCTCTCGTTCGGCCTGCTGCAAACGGTGATCGACGCCTGGTACGCGGGCGCGGAAGGCGCCGCCAACACCACCCTCGTCACCCGCAACAAGACCTCGCTGGTGTTCCCGCTGCCGCTGTCCTACCAGGCCCGCATCCGCGGCGTGGAAGGCGTGAAGGCGGTCGGCTACGCCAACTGGTTCGGCGGCGTGTACCAGGACCCGAAGAACTTCTTCGCCCAATTCGCCATCTCCGGCCAGAGCTACCTCGACATCTATCCCGACTACCTGCTGCCCGAGGACCAGCGCAGCGCCTTCCTGCGCGACCGCAAGGGCGCCATCGTCGGCCGCAAGCTGGCCGACCAGTATGGCTTCAAGGTGGGTGACATCATCCCCATCAAGGGCACCATCTATCCGGGCCAGTGGGAGTTCGTGGTGCGCGGCATCTACGACGGCCGCCAGAGCAGCACCAACACCTCCACCATGTTCGTGCAGTGGGATTACATCAACGAGACGATCAAGAAGATCACGCCGCGCCGCGCCAACCAGATCGGCGTGTACGTGGTGCAGATCGGCCAGCCCGAGAACGCGGCCGCCATCTCAGCCGCGATCGACAGCCAGTTCCGCAACTCGCTGGCCGAAACGCTGACGGAGACGGAGAAGGCATTCCAGCTCGGTTTCGTGTCCATGTCGGAAGCGATCGTGGTGGCGATCCGCGTGGTGTCCTACGTGGTGATCCTGATCATCATGGCCGTGATGGCCAACACCATGGCCATGAGCGCACGCGAACGGCTGGGCGAATACGCCACGCTCAAGGCACTCGGCTTCGGCCCCGGCTTCCTGGCGTTGATGATTTTCGGCGAATCGCTGCTGCTGGCCCTGTGCGGCGCCGGGCTGGGCATCGTGCTGCTGTTCCCCGTGGCCGCCGGTTTCGCGGCCAAGATGGGCACCATGTTCCCCGTGTTCGACGTGTCGGCGGCGACCGTGCTGCAGCAGGTGCTGGCGGCGCTGGCCATCGGCGTGGTGGCCGGCATCGCGCCCACCATCCGGGCCAGCCGCGTCAACATCGTCGAAGGCTTGCGTAGCATAGGATGACGCCATGAAGATCCCGCTCTCCTACATCGCCCGCAACCTGTGGATGCGGCGCCTGACCACCGGCCTGACGGCGGCCGGCCTGGCACTGGTGGTGTTCGTGTTCGCCACCGTGCTGATGCTCGACGAGGGCTTGCGCAGCACGCTGGTGACCACCGGCGAGTACGACAACGTGGTGGTGATCCGGCGCGCGGCCGACACCGAGATCCAGAGCGGTATCGAGCGCGCCCAGGCCAACATCGTCGCCACCCACCCGGCCATCGCGCGCGGGCCGGACGGCCAGGCCATGCTGTCGAAGGAAACCGTGGTGCTGATCTCGCTCAACAAGCGCGACACGGACAAGCCGTCCAACGTCATCATCCGCGGCGTGGATTTGCGCGGCCTGCAGTTGCGGCCCCAGGTGAAGCTGACGAGCGGGCGCATGTTCCGGCCCGGCGCCTCCGAGATCATCGCCGGCGCCAGCATCGCGCGCCGCTTCGCCGGCGCCGGCATCGGCGAGAAGCTGCGCTTCGGCCAGCGCGAATGGACCGTGGTGGGCCTGTTCGACGCCGGCAACAGCGGCTTCGATTCCGAAGTGTGGGGCGACGCTGACCAACTGTTGCAAGCATTCCGCCGCAACGCGTGGTCGGCCATCGTGCTGCGGCTGGCCAGCACGGACAGCTTCGAACGCTTCAAGAAAGACATCGAAACCGACCCGCGCCTGACGCTGGACGCCAAGCGCGAACAGGTGTTCTATGCCGACCAGTCCAAGGCGCTGTCGACCTTCATCAACATCCTGGGCATGACGCTGTCGGTGATCTTCTCGATCGGCGCCATGATAGGCGCCACCATCACCATGTACGCTTCAGTGGCCAACCGCGTGGGCGAGATCGGCACCTTGCGCGCGCTGGGCTTCCGGCGCCGCAGCATCCTGGCCGCCTTCCTCACGGAGGCCATGCTGCTGTCGCTGGTGGGCGGCGTGGCGGGGCTGGCGCTGGCCTCGCTGATGCAGTTCATGTCCTTCTCCACCGCCAATTTCCAGACCTTCTCGGAGCTGGCCTTCGGCTTCAAGCTGAGCGCCGCCGTGGTGCTCAAGACGCTGGTGTTCGCCCTCATCATGGGCTTCATCGGCGGCTTCCTGCCGGCCGTGCGGGCGGCCCGCCTGCGCATCGTGGAAGCGCTGCGGGCCGCCTGAGCGACAGCGCTTACTCGGCGTCCGGCTGCTGCGACGGATGGGCGGCCGCGAACGCGGGCAGCGCCATGCAGTTGGCGTGGATGCGCATGATGGTCGGATAGGGCGCCAGGTCCAGCTCGAAGCGCTGGGCGTTGAACACTTGCGGCGCCAGGCAGCAGTCGGCCATGGTGGGCGCGTCGCCGTGGCAGAAGCGCCCTGTCTGCGGCTCGTTCGCCAGGTGCGCCTCCAGCATGGCCATGCCCTCGCCCAGCCAGTGCTTATACCACTGCGCCTTCACCTCCTCCGACAAACCCATCGGCCCTTTCAGGTACTTGAGCACGCGCAGGTTGGTGATCGGGTGCGTGTCGCACGCCACCGTCAGCGCCAGCGCGCGCACGCGGGCGCGGGCCAGCGCGCCCACGGGCAGCAGCGGGACGGCCGGATGCAGCTCGTCCAGGTACTCCATGATGGCCAGCGACTGGTGCACGATGGCGCCGTCGTCCTCCAGCGCCGGGATCAGGGCGCTGGGGTTGACGGCGCGGTAGGCCGGCGCCAGCTGCTGGCCGCCATCACGCAGTAAATGAACGGGGATGGCCTCGTAAGCCAGCCCTTTCAAGTTCAACGCAATACGCACGCGGTAAGCGGCAGAACTGCGGAAATAGGTGTACAGCTTCATTGCTCGACTCTTTCAGGAAAATCCAGCCATTAATGGCCGGCGGCCGCCATGCCGTCGGCCACGGCGCCCTCCACCACGGGCGGGCGCTCCATCAACCACAGCATGACGGCCGACAGCAGGGCCGGCACCGCCGCGATGGCGAAGATGGTGCTGTTGGGCCAGTTCATGCGGATCAGTTCACCGCCCAGCACCGGGCCGACGATGGAGCCGATGCGGCCCACGCCCAGGCTCCAGCCGATGCCGGTGGAGCGCAGCGTGGTCGGGTAGTAGCTGCCGGCCAGCGCGTTGACGGCCGGCTGGCCGCCGACGATGCAGAAACCGGCCACCAGGATGCTGGCGAACAGGAACAGCAGCGACGCTTCGGGCCGGCCGATCAGCACGATCGCCACAGCGGCCACCAGGAAGCTGGGGATCAGCACGCGGCGGAAGCTGGAACGGTCGATCAACTGGCCCATGACCAGCGTGCCGATGGTGCCGCCGATCGGCAGCACGGTCCCGGCCAGCACCGCCATGCTGGTCGACAGGCCGGCATCCTTGATGATGGTGGGCAGCCAGTTGGACAGGAAGTACAGGTTCAGCAGGTTGAGGAAGTTGACCAGCCAAAGCAGCGTGGTGGTCCAGGCGCGGCCCGCGCGGAACAGCGCCAGCACGGAGCCGCCCTTCTGCGGCGCTTCCTGCACCAGGTAGCGGCTGCCGGCGCCGGCCACCACGGTCGGATCGATGGCGCGCAGCCATTGGGCCACCTTGTCCGTGCGCCGTCCGCGCAACACCAGGAACTGCATGGACTCGGGCAGCAGCGGCAGCATCAGCAAGCCGATGGCCAGCGGCGCGAGACCACCGACATAGAACACGGCGCGCCAGCCGAAGGCGGGGATCAGCGCGGCCGACACCAAACCGCCGACCACCGCGCCCACGGTGAAGCCGCACGACACCAGCATCATCAGCGTCACGCGCCGGCGCGCCGGGCTGTACTCGCCGGCCAGCGCCATCACGTTGGGCATGATGGCGCCCAGACCCAGGCCCGTGATGAAGCGCAGCACCTGCAACTGCTCCAGCGAGGACGCCCACGGCGTGACCAGCATGCACACCGAGAAGAACAGCGTGGCGCCGATCAGCACGGGGCGGCGGCCTATCTTGTCGGCCAGCACGCTGAACGCGAGCGAGCCGACCAGCATGCCCAGCAAACCGGCGCCGAACACCGGCCCCAGGCTGGCCTTGGTCACATGCCACTCCTGGATGATGGCCGGGGCCACGTAGCCCATCGCCTGCACGTCGAAGCCATCCATTAGGATGCACAAGCCGCACAGCAGCAACACGCGTAGCTGGAACCCGCCGACCTTGTTGCGGTCGATGAGTGCCGGGATATCGATCTGACTTTCCATGCTGTCTCCTTGTTTTTTATGTGTTCATGCGCCGGACTCCTTGCCCGGCGCCGCCATCAACCGCGTTCGCGGTAGTGGGTGACGGTCTGCTCGATGGCGCCGAAGATGCTGGCGCCGTCCGCGTCGCGCATCTCGATGCGCACGCTGTCGCCGAACTTCAGGTAGCCCGTCTGCGGCTTGCCGCTTTCGATGGTTTCGTACATGCGCACTTCGGCCAGGCAGCAGTAGCCCACGCCGCCGTTCTCGATGCTCGATCCATGCAGGCTGCCCTGCTTGTTGGACACGGTGCCCGAGCCGATGATGGTGCCGGCCGCCAGCTCGCGCGTGGCGGCGGCGTGCGCCACCAGCTGCGCGAAGTTGAAGGTCATGTCCTCGCCCGCGTTGGGGCGGCCGAACGGCCGGTGGTTCAGTTCCACCAGCAGCGGCAGGTGCAGCTTGGTGTCGGCCCAGTGCGCGCCCAATTCATCGGGCGTGACAGCCACCGGCGAGAACGCGCTGGCGGCCTTGGACTGGAAGAAGCCGAAACCCTTGGCCAGTTCGTTCGGAATCAGGTTGCGCAGCGAGACGTCGTTGACCAGCATGACCAAGCGGATGGCCTTGGCCGCGTCGTCCACGCTGGCGCCCATGCGCACGTCGCCCGTGATGGCGGCCACTTCCGCTTCCAGGTCGATGCCCCAGTCTTCGGTGAGCGCGTAGATCGGATCGTGCGGGCCGATGAAGCTATCCGAACCGCCCTGGTACATCAGCGGGTCGGTGTAGAACGAGGCCGGCACTTCGGCGTTGCGGGCCTTGCGCACCAGTTCCACGTGGTTGATGTAGGCCGAACCGTCGGCCCACTGGTAGGCGCGCGGCAGGGGCGAATGGCATTGCAGCTGGTCGAACGGCTGGGCGTCGGCCACGGCGCCGGCGTTGAGGGCTGCGTAGGTCTGCTCCAGCCGTGGTGCAATGGCGTCCCAGTTGTCGAGCGCATGCTGGAGGGTGGCGGCGATGTGCGGCACGGCCACGCAGCGCGACAGGTCGCGGCTGACGATCACCAGGGCGCCGTCACGGCTGCCGTTCTTCAGGGTGGCGAGCTTCATTATTGCTGGCCCTCCGACTGCGGTTCATGCATCCAGGCCGCGTGGCGCGGGGCCTTGCGGGTTTTCGACCACTCCTCCAGCATTTCCCATTTGACGTCGTCCAGCTTCTTGTACATCTCCGGCGTGCCGGTGTTGGCCGCCAGTTCCAGCCGGTGGCCGTTGGGGTCGAAGAAGTAAATCGACTTGAAGATGGTGTGGTTGACGGGGCCCAGCACCTCGATGCCGGCGGCCACCAGGCGCTCCTTGGCGGCCAGCAGTGCGTCCATGCTCTCCACTTCCAGCGCCAGATGCTGCACCCAGGCCGGGGTGTTGCGGTCGCGGTCCATCGGCGCCTGGGTCGGCAGCTCGAAGAAGGCCAGCACGTTGCCGTGGCCGGCGTCCAGGAACACGTGCATGTACGGGTCCGGCGCTTTGGTCGATGGCACTTCGTTTTCGGCGATGGCCAGCACGAAGTCCATGTTCAGGTGTTTGACGTACCACTCGACGGTCTGCTTGGCGTCGATACAGCGGTAGGCCACGTGGTGGATTTGCTTGATCTTCATCTGTGTCTCCGGTTAAGTCCTCATGCAGAGCATTAGAATCCAGATTCAGATATCATACAAACGGTATTTTCTTGATCATTTATCGGATTTTCTTATGAATCCCAGCCTGCGACAGATGCGCGCCCTCGTGGCCGTGGCCAAGACCGGCAGCTTCACGCTGGCCGCCGAGTACCTGCACGTGACCCAGTCCGCCCTGAGCGGCCAGATCAAGGAGCTGGAGCAGGTGCTGGGCGTGACGGTGGTCGAGCGCACCACGCGCCGCGCCCAGTTGTCGGAACTGGGCCGCGAACTGTATCCGCTGTTCGACAAGATGCTGCAGGACCTCGACGGCGCCATGGCCGACATCGCCAACCGCAAAGCGCTCAAGAAGGGCATGGTGCGGGTGGCGGCGCCGCAGATGATGTCGTGCACGCTGCTGCCGGAAGTGATCGCCGCCTACCAGGCGACCCAGCCGGCGATCCAGGTGCGGCTGGTCGATTGCCCGCTGGAACAGGTGACGGCCCGCGTGTTCAGCGGCGAAGTCGATTTCGGCATCGGCCCCGAACGCGATCCCACGGCCGAGATCGACGCCGTGCAGTTGCTGGAAATGCCGTTCGTGCTGGTCTATCCACCCGGCCATCCGCTCGAACAACGCGAACGCGTGACCTGGGCCGACGTGGCCGATTATCCGTTCATCTCGCTGCAGGGCCAGTTCACGGAACGGCTGCTGCGCGACATGCACGCCTCGTTCCGCGACATTTCACTCAGCCCCTACAACGAGGTCACCTTCATGACGACGGCGCTGGCCATGGTGGCCGCGCGGCTGGGCATCACGGTCTGCCTGCCCTACGCGGCGCAGATGGTCAAACTGTATGGCTTGCAGATGCGCCAGTTGTTCGAGCCGGAGCTGACGCGGCGCTTTTTCGTCTACACAAAAAATGCCCGTGCGTTGTCGCCGGCGGCCGACAGCTTCGCCACCTTCCTGCACCAGTACGTGGCCGGCCACGAGTGGAACGTGACGCTGGACTGAGCGGCGTCACCCATCACGGCCGGGCGCCCTACGCCGTCCGGCTTAGTTCGACATTGCAACAAAGTATAGGCTTTTTACCTATTGGCAACATAATTGCCATAAGGATATACTGCGCGATGCTTTACGCCTGTTGAACAAACCTAACAAATGAACATCCTCCATATCGATACCTGCGCCCTGGGCGACGTGACCGGCTCGCGCCAGTCCACCGCCGCCGTGGTCGCCGCACAGTGTCCGGACGGTTCGGCGCGTGTCGTGTATCGCGACCTGGCCGCCGCGCCGCTATCCCACATCAGCGGCCCCCTGCTGCAAGTGCTGCGCCAGCAGTGGGACGACAGCATCCCGCTCAACGCCGAAGTGCGCGCCGAGGCCACGCTGAGCCAGTCGCTGCTGCGCGAATTCCGCGACGCCGACCTGGTCGTGCTGGCCGCGCCACTGTACAACTACTCCATCCCGTCGGTCCTCAAGGCCTGGCTGGACCGGCTCCTGCACTTGGCCCAGGCGCCGGGCGCCAACGACGCCGACGCTTCCAGCGCCTGCGCCGGCGGCAAGCGCCTGCTGGTGATCACCTCGTGCTGCAGCCCGGCCGCGCAACCGGCGCAGCAGCGCATGATGGACGAGCACGAGCAGCACCTGGCCCGCGTGTTCCGCCATCTCGGCATCGCCCAGCCCGAGTTCCTGCGCATCGCCACCGATGACGATGGCAAACTGCTGATGCCCGACACCTTGCCCACGTTGGCGGCCTGACGCCCGCAGGCACGCCATGGCTGACGCCAGCGCCGCGTCCGCCCTATAATGCGCAAGTGCCGGCCCCGCGCGGCCGGTTTGTCTCCCTGACCACTTTGCACCATGACTGCCAACACCATCGCCGCGAACGAGAAGATGAACAAGTTCGACGGCTGCCACAGCGTATGGCTGTTCGGCTACGGCTCGCTGATCTACAAGGCCGACTTCCCCTATCTGGAACGCCGCCCCGCCAGCATCACGGACTGGACACGCCGCTTCTGGCAAGGCTCGCATGACCACCGGGGCACGCCGGAAGCGCCGGGCCGCGTGGTGACCCTGATCCGCGAAGCGGGCGCCATCTGCCACGGCATGGCCTACCTGATCACACCCGACGTTTTCGGCCATCTCGACCATCGCGAGAAGAACGGTTACCTGCGCCTGGCCATCCCCATCCACTTCGACGACGGCCGCAGCGAGGAAGGCCTGGTCTACATCGCCACGGAAGACAACACGGCCTTCCTCGGCGCCGCCTCCGAGCAGGACATCGCGCGCCACATCGCGCGCTCGTCCGGCCCCAGCGGCCCCAACAGCGACTACCTGAACCACCTGGCCGCCGCCCTGCGCGAACTGGGCCAGCACGACCAGCACGTGTTCGCCATCGAGCGCCACCTGGCCGAACTGAACGCCAAGACTTCCTGAACGGCGGGCCAGTCGCGGCCGCCCAACAGTGGCCTTGGCGGGCCTACGCGGCAACCGTGCGCCATATCAATTCCCCCACACTGCCTGCCGACAGTTATCAAAAATTGTACATATGATGTTCCTTGACGGCATGTTGCCGAATGGATAGACCACATCGAGGCAAGGGGATTGAACATGGATTTTCGCAACGCGAGCGTGGCCACACGGCTGGCGGCCGGCTTTGGCCTGACCATCCTGGTGGGCATGGGCGTGGCCGGCTACGGCCACGCGCAACTGGGCAACATCGGCAGCGAGATGCACCTGCTGGTCAATGACCGCATGGTCAAGTACGACCAGCTCAACGAAGTGCAGGACAACGTCAACCTGGTGGCGCGCGCCGTGCGCAACGTGGTGCTGTTGTCGGACCATGGCGCCATGCAGGAGGAAGTGAGCCGCATCAATGGCGCGCGTGCATCGATCGGCGCCACCCTGCACAAGCTGGGCGGCGACAGTGCGCCCGACCAGGGCAAGCAACTGCTGCAACGCGTGGTGGACGCGCGCGTGCCCTATCTCAAAACGCTGGACAAGGCCATCGCACTGGGCCTGGACAACCGCAGCGACGAGGCGCGCGACACGCTGCTCAACGAGGTCCGCCCCTTGCAGGCCACGTTCTTCAAGGCGCTGGACGAGATGATGAACTACCAGCGCGAAAGCATGCGGCTCAGCGCGGCCGAAGCCCAGTCGACGGTCAGCCATGCCGGCACGGCCATGCTGCTGGCCACCGTGCTGGGCGCCATACTCGGCGCGCTGGCGGCCTATCGCATCACGCGCTCGCTCACGCGCGAGCTGGGCGGCGAGCCGGCCTATGCCGCCAACGTGGCCCGTGAGATCGCGGCCGGCAACCTGGCGGTCGATGTGCAGCGGCGCGAAGGCGACCAGCACAGCCTGCTGGCCGCCATGGGCGCCATGCGCGACAGCCTGTCCAGGGTGGTCAGCAGCGTGCGCCACAGCTCCGACAGCGTGGCCACGGCCAGCGCCGAGATCGCGCAGGGCAATATGGACTTGTCGGGCCGCACCGAGGCGCAGGCCAGCGCGCTGGAGGAAACGGCGGCCTCGATGGAACAGTTGTCGTCCACCGTGGCGCAGAACGCCGACAGCGCGCGCCAGGCCAGTCAGTTGGCCGTAGACGCCAGCACCGTGGCGCGCGAAGGCGGCGAGGTGGTCGGCCAGGTGATCCAGACCATGAAAGACATCGATGAAGCCAGCCACAAGATCAGCGACATCATCGCCGTGATCGACGGCATCGCATTCCAGACCAATATCCTGGCGCTCAACGCGGCGGTGGAAGCGGCCCGCGCCGGCGAACAAGGCCGTGGCTTCGCCGTCGTGGCGACCGAGGTGCGGGCGCTGGCCGGCCGCAGCGCGGAGGCGGCCAGGGAGATCAAGTCGCTGATCGGCGACAGCGTGGCGCGGGTCGAACATGGCGCGGCGCTGGTGGACAAGGCGGGCCGGACGATGGACGCCGTGGTCGAGGCCATAGGCCGGGTGACGGAGATCGTCGCCGAGATCAGCGCCGCCAGCCGCGAACAGGCCACGGGCGTGTCCCAGGTGACGGAGGCGGTCACGCAGATGGACGAGGCGACCCAGCAAAACGCGGCCCTGGTCGAGCAGATGGCCGCAGCAGCCGCCAGCATGCGCGGCGAGGCCCAGGAACTGGTGCAGGCGGTCGCCACCTTCCAGCTTGCGCATGGCCTGGCCGGCGGCGCCAGCGCTCCAGCGGTCGCCCCCAAGGCTGCCCCCGCCGGGCCGCAATACAGCGCCAGCATGGGCACTGGCGACACAGCGACCGGGCACGCGGTCATCGCGCTGGCAACGGCCAAACGGCGCACGGGCGCCGGCGCGCGCGACGCGCAAGCGCCCTCCACCCGCTCCAGCCCGGACGAATGGGAGGCGTTCTGACGTGATGTCCATGGCCTGCCTCGCATCGCGGACGGCTTAGCCGAACAGGTCCAGCTGTCCCTCGCCCGTCCTGCTGGCACGCGCGCCCAGCGGGGGAATCACCAGCGGACGGCGGAACTTGCTGGCGTCCAGCTGGTGGAAACGGCCGCCATGGCCGTTCAGCCCCAGCCGTGCGGCAGCAATCTTGAAACGCTGCCGGATCAGCTCGGCCCACACGCCTTCGCCATGCATGCGCGTGCTGAAATCGGCGTCGTAGTCTTTGCCACCGCGCATTTCGCGCACCCGGTTCATCACGCGCTGGGCCCGCTCCGGAAAGTGCGCCTGCAACCATTGCTGGAACAGGGGATTGACCTCCCACGGCAGCCGCAGCACGACGTAGTGGGCCGACGTGGCGCCGGCCTCATGCACGGCTTCCAGCAAACGCTCGATCTCCGGTTCCGTGATGAACGGAATGATCGGTGAAATACTCACCCCCACCGGGATGCCGGCCTCGGCCAGCGTGCGCACCGTGCGCAGCCGGCGCGCGGGTGCGGCCGCGCGCGGCTCCAGCGTGCGGGCGATGGCCGGGTCCAGCGTGGTGATGGTGACGGCCACGGCCGCCTGCCGCTTGGCCGCCATGGCGGCGAGGATGTCGATATCGCGCTCGATCAGGGCCGATTTGGTGATCAGGCCGACCGGGTGTTCACATTCCTGCAGCACTTCCAGCACGCCACGCGTGATCCGCAGTTCCCGTTCGCACGGCTGGTAGGCATCCGTGTTGACGCCCAGCGCGATCGATTCGGGCACGTAGGATGTCTTGGCCAGTTCGCGCCGCAGCAGGTGCGGGGCGTTGATCTTGGCGAAGATCTTGCTCTCGAAATCCAGCCCCGGCGACAGGCCCTGGTAGCTGTGCGTGGGCCGCGCGTAGCAATAAATGCAGCCATGCTCACAGCCAATCCATCTCCCCCCCTCAAATACATAACTATGTACATCTACGTCTAGTCTTGCCATAAGCCTGCAATGAAGCGCTTGCTGGCAATACGCGTCGCGCCTACGCCTTGCCAGCGGAGCTATCGTCGTCACGGATGCCAATTTGCACATCGCTGCTTGCTTAGAACTTGAATGCAGTGGCGGTCGCGTCCGCCTCCAGACGCACAGATGCTGGATGTACTCAAGCAACGTCACGACCAATCCTAGCTCTAAAATAAGCTCATCTGCTGGCTGCCGGTATTCGGCAAGGAAAATAAATCCAACCTGAGATCTTTTCGCTCCAGGTTTATGAAATTTTTTTTACATGCTAAATGAAATCTGTCTCGCAGTAGGTCCGCAAAGACTCCCGTTCCCCTCATGCGCTTTCCAAACCGTGAATCGTAAAGGTTGCCGCCTCGCATTTGACTCAAAATACTAAGAACATGCTTTGCTCTCTGAGGGTAATGAATGGAAAGCCATTCTTTAAACAGATCTGCGACTTCCAAAGGGAGCCTTAAGAGAATATAAGCTGCTGTAGTAGCGCCTGCGTTCGCTGCAGCAGCGACAATTGCCTCAAGTTCTTCGTCGGTAATGGCAGGAATAACTGGAGCAACTAATACTCCCACAGGGATACCACTATCGCTTAACTTCTTTACGGCATCAAGTCGCCTTTTAGGCACACTCGCCCGCGGCTCCAGTGTGCGTGAAATTTCGTTTCTCAGACTTGTTACAGAAACAAATACTCGAGCTAACCCCTTTGCTGCCATCCGTCCTAAAATGTCGCTGTCTCGAACAACAAGTCCAGATTTTGTCGTGATCGAGACTGGATTATTAAACTCTTCAAGTATTTCCAAAATTCCTCGTGTAATTCGGAGCTCTCTCTCGGCAGGTTGATATGGGTCAGTATTAGCTCCAAGCACAATCACTTTTGGAGCATAACTCTTCGACGATAACTCTTTTCTCAACAAATCAGCAGAGTTTACTTTGGCAAAAACTTTTGATTCGAAGTCTAAGCCAGGCGAAAGCCCAATATAGGCATGTGTAGGTCTAGCAAAACAGTAAATGCAACCGTGCTCACAACCTTGGAAAGGATTAATAGAATAATCAAATGGTATATCAGGCGACGTGTTTCTCGAAATTATACTTTTCGCCTCTTGGAGCCAAACGGTTGTTCGTATTTTTGTTTCAACCAACGCGCCATTTTCGTCAAGATTCTGATATTCTGGATCCGACTCCCTGGCCCACTCTTCGAATCGGGCACGCTCGTTAGATAAGGCACCACGGCCTTTAATGTTGAGTAGTGGATCGTGTGACATGTTCGCCGGATACTGTATGGATATACAGTATATCATAGCAGCCAACGTGATCCCCTGCAAACTCAATCTGTGGTGCTGGATGAAGCCCACGCTGGCTTGCTATCTATGCAAGCCGGGGCAGCACCGGCTGCTATAATCGTCCACATCCTTACGTGAATTTCGCTAGCTAAGCATCGGCCATGGAAACCTTCGACCTTGTCATCGACACGAGCATGTTGCGGAGGACTCCCTTCCTGCACCCGGACTTTCAGCTTCTGCTGCGGGAGTCCCAGAAGGGAACTCTAAAAATCCACATTCCGCACATTGCCCTCGAGGAAGAGCGGACCCATCACCTAAAAGCATACACAGATGCGGTCGCAGAACTGCAATCGAAGTTTGCCAAGCTCCAACGCGGCATGCTTGGGATGATTGTGGACGGCCTGCCCAAACCTATTATGGAATTGGGGGATCTTGGCGAGGTCACGCGAAATTCACAAGAGGTCTTCAAGCGATTTGTGACGGACAACAAGATCGAGGTGATCGATATCTCTGAGGAACAGGCCGCCAACGCATGGGCTCGATTTTTCGATGTGCGACCGCCTTTCAACCCGAACGAGCCCCGAGAACAACGACGTAAGGACATTCCAGATTCATGGATTCTGGAAGCCGCGATTGAAATCAAACCAAAGAAGGGCATCCGGTGCGCGCTGATTGCCGACAACAAGTTGGCGGCAGCATTTGAAGCGGAGGGCTTCAAGGTCTACAAGGACGTAGCCACACTGCTTGCCGACATAGAACAAGCTACGGCGGTAGCCCCTATGCAGAAGCAGGTCGTCGAAGGCCCGCTTGTGCCGCTCGACCAACTCCGCAGCGCCGCGTTCAAAAACATCGACGTTTTAATACTGGGGCTCATAGAGGCGCTCAACACGCCTTCAAAAGACGCCTTATTCGCCACCCTTGAAGCCGCCGGGTACGACCGGGCAATTGTCGAGCACGAAGCCCAAACGCTCGTGTTGTCAGGCCGGCTGACTGATACCGGATCGCACCTCTTACCTACAAGCCGCGCCCTTGCTAAGGAAGCCGCGGGCACAGAAGTTGTTATCGACGTATTGCTGAAGGTTCTCAAATGAGCGACCTCGACCTTCGCCTTGCAGCCCTTTCTAAACTGGTGGACATCAAGTCTGCTGCTGTTGATTCTCGTCTTAGCGACGAGTTCAAACGTATCTCAGAAATTCTCCAGAAGAGCACGGAATACAATGCGCTTTCGGAATCTCTAAAGATATTGGCGGTTTTGGTACCGCGCTTCCATATGGCTACGCTCCCTACATTGACATCATTTGTGCGTACGATATCGAATCGAGGTCTAACAGAAGAAGGTAAGCCGCTTTCGGAAACTCAAGTTCGCTACTGGACGCATGAAAGCCTGATACGCGAAGCAATCGATGTCGCCGAAAAAATACGTTATGTGCACACAGAAGATGTGATTGATTTCCTGCTCGAGATGTCGCAATCCGCTGAGGAGGAAGTAAGAGCAAAAGCAGAGAGGTCTCTTGAGTCGCTAGCGGCGTATCACCTAGACATTTTCTTTAGTACGCCACCACGTGGAGCAGAACCTCAGGCTCGGTTAGTGACTCATCTTTCAAAATTGAAGGATGATGCGCTGCTGCGCAATGCTAATGTAATTCTCCGTGTTCTTAGCAAAGTCTTGTCGCCGACAATTGAAGGTACATCTTGGTCATACCAGACCATTACGATTCGGCGTGGATCTGTGACGAGCGATGGCGGCGTCGCAGCAGTACGCTCGGACGCAATCAATCTGGCAAAGCGCATGTACGGGCTTGATAAATCAATCGAGCATCGAAAGCAAGTACTGCACACGCTTGACTCTGCAACCAGGCGGGAGCGCTCAGACAGCGATGCCGAAACACTCGCAATGTTCGAGCGCGATACCATCGCAGTGCTTGAATTCATGCACGATCAAGTAGCGACGGACGCACTACCTCTCGTGCAATCTATCGAGCACATGGCCTACTGGGACTACTTCCACGGTGCTACGCAAACGATAAAGGAAAAGGCATTACAAATACGTGATGCGCTGGCCGCACACAAGGAATACCAGATCTACAAGCAACTCATTGGATTTGAGGGCATCTTTGGAAATTGGGAGGACTTAAGCCGCTCTGAAGAAGCTTGGGGCTATAGCGATGCTAAGCGCAAGGAGGCGGCACGCCGGTATCTTGACGAGATTGACGATTCAAGTTTCGACCTCTGGAAAAATCGCATCCTTGAGTTCTCTAAGACTCGCTCAAATGACATGGCAATGTTCCCTGTCTATTACGAGTTCCTAGAATCCATTGGAAAGGAGAAGCCTCAGCTCGCCCTCAATCTCATCACCGTCCATGAGGAGGTCATGGCGTACTTCCTCATTCCGTTGATTCGGGGCTTATGGGCCAATGTACATCAGCCGGAAATTGAAGGCATTGTGCGTGAGTGGATTTCTGCCGGACGGAACCTAACAACTATTGCCAAGTCACTATATAACGTCGGAGTCTCGAAGTTGGATGTGCTTACCGCAGTTCTTACTCGGGCCAGCGAAATCGATGATCGAGAGACTTTGATGCAGATTATGGGAGTCGCGGCAAATCTGTATTCTGAGGGAGCCAATGACGCCATGCCGATATTTATGCAGGCCCTGCGTGAATTGGCCAAGAAAAATGATACACGCTGGGTCAGTGTGATCTGGTTCAGGAAGGACTTTAATGCGTTGATAAGGGCGATGGCATCAGATGACCGCACGGAACTGCTAACGTCGCTGATTCCCCTTCCAAACCTGGACTACCACGGCGAGGAGATTTTAAGCGAGATTGCGCAGCAGGATCTCAAAGGCGTCATCGACTTCTTTATCGAACGAATTAAATATGCGCGTAGCTTGGAAAAGAGCAAAAAGGAGAGCGACGACTTTGGTGAAGATCGGTATGAGCCCGTTCCCTACCAGCTCCATAAACTGAATGGGCTTCTATCCGCAGAACCTGGTCAACTACTAGCTGCTCTACGCCGAGACTTTGAGGATGAAGTTCAGTACATGTTCAGCTATCGTGGCGCGCGACTCATCAAATCTGCATTTCCGGCCTTCGGCTCGCCAATTGAGGAATTGCTCCTCGATTACACGAGAGCTGGTAGTCAAGATGACATCGACTTTGTCATCGGCGTCCTCCGAACATATGAAGGGTCGCTATCAACCTATGAGGTCTGCAAGGCCATCGTTAAAACTGTTCCGGAACACTCAACGGTCTGGAACGAAGTTGCCGCGATCATAGAGTCAACTGGTGTTGTGCATGGCGAATACGGTATGGTCCATTCATTCGAAAGTAAACAGCAAGCACTCTCTACTTGGCTGACCGAAGAAAATGAACACGTGAGAGCTTTCGCGGAATGGCTTTCTGATGGTCTTCGGCGCTTTATCGAGAACGAAAGACAACGTGTTGATGAGGGACTGGCGCTTCGCAAGTATCGATTCGGCATCGACAAAGACGAAACCTAAACGGGAACAGCTAGACTCCGTTTGATACAGACCGTCCGAAGCTCTACAAATCCTCAAGATCTTCGCGGTCGATACCTACGGAGAGGGAGGCGTGGGCCAGGCGCCTTTGCGGTATTAGCTTAGACTTGATCTGACACAAGCTGTCAGATGAATTGGAGTTTTGAGAGACCGTTACCGGCTGCCGGCCAAGAGGCGTAAGTAGGATTGCAGAACCTCTAACCCTCATGGCAGAGGCCGCTATGCCGACACACTCTGAAGATTATTGCGGCCAAAAGGATCTATCAAATATGGACTTCCCCTTGGGTCATCGCTCGCTGGGAAAACGACCCAACGTGCGTAGCGAGGTTTCTCGAGTAAAGCGGGATCCGCTCGAACCGTGGTTCACTGCAATGGAATTTGATTTGGATCCAGTTATTAGTACAGACGTCTCACGCTACCGGGATGCTTACAGCCTGTACTACCTTTCGGTCCGTAGATTCCTCACAAATATGTCCATTGTGACTCGCTACATGAGCTCAGCTCACTACGCTCGCAAGTACCGCCAAAAATACTCCCCATCCCAGAGAGCTATCGCGGAGAAGTATCGCGAGGTGGCTCCGTACACAGAGCTGGAGATAATAAACTGCCTGATCCACGCAAGAATCCTGCTGGACCGGGTGACGTCCCTGTCTAGCCACTTTCTGCAAGTCGGCAATCGGCCAAGCTTCAAATCGTTTAACGACCACAAGAAATTTTTCAAAAGGCTAACAGCACCATATGGCGATCACGAGCCTTATGCCGAACGCATCAGAAATGGCACAGACTGGTTCGAAATGCCGCTGAAGGCCGTACGGGATGATTTCATCGTCCATTCCGCGCCAAAGCACATGAGATTCGTCGCCCTTCCTAACGATTTCGAAGTGGAACTAATGATTCTCCGGGCTGAAGGAGTTCCTCCTGAAAAGCCTCTTGCCAAGTCCACCCCTATCACGGTGAGTGTCCTTCGAATGAGCCACGATATTGAAGACTTCCTACGGTGGTACTGCAATTACGCCGTCTCAAAGCGGTCATCATAATGTTGCCAAGGTAGCATAAGCGCTTCTTACCGGACGAAGGCATGGGCGTATTCCATCAATATCTGGCAAGAAGCCTGGAGCTAAAAACTCACAGTGTGGCAGTGCCAACGGGTAAGAAGAACTCCGCCGGACCAATAATGGAGCCATCACGGAGCATGCTAATCCCGCTATAAATAGCCTCAATATTTTCAAGTTGATTTAACTGTTCGTCGAATCGCCCTGTCGAACGACACACCATGACAATTTGACGAAAGATCTTCTCCTCAACGCCAAAGAAAGTTGCTCTAGGGCGGTCTAGTCTGAATGGGTCATTGCGATTGGCGACGACTTTGCCGTCTATTACCCGGAAGGCGGGGATATCATCAGGGCTGAAGTATCCACCTACAAACCGTCGGCCCTTGAACAGGGGCATTGCCAATTCCCAAACGACGACGGGAACAAGGATTTCCGGAGGAAGTGTGATGCCATTGCGCAGTGCGGCTGCTAGGAGTGGCTGGTCTAGCTTTTCCGCAATTCGACTGTAGTGAGAACCGATGATCGCAGAACCAAGTACGCGCGCGAGTTCACCATCAAGGGGCCTCTCTCCTGGGCTCTGTGGATCTTCAGCGAGCAATGTCGTTCGAACTACAGCGCTATCTCTTTCTGTAGCAAATCGTGTTGCTACGACGTGTCCTTTTACGCTATGTGGGATCCCTGCCGCATCTAATACCTGGACCCGATTGAACTGCTCTCGCCAACCATCGAATTCCTTGGTAGCGAACCCGATTGAAGTGTAACGGCCTTTGGCCTCCGCTAGAAACACACGATCCACACTCTCAGCGCAGAAATAGTCTGGCGTGTCGCCACTTTTTACGCGACTAATGGAGCAGCCTCCGAACGCACGATGAAGCTGCCTGTCGAGCAGATCTCCCATGTGCGCAAAGTATGTAATATTTAAATGTTCGTGAAGGAACCAGCGACAAAATGCTTGCCCAAGTTCGCATGATCGGCTTCGCCGAGCAGCTGTAGATATCCCCAATCCTCCGCCCTGAAAACGGAAGTCTGAGGTTGGTAGCAAGAACCGAACGTGCTCGAATTGTGTCGGATCCGGGCTGGGGGGACGGCGACCATATGTGTCGAGGTAATAGTGATGAAAAAGTTGGGCCAGGCCAACCGATATTTCCTGGGCTGGCTCGTTAAGCTTTGGTGCAGAGCGGAGCGTATGCGGTATTGTCGGATATTTGTTAAGACCCAGTTTTATAACCTTATCCATCTACTTTTCAGCCTTAATTTAAAGTCAAGATCGCACGAGTTGAGCGTTGAGATGATGCCACTACCTTGATGCCTGCCGTCGGCAGCAGCGGCGCAGAATAGCTATGAGACACGCGAGAAATTCCCCATCGGACGGCCCCAACAGGCGTGCCGATAATTGCCAGATTAGCTTGCATGAAGGCGAACGACTCTACTCGCCTTCCCAGTTTGGGCGCCATGTATCCGGAAGAAGATGCTTGGCGTAAGAGTAGGCAAGTTTCCCCGCTCGTATGCGTTTTGCCAAGGTCTCAGCAGCCTCTTCTGGTTTGCTCATCCTGCGCTCGAACGCACGAATCGCGTTAGGGAAGTGATTATTTGAATAGGAAATTTTCTTTTTATAGATTGGGTTTCCCGTCGGCTTATTATTGGTGTGCTCTGTTAGGGTTAGCGTCATATGATTCTTTTCCCCCTTTCGCTCGTCCCCACGAACGACTCGCTTTCCCATGAAGAAAGCGAGCCTGTGTGGCCCCCAGTCCGGTCTTGAAGGGAGTGGCGTTTTGTCACGTGCGGCCGCCGACTGCTTATCACGCCAATGCTTTGAACTGATTTGGCGCCCACTCATGCAAAAGTGCTGAGAATTTTCAATAGCACGTTCTATCTCAATATGCTTTTCTGAAGAAACGTACTGTCCGGTTATCCATTGACTCTCGGTCCAGTAGAGCAGCGCGAAAGGTAAATTTGAAGGCATAACGCCCTTACACCTGTAGCGTCCCTGTTCGATAAAAGTCTTTAACATAGATTCGAAAAGCCGGTCGCCAAAACCAATGCCAACGGTAGTGGCCAAGACTTCCCGAACCACGGCTGCTTCGTTTACCAAAAGCTTCAGCACCTCATCGTTGAATGCCTGGCTCAAGCGGGGCTCAGAGGAACTCAGGCTAACTTTCGCGCGCAACGAGCAGTTATCGTATTTCGCTTGATCGTAAATAATGTCCAGCCCAGGCACGTTGTGCTGATAGTGCTTTCCAAAAGGCTCCATTGGAGCTCGTTCATTTTCGCCGCGCACCCTATCTAACTCGCGGATCTCTATCGCATTTTTACATTCCGGACAGGTAGCGAGATATAGCGGGCTCTTCGGCACACTTTTAGTGTGCGTAGCCCAAGGAAAACGACGCTGGGTCTTTTCGAAATAGGTATCTTCGGTAATGAAGTCATATCCTGGGCTTGTCGGGTATAAGGCAAAGATATCCATAATGTAGTTTCCTCGTGGAAATCACATCATAGTCCAGAGACAGACTAAAAGCGTACTGAAGAACAGCACTCTTGACCATCAGTCGTTGTATTTCGGACATGGTGACAATTGGATAGAAATTTTCGCCCGGAAAATCGGTACTGTTTCCCATCGGAACCCAATGAAGGGGCTGAGATGGATAGTGGACGGCGCAACGCAATAGGAATTCTCGGCGGACTGGCTTTGTCTGGTTTAGGCGGGTGCTGCATCCCGCCACAACTACGACGGGATGACATTGAAGCCCACAATGGTCCTGTGCGCCCTTTATTGATAACGAGCGGGCTCACGCGCGGCATGGAAGTGTTGCCCGTTCGTGCTATCGACGTCCATGCTCACTTCTTTAACGCTTCCGATATTGATGCCGCCGGCTACCTAGCCCATTCCGTCGGTCACTCCACTCCAGAACTGCAGGGTTTCATCATCGCCATGGAACCAGTGGTGCGGGCCGTCACCGAAATTGCCAGCAGCGCAAAAGATGAATATGAGCTGCTCAGAGACGCGAACACGCGAACGGATGGCCGAGGCACGAAGTCGCTAGAAGATAGGGCGATGGAACAACGGCAGCGGATCGAGAAGCGTCTGCGGGAGGAAATCGTTAGTCGTGGCGTAGATATCGAATATGACAAGGCACAGGTATCGCTTGAGAGAAAATGGGGCGCACGCTTCATACCCCGCCGCTTCAACAGTACAACCGTGCACAAAATCCTAGACGAGATGCATTCGCCGGGCGCCCGTGGTCGCATGGACCAGCTGCGCGGCGTTTCAGGAAGCACACCGGACGGAATCATCCGCTTTGTAGCGTGCATGCTGCAGGATCGCTGGATGAACTTGGACCTGTATCGGCGTACTTGGGAACCGATGGGTATCGCCGCAGCGTTTGGCGCCATGGTCAACTTTGATTATAGGTATTGTGCCTCTCGCTCGACCCCGCACGATCAGATGCTCTTGATGGCGCTGATCTCTAAAATGTCAGGCGGGTACATGCTGCCGCTGATAGCCTACAACCCGATGACTGACTTAAATGAATCCGGTGCATCGCTAGCGCTGGTTCAGGAGGCAGTGAATCACCACGGCTTCATCGGCGTAAAGATTTATCCTCCAATGGGGTTTAAGCCATATGGGAATGGAGTGGAACTAGACCGGCTGTTGCTCAAAATGTTCAAGTGGTGTGCAGAGCAAAGGGTGCCTGTGATGGCCCACGCAAACCGCAGTATGGGATACGACAACGAAGCCGACAATGCAAGCAGTCCTACAGGATGGCAAACACTCGCGGATGCCATGGCACCAAGCCTACCCATGCGAGTAAATCTCGGCCATCTTGGCGGTGATGGCAGCGAAGGAGATCCGACGTCTTGGACCCGTGATTTTGCACAGCTAATGAGCCAGCCCAAGGGTACAAATACTTATGGAGATCTAGGCTACTGGACCGGTCTACGTGCATGTATAGATGCTACCTGCGAGCCTCTTGAACGCATAAAGGACGCGCTGAATGTATTCCCGGATTTCGGACGACACGTAATGTATGGCTCGGACTGGTTCATGATGATAAAAGAGGATGGTTGGCAAGACTATCCGACAGAACTTGCGCGCGCCCTCGCTTTTTCAAACCTTGATCGACAGGCTGTTTTTCGGACAAATGCCATTGAATGCTTTGGACTGAATGACAAGACACGCCTTAACAACTTGATCGAGCACCTTGGTAAGCCACCTTCCTGGCTCACTTAAATTAGGGATTGCGATGAGCGCTAACGCAGTACACCTAAAAAAATGACCTAGAAACTCATCGTCAGCGACAAATAGTACAGCTTAGATAACGTAGGAAGTATAGGCGTGTACTCGGGAAGGATTCGGCGCGCGAACTGAAGAAATTGATACCGAAAGAAATATGATGGAACGGACACTCATCGTAGACATCGATAAAGCGACTTGGCCAGGCCCAGGTATCCGCCCGTTATTCCCAAGATCGTTCGCCGGTGGTCGCAGTGCCTATGACTTAAACATTCCGGCCATGCTTATGATGATCGGTTACTTAACGACCCCCACTTCGTCAACAGGGGTCTCACTTAGTGAGTTTTGGGCGTGGGTGAGATATCTCGCTGCCATCTCAGAAGACGAGAGTTTGAGTCTGACTAATAGCTTCGCAGAACTCGACGCGCACCAGAAAACCATTCTGAGCGACGACTTCGGAATGGGTGTTCCCATGCTTTGGCTAAGCGAGCACCTTTCGCTGGAACAGATTGTTGATGGCCGATATTTCATGCAATGGGTTGCAGCGTCTGTTGGCGCCGCCCAGCGGCGAACTGCTAAGCGCGGGCCAAACAAAACGCCCGACTTTGTCGCTCGCGATACTGCGGGAAGGTGGCACGTCATTGAATGCAAAGGTACGCAATCGGGTTCCGAATTCAGCGAGAGGCAGCTCGGCACAAAAGGACCACCACCGACTGGCGGAATCGCTCAAAAGTGCTCTATCAAATTCCCTGCTGGTCACACCGGACAAAGACTTGTGTGCGGACTGAACATCACGGTTCAAGGCGGAACAGGAAGCGTGCTCAAAATTGTTGATCCGGAGCCTGACGAGGCCTTTGAGATTGGCACCAATCATCTTTCCGATGCCAAGGAGGCTGCAGATAGGGGCGTCATGTCTAGGGCGCTACGCATGGCAGGGTTTGAAGTAACCGCAGAAACAATTGCATCGCCTTTCGGACGAAAGCCTGGAGCAACACGTGAGGTATCACGAAAGACTAAACAAATGCTGGACAGTCGCAGTGAGAGATCGAAGCGAGAGCTCCGGGACAATGCTGAACGTCAAGCAGTGTTCGGTAGGCAGTTCCAAGGTAGAACAGTCTCGCTCACGCTTCCTCGCGGGGTCAGGGTAAACGAGCGGCAAGTAAGGAGGGTAATCATCAAGCAGGGCGTCAACCGGGACATACTGGAAGCCCTTGAGCATGGGCCCGTCATTGAAGACTCTGCAGAAGTGCAAAACTCATCTTGGGCGAAACTCATTGGCAGAAGCTTGATCGAGAATGATGGCCTTTCAGCACGGATGCACATCGGCCAGGCCTTTCGCTCCGAACTCATATTGGAGGAGTAAAGAGGGGAACATCCTCGAAAAGCCAGCTACCCGCCAACCCAATTTACAACTTTGCAGGGTGTACAGAACGGTGGCTTCTACCAAATCATTATTCCAGCCTCAAGAAAATCTACTAAATCAAGTTCCTTAACCAAGTTCAAGTTCGAAGCGTATGTCCTTTGCGCCAGCTCACGCCCCGCATAACCGTCTATGCTTTAATACCGATCACAAAGGGGGGCTTTATGAAGAGTGAGCGCCGTACACGACCAGATCGTGCAAAGTCAACGACTGTAGATGCTTGCATCGAGATGGTGCCCACGGCTGGCCTAAAAAAAACTGC
This sequence comes from Rugamonas brunnea, assembly GCF_014042345.1. GTDB lineage: Bacteria > Pseudomonadota > Gammaproteobacteria > Burkholderiales > Burkholderiaceae_D > Rugamonas > Rugamonas brunnea. Next base: position 53,160 of record NZ_JACEZT010000016.1, read on the forward strand.
CGAATTCCTGCTCGCAGCCGGCGTTCCCTTCAGGGTTATTGGACGCGTGCTGACTGAACCTGAGCAGCGACGCAAACCACATTAGTGAGCTGGACCAATGAGGCGCCTCTGCGCGCGACTTAATTCGGGCAACTCGATGTCGAATTCGCAGAGCCATCCACCACGAAGCAAATGTTCGGGTCTGTCTTCAAATGGTTCCCTGATGCAGAGTCCGCCCAGCTCGAAGCGGTCACCCGCCATCCACTCAAGATGGCAGTCTGCGAGGTGAGGCGTGGAGGGCCGGCGGTCGCCGGATTCATAATCGATCAACTCGGCTAGCGATGCGTGGCGCCCAAGCGATTTGATGAGGTGGTCGCCTACTTTGAGCCTGCCGCCCGTCTTTCCATTGTCTCGGAGCGCGCGGCGCGGCAACTGGATACCCTCCACGTAAGTATGTGTAATTTTGAAGCCAATCGCGAATTTTGGAGGAACCAGGTCGCATACCCATGATTGGCTGACTTCCTTGACGCCGAGACGGTTTTGCAGTTTCTCAATGCCGCTTAGGGCTAGCCTGAAGCCGTCCAGCCAAACCAACTTGGGGGCTACAAGTTCGGCCACCGCTCTGCGCTCTCCAAGTGGCATCAGGCGTGCGACCTTAGATGGGCGCCGCTGCCCTTGGTCAGTGACATCGATAACCAGTAACTCGTATGGCGCTGTGCCTGATTTGATTTGAACTGGTTCCTGAAGAAGGGCACCGCCCTCCCGCCTCCGCGCTACCCATGCACGCATAAATGCACCCGCCATTTTAACTGTATATTTATACAGTATAACACCCAGCAAAACAGAGCTATTATGCAACTTCCAACTTCAAGCATTGTCGAACCATGTGCGTAAACTACCGTCCACCGGACCCCGAATTGCTTGAGGCTGTGATGGGTGTTCTGATTGACCTGCAAGATCAGCCCGCCTGGGACTCCGACGTCTTCAAAGACTTCCAGGCGCCCATTGTGCGCCGCGGCGCCAACGGCCGACGTGAAGGGCTACTTGCCGGCTACGGAATGTATCCTATGAAGCTTCAGCGAAGAGATTTTGAGGCTCAGCAGGCAAAGCTGCCGCCCACTAGCGATCCCAAGAAAATGAGGAAGTTCAAGGGATACGAGACAATGAATGCAAGGGATGACAGCCTAGGAACGCGTGTGACGTACAAAGGGGCTTGGAAGAACAGCCAGCTGTGCTTGGTGCCCGCCACGTCGTTTATTGAGCCGTGCTACGAAACGGGAAAAAACGTATGGATGGAGATAGGACTTGTAGATGAGCCGATGTTCGCCGTTGCGGGGCTATGGCGGGAATGGCCTGGTGAAAATGGTCCGGAGATAGTATTTACGCAGATCACGGTCAACGCGAATGAGCACCCATTGATGAAGCGCATGCACAAACCAGGGGAGGAAAAGAGATCCCTTGTCGTTGTTCCTCGCGAAGAGTGGGATGATTGGCTGGACTGCAAGGATCCCGAGTATGCACGCACGTTTCTGCGACTGTACCCCGCTGAGTTAATGAAGACGTGGCCGAAGCCGAAGGTGGTAAGGTCTACGCTGACTGTTGGCGACAATTTTGAGCTGAAATTCTGAGTGCGCGAAACCCAAATGCCAGTCGCGGAAAGTTTCCATCGAGGAATTAGTCGAAATTATGTGTGGCGTATAATTCCCCTCGAGCAATATTCCCCGATCACCCAAAAGCACCATCGAGCGAGCATCACGTTCTCCCCGCAAATTGGTCTTCTGAAGCACAATTACCGAGGTCCATTCTCTGCCAGTCGGCACCTGCCCCCTTAGTGTGTTTAGCGACTCTGCTCTGCCAGCCCCTTCTTCTCCCAGATCATTGCATCGCGCTTGACGTCAGCCAAATCAAGATCGCCAAGCTAACGTAACAATGTCAGGTGTGTTCCTTAATTTACTTGGAGGCACCATGGCAACGGACGCATACCTGCGAATCGATGGTATCAAGGGCGAGTCAGCCGATTCGGATCATCTGGGCTGGATCGAAATATCCAGCGCCCATTTTGGCGTTGTCCAACCTCGGAGTGCTACTGCTTCAACTGGTGGGGGTCACACTGCCGAACGCTGCGAGCATCGGACAATCTCACTGACAAAACTGGCTGACCTGGCCTCGCCAATCCTCATGCAGACTTGTTCGATGGGGAGGACTATTCCGAAGGCAAAGCTGGAGTTTTTGCGAGCAGACGGCGATGGCCAGCGCGTGAAGTACTACGAGGTCGAGCTGGAGAACGTGATCATCTCCAACATGGACCAGTTACTCGGTGACGGCAACATCCTGCACGACGAGATCGGTTTGAGCTACTCCAGGGTGAAGTGGAAATACACCCAACAGAAGATCGCCGGCGGTACCGGCGGAAACACCGCTGGCGGCTGGTGCCTGGCCAGCAATAAGTGCGTGTAAGGGGAACGGCCATGTCGACCGGCGTCCCAATCCAACCGAAGGAGTCACGCGGCTACTTCATGCTACCCCAGGCGCCCGAAGACGCGGGCTACTACGTCTACGGCACCCTCCATGATGTGCCAGGTACCGGCCAGCTGGCGCAGTACGCGCATCCCAACCTGCTTACAGTGATTTTCCAGATTGAGCGCCAATGGCAGGCCATATGCGACCGGAAATTCGGGATCGGGAACATCAGCATCGACGGCGGGCACGCCTACGACAACCACAAGTCGCACCAGAAGGGCATCGAGATGGACTGCCGACCGGTTCGCACGGACTACCTGACGGGGCAAGCCGCGCGCTGCAGCTACAGGGACAAGGAATACGACCTTGAGGCCACGCTCAAGCTGATTTGCCTGTTTGTCGAGCACCCGAGGATCAAGATCGTGTACTTCAACGACGAGCGGGTGCAGAAGGCGCTGGGTGGGGGGCGCGTTAAGTCCCTCGCCGGCCACAACAACCACTTCCACGCCGAGCTTTGGCCGAGGTACGCATCGTGAACTTGCGCCTGATGCTCATCATTGCGTCCCTAGTCCTGCACGCGCTGGCTCGCGCTGCCGATAAGCCTGAGATCCAGGGCGTTGGGCAGAAGCCGCTAAAGGGCGACTATCTGATATACGGCGGCGAGCTGGGTGACACAGTACCCCCGACGAAGACGGACCGGAAGGTAGCATTCACGTTCAAGGGGCCGCTAGCGAAGGATCTATTTGAGCAGATTGCGCCAGATAGAAAAGATGCCTGTGGGGCCGCTCCCGATCACCGCATCAGAGACAGGGGGGACCTGTCCTGCGTTTGGGACAAGCGTGACGGATACATTTGCTATTTCGGATTAGACGTACCAACCGGTAAAAGCACCTACGGGGCCATTTGCTGACGAGGCGCTCGAAGGAGCCATGTGGAAGCGGAAGCTGTCCTGACTAGCCACTTACCAACGCAGTTCGTACAGGCGGGTCATGGAATTGATAACTAGGTAGCGTCAGCTTGGCTATGCGCTTGCTGCCGCCAGCGATTCTCATCAGTCGCCGCCACCTAATCGTATTGAACGCCGCCACCTGATCTCAACACTCACCACGACGGTGGGCAGTTGGTAGCGAGGTCGATCATGACAGACGGCTTTCCTATGTAACTAGGAACGATCGCAGACGGTCCCTTATAGCCGCTTTCGTAATCGGAGCGTCGTATCGAATGTAAATAATAGTGATTCCACTTTGTTCGCATCGCGTGCGCTTTAGGGCATCACGTTCCAGAACGGCTGCATGCGCCTTCTCGCCGCCGAAAACGGCGACCGGTTCGTAGTGCTGCTGTCCTTGATGTTCGATAGCCAGTTTTAAGCCTGGGATATAGACGTCCAATCTCAACCGGCCCAACCATTCCGGTGATGCCTCTCGGAGCACCAACTGGTCGGGGAAAAGATCGCTCACAACACCATAGATGGTGGCCTCACGCGTCCATCGGCTCAAACCCATGAGGCGCTTCACCTCCTCCCTTGCTGTCCTCGCGTCCGAATTGAGGTCAAACTTCACCTGATCCGCATAGGCTTCATGACCGTCAATGATCGCTGCGCCATAGCGGCGAACCGCATCTTCGGAATTTCCATTGCGCGCCAGGCAGAGGTGACAGATTGCATCTTCGTAGTCAGCGTGGTCAAGCATTTCAATGACGGCGTGCGGCCAAGAATTCGGCGCGAAGCTCGGCGCGCGTGTATTGGCGTCCGCGAGGATGGATGAATGAAACGCCATGGAACATCTGCAGAATTTTCGGTCACCGGTAAGAAGGTGATCGAAGGAGACGGTCCTAAAGCCGCGAATATCTGGACCAGGATGAAAATTTGAAAGCCGTGGTTGCGACAGCTCACCACCGCTCAAAAGCTCCCGCGAAAGTGCCTGAAAGAAGTCACCGGGAAGGCGAAGATGATTGATCCGATACGCATGGTTGATTTGCTTCTTGAGGTGGCGAGTCTTCAAATCGACTGCGCGATTGATTCCACCGCCATAGGAAAGTGGGACAAAGCTTATTCCCTCCGTCCTGATTTGAATATCTTGGAGCAGAACCAAATTTTGGCAAGCAAAATGTACTTCGACATACCAAGTCTCGTAGCCAGATTTAGCAAGGTCTACCAGATTAGCAAAGCGATTTTTGAAATAACCCGCGTGAACACGGACTCTGGGTGCCTTTACCAGCATTTCGCCTAATGCGTCCCGAAATTTCTCGAACAGGTATTCTTCCAAAGCGCGCTCGACGGCGGGCACCGGGGCGACGCCTGGGGTACGCAAGTCATGCGCAAGCGGCCCGACCAAGTCGGAGGCAGACAAAACGATATTCATGGGACTCGGGACGGTTTTCCTTCTTCTACGACGCAGCCGGCAACGTGGTTGCCAGCTCAGACAACTTGCTGAGAAACGAGAAGTTTATAGCTCGTTCGTCTTGCTCGTATACGTAGCGCCAATCGACGAAGGCATTACTTACCGCACTGAGCGCTTCCATGAATTCTGCTTTTTCATGACCCGATCCTACAATGAACCAGTTCCGATCATCTTGCGAAAGAAGCGAAAAAAGAGTCACCAAGCTATGTCCAGCCGTTCCTTTCAGCTTCTTATACTGCGCCCGATTCCCATCAGCCATGATCCTAGCCTTCATGCCAAGCTCAACTGAAAGGGCTGCGCATACAACGGCGGGCACACGCGCACTCTGAAACTTATCACCTACGACTTTTGTTTCAAAGGCCCTTTCTGACGCAACCTGGAATGCAATGGCAGTTGCAAATGCGTGCTCCGCTTCGTCAGCATCAGGGTCTGACGTTCCAGGCCGTACTGAAATTATTCTCATGTCATCCTAGAGCGATGCATTGTAAGTGTCGAAGGCTTTCGACTTCCTGCGCTTGGCCCGAGTTCGCAACAACGAAGATAAAAACGCCAGCGCACCGAATTGAACGATGTGTTGCACTGACCGATTGAAACCGCAGCCGAAGTTAGTCGGTCTCCATAGAGGATAACATCTTGCTCATCTAAAAAAATGCGCGAAATCTCACCAGTCCAAAGTGGCGGCATTGCACGCGATTGGGTGGCGGCGGAGAGTGGGAACGGGTAGCGGCGACTTGTGAGAATGAGTGGCGGCGATGGTGAGAATACTCAGTTTCCGCCCCATGCGCGGCGGCTGCCGCTTTTGATGGTTTTATAGGTAAGCCGGTCGATTTTGGCACCTTGGCCCAAGTACTCGCCCCGGGCACAATGGCCTCTCCCACTAAGTTGCCCACGCTATGAAGACGACTTCAGACTATGTCGAAGAAAGAGTTTCGCTGTACCGATGGCTCACGCGAATTGAGACAGCCCCGCTGACACTGTATGAAGTGCACCAGCTGGACCGGGAAGTGATCGTCCGGGGACTGGCTCGCCTCGATGAGGAGCATGGCGCCTGGATCATGCCGAAAGGAAGACAGTTCCTGTCCCAGTTCGACTGCTAGAAAGCGTTGCAGTTAATCGAACAGCACATGGCCGTTGTCGCAGACCCCGAAGTATTGCAGTGGCTGCTATCCGAGCGCTTTGTGTTGGAACCGACCCGAGCCAATGAACCGTGGGGAGTAACGCCGCGCGGAGGATCCTGGCTGGAAATGCTGGGCCAACTGCCATGCGCTTCCGGCCCAATATTGCAGCGTCCTTTGGTCCAGGAAAAATCCAGACCAGTCCATTAACCGGCGACTCTTACCTTCGCTGCTCACAGTAACTACCGCGTCGAATATCCCGTTACTTGCTGGGTGGCGCGGAGGACGCCTTTTTCGATTTTTCTTCGGCTTCAAATAGTTTTCGATCGGACTCCTGCAGCGCCTTATGGTATTGGTTGATCACGGCCATGCCTTTGTCGTAGTTCTCCTTTGATCCGATCGAGACTGTTTCGTCTGACTTACTGCAACCAACGAGTACGACTGCAAGAATTGCGAGAATGATAGTTTTCATATTGGGCTCCTGTTTGCGGTTGGCATTGAATAGATTCTCTCTTTGGCGGTTGTCACGACGGCCGCTGTATTTCGTCCGTCATGGCTTAGATGGCGTCCATCGTGGGCGATGAAAATCGGCGAACGCAAACTTTCATCGCCGCTGTCGCTCCAGATCTCTCCGAGCTCCTCCATATCCCAGCGTCCAGCCTCGCTTGCCGGCAGCAGCATCGACAACTGGACGATTTTTCTATTTGCGTCCATACGGACCTCATTGCAGAAGTCGACGACGTCAGCTTCACGCCAAAGCAGACAGGTTTCGTGCAGCCAAACTCCGTCCTCCTTGATGGCATGGCAGACGAAAAAATAGGGAATACGCAGCTCCATGCTGACTGCTCGCCACATCTTTGCCCCTTTACCGTGGATCAAGGCGAACGTGGCCACTTCATGGTTATCGATAGTTCTCAGCATGTCTTCATATCACTTGTATTTCTCGGTGGCGTCGCTCAGTCGCTATTGATCCGCCATGGCAAGCTGAAAGCAACAGCGCAGCGACCGTTACGTGGCGATGCGGTTTTACCAAATGTTTCATTTTGACCAATTTCTGTGCTGGTTTTCAGAAATTACCAATATATTGTGAAGACGGAATAATAACCGAAGACGAACATCACTCCCAATATATTGGGAGGTGTTTTGGGAGATCCGGGGATGGCTTTTGGTGTAGTGCTGCGCAGCTTTCGCAAAAAGGCGGGGCTGTCTCAAGAGCAGCTTGCGCTTGAAGCTGGGGTCGAAAGGAACTTCGTGAGTCTGATCGAACGAGGTATCAATCAACCTACAATCAGGATCATTTTCAAGCTTGCTGCGGCTCTCCAGGTCGATCCGTCAGCGATGATGAAGGCAGTAGAGCAGCATCTTGCCCAAGAGTCTCTTCCAACCAAACCTAGCTAGTCAGCTTCGTTCTTAGCGATTTTGCGCGAGTGTGACTTAACCCGGCTTTGCGGAGAGTTGGTGGGTATTTACCTTTCAGCCTTTTCTGAACATCAACACCTAGGCGCGGACACCTATATTTTCACCGCATAAATGGGCCTATCTCTAGCCCCAAAGCGACGGCCTTGACGTCACATACAGCACTTTGATCGGCAGTGTCCTAGGTACATGCACAGATGCGGCACGAGCCCGCGCTGCATCGACGCGTGCCACCAGCAACTGTGCCACAGAGTCAATGACATTAGCGTCGGCTAAGGGGGCGGCACCAAATGAGATCCAAGCTGGCAGATTTCTGAACGCGTGCGCTAAGTACCTCACACGAGCAACGGCCCGATCATATAGATCAGCAGGTTGGTCGGGGTGACGAAAGAGCGGTTCATACAAATATTCCACAATTTCCAACACCACTTTAAGGCGGCTCGCAACCTTAGCTACCCCGGCAATCACATCTTCGACCACAGCGAGTGCATACACTACATTGCACGGCCGGGTACTGAACAGTTCCACCATCTTTGCGATCCCGGATTGAAACGCGTGGTCTCCTTGCTGGAACATATACAGCAAGTCCGCAGCATCGACGGCGACCAGCGTCCGGTTACTTCGAAAGAGGAGCTGCATGGCATATCGGTAAGTCACGGCCGGCAGCAGCCCCTTGCTGGCGGCGTATCCCATTAGCACCTGCGGCCATACCCCTTGGACCCCCAAAGCAGACTCTGCCAGCTGACGCAGATGCAAGTCGACCGAGGCCAATACCGCCTGCTTCTCAGCAGCCAATAACAGCACTTCGTATTCGTCTTCTCCAAGCTGGTCGTTAATAGAGACAACCTCCGGTGGCATATCGCTGACTCCATATGCTGGACATACCGTACAGTACTGATCAATGACGCTCTGTATGCGACTATAGAATGCGAGGCACCTGTCTCCATAATCATCCGGATACTTCACAACCTGCAGTTCGCCATCGACCACGCCGACCCGCCCAAACTTATGGCTATCAGCGGCGTCACTGCGCAACCCATCAAGAATCTGAACAGCTACAGTACTGATGTATATAACAGGAATAGCCGTTAGTGCCGCTTCGCAGCCCAGGGAAACCAAATCTGCTAGCGTTGCCAAGTCAATGACAATTGCAGGCACGTCGCCTTCAAGGAGCTGAAATGCCTTTGCAATCTCTTCCGGACTGCCGGTACACATACGAAGGGGCGCCGCATCTCGAGGCCATCCCTGAACCAGCTCGAGAGTAGATGTATTTAGCAGCTTTGCACATGCTCCCAATGGAACAAGCGCCGTGGCGTAGGTGTCGAAGACCAGCTGCCCTCGATTGCCCCCCGGGCCAATTATCGACTTGATCAGTTCAAGGTCAAGTTCACCGTTGTCTTTAACCACTTTGGCGCTCTGAATAGCAGGCAGCCCTTCCGGTGTTTCATCCTGCAGTCTGCGGAGCGCCTCCAAGAGATGAAGGTAAACGGAGCTTACCCCTACTACCTTGAATAATCTCCGGTGGCCAAATGCACCTTCGATCTCTACCGTTTCATCAACTCCCTTACCTGCTAGTGCCAATCCCAAAGTGCTGTCCGGCGGATAGTATCCGCGGTGCTGCGGGAGGTCAACCATTCCCAAAGGATCAACACTAGCTGTTATCTCCGAGCCATCTTCTGAACTAAGTAACCATGTGCTGCCAGGGCCAGGCTTCTCATCAGGGGCACTCGCAGCCACAAGCTCAGCATGGATCAAAAACTTTTTAACATAGATACCTGCTGCTTCGGCCGATTGCATCGACGCTCGAACCATACGATAAAGCCGCCGTAATCCGTCAATCGGTGCGCCACGCTGAATCTCAAGCGAGGCTACATAGCCGATCTGGTACAACGAGCCCGACAAGCGCTCTGGAACAACGCTTAGTTGCTCATGGAATCGCTTGCTCGCCGAACCATAACGCTCGCACATTAGAGCAAGCGCCCAAGTTCCCGCATGATCAGGTCTACGTCTTAGCTGCTCCTCGGCGATATCAAACAGTAGTGCCCAGTCACCCGCACTCTGTGCAAGCTCAATCGCCGCTTCACGAATGTGATCGTCCTCTACCCATGTGGGCGGAAGATCTTTAAGGACTTGGCGAGCTTCTGCCCGCAAACCAGCTTCAACGTAGCAGCGCAGCCGCCGCCGTTGGATTTCTGAAATACGACCTGGCACGCAATAGCGTTGATAAATTTCTGCCGCCTTAACATACTGCTTCACAAAAAATAAGCAATCTGCGCACAACAGCTGAAGTGTGGGTGAATCATCCTTCGATATCCTCGCTGTCAGGCCATCGAGACGCGCACTCGCATGATCGAGCTCGCCGGCATTGATCAACGTGCGTATATAGATCAGCGCCGCTCGCTTGTGCTTTCCCAACGGGTCATCGAATGCCAAAGCCGCTTGAATCGCAATGTCGCGCGCTCCCGAATGAAGCTGAGCGATAGAACGTAACGCACGGATTGTGCTCGGTTCGACTTCGTCAGATTCAGGCATCGCCTCGGCGCGGTCGATCAGGGCGTCAACGATATCCACTGCGCCGTTTGACGCCGCAGCCTCTGCAACCAACAAAAATGAAACCGGTTGGAGGTCGGGAACATGGGTTCGCGCAACCGCTATAAATTCATCATTGCGATTCAACGCATGCAGAGCGCCAAGCTTGAAGCCAAGCATTTGCGACGGAAGTGGCGTAAGTACTTTCGCCTCTTCGCAAAGCGTAAGCACGTCGTCATAACGATCCAATAGAAGATATGCATAGCACACGTTTGAAACATCAGCTGGCAGTGCCATGACGCTTTGGCTATTCCATAGTCTTGCCGCCCTCGGTTCAAAACATGCAACCGCTTCGGAAATGGCGCTCAGGGCCAGCTCATCAATGGTTCCAAGTGCTTGTTGAGTGGGCGTAGACGTAGCCCATGCTACCGCGACAGCGAGTGCCGCAGAGCGATTAGGCTGACGCGCTCCGGCATGATTCAAAATTTTCCGGCCATGTTTCCAGGCCCTGGCGTAGTCCGATTCACGCTGAGCTGCCGAGCACAAAGCCATAAGCACATCCGGGTCGTCTGCAATTTCCGGAGGAACATCCTCATCTTGGATTGACCGCCCCAATTCGATCAGAGCGAACGCGGTCGCAGCCCACACAGTCGGTGAGGTCGGAAACTTCTTCTTCGCTTCCAGGCCAGCCTGCGCTGCACCGTCCGGATCGTTCTTTAAAAGGAGACCGCGGATACCGGCAGCCGCAATCTTCTCGTCGTTTGGATAAAGACTGAAAGCAGTCAGCAGATCGTCGGCTGCTCCCTCACCCCGGAATAGATGCACTCTGCATATGCTACGCAACAGATGCCAACGCGCTTTTTGATGCTGGTCAAAGGTGCCGAAAGACTTGCCGATCTCAGTTAGTTGCAGCTCTGCATCGCGATACCGCGCCGCCTTTATTTGCTCAGTGATGGCGTCGATCTGTCCAGTAACCAGCTTATCCAAGGAAGACTGCAGGCCGGCGGGTACATCAGCACCGCCCCCAGCGAAAACCGCGTCTCCGAGATGCTTTTCAATACGGCCAAAGCCGTCCGTCACGGTCTGGTTCAGGGAGTCGACCGCCTCAATATTGCGCCGAAGAGCGCTCTCAGGCGCGTGAGGGTTATAGCGTGCGAGCAGTTTGGAATGTCGCTCTATATGGGCTTCAATTTCCTCCCAAAAATCAATCTCGACTGCGAATTTCCCAGCTTTTTCGCGCTGGACCGAAAGCGTTAAGACGGCGCCTACCAGATTAGCGTCGCTTGCGGCGGTGGTAGAGATTATCAACCGTGAGATAGGAACGGTACCCGCATCCGCCTTTCGAATTTCGTCCTCGATGTCCCGCAGCGTCAAGGTTCCGTCGTTATACCGTTTGCACTGGATGCCGATCAGCCCCCGCTCGGTGCGGACGAAAATATCAACTCCGAACTGCTTTTGTCCACGCCGTCCATTTCGTTTAGGGCTGAGGTCGCCATGCACTTCGCCATACACGTGCGCACACATTGCTTCGAACTCAGTTTCGTTCGAAGGTTTCGGAAGTCTGTGTGCGTAGAAGTTACTCAAAGGCGACGTGAAGGCTAAGGGTATGCAATATTATGTCACTAATGGCAACTTTCATTCCAAAATTTTCAAATCGATTGCGACAAAGCGGGACAATACAGTTTCAGCTAATCTCCACTTCAACTAAGTAGGCTGGCACGACCTTTTCTTCTTGCGTCAGATTTGCGTGCATTTTGTAAGCGGTAATGTCAGTTACGTGCGTTTCGCGCACGCGTTTCAATTTTGCACCGCTGGCGAAAACGATCTCTTTCTCGTTACCGTGCTCACCTTCACGGTTGTACACGTAAGCGTTTGTGGCTGGCTGCGCTACGCGGACAACCATTAGGTCCACTCGGCCAGCATCAAAGGCCTTTCCCCGCCACTCAGCATTTCTCAACGCCACCTGAGGACAGAAAGAAGTCGAGAACGGTTTCGAAGTCGTCAAAGTATCATCGGCTCCCCCCCATTCACCTCCGTGAAACAAGAACTGGCCTTGGGCGACTTTGACACCAAGCGTATTGATGGCTGAGTCGACCATTTCCTTGTCGTACTCCGGGTACGAGCATTGATATTCGCTAAGCGGTTGGGGGACATCTTGGGGCATGAGTCCCTGCAGATGTTGAAACGCTGGACTTTCGTCGAGTGCTCTATCGATATGGAATTCAAGTCCGTTATCTTCTCGTACTCGGAGCATGCGATGCGCAGCCTCGTTATGGGTCGCGATGGTCTCTAGGAGCTTGTCCTTCGGCTCGAGCGCTTCAAGGATCGATAAGCCTTGTGTTTTTACGAGCTCCAGTGCTTCCTCAACAGTCGTTTTGCGACGAGACCAAACCTCGTATGGTTTCTCAAACACGTCAATTACATCCACCTTCTCTCCCCCCATGCTCCCGCCTTTAACCTTATCTAGTTATAATATTTTCGACAGCAGTTTAGCTAAGCCAGTAGCAAAGCCCGGGTTAAACACAAACCGCCGCCGTTCATCAATTATTTCGCCAGCCTCACCGATACTCCAGCCTTTTCGTGCCAAAGTCGCTGGATCGATGGCCGCGCTCAAAGCTTTGTGCTCACTATCAGAAAGCTCAATCGCCTTAACATTGGAGTCAGCGGTCACATAGCTTGTGCGTGTATGCATGCCTATCGGACGCATGTCTACAGTCACCACCGTCTGAGACTTAAGCAGGTTCAGTTCTGCTTTGAGCTTATCTCGTTCGGAAAACGCAATTCTGCATAAGCTACGCAAAGCTTGATCTTCAATCTTGGCAAGGAAATCGTACTTATCCTTAAGAGGTTCGACGACCTTATTATTCTTGCGCGTATTCGTGGTTCCATTGTGGGCTTCCCATGCCTTAACCAAATTCGCGTAGTCGACTGACTGGGCGTTGTAGATCGTCCTTGCGCGAAACAAACCTGCGCTTTCAGCTACTTTGGACATGTTCGCCAAGCTAAAATCTCGAGCCCCACTGCTATGCCGCTCGAATTCCTTTTCACATAAGCTATGAAGCCTTCGCAATTTTTCCGCCTTGTCCGCGCGGAGGGATTTATCGAGTAGCCTTTTTAAAACTTCATCTGGGTGATTGTTAAGAGCCGACATTCAGGGCTTTCGTTGTTAGATCAAGTGGTTCAATTTTGCTTGACGTTGTTTGATTACCTGTGTTTGCGAGCGTGGTCAGATCATTCAGATTTATCCCAAGTGTCGTTTGAAGACTCTGGTTCCGATCCATGATCTCTACTACCTTGCGACGCCCTAGCAATCGGTTTTCTGGATTGGCTTGGCGCTCGAGTTCCCTCATGATTGCATTTGCAGATAACAGTTTCTCTTTCTCTGATAACTTGGCTAACACGAAGGGTTTTCCCTCCCTTTCGAATGCCATATCCAACAACTGAGCATACTCAAAAATCGCTGAGCCCGGATCCAGGTCTGGATAGAGCTCGACACCCGCGCAGACCTCAGACAGCACCAGTAACTCAGACTCGGTCTCCTCCACAACGCATTGAACAGCCAAAAGGTCTCCTTGTACAGCGAGCGCTTGAGTTCCTTCGTCAGTATCCGGCAGCGCCTTTATCCTTTCGATCATTCTGTGAACAGCTGAAACATCGAGCGCCAGCTCCTGCATTTTCTGCATAGCCGCCTCGTACAAACGCTCCGCAGTAGCTAATTCCCTCGTCCTAAGGAACGGATGACCGTCGGCTTCAATGCGCGCTTTTTCTATCAAGAGATCATTGCGCGTACGCTCTGCATCGATCGCGGCGGAGCTTGATTTATAAAGATGGAATTGCCGGTTGTTGAAGGTTGCTTGCAACCCAGGTATGTGCGCACGTCCCGCGCACTTCCAACGGCAGCGACAGCAATTTCTAACGCCTCCGGGCGCAGGCCCGTGAAGACCTTGGCCAGGAATGAGTTCCAACGCTCCGTTATGGCAACCCGGGAAGCGTGGATCGCCGTCCACAGGCCCGGCATTGCCACCTGCGAGGCAAAGCCCATCGTGCATCGGTAGCCAACCGAGTGGGTTTCTATCTTCAGGGTTAAGCGGAATAACATCTATCATTTCCTTTGCATTGAAGATGACGTGCTTGCGCATCCTCTCAGCAGACGAAGATTTTAAATCTCGAATGAGAGCTGCATCCTTAGTGGCATCGACCTTTTTCGCAGCGTCGGCAAGAGCGTCTTCGATGCGCTGCAGACCCGGTTTAGTGTAGTAGAGCGTCATAAGAATGCGTGCGTGGCCGACGATTTTCATCATAAGTTCGGGGGCCATTTCCCCATCTAAAATGAGGTGGGTAATCAAACTGACCCGCAGCCCGTGAATAGTAGTTTCCGCACGACCATCACGAACAAGCTCAATTGCACTTCCGTCGGGATTGCGTTTACCTTCGTTGCAGAGAATTTTTTCGTATCCTGCGATCAGAAGTTGCCACGCTTTATCGACAGCACCTGCAGCAACAGGGAACTGAGTTGCTGACTTTGTTTCCGGTGTTCGAAACAGAAAAACCACGTCGGGATAGGTAGAACATACTGCGTCTGATTTTCCTTTCAGCCTCCGTGCTGAAGGTACATCTTTCCAAGGTAATAAGCGCGTTGGTGGATTATATTTCTCCTGCCAGGCGCGTAGTTTCTCAATCCAGTAATAAGGATCATCTTGATAATCCGGTAGGTGAGGCCACGCACACTCCTGTCCTTTTTTATCCCAAGAACGACCTATATCCGCAGTCTTGTTTGTATTGAAGTATAGAACGACAGTTCCCTCGTTAGAAAGCCTGATAGCACCTTGCCTCCTTGGCTTTCTGCGTGAGCCAACAGCGATTGGCGAATCGTTGCTAACCTCGGCGCCATCAACCACTTTGAAAGTATCTCCCTCACCGCTGTCAGTCATCCGTATCTGTCCCATGCGAGCAGTCGTTTGGAGTTTAATCAAACACGCCACCCACCGAACGGGACTCCACATTTCTAGTACTGGTCCTTTGTCGAGCCTCTGCCGTACCCGCCAAACGCAGTCAGGGTCCGCTTTGTCGATTTGACTTTCGTCTACCTGAAACCAGGTACGAGATTCTTTGTCGCCACTGGCGGTGATCTTTCCACTGATCCCTTGCACCCATGTCCAGTCGCGAAAGTCGCGCCCTTGTGCAATGCGGCGCCGCAAATCGTGGATCATCCAATAGGGCATGACCTGCTTGTTGGATTCAGACCCGCGCTGCGGTCTATGGTCACTACGTCGCACGCGGGCTATCGGATTGCGAAACATTGGAAGAGTTGTTACGCCCAGTTCCTCATCCTCGTCAGCAAATTCAGGCTGAATCAACACCCAGTCTAAAAAGTCCGCTAACGCGTTATTCATCGCAGCACCATGGTCCGACTTGGGACAGCTGGCCTCGAAAAAATTCGGAATAAGTTTGCTGTTTTGTCGTAAGAAAAAATCAGCAGGGCGTGGAGAAATCCGGTGTTGCATCAAAAACCGCAGGAACCGATTGATGGTCGTGCATACGACCGCAAAATTGCTCTCGACGAGTTCGTACCATTGGACAGCATAGACGCGCCATTCTTCCAGCTCAGGAAAATCACGCTTAATCTTCAGCAGTTGACGATCATCCTCCATCGACAAGGCGAAACGAGGCTCGACCGTTCCCGCATCAAGCGCTTTTTGGTATGCCTTTCTAATGACAGTATCCGTAGCACCAAATAGGCCGCAGATTTCCTGCAGCGGTACGCCTTGGCTGTGCATCTGCGCCATAGTTAGACGCTGCTCTTCAGTATATCGTTTAGCGCTCGGAGGGATTGGCTCTTCGACCCCTTTCAGCTTGGCGCGGTGTTTCTTAACGATCTTCATGGCGTTGCCTGCATCGATGCCAAGATCTCGAGCAATGGCGTTAACGGTCTCTCCAGACTCGGCCCTTTGCACAAGCTCAAGCTTAATTTCGACCGATAGCGGCACAGGCCTCTTCGTAGGATTTGGCATCAGCTTTGCCACATAGGTTCTGCTGATACCTAAAGCACGAGCAATGGAAGAGTTCGTATGTCCCTCCTTAATTAGCCGAAGTGCTTCATCCTTTACAGCCTCCGGAACGCCGAATGGCAGGGGTTGCGTATATTTACGGACAACCGAATGCGAAATCCCCAAATTCTTTGCGATCTGAGTCTTCTGAACGCCTGCTTGAAAGCTAGCTTCGATCTCTGCCCTAAGCTCAAGCGACAAAGGTTTATTATTTTTATGATTGGTATAATTTGCCATCAAACTACTTCTGTGAGATCACCCCAAGGACACAAGGGAGTAAGGTTTGTGCTTATCTTTTGAGCCGCACGTTCGAGTGCAGAGGTCACCTCACTCAGTTCAGGCTGTGTGTATACCTTCTGGCTCTCCGGCGAGCAATGATGCATTGCATGCTGCAGGATGACTTCTCCTACGCCACCCTGGCGAGCGCGTCGTCCGAACGCGTGGCGAGGACCATGCGCGGTTGTTCCATATCGCTTCCCATATTCGAGACCAATCCGTTCGACCGCCCGTTGAAGATGCTTGCAATATGAAGAAATTGTGTAGATGCCCCCCGGATCTCCTCTGCTCAAATTCACCCATGCAAACGGATGAGATCGCTCAATACGCACCAGCTGTTCGAGGTAACGCTTCCAAATGTCGAGGAATAAAGTCCCATATTTTTCTTTAGGGAACCAGTGGACTTGCATGAACCATCGGTCATCCAAAGCCGGATTCTTCCAACCCGCGTGCTGCTTACCACCAGTGATGTGCCGAGGTCGCAAACCAAACTCAGCGGCTAGATATTCGGACCTGGTTCCGCGTTTTCCGTTAGAGCCCCTCCAATCATTTGGGGCAAACCCATCTGATGGGTGATGAATCGCGACAAACGCCACCGCTGGATCATCCCAATGGGGTTGAACGTCGGATACGTAAAGATGAAACGGCTCACTTACCCGTAGGCCCCCGCCTAGTAGTAAACAAGTGATGGCCATATCACGCCAGTTATAACTACCGGCAACCTTAAAGCCCTTAAAAAGCAGCTCTTCAATGCGGTCTTCTGGGAATGCCGGCGGTTGCGCCATTGGGACTTTAGACTCACGTTCTCGACGGACAACTCGCCCAGGACGAGATGGCATTCCGGACCAAGTGTGCCCTAGGAACGCACTATTACGGCGGTATAAATATGCTTGCTGATCAATCTTCTGATCATATTGATTGCCAGCGTATTGCGGATTAAATTTGAGTGCGCGCGGATTATCACCCTTGCCCAACCATTCAAAAAAATCCGAGAGTAAGGTGATGATGTAATTACTATCCTCAGGCCTCATCCGCTTCCAGTAAAGCCCACCGGGATCGATGCCGGTCAAAGTATCAGCTGTGCCAAGATTAAGGGCATTCGCAAAGTTGCGAAATAAGCGCCAATCTTTTTCGCCTTCAACGGCATTCACTTCCAGATATTCAAGAAACAGCTTCACGGCTCTGACGAGCTTTAAACGCCATGCAAGGCTGCGCCGGACTGTAAGGCAGTAATCGATCAAAGGTAGGATTGGCCCATCCTTCGAGAGAATTATTGGCAATTCCACTGAGGCGCCAGTGTTGTCACTAACGACTTGCCCTCTAACGACAACAAAAGCCACAACGAATGCCCCTGAAAGACAAAAACAGACTACGGTTTTTGCCACCGCGACTGCCTCAGCACCTAGGTGCAATCTCAGAATGCGATAACCCAACCACCTAGGTAGAACCGAACAATTTCATCAATGAGCAACTCGATGACCTTACGGTACATAATTCGGCACGCATTGTATGTCAACGAAAGGGTAATATGGAAGGACTACTTTCCCGTTTGTACACTCATGCCAATCGTTTTAACCACAAAAAGGCATCTTAGGCGAGAAGTATGGATGGCTAGAAGGGGGTAATAACCCGGTAGGGGTTAAGCGAAACGCTGAAGGGCACGTCGGGCGAGGCGTTGCGGCTCAGGATGCTGCGGGCCTGCTCCGGGGTGACCTGCGTCTTCCAGCCGCCCGCCTGGCTTTCCTGCTCTTCCTGCTCCCAGCCATCGTCGAACGCCTCGCGCGCGTTGCGCTCGAAACGCCCTTGCAGGTTGCTGACGGCGCCGCGCCCCTTGGTCGCCTGCAGAGGCCGGGGCGGCAGCATGGTTTGCTCGAACTGTTCTTCCGCATCGGACATGGCACACCTGAAAGTACTGTATATTGACACAGTATTCTAGGTGCTGGCCGCGTTCATATCAAGCGCGGCCGTGAAAATAATGCGGGGCTCCCCGCTGTCGCCCCGGCATATTCAGCAAACCCGGTAATGAACCAACATGATCATTCATGAGCCAGCCTCATAAGCCCAAGCAATTTCCGCCCCGTTCCGGGGCCCTGTTTATCGCTATCATGCCCGGCATCGGCAGTGAACACGATTGAACAAGAACACGAAAGGAACACACTCCATGACGGTCAAAGCTTATGGCGCCCACGCGGGCGACCAACCCCTGGTATCGATGGACATCACCCGCCGCGCGCCGGGTGCCCACGACGTGCAGATCAGCATCGCCTTCTGCGGCGTCTGCCACTCAGACCTTCACACGGTCCGCAGCGAATGGGCCGGCACGCAATACCCCTGCGTGCCCGGCCATGAAATCGTCGGCCGCGTCACGGCCGTCGGCGCCCACGTGAGCCGCCACAAGGTCGGCGACCTGGTCGGCGTCGGTTGCATCGTCGACAGTTGCCAGCATTGCGACGATTGCGACGACGGCCTGGAAAACTACTGCACAAGCATGGTCGGCACCTACAACGGCCCCACCGCCGACCAGCCAGGCTGGACCATGGGCGGCTATTCGGAGCAGATCGTGGTGCATGAGCGCTACGTGCTGCACATCAGCCATCCCGAGCACCAGCTGGCCGCCGTGGCGCCGCTGCTGTGCGCCGGCATCACCACCTACTCGCCGCTGCGCCACTGGCATGCCGGTCCGGGCAAGAAAGTGGGCGTGGTCGGTATCGGCGGCCTGGGCCACATGGGCATCAAGCTGGCCCACGCGATGGGCGCGCATGTGGTCGCCTTCACCACCTCGGCATCGAAGCGCGAGGTCGCCAAGGCGCTGGGCGCCGACGACGTGGTGGTGTCGCGCAACGCGGAGGAAATGGCGGCCCACGCCCGGAGCTTCGACTTCATCCTCAACACGGTGGCGGCGCCGCACGACCTGGACGCCTTCCTGGTGCTGCTCAAGCGCGACGGCACGATGACGCTGGTGGGCGCGCCTGCCACGCCGCACCCGTCGCCCCAGGTATTCAATCTGATCATGCAGCGCCGCACGCTGGCCGGCTCGATGATAGGCGGCATTCCTGAAACCCAGGAAATGCTGGACTTCTGCGCCCGGCACAACATCGTCGCCGACATCGAACTGATCCGCGCCGACGAGATCAACGCGGCCTACGAGCGCATGCTCAAGGGCGACGTCAAGTATCGCTTCGTGATCGACAACGCCAGCCTGGCGGCCTGATCCCATCCCTGCCATCAGTATCCCTTGCCGGCAAGGGATACTGTATGCTTCCACAGTACTCCACCCACCGGGCGCGGCCATCGCCGCCCCCATTTGATCCCCACCCCTGCAGTTAGCGCGCGCAAGCTGGTATCATGCTAACAAACTTGGGGAGATGTCATCCCCACGCCGCGCGCGCCGATTGCCGCGCCGGCGGGCCTGTAGCGCCCCAGCCCCACCCAACAACTGATCAGGATGCCGCCCGGTGCGTGGCGGCGCCCTGATGTTCACCTTACGCGAGCACCCCATGAGCCAACCCGTATCGACCAAACCGTCCTCGTTCTGGAGCCGGCTGCCGCTGGCCTTCAGCGCCTTCGTCAACACGCTGTCGGACCCGGATTACGCCAACCGCCTGCAGCGCATGAACGACGCTGCCAGCTATCCGCCCGCCCCCGTCGCTGCGCCTGCCCCGGCGCCCGCCCCCGCGCCACTGCGCGTGGCCACGCCCGACGCCGCCCTGCAACTGCTGAGCCTGCTGCAACGCGAAGCGCGCCTGATCGACTTCACCCAGGAAAACCTGAGCGCCTATGCCGACGCCGACATCGGCGCCGCCGCCCGCGTCGTGCATGAAGGCTGCGGCAAGGTGCTGCGCGAGCACTTCCACATCGAACCGGTGCGCGAGGAGGCCGAAGGCAGCCGCGTGGTGCTGGAAGAAGGCTTCGACGCCAGCGCCGTGCGCCTGACCGGCAACGTGGTCGGCAAGGCGCCGTTCCGCGGCACGCTGAGCCACCGCGGCTGGCGCGCCACCAACGTGCTGCTGCCGAAGCTGGCCGAAGCGCACGACGCCAGCGTGCTGGCCCCGGCGGAGGTGGAATTATGAGCGAACCGCGCTACGCCATCGGCATCGACCTGGGCACCACCCACAGCGCCCTGTCCTACGTGGACCTGGCCGCCAGCGATGGCGAGCAGACCAGCCACGGCGTGCTGGCCGTGCCCCAGTTGACGGCGCCCGGCACGGTGGAAGAACTGCCGCTGCTGCCCTCGTTCCTGTATCTGCCGCACGCGGACGAACTGGCGCCCGGTGACCTGAGCCTGCCCTGGGGCCAAAGCGCCGCCGAGCAGACCGCCGTTGTCGGCGAGATGGCGCGCAGCCGTGGCGCCACCACGCCGATCCGTCTCGTGTCCAGCGCCAAGAGCTGGCTGTGCCACCCCGGCGTGGACCGCCGTGGCCCCATCCTGCCCAACGACGCACCCGAGGAAGTGGCGCGCGTGTCGCCGCTGGACGCCTCCACCCGCTACCTGTCGCACCTGCGCGCGGCGTGGGACGCGGCCCATCCCGATGCGCCGTTCGCGCAGCAGGCCGTCACCGTCACCATCCCCGCCTCGTTCGATCCGGGCGCGCGCGAACTGACGGCCGACGCGGCCCGCGCCGCCGGCTACGACGCGCTCACCCTGCTGGAAGAACCGCAGGCCGCCCTGTACAGCTGGATCCAGGGCAGCGCCGGCCGCTGGCGCAAGGAAGTCAAACCGGGCGACGTGATCCTGGTGGTGGACGTGGGCGGCGGCACCAGCGACTTCTCGCTGATCGCCGTGCTGGAACGGGACGGCGTGCTGGAACCGCACCGCGTGGCCGTGGGCGACCACATCCTGCTGGGCGGCGACAACATGGACTTGGCGCTGGCCCACCTGGTGGCGCGCAAGCTGTCCGCCAACGGCACCACGCTCGACGCCTGGCAGATGCGCGCCCTCACCTACGGCTGCCGTGCCGCCAAGGAAGCCTTGCTGGCCGACGCCGACGCGGCCACCTGGCCCATCGTCGTTCCCAGCCGTGGTTCGAAACTGATCGGCGGTTCGATCCGCACCGAGCTGACGCGCGAGGAAGTGAGCACCTTCATCCTGGACGGCTTCTTCCCGTCCGTGGAAGCGTCGGCCCGGCCGGCCGTGCGCACCCGCGCCGGCCTGACCCAGCTTGGCCTGCCGTATGCGCAGGACGCCGGCATCACCCGCCACCTGGCCGCCTTCCTGGCGCGCCAGCTGGGCGCGACGGCCGAACTGGAAGGTTATGCCGGCCGCCAGAACGCCGACGCCACCTTCCTGCATCCAACGGCCGTGCTGTTCAACGGCGGCGTGTTCAAGTCCGAGCTGCTGGCCCAGCGCGTGATGGCCACCCTCAACGACTGGCTGTACCTGGAGGGCGCGGAGCCGGCCCGCATGCTGGGCGGGGCCGACCTCGACCTGGCCGTGGCGCGCGGCGCCGCCTATTACAGCTACGTGCGGCGCGGCAGCGGCGTGCGCATCCGTGGCGGCACGGCCCGTTCCTACTACGTGGCGATCGAATCGGCCATGCCGGCCATCCCCGGCATGGAACCGCCGATCCAGGCATTGTGCGTGGCGCCGTTCGGCATGGAGGAAGGCGCGGAGATGGAACTGCCGGCGCAGGAATTCGGGCTGGTGGTAGGTGAGCCGGTGCAGTTCCGCTTCTTCGGCTCGTCCGTGCGGCGCCAGGACCAGATCGGCGACCTGCTCGACAGCTGGCATCCCGACGAGCTGCAAGAGCTGAACGAGATCGCGGCCACGCTGTCGCCGGAAGGCCGGCAGGCGGGCGACGTGGTGCAGGTCAAGCTGCACGCGCTGGCCACCGAATCGGGCACGCTGGAACTGCTGGCCGTGGCCAACGACGGCCAACGGTGGAAGGTGGAGTTCGACGTGCGTGCGGGAGCCGCTGTCTGACAATGGCGCACTACCTCGTCAGCATCGACCTGGGCACCACCAACACGGTGCTGGCCTATTCCGAGCTGGGCGCCACGCCGGAGACGGCGCAGATCCGGCTGTTCGACATCGAGCAGCTGGTGGCGCCGGGCGAGGTGGCGCCGGCCACGCTGCTGCCATCGCTGCGCTACCACCCGGCCGAGGGGGAACTGGCCGACGGCCAACTGCAACTGCCGTGGCGGCAGGACGACGTGGCCGGACTGGCGCAAGTGGTCACGGGCCGGCTGGCCCGCGTGCTGGGCGCGCAGGTGCCGGGCCGGCTGGTGGCCAGCGCCAAGAGCTGGCTGTCCCATCCCGGCGTGGACCGCATGGCGCCCATCCTGCCGTGGGGCGCCGAGGAAGGCGTGCCGCGCGTATCGCCGGTGGCGGCCAGCGCCAGCTATCTGGCCCATTTGCGCGCGGCGTGGAATACACGCTTCCCGCAACAACCGCTGGAACAGCAACAGCTGGTGCTGACCATCCCCGCCTCGTTCGACGAAGGCGCGCGCGCGCTGACGCTGGAAGCGGCGCGGATGGCCGGCCTGCCCGCCCTGCGCCTGCTGGAGGAACCGCAGGCGGCCTTCTACGACTGGCTGTTCCGCCACCGCGCCACACTGGCCGAGGAACTGGCCGACACGCGGCTGGTGCTCGTCTGCGACGTGGGCGGTGGCACCACGGACTTCAGCCTGATCAAGGTGGAACTCGCTGACGGCGTGCAGGAATTGCGCCCCCAACTGAGCCGCATCGGCGTGGGCAACCACCTGATCCTCGGCGGCGACAACATGGACCTGGCGCTGGCCCATCTGGCCGAGAGCCGCATGGCCGCCGGCGCGGCCGGCGAAGGTGGCGGTGCAAGCCGCCTGTCAGCCGGCCGCCTGGCGCAACTGACGGAACGCTGCCGCGCCGCCAAGGAACAACTGCTAGCGGCCGACGCACCGGAGCGCGCCACCGTCACGCTGCTGGGCGCAGGTTCGCGCCTGATCGGCGGCACCCGCTCCGTGGAATTCACGCGCGAGGAAGTGGAGCGGCTGGTGGTCGATGGCTTCTTCCCCATGGGCGCGGCGGACGAAGGCGCGCGGCGCGGCCGGGCCGCCATCGTCGAATTCGGTCTGCCTTATGCGAGCGATCCGGCCATCACGCGCCACCTGGCCAGCTTCCTGCAGCAGCATGCGGGCGCCGCCCGCGCCGCGCTGGGCCTGGCCGACGATGCGGCCGTCCCGATTCCCGACACGCTGCTGCTCAACGGCGGCGTGTTCCGCGCCGATGCGCTCGCGCGCCGCCTGCAAGCCACGCTGGCGCAATGGCGCGGCCAGCCGCTGCGCGTACTCCACAACGACAATCCCGACGTGGCCGTGGCCCGTGGCGGCGTGGCTTACGCGCTGGCGCGACGCGGCGCGGCGCCCGCCATCACGGGCGGTTCGCCGCGCAGCTACTTCCTCGTGCTCGATGAGGAGCAGCGCGCCGACAAGCCATGCCGCGCCATCTGCATCCTGCCGCGCGGCGCGGCCGAAGGCAGTGAAGTGCTGCTGTCCGGACGCACGTTCGCGCTGCGGCTGGGGCGCCCGGTGCGCTTTCACCTGGCCTCATCGACCGCGCAATCCGGCGCTGCGCCGCTGGCCGGCGAGATGGTGGACATCAACCAAAGCGCACAAGGCGACTACGTGCGCCTGCCAGCGATGGCGACCGTGCTGCGCGACAGCGGCAGCGCCGCGCGCAAGGAAATCCCCGTGCAACTGGCCACCTCGCTGAGCGAAGTAGGCACGCTGGAAGTGCACTGCGTGGCCATCACCGATGCGGACAGCCCGCAACCGCAGGCGGGGCAACCACAACGCTGGCTGCTGGAATTCCAGTTGCGCGAAGCGAGCGCGCCGAACGCGGAGGCCAGCGAGACACCCGATGCGCAACCGGCCAGCCATCCCGGCCTGAGCGCGGCCATCGAAAAAATAGACCGTATTTTCGGCGCCCGCGCGCAGCAGGTCGAATTGAAGGAAGTGCGCCGGTTGCGCACCCAACTCGAACAGGTGCTGGGCGGCCGCGAAAAGTGGGCCACGCCGCTGCTGCGCCAGTTGTTCGACGCGCTGCTGGCCCGCGCCAAGGGCCGGCGCCGCTCGGCCGACCATGAACGCGTGTGGCTCAACCTGTGCGGCTACTGCCTGCGTCCCGGCTTCGGCTACACGCTCGATGAATGGCGCATCGAGCAATTGTGGGCCCTGTTCGAAACGGGCGCCCAGCATCACAAGGACAGCCAGGTATGCGCCGAATGGTGGACCATGTGGCGCCGCGTATCCGGCGGCCTCGATGCCACGGCCCAGTTGCGCATCCTCGACGATTTCGCCTTCAACGTGCAGGCAGACGCGCAGGAACGGGGCCGCCGCCCGCACACGCTGGTGGACGGTAGCGACGACGACATGCTGCGCCTGGGCGCTTCGCTGGAACGCATCCCCGGCAACTACAAGGCGGAAATCGGTGCCTGGATGCTGATGCAACTGGACCAAGCCACGACGGCGCTGCAGCGCACGGCGGCGGCCAAGGGCGGTGCGGCCGCGCGCTCCAGCAGCGCCAAGGCCGATACAACTGCGAAGGCCGAAGCGACGCAGGCCCGCTACCTGTGGGGCCTGAGCCGCGTGGGGGCGCGCCAGCCCTTCCATGGCAGCGCGCACGACGTGGTGGCCACAGCCACCGTCGAACAGTGGCTGGCCACGATCCTGGCGCTGGACTGGAAAAAGGTGGAGCCGGCCGGCTACGCGGCCGCCCATCTGGCGCGCATGACTGGCGACCGTTCGCGCGACGTGGACGAGGCCTTGCGGGCCGAGATCCTGCGCCGCCTGTCGGCCGTGGGCGCGCCCGCCAACTGGAGCGCCATGGTGCGCGAGGTGGTGCAACTGGATCAGGCGGATGAAAAACGCCTGCTTGGGGACGCGCTGCCGCCGGGATTGAAACTGATCGCCTGATTCTGCCACCGGCGCCGCCAGTGCGGCCACGGTAGCCACTGCGGCCACTGCGGCCCGCTCATTATCGCGGCCCGCGCGCTCCCTGCGCATATCCCTGCTGCTGCCCGACGAAACCATCGAAAGCGGTAATCAGCGGTTCGAACGCGACGGGCCTGCCTTCCAACTGTTGCAGCGCGTAGCAGGTCGCCTCCAGCGTCGATAGCTGATCGGGCAAATGCGCCTTGCGGATCAGGTAATGCGATGGCGGCGTATCGCGCAGCGGCAGGCGCGGCAAGCTTTGCAGGGCGGGATTCAGGTACAACATCTTGCGGCTCTTGCGCCACGTCCCATCCAGCACCACGAGCCTCAGGCGTTCCGGCTGCGCGCACCACGCGGCGTCGAACGGCGCACCCGGCGCCATCACCGGACCGCCGGCTTCCACCGTTTCAGGATACAGCAGCACGGGCCGGCGGCCATCGGCCGTCAGCCACTGCGCCAGCGTCTCCGGCGCGAACATCTCCCCCACTTCCAGCCGGCTGCGCGCCAGGCTCAGATGCAGCAGCCGCGCGCTGCCTTTGGCATTCACCACCTCCATCGGGTGTTGCAGGATCAGCAGATCGACCGCGTTGTCGCACTGCGCCACCCAGCGGCAGATACAGGCCGATTGCGCGCGCAGGCAGGCGACGCACATGGCGCGGCGGTGGCCGCCGTCGGCGGCGGGATGCAGAGGGGAAGTCATAGGCCGCCATTGTACCGAACTGCCATCGCAGGGCTGACGATGCGGCAACAACACGATACGCCACTCAACATGTGTTGATCCGACGGAATGGCAAAAATGAAACAATGTGAAAAATAGTTCTCAAAATACAAAACATGCAATAGCAATCATAAAATCGCCTGCTTATACTGGGTGGGCCAAACGGCACCGTCTTCGCTTTCACCGCACATACCGTCAACGCTCAACCGGAGGTGATTCAATGAAACCCCTACCCCGCCTGCTCGCCATGGCCGCCGTGCTGGCCGCCACGCAGTCCGCCATGGCCGTCACGCTGCCGATCAATAGCTATGCCGCCCTGCCCGGCACCACGGTGGCGGCCGAACCGCAGCTGGCCGGCGTGGTGCTGGAAGACCAGGTGCAAGCGTTCTCGTTCAACAATGGCAGCGGCATCGTGTCGGGCACGGTGCAATCGCGCGTGGTGCGCTCCAGCGTCGACGGCACCCTGGACTTCTACTGGCGCGTGATCAGCGACCGCAGCTCGGCGGGCGACATCGGGTCTTTCCGATTGGGGAACTTCGTTGCGCCGGAATACAAGGCGAACTGGCGCAGTGACGGGCTGGGCAACGTGGCGCCCGATGCGGCCTACCGTTTCGGCGCGCCCTACGTGGGCTACGTCAACTACATCTTCGGCCATACCCAAGGCGATCCTTACCTGACCCCGGGGTCGGAATCGTACTTCATGTTCCTTGACACCTCGGCTACCAGCTATGCCAAGACGGCCCTGTACGACCTGACAGATCCGGGCCAGGGCCACATCACGACCGGCTATGCCACCTTCGCCCCGGCCGTGCCGGAGCCCTCCACCTACGCCATGCTGCTGCTTGGCCTGGCCGGGGTGGGAATGGCTGCCGCGCGGCGGCGCGGCTAAGTGACCCGAACGCTGGCAACAGACGGCGTGACTGGCGGGCCTAAACGCCTGCAGTGGATGGCGTGGCGCCCAGCAAGTCCTCCAGGCTGGCCAGCGTGGCCGGGTCCTTGACCACGGCGCGCAGCCACAGGTGCAGCGGCTGCTCGCCCCAGCTGGCCGCCTTCTCGGCCAGGTAAGCCACCGGGCTATGCGGCTCCGTGCGACGGAAGAAATCGGCCACCAGCCGCAACTGGGCTAGCGCCTGGGTGCGGTTGCGCAGCGCCTCTCCGGCCTGCAAGGGGCCGTACGCCGTTGCCTGGCTCATGCCGTCGCAGCGCGCGCCATCCACGTCACCGGCCGCCTCGCCCGATGCTGCGGATGCTGCGCCGCCGGCCAGTGGGGCGACAAAATGGATCAGGCCTTGCAGCGCCTCGCGCGCGGCGGCGAAGGCCGGGCCGTCCACACCGAGGCGCGCATCGACTGCCTTTTCCAGGTCGGCCAGCATGGCCAGGCAGTATTGCGCGTCCGCCAGCAGGACCTCGTTATAGTCCGCGCTGTTGCGGCGCCGTTGCGCATCCAAATCGGCCAGCGCGAGGGCGGCATCTGGCGCGCTGCCCCATGCCTGATTGTCCGTACCGCCGCTGCCCGCCGCGCGCTGGCGCGCCGCATCGAAGTCAGCCCAGGTGTAGCCCATTTCTTCGGTCACCGCCATCTCGCGCACCAGTTGCGGCGTGCGCCCCAGCAGCCAGCCCAGGTTGCCCACGCGCTGCTCGAACTGGCCATCATCCGCCAGCGGGTACAGCCCGTCCCAGTAGTGCTCGCACAGGCCGGCCAGCACGGCGAAACCGTCGCCCAGGCCACGCAGGCCGCGCGTCTTGGCGTGGGCCTCGGCCAGCCAGACTGCCAGCCGCAAGTCCTTGCTCTTCGATTCGATCAACCGCGCGCAGCGGCTGCCGACGAAACCCCAATCCGCTTCCTTCAGCGCCACCACCCATTCGCCCTGGTCCAGCGTGGGATCGTCGTAGGTGCGGGCCTTGGCGATGTCATCGAGCTCGCTGCTGAAGGACAGGTCTTCGCCGCAGGTTTGCGCGGCGCTGATGGGAAGAAGCAGTTGCGCGATGCTGAACATGGCGAGCCTCCGGACTATTTGATGGTGTATTTGAACTGGCCATTGCGGCCCGCGCCGGCCTTGATCCGGGCGATGGCAGTGCCTTCGGCCATGCGGGCCAGCACGGCTTCCGCAATTTCGGGCAGCAGCGTGCCATTGAGGATATGGTCCACGCTGCGCGCGCCCGAATCGACCTCGGTGCAGCGCGCCAGCACCGCTTCCACCAGCGACGGCTCGTAACTGAATTCGGCCTGGTGGTTCTCGTGCACACGCTGGCCGATGCGCGCCAGCTTGAGGCCGATGATGCTGGCCAGCGCGGCGTCGCCCAGCGGATAGAACGGCACGATCTTCAGGCGCCCCAGGAAGGCCGGTTTGAAGTGACGCATCAACTGGGGCCGCAACAGTTCTTCCAGTTCCGCCGGCGCGGGCTGCTGCTCCGCAGGCTTGTTCAAGCAGGCCTGCATCATGGCGGCCGAACCGACGTTAGAAGTGGCGATGATGATGGTGTTGCGGAAGTCGATCTCGCGCCCTTCCGCATCGTCCATCACGCCCTTGTCGAACACCTGGAAGAACAACTCCGTCACGTCCGGGTGGGCCTTCTCGATTTCGTCCAGCAGCACCACGCTGTACGGGTTGCGGCGCACGGCCTCGGTCAGTACCCCGCCCTCGCCATAGCCCACGTAGCCCGGCGGCGAGCCTTTCAGGCCGGAGACGCTGTGGGCCTCCTGGTATTCGCTCATGTTGATAGTGACCAGCTTGCGTTCTCCCCCGTACAGCAGGTCGGCCAGCGCCAGCGCCGTCTCCGTCTTGCCGATGCCGGACGGGCCCACGAACAGGAACACGCCCTTGGGTTTGTTCGGGTCGTCCAGGTTGGCGCGCGCCGTGCGCACGCGCTGGGCCACGGCGGCCAGCGCGTGATCCTGGCCGATGATGCGTTCGCACAGCGCTTCGCGCAGGCGCAGCACGGTGTGGATTTCATCCTTGACCATCTTGCCGAGCGGGATGCCGGTCCAGCCGGCGACCACGCCCGCCACCACGCCGCCATCCACTTCCAGCGGGACCATGGCCGCGCCATCCTGCGGCGAGGCCAGCTTGTCGCGGGCCGCGCGGGCGCCAGCCGCGTCGCCCTCGCCTTCCAGCCGCATGATCTCGGCGCGCAGCGCCTGTTCTCGCTCCCAGCGCGCGCGCAGGCGCGCGTGCTCCTCGTGCCGGGCCGCGTGGGCCGCGCGCAGTTGCTGTAGGCGCGCTGACGCACCACCTCCGCCGGCCCGGCCGTCCGCACTGACCGCGCCCCCGCCATCCGCACCATCGCGCTCCAGCGCCGCGATCTCGGCGCCGCTGCGCTCCTGCGCGCGCGCCACTTCCTCCACGGCCACCGGCACCGCATGCTGGCCCAGCGCCACGCGGGCGCAAGCGGTATCCAGCACGCCCACCGCCTTGTCCGGCAACTGCCGCCCGCTGATGTAACGGTGCGACAGGCGCACAGCCTCCGTCACGGCGTCGTCGCGGATGCGGATGCCGAAATGGCCCTCCATCAGCGGCACCATGGCGCGCAGCATGGCGCAGGCAATGTCCTCGGACGGTTCCTCGACCTTGACCACCTGGAAGCGCCGCGCCAGCGCCGCATCCTTTTCGAAATACTTCTTGTACTCGCCCCAAGTGGTGGCGGCGATGGTGCGCAGCTCGCCCCGCGCCAGGGCCGGCTTGAGCAGGTTGGCCGCGTCGTTCTGGCCCGCCTGGCCGCCCGCGCCTATCATGGTGTGGGCCTCATCGATGAACAGAATGATGGCGTGCGGGCTTTTCTTGACTTCGTCGATCACGTTCTTCAGGCGGTTCTCGAACTCGCCCTTGACGCTGGCGCCGGCCTGCAACAGGCCCATGTCCAGCGTGTGGATAGCCACGCCCTGCAAGGTGTGCGGCACATCGCCGGCGGCGATGCGCAGCGCCAGCCCTTCCACCACGGCCGTCTTGCCCACGCCCGCCTCGCCGGTCAGGATGGGATTGTTCTGGCGGCGCCGCATCAGGATGTCGATCAACTGGCGGATTTCCATGTCGCGCCCGATCACGGGATCGACCTTGCCGTCGCGCGCCAGTTGGGTGAGGTTGCTGGTGTACTGGTCCAGCGCCGGCGTGCGGGCGGCCACCTGGGCCACCGGATCGGCGCCCGCTTCCTCCACCGGGGCCGATGGCGCGGCCAGCGCTTCCTGCGAGCCGTCCGTATATTTTTCCAGCTGGTGCTTCAGGCTGTCTAGCGGGAAGCGGGCGAACTGGCGCGAGGCGCGCGCGGCCAGCTGGGCCAACTCAGGCTCCGTCAACAATGCCAACAGCAGGTGGCCGCTGCGGATCGCATGCGGTTGGTCCGCCGCCAGCGAGGCGATCAACCAGCCATGCTCGAACAGCACCGACAGGTGCGGCGAGAACACGGGCGTGCGGCTGCTGCCGTTGCGGAAGCCCGCCACTTCGCGCCGCAGATCCGCATCCAGCCCCGTCAGGCTGATGTCGCAGCGGCGCGCGATGACGGCGACGTCGCTGCGTTCCTGTTCCAGCAAGGCGAGGAACAGGTGTTCCACGTCCACTTCATACTGCCCCAGGCCGACGCAGATGGCGGCGGCGCGGGTGGCGGCCTGGCGGGTGGTGTCGTTCAGTTTTCCGATCAGCGTTTTCAGGTTGATGCCCATGCTGTCGCTCCGCGCACGTGAGGATTAAGGGGGACCAGGATGAACAAGGGTCAGACCCTGGGGTCCGACCCTTTTGGGCTGCGGGCGTGACGTATCAGACCACGCGGTTGCTGGACAAGTCCCAGCCGCCGGAGGTATTGCCGCCGGCGCCGCCGCTGATGCGTTGCTGGGTGTATTTCCAGCGCACCTTGGAGAACTTGAAGCCCACCTGCTCGGCCAGGATGTCGCCCTCCTCCACCGACGGCGTGACCTGGCCGATCAGCACATTGTCGATTTCGATCTCGAAGTACTTGACCCGCTCGCCCTGGGCATCGGCGCGCATGAATTCGAACTTGGCTTTGGGGATGGTCTTGCCGGCCGCGCAGGTCTGCAGCAGGATGGGCGAGGACAGGTCGGCCAGCTTGCTGATGATGATGTCGCGGTGTTCGCAGCGCTCAGCCGTGTGGCCGCCGCCCGTGGAGGCCGTGGCCGACTTGGGCTGCTCCACGCCCCAGTTGACCGATTTGCATTCGATCCAATCCTTGTGGCGGTCGTCGGCCGACTCGCCCTTGATGCCTTCAATGTACAGGTAGACGTCGATTGCCATTGTGCGCTCCTCTTTCGTCGGTGGGAAAAGTGTCAGTAGTTGGTCGACTGCGGCAGCTCCGCGACCAGTCGGAGGGAAACGGACAGTTCATCGAGCTGGAAGTGCGGCCGCAGGAACGACACGGCGCGGTACACGCCGGGCCGCCCCGCCACCTCGTGCACCTGCACCGAGGCTTCGCGCAGCGGGAACTGGGCCTTCTGCTCCTGGCTGGCGTTATCGTCCAGCAGCACGTACTTCATCAGCCAGCGGTTGAGGAAGTCCTCCACGTTCGCGGCCGCGTTGAAGCTGCCGATCTTGTCGCGCATCATGGCCTTCATATAGTGCGCGATGCGCGAGACGGCGAAGATGTACTGCAGCTGCGAAGACAGCACGGCGTTGGCGTTGGCCGCCTCCGAGTTGTACTTGCGCGCCTTCTGCGTGGACTGGGCGCCGAAGAAGGCGGCGTAGGCCGTGTTCTTGCAGTGCACGAGCGAGATGAAACCGAGGTCGCTCAGCTCCTTCTCGCGCCGGTCCGTGATGGCCACCTCGGTCGGGCACTTGAGGGCCACCTCGCCCTCGTCCGTCTTGAAGGTGTGGGTGGGCAGGTCGTCCACCAGGCCGCCGCCCTCCACGCCACGGATGGCGGCGCACCAGCCGTAGTCATCGAAAGCCTTGGTCAGCTTGGCGCCGAACGCGTAGGCCGCGTTACACCACAGGTATTTGTGGTGGTCGGTGCCGTCCACCTCCTCGACGAAGTTAAAGCCTTCCACGGTGGTGCCGTCCACCGGGTTGAACGGCAGGCGGCCCAGGAAGCGCGGCAGCGTCAGGCCCACGTAGCGGGCATCCTCCGACTCGCGGAACGCCTTCCACTTCGCGTATTCCACCGTGTCGAACACCTTGGCCAGGTCGCGCGGCTTGCCCAGGTCGGCGTAGCCTTCCAGCCCGAACAGCTCGGGCGCGGCCGAGGCGATGAAGGGCGCATGGGCGGCCGCCGCCACGTGCGACATCTGCTCGACGAAATACATATCCTCGGGCTGGCGCGAGATCTCGAAGTCGCCCAGCAGGGCCGCATACGGCGCGCCGCCGAAGGTACCGAATTCCTCCTCGTAGACCTTCTTGAACATGGTGCTCTGGTCGAATTCCAGCGCGGTCTGGAAGTCCTTCACCAGCTCGCGCTTGGTGGCGTTGAGCATGCGGATCTTCAGGCCCTGGCCGGTGGCAGAGTTCTTCACCAGGTAATGCAAGCCGGTCCAGCTCTGCTCCAGTTTCTGGAATGCGGGCGCGTGCATGATGGTGCTGAGCTGGCTGGAGATCAGCCGGTCCAACTCGGCCACGCGCGCGTCGAGCGTGGCCGACAGGTTGTTCGACACCACCACCGTCCCCTTTAGCACCTGGTTAACCAGTTCAGAGATGATGTCCTTGGCGCGCGCATGCTCGGTGCTGGACTTGGCGACCTTGCTGCGCTCGACGATCTGGTCCAGCAAATTTTCGGCATCAAGCGCGGCATCGGTGGCGACGGCTTGCGCCGCTTGCAGTTGGGCGGACATGGCGTTACTCCTTGCTGGTCTGGTCGGATTGGATGGCCGACAGCTGGTCGGTGTTGTTGAGCACCTCGGTCAGGATGTCCTCCAGCTTGTCGTTGCCGGCCAGCTTGTTGCGCAGGTCGGCCAGCTTGCCGCGCGCCTCCAGCAAGGCGCGCAACGGCGCCACCTGCTGCACCACCGATTCGGGCCGGAAATCGGCCATCGAGCGGAAATGCAGTTCAACGCCGAACGAGGTGTCGTCGCCACTGAGCTGGTTGGGCACCTGGAAGCGCGCCACCGGCGCCACGCCGCCCAGCACCTCGTCGAAGTTGCCGCTGTCGATGTTGACGAACTTGCGATCCTTGAGGCGCTTTTGCTCCACGTCCGGGTTGCCGCCAAAGTCGCCCACCACGCCCACCACGAACGGCAACTCCTTGTTTTCCATCGCGTCGCCGATTTCCACGTCGTAGGTCATCTGCACGCGCGGCGCGCGCACCTTGGTCAGCCGTTTCTGGACACTGTCTCCGTTAGCCATGTTCACTCCTTCGCTTATTTGAGGCCACCGAACGGATCGGTGCTGGCCGACGCGTTGTCGGGCTTTTCCGTCGCGCGATGCGCCGTGGCCGTGGCAGGATGGTGGGAGCGTGGCAATGGCCGATGCGCCATCGGGGAAGATGGCGGCACCAGCACTTCTTCACCGAGGCTGGTGCGCAGCAAACGGGCCAGATCCTGCGCTTCGGAACGCAGCGAGCCGTTCAGATTGTTCTGCTGGCTCAGGTCCGTCAGCGCCTTGGTCGACAACCGCAGGCCGCTGACGGCCACGATGCTGTTGCCCAGCTTATCGTTCGGGTCGCGCTGCAGCGCTTCCAGCGCGTTCGTGATGGCCTCGCCATAGCTGGCGCGGTCGAACTTCATCTGCGCCAGGTGCAGCCACGGCTGCTTGTCGGCCGGATAGGTGCTGGCCGCGCTCTTGAGGATCACTTGCGCCTTGTCGGCCTGGCCCGCCGCGACGGCCGTATCGGCCTCGGCCAGCGCGCGGTCCAGCGTGGCCGGTTGGGCGCGCTCGGCGCGCACTTGCTCGCCATCGGTGGCGCACGCCGACAGCAGCAGCGCGCAAGCCAGGATGGGCAATGGTGTTCGGATCGGATTCATGATGTGCTCCCTGGTGGAACGAAGGTGGAGAGGCGAATGGGGTGGAGGCCATTATTGATCAACGGTTGAGGCCGCAATTGCGCCCGCTCAAGGCATGTTGCATTGCGCATTCGCCGGGACAGCGGGCACGCTGCGGCCTGATCTGGCGCAGCACGTCGCGCGCAGGCCGGCGTGGCGCGCGCCGCGCCAGCGGCAAGGTGCATGCCCCTTGCGCAGCCGCAAATCCCGCACGAGCCGCTTTGGTTCTAATGGCAAGGTCGCCTGGAGAACCGATGAACCGATCACGCAATGCCCTGCTCTGCCTGGCCGCCGTGCTGACCCTCGCTGGTTGCGCGGCCGGTTCGATCGCCGGAACGGCGCTGGAAATGATCGGCGTGCGCAAGCCGCCCGAACTGCCGGATGCGCAAAAGCCGCCGCGCAATGTCGCGATCCGCCTGCATGCCAGCCCCAACCTCAACACCGATGCAAGCGGCCACCCGCTGGCGCTGGTGGCGCGCATCTACAAGCTGCGCCAGGATGCCGCGTTCCGCCAGCTCGGCTACGACAGCTTCCTGAACGCCCACACCGAACACGAGCTGTTGGGCAACGACTTGCTGGAAGTCAAGGAAGTGTTGCTGGTGCCCGGCCAGCGCTACGAGGTGGTCGAGAAAGTGACGCGAGAAGCGGCCTACATCGGCGTGGTGGCGCTGTTCCGGGCGCCGGCTGAACAACGCTGGCGCATGTCGTTCGCCGCCGGCGAGGCGGAAAAAGATGGCATCACAATAGGCGCCCATGCCTGCGCGCTGAGCGTGGGCAGCGGAGCCACGCTGGTCGATGCCGGGCGCGCCGCCAGCAAGCCATTGGCGGCATTGCGTTGTCCATGATGCAGTCGTCACCTGGGAAGGGGAAGCCATGAAAAGCACAACCGCCGCCGGCCACGTATCTGGATGGGCGCTGGAGCAAATGGAGCAAGCCGCATGAACGCGATGGTCGAACGGCGCAGCGCGCCCTCGCTACTGGGCAACCAGCGGCGCGACGATGCCGCACGCAGTGGCAGTCTGCCGACACTGGTGGACCTGCTGCACGAGGGCTTTTACGCGCTGTTCATGCTACAGCAAGGCGCCCATCCGCTCACCATCCTCGGCGAGCCAGGCCGGCAGACGTCACCCGCGCTGGCGATGGCGACGGCGACGCCCTCCGCGCCCCCGCCGCCGCATGTTGATGGCGAGGCCCCGCCCACGCCAGCCGGGCTGGCCGATGAGGCCATGTTCAAGGAAAAAGTGCATGCCTTCCTGGCCGAGTTCGACCGCGAAGCGCGCAAGCTGCGCGCCAGCGGTGACGATATCGACGCGGCCAAATACGCGTTTTGCGCGGCGATGGATGAGGTCATCCACAATTCCACGCTGGCCATGCGGGCGCCCTGGCGCCACCGGCCCTTGCAGTTGATGCTGTTCGGCGACCACCTGGCCGGTGAACACTTTTTCGACCGGCTCGAAGCGTTGCGCAGCAAAGGCGGTGTCCGCTTGCAGGCGCTGCAGGTATTCCACATATGTCTGCTGCTGGGATTCAAGGGCAAATTTTCCAATGAACCAGCCGACAAGCTCAGCTACCTGACGGCCCGCCTGGGCGAGGAGATCGCCCACATCAAAGGCAAAAGCCGTGGTTTCGCCCCGCAGGCAGAGCGGCCCGACGAGATCATCAACAAGCTGCGCGGCGAGGTGCCGCTGTGGGCGCTGTCCATGGTGTTCGCCGTGGCCGCGCTGTGCGTCTACCTGGGCCTGAAGACGTCGCTGACGCGCACCACCCAGAACAGCATGGCGCCCTACAATGACCTGGTCAAGCTGGCCCCCAAGCCGGCCAACCTGACCATCACCCTGCCCTGAGCCGCCCCCCGGCTACTGCGCGACGCGGAATTCGATGCGCCGGTTGCGTGCCCGGCCGTCGGGGCTGGCGTTGTCGGCCACGGGCCGGTCCGGCCCCTGTCCTGACACAGTCACCATGGCGGGATCGACACCGCGCCCGGCCAGGTAGCCGCGCACCGCTTCCGCCCGCGCCAGGCTCAGCGCCACATTGCTCTCGCGCAGGCCGACATTGTCGGTATGGCCGATCACTTCCACCTTCTTGTCCTTCACCTTGTGCAAGGCCGCCGCCATCTCGTCGAGGATGGCCTGGCCCGATGGCGTGAGCGTGGCCTTGCCGCTTTCGAATTCGATGATGCGGCGCGCCAGCGTAGCGTCCAGCAGGTTCTGCTCGGCGGCGCTCACGCGCAAGCCGTTGTTGACCGTGTAAGTCGGGTTGAGGCTGGTGGCGAAGTCGCTGGCGATCTGCTGGCGCTGCGCTTCGTTGGCCACCTCGCCGTGCACGCTGATGTTGTTGCCGTCTATCCTGAGCTGGCCTTTGCTGATCAGCTTGAGATCGGCGCCAATCAGCTTTTGCACATAGCCTACCCAGTTCGGCGGCAACACCACCCGGCCGATGGCGATCTGGTCCACCACCTGGTCGGCGCCATACAGCTCGCGCAGGCGGGCCAGCATGGCGGCTTTGCTTGCTTCGTCCGGCACGGTGCCGCTCACCAGCACCTGCCCGGGCTTGGGCGTGGCCGGCGGCGGCACCTGGGCGGCGGCCGGGATGGCGCCCGCCAATAACAACGGCAACAGAATCGCGCGCATGGACTACCCTCCGTGGCAAAGTCAGACAAAGGTTTCGTGAAACAGCGCATGGACCGAGCGCAACGATAGCTGGCCCTGCTCCAAATACGCCGCCAGTTGCTGGACGCGCTGATCGGCCTGCGTGCATTGCTCCACCCAGTCGGCCTCGTGCACGCTGATCTGCTGCTCATCCACGCATTGCGGATCGATGACCGCTTGCAGCGTCTCCGGCGCCGCGCCGTTGAAACCGACCACCAGCACGTATCGCTCGCCCAGGTCGGCGAAAAACAGGCACAGCTCGAATTCGCCCTGGCGCAGGAACGGGGCTATCAGGTCCAGCCAGAACGCGGCCACCTGGTAGCGATAGCGCGGCTCGTCGGGCAGCGGCAACGCCAGGCTGCGGTCCAGACTGGCCTGGCCATCATCCTTGACCGGCTGCAGCAGCAAACCGAGCGCCAGCACGATTTGCCGCACCGGCGCGTGCGCCAGCATGGCCTGCAGGCTGGCGATATCGTGGCCGTCCAGGAAGCGGATGAAGGCTGCGCCGTGGTCCGGATCGTCCGGATCGAGTTCCACGACGGAGGCCGCCAGCGCGTGCAGCGCCGGAGCCGGATCATCGGCGGCCGGCACTTCAGCCGCCAGCGGCGCCAGCGCATCCCACAACGGCGCCAGCACCAGCGGGCTGCGCGCCAGGAACGCGGCCGGTTCATGCACTTCCAGCGCACTCATGACGAGAAACGGATAGCGCCGTTGCGACTTGTCGGCGCTGGACAGGATGTGGCCGGCGATGGCGCGCCGGCTGCGGTTGCCGACGAAGGCGAACGGCAGCGGCCGCAGCGCATCATAGTGCTGCTTCCAGCGCGGGTTGAGCGTCAGCACATTCATCACCTCGGCCAGCCACTGGTCCAACAGCGCGGCCAGGGCGGGATTGTCGACGGCCTTGATGAAATCGCTGCGGGTGGGAATCTTGCCGAAGTAGCCCACCCGCGTCGCCTGCGGCGCGCGCCTCATGGCGCCGCTCCAACAATGGGTGCGCGCTTCATGGCGCCGCTCCGACGATGGTTTCCGGCAGGCTCATGCCACGGAAGCCCTGCTCCTCGGGCGCGCCGCCGTCGCGGCCACTGCTCTCGGGGCTGCTGGTAATCTTCAGGTCGAGCGCCACCGTGATGGCGCCGCTGGTCCAGCGCAATTCATACACGCCGCCATCTTTGCGCTGCTTGCTGGCCGCGTCGATCATGCGCTTCAGGCCAAACTGGCCCGGTTCATTGAAGATGTCCACGCTGCGCCCGTCGAACGCCACAGCTGTGATGCGGGCGCCGGGCGCACCCTGCGGGCTGGGATGAACCATATTGCTCCACTGCGCGGGCGTGTTGCGGTAGCGCAGTTGCTGGCCGTCGATCTCGACCGTGTATTCCAGCGTGCCGGGCGCGGGCATGGGCTGGATCTGGAACACGGTCTGGGCCGCCGCCGACGATGTGGCCACGCCGCCGGCGCCGATCGGCGCGATCCAGCCGGGAAAGCGCGCCACCACTTGCGGCGCCAGGCTGATGCCCATGTCGGCCCAGGTGCGCGGCGCCAGCACATCGCCGCGCCGCACCACCAGCGGCCCCATGGCGCCCGTGACGAACTTGGCGATCACCCCGTCCGGCCCGAAGAACTGGACGATCTCGGCGTTACTGGCCTCGATGCGCGAAGTGGTCGAGAACGGGTATTTGTTGGCCAGCGATTTCTGGAACGGGTCGTACACCTGGGCCAGCCAGGTCTTGTTGATCTCCGTCTGGCTGGGGCCGATGATAACGGCGAAGGTCTGCATCAAGGGCCGCACAAGGATGGGACGGATGGCTTGCTTCTGGCTGTCGCTCATGCCGGTCAGCATCTGCTCGTCCACGAGGCGCAGGGCGTCGGACAGTTCCGAACCGCTGCCTTCCAGCGTCTGCTGCATCAGCTGGCGCGCGCCGGGGCCGGGGTCGCCCTGGTTCTTCAACTGGTTGAGCCGGGTGCGCACGCGCGACAAGGCGTCGAGATAGGCCCCCATCAGCGACGCATCCTTCTCCTTGGGCGCGACCAGCTTGGCCACGCCGGCGAACTCCCTCCCCACCGGCCCCATCTGGCGCTCGAAGCGGGCCGGGTCGATGGCGAGGTTGACGCCGGACACGGGCACCGGCGCGTTGCGCGAGAACGCGTTGCTGATCCAATCGAACATGCCGCGCCGGGCTTCCTGCATGCCCGGTCGGGAGGCGGCCGGATTATCCCAGGTGGTCTGCTGGTAGATCGTGGTGAGCAGCTTGGCCAGCGGCGACGATTGCGGATCGCCCAGCCGGTTCATGGCGACCACGGCCGCGTCGAAGCCGCGCAGGTCGGAGATGGTCACACCCTGCACGAACTTCTTCCACTCGCGTGCATAGTCGGCCTTGTACAGGTCCACCAGGCCTTTCTGTATTTGCTCGGGGCTACCTTCCAGCGTCAGGTCGTCCTTGGCCGCCGTTTGCAGCACCCAGTCGGCGCTTTGCAGCTCGTGCGTGGCCGCTTCCTTGAACGCGCCATCGACGTATTTTTCCCATGCCTCGCGGGTGAAGGCGCCGGACACGGCATGGCTGCCCGCCACCAACGCCTGGTCCTGCTCACCGACGATGCGGGCCACCGTCGTCGCGGGGAAACGGGTGGCGGCGCGCGCGCGGATGTCGGCGTACACGCGCTCGCGCGCTGGCATGCCATGCACCACGTGGCGCAGGTTCTCACGGGCCTGGTCGACCAGTGCCAGCTTTTCCTCTACACGCGGCCAGGAGGGATCAGCGATCTGCGCCAAGTAGAACGTCATCAGGCGTTCGGCGCTGCGTATCATCTGCTCGCGCGGCATGGCGCCCCGATTGCTTTCCAGCCAGCCGCGCCAGTAGCGCGTGAGCTGGTCGTTCAGGTGGCTGGGCTCGGCATGGGTTTTGTCGACCAACATCAAGTAAGTCTTCAGAGCGTTGTAGGCGTCCTCAACGTTGGTGGGCGAGGCATCCAGATACGGTTGCGCGGCTGTCGCGCGCGGGACCGGCGCGGTAGTCGGCGCGGTTGCCGGGGTGGTAGCGGAACTGACGGCCGTGGCGGCGACCTGACCGGCGGTCGAGGCGGCCAAAGCGGAAGCAGCGCCCACGGCTGGCACTCCGCTTGTGCCGTCATGATCCTCCGGCGCCACCCGGGCGACCGGCTGCAACTGGTCGGCATGGGCATTCATTTCCGCGAGTAACGCCTCAAGATTGGCGGCCACGGGCTTGAGCATCACTTCCTTCACACCGGAGAAGTATTCCTCGCGCAGCTTGCGCTCCAGCAGCTCGCCTTGATACAAGCCCATGCGCAAAGACCACGGCCGGCGCCGGCGATAGCTGTCCAGCTGTTCAATGCGGTCCTGCAGGATATCAAGCGCTTCCAGCCGCGATTGCAGGTCCAGCCGCTGGTCCTGCAGCTTGACCACCTTGTCCAGATCCGCCTGCACGTTGCTGACCAGTTGCCGGTTGCCCAGATAAGACCAGCTCCACCCGCCCAGCGACGCCCCCAGCACAATGACGGACGTGAAGAACACCGCATACTTGAGCTGCACCTTGCTCTTGCTGGCGTACTGCGCCACCAGGTCCTTGTCCGCGAAGATCACCTTGCGAAACAGGTTGAGCAGGAAGTAGCCGGTCTGGCCGCTGTGATTGGACATCGGAAGTTCGGGCAGTTGCAAGCCGAAACGCTCGGCCGTGCGCCCCCACTGGGCGCTGACCGGTTGCCCCTCTTGCAAAGCGCTGGTGAAGTAGAAGCCCCGGAACACCGGCTTGAACTGGAACGGGTTTTCCTCGAACAGCGTGGCCAGGAAGGCCCGCAGCGAGGCGCGGATGGTGGCGAACTCCAGCGGAAACGTGAACACGCCAGACGGCATGCGCTCGCGCCGCTGCATGGCCATGTTGGCCAGGCTCATCTCCTTGACGCCATCGCACAATTCGCTGAAGCCCTGGTCGAAGAAGGCCAGCAGCTGCTGGCTGGTGGTCTTGCGCTTGTAGGGCATAGTGGCGCCCCACACGCGCTCGCGCTCGCTGCGCTCGGTCTGCGCAAAGAATTCACCAAAGCCCGCGATCAGGTCGGCCTTGGTGAACACCACGTACACGGGCGCGAACACTTCCAGCCGTTCGATCAAATCCTGCACCCGCTGGCGCAGGCTGCGCGCCAGCTTGATGCCGGCCTCGGGATCGTCGCCGCGCAACTCGGCGATGCTGACGGCGATAATGATGCCGTTGATGGGCGCACGCTTGCGGTATTTTTTCAGCAGGTCGAGAAAGCCGAACCATTCGGCCCGGTGCTCGTCCACCACCGCGTAGCGCCCGGCCGTATCGAGCAGGATGCCATCGGTGGTGAAGAACCAGTCGCAATTGCGGGTGCCGGCCACGCCCTGCACGATCTTGCTGTCCGCGAAAGGAAACTGCAGGCCGGAATGGGCGATGGCGCTGCTCTTGCCGGCGGCCGGATTGCCGATGATCATATACCACGGCAATTCGTACAAGGCCCGCGCGCCCGACACCATGCCCATCTTGGAACCTTTGATGGTGGCGATGGCCTTGAGCATGCTGTCGCGGATGGCGCTGACTTCGGCGCGCGTCGCCGCCGCATCGGCGCCCTCCGTGGTGGCGGGCACAGCGGCCTTGCCGGCCTCGCTATCGCCGGTGATCACCTGCGCCATGGCGCTCGACGCGCGCCGGGCACGGTGCCAGCGCCAGCCATACCAGATGGCCCACACGACCAGGGCGGTGGCCAGCGCCGCCGCCGTCCAGAGCAAGGTCAGTTCCAGCGCCGCCGACCCCAGGTAAAGAAAAGCGAGCAGGCCGATAAAACCGACCAAGGCAAGCTTGCGGCTATCGAGCAGAAAGTACCAGATATTACGCATCATGAGCGGGCCGCCAGGTTGGGATGGAGGAAGGTATAGGCAGACCGATCCATGGTGCCACCGCCACTGTCGCGATTGTTTGAGCGGGAACAACGATTCCTGCACGTCCACTTATTTGCGCACCGTGCCAGGCACCCGCAATTCCGTATGACCCAGGTCCATCATGGTCCACCGCCCGCCCCAGTGCAGCCCCACCGATTCGGCCACTTCACCATACAAGCGATAGCCGCGCATGGCCCACGGGTCTTGCTCGGAAATGCGCAATTTGCCATCGCGCAGGAAGGCGCAATCGGCGGCCAGTCCGAACTGGTGGTAACTCTGGAACGCCTTTGCGTTGGTGACGGCGGGACCGGAGGCGGCCAGTTGATTCTGGCGCTCCGGGCTGCGGTAGCCTTCGAGGATGGCCATGTCGTAGCCGTAGCGCTCATGCATGATCTTGAAGACCATCAGCAAGCGTTGGGCGAACTCGGCGTCGAGCAAGCGCCAGTTGCGGTTGGCGCTATCGAGCATGGGACGTACCTGCGTCACCTCCGCCGTCGTGAACGTGACGGGCGGCAGCGGCGCCGGCGCCGCCAACTGCTCACCCTGCAATAGCGCCGCCACTTGCGGATCGACTTCGCCAGCGTCGCCATCGAAGCCGCCCAACATGCCGCGTCCACTGACGAGCCAGGCCAGCAAGGGTGGCACCGTCAGCAAGACGGACGCGGCCAGCGCCGTCAAATAGTGACGGCGCAGCATCCGCCCGCCCGACCGCAGCGCCACACCGGCGCCGTCCGCCAGCGCGCCCGCGCCATGCGTGCCGCGCCGGCCTGCCTGACGTACGCGGTGGCCCGTCCACTGGCCCAGGTAGGCCAGCGATTGCCGCACCAGGTCGCGGCCGGACGGGAACAGCGACAGCCAGGCCGCGCCACAAACCGTCAGGAAAAAGATCAGCATGGAAATAAGTAACATCGTGCGCTCCATCAATACAGGCGGCTGGCGCAGATCGGACACTAGTTTGCGGCCATCTACGCCGGGATCGCCCCATCGTAGGCCGCCCAGAAAACTTCATCGAACGCTAGATCAAATTCGGGGGTGGTATTTTGGAGAGGCAGAACAAACCGACGCTGTTGACGGCCCGCCGTCCGGCGCGCGAAGGTACGCGGCGCATCCTGGCCAGTCTGGAACATGGCGCCCTCACGCTGGAGCAGGAACGCGTGCCGCGCTGGAAACTCAATAGCTGGACCACGGGCTTGTGCCTGCTGTTGCTGACGATGACGGTGCTGGCGTGGAGCATCCACCAGTCCGCACTCACCGCTCCGCAGGACAGTCCGCCGCACGTGGCTGCGCCGGCGACGACCGGGCCGCTGCTGGCCCACGTGGTGCCGGCGCCGCTCACGATGGCCGCGTCCAGCCAGGCTGCGGCCATCATCAACGACACGTCCGCGCCGGTCCAGGTGGAAATCGTGCGGCGAGCCGATCCACAACGCGGGGCCATTGCATGGGTGCCCGCCACACCGGAAGCCACCGTCGCAGCCGGTGCCGTTGCGCGCAAGGCGGCGCCCAAGGCGACGCGCGAAGTTGTGGCGACCGCCCACGCACCCAGTCCGCACGTCGCGAAAGCGACCGCCGCGGTCCCTGCCGCACCGTTGGCGGACACGGACGTGACCTTGCTGACAGCGCTGGTGGCCCATGCAGCCCAGCCAGCCTCCGTCATTCCTCAGCGCAGCCGGGACGTGGTGGAACGCGGCGAGCAGGACAGCACCGCCGAACTGCTGCGCCGCTGCAAACAACTGGGCCTGATCGAAGGCATGCTGTGCCATTCACGCATCTGCTCGGGCCGTTGGGAAAACGAGCCCGTGTGCCGCCTGCCCCCGCCCTGACGCGCTCATCCGTTCGCCCAAATGAAAGAGGCCCGCGATCGCTCGCGGGCCTCGTCGGTGCTCCTGTAGCGCCGGCTTACATGCCCAGCGACTTCAGCAACTCGTCGTTATCCTCGGCCTCGGTCTGCACCGGAACCGCTTCGGCAGCCTGAGCCTGATTCTCCTGCTCGAAGGCCAGCAGTGCATCCGGGTCGGGCGTTTCGTTCGCGTCGAATTCATACAGGCGGACGAATTCGGTGCGGTCGATGGCCAGTTCCAGGTAGAACACATTGCTCTTTTCCGTGTAGAACGACACGCGGCGCATTTCCGGCCGGTCCAGCGGCGTATCGACGCTCAGCATGACCTGCTTGTTCAGCACCAGCATCTTGGGTTGGTTCTGGGTGATATTGGTCTGCAGCTCACGCCGCACTTTGCCGGTGAAGTCGCCCACGATCTGGTTCATCAGTTCGCCCAGGATATTGGCCACTTCGTCCGACGTGTGCGAGCTGGCCAGTTCCGATTTGGGCATACCCATGTGCAGCATGTAGCGCGAATAGATCTCCATCGCCGTCTCGGCCGCGAAGTTCAGCACCACCAGGCCCGTGAAACCGCCGTCGAACAGCACGAAGCAGCCGATGTCCGGTTTCAGGCCCACTTTGGTGATCCGTTGCACCATGGCTGAATAATGCACCTTGGTTTGCGTGGCGATGCCCAGCACGCGTGTGACCGAGTTGCACAGACTGGTCAGCAAGTCTTCCGTACCGTAAACGATTTTTGTTTCTTCCAT
Organism: Rugamonas brunnea; assembly: GCF_014042345.1. Lineage (GTDB taxonomy): Bacteria > Pseudomonadota > Gammaproteobacteria > Burkholderiales > Burkholderiaceae_D > Rugamonas > Rugamonas brunnea. The sequence goes on from NZ_JACEZT010000016.1 coordinate 97,058, forward strand.
GGCCTAAGCCCCTTCCCTTCCTTTGTTATTCGAGCATTATGCCCTACCAAGAGAATACTGAAGTGCAACTTCTTCGTCCACCGTATTTGGCACTTTGGAGGGAATTGTCAGCAAATGCGTGGTTTACGCGGCTGTCAGCAGCCTGCCATCGCCGCTAAAACGCCAGCTATGACAAAATACCGTTTTAACCTCATAAAAACTTGCAAGAGTACCTATGCAACTACCTAACTTCAGCGATAAATTTTCAGACAACCTGGCCCAACTGCCCGTCATGGATACGGTGGCGGCGATCGAACTGGTCGACCAGTCTGGCTCGCCAATAGCAACGATCGAAAATAAACCTGGCCAGGCGGGCTCGCTCCGGGTTTATGGCTGGCTGGCCGAAAAGTTCAGCGCCATTACCCCCGAAGCAGCGGAACTGGGCCTGAAGATTTATGCCGAACACACGCAGGATGCCCGCGCCAACCCGGGGAAACATCCCAACATTGACCGTCTGTTCAGCATCAAAACCCCGGATCAAACCCTGCAGGTGAAAGGCCTGTAAGTTCCGCCGAACGTGATTGCTCAGCGGCGCGCGCAGGTGGGCAACGCCCGCCGTAGCGCGTCCGCTGGAGCTGAAAGTTAGAAAATTTAGTCAATCAGTACCCGCACAAATTGCGAATCGCGCGCGATTTCTTTTAGCGCAGCCAGGAAGCGTCCTCCGCGGAACGTGGATAGAGTGTGCGTGTTAACGAAGTGCAGTTCGCATTCGCCAGGCCAACCGGGGCCGCCATTCAGCCCGTCCCAGAACGCGTCTAGGTTTTGGCCAAAGTATCCTGCGCCTTCAGGTTCAGCCACTACAACGTAACGCTCCCAGAAGTCTGCCTCGGAACTGACGCCATCGCAGTCAATCGTTACAGCTCGCATAATTTCTAACGTGCTAGCTCAGGGGCGGGCCGCTTGCGGCACGTCCCCTGGCGCGCATTGTTGGGCGACAGGTGCACTACATGTCATCTCAGATTGGAGGCAGATGGCCTAATGGAGCAATCTATGACCCTGCTGGCTATCTTGTGGTTTGCGTTTTCCGGATTAGCAGCGAGACTGCCTACAAATGAACGTGTTTCCTGAAGGCTCTGTGATTTTGGTTCTGAGAAGTATTTCCCTTTCTCATCTTTGAACCACATGAGTACGAACACACCATGTGTGCATGGAATTGAGTCCATGTAACGCGGAAGCTGCCGCTTAATGCCGGCCTTGACTTCTTTGTGATGCGCAAGTTTGAACTCGGCGGCGACGGAAATAAGCTCCGATCTGGAATTGGTAGTAGAGAATCGAAAATCCAATGACCCGGAACCTTCGTCGCTTTCACGAATTACATGTACCCCGAAAGGTTCAAGTGCCATTTGAAAAAACACATGCAGCGTGGGTTGAATTTCGGTTTCACCCTTGGGTGACCGTGGCACCTCAATTTCTTTGCCATCAACATTGATTCTTCTAGAACCGTCCCAGAATGGTTCAATCAAGCGCCGCGTCTCAACATGGTGGACCAGTACCGCGTCCACCGTTGACAGCACAAGACTTTGGAGTTCGTCTTCGGTAGTAGGAGGCGCGGGGTGTGCTCGCTTGAGAGACGCTAGTGCTAAGGAAACGCTCTCCTTGGCCGCCCCCAAGAAGTAGTCTTCCGCGGCATTTTTAAAGGCATCTGGGGTCGTGACCAGGCTAACGGTCTGAGCAAGAACCCTCCGGCTGTCGTTGATCCGATGTGCAGTTATAAGCGCAGTAACCTCTGAAGCGGAAATTGTCTTCGCGCCATTTACTCGGTGCTCTCTAATTGCCCGGTTGGTTGCCATAAGTGCAGCAAGTTTTTCCGGCATGGGATCAGGCCCCAACAGATCCAAGCGCTCGCGCTCTTGTTCGGTAAAGGGCTGGCCCGGCAAACGGCTGGTATCACCGTCTAGTCTTTTGGGGAAGCGTACTTCTACCGCCACACAGGGATACTGGCCCCGGTTGTCCGTCAGATTTCGAGTAGGAACAAAAGGCTTTCCTTTTTCGTCAGCCACCACCACGAAGTTCTTCGAGCTTTGGAAAATTACGTCATCTTGTTCGCTTTCAACCCTGAAGAATTTCACCGTGGTGGATCCCAGAGTTGTTTCTACTTGGCAGGTGAGCGGGTCAAATCCAGCTACGGGAATTGGAGCTACAAACCACACATAAGTGTTGACTTGCTCAGGAGGCATGGCCGCAAGATCTTCACGGGATCCCTGAGTAAGATGCATCGACTGTATGTCGATCGGTAATTGGAAGGATGAACGCACTCGCTATTCCTTAGGCCAAGATATTTCGAAAGTCAGTCTGTTCTGTCGTCCAACGTGCCGATTCAGCCGCGCCGTAGGCGTCGGCTGGAATATATGGTTGGGCAAAATCCATCATTCTTGTTGCCCAGAGAGGAAACCCAGCTGCTTTTCGTTGATGCCTGCGGCCATGAATTTTACGAAATTCACGGGCACGGAAACTTGCATTGGACATTGAACCGTCCCGTCGCATTGTTCTGGGCGGAACCTCATATCGAGGAAATTCCCATTTTGTACAGCGGACTCACAGTAGATGAACTTTCCGATTCGGCCCGTCTGTACATACGGAGCAATTGCATCGCCGAGAAGTGCATAAGCTTCGTCAACTAGCTGTACGCCACACACAGTTTTGGTGCTCATAGTTCGTGATCCTATAACAGGACAAAGGCCAGGAACGCCCAACGTAAAGTGGACGTCAAATTGACGTTTTTACAAATTCTACCACGCCACCTAACCGCAAGTTGCGCAATCTCCAAGAGTGAAAATCATCGCCCGGCGAGCATAAAACTTCCCATTGTCTGGAGAAAGCCGTCATGCCCCCCCCCGCCCAACCCAAATTGCTCGATCAAGTGCGTGAACGCATCCGCACCATGCATTACAGCATCCGTACCGAAGAAGCCTACGTCGACTGGATTCGCCGCTATATCCTCTTTCACCAAAAGCGCCCCCCCGCCGAAATGGGTAAAGTGGAAATCGAAGCATTCCTCACGCATCTCGCGGTGAAGAGGGGAGTGGCGGCCTCCACGCAATCCCAGGCTAAAGCGGCGCTGCTGTTCCTGTATCAAAAAGTCCTCAAACAGGAAGTGGACTGGCTTAAAGATGTGGTCGCCGCCAAGCAGCCGCAACGCCTGCCGACCGACTTGACAGTGGACGAAGTCCGCACCCTCCTGGCCCGCCTTCAAGGCCTGCATTGGCTGATCGCCTCCCTGCTCTATGGCAGCGGCCTGCGGATACTGGAAGCGTGCAGGCTGCGCGTGCTGGACCTGAATTTCAAGATGCATCTGCTAACCACCCGCAACGGCAAGGGCGCGAAGGATCGGATCACGATGATCTACACCCATGTGCTCAACTGTGGCGGACGCGGGGTGATCAGCCCGCTGGATCACTAGCACGATGCTGAAATGACAAAAGCCCAGCCGGTAAGGGCTGGGCTTCTCAAATTCTGGCTCCCCGACCTGGACTCGAACCAGGGACCTGCGGATTAACAGTCCGTCGCTCTACCGACTGAGCTATCAGGGAAAAGAGGCCGCATTATATACGGCCATTTCCGGACTGTCCAGAAAGCGGCGAAAATTTTTCACCGCCCTCCTTCAGCCCATCATCCAGGGCTTAGAAATTGCCCTTGAACTGCACGCCGAACTGGCGTGGCTCGTTGACCATGCCGGTCAGGTTGTTGAAGTCGATCGCACCGATGATGCGCTGGGTGTTGGTGATGTTGCGGCCAAACGCTGCCACTTCATACTTGCCGCCGTCCCAGTTGTAACCGACGCGCAGGCCGCCTTCCAGCATGGCCTTGCCCGTGAATTCGGTCGCTTCGTACAGGAAGAAGTTGATCTTGCTGCGATACGACCAGTCCGTCAGCACGAACAGGTTGCCGTTTTCCAGCGCCCAGTTGTACTTGGCGGTGGCGTTGAAGGTCCATTTCGGCGCCTGCGGCAGCGGGTTGCCGTCGATGACGACGCGGCCTGCGGCGTTGATCGGGTTCAGCACCGTGCTCCATGGGTTCTTGATCACCGACAGGCTAGGGTCGCGGATCTCCGTGAAGTTGTAGCTGCCGCCGGCCGTGACCTTGAAGTCGCTGGTGACGAAGGCTTCGAACTCCGCTTCCACGCCACGGCCCTTGGTCTTGGCCGCGTTGATCAGCTTGGTGACGTTGGAATTGCCACCCACCACGGTCAGCTGCTGGTTCTTCACGTCGTAGTCGTACACGCTGACGCTGGCGCGGGCGCGGCGGTTGAACAGGTCGGCCTTGATGCCAGCCTCGTACGAGACGATGGTTTCCGCATCGGCCACGGTGATGGGCACGGAGCTGTTGGCGGCGGCGATGCTGGGCGCGCGGAAGCCGGTGGCCACGCGCGCGTAGGCGTTCACGTCCTTGTTGATCTTGTAGGTGCCGCTGACATCCCAGTTGACCTTGCTCTTGCTCTCGCTCACACCGCTCGGGCCGATCTGCACCACGTTGACCGCTTCGACCGTGTTGAAGTCTTTCTTGTCGTTCGTGTAGCGCAGGCCGCCACGCAGCATGAAGTCGTCGCTGACGGCGTAGTTGACCGAGCCGAAGGCCGCCCATGCCGTGTTCTTCTGATGGCTGGCCAGGTGCGAGGTCTGGGCGCCGGTGGTGCTGTTGAAGTTGTTGCTGTAGCCGTTGGCGTCTTCCGAGAAGTAGTACACGCCGCTCTGCCAGTTCAGCGGGCCGGCGTTCTTCGATTCGACGCGGAATTCCTGGCTGTACTGCTTGAGGTCGGTCAGGCCGCCGCCGGTTTCAACCTGGAACGGCACTTGGCCGGGCGCGCCGCCGTCGATGTCGCCGCGGCTGAAGTAATTGTCCACGCCTTCGTAGCCGGTGATCGAGAACAGCTTGACCGCGCCCAGGTCCCACGTCAGGCGGGCGTTGGCGCCGTTGGTGCTCAGGCTCTGCGTGTTCTGGCCGTTGGTGTTGATCTTGGTGAAGTCGTAACCGTCGGTAAAGTCGTTGGTGCCCTTCTTGATCAGGTTGGCGCGGAACAGGCGCGCGCTGCCGTCGGTGGTGCGCGAGTGCACGTTGAACAGGGCGTTGAAGGTGGTGTCAGGCTGATACAGGAACTGCACGCGCTCGGCATGCTCGTTGTAGCCTTCCAGCACGTCGTTCTGGTGCGTGAAGGTGTTGTCGACGAAATTGTCGCGGTGCTGGCGCAGGGTCGATACGCGCATCGCCCATTCCTTCGACAGCGGAATGTTGGCGGCTGCCTCGACGTTGGCCGTGTTGTGGGTGGCCAGCGACAGGTTGTAATAGCCTTCGATGCCCTTGGTGTTGGGCTTTTCGGATTCGAACTTGACCACACCGGCTGGCGTGTTGCGGCCAAACAGCGTGCCTTGCGGGCCGCGCAGCACTTCCACGTTGGCCACGTCGAAAATCGGGAAACCTTTCAGGATGCCGTTTTCCTGCACCACGTCGTCATACACGAGCGACACCGGTTGCGAGGCGAAGGTGCTGAAGTCGGTGTTGCCGTAGCCGCGGATGTAGAAGCGCGGGAAGGTACGGCCATTCGACGACTCCACGTTCAGGCTAGGCACCTTGCCGGCCAGCAGGCGGATATCCTGGCCGCCGGAGACCAGCACGTCCAGCTTTTCATCCTTCAGGGTCGACACGGACACCGGCACATCCTTGATGTTCTCGGTGCGGCGCTGGGCCGTCACGGTAATCGTTTCCAGCTGGGGCGTATCGGCGGCGGGGGCGGTTTGCGCCACGGCGGCGCCCATAGGCATGACGGCGCTCAGCGCCAGCAGGCGCTTGTGCATCTTGGACAATTTGATCATTCAATTTCCCGATTTAAGTGGTTTTGGCAAAGAGGGACTACAGTTGTCTCCTGTTCTCTCTTCTGTCGACACCGTTCCCCGGCGGGCCGGAACGGCGCAAGCGGGCTGTGCCGCTTTCGGTGAGCCTGGAGCAGCCCGCCACGTCGCCTCGTGAGCGGTGGCAGGTCTGATCCGCATCTCAATGATGTCTAGAATGCACCGACTTGCAAAAAGGCAGTATTTTCTGGCATTGATACCGGGTATTGCAAGCGCAATATACCGAGTAGTCCTTCAATTGGTAGAAATTGCTGTCCGGGCTGGCTTGGACAAAACAATCGCCGGGCCAAACGGCAATCGGCCGGACCCGATCGGTGCGGCCAGCACTGCAAGTTAAGCAATTGATTAATATGGAGTTATTTGCAAGTATCGAGCGGCAGACCGTACTTGCGCAGGATGCGCGCGCAGCTGCCGTCATGGCGCATGGCGTTCATGGCCGCCTGCCATTGGGCGATGTCTGCGGCGGAAAAATCGAGCGAGCCTGCCAGCCAGATTTCGCCCCACCGGTAAGGCGCACTGTAGTCAAAATCGGACACGGCGGCGCCGGCCAGGTTGGCCGCGCTGCGGTGGATCACTTCGCCGCCATAGGTGGCGTCGGCCAGGCCGGTCTGCACCATGCGCATGCACTCGCGCACGGTGGCGCATTCGAACACGGCCGCGAAATGTTCGGCCGCCAGGACCTCTTTATGCGGCGAGCCGCGCAGGACGACGATACGGCGTCCCTTCAACGCGTCGATATTGCGCAAGTCGAGCGTGCCATGGCGCGACACGAACACGAAATCCTGTCGGTACAGCCGGGCCAGCCACGTGTAGCGGGGCTCGCGCTCGGGCGTGCGGGTGAGCGGCAGCACGACGACGCGCGACATGCCTTCGGTCATCTTCAACGCGCGCTGCCAGGGATAAAATTCGACCGGGGTTGACAAGCCCAGGCGCTGCGCCAGCTCCTGGGTGATTTCCACCAGCGAGCCGGGGCCGCGCTCGCCGCCTTCCATCGCGAACGGCGGCAATTCGCCCACCACCAGCCGCACCGGCGCCTGACTGGCGGCGCCGGCCGCCAACGGCAAGCTCAGCAAAAAGACACCCAGCGTCCGGCGCCAGGCCGTGTTCCACAACCGCTTCAGCATTCCCTGCTTCTCCTCGCTCATCGCTTATCCCGGCCGCCACCGGCCCCGCGTCATGCACGCGGCGGGTGGGCGACGGTACACATCGGCATGGGCATGGCCGCAACGCAGAGCCGCCGCGCGGGGTGCAGGCGCAGGCCGCTTTGCAAATATACAGCAAGAACTATCTTGCAAGTCATGGATATAGCGTCAATGCAACATCAGCCGGCGCGGGGTTGACTTGCCCTACCAGGATGGTGGGCGGCCCACGTCGCCCTGCCTGTAGTCGCACACGCCTTGCGGGAAGATGCGGGCCAGCCAGGCTTGCTGGCTGGGCGAGAAATGCACGCCGGGCGGATAGCTGCCATCGGCCAGGGCGGTGGCCACGGGCTTGAGCGCGCACTTGAAGGTGTCGCCCCGGATCGAGTCGCCGGCCACCATGCGGGGACTGGAGAAAAGGGGAAACGCGCGCGTGCAGGCGCCGGGCGGGCGCTGGTCCAGCATGCCGTCCCAGACATCGGGGCCGGCGGCGATGGTGGCGCCCTGCTCGTCCATGCAGCGGTCGGTGAACAAGGGCGGCGGCTGATGCTGCGCCAGATAGCGGTCGAGCACGCCCATGGCCTCCAGCGCCACCGGCACCAGGTCCGCCTCCGGCCGCACGAACCAGATCACCTGGCGGGCGGCCTCGGCCGGATCGTGGGCACGCAGACGCGCCCGCGCGGAGAACGACTGGCGGGCGTTGTGCATGTCCAGTGTGGCTTCCAGGTACGGGCGCAAGTCGATCACGGGGATGCCCAGCCGTTGCCCGGTGAATACCTGGCCCGAGGTATAGGCGCGGCGCATGGCGCCCACGTCGCCCGCGCGGCGCGGGGCAGGCGTGCCATCGGGGGAGCGGCAATGGTCGCCGCGCAGCATGTTGGCGCCATCGAAGGGATCGGCAGCGCCTTTCCATGCCACGAAATCAGGCTGTTCCTTCCACCCGCCGACGCAGGCATTGAGGCGCAGGAATTCGTCCACGTCGAGCTTGCCCGCCGCCAGCGCGGCCAGGCCGTACTGCACGCCCACGTTGTCGATGGGGATGGGCGCGTAGCCGCGCGCGTCCTCGCCGTAGATGTCGGCCAGGTCGTTCCAATGGGTCCACTTCACCTTGTCGAGCGCGCCGTCGCGATAACCATACGCGTGCGCACCGAGGTCGAACCGGTAGTCACGGTACAGCGGGTTGAGCACCGTGGGCATGGCCATGCGCCAGCCATTGATGCATTCGGTCGTGCCCGGCTGGCCGGATTGGGCGTTGCGCACCGTGTCGCTGGCGCTCATGCCTTCCACCAGCGTCTGGCTGCTCCATTGCGCCCATGGCGAGGCCGCGTCACCCGCCACGGCGTCCTTGAAATACTGGCCCAGCAAGGGGCAGTCGGAGATCGGAATGGTCTGGGTGATCATGTCCGGAAACGACTGGATGGGCACGCCCGCATCAAACAGCCCCGGCAGGTTTTGCGCGAACAGGTATTGCTGCACGGCGCCGCCCGAACCGCCCATGGCAATCGTGTACAGCGGCTGGCCGTGGCTGGCGATGAAGTGCTGCTTGACCTTGCGTGCCGTGTCACCGGCCAGCCGCATGTTGTAATGGACGCCAGTCTCGTTGCCGGACGAGCTGAGCACGGCGTAGCCCTGCTCCAGTACCGCCGGCAGCAACTGCCGCTCCGAGCGGCTGAGCGCGCCGTTGATCCACATGGGCAAGCCCTGCTGGTGGCCTATGCCCACCCCACCCCGCAGCCAGTAGAACAGCTTATGGTTCCAGGCCGGTTGGGCCGGCTCGGGCGCCGGCGCCAGCATGGCGATGGTGTAGAAGAAGCGGTTGATGGTGCCCACCTCCACCTGCACCACGAACGGCACACTGGCGTCGCCATAACGGGCGCGGCGCATATCGGCCGGCGGGTGCGCATAATCGGTGGCGGGCGCGAACGGCTTGAATTCGCTGCCGTTGTAGTAGAAGTAGACGGTGCGCGGCGTGATGGCGCACTGCCGGCTGTAACCGAACGGCTGATGGCTGGCACTGTCCATCACCGGATGGGCCGTGGCATCGAAACTGTCGACGATGGGCTGGCCCAGCCCCGCTTCCTGGGCCCGGCAGATGAAAGGTAATTGCAGGGCCGGCGCATCGGCCGGCGCCGCCTGGCACGCGCTGGCCAGGAACAAGGACGCGATCCACCAATTCCAATGTTGCATGGCACACTCCGTGGCGGCTGGCACAGCGATCATGGACTAGCCCTCGTCGCCGGCACAGCGGGCGCAGGACTTGTCACCAGTATAGCGCGATATGTTGCCTGACCGGCAAGTGACCGCCGCCCGGACGCTACCTCCGTTGCGCCATGCCGCACGTAGCGGGGCAGCAACATGCATAGGCCGATGTCCGGCTGCGCGTTGAGCGCGGCACGGGATAGGCGTATGTTTGAGTGTCGCCAGGCCCCTGGCGTCGATCGCCTTCGCATTATTCCTATAACGAGACGCGGGAGAACATCCATGAAGCATCCTCATGCCATCACCCTCATGACACTACTGCTGGCCGGCAGCGCCGCAACGGCCCAGGACAAGTCCGTCGAAGTGGTCCACTGGTGGACTTCCGGCAGCGAGGGCGCCGCCCTCAAGGTGCTCAAGGATGATGTCGTCAAGCGCGGCTTCAACTGGAAGGACAGCGCCGTGGCCGGCGGTGGCGGCGACAACGCGCGCTCGGCCCTGAAGGCGCGCGTGGCCAGCGGCAGCCCGCCCGACGCGATGCAGATGCTGGGTTACTCCATCACCGAGTACGCCGAGGAAGGCTTGCTCGGCAACGTGGACGCCGTCGCCGCGTCCGAAGGCTGGGACAAGGTCGTGCCGCTCCCCCTGCAAAAGTTCGCTAAATTCAAGGGACACTGGGTCGCCGCGCCCGTCAACATCCATCGCACCAACTGGATCTGGGCCAACAAGGCCATCTTTGACGAGCTCAAACTCACGCCACCCAAGACCTTCGACGAGCTGGTGGCCGTGGCCGACAAGATCCGCAAAGCCGGCTACATCCCGCTGGCGCACGGCGGCCAGCCCTGGCAGGACGCGACCCTGTTCGACAGCGCCGTCATGTCGGCCGGCGGCCCCAAGTTCTACAAGGAAGCGCTGATCGACCTCGATCCGAAGGCCCTGTCCGGCAAGACCATGGAGAAAGCTTTCGAGCAGATGCAAAAGCTGCGCACCATGGTCGACCCGGCCTACGCTGGCCGCGACTGGAACATCGCCACCTCGATGATCTACCACAAGAAGGCGGCCATGCAGATCATGGGCGACTGGGCCAAGGGCGAATTCGAGAAAGGCAAGATGAAGCCCAACCAGGACTTCCTCTGCTTCCAGTATCCGGGCACCGAGGGCAGCTTCATCTTCAACGCCGACCAGTTCGGTTTCCTCAAGGTCAGCGACAAGCAGATGGCCGGCCAGGCAGCGCTGGCAAGCGCCGTGATGGACAAGCACTTCCAGGAAAAATTCAACCAGGTCAAAGGCTCGATCCCGGCCCGCACCGACGTGGCCATGGATGGCTTCGATGAATGCGGCAAGAAGTCGATGAGCGACATGAAGGCCGCGCTCAAGGCCAACACCATGGTTGGCAGCTTCGCGCACGGCCATGCCATGCACGACAAGGCCAAGGCCGCCGCCACCGAGGTGGTGGCCAAGTTCTTCGATTCCGGCACCTCGCCGGCCGAGGCGGCCAGGCAATTGGCGGCGGCCGTGGCCGGCGCCAAATAAGGCCGCCGCGTGCCGAGCCTGCACCGTCCGCGCCGCCTGCGCCGCTGGCTGGCCGCCGCCTGCGTGCTGCTGGCCAGCGCGTGCGGCGCGCCGGCGTGGGCCACGCTGCACGTGGTCTACCCGCGCATCGAGGAACGCCCGCCCGACGACTACGGCTACAAGCTGTTGGAACTGGCGCTGAAGAAGTCGGGCGTACCGTTCGTGCTGTCGATGTCGGTACCCAAGATGAACCAGGAGCGCGCCCGCTCGCTGCTGGAACATGGCGAGATCTCCGTGTTCGATGCGGGCACCAGCGCGGAGTTCGAAACCCGTTTCGACGCCGTCTACTTCCCCATCGACCGCGGCTTGAGCGGCTTCCGCCTGCTGCTGATCCACAAGGACGCGCAGCAGGACTTCGCCGCCATCCAGAACCTGGGCGAGCTGCGCCGCGTGGTGGCCGGCCAGGGTCCGGGCTGGGCCGACAGCAAGGTGTTGGCGGCGTCCGGCATCCACGTGCGCACGGCCGAATTCGAATCGCTGTTCCGCATGGTCAACGCCAAGCGCATCGACTTCTACCCGCTGGGCGCGGACGAAGCGTTCACGCTGCTCGAACGTTACCGTGCGCTGGCGCCGGACGTGGTGGTGGAACCGCACCTGGTGCTGCAATATCCGTTCAGCCGGCAATTCTTCGTCCGGAAGGGCGACACGGAACTGCGCGACGCCATCCTCAACGGCCTGCAAAAATCGTTCGCCGACGGCAGCCTGCTGCGCTTCTTCGAGCAGGACGAACGTTCCCACACCAGCCTGCAGCGGGCCGGCTTGAAACAGCGCACCATCATCGGGCTCGACAACCCTTACCTGACGCCGGCGTTCCGCCAGATTCCGAAGGAGTATTTTTATCTCCCCTAGGTCCTGACAGGAAAGCATAAGCAAGCAGCCATGCCACAAACGGGGCGCCACAACAGCGGGACTATAATGATGAAACCAATCCGGGCTGGGGGAACGCCAATGTGGTTTACCGCCGTTGTGTTTGCGGCTGCCGCCGCCAGCAGTGCCGCCGCCGAACCGGCGCCGGCTGATCCCAGCCTCGCCTCCATCAAGGTCGGGCTGCAAAGTGCGATCGCGCCGTTCGTGCTGCCGGACCATGCGAGCGGCCTGTTTGTGGACGTGCTGCGCGCCACGTTCGCCTCGCAGCAGATCGCCGTCGAATTCATCTATTTGCCAAACGCAGGCCTCGACGAGCAATTTCGCCAGGGAGTATTCGACGTCAACACGTCCACCACCGCGCGGCAGGCGCAGGACGGCTACCTGAGCCGCTGGCCGGTTTCCTATTTCCACAATATGGCGATCACCTTGCGCGGCAAGATCCCGGTGCTGTCCAGCGTCGGCGAGTTGAAGAAATACCGGGTCACCGCGTTCCGCAACGCGCGCGAAGTGCTGGGGCCGGCCTATGTGGCGGCCACGACCAACCACCCGCATTACCGGGAAGCGGTAACCATGCCGTCCGGCGCCCTCTTCCTCGACCGCACCGACATCATCATTTCGCAGCCCGACGTGTTCCGGTATTACCTCAAGCAGCAATTACCGCAGAAGCACAACACCGAGGCGGAACTGGCGTTCCACGATGTACTGGGGCACGGTCGCTTCTACTGGCTGCGTTTCCGCACGGAGGCGCAGCGCACCGCGTTCGAGCGCGGTATCGCGCAGCTATACGCCAGCGGAGAAATCGACCGCATCCTGGAGCGCTACCAGCGCGACTATGGCGTCACGCGCGAGTTCTTCATCACGCTCGATTGCCAGTTCCGGCCAGCGCTGGCGCCTCAGCAATGCAAGAAACTCAGCGAGTGGTGGAGCGAGACGCACGACTGAGGGCCAGCGGCAATATCCGCCTGCCCTTGTCCATCAAGAAAATGGTCTTGCAAGCGGACGCAATGCCCTACTTGGCCGGGGCCAGCGTAGGGAACAAGGTGCCCAGCATGCCATTGATGACCACGTCGGCGCCCATGTCTTCGAATGCATTGGCCACGGCGAGCACGCCGCTGTCCTGGTCGGGGAAGAGGACGACCACCGCAAGCCAGTTGCCATCCGAACCCTGATGCACCAATGCGGGCCCCTTGCGCCCGGCGATCGACGCTTGCACTCCCCAGTCGAGGCCGGCACCACTGCCCGGCTGAGCCGTTTGCATCAGCTGATAGCTGGCAGGCGACAGCAGCTTACCCTTTCCTTTGGCACCAGCCAATTGGTCGAGATTGAAGCGCGCCCAATCAGCCAGGCTCATGTGCAAGAATCCGGCCGGCGCATACATGGCCGGCACGCCATCGGCCTCCCGTTTGACCTCCAGTTTCGGCTTGCCATTGCTGTGGCCGCGGATCTGGCCGTCATGGGTCGCACCACTGCCTGCTGTGGCCATGCCCAGTGGCCCGAAGACTTCAGCCTGCATCAGCTCGTCGTAAGTTTTTCCGGTGGCGCGTTCGGCTATGGCTGCCGCGACCAGGAATCCAGTGTTGCTGTAACTAAAGGCCGAACGCGGTTTAAGGGCTGGTTTCTCCTTGAGTGCAGCAGTGATGTAGGCCAGCCGCTGCTGGGGCAGCGCGCGGGTGTCTCCAAAGTAGGAGTTGAGCGCCTTGGTATTGCGCAGATCACGCGGCAGACCGGCCCGGTGCGACAACAGATCGATCAAGGTGACCTGGCGATATTCGGGACGCATGGCCTTGGCCAGATCGGGCAGCATTTGTTCCAGTGACGTATCCCAAGACAGGGTGCCCCGTTCGACCAGACGCGCCACCATGGCCACCGTCATCACCTTGCCCGTTGAACCGATCACCCACACATCATCCGGTGTGACGGCATCCTTGCCATCATTGCGGCGCACGCCGGCGACAGCCTGGTCTTCGACTTGCCCGTTCCGCATCACCAGCACGCCGGCGGCGGGAACCTTGGAGCCGGCCATGGCCGTGGCCAGGACGGCATCGAGCTTTTCCGCGGCACTAGCGGAGATAGCGGTGGTCAGGATCAGCGCCGCAGCGGCGGCAAATAAACGAATGCGCATGTTCTCTCCAAGATATTAGGCTTTTGCCAACGGAATGGAGTCTACCGGCGATCCGATCACGCCCCCCCGTATCGTGCGATGAACTGCAATATCAGTTGCCTGAGCCGTTAATTTCTGGAGACTCTGCCAATGCTGAACTCATACGATGTCACTTTGATCGTATTTGTGCACTTCATAGCGCAGTTCAGCCATGCCAGCACCCATCTGACGAACAGACATCAGGCGCAAAACTGGACTTAGCACTCTGCGGGGGAAGAGCGCTTTACCTTGGCCCAACGTGGCCGATCCAACTTGTACGATCAGCTCGTCCAGAAGGCCTGCATCGTAGAACTGCCCCGCCAGGTCTCCGCCGCCGACGATCCAGATGTTCTTGGCACCGGCGGCAACGCGCATCTCGACATGCGCTTGGCGCACGTCCCCCTTGGACGAAGCGGATGTTCGCCCCGTCGATGCTTGGAAGCACGCGACTGGAGAAAATCCAGGCTGGCTGCGTGTAGGGCCACGGAGAGCCGGTCTCGGCGGCAACAGTGTTTGCGTTGCGCAGCATCCACTCGTAGGTTGCCGAGCCCATGGCTAGTGCGCCCACCTCGGCGATGAACTCTGGATAGCCGGAATCATTTAAGTCGCCAAGCGGAAAGAGCCAATCCAGGGAGTCATCCTCTGTGGCGATGTAGCCATCGAGACTGGTTGCGGTGAAGTACTGAGTTTTCATTGCTGATACAGTTCCAAAGTCTGACTCCAGTAGCCTAACGTGCTAAATTCCGCGACGCAACAGGGTTTGACGCGCTCCGAAAAATGCGTCAGCGCACGCGCGCCATCAACGAAATGGTGACGCGTCCGCTGGCCGGATCGTCGGATGTATTCACCATATCCCAGACGTATTGACCCGCCTTCACCGGCGCACTTCCCCCGTCGACCTTCATGCGGTAGGTTACAGCCATACTTTGACCGGGTTTAATCGTTGCGTGCATCGCACCACCATAGGTTTCGGTCTCAATTGATGGGTATGCCAGCACGCTCCCATCGGAAAAAGTCTGAACGAAGTCTGTATAAAACACCGAACCGTCGCTACCTATTCGTTGATAACCGCGGGAATCGCCCATATCGACACTGATGCGTGTCGGGGCCACCCCGATGCGCAGGTGCAGGTCTGCGTTTCCGCGATTGGAGTAGGTGATAATGTGGGCCAATCTCGAACCATTGACGGAATCGGGCAAGTTGATTGAATAAGCGCTGACGCCGCTGTTAACGTGCGTGCCATCGATAACCAATTTCGGCTGTGGGCCTCCCGGCGCCGGCCGCATGGTGATATACGGGTCGCCCTGAATGCTGCCCGACGAGTTATCCAGGCGCCCCGACAAGGCTTCGGCGAAAGTAGCGCCGTTCTGCAACAGCCCGTATTCGTTCCTGATCACATCTGCCTCCGCGGTGTTGGATATCCACGTGGGTTCCACGAAGCCGCGCGTGAGCAACGCGTTGCCATTCATAAGCAGTGTCGTCCCGACCGACTGATCGACGAGGAAGTTCTGCGTGCCGCAAGAGTCCAGCGTGATGTATTTGGCCTGCACCGCCCCGGCGACCAGGTCTGCGGGATGCCAGGAGACCATATCACTGGAATAAAAGACGTCGGGCGTGCCTGGGCCTTCGAACTGAAGCTCAAGCGGCGCCCCGTGCAGATTGGCGCCGCAGATTTCATTCCCGTGGATAATGCAATCGACAAAGGCGTCACGGCGCTGCACCGACGAACCGGCGTCCGGATAGCTGATGGCATCCTGCGGGAACATGGTAGACCCAGCCCAGGCATTCATCTGGTCGACCATATGCACGCTGGGGCCACCAAACCAACCGGCCTGGACATAGAAAAGACGCCGCCCCCACGACATATTCGTCGCGCTGCTGCTCTTGTGATAGGCGATCATCTGGTCCAGCTTACGTCCCACATCGCTCATATCGGACGCCGCCGATCGTCCGCGCAGGACAGAAATGAGCAGCCCATTGTTGCAACGGGGATCGGCGGCAACATCGCCAGACGTGCTGACTTCGCCTGCATCGTTCACCTGGATCAAAGGACAGTCAGGAAGGCGGTAATAGTCCAGTTCCGGAATCTCCTGCTTGGTGGGCACCGGGACGCGACCAATCAGAATGGCGCTGTGATAGGAACGCAATTGGCTACGAATGGCCGCGACCGTATCGGCCGCCACTTTCACCGTCACCGTCCACGTCGGACCGCCGGGACGCAATCCGTTCAGGTCGGCGCTTAGCGCGCTGGCAAGCGCCCTCACCCGCGCGCCGTTGCCAGCCATCTGATCGGCCGCAGTCAGCAGGAGGACATTCCGCGCACCTGCCGGCGCCTCGACCACAGTCCCCGTGACAAGCAGGGATAATCGGCGCAGGGTCGCATCAATGCTGGACTGGAGCGCACTATCATCCTGCATCGATGCGGTATTGTGAATCATGGCGCCGACGATCATCCGGGCAATCGGGCCTGCGTAACTGGCGCTTTGCCCGGTCACGTCCAGACTGTGCGTAAGCAGCGTGCCCGCTCGCACCTTGCGCGCAAGGATATCGGCGTTGCTGCCCTGAGCGCCTGCGAGGATCGACAGCATGATGGCCGATCGCGCAGTATGGCCATCCTGTAGCAGCGAGTCCCAGTACTTGGCATCCGCCGCATTGGGCAAATGTGAAAACAAGGTGTCATAGACGACGGACACGAAACCCAGGCCCGCATTCGATCCAGTGTAATAGAACTGGTTCGATTCAAGCGTATTAAAAGAATTTTCCACCAGGTTACGCACCGTGGGATTACTTGCGTAAGCCTGGGATAATTCGGCCGGCGTAGTGGGTGCGCCGGCGGCGTGAAATGCCTGCATTTGGGCGGTCAGGCCGGCCGGGTCGGGCGGATGCCCGAAATAGGCTAAATACAACTGCTGAATGAGATTCTCATACGCGATATCGCCCGCTGTCGGCGCACCAGGCGTTGCCGGTGTATTCGGCACGGGCACCGTGGTGGTACCACCAGTAGACGCCTGTGCCGGACTCTGGCTGGAGCCACCACCCCCACATGCGGATAAGCAAGCCGTCAAAACCACGGCAAGGACCGAAATCGCAGCTTTAATCGTCATCGATTTTCCAGGCAGAAATAGTACTTAGCCTGCCAGAATAGCATGTTGAATAAACTGAAACTTCACCTATTGTCACAAATGACAGATTTTCTTGACGGAAAATACAAAAAGCCCAGCCGGGATGGACCGGGCTGGGCTTTCTGGTCTTGCTGAATTCTGGCTCCCCGACCTGGACTCGAACCAGGGACCTGCGGATTAACAGTCCGTCGCTCTACCGACTGAGCTATCAGGGAAAAGAGGCCGCATTGTACATACTCCGGTCGGAATTGCCTAGGGTTCGTCCCAAAATTTTTTGAACAGCAGAAATTCCAACCTCGAAGTGATGCGCGCCCCGTCGCCCATCCTTGGCAGTCAGTGTTCCGCAACAACAACGACCACAGCAGCCAGGTTGCCTATTTGACAGCCCGGCAAGGCTTGCCGCATGATGTAGCCTCGCCATACTTGTCATCATTCAACTTTTTCCGCCTCAATTTATGAAACGAATTTCATGTGGCCTGGTCCTGAGTGCCCTGCTTTCCGCCGCCCTCCCCGCCCATGCGCAGGACGCTGACCTGGTGGCCGCCAAGGAGGCGATCAAAAAACGTGATTTTGCTGGCGCCGCGAAGCTGTTGCAGCCCTTGGTCGACAAGGATGATCCCAAGGCGATGGTCATGATGGGCCAATTGCGCCTGGCCGGACAGGGCGTGATCAAGGACGAGGGCATCGCGGTCGGCCTGTTCAAGAAGGGCGCCGACGCCGGCGACCCGGAAGCAATCTTCCTGTACGCGCGTCAGCTGCATCTGGGCAATGGCCTGCCCCAGGATGAGACGCGAGCCATCGCGCTGTACAAGAAAGCCGGCGATCTGGGCAATGCGGAGGCGCAGTTGTGGTACGGGATCAGCCTGTATCGCGGCCTGGGCGGCATGCCACCGGACAAGGCCGGCGCGCTGCCTTGGCTGCGCCGCGCGGCCGAACAAGGCGATGCGGCCGCGCAGAACTGGATGGGCGATTTCTATAAGGACGGCGGACTGGTCGAAAAAGATCCCTATCAATCGCTCAGCTGGTATCGCAAGGCCGCCCTGCAAATGCAACCGGTTGCCCAGCGCAACGTGGGCTTGGCCTATGCGCGCGGCAGCGGCGTCGCGCGCGACGATGGCGAGGCGCTCAAATGGCTGCTGAGCGCCGCCTATTTCCGCGACTCCGTTGCGCAGGACTGGGTCGGCTATTTTTATGAGAGTGGCCGGGCCGGCCTCGTGCCGGACCTGGTTGCGGCCCACATGTGGTACACCCTGGCCCGCGCCCGTGATCCGCAGAACAACTCGGCCAAAACGAATATCGAGCGCGTCACGCCGAAACTGAGTCCGGCCCAGTTGACCGAATCGCAAACCAAGGCCAAGCAATGGCCCACGGTTGCCGAACTCACCAAGGCGATCGCCGCAACCGATGCCGCCAAGGCACTCGCCGAGGCAAATGCCACGGCGGCGAACGCGGCCAAGAATCCGACCACGGGCGGCAAGAGCGGCAGCGGCTTCGTCGTGGGCATGGGCACCAGCTACGTCGTGAGCAACCACCATGTGGTCAAAGACTGCAAGAGCATCAAGATCATGCCGTTCGATTTGCCTGCCGTGCTGCGGGAGAAGGACGAGCGCAACGATCTGGCGCTGCTCAGCGTGGCCAACCTGCGCGCGCCCTCGTTGAAACTGCGCGCCGGACGCGGCGTCCGCCCTGGTGACGAGCTGGTGACCCTCGGCTATCCGCTGGCGGGACTGCTGGCGGCCGGCGCCAGCGTCAGTACGGGCACCCTCACCGCGCTGGGCGGGTTGAACAACGACACCTCGCAATTCCAGATGTCCGTCCCCACCCAGCCGGGCAACAGTGGCGGCCCGGTGCTCGATTCGCACGGGCAGCTGGTTGGCGTCGTGGTGGCCCAGATCAATGCAATACGCGTGGGCCAGGCGACCGGGAACATACCGCAAAACATCAATTTCGCGATCAATACGGCCACGCTGTCGAGCTTTCTGGATGCATCGAATGTCGACTACGGCACCTCGCAGCTGCAACAGGACCCCAAGGCCAAACACTTGAATGCCGCGGATATCGGCAGCATGGCTCGCCGCTCGACCGTCAAGGTCGAATGCGCCATGAATTGAAGCCAAGGGGCCGACGGGCGAGCGGCCTGCCGCGCCCCTCTCCTGTCGGCACTATATTGTTCATTATGGCAACAATTGAATAGATTTCATGCATTGAGAAGCTGATAACCTTGCGTGGCCTATTTTTGCGCGGCAGCAATACTCAGCCGCCATGACTGGGCCTCACATTCCAAGGAAAGCACTCAACATGAAATTTGCGAAAAAACTCTCGCCTGTCGCCATGGCCGCCATGCTGGCCGCAACCTTGTCCGCATGCGGCGGCGGTTCGTCCGGTTCGTCGGCCAGCACCACGCCGGTCACCACCAGTTTCCCCGTCCAGCAGGCGCTGGCCTATGCGTTCACACATGGCATGCAAGCCAACCTCGCCATCACGGGCACCGCTACCAGCGGCGCGCTCAGCTATCCCGTGACGGGCACGCTGAGCTATGCGCTGGGCATGGCGAGCAATACCACCTTCGAAGGCGCCGCCGCCCAGCAAGCCACGGAAAACCTCAACGCCAGCGTCGTGGTCAACGGCGTATCGCAGCCGATCTCCACCAGCAGCACGTTGATCGTCAACGCACAATACGCCCCCATCGGCGACCGCACGTCGGACAGCTACTGCGTCGCCAGCGGCACGCCCTCCTATCCGGCCACGGCCACGGTTGGCCAGAGCGGCGATATCGTCACGATGAATTGCTACACCGACAGCACCAAGCGCACCCTGGTCAACACCGAAAAATTGTCCTACGTGGCAGCGGCTGGCAGCGATGCCAACACCCTCAATTTCCAAATGGTCACGACGGACTTCGGCTTGACCAGCACGCCGCAAAGCAGCGTCACCATCACCTACGCCGTGTCGACGGCAGGCGTGCCCAAACTGATCCGCGTCCAAGCCACCCAGACTGAAAGCGGCGTTACCGTCACCCTGGACGCCAAGTAAGCAGGCGCGCCATCCGAACCCGCCCCTCCGCCGGCGGGCTCGGCGCCGGGCGGGCATGTACTTTGCGCTAGCCCAAAGCGACACGCGTCAACCACGGAACAATCAATGGCTCATAGCAAGGAGCCAAAGCATGGAACCGATGGCAAACGAATCACAGCCCAAACCAGCGTATGATGATCCCGAGCCCCGTCTGACGAAGTTGGAGGAAGCCGTGGCGGCTTTGCAATGTGACAATGCCTTACTAAGGCAAAGAGTGGATAGCGGCTTTGAAACAGCGCAAGCGCAGCTTGCGCTGACGGAAGAAAGACTACGTCGCGAGTTCCACGATGGCCTGCACGATTTGGAACAGGTCCTGAGCACTAAGATCGAAGAGGAAGCCAAGCGCCTGGAAAGCCGGATCAGCAGCGAAGTGCAGACGTTGATCGCAAGGATGGATCGTCAGGACGCAAGGCTGGATCGACAAGATGCCAGACTGGACAAACTGGATGCCAAAATTGATCAACTTGCCAAATGGATGATCGCGACGCAACTGACCACGATAGCGCTCATCGTAGGAATCGCCATCCAACTATTCATGCGCTGAAAAGCAAAAAGCCCAACCGGTGGAGGCTGGGCTTTTTAGTATTCTGGCTCCCCGACCTGGACTCGAACCAGGGACCTGCGGATTAACAGTCCGTCGCTCTACCGACTGAGCTATCAGGGAATTGAGGCCCGGATTATATCTGGGCCAGTCCGAATTGACTAGTGGCAGCGTGATTTTTTCCTCAGGCAGCCATCAGCGCGGGCCGGGCGCCGGATTACCTGTTGTCCCGTGCGGCGCCAAAATTCACCGACGTCACGCTGGAAGGGAAATTACGCCGACACAAAGCAAAAAGCCCAACCTGTGAAGGCTGGGTTTTTCGTTTGCTGAATTCTGGCTCCCCGACCTGGACTCGAACCAGGGACCTGCGGATTAACAGTCCGTCGCTCTACCGACTGAGCTATCAGGGAATAGAGGCAACATTTTATACTGTTTCGTTCACGCCATCAAGCTTAATGATAGTGCAACCTCTTACCGTACTTCATGCTGCCTTCCGGACCCATCTTTCGACCGGCCCGGAGAAACAAAATATTAAAGCACTTTGGCGATCGCGTCAATGACGGTGTCGATATTGCGCGAATTGAGGGCTGCCACGCAGATGCGGCCCGTGTCCACGGCGTAGATCGACTGCTCGCGCAGCTTGGCCACTTGCTCCTTGGTCAGGCCCGAGTACGAGAACATGCCCACCTGGTCGCGCACGAAGCCGAAGTCGTGGCCTGGAGCCTTCTCTTTCAGCTTGGTGACGAAGGCTTCGCGCATTTCCTTGATGCGCACGCGCATGCCGGCCAGTTCCTCTTCCCACAGCTGGCGCAGGGCCGGCGTGGTCAGCACGGTGGCCACCACCTTGCCGCCGTGCACAGGCGGGTTGGAGTAGTTGGTACGCACCACGCGCTTCAGTTGCGACAGCAGACGGGCCGCTTCTTCGGCGCTGGCAGCCACCACACTCAGGGCGCCCACGCGCTCGCCGTACAGCGAGAACGACTTCGAGAACGAGTTCGAGATCAGCAGCGGGCCGCCGGCGGCTGCGAAGCGGCGCACCACGGCGCCGTCTTCGGCGATACCGGAGCCGAAGCCCTGGTAAGCCATGTCCAGGAACGGCACCAGGCCGCCGGCCGTCACGGCCGCGATCACTTCATCCCACTGGGCCGACGACAGGTCGGCGCCGGTCGGGTTGTGGCAGCAGGCGTGCAGCAGCACGATCGAGCCGCGTGGCATGGCCTTGAGGTCGGCCAGCATGCCGGCGAAGTTCACGCCGTGGGTGGCGGCATCGTAGTAGCTGTAGTTGTTGACGACGAAACCGGCGCTCTCGAACAGGGCGCGGTGGTTTTCCCAGCTTGGGTCGCTGATGTAGACCTGGGCGCCCGGCGCGAAGCGCTGCAGGAAGTCGGCGCCGATTTTCAGCGCGCCCGTGCCGCCGATGGCTTGCACGGTAACGGCACGCTTCTCTTGAATCACGGCGCTGTCGGCGCCAAATACCAGTTGCTGCACGGCCTGGTCGTAGGTGGCCAGACCTTCGATCGGCAGGTAGGTGCGCGGTGCAGGCTGTTCGATCAGCATGGCTTCCGCCTTCTGCACGCACGACAGCAGCGGCACTTTGCCGTTGTCGTCATAATAGACGCCGACACCGAGGTTGATTTTCGCGGGATTTTGGTCCGCGTTGAACGCTTCGGTGATGCCCAGGATAGGGTCGCGAGGGGCCATGTCGATGGCGCTGAAGAGGCTGGCAGAAGGAGTCGTCATGATAAGATTGGTGTCGTTTGGAAGCGGTTCACGGCAGTGTCAGCCGGCGGCTCCGAATTTAATAAAGTGCTTCAGGCCGCTGGCAGGCCATTATTCTATCAAAGGTCTGAAAAGATGGCAGAAACAGCAGACGTAAAAACCCCTTCCGCAGCAACAATCGTCACTTTTCCCGACTCGCCGTTCCGGCTGCACCAGCCCTTCCCGCCCGCCGGCGACCAGCCCACGGCCATCAACGAACTGTGCGAGGGCATCAACGACGGCCTGTTCTTCCAGACCCTGCTCGGCGTGACGGGCTCGGGCAAGACCTACACCATGGCCAACGTGATCGCCCGCCTGGGCCGGCCCGCCATCGTGTTCGCGCCCAACAAGACCCTGGCGGCCCAGCTGTATTCCGAGTTCCGCGAATTCTTCCCCGAGAACGCGGTCGAGTACTTCGTCAGCTACTACGATTACTACCAGCCGGAAGCCTACGTGCCGCAGCGCGACCTGTTCATCGAAAAGGACTCGTCGATCAACGAGCACATCGAACAGATGCGGCTGTCGTGCACCAAGTCGTTGATGGAACGGCGCGACGTGGTGATCGTGGCCACCGTGTCGGCCATCTACGGTATCGGTAACCCCAACGAATACCACCAGATGATCCTCACGCTGCGCGCGCGCGACCGCGTGGCCCAGCGCGACATCATCGCCCGCCTGATCCAGATGCAGTACACGCGCAACGAGGTCGATTTCGGCCGCGGCACCTTCCGCGTGCGCGGCGACACCATCGACATCTTCCCGGCCGAGCACGCCGAACTGGCCGTGCGGCTGGAACTGTTCGACGACGAACTGGAATCGATCCAGTTGTTCGATCCGCTCACCGGCCGCGTCAAGCAGAAGATCCCGCGCTTCACGGTCTACCCCGGCTCGCA
Source organism: Rugamonas brunnea (assembly GCF_014042345.1). GTDB lineage: Bacteria > Pseudomonadota > Gammaproteobacteria > Burkholderiales > Burkholderiaceae_D > Rugamonas > Rugamonas brunnea. Next base: position 120,240 of record NZ_JACEZT010000016.1, read on the forward strand.
CTACGTGACCCCGCGCGCCACCGTGCTGCGCGCCATCGAAACCATCAAGGACGAGCTGCGCGAGCGGCTGGAATTCTTCCGCAAGGAAGGCAAGCTGGTCGAGGAACAGCGGCTGGAGCAGCGCACCCGCTTCGACCTGGAAATGATGACCGAGATCGGCTTCACCAAGGGCATCGAAAACTATTCGCGCCACCTGAGCGGCGCCCTGCCCGGCGAACCGCCGCCCACGCTGGTCGACTACCTGCCGCAGGACGCACTGATGTTCCTCGACGAGTCGCACGTGCTGGTGGGCCAGTTGAGCGCCATGTACAACGGCGACCGTTCGCGCAAGACCAACCTGGTCGATTACGGTTTCCGGCTGCCGTCCGCGCTCGACAACCGCCCGCTCAAGTTCGAGGAATTCCAGCAGAAGATGCGGCAGACCGTGTTCGTCTCCGCCACCCCGGCCGAGTTCGAGAACAGCCACGCGGACCAGGTGGTGGAACAGGTGGTGCGCCCCACCGGCTTGGTCGACCCGCAGGTGATCGTGCGCCCGGCGCTGAGCCAGGTGGACGACCTGATGTCGGAAATCACGCTGCGCGTGGCGCGCAACGAGCGGGTGCTGGTGACCACGCTGACCAAGCGCATGTCCGAGCAACTGACGGAATACCTGGGCGACCACGGCGTCAAGGTGCGCTACCTGCACAGCGATATCGAGACGGTGGAACGGGTGGAACTGCTGCGCGACCTGCGCATCGGCACCTTCGACGTGCTGGTCGGCATCAACCTGCTGCGCGAAGGCCTGGACTTGCCGGAGGTGTCGCTGGTGGCCATCCTGGACGCCGACAAGGAAGGTTTCCTGCGTTCGGAACGCTCACTGATCCAGACCATCGGCCGGGCCGCACGTAACCTCAACGGCGTGGCCATCCTGTACGCTGACCGCATCACCGACTCCATGAGCCGCGCCATCGGCGAGACCGAGCGCCGCCGCGCCAAGCAGATCGCCTTCAACGAGGAGCACGGCATCGTGCCACGCGGCGTGAGCAAATCGATCCGCGACATGATCGACGGCGTCTACAGCCCGGACGCGGCGCGCGAGGAAATGCAGGTGGCGCAGGAAACGGCCAAGTACGAGGCCATGAGCGAGAAGCAGATCAGCAAGGAAATCAAGAAGCTGGAAAAGCAGATGCTCGACCACGCCAAGAACCTGGAGTTCGAAAAGGCGGCCCAGGTGCGCGACCAGCTGCATGTGCTCAAGCAGCAGCTGTTCGGCGCGCCGGGCGAGGATCACGTGGACGCGTCGAACGGCTAAAGCAAAACCGGGGTCAGGTCATGAAGTTGCGCAACTTGCTTAACTTCATGACCTGACCCCGGTTCCTTTTTTACAGGGTCTTGACGAATTCGCGCACGCCGCCGAGCAGCATTTCAATCGACATGGCCGTCAGGATCAGGCCCATCAACCGTTCGAAGGCCGTCATCACTTGCGAACCTAGCGCCTTCTGTAATTTTTCCGCGCTCAGGAACACGGACAGCCACACCACGCCCACGGCGCCCAGCGCGGCCACGTGCACCAGCACTTCACCCGTGCTCTCGCGCGAGAACAGCAGCACCGTGGCCAGCGCCGACGGGCCGGCCAGCGCTGGGATGGCCAGCGGCACGATGAACGGTTCGCCGCCTTCGGTGCGGCCCATCACGCCGTCGGGATGGGGGAAGATCATGCGTATTGCGATCAACAACAGGATCACGCTGCCGCCGATCCGCAGCGACACTTCCGACAATTGCAAGGCCGACAGGAAGTGGCGGCCGAAGAACATGAAGATCAGCAGCACGGCGAAGGCGATCGCGCATTCGCGCACCACGATGCGGGGCCGGCGCGCCGGCGTCACCGGGTTGAGCGCGGCGGCGAACAGGGGCACGTTGCCGAACGGGTCGGTCACGAGCAACAGCAGGATAAAGGTCTGGAAAAAATTCTGGGTCATCGATTGCTTTCATACAGTCGCCGGTTGGCGGCTCTATGCTGCCACGAGACAACTTTACGCGCAATCGCGGCGGCCGCTCAATAGCGGTAATCGAGGCGCAGGTTCAGGCTGAAATGCTCGTCCGGAATGCCGCCCACGGAGGACGGCGGGGACGGCAGGCGGTTGTCGCGGTTGAACAGGTTGCGCAGCTGGAGGTAGGCCGTCAGGCGCGGCGAGTAGTGGCGCTCCACGCCGACATCGGTGCGCAGGTAGCGCGGCAGTGGATGTGGCGGCAAGCCGTCGCCGGCGGGAATGTCGTCGGTGCGCGATTGCCAGCGCTGGTTCAGCGTCAGCAGACAGGCGGGGTCGGACAGCGCATGGCTGATGCCGATGTTGACCATGGTCGCCGGGAAGATGTTGTAGTCCATGCCCGTCACGGCATTGCGGCTGCGCACGTAGGAAGCGCTCGCGTCCAGTCCCCAGCCCTGCCACTGGGCCTGCAGGCTGCCGCTGGCGCCGTAGGCGTCGTTCTGGCCCACGTTGCGGTATTGGGTCAGCGTGGCTGGCGGCACCAGCACGGCGGAGATGCCGTCATGCCACAGCGTGCGGAACAGGGTGACCTGGGCCAGGTAGCGCGCCGTCTGGCGCTGGGCCACCAGTTCGTAGCTGTCGATCACTTCCGGCTTGAGGCCGGGATTGCCCAGCACACTGCCGGCCGCGCCGCCCATCTCCACCGCCGAGGGCGCGCGGAACGCCTGCCCGTACAGGAACTTGAGCGCGGCATCGGGCCGCGGATGGTAGACCAGCCCCAGGCGCGGCGACGCGTGGCGGCCAAAATCGGAGTAGTCGTCATACCGTCCGCCATACACGGCCGTCCAGCGCTGGCCCCAGTTGCTGTTCAATTCCAGCGTCAGGTTGCGCACGCCACGCCCTGCCCCTTCGGCCGGGTTGACGGTGGTGGGCAAGGTCTGTCCGGTCAACGTCACGGCCTCGGCCCGTGCGCTGTGCACGCCCAGCCGCTCCTGGCCGGCCGACAAGGCCCACGCCGTGTGCCAAGCTGGCATGCTGTCGCGCCACGTGGCCTGCAGGCTGGTGCGGTACTGGCGCGTCCACAAGTCGCGGTGGATCGGCGTGGCGCCGGTGCCGAGATTGCTGGCCAGGTCGTTGTCCACCCACCAGTAGTAGCCCTTCAGTTCGACGGAGCCGCCGCGTTCCAGTTCGCGCCGCACGCCGGCCTGCGTCATCGCGAAGCGGGTCGCCAGCCAGCCCAGGTCGTTGCCGCCGGTCAGGCGCGTGCCCGAGCCCTGGAACGCGTCGGCGTCGTAATGGTGCAGGTACAGGCCGCCGAACCAGGACAGGCCGCCCTGCCCTTCGCCGGCCAGTTTGAACGATGCCGTCTGGGCCTGGAAATTGTTTTCGCGCTCGCTTTGCAGGGGCCGGCCCGTGACCGGGTGGATGGCGTAGGCGACGCGGTCCTGGTCCGGCTGGCCGTTGGCGGCCAGCGCCACATTCAGCCGCGCGTCCGGGCCGATGGCGGCGCTCTGACGCAGCGCCGCTTCGTAATAGCCATTGCTGGCGCCGGCCGCGCTCAGTTCGCGCTGGTTATGGTCGGACTCGTAGCCGCGCAACGCCAGCAGGCCGTGGAAGGCATCGCTGCCGTACAGGGCCGAGCCCGGGCCTTCGATCAGCTGCATCTGGCTCAATGCGCCGAGGTTAATCGAAGGCAGGTTGAACTGGGGACCGGAGCGGAACAAGTCGTTGAGCGGCACGCCATCCCAGCTGGTGGCCACGCCCGTGTAGGAGGTGCTGCGCGCATAGCCACGGATGGCCAGCACCTGGTTGCCGCTGGTGTGGGGCAGCACCAGCACGCCCGGTTGCGTCTCCAGCGCGTCGAGCATCCGGCGCGCGCCATTGCGCTGCCATTGCCGGGGCGTGATGGCGCTCACCGAGGCGGCCGTGTCGAGCAAGCCGGCCGACAGCAAGGAGGCGGCGCTCACATCCACATTGCCCAGTTCCTCCAGCGACAGCTCCCCCAGATCACCCAGCTCGCCGGGCATCTGGGCCGCACTCACGCAGGCCGCGTGCAGCCCCAGCGCGGCGGCCAGCACGACGGCAGTCGCCTGGCGGACGGGAGGGACGGCAATCGGACGAGGCTTGCGCATGGGGGTTCCAGTACATCGGGTGGCACGGACAACCCAACAGTTGCCGGGATCATTGTATGCCCACAAGTAACCATTATGGCAATATTTTGACGCTATTAACTTGCAACTGTTGCATGCCGGGATAATCGCGGACATAAAAAAAGCGGCCCGCAGGCCGCTCTTCAGAGTAACCGTGGCCGCCTTACGCGGACACTTCGCCCTTCTTGATCCACGCCGCCAGCTGGTGCGGACGCAGGCCGTCGTAATCCTCGAACGGCTGGTGGATCCATGGGTTATGCGGCAGTTCCTGCATCTGGTAATCGGGCTTGAAGGCCGAGCTGCCCTTGGTCCAGATCACGGCCGTACGCACTTCGGTCACCCCTTCGAAGTTGTTCTTCAGGTGCTCGATCACCTTCATCAACGTCACGCCCGAATCGGCCAGGTCGTCGATCAGCAGGATCTTGCCCGACAGCGGGCCCTTGGTCATCGTCATGTACTTGGCGATGTCCAGGTCGCCCTGCACGGTGCCCTTCTCGGCGCGGTAGGAGCTGGTCGACAGGATCGCCAGCGGCACGTCGAAGATACGCGAGAACATGTCGCCGGGGCGCACGCCGCCGCGCGCCAGGCACAGCACCTGGTCGAATTTCCAGCCAGATTCATGCACCTTGAGCGCCAGGCGCTCGATCAGGCGATGGTACTCATCCCAGGACACCCAGAGATGCTTGTCGTTCGATTGTGGGGTGGTCAAGATGATAACTCCTCAGTGTATTACTTGCATTACTCGAACGGGTGACGCAGCACGATCGTTTCTTCGCGATCGGGGCCGGTCGACACCATGTCAACCGGCACGCCGACCAACTCTTCGATACGTTTGATGTAGTTGCGGGCGGCGGCCGGCAGCGCGGCCAGCGACTTGGCGCCCACCGTGCTTTCCTTCCAGCCCGGCATTTCTTCGTAGACGGGCACGCAGCGCGCCGCTTCTTCCGCGCCGGACGGGAAGATGTCGACCGGCTGGCCATCGACCGTGTAGCCGGTGCACAGCTTCAGCGATTCCAGGCCGTCCAGCACGTCCAGCTTGGTCAGGCACATGCCCGTCACGCCGTTGATCTGCACCGAGCGGCGCAGCAGGGCCGCGTCGAACCAGCCGCAGCGACGGGCACGGCCCGTCACGGTGCCGAACTCGTGGCCCACTTGCGCCAGGTGGTGGCCCACGCCGGCGTCGGTCGGCAGTTCCGAAGGGAACGGGCCGGAGCCGACACGGGTGGTGTAGGCCTTGGTGATGCCCATGATGTAGTGCAGCATGCCCGGACCCACGCCCGAACCGGCGGCGGCGTTACCAGCCACGCAGTTGGACGAGGTGACGAACGGATAGGTGCCGTGGTCCACGTCCAGCAGCGAGCCTTGCGCGCCTTCGAACAGCAGGTTGGCGCCGGCCTTGTGCGCCTTGTACAGGGCGCTCGACACGTCGGTCACCATCGGGCGCAGGCGCGGCACGTAGGCCAGCGCGTCGTCCAGGGTCTTCTGGTAGTCGATCTTCGGTGCCTTCAGATAGTTTTCCAGCACGAAGTTGTGGTAGTCCAGGTTCTCGGCCAGCTTTTCGGACAGGCGCTTTTCGCTCAGCAGGTCGGCGATGCGGATGGCGCGGCGCGCCACCTTGTCTTCGTAGGCCGGGCCGATGCCCTTGCCGGTGGTGCCGATCTTGGCGGCGCCGCGGGCCGCTTCACGGGCCGCGTCCAACGCTGCGTGGTAAGGCAGGATCACGGGCGCGGCGTCCGACACCTTCAGGCGCGACGCCACTTCCACGCCGACCGCTTCCAGCTTGTCGATCTCGCGCAGCACGTCCGGCACCGACACCACCACACCGTTGCCGATGTAGCAGGCCACGCCTGGGCGCATGATGCCCGATGGGATCAGCTGCAGCGCCGTCTTCACGCCGCCGATGACCAGCGTATGGCCGGCGTTGTGGCCGCCCTGGAAGCGCACCACACCTTGTGCATGATCGGTCAACCAGTCAACGATCTTGCCCTTACCTTCATCGCCCCACTGGGTGCCGATGACAACGACGTTCTTTGCCATATTTTTCTTTGACATCACACTTAACCTAAGTTTTTAAGAATCCAGTTACTACCATCATCGTCGAGCACCAGCGCACGGTCGCACTCGAACTCGTCCTGTTCATTGCTGTGACCCGGCATGGACTGGATCACGACTTCGCCGGCCTTGCGCAGCGCGGCGATTTTCTCTTTCAGCTCCGGCGCATTACCCCACGGCGCGCGGATCGAATGTTTGCGTTCAGCCGTCGGCAGCAACCGCGCCAGCTCGCGCAGGTCGAGCGAGAAGCCGGTGGCGGGACGGGCGCGGCCGAAGGCCTCGCCCACGTGGTCGTAACGGCCGCCACGGGCCACGGCGTTGGGCAGGCCCGGCACGTACAGCGCGAACATGGCGCCGCTCTCGTACTGGTAGCCGCGCAGGTCGGCCAGGTCGATCGCCACTTCGGCGCGGCCGAGGGCCGAACCGGCCAGCGCGGCCAGTTCCGCCAGCGCCTTGGCGATGCCGGGCAGGTCGGGCAGCACATCGCGCGCCTTCTTGAGCACTTCCACGTCGCCGTACAGGTTGGGCAGCGCCAGCAGCGCGTCGCGCACCATGGGCGAATAATCAACCGTCAGTTCGCGCAGGCCAGGCATGTCCTTGGCGCGCAGCAGCAGGTACAGCGCCGCCTCGTCGCGCACGGCGGCCGGGTCGCCGGCGATCAGCGCGCGCAGCACGCCCACGTGGGACAGGTCCAGGCGCACGTCGGTGAAGCCAGCCAGGGCCAGCGAGGCCAGCGCCAGTTCCTGGATCTCGGCGTCGGCTTCCAGGCCGGCGTGGCCGTAGATTTCGGCGCCGATCTGCAGCGGTTCGCGGGTGGCGTGCAGGCCCGAGGGACGGGTGTGCAGCACGCTGCCGGCGTAGCACAAACGGGTGACGGAGGCGCGGTTCAGCAGGTGGGCATCGATGCGGGCCACCTGGGTCGTCATGTCGGCGCGCAGGCCCAGCATGCGGCCCGAGGCCGGGTCCACCAGCTTGAAGGTGCGCTGATCGGTGTCCTGGCCGGCGCCGGTGAGCAGCGACTCGACATATTCGAGCAGCGGCGGCATCACCAGTTCATAGCCGTACAGGCGGAAATTATCCAGCATCAGGCGACGCAGTTCTTCGATCTTGCGTGCTTCCGACGGCAGGACGTCGGCGATATTCTCGGGCAAAAGCCAATTCGGCATGGGAAACTGGAGTCGGAAGTTAGTGAAATTTGAACAACGTGGCGCCATCGCGCAGCTATCAGGCGCAGGGCCGAACCTGATATTTTACGCGAAAATATGCCTTGAAAGGTAGAAAATCGTGCCACGGACGGGCAAAAACGAAGCCGGCCGGGCGGTTGCACACCGCGCCGGCCGGCCTCGCCGCCAGTCTTACTTCTTGCCGGCCGGGGCAGCCGAAGCGCCCGCGCCCTTGAAATACTTGAAGAAGTCGGAATTGGAATCGATCACCATCACGTCGCCGTGATTCTTGAAGGTAGCGCGATACGCTTCCAGGCTGCGGTAGAACTTGTAGAACTCGGGATTCTTGCCGAACGCCTCGGCGTAGATCTGCGAAGCCTTGGCATCGCCCTCGCCGCGGATGCTCTCGGCCTGGCGGTAGGCTTCGGCCAGGATCACGGTGCGCTGCTTGTCGGCGTCGGCGCGGATCTTCTCCGAGTCGGCCGAACCGGTGGAACGCAGCTCGTTGGCCACGCGCACGCGCTCGGCCTTCATGCGGTCATACACGGAGTTGTTGATCTGCTCCACGTAGTCCACGCGCTTGAGGCGCACGTCGATGATCTCGACGCCGATCTGGGACGCTTCCGTGACCACCTTGCTGCGGATCGCTTCCATCACCTGGCCGCGCTGGCCGGAGATCACTTCACGCACGGTGTGCTTGGTGATCTCGTCGTTCAGCGCCGCCTTGACGATCTGCGACATGCGGTCGCGCGCGCGGCCCTCGTCGCCGCCGAAGCTGACGAAGTATTTCTTCGGCTGGTCTTCGCCGCGGCCGATGCGCCATTTGACGAAGGTGTCGACCAGGATGTTCATCTTCTCGGCCGTGATGAAGCGCTCGGCGTCGGGCGACTCGATGGTCATGATGCGGTTATCGAGGTACAGCACATTCTGGAACGGCGGCGGCAGCTTGAAGTGCAAGCCCGGCGTGCGGATCACTTCCTTCACTTCGCCGAGCGCGAATACGATGGCGTAACGGCGCTGGTCAACCACGAACATGGTGGACGACAGCAGCATCAGGGCGATAAAACCGCCCACAACGGTGGTAACAATACGGTTCATTAGCGGCTCTCCCGTTCACGTGACGAATCGCGCGAACGGCTGTCGCGCTGACGGCTCATTTCCACCGTCGGCATCATATCGGAGGGCGTCGAGGCGGCCGGTGCGGGCGCCGGCGCTGGCGCGGCGGCCGCCTTGGCCGCCGCAGCGGCGGCGTCGCTGGCCGCCGCCTGGGCGATCAGCTTGTCGAGCGGCAGGTACAGCAGGTTGCTGCCGGACTTGGCATCCACCATCACCTTGCTGGCGCTGGAGAAGATCTGCTGCATGGTTTCCAGGTACATGCGGTCGCGCGTGACGGCCGGCGCCTTCTGGTACTCGGCCAGCACCTGCTTGAAGCGGGCCGCGTTACCGGCCGCGTTCTCGCTGACGGTGGCGCGGTAGGCTTCCGCTTCCTGCACCAGGCGGAACGCGGCGCCGCGCGCCTTCGGAATCACGTCGTTGGCATACGCCTGGCCTTCGTTCTTCTGGCGCTCGCGGTCCTGGCCGGCCTTGACGGCGTCGTCGAACGCGCTCTGCACCTGCTCCGGCGGCTGCACGCCCTGCATGGTGACGTTGGTGATCTGGGCGCCGGTGGCGTAGCGGTCCAGGATGTGCTGCATCAGCTGCTGGGTCTCGAACGCGACCTTCTCGCGGCCTTCATACAGCACGAAGTCCATCTTGCTCTTGCCGACCACTTCGCGGATGGCCGTCTCGGCCACCTGGCGCACGGCGTCCTCGGGGTCGGCATTGTTGAACTGCCAGGCCACCGGATCTTTCAGCGTGTACTGCACGGCGAACTGGATGTCGATGATGTTCTCGTCGTCGGTCAGCATCAGCGATTCGCGCGTCTGCTTGTTCTTGACGTTGCCACGGTAGCCCACTTCCACCGTGCGCACCTGCGACACCTTGACCGTCTCGTCGCTCTGGAACGGGTAAGGCCAGCGCCAGTTGAAACCGGCCGGCGTGGTGTGGCTGAATTTACCGAAGGTGAGCACGACGCCGGTCTGGCCTTCCTGCACGATGAACGAGCCGGAGGCCAGCCAGATCAGCGCCACCACGACGCCCACGGCGCCGGCGGTGATGCCGGCGCCCTTCATGTCGGGACGGGGGCCGGACGGCGTGGGGCCGTTGTCGGAACCCTTCTTCTGGCCGAAGAAGGCGTTCAGGCGCTGGTTGAAATCGCGCCACAACTGATCCAGGTCGGGCGGACCGTCGCCGGGCTTGTTGCCCTCCTGGGCGTGGCGGTTGCCGTCCTTCTTGTCAGCGCCCCAGCGGGGATCGTTGAGCGAGAGCTTCAGGCCCAGTCGTTGCATGAGAGTGGAGACACGCATACTTAATGTGATCCGACATGAGTGATGGTTGGTGTTGTGCCTGGCGCGCCGTCGTCGGGGGCCAGGGTGTCGTCGTCCTGCAGATCCTGATCGTGGGTTTCACCGGCGTCGTCTTCACCCGGTTCGCCTTCATAACGGGGACGCGGCGGGCGCGCACCCGGTGCGGCCTTGGCCCATTCGACGATCGCCGCGCGCAGCAGATCGAGGCCGGCGCCGGTGCGGGCGCTGATGAAAACGCGGGAAATTTTATCATATTCATCACGCTCGACGGACGGCTCCAGCCCCGCCGCGTCAATCTTGTTCCAGACAAGAATTTGCGGAATATGATCGGCGCCGATTTCCTTGAGCACCATGTTGACCTGCTCGATCTGCTCCATGCGCACGGGCGACGAGGCGTCGACCACGTGCAGCAGCAGATCGGCGTGGATGGTTTCCTCCAGCGTGGCGCGGAACGCGGCCACCAGCTGGTGCGGCAGCTCGCGCACGAAACCGACCGTGTCGGAGACGACGACCTGCCCCACCTCCTCGCCCAGGTAGACGCGGCGCGAGGTGGTGTCGAGCGTGGCGAACAACTGGTCGGCCACGTACACGCCGGCCTTGGTGACGGCGTTGAACAGGGTCGACTTGCCGGCGTTGGTGTAGCCGACCAGCGAGACGGAGAAAGTCTGGGTGCGCCCGCGCGCGCGGCGCTGGGTATCGTGCTGCTTGCGCAGCTTGTCGAGCCGGGCCCGCAGCGCCTTCACGCGTTCGCCGATCAGGCGGCGGTCCGTTTCGAGCTGGGTTTCACCAGGGCCGCGCAGGCCGATACCACCCTTTTGCCGTTCCAGGTGGGTCCAGCCGCGGATCAGGCGCGTGGCCAGGTGCTGCAACTGGGCCAGCTCCACCTGAAGCTTGCCCTCGTGGCTCTTGGCGCGCTGGGCGAAGATGTCGAGGATCAGGCTGGTGCGGTCCAGCACCCGGACGTTGAGGCGCTTTTCCAGGTTACGTTGCTGGGCCGGTGACAGGGCGTGATTGAAGATGACGATCTCGATCTGGTGATCGAGCACGGCCTGGCCGATCTCGTCGGCCTTGCCGCTGCCGACGAAATAGGCCGCGTCCGGACTGGAACGCTTGGCCGTGATGGTCGTGACAGGCTCCGCCCCCGCCGACCGCGCCAGCAGTTGCAGTTCCTCGACGCTGGCGGCAAAGTCGCCCTGACCGAAGTCGATACCGACTAAAGCGGCGCGCATACGGCGGTCAGGCAGGTGAGCGGATAACGATGTGGCAAGCGTTTATTCCGCGTCGGCTTCAATGTTCAGATTGACGGCGCGGGCCGGCACCACGGTCGAAATGGCGTGCTTGTACACCATCTGGGTGACGGTGTTGCGCAGCAGGACCACGTATTGGTCGAACGACTCGATATGACCTTGCAGCTTGATGCCGTTGACCAGATAGATCGACACGGGCACGTGCTCTTTGCGCAAGGCGTTGAGGAATGGGTCTTGTAACAGTTGCCCTTTGTTGCTCATAACAGCTCCGTTTTATGTTGTTGTGTGTGAATTGGAGGCGGCACGCTGGTTTTCAAGTGCGGCGCAATGCAAAAAAACAGGTGCAAGCTTCATTCTCCCACAGGGGAATCATGCCATGAAGCTACTGTAACCTGTTTTCGTACTTTCTGCAGGCTGCGCCAGCGCGTTTTCCGCTCTCTCCGTGCTTATTTCTGCGTTTTGGCAAATGGATTCTTGCCGGTGCGCAATTCAATGCGCAGCGGCGTACCCACCAGCGAGAACGTGTCGCGGAAATGCTTTTCCAGGTAACGCTTGTAGGGCTCGCCCACCGCGTCCAGCGCATTGCCGTGAATCACGATCACAGGCGGGTTCATGCCGCCTTGGTGCGCATAGCGCAGCTTGGGGCGGATCGAACCCTTGCGGCGTGGTTCCTGCTTCTCCACGGCCTCGATCAGGGCGCGCGTCAGCTTCGGCGTCGACAGGTCGCACATGGCGGCCGCATAGGCCGAATCGATCGACTTCATCAGCGGGCCGATGCCGGTCGCCTTCAGGGCCGAGATGAAATGGGTCTTGGCGAACGACAGGAAGTCCAGCTTGCGGTCTAGGTCGATCTTGATCTCGTCGCGGCGGTCCGACTGCAGGCCGTCCCACTTGTTGACGGCCACCACCAGCGCGCGGCCCGATTCCAGCACGAAGCCGGCGATGTGGGCGTCCTGCTCGGAGATGTCCTGCTGGGCGTCCAGCAGCAGCAGCACCACGTTCGCTTCCGAGATCGACTGCAGCGTCTTGACGACCGAGAATTTCTCGATCGCTTCGAACACCTTGCCGCGGCGGCGGATACCGGCCGTGTCGATCAGCGTGTACTGCTTGCCATCGCGCTCGAACGGGATCTCGATCGAATCGCGGGTGGTGCCCGGCATGTCGAACGCGATCACGCGCTGTTCTCCCACCAGGGTGTTGATCAGGGTGGACTTGCCCACGTTGGGGCGGCCCACGATGGCGATCTTGATGCCGTGCTCGGACGGCTCCAGTTCTTCCGGTTCTTCCGGACGCTGGGAGAACGCCAGGTTCAGCGCCTCCTCCACCAGATCGGCCACGCCGTCGCCGTGGGCCGACGAGATGGCATAGGGATCGCCCAGGCCCAGCTCGTAGAAGTCCGACACCACGGCCGTGTAGCGCATGCCTTCGGACTTGTTCACCACCAGCAGCACGGGACGGCCGCTCTTGCGCAGGAAGTCGGTGATGGTCTTGTCGTGCGGCGTCAGGCCCTGGCGGCCGTCGACCAGGAACACGACCACGTCGGCCTCGGCCACGGCCTGCTTGGTCTGCAGTGCCATCTGGTGCATGATGCCTTCCTTGGCGACGGGTTCGAAACCGCCCGTGTCGATCACGAGGAAGGGACGTTCGCCGACACGGCCCTCGCCATAGTGACGATCGCGCGTCAACCCAGGCAAGTCCGCCACCAGCGCGTCGCGCGAGCGGGTCAGACGATTGAATAAGGTCGATTTCCCAACATTGGGTCGACCCACTAGTGCGATTACCGGCTTCATTGTATTACTCGACCGCGATGGCGGTCACTGTCCCTGATTGGGTTTGAAAAATCAAATTCGCGCCCGCTACCACCGGCACCGATTGTATCGGGCTGCCGTCGGTGGCGACGCGACCTATTAAAGCGCCATCTTCCCGCGACAGGAAGTGGATGTAACCCTGCAAGTCGCCGACCGCGACAGCGCGGCCGTACGATACAGGCGTGGACAGGCGGCGGAAGGCCAGCTTGTCCGTTTTCCAGGCGTTGGTGCCCGTTTCGCGGCTGTACGCGGCCAGCCCGCCCTGGTCGTCGGCGACGAACACGAAGCGCTGGTCCACGGCCACGCCCACGTCGGACGACGCCGGCTTGTTCCAGCGCGGCACGCCGGTGGCCAGGTCGAAGCAGGCCACGCGGCCCTGGTAGGACACGGCGCACACGTCCTTGTCGTACACCACGGGCGCGCCGGCGATGTCGGTCACGCGTTCCAGTTCCGTCGCGCCGCGCGGCTCGCCCACCACCACTTCGAAGCGTGGCAGGCCGCCCGCCAGCGCCAGCGCCAGCAGCTTGCCGCCCGGCTGGGCCACGTACACGTTCGGACCAGCGATGGTCATGCCGGGCGCGTTGCGCAGCGTGAGCGCGGGCGTGGTGCGGGCCACCGACCAGCGCTTGGCGCCGGTGGCTGCCTCGTAGGCCGTGATCTGGTTATCGACGCTGCGCACCACCACCACGTCCGTGCCCACCACGGGCGAGGACAGCACTTCGCTCGACGCCTGCGCCTTCCACAACGGCTTGCCGTTGGCGTCGAACGCAAGGATAGCACCCTTGGCGCCGCCCACCACGGTCACGTCGCCGTTGCTGCCCACGCCTGCGGTCAGGTCCGAGCCGGTCTTGACGCGCCACAGCTCCTTGCCGCTGGTCGCGTCGAGCTTCACCAGGGTGCCGCCGGCGTCGGCCGCGTACAGGTTGTTGCCCACCAGGGCGGGCGTGAACACGGCCTGGCCGGACGAGCCGAGCGCATACTTCCAGGCCGCGTGCGCGGCCAGCGTGGACTTGAACTCGACCAGCGGCGCGGGCTGGTTCTTGGTTTCCTTCGACGAGAACAGCGAGCAGCCGGACATCAGCGCCAGCAGGCTCACTGCGATTACTTTTTGGGTGGTGCGCATAAATTTAACCTTGTTGGTACAGGTAAGGCCCTTGTTGGTACAGGCAAGGCATGAGGGACGGCGCGCCTGTCGCGCGCGTCCCCGCGAAGATGCTTACGCCGCGTCGTTGGCCGCGGGCACGGCGCCGCCGATGGCTTCGAACTTCAGTTCGATCAGCTGGCGGCCCGGGTTCTTCTTGTCGGTCGCGTCCAGCGCGGCCTGGTAGGCGGCGCGGGCCTCGGCCAGCTTGTTCTGCGCTGCCAGCACGTCGCCCTTGCGGTCGGCCACGGCGCCGGCGAACTGCGGCGCGATGCCGCTGGCCAGGACCTTGAGCGCTTCGTCATAGGCTTTCTCGTCCAGCAGCACGCCGGCCAGGCGCAGCTTGGCCACCGACTTGTATTCCTCGTCGCCGTGCTCGGACGCCCATTGCAGCTGGGCCTTGGCCGACTTCAGGTCATTGGCGTCGAACGCGCTCTTGGCCGCCAGCAGCGCGCCCATGGGCGCGTAGGTGGTGCTACCGAAACGGCTTTCCATGTCGCCGGCCGCGCGCAGCACCTTGGCCGCGTCCTTGGTCTCGACGGCGTGCTGCAGTTCGTCGTACAGGGCCGACGCCTGGGCCGCCTGGCTGCGCTGGTAGTAGTTCCAGCCGGTCCAGCCCGAGTAGGCGGCCAGGCCTGCGATCAGCACCCACGAGGTCAGGTTGCCATACTGATTCCACCACGCTTTGAGGGAAGCAAGTTGTTCTTGTTCTTCGAGATCGTATGCCATGAGTTCAGGTCAGTTGGGGTTGTAAAGGTTAATCGGTACGGTTCAATACAGCTCAGTGGTTGCAGTTCTCGTCGTGCACGTGATAGTGGCCGCCGTCGCTGGTGATCTGGTCGACCAGGAAGTCCACTACCTCATCGAACGGCACGTTCGATTGCTGCTGCTCGCCTTCGGCCGCGCGCATGGCCTTGACGCTGGCCGTGTGGTTGGCCACTTCGTCCTCGCCGATGATGACGGCGAAGGCGGCGCCGCTGCCGTCGGCCTTCTTCATCTGCGACTTGAAACTACCGGCGCTGGCGGCCGTGGAGGCGTGCATGATCACGTCCAGGCCGGCGTCGCGGATACGCTCGCCCAGCACGAATGCCTGCAACTGGGCCGCTTCACCCTGGTGCACCAGGTACACGTCGCACTGGTTGGGTTGCTCCGGCTCGCCCTCTTCCTTCATCAGTTCCAGCAGGCGTTCGATGCCCATGGCGAAACCGACGGCCGGCGTCGGCTTGCCGCCGAAGCTGGCGATCAGCGGATCGTAGCGGCCGCCCGCGCACACGGTGCCCTGCGAGCCCAGTTGGTCCGTCACCCACTCGAACACGGTGCGGTTGTAGTAATCGAGGCCGCGCACCAGGCGGGTGTTGATGGTGTACGGGATGTTGTTGTGGTCGAGGATCTTGCGCACGCCGTTGAAGTGGGCCAGCGATTCCTCGCCCAGGTAGTCGAGCAGCTTGGGCGCGTTGTTGACCATCTCCTGCATGGCGGGATTCTTGGTGTCCAGGATGCGCAGCGGGTTGCTGTGCAGGCGGCGCTTGGCTTCCGCGTCCAGCAGGGCTTCGTGCGATTCCAGGTAGGCGATCAGGTCCACGCGGTGGCGCGCGCGCTCCTCGGCGTCACCGATCGAGTTCAGTTCCAGGCGGATGTTCTGCAGGCCCAGGTCATCCCACAGGCGGCGGCACAGCATGATCAGTTCCGCGTCGATGTCCGGGCCGTTGAAGCCCACGGCCTCGCAACCGAACTGGTAGAACTGGCGGTAGCGGCCGCGCTGCGGACGCTCATGGCGGAACATGGGGCCCGTGTACCACAGGCGCTTCGGACCTTCGTACACGAGGTTATGCTCGATCACAGCGCGCACCACGCCGGCCGTGCCTTCCGGACGCAGCGTAAGCAAGTCGCCGTTCATGGAGTCGGTGAACGAGTACATCTCCTTTTCCACGATGTCGGTCACGGCGCCAATGGCGCGCGCGAACAGGCCCGTGTTTTCGAGGATGGGGGTGCGGATCTGCTGGAAGCCATAGCTCTGCACCACCGATTGCGCGGTGTTCTGGAACAGCTCCCACAGGTGCGCGTCGGCCGGCAGGATGTCGTTCATGCCTTTTACTGCGACGATTTTTTCAGCTTTTTTGTTTTCGGACATTGCGATCTTCTTCTAGCTTAGGCAGCCACGGTCTTGCCGTAATTGGTCTGCACGTAATTCAATACGATGGTCTGGAATTCCTCGACGATGCGCTCGCCGCGCAGCGTGGCCACCTTCTGGCCGTCGACGAACACCGGCGCGGCCGGCGATTCGCCGGTGCCGGGCAGGCTGATGCCGATGTTGGCGTGCTTGGATTCGCCGGGGCCGTTGACGATGCAGCCCATCACGGCCACGTTCATCGCCTCCACGCCCGGATAGATCTTTTTCCACTCCGGCATCTGCTCGCGCAGATAGGTCTGGATGCTGTCGGCCAGTTCCTGGAAAGTGGTCGAGGTGGTGCGGCCGCAGCCGGGGCAAGCGATCACCATCGGCGTGAACTTGCGCAGGCCCATGGTCTGCAAAATCTCCTGGCCCACCACCACTTCCTTGGTGCGGTCGCCGCCCGGTTCCGGGGTGAGCGAGATGCGAATGGTGTCGCCGATGCCCTCCTGCAGCAGCACCGACAGCGCGGCCGTCGACGCGACGATGCCCTTGCTGCCCATGCCCGCTTCCGTCAGGCCCAGGTGCAGCGGGTAGTCGCAGCGGCGCGCCAGTTCGCGGTACACGGCGATCAGGTCCTGCACGCCCGAGACTTTGCACGACAGGATGATCTTGTCGCGGCCCAGGCCCAGTTCCTCGGCGCGCACGGCGTTCTCGATGGCCGACGTGATCAAGGCTTCGTACATCACGGCCTGCGCGCTCCACGGCTCGGCGCGGCCCGCGTTCTCGTCCATGATGCGCGCCAGCAGCGCCTGGTCCAGGCTGCCCCAGTTGACGCCGATGCGCACCGGCTTGTCGTAGCGGGCCGCTACTTCGATCATCTGGGCGAACTGGCTGTCGCGCTTGGCGCCCTTGCCCACGTTGCCGGGATTGATGCGGTACTTGGCCAGCGCCTGGGCGCAGTCGGGATATTCGTTCAGCAGCGTGTGGCCGTTGTAGTGGAAGTCGCCCACCAGCGGCACGTCGATGTCCATCTTGTCGAGTTGCTCGCGGATGTAGGGCACGGCGGCGGCGGCCTCCGGCTTGTCCACGGTCAGGCGCACCAGTTCGGAACCGGCGCGGGCCAGCTCCTTGATCTGGATCGCCGTGGCGATCACGTCGGCCGTGTCGGTGTTGGTCATCGACTGCACCACCACGGGCGCGTCGCCGCCGACCCACACCTGGCGGGCGCCGTTGGCCACCAGCACGCGGCGGCTGGCGCGGCGCGCGCACGGACCGGAAGGAATGGCTGTTTGCGTAGTCGTAGTAGACATGGGTGTTCTGATTGTGTTCGGTAAAACGGGATTACTTGATGTTCACGCGCGAGATCGTACCGCCCGGCACGGCCGGCAGCGCCAGCGGCGTGCCGCCCAGCGTCGCTTCCACACCGGCCGGTTTGCCGACGATGAGCAGGGCCGGATCGGCGATGTCGAAGGTCTCCGTCGCGCCGGCCTTGACCAGGCGCGAAATGAGCGGCGACTTCCCGGGACGGCGGATTTCGATCCACGAATCCTGGGTCACTTTCAGCACCAGCGCGTTGCCGCTGGCGGCAGCCGGCGCTGGCGTGGCTGCGGGTGCAGGCGCCGGCGCCGCCGGCGCCGCGGTGGCGACGGGCGCCGTCG
>NZ_JACEZT010000017.1 GCF_014042345.1 Rugamonas brunnea
AAGGTCGATACCGATCAACGTTACGCTGTCCATGATGGCGCCCTCCAGAAATGAAAACACCCTATAAGATTAGGACTTATAGGGTGAGGGTGACCATCTCATTAACCGGGGTCAGGTCATACCATTAAGCAAGATGCGCGCATCTTGCTTAATGGTATGACCTGACCCCGGTTTGTTTATGCCGGCTGGCTTAGCGGTGCGGTGTCACCAGCGTGCCTGGCAGGCTGTGCAGGTAAGCGGCCAGGTCCTTGATGTCCTGGTTGCTCAGTGGCTTGACCTGGCCGCCCATGATGGCGTTGCCGCGGCCGTTGGCGCCGTCGCCGCGCTTGTAGGCGGTCAGCGCGTGTTCCAGATAGTCCTTGTGCTGGCCGGCCAGCTTGGGATAGCTGGGGTCGATCGGGGTGTTGAAATCCTTGCCGTGGCAAGCGAAGCAGCTGTATTTTTCCGTCAGGGCCTTGCCGGCCTCGATGTTGCCGCTGGCGAAAGCCGACAGCGAGATGGCGGAGCAGAACAGGGCGGTGATCAGTTTTTTCATCGTTCAGTCCTTATTTCGCCGTTTGCTGGGAATAGTATGCTGCCACGTCCGCGATGTCCTGCTCCGACAGGCTGGCCGCGATGCCCTTCATGGACGGATGCTTGCGCTCGCCCTTCTGGTAGGCCTTGAGCGCGTTCTCGATGTACTTGGCCGACTGGCCACCAATCATGGGCACCTGAAACACTTCCGGGAAGGTCGCCTTGTAACCGGGGATGCCGTGGCAGCCGATGCACATTTCGATCTTGGCGGGAGCGGCCTGGGCGTTCCCTACGATGTCGGCCGCGGACGCGGCGTGGGCGAAACCTGCGAGCACGAGAAGTGCGTAGATTTTTTTCATGGTGTGGTGGCTAAGTAATCAATAGGAATCGGATACAGCCCAAGCGCAAAACTTAACTTTTGCGCTATCAATCGCCGATTCTAACCCAAGAATGTTTCCATAGTCTATCAAGAATCATGGACAAACCGGCCGATCTTCGCTAGGCGTGGCGCATTGTTCCCAGCGCGCTTTGAGGGTGGCCTCTAGCGACTTGTTTTATACTTCAAAGATAACTTCTGCGAGAAGCAGCATCGATCCCCCCTTTCCACAGTGAGACCGCCACCCATGCACGCCAACCAAGCACCCGCCCCGCGCTTCGAGGGTTCCGACAATTACGTCGCCACCAACGACCTGAAACTGGCCGTCAACGCATCGCTGACACTGCAACGCCCGCTGCTGATCAAGGGCGAGCCGGGCACCGGCAAGACCATGCTGGCCGAGGAAGTGGCGGCCGCACTCAACATGCCGCTGATGCAGTGGCACGTGAAATCGACCACCAAGGCCCAGCAAGGCCTGTATGAATACGACGCCGTGTCGCGCCTGCGCGATTCGCAGCTGGGCGACGAGCGCGTGCGCGACATCCACAACTACATCGTCAAGGGCGTGCTTTGGCAGGCGTTTACGGCGCCCGAGCCGGTGGTGCTGCTGATCGACGAGATCGACAAGGCCGACATCGAGTTCCCCAACGACCTGCTGCGCGAGCTGGACCGCATGGAGTTCTACGTCTACGAGACGCGCGAGATGGTGGTGGCCAAGCACCGCCCGCTGGTCATCATCACCTCCAACAACGAGAAGGAATTGCCGGACGCCTTCCTGCGCCGCTGCTTCTTCCACTACATTAAATTCCCCGACCGCGACACGATGGAGCAGATCGTGGCCGTGCACTACCCGAACCTCAAGCGCGAACTGCTGGCCCAGGCCCTGCAGACCTTCTATGAGGTGCGCGAAGTCCAGGGCCTGAAGAAGAAGCCGTCCACCTCCGAGTTCCTCGACTGGCTCAAGCTGCTCATGGCCGAGGACATCCCGGCCGAAGCCCTGCGCAGCCAGGACGCCAAGACCATCGTGCCGCCGTTGCACGGCGCCCTGCTCAAGAACGAACAGGACATCCACCTGTTCGAACGCCTGGTGTACATGGCCCGGACCAACCGCTGATGAACGCCGCCCTGCAATCGCCCGTGCCCGTGACGCTGGAATGGAACGGCGTGCGGCTGGAACCGCTGGCGCCGCACCACGCGGACGGCCTGCGCTCGGCCGCCGCCGACGGCGAGCTGTGGCAGCTGCGCATCACCTCCGTGCCCGCACCCGAGGAGACCGACGCCTACATCGACAAGGCCATCGCCATGCGCCCGTCGCGCCTGGCGTTCGCCGTGGTGGACGCGGCC
Organism: Rugamonas brunnea; assembly: GCF_014042345.1. GTDB lineage: Bacteria > Pseudomonadota > Gammaproteobacteria > Burkholderiales > Burkholderiaceae_D > Rugamonas > Rugamonas brunnea. Next base: position 2,234 of record NZ_JACEZT010000017.1, read on the forward strand.
AGCGGCACCGTAATGGGCACCACCAGCTTCCACGACATCGTGCCGGAACTGGACCGCCTTGAAATCGGCTACACCTGGTACGCGCGCAGCCGCCAGCGCAGCCACGTCAACACCACCTGCAAGCTGCTGCTGCTCGGCCACGCCTTCGACACGCTGGGCTGCGCCGTGGTCGGCCTGCGCACCGACATCTTCAACCACACGTCGCAGCGCGCCATCGAACGGCTGGGCGCCAAGCGCGACGGCGTGCTGCGCCACCACGCGCTGCGCCGCGACGGCACCGTGCGCGACACGGTCATGTACAGCATCGTGCGCGGCGAGTGGCCGGAAATCAAAGCCCATCTGCACTACAAGCTGCACCAGGGCGGGGGGCGCTGACCATGCTAATCGATTTCTTCTTCACCCTCAAGGACGCCAAGATCCCCGTCACGATCAAGGAGTTCCTGACCCTGCTCGAAGCGATGCAGAAGAACGTCATCGCGCCGTCGATGGACGACTTCTACTACCTGTCGCGCCTCGCGCTGGTCAAGGACGAGGCCCACTTCGACAAGTTCGACCGCGCGTTCGCCCAGTACTTCAAGGGCATCAACGCCGCCTTCGAGACCAACAGCGCCATCCCGCTCGACTGGCTGGTGCAGCGCATGAAGCGCGAGCTGACCGACGAGCAGATCGCCCAGCTGGAGAAATTCGGCTACGACAAGCTGATGGACCGGCTCAAGGAGCTGCTCAAGGAACAGAAGGAGCGCCACGAGGGCGGCAGCAAGTGGATAGGCACGGGCGGCACCTCGCCGTTCGGCCACGGCGGCACCAACCCGGAAGGGGTGCGCATCGGCGGCAAGGGCGGCAACCGCACGGCCGTCAAGGTGTGGGAAGCGCGCGCCTACAAGGACTACGACGGCGAACGCGAACTGGGCACGCGCAACATCAAGGTGGCGCTGCGCCGGCTGCGCAAGTTCGCGCGCGAAGGGGCCGAGGAGGAACTGGCGCTCGACGCCACCATCCGCGCCACGGCCAGCAACGCCGGCTACCTCGACATCAAGATGCGCCCCGAGCGCAAGAACAAGGTCAAGGTGCTGATGCTGTTCGACGTGGGCGGCACCATGGATGACCACATCGAGCGCACCGAGGAACTGTTCTCGGCCTCGCGCACGGAGTTCAAGAACATGGAGTTCTTCTACTTCCACAACTGCGTGTACGACCACCTGTGGAAGAACAACCGGCGCCGCCACGCGGAACGTTTCCCCACCTGGGACATCCTGCGCAAGTACCCGCCCGACACCAAGCTCATTTTCGTCGGCGACGCCACCATGAGCCCCTACGAGATCTTGCAGCCGGGCGGCTCAGTGGAGTACAACAACGAGGAGGCGGGTTCGGAATGGCTGGCCCGCTTCACCAACGCGTTTCCCAAGTTCGTGTGGCTCAACCCGGAACCGGAAGGCATCTGGCAGTACCGCCAGTCCGTCTCCATCATCCGCCAGCTGATGAACAACCGCATGTTCCCGCTGACGATGGAGGGGCTGGAGCGGGCCATGCGCACCCTGAGCAAATAAGGCGGTGGCACAAGGGTCAGCCCCTAGGGTCTGCCCCTGAAGCGAGCCGATCAGGCCGGCAGTTGCAGCCGGTAGCCGACGGCCGTTTCCGTCAGCAGGTAGCGGGGCTGGGTGGGGTCGTCCTCCAGCTTGTGGCGCAAATGGCCCATGTAGATGCGCAGGTAGTGGCCGTTCTCGGCCTGCGACGGCCCCCACACGGCCCGCAGCAGCTGGGGATTGGTCATCACGCGCCCGGCGTTGGCCACCAGCACGGCCAGCAGCCGGTATTCGGTCGGTGTCAGGTGCACGTGCTGGCCGTCCCGCGTGACGCGCCGGTTCGGCAAATCCACTTCCACCGCGCCAAAGCGCACCGGCCCAGCATTGCCGGCGGCTGGCTGGCGCTGACGGCGCAGGGTGGCGCGCACCCGCGCCAACAACTCACCGACGCCGAAGGGCTTGGTCAGGTAGTCGTCGGCGCCGGCGTCGAGGGCGCGGATCTTGTCGGCCTCGTTGGCGCGGGCCGACAGCACGATCACCGGCACGGACGACCATTTGCGCAGGTCGGCGATCAAGTCCACGCCGTCGCCGTCGGGCAGGCCCAGGTCCAGCACCACCAGGTCGGGCTTGCGGGTGCCTGCGTCGATCAGGCCGCGCTGCAGCGTGGCCGCCTCGTGCACCTGCCAGCCCTCCTCCTCCAGCGCACCGCGCACAAAGCGGCGGATCTGCGGTTCATCCTCGATCAGCAGCGCGGTCGGCATCGGTTCATTCATGGTTGTGTCCTTGTCGTTCGCGCTCCTGCTCCGCTTCCGGCTCGGGCAGCGGCGGCGGACTGCCCACCGGCAGCGAGAACACGAAGGCGGCGCCGCCGGCCGGCGATGGCGCGGCGTTGATCTTGCCACCATGCGCCTCGACGATGGCGCGACAGATGGCCAGTCCCAGTCCCACGCCCGGCTTGGCCGATTCGCGTTCGCCGCGCGTGAATTTCTCGAAGATGGCTTCCTCGCGCCCGTGCGGCAAGCCGGGGCCGTCATCATAGACCATCACGTCGACCCACGTGCCGCGCAGCTCGGCGGCCAGCGTCACGTGCGCGCCGGGCGGCGTGTACTTGGCCGCGTTCTCCAGCAGGTTGCACAGCACGCGCTCGATCAGCACGGCGTCGAAACGCAGCAGCGGCAGGTCCGGCGCCAGCCGGGTGGCCACCACGTGCGCCTTGAGCTGGGCGCCGCTCGCGCGCAGCGCACTGCCCACCACCTCCTCCAGCGGCTGCCATTGCAGGTTGAAGGTCACTTCGCCGCTCTGGATGCGGGCCATGTCGAGCAGGTTGGCGACCAGGGCGCTCATGCGCCTGGCCTCGTCGTGCAGCGCGTTGGCCTGTGCCAGCTGGGCCGGCGCCAGCGGCGGGCGCGAGCCGGCCAGCGATTCGGACATGCCCACCAGCGACGTGAGCGGCGTGCGCAGGTCGTGCGACAGGGCAGCCAGCAGCGAATTGCGCAGCCGCTCCGATTCCATGTTCACCAGCGCCTCCTGCGCCACCTCGATGTAGTGTACGCGTTCCAGCGCGATGGCGGCCAGGGTGGCGAAGGTGTCGAGGTGCTGGCGCTGTTCGGGGATCATGATCCAGCGCCGGTGTTCGGGCTGGATCGCCAGCACGCCGCGGGTGCGCATGGGCGCCACCAGTGGCAGGTAGAAGATGCGGCTGGCCGGCAGCGTGTCCGTGCCCAGGCCCGCGCATTCCGCATGGTCAAAGGCCCACTGGGCGATGCCGCTGTCGAAGACGGCCATGTGGGCCATGGCGGCGGCGTCGGACGGGTCTTGCGGCGGCAGCTTGAGGCGGCCAGCCGCATCCGGCACCAGCAATGTGGCGCGGGCCCGGAACGCGCCCTGGATGAAACGCTGGGTGATCTCGAAGATCTGCTCCGTCTGCAACGCACCGGACAGCTCGCGCGCGTACTCGTACAGCGCGCGCGAACGGGCCTCGCGGCGCGAGGCCACGTGGGCCTGGAAGCGCAGGCCGGCCGTCAGGTGACCGGTGATCAGGCCCACGGCCAGCATGACGGCGAATGTGATCAGGTATTGCAGGTCGGAGATAGCGAACGTGAAGCGCGGCGGCACGAAGAAGAAATCGAAGCAGGCCACGCTGACGCAGGTGGCCACCACGGACGGGCCACGCCCGAAGCGCACGGCCACCAGCAGCACGGCCAGCAGGAATAGCATGGCGATGTTGGCCAGGTCCAGGTAGGCCAGCATGGGCGTGGCCGCCAGCGCCGTGGCCAGGCTGGCGGCGCCGGCCCACGCGTAGGCGGCAAGGCGCTTGCCCTCGTCCGGTTCCACGTCGCCGTCCGGCTCGGCCCGCGCGCGCGCTGACGTGCCCCGCCCGCCCTGCCCGTCCTGCTCGTCCTGCTGCTGGGCGGCCACCTCGATCAGGTCGATCTCGGGCGCGTATTCGGCCACGCGGCGCAGTTGGGTGCGGTGCCACGGACGGCGGCGGCGCCACGCGCGCGCCATGACGATCTTCGACAGGTTGTGGCCGCGCGCGTAGTCAGCGATGGCCACGGCCACGTCCTCGCCCGACAGCACGGCCGTGGTGGCTCCCAGGCTCTCGGCCAGCTTGAGCGTGTTCAGGATGCGTTCGCGCTCGGCGGCCGGCAGGCGTTGCAGGGCCGGCGTCTCCACGTAGACAGCGTGCCAGGCCGAACCGAGCTGGCTGGCCAGGCGCGCCGTGCTGCGCACCGCGTGCTCGGCGCCCGGACGCGGTCCCACGCAGGCCAGCAGCGCGGCGCCGGTCTTCCAGATGTCGCCGATCGATTGCTCGACCCGGTAGGCGCGCACGTCGTCCTCGATGCGGTCGGCCGTGCGGCGCAGCGCCAGCTCGCGCAGCGCGATCAGGTTCCCCTTGCGGAAGAAGTTCTGCGACGCGCGCTCGGCCTGCTGTTGCTGGTACACCTTGCCGCCCTTGAGGCGGGCCAGCAGCTCGTCGGCCGGCAAGTCGACCAGCACCACCTCGTCGGCCTCATCGAACACGGTGTCGGGCAGGGTCTCGGCCACGCGGATGCCGGTGATGCCGCCCACCACGTCGTTCAGGCTTTCCAGGTGCTGCACGTTGACGGTGGTGAGCACGTCGATGCCCGCGTCCAGCAATTCCTCCACGTCCTGCCAGCGCTTGGGGTGGCGCGAGCCGGGCACGTTGGAGTGGGCCAGCTCGTCGATCAGGATCAGGGGCGGACGGCGCGCCAGCGCCGCGTCGATGTCGAATTCGGCCAGTTGTTTTCCCCGGTAGTCGAACTGGCGCAACGGCAGCACGTCCAGCCCGTCGAGCATGGCGGCCGTCTCGCTGCGGCCGTGGGTTTCGATCACGCCGACCAGCACGGGCTGGCCGTCGGCCTGCAGCTTGCGGGCGGCCGCCAGCATGGCGTAGGTTTTGCCCACGCCGGCCGAGGCGCCGAAATAGATGCGCAGTTTGCCCCGCGCGGCCTTGCGCTCCTGCGCCTGCACTTGCGCCAGCAAGGCGTCGGGGTCGGGTCGTTCGCTATCGTTGGGGAACATGGATGCCTGTCGAAATGGCCAGCAATGGGCAGTTTAGCGCTTCTGGCCCGCTTCCGCGTCCAGCGCCAGGTTCAATGCCAGCACGTTGACGCGCGCCTCGCCGAAAAAGCCCAGGTATTGATTCTGACGGTGGGCCGCGATCAGCTCGGCCACGCGGGCCGGGTCAAGTTGGCGGGCGGCGGCCACGCGGCGCGCCTGGTACTGGGCGGCGGCCAGGCTGATCTCGGGATCGAGGCCGCTGCCGGAGGCCGTCACCAGGTCCACGGGGATCGGCAGCTGGTTGCCGGGATCGGCGGCGCGCAGGGCGGCGATGCGGGCCTTGACGGCGTCGATCTGGGCCGGGTTGTTGGGGCCCAGGTTGGCGCCGCCGGAACCGGCCCCGTTGTTGGGCATGGGGCTGGTGGCGGACGGACGGCCCCAGAAGTATTTGGGCGAGGTGAAGGCTTGGCCTATCAGTTCGGAGCCGACAGGCTTGCCGCCGGCTTCGATGATGCTGCCGCCGGCCTGGGCCGGGAAGGCGACGGCGCCCACGCCGGTCACAGCCAGCGGATAGAGCACGCCGCAAATGAGGGTCAGGGCGCCGAACAGGACGACGGCGGGACGGATGGTGGAAAAGGTGTTGGAAGACACGATGACTCCAGAGTGTGAGTGCGCAGGCCCCGCCCCGCGCGCGCGGGACGGGGCGAACGATTAGACGAGGTGGAACACGGCCAGTACCATGTCGATCAACTTGATGCCCGCGAACGGCAGGATGACGCCGCCCACGCCGTAGATCCAGATGTTCCGGCGCAGCAGCGCGGCGGCGCCGATGGCGCGGTAGCGCACGCCCTTAAGCGCCAGCGGGATCAGGAACACGATGATAAGCGCGTTGAAGATCACGGCCGACATGATGGCCGAGTTGGGGCTGGCCAGGTGCATCACGTCCAACGCCTTCAAGGCCGGGTAGGTGCCCACGAAGGCGGCCGGGATGATGGCGAAGTACTTGGCGATGTCGTTGGCGATCGAGAACGTGGTCAGCGAGCCGCGCGTCATCAGCATCTGCTTGCCGATCTCCACGATCTCGAGCAGCTTGGTGGGGTTGGAATCGAGGTCCACCATGTTGCCCGCCTCCTTGGCGGCCTGGGTGCCCGAGTTCATGGCCACGGCCACGTCGGCCTGGGCCAGCGCGGGGGCGTCGTTGGTGCCGTCGCCCGTCATGGCCACCAGCCGGCCTTCGGACTGATAGCTGCGGATCAGTTTCAGCTTGTCCTCCGGCGTGGCCTCGGCCAGGAAGTCGTCCACCCCGGCCTCGGCCGCGATGGCCGCCGCCGTCAGCTTGTTGTCGCCCGTGATCATCACGGTCTTGATGCCCATGCGGCGCAGTTCCGCGAAGCGTTCCTTGATGCCGCCCTTGACGATGTCCTTCAGCTCGACCACGCCCATCACGCGGCCGCCATCGACCACCACCAGCGGCGTGCTGCCGCGGCGCGACACGTCGTCCACGGTACGCGTCACCTCGGCCGGATACGGCATGCCCAGCGACTCGACGTGCTTTTTGACCGTGTCGGCCGCGCCCTTGCGCACCTGGCGATCGCCCACGTCCACCCCGCTCATGCGGGTGTTGGCGGAGAACGGCACGAAGGTGGCGTGCAGCGCGCCCATGTCGCGCTCGCGGATGTTGAAGCGCTGCTTGGCCAGCACCACGATGCTGCGCCCTTCCGGCGTCTCGTCTGCCAGCGAGGCCAGTTGCGCCACGTCGGCCAGCTGCTGCTCCGTCACGCCGGGCGCGGGGAAGAAGGCCGAGGCCTGGCGGTTGCCCAACGTGATGGTGCCCGTTTTATCGAGCAGCAGCACGTCGACGTCGCCGGCCGCCTCCACGGCGCGGCCCGAGGTGGCGATCACATTGGCCTGCATCATGCGGCTCATGCCGGCCACGCCGATGGCCGACAGCAGGCCGCCGATGGTGGTGGGGATCAGGCACACCAGCAGCGCGATCAGCACCGTGATGGAGATCGGGCTGCTGGCGATGCCGGCGGCGCGGGCCGCGTCCACCGAGAACAGCGAGAACGGCAGCAGCGTCAACGTCACCACCAAGAATACGATGGTGAGCGCCACCAGCAGGATGGTCAGCGCGATCTCGTTGGGGGTCTTCTGGCGCTTAGCGCCTTCCACCATGGAGATCATGCGGTCGAGGAAGGTCTCGCCGGGGTTAGCCGTCACCTTCACCACCAGCCAGTCCGACAGCACGCGGGTGCCGCCGGTGACGGACGAGAAGTCGCCGCCCGATTCGCGGATCACGGGCGCCGATTCGCCCGTGATGGCGCTCTCGTCGACCGAGGCCACGCCTTCGAGCACTTCGCCGTCGATGGGGATCACGTCGCCCGCTTCGACCAGAATAAAATTCCCCTTGCGCAGCTCGGTGGCAGCCAGCGGCGCCCAGGTTGCACCATGTTTTGGACTGGCCAGCTTCTTGGCCGTGACGGTCTGTTTCAGGCTGCGCAACGAGGCCGCCTGCGCCTTGCTGCGGCCCTCGGCCAGCGCCTCGGCAAAGTTCGCGAACAGCACGGTGAACCACAGCCAGACCGAGATCGCCAGGATGAAGCCGGACGGCGCCTCGCCCTGCCCCGCCAGCGACTGCGCGTACAGCAGCGTGGTGATGATGCTGCCCACGTAGACGACGAACATCACGGGGCTGCGCAACTGGGTGCGCGGGCTCAGTTTCCTGAACGCGTCCACGATGGCCGGCATCGCCAGCGCGGAATCGAGCAGCTTGAGCTTCCCGGCGGGCAGGTTGGTAAAGAGCGTCATCCCTTGTTGAGATGTTTGTGTGTGTGACATCTTGAGCTCCTGAGATTAACGGGCGAACAGCTGCAAGTGGTCGACCACAGGGCCGAGCGCCAGCGCCGGGACATAATTGAGCACGCCGACCAGCACCACCACGCTCACCAGCAAGCCGATGAAGATGGGGCCGTGGGTGGGCATGGTGCCGGCGTTGGCCTCCAACCGTTTTTTGCCGGCCAGCGAACCGGCGATGGCCAGGATGGGTACGATCATGGCGAAGCGGCCGAACCACATGGCGATGGCCAGCATGGTGTTGTAGAACGGCGTGTTTGCGGACAGGCCGGCGAAGGCGCTGCCGTTGTTGTTGGCGGCCGAGCTGAACGCGTACAGGATCTCCGAGAAGCCGTGCGCGCCGGGGTTGGCGAGGCCAGCCTTGCCGGCCGCCGTCAGCACGGCGATGGCGGTGCCGGCCAGCACCAGCGTGGGCGTGACGAGGATGGCGATCGAGGTCATCTTCATTTCGTACGACTGGATCTTCTTGCCCAGATATTCCGGGGTGCGACCTATCATCAGGCCGGCGATGAACACGGCCAGGATGGCGAAGATCAGCATGCCGTACAGGCCCGAGCCCACGCCACCGAAGATCACTTCGCCAAACTGGATCAGCAGCATGGGGATCATGCCCCCCAAGGGCATGAACGAGTCGTGCATGGCATTGACGGCGCCGCACGAGGCGGCCGTGGTGACGGCGGCGAACAGGGTCGAGGCGCTGATGCCGAAGCGGGTTTCCTTGCCTTCCATGTTGCCGCCGGCCTGCAGGGCGCTCATCTGCTGGTCCACGCCCAGCGCCTGCAGCGCCGGGTGGGCTTGCTGCTCGGCGCCCATCACGGCCACGGTGCAGACGACGAACAGCAGCGTCATCGCGGCCAACACGGCCCAACCCTGGCGCAGGTCGCCCACCATGCGGCCGAACGCGAAGCACAGGCCGGCCGGGATGAGGAAGATGGCAATCATCTGGAAGAAGTTGGCCAGCGGCGTGGGGTTCTCGTACGGGTGGGCGGAGTTGGCGTTGAAGAAGCCGCCACCATTCGTGCCCAGCATCTTGATCGCCTCCTGCGACGCGACCGGGCCCATGGCGAGGGTCTGGGTGGTGGCCGTCAGCGTCTCCGTGACCGGCTCGCCCTTGGCATCCTTCAGCGGCTGGCCGTCGGCGCCAGCTTTCGGCTGGGTGTAGGTGACGGGGTCGAGCAAGGTCACCTCCTTGTAGGCCGAGAAGTTCTGGATCGCGCCCTGCCCCACCAGGAAAACGGCGAACAGCAGCGACAGCGGCAGCAGCACGTACAGCGTGGAGCGGGTGAGGTCGACCCAGAAGTTGCCGATCGATTTGGCCGAGCGCGACGAGAAGCCGCGGATCAGCGCGAACGCGACGGCGATGCCAGTGGCGGCCGAGAAGAAGTTCTGGCCCGCCAGCGCCAGCATCTGGGTCAGGTAGCTCATGGCCTGTTCGCCGCTATAGCCTTGCCAGTTGGTGTTGGAAATGAAGCTGACGGCCGTGTTGAAGGCCGAATCCGGGCTGACATTGGCCATGGCCTGTGGATTCAGGGGCAGCCATTGCTGCACGCGCTGCAAGCCATACACGGCCAGCGCGCCCAGCGCGTTAAACGCCAGCAGGGCCACGGCATAGGCTTTCCAGCCCTGGCCTTCGACCTTGCCGTCTTTTCCGGCGATGCCGGCGGCGCGGTACAGCAGTTGTTCCACCTTGCCCAGCCAGCCCAGTCCGGGGACGGCCGCGCCGTCGCCCACACGCGCCAGCACGATGCCCAAGGGGTAGGCCAGCGCCAGCAGCACGACGAGGAACAGCACCAGCAGCATCAGCGATTGCATGGTCATCACAGGTCCTCCGCTTTCAACAGCGCGAGCACCAGGTAGACCAGCAGACCGGCAGAGGCCAGCGCGCCGATCACATAGAAGGTGTTCATTGCCGGCCTCCCAGCTTGTCGCAGCCGGCGGCAAAGGCCACCGTCACGGCCAGCAAGGCCACGATCGCACCCACAAAAACGATATCCATTTCGCCCCTCACGAGTCTTGTTTTGACAGTGAGCAGGTTATCGGGATCGGTCTAAAAGTGGTGTAAAGACTCAGGGATGGGGTGTAAACAAGCCGTAAAAATCCCCCCTGTGGGGTCAGGTCCAACATTCATACCTGAGCTTGTGTATGAATGTTGGACCTGACCCCATTCGAGGGCTAGTCGTCTTTCTCGACAAAGCGCTTGAGACGGGACAGCGCCAGCTCCCATTCGCGGCCGATGGCGTCGAGCGCGCGGCTGGCGTCGTTGATGCTGGCCGGGTCCAGTTGCCACAGGCGCTCGCGCCCCAGACGGATGTCGCTGACGACGCCCGCCTCGGCCAGCACGTTGAGGTGCTTGGTGACGCCCTGGCGGCTGATGTCCGTGCCCTGGGTCAGCTGCGCGATCGACAGCGCGCCGCCGGCGCTGAGCACCGACACCAGTTTCAAACGGGTGGGATCGCCCAACGCGGCGAACACGTGGGCCAGCGATGGCTCAGGCGCGGAGGCCCCGCCTCCGCCTGCCTTGCCGTGGTGATGCGTACTATTGGGTGACATAGCGTTCCACATTCTTGAGCTGGTACTCCCAGCCGCCCGAGTGCATCTCGAACGCCTTGCGCCGGCGATGCTGCGGGATGCTGTCGAAGCCCGTCTCCACCACCGTCAGCAGGATGCCCTTGCCGGGGGCGTCCTTGAGCGTGAAAGTGACCAGCGTGGGCTGCTCCTGGGTGTAGTCGATGGTCTGGTCCATCGGGTAGGGATGCCAGCGGAACGACAGCAGGTCCTGCGGCTCGATGCGGTCGAGCACCACGTCCAGGAAGATGTGTTCCATGCCCTCGGAGGTCATGCGCCCGCGCGCGCGCTGGCCGGGCTTGAAGCTCTGGCCCGCCATGTCGGCGCCGAACCAGACGCCGAATTGTTCGGCGTCCGACAGGGCGCGCCACACGCGCTCGCGGCTGGCGTTGATCAGGATGCTGCGTTCGATACGGTCGGTTTCCGTTGCGGTAGTCATGCTGCGGTTCTCCTTTCCATTCGTCTGCGGTTGATATGCAACCACATGGCTGCAAGAACAGCATAGGTCACGCACCGGAGAAATGCAACCATTTAGTTGCGCATGATGAGGACGGCAAGAGCGCAACAAAGCGGCAGAACGGCATAGAGAAAGCGGCCGCTCAGGCCATGCCCATCAGCTTCTTGATGGTGGCTCGCAGCAGCGGATCGGTCGCCGGCAGATCGAGTATCCCTTCCACGCCCGCGTCGCTGCCTTTGCGCGCGTCGTACACGAACGGCGGCGCCACCAGCACCACCACAGCCGGCTGCAGCGGGCCGCCGCTGGCGCGCAGTTCGGTGCACAGCAGATAGGGATCGAGATGCATGGCCGTATGGATCAGTGCCACGGACACGGCCCGCGCACCGCAGGTGAGCACCGCCTCCTTCTCGCTGCCGGCCCATTCCACGGGAATGCCCAGCGGCTGCAGCAGCTTGCCCAGGTGGGTGGCGAAGGTGGCATTGTGGTCCACCACCAGCACCGTGCCTCGCGCGGGCTGGCGGCGCATGGCCGCGTAGTCGGCCGGATCGGTCAGGTCCAGGTCCAGCCGTTCGCGCCGGCGCCGCTCGGGCAGCGGCGGCATGCCCGCCGCCGTCAGCTTGGCCATGGCGTCGGCGCGGCGGGCCACCAGCTGCGCCAGCTCCGCGTACACTGCGTCCCAGTCCAGCGGCCGCTCCAGGTTGGGGTAAGGCAGGGCCAGCGCCGGCGTGCCCAGGATCAGGGCCGGACGCAGGGCGCCGGCCGTCAGCGCCGACAGCGCCGCCAGTGCCTTGAGGTCGTCGCCGTTGGCGATCAACAGGTCCGGCTCTTGCAAACTGTGTTCGGACAGGCAAAAATACGCCGGCCCCGGGCCGGGGGCGCACGCCAGCTGGGCCGCCAGGGTCTGCGCCTCGTCCGGCGCGAAGCCGAGCAGGCGCACGGCGAAGGGGAAATGCTCGGTTGCCATAGGATTTGGAGAGCTTTTTTCCTATTTAACCACAGTTTGTGCCCCATCCCGGCCGTGCGAATACCACCTCGGCGGCCCGTTGAGGATAGAATACGCAGGCGTTTGCATAAACCTGTACATAAACCCAGTATCGAATTGACAAGCCTGACCACGTATGGCCACTAAAAAACCCGCATCCGACTACAGCGAATCATCGATTCGCGTCCTCAAGGGCCTGGAGCCCGTCAAGCAGCGCCCGGGCATGTACACCCGTACCGAGAATCCGCTGCACATCATCCAGGAGGTGATCGACAACGCCTCCGATGAAGCGCTCGGCGGCCATTGCAAGAATATCGTCGTGACCCAGAACGCGGACGGCAGCATCACCGTGGAGGACGACGGCCGCGGCATCCCGGTCGGCCTGCACCCGGAGGAAGGCGTGCCGACCGTGGAGATCGTGTTCACCCGCCTGCACGCGGGCGGCAAGTTCGACAAGGGCTCGGGCGGCGCCTATGCCTTCTCGGGCGGCCTGCACGGCGTGGGCGTGTCGGTCACCAACGCGCTGTCCAAGCGGCTGGAGATCACGGTCTGGCGCAAGGAGCCGGACGGCAACGGCCTGCACAAGCTGGCCTTCGAGCATGGCGACGTGGTCGAGCCGCTGTCGTCGGCGCCCGCGCCGCGCGACGGCAAGAAGTCCGGCACCCGCGTCACGGCCTGGCCCGATCCCAAATACTTCGATTCGCCGCTGATCTCGCAGGTCGAGCTGCAACGGCTGCTGCGCTCCAAGGCCGTGCTGCTGCCCGGCGTGTCCGTCACGCTCACCAACGCCAAAACGGGCGACACCCAGACCTGGCAATACAACGAGGGCTTGCGCGGCTACCTGACGGAAGCGCTGGCCCAGTGCTCGAACGGCGAGACCGTGATCCCCCTGTTCGAAGGCGCGCAGTTCGCCGGCCCGGACGCGGAGGGCTTCGCCGAGGGCGAAGGCGCGGCCTGGGTGGTGGCCTGGACCGAGGAAGGCGCCGTGGTGCGCGAATCGTATGTGAACCTGATCCCCACCCCGAACGGCGGCACCCACGAATCGGGCCTGCGCGAAGGCTTGTTCGGCGCCGTGAAGAACTTCGTCGAGATGCACTCGCTGCTGCCCAAAGGCGTCAAGCTGCTGCCCGAGGACGTGTTCGCGCGCGTCTCGTTCGTGCTGTCGGCCAAGGTGCTTGATCCGCAGTTCCAGGGCCAGATCAAGGAGCGCCTGAACTCGCGCGACGCGGTGCGGCTGGTGTCGACCTTCGCCAAGCCGCCGCTGGAATTGTGGCTGAACCAGCACGTCGAATATGGCAAGAAGCTGGCCGAACTGGTGATCAAACAGGCCCAGTCGCGCCTGCGCTCGCTGCAGAAGGTGGAGAAGAAAAAATCGTCGGGCGTGGCCGTCCTGCCGGGCAAGCTGACGGACTGCGAATCGTCGGACGTGCAGCGCAATGAACTGTTCCTGGTCGAGGGCGACTCGGCCGGCGGCTCGGCCAAGATGGGCCGCGACAAGGAATTCCAGGCCATCCTGCCGCTGCGCGGCAAGGTGCTCAACTCGTGGGAGACCGACAAGGACCGCCTGTACGCCAACAACGAGATCCACGACATCGCCGTGGCCATCGGCGTCGATCCGCACACGGCCGGCGACACGCCCGACCTGTCCGGCCTGCGCTACGGGAAGATCTGCATCCTGTCCGATGCGGACGTGGACGGCTCGCACATCCAGGTGCTGCTGCTCACGCTGTTCTTCCGCCACTTCCCGGCGCTGATCGCCAAGGGCCACATCTGCATCGCCCGCCCGCCGCTGTACCGCGTCGACGCGCCGGCGCGCGGCAAGAAGCCGATCCAAAAGCTGTACGCGCTCGACGACGGCGAACTGGTGGCGATCGAGGACAAGCTGCGCAAGGACGGCGTCAAGGACGGCGCCTGGGCCATCTCCCGCTTCAAGGGCCTGGGCGAGATGAACGCCGAGCAGCTGTGGGAAACCACCATGAACCCGGATACGCGGCGCCTGCTGCCGGTGGCGCTGGGCGAATACGCGCACACGGAATCGGCCGCCCGCTTCAACATGCTGATGGGGAAAGGCGAAGCTGCCGCCCGCCGCGCCTGGATCGAGGAACACGGCAACGAAGCCGAAGCCGACATCTGATCCCCCGAATACACAACGACTAGACCATGACTCAAGCCAATCTCTTTGACGATCCCCTGCCGGAGCCGGAAGACGCGGGCACGCCCGGCGGCCCCACCGACGGCGGCGAAACGCTGACCCTGTCCACCTTCGCCGAACGGGCCTACCTCGATTACGCCATCTCCGTCGTCAAGGGCCGCGCCCTGCCCGACGTGTGCGACGGCCAGAAGCCGGTGCAGCGCCGCATCCTGTACTCGATGAACGAACTGGGGCTGAACGCCACGGCCAAGCCGCGCAAGTCGGCCACCGTGGTGGGCGACGTGCTCGGTAAGCTGCACCCGCACGGCGACCAGTCGGTGTACGACGCGCTGGTGCGCATGGCGCAGGACTTCTCGCTGCGCTACCCGCTGATCGACGGCCAGGGCAACTTCGGCTCGCGCGACGGCGACGGCGCGGCCGCGATGCGGTACACGGAAGCCCGCCTGACCCCGATCGCCAAGCTGCTGCTCGACGAGATCGACCTGGGCACGGTGGACTTCCAGCCCAACTACGACGGCTCGTCCGAGGAACCGTCGCTGCTGCCGGCGCGCCTGCCGATGGTGCTGCTGAACGGCGCCTCCGGCATCGCCGTCGGCCTGGCGACGGAGATCCCGTCGCACAACCTGAACGAGGTGGCGCAGGCCACCGTGGCCATGATCCGCAACCCCAAGATCGGCCACGACGAGCTGATGGCGCTGATCCCCGGCCCGGACTTCCCTGGCGGTGGCCAGATCATCACGCCGGCCGCGCAGATCCAGGAGATGTACGCGACCGGCCGTGGCAGCATGAAGGTGCGCGCCCGCTGGAAGATCGAAGAACTGGCGCGCGGCCAGTGGCAGGCCGTGGTCACGGAACTGCCGCCCGGCACCTCGTCGCAGAAGGTGCTCGAGGAGATCGAGGAACTGACCAATCCCAAGGTCAAACTGGGCAAGAAGGCGCTGTCGCCGGAACAGCTGGCGCTGAAATCGCTGATCCTCAATTCGCTCGACACCATCCGCGACGAATCGGGCCGCGCCGCCCCCGTGCGTCTGGTGTTCGAACCGAAGTCCAAGAACCAGGACCAGACCGACTTCATGCTGATGCTGCTGGCCCATACGTCGCTGGAGACGTCGGCCTCGATCAACCTGGTGATGATAGGCGGCGATGGCCGTCCGCGCCAGAAGGGCCTGGGCGAGATCCTGCAGGAATGGATCGACTTCCGCTTCGAGACGGTGACCCGGCGCAGCAAATTCAAGCTGGGCAAGGTGGACGACCGCATCCACATCCTGGAGGGCCGCGAAACCATCCTGCTCAACATCGATGAAGTGATCCACATCATCCGCAATTCGGACGAACCGAAGGCGGCCCTGATCGAGTGCTTCAAGCTGTCGGACCGCCAGGCCGAAGACATCCTGGAAATCCGCCTGCGCCAACTGGCCCGCCTGGAAGCGATCAAGATCCAGCAGGAACTGGCCGACCTGCGCAAGGAAAAGCAAACGCTGCAAGACCTGCTCGACAACCCATCGTCGATGAAGCGCCTGATCATCCGCGAAATCGAAGCGGACGCCAAGCTGTATGGCGACGCGCGCCGCACGCTGATCGAGGAAGCGCAGAAGGCCGTGGCCGAGCAGAAGGTGGTGGACGAACCGGTCACCGTCATCATTTCGCAAAAAGGCTGGGTGCGCGCGCGCACCGGCATCGGCCACGACGCGACCCAGTTCACCTTCAAGGCCGGCGACGCCCTGTATGGCGCGTTCGAATGCCGCACGGTGGACACCCTGCTCGGCTTCGGCGGCAACGGCAAGGTGTACTCGGTGCCGGTGGCGGCCCTGCCCAACGCGCGCGGCGACGGCGTGCCGATCACCACGCTGGTCGATTTGTCCGGTGGCGCCCGCATCGAGCACTACTACGCGGGACCGGCCGCCACCCAACTGATGCTGTCCACGACGGCTGGTTATGGCTTCCTGGCCAAGGCCGGCGACATGGTCAGCCGCATCAAGGGCGGCAAGGCCTTCATCACGCTGGACGAAGGCGACCTGCCGCTGCCGCCGGCCGTGGTGCCTTCCACGGCCAGCGCCGTGGCGGTGGTGTCGGAAGGCGCGCGCCTGCTGGTGTTCGGCCTGGACGAGATGAAGACGCTGGCCAATGGCGGCCGTGGCGTGATCCTGATGGAGCTGGACGCCAAGGAAAGCCTGGTGGCGGCCCGGCCGATCAGCCAGAAGGGCGTGCTGGTGAACGGCATCGGCCGTGGCGCCAAGCCGCAGGAACTGCGCATCGTCGGTGAAACGCTGCTGGGTCACATCGGCAAGCGCGCCCGCAAGGGCAAGCCGCTGGCCTCCAAGATCAAGCCGGAAACGCTGACGGCCATCGCCTGATCCACCGTCAAAAAAACAAACCGGGGTCAGGTCATGCGATCACGCAAGATGCGTGAGCGCATGACCTGACCCCGGTTTTTTTACGACGCGCGGGCGGCTTACTTCATCGCGTCCGGCTGCTCGGCCTTGGCGACCTTGGTGCGGTGGTGCTTGGCCTTGGTCTTGGCTTTCGCTTGCGTGGCCTCCGGCTTGGCGTCCATGGCCGTCTGGTCAGCCTGCGCGGCCGCCTTCATGTCGGTCGCGTCGGCCTTGACGGCGGCGGCGTTGGCGTCCATCTGGGCGGCGGGCGCGGCTTGCGCTTCGGTGGCCGGAGCTGCGGGTGCGGCAGGCGCCATTGGTGCCGCAGCCGCTGCGGCCGGCGCGGCGGCCGGTGCTGCGGCTGGGGCGGCGTCCGTTTGCGGTGCAGCAGGCGCCTGGGCGTAGGCGGCGGTGGCCAGCACGGAGGCCAGCAGGGCGGTCATCAGCTTAGTCATCTTCACTCCTTTTTAAGGTTCGGTTAAGCGAAGTGCAGGTTAAGGGTCGCACTGTTGCCGCTCTGTGCGTTACATAACCAAGCTCGACAATTTCCTGCCGGCAGCGCCCGCCCCGTCAGTGTGGCGCGGGCCGCGAATACAGGTCGATGATGGTGCTGATGGCGTCCTGGCACACGGTGCAGAATTGCTCGCTGCGGTCGAACATCATGCACTGCAGCTGCGGGCGATAGTAGCCGGTCGCCTCGTAATTGGCGCCCTCGAACGCGCCCACCGCATGCCGGTTGGGCGCGCGCGAAAACAGCTCCTCCTCATGCGCCAGTTCGCGTTTGAACAGCGCGCTCATCTCGGACTCGGGCCGCTGCGCCTTGCGCAAGGCCACCCGCTGCTGCTGGATGTCACGCGAATAGGCTTCGAACTCCGCCTTCGGCCACGGCGTGGGCAGCGCCGTTCCCGCCGCCACGAACTTCTTCCACTTCACATTGGCCGGATCACGCAGGGCCGTGGCGTTCGGCTCCCACGGCTCGACCCTCGCGCCGCTGGGTTGGTACACGGCCGGCGACGTGTAGTACTCGTCGGCCAGACCGGCGAAATGGTGGCCGAATTCGTGGATGAACAAATACTTGGCCCAGTCGCTGTTGGCGGCCGCCGTACTGAACTGGCCGAAGATGCCGCCCCCGCCATAGGTGTCGTTGTTGACGATGATCTCGATGAATTCGTAGGGCGCGTTCTGCGCCAGTTCGCGCAGGGCGCGGTTGTCGGTGGCCAGCACATAGCGCTCGCTGCCGAAAATGTCGTAGCGCGTGCCGAGGCGCGAGGCGTGATGCACGCCGGTGGATGGGCGCGAGACACCCGATTCCGGCGTCGGCGCGGCCAGCGCCCACACGTTGAAGTCACCGGCCCGCTCGCGGAACGGCGACACGGAGAACAGCTGATCGGCCATGCGGCGCGCCGTCGCTTCGAACTTCTTCATTTCACCGGCCGTGTAGCCGTCGCCCAGGATCAGCAGGTCCACCTTGTCGGGCGACGGGCCGCTCACGCGGATGGGGATGGGGCGCAGCGCCGACGGTTCCTGCTTGCGCACCACGTCCGGCGCGTCCGGGTCCAGCTCCGTGCTCCAGGCCAGCGTGAAGGCGTTGTTCTCGTCGCGCTTGAGGATGCGCACGGTGACGGCGTGGTCAGGCTTGGGGAAGCGCACCGACTCCTCGAAGCCGCGATTGACCTTCTCCGCCTCGGCCGTCGAACGCCACTCGTTGAACACGGTGGAAAAGCCGCGCGAGTACAGCAACTTGCCGCTGGCCTTGTCCACCACTTCCACCTTGTTGACGCCACGATCCGTGTCGTCCACCGTGCGCGCCATGTTGCCCGGCCACGGCAGCGGTTCGATCACGACGCGCTCGATGGCGTACTGCTCGGTACTGGCGTTGCCAGTGTGCAGGTAGTCGAGGCGTAGGGTGGCGGGTGCGGGGGCTTGCGCGGCAAAGGCGGCAGCGACGGGCAGCGTGACGGCGCAAGCCAGCGCGGCAGCCAGCACACGGCGCGTGGCGGAATAAGGGAGGCAAAAATTCATGGCGGCTCCTGGAGACGGATTCAATCGGCAAGTGGGCCGTATTGTAAATCCGTCGTTGCCTTCCGGACGCCGGGGACGAGGAAAAAAGCGGGCGACCCGCGATGGTCGCGCCGCCCTATTGGTATTACTTGTACTGATACAGCGGCAGCTGCAAGTGGATAGGCCGGATATCGAGCCGCAAGTTATAGATCGAATACGCCTCGGCCATCGGCGACTGGTAGCCCACGCTGTCGGCCGTCTTGGTGAACTTGAACTCGAAGCCCAGGTCCGGCGACGCTTCGTCCGGCGGCGACAGGGCCAGGCCCAGCGCTTCCTCCTGGCTGTTGTCGATCAGCTTCTCCATCAATTGCACGACGGCGTTGCTGCCCAGGATGTCGCCGCTGAACACGGGCATCTTCGAATACGGCCGCGCCGGATCGAGCTTGCCGGCCGCCTTGTCGGGCGCGGGCGTGTAGCGGCGCGTGGCCAGACTGTACTTGTCGCCATGATCCAGATAGCTGATCACGACGTTCTTGACGTTGAATTCGGCCGCCGCCTCGTCTGTCGTGGCGCGCGACAGGTCGATCAGCAGCGCGCCTGTGTAGCCGACGATTTCCACTTCACGCCGGCTGTCGATCACCATGGCGGTGTTCTCGTCCACCCCCAGCCCGATCTGGTAGCCCTTCTTGAGCATGGCGGGGATCATGCGCGCGAAGCGACCGCGCACCAGCAGGTGCTGGTCGACGAACACGTCGTCGCCGATGAAGCCGAGCCCCGGCGCGATCTCGCGCCCCTCCGTCACGCCCTGCTTGAGCGTGGCCAGCACGGTCTTCGGTTCGTAGAACATGGTGCTGCTCATGATGGCAGCGCCAGCGCTGGTGCCGGCGATCACGCCGCCGCGCCGGTACACTTCCCACACGGCGTCCAGGGTGGCGCTGCGCTGGCCGTCCTCGCGCAGCAGCGCGCGCGTGATGCGGGCCTGATCGCCGCCGGCGAAGAACACGCCGCCAGCGTGGCGCACGGAATCGGCCAGACGGGCGTCGTCGGCGGCCTTGCGGAAGTCGCTGTCGGCCAGCTTGACGGCCACCGGCACCAGGAAGGCATTGGCGCCATATTGGTCAAGCCGCTTGATGATGGACAGGCCGGCCTGCTCAGGATAGGCCGAGGCGGATGGAAACACGGCGATGCGGGCGCCCTTGCCGCCGGCTAGCTGCACGATGCGCTGCCACACTTCGGCGTTGTCGCCCCGCAGGCCGCCGCCGATGATGACCAGCGAGCCCTTGGGCGCCGGCGCCTCGTCGGCGTACAGGTTGCCCGCAGCGCAGCATAACAACGCCGCGCTCCCCAGATAAGCCAGCAAAGTCTTGAGCACTCGCATATCTCGTCCGATCCAGGAAATCAGGCCGGGCCAGAATACTCCCGCCTCAGGAGACAATATACCTGATTTGGCGGCTGGGTTTATGAGCGCGCAAATATATCCCCTTTTCCGGTCATGTCCGGCGGCGCAGGATGGCCTTGCCGCCATGTTTTCCACCCCGGTCCAGGACGAATTGTCGCCATTTGCCCCCGCCACGGCCCCCAATCGCGCCCGATCCGGCCCGATTTATGCTGTGGCGGGCCATCCTTGTTTATAATCAATCAAATCTTCCGGACCACCTAGCCTCTTCTTATCACCATGACAGCACAACTCTCCAAAAAAGCCGAAGCCTGGTCGGCGCGTTTCTCCGAACCGGTCTCCGACCTGGTCAAGCGCTACACCGCCTCCGTCTTCTTCGACAAACGCCTGGCCAAGGCCGACATCCAGGGCTCGCTGGCCCACGCCGAAATGCTGGCCGCACAGGGCATCATCAGCGCCGCCGACCGCGCCGAGATCGAGCGCGGCATGACCCAGATCGCCCAGGAAATCGACGCCGGCCAGTTCGAATGGCTGCTGGACCTGGAAGACGTGCACCTGAATATCGAAAAACGCCTGACCGAACTGGTGGGCGACGCCGGCAAGCGCCTGCACACGGGCCGCTCGCGCAACGACCAGGTGGCCACCGACATCCGCCTGTACGTGCGCTCGGCCATCGACGACATCCTGGCCCTCCTGGCCTCGCTGCGCGGCGCCCTGACCGATCTGGCCGAGGACAACGCCGACACCATCCTGCCCGGCTTCACCCACATGCAGGTGGCCCAGCCCATCACCTTCGGCCACCACATGCTGGCCTACGTCGAGATGTTCGGCCGCGACGCCGAGCGCATGGCCGACTGCCGCAAGCGCGTCAACCGCCTGCCGCTGGGCGCGGCCGCGCTGGCCGGCACCACCTTCCCGATCGACCGCGTGCACGTGGCCAAGACCCTGGGCTTCGATGACGTCTGCCACAACTCGCTGGACGCCGTCTCGGACCGCGATTTCGCCATCGAATTCACGGCCGCCGCCTCGCTGATCATGACCCACGTGTCGCGCATGTCGGAGGAACTGGTGATCTGGATGAGCCCACGCGTCGGCTTCATCGACATCGCCGACCGCTTCTGCACCGGCTCGTCCATCATGCCGCAGAAGAAGAACCCGGACGTGCCGGAACTGGCGCGCGGCAAGACCGGCCGCGTATACGGCCACCTGATGGGCCTGCTGACCCTGATGAAAGGCCAGCCACTGGCCTACAACAAGGACAACCAGGAAGACAAGGAACCGCTGTTCGACACGGTCGACACCGTGGTCGACACGTTGCGCATCTTCGCCGACATGGCCAGCGGCATCAGCGTCAAACCCGACGCCATGCGCAGCGCCGCCCTGCAAGGCTACGCCACGGCCACCGACTTGGCCGACTACCTGGTCAAGAAGGGCCTGCCGTTCCGCGACGCCCACGAAGCCGTGGCGCGCGCCGTGCGCGCCTGCGTGGACCAGGGCTGCGACCTGGCCGACCTGTCGCTCGAGCAGCTGCGCGCCTTCTCCGACCTGATCACCGACGACGTGTTCGCCGTGCTCACGCTGGAAGGCTCGGTGGCCGCGCGCGACCACGTGGGCGGCACCGCGCCCAACCAGGTGCGCGCCGCCATCGCCCGCGTGCGCGCCCAGCTGGCCGGCTGACCCCGGCGCGCGTTCACTGCGCGCGCCGGCCGCAGGCTGTCCATGCTGCCCATGCCGCTCCCATACGGGGCGGCATGCAAGACATAACACGGGGCGCCCACGCAGCGCCCCGATCGCAACGCCAAAAACGAGAACGAGGAGACCTGAATGTTTATGTCGATATCGCGGGCCATCGACCTGCTCAACGAAAAAGTGGCGAACGTGGTGGCCTATGCGCTGCTGGCGGCCGTCGCCATCTGCACCGTGAACGCCCTGGTGCGTTACATCTTCAACGCCAGCTCCAACGCCTGGCTGGAAATCCAGTGGTATCTGTTCGCGGCCATGTTCATGCTGGCCGCCAGCAATACCCTCAAACGCGATGAGCATGTGCGCATCGACGTGATCGCCGGCCGCTTCTCCAAGCGCACCCAGGTCTGGATCGACCTGTTCGGCTTCGTGTTCTTCCTGATGCCCATCTCGCTGGTGATCCTGTACTTCGGCGTGCCGTTCGCGATCGGCTCCATCCAGAGCGGCGAAATGTCGAGCAACGCCGGCGGCCTGATCGTGTGGCCGGCCAAGCTGCTGGTGCCGGCCGGCTTCGCGCTGATGGTGCTGCAGGGTGTCTCCGAGATCATCAAGCGCATCGCCTTCCTGGCCGGGAAGATCGACGGCCATGAATTCGCCAAGCATGTGGCCACGCCGGAAGAAGAAATCGCGGCCATCAAGGCCGCCAACAAGCTGCAGTAATCCCCCACACACAATAAGAGCGGAACGCGAGACATGGAATTATTCTTGACAGCGAATCTGGCGCCCATCATGTTCGGCGCCCTGGTGATCTTCCTGCTATCGGGCTTCCCGGTGGCGTTTTCCCTGGCCGCCAACGGCCTGTTCTTCGGCCTGGTGGGCATCGAGCTGGGGCTGCTCAACATCGAGCTGCTGCAGGCGCTGCCGAACCGCATCTTCGGCATCATGGCCAACGATACGCTGCTGGCCATCCCCTTCTTCACCTTCATGGGCCTGGTGCTGGAACGCTCCGGCATGGCGGAGGACTTGCTCGACACCATAGGCCAGTTGTTCGGCCCCATCCGCGGTGGCGTGGCCTACGCCGTGATCTTCGTGGGCGCGCTGCTGGCCGCCACCACCGGCGTGGTGGCCGCCTCCGTGATCTCGATGGGCCTGATCTCGCTGCCCGTGATGCTGCGCTATGGTTACGACAAGCGCCTGGCCTCGGGCGTGATCGCCGCCTCCGGCACGCTGGCCCAGATCATCCCGCCGTCGCTGGTGCTGATCGTGATGGCCGACCAGCTGGGCCGCTCCGTGGGCGACATGTACAAGGCCGCCTTCGTGCCGGGCCTGCTGCTGACGGTGATGTACGCCGGCTTCGTGCTGCTGATCTCCATCTTCCGGCCCAAGATGGTGCCGGCCCTGCCGCTGGAAGCGCGCAACCTGCGCGAACCGAACGGCGACAGCGGCGTGCGTTCGCTGCTGGCCCTGCTGGTGGGCGCCACCGCCGCCTCGTACGCGTTCGCGCGCTACTACGGCGCCGGCCATCCGGCGCTGGCGGCCGATGAACTGGGCATCTTCTCGGCCGGCGTGGGCATCGTCGGCGCCTTCCTGTTCGCGCTGCTCAACCGCCACCTGAAACTGGGCCTGCTGTCGCGCATGGCCGAACGCGTGGTGTTCGTGATGATCCCGCCGCTGGCCCTGATCTTCCTGGTGCTGGGCACCATCTTCGTCGGCCTGGCCACGCCCACCGAGGGCGGCGGCATGGGCGCCGCCGGCGCCATCATCCTGGCCATGCTCAACGGCCGCCTGTCGTGGGGCCTGACGAAGCAGGCCATGCATTCGACCACGCGCCTGGCCTGCTTCGTGATCTTCATCCTGATCGGTTCGACCGTGTTCTCGCTGGTGTTCCGCGGCGTGAACGGCGACCTGTGGGTCGAACACCTGCTGTCGTCCCTGCCCGGCGGCAGCACCGGCTTCCTGATCGTGGTCAACCTGATGTTCTTCCTGCTGGCCTTCTTCCTCGACTTCTTCGAGCTGGCCTTCATCCTGGTGCCGCTGGTCGGTCCCGTGGCCGACAAGCTCGGCATCGACCTGATCTGGTTCGGCGTGCTGCTGGGCGTGAACATGCAGACCTCGTTCATGCACCCGCCGTTCGGCTTTGCCCTGTTCTACCTGCGCTCGGTGGCCTCGAAAGAAGTGAAGACCTCCGACATCTACTGGGGCGCCATCCCGTTCGTGCTGATCCAGATCATCATGGTGGCCTTAATCATCACCTTCCCGCGCCTGGTGTCGGTGGAGAAGAAGGTCGACATGCACGAGCAGCTGGAACTGAAGATCGACACCCCGTCCAGCGAGGAGAGTGCGCCGCCGCCCGAGCAAAAGCAGGATGACGAGGCGCCGCAGCTGAACTTCTCGACCGACACGGACAAGAAGTGATGCGCGACCTCCGCGCCACCGCGCCGGCGCCAGCCCGCCGGCCTGCCCTCACCTACCGCAAGCCGCAGCTGGGCCGCGACTACTGGGTGGCCGACGGCATCCTGCCCAACGCGGACGCCGTCTCGCAGCGCTGCTTCGGCAAGGCGGAATGGGAGCTGGGCGCGCCGCACCGGGCCGAACCCTGGCCCGGCATGCGCAGCGCCGGCGCGCTGCTGCCGGACGAACTGGCGCAGGTGGAGGCGTGGGTGAAGAAGGTAACGGGCGCCAGGCGGCTGTGGCAGGAAGCCACGCCGCAGGGCAGCACGCTCAATCACAACTACGTGCAGCTGGTGGGCGGTATCGAATCGGGCGCACGGCCGCACACGGATTCGACCAAATTGTGCCGCTACGCGGCCGTGATCTACCTGTCGCCCGATCCGCTGCCGGCGGCCGGCACCTCGTTCTACCGGCTGCGCTATCCGGACGGCACGCTGGGCGGCAATGTCTGCAGCCCGCCGCACGCCAATCTGCGCGAGGCGCTGGGCGTCACCAGCCTGCCGCCGCAAGCGTGGCAGGAGGATCTGCGAATCGACAACGTCTACAACCGCATCCTGCTGTACAAGGCCAACCTGGTGCACTCGGCCAGCGGCTACTTCGGCTGCGACCATGCCGACAAGCGCATGACGGCCGTGTTCTTCTGGATGGCGTAAGCGGCAAGGGCCCGCCGCCGATGGCGGGCCGCCCTGGGGCGCGCCTGTCTTAGCGCCCCAGTCCCGGCCGGGACGGCGCCACGATCTTGGACAGCACCGAGAACGCGGCCCCGGTCTGGTTCTGCTCCAGCAGCAACGTCAATTCCGTGTAGGTGCAGATCATGTTGACGAGGCTGATCTTGTCCCACGCCAGTTGCTTGAGCACGGCGTGGTAGATGCCCGGCGTGCGGCAGGTCTCCGGATTCAGGTGCAACGTCACCGCATTCAGGTTCTCCAGCCGCGCCAGCAGGCGCTCGCCGTCGAACACCTGCTCCACCACGCCGGTCAGCGGCCGGCTGCAGATCACCATCACCTCGTTCACGCCGCGCGTGACGGTCATGAAGGCGCCGCGCACCGGCTCCGTCAGCGCCAGCAACTGGCGGTGGCATTCGTGCGTGTGCTCGGAATAGCGGAACGTGAATTCCGTCAGCTCGGTGCGGGTGGTCAGCTCGCCCGTCTTCTGGGCCACCACGATCTGGCTGTCGCGCACGGGCGGCAGGCGCTCGGAGACGCGCCGCAGCGCCATCACCACGGCCGCCTGGCCGACCGGCTTCCACAAATCACTCTCCAGCTGCGGCTGCAGCTGGCGCGCCAGTTCCGATAAATTGATCAGGCCACGGCCCAGCCCTTCGGTCAGGAATGCCGATTCCATGACGATGCGCTCTACTTTGGTAGCTATCGACAGCATAGTGAACTCCCGCTTGCGTCGCGCCGTCCCGACGCGGCGGGCAAAGGGGCCCCGCGGGACGGCGTACATATCCACTGAAATGACAAAGGCGCCATGCACCCGGGCTGGGTGGGCACGGCGCGGACCGGACAGCTCAGAAGCCGTGTTAAGTGGGAGGGGGCAGCGCGGCGCTGATCACGTTGCGGGAGAGGCGATCGTGTCTGGACAGACGTGGGTGAGCAGTCATGTTTTTCTTCCTGTGGTTCCCGATATGCGCGATGTGCCGAGGGTCGTGCCCCGCGCTTTTTGTATGTCGGCCGGAATGGTATTCCGCCCGCCTTGCAACCTAGTGTAATTCGCAATATTAAATTTTCGCAACCTTTACCTTGCGCCAAGACAGGCGAAGTGTTGCTTATCACGCGAATTTAGAGTGTTACACCTATTCCGTGGCGCAATTCACACAAAACCGCCCTATCGTGCGCGATTCCCACGCCAAGTTGCGGTAAAAGCGGCCGCGATGATGCTTTTGAGAATGTCCCATTTTTAACATTTTTGTGTCTTGCGACCAATTTTCCAAGTTTTTTGACTTGGCCCCAGCCAACGGCATAGTGTGCCCCCTGCCCGTTGTTTCCGCCCCATCCAGCGCCCGCCCGGCCACCCCGCCGGGCAAGCGCGGGAAACGCCGGGCTGGCCACCGCTACCCCCGGCCAGACCTTCAATCGAACGAACATACCCCATGGAGAAGAGATGAATTTACGTAAGACCTTACTTGCCGCATCCATCGCCGCCCTGCCGGTGGTGGCGTCCACCGCCGCCCACGCGGCCGGTCCCCTGATGGCGGCCCCCGTCGCCCTGGCTTCTCCACAAGAGAGCGCCAGCCTGGTGGCCAAGCTGACCGCCAAGGACAGCGCGCTGGGCCTGGGTGCGCAACACAGCTTCCAGATCGCCAGCCAGCATCCGGGCGTGGCGGGCACCAAGATCGTGCGCCTGAACCACACCTACAACGGCTTGCGCGTGTTCGGTTCGGAAGCCGTGGTCGTCACCAACGCGGCCGGCGACATCGTCAGCCAGTCCGTCTCCGAGCGCCGTCCCGGCGTCCATGTCGCCGACGCGCGGGGCCGCGTCGCCATGGCCACCCCGGCCGCGCCGGACCTGACGCCCACCCTGAGCGGCAGCGACGCCATCGCGCTGGTGGTCAAGCAGGTGGCGCCGCGCGGCGTGCACCGCTGGATGCCGACCTCGGAACTGCTGGTCTACCCCGTGATGAAATCGGTGCGCATCGCCTCGGCCCTGAACAAGGCGGAAGCGGATCTGAACGCGCTCGACCTGGAGCAGGTGATCGACCACTACGAGCTGGCCTACCTGGTCCACACCCGCATGGCCGACGGCACCCGCCTGGTCTACCATGACACGGTGGTCAACGCCAAGACGGGCGCCGTGATCGCCCAGTGGAAGGCCCTGCAGACCGTGGTCGGCACCGGCAACAGCCAGTACAGCGGCACGGTGCCCATCAACACCACCCTGAGCGGCAGCACCTACTCGATGAAGGACGCCTCGCGCGGCACGGGCGGCACCTACGGCGGCATGGCCATCACCAACGCCAACCACAGCTCGGCCAGCAGCCCCAGCGCCGGCAGCATCTACACCAACTCGACCAACACCTGGGGCGACGGCCAGAACTACAGCGGCGGCAGCACCACCAGCGCCAACGGCCAGACGGCCGCCGTCGATTCGCTGTGGGGCCTGATGAACACCTACGACGGCATGAAGAACGTGCTGGGCTGGTCCAGCCTGGACGGCAACAACACCGCCACCTACATCGCCGTCCACGTCGACAACTCCTACGACAACGCGTTCTACGATTCGGGCTGCAAGTGCATGTACATCGGCGACGGCAGCAGCTTCAAGAGCCTCGATTCGATCGACGTGATCGGCCACGAGATGTCGCACGGCGTGACCGATTCCAGCTCCAACCTGAACTACTCGGGTGAATCGGGTGGCCTGAACGAATCGAACTCCGACATCGGCGGCGAGATGATCGAAGCCTACGCCCACGGCGGCGGCACCGGCACCGTGGTGCCGGCCACCGGCAACGACTGGATGATGGGCAAGGACATCTCCAAGGACGGCCAGCCGCTGCGCTGGATGTACAAGCCGAGCAAGGATGGCAGCAGCCCGGATGCCTGGACCAGCACCATCTCCAGCCTGGACGTGCACTACAGCTCCGGCCCGAACAACCGCATGTTCTACTTCCTGTCGCAAGGTTCCAGCGCCGATTCGACCAGCGACTACTACAGCCGCTACCTGGTCAAGAGCCCGGCCAACATGACCGGCATCGGCAACGACAAGGCATGGCGCATCTGGTTCAAGGCCAACACCACCAAGTTCACCTCCACCACCAACTACGCCGACGCGCGCGCCAAGGTGCTCGCTTCGGCCCAGGAACTGTATGGCGTGGGCAGCCCGGAAGCGATCGCCGTGCAGCGCGCCTACGCGGCCATCAACGTGGGCAGCGACGTGGATGAAGTGGCGGGCGGCGGTGGCGTAAGCATCAGCACCCAGCCGGCCAGCATCACCGTGGCGGCCGGCTCCACGGCATCGTTCGCCGTCGGCGCCACGGGCGGCACCGCGCCTTACACCTACAAGTGGTACCGCAACGGCGCCCTGATCAGCGGCGCGAACGCGGCCACCTACAGCTTCACGGCCCAGAGCACCGACAACGGCGCCGTGTTCAACGCCACCGTGACCGATTCGTCGGCCACGCCGGTCACGGCCACCTCGGGTAACGCCACGCTGACCGTCAGCAGCACCGGCGGCACCACCGAGCGCGTCACCAACGGCGGCTTCGAGTCCGGCACCACGGGCTGGAGCGGCAACACGGGCGACATCGGCTCCTTCAGCGGCGAGGCAGCCTACGAAGGCACGAAGTACGCCTGGATGGGCGGCAACGGCAGCGCCATCACCGAGAAGCTGACCCAGGCCGTGGTGATCCCGTCGACGGCCACCAGCGCCACGCTGAGCTTCGCACTGCACATCGACACGGCCGAAAGCGGCAGCACCGCCTACGACAAGCTGACGGTGAGCGTGAAGAACAGCGCCGGCACCACGCTGGGCACGCTGGCCACCTACAGCAACGTGAACGCGGCTTCGGGCTACCAGATCCGCAGCTTCAACCTGTTGCCGTACAAGGGCCAGACCGTGACGCTGTCGTTCTCGGAGACGGAGGACTCGTCGCTGCAAACCTCGTTCGTGATCGACAAGGTCAGCGTGCTGACCCAGTAAGCCGCTGAAGCGGTAACGCAGTAAAACCCGGCGGCGCTGTTGTATCGGCGCCGCCGGTTGCAGAGCAACATTGCCTTTTTTGCAGCAGCGGTCTAAGGTAGCGCAGGGCTGTCCGACCGTTGAGATTTTTTCGATTGTGAACCACCGATGCGTACACCGAATATCCCCGCCGTGCCCTCCCCCATGCCGTTGAAGCGCGCCCGGGCCCGGACCTGACATGCGCTTCCAGTTGCAGGTGCAAGGCGCCGGCGCCGCCCGCCACAGCGTGGCGCTGGAAGCGGCCAGCGAGGCGGAAGCGATCCGACTGGCGGCCCGCCAAGGCTGGCGCGTGCTGGCCGTCGCGGCCCCGGGCGCCACCGGCAACGCTGACGCGGGCGCCGCCGGCGCGGGTGTCGGCGTACGCGGCGCCCAACCCTTCCCCCTGCTGCAATTCAGCCAGGAGCTGCTGGCCCTGCTCGAAGCGGGCCTGAATCTGGGCGAAGCCATCGCCACCCTGCGCAACAAGGAAGACCGGCCCGGCGCCCGCGCCACGCTGGTGGCCATCGAACGCGCGCTGCAACAGGGCCAGAGTTTTTCCGACACGCTGGCCGACCTGCCGGCCATCTTCCCCGACATCTACGTGGCCACCGTGCACGCGGCCGAACGCTCGGGCAACCTGCCCGAAGCGCTGGCCCGCTACGTGGCCTACCAGTTGCAGTTCGACGCCATCCGCAAGAAGCTGGTGTCGGCCGCCATCTACCCGGCCATGCTGCTGGTGGTGGGCACGCTGGTCACGCTGTTCCTGCTGGGCTATGTGGTGCCGCGCTTCAGCGTGGTGTATGAAAGCTCGGGCCGCGAGATCCCGTTCATGTCGCAGCTGCTGCTGGGGTTCGGCCGCACACTGGCCGGCCACCCATGGCTGTCGCTGGGCGCGCTGGGCGGCGCCGTGGGCGGTGTGGCGCTGGGCCTCGGCCACCCGCAATTGCGCGCGCGCCTGATCCTGGCCGTGCTGCGCCTGCCCGTGCTGGCCGCGCGGGCGGCAGAATTCCGGCTGGCGCGCTGCTACCGCGCCCTGAGCCTGCTGCTGCACGCGGGCATCCCACTGGCCAAGGCGCTGGCCATGACCAACGCCATGCTGCTGCCGGCCCAGCAGGAACAACTGGCGCTGACACGGCGCGCCGTGGAACAAGGCTTGCCGTTCTCCGTCGCGCTGCAACAGCACGGGCTGGCCACGCCCGTGGCCCAGTCGCTGCTCAAGGTGGGCGAGAACACGGGCCGCCTGGGCGACATGCTGGAACGCTCGGCCAAATTCCACGACGAGCAATTCGCGCGCTGGGTGGACTGGGCCTCGCGCCTGATCGAACCGCTGCTGATGACGGTGATCGGCGTCGTGATTGGCGGCGTGGTGGTGCTGATGTACATGCCGATTTTTGAGCTGGCCGGGAGCCTGTCATGAACGCGCGCGAACCGTCCATTCTCGGCCCCGCCCTGCTGCAGGCGGCGCGCGCGGCGGCGATGGAACAAGGCCGGCCGCAACTGGCCGTGCTGCAGGAACTGGCCGGCCTCACGCCCGAGGAATTCACGCGCCAGCTGGCCGCGCTGTTCCACTATCCGGCCTGGCCCATGGCCCGGCTGCAAGCGGCCCAACCGGCGTTCGATCTGCTGCCCTACACCGACTGCGCCCAGCGCGACTGCGTGCTGCTGCACGAAGGTGGTCACGACCATGGCCACGGCCATGGTGGCGCGCCGGTGCTGGTGATCGCCGACCCGCTGGCCGACGACGTGCTGCAATGGGCCGGCTATGCCGTGCCCGTGCCGTTCACGGTGGCGCTGGCCCACGCCGACGACCTGGCCGCCTACCTGACCCAGCTCGAATCGGCCCAGCAAGCCATGGCCGGCATGCTGGGCGAGGATGGCGCTGGCCCGGGCGACGACGCGGACGTGGAGGACATTTCGCTGATCCGCATCAGCGAGGACAGCAGCCCCGTGGTCAAGCTGGTCAACTCCACTATCTACGACGCGCTCAAGTTCCAGGCCAGCGACATCCACCTCGAATGCGACGTGGCCAGCCTGGTCATCAAGTACCGGGTCGACGGGGTTTTGGTGCAGGCCGGCCAGGTGCAGGGCTTGCAGATGGCCGAGCAGGTGATCTCGCGCATCAAGGTGCTGGCCGAACTCGATATCGCCGAGCGCCGCGTGCCCCAGGACGGCCGCTTCAAGGTGCGCGTGAAAGGCAGCGAGATCGACTTCCGCGTCTCCATCATGCCCAATATTTTTGGCGAGGACGCCGTGCTGCGCCTGCTGGACCGGCGCGCGCTGACGGAGGCGGCCCAGTCGCTGCGGCTGGAAAGCCTGGGCCTGAACGAGGACGCCATCGCCCACATCCGGCGCCTGGCCGCCAAGCCGCACGGCATGCTGCTGGTGACCGGGCCGACCGGCTCCGGCAAGACCACCACCCTGTACGCGGCGCTGACGGAAATTAACACGGGGCGCGACAAGGTGGTCACCATCGAGGACCCGGTCGAATACCGGCTGCCGCGCGTGCTGCAGATCCCCGTCAACGAGAAGAAGGGCCTGACCTTCGCGCGCGGGCTGCGCTCCATCCTGCGCCACGATCCGGACAAAATCATGATCGGCGAGATCCGCGACGACGAGACGGCGCAGATCGCCGTGCAGGCCTCGCTGACGGGCCACCTGGTGTTCACCACCGTCCACGCCAACAACGTGTTCGACGTGGTGGGCCGCTTCCTGCACATGGGGGTGGACCCGTACAGCTTCGCGGCCGCGCTGAACGGGATCGTGGCCCAGCGCCTGCTGCGCCTGAACTGCGAGCACTGCGCAGTGGACGTGGCGCCCGATCCGCAGGACCTGCGCGACAGCGGCCTCACGCCGCAGCAGGTTGCGGGCTGGCGCTTCAAGGCCGGCGCCGGCTGCGGCCATTGCCGCGGCACCGGCTACAAGGGCCGCAAGGCCGTGGCCGAAGTGCTGATCCTGAACGACACCATGCGCGAAATGATCTGCACCCGCGCACCGGTGGGACGCATGAAGGAGGAAGCCGCCACGATGGCGTTCCGGCCTGCGCGCGAAGCGGCGCTGGACCTGGTGCGGCTGGGGGAAACGACTTTAACGGAGCTCAATCGTGTCACTTATTGATGGACTGGGCATGTGGCTAGCCGCGCGGCGGCAAGGGCGCAACAGTGACGGCTCGCGCGCAAGCGCGCTGGCGGGCCCGGGAGCGAGCTTGGGCGCACGCACGCTGCGCGTACACCTGGCGCCCCAACAGCTGCTGGCCGTCGTCTGCCGTGGCGGTCGGCCATTGGATGCCAGCACCGTGCGCGTGGCCATCGACAATCCCACCGGCCACTGGCAGCCCGCCGTGGACGCGCTGCGCGCCTGGCTGGCCCGGGCCGGCCAGACCGGTGCCGGCCTGCCGCTGGAACTGAGCCTGGCGGGCCGCTGGTGCCAGATGCTGGTGGCACCGTGGAGCGACGCCCTGCTGACGGAGGCGGGCGCCACCCGCTTCCTGCAAACCCAGTTGGCCGCCCTGTACGGCGACGCGGCGCGCGGCTGGAGCGTGGCGGCAGACGACGCGCCCTATGGCCTGCCACGCCTCGTCTGCGGCATCGATGCGACCCTGCTGGCCGACCTGCGGGCAGCAACCGGCGCACGCTGCCACGCCATCGAGCCAGCCATCAGTGTGGTGCTGCGCACGCTGATGGCGTCGCGTCCACAAGCGCTGGCGGTGGTGGAGGCGGGCCGGCTGACGCTGGCCGCGCTGACCGGAGACCGCATCACGGCCATCGCCTCCCAGCCTTGCGGCGCGGCCTGGCACGGTGAGCTGGTGCAGGCGTGGCAGCGCTGGACGCTGCGCACGCCGGAACTGACGCTACTGGCCGCGCCGTTGACCGCCGATATCGCGGTGGTCGACCTGAGCGGCGCCAACTTGCGCCTGGCCCGCACGGCCGGCGCCGACGTATTGCCGCCGCCGTTCCGGCTGGCCGACAGTCCGTTCGGCACCGTGCAGGCGCCCGGCGCGGCAGAGGAGGCCGCATGAACTTCCATCACCAGCCGCCTGCGCACCTGCCGCCCGGTCCTCCCGGCGCACTGCCGGGGGCACCGCCGCCATCGGCCATGGCGCGCCTGCGGAACCGGCTGGCGCGGCTGCTGCCGATACGCTCCAGCCACGTCAGCCAGATCAACTTCCTGCCGACCGGGGCGCCCTTGTCGGGCTGGCGGCTGGTCCTGCTGGCGGCCGGCCTGCTCGCACTGGCGCCGGCCGCCATCGGCTGGAGCGCCCGCCAGCAGGCCGTGTCCCGGCTCGAAAACCAATTGGCGCAGGCGCGCCCCCGTCCCGTCGCCCGCCCCGCGCGCGCGCCGGCCGAGCAGCGCGCGCTGGAACAGCAGGTGAAGGCCGTTGCCGCCGCCGTGCGCCAGCTCAACCTGCCCGTGGCGCGCCTGATCAAGACCGTGCAGGCGCCACGCGACGTGCGCGTGGCCCTGCTGGCACTGGACCTGAACAGCCAGCCTGCCGCCGACGCTGGCGCATCCACAACGCCCGCCGGCGCCCTGAAGATCGCCGCCGAAGCGGAAACCATGCAGGACATGATCAACTACCTGGCCTTCCTCAACCAGCAACCGCTGTTCCAGTCGGTCTACCTGGTCAAGCATGAAATGAACGTGAACGCACCGGACCACCCCTACCGCTTCCAGATGGAGGCCCAATGGCATCAATGAGCGCACCGAAGCTGACGCTGCCGCCCAACCTGTCGGCCCGCCTCGCATGGCAAACGCGCCGCGCGCTGCGCCGCACCGGCCTGCCCGTCATCGCAGGCGCGGCTTGCCTTGCGCTGGCCGCACTGGCGACCTGGCATGGCGCGCAACTCGACCAACGACAGGCCGCGCTGAGCCGCCAGTTGGCCGTCGCCGCGCGCGCCGCCGCCGTGCCCGCCATCCCCGTGGCCACGGAAGCGGACGGCGTGGCCGCGTTCTATGCCTACCTCCCCGCGCATGACACCATCCCCGACCAGTTGAGCGCACTGGCCAAGGTGGCACAGGACAGCGGCGTCACCCTGGCCAAAGCCGAATACAAGGCGGAGCAGGACAGCCAGGCGGCGTTCCTGCGCTACCAGATCACGCTGCCGGTGCGCGCCGACTACGCCAGCGTGCAGAACTTCATCGTCGGCGCGCTGCAAGCCGTGCCTGCGCTGACGCTCGATTCCGTGGCGTTCAAGCGCGAACAGATCGAAAGCGGCGACGTGGAAGCACGCATCCAGTTCGTGCTTCTGGTGCGGCTGCGTGGGGTGCGCCGATGAGAAAGCTCGTACTCGGCGTGGCCGCCGCCGCCACCCTGCTGGCAGCATGGTTCGCACCTGACCAGGACGGCGGCGTGGTCGGACCGGCCGCCGCCACCACGCGCGAACCGGCCGTTGCCAACCCTGCCCGCGCCACCGGCGATGCTGGCGACACTGGCGCCAACGCCGGCAGTGCAAACAACGCGAACAATACCAACAATACCGGCAATGCCAACAACGGCGCGGCAGCCGGTGCAGCGGGTGGCGCCGTGCCTAATCCGGCTGTCGCTCCCGCCGATGCCAACGGCGCCCCCGCCCCGCAACACTGGCTGGACCTGCAAATCCACCCCCGTGTGAACGACGATGAACTGGGCAACCTGTTCGCCAAGCAGAGCTGGCAACCGGACGCACCCAAGAAGGTGCTACCGCCGCAGGTGGTCGAAGCGGCGCAACCGGCGCGCGCGGCAACCACGCCATCGGGTGCGCCGCCGCTGCCGTTCCAGTTCATGGGCCGCTTCGTCGAGGATGGCAAGAGCGCCTACTTCCTGCAACAGGACGGGCGCAACGTGGTGGCCCGCCCCGGCGAAAAGATCGACGAAAACTACCTGCTCGAAAGCGCGGCCAACGGCGCGCTCCAATTCATCTACCTGCCGCTCAACGAGCGCCAGACCTTAGCCGTAGGGGACAACAATTGAACCATCACGCCGCATTCGCCGTCCTGTCGCTGAGCGCCCTGCTGTGCGGCTGCGCCGGCAGTCCCAACTACAAGGAAGGCAACGCATTGCTCGACGCGGGCCAGTTCGACCAGGGCCTCGCCAAGCTGGAACAGGCCGTGCGCGACGATCCGCACAACGCCGAATACCGCATGGTGCTGCTGAACCGCAAATTGAAGATCGTCAACAGCTACAACGCCCGCGCCGAGCTGCAACGCGAACAGGGCGACACGGCTGGCGCCGAACAGAGCTTCCGGCAAGCGCTGGCCGTCGATCCGGCCAACAGCGTGGCGCGCCAGGGACTGGCCGCGCTGGCGCAGGACGCCCGCCACCGTCAGATCATGGCCGAGGCGGAGCAACTGCTGGCCAAAGGCGGCGACGCCAATCTCGCCCAAGCGCAGGACGTGCTGCGTCCACTGCTGCTGGAACGCCCCAACCAGCGCGACGCCCTGCGCCTGAAGACCCGCATCGCCGACGCCCAGACCCGGCTGCATCCTGCGGGCGGACGGCTGGCCGCCGCCTACCGCAAGCCCGTCACGCTCGAATTCCGCGACGCGCCGCTGCGTTCCGTGTTCGACTTCATCGGCAAGGTGTCGGGCCTGAACTTCGTGTTCGACCGCGACGTTGATCCCAACCTGCGCGCCACCATCTCGGTGCGCGACGCCAGCATCGAGCAGGCCATCTCCATGCTGCTGGGCGCCAACCAGCTGGAGCAGACCGTCACGGGCGAGCGCGCCATCACCATCTATCCCAACACGCCGCAGAAGGTGAAGGACTACCAGCAACTGGTGGTGCGCAGCTTCTTCCTCGCCAACGCCGACGTGAAGACCGTGGCCTTCACGCTCAAGACCCTGCTCAAGGCACGCGACATCGTCACCGACGAACGGATCGGCATGATCATGATGCGCGACACACCGGAAATGGTGCGCATGGCCGAACGCATCATCGCCGTGCAGGACGTGGCCGATCCCGAAGTGATGCTGGAAGTGGAGGTGCTGGAGGTCAAACGCACGCGCGGCCAGGAGCTGGGCATACGCTGGCCCGACGGCGCCGGCCTGACCCTGCTCGGCCAGGGCAACAGCCTGCCGGGCAGCTTGAAACTGGCCGACCTGCGCCGCATCAACGGCGAGAACATCGCGCTGGGCCTCGGCTCCGTCACGCTCAACGCCACCAAGACGGACACCGACAGCAACATCCTGGCCAATCCCCGCATCCGCGTGCGCAACAAGGACAAGGCCAAGGTGCTGATCGGCGACCGCGTGCCCGTCATCACCGTCACCACCAACCAGGGCGTGAGTTCGGACAGCGTCAACTACGTCGACGTGGGCCTGAAGCTGGACGTGGAGCCGAACGTCTACCTGGACGACGAAGTGGCCATCAAGATCAACCTGGAAGTGAGCAGCGTGGTCAAGGACATCACCAGCAAGTCCGGCACCCAGGCCTACCAGATCGGCACCCGCAGCGCCGCCACCGTGCTGCGCCTGCACGACGGCGAAACCCAGGTGCTGGCGGGCCTGATCAACGACGAGGACCGCAAGACGGCCTACAAGGTGCCGGGCCTGGGCGAAGCGCCCGTGCTGGACCGCCTGTTCGGCAGCCAGAAGGACGACAGCACCCGCAGCGAGATCGTGCTGTCGATCACCCCGCACGTGCTGCGCGCCATCCAGCGCCCCGAAATGAGCGCGGCCGAATTCAATTCCGGCACCGAGACCGATATCGGTGGACGCGGCGCGGCCGGCCTGGTGTTGGCTTCGGCCGGGGCCAGCACGGGAGCCGGCGCCGGCGCCGGCCAGCCCGCGCGCGCCGCCACGGCCATGACGGGCGGCGCGCCAATGACCGACGCGGACGCGCCGACGTCGGCCCCGACCGAGCCGCCAGCCGTCCCCGACGCCGGCGACGGCGCCTCCGCTCTCCCCGCGCAGCCTTCCACCAAGCCAATTCCGCCGGGCGGCATCCCGTACGCGCCGAAAAAGGGACAGTGACCGTGACGACCCATCCCGGACGCCAGCGCGGTTTCACCTTCATCGAGCTGATGATCACGCTCACCATCATGGCCACGCTGGCCACGGTGGCCGTGCCGATGGCGCAGGTGGCGCTGCAACGCGACAAGGAACGCCAGTTGCGCACGGCCCTGATCGAACTGCGCGAGGCGATCGACGCCTACAAGCGGGCCGCTGACAACGGCCACATCAAGCCGGGTCTGGGCGAATCGGGCTACCCGAAAAAGCTGGAAGACTTGGTGGACGGCGTGCCCGACCAGCGCAGCCCGCGCAAACAGAACATGTACTTCCTGCGCCGCCTGCCGCGCGACCCATTCGCGCCGCCCGGCACCAGCGCGGCGGCCAGCTGGGCCAAACGCAGCTACGCCTCGCCGCCCGACAATCCCACCGAAGGCGAGGACGTGTTCGACGTCGCCTCGCGCTCGGACGCGGTGGGCCTGAACGGCGTGCCGCTCAAGCTATGGTGACGGCCATGCACAGGCGCGCGCGGAGCGGCTTCACGCTGATCGAACTGCTGGTGGTGCTGGCCATCATTTCGCTGCTGTTGACCATCGCCCTGCCGCGCTATTTCGGCTCGGTGGAGAAGTCGAAGGAAGTGGCGCTCAGGGAGAACCTGCAGGTGCTGCGCAGCGGGATCGACAAATACTACGCCGACAAGGGCGAATACCCGTCCGCGCTGGCCGACCTGGTGGCGCAGCACTACTTCCGCACGGTGCCGCTGGACCCGGTGACGGAATCGTCGTCCACCTGGCAGTTGCTGCCCTCGCCCGACGTGGACAAACCGGGCGTGGCCGACGTGCGCAGCGGCGCCAAGGGCAACACGCGCGAAGGGGTGCCGTATGGCCAGCTGTAGCCAACCATGGCGGCGGCAGCGCGCGCGCGGCTTCGCCTACCTGTGGACGCTGCTGATGGTGGCGTTCATGGGCGTGGGCCTGACCATCGCAGGCGATTTGTATGCGACGGCCGCGCGGCGCGACCAGGAGCGCGAGCTGCTGTTCATCGGCCACGAATTCCGCAACGCCATCGCCAGCTACTACAAGGCCAACGGGCGCAACCAGTATCCGCAAACGCTGGACGAACTGCTCAAGGACCCGCGCTTCGCCGGCGCCACGCGCCACCTGCGCCGCCTGTACGCCGATCCCGTCACGGGCAAGGCGGAATGGGCGCTGGTGCTGCTGCAAGGCCGCATCGTGGGCGTGCATTCTCTGTCGGCCCGCCAGCCCATCAAGCAGGACAATTTCGAGGACGACGACGCGGGACTGCGCCTGAAAGCCCGTTACGCCGACTGGGTGTTCACCTACCCGCACGACCTGTTCATCCCACCCGAGAACGGCGCCACGCCCACGCCCGGCCCGGCGCCCAATGCCGCGCCCGGAGGTTCTGCCATGCGGGGAGGATAAAATGGCGGTTTGAGCAGAACCGCCACGCTGCACGCCAGCGCCCCCAATGAGCCTGAAAATTTCCCGTATCCTGCACGCCGGCTATGTGTTCGAGTGCGGCGCCACGCGCATCGCCTTCGATCCCATCTTCGAAAATCCGTTCAGCCGCAACTGCCACGCCTTCCCCGACGTACGCTTCGACCTGGACCAGATCAGGCAACAGCGCTTCGACGCCGTCTTCATCTCACACTTCCACGACGACCACTGTTCGCTCGAAAGCCTGGACCTGCTGGACCGCGACACGCCCATCTACCTGTACTGCCTGTTCGACGAGCTGTTCGCCATGCTGCGCGAACTGGGCTTCCGCCACGTGCATGCGCTGCGCGTCGATGCAGCCGTCACCATCGGCAGCATGGAGATCACCCCGCGCGAGGCGATCGACGCCGACGTGGATTCCATGTTCCAGGTGCGGGCCGATGGCCTCAATGTGCTCAACGTGGTGGACGCGTGGATCGCCCCCGTCACGCTGGGCGTGCTGGCCCGCGAGGCGCCATGGGACATGGTGCTGTGGCCATTCCAGACCATGCGCGAAGTGGAGGTGCTGATGCCCTCGCGATCGGAGATCGACCCGGTCGAGATTCCCGCCGAATGGCTGGCGCAGCTCAAGGTGCTCAATCCGCGCTACGTGGTGCCTAGCTCGTGCCAGTTCCAGCAGGAGCCGTGGTCGTGGTACAACCGCGCCTTCTTCCCGCTCACCTACCGGCTGTTCCAGCAAACGGTGGAGGCCACGCTGCCCCAGGCGCGGGTGGTGCGCCTCAATCCGTCCGTCTCCGTGACGCTGGACGCCACCACGCTGCGGCCTTCGGCCCCGCTGCCGTGGGTGATCCCCGTCGGCGAGCAGGATGTCGATTACCAGTACGACGGCCACGCAGCCCCGCCAGCGACGGCCGACATCGCGCGCCACTTCGCGCCGTTGACCGCGGAGCAGGCGCGCACGGTGCGCGATTATTGCCACGCCGGGCTGCTGGAGAAGTACGCGGACATGGAACTGGAACCGGGCGGCTATTTCGACCAGCCGCGCGTATGGCGCCTGTCTCTGTACGATCATGACGGCTCGGTCACCCACTTGCGCTACCGGGTGCACGGCGACAGCATCGCGCGCCTGCCCGATGACGACGACAGTCCGCTGGGCTGGACGACGGAAGTCCCGCTGGCCAAGGTGTATGCGGCGCTGGCGTTGGGAGAATCGCTGACGTCGATGTACATGCGCATCAACGATGCACGCTTCGACGCGGTGACGGAGGAGGAGATCGCGGACGCGGAGATCGTGGACGATCCCCTGATCCGCTGCCTGTTCAACGACGCCTTCGGGGCCTACCAGGCCGCCCAGTTGCGCCGTCTTCAGGAACATTGACACCCCGGCCAGGCCGGCCGGGGCGGTGGGACGAGTTACTTCTCGACGAAGGCGCGTTCCACCACGTAGCTGCCCTGGTGGTTCATATTGCCTTCATTGAAGCCCTTGGCCTTCAGCATCTCGGACAGGTCGTGCAGCATGGCGGGGTTGCCGCAAATCATCACGCGATCCTGCTCGGGATCGAGCTGGTCCAGGCCGAATTCGGCCGCCAGGGCGCCCGTTTCCAGCAGTTCGGGAATGCGGCCCGAGCGCACGAACGGTTCGCGGCTGGCCACCGGGCAGTAGATCAGCTTGTCCTTGATCAGATCGCCCAGGTATTCATGGTCGTGCAGTTCGGCCTCGATGAAGTCCTTGTAGCCGAATTCGCTCACGAAGCGCACGCCGTGCACCAGCACGATATGCTCGTAATCCTCGTAGTACTCGGGGTCGCGGATGATGCTCATGAACGGCGCCAGGCCGGTGCCGGTGCTCAGCAGGTACAGGTTGCGGCCCTTCTTCAGGTTATCCTTGATCAGGGTGCCGGTCGGCTTCTTGCCCACCAGCACGGTGTCGCCCACTTTCAGGTGCTGCAGGCGCGACGTCAGCGGGCCGTTCGGCACCTTGATGCTGTAGAACTCCAGCAAATCGTCGTAATGGGGGCTCACGATACTGTAGGCGCGCACCAGGGGACGGCCCTCCACTTCCAGGCCCATCATCACAAACTGGCCGGACAGGAAACGCAAGCCAGCGTTGCGCGTGGTTTTAAAACTGAACAGCGTGTCGTTCCAGTGATGGACCTCGGTCACCGTTTCTGAGTAGTAATTCGGGAAATTGGCAGTGGTCATACAGGTAGAGGTTGCAAGTTGATGGAGTTGCATCTAAAGCATGGCGCGCGGGCGCCGAAACGACAATTGTACATCTTCCACCACTTGCCTGCATTTTAGGCGGCCCCCGACCGCCGCCGGACAGGCTGAAACTGCTATCATCGGCGCAGCGCAGACACCATGATCCGCGCTCCCACGACATACCCTCAGGAGACATTATGACCATAGGCGGCAGCACCATCGAGCAGGCACTGGCCACCCTTTCCGACATGACAACGGGCGCCGTCCCCATCGGCAAGGACGAATACCGGCAACGCATCCACAAGGCGCAAGCCTATATGCGCGACCAGGGCATCGCGGCCATCTACCTGAACGCCGGCGCCAACCTCACCTACTTCACCGGCACCCGCTGGTCGGCCAGCGAGCGCATGGTGGGCGCCATCCTGCCGGCCTACGGCGCGCTCGAATACATCGCGCCCGCCTTCGAGGAAGCCACGATCAAGGACTTCATGCAGGTGGAAGGCCCCGTCAACTGCTGGGACGAGCATGAAAGCCCCTACCACCTGTTCATCGCCACCCTGCGGCGCATGGGCGTGGCGCCGGACGCCGACCGCCCGCCGCGCGTGGGCATCTGCGAAAGCGCCGCCTTCTTTATCGTCGACGGCATCCGCCCGCTGGCGGCCGGCTACACGCTGGAAAACGCCCGCACCGTGACGGCCTGGTGCCGCAGCCGCAAATCGGCCGCCGAAATCGCCCTGATGCAGCGCGCCAAGGACATGACCCTGGCCGTGCACGTGGCCACGGCCAGCATCCTGCACGAAGGGATCACCACGGTGGAAGTGGAACAATTCATCGAGCGCGCGCACCGCAAGGTGGGCGCCTCCGGCTCGTACTTCTGCATCGTGCTGTTCGGCGAGGCCACGGCCTACCCGCATGGCGTGAGCTACGTGCAAACGCTCAAGCGCGGCGACACGGTGCTGATCGACACGGGCTGCAAGTTGCACAATTACATTTCCGACATCACCCGCACCTACGTGTACGGCCAGCCCAGCGACCATCAGCGGGCCGTGTGGGCCAGCGAGCAGAAGGCGCAGCTGGCCGCCTTCAATGCGGCGCAGCTGGGCGTGCCGTGCGAGGACGTGGACCGCGCCGCCCGCCGCGCGCTGGAGGAGGACGGCTACGGCCCCGGCTACAAGCTGCCCGGCCTGCCCCACCGCACCGGCCACGGCATCGGCCTCGACATCCACGAGTGGCCCTACCTGGTGGGCGGCGACGAGACCCCGCTGGACGTGGGCATGTGCTTCTCGAACGAGCCGATGATCTGCATCCCCGGCCATTTCGGGGTGCGCCATGAAGACCACTTCTACATGACCGAGCAGGGCCCGAAGTGGTTCACGCAGCCGGCCTACAGCATCGACGACCCGTTCCGCCTGCAACGCAAGTAAGGTCACAAGTAAGGCCACAAGTAAGGCCACAACCGGGGTCAGGTCATGAATTGAGGAATTTTTCCTCAATTCATGACCTGACCCCGGTTTCTTATGCAGCCCAAGTGGCTAGCACGATGCTATAGTCATCAGGGATGCCGCTCGCCGGATCGGGCGGCGCACTCCACAATCTGTTCCATCATGGCAACGACCGACACTAACGGATTCGCGCGCTACGCCTGGCTCACGGCCGGCCTGTCGTTGCTGTTCTGCGCCGCGTTCACGCTGTATGTGTGGAGCGAAAAGCAGATCGACCAGGCCAACGACATGCGCCACGAGAGCGAGCTGCTGTCGGAGGAGCTGCGCCAGTCGTCGGACGACCTGACCCACATGGCGCGCAGCTACGTGGCCACGGGCGAGCCGGCCTTCCGCCACCATTACGACGCCATCCTCGCCATCCGCGATGGCCGCGCCCCCCGCCCGCTCGAATACCACATCATCTACTGGGACCTGGTGCCAGCCGACGGCCATGCGCCGCGCGCGGACGGGCCGGCCGTGCCGCTGCTGACGCTGATGCGCCAGGCCGGCATCACCCCCGCCGAACTGGCGCTGCTGGCGCAATCGAAAGCCAATTCCGACCGCCTGACAGGGATCGAGCAGGCGGCCATGGCGCTGGCCGGACCGGACGCCGACGCGGCGGCCCGCGCCCGGGCCAACCGCATGCTGAACGACGCGGCCTACCACCAGGCCAAGGCCGGCATCATGCGCCCCATCATGCAATTCCAGCTCCAGCTGGAACAGCGCACGGACGCCAGCGTGTTCGATGCAAAAGAGCGGGCCGTGTGGGCGCGCCGGGCCTTCCTGCTGGCCGGCGCACTGCTGGTGACGCTGCTGCTGCGCGTGGTGTGGCTGCTGCGCACCACACTGGGCGCGTCCGTCCGGACCCTGCACGCCAGCATCGCTCGCCTGGGCAGGGGCGACTTCGAGACCCCGATCGCCGTGGAACCGGGACGTGAGCACAGCGTGCAGGGCTGGCTGGCGGCCACCCGCGCCAAGCTGGCCAGCAGCGACGCCAGCCGCGCGGCGGCCGAAGCGCAGGTGCGCTACCTGGCCCATTTCGATCCGCTCACGGGCCTGCCCAACGGCGCCCACATGCAGCAACTGGCCCGGCAAGCATTCGGCGACGCCGCCCTGGCCGGCCGCCCGGTGGCGCTGCTGTTCCTGGACCTCGATAACTTCAAGGACATCAACGACGCGCTGGGCCACGGCACCGGCGACGCCGTGCTGGCCGAACTGGCGCGCCGGCTGCGCGGCCAGCTCGCCCCCGAGGACGTGGCCTGCCGCCTGGGCGGCGACGAATTCGTGCTGCTGTTGCGCGACGCCGGGCGCGCACAGGCGCCCGCGCGCGCGCAACGGCTGCTGGCGGCCGTCGCCGCGCCGTGCCGCATCGAACAATATGACCTGAACCTGTCGGCCTCGATCGGCATCGCCATCTACCCGGAAGACGGCGACGGACTGGAACTGCTGCTGCAACGGGCCGACATGGCCATGTACCGCGCCAAGCATGAAGGCCGCAACGGCTACCGGCTGTTCGCGCCGGACATGCAAGCCCGGTTCACGCGCCAGCTGCAACTGGTGGCGGCGCTGCGCCAGGCGCTCGGCAGTGCGCAGCTGCACGTGGCGTACCAGCCGCAGGTGGCGCTGCACAGCGGCGCCGTGGTGGGCGCGGAAGCGCTGCTGCGCTGGCGGCACCCGGAACTGGGCAATGTGGCGCCGGGCGAATTCATCCCGGCCGCCGAACACAGTGGCCTGATCCTGCCGCTGGGCGAATGGGTGCTGCGCCAGGCCGTGCGCCAGGCGCGCGCGTGGATGGACGCGGGCCTGCCGCCGCTGACGATGGCCGTCAACCTGTCGGCGCACCAGTTCCGCCATCCCGACCTGCCGGCGCTGGTGAGCCGCATCCTGCACGAGGAAAGGCTGGCGCCCGAATACCTGGAACTGGAACTGACGGAAGGGGTGGCCATGCACGACCCGCACGGCGCCGTGCATACCATGAACCGCCTGCACGAACGGGGCGTGCGCATGGCGATCGACGATTTCGGCACGGGCTTCTCGTCGCTCAGCTACCTCAAGCAGTTCAAGATCTGCAAGCTCAAGATCGACCGCAGCTTCGTGCGCGACATCGACAGCAACCCCGAAGACCGGGCCATCGTGGCCGCCATCGTCAGCATGGCGCGCGGGCTGGGTCTAAGCACCGTCTCCGAAGGGGTGGAGACGGAGCAGCAACTGGCCCTGCTGCGCGAGCAGGGCTGTGACGACATCCAGGGCTACTACTACAGCCAGCCGCTGGCGCCCGACGCCTTCGAAGCCTTCGTCCGGGCGCGCATGGCGACGGCGGACCTCAGCTGCGTTTCATCACCAGCGTGAGGATGTCGTAGCTGGCGACCAGCTCGTCGTTCTGGTTGGTCACCTGCACGTCCCACGCCACCACGCCCTGGCCCACGCCCTTGTCGTCGGTGCGGTTGCGGTCCACCTTGCGCTTGCACGTGAGGCGCGCGCGGATGGTGTCGCCGATCGCCACCGGGGTGATGAAGCGCAGGTTGTCCAGCCCGTAGTTGGCCAGC
The DNA here is from genome assembly GCF_014042345.1 of Rugamonas brunnea. Classification (GTDB taxonomy): domain Bacteria; phylum Pseudomonadota; class Gammaproteobacteria; order Burkholderiales; family Burkholderiaceae_D; genus Rugamonas; species Rugamonas brunnea. The sequence continues at coordinate 46,462 of NZ_JACEZT010000017.1, forward strand.
ACGGGGCCGGGCGCGGGCGAGACGAACAGCCCGGCCGCCGCCGACAGCACGAAGTAGCCGTGCGCGATGCGCTTGCCGAACTGCGTGTCGCGAGCGGCGATCTCGTCGAAGTGCATGTAGAAGTAGTCGCCCGAGACGCCGCCGAAGTTGACGATGTCCGCTTCGCTCACCGTGCGGCGGTGGGTCAGCAGCGAGTCGCCGATCTGCAGGTCCTGGAAGTACTTGCGGAACGGGTGCTGCTCGCTCTCGCGCACGGCCGCGCCGCGCACGTACTCGCCCGTGACGGCGGCCAGCATGGTGGGCGAGCCCTGGATGGCGGCCCGCTGCAGGAAATGGCGCACGGCGCGGATGCCGCCCAGTTCCTCGCCTCCGCCGGCCCGGCCCGGGCCGCCGTGCTTGAGCTGCGGCAGCGGCGAGCCATGGCCGGTGGAATCGACGGCCGCTACACGGTCCAGGATCAGCACCCGGCCATGCGAGGCGGCGGCCATCGGCACGCAATAGGCGGCCGTGCGGGCGTCCTTGGTCACCAGCGTGGACACCAGGCTGCCCTTGCCGCGCGCGGCCAGCGCCATCGCTTCGTCGATGCCGTCGTAGGCGATGATGGTGCTGACGGGGCCGAACGCCTCCACGTCGTGCACGGCGTCGTTGCGCAGGCCGTCGCGGCACAGCAGCAGCGTGGGCGCGAAGAAGGCGCCGTTTTCCACGCCCTGCCCCACGGGCTTGAAGCCGTCGCCGGCGCTGAACACGATCTCGTTCCCGCGCGCCAGCATCGCCACCCGTTCAGCCACATCGCGCTGCTGGTCCTTCGAAGCCAGCGCGCCCATGCGCACGCCTTCCACGGACGGGTCGCCCACGCTGACCTTGGCCAGCCGCTCGCGCAACCGTTCGCCCACGGCCTGCACCTGCTGCTGCGGCACGATAATGCGGCGGATGGCCGTGCATTTCTGGCCCGCCTTGCCCGTCATCTCGCGCGCCACTTCCTTGATGAACAGGTCGAACTCGGGATCGTCCGGTGTCACGTCCGGCGCCAGGATGGCGCAGTTGAGCGAGTCCGCTTCGGCCGTGAACGGCACGGAGTTGGCCACCAGGTTGGCGTTAGTGCGCAGGCGCGCGGCCGTGTCGGCCGAGCCCGTGAAAGTGACCACGTCGGCGCCCGTCAGGCGGTCCAGCAGGTCGCCCGTGCCGCCGATCACCAGTTGCAGCGCGCCTTCGGGCAGCAGGCCCGATTCGTGCATCATGCGCACCAGCGCCTGTGTCAGGTAGCTGGTGGCCGTGGCGGGCTTGCCGATGCAGGGCATGGCGGCCAGGAAGCTGGGCGCGAATTTTTCCAGCAAACCCCAGATCGGGAAGTTGAAGGCGTTGATGTGCACGGCCAGCCCGCCGCGCGGCACCAGGATGTGGGTGCCGGCGAAGCCGCCGCTCTTGCCGAGCGCCATGGCCGGGCCTTCGTGCAGCACGTTGGACGACGGCAGCTCGCGGCTGCCCATGCTGGCGTAGGCGAACAGGGTGCCGGTGCCGCCCTCGATGTCGACCCAGCTGTCGGCGCGGGTGGCGCCCGTCAGGTGCGAGATCGCGTACAGCTCCTCCTTGCGGCCCACCAGGTACAGGGCCAGCGCCTTCAGGCGCGCGGCGCGCTGCTGGAAGTCCATCGCCATCAGGGCCGGCACACCGGTCTTGCGGGCGTAGTGGACGGCTTCGCTGAAGTCGATCTTTTCGGCGTGGGTGTGGTAGACGACGGCGTTGGTCAGGGCGTTGTGCAGCGGCGTGGCCGCTTCGGCGCCAAGCCAGCGGCCGCCGATCAGGCTTTGCAGGGTCGGGGTGTGGGCCATACTGTAGTCTCCGTTCGGTTCTTGGTCCGGCCAGTGCGGGGCGGCCGGAGTTCGTTAATCAGGGCGTGGCGTTCTTGTGCAGGTGCAGCGGCAGCGAGGTTTCCCATTCGATGCGCGGGCGGTCCGGTTCCACTTCCGTCAGCGCCTCCACTTCGCGCATGGTCTGCATCGAGCGCACGGCCAGCTCCTGGTACTGGGCCGTGCCCTCGCTCTTCCAGCGGATCTCATCGTCGCTCAGCGTGCGCAGCACGCGCGCGGGCGAGCCGACGGCCATGCTGCGCGGCGGGATCACCATGCCGGCCTTGACGAAGGCCATGGCAGCGACGATGCTGTCAGCGCCCACTTCGGCCTTGTCCATCACCACCGCGTTCATGCCCACCAGCGCGTTGCGGCCGATGCGGCAACCGTGCAGCACGGCGCCGTGGCCGATGTGGCCATCGCGCTCGACCACCGTATCGCAGCCGGGGAAGCCGTGCATCACGCAGGTGTCCTGCAGGTTGGCGCCCTCCTCGAGGATCAGGCGGCCGAAGTCGCCGCGCAGCGCGGCCAGCGGGCCGATGTAGCAGCGCGGGCCGACCACCACGTCGCCGATCAGCACCGCGCTCGGGTGCACGTAGGCGGTTGGATGCACGACCGGGGTGACGCCGTTGATTTGATAGACCTTGACCATGGGGCCGCTCCTTTCCTTACACGCGCTCGATGATGAGGGCGATGCCCTGCCCCACGCCGATGCACATGGTGCACAGGCCATAGCGTCCGCCCGTGCGTTCCAGCTGGTTCAGCGCCGCCAGCACCAACCGCGCGCCGGACGCGCCCAGCGGGTGGCCGATGGCGATGGCGCCGCCGTTGGGATTCACCTGCGGCGCGTCGTCGGCCAGGCCCAGGTCGCGCGTGACGGCCAGGCCCTGGGCGGCGAACGCCTCGTTCAGTTCGATCACGTCCATCTGCGCCAATGTGAGCCCGGTCTGGGCCAGCACTTTCTTGGTGGCCGGCGACGGGCCGAAGCCCATGATGCGCGGCGCCAGGCCGGCCGTGGCCATGCCCACCACGCGGGCCCGCTTCTTCAGGCCGTACTGTTCGGCGGCGGTGGCCGAGGCCAGCAGGATGGCGCAGGCGCCATCGTTCACGCCCGAGGCGTTGCCGGCCGTGACGCTGCCGTCCGGCGTGACGACGCCTTTCAGTTTCGCCAGCATCTCCAGCGTGGTGTCGGGACGCGGATGCTCGTCCGTGTCCACCACCTTAGGCTCACCTTTTTTTTGGTGCAGCGTGACGGGCACGATCTCGTCGCGGAACACGCCGGCCGCGTGGGCGGCGGCCCAGCGCTGCTGGCTGCGCACAGCGAACGCGTCCTGGTCGGCGCGGCTGATGTTGAACTCCGTGGCCACGTTCTCGGCCGTCTCGGGCATGCTGTCGATGCCGTAGCGCGCCTTCATCACGGGGTTGACGAAGCGCCAGCCGATGGTGGTGTCCTCGATCTTCGCCGCGCGCGAGAAGGCGCTGTCGGCCTTGCCCATCACGAACGGGGCGCGCGTCATGCTCTCGACGCCGCCGGCGATCACCAGCTGCGCTTCGCCGGACTTGATGGCGCGCGCGGCGATGCCCACCGCGTCCAGGCTGGAGCCGCACAGGCGGTTGATGGTGTTGGCCGGCACCTCCACCGGCAAGCCGGCCAGCAGCGCGGCCATGCGGCCCACGTTGCGGTTGTCCTCGCCGGCGCCATTGGCGCAGCCGTAGTAGACGTCGTCCACGGCGGTCCAATCCACGCCGGGGTTGCGCGCCATCAGGGCGGCGATGGGCAGCGCGGCCAGGTCGTCGGCGCGCACGCCGGCCAGGGCGCCGCCGTAGCGGCCGAAGGGGGTGCGGATGGCGTCACAGATGAAGGCGTCGTTCACGTAGGCTCCTCGTTGGGATGGTTCAATGTAGGGTTTCAGGCTGGCGTTCAAGACTTAGGGCGCTTGTCGACCACGCGCTTGGCCTTGCCCGTCAGCGTGCGTTCGATGCTGTTAGCCGCCAGCAGGCGCACCTTGGTGCTCACGCCCACGTAGGTCTTGATGTGGTGTTCCAGTTCGCGCGACAGGGCTTCCGTCTCGAACTCCGTCAACCGGCCCGACACTTCGGGACGCAGCTCGCCGATCACGTCCAGCTTGTCCAGGTGGCCTTCGCGCGAGACGACCAGCTGGTACACGGGCGCCAGCTTGGGCATCTTCAGCACCAGTTCCTCGATCTGGCTGGGGAACACGTTCACGCCGCGGATGATCAGCATGTCGTCCGAGCGGCCGGTGATCTTGCCGATGCGGCGCATGGAACGCGAGGTCGGCGGCAGCAGGCGCGTGAGGTCGCGCGTGCGGTAGCGGATCACGGGCAGCGCTTCCTTGGTGAGCGAGGTGAACACCAGTTCGCCCTCGCTGCCGTCGGGCAGCACTTCGCCCGTTTCCGGGTCGATGATCTCGGGGTAGAAATGGTCTTCCCAGATCACGGGGCCGTCCTTGCTCTCGATGCACTCGCTGGCCACGCCCGGCCCCATCACCTCGGACAGGCCGTAGATATCGACCGCGTCGATGCCGGCGCGGCGTTCGATCTCGGCGCGCATGGCATCCGTCCACGGCTCGGCGCCGAAGATGCCGACCTTGAGCGAACTGGCCGCCGGGTCCAGGCCCTGGCGCTGGAATTCCTCGACGATGTTGAGCATGTACGACGGCGTGACCATGATGATGGACGGCTTGAAGTCCTGGATCAGCTGCACCTGCTTTTCCGTCTGCCCGCCCGACATGGGCACCACCGTGCAGCCGAGCCGCTCGGCGCCGTAGTGCGCGCCCAGGCCGCCCGTGAACAGGCCGTAGCCGTAGGCGATGTGCACCATGTCGCCGCGCCGGCCGCCGGCCGCGCGGATCGAGCGGGCCACCACGTTGGCCCAGGTGTCGATGTCGTTCTGGGTGTAGCCGACCACCGTCGGCTTGCCAGTGGTGCCGCTGGACGCGTGCACCCGCACCACCTGCTCGCGCGGCACGGCGAACATGCCGAACGGGTAGTTGTCGCGCAGCTCCTTCTTGCCCGTGAACGGGAAGCGGGCCAGGTCGGCCAGCGTCTTCAGATCGTCCGGATGCACGCCGGCCGCATCGAACGCGGCCCGGTAGTGCGGCACATTGTCGTAGGCGTGGCGCAGCGACCATTGCAAGCGTTGCAGTTGCAGCGCCTGCAGTTCATCCTTGCTGGCGCGTTCGATGGGCTCCAGATCGTCCGGGCCGGGAATACGATTTACCATTGCTCTCTCCTTGCGGGCGCTGTGGCGCCCGGTGCTGCGATGCGAGACGGATCAGACGAAAGAAGGCGGCGGCGTCACCTCGCCGCTCACACGGTGCGATTTGCCGCGCATGAGCGCCAGCACCCGCCCGTTCTGGTCGCTGACCCGGATGTCGTAGACCCCGCTCTTGCCGGCCAGCGCCTGCTCCACCGCCTCGGCGGTGAGGATGTCGCCCAGCCGGCCGGGGGCCAGGTACTCGATCGTGCAGCCGGCGCCCACCGTGTTTTGGTTGTGGCTGTTGCACGCAAACGCGAAGGCGCTGTCGGCCAACGCGAAAATAAAGCCGCCGTGGCAGGTCTGGTGCCCGTTCAGCATATCTGCCCGCACCGGCATGCTCATGCGCGCATAGCCCGGACGGATGGAATCGAGGGTCATGCCCAGCCCCTGGCTGGCAGGATCACGCGCGTACATGGCGGCGCCGGCTGCCTCGGCCAGCGCCTGCGCCTGCTCGGGCGTCAGCGCAGGGCGGTGGGCATGGGCGTCTTTATGCGCTTCTTTATGCGCCTCTTTGTGCACGTCCTTGTGGACTTCCTGATTGGCGACGTTATGCATGGATGGGCACTCCCGAAGCATGATGGCGGCGCAGCAGCGGCGAGACGCGATAGCGGTCCTCCCCGTAACCCTGTGCCAGGTTGTGCAGCACGGTGACCACATGGTCCACGCCCACGGCGTCGGCCCAGGCAAGCGGGCCGCGCGGATAGTTGACGCCCTTCTGCATGGCGATGTCGGCCGCCTGCGCGCTGCATACGCCCTGGTGCACGGCGTCGGCCGCCTCGTTGGCCAGCATGGCGACGGTGCGCATCACGGCCAGTCCCGGCACGTCGTCGAGGCGGGTGACGGTGAAGCCGGCCGCCTGGAACAGGCCGACCACGGCGTTGAACGCGGCCGGGTCGCACTGGTCGGCGCAGGCCACGGCGATGCGTTTGGCCGTGGCGAAGTCCAGCGCGAGGTCGAACAGCACCGTGTCCGCATGCTGGTTGTCGCGCGCGCGGGCGGTGGCCGTGCGGCCATCGGTCAGGTAGACGGCGGCGCCGTTGCAGTGGAAGGCGGGCGCCTCGCCGCTCGCATGGCCTTCGGGCGCATGGCGCAGCGGCACGTCGATGCCGCGTTCGCGCAGGCGGGCGGCCAGCGCTTCGGTGACGGGGCCATGGGTGCCCGGCTCCACTTCAAAATTAACCTGGGCGGGACGCGGTTGCGTCATTTCGCAACGCGGCTGCGGCACGGCCGCGCCTTCGCCATACGGATAGCAGCCACGGCCCGATTTGCGGCCCAGGAAGCCGGCGTTGACCAGCTCCAGCTGCTGCACGGACGGCGTGAAGCGCGGATCATTGAAATAGGCTTGGAACACGGACTGGGTGACAGAGAAATTGACGTCGTGCCCGATCAGGTCCATCAGCTCGAATGGCCCCATGCGGAAGCCGCCCGCCTCGCGCAGCACGGCGTCGATGGTGGCGGCGTCGGCGGCCTGCTCGTTCAGCAGGCGCCAGCCTTCGGCATAGAACGGCCGCGCCACCCGGTTGACGATGAAGCCGGGCGTGGACTTGGCATGCACGGGGCTCTTGCCCCACACTGCGGCCGTGTCGAACACGGTGGCCGCCACGGCGGCGTCGGTGGCCAGGCCGCTCACCACTTCCACCAGCGCCATCAGCGGCACGGGATTGAAGAAGTGCATGCCCGCCAGCCGTTGCGGCAGGCGCAGCGGCGCGCCGATGGCCGTGACGGAGATGGACGAGGTGTTGGTGGCCAGGATGCAGTCGTCGCCGACGATGGTTTCCAGTTCCGTGAACAGGGCGCGCTTGGCATCCAGGTTCTCCACGATGGCTTCCACCACCAGTCCCGCATCGGCCACATCGGCCAGCGTGACGGCGGCCTGCAGGCGCGCGCCGGCGGCGGCCGCGTCGGCCGCGCTCATGCGCTCCTTTTCCACCAGCTTGTTGAACATGCCGATGACGCCGGCGATGGCCTTGGCCACCGCTTCCGGCCGGGTGTCGAACAGCTTGACGGTGTAGCCGGCGGCGGCGGCCACCTGGGCGATGCCGCTGCCCATGGCGCCGCTGCCAATCACGGCCACCGCGCGCGAAGTCGGGAGGGCCGTCATGCTCATTTACCCGTGAAGTTGGGGGCGCGCTTGGCCATGAAGGCGGCCACGCCTTCGCGGTAGTCGTCGCTGTTACCGAGTTCGCTCATCATGCCGCATTCGAGCGTGAGCTGCTGTTGCAGGGTGTTGGCCGGGCTGGCGTACAGCGCCTGCTTGGTGAAGGCCAGGCCCTTGGTGGGCGCGCTGGCGAAGTGCCTGGCCATGGCAGAAGTTTGCTGCGCCAGTTCGTCATCGGGCACGCACTTCCAGATCAGGCCCCAGGCTTCGGCTTGTTCGGCGCTGAGCTTCTCGCCCAGCATGGCCATGCCCATGGCGCGCGCCGTGCCCACCAGCCGTGGCAGGAAATAGGTGCCGCCCGTGTCCGGGATCAGGCCCAGCTTGCAGAACACTTCCACGAAGCTGGCCGATTTGGCAGCCAGCACGATATCGCAGGCCAGCGCCAGGTTGGCGCCTGCGCCCGCCGCCACGCCGTTGACGGCGCAGATCACGGGCATGGGCAACGCGCGCAGCGACAGCACCAGCGGCGCGTAGTTCTTCTCGACCGAGTCGCCCAGATCGACGCCGCGCGCGCCCGGTTCGACGGCGCGGTCGGCCAGATCCTGTCCGGCGCAGAAGCCGCGCCCGGCGCCCGTGAGCACGAACACGCGCACGCTCTTGTCGCCGTTCACGCGGTGGATCGCGTGCTTGACTTCATCGTGCATGGCCTGCGTGAAGCTATTGAGCTTGTCCGGGCGGTTCAGCGTGAGCTGGGCTATGCCGTCGTTGATCTCGAACAGGATGTTTTCGTAGTTCATGGCGTCTCGCGGATGATTATTCTGTTGATGGGATTTATTCAGCCTGGTCGAAATCGACCACCAGCTTGTCCGTCACGGGGAAGCTCTGGCAACTCAGCACGAAGCCACGCGCGATCTCGTAATCCTCCAGCGCGTAGTTGACGTCCATGTCCACCTTGCCGTCCACCACCTTGCAGCGGCAGGTCGAGCATACGCCGCCCTTGCACGAATAGCGCATGTCGATGCCGGCCCGCAGGCCCGCGTCCAGCACGGACTCCTTGTCCTTGTCCATGGTGAAGGTGGTGTGGTTGCCGTCCATGATGACCGTCACCTCCGTCTCGTGGCGCGCCAGCGCCGGGTCCAGCGCGCGCTTCTGGTGCTGGTGCTTGGGGATGCTGGCCGCGAACAGCTCGATCTTGACCTGCGACTTGGGCATGCCCGCCTCCTGCAGCGCCTCCGACACGCCATGCATCATGTCCTCCGGGCCGCAGATGAAGGCCACGTCGTAGTCCTTGATATCGATCCAGTGCTGCAGGAACTGCTGGCATTTTTCCTTGGTGATGCGGCCGTTGAACAGGTCGATGTCCTGCTGCTCGCGGCTCATCACGTAGGCCAGGTTGAGGCGGTCCAGGTACTGGTCCTTGAGGTCCGTCAGTTCCTCCTTGAAGATCACGGACGAGGAGGCGCGGTTGCCGTAGAACAGCGTGAAGCTGCTGTGCGGTTCGGCCAGCAAGGTGGTCTTGATGATGGACAGGATGGGCGTAATGCCGCTGCCCGCCGCGAAGGCCACGTAACGGCGGCGGCTTTGCGGATCGAGCGGCACATTGAAGTGGCCCATGGGCGGCATCACTTCCAGCGTGGCGCCGGCCTTGAGCGTGTCGTTGGCCCAGCCCGAGAACAGGCCGCCCGTGGTGCGCTTGATGGCCACGCGCAGCGCGCCATCCTGCACCGCCGAGCAGATCGAATACGAGCGGCGCACGTCCTCGCCGTTGATGTGGGTGCGCAGCGTGAGGTGCTGGCCCTGCTGGAACGCGAAACTGTCGCGCAGTTCCGGCGGCACGGCGAAGGTGACGGCGATGGTGTCGCGCGTTTCATTGCGCACCTGAGAGACGGTCAACGGATAGAATTTGCTCATGGTGGTCAGTGGCACTTGAAGTAGTCGAAAGGCTCGCGGCAATCCAGGCATTTATAGAGCGCCTTGCATGGCGTGGAGCCGAACTGGCTGGTGAGTTCCGTATGGGTGGAGCCGCACTGCGGACAGGCGACGACGGGCTGCGCGCCCAGTCCCGGCAAGGCGCCGCGCTTGACGCCCTGGCGGTCCCGCAAGCCGCTGATGTCGATGGCCTGCTGCACCGGCGGGGCGATGCCGTAGCCACGCAGCTTGGCCTTGCCCGATTCGCTCATCCAGTCCGTGGTCCAGGCTGGCGTGAGCTGGGTCTGCAGCCGCACATCGGCCACACCGCGCGCGCGCAGCGCGTCCGTGACGGCGTCCGCGATCACCTGCATGGCCGGGCAGCCGGAATAGGTGGGCGTGATGGTGACGGTGCAGGCGCCGTCTTCGGCCACCTCGACCGCGCGCACGATGCCCAGGTCCACCACCGAGATCACGGGGATCTCGGGGTCGGCCACCTCGGCCAGCCAGGCCCACACCTGCTCGGCGGTGACGGCGGCGGTTTGCATGGCCATCACCTTCGTCACCATTCCGCGCCGGGATAGGCGCGCTGCAGGAACTGCATCTCGGCCAGCAGGTAACCCAGGTGTTCGCTGTGCACGCCCTGCTTGCCGCCCTTTTGCATCCACGCGTCCGGCGACGGCATGACGAGGGTGGCCTCGGCGAAGATGGCGGCCACGTGCTCCAGCCACTGGGCCCGCAGCGGCGCGGCGGCCGGCGCCACACCCGCGTCCACCATGGCCTGGTCGACGGCGTCGTAGTTGAACATCTCGCCCGTGTACATCCACAGCGCGTCGGCCGCGGCCTGCACCTTGGCGTGGCTCTCCGGCGTGCCGTCGCCCATGCGCACCACCAGGTCGCCGCTGCGGCGCAGGTGGTAGGTCACTTCCTTTAGCGACTTCTCGGCGATGCCGGCGATGCGCGCGTCGGACGATTTGGTCAGCGCGCCGATCAGGAAGTAGTGCCAGGTGTCGAAGAAGAACTGGCGCATCATGGTGTCGGCGTAGTTGCCGTTGCGCTGTTCCACCAGCAGGCAGTTGCGGAACTGGTGGGCGTCGCGGTGGAAGGCCAGGCGGTCCTCGTCGCGGCCCGCGCCTTCCAGTTCGCCGGCGTAGCTGTACCACAGGCGGGTCTGACCCAGCAGGTCGAGCGAGACGTTGGTGAGCGCCATGTCCTCCTCCAGCGCCGGCCCTTTGCCGCACAATTCGGAGATGCGCTGGCTCAGCACGAGGGCGTTGTCGCCCAGGCGCAGCAGATAGTCGAACTTGTTTTGATCCACGGTGGACACTCCCGCTTACAGGTTCTTGACTTCTTCCGGCATCGGGAAGAAGGTCGGATGGCGGTACACCTTGCTGTTGGACGGCTCGAACAGCGCGCCCTTGTCGGACGGGCTGCTGGCCACGATATCGGCCGCGCGCACCACCCAGATGCTCACGCCCTCGTTGCGGCGGGTGTAGACGTCGCGCGCGTTATTGATCGCCATTTCGGCGTCCGACGCGTGCAGGCTGCCCACATGCTTGTGCGCCAGGCCGTGCTGGCTGCGGATGAACACTTCCCACAATGGCCATTCTTTGCTCATGCGATTCTCCTCGTTTTATCGTTATCAGGCGGCCGCCTTGGCGGGGGCGTGCTTGTCGGCGTAGGCCGTGAGCGCGTCGCGGAACCACTGGCCGTCCTCGTAGGCCTTGACGCGGGTGGCCAGGCGCTCGCGGTTGCAGGGGCCGTTGCCCTTCAGGACGGCGTGGAATTCATCCCAGTCGATTTCGCCGAATTCGTAGTGGCCCGTTTCGGCGTTGAACTTCAGGTCGGGGTCGGGAATGGTCAGGCCCAGGTACTCGGCCTGGGGCACGGTCTGGTCCACCATGCGCTGGCGCAGTTCATCGTTGGAGAACAGCTTGATGCGCCACTGGGCCGATTGCGCGCTGTTGACCGAGGCCGCGTCGGACGGGCCGAACATCATCAGCGACGGCCACCACCAGCGGTTCAGCGCGTCCTGCGCCATGGCCTTCTGCTCGGGCGTGCCGCGCGACAGCGCCAGCATGATGTCGTAGCCCTGGCGCGCATGGAACGATTCCTCCTTGCAGACGCGGATCATGGCGCGCGAGTACGGGCCGTACGAGCAGCGGCACAGCGGGATCTGGTTGATGATGGCCGAGCCGTCCACCAGCCAGCCGATGGCGCCCATGTCGGCCCACGACAGCGTGGGGTAGTTGAAGATGCTTGAATACTTGGCTTTGCCGGCATGGAGGGCGGCCAGCAGCTCGTCGCGCGAGACGCCCAGCGTTTCGGCCGCGCTGTACAGGTACAGGCCGTGGCCCGCCTCGTCCTGGATCTTGGCCAGCAGGATGGACTTGCGCTTGAGCGTGGGGGCGCGCGTGACCCAGTTCCCCTCCGGCAGCTGGCCCACGATTTCCGAGTGGGCGTGCTGCGAGATCTGGCGGATCAACGTCTTGCGGTAGGCGTCCGGCATCCAGTCCTTGGCCTCGATCTTGACACCGGCGTCGATGCGTTCCTGGAACGCGCGTTCTTCCGCGCTCATGTCATCCAGGTTGCGAACTTGCTTGAGCCCCGTTTCCACCATCTGTGCATACATGATTGATCTCCTAGTGAGAGAACGCATCATACGATACGAATTTTCGTTTGGCTACACGTTTTTTGAGTCATATCGAAATTTCGTATCTTGTCATAGGCAAGCATGAAAATAATGCTGCGCTCAAGCCGGGGCAAAGTAAACTGCTGCCTGGTTTGCATCATTCAATTTGCCGGATCCGATTTTGCCCATGACAACGATGACTTGCGACGACTGGATAGCCCACTTCCTCGCCACCGACCCACCCCGTTCCAAATCGCTGGTGGTGACCATCTTCGGCGACGCCGTGGTGCCGCACGGCGGCATGGTGTGGCTGGGCAGCCTGATCAACCTACTGGAGCCGTTCGGCGTAAACGACAGGCTGCTGCGCACTTCCGTGTTCCGCCTGGCGCAGGAAGGCTGGCTGGGCGCGCAGCGTGACGGGCGCCGCAGCTCGTATGCGATTCCAGCCGAGGCCATGGCCCGTTTCAGCCGCGCCTACCGCCGCATCTACGCGCCGCTACAACTGCACTGGGACGGCAACTGGACCCTGCTCTTGAGCGCAGGCGGCAACATCACGCCGGCCGAACGGAGCGCGCTGCGCAAGGAACTGTTGTGGCAAGGCTACAGCATGATCGCGCCCGGCATCTTCGGCCATCCGGCCGCCGAGGCCGATGTGCTGGAAGCCTTGCTGGGCCGCGTGGGCGTGCGGGGCAAGCTGTACGTGTGCCGCGCCAGCACGCTGCCGCAGGTGAGCGCGCGCCCGCTCAGCGACATGGTGGCCGAGGGCTGGGACTTGTCGGACGTGGGAGCGGGCTACCAGAATTTCATGCGCCAGTTCACGCCGCTGCTGGACTTGCTGCGCGGGCAGCCTGCCATCTCCGCCCAGCAGGCCTTCGTCGTGCGCAGCCTGCTGATCCACGCTTACCGTCGCGTGCAACTGCACGATCCCCAGTTGCCGGTGGAACTGCTGCCCGACCCGTGGCCGGGCGCCCAGGCTTACGAACTGGCGCGCGACATCTACCGCCTCGTATTCGCGCAAGCCGAGGACTTCATCATGGCCACCTTGCGCCGCGAGGACGAGCAGGCCCCCGAGGCGGACGACAGCTTCTACCAGCGTTTCGGCGGGCTGCGCTAAGCCAGCCTCTCCCCACGTTCAGATCCCGGGTTTAGAGCCCGGAGTCTATCTGTTAGCTTGTCCATGTCTTGACTAGAATAAAATTCTAGAACAATATTCTAGTCATGAAAACAGCCGACACCACCATCCCACTCGACCGCAAAAGCGCCATCCTGGCTGCCGCGCTGGCCGTATTCGCCGAAAAAGGCATAGCAGCGGCCACCATCGACGACATCCGCCAGCGCAGCCAGGCCTCCGTGGGCAGCATCTACCATCACTTCGGCACCAAGGAAAACATCGCCGCCGCCCTGTTCGCGCAAGGGCTGGACGATTACTGGAACGGCCTGCTGGCCGGCGTGCGCGCCGCGGAAGACGCGCGTACCGCCATTCACAACCTGCTGTCCACCCACCTGGAATGGATCGTGGCGCGCCCCGAACTGGCGCGCTTCCTGTTCGCGCGGCGCCAGGCCGTGAGCCCGGCCCACGACCAGGCCATCCGCGAACTGACGGCCAACCATTTCAAGACCATGCTGGCCCTGCTCAAGCCGTGGTTCCAGCAAGGGATATTGCGCCGCCTCGCGCCCGAGCTGTACGCCCCGCTGCTGCTGGGCCCCGCGCAGGAACTGGCGCGCCACTGGCTGGGCGGCCGATTGCTGCACGACCCGCGCGCCGCCATCGACGAACTGAGCGCCGCCGCCTGGCGCAGCCTGGCCACGGACGATGCCCTGGCCGCCACCCTGCCCCGCCCCGTCCACCAGGAGCCGAAGCAATGACCCGCACCCGCCACACCCTGCACGCCCACGACGGCCACGCGCTGACCGCCTATTCCTACGAACCGGCGCAGCCGCTGCGCGCCCACATCGTGATCGGGCCGGCGATGGCCGTGCCCCAGTCGTTCTACAACGACTTCGCCACCTTCCTCGCCAAACAGGGCTACCGGGTCTGGACCTTCGACTACCGGGGCATGGGCGAATCGCGGCACGGCGCGCGGCGCGCCTGCACGGCCAACATCACGGATTGGGTCACGCTCGATTACGACGCCGTGCTGCACCACGCCAGCGCAGGGCAAGACGGCCTGCCGCTGTTCGTGCTCGGCCACAGCCTCGGTGGCCAGACTGTGCCGCTGCTGCCTTCGATAGAAAAAGTGAGCGGCGTGATCAACATCGCCGTGGGCAGCGGCGCGCTGCGCCACAACCAGCCCAGCGTGCGGCGCAAGGCGCCGTTGATGTGGCATGTGTTCACGCCCTTGCTGTGTCCCGTGTTCGGCTACTTCCCCGGCGCCCGCATCGGCGTGGTGGGCGACATCCCGCGCCGCGTGATGTACCAGTGGCGCCACTGGTGTCTGCAGCCCGACTACCTGCTGCAAGGGGAACCGGGCGCGCGCGAGGCGTACGCGCGCGTGCGCCAGCCCGTGCTGGGGCTGACGTTCAGCGACGATGAGCTGCTGCTGGAATCAGGCTCGCGCATGCTGCACGAGGCCTACCGCGGCGCCCGGGTGGACTACCGCGAACTGAGTCCCGGCCAGTTCGGCTTGAAACGCATCGGCCACTTCGGCTTCTTCCGCCGTGAGCAGGAAACCATCCTGTGGCCGCTGGTGAGCGACTGGCTGGAACAGCGTCTTACTTGCGTCCCATGCTGATCAGGTAGTTCTGCATGGTCGCCTCGGCCACCGAGGCCCACTGGTTCTGGTCCTGGCGGAAGCGCTTCCACGGCTCGTAGATCTTCTTGAACTTGGCGTTCTTGGCCGCTTCCTCCTCCATCACCTGCTGGGTGACTTTGTAGGCTTCGTCCATGATGTCCTTCGAGAACGTGTGCAGCTTGATGCCGGCCTTGAGCAGGCGCGCCAGCGCGGCCGGGTTCTTGGCGTCGTACTCGGCCTGCATCACCACGTGGCACTCGTAGCTGGCTGCCTCGATGGCCGCCTGGTATTCCTTGGGCAGCTTGTCCCATTCCTTGTGGTTGATGTAGAACGACAGCTGCGGGCCGGCCTCCCACCAGCCCGGCGCGTAGTAGTGCGGCGCCACGCGGGCCAGGCCCAGCTTCTCGTCATCGTACGGGCCGACCCACTCGGCCGCGTCGATGGTGCCCTTTTCCAGCGCCGCATACAGGTCGCCGGCCGGGATCTGCTGCGGCACCACGCCCATGCGCTCCATCACGCGGCCGGCGAAACCGGCCACCCGCATCTTCAGGCCCTTCATGTCGGCCACCGAGCGGATCTCCTTGCGGTAGAAGCCGCCCATCTGGGTGCCCGTGTTACCGGCCATGAAGTTGACGATGCCGTAGCCCTTGAAGAATTCGCGCATCAGCTCACGGCCGCCGCCCTGGTCGAACCACGCCGTCTGCTGGCGCGAGGTGAGGCCGAACGGCACGGCGCAATCGAAGGCGAACGCCGGATCCTTGCCGAAATAGTAGTAGGACGGCGTGTGGCCCATCTCCACCGTGCCGGCCTGCACCGCGTCCAGCACCTGGAAGCCGGGCACGATCTCGCCGGCCGCGAAGGCGCGGATCACGAACTTGCCGCCCGTGAGCTCGGCCACGCGCTTGGTGAACTTGTCGCAGGCGCCAAAGATGGTATCGAGCGTCTTGGGGAAGCTGGAGGTGAGGCGCCAGCTGATGGCGGGCTGGCTTTGCGCCAGGGCCGGCGCGGACAGGGCGGCGGCGGTGGCGCCGGCGGCGGATTTGGTGAGGAAGGAACGACGCTGCATGAACTGGACTCCGAATAATTGGTTTCGCCGGAACGACAAGCGGGCCGTTAAGTGTAGAGCCATCTTGCCAGACGGGCAATCGCACACGCCCCGTTTGCGGCCTGCACGTGACCAAAGCTAGTATCATTGCGACAATTGCGCCACAAGCGCAATGGACTTTCACTCTGAATTCAACAGGACACCTGTAATGCCTATCAAAATCAGCCATCAATTCGATGCCGGCGCGATCGACGTGCTGCGCGCGGACGCCCCTTCCGCCATCGAGCTCAATATCCGCAAGGACTCGCACGCCGACATCACCCAGTGGTTCTTCTTCCGCGTGCAGGGCGCGCGCGAAACGGCGCTCACCATGCGCTTCCTGAACGCCGGCCAGAGCGCCTATCCGGACGGCTGGAAGGACTACGAGGCCGTGGCCAGCTACGACCGCGAAACCTGGTTCCGCGTGCCCACCAGCTTCGATGGCCAGGTGATGACGATCGACCACACGCCCACCCACGACAGCGTGTACTACGCCTATTTCGAGCCCTACTCGTGGGAACGCCACCTGGCCCTGCTCGACTCGGCGCAGCTGTCGCCGCTGGTGCAGCTGGTGGACCTGGGCAGCACCATCGATGGCCGCGACCTCAACATGCTGGTGATCGGCAATCCGGCCGCCGAGAAAAAAGTGTGGGTGATCGCGCGCCAGCATCCGGGCGAGACGATGGCCGAATGGTTCGTCGAAGGCATGGTCGAGGCGCTGCTGGACCCGGCCAACCCGTTCGGCCGCCAGTGCCTGACGGAGGCGGAATTCTACGTGGTGCCGAACATGAACCCGGACGGCTCCGTGCGCGGCAACCTGCGCACCAACGCGGCCGGCGCCAACCTCAATCGCGAGTGGATGAACCCCACCATGGCGCGCAGCCCGGAAGTGTTCCTGGTGCGCGAGAAAATGCACGAAGTGGGCTGCGACCTGTTCCTCGACGTGCATGGCGACGAAGGCCTGCCCTACGTGTTCGTGGCCGGCAGCGAATCGCTGCCCGAGTTCACGGCCGAGCAGGCGGCGGCCCAGCAGAAGTTCATCGCCGACTTCAAGATCGCCAGCCCGGACTTCCAGGACGAGCATGGCTACGGCGCCACCCCGTTCACGGCCGAGACGCTGACCATGGGCTCGCCCTACGTCACCCACGCCTTCGGCTGCCTGTCGCTGACGCTGGAAATGCCGTTCAAGGACAACGCCAACGATCCCGACCCGGAAGCCGGCTGGAGCGGCGCCCGTAGCGCCGAGCTGGGCAAATCCATCCTGCAGCCGGTCCTGCAAGCGCTGCGCGCACAGTAAGCACTCACTTACATCTTCGTCACCAGGGGGCCAGCACCAAGCTGCATACAGGAACCCATGTACGCATGCTGGACCTGGCCCCCGTCCAATTTCCAACCCGCATCAAATCAAGCTACGCCGTCCGGCGTATTGCCTTCAAACAAATCGCAAATTATAATCATTCTCATTTGCAGTTAAACCAACAACGCTCTTGCAATGCGAATGACACTTCCTGCGACCTTGACGCGCCTGGCAGGCGCCGCCGTGCTGCTGGCCCTGAGCGCCTGCGGCGGCGGTTCCTCCTCTGGTAACAGCACCGCCCCCACGCCCACAGCCAAGCTGAGCGAACCGGCCCAACTGGGCGCGCTGATCTTCAGCGACCAGTCGCTGTCCGCCTCCGGCCGCCAGTCGTGCGCCAGTTGCCACAACCCGGCCAACGCCCACGGCCCCACCAGCGACTTGGCGGCGGAACTGGGCGGCCCGGACGGCACCACGCCCGGCTTCCGCGCCGCGCCCTCGCTGCGCTACCTGGACCGCACCCCGGTCTTCGCCTTCGCCAAGGATGGCACGCCCACGGGCGGCTTCGACCGCGACGGCCGCGCCCAGTCGCTGGCCGAGCAGGGCCAGCGCCCGTTCCTGGCGCCACACGAAATGGCCAACGCCAGCGTGGCCGACGTCATCGCCCGCCTGAAGCAGACGCCATACGCGGCCCGCTTCCGCCAGCAGTTCGGCGACACCATCCTCGACCAGCCCGAGCAGGCCTTCAGCCGCATGACCTACGCGCTGCAGCAGTTCCAGCTGGAAGACCCGTCGTTCCACCCCTACGATTCCAAGTACGACCTGTTCCTGGCCGGTAAAGTGCAACTGGCCGACGCCGAACTGCGCGGCCTGGCCCTGTTCAACAACCCCACCAAGGGCAATTGCGCGGCCTGCCACACGAGCGCGCGCGGTGCGGACGGCGCGGCGCCCCTGTTCACCGACTTCACCTTCGACAACCTGGGCGTGCCGCGCAACCCGCGCCTGGCCGCCACCGCCGATCCAAGCTACTTCGACCTGGGCTTGTGCGGCCCGGACCGCACCGACCTGGCCGACCGCGCCGACCTGTGCGGCGCCTTCAAGGTACCCACGCTGCGCAACGTGGCCACGCGCAAGGTGTTCTTCCACAACGGCGCGTTCAGCAACCTGACCGACGTGGTGCGCTTCTACGTCACGCGCGACACCAATCCCGCGCTGTGGTATCCGGTCAACGCCGACGGCTCGGTGGAGAAGTTCAACGACCTGCCGCCCCAATACCGCGCCAACGTCAACGTGACGGAAGTGCCCTACAACCGCCAGCCCGGCATGGCGCCCGCCCTGTCGCCGGCCGAAATCGACGACCTGGTGCAGTTCCTCGGCACCCTCACCGACGGCTACAAGCATTAACCTTCAGACCTGCAGACGATAGAGAGAACATGATGAGCAAAACGACGAGCAAGATGATGAACAAACGTGTGATCGCGGTGGCCCTGGCGGCAGCCTTCCTGAACGCACCGCTGGCCGCCACGGCGAGCGAAGCGGAACTGCTGCAGCGTATCGAGAAAATGTCCGCCGAGCTGGAACAGCTGAAGGCTGAACTGCGCGCCAGCGTCAAGAAGACGGAAGCCGTCGAGCAGCGCCAGCAAGCCATGGCCGCCGCGCCGGCCGCCCCTGCAGCCCCTGCTGCCCCCGCAGCCCCTGCCGCTCCAGCAGCACCGGCCGCGCCTGCCGCTCCCGCCGCTCCCGCAGCGGCATGGGCAGCAGCCGCCTCCGCCCCGGCCACCATCGTCACCGGCTACGGCGAGATCAATTACAACCGTCCCACCAAGGACGCCAGCGCCGCCCAGGCCGACGTGCGCCGCGCCGTGATCGGCATCACCCACCGCTTCGACGACAAGACCAAGATGGTCTCCGAGTTCGAATGGGAACACGCCGTCGTCTCGGCCGACGACAAGGGCGAAAGCGAAGTCGAACAGCTGTACATCGAGCGCGAATTTTCCAACGGCCTGCGCGGCAAGGCCGGCCTGTTCCTGATCCCATCGGGCCTGCTCAACACCAACCACGAGCCGACCGCCTACTACGGCGTCGAGCGCAACTTCGTCGAGACGGCCATCATCCCCTCCACCTGGCGTGAAGTGGGCGTGGGCCTGTCGGGCGACACGGCCGGCGGCCTGACCTGGGACACCGGCATCACCACCGGCTTCGACCTGGGCAAGTGGGACGCCACCTCGGAAGACGGCCGTGAATCGCCGCTGGGCGCCATCCACCAGGAAGGCCAGCAAGCCAAGTCGCGCGACCTGAGCGTGCACGCGGCCCTGAACTGGCGCGGCGTGCCGGGCCTGCTGGTGGGCGGCTCGGTCTTCACTGGCAAGGCTGGCCACAAGGCCGCCGGTTTCGCCGGCCAGGACGCCCGCGTCACCGTCTACGACCTGCACACCCGCTACACGCCGGGCCACTGGGACCTGTCGGCCCTGTATGCGCGCGGCCAGATCAGCAACACGGAAGCGCTGAACGCCACGCTGGTCGGCAGCCCGACTCCGGTGCCGAGCAGCTTCGCCGGCTGGTACATGCAGGCGGCCTACCAGTTGCTCAAATCGGGCGACTACGTGCTGAGCCCCTTCGTGCGCTATGAGCAGTTCAACACGGCCAAGACCTACGCCGCCCTGCCGCAGGGCCTGGACGTGGCCGCCGGCACGGACGAGAAAGTGGCCACCGTCGGCGCCAACCTGAAAGTGGGCGAAGGCGTGGTGCTGAAGGCCGACTACCAGAAATTCCGCGAAGACAAAACCCGCGACCGCCTGAACCTGGGCGTGGGCTTCTCGTACTGATCGCCGGGCCGGCCATGCGCTACCTCGCCCTGATCCCGCTGGCGGCCGGTGCCGCCTGTGCGCCCGCCTTCGCCACCCAGTACCTGGACGTGGCGCAGGCGCAAAAGCTGATGTTCGCGGACGCCACCAGCTTCCGCGAACAGAACGTGGCGCTCACCCTGCCGCAGATGCAGCAGGTGGAAAAGCTGGCCGGCCTGCCGGCCCGCTCCGTGAACTGGCGCGTGTTCGGCGCCTACAAGGGCGACGCCCTGCTCGGCTACATGGTGCTCGACGACGTGGTCGGCAAGTTCGAGCTGATCTCGTACGCCGTCGGCCTCAATCCGGACGCCACCATCCGCCAGGTGGAAATCCTGGCCTACCGCGAAAGCCACGGCGGCGAAATCCGCACCCCGGCGTGGCGCCGCCAGTTCGTCGGCAAGACGGCGCCGGCCGGGCTGGCCATCGGCGACGGCATCAACAACATCAGCGGCGCCACGCTGTCGTGCACCCACCTGACGGACGGCGTGCGGCGCATCACCGCCATCGCCCAGGTGGCGCTGAAAAAATGATACGGCGCGCCCAGCCCTGGCTGGGGACCATGGTGGAGATCACCGTGGCCGACGCCGCGCTGGCGCCGGACGACGCGCAACAGGCGGTCACGCAAGCGTTCGCGCAAGTGGCGCTGGTGCACCGCCTGATGAGTTTTCACGACAGCGCCAGCGACGTGGCCCGCCTCAACCTGGCCTGGGCCAGCGACACCCTCGCCGTCCATCCCCACACCTGGCAGGTGCTGCACCTGGCCCAGCAAGTGGCCGACCAGTCGGACGGCATCTTCAACATCGCCTGCGCGCCGCGCCTGGTGGACTGGGAGTGCCTGCCCGCGCCGCAAGCCGACCTGCCGGCCTACCGCCCCGGCGTGACCGTGCTGCGCTGCGAAGCGAACAACATGGTGCGCAAGGCGGCGCCGGGCTGGGTGGACCTGGGCGGCATCGCCAAGGGCTACGCCGTCGACCTGGCCATCGAAGCGCTGTGCGCAGCCGGCGTGACCAGCGCCTGCGTCAACGCGGGCGGCGACTTGCGCGCCATCGGCGACGCGCCGTGGCCGGTGACGATCCGCGATCCGCGCGCGCTGGCGCGGGCCGGCGCCCGCATCACCATCCGCAACGAGGCGCTGGCCACCTCGGCCAACTATTTCACAGCGCGCCAGCACGCCGGGCGCACCATCAGCGCGCTGGTCGATGGCCGCGATGGCATGCCCATCACGGACGGCGCCAGTGTCTCCGTGCGCGCCGCCAGCTGCGCCGTGGCCGACGCGCTGACCAAGGTGGTGCTGGCCAGCGGCGACCGCGAACACCCGGCGCTGCGCGCCATGAACGCCACAGCGCTTATAATCTAGCCGATGCACACTCAGACCACCCAACAACGGGCCGCCGCCCGCCTCCACATCAACCTCAAGCTCGAACGCTGGCACCGCCGCTGCGTGTACGCCAGCCTGGCCCTGCTGCTGGCCAGCGGCGCCGCGTGGCTGGTGGCGCGCTACTGGCTGCGCCAGGCCGGCGAATTCGGTGAGACGGTCCACCCGCTGGAACCGTGGTCGATGAAGCTGCACGGCGCGGCTGTCATGCTGTCCCTGTTCTTCGTCGGCAGCCTGATGAACGCCCATATCCGGCGCGCGCTCAAGGCCGGCCGCAACCTGGCCACGGGCTGGGGCATGATCGTCACCTTGCTGTTCCTGATCGCCACCGGCTTCGGCCTGTACTACCTGGCCGGCGAGGGCGACCGCCCTGTGTGGTCGGCGCTGCACTGGGTGGTGGGGCTGGCGACGGGCGCGCTGTTCGTGCTGCACGTGGTGCTGGGACGGCGCAGCAACCCGCATCACCACCACTAGACCCGCGCCTCCCCTGCGGCGCCGCAAAGCTGGCCGCCGCAGGAAAAATACACTGGACTCCATCGCGCGCCCGTGCGCTACTCTGGAGATCCGTCATGAAGTCCCCCACCTGCCCCACGCCACGCCCGTCGCCATGCCCGGCATCCGCGCTGGCCCTGCTGGCCGCGCTGCTGCTCTCCGCCTGCGGCACACCCTACCATCCGCCAGTGAACATGCAGGCGGACACCCGCTTCCCCGGCCTGGCCGACCTGCTGGCCAACGCCAATGGAAAACCCGTCGATGTATTGCTAGTGCACGGCATCTGCAGCCACGACGCCAGCTGGGCCCCGCGCGTGGCGACGCAACTGGGCCAGGCCATGGGCGCCGCCTCCGCCGAACCGGCGCCGCCCCCGCCCCCGGCCGAAGATGGCCGCGTACAGGTCATCCCCACCACGCTCGACACCCGCTACGGCAAGCTGCGCGTGGACGCCCTGATCTGGTCCCCCCTGACCCGGCGCATCAAGAGCCAGCTCTGTTACGACCACAGCGAAGCATCCGCCGAATGCGCAGGCCAGCCCACGGTGGGCCTCACGCGCGCGCGCCTGAACGCGCGAGGCAAGGACACACTGGTGGACGACTGCCTGCCCGACGCCATCATCTACGAAGGCGCAGCGCGCGAGCAGATGCAGCTGGCCATGCGGGATGCCATCGTGCAGGTGCTGGCGGCGCGGCAGAAGGAAAATGCAGAACGGATGGGCAACATGGCGGCGCAAGTGCCGCTGGTGGTGATTTCCCACAGCATGGGCAGCAAACTGCTGTTCGACACACTGCTGCGCATGACGAATGAAGATGGGGCCTCGCCGCCGGCGCGGCTGGCGCGACAAGCCGTGGACCGGCTGCGCTACCTGGTGATGGCGGCCAACCAGATCCCGCTGCTGGCGATGGCCGACCAGCCGCTCATGGCTGGAAAAGAACTACGCGCCCCGGCAGAATCGCAAGACAGTTTGCAGCAGTTGCTGGCCTTGCGCCGCGTGCGCACAGGCGCAGGCGCGGGCACAAGCGCGGGTGCGGGTGCGGGTGCGGGCGCAGGTACGGGTGCGGGCAAGGCGTCGGCAGGCAACGTACGCGCAGCGACGTCGCCATTGGTGCTGGTCGGCTTCACCGACCCGAACGACCTGCTGTCCTACACCCTGCCGCCGCAACGCTACGACGGCGCGGGCGTGGTGGTGTTCAACATCCTCGTCTCGAACGCGCCCACCTGGCTCGGGCTGCTGGAACGGCCCGACCTGGCCCACCTGGACTACCTTGGCAATCCGGACGTAGACCGGCTGATCGTGTGCGGCCAGCCGGCCAGCGCGCGCTGCGACAAATAGGCGCTTACTTGTCCTTGTAGATGCCGCAGCTGACGATCAGGTCTTCGTATTTTTCGAAGTACATGGACTTCGGTTCGATGGTCTTGGAGACGGGGTTGACGAACTTGTAGTCCTGCCAGCCCTTGCCCTTGGCCTTGGCCATTTCCAGCCGCTCGCGGATATACAGCTTGCCGTCCTGGTCTTTGATGTCGATCAGGTTGACGCCCTGCATGCGCTTGTTGCTGCCATGGGCCAGTTCCACGCCCTTCAAGTCCATGATGGTCACGTACAGGTCGCGGTCGCGGTAGTTAGGGCTGAGGGTATTGATCTCTGCGATGGTCTTGTCGCGGCCATGGGCCTTGATGTCGGCGATGACTTTGTGCACCATCTGCACGGCCTGCTCGGCCGTTCCGTGGTCTTCTGCGAAGCAGTTGCTGACCAGGCACAGCGCGCTGATCAGGAACGCCGAAATGAATTTGCGCATGTTAATGTCTCCTTTGGGTGGTCTACCAACTAGTATCGCTCCGCAATCAATTGCGTTTCAATAAGGGACTACACGTAGCAAAATGAAAACCGGGGTCAGGTCATTGCGACAAGCAACTTGCCTGCCTTCATGACCTGACCCCGGTTGCTGCTTAACGGCCGCCGCGGCCGGCGCTGATCAGGTAGTTCTGCATGGTCGCCTCGGCCACCGAAGCCCACTGGTTCTGGTCCTGGCGGAAACGCTTCCACGGCTCGTAGATCTTCTTGAATTTGGCGTTCTTGGCCGCTTCGTCGTTCATCACATCGTTGGCCGCCTTGTAGCATGCGTCCATCGTGTCTTTCGGGAAGTTGCGCAGCTTGACGCCGTTCTTCAGCAGACGCGCCAGCGCTACCGGGTTCTTGGCGTCGTACTCGGCCTGCATCACCACGTGCGCCTCATAGGTCGCCACTTCCAGCGCGGCCTGGTATTCCTTGGGCAGCTTTTCCCATTCCTTGATGCCGACATAGAACGAGAAATTAGCGCCCGCCTCCCACCAGCCCGGCGCGTAGTAGAACGGCGCCACCTTGTAGAAGCCCAGCTTTTCGTCATCGTACGGGCCAACCCACTCGGCCGCGTCGATGGTGCCCTTCTCCAGCGCCGGGTAGATGTCGCCACCGGCCAGCTGCTGCGGCACCAGGCCCAGACGCTCCATCACCTTGCCGGCGAAGCCGCCGATGCGCATCTTGGTGCCCTTCAGGTCGGCCACGGTCTTGACTTCCTTGCGGAACCAGCCGCCCATCTGGGTGCCCGAGTTCCCGCCCAAGAAGTTCATGATGCCGTAGCCCTTGAAGAACTCGCGCGTCAGGTCACGCCCGCCGCCCTGGTCGAACCAGGCCGTGTGCTGGCGCGACGTGAGGCCGAACGGCACCGCGCAGTCGAAGGCGAAGGTGGCGTCCTTACCGAAGTAGTAGTACGAAGCGCTGTGGCCCATCTCCACCGTGCCAGCTTGTACCGCATCCATCACCTGCAGGCCGGGGACGATCTCGCCGGCGGCGAAGCTGCGGATGTTGAATTTGCCGCCCGTGAGCTGGTGTACGCGGCGCGTGAAGGTGTCGGACGCGCCAAAGATGGTGTCCAGCGACTTGGGGAAGCTCGACGCCAGGCGCCAGTTGATGTTCGGTAGGGCGTCGGCCGCCAGGGCCGGTGCGGCGATCACGCCGGCGCCCGTGCCCGCTGCCGCTTTCTTCAGGAAGGAACGACGTTCCATGCTGGGTATCTCCTCTGTGTGTGTGAAGGCATAACGCTGATGCACGTCACAGTGTATGAGCAGTGGAGAAACCTTGCAACGAAAATAAAGACGGCCGCGCGAGGCGGCCGTGCTGCACTGCGGCGAATACGGACCGGTCGTCAGGCGCCGGCCACCACCATCTTCTCGATCAGGATGGAGCCGGTCTGCTTGGTGCCGCGCACCAGCACGTCCGCGCCCACGGCCACGATCTGGGCCAGCATGTCCTTCATGTTGCCGGCGATGGTGATCTCCTCCACCGGGTACTGGATCACGCCATTCTCGACCCAGTAGCCGGAGGCGCCGCGCGAGTAGTCGCCCGTCACGTAGTTGGTGCCCTGGCCCATCAGCTCCGTCACCAGCAGGCCGGTGCCCATCTTCTTCAGCATGGCGACAAAGTCGTCGGACGGCTTTGTATTGGACGAAGTGAGCGACAGGTTGTGCGAACCGCCCGCGTTGCCCGTGGTTTTCATGCCCAGCTTGCGGGCCGAATAGGTGGACAGGAAGTAGCCCTGCACCACGCCATCCTTGACCACGTCGCGCTTGACGGTGCGCACGCCCTCCTCGTCGAACGGGGCCGAACCGACGGCGCCGAGGATGTGCGGGTCTTCCGTGACCTGGATGTGGGACGGGAACACGGCCTTGCCCAGCGAATCGAGCAGGAAGGTGGACTTGCGGTACAGCGCACCGCCGGACGTGGCTTGCACGAAGGCGCCCAGCAGGCCGGCGGCCAGCGGCGCCTCGAACAGCACGGGGCAGGTGCGGGTGTCGATCTTGCGCGCGTTCAGGCGCGCCAGCGCGCGTTCGGCGGCGTAGCGGCCGATCGCCTCGGGCGAGGACATCTTGGCCGGATCGCGCACGGAGCTGTACCAGTCGTCGCGCTGCATCTTGGCGCCCTTGCCGGCGATGGGCGCCACCGACAGCGTGTGGCGCGAATAAGGATAACCGCCGATGAAGCCGCGCGAATTGGCCGACACGAAATGCGACTGCTGCACGTGCACGCCGGCACCCTCGCTATTGGTCACGCGCGGGTCGACGGCGAACGCCGCCGCCTCGGCGCGCTGGGCCAGCGCCACGGCTTCCTCGGTGCTGATATTCCACGGGTAGAACAGCTGCAGGTCTTGCGGGGCCATTTCCAGCATGTCGGCGTCGGCCAGGCCGGCGCAATCATCGTCGGCCGTGAAGCAGGCGATGTTGTAGGCCGCTTCCACCGTGGCGCGCAGGGCGGCCGGCGAAAAGTCGGAGGTGCTGGCATTGCCGCGCTTCTGGCCGATGAACACCGTCACGCCCATGCCCTTGTCGCGGTTCTGCTCGATCGTCTCGATCTTGCTCTTGCGGACCGAGACGGACAGGCCGCTGCCCTCGCTGATCTCGACCGCGCAATCGGTGCCGCCCTTCTCGCGGGCGTAGGCCAGCACGTCGCGCGCGAGCTGTTTCAATTGGTCCTGGGTATGGGTAAAAACGGAGTCGCTCATGTGGTGATTTCTTCGGATGACCGCTAAAACAGTTATCATAGCAGTCGTTTACAGTTTATAGGGGCGGCCTTGCGCCAAACCGCAAGTTAATATTATGGTAAATCCAAACCGCGGTGCCGTCGGCTACCAATCTTCCGAGTTCGAGCAGGAATACGAACGCCCATCCAAATCGGAGCTCAAGCGCCAGATGAACGCGCTGCAGGAGCTGGGCGAGGCGCTGGTGGCCGAGCCGCGCGACCGCGTCAAGCGCGTGCCCATGCCCGAGGACGTGCGCGAGGCCATCCTCGAATGCCAGACCATCACCAACCATGAAGGCCGGCGCCGCCAGATGCAGTTCGTCGGCAAGAAGATGCGCACGCTGGACGAGGCC
Organism: Rugamonas brunnea; assembly: GCF_014042345.1. Taxonomy (GTDB): domain Bacteria; phylum Pseudomonadota; class Gammaproteobacteria; order Burkholderiales; family Burkholderiaceae_D; genus Rugamonas; species Rugamonas brunnea. The sequence continues at coordinate 72,953 of NZ_JACEZT010000017.1, forward strand.
GAAGTGGCCCTGATCCAGAAGACCATCGACGGCTGGAAAGGCGCCTCCAAGGCCGACACGGCCGCCATGCACGCGCTGGAACGGCGCCGCGAAAAGCTGCTGGCCGACGACAAGGCCCTGACCACCCTGCTGGCCGAAAACCCGGAGCTGGACGCGCAACATCTGCGCACCCTGATCCGCAACGCCCGCAAGGAGCAGGCCGAGAACAAGCCGCCAAAGGCCTACCGCGAGATCTTCCAGATCCTCAAGCAGATCGAGGCCAACAAGAACAAGCCGGCCGCCGCCGATGACGCGGCCGACGAAGACGACGAGTCCGGCGATGAGTAAGGACGTGGAACTGGTGATCGGCCTGGTGTCCGTGTCGGACCGCGCCAGCGGCGGCGTGTACCAGGACCAGGGCATCCCCGCGCTGCGCGACTGGCTCACGCGCGCTTTGACCACCCCGTTCCGGGTCGAGACCCGTTTGATCGCCGACGAGCGTCCGCTGATCGAAGCCACCCTGATCGAGCTGGTGGACCAGGCCCGCTGCCATCTGGTGCTGACCACGGGCGGCACCGGCCCGGCGCGGCGCGATGTCACGCCCGAGGCCACGCTGGCCGTGGGCAGCAAAGAAATGCCGGGCTTCGGCGAGCAGATGCGCCAGATCAGCCTGCGCTTCGTGCCGACCGCCATCCTGTCGCGCCAGACGGCCGTGATCCGCGAGACGGCCGACCACGCGGCCCTGATCATGAACCTGCCGGGCCAGCCCAAGGCCATCCAGGAGACCCTGGAAGGCTTGAAGGACGCCAGCGGCAACAGCATCGTGGGCGGCATCTTCGCCGCCGTGCCGTACTGCGTGGACCTGATCGGCGGCCCGTACATGGAAACCGATCCCGCCGTCTGCAAGGCGTTCCGGCCCAAGTCGGCGCTGCGCCCGGCCGCCACCTAAGCCACCTGAGCCACCTGACCCGCATGCGCCGGCGCGCGTTTGTTCAAGCCGTGCTGGCCGCCGGCGCGCTGGTCACCGTCCCGTCATATGCAAAGAAAGCAAGGAAACCCATGAGCACTCTGCTGCAAACCATCGACATCGAATCGGCCCCCAATCCCACCGTGGCCATCATCTGGATGCACGGCCTGGGTGCCGACGCCAACGACTTCGTGCCCATGGTGCGCGAACTGGACCTGGCCGGCCTGCCCGGCATCCGCTTCGTGTTCCCCAACGCCGAAATGATGCCCGTCACGATCAACGGCGGCTACGTGATGCGCGCCTGGTACGACATCGTGGCCACCGACCTGGGACGCCACGAGGACGAGAAAGGCTTGCGCACCTCGCAGGGCCAGGTGGAAGCGCTGATCGCGCGCGAGAACGCGCGCGGCATTCCGCTGGAGCGCATCATCCTGGCCGGCTTCTCGCAAGGCAGCGCGATGACGCTGCAAACGGGTCTGCGCCAGGCGGGCAAGCTGGCCGGCATGATGTGCCTGTCGGGCTACGTGCCGATCGCCGACAAGGCCATCGCCGAGCACACGGCCGCCAGCAAGGCCACGCCCATCTTCATGGCCCACGGCCGCATGGATCCGGTGGTGCCCGTGGCGCGCGCCGAACAGTCGCGCGACCTGCTCAAGCAACTGGGCTACAACGTGGAATGGCACGAGTACCCGATGCAGCACTCGGTGTGCCAGGAGGAAGTGGTGCACATCAGCGCGTGGCTCAAGCGCGTGCTGGCATAAGGCTGGCACCAGCGCCGGCGCCGGCGCATGATGCCCGGCGTTGGCCAGGCGCCCGCTTACCCTGGCCGGCCGCCGGCTAGGGCGCCAACGGCGCCGCGCGCGATGGTGGCGCGGGCGTCTGTGCCGCGTTCATCACCATCGCCAGAAAAGTGTAATAGCCATTTATCCCCATCAGGTCGACCACGCCGTGTTCGCCGAAGCGCGCCAGCGCGGCCGCATAGGTATCGTCGCCGACGCGCTGGCGCTGCTGCAGTTCGATGCAGAAGTCGTGCACCAGGGCCTCGTCCTCCGTCATGTTTTCCGGCCGCTGGCGCGCCGCGATGGCCTCGATGATGGCCGGCGCGATGCCGCTGTCCTGCGCGATGGGTGCATGGATGGCCCATTCCACCGGCTGACTCCACTGTCGCGCCGTCACCAGGATCGCCAGTTCCGACAGGCGCGTGCCGATGGCGCTGCGGTAGCGCAAATATTCGCCCATGCGCTGGGCTGCCTCCATCAATTCCGGACTGCGTATCAACGGCACGAACGGCCCGTACAGGGCACCACGCGGGCCGTCGATTACGGCTCGCGCCGCCACCTGCTGGGCGGCGCTGAGCTGGGCAAAGGGAATGGGTGGGAGGCGGTCTGTCATCGACATGCGGTCCTTAAGGAAGATGTAAAAATATTCGCCCATAGTCGGGTATATATCAACAGAACACAAGCCGTTCCCGTATATCTTCTGCTGTCCGTCATCCAATTCCGCACCCACACCCAGAGAACGTCATGAGCAAAAACAGCCACATCATCCACCGCAACCTGCGTCAACTTCCGCCCACCGCCGTCAGCGCCGCCGGCATACTGGTGCGCGACGCCAGCGGCAATAGCTATATCGACGCCAGCGGCGGCGCGGCCGTGTCGTCGCTGGGTCACGGCCACCCCGACGTGCTGGCCGCCATGCACGCGCAGATCGACCGCACCGCCTACGCCCATACGGGCTTCTTCACCACCGAGGTGGCCGAGGAACTGGCGGCCACGCTGGCGGCGGACGCGCCGGGCGACCTCGATCATGTCTACCTCGTGTCCGGCGGCTCGGAGGCGATCGAAACGGCGCTCAAACTGGCGCGCCAGTATTTCGTCGAGGCCGGCCAGCCGGAGCGCACCATGTTCATCGCCCGCCGCCAGAGCTACCATGGCAACACGCTGGGCGCGCTGGCCCTGGGCGGCAACGAGTGGCGCCGCCAGCATTTCGCACCGCTGCTGATGGACGTGGCGCGCGTCTCCCCCTGCTACGAATACCGCGACCGCGCGCCCGGCCAGAGCGTGGATGACTACACCTTGTCCCTGCTGGCGGAGCTGGAGGCATGCATCGTCGAGACGGGGCCGGAACGGGTGATCGCGTTTTGCGCCGAGCCTGTGGTGGGCGCCACCGGCGGCGCCGTGCCGCCCACGCCCGACTACTTCCGGGGCGTGCGCGCGCTGTGCGACAAGTACGGCATCCTGTTCATCGCGGATGAAGTCATGTGCGGCATGGGCCGCACCGGCACGCTGTATGCAATCGAACAGGAGGACGTGGTGCCGGACCTGGTGGCGCTGGGCAAAGGCCTGGGCGCCGGCTACGCGCCTATCGGTGCCGTGCTCGCACGCGCGCCCATCGTCACACGCCTGCGCGAAGGCAGCGGCGTGTTCCAGCACGGGCACACCTACATGGGCCATCCGGTGGCGGCGGCGGCCGCGCTGGCCGTGCAGCAGGTGATCCGGCGCGACGATCTGCTGTCACAGGTGGCCGCGCGTGGCGCTGCCTTGCGGGGCATGCTGGAACAAACGTTCGGCGCCCACCCGCACGTGGGCGACATCCGCGGGCGCGGCCTGTTTCTGGGATTGGAACTGGTGCGCGACCGGGACAGCAAGGAGCCGTTCGCGCCTGAGTTGAAACTGCACGCCGCCATCAAGGAGCAGGCCATGGCGTGCGGCCTGATGGTCTATCCGATGGGCGGCACCATCGATGGCCGGCGCGGCGACCATATCCTGCTGGCGCCGCCGTTCATCGCCACCGAGGCCGACCTGGCCGAAATCGTTTCGCGGCTGGACGACGCGCTGACGCGGGCGCTGGCCCGCGTCGGCTAGACTGAACTCAGCGCGCCTGCCAGGCGATAACGTCGGCCTGCTGTTCGCCCAGGCCGGCGATGCCCAGGCGCAGCTGGTCGCCCTTCTTCAGGAAGCGCTGCGGCTTGCGGCCCTGGCCCACGCCGGGCGGGGTACCGGTGGCGATGATGTCGCCCGGCTCCAGCGTCATGAACTTCGACAGGTAGCTCACCAGCTGCGCCACCGTGAAGATCATGGTCGCCGTGCTGCCAGTCTGCATGCGCTTGCCGTTCAGGTCCAGGTACAGGTCCAGCTGCTGCACGTCGTAGATGTCGTCCTGCGTCACCAGCCATGGGCCGACGGGGCCGAAGGTGTCGCAACCCTTGCCCTTGTCCCACTGCGGGCCGCGCTCCAGCTGGAATGCGCGCTCGGACACGTCGTTGACGACGCAGTAACCGGCCACGTACTTAAGCGCATCTTCCTCGCTCACGTATTGGGCGCGCGTGCCGATCACCACGCCCAGTTCCACTTCCCAGTCCGTCTTCTTGGAGCCTTGCGGCAGCATGATGGGATCGTCCGGGCCGTTCAGGCAGGAGGTGGCTTTCATGAACACGATCGGTTCCTTGGGCACGGGCATGCCCGATTCGGCCGCATGGTCCGAGTAATTGAGGCCGATGCCAATGAACTTGCCGACCTTGGCCAGCGGCACGCCGAAACGGGGATTGCCGCGCACGGCCGGCAGCGTCTCGGGATCGAGCTTGGCCAGCTTGCGCAGGGCCTTGGCTGACAGCTGTTCGGGGCCGATGTCGTCGATCACGCCCGACAGGTCGCGCAGCTTGCCGAAGTCGTCGATCAAACCTGGTTTCTCTTTGCCGGGACGGCCGTAACGCACGAGTCTCATACTTTTCCTTGGTTGCCTGAACGGGTAGCTTGAAGCCCGCCATTCTAACCGAAGGCTCAGCTAGTACACGCCCGCGCGCAACCACTTGTTGGCGATGATCTTGGTGCCGCACACCACGGGGCAGCCCGCGTGCAGCGTCTGCTGGTCCGGCCGGCGGCTGGCGTCCGTGTTGAGGAAGAACAGCGCGTTGCCCTTGCGGGGAAAGACTTCCAGGCCGATGTTGGGAAACGCCGTGCCGCCGCCCTGCTCCACGTCGCTCAGGTAGAGGATGAAGGTGGCCAGCCGCTGGCCGCCGCGCCGCAGGTGGGCGCGGTGGCCGTCCGAGTCGGGATTGAGCCAGTCGAAATGGGGACGGTATTCCTGCGCCACGCCGTATTTCTGCAGCTGGAACGGTTCGCCGCGCTCCACCGGCCACTGGGCGATCACGGCCAGCCGCTGTTCGATGCGGTCGGCCAGCGCGCACTCGCCGCGCTGGATGAAGGCCATCTCGCTGGTGCGCCCGTCATGCACGGTGCTGGCGCCGTCCTCCTCGCTGGTGACGGTGGAGCGCGCGTAGCGCCCGTCGCAATGGGCCACGATGGCGTCGCACTCGTCCTCGCCCAGCACGTTCCCCAGCAGGACCACGCGCGGCTGGCGCAGCGCGCACAGGATGTCGACCGCGCGGTCGTCCACGGCCAGCCGGTTGCTGGACGTGTCCACTTGCGGCATGCCTTCGCGCTGGCCCAGCGCCGCGAGCGAATCGGCGCCCAGTGCTTCGCCAATGGCGGCGCGCGCGAACGCCATGCTGTACTGGCCGGAGCGGGCCATGCTGTCGGCCATGTCGTGCGGGCTGCACGCCCGCGCCAGGTTGTCCCTGATCCAGGCCTGCCAGTCGGGTGGCAGGGTGGCGAACACGGAAGTGGTCATGTGCTACCTCCCCAGTAGAGTGCAGTGTCAGTGCGCCGGACTGCCGGATGGAAGGTTGATTTTACCCCCATGCGCCGCACCCGCGCGCACCGGCGTGCGCGGGCGCCACTGGCGCCACACAAAACGCAACAGTCCCGGCAACTGCAGCGCCACCAGCACGGCGAAGCCGCAGCGGTAGGCCACAGCCGGGTACTGGTGCAGCAGGTTGGCCTGCCAGCAGCCCACCAGTTGCCCGAAGCCGGCCTGCACGGCGAACGCGCCCAGGAAGATCAGCAAATTCAGGCAGGTGGCCGCCCGTCCCGTGAGGGCTGGCGGCATGCTTTGCGCGACGATCGCGTATTCGATGCCGGTGATGGTGCCCACCAGCGTGAACAGCACCGAAAGCAGCTGGTAGCTGGGCGCGTAGCCGATCACGAAGCCCAGCTGCACGGCGATGAACAGCGCGATGCCGGCCGCCGCCACCGTCAGCGGCCGCACGCCGCGCCGCCCGGCCCATTCCGTCACCATGCCGACGAAGATGGCGCCGAAGATGATGGCCGCCATGCCCAGGTACAGCAGGTAGCCCACGGCCGCGTCGGAGAAGCGCGCCACGTCGCTCAGCCAGCGCCCTATCCACAAGCCCTGCATGCCGAAGAACACCGTGTGCGGCACCAGCACCAGCGCCGCCGTCTCGCGGAACGCGGGATGGCGGTACACGGCCAGCACGGCCTCGCGCGTGAGCGGCGCGCCGCGGGTGGGCGGCGGCGCCGGCGACAGCAGGTGGATCAGCAGGCCGATGGCGGCCGCCGCCAGTCCCAGGCCGATGAACAGGCCGCGCCAGTCCGTGTAGTGCAGCGCCAGCCGCACCGGCAAGGTGGCCGAGGCGGCGCCCAGCCCGCCCACGGCGATCAGGTAGCCGTGCACGGAGGGCAGCCTGGCCGGCGCGATCCAGGTCGAGATGGCCTTGACGGCCGACATGAAGCAGCCGCCCAGTCCAAAGCCGATCACGGCCCGCGCCCAGACCAGTTCGCTGAAGTTGCGCCCGCCCGAGAAGGCCAGCGCGCCCAGCGCCGCCACCAGCAGCAGCACCGGCTGCACGCGGCGCGGGCCCCAGCGGTCCAGCGCCATCCCCACCGGCAGCTGCACCACCGCGAACGCGAAGAAGAAGGCGCTGGTCAGCAGGCCGAGCTGGCCGGGCGTGAGGCCCAGCGCGGCCACCAGCTGCGGCGCCAGCATGGCGTTCACGGTGCGCATCAGGCAGGACAGGTAATGCCCGAGCGCGAATGGCAGGAACACCAGGCAGAACATGGCCAGCCCGCCCAGCTGGCCCGGTTGCCGCGTGGGCGTGGCCATGGCGCGCGCCCTAGGCCACGTTGCTGTGGACCGCGCAGGCGCCGCCGCCATCGTCCTCGTGGCGGACCGGCGTGAGCGGGATCACCTTGCGCGGCGCGGACGGATGGCCGTCGCCTTCCGTCTCGAAGAAGAATTTGTCGCGGCCGAAGGCGGGGCGCAGGTCGTCCATCCACGTCGCCTGCGGGTCGTAGCGCGCGTAGAACGGCTTGCGCACCCAGTCGGCGTTGCGGGCCTGCAGGAACTGCAGCGCGAACACCTTCTCGCCGCCGATGTGGGCCACGCCGTCGATCACCACCTTGCCAGGGAAGGCGCTCATGGACGGCCCGCGCACCGTGCGCGCCAGGCCCGACACCATCTGGTAGGCGGCCTGGAAGATCTCGTGTGCCTTCACCAGCGGCAGCTGGAAATATTCGCGCGGCCCCGTGTCGCGCTCGACGAACATGTAATACGGGATGGCGCCCAGCCGCACGCCGGTCTGCCACAGCTCGGCCCAGCTCTTCGGGTCCTCGTTGATGTGGCGGATCAGCGGCCCCTGCATGCGCAGCGTGGCGCCGGTGCCGACGATGCGCTTGACGGCTTGCTGGGCGATGGGTTGGCGCAGTTCCACGGCGTGGTTGTAATGGCCCATGATGGCCATGTTCTTGCCGCTGGCGACCACGCGCTCGAACAGGCGCAGCAAGTCGTCCGCGTCGGCATCCGTCACGAAGCGCTGCGGCCAGTAGGCCACTGACTTGGTGCCGATGCGGATGTTCTGGATGTGGGCCAGCTCCGGCACCAGCAGCGGTTCGATGTAGGCCGCCAGCGAGCGCGTGTTCATGATGAGCGGATCGCCGCCCGTGATCAGCACGTCCGTCACCTCCGGGTGCAGCTTCAGGTACGCGGCCAGCTCGTTCGATTCGCGCGCGTCGAACTTCATGTCGTCCATGCCCACGAACTGGGGCCAGCGGAAGCAGAAGGTGCAATAGGCGTGGCAGGTCTGGCCGGCGCTGGGGAAGAACAGCACCGTCTCCTTGTACTTGTGCTGCAAGCCCTTGAGCGGCGCGTCGTTCACGCGCGGCACGTTGTGCGTCATCTGGCCGGCCGGGTGGGGGTTCATGCGCATGCGGATCTCGCGCACCAGCTTGACCAGCGCGGCCTGGTCGGCGCGCCCCAGCACCAGCTCGCGCAGCCGCGCGTACTCGTGCGCCGGCAGCATGTCGCGGTGCGGGAAGGTGAGCCGGAAGATGGGATCGTCGGGGATGTTGCTCCAGTCGATCAAATGGTCCATCACATAGGCGTTGGTGCGGAACGGCAGCACGTGCGACACCACCTGCACGGCTTCGCGCAACTCGGGCGCCATGGCGGCCCACTGGGGCGCCTGGGCGATGGTCTGGCGGATATAGGGCTTGAACTTGACGGCGGCGGCTTCGGTGGTCATGGCGTGCTCCTGTGGCGATGGGGTGGCCGGGAATTCCATGCTAGGCCGTGGCGTGCGCCTGGGGTTGCCGCACATCAACTAGCTGCTTGAAAAGTTGCGCTGCGGAATAAGTCTTTGACTTGCCCCGCCCACCGGCGCCGCACCCGACCACGCGCTTGCGATAGCGCAAATGGGAGGCGGCACGGGCGGCGTACAGTACGTCATGCGCACAGGCAACATTTCCCCTACTCCGCCCCCCCCCACCAAGGATCGCCATGAACCGCTTACCACGCTCCGCCGCCCTCGCCATCGTGCTGACCGGGCTGGCCGGCGCGGCCCACGCCGCCGCCGAACCGACTGAAAAAGACGCCATCGCCATGGCCGAACGGGGCGCGGCCTTCATGAAAAGCCACGGCCGCGACGAAATGATGAAGCGCATCAGCGCCAAAGACCCCGACTTCGTGCAGGGCACGCTGTACGTGGATATGCGCGACCTGCACACCGGCATCGTGCTGGCGCATCCGATCACCCCCTCCATCGTCGGCAAGGACTTGCTCGACGTGCCTGACGCCAGCGGCAAGCGCTACCGGCGCGACATCATCGAGCTGGCCCAGAAACAGGGCAAGGGCTGGGTCGACTACCAGTACCGCAACCCCAGCAACGGCAAGATCGAACCGAAGACCACCTACATCCTGCGGGTGGGCGACGTGGTGCTGGAAGCGGGCATCTACAAAAAATAATCCATCTGGTCCGGGAGCCGCCATGCTGAAGCAACTGAGGATAGGTCCGAAACTGCTGCTGGCGCCCGGCCTGGTGCTGGTGCTGCTGATGTGCACCTCGGGCGCCGGCTACTACGGCATGGTGCGCCAGAACGCGTCGCTGGAAAACCTGGTGCAGGTGCGCGCCGCGCGCCTGAAGGCGGCGGCCGACGTGGGTGGCGAAGCCAAGCACGCGCACGCCAACATCTACCAGTTGCTGGCCTGGACCAACGGCAGCTTCGCCCAGGACCGCATCGACGCGCTGGCCCGCGAGCTGCGCGGCCGCCACGCCGCCATCGCCGACCAGCTGGCGGCGCTGGCGCGGGTGGCCGATCCGGCCGAGCGCCCCTTCGTGGACGCCTCGGCCGAGGCGCTGGCGGCCTACCGCAAGGCCGTGCGCGAGACCATGGAAATCGCCCAGGTGGACCAGTCGATCGCGGCCAACTCCATGGCCAAGGCCGAGCAGCAGTTCAGCCGCCTGAACGGCGCGCTGGCCAAGCTGGCAGCGCTGGAGCAGCAACTGAGCGTGCAGGCCCACGGGCGCGCCAAGGCCGAATTCCACACGCTGGGCCTGACCATGGCCGGCCTGCTGGCGCTGTCGGTGGCGCTGTCGCTGGTGGTGACGATGCGGGTGCGCGGCGCCATGCTGCGCGACATCCAGGCCATCGCCGCCGTGGTGGTAAAGCTGGCCGCCGGCAAGCTGGCGCCCGGCCGCGGCAACGATGGCCACGACGAGATCGCCCACACGGCCCGCCTGCTCGACGGCACCATGGAGCAGCTCAGCGCCACCTTGCGCACCATCCTGGCCGCCGTGCAGAACATCGACCTGGCCGCGCACGACATCGCCAGCGGCAACCTGGACCTGTCGAACCGCACCGAGCGCCAGGCCGGCTCGCTGGAGCAAACGGCCAGCGCCATGGACAGCCTGACCGTGGCCGTGCGCGACAACGCAGCCCACGCGCAGCAAGCCTGCCAGCTGGCCGACGGCGCCTCGCAACTGGCCGAACGCGGCGGGGCGGCCATGGGCGAGGCCGTGGAGACGATGGAGTCGATCCGCGCCGGCGCCAGCCAGATCGTCGACATCACGGGCGTGATCGACGCCATCGCCCTGCAGACCAACATCCTGGCCCTGAACGCGGCCGTGGAGGCGGCCCGCGCCGGCGAGCAGGGACGCGGCTTCGCCATCGTCGCAGCCGAAGTGCGCACGCTGGCCCAGCGCTCGGCCGCCGCCGCCAGCCAGATCAAGGGCCTGGTGGCCGCCTCCGTGGCCACCATCGACACCGGCGGCGCCTCGGTGCGCCAGGCCGGCGAGCGCATGGGCGAGCTGGCCGCGTCGGTGCGCCAGGTGAACGACATCATCCGCCGCATCAGCAGCGCCAGCGCCGACCAGGCGCAGGGCATCGCGGAAGTGAACCAGGCCATGGTCCAGATGGACGAGATGACCCAGCAGAACGCGGCGCTGGTGGAACAGGCCGCGGCGGCGGCGGCCAGCCTGCAGGAGCAGACGGAAAACCTGACCCAGGCGGTGGCCGTGTTCCAGCTCGACGACGACGCGGCGGAAAGCGTCCCCGCAGCCACCCCGGCCGCAATCTTGCCACCCCGGCCACAACCGTTGCGGCCGACGCCGGCAAGCATGACAAATGGCTATCAAAACCGGCCGCCACAGGTCCGCCGCGCCTGAAAATCCAGCATCTTCTGCAGATTTTCACGCCAAAGCCGCGCAATGGGGGGCGGGAAGCGGCGATAATCGGAACTGCGCGGACTCAGCGCCAGGCGCCCGGCTGGTTTATAGTGCTGGTTTTGGCGCCGCGCCGCTTTCGCCGCCGTCGCCGTCCTGTAACCCGATAACCATCATGACCCCAGCCGCAGCCCCAGCCTTGCCAGTCGAAAACACGGTGGAAGACGCCCTGCTGCGTTCCATCCGCATCCCGCCTCGGCCCAGCCTGCTGGTCGACCTGCAGCAGGAGCTGGCCGAGCCGGACCCGTCGCCGCGGCGCATCGCGCGCATCATCGGCAACGACGTGGGCATGTCGGGCGCCCTGCTCAAGCTGGCCAATTCGCCGTTCTACGGGGCCGGGCGCAAGGCCAAGTCGGTGGAGCAGGCCATCAACTTCCTCGGCATCAACCACTGCGCGGCCCTGCTCACGGGCTTGCTGGCCAAGCAAGCCATCGAAGGCGACGGCGCCACCCTGGAACAGTTCTGGGAAACTTCGGCCCGGCGCGCCCAAGCCCTGGTGTACACCTCGCGCCAGTTGCGCATCGCCCCGCCCGACATCGCCCACACCTTCGGCCTGTTCTGCGACATCGGCGTGCCCTTGCTGATGAATCGCTTCCCCGGCTACGTCGACACCTTCGCCGCCGCCAGCAACGACCCGGTGCGCCGCTTCACGGAAGTGGAGGATGCGCGCCACCAGACCAACCACGCCGCCATCGGCTGCCTGCTGGCGCGCAACTGGGGCCTGTCGCCGGACGTGTCGTGGGCCATCCTGCTGCACCACGACTACCGCGTGCTGGACGACCCGGCCACCGACGACGCCGTGCGCTCGCTGGTGGCGCTGTCGGTGCTGGCCGAAAAAGGCATCCAGCGCTACCATGGCAACCCGGTCTCGCTGGAGTGGGACAAAGGCGGCGCGCCGGCCTGCCGCCACCTGGGCCTGTCCGAGGACGAGACGGCCGACCTGCTGGACGAGCTGCACGAAACTTTTCACAACGAGCGCTGACACGACCCTGTCGCCTGCGCCGGGGCCGCCTTTGCGGCCCTTTCATTTCAGGAAACCATGCCAAAAAACAAGCGCCCCGTGCCCCGCAAACCGGCCGACACGCCCGAACACAAGGATGAACTGCTGACCCGCAACCTGTGCGAACTGGCGCTGGAGCTGGCCGAGCAGGAAGACCCGGACACCATGAGCGAGCTGCTGCGCCAGCGCGAGACCACCTTCCACAAGCTGGTGCGCAAGCTGCTCAACCAGCACAAGGACGAGGTGCTGTACGGCGCCGTCGAGCTGGCCAAGTACGAGGACGTGGGCGCCTACCACTACCTGCGCGACGCCATCGAGGAGGCGGCCGGCACCGTGCTGCTGCGGCGCGACAACGCGCCCGAGCTGGAGATCGACGCCTTCGCCATCCCCGTGTTCGTGCACAGCACGGGCGGCCTGGAGGCTGCCCACGAGTTCCAGGATCCGGAGGCCTACGACGCCCTGCTGGCCAGCTTCAAGCAGGCCGAACTGGAAAGCCCCAAGGCGAAGGTGGTGCTGATCGGCCACGCCTACGACCTGGGCGAGATCGACCGCATTACCTACAGCGCACTGCACGAGATGGTGCGCGACGCGGCCACTTCGATGATGGAGAAGAAACTGGTGCCCACGCCGGCCATCGAGCGCAGCCTGGCCGGCTGGACCGCCACCAGCTTCGGCCCCGATGACGCGGCCGTGGAACTGCGCTTCCTGGTCGGATTCGCGCTCAAGCGGGCGGACGATCCGTTCTACCGGGTGCCGTCCGATGAGGCGGCGGCCGACGCCTATTTTGCGCGCCGCATGGAACGCTACCAGCGCTGGACCGAGCAATACGGCCCGCTGGTACGGCGCTGCCTGGCCGGGGTGCGGCCGGTGGAACTGAACTTCCTGTATCAGGACCTGTTCTTCGGCGCCAAGCAGCAGGGCGTGGCCGAACACGACATGCTGCAGATGCTGGCCACGCTGAACCAGGCGCTGGCCGCGCGCGGTGCCGACGCGGCCCAGGCCACGGCCATCGTCGGCCCGGCCGATGTCGACCATGAGATGCAGTTGCGCACCTGCCTGTACCTGGACGGCGCCCAACTGGCCGCCTACGACAAGCCGCTGGACCTGGGCGCCGACCTGGAGACGGAAGTGGCCGACGTGCGCGACGCGCTGGCCAGCATCGGCCTGCGCCAGCTGTCGGTGGCCATGAAATTCGGCCCCGATGGCGTGCCCGTGGCGCCCCAGGCGCTGTAACGTCCGGGCCGATCGGGACGCACCCGCGGCCGTTTGACAGTGGCCGGGGAGCCGAGGATACTTGGCCTCACCAGCGGCTCCCGGCCGCGGCCTGGGCGGCGCAGGCGAACAGCTCCGCCGTACAAGATCGGCGCCCCACGCGGACGCCGCGGAGGAGATCGTCATGTTGAGCCGCCTTGTTATCCTGTGCGCCGCGCTGTTGTCCGGCTGCGCCAGCCTGTCCCCGGAGCGCGTCGCCAGTGCCCCGCCCGCGCGCCTGTTCCAGGACCAGTTGTTCGCCCCACCGTCGGCGCCCGTCAGCACCGACCAGCTGTTCACCGTCACGCCCGCCATGGAAGCGTATCTGCAGGAACAAGTGCTGCACCAGCAGCATGGCAAGGACAAGCGCCAGGCCTTGTTCGACGCCCTGTACCGGCGCGACAAGCTGCAACTGGAATACGATTCGGCCATCACCCGCAACGCCCAGCAAACCTTCGAGGCGCGGCGCGGCAACTGCCTGTCGCTGGTCATCATGACGGCCGCGCTGGCCAACAAGCTGGGGCTGGAAGTGCAATACCAGCGCATTACCATGGATGACGCCTGGAGCCGCAGCGGCAACCTGTATTTCTCCAGCGGCCACGTCAACCTGATCCTGGGGCAGCCCAAGCTGGACATGAGCCGCGGCTACAACGCGGCGCAATACATGACGGTGGACTTCATCCCCATCCCGGCGCTGGCCAAGCAGCAGGCCCAGCCGCTTGAGGAGCGCACCGTGGTGGCCATGTACATGAACAACCGGGCCGCCGAACTGCTGGTGCAGAACAAGCTCGACGACGCCTACTGGTGGGCCCGCGGGGCCGTGGCGCAGGACCCGGGCTTCCTCAACGCCTACAACACGCTGGGCGTGGTCTACCAGCACCACGGCGACCTGGCGCCGGCCGAGCAGGTGTTGCGCTACGCCTGGAACCAGGCGCCCGACAACACTGTGTTCCTGTACAACCTGGCCCAGTCGCTGGGCGAAATGGGCCGCACGCAGGAGGCGCAGGCACTGCGTTCGCGGCTGGCCCAGCTGGAACCGTACCCGCCGTTCTATTTCTTCAACCAGGGCCAGCAAGCCATGCGGGCCGGCGACTACGCGCGCGCACGCGACCTGTTCCAGCGCGAACTGGACCGTTCGCCCGACTACCATGAGTTCCACTTCTGGCTGGCCGTGGCCTCGTTCAAGCTGGGCGACCTGGCGCGGGCCGACATCCACATGAAGCAGGCCATGGAGAATAGCACCACGCGCGGCGACCACGACCTGTACGCGGCCAAGCTGGACCGGCTCAAAGCGTATGAGGCGCAGACCAGCCGGCAATAAATACGCCTTGGCCCGGCCGGGCCGCGCAGGATGGGTGTTGCATCGGCACCTGGATGGCTTGACAGGATGTTGCGCATGCGCAACAATTGCAAAATAAATAAACTGTCCGCCCAAGGATAACGCCATGCAACGACTCTGGTCCGCTCTCACGCTCGCCTCCCTGTTGACTGCCTGCGGCGGTGGCGGGGGCGGCAGCACAAGCGGCACGCCAGTGCCGGCCAGCAACGCGGCGCTCACCTTCAGTCCGGACAAGGTCGCCATCTCGGCCGTCGCCGGCACCTCGGCCACGGCCACCGTCAATGCGGCCGTGGCGCGGCCCACCGATTTCAACGGCGCCACCGTCTACCCGGTCCTGGTCGACGGCGCCGGCGTGCTGCTGCCCAACGCGCAACTGGTGCAGGACAGCGGCCAGGCATATCACGCCACCTTGCAGACGGCGCCCACGCTGGCCGCCGGCAGCTACCAGGGCAATTTCACCGTCAAGCTGTGCCGCGACAGCGCGTGCGCCAGCCAGTTCCCCGGCTCGCCCATGCTGCTGCCCTACGCGATCGACGTGGCGCCAGCCGGTTCGGTGCCGTTCGGCGCCAGCAGCGCCGTTCCATTGACGGTCACCATGCACCAGGGCGGCGCCGTGCCGGCCCCGGCCACCATCAACGTGCAGGCCACGGGCCGCAGCTGGAGCGCGGCCAGCGGCGCCGCCTGGCTTAGCCTGAGCAGCACCGGCGGCAGCGGCAACGCCACCATCACCGCCACCTATGCGGCCGCCAGCCTGGCGGCCGGCCAGTACAACACCAATATCACGCTGACGGCCAGCGACGGCGCGGTGGCCACCGTGCCCGTGGCGCTGACGGTACTGGCGCCGGGCTTCCAGGTCAGCAGCGACGGGGTCGCGTTCACGGCCGTCAATGGCGCGCCCATCGCGCCCCAGGACGTGCAGATCGGCACCGACAACGCCCAGGCCACGCGCTGGAGCGCCAGCAGCAGCGCCGGCTGGCTGCGCGCCAACCCCAGCCAGGGCTACACCCCTACCACGACCACGCTGTCCATCGATCCCACGGTCGGCCCGCTGGTGAGCGGCAACTACAACGCCACGCTGTCGCTGACTGCCACCGGCCTCGCGACGCGCCAGTTGCCGGTGTCGCTCAAGCTGTTGCCGGCCACGTTGCTGGCGTCGAGCACCACGGTCACGCTGGGCGGCACCTACGGGCGCGACTTCACGCCGCGCAGCGTGACCCTGAGCCTGAACACGGGCAGCAACCTGTGGCCGTGGCGGCTCGCCGCACTGCCCGCCTGGGCCAGTGCCAGCCCGCTCACGGGCACCGTGGGCGCCGGCGGCAGCACCATCGTGCTCACGCCCAGCCCGGCACTGGCGCCGGCCGGCGGCACCACGACCTCGCTGCTACCCTCGGTGACCGTCAACGGCGACCTGGTGGCCGCGCCCATCACGCTGGCCATCAACAAGGACCAGCACAAGCTGCTGCCGGCCGTATCGGGCGTGGCCCTGAGCGCAACGCCCGGCTGGTCGCGCCTCACGCGCACCATCGCCATGGTCGACAACTACGGCCAGGCGCCCAACTGGACCGCCAGCAGCAACCAGGCATGGCTGACCGTCAGCGGCAGCGGCGCCAGCCTGGTCCTGACGGCCGACCCCAGCAGCCTGGTCGCCGACACCATCAACCTGGCCACCGTCACCGTGTCGCCCACCGACGGCACCATGGTGGGGCCGGCGCCGATCCAGGTGGCGCTGTGGAAAGGCTCGACCAATCCCGCCGCGCCCGTCTCGCCCCATCCGCTGTACCGCAACATCGTGGCCGACCCGGTCCAGCCGCTGGTGTACGCCCACAACGGCGGCACCAGCGTCGACATCTACAACGTGTACACGGGCCTGCAGGTGGGCACCATCTCGGGCTTCGGCGGCACCCTTGGCGACATGGCCGTGTCGGCCGATGGCGCGCGGCTCTATGCCTACGACCTCGACAACGCCAGGCTGGAAGTGCGCGCGCTGGCCAGCAAGGCCGTGCTGGGCCGCTGGGCGCTGGCGCACAAACCGGACCGCACGTCGCGCCTGGCCCTGATGCGGCCCAACGGCGTGGACCTGGTGGCGCTCAACGACGGCAGCATCTTCAACGCCAGCGGCAAGCTGCTGACCACCCTGCCGATCCAGGGCGGCACGCTGAGCGCGGCGGCCGACGGCAAGCGGCTGTATGTGCAGGACGAGGATGGCACGGGCATCCACCTGGCCACCTACGCCATCGATTACGCCAACCTGGCCGGCGGCACCCTGTTCGCGGCGCAACTGCCGGCCGCCACCCGCGTGGGCAATGGCAGCGGCGGCCAGGACATCGCCGCCAGCGCCGATGGCAGCGTGCTGTACGCGGCCAGCAGCAGTCCCACCCAGTGCAGCGTGCTGGGCACGAACGACCTCGGCACGCTGTCCTACCTGCCCAGCGGCAACAACGCGCCCGACAACGTGGAAGTGGGCAGCGATGGCCGCGTCTATTGCGGCGTGGCCGGCAAGACGGCGCCGGCCGATGTGTGGGTCTACAGCGCGGCCGGCGTGCTGCAACGCCAGCTCAAGTTCGTCCCCGTGGGACGCCAGCTGGCCCCGCGCCAGATGGCGATCTCGGGCGACGGCTTCATGCTGATCGGGCTCAACGACGACGGTGTGCTCAACATCGTGCCGGTGGGGCCGTGAGCGCCATGCGCCACGGCGGTCCGGCTTACTTCACCTTGCGCAGGTAAGCGCGCAAACCATGCGTGAGCAGGAAGGGGAACACGCTGGCATGGTCCTCCCCGGCAAACACTTCCAGCCGCGTTCTCAGGCCCGGGTAGCGGTGCGACGTCAGCGCCGCATCGAAATCCCGGAGGTCGGCCACCATGTCGGCGTCGGCCTCGTTGCGCGCGCGCCGCTTGCCGGCCGGTAGCGTCTCCAGTCCGCCGATGCCGAAATAGACCGAGGCGGGCAGATCACGGTGCGCTTGCGCATACCCCTGCTCGCGCCCGAACATCACACCGCCGTCGTACCACAGCGACGGGCTGCCGAGGATGTAGTGGGCGAACGTGCCGGGACGGGTCAGCAGCACCTGCAGGCCAAGCAGGCTGCCATAGGAGTGGCCGATGAACACCGCGCGGCCCATGTCGGCACGGTACTGCGCCACGATCACGGGGAACACCTCAGCGGCGATGAAGCGACCATAGGCGTCGGCCTGGCCGAATGCCGGCGCGCGGCCCGGCATGTCCGAGACGTAGTGTTCGGTGCGCGGCACCGATGGCGTGTAATCGCGGCGCCGGCTGTACACCGGGCCGTCGCCCCTGGCGTACGACAGCCCGACCACGATGGCCTCTTCCAGACCAGCGTGTTTGCTCAGCCGTTGCGCGATGCTGCGCACCACGGGAAACGCGTAGTTGGCATCGACCACGAACAACACCGGATAGCGCCGCTGCGACGTGCGGTAGGACTCGGGCAAGGCCACGTAGAGCTGGTAGTCGCGGTCCAGCGCGCGGGCATGGATGTCGCGCACCTCGGTGTCGTCGAGCTGGTAGGGCGTGGATGCGGCGGCGCCGCCGGCCAGGCAGCAAAGAAGGATCAGGTTCAGGATGTGTTTCAAGTGCGCTCCATCGGGTTGCAGGACTGCGAACCATTTTTGCGCAGCCCGCAGCACCGGGCAGCAGCCGGGTGATGAAACGCCGGTTCCGCGTGACGACCGCCGCCGGTCCCGCCTTACCGGCGCCATGGGCCGCTGCTATACTTTTGCGGATGACGGACCGCCCCTACTTCAAGAACGCGAAAGCCCTCGCCATCACGGTGCTGCTGTGGACCGCGATCAGCGCGCTGGGCGCGCTGCAGACCTACAGCGACAATCTGCGTGTCGGCCGCTCCAGCCACTATCCGACCCTGCTGGTCACCTGGTTCATCGAATACGCGCTGCCGCTGATCGCGCTGAGCGCGGGCCTGAGCGCGGCGCTGGCGCGCTGGCCGGCGCTGATACGGCGCCCGCGCAACGTGGTGGCGCTGTTCCTCGGCCTGGTGCTGGTGTTCCAGCCGGCGCAATGGACCTACATGGCCTGGCTGCGCGGCTATCTGCATATCGCCAGCCTGGACGACGCCAGGCAGCTGCTGTTGAAGATGCTGCTGGTGGGCTGGTTCTCGACCACCGGCACCTTTGCCGCCATCCTGGCGATCGCCTACTTCCGCCAGGCGCGCGAGCGCGAGCTGGCCTGGCAGCGCTCGCAGACCGACATGCTCAACCTGCGGCTGGCGCTCGAGGAGCAGCGCATGCTGGCCCTGTGCGCGCAGCTCGAACCACACTTCCTGTTCAACGCGCTCAACGCCATCAGCGCGCTGGTGCGGGGCGGCGACAAACCGCTGGCGCTCGGTGGCATCGGCCGCCTCAGCGACCTGCTGCGCTACGCGCTGGCGGCCAGCGGCCGCAACACGGCGACGGTGGCAGATGAACTGCGCTTCGTCCACGATTACCTGGCCTTGCAGCGCCTGCGCTACGGCGACCGTCTGCGCGTGCACATCGACGGCGACGGCGACCTGCTGCACGACGTCGCCTGCCCGCCGTTGCTGCTGCAGCCCTTGATTGAGAACGCCCTGCGCCACGACCTCGATTGCCATGAGGGGCCAAGCGACATCCGCCTGTCGTTCGCGCGCGATGGCGACACCCTGTCCGTCCGGGTGACGAACCCGATCAGCGCCCAGGCCTCGCCCAATCCCGGCACCGGGCTGGGGCTGGCCAACACGCGCGACCGCCTGCGACTGATGCATGAAGGCGCGTCGCTGCGTGCCGCTGCGCACGACGGCCGCTTCGTGGCAGAAGTGCGCCTGCCCTTGGTGGACTAGCGCCATGACCGTGCACTACCTGATCGTCGATGACGAGGCGCCCAGCCGGGCCAACCTGCGCATGGCGCTGGCCGCGCATCCGGACTGGGTGCTGGCCGCCGAATGTAGCAGCGCCGCCTGCGCGCGCGCGGCGCTGGACAGCCGCGCCATCGACATGATCCTGCTCGACATCCAGATGCCCGCCGAATCTGGCCTGGCGCTGGCGCGCGAGATCTGCCGGATGCCGGAGCCGCCGCTGATCATCTTCGTCACTGCCTACGGCGAGCACGCCATCGAAGCGTTTGAAGTGCATGCGCTCGATTATCTGTTAAAGCCGCTCGACGACGCCCGGCTGGCGCAGGCCGTGGAGCGCGCCACCGCCATGCTGCGCCAGCGCCAGCGCGAAGCCTACGGCGCGGCCGTCCGCGACTACGTCGACGGCGGCGACACCCAGCCCATCGCGCATGTCAACGTGCGCTCGGTGGGCCGCATCGAGCGCATCCTCGTGGACGAAATATTGTGGGTGGAATCGGCCGGCAATTACGTGGAGCTGCATATGGCATCGCGCACGGTGCTGCACCGGATCACGCTCAACCGCCTGGAAGCGCAGTTGCCCGCCGAAGCGTTCCTGCGCGTGCACCGCAGCGCCATCGTCCGGCGCGATCAGATCGCCAGCCTGGAAACCAACGGCGAAGGCAGCTACCGCCTGACGCTGCGCTGCGGCGGCGCCGTACCGGTCAGCGAGCGCTATCTGGCCGCGCTCAGGGCGTCCATGTGACGAGGGGCCGGAAGGCTGGGATGGCCGCGCTGTCGCAGGCACCGGCGTGTTCGGTAAGCTCTGCTTCACCGTGAACCAATTACTGGAGTCAGCTTTGAACATCTTCCCGAAAACCTGCCTGAGCATCGCGCTGGCCGCCCTGTCCAGCGCACCGAATCCAAGCCAGGCCGCCGATCCCGCCCTGCTCCGCACGGCGGTCGACCGCATCATCACGCCGCTGATGGCGCAGTACCAGGTGCCGGGTATGGCCGTCGCTGTGACGGTCGATGGCCAGACCATGTTCTTCAACTATGGGCTGGCATCGAAAGAAGCCAAGGCGCCGGTCAGCGAGCACACGCTGTTCGAGCTGGGCTCCGTCAGCAAAACGTTCACGGCGACGCTGGCCAGCCATGCCATCGACCAGGGCAAGCTGTCGCTCGACGATCATCCCGGCAAGTACATGCCGCAGCTGAAAGGCAGCGCGGTCGACCGGGCCAGCGTACTCCATCTTGGCACCTATACGGCGGGCGGCTTCCCGCTGCAATTCCCGGACGAGGTGGCGGCCAACGACGACGCGCAGATGCTGACCTACTTCCGCAACTGGAAGCCCGACGCGGCGCCCGGCACCCAGCGCCGGTATTCCAATCCCAGCCTGGGCCTGTTCGGCCACGTGACGGCGCTGGCGCTGCACACCGATTTTCGCGCCGCGATGGAGCAGCAGTTGTTCCCCGCGCTCGGCTTACGGCATAGCTACATCCAGGTGCCGGACAGCGCGATGTCCGACTATGCATGGGGCTACGACAGGAACGACCACCCGGTGCGGGTGCGGCCCGACGTGTTCGCTGCGGAGACGTATGGTGTGAAGTCCACCTCGGCCGACATGATCCGTTTTGTGCAAGCCAACATCGCGCCGGAGCGGCTGGCGGAGCCGATGCGGCGCGCGGTCGAAGGCACCCACATCGGCTATTTCGATATCGGTGAGATGCGGCAAGGCCTGGGCTGGGAACAATATCGCGCGCCCGTGACGCTGGAGCGCCTGCTGGCCGGCAATTCGGAAACGATGATCAACGACGCCAATCCCGCCACGGCGCTGACACCGCCCCAAGCGGCGCCACGCGGCACACTGTTCAACAAGACCGGCTCGACGCGGGGCTTCGGCGCTTACGTGGCGTTCGTGCCCGAGCAGAAGATCGGCATCGTGATGCTGGCGAATAAAAGCTTCCCCATCCCTGCGCGGGTGAAGGCCGGCTACGAGATCCTGCAGCAGCTGCGGTAAGGCGCAGGTGCGTGGGATGCGGGTCAGCACCCGCGAAGCTGGCGCCACAGTTCCAGCTTCTTCTCATACGGCAAGGTATAAGCCGGACTGCTCGATGGGAGTGCGACGATCTGGTAAGCGGCTGCATGGTCGCCCAATATTTTCAATCCCAGTTTGGCGGCCGTCCCGCCGTTGAAGGCGATGATCCGGATCTGGGGGAATCGTGCGAGTAACCCCGGCAAATCATTGTCCGCACGCGCACGGATCTGGCTGTCGAGGCTGCCCTGCCGGTGCGCCTCGGCCACCACGTCCCACAGGCCCACGCCATGATCGAGCAAAGTGCGCAGGCGCGCCCGATAATCGGCGCGGACCAGATCGACGCCCAGCACTTCGCTCATGAGATGCCAGAACCGATTCTGAGGGTGCCCGTAGTATTCCTGGATCTCCAGCGATTTATCGCCCGGCAGGCTGCCCAGCATCAAGAGACGGGTACGCGCGTCGACAACAGGATCGAAGCATTGTTTGCGCGCGGTTTGATGCTGGCTCGATGGTGTCATGCCTTGGTTCCGGCAAGTGATTGCCCCTGAAAGAGGGGTGGATCGTGACACGAACGCACTGCGAATGCAACATGCAACTGACAACTTATATGCGCGACATTGCTAGCCGTGCAGCCGTTGCCGTATAAAGACTTCCATCATGGCGAGCGCCGCATCGAGATGCTCGCCAGCGGTGTTGACGAAGTTGTGCGGAGCGCCCGGTAACAGCTCCAGCTGCATCTGTCCGCCTGCGGCGCGATAGGCGGCGGCAAATCGCTGCTGGATTTCCGGCGACACGTTCTTATCTTCCACCACACCGGCAGCGCCCGGACCGCCCTGGAGCAGCAGCGCGGGCGGTAGCTTGAGCTGTTCGCAGCGCGCCAGAATACGCTGGGGATTGCCGTCTTCGATACTGCCTGCCGTGCAAAAATAGCTTTCCGTGAACTTCACGATATTGTGGTTGCCGACCTCGCGCGCATACGCCAGCCGGGCTTGCGGGTCCGGAATCGGGCACAACAGGATGAGGTAATCCGGCCGGGCGCCGTCCGGCGCGACGCCATCCTGCGCCAACGTTGCGTAGCGGGGATCATCAGGCCGCAAGCTGTTCAGCAAGACCAGATGCCCGCCGCTCGACGAACCAAGCGCGCCTATGCAGCGGGCGGAGCCGTTGAATTCCGACGCATGGGCGCGCACCCAGCGTAGCGCAAAGTTCACATCCGCTACCGAGTCGGGATAATGATTGTGCTCGCTCTGGCGAAAATCGACCGCCACCACGACCATGCCCAGTGCCGCCAGGGACTGGTTCATCAGCGCGTGTTCGGTCCTGCCGACGTCGCCGCGTACCCAGGCGCCGCCATGCACATCGACGATGACAGGAAAAGGGCCGGCGCCTTCGGGCTGGTAAATCGTGGCCTGCAAAGTGCGCCCATCGACGTGCAAATAATCGACGTCCCAGCTGTACCCATCGAAGCGATGGCCAGCATCCATCGCGGGGCTCATGCGCCCGGCATGCCGCGCGCCAGCCGCGACATCCGTTCCGCCCCTTGCTTGTACCCCTGTTCCGCCTCTGGTTTCACCCGCGAGCGAGAAATCGTCACGATCATGTCGGACCTCCATCAATCTAGAAGTCCTCAATGTACGCGGCCATTGGATAAATAGATAATGAATTATTATGACTATTTCATTCTTAATTAAAGAACAATGGATCTCTCCGATCTGCACATCTTCCGCACTGTGGCGCGCACGGGCGGCATCATCCGCGCGGCAGAGCACTTGCATCGCGTGCCATCGAATATCACGACCCGCATCAAAACGCTGGAAGCGGATCTTGGCGCCGAGCTTTTCCTGCGCGAAGGGCGGCGGCTGCGACTCTCGGCGGCCGGCAAGATCCTGCTCGACTATGCGGATCGGCTGCTGTCGCTGGCCGATGAGGCGCGCGCGTCCGTGCAGGACGGCCCGCCTCACGGCATGCTGCGCCTCGGTTCCATGGAAAGCACGGCCGCGGCGCGTCTGCCCGGGCCGTTGAGCAGGTTTCATCAAGCCTGCCCGGAGGTGACGTTGGAACTGCATACCGGCGACCCGCGGCTGCTGGTGGAACGGGTTCTGACAGCCGAGCTGGATGCGGCGCTGGTGGCCGAACCCGTCGCCGATCCGCGCCTGGCGACGCTGACGGCATTTGAAGAAGAACTGATTGTTGTCGCGATGGCCGGCCATCCACCAATGACGTCAGCCAGGGACGCAGCGATGAAAACCCTGCTGGCATTCCATCAAGGCTGCCCGCACCGCAAGCGACTCGAGAGCTGGTTCGCGGGCAGCGGCATTGTGCCTGACCGGGTGGTGGAACTGGGTTCGTACCATGCCATTCTTGGCTGTACCATTGCGGGCATGGGGGTGGCGTTAATGCCGCGCAGCGTACTGAACACGTACACGGAACGCGCACGACTGAGCGTTCATGAACTCAGCGCCAGGCTCCGCAAAAGCCGAACCTTACTGGTCTGGCGGAAGGATACGCCGCAGGCGAACGTCATGGCTTTCGCCGACATTCTGCGGGGCAAGAAAACGTAAAGGATCAGGAATGCCGACATGGGGCATCATCCAGCAGCGGCCGATCTGCTCACGGCCGGCCCGCGATGGCGAACGCCAGTTGGCCGCGCGCGGGGCTGTCGTCGGCCGCCAGGACGACGACGGCCGTGCTCAGCAACACGTAGCCGATCAGGGTGGCGACTTTGAGGCGCAGCGCGGTGGACATGATCTTCTCCGGAAATAATGATGGTTTTTTTATAATAGTCCGTTCGCCGGCCAGCGCCCCGTTTTTTCCCATGCCACTGCGCCACATCAAGCACACATGTGACTAAATTGTCAACAATGTGGCTGCTAGGCAAGCTCGCCGCAAGCCCGGTATACTGCATCGATGTCCTCACCCATCCTGTTCCTTGCCGCCTGCCTGATCTGGGGTTCCACCTTCTTCGCCATCACCCTGCAATTGGGCCAGGTCGCGCCGGCCGTTTCGGTCGTCTACCGCTTCGCCATCGCCTCGGCCGTCCTGTTCGCCTGGTGCCTGGCGCGCGGCGACGACCCGCGACTGCCGTGGCGCACCCAGCGCTGGCTGCTGCTGCAAGGCATCGCCAGTTTCGGCCTGAGCTACATCTGCACTTACACGGCCGAGCAATACCTGGTGTCGGCCTTCGTGGCCGTGCTGTTCGCGCTGATGGTGTTCTGGACCCCGATCTGCAGCCGGCTGATGCTGGGCACGCCACTGACGGCCCGCATCTGGACGGCGGGCGCGGCCGCCGTGGTGGGCGTGACGCTGCTGTTCTACCAATCCATCGCCAGCGCCTGGACGGCCATGGCCAGCGGCGGCAACAGCCACTTCCTGCTGGGCCTGGGACTGGCCCTGTGCGCCACCATCTCCAGCTCGGTCGGCAACGTACTGGTGGTCAAGGTGCGCGCGCAATCGTCCAACGTGCTGCTGACCATGGCCTGGTCCATGTTGTGGGGCACGCTGCTGGTGGCGGCCTGGGTGCTTGTCAGCGGCCAGTCGTTCATGCTGCCCACCACGGTACGCTACTGGGGCGGCCTGTTCTACCTGGCCCTGTTCGGTTCCGTGATCGCCTTCGCCGCCTATTTCACGCTGATCCTGCGCATCGGCTCGCACAAGGCCGTCTACATCGGGGTTGTCACGCCGGTCATTTCCGTGCTGCTGTCGATCCGGCTCGAACACTTCCGCCCCGGCCCGCTCGAATGGCTGGGCATGCTGGTCTGCCTGGCCAGCGTGGCCTGGGCCTTGCGGGCCGACGCGCCCGCCCCTACCGTCAACCCTGAACTTGAAAGCGCCGCATAATCCATGAGCAATTCGCACCTGACCATCCGCCCCGCCACCCCGGCCGACGTGGACGCCATTTTCGGCATGATCCACGAACTGGCCGTGTTCGAAAAACTGGAACACCTGGTGGTGGCCAACCCCGCCATGCTGCAGGACGGCCTGTTCGGCGCCCATCCCGCCTGCGAAGCCATCGTCGGCGAAGAAGCGGGCGTGGTGGTGACGTTCGCCCTGTTCTTCCACAACTTCTCCACCTTCCTGTGCCGCAAGGGCCTGTACCTGGAAGACCTGTACGTCAAGCAATCGTGCCGCGGCAAAGGTTACGGCAAGCAGATGCTGGTGGCGCTGGCCCAGCTGGCGGTGGAACGCAATTGCGGCCGCTTCGAATGGTCGGTGCTGGACTGGAACGAGAACGCCATCAACTTCTACCGTGGCGTGGGCGCCGACCTGCTGCCGGACTGGCGCATCTGCCGCGTCACCGGTGACGCCCTGCAGCAACTGGCCTCGGCCTGACGAAAAAAAATCCCGCGAGCGCCAGGCGCCGCGCGGGATTGAACCCATGTGAGTGGGAGGGGAGATTGAAGCAACGCCTTCACTATAAGCCTCCCTTCGACGGCGTGCGCAGGTACTTTACATTTGCTTACGCCAGCTCAATCTTGCTTACATTCACCTAACATTCTCTCACTGACCGGCGCCCTTGACGCGGCACAAGGCCCGCTCCGTAGCGGGCCGTACCATGGACTGTCACCTCGTCCGGAGCCCGCCATGAACAAGTTGCCGCCCATCGCCTTGCTGCTTTACAAGGCTTACCTGCGCTCGCGGCTCGACCATTGCCAGCGCCACCTGCACACCATCGCCGCCCAGCGCGAAAACGACTTCCAGGCGGAACGCCTGCTGCACCGTGAAGTGGCCGTGGTGCGCGCGAAATTACATACGCTGTGACGTGGCGCGTCCCGCCAGCCGCTCCAGCAGTTCGAACGCGCCCTGGGTCAGCAGGGCCAGCACGGCGGCCGGAATGGCGCCGGCCAGCAGCATCGCGTTGTCGTTCAACGCGAGGCCGATGGTGATGCGCTCGCCGTAGCCGCCGGCGCCGATGAAGGCGGCGATGGTGGCCGTGCCCACGCTCATCACGGCGGCCGTCTTCACGCCGGCCAGGATCACGGGCAGCGCCAGCGGCAGCTCCACGTGACGCAGCCGTTGATATGGCCGCAGGCCCAGCGCCTGCGCCGCCAGCCGCAACCCTGGCGGCACCTGCAGCATGCCGGTGCAGGTATTGCGCACCACGGGCAGCAACGCATACACGAACAACGCCACCAGGGCCGGTACGGCGCCTATGCCCAGCAAGGGAATCAACAACGCCAGCAGCGCCAGCGACGGCACCGTTTGCAGCACGCCCACCAGCGCCAGCACCACCTGCCGCAATCGCGGCACATAAGCGGCCAGCACGCCGAGCGGGATGCCCACCAGGCAGGCCAGTCCCACGGCGATCAGCACCAGCGTGATGTGCTGGCGCGTGAGGAGCCACAGCTTGTCGTCGAAGACTTTGGCCAGCAGACCGTCGTGCGGGGCAGTCGGCGTCGCGGGCATTGACGTTGCGGACGATGGTGTGGCAGACGATGGCGCTGGCGCAGCGACTGGCGCGGCTGATGGCGGCGGCAACGGATGCGCCGCCAGCCAGCCACGCGCCACGGCGGCGAAGCTCTGGCCGTCGATCTCGGCGGCGCCGTTCATGGCGATCATGTCTGCCGCGCTGATGCGGCCTTGCAGCCGCCCCAGCGCGGCCCAGGCGGCGGGAAAGCGGACCGCCGCGTTCAGCCGGTACAGCAGCACGGCGTCGTAACGGGGAAAGTAGTGGCGGTCGTCGTCGAGCACGCGCAGGCCGTAGCGGGCAATCTTGGCGTCGGTCGAATAGATGTCGATCACGTCCACCTGGCCTTGTTTAAGCGCGTCGTAGGCGATACCGTGATCGAGGCCGGAAGGTTGTTGCGGCAAGCCATAGCGCTGTGCCAGTCCGGGCCAGCCGTCGGCACGACCGATGAATTCATGCGACAGGCCGAAACGCAGCTTGGGCCGGTCCGCCAGCGCGCTCAAGGTGCGCGGGCCATCGGGGCCTTCGCGCACGGCCAGGGCGTAGGTGTTGTTGAAGCCGAATGGCACCGCTACGCCCAGGCCCAGCGGCGCCAGTTCGCGACCGATCTGTTCCAACGTCGCCGGTTGCTTGTGGCGCAGGATTTCCTGGTCGATGGTGCCCAGGTATTCGGGATACAGGTCAATCTTCCCTGCCCGCAGCGCGGCCAGCACGATGGCCGTGTTGCCCAAGCCTTGCAGGTGCTCAGTATGGGCATAAGGGGCCGCCGTCTGCGCCAGCAGCTCGCCGAGGATGTACGATTCCGTGAACCGCTTGGACCCAATGCGCAGCGTGGCTTGCCCGCCATCGGCCAACGAGGCCACCGCGGCTGGTGACGCGGACGCCGCCAACGCGCATGCGCACATGAGCCAGCAAACGGTCAGCCATCGCAGCCCGACGTTCACCCGATCTGCGTTGCCCCGCCCACCCCGTTCTCCCCGTTTGAGCACGCGCCCTCCCTATCGTTCCGCCAGTGGGGCAAGCTTACCATTGCCGGTCCACCTACGCGCGAGCGCGGGCTCGGGCTCGCGCGCGCGGAGCGCGGGGGCGCGAAGGCGCGGGGCGTGTGAGCGTACGCGAGGACGCGTCAAGCGCCCAGGCGCACCATGGAGGCCTTGAGCGCCTGGTTCAGCGTTTCGTAGCACTCATCCAGATGCGCCTTGTTCTCGCGACTACCCGGCTTGGCCAGCGCGGCGCGGATTTCACGCTGCAGTTCCAGCGCGTGTTCGCGTTGCAGGCTGCGCGCGTCCGCCGGCGTCGTTGGCGTTGCCCGCACCAGCATGTTCGCCAGCCGCTTCAGATGCGCACGCTGCAGGTTGCGCCGCATGCCCGTGATCTCCTTGCCCGTCTTCAGCTCACTCCATACGGCCGACTGCACGGTGCCATACAGCTCGTCCAGGCTGAGCGCCTTCTTTCCGTCGTCCAGCTTCTCCTGCGAGTCGAGCACGCGGGTGGCGACAGCATCCGACATCAGCTGATCCAGCGCCGCCGATTGCAGCAGCAGCACGCGCCCGCTCACCGACACGTCCGGCCGGCCCCGCGCTTCGAAATGGTCCGGTCCCAGGCGGCTGATCATGGATGGCGCGAACTTGAAGCTGTCGGCCTGGAACAAGCTATTCGTCAGCATTTGCAACGCCGCGCGCTGGCGCGGCAAGGCCACCGGCGTGAACGTGGCCCGCCCGGTGCCCGCGTGGTCGCGCAGATAGGTCTGGCCGCCCACGTACTTGACCACCACCGGCAATGCGCGCGCGAACTGGACGAAGCCATAATCGAAACTGCGGCGCAGCGATTCATAGCTCTCGCCCGGCTTGAGCTGACGTGTTTGCAGGCGGTCCCACAGTTCGCGCGACAGGGTCAGGCGCCGCTGCACATAGGCCAGCGGATCGCTGCCCAGATCGAAGGCGTTGACGTCAGGATCGGCCGCCCGGCCATCCACTTCCTGGTCGGTGCCGAAGGCCAGTTGCGGCTCGTTCGAGCGGGCCGCGATCTTCGCCAGTTCGTCCTTCTCCTGGTCCTGCGCGATCGGCTTGTATGCGTATTCGATGGCCCAGTAATCGTAAGGCCCCAACGCGGAAGCCACGTACTCGCCCTGGCGCTCGCCCTTGACGGACAAGTTGAACGGCGCGTAGTCCATCACCGAACCGGTCATGCCGTTACGTTCCGTGAACGCGGGATCCTGCAACTGCTTGAGGTCATACACGGTGGAGGCGCGGAAGTTGTGGCGCAAACCCAGCGTGTGCCCCACTTCATGCATGACGACCGAGCGCACATAGGCCTGGGCCACGGCGTCGGCCTGCGGACTATCGAGCCCCACTTCGCCGCGCGCTTCCAGCAGGTCAAGCGCGAAGCCCATCTCCTGGGCCGAGTCCAGCATGTAGTCGCAATGGGTTTCGCCGTCGGCGGCCGGCTGCGCCGCGGCAGCGCCAGCGCTCTCACCGCTCTCGCCGGCCACGCGGCGCGCATCGCGCGCGAACACGTCGGACATGGCGATGTCGGCATCGAGGATCTCGCCGCTGCGCGGGTCGACCTGGGTCGGGCCGATGGCGAAGGCGGCGTCGCTGCCGATGAACCAGCGGATCGAGGCATGGCGCGCGTCGAGCGTGTCGAAATGGTCCTGCTCCGTTTGCTGGCGCACGACGATGGCGTCCTTGAAGCCGATCCGCTCGAACGCAGCGTTCCAGGCCAGCACGCCCTGCTCGACGGACTTACGGTATTTCTCGGGGATGTTCTTGTCCAGCCAGTACACGATGGGCTGCTTCGGTTCCGACAGCGGCAGCGCCGGGTCCTTCTTCTCCAGCCGCCAGCGCTCGATCACGTGGCTGGCCGTGGTGGGACGGATATCGTCAGTGAAGTCCTGGGTGGTGGTGACGAAGTGGCCAATGCGGTCATCGGCCGGGCGCGCGTGCATCGGTTCGGCCGGCAGCGGCATAAAGCTGTAGTAGAAACCGAGGAACATGCTGCGCGGGTCGGGCAGCGTGGTGGGCGGGCCGGGCAGCGGCAAAGGCTGTGGCGTGATGGGCGTGGCGGCGATCCGGGGCACGGCGTAGTGGGCACTCACCCGCAGGCCCGTCATGGACTCGTCGGCCCGCAGCGTGACGAAGCTGCTGTTGCGCGCATCGAGCACGAACGGCAAACGGTAGGCATATTCGAGTCGCGTGGAATAACCGGGAATGTCGCTAAACAACAACGCGTTGGCCTCGATCAGCACCCCGTGGGTCTGCGGATGGGGCGCGCTGGCCACGGGCGCGGCGGCCAGCAGGCTGTCCGAATACGCCTGCGACACGGCCAGCGCCTGCGGTGTGCCGCCGCGCGCGCTGTAGCGGGTGTTCTTGGCGATCATCTGCACCAGGTTGCCGATGCGGTGGAAGTACACCACCTGGCTCTCGCCCATCTGGCCGCCGTACAGGCCACGTTCACCGATGCCGTTGGTGGTGTTGATGGACATGAAGATGGGCCGGTCGAACATCTCCGGGCGCAGCTCCAGCCACACTTTTTCATCCTTCTGGTACAAGGGCAGGAAGCCCGGCACGTGGGCCGCGCCGCGCACCACTTCCAGGAACGGCTTGGGCGCGGCCGCCGCCGCCAGCATGGCCGCCAGCGGGTTGACCGGCGCGGCGGCAGGGTTGGCGCCCGCCGCGGCGGCTTGCGCCTCGCCCGTATGCGGCGCGGTGGCGGGAGCGGGGTCCTGCGCCAGCGCCTGGGCGGCCAGCGCCAGCAGCACGGTGGAAACGAGGGATTTCAGGGCGAACGACGGCGGCAACACGGGCATGGCGATCCTGGCACAAGCGGTAAGTCGGGAAAAACGCTCGTGATAATGTACCTGATCAAACCGCCGCACGGACGGAATTTCGAGGATTCCCTCTAAATCGCCGGCGCCCGCCACTGGCCAGCATTGACCACGCCCACGCAGGGATTGAAGCCGATCGCGTACGACAAATCGGCCGGGCGGGCGATGCGCCACAAGGCGAAATCGGCGCGCTTGCCCACGGCCAGGCTGCCGATGTCGTGTGCCCGCCCCAGCGCGCGCGCCGCGTGGATGGTGCAGCCGGCCAGCGCCTCCTGCGGCGTGAGCCGCCACAGCGTGCACCCCATGTTCATGGTCAGCAGCAGCGACGTCATGGGCGATGTGCCGGGATTGCAGTCGGTGGCCAGCGCCATCGGCACACCGGCCGCGCGCAATGCGGCCACGGGCGGCTGCACCGTCTCGCGCAGGAAGTAATAGGCGCCCGGCAGCAGCACGGCCACCGTGCCCGCGCGCGCCATGGCGGCGATGCCGTCCGCGCTCAGATGTTCGAGGTGATCGGCCGACAGGCCGCCGTAGCGGGCCACCAGTTGCGCCCCGCCCTGGTCGGACAACTGCTCGGCGTGCAGCTTGACGGGCAGGCCGTGGCGCTGCGCGGCCACGAACACGCGCTCGGTCTGCTCGGCCGAGAAGCCGATGCGCTCGCAGAACGCATCGACGGCGTCGGCCAGGCCCTGCTCCGCCAGCGTGTCGAGCATGGCGCACACTTCGGCGATGTAGTGTTCGGGGCGGCCCGCGAACTCGGGCGGCAGCGCGTGCGCACCCAGGAAGGTGGTGGCCACGCTTACCGGCAGCTCCCGGCCCACGCGGCGCGCCACGCGCAGCATCTTCGCTTCCGTCTCCAGGTCCAGGCCATAGCCGGACTTGATCTCGATGGTGGTCACACCTTCGGCCAGCAGGCTGGCCACGCGCGGCAGGCTTTGCGCCAGCAGCTCGTCCTCGGTGGCGGCGCGGGTGGCGCGCACGGTGGACATGATGCCGCCGCCGGCGCGGGCGATGTCCTCGTAGGTGGCGCCGTTCAGGCGCGCCTCGAATTCATCGCTGCGGTTGCCGGCGTGGACGATGTGGGTGTGGCAGTCGATCAGGCCGGGCGTAAGCCAGCAGCCGCCGCCATCATGCACGGCGCGGACCGATTCCAGCGCGCCGGCCGGCAACTCCGCGCGCGGCCCCAGCCAGGCGATGCGGCCGTCGCGCACGGCGATGGCGCCGTCGCGGATTTCGCCATAGCCGTCGGCCATGGTGGCCAGGTGGACGTTAATGAACAGGGTGTCCCAGGTTGCGCTCATGCGTCCTTCTTTTTAATGGGGGATGATGTCGGCCACCAGCACCGTGGCCTGGATGGTGTCCATGGTCCACGCTTCGTCCGAGTCGAGCACCACGGCGTCGTAGCGCACCAGCGCGATGCGCTCGGTGGCGCTGCTCACGGTCAGGCTTTCTCCCTCGGCCAGGAACAGCACGGTGGTGGCGCTGCGCCGCACCAGCTCCTGCCGGCCGCGCACCACGCGCCGCTCCAGCCGGTGACGGCAGCGGCCGCGCCGCGTCATCACGTTGAAGTCCGTGGTCAGCCCGCCCGTGATGGTGGCTTCGACCGTGGATTCGCCGGGAAATTCGATCAGCGGTTCGCTGGGGCTAAGCACGAAGCGTTCGTGGCCGAAGTCCAGCAGCACGCCGTCGCCGTCCACCAGCGCCAGCGAGCGGTCGATGCCGGGGAACGGCGAGAACGGCCCGTCCTGGGTGATGGTGGCCAGACTGACGCGCCAGTCGAAATGGTCGAAGTCCGCGCCCGGCGGCATAACGACGATTTCCGTGGTGCTGCCGCCACCGTTCTTCCATGGGGTGGGCCGTAGGCTTGCGTACTGGATCAGCTGGGTCATCGGAACTCCCTCAGTTCGGCCAAGGTTTGCCGGAAGCGCGCGGCGATGGCCTGCTGCGCCACGTGCTGCTGCTTGCGCACTACCCACTGGCCGCCGACCATCACGTCCCGCACCAGGTTGTCGTTGCCGCTGAAGATGAAGGTGCCCAACACCTCCTCCAGCGCCAGCCCGAACAGGTTGGGATGATCGTCGTCCAGCACGATCACGTCGGCACGCTTGCCGGGCGCCAGCGCGCCCAGCGGCCGTCCCGCCGCCTGCGCCCCGCCATGCAGGGCGCCCTGCCACAAAAAGTCGCCCACGTTGCGCTGCGCGGACGATACCGCAATATTACGCCGCTGTTGGGCCAAACGCTGCCCATATTCGAGCCAGCGCAATTCCTCCACCGCGCCCTGCGAGATGTGGCTGTCGCTGCCGATGCCGAAGCGGCCGCCGGCCGCCAGGTACGATTGCAGAGGGAACAGGCCGTCGCCCAGGTTCGCTTCCGTGGTCGGACACAGGCCCGCCACGGCGCCGCTGGCCGCCAGCGCCGCCACTTCGTCCTCCAGCAAATGCGTGGCGTGGATCAGACACCAGCGCTGGTCCACGACCACATTGTCCATCAACCACTGCACCGGGCGGCGTCCGCTCCAGGCCAGCGACTGCGCCACTTCCGCCTGCTGTTCGGCGATGTGGATGTGGACCGGGCGCTGGGGCGGCAGCACCTGCAGCACCTGCGCGACCTGCCCCACCGTGGCCGCGCGCAGCGAATGGGGGGCCACGCCCACCTCCGTCTGCCCGTCGCGCAACGGTTCCAGCACCTCGATCACGGCCAGCACGTCACCCACGTCCGTGCGGAAACGCTGCTGCTCCGGCTTGAGGGCTTGCTCGCCAAAGCCGGAATAACTATACAACACGGGCAGCATGGTGATGCCGATGCCGGCCAATCGTGCGGCCGCGATCACGCGCTCGGCGGTCTCGGCCGGACGCGGGTACATGGCGCCGTCCGGCGTGCGCTGCACGTAGTGGAATTCGCACACGGCCGTGTAGCCGTGGCGCAGGCATTCCGAGAACAGCTGGGCGGCGATGGCTTCCATCTGCGCCGGCGTGATGTTGCGGGCGAAGCGGTACATCAGCTCGCGCCAGGTCCAGAAGCTGTCCGGGCCATCGCCGGCCCGCTCCGTCTTGCCGCCCAGCGCGCGCTGGAAGCTGTGCGAATGCAGGTTGATCATGCCGGGCAGCGCGTACTGCGCCACTTCCACGCCGGCTGGTGGCGCGGCATCGGGCGTGACGGACGTCAGATTGCCAGCCGCATCCCATGCCAGCAGCACGTCCTGACGCCAGCCTTCGGGCAGCAGCGCGTGGCGTGCGTACAGCGCACGGCCAGCGTCTGACATCGTATGCGGGCCGGCCGTCATGCGCGAACCCAGTCGGCGGCCGCCTGCGTCATCTGGCGCAGCAGGCCCTGAACCTGGTCAGCCAGGTCCGGGCGGTAGGCAAACGGCGCGCTCTCGTTCATGTAGGTGGACTGGCACATCTCCAGCTGGATCGCGTGCACGCGCGCGTCCGGCTTGCCGTAGTGGCGCGTGATATGGCCGCCCTTGAAGCGGCCGTTGACGGCCACCGTGTAGCGCTGCTGCGCGTGCGCATGGGACACGATGGCTTCCGTCAGGCCGGGCGCGCAACTGGCGCCATCCGCCGTGCCGAAGTTCAGGTCGGGCAGCTTGCCCTCGAAGAAGCGCGGCACGACGGACGCGATCGAATGCGCATCCCACAGCACCACCTTGCCGTGGATGGACAGCAGCCGGTCCAGCTCCGCGCGCAACTGGTCGTGGTAAGGACGCCAGTACTGCAGCAGGCGGCGCTGCACTTCCGCCTCGTCCGGCGCGCCGCCGTCGGGATACAGCGGTTGGCGGTGGAAGGTGTCGAGCGGGCACAGGCCCGTCGTGTCCTGGCCCGGGTACAGGTTGGTGTTCTCGGGCGGCCGGTTCAAGTCGATCACATAGCGCGACCAGCGCGCCGACAGCGTCGAAGCGCCCATCTCGCCCAGGAATTCGTACAACCGCACCAGATGCCAGTCCGTGTCGGCCTTCTCCACCGAGGCTGGCGTCATACGGGCCGCGATGTCGTCCGGGATGTCGGTGCCCACGTGCGGCATCGACACCAGCAGGGGAATGCTGCCCGCCTTGAATTGAAAGTTCATGTCATCTCTCCCGCGTCAGGGATGCAGCGGCGCGAACAGGCTCTTGCACTTGGCACTCAATTCGCCCTTCAACACCATGCGCTTGGCCGCTTCGATATCTGGCGCGAAGAAGCGGTCGGCGTCGAAGAACGGCACCTGCTGGCGCAACTGCGCGTGCACGTGCTCCAGCTGCGGCGACGTCTTGAGCGGACGGTGGAAGTCGATGCCCTGTGCGGCGGCCAGCAGTTCGATGCCGACGATGACGGCCGTGTTGTTGGCCATGTCGTCCAGGCGGCGCGCGCCGAAGGTGGCCATGCTCACGTGGTCTTCCTGGTTGGCCGAGGTGGGAATGGTGTCCACGCTGGCAGGATGGGCCAGCGACTTGTTCTCGGACGCCAGCGCGGCCGCCGTCACATGGGCGATCATGAAGCCGGAGTTGACGCCGGGGTCGCGCACCAGGAACGGCGGCAGGCCGGACAGGGTGGCGTCAATCAGCAGCGAGATGCGGCGCTCGGAGATGCTGCCGATTTCCGCGATGGCCAGCGCCAGCGTGTCGGCCGCGAAGGCCACTGGCTCAGCGTGGAAGTTACCGCCCGAGACGATGTTGGGCAGGCCGCCGGCAGCGTCCTGGAAAATCAGTGGATTGTCGGTGACGGCATTGGCTTCGATCAGCAGCGTGCGCGCGGCGTTGGCGATCAGGTCCATGCAGGCGCCCATCACTTGCGGCTGGCAGCGCAGGCAGTACGGGTCCTGCACGCGCTCGTCGCCCACCAGGTGCGAGGCGCGGATCGCGCTGCCCGTCACCAGCTGGCGGTAGATGGCGGCGGCGGCGATCTGGCCCGGCTGCCCGCGCACCTCGTGCACACGCGCGTCGAACGGCGCATCGCTGCCCTTGGCCGCGTCCAGCGACAGCGAGCCGGTGACCATGGCCGCTTCCAGCAACCGTTCGGCCATGAACAGGCCGTGCAACGCCAGCGCGTTCGATACTTGCGTGCCGTTGATCAGCGCCAGGCCTTCCTTGGCGGCCAGCACCACCGGCGCGATGCCGGCGGCCTTGAGCGCGTCGGCCGCCTGCATCCGCT
Source organism: Rugamonas brunnea (assembly GCF_014042345.1). Lineage (GTDB taxonomy): Bacteria > Pseudomonadota > Gammaproteobacteria > Burkholderiales > Burkholderiaceae_D > Rugamonas > Rugamonas brunnea. Next base: position 108,559 of record NZ_JACEZT010000017.1, read on the forward strand.
CACCGTTCACGCGCACCTCGCCCACGCCCAGCATGGCCAGCGTCATGTGCGACAGCGGTGCGAGGTCGCCCGATGCACCCACCGAGCCCTTAGCCGGGATGGCGGGCATGATGCCGGCGTTGTACAGCGCGATCAGCGTGTCCACGATCAGCGGGCGCACGCCCGAATAGCCACGCGCCAGGCTGCCGATCTTCATCAGCATCACCAGCCGCACCACGCCGTCCGACAGCAGCTCGCCCGTGCCCACGGAGTGCGACAGGATCAGGTTACGCTGCAACTGCTCCAGCTTCTCGTCCGGGATGCGGGTCTTGGCCAGCAGGCCGAAGCCGGTGTTGATGCCGTAGGCCGCGTCACCCTTGGCGACGATGGCCTGCACGGCGGCGGCCGACGCTTCGATCACGGGATAGGCTTCGGCGGCCAGCGTCAACCGGCCCGCCTCGTTCCATACGGTCCGCAGTTCAGACAAGGTGATCTTGCCCGGCTTGAGGGTCCATGCGTTTTTCTGTGCTTGTTTCATCGTAGTGCTTCCTGAATTATTTGATCATGGGCAGATTGAGGCCGTTGCGCTTGGCGCAGGCGATGGCCGTCTCGTAACCCGCATCGGCATGGCGCATCACGCCCGAGCCGCAATCGTTGACCAGCACCCGGCCCAGGCGGCGCGCGGCGGCGTCCGTGCCGTCGGCCACGATCACCACGCCAGAATGCTGCGAGTATCCCATGCCCACGCCGCCGCCGTGGTGCAGCGAAACCCAGGTGGCGCCGCCGGCCGTGTTGAGCAGCGCGTTCAGCAGCGGCCAGTCCGACACGGCGTCCGTGCCGTCCTTCATGCTCTCCGTTTCGCGGTTCGGGCTGGCCACGGAACCCGTGTCCAGGTGGTCGCGGCCGATCACGATGGGCGCCTTCAGTTCGCCGTTGCGCACCATCTCGTTGAAGGCCAGGCCGGCGATGTGGCGCTCGCCCAGGCCCAGCCAGCAGATGCGCGCCGGCAGGCCCTGGAAGGCGATGCGCTCGCGCGCCATGTCCAGCCAGCGGTGCACCTGCGCGTGGTGCGGGAACAGCTCCTTGATCTTGGCGTCCGTCTTGTAGATATCCTCCGGGTCGCCCGACAGCGCCACCCAGCGGAACGGCCCACGGCCTTCGCAGAACTGTGGCCGGATGTAGGCCGGCACGAAGCCGGGCAAGTCGAACGCGTTCTGCACGCCCTGGTCGAACGCCACCTGGCGGATGTTGTTGCCGTAGTCGACCACTTTCGCACCCAGCGTCTGGAATTCAAGCATGGCCTGCACATGGGCGGCGCACGAATCGGCGGCGGCGGCCTTCAGGCGCGCGTGGCGCTCCGGGTCCTGCTGCGCGCTCTTCCAGTCGGCCACGCTCCAGCCGCGCGGCAGGTAGCCGTTGATCAGGTCGTGGGCGGAGGTCTGGTCCGTCACCAGGTCGGGAATCAGGCCGCCGTCCTTGGCGCGGCGCACCAGTTCCGGCAGCACTTCGGCCGCGTTGCCCAGCAGGCCGATCGAGATCGCGTCGCCGCGCGCCGTGTGGTGCTTGACCAGCTCCAGCGCCTCGTCGATGGTGGCGGCCTGCTTGTCCAGATAGCGGGTGCGCAGGCGGAAGTCGATGCTGCTCTGCTGGCACTCCACGTTCAGCGACACGGCGCCGGCCATGGTGGCGGCCAGCGGCTGCGCGCCACCCATGCCGCCCAGGCCCGCCGTCAGGATCCAGCGGCCCTTCATGTCGCCGCCGAAGTGCTGGCGGCCCGCCTCCGCGAACGTCTCGTAGGTGCCCTGCACGATGCCCTGGGTGCCGATGTAGATCCAGCTGCCGGCCGTCATCTGGCCGTACATGAACAAGCCCTTGCGGTCCAGTTCATTGAAGTGTTCCCAGTTGGCCCATTTGGGCACCAGGTTGGAATTGGCGATCAGCACGCGCGGCGCGTCCTCGTGGGTCTGGAACACGCCGACCGGCTTGCCGGACTGGATCAGCAGGGTCTGGTTGTCCTCCAGTTCGCGCAGCGAGGCCAGGATCTGGTCGTAGCAGGCCCAGTTGCGGGCCGCGCGGCCGATGCCGCCGTATACCACCAGGTGCTTGGGATTCTCCGCCACCTCCTTGTCCAGGTTGTTCTGGATCATGCGGTAGGCCGCCTCGGCGCCCCAGCTCTTGCAGGTGCGCTCGGGGCCGCGCGGGGCGCGGATGTCACGGCTGGCGTCGTAGCGGGGATCGTTGTCCAGGGCGGTGGTCGGGGTGGTCATGGTGTCTCCTCAAGTTGATGGGGGGCGGCCGGACGCGATACGGCACGCGCAGCCTGCTGCATCCTTGAAGGATAAGTTGTCTATACAACTAAGTCAACCAAATTCAAGCGAATTTTTGGCCCTGCGCTGGCCCGCGCAGGGCCGCCCCAAAATGCAAAACGCCGCACGCCCCGGAGGGAACGTGCGGCGTCTGGTGAGGTGGCGGTGGGTTAGAACAGGCCCTGCAAGGAAACGGACAGCAGCTTGGAGTCGCCGAAGAACGGATACGAATAATGCGACTTGTCCTTGCTGACGTCGTACTGGACCTTGAACGCCATGTTCTTGCGGAAGTCCCAGCGCAGCGACAGGTACTGGGTGTTGCGCGCCTCGATCGGTTCGGTCACCGTCGTGTAGCGCGAGAAGGTGTACATGGGCGTCCACTCGCCGTACTGGTAGCCGACCCCGATCAGCGCGTATTTGTAGACGTTGTTGATGCCCTTGGCGTCGTCCACCTGCTCGTAGCGGTCCAGCTCCGACTTGACCAGCCAGTCCTTGTAGTCCATGTTGGCCGAGATGCCCATGATGCGCGTGCCCTGCGCATCGACCAGCGTGGTGCGGCCGCCGCCGGGCGCGTCCTGCCAGGTGGTGTCCTTGTAGTGCATCAGCATGGCGCGCACGTCGAACACGCCGTTGTTGGCCGACACGTAGCCGCCTATCATGTCCTTCCACGATTCGTGGGTGGGCGTGGTGTAGTAAATCAGCGTGTCGTAGGCGTCGTTGTGCTGGGTGTAGCCGCCGCCCCACACGTGGAAGGTGCCGGCCCAGTCGCTGGCACCCAGCTGCGTGCGGTAGGTGACGTTGGCGCCCTGGTAGGAGTAGATCGGCCAGCCATACACGTCCGGCGCCGGCCGCACCCACGGGTAGGCGTAGCCGATGTACAGGTAGTCGCTGTAGTAGTAGAGCGGGATGCGGAACTGGCCGGCCTGCAGCGTCCACGCGGAATCGGCCGACGGCTGCCACGTCACATAAGCCCAGTCCAGCGTGGGGCGCGAGCCGCGGTTGGGATTGTTGGCCCGCACCAGCATTTGGGCCGTGGCCGACAGCGTGGGCGAGAATTCCTTCTTCAGCTGGAAGCCCACCAGCGATTCGCGGTCGAACTGCCAGCCTTCGCTTTTCTCGTAGACGGACGCGTATTCCCAGCCCTGCACCGTGCACGGGCACTTCCACTGCTGGTAGGTCCACGGCGCGCTGCTGCCCTGGGCCGAGCCGCTCAGCACCTTGGCACCGGTCAGGTTGTAAAAGCCGGTCAGTTTCAGCGAACCATCGTCGCTGAGGTCGATGGCGGCGGCGCTGCCGGATGCCAGCAACGCTATCGCCCAAGCCATGATATTTTTTTTCATCGAGCTATCTCCAGTTCAGGACAGGGCGTTCAAGGTACGGTGGCGATGACCTTCACGGTATCATCGACGGCCGCTTTTTCGATGTAGCCGATGGCGTTCACGTTCTCGGCCACCGCCTTCTTCACTTCGGCGCTGGATTTGTATTCCTTGGGCGGCTTGCCCTTGGCCGTGAACACGATCTTGGACCAGATGGCTTCCACCTGGGCCGGCGTCTTCTCCAGCACTTTCTTGGTGAATTCGGCCCGGATCGGCGAGCCTTCGGCCTGCTCGACGGGGGTGAACAACACCGACCCGCCCAGGAAGAACTGGGCCGCCTGCGAGGGGAACATACGGGTGGCAGGGTTTTGCGGGTTGACGATGATGACCAGCTCCGCCCGCGCCGGCGCCGCCATGGCCGCCAGCAGCAGCGCCGCGGCCGCCCACTGTGTCTGTGCTTTCATCTAGCCTCCTGTTGTCGTGGCAACAGCCTGCAAAGTACAGCCCGCGGCGTGTTGTGCCTGCATGCCGGGACGAATTCAGTCTAACTTCATCCTGTTTCATCAAGCGAGTGGTTTTTGGTGAGAATTGACTTTTGAACTGCAAGGTGTTTCGCCAACGCAACAGCGCCTGCGGCCCGCGTGGCGCCAGCCGGGGCCGCCGATACGGGTACAATGTCGCCTTCGCCGACCACCGCACACCATAGTGAACAGCCGACTCCTCTACCTGCGCCTGCTGCGCCAGTTCCGTCCCTACGCCTGGATCGCCGTCGCCACGTTGACGGCCGTGGGCGTGGCCTCGGCCACCGACGTGCTGCTGATCCGCCAGTTGCAGAACGTGGTGGACGCGCTGGCCCCGGCCAGCAGCCTGACGCGCAGCGCCGGCCCGGCCACCGGCCTGCTGGGCGCCATGCAGGAACTGCTGGGGGTGCTGCTGCCGCACGACCCCACGCGCGCGGCGCTGTGGACCATCCCCGCCATCATCGTCAGCCTGGCCGTGGTGCGCATGCTGGCCAGCTTCGCCGGCGAATACGGCGCCGCCTGGCTGTCGAGCCGGGTGCAGGCCAATCTGCGCGAAACCATGTTCGCCCGCATCCTGCGCCTGCCCAACCGCTATTTCGACGGCACCTCCACCGGCACCACGCTGTCGCGCGTGGCGTTCGACGCCGCCCAGGTGGCGCAGGCCGGCCTGAACGTGATCAACGTGGCCGTGCGCGATTCGGTGGCCACGGTCGGCTACCTGATTTCACTGTTCAGCATCGACTGGCAACTGGCCGTGTTCTGCCTCGGCCTGCTGCCGCTGGTGGCGCTGATCGTCACCTTCGCCGGACGCCGCATGCGCCACCTGAGCCAGAGCGCCCAGCACGCGATGGGCGAACTGACCAATGTACTCGACGAGAGCATCAGTGGCCAGCGCGTGGTGAAGATCTTCGGCGGCCAGCAGTATGAACAGCGCCGCTTCGACCGCGTGGTCAAGCTCAATCGCCAGCTGGCCGTCAAGCACGCGTCCACCGCCGCCATGAACTCGGCCGCCATCATGCTGCTGGTGGGGATCACCTTGTCGTCCGTGATCTACTTCGCGCTGCTGCGGGCGCAGGCCGGCGCACTGTCGCCGGGCGCCTTCGTCGCCTTCATGGGATCGCTGATGGCCATGCAGTCGCCGATCAAGAACCTCACCAAGATCAACGAACCGATGCAGCGCGGCCTGGCCGCCGCCGAATCCGTCTTCAGCCTGATCGACACGGCGTCCGAACCCGATCGCGGCGAGCGCGCCATCGAACGGGCGGCCGGCCGGCTGGCGCTGGAACAGGTCAGCTTCCACTACCGCCCGGACGACGCCGAAGCGCGTCCCGCGCTCGATGGCGTGTCGCTCGACATCGCCGCCGGCGAGACAGTGGCCCTGGTAGGCAGTTCGGGCAGCGGCAAGACCACGCTGGCCGGCCTGCTGCCGCGCTTCTACGATGTGAGCGGCGGCCGCATCACGCTCGACGGCGTGGACTTGCGCGACTACCGCCTCGACGCGCTGCGCCAGCAGATCGCGCTGGTGAGCCAGGACGTGGTGCTGTTCAACGACTCGCTGGCGGCCAACATCGCCTATGGCGATCCGTCGCCCTCGCGCGAGCGCATCGAAGCGGCCGCGCGCGCGGCGCACGCGCACGAGTTCATCATGCGCCAGCCGCAGGGCTACCAGACGTCGGTGGGCGAGAACGGCTTGCGGTTGTCGGGCGGCCAGCGCCAGCGCCTCGCCATCGCCCGCGCGCTGTACAAGGACGCGCCCATCCTGATCCTGGACGAAGCGACCAGCGCGCTGGACACGGAATCGGAACGTCTGGTGCAAGCCGCGCTGGACGTGCTGATGCGGGGCCGCACCACGGTCGTCATCGCGCACCGGCTGTCGACCATCGAGAACGCCGACCGCATCGTCGTGATGGACGCCGGCCGCATCGCGGAAATGGGCAGCCACGAGGCGCTGCTGGCCCAGGGCGGGCTGTATGCGCGGCTGTACCAGACCCAGAAAAGCGTGCAGACGGCGTCATAACCGCCCAAAACCGAAAACCGGGGTCAGGTCATGCGATGAGGCAATCAAGCAGCTTGCTTGATTGCCTCATCGCATGACCTGACCCCGGTTTTTTTTGCGTTTCAGGCGGCGTCGTGAAAGATCAGTCCCAGCGTGTGGCGCAAGCCTGAGCGCAGCCGGCTCACGCCATGCCGCATCCCTGCCCGGTACACGCCGCGCGCGCCCTGGGCCGGACGCTCGGCCACGGGGAAGATCACCATGTCGCCGCGCTTCAGCGGCACCACTTCCACCCGCGATTGCTGGCGCGGCCGCTGTTCCGTCAGCACGAACTCGCCACCGTCGAAATCCACACCCGGTTGCGACAGCAACACGGCCGCCTGCAGCGGGAACACCTGCTCGCCGTACAAATCCTGGTGCAGGCAGTTGTAGTCGCCGGGACGGTAACGCAGCAACAGCGGCGTGGGCCGCTGCTGGCCGGCCGCGTGGCAGCGCGCCAGGAATTCCGCGTGGTCAGCCGGGAAGCGCGTCTCCACGCCCAGCAGGCCATGCCAGCGGTTGGCGATGGCGGCCAGCGGCCCATACAGGGCCTGCCGCAGCGCCGCCACCGTGGACGGCAACGGATAGCGGAAGTACTGGTACTCGCCACTGCCAAAGCCATGCTGCGCCATCACGATGCGGCTGCGGAACAACTCGCCCTGCTCGTACTGGGCCGCCATGGCCGCGCATTCCTCGGCCGTCAACATGCCGGGCACAATGGCGTAGCCGTTCATGTCCAGTTCCTCGCCGATGGCTTGCCAGTCCAGCCCCGCCACGTGGGTGGCGATGCCGACGGCCGCGCCAATCGCGCGCCGCGCGGCGGCCTGGCGCGCCGTCTGTTCAGCGGCAAGCGCCTGCGCGGCACCATCCGCATCGAGCGCACCCGCCGCACCGCCTGTACTGGCCAAGCCGGCCGGCGCGACCGCCAGCCCCGGCGCAGTCTTGCGCGGCTGGCGCGGCGGCAGGCCGGCGCCGAAATCAAGTTCACCGTTCTTCACTGAGCGCCTCCTCCTGTTCCATCTCCCCGCATTGCGCGCCCTCCCGCTCCAGCAGGGCCGCCTTGCGCTCCACGCCCCAGCGGTAGCCGGACAGCGCGCCATCATTGCGCACCACGCGGTGGCAAGGCACGGCCACGGCCAGCGCATTGGCCGCGCACGCGCCAGCCACAGCGCGCGCCCCGTTCGGCAAGCCCACCCGTTCGGCCAGCTCCGTGTAGCTGACGGTGCTGCCAGCGGGGATCGCGCGCAGCGCCTGCCACACGCGCTGCTGGAACGCGGTGCCGCGCACGTCCAGCGGCAAGTCCAGGCCGATGCCGGGCGCCTCCACCAGCGCCACCACGCGCGCCACCACCTGCTCGTATTCGGGCTCGGCGCCCAGCAGCTCGGCCTTGGGGAAGCGGTCCTGCAGGTCGCGCGCCAGCGCGTCCGGGTCGTCGCCCATCAGGATGGCGCAGATGCCGCGTTCCGTGCTGGCCACCAGGATCGCCCCCAGCGAACAGGCCCCGATCGCGAAACGGATCGCGGCCCCGCTGCCGCCGGCCCGGAACGCGCGCGGCGTCATGCCCAGCACGGCGGGCGACTGGGCGTAGAAACGGCCACTGGAATTGAAACCGGCCGCGTAGATGGCCTGCGTCACGGACGGCGCGGCGGCCAGCCCGTCCTGCAAGCGGCGCGCCCGTTCGGCCGCCGCGTAAGCCTTGGGCGTGACGCCCGTGTGGGCCTTGAACAGCCGGTGGAAGTGGAACCGGCTCACGCCCACGGCGGCGGCCAGCGTATCGAGGTCGGGCTCGGAATCGGCCGCCGCGATCAGGCGGCAGGCCCGGGCCACCATGGCGCGCTGGCGCTCGGCCAGCGGCGGCTGGTCCGGCTTGCAGCGCAAGCAGGGCCGGAAGCCGGCCAGTTCGGCCGCCTCGCGGCTGTCGTGGAAGGCAACGTTGCGGCGTAGGGCCGGGCGCGCGCCGCACGAGGGGCGACAATACACGCCCGTGCTGCGCACCGAATAATAGAACACGCCATCGGCGTTGGCGTCGCGCTGTTGTACTGCCTCCCAGCGTTGTGCGTCGCTGGCGTAAGGGGTCTGGCTCATGGCCTGCTCCGTTGGATGATGTTGGATGATGCCATGTTAGGCGCCGCCGCGCAGCCCCGCACTCCGGCGCTTGCTTTTGAATCGCGATCTGTCCCTCCTGCATGTCCAAATGCTAAAATGACGAACGAGCCGTCCACCCCAGGCCGGCCTACGGAGAAGCCGTTTGGACCAGTCAGCCCCGCAAGAAAACACCCCGATTTTCCAGCGCATCAAGGATTACCTGCTGGCCCAGATCGCCGCCGGCACATGGAAGGAAGGCGACGTGATCCCGTCCGAGCAGGCGCTCACGCGCCAGTTCGGCGTCTCGCGCATGACCGTCAACCGCGCCGTGCGCGAACTGACGGCCGAACAGGTGCTCACCCGCCGCCAGGGCGCCGGCACCTACGTGGCGCAGCAGAAGTACCAGGCCACCCTGCTGGAGATCAAGAGCATCGCCGACGAAGTGCGCGCGCGCGGCCACGTGCACCGCTCCAACCTGCGCCTGCTGGAACGGGGCAAGGCCGGCGAGCTGCTGGCCAAGCAGTTCGACCTCCCGCCCGGCCACCCGCTGTTCCACTCCGTGATCGTGCACTTCGAGAACGGTGTGCCGATCCAGGTCGAGGACCGCTGGGTCAATCCGCTGTGCGCGCCGGACTACATGGAGCAGGATTTCAGCCACCTCACCCCCAACGAATACCTGATGGCGGCCGCGCCACTGCAAGGGGCCACCTACAGCATCGAGGCGCTGGCGCCGCCGCGCGAGATCGCGGAAATGCTGGCCATCGACACCCGCCAGCCCTGCCTGGTGCTGAAACGGCAAACCCACTCGGCCGGCATGGTGGCGTCGCTGGCGACCATGTGGCATCCGGGCCACCGCTACCAGTTCGCCGGCAGCTTCGCGTAATAAAATTTCACAAATGGCCGCGATATGAAATTTTCTTTCATCGCGGCCAGCCCCGCCGCCGCCCGCCAAACAGGCCATCGCGCCTAGCACTTTTTCGCCCACACATTCTCACCATTTGTCACCAGAACGCCTGTCACAACGGGCGAATTTGCGCCAAAGCACAGTGCGCTGGCATGGGCGTTCCGTATCGCAAAAGTTAACACTGCGGGCAAATTTTCGATGCTATAGTTGACCGGAATAAAAGCCGGCGCCGGCGCGCGCCCGCTTGCCGCATGAAAGGGAAACCCTTGTCGCACGACCGTCCAGCGCCCCACCGCACACCGCACCGGCGCCGTCCGCCGCGCTGGCTGATGGCCGGGATGCTGTTGTTCGCGGCCGCGCTGCCGGCGCGGGGCGCGGAGAAGGTGGTGGTGCAGCTCAAGTGGCAACACCAGTTCCAGTTCGCCGGCTACTACGCGGCCCAGGCCCAGGGCTATTACCGCGCGGCCGGACTCGATGTCACGCTGCAGGAAGCGCGCCCCGGCGAAGACCCCGTGCAGCAAGTGGTGGACGGCCGTGCCCAATATGGCACCGGCGACAGCACGCTGCTGCTGGACCGGGCCCGGGGCCAGCCGGTGGTGGTGCTGGCCGCCATCTTCCAGCATTCGGCGGCCGCCCTGCTGGTGCGCCGCGACGCCGGCGGCAAGCGCGTGCCATGGGCCGGCAGCCGCATCATGCTGGCCCCCGGCAGCGAGGAACTGACGGCCTACCTGCGCCGCGAACAAATACCGCTCGACCGCATGACGGTGCTGCCCTACCAGCACGATGACGACGTGCTGCTGGAAAACCGGGTCGACGTGCTGTCCATCTATTCGACCGACGCACCCTATCTGCTCAGCCGGGGCGACGCCAGCTACGAATTGCTGTCGCCGCGCGCGGCCGGCATGGACTTCTACGGCGACAACCTGTACACCACCGAGAGCGAGCTGCGCGAGCACCCGGCCCGCGCGCGCGCCATGCGCGAGGCGACCCTGCGCGGCTGGCAGTACGCGATGGCGCACCAGGGCGAGCTGGCCGACCTGATCCGCGCCCGCTACCCGGAACGCCATAGCCGCGAACACCTGATGTACGAGGCCCAGCATATCGCCCCGCTGCTGGAACAAGGCTTGATCGAACTAGGCTACAGCAACCCGCAGCGCTGGCGCGCCATCGCCGCCCTGTTCGCGGCCCAAGGCATGCTGCCGGCCGGCTTCGTGCCGGACGGCCTGCTGTACCGGCCGCCGCCGGCCCACGTCGACCTGCCCTACGGCGCGCTGGCCGCCGGCGCCGCCCTGCTGGCGTTGCTGGTGCTGGCGGCGGGCGCCCTGTGGCGCGTGCGCGCTTTGCAGGCGGCGCTGCGCCAGAGCGAGCAGCGGCTGGGCGGCGCCCAGCGCCTGGCCACCCTGGCGCTGGAAGGCTCGGGCGAAGGCATGTGGAACTGGCTGCCGCTGGAGGACAAGCTGGAACCGTCGGCCCGCTACTGCGCGCTGCTCGGCTACGAGCCCGGCGAATTCCAGCCCGCGCCGGGCGCCTGGCTGGCCCACGTGCACCCGGACGACCAGGCCCGCGTGCGCGCCGCGATCGCCGCTTTCCTGGACGATGCCGCGCCCCAGCCGCAGCGCTTCATCTGCGAATGCCGGATGCGCTGCCGCGACGGCAGCTGGAAGTGGCTGCAGGCGCGCGGCGCCGTACTCGAACGCGACGCCAACGGCCGCGCCGTGCGCGCGGCCGGCACCCTGGCCGACATCAGCGAGCACATGGCGGCCGAACACGCGCGCGTGTGCGCCATCCTCGAAGCGACCCCGCACGCCATGCTGATCGCCGACCGTAGCGGGCAGGTGCGCTACGCCAACCAGGCCTGCGCCCGCGTGTTCGGCTACGACGGCAGCGCCATGCAAGGCCGCTCGATGGACCAGCTGGTGCCCGAGGCCATGCGCAGCAACGGCCACGTGCGCGAACTGTTCTCGCGGCCGCAGTTGCCGGGCCGGGTGCTGATGGCCTGCCGCGCCGACGGCAGCCGCTTCCCCGCCATGCTGCACCTGTCGCCGATCGCCCTGTCGGGCCAGGACTTGTCGGTGGTGGCGCTGCGCGACATGACCAAGCGCCAGCGCGCCGAGGAGGCGCTCCATTCGAGCACGGAACGCTACCGGCTGATCGTGCAGACGGCCGCCGAGGGCATCTGGATGTGCGACGCGCGCGACCAGACCAACTTCGTCAACCCCACCATGGCCCGCATGCTGGGCTACGACGTCGAGCACATGCTGGGCCGCCCGATGACGGACTTCATGGACGCGCCCAGCGCCGCGCGCCTGCAGCAGCACCTGCGCCAGCGCGCCTCGGGCCAGCCGGAGCAGGGCGACGTGTGCCTGTACCGGCGCGACCGCAGCATGCTGTGGTGTTTGCTGTCGACCACCGTCATCTACGCCGAGGATGGCAGCTACGGCGGCACGCTGGCCATGCTGACCGACATCACGGAACGGCGCGCGGCCGAGGCGGCGCTGCGCGATTCGAGCCAGCGCCAGGCCTCCATCTTCAACGCCGTCACCAACGGCCTGGTGGTGCTGAACGGGGCCGGCCGCCTGGTCGACAGCAACGCGGCCGCGGCCCGCATGCTGGAACACGGCGCGCCCGGCCTGTGGGACGCGCTGCGCGACGATGGCACGGCCTACGATCCCGACAGCCATCCGCTGCAACGGGCGCTGGCCACCGGCCAGCCCGTGCGCGAAGCCGTGATGGGTTTGCACCTGCCCGGCGGCGCCGTGCGCTGGCTGTCGGTGAACGCGGAACCGGTCATCGACCAGCAGGGCGCGGTGTCGCTGGTGGTGGCCAGCCTGACCGACATCGGCGAGCGCAAGGCGGCCGAGGACGCGCTGCGGCGCAGCGAGCAGCGGCTGCAGGAGATTATCCAGATGATGCCCACCGGCCTGTTCATCAAACATCCGGACGGCCGCTTCCTGCTGATGAACCACGCCTGCGAGCAGCAACTGGGCTTCGCCTACACCGACCTGCCCGACGGCGACGACAGCGTGATGCACACGCCCGAGCAACTGGCCGCCTTCCGCCAGCGCGACCGCGAAGCGTTCGCCGGCGGGGTGCTGATCGACTACGAACAAACCATCTGGCACCGCGTGCTGGACCAGCAGCGCCACCTGCGCGTGCTGAAGAAACCCGTGTTCGACGAGGATGGCCGGCCGGCCTACCTGATCTGCATGTCGCTCGACATCACCGACAGCAAGCGCGCCGAGCAGGCGCTGCGCGAACTGAACGAGCACCTGGAGGAGCGCGTGGCCCAGCGCACCGAACAACTGGACCAGGCCAAGCGCCTGGCCGAGGAAGCCAGCCAGGCCAAGGGCCAGTTCCTGGCCAACATGAGCCACGAGATCCGCACCCCGATGAACGGCGTGATCGGCATGGCCTACCTGGCCCTGAAGACGGAGCTGGACCCGCGCCAGCGCGACTACCTGGAAAAGATCCGCTTCGCCGGCGAGCACCTGCTGGGCATCATCGACGACATCCTCGACATCTCCAAGATTGAGGCGGGCCGGCTCGACATCGAGCAGACCGACTTCGCGCTCGACCACGTGATCCAGACCCTGACCACGGTGCTGGCGCCGAAGGCGGCCAGCCGCGAGCTGACGCTGGCCTTCGACCTCGACCCGGCCCTGCCGCCCGTGCTGCGCGGCGACCCGCTGCGGCTGGGCCAGATCCTGATCAACTACACCAGCAACGCCATCAAGTTCAGCGAGCAGGGCGAAATCGCGATCCGGGTGCGGCAGCTGGCCGCCGACGCCCACAGCTGTCTGCTGCGCTTCGACGTGCGCGACCACGGCATCGGCCTGTCGGCCGGCGAGATGGACAAGCTGTTCCAGTCGTTCCAGCAGGCCGACGCCTCGACCACGCGGGCCTATGGCGGCACGGGACTGGGGCTGGCCATCTGCAAACAACTGGCCCAGCTCATGGGCGGTGAAGTGGGCGTGGAAAGCGCGCCGGGCCAGGGTAGCACGTTCTGGTTCACGGCCCGCCTCGGCATCTCGGGCGCCACCGTGCCGGCCATCATCCACCAGGTCAGCGACGCGGCGGCCGAGCTGGTGGCGTCGGCCCGCACCGCCACCGTGATGCAATCGCTCAAGGACGCCCGCATCCTGCTGGTGGAGGACAACAGCTTCAACCAGCAGATCGCGCTCGAAATGCTGGAGGACGTCGGTTCCTCCGTGTGCCTGGCCAACAACGGCGCCGAGGCGCTGGAGCTGCTGCGCCAGGCCGCCTTCGACTGCGTGCTGATGGACGTGCAGATGCCGCTGATGGACGGCCTGGAGGCGACCCGCCGCATCCGCGCCGACCCGCGCCTGGCCGACACCCGCGTGCTGGCCATGACGGCCACCGCCACCAGCGAGGACCGCGAGCGCTGCATCGACGCCGGCATGGACGACTTCATCAGCAAGCCTATCCAGCCCGACCTGATGTACCAGACCATCGCCAGCTGGCTGCCCGAGCGCAGCGCGCCGCTGCCGCCCGCGCCGCGCGGCGCGCCCGCGTTCCGCGCCACGCTAGGCGGCGACCCGGCCGTGATTGACCTGTCCATCCTGGCCCGCCTGCTCGGCTACGACCCGCACAAGGTGCGCAAGTTCGCCTTCAAGTTCCTGCAAACGACCGGGGATGGCTTGCGCCAGATGGAGGCGGCGCTGGCGCGCGGCGAGCTGCAGCCGGTGCGCGAGCTGGGCCACCGCATCAAGTCCGCGGCCCGCACCGTGGGCGCGCTGGGCATGGCCGAACTGTGTCTGCAACTGGAGCACCTGGCCGGCGACGCCACGGCCGAGGCCACGGCGCGCGCGCTGCTGGCCCAACTGTGGCCGCTGCTCGACCAGGTGACGGAACAGATCATGACCAACACCACTTTCGCCGACGAGCGCTGACCATGACCCCGTCCCTGCCCCCGTCCACCCCGACCGCCGCGCCACGCGCGCTGCGGGTGCTGCTGCTGGACGACGACGAATTCACGCTGGACCTGCTGGCCGACATGGTGGCCAGCCTGGGCCCGCACGCGGTACGCCGCGAAACGAGCAGCCTGCGCGCGCTGGAACTGCTGCGCGCCGACGCCCCGGACCTGCTGATCTGCGACCTGGGCCTGCCGGAGCTGGATGGCATCGAACTGCTGCGGGTGGTGGCCGAACATGGTTACGACGGCGCCGTGGTGCTGCTGTCCGGGCTCGACGTGGGCGTGCTGCAGGCGGCCGAGCGGCTGGCCCAGGCCCACGGCCTGGCCTTGCTGGGCGCCTGCGCCAAGCCACTGGCGCGCGAGCGGCTGGCCGGCTTGCTGGCGCAGGCGGCGGCCCGGCCCCGGCGTGCCGGCGCCGGCAGCGGACCGGGGCGGGCGCCATGAACGCCGTGCCGCACCAGGCCACCGTCGCCAGCGCGCCGTGCGTGCTGGTGGTGGACGACGACGCGTTCCAGCGCGCCATGCTGGCCGACATGCTGGAAGAGCTGGGCGTGGCCACCGTGTTGCAAGCCGGCGACGGCGCGGCCGGCGCGGCCGCGCTCGACGGCCCGGCGCCGCAGCCGGCCGTGGTGGTGGCCGACCTGTGCATGCCGGGCCAGGATGGCTTCCAGCTGCTCGAAGCGCTGGCCGCGCGCCGCTACGGCGGCGGCCTGATCCTGCTGTCGGGGCAGCAGGAATCGGTGTTGCAGGCGGCCAGCGCGCTGGCCCGCTTCCACCAGTTGCATTTGCTGGGCGCGCTGGCCAAACCGCTGCGGCTGGAGGCGCTGCGCACGGCCCTGGACCAGCTGGCTTGACAGGTCATTCAACTATTTCAGGCAATCCGCCCCCTTTCCTGAAAAATGGGTTATTATTTCAGCCATCCCCGCCTGCCGACCTTTCTTGCCACCCCTTCCGCAGATTGAATTCCAGCAGACCGCCACCACGTGCCCCCTGTAGTCCCGGCAGCGTCGATGGTCAGGAAAGGCTGAGCCATAGGCGACCACTAATCCCAATTTGACCCTCTGACTGAGGAAAACATGAGCGAAAATATCAAACACATCAGCGATGCCTCCTTCGACACCGACGTACTGAAATCGGACCGCCCCGTGCTGGTCGACTTCTGGGCTGAATGGTGCGGTCCTTGCAAGAGCATCGCCCCGATCCTGGAAGAAGTGGCCAAGGAATATGACGGCAAGCTGGTGATCGCCAAGATGGACGTGGACGCCAACCAGGCCGTGCCGGCCAAGTTCGGCATCCGCGGCATCCCCACCCTGATCCTGTTCAAGAACGGCGTGGCGGCAGCCCAGAAAGTGGGCGCCATGGCAAAAGGCCAACTGACCTCTTTCATCGACAGCAATATCTAAGTATCATGCCCACCGGCGGCGCCGCGTTCGCGACGCCGCCGCGACTGGCAGGACGCCCGATGGCGGCGCCCATGTGATTAACCCCACGCAATCCCCTCCCCCACCCTTTACTTTCCCGTCACGGGACACTCAACACTTATGCATCTATCTGAATTGAAGGCCTTACACGTCTCGGCTTTGCTGGAGATGGCGATCGGCCTGGATATCGACAACGCGGCCCGGCTGCGCAAACAGGAACTGATGTTCGCGATCCTGAAAAAGCGCGCCAAGTCCGGCGAACAGATCTTCGGCGACGGCGCGCTGGAAGTGCTGCCCGACGGCTTCGGCTTCCTGCGCTCGCCCGACGCCAGCTACATGGCCTCGACCGACGATATCTACATCTCCCCGTCGCAGATCCGCCGTTTCAATCTGCACACGGGCGATTCGATCGAAGGCGAAGTGCGCACGCCCAAGGATGGCGAACGTTATTTCGCGCTGGTCAAGGTAGACAAGGTGAACGGCGAATCGCCGGAAGCGTCGAAACACCGCATATTGTTTGAGAACCTGACGCCGCTGCACCCGAACGAGCCGCTGCGCCTGGAACGGGAAATGAACGGCCAGGAAAACATCACCGGCCGCATCGTCGACCTGATCTCGCCGATCGGCAAGGGCCAGCGCGGCCTGCTGGTGGCCTCGCCGAAATCGGGTAAATCCGTGATGCTGCAGCACATTGCGCACGCCATCACGGCCAACCACCCGGACGTGACGCTGATCGTGCTGCTGATCGATGAACGCCCCGAGGAAGTGACGGAGATGCAACGCTCGGTGCGCGGCGAAGTGGTCGCCTCCACCTTCGACGAACCGGCCACGCGCCACGTACAGGTGGCCGAAATGGTGCTGGAAAAAGCCAAGCGCCTGGTGGAAATGAAGAAGGACGTGGTGATCCTGCTGGACTCGATCACCCGCCTGGCGCGCGCCTACAACACCGTGATCCCGGCCTCGGGCAAAGTGCTGACCGGCGGTGTGGACGCCAACGCCCTGCAGCGCCCCAAGCGCTTCTTCGGCGCGGCCCGCAACATCGAGGAAGGCGGCTCGCTGACCATCATCGCCACCGCCCTGATCGAAACCGGTTCGCGCATGGATGACGTGATCTACGAGGAATTCAAGGGCACCGGCAACATGGAGGTGCACCTGGAGCGCCGCCTGGCCGAGAAACGCGTGTACCCGGCCATCAACCTGAACAAGTCCGGCACCCGCCGCGAGGAACTGCTGATCAAGCCGGACCAGCTGCAGAAGATCTGGATCCTGCGCAAGCTGCTGTACTCGATGGACGAGATCGAAGCGATGGAGTTCATCCTCGACAAGATGAAGGCGACCAAGACCAACGCCGAATTCTTCGACATGATGCGAAGGGGCGGCTAAGCCAGCCTGACCATGGGAGGCCAAGCGCCTCCCATTTTTTTGCCCGCTTGCCCGCCCGCCAGAACAACTGTATAATCTTCGGTTGCATTAATTCAACCATTGGCAAGTGAGCGGCAATCGGGTCAAGAAGCAGGTGGACCGACGAAGTGCTGTTTGGCTACCTAACCATACCGAGGCAATAAATGAAAGCTGACATCCATCCAGATTACCGCGAAGTTGTGTTCCACGACCTGTCGTGCGACTTCAAGTTCGTGACCCGTTCGACCATCCAGACCCGCGAAACGATCACCCACGAAGGTAAAGAATACCCTCTGGTCAAGATCGAGGTGTCGGCTGAATCGCACCCGTTCTACACCGGCAAGCACAAGATCGTCGACACCGCTGGCCGCGTCGAGAAATTCCGTCAGAAGTTCGGTTCCGTCGGTTCCAAAACTTCCGTCGCCGCCGGTTAATTCCGCCGCGACCACAAGAAAGGCAGCTACGGCTGCCTTTTTTTGTTTTGCGCGCCGTCGCCGATCCGGTTTTCCTGCATACTCCCGTCTACCTTTTATTTCGCACCGTCACTGATGAAGCCAGTCCGCCTTCCCGCCGCCGCCACCCTCGCGTTGCCACGCTGGGCCCTGTTCGCGCTGGGCTTGCTGTACATCCTGCCCGGCCTGATCGGCCGCGAACCATGGAAGAACGACGACGCGGCCAGTTTCGGCGTGATGTGGACCATGGCCCAGGGCGGCTGGCAGGACTGGCTGTGGCCCAACATCGCCGGCCTGTCCATGCCCGACGAGGGGCCGCTGGCGTTCTGGCTGGGCGCCATCGGCATCAAGCTGTTCGGCTGGCTGCTCGGTGACGTGCTGGGCGCGCGCGTGGCCACCATGGCCGTGTTCCTGCTGGGCGTCGGTTCGCTGTGGTACGCCACCTTCAGCCTGGGCCGCCGCCAGGACGCCCAGCCGCTGCGGCTGGCCTTCGGCGGCCAGCCCGAACCGAAGGATTTCGGCCGCACCCTGGCCGACGCGGCCATGCTGATCTACCTCGGCTGCCTCGGACTGTTGCTGCACAGCCACGAAACCACGTCCGAGGCGCTGCAAGTGTCGCTGGTGGCGCTGCTGCTGTACCGCGCCGTGCGCTACATGGAGCTGCCGTCGCTGCGCAACGCGGCCATGACGGGCCTGGCGCTGGGCCTGCTCACCCTCAACCGGGGCTGGATGACGCCGGCCTTCCTCACGCTGGCCCTGTTCCTGTGCACGCGTTTCCTGGAGCTGCCGGCCGCACGCAGCCTGCGCGACCTGCTGCTGGCCGTGGCCGTGGCCGCCGCCATCGCCGCCGCCTGGGTGCTGCCGGCCCAGTGGCTGCAACCGTACGGCGCCAGCCCCGTGCCGGGCTGGATGGCGTGGAACGTGGTCCAGCTGGCCCTGCCCACCGTGCACTCGCTCAAATTCTTCTTCCGCGTCGGCCTGTGGTTCTTCTGGCCGGCCTGGCCGTTCGCCGGCTGGGCCGTGTACGCATGGCGCCGCCAGCGCCACGTGCTGCACATCGTGGTGCCCGTCACCTTCGTCTCCATGGGCGCGCTCCTGGCCCTGTTCCACCCCAATCCCGAGCAAGGCCAGCTGCTGGTGCTGCTGCCGGCCCTGTCCATCATGGCCGCCTTCGGCCTGCTGACCATGAAACGGGGCGCCATCAACGCCATCGACTGGTTCTCCGTGATGGTGCTGACCCTGTGCGCGGCCATCATCTGGATCTTCTGGTGCGCCAAGCTGACCGGCTGGCCGGCCCAGGCCGCCAAGAACGCGCTCAAGCTGGTGCCCGGCTTCAAGCCCGAACTGGGGCTGGCCGCCTTCCTGGTGGCCGCCGCCGCCAGCTGCGGCTGGATCGCCCTCGTGCACTGGCGCATCTCGCGCCAGCCGGCCGTGCTGTGGCGGGCCGTGGTGCTGTCGTCCGGCGGCCTGATCCTGATCTGGATTTTGCTGATGACGCTGTTCCTGCCCGACATGAATTACAGCAAGAGCTACGCCGGCGTGGCGCGCCAGATCGCCGACAAGCTGCCGCCCGGCGTCGATTGCATCGAAACCAATGTCGGCCCGGCCCAGCGCGCCTCGTTCGCCTACTACGCCCACCTGCCGTTCACGGGCATGGCGGGCGGGCGCTGCCAGCTGTTGTTGCTGCAAGACAGTATCCGCGTGCGCGACGACAAGGAAATCGCACCGCAACACCGGGGCAAGCAATGGCAGTTGCTGTGGGAAGGCCGGCGTCCGGCCGACCGCGAGGAACGTTTCCGCCTGTACCGCCGGGCCGATTGACGCCAAGCAAGGCTTGCAGCGCGACAAGACCCATCCCTTGCTGCTATGCTAGGTGCACAGACCGGGCGTTCCCCGCCCGGCGCACCAGCAATCCACCATGCCCACCCGATTTCTCCGCCCGGCGGCGGGGCTGGCCGCCGCGCTGCTGCTCGCCGGCCCGGCCCGTTGCGACGACACACTGACCCTGCTGACGGAACACGCGCCACCGGCCAGCATGCTGGAGCATGGCCAGGTGACGGGACGGGAAACGGACAAGATCCGCGCCCTCATGGCCCGCACCGGCACGCCCTACCGGCTCGACGTGCTGCCCTGGAAGCGGGCCTACCACATGGCCCAGACCCAGCCGGCCACCTGCGTCTATTCCACCTCGCGCACGCCGGAACGGGAAGCGCTGTTCAAATGGGTGGGCCCGACCATGCAGGCCGACTGGGTGTTCTATGGCCGGCTCGACCATCAATTTCCCTTGCACACGCTGGAGGACGCGCGCCCGCTGCGCATCGGCACCTACAATGGCGACGCCCGCGATGAATTCCTGCGCAGCCGCGGCTTCCAGGTGGACGCCACCACCAACGACCTGGCCAACCCGCAGAAGCTGCTGCTCAACCGCATCGATTTATGGGCCGTCGGCTTGCGCCCCGGCAGTCCCGGCCCCGAGCAGCCGGCCTGGAAAGGCGTGATCGGCCCCTTGCTCGTCTTCCACCAAGTACAGATCTACCTGGCCTGCAACCGGGCCGTGCCGGACCAACTGGTGGACCGGCTCAACGCGGCGCTGGCCGAACTGCGGCGCGACGGCACCCTGGGCAAGATAGAACGGCGCTACGCCCACTGGCAACCGGCGCAGAGCGGCAACGGCGCAGTAACGGCGCGGTGAGCGCGGCCAGCCGTCAGCGGGCCGCCATGTAGACCCGTCCCGGCTCGATACGCGCATGCTGCGCAAATGGCATGCGCTCAAGGTGACTGACGGCGATGGTGTCGCCCCCATCGCGGAACACGAACAGGGTGCCATCCCCGGAGGTGAACACGCCGGCCGCCAGCGGGAAGATTTCCACCTTCGCCTCATTGCGCACCTGGGTGAAATAGCGATGCCGGTGCTGTTCGAACGTCAGCACCAGCCCCGTTTCCAGCAGATATGGCTGGGCATAGGCGCCGAATTCTTGGGGCGCCAGTTTGTACGGCGCGCTGGCCGCGACATTCTTGCTGATCCTGACCTGGACGCTGTCGTCGGCCGCAGCCGGCGCCTGTTGTTGCGCGACGGCGGGGCTGGCCAATAGCACGCAGGCCAGGGCGCCGATCATCGTTTTCGCGTACATGATTTCGCCTCCGAACAATGCCGCCCGACACCTCCGGGCATGCCGCGCGCGGGCGCGGCGCATATTTCATGGTAGCAGCCGGCGACGCTTTTCCTAGCCGGAATTGACTGCCCCGCAGGCCAGCGCGCGGACGGTCCGCGAGATAATCGGCCGGCAGGGTTGCCCTGCTGTTGCAAATAAGTGATAATGCGTGTCGCGTTGCCTCGGTGGTGAAATTGGTAGACGCAGCGGACTCAAAATCCGCCGCCGCAAGGCGTGCCGGTTCGATTCCGGCCCGAGGCACCATTACTTTGGATCAAATCATGTCGCAACTACTCAAAACCCGCATGTCTATTAGGCAGGGCGGGTTTTTTGTTGTCTTGTGGCGTCTCATCACATCTCATCCCAACGCACTGATTTGTCGGTATCCCTGTCGGTATCACAGATCACTTCGGACGACATACCGTCATTTCGACTGGTATGGCGCATTGTTCCGAGGAACAAGCAATAAGGATGAGATTCATGGCATTAACCGATACCTTCGTTCGCCAAGTCAAACCAACCAAATCTAGCAGCGAGAAGTACGCAGATGGGCAAGGTATGTACTTGCTTGTCAATTCGGCTGGCAAATACTGGCGCCTTGACTATCGCTTCAACGGGAAACGCAAGACCGCAGCTCTGGGGATTTATCCGGATGTCAGTTTGGCAAAAGCGCGGCAACGGCGTCAAGAGGCCCGTGAGCTGCTGGCCGACGGGATCGATCCGTCTGCAGCGAAGCGCATCGCCAAGGAAGAACGTCTCCTGCTGGAGAGGCAAACCTTTGAAACCATCGCGCACGAATGGCTGGAAAAAACCAAAGCGCAGCGCGCCGAAGCGACCCAGATCAAGGTGGTCGGTTGGCTGACCAGAAACGTGTTCCCAGAGATCGGCAGCATGCCCATCTCCGACATCAAGCCCCGCGACGTGCTGCA
Organism: Rugamonas brunnea; assembly: GCF_014042345.1. Taxonomy (GTDB): domain Bacteria; phylum Pseudomonadota; class Gammaproteobacteria; order Burkholderiales; family Burkholderiaceae_D; genus Rugamonas; species Rugamonas brunnea. Next base: position 129,990 of record NZ_JACEZT010000017.1, read on the forward strand.
CGCAGTCCAGCGCTTAGAGGCGCGGGGCGCGATTGAGTCTGCGCACCGTGTAAAGCAGTTATGCGGCCAGGTATTCCGCTACGCTGTGGCGGTGGGGCTGGCAGAACGCGACGTGACTGCGGACCTGCGGGGCGCGCTGGCAGCGATCCCAGAAAACCATTTCGCGGCAATTACCGAGCCGCGCGAAGCCACAAAACTGATGCAGGCGATCCACGGCTATAACGGCCATCCTTACGCTACTGCGGCGCTCAAATTGTCACCTCTGTTCTTTGTCCGCCCCGGTGAACTGCGTAGTGCTGAATGGTCCGAGATCGACTTCGACGCTGCCGAATGGCGAATTCCTGGCGCCAAAATGAAGATGAAGCGCGATCACGTCGTGCCGCTCGCCACCCAAGCCATTGACATCTTGCGCGCCCTGCATCCGATGACCGGCCACGGCAAGTATGTTTTCCCCAGCATCCGCACGGGGGAGCGCTGTATGAGCGAGAACACCATCAACGCCGCCTTGCGCAACCTCGGGTACTCGAAGGAAGAAATGACCGCACACTGTTCGTTTGCTCGCAGAATTGACCCACTCCGATTGACCCACCTTCCACTGCCTGGCAAACGCTGCCACACGGTCGTATGACCCCTCATAGCCCAGCTCCTTAAGTTCCAAGTGGAGCTGCTTCAAA
>NZ_JACEZT010000018.1 GCF_014042345.1 Rugamonas brunnea
TTGCCAAGGTCGATACCGATCAACGTTACGCTGTCCATGATGGCGCCCTCCAGAAATGAAAACACCCTATAAGATTAGGACTTATAGGGTGAGGGTGACCATCTCATTAACCGGGGTCAGGTCATGCGATTATGCAAGATACGTGACCGCATCTTGCATAATCGCATGACCTGACCCCGGTTTGGTGTTGGCCGGGGGAACTGGCCGTTATTTCAGTTGCTCGTGCAGCAGGGTCAGGATCTTTTCCGCCACCGGGCCCGTTTCCGGCTTGCCGGCGTTGTTGAGCACCGTGACCAGGCTGTCGTTGCCGGCGCCAGCCTTGACGGCGATGCGGTAGCGCTGCGCTTCCTTGTCCGCCTCGGAATCGCCCCAGCTGAACAGCTTGCTGAAGAAGCCCTTGGTCTCGCCCGCTTCCTGGCTCACATAGCGCACGAAGTACATGCCCTGGGTACGGTCGCGGTCTTCCACCGTGAAGCCGGCGCGGTCCAGCGCAAGGCCCACGCGGCGCCAGGCGCGGTCGAAGCCCTCGTCCACCGACACGGCACGGTCGGCGCCCGCGCCCACCAGCGTGGCGTGCTGCGGCTGGACGATGGCGTTGGAGACGGCCGTCTTGGCCTGCGCGTCTTCCGTGCTGCCCAGCTTGGTCATCAGGCGCGCCAGGAATTGCGCTTCCAGGCCGGGATCGTTGGGACGGGCCGTCCACATCGTCGTTTCCTTCTGGGCGCCCGTCACCACTTCCTGGGCGCCGCGGTGGCTGATGTAGATCTCGGTGCTGCCGTCGGCGGCACGTTCGAGGCGGGTGCGGAACTTGTCGCGCTCACCGCTCGAATACAGCGAATCGAACACCTTGCCCACCGTGTTGCGGATGAAGTCCTGTGGAATCTTGGCCCGGTTCTCGTTCCATTCCGTTTCCATGATGCCGGCCGTCGGCATGTCCAGCGCCAGCGTGAAGCCCGAATCCTCCCAGAACTGTTTCAGTTGCGGCCACAGTTGCTCCGGCGTCTGCTTGACGACCAGCCAGCGCTGGTTGCCGGCGCGTTCCACGCGGATGTCGTTCATCGCCGTCGGCGCCACGGCCGTGCCAGCCTGCACCGAGGCGACCGGGCCATTGCCCTTCTGCGCGTTGTAGCCGGACGCGGTGGCCACGCCGTTGGCCGAATCGGGCAGCGCGTAGCGGTTATCTTTCTGCAATTGCGTCAAATCCGGCGGCACGTCGAGCGTACTGGCCTTTTTGGCGGACTTGTAGTCCACCTTGTCATTGCCGACGACGGAACCGATCATGCCGCAACCGGTCAAACTGGCCATCAAAGCACCCACGATCAGGGCGCGCTGCGAGGAAATAGAGGCTGTCTTGCGAATAGTCATGTCGTTACTGGTTAAGAAGCTGGATGACAGCTGGTATCAGGGTGGAGAGCGAACCGCGTGCGGCACGCGGTTCGCTGACGGTGAACAGCCAGTTACGGCAGGATGCCCGCTTCGCGCAGCGCCCCGCGCACGGCGTTGTGGTACTCGCCAGCCAGCGGCACCAGCGGCAGGCGTATGCCGGCCGGCATCATGCCCATTTCGGCCAGCGCCCACTTGACGGGCACCGGGTTCGGCTCGATGAACAGCTTCTGGTGCAGCGGGAACACCTTGTTGTTGATTTCCACGGCCTTGGCGATGTCGCCTTCCATGGCGGCCTTGCACATCTCGTGCATGGCGCGCGGGGCCACGTTGGCCGTCACGGAGATATTGCCCTTGCCGCCGGCCAGCATCAGGGCCATGGCCGAAGGATCGTCGCCCGAGTAGACGGCGAACGACTTCGGCGCCAGGCGCAGCAGGTCCAGGCCACGGCCGATGTTGCCGGTCGCGTCCTTGACGCCAACGATGTTGGGGATGGCGGCCAGGCGCAGGATGGTCTCGTTGCTCATGTCGGCAACGGTGCGGCCTGGCACGTTGTACAGGATGATGGGCAGGTCCACGGCTTCGGCGATGGCCTTGAAGTGCTGGTACATGCCTTCCTGGGTAGGACGGTTGTAGTACGGCACCACCAGCAGCGCGGCGTCCGCGCCCGCTTCCTTGGCGTAGCGGGTCAGCTCGATCGCCTCGGCGGTCGAGTTGCCGCCGGTGCCGGCGATGATGGGGATGCGGCCGTTGGTGTGCTCGACCGCGGCCTTGATCAGCGCGCAGTGCTCTTCCACGGTGACGGTGGCCGATTCACCGGTGGTGCCGACGATCACGATGCCGTCCGTACCTTCGGCGATGTGCCAGTCGATCAGCTTGTTCAAACCCGGGAAGTCCAGACTGCCGTCTGCGTGCATCGGGGTGACGATTGCTACTATGCTGCCCTTAATCATAGGAAACCAATTGCATAAAGGATTAAAACAACGATTGTAGACGATAGCCCGCGCCTGTGGTGCATCGCCACCTACAAATCACTGTTCAAAATGGCGGCAACAGGGCCGCCACGCGGGGAAAGTCCTGCTTGACGGCGCACAAGCGTTGCACCATCGCAGGTTTAGGCGCTTCAACCACGCCATCCTCGAACGCGACGACGCGCAACTCGTGGTCGCGCGCCAGCTCCAGCAGCTCGCCCGCCTGCAGCAAAAAGGCGGGATTGGATGGCTTGCCGAACTGGGCGTTCCCGTCGGCGAAGGTCTCGTAAATCAGCACACCGTTGGCCGCCAGGCTGTCCACCATGGACGCCAGCAGCGGGCGGTGCAAATAATTGGTCACGACGATGCCGGCGAAGCGGCCGGGGCCGAACGGCCACACGGCGTCTTCGGCCTCCAGGTCCACCTCCGAGGTGACGATGCCGGGACCGGCCGCGGCGGCCAGCGCAGCCGGATCGCGGTCGACGGCGATCACGGCATGGTCGAGCGCGGCCAGGTGGCGCGCATGGCGGCCGCTGCCGCAGGCCAGGTCCAACACTTCGCCGCCCGGTATCAGCGGGGCGTAGCGGCGCACCCAGGAGGAAATCAGTTCGCTCATGCGTAGGCCAGGCCCATCGCTTCACGCACGTCGCGCATGGTTTCCTGGGCCAGCTTGCGGGCCACGTCGTTGCCGTCGGCCACGATGGCGCGCACCAGCGAGGGGTCGTCCAGGTACTGCTGGGCACGCTCGTGCATCGGTTCCTGTTCCTTGACGATGGCGTCGATCACGGGCTGCTTGCACTCGATGCAACCGATGCCGGCCGACTTGCAGCCCTTGACCACCCATTCCTTGGTGGCCGTGTCGGAATAGACTTCGTGGAATTGCCACACCGGGCACTTGGCCGGGTCGCCCACGTCCGTGCGGCGCACACGGGCCGGGTCGGTGGGCATGGTGCGCACTTTTTTCGTGACCACGTCCTTGTCCTCGCGCAAGGCGATGGCGTTGCCGTAGCTCTTGGACATCTTGCGGCCGTCCAGCCCCGGCAGGCGCGAGGCGGCCGTCAGGCGGGCCTGCGGCTCGACCAGGATCAGCTTGCGGCTGCCTTCGAGGTAGCCGAACAGGCGCTCGCGGTCGATCATGGACAGGCTCTGGGCGTCGTCCAGCATGGCCTTGGCCTGCTCCAGCGCATCGTCCTTGCCGTCCTGCTGGTATTCGGTGCGCAGCTCGTTGTACAGCTTGGCGCGCTTGCTGCCCAGCTTCTTCACGGCTTCCTGCGCCTTTTCCTCGAAACCCTTCTCTTTGCCGTACAAATGGTTAAAACGGCGCGCAATTTCGCGCATCATCTCGATGTGCGGCACCTGGTCCTCGCCCACCGGCACCTGGCTGGCGCGGTAGATCAGCACGTCGGCCGCCTGCAGCAGCGGATAGCCGAGGAAGCCGTAGGTGGCCAGGTCGCGGTTGGACAGGTTGTCGATCTGGTCCTTGTAGGTGGGCACGCGCTCCAGCCAGCCCAGCGGCGTGGCCATCGACAGCAGCAGGTGCAGCTCGGCATGCTCGGGCACCTTGGACTGGATGAACAGCGTCGACTGCGACGGGTCGATGCCGGCCGCCAGCCAGTCCACCAGCATGTCCCAGGTGCTGCGCTCGATGATGGACGGATCGTCGTAATGGGTGGTCAGCGCATGCCAGTCCGCCACGAAGAACAGGCAAGGCAGTTCGGACTGCATCTTGATCCAGTTTTTCAGTGCACCGTGGTAGTGGCCAAGGTGCATGGCGCCAGTGGGGCGCATGCCGGAAACGACGCGATCAGGATACATAATGGGTCAACTTAAAAGAAGGGAAAGCGGCGTGAGCAGCGTACGCAGGACGAATTCCGTCAGCATGGCCAGCGGCACGACGAAGAAATTGAGAATTTTGAAGTATATCAAGGCCAATACGATGTAAAAACCATACGGCTCAATCCGGGCGAACTTGTAGGCCATCGCGTGCGGCAGCGCGCTGGTGAGGATGCGGCCGCCATCGAGCGGCGGAATCGGCACCAGGTTGAAGGCGAACATCAGGATATTGGTCAGGATGCCGGCCTGCGCCATGCGCACGAAGAACGGCTCCGTCACGCCGGCGGCCGCCTCCAGCAAGGCCAGGATCATCCAGCCCAGCGCCATCACGAAGTTGGCGGCCGGCCCGGCCAGGGCCACCCAGGCCATCTGCTTTTTCGGGTTGCGCAAGGCGGAAAAGTCCACCGGCACCGGCTTGGCGTAGCCGAACACGAATTTACCGTCGGTGGCCAGGTACAGCATGATGGGGATGATGATGGTGCCCAGCAAATCGATGTGCTTGATGGGGTTCATGCTCATGCGCCCGGCCAGGTAGGCCGTGCTGTCGCCGAAATAGCGGGCCGCGTAGGCGTGGGCCGCTTCGTGCAGCGTGATGGCGAACAGCACCGGCAACGCATACACCAGGATGGTTTGGTAATCGTTCATGGGATGGATTTTATCAGAGCGGCAAAACCGCCATTGGAGCGGGCGCCCCTTAAGGTGGGGTTAAGCCCGGCGCGGTGGCTGGGGTGGCTGTCCACTGGCTGGCCGGACTACAGGCCGAACACGGCCGCATCGCCCCTGCCCTGGCGCACCAGTTCAGGCTCGTTGCCGCTCAGGTCGATCACGGTGGTCGGCTCCAGGCTGCAGGCGCCGCCATCGACGATCAGCTCGATCTGCTTTTCCAGCTTCTCGCGGATGTGGTCGGCGTCCGTCAGCGGCGTATCGTCGTCGCCGGGCAGGATCAGCGTGGTGCCCAGCAGCGGCTGCTTGAGCTCCTCCAGCAGCGCCTGCACGATGGCGTTTTCCGGCACCCGCAGGCCGATGGTCTTGCGCGACGGGTGGCTCAGGCGGCGCGGCACGCACTTGGTCGCTTCCAGGATGAAGGTGAACGGGCCCGGCGTGGCGGCCTTGAGCAAGCGGAACTGGCGGTTGTCCACCCGGGCGTAGACGCCGATCTCGCTCAGGTCGCGGCACAGCAAGGTCAGGTGGTGCTTCTCGTCGATGCCGCGGATGCGGCGCAGCCGCTCCACGGCCGACTTGTCATCCAGATGGCACACCAGCGCGTAGCACGAATCCGTGGGCAGCGCGACGATGCCGCCGCCGTGGATGATCTGGGCGGCCTGCTTGATCAGGCGCTGCTGCGGGTTGTCGGGGTGGATCTGGAAGAATTGACTCATAAGCCGGTACGGGGACGCTCAGGCGCCACGCTGTTGATTTCTCACAATTGTACGCTACGCAAGGCCGCGATCCGCTGCTCCAGCGGCGGATGGGTGGAAAACAGCGCGCCCCAGCCGCCGCCGGCCGTGATGCCGGACGCCGACAGCGACTGCGGCAGCGCACCCGGCGCCATGCCGCCCAGGCGGGCCAGCGCGTGCTGCATGGGCAGGCTGCTGCCCAGCAGGCGGGCCGAGCCGGCGTCGGCGCGGAATTCGCGCTGGCGCGAGAACCAGGCCACGATCAGCGAGGCGGCCAGGCCGAACACGATTTCGCACACGAACACGGTGACCGTGTAGCCGATGCCGGGGCCGCGCCGCTCGTCATCGCCCTTGAGCACCACGCGGTCGACGAAATAGCCGACCACGCGCGCCAGGAACACGACGAAGGTGTTGACCACGCCCTGGATCAGGGTCATGGTCACCATGTCGCCATTGGCCACGTGGGCCATCTCGTGGCCCAGGACGGCTTCCACCTCATCGCGGTTCATGCTTTCCAGCAGGCCGGTGGAGACGGCCACCAGCGCCGAATTTTTGAATGCGCCCGTGGCGAAGGCGTTCGCTTCGCCCTCGTAGATCGCCACTTCCGGCATGGCCACGCCGGCCCGCTCGGCCAGCGCCTTGACCGTGTTGACCAGCCACAGTTCGGTGGAATTGGATGGCGTGTCGATCACGCGCGCGCCCGTGGTCCACTTGGCCATGGGCTTGCTGATCAACAGGGAGAAAATGGCGCCCGTGAAGCCCACCACCAGCGAGAACGCCAGCAGGTTGCCCATGTCCAGTCCGCCGCTAACGCCCGGACGGCCGATGCCCAGCACGGACAACACGATGGACAACACCAACATCACGGCGAGGTTGGTGGCGATAAACAGAACGATGCGTTTCATAGAGGTTTCCCCAGTGCCAATGCCGAAATCATAACGAACTTATAAAATACGGGCGATCACCGGGAAAAACAAGCTAATAGTTACAAGCTGCCGTCAGAACCAGTCATGCCAGACCGGCGTCACATTGGCCGGCAGCGGCGGCAGCAGCGCAAAATCGATGCGCGCCTCGCCCGGCGCGTGGAAGTCCGTGCCGCGCGAGGCCAGGAAGCCGTACTGGTTGGCCAGTTGGGCGTAGACGGCGTACTGGTCCGGCGTGTGGCTGCCCGTCACCACCTCAATGGCGGTGCCGCCCAACTGCTTGAACTCGTCGAACAATACGCCCTGCGCCATCTGGTTGAACTTGTAGCGGCCCGGGTGGGCGATGACGGCGATGCCGCCCGCGCCCTGGATCCAGGCCATGGCATCGGCCAGGCTGGCCCAGCTGTGCGGCACATAGCCGGGCTTGCCTTCGGTCAGGTATTTCTTGAACACGTCGGGCACGTTGGCGCACGCGCCGATTTCGATCAGGTAGCGGGCGAAATGGGTGCGCGACATCAGGTCCGGGTTGCCGACATATTTGAGCGCGCCCTCGTACGCATCCGGAATCCCGACAGCGGCCAACTGGGCCGCCATCTCGCGCCCGCGCGCGTCGCGCCCGGAGCGGGTGCGGGCCAGGCCGGCCAGCAGGGCCGGATTGGTTTCGTCCACCTGCAGGCCGACGATATGCACCGTCTCCCTGGCCCAGGTGATGGAAATCTCGACGCCGGACACGAAGCGCATGCCAAGGTCCTGCGCCGCGACGCGGGCGGCGGCCACGCCGTCCACCTCGTCATGGTCGGTCAGCGCCCAGACGTCCACCCCCGCCTTGCGGGCATGGGCCGCCACGGCGGACGGCGCGAGCACGCCGTCGGAGACGTTGGAATGGCAGTGCAGATCGACTTTTAACATACGAAAATCAGGCCTTGCTGGGGCAGTATCGAAAGGTTCATTGTACGCTGCTTGTCACCCAGCCGTTAGAGCTGGCGTAAGGCCTGCGCATCCGTATTATCAGGCCAGGAAGTCCTCGATCATGCGGGCCAGCACTTCGGGCTGGTCATGGTGCAGCATGTGGCCGGCATCGTCCATCATCTTGCACTGAACGTCGGCCAGGTGACCAAGGCGGCGATCGATCTCGAGGCGCGCCTCGGGCTTCGGCCCCATCCAGTCCCACATATTGGTGTGCACGGCTTCCACCCACAGCACGGGCGCCGTGATGGCCTTCCAGCACGCCATCACCTCGTCCACGTGGTAGAGCAGCGGCCCCATGCGCTTGTGGGCCGGGTCGCCGAGGATCTCCCACTGCCCGTCCGCGTTTTGCGCCGACCAGTGCTGGGCCAGGAAAACGGCTCGCGCATCCGTCAGGCGCGGGTTGGTCTTTTGCAGGCGGGCCGCCACGGCCTCCAGCGAGGCATAGCCGCGCATGGTGGGCGGCTCCAGCATTTCGTCCATCCACTTGGCGTAGCGCTTGGGCGCCTGCTCGGGCCGGTTGGCCTTCAGGCCGAAGCCCTCCAGGTTGATCAGGCGCCGGATGCGCTCGGGCCGCGCGCCCGCGTACAGGCCCACCACGTTGCCGCCCATGCTGTGGCCGAGCAGGTTGATGGCTTCGTCGGGCGCGTAGTGGCGCAAGATGGCGTCCAGGTCGGCCAGGTAGTCGGGGAACCAGTAGGTGTCGGCGCCGGAACGCTCGGACAGGCCGAAACCGCGCCAGTCCGGCGCGATCACGTGCCAGTCGCCCTGCAACGCATCGACCACGAACTGGAACGAGGCCGACACGTCCATCCAGCCGTGCACCATGACGATCTTGGGCGCGCCCACCCGGCCCCAGTGGCGCACGTGGTAGCGCAGGCCGCGCACATTCAGGAACTCGGAACGGGAAGCTGTATGCATGATGGTCTGCCTTGAAATGGGTGCGCATGGCGCAATATAGGCGGCTTGCCGCCCGGAAAGCAAAATAATAGCACGACCGTTCGCTCAGCGTGTACGACCACCACGCGGAGGCGACAACGACCGTTTTTTAGCGGGAACGGGTGACCACAGCGTAAAATAGCGCCATCCCGTTGCTCTCAACCAAGGTATCCCATGACTATCTACCAGCTGGGCGAACACACGCCTGACATCGCCGCCTCCGCCTTCATCGCCGACACCGCCAGCGTGATCGGCAAGGTCACCGTGCATGACAACGCCTCCGTCTGGTTCGGCGTGACGATACGCGGCGACAACGAGCGCATCACGATCGGCGAGAACAGCAATGTACAGGAATCGACCATCATGCACACGGACATGGGCTACCCGCTGACGGTGGGGCGCAACGTCACCATCGGCCACCAGGCCATGCTGCACGGCTGCACCATCGGCGACGGCGCGCTGATCGGCATCCAGGCCGTGGTGCTGAACGGCGCCGTGATCGGCAAGGGTTGCCTGGTGGGCGCCGGCGCGCTGGTTACCGAGGGCAAGCAATTCCCGGATTACTCGCTGATCATCGGCGCCCCGGCCAAGGCCGTGCGCACGCTGACGGCGGAAGAAATCGAGCGTCTGCAAGGCAACGCGGACAACTATGTCCAGCGCGGCCAGATGTTCAAGACGCAACTTAAGAAGATTGGATAAGCAATGAGCGTTACCCCGATGAGTCCGTCCCCGGACACCCTGCAGAAATTCATCTTTGACAACGCCGCCGTGCGCGGCGAGTTCATCGATATTTCGGCCACCTGGCGCGAGGTGCTGTCGCGTCATCACTACCCGGCGCCCGTCAAGCGCGTGCTGGGCGACATGGTGGCCGCCGCCGCGCTGCTGTCGGCCAACCTGAAGTTCAACGGCTCCATCGTCATGCAGATCCATGGCGACGGCCCGGTGCGCCTGCTGGTGGTCGAGTGCGACGCGGAACTGCGGCTGCGCGCCACGGCCAAGCTGGCGCCGGACGCGGCCATCGCCGATGACGCCGGCCTGACGGCGCTGCTCAACGCCAGCGGCAAGGGCCGCTTCGCCATCACGCTCGATCCGGCCGACAAGGTGCCGGGCCAGCAACCGTACCAGGGCATCGTGCCGCTGGACGGCGGCGACGTGGCGACCGTGATCGAAAACTACATGCTGCGCTCGGAACAGCTCGACACCAAGCTGTGGCTGGCCACCAGCGACGACGCGGCGCGCGGCCTGCTGCTGCAAAAGCTGCCCTACCACGGCGGCAAGGCTGAAGCCGTGCCGCTGTCGCAGGAAGACGCGTTGGAAACGTGGAACCGCGCCGTGATCCTGGGTTCCACGCTCAAGCGCGAGGAATTGCTGGAAGCGCCCATCGACGTACTGATGCAGCGCCTGTTCTGGGAAGAGACGATCCGCGTGTTCGACCCCGTGCATCCCACCTTCCACTGCTCGTGCACGCGCGAAAAAGTGGGCAATATGCTCAAGATGCTGGGCCGCGAGGAAGTCGACGGCGTGCTCGCCGAACTGGACTTTGTCGGCGTGCACTGCGACTTCTGCGGCCAGCACTACCAATACGACAAGGTCGATTGCGCCCAGCTGTTCACCAGCGACGCCCCGGTCGAGGTGCTGATCCCGGCCGGCGAAGCCAAGCACTAAGACCGCAAAAAAAAACCGGGGTCAGGTCATACCATCGCGCATCTTGCGCAATGGTATGACCTGACCCCGGTTTGTCGTTTACCAGCGCGAACACTTGATGGGCGCGACGTCGACCGCGCCCAGGACCTTGCCTGAGCCGGCGTGGCTCAGGTTCACCTGCTCGATGCAGCTGCCAAGTGGCAGGCGCTGCTGGCTGCGCGTGCAGACGATAGCCGGCGGCGCCGTCTTGGCGTCGCAATAGAATCCCTCCGCCGTCATGCGCACCAGCGCTTGCTCCATGGACATGCCGGGCGTAACCGTGCCGGCCACAAAAGTGGAAAAACGGTTCTGGTCCACCGTGTAGCAACCCGTCAGTCCCACCGCCACCGCCAGCATCCACATTGCGCGCATCATTCCCCCGCCTTGCCTGAAAGTTATTGGGCGCAGTGTACGAGCGCCCCGCCCGCTTGTCCAGCCGCGCGGCGGGCCGGTGCGAGTGCGCACTCCAGCGCGCGTCATCATGGCGTCACACTGACTGCCTATCATCCGCCGCGTTGCTGTTCCCCCAATATTGGCATTCACGACAAGGCACTACGATGACTCGCACGACTCCCCGCGCCCGCGCCGGCGCCATGGCCACCTGCCTGGCGGCCCTCAGTTTCCCCATGCTGGCGATGGCCGCCAACGTGGCCGCCGCCATGGCCGACATGGGCGACAGCGCCGCGCTGATGATGGCCGACAGCACAGCGGCGGCAGCCGACTTCGCCACCGAGGCCGCCGCCGCCGTCGGCCCCATCACTACGGTGGAAATCGCCACCCGCAAGACCCGCTCGTCCGTCGCGCTGGGCAAGGCCGACATGCAGAAAATCCTGCCCGGCATTAATCCGCTGAAAGCGCTGCACACGCTGCCCGGGGTGAGCTTCCAGACGGCCGACCCGTGGGGCAACAACGAACAGAACCTGTCGCTGTTCGTGCACGGCTTCTCGGGCCAGCAGCTGGGCTACACGCTGGATGGCGTGCCGCTGGGCGACCAGCAGTACGGCAATTACAACGGCCTGTCGCCGCAGCGCGCCGTCATCAGCGAGAACGTCAGCAGCGTAATCCTGTCGTCGGGCGCGGGCGACCTGGCCACGGCCTCGACCAGCAACCTGGGCGGCACCATCGAAACCTTCTCGGCCGATCCGCTGGCCACGCGCGGCGCCACCGTCCAGCAGACCGTAGGCAGCAACCATACCTCGCGCAGCTACGCCCGCTTCGACACCGGCAGCTTCGGCGACGGCAGCAGCGCCTATCTGTCGGCCATCCACCACGAGGCACGGGCCTGGGACTTCGAGGGCCGCCAGGGCGGCAACCAGCTCAACGCCAAGTATGTCAACCGCGCCGACGCGGGCAAGCTGACCGTGTTCTTCAACTATTCGGACAAGATCGAACCGAACGAGGACAGCACAGTCCACGTGGCCGGCGAAAAGAGCGCGCCCTACACCCGCCCCTTCCTGTACCCGGACTTCGCCGCCGCGCTGGCCTATTTGTCGCCCACCGGCGCCACCCCGGCCGCCGACGGCAACAACTACAGCAACTACTACAGCGACGCCCAGCGCACCGACTACCTGACCTACGCCAAATACGAAGCCAACCTGAGCGACGCCGCCACCTGGTCCAACCAGGTCTACTACCACCACGACGACGGGGTGGGCGTGGTAGCCGGCCCAATCGGCGTGGCCGGTTTGCCGGGCCTGTTCAGCGTCTACTACCCGAACCAGAACCTCAAGCAAGTGTTCGGCAATTCCGGTTATGCCACCCGCACCACGGAATATGCGATCAACCGGGCCGGCCTGCTGTCGACCGTGCGCTTGGAACTGGGCGAGCATCAAGTGCAGGCCGGCCTGTGGCTGGAGCACAACCGCTCGGAAGCCTACCGCCGCTGGTACGCGCTGGACGTGAACCACCCGAGCTCGCCATACGACCGCCCCAGTAATCCGCTGATCACCCAGTACGGCAGCGAGATCAACAACAAGGTGGCCCAGTTGCACCTGCAGGACGAGTGGCGCGTGCGGCCCGACTTGGCGCTGCAGGCCGGCTTCAAGTCCAGCCTGCAATTCGCCGACGGCAGCTTCCCCGTGCAACCGGCCAAGGGCGCCATCGCCAACGGTTCGCCGGCCTTGCCAGTGGGCGAGATCATCACCAAGAAATGGTTCCTGCCGCAAGCGGGCGCGCGCTGGGACATCAGCGCCCAGAACCAGTTGTTCGTCAACGTGCAGAAGAACCTGCGCCAGTTCGTCACCTACGGCGGCGGTGGCGCCTCGCCGTGGAGCTTGGCCAGCCAGCAGGCGTTCGACCTGTTCAAGGCCACGGCCAAGCCGGAAACCTCGGTCACCTACGAAGCGGGCCTGCGCAGCAACCGCGCCCTGCCGACCGGCCCCGTGACGGCCATCGACAGCCAGATCAGCCTGTACCACGTGGACTTCAAGGACCGCCTGCTGCAGATCAGCCCCACGCCCGTGCTGCTGGCCATCATCGGCGGCAATCCCGTGCTGGCCAACGTCGGCAGCGTGAAGACGGACGGCATCGACCTGTCGGCCACGCTGCACTTCGGCCGCGGCTTCTCGTTCTACGACGCGCTGTCCTACAACCACTCGACCTACTCGGACAACTACAGCAACGGCGCCGCCATCGTGCCCACGGCCGGCAAGTCGGTTCCGGGCAGCCCCGAGTGGATGAACAAATTCGTCGCCACGGCCACCGTGGCCGACACGGAATTCCAGCTGATGGGCGACTACGTGGGCAAGCGCTACGCCACCTACACCAACGACCTGAGCGTGCCCAGCTACTTCCTGCTGGGCCTGGGCGTCTCGGGCAAGCTGCCGTTCCTGAATGGCGGCGTGGTCAAGAACGCGCGCTACCGCGTCAACGTGAGCAACCTGCTGGACCGCGAAGGCAGCCTGAACGTAGTGGTGGGTGCGGCCGACAAGACCTACAATACTTTCCCGATCGCCCCGCGCCAGGCTTTCTTCACCGTGATGGCGGACTTCTGATGAGCACGATCTTCTTCCCCAACCGATTGTCGCGCCGCCACTTCCTCCACGCGGCGGTGGCCACCACCGGCTGCGCACTGCTGGCGCCGGCCGCCGCGCTGGCCGCGTCCGCGCCAGCGCCTGCCAAACCGCTGGTGTTCGGCCACCGTGGCGCCAGCGCGCTGCGGCCCGAACACACGCTGGCCTCGTATGCGCGCGCCATTGCCGACGGCGCCGACTACGTGGAACCCGACCTCGTGTGCACCAGGGATGGCGTGCTGGTCGCACGCCACGAGGCGAACCTGACAGAAACGACGGACGTGGCCGCGCGCGCCGAATTCGCCAGCCGCCGCGCGCGCAAGACCATCGATGGCGAAACCCACGAAGGCTGGTTCGTGGACGACTTCACGTTCGCGGAACTGAAAACACTGCGCGCCGTCGAGCGCCTGTCCGAGGTTCGCCCCGGCAGCGCCGGCTACAACGGCATGTTCCAGGTGGTGAGCTGGGAAGAGATCATCGACTTCGTGGCGGCCGAATCGGCCGCGCGCGGGCGCGTGATCGGGCTGGTGCCGGAACTAAAAAGCTCGACCTATTTCGCCAGCGTCGGCTTGCCGCTGGAGGAGCGCTTCCTCGCCATCCTGGCCGGGCACGACTACACGCGCCGCAACCCGGTCGAGATCCAGTCGTTCGAAGTGGCCAACCTGAAATACCTGCGTGGCAAGCTGGGCCGGCGCGCCAACCTGCGCCTGATGCAACTGGTGGTGCCCGACGCCGTGCGTCCCAGCGACGTGGCGGCGGCCGGCGGCACGCTCACCTTCGCCCGCATGTGCACGCCCGAAGGCCTGCACGACATCGCCACCTATGCCGACGTGGTGGCGCCGCCAACGCGCGCCATCATCCCGCTGGCCAAGGACGGCAAGCTGGCCCAGCCCACGTCGCTGGTGGACGATGCGCACCGCGTGGGCTTGCGCGTGGAGCCGTGGACCTTCCGTCCCGAAAACCGCTTCCTGGCGGCCGACTTCCGCGACGGCGCGGGCGAGAACGCGCGCAACGAAGCAGGCTCGGTGGCCGAAATGCAGCGCTACCTGGCCACCGGCATCGACGGCTTCTTCACCGACGACCCGGCGCTGGGCCGGCGCGCCGTCGACGCCTGAAAAAAACCGGGGTCAGGTCATGCTGTCACGCATTTTGCGTGATGGCATGACCTGACCCCGGTTTGTATGTCTTGCGCTAGAAGCGGACGAAGTTGCTCTCGTCCGGTTCTGTCACCAGCGCGACCTTGCCGCCACGGCCGCCGACATTGCTGGACGGCCTGCGCTCCGGCTTGCCGCTGCGGCGCGGTGCTGTGCGCCCGGTCTGGCCACCGCCCAGTTTGAAGAACGACATGGTCTGCTGCAACATCTCGGCCTGCCCGCTCATCTCCTCCGACGTGGCAGCCAGTTCCTCCGAACTCGACGCGTTCTGCTGCGTGGTCTGGCTCAGCTGGCCCACGGCGCTGTTGATCTGTCCCACACCCGATGATTGCTCCTCCGACGCGGCGGTGATTTCCTGCACCAGGTCGGATGTCTTGCGGATATTGGGCACCATCTGGTCGAGCAACCGCCCCGCCTTCTCGGCCAGGTCCACACTGCCGGTGGCCACCTGCTCGATTTCCTGCGCCGCCAGCTGGCTGCGTTCTGCCAGCTTGCGCACCTCGGCCGCCACCACGGCGAAACCCTTGCCGTGCTGGCCGGCGCGCGCCGCCTCAATGGCCGCGTTCAACGCCAGCAAGTTGGTCTGGTAGGCGATGTCGTCGATAATCTGGATTTTCTTGGCGATCTGTTTCATGGCCGCCACGGTCGAGCGCACGGCCTCGCCGCCCTCCACCGCCTCGCGTGCGGCCTGGCTGGCCATGCCGTCGGTGACCTTGGCGTTCTCCGTGTTGGCGGAAATGGAGGCCGTCATCTGCTCGATGGCGGCGCTGGTTTCCTCGGCGCCGGCGGCCTGTTCGCTGGCCGCCTGCGACAGGGTCTGCGCGGTGGCGCTGATTTCCTCGGAGGCGCTGGCCAACGCCTCGGCGCTGCTGTTGACCTCCGCCACCACCTGGGCCAGCTTCTGCACCGTGTTGTTGCAGTATTCCTTGAGCTCGCCAAAAGCGCCCTCGTAATGCTTGTCGATCGCGCAGTCCAGGTCGCCTTCAGCAACGGCTCCCATCATGCGCACCACGTCGGCAATGCTGGCGCCGGTGGTGGTGACGAGGTTGTTCAAGCCCTCGCCCATCTCCTTCTGGAAGCCCTGCAAGCCGGCCAGGTCCACGCGGGTGTCGAAGTTGCCGTGGTTGGCCGCGTTCACCACCCGGGCCTGGCTGTCGATCACCTGGCGCAGGCTGGCGATCATGTGCTGCATGGCCGCCAGCAGCTTGCCCGTTTCATCGCGCGCATCGCTCGCCACATCGATCGCCAGGTCGCCCCGCGCCAGCGTCTCGGCCACCGAAACGGCGCGGCGGATGGGGCGCGTGATGCTGAGCGTGATCAGCACGCCGGAGGCGATCGTCAGCAGCACCGTCACCGCCAGCGTGACCAGCACGCGCTGCTGGGCTTCCGCGCTCACTTCCGTCATCTTGACGTCGGCCTGCTTGAGGGTCTCGTCGGTCCGTTGCGTCAGGCTGGCCAGCGCGGCCGAGATGGGTTTGTCGGCGCCGGCCACGGCCTTGTCCAGCTCGTTTGGCTTGTCGGTCTTGGCGCGCATGGTGACCAGGGTTTGCATGTCGCCACGGTAGGCGGCCGCCCCTTCGCGCAACTGGTTCAGCAACTTTTCCTCATCCGGATGCAGCGCGCCGATGGACTTGTACTCGTCGGCGACGCGCTCCACGGCCGCCATGTCGTTACTGAATTTCTGCGCGTAATCGCCGCCGCGCAGGATGAAGTTCTTGAAGTGGTGGATGCCGTCACCGAGCGCGATGTTGCCGCGGTTGACGGCGTTGCGCTTGGCCAGCGCGTCCTGCTTGATGGATTTCCACTGGTCGTTCATGGCCGTCGTTTCCTGGATGGCGATCCAGCCCAGGAACAAGGATAGCAAGGTCAGCAAAAAGAAGGCCATACCCAAGCGGGTACCGATGCGTACATTCGACAACATTGACGTCTCCTCGTAGAGTAGGTTTTATTGCGTCAACTGCAGTTTCTTGCTTCTTGTCAAATGTAATACTACCTTTGTTTAAGCTAATTTAATACTTGCCATTTGCACTTCACCGGTGAATACGACAGGCGGGCCGGGGCGGCTTGCTGCCGTCATGCTCAGGCGCCTGGGAAGGAGACGTTGGCGATCCAGTTGCGCTTGCGCCGGTCCAGGCGGGCGCCCTCGCCTTCGCCATCGAAGGAAGCGCTGCCGTGTTGCAGCAGCGCGCGGTCCACGTCATCGAAGGCGTTGACGCTGACAACGGCGTACAGGTGATCGTCGATGCGGCTGGTCACCACCGGCACCACGCCGCATTGCGTACACAGGTGAAATTGGGCCGTCCTGGTGCCGAAGCTGTAGGGCGACACCTTGGCCGGTTCACGCACCGTCACCGCCAGCGCACCGGTCGGGCAGGAAGTCCACACGCCGCCATGCTTGACGCAAAAGCTGCACGTACAGGCGCGCGCTGGAATGAAGGCCGGTTCAGGCGCCCAGTCGAGCGTGAAGGAGATATTGCCGCAATGGCAGCTTCCGTGGATGAGCATAATTTCCCTACAATGATGTGGTCGCGACAGCGGCGCCGTCACGGTAAAGGGGGGGTGATTGGCGCGTACGCTGCCCGCGCCTCATTTTCGACCACGGCCGTAGTTCGGCCGCCGGTGCTGATGGCGCACCACGAGGATACGTATGCTGGCATCAAGAGTTTGATAAATGACCGAGTAAGGAAATATCCGCAGCGGGAATTCCCTGCGGCCTTTTGCCGTCGGCGTTCCGGCCCCCGGACGTTCAGACAGGAGTTGAGCGACGCGCTCAAACTCATCCAGAAACCGTCCCGCCACTGTTGGTCCCGCTTTGCGCACGTAAAAGTCGATGACGTCGGCAATATCCTGCTCCGCTGCCGGATGCAGGGAATAAGTCACTTCACCAATCTCGCGCGTAAGCGGGCGATCGCTTCGTGTCCGGGGATTTCGCTGACTGTACCGTCCGTCAATTGCGCTTCGCGGCGCGCCGCTTCGCGTTCCCAGGCAACGTCAATGGCCGGGTCGGCGTCAAGGCTGGCGATCAGGCGCTCCAGCAGACGTGCGCGATCCGCCGATGGCAGTTTCATCACTTCTGCTTCGAGAAATTCAAGATTGGCGTTCATGGCACTTCCCCAGCGCATTTGCTGTACAACCAATAGCTTGCCACAACTTCGCTCCCCTTGGCGCGGAGCGGTTCATTAGTCGATCAGCAAAAATTGTATTCGGCAGGATGACTCGCAAGGTACCTGCGTGCTAATGCAACGGCGCGGCAGTGGCAGCGGCTGGCGCGGCGGTGGCCTGGCCCTTGCCGACGATCTGGATGAAGATTTCGTTCTGTTTGATCATGCTGAGCTCGTAGCGAGCCCGTTCTTCGACCGCGCCCGTGCCATCCTTGAGGTCGCGCACTTCGGAGTCGAGCTTGGCATTGCGGGCGATCAGTTCCGCGTTTTTCTTGTGCGCCGCTTCCACCTGCGCCTCGTAATCGGCCACGCGCAGCCAGCCCCCTTTGCCCAGCCATAACGGGTACTGTATCAGCAGCAGCAAGGCCGCCAGTGCGAGGGTGATCAGACGCATGGTGTGAAAAAGCGGCCGGATCGCTCCGGCCGCAGTATGACAATTACTTCAGATTATAGAACGCATCGCGGCCAGGGTAGGAAGCGATATCGCCCAGGTCTTCTTCGATACGCAGCAGCTGGTTGTACTTGGCCATGCGGTCCGAACGGGACATGGAGCCGGTCTTGATCTGCAGCGCGTTCAGGCCCACGGCGATGTCGGCGATGGTCGAATCTTCGGTCTCGCCCGAACGGTGCGAGATCACGGCCGTGTAACCGGCGCGCTTGGCCATTTCGATGGCGGCGAAGGTTTCGGTCAGGGTGCCGATCTGGTTGATCTTGATCAGGATCGAGTTGGCGATGCCCTTCTGGATGCCTTCCTTCAGGATCTTGGTGTTGGTGACGTACAGGTCGTCGCCGACCAGCTGCACCTTCTTGCCCAGTTCCTTGGTCAGGATCGCCCAGCCATCCCAGTCGCCTTCAGCCATCGCGTCTTCGATGGAGATGATCGGGTACTTGTCGCACCAGGTGGCCAGCAGGTTGGTGAACTCGGTGGCGGTCAGGCTCAGGCCTTCGCCTTCCAGCTGGTACTTGCCATCCTTGTAGAACTCGGAAGCGGCGCAGTCCAGGCCCAGCGCGATCTGGGTGCCTGGCTCGTAGCCGGCTTCTTCGATCGCCTGGATGATCAGCTTGATCGCTTCTTCGTGGTTGGTGACGGACGGTGCGAAGCCGCCTTCATCGCCCACGGCCGTGGTCAGGCCCTTCTTGTGCAGGATCTTCTTCAGCGTGTGGAACACTTCGGCGCCGTAGCGGATCGCTTCCTTGAACGACGGTGCGCCCACGGGGATGATCATGAATTCCTGGATGTCCAGGTTGTTGTCGGCGTGCGCGCCGCCGTTGATCACGTTCATCATCGGCACTGGCAGTTGCATCGCGCCCGAACCGCCGAAGTAGCGGTACAGCGGCAGGCCGGCTTCTTCAGCGGCAGCCTTGGCCACGGCCATCGACACGGCCAGCATGGCGTTGGCGCCCAGGCGGCTCTTGTTCTCGGTGCCGTCCAGGTCGATCAGGGTGCGGTCCAGGAAGGCTTGCTCATTGGCGTCCAGGCCCATGATGGCTTCCGAGATTTCGGTGTTGATGTTCTCGCAGGCTTGCAGCACGCCCTTGCCGAAGTAGCGCTTGGGGTCGCCGTCGCGCAGTTCGATCGCTTCGCGCGAGCCGGTCGATGCACCCGACGGCACGGCGGCGCGGCCCATCACGCCCGATTCCAGCAGCACGTCGCATTCCACGGTCGGATTGCCGCGCGAATCGATGATTTCACGGCCGATAATATCAACAATAGCACTCATGTCTTTCTCCAAAGGTTAAAAGCGTAACGGTTCGCGCGTTGCGTCTGATGCGCAATCCACGGCAGGTGCGCAGCGGGACCGGGTTCGGCGCCGCTGCGCCGGACCCGGTCCCGCTAGCTGCGATTAATTGAAGCTGGTTTCCAGGAAGCCCGCTTTCTTGGTGATGCGATCGAGGTCGATCAGCGTCGACAGCAGTTCCTTCATGCGGCCCAGCGGCACGGCGTTGGGGCCGTCCGACAGCGCGGTGGCCGGCGTCGGGTGGGTTTCCATGAACAGGCCCGACACGCCCACGGCCACGGCCGCGCGCGCCAGCACCGGCACGAACTCGCGCTGGCCGCCCGACGACGTGCCCTGGCCACCGGGCAGTTGCACCGAGTGGGTGGCGTCGAACACCACCGGGCAGTTGGTCTCGCGCATGATGGCCAGCGAGCGCATGTCCGACACCAGGTTGTTGTAGCCGAACGAGACGCCACGTTCGCACGCCATGAACACGTCGTCCGGCAGGCCGGCGGCCTGGGCCGCGGCGCGCGCCTTGTCGATCACGTTCTTCATGTCGGTCGGCGCCAGGAACTGGCCCTTCTTGATGTTGACCGGCTTGCCCGACTGGGCGCAGGCCGTGATGAAGTCGGTCTGGCGGCACAGGAAGGCCGGCGTCTGCAGCACGTCCACCACCGACGACACGGCCGCGATCTCCTCGATCGTGTGCACGTCCGTCAGCACCGGCACGCCCAGCTCGCGTTTGACGTCGCCCAGGATTTCCAGGCCCTTGTCCATGCCGGGACCGCGATACGAGGTGCCCGAGGAGCGGTTGGCCTTGTCGAACGAGGACTTGTAGATGAAGGGGATGCCCAGCTCGGCCGTCATTTCCTTCAGCGCGCCGGCCGTGTCGAACGCCATCTGGCGCGACTCGATCACGCAGGTGCCGGCGATCAGGAAGAACGGCTGGTCGAGGCCGACGTCAAATCCGCACAGTTTCATGCTGCGTCTCCTTGCAGCTCGCCCTCTTTCACGGCGTGCAAGCGGGGCTTGCCGCTGGCGGCCTGGTGCGCGAGGGCGGCCTTGATGTAGGACGTGAACAGCGGATGGCCGTCACGCGGGGTCGATTTGAACTCGGGGTGGTACTGCACGCCCATGTACCATGGGTGCGAGTTTTCGCCGGTGCGCGGCAGTTCCATGATTTCGCACAGGTCTTCGGTCGGGGTGCGGGCCGCCACGATCAGGCCGGCCGCTTCCACGCGTGGCAGGTAGTGGTTGTTGGCCTCGTAACGGTGGCGGTGACGCTCGGTCACCACGCCGCCGTAGATCTCGGCTGCCAGCGTGCCCGGCTTGACGGCGCAGGTCTGCGCGCCCAGGCGCATGGTGCCGCCCAGGTCGGAATTCTCGTCGCGCTTCTCGACCTTGCCATCCTGGCCTTGCCATTCGTCGATCAGGGCGACGACGGGCTGGTCGGTGTTCAGGTCGAACTCGGTCGAGTTGGCGTTGGTCAGGCCGGCCTTGTGGCGCGCGTATTCGATCAGCGCCACCTGCATGCCCAGGCAGATGCCCAGGTAAGGGATCTTGTGTTCACGGGCGAACTGGGCCGCCATGATCTTGCCTTCCACGCCGCGCTTGCCGAAGCCGCCCGGCACCAGGATGGCGTCGTACTTGGCCAGCTCGGCGCAGCCGCGCGTTTCGATCTCTTCCGAGTCGATGTACTCGATGTTGACGCGCGCTTCGTTGTGGATGCCGGCGTGGCGCAGCGCTTCGGTCAGCGACTTGTACGATTCCGTCAATTCCACGTACTTGCCGACCATGCCGATCGACACTTCCGCTTTCGGATGCTCGAGGGTGTAGATCAGCTTGCTCCACACGGACAGGTCGGCCGGGGCCGGGTCCAGGTCCAGCGCGTCGCAGATGATGGCGTCCAGGCCCTGGTCGTGCAGCATCTGCGGCACTTTGTAGATGGTGTCCACGTCCCACACGGAGATCACGGCCTGCTCTTCGATGTTGGAGAACAGCGAGATCTTGGCGCGCTCATCCTCAGGGATGCGGCGGTCGGCGCGGCACAGTAGCGCGTTGGGCGAGATGCCGATTTCGCGCAGCTTCTGCACCGAGTGCTGGGTGGGCTTGGTTTTCAGTTCGCCGGCCGAGGCGATGTAAGGCACCAGCGTCAGGTGCACGAAGGCCGTGTTCTTGCGGCCAGCGCGCAGGCTCAGCTGACGGGCCGCTTCCAGGAACGGCAGCGATTCGATGTCGCCCACCGTGCCGCCGATTTCGCACAAGGCCACGTCGTAGCCTTCCGCGCCGCGGCGGATATAGTCCTGGATTTCGTTGGTGATGTGGGGAATCACTTGCACCGTCTTGCCCAGGTACTCGCCGCGGCGTTCCTTGCGGATCACGGATTCGTAGATCTGGCCGGTGGTGAAATTGTTCACCTTTTTCATCCGGGTGGAAATGAAGCGCTCGTAGTGGCCCAGGTCGAGGTCGGTTTCCGCCCCGTCGTCGGTGACGAACACTTCACCGTGTTGCATGGGGCTCATCGTGCCCGGGTCGACGTTGATGTACGGGTCGAGCTTGAGCATGGTGACTTTGAGGCCGCGCGATTCGAGGATCGCGGCGAGAGAGGCGGCGGCAATCCCTTTACCGAGGGAAGACACGACGCCGCCAGTGACGAAGACAAATTTGGTCATTGCAGATGGTGCCGAACGGCACGTGCGGGAAATTGAAATTATAGCCTAAACTGAGTCATTCTTCATCCTTCCCGCCGGAAAAATCCCATTCCGGGCGTAGAATCGGGGCAGGAAAGTAGTGAAAAATAGCAGGTTTTTTAATTTCTTTTCGACATCATTGCCTTTCCGGCAGCAGTGTGAAGCAACGAACCGACCGGCATGCCGGACGGGGCCAGACTGGCAACTTTCTCCTGGGAGGTCACCATGGACTACCAAGACCGCGATGCCGACGGCGTCTATGTGGACACGGGCCACCACGGCCCCGGCCCCGACCTGATGGGGGCCGGCACCGTGATCGGCGACCCGGTGCGCAACCTCAAGGGCGAACACCTGGGCCAGATCCGCGAAATCATGCTCGACATGCGCAGCGGCGCCATCGCCTACGCCGTCATGGCGCACGGCGGCGTGTTCCACCTGGGCGCCAAGCTGTTCGCCGTGCCGTGGCAAGCCCTGACGCTGGACCCGGCCCACAAGGGCTTCACGCTCAACATCGACAAACAGCGGCTGGACGAGGCGCCCGGCTTCGACCCGGACCACTGGCCCAACATGGCCAATCCCGCGTGGGCGGCGCAAATCCACCGCTACTACGACCATTCCACAGAGCAAGGTTCCGGCCTCAGCTGACCGCAGGCAACAAGCGGCAGGCAACGAGCGCCATTGTGGCCGGCGCCGGCCGAGGCCGGCTATGGCCGCGCATATACCTGCTATGCGCCGCCACCGGCTAGCGACACTAGGCGCACGGCGGCAGGTGCATGGGCACCCACGCCACGCCGCCCTCCTCCACGCGCGGCCCGGTGGGCAGGAAACCCCAGCGCTGGTACATGGGGAACGCATAATCCGAGGAATTGACGGTGAAGCCCACGGTGTTGCCCGCCACCAAAGCGGCGGTGCGCGCGGCCAGCCACAACTGGCGGCCCAGGCCGCAGCCGTGGAACTCGCGGGCCACGAACAGGTGGAACAAATGGCTGCGGTCGCGGATGGCCACGGCGCCGGCCAGCATCGAACCGATGAAGCCCAACTGGTAGTGGTAACGGGGCTGGGACAGGTAGCCGGCGATGGCCGGTTCGGCCATGCTGGCCATGAATTGTTCGGCGCCGGCGCCATCGGCGTCCAGCGTCATGTAAGGCATCAAATCGGCGATCAGTTCGCTGATCGCGGCGGCATCGTCAGGCGCCGCCGCGCGCAATGTTAAAGTTTTCATATTATTATTTTGCCATCTTTGCGCCGCTTTTTGGGAAAAATCGCGCGCGGCTCAACAGAAATTGCGGCTGATCGTGGGCAAACGGCCCAATAAATGCGACATGTCGACCAGCCGCTTGGCCACCAGGTGGCATACCGTGCCCTCGCGCTGCCAGACCCCGTACACCCCCAGCAAGGCCGCACTCAGCACTTCGCGCCGCTGCTGCTCGACCAGCGCCGGCCACACGATCACGTTCACATTGCCGGTCTCATCCTCGATGGTGATGAACAGCACGCCCTTGGCCGTGCCGGGGCGCTGGCGCACGGTGACGATGCCGCAGCCGCGCGCCAGCTGGCCGTTGCGGAAACCCTGCAAGGTGGACGCGGGCAGGAAACGCTGCTCCAGCAATTGCGGGCGCAGCAAGGCCAGCGGATGGCGTCCCAGCGTCAAGCCCTGGGCCCGGTAATCACCGAGGATGTTCTCCCCTTCCGACGGCGCGGCCAGCGCCGGCGTTTCCTCGTCCGGCGTGGTCGGGCGCAGCAAATCCTTGTCCGGCACGGCGCCCACGGCTTGCCACAGCGCCTGGCGGCGGTGGCCGGCCAGCTGGCGCAGCGCGTTGCCGCCGGCCAGCACCTGCAAGTCGTGCCGGTCCAGCCCGGCGCGCCGGGCCAGGTCGACCACCGAGGCGAACGGACGCACGGCGCGCGCGTCCTCGATGCGCAGTGCCGGCTCGGCCCGCATGCCGCGCAGCAGCGACAGGCCCAGCCGCACCGCCGGCTGGCCGCGCGCGCCGGCCACCTCCTCCAGCGTCGATTCCCAGCCGCTCACGGCCACGTCCACCGGCCGCACCACCACGCCGTGCCGCTTGGCGTCCTGCACCAATTGCGACGGGCCGTAGAAGCCCATGGGCTGGCTGTTGAGCAAGGCGCACAGGAAGGCGGCCGGTTCGTGGCACTTGAGCCAGGAACTGGCGTAGGTCAGCAAGGCGAAGCTGGCCGCGTGCGATTCGGGGAAACCGTATTCGCCAAACCCCTGGATCTGGCTGCAGATGGCTTCGGCAAATTCCAGCGCGTAGCCGCGTTCCAGCATGCCGCTGATGATGCGGTCGTGGTATTTGTCCATGCCGCCCTTGCGCTTCCAGGCCGCCATCGCGCGCCGCAACTGGTCGGCCTCGCCGGGCGAGAAGCCGGCCGCCAGGATGGCCACCTGCATCACCTGCTCCTGGAAGATGGGCACGCCCAGCGTGCGGCCCAGCGCCGTTTCCAGGCCGGGCGGAAATTGCACCAGCGACGAATCCATGCGCCGCTGCAGATACGGATGGACCATGCCACCCTGGATGGGGCCGGGCCGCACCAGCGCCACTTCGATCACCAGGTCGTAGAACTGGCGCGGCCGCAGGCGCGGCAGCATGCTCATCTGCGCGCGCGATTCGATCTGGAACACGCCGATGGTGTCGGCCTCGCACATCATGTCGTAGGTGGCCGGGTCTTCGGGCGGCACGTCCTGCATGCTGAACACGGAGTCGCGCTGCTGGCCCACCAGGTCGAACGCGCGCCGCAGCGCCGACAGCATGCCCAGCGCCAGCACGTCCACCTTCAGCAAGCCCAGCTCCTCCAGGTCGTCCTTGTCCCACTGGATTACACTACGGTCTTCCATGGTCGCGTTCTCCACCGGCACCAGGCGCGACAGCTTGCCCTGGGCGATCACGAAGCCGCCCGGGTGCTGCGACAAGTGGCGCGGGAAGCCCAGCAGGCTCTGGGCCAGCGTGGCCCATTGACGGGCCAGCAGCGAGGTCGGGTCGAGGCCGCATTCGGCCAGCCGGTTCAGCAGGTCGCGCTTGCTGTCGAACCAGTGGTGCGAACGCGCCACTTTTTCCACGATGGCCAGGTCCACGCCCAGCGCCTTGCCGCTGTCGCGCAGCGCGCTTTTGGGCCGGTAGCTGATCACCACGGCCGCCAGCGCGGCGCGCGTGCGGCCGTATTTCCGGTAGATGTACTGGATCACTTCCTCGCGCCGCTGGTGCTCGAAATCGACGTCGATGTCGGGCGGCTCGGCCCGCTCGCGCGAGATGAAACGCTCGACCAGCAGGTTGCCGCGCGCCGGGTCCACCTCCGTGATGTGCAGGCAGTAGCACACGGCCGAATTGGCGGCCGAGCCGCGCCCCTGGCACAGGATGCCGTTGGCGCGCGCGTAACGGACGATGTCGTAGACGGTGAGGAAGTACGGCTCGTAGCGCAGCGCCGCGATCAGTTCCAGCTCGTGCTCGATCTGCTGCTGCACCTTGGCCGGGATGCCGTCCACGAAGCGCTGGTGGGCGCCGATATAGGTTTCCTGGCGCAGATACGTGGTCGGCGTGTGGCCCGGCGGCACCAGCTCGTCCGGGTATTCATAGCGCAGCGTATCGAGTGAAAAGTCGCACAGGCCGGCGATGCGCACCGTCTCGGCCAGCGCCGCCGCCGGATACAAATTGGCCAGCCGCAAACGCGGGCGCAGATGCTGCTCGGCGTTCTGCGCCAGCGCGTAGCCGCACTCGGCCACCGGCTTGCCGATGCGCACGGCGCACAGCGTGTCGTGCAGCGGCTTGCGCGAGCGCACATGCATGCACACGTGGCCCACGGCCACCACGGGCAAGCCGTGCTGGCTGGCCACCTCGGCCACGCTGATGCGGTGCGCCTCGTCGAACGCCCGTTGCAACAGGTTCAAGCCCACCCAGGCCCGGCCGGGAAAGGTGGCCGCCATCCACGCCGCCTGCGTGTGCAGCCGGTCCACGTCGCCGGGCTGGTGGGCCGGGTATTGGGGCAGCAGGATCAGCAGGCAGTCGGGCAAGCCTTGCAGGTGGGCGTACTCCGGCGGCGGCGCGGCCAGATCGTCCAGCGTCAGCAGATACGTGCCCTTGGCGGCCCGCGTGCGGCCGATGGTGATCAGTTCGGACAGGTTGCCGTAGCCATTGCGGTTCTGCGCCAGCGCCACCAGCGACAGCGCCACCTGCCCGTCCGCGCCGCGCAACTGGAACGAGGCGCCGATCAGCAGCGGCAGGCCGGCCCGTTTCGCCTCCGCATGGGCGCGCACCACCCCGGCCAGCGAGCATTCGTCTGTCAGGGCCAGCGCCGCATAGTCGAGCTGGGCCGCACGCGCGACCAGTTCCTCCGCATGGGACGCGCCCTGCAGGAACGAGAAATTCGACAGGCAATACAGCTCGGCATAGGCCGGCAGGCCGGCGGTCAGCGGGGGTGTGGTGGAGGACATGGCAGAGATACTGTGTTTATATACAGTATTTTACGCTATCTGGCCGCTCCCATGCGCTTGTTGATTTCTACACGATCTTGACGACGCGCACCGTTGCGCGCCCCGGTTTGTATGCAAAACAGCACAGTTGGCATTTATTTGTTGTAGCGCTACCAATATTTGATGTGTACCTATGGATATCTTGTCTAGAATCATGCTTTTCATAGGGAGACGCCAACGTGTTCGCTACTTCAACTTTACGTAAAGCCGTCTTGCTGAGCCTGTACGGCAGTGCCGCGCTGGCCATGCTGGCGCCAGAAACCCACGCCCAGACCACCGATGGCGAGATCCAGACCGTGAACGTGGTCGGCTCGCGCCGCGCCGTCAGTTCCGCCACCGACACCACCGTGCCCGTGGACGTGATCCCGATGAACAAGGCGGCCGAATCGGGCGGCAATTTTGACCTGGCCCAGACCCTGACCAACATCTCCCCTTCGTTCAACTCGACCCGCCAGACCGGTGCCGACGGCGCCGACCTGATCGACTCGGCCGCCCTGCGCGGCCTCGGCTCCGACCAGACCCTGGTGCTGGTGAACGGCAAGCGCCGCCACACGACGGCCCTGGTCAACCTGTTCGGCGCGCGCAACCGCGGCAACACCGGCACCGACATGAACGCCATCCCGATGCTGGCCATCAAGGACGTGCAGGTGCTGCGCGACGGCGCCGCCGCCCAGTACGGCTCGGACGCCATCGCCGGCGTGATGGACATCGGCCTGAAGAAAAGCCTCGGTTGCGAAGCCGTGGCCGGCTACAGCCAGTACTCGGTGGGCGACGGCAAAAATTACCTGGCCTCGGCCTACTGCGGCGTGCGCCTGGGCGAAAAAGGCGTGATCGGCATCACCGGCGAATACCTGGACCGGGGCCGCTCCAACCGCGCCGAGCCGGGCAACCCGCGCATCATCGGCGACACCAAGGCCGAGAACCAGACCCTGTACGTGAACGGCGAACTGCCGACCCCGGCCGGCAAGCTGTACTTCACGGCCGGCGCCCAGTCGCGTGACGCGTCCAGCGCCGCCTGGGCCCGCGGCGGCGTGGGCACCGACGACATCCCGTCGCGCAACTCGGCCGCCATGTACCCGAACGGCTTCGTACCCTTCATCAACGGCAAGATCGACGACCAGTACGCCACCATCGGCCACCGTGGCCTGATCGGCGAATGGAACGCCGACTTCTCGCAGACCTACGGCTACAACAAGATGATGTACGACATCAGCCACACGCTGAACGCGTCCATCGCCAACGCCGACCTGCTGGCCGGCGGCAAGGGCATCAGCCCCGACAACTTCAAGGCCGGCGGCTTCTCGTTCCAGCAGCTGACCACCAACGTCGACTTCACCCGCTTCTACGACACCGTGATGAGCGGCCTGAACGTGGCCTTCGGCGCCGAGTACCGCAGCGAGACCTATAAAATCTTCGCCGGCGAACCCGGTTCCTACAGCGACGCCGACGGCGTGGGCTTCGGCGGCAACGCCGGCAGCCAGGGTTTCCCCGGCTTCCGCCCCAGCGACCAGACCAACGCCAAGCGCCACAGCTCGGCCGGCTACGTGGACCTGGAACTGGACCTGAACCCTATCGTCAAGACCCAGGCCGCCGTCCGTTACGAGAACTACAGCGACTTCGGCTCCACCGTCACCGGCAAGCTGGCCGGCAGCGTGCGCGCGGCCGACACCGTGCTGCTGCGCGGTTCGGCCTCGACCGGCTTCCGCGCCCCGTCGCTGCAGCAGAAGTACTTCTCGTCCACCTTCACCGACTTCGTGGCCGGCGTGCCGACCGACGTGGTGCTGGCGCCCAACGGCGGCCCGGTGGCCAACCTGGCCGGCATCCCCAAGCTGAAGGAAGAAAAGTCGACCAGCTTCACGCTGGGCACCACCTGGACGCCTAGCAACAACGCGTCCGTGACGGCCGACCTGTACCAGATCAAGATCAAGGACCGCATCGTGCTGTCGGGCCGCTTCGACTCGACCAACTACCCTGACCTGGCGGCCAAGCTGGCCACGCTGGGCGTGGGCCAGGCCCAGTTCTTCGTCAACTCGGTCGACACCAAGACCAGCGGCCTGGACCTGACGGCCTCGCACAAGACCAACTTTGGCCCCAACAAGATGACCACCTACCTGGCGGCCAACTTCAGCAAGACCGAAGTGACGGGCATCCACGCCCCCGCCTCGCTCAAAGGCTATGAGGACGTGCTGCTGTCCGAGCGCGAGCGCCTGTTCATCGAACAGGGCGGCCCCCGTTCCAAGTTCACGCTGGGCTTCGACTACGTGGCCGGCGCGCTGGAATCGGACCTGAAAGTGATCCACTACGGCCCGCAGACGCTGGGCACCTTCGACGGCACCGCCGCCGGCGTGCCAAACGCGCACTACGAGTCCAAGACCTCGGCCGACCTGGCGTTCACCTACACCATCAACAAGAACACCAAGTTCACCTTCGGCGGCACCAACATCTTCAACGTCAAGCCGACCCCGCAGGACCCGAACGAAACCGACAACGGCTTCAAGTACGACAGCGTGCAGTTCGGCCTGAACGGCGCTTCCTACTTCGGCCGCCTCTGGGTCAAGTTCTAAGCTCAAGTTCTGATGATGTGAGTTCGTGTCACGGCCGCCTTCCCGGCGGCCGGCCAGTGGTTTCGGACCACCCGCGGCACCCCGCGCAGCCATGCGCCGGGTGCCGTTTCCACTTGCAGGGGTGGTAACATTTGCTTACATCTTCCTAACTCAAGGCAACGCCGGGCCGTCATACACTCGGCGCATGCCGGGGTCGCCTCGTACCCCAGCCCCCTGGAATACCTGGAGTTGTCATGCGCCGTTCCCTGCTACCGCTATTGTTATCGCTGCTGCCGCTGCTGGCCTGCGGCTACGCTTATGCCGCCCTGGGCGGCGCCCCTTCCCATTTCGGCACCACGCCGGCCAGGCTC
Source organism: Rugamonas brunnea (assembly GCF_014042345.1). Lineage (GTDB taxonomy): Bacteria > Pseudomonadota > Gammaproteobacteria > Burkholderiales > Burkholderiaceae_D > Rugamonas > Rugamonas brunnea. The sequence goes on from NZ_JACEZT010000018.1 coordinate 29,230, forward strand.
ACGGCGCGCAGCCTGGCCGCCACGGCCGCTACAGCAGGCGCACCGGCCGCGTGGACCGTCAGCACCACCACGCTCGATAGCGGCACCGTGGTGCGTGAATACGTGAACCCGGCCGGCGCCGTGTTCGCCGTCAGCTGGAACGGCCCCTTCCTGCCCGACCTGCGCACCCTGCTGGGCCAGCACTTCGGCACCATGACGGGCGCGGCCGCCCAGCGGCCCAAGGCCGGCCACTCGCAACTGGCGGTCGAGCGGCCCGACGTGGTGATCATCTCGAACGGCCACATGCGCGCCTTCAGCGGCCGCGCGTGGATACCCGGCGAACTGCCGGCCAGCTTCAGCCCGGACAACATCGAATAAGGAAGCGCGATGACGACACCATCGAAGCTGGCTGCGCATCCATCGCTCCCATCGTTCACCGTGCAGACCTTGCAGACCTTGCGCCCCCTGCCAGCCATGCGCCGCTGGCGCGCACGCGCGGCCGCCCTGCTGGGCGCCGCCGGCTGCGCCCTGGCGCTGGCCGCCTGCGGCGGCGGAGGCGGCGGCACGAGCGCCGCGCAGGTCACGCCCACGCCGACGCCCACACCCACCCCGGCCGTGGTCAGCATCAGCGCCTCGCCCAGCACCGTCACGCTGGGCCAGGTGGTCAGCGTGACGTGGAGCGCCACCAACACCACCAGCAGTGACTGCACCGCGTCCGGCGCATGGAGCGGCACCCTGCCCACCAGCGGCACGGACGCCGTCACGCCATCGGCCGTGGGCACGGCCAGCTACACCATCACCTGCAGCGGCGTGTCCAACACCACCAACGTGACGGTCAACCCTGCGCCGCTGCAACCGACGGTGAGCCTGGCGCTGACGCCGGCCAGCGTGAGCAGCGGCCAGAGCGCGCAGCTGAACTGGTCGGCCACCAACGCCACGGCCTGCACGGCCGGCGGCGCCTGGAGCGGCAGCAAGGCCACCAGCGGCGCCGTGGCCGTGGCGCCGTCGGCGGCGGGCAGCTATCAGTACACGCTCAGTTGCAGCGGCGACGGCGGCAGCGCCACCGGCAGCGCCACCCTCACCGTGGCCGCCGCGTCCGGCGGCAACAACAGCACCGCGCTGCTGATCGATAACGGCCCGCCCGGCGCCGGCGGCGCCATCAACATCCCCTACGTGAACGTGACCGTGTGCCGCCCCGGCACCAGCGTGTGCCAGACCATCGACCACGTGCTGGTCGACACCGGCTCCTACGGCCTGCGCCTGCTGGCGCCGCTCGATCCGGCGCTGGCGCTGCCGCAGGTGACGACCGCGTCCGGCGCCAACGCGGGCGAATGCAGCAAATTCGTCAGCGGCTATGCGTGGGGCGCGGTGCGCCAGGCCGACGTCAAGCTGGGCGACGAGACCGCGTCCGCCATCTCGATCCAGGTGATCGGCGACAGCGCGGCCAGCTTCGCCACCGTGCCCGCCGACTGCACCAGCAGCGGCAACAACCTCGGCACCCTGTCGGCGCTGGGCGCCAAAGGCATCCTCGGGGTGGGCCTGTTCAAGCAGGACTGCGGCGCGGCCTGCACCCGCTCCACGGCTGGCGGCATGTACTACGCCTGCACGGCGGCCGGCTGCACGGCCAGCACCATGGCGCTGGCGCGCCAGGTGAGCAACCCGGTGGCCGCGTTGGCCGCCAACAACAACGGCGTGCTGCTGGTGCTGCCGGCCGTGGGCGCGAACGGCGCCACCTCGATCAACGGCACCCTCGTCTTCGGCGTGGGCACCCAGGCCAACAACGCCATCGCCGGCGAGAGCATCTACCGCGCCGACAGCAGCACCGGGGATTTCAACACCACCTACAAGGGCAAGACCTACAGTGCCAGCTTCATCGACAGCGGCTCGAACGCCTACTTCTTCGCCGACACCGGCATCCCCAGCTGCACCACCAGCACCGGCTTCTACTGCCCACTGGGCACCCTGAGCCTGACGGCCACCAACGCCTCGTTTGACGGCAGCAACGCCGGCGCCGTCAGCTTCATCGTGGTCAACATGGACGGCCTGTCGAACAGCATCACGGCCGCCTCCATCGGCGGCACGGTCGACAACCGCAGCAGCGTCTCAATCAGCAACGGCTTCGACTGGGGCCTGCCGTTCTTCTTCGGCCGCCGCGTGTTCGTCGTGTTCGAAGGCAGCAGCGCCACGGCCGGCAACGGGCCCTACTGGGCCTACTGACGGCTCTGCAAAAAACCGGGGTCAGGTCATGCTGTCACGCAATTGCGCGGCAGCATGACCTGACCCCGGTTTTTTTTCGCGACGACGGTGTTAGCGGTTAGCGCCCGCGTCCGGTGCGCGCTTCACGCGCGGCGCCGCCTGCGCCAGCGCGCCTGCGCGCGCGGTGCGGCCGCCGGCCCGCACCACCTCGTCCTCCGTGAGCACCAGCGCGCGCTGCTGATGCTGCAGCACGCCCATGCGGCCCTGGTCGAGCAGGAACAGGTCACGCAACTCGAACGGGCCGGTGGCGCCCGCGATCAGCTCCGGCGCGAAGGTCAGCGCGATGCTGCCGCCGCCCGCTTCCAGCCACTGCGCCGCGTCGGCCAGGCCCAGCGGCGCCAGCGCGCCATTGACGATTCCGTACAGCAGGCCGCGCACTTCATAGCGGCCGGCCGCCGCCGTCTGCACGCCCACGTTCAGGCGCACGCCGCCCGTGCCGTCCACCAGCGTCACGTTGCGGTCCAGCTTCGCCACCGGCATCGCCACCGGGAACGCCAGCCGCAGCGAGCGGTCCACGGCCTGTCCCTGGACCGTCGCTTGCGCGTCGGCGCGCACTTCCCACAGGCCGGGTGCGGGCGCCTCGTCGGCGTCCAGCGCCAGCGTGGCGCGCAGGCGGCCGCCGGCGCCGGGCCGGAACGTGACGGGGAACTGGCGCCCGGCCGGCGACACCACCACGCCCGTCAGCTTGCTGACCGGATGGCGGGTGGGCGCGCCGGCGTCGCCTTCGCGCAGGTCTGCCTGCAGCGTCAGGGTCTGGCCGTGCAGGTAGTGCGTGGCGCCGGCCTGCATGGTCAGCGTGTAGGGACTGTCCGGCTCGACCACGTTGATCAGGTAGCGCTGCTCGCCCGCCACGCCGTCGGCGCTCAGCTTGAACGTACCCTTGCCCAGCGATGGATGCAGCCGGAACGCGGAGGTGCCGGGCGCGAACGGCAGCTCGGCCTTGTTCAGCTTATCGTCCGTGACCAGTTGCTCCATGCCGGCGCCGGCTTCGTAGCGCTTGCCGGCGTTGTCCGTCAGCGTCATCGACAGCGGATGGATGGCCAGCGCTTCGCGCGGGCTGGCCGCGTCCAGCGCCTGCACCCGCACCAGCGCGCGCGGCGAGGTGGTATGCAGCGCCACGCCGGCCGCCAGCTGGGCGCCCGTCACGCTGACATAGGACTGGCGGCTTTGCGCCAGGTGCGGCGCGGGCAGCGGCGCCACGGCGTCGGTGGAGGCCCAGCTCAGGGCCACCGCTTCATGCGAGGGCTGGGGTGCGCCGGCCAGCGATGGCGCGGCAGCGGCGGTGGGCGCCAGCACGGCGGCCGGCGACAGGTCGCCCGCCTGTTCGGGCAGCAGTTCGCGCGGCGCGGCACCGGCGCTGCCGGCAGTGGCCACGGCGGCCAGGGCCGACAGATTCAGCAGGATGGTCTTCAGTTTATTGGTGCGTTTCATGGTGTGGTTTCCTCGGCGTTCACAGGTCGTTGCGCAGGATGACGTCCAGGCCGAAGCACTGGCGCCGGCTCTGGTTGTGCGACAGCGTCTCGGCGCCGTTGGTGCGGTCCTTGTCGGAGAACCAGTGGATGCCGGCGCCCTGCTGGCTGGTGCAGTTGAGGAAGCCATCGGAGCAGCTGTCGAGCCAGGCCTGGGTGATCTCCAGGCCCAGGTTCAGCGTGTAGCCGCCGCAGTAGCTGTCGCTGGCGAACGGGTTGCTGTGTACGTCCGTGCCCACCACGTTGTAGAAACCCTTGGGCAGAGCCGGCCGGCCCGGCGTGCCGTACAGCCAGGCCGCGTTGTAGCTGGCCATCCAGCTGGTCTGCTGCTGGCGCACGGCGTCCGTCTGGTAGCCCAGCAGCCAGCCGACGGCATTCTCGAAGATGTTGCCGCTGATGGCCGCATCGGCCAGCGGCGTGCCCAGCGACGATGGCGCCAGCGCGTTGGCCCAGCGGATGGCGCTGATGATGGTGGGGTAGCGGCTGTCCTGGGTGGGATTGGACAGCATCCAGCGCAGCACGTTGCCGCCGTTCGAGTGCGTCTCCACCACCAGGTCGGTGATGTTGTTGTTGACGATGAAGGGATACAGCTGGTCGGCCAGGCAGCCCACGGCGCCGGCCGTCCACATGTACTGGTCGAAATCGCAGTTGATCACGACGTACAGGTTGGGGTTGGGCAGCCCCTGGCGCACCGAGTTGATCATGTCCCAGGTCCAGTAGTTGGTGGCGGCGTCGGTCTGGTGTCCGGTGCCGTGCACAAACGCGACGCCCGTGTTGCCCGCCATCGCCGGCAGCGCCGCCGACAGCGCCAGCGCGCTGCCCAGGGCAGCCCATCGCTTCGATATTTTCATACCTTTGTCTCCATGTTTGGCTTGTTATAGGAAAGGCGCGCTGCCATGCGCGCCGGCGGGATCACCCCGGAACGCAGCGACCAGACTAAGGAAGGTGCGCCCCGCCGGTATTGATCGAACATGACAGGGGCATTGTTAAATCGCGCCAACGAGCAGGCCCCGCGAGCCAAGGCGCCACGCGGCGGATTGTGTCTTGCAAGTGATCGGGGCGGCTGTCATCACCTTGTCATTTCGGCTAGTTACAGTCGCCACCTTTCTATCCCAGTGAGGTAACGATGAAAACGAATCTGGTCCTGTTGGCTGCCCTGACCGCAGCCGGTCTGGTGGCATGCGGCGGCTCGTCGGCACCGGACAACGCCATCCCGGAAGGCACCACCGTCACGCTGGCGCTGCTGGAGACGACCGACCTGCACTCGAACGTGATGAGCTATAACTACTACGCGCTGGCCGACGACACCAGCCTGGGCCTGGAGCGCACCTCCACCCTGGTGCAGGCCGCGCGCGCGGAGAACCCCAACAACGTGCTGCTCGACGATGGCGACGTCATTCAAGGCACGCTGCTGGCCGACCTGCAGGCCGTGGCCAAGCCGGTGGCCTGCGCCGACACGCTGGCCATCCACAAGGCCATGAACGCGCTCAAGTACGACGGCGGCGGCATGGGCAACCACGAATTCAACTACGGCCTGCCGTTCCTGAGCCAGATCACCAACACCGACTTCGGCATCCAAGGCGTGAGCAAGCCGGCCGGCACCTGCGGCGCGCCGACCTTCCCGCTGGTGCTGACCAACGTCACGGGCGTGGCCAGCCAGAAGCCCATCCTGCCGCCGTACGCCCTGCTGCCGCGCGACTTCGCGGCCGTGGCGCCGGACGGCAGCAAGCTGACCGTCAAACTGAACATCGGCATCATGAGCTTCGTGCCGCCGCAAATCCTGGAATGGGACCAGAAGAACCTGGCCGGCAAGGTCGCCGTGACGGGCGTGCAGGAAGCGGCCAGGCAGTATGTGCCCGAGCTGCGCAGCAAGGGCGCCGACCTGGTGGTGGCGCTGTCGCACGGTGGCCTGGACACCAGCGCCTACAGCCCGAAAATGGAAAACGGCAGCTACCACCTGAGCACCACCGGCATCGACGCGCTGATGATCGGCCACTCGCACCTGGTGTTCCCGAAAGGTAAAGAGAGCAACGCGCCGGCACTGGACGCCTCGTTCGCCGCCATCCCCGCCAGCGCCAACGTGGACGCGATCAATGGCTTCGTGAACGGCGTGCCGACCGTGATGGCGCAGAGCTGGGGCCGGCGCCTGGGCATCATCAGAATGACGCTGGCCCGCCAGGGCGGCAAGTGGGTGGTGCAACCAGCAAAAACAACGGTGGAATCGCGCGGCTTCAAGTACACCGACGGCAGCACTGTGGTGAAAGCCGATCCGGCCATCGCACCGCTGGTGGCCACCGAACACGCGGCGACCATCGCCTACGCCAAACAGCCGCTGGGCGTGGCGACCGACTTCGAAATGTCGGCCTACTTCGCGCTGGCCGGCGACGTGAGCGCGATCCAGCTGGTGAACCAGGCGCAGATCGACTACGTGAAGAAATTCATCGCCGCCAGCACCGACACCACCATCGCCAGCTACAAGAACATCCCCGTGATCTCGTGCAGCGCGCCGTTCAAGGCGGGCCGCAACGGCTCGTCCGACTTCACGGACGTGGCGCCGGGCGCCAGCGCGGCCGCGCCGGTGGGCTTGCAGGTGCGCAATCCGGGCGACCTTTACCTGTACAGCAATAACAACCTGCAGGCCGTGAAGATCAAGGGTTCCGACCTGAAGGCCTGGCTGGAGACGGCCGCCAAACAGTTCGGCCAGATCGATCCCACCAAGACCACGGAGCAGGACCTGGTGCCCAGCTACGGCACCATCTACAACTATGACGTGTTCTACGCCGAGAACAACGCCCTCACCTACCAGATCGACGTGACCAAGCCGGTGGGCAGCCGCATCGCCAACCTCAGCTACCTGGGCAAGGCGGTGGCCGATGGCGATGACTTCATCGTGGCCACCAACGACTACCGCGCCGGCGGTGGCGGCAACGTGCCCGGCATCGACGGCAGCAAGACCATCATCAAGTCGCCGGACGCCAACCAGGCCGTGGTCAGCAACTACCTGATGGCGCAAGGCCAGGCCGGCGGCAAGGTCACGCTGGCCAACAACGGCAGCGCGCGCAGCTGGAGCTTTGTGAAGGTGGCCACGGCCGGTCCGGTGATCCTGCGTTCGGCGCCGGGCCACCTGGCGCTGGCGCAAAGCAGCGGCATTACCAACATCGTGGCGGAAGGCGCGCAGGATGCGAACGGCTTTGCCAAGTACAAGGTGGACTTGAGCAAGTAAGCGCGCCATGTGTTCAGGGTCAGGCCCCGCGGGTCTGGCCCTTTTTCAACGATACGGACTAAGCCCGCCATGAAAAACCAACCCCGCAATCCAGGCAGGGGCAGCCGCAAGGGACTGCCCCTTTCCGCATTGGCGCTGATGCTGTCGCTGTCGGCGTGCCAGCTGAACAAACCCGTGCCGGCGCCGGCACAGATCGAAAGCATGTCCATGCGCGCCGCCCAGCAAGGCGATGTGGTGGCGGAGAGCCGCTTGCGCGATTGGGCGCAGCGCCAGGTGCCGGTGGCCCAGCGCGAACTGGGGCTGCTCTACCTGACCCGCCCGGAGCAACGCGCCGAGGCGCAGCGCCTGTTCATGCAGGCCGCCCGCGCCGGCGACACGGAGGCGGCATTCCAGCTGGCCCAGATGCTGCGCAATGGCGCGCCCGGCATCGCTGCTGCGCCGGAGCAGGCCATCCCCTGGTATCGCCAGGCGGCGCAGCAGAAGCACGCCAGGGCTGCGTTGATGCTCGGTATGCTGTTCAATAACGGCGAAGGTGTCGCCGTCGATCACGCGCAAGGCGCGCGGTGGTTGAGCGTGTCCAGCGACCTGGGCAACGCGCACGCCATGTTCCTGCTGTCGAACGCGTACAGTGAAGGGCGCGGCGTGGAGCGGAACGAGGCATACGCCCGCCGGTTACTGGAAGAAGCGGCCGAGCACGAATATCCGCCTGCAATCCAGGAACTGGCGATGACCGTGCAAATGGGCGATGCGCTCAGCGCGAAAGACGAATTGCGGGCCGCGCACTTGCTCAAGGAAGCGAACGAGCACCGGCACAACAACTGGAACCGCTTCTGAGGTTCACCGTCCGGCCCGCAGCCTACATCCCGCCTTGCACATACCCCGCGAAATTCTGCATGATCGTTAGCGCGAGTTGTTGCTCATCCGGGATAGTCTCTTCAGACTCGGCATTGAACACAACCGTCACGGTCACATTTTCGGCCCACGGGTCGAACTGCGCGGAGGCCGTGCGGCCACCATACGAGAGTTCCAGCCGGTTCTGGGGAACGACCAGCGTGAATGTTCCTTCGACATTCGAACCGGAGCCGTCCTGCGTCTCCCTGCGCAGATGGAAGTGGCCGCCCTCGCGCAAATCGACAGTACATTCGGTCGTACGCGCATCGTCAGAAACCGTGCTCCAGCGCTTGATCTCGCCAGCTGTCGTGAAAGCGCGCCAGACCGCGTCGATAGGCGCGGTGATCACGACCGCAGTGGTAATGGTGGTATCCATGTTGTGCCCTCATTATTAGTCATTAAACAATGGTTGAGGCACTGTACCGGACTTTGGGGGCGTGAAAATACGCACTTTGTAACGCCCGCGCTTGCACTTTCTTCGCGGCATCAGCCGGCCAGCTGCGCCAGCTCCCGCGTCATGTTCTCGATCGCCCGCTCGTTGTACTGGTCGGCGAAGTAGGCGTTGCCGAACAAGCGGCCCTGCTCTGCCTTGCGCCGCAGGTGGGCCAGCGCGCCGCCGCGCTGCTCGCGGTACTTCGCCTCCGTCAGGTGGATGTATTCCTGCCGGATGCCGCGCGCATAGTTCTGGTACACCTCCTCGTCCTGGCCCAGGATGGCCAGGTCCACGCTGAGCATGATGTCCTTCAGCCGGTGTTCGACGGCCGCTTCCTGGAAATGGTCGGTAGCCCGTATCAGTTCAGCCGCGTCGCCCATGTCGTGACACAGGCTGCTGCCCAGCCATAGCTGCACGCTGGCTTCCTCGTTCGACACGTCGCCATGCACGGCGCCGTATTCGGCATCATGGAACCAGAACGCCTGCTTGATGATGTCCACGTCGCGCGGGTCGGGCTGGGTGTTGGCGGCCCACACGCGGATCTCGCACAGGCCGTGCACCAGGTGATCGAGGTTGTGGTAGTGGCGCGCCGGGCCTCCATAGGCCGTGCTGCCCGTCAGCCGCACGAACCACTGGTCGGCGTGGGCGATCGATGGCGCGTCCGCGTGCGCGTAATCCCACAGGGTTTCCCATTCCTTGCGCAGCCAGCTCAGTACCCAAGCGTGATAGGCCGGGCCGGGAACGAATTTTTTCATGATCCAGTTCCAGCCGATCGGCCCTTCCAGCGCCTTGACGAAGCTGGAACTGACCGAACCAAGGTCACGCGGCGGCATCACGAAGATGGTCTTGGCGCCTTGCAGCACGTCGACGTTGGTTTGCTGGATCAGGTTTTCGTAGTCGAAATCGGCGGTGGTGCGGATGCCGCGGATCAGGCACTCGGCGCCGTGCTTCTTGGCCGCGCGCGCCGTGTAGTCGCCCTTGACGATCACCACCTGCACGTTGTCCCAGCCCTGCTCGGCGCAACTGAGGGCGATGATGCTCTTGCGCTCCTCGGCGGAGAACTTGGGCTTCTTGGCCGGATTCTCGGACAGGAACACCAGCACCTCGTCCGCCAGCGAACGCGCTTCGCCGATCACCCACATGTGGCCGTTGGTGATCGGGTCCAGGGTCCCGGAAAATCCGATTTTCTTCATTCGCCGCTCCGCCGCATGTCGCGTATCAAAAGCGACATTCTAGCCGGAGCGGTGACTCAGGTTGCAGGAAATTCTATCCGCACCCGCAAGCCGCCCAGGCGCTCCGATTGTTCCAGCGCCAGCGTGGCGCCATGCCGTTCGGCGATGGCCTTGATGATGGCCAGCCCCAAGCCGCTGCCGCCGGCGCTGGCGCCGGGCACGCGGTAGAAGCGGTCGAACACGCGTTCGCGTTCTTCGGGCGAGATGCCGGGGCCACTGTCGTCCACGCACAACGTCACGGCGCCGTTATCGGCGCGCCGGACTTCCACGTCCACCGTGCCGCCGGCCGGCGTGTATTTGATGGCGTTGTCCACCAGGTTGCGCAGCAGGATCACCAGCGCGTCCGGATGGCCGGCCACGCTGGCCTGGTCCGCGTGGTGCAGGCCCAGGTCGATCTGGCGCGCCTGCGCCAAGCCGGCCATGTCGCCCAAGGTGCGGCGCGCCAGTTCCGCCAGGTCCAGCGGCGCCAGCTTGCTGTCGTCCGCCTCCTGGCGGGCCAGCACCAGCAATTGTTCGACCAGCCGCGTGGCACGTTCGATGCCGGCCGTCAGCCGGCCCACGGCCACGGCGCGGGCGCTGTCGTCGGCGGCCCGCTCCAGGCTCAATACCTGCAGCTTGAGCGCGGCCAGCGGCGAGCGCAGTTCATGCGCGGCGTCGGCCACGAAGTGCTGCTGGGCGTCGAACGCCGTCTTCACGCGACCGAACAGCAGGTTCAGTTCCTGCACCAGCGGCCGCACCTCGTCCGGCAGATCGGCGTCGGACACGGGCGACAGATCGTCGGCCCGGCGCGCCGCCACCTGGCGCCGCACGCGCGCCACCGGCGCCAGCGAACCGCTCACCACCCACCACACCACCAGCATCAGCATCGGCGCCATGACGGCGATCGGCCCCACCGTGCGCAGCGCCAGCGTGCCGGCCATGCGCTGGCGCACGGCCATGTCCTGCGCCACCTGCACCGTCTGGTTGCTGGTGGCCACGGAGAAGATGCGGTAGGTGGTACCGTTGGCGCGCACGTTGGAGAAGCCCAGCACGGCGCGCTGCGGCAGCTCGGCGTGCGACTGGGAGCGGAACAACTGCACCCCGTCCGGGGTCCACACCTGCACCACCAGGTCGTCGTTGTCCGATTCCGGATCGGACGCGCCGGCGCCGTTGGCCAGCGGCACGCTGGAACGCAGCGACAGCGCCATCTGCTGCATGTGGTAGTCGAAGATCTGATCGGCGTCGTACAGCGCGCTGCGGTAGGCGATCATGGCCTGGGCCACGGCCGCCATGGTGATGGCCGCCAGCAGGAACCACAGCAGGCGGCCGCGCAGCGAGTGCGTGACGGGGACGCGCGGCACTTTCACCTTCGGCACTTTCACCTTCATTCCTTGGGCACCATGTAACCGAGGCCGCGCACGTTCTGTATCAGTTCGCTGCCCAGTTTCTTGCGCAAGCCGTGGATGTACACCTCCACGGCGTTGCTGTTGACTTCATCCTTCCAGCTGTACAGCTTCTCCTCCAGCTGGTGGCGCGACAGCACGATGCCGGGGCGGGCGATCAGCGCTTCCAGCACGGCCCATTCACGGGCCGACAGGTTCACCAGTTTGCCCTCCACCGTCACTTCGCGCGTTTGCGGGTTGACCGTCACGCCCTTGTGCTCGAACACGGGTTCGGCCCGCCCGGCCGAGCGGCGCAGCAGCGCGCGGATGCGGGCCAGCAGCTCGTCCAGGTCGTAGGGTTTGAGCACGTAGTCGTCGGCGCCCGCGTCCAGGCCGGCGATGCGCTGCTCCTTGGCGTCGCGCGCCGTGGCCACCAGCACCGGGGTCAGCTCCTTGCGCGCGCGCATCGAGCGCAGCACTTCCAGTCCATCCTTGCGCGGCAGGCCCAGGTCCAGCAGCACCAGGTCGTAGGTCTGGGTCTGCAGGGCCGTGTCGGCCATGTCGCCATCCTTGACCCAGTCCACGGCGTAGTGCTCGGCCCGCAGCAGGTCGAGCACCACTTCGCCGATCATCGTGTCGTCTTCCACCAGCAGAAGTCGCATGTGTTTCCTTTCTGGGCATTACCCCAATCGCACGGGAATGAAGATCTTCTCATCCCCGCGCTGGATCAGCAAGGCCACCGACTTGTCGGACTTGGCCACCACCTCGCGCACCTGCTCGATGCTGTTGACCGGTTTGCCGTTCACGGACAACAGCACGTCGCCCGGCTGCACGCCCGCGTTGGCGGCCGCGCCGGCGGCGTCCTCGATCACCAGGCCACCGGCCACGCCCGCTTCACGCTTCTCCTGCGGGTCCAGCGGACGCAGGGCCAGGCCCAGTTTCAGCTTGCCGCTGGCGCCATGGGCAGGCTGGTCGGCGTCGGCCGTCTTGTCGGCGGCGTTGGCCAGGGTGGCCGTCAGGTCCACGGATTTACCCTGGCGCCAGACTTGCAGCGTCACTTTTTCGCCCGGCGTGGCCATGCCCACCACGGCCGGCAAATCGCCGGAGCTGACCACGGTCTGGCCATTGAGCTTGCGGATCACGTCGCCCGGCTTGAGGCCGGCCTTCTCGGCCGCGCTGCCGCGCTCCACGTTCGACACCAGCGCGCCTTCCGGCGTGGGCAGGCCGAACGAATCGGCGAAGCCCTGGTTCACTTCCTGCACCGTCACGCCCAGCTTGGCGTGCACCACCTTGCCGGTGGACACGATCTGGTCCTTGACCTTGTTGGCCACGTCGATCGGGATCGCGAACGACAGGCCCTGGTAGCCGCCCGTCTGGCTGTAGATCTGCGAGTTGATGCCCACCACTTCGCCGCGCGTGTTGAACAGCGGGCCGCCCGAGTTGCCGGGGTTGACGGCCACGTCGGTCTGGATGAAGGGCACGTTACCATCGGGCAGCGAGCGGCCCTTGGCGCTGACCACGCCGGCCGTCACCGTGCTCTCCAGGCCGTATGGCGAGCCGATGGCCAGCACCCACTCGCCCACTTTCAGGTCGTTGGCCTTGGCCAGCGGCACCACGGGCAGGTTCCTTGCGTCGATCTTCAGCACGGCCACGTCGGTCTTGGGATCAGAACCGAGCACCTTGGCGCGGAACTCGCGGCGGTCCGTCAGCTTGACGGTCACTTCGCTCGCATCGCGCACCACGTGGGCGTTGGTGAGGATCACGCCGTCCGGGCTGATGATGAAGCCGGAACCGACGCCATGGGTGGGCACTTCGCGCATGCCGCGCTGCTGGCCCTGGAAGCGGCGGAAGAATTCGAAGAACGGGTCGTCGCCGAACGGGTCGCCGCCACGGCGGCTGGCCTGGTCGCCCATGTCCATGGCCGTCCTGGTGCTGCCGGTGACGCTGATGTTGACCACGGCCGGCCCGTTATGGGCGGCGATGACGCTGAAGTCGGGCAGCGTCATGAGCGGCGCCGGCACCGGGGCGGCGGCCACGGGCGCAGCGGCGGACGCCACGGTCAGGCCGGGCGCGGCGGCGGCCACGGCATTGTTTTGATGGACTGCGATGGCACCTCCCGCGGCAAGCACGCCCGCGGCGGCCACTGCCAGGGTAAGACGCTTGACGGTCATCGATCCGAACAGAGTAGTTTGAGACATTGCGGCACTCCTGAATTGAATGAGGTTGTTGACGTATCCAATATGGAGCACAAGACTTAGGCGCCGCTTAACCTTGGGCATCGTCTGTTGCGGCTGCGCAGGCGGGCGAAGCCAGGGCGCTACGACACGCTGCGCACAAACGGCGCTGGCCGGACGAGCCGGCCAGAGTCTTGCTGCGAATTGTATTGCGCGGGGCGCGGCGGGCCGTGCCCGGTCCGCGCCTTTGCTACCGTGTTGGCTACCTTATGCGGCCTGGCGTGGCTGTTCCAGCGAGGTCACGTTGTCGCCGCCGATGACGATCTTGCGGGGCTTGTGCGCCTCGGGCACTTCACGCACCAGCTCGATGGTCAGCATGCCGTTCTCGAACGCGGCGCCGGTCACCTTGACGTGGTTGGCCAGCTGGAAGCGCTGCTCGAAGTCGCGCGCCGCGATGCCGCGGTGCAGATAGGTGCGCTCCACGCCGTCGCGCTGCTTGCGGCCCACGATGTGCAGGGTGTCGCGTTCGGCCGTGATGTCGATCTCGCTGCGGTCGAAGCCGGCCAGCGCCATCACGATACGGTACTTGTCTTCCGACACCAGCTCGATGTTGTAGGGCGGATAGCTGGGCTGGCTGTCGCCGCGCTGTGCGTCGTTGAGCAACTGGGCCAGACGGTCGAAGCCAATGGCGGAACGGTACAGGGGGGTCAGGTCGAAAGTACGCATGGTGGATATCCTTTTCAAGTTAAGCGATATAAGGGTGCGGTCCCCTTCTGGGCAACCGCTGAGTCCCATATACGGCGTGCGGCGGCGCTTTCAAGATCTTGAAAAACGATGCCTCCATCCCCAGACGGCGAAAAATTTTCAAAAATTTTTATCTGGCCTGGCGGCCGGCATGATGGCGAGATTTATCAGTTTCCCCCGTGCTACACTCGCCAGCTTCCTGACATCGCCACCGCAACAACCATGACCGCGACCAAGACAGCAACCCCGTCCCGTCTGCCCCGCCTGCGCGCCACCGCGCTGCTGGCGACCCTGATGGCCACCGGCCCCGGCGCGTACGCCGATACAACGGCTGCGAACGCCGACCCGGCTGCGCGCGCCGCCACCATCGCGGCGCCCGGCGACCAGCCCTATCCGGGCACCATCGTCCTGAAAGTGGACGCCAGCAATACGGCCCAACAATTTTTCCGCATCCACGAAAGCATCCCGGTCCAGCCCGGCAAGCTGACGCTGCTCTATCCGCAGTGGGTGCCGGGCAACCACGGCCCCAGCGGCCCGCTCAACCAGTTCGCCGGCCTCAAGCTGACGGTGGACGGCAAGCCGCTGGACTGGCAGCGCGACACGGTCAATGTGTACGCCTTCCACGTCGAGGTGCCGGCCGGCGCCACCACGCTGGAAGCGGAGTACCAGTACCTGTCGCCGGTAGAAGCCAACCAGGGCCGCACCACCATGACCGGCGACATCCTCGGCGTGCAATGGCACGCGATGGTGCTGTACCCGGCCGGCTACCGCACGCGCGCCATCCCGGTCCAGCCCAACCTGACCCTGCCGGCCGGCTGGCAATACGGCACGGCGCTGGAGACGGATCGGCGCAGTGGCGACGACGTGGCCTTCAAGCCGCTGGACCTGGAAAAACTGGTCGACTCGCCCCTGTTCGCGGGCCGCTATTTCCGCCGCTTCGACCTGGCGCCGGGCGCCAGCGTGCCGGTGCACCTGGACGTGGTAGCCGACTCGGCCGAGGCGCTGGAAGCCAGGCCGGAGCAGATCGAACTGCACCGCGCCATGGTCACCCAGGCGCTCAAGCTGTTCAATTCGCAGCACTACGCGCACTACGATTTCCTGTTCGCGCTCAGCGACGAGTTCGGCGGTATCGGCCGTGAGCACCATCAGTCCAGCGAGAACGGATTAAAGACCGGCTACTTCACGGACTGGGCCAAGAACGAGGGCGAGCGCAGCTTGCTGCCCCATGAATTCACCCACTCGTGGAACGGCAAGTTCCGCCGCCCGGCCGGCCAGGATGTGCCCGACTTCAACACGCCGCTGCAAAATGCCCTGCTGTGGGTGTACGAGGGCCAGACCCAGTACTGGGGCGAGGTGTTGTCGGCCCGTTCCGGCCTGATCAAGCTGGAACACATGCGCGAGCTGTTCGCGGCAATGGCCGCCCGTTACGATATGGTGCAGGGCCGCAGCTGGCGCGCCGTGCAGGACACGACCAACGACCCCATCATCAACGCCCGTCGTCCGCAGCCGTGGAACAACTGGCAGCGCGCCGAGGACTACTACTCGGAAGGGGCCCTGATCTGGCTCGACGTCGATACCAAGATCCGCGAAATGTCGAACGAGCGCCGCTCGCTCAACGATTTCGCGCGCAGCTTCTTCGGCGTGGACGATGGCGCCAGCGTGGCGAACTACTACACGTTCGAGGATGTGGTGCAGGCGCTCAATGCCGTCCAGCCATACGACTGGGCCAGCTTCCTGCGCACGCGGCTCGACGGCCACGGCCCCGGCGCCCCGCTCGATGGCCTGGCCCGCGCGGGCTGGAAACTGGTGTACACGGACAAGCCAACCGATTTCCTGAAGGCCCAGGAAGACTTGAGCAAGTGGGCCAACTTCCAGTACTCGCTGGGCTTCTCGGTCAGCGCGGACGGCAAGATCGACGCGCTGCGCTGGGATGGTCCGGGCTTCCGGGCCGGCCTGTCGGGCAGCACCACGCTGCTGGCCGTCAATGGTCGCGCCTACAAGGCCGAGGTGCTGCGCGCCGCCATCACGGCCGCCAGGGATGGCAAGCATCCCATCGAATTGCTGGTCAAGAAGGGTAATCTGTACCGCACCGTGGCGCTCGACTATCGCGACGGCCTGAAATATCCGCGCCTGGAACGCCTCCCCGGCACGCCCGATCGTTTGACCACCATTTTGCAGCCGCTCAAGTAAGCCGGCCCCAGGTCGGCGCGGCGGCGCAGCCTGCGCCGCCGCCGGATGGTGTATGCTAACAACATGAACAAAGACACCGACATCCAGCTCAGCGGCCCGTTCAAGGCCACCGACGGCTCCGGCCGTGCCCACGACATCAAGGCCATCCGCATTTTCGACGAAGGCTATGGCGCCATCGACGTGTACGTGGATTTCGCCGGCTCCATCGCCGGCCTGTACAAGGACAAGACGCTGATCGCGGCCATCGTGGCCCAGTTGCGCACCACCGGCTACAAGGGTCCCGTGCTCACGCCGGGCGACCCCGTGCTGCAGGAAAACAAGCTGATGGTGCTGGAAGCGCCCGACGAATTCAACGCGTATGCTGCCGGCAAGGGCTGGAAAGACCTGGCCGAAGAATTCGACGACGACGAATAAGTAGTCATTTCAAGAAACCCGCGGCGTCGCTTGTGCCACGCCGCGCGGCGTAGCGTCCCTGCCCTGCCGGCACCTGCTCTCCCAACCACCGCTAGCCAAACAAGCCGTGCAAGTACCAGCGCGGCTCGGCCTGCCCGTCCGCGCTGGCCAGGCGTTCCCGATATACCCAGTAGTGCGCATGGTCCTGGCCTTCGGCGATGAAATAGTCGCGGGTCTGGGTCTGGCTCCACCAGCCGGCCTCGATGCGCTCGCCACTCGACATCATTTTCAACGGTGAACCGTAGAACGGCCGGTGGTCGCGCATCAGCAGCGCGACCGGCTTGGCCAGCAGCCATGCCGGCCGGGGCAGGCTGGGCATGTCCGGCGGCAGCTGGGCGCGGGCGTCGGCGGGACGGATCTTTTCCTGCACACTGACCCACTGGTTGGCCAGCTCCGGCCGGTAGTCGGCCAGCGGCACGGCCTGCAGCACATTGTCCGGCCCCAGCCGCGCCACCAGCAATTCGAACAGCCGCTGCCGGTCCTCCTTGCTGCCGCCCGGTTCGGGAAACAGCGACGCGTTGGGCGGGATCATGGGCCGCACTTGCGGCGCTTCCAGGCACAGGCCGATCACGGGCGCTTCCAGCACCAGCTTGGCCAGCCGCTCCTTGAGCAGGCGCAGCAGGTGCTCGGCGCGCCAGGTCGGTTCGGCCAGCACGATCTCCAGCATCGTGGGCGGGCGCGCCACCCTGCCCCGCTCATGCTCCAGCGCCAGGCTGACGCGCTCGACGGCGAACTGGCGCGCGCACAGCCAGCCCGTCATTTGCAGCAGCAGCCGGTGCGCGCCAAACAGCAGCGCCTCCGCATGCTCGACCCGGTCGAACAGCTCCACTTTGGCCCGGAAACTTTCGGGCGCGGCCAGCCATTCGAACAGCTCGGCCGTCTGCCCGTGCGCGCCATCGAGCATGTCGAGCAAGGCCCGGCCGCAGCGGCGTTGCAGGCCGGGACGCGGCAGACGGCGCAGCTCGCCCACGGTCAGGCAACCGATGCCTTCGAGCCAGCTCAGGTAGGGCCGTGCGGGCGGCAGCAAGCTGCACGGCAGGCGCGCCACGCGCCGTTCCAGCGTCGCCATGGTTAAACTGCGACCGCCGCCGCTACGGGCCAGCAACCAGGCGCCGCGCGCCGTGGGCGCGCAGCCCAGCGCGGCCGTGAAGCCCAGCGCCTGCAGGCTGGCCAGCACTTGCCGGCACAAGGTCCGCACGCCGCCGAACAAGCGCAAGCTGGCGCCCACATCCATCAATAGTGTCGCCTCCTCGCCTTCGGCCACCTGGGGCGTGAATTGCAGCAGCGCCATGGCCACCGCCTGCAAGGCCTCCGCCTCCAGCGCGGGCGCGCGCTGGTGCAACTGGGCCTGCGGCGCCAGCATCAGCGCGCCGCCGCGCCGCATACCCGGCTGCACGCCGGCGGCCTGCGCCTGCGGCGATGCGACCAGCACGCGCTCCTGTTCCAGCACCACGCTGCCCTGGTCAACCGACCAGCGCGGGCAAAACACTTCGAGCGGGAGCCGGGGCAGGTAAAGGCCGATCCAGAGACGCATGACGCTGCAACAAAGAAGGGGTGAGGGGCAGGAACAGCGGCGCATCGCGCTGCGGTCCCCGGCGCTTGACGAAGCCGAGCTCGATGCCGCCGGCCACCGGCCGCAGCGACAGGCGCAACGGCGCCGGCGACGCATCCTGCGCGGCCGCCAGCGGACGCAGCATGCAGAACAACGTGTCGCCGCTCTGGGCCGCCAGGTGCAGCCGGCGCAGCGTCTCGCCGCGCGCGTGAGCCTGCCACAGCAACAGCGCGCCGCAGCAGCCGCTGCGCAACACCTGTTCCGCCGCCCATAGCGCGTCGGCACTTTTGGCGCCGCTGCGTATCCAGATCAGCTGCGATGGCGGCAAGCCCAGCGCGGCCAGCGCCAGCGCCTGCGGCACATGGGGCGGCTGCAGCAGCACGATGGGACGCTGGCCCAGGCTGGCCAGGGCCGGCCGCAACAGCCTCAGTTCGCCACTGCCGGGTTGCTGCACCAGCAAGTCGATCAAGGTGCCCAGCGGCCAGCCGCCGCCCGGCAACTGCGCCGACAGGGCGGCATAGCCTGTGTCGACGCAACGGGTGCTGCTGTGCGCCAGTTGCGAAGCGAGCCATAGCGACGGATGCACGGCTTCGGGCGCGGCAATGGGGGCAGCAATGGGGACAGAACAGGGCATGGGAGGTGAACCACTCAAAGGCAAAAATACTGTATAAATACACAGTACTATCTGCACCCGATTTTGGCAAGGACTATCTGCGGCCGGGTGCGCTTCGATATAGGAAACCTTGCCCATGCTGTAACATGCTGGCGATACACTCAACCAAGCAATCGCCCATGCAAACCATGCAAATGATCGGCGCCGCCCTGTTCGGCCTGGCACTGCTGCACACTTTCGCCGCCAAGTCCTTCGACGTGCTGGCCCACCGCCACCCGCGCCATGCGGGCCTGTTCCACCTGCTGGGCGAAGTGGAGGTGGTGTTCGGCTTCTGGGCCTTCGTGCTGGTGGTGACGATGGCGCTGCTGCAGGGCGGCCACGCCGCCATCGAGTATGCCGAAACGCGCCAGTACACGGAGCCGCTGTTCGTGTTCGTGGTGATGGTGGTGGCCGCCTCGCGGCCCGTGCTCGACATCGTGCAGCGCACGCTGCGGCTGCTGGCCCGGCTGCTGCCGCTGCGCGCGGAACTGGCGCTGGTCTGGCTCGGCCTGGCGCTGGTGCCACTGATGGGTTCGCTGATCACGGAGCCGGCCGCCATGACGCTGGCCGCGCTGATGCTGGCGCCGCAAGTGTTCCGCCAGGGGATGCCGGAATGGCTGAAGTACGGCGCGCTGGGCGTGTTGTTCGTCAACGTTTCGATCGGCGGCACGCTGACGGCCTATGCCGCGCCGCCGGTGCTGATGGTGGCCACCACCTGGCAGTGGGACAGCGCTTACATGGCCAGCCACTTCGGCTGGAAGGCCGCCATGGCCGTGCTGTGCAATGCCACCGTCATCACCTTCCTGCTGCGCAGCCACGTGCGCGCCGCCGCCGCGCAAACGAACGAAGCGGCCGGGCCGCCGGTGCCGCTGGCCGTGGCCGCCGTGCACCTGGCCATCCTGGCCGCCGTGGTGGTGCTGGGCCACCACCCCGTGCTGTTCCTCGGCATCTTCCTGCTGTTCCTCGGCTTCACCCAGGCGTATGAACGCTACCAGCAGCCGCTGATCATCAAGGAAGGCTTGCTGGTGGGCTTCTTCCTGGCGGGACTGGTGGTGCTGGGCGGGATGCAGCAATGGTGGTTGCAACCGATCGTCTCCGGCCTGCCGCCCGTCGCGCTGTTCTTCAGCGCGCTGGGCCTGACGGCGATTACCGATAACGCGGCACTGACCTACCTCGGCTCGCTGATCGAAGGCATCTCCGCCCAGTCGCAGTACATGCTGGTGGCCGGCGCCGTGGCAGGCGGTGGCCTGACCGTGATCGCCAACGCGCCCAACCCGGCCGGTGTATCGCTGCTGCGGCGCGGCTTCCAGGATGAGTCGATCGGCGCCGTGGGCCTGCTGCTGGGCGCGCTCGCGCCAACGACCATGGCGGCGCTGGCATTTTTGATCTGAGCAGTCAAGCCCGCTGGACCAGAACACGATTGACGCAAATTAAACGTTGTCCATTTTCCTGTCCTATTATGGGTAAATGCCGTTCACAAGGAACGGCGCGTACTGACACACAGGGAGATCAACATGAGCTATCTGGATCGTGACATTTTCGGTATCTACAAACACTCGGACAAAAGCGGCCCCGGCCCGCGCCTGATGGGGGCGGACACACTGATCGGCGAAGACGTGTATAACCAGAACGACGAGGACCTGGGCGACATCAAGGAAATCATGCTCGACATGCAGACCGGTGAAGTGGCATACGCCGTGCTGTCGTTTGGCGGCATCGCGGGCATCGGCGAAAAACTGTTCGCCGTACCATGGGAACGGCTGTCGCTCGACACCGTCAACAAGCGCTTCGTGCTGGACGTGGACAAGGAAGCGTTGAAGAACGCCCCCGGCTTCGACAAGGACGACTGGCCCGACATGACCATGGATGACTGGGCCAACCAGGTGCACACGTTCTACGGCACGGGCCCCGGCACCAGCCACCACTGACCATCCAACCCGCCACTGGTCCTGCGCACCAGTGGCGCCGCCCGATCAGCGCAGCATGGATTCCCACACCTTCTGCAAGCGCTTGACGGACACCGGCATCGGCGTGCGCAGTTCCTGCGCGAACAGCGACACGCGCAACTCCTCCAGCATCCAGCGGAACTCGACCATTTTCGGGTCCGTGTTCTTGCCCGCATGGCGGTCCTTGCTGGCGCGCAGATACGGCGTGGCGGCTTGCTGCCATTCCGCCATCAGCTTGGTATCGCGGGCCGGATCGCCGCGCAGTTTTTCGATGCGCACGTTGATGGCCTTCAGGTAGCGCGGGAAATGCGCGAGCTGGCTGTAGTCGTTCTCGGACAGGAAGCGTTTGTGGACCAGGCCCTGCAACTGGCTCTGCATGTCGGCCGCCGCTTGTTGCGGCAAGCCTTGCAGGCGCTTGGGCAGGCCGTGGAATTCCGTCAGCACTTGCGACAGCAGGCGGGCGATCTCGTTCACCAGCAGCACCAGCCGTGACTTGCCCTCGTCCTTGCGCTTGGCGAACGAGGCGGCATCGATGGGCAGCGGGTCCTGCAGGCAGGCGATGTCGAGCGCCTTGTTGATGATCTCGTCGCGCAACTCCTCCTGCGTGCCCATGGCCATGTACTGCATGCCCATCTGCTGCAGGCCGGGGATGCTCTTTTCGATGAACTTGATCTGGTCCTTGAGCTGCAAGGCGAACAGGCGGCGCAAGCCCACGCGATGGGTGCGCGCGGCCACGGTTGGGTCGTCGAACACTTCCAGGTCGCAATGGGTGCGCTTGTCCACCAGCGCCGGGAAACCGATCAGCGTCAGCTTGCCCTGCGCGATTTCCAGCAGCTCCGGCAGTTCGCCAAAGGTCCAGCTGGTGAGGCCAGTCAACGTGATGCCATCGGTGGACGTGCCCTGTCCAGCCGCATCCGCCGCGCCAGCGGACGCGCCGCCCTTGCCCTTGGCCGCGTCCTGGGCGGACGCGCCGCCATGCGCCTGTTTGCCAGCGCCAGCCACACCAGCGCCCGCGCCCTGCCCTGCCGCCGGCGCGGCGCCACCCGTGCTCAGTGCGCGCATGCTCACGCCCTGCGCGCCCGACACTTCGGCCATCTTCTGGAAACTCTCGCGCGCCTGCGTGCCGAACTCGGCCTGCAGCGTGGCCAGGTTGCGGCCCATCTCCAGCTGGCGGCCATGCTCGTCGATCACCTTGAAATTCATGAAGTGGTGGGCGGGCAGCGTTTCCGGCTTGAAGTCCGTGGTCAGCACCGAAATCGTGATCTGGGCGCGGATGTCGGCGATGATGGCGTCGATCAGATCACCCCGCCCGAACGTGCCGGCCACCTGCACGCGTTCGCAGAACTTGGCCGCGTACTCGGGCAGCGGCACGCAATGGCGGCGCAGCTTTTGCGGCAGCGACTTCAGCAGCAGGTGCACTTTTTCCTTCAACATGCCCGGCACCAGCCACTCGCAACGCTCGCGCGGCAACTGGTTGAGCGCGTACAGCGGCACGGCCATGGTCACGCCGTCGCGCACGCTGCCGGGCTCGAAGTGATAGGTCAGTTGCATTTCCAGGCCCGTCACCGCCATTGTTTTCGGGAACAGGTCGGTGGTCACGCCGGCCGCCTCATGGCGCATCAGCTCGTCGCGGTTCAGATACAGCAGCTTCGGTTCGGCCGCCGTCGCTTCCTTGTGCCACTTTTCGAAACCGGCACCGTTGACCACCTCGGCCGGGATCAGCTTGTCGTAGAACGCGGCGATCAGTTCATCGTCCACCAGCACGTCGAGCCGGCGCGACTTGTGCTCCAGGTTCTCGATCTCCTTGACCAGCTTGTGGTTGTGGGCGAAGAACGGCGCGCGCGTATCGTAGTCGCCGCCGACCAGCGCATCGCGGATGAAGATTTCGCGCGCTTCGGCCGGGTTGAACTGGCCGTAATTGATGCGGCGCTGGCTGTACACCACCAGCCCGTACAGCGTGGCACGTTCGGACGCCGTCACCTGCGCGGAACGCTTTTCCCAGCGCGGCTCGCCCCACGATTTCTTCAGCAGGTGGCCGCCCACCTTCTCCAGCCACTCGGGCTGGATCTGCGCCACGCAGCGCGCGTACAGGCGCGTGGTGTCGACCAGCTCGGCGGCCATGATCCACTTGCCCGGCTTTTTCAGCAGCGAGGAACCGGGCCAGATGTGGAACTTGATGCCGCGCGCACCGAGGAAGCCGGCGCCCGGCTCGTCCTCGGACTTGAAGCCGATGTTGCCCAGCAAGCCGGTCAGCAAGGCCAGGTGCAGGTTCTCGTAGGTGGCCGGGGTGTCGTTCAGGCGCCAGCCCTGCTCCTTGACGATGGTCAGCAGTTGCGAGTGCACGTCGCGCCACTCGCGCAGGCGCAGCTGGGACAGGAAGTTGCTGCGGCAATTGTCCTGCAACTGGCGGTTGGTCTTCTTGTGCTCGATGGCCGACTCGAACCACTTCCAGATCTTGATGTAGCTGAGGAATTCAGATTTCTCGTCGGCGAATTTTTTGTGCGCCTCGTCGGCCGCCTGCTGGTATTCGAGCGGCCGGTCGCGCGGGTCCTGCACCGACAGGGCCGAGGCCACGATCAGCACTTCGTTCAGGCACACGTTGTCGAGCGCGGCCAGGATCATGCGGCCCACGCGGGGGTCCAGCGGCAGCTTGGCCAGCTTGCGGCCCAGCGGCGTCAGCTGGTTGTACTCATCCACCGCGCCCAGTTCCTGCAGCAACTGGTAGCCGTCAGCGATGGCGCGCGCCAGCGGCGGTTCGATAAACGGGAAAGTCTCCACGTCCGTCAGGTGCAGCGTCTTCATGCGCAGGATGACGGAGGCCAGCGACGAGCGCAGAATCTCCGGTTCCGTGAACTTGGGGCGCTGCAGGAAGTCCTGCTCCTCGTACAAACGGATGCAGACACCGTCGGCCACACGGCCGCAACGGCCGGCGCGCTGATTGGCGGCCGACTGCGCGATCGGTTCGATCTGCAACTGCTCGACCTTGTTGCGGTAGCTGTAGCGCTTCACGCGCGCCAGGCCCGCGTCCACCACGTAGCGGATGCCGGGCACGGTCAGCGACGTTTCCGCCACGTTGGTGGCCAGCACGATGCGGCGCGCGTTGGTCCGCTTGAACACGCGCTCCTGCTCCTCGGCCGACAGGCGGGCGAACAGCGGCAGGATTTCCACGTGCGGTGGATGGTGCTTGCGCAGCGCCTCGGCCGCGTCGCGGATTTCGCGCTCGCCCGGCAGGAACACCAGTACGTCGCCGGAACCGATGCGGCACAGCTCGTCCACGCCATCGACCACGGCATCCATCAGGTCGCGCTTGTCTCTGGCATTGTCGCGTGCCGGTGCCCCCTTGGCCGCCGGCTTGGGCGCATCGCCCGTCACCAGGTCGCGGTCCACGGGGCGGTAGCGCACTTCCACCTGGTACAGGCGGCCCGACACTTCGATCACCGGCGCCGGCTTTTCCGGCGTGCCGAAGTGGCGCGCGAAACGCTCGGCGTCGATGGTGGCCGAGGTGATGATCACTTTCAGGTCCGGCCGGCGCGGCAGCAACTGCTTCAGGTAGCCCAGCAGGAAGTCGATGTTGAGGCTGCGTTCGTGGGCCTCGTCGATGATGATGGTGTCGTAGCCCTTGAGCAGCGGGTCGGTCTGGGTTTCGGCCAGCAGGATACCGTCCGTCATCAGCTTGACGGAGGCGCCCCGGTTCAGCGTGTCGGCGAAGCGCACCTTGAAGCCCACGTGTTCGCCCAGCGGCGAACCGAGCTCCTGGGCGATGCGCTTGGCGGTGGACGAGGCGGCGATCCGGCGCGGCTGGGTGTGGCCGATCAGGCCGGCCTGGCCTCGGCCCAGTTCCAGGCAAATCTTGGGCAATTGGGTGGTCTTGCCCGAGCCCGTCTCACCGGACACGATGATGACCTGGTTATTCTGCAACGCCTCGGCGATCTCGTGGCGCCGGCCCGAGACGGGCAAGTCTTCCGGATAGGTGATGGGCGGAAGTGGATTGCGGAACGCCGCCTCGGCCGCCTTGGCCGCCTGCTCCTCGGGCGTCAGGCGCGCACGGCGCCCGTCACGCCCCTGCCCGCCCTCGCGCGCGGACACCTGCGCGCGCGGCGGCGGCGCGCCATCCCAGCGCGACTGCCCTTGGGCACGCGGCATGCCCTCGCCCCGCGGCTGTCCTTGCGGACGTGGCGCACCCTCGCCTTGCGAACGCGCCTGCCCCTGCGGGCGCGACTGTCCCTGCGCTGACTGGTTGCGGGGCGCTTGGGCTGGACGGGAAGGCGCGGTTTGCTGGCTGTTGGGCGAGGTTTTGGGCTTGTTGCTGGCTTCTGACATTGTTTTTTACAAAGGTATTTGGCGCGGAAGTCGCGCACCGAATTATAATGCGCCTAATGGAAAACCCTACCCAATTCGTCCAATGGCTGCGCTCCGTCGCGCCCTACATCCACGCTTTCCGCGGTAAGACTTTCGTGGTCGCCTTCCCAGGTGAACTGGTGGCCGCCGGCGCCCTGCAGGTGCTGGCGCACGACTTGTCGTTATTGCACGCGCTGGATATCAACGTCACCGTCGTCTACGGCTCGCGCCCGCAGGTGGCCGAACAACTGGCTTTGCGCAATGTGGAAGGCCGCTTCCACAACGGCGTGCGCATCACCGACCCTGCCGCCATGGAATGCGCCAAGGAAGCCGCCGGCGAGTTGCGCCTGGACATCGAGGCCGCGTTCAGCCAGGGCTTGCCCAACACGCCGATGGCGCACGCGGCCATCCGCATCATTTCGGGCAACTTCATCACGGCCCGCCCGCTGGGCGTGATCGATGGCGTCGATCTGGAAATGACGGGCATCACCCGCAAGGTCGATGCCGAGACCATCCATTCCATCCTCGGCTCGGACGGCCTGGTGCTGCTGTCGCCGCTGGGCTTCTCGCCCACCGGCGAAGCATTCAACCTGACCATGGAAGACGTCGCCTGCAGCGCCGCCATCGCCCTGCACGCCGACAAGCTGATCTTCATCACGGAAACGGACATGATGACCGACGCCGGCGGCGCGGAAATCCGCGAACTGTCGTCGCACCAGGCCCAGGCCGTCTTGCAGGCCGGTTTCCTGCCCGACGCCACCGCCTTCTACCTCAAGCACTGCGTCAAGGCGTGCGAGAACGGCGTCGAACGCTCGCACATCGTGCCGTTCGCCATGGACGGCTCGACCCTGCTGGAACTGTTCACCCACGACGGCGTGGGCACCATGATCAGCCACGAGAACCTGGAAAGCCTGCGCCAGGCCACCATCGAGGACGTGGGCGGCATCATCAAGCTGATCGAACCGCTGGAGGCGGACGGCACGCTGGTCAAGCGCGGCCGCGAGCTGATCGAACGCGAAATCGACTACTTCTCCGTCATCGAGCACGATGGCGTGATCTTCGGCTGCGCCGCGCTGTACCCGTTCCCGGAACAAAAGATGGCCGAAATGGCATGCCTGACGGTCAACCCCGAAGTGCAGGCCCAGGGCGACGGCGAGCGCATCCTCAAGCACATGGAGAACCGCGCGCGCGCCATCGGCCTGACCAAGCTGTTCGTACTCACCACCCGCACCTCGCACTGGTTCCAGAAGCGCGGCTTCGTGCCAGCCACCGTGGACGCGCTGCCCAAGGACCGCCAGCGCATGTACAACTGGCAACGCAAATCCCAGGTCCTGATTAAGTCTTTATAATTCGTATTTTCCTTACCGCTTTAGGAGTAACTCAGATGGCCCGCACCGTGCATTGCATCAAACTCAACAAAGAAGCCGAAGGGCTGGATTTCCCACCGTATCCTGGCGAGTTGGGCAAGAAGATTTACGAGTCCGTCTCCAAGGAAGCGTGGGCGGCCTGGCTCAAGCACCAGACCATGCTGGTCAATGAAAACCGCCTGAACCTGGCCGACCAGCGCGCGCGCAAATACCTGGCCACGCAAATGGAAAAGCATTTCTTCGGCGACGGCGCCGACACGGCCCAGGGCTACGTGCCACCAACCGAGTAAGCAACACCCACGCCGGACCCGGACGCGGGTCCGGCCGGCATCACATGGCCTTGCACTGGCGCAGTTCGCAGCGGGCCATGAAGACCTTGCCGTTATCGCAAGCCATGCGGTAGATTTCCACCGGTCCCGGCGCGCTGACCAGCCCCGCCCCCAGGCCGCCCACGCAGTCGTGCTGGCGCGCCATCCGTTCCACCGTCACCGACGACACGCCGGCCTGGAACGGCACTTTCTCGATTTCCACCCCATCGAAACGCACCAGCGGCGTGCCATCGGCCGCCACCGTGCGCGGCGCCGGCTGGCGCGCGGCCTCGACCCGGGCAGCTGCCTCGGCCTCGTCGCGCGCGCGCGACGGCAGCCAGGAACAGGCGCTCAACAACAAACTGCTCAGCAAACTGCAAGACAACGGCACAGCTAACGATAGCTTCATGGACGGACTCGGCAAAACTGCAGGGTAGAAAGATGTCGGCAGCGCACCGCCGCGCACTGGGGCGCGGCGGCGGCGCATGCCTTAGAACGCCAGCTTGCGCACGCCTTCAGGCGTGCCGAGCAGGCAGACGTTGGCGCCGCGGGCGGCGAACAGGCCGTTGGTCAGCACACCCACGATCTGGTTGATCTGCAGTTCCAGCGCCAGCGGATCGGCGATCGACAGGCCCAGCACGTCGATGATCTCGCAGCAGTTGTCAGTGATGAAGGCCTGGTCGGTGCCGGCCTGCAGGCGCAGGCGCGGTTCGCCGCCGAGCGCGGCCAGGCGGCGCATGACGGCCGCGCGGGCCATCGGCAGCACTTCCACCGGCAGCGGGAACTTGCCCAGCACCTCGACCAGCTTGGAGCCGTCGGCGATGCACACGAACTGGCGCGCCACGGAGGCGACGATCTTCTCGCGCGTCAGGGCCGCGCCGCCGCCCTTGATCATGGCGCCGGCGGCCGTGATCTCGTCGGCGCCGTCCACGTAGACGGAAATCTCGGGCACGTGGTTCAGGTCGTACACGGCGATGCCGTGGCCGGCCAGGCGCGCCGCCGTCGCCTCGGACGAGGCCACAGCGCCCTTGATGCGGTGCTTGATCTTGGCCAGTTCGTCAATGAAGAAATTGGCCGTGGAACCGGTGCCCACACCGATGATTTCGCCGTCGACCACGTAGTCGATGGCGGCGCGGGCGACCGCCTGTTTCAGTTCGTCTTGAGTCATGATTGCTTCTAAGTGGGTAGGAAAATGGCGCTATTTTAACGGATCGCCCGCCGCCGCCCCCGTTTTGCCGCAAAAATTGCGCTCGAACAACCCGGCGCGCCGCCACTGTCGCACACTTGCACACGGCGCGTTCGTACTTGGCCTGTGGCGGGCGTGATTGTGCGAGAATAAGTCAGCCCCGTCTCTATCAGGAACCGACATGGATCAACGCAAAACCATACTGATCGTGGATGACAGCCGCGTCTCGCGCATGATGGCGCGCCAGTACATCGCCGCCCTGCACCCGCACTGGGCGATCGAGGAGGCGGCCAGCGGCGAGGAGGCGCTGGCGCGCGCGCACGCGCTGGCGCCGGACTTGATTTTGATGGATGTCAACATGCCCGGCATGGGCGGGGTGGCGGCCGCCGAACAGCTGCGCCAGCAGTTTCCCGACACGGCCATCTCGCTGCTGACGGCCAATGTGCAAAGCGCGACCCGGGAACGGGCGGCCCAGATCGGCGTCGGCTTCATGGAAAAGCCCATCACCGAGGCCCGCATCGCTCAACTGGTCGCCGTGCTGGAAGCGTGAGCGCCATGTTCAACCTGAGCGAACTGGAAAACGACGCGCTGGTCGAAATCTTCAACATCGGCGTGGGACAGGCGGCGGCGGCCATGAGCGCCATCGTCAACGAGGAGGTGCGCATGTCCGTGCCCTCGATCCGCTTCATGCAGCGCACGGCCGCGGCCCGCCTGCTGGGCGGACAGGACGTACCGGCCGAGCGCATCTGCGGCGTCAGCCAGCATTACGCAGGCGCGTTCGACACGGAAGCAATCCTCATGTTCCCGGAGGATAAGAGCCTGGAGATCGTGCGGCTGATGGTGGGCGAGGCCGTGCCGCTCAAGGAATTGACGGAGATGGAGCAGGAAGCCCTGTGCGAGATTGGCAACATCATCCTCAACGCCTGCGTGGGCACGCTGGCCAACATCTTCCAGCGCGAGCTGCACGGCTCGCTGCCCGAGTACCACGTGGGCACCAGCGACGATATCCTCACGGCCTCGGGCAGCGCGGCCGACACCATCGTGCTGATGCTGCACATCGACTTCGTGCTGGAAAAGCACCAGATCCACGGTTACGTCGCCTTCATCCTCGACATCTCCGCCCTGCATGACCTGAAGGACCAGATCAACCTCTACATCGCGCGCGCGATGGGACAGGCGTGACGCCATGAGCGACGACGGCGACCGGCTGGCGTTGTTGCAGCAAGTGCTGGGCACACTGAACGTGGGCGCCATCGTGCTCGACGGCGAGCGCCGCATCGTGCTGTGGAATAACTGGATGGCGCGCCGCACCGGCCACAGCGCCGACAGCGTGACCGGCAGCGACCTGCTGCACCTGTTTCCCGAGCTGCGCGGCCAGCGCGTCGATGCGGCCGTGACCCAGGCCCTGCACAACAACTTCCCGTCGCTGCTGTCGCAAAGCCTGAACAAGGCGCCCTTCCCCCTGTATGCGAGCGCGGCGGCGGCCGCGCGCGGCGAGCGGGTGCAGCAGGCAATCGAGGTGACGCCGATCGCCGTCGCCGGCGCCGCCCGCCATTGCCTGATCCAGATCAACGACGTCAGCCTGGCCGTGGGGCGCGAAAAACTGCTGCGCGAGCAAACCATGGTGCTGCGCTCGCAGACTTTCTCGGACGGCCTGACCGGCATCGCCAACCGGCGCCACTTCGACATGGCGATCGAGAAGGAACACCGGCGTGCCCGGCGCGGCGGCCTGCCGCTGTCGCTGCTGATGATCGACATCGACAGCTTCAAGGCCTATAACGACCACTACGGCCACCCGCAAGGCGACCAGTGCCTGATCCAGGTGGCGGCCGCGCTGGCGGCCATGTTCAAGCGGCCGTGCGACCTGCTGGCGCGCTACGGCGGCGAGGAGTTCGCCGCCATCCTGCCCGACACGGACGCCGAGCAGGCGCGGCAGATGGCCGAAGCGATCCGCCTGCGCACGATCGAACTGGCGATACCGCACCTGCCCGGCGGCGAAGGGCATCTGGTCACGGTCAGCATCGGCATCGCCACCCGTCAACCCGACAGCGCGGCCGATGCCGCCGCCCTGATCAGCACCGCCGACCGCGCCCTCTACCAGGCCAAGCGCGACGGCCGCAACCGCGTGGCGGCGCAGGCGCTGGCTTAACGCTACGTTCTCAAGATATGCATAAAATATGCATGCCGACTACAATGAGATAGAATTTGATCCAAGCAAGGCTCAATCAAACTTGGTCAAACATAAGGTCAGTTTCGCCCATGCAGAGCAAGCCTTGCGCGACGACGAAGCGATCACGATCGAAGACCGGAGCGCACAGGGCGAACAACGTTTCGTTACGCTAGGCATGGATGCGCTGGGCCGCGTCCTGGTCGTCGTACATACGCCCCGTGGCGACAAGGTGCGGCTCATATCTGCACGCAAGGCCAGTCGGGGGGAAGCGGAGCAATATCATGCATAAACAATACGATTTCAGCGAAGGCAAACGCGGTGCCGTTTTGTCCTCTACAGGGAAGACGCGTATCACCATCATGCTCGACGAGGAAATACTCGAATATTTCCGCAAATACGCCGAGGCGCAAGGCAGCGGATACCAGACCATGATCAACGCCGCACTGCGGCAGTTCATCTTCGACCAGAGCAAACCTGCCAACCAGCCAGTGACGGAAGAAACGCTACGCAGGGTACTGCGGGAAGAACTGCACACCTCCTGATGCAACCTCACGGCCAAGGCCTTATTACGCCGTCAGTCGTGGAACGCATCCAGCGGCAGCGTCACCGTGAAGACGGTGCCCTTGCCCACTGCGCTCTGCACCGCGATGCGGCCATCGAGCACGCCATGCACGAGGTTGTAGACGATGTTCAGCCCCAGGCCGGAACCGCCCTTGCCCAGCTTGGTCGTGAAGAACGGATCGTAGATGCGCCCCAGGTGCTCGGGCGCGATGCCGGCGCCGTCATCACGCACTTCCAGATCGACCCAGCCATCGTCGCGCACGCGCGCGCGCACCGCTACGCAACCACCGTGGACGCCGTCGAAGCCGTGGATGACGGCGTTGTTGACCAGGTTGGTCAGCACCTGCCCCACCGCCCCCGGATAGCTGCGCATGCTGATGCCGGGCGGGATATCATGCGTGATGGCGACCCCGCAGTTCTTCAGCGACGGCCACAAGGTCAGCAGGATCTCCGTGACCACTTCGTCGAGCAGGAACTCTCGCCCCTGCGAACTGGCCCGGTCCACCGCCACCTGTTTGAAACTGGCCACCAGGTCCACCGCCCGGTTCAGGTTGCGCAGCATGATGTCGGCCGCCTGATGCACCTCCGCCAGGTGCGCCTCCAGCGCCGATTTGCGCAGGCCGGCGGCCACCTCGCCCTCGAAGCTGCGCACGTGGTCGGCCAGCGAACTGGCCGCCAGCAAGCCGTTGCCGATCGGCGTGTTCAGTTCGTGCGCCACGCCCGCCACCAGTGAGCCCAGCGCCGCCAGCTTCTCGCTGCGCACCAGGTCGTCCTGCGTCATCTTCAGCGATTCGAGCGATTGCTCCAGCTCCGCGTTGGTCTCCTGCAGCGCGAAGGTGCGCTCCTCCAGCCGGTCGCGCATGACCTTCATCGCGTACAGCAGGCTGGCGCGGTCACGCGGGGCGATGGCGATCTCAAGGTCCATCTGGCCGGCTGCGATCTGGCGCGCGATGGCGGTCGCATAGTCGGGCTCCCCGCCCAGTTGCCGCAGCAGCGAACGGGTGATGCCGAACGTGATGACGACACTGAGCAAGGCCGCGAACCCGCTCAGCGCCAGCATGCTGACGCGCGCCCGCTGGTAGGACGCATCGATCGCTGTCCTGGCCTGCTCCATCAGGGCGCTCTCGTGCTGCTGCAATTTTTCCAGGGCGCGGAAATAGTCGCCCTGATAGGGGTCCAGGTCAACCAGCAGCAGGTTCTTGGCCTCGCCCAGCCGTCCATCGGCCAGCAGTGCGATGAACTCCTCCTGGTTGAAAGTGTAGGCCGAGCGGATGATCTCGATCTGCTGCAGGATCTCCACGCCGGCCGGGTCGCGCACGTTCAGGGTGAGCTGGCCCATCAGCGCCGTCACACGCAGCTTGGCGCGCGCGATGTCGGCCAGCTGCGCCTTGACCTGATCCGGCTCGGTCATGATGAGCGTATTGCGCATGGCGCGCGCAACCGCCCCCAGCTCGAAGATCACTTCATTGACCAGCACCGTGTTTGGATACTTCTCGCGCAGCGCCTCGTCGGTGGTGCGGCTCAGGGCGCCCAGCCTGGCCACGCCCACCAGCGTCATCGCGATTAGCAGCACGATGACGAAGCCGTAACCGAACGCCAGGCGCTGGCCTATCTTCAGGTGCGGGAGGCGCATGGCCACAGTGGCTTCTGTCTGTTCTGTCTTATCTGTCTATCGTGCGCCGATGCCAAACACGGTCTTGTTCGCCACCGGCATCAACTGCTCGACGTTCTTGCTGGTCGCCACCAGGATAGGCACCATGATCTGCTTGGCCGGCGCCTTGCCGTGCAGGCTGTCCACCAGCGCCTCGGCCGCTTTCGCGCCCATCAGGTAGGGCTGCTGCATGCCGCAGGCCACCAGCGGCCCGGCCTTGAGCAGCGCCGCCACTTCCGGCATGGCGTCGAAGGAACCGATCAGCAACTCGTTCTGCCTTTTCGCGGCCTTGATGGTATGCAGCGCGCCCATGGTGGGCTGGTCGGTCTCGATGAAAATGCTGCGCAGCCTGGGCGTGGCCGCCAGCAGGCTTTTGACGTAGCCGCTGGTTTCCTCGGCCGAGTAGTTCTGCATCTGGCGCAGGCCCCCTTCATGGGTGATGCCGGCGTCCTTCATCGCATCGCGAAAGCCATTGGTGCGGTCCTGGCCATTCTTGCGCGCCAGCGAGATGGTCACCAGCGCGAACGGATCGCCCTGCCAGCCTTTTTCCTTGAGCGCGGCCGCCACCGCCGCGCCCACCTCGTAGGCGCCGCGATAGTTGTCGGACTTGATGTAGGAGACGTACTGGCCGCTGTTGGTGCCGATGTCGGCGATCACCACCGGCACGCCGGCCTTGCGCGCCAGCTCCAGCGTGTCGGGCGCGGTCTGGCTGTCGACCGGCGAGATGACGATGCCCGCCACGCCACGGGCGATCGCGTCGCGCGCATGCTGGAGCTGCGTCTGCGGATTGAGCTGGCTGTCCATCACGCTGTAGGCATAGCCATTGGCCAGCGCCGCCGACTCCACCCCTTTGCCCATCGTACTCCAGAACGGCAGGTCCAGCTTGGCCGTGATGTACACGATTTCCTTCGGCGCGGCGGCGGCCCCGCCATGCCAGGACAGAACCCCGAGGAAGGCGGCCAACGCCACGCCACGACAGAGCAACGCTAGTCGCATCATCATTGTCCCCCCGGCTGAGAAAGTTCACGTGTGCAAGTACTGTTTTACTCCCGGCATGGATGGCCGTCAAACAAAAGTTCGGAATTGTGGGCGGCGATCGACATGCCTGATCAGTCCAAACGGACTGATGCGGAAACGGCCGCCGCAAAAGATAATATAAAGACATCATTCATCAGGAGGCAACATGGCAAGCACATCAACCAGCGTCCGATGCTGGACCGACCGCAAGATCCCCTACGCATTCCAGCCCGACTACGCCTACCGGCAAGCCGTGCGCGAGGCCATGAACCAGTGGGAGCAAGCGGCCGGCGTCTGCTTCACGGAGCGCGGCAACGAGGCCGATTACCTGGTGATCGGCGCCGCCAACGGCGGCTCGCACAGCACGCTGGGCATGAGCAACGGCGCCAGCCATGCCGTCATCAACAACGACTACATCGGCGTGCATGAACTGGGCCACGCGCTGGGCCTGATCCACGAGCAGACCCGCAGCGACCGCGACCAGTTCATCACCGTCGAATGGGAGCACGTGGACGGCGGCCATCAAAACGGCAACTTCAGGATCGACGCGGACAGCCTCTCGTTCACGCCCTACGACCGCTACTCCGTGATGCACTATCCGGCGCCCGCCCAAGGCTGGAGCGGCACGCCGCCGGACCAGGAAGTGTGGACCATGCGCTGGAAGGCCGACCACAACGCGCGCCTGGGCGCCGGTCCGCTGGCCAGCTGGACCACGTTGTCGGGCGGCGACCGCGAAGGCGCGCGGGCGCTCTACAACCGCGTGCCGGGCTGGGGCAACCGCGGCACAGGCCCCACCTGCGCCATGTCGCGCGCGCCGCGCTGCGCCACGTTCAAGGATCAGGTGTGGGCCGTCTGGCAAGGCGCGACCGGCTCGGGCATCTGGTATTCCACCACCGCCGACGGCATGCACTGGCGCGACCAGCAATACATCGGCGGCGTGGCCACCGACTGCAGCCCGTGCATCGCCGTCCACGACGGCATCCTGTACTGCGCCTGGCGCGGCTACGGCCTGGACGCCGGCATCTGGTACGCCACCAACGACGGCACCGGCTGGAGCGGCCAGCAGAAGGTGCCGGGCGTGGGCACGGCCGAAGCACCTGCCCTGTGCAGCTTCCAGGGCCGGCTGTGGCTGGTCTGGACCGGCTACGGCCATGACGGCGTGTGGTTCACCACCTTCGACGCGGCCGCGCGCCAGTGGCAGGGCCAGCAACGCATCGGCCAGCTGGTCAGCCAGGAGGGACCGGCGCTGGCCGTGCATGAGAACACGCTGACCCTGGCCATCCGCGGCCTGGGCGACGACCGCCAGGTCTACCTCGCGCACAACGCGGGCGGCGGCTGGAGCGGCGCGGAGACGGTGCCATGTGCCGTGACGGGCAACGCGCCGTCGCTGGCCAGTTACCAGGGCAAGCTGTGGCTGACGTGGAAAGGGCACGGCGACGACCGCATCTGGTGGGCGCAGCGCGGCAGCGATCCGCTGGGCTGGAGCGGCAAGGCCTACCTCGCCGACTGCCAGGCCTACGACACGCCCGCGCTGACCGTCTTCGGCCAACAGCTGGTGGTGTGCTGGGCCTACGCCGGCCTGTCCTTCGCCAAGTATCCGCAACCACGCTGAGACTCACGTCAAAAAAAACGGGACGTAACACAATCGTGTTACGTCCCGATTCAGGGGATGGACCAGCGCGGCGGCTTAGCGCAGGCTGCTGGCGGCCTTGGCCAGATCCGTGATGCGGTCCCAGTTGCCGGCCGCGATGGCGTCCTTCGGCGTGAGCCAGGAGCCGCCCACGCAGGCCACGTTCTTGAGCGCCAGGAACTGCGACGCCGTGTCCTGCGAAATGCCGCCCGTGGGGCAGAACGTCACGTCCGGCAGCGGGCCGCCGATGGCGCTCAGCATGCCCACGCCGCCGGCCGGCACGGCCGGGAACAGCTTGAGCTGCTGGAAGCCGTGCTCGCGCGCGGCCATCACTTCGGACGGGGTCATCACGCCCGGCAGCAGCGGCAGGCCGCTGCTCTTGGCGGCCGCGATCAGGGCCGGCGTGAGGCCGGGCGAGACGCCGAACACGGCGCCCGCGTCGCGCGCGGCGGCGAATTCCTCGGGCTGGGTCAGCGTGCCGACGCCGACGATGGCGCCTTCCACGGCCGACATGGCGCGGATCGCGCCCAGGCCGTGCTTGGTGCGCAGCGTCACTTCCAGCACGCGGATGCCGCCGGCCACCAGCGCGCGCGCCAGCGGTACGGCATGTTCAGGATCGTCGATCGCGATCACGGGGATCACGGCCGAGGTACGCATAATGTCGAGCAGAGTCATGGTCATGGCTTAGGCTTCTTTCTTCATCGAGAAATCTTCATCGGAACCGGGCACGGTATTGCCTACCGGGTCGGCGTCATGCAGGCCGACCGTGGTCGGGATCGGCGATGGCAGCGGGAACGTGGTGGCGCCCTGCTCGGCCGCGCTCACGCTGGCGCGGAACATGGAGAACAGTTCGCGCCCCATGCCCACGGCGTTGGGCGACAGGTCGGCCGTGGCCAACGCGCGCGCGCACCACACGTCCGACGGCACCAGCGCTTCCAGCGTGCCGCTGGCCGCGTCCAGGCGGATCATGTCGCCGTCGCGCACCAGGCCCAGCGGACCACCGGCCAGGATCTCCGGCGACACGTGGATCGCGGCCGGCACCTTGCCCGACGCGCCCGACATGCGGCCGTCCGTCACCAGCGCCACGCGGCGGCCGGCGTCCTGCAGGTTGGCCAGCGCCGGGGTCAGCGCGTGCAGTTCGGGCATGCCGTTGGCGCGCGGGCCCTGGAAGCGGATCACGGCGACGAAGTCGCGATCGAGCTTGCCGGCCTTGTAGTCGGCCATGAAGTCTTCCTGCGAGTTGAACACCAGCGCCGGCGCTTCCACCGTGCGGTGCTGCGGTTTGACGGCCGACACCTTCATCACAGCGCGGCCCAGGTTGCCCTTGACCAGCACCATGCCGCCGTCGGCCGAGAATGGCGCGCCGGCCTTGCGCAGCACGCCCTCGTCGCCCGACTCCAGCGGCGAGGCTTGCCACACCACGCCCTTGCCGTCTTCCGAAAGGAACGGCTCGCCGCAGTGCGCGCGCAGGCCCTTGCCCAGGATGGTGGTGACGTCGTCGTGCAGCAGGCCCGCGTCCAGCAGTTCGCGGATCACGAAACCGGTGCCCCCGGCCGCGTGGAAGTGGTTCACGTCGGCCTCGCCGTTCGGGTAGATGCGCGTCAGCAGCGGCACCACGGCCGACAGTTCGTTGAAGTCGTCCCAGTCGATCACGATGCCGGCCGCCTTGGCGATGGCCACCAGGTGCAGCGTGTGGTTGGTGGAACCGCCCGTGGCCAGCAGGCCGACGACGGCGTTGACGATGCACTTCTCGTCGACGATGTGGCCGACCGGCAGATAGTTGTCGCTCTGGGCCGTGATCTGGGCCGCGCGCTTGGCGGCGGCCGCCGTCAGCGCGTCGCGCAGCGGCGTGCCGGGGGTGATGAAGGCGGCGCCCGGCAGGTGCAGGCCCATCACTTCCATCAGCATCTGGTTGCTGTTGGCGGTGCCGTAGAAGGTGCAGGTGCCGGCGCCATGGTAGGACTTGGCCTCGCCTTCCAGCAGTTCCTCGCGGGTAGCCTTGCCTTGCGCGTACAGCTGGCGCACCTTGGCCTTGTCGGAGTTGGACAGGCCGCTCGTCATCGGGCCGGCCGGCACGAACACGGCCGGCAGGTGGCCGAAGTGCAGCGCGCCGATCAGCAGGCCCGGCACGATCTTGTCGCACACGCCCAGGTACAGGGCCGAGTCGAACATATTGTGCGACAGCGCCACGGCCGTGCCCATGGCGATGGCGTCGCGCGAGAACAGCGACAGTTCCATGCCGGGCTGACCCTGGGTCACGCCGTCGCACATGGCCGGCACGCCGCCGGCGAACTGCGCCACCGCGCCCACTTCACGCACGGCGTCCTTGATGATGCGGGGGAAGCTCTCGAACGGCTGGTGCGCCGACAGCATGTCGTTGTAGGCCGAGACGATGGCCACGGAAGGCTTCTTCACTTCCTTCAGCACCAGCTTGTCGTTGGCCGGGAAGGCGGCGAAGCCGTGCGCCAGGTTGGTGCACGACAGCGCGCCGCGCTGCACGCCCTTGACGCGGGCCGCCTCCAGGTGGGCCAGGTACGCGCCGCGCGATGGTTTGCTGCGCGCGATAATTCGCGCAGTGACGGTTTCAAGTACAGGATGCAGCGCCATGATCGTTCCTTATGAATGAAGAATTCGGTGAAATTTTACTACAAAAATTCCGACAATCCGATCTTTTATCGCATCTTTTTTATCATGACCGCGCAAAAACAGCCCGATCCGGCGGGGGAATCAGGTGAAGGAAACCGAGGCGGCATAAGGCCGCGCACGAAAGTGTAGTGAATTTACCTGTTTTTCATGTATTATTAGCCATCCGAACCGCAACCGACCGTTGCACGGTGCCTATTCCAACCCCACACGACGACGCCACCTCATTATGCGCCAGCCCGCCCTCTCCGCTACCGCCAGCTTCCAGGCCCTCGAATCCCATGCCGCCACGGCCCGCCAGTGGACCCTGCGCGACCTGTTCGCCCAGGACGCGCAGCGTTTTCCCAAGCTGACCGTGGACGCGGCCGGCCTGTTCCTCGATTATTCGAAGAACCGCCTGGACGCCACCACCGTGGAACTGCTGCTGGACCTGGCGCGCGAGCGCGGCGTGGAGCAGCAGCGCGACGCCATGTTCGCGGGCGAGAAGATCAATCTTACCGAGCAACGCGCCGTGTTGCACACGGCCTTGCGTATGCCGCGTGGCAACAAATTGGTAGTGGACGGCCAGGACGTGGGGCGCGACGTGCATGCCGTGCTTGATCACATCAAGGACTTCACGGACCGCGTGCGCAGCGGCGCCTGGACCGGCCACACGGGCAAGGCCATCACGGACGTGGTCAACATCGGCATCGGCGGCTCGGACCTGGGCCCGAAAATGGTGTGCCTGGCGTTGCGCTCATACGCCCACCCGCGCCTGAAGATGCACTTCGTCTCCAACGTGGACGGCCACGACATGGATGCCGTGCTGGACCAGGTCAACCCCGAGACCACGCTGTTCATCGTCGCCTCCAAGACCTTTGTCACCGCCGAAACCATGCTCAA
Organism: Rugamonas brunnea; assembly: GCF_014042345.1. Taxonomy (GTDB): domain Bacteria; phylum Pseudomonadota; class Gammaproteobacteria; order Burkholderiales; family Burkholderiaceae_D; genus Rugamonas; species Rugamonas brunnea. The sequence continues at coordinate 67,538 of NZ_JACEZT010000018.1, forward strand.
CGCGCAGACGGCCCGCAACTGGTTCCTGCGCGGCGCCGGCGAGGACGCGCTGGCGCGCCATTTCGTGGCTGTCTCCACCAACACGGATGCGGTCAAGGCCTTCGGCATCGACCCGGCCAATATGTTCCCGTTCTGGGACTGGGTGGGCGGCCGCTACTCCGTGTGGTCGTCGATCGGCCTGGCGGTGGCGTTGTCGGTGGGCTTTGGCTACTTCAGCGACTTCCTGGCCGGCGCCCACGCGCTCGATGAACACTTCCGCACCGCGCCGCTGGCCGAGAACATGCCGGTGCTGCTGGCCCTGGTGGGCTTCTGGAACCGCCAGTTCCTCGGCTGCGGCTCGCTGTCGATCGCGCCCTACCACCAGGACCTGAGCCGCTTCCCGGCCTACCTGCAGCAGCTCGACATGGAGAGCAACGGCAAGCGCGTCACGCGCGACGGCGCCGACGTGGGCGTACCCACATGCCCCGTGGTGTGGGGCGAATGCGGCACCAACGCCCAACACGCCTACTTCCAGCTGCTGCACCAGGGCACGGACGTGACGCCGATCGATTTCATCGCCGCGCTGCGCGCCACGCACGACCTGGCGGGCCACCACGACGCACTGCTGGCCAACTGCTTCGCCCAGTCGGAAGCCTTCATGACCGGCAAGACGGCCGACGAAGTGCGGGCCGACCTGCGCGGCCAGAACCTCAGCGCGGAGCAGATCGAAGCGCTGGTGCCGCACAAGACCTTCCCCGGCAATCGCCCCAGCAACACCATCCTCATGGACCAGCTCACGCCGCCGCTGCTGGGCGCCCTGATCGCGCTGTACGAGCACAAAACCTTCGTGCAGGGCGTGCTGTGGAACGTGAACAGCTTCGACCAGTGGGGCGTGGAACTGGGCAAGGTGCTGGCCAAGAACATCCACGCGGAGCTGACGGGCGAGATCGCGCCCGAGCGCCATGACAGCTCGACCAATGGCCTGATCGTCATGGCCAAGGCCGCGCAGCACCTGTGAATTCGAAAACCGGGGTCTGCCCCCCCCATAAAACGGGGTCAGACCCCACGCTTTCTTAGAGCATCGCTATGAGCAAATACGAGATCATCCCCGCCTTCGACGCCGTCATGCAGGTGGGCGAATGCCCGCTGTGGCATCCCGAGGAACAGGCCCTGTACTGGGTCGACATCGAAGGCTTCGCCGTGCACCGGCTGGTGCCGTCCACCGGCGCGCACCGCAAGTACCCGATGGCGAGCGAACCGTCGGCGCTGGCGCGCAACGAGAATGGCGGCCTGATCGTCTCCCTGCGGCGCGGCTTCGTGCACCTGAACACGGACAGCGGCGAGCTGACCGACATCGCCCCCGCGCCCTACGACACGGCCACCACCCGCTTCAACGATGGCCGCGCCGACGCGGCGGGCCGCTTCTGGGTGGGCACCATCTACGAACCGCGCGACCGCCAGGCGGCCGAGATGTATGTGCTCGAACGCGGCGCGGTGCGCAAGGTCTGGTCGGGCGGCATGACCGTCTCGAACGGCCTCGGTTTCAGCCCCGACCAGCACACCATGTACCACAGCGACACGACGGCCCACCGCATCACCCGCTATGCCTACGACCTGGCCAGCGGCAGCGTCTCCGACCCGCGCACGCTGATGCAGTTCTCAACCGACCGCACGCACAACTACGGCGGCCGTCCGGACGGCGCGGCTGTGGACAGCGAAGGTAACTACTGGTGTGCCATGTTCGAAGGCGCGCGCGTGCTCAAGCTGTCCCCGGACGGCGCCATCCTCGACGTGATCCCCCTGCCCGCCCGCTGCCCCACGATGGTGGCATTCGGCGGCGCCGACCTGCGCACGCTGTACATCACCAGCGCCAGCTACAAGCGCCCGGCCGGCGAGGCGGAGCAGTATCCGCACACGGGCCGCGTCCTGTCGGTGCGGGTGGACGTGGCGGGCCGGGTTGAGCCAGCCTACATCGAATAAACCCGGGGACAGGCCCTCATGCCCGTCCCTACGCCCGCAGGCAGGCATGGCGGCGCCGCAACGCGCCGTGCGGATTGTAGTAAAATTTCTTGCGTTGCCGCTTTTTGTGTAGTAAATTTACATTGAGGCAGCATCCTTCCGGCACCACCACTTTTGCGATCACACACATATTATGGCTCTTACCGATTTTGACCTGGTTCTGTTTGGCGGCAGCGGCGATCTGGCAATGCGCAAACTGCTGCCCGCGATGTACGCACGCGACGTCGCCAACGACTTGCCGCCAACGGCGCGCATCATCTGCGTGGGCCGCCAGGATTACGGCCAGGATGCCTTCCTGCACACGGTGGAAACCACCTCGCGCCCGCTGATCAAATCGCCGGCCGTGACGGCCGAAGCGTGGGCCCGCTTCACGGCGCGCATCGTCTACGTCTCGCTGAGCGCCACCGACGTGGACAGCTACGGCCCGCTGATCAACGCGCTGCGCCCCGACCCGGTGACCCGCGTCTACTACCTGGCCACGCCGCCGCACCTGTTCTCGCAAATCTGCGACAACCTGGCCGCCAACGGCCTGGTCACGCCCAATTCGCGCGTGGTGCTGGAAAAGCCGCTGGGTCGCGACCTGGCCTCGGCCAAGCAGATCAACGCCGAAGTGGGCAAGGTGTTCGCGGAATCGCAGATCTACCGTATCGACCACTACCTGGGCAAGGAAACCGTGCAGAACCTGCTGGCCCTGCGCTTCGGTAACATCCTGTTCGAACAACTGTGGCGCCGCGAGTGGATCTCGGACGTGCAGATCACCATCGCCGAGAAACTGGGCGTGGGCAACCGCATGGGCTACTACGACACCTCGGGCGCGCTGCGCGACATGCTGCAGAACCACCTGCTGCAACTGCTGTGTATCGTGGCCATGGAACCGCCGACCTCGATCGCGCCGGACGCTGTGCGCGACGCCAAGCTGCAGGTACTGCGCTCGCTGAAGAAATTCACGCCCACCACGCTGGCACAGAACATCGTGCGCGGCCAGTACCGCGCCGGCCACGTGGATGGCAAGGCCGTGCCGAGCTACCGCGACGAACCGGATGCGCCGGAGCAGTCGCGCACCGAAACCTTCGTCGCCATGAAGGCGGAAATCGACACCTGGCGCTGGGCCGGCGTGCCGTTCTACCTGCGCACCGGCAAACGCATGGCCGACTCGCTGGCCGAGATCGTGGTGCGCTTCAAGCACATTCCGCATTCGATCTTCAACCAGCCCACGTCGAGCTTCCAGCCCAATTCGCTGGTGATCCGCCTGCAGCCGGACGAAGGCCTGCGCATGAACCTGATGGCCAAGACGCCCGGCGACGGCATGCGTCTGAAGCCGGTCGAACTGGAACTGGACTTCCGCGAATCGTTCAAATCGCCCCGCATGGACGCCTACGAGCGCCTGCTGCTAGACGTGCTGCGCGGCCAGCTGACCCTGTTCATGCGCGGCGACGAACTGGAAGCGGCGTGGGAATGGGTCGAGCCTATCCTGAACAACTGGGAGCAGGACGACACCATGCCGATCCCCTACGCTGCCGGCACCTGGGGCCCGGCCGCCGCCTCCGCCCTGATCGGCCGCGACGGCCTGCAGTGGCGCGAAGAAGCCTTACCTGAGGATTGATTCAAGCATGCTGCTCGATTCCATCCGCACCCAGCTCGATTCGCTGTCCAAGTCCGAGCGCAAGGTCGCGCTGGCCGTGCTGGAACAGCCGGCGCAGACGGTCAACCAGAACATCACGGCGCTGGCCAAGAGCGCCCAGGTGTCCGAGCCGACCGTGGTGCGGTTCTGCCGCACGCTGGGCTACGACGGCTGGCATGAGTTCAAACTCAAGCTGGCCCAGGGCCTGGCGCTGGCACTGCCCGGCCTGAACGAGCAGCCGGCTCAGGACGACCTGGCGGCCGACCTGGTCAACAAGATCTGCAGCCGCTCCATCAACACCCTGCTGGACCTGCGCAACAACCTCGATCCGGAAGCGATCCAGAAGGCGCTCGACATCCTGTCCAAGGCCAACAAGATCGAGTTCTACGGCCAGGGCACCTCCGGCATCGTGGCGGCGGACGCGCAGCACAAGTTCTTCCGCTCCGGCGTGCCGACCGTGGCCTACGCCGACCCGGCCATCCACGCCATCGCCGCCGCCCTGCTGCGCACCGGCGACGCGGTGGTGGCCATCTCCCAGCGCGGCAACAGCCCGCCGCTGGTGCGCTCGGCCAAGCTGGCGCGCCGTGGCGGCGCGGACGTGATCGTGATGGCGCCCTCGGGCACCCCGCTGGCCGAAGAAGCGACGGTACTGATCCCGATCGACCTGATCTTCAACACCGACCCGTACACGCCGATTTCCGCGCGCCTGGCCTACCTGGTGGTGATCGATGTGCTGGCGGTGGGACTGGCGCTGCAACGCGGCCCGGAATTCCGCAAGAAGATGCAGAACGCCCAGAAGGCGCTGCAGGAATTCGACCTGCAGTTCGACTCCTTCATCGGCTGACGCGCGAGCTGAAGTCGGCAACGCCCCAACGGCGCGCAGAGCTATGTGCCTTCAGGTGACCGTACGATCGCGCCAATAACCGGGGCGACGGGAACGATGCGCAACCGCGATCACAAGGATGCCCTCAGCTTCATCGCGATAAATGATCGAAAATGGGAAATGCCTGACCATCATCCGCCGCGCTGGCCCCAGCGGTGCGCCTGATAATGGAAAGGCCAAAGCACGAGCTACCGCCGCCTCCACCGCCGCGACGAACTGCGTCCCTGTTCCTGATCGCGCAGTGTTGTAATAAGCCACCTCGGCCAGAAACTCCTCTCTGGCTTGCGGTAGAAACCGGGCACGTTTCATTTGGCAAGCAAACGCGCTTCCGCAAAGACCGACTCAGCCGCCAAAGCATTTGCCTCGTCGCGCTCGAACGCTGCAAGACGTTCGGCTATTTCCTGATTCCAGGCGGCTTCAACTTCAGCAATGGGCGCCGCTTGCAACGACTGCAATAACACTTCTGCCAGCCGCGCACGCTCATCAGCAGGAAGGGCGACAGCCATTTTCTCCAGTTCAGATAGCAAGATATTCATCATGGCGCCTCCAGCAGTGAGTCCTCATTCTACGTCAACCAACAGGTTCATGGCCGGCTCACGCCCCGCGCAGCGGAAGCAACAATAACCATGATCGACAGCTTGTCTGCCCTGCCCGGAGCACGTATCAGGTGCGCTGCGCGATCACCGTATCGAACGCCTTCACCGTGCCACCGGGCGCGGGGAAGCTGTGCTGTTCATGCACGAGGATGCGCCAGCCGTCGAACTGCCCCAGCAACTCGCCCGGCTTGAACAGGCAATGTCCTTCCGGTGAAAACATGCCCATGTAAGTGGTGCCCTCTGTCAGCACGTTGACCACCGCCACGCCGCCCGGCCGCAGCAGCGATTGCAGATGCGCCAGTTGGGCAAGCGCCGTGGGACAATCGAAGAACATCAACAGGCCGATGCAGACCACGGTATCGAACTGCTCCTGCAACCGCATCTCGCGCAAATCCGCCACGGCTGCCCGCAACGGCAGCGCTTCCTCGCGCGCCACCTGCTGCAAGTGGGCGATGGCGGCGGGACTGGCGTCGTATGCCAACACCTCATGTCCGGTGCGCGCCGCGTGCAAGGCCAGGTTGCCCATGCCGCAGCCGAAATCCAGCACCCGCCCGCACAAATGCGGCAACGCGGCCTGTTCGAACGGGTTGAGCGCGAATTCGTTCTGCGCGATCTGGCGCTGGAACTGGGTATCGAAAAACTCCACGCTGGCATGCAAGGTCATGGCGAACGTCCTTCAGGATGACTGGGCGCCAAACACTATACCAGCACTGAAACCAAGCTGCTTGGCGAAGCACACGGCCAGCGGATTGCCCGCGTATTTTCCGTAGTTGTCGATCGGCGTGTAGCCGGCGGCCGTGTAGAACTGCACCGCGCGCCGGTTCACTGCACGCGTCTCCAGCCACATTTCGCGATAGCCGCGCGCGCTCGCCTCGCGCTCGAGGAAAGCCAGGATGGCGCGCCCCGTGCCCGCGTTGCCCGCGCGCGCGTACATGCGCTTGACCTCCGCCACGCCCGGCTGCAGCGGCCGGAACGCGCCGCAGCCGATCGCCACACCCTGCAGGTTGCGCGCCACGGCGAAGCAGGCGGTCTCGCCGCGCACGTCGGCCACGTCGAACGAGGCCTTGCCGCTACTGCCCGTGATACCAGCCAGGATGCCGGACAACTCGTCCATCAACAATTGCGCGTCGGCCGTCTCGGGGTCTTCCTGCGCAATCGAAATCTGGTTACCCAGCTGCTCCATCAGGAAAGCGATGAACAGCTTGGTGCGCGCGGGCAGGTGGCGCGTGTCCGTGATCGCATGCACATGGGTCGGCTCCAGCTGCCAGTCCGGCAGCACGCGCACCAGCCGCCCCGCCTCCACGTCCTGCCGCACGATGCGCGGATCGAGGCCGGCGATGCCGATGCCGCTGGCGGCCATGGCGCGGTTCACTTCCGCGCTGTTGCTGACGAAGCGCGAACCGCCCATCACCTCCACGGTCTCGCCGCCGCGATGCAAGCGGCGCCACACATCCGTCTCGCGCGCCGCGCCCCGGCCCACGCACAGCGAATGGTTGGACAGGTCGCTCGCATGCATCAACCGGGGCGCCCGCGCCAGGTATTCGGGCGCCGCGTACAGGTAGCGCGGCAGCGTGGCGATCTGGCGCACCACCAGCGAGTTGGGGCCGGCCGGCGGGCGGCCCATGCGGATGGCCAGGTCGATCGGCTCCGTCTGCAAATCGACGGGGCGCACCGTGATGTCGAAATTGAATTTGATGAGCGGATAGGCGCGCGCGAACTCCCCGAGGATGGGCGCCAGGTAGCCGATGGCGAAGTCGGACGTCATCGACACCCGCAAGGTGCCGATGGGCCGCTCGGATACATCGCGCAGCGCCTGATGCGCCGACAGCGCTTCCTCGACGATGCTCTGGCAGCGCTTGAAATACACTTCGCCGGCCGCCGTCAGCTCCACCTTGCGGGTCGAGCGGTTCAGCAGCCGCAGGCCGATGATCTTTTCCAGCTCCGCGATATTGCGCGACAGCGTGGAATTGGGCATGTCCAGCGCGTCGGCGGCGGCGCGGAAGCTCTTGCGCCGGGCCACTTCCACGAACAGCCGCATGTAATTCAGCACATCCAATCATTGCTCCATTTTTGGAATACTCAATTCGATTATACGTATTTATCCCATCGCGGGAACAGTGCAAAATAAGCATACCAAATCGACAAGGAGTTCAAGATGGCAACACTGCTCAGCGTGAACCAAGCCTCCGTCCCCTGCGCGCCCCTTTCCTCCCGCCCCGCCAGCGCGCATCCGGCCACCGCCCAGCACGCGGCCAAACCCGCCAAGTCGGCCACCCTGCCCTCGGACTTCCTGCGCGAACTGCACCACCTCCTCGCCGCGCTGGCCCACAAGTAGGGCCGGCGCAACTGCACCGAGCGTGACATCATGCGCTCCGTATTTATCATTTGACCAGAGATGAGGACAATAAGCTAAGATACTCTTTGCAATTTCGCTTACCTCTTCTCTTTTGGCACCGCACATGAATCAACTCGAACAGCTCAAGCAATTCACCACCGTCGTTGCCGACACCGGCGATTTCCAGTCGATGAAGGCCTACACCCCGCGCGACGCCACCACCAACCCGTCGCTGATCCTGAAGGCGGTGCAGAAGGACGAATACAAGCCGCTGCTGGAAAAGGCCGTGCGCGACAACCCCAATGCCGCCACCGGCGACGTGATCGATCACCTGCTGATCGCGTTCGGTGGCGAGATCCTGAAGATCGTCAGCGGCCGCGTCTCGACCGAGATCGACGCCCGCCTGTCGTTCGACACGGAAGGCTCGGTGGCCAAGGCCCGTGAATTGATCCACCTGTACGAAACGGCCGGCTTCGACCGCGAACGCGTGCTGATCAAGATGGCCGCCACCTGGGAAGGCATCCGCGCGGCGGAGATCCTGGAGAAGGAGTGCATCCACTGCAACATGACGCTGCTGTTCTCGCTGGGCCAGGCTATCGCCTGCGCGGAAGCGGGCGCCCAGCTCATTTCGCCGTTCGTGGGCCGCATCTACGACTGGTACAAGAAGTCCACCGGCATCGAATACGAGCCGGCCGAGGACCCGGGCGTGCAGTCGGTCAAGCGCATCTACAACTACTACCGCAAGTTCGGCTACCAGACCGAGGTGATGGGCGCCAGCTTCCGCAACACGGGCCAGATCCTGGAACTGGCCGGCTGCGACCTGCTCACCATCAGCCCCGACCTGCTGAAGCAACTGGCCAGCAGCGACGCCCCCGTCATGCGCAAGCTGTCGGCCGAATCGGCGCCGGCCGCCCCCGTGGGCAAGATGTCGCTGGACGAGAAATCGTTCCGCTTCATGCTCAACGAGGACGCCATGGCCACGGAAAAACTGGCCGAAGGCATCCGCGCCTTCTGCGCCGACTCGGGCAAGCTGAAACAGATCATCTCCGGTATGCGCTGATCGCTTCAGCCCTCGTTCCTCGCCAGCGGGGACGGCGCACGCGGGCCGGCACTGGCCGGACGCGGGTGCCGTCCCCGCTGCCATTTCCACCGTTGTCGGCTACAAAACGTTACATGAATTGCTGTATTACAATGCTGCAACCCACCCCGCCCTTATCATGCGCCGGGGACCAGCACAGTCAACCATCCTAATATTTACGAGACATCCATGAGATCAGTCCCGCGCTGCACGTCTGTCGCCCTCTCCCTCCTTACCCTGGCCAGCCTGGCCGCCTGCGGCGACAAGGCCGCCGGCAATGGCGGCCCGCCGCCAGCGCCCACGGTCGCCACCATCACCGTCGCCCCTGCCGCCGTCACCCTCAGCACCGAGCTGCCGGGCCGGCTGGAAGCATCGCGCACGGCCCAGGTACGGGCGCGCACGGCCGGCATCGTGCTGCAACGGGTCTACACGGAAGGGGGCGACGTCAAGGCGGGCCAAGTGCTGTTCCGGATCGACCCGGCCAGCTTCCAGGCCTCGTACGACAGCGCCCAGGCGGCCGTCTCCAAGGCCGAGGCCAACCTGGCCCAGGCTGACCTGAAAGTGAAACGCTACAAACCGCTGCTGGCCGCGCAGGCCGTGAGCCAGCAGGAATACGACGACGCCGTCACGGCCCAGAAGCAGGCCACCGCCGACCTGGCGACGGCCCGGGCCGCGCGCCAGAACGCCAGCCTCACGCTCGGTTACGCCACCGTCACCGCCCCCATCTCGGGCCGCGCCAGCCGCGCGCTCGTCACGGAAGGCGCGCTGGTGGGCCAGGGCGAAGCCACGCCGATGGCCACCGTGCAGCAGATTGATCCGATCTACGTCACCATCACCCAGTCGTCCACCGAGCTGCTGAAATTGCAGCGCGCGCTGGCCAGCGGCAAACTGACCAGCGCCGGCAAGGGCCAGGCCAAGGTCACGCTGGTGACGGAAGACGGCCAGACCTACCCGCTGCCGGGCAAGCTGCTGTTCTCGGATGTGTCGGTCGATGAAAGCACAGGCGCCGTGTCGATGCGGGCCGAGTTCCCGAATCCCCAGCACACGCTGCTGCCGGGCATGTACGTGCGCGCGCGCCTGGAGCAAGGCGTGCGCGAAGCCGCCATCACCGTGCCGCAGCAGGCCGTGGTGCGCGGACCGGAAGGCGCGTCCGTGCTGGTGGTGGGCCCCGACGACAAGGTGCAATCGCAGCCCGTGGTGGCCGACAGCGCCCAGGGCCAGGACTGGGTGATCAGCTCCGGCCTGAAAGGCGGCGAACGCATCATCGTGGAAGGCTTCCAGAAGGCCAAGCCGGGCGCGCAGGTCAAGCCGCAGCCGTGGACCGGGCCAGCGTCGGCGTCGGCGCCTGCATCGGCATCGGCATCGGCATCCGCTTCGGCCGCTGCTGCTGCGGCGCCGGCTGCGGCCAAATAAGCGCGGGGAGCACAGATGCCTAAGTTCTTCATCGACCGCCCCGTCTTCGCGTGGGTGATCGCGCTGTTCATCCTGCTGGGCGGCGCGCTGGCCATCACCACGCTGCCGGTGGCCCAGTATCCGACCATCGCCCCGCCGTCCATCGTCATCACGGCCAACTACCCCGGCGCCACGGCGCAGGTGCTGGACGACGCCGTCACCAGCGTGATCGAGCAGGAAATGAACGGGGCCGACGGCTTGCAGTACGTCGAGTCCCAGAGCGAGGCCAATGGCGCCGTCACCATCACCGTCACCTTCCAGCCGGGCACCAATCCCGACCTGGCGGCGGTGGATGTGCAAAACCGCATCAAGCGGGTCGAATCGCGCCTGCCGGCCGCAGTCACCCAGCAAGGTGTGCAGGTCAACAAGGCGCGCTCGAACATCCTGATGTTCGTCGGCCTGTCGTCCACCGACGGCAAGCTCGATCCGACCGCGCTGGGCGACTACCTGGCCCGCAACGTCGTCAACGAGATCAAGCGCATTCCCGGCGTGGGCCAGGCCCAGTTGTTCGGCACCGAGCGCGCCATGCGCATCTGGATCGACCCGGCCAAGCTGGTGGGCCTGAAGATGACCATGGCCGACGTGACGGCCGCCATCAAGGCCCAGAACGCGCAGGTGGCGTCCGGCACGCTGGGCGATCTGCCCAGCCCCGCGAAGCAAACCTATTCCGCGCCCATCGTCGTCACCGGCCAGTTGTCCTCGACGGACGAATTCGGCCGCATCGTCCTGCGCGCCAATCCCAACGGCTCGCTGGTGCGGCTGTCGGACGTGGCCCGCATCGAAATGGGCGGCGCCAGCTACAGCATCAATGCGCGCCTGAACGGCGCGCCGTTCTCCGCCATCGGCGTGCAGCTGTCCCTGTCCGGCAATGCGCTGCAAACGGCGACGGCGGTGCGCAACAAGATGGACCAACTGGCCAAGTACTTCCCGCCCGGCGTGAAGTACACCGTGCCTTACGATACCTCGCTGTTCGTCAAGATCTCCATCGAGGAAGTGGTGAAAACGCTGGTGGAAGCAGTGATCCTGGTGTTCCTCGTGATGTACCTGTTCCTGCAAAACATACGCTACACGCTGATCCCCACCATCGTGGTGCCGGTGGCGCTGATGGGCACCTTCGCCACCATGCAGATGTTCGGCTTCTCGATCAACGTGCTGACCATGTTCGGCATGGTGCTGGCGATCGGTATCCTTGTCGATGACGCCATCGTCGTGGTGGAGAACGTCGAACGCATCATGAGCGAGGAAGGCCTGTCGCCGCGCGACGCCACCCGCAAGGCCATGGGCCAGATCACCGGCGCCATTATCGGCATCACGCTGGTGCTGATCGCCGTGTTCATCCCGATGGCCTTCTTCGGCGGCGCCGTGGGCGCCATCTACCGCCAGTTTTCGCTGTCGATGGTGTCGGCCATGGTGTTCTCGGCGCTGATGGCGCTGTCGCTCACGCCGGCCCTGTGCGCCACCATCCTGCAGCCGGTGGAAGCGGGCCATCACCATGAGAAGCGCGGTTTCTTCGGCTGGTTCAACCGCCGCTTCGCCGTCACGGCCACCGGCTACCAGGGCATGATCGCCAAGATCCTGACCCGCACCGGCCGCTATCTCGTGATCTTCGCGCTGATCCTGGGCGTGGTGGGCTGGCTGTACGCGCGCCTGCCGTCGTCCTTCCTGCCCAATGAGGACCAAGGCTACCTGATCACCAACGTGCAGCTGCCGGCCGGCGCCTCCACCAGCCGCACGGCCGCCGTGCTGGCCAAGGTGGACGCCTACTTCCGCCAGCAGCCCGGCGTGGCGCGTACCATCGCGGTGGCCGGCTTCAGCTTCTCGGGCAATGGTCAGAACGCGGGCCTGGTGTTCGTGCCGCTCAAGGACTGGAGCGAACGTGGGCCGGACCAGTCGGCCACCGCCATCGCGCAGCGCGCGTTCGGCGCCCTGTCCGGCATTTCGGACGCCATCGTGTTCCCGCTCAGCCCCCCACCCATCCGCGAACTCGGTAACGCCACCGGCATCACGGCGCGCCTGCAGGACCGCAGCGGCCAGGGCCACGCCGCCCTGCTGGCCGCCCGCAACCAGTTGCTGGAACTGGCCGGCAAGAGCAAGGTGCTGAAAGGCGTGCGTCCCGAGGGCTTGGAAGACGCGCCGCAGCTGCAGCTCGACATCGACCGTGAAAAAGCCAACGCACTGGGCGTGGCCTTCGCCGACATCAACAGCATGCTGTCGATCTCGCTCGGCTCGTCCTACGTGAACGACTTCGCCAGCGCCGGCCGCCAGCAACGCGTGATCGTACAGGCCGACGCGCCGCAGCGCCTGCAGCCGGAAGACCTGATGAAGCTCAACGTGCGCAGCGCCAGCGGCGCCATGGTGCCGTTTGCGTCGTTCGCCCGCTCGCACTGGATCAACGGCCCCGTGCAGCTGGTGCGCTACAACGGCTACCCCGCCATCAAGCTGACCGGCGACGCAGCCCCCGGCCGCTCCACCGGTGAAGCCATGGCCGAACTGGAACGCCTGGCAGAACAACTGCCGCCCGGCTTCGGCATCGAATGGACCGGCCAGTCGCTGGAAGAAAAAACCTCCGGCTCGCAGGCGCCTGCCCTGTTCGCGCTGTCGCTGCTGGCCGCCTTCCTGGTGCTGGCCGCGCTGTATGAAAGCGAATCGATCCCGGTGGCGGTGCTGCTGGTGGTGCCGCTGGGCGTGCTGGGCGCGCTGCTGGGCGCCACCTTGCGCGGCCTGCCCAACGACGTCTACTTCAAGGTCGGCCTGATCGCCATCATCGGCCTGTCGGCCAAGAACGCGATCCTGATCATCGAGTTCGCCAAGGACTTGCAGGCGCAAGGCAAAGGCCTGATCGAATCGACGCTGGAAGCGGTGCACCTGCGCTTCCGCCCCATCATCATGACCTCGCTGGCCTTCATCCTCGGCGTGCTGCCGCTGGTGGTGGCCAGCGGCGCCGGCTCCGCCAGCCAGCGCGCCATCGGCACCGGCGTGATGGGCGGCATGATCACGGCCACCGTGCTGGCCGTGTTCCTGGTGCCCGTGTTCTTCGTCGTGATCCGCCGCATATTCAAGGGCAGCGAACGCCAGCGCCGTCTGGCCGCACATGAACTGGACCTGCCTGTGGAGAAAAAACATGACTAAGCCCGGCCACACTCTCTTGACCGCGCTGCTGGCGGCCGGCCTGTTGTCGGCCTGCTCGCTGGCGCCCACCCTGCAACGCCCGGCCGCGCCGGTGGCCGCCACCTGGCCCGAAGCGTCGGCCGCCGACAGCGCCGCCGAGGGCAAGGCCGCCGCCGACACGGGCTGGCGCGACTACTTCACCGACGCCCGCCTGCAACAACTGATCGCCACGGCGCTGGAGCACAACCGCGACCTGCGCACGGCCGCCCTGCGCATGGAGGAAGCGCGCGCCCAGTACGACATCCAGTCCGCCGACCGGCTGCCCAATGTGAACGCCAGCGCCACCGACACCCGCGCCAAGACGCCGGCCTTCCTCACGCCCAGCGGCCAGAGCACGATCGGCAAGCGCTACGACGTGGGCCTGTCCATGCCCGCCTTCGAGCTGGACTTCTTCGGCCGCGTGAAAAGCCTGAACGATGCCGCGCTGGCGGCCTACCTGGCCACCGACGAGGCGCGCCAGGCGGCGCAGATCGGACTGGTGGCCGACGTGGCCAAAGCCTACTACACGGAACGGGCTTACGCCGAGCAGTACGCGCTGGCCCAGCAAAGCTTCGAAACGCGCCAGCGCACCTACGACCTGACGCGCCAGCGTGCCAACGTGGGCGCCTCGTCGCTGCTCGACTTGCGTACCAACGAAACGCTGATGGAAACGGCCCGCGCGGCCGCGCTCACGCTGGCGCGCCAGCGCGCGCAGGCTGAAAACGCGCTGACGCTGCTGGTGGGCCAGCCACCCGCGCCTGCCCCGGCCAACGCCGCCACCGCCGCAAATGCCGCCAATACCGCGAATGGCGCCGGCACCGCCAGCGCTGCCAACAACGCACGCGACACCAGCAATACCAACGCTGCCAACAGCGCCAACAACGCCGGCGCCCTGGCCAGCGACGCCCAGATCGACGCCATGAGCGCGCTACCGGCCGGCCTGCCGTCGGACCTGCTCACGCGCCGGCCCGACATCCGCGCCGCCGAGCAGCGCCTGAAGTCGGCCAACGCCAACATCGGCGCCGCGCGGGCCGCCTTCTTCCCGCGCGTGAGCCTGACGGCGGCCGTGGGCAGCAGCAGCCCCACGCTGGGCGGCCTGTTCGACAGCGGCTCGGGCAGCTGGTCGTTCGCGCCGCAACTGGTGCTGCCGATCTTCGACGCGGGCCGCAACCGCGCCAACCTGAACCTGAGCGAAGTGCGCAAGAACCTGGCCGTGGCCGACTACGAGAAGACCATCCAGGTGGCCTTCCGCGAAGTGGCCGACGCGCTGGCCGCGCGCAGCTACCTGGGCGACCAGGTGACAGCGCAGCGGGCCATCCAGGATGCCCAGGCCGACCGCCTGCGGCTGCTGGAACTGCGCTTCGCCAACGGCGTGGCCAGCTCGCTCGACGTGCTCGACGCCCAGCGCGAACTGTTCAGCGCCCAGCAAACGCTGGTGCAGGCGCGCCTGCTGCGCACCACCAGCGCCATCGACCTGTACCGGGCGCTGGGCGGCGGATTGAAGTAAGGCGGCCGTGACGTCACCGATCACCATCCGCCTGGGCCGGCGAGCGCGCGAGCGCATCGCCGCCGATGGCCTGCGGCCAGAAGACGTGGCCATCATCCCCGCCGCGGCCGGCGGCCCCAAGGGCCTGATCCTGAACGGCATCGATTGCTGGCTGTTCGGTTCCTGGCTGCCGCAGGCGCCGCGCCAGCGCGCGCTGGTGGGCGCCTCGATCGGCGCCTGGCGCATGGCCGCCGCCGCATTCCACGACCCGGTGGCCGCGCAGCGCCGGCTGGCCCGCCTGTACGCGGCCCAGCGCTACCCGGCCAAGGTGGACGCGGCCTACGTCAGCCGTACCTGCCGCGCGCTGCTGGACGAGGTGCTGGACGGGCGCGGCGCCGAAGTGCTGAACCACCCCGGCCATCGGCTGTCCGTACTGACCGTGCGCGGGACGGGACCGCTGGCCGCGACGGGCGGCGTGCGCTGGCGCGAACTGGCCGGCTTCCTGCGCGCGGCCGCCAGCAACGCCATCAGCCGCAACCGGCTGGCCGCCTCCATGGAACGGGTGGTGTTCCACGATGGTCGCGACGAGGCCCAGTGGCTGCGCCAGCCGTTCGACGCCTTCGCCGGCCACTTCGTCGGCCTGTCCGGGGCCAACCTGCGCGACGCGCTGCTGGCCTCCGGTTCCATCCCGCTGGTGCTGGAAGCCGTGTCGGGCATCGCCGGCGCGCCGGACGGCAGCTACTGGGACGGCGGCTTGATCGACTACCACCTACACTTGCCCTACCAGCGCGATCCCGGGCTGGTGCTGTACCCGCACTTCGCCGATTACATCGTGCCCGGTTGGCTCGACAAATCCATGCCGTGGCGCCGCGTGCGCGACGCGGCGCTGGACAATGTGATCCTCGTGTCGCCCTCGCCCGGGTTCGTGGCCAGCCTCCCCAACGGCAAGCTGCCGGACCGGCGCGACTTCAAGTTCTACGGCCAGGACCACGCGGCCCGCACGCGCGACTGGAGCCGCGCCATCGCCGAAAGTGAACGCATGGCCGAGGCGCTGGCGCGCTGGAGCGAGCGGCCCGACTTGCGGTTGGCGCAGACATTTTGAGGACGGCGCACTGTCCTTCCGAAATGAAATATTGTTTCAAAAAAGCAACAAACACGACAGAAAATTTCATGCCCGAAGGCGGCGCTTGAGCGCATACTAACAGCGCCGCCGCCCCCAAACATCCCCCGTGGCAGGCCGGCCTTTCAGGGAGATTCGCCATGAAATTCCTGTCCCACCTGCGCATCCGCACCCGCCTGTCGATCGGCTTTGCTGCCGTGCTGCTGATGTCCGTGTTCGCCACCTCCGTCGCGCTGGTGGACGCCCGCGCCAACGCCGAGGCGACCAAGCTGATGATGGCCAAGCCGCTGGCCAAGGAACGCATCGTGTCGGACTGGTATGTGCTGATCTATTCGGCCATCGCCCGCACGGCGCTGATCGCCCGCAGCACGGACGAAACGCTGTCCGTCACCTTCGCCGACGTGATCGCCGACAGCGTCAAGCAAGGCAGCGCGCTGCTGGCCAGTATCAAGGAACTGCTGGTCACGCCCGAGGAAAAGGCCATGTACGACCAGGCCATTGCCCTGCGCAATGGTTACCAGTCATCGAAGAACGCCGTGATGGCGGCCCGCAAGAAAGGCGACGCGGCCGAAGCCGAGCGCCTGTACCAGCAGGTGTTCACGCCGGCCGCCGCAGCCTACCAGAACAAGGTCAAGGCGCTGCTGGCCTACCAGCGCAAGGCCATCGACGATACGGCGCTGGCGATCGAAGCGGCCAACGACCGGGGCATGCTGCTGCAAACCATCCTGTCGGTGCTGCTGATCGTGGTCGGCAGCCTGGCCGCGTGGGTCATCTCGCGCAGCATCACGGCGCCGCTCAGATCGGCGGTGGACGTGGCCAGCACCGTCGCCACGGGCGACCTCACCACCCGCTTCGAAGCTGAAACCTCGCGCGACGAGATCGGCGAATTGATGAAGGCCCTGCACGGCATGAACGACGCGCTACGCAACGTGGTCAGCCAGGTGCAGGAAGGCACCCACACCATCGCCACCGCATCGACCCAGATCGCGGCCGGCAACCAGGACCTGTCCTCGCGCACGGAGCAGCAGGCCGGTTCGCTGGAGGAGACGGCGTCCTCGATGGAGGAACTGACCTCCACCGTGCGCCAGAACGCCGAGAACGCGCGCCAGGCCAATCAGCTGGCGCAGGCCGCGTCGAACGTGGCCGAAAAAGGCGGCAACATCGTCGGCCAGGTGGTCGACACCATGGGCTCGATCGACGCCTCGGCCAAGAAGATCGTGGACATCATCGGCGTGATCGACGGCATCGCGTTCCAGACCAACATCCTGGCCCTGAACGCGGCGGTGGAGGCGGCGCGCGCCGGCGAACAGGGGCGCGGCTTCGCCGTGGTGGCGACGGAAGTGCGCAACCTGGCCCAGCGCAGCGCCGGCGCGGCCAAGGAAATCAAGGCACTGATCAGCGACTCGGTGGAACAGGTGGACCAGGGCGCGCGGCTGGTGCAGCAGGCCGGCAGCACCATGCAGGAGGTGGTGGCCAGCGTCAAGCGCGTGACCGACATCATGGGCGAGATCACCTCGGCCAGCAGCGAGCAAAGCACGGGCATCGACCAGGTGAACACGGCCATCACGCAGATGGACAACGTGACCCAGCAGAACGCGGCGCTGGTGGAACAAGCAGCAGCCGCCGCAGCCAGCATGCAGGAGCAGGCGGCACGGCTGGCCGAAGTGGCGGCGTCGTTCAAGCTGGGGAATGAAGCCATGCTGGCGGCGCCGGCACATGCATCAGCGAGCGCGCCGGTACGCGCACAGGTACGGACGCCGATCCGGGCGGCGGTGGCGGCGCCCAAAGCACCGGCGCGTCCTGCCGCGCCAGCGGCCCGGCGCCTGGCCGCCGCCCCCTCGCCCGCCCCGGCCAAGCCCACCCCGCGCAAAACGGCCACCGTTGGCGACGACCAGGACTGGGAAGAGTTCTGACGCCTTCCCCTTGGGGGGCAGTGCCGGCAATCGTACACGGGCGCATGTACGACGGCTCGCTTTGACCCCCGTCATTTTTTCGCTCCCGCTTGCATAACGGCCCACGCAGGCACTTGACCTTACTGCGATGGTAAGGTGTAGTGTCGCCGACATCCATCAATGCAAAAGGAAGCCCCCTATGAAACACCTGCACAACGTTGTCCTGGCCACCTTCATCGCCGGCGTGTTCACGTCTGTCAGCCCGCTCTGCTCCGCGCAGCAAGCCAGCGCGGCGGTCGCTCCGGCTGCCATGAGCGAAGGCGAGATCAGGAAGGTGGACAAGGACGCGGGTACGCTCACCATCAAGCACGGCGAATTGAAGAATCTGGGGATGGGGGCCATGACCATGGTCTTCAAAGCCCAGGACCCGGCCATGCTCAACCAGGTCAAACAAGGCGACAAGGTGCGCTTCGTCGCCAACATGGTGAACGGCGTGCTGACCGTCAGCACCATCACCGTCGTGAAATAAGCATTAGGAGCAGCAAAGATGAATGCATTCCGCGCCATCGTCCTCACCGCCGTGATGGCTGCCGCCACATTGGCCAGCCCGATCGCTTCCGCCCACGCGAGCCTGAAAAGCGCGACCCCGGCGGCCGGCGCCACCGTCGATGCATCGGCCAGGGAAGTCACGCTGACGTTCAACGAAAAGATTGAACCAGCCTTCAGCAACATCACCGTCACCGACAGCCAGGGCAAGAACATGGCGATGGACAAGGCCAGGGTGGATGCCGCCAACCCGGCCATCCTGCGGCTGACGCTACCGGCGCTGGCGGCCGGCACCTACGCGGTGCACTGGGCGGTGGCCGGACACGATGGCCACCGCCGCAAGGGCGACTATCAGTTCACGGTGAAGTGAGTGGATGCGGTCACACTGCTGCAGGTCGCTTCAGCCTTTTTGCTCAACCTGGCTTTCAGCTGGCTGGCCGGCGCATGGTGCGCGCGCCGCTGGATGCACGCCAACGGCGCCAGCCGGCATGCGTTCGAACCGGCGCTGCGCCGGCTGGACATGGCGGCTGCGGGACTGGGCGTCGTCAGCGGCGCGGCGGGATTGCTGGCCGCCACCGCCATCATGGGCGACGTCGGCCTGCGCGAGGCGTGCCCGATGTTCCGGGTGATGTTGACCGATACCGACTATGGCCGCGCCGGCTGCGTCGTTGTGCTGGCCATGGCGGCGCTGCTTCTCCTGCGCTGGCGCGGCGCCGCCAGCCGTGCCGGTGATGCCGGCGCCATGCTGGCGTTGGGCATATTCACCCTGACGCGCGCTTCGATGGGACACGCTGGCGAGGAAGGCTATTGGTCCGTCGCGCTGGCGGCGGAAGCGATGCACTACGCGGCCATCGGGATCTGGACGGGCGCGGTACTGGTGTCGGGATGGTTCGCGCTTGAGGATGCGCGCATCGGCGCCAGCGGCATGGGCATGGGCATAGGCGCGCAGGATGCCTACCTGCACCGCATGTCGCAAGCGGCGCTGGTGGCGGTGCTGGCGATCGTCGTCACCGGCGTGTACAGCGCCTGGCGCCGGGTGGGGACACCAGAGCACTTGCTGCACACGTCCTACGGCGCGATCCTGCTGGCCAAGGTGGCGCTGGTCATGGCGGCCATCGCGCTCGGCGGCTACAACAAGCTGGCCGGCCTGCCCGCCGCCAGCCGCTCGCACCGTGGCCTGCTGCGGGTCCGTGCCGTGCTGCGGCTGGAAAGCGTGGTGTTGCTGGGGGCCTTGCTGGCCGCGTCGACGTTGATCACGCTGCAGCCACCCACGGCCCAGTAAGCGGTGCTGCCTATGACCGCAGGAACATCTCCTGCAAGTCATTCAGGAAGCGCTGCCCGAGTTCCGTCGGCCGGATCACCAGGTGGTCGCGGTACAACAAGCCCTTGGCTTCGGCGGCGTTGAGGGTCTTGTCGATCGCGTTCAGGCTCATGCCCGTGCGTTCGGCGAACAGGTTGGGCGAAAAGCCGCCGTGCAGCCGCAGCGTGTTGAGCATGAACTCGAAACCCATGTCTTCGCGCGCGATCTCGAATTCCTCCTGCACCGGCGTGCCGTTGCGCACCTGCTCCATGTAGCTTTTCGGCTGCTTGTAGCGGGCCTGGCGCAGCACGCGATGCGGGAACGACAGCTTGGAATGGGCCCCGGCGCCAATGCCGAGATAGTCGCCAAATTCCCAGTAGTTCAGGTTGTGGCGCGCCTGCCGGCCCGGCTGGGCGTAGGCCGACACTTCGTACTGGCCGTAGCCGTTGGCCGCCGTCAGCTCCGCGATCATGTCCTGCATGTCGGCGCTGGCGTCGTCGTCGGGCAGCGTGGGCGGGTACTTGGCGAACACCGTATTGGGCTCCATCGTCAGATGGTACAGCGACAGGTGCGGCGGCTTGAACGACATGGCCGTCTCCACGTCCAGCCGCGCCTGTGCCAGCGTTTGCGACGGCAGCGCGTACATCAGGTCGAGGTTGAAGTTGTCAAAGTTGGCCTGCGCGATCTCGACCGCGCGACGCGCCTCGTCGCCATCATGGATGCGGCCCAGCGCCTTCAAATGGCCGGCGTCGAAGCTCTGGATGCCGATCGACAGCCGGTTGATGCCGCTGGCGCGGTACGAGCGAAATTTCTCCGCCTCGAACGTGCCAGGATTGGCCTCCATCGTGATCTCCGCGTCGCCATCGAGCGGCAGCAGCGTGCGCAGGTCCGACAGCAGCCGGTCCAGCCCCGCCGCCGACAGCAGGCTGGGCGTGCCGCCGCCGATGAAAACGGTATAAATCTTTCTGCCCCAGATCAGCGGCAGCGCCATTTCCAGGTCGGCGCGCAGCGCGTCCAGATATTCCTGTTCGGGGAAGTCGCCGCCCTTGGCCTCGTGCGAGTTGAAGTCGCAATACGGGCATTTGCGCACGCACCACGGGAAATGCACGTACAGCGATAACGGCGGCAGCGCCTGCAGGTTCAGGGCGCCCGGCTGCAGATATTTGACGGCAGCGCCGGCCGCGTCGGACGTGGCCATGGCCGGCTTGGCGGCGGCGCCCGCGACTTTAATCGGGATCATCGCAGCTTCTCAACCAGTGCGCGCAATGCCTGGCCACGGTGCGACAGCGCGTTCTTCTCGTCCGAGCTCAGTTCGGCCGCGCATTTGCCCAGCGCGGCGATGTAGAAGTGCGGATCGTAGCCGAAGCCGCCGTTGCCGCGCGCCTCCGCGATCATCTCGCCGTTCCAACGGCCTTCCGCGATCACCGGCTGCGGGTCGTCGGCGTGGCGCACGTAGACCAGCACGCAGTAGTAATAGGCCGACTTGTCGGCATGCGGCGCCAGGTCGGCGATCAGCTTGGCGCTATTGGCGGCGTCGGACTTGGGCTCGCCCGCGTAGCGCGCCGAGTACACGCCCGGCGCGCCGCCCAGCGCGTTCACGCACACGCCCGAGTCGTCCGCCAGCGCCGGCAGGCCGGTCAGGCGCGACGCGTGGCGCGCCTTTTCCAGCGCGTTCTCGACGAAGGTGATGTGCGGCTCCTCCGCTTCAGGCACGTTGTATTCGCCCTGCGCGTGCACGGAAAAACCGACGGTGGACAACAGTTCGTTGAATTCCTTGAGCTTGCCCGCGTTGTTGGAGGCAAGGATGAGACGTTGAGTCATGGGTAATCTGGCTAGAGTGGCAATGCGCCCCGCGCGCGGGGCCGGAAGTGCCGCCATTGTAAACCCAAACGCCAGCGGCGACGCCGGCCATGCAAGCCGGCGTGCCGCCCACGGGCCACGGTCAGCCGCGCGCCACCTGCAGCACCAGCTTGCCGTTGTTGCTGCCGTCGAACAGCTTCTGGAACGTTTCAGGGAAGGTATCGAGTCCCTGCACCACGTCCTCGCGGGTTTTCAGCTTGCCTTCCCTGATCCAGCCGCCCATGGCGACGATGGCCTCCATCGCGCGCGGATAGTAGTCCGACACCATCACGCCCTTCATCGTGGCGCGCTTGACCAGCAATTGCAGGTAGTTGGCCGGGCCGCGCACGGGCGTGGTGTTGTTGTACTGCGAGATGGCGCCGCAGATCACGATGCGCGCATTGAGCGCCAGCCGGTTCAGCACCGCGTCCAGGATCTCGCCGCCCACGTTATCGAAATACACGTCCACGCCTTGCGGGCAGTGTTCGCGCAGCGCCTGCGCCACGTTCTCGCGCTTGTAGTCGATGGCCGCGTCGAAGCCCAGCACATCGACCAGGTAGCGGCACTTGTCCGCGCCGCCGGCGATGCCGACCACGCGCGCGCCCTTGATCTTGGCGATCTGCCCCACCACGGCGCCCACGGCGCCCGCCGCACCCGATACCACCACGGTCTCGCCGGCCTTGGGCTGGCCCACGTCGAGCAGGCCAAAGTACGCCGTCAAGCCGGGCATGCCCAGCGCGCCCAAGTACAGCGGCAATGGCGCCAGCTTGGGATCGACCTTGGTCAGGCCCTGACCACGCGAGACGGCATATTCCTGCACGCCCAGCAGGCCATTGACGTAATCGCCGGCCGCGAAGCCAGCATGGCGCGACTCCACCACTTGCCCCACGGCGATGGCGCGCATCACTTCACCGATCGCCACCGGCGGAATGTAGGAATCTTCGCTGGCGTTCATCCAGCCGCGCATGGCCGGGTCGAGCGAGATGTATTCCAGCTTGATCAGCAGCTCGCCGTCGGCCAGCGCCGGCACGGGCACGGCGGCGTAATCGAAATCGCTGCGCTGGACGGTGCCCTGGGGACGGCGGGCCAGCAGGAATTGGTGATTGGTGAGGGACATGGTGGTCTGTGCTCGCGAAGAATGGATAACAGAGCGCAGTATAGGACCCCGCAAGATGCTTGATTAGTCATCAATTCAGCATTACATTGTTGCCCATATGGCGACAATCCCCACTCCCCCGTTCCACGGCCCCGCCCTCCATTCGCAGCGGCTGGCCATTTTCGCCGCCATCGTGCGGGCCGGCAGCATCAGCGCGGCCGCCACCCAGCTGGGCTGCGGCAAATCCGTCGTGTCGCGCCAGCTGGCGCGGCTGGAACTGGAGCTGGGCGCGCGCCTGATCCTGCGCTCCACCCGGCGCCTGGCCCTGACCGAGATCGGCGCGCTGGTGCTGCAACAGGCGCAGCAGATCGAACAGGCGCTGGAACGCATCGCCGACATCACCGACCAGTACCAGCAGCAGGTACGCGGCCTGCTGCGCGTGTCGTGCTCGATCGCCGGACGCCGCCCGCTGGTGCCGCTGCTGGCCGAATTCGCGGCCCTGTATCCGCAAGTGAAAGTGTCGCTGCAACTGGAGGACAGGCTGGTGGACCTGATCGAAGACCAGATCGACGTCGCCATCCGCACCTCCAACCTGGTCGATTCCACGCTGGTGGCGCGCAAGCTGGCCGACAACGTGACGGTGATGGTGGCCGCCCCCGCCTACCTGGCGCGCGCCGGCACGCCGGCCACGCCGCAGGACCTGCGTGCGCATGCCTGCCTGTTGTACACCAACGGCGGCAAAGTCTATGACGAGTGGACGTTTATCGGCGACGCGGGGCCGTATGTGGTGCGGGTCGATGGCCCGCTGCAGATCAACGATGGCGGCTCGCTGGTGACGGCCGCCGCGGCCGGCGCCGGCATCCTGCGCATTCCGCAGGTGCTGGCGCGCGAGGAACTGGCGCGCGGCGAACTGGTGCCCGTGCTGGCCGCATACCGGGTGCCGCCGGCGCCGGCCAGCTACGCCGTCTATCCGGCGCGCGACTTCCTGCCGCTGAAGACGGTGGCCTTCGTCGAGTTCCTGCAGCGCCGCATGGGTGGCGCCAGTTAGTTACGCGGCCAGGCCCAACGCCTGCTTCTGCATCCGGATCAGGTCCGCGATGCCGCCCTGGGCCAGGTCCAGCAGACGGTTCATGCAGGCGCGGTCGAAGGCGGCGCCTTCGGCCGTGCCCTGCACTTCGATGAAGTGGCCGGCGTCCGTCATCACCACGTTCATGTCGGTGTCGCAGCCCGAATCCTCCACGTAGTCCAGGTCCAGCACCGGCACGCCCTGGTACACGCCCACCGAGATGGCGGCCACGAAGTGCTTGAGCGGGATGGCCGGTACGGCGCCGCGCGCCACCAGCTTGGAGAAGGCGTCGTAGGCGGCCACCATGGCGCCCGTGATGGAGGCGGTGCGGGTGCCGCCGTCGGCCTGGATCACGTCGCAATCGAGGTGCAGCGTGCGCTCGCCGATCGCTTCCAGGTCGAACGCGGCGCGCAGCGAGCGGCCGATCAGGCGCTGGATTTCCTGGGTGCGGCCGGACTGTTTGCCGCGCGCGGCCTCGCGGTCCATGCGGGTGTGGGTGGAACGGGGCAGCATGCCATATTCGGCCGTCATCCAGCCCTGGCCTTTGCCCTTCAGGAAGCCGGGCACCTTTTCCTCGATGCTGGCGGTGCAGATCACCTTGGTGTCGCCGCATTCGATCAGCACCGAACCCTCGGCGTGCTTGGTGTAGTCGCGGGTCAGGCGCAGGGTGCGCAGCGCATCGACGGCGCGGCCGCTGGGGCGGGATACAAAAGTCATCAAATTTCCTATTTCAGTATTTGGGAGGATTTTTCAATCGCGCCGCGGATTTCCGCGATGGCGCGTTCGATTTCGTCGTCGTTGAAGGCATCCGGTTCCGGCGCGGGATCAGCGTCGGCCACATCCGGCACCGCCGCCTTGTCCGGCGCGCCGCCATGGATGGTGGTGCTGTGCAGGTCTTCCGGCAGCGCCTCGGTCGAGATCACGGTGGACATGTCGGGCGCCGTCACGGTGGCGATGCCGTCGGTGACGCCGCCGCCCTGCCACATGATGGCCAGCGCCGTCACGTTGTCGCTGCCGGCGCCGGCCTTGGCCAGCGCCGTGCTGACCAGGTCGGGCACGGCGCGCACCACCATCTGCGTGGTCAGCCGGTGCGCCATGTCGTCGTCCGGCAGCATAGACCACAAACCGTCGGAGCACAACAGCAGCTGGTCGCCCGGCAGCAGGCTGGCGCGGCCCGACAATTCGATGCGCGGCACTACCCCGGCGCCCAGGCAGTTATACAGCTTGTTGCGGTCGGGATGGGTGGCGCGCGCCGAGGGCGGCACCACGCCGCGCGCGATCAGGCTTTCCACGTGCGAGTGGTCGCGCGTGCGCGCCAGCACCTGGCCGCCGCGCAGCCAGTACAGGCGCGAGTCGCCCACGTGGGCCCAGATGGCCGTGTTGTGCTGGATCAGGCACACCACCACCGTGGTGCGCGGCGTGTCGGGCAGGTTGTTGGCGGCGCTGTAGCGGTGGATCTCATGGTGCGCCGCCATGCAGGCCAGTTCCAGGAAGCGCTCCGGCTTTTTCACGTAGGGTGTGGCCTGCTGCTGGAACATGGTGGAGATGGTCTGCAACGCGATGGTGGCCGCCACCTCGCCGCGCAGATGGCCGCCCATGCCGTCGGCCAGCACCAGCAGCAGCGCGTCGCGGGTGAAGCTGTAGCCCATGCGGTCCTGGTTGACCTTGCGGCCGCCGATGTGGCTTTCCTGATAGACGGAGAATTGCATGGTGGTGCCTTGCCTTGAATAGGTTGATGCCGTCGTTAGCGCTGCGTGTCGGGTCCGGCCTTGTCCCTGGCCCGTCCCAGGCCGCCCAGGCGGCCCACCAGGCCGCGCAAGCCGCCGCCCAGTTTTTCCAGCGTGCCCTGGGGCGCTGGCGCGGGCGCTTCCGGGGCCGGCGCCTGCAATACCTTCTGCAGCGCGAACAGGCTTTGCGGCCGGGCCAGCGGGTCGAGCGCCAGGCACCAGCGCACCAGCTGGATCAGCTCATCCGAGTACAGGCCGGCCAGCTTCTGGAAATGGGCCTCCATTTTATCCTCAGTCTTGCGCTGGTCGGCCGGTTGTGGCGGCGATCCCACCATGCAGGCGAACATCGAGGCGCCAATACTGTACACGTCCGTCCACGGCCCCAGCGCCGCATTGCGCGTGTACAGTTCGGGCGGCGCGAAGCCGGGCGTGTACATGGGCGTGAGCTTGGGCAGGTCGGTGTTGACGGTCTGGCGCGCCGCACCGAAGTCGAGCAGCATGGGCGTGCCGTCCGTGCGCAGGTAGATGTTGGCCGGCTTGAGGTCCAGGTGCAGCAGCTTGTTGGCGTGCACCTCGCGCAGCCCGCGCAGCACCTGGGTGAAGATCTGGCGGATGAAGGCCTCATTGGGCCGGCTCCCCTTCGATTTCAGGCGCGAGATATGTTCCTGCAGCGAGTGGCCGGACTCGTAGGCCATCACCATATAGACGGTGTCATTGGCGCGGAAGAAATTGAGCACGCTCACCACGTTGGGGTGGGCGATGCGGGCCAGCGCCCTGCCCTCCTCGAAAAAGCACTTGAGGCCAATGCGGAACACGGGCAGGTTGGCCTTGGAAATGGCGGGCGCAAGCTCCCCCGGCTGGCGCAAGGCCAGTGAACTGGGCAGATATTCCTTGATCGCGACCGCGTTGCCGTCCGGGTCGTACGCCAGATAAACAATACTGAACCCACCGGACGCAATTTTCTTTACAATGCGATATCCAGCAATTTCCAGGCCATCTGGTAAGGGGGCGTTGTTCTGTGCAGCCATAAGTTTCCTCGCCTCAACAACCGGATTGTGTGGATAATTCACTGATTTGTAAAGATTTAACCGGGGACATCCTTTGAGCATTTCCAGCATGACAGGCTACGCGGTTGCCACCAGCGAGAGCGCGGCGGGAACCTTGACGATAGAAATCAAGAGCGTCAACTCGCGCTTTCTTGACCTACAGTTTCGAATAAACGACGACTTGCGCGCCCTCGAACCGGACTTGCGGGCCGCCATCATGGCCGCCATCACCCGGGGCAAGGTGGAGATCCGTCTCAGTTTCGGACGCAAGGCCGCCACCACCGGCAGCACGGCGCTGAACATGGCATTGCTCGGTGAATTGCAACGCTTGCAACTCGAAGTGGGCAAACATTTCGTCAACGCGCCGGCCATGACTGTGGCGGAATTGCTGCGCTGGCCAGGCGTGATCGAGGAAGCCCAGATCGGCCAGGAATCGCTGCAGGCCGACGTGGCCGCGCTCACGGCCCGCACAGTGGCCGCCTTCGTCACCAGCCGCCAGCGCGAGGGCGCGGCGCTGGAAGCAATGCTGACGGCCCGCATCGACGCCATGGAAGCCATCGTCAAGCGCATCACCCCGCTGATCCCGCAGGTGGTGGCCGCCTTCCAGCAGAAAGCCGTGGAACGCATGCAGGACGCGCTGGGCCTGGCCTGCCAGGGCTCGAACTCGTCGCTGTCGCGCCAGGACGCGCTGGAGCGCATCCGCCAGGAAGTGATCCTGTACGGGATCCGCATCGACGTGGCCGAAGAACTGGGCCGCCTGTCGGCCCACCTGACGGAGACACGACACATCCTGAAAAAAGGCGGCCAGGTCGGCAAACGCCTGGACTTCATGATGCAGGAACTGAACCGCGAAGCGAATACGCTGGGCGCCAAGGCCTCCGTCAAGGAACTGGCCGACGCGTCGATGGAACTGAAGCTGCTGATCGAGCAGATGCGCGAGCAGGTGCAGAACCTGGAATAAGACCGGTGCGGGCACCTGCCGTCCCCGGCTGGTGCCCGACCGATCCAGGCCGCACACAACGCCTGCGCCCCCGCATGGCCGCTGCCGCCGTCCGGGCGCCGCCGACAACCAGTTGCATGCACAATACCGGCAATCGCAACGATGGCGGAGGATGGCATGGCAACCACACGTGTTGGCATAGGCGGCTGGGACTACGCGCCATGGCGCGCAACCTTCTACCCCGACACGATCCCGCAGAAGCGCCAGCTGGAATATGCCAGCCGCCAGTTCAGCAGCATCGAAATCAACAGCACCTTCTACCGCAACGCCAGGCCCGAGCACTACGCCTCCTGGCACGCGCAAACGCCGGATGACTTCCTGTTCGCCGTCAAGGCCAACCGCTACACCACCCACCGCAAGGAGCTGGGCGAGGCCGGCGAATCGGTCGAACGCTTCCTCGGCAGCGGCCTGTCCGAGCTGGGCGATAAACTCGGCCCCATCCTGTGGCAACTGGCCGCCACCAAGCACTACGATCCCGACGACCTGGCAGCCTTCTTCAAGCTGCTGCCCGCCAGGCTGGGCAAACGCAGGCTCCGCCATGTGCTGGACGCCCGCCACGACAGCTTCCTGTGCGCCGGCTATCTGCAACTGGCGCGCCGCCACCATGTCGCCACCGTGTTCACCGACGCGCCCCAATTCCCAGCCTTTGCCGACATCACCGGCGATCTCATCTACGCCCGACTGATGAATGCCCGGAGCACCATCGCGACCGGCTACACCAGGCCGGCGCTGAAAAAATGGGCCGCCGCCGCGCAGCAATGGCAGGCCGGCCAGCTGCCCGAGCTGCCCGGGCGCCCCTACGTCACCAGTGGCAAGGTCAGCGCCAGGGAGCGCGACGTGTTCGTCTACTTCATCAACGGCGCCAAGGAGCGCGCCCCGGCCGCAGCCACGCGCCTGATCGACTTATTACAATGACAGGCCCGGTAGCTTACCGGCGTTGCTCTTGGTAAAATAGCTGTTTGGGCGATCGTATCGCCCGCAGACGTTAGTGAAAGATCAACATGAGCCAACCTACCGCCTTCTCCGGCAGCCTGTTCATGGTGGTGGCGCCGTCGGGCGCCGGTAAATCGACCCTGGTCAACGCGCTGCTGGCGCAGGAACCGGCCATCAAGCTGTCGATTTCCACCACCACCCGCGCGCCCCGTCCGGGCGAGACCCACGGCAAGGAATACTATTTCACCAGCGCGGAAGACTTCGTGGCCCGCGCCCAGGCCGGCGAGTTCCTCGAATGGGCCGAAGTGCACGGCAATTACTACGGCACCTCGCGCATCATGGTCGAGCAGCAAATGCAGACCGGCACCGACATCCTGCTCGAAATCGACTGGCAGGGTGCCCGCCAGGTGAAAAAACAGTTCCCGCAGGCGGCCGGCATCTTCATCCTGCCGCCGTCGATCGACGCGCTGGAGGAACGGCTCAACAAACGCGCCACCGACGCGCCGCACGTGATCACGCGCCGCCTGCTGGCCGCCGGCGGCGAAATCGCCCACGCGCCGGAGTTCGAGTATGTTATTATCAACCAAGACTTCCCGGTCGCCCTGTCCGAGCTGAGCGCGATCGTCCGAGCGGCCCGTTGCCGGTTTGCGCAACAAGCGGCCCGCAACGTATCGCTCTTCGCCCAACTGGGCATCCACGCAGAATAAACACCCGATTTAGGAGTTAAGATGGCCCGCATCACGATTGAAGATTGCCTCAAGAATGTCCCCAACCGCTTCCAGCTGACCCTGGCCGCCACCTACCGCGCGCGCCAGCTGCTGCAAGGCCACACGCCTAAAGTCGAAGCCAAGGACAAGCCGACCGTGGTCGCACTGCGCGAAATCGCAGCCGGCAAAGTCGGTCTGGAAATGCTGAAAAAGGTTCCCATGTAAGTGGCACCCGCGTTCCGCAAGGTGATGATGGTCAGGACCTGGGCAGTTCTGCAATAATGCAGCTGGCGTGTTGACCATTTCACTGCGACGGAACGCGAACAAGATGAACCTGACTCCTGCCGATACCCTCACTGCCGGCACCCGCGCCAAAACCGCGCCTTCAGCGGCCGGCGCCAGCACCGTCACACCCGCAGCAAACCCCGCCCTGGCATCACCCGCCCCCATGTCGTCTCCGTTAGCCGCCCCCGTTGTCTCCGCCGGCGTCGCCTCCGTCACCCATCTGACGGAAAAGCTGGCCGAATATATGAGCCCGGCCGACCTGAAAAAGGTCAAGGAAGCCTACCGCTTCTCGGACGAGATGCACCTGGGCCAGGTGCGCAAATCGGGCGAGCCCTACATCTCGCACCCGATCGCCGTGGCCGAGATCTGCGCCGACTGGAAGCTGGACGCGCAAGCGATCATGGCCGCGCTGCTGCACGACGTGATGGAAGACCAGGACGTCAAGAAGGAAGAATTGATCGAGCGCTTCGGCGCGCCCGTGGCCAGCCTGGTCGACGGCCTGTCCAAGCTGGAGAAGATCGAGTTCCAGAGCCAGATCGAAGCGCAGGCGGAAAACTTCCGCAAGATGCTGCTGGCCATGGCCTCGGACGTGCGCGTGATCCTGATCAAGCTGGCCGACCGCCTGCATAACATGCGCACGCTGGACGTGATGGCGCCGGCCAAGAAGGCCCGCATCGCCGGCGAGACAATGGAAGTGTACGTGCCCATCGCGCACCGGCTGGGCCTGAACAACATCTACCGCGAACTGCAGGACTTGTCGTTCTGCCACCTGTACCCGCTGCGCTACCGCACGCTGTCCAAGGCCGTCAAGGCGGCGCGCGGCAACCGGCGCGAAGTGGTCAAGAAGATCCTGGAAGCGGTCAAGAGCACGCTGGCCATGGCCAACATCCATGCCGAAGTGTATGGCCGCGAGAAGACCCTGTACGGCATCTACAAGAAGATGCGCAGCAAGCACCTGTCGTTCTCGCAAGTGCTGGACGTGTACGGTTTCCGCGTGGTGGTCGACAGCTTCCCCAACTGTTATGTGGCGCTGGGCACGCTGCACTCGCTGTACAAGCCCATGCCGGGCAAGTTCAAGGATTACATCGCGATCCGCAAGCTCAACGGCTACCAGTCGCTGCACACGACGCTGATCGGCCCCTACGGCACGCCGGTCGAATTCCAGATCCGCACCCAGGAAATGCACCGCACGGCCGAATCGGGCGTGGCGGCGCACTGGCTGTACAAGAACGGCGACTCCAACCTGTCGGACTTGCAGCAGCGCACCCATGCGTGGCTGCAATCGCTGCTCGACATCCAGCAGCAGACGGGCGACTCGGCCGAATTCCTCGAACACGTCAAGGTCGACCTGTTCCCCGATTCTGTCTACGTGTTCACGCCCAAGTCCAAGATCATCGCCCTGCCGCGCGGCGCCACCGCCATCGACTTCGCCTATTCGATCCACACCGGCATCGGCGACCACACGGTGTCGGTCACCATCAACAACGAACCGGCCTCGCTGCGCACGGAACTGCGCAATGGCGACATCGTCGAGATCGTCACGGACAACAACTCGCGGCCCAGCCCGACGTGGCTGTCGTTCGTGCGCACCGGTAAGGCGCGCTCGGCCATCCGCCACCACCTGCGCACCATCAACCTGCCCGAATCGATCACGCTGGGCAAGCAGTTGCTGGCCCAGGCCCTGACCACGCTGGGCATCGACCCGTCGATGGAAGACCAGCTGGTCGAGCGCCTGCTCAACGAATCGAGCGCCAAGTCGCTGGACGAACTGTACGCCGACATCGGCATCGGCAAGCGCATGGCGGCCCTGGTGGCGCGCCACATCTTCGGCCTCAAGGGCGGCGAATCGGCCAGCGCGCCGATCGACCACAACAGCGCGACCGAGCTGGACCCGGTCACCATCTGCGGCAGCGAAGGCGTGTCCGTGCAACTGGCCCAGTGCTGCCTGCCGATCCCCGGCGACGCCATTATCGGCCAGTTGCGGCGCGACCAGGGCTTGCTGGTGCACACCAGCGACTGCACGCTGGCCAAGCGCCAGAAGGGCAAGGAGCCGGACCGCTGGATCGCCGTCAAGTGGGGCACCGAGCTGAACCGGCGTTTCGACTGCCGCATCAAGCTGTTGATCAACAACGAAAAAGGCATCCTGGCGCGTGTGGCGGCCGAGATCGGCGAATCGGACGCCAACATCACCTACGTGGGCATGGACGAGGACAAGGAACACATCCTGCACCAGCTGCGCTTCACGATCCAGGTCAAGGACCGCGTGCACCTGGCCGGCCTGCTGCGCAATGTGCGCCGCGTGGCCGGCGTCAACCGCATCCTGCGCGAACGCAGCTGATCAAAAAACCGGGGTCAGGTCATACCATTAAGCAAGATGCCAGCATCTTGCTTAATGGTATGACCTGACCCCGGTTCTTTAGCGGCTCACCCGGCGTCCGGCGCCGGATAGCTCACCTCCAGTATCTCCAGCTCCTCCAGCCCGTGCGGCGCCTGGAAGCTCACCACATCCCCCACCCGCGCCTTGGTCAGCGCGCGCGCCACCGGCGCCACCCAGCTGATCTTGCCCTTGAGCGGATCAAGCTCGTCGATGCCGACGATGGTGATGGTGCGCTCCTCGCCCGTCTGGTTGCAATAGGTGACGGTGGCGCCAAAGAAGACTTGGTCGCTGCCATGGTGCACGCTGGGGTCGACCACGGCCGCCAGGTCCATGCGCTTGGTCAGGAAGCGGATGCGGCGGTCGATCTCGCGCAGGCGCCGCTTGCCGTAGATATAGTCGCCATTCTCGGAACGGTCGCCATTGGAGGCGGCCCAGTGCACGATGCGCACCACTTCCGGCCGCTCGACATCGATCAGCTGCAGCAGCTCATCCTTGATGCGCTGGTAGCCGGCCGGCGTGATGTAGTTCTTCGACCCGGGCGGGATGGCCAGCGCCAGCGCGGCCGCTTCCTCATCGTCGTCGTGGTCGGATTCTTTGACAAAGGCTTTGTTCATGACCGTATTGTAACGGCTATGACGGCTGTCGCGCCGCGCGCCCGCCCTGCGCAGCGCGCATTTTTTCACGTATGATCTGCCCATGCGCGCACTCGCCCTTCCGGCCTTCCCGGCATGAAACTCTCGCCCACCGCGCGACGCCGGCTGACGGCGCCCCTGGTCTACCTGGCCGCCCTGTTCCTGCTGCTGGAGGACTGGCTGTGGGACCTGGGCGCGGCCCTGATGGCCTACCTGGCCCGCTGGCCGCCGCTGCGCCGGCTCGAACGGTGGCTGCAAGGCTTGCGCCCAGTGGCCGCCCTGGCCGTGTTCGTGCTGCCGGCCCTGCTGCTGTTTCCCGTCAAGCTGCTGGCCCTGTTCGCCATGGCCCGCGGCCACGCCCTGACGGGCCTGGCCGTGATCGTGACGGCCAAGGTGGCCGGCGCGGCGGCCGTGGCTCGCCTGTACGCGCTGACCCGCCCCACGCTGCTGACCATCGCCTGGTTCGCCCGCCTGCTGACCTGGTTCCTGGCGCTCAAGGCGCGCTGGATCGCGCGCCTGCAAGCGAGCGCCGCCTGGCGCGAGTTCCAGCTGCTGGCCACCGCCGTGCGCCGCTGGCGACGGCGCCTGCCGCGCAAGCGCTGGTGGCCGACGCGCGTGTTGCGCCGTTACGCGGCCCGCTGGCGCGCGCGCCGCCGCCGTTTTTCCGATGACCATGAATGATGACTGATCCAACCGCCTCCGCCCCCTCCGCCACGCCCGCCACGCCCGCCACCCCGGCCGACCCGGCCGCCGTGGCCGCCGAACTGGCCCGGGTCCGGGCCCGCCTGGACGCCATCGTCTCCAACACGCCCGGCCTGGTCTACCAGTTCGAGCTGCATGCCGACCAGCGCGTGTCCTTCCCCTACCTGAGCGACGGCTGCCAGGCCCTGCTGGGCCTGACGCCGGCCGCCCTGCACGCGGCGCCGGAATGCTTCCTCGCCCTGATCCTGGAGCCGGACCGTCTGTCCTACCTGGACGCCATGCACACCTCGGCCACCACACTGGCCAGCTGGAACTGGGAAGGCCGGATCTGGATCGAGGCGTGGAAGGACATCAAGTGGATCAACCTGCGCGCCACCCCGCACGCGCTGCCCGGCGGCGGCGTGCGCTGGGAAGGCATCATGACCAACATCACGGAGAGCCGGCGCGAGCAGCAGGAAGTGCGCCAGTCGCGCGCCCGGCTGGCCGAGCTGACGGCCCACATCGAGAAGGTCAAGGAACAGGAGCGCACCCGCATCGCGCGCGAGATCCACGACGACCTGGGCGGCAACCTGACGGCCATCAAGATGGCGCTGGCCATGCTGGCGGCCCGCCTGCCCGAAGGCGACACCACGCTGCACGACAAGGCCGCCTACGTGGACGCGCTGGTCGACCGCACCATCGACGCCGTGCACCGCATCTCGCTCGACCTGCGCCCACCGCTGCTGGACCTGGGCATCGTGGCCGGGCTCGAATGGCTGTGCAAGGAGTTCGAGCAGCAGGCCGGCGTGCACTGCGCGTTCAGCGCCAACCGGCGCGAGTTCGCGCTCGACAACGACCAGTCCACGGCCCTGTTCCGCATCGTGCAGGAGGCGCTGACCAACATCGCCAAGCACGCCGGCGCCAGCCGCGTCACCGTCAAGCTGGCCCGCACCCGCCACCACGTGAGCCTGAAAATCAGCGACAACGGCAGCGGCATCTGGCAGGGCGACCGCGCCAAGCCCGAGTCGTTCGGCATCCGCGGCATGACCGAGCGGGCGCGCGCGCTGGGCGGCACGTTGACGCTGAGCCACGCCGTCGGCGGCGGCACCGTGGTGGCCGTCAAAATTAAGTGCGATGGCCATCACGCGGGCGCCATGCCGGCCGCCGCCGGCGCTACAATAGCGGATCACAGTATTTCCACTGCGAAATAGCGTAACCGGGTAAATGATCGATTCATGACAGAAAAAGCCATCATCAAGGTCTTCATCGCTGATGACCACGCCATCGTGCGCGAGGGCTTGAAACAGATCCTGGCCGAGACCGGCGACATCGTCGTGGCCGGCGAGGCCGAGAACGGACTGGACGCCATCAAGCTGTTCCGCAAGGCCGACTGCCAGGTGATCCTGCTCGACATCTCGCTGCCCGACCGCAACGGCATCGAAGTGCTCAAGCAGATCAAGAAGGAAAAGCCGGAACTGGCGGTGCTGATGCTGTCCATGCACCGCGAGGACCAATATGCGATCCGCTCGCTCAAGGCCGGCGCGGCCGGCTATCTGACCAAGCAGAGCGCGCCGCGCGAGCTGGTGACGGCGATCCGCCAGGTGGCCGGTGGCCTCAAGTACATCAGCCCGGCGCTGGCCCAGGAACTGGCCAACCACGTGGGCGAGGACCACGAGGCGCCGCCGCACGACGCGCTGTCGGACCGCGAATACCAGACCCTGACCATGATCGCCTCCGGCAAGACGGTCGGCGCCATCGCCAAGGAACTGTCGCTGTCGGTCAAGACCGTCAGCGAATACCGGGCCCGGCTGCTGGTCAAGATGAAGCTCAAGAACAGCGCCGAGCTGACCCACTACGCCATCAAGAACCAGTTGATCGAATGAGCCGGACTGAGCCGGCGGGTCTGGCGTTGCCAGGAAGAATACTTTGTATGCGTTTAATTAAGACCCCTTCCGGCCGCTAATCGTCGCTATGCACGGCCATGGTGTCGCCTATCATGATAGGACTGAGTCACTGAAAGAGGCTGTGCGCAACCATGTCTAGCAAAACCACCCCAGCGGCCGCGGCGGAGCAGAACCCGGCCGACATCGCCCGCGAAGCGTTCCGCCGCCTGGCCGTGCGCCGCATCGCGCCCACGCCCGACGCCTACCGCGACATCTACCTCGAAATCGCCGGCCTGCCGCCGGTGGCGCCGGCCGCCGCGCCGGCCGTGCTGGGCAGCGCCGACCCCGGCCCGGAATCGGTGCTGACCGGCTTTGCCAACCGCATGGCCGACGGCGTCGGCGACCTGGCCGAGTTCGGCCGCCGCTTCAACCGCGCCGTCAAGTCGCGCGACTGGGATGGCTACGCCAAGGCCCTATCGCAACTGGTGGACAAGCACATCACCGTCAAGAAAGGCATCGAGACGGCCGCCGCCCCCGATTCCGAGCAAAGCCGCATGCTGCGCGACCTGCTCAGCCGCACCCTCACCTTCGCCGTCGCCTCCCTTCTGACGGGCGCGCCGGCCCTGGTGGCCGAGGCCGAATCGCTGGGCGCGGCCACCAAGCAGGCCCACAGCGAGGAGGCGCTGGCCGAGATCGCCGTGCGCCTGAAGCAACTGTGCTACCAGATCGAACTCAAGAGCGGGGACACGGCCGAGCAGCAGGAATTGCTGCTGCGCCTGTTCAAGCTGCTGCTCGAGAACGTCAGCGAACTGCTGGACGACGACAGCTGGCTGCGCGGCCAGATCGACGCCGTGCAGAACCTGATCGCCGGCCCGATCGACCAGCGCGCGCTGGAGGAAGCCACGCGCAGCCTCAAGGATGTGATCTACAAGCAAAGCCAGCTCAAGCACAGCCTGTCGGACGTCAAGCTCACCGTCAAGAACATGATGATGACCTTCATCGACCGCCTGGGCCAGGTGGCCGCCTCGACCGGCGACTTCCACGAAAAAATCGGCGGCTACTCGGAGAAGATCAGCCGCGCCGACAATATCGGCGAACTGAACCAGATTCTCGACGACGTGCTGCGCGAGACGCGCATCGTGCAGAATGAGGCGCTCAAGGCGCGCGACAAGATGGTGCTGGCGCGCCAGGAAGTGCAGGACGCCGAGCAGCGCATCCACGCGCTGGAGGCCAAGCTGCAGCATATGAGCGAGCTGGTGCGCGAAGACCAGCTCACGGGCAGCCTGAACCGGCGCGGCCTGGACGACGTGTTCGAACGCGAGACGGCCCGCTCGGACCGGCGCGGCACGCCGCTGTGCATCGCGCTGCTGGACCTGGACGACTTCAAGCGCCTGAACGACACCTACGGCCACATCGCCGGCGACGCGGCCCTCAAGCACCTGGTCAAGATCGTCAAGGAGACGCTGCGCTCGATGGACGTGATCGCGCGCTTCGGCGGCGAGGAATTCCTGATCCTGCTGCCCGAGACGACGGTGGAGGCGGCCTCGCAGACGATGACGCGGCTGCAGCGTGAACTGACCAAGCATTTCTTCCTGCACGACAACGAGAAGGTCTTGATCACCTTCTCGGCCGGGGTGGCGCTGCGCCGTCCCAACGAAGACCAGGGCGAACTGGTCAAGCGGGCCGACAAGGCCATGTACCAGGCCAAGCAGTCGGGCAAGAACCGGGTGGTGGTGGCCGACTGACGGCCCCGCCCGGGGCCCCGGCAGGCGGGGTCAGGTCATAAAAAAAGGCAACATGCGCGCATGTTGCCTTTTTTTATGACCTGACCCCGTCTTTTTTTGCGCCCACCATTGTCATCCAGACCACCATTTCCCCCTCCGGCCAGCCAAATCACGTCGAAATAAGGGCCAAAATATAATTATTTTCGCCCTAAAGATTCGACAAACGCGGTCGTTTAAGCGGGCATGGGCGGCCAACGTTTAGCCCCGAAAGTGAAAATTTCGCGCGTTTTTTTGCCTAAATTTTCCCGTGGGGCAACCGTTACACATTACAACAGCGGTTTGATTGTCTCGGAACGCGGAGACAGACCAAAGTGAAATGAGCAAGTAGCCCAACCTAGTCTGGAGAATCATCATGGCACAAACCATCAACACCAACATCGCCTCGCTGAACGCGCAACGCAATCTGAACACCTCGCAAGCTTCGCTGTCGACCTCGTTGCAACGTCTGTCTTCCGGCCTGCGCATCAACAGCGCCAAGGACGATGCCGCCGGCCTGGCCATTTCCGAGCGCTTCACTTCGCAGATCCGCGGCGATACCCAGGCGGCACGCAACGCCAACGACGGCATCTCGCTGGCGCAAACTGCCGAAGGTGGTTTGAGCACGGCTGGTGACCTGCTGCAGCGTATCCGCGAACTGGCCGTGCAATCGGCCAACGGCACCAACTCCGATTCGGACCGCAAGTCGATCCAGAACGAGGTGTCGTCGCTGGCACAGGAACTGAACCGCGTGGCCACCACCACCCAGTTCAACGGCCAGAACGTCCTCGACGGCAGCCTGACCAGCACCCAGTTCCAGGTCGGCGCCAACTCGAACCAAACCATCAACGTGGGCATCCAGAGCGCCAAGGCGACCGACATCGGCAACAACACGCTGAAATCGGCCTTCACCTCGAGCGGCGGCCAGATCTCTGACGCGTTCGCTGGCACCGCCAACAACGTGACGGCCCAGACCCTGACCGTGACCTCGGGCACCGGCACCACCACCAACGTCGATGTCAAGCTGGGCGACACCGCCAAGCAGATCGCTGCCAACGTCAACGCCCTGAGCGGCACCACCGGCGTGTCGGCCACGGCCACCACCACGGCGACCCTGTCGGGCCTGGCCACCGGCACCGACGGTTCCGTCCAGTTCGAACTGCGCGGCCAGAATTCCATCGCCAACGATGCCAATTCGACCCCGGTGACGATCTCGGCCAAGGTGAAAGGCAACGACCTGTCGGCGCTGGCCCAGGCCATCAACGCCCAGTCCGGCACCACCGGCATCACGGCCTCCATCAAGCTGAACTCGACCACCAACGTCAAGGAAGTGGTGCTGAGCGAAGCGTCGGGCGACGACATCCAGATCAAGAATGTCAACTCGTCCGCCGACGACCTGCTGGCCGCCACCACCATGCGCGGTGCCGAGAAACCAGCGGCCGGCCTGACCGCCGCCGTGGCCGCCAACGCGACCGCCATCGGCGCCAGCGGCAGCTCGATGACCGTCGGTGGCAGCCTGAACTTCTCGTCCGACAGCGGCTTCACCATCACCAGCACCGCCACCAACGTGGTCAACAACGCTGCTGACGGTACGGGCTCCAACAACAACACCGGTAGCGACCTGCAATCGGTGGCCAAGATCGACGTCTCGACCGTGGCCGGCGCCAACGCCGCACTGCTGTCGATCGACTCGGCCCTGAACCAGGTCAACAGCAACCGCGCTTCGCTCGGTGCGATCCAGAACCGTTTCGCTTCGACCATCTCGAACCTGCAAACGACGACGGAAAACCTGTCGGCTTCCCGTAGCCGGATTCAGGATACCGACTTCGCGGCGGAAACGGCCAGCCTGACCCGTGGCCAGATCCTGCAACAAGCTGGTACCGCGATGTTGGCCCAGGCCAACTCGCTGCCGAACGGCGTGCTGTCGCTGCTGCGTGGCTAAACCCGTGTGACGATGGACTGACATCGTTAAAACCCGGTTCCCCGGCTGACTCGTGCAGCCGGGGATTTTGCACAAACAGGAACCATCATGACCATCGACTCATTAAGCACTGCCTCGGCAGCACGCCCGATCGAGCGCCATCCTGCCGGCTACGATGCCGCCCCGGCCCCCGCCGGCACGGCGCGCGCCCCCGCCACCGCCGTCGAAACAGCGGCCGCCGTCAAGGGCGCTGGCGCCGTGCCGACGCTGGACCAGGTGTCGCAAGCCGTGTCGCAGCTGAACCAGTCGCCCCAGGCCCGGGCCCAGGGACTGGAATTCTCGATCGACAAGGACAGCAAGCGCACCGTCGTCAAAGTGATCGACCAGACCACCAAGGAAGTGCTGCGCCAGATCCCCTCGCCCGAGGCGCTGGAGATCGCCAAATCGCTGGGTAACACCAACCATAGTTCCGGCCTGCTGATCAAGCAGACCGCCTGAGGCGGCCGCGCCGCCTTGGCGCACCGCCTTGGCGCGCCGCTTTTCCTTCCATCATGGCCTGCGTGCGCTATGCTGTAGCCATGCGCCCCGCTGTTTATTCTCTCTGCGCCCCGCCCCAGCCCCGCGTGGCCGTCCACCCGGCTGCATCGCCGCCGGCGGGCCGGTGCAGCCGTGTCCGCACCCTCCGCGCCATCCGCACTGCCCTGACTGCCCGCCCTGCCACCACCGCCGCGCGCTGCCACTTTTTTGAGCGAATCGTGAACAGACTGGCATTTCCCCCTCTCAAGTCCTCTTTGATGGCGCCGATAATGTCTTATATTGTTGCTTTCCATAGGAGTCCAACGTGGGTATCTCATCTCCCGGCATCGGTTCAGGCATCGACGTCAACACCATCGTCAGCAAGCTGATGCAGGTGGAGTCCGCCCCGCTGGCGGACTTCGACAAGAAATCGGCCAGCTACCTGGCGCAGGTATCGGCCTTCGGCAACCTGTCCGGCGCGCTCGGCTCGTTCCAGGGCGCGCTCTCGCCGCTGACCTCGCTGTCCAGCTTCCAGTCGCTCAGCGCCCTGCCCAGTGATTCAAGCGTGCTGAGCGCCAGCGCCACCACCAAGGCCTTGCCCGGCAGCTACCGCATCAACGTCAGCCAGGTGGCGCAAGCCCAGACCCTGGCCTCGGGCGGCTACGCCAGCACCACGGCCGCCATCGGCCTGGGCGGCAGCACCACCATCAACTTCGCGCTCGGCACCGTGTCCGGCGGCACCTTCGGCCTGGCCGGCACCACGCTGGGCGCCGGCGTCAAGACCGGCGGCCTG
This sequence comes from Rugamonas brunnea, assembly GCF_014042345.1. Lineage (GTDB taxonomy): Bacteria > Pseudomonadota > Gammaproteobacteria > Burkholderiales > Burkholderiaceae_D > Rugamonas > Rugamonas brunnea. The sequence continues at coordinate 107,254 of NZ_JACEZT010000018.1, forward strand.
ACGCCGGGCGCGCTGACCATCAACGGCACCGCCATCGCCACCGACGGCAGCACCCGCAGCGCGCGCCTGCTGGCCGACGCCATCAACGCCAAGAGCGGCACCACGGGCGTGTCGGCCAAGGCGGCCGCCACCGTGACCTCGGCCACCCTGTTCGGTGCGGCCGGCGCCAGCAGCTTCGGCACGGTCGACACCAGCGGCGGCGGCACCTATGCGCTGACGGTGGGTGGCGTGACCATCGCCAGCCAGGCGGCCGGCGTGGCCGCCGGCGCGGCCGGCAGCATCGACGCCGCCGCGCTCGACACGGCGCTGACCGGTGACACGGCCGTCACGCGCGCGCTGGCCGACGCCAACATCACCGTCAGCGGCACGGCCGCCGCCGGCACGCTGCAATTCACCAACGCCGACGGCAGCAACATCAACATTTCCGAGGCCGTCAGCGGCGCCGTCACGGGCGGCATCGGCAACAGCGGCACGGCCAACACCGGCTCGACCACCACTGCCATCAGTTCGATCACGCTGGAGTCGGCCGACGCCAGCCCGATCACCGTGGGCGGCACCAACCCGGCCGCGGCCGGGCTGACGGCCGGTGTGGGCGGCGCCTACCTGGGCGCCGGCTTCACGCCCGACCCCGACCGCACGGCCGGCAGCATCGTCATCGACACCAGCAACAACACGCTGCAGGGCATCGCGGCAGCCATCAACAAGGGCAATTTCGGGGTCACGGCCAGCCTGGTGTCGGACGGCGCCACCGGCGCCAACGCCACCCCCAACCACCTGGTGCTGACCTCGACGGCCACGGGCGCCTCGTCGACCATGCGCATCACGCTCAGCGGCACCAACGGCAACCCGGCCGACCCCGGCCTGGTCAACCTGCTCGGCTACGATCCGGGCGGGGTGCAGAACATGAGCCAGAAGGCGTCCGCGCTCGACACCCTGGCCAACGTGAACGGCATCGCCGTCAGCAGCAGCAGTTCTTCGATCAGCGGCGCCATCGCCGGCGTCTCGCTCAACGTCAGCAAGACCGGCAGCACCAGCCTGACGGTGGCGCGCGACACGGCTTCGCTGACCAGCTCGGTCAACAGCTTCGTCAAGGCGTACAACGACCTCAACAGCCAGATCGCCCAACTGTCCGGCTACGACGCCGCCACCAAGACCGGCGGCCCGCTGCTGGGCGACGCCACCGTCCGCAACCTGCAGGCGTCCGTGCGGCGCCAGCTGTCGCAGCAGATCACGGGGCTCAAGGGCAACCTGACCAGCCTGTCCCAGATCGGCATCTCGTTCCAGAAGGACGGCACGCTGACACTGGACACGGGCAAGCTGAACAAGGCCATCACCAGCAACTTCGACGACATCGCGGGCCTGTTCGCGGCCGTCGGCAAGACCAGCGACAGCAAGATCAATTTCGTCAGCTCGACCTCGGCGACCCAGGCCGGCGACTACGCGATCGACATCACCACGCTGGCCACCAAGGGCAGCCTGACCAGCGCGGCCGCCGTGCCGGCCAGCACCGTGATCGACAGCGACACCACCTGGATCGTCAAGCTCAACGACACGGCCACGGCCGCCAGCACGGCCACCATCACGCTGCCGGCCGGCACCTACACGCCGAGCCAGCTGGCGACCCAGCTGCAATCGTCGATCAACGGCGTGAGCGGCTTCGCCAACGCCGGCTGGTCGGTCAGCGCCACGGTCGGCACCGACGGCAAGCTCAAGCTCGAATCGAACCGTTATGGCGCGCAATCGAACATCAGCCTGGTCGACGACACGGGCAGCAGCGTGTCCTCCGTCTTCGGCGGCGCCACCTCGGTGGACGGGGTGGACGTGGCCGGCACCATCGGCGGCTACGCGGCCAGCGGCGATGGCCAGACGCTGACGGGCGCGGCCGGCGCCCCGGTCGCCGGCCTCAAGCTCACCGTCGACGGCGACACCATCGGCTCGCGCGGCGACATCGGCTTCTCGCAGGGCTATGCCTACCAGCTCAACAACCTGGCCAGCAATTTCCTGGGCAGCAATGGCTACATCACCAGCCGCACCAATGGCCTGAACCAGACGGTCAAGGACATCGGCAAGCAAAAGGATGCGCTCAGCGCCCGCCTGGTCGACGTGGAAGCCCGCTATCGGGCCCAGTACACCCAACTCGATACGCTGGTGGCCAGCTTGAACAGCACCCAATCGTATTTGACGCAACAATTGGCGGCCATCGCCAAGAACGGTTAATAGACAGGAGATACCCTATGTTCGGATCCCGACAAACTGGCGTACACGCCTATGCCAAGGTAGGCATGGAAACGGGCGTGCTCGCGGCCAGTCCGCACAAGCTGATCGTGATGCTGTTCGATGGCGCCATGGTGGCCATCAACACGGCGCTGGTCAGCATGCGCAACGGCAATATCGGCGAGAAAGGCAAGTCGATCTCGAAGGCCATCATGATCATCGACAGCGGCCTGCGCGCCGCGCTCGACAAGAAGGCCGGCGGCGAGATCGCCGAAGGGCTGGACGCGCTGTACGAATACATGAGCGCGCGCCTGCTGGCAGCCAACCTGCAGAACGACCCGGCCATCCTGGAGGAAGTGCAACGCCTGCTGACGGAATTGCGCGACGCCTGGAACGCCATCGGCGACGCCCCGGCCGCCACCGGCCGTGCCACCTCCACCCCCACCCTCGCGAGCGCCTGAACGATGATGACCAGCCAAGAAGTGTTGACCGTGTACGCCGCCATGGCGGAACTGACCGAACAGATGGTGCAGGCCGCCACGGCCAGCGACTGGGACTTGCTGGTGCTGCTCGAACAGCGCTGCGCCGCCCACGCCCAGCGCCTGCGCGCGCACGAGCCGGCCGCCCCCATGCAGGGCGCCCAGCGCGAGCAAAAGATCGAATTGATACGGCAGATGCTCAACGCCGACCGCCAGATCCGCGACCTGACCATGCCGTGGATGGCCCAGTTGTCCAAGCTGATCAATAACACCGGCACGGAACGGCGCCTGGTCAACGCCTACGGCAGCGTCTGATCCCGGCGGGGCCCATGCTGCCGCGCCTGGACGTCAACGTCGGCCCGCTGACCGCGGCCGACACCGTGCACGGCACGCCGCCCATCGGCGACGGCCGCCAGGCCGCGTTCCAGCGCAACCTGCAGGCGCTGGTGGGCCAGTCGCTGCAGGCCACCGTGCTGTCGAAATACCCTGATGGCAGTTTCCTGGTGCGGGTGGCCGACAACGCGGCCCGCATGTTGCTGCCGCAGGGCGTGCAGGTGGGCAGCGAAGTGCCGCTGACGGTGATCGCGGCCCAGCCCCGTCCCACCTTCCAGCTCGGCAACGCGCCGGGCGCCGCCGCCACCCTCGTCTACAGCGACGCGCCGCCCGGCGCCGAGGCCGAAGCCCAGCTCTACCACCCGAATCCCCCCGCAGCGGACGCCGCCAGCGCGGCCCGCCTGCCGGGTTCGCCGGGCAGCACGCCGGGGTCAACGGCCAGCGCGCCGGGCGCCGCGCCATCGACAGCCCAGGCGGCCACCGCCCAGCCAAGCTTGCCGACCGGCGCGCAGCCGGCCAATACGGGCGCCGGCACCGCCGCCGGCGCAGCCGCCAACCAGGCCGCCGCCCAATCGGCCCTCCTGGCGCAAGGCGGCACCCAGCCGGGCGCCGGCGCCGCCGAACTGGCACGGCCGGCCACGGCCGGCGCGGCCTTGCTGGCCAAGGCGCCCCTGATCCCCGCCAGCGAACTGCCGTCGCTCGATGCCAGCACACCGCCACCCACGTTGAGCACGGCCGCGCGCGTGCTCAGCACCGTGCTGACGGCCGCGCCCGCCACACCGGCCGGCGCCCCCGTCGTGTTGACGGGCAAGACGCCGCTGGTGGCGGCCGGCGCCCCGCCTGTGCCTGAGCAAGTGGCCCAGCACCTGCAAACGGCCCTCTCGCAAAGCGGCCTGTTCTACGAATCCCACGTGGCCGAATGGGTCAAGGGCGAGCGCAGCCTGGCCGACCTGATGCGCGAGCCGCAGATGCAGCGCCAGCAGCAAGCCATGGCCGATGGTGGCGCGCGGGCCCAGGCCAGCGGTCCCGACCTGTCGGCCGCCCTGATGATCAACCAGCAATTGCATGCGCACGAACAGGGCCGCGTGCAATGGCAGGGCGAGGCATGGCCGGGCCAGCCCATGCAGTGGGAAGTGCGGCGCGAACCGCGCGACGAGCCGCGCCATGGCGACGGCCGCGACAGTGGCGAGCAGGCCCAGCCGGAACAGGTGTGGCGCAGCGGCGTGCGCTTCCGTTTCCCGCTGCTGGGCAAGGTGGCGGCCACCGTCACGCTGGCCGGCGACCAGGTACAGATCCAGGTGCAAACCGGCAGCGACGCGTCGGCCGTCACCTTGCGCGCCTACGCGGGCTTGCTGGAACAGGCGATGGCGGCGGCCGGCGCGCCGCTGTCCTCGCTCACCATCGCCGCCGAACCGGGGGACGCCCATGAGCCGTGACAGCCGGGATACCCCGCGCCGCCCGCTGCAAAGCGCCGTCGCGCTGGCCTACCAGACCGGCGCGGCCGCCCCCAAGGTGGTGGCCAAGGGCCGCGGCCTGGTGGCCGAGCAGATCATCGCCGTGGCCCAGGAGCACGACGTGTTCGTGCACGAATCGAAGGAACTGGTATCGCTGTTGATGGAAATCGACCTCGACCAGCAGATCCCGCCCACGCTGTACCGCACGATTGCGGAACTGTTGGCGTGGCTATATCATATTGAATCAGCGCAAAAGTCCGGCGCCCCGCTCCCCGCGCCGCCCGACACCAGCCTGCCGCTCACCGAACCCTAGACCCCGATACGGACGCGATGCAATCATTACGACTGGAAGCAGACTTGGAAAACTGGCATGACTTCGAAGTCGAATCGCGCCGGGAGATCATCGCCTTGCTGCGCAGCATAGGCGAGAAGAATCAATTGATCCGCATGCTGGTGCAGGGCGAGTCCGACGTGTGCGTGACCTCGATCCTGGAAGTACAGCCGGACAACAACACGGTCATCCTCGATTGCTCGATCGACCGCGAGCAGAACCAGCGCGTGCTGGGCGCCACGGCCGTCCACTTCGAGACCACGCTGGACAAGATCCGCATCCTGTTTTCGTCCGACAAGGTGGAAAAGTGCCTGTACCGGGGCAACCCGGCGTTCCGCATGGCCTTGCCGGCCACCCTGATCCGCCTGCAGCGGCGCGAGTACTACCGCATGAACACGCCGGTGAGCAACCCGGTGCGGGTGGCCATTCCGCTGCCGGCCGAACTGGGCGGCGGCAGCCACCCGTTCCCGCTGGCCGACATCAGCTGCGGCGGCATCGCCATCCTCGACAACAAGCTGTTGCTGGGCGACACCATCGGCCGCAACTATGCCGATTGCCGCATCGACTTGCCCGACGTCGGCGCCATCGTCACGACTTTGCAGATCCGCAATTCGCTGGACATGACTTTGCTCAACAACAAGTCCAACCGCCGCCTCGGCTGCCAGTTCATCGACATCCCCCGGCCCATGCTGGCCCAGGTGCAGCGCTACATCACCAAGCTCGAACGCGAGCGCAACGCGCGCCTGGCCGGCCTGGGCTGAACGGGCGGGCCAGGCGGCCCGCCGCGCTCAATGATCATTGGATGATCATTTGATTACACCTGCATGTTCATGATGTCGTGATACGCCGTCACCAGCTTGTTGCGCACCTGCATGGTGGCCTGGAAGTTGATGCTGGCCTTCTGCATCGAGATCATCACATCCGACAAGCTCACGCTCTCATCGCCCATGGCGAAGCGCTGGCCCTGGGTGTCGGCCTTGACCTGGCTGGCGTTGACGGCGTCCAGCGAATTTTTCAGCGCGTCGGCGAAATTGACTTTCGCGGCCGGGGTTTCCGTCTGCACCACCGGCGGCGTGGCCTGGGGCCGCGTGGCGTGGGCTTTCAGCTGCGCGATCATGGCCTGGATCTGGCTGCTGTCGATACCACCTGTTCTCATGTTGACTCCGTGTTGTTGCTACCGCGGAACACTTTCCGGCGGTCAGGGAGACAGTGCCACGTTACAATAGGGACTGTCAGGCTGACAGAATAACAGCCGGCACGCCAGCGGCAGGCGCGAGCAGGCAGGCAAACGCGGCTCTGTTTAAGCGTTTGATTTGCCCGTTTCCCGGCGATAATCCGTATCAGGCCCAATTTCCACCGGGGATTGGATAGCGACACTTGACGAATTCACACCCACCATGGCCGTAGCCGAAGAACGCGATATCGACGCAGCAGAGCAAGCGCCCGCGCCCGACGAGGCAGCGGAAAAGCTGCCCTTCATCCAGACGCCGATGGGCAAGAATTTCATGCGCGGGGGCGCAGCCGCCGGCGTGCTGGCCGTAATCCTGGCCCTGTGGCTGTGGAACAAGCCGCCCGAGTATGGCGTGCTGTTCTCCAATTTCACCGACCGCGACGGCGGCGCCATCACGGCCGAGCTCGACAAGATGAACGTCAAGCACAAGTTCTCCGACAACGGCACGGCCATCCTGGTGCCCACGGAGCAGGTGCACGACATCCGCCTCAAGCTGGCGGCCCAGGGCTTGCCCAAGGGCGGCAACGTGGGCTTCGAGCTGATGGAGAACCAGAAGCTGGGCGTGTCGCAGTTCCTGGAACAGGTCAACTACCAGCGTGCGCTCGAAGGCGAGCTGGCCCGTTCGATCCAGTCGCTGTCGGCGGTGGAATCGGCGCGCGTGCACCTGGCCCTGCCCAAGCCGTCCGTGTTCGTGCGCGACCAGCAAAAGCCGACCGCCTCGGTGCTGCTGAACCTGCACCCGAACCGCGTGCTCGACCCGCAGCAGACCAGCGCCATCGTGCACCTGGTCGCCTCCAGCGTGCCGGAACTGCTGCCGGCCAACGTGACCGTGGTGGACCAGGCCGGCAACCTGATCTCCGACTTGAACAAGAACGGCAACGCGGCGCTGAACGCCAAGAACATGGACGAGACCCAGCTCAAGTACGTGAAAGAGCTGCAGAACGCCGTCATCAAGCAGGTCGAATCGATCATCATCCCCATCGTGGGCGAGAACAATGTGCGGGCCGAAGCGACGGCCGACGTCGACTTCTCCCAGGTGGAACAGGCGGCCGAGACCTACAAGCCGAACTCGCCGCCGGCCGCCTCGGCCATCCGCAGCCAGCAGACCAGCGAGACTGGCGGCAACGGCAACACCAACCCGTCCGGCATCCCGGGCGCGCTGTCGAACCAGCCGCCGGGCACGGCCACGGCGCCGCTGACGGCCACCGCCCCCGGCGCCACCGCGCCCGCGCCCGGCACCCCGCCCGGTGCCAGCACCGGCAGCGGCAACGGCCAGACCCACAAGGAATCGACCACCAATTACGAAGTCGACAAGACCGTGCGCTACGAGCAGCGCGGCATGGGCGGCCTGCGCCGCCTGACCGTGGCCGTGGTGGTCAACTACCGCCGCATCATCGACAAGAACGGCAAGGTCACCGTCAAGCCCTACACGCCCGAGGAAATGGCCAAGATCAACGACCTGGTCAAGCAGGCCATGGGCTACAATCAGGACCGCGGCGACGCCGTCAGCGTGGCCAATTCGCCGTTCGACGGCGTGGACCGGCCGGCCGAGGCGGCGCTCGACTGGTGGCGCGATCCGGCCAACCTGCCGATGGCCAAGGAACTGGCCAAGTTCCTCATCACGGCCCTGATCCTGCTGTACATCTTCCTGCGCATCGTGCGCCCGATGATGCGGCCCGTGTTCAAGAAGATCGACGAAATCAACGCGCCGGAGCCGGAACCGGAACCAGAGCCGGAGCCGGTGGTGGAAGAGCCGGACCCGGTGCTCATCGCGGAAGAGGAATTGCGACAGATGGAAGAGAATACGGCCCGCTCCTATCGGGATAACCTGGCCATGGCCAAGAAACTGGCGGCCGACGATCCGCGCATCGTGGCCAACATCATCAAAGCGTGGGTAGGCGCCAATGACTGAGAACACCGGACTGCAAAAAGCGGCCATCCTGATGCTGGCCATGGGCGAGACGGAAGCGGCCGAAGTGATGAAATTCCTCGGCCCGCGCGAAGTGCTCAAGCTGGGCGCGGCCATGGCCACCATGAAGAACGTGCCGCACGAGCAGGTGGTCGATACGCTGGACGACTTCCGCGACCAGGTGGCGGCCGCCTCCACCGTGGGCCTCGATTCGGACGAGTACATCCGCCAGGTGCTGACCAAGGCGCTGGGCGACGACAAGGCCTCGGTGCTGCTGTCGCGCATCCTGGGCGGCAAGGACGCGTCCGGCATCGAAAGCCTGAAGTGGATGGATTCGAACTCGGTGGCCGAACTGATCCGCAACGAGCACCCGCAGATCATCGCCACCATCCTGGTCCACCTGGAGCGCGACCAGGCTTGCGAAATCCTGGGCAACTTCACCGACCGCCTGCGCAACGACGTGGTGCTGCGCATTGCCACCCTGGACGGCGTGCAGCCGGCCGCGCTGCGCGAACTGAACGACGTGCTGACCAAGCTATTGTCCGGCAATGAGAACATCAAGAAATCGTCGCTGGGCGGGGTGCGCGCGGCGGCCGAGATCCTGAACTTCATGAGCGGCGAGCAGGAAGGTTCGGTGATGGACAACATCAAGAACTACGACAACGACATGGCCCAGAAGATCATGGACGAGATGTTCGTGTTCGACAACCTGATCGACATCGACGACCGCGGCATCCAGCTGTTGCTGCGCGAAGTGCAGTCGGAAATGCTGATCATCGCCCTGAAAGGCGCGTCGCAGGAGCTGCGCGACAAGATCTTCAAGAACATGTCGGCCCGCGCCGGCGAGATGATGCGCGAAGACCTGGAATCGAAAGGTCCGGTGCGCCTGTCCGAAGTGGAAACCCAGCAAAAACAAATCCTGCAGATCGTGCGCCGGCTGGCCGACGAAGGCCAGATCGTGCTTGGCGGCAAAGGTGAGGATTCCTTCGTCTGATGGCTACCATACCGAAAGAGCAGCAGACCGCGTTCCAGCGCTGGGAGATGACGTCGTTCGGCGACCACCGTCCCAGCACGCTGGCCGCGCGCGACGCCGAGCAGCACGCCCAGGAAGCGGCGCGCGCCCAGCAATTGCTGGAACAGCGCATGCAGGAAGCGCTGCTGGAGCACGAGCGGCAACTGGCCGAGGTCGGCCCGCCGCCGCCGCCACCGCCCGCCTACCCCAGCGTGGAGGAAGTGGAAGCGATCCGCGAACAGGCGCGCCTCGAAGGCTACGAGGAAGGCCACGCGGCCGGCCACGCCGACGCGCTGGCGCTGGGCAAGATCGAATCGGCCAAGGAACTGGAACACTTGCGCGCGCTGACGGCCTCGTTCGGCACGGCCGTGCAGCAGGCCGACCAATTGATCGCCAACGACGTGCTGGAACTGGCCCTGCAACTGGCCAAGGGCATGCTGAAGACGGCGCTCAACGTCAAGCCGGAACTGGTGCTGCCCATCGTGCGCGACGCGATCGAGTACCTGCCCGTGCTGCAGCAGCCGGCGCTGCTGGTGCTGCATCCCGATGACGCGGCCGTGGTGCGCGAAGGCATAGGCGAGGAACTGGACAAGGGCGGCTGGCGCGTGATCGAGGACCCCAGCGTGGGCCGCGGCGGCTGCAAGGTCGACACGGCCAGCAACCAGATCGACGCCCAGGCCGCCTCGCGCTGGCAACGGCTGACCCACGCGCTGGGCAAGGACGTGGACTGGCTGGCCTGAACCACGTCGTATGAACACCATGGAAAGCATGGAATCCCTCGCCCCAGCGGCCGAACCGGCCGAGCCGGCCAATCCGGCCACCCCCGCACCGTCGCCCAGCGTCCACGCCGGGCGCTGGCAAGCCTACCTGCACGACTGCGCCACGCTGGCCAGTTTCGTGGAACCGATGCAAGTGTCGGGCCGCGTCACGCGCGTGGCCGGCCTGGTGATGGAGGCGGTCGGCCTGCGGCTGGCCGTGGGCGCCGCCTGCACGGTGCCGCTGCCCAGCGGCGGCAAGGTGGAAGCGGAAGTGGTCGGCTTCGAAGGCGACCGATTATTCCTGATGCCGCAAAGTGACGTCGAAGGCATCGTGCCGGGCACCCGCGTGTTCCCGGTCGAGCCGGCCATTCCCCGCCCCGGCAGCGTGGCCCATCCGCGCCGCCGCCCCAGCGACCGTGCGCGCCACCTGCCCGTGGGCCCGGAACTGCTGGGCCGGGTGCTCGACGGCGCCGGCCGCCCGCTCGACAACCTCGGTCCGCTGCACGCGCACGACAGCGCCCCCATCAACGTGCGCCCCGCCAACCCGCTGGGCCGCGCGCCCATCGTCGAGACGCTGGACGTGGGCGTGCGCGCCATCAACGCCATGCTGACCGTGGGCCGGGGCCAGCGCATGGGCCTGTTCGCCGGTTCCGGCGTCGGCAAATCCGTGCTGCTGGGCATGATGGCGCGCTACACGGAAGCCGACGTGATCGTGGTCGGTCTGATCGGCGAACGGGGCCGCGAGGTCAAGGAATTCATCGAACAAATCCTCGGCGAGGAAGGGCTGGCCCGTTCCGTGGTGGTGGCCGCGCCGGCCGACACGCCGCCGCTGATGCGCATGCAGGGCGCGGCCTATGCCACGGCGATCGCCGAACACTTCCGCGACCAGGGCCAGAACGTGCTCCTGATCATGGATTCGCTGACCCGCTACGCCATGGCCCAGCGCGAGATCGCCCTGGCCATCGGCGAACCGCCGGCCACCAAGGGCTATCCGCCGTCCGTGTTCGCCAAGCTGCCGGTGCTGGTGGAACGGGCCGGCAACGGCGAACTGGGCGGCGGCTCCATCACCGCCTTCTACACCGTGCTGACGGAAGGCGACGACCAGCAGGACCCGATCGCCGACTCGGCGCGCGCCATCCTGGACGGCCACATCGTACTGAACCGGCGCTTGGCCGAGGCCGGCCACTACCCGGCCATCGACATCGAACAGTCGATCAGCCGCGCCATGCATTCGATCACCTCGCATGAGCACCAGACCCAGGCCCGCAACCTCAAGCAACTGTTCTCGCGCTACGAACGCAGCCGCGACCTGATCAGCGTGGGCGCCTATGCGCCCGGCACCGATCCCGTGCTGGACCAGGCCATCGCCCTGCACGACAAGATTGAGCATTTCCTGCAACAACAAATCACGGAACGGGTCACCATGAGCGAGAGTTTGGGGCAACTTACCTCGCTATTCGACTGATTGCCCGTCAGACAGGACGCCTATAATGCTTGATCATGGCATCCCAATCTCAACTGAAAACCCTGATTGAGCTGGCGCAGCGGGAAACCGACGACGCCGCCAAACGGCTGGGCGCGGCCCTGAAGGCCGTGGCCGAGGCCGAGCAAAAGCACGACATGCTGATCGGCTACCGGGACGAGTATGTCAAGCGCTTCGAAGCGGCCCAGGCGGCCGGCATCACCCCCATGGCCTACCGCAATTTCCAGGCTTTCATGGGCAAGCTGGACAACGCCATCACGGGCCAGCAGGAAGTGATCCGCCACGCCGAGCAACGCAGCGTGCAGGAGAAGCAGGCCTGGCAGGCCAGCGAGCGCAAACGCATGTCCTACACCACGCTCAACGAGCGGGCGGCGGCCGCGGCGCTCAAGCTCGAAGCCAAGCGCGACCAGAAGCAGATGGACGAACACGCAGCACGACAGGCTTATTACAAACGCTGAATCCGCACGCTGAATTCAGCCCGGCGGCAACCAACCATAACGGCGCGACCATGCAAACACCCATCCTTCCCCTGCCCACCATCGGCGCCAACGCGGCTGCCGCGCCCAAGGTGAACCTGAACGCGAGCGGCCAGGACAACCAGTTCCAGCGCGCCCTGTCGCGCGAAATGGAGCAGCGCCAGTCGGCCAACGCCAGCGCCAACGCGCCCGCGCGCCCGCCCGAGCGTCAGCCGGCCGCGCCGGCCGCCCCGCGCCAGAGCACCATGCCGGCCCGCCAGGCCACGCCCACCAAACCGGCCCAGTCACAGGAAGCGCCGGAAGGCAAGGAAGGCAATGCACAGGTGCAACCTGGCGCCAAAAGCACCCCCGACAGCACCAGCGCGGCCGACGCCAGCGGCAAGGCGGCCGCCGGCAACGCGGGCGACGACGCCCGGAGCGATGCCAAAGCGGCGCTGGACGGCCCGGTGGCCGACATGCTGGCCCTGGTGGCCGCGTTCAATCCGCCGCCCGCGCCGGCCGCCGCCACCGTGACGACAGCCGCCGCGCAAGCGGCGCCGGCCGCGCTGGGCGCCGATGCGGGCGCCG
>NZ_JACEZT010000019.1 GCF_014042345.1 Rugamonas brunnea
CAGGCGCGACTCTCATCGTGGCGCGGAGTACATCTCCAATTAGACGCCGGATAGATTTAAGCGAGCCTTCTTACAGCATACAAAAAATCAGCTTGCAAAAAAGAGGGTGACCATAGATTTTATTGCAGGCAATGGCGGATGCCGTCTTCCAGCGCCACCGTGGGCCGCCAGCCCGGCACGCTGTCGAACGCCGTCCACGGCACCATCACTTCGCGCGGCCGGTAAGGCCGGCCGCCCCATTCGATATTGAGCGCCCGCCCGCTGGCCTGGGCGTAGACGGCGGCGATCTGGCGCAGCGGCAGCGGCGCGCCCGACGAGACGCCGTAATCCTTCATGCTGCCGGCCGGCGCCGTGTCCAGCTGCGCCTGCGCCAGCAGGAAGGCGGCGATCACGTCGTCGATGTAGACCAGGTCGATCAATTGTTCGCCGGGCGACATGGCCAGCGGTTCGCCCGACAGCGCGTGCCGCTTGAGCAGGTGCAGCAGCTTGGGGCGCGGGTCGCCGGGGCCGTAGGTGTCGAACAGCTTGAGCGTGACCACGCGCAGGCCGGCCGTCTCCACGTAGTAGCGCAGCACGGCTTCGAACGCCTGTTTCAGGGCCGCGTACAGGCACACGGGGTTGTACTCCGCGTTCTCGTGGTGCTGCCATGAGGTGCCCGTGTTGACCAGGCGCGTGACGCCGTTGGCGGCCATGGCTTCGGCCAGCTGGGTCGAGAACAGGACGTTGGAGCGCACCAGCGGCTCCACCTGGTCGGCCGTGTGCTGGGCCAGGAACAGCGAGGCCAGGTGGAATACCACGTGCGGCGCGGCCGCCCCGACGATGGCGATCAGGTTGGCCGTGCCGCCGTCATGTTCGTGGATGACCAGCCGCGTGCGCTGTGCCGCATCCAGTCCTGCGAGCAGGGCGCGGTCGGAGGCGGGCCGCAGCACCACGTGCACCTGCCAGCCTTGCGCCAGCAGGCGCCGCACCAGGGCCGCGCCGATGAAGCCGCTGGCGCCCGTCACCAGCGCCGTGCGCACGGTCGGCGCGCTCATGGCTGCGCCTCGTAGGTGAACGGCGACTGGAACTCGGCCAGCGGCGCGAAGCCGCGGTCGCGCGCCGACAGGATGGGCTGCTGGTCGGGCCAGACGATGCCGGCCGAATTCCACAGGATGCCCGTGTCGTGCGCGGGGGCGTAGGTGGTGGTGACCTTGTACACCATCAGCGCCTGTTCGCTCAGCGTGTAGAAGCCGTGCGCCACGCCCGGCGCCAGGTACAGGGCCTGGCCATGCTCGGCATCGAGTTCGATCATGATGTGCTGGCCATAGGTGGGCGAACCGACGCGCAGGTCCACGGCCGCGTCGAGCACCTTGCCCTGCACGCAGTACAGCAGCTTGGCGTGTTCGTGCGGCGGGGTCTGGAAGTGCAGGCCGCGCAGCACGCCGCGGCGCGAGACGGAATAGTATTCTTCGGCGAAATCGGCCGCCAGGCCTTGTTCGCGGAAGGTCTGCTGGTGGAACACCTTGACGAAGCAACCGCGTTCATCGCGCAGGATGTTGGGTTGCAGCAGGAAGCAGCCGGGCAGGGCGGTAGGCAGGAATTTCATGGGAACGGTCCAGTCAGGACGCCATCGCTCAAGGCGACGCGGGCGGTGCGGACGGCGCGGTGGCCGCGGCGGCGGTGTCCAGTTTGAGGTGCGGCATCAGCACCGTCAAGCGTTGGAAGATGAGGTTTCCCCAGCCCCATTCGTTGGCCTTCTTGGCCAGCAGCAGCGCGTGCAGCCGTTCGCAGCTGAACGCCATTTCCCGCGAGTGGTAGCCGGGACGCTCGATGTAGTGGTTGCGGTAAAAGCGCGCCATCACTTTTTCCAGTGCTTCGACGATCTCGACGAACCACGGGATGGGGATGTAGGACACCGTGGGTGCCGTGATGAAGGTATTGCCGCTCAGGTAGTTGACGCATTCCTCGTCCGTGATGATGCCGAGGTCGATCGCATCGCCGAAGAACTTGAGCAGGTCGCGCACCTTGTTGTCGGCCCCGTACTGCTGGATCAGGTTGCCCTGGAAGCCCACCAGCATCGGAATAATGGGGGTCACGCCGTCATGGTAGAACAGTTCCGGCGGCACGTCGGCCAGCATGTCCGGATGGGCGTGGTAGTTGAAGTAGCATTGCTGCCCGATCGGCTTGGTCAGCGCGAAGCGGCGGTAGTGGCAGACGCCGACGAAACCCTGGGCGTTCGACTCGAGCAGCATCTCCCGGATCGCGAACAGCGCCACGTACTCGCCCAGGTAGGCATTGCGGTGGGCCAGGTGGGGGAAGCGGTCGGCCATGGCGATGCCGCCTTCGGGCCGGTAGTCGCCGGTGCCGATCACAGTCATGAACTTCGGCAGCGGCCAGGCGCACGGGGCATGGGAAATGCAATAGAAATGTTCGGGGGCGGGGGTCATGGCAGCAAGGGTGGTCGGTGGACGTGGGCGAGGCCGCTCAGCACGGCATGGACTTCAGCAGCAGCGGGCCGGCTTCGGCCGCGTTATCCGTCGGCAGCAACAGCGGGTGGCCGGCGCGGAATTTCGCCTGTTGCAACATGCTGCGCACCGCGTCCGGCCCGTGCTCGAGCGAGGCGCCCGAATGGGGCCAGACGGGCAGGTTGGGCAGCACGATGTAGAGCGAGGCATCGGCCTGGATCACCTGGCGGATGCGGCCCAGCAGCGCCACCGGGTTGGCGCTGTCGAACAGGGTCTGGTCGAAGATCCAGGCATCGGTCATGTCCAGGTGGGCGAAGAAGGCCGGGCCGGCCGTATCGGGATTGGCCTGGTGGACCAGGTCGCAATAGCGGCGCGCCTGCGCGGCCAGTTCGGCGTCGCGCACCACCACCTGCCACACGTTGGCCGGGTAGGTGTGCTTGTAGGCGGCGGCCAGCGTGGCGTCGTGCCAGCCCACCTGCACCAGGCGGCGCGCATTGGGCGGCAACTGCCCCTTGAGCGCGGCCGCGTAGCGGGCCGGGTTCAGCATGGCACCGCCTTGATCAGGTACAGGTCGGCCTGGGCGTCCTGGAACGCCAGTTCCGGATCGACCCCCATGCTGGCCGTCAGCTGGCGCAGCGCGGCCGCCACGCCCGGATGCTGCAGCGGCTGGCGTATCACGGGCGCGCCCTGGACGATGCGGAACCCGGCCTGGCGGAACAGTTCGAACATGGTGACGCGGCTGAACCAGCGGCGCTGGCCCGGGCTGAGCAGACCTTCGGCGCTGTAGGCCAGGTCGCCGATGGCCATGCGCAGCAGCATGCCCCAGTGCTGGGCGTTGGGGATCACGGCCACCACGCTGGCGTCGGGCCGGATGCACTTGCGGATGCGCGCCAGCAGCTGTTCGGGCGCGGCGCTGCGCTCCAGCGCCTGGTCCAGGATCCAGCAGTCGGTGGCGCCGTGGTCGCGGAAGAAGGCGTCGTCCAGCGTGTCCGGGTCGCACGGGTAGAGCGCGTCGCAGGCGTTCTGGGTCACGCTGGCCTTGTCCGGGTGGCTGCCGGCGGCCAGGTAGCGGGTGGCCGGGTCGGCCTCCTTGCAGGCGCGCGCCAGCAGGGCGTCGTTGGCGCCCAGTTCGAACAGCAGGCGCGGGCCCGGCGGCAGCATGGTCTGCACCATCAGCCGCAGTTCGGCGGCCTGGCGCGATTTCTGGTTCCACTCGTCCAGGCCGTAGCTGCCGCTGCGCTTGACGGTGCCTTGCCAGTCGTGGCGCAGGTAGTGGCGCTCGCCGGTGGTGGTGTTGAGGAAGTCTTCCTTGAGCCAGTCGATGCCCTGCACCAGCTGGCCCTGGCCGGCCCGGTGCAGGGCCAGCATCGGTTCCGTCATCGGTGCGCCGTGCTTGGTCGGCATGGGCCACTGGCGCAGCACCTCGATGTTGACCAGCATGCAGGCCGGGTGCAGGTAGCGCACCGCGCCTTGCTCGTAGTCGACGTCGTAGCCGCCCTCGTTGACGTGGTTCACATAGCCGACGCCGTACATGCCCGGCTGCAGCCGCTGCGCCATGTCCTCCAGGAAGCCGCGCTTGAGGATGAACACGTCCGAATCGAGCACCAGCACCGGGCCTTGCAGTTCCAGGTTCTGGAACGCCCACGCCATGCCGGGGCCGTGGTGGATGTTGTAGTCGAAGTGGATGAAGCGCACGTCGTCATAGCGCGCGCACACGGCCTCGATGGCGCGGTAGTGCTGCTCGCCCGAGCCGTCGATGATGGTGACGGGGTTGCGGTAGTGGGCCCGGAATGAACTGAGCAGGTCTTCGATCAATTCGGCCGAATTGTAGGAGACGGAGATGACGGGAATGGTATCGATGTGCATGGCGGGCGGCATGGTTCAGGGAGTGGTCCGGCGCCCGCGGGCGCCGGAACGGGCGGCATCAGCCGCGGTCGTACACGGCCTGTTCGGCCGGCTCCAGCGGGAACGATGGCGTGCCCTTCATGCGCGCGTATGGCTTGCTGATGGCGCGCTTCTCGATCACCACGATGCTGTCGTAGTAGTGCACGGCGAAGGTGGTGCGGGTGTGCTCCTCGACGAAGTGGCGCGCGTCCTGCGAGTACCAGGCATGCAGCTGGTCGATCAGCTGCTTGGTGTACTCGATGAAGGTGTGCGGCTGGCGGAAACCGCCGCCGAAGCCGGGCCAGTAGTTGGTGTGCAGGTCTTCGCACAGGTAGATGCCGCCTTCCTTCAGGTGCTTCCAGGTTTCCTCGAACGTGATCACCTGCTGCGACATGGTGTGGCCGCCATCGTCGAGGATGATGTCGAGCGGCGGCAGCTTGGCGCAGATGTCGCGCAGCGACTGGCGGTTGTCCTGGTCGCCCAGCAGGATTTCGATCTGGTCCTCGGCCAGCTCGGCGCAGCGCGGGTTGATGTCCACGCCGTAGATTTTGGCCTGCTTGCCGAAGTAATACTTCCACATCTGCAGCGAGCCGCCGTGCAGCACGCCGAATTCGAGCATGTTGATGGGCTTGTTGCGGAACTGGGCGAAGTGGCGCTCGTAAATCTCGAAGTAATGCATCCACTTGTGGATCATGCGGTGCGGGTGGTTCTCGAAGAAGTCCAGCAGTACGCTGCCGTTGTTCAGTTCCATGGTGTCTCCTCGTGTGGCGATCGTTGATTGGATGGGGCGGGACGCGCCGGCGGCCGGCGCGCCCGCCGCGGTCAGGTTCCCAGCAGGATGGTGGTCGCCTGCTGGATGACGGCCTGGATTTTTTCCAGCGGATAGGCGCCGGCCTTGATTTGCTCGTGCTGGGACGACAGGTACCAGATGCAGGTCACCAGCTTGTTGGTGAGCATCTCGCGCAAGTCGGCCCGGTTGCGCAGGAAGTGCTGGTGCTGGTGGGCGTCGCACAGCAGCTGCAGCCATTCCACGTTGGCCTGGATCTTGATGCGGCTGCCGCTGGCCTGGTCCTGGCCGCCGTGGATGCGGAAGTAGCTGAGCGGCTCGGTCATGTAGACGCAATCCTGGGTGGTCAGGATGGACAGCCAGGTGGCCACGTCCGACAGCGTCACGTACTGCTTGCCCTGGAACTTGCCGAAACCGTCGGGCAGGGCGCGCTTGCGGAACAGGGCCGTGGTGGGCTCGCCGATCATGTTCTGGCCGTTGGTGAGGATCAGGTCGCCCAGCGAGGCGCCGCCCACGGCCGTGTCCACGTTGAACAGGCGCTCGGTGCCGCTGATCGGCGCCATGTAGCGGCCCTCGGCGTCGATCAGCTGGCGGAACGAGGTGACCAGGCCGATGTCGGGACGCGACAGCATGCAGCCCATCATGCGCTCGATCTTGTTCGGATGGAACAGGTCGTCATCCATCAGGAAGTTGATGAATTCGCCGCTGGCGTTGTCGTAGCAGTTCAGGAAGTTGCCCAGCGCGTTCAGGCCCGGCGCGCGCAGGTAGCGCAGCCGCGGGTCGCGCTTGGCGTAGGGCGCGAAGCGCTCGCGCGTGAGCTCGTCGTCGCTGTTGTCGCTGACGATGATTTCCAGGTTGGGCCAGTTCTGCGCCAGCGCGCTTTGCAGCGCCAGTTCCGCGTAGTCGGGCCGGTTGTGGGTGGGGATCAGGATGCTCACCAGCGGCAGGCCGCTGCTGCGGGCCGGGCGCAGCGCGTCCGTGGTGCGGGTCGGCGGCGCCGCCTTGGCGCCGGCGTTGCCTTTCAGTGCCACGGCCGCGTAGCGCTCCTCCAGGTCGCGCACGAACTGCGGGCTGTCGAACAGCGCGCAATCGAGGCGGTGGTCATGCAGCTGCTGCTTCATCGCTGCCACCCGGGCCCGGTCCTGGGCCAGCGCCACGGCCTTGTCCTCGTAGTCCTGCAGGTTGTACGTGATCAGCTCCGGCAGGTCGACCGCCTGCAGCAGGCTGCCGGCCATGCGCGACGAGAAGGTGCGGCCGGCGCAGGTGAGCACGGGCAGGCCGGCCCACAGCGCGTCGCTGGCCGTGGTACCGCCGTTGAACGGGGCCGTGTCCAGGAACAGGTCGGCCACCTGGTAGCGGGCCAGGTACTCGGCCGGCACCACGCGCCCGGCGAACACCAGGCGCTCCTGGTCGACGCCGGCCAGTTCGGCCTGGCGCCGCAGGTTGGTGCGCACCTGTTCATTATCGGCCACCATCCACAGCAGGCTGCCCGGCACGCGCGCCAGGATGCGCATCCAGGCGCCGAACACTTCCGGGTTGAACTTGAAGTTGTTGTTGAAGGCGCAGAACACGAAGGCGTCTTCCGGCAGCGCGCAGGCGGCGCGCGTGGGGCGCGGGCCGATGATGCGCTGGCGGTCGTTGATCTGGAAGGTGCGCGGCATGTGCAGCGGCTTCTCGGTGAAGAACGGCTCCAGTTCGGGCGGCAGCACGAACGGGTCGGCGATCACGTAGTCGATGGCGGGCATGCCGGTCGGGCCGGGCAGGCCCAGCCAGGTGATCTGCACCGGGGCCGGGCGGTAGGCCAGGATGTTGGGGCGCGCGCCCAGCGTGAGGCCGTGCAGGTCGACCAGGATGTCGATCTCGTGCGAGCGGATCAGGCGCGCCGCCTCCTCGTCGGTCAGGGTGCCGATGCGGATGTGCTGGTCCATGCCGGCGATCACGCGCGCGCGCAGCGGCGAACCATCCTCCTGGCTCCAGCAGAAGCCGTACACTTCCACCTTGCTGCGGTCATGCAGGCCGTACAGCTCGGCCGTGAGGATGGACACGGCGTGCGAGCAGAAGTCCGACGACAGGTAGCCGATGCGCAGCCGCTCGTGGCCATAGCCTTCCGGGCCGGACAGGCGCGGCACGTCCTGGATCACCTTCTCTTCCACGAAGCGGCGCGAGGCGGCCAGCTGCTGGGCCGGGTCGCCCGAGGCCGACAGCATGGCCAGCGCCGAGGTGGCGTCCATCAGCTTTTCTTCGGCGATGCCGCAGGCGCTGCTGTTGTAGACGGGCCATTTGCACTGCTTCTGGCGCAGATGGACCCAGTGCGTGATGACGTTCTTCTGTTCCGGCTCGATCTCCAGGCTGCGCGTGAGCATGTCCTCGGCGGCCGGGTAATCCTTGCGGATCTCCAGCAGCCGGCCCAGGTTGTTGAGCGCCTGCAGGCAGTGCGGCTTCTCGGCCGCCAGCTGCGGGTTGGCGTAATCGAGCACGGTGCGCCAGCTGGCCAGCGCCTCCTCCGGGCGCTGCAGCCGTTCCAGCAGCGTGCCCAGGTTCAGGTGGGCTTCGGAAAAGCGCGGGTTGACGGCCAGCGCCGTGCGGTAGGCCGCTTCGGCGCCGGCCGTGTCGCCCTGGTCGCTCAGCAGCACGGCCAGGTTGAACTGGGCCGCGTAGGCCAGCGGTGACGCCGTCTTGCTCAGCCACAGGCGGTACAGCTGGATGGCCGTGTCGCGCTGGCGCGCTTCCGTCAGGGCGGCGGCGGCGCCAAACAGCTCGATGATCTGCAGCGAGCCGTCGGCCGCCTGGGCGAAGGCGGCGGCGGTGGCCTGCGCCAGCGGCGCGGCCATGGTGGGCGGGGCGATAAACGTCGGTGTCGTCATGTAAAGCTTTCAGGCGCGGGCCGCGCTCACGCGCGCGGCGCGGCGAACCAGCGGTAAGTCTTGTCGATGGCCTGCTGCAGCGAACAGGTCTGGCGCACGCCCAGCCGGCGCACGGTGGCCGTCACGTCCGGGTACAGGTCGTCCTGCTGGCGCTGCTGGCGGGCCGGCGCCGTGTTGAGCACCACGCGCGGGCGCGGCGAGACGCGCTCGCCGATCAGCTGCACCAGTTCCAGGTGGGTCACCGGCTCGGCGCTGCCCAGGTTGTACACCTCGCCGTCCACGCCCTTGACCAGCGCGGCCAGCGTCCACCAGGCCGCGTCGCTGCCGTACAGGTAGCTGCGGCGCGCGCTGCCGTCGCCGTGGATGCGGATCTCGCCGCCGGTCAGCACGTCGCGCAGGAAGTTGTTGATGGCCCACGGCCGGTCCAGCTGCTGGTAGGCGCCCGTCAGCGTGAATGGCCGCACGGTGGATATGGGCAGCCGGTACTGGCTGCGGTAGATCGAAGCCAGCATCTCGGCCGAGCGCTTGGCGTCGATGTAGACCGTGTGCAGCTGGCCCGAGGGGATGGGGAAGTAATCGGTCTCCGTCAGCGCGCCCAGGCGGTCGGGGGCGCCGGCCACCAGGCAGGAGCTGACGTTGATGAAGCGGCGCAGGCCGTCGAGCTGGGAGGCCGCTTCCAGCGCGTTGGTGATGCCGGCCACCGTGGTCTGGTGCACGCGCAGCGGGTCGGAGGCGTGCACCCGGTTGTTGGGGATGCCGGCCGCATGCACGATGTAGCTGGTGTTCTTGGCGAATTCGAACGGCGAGCGCACGTCCTGCGAGCGCAGGCGGATGTCGAGCCGGCCCGCCAGGTGCGGGTACTGCTGCGGCCATTCCGTGACGTTGCGCGCGTACAGGTCGAGCGTGATGCCGAGCTGGTACTGGTCGTTCAGGGCGGCCACCATTTCGGCGATCCAGGTGCCCAAAAAGCCCGTGCCGCCGGTGACGGCCAGGTGCTGGCGCGCCAGGGCGGCCCGCACGTCGGGCTGGTCGGCGCAGGCGGCCAGGCAATCCTGGCGCATGTCGGCAAAGCGTTGGTTGGCCATGATTACCCTTTCACTGCGCTGCGGTTGGCGGCCAGGTCGCGCGCCACTTCGATGATCAGGCTTTCCTGCCCGGCCACCGCGTTGCGCTTGCCCAGTCCGAAGAAGATGTCGCGCGGGTCCACGTTGTAGTCCTGCGCGGCGCGCGCCACCGGCTTGGCGAAGCCGGAGAACACGCCGGCCAGGCCGGAGACGATGGACAGCGGCGAGATCGACGGCGCCACCGGATTGAATTCCTTCTCGGCGATGTCGGCCGCGTCGAGAATCTTGTACAGGTCGATGCCGGTGCTGTAGCCGAGGCGCTCGAACACGGCCACCAGCACTTCGAGCTGGGTGTTGCCGGCGCCGGCGCCGAAGCCGCGGATGGTGCCGTCGATGATGCTGGCGCCCTCCTGCACGGCGGTGACGGAATTGATGACGGCCATGCCCAGGTTGTTATGGCCGTGGAAGCCGACCGGAATCGACAGGCCGTTGACCAGGGTGGCGATGCGTTCCTTCACGTCTTCCGGGAAGTAGGCGCCGGCCGAGTCCATGATGACGATCGCTTCGGCGCCGTACGATTCCATCTTCTTGGCTTCCTCCAGCAGCACCGCGGCGCTGGCCATGTGGCTCATCATCAAGACGCCCCACGCTTCCTTGCCGGCCTTGCGCACGTAGCCGATGTGGCGGTCGGTGATGTCGGCCTCGGTGCAGTGGGCGGCGATGCGGAACACGTCGACGCCGAGGTCGATGGCCTTCACCAGGTCCTTCTTGATGGTGCAGAAGCCGGGGATCACGTGGATGCCGAGGCGGGAGTTGTGCAGGTGCTGGCGCGAGACGGTGAGGATGTCCTCGTCCGTCAGCCGGCATTCGCCGACCAGCATGGACGAGGCGCCCAGGCCGTTGCCGTGGCCCACTTCGACGATGGGCACGCCGGCCGCCTCGGCGGCCTGGCAGTAGGCGATGAAGCTTTCGCGGCTCAGCTGGTGGCGCACGGCGTGGTTGCCGTCGCGCAGGGTGGGATCGCTGATCAGGATGTTCTTAGCCATGCTTGCGCTCCTTGGTGTGCTTGGCGTGGCCGCCGTGGCGGGCCTCGGCGATCATTTCCGCCATCGCGATGGCGGCGCAGTTGATGATGTCCAGGTTGCCCGCGTACTGCGGCAGGTAGTCGCCGGCGCCCATCACCTTGATGGTGGTGACCACCTTGCCGCCCTCGATGGTGGGCGGCACGATCAGCTGGTAGCCCGGCACATAGGTCTTGAGCTTGGCCACCATGGCGTCCACCGACGCCTGGATGGCCGGCAAATCGGGGTTGGCGATCTTGGCGTAGATGGTGGTCTGCATGTCGATCGGCGGGTTGGCCGGGTTCAGGATCAGGATGGCCTTGGCCCGCTTGGCGCCCGAGAAGCGCTGCAGCGCGTCTTCCGTGGTTTCGATGTATTCGTCCAGGTTGGCGCGCGTGGCGGGGCCGGCGCTGCGCGAGGCGATGCTGGAGGCCACTTCCACGTATTCGATATCCGCATGGACCTGGCCGATCGCATTCGCAATCGGAATGGACGACTGGCCGCCGCAGGTGATCATGTTGATATTGCGGGTGCCCGTGTCCAGGCAGGCCTGGGCGTTGATGGCGGGGATGCAGAACTCGCCCAGCTTGGCCGGCGTCATGTCGATCACGGTCTTGCCCAGCTTCTCGAGCGCGGCCCAGTGGCCGATGTGGGCCTGGGCCGACGTGGCGTCGAACACCACGTCGCAGATCGACGGATCGGCGATGATGGCCTCGATCCCGCGGTCGGAGATGGGCACGCCCAGCTGGCTGGCCCGCTTCATGCCGGCCGAGTTGAAATTGCGGCCCGCGAACAGCGTGCACACCAGGTGCCTGGAGCGCATCACCTTGATCATCAGATCGGTGCCGATGTTGCCGGAGCCGATGATGGCTATCTTCAGTTTGTCGGAGCTAGTCATGGTTCACCCATAGTCTCTTTATCGTTATGTCGCCGTGCCTGACACGATTATCGCCGATTCGGCCAGGATGCCATCGAGCGAAGTATAGGCCGGTTGGTAGCCCAATTCGGCCGCTTGCCGGTTGAGCGAATAGTAGTGGGGCTTGGCCCCGGTGGCGTTGACGATGGCTGCGCCATTGGCCGCACCTGCACCAGCACCAGCACCCGCGCCGGCCACTTCGTAGCGCAGGCCGTGGTGCCGCTCCATGGCCGCCAGCAGCGCCAGCTTGTCGATCGGCGCGGCGCTGTAGCAATCGATGGCGTGGTTGGCCGGCGGCGCGCGCAGCACGCATTCGACCAGCTGGTGGAAGTCTTCCGGGTGCAGGTAGTCGCGCACCATGGTGCCGGGCGAGGTTTGCAGCACGGTGCCGTCGCGCACGGCGCGCAGCACGTCGGTGATGAAAAAGCGCGCGTCCAGGTTCTGGGTGTGGCTGAAGTAGTTGAACACGCGCAGGTCGGTGATGGCCAGTTCGGGGTGGGCGCGGTGCTTGCACTCGGCGTGCAGCTTGGCCACGCTGTAGTACTCCTGCGGCGTGAGCGCGTTGATGGTGATGTCGGCGTGCGTGTCCGGGCCGGCCGGCTGCAAAAACGTGCTGCCGTAGGCGGCGCCGCTGGACAGGAAAATGTAGCGCCGCTCGGGGTGGCGCCGCAACTGCTCCAGCGCCAGGTCGTCGAACTGCTGGGTGACGCCGAAGATGGCACCACCCATTTGCGCGGCCCGCTGCGGGTCGCCCACGCCGACGAAGTTGAGCACCGCCTCGTGCGGTTCGCGGCCATATTCCTCGTACGGCGCCACCGGGTAGTGGATGAAGTGATCGGCCAGCCAGCGCCGGGTGGCCGCCACGTCGCGCACGTACAGCAAGGCGTGCGTGCGGCCCTGGCGCGCGAAGGAGCGGATCAAATCCCGGGCGATCTGGCTGCTGGCACCGAGGATGGCGACGCGCTTCATCGTAGGCCGCACCGTGCTACAGCGATTTCGACTTCTCGTGCATGCCGCCCAACATGGCCTGGTCCAGCACCTCGCGCGGCAGCAGCGGCGACAGGTCTTCCAGCGGCGGCGACACCAGCGTGCCGTCGGCCCGCGCCACCACGCCCAGCTTGGGCGAGAACAGCTGCTGCGGGTGCATGAACACTTCGCAGATCACGGGGCCGGTGGCCGCCTGCACGGCCGCCAGCGTGGCGTCGCACTCGTCCCAGCCGTGGATCTGGTAGGCCGGGATGTCGAACGCTGCCGCCACCTTCGAGAAGTCGGGGCAGGACACGCCGGACGCGCGGTCCGTGCCCACGTAGTCGGCCTTGAACAGCGACTTCTGGGTGTGCTTGATCATCAGGTAGCCGTCATTGTTGAAGATGAACAGCTTGACGGGCAGCTTGTGGTGGACGATGGTCTGCAGTTCCTGCAGATTCATCATCATGCCGCCGTCGCAGTTCAGGCACATCACTTCGCCGCGGTCGGTGGCGAACGACACGCCCAGCGCGGCCGGCAGGCCGTAGCCCATCTCACCGAGGCCGGTGGAGGTCATCAGACGCTGGCCATCCTTGATGCGCAGCGCCTGGTGGCCGCACAGCAGGGCCGTGCCCATGTCGGTGACGACGATCTGGTCGGGCTTGAAGAAGCCGTTCAGGCGCTCCATGAAGCGGTAGGAATTCATGTAGCCGCCCTGGTCGGCATGCTCCT
This sequence comes from Rugamonas brunnea, assembly GCF_014042345.1. Lineage (GTDB taxonomy): Bacteria > Pseudomonadota > Gammaproteobacteria > Burkholderiales > Burkholderiaceae_D > Rugamonas > Rugamonas brunnea. The sequence continues at coordinate 12,719 of NZ_JACEZT010000019.1, forward strand.
CGCCTACCCACGGGAACTGGGCTTCGTAGGCGCGGCAGCGTTCCAGCCAAGCGTCGCGCTTGGGCTGGGCCGGGGCCTGGGCCGCCAGCGCGCGCAGGAAGTCGCCCGCGTCGCAGATGATGTTCTCGGTGGTGCGCACGGCGTGCTTGACGGCTTCGGTCGGGTCGATGTCGACCACGTCGATGCGGGCCAGGCGCGCCAGTTCGCTCAGGTCGTAGCCGATCTGCGGGATCGCCAGGCGGGTGCCGATGGCCAGCACGTAGTCGCTGTTTTGCAGGATGAAGTTGGCGGCGCGCTGGCCGTACACGCCGGCGCGGCCGAACACCAGCGGATGCGAGGAGTCGATCATGTCGATACCGGCCCACGACACCAGGGCCGGCACGCCCAGCTGCTCCAGCAGCGGCGCGATCAGTTTTTCGGCGCCGGCCAGGCGGATGCCGTTGCCCAGCCACAGCAGCGGACGTTCGGCCTTGGTCAGCGCTTCCAGGGCGCTGGCCAGCTGGCGCTGGACGTCCGGTGTCACATACTCGGGCGCGGCCGGGACTTCATAATGTTCGAGCGCGGCCGGCGCGATGCGGCTGGACTGGATGTCCATCGGGATCTCGACCCAGGTCGGGCCGGGGCGGCCGGCCAGCGCGATGTGGGCGGCCTTTTCCAGTTCGTAGACGGCGTATTCGGGCCGCATCACGCGCTCGGCGTACTTGGTCACGTCGCGCACCATCTGGCACGAGTCGTAGCCCTGCACGCCCCACATGCGCAGCGGATTGTCGGCGCGGGTGAAGCGGGAGTTCTCGTTACCGGCGATCAGCAGGCAGGGGATGGAGTCGGCCCAGGCCGACACCACGCCCGTCACGCCGTTGGTGGAGCCGGCGCCCGTGGTCAGCAGCGCGGCGGCCAGCTTGCCGCAGGTGCGGTAGTAGGTCTGCACGGCCATGGCGGCCGCCTGCTCGTGGTGCACGCAGACGATTTCCGTGAAGCCGCGGCGGGTGATGGCCTCGAACAGGTGCACGTTGCCGGCGCCGATGATGCCGAAGGCGTGGCGGATATCCAGTTGTTCGAGGGCTTCGGCCACCAGTTCGGCGACCTTGATGGTCAGTTCAGGCGCTTGCATCAGAAATTCACACCAAAGAAGGTTTCCAGTTTCTCGATGGTGAAGTCGAGCATCTCGCGCGTCAGGCCGGGGAAGACCCCGATCCAGAAGGTGTCGTTCATCACGCGGTCGGTGTTGGTCAGCTCACCGGAGACGCGGTAGTTGCGGCCCATCATGTAGGGCTGGCGCGTCAGGTTGCCGGCGAACAGCAGGCGGGTGCCGATCTTGTGCTGGTCCAGGTAGGTCAGCAGGTCCACGCGCGACACGTTCGCTTCCGGCTTCAGGGTCATGGGGAAGCCGAACCACGATGGGTCGCTGTGTTCAGTCGCTTCCGGCAGGATCAGGAATTCGGCGCACGACTGCAGCTTTTCCTTCAGGTAGGCGAAGTTGTCCTTGCGGGCCTGGATGAAGCCGGGCGCGCGGTCGATCTGGGCCAGGCCGCAGGCCGCCTGCATGTCGGTGATCTTGAGGTTGTAGCCCAGGTGGCTGTAGGTATACTTGTGGTCGTAGCCTTCCGGCAGCGTGCCCAGTTTCCAGCCGAAGCGCTTGCCGCAGGTGTTGTCCTTGCCCGGCGCGCAGTAGCAGTCGCGGCCCCAGTCGCGGAACGATTCGGCGATCATCTTCAGTTCCGGGTTGTTGGTGAACACGGCGCCGCCCTCGCCCATGGTGATATGGTGGGCCGGGTAGAACGACATGGTGCCGATGTCGCCGAAGGTGCCCACCATCTTGCCGTGGTAGGTCGAGCCGAGCGCGTCGCAGCAATCCTCGATCAGCCACAGATTGTGCTTCTTGCACAGCGCGACGATGACGTCCAGGTTGTACGGGTTGCCCAGCGTGTGGGCCAGCATGATGGCCTTGGTTTTGGGCGAGATGGCCGCCTCGATCTTGGACGCGTCGATGTTGTAGGTGCCCAGCTCCACGTCCACGAACACGGGCACGGCGCCAAATTGCAGGATGGGGTTGACGGTGGTGGGGAAGCCGGCCGCCACGCCAATCACTTCATCGCCGGGCAAGATGGCGCGCGCGCCCAGCTTGGGCGAGGTCAGCGTGTTGAACGCCACCAGGTTGGCCGAGGAGCCGGAATTGACGGTGATCAGGAAGTCGACGCCGATGAACTTGGCCAGCTTGGCTTCGAACTGTTCGTTGAAGCGGCCCGTGGTCAGCCACGCGTCCAGCGAGGCCTCGACCATCAGTTCCATCTCGGGCGCGCCGACCACCTTGCCGGCCGGCGGCACCACCGTCACGCCTGGTTCGAACGGGCGCGGGGCGCTGGCCAGCGCGCCGTATTCGGCCACCAGCTTGATGATCTGCTCGCGCAGTTGTTCCTTGCTTTGCTGTTCACTCATGATGATTGCGACCTTACTTGATGTCGGTGTGTTGGTATTGCTCGATCTGGGCCAGCGTCAGGGCGCGCATGGCGGCGCCGTCCGGGTTGGCGGCGTAAGCCTGGTGCCATTCCACGATCTTGTCGATGGTGTGGCCCAGGTTCCAGCGTGGCTGCCAGTGCAGCCGGCTGCGCGCCTTGGAGCAGTCGAGCTTGAGGTAAGTGGCTTCGTGCGGTTGCGGCGCGCCGTCCAGTTCCCAGCTGGCGCCGGCGCCCCAGCTCTGGCACAGCCGCTCGATGATCCATTCGACCGGGCGGGCGTCGGTGTCGTGCGGGCCGAAGTTGTAGCCTTCGGCGTAGGCCGGGCCGTCCAGGTAGAGCCGTTCGGCCAGCGTCAGGTAGCCCGACAGCGGTTCCAGCACGTGCTGCCACGGGCGGATCGCGTGCGGGCTGCGGATCAGCACCGGCTGGCGGCGCGCGATGGCGCGCACCATGTCGGGGATCAGCCGGTCCTCGGCCCAGTCGCCGCCGCCGATCACGTTGCCGGCGCGGCCCGAGCCGAGCGCCACGCCATGTTCGGCGTAGCGTTCGGCGTTGAAATAGGAATTGCGGTAGGCCGACGTGATCAGTTCGGCGCAGCCCTTGCTGTTGCTGTAGGGGTCGTAGCCGCCCATGGCTTCGTTCTCGCGGTAGCCCCACGGCCATTCGCGGTTCTCGTAGCACTTGTCGCTGGTGACGTTGACGACCGCCTTCACGCCCGGCGTGGCGCGCACGGCCTCGAACAGGTTGACCAGGCCCATCACGTTGGTGCTGTAGGTTTCCACCGGGTGCGCATACGAATAGCGCACCAGGGCCTGGGCCGCCATGTGGATCACGATGTCGGGCCGGGCCTGCTGCACGGCGCGGGTGAGGGTGGCGCCGTCGCGGATGTCGCCGATCTGCGAGTGCATGCCGGTGGCCACGTCGGCCACCGTGAACAGCGACGGTGTGCCGGGCGCCAGCGCGAAGCCGCTCACATGCGCGCCCAGTTGTTGCAGCCACAGGCTCAGCCAGCTACCCTTGAAACCGGTGTGCCCCGTCAGGAACACACGCTTGCCTTGCCAGAAGCCTGGCGTCATGGCCAGCGCTTCCACGGCGCTTTGCCGTTCTGCCACAGGTCTTCCAGCAGCACCTTGTCGCGCAGCGTGTCCATGGGCTGCCAGAAACCGTGGTGGAAGAAGGCGTCCATCTGGTTGTCGCGCGCCAGGTGTTCCATCGGTTCTTTTTCCCACGTGGTGCTGTCGTCGGCGATGTAGTCGAGCACCTTGGGCGAGAGGATGAAGTAGCCGCCGTTGACCCAGTTGCCGTCGCCTTGCGGTTTTTCCTTGAAGCTCAGGATGCGGTTGCCATCGAGGTCGATGGCGCCGAAGCGGCCCGGCGGCTGCACGGCCGTCATCGTGCCCAGTTTGCCGTGGGCCTGGTGGAATTGCACGGCGGCCGTGATGTCGACGTCGGCCACGCCGTCGCCGTAGGTGAAACAGAATGCTTCGTCCGGGTCCAGGTATTTCTTCACGCGCTTGAGGCGGCCGCCCGTCAGGGTGTTTTCGCCCGTGTCCACCAGCGTCACCTTCCACGGTTCGGCGTGGCGCGAGTGCACTTCCATTGTGTTGTACTGCATGTCGAAGGTGACGTCGGACGTGTGCAGGAAGTAGTTGGCGAAGAATTCCTTGATGATGTAACCCTTGTAGCCGCAGCAGATGACGAAGTCATTGATGCCGTGCGACGAATAGGTCTTCATGATGTGCCACAGGATGGGCTTGCCGCCGATCTCCACCATGGGTTTTGGACGAACGGAGGTTTCCTCACTGAGCCGCGTCCCCAGGCCGCCGGCGAGTATGACTGCTTTCATGCTGCTCCCTCGATGATTGGTCTTTGTCGTTATGGCAGCGGTACGCGCGTGCGGCGGCGATCCATCTGACGGCCCTATTGTGGGCCCAAGCGAGGCTATTCTAAACCAGAAGCAAGAGGGTGTGCAGGGCTTTATTTTCATTTGGCAACACTGTGTTGCGGCACCGCGCCGGGGGGCGCGGTGCCGTCCAAACAACATTGCCAACCGGGGCGGCAGCGGCCCCGACCGAGGCCTGGCCGGCGCCCGGCTTTACTTCGGCGGCAAGGCCAGCCAGCCCTGCTGGGCGGCGCGCGGATCGGCCATGCCATCGGGCCGCGCCGGCGCGCTCAGCAGGGTGCCGGCGCGCGGCCGGCCGTAGGCGTCAAACTGGCTCAGGGCCGCCGTCAGCACCGCCACCTGCTGCGAGGTGCCGGCCGCCAGCGCGCTGGCCGGCGGCGTGGCGCTCGCCTGCTGGGCGGTGTCGGCCGCCAGCGCGTCACGGGTCAGTGCGTAATGGGTCAGCGCATGGGCCAGGCTGCCCACCTGGCTGCTCATCGGCGACTGCACGCCTTCCTGGCGGTTGGCCACGAACCACACGTCGGCCGCCTGGTGCACGCTGCCGTCGCCGCGGGTGAAGCTCGATACCAGGCCCAACCGGTTGCCGTACTGCTGCGTACCGCTGGCCGTGGCCGTGGTGGCGATGGCCGTGATGCCCAGCGAGGACAGGCTGTGCAGCTCGCCCGTTTCCGTCACGGCGTCGCTGTTGGCGTCCACCCACACTTGCAGTTGGCCCCAGGCCACGTCGGCGCTGGTGATCTGGCCGTCGCCATTGCTGTCGAGCTGGCCCAGGGCCGCGTAGCCATCCCTGGCCTGGCTGCCGTCGGCCAGCCGGGTGGCACTGCCGAACAGTTCGCTGCCGCTGGTGATCTGGCCGTCGCCATTGCGGTCCATCACCAGCAAGCCATCGCTGGCGGCCACCCAGCCCGTGTGCACGGTGCGGCCGTCGCCATAGATGTCGAACTGCACGCCGGCCGCCACGCTCAGCGTGGACACGCCGTCGCCGCTCAGGTCCAGGATCAGCGGCGTGGCGTAGCGCGACGAGGCCGGGTTCAGGGCCATGGTCTGGTCGGTGCTCATGGCCGCCACCTGGGTGTTGCTGAAGGCGGCGATCTGGTCGGTGCTGAGGGCGGCCAGGTCGGCCGTCTCCAGCGCCACGATCTGCTGCGTGCTCAGCGAGGCCAGCTCGGCCGTGCTGAGCGCGGCCGCCTGCGCGCTCGTGATGCCGGCGATCTGGGCCGTGGTGAGGGCCACGATCTGCGACGTCTTGAGGGTGCTGATCTGCAGCGTCGTCAGCGCGTCGAGCTGGGGCACGCCGATGGCCGCGATCTGGTCGGTGCTCAGGGCCGCCAGCTGGGCCGTGCTCAGGGCCGGCACCTGCACGCTGGTGAACGAGGCCACCTGGCCGGCGCTCATGCCCAGCAGCTGGCTGGTCTTGAGCGACGCGACCTGGGTGGTGGTGAGGGCGGCCACCTGGTCGCCCGTCAGGTAGCCGACCTGGGTGGCCGAGAGGGCGTTGACCTGCGACGTGCTGAGCGCCGTCAGCTGGTCGGTGCTGAAGGCGTTCAGCTGGTCGACGCTGAAGGTGGCCACTTGCGAGGTCTTCAGCGACTGCACCTGGGCCGTCGTCAGCGCGGCCACCTGGGACGCCAGCAGCACGGCGACCTGGGCCGTCGTCAGGGTCAGCACCTGCGCGGTGGTCAGGTTGGCCACCTGGTCGGTCGACAGGGCGTTGAGCTGGTCCACGCCCAGCGCCGTGATCTGGCTCAGCTTGATGGCGTCCACTTGCAGCGTGCTCAGCGCGCCGACCTGGGCCGCCGTCAGCACGGCCAGCTGGGCCGTCGTCAGGTAGCCGATCTGGGCCGTTGTCAATGCTTGCACCTGGTCCGTGCCCAGCACATACATCTGGTCGGCCGTCAGCGCGGCCAGCTGGGCGCTGCCCAGCGCCGGCACCTGGGTGGCCGTCAGGGCCGGCACCTGGCTCAGCGACAGGGCCGCGATCTGGCTCGTGGTGAGGGCCGCCACCTGGGCCGTGGTCAGCGCCGTCAGCGCCGCCGTGGCCAGCGTGGCCAGCGTGGCGCCGTTGAGGGCCGCCACTTGCTGTGTGCCCAGCGAGGCCAGCTGGTCGGTGCTGAACACGGCCAGCTGGGCCGACTGGATGGCTGCCGCCTGGGCCGTCGTCAGGCCGCGCAGCTGGGCCGTGCCCAGGCTGGCCGTCTGCGCCGTGGACAGGGCCGTGAACTGGTCGCTGGTGAGGGCGGCCAGCTGCTTGCTGCCGAGCGCGGCCAGGTCGGCCGTCTCCAGCGCGGCCAGCTGGTCCAGCGTCAGCGTGGTCAGCTGGGCCGTGGCCAGCGCGGCGGCCTGGGCCGTCGTCAGGGCCACGATCTGGTCCGTGCCCAGCGTGGCGAACTGGGCCGTGCTGAGCGCGCCGATCTGGGCCGTCGTCAGGGCGGCCACCTGGTCGGTGGCGAGCGCGGCCACGTCGTCCGTGCTCAGGCCATAGGTGAGCTGGGTCGAGCTGAGGGCGGCCAGGCTGGCCGTGGCCAGCGCGGCGACCTGGGCGGTCGACAGGCCGGTCAGCAGCTGGGCCGTGGTCAGGGCCCGCAGTTCGGTGCTGGTCAGGGCGTTCAACTGGTCGCTGCCCAGCGCGGCCAGCTGGTCGCTGGTGAGCGCGACTATCTGCCGCGTTTGCAGCGACGACAGGTCCAGCGTTTCAAGCGCCGCGATCTGCTGCGTGCCCAGCGCCACCACCTGGCGCGTCGTCAGCGACGCGGCCTGGGCCGTCGTGAGGGCGACGATCTGGTCGGTCGTGAGGCCGGCGCTGATCTGGTCGGTCGACAGCGAGGCCAGCGCGGCCGTGCTCAGCGCGGCCAGCTGGTCGGTGCCCAGCGCGGCCAGCTGGTTGGTGTCGAGCGCGGCCAGCTGGGCCGTCTTGAGCGCACTGGCCTGGGCCGTTGTCAGCGCGGCCACCTGGGCTGTCGTCAGGGCCGCCACCTGGGCCGTGGCCAGGCTGGCCAGCTTGCTCGTGGCCAGGCTGGAGAACTGATCCGTGCTCAGCGCCGTCAGCTGGTCGGTGCTGAGTGCCGCCAGTTCGGCCGTGGTCAGCGCGTTCAGCTGGTCCGAGCCCAGCCATTGCAACTGGCTGGTGGCCAGCGTGGCCACCTGGATCGTGTTCAGGGCGGCCAGGTCGGCCGTCTCGATGGCGGCCACCTGGTCGCTGGTGAGCGCGTTGACCTGGGTGCTGGCCAGCGCGCGCCACTGGGCCGTGGTCAGGGCCACGATCTGGTCCGGCGTCAGGGCCGTCAGCTGGGTGCTGCCCAGGGCGGCCACCTGGGCCGTCGTCAGCGCGGCCAGCTGGACCGTATCGAGCCCGCTCAGCTGGGCCGTGCCCAGGCCCAGCGCGATCTGCTCGGTGCCCAGCGCGGCCAGCGTGGCCGTGGCCAGCGCGTTCAGTTGCAGCGTGGTCAGGCCGGCCACCTGGGCCGTGCTGAGCGCCGTCACCTGGCTGGTGCGCAAGGCGTTCAAGTCCTGGGTGCTGAGCGCGGCGATCTGGGCCGGCGAGAACGCGGCCAGTTGCACACTGCTCAGGCCCACCAGTTGCTGGGTCAGCAGGGCGCCGATCTGGTCGCTGCCGAGCGCGGCGATCTGCGCCGTGCCCAGGCCGGCCAGCTGGCCGCTGGCCAGCACGGCCAGCCAGTCAGTGGTGAGGGCGGCCACGTTGGCCGTGCTGAGCGCGCCCAGCTGGGTGCTGAGCAGGGCCGCCACGTCGGCCGTGGCCAGCGCGTTGAGCTGGTCGCTGCCCAGCGCCGCCACTTGCTGGGTGGCCAGCGATACGGCCTGGGCCGTCGTCAGGGCGGCGACCTGGTCGGTGCTGAGGGCGGCCAGTTGCAGCGTGCTCAGCGCGTTGAGCTGGCCGCTGGCCAGGCTCGCGATGTCATCCGTGTTGAGGGCCGCCAGCTGGTCGCTGCGCAGGGCCGCCAGCTGGCGCGTGGCCAGTGAGGCGGCTTGGGCCGTCGTGAGGACGGCGACCTGGTCCGTGGTGAGGGCGCCCAGCTGCAGCGTGCTCAGCGCGTTCAGTTGCTGCGAGCCCAGGGCCGGCAACTGGTCGGTGCCGAGGGCGCCCAGCTGGGTCGTGCTGAGCGCGGCCACCTGGGCCGTGCCCAGCGCCGCCACATCGTCGGTCGGCAAGCCTTGCAATTGCTGCGTCCCCAGCGCGGCCACCTGGGCCGTCGTCAAGGCCGCCACCTGCTGTGTGGCCAGCGCGTTGAGCTGGTCGGTCGCCAGGGCCGCCACCTGGGCGCTGCGCAGGCCGGTGATCTGGGCCGTGGTGAGCGCTTGCAGGTCGTCCGCCTGCAGCGCGGCCAGCTGGTCGCTGCCCAGCGCGGCTAGCTGGGCCGTGCCCAGGGCGCGCGCCTGCGCCGTCGTCAGGGCCACGATGTCATCGGTGCTCAGGCCGGCCACCTGGGCCGTGCCCAGCGCGGCCACCTGGACCGTCGCCAGGTTTTGCCACTGGTCGGTCGTCAGTTGGCCCAGTTGCAGCGTGCTCAGCGCGCCGATCTGGGTGGCGGTGAGGGCCGCCAGTTCGTCCGTGGTCAGGCTTTGCAGCTGGACGCTGCCCAGGCTGGCCACTTGCAGCGTGCTCAGCGCGGCCACCTGGGCGGTACTCAGCGCGGCCAGCTGGTCGCTCGTCAGTTCGGCCAGTTGCAGCGTGGTCAGCGCCACCACCTGCGCCGTGCGCAGCGCTTGCAGGTCGTCCGTCTCCAGCGCCGCCAGCTGGGTGCTGGTCAGCGTGGCCAGCTGCAGCGTGCCCAGGCTGCTGACCTGGTCCGTGGTCAGGGCCACGATCTGGTCGGTGCCCAGGCCGGGCAACTGGCCCGTGCCGAGCGCGGCGATCTGGCTGGTGGTCAGGCTTTGCAGCTGGTCCGTCGTCAACTGGCCCAGTTGCTGCGAGCCCAGGGCCGCCAGCTGCTGCGTGCGCAGGGCCGCCAGTTCATCCGTCGTCAGGCTTTGCAGCTGGGCGCTGCCCAGGCTGGCCACCTGGGTGGCCGTCAGCGCGGCCACTTGCAGCGTCGTCAGGGAAGCCAGCTGGTCGCTGCTCAGTTCATTCAGTTGCAGCGTCGACAGCGTGGCCAGCTGGAGCGTGGCCAGCGCTTGCACGTCGTCCGTCTCCAGCGCCGTCAGCTGGGTGCTGGCCAGTGCCGCCAGTTGCAGCGTGGCCAGGCTGCGCACCTGGTTGGTTGTCAGCGCGACGATCTGGTCGGTGCTGAGCGCTTGGATTTGCGCGCTGCCCAGCGCGGCCAGCTGGGCCGTGCCCACGCTTTGCAACTGGTCGGTGCTGAGTGTGCTGACCTGGGCCGTCGTCAGCGCGGCCAGCTGGGCCGTGCGCAGGGCGGCCACATCGTCCGTGCCCAGCGCTTGCAGCTGGGCCGTGGCCAGTGCGGCGATCTGGTCCGTGGTCAGCGCGGCCGCCTGGGCCGTGGCCAGTGCGGCGATCTGGGCCGTGCCCAGGCTGGCCAGTTGCGTCGTGCTCAAGGCCGCCACCTGGGCCGTCTTGAGCGCTTGCAGGTCGTCCGTGTCCAGTGCGGCGATCTGGGCTGTCGTCAAGGCCGCCACCTGGGCCGTGGCCAGCGCCGCGGCCTGGGCCGTCGTCAGGGCCACGATCTGGTCCGTCGTCAATGCTTGCAGCTGGCTGCTGCCGAACGCGACCATCTGGGCCGGGGTCAGGCTTTGCAGCTGGTCGGTGCTGAGCGCGTCGAGCTGGTCGGTGCGCAGGGCTGCCAGTTGCGCCGTCTTCAGCGTGGCCAGCTGGTCGGTGCGCAAGGCCGCGACCTGGGCCGTGGCGAGGGCCGCCAGCTGGGTGGTGGACAGGGCGCCCGTTTGCAGCGTGGTCAGGGCGGCGATCTGGTCGCTGCCCAGCGCCGCCAGCTGGCCGGTGGCCAGCGCGGCCACCTGGGCCGTTTTCAGGGCGGCCAGGTCGTCCGTCGTCAGGGCCAGCAATTGCTGGGTGCTCAGCGAGACGGCCTGGGCCGTGGTCAGCGCGGCGGCCTGGGCCGTCGTCAGGGCGGCGATCTGGGCCGTGCTCAAGCCCGGCAGCTGGCCCGTGCCCAGCGCCGCGATCTGCAGCGTGGCCAGGCTTTGCACCTGGTCGGTGGACAGGGCCGCCAGCTGGGCCGTGCCGAGCGCGGCCACCTGGGCCGTTTTGAGGGCGGCCAGGTCGGCCGTCTCCAGCGCTTGCAGCTGGAGCGTGGTCAGCGCGGCCACCTGGGCCGTGGCCAGCGCGCCCGCCTGCAGCGTGGTCAGGGCCACGATCTGGTCCGTGCCTAGGCTGACCAGCTGGCTGGTGCCCAGCGCGGCCAGCTGGGCCGTCTTGAGGGCCGCCACGTCGTCGGTGGACAGCACGGCCAGTTGTTCCGTGGCCAGCGTGCTCACCTGGAGCGTCGTCAGGCCGGCGGCCTGGGCCGTCGTGAGGGCGGCGATCTGGTCGCTGCGCACGCCGCGCAACTGGGCCGTGGCCAGGGCGGCCACCTGGGCCGTCGTCAGGCTGGCGAACTGGTCGGTGCTCAAGGCTTGCAGTTGCAGCGTGCCCAGCGCGGCCACTTGCGCCGTCTTGAGCGCATCGAGGTCGCGGCTTTCCATCGCTTGCAGCTGGGCCGTCGTCAGGGCCGCCACCTGCTGCGTACCCAGGGCGCTCGCTTGCAGCGTGGTCAGGGCCACGATCTGGGCCGTGCCCAGCGCGGCCGTGGCGTCCGTGCCCAGCGCCGTGAGCTGGCTGGTCTTGAGCGCGGCCACGTCGTCCGTGCTCAGCGCCACCACCTGGGCCGTGCCGAGCGCGGCCACCTGGGCCGTCGTCAGATTGGCGGCCTGGGCCGTGGTGAGGGCGCCGATCTGGTCGCTGCGCAAGCCGCGCAACTGGGCGCTGGTGAAGGCGGCCACCTGGGCCGTCGTCATGCTGGCGATCTGGTCGCTGTTGAGGCTGGCCAGTTGGGTCGTGGCCAGCGCGGCCACCTGCGTCGTCTTCAACGCGTCGAGGTCGCTGTTTTCCAGCGCCCGCAGCTGGTCCGTCGTCAGGGCCGCCACCTGCTGGGTGCCCAGGGCGCTCGCTTGCAGCGTGGTCAGGGCCACGATCTGGGCCGTGCCCAGCGCGGCGATGGCGTCCGTGCCCAGCGCCGCGAGCTGGCTGGTCTTGAGCGCGGCCACATCGTCCGTGTTCAGCGCCACCACCTGGGCCGTGCCGAGCGCGGCCATCTGGGCCGTCGTCAGATTGGCGGCCTGGGCGGTGGTGAGGGCGGCCAGCTGGTCGCTGCGCAGGCCGCGCAACTGGGTGCTGGTGAGGGCGGCCATCTGGGCCGTCGTCATGCTGGCGATCTGGCCGGTGCTGAGCGCCGCCAGTTGCGCGGTGGCCAGCGCGGCCACTTGCGCCGTCTTGAGCGCGTCCAGGTCGCTGTTCTCGAGCGCCTGCAACTGGTCCGTCGTCAGGGCTTGCACTTGCTGCGTGTTCAGCGCGCCTGCTTGCAGCGTGGTCAGGGCCACGATCTGGGCCGTGCTGAGCGCGGCCGTGGCGGCGCTGCCCAGCGCCGCGATCTGGGCCGTCCTGAGCGCGGCGAAGTCGTCGGTCGTCAAGGCCAGCACCTGGGCCGTGCCGAGGGCGGCCACCTGGGCCGTCGTCAGTCCGGCGGCCTGGGCCGTGGTGAGGGTGGCGATCTGGCCGCTGCCCAGGCTCACGACCTGGGCCGTCGTCAGTGCGGCGAGCTGGGCCGTTCCCATGCTTTGCAACTGGTCGCTGCCGAGCGCGGCCAGCTGGTCCGAACTGAGCACCATCAACTGGGCGCTCTTGAGCGCGTCCAGGTCGGCCAGCGTCAGGGCCTGGATTTGCTGCGTGCCCAGCGCCGCCACCAGTGCCGTGCGCAGCGACGACGCTTGCAGCGTGGACAGGGCCGCGATCTGGGCCGTGGCCAGGCTGGCCAAGGCCGCCGTGCCCAGCGCGTTGAGCTGGGCCGTCTTCAGGGCCGCCAGCTGGTCGGTGCTGAACGCGGCCAGCTGGGCCGTGGCCAGCGCGGCCACCTGGGCCGTTGTCAGGTTGGCGGCCTGGGCCGTGGTGAGGGCCGCGATCTGGTCGCTGCCGAAGGCCGGCAACTGGGCCGTGCCGAGCGCGCTCAGCTGGGCCGTGGCCAGGCTTTGCAGCTGGGCCGTCTGCAGCGCGGCCAGCTGGTCGGTGGACAGCGCCTGCAACTGGCTGCTGCGCAGCACGGCCAGTTCGGCCGTCAGCAGGGCGCGCACCTGGTCGGTGGTGAGGGCGGCCAGCTGGCGCGTGCCCAGGTTGCTGACCTGGGCCGTGACGAGCGCGTCGATCTGCCCGGTGCCGAGCGCGGCCACCTGCTGCGAGGCCAGCGCATTGAGCTGGCTGGTCTTCATGGCGGCCAGGTCGACTGTCTCCAGCGCGGCCACCTGGGCCGTTTGCAGGGCCGTCATCTGGGCCGTCGTCAAACTGGCGGCCTGGGCCGTGGTGAGCGCGACGATCAGGTCCGTGCTCAGCGCGGCGACCTGGGCCGTGGTGAGGTTGGCGATCTGGGCCGTCGTCATGGCTTGCAGCTGGGCCGTGCTGAGCATGCCCAGCAGTGCCGTGCCCAGCGCCGCCAGCTGGGTCGAGGACAGCGCGGCCAGATCGGCCGAGGTGAGCGCGGCCACCTGGCCGGCATTGAGCGTGACCAGCTGGGCCGTGCTCAGCGCGCGGGACTGGGCCGTCGTCAGCGCGGCGATCTGGTCCGTGCTCAGCAGGCTCACTTCGGTCGTCGTCAGGGCCGTGATCTGGCTGGTCTTCAGGGCGGCCAGGTCGGCCGTCTCCAGCGCCGCCAGTTGCGCGCTGGTGAAGGCGGCCACCTGGGCCGTCGTCAGGCCGGCGGCCTGGGCGGTGGTCAGGGCGGCGATCTGGTCGCTGCCCAGGCCTTGCAACTGGTCGGTGCCGAGGGCGGCGAGCTGGGCCGTGCCCAGCGCCTGCAACTGGCTGGTGGCCAGCGCGCCGAGCTGGCTTGTGCTCAGGGCCCGCAGCTGGCTGCTGCGCAGCGCGGCCAGTTCGGCCGTGCTCAGCGCTTGCATCTGGTCGGTGGTCAGGGCGGCCAGTTGGCGCGTGCTCAGGTTGCTCACTTGCAGCGTGGACAGGGCGGCCAGCTGGGCGCTGCTGAGCAGGCTGACCTGGGCGCTGGCCAGGGCGTTGAGCTGGGCCGTCTGCAGCGCGGCCATGTCGTCGGTGCCGAACATGGCCAGCTGGTCGCTGGTGAGGGCGGCCATCTGGGCCGTGGCCAGCTTGCTCAGTTGCAGCGTGCCGAGGGCGGCGATGTCGGCCGTGCCCAGGGCCTGGAACTGGGCCGTGTTCAAGCTGCTTAGCTGGGCCGTGGTCAGCGCCTGCACCTGGGCCGTGCCGAGCGCGCCGATGTCGTCCGAACTGAGGCCGCGCAACTGGAGCGTGCTCAAGGCGGCCAGGTCGGCCGTCGTCAGGGCGGCCACCTGGTCGGTGGTGAGGGCGGCCAGCAGGCGCGTGGCCAGGCCGGCCGCCTGCTGGGTGCTCAGCGCGGCCAGCTGGGCCGTGCTCAGCAGGACGGCCTGGGCCGTGCCCAGCGCGTTGAGCTGGCTGGTTTTCAGGCTGACCAGGTCGGCCGTCTCCAGCGCGGCCAGTTGGTCGCTGTTGAGCGCTGCCAGTTGGGCCGTCGTCAGGGCCGCCGCCTGGGCCGTCGTCAGGGCGGCGATCTGGGCGCTGCCGAACGCGCCCAGCAGGCGCGTGCCCAGGGCCACCGTTTGCAGCGTGTTCAGGGCCGCCACCTGGGTCGTGCTCAGCAGCGCGGCCTGGTCCGTCGTCAGGGCCGCCACCTGGTTCGATTGCAGCGCGGCCACGTCGCCCGTGTCGAGCGCGGCCAGCTGGTCGCTGGTCAGCGCGGCGATCTGGACCGTGGCCAGCTTGCTCAGCTGCTGGGAATTGAGGGCCGTCAGCTGGGCCGTCGTCAACGCTTGCAACTGGGCCGTGGTGAGCGTGCTGAGCTGGGCCGTCGTCATCGCGCGCAGCTGGGCCGTGCCCAGCGCCGCGATGTCATCCGTGTTCAGGCCGCGCCACTGGGCCGTGCCGAGCGCGGCCACGTCGGCCGTCGTCAGGGCGGCCACCTGGTCGGTGGTGAGGGCGGCCAGCAGGCGCGTGGCCAGGCCGGCCGCCTGCTGGGTGCCCAGCGCCGCCACCTGGGCCGTGCTCAGCAAGGCGGCCTGGGCCGTGCTGAGCGCGTTCAGCTGGCTCGTTTTCAGGCTGGCCAGGTCCACCGTCTCCAGCGCCGCCCACTGGTCGCTGGTGAGGGCGGCCACCTGGGCCGTCAGCAGGCTGTTGGCCTGCGCCGTGGTCAGGGCCACGATCTGGGCGCTGGTGAGCGCTTGCAACTGGCTGCTGTTGAACGCGGCGACCTGGGCCGTGGACAGGGCCTGGATCTGGGCCGTGGTGAGCGCGGCCACGCTGGCCGTGTCGAGCGCGGCGATCTGGACGGTCAGCAGCGAGGCCAGGTTGGAGGTGTTGAGCGCCAGCAGCTGGGCGCTGCCCAGCGCGTTGAGCTGGGCCGACGTCAGCGCGGCCGCCTGGGCCGTCGTCAGGGCCGCCACCTGGGCCGTGCTGAGCAGGGCCACTTCGTCGGTCGTCAGGGCCCGGACCTGGGCCGTGCGCAGCGCGGCCAGGTCGGCCGTCTCCAGCGCCGCCAGCTGGTCGCTGGTGAGGGCGGCCAGCTGGCGCGTGGCCAGGTTGCTGGCCTGGGCCGTCGTCATGGCCACGATCTGGGCCGTGCCCAGCGCCTGCACCTGGGCCGTGCCCAGTGCGCTCAACTGGGCCGTCGTCAATGCTTGCAGCTGGGCCGTGCTGAGGGCGGCCACGTTGTCCGTGCCCAGGCTGGCCACCTGGACCGTGCGCAGGGCGGCCAGCGTAGCCGTCGGCAGGGCGGCCAGTTGCGCGCTCGACAGGTTGGCCATCTGCAGCGTCGACAGCGACGCCGCCTGCAGCGTCGTCAGGGCGGCCACCTGGGCCGTCGTCACGGCAGCCAGCTGGGCCGTATTGAGGGCCAGCAACTGGCCGGTGGCCAGCGCGGCCCAGTCGCGCGTTTGCAGGGCGGCCACCTGGTCGCTGCCCAGGCTGGCGACCTGGCGCGTTGTCAGCGCGGCCGCTTGCGCGGTGCTGAGCACGCCGATCTGGTCGGAATTGAGCACGGCCACCTGGTCGGTGCCCAGCAGTGCGATCTGGGCCGTCTTGAGCGCGGCCACCTGGCTGGTGCTGAGGGCCGCGATGGCGGCCGTGCCCAGGCCCAGCAACTGGTTCGATTGCAGGGCGGCGTAGTCGGCCGAGCTCAGGGCGGCCAGCTGGTCGGTGGACAGGGCCCGCAGCTGCAGCGTGGTCAGCGCGGCCGCCTGGGCCGTGCCCAGCGCCGCGATCAGGGCCGTGCCCAGCGCGCCCACCTGGGCCGTGGTCAGGGCCGTCAACTGGCTGGTCTTGAGGGCGGCCCAGTCCACCGTCTCGAACGCGTTGAGCTGGTCGGTGGTGAGCGCGGCCATCTGGCGCGTGGTCAGCGCGCCGGCCTGTGCGGTGCCCAGCGCCACCAGCTGATCGCTGGTCAGCGCGGTGATCTGGGCCGTGCCCAGTGCGGCCAGCTGTTGCGTGGCCAGCGCGGCCACCTGGGCCGTCTGCAGGGCGGCCACGGCATCGCTGCCGAGGGCGGCCATCTGCTGGGTTTGCAGGGCGCGCAGAGTGGCCGTGCTGAGCGCGGCCAGCTGGTCCGAACGCAGCGCCGCCCATTGCACCGTGGCCAGGCCCGGCACTTGCGTGCTCCTGAGCGCGGCCAGCTGGGCGGTCGTGACGGCGCCCAACTGGGCCGTCGACAGCGCGGCCAGTTGCGCCGTTTTCAGGCTGGCCCAGTCGGCCGTTTCCAGTGCCGCCAGTTGATCGGTGGTGAGCGCGGCCAGCTGGCGCGTGCCCAGGTTGCTGGCCTGGTTGCTGCTGAGGGCGACGATCTGGTCGCTGCCCAGGGCTGCCACCTGGGCGCTGGACAGGGCATTGAGCTGGGCCGTGCCCAAAGCGGCGGCCTGGGCCGTGCTGAGGGCGGCCACGTTGGCCGTGCCCAGGCCGGCCAGCGCGCCGGTGGCCAGCGCGGCCAGGTCCATCGTTTGCAGCGCGGCCAGCTGGTCCGAGCGCAGCGCCGCCAGTTGTTGCGACGATAGCGACTGGGCCTGGGCCGTGGTCAGCGCCGTGATCTGGTCCGAGGTCAATGCGCCGAACAGGGCGCTGCCCAGCGCGGCCAGCTGGCTGGTCTTGAGGCTGGCCAGGCTGGCCGTGGCCAGCGCGTCCAGTTGCGCCGACGACAAGGCCGCCACCTGGGCCGTCAGCAGGGCGCTGGCCTGGGCCGTGCCCAGCATGGCGATCTGGTCGCTGCCCAGGGCCGCGATCTGCTGGGTCAGCAGGGCCGTCAGTTGCTGGGTGCCGAGCGCGGCCACCTGGTCGCTGCGCAGGGCCGCCACGCTGGCCGTGGTGAGGGCGGCCAGTTGCTGGCTGCGCAGGGCCGCCACATCGGCCGATTGCAGGGCCGCCACCTGGTCGGAGCCGAGCGCGCGCGCCTGCGCCGTGCTCAGGCCGGCGACCTGGGCCGTCTTCAGGGCGGCCAGGTCGGCCGTGCCCAACAGGGCCACCTGGGTCGTCGTCAGGGCGCCCAGCTGGGCCGTCGACATCGCGGCGAACTGGTCGCTGGTGAGGCCATACACCAGTTGCGCCGTCGTCAGCAGCGGCATTTGCTGCGTGGACAGGGCCTGAATCTGCTGGGTGCCGAAGCCGTAGGCCAGCTGCGTCGTGCTCAGCGCCTGCAAGTCCTGGCTGGGCAGGGCGCGGATCTGCTGGCTGCTGAAGACCGCCAGCTGGTCAGTCGTGAACGCCGTCATTTGCGTGGTCGACAGCACGCCCATGTCGGCCGTGGTCAACTGGACGATTTGACTGGTCAGCAGCTGAGCGATCTGGTCAGTGCTTAATTCTTGAACGAGCGACGACATAGTGGGGGTCTCCTAGCAGAAGGATATAGTAACGCCAATCGACTCGAAATTGAGAATAAGCAAGAAATTCCCATGCAAATCTTGGCATGAAAACAAGGACTTAGCGGCGCCGGATCAGCATGTTGGAAACACGGTAAGATGCACGCTATCGCATCCCGAGGAATCGCCGCCCCATGCTGCACACGCCCGCCGCCTTCACGCCCATGATCCATCCGCAAACCCATGCCGCGCCGCTGACTTTCCTGTGCCATCGCGGACAGTTGCTTTTGCGCAACGACAACTGGTCCTTACCGCCGTCCGCCGTGCTGGCCGCGCTGGACGTGGCGTCCGCACGCATCCATCCCGTGGGCGTGCTCGATGGCCAGTACTATCAAACCGCCTGGACCGACAGCGACGCCGTGCCGGGGCCGGAATACGGCTGGCACAGCCTGCGCGCCCTGTTCGGCGTGTGCGACGAGGGTTTCCTCGGCGTGGCCGGGCGCGCCGTGCAACTGGCCGAATGGGCCAGCACCCACCGCTATTGCGGCGCCTGCGCCACCCCCATGACGCACGTGGCCGGCGAGCGCTGCTACCAGTGCCCGGCGTGCGGCATGAGCGCCTACCCGCGCATCTCGCCGGCCATGATGGTGTTGATCCGCAAGGGCGAGCAGGTGCTGCTGGCCATGCACGCCAACGCGCCCTACAAGCGCTACACGGCGCTGGCCGGTTTCCTCGAGGCCGGCGAATCGATCGAGGAAGCCGTGCACCGCGAAGTGTTCGAGGAGGTCGGCTTGCGCGTGCATAACCTGCGCTACTTCGCCAGCCAGCCGTGGCCGTTCCCCCATTCGCTGATGGTGGCCTTCACGGCCGACTACCTGGACGGCGAGATCCGCGTCGACCCCAGCGAGATCGCCGACGCACGCTGGTTCGGCCCCGACGACGAATGGCCGGAGCTGCCCATCACTGTCTCGATCGCGGCCGCGCTGATCAACGCCCACCGCCCGCCCGGGCGCTAGCGGCGCGCGGTTGGCCTGCGGGCTGGCTGCAAGACTGGGCGCGGGGCCGGCCGCGGGGCTGACCGGTGGGCTGTCCGCATTTTCTGTATACTTGCGGCAATCGTTATTTTTATGGTCTCACTACATCATGTCTAAAGAAGCTTTCACGGAACAAGACTGGCGCCGTCTGCTCAGCTCGCTGGGCGAGGACCCGGACCGTCCCGGCCTGGCCGAAACCCCGCATCGGGTGGCCAAGGCCTGGAAACACTGGACCTCGGGCTACGAGCAGGACCCGGTCGAGCTGCTGAAAGCGTTCGAGGACGGCGCCGAGCAGTACAACGAGCTGATCGTGGTGAAAAACATCCCCGTCTACAGCCACTGCGAGCACCACCTGGCGCCGTTCTTCGGCAAGGCCACGGTTGGTTACCTGCCCAATGGCAAGATCGTCGGCCTGTCCAAGCTGACCCGGCTGGTCGATTGTTTCGCCAAGCGCCTGCAAGTGCAGGAACGCATGACGATACAGATCGCCAACGCCCTGATGGAAGTGCTGGAACCGAAGGCGGTGGGGGTGGTCGTCAAGTGCCGTCACATGTGCATGGAAAGCCGCGGCATCCGCACGCCGGGCGAAGAAACCATCACCTCGGCCATGCTGGGCGAATTGCAGCCCAACCTGGCGCTGCGCACGGAATTCCTGGCGCTGGCCCGCGACTAGGACGACGCAACGTCAAACCGGGGTCAGGTCATGCCATCACGCAACTTGCGCGCAAGTTGCGTGATGGCATGACCTGACCCCGGTTCTTTGTGTGGCTATTTGCGCGCGGCCTTGAATTCGGCGTTGGGCTTCCATTGCGGCGCGGCGCTTGCTTGCGCCACCTGGTAGCCGACGTCGTACAGCAGGGCGATGTCCTGCACGGCGCCGCGCAGATCCCAGTCCGGTTCCACCACGTCGTGCACGGTGTGGTATTGGTTGGCCGTGTAGGCCTGGCGCTTGGCCAGCGCGGCCGCCGCGTTCGCGCCCGTGTATTGCGCGCCGCCGCGCAGCAGCAAGGCGGGCACGCCGGCGCGCGCGAATTCCATCTGGTCGTTGCGGAAGTACATGCCCAGCTCGGGATTGATCTCGCCGTGCACGGTGCGGCCCTGCGCCTTGGCGGCGCTGACGACGACGTCTTCGGCGTCGCTGCGGCCCATGCCCACCAGTTCCACGTCGCGCGTGCGGCCCCACAGGTTGAGGCCGTCCACGTTCAGGTCGAGCAGCGTTTTGTTGAGCGGATACAGCGGATTGCGCGCGTAGTATTGCGCGCCCAGCAGGCCGCGTTCCTCGCCCGTGGTGAACAGGAACACGATGCTGCGCTTGGGCGCCACCGGCAGCGCCTTGTAGGCCTTGGCCACGGCCAGCAGGGCGGCCACGCCGGAGGCGTTGTCGCGCGCGCCGTGGAAGATCTGCTGCGTGCGCGGCCCCGGCAGCGTGCTGTCGATGCCGAAATGGTCCCAGTGCGCGCTGTAGAGCACCACTTCATTCTTGAGCGCCGGGTCCGAACCCGTGATCTTCGCCACCACGTTGTTCGACGCCACTTCGCGCCACGTGTTCTGCGCGCTCAGGCTCACTTTCACACCCAGCGGCACGGGCTTGAAGTCGCGCGACAGGGCGCCGTGCTGCAACTGGTCGAAGTCCTGGCCGCCGGCCTTGCACATGGCGCGCGCCTGCTCCAGCGGCAGCCAGCCGGCCAGCGGCGGGAAGGCCGGATTGGGGCCCTTGGTCTTGATGGTGAACACTTCGCGCGCCAGGCTGCTGCGCGCCACCTCGTAGGGATAGCCGGCCGGCTTGGTGTCGTGCACGATCAGCACGGCGGCCGCGCCCAGCTTGGCGGCCATCTCGAACTTGTAGTTCCAGCGCCCGTACCAGGTGAGGGCCTTGCCGCCGAACTGGCTGGCGTCGAGCTGTTTCGGATGCTTGGGGTCGGGCAGCGGCGGGTCGTTGATCAGCACCACCAGGGTCTTGCCGTGCAAGTCCACGCCCTTGTAGTCGTCCCACTGGTATTGCGGCGCCGTGATGCCGTAGCCGACGAACACCAGTTCCGAATCGGTCACGTTGACCTGCTTCTCGGTGCGCGCGCTCCAGGCCACGAACTGGTCCGGGTAGGCCAGCTTGACGGGCGCGCCGGCGCCGGCCCGGTAGCTGAGCGTGGGGTGGGTGGAGATGCCCACCGTCGGCACGGCTTGCAGGTAGGTGCCGTCCGGGTTGCCCGGCTCCAGGCCCAGCTTCTTCAGTTGCTGTTGCAGGTAGTCGACGGTGGCGGTCTCGCCGGGGCTGCCCGGCGCGCGGCCTTCGAAGGCATCCGAGGCCAGCGTGGTGATCTGGGACAGCATGGCGTCGGTGTCGACTTTGAGCGGCGCGGCGGCGCTGGCGGCGGCGCACGCGCACAGCGTCAGCAGCGCCGCGGTGGGGTGG
This sequence comes from Rugamonas brunnea, assembly GCF_014042345.1. Classification (GTDB taxonomy): domain Bacteria; phylum Pseudomonadota; class Gammaproteobacteria; order Burkholderiales; family Burkholderiaceae_D; genus Rugamonas; species Rugamonas brunnea. The sequence continues at coordinate 33,527 of NZ_JACEZT010000019.1, forward strand.
AATCTCATTGGGGGTAGAGGTTGGCGGAAAGAATGCCCTATTTTAACAAACAGAATGCTGCAATAGCACATCGGCCAGCCAGTCCACGAACACCCGCACCCGCGGCGACAGGTGGCGGTTGTGCGCGTACACGATGTTGAGCGGCAGCGGCGCCGGGCGGTAGGCCGGCAGCACTTCCTCCAGCGCGCCGGAAGCGAGCAAGTCGAGCATGCCCAGCCGTGGCGACTGGATCAGGCCCAGGCCGGCCCGGCAGCTCTCCAGATAGGCTTCCGTGCCGCTGACCGACACCAGGCTGCGCATGGCCAGCGTGTGCCGCACGCCGTCGCCGTCCAGGTATTCCCAGTCCAGGTCGCGCCCGGTCTGGCTGGAGAAGAAGTTGACGGCCCAGTGCTGGCGCAGGTCGGCCAGCGTGCGCGGCCGGCCGTGGCGCGCCAGATAGGCGGGCGCGCCGACGTTGATCTGCTCCATGTCCGTCACCTTGCGCGCCACCAGCGTCGAGTCGCGCAGCACGCCGGCCCGCACGGCGCAATCGATGCCCTCGCCCACCAGGTCGGCGTAGCGGTCGCGCGAACCGAGTTTGACCTGGATCTCGGGGTAGCGCTGGAAAAAATCGGGCAGGGCCGGGATCACCACCTGGTGCGCGAGCCGCTCGGGCAAGTCCACCCGCAGGCTGCCGGCCGGCTGGCGGCCGTCGCCCAGGAACAGGCCGTTCAGGTCGTCCAGGTCGTTGAGCAGGGCGCTGCAGCGGTCCAGGTACAGCGCCCCTTCCACGGTCAGGCTGACCTTGCGCGTGGTGCGTTGCAGCAGGCGCACCCCCAGCTGCTGTTCGATCGCTTGCACGGCGTTGGTGACGGTGGGCTTGGGCAAGTCCAGCTGCTGAGCCGCCAGCGTGAAACTCTTGCTGTCGGCCACGGCCTTGAAGATGTGCATTGCTTTCAGCTGGTCCATAATTGTTATGTTTTTCCGAATAAAGTAGTGTAATTTTCCGCATTTATTGCGTACTTCGATAATAGCATAATGACTCCATCGCGCGCCCCACCGGGCAAGGCGCCCCACACCGAACTGGAGAATCTCATGCAAGCACATCTGCAAACACATCTGCAAACACATCAGCTTGGCAGCACCGGACCGCAAGTGTCGCAACTGGGCCTGGGCCTGATGGGCATGTCGGACCTGTATGGCCCGACCGACCGCGCCGAAAGCATCGCCACCATCCACGCCGCGCTGGAAGCGGGCGTCACCCTGCTCGACACGGGCGACTTCTACGGCATGGGCCACAATGAATTGCTGCTGCGCGAGGCGCTGGCCGGGCGCCGTCGCGAGCAGGCCGTCATCAGCGTCAAGTTCGGCGCGCTGCGCGATCCGCTGGGCGGCTGGAGCGGCGTCGACAACCGTCCGGTGGCGCTGAAGAACTTCCTGGCCTACTCGCTGCAACGGCTGGGCGTGGAGCACATCGACATCTACCGTCCGGCCCGGCTGGACCCGGCCGTGCCCATCGAGGACACGGTGGGCGCCATGGCCGACCTGGTCAAGGCTGGCCTGATCCGCCACATCGGCCTGTCCGAGGTGGGGCCGGAGACGCTGCGCCGCGCCCACGCCGTGCATCCGATCAGCGACCTGCAGATCGAATATTCGATGATCTCGCGCGGCATCGAGGATGGCATCGTGCAGACCTGCCGCGAACTCGGCATCGCCATCACGGCCTACGGCGTGCTGTCGCGCGGGCTGATCAGCGGCCACTGGACAGCCCAGCGCGCCGGCGAGGGCGATTTCCGGGGCCAGCACAGCCCGCGCTTCCAGGGCGACAACCTGCGCCACAACCTGTCGCTGGTGGAGCGGGTGCGCGCCATCGCCGACGAGCTGGGCGTCTCCGTGGCCCAGGTGGCCATCGCCTGGGTGGCGGCGCAGGGCGCCGCGCTGGGGGCCGATATTGTGCCGCTGGTGGGGGCGCGCAGCCGGGTGCGGTTGGCCGAGGCGCTGGGCGCGGCCAGCGTGCACCTGTCGGCGGCCGATCTGGCGCGGCTGGCGCAGGCGGTGCCGGCCGGCGCCGCGGCCGGCGCCCGCTACAACGCACACGCGGTGGCGTTGCTCGACAGCGAACGGCGCGCCTGATGTCGTCGTGATAACAAGGGGAGGGCAGTGTTATCACTCCCCTTGTCAAATCCTCTACGACAAATAAACAACATGAATGACGGTCAGTTACACAGCTTATGGCCGATCAGGCTAATTCGGCGTATTCTTTCTCCGTGTTAACAAAGGAGCTTGCCGTGAATCGCCTGACTTTCCAACAAAAACTGTGGGTCCCGCTCATTTGCAGCCTGCTGTGCATCATGGCGATCTTCATCGTCGACGCGTTCCACGCGCGCGCCGTCCGCATGGAGGAACGCAGCAATGATTTGCGTAACATCGTCGACAGCGCACTCAGCATTGTCAAAGGCTACGATGCCCAGGTGGCGTCCGGCGCGCTGAGCAAGGAGGAGGCGCAAGCGCGCGCCCAGGCCGTGATCCGCAGCATGCGCTACGGCAGCGACGGCTACCTGTCGATCAACAATTCCAATTTCGTCGTCATCATGCATCCGATCAAGCCGGAAATGAATGGCAAGGACATGAACAGCATGCAGGACCCCAAGGGCAACTACGTGTACCGCGACATCGTCGCCGCCGGCAACAGCAGCGACAACGGCGGCTTCGTGCGTTACTACTGGCCCCGCCCCGGCGCGTCCGAACCGGTGCCCAAGCTGAGCCGCGTGGGCCATTACGCGCCTTGGGATTGGCACCTGGTGACGGGCGTGTACGTGGACGATATCGATACCGCGTTCCGCGATTCCCTGCTGACCTCGGGCGCCGTGCTGCTGGGCGTGTGCGCGGTGCTGGCGGGGATCGTCAGCGTGGTCAACCGCAGCCTGCGCCACACCATCGGCGGCGATCCCGAATACGCGGGCCAGGTGGCGGCCCGCATCGCCGGCGGCGACCTGAGCACCGACGTCGACACCCATGAGAGCGACCGCGGCAGCATCCTGTACGGCATGAAGGCCATGCGCGACCAGCTGGCCGACACCATCGGCGAAATCCGCCACAGCGCCGAGATGATCGCCACCGCGTCGGCCGAGATCGCGACCGGCAATATGGATTTGTCGGCCCGCACCGAATCGCAGGCCAGCGCGCTGGAAGAGACTGCCGCCTCAATGGAGGAACTGACCTCGACCGTGAACCAGAACGCCAGCAACGCGGTGCAAGCCAACGAACTGGTGGAATCGGCCTCGCAAGTGGCCGAGCAGGGCGGACGCGTGGTGTCGCAGGTGGTGCAGACGATGGAAACCATCAACGCGTCGGCCACCCGCATCGTCGACATCATCAGCGTGATCGACGGCATCGCCTTCCAGACCAACATCCTGGCCCTGAACGCGGCCGTGGAAGCGGCCCGCGCCGGCGAGCAGGGCCGTGGCTTCGCGGTGGTGGCGTCGGAAGTGCGCAACCTGGCCCAGCGCAGCGCGGCGGCGGCCAAGGAGATCAAGACCTTGATCAACGATTCGGTCGACAGCATCAACGCCGGCAGCGCCCTGGTGGCCCAGGCCGGCACCACGATGGACCAGGTGGTGGCCAGCGTGTCGCGCGTGACCGCCATCATGCGCGAGATCACGGCCGCCTCGACCGAGCAGAGCACGGGCATCGGCCACGTCAACATGGCGATCACGGAAATGGACAGCGTGACGCAGCAGAACGCGGCCCTGGTGGAACAGGCCGCCGCCGCCGCCGGCAGCATGCAGGAACAGGCGCACCACCTGGCCGACATGGTGGCGCGCTTCCGGTTGAGCGGCGAGGCGGTGCGTCCGGCCGTGGCCGCCGCGCCCGCGCCAGCACCGGCCCGCGTGGCCAAGCCGGCGCGCCGCGTGGCGCTGACGCGCTAAGCCGGCGCCTTCAACGGCAACGGCCCCCGGCAACGGGGGCAAGACAAATGGGGAGTTCAAGGCAGATGGGGACGTGACGCCAGTAAATGGCTCACGTCCCCATTGGTTTGTGTGCGGCCTTATTGCGTGGCCTTGCCGGATGCCGGGGCGCCGCCACCGGCCGTTGCCGCGTCGGCCGGCTGGCCGTCATCGGCCGGGCCGTCCTGCTGGCCATCGGCGGCCGCGCCCGGTGTGCCGGCCGCGGCTGGCGCACCATCGTTCGAGACCACGGCCGGCACGAACACCAGCTTGCCGCCTTCGACCCGGAACACACCCAGCAAGTCGCCCGCTTCCGCCTTCGGTTCCGGCAGCTCGGTGCAGGTTTGCGTCTCCACCTGCCACAGCTGGTTGCCGTCGCGCAGGATCCAGGTTTGCTCGCCCAGCCCGAACAGTTCGATTTCCACGTCCTTGGCCGGCATGCTGCCCAGGCTGATGCGGCGCTGGCAGTCCGGCCAGCGCGACAGGATCAGCGACACGGCCGCGTCGCGCTTCCACAGGTGTTCCTGCTCGCGCTTGACGGTCAGCGCATGGCTGCTGCCGCTGCCGCCCACGTAGTAGGAGGCCGAGTCGTCGACGCAGGCCGTCAGCAGCAGGGGCAGGGTGGCGAGCAGGATCTTGCGCATGGCGGGAATCGTCAGCAAAAAAATGGTGCGTCCATTATAGCGGCAGCGCGGCGCGGCGGATGGCGCCGTTGGCGGGGATGGACAGGAGGCGGGAGGCGGGAAGCGGGAGCAAGACGGGCGCAAAGCGGGAGTCAAAACGCGTCGCGCCCGGCCATGTAGGACCGGGCGCGACGTTGGCGTTCACGCGGCGGGCGCCGCGCGAACGGTGGGAAGTGCGGCTGGCTTAGAAGCGGTAGCCCACGCCCACGCCGACCAGCCATGGATCGATCTGCACGTTGCTGACCTTGGCGCCGCTGACGAACACGTCGCTACGGATCTGCACTTTTTTCACGTCGAAGTTAACCGACCAGTTCTTGTCGATCTTGTAGTCCACGCCCGCTTGCAGGGCCAGGCCGAAGCTCTTGTGCTCCAGGCCGCCTGCGCCGTTCAGCAGTTCCACCTTGCTGATGTTGGTGTAGTTGATACCGGCACCGACGTAGGGATTCAGTTGCGCGTCAGGCAGGAAGTGGTACTGGGCCAGCAGCGTTGGCGGCAGGTGCTTGAAGGTGCCGATGTTGGAACCGTCCAGGCTCACGTCATGCTTTTGCGGGTAGGTCAGTACCAGCTCGGCCGACACGTTGCGGTTGAAGAAATAGGAGATGTCCACTTCGGGAATGGTCTTGGAGCTGACATCGATGCGGTCCGATGCGCCCACACCACCGACCGGGTCGGACTTGTTGGCCGGGTCAATGTGCACAGCGCGCACACGCACCAGCCATGGGCTTTCTTCCGCCATGGCGTTACCGGCCAGCATGCCGAGGGAGACCAGAATGATTGCTGCTGCAGACTTTTGCATTTGTATTTCCTCTCTTTGTTTCATTGAAGTAACGCAATCAGTCTATTGTTGCGGTGCCGCAGAAACTTTGATCTAAGTCAAAATTGTCCGGGACACGACGATGTAGCAGGCTCAGCGTGAACGCGGCTTGATTTGACGACTATTTTTTGTTGGATCGGTAAGCAATCGCGTGCGCGGGGCCGCGATTGCTGGGCCGGAAAGGTGGGGCAGTGGGGAGATGGGATGCCGGCGCCGGCAGCTTATCCGCGAGGCTGGCTGGCGCCGCGCCGTGTGCGCTGGTGTGGTCAGCGCCGGATGATGAAGTTGGTGGCGTAGGTATAGCGCATGGCGCATGGCTGGCCGCCGCAGCGTGCCGGCTTGAACTTGCTGAGCATGAGGATGGTGGCGGCGATGCGGCCCAGTTCGGGTTCGGGCGCTTCCAGCACAGAGACGCTGGTGGGCTTGCCCTCGCTGTCGATCTGGGTCAGCAAACGGAACATGCCCCGGACATGCGCCTTGTCGTGCATCGCCGTGAATGCCCGGGCGATGGCTTCCGGCCCGTTGAGCGGGTAGGGCGGCTCGTCGCCTTCCAGCAGGATCTTGTACGGCGCCTTGACCAGCTCCTGTTGCTCGGGCGAGAGTTGTGCATAGCTCAGGCCTGGCGGCACGAGGAAGCCAGACGCGGCGTCGCGCTTGATGTGGCTGCCCAGGTCGGGCTGGTCCTGGTGGATGCCGTAGGTCGGCCGTTCAGCCGGCTTGCTTGGCTTGGCTTGCGGATGGAATTCGCGCGTCACCTGGATGCCGTTCGGATAGGTGATCACACCCTTGCCGCTGAATTCACCGTGCGCCCAGCCGCCTTCGTAGCTGCCGCCGGCGCCATAGCGCATCTTGCCCTGGCCATGGGGGCTGGTGTCCTGCCACTCGCCGTGGTAGCTGTCGCCCAGCGGGGTGCTGAAATCGACGATGCCGCCCGCGACGCCAGCGACGAAGGTCGCGTTGAGCTTGCTGCCTTTCGGGTCCGTGTAGACGCCCTTGCCTTCCAGCTTGCCATCCTTGAAGTCGCCCTGCAGCGAAGCGTCGTCGTCGAGCAGCAGGAAGCCCGGCCCATTCGGTATGCCCTTCACCAGCACGCCTTCGTAGCCGCCGTGCGGGCGCCCGCGCACGGACCAGTTCAGGATGCCCATGCCGTCCGCATAGCCATCCTTGCAGGCGCCGCTCCAGCTCGCCTTTTCGTCCTCGACCGGCTGCGGGTTGGCGATCAGGCAGTCGGGGTTGCCAATGTAGCTCATGGCGGCGCTGGCGTTGGTCGCCAGCAGCAGGGAAGTCAGGGATAGCAGCAAGCGCATGGCGATGCTCCGATTGTTATTGATTTTGCAATCTTAACACCACCATTGCCCAAATGGAAGATTGCATACCTGCTCATGTATTGAGCTGGCGCAGGAACAGGCTTACTATGGACGGGTATCCCTCCCACCGGCAGCTGACATGCAGGCTTTCCTCTCCTTGCCAGGACAGCGCGCTGCGCTGGCGCAAATACTGGCGCTGGCACTGCTGGCTGGTCCAGAGGCTTGCGCACAGCCGCTCACCCAGGAGCGGGTGGCGGCGCAGGCGGCCGGGGTGTACGCCGTGCGCGTTGCCGCGCTTGATGCGGCCGGCAAGCTCGATCCGGCGGCCGCCTTCACGGCTCGCGTGCGGCGCGTGGCGGCTGGCCTGATCGCGCAGGCCGCGCGCGACTATCCGGACACGGCGGCCTGGCCTTGGGAAGTGCATGCCACCACCGACCCGGACCAGGACGCCGACAGCATGGCCGGCGGCAAGATCCTCGTCAGCCAGGCCTACGTGGAGCGGCTGGAATTATCCGATGTGGAACTGGCCATGCTGCTGGCGCATGAAATCGCCCACGTCGTGCTGCGTCACAATTTGCATGAACTGGAGCAGGCGCTGGCGCTGGACCCGGCCTGGGCCGGGCGGCCTTTGGAAGCGCTGGTGGATGCCGTCGATCACGACGCGGCGTTGATGGCCAGGCTGGCGCCCCTGAACGTGGCGCAGGAGATGGAGGCCGACCACGCCGGCCTGTTGCTGGCGGCGCATGCCGGCTGGCCGCCCGAACGGCTGGCCCGGTACTACCACAAGATGATGCGCGCCAGCGGCCGGCCCTACCTCGACAGCGACGACCATCCGGCGCCGGCCCGGCGCTGGCAGGCCGCGCGCGCGCTGGCCATCACGCTGGCCGCGCCCGTGCCCGTGCCCATGCCCGTGTCCGCGCTTCAGCGGTAGCGGGCCAGGATGCGCTCCACGCTGCCATCGTCGGCCAGCGCGTCGAGGGCGCGGCTGATGTCCTGGAACGGGATGGCGGATTTGCGCGAGAACGCGCATTGCGCCTTGAAGGTGGAGAACACCAGGTCGGGCCGCAGGCGCAGCGTCTTGTCGTTGCGGGTCAGGTAAGCCATGGTGGACTGCACCATGATGGTGTACTGCACTTCGCCCGCCATCAGCCGGCGCAGGTTCTTGTCCATATTGGGCGACTCGGTGCGGAAGAATTGCTTGCCCAGCACCTGCTCCACGCGCGGATAGCGGTAGCCGGCCACGGTGCCGATGGGGCGGTCGCGCAGGTCGGCCAGCGAACGGATGGCCGGCGCCCCCTCGCGCGCCACCACCAGTTCCGCGTCCGGGATCAGCGGCCGGCTCCATTGGTAGTCGCCATCGATCCAGAACGGCAGCACGTAGCAGATGCCGTCGGCGCGGCCTTGGGTAAGGGTGGGGGTGACGCCGTCCACGTCCACGCTCAGGTAACTCGCCTGGCGGCCCAGGCGTTGGGCCAGTGCGTCGCCCAGGTCTTTCAGGATACCGCTGCTCAGTTTGCCGTCGCGGAACTGCACCAATGGCATAGTCAGATCGGTGGGCGCGATCATGACGAGTTCGCTGGTTGCCGCCTGCGCGGTGTGGACCAGGAACAGGGCGGCAAGAAGACACAGGAGTTGCCGAAGCATGGGCGGTTCGCCTCCGGGTGTTGGATGGGGGCGGATCGCTTACGGGTACGGGCAAGCGAGCAGCGTTGAATGGGAATTTCGGACATTCTACGACAGGCGTGGCAGTGCCGTGGCGCACTGCTGTCAATTTTGTTGCGGTGTTGGTCAACTGCCAACGGCGGGCGCGGCACACCCTGCGCCGATGTGATCGGCCGCCAGCGGGGCTTGCCTCAGATCAAACAGCACGCATTGCATCGGTGACAGTATGGCCATTCCTTTCTCGCAAGCATGGAGTGGCCGATGGAGCAGCTGACCCCCTATTTCGAAACCGAACTGGCCCTGCTGCGCCGGAACATGCGTGGTTTTGCCGAGCGCTATCCCGCCCTCGCCGGCAAGCTGGAATTGACCGGAGACACCTGTAAGGATCCCCATGTTGAACGGATGATACAGGCCACCGCCCTGCTGGCCGCGCGCGTAGCCAAGCGGATGGACGACGACTATCCGCAGTTCACCGAATCGCTGCTGGAAATGCTGTACCCACATTACCTGCGCAGCTTCCCGCCATGTTCGATCGCCCAATTGGATTTGCGCAATACGATGGCGGAATCGACCGAGGAAGTGATCACCGTGCCGCGCGGCGTCGTCATGAAGTCGCTGCAGGAGCAGGGTGTGAAGTGCCTGTTCACCACCGCCAGCGAAGTGCTGCTGGCGCCGCTCGTGGTGACGGGCGTGCGCTTTGATGCCGTGATCGACGCGCCGCCGGCCATGGGGCTGGGTCCTGGCGTGAGTTCCAGCATCGCCATCACGCTCTCCTGCGCTGGCCCGGCCAGTCTGGACGCGTTGGCGTTGCCGCGCTTGCGCCTGTTCATCGACGGCGATCCGCTGTTCTGCGCCGCCCTGCGCAACACCTTGTTCATGCGCGTCGCCTGCGCCTGCCTCGTGCTGCCCGGCCAGGCGGACTGGTGCCGGCTGGCGCGCGTGCCGCTGCGGGCGGCGGGCTTTTCCGAGGACGAAGCGCTGGTGCCCAGCGGCGCCCGCTCGCATCCTGCGTATCGCCTGCTGACGGAGTACTTCGCGTTCCCGGAAAAATTCAACTTTGTCGACCTGGACTGGCCCGCTATCGCCGCGCTGCTGCCGCCGGACTGCCGCAGCGTGACGCTGCAACTGGCGCTGGCCAACGTGTCCGGCGGTTCGCATCTGGCGCGCACGCTGGGCAGCCTGGGCACGCATCACTTGCTGCCGCATTGCGTGCCGGTGGTCAACCTGTTCAAGCGTCCGGCAGCCCCGGTCAGTATCAGCCACACGGCCCCCGACTATGCCCTGCTGGCCGACGCGGCCGACCCAGCCGCCTACGAGATTTACGACGTGCTGGCGGCCAGCCTCGTCACCGACCCTGCGCGGCGCGACGGGACCGAGACGCTGCAACCATTCTATGGCGGGCGCCACCGACAGGCAGGCAACCAGCCGCCGCGCTACTGGGTCACGCGGCGCGACCCCGTGACCGCCGAGCTAAGCCCTGGCCACGAAACCCGCATCGCGCTGGTGGACCAGGAGCTGGCGTCCTACGCGCCGGTAGCGCCCACGCTGTCCGTGGAACTGCTGTGCAGCAACCGCGACCTGCCATCGTCCCTGCCCTACGGCCAGCCGGACGGCGACCTGGCGCTGGACGGTACGCTCGCCAGCACCGTCATCCGTCTGCTGCGCAAGCCGACGGCCAGTTGCCGCTTCGAGACGGGCAACAGCGCGCACTGGCGGCTGGTCGCCCACCTGTCGCTCAATCATCGCGCGCTCAGCAGCATGGGGCTGGAGGAATTTCGCACCATGCTGGCGCTGTATGACTTGCCTCGCTCGCTAGTGACGCAGCGTCACATCCAAGGTGTGGTGGACCTGCACTACCGCACGGCGCAGACCTGGGTGGGCCGCCAGCCACATGCGGCCTTGATGCCGGGCGTGGAAATCCGCGTCACGCTGGACGAGGCGGCATTCGTCGGCGGCGGCATCCATCTGTTCGTGCAGGTGCTCGATCACTTCTTCGGCCTGTATGGCCAAATCAACGTGTACAGCCAGCTGGTGGTGCTGTCCAAACGAACCGGAGACGAACTATGGAAATGCCCGCCGCGCAGTGCCGACCAGCCGCTGGAATAATCGGACGCATGCTGGATGAACCGCACCGCTTCGACTTCGTCCAGGCTGTGCGGCTGCTGGAAGACTTGCTGGTGGCGCAGGGCGTGCCGCGCGCCGCCGCGCTGCGCGACTACCTGCACTTCGACAACAGCATGTCGCTCAGCTTTCCCGCCAGCCAGATCGAAGCGTTGCGGGTCGAGGCGGGCCAGGTCGTGGACAGCGAAGCGGCGCTGCATGCGGCGGCCTCGCAAGGCAAGCTCAAGCGCATCCGCATCACGCCCGCCTTCATCGGCCTGCTGGGCGCGCATGGCGTGCTGCCCAACCACTACACGGAACGCATCGCGGCATGGCGGCACGACCAGCAGGACGATGGTCCGCGCGCCTTCATCGACCTGTTCTCCAATCGCATGGTGGCGCTGTTCTGGCTGGCGTGGCGCAAGCACCGGCTGGAACTGCCGCAAACGGACGATGGCCGCGATGGCATGTTGTCGCGTTTGCTGGCGCTGTCCGGCAGTAGTGCTGGCCGAAGCGGCCGGGGTGGCCAGGATGGTCAGGATGGCCACAGTGGCCATGCCGTGCCGGACGAAGTGGCGGCCTATTATACGACGGCATTCCGCCAGCGCCCCGTGTCGGCCGTGATGATGGAGCGCGTGCTGTCGGAATACTTCGCCATTCCGGTCCGGCTCACGCCCAACGTGGGACGCATGGAAACAATGGCGCCGCAGCACATCACCCGGTTGAACCGGCAGAACAACCTGCTGGGCCGGGGCGCCGTGTTGGGGCCGCGCATGTGGCGGCGCGACCTGGTGGTCGGCATACGGCTGGGGCCGCTCGAGGGCGCGCAATACGAGCACTTCATCAAAGGCAGTCCCGGCGCCGCGGCGCTGCAAGCCATGCTGGCCATGTTCGACCTGCCCACGCTGCGCTTCGAGGTGGAAGTGGTGCTACGCAAGGAGGACATGCGCAGGGTGACGCTGGGCGCCGGCCAGCGTCTGGGCGTGGACGCCTTCGTGTTCAGCAAGCCGCCCGCGACGGACTGGGGCACATCGCACTACGAGATCGTCCACGCTTGAGACGGCGCAAGACCGCCCCGGATGAGTGCGCTACCTTGGCGGTTCTGGTCATCGCTCCCGCCACCAAGGACACCGATCATGAATCTGCTGCACGACATCACCAGTTTTCTCGCCGGCCTGGCCGACGATCCGCAGGGCCAGCGCCTGCTGACGCTGAGCTTTCCCCGCAACGACGGGCCGGACAGCGTGCTGCTGGCCAACGCCATCGAAGCCAATGAAGCCCTGTCGCGCGACTTCGAATTCCAAGTGGAAGTGCTGTCGGACAACGCGCTGATCCCGCTCAAGGACATGATGGGCAAGATGGTCACCATCGCCCTGGTGCGCAACGACGGCACGCTGCGCTATTTCAACGGCTACGTGTTCGACTTCAGTTTCGTCAAGACGGACGCCGGTTTCGCCTTCTACCGCATGACGCTCAAGCCCTGGCTGGCCTTCCTGCGCCTGCGCCAGAACAGCCGCGTGTTCCAGAACCTCAACATCTGCGAACTGTGCGAGCAAACGTTCAACGACTACCAGCAGCGCGACTACCGCTACGCCATCGTCGGCAAGACGCCCAACTCGACGTTGCTGGTGCAATACAACGAGAGCGACTACAACCACCTGCACCGCCGGCTGGAACAGGCTGGCCTGCACTACTGGTACGAGCACAGCGCCGACGGCCACACGCTGTGGTTGGGCGACGACAGCACGCTGAGCCAACCCATCGACGGCGAAGGCACGATGCGCTTCCAGAACGCAGCCGGCGCCATGGAGGATGACGGCATCCACCAGTGGAGCCCGGTGCGCCACGTGAGTTCGGCCAAGGTGGCCGTCAACAGCTACAACTTCAAGAACGCCCGCAGCAACCGCATGGACCGGCCATCGCTGAACCCGCAGGGCAAAGTGGCGCCTCTCGAAGTGTACGAGGACACGGGCGCCTACGGCTTCAAGGACGACGACGCGGGCGATGCGCTGGCCACGCGCCGCATGGAGGAGATCGACGCGCGCGGCCAGGACTTCAGCGTGCAAGGCAACGACCGCGCCGCCCAACCGGGCCGCAGCTTCCGCCTGACCGATCACTTCAGCGGCGGTGCGCGCGGTCGCGACGACGGCGACACGCCGCTGGAGGATAGGGCCGGGCGCGAATACCTGATCCTGTCCGTGCAGCATCAGGCCAGCAACAACTATCAGGATGGACGGCACGCGCTGTCCCACTACAGCAATACGCTGACTTGCCTGCGCAAGAGCCGGCGCTGGCGTCCGCGGGTGGGGCTGAACAGCCGCGACGTGCGCATCTACGGGGTGCAGACAGCCACGGTGGTGGGCCACAAGGGCAGCGAGATTCTCACCGATGAGTTCGGCCGGGTGCGCCTGCAATTTCACTGGGATCGTCTCAACAAGTTCGACGCGGCCAGCTCGCCCTGGGTGCGCGTGATGACGTCGATGGCCGGCAACCGCTTCGGCGTGATCGGCGTGCCGCGCGTGGGGCAGGAAGTGGTGGTGACGTTTCTCGATGGCGTGTGCGACCGGCCGCTGGTGATCGGCAGCGTGTACAACGCGGCCAACATGCCGCCGTGGGAACTGCCTGCCAACAAGACCCAGAGCGGCATCCTGACCCGCTCCACGCGCGAGGGCAGCCGCGACAATGCCAACGCGCTGCGCTTCGAGGATTTGAAGGGCAAGGAGGAAGTGTGGCTGCATGCGGAACGGGACCAGCGCATCGAGGTGGAGCACGACGAATCGCACAGCGTGGGCAACGACCGCGGCAAGACCGTGGGGCATGACGAGACGGTGCAGGTCAAGCACGATCGCACGGAGACGGTGGGCAATGACGAGAAGATCACCGTGCATGGGAAGCGGACGGAGCGGGTGGATGGTGATGAGAAGATCGACATCGGCGGCACCCGCGTCGAGACTGTAGGGCAGAACGATATCGTGACGATCACCGGCGCCAGGATCGAAACCGTGCTGCTGGCCAAGAACGAGATGGTCATGCTGGAGAAGGCGCTGGAGGTGGGCGACAACTATGGTGTACTGGTAGGCGGTTCGATGGCCACGACGGTCGCCCGTTCTCAGGTGGAAATGGTCGGGCAAAGCAAGGACACCAGGGCCGGCACCACCTACACCATCACCGCGAAGGACTCGTTCGAGATCACTGTGGGCAGCGCCAGTTTGAAGATGACGTCGGACGGCGCCATCACCATCAGCGGCACCCGCATTAACATCGGCGCCTCCGGGCCGGTACATATCAACGGCAAAGACGTGGACGTGAACTGAGGTGGGCGATGGACGTCGTCAATCACACACCCTTTCCCGCTGCGGCGTTCAATGCAGTGGATCAGCACGATCAGCAGTTTCAGGTGTTCGTGCTGCGGCAGACGTTGAGCTTTGGCAGCGGCCAGCTCGAGTATGCGGAGAAGCAGCAGCCGTTGTGCGCCGCCGACAGCCCGTTCGAGGATGGTACGAGCGCGGGCATACGCCAGGAATCCGATTACTGCCCGTTCAAGCCGAAATGCGACGTGATCCTCCATGCCGTGGCGCGCGCGCCCAACGGGGTGGAGGTGCGGGATTTTCCTGTCCGGCTGGCTGTGGGGCGTGGCAGCGGTAAGAATCTCAAGATCCTGATAGACAAGACGTTGCGCGTCATGGGCGAGCGCTCGTTCAAAAAGAGGATATGGCCGCTGCGGCTGCTGCAATGGGTGATCAAATGGGGCACGCTCACGCTGGTCCGCCCCAATCCGTGGAAGCTCACCCGCGCCAAAAAGTTCAAGTCGCTGCCGCTGCGCGATGAACATGCATATGGCGGACAGTGTCGCATCAATCAGGGCGAACGGGATGCCCGCTGGGTTCCCAAGGCGCATCGGCTCACGGCGGAACAATTGGCGAGCCATCCCGATGCCGGGAAGTCCGGCGTCACGATGCCTGTTGCTCATGCAATGTGTGCCGCCAACTCCATCGGTGTTGGCTTTGCACCGCACTGGTATTTGAAAGCGGCGTTGAAGTCAATGATGCCGGCACCGAGGATAGAGCGGGCAGGGGCGCCGATCACAGCCAGGCAATTCTGGCGGTTGCAGAAGCCGTCGAAGAAGAACGTGAAGATTGAGCCGGTTGGCTTGGGTGTGCGCAGCAAACTGCATCCTGAACGGCGGGCACTGCTGGGCACGGCAAGCAATGCGTTCGCACACACCATGGCATCGCTGCCGGGCGACTTCGACTTTGGCATGTGGAACGCCGCGTCGCCCGATCAGCAAGTTGATGGATTGACGGGCGGCGACGTGATCGAGTTGGTGAATTTGTGTCCCACCGATGTACCCGGCCTGCACCTGGACAAGATGGGATACACCTACCTTCGCATCCACCTGCCGGAACATGAGTGCTTCGTCTTGTTGCGGCCGGACGAAGGGCCAGCGACGACGCGCCCGCTCGTGATCGACACGGTGTTGATCGAACCGGAGGATTACGCGGTAACACTGGTCTGGCGCACCACTATGCCGAAGGAGGAAGTCGCCCATGTTGTCGCTTGCGAGTTCCGCATGCGTACCTTCAGCGACAGGGACATTGCGCGCATTGATCCAGAGGCTTATCGGGAACAGCAGGCGCAGGAAGTCCTGTCTGCGGAAGCGGGGGCTTCGTCATGACCGACCGTTTGAAGTTATCCGATCCCACTGGCGACGCCGAGGTCGACAAAATCGCCGTGGCGGCGGAGCAGGAAGACCGCATCCAGCAACTGAGGAAGAACATCGCCGCGTTGCAGGGCAAGCTGGCGAAGCAGACGGCGAACGCCGCACCAAGTCCGGCGCCCGCCGCCAACAACAAGATCGGCGCGCGCAAGCACGGCAGTTTTAAAGCCATCAGCACCGCGCCATCGATCAACTGGACGCCGCATGGGCCGACGATGGTGCCCGTTCCCTATCCGGTGGTGCAAGACCTGTCCAGTAGCGTGAACACGGCGCGTACCGTCAGGTTCAACGGCTGCCCGGTCTACTTGCTCGACGCCAGCACCCAGCCGAAATGCACGGGCGACGAACGGGGTACGGGAAAAGGCATCAAGTCCGGCACGGTCAGCGGGGAAGTGAAGCCGGTACAGGGCAGCAGCACGGTTCGCGTGGAGGGCAAGCAGGTGGTGCGCGAAGGCGATGCTTGCACGATGAACGGAGGGAATTGTCCGGGGATTTATGTGACGACACCGGCGACGAGCGGGGCTGCGCCGAAGTCGGCTGCCCGAAACTCGAACCCAAGCACTCGGAAACTGAGCTCAGGTCAGCTTCCTGGCGCAACGGAACTTGCGAGGATCCTCGATTCCATGAAGCCAGCTGGTCAACTCAACGACTTGCTCCGGCTAGTGCAGGACGACACGCTAAGTGGGAATTTTTCGCATACATATCCCACATCCACCCCCGTTGAACGGAGGCAAATTGCTGCCATGAACAGCCGCGTGCGCGGGCCATCACTTATACCTTGGGATGGAGACGATAGGCCACCCGCACAGCGCGTTGCAGATGAAACTACAGCTATTTTTAATTCGTCGATAGGGGGGGCGCTATATGGTGTGGCTCGTGTTGTTGGTGCCGGAGACAGCTTCGCTAGGATAGTGGGAGGGATTGGGAATGGGATCGATATCTCGGCTGGCGTTTCCACAACAAATTCTATTCCAACATTCGGCAGCGGTAGGAGTATTTCCAGTTCAAACGGAATAAAGATTCTTTCTCGGAAAACACTTTCATGGAATGTTTCAAAGGAAACACTTGAAGCAAACGCAAGGAAGAAGGCAGAGATATATCAACAATGGAAGCAAGATGTTGGTGGGAAATATCATTCCTTGGAGGAACAGGCTGAATCCTTTACGGAGTTAATAAGTGATCAATCGCCATGGCCTGCCGGCTATACTCCGAAAATTGAAGTCCTCCCTGTGGGAACAAAGATATATATGGCAATGTCTCCTGGGCAACCTCCAACTTCGCCGGGGGGGTTTGGTACTTTGGATAAGATATCAGACGTTAATGCCGTGCGTGATAGACTAGCCGTAAAATCAGCATGGAAAAAAGAAATATCCCATGTTGTTGAATATGAAGTGGTCAAGCCGTTACCAGTACGATCGGGGCCTGTTGGTCCGCAGATCGATCATAGAACGGGCATTTATCTACCTGGAAAAGGAAGTCAGGTCAACTTTGACATCCCATCTGGAAGTACTCGGATGGACTATCTAAAAGTTGTTAAGGTAAACCCAATTAAATAGGCACAAATTGTGAAAATTGAAAATTTTGTATTTGATGGTGATAACCGGATCGCGCGGTGGGAAGTCGATAGAAATGCGTACGTGATTCATGCAGTTAGAAGTGCATGTGTTAACGCTAATTCCGATTTTATACTCGCCGTTGTCGATAATGGGTCCGTAAAAGTATTGGATGGGTTCAGCGTGGCCGGTAAGGAATTTGAGTTGCCACCGCCAGAGCACTATGCTTTCGAATACGTTTTGTCCGACAATGAAAAAGATGTTCTCGTTGTTTGCTCTGGAAAAAATAAGAACGGTGACACGTTGGATTGGTATTTTGAAATTAATTTGAAGACTGCGTGCCTGAAAAGATATCGAAGAGCCTATTGACGATATTTCAATAATTTGGCAGGCAATATTTCCTCTTAGACTTTTAATGATATTGATCAAAGTGTTCCGCGAATAGGGTGCGCATAGTTCTCGTTCCCTTCAATGGTTCACATTACTTGGAAGTTGATCAAGTCGCATTGGCGCGAACCGCGGCGGCCCTATTTCCAATCATTCCAGAGGAAGACGTGTTGGATAGTTATTCTTTAGAAAGAACACTACGTCCAATTTTGATGAGGGCTATCAACCATAAAATTGGTAGCCCCGTTTTAGAACGTTCGGGAATTATTGATGGGAAATATTTTTTTGAACGTCGGGAGGGTAGCCTTCCCGCCATTTTTACGTCTGAATTCAATGCGGCTCTGTCGCGGTTTCTTGTAAGGGCAATGTCCATGCCTTTGGATTGGCCAAAATTGCAAATTATAGATGGAAAAACATGGGCATTAATGGAGATGGAGGAGCCTGGCGATTGGCCAGATAAAATTCGACACCTATGACTTGCTCTCAATACCATCTACTTGATGCGCTTGATAAACTTGGTTTAGCTATTAATGAAACCGAACTTCTGTTGGTGAATGATAGAAGTCAGATTCTATTAGCCTTCCTGAAAGAGTTGCAACGGTATAGAGAAATGGCTTGTGATCATTGGCCATTGAGCGCAGATGAAAAGACGACGGTTGATATTGGTCGTGTGGCGGCGCGGGAGCTAGATAATATGTATCCAGATTATGTAACGTTATTGTCAAGAGTAGGAGCGTTACTTCGCGAGGAACAGCAATTGTAATCCAATATAGAATAGTAGATGGCAACGTCGGAATTACTCCGCCTCAGTTGTCACCGGAGCTACGCAGCTTGAAATAGACCCCGTTGGCCGAATGTTGGTGTTATAAAATCCAAGTGAACTAGAAAAGTGCTGTGCAGTGCCGGCGCATCGATTATTGATATAAATGTAACGAGGCGCCGCAGGTGCCGACACCACACGTTGACGTCAATGCTTGCCCTAAAGCTGACTGCACCGCACCCCGCCCGTGCCAGCTAACAGCTCACCTCCCCATACTCCAGCAAGCCGAACAGGGATGCGATGTCGATCAGTTGTATCAACACCTCACCCCCATACGCCTTGATGATCCGCGTGACCAGCGAACGCCCGTCCTGACTTACCAGCGGCAGCGCGATCAGGTCGTCGTCGCCGAATTTGGCCACGCCGTGCAACTCGCTCACCAACAAGCCCACGGTGCGTGCGCCGTGGCGCACCACCACCACCTGCGAACGGCCATCGATTTCAGTGCTGCGGCCGGACAGGAAAAAGCCAAGGTCGTACACCCATACATGGTCGGTATCGTCCTTGCCGGCCCCGTCCAGTTCCAGTATGCCGATGCATGCCGCCCCGCCGCCCATCGAGACGGGCGTCAGCTTGGACGCCGTGCGCGCTTCGTACACCCCGGCCGCGTCCATGGCGAATAGCGACGTGCCGACGAAGAAGGTGGCGTACTCCGCGCCGTGCCCGCCACCGGCCGGCGCCGACAACATCCGGGGGCGCGCCGTGCCAGCCGCGCCGCCGGCGCGCACGGCGCCGAACGATTGCACCACCACGGCCAGCACGTCGGCCGGATAGCCGTCCGACACCTTGAACTCGCGATAGCCATGCGACACGGTGCAGCCAAGCAGCGCATAGTGCTCGTCGTGCGTCAGCAGGCAGGAGCCGCTGCGGCCATTCTCCATGGCCGCCAGATGGGGCGCGATCTCGAAAGTGGCGCCGACGGGCCGCGCCGGATCGGTGCTGGCGATGATGGTGCCCGACCGTTCGATGAAGCAGGCGTGCAGGTTGGCCCGGCCGCCCAAGGCCCCGCGCAGCATCGCATCGAATTCCGTCGCCGCGTCGAACACGATGCCGATGCCGCCGATCACGGCCTGGTCCGGCCCCGGCGAGCGGATCGCGGCGTGGTAGACGTAGGTGGGCCGGCCATCGTAGAGCGGCGATGGCGCGAACGGCGTGACGTGGTAGTCCTGCTCCGTGCGCAGCGCCAGCACGGCGGCCAGCGCATCGGCGTCGATCGCCGTCGCCGAGCAGGGGCCGGAACTGGCCACCACCTTGCCGTCCACGTCATAGACCACCAGCGAGGAATAGACGGTGTAGAGGCCGTGGATGTAGGCCAGCACGTTGGCGATGCGCGCGCCGCGGTCGGGCTGCTCGCCGGCCAGCAAGCGCCGTAGTTCCGGCGACAGCGCCCACCAGCGGCAGTCGTTGGCGCGCTCGTACAGATTGCGGTCCAGCAGATCGACCATCAGGTGCGAGGCGAATTCCGCGTCGCGCAGGCCGGCCGCCAGCACGGTCTCGAACAGCTCGTCGATCGAATCGGCGAACAGGGCGTTACTGCGCGCGCCCGTTTCGCTGATCTGCTCCAGTACGCTCTGCAGCCGCGCCGAGTCGCCCTCCTGGCCCGAGCTCATCACCTGCCCGTTCCAGACCACGCGCCGCACCATCTCCGCCGCCCCGACGATCTCGTGCAGGGGCGGGCAGAACGAGCGCGCGTGTGACAGCAGGCCCTCGGCCCATTCCGGCGCCAGGCCGGCCAGCACGTCGCTGTCCAGGCTGCCGAAGGCGACGTCCACCGGCACCATGACCTGGCCCTGCCAGCCGTCCGGCCCGGGATAGCCCTGGTAGCCGGGCGAGACGGCGGTGCGCACCAGGTAGTCGCGGCCGGCATGCTTCATCAGGGTGGGGCTGCCCTTGCGGTTGACGGGCACCGTGGCGCCCAGCGGTATCCAGAGCGGATCGGCGCTGGCGATCACGGCGCCGTCGGCGTCGAGCAGCAGCATCAGGGTCCGCTCCGTATGGTCGCGGTGGGTGTGGAAGATGCGCGCCATCTCCTCCTCGAAATGGAAGCACAGGCACAGCACGCCGACCACGGCGCCGGTGGCCGGATGGTGCATGCGGCGCGAGTAGATCAGCGCCTGGCGCTTGCCCGGCCGCAGGTCGCTGGCGCGGAAAGTTTCGACGTGGCTGTCGCAGGACAGGGTGGCGGCGATCAGCGGATCTTCGCTGCGCGCGACCGGGCTGGCGTCGTCGATCTGCGCCAGCACCGTGCCGTCGGGCGCCAGCAGGATGATTTCATCGTAGACCGAGTATTTGTCGCGATAGGAGCGCAGCCGCGCGCGCACGCGCTCGACGTCATTGCCGGCGTCCCCGTCCAGGCCTGCCACAAAGGCGCACAGCTCGTGGTCGGTGGCGAGAAAGCCCACGTCCGCCGTGCGCTCGTACAGGTTGCGCACCACGATCTCGATGATGTACTGGGACTTGGTCGCCATCTCGGCCAGCACCGTGTTGGTCTTTTCGCGCGCCAGACCGGCCACCAGCTCTTGCTCCAGCTGGCTGAAGCCGGCGCGCGTCGCCATCACGGTTGGCAGTATCGTTTCGGCCTCGTTCGGGCAATTCATCTTGGCCGAGGCCTCGATCATGCGCCACATCAGATTTAGTTCGTGCAGCGACCGTTCGCATCGGCCGACATCGGGCATGTAGGGCAGGAAACGGTCTACCGGAAAGGGCAGGGTCATGTTCATACGCGCGCTCCTCAGGGAAGTTCGGGAATCGGAGTCCGCGCCGGCGTCGACGCGGGCGCAGGCGCAGGTGTCGCGGTCGGTGCCGGTGCCGGGCGCTGCGCGGTGGCGGCACCTTGCTTGGCACGCGATGCAGCAAGCATCGCGATCAGCTGGGCCAGCGCCATCGGGCGGCCGGGCAGGTAGCCCTGGATCAGCGCGCAGCCGTACTGGCGCAGGAAACCCAGGTGCGCATCCAGCTCCACGCCTTCGGCGATCACGCGCAATTTCATGTTGCGGCCCAGGTCGATGATGGTGCGCACGATGGCGCAATCGTTCTGGTCGTGCGGCACGCCTTGCAGGAACAGCCGGTCTATCTTCAGCGAGCTGATGGGCAATGACTTCAGCAGCGACAGCGACGAATAGCCCATGCCGAAATCGTCGAGGCTGATCTCGAACCCCAGCCGCTCCAGTTCGCGCATGATGGGCAGGGTCTTGTCCTTGTGCCGCATGACGACGGTCTCGGTCAGCTCCAGGCAGATCTGGCGCGGATCGACGCCGGCGGCGGCGGTGATGGCCAGCAGCTCGCGCGGCAGGTCGCGGTCGAGGAATTCCGGCGCCGCCATGTTGACGTGCACCTGGATGCCGCCGTGGCCCGCCGCGCGCAGACGCGGCAGGTCGCGGCAGACCTGCTCGATGACCCAGCGCCCGATCAGCACGATCAGGCGGCTGTGCTCGGCCACCGGGATGAACTGGTCCGGCGGCACGATGGTGCCGTCGGCCTTGCGCCAGCGGATCAGCGCTTCCAGCCCCACCAGCCGCGGGCCCTGGATGTCGTAGATCGGCTGGTATTCGAGGAAGAATTCGTCGCCGTCGAGCGCGTCCTGCAGCGCCGTCAGCATCAGCAACTGGGCCGCCTTGGCGCGCTGCTTGCTGTCGTGGTCGCGGTTGAAGTAGCTGACCAGGTTGCGCCCATGGTCCTTGCTGACGTACATCGCGGCGTCGGCCGCGTGCAGCAGCTGGGCCGTGTTGTCGCCGTCGCGCGGGAACAGGCTGATGCCCACGCTGGCCGACACCGACAGATCGTGTCCCATGTAGTTGAAGCGCACGCGCGCCGCCTCCAGCACGGCGCTGGCCAGCGCGTCGAGCCGCGCCCCGGTCAGGCCGGCGGGCGCCAGCAACGCGAACTCGTCGCCGCCGAGACGCGCCACCACGCCGTCGCCGGGCAGCAGCGCCCGCAGGCGGTGGGCGAACTCGCACAGCACCTGGTTGCCCGCCGCGTGGCCAAAGCCGTCGTTGATGGGCTTGAACTGGTCGAGGTCGATGTACAGCAGGCCGAACTCGCGGCCCCTGGCGCAAGCCGCGTCCAGCAGCGTGTGGAAATGGGCGCGGTTGACCAGGCCGGTCATCTCATCCGTTTGCGCCAGCACCCGGACGCGCTCCTGCTGCACCATGCGTTGCGCGGTCTGCGCGATGAGGGCGCTGATCGACGCGGCCAATCCCGGCAATTGCGCCTCGCGCTGGCGCGGGGCGGCGCTAAAGAACTCCAGCACGCCGGCCCGGTGCAGCTTGCCGTCGGCGGCCACATAGGTCACGGGGAAGAAGAAGCCCGACTGCAGGCCGCAGTGGCCGGCGGCGCGCGCGCGCGTGCGGTCGGCGTGGGTCACGGTCGTGTCCACCCATTGCGCCTCGCCGGTGCGCCAGGTCTGGCCCACCAGCCCCTCGTCTGGCGTGACGGCCAGGCGCATGGTCGCGTCGCGGAACTGCGTGTAGTCGCGGTCGGGCTTGTGCCAGACGTGCTTGCAGCTCAGGAGGTCGACCGTGTCGCCCCGTTCCAGTGCCCAGTAGGCGCCCCATTCCCAACCCAGTTCATCGCAGACCAGGTGCAGGATCTTGTCGACGGCGGCGTCGAAGGTGTCGGTGCCGATCAGGTATTGGGTCAATGCGAAATTGAAGCGCTCGCGGGTGGCCGCGCGCTTGGCCGTGGTGACGTCTTTGAGTATGCCGCTGGCCATGGGCAGGTCCGCCGCCGGCAGCGCTTGCAGGCGCAGCCAGCGCACGCCATGGTCCGGCGCGAAGACGCGGAACTCGCACAGCACTGGCTTGCCGGTGTGGGCTATCTCGCTCAGTGCGGCCGCCAGCGGTGCGCTGTCTTCCGGCACCACCCCCGTCGTCCACTCGTCATGCGCGCGGTCTGGCGCCAGGCTGAGCAACCGCAGGGCGACGGCTGAAAAGCGCATGCGGGCGTTGGCGCGATCCATGGCCCAGCGCCCCAGTCCGGCGAGCTCGTCCAATAAATCGGCTTGCGACGGGAAAGCCGTGCCGGTGTCCATGGCCGCGTGCGCGGGGGGAATGTGCGTAAGGTGATCGTCCAAAGCCGGGTCCTGAAAATCGTTGAAGGCGTGAGTCCGCGGCAGATAGACCGGACCGGCACATCGCGCGCGACGTGCGCCATCCCAGGCCGTGCGCACCGAAGTGAACACATCGTGCACCAGCAACTAGCATTTCGCTGTGGCAACGAAGGCCTGCGAGATCCAGACTGGGCCCAGAGCTGGTGGCGCCGGGCCTACGACGAAAACATCACATGGAATTTGCTTTTGGCATGGTTGTGGTTAGCAGTATTCATGCCATGTTGCAAGTGACTGGAGGGCACCTAGGGAGGCAGAGCGTAGGGTAGGGCTGGGGCTGGAGTCCTTGAAGATGAGCGAGTCCGGAAAGGTCTGTATCCGTGTTGATTTCCGCAACGTGAACTAGCGCACCGACCCGCTCGGCCACCGCAGTGTGTTCTCGTCGCCAGGGGCGCTATGGTCGCCGGCCTTTAGCGTCTTGGCCTGCACGCAAATTCCGATTTTTACATCGTGAATTCTCCCCTAAGATATCTGATGACCGATCATTGATCGGCATCAGAACTTGATGCCCAAGCTGTGCTAGAGGGCTTGGCCGTCGCGAGGGGGAGTAGTGGTCGACTCTGTCACACCTGAGCTGCGCAGCGACATCATGTCGCGCATCCGGGCCAAGGATACCCGGCCGGAGATGATCGTCCGGCGCATGCTGCACAAGGCGGGATATCGTTACCGCCTGCATGTCCGGAAGCTGCCAGGTACGCCTGATTTGGTATTCCCGGCACGCAAGAAGGTGATTTTTGTTCATGGTTGCTTTTGGCACATGCATGCGGGTTGCGAATTCGCCCGAATCCCGAAGACGCGAGTCGAATTCTGGACGACGAAATTGATGGCCAACAAGGCGCGGGACGATAAGAACCTGGCAGCGCTGCGGGCGGCGGGGTGGGATGTTCTGACGATATGGGAGTGCGAACTGCGTCAATCTGGATTGCTGAACGTGTTGACGCAGTTTCTTGAGTGTGGATCGCAGGAACGTTGAAAAATTTTCTATGAGAAATGGAAATTGCGTTTTGGAACTTCCGTCTTGCAGCCGACGCTTATACCAAGTGAGCTGTGGTTGCAGAGTGTGTCGATTTGGTCTCGGGTGCGATAAATACCTAGAGCATCCGCTATCGCTGTATACTTTGTGGCTAGTTGCCCTTGCATTTTTGTTGTATTTAAAACCATATTTCCAAGACCTCAATATGCCCTACGATTTAACCGATGAACAACGGGACCGCTACCGCGAAATCTCTCTTCGTTCCAAAGCGCGGAAACAAGCGATGCTGCGGGACCACTCAGAGAGCGCGGGGGTACTCGAAGAAGAGCTTAATGAGCGTCTTGACCCCAATGACCTCATGCCGCAGCTTGATCGTCATGGTTTAACTGCCCTTTCTCTGTTTTCTGGAGGGGGAGGGCTGGACTTAGGCTTCGAGCGCGCAGGCTTTGAGCACCTGGCCTCATATGAAATACTCGACATTTGTGGAGAAACCTTGCGTGGGAACCGTCCTAACTGGGATGTGCATTCAGGCTCTATTGAAGGCGACGTCCGCGCTGCTCCATTTAGTCGTTATAGGGGCGTGGACATTGTTCATGGTGGGCCACCTTGCCAGCCATTTTCGATTGCTGGCAAGCAAGCTGGTGCAGACGACCCGCGAAATATGTGGCCTGATTTCGTTCGTTGTGTCCTGCAAACCCGTCCCCGCGCCTTTATTGCCGAAAATGTGCCAGGATTGTTGGATAGCAAATTCGAATCTTTTGTTGACGAATTTATCATTTCTCCGCTTAAAGGGCAGTACACTATCTTTAGGTTCAAACTTGCCGCTCATGACTTTGGCGTTCCGCAGGCTCGCCGAAGGGTGTTCTTTGTTGGTTTTAGGGCAGCGCGTGACGCCGCACGATGGATTCAGCCTCAACCTACTCATGGCGATGTCGATACGGTATTTGGTCCTCTGTTGCCCCGTAACACCACTCGAACGAGCTTGGGGCTGCCTAGTATTGGTTTTGACGAGGTCGCGCCAACGTTGCGTTCTGGGTTCACTGGCCCCCGGAACACTACTGGTGTAGTAAATAGCAAGGCATCTATGACGGTATGGGACAAACTGAACGTGTGGCCAAACGGTGTCCAGCCTACTCGCTCAATGGCTGCGGCCTACACGCCAGAAAATGGGCATTTTCGTATGTCAGTTGACGATTGTGCTTTGCTGCAGGGCTTCCCAGGGGACTGGCGATTTAGTGGGGCTGTGTATCAAGTCCTCGGGCAGATAGGAAATAGCGTGTGTCCACCTGTGGCCTATGCAGTTGCTAGGCAGATTGCTATAGCCTTGGGGGTCTGATGCCGGTTCAAGATGACGAGCGTGAACGTGAGTTGGTTCGGATGTTTAACCTTAACTGGGACCCTGCACACCAGCGTGCAGGAGTCGATGCAATACTGGATCTTCCTGTTGGAGGGCGTCTTTGCCGCTTTGAGGTAGAGGTAAAATCTACGACGAATAGTACAGTTTCGACTGCTCGAGATGTTGGTATGGAACATATCGCTAAATGGCGTCGTAAGCTTTTTGTCATTGGATTTTATTCAAGAGAAGCGCGTCGCCCAGAGCTTCAAAGTTGCCTTTGTTTAACTCCAATTGACATGGAGCCATGGATTGCATCCATTGAGGCGAAAATCATGATTGATTTTAAATTGGCAGCACGTGCATCCGCGAGATTTGTTCTTGATGATTTGTTTGATGTGTGCGGTGAAAAGGAACATTATTCAGTGACTGATGCTAAGAAGTTGCATAAGCAGCAATGGACTGGTGAGGAATATAATAACGCATTGGATATAAACATTGACGGCAGGCAGCATATCTCGCAGGGAAAAATGCTGGAGATTTTACAGTTGAGATCGCGATACATAGCCGAGCGCGGCGCGACTCTCAATAATCCGCATGTAACCAAGAGTTTTCTGGATTCATTTGCGGATACAGACAGAGTTGTCGCTGGACCTAACTGGGCTGCGGATGTGCGGCGAATTGCGTCAGAGTTTGTGGCTGCCCATCCTGACCACCCGGCGATTCTGCCTCAGGTACCGTTGGTGGGAGCGTAGCGCATACATTACAAAAGTTCGAAGGGTTTTATGAATCTCAGATCCTGAGATTCTAGTAGTACGTTCTAAGAAGCATAAAAGCCAACCGAACGAACGGTTGGCTTTCTCATGTGATATGCGTTTGCGACGTGTAGCAGGACTCATAATCTGAGATATTTCGCCGTGTCAGCAAAGGTCCGGTCGGGCAACGGAACGTATCAGTTGAGACTTGAGGAAGCAAAAGGTGAGATTCCGGCGATACTAAATCCGAAGCGAAACCTGCAAACGTTGAACAAGGGAAATCACCCATGGAAGTATCCCACCACCAAGAAATCGGCTCCAAGAGCAGGCTTGGAGCCGTGGGTTGATGATTGAATTGCTTAGTCGGCAGTTCTGTCTGATACCCAGGATTGGCTGCGGCCGACCACCGCACCGCGTAGTTCCTGCGTAAAGGAATTCAGATCCTTCAACACCTCGTCCTGCGATGCTCCCGGTAGCGCGATCATCACACCAAGTGTCGCAGATGTCTTCTTTACGATCACGTCGCGCGTGGCAACGATCGTGCTGCCGGTCTCAGTATCACGCACGTAACGCGTGCCACCTTCGACCATTGCGTTCTGCACGCCATGCGCTTCAAGACTTGCCGCCAGGTCCAGCAGATTGCGTACCTCGCCATCGATCGTTGGAACTGGGGCACTCGGAATTACCTCGTTTTTCATGAGCATCTCCTTAGGTTCGCTGTGCGCAAGTGCAGCTGAGTTTAAGATCGACGCGATCATTCGAGTATATCTCGTCGCACCCAGGGCAGACCTTCAGGCGCACGCTTTGACGGCCGATGTCCGCAAATGCGGAATCCAGTCGTGTACGCTCGATCGGCTTTTGGAAACGCGGGTTCACACTCTCGCGCAGAAAATTCGCGCTCCACGGTTTGGGTGGAGAATTCATTGGCTGCCGGAGTGAATACCATGGTGTCACAATGCTGATGTTCTCGCCGAGCTGCCCCTTTGCAGTAGCCAGGAAGAAGCCTAAGCCGAGTTCCGCGACAGGGAATTTGGGGTGCTCAGTAAAACGGTCTGCGCGAGCCATGCGGCCCGGTTCGAGATTCGGCGCCGGAAACTCTACCAACGTTGGTTCATGTTCAGCGACCCACCGCGCGAACGAAGAACCCAGAAATCCGAACCCCTGCATCCGTTGTCCCCCGAGGAAAAGCAGATGCTCCTTCAGGTTGTTCGATGGGAGGGCAGGCAGGCGGCCGCTAGCTATAGCAGTGCTCGCTGAGACCGGGGGAAGTTCGGGCAGTTTCATTTCTTTGAGCATATCTATGGCGACTGCCTTGTATGCCGGAGAAAACAGCAGCTTTTGTGTATATACAAAGAGTCCATGCTGGCGGACATGCTTAGTAACGATGTCAGTCGCGTTCAATTTCATGAACCGCAAAGTGATTGGATCCGGCAGCGGCTCACCCAAGCGCTCATATGCGCGGCGAAGTGCTTTATCCACGCGCTCGAAGACCACATCGTCACGCAAGAGGCGCTCCCATGTTCGAACTGTACCATTTGAAGCTTTCGCCTCAACCTCGTCGATGACAATGGGAACTTCTAACTTCAACATTTCTTCAAAGCTGACGACGCTGTTGCCAAACAGTGCGGCGACGACGAATTGTTGTGAATTTTGAATCTTAAACGGCAGGTTGTCTGCCTGGAGAGCGCTTGCCGCAGACGTGGCAACGCGCATAGCAATAGTAGCCATGATGCATCCTCCTTATGAGGGCGTTAATTGCCTGACACGACTGCTGGGGGCCGTGTGCGATGCTGGCAATAAACGATTGCATCGGGCACAACGGGTAAATCGGACTATGCTGAAAACAAACGCTGCGGGCCTCGGATGTGAGCAGCATTCGACGAGGCGACCAAGCAGAGAATAATTATGAGCGAGACTCTGAGCGCTTGTCAACCCATCCTCCGGGGGCGTCGCCCGCCATTGCGAACAAGCTGGAGATCGCAATGGCGCCAGTTGTCGCGTAGTACCTACGAGAGGTTTCCAGCGTAAGTCACGGCCTGAACAGCATTTTTCGTAGCGACCTGTGCTCCAAAAAGATATTCGTCCTGGCAGATGTGTACCAGCACAGTGAAAACGCCCAAAGTGTCAATGCTTCAGCCCAGAATACGCCAATGTCGAAAGATGCGGTGGGAATCATGTCCTGAGATTTTGTATCCCACCAACAAAGCTCTCGTGGGAGAATTGCAAGCATTTCATGAGATTTTGAGGGGCATAGCATGAGATACTCTACCTCATGGATACCAGCACTTGCCCGCCGGCTAATATCCTGAGGAACCTCGCCGATTGCAGTAAGCGCCCCAACGTTACGCAGGCATTCATGCGCGTTTGCGCCCCAATGCGACAAAAGGCAACTCAACTCGCGTAAGTGTCGAGCGCTGCTGTGACACGCGTTCGCTTATTTGAATCATGGTTGCGCCAGGTATGGACGAAGGATCAACGCCAAATCTTACAACCACCTTGTCGGCATCAATCGACCTAACAGGCGACTTCGACGCCTGCCTGCCAAGTCTTAGCGTCCAAGCAGCTTTATATCCCTTGGCCTTTCGGCGCCGATCGACACAGCGTTTGACATCGAAACCAAACGACAGCTTGAATTGCATGTGCGGCGTTGCCCTGCCTAACTTAGTGCGTAAACATTGCTCCAACAAATAGATCACGAACCGATTGAGCAAATAAGCCTTATCGAAGTGTTGCCCACGGACGATATGGATCACCTGACCGGTGCCATTACGCAAGGTCTTACGGACCTGTCGTACTACCGTCGGGT
Organism: Rugamonas brunnea; assembly: GCF_014042345.1. GTDB lineage: Bacteria > Pseudomonadota > Gammaproteobacteria > Burkholderiales > Burkholderiaceae_D > Rugamonas > Rugamonas brunnea. The sequence goes on from NZ_JACEZT010000019.1 coordinate 62,467, forward strand.
TAGATGCAAGACGCGCCGCTGCTTGCTTGCATGCGGCATCAGCCATTGCCAATCCTGAACTGTCCCGAGACCACGACCCGTGCTGCCGCAGCTGTCGGTCGACGCTCAGCAGCGCAGGAAGTTCGTTCTGCAGAGCATCCCTTACTGCGGGTACGGATTCGATGTCCCGTATTAGCGAGAGTGGGTGATTATGGTGGGTGAGAATACGCAAGGTGTCCTGAATAGCACCATCCCCTCCCCCGAGCACTACGATACGTTCTTTTGTCACTGCACGCGATTTAAGATCGTCGTCGGCCCAAAACGATTGCGACGCAGGTTGACGCGCACCTGGCACGCGCACGACTTCCGTTCCCATGCCTGCAGCGATAATGACGTAATCGGGCGCAAACGGTTGCGGCGGCATCTCCGCCAAACCGTTCCAGGGGGCGGCTGCGGTTCCCATCCAGTCCAATACGACCTTTGCGCTTTGATAGGCGCCATGCTCGTCCTCGATTGCACGGACCGCTTCCCGCTCCGCAAACTCCTTAACGAATCTGCCAATCTGTCTTGGCCCCACATTGACGTAGAACGCAGGGATTGGCACAGGTGGGTTAGATTTCAGCGCGGTCGCTATCCAGTTTTGTACCGATCGCGTCAGTTGTTCGGCCAACTCGTCGGCGCTGATTGGATGCTCTGCCTCCCAAGACAGAGGTGATCGGCCATAGCCACCCCAAGCTGAGGTTTCGTGGCATGGGTAGGACTGGTTGCCGTGGAACGAACTGGGCCACTCGTACATGTATGGGCCAACGAAACGCGATTTTACGTTACGAAACAAGCTAAATGGCTGATCCCTTGTGTCCACAACGCGAACCTTGTCGAAACCAGCTTCGCATGCAGCAAGTGCTGCCGCCATTCCAGCAGCGCCCATGCCTATAACGAGGAGCGATCTCGACTCTGGATGAGCTATTTTTAAGTCCGTTATCAGTTGCTGAGCGCGTACGAGTTGATCGCGGATACTGACATTGAACTGACGACTGGAAAGATCGAAAACATTCGACGCCACCTTGTGTGCAATAAGGCTCAAACAGTCGATCTCCTCAACGCGTCTCATACTCCCGCTCATGGAGCCCCCGGTCCATCAAACATGCCGTCGACAAGACTGGCGAACTCCGCTCTTGGCAGTGCAAATAAATAAGGGTGGCCAAGTATCTCGCGCACACCTCCCCCAGATGTTCCGCCGTCTCCTGTGCTGTTGCCACCGCCGCCGCCTTCATCGCCGCCGCCCCGACCATCTCCACTTCCCAGACCGCTCTGCTTATCCTCGGGAAACCGTTCGTTTAGGACAGTGTGATTGACCACCCCCCACGTGGCTGCCGGACCATCGACATTTCCTTCCGGCGCATCAATACTTCGGACCAGTCCGAGCAGAGCCATTGCACGCAGGTGGCGGGCGATGACACCTATTCTGTCGTGCAACAGCGACTTACGGAACGCTAGATAAAACTCGAAGTCCTCTCGGCTATATCTGTAGGGTAGTTCGTAATGCAGTTCTTGGTCGAGCAACACTATCGAAAAAGCTCTACTTGGGCGCCTTGCCAACGTCAGTAAAATAAGACCGATGAGGTAGGGTTGGAGACCATCCATTATTCGATTCCTTTAAGACTGATAGACATGGGGCATGCCGTAAAAATATCCATCGCAGGCCGTGCGATGTCGGGCGTTGCCAGATAGCGCCCTTATCGAAGCACCGAGAGGCCTCGAATATTAGTCTAGTAACGTGGCGATCAATCACATATCCCTGCCAGCAGGATGTTGCAATTTATCGTTTCCCCTAAATTTACCGTTCGACAAGCCCACAGTATTGCATATCATAAATTGCAATAGAAGTGTTTATTAACTGTAAAGTTTGCATAGAACTTTTGGGTTCCCATTTCCAGCCAGTGGCATTGGCCAGCTGCTGAATTGTCATGCCTGATTCGATCAGCGGCATACCGAAGTATTTTGATACGTCAGACCGTCGAAAGGACAGATCGCCAAGATGCTTAGCAGGTGTGACTGCTCTCACCTCACCATTTAAGATGGCCTTCATCAACGACTCGATGGCTTGTTTTTCCCCCATGCGGCGGCTGGTAAAGTTCGCCCAGATGACGGTAATATCATCAACAGTCGTGGTTGACTCGGCCAACCACCTGAAATACAAACGCGAAATGTGACATGCCTGCTGAACCTAATCCCATTATCGATCGCTGCGCCAGTCTCGCAATGACACTAAGTAGAGCGCAGCAATTGGCGGTGGAGCATGATGCGAATGATCCGGACTCGCTGGCACGTGTGTTAGGACTGGACACCGAAACGTGGCAGCCTATTCGCGACCGTCGCTGGGTTTGGATGGCTGCTCAGGGAGCAAGTGTGGGCTATCGAGATGTGATGGATGAACGTGCCTTGGTTGATGCAATTTCGTCCGCCAAGGTCGAGAGCAAGTATTTTGTGCACATGTGCACGCTTCTCGATGAAGTCCCACTTCAAGTCGTGATCATGGCATGCAGCCAAGTGGCCCAACAAAGCCAAATTCCAATGCCGATGATCTGGAAAAATGTCGCAACGCTGGCTCGCATAGTGAGTGCTCGTCGAGCGAAGTTCTGGAGCATAGACAATTATTAGTCTGTGATATCGAAACGCATCCCTAGATAGATGTCTCAAGGGAGCCTCCCAGATTTCCGGGGCGGTTCAGACCTGATCGGCACGGCATTCGTGCTCAGCGTTCATTGGCAATAAGAACACGGGCAGGAGCACTCTCCAAAAAATGGCGGCTACAATTCCACCTCATGTTGGGTCTGGACGGCGCTGAGGGCTGTCACGCATATCTGGTTGGGAGCCGCCTGACAGGACGAGGCGTTTTGCGGGACCAGCAAGTACCCCGGAAAATTTTTCTTGAGCCTCCTTTGTGTGCCTAACACGTTCACTGAAAGAATTCCGGGACTGATCCAAATATTGCTCCATCCGTGCGACATTGACTGCAAAATTGGTTATCTCCCGTGACTTGCTCACGGCCTTTTGACGGACCTTATTTCTCTTGTCAATTTTCATCGCAACCTCCTCGACTTTCATTCATCCGTAACTGCGAACGATGAAGCTCATCGCGCAAGCTGATTGCCCGCCCGTTAGCTCAAGGCTTGGCTAACGATTCTATCATCGACACTAACGTACTTCTTCGACGTTTCCTCTCCGCCGTCGGTCGCCCTTTCGCAGTCGCGCTTCACTTCGCTTGCTATGGTCAGATCGAGGCGGGACTTACACCCGCTAGATTGCGCCCATGCTGGACGCACAACAAAAAGGCCCACGAATCGAAATTCGTGGGCCTTTTTGCACAACTGCGCATACTCACGCGCCGAGTCTAAAGAATTCGCAATTCAAAGATTTGACGAATAACAAAAACCACTGACGCATTTACCGACTCCCGACCAATCTGCCCGCCGCCGAATATTAGCGCGCATTCATTTCCTGACCCGGTCCCACTCAACGTGTCGCTTAACACGAAACATGAAAAATAGCAAGTTGATATTTATGAAATTTTCCACTTTTCCCGTCATGAGAACCAACAACTTCAGGCACGGTAGATGCAAAAAAGCCGAAAACACGCCACAAATCGTGAAGAATTGCTCGCCATCCGCAAATCGTTGTTCGGCCGAGGATAAATCCGAGCAGAGCTAATACAAAAATTACACTCGGTACGGCAACTAATGTAGAGTTATCAAAATTGCTTCGCGTCTCTACCGGTTCTGTTTCCCGGCGTCACCGTCCATGCGACTTATTATCGGTTTGGTTACTTCATCATTGATGGGCAGCGAAAATTTGAATATGTGAAAGGGGTGAGGCATGAAAGCAACTCTGCGCACTGTGGTAGCTGCATTTCTCATAATTATTAGCTTTGGCACTGCTCAAGCACAGGCAGATCCGCGTGAGATTCTTGCCGCGATGATTATGCAGCTGCAGACCGGAACTCCGAATCCACAGATGTACGGCCAGCAGCTCTGGCAAACGATTGCGATACAGACTGGGAATTCAGGTGTGTATCCTCAGCTGGCGCAAGCTGGCCAAGTTCAGAACATCGTCCTGACGGGACAGCAACAATTGCCACAGGGCTGGCTTTTTGCAATGGCCGTGCAACATACCAATGGGCAGTCAGTTTGGATGATAGGCTTAAGCAGTATCACAAATCGGATCGAGTACGCCAATTTCAATGTTGGTGCTGAACCGGCGCCCTTACCACTTCCGCGCACAACACCGACAATTCCCAGACCTACCCCCCCAAATCCTAGCCCGACACCTCCGTCGGATGAGCCGACCAGTCCGGCACCAAGTGACTCTGAGGCATGCCGAAAATTTCCTAATCTGTGCTAAGGGGGGGAGCATGTCAAATCGCCGTGAGATCGTTCAGGGTGGTCTGCTGACATTGATATTCGGTTTTGGACCGATCTGCGCTTGCAATGCGCAAAGTCGCCGCGAGCCACATGCCTACGGGTGCGTGTTGTCTGCAAAAGATGCAGATCAGTACATGGACGATAACACTGATACACGACTTTACATTACAGGAAATGAGCCAATGATCCCTCGTTCAGGGGATCGCAGTTTCGATTTAGCCTTGGCTCGGACGCTCGCTGCTGTGTCCGAGACCTTGAAAGTCCTTCCCAGTTTCGCTTACTACGATGACTATGATGGTCTGAATGCTTACGCGACTCCAAAGGTTCGGCTTGTCAATGCTGATGGTACTGTCCTGTTTGGACAACGACTGCTATCCAGACTAATGAGTGGAAAGGAAAGTCCTGAGGTTGCAGTAGCGGCAGTTTGCGCCCACGAATTTGGACATATTCTGCAGTTTAAAAGAGGGCTCGACAAAGTAGTCGGTGCAGGCCAAAGAACAGTAAAACGTGTCGAATTACAGGCCGATTTTTTTGCTGGCTACTTTGCAGGTGTGCGAAAGCTTCAGCGGCCTAATTTCCCTGCGGCGGTATTCGCAATGACTCAGTATCATTTTGGCGACAACATGGTCAACGACCCGGGCCACCACGGGACTCCAGAAGAAAGGGGCGCGGCCATTTCAAAGGGATTTGAAATAGCATATCGCGAAAAACGCAGCCTTTCGGAAGCTATTCAGGCAGCCAACAATTTCGCCCTTTCACTGTAGCTTAGTGGAATGCAAAAGTTGCTGTATGAGCATGTTATCGGGGCAACCAGCGAAATACCCAACACGATTGGCATGTAAGCCCTCTCGATTGCTGGTGCCAATATCGAAGTACCCACTCAGAGTCTGAGAGCACGGCCGACATCGGCAACGAAGCGGGCAAGAAGCAACAAAGACGTCGTAAAGATGATCGATGAGCTCTCGTTGTTGCTGGCGAGTCGTAGCCAGTATTGCTCCCTTGCGGCAGCCAAAGCACCTGGCCACGGCGATCAACGAGATATGGAGCATGGACCTCGTCGCCGACGCCTTGTTCGACGGCGCCGGTTGCGTGCGTTGACCGTCGTCGATAACTACACGCGCGAGAGTTTGGCCATCGACGGGGGACAAAGCCTGAAGGGAGAAGATGTGGTCGCCACGCTCAATCGGATCGTTGCCCATCGTGGACTGCCGGCAACGATCAAGGTCGATAACGGCAGCGAATTCCTTTCGAAGGTCATGGACAAATGGGCGTATGAGTGCAAGGTGGAATTGGACTTCAGCCGTCCAGGCAAACCGACCGACAACGCCAAGGTGGAAAGCTTCAATGGGCGCTTCCGGCAGGAGTGCCTGAATGCCCACTGGTTCCTATCGCTGGACGACGCCAAGGTCAAGATCGAGGAGTGGCGCCAGTACTATAATGAGACCCGTCCCCACTCCGCACTGCAGTGGGCCACACCGTCAGAATTCGCCTGACAGGTAAGGAAAAATAACCCTAGTTATAACGAGGATGCGGAAACAAAAAGGCCCACGAATCGAAAATCGAGGGCCTTTAACGAACCTTGGTAGGCTGAAAATCGCCAAGCTATCGAAATGCTTCTTTTGATGAAAGTCTCAAGAGATGCGTCTCAAAATCTCAGGTTATGGCTCCTGCTACACGACGATTTACACGTCGATGTTGCCGGCTCGCAGCGCATTCGTCTCAATAAACGCCCGGCGTGGCTCCACATCATCGCCCATCAGCGTAGTGAAGATCTGATCGGCCGCGATGGCGTCCTCGATCTGCACCTTGAGCAAGCGGCGCACAGTCGGGTCCATGGTGGTTTCCCACAGCTGGTCCGGATTCATCTCGCCCAGACCCTTGTAGCGCTGCTTGGACACAACGCGTTCCGCCTCGTCGCGCAGCCACTGCATGGCGTGGTGGAAGTCCGTCACGGCCGATTCCTTGGTGCGCTCGCCTTCGCCGCGGCGCACCACGGCGCCTTCGCCGATCAGGCCGGAGAAGGTGGAGGCGGCGCTGGCCAGCACGGCGTAGTCGGCGCCCTGCACGAAGTCGGCGTCGATCGAGCTGACTTTCACGTTGCCGTGATGCATACGCTCGATCCACAACATGTGCTTCTCCGACAGCTCGTCCGAACGCACCGTGACCTTCACGCCCAGGTCGCCGATGCTGTTGGTCAGCGCGCGGGCCGAGGCTTCGGCCGATGCCAGCGACGTCAGGTCCAGCGTCACGCCGGTCATGATGGCGCCCAGCGCGGAACGGTCGATCACGCGCGCCAGGCGCGTCATGATGGCGTTGGCCAGGTTGAACTTGCGCACCAGCTCGGCCAGCGGTTCGCCCGTGATCGGGTCGGCGCCTTCGCGCGGGGTCAGCGCGGCCGTGTTCAGCGCCACGTTCATCATGTAGCCAGCTTCCTCCAGGTCGTCCTTCAGGTAGCGCTCGTCGCGGCCGGCCTTGACCTTGTACAGCGGTGGCTGGGCGATGTAGACGTGGCCCCGTTCCACCAGCTCCGGCATCTGGCGGTAGAACAGCGTCAGCAGCAGGGTGCGGATGTGGGCGCCGTCGACGTCCGCGTCGGTCATGATGATGATGCGGTGGTAGCGCAGTTTTTCGACGTTGAATTCGTCCGGTCCGATCGAGGTGCCCAGCGTGGCGATCAGCGTGGTGATCTGCTCGGACGACAGCATCTTCTCGAAGCGTGCCTTTTCCACGTTCAGCACCTTACCGCGCAGCGGCAGGATGGCCTGGAACTTGCGGTCGCGGCCTTGCTTGGCCGAGCCGCCTGCGGAGTCACCCTCGACGATGTACAGTTCGCACAGGGCCGGGTCTTTTTCCTGGCAGTCAGCCAGCTTGGCCGACAGGCCCAGACCGTCCATCACGCCCTTGCGGCGGGTCAGGTCGCGCGCCTTGCGGGCCGCTTCGCGCGCGCGCGCCGCTTCCACGATCTTGCCGCAGATGATCTTGGCGTCGTTCGGCTTTTCCATCAGGTAGTCGGCCAGCGTCTTGGCCACGATCTCTTCGACCGGGCCGCGCACTTCGGACGACACCAGCTTGTCCTTGGTCTGCGACGAGAACTTCGGCTCCGGCACTTTCACCGACAGCACGCAGGTCAGGCCTTCGCGCATGTCGTCGCCCGATACTTCGACCTTGGCCTTCTTGGCCAGTTCGTTCTCTTCGATGTACTTGTTGATCACGCGCGTCATGGCGGCGCGCAGACCGGTCAGGTGGGTGCCGCCGTCGCGCTGCGGGATGTTGTTGGTGAAGCACAGCACCTGTTCGTTGTAGGCGTCGTTCCACTGCATGGACACGTCCACGCTGATGTTGGTGCCCTGGTCGGACTGGCGCTCGCCCGTGGCCTGGAACACGGTCGGGTGCAGCACGGTCTTGGCCTTGTTGATGTATTCGACGAAGCCGCGGGTGCCGCCTTCGAACGCGAAGATTTCTTCCTTGCCGGTGCGCTGGTCGGTCAGCTTGATGTTCACGCCGTTATTGAGGAACGACAGTTCGCGGATGCGCTTGGCCAGGATCTCGTAGTGGAATTCCACGTGGGTGAAGATTTCCTCGTCGGCCCAGAAGTGCACGTCGGTGCCGCGCTTGTCTGTCTCGCCGATCACCTTGATGGGCGACACGGCCACGCCGTCGCGCATTTCGATTTCACGGTTCTGCGCCACGCCGCGCGCGAACTCCATCTGGTGCACCTTGCCGTCGCGGCGGATGGTCACGCGCAGCAGTTTGGACAGCGCGTTCACGCACGACACACCCACGCCGTGCAGACCGCCCGACACCTTGTAGGAGTTCTGGTCGAACTTGCCGCCGGCGTGCAGCTCGGTCAGCACGATCTCGGCGGCCGAGCGCTTCGGTTCGTGCTTGTCGTCCATCTTCAGGCCGACCGGGATGCCGCGGCCGTTGTCGGTGATGGAGATCGAGTTGTCCGAGTGGATGGTGACGTGGATTTCCGAGCAGTAGCCAGCCAGCGCTTCGTCGATCGAGTTGTCCAGCACTTCGAACACCAGGTGGTGCAGGCCGGTGCCGTCCGAGGTGTCGCCGATGTACATGCCGGGACGTTTGCGCACCGCTTCCAGGCCTTCCAGGATCTGGATGGAGGCGGCGCCGTATTCTTCGGTCTTGACCGGAACTGGGTTCTCTTGTGGGCTAGCGGACATGGACTGCTTTCTCAAAAAACGAATTGCTGGAATGACTGGTTGGACTTAAGACGGCGCTTAAATCCGCATCGGCATGACGACGTACTTGAAGTCGGCGTTGTCCGGGATCGAGATCAGGGCCGACGAGTTGGAGTCGCCCAGCGCGATGTTGACGTAGTCGCACTTCAGGTTGTTGAGCACGTCGAGCAGGTAGGTGACGTTGAAGCCGATGTCCACGCTGTCGCCGCCGTAGTCGATTTCCAGTTCTTCCACCGCCTCTTCCTGGTCGGCGTTGGTGGAGCTGATCTTCATGCTGCCCGGGGTGATGATGCAGCGCACGCCCTTGAACTTGTCGCTGGTCATGATGGCGGCGCGCTGCAGCGAGCGCAGCAGTTCATCGCGGCCGATCGTGAATTCGTTGTGATAGCCCTTGGGGATCACGCGCGTGTAGTCCGGGAACTTGCCTTCCACCAGCTTGGAGATCAGCTCAATGTCGGCGAAGGTCAGCTTGACCTGGTTGGCTGCGATGTCGAGCTGCACCGTGTCGTCGTTCTCTTCGAGCAGACGCTGCAGTTCGATGATGGTCTTGCGCGGGATGATCACTTCCTGGCGCTCGAAGCGCTGTTCGGTTTCCACCTGGCAGAACGCCAGGCGGTGGCCGTCGGTGGCCACGGCGATCACGTTGTTGCCATCCAAAACCAGCAGCAGGCCGTTCAGGTAGTAGCGGATGTCCTGCTGGGCCATCGAGAAGTGCACCATGTTGAACAGGTGCTTGAGCGTCTTCTGCGGCAGGGTGACGGTGGCGTTGTAGCTGTCGGCCTGCTGCACGGTGGGGAATTCCTCGGCGGCCAGGGTTTGCAGCGCGAAGCGCGATTTGCCCGTTTGTACCGTCAGGCGCTTGTTCACCAGCGTCATGGTCACGTCGCCCGATTCGGGCAGCGCGCGCAGGATGTCGAGCAGCTTGCGGGCGGCCACCGTGGTGCCCGTCACATCCGCGCCCGAGCCGATGTCGGCGTGGGTGGTGATCTGCACTTCCGTGTCGGTCGACAGGAACGACACGCTTTCGCCTTCCTTGCGGATGAGGATATTGGCCAGAATCGGCATGGTGTGCCGACGCTCGACAATACCGCTCACGATCTGCAGTGGCCGGAGAAGCGTATCTCGGGTGGTTTTGACCAATTGCATATTTATCCTCGAAAGTAAAAATTAACGATACAACTTTAACAATTCCGCCGGTTGGGCGGTTTGCGGGTTTGCCAGAATCATAATGGCAAACCTTGCGGGCCGCCACTGCGCCGGCCCGCCTGGTGCTGGTCCTGCTTAACCTTGGAGTTTAACCTTTGAGTGTCTGCTCCAAGACGTGCAGCTCGTGGTTGCATTCCGGGTTCTTGGTGCGGTCCAGCGCGATCTTGCGCACGGCGTGCAGCACCGTGGTGTGGTCGCGTCCGCCGAACAGCTCGCCGATCTCGGGCAGGCTCTTTTGCGTCAGTTCCTTGGCCAGGTACATGGCGATCTGGCGCGGCCGCGCGATGTTGGCCGGCCGGCGCTTGGAGTACATGTCCGCTACCTTGATGTTGAAGAAGTCGGCCACCGTCTTCTGGATGTTCTCCACCGAAATCTGGCGGTTCTGCACCGACAGCAGATCCTTCAGCGCTTCCTTGACGATGTCGATCGTGATGTCTTTGCCGTGGAAGCGCGAGTACGCCAGGATCTTGCGCAGCGCGCCTTCCAGTTCGCGCACGTTCGAGCGCAGGTGCTTGGCCACGAAGAAGGCCACGTCGTCCGAGAACGTCACGCCTTCCTGCTTGGCCTTTTTGAGCAGAATCGCCACCCGCATCTCCAGCTCCGGCGGTTCGATGGCCACCGTCAGGCCCGAATCGAAGCGCGAGATCAGGCGGTCGTCCATGCCCGTGATCTCTTTCGGATAGGTGTCGCTGGTGATGATGATCTGCTTTTTCGCCGCGATCAGCGCCTCGAACGCATAGAAGAATTCCTCCTGCGTGCGGCTCTTGCCGCCGAAGAACTGGATATCGTCGATCAGCAGCATGTCGAGCGAATGGTAGTAATGCTTGAAGTCGTCGAAGCCCTTGCGCTGGTAGGCCGTCACCACGTCGCGCACGTACTGCTCGGCGTGGATGTAGCGGATCTTGGCGCCCGGCTGGTCGGCCATCACCTGGTTGCCGATCGCGTGGATCAAGTGGGTCTTACCGAGGCCCACGCCGCCGTAGAAGAACAGCGGGTTGTACGACACGCCCGGGTTGTTGGCCACCTGGATCGCGGCGGCGCGCGCCAGCTGGTTGGCCTTACCGGTCACGAAACTCTCGAAGGTCAGGTCGGTGTTGATGCGGCTTTGTTCGCGGCGCGGCGCGGCGCTGGCCGGCAGCTCGGGCACGCTGGGCACCGGGTCGGCCATGCGCGCATTGTTGCCGGGGACGCCGCCATTGGCGTCGGGCACCGGCGCCACCGTGGCCGCCTTCTTGGGCGCGGACAGGCGCGGGTCCAGCACGAACTGCACTTCCGTCGGCGCTTCCCAGTACTGGCAGGCCAGCGCCGTGATGCGGCTGGCGAACTGGGTCTTGACCCAATCGAGCTTGAAACGATTGGGCGCGGCCACGCGCAGCTTGCCCGCCTCGTAATCGAGGGGGATAAGCGGTTTTATCCACGCACTGAATTGTTGCGGCGTCAGCTCCAGTTCCAACTGCGCGGAACAGGTCTGCCAGAAATTTTCCATGAATCGTCTACTGTGAAAAGGTGTGGGAGGGCGTCTCGAAACGGCCCCGGTGCCGCATCCGGACTCGGGCCGTTTACGCCAGGGCTCGCCACACGTAACGCGCTATTCTACTCTCGACCGCCCAAGTTATCCACAGGCGCGGCGCTTATTTTAACGATGCGTTCGTGTTGCGGTGCGGCGGATTGCATGCCGGGGCGGCGAGAGAAGTGTTGACATGCGGGATCGAAATGCTGATAATTCAGGGTTCCCCGCCCGTATTCCGTGTTTATTCACTTGAACGACAATATGGAGTAAGCGTGGATATCAGCGGGCGATGAGATGGACCCAGCTTGTGCCGTGGCAGTTGGCATAGGTGCGCGAAATGTCATTGGCACCAAAAACTGACGGGACGTCAGACCCGATTTTGCATTTTTTTGCTTTTTAGCGAGACCAACATGAAACGTACTTACCAACCTTCCGTCGTGCGCCGCAAGCGTACGCATGGCTTCCGCGCTCGTATGGCTACCCGTGGTGGCCGTGACGTGCTCAACGCACGCCGCGCAAAAGGCCGCAAGCGTCTGGCTGTATAAGCCTGAAGCTTGTTAGCTGATCGCGTGGAAAGCTGTATTTCAAGCGGCTCGACAGGCGAAGGTTCACACGACTTCGCGCGCGTTCGGCGTATCGTTAAAACGGATGAATTTTCATCCGTTTTTCGTTTGCGCCCGGCGCAAAAGACGGCGCACTTCGTGCTGTACACCCGCCTGAACCAATTGCCGCATGCGCGGCTGGGCGTCGTGGTGGCCAAGCGATTTGCGCCGCGCGCCGTCACGCGCAACACGATCAAGCGCGTCACGCGCGAACTGTTCCGCGTGACCGGCCTGCCGGCCATCGACTGTGTCGTGCGCCTGGCCAAGCCGGTCAACAGCAAGGACGGTCCCGCCACCACTGCAAAGCTCAAAGCGGCCTTGCGGGTGGAATTGGCGCGTCTGTTCGCTTCGCAGGCCAAACAGGGCCAGGGCCGGGCAGCATCCACACCGGCGCCGGCGCCGGTGCCTGTGCCACCCAACGTGGAACCGGGTGCGCCATGAGCACCTTGCTGCGCTGGCTGGTCCGGGCCTATCAGCTCACCATCAGTCCCATGCTGGGACCGCGCTGCCGTTTTTACCCAAGCTGTTCGAACTACGCGCTGGAGGCACTGCAAGTGCATGGCGCCGCGCGCGGCAGCCTGCTTACCGTCAAGCGCCTGTGCCGCTGCCACCCGTGGCATGCGGGCGGCCCTGACCCGGTGCCGCCCAAGGGCGCCGCACCGGATGATTCTTCTACGACCGCTTGCGGTTGCAACCACTCCTGACAAATACCGTAATGGATATCAATAAACGTACCATCCTGTGGATCGTGTTTGCCGTGTCGCTGGTAGTTCTCTGGAACAACTGGATGGTCTCCAATGGCAAACCATCCATGTTCGCTCCGGCGCCAGCCCAGGTGGCCAAGGCCACGGACGCGAAGAAATCCGAACTGCCAGCCGTGGCCAGCGCCGCCGGATCGGCCGCCGCCGCCGTGACGCCGGGCGCACCCGGCGCCACCGGTGAAGCAGCGCCGTTCAAGAGCGAGCGCATCACCATCACCACCGACGTGATCCGCGCCGACATCGACACCCTGGGCGGCACCATCAAGCGCCTGGAACTGCTGCAGTTCAAGGACGGCATCGACCCGACCAAGAACCAGGTGCTGTTCGACGCCGCCGCCACCCACACCTATCTGGCCGAGACCGGCCTGATCGGCGCGGCCGGCCTGCCCAACCACACCACCGGCTTCACGGCCCGTCCCGGCGCGCGCATGCTGAACGACGCCAACCAGGTGCAACTGGTGTTGGAAGCGGAGCAGGGCGGCGTCAAGCTGACCAAGACCTTCACCTTCAAGCGCGGCGACTACGTGATCGACGTGCGCCACGACGTGACCAACACCGGCACCGCGCCTGTGAAACCAGAGCTGTACCTGCAGCTGGTCCACGACGGCAACAAGCCCGAGGGCGATTCCTACTTCAACAGCAGCTACACCGGCCCCACCCTGTACACGGACGCCGACAAGTACAAGAAGCTGAAATTCGAAACGCTGGAAAAGGAAGCCCAGGAAGCAGCCAAGACCGGCAAGCCCGTGGTGCAGGACCATCCGACCAAGGCTGACAATGGCTGGATCGCGATCTCGCAGCACTTCTTCGTCTCCGCCTTCGTCCCGCAGGACAAGCTGACGCGCGACATCTTCACCAAGAAGATCGACACCAACCTGTACGCCATCGGCACCGTGCAGCCGCTGGGCACGCTGGCGCCCGGCGCCACCGTCTCGAACGACGCCAAGCTGTATTCGGGTCCGCAGGAATCGAAGCTGCTCGACAAAGTGGCGCCCGGCCTGGAACTGGTCAAGGACTATGGCTGGCTGACCATCATCGCCAAGCCTATCTTCTGGGTCATGGAACAGCTGCACAAGGTGCTGGGCAACTGGGGCTGGACCATCATTGTCTTCACCATCCTGATCAAGCTGGCGTTCTTCCCGCTGTCGGCTGCCGGCTATCGCAGCATGGCCAAGGTCAAGCTGGTCACGCCGAAGATGCAAGCGATCCGCGAGCGCTACAAGGGCGACCCGGCCAAGATGAACCAGGCCACCATGGAACTGTACAAGGCCGAGAAGATCAACCCGCTGGGCGGCTGCCTGCCTATCCTGGTGCAGATGCCGGTGTTTATCGCGCTGTACTGGGTGCTGCAAGCGTCGGTGGAAATCCGCGGCGCGCCTTGGATCGGCTGGATCCACAACCTGGCCGCGCCGGACCCGTTCTACATCCTGCCGGTGCTGTACGCGATCTCGATGTTCATCACCACCAAGCTTAATCCGCAGCCAGCGGATCCGATGCAGGCCAAGATGATGATGTTCATGCCGCTGGCATTCTCGGTCATGTTCTTCTTCTTCCCATCCGGCCTGGTGCTGTACTGGGTGGTGAACAACGTGCTGTCGATCGGCCAGCAGTACGTGATCTCCAAGAAGTTCGCGCCCGCCGCCGCCAAGTAAGCGGTAGTCGCAGCAAAGAGCCCGCGCCGAGCGCGGGCTTTTTTCATTTTGAATAGACTAGAATCTCACCCCATGAACCTCGACTCCTCCCCCATCGCCGCCATCGCCACCGCACCGGGCCGGGGCGGCATCGGCGTCGTGCGCGCCTCCGGCAAGCATCTGCAACCTCTGATCACCGCGCTGTTCGGCGCCACCAAACTGCAGCCGCGCCACGCCACCTACATCCCGTTCACGCAGGCCGACGGCGCCATCATCGACCAGGGCATCGCCATCTGGTTCAAGGGCCCGCACTCGTACACGGGCGAGGACGTGCTGGAACTGCAGGGCCACGGCGGCCCCATCGTCCTGCAACTGCTGCTGGCGCGCGTGCTGGAGGCAGGGGCGCAGATGGGCTTGCGGCTGGCCGAACCCGGCGAATTCACGCGCCGCGCCTACCTCAACGACAAGCTGGATCTGGCCCAGGCCGAAGCCGTGGCCGACCTGATCGACGCTTCCACCGAGGCCGCCGCCAAGTCGGCGTCGCAGTCGCTGTCGGGCGCGTTCTCGAAAACCGTGAACGCGCTGGTGGACCGGGTGACGGGGCTGCGCATGCTGGTAGAGGCCACCCTCGATTTTCCCGAGGAGGAGATCGATTTCCTCGAAAAGTCCGATGCGCGCGGCCAGTTGGCCGGCATCGTCGAGGCGCTCGACCAGGTATTCCGCCAGGCGGCGCAAGGCGCGCTGCTGCGCGAAGGGCTCAACGTGGTACTGGTGGGTCAGCCCAACGTGGGCAAGTCCTCGCTGCTGAACGCGCTGGCCGGCTCGGACGTGGCCATCGTCACCCCGATCGCCGGCACCACGCGCGACAAGGTCAGCGAAACCATCCAGATCGAAGGCATCCCGCTCAACATCATCGACACGGCTGGCATCCGCAGCACGGAGGAGGCGGTGGACCTGGTGGAGCGCATCGGCATCGAGCGCACGTGGGCCGAAGTGGGCAAGGCCGATGTGATCCTGCACCTGCTGGACGCCGACCATGGCCCGTCGCGCGCTGATGAAGCCATCGTGGCCGCCTTCCCGTCCGGCGTGCCGGTGCTGCGGGTGTGGAACAAGATCGACCTGTCCGGCCACAAGCCCGGCATCGACGCGCGCGACGACGCCACCCACGTTTATCTCTCTGCCCACGAGCACACGGGCATCGATCTGCTGCGGGCGGAACTGCTGCGCATCGCCGGCTGGCAGCAGACGGGCGAGTCGCTGTACCTGGCGCGAGAGCGGCATCTGATCGCATTGAAAAACGCCGGCACGCACCTGGCCCGCGCCGGCGAGCACGCGGCGCAGGATGACCAGTCGCTGGACCTGTTCGCGGAAGAATTGCGGCTGGCGCAAGCGCAGCTGTCGAGCATCACGGGCGCGTTCTCGTCGGATGATTTGCTGGGCGTGATCTTCAGCCGGTTCTGTATCGGCAAGTAGCGAGGCGAACCGATTATTCGTCATTCCCGCGCAGGCGGGAATCCGTCCTGCGTCTCTGCTCATGCGGTGTATGGGTTCCCGCCTGCGCGGGAACGACGGGAGCATGGTCTCAAACAAGCGACAAGTCGCGCGGCGCGACGCCGCTGAACACCTGCGACAACTGGGCGCCGTTCAGTCCATACAAGCGCGCGAACAGGCCGCCCAGCACGGCGCGGTATTCGTTCAGCACCGGATAGTCGCGGTTCTGGAACAAGGTCCTGGCCGTGAGCGCGGTCTGTTCGCCGGCCACCCGGCCGCCATGCACGGCACCACCGAGTACCCAGTAGGCCGTGCCATGGCCATGGTCGGTGCCCCGGTTGCCGTTCTCGCGGAAGGTGCGGCCGAATTCGCTGACCACCACCACCACGGTCTGGCGCCAGTCCGCTCCCATCTCTTGCGCGAAGCCGGACAGGCCGCGCCCCAGTTCATCGAAGCGGCTGGCCAGGTAGCCGGTCGCGCCGCCTTGCCCCACATGGGTGTCCCAGCCGCCCACGTCGACGAAGCCGAGCGTGTATTTGTCCTTCATCAGCCGCGCGATGCGGCGCGCTTCCAGTTCGAAGCCTTTGGCGGAGATGGCGTTGCGGTTGGCCGCTTCCATCTCTCCGGCCATGTCGCGCATCACGTCGTCGCGCACGGCGAAGCCTTCGCTCACGTTGCGCGCCAGCGGCGTGCCTTCGTACATGGCGGCGATGATGCGGGCCTGGCGCGCGTCGATGGCCGGTTTGGCGAGATTGCGCAGCGCCGTGTTGGGCACTTGCAGCCCGCCCTGCATGGCCAGCGGCAGCTGGTCGGTGAAGGCGATCGGATGGGCGCCCTGCAGCACGCCCGCCAGCCGGTTCAGGAAGCCCGAGCGGTAATCGCGCTTGCCCGTGAGCGGCTGGCCCATTTCGATGCTGTCCTGGGTTTCGAAGTGGCTGCGCGAGAGGTCGTCGATGCCGGCGAACGGAATGAAGGCGGCCTGGCCGGACTGGAACAGCGGGTAGATGCTGTCGCGCAGGACCGGGTGCAAGCCCCAGTCGGCGTCGAGCGGCAGCGCCGTATTGAGTTCGGCGCCGGGACGGGCGATGGCGATGTTGGGCCGCGCTTCGTAGTAGAACGGGCTGGCCACGGGCACCAGCAGACTGGCGGCGTCGTAGCCGCCGCGCAGGAACACGAACAGCAGCCGCGCGCCCGCGCTGGGGGCGGCCCACAGGCGCGTGCTGGCGGCGGCCAGCGGCAGGGCGGCGAGATGGTGCAGGGCGGTGCGGCGGTCCATGGCGGTTCCTTCAGCGGTACATCATGTCCGGCGCGGACAGCAGGAAGCTGTTCCACTCCTGCGGCGAGGTGGCTTGTTCCAGCGCGTGCCGCGTGCCCGCCGCGAGGCGGCTTTCGATGGACTGGTAGTACAGCGCATTGGCCAGCTGGGGGAAGGCCGGCTGTTCCTGCGGTTGCGGTCCGTCCGTCTTGAACAGGCCAGCGTTGCCGGTGCCGATGGCGCGCGCGATCTCGAAGCGCACGTTGAGCTGACCGGGGCTGTCCCATGCGGCGGCCGTGAGCGGATAGCCGTCCGGCGTCTGCTTGCCATACGGCGGCTGGCCCATACGGTTGAGCCAGTTCAGCATGGGGCCGGCGTTGAGGATGGTCTTGTCGCCGTAAGCGAGGCGCACGGCGGAGACCACGTAATGCACGGGGTCCTTGAACTGGTGGCCCAGCGAGGCGTGGAATTCCGCGCTGGTGAACAGCACGCGCAGCACGGCGGCGATATCGCCGTCGCTGGCGGTGAAGGTGGCGGCCATGCGCTGCACCAGCGCACCCGGCGGCGCGTCGCCCACCCAGAACGCGGCCAGCTTGCGGCTGATGAAGCGCGCCGTCGATGGATGACGCGCCAGGCGGTCGAGCGCTTCGTCCACTTCGGCCAGGCCGCGGCCATGCACGGGCTGGCCGAGCAGGACTTTGTCGCCATAGTCGTGGCGTTCGGGATTGAATTCGAACAGGCCCTGGTGCCGGTATTGCGCCTGCCGCTCGCGCCGGACCCTGGGCTCCGTGGTGCCCAGGTTGACGCCCACGCCGGTGAGGATGCACGCCAGTTCCTGCACGTCGCGCTGGCTGTAGCCGCCATCCACACCCAGCGTGTGCAGTTCCATCAGCTCGCGCGCGTAGTTCTCGTTGAGGTGGCCGGCCGCGTTCTGCTCATTGTCCAGGTAGCGCAGCATGGCGGGGTGGTAGACGGTGGCGGCCAGCAAGTCGCGGAATTTGCCCAGCGCGCGCGGGCGGATCGCGCGGTCCTCGTAATCGCCCAGCATCAGGCGCAGGTTGTGCTTGTACTGGTGGACGTTGAAGTGGTTGACCCAGAACCACGTCATCTGCTCCTGCACCTGGTCGGAGGAATACAGGTCGCGCAGCAGGGAGCGGGTGGCCGCTTCGCGCGCGAGACGGTTCAGTTCATCCTGGTAGGCCTTCTGGGCCGCCTTCTTGTCCTCGTCGCCGACGATCTTGTCGGCGTCCTTGCGGCGCTGTTCGAGGTCGCGGTTCAGGTCTTCGAGCGGGCGGCGGCTGATCGTCATCGCGTCGATCCGGGCTTGCACGGCGGCCGGCAGGCGCGCCGGCGCCGGGTGCAGCTGGGCGGCTATCCACGCGTCGAGGCCTTGGGTGCGCACGGCGTGCAGGTCGGCGCCATTCAACCCCCAGGTCAGGCGGTTGACCACGCGCGCATCGTCCGCAACGTCGGCCGGAGTGGGCGGCACGGCGGCGCAGCCAGTCAGCACCAGCAGGCACAGGCAGAGTTTCTTCATGTACACACTCTACCGCGTCCATGGCGCCGTGTCGTGCGGGCCTGCAACGAATTGTAACGACATGCCGCCGCATGACCGGCAACTTTGTTGCTTCCACGGCCGGTCTGGCGTGATTTTGATCTGCGTCAATCAAATTATTGACATAGCTCGGTATAACTTCATTCAGATAGTTCTTGCATGCGCGCAATTTTTTCTGCGTCGCTTGTATGGTGTGCCGTTCCTGCCCGGGCCAGGACGTAATTCCTGCCGGGCAGCCCCCGTTCGTATCCACATCCTGGAGAAACCACGTGAACATCGCCAGCCTTTTTTCCATACGCAACCTGCGGTGCCGCTATCGGGCGGCACTCCTGTTGATCCCGCTATTGTGCGGTTCGCACAGCGCGCAAGCTTTGCCCGCTTTTGCCCGTCAGACCGGGCAGAACTGCGTGGCCTGCCACGCCGGCGGCCAGTTCCCGGAACTGACCAGTTATGGCCGGCTGTTCAAGATGACCGGTTACACCATCGGCAGCAGGGCGGTTCCCTTGTCGGCCATGGGGGTGTTCAGCTACACCAAGAGTTCCTCGCCGACCGATGACGCGGCGTTCGCCAAGGATGCCGCCGCGCTGTTCCAGACCGGCAGCGTATTCGTCGCCGGCAAGGTCACCGAGAACGTCGGCGTGTTCGCGCAGGCGACCTATAACAACTACGACAACCAGAATCCCGACAGCAATAAGTGGCAAGGCAAATGGGGTTCGGACAACATCGAGGTGCGTTATGCCGACCGCTTGATCGATGACAACCGTGACTTGATCCTGGGCCTGACGATCAACAATAATCCATCCCTGGCCGATCCCTGGAACAGCGCGCCGGCGTGGATGCAATATGTTCCCACCCAATTTGGCGTGACCGGCCCCGATGCCGCCCCCATCGTGTCCCAGTTGGGCGCGCAGGCTGCGGGTATCGCCGGCTACGCGTTCTGGAACCAGACCTTCTACGCCGAACTGGCGGGCTATCAGACCGCCAACCGGATGTGGTCCTTCCTCAGCCAGGGGACCAAGGATGCCGACCAGGTCAAGCTGCAGGGCACCAATCCTTACCTGCGCCTCGCGCTCAGCCACGACTGGGGGCCGCATAGCGCCATGGTCGGGGTGATGGCGATGCATGCCAACATCTATCCGGACAATCTGGACCCGTCCGGCCCCACCATCCATTATCGCGACCGCGGCATCGACGCCCAGTACCAATACCTGCTCGATCCCCATGCCGCCACGGTGCAACTGAGCTATATCGCGGAATCGATCGACAACGGCGACGTGGCCGGCATTGCGGCCAACCCGGGGAACACGCTCAAGCAATTGAAAGTCAAGGGCAGCTATGTGTACCGGGCGCGCTACGGCGGCAGCCTGAGCTACTTCAGCACCACGGGCAGCTCCGACACGACGCTGTATCCGGACGCCGCCAGCAACCCCGATACGCGCGGCTGGGTGCCTGAGGTGTTCTGGACACCGGTGCAATATGTGCGCGTGGGCGCGCAGTATTACCACTTCAACCGTTTCCATGGGGCCACCGCGAACTATGACGGCGCGGGGCGTAATCCGAGTGGCAACAACACCCTGTTCGTCTACTTGTGGGGAGCATACTGATGACCGCCTTCTCGTCCTTGCGCCCGGTTGCGGGCGCCACGCTGGCATGGATGCTGGCCGCCGGCGCTGTCGCCAGCCTGACCGCCTGCTCGTCGGTGGAACGGTCGCGTTCGCTGAGCGATACCACCGTCTCGGCCCGTACCATCGCCACCCAGGTCTGCTCGAATTGCCACGGCATGCACGGCGTGTCGACCTCGCCCAATTTCCCCCACCTGGCGGCGCAATCGCCGGCCTACCTGGAGGGACAGTTGCGAGCGTTCCGCAGCCATGGCCGCGCCGATCCCGCCGGCTTTGAATACATGTGGGGCATCAGCGCCAGGTTGACCGACCAGCAGATCGCCGACCTGGGCACGTACTACGCCCAACAACCGGCGCCCGGCGGGCATTCCAGCAACGCCGCGCTCGAGCAGCGCGGCCAGGCCATTTTCGCCAACGGCGTCAGCGCTAACGGCGTGCCGGCCTGCGCATCGTGCCACGGCGCGCACGGGGAGGGCATGGGCGCGTTCCCGCGCCTGGCCGGCCAGCACGCCGACTATGTCTCGAAGCAGCTGGCGGTATTCCAGCGCACGGACCAGCGTCCGGAGGGGGCTGTCATGAAGACGGTGGCCCATGCGTTGAGCAAGGACGATATCGTTTGCCTGTCCCTGTACGTGGCGTCCATCAAGCCGGGTGGCTGAGGATGGTGCCGGCACGGCGGCCCTTGTCCCGGCCGCCGTGGCCGGAACTTGTGTCGCCCTGTCCGGTCCCATGTTGCAATACGTTGTTTCTTGGCTTTTTTGATACCTGAAACTCCAACACTTCCGGCTTTGTAGTAACCTCAACATTATGGGATGTGTCTCAATGGAAATTAAAGTGGGCTGACCGTAATGATCCCCTGGCACGGGGTGGAGAGTCGGCCCCACGCTGGGGTAGCACGGATGAGGGAACGATCGACACCATCGCGCTGGACGGGGCTGCTCGCCCCGCTATTGCTGTTGCTGGCGCTGGCCGGCTGCAGCGATGACAGCCAGGTATCGGCGCCGTCCGCGACGGCCGGCGCGGCCCCCACCACCATCACGGCCCTGGTCTGGGCCCCCGACTGGCCCAAGGAGATGCATGACGTGGCGGCCGCCTTCAGCCGCGAGCATCCCGATATCCGGGTTGATGTGCAATTCATGATCGGCAATTCGGTCGAGGAAAACCTCAAGCCCAAGGTGGCGGCCAACCAGTTGCCCGACCTGATCTCGATCAACCCCAATGCCTACGCGGCCAGCCTGGCCGAACAGGGCGTGCTGGCCGAAGTGGGCCAGACGGCCGCTTGGAGCAACATGCTGGACCTGCTCAAGCCCGACTGGACCAGCGCCGGCGGCAAGCACTTTGGCGTGGCCGGCGGCGTGGCCGCCACCGTCATCTACTACAACAAGACCATGTTCCGCGACGCCGGCATCAGCCGCCTGCCGCAGAACTTCGAGGAATTCCTGGCCGTGTGCGCGCAGTTGAAGAAAGCCGGCTACACGCCGCTGGTGCTCGACGGCGGTTTCCCCAACATGCTGGGCAACGGCCCGTTCAGCCATGGCTTCGCCAACCTTGTGGCGGCCAACCGGCCGGACTGGCGCGCGGCGCTGGCCAACGGCAGCCTGGATCTGGACACGGCCGCCGGCGCCGACATCTTCGGCCGCATCAAGCTGCTGGCCGCGCGCGGCTATGTGCAGCCCGACTATCTGAACACCGGCTACGACGAAGGTATCCGCCTGTTCACGGCCGGGCGCGCAGCCATGGCGTTCGAGGGTACGTGGGCGGCGGGCCGGCTGATGGTGGGCAAGCGCGATGAGGTGGGCGTGTTCATCCCGCCCTGGAATGCGCCCGGCAAGCTGGCCGTGCCCGTGGTCGGCAGCGAGACCGGATTCGCCGTCTGCAATACCCGCCATCGCGCGGCGGCCATGCAGTTGCTCGATTACCTGGTCGGCAAGGGTTTTGTGATCCAGCAGAACGCGCGCCGCAACATCCCGCCCATGAAGCAGTTGCCGGGCCGGATGGTGACCGATCCCCAGATCACCGCCTATATCCGCGAGGTGAGCGCCTATCCGCAGGTGGTGCCGCCGTATTACGTGTTCCTGCCCGCGTCGACCATCGAGCAGTTGCACCCGCTGCTGCAGGACGTCCTGGCCGGCAAGACCTCGCCGCGCGACGCGGCCCGTCAGCTCGACCGCTCGCTGCGCGCCGAAGCGCGCGGCGGCGCGCACTGATCTCACCACCGGGAACGCGGCATGCGACGCCTGATCGCCCTGTACCTGCCCGCGCTGCTGCGCAAGATCGCCATCCGCTACCGGCTGCTGGCCTCGTTCATCCTGATCTCGCTGACGCCGTTGCTGGTGTCGGGCTACATTTCGTATGCCGAGTCGAGTAAGGCGATCGAGCAGAAGACCCGGCTGTTCACCACGGAAGTGGTCAAGCAGATCGCCAAGAACGTGCAGCTGCGCATGGCCGAGATCGAGTCGGACAGCGAGACGCTGGTGCTGTCCGATCCCGTGCAGTACGCGCTGGCCCGCTATGCGCTCGACAATCCCGAGGACAAGGGCCGGGCGCGCGCGGCCCTGACCAAGATCCTGCTCGACAGCTACGGCTCGTTCCAGGATTTCGGCCAGAAGTATTTCCTGGACCGCGACAACCACGTGCTCGATCCGCAAGTGTTCGCGCAACTGGGGCGCGGCGTGGTGGAATTCAGCGCGGCTGCCCGGGCCAGCCAGCGCCGCGTGGTGTGGGGTGCGCTGGAGCTGTGGGATGGACAGAAGAGCATCGCCATGGTGCGCCAGATCTACTCCAAGAACGAAAACCGTTTGATGGGCGGCCTGTTGCTGGGCGTGCGGGCGGCCCGCTTCGCCGCCATCTTCGACAACGCCAGCCTGGGTGCGGGCAGCGACATCTTCATCGTCGACGCGCGCGACGGCACCGTGCTGGTACAGCGGCGCGAACCGGCTGCCGCGGTGTCGGCCGCGCCGGCCCTGCTGGAACAACTGGCCGCCAGCCTGCGCGGCAGCGAGCAAAGCGGCTTCCTGGCCTACCAGCGGACGGTGGCGGAAGGCCATCCGCCGGCCGGTTACTTCGCCGTCTACACCCAGGTGCCCAACACCAGCTGGTACGTGGTCAGCACGCTGCCCAACCAGTTGCTGCTGGCCGAAGCGCAGGCGGTGCGCAAGGAGATCGTGCTGATCGGCCTGATCTGCTTCTGCGGCGCGCTGGTGCTGGCCTACGTGGTGGCGCGCAGTATCTCTATGCCGCTGGAGCGGCTGGCCGGCGCCATGCGCGCCACCCGTACCGGCGACTATGGCCAGCGCGTGGAGTATGAGGGCCGCGACGAACTGGCGCTGCTGTCGCAAAAATTCAATGAGATGGCGGCTAACATCAGCCAGACGCACGAGCAGCTCGAAAGCCGGGTGGCCGAGCGCACGCGCGACCTGGAGCAGGCCAACCTCAAGCTGGCGGCCCTCACCATGACGGACCCGCTGACGGGCATCGCCAACCGGCGCCGCTTCGACGACATGCTGGCCTTGGAGCTGCACCGGGCAGCCCGCTGTTCCCATCCGCTGGCGCTGCTGATGATCGACGTCGATTTCTTCAAGAGCTACAACGACCACTACGGCCACCAGGAGGGCGACAGTTGCCTGCGCAAGGTGGCCGCGCTGTTGCAGACGCACGCGCGCCGCGCCAGCGACCTGGCGGCCCGCTACGGCGGCGAGGAATTCGTGATGCTGGCGGCCGACACCGACGTCGACGCGGCGCTGGCGCTGGCCGAGCAGGTGCGGCAGGCGCTGGAGTCGCTGCACCTGCCGCACGCGCTGTCGCCCATTGGCTGGGTCAGCATCAGCGTGGGGGTGGCGGTGCAGGTGCCGGACGAACTGCAAACGCCGGAGCTGTTCCTGCGCATGGCCGACAAGGCCATGTACCGGGCCAAGGAGCAGGGCCGCAACCAGGTGGTGCTGGCCGGGCGCAAGTGAGGCCGGCGCGGCTGGCGCACTGCCCCGGTGCTATCGGCGACGCCATTTCCATTGAAAAATATTTTCCTGCCGAAATCCCCGGTGCGGCCCGTTTGTGCAGGGGCTGCGCACTGTGCGCGGCGTCGGATTTTTACCGATTCGCCGGATCAGGTGGTGGCCTGGAAGCTGTTATGATAGGTCACAACGCGGGGCTGTTTGCGCATGATCATGCCCGCCGACGTCCGCTGACGTAACCTGCTGGTAGACCTGTGTACTGCCGCGAAAGGAGGGAGCCTTGGAACCGAAACCAGACAGCGTGCCAGATGACGGGGCCGAGCGCCCGCCACCCACGCTTTCCCCCGCCGCGCGGGCGCGCCAGTTGTTGCCGCCCAAGGGTGCCTGCTGGTATTGCGACAAGCCGCTCGACAGCGTGCGCCGCTTCTGCGGCAAGGAATGCGCCGACGCCTTCGACGAAGAAAAGGAATATACGCGCTGAGTCGCCCGGCTTGGGCATGCCGGCACTAGAGGTGCGGCGCGAGCGCCGCCAGTGCCGCTTCGAAGTCGAACTGGTGGGCGGCTGCCGCCACCCGCTGGTAGCGTTCAACACCCAGCCGCGCCGCCAGCGACGACGCTGATTGTTCCAGCACGTCGAGCGCGGCGCCATCCCCGATGTCGAGCAGGCTGGCCAGCCGCGCCAGCACGGCGTCATTGGCCACCGGCCCGGTCGGATCATTCGGCATGCCAGCCAAGGTCGGCGCCGGCGCAGCCCCGTCCTTGGCCCCGACTCCGACCCTGACTCCAGCCCTAGCTTCGGCCCCGGCTGCGGCTTCGACTTCGGCCCCGGCCCCGGCTCCGGCCGATGCCGTCAGCGCTTCAGTGTCCAACAGGGTCTCGATGCTCGCCAGCAGCGCGCACAAGGCCTCATCCAGTAGCAGCACGGTTTCCGTGCAGGCCGCCGCCGGCAGGTGGCAGGCCGGCTCCAGCGCGGCAGCCAGCTGGCACACGGCGCGTGCGCCTATCATGCCGGCCGCGCCGCGCAGCATGTGCACGCGGGGCCGCAGCGTGGCCAGGCTATTGCCGGCCAGCGCCAGGCGCAATTGCAGGCCCAGACCACAGTAATCATCGCGGAAGCGGTGCAGCAATTGCAGGTAAAGCGCGCGGTCGCCCATCACCCGATCCAGCCCGTCACTCACGCACAGGCTGGCCGTATCGCGCGAGGAGAGTAACAAACCTGCTACGCCGGGGATGTTCATCGATGCGCTAGCGCGTGGTGAACGACCAGCTGCGCGACAGGGGCACGCCATCCACGGCGCCGCTGAACGCCACGTCATAGGTGGTGCCCGATTGCAGGACGGCCAGCGGCACGATGGCGGCGGCCGACGTGGGGGTTTCGGTATCCGTCGCATGGCTCAGCAGGCGGGTGGCCAGCGGCGCGCCGCCGTGAGGACGCACGGTGAAGCTCTGCACCGTCATCGTGGTCGTGATATCGGCATGCATGCTGATCGGGTAGCCCACCTCGTTCAGGTCGGGCACGGGGTCCGGCGTCTCGTTATTGCTCAGGAAGCTGGTCGGCACGTTGGTCTGGCCATTGACCGGGTAGCCCACCGCGCGCCCGCCACCGAGACCGAGACCATAGCCATTGTTGGCCGCCATGTCGCACGTGAAGTAGGAATAGCCGCCCGACCCGAGCGCGGCGCCGGTGCCCATTTCCTTGAACACCGGTTCGAACATGACGAAGCGGTGGTAGATGGCCGTCACCAGTTCCTCGGCCAGCACGAAGCCGGAGGTGCTGTTGGTGGCGGAGATGATCTCGCCATAGGCATAGGGCCGCACCAGCACGTAGCCGGCGTTGGCCAGCCGGTCGGCCAGCGTGGCGCCGGTGAAGCCGGGCAGACCGGGCGTCTGGATATGGGTGACCGTGTTGTTGATGCGCTGGTAGTCGGCGTGGCCCTGGGCCGCCGTCGTGAGCATGCTGTTGCGCGACAGGACGGCCACGCCAAGTTGGGCGCGGCGGAAATTGATCCAGTTGAAGCCATCGAGCGCCGCGTCGCCAGTGAGTCCCGGCGCGCCGGGTTCGGCCTGCAGGTTGGCGCCGCTGGCTGGCGGGGTGGTGCTGCCACTGCTGCTGGCGCTGCCGCCGCCACCACCGCCGCACGCGGCCAGCGCCAGGGTCAGGCTGAGTACCGCGAACGGGAGATGCCAACGTGGACGGCTTTGCATGGAGAGCTCCTGTGTCGTTATCCGGGCCGCCGCTGGGGACCAGCCCGCTTATGGATCGATTCTAAGTCAACTCCGGCCGCGCCGCACCCGATATGCGCAATCGCGTGCGCGGGCCGGCGTGCCGCGTGCCGGCGGGGCGGGTTAAAATAGTCCGCCGCCATCCCGGTGGCGCTCCATCGTCGCTCTTACTGGAATACGCCTGATTTGACTTCCTTACCACACCGTCCGCGCCTGCAGCGCGCCAAGTTCGCCTTGCCCAGTTTCGTCACGCTGCTGTCGATCGCCTGCGGCTTCGGCAGCATCGTCATCTCCGTCGACAACGCCTTCATTGGCAACGCCCACGATTACCGGCTGGCCGCCGTGCTGCTGGTGCTGGCCGGCGTGTTCGACGCGCTCGACGGCATGGTGGCGCGCGCCACCGGCACCAGCTCGGACTTCGGCATGCAGCTCGACTCCATCGCCGACGTGATGAACTTCGGCTGCGCGCCCGGCTTGCTGCTGTACTGCTATGGCTTCGTGCAGCTCGGTGCGCACCAGCCCACGCTGCTGCGCCTGGGCGGCATGGCCAGCTTCTTCTTCGTCGCCTGCGGCGCCCTGCGCCTGGCCCGCTTCAACGTCAACGTGGGCCGCACCGATCCGCGCTACTTCGTCGGCATCCCCATCACGGCGGGCGCGGCCTGCGTGGCGTCGGTGGTGGTGGCCTGGCCCGACCCGCCCACCGGCACCCTGCAGGCCGTCATGCTGGCGCTGCTGTTGTTCGCCGTCGGCGGGCTGATGGTATCGACCATCCGCTTCCCCAGCACCAAGCAAAAGAAAAGCAAGGCGGCGCTGGTGCTGTTGCTGGTCAACCTGGCCTTGCTGGCGTGGTTGCAGACGGTGTTCTTCGTGCTGTTCTTCGCCGTTTACATCGCCGCCACCTTGGCGCTGAACCTGGGCTGGAAGCTGGGCTGGCGCGGCATCGCCCCCCCGGCCGTCTACAACGACTGAAATTCACAACCGGGGTCAGGTCATACCATCAAGCAACTTGCGTGCAGATTGCTTGATGGTATGACCTGACCCCGGTTTGTTGTTTGCCTCAGGCCACCTCGTGCCCGCGCGCGGCGCGCAGGATCTCGAACCACTGGCTGCGGCTCAGGCTGAACTGGGTGGCGCGCACGGCGTCGACGATGGCGTCGATGCGGCCGCTGCCCGTCAGCGGCAGCGGCCGCGATGGCAGTTGCATGATCCACGCGAACACCACGCTGGCGAACGGCTGTTGCAGTTCGTCGGCGATGCGCTGCACCACGGCGCGCACGCGCTCGCCAGCCGCGTCGCCGCCGTTGAACAGGCGGCCGCCGGCCAGCGGTGACCACACCATGGGCCGCACGCCCTGGTCCTGCAGACCATCGAAGGTGTCATCGAATAGCGGCGCCACGTGCAGCGGCGAGCATTCGACCTGGTTGGTGGCCAGCGGCACGCGCCGGTTCAGGCATTCGAACTGGTGGCGGCTGAAGTTGGACACGCCGAAGTGGCGCACCTTGCCCTGCAGCCGCAG
This sequence comes from Rugamonas brunnea, assembly GCF_014042345.1. Taxonomy (GTDB): domain Bacteria; phylum Pseudomonadota; class Gammaproteobacteria; order Burkholderiales; family Burkholderiaceae_D; genus Rugamonas; species Rugamonas brunnea. Next base: position 90,388 of record NZ_JACEZT010000019.1, read on the forward strand.
CCGGCTGAAGGTGCCGGCGATCTCGTCAAAATCCATCAGCGGATCGGGCCGGTGGATCAGCAGCAGGTCCAGGTAGTCCGTGCCCAGCGCCTTGAGCGATTGCTCGACCGAGGCCGTGATGTGGGCGGCGCTGGTGTCGTAATGCTGGATGGTGTGCCCGGGCCGGGCCGGCGACACCAGCTTGATGCCGCACTTGCTCACCAGTTGCATGCGCGCGCGCAGCGACGGCTGCAAGGCCAGCGCTTCGCCGAACAGGGCTTCGACGCCGTAGTCGCCATAGATGTCGGCATGGTCGAAGCTGGTCACGCCCAGCGCCATGCAGCGCTTGATCAGGGTCAGACGCTGTTGCGGCGTCAGGTTCCAGGCGCCCATGCGCCACATGCCGGCCACCACGCGCGACAGCGTGGGGCCGTTGTTGCTGGTGACGATGGAGGGGCACAGCAGACCGACGGGCGGTTCGTAGTTCATGGCGGGCTTTCGGGCGTGGGAGGATAGGGGATACATTCCTTTTTGCAAGTAGTATTGTTACACGACTACTAGGCCCGGGTGGCACATTTTGCCTTTTAGCGACCTCGACCGTTGCAAGCACCGCATAGAGCAAAAGACAATAAACAAAAGTCCACCGAAGTGGACTTTTGTTCATCGGGATGGCGGTAGATTACTTCATCCAGAGGCGGATCGAATCCCAGGCGCGGCCGAAGATGGAAGCCTGGTTCACCGGCTCCAGCGCCACCACGGGCAGTTCCAGCAGCGGCTTGCCGTCGACCAGCATCTTGAGCGTGCCGACGCGGCTGTTCTCGGCCAGCGGGGCCACCAGCGGGTCCTTGCGTTCGAGCAGCGGCTTCATCTTGCCGGCCACGCCCTTGGGCACGGTCACCAGCACGTCGTTGGGGAAGCCGATCTTGACGGTGCCCTTGGAGCCCTTCCAGATTTCCGGGGTGGCGATGGCCTGGCCCTTGGAGTACAGCTTGACCGTGTCGAAGTTCTGGAAGCCCCAGTTCAGCAGCTTCTGGCTTTCCTGGGTGCGCGCGCTGTCGGAGTTGGTGCCCAGCACCACGGCGATCAGGCGGCGCTCGCTGGCGCCGTTGGGACGGTGGGCCGAGGCGATCATGCAGAAGCCGGCCGCTTCGGTGTGGCCCGTCTTCATACCGTCCACGGTCGGGTCCAGCCACAGCAGGCGGTTGCGGTTCTGCTGGGTGATCTTGTTGTAGGTGAAGCTCTTGACCGAGTCGATCTTGTAGAACTCGGGGTAGTCCTGGATCACGTGCTTGGCCAGCACCGACAAGTCCTGCGCCGTCGAGTAGTTCTCGGGGCTGGGCAGGCCGTGCGGGTTGGCGAAGTGGGTCGAGGTCAGGCCCATGCGCTGCGCTTCGCGGTTCATCATCACCACGAAGGCCGACTCGTCGCCGGCCACGGCTTCGGCCAGGGCCACGGCCGCGTCGTTACCGGATTGCACCATCAGGCCGTACAGCAGGTCGTTGACCTTGACCGGGGTGGCCGGGTCGATGAACATCTTCGAGCTGCTCGAATCGACTTTCCACGCGTGGGTGGAGACGTTGACCATCTGGTTCAGGTCCAGCTTCTTGTCCTTGACGGCGGCGAAGGTCAGGTAGGCCGTCATGATCTTGGTCAGCGAGGCCGGCTCGATGCGGGCGTTGGGGTCTTGCGAGGCGATGATCTGGCCGCTGGTGGCATCCAGCAGCAGCCACGATTTGGCGGCGATGGTGGGCGGCGGCAGCGTCTGGGCGACGGCGGCGGTCATCATCAACACACTGGTGGCCAGTGCGGCGAATAATTTTTTCATGTTGCGTATCGGGTGTCTAAGTTGGGGGACGGGCGGCCTGCAAAAGGCGCGCCCATTATAGGGCTTCAAGCCGCCGTCGCGGTGTCCTGTTCCGGCCGCGTGTGCCACAGCTGGCTGACCCAGCCTTTGATGTGCTGCAGCTTGCGGTGGAAGAAGTGGTCGGCGCCGGGGATCACGATCACGGGCAAGTCCTGCGGACGGGCCCAGTCGAACACATCCTTCAGGGGAATGGTTTCGTCCAGCTCGCCGTGGATGACGATGGTGTCGGCCGGGACCTTGGCCACGTCCCACTTGCCGGCCGCCGTGCCGATCATGACCAGCCGCTCGGCCGGGGCGCCGGCCGCCACCAGTTGTTCCTGCAGGCGTCCCATCACGAAGGTGCCGAACGAGAAGCCGGACAGGGCCACGGGCAAGCCCGGGTAGCGTTGCTGCATGTATTGGAGCAGCACGGCCATGTCGTCGGTCTCGCCGTGGCCGTGGTCGTGTTCGCCTTCGGAGGCGCCCACGCCGCGGAAGTTGATCCGCGCCGCCACATAGCCGAGGCCGACGAAGGTGCGGGCCAGGGTCTGGGCCACCTTGTTGTCCATGGTGCCGCCGTACAGCGGGTGCGGGTGGGCCACCAGGGCGATGCCGCGCGGGGTCTGCTTGGGAAAGTCGATCAGGCCTTCCATCAGGCCGGCGCCGCCTTGCAGCGTGAATTTTTCAGAGTTCTTGTTCATGTGAATCAGGGAGTTCAGATTTTCAGACGTTCCACCACTTTGCCGTTGACCAGGTGGCTGTCGACGATTTCATCGATGTCGGCCGTGTCGACGTAGGTGTACCACGTGCCTTCGGGATAGACCACCAGCACCGGGCCTTCGTCGCAGCGGTCCAGGCAGCCGGCCTGGTTGATGCGGACCTTGCCGGCGCCGTTGATGTCCAGTTCCTTGCAGCGCTTCTTGGCGTGCTTCTGGGCCGCGATGGCGTTGTGGTCGCTGCAGCAGGGGCGGCCGTCGTCGCGCTGGTTCACGCAGAAGAAGACGTGGCGTTGGTAATACAGGTCGTCGCTCATGGCAATCTCGGGTTGGTTGGCGTTAGTTGGCATTGGTGGGCAGCCGATATGATACCCGCGATCGCGGCCTCATGCGGGCCGCCGTCACTGGCGCTGCTGGCCGTGCGCGGGCAGCCACAGGTACCAGACCGTGAAGAACGGCCACAGCAGCGAGAGGAATTGGGCCGCGCCGTTGAAGTTGAGGAACTTCCCTTGCACCCAGGTTTGCAGCGTGGCGACGAAATACGGGTTGGCCGGCGTGGTGTTGACGATGAGCAGGCTCAGCAGCAAAGTCAGGGCCGCCAGCCGGCGCTGCGCCACGTGCGGCGCGAACGCCAGGCCGGCCAGCATGATGGCGCCGATCAGCAAGCCCCCTTCGGCGCCCGGCGTGACCCACACGAAGGCGTTCTCGGGCGAGAACAGCAGCGCCGTGGCCAGCGCCTTGACGACGATGGCCGCGCCCACCAGCGCCGCCACCAGCGTGGCGCGCGGCGCCGGCCGGCGCAGCAGGCAGAGCAGCGTGAGCGCCGCGCCCACCATGCCGCAGGCCGTGATGATGGTCTCGGACAGCCAGTATTGTTCCACCGTCAGCGTGGCCACGGGGCGCAGCCAGGCGCCCAGGTCGATCTCCGTGTCCAGCAGCTCGGACAGCCATTCGGACAGGATGGGCAGCAACTGGCCGTGGCCGAACAGGAAGCTTTGCGGATAGATCTGCGCCAGCGGCCACAGGGCCAGCAGCACCAGGCCCTGGCTGGCCTGCGGCGCGAACCAGCGCCGCCGCAACTGGTACAACTGGCTCTGGTCCAGCAGGCGGCGCACGGTGAGCACGCCGATCAGCGCGCCCAGGCTGCAACCGGCCGCGTTGGTGTAGAAGTCCAGGTTGGACGAGACGCGGCTGGGCAAATAGGTCTGCACGGCCTCCATCAGGCCGGACAGCAGTACGCCGCTGGCGCTGGCCAGCAGCCAGGCGGCCAGCCGCGTGACGCGCGGGTACAGCGCGTACACGATCAGGGTGCCGAGCGGGACGTAGCCGACCACGTTGGTGATGGCGTCGAACTTGGTCCAGTAACGGGGCAGCTCGATATGTTCGAGGAAGATCAACGGCGACAGGCCGTGGTTCTGCCAGCCCGAGAACGGATACCAGCTGGCGTACACGATCAGCAGCACGTAGGCCAGCAACGCCGCGCGCGCCAGCGCCGAGCTGCGCCCGGCCGTGGCGGCGGGCGCGCTCGCCGCTTCCGGCGCATGGCCAGCAGCCTGCCCCGGCGCTTGCGTCAGCCTCGGATCGGATGCTGGTGGATCGGCTTGTCGATTCATTGTCGCGTCATCGCCTGGTTATCGCTACTTTATCGCCGCGCCATCGCTGCGTTATTGCTGCGGCAGCGCGGCCAGCCAGGCCAGCAGGTCGGCGGCCAGTGCGTCGCTGGCGTCGGCCAGCGCATGGGCGCCGCCGGCCGCGTCGGCGCTGGGCGCGGGACTGCTGCGCTGGAAGGTGCGCTGGTCCACCAGCCGGTGGTTGCGGAACAGCGAGGCGCGCATGGCCAGCGCTCCGTTACTTTGGGTGGCGCTGGTGAAGTTCTGCGCGAAGTCGTCCAGTTCCAGCCGCAGCATGGGGGCGCCGCTGCCCACGTCGGTCGAGGTCAGCACCTTGACGCCGGCCTGCGCCAGGCGCGCCTTGATGCGCTGGGTCAGCAGCTGCGGCGGCGTGCTGGTCCACTGGTTGTAGGCGTACGGGCGGGCTTGGCGCGCGTCCGCATACAGCAGCCGGTATTGCATGCGCTCGGAGTCGAGCGCGGGCGGGCCGTCCACGTCGGCCACGATCAGGGCCGGCAGCGGCGCGGACGCAGGCGCAGCTGCGGCCGTGGCCTGGGGCAGCGGGCCGAAGTCGTACAAGGTGGTGGTGGTGCGGCCGCCGCTGCTGGCGCAGGCGCTCAGCAGCAATGGGACGGCCAGTGCGGCCAGGCGGGAAAGGTGGGTCATCGCGGGGCTCCTCATTTGGCCGGTGCCGTGAAGCCGTCTTCGCCGGGGCCGGGCGGGGTGCCGGGCGCGCCAAACAGCAGGCTTTGCGGACGTTCATTGAGCTTGTTCATGGTGTTCTTCAAGGCCCGCATCGACGAGCGCGATTCGTCGGTCAGCGAGATCACGTGCGGCAGGGCGTCCATCTCGACGCCGCTGGTGACCGCTTCCACCGACAGGCCGACCCGGTCCACCGTCCCGCTCATGCGCGCCAGCGGCCCGTCGGGGGCCTGCAGGCTGGTGGTCAGGCGGCGCGCGTCGTTGGCCAGCGCAGTCACCGATTGCAGTGCGCCGTGGGCCTGGTCGGCCAGCGCGGGCAGGCGTTCAATGGTCGGCTGCAGTTGTTCCGGCAGCGCGCCGTATGCCTTGGCGGCGGCGCTGATGTCGCTGAAGGCGGACAGCATGACGCGCTGGTTGGCAGGGCTGAGCAGCGCGTTCAGGCGGTCGGCCGCCTGTTCGGCTTGCGACAGGATTTGCTTGCCCCGCTTTTCCAGCTGGTCGAAGAAGCCTGGGCGCAGCGGGATGCGGGTGGGATTGTCGGCGTTGGTGCCCAGCAGCGGCGAGCCGACCTTGTCGTCGTCCAGCTGCACGTAAGCGATGCCCGTCACGCCCTGGTAGCCCAGCGTGGCGAAGGTGGTCTTGGTGATGGGCGCATCCGGGTTGATGCTCAGGGTGACGAGGATCTGGCCCGTCACCTTGGGGTCGAAGCCGATGCTGGCCACTTTGCCGACCTGCAGGCCACGGTAGCGCACCTGCGCCTGCGGATTCAGGCCGGGCACGGGTTGGGTGGTGGCCAGCTGGTAGGGCACGCGCTCGATGCGGTCGCGGTTGAACCAGAGGCCGAACAGCACGGCCGCGATCACCAGCGTGATCGTGAAGAAGCCTGTCATGAGTGCGTGCGATCTGTTTTCCATGGATGCTCCGATGCGCGTGCAGTGTCCCGCTCAGTGTTGGTTCAGTGGTTGCTCTGGCGCGGCCTTGGGCTGCGGCGGGGACGAGTCGAGCGCTTCCAGCGCGCGGCGGCCGCGGTCGCCCAGGAAGAACTCCTTGATGAATGGGTGGTCGATCTTCAGCAGCTCGCGCGTAGGGCCGATGGCGATCACGTGTTTTTCGGCCAGCACGGCGATGCGGGTCGACAGTGCGAACAGCGTGTCCAGGTCGTGGGTGACCATCACCACGGTCAGCCCCAGTTCGCGGTGCAGCGATTTGATCAGGGCGACGAAGCTTTCCGACAGGTCTGGATCGAGGCCGGCCGTCGGCTCGTCTAGGAACAGCAGCTGCGGTTCCAGTGCCAGCGCGCGCGCCAGCGCCACCCGCTTGACCATGCCGCCGGACAGGTCGGACGGCATCTTGTCCGCGTGTTCCGGCCCCAGCCCGACCATGTTCATCTTCAGCAGCACCACGTCGCGCACCAGGTCTTCCGGGATCTTGTGCAGTTCGCGCAGGGGCTGGGCGATGTTCTCGAACACGGTCAGGGCCGAATACAGCGCGCCCTGCTGGAACAGCATGCCCCAGTGGTTGCGCAGCTTTTGCAGCTGGCCCGCATCGACCTCGCTGATGTCCTCGCCGAACACGCGCACGCAGCCGCGCGCGGGGTGTTCCAGGCCCAGCATCTGGCGCAGCAGCACCGTCTTGCCGGTGCCGGAGCCGCCCACGATGGACAGGATTTCGCCAGCCTGTATGGCCAGGTTCAAGTCCTGGTGCACGACGGTGCGGCCGAACTTGGTCCACAGGCCGGTGATCTCCACCACGGGCACGCTGCCATCAAGTTTCAGCACGCCCGTGTTGGGCGCGCCGCAGTTGGAGGTGGCGGTTGGCAGGTTCGCGTCCATCAGTACCCCACGCCGTTGAACAGGATCGCGAACACGGCGTCGGCCAGGATCACGACGGTGATGGCGGTGACCACCGAGGTGGTGGTGCCACGCCCCAGGCTTTCCGTGTTGGGTTTGATGCGCAGGCCGAAGTGGCAGGCCACCAGCGCAATCAGCACGCCGAACACGGCGCCTTTGCCCAGGCCGATCATGTAGTTCGCCAGCGGCACGGCGTCCGGCAATTTTTCGATGAAATAGTACGGCGACAGGTGCAGCTCCACGTTGGCCGATACCATGCCGCCGATCAGCGCCATCACGTCGGTCCAGATCACCAGCAGCGGCATGCAGATGGCCAGCGCGAGCACCTTGGGCAGGATCAGGCGGAAGCCGTGCGAGATGCCCATCACCAGCATGGCGTCCAGTTCCTCTGTCACCCGCATCACGCCCAGTTGCGCCGTGATCGAGGAGCCGGAGCGGCCAGCCACCAGGATCGCCGCCAGCAGCGGCCCCAGTTCGCGGATGATGCTCATGCCCAGCAGGTTGACCAGGTAGATGTCGCCGCCGAAGTTGCGCAGCTGCTGGGCCGACAGGTAGGACAGCACCACCCCGATCAGGAAGCCGACCAGCGCCGTGATGCCCAGCGCCTGCGGACCGGCGTGGAAGATGTTGGCCGAGATTTCGCGCCACGGGCCGCGCAGCGGATGGCGCGCGAAGCGGACCATGTCCTGCGTGACGGCGCCCACCAGCGAGATCATGCCGCGCAGGTGTTCGAAAAACTGCATCATCGCGAAGCCGAGCACCATGACGGAGGTCAGGCGCTGCTTGCGCGGGGCTTTCAGTTCCAGGTTGCCGGCTGCCTCCAGCCGTTTGAAGAATTCTTCCTGCCCGGGCGCCAATCGCAGCGAGGCGGGACGGGTCTTGCCCCAGGCGTTCCATAGCAGCTGGGCGCCGATGTGGTCCATGCTGTCAATGGCCGTCAGGTCCCATGTGATCTGGGCCTTGCCCTTCAGGGAATTGAGCTGGCCGGTGAGGGTATGCATCGCGCCGCCCAGCGTGAGTGCGTGGACTTGCCAGGTGCCGGCGGCTGTGGCGGCGCCGGAATCGAGAGTGAGGGTGGGCTCTGGGACGGAGGGCATGACGCCAGTTTAAGGGAGTTTGGACAGGACCGCCACCGCTGTCGCCTGCGGTCCCATGGCGATTCAGGCCGCCAGGTGGCGCGCCTGGCGCTGTGGCGCAGCCGTTTCGGCCCGTGCTGCGGGGGTGTTGGCGACGGACGGCTTGAGGCGGGAGCCCGATTCGTTGCGGCCGGCGTAGTCGCTCGCCAGCAGTTCGTCGGCCGCCGCTTTGCTCATGCCGCGCGTCTGCAGCCACTTCGATACCATCGCAGCGAGGCGGTCGAGGGCGATGCGATGGGTGGCGTCCGTGTTCGCATACAGCCAGTCGGAGAAGGCCATGAAGTTTTCAAACGCGGATTCGCCCAGCAGCACCGGCAAGGTGTGCGCGAAGCGGCCCGAGTTGGCCACCAGGTCCCAGTAACGGGCGAAGCGCACCAGGCGCTGCATGGTGGGGAAGTCGATGTCCTTGTTGGCCAGGATGGTGTAGGGCGCGTAGGGCTCGAATACCAGGCCATACGCTTCCGTGTGGCGGATGATCGGTGTGCCGCGCAGCCGCTTCAGGATGCCGAACTGGATCTCGTGCGGCTGGAGCGACCACAAATGGTTAAAGCCGCGCGCAAAGCTGGCGACGTCCTCGCCGGGCAGGCCGGCGATCAGGTCCACGTGCATGTGGGCGTGCGATTGGGTGGTCAGCCAGCGGATGTTGTCGGCCGCCTTCTGGTTGTCCTGCTTGCGGCTGACGAGGGTTTGCACCTCGGGATTGAAGCTCTGGATGCCAATTTCGAACTGCAGCGCACCGGGCGGGAACTTGCTGATGCCTTCCTTGAGCGCGTCGGGCAGGTGGTCGGGCACCAGTTCGAAGTGGGCGTAGACCGGATCGTCGGGATGGGCGGCCAGCTTATCGAGGAAGAACTGCATGATCTTCAGGCTGGTCTTGATGTTCAGGTTGAAGGTGCGGTCGACGAACTTGAACAGGCGGGCGCCGCGCGCATGCAGTCCTTCCAGCTCGGCGAGGAAGGCGTCGAGGTTGAACGGCCATGCCGTCTTGTCCAGGGCAGACAGGCAGAACTCGCACTTGAATGGGCAACCGCGTGACGCTTCCACGTAGATGGTGCGGTTCTTGATGTCGTCGTCGCTGTAGAGCGAATATGGCAGCTTGATTTCGGCCATCGGCGGCTGGACGCCGGCGTGGATCTTCATCAGCGGCTTGGGGCCGTGCAGGATCTCTCCGCACAGCTTGGGGAAGGTAACGTCGCCCCAACCGGTGATCAGGTAGTCGGCCAGTTGGACAATCTGCTGTTCGCCTGGTTCATGCGAGACTTCTGGTCCGCCCAGTACGACCACGACCTGCGGCGCCACGCGTTTGAGCATGGCCACCACTTTGGTCGTCTCCTCGACGTTCCATATATAGATGCCGAAACCGACGATGCGCGGCTGGTGTGCCAGGATGCGTTCCACGACCTCGGTGGTCTTGGCGCCGATGACGAACTCCTGCAGCCTTGTCTGTTCCTGCAACGGCCCCATGTTGGCCAGCAGGTAGCGCAGGCCCAGCGAAGCGTGGGTGTAGCGGGCGTTGAGGGTGGTAAGCAGGATGGTCATGACAGCGGTGTGGATCGGTGAAACCGCTATTTTACGCTGCCGGCCTTGCCAGCCATGCCGGCTCTTTGCTATAGTTCGGTCCCTCGCGAAACGATGCATCTGAAGTGCAAGTTAAGCGGGAAAAACGAGGGGTTGACGACTTATACGAAACACTGCATAATCTCGCTTCTCTGCTGACGAACAAAACGCTTCGCAGCATGCAGTACCGAATAAGGTTCTTTAACAATTCACAGTCGATAAGTGTGGACGTTTGATGGAAGTGCACGCGGAGCTCGTCTCCGCGATACTTAAAATATCAAATGTTCACAAGAAGTAATGAAATAGGCGCTTCGAAAGAAGTGGCCTGTCAGTATTTTGAGTGAGCGACCCGCTAGCAATAGCGGTGCGAGAAATCGCAAACAAACAGAGATTAAACTGAAGAGTTTGATCCTGGCTCAGATTGAACGCTGGCGGCATGCCTTACACATGCAAGTCGAACGGCAGCGCGGGGCAACCTGGCGGCGAGTGGCGAACGGGTGAGTA
>NZ_JACEZT010000001.1 GCF_014042345.1 Rugamonas brunnea
CGTGTTGCTGCCCGCCGTGCCGGCCGCGCCGGCACCGCCCGCACCGCCGGCAGCACCGCTGCCACCGGCGCCGCCCGTGGCGCTGCCGCCGGTACCGTTGCTGTCACCGGTGCTGGCCGCACCGCCCGTGCTGGCGCCCGTTGATGCGCTGGACGCCTGGCTCGGTGGCGTGCCTGGCGTCGATTCACCCGACGTGCCGTGGTTGTTGGTTGACGTGGCGCCGCTGGAATTGGCGCCGCCGCCGGCGGGCGAATTGCCGGCCGTGGACGTGCCGCCATAGCCATCGCCGCCGGCCGCGCCGCCTCCGCCCAAGCCACCCATGCCACCTGCCCCGCCCGCGCCACCCGAGGCATTACCGGTGCTGCCGCCCATGCCGCCATTGGCGCCGTTGGCGATACCGCTGCCGCCGCCGGCGCCGCCGGTCGAGCCACCGGCATTGCCGCCTGCGCCACCCGTGGCCAATCCGGTGGCGCCACCCATGCCACCGGCGCCGCCGATGATGTTGCCGCCAGCGCCACCGGCACCGCCGGCGCCACCCGCCGCGCCCGCGCCACCGGCGCCACTGGTGGCGTTGGCGGCCGCACCGCCAGCCCCGCCCATGCCGCCACTGGCGCCGCCGCCAACCGCGTTGCCGTTACTGGCACTGCCGTTGGTGGCGGTGCCGCCGATCCCGCCGGCCGCACCATTGCCGCCAGCAGCGCCACCACCGGCGCCGCCCGTCACGGTGGCCACGCCGCCTGTGCCCATGCCGCCCGTGCCACCGGCCGCTGCGCCACCGGTGGTATTGCCGGCGTTGCTGGCCGTGTTGCCGATGTTCTGGACCGCGTTGTTGCTGACCGAGCCATTCAGGTTGCTGGTGGCCGTGGCGTTGGAATTGTTGAACGAGTTGCTGAATGTGGAGGTGGCGGTGGCGCCGTTGTTGGCGGACACGGCGCCAACAGCGCTGGCGGCAGCGCCGCCCGTGCTGTTATTGTTATTGTTCCTGTTGCTGCTGTCGTTGTTGCGGTTGCTGCTGCTGTCCTGGGTGGCGCTGGCATTGTCGTTGGCGATCGCTCCGGCGCCCGATTGGGCGGTCGACACAGTAGGCGGTGTCGTCTGGGCATACGCGCTGACGCTGAACGCGAGCGCGATGGCTGTACTGATCAGAGTTCTGTTCATGGCTGTTTCCTGGCTTCCAAGGGGTTGATCGGTAATTGCGTGGCCGGGCCAGCATGTGCCCGGCCTGCCAGTCATCGCAAGCTTGATGCCACCTGCCGCGCGACAAGGGCAACTCCTTGAAAAACAAGAACAAATAGTCGCTGGACAAGTGCGTTGGCGCTGCCGCCCCCCGCGCCTGGCCTCGCTGTTCGTCTCATCCATGTGACAAACGCTGGCGGACGGAACGGCGGGCGCCTACCGGGCCAGACCCCGACAACGCAGCGCCGCGTTCAACCCAACGGTAAAAAAATGTCCTGGCGCAAGCCGTAACACGACAGTGACACGCCTGTGACACACGCCGATGACACACGCCGATGACACAGGCCCAGGACACAGGCCTTTGCCGCGCTACGGCTGGCTGGCCCGCGATGGTGGCGCGATACCGTGCTTGGCCAGCAGCCGGTACAGCGTCATGCGCGAGACGCCCAGCTCGCGCGCGGCCACTGTCATGTTGCGCCCGGCCCGCAGCAACGACGCGTCGATGGCATCGCGTTCGGCGCGGCTGCGCGCGTCGCCCAGCGGCGCTCCGTCAGACTGCACGGCGGGTTCGGCCAGCCCCAGGTCGGCGGCCGAAATCAACCGCCCTTCCGCCATCACCATGGCGCGCCGCACCCGGTTGATCAGTTCGCGCACATTGCCAGGCCAGTCATGCTCGCGCAACATCTGCATGGCGCGGCTGCTGAAGCCGCGCAGGCGCGGCGCGCGCTCGGCCCCGTACAGCTGGAAGAAGTGCCCGGCCAGCGCCGCCACATCATCGCGCCGGTCGCGCAGCGGCGGCACGTCCAGCGCCAGCACGTTGAGGCGGTAATACAAGTCCTCGCGGAAGGCGCCACGTTGCACCGCCTGCTGCAACTGCACGTGCGACGCGGCAATCACGCGCACGTCCACTTCCACGCTGCGGGTCGCGCCCACCCGGCAGATGGTCTTCTCCTGCAGGAAACGCAGCAGGTTCGCTTGCAACTCCATCGGCAGATCGCCGATTTCGTCGAGGAACAGGGAGCCGCCGGCGGCCGACTCGATCAACCCTTGCTTCTCGCGTGCCGCGCCGGTGAACGCGCCCCGTTCATACCCGAACAGTTCCGACTGGATCAGGCTGGCCGGCATGGCGCCGCAATTGACGGGGACGAACGGCCCGGCCGCGCGCGGCGAATGCAGGTGCACGGCCTTGGCCACCAGTTCCTTGCCGCTGCCGCTCTCGCCCCAGATCAGCACGGGCGCACTGGCCCCCGCCACCTTGCCGATCTGGCCGCGCAGCCGGACGATGGCCGCGCTGCGTCCGGTCAGCGCCGCGTCCGGCGCGCAGCACGGCCCGTCCGCCGCTTCAGGCGTACCGGACCCGCACTGGCCATCGCCGCCTGACGGCGCGCCGCGCAAGGCCGCCATGCCCTGGGCATGACCGATTGTGTGATGCAGGCGAGCCGCATCGAGCGGCCAGGTGTGGAAGTCCCAGCAGTGCTCGTGCACCAGCGCGCGCCACGCGGGCACGTGCAGCGCCGGCGGATGGAACACCGCGATCCACAACATGTACCAATGCTCGCGCAGGAAGGCGTCGAGCGCCTCCTCGCCGCGCGGATCGGCATCGAACAGCAGCAGTCCGACCGGGGCCGGCTGCACGCGCAGTGCGCGGCGCGCCTCGGCCAGCCCGGCGGCCCGGCACAGCGTCCAGCCCGGCAATGCGGCCGCCGCCGCGTCCAGCACGCCTCGGTCGCCCACGGCCAGGCACAGGATGGGTGTTGGGTTCATAGGCTACCCGATCAGGAGCTCCGCCACCCACACTGAGCGGCGAAACTTGTTTTGACCGGGAAAGCGTCCTATTGTTCCCTTGGAAAGGCAGGCCCGGCAATATCAGGCCGTCGAATCGCTTGCCGCTCCGGCCGCACCCGGATAGAATGCGGGCGGATTTTTTGACTAGCGATATGCCAGCCTGTCAATAGTGAAAAGAAAACAAAACTATAATAACGACGGGGTGATGAGCATGACCGACTATCTGTTGCGGCCGAGTGATCTGCCCACCTGGCGCCAGCGCACCTCGCTGCGCCTGCTGGGCCTGTTTGGCTGGCGCATGTTGTACCGGCCACTGCCGGGTCCGCGCGGCATCGCCGTGATCTATCCCCACACATCGAACTGGGATTTCCCGATCGGCTTACTGGGCAAATGGGCGCTCGACCTGCCCTTCCGCTGGCTGGCCAAGGATAGTCTGTTCAAGTCGCCGCTGGGCAAGTGGTTCCGCTGGCTGGGCGGCGAACCGGTGGAGCGCGGCACACCGAGCGGCACCATCAAAACGCAGGCGGCGCGCATGAACGCAGCCGACTGGTACTGGGTGGGCATCACGCCCGAAGGCACGCGCAGCCATCGTCCCAACTGGAAGAGCGGCTTTTATCACCTGGCGCTGGAGGCGAAGGTGCCGCTGGCCCTGGTCTACATCGACTACCCGAACAAGACGCTGGGCCTGGTCGACCATGTGCACCTGACGGGCGACCAGGAGACCGATATGGCCGCCATCCGCGCCGGCTACGAAGGCCACCTGGGCCTGTACCCGGAGAAGGCGGCGCCCATCGTGCTGTCCGAGCGCCGCCAGGAACCGCGCGACAAATAAAGAGCGAAAAACGAACGTGCGCGTGGCACGCCCGGAAGGGCCGCGCCGCCCGCTCAGGCGATACCGGACGCCGTGGCCGACGCGGCCAGCATCACCCCGGCCGCCGCGATCACCGCCCCGGCCAGCTTGAGCAACAGCGCCGGGCTCACGCGCCCCAGCAAACGCCCGGCCTCCACCAGCAGCGCGCTGCCTGCCAGCAGCCCCATGGCGCTGGCGACCGCCGGCATCTCGTGTCCATGCGCATTGCCATGCAGGATGGCGAACACCGCCAGCATCAGCGCGCCCACGGACGCGGGCAAGCGGGCCGCGACGAAGATCAGTACCCCCATCACCGCCACCGACAGCGCGATGCCCGTCTCCAGTTCCGGAATCTCCAACCCGGCCACGCCGGTCACCACGCCGATGAACAGCATGGCGAGGAAGGCGAGCGGCAGCGCGCGCGCATGCGGCTGGCGCACGCTCCAGATGCCCACGGCCAGCATCGCCAGCACATGGTCCAGCCCCGTGAACGGGTGCATGAAACCGGCCGCGAAGCCATGCCCGTGGACGACTGCGGCGGGATGGGCCAGCGCAGGCACGCACGCCAGCGCCAGCGCGCCGGCCAATAGTGGCTTGAGGTTCTTCATGTCAGCTCCTTTGCAATGTGATGATCTGGTCCCAGCAATCCCTGTTCGCGGATGAAGTCGATCACGGCGGCCACGCCGTCCCCGCTGCGCAGGTTGGTGAACAGGAAGGGGCGCGCGCCGCGCATGCGTTTGGCGTCCTGCGCCATGACGTCGAGGTTGGCGCCCACGTGGGGCGCCAGGTCGGTCTTGTTGATGATGAGCAGATCGGAACGCGTGATGCCGGGGCCGCCCTTGCGCGGGATCTTCTCGCCGCCGGCCACGTCGATCACGTAGATGGTCAGGTCGGACAGCTCGGGGCTGAAGGTGGCGGCCAGGTTGTCGCCGCCCGATTCCACCAGGATCAGGTCCAGGTTGGGGAAATCGGCCTGCATGCGCGCGATCGCTTCCAGGTTGATGGAGGCGTCCTCGCGGATGGCCGTGTGCGGACAGCCGCCCGTCTCCACGCCCATCAGCCGCTCGGCCGGCAGCGCGTCGGCGCACAGCAGGATCTCCATGTCTTCCTTGGTGTAGATGTCGTTGGTGATGACGGCCATGTCGTACTGGTCGCGCATGCCCTTGCACAGCATCTCGCACAGCGCCGTCTTGCCCGAGCCTACGGGGCCGCCTATGCCCACGCGCAGCGGATTGGAAGTGGTTGTCATGTCGGTTCTCTCTTTCACAAATCAGGATCGGTACAGCCGGCTGTACTGCGCCTCGTGGCGCATCGACAGCAGCGACAGGCCGGGCGCCCAGTTGCCCATGTCGTCATCGGCCACGGTTTGCGCATGCTGCGCGGCCGCCTCCAGCTCGGGACGCAGCGACAGCAGCATGCGCTGCCCCGCCACCTGCCCCAGCGGCACGGACTTCACGCACACCAGCACCTGGTTCTCGGCCCAGGCGAACAGCATCGCTTGCAGCGCCGCCTCGTGCGGCAGGTCCAGCGCGGCCACGGCGCAGGCGTAGGCCGCTGGCAGCGGCACTTCGGGCGTTTGCCGCAACAGCGCCAGCAAGTCCGCGTCCGCGATCTCCAGTTGCGCGATCAACTGGGCCAGCGAATAGCCCATCTGGATGGTCTCGGCGCGGAACTCGGCGCTGTCGCGCGAAGCGACGAAGCGTTCCGTCCATACGGCCACGGCGTGCGCGTCGCGCCGCGCGTAGGCCTGCATCAGGCGCCAGCACACGGGCGCTTCCCACTGCGCCATCACCTCGTGCAGGTGGCGCGCGATCCACGCGCGCGCGCTGGCCGCGTCGCGCACCATGCCGCTTTCCAGCGCCGCCTCCAGCCCTTGCGAATAGCTGTACGCGCCAATCGGCAAGGCCGGACTGGCAAACTGCAGCAGATGCAACAGGGCGGAGGCGGAAATCATGCGCTGTCGCCCGGACGGTGTATTTTCTGGCGCAGCGGCACGGGCGCCAGCGGATGGTGGTCATGGTGGCCATGGCCGCCGCCGTAGGCGCCGGACTCCGGCTCGAACGCCGCCATCTCCTCCTCCACCCGCGCGCCCAGGCCGGCCAGCATCTCCTTGAGCACGGCGTCGGCGCGGATGCGCAGGAAGCCATCGCCCACCTGCGCCTGCGTGTGCCGGTTCCCCAGGTGGAAGGCGCAGCGCAGCAGCGCTTGCGCATCGGCGCAGGTGACCTTGTAGGTCGGCTCGTCGGCGGCCACCACCTGCACCACGCGCGCGTCTTCACCCGTGAGCAGGTCACCGTCGCGCAGCACGGTGCCGCGCACGGTGTACACGGCCACATCTTCGCCCGTGCTCAGGGTGGCGCGCAGGCGGCACTTCTCACGCAGCTCATACGGCAGCACCAGCTGGGCGGCGATGGCGCCGATGCCGGTGGCGGACTTCGGCAGTTTCGTGTGCAATGTCAGCATGGATTCCTCGACAGGTTCAGAACAGGAAGTAGCGCTGCGCCATCGGCAGCTCGGCCGCCGCCTCGCACACCAGCAGCTCGCCGTCGGCGCGCACTTCATAGGTTTCGGGATCGACTTCCATCTGCGGCGTGGCGCCGTTGTGGATCATGTCGGCCTTGCGCAGCGCACGCATGTTTTTCGCCACGATCAGCGTCTTGTTCAATTTCAGCTGTTCACCGATGCCCGCGTCGAACGCGGCCTGCGAGACGAAGGTGAACGATTTTTTCAGCCCGCCGCCGAAGGCGCCGAACATCATCCGGTAATGCACGGGTTGCGGCGTGGGGATGGAGGCGTTGGGGTCGCCCATCTGCGCCGCCGCGATCATGCCGCCCTTCAGGATCAGCGACGGCTTGACGCCGAAGAAGGCCGGCTTCCACAGCACCAGGTCGGCGATCTTGCCCGGCTCCAGCGAGCCGACCGCGTGCGCGATGCCGTGCGTGATGGCGGGGTTGATGGTGTACTTGGCGACGTAGCGCTTGACGCGGAAGTTATCGTTGCGGGCCGTGTCCGGCGCCAGCGGGCCGCGCTGGGTCTTCATCTTGTGGGCCGTCTGCCAAGTGCGCAGGATCACCTCGCCCACCCGGCCCATGGCCTGCGAATCGGACGACATCATCGAGATCGCGCCCAGGTCGTGCAGGATATCCTCGGCCGCGATGGTCTCGCGCCGGATGCGCGACTCGGCGAAGGCCACGTCCTCGGCAATGGCCGCGTCCAGGTGGTGGCACACCATCAGCATGTCCAGGTGCTCGTCCAGCGTGTTGACGGTGAACGGGCGGGTGGGATTGGTAGACGATGGCAGCACATTGCCCTGCCCTACGGCCGCGATGATGTCGGGCGCGTGGCCGCCGCCCGCGCCTTCCGTGTGGAAGGTGTGGATGGTGCGGTCCTTGAACGCGGCCAGCGTGTGCTCCAGGAAGCCGCCCTCGTTCAGCGTGTCGCTGTGGATGGCCACCTGCACGTCCATGCGGTCGGCCACGGACAGGCAGTTGTCGATGGCGGCCGGGGTGCTGCCCCAGTCCTCGTGCAGTTTGAGGCCGATGGCGCCGGCCCGCACCTGTTCTTCGAGCGGCGCGGGCAGGCTCACGTTGCCTTTGCCGAGGAAACCCAGGTTCATGGGGAAGGCGTCGGCCGCGCCCAGCATGGCGTGCAGATGCCACGGGCCCGGCGTGCAGGTGGTGGCCGAGGTGCCGGCCGCCGGGCCGGTGCCGCCGCCTATCATAGTCGTCACGCCGCTCATCAGCGCTTCCTCGATCTGCTGCGGGCAGATAAAGTGGATGTGGGTATCGACGCCGCCCGCCGTCACGATCATGCCCTCGCCCGCGATGATCTCGGTGGCGCCGCCGATGGCCATCGTCACGTTGGGCTGGATGTCCGGGTTGCCGGCCTTGCCGATGGCGGCGATCATGCCGTCCTTCAGGCCAATGTCCGCCTTCACGATGCCCCAGTGGTCGACGATGACGGCATTGGTGATGACGGTGTCCATCACCTGCGCATGCACGCGCTGCGACTGGCCCATGCCGTCGCGGATCACTTTGCCGCCGCCGAACTTCACTTCCTCACCATAGGTGGCGTAATCGTGCTCGATCTCGATGAACAACGCGGTGTCGGCCAGCCGGATGCGGTCCCCTGTGGTGGGGCCGAACATCTCGGCATAAGCCTGGCGCGAAATGGTCGCCATGTCATCAGCTCCTGGGTGGCGTGGATTTCAGTTTGCCCTGCACCGCGCCGTTGAAACCATAGACCTCCTGGTCGCCGGCCAGTTTGACCAGTTCAACGGTGCGTTGCTGGCCCGGTTCAAAACGGACAGCGGTACCGGCCGCGATATTCAACCGCATGCCGTAGGCCTTCCAGCGCTCGAACGCCAGCGCGGGATTGACCTCGAAAAAATGGAAGTGCGAGCCGACCTGTATCGGCCGGTCGCCTTGGTTGCGGACCACCACGGTGGCCGTCTCGCGTCCCGCATTCAAATCGATTGCGCCCTCTTCGAGCAGATATTCGCCTGGGATCATGAAGGGCTCCTTAAAAACAATAAAAATTTTGCACATCGGCGGCCGGATGGGCCGCCTTGCGCGGGAAGTACACCGAGATCGTCGGCGCACTCACGGAATCGGGTGATGCACGGTCACCAGCTTGCTCCCGTCCGGGAACGTGGCCTCGACCTGGATATCGGGGATCATTTCGGGCACACCCTCCATCACGTCGGCCCGGGTGAGGATCTTGGCGCCGTCCGACATCAGCTGCGCCACGGTCTTGCCATCGCGCGCGCCTTCCAGGATGGCGCAGGTGATCAGCGCGATGGCCTCCGGATAATTAAGCTTCAGGCCGCGCGCGAGGCGGCGCTCGGCCAGCAGGCCGGCCGTGAAGATCAGCAGTTTGTCTTTTTCGCGTGGGGTCAGGTCCATGATGGTTCCAGTTCAGGTTTGCCAGATGCGCGGCGTGACGGCCTCGCGTCCCAGCAGATGGGGGCGCACGCGGCGCCACACGGCGAGAATGACGCGGCGCGCGGCCTCGCTGTCGTCGCCCAGGTGGCGCGCCACCAGCAGGCCCCTGGTTTGCGTGACGCCGAAGCCCGGATCGTCGGCCAGGTCGGCGCGCAGTTCCGTCAGCACGGAGGCAGGCAGCGGCGGGCCGACGGCGATCAGCGTGGCGCAGACGGTGTGGCCGTTGAGCGTGAGCGGGCTATCGAGCCGGCCGCCCAACAAAGCGCCCTGTTCCCACCAGATCAAGGTGCCGTCGCGGTGGATTTGGGTGCGCTGCGCCACGCGGCCCGTGGTGTAGGTCTCGCCCGAGGCGCGCCGGCCCATGCACAGGATGTCGCAGCCGATGTAGCGGGCGTCCGCCGCCAGGGTGATGGTCTGATCCAGCGCCACGTCGGCCTGGTCGAAGAAGATGGTTTCCTGCGGCAGCCATTCGAGCGATGCGCCCTGCTCCACGTCCAGCCGCAGATGCTGGCGCGAGCGCTTGCCGTTGGCCTTGTACCATTTGGCCGCGCCGGGTGTGGTGAGCAAGGCATGCGCGTTACCGCCCACCGTGGCGGTGATGGAGAGCTGGTCGCCGCCCACCACGCCGCCGGGCGGATGGACGATGATCGCGTGGCACACGGCCCCGCCTTCCGGGTACAGCGCCTTTTGCACCCGCAGCGGGCCGCAGTGCGTGTTGTCGATCAGGCGGGTGGTGCCGGCATCGTCGGCAAATCCGAGCGCGAGACTGGCCTGCCAGGCGCTTTGGCTGGCGGCCAGTCCGGTCGGTGCGATGCAATCAGGCATGGTGGGGCAATCAAAAGTGACAACCCTTACTGATGAGCAATATGCGTGCCAGCGTTTATGTTCAGTTAACCATGCTTAGAGTTAACTTTTCGCACTGGCTTGGCTATTTTGCACCAATTGCGTGCGGAGGAGCTCGTTCTATCGCTTGATCATTTGCGGAGACGACCTATTCGAAGGCCTCCACCGGTTCCTGCAACCGGGCGGGCTGGATAGCCGGTGCCCGTACCACTGGCCGCGCACGCTGAGCCAGTGGCGCGGGCGCCGCCGTCACCGGCCCGGCCAGCTTGAACACGCTGACCATCTGCGCCAGGTGGGTCGCCTGCTCGCGCAGCGCGTCGGCCGCCGCCGCAGCCTGCTCAACCAGCGCCGCATTCTGCTGCGTCACCTGGTCCATCTCGGTGATGGCCTGATGCACCTGCCCGATGCCCAGGCTCTGCTCGTGGCTGGCCGCGCCGATCTCGCCCATGATGTCGGCCACGCGCTTGACGCTGTCGACGACGTCGGCCATCGTGCTGCCCGCCCGCTCCACCAGCTTGCCGCCCACATCCACCTGCTGCACCGAATCGTCGATCAGCGCCTTGATCTCCTTGGCCGCCGTAGCGGAGCGCTGGGCCAGGCTACGCACCTCGCCCGCGACCACAGCGAAGCCGCGTCCCTGCTCGCCCGCGCGGGCCGCCTCCACCGCCGCGTTCAACGCCAGGATATTGGTCTGGAAGGCGATGCCGTCGATCACGCCGATGATGTCGACGATGTTGTTGGACGCGACGTGAATGGCCGCCATGGTATCGACCACCTGGCCCACCACCGCGCCGCCCTGCACCGCGACGGCCGAGGCCGACGCCGCCAGCTCATTGGCCAGCCGCGCGTTGTCCGTGTTCTGGTGCACGGTCGCCGTCAGTTCCTCCATCGACGACGCCGTTTCTTCCAGCGAGCTGGCCTGGTGCTCGGTGCGCACGGACAAGTCCTGGTTACCCTCCGCAATGTCGGCAGTTGCCGCGGCGATGGCGTCGGCGCCGTGGC
This sequence comes from Rugamonas brunnea, assembly GCF_014042345.1. Classification (GTDB taxonomy): domain Bacteria; phylum Pseudomonadota; class Gammaproteobacteria; order Burkholderiales; family Burkholderiaceae_D; genus Rugamonas; species Rugamonas brunnea. Next base: position 10,600 of record NZ_JACEZT010000001.1, read on the forward strand.
GCACCTCGCCGACCAGCCGCGTCAGGCTGGCGTTCATGTCGTGCAGCGCCTGCATCAGCTGCGCCGTTTCATCGCGCCCATGCACGTCGATGCGACTGCTCAGGTCACCGGACGCCACCGTGCGGGCGATCTCCACGGCCCGTCGCAGCGGCCGCGTGATGCTGTTGCTGACCATGTAGCCAAAGCCGGCGGCCAGCACCATCGCCAGACCGGCCAGCGTCAGCATGATCGTCGCGCCACTGCTGTATTCGCGCGCCACATCGGCGCCGCCCTGCTCCATCAGATGACCACCGAGCTTGATGAGGTTCTCGACCTGGCTGAAATACAGTTTCTGCTTGCGCAGCAATTCACCGCGCAAGATCGCGTTGGCCTGTTCCTTGTTGCCTGCGGCGACCTGTTGCAAAAACGCATCCTGGCTGACGCGGTAGTCGGCGCGCGCCTGCACCAGCTGGGCAAAAATCTCCCGTCCCTTGGGCGTGGACAGCAGTTTGTCCAGCAAGGCGATATCGGCGCTGACCTCGACCCGGATCGCCTCGATGGAATCCAGATCCTGCTTGATTTGCTGCGGGTCATCCGTCAGCAGTAATTCGCGCAGCGTGATCGCGCTGGCGCTGATGCCCTGCAATATCTTGTTGGCGATGGCGACTTTGGGGTAGCGGTCCTTGACGATCAGTTCCGTGCTCTCGTTAAGCGCGCTCAACCGCGTCACCCCCAGCACCGTCACGCCGGCCAGCAGCAGGATCAAACCAAAAAAGCCGATGGACAAGCGGGTGCCCACTTTAAAGTTACTTAGCAACATATTTTCTACTCGATCAGTTCTTGAAGGTGCGCCTAAGCGGCATGCACAGGGGCGAACAGCTGCCGCAGGCGCATGGATGGCGCGTGCGCCACGCTGGGTTGGACGCGTTGGTACGGGATGGTCGCGGAGGCAACGGAGGGAGCGTCGGTAGCCTTGTGAACTACTAATATATTAGTGATTACAGCATGTTACTTGCTCTCAGTCAACTGATATACTTGAGCAAAACATTCGACTTTAGATGGAACGCCGATGAATAACCCGCTCCCGTTTCGCGATTTGCCTCAGCTCATCGGACGGACCAGGGAAAGCCTGATGCAATATTTTCGGCCGCTGTTGCACCAGTTCGGCATCTCGGAACAACAGTGGCGCATCCTGCGCGGGCTGGCCGAACACGGCGAGCTGGAACCGCGCGAGCTATGCCAGCAATGCGGCATGGTCAGCGCCAGCATGGCCGGTGTGCTGGCACGCATGGAAAAAAGCGGGCTGGTGCTCCGCCACCCGGTGGCCGGCGACAAGCGCCGCGTCATGGTGAGGCTGGCTGCCCATGGCAGCGCGGTGGTGGAACAGATGCTGCCGTTGGTGATGCGGCAGTACGAGCACATCGAGCAGGCATTTGGCGCGGAACGGTTCCAGACGCTGATTGACATGTGCGAGGCGTTCGTCGAACTGGACGCGGACACGCCGACCGCCAACGTTTGAAGATAGAATCGGAAACTCAATCGATAATCGGGAGACCAGCAAATGAACGCGATACGATCGGCCCTGCTGCTCACATGCAGCATCGTTGGCATGCTCGCCCATGCACCTGCTTTCGCCCAGGACTCGTCCGCACGCACCGAGCTGAAGCGCGTTGAGCTGAGCGGCGCGCCCGGCATGGAGGTGATCAGTTCCATCGTGGAGTTCAAACCCGGCGAGGACGTTCCCCCGCACTTCCATCACGGCGTGGAAGCCGCTTACGTGCTGCAGGGGGCGATGCTGCAGACGCCGGGCAAGGCGCCGTCCCTGATCGCCACCGGCACCGCCGTCATGAATCTGCGCGACGTCGTGCATGGCGGCGCCAAAGTCGTGGGCGACACCTCGTTCAAGCTGTTTACGGTCCACGTCGTCGACAAGAACAAGCCGCTGTACGATAGCCCGCATTAAACCGGATTGCGGGGCATAAGACAGGCCCTGGGCTACTTCACCCGCTGCTTTTCCAGCTTGCGCGCCAGCGTGCGCCGGTGCATGCCGAGGCGGCGGGCCGTTTCCGAAATATTGAAGTCGGCTTCGGCCAGCACGGCGTGGATGCGCTCCCACTCCAGCGTCTTGATCGAGGTGGAACGGGCCGTCACTTCGATCTCGGCGCTGCCGGCCACGTGGCCGAAGGCGGCTTCGATGTCGTCCGTGTTGGACGGCTTGGCCAGGTATTGGCAGGCGCCCAGCTTGATCGCTTCCACCGCCGTGTTGATGCTGGCGAAACCGGTCAGCACCACGATCAGCATGTCCTCGTCGTGCTGGTGCAGCATCTGCACGCAGGCCAGGCCCGAGGAATTGCCCTTCAGTTTGAGATCGACCACGGCATAGCCGGGATTGTGCTGTTCCAGCAGCGCCGCCGCTTCTTCCTGGTTGGCCGCCAGCAGCACCGTGTAATCGCGGCGCTCGAACGAGCGGCTCAGGGTGCGCGCGAATGCCGCGTCGTCTTCGATGATCAGTAACAGTCGTTCATTCGGCATCTGCCGACTCCTCTTCCAACACCAGCGCGGCCAGCGGCAGCCGCATTTGCACCGACGCGCCACCTTGCGGCCGGTTGCGCGCTTCGACCGTGCCGCCCAGCGTGCGGGCCACGTTCACGGACAGGAACAGGCCCAGCCCGCCACCGGGCCGGCCCTTGCTCGAATTGTAGGGCTTGCCGAACTGGGCCAGGATCTCGGGCGCGAAACCGGGGCCGCTGTCGGACACGGACATGACCAGCATGTCGTCCTCGCGCGTGGCGACAAAACTCAGCCACTCGGGCGACGCTTCGAGCGCGTTGTCGAGCACATTGCAGATCATCTGCTTGAGGGCCGAGTCGAACACCACCGGCAAGTCCTCGCCGATGCGGTTGTAATAGTCGAACGCGGCCACCGGGCGGCTGGCCCGCCATTCGGCCGTCAGTTGATCGAGGAAGGTGTGGATGGTGGTGCGCACCGACGATTCGCCGCGCGCTTCGCCGGCCGACAGCAAAATGCCGCTGACGATGGATTTGCAGCGCTGGAGCTGGGCCTGCATTTCCGTGATGTCCTCCAGCAGGTCGGGGTTCTTGCTGACGGCCGGCATGCGGCGCCAGTCGCCCAGGATCACGGACAGGGTGGCCAGCGGCGTCCCCAGTTCATGGGCGGCGCCCGAGGCGAGCAGGCCCATGCGCACGATGTGCTCCTCCTCGGCGGCGCGCTGGCGCAGCGCGGCCAGCTTGGCGTCGCCGGCGCGCAGGTTGTTGGTGATGCGGCGGATGAAGAACACCAGCAGCGCCGCGTCCAGCGCGAAGCACAGCAGCAGCCCTTGCACGTAGAGGCTGAAGATGCCGCGGCTGTGGTCGAGCTGCAGCGGCAGCGGCTTGGCGAACAGGGCCAGCCCGGCCAGGCACACGCTGGTGGCCAGCACGATGATCCAGGTGGCCCAGCCGCGCAGCAGCACGGCGCTCAGGATCACTTGCAGCAGGTAGAGGAAGGCGAACGGGTTGTTGGTGCCGCCGCTCAGGTAGAGCTGGGCCGTGAGGCTGATCACGTCCACCAGCAGCGACAGGAACAGTTCGCTGTTCGTCACTTCCTGCTGTTCGCTCCAGCGCAGATGGCTGGCCACGTTGAAGCCGACCAGGCAGGCCACCACTTCCAGCATGTAGGGCAGCGGCAGTTGCACGCCGAAGACGATGGCGGCAATGACGATCGTCGTCACCTGTCCCGCCACGGCGATCCAGCGCAGCTGGATCAGCAACAGCATGTTCTTGTGTCCGGGCGCGCGGCCACCGCTCACGGCGGCGTTCCAGCGCTCGGTCAAGCCAGTGTCCCTGGCCGGACCGTCATTGTGTTTCTCCATCACGGCGTTTCCATTTGTCTCGCGTCAGCAACAGGCAGGCGCCAGCCGCCATCAGGGCGAGCGCGAACCAGGTGAGAGCATAAACCAAATGGTTGTTGCGGAAGGAAACCACGGTCAGCCCGCCCACGGGATGCTCGCCATCGGGCGACGCGGCTCCCGGCCCGGCCTCGGCATCGACGAAGTACGGCGCCACGCGGCGCAGGCGGTGCGAGAAGCCGATGGCGTCCACATCGCGCGAGTACCAGCGGCTGGTGGCGGCGTCATTGTAACGCACCACGCTGCCACGCGGCTCGGTCAGCCGCAGCAGGCCGGTGACGGTGGCTTCATCGGGGCCGCCGGCCGCGTGCGGCAGGCAGGTGTTGGGCTGGGCGCGCAAGGGCGCGACGGGGGTGTAGTCGCCGGGACGCGCGGGTACGAAGCCGCGGTTGACCAGCAGGATGCTGCCATCAGGACGGCACAAGGGGGTGAGCAGCCAGAAACCGGTGCCCTGTTCGGTGGAAGCTTGTACGCGGGTGGAGTAGTTGGGCAGCCAGTTGCCGGCCGCCGTGATGCGCAAGTATTCGTCCGCCGTGGCCGACAGGTGCGGCCACAGGGACGGACCGGGCGCGGGAACCGGCGCGGCATGCACGCGCTGGTTGACCCGTTCGATGAGGTCCAGTTTCCATTGCAGGCGCCACAACTGCCAGCAGCCCAGCGCCAGGAAACCGGCCAGCATCAGCGCGGCGCCGGCCAGCCATGCGAGGCGCATGGCGGGCCGGCGCCGCCGTCCGGCCGATTCCATCATGGCATGTCGCGCATTTTCTGCACGACCGTGCCCACGTCCTGGGCCATGCCAGGCATCATGTTGTGGTTCAGGTGGTACATGACCCAGATCGAACCGCTCAGCATGACCACCAGCAGCATGGTCGTGAACAGCAGCGCCAGCATGTTCCAGCCGCCTTCCGATTTCGCGTTCATGTGCAGGAAGTAGACCATGTGGACCACGATCTGCACCGCGCCGATGGCCAGGATGACGAAGGCCGTGGTGCTCGACTTGTCGAACACCTTGTGCATCACCATCCAGAACGGGATGGCCGTCAGGATCACGGACAGGATGAAACCGATCGCGTAGGTCTTCAGGCTGCCGTGGCTGGCGTGGTCGTCATGGCCGTGGTGGCCGTGGCCGTGGTCGTCGTGGCCGTGGCCGTGGTGATTGTGGTCGCTCATGGCAGCACTCCCATCAGGTAGACAAAGGTAAACACGCCGATCCAGACCACGTCCAGGAAGTGCCAGAACATCGACAGGCACATCAGGCGGCGGCCGTTCTCAGGCGTCAGGCCGTGCTTGACGACCTGGAACATCAGCGTGACCAGCCATACGATACCAAAGGTCACGTGCAGGCCGTGGGTGCCGACCAGCGCGAAGAACGAGGTCAGGAAACCGCTGCGCTGCGGACCGGCGCCTTCGGCGATCAGGTGCGCGAACTCTTGCAGTTCCAGGGTCAGGAAGCAGGCACCGAGCACGCCGGTGATGGCCAGCCACACCAGGGTGGCGCCCTTCTGCTTCTTGGCCATGGTCAGCATGGCGAAGCCGTAGGTGATCGACGACAGCAGCAGGAACGCCGTGTTCAGCGCCACCACCGGCAGTTCGAAGATCTCGGCGCCCGACGGGCCGCCCGCGTAGTTGCGGCCCAGGACAGCGTAGGCGGCGAACAGGCAGGCGAAGATCAGGCAGTCGCTCATCAGGTACATCCAGAAACCGAGCAGCGTGCCGTTTTCCGGGTGGTGCTCGAGCACGTAGTAACGCGCGCTCGGGTCGGCGCTCATGGCGCCGGCAGGGATATTAGCGTTCATCTCAGGCAGCACTTTCCAGCAGACGGGTGCGATCGTTCTCAACGCGGGTCACATAGTCCGCCTTGATGTAGTAATCGCGGTTGTAATTGAACGTGTGGGTGATGATGGCAGCCATCATCGCGACGAAGCCCACGCCGGCCAGCAGCCACATGTTCCAGATCAGGGCGAAGCCTACCACGGCGCTCAGGGCGGCGATGATGAAGCCGGCGCCGGTGTTCTTCGGCATGTGGATGTCGACGAAGCCCTTCAGCGGACGCTGGTAGCCGTTCTTCTTCATGTCGGCCCAGGTGTCGTTGTCGTGCACCATCGGCGTGAACGCGAAGTTGTAGTCCGGTGGTGGCGACGAGGTCGACCACTCCAGCGTACGGCCGCCCCATGGGTCGCCCGTCACGTCGCGCAGCGCGGCGCGGTTCTTGAAGCTCACGTAGAACTGCATCAGCATCGAGCCGATACCGCCGGCGATCATCACGGCGCCAATGGCGGCCAGGATGAACCAGATGCGCAGCGAAGGATCTTCGAAGTGGCTCATGCGGCGGGTCACGCCCATCAGGCCCAGCACGTACAGCGGCATGAAGGCCAGGTAGAAGCCGATGCTCCACAGCCAGAACGACCACTTGCCCCAGTAGCTGTCGAGCTTGAAGCCAAACGCTTTCGGGAACCAGTAGTTGATGCCGGCGAACAGGCCGAACACCACGCCGCCGATGATGACGTTGTGGAAGTGGGCGATCAGGAACAGCGAGTTATGCAGCACGAAGTCGGCCGGCGGCACGGCCAGCAGCACGCCGGTCATGCCACCGATGACGAAGGTGACCATGAACGACACGGTCCACATCATCGGCAGTTCGTAGCGGATACGGCCGCGGTACATGGTGAACAGCCAGTTGAAGATCTTGGCGCCGGTCGGGATCGAGATGATCATCGTGGTGATGCCGAAGAACGAGTTGACGCTGGCGCCCGAACCCATGGTGAAGAAGTGGTGCAGCCACACCAGGTAGGACAGCACGGTGATCACGACGGTCGCGTAGACCATCGAGGTGTAGCCGAACAGGCGCTTGCTGCAGAAGGTGGACACCACTTCCGAGAAGATGCCGAACACGGGCAGCACCAGGATGTAGACCTCGGGGTGGCCCCAGATCCAGATCAGGTTCACGTACATCATGGCGTTGCCGCCCAGGTCGTTGGTGAAGAAGTTGGTGCCGAACATGCGGTCCAGCGACAGCATGGCCAGCACGGCGGTCAGCACGGGGAAGGCAGCGACGATCAGCACGTTGGTGCACAGCGCGGTCCAGGTGAACACGGGCATCTTCATCATGGTCATGCCAGGGGCGCGCATCTTGATGATGGTGACGATCAGGTTCACGCCCGACAACAAGGTGCCGACACCGGCGATCTGCAGCGACCAGATGTAGTAGTCCACGCCCACGTCGGGGCTGGCCAGGATGCCCGACAGGGGCGGGTAAGCGAGCCAGCCGGTACGGGCGAATTCACCGACGAACAGCGACACCATGGTCAGGCCGCCGCCGAACACCGCCATCCAGAACGAGAAGTTGTTCAGGAACGGGAAGGCCACGTCGCGCGCGCCGATCTGCAGCGGCACCACGTAGTTCATCAGGCCCGTCACCAGAGGCATGGCGACGAAGAAGATCATGATCACGCCGTGGGCGGTGAAGATCTGGTCGTAGTGGTGCGGTGGCAGGAAGCCGTTGGCATCGCCGAACGACAGCGCCTGCTGGGCGCGCATCATCAGTGCGTCGGCGAAGCCGCGCAGCAGCATCACGAGGCCGAAGATCATGTACATGATGCCGATCTTCTTGTGGTCGATGCTGGTCACCCAGTCGCGCCACAGGGGGCCCCACAGGCGGAATTTGGTGATCAGGCCGAGGACGAGCGCGCCGCCCAGCGCCACCATGGCGAAGGTGCCGAGCAGGATGGGCTCGTGGAACGGAATTGCATCCCAGCTCAGCCGGCCGAGTAGGAGCTTGGTCAGGTCAGTATGGTCTTGCATTGTTGGTCTTCTGCGAATTTTGAGGGGTAACGCAAATCTCTGCGCCGTTCAGGGCCACGCGGCCATCCTTTTCAGGGGCGGCGTTCTTTTGCGCGTCGGCGGCCATCTGGGCGGCGATGCAGGTGCTGCCATCGGCCACGCAACGGTTCACGACCTTGCTGAACAGTTCAGCATCGACGGCGCCATAGTGACGCACCGGCTCGCGCTCGCTCGGCTCGGCCAGTTGCTGGTAGCCGGCACGGGTCAGTTCGCCACCGGCGGACTTGGCCGACTTGATCCAGTCGCCGAACTCGGCCTGGCTCACGCCGCGGTACTTGAAGCGCATGTGCGAGAAACCGGCGCCGCTGTAGTTGGCCGAGAAGCCTTCCCACTCGCCGGGCTTGTTGATCACGGCGTTGAGCGTGGTCTGCATGCCGGGCATGGCGTAGATCTGGCCGGCCAGCGCGGGGATGTAGAACGCGTTCATCACGGTCGAGGCGGTGATTTGGAAACGCACCGGCACGTCGACCGGGGTCACCAGCTCGTTCACGGTGGCGATGCCCTGCTCCGGATAGATGAACAACCATTTCCAGTCCAGCGCCACCACCTGCACCACCAGCGGCTTGACTTCAGCGGCCACGGGGCGGTTGGCGTCGATGCGGCTCAGCGGACGGAACGGGTCGAGCAAGTGGGTGCTGATCCAGGTCAGCAGGCCCAGCACGATGATGATCAGCAGGGGCGCGCCCCAGATCACCAGTTCCAGCTTGGTGGAGTGGTCCCAGTCCGGGTCATACTTGGCCTGGGTGTTGCTCTGGCGATAACGCCAAGCGAAGAGGAGGGTCAGTGCGATTACCGGAACGATAATCAGCAGCATCAACAGCGTAGCGACAACGACAAGGTGTCCCTGCTGAGCAGCAATGTCACCGGAAGGATTCAGCACCACCGTATTACAGCCAGCCAGGGCCAGCAGGGGGAGCAGCATCAGTCCGCGACGAACGGTCGGAGATATCATGCGGTTTTATGCGTTACACAAAGTGGAGAACATGCTACTGTAACGGTAACGGCTCGCTCTGGCGATTGGACACTTTGCCCCACCCCCACGGGCGTGACCGTCTATCAAAACGACATAGAGACGACAACCATGGCAAATACGACTACCTTCGGCGGCAATGGCCGCGTCGACTATCCACCGCGTCATACCGACAGCGGCGCCCGCAACATCAATTCGCGCGACGGGCATATCGCCCCCGGCGAGATCGCCATCGGCGTCGTGATCGGCAGGGCCTCTGAATATTTCGACTTTTTCGTCTACGCCATCGCATCCGTGCTGGTGTTCCCCTCCATCTTCTTCCCGTTTGACGGTCGTCTCGAAGGCACGCTGTACGCCTTCACCATCTTCGCCTTCGCCTTCATCGCCCGCCCGTTCGGCACGCTGGCGTTCATGTACATACAACAACGGTTCAACCGTGAGACCAAGTTAACATTAGCGCTCGTGCTGCTGGGCGCCTCCACGGCCGGCATTGCCTTCCTGCCCACCTATGCCACACTGGGGCCGCTGTCCATCGTGCTGCTGTCGGTGGCGCGCGTGGGCCAGGGCGTGGCGCTGGGCGGCTCGTGGGACGGCCTGCCCTCGCTGCTGGCGCTGAACGCGCCGTCCAACAAGCGCGGCTGGTACGCCATGCTGGGCCAGCTCGGCGCGCCGGTCGGCTTCATCCTGGCCGCCGGCTTGTTCTCCTTCCTGCTGTCCACGCTCGACAATACGGACTTCCTCGACTGGGGCTGGCGCTATCCGTTCTACGTGGCGTTCGCCATCAACGTGGTGGCCCTGTTCGCCCGGCTGCGCCTGGTGTCGACCACCGAATACTCGCGCCTGCTCGATGAACGCGAGCTGGAGCCGACCAACGTGATCGAGATGTCGCACAGCCAGGGCCGCAACATCCTGATCGGCGCACTGGCCGCGCTGGCCAGCTATGCCCTGTTCCACCTGGTGACGGTGTTCCCACTGTCGTGGATCAACCTGTATTCGAGCCGCTCGATCGCCGAGTTCCTGCATCTGCAAATGGGCGGCGCGGCGCTGGCCGCCGTCGGCATCGTGATCTCGGGCCTGATCGCCGACCGCTTCGGCCGCCGCAGCACGCTGGGCGCCCTGGCCGTGATGATCGGCGTGTTCAGCGGCTTCGTGCCGATGCTGATGGATGGCGGCGCGCTGGGCCAGAACGTGTTCATCCTGACCGGCTTCTGCCTGCTGGGCCTGTCCTACGGCCAGGCCGCCGGCGCCGTGACGGCCAACTTCGAAGCCAAATACCGCTACACGGGCGCGGCCCTGACCTCGGACCTGGCCTGGCTGGTGGGCGCCGCCTTCGCGCCGCTGGTCGCGCTGGGCCTGTCGGCCCACTTCGGCCTGGCCTATGTCAGCCTGTACCTGCTGTCGGGCGCCGTCGGTTCGCTGGCCGCGCTGAGCCTGAACCGGGCGCTGGAAATCCGCGACTGACCGGCATACAGACCGCAACACGGGGAGGGTCGCCTGGCGGGCACCCTCCCCGTTTTTCGTCGGGCGCCGTTCCGACGCCACAGCACAACACAGCACCAAGCTGCAACGTTGTTTATGCGCAACAGCTTATCCTATATCAATTTCTTGCCGCATAAGCAATTACGGGCGTACCGCCCTCCTCCAGCATTCATGTAATTAAACAATCCGGAGGGCCACCTCACCCACTTTTTGATTGCAAGTCAGTGGCTCGTGCACCACCGATTCGCGCGGGAAATCAGATACACTGTCAGGTTTCGCCGAATCGCCACCAACAGGCAACACCCCCGCCGGTGCCCCAAGATGACCAAACCCTTGCCCTCGCCTGAGCAGCCGATGTTCTTTGTGCGCCCGTCGCAACTGGAACAGATGCGCGACCCGCTGCAAGCGAGCTGGAACCGCGAACTGGCGGCCAGGGAGGCGCCGCCCGCGTCGGACTTCAACCTGGCGGAACTGATCGACTTCAGCAAGATGAACGAGGTGTTCGCCAGCTACCTGGAAGTGATCGGCTTGCCGGTGGCGATCATCGACTTCAACGGCGTGGTGCTGGCCTCGTCGCACTGGCAGCGGCTGTGCACGGAATACCACCGCGGCAACGAAGGCACGCTGAGCCGCTGCCTCGAGAGCGACACCAGCCTGTCACGGCAAATGCAGGAAGGCACCAATTACGCCATCTACCGCTGCAGCAACGGCTTAACGGACTGCGCCTCGCCCATCGTCGTCGACGGCCAGCACATCGCCAACCTGTTCATCGGCCAGTTCTTCCTGCAGCCGCCCGATCAGGCTTACTTTGAAGCCCAGCGCGCCAAATTCGGCTTCGAGCGTGAAGGCTATTTCCGGGCGCTGGCCGAAGTGCCCATCGTGGCCGAGGAGCGGGTGCCGGCCATCCTGAAGATGCTGGTCGGCTTCGCCAACCTGCTGGCCAAGCAAAGCCTGGCCGAACACCGCGCGCGCACCGCCTACCTGGACGTCGAACAGCAGGTGATCGAACGCACCCAGGCCCTGGCCCGCAGCGAGCAGCGCATGCGCTCCATCATCGAACTGTCGCCCATCCCGAAGGCGCTGTGGACCACCGATGGCCACACCTCCTATGTCAACGCGGCCTTCGTCCGCAGTTTCGGCTACACGCTGGCCGACGTCGCGACGGCGGACGCGTTCTGGGAGCGCGTGCTGCCCGAGCCGCAGGCACGGGCGGCCGCCGTGGCGACCTGGCGCCAGCGCCTGCACGAATCGGTCGCCAAAGGTTTGCCATTCCAGCCGACGGAACTGACGCTGACCTGCCAGGACGGCGACGTGCGCACCGTGATCGCGGAAACCGTGACCATCGGCGGCGACGGCGATGGCGCGCCCGTGGACAGCCGGCTGACCGTGTTCTACGACATCACGCAACTGAAACGGACCGAATCGGCGCTGCGCGAAGCCAAGGAACGCGTGGAGGCGGCCGCCTCGGCCGGCATTGTCGGCATCTGGGACTGGGACGTGGTCAACAACCGGCTGGTGTGGGACCAGGTGATGTACAAGCTGTACGGCCTGCGCGAAGGCGATTTCGGCGGCGCCTTCGAAGCGTGGGCCGCCTCCATCCATCCCGATGACCGCGCCTACGCCGAGCGGGAAATCCAGGCCGCGCTGCGCGGCGAGCATGAATATGCGATCGAATTCCGGGTGCGGTGGCCGGACGGCTCCATCCATTACCTGAAGGCCGTGTCGCAGACCACGTTCGGCGCGGACGGCAAGCCGCTGCGCATGATGGGCGTGAACTACGACACGACGGCGCAAAAAGAGATCCAGCTACAACTGGACAAACTGGCCTATTACGACCTGCTCACGGGCCTGCCCAACCGGCGCCTGCTGGAAGACCGGCTGCAGCAGGCGATCGCGCTGGCGCAGCGCAAACGGCGCAAGGTGGGCATGCTGTTCATCGACCTGGACCGCTTCAAACCGGTCAACGACCGGCACGGCCACGAGGCCGGCGACTGGCTGCTCAAGGAAGTGGCCAAGCGCGCCAAGGCTTGCCTGCGCGCGTCGGACACGCCGTCGCGGCTGGGCGGCGACGAATTCGTCGTGCTGCTGCCCGACGTGCTGAACGTGGACGACGCCATCAGCGTGGCCGAGAAGATCCGCGCCAGCCTGGAACTGCCGTTCAGGATGGAGAACGGCCAGCTGCTCGATATCTCGTCGAGCATCGGCGTGGCGCTCTACCCTGACCACGCGGACGACGCCCGCAAGCTGCTCATGTGCGGCGACCAGGCCATGTACAAGGCCAAGCAAGGCGGCCGCAACGCCGTCGTGGCCTGCGCCTGATCTTACCCCGCCTGGGTGGTAATCCGCCCAGTGTTTGCGCTCAGGCATCGGCCCGGGCCACCCGCCGTTGCGTGCCGTACCACTGGAAGTTGTTGCGCCCGCGCTCCTTGGCGCGGTACATGGCCACGTCCGCGTTCTTCATCATCGTCATCAGGTCGACGCCATCGTGCGGATAGCAGCTGATGCCAATGCTGATGGTGACGCTGATCTCGTGCCGGTCGAAATGGAAGTTGGGCGCCATGGCCGCCATGATGGCGCGCGCCGTCTGGTTGACAAAATCCGTGTCCGTCTTCTCCGTCACCAGCACCACGAATTCATCGCCGCCCAAGCGCGCCACCAAGTCCGTCTCGTGCACGCTGGCCGTCAGGCGCGCGGCCACTTCCTGCAACAGCTTGTCGCCGGCATCGTGCCCCAGTTCGTCGTTGATGATCTTGAAGCGGTCCACGTCGATGAACATGAGGGCGAAGGTGCCGCCGTCAGCCGCGTTGCGCGCCAACTGGTCGTCGAGCGCCTCCATGAACATGGCCCGGTTGGGCAGGGCCGTCAGTTCGTCGTAGAAGGCGCGCCGCTGCAACTCCTGCTGGTTGCGCTTGCGCAGTTCGATGTTGTTCAGGGCCGTCAGCACGCATTCCTGGCCGTCGTAGCTGATGCACTGGCAGGACATCGAGGCCCAGAACGGAATCCCGTGCGCGTCCTGCATGCGCACCTCCCAGTCCGACACGCTGCGATGCTGGCGCAGATGGGCGAACAGCGCCTCGCGGTCCTCGTTGCGCAGATAAAAGTCGGCCGGGCGCGAGATCGCCAGCGAGGCTGCCTCCAGCTTGAATTGTTTGAGCGCGTGCTCGTTGGCGAACAGGATGGTGTTGTCGCTGCTGCGCACGATCACGATGGGCAGGGGCGCGAACTGCAGCAGCCGGCGCAACTGCTGCTCGCCCTGGCGCAGCGCGCGCTCGACCTGCTCGCTCTGGCGCACCATGCGGCGCGAGAACAGGATGGCAGCGCCCAGCAGCAAGGCTGCGCCCATGAACAGGACCGCCAGCAAGATCACTTTCGTGGTGCGCGCCGCCCGGCCCAGGGTGGCGGAAAAGTCATCCTCCAACGGCCGCAGGCGTTCATTGATGGCATTCAGTTCGCGCAACTGCGCCAGCACCAGCCCATTGTCCACCTGCCCCGCCTGCGCCGAGGCCCGCACCCGCGCGGCCAGCGCCATCAGCTGGTCGATCATGGCGTCGGCCCGGGTCCAGATGTCAATGGCCTGGTCGATGTCGGGAATATGGCGGAAGTGGCGGAACAGGCCGATCATGCCATCGATGTCGTCGGGATGGTTGCGGCCCCGGAGGAAACCGTCCCGGGCGCGCGCCAGGTCCGGCGCGGCCTTTTCCAGCTCCAGCCGCGCCTGGCGGTCGCCGAGGATCACGTCCAGTGCGGCGCGGTAAGTATCGAAATCGGACTCCTCGTGGTAGCGCGTGTAGCGCCCCAGCGCGAACACGGCGTCCTTCTGGGCCTTGGACCACAAACCTTCGCCCCCCACGTAGGCGCGCCCGGCTGACAGCAAACCGATCCCGTAATAGGTGAACAACAGGACCAGCACGATGATGGCCGAGAACAGCCAGGCGATCAGGATCAGCCGCCGGCTCTGGACGCCGGTGGCCTGCGCTGGTTCAATGTGCAGCGGTTCCGCCATGTGGTCACTTTGTCTGTTACGCAGCGTGCGGGCCATGCGCGCCTGGGGCTGCCCAGCCCACATGCTACTCCGATCACGTCCGGCGCGCTGTGAACAAAAAGTACCCGTGAATTAACGACTAGCAATTTGAGCATACCAGTTGACCATCGGGCGAATATACACACATTCTCACTGTTTCCCGTTTGCAACACGCACCTGCTGGCGCCATGCCGCCAGCACGGCGACCACGGCGTCGGGCCGTTCCACGTGCAGGAAATGGCCGGTGTCGCTGAAGATCACGCGCCGCACACCCGCCTCGCGGGCGATGCTGTCCTGGTTCAACTGCCAGGCCACGCGCATGGCGCTGCTTTCCAGTCCGGGCGGAAAATCGCGCATCACGCTGCTGCTGAGCACCACGGTCGGCACGCGCGGCAGCGGACCGGCCTGGCGCGCCTGCGCCAGCATGGCGTCGAAACCCGCATTCTCCGCGCGCAGCGCCGTGTACTGGCGCGGCCGCTGGCTGAAATCGACGGCGCAGTCCCGTACGTCGGCCGGCAGGCGCGCCGCCACCAGCGAGGCCGGCTGGCCCAGCGCCTGCGGCAGGCCCAGCGGCGCCAGCGTATCGGCCACGGCCAGCAGGCGCCCCAGTCCGGCGCGAAAGTCCCGGTAAGCCTGCGGCGGAAACTGGGCCGCGTAATCGCGCCCCACGGCGTCCACGAAGGCCAGGCCAGCCACCTCGCGCGGGTGGCTGCGCGCGTACAGGCCGACCAGCAAGCCCCCCATCGAATGGCCGGCCAGCAGATAGGGGCCGTCGACATGCGCAGCCGCCAGCGCCTGGCGCAACTGTTCCACCATGGCGCGGCCGTCGCGCGTGGCCGCGCCGTCGCCGGACCAGCCATAACCGGCCCGGTCGTAGCTGCACACCCTGCCCTGCGTGGCCAGCCGAGCCTGCACCAGCGACCAGTCCTGCGACCACCCGCCCATGCCCGCTTCCAGCACCATGGTCGGACCGCCCGCGCCCATGCAATGCACATGCAGCCGCAGCACACCGGCCGCGACCAGTTGCCCCGGCGCCGGCCAGCGGGCCGCACGCGCCGCGTCCACCTGGCGCTGCACCAGCCTGGCGGCCCCGGCAGCGACGACCAGCAGGCCCAGCGCCACCAGCGCCGTGCGCAGCAACGGCGGCGCGCCGCCCGGCGCCGGTCCCTGCGGGCCGGGCTGGCCCGCGCCGGCCAGGCGGCGGCCGGTGATGGCCTTACTTTCAGCAAGATAGATCGCGTGATCGGGCAGCATGGATGCTCCTTTGGCAATGTTCGAATACGCACAATATAGCAGAGTTCGAACATTGTGGCACGGATGGAGTCCGCCCGTGAAAAAACTTGCCCTACAGGCATTTTTGGGCAAAACTGGCTGCGCTTCATTTTCCACCTATTGAAAAGGACGCCCATGCGCAACCCACCCGCACGCCCCCAGACGCTCGCCAGCCTGATCCTGATTGGCCTGTTCAGCCTGGGTTTGCACGCCCCCGTCCACGCCCACGCGGCGGACACCAAGCCGGATGCCAAGCCGGAAGCGAAAGCCGACGCCAAAAGCGACATCGAGCTGCCGCCGCTGTCTGAAGACAAGAAAGTCCACCAATCCATCACCCTGAACGGCAAGGTGCTCAACTACGACGCCACCGTGGGCGCCATCAAGGTGCGCGACGCCAAGGGCAAGGTCACGGCCGAAGTGGTCTACACCGCCTACGTGGTGCCGGGCGCGGACGCCAAGCGGCCCGTCACCTTCGCCTTCAACGGCGGGCCGGGCGCCGCCTCCGTGTACCTGAACCTGGGCGCCATCGGCCCCAAACGCGTGCAGTTCGGCGACGCCGGCAACGTGCCGTCCGACTCGTCCGAGCTGAAGGACAACGCCGCCACCTGGCTCGACATGAGCGACCTGGTGTTCATCGACCCGGTCGGCACCGGCTTCAGCCGCTCGCTGGAGGACGCCGACAAGACCAAGGCCGATTTCTACGCCACCGAACCGGACATCAAATACCTGTCGCGCGTGGTGTACGACTGGCTGGTCAAGAACGGCCGCCTGCGCTCACCCAAGTTCGTGATGGGAGAATCGTACGGCGGCTACCGCGCGCCGCGCATCGCCTACCACCTGCAGACGCAGTTGGGTGTGGGCGTGAAGGGCCTGATCATGGTGTCGCCGTATCTCGACCCGGCCGCCATCGGCGACGACACGGCCCTGTCGCCGCTGCCGTGGATGATCAACCTGCCGTCGATGGCCGCCGTGCAGCTGGAAACCCAGCGCCGCCTGACGCCGGGCGCCATGCAGGAAGTGGAATCGTATGTGCGCCAGCAGTACGCGCTGGACCTGTTCGCGGGCCGCTCCGATCCGGCCGCCATCGCGCGGCTGGTGACTAAGGTGTCGGGCCTGACGGGGGTGGATGCGCAAGTGGTGGGCCGGCTCGACGGCCGCCTCGACATCGGCACCTTCCTGCGCGAAGTGCACCGCGCCGACAAGAAGATCGGCTCCATCTACGACGCCAACGTGACGGCCTGGGACCCGTTCCCGGAATCGGCCGACCGCAAGTCGGGCGACCCTATCCTGGACGCGCTGATCGCGCCCACGACCAGCGCCATGGTGGACTTCATCACGCGCGAAGTGGGCTGGAAGACGGAGGCGCGCTACAACGCGCTGTCGTATGACGTGAACAACGCCTGGGACCGGGCGGCCACCAAGCAGGACAAACCCGTGAGCGACCTGCGCAAGGCCATCGCCAACGATCCCAACATGGGCGTGCTGATCGTGCACGGGTATAACGACCTGGCCTGCCCCTACTTCGCCTCGCGCCTGATCATCGACCAGATGCCGAAGATGGGCAGCTCGCCGGTGCGGCTGTCGGTCTACCCGGGCGGCCACATGTTCTACAGCCGCGACGCCTCGGCCCAGGCGTTCAAGCGCGACGCGCGCGCGCTGTACGGCCTGTAACGGCGCCGTTCAGCGCAGTTCAGCGCAGTTGGCGGGCCGCTTCGGCGGCCGGCACGTGATCGAGGTCGGGCCGGCGCCACGGGTCCACATGGGTCATCAGATTGAGCACACGGTGGCGTTGCAGCACACGCTGGCGCGCCACCACGGCGATGTCGTGGCCCTGCTCCACGGTCAGCATGGCGTCCACCTCCAGGTGGGCGTCGACCACGATCAGGTCGCCCATCTTGCGGGTGCGCACGTCATGCACGCCGCTCACGCCGGGCGTGTCGAGCAGGGTGCGGCGGATCGCCTCCACTTCCAGTTCATCGGCGGCGCGGTCCATCAGGTCGTGCAGTGCGTCCCAGCCGAATTCCCAGCCCATCTTCGAAATCAGGAAGCCGACGATCAGCGCGGCGATCGGGTCCAGGATCGGATAGCCCATCAAATTGCCCGCGATACCGATGCCGACCACCAGCGACGACGCGGCATCCGAGCGCGCATGCCAGGCGTTGGCCACCAGCATGCTGGATTTGACGCGCGTGGCCACGGCCAGCATGTAGCGGAACAGCGTCTCCTTGGCCACCAGCGCCACGGCCGCCACCCACAGCGCGGCCACGTGCACCTGCGGGATCGCCTCCGGCTTTTGCAGCTTGGCGATGGCCGACCACAGCATGCCCACGCCCACGGCCAGCAGCAGCAGACCGAGCGCCAGCGAAGCGGCCGTCTCAAAACGCTGGTGGCCGTAGGGGTGATCCTCGTCCGCATCCTTCTTGCTGTGGTGGCTGGCGAACAGCACCACGAAGTCGGCCACCAGGTCCGACAGCGAGTGGATACCGTCGGCGATCAAACCCTGGGAGCGGGAGAACAGGCCCACGCCGACCTGGGTGCAGCTCAACACCAAATTGATGGCGACACTGACCCAGGTGCTGCGGCTGGCGGCCGCCGCGCGCTCCTGCACGCTGTGCAGGGATTCTTCCTGGTCGTCTTCAAGCTGGTCAAATTTCATGGGCAATGGGCTTTCTTGTTGTTCGGGCTACAGTGACACAGCCGCCATTTTACGACGGGATGGCCCGCCGCGTGGCGGCCGCCGTCATTCCTGCAGCAGCACCGAGGCGCCGCGTGCCAGCGCGCCCGCCACGGCCAGCGCATCCCAGTTGGTCAACCGGATGCAGCCGTGCGACTGGGTCTTGCCGATGTTGCCCGGCTCCGGCGTGCCGTGGATGCCGTAATGCTTCTTGCTCAGCTCTATCCAGACCACGCCGACCGGGTTATTGGGACCGGCGGCGATCATGGCCTTGGCGTCGTTCTGGCGGGCGTCCCAGAACAGCTTGGGGTCGTATCGGTAGACGGGATTGCGCACCACGGCCGTCACCTTCCACTGGCCGTACGGCAGCGGATCGTGCGCGCTGCCGGTGCTGGCCGGGAACTGGGCGAACGGCGTGCCGCTGGCGTCGAGCAGCGTGAGCGTCCCGTCGGCCCGCCCCACCATCAGGGCCGTGGCCTTGGGCAGCGGCGCGCCCGCCAGCACGTTGGGCACCACCACCTGCTCGCCGGCGCGGTTCATGCGCTTGCCGGGATTGAGCCGCTTGAGCAGGGCCGGACTGCAGTGGAAGCGTTCACCGAGCGCTTCCAGCACGTTCGCATAGCCCAGCGCGGGCAACTTGGCCTTGTCGGCCATGCTGGCCGGCGCCACAGCATACGGCCCGGCCACATCCTCCGCTGTGATGGTGTAGCTGCCCAGCACAGGCGCCTGGTCCTGCGCCAGCAGCGCCCAGGTGGCCGCGTCGATCGCGCCCGTCACCTTCAGCTGGTGCAGCTTCTGGTAACCACCGATGGCGAGGCGCAGGTTGCGGCTGTAGCTGCCGTCGATCTCGCCGGACGAGAAGTGGGCGCGATCCAGCAGCACCTGGGCGCGCAGCACGTTGGCGCCGCGCGTGCGGGGACCGACGGTGGCGGTGGCGGGCAACTGGTTGATGGCGACGGGATCGGGCGCGGCGGCCGCCTTGGCCGGCGCGGCCGGGGCAAGGCCCAGCAACACGAGCCAGGCCGCCAATGACAACAAAAAACGAGGTGTTCTCAAGCGGAGTTCTTCTTGGTGGCCAGGCGCGCAGCGGCGCCCGCATATTCTGATGACGCAAGATTATGACACCGGATCTCCGGCCGGTGCCAGCGCGCGCGGCAATCGTGCGCCCCCTGCTCAGTTTCAGCCCACCTTCAGTTAACTTTCAGTCTACATCGCGGCCATGCTCAGGGCTTCAGGCCAGCCTGCTTGTCACGGAAGAATGACCACGCCTCCTCCGCGATCTCCACGTCGCCATTCTGCGGCCCCAGCATCATGCGGTACATCCATTTCAGACGTTTGACCTTGCTCGGCTCCGTGTGGCCGCCCTTGTCCACGCGGATCAGCGCCACCTGCAGCTTGCGCGGATCGGCGCCCCATGTGATGCGGGTGGCGCGCGTCACGTCGGCCACGTCGCGGTGCGGGAATTCCAACGTCTCCCCGGCCGCAGGCAACCTGGCCAGCTGGCGCCATCCGGCCGCCGCCTCCTCCACCGGCACCACCGAGCCACGCTGGCGCAGCATGGCAAAGCGGATGTCGCCGCCCGCGTAGGGCACGATGGGATCGGCGGTGCCGGCCACGATCAGCGCCGACACGGGCATCGTCGGCGCGGCGCAGCTGCTCTTGGCCGCCATCGACGCGCCCACCGTGGCAAACGCCGCCAACCGCGCCGGACTCTCGGTGGCCAGGCGGAACGCCATGATGCCGCCATTGGACATGCCCATCACGTACACCCGGGCCGGATCGGCATGGTGCTCGGCCACGGCCTTGTCGATCAGCGCATTGATAAAGCCCACATCATCAACATGGGGATTCGAGACGGCGTCGGAACGGCAGTCGTTCCAGCCGGTCTTGCCGTCGCTGCCCAACAAGCCATCCGGCGCCAGCACCAGCAACTGCTCACGGTCCGCGATGTGCAGCCACATGGACAGCGGCGAGGCGATGCGCTCGCGCCCCAGCACCTGGGCCGCCGAACCGACATGCCCGTGCAACAGGATGACGAGCGGATGGCGGCCCGGCGCGGGCTGGTCCGGCGTGGCCAGCAGGTAGTGGCGCGCCCCGTCGGGCCGCGCCATGTCGTAGGAAGTGATCTGGGCGGCGCCAGCCAGGTGGGCCACGCCAGCCAGCAGCAAGCCGGTGGCGGCTCGGAACAGAATGGATTTCACGGGGGTACGCGCCTTTCCTTGGTCCATATGCTCCGGCGATACTGCCACAGAACGCCGGGGCCGGCAATCCGGCGCCCCCTGCCCGGCGGCCAAGCGGAGGCCCGGGCCAACACACCAATCGGCGGCCAAACGCAACACCTGATCGGCGCCCACTTGATCCGGCGATGGTTGCGGCGCCCGGTCGCGCAACTGCGCGCTGCTATAATCGGCCGATGGGAATGACACGTACGACTCGCCTTTTCGCTGCCTGGATCGCCTGCCTGGCCATCCTGTTCGCCGCGTTCGCGCCGTCGATTTCCCACGCGCGCGCCGCCGCGCGCGGCGCGGCCTGGATGGAGATCTGCAGCACGGCCGGCGCCAAACTGGTGGACATGGATGCGGGCCAGGGCCCGGACATGCAGCAACCGGCCACCGGCGCCGGTGTCGACACCTCCCACCTCGATCACTGCCCGTTCTGCTTCACCCATGGCGGCGCGCCACTGGCCCTGCCCGGCGCCCAACTGACGCTGCCCACCTTCACCGCCCAGGATTCCCATCCCTTCCTGTTCTACCACGCGCCACGCCCGCTGCCCATCTGGACGGCGGCGCACCCGCGCGCGCCACCTTCCGCGACCTGCTGATCCCCACGAACGCTGGCTGAGCGCGCGCATCGCGCCGCCGGCCGCCCGTGCGCGCCCGCCCTGCGTGCCCGCCCCGTGCCCGCGCCGTGCCCGACCTGGCACCGGCGGCGGCAAGCGATCCGGCCCGCGTCCCCGCGTTCCAGACCAAGAACAAAAACGGACCAAGTCCAAGGAAGGTTTCATGAAGTCGCACCACACCCCCATCGCCGCGGCCCTGCTCGCGGCCTTCGCCTGCGCCCCCGCCCTGGCGGACGACGCCATTTTCGACAGCGGCCTGCAGGAAGTCGTGATCAAAGGCGAAAAGCGCGCCACCGTGGCGCCCGTCGTCACCACCGAATCGATCACGGCCAGGCAGATCGAGGCCAGCATCAACGCCGTCACCACGGCCGAAGTACTCAATTACCTGCCCAGCATGCACGTGCGCGAGCGCTACGCGGGCGACCGCAACGGCATCCTCGTCATGCGCGTCAACAGTTCGATTTCCAGCGCCCAGACCACGGTGTACGCCGACGACCTGCTGCTGTCGAACTTCCTCAACAACAGCTTCAGCACGGCGCCGCGCTGGGGCATGGTGGCGCCGGTCGAAATCGAGCGCGTGGACGTGCTGTACGGCCCGTTCTCCGCGCTCTACCCCGGCAACTCGGCCGGCGGCGTGGTGATGATGACCACCCACATGCCGGAACGCTTCGAAGCCCACGCCGGGATAGACCTGATCAGCCAGGACTTCAAGCTGTACGGCACCAGCCAGCACTACAACGGCAGCCACGCCAGCGCCGCCATCGGCAACCAGGCCGGCCCCTGGTCGTACTGGATCACAGCCGACCACCTGGACAACCACGGCCAGCCGCAAACCTTCGGCGCGGCCGCCAAGGCCAGTCCCAAGGCCGGCACGGCCTACACCGCCGTCAGCGGCGAACTGCGCGACACCGACACCAGCGGCAACGCGCGCATCATCACGAGCGCCATCGGCGCCGACCACACGGTGCAGGATACGGACAAGATCAAGCTGGCCTACGACTTCAGCCCCACCGTGCGGGCCATGTACACGCTGGGCGTCTGGCAGAACAAGTCCACCACCGACGTCGCCGCCTACCTGCGCGACAGTGCCGGCAATCCCGTCTACAACACGGCCGCCAGCGGCGCGGGCAAGTACGTCAAGTTCAACGGCGACAGCAACTACTACACGCTGGCCGGCACCTCCCCCGGCTACAGCGAAAGCCGCCACCTGATGCACGGCCTGTCGCTCAAGACCGACACCGGCGGCACGTGGGACTGGGAAGCCATCGCCAGCCTCTACACGCAGGACATGGACCGCAGCCGCAGCGCCGCCAACACGGCCAGCCTGAACGACTCGGGCACAGGCGCGCAGCGCCCCGCCGGCACGCTGACGGTGGCCGACGGCACCGGCTGGCGCAACCTCGACCTGCGCGGCACCTGGCGCGCCGACGGCACGGCCGCCAGCGCCCACATCCTGAGCTTCGGCTATCACACGGACCGCTACACGCTCAAGTCAGTCACCTCGGCCGTGCCCTCGGATTGGCGCTACGGCGACGGGGCGGCCACGCCGTCCAGCAATTCCTACGGCAAGACGGAGACGCAAGCCCTGTACCTGCAGGACGCATGGCGCATGGCCCCGGCCTGGCGCCTGGTGGCGGGCGCGCGCGCCGAACACTGGCGCGCCTTCGATGGCAGCAACTACAACGCGGCCAACGTGCCGGCCTACCAGCAGCTGAACTACGCGGCCCGCAGCAGCACCGACATTTCGCCCAAGCTCGGCCTGTCCTGGCTGGCCAGCGCCGACTGGACGCTGCGCGCCGCGCTGGGCAAGGCCGTGCGCTACCCGACCGTGGCCGAGATTTTCCAGGTCATCAGCCTGCCCAACAACGTCAAACAGAACGACCCCAACCTCAAGCCTGAGCGCGTGGTGTCGGGCGAACTGGTGGCCGAGCGCCACTTCCAGCGCGCCAGCCTGCGCTCGTCGCTGTTCTGGGAAGCCAAGCGCGATGCGCTGATTTCGCAGTCCGACGTCACCGTCACGCCCAATATTTCCAGCATCCAGAACGTGGACAAGGTGCGCACCTACGGCGTCGAGGAAGCGTTCGACGCGCGCGACTGGCTGGTGCGCGGCCTGGACGTGAACGGCAGCGCCACCTGGACCCATTCCACCATCACGGCCGACAGCCGCAACCCCGGCCTGGTGGGCACCGACCAGCCGCGCATCCCCGACTGGCGCGCCACGCTGGTGGCCACCTACCATGCCACCGAACGCATGGCGCTCAGCCTGAGCTACCGCTTCAGCGGCCGCCAGCACAATGCGCTTTACAATACGGCCACCCACCAGTACAACGACGTCAACCCCGACGTGTACGGCGCCGTAAGCCATTACAGCGTGTTCGACGCCAAGCTTCTCTACAACGTGAACGAACGCTGGTCGGCGGCGCTGGGCATCAACAACATTGGCAACTTCAAGTACTACGTGAATCCGAACCCGTACCCGCAGCGCACCGTGTTCGCCAGCCTGAAATATGACCTTTGAGCGGAGCCCTGCGATGCGACCACTATCTTTCAATACCGATGCCATGCAACAGACCGTGCATCCCCTCCCCGCGCGTGGCTGGACCGTGCTGGCGGCGCTGGCGCTGGGCGCGCTGGGCGCCAGCGCCAGCGTCGGCGCCAACGCGCAGGCCATGCCGGGCCACATGATGAAACCGGCCAGATCGGCCGAACTGGGCACGGCCGCCGCGATCGACGCGCGCGGCACCATCTGGACCGTCAGCAAGGAGGTCGATGGCACGGCCCAGTATCTGGTGCTGAGCAAGTCCGACGACGACGGCGCCCACTGGTCGGCGCCCACGCGCATCCTGAGCGAGCCCGAAGCCATCGCGGCCGATGGCGAGAGCCGTCCCAAGCTGCTGTTCGGCCCCAAGGGCGAGTTCTACGTCAGCTACAGCAAGCCGCTGGCCAAGCCCTACACAGGCGACGTGCGCTTCATCCGCTCGCTCGACGGCGGCCACACCTTCTCGGCCCCCGTCACCGTGCATGCCGACCGCGCCATCATCACCCACCGCTTCGACGCCCTCACCATCGACCCGCAAGGCCGCATCTACGTGGCCTGGATCGACAAGCGCGACCTCGAACAGGCCCGCGCACGCCAGCAGGACTATCGCGGCGCGGCCGTCTACTACGCCGTTTCCGATGACCGCGGCGCCAGCTTCCATGGCGACTACAAGGTGGCCGACCATAGCTGCGAATGCTGCCGGATCGCCCTCGCCACCGGCCCGGACGGCAAGGTCATGGCCCTGTGGCGCCACGTGTTCGCCCCCAACGTGCGCGACCACGCGCTGGGCGAGCTGACGCCATCGGGCGCCGTGGCCACACCCGCCCGCGCCACCTTCGACGACTGGCACGTGGACGCCTGCCCGCACCAGGGCCCGGCCCTGGCCTACGCGGCCGACGGCACGCGCCACCAGGCCTGGTTCACCGTCAAGGGCGAGGATGGCGGCGTCTATTACGCCAGCGCGGCGCCGGGCCAGCCGCTGGGCGCCCCGGTCAAACTCGGCTCCGACCAGGCCGACCATACGGCCATCGCCATCGATGGCCGCACCATCGTGCTGGTGTGGCGCCAGTTCGACGGCAAGGCCACGGTCATCATGGGCCGCGTCTCGCGTGACGCCGGCCAGAGCTGGCGCGAAGCGGTACTGGCCAGCACGGCGCAAGCCTCGGACCACCCGCAACTGCTGCACGGCCGCAACGGCATCGTGCTCGTCTGGCGCACGGCGGCCGAAGGCGTGCGCGTGGTGCCTGTCAAACTGGAGGAAAAACAATGAAGCGCATGATGACAACCGCCCTGCTATCGCTGTCCCTGTGGCTGGGCGCGGGAGCGGGCGCCCAGGCCGCCGAAGCAAAGCTGGCGGTGGCCCCGTTCGAAGCGGACAGCCTCGCGCAGATCGTGCGCGCGCACGCGGGCAAGCCGTTCGTGCTGATCCTGTGGTCGCTGGACTGCGTGTACTGCCAGGCCAGCTTGAACGTGCTGGCCGAACAAAAGCGCACGAATCCGGCACTCGACATCGTGACCCTGTCCACCGACGGCGTGGGCGATCCACAAACCGACGCGCTGGTGGAGCAACGGCTGCGCAAACTGGCCCTGACCAGCAACGCCTGGGGCTACGGCACAGCGCCGGCCGAACAGCTGCGCTACGCGATCGACCCGAAGTGGCATGGCGAAATGCCGAGGAGCTACTGGTTCGACGCCCAGGGCCGCCGCACGGCACATTCGGGCGTGCTCACGCCGGCTACGATCGAACGACTGACAGGCAAGGGCCAGCTGTAACGCGAGGTTTCGTTCAAGCAAAAGCCTCGCATTTTGGACCAATCGCGGGCTCAGGCGCTGTGCGCAAGTGCTGCCGGCAGCCCGCCAAGGCCGGTCAGTTCAAACAGCCCGGCCAGCGTCACTTCGTCGTTCCAGGTCTGGCCCACGGCCAAGCCATATCGCTGCCGCAACGACGCGGCCAACTCGGCCAACTCCGGCGAGTCGGTACTGCCCTCGCCCGGATACAGGGCGCGATGGATACCCAGCACCCGGTCATCCGGACTAAGCAGCTCCTTCTCATACCGGCGCAGCGCGAACGCGGCGCAGAACATGGCCAGAAAATCGTCCATGGCCTCGCGCGGGGCGTCGGGGAAGCGGCGTTGCCACGCTTTGAGCTGGGAACTGCGGGCACTGAACGGCAGCGGCAGCAAGGGGCCGCTACGGCTGGCCCACAGCAGCGAGGCGACGCCGGCGACACTCAGCAGGACCGCGGTGCCGATCATGGACACCCCAGCGTAAAGGCAAGTCGGACGACGGAAAGATGCATGCGGTTCCTCAATAACAATCGAGATGGGACGGGCGGGCCGCGTTGCGGGCCGTGCCTGGACGGCACGCAATGCTGCCAAGGCGCAAATGTTATCGAAAAAATCACCCTACAAATGCGTGGATTGTCACCGCCGATTCTGTGTTTTTGCGCCGATTCTGGACTAAGATAAAGCGAGGAGCGCGTTCCGCCCCACGGAGGATGCTATGAAGACAACTCGGATCAAACTGGCGCTGGGTATCCTGCTGGCCGCCATTGCCGCCGCCGTACTCACTTCCACCTTGCGCCTGCCGCTGGAACAAGGCTTGCAGCAGGCGTCCATGCTGCTGCTTGGGCTGGCCGCTATGGCGGCGCTGGCCAGTTTCGCTGGCACGGTGGAAAGCAGCGCCAATGCGCCGCTGGTGCAGTTTCCATCCAATGACAGGCGGCTGAATCCACCGGGTCAGGCGCGCGCCGCCGACAACATCCCGGATCGCCGCGAGCGGCGCCAGAGCCCGACGCTGTGGGGCCCTTCCACCGATGACTTGCTGGAGGAGGACCCGGCACTGGCCCTGGCCAAGCTGCGCATCGACCTCGAAGGCGAATTGCGGCGCATCGCCCAGGTGCGCAAGCTACCGCTGGAAGCGCGCCACGCCCCCATCCATCAACTGGTGGACGCGCTGCTGCTGGCCCATCTGCTGGACCCGGATCAGGACAAGGCGCTGAATGGCGTGCTGCGCGACTGCAATGCGGCCATCCATGGCACCGACATGACGGCCGAAGCGGCGGGCGCCGTGATCGAAACGGGCGCCCGCCTGCTCGGCACGCTGCGCCACCTGTAACGCGCGCCGCCGCGCTTATGGCTGCGGCGGATACGGGCTCTTGCCGCCGTCCGCGATGAAGGCGTCGATGCGCGCCTCCAGCACCGGCAGCGGTACGGAGCCCAGTTGCAGCACCGTGTCGTGGAAATGGCGGATATCGAAGCGCGCGCCGAGCGCCGCCTCGGCCTTCTTGCGGGCATTGATGATGGCCATCTCGCCCAGGTAATAGGACAAGGCCTGACCCGGCCAGGAAATGTAGCGGTCCACTTCCGTCTCGATCTCGTGCTCCGACAGGGCCGTGTTGTCGTGCAGGTAGGCCTGCGCCTGGGCGCGGGTCCAGCCCTTGGCGTGGATGCCCGTGTCCACCACCAGCCGCGCCGCGCGCCACGCTTGGTAACTGAGCATGCCGAAGGTCTCATACGGCGTCTCGTAGATGCCCATCTCGGTCCCCAGCCGCTCCGAATACAGGGCCCAGCCTTCACCAAAGGCCGAGATATAGGCTTGCCGGAACGGGGGCAAGCCCTTCTGCTCCTGCGCCACTGGCATCTGGAACGCGTGACCGGGCGCCGATTCATGCAGCGTGAGCGCGGGCAGGCTGTAGAGCGCGCGCGACGGCAAATCGTAGGTGTTGACCAGATACACACCCGGCCCGCCCCGGCCCGACGTATAGAACGGCGCCTGGTCGGCCGGCACCGGCGTGATGGCGAAGCGGCGGCGCGGCAGATAACCGAAATACTGGCCAGCCTTGCCGTCGAATTTCTTGGCGATCCAGGCCGCCCGCATCAACAGCTCCTCCGGCGTTTTGGCGTAAAAGCGCGGGTCCGTGCGCAGGAAATGCAGGAAGGCCGGCAGCTCGCCCTGGAATCCCGTCTGCGCGATGGTGGCCTGCATTTCGGCCCGGATCTTGGCCATTTCGTCCAGGCCGATCTGGTGGATCTGCTCCGCGCTGAGCGCCGTGGTGGTGAATTCCACGATCTTGGACTGGTAGTAGGCCTTGCCGTCCGGCAGACTCTCGGCCGCCAGCGCCTCGCGCGCGTTGGGCACGTACTGTGTGCGCATGAACGCCAGCAGCGCGCGGTAGGCCGGCTGCACCGACGTGGCGATGGCCTGTGCGGCGGCGTCCCGCAACACCTGCTGGGTGGCGGCCGGGATGGTGGCCGGCATGACCTTGAACGGGGTGTAGAACACGGTGTCCTGCGGCGTGGCCGCTTCCGTCACCGACGTCAACGAACTGTCGCGGCCCACCAGCGTGACCCGGGGCGGCGTGAAGCCGCGCGCCAGGCCGGCGCGCATATTGGCCGTCTCCTCGGCGAAGTAGCGCGGCACGTCGGCCAGTTGCTTGAGGTAGTCGCGGTATTCCTTCTCCGTGGTGAAGTGCTTGCGCCCGTCGTCGGCCATGTTGGACCAGAACGCGGTGTCGGCGTTGAGCGGCTTTTCGTATTCGCGGAAGCGCTGGCCGGCCACCAAGGCGGCGATCTGGGCGCGGTACACGGCGTAGTTGATGCGCTCGGGCGCCGACAGCCGGGCCGGCGTGATGCCGTCCAGTTTCTTCAACACGTCCTGCCAGTAAGCCAGGCGCGCGTGCTGGGTGGCCGGATCGACATGCGGCAGATCGGGCCGCACGCCGCTGTCGTCGTCCTCGTCATCCTCCAGGCGCTGGGTCAGGCGCCACTTCCATTCCTGCGTGTAGATGGCCTTGAAACGGGCATCGTCCGGGCCGGCGGCCGGGCGGGACGCCGGCCTGGCCACGGCCGCCGTCGCGGCGGTGGCGGGCGTGGCCAGGCCGGCGGCGCTCAGCAGACAGACAAACAAGCAGGCAGGCAGGCGGGCGCCGGCGGCGCGGGTCTTCTTTTCCATGACACTCCAGGAGGGTAAATTGATTGAGTACTCAACCATCACAGGTCGGGCACGCAGCGCTTCTCGCGCAGCAGCGCGGTGAACGCATCCGCGCCCACGGGACGGCTGAAGTAATAGCCTTGCATCTCGTCGCAGCCGCGCTGGGCCAGGAAGTCCACCTGCTCGCGCGTCTCCACCCCTTCTGCGATCACGCGCAGATTCAGGTTGTGGGCCAGCGAGATCACCGACAAGGCGATGGCCGCGTCGTTGGGATTGGTGGTGACGTCGTCGACGAACGATTTGTCGATCTTGAGCACGTCGATCGGGAAGCGCTTCAGGTAGCCAAGGCTGGAGTAGCCGGTGCCGAAGTCGTCAAGCGAAATGGAGACGCCGATATCCTTCAGGCGCTTGAGCGCGGCCACCGCCTTGTCCGGGTCGCCCATCACCGTGCCCTCCGTAATCTCCAGCCCCAGGCAAGCGGGCGGGATGCCGAAGCGGCGCAGCGTGCCTTCCACGAACGGCACCGTGCTGTCGTGGCCGAACTGGCCGGCCGACAGGTTGACGGCCACCTTGATCTGCCCCAGCCCCTGGTCGTGCCACACCTTGATCTGGGCGCACACGCTCTCCAGCACCCATTCGCCAATCGGGTTCACCAGGCCGTATTCCTCGGCCAGCGGGATGAAGCGGTTGGGCGGCACCTTGCCCAGCACCGGATTATCCCAGCGCAGCAGCGCCTCGGCGCCCACCATCTGGCCCGTGCGCAGGCAGATCTGCGGCTGGTAATGCACCTCGAATTCGTCGCGCGCGATGGCGCCGCGCAGCTGGCTCTGGATCGCCAGCTTGTCGCGGATCTCGGCGTCCATGCGCTCGGTGAAGAAGGCGTAGTTGTCGCGCCCCGTCTCCTTGGCGCGGTACAGGGCCGTGTCGGCGTTGCGCACCAGTTCATCGAGGCTGTCGCCGTCGGTGGGGCTGACGGCCACGCCGATGCTGGAGGTCAGCGAGATGGGATGGCCATCGATCACCAGCTCCGTGCGCAGCCCGGCCAGGATGCGCTGGGCCAGCAGCAAGGTGCCGCCGCACTTGACGTCGTCCTGCAGGATGATCTGGAATTCGTCGCCGCCCTGGCGCGTCACCGTGTCGCCCTCGCGCACCGTGTCGTTGAGGAAGCGGGCCACGGCCTGCAATGCCTTGTCGCCCATTTGCGGGCCGTAGGTGTCGTTCACGCTCTTGAAGCGGTCCAGGTCCAGGCACATCACCGTCACGCACTGGCCCTCGCGTTTGGCCGCGCCCTGAAGGTGCTCGAAGCGCTGGCGCGCCAGCAGCCGGTTGGGCAGTCCCGTCAGGGCGTCGTGGTTGGACAGGAAGTCGATCAGGTGCTGCTCGGCCTTGCGTTCCGTGAGGTCCATGAACACGGCGACGATGTTGAGCAGCTTGCCGTCGGCGTCCTTGACGACGGAAATACTGAGCAGGCCGGGATAGGTGTTGCCGTTCTTGCGCCGCGCCATGATCTCGCCGGACCAGTGGCCGGCCGCCGTCAGCGATTGGGTCAGCGCCTGGAAGCCGGGCGCGTCCTGGCCGCCCGCGTGCAGCATGGCCACGCCGCGCCCCACCACTTCCTTGGCGCCGTAGCCGGAAATGCGGGTGAAGGCGGGGTTGGTGGCCAGGATGTCGCCCTTGTCGTCGGTGATCACGATGGCGTCCTGGGTGGCCTCGAACACCTGGCTGGCCAGCCGCAGGAATTCCTCGTTGGCGCGGCGCTGGCGCACCTCCTGTTCCAGCGAGTCGGCCAGCTTGGCCAGTTCCGCCGTGCGTTCGCTGACCCGCTGTTCCAGCAGCGCCCGTTCGTCGGCCAGCGCCTTCTGCGCGCGCGACAGGCGCACATGGGCGTCGGTGCGGGCCAGGATTTCCTCGGCCTGGAATGGCTTGGCGATGAAGTCCACGGCGCCCAGCGCGAAGCCGCGCACCTTGTCGTCCGTGTCGTGCTGGGCCGACAGGAAGATCACCGGCACGTGGCGCAGGTCCGGCGACTCCTTGAGGCGGCGGCAGACTTCGAAACCGTCGATGCCGGGCATACGGATATCGAGCAGGATCAGCTCGGGCGGGCGCGACTGGGCCGTCCACAGGGCCAGCTCGCCGTTGGGCGCCTGGCGCACGTAGTAGCCGGCCTCCGTCAGCAGGTCGCTCAGCAGCTTGAGCGAGGCCGGCGTGTCTTCCACGATCAGCACTTCACCCTTGGTGTGTTGTTCCGCCATTTCCCCGTGCATGCAAACTCTTTCAGCCTTGTTCATTTCCAGCGCTGCGCGATCATGCCGCGCGCTCCCCTATCATATACCACGGCGTTGCCGGCCTGCGGCACGCCGTTCAGCGCGGCGCCAGCGCCTCGTCATCATCCTCCAGCAGCGCGCACAATTGCGGATACTGGTGCTGGCTTACCATGTGCTCGATCCGCTCGACCACGGCCCCCTGCTCGCGCGCCAACGGCCGCAGCAACTGCGCCACCCGCACCAGGTTCAGTTCCTGCACGGCGGAGCGCAGCGTGGCCCGCAACTGCGGCGACAGGCAGGCCACGTCGGCGCGCGACAGCGGCGCGCGGCCATCGTCGCTCTCGTCCAGCACCACGATATGGCGCTCCTGCGGGGCTTCCGCCACCCCGTCGGCACCGCCGGGCGCCGGCAGCGCGGCCGCGCTGGCCAGTTCAGTCGTCACCGTGAACTGGAAGGTGGCGCCCGCGCCCGGCGCCGACTGCACCGTCAGGGTGCCGCCCATCAGTTGCACGAATTCGCGCGAAATGGTCAGGCCCAGGCCCGTCCCTTCCTTGGCGCCGGGGCCGTCGGCCTGGACGAACGGTTCGAAGATGCGGACCTGGTCCGCCTCCGCGATGCCCGGCCCGGTGTCGATCACGGCGAAACTGAGCTCGCAGTGCTCGCCGCGCGCCACCCCGCGCGCGCGCAGCGTGACCTTGCCGCGCGTGGTGAACTTGACGGCGTTCGACATCAGGTTCAGCAGCACCTGGCGCAGCTTGGTGCCGTCCACACGGGCCGCCGCCGGCAGGCCCGCGCTGTCGAGCACCAGCGCCACGCCGCTCTGGCCGGCCCGCATGCTGACCATGTCCATCACCTCCTGCAGCATCTCCTGCGGATTGAGCACCTCCGTTTGCAGCACGGCGCGGCCGGCCTCGATCTTGGACAGTTCCAGGATGTCGTTGATCAACTTGAGCAAATGCTGGCCGGAGCGGTGGATGATGGCCAGGTTGCGCTTCTCCTCGGGCAGCATGTGCTTGGAATCGGCCATCAGGCGCGAGAAGCCGATCACGGAATGGAGCGGCGTGCGCAGCTCGTGGCTCATATTGGCCAGGAAGATGCTCTTGGCCTGGTTGGCCGCCTGCGCCTGCAGCACGGCCACCGACAGCGCCTCGGTGCGCTCGGCCACCAGTTCCTCCAGGTGGATGCGGTGGCGCCGCAGCTCCTGCTGGGCCACCTTGTGTGCCGTGATGTCGTAGTTGACGCCCACCATGCGCGCCGGCCGCCCTTCGCTGTCGCGGAAGATCATGGCGTCGCCCTTGATGTGGTGCACGCTGCCGTCGGGCCAGACGATGCGGAACTCGGCGTCGAATTCGCCGTTGCCCTGCAAGGCCTGGTCCAGCAGCGCCTGCACCGGCAGCGCGTCGTCCGGATGGAGCATGGCCACCCACTGGGCCATGTCGCGTCCACCCTTGCCGCCCTCCATGCCGTGCAGGCGGAACATCTGTTCGTCCCACACCACGTCGCCAGTCAGGATATTCCAGTCCCAGATGCCGATGGCGGCCGCGCTGCTGGCGATCTGCAGCCGTTCCTCCGAGGCGTGCATGGCCACGTAGCGGCGCTCCAGCAGCGCCACCATGTCGCGGATGGCCGCGTTCAGGGTGTCGAGTTCACCGAAGAACCAGTCGCTGGGCGGGGCCGCACCCGGGTTCATGCCGGCCTTGACGTTGACGGCGTAGCGGCCGATCGAGCTCAAGGGCTTGAGGATGAGATGCCACAGCAGCAGGTACAGGCTGAACACGAGCGTGGCGTCCAGCACCACGATCATGCCGATGATGGTGATCAGGCGCTGGCGCAATTGCTCCAGCATCAGCGCCGGCGTGGCGTACACGCTGATGGTGCCGATATTCTGGCCATTGGCCGTGATGGGGCGCGTTTCCACCAGTTGGTCGGGCTGGGCCGGCAAGCTCTCGGCCGCCCGCAACTGGCCGTCCGGTCCGCGCAGCAGGATGTAGGGATGGCTGGTGGCCACCGGCGCCACGGCGCTGGCGTACAGGTCGCGGTTGCTCAAACCGCTTTTCATGATGGTGAGGATCTGGTTCTCGTCGAAGTTCCAGGCCGGCAGCGCCACGGCGGCCGACAGTTCGTCGGCGCTGGTGGCGACCGTCTGGTGCAACTGCTCGCGGCGCTGCTCCTTCTCTTCCTGGTAGAAATACCAGGCGAACGCCGCCAGCACCACCGTCACCACGGCCGTCATCGCCACGCTGACGAACCACGCGATCGACGCGCGTCCGGTACGGCTGACCCACTTGCGCACCATCGTAAGAACCCCGGATTATATAAACAGCAAGAAAATCATCTCGCGCACGGTCCCATCATAGGGGCGAACGCCGGTCGAGCGCAACAATTAGTTGCTCAAAGGAATTATTTGTCAGGCTGTGGGTGAACACGACATATCCAAGAAAGCGGGTATCCATGCGCCGCTGGTGGCGCATGGAGGGAATTCAGGCACTGCCTGGATTCCCTCCTTCGCGGGGACCACGGTCGGATGGGCCGGCCTCACTGCATCGCCAGTTCCACGCAGTTGCGCCCGGCGCGCTTGGCGCGGTGCAGGGCCGCGTCGAGCCGGTCGAGCACGGAGATGGCGCCCTCGTCCAGCCCCACCTGGGCCACGGCCAGGCTGATGGTGACCATTTCGCAACCCGGCAGCGTAGTCTCGGCGATGGTCTCGCGCAGCTTTTCGGCCAGCTTGAGCGCGTCGATGGCGCAGGTGTGGGTGGCCACCACCATGAATTCCTCGCCCCGCATGCGGGCCAGCGTATCGGAGCCGCGCAGGCGCGCCTGCACCGTTTCGGCCACAATGCGCAGTGCCTGGTCGCCGATCGGGTAACCATATAAATCGTTGACGGAGCGGAAGTTGTCGATGTCGAAAGTGATCAGGGCTAGCGGCAAGGCGTAGCGGCGCGCGCGCCGGATTTCCGTCTCCAGGATATCCTCGCCGCGGCGGCGGTTGACGGCGCCCGTCAGCGCGTCGATGGTGCTGATTTGCAGCAGCTGGCCGGCCAGCGCGTCATTCTGGTGTTTGAGCTCGCTCATGCCGAGGCCGAAGCTGATGAACTGCGCCAGGCTGGTGAAGCAGGCGAACTGCTCGCGCGAGAACTGGATGTGGCGGTCGAACATCAGACAGACGGAACCCTGCACCGGGCCGCCCGCCTCGCTGCGCAGCGGCAGCGCCAGCACCATGCGCACCTCGCGGTCGTGCAGGCTAAGCGCCAGCTCCGGGTCGCCGGCCTTTTCCGGCGCGTCCAGCAGCACCAGTTCGCCGCCGCTTACGGCCAGCAACGGCGGGAAGATGTCGCTCAGCGGCACCTGCAGCAAGCGGTCGCGCCGCTCCAGCAAGCGGCTCAGGTCCAGGTGGTTGCGCGACTCCTGCGCCACCAGTTGCAAATCACCGCGCTCCTTCATGTGCAGCAGGGCCGTGTGGCGCACGCCGGGGAAGCTGCACAGGGCCAGGCAAACCTGGGCCGACATGGTGGCAATATCGTCCACGCTGCTCAGCGCCCGTTGCAGGCTGCGCTGGATGGTCAGCAGGTCGCGCAATTCCTTTTCCTTGTCGAGCAGGGTCTGCTGGGCCGCGGCGGCCGGGTTGACCGAGGTGGACAGGCATTGTTCCACCGCCATCTGCAATTCATCGTTCAGCATGGGGCAGATGCGGTATTGCAGCGGGCCGCAGGCCATCAGTTCCGGTATCCACGCGCTGCTCACATATGGGCACAGCAGCAAGGTGGGCGCGCCGGCGCGGCTGCGGATCAGGGCGCCAATGCCGGCCATCTCGCCCATGCTGGAAAAACCGCTCAGGTCCAGCACCAGCAGGTCGACTTTTTGTCGTCCCACCGCAACAGTGGCTGCGTCGATATTATCCACAAGCAATAACCGCGAGAATTGCTCGCCGCAGCAAGCCTGGAATTCGGCGCGCCGCTCGCCGGTTGTGGTTAAAAACACCCCAACTATGTCCTTGCGGCTATCAAGATCAGCCATCACGCATGCTCCCCACTATCATTGTATTTATAAGAATTGCTATTCTATTAGTGTGCCATAAAGTTCATAATTAGCAATATTATTTGTAACACAGACTCATACTATTTATCAGGTCCGCCCCCTCAGGCGTCACGGAACACGGCGTAATCGTTCTTGCCGGTGCGCTTGACACGGTACATGGCCTGGTCCGCATGGTCGAGCAGCATATCGCTGGTCTGGCCATGGTCCGGGAAGAAGGAAATGCCCACGCTGGCGCCGATGCGCAGGCGCCGGTCCTGATAAAGGATGGGTTCGGCGATGGCGGCGATGATCTTCTGCGCCGTGCGGATGGCGACCGCCTCCGCCTCCACCCCGTTCAGGATCACGAGGAATTCATCGCCGCCGATGCGAGCCGCCGTATCGGTCGTGCGCACGGCGTCCATCAGGCGCTGGGCCACGGTGCGCAGCGCCAGGTCGCCGGCCAGGTGGCCGTGGCTGTCATTGGCGCACTTGAAGCCGTCGAGGTCGATGAACAGCACGGCGACCCGGGTGTGGGTGCGCAAGGCGTGACTGCAAGCCATTTCCAGCCGGTCGCGCGCCAGTCGCAACGACGGCAGGCCCGTCAGCGCATCATGGTTGGCCAGCGCCGCGATCTGGTCGCGCTGGCGCTCCACCTTGTGCAGCAACAACCCGGTCGAGCGCTGGTAGTCGGCGATGGCGGCGGACAGATAGACCGTCAACAGCACCGTGGTGGTGGTGGTGCCGACCCAGTTGACGGCGCTGCTGGCGAACTCGACCCCGAATGGCGCCTGCAGCACGCCCCGCATGTAGCAAAGGGCGATTACGATCACAGCCAGCCAGATCAGCGACAGCGCCGCCACGCCCACCCGCAGCGGGGCGACGGTGATCGCGCACACGCTGCCGAAGATCACCGCGATCATGCCGCTGCCTTGCAAACCATAGGAATAGAGCCCGGCCAGCCCGCCCAGCGCCAGCAGGGCCGGCGGCATGCCCAGTCGCACCACCTGCGGCAACCTATTCCGGACCGGGGTGACGGCGATGGCCAGCACGGACAGCGCGGTAACGGGCGCCACCCGGGCCATGCCGCCACCGAGCGTCAACTCGCGCCATATCACGATCGGTATCACCACCACGCAGTAGCTGCACACGCACAACCACATCCGGTCGACGAATTTGTCGCGAATCTGGCGCTGTGGCAGCGCGGCATTATCGGGGCCGATCTGTTCCATGTCGCATCTTTTATTGCAAAAGCGGCTACAACTGGATAACCAAGTGTTGCTTTCAAATTGTGAGCCAGTCAGGCCATCTTAATTCTATCCAATTGTCACGCAATGGCAAAAACAGGCCATTGTGTGAAGCAGCGCACGGCCCCTTGCCGCCGCCACCGGCATGATGCGGGTAGGGAGGACAGCGTCATGGCACGTGCATTATGGAAAGGCGCGATCAGCTTCGGACTGGTGCACATCCCGGTCGAACTGCACACGGCCGTGCGCCCGGACGAACTGAACCTGACCATGCTGGACCGGCGCGACTTCTCGCCCGTGGGCTACCGCCGCTACAACAAGCGCACCGGCGAGGAAGTGACGTGGGACGACATCGTCAAAGGTTACGAATACGAGGAAGACAGCTACGTGGTGCTGACGGACGAGGACCTGCGCCAGGCCAACGTGGCGGCCACGCAGACAATCGACATCCTGTCGTTCGCCGCCGCCGAGGAGATTCCCCTCACCTACTACGAGCAGGCCTACTACCTGTCGCCCACGCGCGGCGGCGCCCGCGTCTACGCGCTGCTGCGCGAAACGCTGCGCAAATCCGGCAAGGTGGGTGTGGCCACCGTGGTGATCCGTACCCGCCAGCATCTGTGCGCGCTGATCTGCCTCGATGACGCCATCGTGCTCAACACGTTGCGCTACCCGGCCGAGATCCTCGATACGGACGACCTCGATCTGCCGTCCACGCGCACCGGCGAACTCAAGCCGAAAGAGTTGTCGATGGCGCTGGAGCTGGTGGAAGGCATGGCCGAGCCGTGGCGCCCGCAGCAATACCACGACAGCTATCGCGACGACCTGATGGCGCTGATCGAGAAGAAGGTCAAGGCGGGCAAGACCCACGCCATCACCAAACCGTCCCGCGAAACGCGCGAACCGGGCGCCAGCAATGTGGTGGACCTCGTGGAGCTGCTTCAACGCAGCCTGCGCGGCCACGATGGCGGCGGCAAGCAGGACAAGGGAAAACAGGAAACCAGCCACGTCCGCCGGTCTGGCAGCACAAGCAGGACCAGCCAACACAGTAAGAGCGACAGCGGCGCCCGCAAGTCGCCCGCCAAGCGCGCCACGTCCAGCACTTCAGGCGCGCGCAGGGCTTAACCTGGCTCAGTCCTCCGCCTCACCGGTGCCATCCGGCGCATAGCCCAAGCGGCGCATCGGACCAGCAAGGCCACGTGCGCTGCGCGCGTAGTCCTTCCACGGCGCATTGCCCACATCAAGCCGCTGCTCTATCGTGCGCACGGTCCAGTGGTCGCCGCCATCGAGCCGCTCCAGTTCATCCCATTCCACCGGCACGGAAATCCCCAGCCCCGGTCGCGCGCGCGCGGACCACGCGCACACAGTGGTGGCGCCGCGCCCATTGCGCAGATAATCGATGTAAATGCGGCCGACCCGGTTGCGCGGCCCGCTCTTGGCCGAGAAGCGCTCAGGAATCAGGCGCGCAATATGCGCCACGACGGCTTGCGAGAAGCCTTTCACGTCGTCCCAGCCATAATGGGGACGCAGCGGCACCACCAGGTGCAAGCCCTTGCCGCCGCTGGTCTTGAGAAAGGCCGGCAATTCCAGCTCATCGAGCATGCTGCGCACCAGCAGCGCCGCCTCGCGCACCTGCGGCCACGTCACGCCCTGCCCCGGATCAAGGTCGAACACCAGCCGGTTGGGATGGTCATACGTGCGCGCCAATGCGTTCTGGGTGTGGATCTCCACCACGTTCCACTGCGCCGCCGACAGCAGGCCCGCCGCGCCGTCGATGGTCAGCATGGGCGGGTGATCGGGGTCCAGCGCCTGATCCAGCTCACGCACGCCCGCCATGCGGCCGCCCGCGTGCTTCTGGAAGAACAATTCGCCTTCCACGCCGTCCGGCGCGCGCAGCAGCGCCACCGGACGCTCCTTGAGGTGAGGCTGCATCAGCACGGCGACCTGCGCGTAATAGCGCACCAGCGCCAGCTTGGTGGTGCCACTCAGCCGGTCCACCACACGGTCGGGATGGGTCACGTGCAGCCGCGCCGGCAACTTGCTGGCCACGGCGGGCGGATCGGGCGGCGCCATGCGCGCGCTCGCGCTGGCGCCGGCGCTGGCACGGCCACCGCCACGGACATTGGCGCCGCCTGGGTCAGCATCATCGTCATGGCCCGGGGCCGGCCGCCGCACGTCCTCGCGCCGGATGGCGCGCGCTGGCTTGTCCTCGCGCAGGCCGTGGAATACCGAATGGCGCAGCGAACCGTCGCGCGTCCATTCGCCGAAACTCACTTCGGCCACCAGTTCCGGCCGCAGCCAATGGGGCCGCCCCGCGACGCGCCCGGCGTCATCGAACGGACTGTCGTCCACCGCCAGCTTGCGCATGCGCGCCGATAGCGTCTTCAGCTCGGCGGCATCGAAGCCCGTGCCGACGTTGCCCGCGTAATGCAGCCGTCCGTGCTCGTCGTACACGCCCAGCAGCAGCGAACCGAAGCCGCTGCGCGAACCCTGCGGATCAGTGTAGCCACCGACGACGAACTCCTGCCGCTGGCCGCATTTGAGTTTGATCCAGTCGCGCGTGCGGTGCGATACGTAGGGAGCGTCGCGCCGCTTGCCGATGATGCCTTCCAGCCCAAGACGGCACGCGGCCTCCACCGCCCGCTCTGGCGCCGCATCGAGCGCGGGACTGAAGCGCACGCGCGACGACGGCCCGCATGCGTCCAGCACGTGTTCCAGCAACGCGCGCCTTTGTTCCAGCGGCACATGGCGCAAATCATAGCCGCCACAGTAGGGCAGATCGAACAGGTAGTAGATGATGTCGGCCGTATGCTTGCCATCGAACGCCTGCTGCAACAGGCCGAAATCGGGACGGCCCTGCGCGTCGGGCACGACGATCTCGCCGTCGTACCAGCCGGGCGGCAGATGCATGTCCCGCAGGACTGCGTGCAAGGGACCGAGCTTTGCCGTCCAGTCCGCGCCGCTGCGCGTGGTCAGGCGCACTGCGTCGCCATCCACCCTGCTCAGCAAACGATAGCCGTCGAATTTCGTCTCGTAGATCCAGTCGCCGGCCGTGGCGGGCGGCTGCTCCGCCAGCGTGGCCAGTTGCGGCGCCAGCTTGTCCGGCAACGCCGCCTTGCGGACACCGGCGGGAAGCTGGTCCGGCAGCGCTGGGTTGCCCTGGCCGGACGCGGCCGACAGCGCTGCCTTGGCCTGGCTGGACGCCGCTGGCGCGGCCCGGCCCGCCCGCTTGGCGCCACGGCCGGACGGGCGCGCAAGCACGCTGTCGGGCAGTTGCTCCACCACATCGAACTCGCTCTCGGGCCGCGCATAGTCGTCGTGTTCCTTGATCAGCAGCCAAGCGGTCTGGCGCTGTTCGCCGCGCCGCATCCGCACCAGCGCCCACTTGCCACGCAATTTTTGGCCATGCAGCTCGAAGCTCAGATGGCCCTTCGCGTAGCCCGCATGGGGTTCGCCCAGCGGCAGCCAGCTGCCCCGGTCCCAGACGATCACCTCGCCCGCGCCATATTCCCCCTCCGGTATCGTGCCCTCGAAGCCGCCATAGGCCAGCGGATGATCTTCCACTTCGATCGCCATGCGCTTCACGTGGGGATCGTAGCTGGGCCCCTTGGGCACGGCCCAGCTCTTGAGCACCCCATCGAGCTCCAGGCGGAAATCGTAGTGCAGGTGGCTGGCCCAATGCTTCTGCACCACGAACGACAGCGCATCCCCGCCCTCCCCGCCGTCGGCCGGTTCCGGCGTTTTGGAGAAGTCGCGTTTCGATCGGTAGTGGTGCAGTGGGTCCGCCATGCCAGACAGGATAGCGCGCCCGGCGCCCGTCCATCGTACGCCAGCGCACACGGGGCCCAAGTTGTAAGCAATTGGACGCGCTTGTAAGCGGATGTAAAAGCCGTCAACTGCTCCGGCCCGCGCTTCGTTTCTTGCTCACTGACACGGGAATTGTCCCGGCTGTATAAACCACCTGAAGGAATCACATCATGACCAAGATTATCGCCACCCTGATCGCCGGCCTGTTCGCTACCGCTGCCTTCGCCCAAGCCCCCGCCGCCAGCGCCACCACGGCCAGCACGCCTGCCGCCGTCAAGTCGGAAGCCAAGCCTGCGACGCCCGCCAAGCCTGCCGCCAGCGCCAGCGCAAGTGCCAGCGCCAAGGACACCGCTGCCAGCGCCAAGACTGAAGAGAAGCCTGCTCCCGTGAAGACCCACAAGAAGGCCAAGCACGCCAAGGCTCACAAGGAAGCCGCGAAGACCGAAACCCCGGCCGCATCCGCACCTGCCGCTTCCAAATAAGGCTTCCCCAGCCTTCCCCCTGCGAGCGGGACGCGGCCAACAGACCGCGTCCCGCTCGCCGCTTTCCCCTCGTGCCTCTGGTTGGCCCCTGCGCCCGCTGCTGGTGCGCCAGCCGTTCCCCCACCACCGCACCAAAATCGCGCATTTCCGCTGGCACAGTTCTTGATTACCAATCAAGCGTGCTCAACAGGGAATGTACGATATGGCTACCTATTTCAATGAAATGACCGCTGACGGCCTGGCGCACGATGCCAGTGCCGATGTACGAGAACACTACCGCGAGTTCTGCGGCTGGCTGCAACGCCAGTCGGCCGACGTGATCGAGCGCAAGCGCGCCGAAGCCGATCTCACGTTCAGGCGGGTCGGCATCACCTTCGCCGTCTATGGCGACGATGCCGGCACCGAGCGGCTGATCCCTTTCGATACCATCCCGCGCATCATCCCGGCGGCCGAATGGAAGCAACTGCAAACCGGACTGGTGCAGCGCGTAAAAGCGCTCAACATGTTCATCCACGACATCTACCACGAGCAGAACATCGTCAAGGCCGGCATCATCCCGGCGGAACAGATCTACAAGAACGCCCAGTACCGGCCCGAGATGCAAGGCATCAACGTGGTGTCCGACATTTACGCCCACATCGCCGGCGTCGATATCGTGCGTGCCGGCCAGGGCGAGTTCTACGTGCTGGAAGATAACCTGCGGGTGCCGTCCGGCGTGTCCTACATGCTGGAAGACCGCAAGATGATGATGCGGCTGTTCCCCGAGCTGTTCGCCCGCAACAAGGTGGCCCCGGTCGACCATTATCCCGACCTGCTGCTCGACAACCTGCGCTCGGTCGCCCCCATGGGCATCAACGATCCCACCGTGGTGGTGATGACGCCGGGCATGTACAACTCGGCCTACTTCGAGCATGCCTTCCTGGCCCAGCAAATGGGCGTGGAGCTGGTCGAGGGCAAGGACTTGTTCGTCAGCGATAACACGGTGTTCATGCGCACCACGCGCGGGCCCAAGCGGGTCGATGTGATCTACCGCCGGCTGGACGACGACTTCCTCGATCCGCTGGCCTTCCGCGCCGATTCCTCGCTGGGCGTGCCCGGCTTGCTGTCGGTGTACCGCGCCGGCCGCGTGACGCTGGCCAACGCCATCGGCACCGGCGTGGCGGACGACAAGTCGATCTACCCCTATGTGCCGGACATGATCAAGTTCTACCTGTCGGAAGCGCCGGTGCTGAACAATGTGCCGACCTACCAGTGCCGCAAGAAGGAGGATCTGGCCTACACCCTGGACCACCTGCCGCAGCTGGTGGTCAAGGAAGTGCATGGCGCCGGCGGCTACGGCATGCTGGTTGGCCCGGCGTCGACCAAGGCCCAGATCGAGGACTTCCGCCAGCGCCTGCTGGCCCGGCCCGACGGCTATATCGCCCAGCCCACGCTGGCCCTGTCGGCCTGCCCGACGTATGTGGAGAACGGCATCGCGCCGCGCCACATCGATTTGCGGCCGTTCGTCCTGTCCGGCAAGACCATCGCCATGGTGCCGGGCGGCCTGACCCGCGTCGCGCTGCAGGAAGGTTCGCTGGTGGTCAATTCGTCGCAGGGCGGCGGCACCAAGGATACCTGGATACTGGAACGTTGAACCAACCGCATTGAGCCACCATTGAGGGAGAGACTATGCTGAGCCGTACCGCCGACCACTTGTTCTGGATGGCCCGCTACACCGAGCGCGCCGAAAACACCGCGCGCATGCTGGATGTGAATGTGCAGACCTCGATGCTGCCGCAATCGGAGGAAGAAAACGCCCATGGCTGGCGCGCCCTGCTCGGCATTTCGGAGCTGCAGGCGGCGTTCGACCAGAAATACCAGTCGCTCGAAGGCCGCGAGGTGATCGACTTCATGGTGCGCGATCCGGCCAACCCGTCTTCCATCGTCGCCTGCCTGACCGAGGCGCGCGAAAACGCCCGCGCCGTGCGCGGCACCCTGACGACGGAAGTCTGGGAAATCCAGAACCAGACCTGGCTGGACATGCAGCGCCGCCTCCAGAGCGATCTGCTGGAGACTGATCCCAGCAAGTTCTTCGAATGGGTGAAATACCGTTCCCACCTGTCGCGCGGCGTGACCGTGGGCACCATGTTGCGCGACGAGGCCGTGCATTTCATCCGCCTCGGCACCTTCCTGGAGCGAGCCGACAACACGGCGCGCATCCTGGACGTCAAATACCACGGCGATCACGGCGGCGTAGCCGACGCCCAGCAAGGCATGAGCCAGCGCGATTTTTACTATTGGGGCGCGATGCTGCGCTCGCTGTCCGGCTTCGAGATCTACCGCAAGGTCTACCGCGACGTGATCACGCCCGCCCGCATCGCGGAACTACTGATCCTGCGCGGCGACATGCCGCGTTCCCTGCTTGCCTGCATGGACGAGGTGGTGCAGAACCTGCACGAGGTGCGCAACGACGTCTCGGCCGACACGGAACGCTTCGCCGGACGCCTGCGCGCCGAGCTACAGTTCGGCAAGATCGACGACATCCTGGCGCACGGCTTGCACGACACGCTGACCCGCTTCCTGGCCGACATCTACGAACTGGGCAACCGGGTCAGTCGCGATTTCCTGGTGCCGCTGGCCGCCTAGACGGAAGACAATGCGATGCGACTGACCATACGCCACGAAACCCGCTACACCTACAGCCAGCCGCTGGCCTACACCATCCAGCAGTTGCACCTGACGCCGCGGGTGGAGGCGCAGCAGCATGTGCTGTCCTGGCAGCTGGCCACGCCCGGCCATCTGCACGCCTACTCCGACGCCTACGGCAACCTGTCGCACACGCTGACGATGAATGCGCCGCACCAGGCGCTGTCCATCGTGGCCCACGGCGTGGTCGACACCAGTGCGCCGGACCGTGGCCGCATTGCCCACGGCGGCACGCTGTCGCCGCTGATCTTCACCGTGCCGACCCGGCTCACGGCGGCCACGCCCGGCATCCTGGCGCTGGCCGCGTCCTGCCTGCCGGAAGGCCGGGCGATGACCCGTGACCTGATGCGGCTGGCCGAGCACATCTTTGGTGCAGTCCGGTATCAAAAAGGGGCGACCGCCGTCGACACCTCGGCCAGCGATGCACTGGCGCTGGGCCAGGGCGTGTGCCAGGACCATGCGCACCTGTTCCTGGCCTGCTGCCATGCCCATGGCGTGCCGGCGCGCTATGTGTCGGGCTACATCGATCCGGAAAACAGCGGCCACGCGGCCAGCCACGCCTGGGTCGACGCCTGGGCCGAGGACAGCGATTACAGCGGCTGGGTGAGCATCGACATCACCCACGCGCGCCTGATGACGGACGCCTATTGCCGGCTGGCCGTGGGCCGCGACTACGACAGCGCGGCGCCGGTGCGCGGCGTGCGGCGCGGCGGCGGCACGGAATCGCTGAACGTGGATGTCCAGATCATGCAGCAGTGATCTGTGCCTTGCTGTGTAAAATGACCGTACTTTCAACCCAAAACAAACGACGATGACTTATTGTGCTGCCATGCGGCTGAACGCCGGGCTGGTGTTTTTATCGGATTCGCGCACCAACGCGGGCGTCGACCAGGTCGGCACGTTCCGCAAGATGAGCGTGTTCGAGGCGCCGGGCGAGCGCGTGATGGTCATGATGACCGCAGGTAATCTGTCGATCTCGCAATCGATACGCGAACTCGTCAATGAGTTGCGCACCGACGACGGGCTCAGTATCTGGACCGCGCCCAATATGTACGAGGCGGCCCGCATCCTGGGCCAGGCCGTGCGCCAGGTGCATGCGCGCG
This sequence comes from Rugamonas brunnea, assembly GCF_014042345.1. GTDB lineage: Bacteria > Pseudomonadota > Gammaproteobacteria > Burkholderiales > Burkholderiaceae_D > Rugamonas > Rugamonas brunnea. The sequence goes on from NZ_JACEZT010000001.1 coordinate 54,648, forward strand.
ACGCGCAGTCGCTGGCCTCGTTCGGCATCGAATTCAACGTCAGCATCATTTTCGGCGGCCAGATCAAGGGCGAGCGCTGCCGCCTGTTCCAGATCTACTCGGCCGGCAACTTCATCGAGTCGCACGACGAGAACACCTATTTCCAGATCGGCGAAGCCAAATACGGCAAGCCCATCATCGACCGCGTGATCACCCCGGCCACCTCGCTCGATGACGCCGCCAAGTGCGCCCTGATCTCCATGGATTCCACGCTGCGCTCGAATATCTCGGTCGGCCTGCCGCTGGACTTGCTGGTGTACGAGACCGACAGCCTGGCTGTGACCCGTTTCGTCACCATCGACGAGCGCAACGAATATTTCCAGATGATCCGCAGCACCTGGGGCCGCCAACTCAAGAGCGTGTTCGAAGGGCTGGACGCGCCAGTCTGGAACGCGGCCTCCGGAACGGCCGGCAACGTCCTGCACACGGCGAACGCGGGCAGCCAGCCGGTGCGGGTCACGCCGCCGGGCGCCGTGGCGCCGGCCGCCTCCCGCTCGCCGCTGCAAACCCTGTCGCAGCAATTCTCCGACGGACAACAGTAACCGGATCACCGCGCGCATCAAGCAAGACCGGCAAAACAAAAAGGCAGGGCCCCGTTGAGGTGCCCTGCCTTTTTCCCTTGTTACGCTTGCAGCTTCAGTTGGACGCCTGCATGGCCGCCTGCGGCAGTTGCGCCGTGGCGGGCGCGGCGCCATCCCAGCCACCGCCGAGCGAGCGGATCAACGCCACCGTCGTCACGGCCTGGTTGCCGCGCAACTGCACGGCGTTGCGCTCGACCGTGGCCAGGTTGCGCTGCGCGTCCAGCAGATCCAGGTAGCTGGAACGCCCGGCTGTGTACAGCTTCTGCGCCAGATCGGCCGAACGGCGCGCCGACACGACGGCGTCGTCGATCTGCGCTGTCTGGCCCGACAGGATGCGCAGGCCGGCCAGGTTGTCTTCCACCTCCGCGAACGCGGTCAGCACGCTCTGGCGGTAGCTGCCCACCGATTCCTGCAACGCCGCCTCGCTGCGCACGATGTTGGCGCTGTTGCGGCCACCGTCGATCAGCGGCATCGACATCAGCGCGCCCAGCATCCACGAACGGCTGCTCCACTTGAACACGTCGGCGAAGGTGCCGGCCGCGCCGCCGCCATTGGCGCTGATGGTCAGCGCCGGGAACATGGCGGAACGGGCCACGCCGATGCGGGCGTTGGCCGCTTCCATGTTGCGCTGGGCTGCGGCGATGTCGGGCCGGCGCTCCAGCAGCGTCGAAGGCAGGCCGGCCGGGATCACGGGCAGCAGCGACGAGTCGAGCAGCGGGCTGGCGGCGGCCGTAAAGCTGGCGGCCGATTTGCCCAGCAGGACGGCCAGCGCATGCTCGGTCGTCACCCGCTGGCGCTGCAGGCCGATGGCTTCCGCACGCGCCGTTGACAGTTCCGTCTTGGCGCGCGACAGATCGAATTCGCCGATGTCGCCCAGGTCAAAGCGGCGCTGGTTGACCTTCACACTTTCCTCGCGCAGGCTGACGGTGCGGTTCAGCGTTTCCAGTTCGGCGTCCGTGGCGCGCAGACGGAAATAGGTCTGCGCCACATCGGCCTGCACGGCCAGCAGCACCGAGCGGTACATGGCTTCCACGGAAGCGGCATCGTTACGCGCCGCGCTCACATTGGACGACACGCGGCCGAACAAGTCCACCTCGTAGCTGGCCGTCAGGTTGGCCGAGTAGGCCGTGCCCGGCGCCACCGGCGTGCCGGCCGGAAGGCCCAGCGACAGGGCCGAAGCCCGGTTGCGCTGGGCGCCCACGTTCACGCCCACTTGCGGGATGCGGTCTGCCTCGGCGATGCCGGCGATGGCGCGCGCCTGCTTGACGCGGGCCGCCGCCACTTCCAGGTTGGCGTTGGCCTTGGTTGCTTCCGCGATCAACTCATTCAGGGCCGTGTCGTGGAAGGCCAGCCACCATTCGCCGCGCGGCTGGCGCTCGGCGGGCTGGCCCTGCTTCCAGGTGCTGCCATCGGCCGCCGTGTGCACCTGCGTGTCAACCGGCGTCTGGCTTTCCTTGAACGCGGCTGGCACTTCCATGTGCGGCTGTTTGAATTCGGGCGCGGCGCAGGCGGTCAGCAGCAGCGCCGCCACCAGCGGGGCCACGCCCCTTGCGATCAGATTCGGTTTCATATCAATGGCTTCCTTCCATGTTCGCCACGGCGACTGCGGCCGGGGCGGGTTTTTTCTCCAGGCGCACGGCCAGCATGCGCAGCAGGACGTAGAACACAGGCGTCAGGAACAGGCCGAAGAAGGTCACGCCCAGCATGCCGGCGAACACCGCCACACCCATCGCATGGCGCATCTCGGCGCCGGCGCCGTGCGAGAACACCAGCGGCACCACACCCATGATGAAGGCGATCGACGTCATCAAAATCGGACGCAGACGCAGACGGCATGCTTCCAGCGCGGCCTGCACGATGGTGCGGCCATGGTGTTCCAGCTCGCGGGCGAATTCCACGATCAGGATCGCGTTCTTCGACGCCAGCCCCACCAGCACGAACAGCGCGATCTGGGTGAACACGTTGTTGTCGCCATGGGTCAGCTTCACACCCAGCAGCGCGCACAGGATGGACATCGGCACGATCAGGATCACGGCCAGCGGCAGGGTCCAGCTTTCGTACTGGGCGGCCAGCACCAGGAACACCAGCAGCACGCACAGCGGGAACACATAGACCATCGTGTTACCGGACAGGATGTCCTGGTACACCAGTTCCGTCCACTCGTAGTGAATCCCCTTCGGCAGCACTTCGTTGACGATCTTCGTCATTTCCGCCTGCGCTTCGCCGGACGACACGCCAGGCGCGGGGCCGCCGTTGATCTCGGCCGACACGTAACCGTTGTAGCGCTGCACCCGGTCCGGGCCATAGCTGTCCTTGACGCGCATCAGCGACGACAGCGGGATCATCTCGCCCTTGTCGTTGCGGACCTTGAGCTGGGCGATGTCTTCCGCGTGCGAGCGGAACTTGGCGTCCGCCTGCACCCGCACCTGGTAGGTACGGCCGAACTGGTTGAAGTCGTTCACGTACAACGAGCCGAGGTTGATCTGCAAGGTCTGGTAGATGGTTTGCAGCGGCACGCCCATCTGCTTGGCCTTGACGCGGTCCACGTCCGCGAACAGCTGCGGCACGTTGATCTGGTAGCTGGAGAACACGCCGGCCAGCTTGGGGTTCTGCCAGGCCTTCATCTGCACGGCTTGCACCGCCTTGTTCAGTTCATCGTAGCCCAGGTTGTCGCGGTCTTCCAGCATCAGCTTGAAGCCACCCGTGGTGCCCAGCCCGTTGACGGGCGGCGGCGGCAGCACCATCACGAAAGCGCCTTCGATTGCGCCCATGCGCTTGTTGATCTCGGCCGCGATGGCTTGCGCCGATTCGCTCGGCTTGGTGCGTTCCTCGAACGGCTTCAGCGGCGTGAACACGATACCGGCGTTCGGCGCGTTGGTGAAGCCGTTGATCGACAGGCCAGGGAAAGCCACCGATGCTTCCACGCCCGGCACGTCCTTGGCGATGTCCGACATCTTGCGGATCACGGCGTCGGTGCGGTCCAGCGAGGCGGCGTCCGGCAACTGGGCGAAGCCGATCAGGTACTGCTTGTCCTGGGCCGGCACGAAGCCCGGCGGCACCAGCTTGAACATGAAGCCGGCGGCCACGGCCAACACGGCGTACACCATCAGCGAACCGCCCTTGCGCTTGAGGATGGCCGTCACGCCGGTCTGGTAGCTGTCCGAGGTGCGGTGGAAGAAGCCGTTGAACCAGGTGAAGAAGCGGCCGAACACGGCGTCCATCACGCGGGTCAGCTTGTCCTTGGGCGCGTCGTGCGGTTTGAGCAGCGAGGCGGCCAGGGCCGGCGCCAGCGTCAGCGAGCTGAATGCCGAGATCACGGTCGAGATGGCGATAGTCAGCGCGAACTGCTTGTAGAACTGGCCCGACAGGCCGGACACGAAGGCGATCGGCACGAACACGGCGCACAGCACCAGCGCGATGGCGATGATGGGGCCACTGACCTCCTTCATGGCCTGGATGGTGGCGTCGTGCGGCGACAGGCCGTTGGCGATGTTGCGCTCCACGTTCTCCACCACCACGATGGCATCATCGACCACGATACCGATGGCCAGCACGAGGCCGAACAGCGACAGCGTGTTGATCGAGAAGCCGAAGCCCAGCATCACGGCGAAGGTGCCGATGATGGACACCGGCACGGCCAGCAGCGGGATCACCGAGGCGCGCCAGGTTTGCAGGAACACGATCACCACCAGCGCCACCAGGATCACGGCTTCGACCAGGGTGTGGATGACGGCACGGATCGATTCGCGCACGAATTGGGTCGGGTCATATACAACGCTGTACGTGACGCCTTCCGGGAAATCTTTCGACAGGCGAGCCATCGTTTCGCGCACGTCATGCGACAGCTGCAGCGCGTTCGCGTTCGGTGCTTCGAAAATGGGGATGGCCACCGCCGAATTGTTGTTCAGCAGCGAGCGCAGCGCGTAGGAATTGGAGCCCAGCTCCATGCGGGCCACGTCCTTCAACTGCGTGACGGCGCCGTCGGCATTGGTCTTGATGATGATGTTGCCGAATTCCTCCTCGCTTTGCAGGCGGCCCTGGGTGTTGACCGTCAGCTGGAAGTCCGCATTCTTGGTGGGGCCGGCGCCGATCACGCCGGCGGCCACCTGCACGTTCTGCTCGCGGATGGCGGCCACCACGTCGCCCGCCGTCAGGCCGCGCGCGGCCACTTTCTGCGGGTCGAGCCAGATGCGCATGGCGTAGTCGCCCGAACCGAACAACTGCACGTCGCCCATACCGGGCAGGCGCGCCAGCTGGTCCTTGATGTTCAGCACCGCGTAGTTGCGCAGGTACAGGTCATCGTAGCGGCCGTTGGGCGACTGCAGGTGGACCACCATGGTCAGGTTGGGCGACGACTTCACGGTCGTCACGCCGATCTGGCGCACTTCCTCGGGCAGGCGCGGCAAGGCGCGCTGCACGCGGTTCTGCACGGCCGTCTCGGCCTGCTCCACGTTGGTGCCGATTTTGAACGTGACGGTCAGCGCCAGCGCGCCGTCCGAGGTGTTCTGCGACGACATGTAGAGCATGTTGTCCACGCCGTTGATCTGCTCTTCCAGCGGCGCGGCCACCGTTTCAGCGATGATCTTCGGATTGGCGCCCGGGTATTGGGCGCGCACCACCACCGACGGCGGCACCACGTCCGGATACTCGGAGATCGGCAGCTTGAGGATGGCGATCAGGCCCGCCACGAAGATGATGATCGACAGCACACCGGCGAAGATGGGCTTGTCGACGAAAAAACGCGATATGTTCATGGTCTCTTATTCCTTCTTGGTGGCAGCGTCGCCGGTGCTGACGGCGGCTACCTTGTCTGCTTTTTTCGCTTCCGGCTTGGCCACGTTGGCGGCCAGCGGATCGAAGTCCATCGCCACCACCTGTGGCGTGACGGGCGCGCCCGGATGCACGCGCTGCAGGCCGTTGACGATGATCTTCTCGCCAGGTTTCAGGCCCTCGCGCACCACGCGCATGCCGTCGACCGTCTGGCCCAGCTTGATCGGGCGGTATTCAGCCTTGCTGTCGGCGCCCACCACGAACACGAACTTGCGGTTCTGGTCCGTGCCCACGGCCCGCTCGTTGATCAGGATGGCCTGCGACTGGCCGCCGTTGCCGCCGGCGCCGCCGTCCAGCTGGACGCGGGCGAACAGGCCCGGCACCAGCGTGCGGTCGGCATTGGCGAAGGTGGCGCGCATACGCACGCTGCCCGTTTGCGCGTCCAACTGGTTGTCGACGAACTCCAGCTTGCCCTCATGCGGGAAGCCGCTCTCGTTGGCCAGGCCCACTTTCACCGTCACTGGCTGGCCCTTGTGCGACATGGCGCCCACGCGCAGGAAGGTGTCCTCGTCGCCGTCGAAGCTGGCGTAGATGCGGTCGGTGGAAACCACGGAGGTCAGCACGGCCGACGCATCGACCAGGTTGCCCAGCGTGATCTCGGCCTTGCTCACGCGGCCGTTGATGGGCGCGTGCACCTGGGTGTAGCTCAGGTTCAGCTTGGCCGCCTCGTACTGGGCTTGCGCGGCGCGGGCGTTGGCGTCCAGCTCTTTCAGGCCTGAGGCTTTTTCATCGTACTCGCGCTGGGCGATGGCTTTATCGGCCAGCAGCTTCTCGGCGCGCACCAGTTCCAGCTTGGCCAGGTCGGCCTTGGCGCGGGCCGAACTGGCGGCCGCCTCGGCGCGGTCCTTCTCGGCCTGGTAGGGGCGCGGGTCGATCACGAACAGCACGTCGCCCTGTTTGACTTCGCTGCCCGGCTTGAAATTGACGGCCGTGATGAAGCCGCTCACGCGCGAGCGGATCTCGACCCGTTCCACCGCTTCCAGCCGGCCCGAGAACTCCTGGGTTTCCGTCACGGCTTTCTGCACGACGACGGCGGCGGAAATGGGCGGGCCGCCGGCAGCCGGCGCCTCAGCCGGCTTGCCGGTTGCTTCATCGCACCCTGTCAGACCGATCGCGGCCAGCCCCGCCAGTGCCATAGCGGCGACCAGGGGCCGGGCTACAGCGGTCAAATGTTTCGCGTTTTTCATGTTAATTCCTTTTTCTATGAAAATCTTTAATAGATATGGCGGAACCGGGCGACTCGGACAAAATTCGAGAAAACACGGCACTACCGCTCCGGTGGCGGGCCAGCGCGGAGCGTCAAGCAGGTCTTGCTAAGATGGCGGGGAATCCCTTATGCGGCTGGCGGCGGGTCGGCCCGTTCCAGGCCAGCGATGAAGCTGGCGATTTCTCCCAGCGCGTGGACTTTGCACGCGCATTCGTTACGGGCCCCTGATTCGTGCAGGGGCGCCGGCGGCAACCGGCTGACGGTGGTCTTCACACCACAGGCGATCAGCTTGGCGCCATACAACTCCGCTTCGTCACGCAGCGGATCGTCCTCGGCCGACAGGATCAGTGCCGGCGGCAAATTCTTCAAACGGCTCGATTGCAGCGGCGACGCATACGGGTGCGTGCGGTCGGCCGCGTTGGGCAAGTAGCCCCGGTAGCCGGCCGCGCAGGCGTCGGCCACGTCCACCATGTCGGCCGCCGCGCTGTTGCAGCGCATCGAGCCGGTGCTCAGGCCCGGGTCCAGCATGGGCATGATCAGCAGCTGGCCAGCCAGCGGCGGGCCGCCACGGTCGCGCGCCATCAGCGCGCTGACGGCGGCCAGGTTAGCGCCCGCTTCAATGCCGCCCACGATCAGCTGCTTGCCGGTCCAGCCCAGCTTGGTCTTGTTCTTGCGCGCCCAGTTCAGGATGGCGTGCGCGTCCTCCACGGCGGCCGGGAACGGGCGCACGGGCGCCAGCGTGTAACTGGCGGCCAGCACCAGTTGCTCAGGGTTGTCGTTCACCAGGTGGCGCAGGAACATGTCGCTGTCCTCCAGCCCGCCCGTCACGAAACCGCCGCCGTGGAAGAACACGATCAGCGCGTCGCGCTTGGTGCCGGCGGGGCCGTAGCTGTACAGGCGCGCGGGCAGCATGCCGTCCACGCCGCGCACGTCCAGGTTGCGGCTCTTGAGCTGGTCGGACAGCGCGTTCATTGATGCACCGTCCGTACCGCGTCGTCGGCGCAGGCCAGCTGGTCGCCATCGGCCTGCCATTGTTGGGTCAGGGCATGGACGCCGCTCGCCTCGGTCTGGGCCGCCAGCGCGTACGTATCGGTGGTGACGATGGCCGCCAGCGCGGCCGCGCCGAGCGCGAGTCCTAACACCGCCATGATTTCAGTCCGATATGCCATGATGTTTTCCCTCCCAAACTGCCAGCGTCCGGCCCGACGGGGCTGTGTTCCATGCTGCAGTACAACAATCTTAAACTTCCACTACAATTAGATAAATACGGCAATGTCGAATTGATTGTTCATGAATCCGAACAATGAGTGGAGAAGATGAATAAACTGCAAGCGATGGAAGTGTTTGTGCAGGTGGTGGACGCCGGCGGCTTCACGCGCGCGGCCGACAATATGCAACTGCCCAAAGCCACCGTCTCCACCCTGATCCAGTCGCTGGAAGCGGCGCTGAAGGTCAAGCTGCTGCACCGGACCACGCGCCAGGTGACGGTGACGGCCGACGGCGCCGCCTATTATGAACGCTGTCTGCGCATCCTGTCGGACGTGCGCGAAGCGGAGGAATCGCTGTCGCGCACGCGCCTGAGCCCCAGCGGCCGGCTGCGGGTGGACGCGCCCACGGGCCTGGCCAGCGAAGTGCTGGTGCCCGCCCTGCCCGACTTTTTCGCCCGCTATCCCGATATCGAACTGGAACTGGGCAGCAGCGACCGCCAGGTCGACCTGATCGAGGAAGGCGTGGATTGCTGCGTGCGCGGCGGCGCGCTGGCCGACTCCAACCTGATCGCGCGCCGGGTCGGCTTCCTGCACTTTCTGACCTGCGCGGCGCCATCGTACCTGGAGCGCTACGGCCGGCCACAGCACCCGAACGAGCTGCTGCGCCACCGCTGCGTGAACTATTTCTCCTCGCGCACCGGCAAGATCTTCGAATGGGACTTCACCCGCGGCGATGAACTGGTGCAGACGCTGCTGCCCGGCTCGATCGCCGTCAACGACGCCAACGCCTACCTGGCTGCGGGGCTGGCCGGGCTGGGCATCATCCAGACCGTGCGCTTCGTGCTGGAACCGCTGATCGCCGAAGGCAAGCTGGAATTGCTGCTGCCCGACTGGACCTCGGCGCCCATCCCCATCCACGTGGTCTACCCGCAGAACCGCCACCTGTCGGCCAAGGTGCGCGTGTTCGTCGAATGGGTGGCCGAGCTGTTCGCCCAACATCCCGGCATGCGCTTGCCCAAAACTGCGCGCGCCCTCAACACGGAGTTCACCCTATGAGCCATGCCCCGCACCGCGTCGTCTTCCTCGACCGTGACAGCCTGATCGCCAGCGTGCGCCTGCCTGCCTTTCCCCACCACTGGGACCAGTATCCCGCCACGGCCCATGTCGATGTGGTGGAACGGCTGCGCGACGCCACCATCGCCATCACCAACAAGGTGCCCTTGCGGGCAGCCGACCTGGGCCAGCTACCGGACCTGAAGATGATCGCCGTGGCGGCCACCGGCACCGACATCCTGGACCTGGCGGCCTGCCGCGAACGGGGCATCGCGGTCTCGAACATCCGCAACTACGCCGTGCACTCGCTGCCTGAACACACGTTCGCGCTGATCCTGGCCCTGCGCCGCAACCTGGTGGCCTACCGCGCCGACGTGGAAGCGGGCCGCTGGCAACATGCGGGCCGTTTCTGCCTGCTCGACCACCCGATCTCGGATCTGGCCGGCAGCCGCCTTGGCCTGGTCGGCTACGGCGCGCTGGGCAAATCGGTGGCCGCGCTGGCGCGCGCCTTCGGCATGGAGGTGTGCGTGCACACGCGCTCGCCCGTGGACGATCCCGCCGTGCGCCAGGTCGGCTGGGACGAACTGCTGGACACGTCGGACGTGATCAGCCTGCACCTGCCGTTGACGGAACAGACGCGCCACATGATCGGCGCTCCGGAGCTGGCCCGCATGAAGCGCAGCGCGCTGCTGATCAACACCGCGCGCGGCGGACTGGTGCACGAACAGGCGCTGGCCGACGCGCTGCACAACCACGTGATCGCCGGCGCCGGCTTCGACGTGCTGACGCAGGAGCCGCCACCGGACAACAACGTGCTGCTCCAGCTGCGCCTGCCCAACTTCATCCTCACACCGCACACGGCCTGGGCCAGCGGCCAGGCCATGCAGGTGCTGGCCGATCAGCTGATCGACAACATCGAAGCGTGGGTGGCGGGCGCGCAGCGCAACGTGGTGGTGTGAGCGGGCCCGCCGCCGCGTCACCCGGTCACGCTGTCACTCAAAAGCTTAGCGGCGTGCCCTTGTAGTAGACGTTTGCGGGCACGATGCTGCAATTGAACGTGATGGGCGTGGCCACTTCGTGGGCCCAGCCCCGCGTCACCAGCGTGGCGATGTCCATCAGCGTCATCACGCGGCGATTGCCGGCGCCGGCGGCCAGTCCTTCCGGCGTGAACACCACCAGGACCACCGACCACGCCACGTTGAAGTCGCCCGTGTGCGGCACGCCGATCAGGTGGTCGTGTCCGATCAGCAGCGCGCACTGGTTGGCCGGGTAGCCATACTGGACGCAGGTGGCCCCGCCATTCGGATAGCCGGGCGCCGGGAACGGCAGCACGTTGACGTGGTCGCAATTGTGCGGCTGGCAGTTCAGTACGGCCGGATTGATGGTCGAATTACTGGGATAGGCAGGCAGGTAGAGCGGCGCGGCGGCGCGCGGGTTGGCCATCGATGGGAATGGCGCCTTCGACGGCGTCAGCAGATAGACGGTACTGCCGTCCGCAGCGTTCAAGGCCGGCTCCACGGTCGCCTGGCCGAAAGCGGTTTGCCCGGACTGGGCCAGTACGCCCATGCTGGCGCCGGCCAACCCTAGCGCCAGCAGCAACATCAAAACAGTTCGCTTGCACATCTTCTTCTCCCCGTTGGAAACAGGCGCACGCGGGCGCGCCCTTGCCCTCCTGCTGAAGCCGGATGCCGTTGCCGTTGAAGCCGGTCGATGTCGCTTTCAATATAGTTCACGTATCTCATCCGTGCAGAAATACGCAACGCAACCGTGCGCGGGCCTTGGCCAGTCCGGACTTGTGTTTGGCGCGCCGCGGCCTACAGTGAAGAGTGCGGAGATACCGCGTGTACCACATTCGGGGAGGCGATCATGGCAACGGCAGACTGGCGCCTGGAAGGTGACTGGGTAAAGAACTGCAACTGCGCGTATGGATGCCCATGCGACTTTAACGCAAGACCAACGGAGGGATATTGCAAGGGGTTGGTCGCCATGCATATCACTTCCGGCTACTTTGAAGGGATACGGCTGGACGGCCTGTCGTTCTGCGTGACGGTGCACTTCCCGGGCGCGCTACACGAAGGCAATGGCGAAGCCCAACCCATCATCGACGAACGCGCCACGCCGGAACAACGCGAGGCCCTGTTCGCCATCCTGTCCGGCCAGAACTCGCAGGAAGGCACGCTGTTCCATATCTTCAGCCTGATCGTGACCAAGATGCACGACCCCGTATTCGCCCCGTTCCGCTTCGAATTCGACCTGCGTGAACGCCAGGCGCGCGTGGTCATCCCCGGCGTGCTGACGACGGACGTGGAACCGATCAGGAACCCCGTGACGGGCGCACCGTTCCGTGGGGCCGTCGTGCTGCCCGAAGGTTTCGAGCACCGCGAAGGACAGATCGCCTCGGCCAACATCGACAGCACGGGCGCGGTTCCGTTCACCACTAAGGGCAGCCACAGCACGCTGGCGCACGTGATCCAGAGCCCGGCGGGCGTGCTGGGCTGAGGCGGCGCCGGCCATGAGCGTGGCGATCCTGGCGCGCGTGCTGCATCACGAACGGGCGCTGCCGGTGGTGGCCGTCACGCTCGTGAGTACGCTCGCCTGGACCTACCTGCTCGCGGGCGCGGGCACGATGGAGGAAATGGACGGCATGCTCATGCCCATGAGCACCGGGCCGTGGACCATTTCCCATGCGCTTGTCATGCTCGTCATGTGGGCGGTGATGATGGTCGCCATGATGCTGCCAAGCGCACTGCCCATGCTGTTGCTGTATGCGACCATGGCGCGCAGGCATGGCGCGACGCAGCGATCGGGATCGGGGTCGGACTCGGGAACGGCATGGGCCATATCGCTGTTCGGCCTCGGCTACGTGGCCGTGTGGAGCGGGTTCAGCTTGGCGGCCGTCGCGCTGCAATACCTGCTGGAGCGGGCGGCCCTGCTGTCGGCAATGATGGAAAGCACCAGCATCGTGCTGGCCGGCGCCACGCTGGTCGCAGCCGGCGTGTATCAGTGGACGCCCGTCAAATCCGCCTGCCTTGCCCATTGCCAGTCGCCGCTCGATTTCGTGCTGGCCAACTGGCGCACTGGCAGCCTGGGTGCATTCCAGATGGGCTTGCGCCACGGCGCCTACTGCGTCGGCTGCTGCTGGGCGCTGATGCTGCTGCTGTTCGTGGGCGGCGTGATGAACCTGGCCTGGATCGCCGGGCTGGCCGTCTACGTGCTGGTGGAGAAACTGGCACCGGCAGGCCACTGGATCAGTCGCGCCACCGGTGTCGTGTTCGTCGCCTGGGGCGTGGCGACGCTGCTGTCGCCTTATTTGGCGCTGAACTTCGCGTAGTAGGCCTGGATGGCTGGCGTGTTGGCGATGCGCTGCATATGGGCGTTCAGCGCCGGGGCGACGCTTTGCACCAGGTCAGCCGGCACATGGTCGAGGCGGCCCGAATTGAGGTTGCGGATATCGACAAACACCTTCAGGTCGGCCACGGTGAGGCGGTTGTCAGCGAAGAACTCGCCGCCGTGCGCCAGCAATTGCGCCTCCAGCCAGCGCAGGTAGACAGGCATGGAACCGTTGACCAGCGCCAGCCGCGCCGCCTTCTGTTCTTCGCCCGTCATGCGGAAGGTGGGGCTCATTTTGACGTTCGCGTCTTCCACCACATAGGCCACCTCGTCGCACAGCAAGGCCTGGTAAGGGTCGGTGGGATACAGGCCCGCCAGTTTGCCGGCATAGCGCAGGATGGCGTCGCACTGGGTCACCAGCGTACCGTCCACGTGCAGCGTGGGCACTTGGCCGAATGGCGTCGTCTTGCGCAACTCGGCGAACTCGGGGAAGGCGAAGCGGTGGTCTTCGAATGGGATGCCGCCGATGTGCAGCGCCAGACGGGCCGGCTCGCCGCGGCCGCCGTGGAAATCGAAGTAAGTCAGTTTGAGCTGTGGCATCGTAATGTCCTGAGGTAGTTGGCGCGGGCAGGCCGCGTCAGGGTTGGCGAAAAATCAGAAGTTCATGATCGCCAACAATGATAATCCAAAGCCGGCGGGCGTGAAGGCCGGCGGCCCGAGCGCCGCATCGGGGGACGTTAACGGGTCAGGTATGCCCTGCCACCCACATCAATTTAATATCGACGAGAGACAAAATGGCGGAAGTGGCAATACCGTCTATCAGGAATAAAATCAATACTGCGGAAAACATTTTACTCCTTGAAAACTCGCGCAAAAAGATACTGGCCACAAATGCAAAAATGCCCCACTGAGCGATCGTGAGCGGGATGCTGACAGCATTATCCAGATAAAACACCGGCGCATTCCAATTTCCCGAACCTGCATACAGGAATGGATAGAGGTTCAATATCCACGGACTGGAACTAGTGAGCATCAGTAACCCTACTCCAATGGGAATTGTGATGAGGCCGACAAGAAAATAAACAGGCAAAGCCAAGACAGCCACCGATGCGACTAAAATCATGGCACGCAACTGTCCTGACTTTAATACGAATACTCTTGGTAGGATTCTAAAGAAAATCATCAATTCCCGTAGTTAGTTATCGGGCAAAAAATGGGGCCATGAGCGGTTCGATTGCCAAGTGCCGCGAAGGTCGGCTATCGCCCCATTTCGGACCTTCGACACCTTTTCTCGCCCGGTTAAGAACCCGTTAATGAGCCAGTCTTTCATAGAGCTTGATTAAATTACTTTCTAGTAACGACTAAAGAAGCAATTAACTCGGCAGCTTGTTTTAAGTTTGCTGGCGCATTCTCAATCTGCCTTTGCTGAAGTGAAATCTGAACGTCTACATCACGATACGAGAAGAACAAATGACAAATTTCTGTTTCGTTGCAAACGATAGAGCCGACGGAATATGTTGAATCATCGCGCGTAGGCTTTCTGCTGAAGTACCAGACATCTCTCCCACATAACTCCATACATCTATACCACCCAAAGGAAGTAAGTTGAAGTGCAGTCTCCACCGTCCCTTCAGCAATGGCAGTGTCAAATGGCGAAGGAAATCCATTCGCTCGCCGCTCTGCACTCGACTGCAAGAGTACGCCCCATTTTCCAAAATAAGGTCCATTGGAAATTTCCAAAAAAGCACCTTGTGTGTTGTCGAGCGCGCCGCTAGTCGCTCGCAGCGAGGAGGCGCTGATTATCGCTGGATTTGGAACTCGAAACGTTGTACTGGCGATTTTCAAGTCCACGTTTCGCTGAGACCAAAGGTGCGCGAATGTGACCCCTAACGCAAATAAAAGACAAAATACACCAGCTTTGCTCTTACTCATTACCCTTCTTTCACTTAGATGGCAGCTACTGGCCGTTAGCGCCATGCTATGCCAACTCGCCTATCGCATTCGCTAACTCGTCATCATAAAGCTCGGAATCATCCGAGTACCCTCGCTCAATCCTGCGCAGCGCTTCCGGCACCACCGCTTTCAGTCCCAACCGCTGACGTATGTAAGTTGCAAGTGCATGGTTGGACAAATCAGAAATCGGAACCTTCCAGTTTTCTCTACAAAGCTGTATCAGGCTAGATTCAAATTCGGGCTCGACCCAAACGCCTTCGATATCAGCCACCGATTCCAACCTCATGTATTGCCCTTATTTTTTTGTATGACCGCTCCTGGCCGGGAGCAGTATTTCTATTTTCACACTTCAGTGCCCCAGCCATCAAATTCACAGTCTAGAACAGCTCCTTGCACTACAATCCATGGTAACCACTCGGCCAAAACTCTCTCATTGACTAAGGTTGGGTAAGTCTTACCCTCCACTAGGTACTTTCGAGAGAAAAAACTGCCATTTCGTCGCACTAATACTGATAAGCAATCGTTCGCGGATAGGTGCGCTGCCAATGCGTTCGCCTTTACTTCGTCAGGGGCCACAAATAAAAAATCGATTTGAACTTCTCTGCTTTCTGATAGCCCTGCATTTCGCAATGCCTCAATTGTTAGTGAATTCATCGCCATTTGGGTGGCAATCACCTCGGCGGCTCGAAGTCTTTGTTTTGGTGTCATATCTTTATTTCGGGAACAACCTCCGTCCAGTTTATCAAATAATCAATAAGGATATAACTTCGGCAGCTACTGATGTCCGGGAACCGGCTGCTCCTGGCCGGTGGCCGTCATTTGATTTTCAAAAACCGCTTACCGTCGAAACGATAGCGCTCGAAGGTTCTTCGCTTTCCAGATACGTCAGCATCACGTACTTCAACGGTAAATCCTAATGCTTGGCTGACACGGGAAATCTTTCCGATCTCTGAACCAAACTCTCCACCAGGTATCAACACAAGGTTTCCTTTGGCGTCGTTCTGTAGAAAGCGGGCCACATGAGTATGCGCCCCGGCGATACCTGAGACCTGCCACAGATAGCACTGGCAGATGTCCGACCAAAATTTCTCAATCCCAAGAGGTATCGCATCAAACCTTACCGGATCGTGAATACCTCCTTCTCCGTTGATTGTGCCGAGGTGGCGTTCACCATCGCAATTTTGAATCGCCACATAATCTACCCGAGCCTCCAACTCGCAGTCTGCCGCAATAGCTCGTCCGGATAAAGTTAGAAAGAGGAGTAACAAACAAAATGCGAATTTCCGCATGCCGAATCTTTCAAGTAATGCTACATGGCTGCAGTAGCGCCCCACCGCCACAGTCCGGTGCTGGCCGATTGGAGGCATCGTTCGTCAGCAACTACAGGCCCCCGCAGCTACAACCCGAATGTCCTCTTCAACCACGTAGAACTCGTTTCAAATAAAAGACGCATGCTCGCGCATCGCTCGCCACGTCAGCCTCATCGCTCTGCACTAATTGCTTTACCAGCCTGAGTTCCTCTTGGCCTCCTACCACTGCTGCGACCTGGATCGCGGTCCTCACCATTAGGGGCATTGTTGATCGCATGCCTATTCGTACGGCCTCCTGTGTACGGCGCCGAAAATTCGGCACCGATGCTTCCATCTCTGCGACAAACTTTGTGAGCAGTTCGACGCCGACAAATCCTGCGGGTTCGTCCCGTGTCTGACCCCAGGTGAAATCCGCGCCATGTGGTCCGCGCGTGATTAACCAATTCCATACCTCGTCGGACGGATCCCCGCCGAGTCGGTATATCTCGTCTAGAAAAGGCTTGCGCATGTCGAGGCAGAAATATCTATTGAAAAACCTAAGATTCAGATTGTACTCACCGGCAAATTGCCATTGGCAACACGACCGTCCGTTCCTGGCCGAGGCCAGTCGTGTGCCGTAGCCAATTCTACTTTGTTAACTGGATTCTCCGGCCATCACCAAAGCCATCGTGAACATCGAGCACGGCTGGCACCCCAAAGCCCCAGCCACCTGCCTTCAACCAACAATCGGCGAACCAAGATTTTAAGACGTCAGCTATCAAGTTCACGCCTCCGAATTTGAAGTCTGTGAAATACCGGCCGTCCAATTCCTCTAACTCATCAAGGTTTAGTGCCATTTCACAAGAACGTTCGCTAGTCTTCAAATCGTCGCCAACAAAGTATGCCCAGATGGAAGGTGCACCATAATTTTCCGCATCGACGAACAGTTGGAACTCTACGCTTCTGACGGCGACAGAAAGGGGCTCATTCAGAAAGCTGCGAATGCATTGAATCGAGTGACCCGACAGGCCATCTAGCGACCGCATAAGTCTCTGAGAAAATTGCTTCTGGTCTAGTCCAAATGAGATCATTTTTCAATCTGTATTAGCGTCCGGCCGCTGTTGGCCGACAGCGGTATCAGTTTTCCCCTAAATTTTTAAATATCGTCATTCTTACTTACGAAGACGAACCACACCTATTCCCAAAAATGCCCCGCCCACTCCAAAGAATGCGCCTTGCCTACTGAGCAATGCAGCAATGAAGAACATACATCCAGCAGCTATGAACAGATAACCGCTACGTTTTTCACCTTTGTTCATACTTTCTGATCATTTCACTTTATGAAGAATACAGATCCGTCACCGACTGCTTGTGGTCGAAATCAAAATTGTTTTTCACCAGCACTGGTGCAAGAATTCGCGCAATGCATACAAACGACCATCGGCATTTTGATTGGCCAACACATCAAGTAGCACTCCGATGAATGCGGATATGCAAACTGCAACGAGAGCCCACTCATAATACGGTGACACAAATCCGTACTGACGGGAGGCAAAAAAGCCAACCCCACCAAGCAAGAGTCCGAATGGTATTGTGATAATGAGAACGCTTTTTGTTATTCCCATGTTAGTTAAGCCTAACCCCAGAGCCCCCCCCCTGGCACTACTACAATTGTTTTGCGACGCTATTCCGTGGCGTAGCATGCTCGTGAAATAGATCGGCCAGATACTCGCACAACTCATGCTCCGCCACGTCGTCCGGTACGACAAAGTCGGCGGGACGGCGTTTTCCTTCGGTGCCAAGAATAAATGCACGCCACGCGCCCGGCGCGCCGGTGATCGCGATATGGGCGCCAAATATGTTAAATCTGAATTCCTTCACTGAACGCCCCAACAAAACGGAAATGACGGAAAATGCATATCAGTACACGAGCGTACTTGATACTTGCAAATTTAGCAAATTGATGCACTGATCCCCAGTCCCGGCCCAATAGATGGCGCAATGGACAGCTCAAAACCTGAAGCAGTGCGCCTGCTGCGCGTCGCTTCGCATTAGCGGCGTGGTTAACACTACGGACGTTTCGTGCTGGCATTCCAACAGCACATTCCGCGTTTCCTCCACACCCTCTTCCACAAACCCTCTCTTCCAGGCGCGTGAGAGTGCGACGGCGAGCGCATTTTCGGTTGCCCGTGGCTTGATCACCACGGTATCTCTGCTCTTGGGCCCCTCGTCAGCGTCCAGATCCAATACCCTGGGACTTTTACGTTGACTTGAATAAACGAAGAATGCGCCCTCAGAGGCGAACGCCGCCAAGTCAGGGGCGTCATACCCGCGAAAGCGGGCATCCATAGGAGGTGTGCGTTGTGTTTTCGCTTGCGTTCCATAGGTTCCCGCCTGCGCGGGAACGACGATTTGGGCGGCCGCTGACGAGGCGATCAGGACTGATGTGGCGATGAGAACGGTGCTTCTCATATCCGTTCAATCAAGCGAAGCCGCGCCATGATTCAAAACGATCCCGGCAGCAGAATATTCCTATCCACCTTCTGCACATCGCGCAGCCCGCAAAATGCCATCGTCAAATCCAGCTCATTGCGGATGATTTCCAGGCACTTGGTCACGCCCTGCTCGCCCATCGCGCCCAGCCCGTACAGGAAAGGCCGGCCGATGTAGACGCCGCGCGCACCCAGCGCCAGCGCCTTGATCACGTCCTGGCCGGAGCGGATGCCGCCATCCATGTGCACTTCGATCTGCTTGCCCACCGCTTCCACGATGGCCGGCAGCGCGCCGATCGACGATTGCGCGCCGTCGAGTTGCCGTCCACCGTGATTGGAGACGATCAGCGCGTCGGCGCCACTCTCGACCGCCAGCCGCGCATCTTCCGCGTCCATGATGCCCTTGATGATCAGCTTGCCGCCCCAGCGCTGCTTGATCCACTCCACATCCTTCCACGACAGGCTCAGGTCGAACTGCTGGTTGGTCCAGGCCGACAACGAGGACATGTCCGACACGGACGAGGCATGGCCAACGATGTTGCCAAAACTGCGCCGGCGCGTGCCTGCCATGCCCAGGCACCAGCGCGGCTTGCTCGCCAGGTTGAGGAGGTTGGCGAGGGTCAGCTTGGGCGGCGCCGACAAACCGTTGCGCAAATCCTTGTGGCGCTGTCCCAGCACTTGCAAATCCAGCGTCAGCACCAGCGCCGAGCAACGCGCGGCCTTGGCGCGGTCGATCAGGCGGTTGATGAAATCGCGGTCCTTCATCACATACAACTGGAACCAGAACGGCTTGGATGTGTTGGCGGCAATGTCTTCGATCGAGCAGATGCTCATCGTGGACAAGGTGAACGGCACGCCGAAGCGTTCAGCCGCGCGCGCGGCGAGGATTTCGCCGTCCGCGTGCTGCATGCCCGTCAGTCCCGTGGGCGCGAGCGCCACCGGCATGGCCACCTCCTGCCCGACCATGGTGCTGTTCAGCGTCCGGTTCTCCAGGTTGACGGCCACCCGCTGCCGGAATTTGATGGCGGCGAAATCGCTGCTGTTGGCCCGATAGGTCGATTCCGTCCACGACCCCGCATCGGCGTAGTCGTAAAACATACGCGGCACGCGTTTTTGCGCCAGGACGCGCAAGTCTTCTATGCAGGTGATGACAGTCATGAACACTTCCCCTTTCGATGATGCTTCAAATCATCGGCTATTTCATTGCAAAAGCCAATAAGAATGTGGGAAAGGCAATACAGGCGGGTAAAACCGGAGGCGGAAAAGAAAAAGGGGTCAGATTTTGCAATCTGACCCCGATATTCTGGTGCGGCTGGCAGGAATCGAACCCACGACCCCTTGGTTCGTAGCCAAGTACTCTATCCAGCTGAGCTACAGCCGCGCGAGGCAAGATTATAGCAGGGGTGTTTCTGAATGCCAATAGGAGAATGCGACATTCTCTATCGACCACCACATTGCTGATTCGGAAAAGAAAAAGGGGTCAGATTTTGCAATCTGACCCCGATATTCTGGTGCGGCTGGCAGGAATCGAACCCACGACCCCTTGGTTCGTAGCCAAGTACTCTATCCAGCTGAGCTACAGCCGCGAAAAACAACATTATAACAGGTTTTCTGTGTCGCGAAGCATTCTTTAAAGAAACGCTACACGCTACTTCTTGCAACGCCATACGATGGTGACGCGCGCCCTGCTGGGGAAACCCCGGTACTACTTAAACTTCAATCAGACCCGACGATCTGATCCCAATATTCTGGTGCGGCTGGCAGGAATCGAACCCACGACCCCTTGGTTCGTAGCCAAGTACTCTATCCAGCTGAGCTACAGCCGCTTAAGCAACATTGTAACGCATTAATTAAATTTTGCAAAGTGCGATATTTTCAACCGCTTAGTTGGCTTGGTGAGACATCCACCGAATCAACTACTTCGCAATAAGCTAAAAACCGCGTTTATTGCCTCTTTCAGAAGGCTTGCCGTCCGAAAGAAGCAAGATTATAGGGAGGTTCATCGTGCTTGTCCAGCACCATTTTCCAACAGGCTGCAAACCACCGTTCTTCCCCGCAATCGCGGTCTGCGCGCCGCTTCATTCATGCTAGTGATGCCATGCATCACCAATCAAAATTGGCATATATAACTGCGGTACGGCATCATTCACCTGTCTCCTCTATCTCCTCCAAGGAAATAGATTCAGCCCGCTCTCGCAGCGGGCTTTTTTTTGTCCATAGGTTCAGGCCGCCAATTGGTGTAGGATTTATCATCGTCCCACCCCAACCGCCGCCCGCATGAAGCTGCCCGACCGTGTTGTGCCCCCTGCCCCGGACTGGTCGCCTACCCGTCTGGGCGAAGCCGCGCACTGGCCCCCGGCATTGCGGCTGGTGATCGATATCCTGCTCAACAGCCCCGCGCCCATGCTGCTGATGTGGAGCCGCGAGCAGATCATGGTCTACAACGAGGCCTACGTCAGCCTCAACGGCAGCACCAGCCTGCAGGCGCCCGGCGGCAAGGTGCCGCCTGTGCTGCCGCCAGCCTGGAGCTGGAACGCCGCCGCCATCGAACATGCGTGGGCCGGCCACAGCGCCAGCTATCGGGCCCAGCCGTTGTCGGTCTGGCGCAAGGGCATGCCCACGCAATTACCTTGCGACTTGTATTACACCCCGGTGCGCGATGCGGCCGGCGCAGTAGCCGGCATCCTGTGCATGCTCATGCCCGCCACCGTCCCCGCCGGCAGCATCGCCACCACCGCGCCGTTGCGCATCCTGGTGGTGGAAGACAATGCCGACGCGCGCTACCTGGCCTGCGAAACGCTGCGCGCCCTGGGTCACCATGTACACGCCGTGGCCAGCGCCGAGGCCGCCCTGCCCGCGCTGGAACAGGATCCGGTCGATATCCTGTTCTGCGACGTGAGCCTGCCCGGCATGTCCGGCGTGGAACTGGCGCGCCTGGCGCTGGACAGCCATCCCGGCCTGCAACTGCTGTTCGTGTCCGGCTATGGCGATGCGCTCACGCGCCACCTGCCCTGGCCCGTGACCACCCTGCAAAAGCCTTACGAACTGGAGCAGTTGCAACAAGCGCTGAGCAGCATCAGCCGCCGCCTACACGATGATGCGCCGTAATCCCACATCATCGCGCGGCTATCGTGCGGGCCTCGCAGGCCCGCGCCCGCTACAATATTGTCATCGACATATGGAAACAGCGCGCATCGCTCCGTTGGCCAGGCCGATATTGCACAGATTCACTAGGGCCACGACCCACCCATGACTTTCTCCACCGAGCCGACGGGCAGCTATCGTTTCGCCCCGGCAAAAACTGTCCAGTCCGCCACCGGCGCGGACGACCATGACAATGAAGTCGCACTGCTGCGGGAGTCGTTACGTCTGGCGCAAGAGCGCAACGCGACCCTGCTGCGCAACGAGCAAGCGTTGCGCGAACGCTTACGGGTGGGCGAAGAAGAAATGCGCGCGCTGGCCAACGCCATGCCGCAACTGGCCTGGATCGCAGGGCGCGACGGCAACATGATCTGGTGCAACGAGCGCTGGTATGCCTATACAGGCACGGCGCCCGACCAGACTGGCGCGGCCGGCTGGCCCACCGTCTACGCACCCGACTGTCTGCCGCAACTGATGGCGCGCTGGCACGCCTCGCTGGCCAGCGGCCAGCCATTCGAGATGGAAGTACCGATCCGTGGCGCCGATGGCCAGTACCGCTGGTTCCTCACACGCGCCAACCCGGTGCGCGACAGCGGCGGCCAGGCGCTGCGCTGGTTTGGCACCAGCACCGACGTGGACCAGGTCAAACGGGCCCAGGAAGCGTTGCGCGACGAGACGGCTGTGCTGGAATTACTCAACAGCACCGGCAGCGCGCTGGCCTCCACCCGCGACCTGGCGCCGCTGCTGCAAGAGGTGACGGACGCGGCCACCAGCATCAGCGGCGCCCGCTTCGGCGCGTTCTATTATCACAGCGGCGACGCGGAAGGCGCGCCCCAGATGCTGCACGCCTTGTCCGGCAGCGCACCCGAGCTGTTCCCCAGCTTCGGCCGCCCCCGCGCCAGCGCCCTGTTCGGCATCGGCCTGCGCGGCGAAGGCACGGTGCGCAGCAACGACTTGCTGCGCGACGCGCGCCACGCCCAGGCCATGCGCGAGGAAGCGGCGGCCTTGCCCGTGATCCGCAGCTACCTGGCCGTGCCCGTCGTATCGCGCTCGGGCGAGGTGGTGGGTAGCCTCTACTTCGGCCATCCGGAGCCGGACATGTTCAGCGAGCGCACGGAGCGCATCATCGGCGGCATTGCGGCCCAGGCCGCCGTGGCGATCGACAACGCGCGCCTGTACGCGGCGGCCCAGCACGCGGCCGAGGAACGCAAGGTGTTGCTCGACAGCGAACGCTGCGCGCGCGCCGAGGCCGAGCGCACCAGCCGCCTCAAGGATGAATTCCTGGCCACCCTGTCGCACGAACTGCGCACCCCGCTCACCGCCATCATGGGTTGGGCCCAGGTGCTGCGCCGGGGCAGCCGCGAGGTGGCCGACGTGCAACGCGGCCTGCAAACCATCGAACGCAATGCGCGCGCCCAGGCCCAGCTGATCGAGGACTTGCTCGACATGAGCCGCATCACCTCCGGCAAGGTGCGGCTGGATGTGCAGGTGCTGGCGCCGCACACGATCGCCGACGCTGCCATCGACGCCGTGCAGCCGGCCGCCGACGCGCGCCAGATCCGCATCGAGCGGCGCTTCGAAGCGCAGGCCGGGCTGGTGGCGGCCGACCCCAGCCGATTGCAGCAGATCATCTGGAACCTGCTCAGCAACGCCCTCAAGTTCACCGAGCGCGACGGCACCGTCACGGTGCGCGTGGGCCAGGCCGATGGCCAGGTGGAGATCGCCGTCTGCGACAACGGCATGGGCATCCGCGCCGAATTCCTGGCCCATGTGTTCGAACGGTTCCGCCAGGGCGACTCCTCCACCACGCGCCGGCATGGCGGGCTGGGCCTGGGACTGGCCATCGTCAAGCACCTGGTGGAACAGCACGGCGGCACGGTCGGCGCGGCCAGCGAGGGCGAAGGCCGCGGCGCCTGCTTCACAGTACGCCTGCCGCTGGCCCACGCCAGCGCGCCTGCCACCCGCACCCGCTGAATCAGCGCATCCGATTTAGTTTATAATTGAACAATACATCGATGCCAATGTGCGCCGGTGCGCAAGATTAGCGCTGAATCAACTTGCCAAGCAGCAACAGTCAATTCCTACCCACGCATGCGGCACTGTCCTACAGCAACTTTCTGTGCGTTTGCTACACTTTAAGAGCACTAAAACGCGGTACAATAATTTCCATGTGGAAATAATTGCTCTCGCGTGCGCCATGTCCCGGCAGGGCGCGCTATTATCGATTTATTACGCCACTGGCGCGGGGCCGGGGCGTCTGCAATGACAGAGAACACTATGCCGAGTCGAGATGAAATCCTGAACGCCAAGGTTCTGGTGGTGGATGATTGCGCCGACAATATCGACCTGATGCTGGAGATCCTGCGCGACGCCGGCTACACCAACGTGACGTCCACCATGTATCCGGAACAGGTGTGCCCGCTGCACCGCCAGCACTGCTACGACCTGATCCTGCTCGACCTGCAAATGCCAGGCTTGAACGGTTTCCAGGTCATGAAGGGGCTGAAAGCCATCGAACAAGGCGGCTACCTGCCCGTGCTGGCCCTGACGGCCCAGCCCAGCTTCAAGATCGCGGCGCTCGAAGCCGGTGCGCGCGACTTCATCAGCAAGCCCTTCGACCTGCTCGAAGTGCACAAGCGCATCCACAACATGCTGGAAGTGCGCCTGCTGTACAAGGAACTGGCCCAATACAGCAAGCAACAGCAGGAACTGGCGCTGCACGACCCGCTCACCGGCCTGCCCAACCGCCGCCTGCTGGAAGACCGCATCGCCACCGTGCTCCAGCACGCCCGACGCCAGCACAGCAAGGCGGCCGTCATGTACCTGGACCTCGATGGCTTCAAAGGCATCAACGACACCTACGGCCACGCCTGTGGCGACGAAGTGCTGAAGATGGTGGCGTCGCGGCTGACGGGCTGCTCGCGCAAGGAGGACACCGTGGCCCGCGTGGGCGGCGACGAATTCGTGATCGTGATGGGCGACATCACCACGCTGCGCGACGCCCAGGAACCGGCCGCCAAGCTGATCGAGGCCGTATCGGAGCCGTATCTGATCAACGATCTCACGCTCAAACTGTCCACCAGCATCGGCATCAGCCTGTTCCCCGATGATGCGGACAACGTGGAGGCGCTGATCGCCGTGGCCGACAGCGCCCTGTACCAGGCCAAACGCTCCGGCAAGAACCGTTGCTGCGCGGCCGCGCTGGCCGCACCACTGCCCGACGCGCCGGTGCAGCACAGCATGTTGTCGACCCCGGCCTGAGCGACCTTGGCGGGCCACCCCGGCCCGCCAGTTCAACTAGTGACCGCGCGCCGGCGTCCCCGCGCCGCGTCCGCCCTTGGGCGTGCCATGCCGCAAGCCATGGGCCGTGCTTTCCTCCACCTGGGCCGCGTGCTGGTGATCGTCGTGCCCGCCCACCACCTCCGGCGCCACTTCGATGCGGGTCACGCTGGCATCGACCGAGAGCGGGTCGCTGGCGGGGAAGGTCATCTCCACCGCCTCGTCGAGCAAGGTTTCCCTGGCCTGCTCCACCGGCGTGGGGGGTTCCTCGTCGGCCAGCGCCGTGATGACGGTAGCCCATTTGACGCAATCGAGCCGCGCCAGGTCGCGCACGGTGTGCACGCCGAACACCTGCGCCAGCGCCTCGGCGCCCTGCGCGCTCATGCTGCGCAGGGCCGTGACAGGCGCTTCGGCCAGCGCGCGCATGCCCAGCTCCCCATATTCATCATTGATCAGAGTCTTCAGGTTCATGGTGCGATTCCTCCACGGTTGCGGCGGCGCCAGGTCGCGCCGGCGATACACCCCACTGTGGTGGCGCCCGCCCCTGCCGTCTGTGCGGCAACGAACAGTGCCCATGGGCCGCCCTCGCGTACGATAGAGGCACGGTTTTGACATTCGTAAACGCTATTGCTATGATCGACCAGCACTTTTCTGACGGCCTCATGACAGCCCTGCGCGCCCCGGCTGCCCTGCCCGCCGCCACCCAGCGCAGCGCACCGACCGACAGGCCCGATCCCGTGCCCACATTAGAAAAACCAAAAATCCTGGTCGTGAACGATGACCCTGCCAGCCTGTTCGCGCTGACGAGCTTGCTGGCCCAGTGGTCCGACGAGGAAGGCTACGAGGTGCTGCCGGCCAGCTCAGGCCAGGACGCGTTGCGGCAGGTGCTCAAGCATGATTTCGCCGTGATCTTGCTCGACGTCAATATGCCGGGCATGGACGGCTTCGAGACGGCCGAGGCGATCCACCAGCGGGCCCGCTCGGCCAATATTCCCATCATCTTCATCACGGCCTTCCTGGCCGACGAGCTGGACCGGCTCAAGGCTTACCAGCGCGGCGCCGTCGACTTCCTGTTCACGCCCGTGATCCCGCAAGTGCTGCACGCCAAGATCGCCGTGTTCGTCGCGCTGGCCACCAAGAACGAGGAACTGCGGCTGCAGGCGCGCCAGCTCAGCCTGCGCACCACGGCCCTCACGGGCACCAACAAGCGGCTCACGCGCGAGATCGAGGAGCGCAAATCGGCCGAGCGGCAGAACCACGCCAAGGATGAATTCCTGGCCATGCTGGGCCACGAGCTGCGCAACCCGCTGAGCGCCATCAGCAGCGCCGCCACCCTGATCGGCCTGCCCGGCGTCTCGCCCGAAGGGGCGGCGCGGGCGCGCCAGATCATCCAGCGCCAGAGCCAGCACCTGGGCCGCATCGTGGACGATTTGCTGGACCTGTCGCGCGCCATGTCGGGCAAGATCCTGCTCAGCCGCGCGCCGCTGGACCTGGCGGCGCTGGTGGCCAACTGCCTCGAAACCTGCCGCGCCACCGGCCGCGGCGCCGGCTACACGCTACGCCAGCAGCTGGAGCCGGCCTGGGTCGATGGCGACGCCACGCGGCTCGAACAGATCGTCAGCAACCTGCTCGACAACGCCCTCAAATACACGCCGCCGGGCGGCCGCATCGAAGTGCGCACCGGCACCGACGGCAACGAGGCCGTGCTGACCGTGCACGATTCCGGCGTCGGCATCGCGCCCGACCTGCTGCCCCAGGTGTTCGACGTGTTCGTGCAGGGCGCCAGCACGCTGGACCGCTCACAGGGCGGGCTGGGCATCGGCCTGTCGCTGGTGCGCCGGCTGGCCGAGCTGCACGGCGGCCAGGTGCGCGCCGACAGTGGCGGCGACGGCGCCGGCAGCACGTTCACCCTGCGCCTGCCCCGCGTGGCCCATGGCGAACCGGCCACGCCGGCCACGCCGCAGGCGGCGCCGGCCGACAAGCCCACCGTCCTGCTGATCGAGGATAACGACGATGGCCGCGAAATGATGGCCATGATGCTGAGCTGCTATGGCTATGCGGTGCAGCAGGCGGCCGAGGGCGGCCTGGGCCTGCAACTGGCGGCCCGCTGCCGGCCCGACCTGGCGCTGATCGACATCGGCCTGCCGGCCATGGATGGCTATGAAGTGGCGCGGCGGCTGCGGGCCGACCCGGCCACGCGCGACATCAAGCTGGTGGCACTGACCGGCTACGGCCAGGCCGAGGACCGCCAGCGCGTACTCGATGCCGGTTTCGACCGGCACCTGGTTAAGCCGGTCGACGTGGAGCACCTGCTGCAAGTGATAGGCCATTGCATGGGCCAGGCAGTGGACTAGGCGTGCCCCTGCGGCCAGCGTCCAACGGTTGTGCTCGCGGTGCGCCAGATATTTTCGTCCTCAGGTATGATCGCAACAAATGTTGTTCCACCACCAACCGAGTATGCCATGCCCGTTCCGGCTTCCCCTCCTACCGATCCCACCACGCCAGAGGCGCAACGCAGCGCGGAACTGAGCGAACTGCTCGGCCACGTGCACACCTGCTGGGACGACGAACGTCGTTCACTGTCGCGCCAGTTACACGATAGCCTGGGCTCGTCGCTGACGGCGCTCACCATGCACCTTGGCCTGCTGATGCAGAAGATGCCGCCGGAACCGGCCCTGCAGGAGCGGGCCGCCCACATGAAGCAGTTGCTGCACCAGATCGTGGAAACCAACCGCGACATGCAGCACCGGCTGTGGAATGACAAGCTGGAATTTCTCGGCGTGCGCGTGGCGCTGGCCGAACAGGTGGCGCAGTTCGAAGCGAGCCACGGGCTGGCCGTCCATTGCAGCCTGCCCGAGGAGGAACTCGATTGCCCGCGCAGCCACAGCGTGGTGCTGCTGCGCGCGCTGGAGGAAGCGCTGGCCAACGTGGCCACGCATGCGCAAGCGACGGCCGTCGACGTGATCGTCGACGACAACGAGGAACAACTGATGCTGACCGTGCGCGACGACGGCGTCGGCCTGCCCGACGGCGGCGACCTGCCCACCCAGGGCAAGTATGGCCTGCGCATGGCGCGCGAGCGCGCCGCCCACCTGGGCGGTCAATTGAGCGTGACGGCCAATGGCCAGCGCGGGGTGCAGGTGACGGTGGTGCTGCCCAAGCCTTTCAGTGCAGCTTGACGAGCGGCCGCCCCGTGGTCACGGCATAGATATAGGGATATAGGGCGCGGCGGGCTGCGCGGGGACATGGCATGTTCGGCCGTGCGGGACACACCGAAATCGTGGGACACGCTGCCCACGGCCAGCACCCGCTCCACCACTTAAGATGACATTATTGCTGCGCATGGCGCCCCGTGTCGGGTGATCCCGCCAGGAGGCGCCATGCCGGCCGGGGGTCAGTCGTCGCGACCGTGGCCGCGGCCGTTGCCATGGCCGTTGCCGTTACCGTTGCCATGGCCTTTGCCGTGGCCACGATCATCATCACGGCGGTCGTCACGGCGGTCGTCGCGACGGTCGTCACGATAATCGCGGCCACGGTCGCCATGTTCGGCGCGGTAGCGCGGCGCGTATTCCCTTTCGTACCAGTTATCGTCCACGAACAGCACGCGCTGGCCGCAGGCATTGTACTCGCGGCAGTGCTTGTCCCAGTGCTTGGCATGGCCGGGCGGCACGTGCAGGTAGATGGGCGCCGCTTCCACATAGCGCGGCGGACGCTGCACGATCACTGGTTCCCGGTACAGCACTGGCGGCTGCGGATAATTGCCAAGGTCGATGCGGCCGTAAAAACCAGGCTCGCCCACGCTGATGGACACGCCCACGTCGGTCGCCATCGCGGAGGAGCTCAGGGCCAGCAGACTGGCGGCAAGAATCAGAGGTTTCATCGAGTTATTCCCGTTGTTATAAAAATAATAAAAATGCCGCATCATGCCGGCAAGAACTACATTTTAACCGCCAGACAGATGCTGCACCGTACGCAAACGAACATATCACCACAGCCGCGCCAGTGGCAACACGACACCGCCGAACAGCGACCAGTCGGCCGACGCGCGGTTCAAGCCCTTGGCCAGGCCCACATCGATGGTCATGTATTTGCTGGGGCTGTAGGCGGCGGCCACCAGCGCCTGCGCCGTGCGGTCGGCGCCGCCGCGGCGCGTGCCCGCCAGCTCGCCCGTCATGCCCCAGCGTTCGGAAACGGGGATGGAAAACGACGCCGACACGCCCGTCTGCGTGCGGCTGCTGCCGTCCTCCCATACGCCGAGCCGGGTCAGGTTGAGGTTGGCGTCCATGTGCACAATGTCGAAATCGCGGCTGAAGATGCCGTTGACGCTGTAATCGGCCCGGCCACTGCCGATGCTGTCGCGGGCCGTGGGAGCCTTGGCGCCCAGTTCCATGCCGAAGGCGGTGGCGCTGTCGATCAGCCAGGCGCGCTTGAGCACGAACGTGGTGTCGCCCACGCCATGGGTGCGTCCGCCGCCATCGTCGGGCGCCGAGACCCATGCCTCGCCACCCACCACCACGCCCCAATTGTCGTTGAAGGCCAGCTTCAAGGCATAGGGCAGGCTGTTGCGATGCTCGCCATCGGCCTTGGTGGCCAGGCCGCCCAGTTCCAGTTCCAGCTGACCCGGATACGGCAACTGGGCCGGGCTGGACACGGACGGACGGTAAGGCGTCACCGGCTGCCATTCGTCGGCGCGGCCCGGTACTGCCACGGTCGCCAGCGTGGCCAGGGCCAGCAGGCAGGCGGCTTGCGGTGCGGTCATGCTGGCCTCCATTGCATTAGTCGCTGATCCATCGGTGCTCAATTAGTTGCTTCATAGGCAGCAGACTAACACCGATTGCCGGACGGCCCAAGCACCCATGCGAACTTGCTGCACTGGAAAAACACTGCTATCCTAATCATTCGATCTCTAACCATTTACGAGCAAACCTTTTGACCTCTATCGAAGACCGCTTCTCGGCCGCCCTGCACACCTCCGCGCGCGGCTGGCGGCTGGCCGTGGACCGCCGCCTCAAGCACCTGGGCATCAGCCAGGCCAGCTGGATGGCCATCGCCATCGTGGCCAAGGCCGCCAAGCCGCTGTCGCAGACCCGCATGGCCGCCATGGTCGGGGTCGAAGATCCCACCATGGTCGCCACCATAGACCGCTTGGTGAAAGCCGGTTACGCGCTGCGCACGCCCTCGCCCACCGACCGCCGCGTCAAGCTGGTGATGCTGACGGACGCCGGCCAGGACATTTACCGCACCCTGAAAGCGGAATCGGACGTGCTGCGCGCCGAACTGCTGCGCAACATCGACCCGCAAGCGCTGCAACTGGCCACGGAAGTACTGGAAACGCTGCAAGCCGGTATCGAGGCGCAGCTGTGAGCACAGCCCCAGCGGCGGCCGCCGCGCCGGACGATGGCCTGAACCGGCCCATGATCACGCTGTCGATCATGCTGGCCACCATCATCCAGGCGCTCGACGGCACGATCGCCAACGTCGCGCTGCCGCACATGCAAGGCAGCCTGTCGGCCTCGCAGGACCAAATCACGTGGGTGCTGACCTCGTTCATCGTGGCCGCCGCCATCGCCACCCCGCTCACCGGCTGGCTGTGCGACCGCTACGGCCAGAAGAACATCTTCTTGACGGCCGTGGCCGGGTTCACGGCCGCCTCCGTGCTGTGTGGGCTGTCCGCCTCGCTGGGCCAGATCGTCGCGGCGCGCCTGCTGCAAGGCGTGTTCGGCGCGGCGCTGGTGCCGCTGTCGCAAGCCGTGCTGCTTGACATCAACCCGCGCGAAAAGCACGGCTCGGCCATGGCCGTGTGGGGCATGGGCGTGATGATCGGCCCCATCCTCGGCCCCACGCTGGGCGGCTGGCTGACCGACAGCTACAACTGGCGCTGGGTGTTCTTCATCAACGTGCCGGTGGGCGCGCTGGCGTTCTACGGCATCTGGAAATACATACGCCCCAGCCCGGCCGCGCGCCGGATGGCCTTCGACGGCTTCGGCTTCGCCACCCTCAGCCTGGCCATCGGCGCCCTGCAAATGCTGCTGGACCGGGGCGAGCAGAACGACTGGTTCGCCGCCACCGAGACCTGGGTGGAAGCGATCGTCCTCGCGCTCAGCTTCGCCTACTTCGCCGCCCACACGGCGCTGCGTCCGGCCGGCCAGACCTTCTTCAACTACCGCCTGCTCAAAAACGCCAACTACGCCAGCGGCCTGCTGTTCATCTTCATCGTCGGCATGGTGCTGTACGCCACGCGCGCGCTCACCCCGACCATGCTGCAAGGGCTGATGGCCTACCCGGCCGCCATGGCCGGCCTGGTGACGGCGCCCAGCGGCCTGGGCACCATGTTCGCCATGCTGGTGGTGGGCCGGCTGGTGGGCCGCTTCGACCTGCGCCTGCTGCTGGGCACCGGCTTCGCCATCACCGCCTTGTCGCTGTGGTGGATGAGCGGCTACACGCTGGTGCTCTCGCGCGGCGACATCGTATGGCCCGGCGTCGTCCAGGGACTGGGGCTGGGCCTGGTGTTCGTGCCGCTCAGCACCGCCACCTTCGCCACCTTGTCGCCCGAAATGCGGGCCGAAGGCACGGCCATCTACAGCCTGGTACGCAACATCGGCAGCAGCATCGGCATCGCGCTGGTGCAGACCCTGTTGGTGCGCAACACGCAAACCATGCACGCCACGCTGGCGGAGAAGGTCACCTACGGCAATCCCGGCCTGCTCGACAGCCCCGTCTACAATCTGGCCACGCCCGAAGCGGCGACCGCGCTCAATAACGAGATCACGCGGCAAGCCTCGATGATCGCCTACGTGGACGACTTCTGGCTGATGATGGTGCTCACGCTGCTGGTGATCCCCCTGCTGTTGCTGATCCGGCCACCAGCCAAGCCCGCCGCCGCCGCGCCCACGCCCGCCCCCGACCACGCCGCCCCGGAATGAGAATGAACGCCATGACGACAAACAACCGCCGCCATCGCAGGCCGGCACCTACGCTGACACCAACGGCGCCTGCACTGGCAACGCGGGCGCCACGGGCGCTGCTTGCACTACTGTCGCTCGCCGTGGCCGGCTGCGCCCACATCCCGCAGGACAGCGCCCCGCTGCCCCAGCGCGACGTGGCCGGCGCCAGCCTGGCCGCCGACATCCGCCTGGCCCACGACGGCTGGCCCGCCGCCCGCTGGTGGACCGGCTACGGCGATCCCCAGCTCGACGCGCTGATGGCGCAGGCCTTGGCCTCGGCCCCCAGCCTGGAGGTGGCGGCCGCCCATATCGGCAGCGCGCACGCCGCGCTCGACACCAGCAGCGCCGCGCTGGGCGTGGAACTGGACGGCCACGCGGACGTCAACCGCCAGCGCTATTCCGGCACTGGCCTGTTCCCCGCCCCCATCGGCGGCAGCTACTTCACGGAGGAGAATGTGCGGCTGGAAGCGCGCTACCACTTCGACTGGTGGGGCAAGAACCGCGCCCAGATCGCCGCCGCCGTGGGCGACCTGAACGCGCAGCGCGCCAGCTATGCCCAGGCCGAACAAGCGCTGGCCGCCGCCATCGCGCAAACCTACTTCCGTCTGCAAGGCACGTGGGCGCGGCTGGACAACACCAACGGCCAGATCGCCATCCAGACCGCACTGGTGCAGGACCAGGCCAAACGCATGGCGCACGGCCTGGCCACCAGCGACAGCGCGCACGCGGCCGAAGCGGAGCTGGCGCAACTGCGCAAGCAGCAAGCGCAGTTGCAGGCCGACGCCGGCGCCGCACGCGAAGCCTTGCGCGCCCTGCTGGGCGCCGATGCCAGCGCACTCACCGGCCTGAAGCCGCGCGCGCTGACGGCGACGCCGCACGCGCTGCCCGCGCAACTGGGCATGGAACTGCTGGCCCGCCGTCCTGACTTGCAGGCAGCCCGCTGGCAGGTGCAAGCGGCGCTGAGCCAGACGGAAGCCGTGCAGGCCGCGTTCTACCCGGACATCAACCTGAGCGCAGCCATCGGCCTGGACTCGATCTCCTACCAGCATCTGCTGCAAAGCGCCAGCCGCACGCTGTACCTGGCGCCCACGCTGAACCTGCCCCTGTTCGACAGCAAGCGCCTGAACGCCCAACTGGCCAGCGCGCGCAGCCAGCGCGATGAAAAGATCGCCGCCTACAACCAGGCCGTGGTGCAAGCCGTGCGCGAGGTGGCGCAGGACAGCCTCGCCCTGCAAGGCATGGAGCAGCAACTGGCCCGCCAGCAGGAAGCCACGCAAGCGGCCAACGCCCAGTTGCGCAGCGTGCAGGCCCGCGCCGCGCATGGCCTGGCCGACCGCCGCAGCGAACTGTCTGCCCAACTGGCCCTGCTGCGCCAGCAGGACAGCGCGCTCGCCCTGACGCACGCGCAGGTACAGGCCGAAGTGGCCCTCACCCAGGCACTGGGCGGCGGCTACCGGAACGAAGCTGCCAGCGCAGCCGCAAACGAAGGCACCAACGCAGCCGTCAACGCAGCCGCCACCACCCATTGATCCGCACCGAACAACAGGAAAGCCCATGAGCACCGACAACACCAACAACGAACGCCAACGCAAACGCGTCCTGCTGGCCATCACCGCCCTCTTCCTGCTGGGCGGCGCGGCCTACGCGGCCTACTACCTGCTGGTCGGATCGAAGGAACAGGAGACCGACAACGCCTACGTGGGCGGCAACCTTGTCACCCTGTCGTCGCAAGTGGCCGGTAACGTGCAGGAGATCCGCGCCGACGACACCCAACTGGTGCAGGCTGGCAGTCCCATCGTCCAGCTGGATGCGGCCGACGCCGACGTGGCCCTGAGCCAGGCCGAAGCCCGGCTGGGCGCCACCGTGCGCCAGCAGCGCCAGCGCTACGCTGACGTGGCCCAGTACGACGCCACCATCGCCCAGCGCCGCCTGCTGCTGCGCGAAGCGGAAGCGGACCTGGCGCGCCGCAAACCGCTGGCGGCAGACCACACGGTGTCCGGCGAAGAAGTGGAGCACGCCAGCCAGGCCGTGGCCAATGCGCGCGCCGCGCTGGCCGTGGCCGAGCGCCAGGCCGACGCCGCGCAAGCGGGCGTGGCCGGCGTGGCGCTGGCCCAGCATCCGGCCGTACAGGCGGCCAGGGCCGACTACGCGCAAGCATGGCTGGCCGCCCGCCGCAACGCCATCCTCGCGCCCGTGACGGGCTACGTGGCCAAGCGCAGCGTGCAGGTGGGCGCGCACGTGGCGGCCGGCACGCCGTTGCTGTCCATCGTCCCGCTGGACCAGCTATGGGTGGACGCCAATTACAAGGAATCGGAACTGCGCAGCATCCGCATCGGGCAGCCGGCCACGGTCACGGCCGACATGTACGGCGGCAAAGTGACCTACCACGGCAAGGTGCTGGGCCTGTCGGCCGGCACGGGCAGCGCGTTCTCGCTGCTGCCGGCGCAAAACGCCAGCGGCAACTGGATCAAGGTGGTGCAGCGGTTGCCGGTGCGGATCGCGCTCGACCCGAAAGAGCTGGCCCAGCACCCGCTGCGCGTGGGCCTGTCGACGACGGTGGTGATCGACATCAGCGACACGAGCGGCCCCATGCTGGGCAGCGCCACGGCCGCCGCCCCCGTGTACGCCACGCGCGCGCTGGCCCAGCCACTGGCGCAAGCGGCCAACGCCGCCGACGCCATCATCGCCCGCAACCTGAAATAACGATCAAAAAATCGGGACAGAAATCGGGGCAGTCAGACGGGCTTGGCCAGTTCGGCATCGAGCTGGTGGATAGCGGTCTGGGCCTGGGCGATGGCGCGGTCGGCGATGCGCAACCGCATGCCCGATACGCGGCTGGCCGCTTCCGCTTCCAGCAAGGTGGGCGTGAGCAGTTGCAGCGCCGATTCGTGGAAACCGTCCGCCACCAGGTCCAGTTGGGCGTTGAATGATAGCTCGGCCTCGCGCAACTGCTTGCGCAATTCCGTCTCGAACGCGGCGCGCTTGTCACGGATTTCCATGCGCTTGCGCTTGCCGCCGTCGCTGAACCACTTGACGGCGCCCGCCAGCAGCACGGCGCCGCCGACGAACGGCGCCACCGGCACCAGCACCGGCAGCACCACGGCCGCGCCGAACAGATAGGCGGCTGTGCCGGTGCCGGCCGCCGCCACGGCGCCGCTGACCAGCGTGACATTGGCCGCCGTGTCCACGCCATTGGCGAGACGCGTCCCAAGCCGCAGACGCGGCATCAGCCGCGCCAGCGCCGAGTGGTGCTGCCGCTGGAAGACCGTGGTCTGACTGAGCCGCATGGCCGACTGGAACAGCCGCAAATCCTCCTGCAGCAGGTGCAGCGCCTGTTCCTTGCGCCGCACCACGCGGTCCAGCCGGCGCTCCATCTCCTGCCCGAACTGGTTGCGGCCTATGCTGTCCCACACGTCGTCCTCCTTCCACTGGTCCGTATGCAGCCGTTCGGCGATGGCCAGTTCGATCGCGTTGCCCGCGTCATGCACGGCATCGTCGATTTCCTCCAGCAGCAGCGAGCGCTCGTGGGCGATGCGGGCGTCGATCAGGGTCAGCCGCTGCACCACTTGCTGGCGCATCTGCTGCGCGGCCGTGGCCACGGCCTCGGCGCCGGCCTCGCCGGCCGCCATCGATTCCGCGTGGTCCATGTAGGAGGCGATGTCCTGGCTGATGGCGCGCGTGGCCGCGCCCACCTGTTCGCGCAGCGCGTCCAGCCCGATCACGCCGGCCTGGAAATCGCGCGCGTGCCCGATCAGTTCCGGCTGGCCGGTGCTGCGGCCGAAGTCGGCCACCGCATCGGCCAGCGTGCGCCCCTTGATCAGTTTGCGCGCCTGCTCGCCCAGGCTGGCCAGCAGGCCGCGCTCCTCCTCCGGTGGCAAGCCGTCCAGTTCCTCGAACGTGGGTTTGACATTGAGTACCTTGGCCAGCCGCTGCGCCAGCGGCCGGGCATTCGCGCCCAGCAGCGCCAGCAAGGGAATGGCCATGGAAAAGGCGGCGTCGCGCGCCGGTTGCTGGGTGCCGGCACTGGCGCGCCCCAGGGCGGCGAACGCCCAGTCCACGCTGACGCCCGATTCGATGGCGTTCAATACCAGGGCGGTGAAAACGGCGGAGGACTTGCCTTCGCCGGCGATCTCGGTGACGGCGGCAAATTGCGCCAGGGTGACGGCGCCGTCGGCCACGGCGAGCGCGCCCAGCGTGCGCGCGTAGGCGGAGCTGAAGCTCTGGTCGGACGACAGATGCTCGTCCAGGGATCGCACGGCGACGATGTGCTCGTGGTGGGACTCGGCGCCGGGGGCGCCATCATGCATGCTGTTCACGGCTGCTCCATTCGATAACGGGTGCCATGCCGCGATTCTACCTGAAGCGCGGCCCGCCGGATCAGCACGAATCAGCACGAACCAGCGTTATTGGGGCACTTCCGTCGACAGCACCAGCGTCTCCTTGATTTCCTCCATCACCACATAGCTCTTGGACTGGGCGGCGCCCGGCAGTTGCAGCAGCATTTCACCAAGCAGCTTGCGGTACTCGGCCATTTCGTGGATGCGGGCCTTGATCAGGTAATCGAAATCGCCCGACACCAGGTGGCATTCCTGTACCTCGGGGATGCGCAGCACTTCACGCCGGAACTGCTCGAACACCGAGGCCGATTTCTGGTTCAGCGTGATCTCTACGAACACCAGCAGCTTGGCCCCCAGCGCCGGCGGCGAGATGCGCGCGTGGTAGCCGGTGATCACGCCGTCACGCTCCATGCGCTTGACGCGCTCGATGGCCGGCGTGATCGACAGGCCCACCTGCTCGCTCAGATCCTTCATCGAAATGCGGCCGTCGTCCTGCAGGATGCGCAGGATCTTGCGGTCCAGCTTATCGAGGCTGCGAACGGATTCCTTCTGTGTACGCATGAATTTCCACCAAATTTCTATCGTTATACAGTAACAATTACTAGTGATTCGACAATACCATAGCAATATATCTGGCGCAATCCAAAATACAAGGGGACAGCTTTATGAAAGTCGTTATTCTCGGCAGCGGTGTGATCGGCGTGACCAGCGCCTACTATCTGGCCCAGGCCGGCCACGATGTCACGGTACTCGACCGCCAACCCGGCCCCGCGCTGGAAACCAGTTTCGCTAACGCCGGGCAGATCTCGCCCGGCTACGCGTCCCCTTGGGCCGCCCCCGGCATCCCGCTGAAGGCCATGAAATGGATGGTGCAGCGCCACGCGCCGCTGTCCATCACGCCCGACGGCACCAAGTTCCAGCTGCAATGGATGTGGCAGATGCTGCGCAACTGCACGCCCGAGCGCTACGCCGTGAACAAGGAGCGCATGGTGCGCCTGGCTGAATACAGCCGCGATTGCTTCAAGGCGCTGCGCGCGACCACCGGCATCGAGTACGAAGGCCGCCAGCAAGGCACAACCCAGCTGTTCCGCACCCAGAAGCAGCTCGACGACGCGGCCAAGGATATCCGCGTGCTGGAGGAAACCGGCGTGCCGTTCGAGCTGCTCGACCGCGACCAGCTGGTGAGCGCCGAACCGGGCCTGGCTGCGTCGCGCCACAAGCTGGTGGGCGGCCTGCGCCTGCCCAACGACGAGACGGGCGACTGCCAGCTGTTCACCACCCGCCTGACGGCCATGGCCCAGGAACTGGGCGTCAAGTTCCGCTACAACGTCGACATCACGGGCCTGACCGTGGCCGGCGGCGCCATCTCGGGCGTGCAATGCGGCGCCGAGACGGTGCGCGCCGACTCCTACGTGGTGGCGCTGGGCGCCTACTCGACCACGCTGCTCAAGCACCTGGTCGACATTCCCGTCTATCCGCTCAAGGGCTATTCGATCACGGTGCCCATCATCAATGGCGGCGCCGCGCCCACCTCGACCATCCTGGACGAAACCTACAAGATCGCCGTCACCCGCTTCGACGACCGCATCCGCGTTGGCGGCATGGCTGAAATCGCCGGCTACAACCTGAAGCTGAACCCGCGCCGCCGCGAGACGCTGGAAATGGTCGTCAATGACCTGTTCCCCGGCGCCGGCGACACGGCCGCCGCCACCTTCTGGACCGGCCTGCGCCCGATGACGCCGGACGGCACGCCCGTGGTCGGCCGCACCGGTGTGCGCAACCTGTTCGTCAACACCGGCCACGGCACGCTGGGCTGGACCATGTCGTGCGGCTCAGCCCAACTGCTGGCCGATATCATCTCGTCACGTCACCCCGCGATCCGGGCCGACGACCTGTCCGTGAGCCGCTACAGCCGCCAGGACGCGCCACGCCAGCCCGAGCTGGTGAACGCCTGACGGGTTTGTACCGGGGCCGTCGCTTTTAGAGGACGGCCTCGGCACATCCTTGCGTTGAGATTGGACGCAGGCGTGCGTATAATTTCGTCATGAATAAACTGGAAGCTTTCGGGCACATCGCTGCCCTGGCCATTCGTGGCGAACTGGTGTTCCCCACCAGCGTGAACGCGGCCCTGCGCGTGCAACTGGCGCTGGACGATCCCGAATGCCCGATCGACAAGGCGATCAGCCTGGTCCTTGCCGAGCCCATACTGGCGGCGCGCACGGTGGCCATCGCCAATTCCGCCATGTTCAACCGCAGCGGCGCGCCGGCCATCACCAACGTGCGCGGCGCCATCATCCGCATCGGCTACCACAACCTGTACGCGCTGGCCGCCGCCATGGTGGTGCGCCAGTTCGGCAGCAAGATCACCGACCCGGAAGTGCGCGCCAAGGCCGAACAACTGTGGGACCACACCATCCACGTGGCCGCGCTGGCGCGCATCATCGCGCGCCAGGTCACGGGCGTGAATCCCGACACGGCGCTGTTCGCTGCCATCGTGCACGAGGTGGGCGGCTTCTACCTGCTGTCGCGCGCCGACGAATTCCCCGGCCTGCTGGAGGACGATCCCGAGAACTGGCAACCGGCCAGCGAGGAGATCATCACGCGCGAAGTGATGAACAAGTTGAGCATCCCGGAGCCGGTGGCCGAAGCCATCGAAGGCCTGCGCGACGGCTTCCTGTCCATCCCGCCCGACAACCTGCTCGACACACTGCTGCTGGCCAACCACCTGTCGCCCGTGCCGTCGCCGCTGGCCGGCCCGCAGCGCGAGATCCCGCCACACTCCGATTCGGCCATCGACCTGTTCATTGACGAGGACAAGCTCAAGTCCATGCTGGAAGAATCGGAGATCGACGCGGCCGCCATGAGCGCGGCGCTGCTGGTCTGAGCGCTGCAGGTCTGTGCGCTACTGATTTGAACGCTGTTGGTCCGGGTACGCGCGGCACGCGCCGTCAGCGTGCCCGGTGCTGCGCCCTGGCGCCCGTCTTGGCGCGCGGGCCCGCGTCCGGCGCCAGCCACAATTCCCTGTGCTCCTGCGGCAGGCCGTCCGGCAGCAGCGGGTTGACCAGTTCGATCACGCGCCGCTGATCCAGCCGCGCCTCGCGCAAGGCGGCCCCGAAACGCTGATTAAATAACCGCTCGAACGAGCCATCCGCGATGGCCGCCTCCAGGCCGCGCTTGACGGCGTCGGCCAGCCTGGCGTTGTTGCGGCTGACGAAGTAATACAACGCCGTCGGGTAATGAATGACGATGTGGCGGTCGATGGCCAATCCCGGATGGGCGGCGGCCTCGGGCCCGATCTCGATCACGGCGCGGGGAAAATAGTCGATGCGCCCGGCCGACAACATGCTGAACAGCGCTTCATAGCTGGAGTTGGCCGACACCGGCACGCCATTGCCGCGCAAGATACCGGTGTCCGGCCAGTCATGCCCCTGCCCGCTGCGCAGCTTGCGCAGCCCCGCCAGATCGACCACGCCAGCGAACAAATCCTGGTGGTCGCCGCGCACCAGCGGCACGCGCCAGCCATACAACCCCTTGTCGATGGGGATGCGCACGGCCAGCATCTTGCGCTCGCGTTCCTCGCTGGTCATGGTGGCGATGATATCGACGCCACCATCGCCCTTGGCGATTTCCAGCAGCACGCGGTCCTGGGTCATGACGACGGGAGCGAACTTCAGCTCATACGGCGTGCCCGATTTTTCCAGCGCCAGCCGCAACAGCGCGACCGGATAGTCGGTCTGCGGATCGTTTTCCAGCAAGGGACGGGGGAACAGGATGGTGGTGGCCAGCGCCGGTGCGGCCGCCACGGCGCATGCCATGACCGCCAGCCGCGCCAGCAGGCGGCGCGGCAGGAGCGGCAAGCCACGGGCACGCATGGGCGCGTCCTCAGGCGGGCACGGAATAGCCGGAACGGAAAGGCTTGGCCGTGCCATCGGGCGCGAACACGGAGCGGTCCACCGCCCCGATGTCGGCGCCATACACATGGATGCTGATCGACACCCGGTCATCGTGCGCGTTGCGCACCTGGTGGATATCGCCCAGCGTGGGTGACACGGCGGCCACGGCGCCCGGCTCCAGCCGTTGCGGCGGACCGCTGGCGACGAGGCTGCCGTCGGCCACGAACGCGAAATCCTGCGCCGTCTCGGCGCCGCGCAGCATGCCGATCAATCCCCAGACCGTGTGATTGTGCACCGGCGTGTGCTGGCCCGGCCCCCACACGAAACTGACGATGGAAAAGCGCGCGGCCGGGTCGCGGTACAACAAATACTGCCGGTAATACTGGGGATCGGGCCGGGCCTGGGCCGGCGGCAGCCAGTCGTCGCGCGCCACCAGCGCGGCCAGCAAGGCACCGCCCTGCTGCACGAATTCCTGCTCGGTGGCGCCGGTATCGGCCAGCGCCGTGAAGCCGTCCACGCAGCGCCGCAGTGGCGCCGGCAGGCCGGCCGGATCAGATAAATGCTCGCTTGCTTGCATGCCCTACCCTCCGATGTGCGCCCGCCGCCAGCTTGTGCCGGCGGCGCGGCGCGACGCGATCAGCGCAGATTGCCCGTATGGCCCAGCGAATAACGGCCCGGCAGCGGCCACACGGTCAGGCCGTGCGGTTCCTGGCCCACCTTGACCTTGGCCACGGCGCCCGTTTCCGTGTTGATGCGGTAGACCACATCGTCATAACGGCCCGACAGCCAGAGCGACTTGCCGTCCACGCTCACGTTGCCCATGTCCGGGCTGCCGCCACCGGGAATCGGCCACTGCGCCGTGATTTTGCCACTGGCGAAATCGATCACCGTCACACTGCCCTTGCCGTTGCGCGGGCCGTGGATGCGGTGCGAACCACGGTTGGCCACGTACAGGCTCTTGCCGTCGCGGCTGGGGTACAGGCCGTGCGCGGCCACGCCGGTGGCGATGAAGCCGGTCTCCTTGAACGTGGCGCCATCGACCACGTGCACGCCGTCGGCCTCCATGTCGGCCACGTAGAAGCGCTTGCCGTCGGGCGAAATGCGTATGTCCTGCGGCATGCCTTTCTTGGAGCTGCAGATTTCCGTGGCGCCGGGGCCGGCCAGGGTCGGCACGTCCTTGTAGCGGGTGGCGGGCATGTTCAGCTTCAGGTAGCCCAGCACGCTGCGGTTGACCAGGTCGATCTTGACCAGGCTGCCGTCAAATTCGCAGGTGAACAGCGCGTAGCTGCCGTCCATCGAAAAATCGGCGTGGTTGATGCCGCCGCACTTGGGCGTTTCGATCGAATACTGCAGCGCCAGCGTGCGCGGATCGCGGAAGTCCAGGCGGTGCTTGGCTTCGGCCACCACGATGGCCGATTTGCCATCGGGCGAGAAGTACAGGTTGTAGGGATCGTCCACCTTGATGGCCGTACCCGGCTTGCCGGTGCGCGGGTCGATCGGCGTCAGGCTACCGTCGTCGTAACGCTCGGCGTTGTTGGCCACCCACAGCGTGCGCAGATCCCACGACGGCACGATGTGCTGCGGCGCGCGGCCCACCTTGAAGCGGTCCACCACTTTCATGCTGGCCGGGTCGATCACGCTGACGTCGTTCGAGCGCAGGTTGGGCACGTAGATGCGCTCCAGGTCGCCCTTGACGGCGGTGGCGAGATGGCTGGAGCCGGTCTCACTGTACAGGTTACTGGCATCGACCACGGGCGGCATGCCGGCCACGGTGGTCGGCGCGGCTGCGCCGGCCGGCGCCGACGTGTTGGCCTGGGTGGCGGCATACACGCCAGCCGCGCCACCAATGGCGGCAATGGCCAACGCGGCCAGGCCCAGGCGGGCGGGAATGCGTGCGGTGTGTTTGACAGGTAAATGCATCCTGGGTTTCCTCGATAATGGAAGCGGTTAATTCAATAAGCGTCAATATGCGTCAATACGCGTCAATACGCAAAATTCAATGGGCCGGCGGCAGGCGTTTGATCGCCCCCACCGTGGCCTCGATAATCTGTTGTACGCCCAACTGGCCCAGTTCCGCGCTGGCGCGGCGCGGATCGCCGGCCACGCCGTCACCCGGCGTGGGCCCGTGGGCCAGCGCGGCGCTGCGCACCTGGGCCGGGTCGAGCGCAAGGCTGAGGGACACGTCGGCCAGCCCCGCGTGCGCGCCGATTTCGGCGGCGCTGTAGCCGCGCTTGCGCAGCAGCGCCGCGAAGCCATCCGACGCGGCCTGGTAATACTCGGTGGGCGCATAGACGCGGCAAGCCGCATCGCCGGCCTTGTTCACGTGCTGGGCCACGCGCTCCAGGTTCTTCTGGTAGCCGCCATGGTCGCCCAGCAGCACCACCTGGCGCAAGCCGTGCTGGCACAGGCTGCGCGCCGTGGCATCGAGCATCGCGTCGAAGGCGCTGTCGGGAATGGAGATGGTGCCAGCGTAGCGCATGTGGGCGGCCGGCGGACGGATGCTGCCTTCCGGGACATAGCTGACCGTGGGCGCGACCACGGCGTTACCCAGCCGTTCCGCGATGCGGCCGGCCAGCAGGTGCGCGCGGCCGTTATGCTTGCCCAGCACGATGTAGGGGCCACTCTGCTCGGTGCCGCCCACCGGCACCAGCACGGTGGTGGCGCCGGCCGCGATGCGTTCGCGCAGTTCGGGCGACGTGAGTTCTTCCAGGTAGACGCTGGCCGCGCTGGCGGTCGCATTTGTCGCCGCGCTGGCTGCGGCCAGCGCCAGCATCAATGCAGAGGCGCGAAAACATGACGGGAACGAACGGCGCGACGGCGGAACGGGCAGGCGGAGGAAGGCGGTAATTGCTGGCATGACTCGATTATCGCTTGAAATGCCCAGAATCGAAATAGCTGTTTGTCCCGGAACAGCCTGCTGGCGCACCAGCGTGCCATTCCGGGCACATCCGCACACTTCACACTTCAGCCGCCGCACCCGGCCTCGGCCATGCGCAATGGCGCATCACCGATGGCCGCTTCCGGCCGGTACACGGTGCTACCCTTCAAGCCCAGCCGCCATGCATCCATGTACAGCGATTCGAACTGCGCAAAGCTGGCGCCGGGCGCCAGGTTGAGCGTCTTCGAGATGCCCTGGTCCACGTGGGCCTGCAACCGCGACACCATCTGCAACTGGCGCAGCGGATCGATGTCGCGGGCCTCCACCAGCGCCGGCGGCAGCGGCGCATCTTGCCCATGCAGGCGCCGGAACAGCGTCCACGCATAATCGGCGGCCTCCACGGTGTGATGGCTGCCATCGGCGCGCCGCACCGTGCGCTGCTGGCGCAACGCGAAGATGGGCTCCACCCCGCCCGACACATTATTGGCCAGCACGCTGATGCCGCCGGCCGGCGCCAGCGCCGTCAGGTGGCTGTTGCGGATGCCGTGCCGCCAGATGCTGTCGATCAGTTCCGGCGGCAAGGTCTGGATGAAATCGCTGCCCAGGTAACTGGCCGCGTCGTAGGCCGGAAAGGCGCCGCGCTCATCAGCCAGCGCGATCGAGGCACGGTAGGCCGCGTGGCTGACGGTGCGCATGATGGCATCGGCCAGGTCCAGCGCGTGATCGTCGCCGTAGCGTACGCCCAGCATGGCCAGCGCATCGGCCAGGCCCGTGATGCCCAGCCCCAGCCGGCGCGTGGCGTGGGCCACAGTGGACTGGGCCTTGAGCGGCCAGGCCGAAGCCTCGTACACATTGTCGAGCATGCGTGTGGCGATGGTGGCGGCTTCGTCCAGCGCGGCCAGGTCCAGCTTGGGATGGCGGCTGAACGGCTCGCGCACGAACTGAGTCAGGTTGAGCGAACCGAGATTGCAGGCGCCGTGCGGCGGCAGCGGCACTTCGCCGCAGGGGTTGCACACGGCGATCTGCTCATGGCCGCACAGGTTGTTGGCGCGCTGCACATGGTCGATGAAGATCACGCCTGGTTCGCCGCTGTCGAATGCCGCTTGCAGCAAACGCAGCCACAGCGCGCGCGCCGGCACGGTGGCCCACACGGCGCAGGCCTGTGGCTGCTCTGTGCCGGGCCAGACCCGCTCGCACACGGGCAAGCCGGCCACGGGCGCATGGCCGCTGACCGGGAATACCAGCGGCCACGGCTCATCCTCGTCCACAGCGCGCATGAAGGCATCGGTGACGAGCACGGACAGGTTGAAATGGCTGAGCGTGCCGGCGCGCTTGGCGTCGATGAACGCTTCGATATCGGGATGGTCGCAACGCAGCGCCGCCAGCATGGCCGCGCCACGTCCGCCCGGCTGCGACAGCGCGCTGGCGGCCTGGTCCCACACGCGCATGAAGGCCAGCGGCCCGGCTGCCGTGTTGCCGGTGCGCTCGGCGCGCGCGCCGGCCGGTCGTACCGTTGAGAAGTCGCAGCCCACACCGCCGCCGGCCTGCAGCGTCACCACCGTCTCGCCCAGCGCGGAGAAGATGCCATCCAGCGCGTCGGGCAAGGTGCCGGATGCGAAACAATTAAACAGCGTCGCGCCCTGGTGTCCGGCACCGGCCAGGATGCGGCCGCCGGGCAGGAAGCGAAAGCCCGTCATCACCTGTTCGAAACGGCCGCGCCAGGCGTCGCGGTCGCGTGCCTCGGGCGCCGACAGCGCCTGCGCCACCCTGGCCCAGCTGGCCTGCACGCTGGCGTCGCCACCGGGCCCGCCGCCATAGCGTGCGCGCCACACCAGTTCCGCGATCGGTTCCGTCAGATGAGGATCATTCATGGCAAGCTCCCGCAAAATTGGTCCACTTTGGTGCATCGATAAAACAAGCGTTGCATTTCTGTCGCACCGCTGTGTCACGTG
Source organism: Rugamonas brunnea (assembly GCF_014042345.1). Classification (GTDB taxonomy): domain Bacteria; phylum Pseudomonadota; class Gammaproteobacteria; order Burkholderiales; family Burkholderiaceae_D; genus Rugamonas; species Rugamonas brunnea. Next base: position 99,054 of record NZ_JACEZT010000001.1, read on the forward strand.
CGCCGGCGGTTGTTGCAATTCGTCATACTTCGCCGGCGCGTCCCATGTCAGGTGTTGTCTGCACTTCCGGCACTAAGCCGATGAAATTAAAAGACTGTTTTCCAGCAACGGAAAACACGCCAGCCACATGCATTTTTGGACTTTGATCGCCATCAAAAAGTCCATACATTTTTTGCTGTCGCTTTCTATCGTGCCGCTATTTCCATGCGTGGTGGGCGGTGATATTGTGAAGACGTCAGCCCGTTGATTTTCCACTTTAGCGAGCAGCCAGCCATGCATACGATATCCAGTAACGCCCAGCCTTCATTGCAACAATTATTGCGCGAATGCCCCTTGTCCGGCGCCGCGCCGGTGGAGATCCACGGCGCCCGCGCGCTCGGTTGCGATCCCAACGACGACTTCCTGTTCCAGGGCTTCAAATACGTGCTCGATCCCAGTCGCGACGTGCTGGTGCGGGAAGACATCCACTGCTGGATACAAGCCCGCCGCCGCACCCTGAACTGACACCGCAGAACCGTTGCCCTTGGCTCATTGTGGGCGCGCCAAGTCCCGCGCGCAGCACAGCATTTGACCGAGATCAGAAACCGTGCGAATTTTCCGCGTCCGTACACGGCCGCGTCCACTTGCCTGCGCGGTGGCCGTGCCTCCGCGTGGCGGCGTAGAATGGGGCATGGGCGGTTTTACGCAAGCACCTGATTTGCGTCACGTTTCCCGGCTGCGCCAGACCGCCACTGGTCTTATTGTGCAAGCTGAGTATGCCAACTGCGCATAGCCAGCGGGAGAACATCATGAGCAACATTCAGGCTATCGCTTCCTGCGCCCACGTCATCCGCGGCGAGGAAGGCGACTATGACGGCTTGCTGGAACGGATAGGCGATGCGCGTATCGTCCTGCTGGGCGAGTGCACGCACGGCACGCAGGAGTTCTACCACGAGCGCGCGCGCATCACGCAGCGCCTGATCAGCGAATGCAATTTCTCCGCCGTCGCCGTCGAGGCCGACTGGCCCGACGCCTACCGCGTGCACCGCTACTTGCGCGGCTGCAGCGACGACACGGATGCCGAAAGCGCGCTGGCCGGCTTCAAGCGTTTCCCCACCTGGATGTGGCGCAACTCGGAAACGGCAGACCTGGTGGACTGGCTGCGCGACTACAACAGCGCGCTGCTGCCGGGCACGCATCCGGTCGGCTTCTATGGCCTGGACTTGTACAGCATGTTCGCCTCCATCGAAGCGGTGTTGCACTACCTGGACCAGACCGATTCCGATGCCGCCGCGCGGGCCCGCCAGCGCTACGCGTGCTTCGACCGCTACCGCCACGACAGCCAGGACTATGGCTATGCGGCTGGCCTGGGCCTGAGCCCGTCGTGCGAACTAGCCGTGCTGGCGCAACTGCGCGACATGCACCGGCAAGGCGCGCACTACCTGCACCACGCGGACGCCGAAGGCAGCGACGCCTTCTTCTACGCGCAGCAGAATGCCAGCCTGGTGGCCAACGCCGAACAGTATTACCGCATCATGTTCCAGGACCGGGTGGCGTCATGGAATGTCCGTGACCGCCACATGACGATGACACTGGAAGCGCTCGAACATTACCTGTCGGGCCGCAATGGCGAAGCGGCCCGCATCGTGGTGTGGGCCCACAACTCACACCTGGGCGACGCGCGCGCCACGGACGCAGCCGAGCATGGCCAGTGGAATGTGGGCCAGCTTGTGCGTCAGCTATACGACAAGCAGGTGTACGCGGTGGGCATGAGCACCTACGAGGGTACGGTGACGGCCGCCTCCAGCTGGAACGGCGCGTGGGAAACCATGCGGGTGCGGCCCGCCCATGCGGACAGCTATGAAGCCTTGCTGCACCGGACCGGCGTGGGACGCATGCTGCTGCCGCTGCATGGCGAAGGCGGCGCGGGACACCTGCTGCCCAGGGAGCACATGCAGCGCGCCATCGGCGTGATCTACCAGCCGGCCACGGAACTGCACAGCCACTACCTGACGGCGCGGCTGGCCGAACAGTTCGACGCCGTGCTGCACGTCGATACCAGCCATGCGCTCACGCCGCTGGACGGCCCCGAAGGCGGCCGCCAGCGCGAGCCGGGCGAAGCGCCCGAGACCTTCCCGGCCGGCGTGTAGATCTGCCCCGTTAATCGCTAGCCTAGGTACTGCCCGCCATTCACATCCAGCGTAGCGCCCGTGATGAAGCCGGCCCCTTCGTCGGCCAGGAAGGCGACGGCGCGGCCAATCTCCTCGGGTGTGCCCAGCCGTCCGACGGGGATGGCATCAACGATGGTGTGCAACACGTCCGGCGCCACCTTGGCCACCATCGAGGTATCGCAATAGCCGGGAGCAATGGCGTTGACCGTAATGTGCTTGCGTGCGCACTCCAGCGCCAGCGCCTTGGTGAAGCCGAGTATCCCCGCCTTGGCAGCCGCGTAATTGGCCTGGCCGATCTGGCCCTTCTCGCCATTGATGGAACTGATGTTGATGATGCGGCCGTACTGGCGCTCGCGCATGCCTTCCATCACATGGCGCGTCATGTTGAACATGGAGCCGAGGTTGGTGTTGATGACGTTCCACCACTGCTCGGGCGTCATCTTGTGCATGACGGCATCGTCCGTGATGCCGGCGTTGTTGACCAGGATGTCGATCGGCCCCAGTTCGTGTTCGACTTCGGCCACGCCCAGCCCGCAGGACGCATACACCGACACGTCCCAGTGGAACACGGGTATGCCGGACGATTGCGAGAACGCTTGCGCCGCCTCCGCGTTATCGTGATAGACGGCCGCCACGCGGTGGCCCGCCGCCTTGAGCGCGAGCGAAATGGCTTGCCCCAGGCCACGGGTGCCGCCGGTCACCAATGCTAGTCTTTGCATCTCAGTTCTCCTTGTAATGGGCGCGTCGCCGCGCGGTGACAGGGTGTTGATGAAGACGCTGGCCCGCCGCCAGACGGGCGGGCTGGATAACTATTCTGAACCTGTTGCGGCGCGCACGCCAGCGTACAAGTGACGCAGATCAGGCCGGCGCACAATTGCGCCGCCCGGGCCGAGTCAGTCCAGTGCAGGCCGGCTCAAGCCGGCTCGGTGTTGTCTGCCGGCGCGCTCTGGGCCACGCCGCGCTTGAGCACCACGGGCTTGCCGCCTGCTTGGCGCTTGACCATCCACTGCGCCAGCGAGGCATCCATGAAATCGGCGTGGTTGGGAAACCATTCGCGCAAGGCCTGTACCAGCGAGCGGCCCACGTCGATGCGGCCGCTTTTGAGCACGGGACGCACCTCGTACAACGCGTGCAGCACGCGCTCATGTTCCTGCACGTGGCAATCGCGTGGCGGAAAATCACTTTCCTCCATCCACCGTTTCTCCTGGGCGAAGTGGGCTTCTGCATGGGTGACGAAGCGCTCGAACACGGGCAGGAATGCCACGTCATCGGCGCCCTCCATCTCCGCCACCAGTTGCACGAATTCCTCGTGGGTCTCGTCCATGGGCGTCAGGCCCAGCTTGAACAGATCGGTCCAGATGAAGGGTGCTTGCATAGTGGTGACTTGCCTGATGAGAGTTTGAGTGGCCGATCCAACCGGCCCGGTTCGCCATTATAGGGCAGCCAGGGCGCTGGACGGACGCTGGCGCGTCAAGTTGCAGCCGGCTAGCCATTGTCAATTATTTACTGAAATAAATTTGATCTGGATCAGCCAAATTGGCACGCCAACCGCGTAGGCTGGCGACATAGTCATAGACGGGGCCCTCCATGATACCCATCCATCGCGATCTCGCGGCGCACAGTTTCTACCACCTGGAGCACGTCGGATTGCAGGGCAAGTCCTGCCAGGGCCTGGCCTGCTTCCTGGCGCGCGAGGCCGATCCGGCCCGCTGGGCCAAACTGGCGCATGATCCCGCTCCCGTGTACTGCCTGGGCCAGTGCTACCAGGCGCCAGCCAGCCATGGCAACACCACCCCACCCTATTGCGAAGTCCACGCCGAGGAAACCGTGTTGCTGGGCAACGTGCTGGCAGGCGGCGTGCGCCATCTGGAACACTACCAGGCTGGCGGTGGCGGCGCCGGCTTGCGCCAAGCCCTGGCGCTGGGGCCGCAAGCCGTGCTGCAGGCGCTGGACGCGTCGGGTTTGCGGGGAAGGGGCGGCGCCGGCTATCCCACTGGCGCCAAATGGCGCAAGGTGGCGCAACATGACACGACCCGGAAATACGTGGTCGCCAACGCCGACGAAGGCGATCCCGGCGCCTTCAGCGACCGCATGCTGATGGAAGCCGATCCCTTCCGCCTGATCGAAGCGATGCTGATCGCCGGCGTGACGGTGGGCGCCACCCACGGCATCATCTACCTGCGCCAGGAATACGATGGCGCCGCCGCCGTGCTGCGCGATGCCCTGGCCCAGGCCTACTCGGCTGGCTGGCTGGGGCAACGGGTGGCCGGCTCGGCCCACTGCTTCGATCTGGAACTGGTCGTCGGCCACGGCAGCTACCTGTGCGGCGAAGAGACGGCCATGCTGAACGCGATCGAAGGCCGGCGCCCGGAAGCGCGGCTGCGGCCACCGCAGATCACGGACCACGGCCTGCAAGGCGTGCCCACTCTGGTCAACAACGTGGAAACCCTGTGCGCGATCCCGTGGATCATGCAGCACGGCGCAGCGCGCTACGCGGCGCTGGGCACGGACGGCAGCACGGGCACCAAGCTGCTGTCGCTCAGCTCCCTGTTCCGCCGCCCCGGCCTGTACGAAGTCGAATTCGGCATCAGCCTGCGGACCATCGTGGAGATGCTGGGCCAGGGCGTGCGGCGCGGCAAACTGACGGGCCTGATGGTGGGCGGGCCGCTGGCCGGCCTGCTGCCGCCGTCGCAGTTCGACACCCTGCTCGACTACAGCGCCATGCAGGCCGCCGGCGGCGCCGTCGGCCATGGCGGCGTGCTGGCCGTGACGGACGCCACCTCCATCGCGGAACTGGTGGCCCACGTGTTCCGCTTCGGCGCGCTGGAATCGTGCGGCAAATGCACGCCCTGCCACCTTGGTAGTCCGGAGCTGGCGCGCATGGCCACGCAAGCGGCGGCTGGCCAGCGCGGCGACGGCCAGCGCTGGCGCGCGCTGGTCGAGGCGCTGGCCGCCACCAGCCTGTGCGGCCATGGCCGGGGGCTGGCCGAATTCGCGCAATCGATCGCCCGTCATTATCCCGAGGAGCTGGCATCATGCTTCATCTGACCATCGACGGCGTACCCCACACGGCGCAAGCGGGCGACACGCTGCTGCACGTGCTGCTGGCGGCCCGGCGCGACATCCCCCACCTGTGCCACGACGATCGCGTGCGTCCCTCGGGTGGCTGCCGTATGTGCGTGGTGGAGATCGAAGGCGAGCCACGCCCTGTATCCAGTTGCACCACCATCGTCACGGAAGGCATGGCCGTGCGGACCGCCACACCGGCCATCGAAGCACTGCGCCACACCAATCTGTCGCTGCTGGCCGCGCGCTACCCGGCCGAAGCCGTGGCAGCGGAACCGGAGCGCCCCTTCCACCGGCTGCTGGCCCGCTACGGCGTGGCCGCCGGCGGCGCGCCCTGGCTGGAGCGCTATGCCGACGACAGCCATCCAAGGCTGGGCGTGGCGATGGACCGCTGCATCTCGTGCAACCGTTGCGTGCGCATCTGCGACGAGCTGCAAGGCCAGTTCGTGTGGCAGGTGTGGCAGCGCGGCGAACGCACCCACGTGGGCAGCGCGCTGGGCGGCTCGCTGCGAGACAGCGGCTGCGTCTCCTGCGGCGCCTGCGCCGACACCTGCCCCACCGGCGCCATCTTCGACCGGGGCGGCGCACCAGCATCGGCCACGCAATGGACGCGCAGCACCTGCGTGTATTGCGGCGTCGGCTGCCAGATGGACGTGGGCAGCCGCGATGGCAAGGTGGTGACCGTGCGGCCGGCCCAGCACCCGGTCAATCACGGCCACCTGTGCGTCAAGGGCCGCTACGCCTTCGAATACAACCACGCGCCGGACCGCATCACGACACCGATGCTGCGCGACGGCGACGGCTGGCGCGCCGTCAGTTGGGACGAAGCGCTGGACCACACCGCCGCTGCACTGCGCCGCATCCGCGACCAGCACGGCGCGGACGCCATCGGCGTGCTTGGCTCGGCCCGCGCCACCAACGAGGAAAACTACCTGGTGCAGAAATTCGCGCGCATGGTCATCGGCACCAACAACGTCGACTGCTGCGCGCGCGTGTGCCACACGCCGTCGGCCAAGGCGCTCAAGGCCATGCTGGGCACGGGCGCGGCCACCAACGGCTTCGACGACATCGAACAGGCCCACTGTTTCCTGCTGTGCGGCTGCAATCCGACCGAGAACCATCCCATCGTCGGCGCCCGCATCAAGCAGGCCGTGTTGAAGGGCGCGGCGCTGATTGTGGTCGATCCGCGCCGCACGGAACTGGCCGAATACGCGCAGATCCACCTGGCCGTGCGGCCCGGCGCCAATGTCCTGTTGTTCAACGCCATGGCCGCCGCCATCATCGAAGAAGGCCTGGTGAATGCGGGCTTCGTGGCCCGCCGCGTCGACGGCCTCGACGACTTTGCGGCTTTCCTGCGCGCCTACGCGCCCGAGGCGGTCAGCGCGCAGTGCGGGGTGGACGCGGCCGACATCCGCGCCGCCGCCCGCCTGTACGCCAGCAGCGCGCCCGCCATGTGCTTCCACGGCCTGGGCATGACGGAACACACGCAAGGCACGGAAGGCGTGATGGCCTTGATCAACTTGGCGCTGTTGACAGGCAACCTGGGCCGCGCCGGCAGCGGCATCAACCCGCTACGCGGCCAGAACAATGTGCAGGGCTCGGCGCAGATGGGCTGCGAACCAGCCACGCTGACCGGCTCACAACCGATCGCGCAAGCACGCACCGTGTTCGAATCAATCTGGGGCGGCACCCTGCCCACCACCGATGGCCTGGATTTGATGCAGATGCTGGACGGCGCGGCGGCCGGCAAAGTCAAAGCGCTGTGGGCGTTCGGCTACGACGTCTACATGTCGCTGGCCAACCAGCACGCCAGCGCGCAAGCCCTGGGGCAGCTTGACTGCGTGATCGTGCAGGACCTGTTCCTCAACGAGACGGCGCGCGCCTTTGGCACCGTGTTCTTCCCCGCCGCCAGCGTGTTCGAACGCGACGGCACCTTCATGAACTCCGACCGCCGCGTGCAGCGCGTGCGCGCAGCCGTGCCGCCGCCCGGCGATGCACGCCCGGACTGGTGGATCATCCAGCAACTGGCCCAGCGCATGGGCCACGGGCAAGGCTTCAGCTTCGACGGACCGCAAGCGATCTGGGACGAAGTGCGGGTCGTGTGGCCGGCCGGTTCCGGCCTCAGTTACCGGCGCCTGGAATCGGAAAGCCTGCACTGGCCCTGCCCCCAGCGCGACGACGACGCCCATCCGGGCACCCCCATCCTGCATGGCGACAGCTTCGCCGGCGCCACGCGCGCGCGGCTGGCGCAGATACCGTACGTGGCCACGCCCGAGCAATGCGATCCCGACTACCCGTTCACGCTGGTGACGGGACGCGGCCTGTACCACTTCAACGCCGGCACCATGACCTACCGTGGCGCCAACGCGCAGTTGGAGGCCAGCGACCTGCTCGACATGGCGCCCGCCGACGCGACCCGTCTTGGCCTGACGGACGGCACGCGCGTGCGCGTGCGCAGCCGCTACGGCGAAGTGGAGCTGCCGCTGCGGATCAGCCCCCGCGTCAAGCCCGGTGAACTGTTCACCACCTTCCACCGGCCCGACCTGCACGTGAACCGGCTCACCTCACCGCACCGCGACCGGCTGGCGCACACGCCCGAGTACAAGGTGACGGCGGTCTGCGTAACGCCAGCATGAGTGACGTGAACTTTCAGTGGCTTTGTTAACAGCTTCTGTGGATAAGCTTGTTAACAAGCCCATCCACGCCCCACCAAGCAACTGATTTTTAAGGGAAAAATATAAAGTGCCCGATTTATGGGCAGCGCGACAAGATTGATGTCCGCATAAGCAAAAAGGGAAGCCAAACGGCTTCCCTTTCTTGAATTCTGGAGCGGGAGAAGAGTCTCGAACTCTCGACCTCAACCTTGGCAAGGTTGCGCTCTACCAACTGAGCTACTCCCGCATAGGAGTTGTTACCACGTCCACCGCGCACCGCCATCCGCTATAAAGCGTTTGGAGCGGGAGAAGAGTCTCGAACTCTCGACCTCAACCTTGGCAAGGTTGCGCTCTACCAACTGAGCTACTCCCGCGTGGAGGCAGAACTATAGCAGAGGGCCACCGTTTTTTTCAAGTGCCCGATAGCGCTTTCGATAAAATTTCCTGAAATTGCATACGCGAGATCAAGTCGCGGGCGCCAGCGCCGCCGCGAACGCCGCCCGCGCCGGATGATAGAGCACGTCCTTGCGCCACACCAGCATGGTCTCGACCTGGGCGACGGCCGGTGGCAGCGTGTGCACCTGGATGGTCCGACCCAGCTTGCGCTGGCTGATGATCTCCATCGGCATCAATGCCACCCCCATGCCGGCCGCCACGCAGCCGATGATGGCTTCGAACGTGCCGAACTCGGAGATACGCCCAGGCGCCACGCCGGACTCGGCGAACCACGCCTCCAGCCGGCGCCGGTACGTGCAGCCGGACCGGAACACCAGCAGGTTACGGCGCGCCACATCCTGCGGCGCACGCACGGGCGGGTGCGCCGGACCCGTGATCAGCACCAGCTCCTCGGCGAACACGGGCTGCTGTTCCAGTTCCGCGTGGGGCACGGGCGCCGCCACCAGCGCCAGGTCGAGTCGATGCCGCAGCACGCCGTCGAGCAAATGGTCGGTCGGCCCCGTTTCCAGCACCAGGTCCACTTGCGGATGCTGGCGGTTGAACGCCGCCAGCACCTTGGGCAGACGGGCGGCGGCCGTGGTCTCCATCGCGCCGATGCGCAACTGGCCCGCTGGCTGTTGATCGGGACGCATGGCCGCTTGCGCCTCGTCGGCCAGTTGCAGCAGGCGGTCCGCATAGGCCAGCAAGCGGTCCCCTTCGGCCGTGATTTGCAAACCACGCCCGGTGCGGTGGAACAAGGCCACGCCCAGCGATTCCTCCAGCTGCGTCAGGCGGGCCGACACGTTCGATTGCACGCGGTTCAGGCGCGTGGCCGCCAGCGTCACACTGCCCTCCTCGGCCACGGCTTTGAAGATGCGTAAGGCGGAAAGTTCCATGCCGTCTTCCAGTTCTCAAAAAACGATAGATTCCATCATTATTATTCATTTTTTTAAATAATCAAACCGCCGTATAGTGACACCAACCACCATCCCACCACCATCGAGGAACCGCCTTGTCCAACGACCGCGCCACTTCACCGGCCCTGCTGCTGGCCTGCAGCTTCGCCTTCATCATCGTCCAGCTGGACGTGACCATCGTCAACGTGGCCCTGCCCCGCATGGGCGCCGACCTGCACGCCGGCGTGGGGGCACTGCAATGGGTGGTGGACGCCTACACGCTGGGCTTCGCCGTGTTCCTGCTGTCGGCGGGCGTCATGGGGGACAAGTTCGGTTCGCGCACGGTGTTCCTGGCGGGTTTTGTCCTGTTCATGCTGGCCTCGGCCGCGTGCGCGCTGGCGCCCACGGTGCTGCTGCTGAACCTCGCCCGGGCCTTGCAGGGCGTCGGCGCGGCGCTGCTGGTGCCCAGTTCACTGGCCATCCTCAATGCGGCCTACCGGCATGATCCGGCGCGTCTCGCCAAGGCCATCGGCTGGTGGACGGCGGCCGGCGGCGTCTCCATCGCAGCCGGCCCCGTGATCGGCGGCCTGCTGCTGACCATGGGCGGATGGCGCGGCATCTTCTGGGTCAACGTGCCGATCTGCCTGGCCGGTTGCGCGCTGACGTGGATGGTGGTGCCGCGCGTGGCCGGCAAGGCGCCCTCGCGCCACCTGGACGTGGCCGGCCAGCTGCTGGCCATCGTGGCGCTGACTGGCCTGATCGGCGCCGTGATCGAAGCGCCGTCGCTGGGCCTGTCCGACCCCGTGGTGGCCGACGGCTTGCTGCTGGCCGGCGTGGCCAGCGTGGCCTTTATCGCCGTCGAGCGCCGCGCGGCCTCGCCCATGCTGCCATTGAAGTTATTTGCCAGCCTGCCGTTTTCGGGCGCCGTGCTGTTCGGGGTGCTGGTCAACTTCACCTACTACGGCATGATCTTCGTGCTCAGCTTTTATTTGCAGCGCGTGCGCGGCTACAGCGTCATGGAGACTGGACTGGCCTTCCTGCCGCTCACGGGCACCTTCATTTTCTCGAACATTGCCAGCGGCAGGCTGGTGGCACGCTCGGGCTTGCGTACGCCCATGGTGATCGGTGGTCTGATCTGCGCGACCGGCTACGCGCTGCTGGGCGCGTTCGGGATCGGCCCGGCGAGCAGCTTCCCGGCCATGCTGCCAGGGCTGGTGCTGATCCCGGCCGGCATGGGACTGGCCGTGCCGCCGATGACGACGGCGATCTTATCGAGCGTGGAAAAGGAACAGGCGGGAACCGCGTCGGCCGTGCTGAATACGGCGCGTCAGGTCGGTGGTGCGGCCGGCGTGGCCATGTTTGGCGCCATCGTGGCCCATGGCGACGGCGCGGCCATCACGGTCGGCGTGCGGATGGTGATGGCCATCTGCGCCGCCTTGCTGCTGGCGGCAACGGCGACAGCGGGCTGGACCCGGCCTGGCCAGGTCCGTCCCGCCACAGTGGGGTAAATGGCTTACTTGTAGAAGACTTCGACGCGGCCCGTCAGCTTGATCAGCATGGGGCGGCCTTTGCGGTCCAGCGTCTTGCCGGCGGCAACCTTGATCCAGCCTTCGCTGACGCAGTATTCCTCGACGTCGCGACGTTCCTTGTCGTTGATCTTGATGCCGATGTCATTCTGCAACACGTCCACATTGTGGAAAGGGCTGCGCGGATCGACCGACAGGCGGTCGGGCAATGGGGGGAGAGTGGAGGTATCGTTCATGGCCGCAATTATCCACGAGATCGGGCGGCGAGACAACGGCTCCAGAATCGCATCCCCCCAACCGGGGTCAGGTCATACCATCAAGCAAGATGCGCGTATCTTGCTTGATGGTATGACCTGACCCCGGTTGGGGGTTTAGGCGCCCAGCCGTTCGACAAAGCGGGCGGCCCGCTCGGTCACGGCCCGGTAGTCGCCCTGCGCGGCCGGCGCCGTCAGGCTGCCGCCGATGCCGACGGCCAGCGCGCCGTTGGCAAACCATTCGGGCAGGTTTTCCACCGTCACGCCGCCGGTCGGCATCAGCGGCGCCTGCGGCAGCGGTGCGCGCAGCGCCTTCAGGTAGGCCGGGCCCAGCGTCTCGGCCGGGAAGATCTTGACCAGGTCCGCGCCCGCCTCCATCGCCGCCACGATCTCGGTGGGCGTCACCGCGCCGGGCATGGACAGCACCTGGTAGCGCTGGCACAGGCGTATCGTCTCCACGCTGACGGCGGGCGAAATGATCATGCGCGCGCCGGCCAGGATGGCCAGCCGCGCCGTCTCCGGGTCCAGCACCGTTCCCGCGCCCAGCAGCAGGCTGTCGCCATGGCGCTGGCGCAGGGTGCGCAGCACGTCCAGCGTGTCCGGCGTGGTGAACGCCACTTCCAGCGCCGTCATGCCGCCGGCGATGCAGGCTTCAGCCAGTTTCAGCGCGTCGCTGGCCGAGGCGGCGCGCACGATGGCCACCATCGGACGGCGCAGCAAGGTTTGCATCAATTCGTGTTTGTACATGTCGGGTTTCCGTTCGTTTGAGTTCAAGGCAAGGCGCCGAAGCGCGGTTCCGGCACGCCGCGCGCACCTTCCAGCACTGCCCCGAACAAGCCGCCCGCCTGCGCTTGCGCGGCCCGCGTCTGCGCGTCCATTCCTTCCCACGCCGTCGTGACAAACAACTGGTCAAGTCCGGCGCCACCCAGGCAGGGGCAACTGGGCTGGGAGACGGGTAGCGCCCAGGTCCCCGCCAGCGTGCCGTCCGGCGCGTAGCGCGCCACGCGCGAGGCGCCCCACTGTGCGTTCCACAGATAGCCTTGCGCGTCGATGATGGAGCCATCGGGCCAGGCATCGCTGCCGCGCAGGTCGGCGAAGATGGCGGTGCGGGCCGGCGCGCTGCTGCCATAACCGTCCCAACGCTCAATGGTCTGGCGCAGCGTGTCGCTGTAGTACATGGTGTCGCCATCGAGGCCGAAACAGATGCTGTTGGCGATCGCGCACGCGGGCAGCGGCAGCCGCTCCAGGGTCAGATCGGTATTGAGCCGGTAGTAGCCGCCGATGGCCTGCTTCTCGGCGCGTTCGTCCAGCGTGCCGAACACGAAACGGCCCTGGCGGTCGCAGCGCCCGTCGTTGACGCGGGTATGCGGCAAGTCCGGCTCCACCGCCATGATGGTGGTCACCGTGCCGCCGCGCAGGTCCAGCCAGGCCAGGCGCGAGGCCAGCCCGGCCAGCAGCAGGTCGGGATCGGCTGTCAGCGCGAAGCTGCACAGCCGTTCGGGCAAGGGCCACAGCCGGTGTTCGCCGGTGGCGGGACTGTAGCTGTGCAGGCGCGCGCCGTGGATGTCGGTCCAGTAGACGCGCGCGCTGCGTTCGCACCACAGCACGCCCTCGCCCAGTTCATCGCAGGCATCCACCAGCAGGGGCAATGCGGCAACCATCAGTGCGACTCGCGCGGCACGGCCGAACCACGGCAGCCGACCAGGAAGTCCAGGTCCACGCCCTGGTCGGCCTGCAGCACGTGCTCCGTGTACATGGACTGGTAGCCGCCGCGCATGGCCGGTTCCGGCGCGCGCCAGGCCTCCTTGCGGCGCGCCAGCTCCGCATCATCCACTTCCAGGTGCAGGCGGCGGTTGGGCACATCGAGCTCGATCATGTCGCCGTCGCGCACCAGCGCCAGCGGGCCGCCCATGGCTGCTTCCGGGGCCACGTGCAGCACCACGGTGCCGAACGCGGTGCCGCTCATGCGCGCGTCCGAGATGCGCACCATGTCCGTCACGCCTTGCGCCAGCAGCTTCTTCGGCAGGCCCATGTTGCCCACTTCGGCCATGCCGGGATAGCCTTTGGGGCCGCAGTTCTGCAGCACCATCACGCTGTCGGCATCGATCTCCAGTTCGGGGTCGTCGATGCGGCGCTTGTAGTGCTCGATGCTGTCGAACACCACCGCCCTGCCCCGGTGCCGCATCAGCGCGGGCGACGCGGCCGACGGTTTGATGATGGCGCCGCGCGGGGCCAGGTTGCCCTTCAGGACGGCGATGCCGCCATCGTCCTTGAACGGCGCGGCCAGCGGGTGGATCACTTCGGGGTTGAAGTTCTCGGCGTGCGCCACGTTGTCGGCCACGCTGGCGCCGGTCACGGTGAAGGCCGCGCCGTGTAGTTTGCCCAGCAGTTCGCGCATCACCACGGGCAGGCCGCCGGCGTAGTAGAAGTCCTCCATCAGGTACTGCCCGGACGGCATCAGGTTCAGCAGGCAGGGCATGTCGCGGCCCAGGCGGTCCCAGTCGGCCAGCGTCAGTTCCACGCCGATGCGTCCGGCGATGGCCAGCAGGTGCACCACAGCGTTGGTGGAGCCGCCGATGGCGCCGTTGACCATGATGGCGTTCTCGAACGCGGCGCGGGTCAGCACGTGCGACAGGCGCAGGTCTTCATGCACCATGCCGACGATGCGCCGGCCCGTCATCTGCGCTTGCAGCTTGCGGCGCGCATCAACGGCGGGGATGGCGGCGTTGCCCGGCAAGGCCACGCCCAGCGCTTCGACCATGGCGGCCATGGTGGACGCGGTGCCCATCGTCATGCAATGGCCGGCCGAACGCGACATGCACGATTCGGCTTCCTTGAACTGGGTCTGCGTCATGCGGCCGCTGCGCACTTCCTCGGAAAACTTCCACACGTCGGTGCCGGAACCGATCGGCTTGCCCCGGTAATTGCCGTTCAGCATGGGGCCGCCGGACAGCACGATGGTGGGCAGGTCCACGCTGGCCGCGCCCATCAGCAGCGCCGGGGTGGTCTTGTCGCAGCCCGTCAGCAGCACCACGCCGTCGAGCGGGTTGGCGCGGATCGATTCTTCCACGTCCATGCTGGCCAGGTTGCGGAACAACATGGCCGTGGGCCGCAGATTCGATTCGCCCAGCGACATGACGGGGAATTCCACCGGCAGGCCGCCCGCCTCCAGCACGCCGCGCTTGACGGCTTCGGCCAGGTCGCGGAAGTGGGCATTGCAGGGCGTGAGCTCGGACCAGGTGTTGCAGATGCCGATCACGGGCCGGCCATCGAAGGCATCGTCCGGGATGCCCTGGTTCTTCATCCAGCTACGGTGGATGAAGGCGTCCTTGTCGTTGCCGCCGAACCAGTGCTGGGAGCGCAACGTGCGTTTTTTCGTCTCGGTCATGTTATGTCTGCGTAGTGAGGTGAATGAAGGTGCCGCTCAGAGCGCGAGGGCCGCGTCGGCCGGCACCAGCCCGCGCGCCGCCGCCACCGCCATCGCGCCGGCGCCGGACAAGCCGGCCTGCTGCGCATCGGTGGCGACGATGCGCCGGCCGTAAAAGAATCCGTTATCTTCGATCAGCAGCGCCAGCGCGTCGCGCAGCATCGGTTTGCCGCAGATGACGATGGTGGTGTCGGGCCGCATCTGGATGGCGCTGCTGTTTTTCAGGGCCAGCACGTCGTCCGACAGCACGGCGCCGAGCAGGAAGCTGGCGCGGTCGTCGTGCTGCAGATCGGTGAACTGCGCCAGCGTGCGCACGCTGAAGCAGGCGCGCGCCAGGCCGGTGCGCTGGGCCGTGGAGGCGCCGGCCAGCAGCATGTCCGGCCGCAGTTCGCGCCCGAACTGGGCGCCCAGCGACTGGGAAATCAGGGTATGCTGGGTGATGGCCTGCAGCAGTTCGCCCGACAGCGTGGTGGCGCAGCCGGTGATGCGCTGCGCCTGGTCGATGCTGACCAGCTTGGTGTGCGAGCCGGGCAGCACCAGCAAGGCGTGGCCGCTCAGCTCCAGGCGGCGCAGCAGGCCCATGGTCTCCGTCTCCTCGCCGCGCATCATGTCCATCGCCTCGTGGTTGAGCAGGGTGACCTTGTGGCTCTGGTTGCGCACGCCGGGAATGAACCAGATCGGCTGGGCGCACACCTCCGGCATCTCCATGCGCACCATGCCGCGCGCCAGTTCGGCCAGGCCCACGGGGGCCGTCAGGTGCGGCACTTCCACCAGCCCCAGGCTGGAGGTGATCATGCCGCTGGCCAGCACCAGGCCGACGTCGTCCGCCTCCAGCCCGGCCTGGGCCAGCGTCAGCTTGATGATGTCGCGCACGGCGTGCTTGAGGGCGTCCTTGCTGCCGCTGATGGCGCTGTCGCGCACGCCGACCTCCACCGCGGCCTGCGCCAGCAGGGTCCCGTCGCGCCACAAATAGCAGCGGCTGTTGGTGGTTCCGGAGTCGATGGTGATAATGTTCATGGCGCGCGCTTTGATATCTATGCTGGAAGAAGCCACATCTTAGGACCGGCGCCCATGGCTGACCAATGAGAAATTTTCGACATCCGATATCTTTTTCGATATCTGCTACCATTTCCGGCCCTGGCCGTGGCCCCGTGTTTATCGCCTTGGATGAGCCTGCCAAGAATACGTATATCCATTTCGATATCGCTTTTGCGGAAAAAGTCATTAGTAATGCGCTGTGGAATATTTATGATCCACACATCGCAGCCTGTGTCGTACCGCCGCAAGCGCGATATCCGTAAGCCGGCGATCCCGCACGGCCCACATGACCAAACCAATAAGATTCTGGAGACTACGAATGAAGATGAAGACTATGCTTGCCGCCCTGATGATGGTGGGTGCCCTGGGCGCCGTCTCCAACGCCAGCGCGCAAGATAAAGGACTGATCGGGATCTCGATGCCGACCAAGTCGTCGGCCCGGTGGATCGCCGACGGCGACAACATGGTCAAGGTGTTCAAGGAAAAAGGCTATAAGCCCGACCTGCAATACGCCGAGGACGACATTCCCAACCAGCTGGCCCAGATTGAAAACATGATCACCAAGGGCGCCAAGGTGCTGGTGATCGCCGCCATCGACGGCACCACGCTGGCCGGCGCGCTGCAAAAGGCGGCGGACAAGGGCGTCAAGGTCATCGCCTACGACCGCCTGATCCGCAATTCCAAGAACGTCGACTACTACGCCACCTTCGATAACTTCCAGGTCGGCGTGCTGCAGGCCCAGTACATCGAAAAGGCGCTGGACCTGCAACATGCCAAGGGCCCGTTCAACATCGAACTGTTCGGCGGTTCGGCCGACGACAACAACGCCTTCTTCTTCTACAACGGTGCCATGTCCGTGCTCAAGCCCTACATGGACCAGGGCAAGCTGGTGGTGCGCAGCAAACAGATCGGCATGGACAAGGTGGCCACCCTGCGCTGGGACGGCGCGGTGGCCCAGGCCCGCATGGACAACCTGCTGAGCGCCAACTACGGCAAGGCCCGCGTGGACGCCGTGCTGTCGCCGTATGATGGCCTGAGCATCGGCATCCTGTCCTCGCTCAAGGGCGTGGGCTATGGCACGCCGAAGCAGCCGTTCCCGGTGGTGACGGGCCAGGACGCGGAAGTGGCCTCGGTCAAGTCCATCCTGCGCGGCGAGCAGCGCTCCACCATCTTCAAGGATACGCGTGAACTGGCCAAGGTCACGGCCAACATGGTCGATGCGGTCCTGAACGGCAAAACGCCGCCGATCAACGACACCAAGACCTACAACAACGGCGTCAAGGTGGTGCCGTCCTACCTGCTCAAACCGGTCAGCGTTGACATCAATAACTGGAAACAGGTGCTGGTGAGCGGCAGCGGCTACTACAGCGAGTCGCAGTTCAAATAAGCGGCGCGCCCCGGCGGTGTGCAGCGCCGCCGGGGCATTCATGCAAGACAGTCCGAGAACCTATATGACCAATACCATCCTGGAAATGCGCGGGATAAGGAAGACTTTTCCGGGCGTTGTTGCGCTCGACCATGTGAACCTGAAGGTGCGCGACGGCGAGATCCACGCCATCGTCGGCGAGAACGGCGCCGGCAAATCCACGCTGATGAAGGTGCTGAGCGGCGTCTACCCGCACGGCAGCTACAGCGGCGACATCCATTACCAAGGCCAGGTGCGCGCGTTCCGCGACATCGCCGACAGCGAGCACGCGGGCATCATCATCATCCACCAGGAACTGGCGCTGGTGCCGCTGTTGTCGATCACCGAGAATATCTTCCTCGGCAACGAGCCTGGCCGCCGTGGCGTCATCGACTGGCACACGGCCCACGAGAAGACGCGCGAACTGCTGCGCAAGGTGGGCCTGAAGGAGGCGCCCGACACCCCCGTCAACCGGCTGGGCGTGGGCAAGCAGCAGTTGATCGAGATCGCCAAGGCCTTGTCCAAGCAGGTCAAGCTGCTGATCCTGGACGAACCGACGGCCAGCCTGAACGAAAGCGACAGCGACGCCCTGCTCTCGCTGCTGCTGGAACTGAAGGCGCAAGGCATCTCGTCCATCCTCATTTCGCACAAGCTCAATGAGATCGCCAAGGTGGCCGACAGCATCACCGTGCTCCGGGACGGCAACACGGTCGACAGCTTCGACTGCCGCGCCGAGCAGATCAGCGAAGACCGCATCATCCGCCACATGGTGGGCCGCGACATGGCCGAGCGCTACCCGCGCCGCACGCCCAACATCGGCGAGACCTGCTTCGAGGTGCGCGACTGGCGCGTGCACCACCCGGAGAACGCGGAACGGCAGGTCATCAAGGGCATCGACCTCAAGGTGCGCAAGGGCGAGGTGCTGGGCATCGCGGGCCTGATGGGCGCGGGCCGCACGGAACTGGCCATGAGCATCTTCGGCCGCTCCTACGGCCAGAAGATCAGCGGCCAGGCGTTCAAGGACGGCGCGGCTATCGACGTGAGCACAGTGCAGAAGGCCATCGGCCACGGCATCGCCTACGTGACCGAGGACCGCAAGGCGCTGGGACTGGTGCTGCAGGACGATATCAAGCGCAACACCAGCCTGGCCAACCTGAACGGCGTGGCGCGCCGCCTGGTGATCGACGAGGGGCGCGAATTCCAGGTCGCGGACGACTTCCGCAGCAAGCTGCGCATCCGCTGCGCCGACGTGTTCCAGCAAACGCTCAACCTCTCGGGCGGCAACCAGCAGAAGGTGGTGCTGGCCAAGTGGCTGTTCTCGAAACCGGATGTGCTGATCCTCGATGAACCGAGCCGCGGCATCGACGTGGGCGCCAAGTTCGAGATCTACACCATCATCAACCAGCTGGTGGCCGAGGGCAAAAGCATCATCATGATTTCGTCGGAGATGCCCGAATTGCTGGGCATGTGCGACCGCATCATGGTCATCAATGAAGGCAGCTGCGTGGGCGAATTCAGCGCGGCCGAAGCGACGCAGGAAAAAATCATGCGCGCCATCGTATTAAACGGAGACAAGCAACATGGGTAATCAAATGGAAGCTGGCGTCGCCGGCGAAGTGGCCAACCGCGCCAAGCCAACCGGCCCGGCAGCATCGGCAGGACCGGCGGCATCTGCAACCCCGGCCACGGCTGCGGCCGCGCAGCAGCAGCCACCCAAGGGCGGCTCGGCGCTGGGCTTCATCAAGAACAACCTGCGCGAGTACGGCATGCTGTTCTCGCTGGTGCTGATCATGGCCTTCTTCCAGTTCATGACCGACGGCACCCTGATGGAGCCGCTCAACATCACCAACCTGCTGCTACAGAACAGCTACGTCGTCATCATGGCGCTCGGCATGCTGATGGTGATCGTGGCCGGCCATATCGACCTGTCCGTGGGTTCCGTGGTGGGCTTCGTGGGCGCCCTGGCCGCCGTGCTGATCGTGAACTACAACATCAACTACGTGGCCGCCGGCTTGCTGTGCCTGGCCGTGGGTGGCCTGATCGGCGCGGCGCAAGGCTATTTCGTCGCCTACGCCAAGATCCCCTCGTTCATCGTCACGCTGGCCGGCATGCTGGTGTTCAAGGGCCTGACGCTGGCGCTGCTGCAAGGCCAGTCGGTCGGCCCGTTCCCGGACGGTTTCCAGCACCTGAGCTCCGGCTTCATCCCGGAACTGTTCAGCGGCGGCGACTTGCGCCTCACTTCCCTGCTGCTGGGCGTGGTGGCGGCAATCGCCCTGGCCTACGTCAAGCTGCGGGCCCGCGCCCGGCTGGTGGGCAGCGGCATGTCGGATGAACCGCTGGCCTTCTTCCTGGTGCGGAATGCGCTGCTGGCCGCCGCCATCGTCTACTTCAGCTACCTGCTGGCGTCGTACAAGGGCATGCCCAATGTGCTGATCGTGATGGCGCTGCTGATCATGGCCTACACCTTCATCGCCAACCGCACCGTGATCGGCCGCCGCGTGTACGCCGTGGGCGGCAACGAGAAGGCCAGCCGCCTGTCCGGCATCAAGACGGAGCGGGTGAGCTTCGCCACCTTCGTCAACATGGGCGTGCTGGCCGCGCTGGCCGGCCTGATCTTCGCGGCCCGCCTGAACACGGCCACGCCGAAAGCGGGCACCGGCTTCGAACTGGACGTGATCGCGGCATGCTTCATCGGCGGCGCTTCAGCCTCGGGCGGCGTGGGCAAGGTGATGGGCGCGGTGATCGGCGCCTTCGTGATGGGTGTGATGAACAACGGCATGTCCATCATGGGCATCGGCATCGATTACCAGCAAGTGATCAAGGGACTGGTGCTGCTGGCGGCCGTGTTCGTGGACGTCTACCACAAAAACAAGTAAGAAAAAGGCAGGGAACAAACAAGGAAAGCATTCTCCCCTCTTGACCCGGCAAGCGCCTGCTTGCCGGGTTTTTTTTCATCCTTCAGAAGATCTCTTTGGCCACCGCCCGCACGGCGCGCAGCAGCAGCTCGGCGCCCGGCGATGGCAGATGGCCGTCCAGCGACACGATGCCGTAAGCATCCATCCGGCACGGCAGATCGATGGGGAGCACGCTCAGCACGTTCTGCGATTCGTAATAGCGGGCCACGGCGATCGGCATCACGTGCAGCGAATCGGTCTGCTGCAACAGGGCCGTGACCAGCAGCAGCGCCGTGGTGTCGATCACGTTCAGCGGCGGCGTGAGGCCGGCGCGGCGGAACATCAGGTCGCAGCGCGAGCGCAGGATGCTGCCCTGGGGCGGCAGGATCCACGGCCGGTCGGCGATGTCGCTCAGTTTCAGGCCGTCGACGGCCAGCAGCGGATGGCCCACCCGCACCACCACGCAGGCCGGTTCGTCCGTCAACTCCTCGTATTGCAGGCCGGCTGCGCTGACGCGCTCCGGTATCCGGCCGATCATGAAGTCGAGCCTACCCCGCTCCAGCTGGTCCAGCAGCACGTTGCTCTGTTCCATCTGCACGCCGATCCGCAGCCGGGGCGCCTGCTCCTTCACCATGGTCAGCACGCGCGGCAGCAGCACCAGGCCGGGCGTCATGATGGTGCCGATCTCCACCTGGCCCTGCAGGCCGGATTTCACGGCGACGATGTCGTCATGCGCCAGCGACAGGCTGTTCAGGGCCATGCGCGCGTGGCGGATCATGGTTTCGCCGTACAGGGTGGGCTCCATGCCGCGCGGCAGGCGCTCGAACAACTGCACGCCCAGCATGTCCTCCAGCTCCTTGAGCTGCTTGGAGGCGGCCGGCTGGGTCATGTGCAGCTCCTCCGAGGCGCGATGGATGTTGCGCTGCTCGTCGAGCGCGATCAGCAGCAGCAGTTGCCGGGTTTTCAGGCGGGCTTGCAGAAACCAGTTGGGGTTGATGTCCATAGGCAAATATTATCAGTCTCTGGTCTGGAATGCGAAAAAGCCGGCTGCGGGTCGCGCAGCCGGCTGGCAAGGGGTGGACAATGACGCGGCCGGGTTCAGACCCAGCCGGCGTCGACGATGAATTCCTGGGACGTGCACATGGCGCCATCATCGGCAGCCAGAAACAGCGTCATGGACGCGATATGCTCGGGCAGCAGCTTGCCGGGCAGGCACTGGCTCTTCCTGATTTCCTCCTCGGCCGCCTGGTCCACCCACAGCGCCAGCTGGCGCTCCGTCATCACCCAGCCCGGCGTGACCGTGTTCACGCGGATGCCGTGCGCGCCGTACTCGCGCGCCAGCCCGCGCGTGAGCCCGACCACGGCCGCCTTGGCCGTCGTGTAGACGGGGTAGCCGGCGCCTTTGATGTGCCACGAAATGGAGCTGATGTTGATGATGGAACCCCCACCCTTGCGCTTCATGCCCTCGAACACGGCCTGGCAGGTGAAGAACATGGGCCGCTGGTTGATGGCGATGCGCTGGTCCCAGTACTCGGGCGTCACCTCGGCTGTCTGGTGGCGCTGGTCGTTGGCGGCGTTGTTGACCAGGATGTCGAAATCGCCGTCCACCCCGTCCGGGCCGGCCAGTTCAGCCATGGCCTGGCGCAGCGCCGCGATGTCGGCGATGTCGCAGTAGCGGAATTGCGGCGCCGGATGGCCCGCTTGCGCCACGCGCTGGCACAGCGCCTCGCTCGCTTCGCGCGCGATGTCGACGAAGGCGACCAGCGCCCCCTGCCCCGCGAACGCGGCAACCAGCGTTTCGCCGATGCCGCTGCCGCCGCCGGTGATGAATACCCGCTTGCCGCGCAGGCTGCCGTAGGTGGCCAATTGTTTCATGTCTGTCTCCAAAGTTTGCGGGGTACGGTTATGCGTCATTATCATCCCGCAGCACGGAAGGCAGCAACGCGTGCGGCAGGTTCTGGTAGGCCACTGGCCGCAGGAAACGCTGGATCGCCGCCGTGCCGACCGATGTGCTGCGCCCGTCAGAGGTGGCAGGGAACGGCCCGCCATGGACCATCGCGGCCGCCACTTCCACGCCGGTGGGGAAGCCGTTGGCCAGGATGCGGCCAACCTTGCGCTCCAGCACCGGCAGCAGCGCCTGGGCCGCGTCGAGGTCGGCGGCGTCCATCTGCAGGGTCGCCGTCAACTGCCCTTCCAGGCTTTCGGCCACCTGGCGCATTTGCGCCAGGTCGCGGCACACCACCAGCAAGGCCGCAGGCCCAAACACCTCGTCGGACAGCGCGTGCTGGGCCAGGAAGGCGTCGGCGCTGGTGCGGAACAGGGCTGGCGCCCCCTTGCCGTCGACCTGCGCCGTCATGGCCAGCGTGGCCACCTGCGGATGCTCGGCCAGCTGGCGCATGCCGCGCTGGTAAGCCTGGGCGATGCCCGGCGTGAGCATGGGCGCAGCCCGCCCCTCGGCCACGGCCAGCGCCGCCGCCAGTTCGAAGCGCTCCGCATCCGGCCCATCCAGCGCCAGCAGCAGGCCCGGATTGGTGCAGAACTGGCCAACCCCCATGGTCAGCGAGGCCGCGAAATCGGTGGCGATCTGGCCGCAGCGGCTGGCCAGCGCAGCCGGCAGCAGGAACACGGGGTTGATGCTGCTCATTTCCGCATACACGGGAATCGGCTGCGGACGGGCGGCCGCCAGCGCCATCAGCGCCATGCCACCACTGCGCGAACCGGTGAATCCCACCGCCTTGACGGCCGGATGGCGCACCAGTTCCTGTCCCACCTCGTTGCCCGCGCCCGTCAGCAACGCGAACGCGCCGGCCGGCATCTGGCACTGGGCCAGCGCCTTGACCACGGCGCGCGCCACCAGTTCGGACGTGCCGGGATGGGCCGGGTGGGCCTTCACCAGCACCGGACAGCCAGCCGCCAGCGCCGCCGCCGTGTCGCCGCCGGCCACCGAGAACGCCAGCGGGAAATTGCTGGCGCCGAAAACGGCCACCGGCCCCAGGCCGATCATGCGGCGCCGCAGGTCCGGGCGCGGCGGGGTGCGATCGGGCAGCATGCGCTCGACCACCACCTCGTTCCACGCGCCTTCGCGCAGCAGGTTCGCGAACAGCTTGAGCTGGTTGACGGTGCGCGTGCGTTCGCCTTCGATGCGGGCACGCGGCAGACCGCTTTCCGCGCAAGCGCGTTCGATCAGCGCATCGCCCAGTTCCTCGATCTGGCGGCCGATGGTCTCCAGCAGTGTGGCGCGCTGGGCGTCGCTACTGGCGCGGAAGCCGTCGAAGGCAGCTTCGGCCAGCCGGCAGGCCAGGTCGATCTGGCCCGCGTCCACCGCATGGAAGGCTGGTTCCATGGCCTGCCCTTCGGTCGGATTCCAGGCCGTGAACCCCTGGCCCTTGCCCCGCACCGGCATGCCGCCGATGAATGCTTCGCCGGTGATCGTCATAATGGCGTCACCTTGGCGATGCCGGCCGGGTACGTGGCCAGCGTGTTGCGCAGCGCCGGCCCGAACGCGGGCGCTGCGATCTCGAACGTCTCACCGGGCTGGACGACGATGTTGTCGGCCACGCTCAGCGTCGCCGTGCCAAAGAAGTGGATGTGCACATCGCCCGCGCGGCGGAACAGCGGATACTTGAAGTGATGGTGTTCCAGATTGGCGATGGTGTGTGACATGTTTTGTTCACCGCTCACGAAGGCCTTCTGCCAGCGCACCTGCCCTTGCCCGTCCAGGATGCGCGAGGTGCCCTCCACGTGCGGCGGCAGCTCGCCCACCAGCAGCGCCGGGCCCAGGCCGCAGGCGCGCAGCTTGGAGTGCGCCAGGTACAGGTAGTTCAGCCGCTCCGTCACGTGGTCGGAGAACTCGTTGCCAATCGCGTAGCCGAGGCGGTAAGGCTGGCCATCGTCGCCGATCACGTACAGGCCGGCGATCTCCGGCTCCTCGCCGCCGTCGAGTGCGAATTCAGGCATGCGCAAAGGCTGGCCGCTGGCCGCCACGATGGAACCGTCGCCCTTGTAGAACCACTCCGGCTGCACACCCGCCGTGCCGGCCGGCGGCTTGCCGCCCTCCACGCCCATGCGGAACATCTTCATGCTGTCGCTCAGGCTTTCGACGGCGCCGCCGATTTTCTTGTGCATGGCGTCGCGCGTGTCGGCGCTGCCCAGGTGGGTCAGGCCGGTGCCGGTCACGTAGCAGTGCGCCGGGTCGGCATGGTCGAGCGGCGCCAGCAGGCGGCCCGCGTTCGCCACGGTGGCGTAATCTTCGGTCCCCGTGCCAACCGCTTCAGCGGCCAGCGCGGCCAGACCACGCTTGGCGCGGATCGCGGCCTGGGCCAGCGCATAGGTGCTGTCGTAGCCGTCGATCACGCGGATCGTGTCGTGTTCGAGCACGCCCACGCGGCGCGCCCCGTCTTCCGTCTTGAATTGAACCAGTAACATGGTGTCTCCCGCTAGTCTTAGTGTGAATGCTTGGGTACTGCCGAACCCCGGTTCCCGACGAGGAAATCGAAGTCGCAACCCTCGTCGGCCTGCAGCACGTGGTCGATGTAGAGCTGCTGGTAGCCGCTTTTGGCCGTCGCCGGCTGGCGCGCGGCCCGTTCGGCCAGGCGCTCGGCCAGCGCGGCGTCGCTGATCTCCAGATTCAGGCTGCCGCCAGCGCAATCGAGTGTGATCCAGTCGCCGTCGCGCACCACGCCCAGCGGGCCGCCGGCCATGGCCTCTGGCGCCACGTGCAGCACCACCGTGCCGTAGGCCGTGCCGCTCATGCGCGCGTCCGAGATGCGCACCATGTCCGTCACGCCTTGCGCCAGCAGCTTGGGCGGCAGGCCCATGTTCCCCACTTCCGCCATGCCGGGATAGCCTTTGGGGCCGCAGTTCTTCATCACCAGCACGGAGTTGGCGTCCACCTCCAGTTCCGGATCGATGATGCGGGCCTTGTAGTGGTCGAAGTCCTCGAACACCACGGCGCGGCCACGGTGCTGCATCAGCGCAGGGGTGGCGGCGGACGGCTTGAGCACGGCGCCGCGCGGCGCCAGGTTGCCGCGCAGGATGCAGATGCCGCCATCGTCCAGCAGCGGCTTGTCCAGCGGGCGGATCACCTCGTCGTCGTACACGGGCGCGTCCTGGCAGTTCTCCCACAGCGTCTTGCCGTTCACGGTGAGCGCATCAGGATGGGGCAGCAGCTTGCCGTCGCCCATGCGGCGGATGGCGCCGGGCAGGCCGCCGGCGTAATAGAACTCCTCCATCAGGAAGCGGCCCGAGGGCATCAGGTCGACGATGGTGGGCATGCCGCGGCCGATGCGGGTCCAGTCCTCCAGCGCCAGGTCGACGCCAATGCGGCCGGCGATGGCTTTCAGGTGGATCACGGCGTTGGTGGAACCGCCGATGGCGGCGTTGACGCGGATCGCGTTTTCGAAGTTCTCGCGCTTGAGCACTTTCGACAGGCGCAAATCCTCATGCACCATCTCGACGATGCGGATGCCGCTCATGTGGGCCAGGATGTAGCGGCGCGAATCGACGGCCGGAATGGCCGCGTTGTGCGGCAGGCTGGTGCCCAGCGCCTCGGCCATGCAGGCCATGGTGGACGCCGTGCCCATGGTGTTGCAGGTGCCGGCCGAGCGCGAATGGCCCGATTCGGCGTTCATGAATTCATGCATGGTGATGGTGCCGGCCTTGACCTGCTCATGCAGCTGCCACACGGCGGTGCCGGAACCGATGTCCTTGCCATTGAGCTTACCGTTCAACATCGGCCCGCCGCTGACGACGATGGTGGGCAGGTCGACGCTGGCCGCACCCATCAGCAGGGCCGGCGTGGTCTTGTCGCAGCCAACCAGCAGCACCACGGCGTCCATCGGATTGCCACGGATCGATTCCTCCACGTCCATGGAAGCCAGGTTACGGGTAAGCATGGCGGTCGGGCGCAGGTTCGATTCGCCGTTCGAGAACACGGGGAATTCGACCGGGAAGCCGCCCGCCTCCAGGATGCCGCGCTTGACGTAGTCGGCCAGCTGGCGGAAGTGGGCGTTGCAGGGGGTGAGTTCAGACCAGGTATTGCAGATGCCGATGATGGGCTTACCCTGGAATTCGTGATCGGGTATCCCCTGGTTCTTCATCCAGCTGCGGTACATGAAGCCATTCTTATCCTGGGTGCCGAACCACTCGGCCGAGCGCAGCTTGGTTTTCTTTGTCGCGGACATGCATTCCTCCTGGTTGAGCGCGCGGCACACGTGACCGTCCGCGCAGCGATGAGTGATGGTAGTGCGGCCATACATAACAATCCAATCACTTATTCCTCGGATTCGATATCGAAATGGATATCAATCTGCGACAAGGAAGCGGTAAGCGATGGTGCTGCGATGGACTTGCCCCGGCCGCAGCATGGCGCTGGGGAAGGCGGGCTGGTTTGGGTTGTCGGGGAACTGCTGGGGTTCCAGGCACAAACCGCTGCGGTAAGCATGCTGGCCGGCGCCGCCCGTCAGGAAATTCCCGCTGTAGAACTGCAGGCCCGGCGCCGTGCAGGACAGCTCCAGCACCCTGCCCGATGCGGGATCATGCAGCCGCGCCGCCAGTGTGGGGCCGGCGTGCGGGCGCGGACGCAGGACGAAATTGTGGTCGTAGCCCCGGCCCAGCAGCAGTTGCGGGTGGTCGGCGCCGATGTGCTGGCCGATCGCACGCGGCGCGCGGAAATCGAATGGCGTGCCTTCGACCGGGACGATGGCGCCGGTGGGAATCAGGCCGGCGTCCACCGGCGTGTAATGGTCGGCGGCGATGGTCAATCGCTGATCGAGGATGTCGCCCTGCCCCGCGAGGTTGAAATAGGCGTGGCTGGTCAGGCTGACGGGCGTGGCCCGGTCGCACTCGGCGCGGAAGTGGATCAGCAGTTCGTTGGCGCGATTGAGTTCGTACAGCACGGTCAGCGCCAGGTTGCCGGGATAGCCCTGGTCGCCGTCGGGACTCAAGTGCGTGAGCGACAACCGTGCCGCGCTGGTCTTCGCGCTGGGCGCGGCCTGCCACAACACGGTGTGCAGGCCGTGGCGCCCGCCATGCAGGTGGTTCTCGCCATCATTGACATCGAGTTGCACCGGCTGGCCATCGTTTGTGTAGCGTCCGCGCCCGATGCGGTTGGCGTGGCGGCCGATCAGGGCGCCGAGGTAGCCACGGTCGTTCAGATAGCTGGCAAGGTCCGGGTGCCCGAGCGTGACGTTGGCGCGCACGCCGT
The DNA here is from genome assembly GCF_014042345.1 of Rugamonas brunnea. Classification (GTDB taxonomy): domain Bacteria; phylum Pseudomonadota; class Gammaproteobacteria; order Burkholderiales; family Burkholderiaceae_D; genus Rugamonas; species Rugamonas brunnea. The sequence goes on from NZ_JACEZT010000001.1 coordinate 126,003, forward strand.
CGCGGTCAGGCGCGTGGATGGCGGTGATGATGCCGCCGAAATCGCTGATGCAAACGGTCAGGCCGCAACCGTTGTCCAGCGTGTACAGGTGAGCCGCGCGGCCATCGGGCAACTGGCCGAATGGCGCGCGGGTGATGCTGGGAAGCGGTGTCGCGTTCATGTTAACGAAAAGGGCGCCGCCACGGCCCGGAGTGAACGTATCCATTCCAGGCCGGCGCGGCGCCCTGCCCTGTCTTAGAACCAGGCTTCGACCTGCAGGCCGACCGAGGTGCCGTTGGTGGCCGAACCGAAGGCCGGACCGGCGTTGTTGTTGGCGTTGAGCGCGGCGGTGGCCGGGTCGTTCCACTTGCCGTAGGTGACGAAGGCACGCAGCTCAGGACGCGACCAGTAGCCTTTGCCGGCCGTGATGGTCGGGGCGATGGTGATCGTGTTCAGGCGCAGCGTCTCGCCGCCGTTCGGCTGGGTGACGCGGTGGGTGCCCAGTTCCGCCTGCAGCTTGAAGTGCTCGCTCAGCGCGTACACGGGGCGCGCGCCCAGCGTGGTCCAGGTGCTGGAACCGCCCGCGTCGGACTTGTCGCGCTGGCCCAGCACCACGAATTCCATGCTGAATTCCGGCGTCGGCTGCATCACCAGGTCGTTGAAGATACGGGTGCGGGTCACGTCGCTGCCCAGCGTGGTGCTACCGGAGGCGCCGATGCGGTCGTTGCCTACGCCGATGCCCGTGCCCGGGCCCACGCCGTACTGGATGCCGAAGGTGTTACCACCGCCGAGCACCTTGTCCTGCTTGTGCAGCACGGTCAGTTGCCAGCCATTGTGCTTGTTGTCCTTGCCCTGGGCCGTGATGATGGAGGTGGCGATGTCGATGGTGCCGCCCGGATTGACGGGCAGGCCCTCGTAGATCAGGTTCTGGCGCAGCGCCGATTTGTTGTCGGTGATTACGCCCGTGGTGGGGTTGGTGGTGATGCTGTCGTTGTCCTTGAAGACGGCGTAGCTGAATTTGCCGGGGCCGGCCTTGACGCCGTCGATACCGCCGCCGGTGCCGTTCAGGTTGATGAACTGCAGGTCCAGCATGTGGATGTCCGGACGGTAGTAGTAGCGCTTACCGATCCAGGCCACGCCGCCGTTGAGCACATCGATGCCCTTGGCTTCCACGTAGGCCTTGGCCAGGCCCAGCTTGGCGTCGCCGAACTCGGAGCCGGAGTTCCACTCGTTGGCCCACAGCGTGCCGACGAAGCTCACGCCATCGGGGGTCTTGGCAAATTCCTTGGTGTAGCCGCCTTCGAAGTAGGCGTCGCACTCGTTGCCAAGGCGGTACTTCATGGTGTTGCCGCCCAGGCCGTAGCAGTTCTGCGGGCCGTGGCTGCTGCCCACGCCCGCGCGCAGGTAGCCGTGGAAGCCTTCCTCGTCGTGGCCAGCGTCGGCGCGGGCGGCGTTGCCGGCCAACGTCATGGCGAGCGCCAGTGGCAGCATGGTCAGGATGCGTTGTTTCATCGTTGTCTCCTCATTGTTTTTGAAATGGACGTTTGTCGCACTGGACTGGTATCACCGCATGCGGTTCAGATGCCGAGCTTGATACTAGTGGCTGCAACGATTCCTTTCCAATTACTTATTATTTGAGTTTGATATCGGAATTGATATCTGGATGACTCAACCGCGCTGGCGCACCGACGAAAAAAAAAGCGGCCGGATCACTCCGGCCGCCTTGCGTTGCGCTTGTTGCGCGATTACATCAGGTTGTAGAACGCATCGCGTCCTGGGTAGGACGCCACATCGCCCAGGTCTTCTTCGATACGCAGCAGTTGGTTGTACTTGGCCATGCGGTCCGAACGGGACATGGAACCGGTCTTGATCTGCAGCGCGTTCAGGCCCACGGCGATGTCGGCGATGGTCGAATCTTCGGTCTCGCCCGAACGGTGCGAGATCACGGCCGTGTAGCCGGCGCGCTTGGCCATTTCGATGGCGGCGAAGGTTTCGGTCAGGGTGCCGATCTGGTTGATCTTGATCAGGATCGAGTTGGCGATGCCTTTCGAGATGCCTTCCTTCAGGATCTTGGTGTTGGTGACGTACAGGTCGTCGCCGACCAGCTGCACCTTCTTGCCCAGTTCCTTGGTCAGGATCGCCCAGCCATCCCAGTCGCCTTCGGCCATCGCGTCTTCGATCGAGATGATCGGGTACTTGTCGCACCAGGTGGCCAGCAGGTTGGTGAACTCGGCGGCCGTCAAGCTCAGGCCTTCGCCTTCGAGCTGGTACTTGCCATCCTTGTAGAACTCGGAGGCGGCGCAGTCCAGGCCCAGCGCGATCTGGGTGCCCGGCTGGTAGCCCGCTTCCTCGATGGCCTGGATGATCAGCTTGATCGCGTCCTCATGGCTGGCCACGGACGGTGCGAAGCCGCCTTCATCGCCCACGGCCGTGGTCAGGCCCTTCTTGTGCAGGATCTTCTTCAGCGTGTGGAACACTTCCGCGCCGTAGCGGATCGCTTCGCGGAACGATGGCGCGCCCACGGGGATGATCATGAATTCCTGGATATCCAGGTTGTTATCGGCGTGTGCGCCGCCGTTGATCACGTTCATCATCGGCACCGGCAGTTGCATCGCGCCCGAACCGCCGAAGTAACGGTACAGCGGCAGGCCCGCTTCCTCGGCAGCGGCGCGCGCGACGGCCATCGACACGGCCAGCAAGGCGTTGGCACCCAGGCGGGCTTTGTTCTCGGTGCCATCGAGATCGATCAGGATGCGGTCGAGGAACGCCTGCTCATTGGCGTCCAGGCCCATGATGGCTTCCGAGATTTCGGTGTTGATGTTCTCGCAGGCTTGCAGCACGCCCTTGCCGAAGTAGCGCTTCGGATCACCGTCGCGCAGTTCGATCGCTTCGCGCGAGCCGGTCGATGCGCCAGACGGCACGGCGGCGCGGCCCTTGGCGCCCGATTCCAGCAGCACTTCGCATTCCACGGTGGGATTGCCGCGCGAGTCGATGATTTCGCGGCCGGTCACATTGATGATTGCACTCATAACTACAGCTCCAGTCAGTTGTCGTTCAGCGCGGCTGCGCCGATTTTCATGATCTTCAGGGCGTTGGTGCCGCCCACCACGCCCATGGGTTCACCCCAGGTGAGCACCACGTTGTCGCCGGCCTTCACCACGCCGCGCTTGACCAGCAGGTTCTCGACCGCGCGGAACGCCTGCTCCTTGCCGCCGTCCACCTTCAGTTCCAGCGCCGTCACGTTGCGGTACAGGGCCAGCTTGCGCTGCGTGGCCAGGCTCGGGGTCAGGGCCAGGATGGGGATGTCGATATTGTTACGGCTCATCCACAAGGCCGTGGAACCGGATTCCGTCAGCGCCGCGATGGCCTTCACGCGCAGGTGGTGCGCCGTGAACAGCGCGCCGTAGGCGATGGACTGGTCGATGCGGCTGAACGAGGCGTTGGACAGGTCCACGTCCAACTGGCAGGTGTCCCACTTCTCCGCATCCAGGCAGATGGCGGCCATGTGCTCGACCGTCTCGACCGGGTAGCGACCGGACGCCGTTTCGGCCGACGTCATCACAGCGTCCGTGCCGTCCAGCACCGCGTTGGCCACGTCGGACACTTCGGCGCGGGTCGGCACGGCGTTGACGATCATCGATTCCATCATCTGGGTGGCGGTGATGGCCAGCTTGTTGGAGGCACGCGCCATCTTGATCATGCGCTTTTGCAGCGCCGGCACGGCAGCGTTGCCCACTTCCACGGCCAGGTCACCACGCGCCACCATGATGCCGTCCGACGCGTCCAGGATCTCCTGCAGCGCCGGAATGGCTTCGGCGCGCTCGATCTTGGCGATCATGAACGGCTTGTGGTCATACGGTTCGCCGGCGATGTTGGCCAGCTGGCGCGCCATTTCCATGTCGGTCGCGTTCTTGGGGAAGGACACGGCCAGGTAATCGGCCTGGAAGCTCATGGCGGTCTTGATGTCTTCCATGTCCTTGGCCGTCAACGCCGGCGCGGACAGGCCGCCGCCCTGGCGATTGATGCCCTTGTTGTTGGACAGCTCGCCGCCGATGCGCACCGTGGTGTGGATCGCGCTGCCCACCACGCTGTCGACCACCAGCACGATCAGGCCATCGTTCAGCAACAGCACGTCGTCGGCCTTCAGATCGCGCGGCAGGTCCTTATAGTCCAGGCCCACGCGCTCGTCGTTACCCAGCTCGCAGGCCGCGTCCAGGATGAACTTGGCGCCGGCCACCAGCTCGGTCTTGCCGTTCTCGAATTTGCCGACGCGGATTTTCGGGCCTTGCAGGTCGGCCATGATGGCCACTTCGCGGCCGCATTCGCGCGCGGCTTCGCGCACCATGCGCGCGCGGTCCACGTGGTCCTGCGCGCGGCCATGCGAGAAGTTGAGGCGCACGACGTCGACGCCAGCCTTGAACATCTTGACCAGCGTGGCCATGTCGTTCGAGGCCGGGCCGATGGTGGACACGATCTTGGTCGCTCGATGGGTAACGTTATTGGGCACGTTTGTCTCCTGGTGAGGATGTTGTGTTATTTGGACGCGGCCATCAGGGCCACGGTGGTGTCCAGCATGCGGTTCGAGAAGCCCCACTCGTTGTCGTACCACGACGACACCTTGACCAGGCGGCCCGAGACCTTGGTCAGGGTCGAGTCGAAGTTGGACGAAGCTGGGTTGTGGTTGAAGTCGATCGACACCAGCGGTTCGGTCTGGTAGGTCAGCACGCCTTTCAGCGGACCTTCGGCAGCGGCCTTCATCAGCGCGTTCACTTCTTCCACGGTGGTGTCGCGCTTGGCGATGAACGACAGGTCGACCAGCGACACGTTGATGGTCGGCACGCGGATGGCGAAGCCGTCCAGCTTTCCGTTCAGTTCAGGCAGCACCAGGCCCACGGCGGCGGCGGCGCCGGTCTTGGTCGGGATCATGCTCATGGTGGCCGAACGGGCGCGGCGCAGGTCTTCGTGCATCACGTCGGACAGCACCTGGTCGTTGGTGTAAGCGTGCACGGTGGTCATCAGGCCGGTTTCCACGCCGATCGCGTCGTTGAGCGGCTTGACCAGCGGGGCCAGGCAGTTGGTGGTGCACGATGCGTTCGAGATCACGGTGTCGCTGGCCTTCAGCACGTGCTGGTTCACGCCGTACACGATGGTCGCATCCACATCCTTGCCGCCTGGGGCCGAGATGATGACTTTCTTGGCGCCGCCCTTCAGGTGCGCCGACGCCTTTTCCTTGGTGGTGAAGAAGCCGGTGCATTCGAGCACCACGTCCACGCCCAGCGAACCCCATGGAATCTCGGCCGGATTACGCTGTGCGAACACGCGGATCACGTCGCCATTGACGATCATGTTGTCGCCGTCCACTTCCACCGTGCCGGGGAACTTGCCGTGCGCCGTGTCGTAGCGGGTCAGGTGGGCATTGGCCTTGGCGTCGCCCAGGTCGTTGATGGCCACGATCTGGATATCCTGCTTTTTGCCGCCTTCGTAGAAAGCGCGCAGCACATTGCGGCCGATGCGGCCATAACCGTTGATTGCTACTTTGATCGTCATGCTCAGTTCCTCGGGGTTGGGTTGAAAGGACACATCATTCAGTACGGTGCGGCGTATCGGCGCTTAGCCGCTGTTGCGCAAGCCGGCGGCGATGCCGTTGATCGACAGGTGCAGGCCGACGCGGGTATCGGCGTCCGCATTGTTGTCGCGGTAACGGCGCAGCAGTTCGACCTGCACATGGTTGAGCAAGTCCACATACGGGAAGCGGTTGCGGATCGAGCGTTGCAGCAGCGGGTTGTGGTCCTGCAGTTCGCGCTGACCGGTGATCTGCTTGACCGCGTCCACCGTGCGCGCATGCTCGGCCTGGATGCGGCCGAAGATGGATAACCTTAGCGCCTCGTCCGTCACCAGGCTGGCGTAGCCGCTGGCGATGGCGATATCGCTCTTGGCCAGCACCATGTCCATGTTCGACAGCAGCGAGTGGAAGAACGGCCAGTCCTGGTACATCTGGCGCAGCATGGCCAGGCGCGGGGCGCGGTCCTCGGCCAGGAAGGCGGCGACGGCGGAACCGAAGCCGTACCAGCCCGGCAGCATCAACCGGCATTGCGACCAGCTCAGCACCCACGGAATGGCGCGCAGATCCTCGATCTTGCCCGCCGCCTTGCGCGAGGTGGGACGGCTGCCGATATTCAGCGCGGCGATTTCGGAAATCACGGTCGATTGCCAGAAATAGGTGTCGAAACCTTCCGTCTCGTACACCAACGCGCGGTAAGCCTGCATGGCCGATGCCGACAGCGCTTCCATGGCCGCCAGTTGCGCCGCCTCGGGCTGGAACTGGCGCTCGCCCAGCAGGGTGGCCTTGAGCGTGGCCGCGATCATCACTTCCAGGTTGCGGCGCCCCACTTCGGCGTTCGCGTATTTGGCCGTGATCACCTCGCCCTGCTCCGTCACGCGGATGCGGCCCTGCACCGTGCCCGTGGGCTGGGCCATGATGGCCTCGTAGCTTGGGCCGCCGCCGCGGCCCACGGAACCGCCGCGGCCATGGAACAGTTGCAACTTGACGCCGTGGCGGGCGAACACCTTCACCAGTTCGATCTCGGCCTTGTACAGCTCCCAGCCGGAGGTCAGGTAGCCGCCGTCCTTGTTACTGTCGGAGTAACCGAGCATCACTTCCTGGCGCATGCCGCGCGATTGCAGCAGGCGCATATATTCGGGCACCTCGAACGCCTGTTCCATGATGGCGGGACCGGCGCGCAGGTCGTCGATGGTCTCGAACAGCGGGATGATGTTGACCGCCAGCGTGCCCGCCTCGCGGCGCAGCAGGCCGAATTCCTTACACAGCACGGCCACTTCCAACAGGTCCGACAGGCTGGCCGCCTTGGAGATGATGTAGTTACAGATCGAATCCTGGCCGTAGGTGTCATGCGCCTGTTTCAACTGGGCGAAGATGGCCAGCTCACCGGCCGTGGCTTCGGAATAGCGCTGGTATGGGCTGACCAGCAGGCGTGGCGAGGCGATTTCCTCGCGCAGCAGTGCGCAGCGCTGGGCTTCGTCCAGCGCCAGGTAGTCGCAGCCGGGACGGGCGTGGGCCAGCAGTTCGGCCACCACGCGCTCGTGCACGTCCGAATTCTGGCGCAGGTCGATCGGCGCCAGGCTGAAGCCGAACACCTGCACGGCGCGGCGCAGATGGCGCAGGCGGCCCTTGGCCAGGGCGCCGGCGCCATGCGCGATCAGCGAATGGTGCAGGATGTCGAGATCATCGCGCAGGGCTTGCGCGCTGGTGTAGTGCGAGCGCGCGTCCGCGTCGTCGGCGGCGCCCGTCAGCAGCGCGTGGGTGGCCGACAGCTTGGCGTGCATGCCGTGCAGCGCGCGGCGGTATGGCTCGTCCACCTGGTGCGGCGAGCCGTCCGTGGCCTCGTCGGCCAGGCGGCGCAGTTGTTCGGAGCTGCCGCTCAACGCTTGCGCCAGCGACAGCTGCGAGGCCAGCTTGTGCAGTTCCGCCAGGTAGTGCGACAACGCGACGTTGGCCTGGCGCTGCAAGGTGGCGCGCAGCACGTCGGCCGTGACGAAGGGATTGCCGTCACGGTCGCCGCCGATCCAGCTGCCGATGCGCATGAAGGTGGGCAGTTCGCGCCCTTGCCAGGCCGGGTCCAGCTTGCCCAGCGTGTCGTGCATGCTGCCGTACAGCTGCGGCAAGGTGCTGAGGATGGTGCGGTCGAAGAACGACAGGCCGTTCTCCACCTCGTCCAGCACGGACAGCTTGGTGGTGCGCAGCAAACGGGTCTGCCACAGCGTGACGATGCCGCGCGCCAGCGCTTCCTCGTTCGCCTCCTCCTCCTCGGGCGTCATCTGGATGCGGTCACGCTCGTCCAGCAGGCGGGCGATGGCCATCTGGCAGTTCAGGATGCTCTTGCGCTGCACTTCCGTGGGGTGGGCCGTGAAGACGGGATGGATGCAAGCCTCGGCCAGCACGTCCTGCAACTGGTCCGAGTGGCCTTCTTCGACGATGTTCTTCAGCGCCTGCGCCAGGCTGCCGTTGCGCGGCGCGGTGCCGGCGATCAGGTGGGCGCGGCTGCGGCGGGTGTGGTGCTGGTCTTCCGCGATGTTGGCCAGCAGCGAGAAATAGCTGAACGCGCGGATCAGCTGCTTGGTGTCGACCGGGCTCAGTGCGTGCAACTGCGCCTGCAGCGCGTCGCGTCCCTCCTGCGATGGGCGCTGGCGCAGGCCGATCGAGGTCTGGCGCACCGCCTCGATGGACTTGAACACGTCCTCGCCATGCAGCGAGCGGATCGCATCGCCCAACAGGCGCCCCAGCTGGCGGATATCCCGGCCCAGCAATTCATCTTTATCATACAGTGCGTTAGAACCGTCCATGTGCCCGCCAAATTGTAGTGAATTTACGTAGAACATTCATGGACAAGCATAAATGCCCTCAAATTTCAGAATATTCTACTGATTAAAGTGAGAAATTACAATGCACTGCACAATTGCGTGAAATTTTACTACACGCATTGTCTGAGACATTGCTAGAACAGATAGATTGCTTAAATGCATCTGTCGACCGGCATCGGTACGGCGCCCGGTCGGCGGCGCAGCGGCCAAACGATGCTATATTGAGCACGTGGGCAAAAGCGAGTCAGGGCAACCGGGGGTGCACATGCATCGAATCCTATCTGCGGCGCTATTGACGCTGGCCGCAGCCAGCACGCCGGCCATGGCCGACAGTTACCATTGCGTGTCACTCGCCTATCCGCCCCTGATCCAGCAAGATGCGAGCGGCCCCGCGCATGGCCTGGCGGTCGACGTGGTGCGCGCCGTGTTCGCGCGGCTGGGACACGACATGACGGTGGAAGTGATGCCGTGGGCCCGTTCGCTCACCATGGTCAGGCTGGGCCAGCGCGACTGCGTGTTCACCATCTTTCAAACGCCTGAACGCGAGGAATACCTGGACTTCAGCAAGGAATCCATCATCCCGCAGCTGATCTATTTTTACGCAAGGAAGGATGCCGGCGTGGCCTTCAACGGCGACCTTGGGACGCTCGCGGGACGGCGGGTCGGCACTGTAATGAAGGTAAATTACGGCGAAAAATTCGACGCGGCCCGCGATCACTTCACCGTGCAGGAAGTAGCCACGCTGGAGCAGAACTTCCGCAAGCTGGTACTGGGCCGCGTCGACCTCGTCCCCAGCAACGTCTACACGGCCAGTTACACGCTGGCCAACATGCATGACACGGCCGTCGATGCGGAAGTGGTGCAGCTGCCGGTCCCGCGCGACAATGTCGCCAGCCACATCGCCTTCGCCAAGCGCCGCCAGTTGACGGCGCTGCGCGACCAGTTCGACAAGGAACTGAAAGCCTATGTGGCCAGCGGAGCCTATCGCCACCTGCTGGAGCAGTACCGGATCGCCATCACGCCTGAAATGGCGCAATTCCTAGACCATAACTGAGCATGACGTCCGCCGCTCGACCGCGGAACGCCATGCAGATTGCGAGGCCGTCCCGCCAGCAAGCCTTACGCTCGACCCGCCGCGCCGGCCTTTACCATCAACTGCGCCGCGCTTTCGATGCCCCGGTCACGTTGTTTTGGAGGTAACTGTCGCGCCGCCATGGCCGACACATTGTCGCGCGCCACCAGCCGGAACACGTTCACCAGGTTGCCCAACCGGACGGCCTGCTGGCGCATGTTCTCCGCCCCGGCGGCGGCCTGCTCGACCAGTGCCGAGTTCTGTTGCGTCATCGCGTCGAGCTGCGCCACGGTCTGGTTGACCTGCGCGATGCCCTGGCTTTGCTCGACGCTGGCGTCGCTGATCTCGCCCATGATGGTGGCCGAGCGGTCGATCGATTGCGCGATGCCGCTCATGACGTTGCCCGCCGCGTCGGCCAACTGGCCGCCCTGCTCCACCTGCCCGACCGCTTCCCCGATCAGGCCCTTGATCTGCTGCGCCGCCGCCGCCGAGCGCTGCGCCAGCGTACGCACTTCCGCCGCCACGACGGCGAAACCGCGTCCCTGCTCGCCCGCCCTCGCCGCTTCCACCGCCGCGTTCAGGGCCAGGATATTGGTCTGGAACGCGATGCCGTCGATCACGCCGATGATGTCCGTGATCTGGTGCGCGCTCGACTGGATCTGCCCCATCTTCCCTACCACCTCGCCCACGGCGGCCTTGCCTTGCGACGCGCTGTCGCAGGCGGCCACCACCAGCTTGTTGGCGTCGCGCGCGTGGTCGGCGTTCTGGCGCACGGTTTGCGTCAGCTGCTCCATGACGGAGGCCGTTTCCTCCAGCGCGCTGGCCTGGGCCTCCGTGCGGCCGGCCAGATCGGCGTTACCGGCCGCGATCTCGCTCGCGCCCTGGTTGACCTGCACCGTGGCCTCCTGGATCTGCCCGACCAGCAGCTTGATATTGGTCTGCAAAATGCGCAGCGCCTGCATGACGGCGGCCAGTTCATCGTAACCGTCCGCCTCGATCTTGCCGGACAAGTCGCCCGCGCTCATGCACTCGATGGCCGCCTTGGCCTGCCGCAGCGGCAGCAGGATGCCCCGGTACAGCAGCGGTATCAACGCCAGCGCCGTCAGCGCGCACACCGTCGCGGTGATGCTGGCCCAATATCCGCCCGGGCCCGGGCCCGCGCCACCTCCCGCCGATGGCCACGCCAATGCCGCCGTCACCAGGGACAGCACGGCCAGCCCGCCGCCGGCCGCGCTCAACCTGGCCTTGATGGTCATCTTGCGGAACGGATTAAGCCGCGCCGACAAGGTACGCACCATGGCCTTGCCTTCCCTGATCTCCATATGCTTGCTGCCGCTGTTCAGCGCCCGGTAGGCCACTTCGGCGGCGCGGATCTGTTGCGCCGCCGGCTTGATGCGGATCGACACGTAGCCAACCAGCTTGCCGTCTTCGAGCATCGGCGCCGCATTCGTCTCGACCCAGTAGTAGCCGCCGCTCTTGGTCTGGTTCTTCATCATGCCCACCCACGTCTTGCCGCTACTGAGCGTGCGCCAGAAGTCCTCCGCCAGCGCCTTGGGCATGTCCGGATGGCGCATGATGCTCTGGTGGGCGCCGATCAATTCCTCGGCCGAATAGCCGCTGATGCGCACGCAATCCGGATTGACATAGGTGAAGTGGCCCTTGAGGTCCGTCTTCGAAATGATCAGGTCTGACTCGCTGAGCACATACTCGCCGCCGTTCTGGCGCTGCCTGCCCGCGATGGGGGTGGTGGAGATGGAATAGGTCATGGGAGGTTCCAGAGGTGAAAAAACGGGGCGGGCGGGATGGCGCGACAGCCTGCTGGCTGCCCGCGCCTACCCCTCCCGCCCCGCCGTCAGGCCGTCAGGCCGCTTCGGCCAGCAGTCCGCGCTCGCGCGCCATGGTCATCGCGGTGTCGGTGATCATGTCTTCCTGGCCACCGATCATCTTCTTGCGACCCAGCTCGATCAGGATGTCGCGCGCCGGCACGCCAAAGCGCTTCGCCGCGCGTTTGGCGTGCAGCAGGAAGGTCGAATACACGCCCGCGTAACCGAGCGTGAGCGAATCGCGATCCACACGCACCATGTGATCCATCAGCGGCACCACAATATCCTCGGCCACGTCCATCAGCTTGAACAGGTCGCAGCCCGTCTCGATGCCCATGCGCTCGCACACGGCCACGAACACTTCCAGCGGTGTGTTGCCGGCGCCGGCGCCCAGGCCCGCCACGGAACCGTCGATGCGGCTGGCGCCGGCCTCGATGGCGGCGATGGAATTAGCGATGCCCATGCCCAGATTGTGGTGGCCATGGAAGCCGATCTCCGTCTCCGGTTTGAGCACGGCGCGCAGCGCGCCGACGCGTGCCTTCACATGCTCCGGCAGCATGAAACCGGCCGAATCGGTGATGTAGACGGTTTGCGCGCCATACGATTCCATCAATTTGGCCTGCTTCGCCAGCGCGTCCGGCTCGCTCAGGTGCGACATCATAAGGAAGCCGGTGGTGTCCATGCCCAGTTTGCGGGCGAAGGCGATGTGCTGGGGCGAGGTGTCCGCCTCGGTGCAATGGGTGGCCACGTGCACGCTGCGGGCGCCGCAATCGTAGGCCGATTGCAGCTCCTTCATGGTACCCAGGCCGGGGATCAGCAGCACCGAAACCTTGGCCTGCTTCATCTTCGGCACCACGGCATTCAGGTATTCCTCGTTGCTGTGCAATGCGAAGCCATGCTGCAGCGAGTTGCCACCGAGGCCGCCGCCGTGCGTGACCTGGATCAGCGGCACGCCCGCATCGTCCAGCGCCGTGGCCACGGCCACCATGTCGGCGATGGTCATCTGTTCGCGCTTGGCGTGCATGCCGTCGCGCAGGCACATGTCATGGATGACGACCTTGCGGCCTTTCAGACTGTTCTCGTTCATTATGCGATCTCCATGGGAGAGAGTTGGATGGTGCCGGCGATGATCTCCTCAGCGAACATTTCGGCCGTGCGCGTGGCGGCGGCCGTCATGATGTCCAGGTTGCCCGCGTAGCGCGGCAGGTAGTCGCCCAGGCCCGCCACTTCCATGAACACGGTCACGCGCTTGTCGTCGAAAATGGGGCCGTTGACGAGGCGGTAGCCGGGCACGTACTTCTGCACCTGCTCGATCATGGCCAGCACGGCGGCCGTGATGCGGGCCTCGTCCGGCACCTCGTCGGTCAGGCAGGAGATGGTATTGCGCATCAACATGGGCGGTTCGGCCGGGTTGATGATGCACAGCGCCTTGCCCTTGCGCGCGCCGCCGATGGCGCAGATGGCGTTGGACGTGGTGTAGGTGAATTCATCGAGGTTGGCGCGGGTGCCGGGGCCGACCGAATGCGATGCCAGGCTGGCGACAATCTCGCCATAACCCACGCTCTGCACGCCCGAAATGGCGGCTACGATGGGAATGGTGGCCTGGCCGGCGCAGGAGATCATGTTGACGTTCATGACCACCTTCTCCGTCAGCGAACGCAGGTTCACCGGCGGCACGCACAGCGGGCCGATGGCGGCGGGCGTCAGGTCGATCATCATCACGCCCAGTTCATTGAGCTTGCGCGAGTTCTCGGCGTGGACGTAGGCCGAGGTGGCGTCGAACGCGATCTGGATATTGTCTTCCAGGACGTGCGGCAGCAGGCCATCCACGCCGCCAGCCGTGGTTTTCAGACCCATGTCGGCGGCGCGCTTCAAGCCTTCCGATTGCGGGTCGATACCCACCATCCAGACCGGCTCCAGCAGCGGGCTGCGTTGCAGCTTGTAGATCAAGTCGGTGCCGATATTACCGGAGCCGATCAATGCGCATCGTATCTTTTTCATGAGGCCTCCTGCTTGCGCTGGCCGATGGTGATGCCGCCAACGGCAAAATGTTCATCCGGGTGTTCGGTGATCAGGACACGGACCTGTTCCGGTCCCACGCCCAGCGTTTCCACCAGCGCCGAGGTGACAGCCGCCACCGCGTTGCGCTTCTTTTCCGTGCTGCGTCCCGCCAGCAGGTGCATTTCGATAATTGGCATGTTGATGCCTCCTTGCTTGTTTAGAATCCGTTATTCGATGAAGCGCATCGACACGCTGCCCAGCTCCTGGAAGCGGGCCACGACGCTGTCGCCGGGCTTGACCGGGATGGCTTCCGTGATGCCACCGCTCATGACGAAGCTACCGGCCGGCAGCACCTCGCCCTGTTCGGCCAGGATGTTGACCAGCATGGCGATGGCTTCGGCGGGGTGTCCCAGCACGGCGGCCGAAGCGCCCGTGGCCACAATCTCGCCGTTCTTTTCCATCACCACGCCCAGCGTGCGCAGGTCCACGTCGGCCGGGTAGCGCGCGCGGCCACCGGCCACGTAGCGCGCCGACGAGCCGTTGTCGGCGATCACGCTCGGCATGTCGAACTTGAAGCCGGAGAAGCGCGAATCGATGATCTCCACGGCCGGCAGCACGTAATCGGTCGCATCGAGCACCTGCTGGCGCGTGCAGCCCGGCCCCTGCAACTGGGCCTTGGTGACGAAAGCCACTTCGCACTCCACGCGCGGGTGCACCATGTCGGAGGTGGTGATGGCCGAATTCTCGGGCCGCGCCATGTCGGCCATGAGGAAGCCGATCGACGGCGCATTCACGCCCATCTGGATCATCTTGGCGCGCGAGGTCAGGCCCGCCTTCCAGCCCACCAGCCGCCGGCCATTGGCCAGGAAGCGCTTACGCAGCGCATGCTGCACGGCGTAGCCATCGTCGCTGGTCATGTTCGGATATTCGTCCGTCAGCTTGGGAATGGCATGGGCGCGCGCCTGCGCCCCTTCGATGCGCTCGCACAGGCGCACCACCTCTTCAGGCGTCAACGTGATTTGACGGCTCATACCGCACTCCTTCCGGAAAATTTAACTTGGCAGCTGCCCAGGCCACCGACGGTGCAGGTCAGTTGGTCGCCATCGGCCACCGGCACCAGCGCCGACTGGGAGCCGGACAGGATGATTTCGCCGGCCTTGAATGGGATGCCCAGCGCGCCCAGTGTGTTGGCCAGCCAGGCCACCGCGTTGGCGGGCGAGCCTTGCACGGCGGCGCCGGCGGCGGTGGAGAACACTTCGCCGTTCTTTTCCAGCACCATGCCGGCCAGCGTGATGTCGAGCTGGCGCGGGTCGCCATGGGTTTTACCGAGCACGAACACGCCGCACGAGGCGTTGTCGGCCACCGTGTCCTGGATCTTGATCTTCCAGTCCGTGATGCGCGAATCGACGATCTCGAAGCATGGCACCACATAGTCAGTGGCGCGGATCACGTCCATGGCGGTGACGCCCGGACCAACCAGGTCATGCTTGAGTACGAAGGCCAGTTCGGCTTCTGCCTTGGGCTGGATCAGGCCATTGAGGTCGATGCTGTCGCCCTCCTGGTAGATCATGCCGGAGGTGAGCTGGCCAAAGTCGGGCTGGAACACGCCCAGGAAATCCTGCACGGCCTTGCTGGTGACGCCGATCTTCTTGCCGACGATGGTTTCGCCAGCCTGCAGGCGGCGTGCAACCATGCGCGACTGGATGCGGTAGGCATCTTCCAGCGTGATCTCAGGCGTGCGCGCCGTCAGCGGCGGCACGGTCTTGCGGTCGACGTAGGCTTGATACAGTTCGTCGCCGTATTGGGTGATGGTGTTATCGTCCATGAATTCCTCAGAGCTTGACGCAAACGTTGCGCATTTCGGTATAGAACTCCAGCGAGTGCACGCCGCCTTCGCGGCCGATGCCGGACTGCTTTGAACCGCCGAACGCGGTGCGCAGGTCGCGCAGGAACCAGCTGTTGATCCAGGTGATGCCGACCTCGATGCGTGCCGCCATGCGGTGCGCGCGCGTCAGGTTGGTGGTCCAGATCGTCGTCGACAGGCCATAGTCGTTATCGTTGGCCAGGTTGACCACTTCGTCCTCCGAGTCGAACGGACGGATGTGGCAGCACGGGCCGAACACTTCCTCGCGCACCACCGAAGCCGTCTCCGGCAGGCCGGTCCAGATGGTGGGCTGCACCCAGTTGCCCTGCGCCAGCGCTGCCGGCATGTCCGGCACGCCGCCGCCCGTCACCACCGTCGCGCCCTCCTCCACCGCCTTGGCGTAGTAGGACAGCACCTTGCGGCGGTGCTCATCGCTGATCAGCGGGCCGTAATTGGCCTCGGGATCGTCGGGGCGGCCGAACTTGACGGCTTCCGCCTTCTGCTTGAGCGCGGCCACGAAGCGCTCGAAGATGGGACGCTCCACGTACACGCGCTCCGTGCCCAGGCACACCTGGCCCGAGTTGAGGAAGGCGGAACGGAAGATGCCTTCCACGGCTGCGTCGAAATCGGCGTCCGCGAACACGATGCCGGCGTTCTTGCCGCCCAGTTCGAACGACACGTCGCGCATGCCTTGCGCGGCGGCCTGCATGATGGTGGTGCCGGTGCGCGTTTCGCCGGTGAAGGTGATCGCGTCCACGCCCTGGTTGCGGGTCAGGTACTCGCCGGCCGACGCCGGGCCGAAGCCGTTCACCACGTTGTACACGCCGCGCGGGATGCCGACCTTGTTCATCACCTCGCCCAGCAGGGCCGCCGTCAGCGGCGTTTCCTCGGAAGGCTTGACCACCACCGTGTTACCGCAGGCCAGCGCCGGCGCCACTTTCCACGTCATTAGCAGGAATGGCGCGTTCCACGGCGAGATCACGCCCACCACACCCTTGGGCACGCGCAGGCCGTAGTTCAGGGCGCCCCGGCCATCCGGGGTCGCCATCTGGAACGACTCGGTCGGCACGTTCTTGATGATGTCCGCGAAGACCTTGAAATTGGCCGCGCCGCGCGGGATGAACACGTGGGTCATCACGTGGCGGGGCTGGCCGGTGTCGGCCATCTCGGCCGCCACGAAGTCCTCGAAACGGCGCGTGATTTCGTCGGCCACGCCGTACAGCAGATCGACACGCTGGTCGGTCGTCAGTCCGCCCCACACGCCGTTGCGCGCGGCCTTGGCGGCGCGCACGGCGCGGTCCACGTCCGCCTGGCCGGCTTCGGCCACGCGGGCGATCACGCTGTTGTCGATGGGCGAGCGCTTGTCGAAGGTCTTGCCTTCCACGCTGTCGACGAACTCACCGTCGATAAAATTCTTCACTATTTGCATTGCCTGCTCCTTGCGATGCTCTCGGCTTGCGAAAGCGGGGATAGTCTTTTGATGGCGGCCCGCGGAGCGAACCGGGGGCCGACTGCAATCCAGTTTAGGGACGACAAGCCATACCGTCCAATACCTTTGATCCGGCAACGCGATACCTTGACGGTATCAGTCGCCGGCCACGCTCAGATCGAGCGGAACAGCGGGCTGCGCACCTGCTGCGCGTCTGCCGCCGAGATGAATTTCTCCGTGTAGATGTCGCGCTCGAACAGGCGCCCCTGCATCAGCGTGTTGATGCAAGCGTCGATCATCAGCGGCGGTCCGCACAGGTAAGCCTTGTGGCCACGGAAGTCGTTGTCGAAGTGCGCCTTCGCCGCCTCGTGCACGAAGCCACGGAAGCCCTGCCACGCGCTGCCTTCCGGCTCGCCCGACAGGGCCGGCACGTAGTGGAAGTTCGGATGCTTCTCGGCCAGCGCCAGGAACTCGTCGTGGTAGTACAGCTCCTCGCGCGTGCGCTGGCCGTAGACCAGCGTGATGGGCAGCGTGCTGCCCTCGGCCAGCAGGTCCAGGATCATCGACCGTGGACTGGACAGGCCGGAGCCGCCCGCCATGAAGATGGTGGGCACGGCCGCCGACTTCTTGACGAAGAAGCGGCCGTACGGGCCGGACAGCCGCACCCGCTCGCCCACCTGCATGTTCTGGTGGACGTAGCCGGTGGCGCGGCCGCCCGGCACGATACGGATATTGAGCTCCACCTCACCAAGGCCGGGAGGGCCAGCCAGCGAGAACGCGCGGCTGCCCATGTCGTCCGGGAAGTGCAGGTTGACGTACTGGCCGGCCTGGAAGTCGATGCCAGCCGGGTCATCCAGCTTGATCCACACGCCCTTGATGGTGGGCGTGAGCGATTCGATGCGGCTCACGGTGCCCATGTAATCGCTCACGGGCAGGTTGCGGGCGTCCGCGTCTTCATCGATTTCCGCCTCGATCACCAGGTCGCTTTGCGG
This sequence comes from Rugamonas brunnea, assembly GCF_014042345.1. Taxonomy (GTDB): domain Bacteria; phylum Pseudomonadota; class Gammaproteobacteria; order Burkholderiales; family Burkholderiaceae_D; genus Rugamonas; species Rugamonas brunnea. The sequence continues at coordinate 143,542 of NZ_JACEZT010000001.1, forward strand.
CGTGGCGCAGCAGGCCAGGCACTTCTGCTCGTCGCGCTCGAAGTCCATCAGCGCGAACGAGGAGGCGGCGCCGTGATCGACCTCGCCGTCCACCACCTGCACCTTGCAGGTGGCGCACAGGCCGTGACAGCAGGCGTGCGGCAGGTAGATGCCGGCCCGCAGCGCGGCGTCGAGTATGGTCTGGCCCTCTTCCACCTCGATGGTCTGGCCCAGCGGCTCTATGGTCAGTTGGTAGCTCATTTCAATTACCTCAAGCAGCGGCGCACAGCGTGTTCAGGCCCGGCGTGTTAAAGCGGATCTGGTCCTTGTGGCCGATGCCATTGGCGGCCACGGTGGCGGAAAAGTCCGGCGTCCAGGGCTGGTTCGATTTCAGCCACTCGACCTTGTTCCAGTCGATGGCAGCGGCATCGGGGTCGGCCTGCAGCAGCGGCACCAGCATGGTGTCGCGCACGTCGCCCAGGTTCATGTCCGGGGTGACGCACAGCAGAAACGGCGACGCGAACAGAGAGTGCCGGTCCCAGCTCGCGTACAGCAGCTGCTTGCCCTTGAAGTTGGCGACCGTATCGCGCGGTACGCCCACGTATTCCTTGATTGAAGTTACAGCCATGATGATTCTCCTCGCATCTATTTGTCATTGCGGCGCCGCCCCGCCCTCCTGTGCTGGCCGGCGGCGCCATCAGCAGCGCTTATTGGCGCTTACTGGCACTTACTGGCACTTACTGGCGCTTACTTGTTGGCCTTGGCCATGCCGCGCCAGCGGTCGAAGTTGGCCTCGTCCTGGGAGCCGACGAAATCGCCGTTGTCCACGCCATCCTTCAGGCTGACCCAATCCATCCATGCGCCCACGTCGCCGCCCAGCTCCTGGAACAGGGCCGGCATCGGCAGCCAGGACTGGATGTACTTCTCCGGCTCGTTCTCGAAGATGTCCTGGCAGTGGTCCGAGCAGAAGTGGTACTTCTCGCCCTTGTATTCGGTCTCGCGGTGGCAGCTCAGCGTGGGATCGCCCGGCTCGTTGAACACGGACGGCAGCTGGCAGCACTGGCACAGCTTGGCCAGGCCGAAGTTCTTGAACGGCGTGCCTGCATCGGCCAGCTTCTTGATGTGCTTCCAGCGCGGCCGGTAGTACTTGTCGAACGTGGTCGGGTACTTGGCCGACAGCCATTCCATGTCGTCTTCGGATGGAATCCAGCTGTGGAAGGCGGTACCGAAGCTCCACTGGTACAGGCCCAGCATGAACTGGTGCGACATGTGGTCGATCGCCTCGCCGGCGTCCGCCCAGCCCTTGGGAGGACGGATGCCGTAGCGCGCCAGGTCGCGGAACAGCGCGCCGCCGTTTTCCTCGCCGTAGATCTCCCACGCCTCGCGCCACGACATGACGCGCTTGGGCAGCATGTAATCCATCATGGTGCTGACCAGGCCCAGCACGCGGAAGCCGCGCCAGAACCACTTGTCGATCCAGCCCTGCACGATAGGCAGGTTGTCCGGGTCCTGCTCCAGCATGAACTTGATGCATTCCAGGCCCAGCGTCATGTGGCGCGCTTCGTCCGACTGGGCCGAGAAGCCGAAGGTGACGGTGGCCATGTCGCCGTTGTAGGCGGCGCCGGACATGAAGGGCACGAACAGCAGGTTGGTCAGCACGTATTCGAACGAGAAGCCGATGGCGATCATGAATTCGAACGGACCGGCCGACATCGCGTCGTCAAAGAACGAACGGGCCACCGAGGTGTACCAGATGCGGTCGCGCTGGTCGGCGAAGGCGTGGAAGCCGTTGTAGTACTTGTTGTAGTTCGACAGCGCGTGGATCTGGGTCTGCGCGTGGCGGATCTCGTCGATGGCCTGCATCTGGCAAGCCACCTGCGTGCCCACGCCGGGGAACTCGCGGCCGGCGCGCGAGAAGCCCTTGTGCGCTGCGTACTCGCCGGGGCTAATCGCCTGCAGGAAGATCTTCAGGGCGCTCAGATAGCGCGCGTCCGTGATGTTCAGGTGGCCGTTGTTCTGGGCATGCGCGTCGATCACGGCGTAGAACTTGCGCTCCTTCTCGGCCTGGTATTTCCAGTACGAGTCCATGGTCAGACGGAACGGGTCTTCCCACTTTTCCCAGTCGTGGATCTTGATGCCCTCGTAGCGCGCGTACGGGAACACTTCCTCCTGCGGCTGGTAGCTGGTTTCCCACGCCAGGTCACGGGTGAGCAAACGGTATTTTTCCTTCAGGCCCAGCTTGGGCTTGGTGACTTTGGTGTCCATGTCGTGATTCCTTAATTGTTCCAGTGGAGCGTGAGTTCGTCTTCCGTCTCGTCGACGTTGCCGCTGAGCGTGATCAGGTTGACCTGCAATTCCTGCAGATCGAACTGGGCGCCGGTCTGCTCCTCGATGGAGCTGCGGCGGATCACCAGGTGGCCAGGGGCGTTGATCTTGACCATGGCCGGATCGCGCTTGATGGTGGCTTCCGGGTTGTCGGCCAGGATGGCGTCGATGATGGGGCGGGTCGCTTCGTTCGCTTGCAGTGCGATAAATACAGTGGACATGGTGTCTCCTCAGACTTCGATGCCGATTTTGTTCATACGCGCCTTGAAGGCCGCCACTTCGTCGCCGAGCACCTCGTCGGCCTCCGCGCCCAGCGCCAGACCGGCCACCGGCAGCAAGGCAGCCGCCGCGCGGTTGCTCCACTTCTGCATCCAGTCCTGCAGCACCGCGCGGTTATGCGACGATTCCGCCGCGGCGGTGCGCAGCACGGCATCGACCCACTTGCGGGTTTCGTCGAACCAGTCGTTCATGAACTGGGTGAGCATGGCGACGGCAGAACCGCCGGCCGTGGACCAGGTGTCGTCCACCACGCGCTCGTAAATCAGCGGGTACAACAAGCCGTCCAGCGCCGCGTTCTGCGCCACGAACAGCTCGAACGGATCGCGCAGCACCAGGCAGTCTTCGATATAGCGGCGCAGCGGCTGCCATGCATCGTCGCTCATCCACGCGCGCTTGCCCTCGGCCAGCGCGTCCGTGCCCTCCAACAGCAGGCCAAGGCGCGACAGGTACTGTGCGATGCCCAGGTTGTCCATCGCGTGATACATGCATGGCTGGGTGAAGATGGTGCTGTAGCCATAGCCGCAGATGAAGGTGTTGTTCAGGTTCGCGCCGTAGGCCGCATGACGCAGCGGCACCAGCACGCGCAGGGCTGCCTCTTTCAAGTTGTCCGGCAGCGCGTCGGCCAGGCCGCGCGATTCGACGAAGCTGAAGTTGGCTTCGGCCGTGTCCTGCTGGCGCGCGCGGGCCAGCGTGTAGGTGTTGTAGTAGAACTGGCGCGGGTCCTTCAGCGCGTACCAGTCGGCCATCACGATCTTGGTGATGGACGCGTCGTACAGCTCCTGGCTCGGGTCCCAGGTGGGGCGATAGTGCAGGTTCTCGGCAGCCTGGATATCGTAGCTGCCCTCTTGGTAGCGCGAGGCTGGCTTGTCGCCGAAGCGGCGCGCCAGGTGGTCAAAGGTTTGCCGCAGGGGCTGGATGCTCAGTGTTTGCAGATCGATTTGCATGGTGGTTCTCAAATAAGATGGTTAAGCATCGGTGGACTTGAACGGGTGCGCCGTCGCATCGGACAGGCGCCAGTCCCAATCGTCGGGCGTGTCGGACGGCGCGGACGCCGGCAGCACTTCCACCTGGTTGGCCTCGCAGAATTCCGCGTAGGCGTCCGGGGTGAGGATCAGCTCGACGAACAGTTCCGGCTCGCCGATGGCGAACTCGAACTCGATGAAGTCCTTTCCGCGCCCGCCGCGCGGACGCACGAAGCGGCGCGTGGTGTCGAGCGCGCGGGGCGCGGTGGCCGTGTCCAGAACGGGTTGCATGGCGGCCTCTCAGCTGACCACGGTCAGGAAGGTTTCATGCAGCTTGCGCTGCACATAGTCCAGGCCACCCTCGCCGACCAGGCCATCGAAGGTCCAGGTCAGCGGCGCGTGGTCCGGATACGGCGTGCGGTCTTCCTTGAACGTCTCGAAGCGGTTGCCCGACGGGTCGAACGCGTAGATGGTGCAGCCGCGCGTGACGCCGTGGCGGGTCGGGCCGATGTCGACCGGCACCTTGTGCATCGACATGATGTCGCCGGCGCGCAGCACGTGGTCCCAGCTATCCATCAAGAACGAGCAGTGGTGCAGCTTGCCCGGCTCGGGGAATTCGCCGAACGCGATGTCGTGCGACTTGATCGAGCAGCTCAGGAAGATCACCTGGTTGGCCTTGCCGTCCGGCGTGAGGATGTGCTCGACCAGCGTGAAGCCCAGCACGTCCACGAACAGCTTACGCACTTCCTCGATGTTGGGGCCATACAGCAGCGCGTGATCGAGGCGGCGCGGCGCGATGCCGCGTTCCGACTGCGGGCTCCACGGCGTGGGATTGACGCCGCCGCAGCCGTTACCGTGCGGCGCCTTTTCCGCATACAGCTCGATGGTGTGGCCGCTGGCGACCACGAAGCGCACACGCTCGCCCGTTTCCAGCATCTCGCGCGCAGGGATGCGCTCGGTCTTGACGCCGTATTCCTTCAGGTCCGCTTCCAGCTGGTTCAGCGTCTTCACGTTCAGCACCTTGAAGCCGATGAAGTCCAGGCCGGCGCGGTCGGCCTGGCGCAGCACCACGCTGGCGTGATCGATCTCGTCCCAGCACTTGAGGTAGACGCGGCCTTGCTCGTCGCGGCCCGTTTCCTCCATGCCCATCACGTCGCGGTAGTGGCGCACGCCTTCGTCCAGATCGAGAACGCGGATTTGTACATGCCCTGGACGTAAAACACCTGTCATTGCCATTTGAAGTCTCCTGGTTGTTATAGAAAAAGCTGGGTCAAGCCTGTTTGCTGGAAGGCTGGTCCAGTACTGCGCGTTTCATGTGGCCGAGCACGCGGATTTCGAGATCCGTGCTCGGGGTGATGCGGCATGCGAGCACCCTGCCCTCGCGTTCATCGTCCGCATCGACGTGGCAGCGGCTCATCGGCTTTTGCGCGTAGCGGCCCGACAGCACCTCCACCTTGCACACACCGCAGGCGCCGCCGCGGCAACCGAGCGGAATCCCGCGCCGGCCCAGGCGAACCATCCCTTCCAGCACCGACTTGTCGTCGGGGCAGGAAAAGACTTCCTGGGTTTCGTTGACCGTTATGTTGAAAGTCGTCACGATCGCCTCCGGCCGTCAGTGGGGACGGTGGGAATGGCGGCTTCGACCGGATCGGGATGGGGCTGACGCCGCAAGGCCGTAGCCGTAGCCGTGGCCGAACGTGGGCGAGGTGGACAAGGCTGGCGTATCGCCGCCAGTCCGCAGATGGGCTGCTCGTTTCATGGCTGTCTCCTGTGAAATCGGTTTGCCGGCTGTCGTCGGCAGAAAAAGATCGCATGTCTTTTTCCAGCTATTTAGCAAGCGCCGTGCCACTTAGTAAGTCATTGATTTAAAAAGACAATGCAATAACCGCATCCTGAAAGATTCATGCCCGGCTCGACAAATTCGTTAAGCGGTAAACCGTCGTTGGACAAATTTGTCAAATGGCCGTCGGTGCGCCGGAGAGCTACCGGATGCTGACTAATTGCTAATGGGAGTAAGCTAGGTCGCAGGACGGAATCGGAAACGCAGCGCGCTGCGGAGGGTGAGATTCTGAACTGGAGACAACCAACCAAGGAGAACAATGATGGCGAAGAATACGATCTGCCTGTGGTACAACCATGACGCGGAAGAAGCCGCGCACTTCTACGCCCGCACTTTTCCCGACAGCTCTGTCGGCGCCGTGCACCGCGCGCCCTCTGATTTCCCGGGCGGTAAAGCGGGCAATGTGTTGACCGTTGAGTTCACGGTCTGCGGCATACCCTGCCTGGGCCTCAACGGTGGGGATATCTTCAAGCATAACGAAGCATTCTCATTCCAGATCGCCACCGACGATCAGGCGGAAACCGACCGCTACTGGAACGCGATCATCAATAATGGCGGCTCGGCGAGCGCGTGCGGCTGGTGCAAGGATAAGTGGGGCCTGTCATGGCAGATCACACCGCGCGTGCTGACCGAGGCGATGGTACAGGGCGGTGACGTGGCAAAACGCGCCTTCGACGCGATGATGAAGATGCAGAAGATCGACGTAGCCGCGATCGAGGCGGCGGTGCGCGGTTAAACCGTCGCAGGCTAAACTCAAACTGCTGTACTCTCGCCTATGCTTTAGAAAACCTCGAACTATCGTCGTTCCCGCGCAGGCGGGAACCCATAGGCCGCGTATTCAGAACATCAGTATGGATTCCCGCCAACGCGGGAAGGACGAATTGGAGGTTTGTCGAGATGCCCTCTATTCGTGGCCGTAATTGATCTTGTAGCCAAGCCAAGCGCGATCACCCCATCAGCGATAATTAATGATCTAGGACATTTTCAGCGTGAGAATGCGCGCATTTTACTTCTCGGCAAGATGGTATCCTGAGTACCAATCCCGGCCGCATTCAGCTAGGCAAGTAAATTGCGGACGTAGTATGCCAAGAGCCGACATCGATAAGGAAGCGCGGCGTGCCTGCCGACCTGGCCGCGCGGGGCGCCCCTTGGTCGGCTTTAGGGAGAACGTTATGAGCAAAGGTACAGGAAGTGGGAGGGGTAGTCGCGGCGGCAATCAAGGTTCAGGGAAAAGCCGGGGCACTTCAAATGGCGGTGGTGGTGGCGATGGCCGTCCTGGAGCAGGTGCAGGTAAAGGGCCAGGGAATGCTGGAGGATGGCCAAGTACGACGGGAAGTATCTCAGGCGGAAACCGAAGCAATGGTCAACCGAGATAATTAAGCAGATAAATGAGGCCCCCAGACTGAATTTTTATGTGAGTTTATTCAGTCTGGCTTCGGCCAGAAGCGGACGCACGGGGGCCGCACTGAAAGCGGGCATTGGCAGAGTGGGCTCTGCGCGCAGTAGGGTGCTCGCAAACCATACTTGCTAGACAGCCACCCGCAGCCGCAGGTATAATGAGAACCTTTTATCTACAAGTTTGTGCTTTTACATCGTCCAGATGATAGATGACTAGCGCGCGTTCAAGGTGGACGGGATGTCTGACTACAAAGACCTGAATCTGAATCGGGAGACTCTGGATGCGAACATCCAGAGCTTCATGGTGTCGTACAGCTACACGCTGGACGGCGGGATTCAGTCGATTGAAAAACGAAAACGAGTCGTCTTTGGTGCTGCGGGCTCTGAGTATGCTACCGTAGATCTGCACCTGAACGGGACAGGTACGACGACTGTCCAATGGAAGATGGGGAAGAACCAGCCAGTAGGCGAGCAACTTGCCGCCTACTTGAAAGCCACAATCAACCCTGCTGAGTTTGAGAATGTAAATTATTCCCTTAAGGGGATAACTAGTGATTCATTTGATCCGATTCTGGACTGTCTTAATGAATCATCTGACATTGAAATCACCACTCTTCGAGATGAATCGATTTGCAAGCAGGTGACACTGAGAAGCGTTGCTCATCAGGATAGTCTCACGCTTACCCACCATCGCACGACAAGGGTTTTGCAGATTCAGGGCAAACCTCTTTCTTGTTATCGTCGGGTCATATTTATGCTCACTGATCTTCTGGACTTGAAGGGGCTTGAGCAAGTTTTGTATCGAAAAGATGACAGCAGTGCGGAAATTGTCCGGCGGGAGATGGCTGAAGATTACCTGAAGGGATTTTTTCCTCGTAGCTATGGCTATCTTCCGGAGGCAGTCAAAAAACTGTTAATTTCTAGCTGCTGCGTCAAGTTGGCAGCTCCGAAGCTGCCTGACTATTGCTTGTTGCTTTATCCTGACCTGCGCTCGCTGGAAGGCGTCCTGAAACAGGAGATGAGTGGCTACTTGATGTCCGTTGCAGACACCACAGATGGATTTGGCGAATACTTTGACGTTAAGCATGGCGTATGTACGCTGAAGCCTCAGTATGAAGCCGCTGTTGGGCACGCGGCGATGGTAGATGCCTTAAACAAAGGCTATAGTTTTTTCAGGAAGCACCGTCATACAATTTTCCACATGGAGGAATTTCCTGACGGCAGCAGAATGATAGATACGTTGGATAAGGCCATTAGTCTGTCAAAAGATGCTTATGCAGCAATCGACGGACTTTATACGGCAAGAATGTAAATGATTAAGACACTTCGCATTGTCGGTGAAATCGCAGTGGTTACAGCCACGGCTGATTTTCATCCTTTGCGCCAGATAAAGCAGCTCACTAAAGAACTCGTCCGTTTGGGTTTCGAGGGCGTGGTGCTGTTCGATTTGCTAGCGGTCAATGGACTGACCTCAAATCGTTTCGCCTCCATGAAATTCGGCAAGAACGGGTTTGATCGCACCTCATTTGCAGTTGAGTCCGACGTTAGTTTAAGCCTTCAGGACGAACAAGACCTGATTGCCAAGAGCGATCCGACATTTCTTCTCGGTAGCGTCCTCTCGTCTAGCGAATTGAAAAAATTCGCACACTAGCCTGCCAATCTCATTAGCGTTGTTACTCCTGCGCTTACCTATGCAGTGCCAGTAATAGATTTTCCGAGCTAAATAAGCGCTTGCCGTGCAAGCTCAGAGAGCCGTGGCCACTCTTGAGCCCGGAAGAAGGCAAAGCCGAAATCCGAGGCTTGTCCATCCCAGCAGAGGCTGGCTCCCGGATTACGCTTTGCCACATCCGGGCTTCGTTTTGTGAAGGTCTGCATTTCTTTTCGCCGACCGTCCGCAGCGGGGCGGAAGCCGACAGTCGCATAAACCCAATCTTGGGTGTGCCGCCCGACGGTTCTAGTCCCCACTCCGATTAAACTTATAAGCCAGCTGCCGCCGCGTAATCCCCAGCAACCGCGCGGCTTGGCTCAGGTTGCCGTTAGCCTTCTTCACCGCCAGATCCACCAGCGCATTCTCATGCGCGATGAGGTTGAAGTCCGGCCCCAACAACTCCTCGCACAGCCCCTGCTCCCTGGCCGCGCTGCGTTCCGGCAGGTGCCCTTCCAGATCTATCCCCTCGCCTTCCTGCACGAACTGCTGCTGCTCGGCGAATAAATGTCCGGCTTCAATGCGTCCGCCGGGTGGCACCAGAAGCACGCCGCGTTCAATCACGTTTTCCAGTTCGCGGATATTGCCGGGCCAGGAATACTGGCTCAGCATCTGCATGGCGCGCTCGGTGACGCCCAGCACTTTCTTCGGATACAGCGCACTAAACTTCTCGATGAACGAATCGACCAGCAATGGCAAGTCGGTCGGCCGTTCGCGCAACGGCGGGATGGTGACGGGATACGTCGCCAGCCGGTAGTAAAGATCGGCCCGGAATTTCCCCGTGCTGATCGCTTGCTGCAAATTGACATTGGTGGCCGACACCAGCCGCACATCGACCTTGCGTGCATGATCATCGCCCAGCCGTTCGACTTCCCCCGTCTGCAGCACGCGCAACAGTTTGACTTGCGCAGCGGGTGCCAGGTCGCCGATTTCGTCCAGGAATAAGGTGCCGCCGTTGGCCCGTTCGAACCGTCCGGGACGCGACTGTTCGGCGCCCGTGTACGCGCCCTTGGTCACGCCGAACAGTTCTGCTTCGATCAGGTCATGCGGGATGGCGGCGCAGTTGACGGCGATGAAGGGCTTGTCGGCCCGCGGTCCGTTCTCGTGCAGCCAGCGCGCGAAACGCTCCTTGCCCACGCCCGTTTCGCCCAGCAACAGCACGTTGATCGGGCTGAGCGCTGCCTTTTTCAACAGCGAGAAGGCGGCCCGGAACGCGGCCGATTCACCGACCATGTTGTCCGATCCGCGCGCCGATTCGAGGGTAGCGCGCAGTTGCGTTACCTGCTGCTGCAACTCGATCATCTGTTCGGCAATGTTTTCGGGCTGGAAGTAGCGCAGGTATTCCTCGTCCCACTCCTCGGCGTTCTTGCCCACCATGTAGCAGAGCGCTTCGCCGCAGGCATGGCAGGCCGTTTCGCGGAAGACGATCAGCCGGTTCATGAACGCAGTCACGTAACCGGAGGCGTAGCCGATGACGCTCCAGCATGCATGTTCCTTGTCCACGCCGAAAGTCTGCAAGTGCGACTCGGCCTCCCAGGAATTGTCGAGCGTGAATTCGCCGTAGAAATTCCCGTGCTCAAAGTCCAGGTCGCAGCGCACGGTCCTGGTCTTGACCACGCCTTCCAGGCCGTGGATTTCCGGGCCCAGCAGGAAGATGTCGGCCAGCGGACGATCGCCAGCCAGTTTCTTGGCCAGTTCGCCGTCCTGCTGTCCGGCCACAAAACCCATCCGAACCAACAGGCCACGCGCGCGCTCCACGCCGAGGGAGTCGAACAATTCCTTGCGCAAGGCGCCAAACGCGCGGGTGTGCAGCAACATCATGCGGCTTTCGTCGAGCCAGATGTTGCCGTTGGCGGTGTCGAAACGCAGACGCGAGCGGAGATTGAATACTTCGCTAAGCGCCTTATTTTTTCCCATGTCTCGCATTCTGGTTTTATAGTTACCCTACTTTAACGCAGAAAACCCGTTTCAGCCATGCCCCGCCGGGCTCAGGCCACGGCCGTCGTTGCCTGCTTGGCCACTGGCGCGCCCTGCGCCGCCCGCTGCGCGGGACGCAGCAGGAAGTGCGCCAGCGCCGGCAGCAGGATCAGCGTGCCCAGCATATTCCAGATGAACATGAATGCCAGCAAGATGCCCATGTCTGCCTGGAACTTGATCGGGGAGAACGCCCAGGTCGCCACGGCGATGCCCAGCGTCACGCCGGTCAGCACCACCACCTTGCCCGTGAATAGCAGCGCCCTGTAGTAAGCTTGCGACAGGCTCATTCCCAGGCGCATCTGCCCCAGCGTTACGGTCATCACGTACAGCGCGTAATCAACGCCGATACCCACACCCAGCGCGATCACAGGCAAGGTGGCGACTTTGACGCCGATATGCAAGGCCACCATCAGCGCCTCGCACAGCACCGAGGTCAGCATCAGCGGCAGCACGGCGCAGACCACGGCCCGCCACGAGCGGAAGGTGATGAACGACAGCACGATCACGGCGGCGTACACCAGCAACAAAATCTGCAGGTTGGCGCGCTTGACGACGATGTTGGTGGCCGCCTCGATGCCAGCGTTGCCGGCGGCGGACAGGAAGCGGATCTGGTCGCTGTCATGTTCCCGGGCGAACGCATCGACGCTATCAACAACGCGGTTCAGCGTATCGGCCTTGTGGTCTTTCAGATACACATAGACCGTCAGCAGGTCGCAGTTCTGGTTGAACAGTTCGCGCGGGGCCCGCGTGATGATTGAGTTCAGCATGTTCTGCGAACGGGGAATCTCGTACCATTTCAGGCTGCCTTCGTTCATGCCGGCCGCCGCCTGCTTGGCCAGCGCGGCCAGCGAGTTGGTTGCCTCCACGCCCGGCAGCTGTTGCAGGCGCGATTCGAGGTCGTCCACCAGTTGCAGCGTGTCGTAGTGGGCACAGTAGAACTGTGGCGTTTTGACCATGACCACATAGGTGTCGCTGCTGGCCGCGTAGTTGGACACCATGAAGGCGTTGTCGCGGTTGTAGCGCGACTCGGGCCGTAGCTCGGGCGCGCCGGGGTCCGTGTCGCCGATCTTGAGCTGCGTGCTGACCATGAAGCCGACCCCGCCCAGCACCACGCTAGCGCCGATGGCCACGGCGGCCCATTTGCGGCGGGTGAACAGGTCGAGGAAGACCCAGAACGGGTGCTTGTCCGCTTCGTCGCTTTGCTCGGCAGCCAGGCTGCGCTGCGCGGCCACGGCGCTCACGCCGGTGAACGACAGCAGGATAGGCAGCAGCACGAGGTTGGTGAAGATCAGCACGGCCACGCCCAGGCTGGCGGCCAGCGCCAGCTCACGGATCACCTGGATGTCGATCACCAGCAGCACGGCGAAGCCCACGGCGTCTGCCAGCAGCGCCGTCATCCCGGCCAGGAACAGGCGGCGGAAGGTGTAGCGCGCGGCGATCAGCTTGTGGGTGCCACGGCCGATGTCCTGCATGATGCCGTTCATCTTCTGCGCGCCGTGGCTCATGCCGATCGCGAACACGAGGAACGGCACCAGCACGGAATACGGATCGAGGCCCAGGCCCAGCGTGGGCAGCAGGCCAAGCAGCCAGATGACGGCCACCAGTGAGCACAGCACCACCAGCGCCGTGCTGCGCGCGCAGCGGGTATGCCAGTACAGCACGCCGGCGCAGATGGCGATGGCGATGGCGAAGAACACCAGCACTTCACGCAGGCCGTCCAGCAGGTCGCCCACCACTTTGGCGAAGCCGGTGATGCGGATGTGGATGTTGCGCGTCTCGTACTTGGCGCGCAGCTTTTCGAGCCGGCCGGACAAGTCGTGATAGTCGATCGCCTTGCCCGTCTCCGCCACCTTCTCCTGCAATGGCAGCAGGATGATGCTGGAGCGGTAGTTGGCCGCGACCAGCAGGCCAATTTCGCCGGAGCGCTCGACATTCACGCGCACCTGATCGAGGCTGTCGGGCGAACCGTCGTAGGTGTCCGGGATCACGGGGCCGCCATCGAGGCCGTCCTCGGTCACGCCGGTCCAGCGCACGGACGGGGTCCACAGCGATTTCATGTAGGGCCGGTCCACGCCCGGATAGAGGAACACTTCATCCGTGATCTTGCGCACCGTGTCCAGGTACTGGGCGTCGAATATGGTGCCCTGCTCCACTTCCACGGCGATGCGCAGCGAGTTGCCCAGGCCCGCGATCTGGGCCTTGTTGGCCAGGTAGTTGACGATATAAGGATGGCGCGTCGGGATCATTTTCTCGAACGCGGCGTTGAGCGTGAGGCCCAGCGCCTGGTAGCCCAGCACCGCCGTCACGATCAGGCAAATCACGGCGATCGCCAGCCGGTTGTTGAACAGCAGGCGTTCGACCAGGGTGCCGGAGCGCGCGTCGAAGTCGCGCAGGTCGCGGATTACTGGTTCATCATTGGACAGTTGGCCGTGGCTCATTTCTTAACTCCTAAAACATTTTCAGCGGCGATGCGCACCATGCCGCGCGTGCCAGACAACACCAGGCTGCCGTCAGCCGATTGCGCCACGCCCGTAAATGCGGCGCGCTGCGACAGCGGCACCGGCGCGAACGTCGCGCCGTCGTCGCGGCTTTTCAATACACGACCCGTTTCGTCGGCCAGCACGATGTCGCCGGACGCCAGCCGTTGGCCGGCCGTGAGCGTGATCGGCAGGCCGGTATCGACCTTGTTCCAGTTGGCGCCGCCGTCGGTGGAGCGGAAGGCGTTGCCGCGCAGGCCGAACAGCATCAACTCGCCGTGGCGGCCAGTGACCATGCCGAAGTAGCTGCCCGCGTAGGGCGTTTTGATTTCCTGGAAGTTGGCCGAGCCGTCGGCGGCGCGGTACAGCGCGCCCTGCTCGCCAGCCAGGTAGGTGTGGCCACCTTCAACGTAGATGCGGTACAGGTGGTGGCCGCGTGGGTTGTCGATCTGGCCGCGCAGCGTGGTCCAGGTGGCGCCGCCGTCGGCGGTGGCCAGGGCCATGCCGTAGGCGCCGACCACCAGGCCATGCTGGCTGTCGCTGAAACGCACGTCCAGAAGGGGTTTATCCGCGCCTTCCGTCACCATGCGTTCGGCGTCGCGCAGACGCGAAACGCCGGCCTCGCCGTTCTGCGGCGCTTGCTGGCGCGCGCTAGCCAGTTCGATCTGGGCGGCTTGCAGGCCGTCCAGCTGCTTGCGCCAGGTGGCGCCGCCATCGGTGGTGGCCAGCACCACGCCGCCGTGGCCGACGGCCCAGCCGTGCTGCGCGTCAGGGAAATGCACGGCCGTCAGCGCCACGCTGACCGGGGCCGGCGTCTGGCGCCAGCTCTTGCCCTGGTCGTCGGACAGCAGGATGATGCCGCGCTCGCCGACGGCGACCAGCCGCGCGCCCGCGCTGGCGACGGCCAGCATGACGGAGGTGTCGGCGTGCTGTCGGATGACGGCTGGCCGGGCCAGCAGGTCAACGCCGTTCTTGGCCGGTTCAGCGGCCGCCATGGCAAGCGGCGTGAGGCCGCAGGCCAGCCAGAAGGCGGCGACGCGGCGGTTTCGATTCAATGTTGGGAACATGATACGCAATCCGATGGCCCGCAGGCGGCAGCGAGGCTGCCCTTGGGCGGTAAAAATACAGGCACTGCCACCTTTTCGTCGTTGGCACCTGCCACGTCGTTCCCGCGCAGGCGGGAACCCATAGACCGCATGCCTAGCTTGCTCGGCATGGGTTCCCGCCTGCGCGGGAACGACGAGGTGGTGGTGGTGACGAATGACTTCTTCAGCGTGCCGCTTCGGCCGCCACGGCGTCACCGGTGAAGAATTTCTCCGGCTTGCGCGGCACGATGCGGAAGGTCTCATCGTTCAGCAGCTGCACGCCGCTCATGGTGCCGGCCTGCAGGTTGAACACCAGCACCGGCTTGACCAGGTTGGCCGGCACGGATGGCGCGGCGAATGGGGTCATCTGCGAGGTGCGCCACAGTTTGCCTTCCGCGTCGTAGCCATCGACCATGGCCAGCAGCCAGCTGTCCTCGTCGAAGTAGTAGCGGCGCTTGGGCACCGCATGGCGCTTGCCGGGGGCGACGGTCGCTTCCACCACCCACACGCGGTGCAGTTCCCAGCGCATCTTGTCCGGGTTGTAGTGGTGCTTGCCCAGCGCGTCGTCCAGCTTGGCGCTGATCAGGTTGTTATTGTTGTAGGGGATGTACATCTCCTGCTTGCCGATCAGCTTCCACTGGAAGCGGTCCGGAGGGCCGAAGAAGCCCTGCACTTCATCGAAGTAGTTGGCGCCGGAGGCGACGAAGTCGGGCGTGTCGTAGCCCACAGTCGGCGCGCGGCGCACGCGGCGCTGGCCCACCAGGTACTGCCACGCCTGGCGCGGTTCCTTGGCGTTGATACCGTCGCGCAGCACCAGCGATTCACCAGCCTTGAACGGCGGCGCGGTGGTGATGAAGCGCTGCAGGAAGTACTCGCCCGACCACTTCTCAGCGCTGCCGTCCTTTTGATAGTACGGATACTGGAACCAGATATCGTTGCGCGTGGCCAGCGTGACCGAGCCGTCGGCCGAACCGACCACGTTGCGGAACGCATAGGCCACCGACTCGGGCTCCACGCGCAGCAGGTAGTTCCAGATCACTTCCGCGCCGCTCTTAGGCACCGGGAACGGAATGCCGCCGAAGCAGCCTTCCACCGACGCGCCGCCCTCCACCAGCTTGCAGTTGGTGGCGTTCTTCAACGTGTGCTCGTACACGGTTTGCGGCGCGGCGGCCGTGCGGTGGGTGGGATAGACGTCCAGCCGGAAGCTGTCCGGATACTTGGCCATCAGCGCGCGCGTGCCGTCACTCAGCTTGTTCGCGTACTGGGCGGCGTTCTTCGCCGTGATCTGCAACTGCGGCTTCTCGCCGGGGAACAGGTCCACCGGAATATCGCCGCGCACGGCGCCGGCTGGCATCTTGGTCAGGCCGCCGGTCCAGGCGGGAATCGTGCCTTCCTTGTTGGCGGCCTTCTCGGCGCCCAGCGGGGTCAGGACGGAATTCAGTTTGGCCGCTTCATCGGCGGGTACGGCGGCCATGGCCAGCTTGCCTGCGGCGAGCAAGGCGACCAGGGCGAGCAGCTTGGGTTGGGTATGCATGGTGTGTCTCCGGCTGTGTAATTAGAAGGTACGCTGGATCGAGAAGGTCACGAAATCCCGGTCCTTGTAGTACTGCTGATAGCTGGCCTGGGTGTTGGTGGCGGCGTTCAGGGACGGCGCCGCACCGGCAGCGCCGATGTAGTGCGTGAACTGCACGCCCGCGCGCCAGGTCTTCTTGTAATCGAAGTTCGCGCCGATACTGAGGTCGCCGCCATGTTCCGGCGCCACCTGGAACACGGCCGAACGGCCGGAAATACCATAGCCAAGGCCAATCGGCACCTGCAGGTCAAGTCCGGACATCACCTGGAAGTACTCGGGCTGGAACACCATGCGCATGGCCCACGCGTCACGCGTGTGGGTGGTGTTCAGCACGCCGTTGGTGAACATGGGGTTGGTCGGATTGCGGGTCACGCTCAGCAGGCGGTTGAACGCCAGTTCGCCGACGAAGCTGCCCGCGTCCCACAGCGGATTGGCGGCCAGCACGGTGATGGCGGACAGGTTGGCGTGGAAGCTGTTACCGACCGCGTACGGCGAGTTCTTGCGGTTGTCGGCCGTCGGATCGAAGTTGATCACCAGGTCGCCCAGCGGCGCCAGTGGCGTGTCGCGCCGGGTGGACATTTCGCCGCCCACGTTGGTTTCGCCGATCAGGGTCGAGAAGCTGGCGCCGTAGACTTTCACGTCCTGCGCGTACATCAGGCGGTAGGTGCCGCCGTTGTAGGCGCCCGGCTCGGTCACGGTGAGCACGGGGATGGGCGACTTGTCGTGGTACTTGGCGGCGTACAGGCCATATTCCACTTCGCTGCCCGGCACCTTGAACTTGACGCGGCCGCCGAACTGGCCCGAGTCGCGCCCTTCCAGGTCGTGCGAATGGCTGGCCGCGCCGCCCACGGGCGTGAGCAGCAGGTCGGCGCCGTCGCCCACGAAATCGGCGGGGCTGAAGTAGCTGCCGGCAGCCGGCAGGCGCAGTGGACGCCACTGGTACTGGTAGTAGGCGCCGATGGACAGGTCGGAATTGATCTGGAGATTGCCCGACACCTGCCCCACCGGCAGCGCGATTTCCTTGAACTGCACGCCAGGCAGCGAGAACAGCTTGATCAGGTCCACGGGACCCTGGGCGTAGGCGATGCCGTTCGCGCCCAGGAACAGGGTTTCGCCGTAAAGCTGCGTGTGGCGGCCGATGCGGCCGCTCAGGCCCATGCCGTCACCGATGTCGGTGCTGCCATAGACGAAGGCGTCGGCCAGTTCGGCCTTGCGGCCCATCAGCTTCTTGGCTGCTGGCGTGAAGACGTTGTTGGGGCCACCGGCCAGGGCGCTGGCCGTGTTCGGGAATGGGATCGAAACGGGGAAGTCGTTGCCGCTCTTGTTGTAGACCGTGTCGTACCAGGCGGCGGCGGACACGCGTGCGCCCATGCCCTGGTAGGCCACATCGAGCTCCGTCAGCCAGTCCACACGGTTGTTGATCAGGCCCTTGTCCAGTGCCAGGTCGCCGGCGTCCACGTTGGGGTTGACGTACGAAGCGGCCACGTTCTGGCTGGGATCTTTCACGCGCAAGGCGGCGGAATACTTGAAGGTGTTATCCCAGCGCACCTTAAGGTCGGGCTGGCCCGTCTCGATCGTTCCCGCCTGGGCTTGCGCCATCTGCAGGATGGCGACCACACCGGCCGCGAGCGCAAAACCGCCTGCAGAAACTGCATTCTTGTTACTCATGTCTCCTCCGTTGAAATCTCTTTTTTTGGTTCCCAACTACGCTTGCAGGCCACGGTCGGACCTGAAACTTCAGGACTTTTTGCATGGTATGTTGCGAAAAAATGAGCGTCCAATGCCTTCTGAACGCCCACTTGATACGAAAAAGGTATGGCTCGCCCGCTTGCTCTCTAAATCGCGCGTAAAATGGCTGACCGCAGGACGCGCCGCCACCGGCACGCGTCGCGGCGCCGCCACGCGGCACCCGATCGCCACCACCCAAGGGCCAGCATGAATTTTCGACAGATCAAATACTTCGTCGCCGTTGCGCAGGAGCTCAATTTCGGGCGCGCCGCGCTCGCGTTGAACATTTCGCAACCGCCGCTGACGCGCCAGATACAACAACTGGAGGAAGAAATCGGCGCGCCGCTGTTCGAGCGCACGGCCAAGGGGGTGACGCTGACGCAGGCGGGCGAACTGCTGCTGCAGGAATCGCTGAACATCCAGTCGCTGGTGGAGCAGGCGGTGGAGCGCACCCAGCGCGCCGCGCAGGGCAAGCTGGGACGGATCGACGTGGGCATCTTCGGCTCGGGCGTGCTGTCCATGATTCCCAAACTGCTGCTGAGTTTTCGCACCGCCTATCCGGACGTGAACATCGTGCTGCACACGATGAACAAGACCGAGCAGATCGAAGCATTGCGCCAGCGCCGCATCACGATCGGCTTCAACCGCATGCTGGAGCCGATACCGGACATCCGCATCGAACTGGTCAAGACCGAACCGCTGCTGGTGGCGCTGCCGGAAGGCCATCCGCTGGTGGCTGAGGAATCGCTGCCGCTGGCGGCGCTGAAGAACCACCCGATGGTGATGTTCCCCACCGGCGTCAAGCCGAACTTCATTGACCGGGTGATGGACCTGTGCCGCCAGGAAGGCTACGTGCCCAACGTCTCGCAGGAAGCGGGCGACGCCGTGACGGGCGTGGCGCTGGTGGCCAGTGGTTTCGGACTCGCGCTGGTGCCCGAATCGGCCACCAGTCTGCGTCTGCCGGGCGTGGTCTACCGGCCGTTAAAGAACGCGCCGCATGCGGTGGTCGATTTGAGCTGCATTTACCGCGAGGACGATGTGTCGCCGATATTGGCGGCGTTCCTGGAGATCATCAGGACGGAACGTATCTGACGCCGAATCCGGGCGTAAGCATCACGCCCCTTCAATCTTATGCCGCACCGCGCTGACGATGCTGTCGAGGCGATTGCCGTCGCAGCACATGGCCCGCCCTTCCGCGAAGACCGGATCGGCCAGCCGGGTCAGCACGGAACCGCTGGGCATTTCCACCGTCAGCCGGGCGCCGCGCTCCCAGGCATGACGGACGGTGTCGGCCCACAGCACGGGCCGCGCCATGTTCGCGACCAGGTCGTCGACGATGGCCCGAGCACCGAACAAGGCGCGCGCAGTGCTGCCGCTGATGTAAGTGAGCGCCGGGCGTCGCGTGGGCAGCCCTTCGGTCGCCGCCGCGAGCTGCCTCGCCTGGTCGGCCAGCAGTTCGCAATGGGACGGCACCGGCACGGCCAGCCGTTCGGCGCGCAGCGCGCCTTGCCGCAGCGCGAGCGCGGCCACGGCGCCCATCGCCGCCTCGGCGCCCGCGATCACCAGCTGCCGTTCCGCATTCAGGTTGGCCAGATAAACCGGACTGGCCGGCCCGTGCACACTGGCCAGCAACGGCTCCAGCTGGCGCGCCGTGAGACCGGTGATCGCGGTCATGCCATAGCCGCCCGGATAGGCTTCCGCCATCAACCGCGCGCGCATGGCGACCAGTCGCACGGCATCGGAGAACTCCAGCACGTCCGCCACCACGGCCGCCGGCCACGCGCCTATCGATAGCCCCGCCACCATGGTTGGACGGGCGCCGTGCGCGGAAAGCACGCGCGCCGTCGCCACACCGGCCACCAGCAGGCATAGCTGGACCGCGACCGTCGAGCGCAGCGCGGCGTCGGTATCGAGCGTGAGCACGTCGCGCCCCAAGGCCTGGCTGGCCTCCTCCAGTGCGCGTGCGGTTTCGGGATGGGCCGGCAGCGTGTGCAACATGCCGCTCTTTTGCGCCCCCTGACCGGGGAACGTGAACAGGACACTCATGCTGCCTCCCGCACCGCCCATGGGTCGGCCACCAGCACCGGCCCATGCGCCGTCTTGAGCAGCACCCGCCCCGCCCCTTCCGCGTATTCGGACAAGGCGAAGCCGCCGACGCCGGTGTCGATCTGGATGTCGAGCCGGCATGGCGCATGCTCCCGAAGCGCGTGCAGGACGCCGATCACGGCCGGGTCCAGCCGCGCGGGTGCGCGCACCACCAGATCGAGGTCGCTGGCCGGCGTCAGCACCGGCAGCCCGCTCGCCAGCCAGAAGCCAACGCCGCCCGTCGGGCCGCATTCCAGACCCAAAGCCTTCAGGCGGGGCGCCAGCGCCAGCAATGCGGCCACACAGGGCAAGGCATCGGCGGCGGACGCGAACCGCGCGCCATCATCCGCCACACGCCGGATCAGCATCGCGGGCGAGACGTGGCGGACCACGGCGCCGGCCCGCGCATAACCAGCACAGCGCTCGTTGCGCCGAAGGCCACGGGCGCCGACCGGCACCTGGTCCGCTGGCGCCGCCTCGCGCCGCACCACCAGCGGCGCGTGGACGAGCCATACTGGGCGCTCGCCAGCCGGCATAAAGGCGTCCGGCCGGTCCAGCCACAGCAGGTCATGCGGACGGAATGCCATCTCAGCCTACCAGCGAGCGGGTGGCGAAGAACAGCAACGACGGTCCAAGCAGGCAACCAAGGCCGGTGTGGAAGGTGGCCACCAGCGCGCCGTAAGGCACCAGGCGCCGGTCGGTGGCCGCCAGTCCCGCCGAGACGCCGCTGACCGTGCCGGCCAGGCCGCCGAACACCATCGCTGAACGCGGCGTGCGCAGGCGCAGGAAGCGCGCCGCCATCGGCGTGCCGACCATCACCATAATCGACTTCACCAACCCGGTCGCGATCGACAATGCCATGATCTCGGACGGCGCGCCGATCGCGGCCCCCGTCACCGGGCCGACGATGTAGGTCACCGCGCCAGCGCCGATGGTGGTAATGCTGACCGCGTCGCGGTAGCCAAAACTCCACGCGACCGAGGCCCCCACGATGAACGGCAGCACGGTCCCCAGCAGCAGCGCGACCACGCCTACCAGCCCGGCCTTGCGCGCCTCGCTCACATGCACCTCGAAGGCGGTGGCGGTGATGGCGAAGTCGCGCAGCATGGCGCCGCCCATCAGGCCCAGGCCGGCGAACAACGACATGTCGGCGATGCCCTGCTTGCCGCCGGTCTGCACGCCGCCCCAATAGGCCAGCACCAGGCCGATCAGAATCGCGATGGCCGAGCCATGCACGCGCCCCATGGTCAGGCGGCGCGACAACTGCATAGAGACGAGCATCACCAATCCAACCACGGCGAACGCCAGGATCAGGCCATTGTGTTTTGCGGTTTTTTCCAACAGTTCCAGCATGATCGTCTCCTCAGGCACGGTGCGTCGCAACGCGGTTATCGGTTTCGGCTTCCGTTTCGTCCGCCGCGTCCTCGCCGGCTTCGGCGTGGTGTTCGGTGCGGTTGATCATCGAAATGAAGCAGGCGCATACCAGCACGCTGCCCAATGCCGCGAGCAAGGCCACCGGGCCGCCGCGCAGGGCCGCCACCACGTTCTGGGTGGCAGCCATCGCCACCACCACCGGGATGTACATCGCGCCCCAGAAGCCGACGCCCATCTCGGTCGTCTGCGGCATCAGGCCGCGCTTGTGCAGCCACAGGCGGGCGCAAATCAGCAGGATCATGGCGATGCCCACCCCGCCGACGTTGGTTTTCACACCCAGCAGCGTCCCAAGCAGGTCGCCCAGGAAGATGCCGGACAGGTGGCACAGGGCCAGTATTGCGGTTCCGTAGATAATCATGTTTGTCTCCTCCAGCTTGTAACAGGAAAGAATAGGCGCGGCGCTCTGTCTTGTTGTTTGCGATGATTGTTTGCAATAGCGCGCGCCCGGGTCAGTGCATGGTCGTCAGTCGGCCACCTCCCATTGCGCCTGCAGCAGCGCGCGCACGCGGCGCGAAGCCTGACGGTGTGCGCCGTTCAGTCGTCCAGCAAGATCGCGTTCGCGGTCTTCCAGAACGTCGGCCAGCGCGGCGTGCAGCGCATCGCGGACCTGCCCGATATCGCCCTCGCCCGGCCGGTCCGGATCGGTCAGGCGCAACAGCTTCCACAAGATACCCAAGGAGGCGAAGTTGCTGATGTCGTAGGCCATCGGCGGCACGCTGGCGGCCAGTTGTTCCAGCGCTTCCACCGAACGCAGCGTGACGCGGGCGGCGGACGCCTTGCCCATCGCATGCACCTGCACCCCGGGATCGTCCAGCGCGATCAGGCGGTTGGCCTGATAACCGTGGGCCAGGAAGGCTCCCGACATGGCCAGGCCGACGATCAGCCCGAGCACCGGATGCCCGGCCAGGCGCGCTTCGGCATAGGCGCCGGCCGCACCGGCCAGCGCCTGATGGATACCGAACACCTCCTCGCGCCGGCCATAGGCCTGGCTCGGCACGTCGATCACGGCCACGATCGGCCGCTTGACCGCGGCATGCCGGTCCAGTTCCACCACCTCCTGCACGGCGCGCGCCAGCTGCCAGCCTTCGACCAGCCCCACTTCGCCGGCCCGCGCGCGCGGGAAGCGGTTGTCGGGATCGGGCACCACGGCGATGTAGCGCGCCGGCTGGCCGGCCAGCGGCGCATCGCATACCCGCACCGCCGGCCAATCGTGGGCCGGACGGGCGTCGCCGGTGAGCAGCGCCAGCCACGTGGCGCCACGGCCAGTCCCCTGGCTGGTCTGTTGTTGTTTCAGTTCCATCATACGTCTCCTTGCGCATAGACCGCGCGCACATCGGCCGGCGACGGCTGGCCGGCGGTATCGACCCGTGCCAGCCGGGCCAGGTAGTCACTGGCGCACGCGCTGCGGTGCCGCGCCGGCAGGCCTTGCGCGAACAGGCCCGCCACCACGGCCTTGATTTCAGCGGTGTCGTCGGCCACCAGCGCGTCCGCCAACCCGCTGGCGTAGCGCTGCTCGCCGCCCGTCAAGCCCCAGATCAGGGACCGCTGGCGCGCATCGAATTCGGCGCTGCCGGCCTCCTGCTCGATCACCTGCGGGCCGTTCAGGCCCAGTCGCGCCTCGCGCGTCAGCACCAGGTACGAGCACAGTCCGGCCGCGATCGACATGCCGCCATAGCAGCCCACCGTGCCCGCGCTGACTCCCACCACCGGCCGGTAGCGGCGCAGGTCGACGATGGCGGACTGGATCTCCGCGATCGCCGCCAGTCCCAGGTTCGCTTCCTGCAGCCGCACGCCGCCCGTCTCGAACACGATCACGGCCTGGGTCGGGATGCCGCGCCGGTTGTCGCGCGCCGCCAGTTCCAGCGCGCCGGCGATCTTGGCGCCGGCGATCTCGCCCATGCTGCCGCCCTGGAACGCGCCTTCGATGGCCAGCACCACGGTCGGCTGGCCATCCAGCGTCCCCTTGGCGACGACCACGCCGTCATCGGCCTGCGTCACCAGCTTCTGCATCGCCAGCCAGGGCGAATGCAGGCGTTCGAATGGGCCGGCCAGTTCGCGCATGGTGCCCGCATCCAGCAGCGCGGTCGCCCGGCTGCGCGCCCCGCGCTCGATGAAGCTGTCGCGCTTCAGCAATTGTTCGATAGGTTCAATGCTCATGGCGCACTCCCCTGCTGTTTCGCTTCCTCGAACGCCTGCTCGATGCGCATGCGCACCACGCCGGGCGTGGCGCCGTTGTCGTTGATCTCCACGTGCGCGGCCGGCAGGCTCGCGGGGCCGAACACGCGCTCCAGCAGCGCCTTCCAGGTGCCGCCGTAGCCGTCCACCGACGTCTGCACGGCGACCGTGGTCTTGCCGGCGGCGGCCGGCTCCAGCAGCACCTCCAGGTCGCCCGAGGCGACTACCCCGACCACCGTGCGTGCCGGCGCCGGCGGGCCGGCGTCGAATTCGAATTCCAGTCTTTCCATGATGTTGCCTTCTCCTTCTTTTATCGGTACTCGCGTTCGATGCGGTCCAGCAGCAGGCTCGCCGCCAGCAGGTCGGCGGCGCCGCCCGGCGACACGTGCAGGGTGCGCATGCGCGCCTCCAGCGCGTGCAGCGCGGCGCGCCCGTTCGGCGTGGCCACGCCGCCCTGCGCCAGCACGCGGCGTGCGCCATGCTGGGTCGCCTTCAGCGCGCGACGGCCGCCACGGGCCAGCAAACAGGTGTCGTCCAGCCCGGCCATCACGGCCAGCAAGGCGTTGATCCGGGCCTGCGGCTCGCCGTCGCCGCGGGCGCGCGACAAGCGCAGCATGGGCAAAGCGTGGCCGGTCACGGCCGGAAAGCCGGCACGGGCCTGGCCGCGCGCGCCGCCCACACCGTGCTCGCGGCAGGCGCGCTCGCCCTTGTTGCCCGTCTGGGCGGGCGCCGCCGTGTCGTCGATACGGGCCAGCATGCCGGCGCCATCGGCGATCGCGTCGGCGTCCGGCAAGCCGTCGTGGCGCGCGGCCGCCGTCACCAGCAGGCCCAGGGCCCAGATCGCGCCACGGTGGGTGTTGACGCCGCCGGTGGCCGCCATCATCGCCGCTTCGGCTTCGCGGCCGATGGCGCCGATGTGGTGGCGCAGCCGGTGCGGATCGCGCAGCGTGGCGCCGGCCATCGCCATGTCCAGGAAGGCCGGACGCAGCGCGCAGGCCGAACGGCACATCAGCAGCCAACTGAGGTCGTGGTGGGCGCCGTTGCCGCGCATGTCGACCAGGCCCGGTTTCGGGGTCAGCACGGCTTCGTCGACCAGCGCATCGACCGCCAGTGCCGCCAGGTGCGCGGCCCGGCCGGCGTGGTCCGGCGCCAGCGCCGTGGCGGGCTGGCGGAGAAAATGAAGGGCAGTCATTACCAGCTCCTGAATTTGGCGGGCGGTTCATACAGGCCGCCGGACCAGTCGACCAGTTCCGAGATACTCTTGGCCGCCAGCAGCGAGCGGGTGGCCTGGGCGCGCTGCACGCCCATGTCCTCGGGCAGCGCGATCAATCCTTCCTGGCGCATGCGGGCCGTCTGTTTGGGGTCGTGGCGCAGTCCGATCGGCGTCACGCCGGCCACCGCCGCCAGCATCGCCTTGCGCTCCTCCAGCGAACGCGCCTTGTACAGGTAGGCGATGCCTTCCTCGGTCAGCACGTGGGTCACGTCGTCGCCGTAGATCATGACGGGCGCCAGCGGCATCGCGCTGGCCTTGCCCACCTCCACCGCATCGAGCGATTCAACGATGGTTGGCGCGCTGCCATCCTGGAAGGTCTCGACCATCTGCACCACCAGCTTCTTGCCGCGCGCCAGCGGATCGTCGGTCTGGATCAGGTCCAGCCAGGCCGGCGTGGGGTGGCGCCGGCCGTGCGGATCGTGGCCCATGTTGGGCGCGCCGCCAAAACCGGTCAGGCGGCCGTGCGTGACGGTGGACGAGTTGCCCAGGCCATCCATCTGCAGCGTGGAGCCGATGAACAGGTCGACCGCATACTGGCCGGCCAGCTGGCAGAAGGCGCGGTTGGAGCGCATCGAGCCATCGCGGCCGGTGAAGAACACGTCGGGACGGGCCGCCGTATAGGCTTCCATGCCCAGCTCCGCGCCGAAGCAGTGCACACTGTCGACCCAGCCCGATTCGATGGCCGGGATCAGGGTTGGGTGCGGGTTGAGCGTCCAGTTGCGGCAGATCTTGCCCTTCAAGCCCAGTTGCTCGCCGTAGGTCGGCAGCAGCAGTTCGATGGCCGCCGTGTTGAAGCCGATACCGTGGTTCAGCGACTGCACCTGGTGGCGTTCGTACACGCCGCGGATCGCCATCATCGCCATCAGGATGTGAACCGGTTTGATCAGGCGCGGATCGCGGGTGAACAACGGCTCGATGTAAAACGGTTTGTCGGACTGCACCACGAAGTCGATCCACGAGCCGGGGATATCGACGCGCGGCAGGTCCTTGGGATCGTCCACGATCTCGTTGACCTGGGCGATCACGATGCCATCGCGGAACGCGGCCGCCTCCACCAGGGCCGGCGTGTCCTCGGTGCTGGGACCGGTGTACAGGTTGCCGGCGCGGTCGGCCTGGTAGCCTGCCACCAGCACCACGTTGGGCGCGAGGTCCACGTACAGCCGGGCGTACAGCTCAATGTAGGTATGCAGCGCACCCACCTTGAGCGTGCCCTCCTGCAGCAACTGCGAAATGCGCAGGCTCTGGGGACCGGCGAACGCGAAATCCAGTTTGCTGGCGATGCCGCGCTCGAACAGGTCGAGGTGCTCGGGCAGGCTCACGCTGGGCATGATCATGTGCAGTTGGCTGACCCGCTCCGGGTCCACCTGCGTCAGCGCGCGGGCCAGGAAATCGGCCTGCTTTTGATTGTTACCTTCCAAAACCACCCGGTCGCCGCTGACGACCAGGCTTTCCAGCGCCTCCGGCAGGCGCTCGGCGCGCAGCACCGGACCATCGGCCAGGTGCCGCACGGCCGCCAGGCGGCGCTGCTTTTCCTGCCGCCGCGTATCCCAGCGGCGCGGCGCGGATGTTGTGCTTTCCATATTGTCTCCTTCGTTGCAGAGTAATGCCAGCATAGAAAGGACGGCCCTGCGATACAATCAATCCGAATCGCGAATGATTACTCTCAAGTTAATAATCTGACGCCCCGTGGCCGCCATGATCGACGAAGAAATTACGTTAAAGAAACTAGAAGTATTCCTGGCCTACATGCGCCTGCACAGCCTGGCGCGGGCGGCCGAGGAGCTGGGCCAGAGCACGGTCAGCGTGCACCGCGCCCTGCATTCGCTGGAGGAAGGGCTGCGCGTGCCATTGTTCCGCCGCGAGGGCCGCAACCTGGCGCCGTTGCCGGCCGCGTTCGCGTTCGCCAAGCACGCGCAGCGGGCCGTGGCCGAGACCGAGGACGGCATCCGCAAGGTGCGCGAACTGTCCGGTTTCGCCGGCGCGCGGCTGAAGATCGGCTCGCTGTATTCGCTGACCCTGCGCTGCATCCCGCAGTTGCTGATGGGCCTGAAGCTGCGGCGGCCGGAATTGCAAATCGACCTGACGCTGGGCTCGAACCAGGAACTGCTGCGCAGCCTCGATGAGGGACGGCTGGATGCGATCGTGATTGGCCTGCAGGCGCCGCAGGACGATGCGCAACTGCTGGCCGTGCCCCTGTTCGAGGATGAGGTGCGGCTGGCCGCGCCGCTCGGCTCGCCCTACGCGGGCCAGACGGCGGTCGATTTGCGGGACCTGCGCGACGAGAAGTTCATTACCCTGGGCGGCGGCTTTGTGACCTCGGACAGCTTCGACCATGCGTTCCGCCAGGCCGGCTACGTGCCCGAGACCATCATGCGCGTCAGCGACATCTTCTCCCTCATCAACCTGGTCGGCGGCGGCATGGGCTACAGCCTGCTGCCGGGCCGGGTGGCCGACTTCAGCACCCGTATCGAACTGATCCCGCTTGCGGCCCGTTTTGGTTCGCACCAGACCATCACGCTGCTGCTGTCGCGCTCGCGCGAGCGCGATCCCAACCTGCTGGCCCTGGCGGCCGAGTGCCGCATGTACGGCACGCGCCAGCATTAACGCCGCCAGCACTTCCACCGCCGCGTCAATCTTGCGCACCGGCCGGCTCCGACTGCGCCAGCAACGATCGCGCGCCCCCCACGTGCGCGCCGATTTTGCCGCCTGAACGGGATCAGCCGGGACTGAACTGGCAGTGGATCAGTTGGTGGTACTGGAACGCTTCGCGTATGTTGTCCCGCATTTCGGTGTCGTTCCATGGCTTGGTGTAGAAACGGTAGATCTCGCCGCTATTGATGGCGCTGAGGACCGATTCGAGTTCCGTATAACCCGACAGGATGATGCGCACCGTGCCCGGATATAGTTGCTTGACGCGGCGCAGGAACTCGGTGCCCTGCATGCCCGGCATGCGCTGGTCGCTGACCACAACCTGCACGTCGTGGCTGGCCAGCAGTGCGAACGCCTCATCAGCCGTGTTGGCGCGCAAGATGGTGTAGCCGTCGCGCCGCAGCAGCCGGTTCAGCGCGGCCAGGACGTTCGGTTCGTCGTCGAGCAGCAGCAAGGTGCGCTGGCCCTGTTCCGGGCGCACGGGCTGCGGCAAAGCGGCCTCCTGCCCCAGCAGGCTGGCGATGCCGTCGGCAGGCTGCGGCCGGCTGAACAGGTAGCCCTGCATTTCGTCGCACTGGTAGCGGCGCAGATAGGCCAATTGCGCCTCCGTCTCGACGCCCTCGGCCACCACCTTGAAATCGAGGCTGTGCGCCAGGCTGATGATGGAACGCACGATGGCCGCCACGTTGGGATTGGCGAGCATGTCGCGCACGAAGCTCTGGTCGATCTTCAGGTAATCGACCGGGAACAGGCGCAGATAGGCCAGGCTGGAATAGCCGGTGCCAAAGTCGTCGATCGACAGCGACACGCCGAGCTTCTTCAGCCGCGTCATCACTTCCACGGCCGCACCCACGTTATGCATCATCAGGCTTTCCGTGAGCTCCAGCTCCAGCCATTGCGGTTTGAGGCCGCTGTCGTCCAGCGCCGCGATGATGTCGTCGACCAGGCCCGGATCGCTGAACTGGCGCATCGACAGGTTGACGGCGACCCGCTGCGGCGCCAGCCCGGCCGCCTGCCACGCCTGGCACTGGGCGCAGGCGGCGCGCACCACCCAGCGCCCGATGGGGACGATCAGGCCGGTTTCCTCGGCCACGCCGATGAAGCGCGTCGGCGCCACCATGCCCAGCGTGGGATGGTGCCAGCGCAGCAGCGCCTCCAGGCCCGTCATCTCCCCCGACAGCAGCTTGACCTTGGGCTGGAAATGCAGGCTCAGCTCACCGCGCTCGAGCGCGTGGCGCAGCTCCGCCTCGATCAGGGTGCGCTCGTTGACGCGCGCATGCATGGCGGCCTCGTAGAACTGGATCTGGTTGCGGCCCGCCTCCTTGGCGCGGTACATGGCCAGATCGGCCTGGCGCAGCAACTGCTGCGCGTCGACGCCATCCTGCGGACAGACGCTGACGCCGATGCTGCAGGTGATCGTGTGCTGGCGGCTGCCCAGCACGACTGGCGCCGTGACCGCCTCCAGCACGCGCCGCAACAGGCTGGCGGCGGCGGGCGTGTGCGGCGTCTCCATCAACAGCAGGGTGAACTCGTCGCCACCAAGGCGCGCCACCGTGTCGCTGTCGCGCACGCACGCGCGCAGGCGCTCTGCCACCGTGCGCAACAGTTCGTCGCCATGCTGGTGGCCCAGGCTGTCGTTGACCAGCTTGAAGTTGTCGAGGTCGATGAAGGCCACCCACACCGCATGCTGGTAGCGCTGCGCGTAACCGATGGCCTGCTCCAAGCGGTCGGCCAACAGGTTGCGGTTGGGCAGGTCAGTCAGCGCATCGTAGTTGGCCTGGTGCTCCAGCTGCTGCTGGTAGCGGATGGTGTCGGTCATGTCGGTCAGCACGCACACGTGGTGGCTCACGCTGTCGTCATCGGCATGCACGGGCGCCACGTGCAACTTGGCCCAGAATGGCTGGCCATGCTTGTCACGCAGGTGCTGCAGGATGGTGGCGTCGTGCGGCGAGCACAGCGCCGATTCGAGTGCCGCGCGCTGCGCCTGGTCGCCGTCGCCATCGAGCAACAACAGGCTGCGGCGGCGTACCTCATCCTCCGCGTAGCCGGTCAGCTGGACGAAGGCCGGATTGACATAATCGATCTGGTCGCCCTCGGGCGTGTTGGAGACGATAGCGATGGCGTTGACGCTGGCGTCCAGCGCGCGCGCCTGCAACTGCATGACCAGTTCGGCGCGCTTGCGCTCGGTAATATCCTCGATCGTGCCCAGCACGCCGATGATGCGGCCGGCGCGGTCGTGCAGCGGGGCCTTGTTGATCAGGAACCACTGGCGCCGGCCATCGGGCTGGTCCATGTATTCCTCGCGGTTCAACTGGGCCTGGCCGCTGCTGACGATCTCGCGGTCGTCGGCGCGGATGCGCACGGCGTTATGCGACCAGGGAAATTCATCGTCGGTCTTGCCCACCACGTCCTCGTTGCGCTCCAGCCCGGCGGCGCGCGCAAACACCGAGTTGCAGCCCTTGTAGCGCGCCGACAGGTCCTTCCAGAAGATCTGGTGCGGCATCTGGTTGATGATCAGTTGCTTCAATTCGCGCGAGGCGTACAGTTCCGCCTCCATCTTCAACTGGGCCGTCACGTCATGGCACAGCACGAAGCGCGCGGCGCGGCCGGCGATGGTGACCGAGTGCGACGACACTTCCACTTGGATCAAGCTGCCATCCTTGCGGCAATGGGTCCAGCACCCGGCCCGCTCACCGCCACGGCGAGGTGCGTTGGCGAGGTTGTCGTGCAGCCGCGGCAGCTCCTCCGCTGGACGGATATCTTCGATGGTCATGGCCAGGAATTCGGCCTCGGAATAGCCGTATTCGCGGACGGCGGCCTGATTGACCACGAGAAAGCGCAAGCTGTCGAGCTCGTACACCCACATGGGGTGCGGATGATGATCGAACAGGCGTTTGAAACGCAATTGCGACTCGAACACATCGTAGTCGGCCAGGTCGAAGGACAGGCAGAGGAACAGCCCGTCCCCCTCCACTCCTTGTCCGGCTGGCCGCCATTCGATCACCTGGGACATCGCCAGCAGGCCGCCGTGCGGGTCCAGCATGTCGAATTCTCCGCGCCAGCAACCGTTTATCCTGGACAAATCCAGCGCATCGTTCAGTGAAGCCGAGGCCGCCCACGGCGCATACAAGCTGGCCACGGGCGCGCCCGGCGCGGCTGCCGGGCCCAGTAGTTGGCTGCCATAAGGATTGATGGCCAGCAGCCGGCCATCGGCGCCGAGCAGGAAGGCCACATAGGGGCTGTGCGCGTAGAGCTGGCCGAAGCTGGCCAGGGTTTCCTTGTCGGGTGGAGCAGAGGCTGGAGAAAGCGGGGCCTGCCGTCCGGTTGGGACGGGTTCGTGATCCGGCGTGCTGCTGCGCTTGCGCTGATCCATTGGTGATCTATCTGTCCAGAACAGAGACGAAACCCCGCAAACGGCTGCGCGTCGCCGCCTTGCCGCAGCCACGGGTGTTGCGATTGATCATAGCAGAACGCGCCGAAATCCGGTGCGGGGTTGATGCATGGAAGCCCCGGAAAGCCCCGTGTTATTGCTGCTCCTCCTTACGTTTGTCCTTTTCCGAAGCCGGGCGATGCTCGGCTGGCTTGGCCGGCGCCGGATGCTGCTCTGCGGCGGGTGGCGGCGCAGGCCGATGCGCCTCAGGTGGCGGGCGGTGCGCTTCCGCAGGCGGCGGGGCGTGCGGTGGCTCCGGCTGCCGGGGTGGCGCTTGATGTTGCATCTCACGCGGCGGCGCGGGAGCGGGACGGGGCGGCTCAGGACGCGCAGGCGGCTGTGGGTGCGGCGGCGCAACCGGCCGGGCTTGCGCCAATTGATGCGGCAGATCGCGCGGCGGCTGCGCCGGTGGATGCGCCGCTTCAGGAGGATGCTGCACCGGCTGCGGACGCGGCGGCTGTGCTGCGATTTGTGGCGGCGGCGCCATCTCCGGAGGATGCGCGGCCTGTGGAGGACGCGCTATCGCTGGCGCACGCGCTGTCTCTGGTGGATGCGCGGCTTGTGGAGGATGCGCTATCTGCGCCATCTCTGGTGGATGCGCAGCTAGTGGAGGGTGTGCTGTCTCTGGCGAACGCGCGGTTTCTGGTGGATGCGCTATCGCTGGCGCATGCGCAATCTCCGGCGGGGGCGCGGCTTGTGGAGGACGCGCCATCTCAGGAGGATGTGCGGTTTGCGAAGCAGGCCCACCCTCTGGCGGACGCGCGGCTTGCGCATGGCCCGCCATCTCAGGAGGACGCGCTGCTTGCGCCGAGCCTGCTGGCTCTGGCGGGCGCGCGGTTTGCGGCAATGCGCCGGCGGGCCGCTGTCCCGGTTGCGGCGCAGTTGCCACCGCTGAATTCGTCGGCGGCGGTGGCGCCAATGGCCGTCCCGCCTTGAAAGGCTGCAGCACCTTCACCTGCGGCGCGACCACAGCCGCCGTGGCTGGCGCGGGATGCGGCGCGCCATGCGGCGGCGCCACTGCCCGCATCGCCGACACGTGCGGTGGCGTATGCGCGATCACCTGTCGCGCCACGATGGCCGGCGCCGGCGCGCTGCGTGCCGGGACGTTGGCCGCCCTGCTTTGCGCTTGCGGCGCCAGCGCGACTTTATTTGTCACCGGCGCCGCCGCCAGCACCTGCCGGCTCAACGGCACCGCCGCCTGGCGCACGGGCTGCGCGCGCACGAACGCTTGCGCCGGCACCGCCGTCACCGCACCGGGAATGTGCTGGTTGATGTAGTTCACGTTGGTGATGTTGGTGACGTTATTCACGGTATTCACGTTGTTCACATTCACCACTTTATTGATCTCGGTCCGGTTAATCACGGTATTGCTGGTGTTGACCTTGGTGATGTAGGCCGGGCTGGCCTGGTACGCCGGCCGGTACACTTCGCGTGGGCCGAGCGGGAACCAAGCCACGCCGGGCCCGTGATCGACCGCCAGCGCCAGCGCCGCGCCAGCCACGAACGCCACCAGCGCCGGTGCATACACGGGCCGTTCCACCACCGGTCCGGGCACCCATCCCCAGCCCGTGTCGAGGTGCGTCCAGCGTCCGTAGTGCGATACCGTGAAGCCCCACGGCGCATCGTCGACCCAGGTCCAGCCCCACGGGTCGATCCAGCTCCAATGCCCATCGCGATACGGCGCCCAGTCCGGCGACACGTGCGCCGGCACCCACACGCTGCCGTAGTCCGGCACGGTGCGCCAGCTGCCTTGATCGTCCAGATCGTCATACCCGATCATGTCGGGCGACACATAGCGACGTGCCACCGCGTGCTCGCGGCGCTGGTCTCGCTGCGCTGCCCAGCGTTCAAAATCATCATCGGGCGGCGCTTGCACATACTGGTAGTCCTGCAAGTTGGTGCCGCCGAAGCGGTAGGACTGGCCCGGATCGATCAGATAAGCATTGCCCTCGCCATAAGCCTCGGCCTCGCCGGCGCGCACCGCCACCAGCGTGGAGGCGCCGTTCGGATCGACTTCCAGCCGGTACACGCCAGGTTTGCGTATCGACAGCGCCAGGTTGGGCGTATCCACCTCCACCACATCGCCCGGGTTGAGCCGGCGCACGCGCAGATACGCGCGGCCCTGCGTCAACTGGAACTGCGCGGTGCGGTCATCCAGGTTGAGGACCGACACCAGCGTGCCGCCATCCATGCGCAAGGCCGCGTTACCAATCTGCACTTCATCGCGGCCGCCGGCATCGACCCACACGCGGTCGCCCGGCATCAGCGGGCGGTTGATGTCTGCCTGCACCCAGTCGTTGCCGCCGGCCACCGCGAGGCTGACCGCGCCGTTCACATAGGCCAGCCGCGCCACCCGCGCGGGCGGATCGGCCAGCGCCGTGCCGGCGGCAAACGTCAGGATGATGGATACCAGCACGACAGGCAAGCCACGATGTTCACTACGCGTTTTCATGATGCAATTCCATTCGCTCTATGTACAAATAATCAACATAGAGCAGAAGGAGACAACTATCTGTACGCGAACGAACATTGCAACCAGCTGGATGCCAACATGCATGGGGGCGCTTGCCAAACGCATGCATCCGCTGCGACGCATGCCTGCGACAGCCGTCGCAGCAAACGCCGGTCCCGGCACATGAAATGCCGCCCGTTGCCCGGGCAATAGCCCCGCCTCGGCCCCGGCCCCCGATGGCTCACATCTTGCTTTTACGTGAAATGCCGCCTCCCCCGGGCGGCGACTATTCCACCACAACAGGAGACAGCATGAGCCTTAAACACACACTGGCCTGCGCCGCAGCCATCATCACGCTTCCCATCAGCGCGTACGCCGGCATGCCCGGCATGCGCGGCGCGCAGCACCTGGGCATCACCGTACCCAACATGGACGAGGCGGTGAGCTTCTTCGTTAATGTGATCGGGTGCGAGGCGTCAATCAAGCTCGGCGCCTTCAAGTTCGCCGATGACTGGATGAATGTGCACCTGAACGTCAACCCGCGGGCCGAAATCAAGCGCTTCCAGATGGTCCGCTGCGGCAACGGCACCAATCTGGAAATCTTCGAGTACGGCGCGCCAGGACAGGCCAAGGCGCCCCCCAGGAACAGCGACGTGGGCGGCCACCATCTGGCCTTCTATGTCGACGACATGGACAAGGCTGTTGCCTATCTGAAGTCCAAGCGCGTGCGGACGCTGGGTGAACCGAGCACCTTCAAAGACGGGCCGGCCGCCGGCCTGACCTGGATGTATTTCCTTTCGCCATGGGGTATGCAACTGGAAATCGTCAGTACGCCCCAGGGCATGGCCTACGAAAAGGGTGCCAAGCGCGTGCTGTGGGATCCCCGCTTCCCAAGCAAGTGAGCACCGCGCCATGAGGACCTTGATCGGCAACGTCACCATGGCGCGCATGCGCCTCAGTCTGGTCGCGCCATGGCATGCGCTGCTGGTCGCGCTACTGCTGGCCTTGCTGGGGAGCGTGCCCACCGGTGCCTCGGCCCATGCCGACGGCCGGGCCAATATCCGGGTCGTGCATTTCACCTATGACGCGGCCGGCATGACGGCGTATTTTCGCCTGTCGCTTCCCTTGCTGGCGCACGGCCCCGACGGCTCGCCCGCGCCCTACGTCAGCGCACGCAGCGAAAGCGGCCGGGTCTTCTATTACGTGAGCGACACGGCACTCGATACCGCCACGGCCATGGCATCGGCCACGCTGGCGGCAGGCCATGCCGTGACGCTCCAGGGCAAGGCGGTCGCACCGCAACTGCTGTCGGCGTCGATACACGTCAAAGGCGCGGTACCGCCATTTTCGAGCGCCGACCAGGCGCGCCTGGCCACGCGCGCGTCCTCCTCCCCATCCGGGCCGCCACCACAAGGGGGGACGGATATCGACCTCAGCAACATGCTGCTGGACGCTGCCGTGTTCTACCCAGCCGTCAGGCCGGACGAGCCGTTCAGCTTCAGCAGCGCTCTGCAAGCAGGAACGCTCAGCGATGCTCCCATCCACACCATCCTGCTGTCCCATCACGCCGGTACGACGACGCAATACAGCCACAGCGGTACGCTGGATGCGGCGATCACCGTCAATCCCCCTGTGCTGCAGGCGTTCCTGCAATTTGTTCGCGCGGGCGCCGCCCACATCCTTGAAGGATATGACCACCTGCTGCTGGTCGTTTGCCTGGTGGCGGGCGACTTGCGCCTGCGCGCCATCGCACTCAAGATCAGCGCCTTCAGCGCCGGCCACGCCCTGTCCATCGTCGCGGGTTTCCATGGCTGGCTGCCGCAGGCGAGCTGGAGCGAACCTGTGATCGAACTGCTGATCGCGCTATCGGTGCTGGGGGCGGCGCTGCTGCTGGTGCGCCAGCGCCCTGCCTCGCATCCCGTCCTGCTCACCGGCGTAGTGGGCCTGGTGCATGGCTGCGGCCTGGCCATCGGGCTGCGCGCCATCCTGTCCGATAGCGGTCCCAACATCACCACTTCGCTGCTCTCGTTTAATGTCGGGGTCGAACTGGGGCAATTGATGGTGGGCATCGGTGTCTGGCTGCTGTTGCACGTGGCACAGCTTGCACCCAAGCCGGGGCCGGGGCCGATACGGCTGGGGGTGGCCCTGGGCGCGGCGGCGATCGCCCTGTACTGGGTCGTCGACCGCGCCCAGCCCGTGTGGAGCGCGCTGCAAGCGGTCTAGGCCCGCCGTCATGCGCCGGCGCCGGCCGGGCATGACGGACAGGACGAAACTTAACGCAGGTTGGGCGGCACGATGCCGTATTTCTTCATATAACGGTACAGCGTCGCCCGGCAAAAGCCCAGTTCATCGGCCGCTTTCGTCACATTCCACTTGTTGCGCATGAGCGCGGTCAGCAACTGCTCCATGTCGCATTCCTCGCTCGTCCTGCCCTCCACCGGCACCGCGACCGGTTCTGCCGCCACCGCTGGCCCGCCGCCCTGCTGGACGAACTGGTCGCCAAACTCCTGCGGCAGGTCCGACGGCATGATGATATTGCCGTCGCTGACGGCCAGCGCGAAGCGCAGCACGTTGCGCAACTGGCGGATATTGCCGGGCCAGCCGAAGCACAGCATCTGCAACATGGCCTCGGACGAGATGCCGGCCTCGATATTGAGCAGTTCGGCTTCCTCGGCCAGCACCTTCTCGATCAAATAGCGCTTGTCCGTACGGTCGCGCAGCGACGGCAGGTGCAAGGTCGTGCCGCACAGGCGGTAATACAAGTCCTCGCGGAAACTGCCGGCGTTGATCAGGTTGCGCAAGTCGCGGTGGGACGCGGCGATGACGGTCAGGTCCAGCGCCACCGGCTTGTCCGCGCCCAGCGGCAACACCTCCTTCTCCGACAGCACGCGCAGCAGCCGGGTCTGTAAATGCAGGGGCATGTCGCCGATCTCATCCAGGAACAGCGTGCCGCCGTCCGATTGCAGTATCAACCCCTTCATGCCCTTGCTGCGCCCGCCGGTGAAGCTGCCGGCCGTGTAGCCGAACAGTTCGCTTTCGATCAGCGATTCCGGAATCGCGCCGCAATTGACGGCCACGAACGGCTTGCCGGCACGGGCACTCGATTCATGCAGCGCCTTGGCGATCACCTCCTTGCCGGTCCCTGTTTCGCCATGGATCAGGATATTGAGCTTGCGGTTGAGCAGGCGCTTGGCCTGGTCGAGCAGGCGCCGCATCGCCTTGTCGTCGCCGGCCAAGCGGTCCAGGATGGGATAGCTGGTGTGCTCCAGCAGCTGGCCGCCGGCGGGCGCGGCGTTCGCCAGCGGCGCCGGTTTGCGCCGGCGCGGCACGGCCACGCTGGCATAAAACATCTTGTTCGAATCGCGCGCCACCACCGAGCGGTCGCCGCTGCCATTGGCACGCACCAGGCGCCACAGTTCGTCGGCGGACAGGTTGAACAGTTCGCACACCAGGCGCCCCACCGGCTCGTTGCCTGCCAGTCCATCGCGCCGCCCGAACAGCTGGCGCGCGCCCGTATTGGCGCCCACCACCACGCCCTCGTCGTCAAAGGCCAGCATGATCTCACCGCTCACCTCCACCAGTCCCCAGGCCGTCCCCAGCCGCAAAATCCAGCGGTCGTCGAAATGGCGCAGAAAATTGGCGTCCTCGATCATCTGGGCATACATCACCGTCAGGTGCAGGGCCAGGTGCTGGCTCTCCTTGCTCATGGGCGAGGTCAGTGCCGACATGTCCAGCACCGCCAGGAATTTTCCCTCCGGGTCGAACAGCGGGGCCGCCGAACAGGTCAGCGGAATATGGGTCGGATCGAAGTGGTCGCCCTGGTGGCAGGTCAGCGCCGTCTGTTCCACCAGGCAGGTACCGACGCCGCAGGTGCCGGCCGACTGCTCGCTCCATTCGGCCCCCAGGTACAGGCCCGCCTGCTTGAGTTCGCGGGAACGGGCCTCGTTGCCGATGTAGTCAACGGCAATGCCCTTGGCGTCGGTCAGCAGCAGCACGTAATCGAGGCCCGATACGCGCTTGTACAGTTGCTCCATGCCGACCCGCGCCACCAGCATGAACTCCTCGATCTGTTCCTGGTGCTCGCGCAGGATGTCGGAGGTGACGATGTTGGGCGCCCGCAGGCGGGACGGGTCCAGCCCGTAATCGTTGACGCAGCGGGTCCATGATTTATGGATCAGCATATTGTCGTCCGGCGCGTCGGCTGCCCCCATCCGCGTGGCGACCGACAAGACGTTCTTGATGTGTTGCGTTTGTGCCCGGCTAATCACTGCATGTCTCCTTCTCTCGTGGTGTGCTCCGGCGCGCCGGATGCCACCTGGTCCACTTTGAAGTGGCTCTGCTTGTTACCGTGAATTTACCGCAAACTTGCCGCAAACTTGCCGCGACAGTTAATGTTACGCTACTTCACCGCGCCTTTCCGGCCGGTACAGTGCGCTGTAGCGCCGTCAGTAAATTTCGTCTCCTTCTTCCCACACGCCCGGGTTCGGCGGCGCGCGGAACGGCTGCGGCTCGCCCTCGACGGCCATGGGCATCATGGTGCCGTCAGCCCCGGCCGGGGTCCGCTGGCGGCGCCGAATTTCACCGCCGCCGCCGTCGTCCAGTCCCGCGCCCAGCGCCTGCTGATCGGCATGGTAGCTCGACCGCACGAGCGGCCCGGCAGCCACGTGCAGGAAGCCCATCGCCAGGGCGCGTGTGCGGAAGGCGTCGAACGTCGCCGGTTCGACATACCGTTGCACCGGCAGATGGCTGCCCGACGGCGCCAGGTATTGGCCTATCGTTAGCATATCGACATGATGGTCACGCAGGTCGTGTAACACCGCCAGCACTTCGTCATCCGTTTCGCCCAACCCGAGCATGATGCCCGACTTGGTGCGCAGGCCCGGATAGCGGGTCTTGCAGCGGCGCAGCAACGCCAGCGAATGGCCATAGCTGGCACCGGGGCGCACCGCCGGATACAGCCTGGGCACGGTTTCTATATTGTGATTCAACACGTCCGGCGGCGCCGCCGCCAGGGCGTCGAGCGCGTGTCCGAGCCGTCCCCGAAAGTCGGGCACCAGGATTTCGACCCGCGTGTGCGGCGCCCGCGCGCGCACCTGGCCGATGCACTCGGCGAAATGGGCGGCGCCGCCATCGCGCAGATCATCCCGGTTGACCGAGGTGATCACCACGTGGCGCAGGCCCAGCGCGGCGATGGTGGTGGCGAGCCGGCCCGGCTCGGCCGGGTCGAGCGCATCGGGGCGGCCATGGGCCACGTCGCAGAACGGACAGCGGCGCGTGCACAGGCTGCCCATGATCATGAAGGTGGCGCCGCCGTTGCCGAAGCACTCGCCGATGTTGGGGCAGCTGGCCTCCTCGCACACGGTCACCAGCCCGTTGGCGCGCAGGATGGTTTCGATTTCCCGGAAGCGGGTCGAGGGCGATGCCGCCCGCACCCGTATCCACGCCGGCTTGGCCAGCCGCTCGGCCGGCACGATCTTGATGGGCAGGCGCGCGGTCTTGGCGGCGCCTTTCTGGCGCTGCCCGCCCGTCGCGCCGGCTGGCGTTGTATTGTTCATCACATCGCTCCTGGTCTGGCGGGACGGCCGTGGTGGCCATCCCTGAATGGAAAAAAGGAGCAGGCTTGCGCCCGCCCCAAACACTGCACAGAGGAGACTGGCGTGTCAGATAGCCCGTTGCTGCAACTGGCTGGCGATATGCTCGGCCTGCCGGATGGCCAGCGCGACAATGGTCAGGGTCGGGTTGGCCGCCGAACTGGACGTGAACTGGCTGCCGTCGGAAATGAACAGGTTCTTCACGTCGTGGGTCTGGCCCCACTTGTTGACCACGCCGTCGCGCGGGTTGGCGCTCATGCGGTTGGTGCCCAGGTTGTGGCTGGCCGGATAGGCCGGCATGTCGATCACGCGGCTGGCGCCCACGGCCTCGGACAGCTTGCGGAACTGCACCAGGCCGTGGGCGGCGATCGCCTCGTCATTGCCGTGGTAGGTCTTGCTGACGATGGGGATGGGCAGGCCGTACTGGTCCTTCTCGGTCGGATGCAGGCTGATGCCGTTCTGTTCGCGCGCCATGTCCTCGCCGCAGACCCAGACGGCCGTCATGTGGTCGTACATCTCGAGCGCCGACGTCACGTCGCGGCCCCAGCCGCCCGGCTTCATGAAGGCGGCCGTGTAGGGCAGCCCCAGGGCCAGGCCCTCCAGGTAATAGCCGCCGTTGAAGCCGCGCCCCGTGTTGAGCGCCACCTCGTCCGCCACCACGGCGCCGATGTCGAAGCCGCGGTTCATGTAGACCGGCTTGCGGTGGATCGCCACCGCCGCCGCCGTCGAATGGTTCATGTAGTTGCGCCCCACCTGGCCCGAGGAATTGGCCAGGCCGTCGCGGAACAGGTTCGAGGCCGAGTTGAGCAGCATGCGCGGCGACTCGATCGAATTGCCGGCCACGCACACCACGCGGGCCTTTTGCAGCACGTGGCGGCCCTTGCGGTCCGCGTACAGCACGCCGTTCACCTTGCCGCTCTTGTCATGCTGGATCTGCAGCACCATGCTCTCCGGGCGCAGTTCAACCCGCCCGGTCTCGAGCGCGCGCGGCACTTCGGTGTACAAGGTCGACCATTTGGCGCCGACCTTGCAGCCCTGCATGCAAAAGCCGATCTGCTGGCAGCCTGGGCGGCCATCGTAGGGCACCGAATTCGATGCCACCGGACGGATGATCTTCTGGTAGCCGATCTTGCGGGCGCCGGCCGCCACCACCTTGTACTGGTTGCTCTCGGGCATGGGTGGCAGGCCGCTGGCGCGGGTGCCGGCCACCCCCATCTTCTTCTCGGCCAGCTCGTAGTACGGTTCCAGCTCGGCCAGCGTGATCGGCCAGTCCAGCACGTTGGCGCCCTCGACCTGGCCGTAGATGCTGCGGGTGTGGAAATCGTGCTCCTGGAAGCGCAGCGCCACCCCGGACCAGTGCACGGTCGAGCCGCCGACGGCCTTGACGATCCAGGCCGGCAGGTTGGGATAGGTCTTGGTGTGATGCCAGCCGCCCGCCGAGATGCGCTTGTCCAGCCACGATATCTTGTTGAACATGGCCCACTCGTCGTTCTCGAAATCGGCCTGCGTGAAGTGCTTGCCGGCCTCCAGGATGACGATCTTGTCCACGCCACGCTGCGCCAGCTCATTGGCCAGCGTCGCCCCGCCCGCGCCGGAGCCGATGACGACCACCACGCCGTCGTCGTTCAAATCGAATTTCTTACCCATGATGTCCTGTCTCCTTAATCATTGTTATGCCCTGCCGCCGTCACAGCCAGTCGATATCGTTGAAGCCACGGTGCAGATAGCCGCCCTTCTCCCACGACGAGCCTTCGTAACCCAGCAGTGGCCAGACCGCCTTGTTGTCGTACAGGCTGGTGACCATGTCGCCGCGGATCTTCTGGAAAAACGGTCCCGCCTCGATCGCCTTCAGCAGGCTGACCCGGTCGTCCTCCGCCGCCACCCCGGCGTACGGCTGGCCGAAGCGGGCCATGGCGGCCCGGTCCAGCTGCGCCACCCCGTCCTGCAGCAGCGCCTTGAGCGCGGGGTCCTTGGCTGCCTTCCGTTCGTACGGGGCCATGGCGTCGGCGTAATAGCGGTCGGCCAGGCGGTCGTGCGGGAACACGTCGCGCGCCATGCGCAGCAAGGTCTTGCCGGTGGCCGGCCCGAGCGTGTGGAAAGCGCCGGCCAGACCGTCGGCGGCCGGCATGGCCAGCGCCGCCGGCGCCACCGCCGCCGCGCCGAGGGCCATGCCGCTGCCGCGCAGGAAGCCGCGGCGCGACCACGTCACCACCTTGGGCAGCACCCGCATGGCGCCGGCATCCGTATTCGTTTCTTGGTCCTTCATATCTCCTCCTGGGTACGTCATGGTTAATGTTGAAATACAGTGCGGGCCGGCCCGCCGCCCGCCCGCGGCAAGGAACTGTGGCGGTGCAGGGCCGCGTCCGAGCCGGCGCCCAGCACGTCGGTGAGCATGTGGTGCAGCCGCTCGGCCAGCACCTCGGCCATGACGGGCGCGCCCAGCTGCTCGGCGTAGGACGTGGTGCAGTCGCCGAGCAGGCCGGCGTCGCCGGGCTGGCCCAGCGCGTCGCACAGCAGGCTCCAGTCGGGCCGGGCGATCAGCGTCCCTGACGTGATCAGCACCCCGGTGCGCCTGCGCAGCTGGGCCAGGCCGACGATCTTGCGCTGCTCGACCACCACCTCCCACGGCGACAAGCCGCCATAGCAGGCCCACTTCAGGCGCGCGTCGGCCTGGTGCAGGCGCACCTCCTCGGGCGGGATGGCGTGGGCCCGGATGCCGGCATCGCGCAGCAGGCCCGCGTGCAGCGCGCCCAGCCAGCGGTAGCTCGCCACCGTGCCGTGGGCCATCAGCGCATGGTCGGGCGGCAGCACGATGGACGCGCTCACCATCCACGGCCCCGTCAGCACGGCGCCGCCGCCGGAACCGCGCTGCACGACCGACGCGGCCAGCGCGTGCCGGCTGTCGATGCGCGCGCGCAGGGCCGCCTGCGAGCAGCCCAGCACCACGCCGGGCACGCGGTAGGTCCACAGCCGCAGCCTCGGCTCGGTGACCGGGCGGGCCAGCTGGGCGGCGTTCCACAGCTGTTCCTGTTGCTGCGTGACGGTATCGACGAACACGATCCTGGCATCCATCACAAGCCCTCGGCGGTTTCCAGTCGGCGCTGCAGGTCGGTCAGGAACAGCGCCGCCGGGTAGCCGTCCACGGCCCGGTGGTCGAACACCAGGTGCAGGCCCATCATGGACGCGGCCACAATGGCCCCGTCCCGCACCACGGCCCGGGCGGCCACCCGGGTCATGCCGAGGATGGCCACCTGCGGCGCGTTGATGATGGGCGTGAAGCTGTCGATGCCGGTCGTGCCCAGGTTGGTCACGGTGAACGTGCCGCGCTGGTAGGCGCCGGCGCCCAGCGTGCCGGCGCGGGCGCCGGCCGCCAGCGCGCGCGCCTCGTCGGCCAGCGCGGCGACGCTCTTGCCGTCGGCCTGGCGCAGCACGGGCACCATCAGCCCTTCGTCGAGGCTGACGGCCAGGCCGAGATTAATCTCTGGCATCAGCTCGATCTCCTTGTCGAGCATGCGGGCGTTCAGGCGTGGATGGTCGCGCAGCGTCAGCGCCACGGCGCGCAGCACATAGGCCGTCAGGCTGGGACGCGGCCCGCCCTGCCCGGCCGGCCAGGCGGCGCGCAGCCGTTCGACGGCCGCGACGTCGACCTCGATCGACTGGGCCACGCGCGGCACGCGCCAGCCGGCCTCCATGTTGCGGGCGATGGCGGCGCGCATGCCGGCCAGCGCGATGGTGTTGCGGGCGGCGGGCGCCGGGGCCGCCACGGTAGCTTGGCTCATGGTGGGCTACTCCTCCAGGCGCGCCAGCACCGTGGCCGGGCCGATGGTGTCGCCCTCGGCCGCCAGCAGGGCGACCACGCGGCCGGCCACCGGCGCCGTGATCTCATGGGTGGTCTTGACCAGCTCGGCGCACACCAGCACCTGGCCGGCCGCCACCGTGTCGCCCTCCTTCACCTGCCAGTCCTGCAGCAGGGCTTCCGTGCCCGGTTCCACGTCGTCCCATACCTCGCCCGTCATCAATACGTCCATCATGCTGCTGCTCCTTGTTCGTTGAGTGTGGTGCGCATCAGCGCGCGGACCTGGTCGACAATGTTGCCGACCTGGGGAATGACGGCCTGCTCGAGCGGCCGGCTGAATGGAATCGGCACGTCCGGCACGGCCAGGCGGCGCACGGGCGCGCGCAGGCGCACCGTGTCGAGGTGCTCGGCGATGGTGGCGGCGATCTCGCCGGACAGGCCGAAACTCAGGTAGTCCTCGTCGGCGATCAGCACGCGGCCGGTCTTGGCCGCCGAGCGCAGCACGCTGTCGCGGTCCAGCGGCACGATGGTGCGCAGGTCGATCACCTCTACGGAGATGCCCTCTTCGGCCAGCTGCTCGGCCGCCAGCAGCGACTTCTGCACCATCTGGCTGAGCGTGACGATGGTCACGTCCTCGCCGGCGCGCGCCACGCGGGCCTGGCCGAACGGGATGGCGTACGATTCGCGCGGCACCTCGTTGGTGCTGCCCTCGAAATAGGACATCCACGACAGCCCCATGATGCCCTTGTGGTAGCAGAAGATGACCGGGTTGTTGTCGCGGATGGCCTGGATCATCAGACCCTTGGCGTCGTAGGCGTTCGACGGCACCACCACCTTCAGGCCCGGCATGTGGGCGAAGCTGGCGTACAGGCATTGCGAGTGCTGGGCCGCGTCGTTGTAGCCGCCGCCGATGCCGGTCGTGACCACGATGGGCAGCTTGAGGGCGCCGCCCGACATGTAGCTGTTCTTGGCCATGTGGTTGTAGATCTGGTCGAAGCAGACGCCAAAGAAGTCGACGAACATCAGTTCGGCGATCGGGCGCATGCCTTCGGCGGCGGCGCCGAGCGCGGCGCCCATGAAGGCCGTCTCCGAGATCGGCGTCTCCATGATGCGCTCGGCGCCGAAGCGCTCCAGCAGGCCGCTGGTGGCACTGAAGATGCCGCCGTATTTGCCGATGTCCTCGCCCATGACGAACACGGAGGCGTCGCGCTCCATCTCCTGGCCGATGGCTTCCGAAATCGCCTGCGCCATGGTGAGCGTGCGTTGGTTACTGCTTTGCATAGTTATCTCCCGGTGTGGATGCGGTTAGTCGGCGAACACGTGCAGCAGGGCCTCGTCCGGCGCCGGATAAGGGCTGCTGCGGCCGAAAGCGTAGGCCGCTTCGACGCGTGCGCTGACACGCTGTTTCAATGCCCGGTCGGCGTCCTCGTCGAGCAGGCCGGCGCCGCGCAGCTGGACGCCGAGCCGGACGATGGGGTCGTCCTTGCGCAAATTGGCCGCTTCGTCCTTGGCACGGTAGGTTTCGGGGTCGCCCTGGAAGTGGCCGAAGTAGCGGTCAGTCTGCACCTCGATCAGGCTGGGGCCCTCGCCCCGGCGGGCACGGGCGATGGCCGCGCCGGCCGCCTCGTAGACGGCGACCGCATCGTTGTACGCCACCAGCACGCCCGGCATGTCGTAGGCCGCCGCCCGCACCGCGTTCGAGGCCACCGCCGTCGAGACCGACTTCTCCACCGAGATGCCATATTTGTTGTCCTCGCAGACGAACACCACGGGCAGCTTCCACACGGCGGCCAGGTTGAGCGATTCGTGGAAGGCACCCTGGTTGGCCGCCCCCTCGCCGAAGAAGGCGATGGCGACCCAGTCCTTGCCCAGCTTGCGTGCGGCCAGCGCGGCGCCGCAGGCCTGGGGCGCGCTGGCGCCGACGATGCCGCTGCAGGAGAACTTGGTGGGCGGGTGGAACAGGTGCATGTGGCCGCCCTTGCCCCGGCCCAGGCCCGTGGCCTTGCCGAACAGTTCGGCCGTCATGGCGTCCAGCGGCACCCCCTTGGCGATGGCGAAATGGTGGGAACGGTGGGCCCCCACCACGCTGTCGTCGGCGCCCAGGTGGGCACACACGCCCACGGCGACCGGCTCCTGGCCGGCGGCCAGGTGCATCTCGCCGGGCACGGGGCCGGCGCCGATATCGAAGGCCAGGCCCTTCTGGATCTTGGGCGGCAGTTTGCCTTCCAGATATACCTT
Source organism: Rugamonas brunnea (assembly GCF_014042345.1). Taxonomy (GTDB): domain Bacteria; phylum Pseudomonadota; class Gammaproteobacteria; order Burkholderiales; family Burkholderiaceae_D; genus Rugamonas; species Rugamonas brunnea. The sequence goes on from NZ_JACEZT010000001.1 coordinate 187,993, forward strand.
GGACATCGTCTCTTCGTATTCACGAATCTCGATCATCTTTTCGTACATCCACAATAAATGCTGCGATGTCGGTTTCATAAGTGCGGGTCTCCTTCAAGAATTTTTGGTGGTACGGCGCGTCGCCAGCGTCGCGCTTGCGGCTGACTCGGCTCACAGCCATTCAGCAAAATCAATGCCAAGCTGCGGATGCCCCGCGCGCGGCCTGCGGCCATCGGCCGCCAGGCCGCGCCAGCACTGGCGTTGCGGCGTGCGGCGCCGCTCGCCCACGGCGGTTGCGGCGTGCCGGGCCATGCCGGCGAGGCCGGCGCGGGGCGCTGTCGCGGCGCCATCTGTCGCAAGCGAGCGGGATGGCCTGCGACACCTGTCTACGCTGCGCGCCGCCGGCGGTCCCCTCCCCGGCCGCCAGCCGCAGTGCGATGCCCGTCTGGCGCCTCGCTTCTTGCTAGTGGCACCGATTTTGCTCAGAGCTTGCTGGCCGTCACCGCCGCAACGCGCCCAGCGACTGCGCCGGCAGACCGGCCCAGCTCCGCAGCCCATGCTCGGGGAATCAAAAAAAACTCAAGGAGATGTCGTGAAAAAAGCAATCAGCAACAGCACCGCATTCGAGCGCAAGGCCCTGGCGGCCTTGGTCTGCGCCGCCATCGCGGGCCACGCCAACGCGGCGGTGGAATTCGAAACGCCGGCCGGCTGGAAGTTCAGCACCGACGGCTGGATCATCCTGCAGGCCCACAAGCAGAACGGCGACACCAAGGACACCACCGGCTTTCGCATCACGTCCGGCACCACGCCCAGCCTGATCGCATTCAACGTCGCGGCGCCGGCCGTCGACGGCGTGACCCTCAGCAGCCGCGTGGGCCTGTACATCAATGCCCAGTCGGGCCAGGGCAACTTCCGCAACGCTGGCAACGTGGGCAACACGGGCGCCCAGGCACTGGACCCGCGCGAGATCTGGGGCAAGGCCGCGGCCAGCTGGGGCGAGGTCATCTTCGGCAAGGCCTACAGCATTTACCAGGGAGAGGCCGTGCTGGCCGACGCCTCGGTGCTGGCCGGCGGCCTGACCGGCTACGACAACGTCAACACCAGCAACGCGCTGGCGGCCACCTTCAACGCCGGCTACCTGTACACCAACTTCAACGCCGGCGTGCGCTACAACTCGCCGCAAAGCGAACCGCTGACCGTTTCCGTCGGCATCTACGATCCGAGCGAAATCCGCAACGTGTTCATCGGCAGCGGCGCCGACCAGACCACCTCGCCGCGCGTCGAGGCCGGCGTCTACTTCAAGCCGCACCTGGGCGACGCCAAGGTCAAGCTGTACGCCGACGCCACCTACCAGCGCGCGCAGGACTGCAAGACGGCGAGCGGCGCGCCCTGCGCCAGCGACCACGTGACGACTTCCGGCGTGTCCGCCGGCACCACGGTCGATCTGGGCGCCTTCAACTTCCACCTGTCCGGCTTCAGCGCCAAGGGCCTGGGCTCGCTGCTGATGCAGGACCTGGACGCGCTCGACGCCGACGGCCGCGAACGCAAGAGCCGGGGCCTGTTCACCCAGCTCGTGTACCACCCGACGCCGGCGCTGTCGCTGCGCTACAGCTATGGCCGCACCACCATCGACGATACGGCCGCCACGCCCGGCCACGTGGCCCGTTCCAACATCGTGGGCGCCTACTACGCCGTCAACCAGTACCTGACCACGTACGGCGAACTGGCCAATTCCCGCTTCAGCCGCAACCCCGTGTTCAACACCAGGACCGACACCAACTACGCGACCGTGGGCGCGCGCTTCATGTGGTAACGGCCGCCGGACCGCGACACCAGACCAACCAGACCAACACCATCCTCATACCTGGAGAAGACAAATGAACCGCCCCCTGCATAAATCCGTGCATCCCGCGACCCTGTGGCCAGTGGCCGCCGTCGCCATCATCGCCGCCGCCACCCTCAGCGTACCGGCGCCGGCCGGCGCCGTGGCCCATGCGATCGCCGGCCCCGGCGACGCCGACCCGGACAACTGGACCCAGTACCACCGCACCTCGAACGCCTGGCGCTACTCGCCGCTGGGGCAGATCAACAAGAGCAACGTCAAGCAGCTCAGGACGGCGTGGATACACCAGCCTGGCGACATCACGGCCGGCCTGATTTCGACGCCGCTGGTCAAGGACGGCGTGATGTACTACGTGGCGCCGAACAACAACGTGTTCGCCCTCAACGCCGCCACCGGCGAGCGGCTGTGGGCTTACCAGCCCAAGCTCGATCCGGTCGCGTCCCAGAGCTTCTACGCCACCCTCAGCCGCAGCCTGACCATGGGACACGGCAATATCTACCTGGGCACGATGGATGGCCGCTTCGTCGCCATCAATGAAAAGACGGGCAAGGAGGTGTGGTCGACCCAGCTGACCGACCTCAAGAAATGCTTCGGCTGCCTGTTCTCCTCATCCCCCATCCTGGCCGGCGACGTCCTGATCGGCGGTTCCACGGGCGGCGACCAGCCGCAGCGGGGCAAAATCTACGCCGTCAACGCCATCACCGGCGAGAAGATGTGGACCTTCGACACCATCCGCAACGATCCGAAGAGCTGGCCGGGCGACACGGGCGACGTGGCCGGCGGCGGGGCATGGCTGCCGGGCACCTATGACGCCGCCTCCGACACCGTCTTCATCGGCACCAGCAATGCCGCCCCCGACTTCTACGGCGATGGCCGCAAGGGCGACAACCTGTACACGGCCACCCTGCTGGCCCTGGAACCGAAGACGGGCAAGCTCAAATGGCATCGCCAGGAAATCCCCCACGACACCTTCGACTATGACTCGGCCTACGAGGCGCTGATCCTCAAGAAGGACGGCAAGGACGTCATCGTCCACCTCAACAAGAGCGGTTTCGTGTTCGTGATGGACAAGGCCGACGGCAAACTCGAGAACGTGTGGCCGCTGAGCCAGACCTACAACTTCGTCAAGACCATCGATCCCAAGACGGGCGAGCTGATCGGCCGCAAGGAGCTTCCGGCCGGCAAAGAGAGCGTGCTGTGCCCCTACTTGCTGGGCACCCGCAGCTGGAACCCCGGCGCCTACAATCCGAAGACGGGCCTGTGGTACACCAACGCGATGGAGGTGTGCGAAACGGTGGTGCCGGGCAAGCAGGAGACCAAGGGCATGGGCATCGCGTCGCTCTATCTCGGGGTCGACAAGCTGGAAGCGGTCCCGCCGCCCGGCCAACCGGCCGAGGGACGGCTGGACGCGCGCGACCCGTTGACCGGCAAGCTGAAATGGAGCGTGAAGTATCCGATCCCCGGCCTGGGCGGCGTGCTGACCACGGCTGGCGGCCTGGTGTTCAACGGCGATCCGGCTGGCTACGTCCACGCCTATGACGCCGACAACGGCGCCGAACTGTGGAAGTTCCAGACCGGCTCGGGCATCCGCGCCGGCATCATCAGCTACGCCGTCGACGGCAAGCAGTACATCGCCGTGCCCAGTGGCTGGGGCTCGCTGGCGCCCGGCTTCATGGCCAGCGCCTTCCCCAAAATCAAGGACCTGACCGGCGGCGCCGCGATGGTCGTGTTTGCCCTGGATTAAGTCCGTGGCGGGCGGCCCCGGCCGCCCGCCTAAGGCCTATCCCCCATCGATGATCACCCACGACAGGAGTCACCCCATGCGCAGCATCCCCATTTCGATCCAGCGCGGCCTGATGCCGCTGCTGTTCGCCGCCGCCGCGGCGCCCCGCCCCGCCCTGGCCGACGGCGCACAACGCCCGGACCTGGACAGCCCCGCCACCATCGCGGCGGGCGCCAAACGTTTCAACCAGAATTGCGTCTATTGCCACGGCAATGCCGGCTCCGGCGGCAAAGGCGCGGCACTGCAAGGCCGCCACGATTTGACCCCCGAGTATTTGTTCCAGACCATCAGTAACGGCAAGACGCGCGGCAGCCTGCTCATGCCGGCGTGGAAGGAAGCCTTTTCCGAGCAGGAGATCTGGGAACTTGGCAGCTACATCCTGTCGCTGCGCGACGTCGGCACGAAGAAATGAGCACGCCGCGCCTGGGCCGCTGGTTCGGCCACGCCTGCCTGCTGGGCGCGTGCGCGCTGTGGCCGGGGGCGGCCGGCGCCCGGCCGCTCGACGAGATGATCGCATCCCATCACTTCTCCGTCTGCGCGGCCGACAACGCGCTGCCGTACTCGCGCAACGCCGGCGACACGCCCGGCTTCTATCTCGAGATCGCCGCTGAGATCGCAAAGGCACTGGGACTGGAACTGGAGGTGGTCTGGCTCGCATCAAGCGAACAGATCAGGTTCACCGCGTGCGACGCGGTGATGGCGGCCCCTGCTTCCGTGGAGGAGCGCGAACGCGACGAAGGGGATCAGGACAGGCTGCGGCCAAGGCTGCTGACTATACCGTACATGCAGGTCAACACGCTGATGGTCTTTCCGCACCAGCCGGCCGAGGCGCCATCGATGGCGGCCCTGCGCCGTGGCCATGTCGCCGTCCCCAGTGGATCGGTGGCGCACCAGGTGCTCAACGAGGCCGGCGTCCCGGTGTGGGTACGCTTCCGCAACGACGCCGAGATCCTGGAGGCGGTGCGGGCCGGCCAGGCCGACGCCGGCGTCGTGTCGCAGATCGGCTACGGCTGGTATCGGCGGAACAATCCGACGACCGCGCTGGTCGGTGTCACGGACGTGCTGAAGGCGCCCGGACTGCGATTCGATGTTGCCATCGCCCTGCGGCGGACCAATCTGGCCACGCTGCATCGGATCGACGCGATCATCCGCCAGTTGCGCGATGATGGGGTGATCTCGACCATATTGGCAAAGTACGGGATCGACTCCCCGGCCCGGCAGCAGCCTTAAACGCGCGGCAATTTGGCCGCCCAAAGCAAAATGGCACCTCCTTTTCAGGAGGTGCCATCTGGAGCTTCCCCAGCGCGCAACGCGCTAAGTGCTTGATTTTTTGGAGGCGAGGATCGGAATCGAACCGACCTAGACGGCTTTGCAGGCCGCTGCATAACCTCTTTGCTACCTCGCCAGAGGGTCTTACTGGGCAGAACCGCGCAGCGCGGTCTTGCTTTCTTGCCGCAGCGAGCGCGATGCTTGCTGCGAGAATTCTGGAGCGGGAGAAGAGTCTCGAACTCTCGACCTCAACCTTGGCAAGGTTGCGCTCTACCAACTGAGCTACTCCCGCGTAGGAGTTGTTACTGTTACTGCCGATGCCACTTGAACCGAATGGAGCGGGAGAAGAGTCTCGAACTCTCGACCTCAACCTTGGCAAGGTTGCGCTCTACCAACTGAGCTACTCCCGCATTTGGTCCAACATTGTAGCAGCTTGCTGCTTGTATTTCCAGTGCAACTTCTTGTCGCTGACTTGCCGTCATCCTGAAAAACTGGAGCGGGAGAAGAGTCTCGAACTCTCGACCTCAACCTTGGCAAGGTTGCGCTCTACCAACTGAGCTACTCCCGCATCTGCTTTCAGCGCGTCGTCGTCATCAACAACAGGCCAGCATTATAGAGGATCTGTCGGGACTGTCAATGGTAAAAACCTTTTCAACAAGGAAATAGTGAAAATTGTTTATACCAGGACCGCCGTCAGATCGTGCCGGCGCGCTCCTTGATCATGGGCCACGCCAGGCGCAGGTAGTAGAACATCGACCACACGGTCAGCACGCAGGCCACCAGCAGCAGGCGCTCGCCCCACACCTGGGTGTCGACGGCGCCCAGCAGGATGTCATGGAACAGCAGCATGGGGATGGCCGTCATCTGCGCCGCCGTCTTGATCTTGCCCAGCGAGCTCACGGCCACCGATTTCGACGCGCCGATCTGCGCCATCCATTCGCGCAAGGCCGAAATGGCGATCTCGCGGCCGATGATGATGAAGGCCAGCACCGCGTTGACGCGGTCCAGTTGCACCAGCACCAGCAAGGCCCCTGCCACCATCAGCTTGTCGGCCACCGGATCGAGGAAGGCGCCGAAGGCCGACGTCTGGTTCCAGCGCCGCGCCAGGAAACCGTCGAACCAGTCGGTGACGGCGGCGATGATGAACACCAGCGTGGCGGACAGGTTGCGGTCGGCCAGTGGCAGCCAGTGCGTGGGCAGATAGAACACGCCAACGACCAGCGGAATCAGCGCCACGCGCAGCCAGGTCAGCAGGATCGGTATATTGAAAGGCATAGAGTCAAGTGATGTTGCAACTATAAAAACTGATATCGCCGCTAGTCTACCTTGCGGGCGCACTTTAAACCAGCGCGGGGTGCACACGGCAGGCGGCCACGCCACGCCGATGCGGCGGTGTGTGGCCGCTGCGACGCAACAGAAGGCCGATGGTCAATGCAGCTGGCGGTAGATTTCCTCGGCCAGCGCGCTGGAGATGCCCTCCACCTGCATCAGGTCCTGCACGCTGGCGTCGATCACGCCGCGCAGGCCGCCGAAGCGGGCCAGCAGCTTCTGGCGCCGTTTCACGCCGATGCCTTCGATCTCCTCCAGGCGCGAGGTCTGGCGCGTCTTGGCGCGCTTGGCGCGCATGCCGGTGATGGCGAAGCGGTGCGCCTCGTCGCGGATCTGCGCTACCAGCATCAGGGCCGCCGATTCCTTGCCCAGTTCCTGCGATGGCCGGCCATCGACGAACATCAGCGTCTCCAGGCCTACACGACGCCCTTCCCCTTTCGCCACGCCGACGATCAGGCTGATGTCCAGCCCCAGTTCGGCGAACACCTGGCGCGCCATTTCGATCTGGCCTTTGCCGCCGTCGATCAGCACCACGTCGGGCATCACGCCGTCGCCGTTGGCCACCTTCTCGTAGCGGCGCATCAGCACCTGCCGCATCGCAGCATAATCGTCGCCGGGTGTGATGTCGTTGATGTTGTAGCGGCGGTACTCGCCGTTCTGCATCTGGTGGTGATGGAACACCACGCACGAGGCCTGCGTGGCCTCGCCCTGCGTATGGCTGATGTCGAAGCATTCCACGCGCAGCGTATCGATGTCTTCCGGCTCCAGTCCCAGCGCGTCGACCAGCGCGCGCGTGCGCGACTGCTGCGAGCCCTGCTCCGACAGCAGGCGCGCCAGCGAAATCTCGGCGCCCTTCTGCGCCAGTTCCAGCCACTTGCGGCGCTGGTCCTGCGGCTGGAACACGAGATGGATGCGGTGGCCGCACTGCTCCTGCAAGGCCAGCATCAGCGCCGGCTGGTCGAATTCGATGTTCAGGATCAGCGTGCCGGGGATGAACTTCTCCGTGTAGTGCTGGACCAGGAAGGCGCTCAGCACCTCCACCTCGATCGATTCTTCCGCGATGGCGGCCGCGTCGCCCACTTGGGTGGGGAAGTAGGCCCGATCGCCCAGGTGGCGGCCGCCGCGCACCATGGCCAGGTTGACGCAGGCGCGCCCGCCCTGCACCAGCACGGCCAGGATATCGACATCGGCGTCGCCGGTGGTCTCCATGCTTTGCTGGTGCAGCACGCGCGACAGCGACGAGATCTGGTTGCGCACCACGGCGGCCTGCTCGAATTTCAGTTCGGCGGCGTAGGCGTGCATCTTCTTTTCCAGCTCGTCCATCACCTCGCTTTGGCGCCCGCGCAGGAAGCGGGCCGCGTTGGCCACGTCGGCCTGGTAGTCTTCCTTGCTCACCAGGTCCACGCAGGGCGCGCTGCAGCGGCCGATCTGGTGCAGCAAACAGGGGCGCGTGCGGTTGGCGTACACGCTGTCCTCGCAGGTGCGGATGCGGAACACCTTCTGCAGGATCTGCATCGATTCCTTCACGGCCCAGGAACTGGGGAACGGGCCGAAGTACTGGTTCTTCTTGTCCACCGCGCCCCGGTAGTAGACCATGCGCGGCGCGTCGCCGGCCGTGATCTTCAGGTAGGGATAGGACTTGTCGTCGCGGAACAGGATGTTGAAGCGCGGGTGCAGCGTCTTGATCAGGTTGTTTTCCAGGATCAGCGCTTCGGCCTCGCTGTGCGTGACGGTCGTTTCCAGCCGCGCGATGCGTTCGACCATCATGGCGATGCGGGGGCTGGACAGGTTTTTCAGGAAGTAGCTCGATACGCGCTTCTTCAGGTCGCGCGCCTTGCCCACGTACAGCACGTTGTCGGCCGCGTCGAAATAGCGGTACACGCCCGGCAGATTGGGCAGCTTGGCCACCGTGGCCAGCACCTGCGCGCGCGGATCGGGCACGCTCTCGTTCACTTCATCCATTCCTGTTACCTGTGTCAGCTGGCCTGTTCGACGATGACGAAAGCGACCGCGTATTCTTCCTCGTCGCTGATGCTCACCTGCGCCGTCAGGCCCTTGTCCTGCATGAACTGCGCCAGCACGCCGCTGCACACGATGGTGGGCTTGCCGCTGGGGTCATTGAGCATCTGGGCCGCCGGCCACGTCATCGGCATGCGCAGTCCCAAGCCGATGGCCTTGGAAAACGCTTCCTTGGCCGCGAAGCGGGTGGCGACGAAGCGGATGCCGCGCGCTTCATGCTTGGCCTTGCGGGCATGGTATTTCGCCATCTCCTGCGGGCCCAGTATTTTTTGCGCGAAGCGGTCGCCATGCCGTTCCAGCGCGGCGGCAATGCGCGGGATGCGGCAGATGTCGGTGCCGATCCCGTAGATCATTTTGCGCCCTGCCCCAGCCGCGTGGACACCATGATTGCCTTCATTTCGCGCACGGCGTTCTCCCAGCCCGCGAACACGGCGTGCGCCACGATGGCGTGACCAATATTGAGTTCCGCGATCTCGGGGATGGCGGCGATGGCTTGCACGTTGGTGTAATGCAGGCCGTGGCCGGCGTTGACCTTGAGGCCGCGCCCCACGCCGAACAGCACACCGGCCTTGATGCGCTCCAGTTCCGCCGCCTGTTCGGCGCCTTCCGTGTCCGCGTAACGGCCCGTGTGCAGCTCGATCACGGGCGCGCCGATCTCGGCGGCGGCGGCGATCTGCGCCTCGTCCGCGTCGATGAACAGGCTCACGCGGATGCCCTCGCCCTGCAACTGGCGCACGGCCGCCTGCACGGCGTTGAAGTGGGTGACGACATCGAGGCCGCCTTCCGTCGTCACTTCGGTACGTTTTTCCGGCACCAGGCAGACGTCGGCCGGCTTGATGCGGCAGGCGAAATCGATCATCTCCTGGGTCACGGCCGCCTCCAGGTTCATGCGCGTCAGCAGCTGCGGCGCCAGCGCGATCACGTCGGCGTCCTTGATGTGGCGGCGGTCTTCGCGCAGGTGCAGCGTGATGCAGTCGGCACCGGCCTGCTCGGCCAGCAGCGCGGCGCGGATGGGATCAGGATAGCTGGTGCCGCGCGCGTTGCGCAGCGTGGCCACGTGGTCGATGTTGACGCCCAGGTCGATGACGGGGCCGGCAGGCTGGAGGAAGCTCATTGATATATACCGTTTATCAGGTTATTCGGGTTGTCTGTTCAAAGCTGCATCAGGTCGATCAGGATCTGGCGCGTGTTGAGCGGCGCGCCGCCCAGGTGGTGCGCCAGCAGGAAACGCATCAGCTGCTTGCTCTGGGCCTGGGTGGCCGCGTCGGCGTAATCCTCGCGCTCCATGTCGAGCAGGGTCTTGCCGGCCACGCGGGGCCAGGTGTCGCTGGCGCGCTCGGGTCGCGGGCCGCGCTCAGGATCCACCACGTACAGGCGCTCGGCCACGATGGCGGCGCGGCTGGCCGTGCAGCGCGTGAGGTCAGCCGCCACACCCGTTTCCTTGAGCAGGGCCAGTTCGAACTTGCGCAGCACGATGGGCGCCGGTTCGTCGTGGGCCAGCTGGTTGAGCGTGGCCACGTAATGGTCGAACAGGGCCGGATGGGCGTCGTCGCGCGCCAGCAGCTTGACCAGCAGTTCGTTCAGGTAGAAGCCGCACAGCAGCGCCGTTTTCTCCAGCGGCAGCATGCCACCCACCCACTCCGCCGTGGTCAGCACGCGCAGTTCGGACTTGCCACTCCAGCCGGCCTGCAACGGCTGGAAGGTTTGCAGCACGCCGCGCAACTGGGAATGGGGCCGCTTGGCGCCCTTGGCGATCAGGGCCACGCGGCCAAAGTCACGCGTGAACAGGTCCACGATGACGCTGGTTTCCTTGTACGGATAGCTGTGCAGCACGAACGCGGGCTGGCCGCCGACCTTGGTGCCGACGGTACGCTCGCGGGCGGGCGCGCGCGCGCGGCGCGCGGGCGCCGTTGCGGCCGCCGTCCCGGCCGCAGCAGCGACCGTCGAAGCGACTGAGCCCGTGTCCGCCCCGGCGTCGGGCGCCCGGGTGGACACGGGCTCAGCCGTATCGTGGTCTGCTGTCAGCGTGGACATGCGCGTGTCGGGCTCCCCTGGCGCTTACTCGTAACCGTAGGCGCGCAGGCCCGCCTCGTTGTCGGCCCAGCCGGATTTGACCTTGACCCAGATTTCCAGGTACACGGGGCCGCCGAACAGCTTTTCCATGTCCAGCCGGGCCTGGGTCGACACTTCCTTCAGGCGCGCGCCCTTGTTACCGATGATCATGGACTTGTGCGTGTCGCGCTCGACCAGGATGGCGGCGAACACGCGGCGCAGGTCGCCCTCCTGCTCGAACTTCTCGATCAGCACGGTGCTGGTGTAAGGCAGCTCGTCGCCGACGAAACGGAACAGCTTTTCGCGCACGATCTCGGAAGCGAGGAATTTCTCGCTGCGGTCGGTGATGTCGTCCGGGCCGAAGATGGGATCGTTCTCGGGCAGGAATTTCTTGATCTCGTTCTGCAGGCCGTCGAGCTGGAAACGCAGCTTGGCCGACACCGGCACGATGGCCGCGAAGTCGTGCTTGGCCGCCACCTTCTGCGCGAACGGCAGCAGCACGGCCTTGTCCTTCACGCGGTCCGACTTGTTGATCACCAGCACGGTCGGCACTTGCTTGGGCAGCAGGTCCAGCACTTCCTGGTCGGCCGGGCCGAAGGTGCCCGCCTCGATCACGTACAGGATCAGGTCCGACGAGATCAGGGTGTTGGTCACCGTCTTGTTGAGCGTCTTGTTCAGCGCGTTCGAATGGCGGGTCTGGAAACCTGGCGTATCGACGTAGATGAACTGGGCATCGTCCAGCGTCTGGATGCCCGTGATGCGGTGGCGCGTGGTCTGCGCCTTGCGCGAAGTAATGCTGACCTTGGCGCCGATGAGCGTGTTCATCAAGGTCGATTTGCCCACGTTGGGGCGGCCGACGATGGCGATGTAGCCACAACGGAACGGGGCGGGAGTGGGTGCGGTAGTCATGCTGCTCGATTCTGTCTAGGTGTTACGTGTTGGCCTGCTTACCGGAGGCGGTGGCTTCCGGCTCGGCCGGGGCGGCGTCGCTCTGGATGGTGGCGATGCCGGCCAGTTTGAGCTGGGCCGCGCGCGGCTTGGCCTTGCGGGCCGCCGCCGGCGTTTTCACCAGCGCCTGCTCGGCCACCTCCAGCGCCAGCTTGGCGGCGGCCTGTTCACCGGCGCGGCGGCTGCCGCCCCGGCCATAGACCTGGATGCCCAGCTTGGGCACCAGGCATTCGATTTCGAATTCCTGGCTGTGCGCGGCGCCATGGGTGGCCACCACATTGTACTGCGGCAGCGAGATCTTCTTACTTTGCAAGAATTCCTGCAGCAGCGTCTTGGCATCCTTGCCCAGCGTTTGCGGATCGACCGTATCGAGGATGGGGATGTAGAACGCGCGGATCACATCGCGCGCCGGATTGAAGCCGCCGTCGAGGAAGATGGCGCCCAGCAGCGCTTCCAGCGTGTCGGCCAGGATCGATGGCCGGCGGAAGCCGCCCGACTTGAGCTCGCCCTCGCCCAGGCGCAGGAACTGCGACAGTTCCAGCTTCTGCGCGATCTCATACAGCGATTGCTGCTTGACGAGGTTGGCGCGCAGGCGCGACAGGTCGCCCTCGTCGATGGCCAGGTAGCGCTCGTACAGGATGGACGCGACCACGCAGTTGAGCACGGAGTCGCCCAGGAATTCCAGCCGTTCGTTATGCAAACTGCTGTGGCTACGGTGCGTCAAGGCTTGCTGCAACAGGCCAGCATCCTGGAACGTATAGCCTAAACGGGTTTGCAAGAGCTGAAGATTCATCGTCGGTTGTATTAGTTTGTAATGCTTGAAGCTTTATTGGTCGGCCTTGGCCGGCACGCCGCCCTTGGCCGTGGTGCCGGCATATTCGAGCAGCAGGCTGGCCGGGCCGAACAGCGGGATTTTCTTCTCGTAGGCGAAGCTCACTTCCATCTCGTTGTTCTCCTTCGAGATGATCAGGTCCTTGCTGTTGATCGAGGTGATGTAGCCCACGTCGGCGTTGGCATCGAACGAAGCCTGGATCTCGCGCACGGTGGAGCCGGCGCTCTTGGCCTTGATGATGGCGTTCTGGATCGCCCGGTATTCCGTGTAGGTGGGCACGATCTTCATGGCCAGCACGCCCAGGAAGCCCAGGATGGCCAGCGTGAAGATCAGGCCGACGAGGGAAATGCCACGCTGCGACTTGCCGCTATGCTTGATGCCCACCATGCTCGCTCCTTAGTCCTTAATGTATGCCGCCGATACGGCGCAGGTTGCTCAGGTTCATCCAGACGAAGAAAGCCTTGCCCACGATGTTCTTGTCCGGCACGAAACCCCAGTAACGGCTGTCGGCGCTGTTATCGCGATTATCGCCCATCATGAAGTAGTTTCCTTCAGGAACTACACACGTGAAGCCATCGTAATTGTAGGTGCACGCATCGTCATGGGGGAAGTGCTTGACGTCGGCCAGGTTCAGGGTCGGCGCCTGCTCGTTGTTGAGGATGCGGTGCGACACGCCCGTCAGGTTCTCCTGGTATTGCTTGTTGTACACCAGATGCTCGTCATCGAGGTAATCATCCATCGGCGCGTATGACACCGGCTTGCCATTGACCGTTAAGCGCTTGTTTTCATACGTGATTTTATCACCGGGCACGCCGATCACCCGTTTGATGTAATCCTGGGTCATGTCCTTCGGATACTTGAACACCATCACATCGCCGCGCTGCGGGTTGTTGATTTCGATGATCTTCTTGTTCAGCACCGGCAGGCGGATGCCATAGGTGTACTTGTTCACCAGGATCAGGTCGCCCACCAGCAGCGTCGGCACCATGGACGACGACGGGATCTTGAACGGCTCGTACAGGAACGAACGCAGGAAGAACACCAGCGCGATCACGGGGAAGAAGCTGCCCGAGTATTCGATCCAGGTGGGCTGGCGCAGCAGCGCGTGCTCGATGGCGCTGCGGTTGGCCGCATGGTCGACCTTGATGCCGTCGGCCGTCAGCTTGGCGTTGCGGCCATCGAACTCTGCCAGCGCGCGGTCGGCGGCGTGGCGGCGCTGCTTGGCCAGGTAAAACACGTCCAGGAACCAGATGACGCCGGTCACCACCATCAAGACGAACAGGATTAAAGCAAAATTCCCCAAAATCAGTTGCAGGTTCATTTCTCTTCCACTTGTAAGATTGCCAGGAACGCCTCTTGTGGAATCTCGACCGAGCCCACTTGCTTCATGCGCTTTTTACCTGCCTTCTGCTTCTCCAGCAGTTTCTTCTTCCGGCTCACGTCGCCGCCGTAGCACTTGGCCAGCACGTTCTTGCGCAGCGCCTTGACGTTCTCGCGCGAGATCACGTTGGCGCCGATGGCGGCCTGGATCGCCACGTCGAACATCTGGCGCGGAATCAGCTCGCGCATCTTGGCGGCCACCTGGCGGCCACGGTAGGCGGCGTTCGAGCGGTGCACGATGATGGCCAGCGCGTCGACCTTCTCGCCGTTGATCAGCATGTCGACCTTGACCACGTCGGATGGGCGGTATTCCTTGAACTCGTAGTCCATGGACGCGTAACCGCGCGAAGTGGATTTGAGCTTGTCGAAGAAGTCCAGCACGATCTCGCCCATCGGGATCTCATACACCAGCTTGACCTGGCGGCCGTGGTAGCTCATGTCCATCTGCACGCCGCGCTTGCCGATGCACAGCGTGATCACGGAGCCCACGTATTCCTGCGGCATGTACAGGTTGACCGTCACGATCGGTTCGCGGATCTCCTCGATCTTGGACGGGTCCGGCATGCGCGAGGGGTTGTCCACCTTGAGCACGGTGCCGTCGCGCATCTCGACCTCGTACACCACGGTCGGTGCCGTGGTGATCAGGTCCATGTCGAATTCGCGCTCCAGGCGCTCCTGCACGATCTCCATGTGCAGCAGGCCCAGGAAGCCGCAGCGGAAGCCGAAGCCCAGCGCCTGCGACACTTCCGGTTCGTACATCAGGGCCGCGTCGTTCAGTTTCAACTTCTCCAGCGAGTCGCGCAGCGCGTCGTACTGGTTGGCCTCGACCGGGAACAGGCCGGCGAACACCTGCGGCTGCACTTCCTTGAAACCGGGCAGCGGCGCTTCGGCCGGACGGCTGGCCAGGGTGATGGTGTCGCCCACCTTGGCCACTTTCAATTCCTTGATGCCGGCGATCACGAAGCCCACCTGGCCGGCCGACAGTTCCGGCAGCGACACGGAACGGGGCGAGAAGATGCCGATGTCTTCCACCAGCTGCACCGAGTCGGTGGCCATCAGGCGGATCTTTTCTTTCGGTTTCAGCGTGCCGTTGACCACGCGCACCAGCATCACCACGCCCACGTAGTTGTCGAACCACGAGTCGATGATCAGCGCCTGCAGCGGCGCATCCTTGTCGCCCTTCGGTGGCGGCACCTTGGCGATAATCGATTCGAGCACGTCCTCCACGCCCAGGCCGGTCTTGGCCGAGCAGTGCACGGCGTCGCCGGCCTCGATGCCGATCACGTCCTCGATCTCAGCGATGGCCGTCGGCGGATCGGCGTTGGGCAGGTCGATCTTGTTCAGCACGGGCACCACTTCCACGCCCAGGTCCAGCGCCGTATAGCAGTTGGCCACTGTTTGCGCTTCCACGCCCTGCGACGCGTCCACCACCAGCAGCGCGCCTTCGCAGGCCGACAGCGAGCGGCTGACCTCGTAGGAGAAGTCCACGTGGCCCGGGGTGTCGATCAGGTTCAGGTTGTAGACCTTGCCGTCGCGCGCCTTGTATTGCAGGGCCGCGGTCTGGGCCTTGATGGTGATGCCGCGCTCGCGCTCCAGATCCATCGAATCGAGCACTTGCGCTTCCATCTCGCGGTCCGACAAGCCGCCGCACAACTGGATGATGCGGTCGGCCAGCGTCGATTTGCCGTGGTCGATGTGGGCGATGATGGAGAAATTGCGTATGTTGTTCATTAACAAATATTCAAAAACGGATTGAAACGACGGGGCGGCGGCTGGGCACCATACAAAAAAAGCGCTCCGTACGGGGCGGTAATGCCCTGGCGAGCGCCTTGATGACTACCACTAAAACGCAAAACAGCAGCAAAACAGTAACTTCACTAACCCGCCATTTTACCGGATTTCAGAGTGGAAAGCCCGTGTTATGACGTGGCAAAGCCACCAAAATATCAAACCGTCAATATTTTGCCGCACAAATTGACGTGTACAGGTGGGAAATAGTTGAGTAATCAAGCAGTTTGACCAGCCAGGGCCAGGCGCACGCGGTCGGCGTCGAGGAAGTAGTGGCACAGCTCGGGCTGGTCGAGGGCGGCGAACAGCACCGGCACCAGTTCGTCGAAGCGCTCGACCAGGGCCGGGTCGGCGTCCACGTCGATCACCTCCACCGTGAACGGACGCTCCGGCGTGTGCAGCAGGTTCAGGGCGTCCAGCATGTCCTGGCACAGGTGGCAATAGCTGCGGGAATAGAGGGTGAAATGCATCATGGATGGACCAGGAAAGAAAACGGGCCGCCCCATGATACAGGACGGCCCGGGAATGGGCGAACGACGGCAGGCCGCGCTTACTTGGCCGTGGGCCGCAGCGAAACGAACTGGGTCACGTCGCCGCGCCGCACCAGCACCACGGACGCCTTTTTCGGGTCCAGCTTGCCCACGGCCGCGTTGAACTGCTTGGCGTCGCGGATGTCGATATTGTTGAGCTGCAAGATCACGTCGCCCTGGCGCAGGCCGGCGCGGGCCGCCGCGCCTTCGGTGGCGTCCACCACCACGCCGCCCTCCACGTCCAGCTCGCGCTTTTGCAACGGGGTCAGGTCGCTGACCTTGAAGCCCAGCGCGTTGGCCGACTCGGCCTTCGGCTTGGCGCCCTCCCCCTTGGCCTTGGCCTTGGCGGTCTTGTCCGGCTCCAGCTCGGCGATGGTCACCTGCACATCCTGCTGCGCGCCCTTGCGCCACAGCGTGATGGTGGCCTGGCTGCCGAGCGCCGTGCCGCCCACCAGGCGCGGCAAGTCGGACGAGCGGTTGATCACCGTGCCATTGAACTTGAGGATGATGTCGCCGGCCCGGATGCCCGCCTTGTCGGCCGGACCACCGGGCTCCACCAGCGACACTTCCGCGCCCTGCGCCGACTTCAGGCCCAGCGACTCGGCCACTTCCTTGCTCAGCTCGCCAATCTGCACGCCGATGCGCCCGCGCGTCACCTTGCCCGTCTTTTTCAGCTGGTCGGCCACGCGCATCGCCTCGTCGATGGGCACGGCGAAGGAAATGCCGTTGTAGCCGCCCGACAGCGTGGCGATCTGCGAGTTGATGCCGATCACCTCGCCGCGCATATTGATCAGCGGCCCGCCCGAGTTGCCGGGATTGACGGCCACGTCGCTCTGGATCAGGGCCAGGTAGTCGCCCGTGTCGCGCGACTTGGCGGAAATGATGCCGGCCGTGACCGTATTTTCCAGGTTGAACGGCGAGCCGATGGCGATCACCCATTCACCCACGCGGATCTTGTTGGAGTCGCCCATGGTCAGCGTGGGCAAGCTCTTGCCGTCGATCTTCAGCAGCGCCACGTCGGTGCGGGCGTCGGCGCCCAGCACCTTGGCCTTGAATTCGCGCTTGTCGGTCAGGGTCACGTACACCTCGTCGGCGCCGTCGACCACGTGGGCATTGGTCATCACGTAGCCGTCGGCCGAGATGATGAAACCGGAACCGATGCCTCGCTGCACCTGCTCATCGGGCGCCTGGCGCCGTCCGCGCGGCGCCTTGCCGCCGGGGCTGGGTGTGGGGATGGCGCCACCGAAGAAACGGCGCAGGAATTCCTGCATTTCCTCGTCACCGGGCATGCCCTGCCCGCCCTGCATCTTGAGGCGCTCAGTGGTGCGGATGTTGACCACGGCCGGACCGGCCTTGTCGACCAGTTCCGTAAAGTCGGGCAAGCCCGCCACGGCCGAGGTGGCCGCCGCGTGGGCGGCCGGGGCCAGGCCCAGCATGGCGGGGGCGAACAATACGCCGGCGCTGACCATCAGCGCGGAAAGAGTCTTACTACCAGTGGAGATGTAATTTTTCATGGAAAGTAGGGTTCTTTGTCGAGTTCGGGAAAACACCACCGCCGCAGGCGGCACACACTGCGGCAGCATGAGCGATGGTAAGCGAAAACGGGTGCTGCCGTATCGGCAAGATGTTACTAATCGCTACTTTTTCAAGGGCTGGGCCGGAACGGCCGGCTCACGACGGCGACATCGCCACGGCCGGCGAGGCGCCCTCGCCGCCGGACGCGGCCGGCCCCGAAGCCGCATCCGTGGCCGATGGCGCCGGCGCGGCGCCGGCCGGGGGCGGCTCGGCCGCCAGCCGGCGGGCCAGCCGGGCCGCGAAACCGTCGCTGAGCGTGCCGGCGGCGCCGTCCCGCAGCGTGTCGCCTATCGCCTGGTAGGCCCGCCAGGCGGCACGGCCATCCTCGCCGCCCAGCGCGGCCAGCGCCAGTTCCCGCTCACTATCGGGCAATTCCCCATCGGCCAGCGCCGAGATGTTTTCACGCAATCGCTTGGAAGTATCCATTCCCTATCCTGCCATGTTCACACCAACCTGCCACGCGGGGATGCCACCAGGAACCGTAACTTGCAGTACCTGCCCCACCATCATTGCCGCCTCACCAACGCTTGTCAACCGGCATATCGAGCAAGGGCCGCAACTTTTCCGCGATCACTTCGCGCGCGCGGAAGATGCGGCTGCGCACCGTACCAATGGGGCAAGCCATGATGTCGGAAATCTCCTCATAGCTCAGGCCCTCGATCTCGCGCAGCGCGATGGCGGTGCGCAGATCCACGGGCAAGGTGTCCATGGCGGCATTGACGGTCTGGGCGATCTGCTTGCTGGCCAGCACGGATTCGGGGGTGTTGATGTCGCGCAAGTGCTCGCCGTCATCGAACGATTCGGCGCGCTCGGCATTGCTCTCGGTGGAAGTGGGCGTGCGCCGCGCCTGCAGCGACAGCGCGTTCTTGGCCGTATTGATGCCGATCCGGTACAACCAGGTGTAGAACGCGGCGTCGCCGCGGAACATGCGCAACGCGCGGTAAGCCTTGATAAACGTTTCCTGCACCACGTCTTCCGCCTCCACCGGGTCATGCACGATGCGCGACAGCAAGCGCATCAGCCGGCGCTGATACTTCGCGACCAGCAGATCGAATGCCTGTTTGTCGCCAGCCTGGACCCGTTCAACCAGCAGCTGGTCGCACTCACGTTCTGTCGTCACGCCCGTCGTCCTCGGTGACCTGCAGCGTGGGCGCATATAGCAATAGAGTTTGCCGGCTGCAAGAAGTTCACGGTTTGCGTCATTTTTTTCATGTCCCGTCCGCCTCGCCGCCGCGCGCGGCCACGGCGCGGCACGCCAGCGCCAATGGACGGAACGCCGCCCGCGTCACGCAGCCCGGCGCCACCAGCACTTCCTGCACCGGCTCACCGGCCCGGCCCAGGCGCAGGAACAGCACGCCGGCCCACAAGGTCGAACCGGCGAGCAGGGTCAGCGGCGGCGCTGGCGCAGGCGGGGCAGGCGCCGGCGCATCCGGCCCTGTCTGTTGGTATACCGTCAGCCGTATCTGGCCAACCGGGGATAGATCAATCCGGCGCGGCTTAGGATTGCCGCCGCGCCAGGGCAAACCGGCCACGCCGGCCGCGACGCACACGGCCGCCCAGCCAGGCCCCGGGCAGGACAGCGCGGACAGCATGACGCCCGCGCAGACGAACAGGCGCGCCAGGCGTACAACAGACGAGGGCCGCACGACGGCCGAGACCGCAATCGACATGGCAACCGACGTGCGAACACGCCGCAGGATGGCAATACGTTTGATGCAAAGGGGATAAAACAGACGCGCCGGCAAGGCCGGGCAATTCAGGCGCCGGCGAATGCCGGCGCCGAATCAGCGCCCATCCTGATTGGACAGGACGGGCGCTAAAAGGTTCACACTTTTCCGAACACGAGACTGCCGTTGGTGCCGCCGAAGCCGAACGAGTTCTTCACTGCATACTCGATCTTCATCGGACGGGCCGTATTGGCACAGAAGTCCAGGTCGCAAGCGGGGTCCTGGTTGAAGATGTTGATGGTCGGTGGCGACACCTGGTGGTGCACCGCCAGTACCGTAAACACTGCTTCCAGGCCGCCGGCGCCGCCCAGCAGGTGACCGGTCATCGACTTGGTCGAATTGATCACCATGTTCTTGGCGTGCGCGCCGAAGGTGCGCTTGATGCCCTGCACTTCCGCCACGTCGCCCAGCGGGGTGGACGTGCCGTGCGCGTTCAGGTAGTTGACCTGGTCCGGATTGACGCCTGCGTGACGCAGGGCGTTGACCACGGACTTGCTGCCGCCGCTGCCATCTTCCAATGGCGAGGTCATGTGATAAGCATCGGCGCTCATCCCAAAGCCCAGCAGTTCAGCGTAGATCTTGGCGCCGCGTGCCTTGGCGTGCTCGTACTCCTCCAGCACCATGACGCCCGCGCCCTCGCCCAGCACGAAGCCGTCGCGGTCGCGGTCCCACGGCCGCGAAGCGGTCGCCGGATCGTCATTGCGGGTGGACAGGGCACGGGCCGAGGCGAAGCCGCCCAGGCCCAGCGGCGATACGGTCGCTTCCGCGCCGCCGGCCACCATCACGTCGGCGTCGCCGTACTCGATCAGACGAGCGGCCGCGCCGATGCTGTGCAGGCCGGTGGTGCAGGCCGTGACGATCGACAGGTTAGGACCACGCATGCCGTACTTGATCGACAGGTTACCCGAGATCATGTTGATGATCGAGGCAGGCACGAAGAACGGGGAGATACGGCGTGGACCACGCTTGTCGTAATCTTCCTTGGTTTCTTCGA
The DNA here is from genome assembly GCF_014042345.1 of Rugamonas brunnea. GTDB lineage: Bacteria > Pseudomonadota > Gammaproteobacteria > Burkholderiales > Burkholderiaceae_D > Rugamonas > Rugamonas brunnea. The sequence goes on from NZ_JACEZT010000001.1 coordinate 208,041, forward strand.
TCAGCGGCAAGCCGCCGATACCGGAACCGATGATCACGCCGATGCGATCGGCGTTTTCCTCGGTGACGACCACACCGGAGTCCTGCACCGCCTGGATGCCGGCGGCCATGCCGTAATGGATGAAGGTATCCATGTGGCGTGCTTCTTTGGCGGGGATGTAATCCTCGATGTTGAAGCCTTTGACTTCGCCGGCGAACTGGGTGGTAAAGGGTTGCGCATCAAACTTGGTGATGTTGGCGATACCCGATTTCCCCTCGGTGATTGCGCTCCACGCTTCGGCAATGTTATTGCCGACGGGCGTCACGCAGCCAAGGCCGGTGATCACAACACGACGGTTTTTAGAACGGCTCAAGCGATTCTCCTGGAGTCGATCGGACAGGCTTAGGCCTTGACGTGGGCAGTAGCGTAGTCGATCGCTTGCTGCACGGTGGTGATCTTCTCGGCTTGCTCGTCAGGGATTTCCATTTCGAATTCGTCTTCCAGGGCCATCACCAGTTCCACGGTGTCCAGGGAGTCGGCGCCGAGGTCGTCGACGAACGAGGATTCCGTCTTGATGTCTGCTTCAGCGACGCCCAGTTGCTCAGCGACGATTTTCTTAACGCGTTGTTCGATATCCGACATGTTATGGCTCCATTATGTTTGTTACGGAAAGCGCGCATTTTATCAGGTTTGCGCACTGAAAAACTAATTTCGGTGTCTGCTGCTATTTCTACCGAAATCACTACTAAATGATGCGAACGGGCGGCCTACAGCCGCCTGCCCACCTCAATTCATGTACATACCGCCGTTCACGTGCAAGGTCGTGCCGGTGATATAGGCCGCCTGCGGCGAGGCCAGGAAGGCCACGGCGGCGGCGATGTCCTCGGGCTTGCCCAGGCGCGCCAGCGGGATCTGGGTCAACAGGGCGGCGTGCTGCTCCTCGCCCAGCGCCTTGGTCATGTCGGTGTCGATGAAACCGGGCGCCACGCTGTTGACGGTGATGTTGCGGCTGCCGATCTCGCGCGCCAGCGCGCGGCCCATGCCCTCCACGCCGGCCTTGGCGGCCGCGTAGTTCATCTGGCCCGGATTGCCGGCCGACGCCACCACCGAGGTGATGTTGATGATGCGGCCGGTCTTGGCCTTCATCATGCCGCGCAGCACGGCACGCGACAGGCGACCCACGGCCGTCAGGTTGGTGGCGATGACGTTATCCCACTCCTCGTCCTTCATGCGCATGGCCAGCTGGTCCTGGGTGATGCCGGCGTTGTTGACCAGGATGCCGACGGCGCCCCAGGTCTTGCCGATCTCGTCGATGACGGCCGCGCAACGCTCGGCGTCCGTCACGTTCAGCACCATGCCCTGGCCCGCTTCGGCGCCGATCTCAGCCAGGTAGGCGCTGATGGCCTGCGCACCAGCTTCCGAGGTGGCCGTGCCGATCACGCGCGCGCCCTGGCGCGCCAGTTCCTGTGCGATGGCCTTGCCGATGCCGCGCGATGCGCCCGTCACCAGCGCGATTTGATTTGCTAAATTCATGCTTATCCTTATGTGAATGTCGATACTGCCCCAGCGGGGCCGCGCTTACTTGAGCAGCGTCAAAACCCGTTCCAGCGACGCCTGATCCACGATGGCGTCGCCCACCAGGCGCGCATCGATGCGCTTGGTCAGGCCCATCAGCACCTTGCCCGGACCGCATTCGATCACTTGGGTGATGCCGTCATTGGCCACCTTCTGCATGGTTTCCACCCAGCGCACGGGGCTGGCCGCCTGGCGCACCAGCGCATCCTTGATGGCGACCGGGTCGTTGACGACAGCCACGTCGACGTTGTTGATCAGCGGGATCTGCGGCGCGGCGAAGCTCAGGCCAGCCATGTATTCGCGCAGGCGGTCCGAAGCGGGTTTCAGCAGCGACGAGTGGAACGGCGCCGACACGGGCAGCTTCATGGCGCGCTTGGCGCCCTTGGCCTTGGCCAGTTCGCAGGCGCGCTCGACGGCGGCCGTATGGCCGGCGATCACCACTTGCGCCGGCGCATTGAAGTTGACGGGCTCGACCACGGAAGCCGGATCGGCCGCGGCCGCTTCGGCGCAGGCGGCGCGCACGTCGTCGTCGGACAGGCCCAGCACCACGGCCATCGTGCCCTGCCCCACGGGCACGGCTTCCTGCATGGCTTGGGCGCGGAAACGCACCAGCGGCACGGCGTCCTTGAAGGCGATCACGCCGGCGGCCACCAGGGCCGAGTATTCACCGAGGCTGTGGCCAGCCACCACGGTCGGCGCCGGACCGCCGGCCGCCAGCCAGGCGCGGTACACGGCCACGGCGGCCGTCAGCATCACGGGCTGGGTGTTGGTGGTCAGGTCCAGCTCTTCCTTCGGACCTTCAGCGATCAGCTTGCCCAGGTCGAACTGCAGCGCGTCGGACGCCTCGGCCACCGTCTGGGCCACGACCGGATTGCCGGCAAAACCGTCCAGCATCGCAATCGCTTGCGAACCCTGGCCTGGGAATACAAATGCAAATTGAGTCATACGTTATCCGTTTGTTAAGTGGGGCAAAACCCCGAAACCTTACACCGGGCCGCCATTCCGGGAGGCGACCCCGGGCGCGCTTAGAATTCTAATTCTAAATTGCGACCAAAAAATTACATTCGCGCGAGCACTGCACCCCACGTGAAGCCGCCGCCCACGCCTTCCATCATCACGTTCTGGCCGGGCTTGATACGGCCGTCGCGCATGGCGATATCGAGCGCCAGCGGGATCGAGGCGGCCGAGGTGTTGCCGTGCTGGTCCACCGTCACCACCATCTTTTCCGGCGGCATGCCCAGCTTCTTGGCCGTGCTGTTCATGATGCGGATGTTGGCCTGGTGCGGGATCAGCCAGTCGAGCTGGTCGGGCGTCATGCCGGCCTTGTCCAGCGCCTCGTGCGCCACCTTCTCCAGCACGGAGACGGCCAGCTTGAACACGGCCGGACCATCCATGTACAGGAAGCCGCTGCCGGCGATGGCGCCGCCATCGACATTGCCCGGAATGCTGAGCACGTCCGCGTGGCGGCCGTCCGCGTGCAGCTTGGTCGCCAGGATGCCCGGCGTCTCGGACGCCGTCAGCACGATGGCGCCGGCGCCGTCGCCGAACAGCACGCAGGTGCCGCGGTCATCGAAATTGAGGATGCGCGAGAACACTTCGGCGCCGATCACCAGCACGTTCTTGTGCGCGCCCGAACGGATAAAGCTGTCGGCCACGGACACGGCGTACACGAAGCCGCTGCACACGGCCTGCACGTCCACGGCTGCGCCGTTGTTGGTGATGCCCAGCTTGCGCTGCACGATGCAGGCCGTGCTGGGGAAGCTGCCGAAGAAGTCCGGGGTCGAGCTGGCCACGATGATCAGGTCGATGTCGTTGGGCTGCAAACTCGCCATCTCCAGCGCGTTCTTGGCCGCATGCACGGCCAGGTCCGAGGACTTCTGCTCAGGCTCGGCGTAATGGCGGGCCGAAATGCCGCTGCGGGTGACGATCCACTCGTCCGAGGTTTCGATGCCCTTGGCGGCCAGTTGATCGGTCAGATCCTGGTTGGTGACCCGCTTGGGTGGCAGATAGCTGCCGGTGCCGATAATTTTGCTATACAAAGTCATACCGCTTTACCGTCCACTAGATAGTTGAGCCAGGTGCTTCCTGTGCTGTCGTTTCGCGCGGCATCAATTCAGCGATCATGGTCGCCAGATGGGCCAGCACGTCATTTTTTGCAGCATCATACGCGCGTCGGATCGCCCACTCAAAGGAATATGCATCGGCGCCGCCGTGGCTCTTGAACACCAGGCCGCGCAAACCGAGCAGGCTGGCGCCGTTGTAGCGCGACGGATTGACACGGTTGCGCACGGCCTTGAGCGCGCCCATGCCCAGCAGCGCGCCCAGCATGCTAAGCCAGTTACGCTTGAATTCGGCGCGCAGGGTGTCGGCGAACAGGCGGGCCACGCCCTCGATCGCCTTGAGCGTGACGTTGCCCACGAAACCGTCGCACACGACGATATCGGTGGTGCCCTTGAAGATGTCGTTGCCTTCCACGTTACCGTAGAAATTGAGCGCGCCGCGCTCGTGGTCGGCTTGCAGCAGCTTGCTGGTGGCCTTGACCACTTCATTGCCCTTGATGTCTTCCGTACCCACGTTCAGCAGGCCGATGGTGGGACGCTCGATGTGCTCCATCGCGGCCACCAGCACCGAACCCATGATGGCGAACTGGTGCAGGTGGTGCGGTTCGCAGTCGACGTTGGCGCCCAGGTCCAGCATATAGGTGGGACCATTCTTCTGGTTCGGCATGACGCTGCAGATGGCGGGACGGTCGACGCCGGCCATGGTCTTGAGCACATAGCGCGACACGGCCATCAGCGCGCCCGTGTTACCGGCCGACACGCAAGCCTGCGCGCGGCTCTCCTTGACTTGCTCGATCGCCACACGCATGGACGAATCCTTCTTGCGGCGCAGCGCCACTTCCAGCGGATCGTCCATCGTCACCTGCTCGGAGGCGTGCAGCACGGACAGGCGCGGGTGCGCGTCCGCATGGTGTTTTTTCAGCTCGGCGCGGATGACGTCCTCCAATCCAACGAGGATCAGTTCGGCGTCTGGCTCAGAGTTTACGAAGGAAATAGCTGCAGGAATGGTAACCGACGGGCCGTGGTCTCCGCCCATGCAGTCGATAGAAATTTTGATTGTCATTGTTTTGATTCAGTACCACGCTCCGCCCTTCTGGGGCTAGCCGCGGCAAGATGCGGACCTCGATGACGCAGGGTCAACGCGATTCAAAATGACGGTGTGCAAACAGGATTGCAGCCGATGAAAAAAGAAAAAGCGGCGCCACGCAGGTTATGCACCACGTCGCACCGCTTATCTTAGCCCACAAAAAACGTCGATTACTCGTCGTTTTTGGTTTTCAGGACTTTACGACCACGATAGAAGCCGTTAGGGCTGATGTGGTGACGCAGGTGGGTTTCACCGGTGGTTGGCTCGATCGCCAGTTGCGGGGCAACCAGGAAATCGTGCGAACGGTGCATACCGCGCTTCGAAGGGGACTTCTTGTTCTGTTGAACGGCCATGATGACTCCTAATACATAAGTTCTTAAATTTTAACACATTCGACTGGCAAATTCATGCGAATCGAGTATCCCAGCGGCAAAACTGGTCATACTTGCCTTGCCGACATCGTTAAATTGCTTTTACTACGCTTCACTACACAATGCCATACTCGATTACTACACGCGTTTGACACGTCTGTTACCTACTGCTTATTCGGATTTGAGGCCCTTGAGGGCGTCGAATGGCGACGGCTTCGCGCTCTGTGCCGCCTTGACCAGCGCGTCGTCCGGGCAGACGTCGTGCTTGGGCGTATGCGGCAAGGCCAGCAGGGCCTCGTCTTCGACCAGGTCGGCCACGCTCATGCTGCGCGTGCCGACGATCACGTCGATGGTTTCATCATCGATAATTTCTTCGATCTCATCGGCGTGCGCGTCGTCCTTACCGAGCATCAGCAACGTCGAAGAGTTGATCTTGTATGCATAGGGGGTCAGGCAACGCTGGCACACCAACTGCACCGTGCCGCTCACCGACAGACGAATCTGCGGAAAACCCTGCTTGCTGGTGCTGCCTTCGAGCTTCCAGCTGATCGTGCCGGACTGGTCCGCGCAGTCTTTCGTCAAGCGGGTCATCTCGGCGACAGGCGTCACGCCCTCGCTGATCCCGTTCGTGCGACAAAAATCAAATGCGTCGATCACAACAGCGCTCATGGACTAGCTTCCCCGGAAAACCTGCGATAATAACAGGGTTTTCGCCACCGAGTCAAAGCCCCGCGCATTTTTCACGCGCCAAGTCGCTTGTTGCACCGCTTTTTCGTCCGGCGTCAGAGCATATAACATTTCTTCCCACCAAGCCAGCATTGCGGCCAAAATATTGCATGAAGCCTCTCGATACCCTGCCCGTCCACCTTGTTTTAGCCTCCAGCTCCGCCTACCGCAAAGAACTGCTGTCGCGCCTGCACCTGCCATTCGACGTGGCCGTGCCCGACATCGATGAAAGCCCCCTGCCCGGCGAATCGCCGAGCGCGACGGCCCTGCGGCTGGCGCGCGAGAAGGCGGCCGCCGTGGCCGCCCGCCTGCCCGGTAGCGTCGTGATCGGCTCGGACCAGGTGGCCACGCTGGACGACCAGCAGATCGGCAAGCCGGGCAACCACGCCAACGCGCTGCGCCAGTTGCAGCAGATGCGCGGCCGGCGCGTCGTGTTCCACACGGCCCTGTGCGTGTGGGACGGCCGCGCCGCCGATCCGGCCAAGGCCGCCCAGGTGCAGGATATCCAGACCACCGTCACCTTCCGCGACTTGCCGGACACGGAACTGGACGCCTACCTGCGCATCGAGCAACCGTACGATTGCGCCGGCAGCGCCAAGAACGAAGGACTGGGCATCGCCATCCTGGAACGCATCGACAGCAGCGACCCGACCGCGTTGACGGGCTTGCCCTTGATCGCGCTCACTGGCATGCTGCGCCAGATCGGCGTGCCCTTCTTCGGCCTCGCCTGAACCCTCGCCTGAACCATTTCGCACCACTAACAAGAAAAGCACGTATCCATGCCAGGCACTCTTTACCTGATCCCCAACACGCTGGGCGCCACTGAAGCGTTATCCCACGTCATCCCCGAACACGTGCAAGCCACCACGGCCAGCCTCGACTACTTTGTGGCCGAGAACGCCAAGACGGCGCGCGCCTTCCTCAAACTGGTCGGCGCCCAGCATCCGCTGTGCAAGACGCTGCAGGAAATCCAGATCGCCGAACTGAACGTCAACACCCCGCCCCAGGCGCTGGCCGGCCTGCTGGCGCCGCTGCTGGCCGGGCGCGACGCCGGCCTGGTGTCGGAAGCGGGCGTGCCGGCCGTGGCCGACCCCGGCGCCGACCTGGTGCGCCTGGCCCACCAGCACGGCATCCCCGTGCGGCCGCTGGTGGGGCCATCGTCGCTGTTGCTGGCCGTGATGGCGAGCGGCCTGAATGGCCAGAGCTTCGCCTTCAACGGCTACCTGCCCACGGACGCGGCCCAGCGCGCCAAACGCATCCAGGAACTGGAAAAGCGCTCGCGCGCGGAAAAGCAGACCCAACTGTTCATTGAAACCCCGTACCGCAACGCCGCCATGCTGGAAGCGCTGGTGGCGGCCTGCCAACCGGGCACGCTGATCTGCGTGGCGACCGACCTCAGCCTGCCATCGGAAACCATCCGCACCATGACGGGCGCGAAATGGAAAAGCCAGCTGGCCGAAGGCAAGGGCCCGGATTTCCACAAGAAGCCGACGGTGTTTCTGCTGCTGGGGCAGTGATTCACAAGGTCAACGCGACTGTCGGATAAGCATCCTACTGCATCCCATGCGCATAATCATTGACCCAGTCAAACGCCGCCAGCTGAATCGCATACAACTCCGACGGTGACAGCTGCAACTCGTGCAGCATGCGGCTCAGGTGGTGGCCGTCGCCGTCCGTCTCCAGGTGTTCGATCAGGCTCAACATGCTGCCGTACTCGCCGCTGTGGTGCAGCAAGGCGGCGCGCACGTCATCCAGCACGTTGACGCTGTTGAGCACGTCGTTCATGTGGATCGAGAACAGCGTATCCATCAACGACATGATGCCGACCGTGAAGCCAATGTCGGCGCACACGCGCTGGCCGGGGCGCAGCTTTTCCATCAGCAGTTCGATGGTCTTGCCGCGCGTGGTGGCCAGTTGCAGCAAGGGCGAGGTGAATTCCTGCTGCTGCCCCGTCTTCACATACAACAGGATCTGCAGCCAGCGCTGTAACTGGCGCCGTCCGAGCACGACCAGCGCGTGCCCCACGGAATTGATGCGGTAGCGTGCGCCCACGGCCGGCGTGTTCACCAGCCGCAGCAGATTGAGCGTGATCACGGCATCGTGCTTGACGCTGCGTTCGATGGCCTGGGTGTCGGCGTCCTGGTTCAGCAAGTCCAGCAGATGCAGGATGGTCAATTGGGATGGAGCGATCTTCTTGCCGCTGAGGATGACGGGACGGGCGAAATAATAGCCCTGGAAGTATTCGAAGCCCAGCGCCAGGCACTGCTGGAATTCCTCCATCGTTTCCACTTTTTCGGCCAGCAGTTTTTGCCTGGGATGGCGCAATCCCCGCGTCAATGCGGACAGCGCGCCCGGCCGCACATCCTTGATGTCGATCTTGATCACGTCGCACAGCGGCTGCAACTTGCGCACGTCGTCCGATTCGGCCACCACGTCGTCGAGCGCGAACTTGAAGCCGGCCTGCTTGAGCTCCAGCACCCGTTCGAGCACTTCCGGCGTGGCTTTGACGGATTCGAGGATTTCCAGGATCACCTTGTCGGTGGGCAGGAAGTTGATGAAGTCACTCATCAATCCCACCGTGTCGACGTTGACGTACGCCATCTGGTCGCCCACCACCCTGCCCATGCCCAATTCGGACGCATGGGCGATCACGGTGGCGGTGGCTTCGGTGTGGTCGATGAAGCTGGCATGGTTGCGCTCGGGCGCCGTACGGAACAGTAATTCGTAGGCAACCAGGCGTTGTTGCCGGTTGAGAATCGGTTGCCGCGCCAGGAAAAAATTGTTGGCGTACGGCGGTGCTGCGGTGGCTGGCTGCGACAAGGTCATGGACATACCTCAGATCAGCTCTCTCGTGGCCGCGGCGGGTCCGCGACAAGCCCGGCGGGTATGCCTTTGCAACACACCCGTTGATATAAGACTATACCCAGTCGTATAGTCTTGACAATATTTTCTTGTCTAAATCAGGGCTTGCGCGTGCCACTGTTGCGTCCAGGTGTCGCCGGACCGCGGCCACCGCCACCGGCGCCGCCACGGCCACCAGCAGGCCCGTTGCGGGGACCGCCTTGCGGGCCTCGCGCCCCGGACTGCGGACCATTCTGCGCACCGCGCGCACCAGACTGCTGGCCACGCTCGCCCGCTTGCGGGCCCCGTGCACCGGCTTGTGGACCACGCGCACCAGCCTGCGGACCCCGCGCACCACCCAGGGGACCACGTGCGCCAGCCTGCGGACCACGCGCACCGGTTTGCGGGCCACGACCTTCGCCCTCGGCGCCACGCGCGCCCGACGCCCCTGCCCGCCCCGTCACCGGCGTGCCCGATTCCAGCGTGAACCGTGCGCCTTCGTCCTTGCCCAGCGCCTGCACCAGGTAAGGCATGACCTGCTTCAGCATCGGTTCCAGCGTGTACGGTGGATTCAGGATGAACATGCCGCTGCTGTGCAGGCCAAAGCCGTCCGGCATCGGTGTGTGGGTGGTCAGCGTGACATTGAGCCAGTCGCCGGCCGGCAGTTGCTTGAGCTTGTCGGCGAACTGGCGCGACTCCATGCGTTGCAGGATCGGATACCAGACCGCGTAGATGCCGGTGGGGAAACGCACCAGCGCTTCCGCCAGCATGTCCTTGACCTTGCGGTAATCCATCTTGTCTTCATACGGCGGATCGCACAACACCAGCGCGCGGCGCGACGGCGGCGGCAGCAAGGCTTTCAGGCCCAGGAAACCGTCGCCCTTGGTGATGATGACGCGCTTGCCGCGCGTAGTCGGACGCACGCCTTGCTCGGCGGCATGGGCTTCGACCTTACGGAAGTTGTCGGCCAAAATCTTGGCGTCGGCCGGATGCAGTTCGAACAGGCGCAGGCGGTCCTGCTCGCGCGCCACCTGGTCGGCGCAGTATGGCGAACCGGGGTAGTAGCGCATCTTGCCGCTGGGGTTCATGGCCTTGACCAGGTCCACGTATTCCTTCAGCGGCGCGGGCAAGTCGGTGCGGTCCCACAGCGGGCCGATGCCGGTATCGTATTCGGCGTTCTTGGATGCGTAAGTGCCGTCGAGCGCGTACACGCCGGCGCCGGAATGGGTGTCGATGTAGCTGTAGGCCGTATCCTTCTGATTCAGATACTGCAGCAGCTGGATGGTCACGAAATGCTTCAATACATCGGCGTGATTCCCCGCGTGGAAGGCGTGGCGGTAACTCAACATAAGCTTGGTAATTCCTCAAATAGGTGGGCGGTGCGGCGGCGGCATACGCCGCGCGGACGGCGTCCGGCCCGGGACGGACGGCGCGCTGGAACGCGCAAAGCAGCATTATCGCCCAGAAACCCGGTCACGCCAAAAAACCGGGCTGGCGAACGGCGCCCCCCAGAGTATGACCCGCTGCAATAAAGCGCGCCCCGACCCCGGAGTCAGCCCCGGGAGTCTTACCCTACCGACACATCAAGCCACCTTCTTGGCGTCGAAGAACTGCTCGTCTTCCGTCGATCCATGCAAGGCCGTGGTCGAGCTCTGGCCGTTCTGGATGCACTGGGTCACGGCATCGAAATAACCGGTGCCCACTTCGCGCTGGTGCTTGACGGCCGTGAAGCCGCGCTCGGCCGCCGCGAATTCCGCCTCCTGCAATTCCACGAAGGCCGACATCTGGCGCCGCGCGTAGCCGTGCGCGAGGTGGAACATGCCATAGTTGAGGGCATGGAAGCCGGCCAGCGTGATGAACTGGAACTTGTAGCCCATGGCGCCCAGCTCGCGCTGAAACTTGGCGATGGTGGCATCGTCCAGGTTCTTCTTCCAGTTGAACGAAGGCGAGCAATTGTAGGCCAGCATCTTGCCGGGGAATTTAGCATGCACGGCTTCGGCGAAGCGCTTGGCGTAGATCAGGTCCGGCTTGCCCGTCTCGCACCACACGAGGTCGGCGTATGGCGCGTAGGCCAGCGCGCGCGACACGGCTTGCTCCAGGCCCGGCTTGACCTTGTAGAAGCCTTCCACCGTGCGCTCGCCCGTGCAATAGGGCTTGTCGTTATCGTCCACGTCCGAGGTCAGCAAGTCGGCCGCTTCCGCATCCGTGCGGGCGATCACGAGCGTGGAGACGCCCATCACGTCGGCCGCCAGACGGGCCGCCGTCAGCTTCTCCACCGCCTCGCGCGTGGGCACCAGCACCTTGCCGCCCATGTGGCCGCATTTCTTTACGGAGGCCAGCTGGTCCTCGAAGTGCACGCCGGCCGCGCCCGCGTCGATCATGGACTTCATCAGTTCGTAAGCGTTCAGCACGCCGCCGAATCCCGCTTCCGCATCGGCCACGATGGGCGCGAAGTAATCGATGTCGTCCTTGCCTTCGGACCACTGGATCTGGTCCGCGCGCTGGAAGGTGTTGTTGATGCGCTTGACCACCATGGGCACGGAATTGGCCGGATACAGCGATTGGTCGGGATACATTTCGCCGGCCAGGTTGGCGTCGCCCGCCACCTGCCAGCCGGACAGGTAGATCGCCTTCAGCCCGGCCTTCACCTGCTGCATGGCCTGGTTGCCCGTCAGCGCGCCCAGCGCGTTCACATAGGATTCATGGTTCAGCAGGTGCCACAGCTTCTCCGCGCCGCGCTTGGCCAGCGTGTGCTCGATCTGCAGCGAACCGCGCAAGCGCACCACGTCGGCCGCGCTGTAGCCGCGGGTCACGCCTTGCCAGCGCGGATTGGTGTCCCAGTCATGTTGCAGGGCGGCGATTTGCTGTTCACGGGTGGCCATGGTGTTCTCCTCAATTGCGTACTAGCGTTAAAACGAAATCCGTTAAAACCATCATAGCCCCGCTTGTGCCGTGCAACAATACTCTTATATAAGACACATAAGCAGATAAAACACCATAAAAATCAAACTGTTAAGTTTTATTTTTCAGGATACAAAACAGAATTTCTCCCCATGGAAGCAAGCGTTGCCGAAAATCCATAGCGCGTTTTGCGATATGAAACTCGCTTTTCGCCTGATGAAAAAATGGAGAGGATAGACAGGCCGGGCACCATGCCGGCAGGTGGCCGCACCACGGACACGCGTGGTCCGAGGTGCGGGAGAAGGAAAAGCAGGGAGTTACGCCAGTTTCTGTTGCGCCACAAGCACACCGTCCGCGTCGACGTAGATCCAGTCGCCCGGACGCACGGTCACGCCGGCGATCTGCACCTGGATGTCGCGCTCGCCCGCGCCACGCTTGCTGCTCTTTTGCGGATGCGCGCCCAACGCGCGCACGCCGATGGCGCAAGCGTTGATTTCATCGGTGTCGCGGATGCAGCCGTTGACCACGATGCCAGCCCAGCCATTGTCCTGCGCCAGCAAGCCCAACTGGCCACCGACCAGCGCGCGGCGCAGGCTGCCGCCGCCGTCGATCACCAGCACGTTGCCGTTGCCGGGCGTTTCCAGCGTGCTGCGCACCAGCGCATTGTCCTCGAACACCTTGAGCGTGGTGGCGCGGCCGGCGAAACGCACGTGCTGGCCGTAGTGGCGGAACACGGGCGGCAGCACGGCCAGGCGGCCATCGTCCAGCATGGCGGCGTTGTCGTCGCACAGATCGGTGGTTGCAAAACTCATCGTCATTTCCAGTGGGTGGTTAAGATGGCGACCATTCTAAGCCGTTTGCGGCTGGGGCGGGCGAACTTGGCCACCCACGCCCAGCGCCGTGACGATCACCAGCGCCTGGAACACGGCGATGCCGACGAACACCCCGGCCGGATGGCCGCCATCCATCAAGGCGCCGAACAACAGCGGCCCCAGCGCCAGTCCGCTGTCCAGTCCCGAATAGACCACGCCAAACACGCGGCCGGTGGCGTTGGCCGGCGCCGCGCTGCGAATCATCAGGTCGCGCGAGGGACCGGCCACGCCCGTCACCAGGCCGATCAGCCCCATCAGGACCAGCGCCAGCCAGGCCGGCACCACGGCCGTCGCCAGCACCAGCGCCATCAGCGCGGCCAGCGCGAACGCCAGCATGATGGCGCGCTCGTGGCGCACCGAGCCCGCGCCGAGGAAGCCGCCATACAGCGTGCCCACCGCTGACGCCACCATGTAGGCCGTGTAGCCGGAAGCGGCCCAGGCCAGCGGCATGCCGTACAGCGACACCAGGCTGGTGACGGCGAACGACTGGATGCCGGCCAGCGCGGCGGCGGAGATCAGGAAGAAGGCGAAGCACATCCACACCACGCGCAGGCGCAGGAAGGCGAACGAGCCCTCGCGCGCGCCGCCCGCGTGCGCGGCGTGCGGCATGGAGCGCAGCGCATGGCGTTGCCAGACCAGCAGCGCCAGCACGGCGCACGGCACGGCCGCCGCGCACAGCAGCGCCGTGCGCCAGTCCGTGCGGCTGGCCACAAAGGTCAGGAACAGCGGCGACACGGCCCAGCCGATGTTGCCGCTGATGGCATGCACGGAAAAGCCATGCGCCAGCCGGCTGCGGGTCACGTGCTCGTTGAGGATGGTGTAGTCGGCCGGGTGGAACACGCTGTTGCCGCAGCCGGCCACGAAGGCGCCCACCACCAGCATGGCGTAGCTATGCGCACCCGACAGCAGCAACGCGGACAAGCCCAGCAAGCTGATGCCGCCGAACAGCACGCTGCGCGCGCCCAGCCGGTCGACGATGAAGCCGGCCATCGCCTGCCCCACGCCGGACACGGTAAAGAACACCGTCATCAGCAGTCCCAGCTCCGCATAACTGAGTTGGAAAGCCGGCTTGAGCCAGGGGATCAGAGCGGCCAGGATCACGTGGTAGAAGTGCGAGGTGCCGTGCGCCAAGCCGACCAGGCCGATCACGCGGGCATCGCGCCGAAGCGCGTCGGCGCCGTCCGTGGGGATGGGCGTGGCAGCGGCCGCCGGGATGGCGGGGGAGGTATTGCTACGCATAAGTCGCTCCGGTTACAAAAAAGGTAAGCCAGTGTAAGCAATTCACGCGCGGCTGATTTAAGATAGCATGACAAAATTTATCGCAAACCTGCCAAACACACTGCATGGCCATTCCCATCGTTACCCACACCAATGTCAACTGGCGCCGCAACGCCCCCACCCCGGAGCGGCCGCTCACCATGTCCGGCCGCGACCTGCAGGCGGACGAGTCGCTGCTGCCCCACTCCCATCCGTGGGGCCAGGTGACGTATGCGCTGCAAGGCGTGATGCGGGTCACGGCCAACAACAGCAGCTGGATCGTGCCGCCGCTGCGGGCCATCTGGATCGCGCCCAACGTGGAACACGCCATCACGGTGCTGGAACCGACCCTGCTGCGGCCCCTGTTCGTGCATGCCGAACGGGCCCCGTTCGCCGGCGCCCTGTGCCAGGTGCTGGAGGTATCGAACCTGCTGCGCGAGCTGATCGTGGCGCTGGAACAGCATGACCCGGACGAGCCTTCGACGCGCGTCACGCTGCTGGGGGAGTTGATCCTCGACGAACTGTCCCGCTCGGCCACGCGTCCGATCCGGGTCCCGCTGCCGGAGGACAAGCGGCTCAAGGCCCTGTGCGCGGCCCTGATCGCCGAGCCGGGCGCCGACCACACCTTGAAGGAATGGGCGGCCCGGGTGGGCGCCTCCGAACGCACGCTGGCGCGGCTGTTCGAACGCGAGCTGGGCATGGGCTTCGGCCAGTGGCGCCAGCAGGTGCGGCTGGCGCACGCCGCACCCATGATCGCGCGCGGCACGCCGTTGCTGCTGGTGGCCCAGGAACTGGGCTACACCAGCCAGTCGGCGTTTTCCGCCATGTTCAAGAAGACCTTCGGCTGCTCGCCGTCCGCCTTCTTCGACTATCAATAACGAACGAAGTCGGCTTCGTCGGGTTCGCCGATGTTGCCCGCCAGGATGTGCGGGGAGAACTGGCGCGGCTTGATCATCTTGATCGCATCGCGCTGGGGCCGCCGCTTGGAGCCGGTGTTGAGCGTGAAGAAGCCCATGGTCTGCTGCAGTTCCTCGGCCTGGCTGCTCATCTGCTCGGCCGTGGACGCCAGCTCCTCCGAACCGGAAGCGTTCTGCTGGGTGGTCTGGCTCAGCTGGCTGATGGCCGAATTAATCTGGCCCAGCCCCACCGACTGCTCCTCCGAGGCGCCCGTGATCTCCTGCACCAGGTCGGAGGTGCGCTTGATGTTGGGCACCATGGCGCCCAGCATCTGCCCTGCCCGCTCAGCGAGGTTGACACTGCCGCTGGCCACCTCCGCGATCTCCTGCGCCGCCACCTGGCTGCGCTCGGCCAGCTTGCGCACTTCGGCGGCCACCACGGCGAAGCCCTTGCCGTGCTCGCCGGCACGGGCCGCCTCGATGGCCGCGTTCAGGGCCAGCAGATTGGTCTGGTAAGCGATGTCGTCGATGATCAGGACCTTGGTGGCGATCTGCTTCATGGCCGAGACGGTCGAGCGCACCGCCTCGCCGCCCTCGCTGGCCTCGCTGGCGGCCTTGCTGGCCATGGCGTCCGTGACCTTGGCGTTTTCCGTATTCTGCGCCACGGAGGCCGTCATTTCCTCCACCGAAGCGGAAGTCTGCTCGACGCTGCTGGCCTGCTCGCTGGCGGCCTGGGCCAGCGACTGGGCGGTGGCGCTCACTTCCTCGGAGGCGGCGGCCAGCGCCTCGGCGCTGTTGTTGACCTCGGCCACCACCTGAGCCAGCTTGGCCACCGTATTGTTTGCGTATTCCTTCAATTCCGCGAACGCACCTTCATACTGCTTGTCGATGGTCTTGGTCAGGTCGCCGTCCGACATGGCGCCCATCACGCGCACCACGTCGGCGATGCTGGCGCCGGTGGTGACGGCCAACTGGTTCAAGCCCTCGCCCATTTCACGCTGGAAGCCCTTGAGGCCATTCAAATCGACGCGCGCCTCGAAGTCGCCCCGGTTGGCGGCCGCCACCACCGCGCGCTGGCCATCGACCACCTGGGCCAGCTTGGCCACGGTGTTGTTGGCATACTGCTTGAGCTCGCCAAACGCGCCCTCGTACTGCTGGTCTATCGTTTTGCTGAGGTCGCCATCGGAGACGGCGCCCATCACCCGCACCACGTCGGCGATGCTGGCGCCGGTGGTGGTGGCCAACTGGTTCAAGCCTTCGCCCATTTCACGCTGGAAGCCCTGCAAGCCGTTCAAGTCCACGCGCGCATCGAAATTGCCGCGGTTGGCGGCCGCCACCACGGCGCGCTGGCCGTTGACCACCTGCTGCAGCTTGCCGACCATTTCCTTGACCGCGAACAGCATGCTGCTGGTGTCGCCGGGCTTGGTGCGCACTTCGCTGTTGAGGTCGCCATTAGCCACTTTCTCCATCAGGGCGGCCGCATAGCCCGGCTCGCCGCCGAGGCGACGCACCAGGTCGAAGGTGATCATGCAGGCGATCACGACCGCCGCCAGCACCGCCACGGCCGACAACACGATCACCAGCCGGCGCGTGTCGATGTAGTTGGCGTCGGCCGCCGCCGATTCCTGGTCCATCAGCTCACTCTGGAATTTGGCCATCGTCTCCAGCGACGCCCAGTAGGCATTGTTGGCGTCCGCGAACTCGCCGCGCAGGAACTCGGCGGCCCGCTTGGGGTCCGTCTTGGCCAGCGCGTACAACTGTTCGTACTTGGGGTTGAGCGCACTGTTCTTTTCCATGATGTCCTTGAACAGCACCTGGCCCTTCTCGGTGCTGATCAGCTTTTCCATTTTGGCCAGCGCGTCGGCGACCTTGGGCCGGTTACCTTCGACGGAACGGCGGAACTTCTCGCGCTCCTCGTCGCTCGTGGACAGCAGCATGCTGCGCAACAAGCGGCCATTGTCGATGGTGCGCTTGATGGCCTCGTTCGACAGCACGACCTTGGGGTAGCGGTCGGACGTGATTTTTCGTATGCCCTCGTTCATGGCGCCCAGCCGCATCACGCTCACCACCGACAGCACCAGCAACAACACGACGACGGCGCCAAATCCCAGGCCCAGGCGGGTGGCCACTTTCATATTTGCGAACATCTCAACTCCCAGTAAGTGTGGAACGTCATCTGACGTGACGGTGGAAACGCCGGAAACAGACTAAAAGCGGATCTAAGACGGATCAAAAAACGGATCAAAAAACGGATCAAAAACGCGACAGGACGTCGCGGATAGGAACAGGTGCGGGTGGGTGTTGCGGGCCGGACGCGGGCCGGCGCATGCAGGTCATCGACATCACATCCCCCCTAGAAATGCGCAGCAATGAAAGCCAAACCGTGACGCATATCATGTCACGCGTTCGTGACGGATTGCAAGAAATTTGAGCGAGGGGAAAAGCACTGCTGGGGTGGCGCGCAACAGATTGTCTGCCACAAAAAAAAAAGGCCGGGGATGGCATGCACCCATCCCCGGCCAGCGAACGCCGTGGCGGCGTCGCTTACTGCTGGGCTTCGAACACCAACTCGCCGTTGCGGGCGTCGATCTGTATCGTCTGCTTGGGCCCGAAGTTGCCCTGCAGAATCAACTTGGACAGCGGATTCTCGATCTGCTGCTGGATCGCCCGTTTCAGCGGCCGCGCGCCATACACGGGATCGTAGCCGGCCTCCGCGATCTTCTGCAGCGCCGCCTGGGTCACCGTGAGCGCCATGTCCATCTTGGCCAGGCGGTCCTCCAGGATCTTCAGCTGGATCTTGGCGATGGCGCCGATGTTCTTCTCATCGAGGCCATGGAACACGACGATCTCGTCGATCCGGTTGATGAACTCGGGGCGGAAGTGCGAACGCACCTCGGCCATCACGGACAGTTTGATCACGGCCGGATCGGCATCCTCCATCGACTGGATCTTGTGCGAACCCAGGTTGGAGGTCATGATGATCACCGTGTTCTTGAAGTCCACCGTGCGGCCCTGGCCATCGGTCATGCGGCCATCGTCGAGCGCCTGCAGCAGCACGTTGAACACGTCCGGGTGCGCCTTCTCCACCTCGTCCAGCAGGATCACGCTGTACGGCTTGCGGCGCACGGCTTCCGTCAGGTAGCCGCCCTCGTCGTAGCCCACGTAGCCGGGCGGCGCGCCGATCAGGCGGGCCACCGAATGTTTCTCCATGAACTCGCTCATGTCGATGCGGATCATCGATTCCTCGGTATCGAACAGGAAGCCGGCCAGCGCCTTGCTCAGCTCGGTCTTACCGACGCCCGTCGGGCCCAGGAACATGAACGAGCCATACGGACGGTTGGGGTCCGACAGGCCGGCGCGCGAACGGCGGATGGCGTCGGCCACGGCGGAAATCGCCTCGTCCTGGCCCACCACGCGCTCGTGCAGCTTTTCCTCGATGTGCAGCAGCTTGTCGCGCTCACCCTGCATCATGCGCGACACGGGAATGCCGGTGGCGCGCGACACGACCTCGGCAATCTCCTCGGCCCCGACCTGGGTACGCAGCAGCTTGGGCTGGCCTTCCTTGCCGGCGGAGGCGCCCGCGTCGGCCTGCTTGAGCTGGGCTTCCAGTTCCGGCAGGCGGCCGTATTGCAGCTCGGAGACGCGCTGCCAGTTGCTCTCGCGCGTGGCCTGCTCCATCTGCAGCTTGATGCGGTCGATCTCTTCCTTGATGTGGGAGCTGCCCTGCACCACGGCCTTCTCGGCCTTGAGCACTTCCTCCAGGTCCGCCAGTTCGCGGCCCAGCTTGACGATTTCCTCCTCGATCAGGCCCAGGCGGCGGCGCGAACCCTCGTCCGACTCCTTCTTGACGGCTTCCTTCTCGATCTTCAGCTGGATCAAACGGCGTTCCAGCTTGTCCATCACTTCCGGCTTGGAATCGATCTCGATCTTGATCTTGGAGGCGGCCTCGTCGATCAGGTCGATCGCCTTGTCGGGCAGGAAGCGGTCGGTGATGTAGCGGTGCGACAATTCGGCCGCCGCGATGATGGCCGCGTCCGAAATGGCCACCTGGTGGTGCAGCTCATACTTGTCCTGCAGGCCGCGCAGGATGGCGATGGTGGCTTCCACGGTCGGCTCGTCGACCAGGATCTTCTGGAAGCGGCGCTCCAGCGCGGCGTCCTTCTCGATGTACTTGCGGTATTCGTCCAGCGTGGTGGCGCCCATGCAGTGCAGTTCGCCACGGGCCAGGGCCGGCTTCAGCATATTGCCGGCGTCCATCGCCCCTTCCGCCTTGCCGGCGCCCACCATGGTGTGCAGCTCGTCGATGAAGACGATGGTCTGGCCTTCGTCCATGGCCAGTTCCTTGAGCACGGCTTTCAGGCGCTCCTCGAACTCGCCGCGGTACTTGGCGCCGGCCAGCAGGGCCGCCATGTCCAGCGACAGCACGCGCTTGCCCTTGAGCGAATCGGGCACCTCGTTGTTGACGATGCGCTGCGCCAGGCCTTCCACGATGGCGGTCTTGCCGACGCCCGGTTCACCGATCAGCACCGGGTTGTTCTTGGTCCGGCGCTGCAACACCTGGATGGCGCGGCGGATCTCGTCGTCGCGGCCGATCACGGGGTCGAGCTTGCCGGCGCGGGCGCGCTCGGTCAGGTCCAGCGTATATTTCTTGAGCGCTTCGCGCTGGCCTTCGGCTTCCTGGCTATCCACCTTGTTGCCGCCACGGACGGCGGAAATGGCCGCTTCCAGCGCCTTGCGGGTCAGGCCGTTCTCGCGCGACAGTTTGCCGGCGTCGGACTTGTCGTCCGTCAGCGCCAGCAGCACCATTTCGCTGGAAACGAACTGGTCGCCGCGCTTCTGCGATTCCTTGTCGGCCAGGTTCAGGACGGAGACGAATTCACGGCTGACCTGCACGTCGCCGCCCGTGCCAGACACCTTGGGCAGGCGCTGGATCGAGGATTTCAAGGCGTTGGCCAGCCCGTTGACGTTGACGCCGGCCCGCTGCAACAGCGAGCGGGCGGCGCCGTCGTCCTGGTTCAGCAGGGCCGTCAGCAGGTGGACTGGTTCAATGTAGGGATTGTCATTGCCGACGGCAAGGCTTTGCGCATCGGCCAGCGCTTCTTGTAATTTGGTAGTGAGCTTGTCTTGACGCATGGGAGTGCTCCAAAGAATTTTTAACTTACCTGCCAAGTAGGGCTTGGCCGTCCGTTTTCAAGGAGACTCCTAATTATTTAAACAATCAATGATCCACGTCAAACCTTGTCAAGTACGCCATTTATCGAGCGCCGTTTCGTCCGTCACCCGGGCATCCACCCAACGCGCGCCGTCCGGCGTCTGTTCCTTTTTCCAGAACGGCGCTTCCGTCTTCAGGTAATCGATGATGAACTCGCAGGCCTGGAACGCCTCGCCCCGGTGCGCCGAGGTGACGGCCACCAGCACGATCTGCTCCAGCGGCTTGAGCGGCCCCACGCGGTGGATCACCAGCGCGCCGAAGATGGGCCAGCGCTGGCGGGCCTGCTCGATGATGGTGGCAATCGACTGCTCCGTCATGCCCGGATAGTGTTCGAGCTCCATCTCGGCCACGCTGGCGCCCTCGTTCAGGTCGCGCACCGTGCCCACGAACGTCACCAGCCCGCCCACGCCGGGCTGGCCGGCGCGCAGGGCAGCCACTTCGGCCGTCAGGTCGAAGTCGGCTTCCTGGATGCGCACCTCGCTGCGGAAGGCCATCGCCGTCATGCCGCCTCCGAGGCGCCGATGCGGCGGAACAGGGTCTCGATGCGGCTGGCCGTGCGGGCGTCGGCCAGGGCCGGCATCGCGCACAGTTGCAGGAACTGGTCGGCCTGGGTCTGCGGCTTGTGGCCGGACTTGAGCGACGATTGCAGCACCTCGACCTGCATCTTCAGGCGCTCGCGGGCGAACTCGGCGCCGCTGTCCACGCCGGCCACGATTTCCAGGCGCAGCACTTCGTCGAGCAGGCGGGCGCGGTTGGCCGCCAGCGTGGCGCCGTAGGCGGCGCGCTGGCCGTCCAGCGCTGCCAGGCCGGCCGCCAGGCGCGCGTGCAGGGTCTTGTCGTACTCGGCCGCCAGCGGCGGCAGCGCGCGCCAGCGCCCTTCCCACTCGGCGCCATCAACCGCGTCGCTGCCGGCGATGGCCTGTTCCAACGCCTGCACCAGCCGCAGCTTGTCGCGCAGCGCATTGGCCTGGGCCGCGCCGGCACGGCGGCGGATGGCATCGCCCTGGGCCTGGACGGCCGCCACGGCCGCCTGGTAGCGCTGCGTGATGCGCTGCTCGCTGGCGCGCGGCACCGTGCCGGCGCCGTGCCAGGCGGCGGCCGTGTCGCGCAGCAGCTTGGCCATGGCCGCCAGTTGCGCCTTATCGTCGCCGCTGAAGGTGGCCGTCTCCAGCGCCGCGCACAAATCCTCGCGGGCGTGCAGGTGGACCTTGCGCTCGTGGTCGGCCGCGTGGGCCGTTTCCTTGCGCTTGGCGAAAATGGCGTCGCAGGCGGCCCGGAAGCGCAGCCACAGCGCCTGCTCGGCCTTGCGTTCCAGCGGCAGCGCGCGGGCCTGCTCCTGCCAGCGCTCCTGCAGGTGGCGCAGCTTGTCGAGCGTGTGGCGGTCCGACGGCTGCAACTGTTCCACTTCCGCAATCAGTTGCTCGCGCCGGTCCATTTCGATCCGGCGCTGCTCCGACAGCGGCGCCAGCAACTGGGCCAGCGCCTGGTCGAAGGCCGTGTCGAGCTTCTTCTTGTCCTTGCGGTCGATGGCGCCCAGGCGGCCCCACATCTGGCGCAGGCGCTGCGCGGCGGCGGCGATGTTCTTCCATTCGGCGCCTTCGCTGACCCCGGTCGCCATGGCCTGGGTTTCCTCGATCAGGGCCTGGGCCTTGGCCGCGTTGCTGTGGCGCTCATCGGCCAGGTGCTTGAAGTGGGCGGCGGCCGGCGCGTAGGCGGCCGTGCAGGCGGCGTCGAAGCG
The DNA here is from genome assembly GCF_014042345.1 of Rugamonas brunnea. Lineage (GTDB taxonomy): Bacteria > Pseudomonadota > Gammaproteobacteria > Burkholderiales > Burkholderiaceae_D > Rugamonas > Rugamonas brunnea. The sequence continues at coordinate 229,556 of NZ_JACEZT010000001.1, forward strand.
CTCCCACAGGCTCTTGGGCGCGTGGCCGGACACGGCGTCCAAGCCTTTCCACCGCTCGCGCATGCTGCCCACCTTCTTGGCCAGCTCGCTCATGGACAGGCCCAGCGACTGCAATTCCTCGACCGCCTTGACCAGTTCCTCGCGCGACACGTTGCCGCCCCAGCGGGCCCAGTTGGCCAGTCGCTTGAGTTCGGCGCGCACGTGGGCCAGGCGGTCGGCCTGGGCCGGCGTCAGGCGACCGCCCTTGTGTTCCTTGAGCCATTTGTCGTGCTCGGAGGCCGCGTGCAGCAGGCCTTGTTCGAGCGCCGCCTCCATCGCGGCCAGCGTGTCGAGGAATTGCTGGCCGACTTGTTTGGGCGCGGAAGCTTCCTTGTTCCCATCCTTGCAGCCGTCCTTGTTCCCGTCCTTGGCACTTTCCCGGGCCGGTTTGCGGACCGGCGCGGCCTCGGATTCGGGCGGCGCCGGCATGCGGGCCAGCACGGCGTCCAGCCCCGCTTGCAGGGCCGTGGCCAGCTCGCCAGCGGGCACGGCGGGCAAGGCGCGCCAGTCGCGGCGGATCTGCTCGGCGTCCAGCGTGGCCGGATCGGCCGCCTGCCAGGCAGCCAGCGCCTGCTGGCGGGCTTCGACGGCGGCCTGGTGCTGCTCCAGTTCGGCCAGCGCGGCGCCGGCCTGTTCCAGCGCGGCGCTGTAATCGCTCAGCAGATGGCGCGGCAACGATGCCTGCTCGGGCGAGGCCAGGAACGTGGCCTGGGCCGCCGTCAGGCGGGCCAGCGCGGCGCCCGCCTCGGCCGGGGCCAGCGCAGCGGCCGGCAGGCGGCGCAGTTCGGCCAGGGCGTCGATCACGCCGCGTTGCAGGGTGACCTGGGCTTCCAGGCGCTGGGCCAGCGCGGCGCGCACGCCTTCGAACGTGGCGGCCAGCTCGGGGCCGGCGGCCGTGATGGTCCACTGGCGGTCCAGTTCGGCCACCTGGTTGGGAGTGAGTTTATCGTCTTGCAACAAACGCTGGGCGCTGGCGATGCAGGCCTGGGCTTTTTCCTGTTCGGCGCGCTGGTAGCGGATGGCGTCGAGCCGGCCTTGCATCAGTTTGGCCACGCGGCGGTCGGTGTTGCGCATGGCTTGCAGGACTTGTTCAAGCAGGGGCTGAGAATGCACGTGTTCGGCGGCGGCCAGGCGCACGCCGGCAAATTCGCTGTGCAAGATCAGTTCGACGGCGGCCGCTTCGTCGCCGTTCAGGGCGCGCGCGCGCTCGGTCTGCTCGTCGCGGCGGGCGGCGCCCTGGGCAGCGGCGGCGGCCGGCTCGGCGGCGGCCATGGCCGCGGCGGCCGCGTCCGGCTTGTCGCCCGCGCGCTTAAAGAGGAATTCGAACATGGTGGGCTTTGCTATCTGGTGGGGGGCTAAAACCACCATGATAGCAAAGCGGACAGATTTTGCTCTGGCGGCGGCCTATCCGGCGCGCACGCGCTGGCGCAGGCGGCGCTCCGGCGCCTGCCGCAACAGGGGCGGCAGGGTCTGCCCGGCGTCCATCCCGGGCAGCGGCAGCACGGCCAGCGCGGGGATGGCGATGCCGTCGGCCGGGCGGTCGTCGCCGCCGTCGCCGGCCATCCCGCCGTCGGCCGCGGTGGACGCCGGCTGCTTGCCGCGCCGTACCTCCTCCAGCTTGGCGTCGTGCAGCATGAACTGGTTGGCGATGGCGAACCAGGCGTCGCCCCCGATCACGCTGCGGGCGATGGCGAACAGTTCCCGCTCCTCCTTCTCCAGCCGCTGCAGCAGGGCCGCGCAGAATGCGTCCACGCTGTCGCAGATCTGGCTGACCTGGGCTTCGTTACCGTCGGCCAGGCCACCCATGCGGGCCTGCATGGCGCGGATCTCGGCCAGCGCCGACTGGTTCAGCCGGTTCAGTTCCTCAATCAGCTGGTCGGCCCGTTCCGTGGCTTGCCGGATGGCGGGGATCAGGTACATCTCGGTCTTGCGCCAGTTGCAGGTCTGGTACAGGCGGTTGAGCATCTCGCAGGCATATTCGAGTTGCCCGATGGTGAGGCTGTTCTGCTGCAATAAAGTGGCGCGCACGTGGTGCTGGAACGACTGCAGACTGATCCGCACCTTGGCTTGCTCCACGGACAGAGCAACCAGTGTGTAAGTGGCCGTTAACATGTGTGTCCCCCGGCTGGCCGGCGCCCGCGTGGCGCTGGCACGGGCAATTGTTGTCTCGGAATTATTGTCTCGCGGAACCGCTCTTGGGGGCGGCAGCGTCAAGCGAGGAACTACCAGTGTAAAGAATTCCGACAACGCCGTCTTTTGCAATATCAAATGCTGCGCCGCATCAGTTGACTCCCTGCAACGGTAGGCGCAGGTTGACCATGCCCGCCTCCGCATGGGGCAGCACGGCGCCGCCGAAGTGGCGCACCAGGTCTTGCACACCGTTGTTTTCTGACAAAGCCTCGCCGCTCAGTTCGGCCGTACCCCGGCCACGGAAATAGTCGACCAGCTTCTGGAACAGGATACGTCCCAGGCCCAGGCCCTTGAGGTCGGAGCGCACGATGATGGCGAATTCCGCGCTCTGATTGTCGGCGTCGACCACGGCCCGCACCACGCCCAGCGTTTCGGGCTGGCCGTCGGCGCCGGTGCCGGTGGCGATGAAGGCCATGGCGCGGTCGTAATCGATCTGGGTCAGGCGCGCCAGCTGCGACGGCGGCAACTCGCGCATGGCCGAGAAGAAGCGCAGCCGCACGTCGTCCGGCGCCAGCGCGCGGAAGAATGCCAGGTGCTGGGGCGCGTCCTCCGGCCGGATCGGGCGCAGCACGATGGTGCGGCCCTGCCACGCCAGCTCCTGCTCCAGTTCCTGCGGATAGGGGCGGATCGCCATGGTATCGGTGGCACGCGGCGGCGCCAGCCGGATGTCGGCGTCCAGCGCCAGCACGCCATCGGCGTCGGCCAGCAGCGGATTGATTTCCAGTTCGGCCAGCTCGGGCAGGTCGGCCACCATCTCAGCCACCTGCACCAGCACCCGGCCGATGGCCTCCAGGTCGGCCGGCGCATGGCCGCCATAGCCAGCAAGCAGGCGCGCCACCCGGGTGCGCCCCACCATGTCGCGCGCCAGCACCATGTTCAGCGGCGGCAGGCCGGCCACGCGGTCGTCGGCCATCTCGGCCGCTTCGGCCGCCGGGCCGCCCTGGCCGAACAGGATCACGGGGCCGAACACGGCGTCGGCCCGGACCCGGATCGCCAGCTCCTGCGCCTGCGGGCGGCGCGCCATCTGCTGCACGGCGAAGCCGGGACCGGCCGCCGGCCGCAGCCGCCGCACCCGCTCGCGCATGGCGCAGGCGGCCGCGTGCAGCATGGCGTCGTCCTCCAGGTCCAGCACCACGCCGCCCACGTCGGCCTTGCGGCCGATGTCGTGGGCGCCCGCCTTGAGCGCGACCGGATAGCCGATGCGGCGCGCCGCCGCCAGCGCCTGCTCGGCGTCGGCGGCGAATTCCGTGGCCGCCATCGGGATGCGGTAGGCGGCCAGCAGCGCGCAGGTGTCGCGCGCGTCGAGCGCCGTGTGGCCGGCCGCCAGCGCGGCCGACACCAGCGCCTGGGCCGCCGCCCGCTGCGGCGCGGCGGCGGCCGGCACCCGTGCCGGCACCTCCATCAGCAAATCCTGGTTGCGGCGGTACTGCACGATCTGCAGGAAGCCATGCACGGCTTTTTCCGGCGTGTCGTAGGTGGGCAGGCCGGCGTCGCTGAACACCTGGCGGGCCGCCGCCACGGAACGCCCGCCCAGCCAGCACGACAGCACGTTGCGGCTGGCGGCCCGCAATTGCGGCGCCAGCGCCTCGGCGATCAGGGCGCTGGGCACCATGGCCGTGGGCGCGTGCAGGAACAGCAAGGCGTCTGCCTGCGGCTCGTGCAACAGCGCGTCGACGGCGCCGCTGTAGCGCTCCACAGGGGCGTCAGCCAGCAGGTCGAGCGGGTTGGCCTGGGGCGCCTGCAACTGGCGCAGCCGCTCCAGCGTTTCCGGCGACAGCGCGGCCAGACGGGCGCCGCCCGCTTGCAGCGCGTCGGCCGCGATCAGTCCCAGGCCGCCACCGTTGGTCAGCACGGCCAGCCGCTCACCGCGCTGCTGGCGCGCGCGCGCCAGCGTTTCGACCGCGTCGAACAGGTCTTCCGTCGAATACACGCGCAGCATGCCGGCACGGCGGATGGCCGCGTCGAACGCCAGCTCGGCCTCCGGCTCCGGATCGCGCCCCACCTTGAGCACGATCACCGGCTTGCCGCGCGCGGCCAGCCGGCCGGCCGACATGAACTTGCGCGCGCAACTGACGCGCTCCACGCACAGCAGGATGGCGCCGGTGTCGTTGTCGGCCGCCAGGTAATCGAGCAGGTCGCCGAAATCGACGTCGGCGCCCTCGCCCATGGCGACGAAGGTGGAAAAGCCGATGCCGCGCAGGCTGGCCCAGTCCAGCACCGCCGTGCCCAGCGCGCCCGACTGCGACACGAAGGCCAGCTTGCCGGCCGCCGCCGCCAGGTGGGTGAAGCTGGCGTTCAGGCCCAGCGCCGGCACCTGCAGGCCCACGCTGCCGGGGCCCAGGATGCGCATCCGGTGCCGGCGGGCCGCCTCCAGCATGGCTTGGCGCGCACTGCGTCCGCCCGAGCGATGGGCATCCAGACCGGCCGTCATGACGATGGCGGCGCGGGTGCCGCGCGCGCCCAGCTCGGCGACCAGGCCGGCGATGGTGGCCGGTGGCGTGCACAGGATGGCCAGCTCCGGCGCGGACGGCAGTGCACCCACCTTGCCGTAGCAACGCAGGCCGTGCAGGCTGTCGTGGCGCGGGTTGACCGGCCACAGCGCGCCGGCGTAGCCGCCTTCGGCCAGGTTGGCCAGCACGCGGGTGCCGATGCGCTGCGGTTTGTCGGACGCGCCGATCACGGCCACCGAGGCCGGTGCGAACAGATGCTTGAAATGTCTGGTACTCATGCCATTCCTTACCGGCTCACGCCGCGCTGTGCTGCTGATGCTAATGCTGTCCTGGATGCCGATGCCATCGCTGATCCCGGCGCGGATGCCGCGCGCCGCTTACCAGCGCGAACTGTGGTCTTCCGTCACCCCGACCAGCTGGTTGACCATGCGCTTGGGCGCATCGGGCGCCGTGCGCACCCAGCCGCTGAAGGTGCCGATCGGCTGCAGATAGCGGCTGGCCGCCACCACCAGGTTCTTGTTCTCGCGCCGCGCGCCTTCTGGCGTGAAGTACAGTTCCAGCTGGTCGTCCTCGGTGAAGATGTGCCAGCGCGATAGCGGGTCGCTGTTATCGTACAGGAAGTGGGCCGGCCCCAGCGCGTGCAGCTGGCCGTCCAGCCACAGCGCGTTCTCGTTGGCGCCGAAATAACCGGCCTGCAGGTTGAAGCCCACCTCCAGATTGTGGCCCGAGGCCCAGCGCCACGCGGTTTCGCGCGCCAGCAAACCGTTGGAGTAATCGAAGCTGGCAACGCCGCCGGCGAGGTCGTATTCGTCGCGGAAAGTGCGCACCTGTCCCGTGACCGGCATGGCGGTCGACTTCTGCGTGGCGTGTACGGAGCCTTTGGCCGCGGCGCCGCAGGCCAGCAGCAGTGGCGCCGTGCCGGGGCCGAATTCGGCATCGATTTCCAGGTAGTCGCAACGCAGCGCGAGCCGGTAACGGCCCGGTTCCGGGCTGTCGATGGCGATATCGCTGCGGCGTGTCTTGAAGCGGCTGGCGCCGGCCGCGTTGTCGGCCAGCGTGGCCGACAGTCCCGGCAAACCGTCCTGCGAGAAATTGGCCAGCATGTCGCCGTCGTCGCGGTCGAAGGCGTAGGCGAAGGCGGTACTGGTCCAGCCCACGTCGACAATGGCGACGGCGCAGAAGATGCGCTCCGTGCCCAGCGCGATGTAGTGCCAGCGCTTGTGGTGGAAGCGGCGCCACACGGCGTTGCGGGCATACGGTGACGCCAGCCGGGGCCAGTCGAACTGGTCGACCTGGCCCGCGTAGCGGCCAAACAGGGGCTGGCCGTCGGGGCCGATCAGGCTGGCGGGGGCGGCGGGCAAAATCATGCGGTGTGTTCTCTCTGTTCTTGTTGTGCGAAGTTGGGTTGGTGTTTGGGTTGGGCTTCAAGTTGTGCCCTGAGCAGTGGTGCGAACTGTGCCGGCACAGTGGCGTTCACTTGCACGCACGGGCAGCCGTGCCATTGCGCACAGCGCTGCAGGGCGGCCGCCACGTCGCGCACGAAGCGCTCGCTCAGGCGCGCGTCCGGCTCCAGCGCCAGCGACTTGAGCTCGAAGATGCCGGCGCGGCGGTGCGCCTTGGCGTCCACCCGCCCCACCAGCGCGCCCCGGCGCAGGATGGGCAAGGTGAAGTAGCCATAGCGGCGTTGTCCGGCCGGCGTGTAGCATTCGAGCCGGTAATCGAAGCCGAACAGTTCCTGGGCCCGGCGGCGGTCCCACACCACCGGATCGAACGGCGACAGGATGGTGCTCAGGGTGGGCGTGAGCGCGCCGGCGGCGGCCGCTTCCAGCAGTCCCGCGTGGTCCGGGTGCACGTACACGGGATCGTCCCAGCCGGCCACGCGCGCCTCCAGCAGCGCGCCTTCGGCCACCAGCGTGCGCGGGTCCAGCCGTGGCGGACGGGTACGGAAGTAGTCGCTGATCCAGCTGGCGCGGGCCAGGCCCAGCGCCTTGACGGCCTTCAGCACCAGCGTGCGGCGGGTCTGCTCCATGGACGGCATGCGGCTGTCATCCCAGCCTGGCAGCACCCGCTCGGCCAGGTCGTACACGCGCTGGAAGTTGTGGCGGCGCGCGATCATCAGCACCCCGGCCGTGAACAGCACTTCCAGCGAGCGTTTTTCCGGCTTCCAGCCCCACCAGCCGCCGGCCTGGCCGTCGGTGCGTTCGAAATCGGCCGAACGCACCGGCCCGTGGGCGCGGATGTGGGCCAGCACGGCGTCAACGTCGGCGCGCCGCTCGCGCATCCACGTCTCCGAATACTTCCAGCCCATGGAACCGGGATCGATCATCCTGTGCCGGTACAGTCCATAGTCCTCCACCGGGATGAAGCAAGCCTCGTGGGCCCAGTATTCAAACAGTTCGCCGCGCGCCAGCGCCTGTTCCAGCCACACCTGCGGATAGTCGCCCAGGCGGCTCCACAGCACCAGGTAGGGACTGCGCGCGACCACGTGGATGGTGTCGATCTGCAGCACGCCCATCTGGCGGATGGCGGCCAGCACGTCGGCCTGGACGGCCTTGCGGCGACGCGGCTGCAACAAGCCCTGGGCGGCCAGGTGCAGCGCGCGGGCCGCCGCCAGGGTCAACGTCGGTACAGTCGTCGGTACTGTCAAATCCTGCTTCCTCAGGTGGGGCCGGCGGCGGCGCTGTGGGCGAAACGGCTATTCTAATAAAGAAATCAACATTGCCTGTATTTTTTGTGCCACCAAAGTGATGCCTTGCGTCACATTATTTTCCCGTGCGCGCCACCCAAGGCGGGCAAATCCGTGCAGAATAAGCGAAATCGTCCTGAAGACGGCCTGCCCGCGGCACGCCGCCGCCGATGCGGGGAATGCAGAACACTCATGACACGGATCGCCATCAGCCCTGCCCTGCGCTTCCTGCGCCGCCTGTATCGCTGGATACTGCTACCGGTGTTTGCGCTGGCGCTTTTGGCCACCATGTGGACGGCCGTGGTGTACCAGGTGGGCCAGGAGCGCCAGAACGCCCACGCCGAGGCGGTGCTGCGCAGCCAGTCGCTGGCGCGCACGCTGGCCGAACATGCCACCCATCTGCTGCGCCAGACGGACCACGCCACCCAACTGTTCAAGCTCAAATACGAGGAAACTGGCGGCGCGCTGCGGCTGGCCGAATTCAGCCGCCGCAATGGCCTGCTCGATTCGCTGCTGCCCACGCGGCTGGAACTGCCCATGGCTTTGCTCGATGCGCACGGTAATGTGGTCGACAGCATGAACGGCTATTTCGCCCCCGGCATCGGCCAGCAAGCGTTCTTCCGCACCCACGCCGGCACGCCCGAGGACACCACGCTGGTGGCCACGCCGGTGGTGGAAGCGGCCACCAAGAAGTGGCAGATCCAGTTGTCGCGCCGCCTGAACGCGCGCGACGGCAGCTTCGCCGGCGTGTTCCTGATCATGATCGATCCGGCCATCTTCGTGGAGGATTACGACCGCCTCAACGTCGAGGACCTGGGCGCCGTGCTGCTGGTGAGCCGCGACAGCGGCCTGTCCACGGGCCGGGTGGACGAACGCCTGATCATCAGCGACACGCTCGACTTCAGCCCGGCCACCGACAGCGCCGATGAATTGCTGCTCAAGCAGCCGTTCGACGCCGTGGAGCGCATCTACAGTTACCGCGACCTGCCGCGCTACGGGCTGACGGCGGTGGTGGGCATCACCTCGCGCGAGGCGCTCACCCGTTTCACCCACCAGCGCAACGTCTATTTCGGCGCCTGCACGGTGGCCTCGTTGCTGGTGCTGCTGTTCGTCGGCCTGCTGATGCAGCAGGCGCAGCGCCTGCGCCGCAGCGCGCGCCAGGTGAGCGAGGCCCAACTGATGCTGCGCGCGGCCGCCAACGCCAGCCTGGACGCCGTTTTCCTGCTGCGCGCCTGCCGCGCCCACGAGAAGCCGCACCCCATCGTCAACTTCACCTTCGCCGACCTGAACGAGCGCGGCGCGCAACTGCTGGGCCGCAGCCGCGACGAGCTGCTGGGCCTGCGCGCGCTGGACGTCCTGCCGGCCCTGCGCGAACGAGGCTTCCTGGAGAAATACCTGCGTGTGCTGCAAACGGGCCTGCCGCTGGAGGAAGAATTCGAAGCCGATTTCCTGCCCGGTCCACCGCGCTGGCTGCGGCACCAGATCGTCGCCATCGACAACGGCGTGGCCGTGACCACGCGCGACATCACGGCCCGCAAGGAGAGTGAACTGGCGATGCGCAAGAACCAGGCCGAACTGGCCGCCGTCAACGACGCCTCGCCGCTGGGGATGATCCGGGCCGACCGCGCCGGCCACTGCACCTACGTCAACCGCACTTTCGAAGCCATCACGGGGCTGACCCGCGAGCAGGCGCTGGGCGACGCCTGGATGGACGCCGTGCACCCGAACGACCGCCAGGAACTGACCGCCTCGCTGCAGCGCATGGCCGAGACGCGCGAGCCGCTGCAGGACACCGTGCGCTGCCTGCGCCCGGACGGCGAAGTGACCTGGATCTCGTTCAAGGTGGCCGCCATGACGGTCGACGGCAAACTGTATGGCTACGTCGGCACGCTGGACGACATCACGCTGATACGCAAATCCTTGATGGCGCTGCGCGAGAGCGAGGCGCGGCTGCGCACCATCACCGACACGCTGCCGGCCATGATTGCCTATATCGATTTCGAGGAAATCTACCGCTTCCACAACATCGCCTACGAGCGCGAATTCAACCGCGCCGGCCTGCACGTGCAGGGCAAGACCGTGCGCGAGACCATCGGCGAGGAGCGCTACGCCTTCCTGGCGCCCTACATCCGCCGCGTGCTGTGCGGCGAGACGCTGTCGTTCGAGGAGGAGGACAGCAGCCACGGTTACGAGCGCACGTTCGAAGTGGTCTACATTCCGCAGCACGACGTGGACGGCATCACCGTCATCGGCTTCCACGTCATGCGCCAGGACATCACCGCGCAAAAGCGCGAGAAGCAGCGCCTGCTCAAGCTGTCGCAGATCGACGCGCTGACGGGGCTGACCAACCGCGCCGGCTTCCTGCAAAAGCTGCACGACGCCATGGCCGCGTGCCGCGAGAACGCCAGCATGATGGCCGTGATGTACATGGACATCGACCGCTTCAAGCCCGTCAACGACACCTACGGCCACAGTGTGGGCGACGCGCTGCTCAAGTCGTTCTCGGCGCGGCTGACCCACACCATGCGCGCCAGCGACACCATCGCCCGGCTGGGCGGCGACGAGTTCACCATCATCATGGAGCGCGTCAGCCGCACCGAGGACGCGGCCATGCTGGCCGGGAAGATCGTCAGCGCCATGCAGGCGCCGTTCAACCTCGATGGCACGGTGGTCTCCGTGTCGGCCAGTATCGGCCTGACCTTCTACAGCGACGAGGACATGACGCCGGCCGAACTGCTCAACCGGGCCGACGTGCTGCTGTACGAAGCCAAGCAGGCCGGCCGCAACACCTTCAGGGCCGGGCCGCCGCAACCCGTGGTTCACGCGGCCTGACCGGGCGGCCGGATGCGGGCCGCGGCCCCGATCACGACTGCGTCAAACCGCGACCGCCCGTCTTGCGCTATATTGTGCGCTTTACCGCCCGCGCCACCCATTCTTCATGCGTCTGCTGCACACTTCCGATTGGCATCTGGGCCAGTCACTCCATAATTTCGACCGCGCCTACGAACACCAGTGCTTCCTGGACTGGCTGCTCGACACCCTCGTCGCGCAGCAGGTCGACGCGCTGCTGATCGCCGGCGATGTATTCGACAACGCCAATCCATCGGCCGCGTCGCAGCACCAGCTGTACCGTTTCCTGCGCCAGGCCAGCGAACGGGTGCCGCACCTGAACCTGATCGTCATCGCCGGCAACCACGATTCGCCGGGACGGCTGGAGGCGCCCGGCCCGTTGCTCGAAGCGCACGGCACGCGGGTGGTGGGCAGCGTGCGGCGCGGCGCAGATGGCGAGATCGACCTGGAACAACTGGTGCTGCCCCTGACGGACCGTGATGGCGCCGTACGGGCATGGTGCCTGGCCGTGCCCTTCCTGCGCCCGGGCGACGTGCCGCGCGTGAGCGCCGCTGCCGGAACAAGGGAAGCCGACGACGTCCGGGCTGCGGAATCCGGCGACACCGGCACAATGGGATCCGGCAGCACCGAGACGGCGGCAGCCGGCGATGCCGGGGCGGCGGAAGCGCCGGCGCCGGAACAACAGCAGGCCGGCGATCCCTACCTGGCCGGCATCGCCCTGCTCTACCAGCAGGCATTGGCGCTGGCGGAAGCGCGCCGCCAGCCAGGGCAAGCCATCGTGGCCATGGGCCATTGCCACATGGTCGATGGCCAGATGTCGAACGACTCGGAGCGCCGCATCGTCATCGGCGGCACGGAGATGCTGCCGGCCGGGATCTTCGGCCCCGCCATCGCCTATGCGGCGCTGGGGCACTTGCACCTGGCGCAGGCGGTAGGCAAACAGCAGCACATTCGCTACTGCGGCAGCCCGATCCCGCTGTCGTTCGCGGAGGTGGGCTACCAGCACCAGGTGCTGCTGATCGATGTGGCCGACGAACAGGTGAGCGCGATCACGCCGCTGCCGGCGCCGCGCGCCGTGCCGCTGCTGCGAATTCCGGCCAAACCGGCGCCGCTGGCACAGGTGCTGGAGGAACTGGCCGCGCTGGCGCCCGCGCCGGCCGAACCGCACGCCCAGCCATTGCTGGAAGTGCGGGTGCTGCTGGACGCGCCCGAACCGGGACTGCGCGCCCGCATCGAAGAAGCCCTCGACGGCAAGCCAGTGCGGCTGGCCAAGATCGAAACGTCCAGCGCAGCGCGTGAAGCCAGCCAGCATGACCCGGCCATGACACTGGACCAGCTGGCCCAGTTGAAACCGGACGACATCTTCAAGCGCCTGTATGCGCAAAAATTCGGCAACGACGCGCCCGCCGACCAGTTGAGCGCCTTCGCCGAGCTGATGCTGCCCGGCGCCTGACTCTCCCGATCACACCATGAAGATACTAAACATCCGGGGCAAGAACCTGGCCTCGCTGGCCGGCGAATTCCAGGTCGATTTCGAAGCCGGGCCTCTGGCCTCGTCCGGCCTGTTCGCCATCAGCGGCCCCACCGGCGCGGGCAAGAGCACCCTGCTCGACGCCCTGTGCCTGGCCCTGTACGACGCCACCCCGCGCCTGCTCAAGGTGCAAGGCCGCAGCGTGCTGCCCGACGTGGGCGCCGAAACCATCTCGACCCAGGACCCGCGCAACCTGCTGCGGCGCGGCACGGCCGAAGGCTACGCGGAAGTCGATTTCGTCGGCAACGACGGCGCCCGCTACCGCGCGCGCTGGAGCGTGCGGCGTTCGCGCACCCGGACCGAAGGCGCACTGCAACCGACGGCCATGAGCCTGCTCCTGCTGCCGGCCCTGCAACCCGTGGGCGGCACCAAGACCGAAGTCAAGGCGGCGATCGAACAACGCATCGGCCTGTCGTTCGACCAGTTCACGCGCGCCGTGCTGCTGGCCCAGAATGAATTTTCCACCTTCCTGAAGGCGGAAGACAATGAACGCGGCGAACTGCTGGAAACGCTCACCGGCAGCACCGTCTACAGCGACATCTCGATCCGCGCGTTCGAACGGGCCAAGCTGGAACAAGCCAGGCTGCAGCAACTGAACCTGCGCCTGGCGGACCAGAAACCGCTGAGCGCCGAGGAACGGGCCGGATACGAACAGCGCCACGCGAACGCCCAGGCGAGGTTGGCCCAACTGGACCAGCGCAAGGCCGCGCTGGAACAGCAGCTGCGCTGGCATCAGCACGCCGGACAACTGCGTGCGGCTGAACAACAGGCGCAGCAGGCCTGGCAAGCCAGCGTGGCCGACGTGGAGGCGGCGGCGCCTCGCCGCACCGCGCTGGCGCGGATCGAGGCGGTGCAGGCGGCGCGTCCGCTGGCCGACGAGATGGCGCGCGTCGCCGGCGAGATCACCCGTACCGAGGCGGCCATCGCCACCCGCAAGGACGAAGCGGCACAGGCCCGGATGGCGCAGCAACAGGCGACGGACGCGCTGGCGCAGGCTGCGGCGCAACTGCTGGACGCAGAACAAGCGCACCGCGCCGCCATGCCGCAACTGGACCAGGCCAAGGCACTCGATGCGCGCATCGACACCATGATGCCAGCCTACCGCGAGGCCGCCGGCCGGCGCGAACAGGCCGATGCGGCGGAGTCGCAGGCCGGCGCAGCGCTGCGCGACAAGCAGGAACAGCGCCGCAAGCTGCAAGCGGCACAGGAAAGCGCCGCCGCCTGGCTGCAACAACACCAGCAATGGCAAACACTGGCCAGATCTTGGGAGCGCTGGGACGTATTATTCGTGCAGGCCGGACAGGCCGCCTCGCAGGCGGAAAAGCTGGCGCGTGAACTGGCGCGGGCCCAGCGCGCCGCCCAGGCCCAGCGCGACCAGCAGGAACAGGCAGGCGCGCGCTTGGCCGCATCAGCCGCCAACATGCAGGCGCTGGAAGTGAAGCGCCAGCAAGCCATCCAGGCGCTGGCGTCCTGCTCGGAAGAACGCCTGCCAGAACGCCGCAGCCAACTGGAGCAGCGGCGCGACGCACTGGCCAGCGCGGAAAAACTGTGGCTGGAACGCGATGCACGGCAGCGCCGCAGCAGCCAGCTGGACACCCAATCGGCCCAGCTGCAACAAGCCAAGGCCACGGCGGAAACGCAACTGGCGCTGGCCCAGCGCGACCACGTGGGCATCATGGCCGCGCTCGCGCAAGCCGAGCGCGCATTGAAGCTGGTCGAAGCGGCTTGTGCGGAAAGCGTGGAGAAGCTGCGCGCCACGCTGGAAGACGACACGCCCTGCCCCGTCTGCGGCGCGCACGATCATCCCTACCGTCACGAGGACGGCGCCCTGCAAGCCACGCTGGCGGGGCTGCGAGAGGAAGTGGTGCGCTGCCGCGAGCAGATGCTGGCCAACGCCAACGCGCAGGGCGACCAGCGCGCCGCGGTTCAATCCTGCCTGGAACAACTAAGCGTGATCGCGGCCGAAAGCCGTACCGTCCACGAGGCGCTGCACGTGGCCGACGCGGCATGGCGCAGCCACCCGCTGGCAGACACGGATGCGTCGTCCACCCTGCCCGAGGACGCGCAGCGCGCTGCATGGTTCGAAGATCAACTGGCCGCCGTGCGCGCCGGATTACAACAGGTCGAACAGCAGGAAGCAGCCATGCGGGCCGCCGCCGCCGCGCGCGACCAGGCGCAGCTGGCCTGCGACCAGGCCGGCGCCGAACACGCGCGCTTGCAGGAACAGGCCAGCGCGGCCCAGACGGCATTGGCCGGCATGGCGGCCGAACTCAAGGCGCTGGATGAACAGCGCATTGAAGTGGCGCTGCAACTGGCCGCCTTGCTCGACGACCTGAACCCGGCCTTCAGCGGTGGCGACATCCCGGTCGAGGACTGGCGCGACGACTGGCGCAGCGGGCCGGCCCGCTTTTATGAAGCGCGCAAGGCTGAAAGCCGTAGCTGGCTGGCCCAGCACGAGGCGAGCGAACAGCGCGCCGTGGCGCTGGCCACCGCCGACGTCGAACTGCAAGCGCTGATGGCCGCGCAAGACAAGGCAGCCCAGGACGCGGCGGCGGCCCGGCAAGCCTTCAACCAGGCCGACAGCACGCTGCGCGCCGCGCAGGACGCACGCATCGCGCTCTGGGGCGGCAAGCCAGTGAACGACATTGAACACGCGCTGCAGGCGGCCATCGACGCCGCCCGCGACAGCGTCGCAGCCCAGCAAACCAGGGGACAGCAGGCGGCGCACAACGCTGCGCGGCTGGATGAAGCGTTGGCACAAGCACAATCCAGCCTGGCCGGACTGCGCGAAGCGGCGCAGACGGCCAGCGACAACTTCGACCACTGGCGCCTGTCCTACAACCAGCGCCAGCCCGACACGCCGCTGGCCGATGCGGCGCAACTACAGGCGCTGCTGAACCATACGCCGCAAGACATCCGCGCCGAACGCGACGCCTTGCAAGCGCTGGACAGCGCCGCTGGCAATGCGGCCGCCGTGCTGCGCGAACGCCAGGAGCAGCACGCGCAGCACCTGCGCAGCGCGCCGCCGGCACTGGATGGGGACACAGACCCGCTGGAAGACAACGCCACGGCCGCAGCAAGTGGGGGCGAGGCCAGCCAGGAGCAGACCGCACTCCCGGCTGATGGCAGCGAAGAAACGCCACCAAAGGACGATCCGGCCACCCGCATCGCGCATCGCTTGCAGGCGCTGGCCGCGCGCCGCACCGAGGCCGACGAGGCGGCCATTGCATCGCGGCTCGCGCTGGAACAGGACAACGCGAAGCGCCGCCAGGCCCAGGCCATGTTGGCGGAGATCGAGCAACAGGAAGCAATTGAACAGCGGTGGGCGCGCATGAACGAGTTGATTGGTTCGGCCGACGGCAAGAAATTCCGCAACTACGCGCAGCAATTCACGCTTGAGGTGTTGCTCGGCTACGCCAACGCGCACCTCAAGCAACTGGCCCGCCGCTACCAGCTCGAACGCATCGTCAATCCGGCCAACCCGTCGCTCGGCCTGCTCGTGCGCGACCAGGACATGGGCGGCGAGATGCGCTCCGTGCACTCGCTGTCGGGCGGCGAATCGTTCCTCGTGTCGTTGGCGCTGGCACTGGGACTGGCGTCGCTGTCATCCAACCGGGTGCGGGTGGAGTCGCTGTTCATCGACGAAGGTTTCGGCAGCCTGGATGCGGATACGCTGCGGGTGGCCATGGATGCGCTGGACGGCCTGCAATCGATGGGACGCAAGGTCGGCGTGATCTCGCACGTGCAGGAGATGACGGATCGTATCGCCGCCAAGATCCTGGTCCAGCCATCGGCCGGGGGCAAGAGCGTCGTCACCGTAGAATAAGGCCATCGCACGGGACGGCCCCAGCGCGCCCCCGCCGGTTCAACGTTCGCGCGCGTTGGCCGGGCGCGACATCCTGATCAACTCCCATCCCAGTTCACGCCGGATCTGCTGCGGGTCGGGCGGCGGGCGACGCTCCACGATCTGGTTTTGCAACCACTGGCGGACGGATTCCTTGCTCGGTTGCTTGGACTGCTCCATGGCGGGACCTCTTGGCGGTGAGTCTGGGGCGGCGGCGCATTGATCATCGCCGGACACACCATCAACGCCACGGCGTCCTTTCAGTTGACGCGCACGGCGCCGCCTCGCCACCGCAATTGCAACCAATTGCTACAGCGGGGCGGGGCCGGATTTGCTATTATTCAGACAAGTTAGGAACAGCACTTATCCCCCAACCCGCCCCGCCGCCATGAGCACAGCTGCCATCCCCGCCAGTGCAAGCGCCCCACCGCAGGTGCGGCTGCCGGCCGCGCCGGGCGCCTCCGGGGAGGCCGCCGCCGGCACCCCGGCCAACGGTAGCGTGCGCGCCGGCGGCAATGGCGACCGCGCGCCGACTGGGAGTGCGCCAGCCGCGCCCGCGTCTTCCGCCAGCTCCTCCGCCTCCACCACGGCCTCCTCCAGCAGCACCACACTCACGCCCCAGGCGCTGGCCCTGATCGACCGGCTCAAAACACGCGACACCGAGGTACGCCAGCACGAACAGGCGCACCTGGCGGCCGCCGGCGGGCTGGCCGTATCCGGCGCCGCCTACACTTACCAGCGCGGTCCGAACGGCGTCGATTACGCGATCGGCGGCGAGGTCCATATCGACACCTCGCCCGGCCGCACGCCCGAGGAAACCATCACCCGTGCCCGCACCATCCAGGCCGCCGCACTGGCGCCAGCCGACCCGTCCGGCCCCGACCGCGCCGTGGCCGCGCAGGCGCAGCAAATGGAACAACAGGCCCGGGCTGAATTGGCCGTCGAAGCGACGCAGCAGGCGGCCAGCGCCGACCGGCCTGCCCCCGGCGCGCAGGTGGCGCCGTTGCAGCAGCCCCCATCGGCCGAATCGGTCCGGCGCGCTTACGAGACCAGCCCAATGGCCCAACCCCGGCTCGACATCGTGGCCTGATGATAGAATCGCGCCTTTGTCCGCGATTCCTTCAGATCATGCTTAAAGCCCCACGTACCCTCACATTCAAATGCGCCAACTGCGGTAAATCGGTCCAGGTCTTCCTGCAGAAGGTGTCGGCCTGCTCCCACATTCAGCCTTACCAGGGCATTTGCAAGTGCGGAGAAGTCAAACGCCACGCCACCGGCCAGAAGGATGCGGTCCAGTCTTACCTGGAATCGCCCGACGGTAGCTGGTCCCACCACCACTAATTGTCAAAAAGCCCTCAAGTTTCGCATGCCGGGGCCGTTATCTTAAGTACCATTCTCAGGAAAACGCCATGTCTACCATCTCCGCACTCGGCGCCCGCACGTTGCCGGCGCAAGCATATCCTGCCGCCCTGGCGCAGGCCGATGCCCGGCCGGCCCATGCTCCAGCGTCCAAGTCGGTGAGCAGCGACAGCGCCATTTCGCTGTCCAACAGTGGCATCGACCTGGAAAAACGCCTGTCCTCGCTGGGCAATTCGACCGTCGATCTGGCCCAAAGCCTGCTGGGCAGCTTCGCCCAGAACCTGTTCGGCGATGCCGGCAAAGGCGCGGCTATCTCGTTCAACTCGGTCAGCCTGGACGCCGAATCGAGCCTGAGCGCAGCCGTACAGCACAGCAGCGGCCCCAACGGCAGCACCGATGCGGCGGGCGTGCAACTGTCGGACAGCACCCATTTCCTGGGCAAAGGCACGATCACGACGGCCGATGGCCGCAAGTTCGACTTCGAAATCGAAGTCCAGTACAGCGACCAGTACACCGCGCTGGCAGGCCAGCACAGTTCAAGTACGGCGCCCGCGCAGGGCGCCAACGGCAGCCAGGGCACATCCGGCACGGCCAGCGGCACAGGACAAACCAGTAGCCCGGACACCAGCGCCCTGCCGACCGTGCAGTTCCCTAACGTGGACTTCCCCGGCACCCTGGCCGACCTGTTCCAGTTGATCGGGCGCAACCTGCAATCGAGCCTGTCGGTCAACCCGGGCGCCGGTGACAAGGGCGATGGCAACAACATCGACCGCACCACGCTGCGCAGCCTGTCGCTGCGCCTGCTGAGCCTGGTCGACAGCAAGCGCAAAGACACTTATGCGGCGCCGCATGGTGCGGACACGCGCGCCAAATCCGTCGCCGATGCCTATGGCACCGCGCCTGGCGCCAACGACGCGGCCCAATCCGGCGCGACGGCATCGCCAGCCGCCGTCACACCAGCGACGACGACGGCAGCAAGCGCCAGCGCCAGCGCCAGCCCCACGGCGAGCGCGCCTGCGACCGGCACCGACGACAGTGCCAGCGCCGCCAGCGCGACGCCGGCTCGCGATTCCACCACCAGCGCCGCGCAAGCTGCCTGACTCGGTCTTCCGGCCGCCGGCGCCAGTCGACCGGTGATGCTCAGTTCTGCTCCGACCGCCGGCGCCAGCCGGCAGCTGATGCCGCGCGCGACGCCACCTCTACCCGCGCCCGCCATGCCCACCGCCGCCACGTATAATGGCGGCAGCGCACGCGCCTTCGTTGTTACCCGGCCCTCCGGCCGGCCCGCCCGCCGCTGCCCGGCCGGTGTCCGGCGCAACGTGGCGCCCGCCCCTATCCACCGTACCGATCACCGTACCGATTGCTCCAAGATGCCCATTTACTCCCCCGCTCCACGCTCCCCACAACGCCCGCAGGTGGCGCCATGACCGCCACGATCCAGCACATCCACTGGCACGAAAACGGCGCCGAACAGACGGCCCGCTGGCGCTCGGAAGCGGGCATGCCGCCGCCGAAGCGGGTCGTCATCGCCGATGACCGCACCAATGCCGACGTGGCTTACCGGCTGGCGTGCGAGGGCACGGCCCTGCTGTGGCGCGGCGATTTCCAGAATGCGCGCCAGCTCTTGCAGGCGCTGGCGCGGCGCGCCGACCACAAGCACGGCAAGGGCAGCAAAGGTGGCAAAAAAAGCGCAAAAGCACCCAAGACGCCCGCCACGCCCACCGAAGCGTTTCACCTGCACCGCCAGGCCCAGTCGCAACGGGCCCGCACGCTGGCCATGCTGCTGATCCCGTTCGATGCCGATTACAGCATCCCGCTGCGCCGCGCGCCGGACGTCAAGCTGGCCTGTAATGAGGCCTACGGCCGTGGCGAAGAACCGTTCATCGCCTCGCTGCGCGAACTGCTTGGCCTGATCGGCGCGCACGAGTGGCGCCGCACCGGCGTCGAGATCCCGGCGCTGGGCGCACGCATCCATCCCCACTACGGCGTGTTCTCGCCGGTGCGGGGCGAATATGTGCAGCTGGTGGCCGATACGCCGCTGCCGAAAGGTGCCAGCCTGGCGTTCGACATTGGCGTGGGCACGGGCGTGCTGTCGGCCGTGCTGGCCAAACGGGGCGTGGCGCGCGTGGTGGCCACGGACCAGGACCGCCGCGCGCTGAGCTGCGCGCGTGAAAACCTGGCACGGCTGGAACTGGACCAGCAGGTGGAACTGGTCGAAACCGACCTGTTCCCGGAAGGCCGCGCGCCGCTGGTGGTGTGCAATCCGCCGTGGGTGCCGGCGCGCCCCAGTTCGGCCATCGAATACGCCGTCTACGATCCGGACAGCCGCATGCTGCGCGGCTTCCTGGACGGGCTGGCGGCCCACCTGTCGCCCGGCGGCGAAGGTTGGCTGATCCTGTCCGACCTGGCCGAGCACCTGGGCCTGCGACCGCGCCAGCAACTGCTGGACTGGATCGCCGCCGCCGGCCTCAAGGTGTTGGGCCGGCACGACGTCAAGCCCGTGCATCCGCGCGCGTCCGACGCCAGCGATCCGCTGCACGCGGCCCGCTCAGCCGAGGTAACGTCGTTGTGGCGCCTGGGCGCCGCCTGAACCCGGCCCGCATAAGCGCCACTTAAGGACATGACGGAACCATAAGCCCATCTTATTTGAGCACTTGCGCAATGCAGCAAGCCTCTATATAATGCTGGCACACAGACGCGGGGTGGAGCAGTCTGGCAGCTCGTCGGGCTCATAACCCGAAGGTCACAGGTTCAAATCCTGTCCCCGCAACCAAATGCTAAGCCGTTGATTCTTGAGAGAGAATCAGCGGCTTTTACGTTTCTGGCCGTCGATGGAGCATCCCATGCGCTTGACCGCGAAGCACGCCCCCTCCTCTTTAGTGTCCCTGTTCGCGGCGCTGGTCCTGACCGCCGCGGGCGCGGCTCATGGCGGCGAAGCCGCCAACTGGTCCGACAACTACCAATCCCGGTTGCAGGTACTGGCCCTGGTCCAGACCATCAACGCCGACATCCTCGCCAGCACCAGCGCCACGCTGACGCTGGAAAAATGGTGCGGCGACCACGCCATGAGCGCCACGCCCAAGGTGACGGCCCAGCTACAACGCGGCATCGTCAAGGCGGCCAGCGCCGAACAGCGCGCGCGCTTGCAGGTGGGGCCGGACACGCCAATCAAGTATCGCCGCGTGCAACTGACTTGCGGCGGGCACCTGCTCTCCGAGGCCGACAACTGGTATGTGCCGGAACGCCTGTCGCCGGCCATGAACCGCCTGCTCGACGAGACCGACACCCCGTTCGGCAAGGCGGTACTGCCGCTGGCGCCCTACCGGCGCACCATCAGCGCCAGAACACTGTGGTCGCCATTGCCGGACAAATGGGAAACCGCCCAAGCGCCCGTGCCCGCGCCCGCCGTGCCAGGTGGGGCGCTGGACATCCCGCCCGCCCTGTTCGAGCACAACGCCGTGCTCTACACCAGTGGCCACCTGCCGTTCTCGGAAGTGCGCGAGACATACCAGCGCGGCCTGCTCGACTTCCCTCCGCCACCCGCCAGATAGCGGCAATCGCAGTCCACCGGCTTTGCACTTTCTGGACAAACTGTCACAATTGCGTCTACTGTAATTTCCCATCCGGACCTCACCAAGGAGCAGCGCGTGAACGACAAGCCAGAAGACCAGCAGCACCCAGCCGACGACCTTCCGGCCAATCCCGCGCGCCGGCGCATCTTCCAGGCCGCGACGGCGGTCGGCCTGGCCTCCGCCCTGCCCGAACTGGCCGAGGCGGCGCCGGCCCACAAGACCGTCAAAGGTTCGCTGGACGCCAAGCTGAAAGCCCACGTCAAGAACGTGGTGGTGATCTACCTGGAAAACCGCAGCTTCAACAACCTGTTCGCCAACTTCCCCGGCACCCAGGCGCCGCTATCGGCCGTCGCGCCGGAAGCCTGCCCGCAAAAAGACCGCAACGGCGCCGTGCTGCCAGTGCTGCCCAAGGTCTGGGGCGGCATGGTGCCCAACACCCAGGACATCGGCGGCAAGCAGTATGCGATCAAGGAAGATCAGATCAAGGACCTGCCCAACGGCCCGTTCAAGCTGGTAGACACGGAAGGCAAGCCACTGCCGGAAGCCGTCATCACGCGCGACCTGTGGCATCTGTTCTACCACAACCAGATGCAGATCAACGGCGGCAAGAACGACGGCTTCGCAGCCTGGGGCAACGCCGGCGGCCTGGTGATGGGCTACTACGGCGACACCAACAAGAACCTGGGCCTGTGGAAGATCGCCGAACAGTACACCCTGTGCGACAACTTCTTCATGGCGGCCTTCGGCGGCTCCTACCTGAACCACCAGTTCCTGATCAGCGGCCGCACGCCCGAGTATTTCAACGCGGCCGATACGGCGGCGAAAAAGAAGATCGCGGTATTGGCGGACGGCCCCCAGGGCGTACGCCTGGCGGTGGCGCCCGACTGCCCCGGCGCGCTGGAAGGCCCGCCCAAGTTCGTCAACGACGGCGCCATCACGCCCGATGGCTACGCCGTCAACACCATGGCCCCGCCCTACCAGCCCAGCTACATCCGTCCCGCGCCCGGCGGCGATCCGCTGCTGGCCGATCCGGCCGATGCCAACACGCTGCCGCCGCAAACCTACCAGACCATCGGCGACCTGCTGTCAGCCAAGTCGGTGAGCTGGGCGTGGTACGGCGGCGCGTTCCAGGCCGCGCTGGACGCGCGCGGCGGCGGCGCCAAGCCCAACTTCCAGTATCACCACCAGCCGTTCAACTACTTCAAGCAGTTCGCGCCCGGCACCGCCGCGCGCGCCGCCCACCTGCGCGACGGCGGCCTCGGTGACAGCCCGATCTCGAACAAATTCCTGGCCGACGTGGTGGCGGGCAAACTGCCGGCCGTCGCCTTCTACAAACCGCAAGGTAACCTCAACCTGCACGCCGGCTATTCGGATGTGGAATCGGGCGACCAGCACGTCGCCAACGTGATCGAGCACCTGAAGAAGTCCCCGCAGTGGAAGGACATGGTGGTGGTGATCACCTTCGACGAAAACGGCGGCTGGTGGGACAACGTGGCGCCACCCAAGGGCGACCGCTGGGGTCCGGGCTCGCGGGTGCCGGCCATCATCGTCTCGCCGTATGCGAAAAAGGGCCAGGTCGACCACAACTTCTACGACACCACCTCCATCCTGCGCCTGATCACGCGCCTGCACGACCTGCCGCTGCTGGAAGGCCTGGCCGCCCGCAACGCCGCCTTCAGGGCGCGCGGCGCGCTGCCGCCGGGCGACCTGACGGCAGCGCTCAGCTTCCGCTGATGTCGGGCCCACCGGCGGGCTGGCCGCCTGTCCCGGCTGGCCGGCCAGCCCGCCCAGGGCCAGCGGTTTGTGATACACTGCACGCGCAATTTACTGAGCCCGACTGCCGCAGCCGGGCTTTTATTTTTAGCGGCGCGCTTTCCCGCGCCGCACCGTTCAAGCGGTTCGCAGCCAGGACCGCTCCATCGCCCGCGCAGGCGCGCGCGGTGGGCATGAGGTTTTGACATGAGAGATAAAAAAGATAACGCGACGCTCGACCTGCCCGGCTTCAGTCCCGCCGAGCCGCTTGAGCCGGAGCCCAAGCGCCCGCTCGGCCCGCGCCCCCGGCGCGCCACGCTCCAGCAAGTGCAGCTTGAACTGCTGGAACCGACCGACACCACCGGCCTGCCCCTGTGGACCCGCGACGACAAACTGGACCTGACCGGCCTGCCCATCTGGGCACCGGATTAAGCTCCCCGGTTTAGTCCCCGGTTTAGTCCTCAATTAAGCCCCCCTGTGCATCCGCCCGCGCGGATGCATCCATCGCACAGTGGCTCAACGCCGCGCCAGCCTGTTAGACTGTGCCCACCCCGCCATCCTGATCCGTTCCGCCACCATGAATTCGACTTCCTTTTCCAGCCTGCCCCTGACGCCCGCCCTGCTGTCCAACCTCGACACCCTGGGCTACCACCAGATGACGGCGATCCAGGCCCAGAGCCTGCCGGCCGTGCTGGAAGGCCGCGACCTGATCGCCCAGGCCAAGACCGGCAGCGGCAAAACGGCGGCCTTCGGCCTCGGCATCCTGCAAAAGCTCAACCCCGCGTGGTTCGCCACCCAGGCGCTGGTACTGTGCCCTACGCGCGAACTGGCCGACCAGGTGGCCAATGAACTGCGCCGGCTGGCGCGCGCCATGGGCAACGTGAAGGTGTTGGTGCTGACCGGCGGCGCGCCCATGCGTCCCCAGATCGCCTCGCTCGAACATGGCGCCCACATCGTGGTGGGCACGCCGGGCCGCATCCGCGACCACCTGGGCCGCGCCACGCTGGACCTGTCCAAGGTGCAGACGCTGGTATTGGACGAGGCCGACCGCATGACCGACATGGGCTTCTACGACGAGATCGCCAACATCGTCAGCGCCTGCCCCACCCGGCGCCAGACCTTGCTGTTCTCGGCCACCTACCCGGACGACATCCGCCACGCCACCGCCTCGTTCCTGATCGATCCGCTGGAAGTGACGGTCGAGGCCCAGCACGACAACAGCCAGATCGAGCAACGCTTCTACGAAATCGGCTTCGATGAGCGCAACCACGCCGTGGCCCGCCTGCTCAACCACTTCCAGCCCGTCTCCACGATCGCCTTCTGCAACACCAAGGTCCAGTGCCGCGAACTGGCCGACGCGCTGCGCGCCCAGGGCTTCACCGCACTTGCACTGTACGGCGAGCTGGAACAGCGTGAGCGCGACGAGATACTGGTACTGTTCGCCAACCGTAGCTGCTCTGTACTGGTGGCCACCGACGTGGCCGCGCGCGGCCTGGACATCCCCAACCTGGAAGCGGTGATCAACGTGGACGTCTCCAAGGACACGGAAGTGCACATCCACCGCGTCGGCCGCACGGGTCGCGGCGGCGAACAAGGCCTGGCACTGACGCTGTGCGCGCCCAATGAAAAGAAATGGGTCAAGCTGATCGAGGAGTACCAGAACGCGCCCGTCGAATGGCACAAGCTGGACGAACTGAAGGAAGACGAATACGCGGTGGCCGAGCCGGCGCCCATGATGACGCTGGTGATCCAGGGCGGCAAGAAGGACAAGCTGCGTCCGGGCGACCTGCTGGGCGCGCTGACGGGCGACGCCGGCCTGCTCAAGGAACAAGTAGGCAAGATCAACGTGTTCGAGTTCCAGACCTACGTGGCGCTGGACCGCCGCATCGCCTACCAGGCGTTCGAGCGGCTCAACAAGAACAGCCCGCTGGGCGGCGATTTCGGCGCCATCAAGGGCCGCTATTTCAAGATGCGCTTCATCGAGGTGTAACGGCTGACTTTGCCTCGGGCGCCCCGCCTCTGCTACACTGCGCGCACCATCGTATTTGTTTCAAACCGGTCCGCCGTAACGCCGCTTGCATGTTCAACTGAACTGTAGCGGGTCTGACGGCCCGCGCGTGGCTGGTGCGAGCGACGAACACGATGGGATGTACCGTTTCCAAGCGCTGCCAGTACGCAGGTCGAGCAGAACATCGTGAGGTGCGCCATCCATGCGCGGATTCCGTCCGCCCATCCGCCCGTCCGCTTTGGCGCGGGCGCGAGCCCGTCGCCGTTCCTGCCTGTTCGTCCTCCGCCAGCGGCAGCGTCCCATCGATTTCAAACAAGGGATGCCATGACCTACCTGCACCAACTCGACGCCATCGTCCAGAACACCATCGCCCCGGCGGCGCAAGCGACCGACCGCGACGCCGCCTTTCCCCGCGCCGCCGTGCGCGCGCTGGGCGAAGCCGGCCTGCTCGGCCTGATCAGCGCCACCACCGTCGGCGGTATGGGGCTGGGCCTGGCCGAAGCGGTGCAGGTGGTCGAGCGCATCGCCAAAGCCTGCCCGTCGACGGCCATGGTGATCTGCATGCACTACTGCGCCACCACCGTGCTGGAAAAAACCGGCAGCGACGCCGTGCGCCGCGACATCGCCGCCGGCCGCCACCTGAGCACCCTGGCCTGGTCGGACACCGGCTCGCGCAGCCACTTCTGGGCTCCGGTCGGCACCGCCCGCGCCGATGGCGACGCCGTCCTGCTCGACGGCAGCAAGACCATGGTCACCTCGGCCGGCGAAGCCGATTCCTACGTCTGGTCCACCGGCCCCATGGCCGCTGAAGGCGCCAGCTCGCTGTGGCTGGTCGACAGCAAGGCCGCCGGCCTGAGCGAAGTCAAACAGTTCGACGGCCTGGGCCTGCGCGGCAACCGCTCCTCGCCGCTGACAGCGAAAGGCGTGCGCGTGTCGCGCTCGGCCCTGCTGGGCGCGGACGGCGGCGGCTTCGACATCATGATCGGCGCCGTGCTGCCCGTGTTCGCCACGCTGATCGCTTCCTGCTCGGTGGGCCTGATGGACGCCGTGCTGGAAACGGCCTGCGCCCACGTGGGCGCCAGCAAGCTGGAACACATCAACAGCGCCCTGGCCGACCTGCCCACCATCCGCGCCTACATTGCCCGCGCCCGCATCCAGGCCGACATGGTGCGCACCCTGCGCGACGACACCGTGAGCGCGCTGGCCAACGCCCGCCCGGACGCCATGCTGCGCGTGATGCAGGTGAAAGCGGCGGCCGCCGAAGCGGCGCTGGAAGTGAGCGACACCGCCATGCGCGTCTGCGGCGGCGCCGCCTTCCGCAAGGATCTGGGCGTGGAACGCTACTTCCGCGATGCCCGCGCGGCATCCGTGATGGCGCCGACCTCCGACGTGCTGTTCGACTTTATCGGCAAGGCCGTCTGCGGCATGCCGGTGTTCGGTTAAGGAGCGCGCCATGACCAAACCATTGATGATGGGCGCCGTCGCCTACGCACCGAAAGTCGTGACGATCTGGGAAGGCTTCAAGGAGTACTTCCGCCGCAACGGCTTCGAATTCGATTACATCCTGTACTCCAACTATGAGCGCCAGGTGGAAGCGCAGTTCGATGGCAGCATCGCGCTGGCGTGGAACTCGCCGCTGGCCTGGGTGCGCGCCGAGCGCATGGCCCGCGCGCGCGGCCAGCAGGTGCGCGCCATCGCCATGCGCGACAGCGATTGCGACCTGACCTCCGTGCTGGTGACCCGCAACGACGCCACCGCGCCCGCCACGCTGGACGCACTGGCCGGCAAGACCATCGGCTTCGGCGCCATCGACTCGCCGCAGGCGCGCCTGATTCCGCTCGACCACCTGCGCCAGCACGGCCTGCTGGCCGGCCGCGACTACACGGCCAAGCGCTTCGACGTCCTGGGCGGCAAGCACGGCGACCATATCGGCGGCGAACGCGACGCCGCGCTGGCCCTGATGGCAGGTGAAATCGACGCCGCCTGGATGATCGACGGTAACCACATGGCATTCTCGCGCGAAGGCATCCTGCCGGCCAGCGCCACCCGCATCCTGACCCGCACGGGCCCCTTCGACCACTGCAATTTCACGGTCAGCCCCGGCGCGCCGGAAGCGGACATCGGCCGCTTCACGGAACTGCTGCTGGCCATGCGCTGGGATGATCCGGACGTGCGCCCGCTGCTGGAACTGGAAGGGCTCAAGATCTGGCTGCCCGGCCGCACCAGCGGCTACGACGCGCTGATCCGCGCCACCGACGACGAGCGCTTCTACGATCAGGAAGGGAATATCCTTGCAGCCGACTATCGATATTGAGGCACTCGGCTTCGACGCCGGCGCCCACCTGCTGGTCAAGCACGCCTTGCAGGAAGTGGCGCCCGGCGCCGACATCACCGTGACCGGCGCCAGCGCGGGCTGGGACAGCCAATTGGCGGCCTGGTGCCGCAGCCAGGGCCACCCGTGCCAGCTGGTGGAACAGGACGGACGCACGATGGCGCGCGTCACGCGCGGCCATGTGCAGGCCGGACGCTGGCGCGGCGCCATGCAGACCGGCCATGCCGATCCCGCGCTGGACGGCGCCGTGGCCGATCACGCGCAGCCGCGCTGGGGTCTGGCCGCGCGCGGCGCGACCGTGGAAGCCGGCTCGCCGGCCATGCACTTCCGCCTCGACCAAAAGAGCGAGGTATGGGCCGGCCGCGCCGCCGACCTGTATGCGCAAGCCGCCGCCGCCCAGTGGGACCCGGAGACGGCCATCGACTGGAACGCCCCGTTCGAGTTGCCCGACATCGTGGAAGACGCCGTGGTCCAGGTGCTGACCTACATGATCGAGAACGAGGTGGCGGCGCTGGTCGTGCCGGCCCGTTTCCTGGGCCAGTTGCACCCGCACTTCCGCGAAGTGCAGGCGGTGCTGGCGATCCAGTGCGCCGACGAAGCGCGCCACATCGACGTGTTCACGCGCCGCGTGCGGCTCAAGGGCAAGGAGCCCGCGCTGTCGACTGCCGGCGGCCAGAACTCGCTCAAGACGCTGCTCGACGAGGCCGATTTCTCCGTGGCCGAATTCCTGCTGTCGGTACTGGGCGAAGGCACCTTCGTCAGCCTGCTGCAATTCCTGCACACGCACGCGCCCGATCCCGTCACGCGCCAGATCGCGCGCCTGGCCGCGCGCGACGAGGCACGCCATGTCGCCTTCGGCATGACGCACCTGGCCGCGCGCCTGGAACAGGAGCCGGCGTTCCGCACCCGCCTGGCCAACGCGGTCCAGTCGCGCAACGACGCGCTGTCCGGCACTTCGGGCCTGAACGAGGAAGTGTTCGACGCGCTGATCCTGCTGGCGGCCGGTGAATTCACGCCCGCCGCCATCGCCACCGGCTACCAGCGCGTGCAGGAACTGATGGTGGACATGGCCGAGGGCCGCCAGGCGCGGCTGGAAAAACTGGGCTTCGGCAAGGACGCGGCGCAGCAACTGTCCGCCCTCCACACCCGCAACTTCATGTAGCGACCGCCCCGGCGCCCGTCGTGGGACTACCCACAACGGCGCCGGCTCGGCATTTCGCCGGCTCGACATCTATATAAGCACTTATGGAAATCATGCTAATATAACCACATGAGACAAGGACTCGGCACGCAATTACGGCATCTGATCGAACTACTGGACGGCGCCGTCCAGCAAGCCTACGTGGATGCGGGCCTCGGCTACCGGCCCCGCTACACGCCGGTGATGCGGGTGCTGGCGCAACAGGGCTGCGCGACCATCGGCCAACTGGCCAGCATGGCGGGCATTACACAGCCGGCGGCGACGCAGACGGTCGCGCTGATGAAAAAGGAAGGCCTGCTGCTGGTTGCCGCCAGCGACGACGACGGCAGGCAACGCGTGGTGCGCCTGAGTCCCAAGGGCGAGGCCATGCTGCCCCGCTTGCGCGCCTGCTGGAGCGCGACCAGGCATGCGGCCGACAGCCTGGATACGGAACTGGAATTTCCCTTGTCGGTGTGCCTGGCGCAGGCGATCACCGCCCTCGAACGCCACGGCTTCGGCGAGCGCATACGCGAAGCAGGACAACAAGCGGACAAAGGACCCGATTAGAAAGTTTGAAAAGGAAGACCGATCCACCAACCGAAGAAAGCGACCATGGAACACACTCTGCGCATTGCGACGACCAAGCCCTCCCTGCCATCGCGCCTGATGGCCCATCCCCTGATCCGCATCGTGCTTGGCATCGTGCTGACCTTCGGCGCCGTACCGCTGACGATGATCGCCGCGTCCAAGCTGGTCGCCAAACCCTACCGCGTCATGTGGCCGCAGCTGCTGGCCGCCGCACTGGTATGGTTCGGCTATCGCTTCTATGTGCGCCGCATCGAGAAGCGGCAAGCGCTTGAACTGTCCACGCCGGGCATGGCGCGCGAACTGGGCGCGGGGTTGCTGCTCGGCGCCGTCTTGGTGACGGGCACCTTCGCCATCCTGGCTGTGCTGGGTGCATACCGGCTCGACGGCATCAATCCCGTGAGCGCCATGATGCTGGTGCCGCTGGCCGAAATGGCGCTGGTCGGCATGACCGAGGAGATGATGTTCCGTGGCGTGATCTTCGGGGTCGCTGAGCGCTCGCTCGGCAGCCTGCCAGCCATCGCGATTTCCTCGCTGGTATTCGGCCTCGGGCACCTGCCAAATGAAGGCGCGTCCGTGCTGGGCGTCAGCGTAATCACCGCTTATGGCGTGCTGCAAGCGGCGCTTTACATGAAGACGCGCCGCCTGTGGATCTGTATCGGCACGCAC
Source organism: Rugamonas brunnea (assembly GCF_014042345.1). Taxonomy (GTDB): domain Bacteria; phylum Pseudomonadota; class Gammaproteobacteria; order Burkholderiales; family Burkholderiaceae_D; genus Rugamonas; species Rugamonas brunnea. Next base: position 258,603 of record NZ_JACEZT010000001.1, read on the forward strand.
ATGGCATGGAACTACGGCCTTGACGTCGTGTTCTCCTCCACCGTATCGGGCCACGCGGCAAGCAGCGGCCTGCTGCGCGGCACGCTGGCGGGCGACACCCTGCTCACGGGCGGCGCGTTCGGTGTGGAAGGCTCGCTGGTGACCCTGCTGCTGATCGGTGCCAGCGCCGCGTACTGGCTGCGCCGCGCGTTCGCACAACAGCGGACCAGCCGCTAGCGCGCCGCCAGCCCTACGCTGGCGGCAAGCCGCTGCGCGCGCCCGTGCAGGGTCGCCTGCTCGAAGGCGTAGGCCATGCCGATCAGCTTCGCCTCGCTGTAGGCGGCGCCGACGAACGACAGGCCCACGGGCAGCCCGTGCACCTGCCCGGCCGGCACCGTGATATGCGGATAGCTGGTTGCGACAACCGGCGATGGGAACACGCTGACAGAGCGGCTGTTATTGGCACTATCGGCACCATCGGCACCGTTGGCGCCATCCGCACCATTCGCACCATTCGCACCATGCACGCCGTGCGTGGCATTGCGCAGCCACGCCGGCCCGCTGGTGGGCGCCACCAGCGCATCGAGGCCATGCTCACGCATCACCTGGGCGATCCCCTGCTCCGGCGCGTGGTCCACATCGGGCAGTTCCGAATCCACCAGCACGGCGCCCTGCGCTTTCAGGTCCACCAGCGCCTTTTCGATCACGACGGCCAGTTCCGCATTGCCGCCGAAGGTATTGCGGGCGACGCCGATGCGCGCGCCTCGCAGGCCTGCCATGTCGAGCGCGGCGCGGTAATCAGCGGCCCTGTCGCTGGCTGTCGTGGTGGCCGGGTCGTTGGCGTCGGTGCCGGCCATCGCGGCCAGCATCAGGGCCGCATCGGCCACGCTGCGCGCCATGGGACCGGCCGTGTCACGCGATGGATCGACAGGAATGATGCCGCTACGGCTCACCAGCCCCAGCGTGGGCTTGATGCCAACCAGCCCGCACAAGGAAGCCGGTGAGACGATGGAATCATCCGGCTCGGTGCCCACGGCCAGGGTGGCCAGGCCTGCCGCAATGGCGGCGCCGGCACAGGGGCTGGCGCCACCAACGGCAAGGGCCGGCGGCAGATTGGCCCACTCACGCGGATTCATCTTGCCGATGATGACGGCGCCGGCGGCGCGCAACTGGGCCACGATAAACGCATCGCGCACCGCGCCCGCCTCGGCCGCCGCCAGCGTCGCGGCGCTGGCGCAGGTGCTCATGCGGTCGCCGGTGGCGATATTGTCTTTCAGCAGAACGGGGATGCCGTGCAGCGGGCCGCGCAGGCGCTTGAGGCCACGTTCACGGTCCATCTCCAGCGCGATCTTCAGCGCCTCCGGATTAATCTCGATCATGGCCTTGACGCGCGGGCCGAAGTTGGCGATGGTCTTGATGCGCGCCAGGTACTGCGAGGTCAGCGAATGGGAAGTGAGCTTACCGGCCTGCATCAACTCCTGCTGTTCCCGCACGCCCGCATCGAGGATGCCGGCCGTCCCGAACCTGGGCGCCGCGCCCGCGGCGCGCACACTGCCTGCCAAAGCACCGGCGCCACCGCCGGCCCGAACGAACTCCCTGCGATCCATGCCATCCTCGTGAGTGGTTAATTCCTGGTGTCTACCATCCCTTACTGCACGCGCTAGGATAGCAGCGGAAAGACTTTCATTCCAGAAAAATTGCAGTTGAGAATAGAATATTCCCTAACATTTCCACACAAAAATACGACACAGGCGTAAAAAAAGCACGCCGGGCAGAACCGGGCGTGCTTTTCGGTGGAGCGGATGGTGCTTAGTTGCGGACCACGCGCTTGTACTCGTTGGTACGGGTGTCGATCTCGATCACGTCGTCCTGGCTCACGAACAGGGGAACCTGCACGGTGTGACGGTGGGCTTCGATCGCGTTTTCGATCTTGGCTTCCTTCAGCACGTTACCCGAGGTGTTGCCCTTGACGGCAGGCTCCGAGTACACCACTTGACGGGCGATGGTGGTTGGCAGTTCAACCGAGATCGCTTTGCCATCGTAGAACACGGCTTCGCATTCCATGCCGTCTTTCAGGTAGTGCAGTGCGTCGCCCAGGTTTTCTTCTTCGATTTCGTACTGGTTGTACTCAGCGTCCATGAACACGTACAGCGGGTCAGCGAAGTACGAGTAGGTCACTGGCTTCTTGTCCAGCACCACGACGTCGAACTTGTCGTCGCCGCGGAACACGTTTTCCAGCGGGCTGTTGGTCAGAAGATTCTTCATCTTCCACTTGTAGGTGAAGCCCGTGCGGCTCGAACCGTTCACATCCGAACGCAGCACGATCATAGGCTTGCTGTCGACCATAATGATATTGCCAACACGAATTTCTTTTGCAGGTTTCATAGAGAATATACGTAAAAAGTAAGTTGCATAAAAAATCAACTGCTGCCGATGGCAATGATGCCGCTAGCCACGTTTGATCGGGTAAAAATACGTTCCAAAGTAACCGGGCATTATACCCGAGTTTCATGCTTAACCGACTGGATTAGTCGGGAAAACTTCAGCAAATTCCCCGTCATGTCACCGTTCTCCAGGATTTGCCGCTGCCAGTCGGCGGCGCGGGCGACGATGGCCGGCATTTCCGCCCGCAGCGCGGACCACAGCGCGGCACTGTGCGGCTCACCTGTACCGCCATCTGCACCGGCACCGTTCCAGTACAGCGAGAAGGCTGTCAGGCCATCCAGTCCGCCAGCGTAGCGCTGCAGGAAAGCGCGCAGCTTCTTGTGGTGCAGGTTCTCGTCCTGCGGGTAGATGTGCCAGACGAAGGGCTTGCCGGCCCATTGCGCGCGCACGAACGAATCCTCGCCACGCACGAAATTAAGGTCGCAGGCCCACAGCAGCTTGTCGTAGTCCGGTTGCGGCACGAACGGCAGCACGCGCACCGTCAGCGCGCCTCGGCTGGCGACGGCGCCGGCCACGGGCTCCGCGCCCAGGAACGCCCGCACCGCGTCAGCCGCCACGCCTTCCGGCACCAGGCAGGCGACGGGTTCCGCGCCCCGCTCCCACGCCGCGAACAGCGCCGCGACGGGCGCGTGCGGATAGCAGAACATCGACACTTTTTGCGCCGCGATGTCGGCGGCCGACAAGCCCAGATGTCCAAGGAAACCGGCCATGGCGGCAGGATCGGCCTGGAACTGGCGGCGGCGCTCGTCCAGCGCTGCCTCCACCAGCAGCCCGCCGGTCTTGGCCGTGAAGCCGGGGAAGAAGAAGTGCTTGGTCAGCGGCAGGCGCGGGTGGGACGACGGCAAGGTATGACAGCCTTCCACCCACTCCTCGGCCGTCAAGCCTTCGAGATTGAGCCACACGGGGCGCGGCTCGCATTCCACCATCGCGGCAATATAGCCTTCCGGGATGTCGCAGCCAAAAAATTCGATCACGATATCGGCCACGTCGGCCGCTTCGAACTCGCCATCCTGACTGTGCCAGTGGCGTACCGTGACACCGGCCACCTGCTGCGTCTCTGCATCGGTAACCACGTCCGGGCAGATGCGGCGGAAACTGTGCAGGTCGTCCACCCACAGTTCGACGGCCACGCCATGCTCATGCTGCAACTGGCGCGCCATCCGCCAGCAAATGCCCACGTCACCGTAGTTGTCGACCACCTTGCAGAAAATGGCCAGCGTGGTCTGGCGCTCCCGACCCGTCGCGCCCAGCGCTTCGGGCAGCCCGTCCGCCCACGCGCGCGCGTGCGGCGCCAGCAGGCACGATACCGGACCGGCCAGGCACGCGCCCAGCGCCGCGTAACGTTCACCCTCACCATTCCAGACCTGGAAGGCTTCGGCCAGCACGGCCGCCCCATGCGCGGGCAGTGCCGCGCCGTATGCACTGACAAAGGCTTGCGCCGCTGCCACGCCAGCGCCCTCCTCCGCCTGCCAGATGAAGGGACGGGCCGCCAGCTGTGCGCGCACCAGTTGCGCATCGCCGCGCACGAAATTGAAGTCGCAGGCCCACAGCAGCTGATCGTAGGCCTGCGCATCGAGCGCGGGCAGCACCTGCACGGTCAGGCCGCCGCGCATGGCGCGCGCGCCCGCAACAGGATCGGCCTGGAGGAACGCGGCCACCGCCTCGGATGCCTCGCCCTCGGGCACCAGGCACAGCGTGGGCGTGGCGGCAGCCTGCAACTGTGCGAACAGTTTCGCTACAGGGGCCACACGGTTGCAGCACAGCGAGATCCGGCGCGCATACGCCACGCGCTGCATGTCCACATCGAGACTGGCGAAGAAGGCGGCGCGCACATGGGCGTTGAAATGGAACGGCCAGCGGCGCGCGGCCAGCGGCGCGGCGCCGGATACGACAGCGGCAGCATTGGCGGCGACCGGGCCAGCCGGAGATAAATCGAAGGAAGAGGCCATCATCGGGCACCATCAGTAATCGCGTCCGCGATGGACGCAAAAAAAGCCGCACCAGGCGGCTTATTCGACCGTCTTCCGGCTTGCGGCCGGCGCGGTTATCTGGCGTCCCCAGGGGGATTCGAACCCCCGTACTCACCGTGAAAGGGTGATGTCCTAGGCCTCTAGACGATGGGGACAGAAATCTGTCCTTGGCCGCGCGTGCGGCCAGACCTGCTGCAAAATCCTGGCGTCCCCAGGGGGATTCGAACCCCCGTACTCACCGTGAAAGGGTGATGTCCTAGGCCTCTAGACGATGGGGACTTTGCAGTGCCGTTTCGAGTCTTATTGCCCTCAAAAAAGCGTGCGCGAATCATAGCACAACGATCGCAACAGAATCAATAGCTTAGCGTCTAAATCGCCCGATTTTCGCGCCAAGCGTGCCTGTTTGGCAACAGTGACAAAATGATGAGCCCTGCACACAAAATCGCAGACAACAAAAAAGCCGCACTAGGCGGCTTGATCATTCGAATCGGTGAAACTTGCAGCGCGGTTGCCGGCTATGGCAGACAACTCGCAAAATCTGGCGTCCCCAGGGGGATTCGAACCCCCGTACTCACCGTGAAAGGGTGATGTCCTAGGCCTCTAGACGATGGGGACCTGAATTCGTATTCCTGCGCGATTGGTGGAGGTAAGCGGGATCGAACCGCTGACCTCTTGCATGCCATGCAAGCGCTCTCCCAGCTGAGCTATACCCCCCCGGGCGCAGAAACTATTTACTACGTTTTACTACTCACTACTTTTACTACCACCAGCATCAGCTGGCGTCCCCAGGGGGATTCGAACCCCCGTACTCACCGTGAAAGGGTGATGTCCTAGGCCTCTAGACGATGGGGACCAGGAACTGCTTACTACGTAGACCCCATCATTTCCGCACTTTGTGGTGGAGGTAAGCGGGATCGAACCGCTGACCTCTTGCATGCCATGCAAGCGCTCTCCCAGCTGAGCTATACCCCCTCTGGTGCAGAAATAATAAAAGCCGCCGGGGCGACTTTTGTTTTCACTACTTGTTGCTATCCAGCGTGAAGCCAAACATCAAACAATCAGTACAAACAACGTCAAACTACATCTACTACGGTACAACTTGGCGTCCCCAGGGGGATTCGAACCCCCGTACTCACCGTGAAAGGGTGATGTCCTAGGCCTCTAGACGATGGGGACTGCGAACAACCAATACTACTTCTTCAACACGACCGGAACCGACTGCGTTCCGATACTGGTGGAGGTAAGCGGGATCGAACCGCTGACCTCTTGCATGCCATGCAAGCGCTCTCCCAGCTGAGCTATACCCCCGTGTGCATCAGAAGCAAGATTATAGCAGGGTTATCGTTTTGTGCAAATACCCTTCTGCAACCTTGCTGGCTTATTCTCTTCACCGCTAAAAGCAAATTCAGAGAAATTTGGCCAGGCGCGAGAGAATAACGTCTCGGCCAAAAATTTGCAAGACCGAATCGATGGCCGGCGTCTGCAATTGACCCGTCACGATCAGGCGCAGCGGCATCGCCATCTGCGGCATCTTCAAACCGTTCGCTGCCAGCACTTCCTTCATCATGGCCGACAGGGCTTCCTTGGTCCACTCCACCGTCTTGCAACGCTCAGCGAACTGCGCCAGCGCCGGCTTCACGGCGTCCGTCAGATGCTGGGCCAGCAGCGCCGCATCGGGCTTGGGCTCGCGGTAGAACAGCATGGCCGCGTCGGCCAGCTCGTTGATGGTGTTGACGCGTTCCTTCATCAGGCCCAGCACGACCGGCAGCGCGGGCGCGCCGTCGAAGTTAGCGCCGTCATCGACCATATGCGGCATGGCCAGGTCGGCCAGGCGCTGGTTGTCGGCCTGCTTGATGTAGTGATTGTTCAGCCAGGCCAGCTTTTCATTGTTGAACTGGGCGGCCGAACGGGTCAGGTGGTCGAGGTTGAACCACTCGCAGAACTGATCCATCGAGAACACTTCATCGTCGCCGTGGCTCCAGCCCAGGCGGGCCAGGTAGTTCAGCATCGCTTCGGGCAGATAGCCTTGCGCCGGGTAGTCCATCACGCTGACGGCGCCGTGGCGCTTGGACAGCTTCTCGCCGTCCGCGCCCAGGATCATCGGCAAGTGGCCATACTGCGGCAGCGGCGCGCCGATCGCGCGCAGGATGTTGATCTGGCGCGGCGTGTTGTTCACGTGGTCATCGCCACGCAGCACGTGGGTGATGCCCATATCCCAATCGTCCACCGCGACGCAGAAGTTATAGGTCGGCGTGCCGTCGGGGCGCGCGATCACCAGGTCGTCCATCTCTTTATTGGAGATGGTGATGGTGCCCTTGACCACGTCATCCCACGTCACATCGCCATCGAGCGGATTCTTGAAACGCACCACGGGCTTGCGGTCGGCAGGAATGGCCGGCAGCGTCTTGCCCGACTCCGGGCGCCAGGTGCCGTCGTAACGGGGCTTTTCGCCGGCCGCGCGCATGCGCTCGCGCATGGCTTCCACTTCTTCCGGCGACGAATAGCACAGGTAGGCCGTGCCCTCTTTCAGCATCTGCGCCACCACTTCGCGGTAGCGGTCCATGCGCTGCATCTGGTAGAACGGACCTTCATCGTGGTTCAGGCCCAGCCACTGCATGCCGTCGATGATGGCCTGCACGGCCGCTGGCGTGGAGCGTTCCAGGTCGGTGTCCTCAATGCGCAGCACGAAGGTGCCGCCGAAGTGGCGGGCGAAGGCCCAGGAATACAGCGCCGTGCGGGCGCCACCCAGGTGGAGGTAGCCGGTGGGGCTGGGAGCGAAACGGGTGCGGACTGGCTTGGCGGGTGCGGTGGTCATCGAAGTATGAAAGCTTGAATGTAAAAGAAGCTATTTTACCGCGTTGCCGGGCGATCGCGAACAGGAGGCGGCCACACCTGCCCTGCCCCCCACCCTGCAAATCCGTCCTGGTATTCGCGTTGGAACGAAGATAACAACGTTCGACCATACCCGGAACGAGCACGATACGGGCGGCTGTCCATCGAGCGGCGCCAAGTGCCAGTCCGGGAGCTATGTCGTCCCCGGGGATGAACTCATTATCAGCAAGCAGCATGGCGACTGGAGTTGCGCTTGGTACGCCGGCAAGACACGCGAAACAGTCGGCTGGGTGCTCAATCGCCAACTGCAATTCGTCGAACTTGGCGAACAGCCGGAATGGAGGGGAAAATGGAAACAGTATACCTACCCCGGCTACATCCGCATCGCGCGCAAGGCGGAAACTACTACGTGCCTGGCAATACAAAATGGGTCGGCGCCCAATTGGCCGATGGCTCGCGCGTCGAACACTTTGGCGACTTGTAAGGCCGACTCCGGGTTGAAAAGATCACGCCTACCTGGGTTCGATGGAGACCGGAAGCAATGCAAATTACGATTGCGCGGCGGAGTTTGTCCGAGTGGGGAGATTCTTAATCGTTCACGACAATGCGCAATGCGGCGGGGTGAACGTGCGCTTCGATGGCGTCTACACGATGGCGCCACCACGACGCTGAATGATGTGCCAGGTCAGACTTGGCCTAGCAGATCATGTCCGATTTGCGAATGTCAGCATCCGCAGGCTATATCTGGCGTGCAGTGACAAATCGTGCACTTTGCATTCAAGCAAGATGCTATCCTGACCGTCATCGGCTGGATTCGGCCAATAGCCGTCGGTCGAGATTTTGAGGAATTATTGCAATTGCATAAATTTATTCTTGCGTTAAGCTTCTCGTTGGTCATTGCGTTTAGCACCGCAGCTCCTATCGTGTCAGGGAATTTCGATGGCCTGCTAGTCGGCGTAGATCAACAAGGGACTTTAACTAAGTACTTAACTAAGTACTTTGAAAGCTCTACCGGAAATGGACAATTCAGTTGCATATTTTTTATGAGCGGAAAATTAGACAATCTTAAAGTCCGCGTAGATAGTTGGTTTCCTGCTGATCGTGACCCGCATGAAGTTGTTCGTATGTGAGCAGGATTGACCCGGTCGATTTGACCCTCCCTCCATGTCTTGGCCAACGCTGCGACCCTGTCGTAAGACCCCTCAAACCCCAATTTTTTTAGGTCCTCATGGATCTGCTTTAGCATGCGTCGCTGCTTGCGCGATCGTGCCGCTTCAGTCCTGAGCATTGCCGAAAGTTGGAAAGCGTATTGGTCGATGGCGCGTTTGGAGCGCCGCTCAGCGTACGCTGGCTCTATGGTTTCCGAGCGCAGCTAGCGCCGAACGGTGTTTCGCGAGATGCCTAAACGCCTGGCGATCTCTCGTAATGGGACCTGGTCTCGAATATGCCAGCGTCGAATAATGCCTAGTAATGCCACGTCGATCACTCCAAATCCCCGCTCAATATCGTGAGCAGGATTGTGTCTTATACGTGGGTCAGATTCGTTTGCAAATTACGCGGTAAAGAGGGTTAGATTTCGCTGAAAATCAACAGACAAGGCAGTTGTTGGAATGAAGATCAATGCCACAAAATAACATGATGTCCTCCTCGATAAAGTTCGAATTCGTACCGTGACTTTATTCCTCGGCTCGGCCGAAGGGAGAACGGCTAGATGATTATCAATTTTCAATGCAATTTAACAGCTTCTACATGACCTAGTTCAATCTTACAAGCCATGCAGTCTTTTCATAGCTTCTCAACCATTTGGAACGAATCAAATCTGCTTATACCCATTGGTATATTCCGCACCACACCTCTTCACCTTTTTATCAGATAGGTGTAGAAGGCAGGGTCGCCATCCGAAAGCATCTCGAAGTTTCTGTATTGGCTTGCTTTCCCGGCTTCCAGATTAAATGCGCCATCTAGGAGCTTTGCACTGATAGTGACCACGCTACCGTCGCTCTGAACGGGAACTAGCACCTTATCATCGTAACTTTTTAATTGATCGGCATATTTTTGAACTTCAACCAGCCTGTTGTCTGAAGTCGTGGCTGAAAGCGTCCAGGCTACGCTGATCGGCGCCGCCGCCCCGTCGCCAGGCTGACCAGGTCCACCCGAAGTGGCGATGATCTGAACGCTCACTTCGGCCAATACCGATCCATATAGCGAGTCGCTCCTATATTGGTTGAAACTGACCTTAGTGCAATCGCTCCCAATACAGCTCAACTTGACGTTTTCCAAACCCACATCACCTATCTGCGGCGGGTTGTGCATATTGCCTCTGACGACTAGCGTGCAAGACTGTTTCCTCGTTGCGTCAGACGCCGCAAGATTGCATACAGCTGGATCGATATTTTGGAAATCCTTCAGTGCATGCGCAGGTTCAGATGGCACCCAGCGTGGCGCCGATCTGGACAGTGATATTTTTGCGGCGGTCGGCGGACTCCATTCCAAGGCGCCGGCATCACTCTGGAAATAATCGTGATAAAAATCGGAGAGTAAGAGATAGGCTGGGTGGGTGTCAGAATTCGGCTTGACAGTGGAAAAGTGATCAGTGTTAGCCAGCATTCTCGGATTTGGAAAATAGCGTGCAGCGGATTGAACCTCAACCACCTTCGTGAAACACCAAAAGCAGTCGATGACGAAATGGTTTTCGACCGCCTCAATCCCGGTGATATTCAAGGTTTTATTATCAACTATCTCTTTGAACGTGGTATCCAGTGAGGTCAGAAATTGGCTGTTGTCCTCAAGCTCTTGCGCAAGCTGATTGCCCCCAAATTTCGCGATCGGGCTCAGCCGGTCTGCCCAACGCGACCCCAGCGAGGGCGATGCTATCAAGAGCAGGCCTATCTTCTTGCCTTTGAACTGCTCCACATTTTGCGCTAGCAAGCGCCTCACCATTACCCCACCGGTGCTGTGGCAGATGAAGATGATATTCTTATGATCCAGCACAGCTCGCCCATTCTTGACACTGGGTCGTTTTAATGCAGCAAGCAAATCCTTCACAGCAAAGTCGGTGGCGTAGTCTTTCGAATTGACGTCCGTATAAAATCCGCCCAGAAAGACACTGGCATTCTTAAAGCGCTCGTCGTGCAGCAACATTTCCGGCCAAAATTTGTCTTTACTTTGATCCTGAGGATCCTCATACAGAAAAGTATTACTGTTTCCAAAAATCCCATGCACAAAAACCAGCACGGTATTGGTGTTCCGGTAGTTTCCATACCAAGAATAAATGTCGGTGGGTTTGCCCCTGGTTTGCGAACATGCAGGGTTGCAGAGCAAAAGATAAGCGGCCAAGACCATAAACCACTTGCATTTTTCCGAAAATATTGAAAACACATGGTCATTCATGGCGACCCCCTAGTTGATTTTCGCAACCCCAAAGGTGGGCAAACTATCTTGGAGACATTGTTTACCGGATCATTCCGATTGCATTCATGGTTCTATTGCGTTTCTGTCAGCCGTTCAAGGGCGCTGGTGGCGTATTCATATCTTGCGCTTCTGTCGCTGTAGCACGATCCTGTCGTGCTGCGCTACGAGCACGTTGCTGTATGCGTTGCATGGCCAGCTTCATTAACGCCGGCCGTCCTTCAATCAACAGACCAGGCGAGCGACCGCGCGCATCAGTTCGCGTCGGGATATAGGCCGGTCTTCTGCCATGCAGCCAGACCACGGTCAGGAATAAACTCGGAAACGACAAAAAGCGAATTTCACTAAACGCATGCGGCCGTGCTTGCATGAGGCCATAAGCGTGCTCGAGCGCTGTACTTAAGGCCAGGGCAGGCTCACCTCCCCGCACGCTTAGGGAGGCGGGAAGTGGTGCACGTGGAAAATACCACTCAATAACCGCGACTGGAGCGGCCTCGGAACGGACCAACCCACGCCATCCAACCTGGGACGCCTCGATCCTGTGCCGGCCTGTCCGGCGGACTACACTGCCTATGTAGAGCGGCATTGGTCCTATCAAAGTCAAGTCGACCACGCTCAGGGCAGCTGCTTCCGCCGGCGGTAACTGCCGCCGCAGAACGTCTGTCAGCCCGTCCAGTGGCTGGCGGAATTTTACGCTGCGCTGGGCTGGCATATCATTTCTGCGTAGTGTAGGTGTGAGTCCACGTTCCTGCCCCCTGATACTGTCCGGCTAAATCCGACCGTCCATGGGTGGACGGACCGTAAATCGGATCATCTAGTGCAAGCGACACCGTACCATCCTGCTCTTTTCTGATGCCCACGATGGCGATGAAGTGCCCAGACATATCAGCCCATTGGATCCGTATCCCTATCGGCTGGCCGCCGGACAAACAGGCGATGATCGTCGCATCGTCGATTTGGCCTTCGATGCGTTGCTGCAGATGCTGGACACGGCTTAACGCTAAATTGAGGAACCAAGGCTTATCGCACTCTGCTATTGAGCCATCCGCACAGCAGGTGGCGTTGCCCAGTTCCGCGCACGCCAGGCTACACTGGGTCCAGGCGCTAGTGGCCTGATAGTAGGACGCAATACTGGTAGTGACTGCCGCCCAGCACCATTGATCCTGCTCCTGGTGCTGAATAATCATGGGCAGACTGACCGCATGGGCTGGCGCCGCCGGTGGGATTGCTCCTGCAGGGATGGGAGTTTGCTTTAGCATCAGTTCATTCCGTCTTGGGACTGGCGCCAGACCAGAAGGCATCGGCTGCCTTGTCTCCATCCAGGTCGACTTGGACCGGCTTGGTAATTTGGCGGACGGTCTTGGCCAGCACCAATGTGCCGTTTCTGGATTGAATCCGGTACCATAGAAACGCTACACCGGAAAGACGCAGATGCTGCCCCGTAAACAGGTTCTCCCGGATGATCGTCATTCCCTCCAGCCGCAATGTGAAATCCAGCACATCTGCATTTTGTACACGTTTGTCGTAAGCCAGGAAGCGCGCCGCGCTATATAGGGGACTCTTATCGCTCACATCTGAGATTTTCAGAGACTCAATAAATGCGTCCGTGCCTTTGAGACTGGCTGCCGCATCTGCGCGCATCACCGTGAGTTTTTTCACCTGGGGATCAGTCGAGGCATCCTTTTTTTGCTTCTTGAGATTCGAGCTCAGTTGATCGATCCGTTTATCTGTCTCGTCTATCGCATCTGACAGGCTTTCGCGTGCCTGCTTGAGCGACGCGGCCTGGCCGACGAGGCTAGCGAACATCTGTTCGTCGAGCTCGCCCAAGTAGCCGATTCCTGTGCCGACGATCTTCGTTGGGCAACGCTCTGCCAAGGCAGTCACAAAGAACTCGCGTGTACCGTCTCCGAACGAGGTGCTGGTATACGTCACGTTGGTTTTAAACAGTGACGTAATATCCGCAACTGCCTTGATCGTTCCTGCTATTAAAGGCAGTGCCAACGGTCCGGCACCGCCGCCGTCGCCGCCCGCATCAGGTACCGCGGTGACCGCCACCGGATTCAATGCGTTCTTCAGTTTATTGGTTTGATTGCTGGCATCGGCCTTCACACCGTTCATGCCCGCGACGACGATGCGCGCCGCCACCACCCCCTGTGTAATCGTCGCGTCGTAGACCGCAATTTGCTTGGGAATCGCCGTGCAGACGGATGTTGCCAGTGCAGCCCCAAGATCGAACGCCTTGACCAAGCCGGCAGCACCGAATTTTTCCGTGTTGACAGTGCCAGCCAGGGGCTTGGCGTCCGCCGGTGGAATCTTTGCCAGCATTTCGGCTTTTTCTGCTTCGGCAATGGCCTTTCTGGCTTCAGCCTCCTTTTGCTGAACCGCCAGGTCCTTTGTCGATTCATATATCTGCAGATCAATGGCATTCTTTGCGGCATTCACCTGATCCGAAGTGACTTGGGCCAGCGCGCCATTGAAACAGAGCAGAGCTAGCGAGATCCCAGCTGCAAGACGCTTCGTCGTTGGTACGCACATGATTCCTCCAGCGATTGCTAATCGTTTAGATGGCGTGAACGCGCCCGTGCGCCCCACCCCGCACAGGACAAGGATAAGAATTTGGGCAAGCCGTGTAGGCCAAGTCCTACAGAATAGTTGACGAACCAACAAAGAACCTCACCAATTGTAACAAGGCTGAAAATACAACAAATGATGATCAAATGTTCGCTGTGTCGAATTCCGAGGTCTATTCTTTGCAGGTCCGGATCTGAACAGTCCGCCTTCGGCAACACTGGGAGCAGTGAGGCCAGAAGGCGACGTTCGAGCTAAAGGAAATTGCTCAGTGAATCTACGAAAACTAACTTCCCCATTTGCGTCTGGTTTGATTGCCTTTGGCGCGTTCGCTGCGACTGCGGCGGTTGCTTCTAGCGTGCCCGTGGGATGCGTAACGGGCATCTTGGTTTCGCTGGCGTTGGGATATCGAAATAGGTCTGGAATATCGCCGTTTTTAGGCGAGACAATCTGCTGCCTCGTTGTGTGGGCAGCGCCGCGGATGGTGCTGGGTGGTCAGGCTGCATAGATCTTAAATTTCTAATCTAAGGCACCACAGGGAAAGATAGCGTCTTTGCCACAAAGTTAGTATTGAGCACGCTTCGTCATGGTCCTAAGCAAGTGGACGCTACGGTTTTTGCGGCAATCTCACCTGATAGTATCGAAATTCCAAATACTATTCTATCGAGCTTGGAAGAATATCAGGCTCGAATAGGTGAAAGCCGGGATTTATCCTTAACTTTGATTCCACTTCTACAGCGCTGGAAATATAAGGTTAGAGAGTTGTTAGAACAAAAGGTCGAGGTAGATTAAAATTCTTTTTAAAATAAAATATGTAATGTCTTCGTACTGAGATTTGGAAAAGGCATGCAAGATTTAATTTCATTTATAAAGACCATCCATGGTCGTTCAATAGAAATAAGCTCTCATTTGCAGCAGCGATTTTCGCTTGATTCGGCCAAGGAGCCTTTAGGTGGCTTTGCCGCAGTTGGAAATCAATCAATTCTCGAATTTGAACTTCTGACTCATTATAAAAACATATGGTCGCGCAACCATGAAGCTGACCAAGAAAAATTAAAAATTTTGCGCCATGAAAATGGGGAGCGAGTAATGGCGGTTACGAAATCGGCTTTTATTTTATCCATGTCAGCGCTTGAATTTTCTGCCAAGCAAGTTGTTTTAACAAATCCGGCCAAACTTCGCCCAATGAAAGGACGTGTATATCTTTCAAAAATTATCGAAGAAAGCGTTGCTGCGGGGATAATACTAATGGAAGAAGAGAGACCATGGAAAGGCTTGATTGAACTTAGAAATACGGCAATTCATAATAACGGAATTGCCGATGTTACTGAGGCGTACGTAATCCCAGGGGCTCACGATATAACCTTTAATTCTGGAGTTATGGTTTCAGAAAGCTGGAATTATTTTCCTCGACTCCAAATGTGGATGATTGAGGCTTTTGGTCGGTGGTGTGAAGGCTACCTACGATAGGTGAATTTTTTTGAGCGGTAAAATTAGGTTAATTTTGAAGCAGCTCATAAAAATCCGAATCATTAAAATAATTAGTAAGATCCAAGAATAGATGTCGGCTTTTGGATGAGTTTTGTAATAAATGCGAAGGTCCGAAATGGGGCGGAAGCCGCCGCTCACCAATCACTTCCTACCAAGTCCTGTCCGAACTAGTGCTAATAAGATAGCCCACCTCGCAATGGCCAACAGAAATGGCGCGCCAGGCAAACCACGGCGCGCCAACGACGATTACTTGACCGTCACTTTGATGCTGTTGCTCAGCGCCGGCCCGTACGACTGGTGCGCGCCGTTGGCGAATTGCAGCGTGAGCGTGTAGCTGCCGGGCGGCAGTTTCACTTCCGTTTCCGTCTGACCCTTGCCGAAGTGCAGATGGGTGTCATCGAACGGCACCGACTCGCCGGCCTTGATGGCGTCCGCGTTGATCAGCAGGTGGTGGTGGCCCGTGTTGGCGCTCATGTCGCCAGCCGGTTTCACCTCCATGCCATCGACGCCGAACTTGACCTTGAACGGGCTGCTGACCGTCGCGCCATCGGCCGGCTCGACAATCTTGACCGATTGCGCTTCGGCTTGGGCGCCAGCCGCCACGCCGGCCATCAGGACCACGGCAGCCGCCATGCGGCTCATCATGCTTGCTGCGATTTTCATTGCGGGCATCTCCAGGTTAAACCACGGGGTCAAACAACGGCAGCATCAATCGTTCTTGATCACGATGCTGGGGAACTTGCTGGTCATGTCCTTGGCCTTCTCGGACACCTGCACCGCGATCTTGCGGGCGATATCCTTGTAGATGGCCGCCACCGGGCCATCGGGCTCGGCCACCACGGTCGGCTTGCCGGAGTCGGTCTGCTCGCGGATCGCCATCGTCAGCGGCAAGGCGCCGAGGAACTCGACGCCGAAATCCTTGCACATCTTGGCGCCGCCGCCGGAGCCGAAAATCTCTTCCGCGTGGCCGCAGTTGGAGCAGATATGGGTGCTCATGTTCTCCACGATGCCGAGGATGGGGATGCCCACCTTCTCGAACATGCGCAAGCCCTTGCGCGCGTCCAGCAGCGCGATGTCCTGCGGCGTGGTGACGATCACGGCGCCCGTCACCGGCACCTTCTGCGACAGCGTGAGCTGGATGTCGCCCGTGCCTGGCGGCATATCGACGATCAGGTAATCGAGGTCGCGCCAGTTGGTCTGCTCCAGCAGCTGCTGCAAGGCCTGCGTGACCATCGGGCCGCGCCACACCATCGGTTCATCCGGATCGATCATGAAGCCGATCGACGACACCTGCAGGCCGTAGTTCTCCAGCGGCTCCATGGTCTTGCCGTCGCGCGTCTCGGGCCGGCCGTTCACGCCCAGCATCATCGGCTGCGACGGGCCGTAGATATCGGCGTCCAGCACGCCAACCGACGCGCCCTCGGCCGCCAGCGCCAGCGCCAGGTTGACGGCGGTGGTCGATTTACCCACCCCGCCCTTGCCCGAGGCGACGGCGATGATGTTCTTCACGTTGGGCAGCAGCTTCAGGCCGCGCTGCACCGTGTGCGAGATGATCTTCGATTGCACGTTGACGGTCACAGTGCCGGCGCCGGGCAGCGCCCGCAGCGCCTCGGCCACGCTGGCGCGGATCGCGTCGAACTGGGATTTGGCCGGATAGCCGAGTTCGATATCGACCGACACGGCGCCGCCGTCGACCTTGATGTTCTTCACGGCCTTGCCGCTGACGAAGTCCTTCGTTGTATTCGGGTCAAGCACTTTTGACAATGCCGCTTTGACGTCTTCTGCAGTGATGCTCATGAAAATCTCCGTAAGTGATGCAGCAGTCTAGCGCAAAATAGCCAAAATTACAGGATTGCCCCTGCCCCGAAAGTGCGCATTCCGCACATCCGCTGTTAAAATGCTTCTTTTATCCACCCACAAAGTGCATCAACCATGACCCGCAAGCTGTTCGTCACCACTGCCCTGCCTTATGCCAACGCCGCCTTCCACATCGGTCACATGATGGAGTACATCCAGGCCGACATCTGGGTGCGCTTCCAGCGAATGCAGCGCGACGGCAACGGCCTGCGCGAGGTGCACTTTGTCGGCGCCGACGACACCCACGGCACGCCGATCATGATCGCGGCCGAGAAGGAAGGCATCACGCCACAGGAATTCGTGGCCAAGATCGCGGCCGGCCGCGCCCAGTACCTGGACGGCTTCCACATCGCCTTCGACAACTGGTACTCGACCGATTCGCCGGAAAACGTGGAACTATCGCAGGGCATCTACCGCAAGCTGCGCGACACGGGCCTGATCGCGACCAAGGTGGTGGACCGCTTCTTCGACCCCGTCAAAGGCATGTTCCTGGCCGACCGCAACATCAAGGGCGAGTGCCCCAAGTGCGGCGCAAAGGACCAGTACGGCGACAACTGCGAGGTGTGCGGCGCGGCCTACCAGCCGACCGAACTGGTGAACCCGTTCTCCGTGTTCACCGGTTCCACGCCCATCCTCAAGCCTTCCGAACAATACTTCTTCAAGCTGTCCGACCCGCGCTGCTTCCAGTTCCTGCGCGACTGGCTCAACACGCCGGGCCGCCTGCAGCCTGAGATGGTCAACAAGGTCAGCGAGTGGCTGGGCGAGGCCGGCGAAAAACTGGCCGACTGGGACATCTCGCGCGACGCGCCCTACTTCGGCATCCCGATTCCGGACGCACCGGGCAAGTTCTTCTACGTGTGGCTGGACGCGCCCGTGGGTTACCTGGCCAGCCTGAAGAACTACTGCGAGAAAAAGGGCATGGACTTCAACGCCCTGCTCAACGACCCGGCCACGGAACAGATCCACTTCATCGGCAAGGACATTGTCTCCTTCCACCTGCTGTTCTGGCCCGCCATGCTGAAGTTCGCCGACCACCCCGTGATCGACAAGCTGAAGGTGAACGTGCACGGCCACCTGACGGTCAACAACGAGAAGATGTCGAAGTCGCGCGGCACCGGCATCTCGCCGCTGCGCTACCTGAACCTGGGCATGAATCCGGAATGGCTGCGCTACTACATCGCCTTCAAGCTCAATTCGAAAGTGGAAGACCTGGACTTCACGGGTGAGGACTTCGTGGCCCGCGTGAACTCGGACCTGATCGGCAAATTCGTCAACATCGCCTCGCGCTGCGCCGGCTTCATCACCAAGAAGTTCGACGGCAAGCTGGCGTCGTCGTTGTCCGACAACGCGCAGGCGTGGATCAAGCGCGCCCTGGTCACCGAGGCCGGCGCCGAGCGCCAGGCCAGCATCGCCGCCCACTTCGAGGCGCGCGAGTTCGGCAAGGCCCTGCGCGAGATCATGGAAGTGGCCGACATCACCAACCAGTACGTGGACGATAACAAGCCATGGGTGCTGGCCAAGGATGAAGCCAAACTGGCCGAGCTGCACGACGTCTGCACCACCGCCCTGATCCTGTTCCGCCAGCTGACCATCATGCTGTCGCCGGTGCTGCCGGGCGTGGCCGCCAACGTCCGCAAGTTCCTCAACGATGCGGAGCTGGTGTGGGCCGACACGGAAGTGTCGACCGGCGCCGTCTGGAACACCATGCTGGGCCGTACCATCGGCGCCTACGACCACCTGATGAAGCGCGTCGAGCCGAAGATGATCGACGACCTGTTCGACGCGCCGGCGCAACAGGCGGCCGCCGCGCCCGCCGCCAAACCGGAGAAGGCCGCCAAGGCCAAGGCCGCGCCGGCCGTCGCCGTCACCGAGACCGGCATCGAAGTGATCGCGCCGGAAATCTCGGTCGACGACTTCTTCAAGGTCGACCTGCGCATCGCCAAGATCGTCAATTGCGAACACGTGGAAGGCTCGGACAAGCTGCTGCGCCTGACGCTGGACGCGGGCGAAGGCCGCATGCGCAACGTCTTCTCCGGCATCAAGTCGATGTACCAGCCGGAAGACCTGATCGGCAAGCTGACCGTGCTGGTGGCCAACCTGGCGCCGCGCAAGATGAAGTTCGGCGTCTCCGAAGGCATGGTGATGGCCGCCTCGGCGGTCGATGAGAAAGCCAACCCCGGCATCTACATCCTCAACCCATGGCCGGGCGCCACCCCGGGCATGCGCATCAGCTAACCCACAAGAGCTAGGCAGCCGCATGAA
This sequence comes from Rugamonas brunnea, assembly GCF_014042345.1. GTDB lineage: Bacteria > Pseudomonadota > Gammaproteobacteria > Burkholderiales > Burkholderiaceae_D > Rugamonas > Rugamonas brunnea. The sequence continues at coordinate 277,415 of NZ_JACEZT010000001.1, forward strand.
CATCCTGGTGCGCGAGGCGACGGCAGACGATGCAAAACTGATCGCCGAGCTCACGCGCGCCGCGTGGGCCGGCAAGGTCAGCGTCACCTCCAGCGGCCACCGCGAAACCGCCGTCCTCGTTGCGCAGCACCTGCGCGACGGCGGCGGTTTTATTTTACTGGTCGATGATGCGCCGGTCGGCTCCGTGCGCTGGCTGCCGCTGGACGCGGAACCGGACGTGTGGGAAGTGGCGCGCATGGGCGTGCTGCCCGGCCACCGCGGCCAGCACCTGTCGCAGCATCTGCTGGAAGCCGTGATCCACCACGCGCTGGCGGCCGGCATCGAAGAAGTGCGGTTGGCCGTGCGCAGCGACCAGCCCAAGCTGATCGACTTCTACACCGCCTTCGAATTCGAGCTGGCCGAAGAACTCGAATACTCGCACGCCAATCCGCTCGAACCCGCCCCGGTGGTGATGCGCCGCCTGCTGCGGCGCTGAACACCCCCTTCCATCCCACGTTTTTTCACGCAGAGATGATCTGACGTATGCCCGGCGCCACCACTGGCGCCGCTGGTCGTTCACCGGCGCGGTATATTGCCCAAGACACGTCCACACAACGCCCACACGACGGCCAGGCAGCGCCGGCTTGGCGCGGGCGGGACGCTACCACAGTCGGAGGGGGAACATGGCGCAGGAAATGGCCACGGTGAGCGGCGAGGAATTGCCGGGTGAAAGTCCACACTACATACGCGATGCCACGGCGATGGGCGACGCCAGGCAGGTCGTCACCACGGCGGACATCTTCGCCAGCAACGGCATGCTGTTGGTGGCCAAGGGCGCGCGCGTCGACAGCCGGCAATTCGAACGCCTGACCTGCCACCGGCTGGCGGCCCCGATCGACGGCATGCTCACCGCCGAACACGCGGTCGACCCGCACGAACTGGCGCTGGAGGCGGACCGCGTCATCGAGCGCGACGAAGTCTACCGCCGCATCCTGTCGCGCACCGGCGACCCCGGGCGCCTCAAATACAGCCTGAACAACCTGAAGCTGCCGGCGCCCGCGCAGTTCCGCCTGACGGTCATGCGCGAGCAACGGCCCGAAATCTACCAGCACGGCCTGCGCGCCGCCATGATCGCGTTCGCCATCGCCCATCGGCGCAACCTGGCCGAAGACGAGTGCAACGGGGCCTTGCTGGCGGCACTGTTTCATGACGTGGGTGAAATGCACACCGATCCCGGCCTGCTCAATCCCGAGCACGCCATCACGACCGACGAGCGGCGCTTCGTCCATGTCCACCCGATCACCGGTTATGTGCTGCTGCGTAATATGGAGGGCTTCACGGCGCCGACGGCGCAGGCCATCCTGCAACACCATGAGCGGCTCGATGGCAGCGGCTACCCGTATGGCCTGGCCGGCGACAAGATCAGCCGCCTGGGACGGTTGGTGGCGATCGCCGACGTCGCCCAGGCGGTCATCAAGCGTTTCCCCTTGCCGCGGGTCGACATCCTGTTCAGGATCAACCAGCGCCGCTTCGATTCGACCCTGACAGACACCTTGCGCGACCTGTTGCATGTCGGCCCGGCCGACTTTCGGGCCCCACCCAATGAGGAGGCCGCCGCCGCGCAGGCCAACCATCTGGCCGCCCTGTTGCAGGCGTGGCAGCACCTGCGCAAGCCGCTGGCGGCCCCGGTGGAAGGCGCGCTGACCTTTCTGGCCGAGCGCATGGCCAACTTGCGCTCGCTGGTGCTACAGGCGGGATTCGACCCCGACAATATGAGCGCCCTGCTGGAAGTGGCCCAGGAAGATACCACCATGCAGGTAGAGCTATGCGGCCTGCTCGACGAGATGGATTGGCTGATGGCCGATATCGCCCACGAGATCGAGCGCCGTTCGCACGAACTGGCCGGGCTGTCTCAAGGCGTGCTGAAGGATTTGCTCGGCCAATTGCGGCAATGACGGCCGGGCGCGCCGGCCGCGCCCGCTTCCCGCCTCCCGCTTATTTACCGCTGCTCAGGCAGCTCTTCATGAAGGCCTTGCGCTCGTCGCCCTTCTTGCCGGCCGCGTCGGCGTTGCAGGACTTCATCTTCTCCTGCTGGGTCATCGGCGCGGCGGCGGCAGGCTTGTTGCTCAGGCATTCCTTCATGAAGGCCTTGCGCTCATCGCCTTTCTTGCCGGCGGCATCGGCATTGCAGGTGGTCATCCTGGTTTGCTGGGCCGTCTTGGGCGCGGAGACGGCCTCAGGCGCGGCGGCGAAGGCGGCGGCCGACACCAGGGTGGCGATACATGCGGTAGCTACGGCGATCATCTTTTTCATGGAATCTTCCCTTTTTTAAAGTTAAACCAAAGTTCACACTGCACCCGCCACGCGGCGCCGACGGCGCCGCGCGGTCATTCCAACCACGTGGTCATTCCAACCACGCTGTCATCCCAACCATTTGCCTGCCAGCAGCCGCAAGCCCTGGGACAACAAATCCCCCTCATGCAACTGGCCACCGGGGCTCAGTTGATCGATCAGTTGCGGCAGCAATTGCGCCAGGCCGCTGGCCGCATGCTCCGGCTCCACCCCCGCCTGCTGGGCCACCTGCGCCAACTGGCCGGCGCCCAGGGCCTCGGCCAACTGGCCGGCGGAGACAGGCAGGTTGGTGCCGGTGCCTATCCACGACGCCACATGCTCGCCCAAACCGCTCGCTTGAAGTTGCGCCAGCAACGCCGGCACGCCGCCCGCGTTATCGATCATGGTCATCACGCCCGCGATCAGGGTCCCCTGCGGCGCCCCATCCTGGCTTTGTCCGCCGGCCGCCGCAGCGACCTGCCCCACCAGCTGATCCAGCAATCCCATCATATTCTCCCCAAAAAGCGCTGCGCGGAAAGTGAACGATATGTCGCCATGTCAATCTTGCGACATATGAACAACCCTATGTTACTGTAAATGGCTGAGCTGGCAATACCGATTTTCTATCGTCGCGGCCGCGTGCGACGCAGGCGGGCAAATTGCGCTAGATTGGACAGGTGGCAAGCGCCCGTCCGTTGAGGAGAACAACATGTCCCTGACGCTGTACTACCACCCGCTGGCATCGTACTGTCACAAGGTATTGATCGCGCTGTACGAGAACGGCACGCCGTTCGAGAAGCGCCTGATCGACCTGGGCAAGGCGGACGACCGCGCGGCGCTGGCGGCCGTCTGGCCACCGACCCGCTTCCCCGTGCTGCGCGACGATGCGCGCGAGCGCGATGTGCCCGAATCCACCGTCATCATCGAATACCTGGACCACCACTACCCCGGCCACCGGCCCCTGATCCCCGCCGACTGGAACGAGGCGCTGGACGTGCGGCTGTGGGAACGCTTCTTCGACGGCTACGTGCAAGACCCCATGCAGCGCATCGTGGCCGACCGCCTGTACCACACCCAGGCCGACATGGCGCCGCAACGGGCCATGCTGGGCACGGCCTACGGCATGCTCGAACAGCAACTGGGCGAGCGCAACTGGGTCGCCGGCACGGGCTTCAGCATGGCCGATTGCGCGGCGGCGCCGGCCCTGTTCTATGCCAGCACGCTGGTGCCGATACCGGCCGGCCACATCCACCTGCACGCCTATTTCACACGCCTGATGGGCCGGCCCTCGGTGCAGCGGGTGCTGGAAGAAGCCAAACCGTATTTCCAGTTCTACCCGTTCGAGGAAGCGATCCCGCAGCGTTTCCGCTGACGCCCTAGCGGCGTGACGAGACGACGATGCCCCCCACGATCAGCGCGAACGCGGCCACGTGGTAGCCATGCGGCGCCTCGCCGAGGAAGGCGGACGACATCAGCGCCGCGAACAGCGGCGTGAGGTTGACGAAGAACGCGCCGATGGCCGGCCCCGCCTCGCGCACGCCCTCGCCCCAGCAGCGGAACGCGATCACGGCCGGACACACGGCCACGTACAGCAAGGCCGCCGCCAGCGTCCAGCTCCATTGCACGGGCGCGGCGCCCAGCGCCCATTCGCCGCCCGCGAACGCACCTGACCAGACGGCGCCGAACGCCACTTGCGCCAGCAGGAAGCTGGCCCAGTTGGCGCGCAGGTCGGCCGGCTCGTGCGCGCGCGTGAGCAGCCAGCTATACAGCGACCAGGCGATGCTGGCCAGGATCATGAACAAATCGCCCGCCACCAGCCGCAGCGCCAGCAGGTGCTGCCATTCGCCACGGGCCAGCACCAGCAACACGCCGGCGATCGACAGCACCGCCCCCGCCATCTGGCGCCGCGTGACCTGCGCGCCGAACCACAGCCAGCCCGTCAGCATCATCCACACCGGCATGCCCGAGGCCACCAGCGTCACGTTGATGGGGGTGGAGGTTTGCAGCGCCAGGTATTGCAGCGCGTTGTACATGCCGATGCCCAGCAGGCCGAGCACGGCGAAGCGGCGCCAGTGCGGCCACAGGCTGCTGCCCCGGCGGAAGATGGGGCCGGCCAGCGGCAACAGGATCACGAACGCGATCAGCCAGCGCAGGAAATTGAGCAGTATCGGCGGCACCATCTCGTGCACCATGCGCCCGACGATGGCGTTGCCGGCCCAAAGCAGGGGCGGAATGGTCAACAACAAGGCGGTCCGGGGCGTGAGGCGGTGGGTCATGCGGCGTTTCCAATAAGATCAAACATGCAAGCTTTTGCCCCTGAGCATAACCGATCCCGCCCGATCGCGCCGCGATGGCTCCGAAAATGGGCTGTACCGGCGCCGCCACAATGACGGCGCCATCGTCGTCCAGCCCATCAATTAAAGGTAAAATAAAGTTCAACCTTTTATAACATTGCAACTGTCAGCGGCGCGCCGCCCCTGCGCGCAGCCGCCGCCACCGCCAGCCGGACTGAAAGGAACTGCCATGCGCCCCACCCTGTCCGCCCTGGCGGCCGCGTTATTGCTCTGCCTGCCCATAGCGGGCATGGCGCAGCAAACGGGCGTCCGGGTCTACGGCATCCTCGACGTATTCGCCGGCAGCGCCAATACCAGCGGCGGCCTGGCATCGCGGGTCATCAACAACGGCGGGATGACCACGTCCTACTACGGCATCGGCGGCAAGGAGGAACTGGGGCAGGGATTGAAGACCGTGTTCGCGCTCGAAGGCGTGGTCCGGCTCGACACGGGCGAGTCGGGCCGCTTCCCCAACGACCCCTTGTTCTCGCGCGCGGCCTACGTGGGCCTGAGCGGCGACTTCGGCACCGTCAAGCTGGGCCGGGTGCCCAATCCCCTGTTCCAGGCCTCGGCCGCCGTCAATCCTTACGCCTACTCGACCCGCTTCTCGCCGCTCATGACGCAGTTGTGGGCCGCCCCCTACGGCAGCGCCGTCACCGGCGACACGGGCTGGAGCAACGCCCTGCACTACACCTCGCCCACGCTGGGCGGGGTCACGCTGGTGGGCCAGTACGCGCCCGGCGAAACCCCAGGCTCGGCCAGCCACAACGCGGCCGCCGTGCTGCGCTACGAGGTCGGGCCGCTGCTGCTGGTGGCCGGCGGCCAGCGCGTCGAAGCCGGACTGGGCATCACCAGCGCCGCGCCGCGCCAGGATACCTGGCTGGCTGGCGTGGCCTACGATTTGCGCGCCGTCAAACTGTATGGCAGCTACGACCGCAACCGCACCGACCTCACGGGCCGCCGCACGCGCACCGCGCAACTGGGCCTGCAGGTGCCGTCCGGCTCGGGCCGCTACCTGCTGGCCTGGGCCCGCTCGCGCGAAGACGGCCTGAACCGGCCCGAATTCCGGCGCGATACGGCCACCGCCGGCTACGATTACAGCCTGTCCGTGCGCACCGACGTCTATGCCGTGTTCGTGTACGACAAGCTGAGCACGTCCAGCGACGGCAACACGACGGCGCTGGGCATACGCCACAAATTCTAGGCGCAGGCGCCTAAACTTGCCCGGTAGCAGCGATAGAATTACCGCCCCCGGCGCCGGGCGCGGTAAAATACGCGCTGCTGACTCACCCAACTAGCCATTATGAAACTCACTAAACAACATCAGTTGTACGAATCCGACCACACCCTGTTCATCAAGGCGCTGAAAGCCAAGAACCCTGCCATCGAACAAGGCCAGCAGGAAGGCCGCGCCCGGCTGTGGGACAAAGCCCCATTGTCGCTGGACGAGCAGCAACGCCAGCTCGCCTCGGCCGTCAAACAACAGGCTTACGTCTACCAGAACAAAGTCTAAGCACCCCAGGCGGGCACCATGTTGCCAGAGGAAACGGCCAGCGCCGGCGCGCTGACGCCGGCCGGGGACGCCGCGCTCGCCGTGGCTGAACCGCTGGCCGAGGCCGCCAATGCAACCGATGCAGCCGATGCGTCTGCCGGCGCCGACGGCGCCCCGGCCCAGGCCGAGGGCGCTGCCTTGGCACGCCTGTACGGCGAGCCCCTGCTGCGCCTGCCGACCGACCTCTACATCCCGCCGGACGCGCTGGAAATCTTCCTGGAAGCGTTCGAAGGTCCGCTCGACCTGCTGCTGTACCTGATCCGCAAGCAGAACTTCAACATCCTCGACATCCCGATGGCGCAGGTCACCCTGCAATACCTGAAGTATGTCGACCAGATCCGCCTGTCCAACCTGGAACTGGCAGCCGAGTACCTGCTGATGGCGGCCATGCTGATCGAGATCAAATCGCGCATGCTGCTGCCGCAGAAGAAAGCCGAGCACGAGGACGAGGCCGGCGACCCGCGCGCCGAGCTGGTGCGCCGCCTGCTCGAATACGAACAGATCAAGCTGGCCGCCTACGACCTCAACACGATCCCGCAGGTGGGCCGCGACTTCGTGCGCACCCAGATCTTCATCGAACAAAGCCTGGTGCCGACCTGGCCCGAGGTGGCCGCCGTCGACCTGCAACAGGCGTGGCTAGCCGTGCTCAAGCGCGCCAAGCTGACCCAGCACCACAAGATCAGCCGCGAGGAGCTGTCCGTGCGCGAACACATGACGGCCATCCTGCGCAAGCTGCAAAGCGCGCGCTTCGTCGAGTTCGCCGACCTGTTCGACATCGCCGGCGGCGCGCCGGTGGTGGTGGTCAACTTCGTCGCGCTGCTGGAACTGGCCAAGGAAACCCTGATCGAAATCACCCAGGCCGAACCGTTCGCACCGATCTACGTGCGCCTCGCCTATTCGCCCGCCTGACGGCCGCCCACCGCATTCTTTTTTACGCCCATCGCACCCTAGCCATGAAAATCATCTCCTCCATCGAAGAACTGCGCGACCAACTGAGCGGTCAGCTGCGCACCGCGTTCGTGCCCACCATGGGCAACCTGCATGAAGGCCACTTGTCGCTGATGCGCCTGGCGCGCAAGCACGGCGATCCCGTGGTGGCGTCCATCTTCGTCAACCGGCTGCAGTTCGGCCCCAACGAAGACTTCGAAAAATACCCGCGCACCTTCCAGGCCGACGTGGAAAAGCTGGAAAAGGAAGGCGTGTACGTGCTGTTCGCGCCGACGGAAAAAGACCTGTACCCGGAACCGCAGGAATTCCGCATCCGCCCGCCTGACGACCTGGGCAACACGCTGGAAGGCGAATTCCGTCCCGGCTTCTTCGGTGGCGTGACGACGGTGGTGATGAAGCTGTTCTCGTGCGTGCAGCCGCGCGTGGCCGTGTTCGGCAAGAAGGATTACCAGCAGCTCATGATCGTGCGCAACATGGCACGCCAGTTCGCGCTGCCGACGGAAATCATCGCCGCCGAGACCTACCGCGCCGACGACGGCCTGGCGCTGTCCTCGCGCAATATGTACCTGTCGGATGCGGAGCGGGCCGAAGCACCGGCCCTGTTCCAGAGCCTCAATTTCGTGGCCAACGAAATGCGCGCCGGCCACCTGGACATCTTCCAGCTCGAGCACAAGGCGATGGAAGACCTGGCCAAGCGCGGCTGGAAGCCCGACTACATCTCGATCCGCAAGCGCATCGACCTGCAACCGCCGAGCGCCGGCGACCTGGCCCAGGGCACGCCGCTGGTGGTGCTGGCCGCGGCCAAGCTGGGCGGCACCCGCTTGATCGACAACCTGGAAATCTGAGCCACCCGCCAGCGGTGACCGGTTCCGGCATCATGCCAGCGGCCGGTCCCGGACGAAAAAAAACCAGCCACGCGGCTGGTTTTTTTTTGCGCCGGCGCCGGTCAGCCCGACAGATTCTGCGCCCAGCACAGGGCCGACAGGTGGGCCTTGTTCACGTCCAGCGGCGTCAGGTTCAGTGACGCGGCCAGCGAAGCCACCAGCGCGGAATTGAGTTCGCACGCCTCGGCCAGCGCCAGGTAGGGTCCGTATTTGCCGCCACGCGTGAGCAGCGCGGCCACCACATCGTCCGACAACTGGATCGCCTCCAGCACTTCCCGCATCGGGATGCCCAGCAGGCGGTCCAGCAGCGAGAACATGCCGGCCACGAAGATGTTTTCCGCTTCGCTCTTGCCCAGCGCGGCCTGCCCCAGCAGTTCGGCCAGGCGGCCCCGCACCACGGCCGTTTCCAGCAGCACCGGCGAATAGCCGCTGGTGCTGGCCGTGGCCAGCAGCAGCGTGAGCCAGCGGTACAGCGGCGTGTAACCGAGCAGGGCCAGGGCCTGGCGCAGCGACTGCACTTCGCGCCCGGCGCCGAAACCGGCCGAGTTGATGAAGCGCAGCAGCTTGTAGGACAGCGTGGCGTCGCGCTTGAGCACGGCTTCGATCTGCTGGATGTCGGCTTCCTGCTTCACCATCTGCATCAGCTGCATGATGATGGTCTGGGCCGGGTTCATGCCCTTGGCGTCGGCGCCCGGACGCGGCGTCAGGTGCAGCTTGCCGACGAAAGCGTCCAGCCCCAGCGCGGCGCAGGCGTCGAAGTCGGCCCAGGTGGTCACGGGCCGGCCCACCATGCGCACCGTCGATTGCTTGAGCAGCGCGTAGCTACGCGCCTGCGAGGCCACGTCGGCGCCGGAAAAGCGCACTTCCACGTAGGAGGCAATGGTGGGCAGCCGGTTGCCGATGCGGGCCAGGTCGGCCTCGCGCAGCAGGATGCCGACGCCGCCGGCGCGCAGCGCCTGCACGGCTTGCAATGTGGAGGGATTGGCCAGCTCGCTGGTCCGGATGGACAGCACCGTATGCTCGGGCGGCATGTTGTACAGGGCGTCGGTCGACAACATGGCCGGCACGGCCTGCAGGAACAGGGTCTTGTCGCGCAGCAGCCAGCTGCCGTCGTCGCCGTTGACCTGGCTGGCGACGAAGCCGACCAGCTCCTCCAGGTCCTGCGCCGTGAACGGCTCCAGCGACGACTGTTGCCACGTCAGCTCATACCCGACCACGCGCTGCTTGGGATCGAGCAAAGGCTCACGGACTAGAAAATTGGTTTGATGCATGGTGAGGTTCCGCCGGTCGGGGCTACCCGCGGCCCGTTCAGCAAGCTGTTTTCATGCTTCTTGCGCATCGTTGCGGGGCGCCGCTGGCATGCGCCCCCTTTTCATCACGCGCCGAGCTTCTCGAAGATCTTGTTGAGCTTTTCGTCCAGCGTGGCGGCCGTGAACGGCTTGACCACGTAGCCATTGGCGCCGGCCTGGGCCGCCGCAATGATGTTTTCCTTCTTCGCTTCGGCAGTCACCATCAACACGGGCAGCTTGGCCAGCGCGGGATCGGCACGGATGTTTTGCAGCATGGTCAGGCCGTCCATGTTCGGCATGTTCCAGTCCGACACCACGAAGTCGAACTGTTCGGCGCGCAACTTGGCCAGCGCCATCACGCCGTCCTCAGCCTCGTCGACGTTGGCATAACCCAGTTCTTTCAACAGATTCCGGACGATGCGGCGCATCGTCGAAAAATCGTCTACGACTAAAAATTTCATCTTTGGATCAGCCATGAATTACTCCGTTGATTCTCTTACGCGGTTGTTAATAGTGACTACAATTGCCAGCAAGTTGTAGGATAGCATTTTCGTTGCTTGAAGGCGAACAAAGTAGCAGTAAAACGTCATCCTTGCACGGATTACACGCGCAGGGCGCGCATACCATGGGCCGCCAGGTAACCGAGCACCATGCCGGGCAGCGCCTGCAGTGCGCCCACCTCGTGCGCGGCGCCGATCGCGATCGCTTCGCGCGGCATGCCGAACACCACGCAACTGGCCTCGTCCTGCGCAAAATTATACGCGCCGGCCGTTTTCATCTCCAGCATGCCCTGCGCACCATCCTTGCCCATGCCCGTCAGGATCACGCCGACCGCGTTCTTGCCCGCGCACTGGGCGGCCGAGCGGAACAGCACGTCCACCGAGGGGCGGTGGCGGTTCACCGGTTCGCTCTGCTCGATCCTGGTCATGTAGTTGGCGCCGCTGCGGGTCAGCAGCAGGTGCGAATGGCCGGGCGCGATGTAGGCGTGGCCTGGCAGCACGCGTTCGTTGCCGGCCGCCTCCTGCACCGAGATCTTGCACAGCGAATCGAGCCGCTTGGCGAACGAGCGCGTGAAGCCTTCGGGCATGTGCTGGGTGATCAGGATGCCGGGGCAGTCGGACGGCATCTGCATCAGGAATTCGCGGATCGCTTCCGTGCCGCCGGTCGACGCGCCGATGATGATCAGCTTTTCCGACGAGGTGAGCGGATTGCGCAACTGCGGCAGCGGCGCATGGCCGTCCGCGCCCGGCTGGGGCAAGGTGCGGGCCCGCACGCGCGCCTTGGAGGCGGCCCGGATCTTGTCCGTGATCAGCTCCGTGTATTCGCGCATGCCGGCCTGGATCGAGATCTTGGGCTTGGTGACGAAATCGACAGCGCCCAGTTCCAGCGCGCGCATGGTGATCTCGGAGCCGCGCTCGGTCAGCGACGACACCATCACCACCGGCATGGGGCGCAGGCGCATCAGCTTTTCCAGGAAGTCGAGGCCGTCCATCTTGGGCATCTCCACGTCCAGGGTCAGGACGTCGGGATTGGTCTGCTTGATCAACTCGCGCGCCACCAGGGGGTCGGGGGCCGCTGCCACCACTTCCATGTCGGGCTGGCTGTTGATAATTTCCGTCATGACCTTGCGGATCAGCGCAGAGTCATCGACGATCAGGACTTTGATCTTCATACACGTCTTTCCGGGCTTGTCGCCCTCTTCTTATCAGAACAGATCAGAACAGATCGATGGCACCGGCCACCGGCGCCACCTTGAGGCGGCTGGCGTACTCGATCTCGCGCCGCGCCAGCGTATCGTTGTGGGTCTGCATCAGCTTCTTGACCAGCACCTTGCCGGTGCGGGGGAAGAAATACACCTTGCGCGGGTGGATGTCGTTGAGGTCCTCGGCCACCACGCGGATGCGCTCGACCTTGAGGAAGTTGAGCACGAAGGCGGCGTTGCGCTCGCCCACGTTGATGGCCGTGAAGCCCTTGAGCACGGCGCCGCCGCCGAATACCTTCGCTTCCAGGTTCTCGCGCTTGGCGCCGGCCTTGAGCAGGTCGTTGATCAGCACTTCCATGGCGTAGGTGCCGTAGCGGGCCGAGGCCGACACGGGGCTGCCGTCGCCGCCGCCGTCGGGCAGCATGAAGTGGTTCATGCCGCCCAGCCCGGTGGTGCGGTCGCGGATGCAGGCCGACACGCACGAGCCGAGCACGGTCACGATCAGCATGTCCTTGTTGGTGTAGTAGTACTCGCCGGGCAGGATCTTGGCGGCGTCGCAGTCGAACGTTCTATCGTAGTAGACGTTCGTGGCAAATTGTTCGAGGTCCATGTTCTAGTCTCACGCGCGGTGGGCCGCGACCTTGTGCACCGCGCCCTGGTGCTGGGTATCGAGCTCGTACACGGTCTTGCCGCGCAGTTTCAGCGAGTCCGACACGTAGAGGAAATTCTCCGAGTGGCCCGCGAACAGCAGCGCATGCGGTTTCATCAGGGGCACGAAGCGCGACAGGATCTTGCGCTGGGTGGCCTTGTCGAAGTAGATCATCACGTTGCGGCAGAAGATCACGTCGAACGGCCCGGTGATGGGCCAGCTGTCGGCCAGCAGATTGAGCTGCTTGAAGGTGATCAGCTGGCGCAGCTCGGGCCGCACCCGCACCAGGCCTTCGCGCTCCCCCTTCCCCTTGAGGAAGAAGCGGCGCTGGCGCTCGGGCGACATTTTCTCGATGCGGTCCATGCTGTAGACGCCGTTGGCGCCCGTGGCCAGCACGTTGGTGTCGATGTCGGTGGCGATGATCTGGCACGGCGGCGTGAGCGTGTTGAACGCCTCGCACATGGTCATGGCGATCGAATACGGTTCCTCGCCGGTGGAACTGGCCGAGCACCAGATGGTGATCGGCCCCTGCAGGTGCTTGACATGCTCGGCCAGCAGCGGGAAGTGGTGGGCCTCGCGGAAGAACGACGTCAGGTTGGTGGTCAGCGCATTGGTGAACGCTTCCCACTCCTCGCCCAGGCGGCCCGCTTCCAGGTCGTCCAGGTATTTGCCGAAACTGTCGATGCCGGTGGCGCGCAAACGCCGCGCCAGCCGGCTGTACACCATCTCCTGCTTGCTGTCGGCCAGCGAGATGCCGGCCCGTTTGTAGATCAGGCCACGGACCCGTTCAAAGTCCCTGGCGTTGAAATCAAACTCCTTGACGGTGTCTTTACCATTCGGCATTTGTTTTACCCTTCACTGAATCCTGCAACAATGCCTGACCTGCTATGCCGGTAGCCGGCCTGGCTTAAAACTCTTCCCAGTCGTCGCCAGGCGCCGAGGCGGCCAGCTTCTTGGGGGCGGCCGGACGGGCCGTGACAGCGGGACGCACCGGGGCCGCAGCCACGGTGGGACGCGGTGCGGGCGCGGCCATGGCCGGCGCCGGCGCGCGCACGGCCACGGCCGGACGACGGGCCTGGTCCTCATGCGACAGCTTGAAGATGCTGACCGCTTCGGCCAGGTTGTGGGCCTGCTCCTGCATGCTCTCGGCGGCGGCGGCGGCTTGCTCCACTAGGGCCGCGTTCTGCTGCGTCATCTCGTCCATCTGGGTGATGGCCTGGTTCACTTCCTCGATGCCGTTGCTCTGCTCCTGGGTGGCGGCCGTGATTTCGCCCATGATGTCGGCCACCTGCTTGATCGAGGTGACGATCAGGTCCATGGTCTGGCCAGCCTCGTCCACCAGTTTGCTGCCGGCATCGACCTTGTTCACCGAGTCGCCGATCAGTTCCTTGATCTCCTTGGCGGCGCCGGCCGAGCGCTGGGCCAGGTTGCGCACCTCGGACGCCACCACGGCGAAGCCGCGGCCCTGCTCGCCCGCGCGGGCCGCTTCCACGGCCGCGTTCAGGGCCAGAATGTTGGTCTGGAAGGCGATGCCGTCGATCACGCCGATGATGTCGAAGATCTTGCGCGACGATTCCTTGATCGAACCCATGGTGTCGACCACCTGCGACACCACGGTGCCGCCCTTCTCCGCCACCGACGAGGCCGACACGGCCAGCTGGTTGGCCTGGCGTGCGTTGTCCGCGTTCTGCTTCACGGTGGAGGTCAGTTCCTCCATCGAGCTGGCCGTTTCCTCCAGCGAGCTGGCCTGCGCTTCCGTGCGCGAGGACAGGTCGGCGTTGCCCGAGGCGATTTCCTGCGAGGCCACGGTGATGGTCTCGGTGCCGGCGCGCACTTCGCCCACGGTCTTGACCAGGCTTTCGTTCATGTCCTTGAGCGCCTGCAGCAGCGCGCTGGTTTCATCCTTGCCTTCCACCGTCACCTGCGAGGTCAGTTCGCCGGCGGCCACTTTCTGGGCCACGGCCACGGCACCCGACAGCGGCACGGTGATGGAACGGGTGATGATCAGCGCGCAGGTCACGCCCAGCGCCACGGCCACGGCGCCCAGGCCGAACAGCATGAACATCAGCTGGGTGTCGGCCGAGACGGAACTGTCCATCACTTCCTTGGCGGCGGCCTGCTGGATGTCGACCACCTTGTTCAACAGGGCCAGCGTCTGCTGGTTCAGCGGGTCGATGCGGCTGGCGATCACCTTGGCCGCGCCCTCGCTGTTAAAGGCCAGCACCTGGCCGATGGCTTCCTTGAAGGCGGCGTCGGTGTCGGCGTCCAGCGTGGCGATGTCGCCCAGGATCTTCTTTTCGGCATCCGTCAGGCCCAGGCTCTTGAGCTGGCCGATGGCCGTCTCATACACCTTGCGCTGGTCCTTGACCTTCGCTTCCTCTTTCTGCATCAGGCTCACGTCCGACTGCAGGCCGATGTTGCGCATCGCGATGCCGGTCTCCAGCATCGAGCTCTTCATGATGGCCGCCTGCAGGCTCTTGGCGGTCGACAGCTGCAAGCCCTTGGTCAGCTTGGCCTTGTTGCTGTAGTTGAGGAAGTTGGCCGACAACACCATGGCCACCAGGATCAGCAGGATGACGCCGAAACCAGCCATCAACCGGGACCCAATCTTAACGTCGCGTAAATTCATTTCAGTTCTCCCCTTGTGCCTGCTCATTTTTGTGCGCCCCGCTGCGCTGGGGCGCGGTGCCGTACTCCAGCTCTCTGCGGAGCGTCGACGGCCTTGTTTCTGTTGCCGCTTGCGCGGCGCCTGTGCACCGGCCTCAGGCGGCCAGCGACTCGATCAATCCCATCTCCGGGCTGGCCATCAATTTATCGATGTCCACCAGGATCAGCATGCGCTCGTCGATCGTGCCCAGCCCGATCATGTACTCGGTGCTGAACGCGGTCCCCATTTCGGGCGCCGGTTTGACCTGCTCCGGCGTCAACGTCGTCACGTCCGACACCGAATCGACCACCATGCCGACGATACGTCCGCCGATGTTCAGGATGATCACCACGGTAAATTGGTCGTAGACCGGGGTGCCCAGGTTGAACTTGATGCGCATGTCCACTACCGGAATGATGATGCCGCGCAGATTAATCACACCCTTGATGAATTCCGGTGCGTTGGCGATCCGGGTCACGGCCTCGTAGCCGCGGATCTCCTGCACCTTCAGGATGTCGATGCCGTACTCCTCCTTGCCCAGCGTGAAAGCCAGGAATTCGTGGCCGGCGATCTCTTTTGCTCCTATGGTAAGCGCTTCCGCCATGATGCGTCCCTATTTATATGTCAAAGAATTCATGAAAAGATCGATTCGTCGGCCAGTTGGCGCGACGAGCGTATCAAGGCCGCCACATCGAGGATCAGCGACACGCCGCCGTCGCCCAGGATGGTGGCGCCGGAAATGCCGGCCACCTTGCGATAATTCGATTCCAGGTTCTTGACCACCACCTGCTGCTGCCCCACCAGGTCGTCGATGAACAGGCCCGCCTTGCGCCCTTCGGTCTCGATGATGACGACGATGCCCTCGGACGGGCAGGTGTAGCGCGGCGTGATGTCGAACATCTGGTACAGCGGCACCAGCGGCAGGTATTCGCCGCGCACCTTGACCACCTTGCCCTTGCCGCTGATCTCCTTGACGTCTTCCGGCGCCGGCTGCAGCGATTCGATCACGAAGCCCAGCGGCAGGATGTAGACTTCCTCGCCGACCCGGATCGACATGCCGTCCAGGATCGCCAGCGTGAGCGGCAGCGAGATCGAGATGGTGGTGCCATAGCCCTTGGCCGAGCGGATGTCGACCACCCCGCCCATGGCCGTGATGTTGCGCTTGACGACGTCCATGCCGACCCCGCGGCCGGACACGTCCGTCACCTGTTCGGCGGTGGAGAAGCCGGGCGCGAAGATCAGCTGCCAGACGTCGGCGTCGGCCATGGCGTCGCTCACGGGCAGGCCGTTCTGCATGGCCTTGGCCAGGATCTTCTCGCGGTTCAGGCCGCCGCCGTCGTCCGACACTTCGATGATGATGTTGCCGCCCTGGTGGCTGGCCGACAGGAACAGCCGGCCGGCGTCGGCCTTGCCGGCTGCGCGCCGCACGTCGGGCATCTCGATGCCGTGGTCGATGCTGTTGCGCACCAGGTGGGTGAGCGGGTCGACAATGCGTTCGATCAGGCCCTTGTCCAGTTCGGTGGCCGCGCCGTTGGTGATGAAATCGACTTTCTTGCCCAGCTTGGCCGCCAGGTCGCGCACCATGCGCGGGAAGCGCGAGAACACGAAGTCCATCGGCATCATGCGGATCGACATCACCGCTTCCTGCAGGTCGCGGGTGTTGCGCGTGAGCTGGCTGACGCTGTTGAGCAGGCGCTCGTGCACCATCGGGTCCAGCGTGTCCACGCGCTGCTCGATCATGGCCTGGGTGATCACCAGTTCGCCCACCAGGTTGATCAGCTGGTCAACCTTCTCGATCGACACGCGGATCGAGGACGACTCGGCGCCCGGGGCGGAGGCGGCCTTCTCCTCCTTCTTGCCGGGCTTTTTCTCGTGCTCGTCGTGGTGCGGCTGGGCCGCCACCACGGGCGCCGCTTCCGGCGGCAGGCCGGCGGCGGTGCGGATCTGTTCGAGCGGCTGGAAGAAGCCATAGCCGCGCGCGTCGTCCGCCCCTTCGGCGGCGGCGGCGCGGATCTCCTCGAGCGGCTGGAAGAAGCCGTAGCCCTGGCCCTGCCCCGCAGGCGCCGGCGCGGCCGGGGTCAGGTCGACCGGGTCGAAGAAACCGTAGCCCAGCGCGTCCTCCGTTTTGGCCCGCTCGGCCTGCTCCAGGCTGGCCTGCTCGGGCGTCAAGGCCGGCAGCTCCGTAACCACCATCTGGTCCGGATTGAGCACGAACGAACAGATGGCGATGATGTCGTCCAGGCTCTCGTGGGTGGTGACCACCATGGCGTTGCGGTCATGGTCGAGCGGGGTGATGGCCACGTGGCCCATCAAGCCCAGCTCCGCACCCAGCGCCGTCACTTCACGGTGCGCCATGGCCGGCAGTTCCAGCCGGTAGCGGCGTCCGCCGCTGTGGTCCACGGCGGCCGCGTCGGGCGCGCTGTTGTGGAACGAAGGCGCGATGTGGGCCAGCGCGGCCACCGGCGCGTCCTGCGACAGCGATTGCAGCATCATGCGCACGTCGGCCACGGCGTCCTGGTCCACCTCGGCGCCGTGGCGGTGGCCGTCCAGTTGCATCTTGAGGATGTCCTTGGCGGCCAGGAAGGCGTCCACGTGCTCGGAGGTGAGCGCCATCTCGCCCTTGCGCACGCGGTCGAGCAGCGTCTCCAGGATGTGGGTCACTTCCGTCATGTCAGTCACGCCGAACGTGGAGGCGCCGCCCTTGACGGAATGGGCGGTGCGGAAGATCGCGTTCAGGTCCTCGGCGTCGGGTGCGTCGATGTCCACGGCCAGCAGCAGCCGCTCCATTTCAGCCAGCAGTTCCTCGGCCTCATCGAAGAAGACCTGGAAAAACTGGCTAATATCGATGGTCATGGTGAGACTCCGTGAAGTTCGCTTTGCATCAGTGCACTCGCTTCATCAGCCGATGACCTTTTTCACAACCTCGATCAGGCGCTGCGGGTCGAATGGCTTGACCAGCCAGCCATTGGCGCCCGCGGCGCGCCCCTTGGACTTCATTTCGTCGGACGATTCCGTGGTCAGCATCAGGATAGGCACCTTCTGGTAAGCGGGCAGCTCACGCAGCAGCTTGATCAGTTGCAGGCCGTCCATGCGCGGCATGTTCTGGTCGGTCAGCACCAGGTCCACGGTTTGCAGCTTGGCTTTTTCCAGACCGTCCTGGCCATCGACCGCCTCCACCACCTGGTAGCCGGCAGCCTTGAGGCTGAAGGCCACCATCTGGCGCAGGGAACTGGAATCATCAACTGCAAGTATTGTTTTAGCCATCTTTGCTCTCACTCTTCAATTCCGGGGACGGGCCCCTCTTTTTTAAATCGATCACGCGCCGGACCGGGCTAGAACAGCTCGATGTCGCCGCTCTCCAGGTGTTTTTGACTGACCGCCTTGCGCAGCACGCTGCGCAGTTCCAGACTCTGTATCGCCAGCGCCATGCTGACCTTGCCCAACAAGGCGACGATCTCCTCGTTGTCGCTCTCGGGCAGCATCTCGGCGCCATGCGCGCCCAGCGTGCCGAGGAATTCGCGCAAGCCGGTCACGCGCTTGAGCGTGCGGTCGATCAGCTGGCTCGTCATGTCCTGGAACTGCATGCTGGTGATGGCCGCGTTCACGTGGTTGCCCACCTGCGCGTGCAACTCCTCCAGCCTGGCTTTCTGCTCGGCCGTGGGGGTGCCGCCGGCCAGCAGCAGCTTGATGGTGTCCTGCTCGGCCTCCACGGCCTGGTGGATGGCCATGAAGTTGAAGGTCAGCTTCTCGATCGCTTCCTCCAGCAGCAGGCCGGTCTGGATCAGGTCGGTCTCCACTTCCGTCAGGTGGCGCCGGCCATGGTCGGACACGCCCGACAACAGGCGCTTCACATGGGAGCCCAATATTTTTTTTCTGGTCATAACAGTCTCATTCTCCTGCTCATCCTTCCGCGCGCCGCGCCGGCTTCATTTGCCGGCCGCGGCGGCCGCCGCCCTGGTTGCAGGTTCGGCGGTGCCGACATCGATTTTGGCGCTGTCGCGCATCACATTTTCTTCCGTCTTCTTGTTCATCACAATGATGCTGATCCGGCGGTTGATGGGGTTGAACGGGTCTTGCTTGTCCAGGTAGGCGGCCGAGGCCAGGCCCACCACGCGCAGGATCTTGTTCTCGTTCATGCCGCCGGCCACCAGCGCCCGGCGCGAGGCGTTGGCGCGGTCGGCCGACAATTCCCAGTTGCTGTAGCCGGCCGTGCTCATGTAGGGGGTGGCGTCCGTGTGACCGGACAGGCCGATCTTGTTGGGCACGTCGTTCAGCACGAAGCCGATCTCGTACAGGATGTCGCGCGCGTACGGCTCCAGCTCGGCCTTGGCCAGCGCGAACATGGGGCGGTTCTTCTCGTCGACGATCTGGATCCGCAAGCCTTCGCTGGTGAGGTCGAGCAGCAGCTGGTTCTTGTATTTGTTGAGCAGCGGATCGGACGAGATCTTGGCCTCGATCTTTTCCTTGAGCGCCTGCAGGCGCACGGTTTCCTCGTGTTCGAGCGCCTGCTTGGCGGCCGACAGGTTGTAGGTTTTCTTGATGGCGGGATCGTCGGTGGCCTTGACCTGGCCTTCCTTGCGCGTCAAGTCCTTGCCGCCGCCGGGGATGACGGACGAGCTGTCGCCGCTGCCGGCGCCGCCCTGCATGGCCACCTTGAGCGGGGTCTTGAAGTATTCGGAGATGCCGTTCAGGTCGCCCTTGGTGGTCGAGCCGAGCAGCCACATCAGCAGGAAGAAGGCCATCATGGCCGTCACGAAGTCGGCGTACGCGATCTTCCACGCGCCGCCGTGGTGACCGCCGCCGCTCTTCTTGATGCGCTTGACGATAATTGGCCGCAAGCCCTCTTCAGCCATGTCCAGTCCTTGTGATGTGCTTCATACCTGAGATCATACCGTGCGACCGGACTTACTTGGACTTCGATTTCTTGATATGGTCCTCTAACTCGGCGAAGGTCGGACGCTCCGTCGAGTACAGCACCTTGCGGCCGAATTCCACGGCCAGCGCGGGCGCATAACCGTTCAGGCTGGCCAGCAGGGTGACCTTCACGCACTGGAACATCTTGGTCGATTCCTCCAGCTTCTGTTCCAGCAGGCTGGCCAGCGGACCGACGAAACCGTAGGCGAGCAGAATACCGAGGAAGGTGCCGACCAGCGCGTGCGCGATCAGGATACCGAGCTCGGCCGGCGGGATGCCCACCGATTCCATCGTGTGCACCACGCCCATCACGGCCGCCACGATACCGAACGCCGGCATGCCGTCGCCCAGCTTGGCCAGCGCGTGCGCCGGCACCATGCCCTCATGGTGGTGGGTCTCGATCTCGTTGTCCATCAGGTTCTCGATCTGGAACGCATCCATATTGCCCGACACCATCAGGCGCAGGTAGTCGGACATGAACTCGATGATGTGGTGGTCATGCAGCACGCCAGGATACTTGTTGAACAAGGGGCTCTCATGCGGCGAATCAATATCGCCTTCGATCGACATCAAGCCTTCCTTGCGGACCTTGGACAGGATGTCGAACAGCAGCGACATCAGTTCCATGTAGAGGTCCTTGGTGTAGCGCGAACCCTTGAGCAGGGTCGGCAGCGCGGCCAGCGTGGCCTTGATGGCCTTGCCGTTGTTACCGACCAGGAAGGCGCCCAGCGCCCCGCCGCCAATCATCACCAGTTCCAGCGGCTGCAGCAGCGCGGCCAGGTGACCGCCATTGAGCGCAAAACCGCCGAACACGCCAGCGCAGACTACGATATATCCGATTATGACTAACAAGTGCGCTGACTCCCCTCATTATGCTGCGCCGCCACACCCGGCTCCGTCACTATGGTGAACATGGACGCCGGATGCGCGAAGAGGGACAGAATGTAAGTTCATCCGCCCTCTGAATTCATCAAATTTATACGTGGAACTACAATAACGTGAGAAAGGCGACCCGGCAAGTAAATAACGCCAAATGATGCTTAAAAGTACCATGCGTACAGGGGTGGACCGCCCTCGACGGGAGCGAGGGTGCGGTCGGGCGCGCGGGCGACGATGGCGAACTCATAACTGAGTAAAACGGTGCCAGGCCGCATTTCCGCTGACGCCTTGCGCCACAAGCCATCCATGGCGGCCGGCGACAGGTAGGCGAACACGAGATCGAATTGAGCGAAATCAAGTAATTCATAATCACCGCGCAGGAAGCGGGCCGCACTGCCCGCCAGCCTGGCCCGCACGGCGCTCACAGCCCAGGGCAGCGGCGCCAGTTCGATGCCGACGCAATCGGCATCGGGACGGCGGCGCGCCAGGTACAGCACCAGTCCGCCGAGGCCGCTGCCGATGTCGATCATGCGCACCGCCCCGGCCGGCAGCAATTGCTCGACCGCCTGCCACACGGCCAGGCGCGACGGGTAGTACGGCACCTGGGTGCGGAACGTCGACCAGTACAACACCAGCAGGAACAGGAAGCCGCCCAGGAACAGCGATGGCGGCAGGCGCAGCGCGCTGGCGCCCAGCAAGGCGACGGGAAACAGGAACTGGATGGGACGCCACCACGGCGCCAGTTCCAGCTTGTAGGTGACGAGGGCCGCCAGCGCGCCCTGCAGCAAGGCCACCGTCAGCAGCGTGACGGGCAGGCGCAAGGTGGCGAGCAGGTAAACGAGGAACAGCGTAGGCAGCACCGCCCCGCACTGGATCAGCAAGGCTTGCACGGCGGGCGCGCGCAGCAGGCGGCGCTGCCCGGTCGGCGCGGCGGCGGAGCCGCGGCGGGAGGCTGGACGATCGGGCCGGCTCACGCCCTGCCCCGCCCGGTTGCGGGCACAGTCTGGCGCGGGGTCACGCGGCCAGGGTGTCGGAATCGCGGGATTTCTTGGTCTTGCCGGCGCGCGAAGGCATGTGACACAGGCCGCAGACGTAGCTGCCGTTCAAGTCCATGCTGTCGACGATGAACTGGCCCTTGCACTTGCCGCAGGGCGCCAGTTCCAGCATTTTGCTGCCGAAGAAGCGCACCAGGGTCCAGGCGCGGGTCAGCGACAGCAGCGGTTCCTGGCCCGGTTCCGGCGGCATCTGCTCCAGGTACAGCTTGTAGGCCTTCATGATGGCTTCGATGCCGGTGGCGCCAGCATGGTCGACCAGAAACTTGTAGATATTAATGAACAGCGAAGAATGGATGTTCGGCTGCCAGGTGAGGAACCAGTCCGTCGAGAACGGCAGCATGCCCTTGGGCGGCGACACCCCTTTCAATTCCTTGTACAGCTTGAGCAGGCGCTCGCGCGACAGCGACACTTCCGATTCGAGCAACTGCAGGCGCGCGCCAAGCTGGATCAGTTCGATCGCAAGCTGGATCTCCTGGGCTTCCGATACGACACTTTTCGTGGCCATGATGTGCTCTCCTCGCTGTTGCCGGTTATTGCTGGTATGAAAGACAGAATCTTAAACGATTTCTTCCACCGGCTGGCCGGCCATCAGGATGGCAGCGTGCGACTGGGCCAGGGCGCGGTCCTTGTTGTGGCTGGTGAGCATGGACAGGATGGCGCTGTCGTCGAAGCGGAAGCGGGCCAGCATCATGTTGCCGCCAGCGAGCTTGAGGATCTGGGCGTTGCTCATGCCCTCGATCAGGTCGGCGATCTCGGCGGCGATACCCAGGCGGAAGATGGCCGTCACCTTGTCCGCACGAATCATTTGCTGGGCCAGCATCAGGTAGCTCAGGTTAGCGTCGCGAATTTCGGCCATCATATCGTTAGCAGTCATTTCCTTCTCCTCGATCCGTTATCTTCAGCGCGGAACACAATTGCGTTTCCAGTGAGATACATTCTGCGGGAGCAACAAAAAACCGAGTAGAGGCAACCCTCTGTATTTTTCGTCGGGAAATAGCGGGTGCGACCTGTCGGTGTTTTTCTTACAAACACTCGCAGATCGGTGTCCTACGCCCTTGCGGCGCGGGTTTCAAGCGGTCGGGAAGCTTCAACAACATCCTGTCCTAAGCATCAAAATAGTTCGTTACGACGACGCTTTTTTGCCACATCTAACCCGGTTACGGCAGCCTTTTCAGGAACTTTAGGGTCTGGACGAAAAAAATTTGAAAATTTTTCGATTTTTTACATCTGCCCTGCCGACTCCGGCCGAAGCACCTTTTCAGCCGCTTCTTGAAACTGGTAACGGCAGCGTTTTCGGGAACTTTAGGGTTTTTTTGAATTTTTTTGAAAATTTTTGAAAAAAGTTTCGCGACCGGCCGCAAAGCCAGCATCCATGCGGGTTTGCGGGCCATCCGGCGATCCGGCGAACGGCCCGCGCGGGCCGTTTTTTTGGCTAAAACACATAAAAAATTGCTACACTCGCGGCTCAGGCCCCAAATGTTGAGGCCTCAAGTATTTCCTCTACCCGAAGAAAGCTACTGAATGACAACTCGCATAGACTGTCAGGAACGCGACGCGCGTGATCCGCTCGCCGCCCTGCGCGACCAGTTCGATTTGCCGCAAGGCGTGATTTATCTGGATGGCAACTCCCTGGGCGCCCGTCCGAAGGCGGCCCTGGCCCGCGCCCAGCACGTGATCGCCCAGGAATGGGGGCACGACCTGATCCGCAGCTGGAACACGGCCGGCTGGTTCGACCTGCCGCGCCGCTTGGGCGACCGGCTGGCCCCGCTGATCGGCGCCGCCGCCGGCGAGGTGGTGATCACCGACACCACCTCAGTCAACCTGTTCAAGGCGCTGGCCGCCGCCCTGCAGATGCAGGCCGACGATCCGCAACGGGCGGCGCGCCGCGTGATCGTCACCGAGCGCAGCAACTTCCCTACTGATATTTATATGGCCGAAGGCTTGTCGGCGTGGCTGGCGCGCGGCTACACGGTGCGGCTGGTGGACGCGGTGGACGAACTGCCCCAGGCCATCGACGATGAGACGGCCGTGGTCCTGCTCACCCACGTCAACTACCGCACCGGCTACCAGCACGACATGGCCGCCACCAGCACACTGGCCCATGCGCGCGGCGCCCTGATCGTGTGGGACCTGGCCCACTCGGCCGGCGCCGTGCCCGTCGACCTGCACGCGGGCGGCGCCGACCTGGCCGTCGGCTGCACCTATAAATACCTGAACGGCGGCCCCGGCGCGCCGGCCTTCATCTGGGTGCCCGCGCGGCACCAGGCCCGCTTCCGGCAACCGCTGTCGGGCTGGTGGGGCCACGCGGCGCCGTTCGCGATGACGCCCCACTTCACCGCCACGGACGGCATCGGCCGCGCGCTGTGCGGCACCCAGCCCGTGGTGTCGCTGGCCATGGTCGAATGCGGCCTGGACGTGTTCGCGCAGACGACGATGGACGCCATCCGCGCCAAATCGCTGGCCCTGACCGACCTGTTCATCGCCCTGGTGGAACAGCGCTGCGCCGCCCACCCGCTGGCTCTGGTGACGCCGCGCGCCCACGCGCTGCGCGGCAGCCAGGTCAGCTTCAGCCATCCGCATGGCTATGCCGTGATGGCGGCCCTGATCGCGCGTGGCGTGATCGGCGACTACCGCGAACCGGCCATCATGCGCTTCGGCTTCACGCCGCTGTACACCAGCTTTGCCGACGTGTGGGACGCGGTCGAGATCCTGCGCGACATCCTGGACCGGCAAGCCTACGACGTGCACGCCAAGCGCGACGCCGTGACCTGACAACACCGACAAGAGCACACCATGACTGAGCAGAACAAACAAGGCGCGGCCGGCGGCTGCCCGCACGCGGCCGGTGCCGCCCCCGCCGCCGAGGGCGCCCAGTGGCACGGCGCCCAGATGGACTTCAGCAAATCGATGAGCTACGGCGACTACCTGGGGCTGGACCAGATCCTCAACGCCCAGCACCCGCTGTCGCCCAACCATAACGAGATGCTGTTCATCGTCCAGCACCAGACCAGCGAACTGTGGATGAAGCTGATGCTGCACGAGATGCACGCCGTGCGCGCCCACCTGCGGGCCGGCGACCTGGCGCCCGCCTTCAAGATGCTGGCCCGCGTGGCCCGCATCATGGACCAGCTGGTGCACGCATGGGACGTGCTGGCCACCATGACGCCGCCCGAGTACACCGCCATCCGCCCCTACCTGGGCGCCTCGTCCGGCTTCCAGTCCTACCAGTACCGCGAGATCGAATTCATCCTGGGGAACAAGAACGCCGCCCTGCTCAACGTGCACAACACCACGCCGGAAGTGTTCGCCCTGCTCGACACGGCGCTGCGCACGCCATCCGTGTACGACGAGGCGATCCAGCTGCTGGCCCGCAATGGCCTGACCATCGCGCCCGAGCGCCTGAACGCGGACTGCACCCAGCCCACGGTGGCCGACGCCTCCGTCAAGGCGGCCTGGCTGGAGGTGTACCGCGACCCGGACCACCATTGGGCCCTGTACGAGCTGGCCGAAAAGCTGGTCGACCTGGAGACGGCCTTCCGCTTCTGGCGCTTCCGCCACGTGACGACGGTCGAGCGCATCATCGGCTTCAAGACCGGCACCGGCGGCACGGCCGGCGTGAGCTACCTGCGCAAGATGCTGGACGTGGTGCTGTTCCCCGAACTGTTCGCGCTGCGCACCGAACTGTAGCGGTACGGCGACCTGCTCTCGCCCGCGACGGCAGCGCAAATTCCTTATCCCAGCAAGAGGAACTCCTCCTTTTACGGTCCGGTCTAACGGTGGCGGGCGACGGTCCGTCCGCCGTTTCAAGAACCAGCAAAGGAGATAAGATGAACAAGCAAATCCGACACGGTGCGGCAGCGCTCGCGCTACTGCTCTCGACCATGACAGCGGCCCATGCGGCCAGCTATGCCTTCCTGCTCGACGGGGCCCACGAAGACCCGGCCAACGCCTCCAAGGGCATAGGCGCGGCGGTGATCGACTTCAACGACATGATGCACCAGTTGCAGGTGACGGTGGCCTATGGCGGGCTCGATGGGGTGACCACGGCCGCCCACGTCCACTGCTGCACCACCACGGCCGGCACTGGCAGCGCCATCGAGGCGACGGAGCTGCCCAGCCTGACGGGCTTCCCGATGGGCGGCCACGGCGGCGCCTACAGCCACCTGTTCGATACCTCGCAGGCCAGCAGCTGGAACCCGGCCTTCATCACGGCCCACGGCGGCACCACCTCAGGCGCGGAAAAAGCGCTGGTGGCCGGGCTGGCGAGCGGCGAAGCCTACCTCAACATCCACACGGACAAATATCCGAACGGTGAAATCCGCGGCTTCACGACACCGGTCTCCCCCGTGCCGGAACCGGGCGGCTTCGCCATGCTGGCCGCCGGCCTGCCCATGCTGCTGCTGGGGCGGCGCCGCCGCAACAACAGCAGCGGCAACTGAGCGCGACGGTCCGTCCATGAAAAAGGCGCCATGCCCACTCACGTGAACATGGCGCCCGGACTGCTACCGGCCCAGCGGCCGGTTGCCGACACGACGGCTTACTTGGCCGCGCCGTTGAGCAGCATTTCGTTCAAACGCTTGACGAAGGTGGCCGGATCGCTGAGCGAGCCGCCTTCGGCCAGCATGGCCTGGTCGAACAGGATGTGGGCCCAGTCGTTGAACTGGCTGCCCGCATCCTGGTATTTCAGGCGCGTCACCAGCGGGTGGTTGGGGTTGATTTCCAGGATGGGCTTGGAATCCGGCGCGTTCTGGCCGGCCGCCTTCAGCATGCGCAGCAGGTTGCCCGACAGTTCGTGCTCGTCCGCCACCAGGCAGGCCGGCGAATCGGTCAGGCGGAACGTCACGCGCACATCCTTGGCCTTCTCGCCCAGCGCTTCCTTCATCTTGGCCACCAGGTCCTTGTAGGAGGTCTCGGTTTCCTCGTGTTCCTTCTTCTCGGCCTCGTCCTCCAGCTTGCCCAGGTCCAGGCCGCCCTTGGCCACCGACACCAACTCCTTGCCTTCGTAGTCCTGCAGGAACGACAGCATCCACTCGTCCACGCGGTCCGTCAGCAGCAGCACTTCCACGCCCTTCTTGCGGAAGATCTCCAGGTGCGGGCTGTTCTTGGCGGCCTTGTAGTTATCGGCCGTGACGTAGTAGATCTTGTCCTGGCCTTCCTTCAGGCGCGCCACGTACTGCTCGAACGAGACGTTCTGCTCGTCGCTGTCGTTGTGGGTGGAGGCGAAGCGCAGCAGCTTGGCCAGGCGCTCCTTGTTGGTGGCGTCCTCGCCGATGCCCTCTTTCAGCACCTGGCCGAACTCCTTCCAGAAGGTGGCGTACTTGTCCTTCTTGTCCTGCTCGTCGGCGTTGGCCAGTTCCTCCAGCATGCCGATCACGCGCTTGGTGGAGCCGTCGCGGATCACCTTCACGTCGCGCGACTCCTGCAGGATTTCGCGCGACACGTTCAGCGGCAGGTCGGCCGAGTCGATCACCCCTTTCACGAAACGCAGGTAGGTCGGCATCAGCTGCTCGGCGTCGTCCATGATGAACACGCGCTTGACGTACAGCTTGATGCCGCTGCGCTTGTTGCGGTCCCACAGGTCGAACGGGGCCTTGGCCGGGATGTACAGCAGCTGCGTGTATTCGCTGCGGCCTTCCACGCGGTTGTGGGTATGGGTCAGCGGCGCCTGGAAGTCGTGCGAGACGTGCTTGTAGAATTCCTCGTACTGCTCGTCGGTGATGTCGGACTTGTTGCGGGCCCACAGCGCGCTGGCCTGGTTGATGGTTTCCAGCTCGTCCTTGAGCACGGTCTCCTTTTTCTCCTCGTCCCACTCTTCCTTGCGCATCACGATGGGCAGCGAGATGTGGTCCGAGTACTTGCGGATGATGGACTTGAGCTTCCAGCTCGACAGCAGCTCATCCTCGCCTTCGCGCAGGTGCAGGATGATGTCGGTGCCGCGCGAGGCCTTCTCGATCTGCTCCACGCTGTAATCGCCCTCGCCGCCCGATTCCCAGCGCACCGCCTCGTTGGCGGCCGCGCCGGCGCGGCGGGTCTCGACCGTGATCTTGTCGGCCACGATGAAGCCGGAGTAGAAGCCCACGCCGAACTGGCCGATCAGGGCCGCGTCCTGCTGCTGGTCGCCCGACAGCTTGCCGAAGAATTCCTTGGTGCCCGACTTGGCGATGGTGCCCAGGTGCGAGATGGCTTCCTCGCGGTTCATGCCGATGCCGTTGTCGGAAATGGTGATGGTGCGCGCTTCCTTGTCGAAGCTAACCTTGATTTTCAGTTCGTGATCGTTGCCGTACAAAGCGTCGTTGTTGATCGCCTCGAAGCGCAGCTTGTCGGCCGCGTCCGACGCGTTCGACACCAGCTCGCGCAGGAAGATTTCCTTGTTCGAGTACAGCGAGTGGATCATCAGTTGCAGCAGCTGCTTCACTTCAGCTTGAAAGCCCAGGGTTTGCTTTTCGTTGTCAGCCATTTTTACCTCTAGTTAGTCTCGGTTGATACAGATTTTGTTGCACGGATTTTCCGGAGGTGGGGATTATATGAGCGAATTCAAGCCCATAGGAAAAATTGCCTGCCCAAACGTAAAACTTGCATCTTAGCGTGTGACAATTGGCGTATTTCCCCGTTGTTTTACTGCCTATATTGAACACAGCCGCGCTCGCTCCCAGCCACGCGGCGCGGCACAAAAACCAGCAGTCCTGATCCACGCCGGGTCCAGGGTGCATCCAAAAACGGGGGGACGTCATGATCGGCATGGCCACCAAACTGGCGGCGCTGCAGCTGCTAAGACAACGCCTGCTCGCCGCGGCGGACCCGCAACTGGCGGCGCTGGGCAACCTGCTCTCCACCCAGGCGCGCTACGCCAGCTTCGGCGCGCTGGGTACGGCCATCGGCGACTTCGCGCCGGTGCGCCTGCCCGCCAGCGGCACGCTGGGCGCGGCCGGCGCCAATCCCTACATCGCCTTGTGGAAGCTGGTATTCAACGTGTTCGGCGGCGACGGCACGGCCGCCAACCCCGGCCTCAAGCCGGTGCTGGACCGCATCCGCGACCTGCTCGACCGGCTCGACGCGGTGGCCGCCGCCGAAGACCTGGACGCGCTGCAGGCGATGAGCGGCGAAGTGGACACGCTGAACCAGATCGCCACCGACCTCAGCGCCATCCTGGTCGCCATCAAGGGCGACGGCACGCTGACCAACCTGGGCATCGTGCCGCAGGTGGCGGACCTGATCGGCACGCGCATGATGCCGGCCTCCGTGCGCCCGCGCGCGGGCGGCGGCGCCGGCTTCCCGCCGCGCTTCTGGACGCTGCGCGAATTCCTGTCGCAGCGGCGCACCGGCCGTTTCGCCAAGCGGCTGTGGGACACGGCCCAATCCAGCGGACGCGATGAATTCAAGGCCTATGCGCTCGGCTGGCTGTCCAGCTGGTCGCTCAGCGCGGGCGGCGCCAGCGCCGTGGCCAGCATCGTCGGCGCGCCGTACCGCAACCAGTGGTGGCGCTCGCGCTTCGTGGGCAACTACATCGACCTGTGGTCCTATGGCTATGCCAAGGTGGGGCCGCGGCCCAAGCCCTACACGGACTGGCCCAACCTGTGCGCGCAAAAGCTGCACGAGCAGATCGCCGTGCCGGGCGCCGCGTTCGACCCCGACCACATGATGCAGGACCTGCGGCTCGGGAACGCGCTGGGCACCGGCTTGCCGGCCGATTTCGTCAGCTACTGGCTGGACGCCTACGAGCACGTGTACGGCGACCTGGGCATGGACCGCCCGCAGATGGACGCCGACCGCCTGCAGGACGCCTACGCGATGGCGTGGCTGGTGCTGTGGTTCCAGACCAGCCCCCAGACCCTGGGCTGCAACGCCGTGGCCCCGGTGGCGCCCACCGACTGCGGCGGCGCCCCGCCATGGACCAATCCCGTGGTGCCGGGCGACGCCGGCGGCAGCACGGGCGGCCCGCCGCCGCCGGAGATCGACAAGAAGATCAAGCCGGCCAACGTGGTGTGCGCCATCCTGCTGGCCATCCTCGGCATCGTGGCGCTGTGCTTCGGCGGCTGGGTGGCCGGCGGCGCGGCGATCGCCGGCGCCATCGCGCTGGCCGCCAGCGCCGGCACCATCGACTGGGACAAGTTCCGCTGCAGCCTGGTGTGGTACCGGATCTATATGTACAACGGCCTGCGCGCGCTGCACGACGTGATGAGCCTGGGCGGCCTGGTCCATCCCTACACGCCCGAACTCAGCACCGACGACACGGTGGTGCAGCTGCTGTCGGCCATCCCCACCCATATCCGCACCGGCGACAACATCGTGCTGACCCGCCCCTCGCGCGAAGGCTACCCGGTGGTGCCCTGGAACGGCATGGGCTTTTCCTGGTTCGACGACGCCAGCGGCGCGCTGGAACAGCCGGGCACGCAGCCGGCGCTGGCGGCGGCCTACCCGTCCGGCTTCCTCGACGATCCCGCCAATCCGCTGGGCAGCCGCTCGCCGTTCGACGCCAGCCCGTGGCCGTTCGCGCCCGGCATGGGCAACCAGCCGGCCGGTTTCATCAACACGGTGGACGCCATGCTGGCCTGGCTGGGCGCGCCCACGTCCGAGCTGCCCGACCACGACCTGGACGGCGACCGGGGACTGGGCTTCCAGAACTGGCATTTCGTGACGGATGACTGGACCAATCCGGTCGACATCGAACCTAGCACGTGAGGCCCATCATGCCCGACTTGAAACCGGCAATGCGCGGCGACCAGCGGCCGCACGAGAAGCGCGACGAACAGCAATGGCTCGACGAATGGCGGCGCACCCAGGAAGCGCTCGACAAGCAAGAGCAGGCGCGCCGGCGCGCGTGGCTGGCCTGGCTCAAGGAACAGGGCGGCCGCGCCCAGTACACGGCGTGGATGGTCCTGCCGTGCAACCTGGGCGACTACGGCCTGCGGCCGCTGGCCTCCGGCACGCCGTACTGGGCCTCGCCATTCATCTGGGTCGAGAGTCCCGATCCGTCCGGCCGCCCCCAGGCCGGTGCGGAGAACCACCTGGTGGCGCGCGTGTTCAATCTGGGCGCGGGCACGGCGGCGCCGGCCAAGATCGATTTCTACTGGGCCGATCCGTCCGTGGGCCTGGGCGCGGCCGACGCCCATTTCATCGGCACGGAATGGGCCGAGATCGGGCCGATGACCTCGCGCGTGGTGCGCTGCGCCACGCCGTGGATACCGAGCTACCTCAATAACGGCCACGAATGCGCCTTCCTCAACTGTGACAACCACGTGCTCGATCCGCTGCTGCTGCCGTTCCAGCCATGGGCCGACCGCCACGTGGGCCAGCGCAACCTGGCCGTGCTGCCGGCCGTGGCGCAGCCGTTCCACTTCTGGGCCCCGGGCGGCAACCGCGCCGAACTGCACGTGACGGCGCTGCGCGGCGTGCTGCGCGAAGTACCGAAGGAACCCGGCAACGCCGTGCGCCTGCTGGGCGAAGCGGCCGCCCACCTGCTGGCCGGGCTGCGGCCGCAGGCGGTGACGGCGCGCCGCGCGCCGGGCGGACCGCGCCAGCCGCCCGTCGCCGGCCAGCAGGTTCCGGCCAAGACCGTGATCGCGGGCGTGCGCCAGACCGGCGCCACGCGCGTGCTGGCGCGCCCGGACGACAAGCTGCATCCGATGCCGCTGGACGGCCGCGCGCCGCTGGGCGAGCACCTGTTCAAGGTGGACGGCCAGGCCGGCACGGCCCAGCAGATCGAACTGCAACTGCAGGAACTGACGCTGCCGCTCAACACCTTCGTGGTGCTCAATATCTGCCACACCACCGCCCAAGCCGTCACCGGCGGCTACCTGCTGGTCCTGGCCCATCCGGCCTGGTTCCGCGCCACCCCGCATCAACCTATGGAGGACGAGTCCATGAAAATTCCCAGCCAAGATCCGCAAGACGCCGCGCTGCAGGCCATGGTGATCGCACAGTTTCCCCAGGCCCGCCTGACGCTGCAGATCGCCCGCGCCATGCAGAAGCACCTGCCTATTACCTCCATCGAGGAAATCGAACGCGCGGTGCAGTACGTGCACGTGGACGATATGTATCTGAACCCCGGCATGGTGGAACGCTTCGGCTTCAAGTCGCTGCTGCCGATCCGCGACAGCGCCGACCTGGTGGCCAAGATCGCCGGCATGCTGCGCATCGCCGCGCAACAAGGCCACGGCGGGCCGTCGTCGCTGCTGGCCGGCGCCCTGCCCGGCAGCCGCGGCGCCGCCATCCCCGCCGCCCATTTCGCCGGACCATCGCTGTTCGGCTACACCGTCGCCAAAGGAGAATAGCCATGGTCTGGGCAGTGACACTCGTGGTGCACGACTGCGCCACCAACGCAGGCTTACAGGGCGCGCTGATCAGCGACGGCTACGGCGGCGGCGGCTACACCGACAGCTATGGCCAGTTCATCGCGCTGATCGACGATTACTACAGCGGCTACATTGCGCAGATTTCCAAGTCCGGCTACTCGTCGCGCAACTTCACCTTCGACCGGTCACAGATAGGCACGCCGCAATCGACCTGTCTGAGCGTGTATGTCCCGCCGCCGCCAAGTTCGGGCGGAGGAGGCATCAGCTGCTTCATCGTGACGGCCGCCAGCGGTTCGGCCCAGTCGAAGGAAGTGACGGGCATGCGCGCGCTGCGCGACCAGGTGGCGGCCCGCGCCCCGCTGGCCGGGCGCCTGATCGACGCCATCTACGACCAGTATTGGCGCTTCAGTCCCGCCCTGGCGGACCAGATCGCGGAAAGCGAGGCCGCGCGCATGGGCGTGATGGCGCTGGTGGTGCGGCCACTGTTCGCGTGGTTCCAGCTCGCCGGCCAGCTGGCGCTGGCGCCGGACGACACGGCGGCCGTGCGCCAGGCCGAGAAGGAATTGCGTTCGGCCTGCCCGCGCTACCTGAGTCCGGCCAAGGTGGCTTCCTACCTGGCGCTGCTGCTGCGCGGTGAGCCATTACCGGCCGGCGCGCCTGGCCTGGTGACGCAACTGGAGCCGCAACTGCGCTCGGCGCTGGCGCTGCCGCTGGTGCAGTGGGCCATCTTCGAGCCACTGCAACGGACCTGGCACGGCGCGGCCGAACGGCTCGACATGCGCAGCCAGGTCGCGGCCTGGCTGGGCGCGGCGCCACTGGACTGTGTGATGTCGCCCACGCCACAGCAGCTTGAGGAGGAACTGGCGTCGCTGGCGTCGCTGGTGCGGTTCGACCCGGGCGCGCGCAACCGGATCGGGGCCACGTTGCTCGCGGCCTGGCCGGGCACCGATGCCGCGCTGGCTCAGGCCGGCCTGCTCGATGCAGGCGCCTGAGGCGCGGCTGTTCTTGGGCACCCGGCTGGCCTGGAGTATGGGGCTGGCCGGGTTTTGGGCGCTGGGCTATTTCATGGCCGGAGTATGGCTGCATCCAGCGCCCGTTTTTAATCCATCGTCCGCATTGGACGCAGCCATTCCGTTCGCCGGACTGGCACTGTGGCCCTATCTGTCTGGCATTATCTGGATGGGCATGCCGGCTGTACTGCTACAGTCGCCCGCGCTGTTCCGGCACACCGCTTACAGTTATAGCCTTCTGATCGCCTTTTCCATCCTGTGTTTTGTGCTGGTGCCAGCCGAGGCGCCGCAACTGCGCACGCAGGCCAACAGCGCCGGCCTGGACCCGGTCACCGCCTGGGCCTTGCTCCAGCTGCATGCGATCGACCCGCCGCGCAACCTGCTGCCATCGCTGCACGTGTCGCTGGCGGCGCTGGCCAGCATCGCGCTGGTGCGCAGCAACGCGCGCTGGCGCGTGCCGGCCATCGTGGTGCTGGCCACCATCGTGGCATCGGTGTGCCTGGCCAAGCAGCATACGGTGGCCGATGCCGCCGCCGGCCTGCTGGCGGCATGGCTGTGCGATCGTCTGGTGCGCCGCCTCAGTCGCGCGCCGCGCCCCCGTCCACTTCCGCCGCCACCGTGAGCGGCGCGATCATGCCCTGTTCCAGCAGGTAGCGCACCAGATAGCTGGCCGTCAGCTCCAGCGAGGGATCGGCACGGCCATCTTCCAGGGCGTCGCGGGCCTGGCGATAGGCGTTGCTGCTGTAGCGCTTGAGCTGCATGGCGGCGATCTTGTCGGCCGACCGGTTGAAGAAGTCGAGCAGCGGATAGACGGGATCGCTGGCCGAACAGCGCAGGTTGAGCTGGTCGATGAAATGGGGAATGTCGTAGTACCGGAACTGGTAGCCGAAATCGCGCTCGATCACGCGCGTCAGGGCCGTCATGCTGTAGTAGTGATCGGCCGTCACATGCAAGGGCGTGACCGGCGCCTGCGGCTGGCGCGCGATCGCCACGATATTGTGGGCGATCACGTCCGCCGCCACGATGCTGAGCTGGTTGGGCGTATCGACGGCGATCCCGTGCCGGATCATGAAGGCCAGCATACGCAGCGCCACGTCGTTGTCGTCGCCCGCGCCCTGGGTCGACACGGAGATCAGCGAAGGCCGGTAGATGCGCACGTCCATGCCGGCGGCGCGCGCGGCCAGCGCCTGTTGCTCGGCCACCCATTTGCTCTGCGCGTAGCCGAAGTCCAGCGCTTCCATGCCCGCGTTGCAGTCCGATTCCAGCAACACGCCCTTGGCGCTCCAGCCGAAGATGAAGGTGCTCGACACCAGATGCAGACAGCGTGCGCCGCTGTCGCGGGCCAGCCGCAAGGCCGTGCGCGTGCCCTCCACGTTGGTGGCGCGCATGGCTTCATACGTCATCACATAATTGACGCAGGCGCCATTGTGGAACACTTCGCCCACGCTGTGGGCCAGCGCCAGCCACTGCGCCGGGTCCAATCCCCACGACGGCAACGCCAGGTCGCCGCACACGGCGCGCGCGCGCGCACGCAACTGCGCGTGCAGCGCGGGCGTGAGCAGGCGCGCGTGCCGCAGCGCTGCTTCCACCCGCGCCATGGCCACGGCGGGATCGGATGCACGCACCAGCAGCACCAGCTCGTCGTCGCCCTGGCGCAGCAGTTCATCGAGCAGGAACGGGCCGAAGAAGCCTGTTACCCCCGTCAACAGGATGGCGCGACCGGCCCGGCCAGCGGGCGGTGCGAGGCTGTCCACTGCGGCCAGCGGGTGGCCACGGTCTTCCGCCGCTGGCAAAGGATGGCTACGGTCTTCCGTGGCGGGCAGCGGGCGGTCACGGTCTTCCAGCATACGGACGGCGATGGCGTCATCCAGCGCAGCGCGCAGTTGCGCCAGGGCGGCCATGGCTGCATCGGCCCCGCCATCTTGGCCGTGGTCGAGCGGCGCCAGCGCGGACAGCAGGCTGCGCTGCGACAGGCGTTGCAGCAACTGCGCATCGAGCGCTTCCGCCAGCGCCCCGGAGCCAAAGCCTCGCAACACGTCTTCCAGTTCCAGCTGGATTTCCGTCAGCGCCAGCGAATCGATGCCCAGGTCGGCCAGCGCCACGCTGTCGCTGGCGATCCCCTGGCGGGCAAAGGCACGCTGGACCGCACTGCGCCAGCTTGTCTGTTCCGATGCCTGATCGCTTTCCTGCGGCAGTTCTGGCGCGTCGTTGCGCCAGCTGGCCAGCGCTTCAGCCTTGCCAGCCTCGAACAGGGCCCGCGTCTCGGCGCGCGCGATCTTGCCCGAGGTGGTCATGGCGACCGTGCCGGGCGCCACCACGTGCAGTTGGTCGGGCAGCAGGCCACACGTGGCGCGGATGGCCAGCGCCAGCATGGCGGGATCGGGCAAGGTGTCGGCGCGCAGCGGTTCGGCCAGCACGGTCACGCTGCCATCGTCGCATTGGAATGCGCAGATGCCGCGTGGCCGCACGGCCGCGCCGCTGGCCGCCACCGCCTGCTCCAGGTCATCGGGGAAGAAGTTGGCGCCGCCGATGATCAGCATGTCCTTGCTGCGGCCGCACACGTAGAGTTGGCCCTGATGGAGGAAGCCCAGGTCGCCCGTGCGCAGCGGCCAGCGGTCTTCGATGCCGCCGCCCTCGTCCACCGGCCCGCCCAGCAGCGCGCGGGTGGCCGCCGCATTGTTCCAGTAGCCAGCGGTGACACAGGGGCCGCCGACCCGGATCTCGCCCACTTCCAGTTCCGCCACCGCACGGCCACTTTCCGCCGCGCAGATCCTCACCTCCACGCCGGCCACCGGCGTACCGCAGCTCGCATATTCGACGGCGCGCCCGCCGGCGGCGGCATCGGCCAGCGCGAGCGTGGTGGCGATGTCCGCACCAGCGCGTGCGTCGCGCACAACGGCGACGCTGCCGCAGCCGCCATGCGTGACGTTGAGCGTGTTCTCGGCCAGTCCGTAGGCCACCGTGCACGCGGTGCGCGCCAGGCCAAAACGGGCGAAACGGCGATGGAAGCGTCGAATCGTATCGGGCCGGGCCGGCTCGCCGGCATTCATCAACACCCGCAGGCAGGACAGGTCCACGCCGTCCAGTTCAGCGTCCGACACCTTGCCCTCGCGCAGGCAGTATTCAAACCCGAAATTGGGCGATGAACTGTAGGTCGCGCCCACTTCCGCGATCATGCGCAGCCACAGCGAGGGACGGCGCAGGAAGTCGACCGGCGCGAAGCCATAGTTGCTGCCGCCGGAAATGATGGGGAACAGGTAGTAGCCGATCAACCCCATGTCGTGATGCTGCGGCAGCCATGAGACTCCCGTGGGCACATGATCGAGCGTCGCGCGCGCATTGGCGATCACGTTCTCGTGGCTGACCATGACCCCGCGCGGCAAACCCGTGGAGCCGGACGTATATTGCAGGAACAGCAGCCGTTCATGGCGGCGTGGCGGCAGGCTGCCCACGACCTGTCCGGCATCCTGGCTGGCCGCGCCGTCGTCCAGCGCCAGCAACGGCCACGGTGGCGTCGTGCCGGCTGCCGCAAACAACTGCGCCAGCCGCGCCGCGTGCAAGTCATCCGTCAGCAGGGCCGCCGCGCCGCAGTTCTCGCCAATGGCGTGCAGGCGGCGCATCGCCGTATCGCCGGCCGTGCGCGGCAAAGCCACCGGCACACCTATCATGCCGGCACGCGCACAAGCGAGCAACGCCGCCACACCTTCCAGTCCGGCCGGATACGCGAGCAGCACGCGCGCGCCCGGCGCGAGGCTTGGCGTGGCCATCAGGCGCGCGGCCAGTGCCAGTGTATGTGCGTGAAATGAGCGATAGGTGTGGCGCGCGCTGGTTTGGCCCAGCCGGTCGCGGAATTCGAACAGGACTTTGTCAGGCTGCAGGCCAGTCCAGTGTTCGAGCAGATCGAAAATCGAATCCATAGGCGCAAGCTCCGGCAGTGCACGGCGGATGCGGCAGCACGTGCAATGTGAAAGTGACCAGTGATGCGTGTGCGGCGAAATCTATCCCGTGATGCTGATCCTGTGAGGCTTATCCTTCGTTGCGCATCCTGTGATGCGCGCGCCAAGTATGTAGCGTCGGCTGCTGGCCTATTCTAGCGTGCCGCGCGCCCGCGCGGCAGCTCCCGTTCAAGAAAACGCCACACGGCCGCATCCTGCATGGCCGCCACATTGAGCCGCATGCGGGTGGACGGCAGTTGCTGCGGCGAGAACAAGCTGCCCGGCGCCAGCAGCAGTCCTTCCGCCGACGCCCGTTCCGTCAGCGCGTTGGTGTCGCAGCCGGCGTCGGCCCAGACGAACATGCCGGCCGTCGGCGCCACGTCGATCGTCATGTCCAGGCGCTCCAGCTGCCGTATGGTCTTGGCGCGCACGCCATCGAGCCGCGCGCGCACCCGATCGGCGTGCTTGCGGTAGGCGCCCTCGGACAGCACCTTGTACACCACCCGCTCGCCGATATCGCTGGTGGTCAGGGTGGTCAGCATCTTGCGGTCGGCCAGGCGCTCGGCCCGTTCCTGGGAAGTGACGATGTAACCGACCCGCAGGTTGGCCGCCATGGTCTTGGAAAAGCCGCCCAGGTAGATCACGCGCCGCAACTGGTCCAGCGCCGCCATGCGCGTGGCCGGCTGCACCGCGCTGCCCGGATGCAGGTCGCAATAGATGTCATCCTCCACGATGATGAAATCGTATTCCTCGGCCAGCCGCAGCACCTGGAACGCCTTGGCCGCCGACAGCGAAGTGGAACTGGGATTGTGCAGCACCGAGTTGATGACATACAGCTTGGGCCGGTGGATGGCGGCCAGTTGGGTAAGCTGGGCGATGTCCGGTCCGTCGGCCAGGCGCGGCACGCCCACCACCTTGGCCCCCAGCGCAGCGAACGAGCCAAACATCAGGAACCAGGCCGGGTCGTCGACGAAGACCGTGTCGCCCGGCCGCAGGAATTCGCGCGCCACCAGGTCCAGCGCCTGGGTCACGCCGGCCGTGGTGACGATCTGCTCGGGCGTCGCGCCGATCTCCAGTTCCGCCAGCTTGCGCTGCAACTGCTGGCGGAGCAGCAGCGAGCCATGCGGCACGCCGTAATTGAGCAAGGTGCCCGGATGCTGGCGGCTGACGGCGCGCAGCGCGTTGGCCACCATGGGGCCGTCCAGCCATTCGGCCGGCAGCACGCCCGTGCCGGGCATCTGCTGGTGCGGCACCTGGCGGAACATGTTCCGCACCAGCCAGACCACGTCGATCGGTTTGGTATCAAAGCGCTCCTGCGGCAGGCGGGCCACCTGCCCCGCTCCCGGCGCGGCGGCGCCCGGACCGAGCGCGGGCCGTTCGCGCACATAAAAACCGGCGCCACGGCGCGATTCCAGGTAGCCGCGCGCCACCAGCTTGTCGTAGCTGGCCACCACCGTGAAGGCCGATACGCCATGCGCGGCGGCGAACTGGCGGATCGATGGCATGCGCGCACCGCCGCGCAGCAGCCGGTCGTCGATGCGCGCGGCCACGGAACGGACGATCTGGTCGATCAGCGATTCGCCTGATTCGCGCGACAGCAGCGCCACCAGCGCCACCGGCCGCGCCTTGCCGGGCTGTGTGGATGCTTGCGGGGACAGTGTATTGGTCATTTTGCCATCACAGTATCTAAAATTATGTGGAAAAGTGTATTGGGACTGTACTGGTGTTGTCGCTTAGGATACACCCATCACCTCCACCACGCCACCCACCGAGGAAAGCCGCCATGCACCTGCCCACCAGTTCCGATCTTGATGCCGCCGGCGCCACCGTCTACGCCGCGATGCCGCCCACGCCGCAATACAGCTGGCCCCTGCTGAACGAGGCGCTGGGCGTGGAAACGTGGATCAAGCACGAAAATCATACCCCGACGGGCGCCTTCAAGGTACGCGGTGGGCTGGTCTACGTGGACGCACTTGCACGCCGTTTGCCCGGCGTCAAAGGCATCGTGCTGGCCACGCGTGGCAACCACGGCTTGTCGCTGGCGTACGCGGCCCGCCGTCATGGCCTGCAGGCGACCATCGTCGTCCCGCACGGGAACAGCACGGAGAAGAATGCCGGCATGCGCGCGCTGGGCGCCCGACTGATCGAACACGGCAACGAATTCCAGGCCAGCCGCGAGCACGCGCTGATGCTGGCCGAACGCGACGGCCTGCACATGGTCCCGTCCTACCACCCGGACCTGGTGGCCGGCGTGGCCACGGCCTGGATGGAGCTGCTGCGCGCCCATCCCGGACTGGAACTGCTGCTGGCGCCGATCGGCCAGGGTTCCAGCATCTGCGCGGCCATCGCGGCGCGCAACGCGCTGGGGCTGAAGATGCCCATCATCGGCGTCGTGTCGCAGCATGCGCTGGCCTACCAGTTGTCGTTCCGGGCCCGGCGCAGCGTTGAATCGCCCGTCACCACGGTGCTGGCCGATGGCCTGGCCTGCCGCGTGCCCGATCCGGATTCGCTGGCCATGATCCTGGAACACGTGGAGGACGTGGTGGCCGTCAGCGACGAACAGGTGGCCGCCGCCATGCGCCTGTACCACCGCGCCACCCACAACACGGCCGAAGGGGCCGGCGCCGCCGCGCTGGCCGCCGCCCTCGCGCTACAGCAAGATCCGGCCTGGCGCGGGCGCAGCATCGGCCTGCCCCTGACCGGCGGCAATGTGGACACCGCCATGCTGGCCGGCGTGCTGCACGGCGCCTGAACGGCGCCCGCACACACCAGATCACTGTACCGGCACAGGCCATCACACAACAGGAACAGGAAGGAACACACCATGCCCACACCAGCCGCCGTTCCCCGGCCCCTGGCCACCACCACCCGCCTGAGCGACGATGCCGCCGGCATGCTGCTCGGCCTGATCGGGGTGGCCATGTTCAGTCTTACCCTGCCGTTCACCCGGATGGCCGTGGCCGACCTCGACCCGGCCTTCGTGGCGCTGGGCCGGGCCGTGGCGGCCGCTTGCTGCGCGGCCCTGTGGCTGGGCTGGAAGCGCGCGCCATGGCCGCCGCGCTCCGCCCTGCTGCCGCTGGCATGCGTGGCGGGCGGCTGCATCATCGGTTTTCCCTGGCTGTCGTCGATCGCCATGCGCACCGTGCCGGCCAGCCACGGCGCGGTGCTGGTCGGCATGCTGCCGCTGGCCACGGCCGTGTGGGCCGCGCTGCGCGGCGGCGAACGGCCCTCGGCCGGCTTCTGGTGCATGGCCATGCTGGGCACGGCGCTGGTGGCCGGCTTCGCCCTGCACGGCAGCGGCGGCAGCCTGCGCCCCGCCGACCTGGCCCTGCTGGGCGCGGTGCTGCTGGGTTCGATCGGTTACGCGGAAGGCGGCAAGCTGGCCCAGCGCCTGGGCGGGCCGCAGACCATCTGCTGGGCGCTGCTGCTGGCCGCGCCGCTGCTGACGCCCGCCGTGGCCTGGCTGGTCTGGCATGACGCGGCCCGCATCGCCACCGCCGGCGCGCGCGCCTGGACCGGCTTCGCCTACGTGTCGCTGATCTCGATGTTCATCGCTTTCTTCTTCTGGTACCGCGGCATGGCGCTGGGCGGCGTGGCCCGGGTTGGCCAGGTGCAGCTGGTGCAGCCGTTCCTGACCATGCTGGGCGCGGCCCTGTTTCTGGGCGAGGCGCTGGAATGGCAAACCCTGTTATTTGCACTGGCGGTGATCGTTGTGGTGGGCGCGGGCCGCAAAATGCAGGTGAAGCGGCGTTAAAACCGTAGAGAATTCTGATTTTGCCTGCTTTGTGGGCAGCGCCCCCGGCACGACGTACAATATCGGTCTGCCGCGCACGACGCGCTCACCCGTTACCACCAACCGCACACCCACGGCCAGACACACAGATAAATAAACCCGTCGCTCGTTCGACTTCACCTATTGGAACCCTCATGTCCGTCTACGAAAAACTCAAAGCCCTCGACATCACCCTGACCGCGCCCGCCGCGCCGGTGGCCGCCTACGTCATGTACGTCCAGAGCGGCAACCTGGTATTCCTGTCCGGCCATATCGCGCGCAAGGCGGACGGCTCGCCATGGGTGGGCCAGCTGGGCAAGAACATCAGCACGGAAGAAGGCAAGGCCGCCGCGCGCGGCGTGGCCGTGGCCCTGCTGGGCACCCTGCAGGAAGCCGTGGGCGGCGACCTGACGCGCGTGCGCCGCATCGTCAAGCTCACCAGCCTGGTGAACTCCACGCCCGACTTCACGGAACACCACCTGGTCACCAACGGCGCCTCCGAGCTGCTCGGTGAAGTGTTCGGCGACGCCGGCAAGCATGCCCGCGCCGCCTTCGGCGTGGCCCAGATTCCGCTCGGCTGCTGCGTCGAGATCGACCTGGTGGTGGAAGTCGCGTAATTCCCGGGCGGCGCCCTACCCGGCGCCGCCCTTTCGCAGGCCGCCACAAGCGCGCCTGACTACAGTCCGGGCCAGCCCGGCATCTACTCAGTGAGACCAGCATGAAAATTGAAAACCCGAATCCGATGCCATGGCGCTTCTCCGAGCGCGCAGCGCAGATGCAAAGCTCCTTCATCCGCGAGATCCTGAAGATCACCCAGCGTCCCGAGATCATCTCGTTCGCCGGTGGCCTGCCCTCGCCCGCCACCTTCCCCGTGGCCGAGATGAAGGAAGCGTTCGACCAGGTGCTGACCGACTCGGGCAATGTGGCGCTGCAATACGGCCCCACCGATGGCTACCTGCCCCTGCGCCAGTGGATCGCCGATTCGCTGTCCTCGAACGGCGCGAAGATCGTGCCGGAACAGGTCCTGATGACGTCCGGCTCACAGCAGGCGCTGGACCTGCTGGGCAAGGTGCTGATCGACGAAGGCAGCCGCGTGCTGGTTGAAACCCCGTCCTACCTGGGCGCGCTGCAGGCGTTCTCGGTGTACCGCCCCGAGTTCGTGTCGGTGGAAACGGACGACCACGGCCTGGTGCCGTCCTCGCTGGACAAGGTGGCCCAAGGCGCCCGCCTGCTGTACGCGCTGCCCAACTTCCAGAACCCGACGGGCCGCACGCTGTCCGTGGAACGCCGCCAGCAACTGGTGGAAACCTGCGCCCGCCTCGGCCTGCCGCTGATCGAGGACGATCCCTACGGCGCCCTGAGCTACAAGGGCGAGCCGCTGCCGAAGATGGTGGCCATGAATCCGGACGGCGTGATCTACATGGGTTCCTTCTCCAAGGTGCTGACGCCCGGCATCCGCCTCGGCTACGTGGTGGCCCCGCTGCCGCTGGTGCGCCGCCTGGAGCTGGCCAAGCAGGCGGCCGACCTGCACACCTCGCAGCTGACCCAAATGGTGGTGCACCGCGTGATCAAGGACGGCTTCCTGGAGCGCCACATCCCGCAAATCCGCCACCTGTACGGCGACCAGTGCCAGGTGATGCTGGACGCGATGGCCGAGCACTTCCCCGCCAGCGTCAAGTGGACCAAGCCCGAAGGCGGCATGTTCATCTGGGTCACGCTGCCCAAGCACGTCAACGCCATGGCGCTGCTCGATGAGGCGATCGCCAACCACGTGGCCTTCGTGCCGGGTGCGCCGTTCTACGCCAACGAGCCGGAAACCAACACCTTCCGCCTGTCGTTCGTGACGGTGCCACCGGAGCGCATCCGCGCCGGCATCGCCACCCTGGGCAAGCTGATCGCCGCGAAGGTCTGAGGCTAGCTCGAATAACCCCAGCCACACGTCATTCCCGCGCAGGCGGGAATCCATACGTCAGCGCCAAAACTGACGACGCATGGATCCCCACTTCCGTGGGGATGACGGCTTCAAGGCGCTGCGACTTTATCACCAAAAGTAACAAAGATTCCCGACGGAAATGGGAAGCGTGATAAAAATGCAGGCGAAATGCCGCATTGACGGCTATTCCGCATAAATTCTGAGGTTTCCTTCGAATAAGCCTGCATTTTTTTTCACAATTACACATTGCAAAGCGGTATTATTTGGACGGATAGTCACCTTATCGTCAGGCCAGCCTTTGTACGCAAGCGCACACCCTTCCGCCCTCCCCCCCGTCGCCACCGCATCGCGGCGCGACGCCGCCATCCTGATCGTGGACGATGCGCCGGACAACCTGGGCACGCTGCGCAAGATGATGGTGCAGCAGGGCTACCAGACCTTCGTCGCCACCTCCGGCGAACGGGCGTTGCAGATCGCGCGCCGCGTGCATCCGGACCTGATCCTGCTGGACGTCGTCATGCCCGGCATGGACGGTTTCGAGACCTGCCGCCAGCTCAAGAGCCATGCCGCCACCCAGCGCATCCCGGTCATCTTCATGAGCGCGCGCACGGAGACGGAGGACGTGGTGGCCGGCTTCGACATCGGCGCCGTGGACTACATCGGCAAGCCGCTGCGCATGGCCGAGGTGTGCGCCCGCGTGCGCACCCAGCTGCAAATCCGCAGCAACAACGAGAACCAGGAAGAACAGGCCGAGCGCCTGCGCACCATCGTCAACAACATGGCCGAGGGCTTGCTGATCATCGAGGCGGACGGCCGCATCCAGTTCACCAACCCGGCCTGCGACAAATACCTGGGCTACCAGGAGAACGAGCTGGCCGGACGCTCCATCGCCGAGCTGCTCAACCCCATGGTGGCGCAGGAATACCTGGACTACTTCGAGCGCTACGCGGCCGCGCCGCAGACGGCCCACAACCACGGCACGCGCGAAGTGATCATCCGCCACCGCAACGGCAGTTCCGTGTGCATGGACCTCACGCTCACCCCTATGTATCTGCGCCAGCCGCTGTTCATCGGCCTGCTGCACGACATCACCCACCACAAGCAGTCGGAGGATGCGCTGCAGCGCGCGGCCATGGTCGATCCGCTGACCATGATCGCCAACCGCCGCCACTTCGACGCCTTCCTGGAAAAGGAATGGCAACGCGCCCTCCGCAGCGGCCTGCCGCTGTCGCTGGTGGTGCTGGACGTGGACCATTTCAAACTGTACAACGACACGCTGGGCCATCCGGCCGGCGACGCCTGCCTGCAGCAAGTGGCGCAGGCCATCGCCTCGCACGCGCTGCGTCCGACGGACCTGGCGGCCCGCTACGGCGGCGAGGAATTCGTGCTGCTGTTCGCGGAAACGGACGCCGATTCGGCCTACCTGCTGGCCGAGTCGATCCGCGCCCACGTGGAAGCGCTGCAGCTGCCCCACCCCCGCTCGCCCACCTCGCCGTGGATCACGGTCAGCATCGGCGTCTCCACCATCCTGCCCCAGCAGCTCGACAGCACGGAATCGCTGTTCGTGGCGGCCGACCGCGCCATGTACGTGGCCAAGGAAAGTGGCCGCAACCAGGTGCAGGCCACCCTGCCCGGCAACGCGGCCATGGACGCCATCAAGGCGCTCGCTTCGCGCTGAGCGCCGGCCCGCCTACAGCTGTTCCGGATAACCGGTGATGTCGGCGATCTCGGCGTACATGGGCTGTAACCGCTCGTACATCTTCAGGTAGACGCGCCGGTACAGCCGGTCGTACATCTTCTGGTTGGCCGCGATGGGCGCGAACACGCGCCCGGGGCGGGTCATGACGCGGATGGCGGTATCGAAATCGGCATGCAGCCCCAGGCCGGCCGCGACGGCGATGGCCGCGCCCAGGCCCGAGGTTTCGTACACGTGGGCGCGCGCGGCCGGCAGGCCGAAGATGTCGGCCGTCAGCTGCATCGCCGCGTCGCTTTGCGAGCCGCCGCCGGCCACCCGCAATTCCGTCACGGCCACGCCGCTGCGTTTTTCGATGCGTTCCTTGCCCTCGCGCAGCGCATAAGCCAGCCCTTCGAGGATGGCGCGGTACATATGGGCGCGCGTGTGCACGTCGCCAAAGCCGATCATGGCGCCCTTGGCCTCCGGCCCCGGCACCCGGATGCCGGGACTCCAGTACGGTTGCAGCATCAGGCCCATGGAACCGGGCGGCACCTGCTCCACCAGCTGGTCGAACATGGCTTCGGGCGCCGTGCCCCGTTCGCTGGCCGTGGCCTGCTCCAGGTGGCCGAACTGCTCCTTGAACCAGTTCACCATCCAGTAGCCGCGGAAGATCTGCACCTCGGTGCTGTAGGCGCCGGGGATGGCGGCCGGATACGGCGGGATGAACGGCGTGACCTCCACGTATTTCCTGGTGGTGGTGTTGATGGTG
This sequence comes from Rugamonas brunnea, assembly GCF_014042345.1. Lineage (GTDB taxonomy): Bacteria > Pseudomonadota > Gammaproteobacteria > Burkholderiales > Burkholderiaceae_D > Rugamonas > Rugamonas brunnea. The sequence goes on from NZ_JACEZT010000001.1 coordinate 321,963, forward strand.
GCCGTGGTGCCGTAACTGAGGCAGCCGATGTGCGGCGCCAGGCCGCCGGCGCCGATCACCTCGCACGCCTTGTCGGCGGCGGCGGCCACCAGCGGCGTGCCCGCCGGGATGCCGGTGGCCTCGGCGGCGGCGACCGTGATGGCGCCGATCACCGTGCCTGGCTCCACCAGTTCCGGCAGCATGTCCGGCTTGATGGCCAGCGCCTGCCACTTCCAGTCACGCTTGCCGGCCCACTTGTGGCCCTTGTAGTCGAACGGCAGATAGGCCACCTGGGAGCCGATGGAATCGACCATGCGGCCGCACAGGCGGTAATTGAGGAAGCCGGACAGCAGCAGGAACTTGTCGGTCTTGGCCCAGATGTCGGGCTGGTGGGCCGCGATCCAGTTGATCTCCGCCTCGCGCCGGAAGTATTCGATGGTGCTGCTCACGCCGGCCACCTTGAAGGCCGTGCGCCAGAAGGCGTTCAGCGGCGGCACCTGCTCCGTGCGGCGCTGGTCCAGCCACGTGATGGCCGGGCGCAGCGGATTGCCGTCCCGGTCCAGGTTGATGACGGTGCCGCGCTGGGTGGTGACGGCCACACCCTTGACGGCGGACTTGGGGATATCCGTTTCCGTCCATAGGCGCTGGCAGGCCACGCAGACGGCCTTCCAGTAGCCGTCCGCACTGTGCTCGGCCCAGCCGGGATTGTCCGAGAAATACGGCTGCAAGTGGACCTGGGTCTTGGCCGCCAGGTTGCCGTGCAAATCGAACAGCAGCGCGCGCACGCTCTGGGTGCCGTTGTCGATCGAGAGAAGATATTGTTCGGCCATATCGTCTTATTGTTTTAGTTGTTGGCGGCGCGTTGCGCCGGCAGGCTGTAATGGGTGGCCCATAATGCCAGATAGGCGCGCTGTTCGTCATCCCAGCGCTGGTCGCTCCAGCCCAGTTCCGGCTGGCAGATGGCGCGCACGCGCGGCAGGATGTCCGCGCCGCCGCCGCGCAACTGGATGCCGATACGGCTGCGGCGCAGCAGCAGGTCGTCCAGCTTCTGCACCGATTCGCAGCGGGCCGCCCAGCGCAGCTGGACCCACAGCGTTTCCGTGCCCGGTATGGTGGCCAGTTCGCCCGGCTGGGCCGCGTCCACCAGCTGCTGCGCCTGGGCGCCGTAGCGGCCTTGCAGCCGCGCGGCCTGGGTGACGGACAAGCGGCGGTCGTAGCGCAGTGGCGCGGCCGGATCGAAGATGGGACGCGGCTCCAGCTTGTCGCGCCAGTCCGGCAGCAGCGAAGCAGCCTTGCGCAGCGCGTCGAGCGCGATCACGCGGAAGGTGGTCATCTTGCCGCCGGTGACAGTCAGCAGGCCGTCCTCCAGCCATAGCGCATGGTCGCGCCCTTCCTTGGATGGATCGCTCTTGCCACTGTCGATCACGGGGCGCACGCCCGCGTAGCTGGCCACAATGTCGCTCTCCTTCAAGCCCAGTTGTGGGAACTGGTCGTGCAGCGCCGCCATCAGGTAATCGACTTCGGCCCGCGTAATCGCGGCCTCGTGCGCCATATCGCCCTTGTGGTCCACGTCCGTGGTGCCCACCAGCGTCACGCCCTCCCACGGGAAGGCGAACACGGGGCGGCCGTCGGCCGGATGCATCAGGCTCACGGCCTGCGCCAGCGGCAGCCGCCAGGCCGGCAGCACCAGGTGGCTGCCGCGCAGTGGCCGCAGCCGGGGTGCCGCCCCGCCCTGCGCCCGCAGGCCGTCGGCCCAGGCGCCGGTGGCGCTGATGACGAGCCGCGCGCGCACCTCGTGCGCCTGCCCCGTCACGCCGTCGCGCACCTTCGCACCGCACACCTTGCCGCCGCCATCTGCTGAACGCAGCAGCGATTCCACCGCCATATAGTTGAGTGCCACGCCACCATGCTGCTGCGCCTCGCGCAGCACGCGCAGCACCAGACGCGCGTCGTCGGTTTTGGCGTCCGTGTAGCACATGCCGCCTTGCAGGCCAGTGTTGGCGATGTTGGGCGCCAGCGCCAGGAAGTCGTCATGGCCGAAATAATGGCGCGCGCGCTGGCCCGCCATCAGATCGTAGATGGCCAGGCCGAGCAGGAACATGCGGCGGCCCGGCTTGCGGCCCAGGTAGTCGCCGAACGCGAAGCTTTGCGGCTCCACCAGCCCGGCCGCGTCGCGCAGCAGTTGCTGGCGCTCGTGCACGGACTCGCGCGTGAGACCGAATTTGCCTTCCTTCAGGTAGCGCAGCCCGCCGTGCACCAGCTTGGACGAACGGCTGGACGTACCCCACGCGAAGTCGCGCTGCTCCACCAGCAGCGTCTTCAGGCCGCGCCGCGCCGCTTCCAGCAGGATGCCGGCGCCCGTGATGCCGCCGCCGATCACGATCAGGTCCCAGTCGCGCGTCAGCAATGACGCTGCCTCGCCCCGGCCGCCGCTGTTCCAGTGGGCGCTCACGACGGCACCGCCTCGGACGGCAGCAGTTTGCCGGGGTTCATGATCTGCTGCGGGTCGAAGTGGCGGAACAAGGCCTGCATGGCGCTCAGCCCCAGTTCGCCCTTTTCCGCCGGCAGGTAGGGCGCATGGTCGCTGCCCACGCCGTGCTGGTGGCTGATGGTGCCGCCGTTGGCCACGATGGCCTGGCTGACGGCCTGCTTGAGCGTGCGCCAGCGCGCCAGGTCCTGCTCGAAATTGCCGGCCAGCCGGTAGACGAAGGTGGTGTACACGCTGGCGCCCTGCGCGTACAGGTGCGACAGGTGGGTGTAGGTGTGGACTTTCTCGCCGTGCTGGCCCAGCGCCGCCGTGGCGGCCGCCTCCACGGCCTGCATCATGCCGGCCACGCGCGGCCAGTCGACGGCCGTTTCCACCGTGTCGATGGCGTAGCCGTGCTGCCAGGCCGCGTTGCGCAGGTAGACATTGCGGAAGCGATTCTGCTTCCACTTGTCGCCCATGTGGCGACCGATATGCACCCCGCCGCGCGCCCGCGTGAGGGCCAGCGCATCCTTCAGGGCGGCCTTGGCGGCAGCCTTGCGCCCGCTCACACCGATCATCAGCATGCACTTGCCTTCGCCGCAGCCGCGCAGGCGCAGCCAGGTCTCCAGCGCGCCGATCAGGGTCTTGTGGCCGGCCAGCGCCAGCATGGTGACCGTCTCCAGCGGGTTGGACAGGCGCAGCATGGACAGCGACAGGCCGGCCTGCACCACGGCGCGCACGGCCTGCTCGGCCTTATCCCAGCTGGGGAAGAACACGGCATGGAACGATTCGTATTCGGGCAGCGGCGTCACGCGCACGGTCGCTTCGGTCAGGATGCCGAGCCGGCCTTCCGAACCGAGCACCACTTCGCGCAGGTCGGTGCCGGCGGCCGAGGCGGGGAACGTGGGAATATCGAGCGTGCCGGCCGGGGTTTCCACCTTCCCGCCCCTGAACATCTGCTCGATGCGGCCATAGCGCAGCGATTGCTGGCCGGACGAGCGGGTGACCACCCAGCCGCCCAGCGTCGAGTATTCGAACGACTGGGGGAAGTGGCCCAGCGTGTAGCCGTGGGCGCGCAACTGCGCCTCCAGGTCCGGGCCGAACACGCCGGCGCCGAACGTGGCCAGTTGCGACTGGGTGTCGAGGCTGAGCAGGTTGCGCAGGCGGGTCAGGTTCATGGCCAGCACGGGGCGCGGGCCGCCCGGCGCCGTCAGGTGGCCGGCCACGCTGGTGCCGCCGCCCTGTGGGATCAGCGCCACATGGTGTTCGGCCGCGTAATCGAGCAGTTCGCGCACCTGTTCCGGGCTGTCCGGATAGGCCACGCCATCGGGCGCCGTGTCGATCACGCCGTAGCGCAGGCGCAGCCAGTCGGGCAGGCTCTGGCCCAGCGCGTTGCGCAGGCGGACGGCGGGCGCCGTGTCGATCAGGCGATGGGGCGCCAGCCGCGACGGGCGCAACTGCGCGCATGCCTTGTCGAAGGCGGCGTCCGGAAACGGCGTGCCGCTCCCGATGCGCTGCGCCAGAAATCCCAGCGCATCCTCGCCCAGCGCGAATTCTATGGTGTCGTCACCCCAACCGTTCCAGCGTCTCATCGTCGTTCCGTCCTCATTGCGGCGCGCTTGCAGCCATTGTTATACTGGCGCGCACCTGGCTAATCATGGCAGCAGAATAAGACAGAACCCACTCAAGGTATTGCGTATTCATGACATCCGCATTGTTCGATCATGCCAAGCACCACGCCTGACGCGCGCCCCCAACATGGCGCCCGCGTGGCCGGCTCCTATCTGCAGCCTTTGCTGGAGGCGGCCGCCGCGCGCGGCGTACAGGCGGCCGCGCTGGAGCGGGCCGCCGGCTTGCCCGCCGGGGCGCTGACCCCGCTGCCCGAATCGCTGGCGGCCGACGACTACGTGCGCCTGCTCGACGTGGGCGCCGCGCTGGCCGACGATCCCCACTTCGGCCTGCACGTGGGCGAGCGCTTCAAGCTGGGCACCTACAACGTCTATGGCCTGATCCTGCTCAGCTGCCGCGACTTTGGCCAGGCGTTCGAACAGACCATGCGCTACGAGCAGCTGGCGCACGACCTGGGACGCTCCACCCTGCGGGTAAGCGAGGGCATGGCCCATTACACCTGGCATTGCCACTACGGGCCGGAGCGGCGCCACCTGATCGACAGCGTGTTCGCGGGCATCCGCGTGTTCGGCAACTGGCTGGCCGGGGTGACGCTGCCGCCGCCTGCACTGGTGCTCAGCCACGATGGCGGCGATCCGGCCGGCCATGGCGAATACCTTCGCGTGTTCGGCGCCCTGCCCCGCTTCAACGGGCCGGCCAACACGGCCAGCTTCGACGCCCAACTGCTGGCCTGGCCCGTGCCGAACGCGGACACGGGCTTGTATCCCGTACTGCGGCAGCACGCCGAACAGCTGCTGCAATCGCGCGCGCAGACCGGGGCCAGGACCGGCGCCGACGCGGGCATCAGCCAGCAGGTGCACGAAGCCATCGTGCGCAACCTGGCCCAGGGACAGGTGCGGCTGGCCTCCATCGCCGACGAGCTGAAACTGTCGCCGCGCACGCTGCAACGCAAGCTTAGCGAGGCAGGCGCCACCTTCCAGCAGGTGCTGGACCAGGCCCGCTTCGCGCTGGCGCGCGACTACCTGCGCCAGCCGGAACTGAGCCTGGTCGATATAGCCTTCCTGCTAGGCTACCAGGAACAGAGCGCGTTCAACCACGCGTTCAAGGAGTGGTCGGGCATGAACCCGGGTGCGTTCCGCGAACGGGGCTGAACGGGGCCGCCTGGGTCAGGTGGTGCTGCCGCGCACGCGGATGAAGGGGCCGATGCAGCTGTTCATGTCGCGCTCGAAACACATGAGGAACAGGTTGCCGCTGGGGTGAAACAGGATGTAGCTGGTAGCCACATGCCCCACCTCCGTCACCTCGCCCGAGCAATCGGGCTTGCCGTTGTCCTTGACGATGGTGTCCACGTGCTTGTAGAAGCCCAGCTGGTCGGGCTGGTCGGCCACGTCGAACGCCGATTCAGCCACCTCCTCGTTGCTGGTGACCAGGCTGCTGCCGTCGTCGTGGATATGGTAGGTTTCGCTGCACGAACCGTCGGCCATCGTGATCTGCCAGGTGCCAATCAGCGGATGGTCGTGGCGCAATGGGGCGGCCTGCCCGCCCGCGGCCGCCAGCACGCACAGCGCCACGGCCGCGCAACCGGAAATGAGATTCTTGAACATGACGGCCTCCGCTGACGGCAACTCGGGAATACCCTAGCCTAGCACTTTTTCAGGTTCAGGTCTCCGCGCCAGCAGGGTAACGGGCAAGGCGCTGGGCGAATTGGTGAACGTGAAGGTCTCCTCGGCCGGCGCCGCGCCCGGCACGGCGGCGATCGTGAAATGACGCGCCAGCATCGACATCACCATCTTGATCTCGGCCATGGCCAGGTAACGGCCCGGGCAGAAACGAGGGCCGCCGCCGAACGGGAACAGCTTGCGGCCCGGATCGTCGCCGCGCTCGCCCGCACCGTCCAGCCAGCGCTGGGGCAGGAAGGCGTCCGGCTGCGCCAGTTCGCTGTCGCGTTGCGCGGCCAGCCGCGTCATGGTGAAGATCACGGTGCCGGCCGGCACTGCCAGGTCGCCCAGCATCACGTCGCGCGTCGGCTCCACGGCCAGGAATGGCGCCACCGGCTTGAGCCGCATGGCTTCGCGGGTGGCCGCGTCCACGTAATGGAGCTGCTCCAGCAGGCGGTAGTCGCGCAGCACGGGCGCGCTGGCCAGCACGCGGTCCGCCTCCGCCGCCAGCGCGCCGGCCGCCACCGGGTCGCGCGCCAGGAAATCGATCAGCCACGCCGTCGTGTTGGAGGTGGTGTCCTCGCCCGCGAACACCATGGTGATGGCGTTACCCACCACGCCCGCGTCGGTGAAGCCGGAACCCGGCTCGTCGCAGGCGGTCACCAGCGCTTCGAGCATATTGGACGGCTTCTGGCGCAGCGCCGGCTGCAGCGCCAGGCGCTTGCGGGTCTGGGCGATAAAGCCCATCACGGCCTGCTGGATGCGGGCGGCGGCGGCATCGGCCTCGCGGTCGGGCGAGCGCTTGAGCAGCGGCACGCGCCAGTACGGCAGCGCCGTCGTCAGGCGCCGCGCCACCCGGTTGAACAGGAACTCAATATCGCGCTGCAGCGGATTGTCTTCCAGTTCCAGCGTGTTGATGTCCTGGCCCATGGCCAGCCCGATGGTCACGTCCAGTGTATAGGCCTTCAGGTCGCGCAGCACGTCCACCGGACGGCCGGCCGCGATGGCCGCGCTCCAGCGCTGCTGCAAACGCTCCGTCATCATGCTCAGGGTGGGGAAGAAACCGTGGATCACCTCCGGCGTCAGCGCCCGCATCACCAGCTTGCGCTGGCGGCGCCATTCGTCGCCCTCGGCCGTGAACAGGCCGCGCGTGCCCACCTCCTCCAGCATCTGCGCCGTGCGCGCGGAACGGCGCATCACGTCGGGCCGGTCGCGCAGCAGGCCGGCGATCACGTCGCGATCCGAGGTGACGAGGAACTGCTTGCGCATGATCCTGAAACGGTACAGGGTGCCGTACTGGCGGCCCCAGTCCTCCAGCACCTGGTGGAATGGCCGGCGGTTGATGTCCGCGATCACACCGGTGAACGGGCGCCCCTTCGGCCCCGGCAAGTCGGCGATGCGCCGCGGCGGCGCCGGTGGTGGTGCCAGTGCGGCCGCGCCCTGCGTCATGCCCATGCTGCCTTTGTCCATCATGTCTCCCAAGATGTCGCCCGGCCGGCATCGCACGTGCCGGTCCGCTAAGCTGTTCCCGTGCGGCAGACGACGGCGTTGGCCGGGTCGCCGCTCCATTCGCACCAGCCGCCGTCGTACACGCTGATATGCGGCCAGTCCATCAGCCAGGCGTAGAAGAAGGCCAGCGACGCGCGCCAGCCCGTGCCGCAGTAGAACGCCATGCGCCGCTGCCGGTCTATGCCGGCCTCGCGCCACAACTGGCAGATCTCGCTGGCTGGTTTCATGCTGCCGTCGGGCCGGTGGAAGTCGCTCATGCTGTTCACATCGTCGTCGTTGCCGGCCCGCCCCCACAGGGCGCCCGGAATATCGCCCCGCGCGGCGATGTAACTATACCCCGAAATCTTGCCAATAAATTCATTCCAGGTGCGGATGCTGACCAGCGCGCCGTCGGGCGCTTGCAGCAAGGCGCGCGCCTGTGTTATGCCGATCAGGTAGTCGGGACGGGCCGGGAATGGCGCGCCGAAGCGGGCCACGCCAGGGTAGCGCCGCGGCGCCCCGGCCACCAAAGGGTGGCCGCCGGCCTGCCACAGCGCGTAGCCGCCATCGAGCAGGCGCACGTCGCGCACGCCAGCGTACAGCATCAGGTGGGCGGCGCGGGCGGCGGCCAGGTTGTTGCGACCGTAGAGCACCACCGTGCTGTCGTGGCGGATGCCGCAGGCGAGCAGGAGGCGCAGCAAGGCCTGGTCGCACACCTTGTTCCACAGGGGCGCCTGTTCCAGCTGGTTGGTGTCGATATAGCCGGCGCCGGGGATATGGTCCTGCTCGAAGGCCGCGGCGCCGCCGCAGCCCACTTCGAACAGGCGCCAGTCCGGCGGCGGTGCTTCCGCCACGGGCTCGCCGGCCAGCGCGGCAGCCAGCCAGGCAGGCGTGACGAGCTGGCGCCAGCGGACCAGGTCCGGGCGGAAGGCGGGTGCTGCCGGATTGTCGTGCGGGTCGGACTTCATGGGTATGCGGGACGGCGGCGGCGCGCCCTCAGGCGCGGCCGGTGCTTGCGGAATGGCCGCTATTGTACGGCATGGCGCGGCGCGGGCCGCCGCGCGCGCGCCGGGACGAGGCTCAGGCCAGCGCTTCCTTGGCCGCTTCCTCAGGGGTCAGGCCGTCATAGAACTGGTCGGTGAACCACTCCACCTGTTCCTCGATGTGTTCCTGCGCTTGCTGCTGGGTGGCGCCGCCGGCCACCAGGAAACCTTCCACTTCGATGCACCACTGGATCAGTGCCATCGTTTCCGGGTCCAGCTCTTCTTTTTTCTTCGCCATGGTGTTGCCTCTTGCCTGTCGCAGTGAATATCAGCCGCCAGTGTAGCAGTTTCGCCGCACCGGCCCGCTGATTAGAGCTTTTCCTCCAACGGGCGGGCGACGCATCATGGGGCGAGGGTGGATGCTGGATAGAGCACCACCTGAAGGTAATTATCCATGTCGAAGTAGCGGCGCGCCGTCTGCTTGAGGTCCGCCGGGCGGATGGCGGCGGCCCGCTGCTCGACCGTGAGCAGCGCGGCCGGATCGGTGCCGTTGATCAGCGCCGCCTGCAACTGCCCCAGCCAGTAGCCATTCTCACGCAAGCCCTTGTGATAGTTCCTGGACCAGCTGGCGCGCACCTTGTCCAGGTCCTGCTGCGATACGCCCTGCTCCTTGACCTTGGCGATCTCCGCGAAGGTGGCGGCGATCACTTTGTCCACGTTCTCCGGCCCGCAGGGCAGGTTGATGCTGATGGCGTAGCCCCCATACGGCACCTTGGTCAGCGCGCCGGACATGCCGCCGCCGTAGATCAGCCCCTGCTGCTCGCGCAGCACTTCCAGCAGCTTGATGTTGAGCGCTTCCAGCAGCGCCTGCAGGCGCATCTGCTCATCGTCCGAGTAGTCGGCCGTGCCCGTGAACGTAATCGAGATGGTGCTCTTGGGCTCCGCACCCATCCGCACTTCCTTCTTGACCACGCCCTTGACCGGCCGCACGCCCCAGTCCTTGTACTGCACCGGCACAGGGGGCGTGGGCAGCGCGCCCAGGTAGGCGGCCACCAGCGGCTTGATCTGCTCCACGTCGAAACTGCCGACGATGAAGAAGGTGAAATCCCTGGCGCTGGACAGGCGGCTACGATAAATCTCGAACACCCGGTCCAGGTCGATGCGGTCGAAGTCCTCCGGGCGCGGCGCGCGCGCCACCCGCGCGTTGTTGTCGTACAGCGTGCCGACGATGGTGTCGCCGAACACGGCTTCCGGGCGCGACAGGCTGTTGCGCGCCAGTTCCTTCTGCTTGCCCACGAAGGCATCGAAGATGGCACGGTCGCGGCGCGGCGCCGTCATCTGCAGGTAGGTCAGCTGCAGCATGGTTTCCACGTCCGCCTTGCCGGACTGGCCGCTCAACGTCTCGCTCAAATTGCCGACCGTGGCGCCGGTCATGGCGACCTTCCCGGCCAGCACCTTGCTCAAATCGGCCGGCGAATAATCCTGCAAGCCCATTTGCGCCACGATGGCGCTGGCGTAGCGCGCGTTTGCCAGATCCGGTTCGCCAAACAGCGACTGGCCGCCGAAACGCACCGCCGACATCAGCACCTGGTCGTTATTGAAGTCGGTCGACTTGAGCACCACCTTGACGCCGTTGCCCAGCGTGAGCCGGGTCAGCCCCAGCACCGGGTCCACGCTTTGGCTGACGATGGCGCCGCCTTTGGGCGGCTGCGCCATCAGCACGCTGGCGACCTGCTTCTCCGCCTGGGGCTGCACTGGCGTGCGCTCGGCTGCCTCCACCGCCGCGAGCAGCTCGGCTTGCGAGGGAATGGGCGCTTCGGCCCGGTCGCTGCCGGTATAGATCACCAGCTTGTTGCCGCCCGAGGGAATCGTCGCCCGCGCGGCCGCGTTGACTTCAGCCAGCGTAATGCCGGGCACCAGCTGGCGCACGTAGTCGTACTCGTTGGCGATACCGGGTATTGGCTCCTGCTCCAGGAAGTTGCGGATGTACTCGGCCGCATAGCCGGAAGAATTGGACTTGTCGCGCTCGTTGTAGCCTCGCTCGACAGCGCGCAGCATGTTCTTCTTGGCCCGCTCCAGCTCCGCCTCCGTGAAACCGAACTGGCGCGCCCGCTCATCCTCCCGCACCAGCGCGGCGATGGCCGGCGCCGCGCCGCCCTTGCCCAGCACGGCCGCCGCACGGAACGAGCGGTAGCCGCGCGCCACCTTGGTCATGCTGCTGCCGCCCTGGATAAACGGCGGGTCGGCCTGCTGCGTCAATTCCGCCATGCGCTGGCCCAGCATGGCGCCGTACAGGCCCTCGACCAGGCTGGCGCGGTAATCGCCCACGGTATGGTGGGCAGGTTCCGGCTCGATGCCGTAGCGGATGTAGACGCCGTTGGTATTGGCTTCCTTGTCCGTCACCACCACGCCCTCGGACGCCTGGCGCTGCGGGATCACAGCATAGTCACGCGGGCGCTCATGGGCCGGGTTGGCCAGGGCGCCGAAGTGGCGCTCCACCATGCGCTGGGCGACGGCCGGGTCCACGTCGCCCACCACCACCACGGCCATCAGGTCGGGCCGGTACCAGTCATGGTAAAAGCGGCGGATCGCCTCGGGCCGGAAGCTCTTGATGACGTCCTCCTTCCCGATCGGCATGCGCTGCGCGTAGCGCGAACCGTTCATCAGCTTGGGCATCAGCACCTTGTTCATGCGGTCTTCCAGGCCTTTGCCCAGCCGCAGTTCCTCCAGCACGATGCCGCGTTCGCTGTCGATGTCGGCGTCATTGAACGACAGGCCATGGGCCCAGTCCTCCAGCACCTGGAAGCCCTGCTCCACCACTTCCGGACGTTCGGTGGGGATCGGCAGGATGTACACCGTCTCGTCGAAGCTGGTGTAGGCGTTCAGGTCGGCGCCGAACTTCACGCCGATGCCCTGCAGGTAGGACACCAGTTCGTTGCGCTTGAAATGGGTGGAGCCGTTGAACGCCATGTGCTCCGTAAAATGCGCCAATCCCTGCTGGTCCTCATCTTCCAGCATGGAGCCCGCCTTCACAACCAGCCGCAACTCCAGCTTCTGCGCCGGCCGCGCGTTCTTTTGAATGTAGTAAGTGAGGCCATTGGCCAGCTTGCCCACCTTGACTTGCGGCCCGATGGGCAGGGTATCGGATAGCGCCAGCGCGCTGGCGTCTGCCTGGGCCAGCGCGGCGCAGGCCAGCAATGCGGCCGCGATGGCGGCGCGCAGGGTCGGTGGAATCATCATGGATGCGATAGGGTGGACAAGACACGTACAGTACACTGAATCGCGCGGCCCAGGCAAAAATGCTAGACTGACAAGATGAACCCTTCCACCTCCACCCTCGCCGCCATGCGGCGCCTGGAAGCGGCCATCCGGTCCTGGCTGGCCAGCTGGTGGCGCCTGCTGCATTTCGCCGTGCGCATGTGGGCGCTGGCGCTGTCGCCGTCCAGCTACGGGAGCGCCAACCGCCCGCTGCTGGCACGCCAGCTGGTGCAGGCGGCCGCGCCGAACCTGCTGTGGTTCACGGTGCTGTCGTCGCTGGTGAGCCTGGTGTTGATCCGCATCGTGGTCGTCACCTCGCAAAGCTATGGCCTCACGCGCTACGCGCTGGCGCTGGTGGTGCGGGTGCTGGTGCTGGAACTGATCCCCTTGACGGCAGCCGCTTTCGTCGCCCTGCGCGCCACCCTGCCGGCCGGCCTGGAATTCTCGCAACGCCGGCGGCAAGCCGGCACCGGCGCGCCGGACGCGGCCCAACTGCGCGCCGACTTCTTCCCCCGCGTGGCGGCCGGCGTGTTCGCCGTCTGGCTGCTGGCGGCCATGAGCTGCGTGCTGACACTAGCCCTGGCCTACCTGTCCATCTACGGCTTCACGCCGTGGGCCTTGCCTGGCTACACCCGCGTGGTGGGGCAGATCTTCACGCCCGCCGTGTCGCTGATCCTGGTGCTCAAGATCGTGTTCTTCAGCTTCGCCGTGGGGCTGATCCCGATGGCGTCCTCGTTCTACGACGAGAGCTACCGGGGCAAGCTCACGCACGGCCTTTCGGACATGGTGCGCCTGTTCGCGGTGCTGCTGCTGGTCGAAATCGCCTCGCTGATGGGCAACTACTATTGAAAGAGTACGTCATGACCGACACCCCCACCCCGCCGCCGGACCCCGCGCCGGTGCGCAACGCCGAACTGAAAGCGGGCCTGCTGCTGGCGTTGATGGTCCTGCTGGTGGCCGCCACCGCCGTGTACCTGATGTATGCCCGCGGCGCGTTCGAGGCCACCCAGCGCCTGCTGCTGCAGGCCGATGATTCGGAAGGCGTGGTGGTGGGCATGGACCTGACCTACGCCGGCTTCCCCATCGGCCGGGTGCGCCGCATCGAGCTGGCGCCCGACGGCAAGGCCCGCGTGGTGATCGACGTGCCGCAAAAGGACGCGCACTGGCTGCGCAGCTCCAGCATCTTCACGCTGGAACGGGCCGTGGTGGGCGGCGCCAAGCTGCGCGCCTACAGCGGCGTGCCCACCGATCCGCCGCTGGAGAATGGCGCCCAGCGTCCGCTGCTGGTGGGCGACGCGACGGCCGAAATCCCCCGCATCCTGTCGGCCGTGAAGGACGTGCTGCAGAACCTGAACCAGCTGACGGGCGAAGGCTCGGCGCTCGAAGCGAGCCTGCGCAACGTCAAGGGCATGACCGACAAGCTCAATGGCCCGGGTGGCGCCATGAGCCTGGTGGCGGGCGACGACAAGAAGGCGCAACTGCTGCTGCAGCGGGCCAGCGAACTGCTGGTCACGGTGGACGCGGCCACGCGCAAGGCCGACAGCCTGATGGCCCATGCCGACAGCCGCCTGTTCGACCAGAACGGCATGGTGAACGACGCCCAGACCACGGTGCGCCAGCTCAACGCCCTGCTGGCCGATGCCCGCGCCAGCCTGAAAAAGGCGGACGCCGTGCTGGCGGACGCGCAGGTCATCAGCGGCAACGCCCGCGTCGCCTCGGCCGACCTGGGCACGCTGCGCGCGGAGGTGGAGACCAGCTTGCGGCGGGTCGAACAGCTGGTCAATGAGATCAACCGCAAGTGGCCGTTCAAACAGGATACGGAGATCAAACTGCCATGAGAGCGCACACCGCAGCATGGGCCGGCGCGCTGGCACTGCTGGCCGCATGCGGCAATAATCCGCCCCAGCCGGACTGGCAAATGAATGCCCACAACGCCATCGAACGGGCCGTGGCGGCCTACATGGAAGGCGAGACACTGGTGGAGACGGCCGAATTCAAGCGCGCCCGCGCCCAGTTGGCCAGCACGGGAAAACCGGAACTGGTGATACGGGCGGAACTGGTGCGCTGCGCGACGCGGGTGGCGTCACTGGTGTTCGACGCCTGCTCCGGCTTCGAGCAGCGGCGCCAGGACGCCGGCCCGGGCGATCTGGCCTACGCAGCCTATCTGGCCGGCACGCTGCGGGCGCAGGATGCGGCCCTACTGCCCGAACAGCATCGCGCCGTCGCCACGGCGCAGAACGACACAGCGGCAGCGGCGGCCGTTCAAGCCATCGCCGATCCGCTGGCCCGTCTGGTGGCGTCGGGCGTGCTGCTGCGCACGGGACGCGCCACTCCGGCCGTGCTGGCGGGCGCCGTCGATGCGGCGTCGGCCCAGGGCTGGCGCCGGCCGCTGCTGGCCTGGCTGGGCGCGCAGGCCATGCGCGCGCAGCAGGCGGGCGACACGGGCGAGCAGCAGCGTCTCCAGCGCCGTATCGATCTGGTGCTGGAAAAGCGCTGAGGCGCGCCGGCACGTCGTTGCGCCGGACGAGCTATAACGGCGCTTGGGCTGCCTATTCGGCGGCCGCGCGCGCCGCTGCCTCGCGCAGCTTGTCCTTCTTGCTCTTGCGCTTGCCCTTGATGCCGCCGTTGACGGTGTCCGTCACCGACGCCACCGGCACCGGGGCCTCCGTCTGCTTCGGCTCGAACCCGGCCACCTGCTCGCGCGGCAGCAGGATACCATTGCGCTTTTCGATCAGCCGGAAATGGGCTTCCGTGTCGGCGCTCACGAAACTGACCGCCACCCCGCTCTCCCCCGCGCGTCCGGTGCGGCCGATGCGATGGGTGTAATCGACGGCCGAACGAGGCAGGTCGTAGTTGACCACGGCCGGTAGCCGGGCGATGTCGATGCCGCGTGCCGCCACATCGGTCGCCACCAGCACCTGCAGGCGGCTGGCCTTGAAGTCGGCCAGCACCTCGGTGCGCGCGCCCTGGCTGAATTCGCCGTGGAAGGCGGCCGCGCGGATGCCGTTGCGCTGCAACTTGTCGGCCACGTGCTCGGCTGCGTACTTGGTGGCCACGAACACCAGCACGCGCGGCCATTTGTGCTGCTGGATCAGGTGCTTGAGCAATTGCGTGCGGCGCGGCGCGTCCACCATGATGGCGCGCTGCGCGATATCGGGCTTGCTGACCGGTTCGGACAGCACTTCGATCCGGGCCGGCTGGTGCAGCATGCGGTCGGCCAGCGCCTGCACCTCCGGCGGGAAGGTAGCCGAGAAGAACAGGTTCTGGCGCTGCGCCGGCAGCAGTTGCAGGATGCGCGCCAACTCCTCGCTGAAGCCCAGGTCCAGCAGGCGGTCGGCCTCGTCCAGCACCAGCATGGCGGTGCGCGAAATCTTCAGCGCGTTATGGTCAATCAGGTCCAGCAGGCGGCCCGGCGTGGCCACCACGATGTCGGCCCCACCGCGCAGCGCCATCATCTGCGGATTGATCGACACCCCGCCGAACACGATGGACACCTTGACCGGCATCGCCAGGTGCAGCGCCAGCTTGCGGATCGATTCGCCGACCTGGGCCGCCAGTTCGCGAGTGGGCACCAGCACCAAACCGTGCAGCTGGCGCGGGCCGCTGCGGTTATCGAGCAGCGACTGCAGCAGCGGCAGCGCGAAGGCCGCCGTCTTGCCCGAGCCGGTCTGCGCGGCACCCAGCACGTCCTCGCCGCGCAAGATGGCGGGGATGGCGGCGCGCTGGATCGCGGTTGGCTCCTGGTAGCCGATTTCGGCCACGGCGTTAATAAGCGAGGGAGCGAGGCCCAGCGAGGAAAATGACATGACAGCCTTATAGCGTTGATTCTACGGTAAATAATGCGCCAGTATAAAGCAGCGCCGCGCACGGAGCGAAAGCGCCCGAGGACCTCCTCGATTGCCCTGCACCGCCGTTTCGTGGGAATATATGCGCCTGCGGTTGTACGACGCACAACTATCATGACGAAAAGAGTACACGCTGATGATCAACTGGGACGCCCACGCCTGCCTGCCACAACACCCGCAAGCCGACTTCACGCCGGTGGACCAGTTGCGCGCCGCCGGCGTGAATTATGTGTCGCTCAACGTGGGCGCGGACATGAACCCGGTGTCGCAGGTCATGTCCGTGATCGCCGGCTACCGCGCCACCATCGCCGCCCACCCGGAGCGCTATGTGCTTGTGTCGAACGTGGACGACATCATCCAGGCCGCCGCCGACGGCCGCATGGCCCTGAGCTTCGACCTGGAGGGTGCCATGCCACTGCTGGAGCAGCCGGAAATGGTGGCCCTGTACGCGCAACTGGGCGTGCGCCAGATCCACTTTGCCTACAACCGCAACAACAGCGTGGCCGACGGCTGCCACGACGTGGCGCGCGGCCTGACGGGGCTGGGACACCGCATGGTCGCCGCCGTCAACGACGCCGGCATCCTGATGGATTGCTCGCACACGGGCCGCCGCTGCAGCCTGGAGATCATGGCCGCCTCCTCCCAACCGGTCATCTTCAGCCATGCCAATCCGCTGGCGCTGGTGCAGCATGGCCGCAACGTGAGCGATGAGCAGATCCAGGCCTGCGCCGCGACGGGCGGCGTGGTGTGCGTGTCCGGGCTGTCGTGGTTCCTCGGCAGCGAACGGCCTGGCGCGGACGACGTGGCGCGCCACGTGGCCTACATCGCCGAACTGGTGGGCGTGGCCCACGCCGGCATCGGCCTCGATATCTGCTTCCAGCAGCCCGGTTTGGACGACACGCCGCCCGGCGCCTTCGATCCCGGCCACTGGTGGCCCGCCTCGGCCGGCTACGACGCCAGCCGCCCACCCACCTTCACGCCGCCGTCCGTGTGGCGCGAACTGGCGCCGGCCCTGCGCCGCACCGGCATGAACAACGCCGAAATCGAGCAGGTCCTGGGCCGCAACATGATGCGGGTGGCACAGCAGGTGTGGAGCGTGCCGGAGCAACTGCTCAAGGCGGCTTGACGGATAAAAATGAGGCGACCGCCGTCTTGTCTGACGACGACCGCCTCCCGCTACCGCACCCGCCGCAAATGATCCCCCTGCGGCAGGCCGGATAGGCGCTCCCGCGTCAGAACGCGCCCACGTAGTTTTCCGCCAGCGAGGTGGCCAGTGCGCGCGAGGCGACGATGTTGTCCAGCTCCGCGCGCTGCATTTCGCGCTCGAACGGGGTGGCGTCCGCAAAGGTGTGCAGCAGGCGCGTCATGGTCCACGAGAAGTACTCGGCGCGCCAGATCCGCTTGAGCGCGTCCTCCGTGTAGCTGTGCAGGCGCTCCTGGCTGCCCTGGCGATAAAACTGCTCAAAGCCGCGCGCCAGCAAAGCCACGTCGGACGCGGCCAGGTTCAGCCCCTTGGCGCCGGTGGGCGGCACGATGTGGGCCGCGTCGCCGGCCAGGAACAGGCGCCCGCCCTGCATCGGCGTGGAGACGAAGCTGCGCATGCCGATGATCCCTTTCTGGAAGATGCGGCCCTCCTTGAGACGCCAGCCATCGTTGGTCTCGGTGCGCGCATGCAGTTCGGCCCAGATGCGGTCGTCGCTCCAATTGTCCACGTGGTCCGAGGGATCGCACTGGAAGTACAGGCGCTGGACAGTCGGGGTGCGGGTGCTGATCAGCGCGAAGCCCCGTTCGTGCTGGGCGTAAATCAGTTCATCGGACGACGGCGCCGATTCCACCAGGATGCCGAACCAGCCGAACGGATAAATGCGCTGGAAATCCTGACGCTGCTCCTGTTGTGGCATGGAGGGGCGCGACACGCCGTGGAAGCCGTCCGCGCCGACGACGAAATCGGCCTCGATCACGTAGGGCTCGCCGCGATGGGTGAACGTCACCGACGGCGATTCCGTCTCCACGCCATGCACAGCCACCTGGCTCACTTCGAACAGCACCTGCCCTTGCGCGGACAGGCGCGCCGCCACCAGGTCCTTGATCACCTCGTGCTGGGGATAGACCATGATGGCCTTGCCCGTTAGTTCCGTCAGGTCGATGCGGTGGCGCTGGCCGCCGAAGGACAGTTCGATCCCGCGGTGCAGCGCGCCTTCGCGGTGCATGCGCTCGCCCACGCCCGCCTCGTCGAGGATGTCCATCGTGCCTTGTTCCAGCACGCCGGCGCGGATCGTCGCTTCGATCTCTTCGCGCGAGCGCGATTCGAGCACGATCGATTCAATGCCCCGCAGATGCAACAGGTGGGATAACAGCAGACCGGCCGGGCCGGCGCCAATGATAGCGACTTGGGTACGCATGATGGATGTCTCCAATGTTGTTTGAACAGGAGCTCATCGTAGCTTCGGCGGGACCTGAAATGAATGGATGAATGCCGCTAAAACTTGTACTATTCGAACATCCACTCCCAATTGAAAAACATGCCCACATCCACCATCCACAGCGCAGCCGAAATTCCGATCTTCGCCTTATACGGCGAGCAACAGCAGGCAGAAAATGCCGAACTGGTGCACATCGAGCTGATAGAAACGCGCAGTCGCCTGTACGATTGGCATATCGCGCCGCACACGCACGCCGGCCTGTTTCAGGTACTATTTTTGTTGGGCGGCGAAGTGCGCGCGCACGTCAGCGGCGCGCTGTGGGAGTGTCGCGGCCCGGTGGCGATCACCATCCATCCGTCCGTGGCGCACGGCTTCGATTTTTCGCCGGAAGCGCACGGTTATGTGCTGACCGTGGACCAGAACGTGGTGTTCTCTGCGGCCGATAATCGCGCCAACCTGTTCTCGTCGCTGTTCGTCGCCCCGCTGGCCATCGAGCTTGCGGGTCAGCCGGACATGCTGGCCCGGATAGAACAATTGCTGCAGCACCTGATCGCCGAAGCGGCGTGGCCCGAATATGGCAACACGCTGATGCTCGAATGGCTGGCGCGAAGCGCCTTGCTGCTGCTGGTGCGCGCCCACGCGGAGCGCCGCCTGTCCGACCAGTCCGGGCGCGGCGACTTTGAACTGTTCAGCCGTTTCCGCGACGAGGTGGAACGCCACTTCAAGGAACAGTGGCAACTGGCCCAATACGCCAGCGCGCTGCACGTCACGCCGAGCCGCCTGAACCGGCTGTGCCTCAAACTGGCCGGCAAATCCGCGTTCGACATCACGCAGGACCGGCTGATGCTCGAAGCGTGCCGCAAGCTGACCTACCTGCCCGCCAGCATCGCCAGCATCGCCTACGAACTCGGGTTCCAGGACCCTGCCTACTTCAGCCGCCTGTTCAAGAAGCGCATGGGCCAGAGTCCCAAGGAATTCCGCCGCGCCTGAACCGCCGGCGCGGCGGCTTGCGGATCAGTTGAATTCTTCCGTATCGATTTCCACCTGGGTGGCCGCGTTGTAGCGCGCGCCGGACACGGTGGCCCGGTTCACCAGCGCCTCCAGCCGCGCCATCATGTCGTCCGTCAGGCGCACCGAAGCCGCCGCCGTGTTCTGCTCAAGGTGCGCGAAATTGCCGGTGCCGGGTATCGGCAGGATATGGGGCGCCTTGTGCAGCAGCCACGCCAGCGCCAGCTGCGCGGGCGTGCAACCGGCCTCCTGTGCCAGCGCGCTCAACGCCGGCAGCCATTGCAAGTTGGCCGCCAGGTGTTCGCCCTGGAAGCGCGGCATGGAACGGCGCAAGTCCTTGGCCACGAACGCCTCGGCCGCCGCCGCATCCGGCACCGCGCCGGCCAGGAAGCCGCGCCCCAGCGGACTGAAAGCGACGAAAGCCGTGCCCAGTTCGCGGCACGCGTCGAGCACCGCGATCTCGGGATTGCGCGTCCACAGCGAGTATTCGGACTGCACGGCCGCCACCGGATGCACGGCATGCGCGCGGCGCAGGGTCTCTGCCGACACTTCGGACAGGCCGATGGCGCGGATCTTCCCTTCCGCCACCAGCTGCGCCAGCGCGCCCACGCTGTCCTCGATGGGCACACTGCGGTCCCAGCGGTGCAGGTAGTACAGGTCGATCACGTCCGTGCGCAAGCGCCGCAGCGCCTCCTCGCAGGTGCGCCGGATCGCTTCCGGACGCCCGTCGATCACGCGGCGCTTGACGCCACCCTCACCCACCACGCCGTCCATGCCGCACTTGCTGGCCAGCGTGAAGCGCGAACGGTGCGGCGCCAGCGCCCGCCCCACCAGCGTTTCGCTGGCGCCGAAGCCGTACAGCGCGGCCGTGTCGAAATGGGTGACGCCCATGTCCAACGCCGCCAGCAGCAGCCGCTCCGCATCGGGCGCGGCCAGCGGCTCGCCATAGGCATGGCACAGGTTCATGCAACCGAGGCCGATGGCCCCGACCTGGAATGGTCCCAGCGCGCGCATGTTCATCTCAGCTCCCTTCTCAGCCCTTCAGCTGCTGTTCGAGCTGGTGCAACACTGCGTAGCAAGGCAGCACCTGGGCCACGCTGCCATTGGGCTCGCGGCCTTCACGGATGGCGGCGAAGAATTCGCGGTCCTGCAACTCGATGCCGTTCATCGACACGTCCACCTTCGACACATCGATCTTCTGCTCCTTGCCGTCCACCAGGTCGTCGTAGCGGGCGATGTAGGTGCCGGTGTCGCCGATGTAGCGGAAGAAGGTGCCCAGCGGGCCGTCGTTGTTGAACGACAGCGACAGCGTGCAGATCGCGCCGTTGGCGGCCTTCAGCTGGATCGACATGTCCATCGCGATGCCCAGCGTGGGATGAATCGGTCCCTGGATCGCGTTGGCCTTCACCACCGGGCTGCCGCACTGGTAGGCGAACAGGTCGACCGTGTGGGCCGCGTGGTGCCACAGCAGATGGTCGGTCCAGCTGCGCGGCTGGCCCAGCGCGTTGATGTTGGTGCGGCGGAAGAAGTAGGTCTGCACATCCATCTGCTGGATATTGAACTCGCCGGCCGCGATCTTCTTGTGCACCCACTGATGGCTGGGATTGAAGCGGCGGGTGTGGCCGCACATGGCCACCTTGCCCGTCTCCCGCTGCACGCGCAGCACTTCCTCACCTTCCGAGAACACGTCGCACAGCGGAATCTCGACCTGCACGTGCTTACCCGCCTTCATGCAGGCGATGGCCTGGCTGGCGTGCATCTGGGTCGGCGTGCACAGGATCACGGCCTCCACCGCCGGCAAGGCCAGCGCATCGTCCAGCTCCGTCGTCACATGGGGGATGGCGTATTTGGCCGCCACCGCCTTGGTCGCCTCCAGGTCGCGGCTGACCAGGGACACCACTTCCACGCCTTCGATCTGGGCGATCGCGTCCAGGTGCTTGATGCCGAAGGCACCGGCGCCGACCAGCGCCACTTTGATGGTTTTCATTCAGCTGTTCTCCAAAATCAGATGGCCGACGGCGGTGTTGGACGCCGGCACATGGTAAAAGCGGTGTTTGAGGGTGGGCGCGGCGCCGCCGGCCACGTCGGCCATGGCGCCACGGGCGATCAGCCACATGACCAGTTCGATGCCTTCGGAGCCGGCTTCGCGCACGTAGTCCACATGCGGGATGGCGGCGGCGGCGGCCGGGTCGGCCATCAGCTTGTCCAGGAAGGCATTATCCCATTCGCGGTTGATGAGGCCCGCGCGCGGGCCCTGCAACTGGTGGCTCATGCCGCCCGTGCCCCAGATCTGCACCTTGATGTCGCGGTCAAACGATTCCACCGCGCGCCGGATGGCCTGGCCCAGCTGGAAGCAGCGCCGGCCCGACGGCGCCGGATACTGCACCACGTTGACGGCGAACGGGATCACGGGGCATGGCCAGGCGTCCGGCTGGCCGCACATCAGCGACAGCGGCACCGTCAGGCCGTGGTCCACTTCCATGCGGTTGACGATGGTGAGGTCGAAATCGTCCTGGATCACGCTTTGCGCGATATGCGAGGCCAGCTCCGGGTGGCCCACCACCTTGGGCACGGGGCGCGGGCCCCAGCCCTCGTCGGCGATGGCGAATTCGGCAGCCGTGCCGATGGCGAAGGTGGGGATCATGTCCAGGCTGAACGCCGTCGCGTGGTCGTTATAGACCAGGAAGATCACGTCCGGCCGGTTGTCCTTCATCCACTGGCGCGAATAGTCGTAGCCGGCGAACAGCGGTTTCCAGTAGTCGTCGCCGGCCTTGCCCAGGTCCAGCGCGGCGCCGATGGCCGGCACGTGCGAGGTGTAGACGGATGCGGTGATGCGTGCCATCTCACTTCCCTCCCTGTGGTTGGCGGTGCGCCTGCGCGTCGCCGTCTTCGCCGACGTAGCGGTTGCCGTCGATGGCGCGGCCTCCATTGATCATCATGTTGCGGTACTCCTCTTCCGTCATGCCGGTCATGCTGCCGGCCATTTGCTGGAAACTCAGGCCATCCGTGGCGCCCAGCTTGGCCAGGAAATAGATATTGCCGCCGGTGCGCATGCACCAGTTCAGGTCGCGCGCCTGGACCGCCTGCTTCTGCTCCTCGCTCATCGGCCATTCGTCCAGGTAGGCTTTCTCATCGGCCTTGAAGCGGGCGCGGTTCTCCGCCTTCATCAGCGACATGCAGAATTGATTAAGCCAATAGCCTTTGCGCGACTGGTCCGCATCGAAAATGATGGTGCCTGGTACATCCAGGTAGGGTTTATCGAGCGCCATTGCTAGTCTCCTCCGGCCAGTAGAGCCGCATAGGGTTGTCTACCAGTAGTTTATGCTGAAGTTCGGCCGTTGGGGCGATATGGGGAATCAGGTCCACCAGCAGGCCGTCGTCGGGCATGTGATCCTTCAGGTTGGGGTGCGGCCAGTCGGTGCCCCACAACACGCGGTCGGGGAACGATTCCACCACGCGCCGCGCGAACGGGATCACGTCGCGGTAGGCCATGCGCTCGCCGTCCAGCGCTTTGGGGCCACTCACCGACAGCCGTTCCGGGCAGCTTACCTTGCTCCACACGTTGGGATGCTCGCGCATGAACTTCAGGAACAGGGCGAATTCCGGGCCATCGATATCCTTGCTCACGTCCGGCCGGCCCATGTGGTCCACCACCACGATGGTGGGCAGCGCGCTGAAGAAGTCCCACAGCTCCGGCAAGTCCTGCGATTCGAAATAGACCACGATGTGCCAGCCCAGCTTCGCCACGCGGCCGGCGATCTCCAGCAATTCCTCGCGCGGCGTAAAGTCGACCAGGCGCTTGACGAAATTGAAACGCACGCCGCGCACACCGGCGTCGTGCAAAGCTTGCAGTTCCTCGTCGCTGACGGTGCGGCGCACCGTGGCCACGCCGCGCGCCTTGCCGCCCGAGGACTGGCAGGCATCGACCATCGCGCGGTTATCGGCGCCGTGGCAGGTGGCCTGCACGATCACGTTGCGGCTGAAACCGAGCTGCTCGCGCAGTGCAAACAACTGGGCCTTGCTGGCGTCGCACGGGGTGTACTTGCGTTCCGCTGCGTAGGGGAATTCGGCGCCGGGGCCGAACACGTGGCAATGCGCGTCCACCGCGCCTGCTGGCAGCGTGAAGGCGGGTTTGCTGGGGCCCGTGTACCAGTCCAGCCAGCCGGGCGATTTGGTGAAAATGGATTCCTGCTTCATGTTTGTTCCTTGATGGTTGCGAGGAGTCGGTCCGCCTCGGTGCGCCAGTCGGCGCTGCGGGCAAAGCCAGGAGTGCCGCGCTGGCCGAAGGTGCCCGCGTCGGCCTGTTGCGCCACCCAGGCCTGGCGCTGCGCGATCGCCGTCGCGCCCAGCGGTTCGAGCCCCGCTTCGCGCACCGTTTGCGCCACTTCGAACACTTCCTCTGCGCGGCGGCGGCCGTGTTCGATCACGCGTTGAAAGAAATAAGCGCCCTGCTGCTCCCAGTCGATGCCGGGGAAGGTCTCGGCCAGCGACGCCAGTACCGCGTCCTCCACGCCATAGGCGCGGGCGGTGGTGAAGCTTTCGATGACCAGCGCCTCCAGGCCCTTGATCATGATGGAGCGGCACATCTTGGTGGCCGAGGCCACGCCGAGTTGTCCGGCCTGGTCAGCCTGGCCCGCTTGGTCCGCCCGCTCCGGCACTGGCCGCGCCGCAAACCCCAGGTCGCGCAGCGCCGGCGCGAGGCGCGCGGCATGCGGTCCGCCCACCAGCAGCGGCACCCGCAGACGGTATGGCGGCACCGATGTCATCACCGCCCCTTCCAGGTAGCGCGCACCGGCCGCTTCGATCGCCAGGGCAGCGCGCTGTTTGGCGCCGGGCGATGCCGAGTTCAGGTCCAGGAACACGGCGCCGGCGCCCATGCCGGGTGCGGCGGCCTGCGCCACCGCCACGGCCTGGCTGGCCGTAACAGCGGAGATCACCAGGTCGGACGCCGCGGCCAGCGCGGCATGACTGTCGGCCAGCGCCACGCCGTGCGCCTCAGCGTGGGCCCGCATGGCGCCGTCGTCTTGCTGGCGGCGGTCATGGGCGCTCACCGTCATGCCTTGCGCGCGCAGGTCTTCCACCAGGATGCGCCCCACCTCGCCGTAGCCGAGCAGGCCGACGCGCCAGGACTTCGGATCGGCATCCATGGCTCAGTCGATGTAGGTCAGGCCGGCCGCTTGCAACGGGCCACGCATGTTGTACATGTCCAGCCCCAGCACACCGGAGGCCAGCTTGGCGCGCTTCTCGCCTTCCAGCGCCTCGCGCTTTTGCGCCGCCAGCGCCACGCGGGTGGCGTCCGCCGCCGGCACCACGGCCACGCCATCGTCGTCGGCCACGATCACGTCGCCGGGGTTGACGAACGCGCCGGCGCACAGCACGGGAATGTTGACGGAACCGAGCGTGGCCTTGATGGTGCCTTTCGAGCTGATGGCCTTGCTCCACACGGGGAAGTTCATCTCGGTCAGCGTCTTGACGTCGCGCACACCGGCATCAATCACCAGGGCGCGCGCACCGCGGGCCTGGAAGCTGGTGGCCAGCAGGTCGCCGAAGTAGCCGTCCGTGCATTCGGCCGTCACCGCTGCCACCACGATGTCGCCGGGCTGGATCTGTTCGGCCGCCACGTGCATCATCCAGTTGTCGCCGGGGTGCAGCAGCACCGTGACGGCCGTACCGGCCACTTGCGCGCCGCTGTAGATGGGGCGCATATACGGTTTCATCAGGCCCATGCGGCCCATGGCTTCATGCACGGTAGCGCTGCCGAGGCGGCCCAGCAGTTCCACCGCTTCGCGCGGGGCGCGCTCGATGTTGCGCTTGACGATGCCAAGCTGGTTGTAGGCGGGAGTCGTCATGATCAGCGTCCTTTCTGTTTGAGGGCGGCATCCAGGCGCGGATACACGCGGCGGGCATTACCTTCGAAGATTTTGTAGCGGTCGTCGTCGCTCAGCGCGGCGCCTTCGATATAGCGGCGCGTGTCGTCGTAGTAGTGGCCCGTTTCAGGATCGATGCCGCGCACGGCGCCGATCATCTCGGAGGCGAACAGCACGTTGTCGACCGGGATCACCTTGGTCAGCAGGTCGATGCCGGGCTGGTGGTACACGCAGGTGTCGAAGAACACGTTGTTCAGCAGGTGGTCCTTGAGCAGCGGCTTTTTCAGCTCCTGCGCCAGGCCACGGTAACGGCCCCAGTGATACGGCGCGGCGCCGCCGCCGTGCGGGATGATGAACTTCAGCGTCGGGAAGCGGCTGAACAGGTCACCCGTCAGGCACTGCATGAAGGCCGTGGTGTCGGCGTTAATGTAGTGAGCGCCCGTGGTGTGGAAGCAGCTGTTGCAGCTGGTGCTCACGTGGATCATGGCCGGCAGGTCGTATTCCACCATCTTTTCGTAGATGGGGAACCAGTGTTCATCCGTCAGTGGCGGCGAGGTCCAGTGGCCGCCGCTGGGGTCGGGATTGAGGTTGATCGCCACGGCGCCATACTCCTTGACGCACTTTTCCAGCTCGGCCACGCAGGTGGCGGGATCCACGCCCGGCGACTGCGGCAGCATGGCGGCCGGGATGAAGTGGTCGGGGAACAGCTGGCTCACGCGGTGGCACAGTTCATTGCAGATGGCGGCCCAGGTGGACGACACCTCGAAATCGCCGATGTGGTGGGCCATAAAGCTGGCGCGCGGCGAGAAGATGGTGAGGTCGGAACCGCGCTCGCGCATCAGGCGCAGCTGGTTGGTTTCGATGGTGTCGCGCAGCTCATCGTCACTAATGCGCAGTTCCGACACCTTGGGCTTGGCCGAAGGGTCCTTGATGCCGGCGATCTGGCGGTTGCGCCATTCCTCCAGCGCCTTGGGCGCCGTCGTGTAGTGGCCGTGGATGTCGATAATCAGGGGCTTTTTCATTATTTCTCCAGGAGGGATTGCGGCACCATCACTTCGCCGCGCATGATCAGGCGCGCCGTGCGCAGCAGCGCCGCACGCACGACTTTCTGTGGATCGGCCGGGTCCAGCGCCAGGTCGACGCTGAATTCACCGGTCGGGTGTTCCACCGAGATGACCTTGGCCTCCCCTTCCGGCACGATGGCCAGGCCGTCGGCCACCGAGCCGCGCAGCACGCAGGCCGTGGCCACGGTGACGGCGGCCAGCACGCCGATGGCGTCGTGGCAGACGTGGGGGATGAAGCTGCGGGTGCTGATATTGCCGCCGTCGCGGGGCGCAGCGATCAGGGTCATCTTCGGATAATTCTTGCTGGTGACGTCGCCCAGGCCCATGGCGTGGCCACAGGCGATACGCAGGCGCTCGACGCGCTGCTTGAGTTCCGTGTCCGCATTCAGCGCTTCCACTGTCTCGTAGCCGGTGCGGCCCACGGCCTGCGCCTTGAACAGCACCAGCGGCATGCCGTTGTCGATGCAGGTCACCTCGACGCCGTCGATCACGTCGCGCACCTGGCCGGTCGGCAGCAGGCCGGCGCAGACCGAACCGGCCGTGTCGAGGAAATTGATGGTGATGGGGGCGCTGGTGCCGGGCACGCCGTCGATGCGGGCGTCGCCTTCGTAGGCCACCTGGCCACCCGGCGTTTGCACGGTGATATCGCATTGCATGTCCGTGTTCAGCGTCAGCACCCGCAGCGTGGTTTGCTCGCCCTGGGCGCTGGCCAGGCCCGTCTCCAGGGCGAACGGCACCACGGCGGCCAGCATGTTGCCGCAGTTGGGCGTGGTGTCCACGGTGTCCTTGTTCGGTTGCAGCTGCGCGAACAGGAAATCCAGGTCCACGCCCGGCACCGCGCTCTTGCGCACGATACCGACCTTGCTGGTGAGCGGGTGGCCGCCGCCCAGGCCGTCGATCTGGCGCGGGTCGGGCGAGCCCATCACGGCCAGCAGCACCTTGTCGCGCTGCGCCTGTTCGGCCGGCAGGTCGGATTCGAGGAAGAACGGCCCCCGGGAGGTGCCGCCGCGCATGAAGAGGGTTTTGATTGGGGTTTGCATGATGGAGCCATTGTGCGACGGCGGCGAACCACAACCAATGAGCATAGCAATCTAGCAGTTATCTAATTTTGCGATATCACCCCCTTCAACGCCAGCGTTCCAGCACCTGGAAGTACCACATCCCCAGCGCCAGGATCTGCCGCCCCATCCAGTCGCCCACGGGCGCGCGCACGTGGCGGAAGCCGTGGAACAGGTCGAAGCGCTCCATGGTGCCGCAGATCGCCTGCGCCATCACCTCGCCCACGATGTGCGAGGTGGCCAGACCGTGGCCCGAATATCCCTGCGCGTACCAGACGTTGGGCGCCAGCTTGCCCAGCTGCGGTATGCGGTTGAACACGATACCCATGTCGCAGCTCCACTGGAACGCGATCTCCACGCCCCGCAACTGCGGGAAGGTGCGCTCGATGCAGGGCCGCAGCTCGGCCGCGATGTCGCGCGTGGTCTTGCCCGAGTAATTGGCGCCGCCGCCAAACAGCAGCCGGCCATCGGCCGTCATCCGGTAGTAGTCAAGCACGAAGCGGCTGTCGTACACGGCCACGTCGTGCGGGTTGAGCTGGCGCGCCAGCTCGCCCAGCGGCGCGGTGGTGACGATACCGCCCGGTGCCGGGAAGATGGTGCCGCTCAGTTTGCGCCGTTCAAGCTTGTGGCTCACGTCGCCGGCCAGCAGGATCTGGTCGGCGATGACGGTGCCATGTTCCAGCCGCAGCCGGGGCGTGGCGCCGTGGACGATCTCCAGCACCGGCGACTGTTCAAAGATCCGCCCGCCCAGCCCGGCCAGTGCGCCCGCCTCGCCCAGGCACAGGTTAAGCGGGTGCAGGTGCAGGTTGTTGCGGTTGTGGATGCCGCCGTGGTACAGCGGCGTATCGAGCAGGCCGGGGATATCGTCCCGCTCCAGCCAGCGCACCTGGTCGCCCATGCCGCGCCGGACCAACTCGTCGTAGGCCGCGCGCATGGCCGGCACGTGGCTGGGCTTGTAGGCCGCGTGCAGATGGCCGGACTTGAGGTCGCAGGCGATGCCATAGCGTTCCACCCGTCGCCGGATGATGTCCTGCCCGCGCCAGCGCAGAGACCAGATGAAATCGTCGGCCGCCTGCCGGCCGATGCGCCTCACCAGCTGGCGCTCCATGGCCGCGTCGCCCGACAGGCTACCCGTCACCTGCCCGCCGTTGCGGCCGGACTGCCCCCAGCCGATGCGGTTGGCCTCCAGCAGCACCACCCGCTTGCCCTGCTCGGCCAGTTCCAGCGCGCTGGCCAGGCCCGTGAAGCCACCGCCGATCACGGCCACGTCGGCCCGCACCTCCCCTTCCAGCCGGGGATAGGTCACGGCGCTGTTGGCGGTGGCGTTGTAATAGGATGCGATACGTTCAGTACTCATGCCGCCCTCCTCACACCAGTTCCAGGTAACGCTGCAATTCCCAGTCCGTCACACACTGGTTGAATTGCGCCACTTCCCACTGGCGGGTCTGAACGAAGTGCTGCACGAATTCCTCGCCCAGCAGCTCGCGCGCCAGCGGCGAGCGCTCCATGGCAACTGTGGCGTCGGCCAGCGTGCGCGGCAGGCGCTCGACCGCCTCCGCGCCGCTGTTGGCGCCCGCCACCGGTGGCAGTTCCAGCGCCAGCCGGTGCTCGATGCCATACAGGCCGGACGCCAGCGCGGCCGCCATCGCCAGGTAGGGATTGGCATCGGCGCCGGGCGTGCGGGTCTCCAGCCGCATGCTGTTCGGGCTACCCGGGATCACGCGCAGCGCCGCGTTGCGGTTGTCCACCGCCCATGTCGGCTTGACGGGCGCCAGGTTGTGGTCCACCAGCCGCTTGTAGCTGTTGACGAACGGCGCCAGCATCGGCAGCAGATGCGGCAGACAATGCAACTGGCCGGCGATGAAGTGGCGCATGGTGTCGCTCATCTGGTGCTCGCCGCGCGCGTCGTGGAAGCAGTTGCGGCCATCGCGCCACAGGCTCTGGTGCAGGTGCTGGCCGCAACCGGCGTAGTCGGTCGAATACTTGGCCATGAAGGTGTTGAGCAAGCCATGGCGGCGGCCGATTTCGCGCACGGCCTGCTTGAACAGCACGGCGCGGTCGGCGCTGCGCAGCGCGTCGCCGTAGCGGATGGCGGCCTCGAAGTTGCCGGGGCCGGCCTCGGTGTGCAGCGCTTCCAGCGGCACGTCGATGGCGTTCAGGTTGGTGAACAGATCTTGCACGAAGGCATGCTGGGCATCGATGCGGAACGGCGAATAATTGGTCAGCCCATGGGTCGCCGTCTGCAACTGGCGATAGCCCTTGGCGCGCACCGACACTTCCGTCTCGTCCAGCACGAACCATTCGAATTCCGTGCCCACCTGGGCCGAATAGCCCATGGCATCGGCCTTGGCCAGCACGCGCTTGAGCAGCTGGCGCGGGCAGATCGGCAGCGGCGAGCCGTCGGCGCGCGTGTGCTCGCCCAGGATCAGCCAGCGGTTGCCGTCCCACGGCAGGCGGCGCGCGGTGGACGGGTCCAGCACCAGGCCCACGTCGGGAAAGCCGGTGTGGAAGCCGGTGAAGCTGACGTGCTGGTACAACTGGTCCTGGATATCCCAGCCAAAGACGGCGCTGGCGATGGTGCCGCCGCCGTCCAGCATGCCGGCGATTTTTTCGGCCGACAGGTGCTTGCCACGGGCCACGCCGTCGATATCGGTGACGAGGAAACGGGCATACGGTTCGCCAGCCAGCAGGTCTTTGTTGAATGTCGCATTCATGTTGTGTGCTCCTTGATTCCTGCAGACGCGCAGGATCGCGCTGCCAGCGAACGTGCCGGTGCGCGGGTTAATCAATACGAAAAATCGAAACGAAAAATCGAGACTGAAAATCAGGATGAAACGGGGATTGGTGGCGCAGCCGCGCGGGCCGGCCACCGGGAGCGGGAGCGCCCTTAGATGACGTCTGGCGGGGCTTCAGGACGGGGCTTCGCCCACGACGCGGGCTGGGCCTGTTCATTCAACAGCATCAGGTGGCTGGCCAGCGCGTGGCGGCAGATCCGGTGGTTGGTATCGAAGAAGGCGGAATGCGCGGCGCCGCGCATCAGCGACTCGATCAGCAGGTGGTGGTCGAGGATGGTGATGGTGCGCGCGGTGGCACTGCACTGCTCACGGCTCACGTACGGCAGCAGCGCCGACATGGCGTCGGTCAGCAGGGCGTTC
The DNA here is from genome assembly GCF_014042345.1 of Rugamonas brunnea. Taxonomy (GTDB): domain Bacteria; phylum Pseudomonadota; class Gammaproteobacteria; order Burkholderiales; family Burkholderiaceae_D; genus Rugamonas; species Rugamonas brunnea. The sequence continues at coordinate 351,845 of NZ_JACEZT010000001.1, forward strand.
ACTTGCAGGTCGATCTCCTCCTCCAGGGCCGTCAAGGCCGGCACGGAGGCGAGCAGCGAGATCAGCACGCTCACGCCGGGCACCTGCTGGTACAGCGGGCGCACCGCGTCGTACACCATGTTCAGGTAGCGGATCAGGTCCACGCAGCCGGTTTTGGACGGGTGGATCGCCTCCACCGCATCCTTGACCCGCTCCAGCCACTGGCTGGCCAGCGCGTGCACGACGGACTCCTTGTTGGGGAAGTACTCGTACAAGCCGCCCACCGACAGGCCCGCCGCCTCGGCGATGCGCTTGGTGGTCAGCTTGGCCAGGCCACCGCGCGCGATTTCCTCGCCGGCGGCCTTCAGGATCACCTCTATCGTCTTGATGCCGCGCTCCTGTTGCGGAATGCGCCGCTTGCCAGCGGACTGGCGCGCGGGCCGGGCCTGCTCGGACCCGGGCGCCTGCAAGGGAGTGGTTTCTTTATGCATCGGTACAGAAACGTTATGTTGGACGGTGTCCATCGATTATGCCACAGCAGCCAGCGCTGGCTGCGACGCTGGCGGGAATTGTTCGACGAACAGCTTCGAACTGCCGGCCTTCGCGTGGCTGGCCGCCACCCGGAACACGGTTTCATCGTCGAAGGCATTGGCCACGATCTGCATCCCGGTCGGCACGCCGAGGTCGGACAGGCCGGTCGGCGCGGCCAGCACCGGATAGCGGTTGAGCAGGTTAAACGGTGGCGTCAGGCACCAGCCCAGGTAGGCGTCGTACTGGTGGCCGTGCGCTTCGATGATGGGCTCGGCCACCGGGTCCTGGTCGGCCTGCAGGGCCGTGGTCAGCATCGAGGCGCAGATGAAGGCCTGGTAGCCCTTGCCCCACACCTTGTCATGCATGTCGCGGTGCAGCTGGCGGCCCAGCACCGCGCTCGGGATGATGGACACGGCGTCGCTCTTGCCCTGCTCGCGCAACACCTCCGTGTAGCTGCACAATTTGGCCGCGTCATCCTCGCCGATATCGCCCATGAATTCATCGACGAACACGGCGCGCAGGCCGTCCAGCAGCACCTGGTTGATTTCGGCCAGATCCCAGTTCAGTTCCACCTCCTCCACGATGGCGCCCGCGCGGCGCAGGCCGTCCAGCGCGCGCAGCAGGTTGCGGTGGATGTCGTCGGCCAGCGTCGGGTTGCCGAACGCCGGGCAGTAGGCGATGCGCATGCCCTTCAGATCACCGTAGCTGGTGGGAAGCGGCGTGTAAGGCAGCGTGGTGAACGAGGACGGATGCGGGCCGGCCACCACGTTCTGCATCAGCACCAGGTCGTCGAAGGTGCGCGTCATCGGCCCTTCCACGGCCTGCACCAGGTATTCGTCGCCCGAGGCGCAGGCCAGGCGGCCGAACGGCGGCTTGTAGCCATACACGCCGCACAGCGACGACGGCAGGCGGATCGATCCGGCCATGTCGCTGCCGGTGGCCAGCGGCGCCACGCCGGCCGCCAGCGCGGCGCCCGAGCCGCCGCTGGAACCGCCGCACGAGTAATCGAGCGCCCACGGGTTGCGGGTCACGCCGTACATCTTGCTCCAGGTGTGGCCCAGCACGCAGAACTCAGGATTGGTGGCCTGGAAGTAGGGAATCGCGCCCGCCTCCAGCAGCTTGTCGACGATGGGATGGTTTTCGGTGGCGACGCGGTCCTTGAACACCAGCGAGGCCAGTGGACGCGGCCAGCCCTTGACGGCCGTCTCCTCCTTGACGATCACGGGCACGCCTTCCAGCGGGCGGGCCGTGCCTTCGGCGTAGCGCCGGCGCGACTCGCGCGCCATGGTGCGTGCCTGCTCCAGTTGCAGGCTGGCGGCGCTGTTGACGGTGGCTTGCTGGGCCTGCGCCGTTTCGATCAGGGTCTCCAGCACGGCGACCGGGTCCAGCGTGCCGGCGCGGAATTGTGCCAGCAGTTCAGTGGCGGAGGTGTAGGGAATGGAATGCATAGTGGTTCCGTTGTAATAAATGCGTTAAATAGTGGTGGCGGCCTGCGCGGGATAGAACGCCTCGTCCGGGCGCGGCAGCCACCAGTCGTGGATGCGCGGCGCGTGGTCTAGGATCACCATCTTGGTGCGGCGGAAGGCGTCCAGCCCCTGGCTGCCCAGCTCACAACCGAGGCCCGACATCTTGGCGCCGCTGAATGGCAGCGCGTCGTTGTCGATGAGCGGGTTGTTAATCCAGACCATGCCCGATTCGAGCCGGTCGGCCGCTTCCATGGCCTCGGCCAGGTTGGTGGTGAAGACGGAGGCGCCCAGGCCGAATTCGCTGTCGTTGGCCAGCCGCAGCGCCGTGTCGAAGTCCGGCACGCGGCAGATCGCCGCCACCGGGCCAAAGCACTCCTCGCGCATGATGGCCATGTCCGGCGTCACGCCCGTCAGGATGGTGGGCTCATAGAACCAGCCCGGCCCGCAGTTGTCGGGAATGCGGCCGCCGCAGACGATGGTGGCGCCCTGCTCCACCGCCTGGCCCACCAGCCGCGCCACCTTGTCGCGCGCGGCGCGGCTCACCAGCGGGCCGATTTCGGCCATGCCCATACCGTCGCCCACGCGCAGCTGGCGCGTGCGGCGCGCGAATTCGGCCACGAAGGCGTCGTGCACCGCGTCCTCGACGAAGAAGCGCTCCGACGAGGTGCACACCTGGCCGCTGAGCAGGAAGGCGGAATTGACGCAGCCGGCGGCCGCCACGTCCAGCGGCGCATGGCGTGAGATGATCATCGGATCGCTGCCGCCGGCCTCCAGCACGCAAGGCTTCATGCGCTGGGCGCAGGCCGCGCCCACGGCCTGCGCGGCCGCCACGCTGCCCGTGAACGCCACGGCGTGGGTGCCGGGCGACTGGATCAGCGCCTGCGCGGTGGCCGCGTCGCCGGGCAGGCAGGCCATCAGGCCGGCCGGCAGCGCGGCGAAGTAGTCCATGAAGCGCAACGTGCACAGCGACGTGGCCTCGGCCGGCTTGACGATGCAGGCATTACCGGCCGCCAGCGAGGCGGCCACCGTCCAGCACAACAGCAGGATCGGATAGTTGAACGGCAGGATATGCACGCTCACCCCATACGGCTCATAGCGCATGTGCTGGAACGAGCCGGCCAGGTTGGTGCCGGCCACCTTGCCGCCGTCGTTGCGCGCCATCTCCGCGTAGTAGCGGAACACCGAGGCGCAGATGGACAGCTCGCCCATCGCGTCCGGATACGGCTTGCCCATCTCGCGGCAGACCAGTTGCGCCAGCTCGCTGCGGCCGGGCGAGTTCTCCAGCCCGTCGGCGATCCGGTGCAGCAGTGCCGCGCGCGACTGGGTGTCCGTGGCGCGCCACTGGCGCTGGGCGGCGTTGGCCGCGTCCACGGCGCGCTGCACGTCGGCCTCGTCGCACACCGGGTAATGGCCCACCACGGCCAGCGTGGCGGGGTTGACCGACTCCTTGTGCCGCGCGCTGAGCGGCGCCGCATAGGCGCCCTGCAGGTACACTTGCGGGCGTTGCGGCGTGAATCCGGATGCTTGCATCACCATCGGTCAAGCCCCCTTCAACGCCAGCAGGATGGCCTTGGCGCACTTCTGGCCCGTCTCCACGGCGCCGTTCAGGAAGCCCGAGTGCTGGACCGAGGCATGTTCGCCCGCGAAGTGGCAGTTCCCCTGGCGCACGCCCGCGTAGCCGTAGTACGCCGTGTAGCTACCCACCGGGTGCGCGGTGTACGCGCCCTTGCTCCACGGGTTGCCTGGCCAGTAGTTGAGGATGGCGCGGCCGTTCCACAGCGGCTTGAGGCCGGGGAAGGTCAGGTTCAGGCCATCGAGCAGGTCGCTGGCTTTCTGGTTCAGCGGCTTGTTGTTCATCGCCACGGCCACCTGGTCGCCCGAGAAGCTGGTCAGGATGCCTTCCGTTCCCGGTTGCGCGCGCGTCACTTCCCAGCTGATCTGGTAGCCCGTGTCGCCGTCGCTCAGGCCCGTGTAGCCCTGCTCGCGCCACAGGCGGCGGCTGAACTGCATCTGGAATTTCGCGTGCATGCCCATCTTGAACTGCTGGATGGTGGTGACCTTGCGGGTGTCGAAGCCGGCCTGGCTGTAGTCGACCGAACTTTGCAGGATGGAGAACGGCAGCGCCAGCACCACGTGGTCGGCCGTCACCTGCACCACGCCCTGGCTGGTGCTGAAGGTCAGCGTGTAGGACTGGTCGCCGTTGCGCACGATGCGGGTCAGCGCGTAGCCCTTGACGATCTGGTTGCTGTCCAGCGTGGCCGCCATGCGCGTGACCAGTTGGTCGTTGCCGCCACGGATGTGGAAACGCTCGTCCGAGCCATGCTTGGCGAAGAAGCCCACCAGGTCCAGCGCGCTGGTCTGGGTGGCGGCGATGCCGGCCGAGGCATCCATCAGCAGCTTGAGCAGCTTGCCCAGGCGCGAATCGAGGCCGCCCGGCACGTATTGGGTGATGTAGTCCGTGACGGACATCTGATCGAGCTCGTAGCCGCGCTGGGTGTAATTGTCGAAGGTTTGCGGCCACGGCGCGGAACGGTTGTCGGCGTCGATCTGGTTGCTGATGGCCGAGAAGTCGGCCACCTGCTCGTCCCAGGTATAGCGGCCGCCGTCGATCCAGAACGTCAGCTCGCCGCCGGCGTCCGCATCGTAGGCCGCCAGGTCGTCCAGCGTCAGGCCCAGGTCGAAGGCCAGGCCGCGCAGTTCCAGGTGGTCGGTGTCGATCAGCTCCCCGCCGTTCTCCGACACCTGGCCGGGGAAGGTGGTGGTGTTGGACCAGCAGCGCCCCCCCAGCCGGTCCGAGGCCTCGTACACGGTGGCGTTCACGCCGGCCTGCTTGAGCTGGTAGGCGCAAGTGAGGCCGCCCAGGCCGGCGCCGACGATGGCAATGCGCGCGGTGCTGTCGAAGCGCAGCGCGCGCGCCGCCGCCATCACCGGGCTGGCGCCCAGCAGCGCGACCGAACCGGCGGCCGACATCTTGAGCAGCGTGCGGCGTTGTTGCTGCCGTTGCCGCTGCTGCTGTTGGTACAGTTCGCGCGCGGCCTCGGTCGACATGCCGTGTTCATTGCGCAGGCGTGCCACGTCCATCACGGACGCCAGGAGTCGCTTCAGGGGAGAATGTGCCATGTTGTCTCTTTCTGTTGTTATGGGTTGGTGGTGATGGCGTCGCGATTACTGCCGGACCCGCGACTGGTCCTGGTGGAAAAAACCCGGTAGGCCCGGTAGGCCAGGCCGGCCAGCAGCCAGCCGCCGCCCACGGTCAGCGCGCCGGCGCTCAGGTGGCTGAGGATGGTCAGCACGGCCGCGATGCCGCACAGCGGCACGGCCACATGCGACCACCAGCGCCGTCCCGGCTGGCGGCCGAAATGCATCAGCACCGACAGGTGCACGAACACGAAGCCCGACAGCGCGCCCACGCTAATGAAGATGGCCAGGTCGTCGATCCGGTTGCGCATCAGCAGCGCGATGGTCAGCGACACGGCCGTCGAGACGATCATGGCCACGTAGGGATTGCCGTGGCGGCGGTGGACCTTGGCCAGCACGCCCGGCAAGGTGCGGTCGCGGCCCATGGCGAACAGCACGCGCGCCACGCCGGCCTGCATCGGCAGCACGTTGGGTACGCCCACCACCAGCGTCAGGAACCAGGCCAGTGCGATGGCCGCGCCTTTGCCGGAGATGGCCTCCAGCAGCTCGTAGATCACGGTGGCCGGATCGTGGATGGCGAAGCCCGGCATCAGGTTGCCCAGCACCCAGGTGGTCAGCACGAAGATGGAGCTGGTGATGGCCAGGTTGGTCATGATGGCGCGCCCCACCACCCGCGTATCGTGGTCCCTGACTTCCTCGGCCAGCGTGGACACGGCGTCGAAGCCCAGGTAGGCCATCACGCAGATCGAGGTGGCGGCCAGCACGTGGGCGCCGTTGAATTTGCCCGGCTGGTACAGCGGCGCCAGCGTCAGGGCGCCGCTGCCGGCCCCGCCGGCCAGCGCGTAGCCGAACACGCCGACCACGGCGGCCACCACCACCAGTTGCAGCACCACCGACACCAGGCTGACCCGCGACGTGACGGCGATGCCGAACCAGTTGACGGCGAACGTGACGGCCACCGTCAGCACGATCAGGGTGGCGCGGTCGCTGTGCGGTATCAGCGTTTCGATGCCGACCGCGCACAACGCATAGGTGAACGCGGGCACCAGCAGGTAGTCGAGCAGGATCATCCAGCCGGAGATGAAGCCGGCGAACGGCCCCATGGTCCGGCTGGCGAAGCCGTACACGGAACCGGCGCTGGGGAACGCCGACGTCATCACGGCATAGCTGCTGGCGGTGAAGTAGACGCACAAGGCGCCCAGCAGGTAGGCCAGGACCGGCAGGCCGCCCGAGACGGTCCACACGAAACCGGCCATGGTCAGCGGCGCCACCGGGGCCGTGTAGGCCAGCCCGTAGAACACCAGGTCGCTGTAGCTGAGCGCGCGCTTCAGGGCGCCGCCCGTGCTGGCTGTGCTCATGTCAGTGCGCTCCCGAAGTGTGGTTGCCGTCCAGCGCGGGACGGCGGCCCTGCCACAGCGCTGCTTCCAGCGCCGCGCCGATGCGGAAGGCTGTGGGCTCGTCGTAGGGCCGGCCGACGATCTGCACGCCGGTCGGCACGCCGTTGCCGGCGATCCCGGACGGCACGTTCAGCACCGGATGGCGGCTCAGCAGGTTGAACGGATACGTCATCGCATCCTGGTGCAGCAGGGCCGTGCTGTCGGCCTGTCCCTCGGCCGAACTGCCGGTGCCGGCCATGGTCGGGCAGATCAGGGCATCGTAGCGGCCCATGATGCCGGCCATGGTGTCGTACATGCGGCCGATGGCCGTCTGCGACGCCAGGTACTGCTCGCCCGTGACCTGCAGGCCGGCGGCGGCGAAGGAACGGATGTAGTCGCTGGTTTCCTTTTCCTGGTTCAGGATGCGGGCCGCGAACTCGCGCCCCGTCTCGAAGCCCAGCCGGTGGTCCAGCGCCTCGGCCACCCATTCGCCCCAGCCCAGCGCCACCTCCTCCACCACGGCGCCCTGCCCGCGCAGGACCGCCACCACGTCGTCGAGCGCCGCGCGCACTTCGGGATGCACCTGGCAGTAGCCCAGGTCGTAGGACAAGGCGATGCGCATGCCGCGCACCGGCTCGAACGCCAGCGGCAGCTCCAGGGCGGGGCTGATGGCGGCCGGATCGGCCACGTGGGGGCCGTTGACGGCGTTGAACATCAGCGCGCAGTCGGCCACGGTGCGGGCCATGGGGCCGATATGGTTCATGGTGTTGAGCGCGTAGGCGATCGGCGTGACCGGCACCCGGCCATAGCTGGGCTTCAGGCCCACCACGCCGCAATAGCTGGCCGGGATGCGGATCGAACCGCCGATGTCGGAGCCGGAAGCCAGCGTGGTCAGGCCGGCCGCCAACGCGGCCCCGCTGCCGCCGCTGGAACCGCCCGGCGTCATGGCCGGGTTCCACGGGTTGCGCGTCACGCCGTGGCGCGCGGAGCGGGTGAAGCCGGCCATGTAGAACTCGGGAACGTTGGTCTGCGCGTGGATCACGGCGCCGGCGTCCAGCAGGCGCTGGGTGATGGGCGCGTTGACGGTGTCGGGCGCATCGCCCACCAGCCAGGAGCCCTTGGTGGTGGTCCAGCCGACCAGCGTGTGCTCGTTCTTCAGCGCGGTCGGCAAGCCTTCCAGCAGGCGCGGAGTGGCGCTGCGCTGGCCGTATACGCGCTCGGCCTCACGCGCGGCCGTCAGCGCAGCCTCGCGGCGCTGGGCGCTGAAGCAGTTCAGTTGCGGTTCCAGCCGGTCGGCGCGCGCCTGGCAGGCTTCCAGCAATTCCACCGGCGACAGGTCGCGGGCGCGGAACAGCCGCAAGGCCTCGGTGGCGGACAGGTGGCAAAGCTCATCGAGCCCGCCGGATTTGTGCTGCTTGGTCATGGTATTCCTTGATGTGATCGATACGGTTTATTGGCCTTGCGCCGGCACCGGCCCGCGCGCGGACATCAGCGGCGGCCTGGCGCCCGCGTTGGACAACACGGCGTTCAACGGCAACCGGTCCTGCCGGTAAGTGGCCTGGAAGCTGGCGCCGTCGTCCACGCTGCGCAGCAGCAGGCCATCCTGGCCCACGCCCAGCACGCCGCGCTCGCGGCCCGTGCGCGCCAGGCCTGTGATCGAGGCTGTGCTGCCGGTGTCGATGCGCGTCCAGCTCTGGCCGGCGTCGGCGCTGCGGTACAGCGCGCCGCGCAGGCCGCCCACCAGCAAGGCGCCATCCGGCATGGCGACGCCGGTCCAGAACGAGCCCGCATAGCCGGTGGACAGGTAGTGCCAGCTCGCGCCCTTGTCGGCCGAATGCAGCACATAGCCCTTCTCCGCCGCCGCGTACAGCGCGTTGCCGGGGCCGGAGAACAGCCCGAACAGGTTCAGGTCCGCGCGCTTGGCGCCGGGTGGCACCTCCAGCTGGCGCGCCGTCCAGTGCTGGCCGCCGTCGCTGGTGGTCAGCACCAGCGACCACAGGCCCACCGCCACCCCGTTGACGCGGTCGAAGAAGTGCACGGCGAACAGCGGCCGGTCCTGGTCCGGCGTGCTGCGCTGGACTTCCCATTGCTCGCCGCCGTCGCGGGTATGCAGCACCACGCCGGCCTGCCCCACCGCCCAGCCTTCCTTGTCATCGGCGAAGGAGACGCCGGTCAGCGTGGCGTCCAGCGGCACCCTGGTGGCCTGCCGCCAGCGCTTGCCCTGGTCGTCCGACAGCAGCACCACACCGTGCGCGCCCACGGCGACCATGCGCGCACCGGCCCAGGCAGTGGCCAGCATGCCGGCCTGCGTAGCGTGGGCCACGTTGGCGGCTGGCCGCAACGTCACCGGCCAGCCCTCCCCTTCCGCCGCCGAGGCATGCTGCGCGCACGCCAGCAGTGCGCCGGCGGCCAGCGACAGGGCTGCAAATTTCAGATTGTGTTTCATCGCTTCCCTCCCGGTTCAATGCTGCAGCAGGCCCGGCACGCGGGCCGGCTTCTTGCGCGGGAACAGCCGTTCCAGCCACACGGCCAGGGCCGGCAACGCCGTCATGGCCATCACCATGTTCACCATGAACATGAAGCCCAGCAGCTTGCCCATATCGGCCTGGAACTTGAGCGCCGAGAACGACCAGGTGGCCACGCCCACCGCCAGCGTGACGGCCGTGAAGATGGTGGCCGTGCCCACTTCCAGGATCGCGTGTTCCAGCGCCTTGACAATGGGCTGGCCATTGGCCAGGTGCAGTTGCAGCCGGTTGTAGATGTAGAAGCTGTAATCCACGCCGATGCCCACGGCCAGCACCATCACCGGCAGCGTGGCCACGGTCAGGCCGATGCTCAGCTCCTTCATGAACCAGTAGCCGATGAAGGTGCCCACCGTCAGCGGCAGGCAGCAGGCCAGCACGGCGCGGAAGTCGCGGTAGGTCACCAGCACCAGCAGCACGATGGCGGCATATACCCACAACATCATCGGCAGCTCGCTGCGTTCGAGCGATTCGTTCACGGCCGCCAGCACGCCGGCGTTGCCGGAAGCGAGGCGGATCGTCACGCCGGGCTCCGACTGGCTGGCCGCAAACGCCTCGACGGCGGCGATCACCCGGTTGATGGTGACCGCCTTGTGGTCGGTCAGGTACAGGTGCACGGCCGTCATGCTGCAATCCTTGCGCATGGTGCCGCGGGTGCGGGCGATCTCGGTGGCCAGCGCGGCGAAGTTGGCCGGATCGAGCGGCACCGCCTCCATCTTGGGATTGCCCTCGTTGTAGCCCCGGTTGTACTGCTTGATCTGGTCCGCGAACGAGGCGATCGACAGCACGCCCGGCACCGGCTGCATGGCCCAGGTGAAGCGATCCTGGAACAGGCCGATGTTGGCGTTGCTGCAGAAGCCCACGCCCTGCGCTGCGTCGGCGCCGCCCTGCGCGCCCCTGGCTTCGAAGATGATGGTCAGCCAGTCCAGCCCCGTGTCGTAGTTGCTGGCGATGGAGACGGCGTCGCGGTTGAAGCGCGCGTCGGGCCGCAGTTCCGGTGCACCCGGTTCCAGCGTGCCGATCACCCGCCCCTTGCTCTGCCACACGGCCAGGCCGAAGACCAGCCCCACGGCGGCCAGGCAGACGGCCGCGTTGCCGGGCCGCGCGATGCGGGCCAGCACGCGCAACCAGCCGGCGCGCTGCTCGCGCAAGTCCATGGCGCCGTCGGCGTAGGCCTTGTCGATGCGGCAGTATGAGGCGGCCACCGGCAGCATCACCAGGTTGGTGACGATCTTGAAGGCCACGCCCAGCGACGCGGCGATGGCCAGTTCGCGCACCATCGGAATCGGGATCAGCAACAGCGTCACGAACGAGACGAAGGCCGTCACCAGCGCCAGCGTGCCGGGGATCAGCAGGCCGGAGAAGCTGGCGCGGCAGGCCGCCATGCAGCTCTTGCCCAGCGAGACTTCGCGCACGATGTAGTTGATCTGCTGGACCCCGTGCGACACGCCGATCGCGAACACGAGGAACGGCACCAGCACGGCCAGCGGATCAAGCCCGAAGCCCAGCAGGTGCAGCGCGCCGAACTGCCACACCAGTGAAGTGAGCGAGCAGGCAATGGGCAGCACCGTGAACAGCACCGAGCGGCAGTACCAGTACACGGCGCCCGCCGTGAGCAGCAGCGCCAGCGCGAAGAAGCCCATCACCGACTTGGCCGAATCGGCGATCTCGCCGATCTGCTTGGCGAAGCCGATGATCTCGATGCTAAAGTCCTGGTCCTCGTAGCGCTGGCGCAGTTGTTCCAGGATGGCGTTGTAGGCCACGTAATCGAGCTTGTTGCCATCCTTGTCCGTCTCCAGCAGTTCCGCGCTGATCATGGCGCTGTCCTGCCCGCGCGACACCAGGGTGCCGACGAAGCCGCCCTGCGCGGCCGCCGCCTCGATCCGGGCGATGGTAGTGCTGTCCAGCCGGTCCGGATTGATGCTGCCATCAATCAGCGGATCGGCGCGGAAGCCCTCCTCCGTGATCTCGTTGACGAAGGTGTTGGGCGTCCACAGCGATTGCACGCCGAGCCGCTCCACATTCGGCAGGAAGGTCACGGCCTGGGTGACTTCATACAAGCGCTTCAGGCCGGCCGCGCTCCAGATCGTGCCCTTGCGCGCGCGGACCACGATGTTGAGGCGGTTGGCGCCCATCACATCGTTGCGGTAAGTGTGGAAGGTCTCGATGTACGGGTGGTTGGCCGGCATCTGCTTTTCGAAGCCGGCTTCCATCCGCAATTGCGAGCCCAGGTAGCCCATCACCAGGGTCAGGCCGAGCAGCGCCAGCATCAGCCAGTTGCGCCGCTCGAAACAGACCGATTCAAAGCGCGCCAATAAACGGGCGGGTGAACGTGTCATCTCTGCTATCCGGTCAGAAGTTGCGGGAAACGGTCAGGCCCACGAAGCTGCGGTCGCGGTACGGCTGGTCGAACACGGAATCGCCGCCCATGAAGCGCGCGTAGTTGACGGCCACCTGCCAGTTGGCCGGGTTCTGGATGAAGCCCAGCGTGAAGTTGACCGACTGCGCGCCCTTCATGAACGTGGCGGCGCTGTTGGGCGTGCGGCCGCTGAGCGCGCGGAAGTAGTACACCTCAGGCACCACCTGCCAGCCCGGGATCAGCGTGCCGTCATACACCCAGCTGAAGTCGAAGTTGATGCCCGACGAATTACGGGTGCCGACCGGGATCGGGGTGCCGGCCGGCGAATACTCCTGGCCCCAGCCCCAGCCGCCCGCCGAGACGGGCGCGCCGCCGTATTCGCGCTGCAGGTCCGGGAAGCGGATGGCCACCGCCTCTGCCAGCAGCGTGCCCGAATCGGCATGCAGCAGGCCAAGCAGGCCGGGCGCCGTGTCCGGCGTGAGGCTGAACAGGCTGGTGACGGCCGCCTGCATGCGGGTCGTATCGACCCAGCAGTTGCCGCCCTGCGCGGCGCAGCCGGTGGTGGCCGCGTTGATGGTCACCGCATCCTTCGGACGGTACGAGAATTCGCCGCCGATGGCCCAGTCGCCGACCGGGAAGTTGGCCGACACGCCATACAGCTTGCGGTCCTCGCCATACACCCAGCCCATGGCACCGTTCGGGTTATTGAAGGTGAAGGACGGCGACTTGTCGTGGTAGTTGATGGCGTAGGCGCCCAGGTTCAGTTGCGTGCCCGGCGGCTGGTAGCGCAGCGACAGGCCCCACTGGCCGCCATTGCGGGCCTTGGTCTCCTGCAGGCCATAGGCGTCGTGGCCGGCGCCCAGGCCGTTGAAGGTCGACCAGTAGCTGCCCGTGGGCGGCATGTAGTTGGCGTTCCAGCCCAGCTGCACATAAGCTTCCGCGTTGAAGCCGGCGCCCAGGCCGGCCGCCGCGCTGACGATGGGGGCCGGCAGGATGGCTTCCTTCAGCTGGGTGCCCGGCTGCGACAGGCGCATCAGGTCGACCGCGTTGGTGACGTTGATGCCGCCCGGGATGAACAGGCTTTCGCCCCAGCTGATCACCTGGTTACCGGCGCGGACGCGCAGCATGTGGCCATCCAGGTCGAACTTCTTGCTGACCCACAGGTCCAGCAGGCGGGCCTTGAAGCGCAAGTCCTTGCGCGCCTCGTCGGACAGATTGTCCGGCAGGCCGGGCGGCGTAGTGGCGCTGGTCCAGCCGGTGGTCTTGGTGGCGGCGAAGTCGCGCAGCCAGCTGACGCGGGCCATCGCCGTCACGTCCTCGGGGAACTTGAGCAGCAATTCGTGCGAGCCTTTCAGGTAACGCGTGAAGGCATCGCCGTTGCCGTAATTGAGGTCGCCCTGGTCACCCAGGCCGCTGGTGGGCGACAACTGGCCGTCCGGGCCGCCGCTGTTGCCCGCGCTGACCAGCGTGGGATTGGGGCCGCGGGTGCGGATGCCGGTGCCCACACTGATGGTGGAATCGAAGCTGCCCGAAAAATAGTCGGTGTTGAAGGTCGCGGCGCGCGCGTCCAGGCCGGCGATGGACGAGCCGATCGCGCAGGCCATGAGGAATGGCTTGTTCATGTGGTGCTCCAAATGACGGTAAGTGTTTTAGCAGCGGGTTCAACATGACCCTGGCGCGGCGAGGTGCCGCAACGACGCCACGGTCATTTTTGAAACGGACTGTTAGCGGTCGCTGATCGCGCGCAGGTTCTCGGAGGTGTAGAAGGCGGCCTTGGTGCGCTCGCCACGGCTTTCGGTCAGCCATTTCACGTCCACGCCGGCGCCCACGGTGCTGAAGTCGAACACGTAGCGGCCTTCGGGCAGGTTGTACTGGCCGAACGCCAGCACGTCGCACGTGCCCGTCTCATACACCGGCACCACATAACCTTCGCGCACCTTCCACAACGCGCCCTGCACGTCGTAGTCCTCGGCCAGCACGGCGTTCCAGCTATCCTCGTCCAGGTAGTAGGTGCGCTTGGGCGAGACGTGGCGCGCGCCCTGCTTCACCGTGCCTTCGACCACCCACACGCGGTGCAGCTCGTAGCGGCGGGTGCTGGCGGCCAGCGCGTTGCGGCCCACCACGTCGTGGATCTTGGCCTTGAAGTCGTACACGCCCAGCACGTTGTAGGGCACCAGCACTTCCTTCTTGCCGATGATCTTCCAGTCGAAGCGGTCCAGCGTGCCGGTGAACATATTGGTTTCATCGAGCAGGTACTGGTTCTCGAAACCGATCTGCGGCGCATCGTAGGCATAGGCCGGCATGCGGCGCACACGGCGCTGGCCGGGGAAGTAGTAGAACGTCTCGCTGTTCGGATTGTCGAGGAAGATATCGGCGGCCAGCGCCTGGCCCGCCAGCGCGGCTGGCGACTTGTAGGTGAAGTAGGTGTAGTACTCGACGTTGCCCGTCTCGGTCAGGTTGTTCGAGCCCTTTTTCCCTGCAGGGAAGTAGTAGTTCTGCTCGAAGCCGGCCATGATCCAGTCCTCGCTGCCACGGCGCGGCGACACCATGGTGAAGCCGTTCTGGTATTCGACGCCGACGCCGCGGTAGCGCATCTTCATGTTCATCATGGCTTGCGCGCCGTTGGACGGCATGGGGAACGGCGTGCCCGGAACCACGGCCGACTTCAGGCTCCAGCCATCGGCGCCCATCTTGGCGGTGGCGACGTTCTTCTTCGTGTTTTCGGCCACGAACTCCGGCACGCCGCAGCTGCGGCGGGTCGGGTACACCTCCATCTGGAAGCCGGGATTCTGCTTGAGCAGCGCCTGCTGGCCCGGCGTGAGCATGGCCGCGTACTGGCCCATGTTGGCCGCGTTGATGGTGTACAGCGATTTATCGTTCTTGTACTTCCAGTAGTCCTTGCGCAGCTTGCCCCAGCTCCAGCCGTCGCTCGCTTGCGCTTCCTCTTTCCAGGCCGGGATGCGGCCATCCTTGCTGCCGGCCATTTCGCCGCCCAGCGGGGTCAGGGTGGTGCCGAGCTGGCTGGCGTCCGAGGCCCGGGCCGGGCCGCCGGCCATGGCCAGGCAGGCGGCGGCAACGAGCATGAACTGGTGTTTTGCGTTCGTCATTGTCTTGGTCTCCGTCTAATTTTTATTGAGCGTTCAGTCGGTATTACTTTGTTCAATATCAAGCTGACTTGCATTTTTGACGTCCTCATCCACTATAACTGAATAAAGACTCGGTTTTATGAATGTTTTTGTGCTCCGTTGTAAAAATGAATAATTCGTCGGTTCAGGGATTGGCGGGACGCGCCGTGCGGTACCAGTTCCAGTGGCTGTCGAAGTCGAAACGGGTGATCTGCTTCACTTCCAGGTAGGCGTCGTAGCCATGGCGCCCCAGTTCGCGGCCGATGCCGGAGGCCTTGTAGCCGCCCCACGGCAGCTGGGTGAAGGTGGGTTGCGAGCAGTTGATCCACACCACCCCGGCCCGCAGCGCGCCGGCCACGCGGTCGCAGCGTTCCAGGTCGGCCGACATCACCGCACCGGCCAGTCCGAAGCGGCTGTCGTTGGCCTCGGCGATGGCCTCCTCCTCGCTGTCGAACGGGCGCACGGCCAGCACGGGGCCGAACACTTCCTCGCGCCAGATCCAGCTGTCGAGCGGCACGTCCGCGAACACGGTCGGCTGCACGAAATAGCCGCGCGTGCGGTTGGCCGGCGTGCCGCCGCCCGTCACCAGGCACGCGCCGCAAGCCTTGCCCTGCTCTATGCCCTCCATCACGCGGCGCTTCTGGGCGGCCGACACGATGGGCCCCATCTGCACCCCGTCACGTTCGCCAGGACCGATCACCAGTTGCTGCGCCGCCGTCTTCAAGCGTTCCAGCAAGGCTTCGTAGATGGGCCGCTCGACCAGCAGGCGCGAGGTGGCCGAGCAGATCTGGCCCTGGTTCCAGAACACGCCGAACTGTATCCACTCGACCGCCTTATCGAGGTCGCAGTCGGCGAACACGATGAACGGCGATTTGCCGCCCAGCTCCAGGCTGACGTTGCGGATATCGCGCGCCGCCGCCTGCATCACCAGCTTGCCGGTCGCCTCCGAGCCCGTGAAGGCCAGCTTGTCCACGCCGGGATGGGCGCTGAGCGCCACGCCGGCCGCCTGCCCCAGTCCCGTGACCAGGTTGAACACGCCGGCAGGCAGCCCGGCCTGGTGCAGGTAGCGCGCCAGTTCGCCGCACGTCAGCGGACACAGTTCCGACGGCTTGAGCACCACGCAGCAGCCGGCCGCCAGCGCCGGCGCCACCTTCCACGCCGCCATCAGCAGCGGGAAGTTCCAGGGCGTGATGGCGCCCACCACGCCCAGCGGCTCCTTGCGGATGCGGCAGTGGAAGCGGTCGTCGCCCACGTCCTGCACCGCGTCCCCTTCCGCCTCGGCCTGTTCGGCCATGTCGGCGTAATAGTCGAAGCAATAGGCGGCGTCGCTGATGTCCATGCGCGCTTCCTCCAGCGGCTTGCCGTTGTCGCGCATTTCCAGCCACGCCAGCGGTTCCAGGTCGTCCCGGATGGCGCGCGCCACCTGGCGCAGGATGGCGGCCCGGCCCGCTGCCGGCATGCGCGGCCACGGACCGTGGTCGAAGGCGCGGCGCGCGGCGGCCACCGCCGCCGCCACGTCGGCCTCGGTGCCGGCGGCGGCCTTGGCGAAGCATTCCTCGGTGGCCGGATCGATCACCGGCAGGAAGTCCCCCAGGATAGGTTCGACGAAGGCGCCGTCGATGTAGAGCAGATTGCGCATGGTTCCCCCCTGCCCGCTCAGGCGATCTGGCGCGTCATGGTGATGTCGAAATGGCGCTTCTCGGCCTCGCGGAAATAGCTGGTCGCGTTGAAGTAGGCTTCGGGCGCGTACACGCCGGGCCGGCGCGGCTCGCTCAGCATCAGCTGCACGGCGATCGAGGCGTTCATCGAGGTGGCCGCGTCCACATAGCCCGCGTACATGGCGTTGGGGCGCACGATGACCTGGCAGCGCGCCGTGGCGGGCTTGCCGCCCACCCGGCCACGGCCGATGGCGAAGTGGATCTCGTGGCTTTGCTGGCTGGGGATGCGGTCCTGGTTCTCGGCGATGTTACGCTGGATGACGGCGTTCAGCACGTCCAGCGGGCGCACGGCCACGCCGTTCACTTCCACCGTGCGGTCGTAGTCGCCGAAGCCGGCCTTGACCAGCCCCACCCACGCCTCGTGCTCGCGGTGCGGCAGGTGCAGCTTCCAGGTGAATTCCTTGATGCCCTTCTCGCGGATGCCATCGGCCAGCGGCACGGTCAGCTGCTCGGAGTGGATCGAGTACATGAATTCGCAGCGGCCCCACGGTTCCGGCAGGTCGATGGTCTCCACGCCCGTCTGCGGCGCGCATTCGACATGGCGGCCGTCGAGGAACTGCAGGCAGGGATGGGCGTATTCGGCCAGCACGGTCGACACGCTGTACGGCGGCACCAGCACCGGATTCTCCGGCCCCGTCAGCGTGGCGGCCCAGTACAGGTTGATGCTGTCCACTTCATCCAGCTCGTCGGCCACGGCGCGGCAGATCACGTTCGACATGCCGGGATCGGCGCCCACACCCAGCACCGCCACCACGCCCGCCTGGCGGAAGCGCTCCTGCCATTGCAGCTGCTTGACGGTGTAGGTGCCCAGGCCGCCCAGGTCCACGTAGTCCACGCCGGCGCCCAGCGCAGCCTCGAAGATGGCCATCTGGTGGCCGGCCAGCGTGGGCACGGAGTTGATGCAAACGTCGGATCCGGCCAGCGCGCGCGCCAGCGCCCGCGGATCGGACACGTCCAGGTCGTGCGCCGTCAAGCGCGCGTCGTCGAGTTCCGCACGCAGGGCGGCCATGCGCTTGCGGTCGCTGTCGAACATGCGCAGCTCGGCGATCTCGATGATGGTGCGATCGGATAGCAAATCGCGGATGATGCCCTGCCCCATCATGCCGGCGCCACCCAGGATGGAGATGATTACTTTCTTGGTCATGGTTGTCCCCTTGCTTTATAAACCGAACAATTCGTCGGTATTTGAAAAATAATACTCCATAATTTTCGAAAAGCCAGGAAATTTATGGGAATTGTCGAACTTTTATTCGCGTTTTAACGACAGCGCTAAATGCCCACCGTACACGCGTGCGCAGTCCTCGCCAGCGATGGCGACGACTGCGGAATGCGCGCCCCGGCGGGGAGCCGGGGCGGAACCACTGCTAGCTATTTATTGATTCGAGGGGAAGCTGAACACGGCGCCCTCGCGCACGCCGGCCGAGGGCCAGCGCTGCGTGATCGTCTTGCGGCGCGTGTAGAAGCGCACACCGTCCGGCCCGTAGGCACCCAGGTCGCCGAACAGCGAACGCTTCCAGCCGCCGAACGAGTGGTAGGCCACCGGCACCGGCAGCGGCACGTTCACGCCCACCATGCCGACCTGGATGCTGTCGGTGAAGTAGCGCGCCGCCTCGCCGTCGCGGGTGAAGATGCAGGTGCCGTTGCCGTATTCATGCGCGTCGATCAGGTCCATCGCCTCCTGCAGCGAATGGGCGCGCACCACGCCCAGCACGGGGCCGAAAATCTCCTCCTTGTAGATGCGCATGGACGGCGTGACGCGGTCGAACAGGCACGGGCCCAGGTAATAACCGTCCTCGTAGCCCTTGGGTGGCGCCACCTTACGGCCATCGACCAGCAGCGTGGCGCCTTCGGCCACGCCCTGCGCCACGTAGCCGCACACCTTGTCGTAGTGCTGGCGCGTGACCAGCGGTCCCATGTCGCTGCCCGCATCCGTGCCGGGGCCGACGCGCATCTTCGCGATCTCCATCTTCAGCCCTTCGACCAGCGCGTCGGCCGTGGCGTCGCCCACCGCCACCAGCAGCGGGATAGCCATGCAGCGCTCGCCGCAGGAACCGTAGGCCGCGCCCATCAACGCGCTCACGGCTTGCGCAATGTCGGCGTCGGGCATGACGATGGCGTGGTTCTTGGCGCCGCCCAGCGCCTGCATGCGCTTGCCCTGCGCGGTGCCGGTGGCGTAGATGTACTCGGCGATCGGAGTCGAGCCAACGAAGCTGACGGCCTGCACACGCGGGTCCACCAGCAGCGCGTCCACGGCCTCCTTGTCGCCGTTGACGACGTTAAGCACGCCGGGCGGCAGGCCCGCCTCCAGCGCCAGCTGCGCGATCAGCAGCGTGGACGAGGGATCGCGTTCGGACGGCTTGAGCACGAAGGTATTGCCGCAGGCGATGGCCAATGGCCACATCCACAGCGGCACCATGGCCGGGAAGTTGAACGGCGTGATGCCGGCCACCACGCCCAGCGGCTGCATCTCGCTCCACGAGTCGATGGACGGGCCGGCGTTCTTGCTGTGCTCCCCCTTGAGCAGTTCCGGCGCGTAGCTGGCGTACTCGATGTTCTCGATGCCGCGCTGCAGCTCGCCCATGGCGTCGCTGAGCACCTTGCCATGTTCGGCCGTGATCAATTGGCAGATCGCATCGGCGTTCTGCTCCAGCAGCTGTTTGAGCTTGCTCATCACGCGCGCGCGCTTGAGCGGTGGTGTGGCGCGCCACGCGGGGAACGCGGCCTGGGCCGAGGCGACGGCAGCGGCCACGGTGCGAAGGTCGGCCAGCAGCACGCGCTTTTCAGCGGCGCCGGTGGCGGGGTTGAAGACATCCTGGGAACGGTCGCCGGTCAGGACGGTCTGGCCGTCGATCAGGTGGCCGATGGTGTGCTTAGCTTGCATGTAAAGGATTCCTTAGTTGATGGCGGTGTCGGTGTCAGGCAGTGGCGTGAATGGCTTCACCGAGCGCGCTGACCAGGCGGTCGATCTCGGCCGGGGTCGCGATGAACGGCGGCGCCAATTGGATGGTGTCGCCGCCATAGCGCACGTAAAAGCCCTTCTTCCAGCACTGCATGGCGATCTCGTAGGGCCGGCGCGCAGGCTCGCCCGGCACGGCCGCGATGGTGAGGCCGGCGGCCAGGCCGTAGTTGCGGATGTCGGTGATGTGCTTCTCGCCGCGCAGGCCGTGCACGGCCTGCTCGAAATGGGGCGCCAGCGCGTTGACGCGGTCGACCATGTTCTCGCTCACCAGCACGTCGAGCGCGGCCAGGCCGGCGGCGCAGGCCACCGGATGGGCCGAGTAGGTGTAGCCGTGCGCGAATTCGACCATGTATTCCGGGCCACCCTGGGCCATGAAGGTGTCGTAAATTTCCTTCGAGGCCAGCACGGCGCCCAGCGGCTGGGCGCCATTGGTCACCTGCTTGGCCACGTTCATGATGTCGGGCGTGACGCCGAACGCCTGCGCAGCCGTGTAGGCGCCCACGCGGCCGAAGCCGGTGATCACCTCGTCGAAGATCAGCAGGATGTTGTGGGCCGTGCAGATCTCGCGCAGGCGCTGCAGATAGCCCTGCGGCGGGATCACCACGCCGGCCGAACCCGAGAACGGTTCCACGATGACGGCGGCGATGTTGGACGCGTCGTGCAGCGCGATCAGGTCCAGCAGTTCATCGGCCAGTTCGGCGCCCTGCTGCGGCATGCCGCGCGTGAAGGCGTTCTCCTTACGCAGCGTGTGCGACAGGTGATCGGCCTGGATGCCCTGGCCGAACAGCTTGCGGTTGCCGGAGATGCCGCCCACCGAGATGCCGCCGAAGTTGACGCCGTGGTAGCCCTTCTCGCGGCCGATCAGCAGCGTCTTGCTGGCCTGGCCCTTGGCGCGCCAGTAGGCGCGGGCCATCTTGAGCGAGGTGTCGGCCGACTCGGAACCGGAGCCGGTGAAGAACACGTAATCGAGTCCGTCCGGCGTCAGCTCCTTCAGGCGGTTGGCCAGCGCGAACGATTGCGGGTGGCCGAACTGGAACGCGGGCGCGTAGTCGAGCGTGGCCACCTGGCGGCTGACCGCCTCCGTGACCTTGGGATGGCCGTGGCCCAGGCCACTGCACCACAGGCCGGACAGGCCGTCAAACACCTGGCGGCCATCATTGTCGGTGTAATAGCAGCCCTGGGCGCCGACGATGATGCGCGGGTCGGCCTTGAAATTGCGGTTGCCGGAAAACGGCATCCAGTGCGCTTCCAGCCACGCGGTGTCGGTGCGCGATTCGCCATGTTTCATGTTCTTCTCCAGTCAGACAGATATCGGTGATGGCGATTCTAGGGTAGACTTTCACTTTCATAATTACAAACATATCAATGTTCAGTTAGCGATTTATGAAAGTAAAGACGACAGCCGTGCTGGGGCAGTTGAGCGACATGGATTTCCGCCTGCTGCAAGTGTTCAGGAGCGTGGTCGATTGCGGCGGTATGGCGGCGGCCGGGCTGGAGCTCAACATCGGCATTTCCACCGTGAGCCGCCACATCAAGGACCTGGAGCAACGCCTCAAGCTGACGCTGTGCAGCCGGGGCCGCGCCGGCTTCGCGCTCACCGCCGAGGGCGAGCGCATCTACGAGGAGACGCAGCGCCTGCTGGCCAGCGCCGACGCCTTCCGCGCCAGCGTGGACGACATCCACCGCCGCATGGGCGGCCAGTTGCACGTGGCCGTGTTCGACAAGACGGCCAGCAACCCGGCCTGCAAGATCAGCGCGGCCATCGCGCGCTTCGCGGAACAGGCGCCCGAGGTGGCGCTAAACTTCCACGTCGCCACCATCAACATGATCGAGCGCGGCGTGATCGACGGCCAGTTCCAGGTCGGGATCATCCCCGCCCACCGCAGCTCGGACAGCCTCAGTTATGACACCTTGTTCGGCGAAACCATGCAGCTGTACTGCGGCGCCGGCCACCCGCTGTTCGATGGCGACGATGCGGGGCTGGACTGGAGCAGCATCCGCGCTTATCAATTCGCCGGGCTGGGCTACCACTCACCGAACATGGAGCTCAGCCAGCAGGTGCGGCTGCCGCGCAAGGCGACCGGCTTCGACCAGGAGTCGATCGCCACCCTGATCCTGTCGGGCCGCTTCCTCGGTTTTTTGCCCGACCACTACGCGCGCGGCTTCGTGGAGGACGGCAAGATGCGCGCCGTGCGCCCCGCCCTGTTCCACTACCACTGCGATTTCGTGGCCATCCTGCGCGGCTCGCCGCTGCCCTCGCGCGTGGCGCAAGCGTTCCGGCAATGCCTGCTGGCCGCGCACGGGGTGGAGGCCGGCGCGCGCTAGGAGTGGCGCACGATGGGCGACGGGCGTCAGGCGGCGGCCTGCTGCGGCCGTCCCGGTTCGGGCAAGGCGCCGGCATCGGGACGCCACGCCGCCAGCTGCGCAAACGGCATCGGGCGCGCGATCAGATAGCCCTGCGCCTGGTCGCAGCCCAGCGCCCGCATGAAGGCCCAATCCTCCGGCGTCTCGATCCCTTCCGCCACCGACGTCATCCCCAGCAATTGCGCCGAGGCGATGGCCTGGCGCAGCAACGGCTCCAGGTGCGGCCGCTTCCACGCGTTGTGCACCAGCCGCCCATCGAGTTTCAGTTCGCTGAACGGAATGCGCGACATCTGCAGGATGGAGGCATGGCCGGCGCCGTAATCGTCGAGCGACAGCCGGTGCCCCTGCAACCGCAGCTTGAGCAGCACCCGCAGCGCCAGACTCAGGTCGGCCACTTCCGCCTGCTCCGTCACTTCGAACACGATGGCCGATGGCGGCAGGCCGGAACGGCGCACGGCGTCCGCGATCTGGTCGGCCAGGTCGGGATTGGTCAGCGAAAGCGGCGACAGGTTGACCGAAATCGGCAGCCGGTTGCCGCCGGCCCGCAGCTCCAGGCTGTGGCCCAAGGCCATGCGCAGCACCTTCATGGTCAGCAAGTCGATCAGCCCTGCCTCCTCCGCCTGCGGCAGGAAGGCAGCGGGCGTCAGCAGCCCGTGCCGCGGATGGCGCCAGCGCAGCAAGGCCTCGACGCCGCACGGGTCGCACCCGGCCAGCGTGACTTTCGGCTGGTAGTACAGCTCGAACTCTTCGCGCAGCAGGCCGGAACGGATATCGATCGCGTCCACCTCTGGCTGCGTGCGCGGCGCCGGGTTGGGCGCAGCCGCGATGCTTGCATGGGTGGCCGCGCAATCGGCCATGGCGGTGCGCAGCGCGCGCGCCGTCAGCGGGCCGGCCACCGTCGCCCCGGTCCGCATGCCCAGCGCCGACGCCAGCATCAGTGCCGTGTCCCGCACGCGCCCGCAGCCCGCGCCGCACACGATCAGGTGCAGGTCGCGCCCGGTGGCGGCCAGCGCCCGCAGCAGGTCGGCGCCGTCCATGTCCGGCAGATGCAGGTCGATAATGACCAGCACGGGCACAGCGTCCTGCGACGCGACCAATGCGAGGCCATCGCGGCCCGTGCCGCACCAGCCGTCCGGCACGCATCCAAGCTGGCGGCACGCGGCCAGCGCGCGGCCACGCTCCTTCTCGTCGCCCACGATGATGACGGTGCGCGGTAGCGCATGAGGCGAATGACATAAGGCGTTCATGATCTCGCTCCTTGGAGGCTGGGATGAGGGACGGCGGTCAGGCCGCTTCGGCCAGGGCCAGGGCCCGGGCGGGCTTGGCGGCCCGCCCCTGTCCCGCGCGCAGGCCCTGCCCTGCGCGCATACCCGGCGCTGCGGCGCGGGCCGGCGCGACCGGTGCGATCGGCTCCGGCGCCGCGCCTTCGATGCGGAAGCGGCTCACGGCCAGGGCCAGCTGGCCCGCCTGGTCCTGCATCGATTGCGCGGCCGCCGCCACCTCTTCCACCAGCGCGGCGTTCTGCTGCGTGCCCTGGTCCATCTCCACCACGGCGCGGCTGCAGGCGACGATGCCGCTGTGCTGCTCGGCGCTGGCGTGGCGGATCTCCGCCATGATGGCCTCGACCCGGCCCACGCTGGCGATGATGTCTTGCATCGCGCCGCCCGCCTGCGCCACCATCGCCGCGCCGGCATGGGCCTGGCCGGTGGCGGTGGTGATGAGCTGTCCGATCTGCTGGGCGGCCGCCGCCGAGCGCTGGGCCAGCTGGCGCACCTCCGAAGCGACAACGGCAAAGCCACGCCCCGCGTCCCCGGCGCGCGCCGCTTCCACGGCCGCGTTGAGCGACAGGATATTGGTCTGGAACGCGATGCCGTCGATCAGGCCGATGATCTCCGCCATCTGCTTGGCGGAACGGGTGATGTCGTCCATGCTGGCCGTCACGGCGGCCACCGCCTCGCCGCCCCGCCCGGCCGCCGCCGACGCCTGCTGCGCCAGGCCGTTGGCCGCTTCCGCGTTGGCGCTGTTCTGTTCCACGGTGGCGCTCAACTGCTCCATGGCAGCCGCCGTTTCCTCCAGGCTGGCGGCCTGCTGCTCGGTGCGCGCCGACAGATCCAGGTTGCCGGCCGCGATCTGGGCCGAGGCGGCGGCGATCTGGTCGGCGTCGCGCCGCACCAGGCCCACCAGGTGGCCCAGGTGGTCACGCATGTGCTCCATTTCGTACATCATGCTGCTGCGGTCGCCGGGGCGCAAATCGATGGCGCCCGTCAGATCGCCCTCCGCGATGCGGGCCGCGACGGCCGCCGCCCAACCGGGTTCGCCGCCCAGGTCGCGCCGCAGCCGGCCGATGATGAAGGCCGCCAGCGCGGCGGAACACAACAAGGCCAGCGCGCCCAGCCCCAGCATCTTCAGGCGCGTGGCAGCGTAGGCTTGCTTCGCTTCTTCGCGCGAGGCGTTCATCAACGCCACCTCGTTGCGGATCTGGGCTGCCATCGCGTCGCGGCAGGCCTGCAGCATGGGCTTGACCTGCTGGTTCAGGAAGGCGCGCGCGTCCGCGTCGCGCCCGGACTGCACCATGGCGATCAACTCCTGCTGGCCAACGGCATACGCTTGCAGGGTGCTCACCACCTGCTGCAGCGCGGCCCGGCCTCCGGGGCTGGTCACCCGCCGGTCCAGTTCCGCCGTGTTCGCGTCGATCTCGCTGCGGAAGGTCGAAATATCGTCGATCTGCCGGCGCCGCACGGCCGGATCATCGGTCAGCATCACGTTGCGCAGCGCGACGGCGATATCGGTGACGCGCAGGCGCACGTCGGTCGCCAGTTCGATGCGGGGCCAGCGGTCGCCGGCCATGCTGGCGGCGACGGCATTGAGTTTGCCTTGTTCGCTCAGGCCAAGCGCGATCACGGCGGCCAGGAAAACGCAGACGGTGCCAAAGCCTGCCATGAGCAAGGTCGCGACCTTGAAGCGGGGAGTATGCATGATGGGGTATCTCCAGAGAGGTGGGCGGCGTGAGGCGGGAAGCTGCTGTCTGCCGCAGGAACAGTATGGCCGCAGGATAAAGCGGCCGGCACCGCGCCGGAGGGTACAGCTTGGGCCTGTCGGAGGCGGTACAGCCGGAAGCGCGCCGCGCTGTGTTCCCCGCGCGGCCGGGCGACTGTGCTCCTGTGCTCCCCTTGCGCGGCGCTATGCTGGCCACATGAATACGCTACCCGACCTCCGCGATACCCGTGGCCGCCCGCTCAGGGACCTGCGCCTGTCTGTGATCGACCAGTGCAACTTCCGCTGCCCCTACTGCATGCCGAAGGAGAGCTTCGGCCCCGACTTTCCCTTCATGAGTTCCAGCGAGCGCTTGTCGTTCGACGAACTGGCGCGGCTGGCGCGCAGCTTCGTCAGTCTCGGCGTCGAGAAGATCCGCATCACGGGCGGCGAGCCCTTGCTGCGCAAGGATTTGCCGCGCCTGATAGAACACCTGGCCGCCATGCGCACGCTGGAGGGACGGCCGCTCGACATCGCCCTGACCACCAATGGTTCGCTGCTGGCGGCCAGGGCGCAGTCGTTGAAGGATGCGGGCCTGCGGCGCGTGACGGTCAGCCTCGACAGCCTGGATGAGACGCTGGGTGGGCGCATGAACGGCGTCGGCTTTCCGGTGGCGGCCATCCTGGACGGGATCGCCGCCGCCCAGCGCGTGGGACTGGCGCCGGTGAAGGTCAACACGGTGATCGAGCGCGGCGTGAACGACAGCCAGATCCTGCCGCTGGTGCGCCATTTCCGGCACAGCGGCGTACAGTTGCGCTTCATCGAATACATGGATGTGGGCGGCGCCAGCCGCTGGAACGCGGCCCAGGTGCTGGAGGCCGACGCCATGCGCGCCATCGTCGCCGCGCACTATCGGTTGGTGCAGGACGGTGCACCGCAGGGCCACGGCACGGCCGAACTGTGGCGGCACGCCGACGGCGCCGGTTCCATCGGTTTCATTTCCAGCATGTCGCACCCGTTCTGCGGCAGTTGCGTGCGGGCGCGTGTGGCGGCCGACGGCAAGCTCTATCTGTGCCTGTTCGCCCGGGACGGCGCCGACTTGCGTCCGTGGCTGGGCGCGGGCCAGGAAGCGGCGCTGGCGGACCGGATACGGGCGCTGTGGCGGGCCCGCGCCGACCGCTACTCGGAACTGCGCGGCAGCATGGCCAGCGCGCCCGTCACGCGCAAGGTCGTGCGCATGTCGCTGGTGGGCGGCTGAGCGCGGCGGGGCGATGGATGATCAACTGCCGCGCAATGACGCCAGCTGCGACACCAGGCGCCCCAGCATGCGCAGCGCTTCCTCGATCTCCTTCGACCATTCGTAGCTGTAGTTGAGCCGGATGTAGTTGGGATAGCTGCCGCGCGCCGAAAACATGTGGCCCGGCCCGACCGTGATCTTGCGCTCCAGCGCCAGCGCGTACAGCTTCATCGCATCGACACCGGCTGGCAATTCCACCCACAGCACATAGCCGCCCTGCGGCGTGCTCACGCGCGTGCCGGCTGGGAAGAAGCGCAGCACGGCGGCCGCCATCATGCGGGCGCGCTGCTCGTAACCCTTGCGCACCTTGCGCAAATGGCGGTCGTAGCCATCGTTCTGCAGGTATTCCGCGATCGCCATCTGGGGCAGCGTGGGCGTGGTCAGCGTGTTCAGGAACTTGAGCTTTTCCACCTGCGCCGTGTAGCGTCCCGGCAGCGCCCAGCCGATGCGGTAGTTCGCCGTCAGGCTCTTGGAGAAGGACGAGCAGTGCAGCACCAGGCCCTTGGTGTCGTAGGCCTTGAGCGAAGTGGGATGGCTGTCGCCGTAATACAGCTCGTGGTAGACATCGTTCTCGATGACGGGAATGTCGTGGCTGGCCAACAGCTCCACCAGCTCGCGCTTGCGCGCGTCCGGCATCAAGAAACCCATCGGATTCTGGAAGTTCGGCATCACCATGCAGGCCGCCACGCGCTGCTGCGTGAGGATGGTGCGCAGCGCCTCCACGCTGATGCCTTCGCGCGGATCGGTCGGCACTTCCAGCGCCCGCATCCCCATGCGTTCGATCGCGTGCAGCATCGCATAGAACGTCGGCGATTCGACGGCCACCGTGTCGCCCGGCCGCGCCACGGCCTGCAGGCACAGGTTGATGGCCTCGGTGGCGCCCACCGTGACGATGATCTCCGACGGATCGACGGCCAGCCCGTTCTCCATGTGGCGCCGGGCGATCTGGCGTATCAGCTCCGGATTCCCGGGCGGCAGGTCGTCCATCACGCTCCAGTGCCGGGCGCGCCGCGCCAGGGCATTCGCGTACTGGCTGATGCGGGGCCACGGGAACGGCGACGGGTCCGGGTACGGTGAACCGAGCGGCACGGCGCCCTGGGTCCGTATCGTGCGCAAGGTCGACAGCACCAGCCGGCTCACATCCACCTCGGACGACAGCACCAGCGCCGGCGCGGCCGGCGCGGCGGCCGGGCGCGGCGCATGGGCCGTCCGGGGACGCACGAAGTAGCCCGACTGCGGGCGGCTCTCGATCACACCCCGGCTCTCCAGCATGGAATAGGCGCGCAGCACGGTGCTGATGCTCAGGTTGCGGTGCTGGCTGGTCTGGCGCACGGACGGCAGCCTGTCGCCTTCCAGCAGCACGCCTCTGGCGACCTGGCTCTCGATATCGGCGGCAAGGGTCTCGTACAGGTTCATGCGAACCAGTATATCGCAGCCATCGGGCCGCCGGACCAGCCCCGGCGCTGTACTCCTCCCGTGTGTGGCGTTCTGTACGCCCTGCCTCCGGCCCATCGCGCCGACACTGGCACCACCTAGCGAAAGGAGTCTATCAACATGGGTAACAAGGACAACACGGGCCGCATCGCCCCCTACCACAACGCCGCCGGCGGCTGGGGCGCCCTCAAATATGTGGCGCTGAACCTGTATCGCGAACGGGTCAGCGCCGGCAACCTCAACACCCTGCTGTCGCAGAACCAGCCGGACGGTTTCGACTGCCCCGGCTGCGCCTGGCCGGACCGCGCGCATACGTCCACCTTCGAATTCTGCGAGAACGGCGTGAAGGCCGTGGCGGCCGAGGCCACCAGCAAGCGCGTGCGGCCCGACTTCTTCGCGCGCCACACGGTGACCGAGCTGATGGCGCAAACGGACTACGAGCTGGAACAGCATGGCCGCCTCACTGCCCCGATGGTGTACGACCACGCCAGCGACACCTACCAGCCCATCGCCTGGGACGACGCGTTCGGCCTGATCGCCAGCCACCTGCACGCGCTCGATGACCCCAACCAGGCAGCGTTCTACACCTCGGGCCGGGCCAGCAACGAAGCGGCCTTCCTGTACCAGCTGTTCGTGCGCATGTACGGCACCAACAACTTCCCGGACTGTTCCAACATGTGCCACGAGGCCACCAGCCGGGGCCTGCCGCACACGGTGGGCATCGGCAAGGGCACCGTCACGCTGGACGATTTCGAGCTGGCAGACGCGATCCTGATCTTCGGCCAGAACCCGGCCACCAACCATCCGCGCATGATGGGCGAGTTGCGCGAATGTTCGCGCCGGGGCGCGGCCATCGTCTCCATCAACCCGCTCAAGGAACGGGGACTGGAGCGCTTCCAGGACCCGCAAAGTCCGGGCGAGATGCTGCTCAACTCCGCCACCCGCATCAGCAGCATGTTCGTCCAGCCGCGCCTGGGCGGCGACTTCGCACTGATCAAGGCCGTCGCCAAGCGCGTGGTGGAGCTGGACGACGAGGCGCTGGCGGCCGGCCGCTGCCGCATCCTGGACACGGAATTCATCGCCAGCCACACGGTGGGCTTCCACGCCTTCGCCCGCGACCTGCGCAGCGAAAGCTGGCATGTGCTGCTGGAGGAATCGGGCGTGGAGCGCGACCAGATCGAGCGCCTGACGCGGGTCTACGTCAACAGCGAACGGGTGATCGCCTGCTGGGGCATGGGCCTGACCCAGCACCAGAATTCCGTGGCGACGATCCAGATGCTGTCCAACCTGATGATGATGCGCGGGAACATCGGCCGGCCCGGCGCCGGCCTGTGCCCCGTGCGCGGCCACTCCAACGTGCAGGGCGACCGCACGGTGGGCATCGACGAGCGCCCGCCGGCCCAGTTGCTGGACCGGCTGGAACAGGTGTTCGGCTTCACGCCGCCGCGCGCGCACGGCCTCGACGTGGTCGCCACCATCGAGGCCATGATCGCCGGCCGGGTCAAGGTGTTCGTGGGCCTGGGCGGCAATTTCGCCAGCGCCACGCCCGACACCCCGCTCACCTGGCAAGGCCTGCGCCAGTGCGCGCTGACCGTGCACGTGGCCACCAAGCTCAATCGCAGCCACCTGGTGCACGGCAGGGATGCGCTGATCCTGCCCACGCTGGGCCGCACCGAGGTCGACCTGCAGCAGGGCGTGGCCCAGGGCGTGACGGTGGAGGACTCGATGAGCATGGTGCACATCTCGTTCGGCATCAACCAGCCCGCCTCGCCCGCGCTGCTGTCGGAGGTGGCCATCGTGGCCCGCATGGCGCACGCCACGCTGGGCGACGGCCAAGTCGACTGGCTGGCGCGCGCCGCCAACTACGCCCTGATCCGCGACGACATCGAGCAGGTGTTCGACGACTTCCACGACTACAACGCCCGCGTCGCAAAACCGGGCGGCTTCCACCTGAAGGTCGCCTCACGCCTGCGCGAATGGGTGACGGACAGCCAGAAGGCCCAGTTCATCGTCAACGCCGTCAACCGCGACACGCCCATCCACCGCGCCCGCGCGCGCCACGGCGAGCGCCTGCTGACGATGATGACCACCCGCTCGCACGACCAGTACAACACCACCATCTACGGTCTGGACGACCGCTACCGGGGCGTGTTCGGCCTGCGCCGCGTGGTCTTCATCCACCGCGACGACCTAGGCATGCTGGGCATGCGGGCCGGTGACCGGGTCGACATCACCAGCGTCTGGGACGATGGCGTGGAGCGCCGCGCGGACGGCTTCCTGC
This sequence comes from Rugamonas brunnea, assembly GCF_014042345.1. Taxonomy (GTDB): domain Bacteria; phylum Pseudomonadota; class Gammaproteobacteria; order Burkholderiales; family Burkholderiaceae_D; genus Rugamonas; species Rugamonas brunnea. The sequence goes on from NZ_JACEZT010000001.1 coordinate 381,367, forward strand.
TGGTCGAATACGACATCCCGCGTGGCTGCGTGGCGGCCTACTACCCCGAAACCAACCCGCTGGTGCCGCTGGCCAGCGTGGCCGTGGGCGCCGGCACGCCCACCTCCAAGTCGATTCCCGTTTTGCTGCATCCATCCCAAGGAGATCATCATGCATGACGCAACGCTGATGCTGTCGCGCGCGCAGTTCGCGCTGACTGCCATCTTCCACATCGTCTGGCCCATCCTCACGATCAGCCTGTCCGCCTTCATCCTGCTGCTCGAAGCGCTGTGGATACGACGCGGCGAAGTGGTCTACTACCAGCACGTGCGCTACTGGAGCAAACTGCTGGTGCTCAATTTCGCCGTCGGCGTGGTGAGCGGCATCCCGATGGAATTCCAGTTCGGCACCAACTGGGCCCAGTTCTCGCGCTTCACCGGCTCCTTCATCGGCAACATCCTCGGCTTCGAAGGCGCCATGGCCTTCATGCTGGAGGCCGGATTCATCGGCGTGATGCTGTGGGGCTGGGGCCGCGTGCCGCGCACCGTGCACCTGTTCGCGACGGCCATGGTGGCGCTGGGCTCCACCATCTCCGCGTTCTGGATCATGGTGGCCAACTCCTGGATGCAAACCCCGGCCGGCGTGGCCGTGGTGGACGGGCACGTGGTGGTGACGGACTACCTGGCCGCGATCTTCAATCCCGGCATGGCGCACGGCGTGGCCCACATGTGGCTGGCGGCCATGGAGACCGGCTTGTGCGTGGTGGCCGGCATCTCGGCCTGGCACCTGTACCGCGGTCGACAGGCGGAATTCTTCGCGCGCTCGTTCCGGCTGGCGCTGGGCGTGCTGGCCGTGGTGGCGCCGCTGCAGGTGCTGGTGGGCGACGCCAGCGGCGCGGCCCTGTTCGAGCAGCAGCCAGCCAAGGGCGCGGCCATCGAAGGCCACTGGCAGACCAACGCGGCCGGCAGCGGCGCCGCCTGGTCGCTGCTGGCGTGGCCCAACAAGGCCGAACAGCGCAACGACTGGGCCATCGAAGTGCCGAACGCGCTGAGCATGCTGGCCACCCACAGCATGGATGGCACGGTGACCGGCCTGCGCGACATCCCCGTGGCCGACCAGCCGCCCGAGCTGCCCTTGCTGTACTACGCGTTCCGCGTGATGGCGGGCATCGGCGTGCTGTTCGCCGTGCTGGCCTGCTGGACCGTGTGGGCCATGCGCCGCGCACGTGGCCAGCTCGATGCCCTGCTGGCGCGGCGCAAGCTGCTGCTGGCCTGGACCCTGTGCATCCCGCTGCCCTACGTGGCCGTGGAATGCGGCTGGATCGTGCGCGAAGTGGGACGCCAGCCGTGGTCCGTGTACGGCCTGCTGCGCACCAGCGACGCGGCGTCCTCCGTGGCGGCCGGCGCCGTGTGGTCCAGCACTGCCATGTTCATCGCCTTCTACGCGGTGCTGCTGACTGCGTTCACCATCTATTCCCGCAAGTGGCTGCGCGCCGGCCCGGACCTGGCGCAACAGCCGCCCGCCATCTAAGGAGTCATCATGCATACCATCCTCACCAATGCCTGGTTCGGCCTGATCGGCCTGATGCTGGTGTTTTACGTCATCACGGACGGCTTCGACCTCGGCGTCGGCATGCTCAGCCTTGTCACCCCGCGCGAGCAGGACCGCGACCAGATCTTCTCGTCCATCGGCCACGTCTGGGACGCCAACGAGACCTGGCTGGTGGTGCTGGGCGGCGCCCTGTTCGGCGCCTTCCCGGCCGCCTACGCCATGTTGATGGAACAGCTGTACGTGCCCGTCATGCTGCTGATCGCGTCGCTGATCGCGCGCGGCGCGGCCATCGAGTTCCGCCACGTGGCCGACCGCAAGCGCGGCTGGGACATCCTGTTCGGCCTGGGCAGCCTGGGCGCGGCCGCCTGCCAGGGCGTGGTGCTGGGCAAGGTCATCACGGGCCTGGCGCCGGGCGCGCTGGCCGGGGCATTCACCGGCCTGTGCGCGCTGGGCGTGATCGCCGGCTACAGCCTGCTGGGCGCCACCTACCTGGTCAAGAAGACCCATGGCGCGCTGGTGGAGACGGCACGCCGCCAGGCCACCGGCACGCTGATGGCGACGGTGGCGGCGGCCGTGCTACTGTCGGCCGGCACCATGGTGTTCAGCGAGATCGGCCACGACCGCTGGATGCAGCCCACCGTGCTGGCGATCCTGATGCCACTGGCGCTGGCGGCCGCCTGCGCCGGCGGCTACGTGCTGTACGCGCTGCATGTGGGCTCCAGCCACGGCCCGTTCCGGGGCGCCATCGGCCTGTTCGCCGCCTCGTTCGCGGGGCTGGCGGTGAGCCTGTTCCCCGACCTCGTGCCCGGCAAGCTGACCATCGCGGAAGCCGCCTCTGACGGCGCCACGATGGCCTTCATGTTGTGCGGCATCGCCGTGGTGTTCCCCGTCATGGTCGGCTACAACCTGTACCAGTACCACGTGTTCCGTGGCCGCGTGGTACTGGAACACTGAGGAGCTGCCTTGATCATCCGCCCTCCAAGCAACTGGTTCCGCATGCTGCTGGTGTGGAACGGCTCGGTGCTGCCGTCCATCCTGCCGCAACTGGGATTGATGCTGGCCATCAGCCTGGTGGCGCTGCTCGGCGACGGGCGCATCTTCGGCGAGCGCGTGCCGCTCGACACGGCGCCCTTCCCCCTGCTCGGCATCAGCCTCGCGATCTTTCTGGCGTTTCGCAACAACGCCAGCTACCAGCGCTACCTGGAAGCGCGCCAGCTGTGGGGCCACATCCTCGCGGCGGCGCGCACCCTCACCTCGCAGACGCTGGCCTACCTGCCGCCGGAACGTCTGGACCACGCGCAGTTCGCACGCCAACTGATCGCCTTCGTGCACCTGCTGCGGCACCAGCTGCGCGGTTCCGACGCCGGCGCCGACCTGCAGCGGCTGCTGGAACCGCAAGCCGTGGCCCAGGCAAGCGCCCGCAACTACCGCCCGATCGCGGCGCTCAACGACATGCGCCGCACGCTGGCCGGCGCGACCGCCGGCTTGCCGGGCGGCGAGCAGACCGTGTGGATGCTCGACGCGCAGATCAACAACCTGGCCGATGCCGTGGCGGGTTGCGAACGGATCGCGGGCACGCCCATCCCCTATCCCTACGGCGTGCTGCTGCACCGGACCATTTACGCCTATTGCTTCCTGCTGCCGTTCGGGCTGGTGCACGCGATCGGCGCGGCCACGCCGCTGATCGCCGTGTTCGTGGCCTACACGCTGGTCGCGCTGGAAGCCATCGCGCAGGAAATCGGCGACCCGTTCGGCGTCGCGCCCAACAGCCTGGCGCTGAACGCGATGAGCCGCACCATCGAACGGTCGGTATTGGAATTATGCGGGTTGGCGCTGCCGGCGGAGGCGCCCGTCGGCAAGGGATACCAGGTCAGCTAGAAAGGAAAGGCCCGCCCGCGCGGCCTGCGCGGGCGGGCAGTCGTCGCTTCGGCAGGGCGTCAGACTGGTTGGAGCGGGGCGTCGGCCCTCAGGCCATCGCTGTAGTCGACGAAGCCATCGGCGCGGCAGAAGCTGACCAGCTTGAGTCCCGCCTGCGCCGCGATATCGATGGCCAGGCTGGTGGGCGCAGAGATGGTGGCCAGCATGGGAATGCCGACCCGCGCCGCCTTGCGCACCAGTTCATAGCTGGCGCGGCTGGACAGGAAGGCGAAGCCGCTGCGCAAGTCCGCGCCCTGCAAGGCCAGGTGGCCCACCAGCTTGTCCAGCCCATTGTGCCGGCCCACGTCCTCGAACACCGCATGCACGGCGCCATCGAGGCCGCACCAGGCGGCAGCGTGCACGCCGCCCGTCGCCTGCATCAGGACCTGCTGCGCGGCCAGCCCGCGCGCCGCGCGCGCGAGCGCGGGCGCCAGCGGGGCCGGCAACGGCGCCGCCGGCAGCGGGGCAGGTTCCAGGTCCAGCATCGCCAGGCTTTCGATACCGCACACGCCGCAGCCGGTGCGGCCGGCCAGCGCGCGGCGCCGCTGCTTGAGCTGCATGAAGGCGCCCTGGCCGATGGTGAGCTGCACTTCGGCCGCCGCAGGCAACTGGTGCACGACCACGTCATGGATGTCGGACTGGCCCGGCACGATGCCTTCGGTCAGCGCGAAGCCCACCGCCAGCGCTTCCAGGTCGCGTGGCGTGGCCATCATCACGGCATGGGAGATGCCGTTGAAGACCAGTGCCACCGGTACTTCCTCGGCCACCTGGTCCGTCACGCGGACGGGCGCCGGGCCGCGATGGCGCATGACCATCCGTTGCTGGAAGCCGCTGGGTTGGGGGGAGAGATCGGGTCGCATACGCACCTCGGGTGATGGATTTAGTCAGCTTGCATGGTAAGCACGGCGCACGCCGCGCAGGTGCACAGTCAGGCGGCTGGCGCGGGGGCACAGACGGCGGAGCACAGCAGCATACGCAGCTTGCTATCCGCAAGTTAATATTGAAATAAAAATAATCTTGACAATTCGGATAGCAATATTTGATAATTCTTTTCGTTTTGCAGTGCACCATACCCAACCCGTATAGGCACTGGTCGCCAGGCGCAAACGCTGCGTCAGGCAACATTCGCCGCAGACGATCCCCTGTGGCCCCCTCTCTCGGCACATACGCCGATGAACGAATAAGTTCCCCGCTTTCTTTCTGCTTCCACCTGCCGCGTTCCGTTGCGACCAGGCGGTAGTTCGTAACGTTCGTACCGTTCACTTGTACCCTGGACCGCGCTTGCGCGTGGCCCGCGCACGCCTGTCGCTGTCCAGGGCGCGTGCACCGGCTGGTCGGTTCCTTCGCAAGCAACTTAGTGGCTTTTTATGCGCATCCTGAAACACGTACTGATGGCGACGTTCCCCCTGCTCGCCTGTCTGGCACCGCCGGCCTGCCCGCAGACGCCGGCGTCGCCCGAACCGCTGTCCTGCACGGCCGAACGGACCAAGGCCGCATGCCTGCTGGCGGCGGCCGGCCCGGCCCAGGCGGCCCAGGCGGCCACCCACGACGTGGGCGCCAGCGTCGGGCGACTGCAACCGGCCCCCGCCGAAACGGCCCAGCCGGCGTCCGGCGCGGCTGCGCCGCTGCTGCGCGACGGCCAATTGACGCTGTTGTTCCGCAATTTCCTCGGCACGGAGTGGATCCAGGACACGCTGGACCGGCGCGCCTGGGTCCAGACGCTGCAGGCCAATTACGTCTCCGGCTACACGGCCGGGCCGCTCGGCCTGGGCTTCAGCGTGTCGCCGTTCGTGGCGCTGCCGCTGGACCAGCGCGGCGACGCCGGCAACTTCGTTTACGGCCACCGCCTTGGCGGCGACGGCCCCACCGTGTTCCTCGGCGCCTACACGCTCAACGCGCGCGTCGGCAAGGCCGTGTTCAGATATGGACTGCAACGGCTCAGCAATCCCCTGCTGGTGAGCCGGGACATCCTCTCGCTGCCGCCCACCTTCCAGGGACTGACGGCCGCGCTGCCGCTGTCGGACCGGCTCATGCTGGCCGCCGGCCGCCTGAGCGCCGTCAAGGCGCGCGGCCACACCTCGCTGCAGGCGCTCAGCAGCGGCTATGGCGGCACCGGCATCGGCCACGTCGACTTCGCAGGCGCCGACTGGGCCTGGTCCGGCGACGGCAAGGCGTCCGTCTACCTCGACCGCGCCAGCGATGTCTGGCGCCAGCTCTACCTCGCGCTCACGCGCGGCGCCGGCGACCACAAGGTCCTGCGCGTCACCGGCAAGGCCGACCTGTACGCCACGCGCAACGATGGCAGCAGCCGCCAGGGCGACATCGGCAACCAGGCCTACAGCCTGGCCGTGACGGCTGAACGCGGCCCGCACGCCGTGACGGCCGGCTACCAGCGCATCATGGGCGACCAGTTCTTCGACTACCTGGGCGAAACGTGGGGCGACGCGCTGCTGAACGCGATGGACGTGGACTACAACGCCCCGCACGAAAAATCCGCCCAGCTGCGCTACGCGTTCGACGGCGCCAGCGCCGGCCTGCCCGGCTTCAGCATGATGCTGTGGCGCGTGCAGGGCTGGGGCGCCGACGCCCGCGCCGGCGCCGCCGCGCAAGCCAGTCCGGCCAGCCCGCTGTACGCGCTGTACTGGAAGAACGGCGAACCGGTGCATGGCAGCCACGGTGAATACGGCATCTATCCCAGCTACGTGGTCCAGAGCGGCCGCTGGAAGCACGCCAAGGTGACCTTGCTGGCCGTGCTGCACCACAGCGGCTCCCACTACGCCGACAGCAGCAACCGGGAATTCAAGCTGCGTGTCGAATTCCCCGTCAAGGTGTTTTGAGCGGCGCAGCGGCCGCGCCCCCCTCCCATTTTTCCAACGCCCAGCCCACCCATGACCTCCTCCACCTCCACTTGCCCGCACGTCGACACCGCCCTGCCCCACGACGGCTGGTTGCCGCGCGCAGCATTCCCGCCATTGGCTGCCGATGCCGCCGATGCCGCCACCGAAGCCTGGCCCCCCCTGTCCGGCGCCAGCCAGCAGCGCCTGCGCGAACTGGAAAGCCGCCACCATCTGGCTCCCGGCCACGGTCTGCTGGCGGCCTGGCTCGCGCTGCTGCACCAGCTCACCGACCAGGCGGAACTGGCCGTGTTCGAACTGCGCCCCGGCGGCTGGTCCGGCATCGCCTCGGCCGTCGAAGCATCGACCACGTACACCGGCCTGTTGCGCAGCCTGGGCAGGAAGTTGGGCACGGCCCGCCCGCAGCAGCTGGAGGCGCGCGACGATCAGGCGGGGCCGCAGTGCCGCCTGGGCTTCTGCCTGGACGACGGGACGCTGGCGCCGCCATCCGTCTGCCCGGATCAGCTGGACCTGCTGCTGATCCTGCCTGCCGGCGGCCAGGGCGCCGTGCGCTGGCGCGCGCGGCTGGCCGACGCCTGCACGCGGCGCCACCTGCAACTGCTGCTGGTCCTGCTCGACAAATTGCTGGCCCGTCCGGACGAGGTGCTCGGCCGCCTCGATCCGCTGTGTCCCGCCGAACGGGCGCGCCTGCTGCACGCGTTCCAGGACACGGCCACCGCCTACCCGCGCGACAGCACCCTGGTCGACCTGCTGCGCGACAGCGCCGCCCGCGACGCCGACCGGCTGGCCGTCACCGATGGCCGCCGCACGCTCACGCGCGGCCAGTTGCTGCAACAGGCCAGCGCGCTGGCGGCGCGGCTGCAACGGCACGGCGTCACCCCGGCCGCGCCCGTGGCGCTGCTGATGCCGCGCGATTGCGCGATGGTGGTGGCCACCGTGGCCAGCCTGGTCGCGGGCGCCTGCTACTGCCCGCTGGACCCCGACTACCCGCCCGAACGGATCGCCTACTGCCTGGCCGACAGCGGCGCGCGCTGCCTGCTGGTGTCGGATGCGGCCACGCTGGCGATGGCGCAGGCGCTGCAGGCTGCGGGCCAGTTCAGCGGCGCCGTGCTGGTGGTGGACCCGGCCGGCCAGGACGATGACGCGGACCGCGCGGTGCCCGTGGCCGCGCCCGTACGGGCCAGCGATACGGCCTACCTGATGTACACCTCGGGCACCACCGGCCAGCCCAAGGGCGTGCTGGTGAGCCATCGCGGCGTGGTGCGCCTGGTGCGCGACACCAACTACATCCGCTTCGACGAGGACAGCCGCGTGCTGCAAGCCGGCGCAATCGGCTTCGACGCCTCCACCTTCGAGCTGTGGGGCGCGCTGCTGAACGGCGGCGAGCTGCACATCGTCGGGCGCGACACCCTGCTCAGCGCGCGCCTGCTGGGCCAGTTCCTGGCCGCCAGCCGCATCAACACGGCGCTGATCACCTCCTCGCTGTTCGCCCAGCTGGCCAACGAGAACGCGGCGCTGTTCCAGCCGCTGCGTACGCTCGTCATCGGCGGCGACGTGGTGCCCGCGCGCCAGGTGCAGGCGGTGCGGCTGGCCTGTCCCGGCCTGACCGTGGTCAACGCCTACGGCCCCACGGAGAACGCCGTCATCTCCACCGCCCACGTCATCGGCGACGCGGACGGCCTCGATATCCCGATCGGCCGCCCGATCAGCAACAGCAGCGCCTACGTGCTGGGCCGCCTGGGCCAGTTGCAGCCGGTCGGCGTGCCCGGCGAGCTGTATGTGGGCGGCGACGGCATAGGCAACGGCTACCTGGAGCGCCCGGAACTGACGCAGGCGGCCTTCGTCCCCAGCCCGTTCGGGCCGGGCGCCACCCTGTACCGCACCGGCGACATGGCGCGCTGGCGCGACGACGGTACGCTCGACTTCCTGGGACGGCGCGACCAGCAGATCAAGGTGCGCGGCTTCCGCGTCGAACTGGGCGAAGTGGAAAACCAGCTGCTGGCGATCGCGGACGTGACGGCCGCCATCGTCATCGCGCGGCGCTCGGCGGCGACGGGCGAAAGCCAGCTGCACGCGTGGTTCACGGCGCGCACGCCGCTGGACCCGGCCCGCGTGCGCGCCCAACTGGCCGACGCCCTGCCGGTCCACATGGTGCCGCACCTGCTGCGCCAGCTCGACGCGCTGCCGCTGACGGCGAACGGCAAGATCGACCGCCAGGCGCTGCAAGCGGCCCAGGTGCTGCGGCCGGTGCCCGCCGCCGCGGAGACGGCGGCGCCGGCGCAGGTCACGCCGCTCGAACAGACCGTGCTGCAACTGCTCAGCGCACTGCTGGAAGGCGACGCCGTCACCCTCGACGACAACGCGCTGGCGCTCGGCGCCAGTTCGCTGACGGCCGCCATGCTGGCGGCCCGGATCGAGACCCAATTGCACAAGCCCTGCACGGCCGCGATGGTGCTGGCCAGCGCCACGCTGCGCGCGTTGTGCCACGCCCTGGTGCAGTCGCCCGATCTGGCGCCGGACGCCAGGCAAGCCATCCCCGCGCTGACGCGGCGCGCCACCTACCGCGCCGCGCCGCAGCAACAGCAGCTGTACGTGGCGTGGCTGAAAGACCCGGCCTCGCGCGCCTATCACCTGCCGATCGAGATCGCATGGGATGGCCAGGCCGACCTGGCGCGGCTGGAAGCCGCGCTCAATGAACTGGTCTGCCGGCACGACATCCTGCGCACCAGCTTCCACCATGACGGCGCCGCGTTGCAGCAGCAGGTCCAGGCCATGCTCGCGGTGCGCATCGAACAGCGCGAAGCGGGCGACGATATGGCCGCTGCCATCGACGCCTGGGCCCGTCCGTTCGACCTGGAGCAGGCGCCGGCCTGGCGCGTGGCCCTGTTCCGCAGCCGGGGCCATGGCCGTGACCAGGCCTGCCTGCTGCTCGACCTGCACCACATCCTGGCCGACGCCATCTCCATCGCCCTCCTGCTCGAACAATGGCAGGCGCTGTACCTGGGCCAGCCCGTGCCGCTGCCCAGCCACCAGTTCGGCGACTATGCCGAATGGCGCCACGCGCCGGCCACGCAGCAGTGGCACGACAACCTGGCCCCGTTCTGGCGCGCCACCATGAACGGCTGGCAGCGCGCACCGGAGCTGCCGCTGGACCGCACGCGGGCGGCGCTGCGCTCGGAGCGTGGCGCCATGCTGGCCGTCGACCTGGGCGAACAACGCTCGGCCGCGCTACGGCGCTGCGCGCAAACGCTGCGGCTCACACCCTTCCACCTGCTGCTGGCGTCGTACGCGCTGTGGCTGGCCGGCACGCTGGACCAAACTGAAGTCACCGTCGGCTCCCCGGCCGCCGGCCGCCAGGCGGCCGGCACGGAATCGCTGGTCGGCATGCTGGTCAACACGGTCTGCCTGCGCATCGATGTGGCCGGCAACGACACCGCGGCCGACTGGCTGCGGCGCACGGCCCGCCATATCGACGCCAGCTTCGAACACCAGGCCTACCCGTTCGCCAGCCTGGCCGACGCCGTCGACGCGGCGCGCGACTACCGCCGCCATCCCGTGTTCGACACCATGTTCGCGTTGCAGAACACGGCGCTGGGACGCCAGGCCTTCCTCGGCCAGCCGGTGCGCTGGGCGCCGGAGCACACGGCCAGCACGCTGTTCGACCTGAACCTGCAGCTTGACGACAGCGCGCCCGTGCTGCGCGGCCACTGGGCCTACAACCGCGACCTGTTCGACGCCGTCACCGTCCAGACCTTCCGCGACGACTGGCTGGCCATGCTCGACCGCCTGCTGGCCCAACCGGACGCGCCGCTGGCCAGCCTGCTGGCCGCGCCGGCCACGCCAGCGCCGGCGCCCGTGCTGGCCCCGATTTCTTTCACCCTGTAGTTCCCACCAACCCGACTCCTTAGGTCCCTATGCAATCCATCGAATCCCTCGGACAATTGAAAGTGCTGGCGGCGCGCCGACCGCGCGAAGCCAGTTTCTGGAAGGCGCAGATCGCCGCGCTGCCCGGCAAGAGCCGCTTCCCGGCCGACCACGGCTGCGGCGGCGCCCAACTGTCGCAGCAATACCGCGCCGCGCTGGCTGCCGCCACCGGCGCCGCGCTGGAGCGGGCCACGTCGGCCCAGCCTCTGAGTCAGCAGGTGTTGCTGAACGCCGTCGTGGCGGCGCTGCTGGAACGCTACACCGGCGTGGCCGGCGTGGCCATCGGCCAGCCGGCGCTGCGCACCGGCGCGGACCAGCCACTGCTGGCCGAGTGGCTGCCGCTGGCGCTGACCCTGGCCCCGGGCGCCAGCCTGCGCGACCTGCTGGCCGCCAGCCAGCAGCAAACCCAGGCCACGCTGGAACACCAGGACTTCCCGCTGCAACTGCTGGCCCACGGCGACGCCGACGATGCCCTCCATCCCTTCTTCGACATCGGCGTGCGCGTGCTGCATGCCGGCACGCCGGCCGGCGCCGCGCCGGACGGTGTGTCGCTGCTGGTGACGCTGCTGCGCGGCGACGACGGCTACACCTGGCAGCTCGACTACGACGGCCGTCAGTATCTGGAGGAGACCGTGGAACGCCTGGCCCGCCACCTGGGATTGCTGCTGCACGCGGCCCTGCAGGCGCCGGACGCCGCACTGGGCGCGCTGTCGCTGCTGACTGACGACGACGACCGGATCCTGGCCGAGGCCAACGCCACCGCCTTCCCCTACGAACACCAGCTGCGCCTGGACCAGGTGCTGGCGCGCCAGGTGGCGCAAACGCCGGACGCCATCGCCGTCACCTTCGGCGACCGCAGCCTGACCTACCGCGAGTTCAACGCGCGCGCCAACCAGCTGGCCCACACGCTGCGCCGCCACGGCGTGGGCCGCGACCAGATCGTGGCCGTGCTGGCCGAACGCTCGATCGAAATGCTGGTGGCCATCCACGCCGTGCTCAAGGCCGGCGCCGCCTACCTGCCGATCGACCCCAGCTATCCCCAGGCCCGCGTCGAATACGTGCTGGGCGACAGCGGCGCGCCCGTGATCCTGGCCCACACGCGGCTGGTGCCCACGCTGGCCACGCAACCGGTCATCATCGACCTCGACGACCCGGCCTCGTACGACGCCGACGACACTGCGCCGGTCCATGGCGGCAACGCGCGCGACGTGGCCTACGTGATCTATACCTCCGGCTCGACCGGCAACCCCAAGGGCGTGCTGGTGGAGCACCACTCGGCCATCAACCGCATCGCGTGGATGCAGCGCGCCTACCCGATCACCGCCGGCGACGTGATCCTGCAGAAGACGCCGATCGCGTTCGACGTCTCCGTATGGGAACTGTTCTGGTGGTCGTTCGTGGGCGCCAGCGTGTGCCTGCTGGCGCCGCGCGGCGAACGCGACCCCGACACCATCATCGACACGGTGGAGCGGCGGCGGGTCACGGTGATGCACTTCGTGCCATCGATGCTGAACGCCTTCCTCGACTACGTGGGCGCGCTCGGCTGCGGCGCGCGCCTGCGCGGGCTGCGCCTGGTGTTCGCCAGCGGTGAAGCGCTGGGCACGCACCAGGTGGAGAAATTCCACGCGGTGCTGGCCCCGGCCCAGCTGATCAACCTGTACGGCCCGACCGAGGCGACGGTCGACGTCTCGCACCACCTGTGCCGCCCCGACGCCGGCGCCACCAGCGTCCCGATCGGCAAACCGATCGACAACCTGCGCCTGTACGTGCTGGACGCGCGCATGCAGGTGCAGGCCGTGGGTGTGCCGGGCGAGCTTTGCATCGCCGGCGTCGGCCTGGCGCGCGGCTACCACCGCCGCCCCGAGCTGACGGCCGAACGTTTCGTCGAACATCCCTTCCCCGGCGAGACGCGCATCTACCGCACCGGCGACCTGGCGCGCTGGAACAGCCGCGGCGAGATCGAATACCTGGGCCGCATCGACAACCAGGTCAAGATCCGCGGCTACCGCATCGAACTGGGCGAGATCGAAGCGCGCCTGCGCGAGCATCCGGACGTAGCCGACGCCGTGGCGATGGCGCAAAAGGATGCTGACCAGGTGGCCGAATTGTGCGCCTACGTGGTCGCGCCGGCCGGCACGGACGTGGCGGCGCTCAAACGCCATCTGGCCAGCGGCATGCCCGAGTACATGGTGCCGGCCCATATCATCTGCATGGCCAGCTTCCCCCTCTCGCCCAACGGGAAGCTGGACCGCGCCGCGCTGCCCAAGCCCAGCTTGGCCGCCGGCCCGGCCGCCGACTACGTGGCGCCGCGCAACGCAACCGAACAGGCACTGGCCGAGATCTGGAGCGAAGTGCTGGCCCAGCCGCGCGTGGGCGTGCACGACAACTTCTTTGCGCTGGGCGGCAATTCCATCCACTTCGTGGCCGTGCTGGCCAAGGCCCGCCAGCGCGGCCTGCCGTTCACGTTCCAGCAATTGTTCGCCCATCCCACCATCGCCGGACTGGCCGAGGCTATCAGCACCGCGCCCGCCCCGGCGGCCGAAGTGGCAGTGGCGCCGTTCGGGCTGGTCAGCGAGGCCGACCGCGCCCGCCTGCCCGCGTCGGCGGAGGATGCCTATCCGCTGTCGCTGCTGCAGATCGGCCTGGTGTTCCAGAACGAACTGACGTTCGGCACCTCGCAGTACCACGACATCCTCAGCTACATGATCCAGAGCCGGCTGGACGTGGCCGCGTTCGAACAGGCGGCCGCCATCGTGGTGGCGCGCAACCCCATCTTCCGCACCAGCTACCACCTGAGCGGCTTCGACGACCCGCTGCAGATCGTGCACCGCGACGCCAAGGTGCCGCCGGTGATCGTCGACCTGCGCGACCTGGACGGCGAAGGCCAGGAAGCGTGGTACCAGGACTGGACCGAGACGGAGAAGCAGCGCCGCTTCGTGTGGGAGGAGCCGGGCCTGGTGCGGCTGCATGTGCACATCCTGGCCGACGACCTGTATCGCTACACGCTGATCCAGCACAATTCCGCGCTCGACGGCTGGAGCATCACGCTGGTCCACACCCAGTTGTTCGAGACGTACCATGCGATCGTGGCCGGCACCTGGCAGCAGCGCGCGCCGGTCGACAACTTCCTGCACCATTACGTGGCGCTGGAACGGCAGTCGCTGGCCACGGCCGCCGACCGCGATTTCTGGCAGGCCGAGATCACGGGCGCCACCTACACCGAACTGCCCCGTTGCGGCGCCGTGCAGACGGGCGTCGCCCACCCGACCGTGGTGTTCCACGACGTGGACATTTCGCGCCGCCTGTCCGAGCGCATCGTCGCCCTGTCGGACCGGCTCGGCGTGCCGGTCAAGACGCTGCTGATGGCGGTCCACCTGAAAGTGCTGAGCGTGTTGTGCGGCACCGAGTACGCGATGACCGGCTACGAGCAAAGCGGCCGGCCCGAGCACGAGGACGCGACCGAAGCGCTGGGTCTGTTCCTCAACACCGTGCCGTTCGGCCTGCACGTGAGCGCCGGTTCGTGGGAACAGCTGATCCGCCACGTGTTCGACGCCGAGCGCCGCCTGCTGCCGCACCGCCGCTACCCGATGGCGCAGATGATGCAGGACCTCGACATCCGCGGCATGCTGTTCGAGACGGCCTTCAACTACACCCACTTCTACCGCCTCAAGGAACTGCGCGCCCTGCCCGAGTTCTCGCTGCTTGACGTGCGCGCCAATTCCGAGACGGAGTTCGTGATCCGCGCCGAGTTCTCGCGCCACTTCTACAGCGACGAAGTGCGTCTGAGCCTGCACTACCACGACCACGTGTTCACCATCGACCAGATGGAAATGATGGGCGGCTACTACCGGCGCGCGTTCGAACTGATGACGGCCGACCCGACCCAGCCGCACGATCTGCAAAGCCTGCTGTCGCCGGCCGAGACGGCCCGCCTGGCAGAAGCGGGCCAGCGCGCGGCGCCGGCCGGCGTGGACGCCGGGGTGGCCGTGTGCGTGCTCGACGCCTCGGGCATGCCCGCCCCCACGGGCGCCTGGGGCCAGCTGCACCTGGCCGGCGCCAAACCGGTGGCGACCGGCCGCAGCGCGCGCTGGCTGCCCGACCTGCGCCTGGAATGCGCCGACGGCGCGCCGGTGCCGCGCATCTTCGGCGCCGACACGGCCAAGGCGGCGCGCGCGCCGCTGCCCGCCAGCGCCCAGCCGGCCCAGCTGACGCCATGGGAACAGCGCATCGCCACCGTCTGGGCGCAAGTGCTCCGGGTGGACGGCGCCAGCCTGCGGCCCGAGCACGATTTCTTCGCGCTGGGCGGCAATTCGCTGAGCGCGATCCGCGCCGTGTTCATGCTCGAAGGGGCGATCCGGCTGGCCGACATCATGCAGCATCCGACGCTGGCGGAACTGGCCGTGATCGCCGCCGGCGGCGCCGGCCGCGCGGCCCGCATGCTGGTCAAGCTCACCGGCGGCGCCGGCGACCGCGCCACCCTGGTCTGCCTGCCCTACGCGGGCGGCGGCAGCGCCAGCTTCCGTCCGCTGGGCATGGCCCTGCGCGAGGCCGGCTGCCCGGTCGGCGTGTATGGCGTGGAACTGCCGGGCCATGAACTGTCGTCGCAGGCCTCGGAACTGGTCGACATCCCGGCGGCGGCCCACCGCCTGCACCAGGAGATCGGCGCCACGGTCACCACCCCCGTCATCCTGTGGGGCCACTGCATCGGCGCGGCACTGGCGCTGGCGCTGGCGCAGCTGATGGAACAGGCGGGCCAGCCGCCGCTGCACGTGTTCATCGGCGGCAAACTGCTGCATCCGGCCGAACAGATGCACGCCGGGATCGCCGCCATCGCCGACATGTCCGACCGCGCCGTGGTGGACTGGATGGTGCGCGAAACGGGGCACACGGAACTGGCCGATTTCAGCAACGAGCATGCGGCGCAGCTGGTGGCGCTGTTCCGCCACGACGCAGCCGTCGCCAACCGCTACCTGGCCGAACGGGCCGACGACGACGCCGACGCGGCCGGCCAGCCCTTGCACGGCGCCTTGTCCGTGGTGGTGGCACCGGACGATCCGCTCACGCGCAATTACGCCCACAACTGGCGCAACTGGAGCGTGTTCAGTCATCAGCTCCAGCTGCATGAACTGGATGGCGGCGGCCACTACTTCTGCCGCACCCGGCCAGCCGACGTGGCCGCGCTGATCGCGGCCGTGGTGACGGGCGTCCAGCGTGGACTGCCCGCCGATTCCGAAGGAGATCTCGATGTCGCAAACTGACACCCCGCGCAGCCAGCTGGCTGCGGGCCTGCGCACCGCGCTGCCGTTCCTCGCCTCCGCGTTCCCGCTGGGCGTGATCGGCGGCATGCTGGGCATGGCGAGCGGCCTGAGCGCCGCGCACACCATGGCGCTGTCGGCCATCCTCAACTCGGGCACCGCCCAGTTCCTGGCCACCCGGCTGCTGCAGGAGCACGCCAGCATCACGGTGATCCTGCTCACGATCCTGGTGCTAAGCCTGCGCATGGTCGTCTACGGCCTGGCGCTGCGGCCACACGCACGGGGCTTCCCGGCGGGCTGGCGCCTGGTGCTGGGCTTCGGCCTGATCGACGCCGTGTTCTTCGCCGTGATCGAACGCCTCAAGCAACCGGCCAACGCCAAACACTGGCGCTGGTTCTTCGTTGGCGTGTCGGGCGCCATGTACGCCGGCTGGCTGCTGGCGACGGCGGTCGGCATCGGGCTGGGTACGGCCCTGCCCGAGACGATGCTCAAGGGCCTGGATTTCCCGCTGGTGGCCATGTTCGGCGCCATGCTGGCGTCGACCCTGGGGGACCGCAAGACCTACGCGGTGATGGCGGTGACGGCCGTGCTGGCCGTGCTCACCAACGGCATGCCCTACCACGTCGGCCTGCTGGTGGCCGCATTGGCCGGCGCCAGCTTTGGCGCCGTGTTGGACTGGCTGCAGCAAGGCCAGACTGTCGCAGCGAACGTGGAGGGTTAAGCATGGAACTGTTCTGGATCTTCGCCGTGCTCGGCCTGGGCACCTTCCTGCCGCGCTACCTGCCGCTGGCCTTGTGGGGTGAACGCGAGCTGCCCCTGGTGATCAGGAAAATACTGGTGTACGTGCCGGTCGCCATCCTGACCGCCATCTTCGTGCCCGAAGTGGTGATGCCAGAAGGCCGCTTGTTCCTCCATTGGAGCAATGCCTACCTGGTGGGCGGTCTGGCCACCATGGCGGTGATGATGCTGTCCAAGCGCTTGCTGCTTTCCAGCGCAATCGGTATCGTCGCATTTGCGCTGATGCGCCACTTCAGCTAGTCCGCCGGCGTGGCCACGGGCACCGCCCGCGGCCACGCCGCGCCAACCGGCCATAAACTACTCTGATGAGAAAGGATTACTGATGTCCACCTACACCATGCTGACCTTGCCCGGCCTGTACAACTCGGGCGACAAGCACTGGCAAACCCACTGGGAACGCGCGTTCAGCGACTTCCACCGCGTGGAGCAGCAGGACTGGGACACGCCCGTCTGCGATGACTGGGTCGAGACGCTGGAACGGGCCGTCGCCGCCGCGCCCGGCGAAGTGGTGCTGGTCGCCCACAGCCTGGCCTGCACGCTGGTCGCCAAATGGGCGGAGAAATACCCGCGCCGTATCAAGGGCGCCTTCCTGGTCGCGCCCAGCGATACGGAGGCCGACAGCTATCCGCCGGGGACCACCGGCTTCACCCCGGTGCCGCTGCTGCCGCTGCCGTTTCCCTCGCACGTGGTGGTGAGCCGGGGCGACCATTACGTGACGGTGGCGCGCGCCACCGCCTTCGCCGAGGCCTGGGGCAGCCAGTTGACGGTGCTCGACGGCCTGGGCCACATCGGCTCCGACAGCGACCTCAAAATGTGGCAACAAGGCCTGGCCCTGCTCAATGCATTCGCCGCGACCAACTACGGCTGACACGGACTGGCACGCGTCCCTGCCGGTGCCCGGTGCGCTGCCGCTGCAGCCTTTCCGGCTGGCGCCCGGCGCCGACCAGTTGCTGGTCCGCCTGCCGCCACCCGGACTGGACGCGGCGGCACACCGGCGCGGCGCGCAACGCCGGCAGGCCGAGCACCATCTGGGGCGACGTTGCGCCGCGCGGTTGCTGGTGCAATTGGGCGCCGCCGACACGACGGTCGGCATCAACGCCGACCGTTCGCCGCGCTGGCCCCGGCATGTGGTCGGCTCCATCACCCACAGCCGCACGCTGGTGGCCGTGGCGCTGGCCCGCCAGTCGCAGGTGCGGGCGATCGGCATCGATGCCGAACCGATCGTGGCCGCGGCCGACCTGGAGGCGATCGAACATCTGTGCCTGACGCCGCGGGAAAGGCAGACGCTGGAAGAACAAAGCCAACTGCCGCGCCACATGGCCGTCACCGCTATTTTCTCCGCCAAGGAGGCGCTGTACAAATGCCTGTATCCGCTGGTCCAGCGCTACTTCGATTTCCAATGTGCGCAGATCGACCTTACGGGCATGGCGGATGGCGTGATCCACGCGCGCCTGCTGCACACGCTATCGCCCGAGTTTTGCGCCGGCTACACGATCACGGGCAGCTACCTGGGCCAGCTGGACCACACTTTCACGGCGTTCTGCCTGACCTGGTAGTTGACCTCGTAGTTGACCTCGCAGTTGACCTGCTACTCATTCCCGCGCTTGCTCGTGGCCGGCGACGATGACACGCACGCCGACGGCGTCCAACGCCGCGGCGATGGCGGCCGGTGGCGGCTGGTCCGTCACCAGCACGTCAATGGCGTCGAACTGGCAAAGGCGGTGCATGAACGCCTTGCTGAACTTGGAACTGTCCGCCACCACGATCACCTGGGCGGCCTGGCCCATCATCGCCTGCTTGAGCGCCGCTTCATCGTCCGACGGACAGGTCAGCCCCAGCAAATCGATGGCGCAGGCGCCGAGGATCAGCTTATCGACCTGGAACTGCGCGACACCAAGCCGCGTTTGCGCTCCTTCCAGACTGCGCTGCCAGGCGTTGAACCGCCCGCCCAGCACGTGCAGTTCCACCCCTTCCTGCTGGCCGAATGCCTCGGCCACGTCAATTGAATTGGTCACCACGTTCAATGGCGTCGCGCTGGTGGCGCGGGCCACGGCCAGCACCGTGGTGGAGGTGTCGAACAGCACGCGGTCGCCGTCGCGCAGCAGCGCGGCCGCCGCGAGGCCTATCGCCTGCTTGGCGATGGAAGCGCCGGTGCGCTGGGTGTACTGTTCCACCTGCCGGCTTTGCGGCGGCAGCACCGCGCCGCCGCGCACGCGCAGCGCGCGCCCCGCAGCATCGAGCCGCACCACGTCGCGCCGCGCCGTGTCGCGCGTCACCCCAAACAGCTTGCAGATGTCTTCGATGCCGATGCGGTAGTGCTGGTCCAGGTAGGCGCGGATCGCGTCGAGCCGCTCGGCCTGGGGCAAGGTGCCGTGCCTGTTCATCGCTGCGCTTCCAGGTAGGCGCGCAGCACGGACGTCACCAGCGCATGGTCTTCCTGCTGCGGCAGGCCCGATACCGTCACCGTGCCGATCACGCCGGTGCCGCGCAGCGCCAAGGGAAAGGCGCCGCCATGCGCGGCGAAATCGGCGGGATTGACGCCGCTGTCGGTCTCGAAGCTCTTGCCCTTGCTGCGGTACTGCGTGCCCACGTGCCACGAGCTGCGGCCATAGCGCTGCACCACGTTGTTCTTGCGGCGCACCCAATGGCCGTTGTCCGGCGAGGTGCCGGCCATCGCGTGGTGAAACAACTGGTGGCCATTGCGGGTGATGTCGACCGTGATGGCCTTGCCCAGTGCCTGGGCGCGCTCCACCAGTTTGAGGCCCAGCGCCAACGCGTCACCGTTCGAGAAGGCGGTGAACTGCAACTCCTCTTCTTCGCGGACCAATGCCGCCAGCATGCTGCCGTAGTCTGTTTGCATGTCGCCCTCCTCAAGCGAAATCGATGGTGCGGCGTTCATGGTGGCTGCGGTAGGCGCATTCGATCACGCGCACCACGGCCACGGCATCCCCGGCCGCCACCGGCGGCGGCGCGCCTTCGGCCAGCGTCCGATGGATGCCGGCATAGTAGGTCCGGTAATCGCCGGGGATGGTAGGCAGCACGCGGCTGGTCCCATCGGCGCCGGTGATGGTGGCGTAATGGGCCGGCAGGTCGTGGCCCCAGCCCGCGTCGCCGGGACGCCCGCCGCCCTTCAGCGTGTCTTCCTGGGTGTCGACGCCGTATTTAATGAAGCTGCCCTGCGTACCGTGCACTTCATAGCGCGGACCGGGCGCGCGCACCAGCGCGCTGGCGTGCAGCACGGCCTTGCGGTCGCCGTAGTCCAGCACCAGTTCGAACGCGTCTTCCACTTGCGCGCCTTCACGCTGGATGCAAACCTGCGCCGTGACGGCGCGCGGGAGACCGAACAGTTGCAAGGCCTGGTCGATCAGGTGCGAGCCCAGATCCCACAACACGCCCGATCCCGGCTGCGCCTCGGATTTCCAACTGCGTTTCACTTGCGGCGCGTAGCGGTCGAAATGGGCGCGGTAGGTGTGGATGGGACCGAGCTCGCCCGATGCCACCACGTCGCGCAGCGTCAGGAAGTCGCCGTCCCAGCGCCGGTTTTGATAGACGCTCAGCAGCAGGCCCTTCTCGCTGGCCAGCGCCACCAAGGCATCCCCTTCGGCCGACGACAGCACGAACGGCTTGTCCACCACCACATGCTTGCCCGCCTCCAGCGCTGCCTTGGCCAGCGCGTAATGGCTGGCGTTGGGCGTGCAGACCACCACCAGGGCGATGGCCGGATCGTCCAGCATGGCTTGCGGCGTGTCGTCGCGCGTCACCCCGGGGTAAGCGTGGCGCAACGCCTCCGGATCGGCGCTGCGGCTGGCCACGCGGGCCAGCTTCAGGCCCGGTATGGCAGCAATCATCGGGGCGTGGAAGATGGCGCCGCCGACGCCATAACCGATCAGACCTACGGCATATCGCTGCATTATTCGTTCTCCATTAAGCAAATCGCTTACACATTATAAGTCATTCGCAGAATGTTGACGGCGTGACCACCCTGGCGTTTTCTAGAACCCGGCCGGCACATACTCCTTGCGCAGCAGCGATGCCACGCTGCGTCCCAACTGGCCAAGGCGGCCGCCCAGCGACTGTCCCTCGAAATGATGGCCCCAGGTGCTGATGCGGTCCCAGACGGCCGGCTGCCAGCTGGCCTCGTCCACCACCACAGGATTCCAGCCGAACTCGATCTCGAAGCCGGACGGCGTCTGGACATAGAACGAGATGGCCTTGTCGTTGGCGTGCTGGCCCACGCTCATGGCCACCGCCAGCCCCAGCTCGCGGCAACGCTCCCAGGCGGCGCTCAGGTCATCGAGCGTCGCGGCCTGCACCTCCAGATGCTGGATGCGCGTGCGGATCGGGTCCAGCCTGATCTTCGGGGTGTAGACGAAGGCGATCGAATGGTGCCGTTCGTTGAGCCGCATGAATTCGAACAGCAACGGCACCCCGCTGATCGTGTAATGCACGTCGTCGGTGTGCCGCAGGTCGAAGATCTCGCGCCAGAACTGCTTCATCTGCTCGGGCCGGCGGGTGGACATGGCCACATGGCCGAAACCCTTGTCGCCCGTGACGAAGCCGCTGGTGGCCATGCGCGGCGGGGTGTTCACCAAACTGGGCTGGTAATACAACTCGATCGCCAGGCCCTTGGGGCCGGTGAAATGCCAGTAGTGCCGCACGCCACGCTGTTGCGCTGCCGCCGCTGTGGATTCCCGCACCGCGATGCCGCGCTGGTCCAGGCGCCGCAAGACGATCGCCAGCGCGTGCTCGTCGGCTAGTTCCAGCCCCAGCGCCTGCAGGTCTTCCGAGGGGCCGGGCACCACGATCAGCCGCCGCGCATGGTCGTCCATGCGGGCCGCCACCGCCCCGTCCGGCAGCACGTCCGCCTGCATGCCAAGCGCCTTGCCCAGCAGGAGCTGCCAGGCCTTCGCCTCGCGCGATTCGATCACGGCGTACCCCATCCGCACCCGGTTGAACACGCTGTCCTGCGCTGCCACCGTCTGCCCCTGCTCCGTCCTCACGTTCTTCTTGTCCATGCCTGTCTCCTTGTCAATGGTCGTGGTTTTATCGGGCGTTGGCGGCGCGCTGTTGCTGTTTCCCGTCATGCGCCGCTTCCCAACGATTGAATGCTCTGTCATACTGACTCTGCCGTCAATATGATTAATTGATGCAAATCAACCAAGCTGGAAAGCCGCATCCGGCGCGAGCAAATGCAAGCTGCCACGTGCCGGCACACGACATCAATAACAAGCCATTTCGGAGATACGATGCAAAAGCTCACCCTGCGCACCATCCTCTATTCGCTGACGCACGTGCTGCGCCTGAGCGCGATGCGCCATGCGCCGTTGTCGGCGTTCATGCACCGCCACAATTGCGTGGCCCAGATCGGGCTGCGCGACGGCAGCGTCGTCCGCCACTACGTGTTCTCGGGTGGCCGCGTCACCGCGCGCGCCGGCCAGCACCCCAAGCCGGATGTGACGATGACGTTCCGCGACCTGCGCACCGCGCTCACGTTCATGGTGCCGCCCGTGCGCCAGGCCGATGTCGTGCACGCCGCCAAGACCTTCAAGGTGGTGGTCACGGGCCGCGATGCGCTGGTCGTGTGGTTCATGCAGATGCTCAACATGATCCAGACGGCCGGCCTGCCGTCCGGCCGCCAGATGGCCGACGGCACCACGCGCCACACCACCAACACCAACGGCGGCCCGCTGTTCGTGTACGTGAAGGATGGCCGCATCGTGCGCACCACGCCGATCGACCTGGACGCCGACGACGCGGCTAGCTGGACGATACGGGCACGCGGCCGCAGCTTCACGCCGCGCCGGCAAGCCACCGTCAGCGCCCACGCGCTGAGCCTGAAATCGCTGGTGTACTCCGAGCGGCGCCTGCTGTATCCGATGAAACGGGTCGATTTCGACGTCCACGGCGAGCGCAACATCGCCAACCGCGGCATCTCGGAATATGTCCGCATCAGCTGGGACGAGGCGCTCGACATCGTCTCGGGCGAGATCAAGCGCATGAAGCGCCAGTACGGCCCCGGCGCCATGGCCATCTACCAAAGCTCCCACCATTCGTGGGGCAACGTCGGTTATTACCTCAGCTCGTTGCCGCGGTTCGGCAATCTGATCGGTTTCACGCGCGTGCATCCCAATCCCGATTCGTGGGAGGGCTGGTACTGGGGCGCCATGCACCATTTCGGCAACAGCCTGCGGGTGGGCCTGCCCGGTCCCTACGGCATCGCGGAGGACTGCCTCCAGCACGCCGAACTGGTGGTCTACTGGTCGAGCGATCCCGAGAAGACGGCGGGCGCCTACGCCGGCTCCGAAGGGACGGAACGGCGGCTATGGAGCAAGGACCTGGGCATTCCCTCGGTGCATATCGACCCCGTATTCAATGCCACCGCCCAGCTAATGGGCGGCAAGTGGATCGCGCCCCGCCCCGCCACCGATCCCGCGCTGGCACAGGCGATCATGTATGTGTGGGTGGACGAAGGCTTGTACGACAAGGAATACGTGCGCACCCGCACCACCGGCTTCGATCAATGGCGCGACCACCTGCTGGGCAAGGACGACGGCATCCCCAAGACGCCGGAATGGCAGGAGCCGGAGACGGGCGTGCCGGCCGCCACCGTGCGCGCGCTGGCCCGTCTGTGGGCGACCCGCAAGACCCACCTGGTGCCCGGCGGCGCCGGCCTGGGCGGGGCCGGCCGCAACGCCACCGGCGCCCAGTGGGCGCGCGCCATGATCATGATGATGGCGATGCAGGGCTGGGGCAAGCCGGGCATCAACCTGGGCGCCATGCAGTTCGGCACGCCACTCGACTTTTCCTTCTACTTCCCCGGTTACGCCGACGGCGGCATTTCCGGTGAACTGAACTGGACCGCGTCGGCGCTGCACAACTACGTGCGCATGCCGCACGTGCTGACCGCCAATCCGGTCAAGCAGATGGTGCCGCGCCAGCGCTTCCCCGAGGCCATCGTCAACGGCCATTGCGAAGGCCACCTGTGGGACGGCATGACGCTCGAAGCGCAATTCGCGCCCTACACCTATCCGATGCCGGGCTATTCCAGGATACACATGCTGTACCGCTATGGCGGCTCGTCCTTCGGCACCATTGCCCGCTCGGGGCGCTTCGTCGAGGCCTACCGCCATCCGTCGCTGGAGTTCGTCGTCAACCAGTCGATCTGGTTCGAAGGCGAAGCGAAATTCGCCGACGTGATCCTGCCCGCGTGCACCCAGCTCGAACGCTGGGACATCGGCGAGTGGGCCGGCGCCGGCGGCTACGCGCACGACGCCCAGGCGCAGCTCAACCATCGGATGCTTGTGATGCAGCACAAGTGCATCGAGCCGCTGGGCGAATCGAAATCCGATTACCAGATCTTCCTTGAAATCCTCAACCGCATGGGCCTGGGCGCCGTGTTCTCGGAAGGCTGCAGCGAATTGGACTGGTGCAAACGCGTGTTCGATTCGTCCGACCTGCCCAAGCACATCTCGTGGAAGAAATTCCTGGAGAAAGGCTACTACGTGGTCCCGCCGGCGGCCTCGGAAGCGCTGCGCGAACCGCCCTACTTCCGCTGGTATGCCGAAGGGCGCAAGAAGGACGCGCCCGAACCCAGCCCCTTGCCGTCGCAGTATGCGGAGGAATTCGGCGAGGGCCTGCAAACGCCGTCCGGCAAGATCGAATTCGTGCCGACCACCTTGCAGCGCCACTGTCCCGACAGCGAGGAGCGGCCGCCGCTGAACCGCTACATCCCGTCCTGGGAAGGCTTGCAGACGAAGGAACTGGTGGCGCGTTTCCCGTTGCAGATGGTGTCGTCCCATTCGCGCTACAGCTTCCACACCCACCACGACGGCAAGGACGGTTTCCTCAACGCCCTGGCCGAGCACCGCGTGCGCGTGGATGGTTATCCCTACTGGATCATCAACCTGAATCCGGACGATGCCCGCCGGCGCGGCATCGGCCAGCACGACCTGGTACGCCTCTACAACGACCGTGGCGCCGTCCTGTGCGTGGCGGACTTGCTGCCCACGGTGCGGCCCGGTGTGATCAAGGGCTACGAATCGAGCGCCGAAGTGGACTTTATCCAGACCGCCAAAGGCATGGTGGACCGCGGCGGCTGCCTGAATCTGCTGACCTCGGACCGCCGCATGATGAAGGGCACCGAGGCCATGGCCACCTCATGCCTGGTCGAGGTGGAACGCTGGGATGTGGCGGACTTCGCCGCCGTTTGACAAGGAGAGACAACATGAAAAAATGGAATCTGATCGTCGATGTGGCCCAGTGCAACAACTGCGCCAACTGCACGCTGGCCGCGCTGGATGAGCACGTCGGCAACGATTTTCCCGGCTACGCCGGCCCGCAGGCGAAGGACGCCCAACCGCTGATCGAAATCCGCCGCCACGTGCGCGGCGCGGACGAGCACATGGACATGGCCTACATGCCGGCCATGTGCAACCATTGCGACCAGCCCCATTGCGCCGAGGGCGCCGAGGGGGCGGTGGTCAAGCGTGCCGATGGGATCGTGCTGATCGATCCGTTCAAGGCCAAGGGGCGCCGCGATCTGGTCGACAAGTGCCCGCATGGCGCGATCCAGTGGAACGAGGAACAGCAATTGCCGCAGATCTGGATCTTCGACGCACACCTGCTCGACGCGGGATGGACCGAACCGCGCTGCCAGCAGGCTTGCCCCAGCGGCGCTTATCGGGCGCTGAAGGTCAGCGACGAGGACATGCGGGCGTTGGCGCGCGACGAGGGATTGCAGGTGTCGCGGCCCGAACTCGGCGGTGCGCCCCGCGTCTACTACAAGAATCTGCACCGGATGAACCGGCGCTATGTGGCGGGCAGCGTCGTCAAACGCGAGGACGGCACGCTCGATTGCCTGCAGGGCTGCCACGTGACGCTGCTGCGCGATGGGACGCCGGTCGCGCAGGCGACGACGGATTGGTTTGGCGATTTCAAGGTCGATGCGCTGCCGGACGAGCCGCTGTCTTATACGCTGGTGTTCGAGCACCCGGGATTTGAGACGGTGCGGATGGCGGTGCGGACTGATGCGGCTGGTAACAGTGTGGAGGTTGTGACGCTGGCGGCGCGTCAGCAACAGGTGCGGGAAGCATGCGACGCTTGAGGGGAGCCGATGGCGGCTACATGCGTTCTCAAACAGAGGCGTAATGTAGATGACGCACGCGTCGCGCGCCCACGGCGCGCGGGGCTGCCGCGCAGCGGCAGCAGTTGGGCGATTCGGAGAGGGTTTGCGCGGCACGCGCAAACCCTTCGAATCTCACCGTTTCCGTCCGAACAAATAAAAAAGCCTCCCGCAGGGGAGGCTTTTCTATTTGTTCTGGCGGAGACGGTGGGATTCGAACCCACGATACAGGTTTTGCCCGTATGCTTCCTTAGCAGGGAAGTGCCTTCGGCCACTCGGCCACGTCTCCTAGTCGATTGCTCAACTATGTCTTTCTAACCAAACTGCGCTAGAGCAGACGACCGCCATAGTATAGACCGTCGTCTGTTTGGTCAAGGTTAGTGGCGATTTTTTTTCGAAATATTTACGCTTTTTCCAGCTCGAACGCTTTGTGCAGCGCGCGCACGGCCAGCTCCATGTATTTCTCGTCGATCAGCACGGAAATCTTGATCTCGGAGGTGGAGATCATCATGATGTTGATGCCCTCTTCCGACAGCGTACGGAACATCTGCGAGGCCACGCCCACGTGGCTGCGCATGCCCACGCCGACCACGGAAATCTTCGACACCTTGGCATCGCCCTGGAAGCTGGCGGCGCCCAGTTCTTCCTTGCACGCGTTCAGCACGTCCATCGCCTTGGCGTAGTCGTTGCGCGACACGGTGAACGTGAAGTCGGTCTTGCCATCGACGGACTGGTTCTGGATGATCATGTCCACTTCGATGTTGGCATCGGCCACCGGGCCCAGGATGTGGTAGGCCACGCCTGGACGGTCCGGCACGCCCAGCACGGTGATTTTGGCTTCGTCACGGTTGAATGCGATGCCGGAGATGACTGCTTGTTCCATGTGTGTATCTTCCTCAAACGAAATCAGGGTGCCCGAGTTGGCTTCTTCTTCCAGGTCTATCATTGGGTCGGTCAGCGACGACAGTACGCGCGTGGGGACGCGGTAGTTGCCGGCGAATTCCACCGAACGGGTCTGCAAGACTTTCGAGCCCAGCGATGCCAGTTCCAGCATTTCCTCGAACGTGATGGCTTTCAGGCGGCGCGCTTCGGACACCACGCGCGGGTCGGTCGTGTACACGCCGTCCACGTCCGTGAAGATCAGGCACTCGGACGCCTTCATGGCGGCGGCGATGGCCACGGCCGAGGTGTCCGAACCGCCACGGCCCAGGGTCGAGATGTTGCCATGCTCGTCCACACCCTGGAAGCCGGTGATGATGACGATCTTGCCGGCGTCGAGGTCGCGACGCACTTTTTCGTCGTCGATCGATTGAATGCGGGCTTTGGTGAAAGCGGAATCGGTTTTAATCGCCACTTGCCAGCCGGCGTAGGACACGGCTTGCTTGCCCAGCGCCAGCAGCGCCATCGACAGCAGGCCGACCGACACTTGCTCGCCCGTGGAGGCGATCATGTCCAGTTCGCGGGGATCAGGCTGGGCCTGGATTTCTTTCGCCAGCGCGATCAGACGGTTGGTTTCGCCCGACATTGCCGACGGCACCACGACGATCTGGTGTCCTGCGTCATGCCATTTTGCAACGCGACGCGCGACGTTCTTGATACGGTCCGTCGAACCCATCGACGTACCGCCGTATTTGTGCACGATTAAAGCCATAACAGTGAGTTTTCCGCTCAAATTTGAATAAATGGAGCCCTTTACTGTACATGCCGCACTGCAAAATAACAAGACAAAAACCGCATAAAATCATACTGAATCGGCATATCTACATACAAAATTGCGAGAATGCAAGCTTGTCTATACAGACTCCCAGCGCAAGGCGATGCGCTGCCCCGCGCCCTGCCCTGACCCGTCGCTCACATGACGGCAATCCATGCCCAGCCCGGCCGCGTACAGCACGTCGGCGGCCGTGCGCACCACGGGCAGGCGGCCGCGTTCCCAGGCTGGAATCCCACACTCCTGGTAGTGGTATTTCAACGGACGGGTGGACCGGTTGGGGGCCAGCTTGAGCCGTTCGCCGCCGCGCCGGAATTCGATCACCAGCGCCTGGGCGCGCAGCCAGTCGGGCGCGAAACCGCTGTCGGCCGCGTCGAAATGGAGCACGCCGCCGTAGGCCGGGAAGGCCAGCGACGTTTCGCCCTGCCACACGAAGTCCTGGCCGGGGCTTTGGTCGAACTGGTCTTCGCGCGTGCCGGGCAAGTCGGCCAGCTTGGGCGTCAGATACAAACGGTCGCGGTGGCGCCGCACGTGGCAGTCGGGATGGGTGACCAGCAGTTGCGCGTCGTAGCGCGCCTCCAGCAGTTGCGTCACCATCTCGGACAGCCAGGCCGTGCTGGGCATGCGCAGCTGGCGCGTGCCGAACCAGTGACGCAGCAGGTTGTAGCTGCGGTCCAGGCTCAGTTGGCGCAGGCGCCCGATGTCGATGCAATCGCCATCGAGGCAGGCGGCCAGGTCTTGCTGCGCGATTTCCGTCAGCAGGCGCTGGGCCGATTGCGCGTGTGCGGCGCTGCGCGCGAAGCGCTGCTGGAAACCGGGGAAGGCTTGCGCCAGCGCCGGCATCACCTGGTGGCGCAAGGCGTTGCGGGCGAAGCGGGGATCGCTGTTCGACTCATCGTTCACGTAGGCGATGCCATGCTCGGCCACGTAAGCCTCCAATTGCGGGCGCGAGGCAGACAGCAGCGGGCGCGCCATCAGCAAGGTATCGTTGTCGAGCAGGCCGGGCGCGGCGTTGGCCGCATCCATGCCGGACAGGCCGGCCGGGCCGGAGCCGCGCAGCAGTTGCAGCAGCACCGTTTCGGCCTGATCGTCGAGATGGTGGGCCGTCAGCAGCAGCGTCACGCCGTGTTCGCGGCACATGCCGCCCAGCGCGGCGTAACGGGCCTTGCGGGCTGCCGCTTCCGTGCCGGTGCCGGCGCCCGGGTCCAGCTGCACGCGGCGCGCGCCGAACGGCACGCCCAGCGCGGCGCAGGCCTGCTCGCAGTGCGCCTGCCACGCGTCGGCGTTGGGACTCAGGCCGTGGTGGACGTGGAAGGCGTGCAGCGCGGCGCCATGCGCGCACGCCCACGCATGCGCGAGGTGCAGCAGCGCGGACGAATCGAGCCCGCCGCTGAGGGCGACGGCCATGCGGGCGGTGGCGCCCTGCCCGATCGCGTCCAGCGTCTGGGCGAAGGTGGAGGCCAGCGTGGGGAGTTGTTGCTTGTTCAATCAATGCTCCAAAGAGAAAACCGGGGACGGGCCACGCGCCGGGGAATCGCTCCCCGCGCGTGGCCCGTCCCCGGTTCGTATGTCTGCCAGGGGACGGAAGGCGTTGGCCGCCCCGTGCTTATTCCTGCGGCGTGGTTTCCTTGAACTTGCCGTAGCTCATCAGCTTTTCGTGACGCGCGGCCAGCAGGTCCTTGGTCTTCATGCCGTGGAACTGGCGCAGCGAGTCGGCCAGCGCGCGCTTGAGCAGCGTGGCCATCTGCTTCGGATCGCGGTGGGCGCCGCCCAGCGGTTCGTTGACGATCTTGTCGATCAGGCCCATCGCTTTCAGGCGGTGCGCGGTCAGGCCCAGCGCTTCGGCCGCGTCGGCGGCGCGCTCGGAGGTCTTCCACAGGATGGAGGCGCAGCCTTCTGGCGAGATCACGGAATAGGTCGCGTATTGCAGCATCAGCACGGCGTCGCCCACGGCGATGGCCAGCGCGCCGCCGGAACCGCCTTCACCGATGATGGTGGCGATCAGCGGCACTTTCAGTTCCGCCATCACGTACAGGTTGTGGCCGATCGCTTCCGACTGGCCGCGCTCTTCCGCGTCGATGCCGGGGAAGGCGCCCGGGGTGTCGACGAAGGTGAAAATGGGGATGCCGAATTTTTCGGCCAGCTTCATCAGGCGCATGGCCTTGCGATAGCCTTCGGGCTTGGGCATGCCGAAGTTGCGCATCGCGCGTTCCTTGGTGTCGCGGCCCTTCTGGTGGCCGATCACCATGCAGGCCTGGCCGTTGAAGCGGGCCAGGCCGCCCACCACGGACAGGTCGTCGGCGTAGCTGCGGTCGCCGTGCAGTTCATGGAAGTCGGTGAAGATTTCGTTCACGTAGTCCATGGTGTAGGGGCGCTGCGGGTGGCGCGCGATCTGCGCGACCTGCCAGGGCGTGAGCTTGGCGTAGATGTCCTTGGTCAGCTGCTGGCTCTTCTTGGCCAGACGGTCGATCTCCTCCGAGATGTCGACGGCCGAATCGTCTTGTACGAAGCGCAGCTCTTCGATCTTGGAATCGAGTTCCGCGATCGGTTGCTCGAAGTTGAGGAAAGTCGTTTTAGTCATTGTACCTCCGTGTTTTTGCTCAGCCGGGCGAACGAAAAAAGACCGCGCCCGGCGATTAGAGTCATTATTCTACAGGAACCGGGTCCAGACTACGCCATAAGTACCAGGTGGCCACCGTGCGCCATGGCTCCCAGTTGGCCGAAACCTCGCGCGCGTCGCTGCGCGAAACGGGTTCGCCGGAAAAATAATTGACGCTGATGCCCTGGATCAGGCCGGGGTCGTCGAGCGGCAGGACGTTGGGGCGCAGCAGGTTAAAGATCAGGAACATCTCGGCCGTCCAGCGCGTGATGCCGCGGATCTGCACCAGCTCCGCGATCACGGCCTCGTCCTCCATCTGGTCCCACTGGCTGGCGTGCACGCGGCGCGCCTTGAAGTGGTCGGCCAGGTCGAGGATGTATTCGGTCTTGCGCTTGGACAGGCCGCAGCCGGCCAGTTGCTCGGCGCCGGCCTTGAGCACCTGGGCCGGCGTGCACTTGGGGCAGGCCAGCAGCAGCTTGCGCCAGGCCGCGTCGGCCGCCTTGGGGCTCACTTGCTGCCCAACGATGGAACGGGCCAGGGTGGTGAACGGGTCGTCATGGCCGACCAGGTGCAGGTCGCCAAATTGCGGGATCAGCTTCTTCATGATGCGGTCCCGCTTCATCAGCTCGATCTTGGCTTCTTCCCAGTACGGCGGCACGGCCGCCGTCGCAGCGGCGGCAGCGCCGCCCACGTTCATCTCCTTGGCGGGAACCATTATGCGCGGCGCCAGTTGGTGCTGCCGTCAGGCTTGTCTTCGAGGATCACGCCGGCCGCCAGCAGTTCGGCGCGGATGCGGTCCGACTCGGCGAAATCGCGCGCCTGCTTGGCGGCCTTGCGGCGCGCGATGGCGTCGGCGATGGCCGCTTCATCCAGGCCGGCGGCCTCGCCCACGCTGGCCTGGCGGAATTGCTGCGGCGTGCGTTCGAGCAGGCCGATCACGCCGGCCAGGCCCTTAAGCTGGCGCGCCAGCACGGGCGACTTGGTCTTGTTCAGTTCCGTGGCCAGGTCGAACAGCGCGGCCACGGCCAGCGGGGTGTTGAAGTCGTCGTCCATGGCTTCGGCAAAGCGCTTGGCGTGTTCCTCGTTCCAGTCCAGCGGCTGGCCGTCGCCGTCCACGCCGTCGAGCGCCGTGTACAGGCGCGTGAGGGCGCCGCGGGCGTCGTCCAGGTGGGCGTCCGAGTAGTTGAGCGGGCTGCGGTAGTGGGCGCGCAGGATGAAGAAGCGCACCACTTCGGCGTCGTATTTCTTGAGCACGTCGCGGATCGTGAAGAAGTTGCCCAGCGATTTGGACATCTTCTCGTTATCGACGCGCACAAAGCCGTTGTGGATCCAGTAGTTGACCATGGTGTGGCCGAACGCGCCTTCGGACTGGGCGATCTCGTTCTCATGGTGCGGGAACTGCAGGTCGGCGCCGCCGCCGTGGATGTCGAACTGTTCGCCCAGCAGCGCGCACGACATGGCCGAGCACTCGATGTGCCAGCCCGGGCGGCCCTTGCCCCACTTCGAGTCCCATTTGACTTCCTCGGGCTCCGATTCCTTGGACGACTTCCACAGCACGAAGTCGAGCGGATCGCGCTTGCCGGTGTTGACGTCCACGCGCTCGCCGGCGCGCAGATCGTCGAGCGACTTGCCCGACAGGCGGCCATATTGCGGGAAATTGCGCACGGCGTAATTGACGTCGCCATCGGCGCCCTGGTAGGCCAGGTCCTTGCTCTCCAGCTGCTCGATCAGGGCCAGCATCTGCGGCACGTACTGGGTGGCACGAGGCACCTGGGTCGGCGGCAGGATGCCCAGCGCCGTCGTGTCCTCGTCCATGTATTGGGTGAAGCGCGCGGTCAGCTGGCCGATCGATTCGCCGTTCTCCACGGCGCGCTTGATGATCTTGTCGTCGATGTCGGTGATGTTGCGCACGTAGTTGACGTCGTAGCCGCTGGCGCGCAGCCAGCGGTAGATCACGTCGAAGGCCATCATCATGCGGGCATGGCCGATGTGGCAGTAATCGTAGATGGTCATGCCGCAGACATACATGCCCACTTTGCCCGCCACCATGGGAACGAAGGTCTGCTTGTCACGCGCCAGCGTGTTGTAAATCTTTAAATTGCTCATCGCACTCTTGCTGTTATGCAGGCACCGGTCAGTCAGGCAATACGGCGCCGTGGCGCCCACACTGGAGGGTGCGGCGCCGGCACGCGGGTGATCACCATGGAAACTGACGGGGTCCTCGTTATTGTTCTTTTTTCCAACCTTGTCGGGTTAGAATGGAACGTCGTCGTCAAGTATAGCATTGATAAAATCCCGGCTGGCCCGATATACCTTAGGTTTTTTGCAGCACCCTGCGAATATTCAATTACTTTACTTTTAAGCACATCCCATCTGACCAGGAATCCAACATGCTTTCCACCCTGCAACAACGCCTGCCCATCGCCGGCAAATTCATGAGCCTGTTCGCGGGCGTGGCCCTGTCCGGCGCCGTGCTGGCAGCCGACGCCACGCCGCAAGTGTCGATGAAAACCAGCATGGGCGAAATCGTCGTCGAACTCGACCATGACAAGGCGCCCAAGACGGTGGACAATTTCCTGCAATACGTGAAGAGCGGCTACTACAAGGGCACCATCTTCCACCGCGTGATCGACGGCTTCATGATCCAGGGCGGTGGTTTCGACAAGAACCTGAAACAGAAACCGACCAAGAAACCGGTCCAGAACGAAGCCAATAACGGCCTGACCAACGCCCCCTACACTATCGCCATGGCACGCACGGCCGATCCGCACTCGGCCACCTCGCAGTTCTTCATCAACGTGGCCGACAACCAGTCGCTCAACTACCCGGGCATGGACGGCTTTGGCTACACCGTGTTCGGCAAGGTGGTGAAGGGCCAGGAAGTGGTCGACAAGATCAAGGGCGTGCTGGTGGACGACAAGGGCATGTTCCAGAATGTGCCCGTGGTGCCGGTGGAGATCACCTCGGCCACGATATTAAAGACCCCCGTGCAGCCAAAACTGTAAAATAGCGGTTTGCCCGGCCACGCGCGGCGCGCGCGCCGGGACAGAATTTGAATAACAACTCACACATGGATGCCTTATGACCACCGTTATCATCACCACCAACCTGGGCAAGATCACCGCCGAACTGGACGCTGAAAAAGCACCGAAGACGGTCGCCAACTTCCTGGCCTACATGAACGCCGGCCACTACAACAACACCATCTTCCACCGCGTGATCGATGGTTTCATGATCCAGGGCGGCGGTTTTGAGCCAGGCATGAAGCAAAAGCCAGCTGACACCACGGTGGAAAACGAAGCCAAGAACGGCCTGAAGAACGAGCCCTACACCCTGGCCATGGCCCGCACCTCGGCCCCGCACTCGGCCTCGGCCCAGTTCTTCATCAACGTGAAAAACAACAGCTTCCTGGACTACCCAGGCCAGGACGGCTGGGGCTACGCCGTGTTCGGTAAAGTGACCGACGGCACCGACGTGGTCGACGCGATCCGCAAGGTCAAGACCACCCGCAGCGGCATGTTCGCCGACGTGCCAGTGGAAGACGTGATCATCGAAAAAGTCGAAGCTGCCGCCTAATCGACGCTCCAACCAAGGCCGCCGCACCCGTGGCGGCGGCCTTTCCGGATTCCCGCAATGCCCACACCGCACCCGCTCGCGTTATTCATCTCCGACCTGCACCTGCAAGCGTCCCACCCGCACACCACCGACGCCTTCCTGGCCTTCCTGGAGCAGCATGCGCGCCACGCGCGCGAACTGTACCTGCTGGGTGACCTGTTCGAATACTGGGCCGGCGACGACGATCTCGACGATCCCTATCACCAGCGCATCGTCAAGGCGCTGCGCCGCGTGGCCGATGCCGGCGTGGCCGTGTACTGGATCGCCGGCAACCGCGACTTCCTGGTCGGCGCCGGCTTCGCGCAGGCGGCCGGCCTGACCCTGCTGCCGGAAATCCACGTGGCCACCATCGGCGGCCAGCGCGTGGCGCTGCTGCACGGCGACGCCCAGTGCACGGACGACACCAAGTACATGGAATTTCGCGCCATGGTGCGCCAGCCCCAGTGGCAGCAGCAGTTCGTGGCCATGCCGCTGGCCCAGCGCAAGGCCATCATCGCCGGCATGCGCGAGCGCAGCCGCGAGGACCAGGGCAGCAAATCGTACGAGATCATGGACGTGGCGCCGCCGGCCATCGCCGCCGTCTTCAAGGACACGGGCGCGCGCATCATGATCCACGGCCACACCCACCGCCCCGCCCTGCATACGGTGGGCGACACGCGCCGCTACGTGCTGCCGGACTGGGAGCCGGACGCCACCCCGCCGCGCGGCGGCTGGATCGCCATCGACGCGCAAGGCGCCATCACACGCCACAAATTGGACGGCACGCTGGACGCCTGAGCACGCGCCGGCATTGCAGCTTTGCTATCGGCGTGACTTTCGCCAGCGTGCTGCCTATAATCGCTTGCATATGCTGACCGTCCCGAACAACGCGCGCCCTGCCCTGCTGGCAACACTACTGCTGCTGGGGACCAGCGTCGCCGCACCGGCTTCGCCCATCATCACGGTCAGCTGGCGCGACAAACCGCCCTATCACTACCTTGAAAACGGCATGCCCCTGGGCTTCCTGCTGGAGCGCACGCAAGCCATCTTCGCCGCCGCCGGCATCGCCACCCGCCTGGCGCCAGAACCGCAGAAGCGGATCTGGGCCAATTTCAGCCACGGCGCCACCAACTACTGTTCGTTCAGCTGGTATCGCCTGCCCGAGCGCGAGGCGGTGAGCCAATACACGCTGCCCATCTCCATCGATCCGCCGCACAGCGTGCTGGTGTCGGCCGCCGCGCTCGATCGGGTAAAAAGCCACAGCACGCTGGCCACGCTGCTGGCGGACCAGCAACTGACGCTGGGCGTGGTCGATGGCGTATCCTACGGCCCGGAACTGGACGCCATGATCGCCCACAGCGCCAACCAGATCATGCGCCGCACGGTCGACACCACCTCCATGATGCGCATGCTCAGCGTGGGCCGCGCCTCGTTCATGCTGGTGGACCGCGAAGACTGGGAATACGTCCACCGCCGCGAACCAATCCTGCGTTCGACCACCCGGCTGGACTTCCCCGACATGCCGCCCGGCCTGAAACGCTACATCGTCTGCAGCCGCGACATCTCGCCCCAGGTGATGGAAAAGATCAATCAGGCCATCACGGCCACTGGCGGTGCCGTGCGCAGTTCGCATGGCGCCGAGGATGAGCGCAAGGGACATCAGCACCCCTAGTACCCGCGCGTGCCCAGGTGCTCAGGCACGCACGCGCTCACACGTTGCCGAATTCGCGCCGGTAGCGACTGGGCGTGGTGCCCAGCGCTTTGCCGAAATGCTGGCGCAACGACAGCGCCGAACCGAATCCCGCCAGCTCCGCCACCCGCTCCACCGGATGCGCGCTCGATTCCAGCAATTGCTGCGCCAGCGCCAGCCGCTGCGCCAACAACCATTGCAGCACCGTCGCTCCCGTCACCTGCCGGAAGCGGCGCGTGAAACTGCGACGGCTCATCAGCGCCCGTGCGGCCAGCGCATCCAGGTCATGCTGCTGGTGCAGATGGCGGCCCAGCCAGTCCAGCAGCGCCAGGAAGCGCTCACCGCCCACCGCATCGGCCATCGGCCGCTCCACGTACTGGGCCTGGCCACCCTGCCGGTGCGGCGGCACCACCATGCAGCGCGCCACGTGGCTGGCCACGGCGCTGCCGCACAAGGCCCGCAGCAAGTGCAGGCAGCAATCGATGCCGGCGGCCGTGCCGGCCGAGGTCAACACGTCGCCATCGTCCACGTACAACACGTCCGGCTGCACGCGCACGCGCGGGTAGCGGCGCGCCAGCGCATCCGCCCCCTGCCAGTGCGTGGTGGCGGGGCGCTCGTCCAGCAAACCGGCCGCCGCCAGCACAAACGCCCCCAGGCACAACCCCACCACGCGCGCGCCGCGCGCATGGGCCGCGCGCAAGGCCCGCAACAGCGCCGGCGGCGGCGCGTGGTCCGGGCTGGTCCAACTGGGCACGATCACCGTATCGGCCCGCGCCAGCGCAGCCAGCCCATGGCGCACCTGGATATCGAAGCCCGCGCTGGTGCGCAGCAGGCCACGCTGCTGGGCGCACACCAGCAAGGCGATGCGGCGCTGTCCGTCCTCGTTGCAGTCGGCGCCGAACACATTGCACGGCACGGACAGGTGAAAAGGACTGATGCCGTCGAACGCCAGCACGGCGATGGTATGGGTTTGCATGCCGCTCCCGGCCTGTTGATGGATTGGCCCGATTATATCGAAGATGTGTATTCGGGCCACTGGTGGCGCGAGCCGCGCGCGGCCACACTACCGCCATGGGTCGCCGCATCGGGCGCGGCCCATCCAACGCAAGGGGAAACAGCATGCAAGTGATCAGAAGCCGCGAATTCACAGCCAACCGCGCCTGGGGCGCGATCGACATCGCCACCATGAACGGTATCTCCAGCCGCCTGCACTGGACCGACCAGCCGTTTGAATGGCATGTCAACGATGGCGAGGAAGTGTTCGCCGTGCTCGATGGCACGGTCGAGATGTTCTATCGCGAAGCCGGGGAAGAAGGCAGCGCCGTGCTGCATGCCGGTGACGTGTTCTTCGCCGGCGGGGGATGCGCCCACGTGGCCCATCCGCGCGGCGAGGCGCGCGTGCTGGTCATCGAAAAGGCCGTCGAACGCTGAAGCGTGGCAAAGTTAGCGGATGCCGCTCATGGCGGAATTCAGGCGGCGGATCAGCGCCGCGTTCATGTCGCGGGTGGCGCCGTTCCAGCGCGCCATGGTGCGCTCCAGTTCAGGATAGAGCTGGCGCGCCAGCGCCGCGTCGCCCGTGGCGGCGGCCCAGATGGCGAATTCCGCGCGCGCGGCGAAGCTGCCGAAGCGCGCCAGCGCGAATTCGAACTCCGCCTTCGCCTCATCCTGCCGCCCCGCGCCGGCCAGCGCCTGCGCCAACAGCAGCGACACCTGCTCGGCGCGGAAATTGGGATCGCGCTGGCGGATCAGTTCCAGGTGGCCGACGGCGGCCTGCGCCCGCTTGCTGGCCACGTTGGCGCATGCCGCGCCGTAGCGGATCTCCAGATCGCCGGAAAACGGGCCTTGCAGGCACGCTTCGTAGCTGGCGGTGGCGCCATCGGCATCACCCGCCGCCAGCTGGGCGGCGGCCAGACGCATCTGATTCTGCGCGGTGGGCGTGTAGTCGAACGCGGCGCGCGCCTCGCGCAGCTCGCGCGTGGGGTCCAGCGTGCGGGCGGCGGCGGCCACCACCTTGCGGGCGCCGTGGTCGAGCCGCGAATTGGGCAGGTAGATCGCGATGAAATACACGATGCTGCCCAACATGGGGAACGAGAACAGGATCAGCAGCCAGTACATCTGCTGCCCGCTGCGGATCACGTGCACGGCGAAGAACAACGCCACCAGCACATGCAAACCTATACCAAAAATGGCCATGACTGCCCTATCTGAAAAAACAATGGGGCCGATTGTAGAACCTCTGCCCGGTGGCGACAACCCGCATCGCCACCAGGCCGGGAAAGCCAGTCCCGTTCAAGCCCGCACCGTGCCGATGGCGCGCTGGCAGACGGCCAGCTGGCATGCAAGGCGTCCCAGGAAGGCGCCGTTGAACATGCCGAACACGACGCACACGGCCACCACGAACAGCGCATGCTCGCGGGCTGCGGGCAGCACCGCCACCAGCACGGCGACCGCGTACTTGGTGCAGAAGATGGCCATCATCAGCGCCAGCGGCATCCAGCTGCCGCGCAGGCGGATCGCGCCACTGGCCGGATCATAGGCGATGCTGGCGTTGTCGAAGTTGCGCCATATGAGGCCGGCGCCGGTCAGCGCCCCCACCACCCAGCTTGCGCCGACTACGCCGTCGACGCCGAACTTGTTGTCGATATCGAGCCAGGACAACACCAGCATCACGGCGGGAATGATGACCAGGCTACGCATGGTCACGTCGCGGTCGGCGCTGGCGGCCACGCCGCGCGAGATCAGGAAGGCCAGGATGAACCAGACATAGATCGGGGTGTGGCTGACGATTTGCTGCAACATGGTGGACTCCGTTGGTGTGTTGAAGAAGTGGGTCCACTATGCCGGGTACGCTCGGGGCGCAGGCATCGAAGCGACAAAACGATGCTGCCATGGCGCCAACTGCATCCAGACGGCGCGAAATGCAGCGACCGGCGAGGCCGGCGCTATACCGTGGCCAGCATCAGATGCGTGGCGCCGCCAAAGCGGGTGATGTAGGGATGGCCAGCCCCGTAGCGGGCCGCCAGTTCGGCCGGGCCGACGTCGCACACGGCGCCAAAACCCAGCGCGCACAGCTCGGCGGCCAGCGCGTCGGGCGCGAAGAAGGACAGCCATGGCTCGCCCTCGGCCGCGTATTTGCGCATGAACTGGTTCACGGCCCACCGCTCCATGGGTTCCAGCAAGGACGGCGTGACGCCGTAGTCGAACACGATGGCGCTGCCGGGCGGCAGCCTGGCCACCATCGCCAGCGTATCGAAGATGGCCGCACGGGTCAGGTACAGCGTCACCCCCAGCCAGGAGAAGAATACCGGCTGGTCCAGCCGGCAGCCGGCGGCGCGCAGCGCGTCGGCCAGGCGGTCGCGCTCGAAATCGACGGGAACGAAATGGACGCTGCCCGGGGTGGCCAGCCCCGCCTGTTGCAGCAGGCCGCGCTTCCACGCCTGGGTGGCCGGATGGTCCACTTCGAACACCTGCAGGCCCGGCGGGTGTGGACGCCAGCCGTAGCTGTCCAGGCCCGCGCCCAGCAGCACGTACTGCGTCACCCCGCGCCCGACGGCCTGCGCCAGTTCATCCTCGGCCAGCCGGCTGCGCACGGCCATGGCCAGGCGCACCATGCGGCGCATGCCCGCGTCGAACTGCGCGGGATCGTCGCGCACCGTCGCGCCATTTTCAGGGCCCAGGATGGCGAGGGCCAGCGGATCGTTGAACAGCGGCGGCTGGTCCAGCAACTGGTGGGCTGCGCGCAGCATGGCCACCGTCAGCGCGCTGCGACTGGCCACGCCCTGCTGCAACAAGCCCGCGCCGGGCGCGTCCGGTGTGGACATTATGGTTACTGGGCCGGTTCCACCGTCGCCACCAGCGCGCCGGGACGGGTGCCGATGCCCGTCAGCGCGAACTGCACGCCCGCGTAGCGCAGGTCTTCGGGACGGAAGGTGTAGATCGGCATGTCGCGCACCACCTTCTCGCTCAGCAGGTTGGCGATGCTGGCCACCTGGTGCTGGCGCCCTTCATCGAGGCCATCGAACACGAAGCGGTCCACGTGCGCGTCGGCCAGATAGACGGCGTTGCGGGTCCGGTCCACCGTGAGCCGGCCCGAGATGGCCATGCTGCCGTTCCACGACTGGCGCGCCAGCAGCGGCGCCACGTTGGCGTCCAGCGACAGCGACACGCGGTCGTTCTGGTCCAGGATCGTCAATTGCGGGTGGCTTAGTTCCACGTCGAGGATGCCCAGCGCCCGCTGGTGCATGGGGAAGCGGCGATCCATGCTGTGCTGCAGCCGGTCCTGTGGCAGCTCGACCTGGCGCGGGCCGATCAGCGTGGCGCAGGCGCCCAGCAAGCCGGCCAGCAGCAGCGGCGCGCCGCGCACGGTGATCCAGCGCCGCACGGCGCCCTGTTTGGTGAGGTTGGTCATGGTGAGTGTTTTCCGATCCTGAGACTGAATATTTGAAGCCAATGAAAGTGCGCCATTATTCCACATCCGCCCGCCGGCACCCGGCACTGCTGCAATTCAAGCTTGTTTTTTTGATATTTGGTGTTATAGTTCACCATAACACCCTCACAACCATGGGAACCACCATGAACATCGGCTGGAACGAACACACGCCCATTTACCGCCAGCTCAAGGAGCGGGTGGTGGGCATGATGCTGGACGGGCTGCTCAAACCGGGCGACGCCCTGCCCTCGGTGCGCCAGGTGGCGGCCGATTATCAACTCAACCCGATCACCGTCTCGCGCGCCTACCAGGAACTGGTGGACGAAGCGCTGGTGGAAAAACGAAGAGGAGTAGGCATGTATGTGATCGACGGCGCCCGCGACAAGCTGCTGGCCACGGAACGGGAGCGCTTCCTGCGCGAGGAATGGCCAGCCATGGTGGAACGCATCCGCCGCCTGGGCCTGGACCTGGAACAGTTGCTGAAGACGGCCCAGCCGGGAGCGGCATCATGAGCGCCATCGTCACGGCCCGCCACCTCGTCAAGCGCTACGGCAAACAGACGGCGCTGGACGACGCCAGCTTCGAAATCCAGCCCGGCCGCGTGGTCGGCCTGATCGGTCCCAACGGCTCGGGCAAGACCACCACACTGAAAGCCATGCTGGGCCTGACGCCGTTCGACGGCGAACTGTCCGTGCTGGGCCTGGACCCGCGCACCCAGCGCGAGGAACTGATGAACGAAGTGTGCTTCATCGCCGACGTGGCCATCCTGCCGCGCTGGCTGCGCGTGCGCGAGGCGCTCGACTTCGTGCAGGGCGTGCATCCGCGCTTCGACCGCGCCAAGGCCGAACGCTACCTGGCCAGCACCAAGCTGACCATGGACATGAAGGTCAAGGCCATGTCCAAGGGCATGGTGGTGCAGCTGCACCTGGCGCTGGTGATGGCGATCGACGCGCGCCTGCTGGTGCTGGACGAGCCCACGCTGGGCCTGGACATCCTGTACCGCAAGCAGTTCTACCAGAATCTGCTGGAGGACTACTTCGACGAGAACAAGACCATCCTCATCACCACCCACCAGATCGAGGAAGTGGAACACATCCTGACCGACCTGATGTTCATCCGCGAGGGCAAGATCACGCTGTCGGCCTCCATGGACGAAGTGGGCGACCGCTTCACGGAAGTGATGGTGGAACCGCAGTTCGTGGCCGCCGCCAACGCGCTGCAGCCGCTGAGCCAGCGCAACGTGTTCGGCAAGGCCGTGATGCTGTTCGACGGCGTGGCCCGCACCCAGCTGGCCAATTTCGGCGAAACCCGCACACCCAGCGTGGCCGACCTGTTCGTGGCGACGATGAAGGAGACATACGCATGAATACGATGAAATGGCTGATCCGGCGCGAATTCTGGGAACACAAGGGCATGCTGCTGTGGGCGCCGCTGGCGGCCGCCGCGCTGGTCGCGCTGCTGGCCGGCACCGCCCTGCTGCTCGGGCATAACTTCACCTACGAAGTCAACGGCGTCGGCGGCCCCATCGGCGACGTTATCGTCGAAGGTCACGCGCGCACCGGCATGGCGGCCGCGATGACCCGGCACTACATGGCCGCCGCCCTGCCCCTGTTCATGATGCTGGGCGTGCTCGTGTTCTTCTACTGTCTGGGCGCGCTGCACGACGAGCGGCGCGACCGCAGCATCCTGTTCTGGAAGTCGCTGCCAATCTCGGACCGCGCCACCGTGCTGTCCAAGGTGGCGCTGGCACTGGTGGTGGCGCCGCTGATCGTGATCGCCATCGGCACGGTGGAATCGCTGCTGTTGCTGCTGGCCGCCTGCGGCATGCTGCTGCTCCACGGTTCCAATCTGTTCGGCGAAGTGCTGGCCACGCCCGACCTGTATCTGGCCCCGCTGCGCGTCCTGTCGCTGCTGCCGGTCTACATGCTGTGGGCGCTGCCCACGGTGGGCTGGCTGCTGATGGTGTCGAGCATGGCGCGCTCCAAGGTGTTCCTGTGGGCCGTGGGCGGACCGCTGCTGGCGGCCATGCTGATGGGCTGGGCCGACAAGGTGCTGCGCCTCGGTGTCGATTCCAGCTGGTTCCTGCACACCATCGTCGCCCGCATCCTGCTGGGCGTGGCGCCGGGATCGTGGGTGCTGTTCACCAACCTGGAAGATCGCCAGGCAATGCAAGGCGAAGGGCTGCTGGCCTCATCCTGGGCCACCTTGGGCCAGCCCGGCCTGTGGGTGGGCGTTGCGGCCGGCGTGGCGATGATCGCCGTGGCCATATGGATGCGGCGCCGGCGCGAGGAAGGTTAAGGGCAATGGGTACCCGCCTTCGCGGGTACGACACTTATTCGAACTGCTTGCGGAACTCCGCGAACTGCGCCGACAAATCCTCGAAATCGCGCCGCAACTGCTGCACTTCCTGCTCCAGCTGCGCCACCCGGCTGCCCTGCTGGGGCGCGCTCACGGCGCCGGCATAACCGGCCGCCGTTTCCTCGCGTGCCAGCGCATCCTCACCGCCCAGCAACTGGCCGTAGCGCGGCTCCTTGGTGCCGGGCGCCAGCGCCAGCCGCGACACCAGCGGCGGATATTTGTCGATCAGGAACTGCAGCGCATGTTCAACATCGGCCACGCTCTTGAACTCATGCAGCCGTCCCGTGCGGGTGCGGATCTCGCCGGCCGTCTGCAAGCCGCGCAGCATGAGGATGGTGAGCACGGCCAGCTTGTCCTGCTCCAGCGACCACTTGATGCGCATGCGGTGCTCGTACTTGGTCACGCGCGCGCCCGCCTGCGTGATGCCGTTGACCAGCTTGCGCTGCATCAGCCGCTGCAGCACGTCGGCCACCGTCTCTTCCGAAATCGACATCACCGGATCGCGGCTCGACAGCTGGTTGCAGCCGTTGGTGAGCGCGTTCAGCGACAGCGGATAGTTGTCCGGCGTGAGC
The DNA here is from genome assembly GCF_014042345.1 of Rugamonas brunnea. Classification (GTDB taxonomy): domain Bacteria; phylum Pseudomonadota; class Gammaproteobacteria; order Burkholderiales; family Burkholderiaceae_D; genus Rugamonas; species Rugamonas brunnea. The sequence continues at coordinate 423,720 of NZ_JACEZT010000001.1, forward strand.
CCTTCCTTCTCGGCCAGCACGGCCAGCACGCGGATTTCAAACGGGTCCAGTATTTCAGTGCCTTCCGGCGACGATGCCATGTTCATGTACGTCCTTAATCGACAAGCTTGTTCAGTTGGGCCGAATCGAATTTATCACACTCAGGCACGCTTGGGCAGCTCAGGCCTTCGGCCTTCATCACGGCCACGATGCGCTCGATCTGCTTCTCCTGCGTCACGGCGTGGTTGATCAGCGCGTGCAGCGCCTTGGACAGCGGATCGTCGCCATTGGCCGTCACGCCATAGGCCGTGAACAAGTTGGCTGCCGCGCTGGCGCTCGTTTGGGCCGCGTCCTTCTGCACGATGTGGGCCGGATTACCGACCGCCGTCGCACCGGGCGGCACGGGCTTGAGCAGCACGGCGTTCGAGCCCACCTTGGCGTATTCGCCCACGGTGAACGCGCCCAGCACCTTGGCGCCGGCGCCGATGATGACGCCGCGCTCCAGCGTGGGATGGCGCTTGCTGCCCGTATGCAGCGAGGTGCCGCCCAGCGTCACGCCCTGGTAGATGGTGCAATCGTCGCCCACCACGGCCGTCTCGCCGATCACCACGCCGAAGCCGTGGTCGATGAACACGCGCCGGCCGATGGTGGCGCCGGGGTGGATCTCGATGCCGGTGATGATGCGGGCCAGGTAGGAAATGAAGCGGCCGAACCACTTCAGGCTGTGCGTCCAGCACCAGTGCGCCCAGCGGTGCATCACGATGGCCTGCAGGCCCGGATAGCAGGTCAGCACCTCCCAGGCGTTGCGGGCGGCGGGGTCGCGTTCGATGATGCTGTTGATGTCTTGGCGCAGGTGACGGAACATGGTGCGGACTTTAATGACGGGGGAACAAGGTGACCGGATAGCTATGGTAGCGTATCCGGTCCGGAATTGCTGGCGGGGGACTGGCCGGAGGCGGCCGGAAGCAGTAAAAACAAGCCGGCGGCCCCGTTGCGGCGCCGCCAGTGTGGACAGGAAGATCAGCCTTCCTTGACCAGGCGCTGGCGGCGGGCCTCGTACAGACAGACGCCCGATGCCACCGACACGTTCAGGCTCTCGACGGAACCGAACATGGGGATGCTCACCAGCACGTCGCAGGTCTCGCGCGTGAGGCGGCGCATGCCCTCGCCTTCCGAGCCCATGACGAGCGCCGTCGGGCCCGTGAAGTCGGCTTCGTACAAGCCTTTCTCGCCATCGTCGGAGGTGCCGATCAGCCAGATGTCGCGGTCCTTCAGGTCGCGCAGCGTGCGCGCCAGGTTGGTCACGGTGATGTAGGGCACGGTCTCGGCCGCGCCGCTGGCCACCTTGGCGGCCGTGGCGTTCAGGCCCACGGCGCGGTCCTTGGGCACGATCACGGCATGCGCGCCGGCGCCATCGGCCACGCGCAGGCAGGCGCCCAGATTGTGGGGGTCGGTGATCCCGTCGAGCACAAGCAGCAGCGGTGGGCCGTCGATGGCGTCCAGCAGTTCATCGAGGTTGCGCGCCAGCGCCAGCTGGGAGGCGAACGCGATCACGCCCTGGTGGCGGCGGGTACCGACGATCTTGTCCAGGCGCGACGAATCGACCGGCATCACGCGTACACCGGCGGCCTTGGCAGCGGCCACCAGATCCTGCATGCGGCGGTCGGTACGTCCGGCGTCGATGAAGATTTCCTCCACGGAGCTGGCCTCGTGACGCAGGCGCGAGGTCACCGCATGGAAACCGAAAATCATTTTATTCTTCATTGTCTATCGCTTCTTCTTACTCTTTGAGGCAGCTTTGGCTGCCCGGGGTGCTACCGCGGCACCTGCCGCGGCATTGGTCTTGCGTTTCGGCTTGGCCTTGGCGGCCGCCTTGGTTTTGCCGGCCTTGGCCTTGCCGGCGCTGGCCGCTTCGAAGCGCGGCTGGCGCTCCGTGCGCGGACCCGGCTTGACGTTGGCCTTGGATGGCGCAGCCGGTGCGGCGCGGCCGCCCTTGGCGGGCGCCGCTTCGCGCTCCGGCACGCCGGCCAGGCGCAGGTCCACCTTGCGCGCTTCCAGGTCCACGCGCACCACCTGCACGGTCACGCGGTCGGTCAGCTGGTAACGCTGGCCGGTGCGCTCACCGCGCAGTTCATGGCGCGCTTCGTCGTACTGGAAGTAATCGGCGCCCAGGTCCGTCACGTGCACCAGGCCTTCGACGAACAACTGCTCGAGCTGCACGAAGATGCCGAAGGTGGTCACGCCGGTGATCAGGCCTGTGAATTCCTCGCCCAGCTTGTCCTGCATGAAGTAGCACTTGAGCCAGGCTTCCACGTCGCGCGAGGCTTCGTCGGCGCGGCGCTCGTTGGCCGAGCAGTGCACGCCCAGCGCATCCCACACGGTTAGGTCGGCCGCTTTCTTCTCGCGCCCTTCCGCCTTGTCCTTGGCCTGCTGCTTGCGGGTGGCGTTGGACACGTTGGTGTTCAACACGCTCTTTTCCGACAGCTTGGGCTCGTACTTCTTGCCCAGCAAAATAGCTTTGATGGCGCGGTGCGTCAGCAGGTCCGGGTAGCGGCGGATCGGGCTGGTGAAGTGCGCGTACGCCTCGTAAGCCAGGCCGAAGTGGCCGATGTTATCCGGGCTGTAGACGGCTTGCTGCATGGAGCGCAGCAGCATGGTCTGCAGCAGCGGCGCGTCGGGCCGCAGCTTCACTTCGCGCATCAGTTCCGCGTAGTGGGCCGCCGTCGGCTTGTCGCCGCCGTCCAGGTGCAGGCCGGCCTGCTTGAGGAAGGTGCGCACCTGCTTGAGCTTTTCGGCCGTGGGGCTGGCGTGGATGCGGTAGGTGCCGGGATGCTTGTGGCGGATCAGCAGGTCGGCCGCGCACACGTTGGCGGTCAACATGCATTCCTCGATCAGGCGGTGCGCATCGTTGCGGGTGCGCGGGATGATCTTCTCGATCTTGCCCGACGGGTTGCAGACGATGTAGGTTTCCGTGGTCTCGAAATCGATCGCGCCGCGCGCCATGCGCGCCTTGAGCAGCGCCTGGTACACGTCGTACAGGTTCAGCAGGTGCGGCACGATGCCGGGACGGCGCGCCGCCTCCGGACCCTTGGTGTTGCCGAGGATGTCGGCCACTTCCGTGTAGGTCAGGCGCGCGGCCGAGTGGATCACAGCCGGATAGAACTGGTAAGCCTTGATCTCGCCCTTGGCGGTGACGACGGCGTCGCACACCAGCGTGAGGCGGTCAACGGCCGGGTTCAGCGAGCACAGGCCGTTCGACAGCTTCTCGGGCAGCATGGGAATCACGCGGCGCGGGAAGTAGACCGAGGTGCTGCGTTCGAGCGCATCGAGGTCCAGCGCGTCGTTGGGTTTGACGTAATGGCTCACGTCGGCGATGGCCACGATCAGGCGGAAGGCCTTGCTGCGGCCGATCTTGACCGGTTCGCAGTAGACCGCATCGTCGAAGTCGCGCGCGTCCTCGCCGTCGATGGTCACCAGCGGCACGTCGCGCAGGTCGACGCGGTCGGCCAGGTCGGCCGGGCGCACCACGTCGGGCAGCTTGGCGGCCTGCTTGAGGGCGCCGTCCGAGAAGATATGGGGCACGCCGAACTTGCGCACGGCGATTTCGATTTCCATGCCGGGGTCGTCCAGTTCGCCGAGCACCTCGACGATCTTGCCCACCGGCTGCTTGAAGCGCATCGGTTGTTCCGTCAGCTCCACGCTGACCACCTGGCCGGCCTTGGCCTTGCCGATGCTGCCGGCCACCAGGATGTCCTGCGAGATGCGCTGGTCTTCCGGCGCCACGATCCAGGCGCCGTTTTCGTTATGCAGACGGCCGATGATGTGGGTGTTGGCGCGCTGCACCACTTCCACGATCGTGCCTTCCGGCCGGCCACGGCGGTCCACGCCGACCACCTTGGCCAGCACGCGGTCGCCATGCAGCACTTTCTGCATTTCCTTCTCAGGCAGGAACAGGTCGTCGCCCGGTTCGTCGGGAATGACGAAGCCGAAGCCGTCGCGGTGGCTGGAGACGCGGCCGGCGATGAAGCCGCTCTGGTCGGCCAGCACGAAGCAGCCCGTGTCGCGGTCGGCCATTAATTGGCCGTCGCGCACCATGGCGTTCAGGCGGCGGGTCAGGATCGCTTGCGCCTCCGTGCCGACTTTCAGCGATTTGGCGAGGGCGCGCAGATCGAGCGGCGCTTTGGCGCCACGGAAGATGCCGAGGATTTCCTCCCGGCTGGGGATATGGGTAGTTGGGCTCAAAAGTATTTCTATAGTTTTATTATTGACAGTGATCACTGGGGACTAGGCCCGAGGACTGCGACCGGCCACCTATATTGACACGGTGATAGCGCGTAGTGTACTTGGTATCGGCCTGCTTTACCTAACATGGGGCCGCGCGGGCGCAGATTTTTCAGGAAATATTTTGCGTCCCCACCTTTGACATCGCACAAGATTCCTCTATAATTCGGGTCTCTCGCGGCGACAACGTCTACGGACAGCGGCAAAGCGGGAAGCGCAAGACAGAGTTGATGTGCAGTATGGAACGAAAGTTCATCTGGCGCGAAACTCTCCCGCTCGCTATAATAGCAGAAGTTGTTTAGCAGCATTAAGAGAGCAGCATCAGTGCCCACGTGGCGGAATTGGTAGACGCGCATGGTTCAGGTCCATGTGCCGCAAGGTGTGGGGGTTCGAGTCCCTCCGTGGGCACCACTCTACCGGATACGCGAAAAAGCCGCAGACTTTTAGGAGTCTGCGGCTTTTTTCATTTCCGAACGCGAAACGCTGAAAATATTTCATATTAATCTTCATTTCGCCATTGACCACGACGCTTGCACTCCAGTAAGATACGCCCCGTTGCAACGTTGTAGCGAATAACTACAACCCGCAGTGCCCACGTGGCGGAATTGGTAGACGCGCATGGTTCAGGTCCATGTGCCGCAAGGTGTGGGGGTTCGAGTCCCTCCGTGGGCACCATCTACCGGATACGAGAAAAGCCGCAGACTTTCACGAGTCTGCGGCTTTCTTCATTCCCGGCCGCGCCGCGGCGTCACCCGCCCATCTGCGCGCCGTCCGCCGCGCATCCCTCCTATACTTTGACCATGCCTGCCCAAGTCCTGATCGCCGGAGCCGGCCCCACTGGTCTGATGCTCGCCCTGCGACTGGCCCGCCACGGCATCCCCTTGCGCATCATCGACAAGGCCTCCGGCCCGGGACAGGCCTCGCGCGCGATGGCGGTCCACGCCCGCACCTTGGAGTTCTACCGCCAGATGGGCCTGGCCGACGAGATCGTCGCGCACGGCGTGCGGATCGAGGCGCTGCACATGCGCGAGCGCGGCCAGGAGATTGCCCGCCTGCCGCTGAAGGACATGGGAGCCGGTCTCAGCCCTTACCCCTTCGTGCTGGCCTATCCACAGGACGACCACGAGCGCTTCCTGGTCAGCCAGCTGAAGCAGGCAGGCATCGAAGTCGAATGGAACACCGCCCTGTCCAGCTTCTCGCAGGATGAGCAAGGCATCCACGCCCTGCTGGAGCGGGACGGCGCTGAACGCTACTGCGACGCACGCTTCGTGTGCGGCTGCGACGGCGCGCACAGCCGCGTGCGCGAGGTGCTGCAACTGGATTTCCCCGGCGGCACCTACGCCCACCTGTACTACGTGGCCGACGTCAAGATCAGCGGGCCGCCCAACACCGAGCTGCAGATCCACATCGGCGAGCAAACTTTCGCGCTGATGCTGCCGGTGCGCTCCAGCGGCATGCAGCGCCTGATCGGCATCATGCCCGCCAGCGCCGACCACGCGGCGCAGCACAGCTACGCGGACGTACGTCCCATCGTCGAGCCGCTGCTGGGCATCCACGTCGAGGACGTGAACTGGTTCTCAACCTACCGCGTGCACCACCGGGTGGCGCAGCAGTTCCGCGTCGGCCACGCCTTCATCCTGGGCGACGCCGCGCATGTCCACAGTCCCGCCGGCGGCCAGGGCATGAACACCGGCCTCGGCGACGCCGTCAACCTGTCATGGAAGATCGCGCAGGTACTGCAAGGCCGCATCGCGCCCGCCGCGCTCAACAGCTACGAAGAGGAACGCATCGCCTTCGCACGCATGCTGGTCGCCACCACGGACCGCGTGTTCCAGGCCGCCGTGGCGTCAGGCGCCGCCGGCCGGCTGGTGCGGCACTGGCTGCTGCCGCATGTGCTGCCCTTCGTGACCGGCTTCGCGGCCGCGCGGCGCGCCATGTTCAAAAGCCTGTCGCAAGTGCGGCTCAACTATGAGGACAGCGTCCTGAGCTCGGGCCGCGCGGGCGATGTGCTCGGCGGCGACCGCCTGCCCTGGGTGCACGACGCCCAGTACGACAATTTCGATCCGTTGCGGTCGATGGACTGGCAGCTGCACGTGTATGGCGTGTGCAGCGCCGGGCTGGCGGCAGAGGCGCAGGCGCTGGGCCTGCCCGTGCATTGCATGCCGTGGACGGCGCAGGCCGCCGCCACCGACCTGCTGCGCGACGCCGCCTATCTGATCCGTCCCGACGGCTATGTCGCCCTGTGCCTGCCCCGGCAGGAAAGTGGCAGCCTGCCCGACTACGCCGCCCGCCACGGTCTGCGCTTCGCAGGGGCGTGATGCCCGCCCGGTATTTCAACTGATCGCAACTGACAATGCGAAAAAAATGCGCGCCACCCTTGACGGCGCGGCGCGCATGCCTCATTATGCTGCCTCTGCTGCAGAACACGCGGCAGATTAAGAGTTGAAGCAGTGCCCACGTGGCGGAATTGGTAGACGCGCATGGTTCAGGTCCATGTGCCGCAAGGTGTGGGGGTTCGAGTCCCTCCGTGGGCACCACTCTACCGGATACGCGAAAAAGCCGCGGACTTTCACGAGTCCGCGGCTTTTTTCATTGCGGCCCGCCATGCGCACCGAATTCACTGGTAAATCGCAAATCGCTATTGACGGACGCCGATGCGTCCATTAAGATGCGTGCCTCTGTTGTAGCACATGCGGCGACAAAGAGTAGCAAGAAGTACAGTGCCCACGTGGCGGAATTGGTAGACGCGCATGGTTCAGGTCCATGTGCCGCAAGGTGTGGGGGTTCGAGTCCCTCCGTGGGCACCACTCTACCGGATACGCGAAAAAGCCGCGAACTTTCACGAGTTCGCGGCTTTTTTCATTTTCGCGCCACACCGCGCGCGCCGCGTGAACCAAAATTGACGCGCCGCCCCCCGGAACCGCCCTGCCCCTCTCCATCTTGTACTACACTTGCATTACCCGAGTGCAAGGACCCGTCCCACCAATGACCCAGCTGCCCCCTTCCGGCCCGCCGCATACCGTGCTGATCGCGACCAGCTCGGCGCCGGACTTGTCCGAACTGCAGCGCCTGCTATCCCAGCACGGGTTACAGCTGCAATCGGTCAGCAAGGGCGACAGCGTACTCAACGCCGCCAGCCAGGGCGGCATCGCGCTGGTGCTGCTCGACGTGACGCTGGCCGGCAGCGCCAGTTTCGAACTGTGCCAGCGCCTCAGCCAGGGCGCGCGCATCCAGCCGCCCGTGTTCCTGCTGTCGGCCACCCCGAGCGAAGACGAGCGCGCGCGCGCCACGGCGGCCGGCGCCAGCCGCTATGTGGCGCTGCCGTTCCAGGCGGGCGCGCTGGCCGAGCAGATCGTGGCGCAACTGGGCAAGCCAGCCGCCACGCCGCCGGCGCCACGGCTGGACGACCTCGAAATCAATTACCACACGCTGCTGGCCGGCTCGCCGGACGCCGTGCTGCTGCTGGACCTGGAACAGAACCGCCTGATCAACGTCAACCGCAGCACCTGCCAGATGCTGGGCCGCACCGAAAGCGCGCTGCTGCAATCGAGCCTGCTGGCCCTGTGCCCGCCCGAACAACCCGATGGCAAGAGTTCGGCCGATTGCCTGGCCGAGCACATGGCCATGGTGGCGGCCGGCGATATCCGCGTGTTCGAAGCGCGCTTCAGCCATGGCAGCGGCCGTCCCGTCGACTGCGAACTGCGCATGGTGGCGCTGGACGTGCCGGGCCGGCGCCTGATGCATATCCGCCTGGTCGACGTCACCCTGCGCAAGCGCGCCGAGGCGCTGCGCGAAGGCCAGAACAAACTGCTGGAAATGGTGGCCGGCGGCGCGCCGCTGCAAGCGACGCTGGACCAGCTGATGCTGCTGATCGAATCGCAGGCCGACGGCGTGCTGTGCTCCGTGATGCTGCTGCAACCTGACGGCCGCAGCATGACGCCGGCCGCCGGTCCCAGCCTGCCGCCCGACTACCTGCGCAAGCTCGATGGCGTGCCCATCGGCCCTGGCGTCGGCTCCTGCGGCACGGCCATGTTCCGCAAGGAGACGGTGATCGTCTCCGACATCGAAGCCGATCCGCTGTGGGCGCCCTACAAGCACCTAGCCGCGCCGCACGGCCTGCGCGCCTGCTGGTCGATTCCCATCCTGCTCGACGGCGACAAGGTGCTGGGCTCGTTCGCCATGTATTACCGCGAAGTGCGCTCGCCGGCGGCGGCCGACCAGCGCCTGATCAGCGTGGCCACCCATCTGGCCGGCATCGCCATCGTGCGCGCCCGGCGCGAAGAGGAACTGGCGCGCCACCAGGAACGGCTGGAGGAACAGGTGACGGCCCGCACGGCCGAACTGCAGAAGGCCAAGGAACAGGCGGAAATGGCCAACGATGAACTAAGCACGGCGCTCGACAACCTGAGCATGACCCAGGACGAGCTGGTGCGGCGCGACAAGCTGGCCGCGCTGGGCACGCTGGTGGCCGGCGTGGCACACGAACTGAACACACCGATCGGCAACAGCCTGATCGTGGCCACCACCATGAGCGAGCGCCTGCGCGCGCTGCGCCAGGACGTGGAAGGCGGCTTGCGCCGTTCGACGCTGGAGGGCTTCCTGGCCCAGGCCACCGAGGCCGACGAGGTGGTGGTGCGCAACCTCACGCGCGCGGCCGGCCTGGTCGACAGCTTCAAGCGCATCGCCGTGGACGCGGCCAGTTCGCAGCGGCGCCGCTTCCTGCTCGACCGGCTGGTGACGGAACTGGTGCTGCCGCTGCAGGCCGCCGTCAAGCAATGCGACCTGACCGTGATCGAAGACATCGCCCCCAACCTGGAGCTGGACAGCTACCCCGGCCCGCTGGACCAGGCCCTGACCCACCTGTTCGACAACAGCGTGCTGCACGGCTTCGACGGCCGCACGGCCGGCACCATCACGATCCGGGCCCGCCCCACGGCAACCGGCGAAGTGGAACTGACCCTGTCCGACAACGGGGTGGGGATCGCTGCGGCCACGCTGGCACGCATCTACGACCCGTTCTACACCACGCGCCTGGGACACGGCAGCAGCGGGCTGGGCCTGTACATCACCCACAACATCATCACCGGTGTGCTGGGCGGGCGGATCGAAGTGGCCAGCACGCCAGGCCAGGGCACCTGCTTCACGCTGCTGCTGCCGGCCGTGGCGCCGCGCTGACACGATGCGGCCGCTCCCTGCCTCCCTCGCGCTGGACATGGCGCCCCTGCGCAGCGAATTCCGCAACGCCGACGCCGAACGCCGCTTCCAGCTGCATCACCTGGCCGACACCCAGGCCCAGCTGCGCATCGCGTTCCTGTTCTGCTCCGTCTTCTACCTCGGGTTCGCCGTCACCGACGTGATGTGGATGGGCTACACGGCCCACAGCGCGCTGCTGGTGGGCGCGCGGCTGCTGGTGGTGATCATCGCGCTCACCAGCCTGCTGCTGCTGCGCCGCTTTCCCCGCTCGCTGGCCATGACCCGCATCGTCGCCACCGTCACGGAGGTGGCCGCCTGCGCTGGCTTCCTGCTGATCGCGGCCTGGCGCTCATCGGAGTTTTCGCTGCACGCGATTTCGATGGCCATCCTGATCGTCGTGCTCTACATTTACATCCCGAACCGGCTGATGTATGCCCTGGCCGTGGCGGTCACGGCTACCATCGGCTTCGTGCTGCTGGCCCGGCTGCTGGGCAGCATGCGCGAAGTGGAACTGGCCACCATGGCCACCCTGCTGGTGCTGGCCAATGTGTTCGGCTACGTGGCCGCGCGCCGCTACCAGGTGCTGTGGCGCGACGAATTCCGGGCCCAGACCGTGCTCAAGAACCTGTCCGTGCGCGACCCGCTCACCGGCTGCTACAACCGCCGCCACCTGCACGAACAATTGCTGGAGACGGAATTGTCGCGCGCCCAGCGCTACAGGCTGAGCCTGACGGTCATCATGTGCGACCTCGACCATTTCAAGAATGTCAACGACAGCTTCGGCCACGACGGCGGCGACGCCGTGCTGCTGGCCTTCGCTGGCCTGATGCAGGCCATGACGCGCGACAGCATCGACAGCGTGGTGCGCTATGGCGGCGAGGAATTCCTGCTGATCCTGCCGGAGACGGATTTGCGCGGCGGCGTGCAACTGGCCGAGCGGCTGCGGCAGGCGCTGGCGTCCAATCCCGTGCCCCACGGCGAACGCATGATACGCGCCACGGCCAGCTTCGGCGTGGCCAGCATCGACTTTGCCGAACCCGAGAGCCTGACCGCCCAGCAAACCATGATCGCCACCGCCGACAAGCTGCTCTACGCGGCCAAGGAAGGCGGCCGCAACCAGGTATGCGCGCTGCAACTGCCATGACCGACCAGATGACCACCGTCCCCACCCTCGCTGCCCCCGCCGGAGCCGCGCGCCGTCCGCTGACTGCCATGCTGGCGGCCGCCCTGCTGCTGGCCAGCGCAGCGCTGGCCGCGGCGCCGGCGCCATGGTTCAAATGGCGCAGCAAGGTCGATGGCAGCACAAGTTGTTCGCAATGGCCGCTGGGGCCGGGCTGGGAGCGCGCCGGTGGCCCCTATCGCGATAGCCGTTGCGAAAAGCCCTTGCTTGCTAAATAATGGGGAGAAGCAACCATTCTGCAGGACAGGTTTCAAGCGAACGATAGCCACATCCCATCACCACGAGGAGAACCTATGTTTACGAATCCCGAGCAATTTGCCAACGCAACGAAAGCCCTGTTTGAATTTCAGCTTGAAACCTTCAACACCCTGACCAACCGCGCCGTGCAGGGTGTGGAACAAGTGGTCGCGCTCAACATGGCCACCGCCAAGTCGAACGTGGAAGACAGCCTGGCGGCCGGCAAGGCCCTGAGCCAGGCGCAGGACCCGAAGGCCGCCATGGAACTGGCCGCCTCCCACGTGCAGCCGGGCATGGCCGGCGCGGCCGCCTACAACCAGCAACTGGGCGACATCATCGGCGAGATTCGCGAGGAGTTCACGCGCGCGGCCGACGCCCACATGGCCGAAGCCAAGAGCAACCTGAGCGCGCTGATCTACGACGTGACCAAGAACGTGCGCCCCGGTTCGGAGAACGCCGTGCAGATCGTCAAGACCGCCATCGACAACGCCTTCGCTGGCTATGAGCAGGTGACCAAGGCCACCAAGGAAGCAGTGGCGGCCGTCGAAGCCCAGATCGCCAAGGCCTCGGCCATGGTGGAGCAAGGCACCGCCAAAGCCCCCAAGAAGTAAGCCTGCCCCACCCGCCCGGCACGAATGTGCTGGGCAAGCGGCGCCGGACGCGATAGACTGTACATAGATACAGTTATCCGCCGTCCGTCCGCCGCAATGATCAAAGTCCTGGAAAACCCGTTTTACTATCTGGACAACTTCCAGCTCGTCCTGAACTGGATCGGCGAACGCTACGACGACCTGCTGGCGGACGACGAGCGCGTCTTCATCCACAGCTTCCCCACCCTGCCCCAGACGGCGCGCGCCCTGTTCGTGCGCATGGTGATGCGCAAAGGCGAACTGTTCCGCGCCAGCAAGCTGTCCTACGCGGAAATCGGCAACAGCATGGCGGCCGCCGCCCCGCTTGCCGAACAGGGCTGGATCGAAACCGATCCCGTGCTCACGCTGGACCAGTTGTTCGACCTGCTGCAAAAGCCCGAAATCGGACGCCTGTTCCAGCTCTCGCCGCAGGAAAAGACGCTGCGCAAGGCCGAACAGCTGGAAGCGCTGCGCCCGCGCCATGAGGGTGCGCACCGCTTCTCGGCCTGGTATCCGGATGCCGGCGACCAGGTCTACCACATCGTCACCCAGCCCCTGTGCGACCGGCTGCGCCTGATCTTCTTCGGTAACTACCACCAGGACTGGACCGAGTTCGTGCTGTCGGACCTAGGCATCTACCAGTACGAAAAAGTGGCGTTCTCGCCGGCCGCGCGCGGTTTCCGCACCCGGCACGACATCGACAACTACCTGCAATTGCACCAGTGCCGCGAACGCTTCCAGGCCGGCGAGGCGGTGGCGGACATGCTGGCCGACCTGCCGCCCTGCCCGCCGGACAACGAATGGCTGCACAGCCGCCGCGACCGTCTGCTGTTCCAGTTCGCCCAGCAGCTCGAAAAGCAGCAGGACTGGGCCGCCGCCCACGCGCTGTACGCCGATTGTACCTACCCCGGCGCCCGCGCGCGCGCCATCCGCGTGCTGGAAAAGGATGGCCGCCACGAAGCGGCCTACGCGCTGCTGCAAACGGCATGGACGCAGCCGGAAAGCGAAGCCGAACGCCTGCAACTGCTGCGCATGGCGCCACGGCTGGCGCGCAGCCTGGGCCACGCCAAACCGGCCGCCGCCGCGCCCATCCAGCCCGAGCGTATCGATTTGAGCCTGCCGCCGCCGGATGAACCGAGCTACGTGGAGCTGGTAGTGCGCGACCATCTCACCCGCGACGATGCCCCCGTCTACTACGTGGAAAACGCACTGATCAACTCCCTGTTCGGCCTGCTGTGCTGGGACGCCGTGTTCAGCGCCATCCCCGGCGCCTTCTTCCACCCGTTCCACCGCGGCCCGGCCGACCTGCACAGCGCCGACTTCCAGCGCCGCCGCGCGCCCCAGTTCGCGGCCTGCCTGGCGCAGCTCGACGATGGCAGCTACCGCGACACCATCTCGCGCAACTTCGAGGCCAAGTACGGCATCCAGTCGCCGTTCGTGTTCTGGGAAGCGCTGGACGAACAATTGCTGGCATTGGCGCTGGACTGCATCCCGCCCCGGCACCTGCGGCACGCGTTCGAACGCATGCTGCAGGACGTCAAGGCCAACCGCAGCGGCTTCCCCGACCTGATCCAGTTCTGGCCGGCCGAGCGCCGTTACGCGATGATCGAAGTCAAAGGCCCGGGCGACCGCCTGCAGGACAGCCAGCAGCGCTGGATAGACTATTGCGCCGCGCACGACATGCCGGTGGCCGTCTGCTACCTGCAATGGGCGCAATGAGCACGATGGGCACGATGGGCACGATGAGCGCGAAGGTTGCGAAGGCTGCAAAAGTTACGAAGGTTGCGAAGAACGCGCAGGACACGCAGGCCCCGATCACTGAACAACGCTACACGGTCGCCGTGCGCGCGCTGTGCGAGTTCACGGCCAAGGTGGGCGACCTCGATCTGCGCTTCACGCCCGCACCCACGGCGCAGGAAGGCATCGCCGGCCACGCCGTGGTGGCCGCGCGCCGCGACGACGATTACGAGCGCGAACTGCCGCTGGCGGGCGACTTCGGCCCGCTGCACGTGCGTGGCCGCGCCGACGGCTACGACCCGCGCCGCCGACAGCTGGAGGAAGTGAAGACCTATCGTGGTGACCTGTCGCGCATGCCGGACAACCACCGCCAGCTGCACTGGGCGCAACTGAAAATCTACGGCCACCTGCTGTGCCGCGAACGTGGGCTGGAACAGGTGCGCCTGACGTTGGTCTATTTCGACATCGCCAGCCAGAAGGAAACCGCGCTGCACGAGGACCACACGGCCGCCGCGCTGCAAGCGTATTTCGAGCAGCAATGCGGCCGCTTCCTGCAATGGGCCGAGCGGGAACTGGCGCACCGCGCCGCGCGCGACGCGCAGCTCAAGGCCATGCCCTTCCCGCACGCCACCTTCCGCCCCGGCCAGCGCCAGTTGGCCGAAGCCATGTACAAGGCCAGCAACCGCGCCTGCTGCCTGCTGGCGCAAGCGCCCACCGGCATCGGCAAGACCGTAGGCAGCCTGTTCCCCATGCTTAAGGCCAGCGCCGAACATGGACTGGACAAGGTCTTCTTCCTGGCCGCGAAAACGCCGGGCCGCCAGATGGCGCTCGACGCGGCGGCCGTCCTGCGCCGCGCTGCGCCGCTGCTGCCGCTGCGCACTTTGGAACTGGCGGCCCGCAACACGGCCTGCGAGCACCCCGAACTGGCCTGCCATGGCGAATCGTGTCCGCTGGCGCGCGGCTTCTACGACCGCCTGCCCGCCGCCCGCGCCGCCGCGCTGCAAGTGGCCACGCTGGACCGCGCTGCGCTGCGCGAAGTGGGTCTCGCGCATCAGGTCTGCCCCTACTACCTGGGCACGGAAATGGCGCGCTGGGCCGACCTGGTGGTGGGCGACTACAACTACTACTTCGATGCCGGCGCCATGCTGCACAGCCTCACGCAAATGCACGACTGGAAGGTCAACGTGCTGGTGGACGAGGCGCACAACATGGTGTCGCGCGCCCGCGCCATGTATTCGGCCGAACTGGAACACGCTGCCCTGCGCATCCTGCGCAAATACGCACCCGAAGAACTGAAAAAGCCGCTGGACCGCGTGCACCGGCAATGGAACGCGCTGGAAAAGGAACAACAGGAAGACTACCAGGCCTACCCCGGCCTGCCGGACAAGTTCATGGCGGCCCTGCAAAGCGTGGCCAGCGCCATCACGGACTACCTGGCAGACCATCCCGGCCACGTGGACCCGGAGCTGCAGGCGTTCTATTTCGACGTGCTGCAGTTCACGCGGCTGGCCGACACCTTCGGCGAGCACTCGCTGTTCGACATCGCCCAGGGCGGGCCAGCCGGACGCAGCGCAAGCCACAGCAACTCCGTGCTCTGCATCCGCAACATCGTGCCCGCGCCCTTCCTCAAGCCGCGCTTCGAGGCAGCCCATACCGTGGCCCTGTTCTCGGCTACGCTCAGCCCCTGGAACTATTTCAGCGACACGCTGGGCATGCCCGCCACCACGGCCTGGGTGGACGTGGAATCGCCGTTCGCAGCGGAACAGTTGTCGGTCCAGGTGGCCAACCACATCTCCACCCGCTACCAGCACCGGCGCCAGTCGCTGGCCCCCATCGCGGCGTTGATGGAGGCGCAGTACCAGCGCCAGCCAGGTAACTACCTGGCCTTCTTCAGCAGCTTCGACTACATGGAGCAAGCCGCCACGCTGTTCGCCGAGCACTGCCCGGACGTGCCGCAGTGGCGCCAGGCGCGCCGCATGGACGAGGCCGAACGCGCGCAATTCCTGACCCGCTTCACCCCCGACAGCACGGGCATCGGCTTCGCCGTGCTGGGCGGCGCGTTCGGCGAAGGCGTGGACTTGCCGGGCGCGCGCCTGATCGGCGCCTTCGTCGCCACGCTCGGCCTGCCCCAGATTAACCCCGTCAACGAGCAGATACGCGCTCGCATGCAGGCCACCTTCGGCGCCGGCTACGACTACACCTATCTCTATCCCGGCATCCAGAAGGTGGTGCAGGCGGCGGGCCGCGTGATCCGCACCCAGACCGACCAGGGCACCGTGTACCTGATCGACGACCGCTTCGGCCGGCCGGAAATCCAGGCCCTGATGCCCGGCTGGTGGCACATCGAACAGGCCGCGCCGCCCGCCGTCACGTCATGATGGTCCGCAGCTTCTGGTAGCCGCTGCGGCTGACAGGAATCCGGCCGCCATCGCGCAGGATGGCCACATGGCTGCCGCGCGTGGCCTGCTCGATGCGGCTGATGCGTTCAATATTGACGATGTAGGAGCGGTGAATGCGCATGAACAGCTGCGGCGGCAAAAGCTGCTCCAGCTCCGCCAGGCGCTGGTTTTTCAGGTAGTTCCTGCCGTCGGCGCGGATCTGCACGTAATCGTCCTGCGCCTCAATGCTGTCGATATGGTCGCAGGCGATCACGTGCACCTTGGCCCCATCGCGTATCAGCACCCGCTCCAGTGGCTGCTGCCGCGCCACGGCCTCGCGCGCCATGCGGGCCACGGCCCCGCCCGCGCCCTCGCCCGCGCCCGCATCGGCGCCCACGACCACGCTGGCGCGCGCATGCGCGAGGGCCTGGTCGAAGCGCTGCTGGCTGAATGGTTTGAGCAGGTAATCGAGCGCGTGGAATTCGAACGCCCGGATCGCATACTGGTCGTAGGCGGTGGCGAAAATGAAGCGGGTCCGGCCCGCCGTCAGTTCGGCCACCTCGAAGCCGTCGAGCCGGGGCATCTGGATATCGAGGAACACCAGGTCCGGCGCCAGTTCCATGATGGCCTTGACGGCGTCGAAGCCGTTCGCGCATTCGGCCACGATTTCGACGTCCGCGTGGGCGGCCAGGTATTCGCGCACCACGCCGCGCGCCAGTGCTTCGTCGTCCACGATGATGATGCGCATGCGTTCAGTCTCCGCTCGTCTCGGCCGGCATGGACAGCTCCACGCCAAACCTGTCGTCCCGGCGCGACCAGTGGATGCTGGCCTCGTGCCCATACAAGCCCGCCAGCCGCTGTCGCACATTGGCCAGGCCGACGCCATTGCCACGCGCGGCTGGCAGGCTGGCATCGACATCATTCTCGACCCGTATCCGCAGCAGCGAGCCGGCCCGCCGTGCCGTCAGCATGATCACGCCCCCTTCGGGCAACTGGCCGATGCCGTGCTTGACGGCGTTTTCCACCAACGGCTGCACGATCATGGGCGGCACCAGGCAGCAGGCTGCATCCGGCGCAATGTCCTCGCGCACGGCCAGGCGCGCGCCGAAACGCTGGCGCTCGATCGCCAGGAAATGCCGCACCAGCGCCAGCTCCCGCTCCAGCGCCACCTTGCGCTGCGCGTCCATGCCCAGGCTGTGGCGAAAGAAGCTGGCCAGTTCCAGCGTCATGCTGCGCGCGGCCGGCGGGTCTTGCGTACTGAGGGCGCTGATGGAATTGAGGCTGTTGAACAGGAAGTGCGGATCGATCTGGGTGCGCAGCATGCGCAGCTCGGCCTCCTGCGCCGCCAGCCGCGCGGCCAGGGCGCCCTGCTCGGCCGTCTGCGCGCGCACGAATTCGATCACCAGGTAGTGGATCGCCGTCGCCAGGCCATACAGCAGCATGCCCAGCGCCGCGACCAGCGCCGCCAGTTGCGGCCCGATGACGATGCCGGCCCAGGACATGGCGGGCAGCAGGCACAAGGCGTTCCACAACTGCGCCAGCCCCAGCCACAGCAGGCCGGCCACGGCCGCCGCCACCGCCAGGACGCACAACAGCGGCAACGGCGCGCGTCCCAGCGGGTAGGCACGGCACAGGTAGTACGCGGAAAAGCCGGCCACGAAGGCATACATCAGGTTCAGCGGCACGGCGAACAGCAGCGCGTTGGGCAGCGGCGCGGCGTCCGCCAGCGCGATCACGCCGCCCAGCATCAGCCCCAGCGTCAGCCACAGGGCCAGGTAGACCAGCGCGCCGCGCCGGCTGGCGAACAGGCCCGGCATGTCAGTTGCGCACTTCCACGCCACCCATGATGGCGTAGCCCTTGACGATCAGGCGCTTGCCCGTATCCGGCGGCACCGTGGTGCGTTCCTCGAAGCCGCCCAGCACCGGCGTGCCGTACATCAGCACCGTCCAGTCGGGCGGTACCTGGATCTGGATCCCACCGAACAGCGCGAACACATTCAGCTCGGCGTCACCTTGCAGGCCGCACTGGCGCAGGTCCAGCTCGCAGCCGCCCATCACCACCGTCACTTCGCCGCCCCGGAATCCGGGACTGGCGAGGCGGCGCTTATAACCGCCCATGATGGCCGTCAGGTTGATCACGGCATCGTCGCCGGGCGTGGGCGGCAGCCCGCCATCTTCGGCCAGCATGGTGTGACGCCGTCCGCCCACCGAGCGCAACACCACACTCACGCCGGCACCGATCATCAGCACGGGCCACACCATGCGCCAGCTCAGGTCGAGCAGGCCCATGCTGCGCAAGGTCAGCAACACACCGGCCGCCACCAGGGCCCCGCCCACCACCAGCCCTTGCGTGGAGCGGCTTTGCACGATCTTCATCACGCCGAACAGCACCAGCAGCATCGGCAGCAAATGCAGGGAAAAACGGAAGTCGAACAGGCCCAGGTTATCGAGCAGGAACAGCAGCCCAAGGGCGATCACGAACAGGCCGAAGACGATCTGCGACCCCGCGTGGGGATGACGATGCGGGCGCATGGCCTACTCCCCCTGGACGAAGTAATTGGTCAAGGTCGGCTGCAGCACCATGCCCGTGCCCCAGGCCACCAGCAGGGCCGGCCAGGTCTGGCTGAAATCCAGCCCCCACACGTGCTCGTACGAGACATACCACCAGCCGGCGAAGAACACCTTCCACAAGCCATTCAAAAAGTAGCGCGGCGAGGTGGGCGGCAGCATGTTGTTGATGCCCAGGACCACCAGCAGCCACGGCCAGTAGTGCCAGATGCTCGCCAGGTCGAGGTCGAGATCGAGCAGGTTCACGCGATCCAGCAGCACCACGGTGCCGGCCACGATCAGCATGACGCCCACCAGCAGCTGCTTGCGCATGCGGCGCGCGCCGTCCTGTTCCATGAAGTGCTTCATATACGCTCCTGATGTATCAATGAGCGTAACGATACGCGCGATCGCGCCACCGCGAAACCACTATTCGGCCAATGGCCGGCAGTGGCCGGTGAATGGTGCAGGCGGCGTGGCGGAGCGGTGGGAAAGGAACGATGGCCGCGGAGTGGGCGGCGGATGCGCAGTCGGTGCGCGGTAAAAACAGGGAGCCGGTGGCGGCGGGCGCCGCGTCAGGACCGGCTGGCGCTCCCGTATGGCCAGCCGCACAGGCGCAGGCCCCAGCCAAGCTGGCGGCGGATTTCGTGCGGCGATGGCGGCGGCTTGGCGTCACGCGAACGGCGCTCAAGATAAGCGCGCACGAGGTATTTGGATGGATGATTGGATTGGGCCATGATGCCCTCGCATTGGTGGCGTTGTTGTTGGTGCCGGGGACTCGGGGCGCCCGGCCAACCCGCCGGTGGTGCTGGATCCTTGTCGGTATCGCCCCACCAGGCAATCCATCATATGCCCGCGCCGCCCGCGCACACTGTACGTTCACGCACATACCATGGTCGCGTGGCGGCACGCCGCCATCACAGCTTCTGCTGCAGGAAGTCGAGGAAGCAGCGGATGCGCTGCGACAGTTGGGTGTTGCGGTAGTAGACGGCGTGGATCTGCTGGCGGTAGCCCGTGTAGCTGCCCACCAGCACCTTGACCAGGCGGCCGGCCTCGATGTCGGCGCGGGTCATGAACTCGGCCAGGCAGGCGATGCCCTGTCCAGCCAGCGCCAGCTGGCGCAAGGTCTCGCCGCTGGTGGCCGTCAGGGTGGGCGTGATGTCCAGGCTGTTGCCGCCAGCGTGGCGCAGCGGCCAGTGGTTGCCCGCCTCGTCATGCGCGTAGCCCAGCAAGACGTGGCCGGCCAGATCCTCGGGCGAGGCGGGAATGCCGTGCGCGTTCAGGTAGGCCGGGCTGGCCAGCAGGAACAGCGGACTGGAGCCGAGCGCATGGGCATGCAGCGTCGTGTCCGTCACGGCGCCGACGCGGATGGCGATGTCGGTGCGCTGCTCGATCACGTCGTCGATCTGGTCGTTGCTGCTCAATTGCAGCCGGATCTCCGGGTACATGGCGCGAAACGCCGCCACGTGCGGCACCACGCAATGGAGCATGAACGGCGAGGCGGCGTCCACGCACAGGCGGCCGGCCGGCTTTTGCTGGCGGATGCGGATCGCTTCTTCCGCCTCCTCCATCGCGGCCAGGATGTTGCGTGCCTTGTGCAGGAACAGTTGGCCTTCCTCCGTCAGCTCCATGCGGCGCGTGGTGCGCGTGAGCAGCGAGGTGGCCAGTTTATCTTCGAGGCGCGACAGCGCGCGGCTGACGCCCGAGGTGGTCTGCCCCAGGTGGACCGAGGCGGCGCTCAGGGTGCCGCTGTCGATCACGGCGACGAAGGTTTTCAAATCGTCGGAATGGATATCCAAAATAGTCCCGCGTGGTGAGGTCATTGAAACAAACCACCGTCACGCCACATACAGCAGCACGGCGCCGAAATGACACATGCTGCCGCCAAGGACGAACAGGTGCCAGACGCCGTGCCCATGGCGCAGCTTGTGATCGGTGGCGTAAAATCCAATGCCGCCCGTGTACAGCAGGCCGCCGGCGGCCAGCCACAGGAAACCGTTCCAGCCCAGCGCCGCGATCAGCGGCCGCACGCCGACCAGGCTCAGCCAGCCCATCAACACGTAGATCAGCAGCGACAGCACGCGCGCCCCGCGCGCATACCACAGCTCCTGCACGATGCCGATCGCCGCCAGCGCCCACACCGCGCCGAACAGCCACCAGCCCCACGGTCCGCGCAAGCTCACCAGCGTGAACGGCGTGTAGCTGCCCGCGATCAGCAGGTAGATGGCGCAGTAGTCGAGCCGCCGCAGCCACTGCTTGGCCGGACCGCGCACGCTGTGGTACAAGGTCGAGGCCAGGTACAGCGTCACCAGCGAAGCCACGTAGACGCTGAAGCTGACCACCTTCCAGGGATCGCCGCTGCGCACCGCCATGGTGATCAGCAGCGCCCCGCCCACGGCGGCCAGCGCGGCCCCCACGGTATGGGTGATGCTGTTGAAGCGTTCTCCGTAGTACATGACTGGTTCCGATGCGGGCCGGGGACCGCAAAGCGTGCGGCGACATCCCGCATTCTAGCCCCCGGCCCGTCGGCCCGTCTTGACTTGGCGTAGGCTGAAGCCCGCTTTAGTAGGCCTCCACTAGCCGCCGCTGCACCAGACGAACATTGGTAAAAACGCAATGTTAGCACAGCGTATAGTTGGCGAAAAGAAATGTTACAATTTTATCGATAATGCGCAAAAATTATTGAATTTTTAACTAGTTGGGCCGCACATTGGAGCACACCCACTAGTGCCGGACGGGGCGCGCAGCCTGCGACAGGGCGGCGGTGTGGTATGGTGCCCCCATGACGCAAGCCACTCCCTATCAGCGCTGCATGGTGATGGCCGGCGGCGGTTTCCGCTTCGGCATCTACCTTGGCATGTACGCGGCCGCGCGCCAGGCCGGCTGCCCGCCCGACCTGCTGCTGGCCAGCTGCGGCGGCTCGATCGCCGCCACCATCATCCACCAGCTGCCCGACGACGCCGCGCGGCGCGCCTGGCTGACCTCGCGCGCCATGTACCGCTTCTGGTGCGAGCTCCGCTCGGCCCAGCACGCGGGCATGGTGGGTACGCTGCTGGGCGCGGCCAGGCGCAAGCTGTCGCCGGCCCGGGCGCCCGTCATTCCCGACCTGTTCCGCGACTACCTGTTCGAGATCCCGCCGGCGCTGCCGTTCCCGGCCGTCACCGGCACGCCCGAGGTGGACGTGGCCATCATCGGCGGCCGCCTGCTGTTCGGCCCCGGCGACGTGGGCCAGCCGCGCGGCCAGCGCAAGCTGTTTGCCGAGACCGTGTTCTGCGGCCCGCGCGCGGCCGCCCTGCTGGCCGGCATGGACTCGCCCCTGAGCGATCCGCGCTGGGGCGAACACGCCGTGGCCGACACGCTGCAGACCGACAGCAGCGTGCCGCTGACCGAGGCGGCCCGGCTGTCGATCGCCGACATGGTCTACTTCCGCTGCCAGCACTACGCCGGCCATGACTACATCGGCGGCGTGCTGGACCTGTTCCCGATCGAGATCGCGCGCCGCCTGGCCGGCCATGTGGCCATCGAGTACAAGGAAGCGTTCGACCAGGCTTTCGCCATTCCCGCCTGGCGCGCCGTGCTGGGACTGGACGGCAACGAACGTCTGCGCTACGCCAACAGCCATCCGGCCGACGTGCGGATCGACGCGTCGGACGTGTCGCGCGTGCTGGCGCGCCAGCAGATGCAAAAGCAGCTGGACTGGCGCCGCAACCGCATCCGGCTGGTCATGCCGCGCGATTATGCCACCTTCGTCCAGCACATGAATGACCAGTGGCAGTATGGCTACGAGCGGGCCATGGAAGCCTATCACCGGCCGCCGGGCGCCCTGCCCGCCTTCCGCCGCAGCAGCCGCCATACCGAACCGCCGCGCCGCGCCTGAGCCCATGTCCCTGTCTTGCAGGACGCAAGCAACAATAGCAAAAAGACATGACAAATCCACCATTTTCTGGAATAATTTGCTGTCTTTTTGACATTGTTTTTAATTTAATTTTAGGGATATAACATGCGCAAATTCAACCTGCTGCTGGGTAGCGCCCTGCTGGCCGCCGTCGCCGCCGCCCCCAGCCACGCCGCCGATTTCAACTTCAGCGGCACCATCCGCTATCAGAAGGACGTGATTCAGATTCCCTTCACGCTGAACCAGGATGCCACCGACGTCAAGGTCTGGACCGATTCCTACCTGAACGGCGTCAATTTCGACCCGATCACGGCGGTGTGGAAAGATGGCCTGCGCGTAGGCCAGAACGATGACGACCCCACCATCGCCCCCGGCCAGACCCGTTACGATTCCGGCCTGACCTTCCACTCGCTTACGGCCGGCAACTACCTGTTTACCATCGCCGCCTACAACAACTTCTCCAACGGCTTGCTGCTGAGCCAGGGCTTCCGCTTCGATCACGACGACGCCATTCCCCTGGCCAACTGGGACCAGCCGGCCAGCCACCGCGGCATGGGTCCGAACTGGAGCGTGCACCTGAGCGGTGTGGACGGCGCCACCCCGCCGCCCGTCCCGGAACCGGAAAGCTACGCCATGCTGGTGGCCGGCCTGGGCCTGCTGGCCGCCGTCGCCCGCCGCAAGAACAAGGCCTGATTCCCGCCCTGTTGGCACAAAAAAGACGGGGTCAGGTCATGCCATCGCGCAAGTTGCGCGATGCCATGACCTGACCCCGTCTTTGTCTTTTACTGGCCGCTTAGCGGCACAGCTGCGACCACGATGCCTCGAATTCGGCTGGCGCCACGTCCTGGGCCAGCAAGGTCAGGTCGCGGGCGACGGAAATGTAGCGCTGGAAACCGATGTAGGCGCCAAACGCATCCTTGGCGTTCACTTCCCCGCACGGCGCGCCTTTCTTGCCGATGAACTGGTTGCGGAACTGGGCCGAGGACGGCTCCAGTATCTTTTCCTTCACGTATTTTTCACCGAGACTGGTCATCGTCGCCGCCGATTCCTGCTGACGTTGCGCTTCGGACTTGCCGCAAGCGGCCAGGCTCGCGCACACGACCACGGCCAGCCACACGGCCGATAACTTTTTCATAATCTTCAATCCTGATGTGTTTCGCATAGCTTCCCGCTATTATCGGTCAAAACCGCCTCGCCTGCCTGAATTCATTATCAAAATGAAATCCCCACCACCGGCATCCAATAATTCAGAAGCGGATCTGGGGCTGCGTCCGGAAAGTTGGACAACTTCGCCGGCACCGAACGCCCGCCACGCGATAAAACCGTTTAGTTACAAGGACTTGCCATCCTGCCCATAACGGGCACGCGGTTTGCTAAGTAGACAACCGGTCCGGGGCGCCATGCCACCGGCCGCAAGCTAAAACATGGTGACGGCGGTTCCCCAACCTGTCCATAACGCGCCAGCGACGCGCGTTGTTGACACGAATGAAATCGCTTCCCACAATGTGACAGTGACCACCAACTACAACGGAGATCGAATGCTGTATCGCAAACCTGTGCCCTTCTTTACTGTCGTCTTTGCCTTTGTCGCCCTGTTGGCCGGCAATGCGCACGCCGACACCGCCGCCCCGCACCTGGCCAATGTGACCATCCTCGCCACCGGCGGCACCATCGCCGGTTCGGGCAGCACCAGCACCACCACCATCGGCTACACGGCCGCCACGGTGGGCGTCAACAGCCTGATCCAGGCAGTACCGGAACTGAACAAGGTGGCCCACGTGACGGGCGAGCAAGTGTTCCAGATCGCCAGCGAAAACATGAACAATGAGTACTGGCTCACGCTGGGCAAGCGCGTCAACGAACTGCTGGCGCGTCCGGACGTGGATGGCATCGTCATCACCCACGGCACCGACACGCTGGAAGAAACGGCTTACTTCCTCGACCTGGTGGTCAAGAGCCACAAGCCGGTGGTGCTGGTGGGCGCCATGCGCCCCAGCACGGCCCTGTCGGCCGACGGCCCCATCAACCTGTACAACGCCGTGCTGCTGGCAGCCAGCCACGAAGCCGTGGGCCAGGGCGTGCTGGTGGCCATGAATGACCAGATCCACGCCGCGCGCGACGTCAGCAAGACCAACACCTCCACGCCCGATACGTTCAAGACGACGGAACTGGGCATGCTGGGCTACATCCAGGGCAACCACCCCTACTTCTACCACCGCGCCATGCGCAAGCACACGGCCGATACGGAATTCGACATCAGCAAGCTGCAAAGCCTGCCGCAAGTGGACATCGTGTACGGCTACGCCAACATGGGTCCTGCCGCGCTGAACGCCTTCGTGGCCGGCGGCGCCAAGGGCATCATCCACGCCGGCGTGGGTGACGGCAGCCTGGCCAACAAGGTCAAGCCAGCACTGGTGGCGGCCCGCAAGCAGGGTGTGCTGATCGTGCGCGCCAGCCGCGTGGGCCAGGGCATCGTGGCCCGCAACGGCGAAGCCAACGACGATGAACTGGACTTCGTGGCCGCTGACACGCTGAACCCGCAAAAAGCGCGCATCCTGCTGATGCTGGCCCTGACCCGCACCAGCGACAGCAAGGAAATCCAGCGCATCTTCTACACCTACTGATCGCAACCGGGGCGCTGCGCCACGGCGCCCCGGCCGCATCAAGTCTTCAAGGCGTCAAGCTAGCACGGCAACCCGGCATCAAGGCCAGGCCGGACGCGTCATGCGGAACAAGGCATCGGCGCCAATTTCAAAGTAATCGGCGGGACCGCCGCCGCGCAGGATGGGCCGCGCGGCGGCGGTATCGTAGACACCGTCGACCAGCAGGTGGCGCGCGATATGCACGCCCACCACTTCCCCCAGCACCAGCCAGGTCGGCACCGCGCCGCCATCGGCCCCCTGCAACTGGATGATCTGCGTCCTGCGGCATTCGAACGCCACCGGGCTTTGCGCCACACGCGGCACTTGCACCAGCCGCGACGGGGCCGGCGTCAGGCCCGCCAGTTCGAATTCATCCACTTCCGCCGGCGCCGGCGCGCAACTGGCGTTCATGGCCTCGGCCAGCGGGCGCGTGGCCAAATTCCACACGAATTCCCCGGTCTGCTCGATATTGCGCAGCGTGTCCTTGCGGCCAATGCTGGCGAAACCAATGATGGGCGGGGTGTAATTGAAGGCGTTGAAAAAACTGTAGGGCGCCAGATTGCGCTGCCCGTCCGCGCTGCAACTGGCGATCCAGCCGATGGGCCGCGGCCCGACAATGGCGTTGAACGGGTCATGCGGCAGGCCGTGGCCGTGCGCAGGCTGGTAGAAATGCATGGGGTCCGGAGACGTCATCGGTAATCGCGTAAGCAGGCGTAGGCCCAACTGTCGTATTTTCGCACATCAGCGCGCCCCGATCCGGGCCCGACGCGGTGGCTGGCCCGGCACTGGCGCAGCAGGAAACAATTTATACAAATATGTGATTGCCAAGCAATTGTGCGCAGCCTAGGCTAAGCGAACCGAGGGCCATCCGCGCACGGTGCGCGGCGGCCCGCCTTCTCCTCGCTCAATGGCCACCTCCATGTCGCTCGCGCTGTCCTTCCGTCCCCTCGCCAAACCGCCCACCAAACTGCTGCATGCCATGCGCCGCGACGCCGGCTGGCCCGCGGCCAACCGGGCCGACCAAGCCCAGCCTCATCCCATGGGCCGGGTGCAATGGGTAAGTGTGGAGAGCGGCAAGGCAACGATCGCCATCGCCAGGCTGGAACTGGCGCCACCGGAATTCTGTTACCTGGCGGACTTGATCGTCGCCAGCAAACACCGGGGCCAGGGTGTGGGCCGCTGGTTCCTGCAGCACATCGAACAATATTGCGTCGGCCAGGGCATACGGCGCCTGCTGCTGCAAGCGGCACCCGACACCGAGCCCTTTTACACCGCCCTGCTGTTCGCGCCCGATGCGCGCGCGCCGGGCTTCCTGAAAAAAGATCTCAACCCCTTCCAGCGCAAGCTGTTCACGGCGCCCGCCGGGCACGCGCGGCCCTGAGCGCCGGGCGTTCAGTCGCCCAGGCAGATGCCCAGGTCGCGCGCGGTGCGCACCGTGTCGCCGTCGAGCGGCACGCCCTTCATGCGGCCAGCCACCTTGGCCAGCGCCACATATTCCATGTTGGGATAAGCGAGCGACACCATCACGCCGGACTGCCCCGCGTCGAGCGCGCGCACGGCGGCCGCGCCGAAACGCAGCGCCGCCAGCCGGTCGAACGCGCTGGGGCTGCCGCCACGCAGCAAATGTCCGAGCACGACGGCGCGCGCATCCTTGCCGGTGCGCGCCTGCAGTTCGCGCGCCACGTGTTCGCCCGCGCCGCCCAAACGCTCCGCGTGCCCCGCCACGGCGGGCGCCAGTACGTCCCGCGCGCCGCCGGCCGCCTGCGCGCCCTCAGCGACGACCACGATCGAATAACTGTGGCCGGCCCGTTCGCGCGCCGTGATGGCTTCGGCCACCCGCTCCAGGTCGTACGGTATCTCGGGCAGCAGGATGGCGTGGGCGCCGCCGGCGATGCCCGTATGCAGCGCGATCCAGCCCGCGTAACGCCCCATCACCTCCACCACCATTACGCGCTGGTGGCTTTCGGCCGTGCTGTGCAGCCGGTCCACGCATTCCGTGGCGAAGGCGACGGCGGTGTCGAAGCCGAACGTGGTGGTGGTCTGGTCCAGGTCATTGTCGATGGTCTTGGGCACGCCCACCACGCGCAAGCCCTTGCGCGCCAGCGCATCGGCGATGGTGAGCGAGCCGTCGCCGCCCACGGCCACCAGCGCGTCGATGCCCTCGCGCGCGAACCAGGCCAGCAGCTCGTCGCTGCGGTCCACTTCGCGCACCGAACCGTCGGGCTGCGCGGTGGGGAAACTCAAGGGATTGCCACGGTTGGTGGTGCCCAGCATGGTGCCGCCCAGGTGGGCGATGCCGCGCACATGCTCGGCCGTCAGGCGCAGCACGCCGCCGTTGGGATAGCGCTCCGGGCACAAGACGCCGTTGTAGCCATCGCGGATGCCCACGCATTCCCAGCCCCGCTCCAGCGCCGCCAGCACCGTGGCGCGGATCACGGCGTTCAGGCCGGGCGCGTCGCCGCCGCCCGTGTTGATGGCGATGCGGCGTATCGGTGATGGCATGGTGTTCTCCTGCTGGCGGTGGAAAGGCGCGCCCACGGCGGACGCGGATGTCTGGCAGTATCCGCGCCGGTCCGCGCCGCGTCAACCACGCCGCCTCAGAACAAGGTTTGCTGGCGGCTGGTCAGCGCGCTGAAGTCGTCGTCGAGGAAAGGCAGGATGGCATCGGCCACCGGTTCCAGCTGGCGCGCCAGGTAGTGCTCGTAATCGATGGCGGCGCGCCGCGCTTCCAGCGGTTCGGGCCCGGCCACCGTCATCACGTAACGGATCCAGCCGCCGCGCTGGTATTGCAGCGGGCGGCCGTGCTGGCGGTTGTAGTCGTCGGCGCTGCGGGCGGCCCGCACATGGGGCGGCACGTTGCGCTCGTAGTCCTCCAGCGGGCGGCGCAAGCGCTTGCGGTACACCAGCAGGTGGTCATACTCGCCGCTGACGGTGCGGCGCGCATAGTCGCGCACGTAGTCGCGGTAGGGCTGGCCCTTGAAGATACGCTCGTACAGGCCCTGCTGGAATTGCTGCGCCAGCGGCGTCCAGTCCGTGCGCACCGTCTCCAGGCCCTTGTAGATCATACGGTCTTCGCCGCCGGCGCCCGTCACCAGGCCCGCATAGCGCTTCTTGCTGCCCAGGTCGGAACCACGGATGGTGGGCATGAGGAAGCGCCGGTAATGGGTTTCGTACTGCAGCTCCAGCGCGCTGGTCAGGCCGAATGCTTCGCGCAAGTGCGCGGCCCACCACTGGTTGACGTGGCCAACGAGGGCGCGCCCGATCTCGCCCGCGCGCGCGTCGTCGTGCGCCCTGCCCAGCCAGACGAAGGTGGAATCCGTGTCGCCGTAGATGACCTGGTAGCCCTGCGCCTCGATCAGTTCGCGCGTGCGGTGCATGATCTCCTGGCCGCGCAAGGTGATCGACGAGGCCAGGCGCGGATCGAAAAAGCGGCAGCCGCTGGAACCGAGCACGCCGTAGAAGGCGTTCATGATGATCTTGAGCGCCTGCGACAAGGGCTTGTTGTGCTCGCGCTTGGCCGCCTCCCTGCCCTGCCAGATCTGGCTGACGATGGCGGGCAGGCAGTGGCGCTCGCGCGAGAAACGGGCGCCGCGGAATCCGGGCACGGTGTCGGCCTCCCGCGTCGCGCGCAAGCCCTCCACCAGACCCACCGGATCAATCAGGAAGGTGCGGATGATGGACGGGTACAGGCTTTTGTAGTCGAGCACCAGCACGGAATCGTACAAGCCGGAGCGCGAATCCATGACGTAGCCACCGGGGCTGTTCTCGCCCACCACGTCGCCCAGGTTGGGCGCCACATAGCCCTGGCGGTGCATCATGGGCAGGTACAGGTGCTCGAAGGCGGCCACGGAGCCGCCGCTGCGGTCGGCCGCCAGCCCCGTCACGCTGGCCCGCTCCAGCAGGAAGGTGAGCAGCTCGGTGTGGGCGAAGATGCGCGTGACCAGTTCGCAGTCATGCAGGTTGTAGCGGGCCAGCGCCGGCTTGTCCTCGGCGAAGCGGCGCTCGATCTCCGCCATGCGCTGGTAGGGACTGTCGATATCCTTGCCCTCGCCGAGCAGCGTCTGCGCCACGTATTCGAGGCTGAAGGACGGGAAACTCCAGGTGGCCGACTTGAGCGCTTCGATGCCGTCGATGATGAGGCGCCCGGCCGCCGCCGCGAAATAATGCTGCTGCCCGCCGCCATGCTCGCGCCACTCCATGGCGCTGCCGTCGCGTCCCAGCAGCAACGGCACTTGCAGGCGCTCGGCGTGCTCGCGCAGCACGCGCAAGTCGAACTGCACCAGGTTCCAGCCGATGATGGCATCCGGATCATGCGTGGCCACCCAGTGGTTCAGGCGTTCCAGCATCTGGGCGCGGCTGTCGCAGTAGTCGAGCGCGAACGCAGGCAAATGCGCAGGCACCGTATTGTCGCCATTCGGTGGTCCCAGCATGTAGACCTGGCGCTGGCCGCAGCCTTCCAGCGCGATCGAATACAGGTCGCCGCGCGAGGTCGTTTCGATGTCGAGCGACACCATGCGCAGCGCGGGACGGTAGCCGGGCGCCGGCTTCAATACGCAGTCCAGCAGCGGGCCGGTGGCGTCGGGCCCCGGCTGGCCGCTGAACGCCACCGGCGCCGTGATGAAGCGCTCCATCAGATAGCGCTCCGGCGGGCGGATATCGGCCTCATACACGTCCACGCCGTGCGCGCGCAGCCGCTTTTCCACCTTGAGCAACTGGCGATACTGGCGGCAGTAAAGGCCCAGCACGGGACGGCTGTGGAAATCGGTCAGCGACAGTTCGCGCAGTTCGCAACCGCGTTCGGCCTGCAGCAGCAGTTCGGCCTGGGCACGCTGTTCGGCCGGCACGAACGCCACCGCACGCTGCACGGGCAGGCGCAACCGGCGCGGGCCACCGTCGGTCGCCAGCCAGAATTCGACCTCGGTCCCGGCCGCCGTATCGCGCCAGTGCCGGGTCAACACAAACCCCTGCTCTTCTTGCACCACCTGCCTACCCTTTTCCAGACTCAGAACACCGCCGCGCGGCATCCTACACTGTACCAGCCCGGCGGCAAAGGATTCTTCCCGCTAGGCGGCGCGGGCGATCATCTGGTCCAGCGATTTCTGGTACAGGCCGGCCACCAGGTTGGCCTGGGTGACCATGCCGCGCAGCCGGTTGGCCGTATCGACCACGGGCAGGTGGTGGTGGCCGTAACTGGCGAACATGGGCACCAGTTCAGAAATCGGCTGCAGCAGGTGGGCCGTCTTGACTTCGCCGCTCATGATGTCGCGCACCAGCACGCGCGGTCGCAGGCGCACCGTGCCCGGCAGCCCGGCGCTGACCTGGGCATGGGCATGGGCATGCGCATGGACCACGAAATCCGTCTGGGTGACGATGCCGATCACGCGCTGCTCGTCGTCGATGACAGGCAGCGCCTTGATCTGGTGTTCGCGCAGCAGGTTCCAGGCCGCGTCGGCCGTCGTCTCCGGACGCACCGTGCGCGCCGCGGTCGTCATCACGTCGGCACAGAACAGGTTCTCCATGTGGCGGCGGTAGGCGCGGATCTCCACTTCGTTGAACAGCGTCTGCAAGTCCTCGGCTTCCACATCGAGCATTTCGCCATGCTGGGCCAGGGCTTCCTCCAGGTCGGCCCGGGTGAAGCCGGTGCGGCGTTCCGTCACCTGCGCCGCACCACTGGCGGCGCGGTGCGGATAGCGGTGGCCCGTCAGGCGGTGATACACGAGGGCGCTGGCCAGCAGGGCCACAGAATTGAGGCCGACCGGCGCCAGCACGAAGCCGTACCCCAGGCCGTGGACGGTGGTGCCGCCCAGCACGGCCGTGAGCGCGACGGCGCCCGATGGCGGATGCACGCAGCGCAGGTAGAACATGGCGGCGATGGCCAGCGGCACGGCCATCGTGGCCGCCACCATGGAATCGCCGACCGCGCGCACGCAGGCCACGCCCACCAGGGCCGAGACCAGGTTGCCGCCGATGATGGACCAGGGCTGGGACAGCGGGCTGGCCGGCACCGCGAACAGCAGCACGGCCGACGCGCCCATGGGCGCCAGCAGCAAGGGCAGGCTGCTGTTGGCGCCCACGGCCAGCCGGGTCAGGCCAGCCGTCAGGGCGATGCCGATCAGCGCGCCGAGGCAGCTGCGCAGCCTTTCCTTGTTGTTGAGGTGGATGGCGGCGGGGG
This sequence comes from Rugamonas brunnea, assembly GCF_014042345.1. Taxonomy (GTDB): domain Bacteria; phylum Pseudomonadota; class Gammaproteobacteria; order Burkholderiales; family Burkholderiaceae_D; genus Rugamonas; species Rugamonas brunnea. Next base: position 454,590 of record NZ_JACEZT010000001.1, read on the forward strand.
TGAGACTGAACAACCAATTTCGAACCGGAGACACGGCAAAACCTTTATGCGAACGGACTATCAACAGCGATGGCGGGCAGGCGCCATCGCGCGAACGGAGGGGGAAACTTGCGCGGCGGAGCTAGCCGGCGTTCAGGCAAGGCGGCGGTATCCGCCCGTGACGCCTTCACGCGAAAACACCCATTGCCACAACTGGATGTCGCGCGCCCGGAACGCGCCGGCGCACGACAGCAGGTAGTAACGCCACATGCGATAGAAGCGCTCGCCCAGCTGGGCCGAGAAGCGCGGCCAGGCCGCCTCGAAATTGCGGCACCAGGCCATCAGCGTCTTGTCGTAATCGGCGCCGAAGTTATGCAAGTCCTCGGCCACGAACAGGCCGTCCACGGCGTCGCCGATCTGCCCGATGGAGGGCAAGGCGCCGTTGGGGAAGATGTATTTGTCGATCCACGGATCGGGCACCGACGCGCGCACGTTCTTGCCGATGGTGTGGAGCAGGAACAGGCCATCGGCCTTGAGGCAGCGGTGGGCCACTTCCATGTAGGTGCGGTGGTTCTTGTGGCCGACGTGCTCGAACATGCCGACGCTGACGATGCGGTCGAAACGCTCATCGACCTCGCGGTAATCCTGCAGCCGGTATTCGATGGGCAAGCCCTGGCTGTGCTCCCTGCCCCACTGGGCCTGTTCGCGCGAGATGGTCACGCCCACGCAGCTGACCTGGTAATACTCGGCCGCGAAGCGCATGAAGCTGCCCCAGCCGCAGCCGATGTCGAGCACCCGCATGCCGGGCCGCAGGTCGAGCTTGCGGCAGATGAGGTCGAGCTTGTCCTCCTGCGCCGCCGTCAGGGTCTTGGCGCCTTTCCAGTAGCCGCAGGTATAGGTCATGCGCGGATCGAGCATGGCCGCGTAGAACTCGTTGCCGAGGTCGTAGTGGACCTTGCCGACTTGCCAGGCGCGCCGCCGCGTCTGCAGATTGAGCCATTTCGCGCTCAGGGCGTGCGCCAGCAGGCGCACCGGTTTGACCTGCTGGTCCAGCCGCGCGCGCAGCAGGCGGCAAAAAAATTCGTCCAGCCGCTCCGCCTCCCACGCGCCATCCATGTAGGCTTCCCCCAACCCGACGTTGCCCTGGTCGAATACGCGCTCCAGCACGCCATTCTGGCGCAGCTGGATATCCCACGGGGCATTGCCATTGATCGCGATACCGGCCGTGGCCAGCAGGCTGGCGGCGGTGTCATACAAGCGGGAGTTGGAGAAGACGGAAGCGGGACTGGATGAACGGAGTGCGGAGGACGAAATCTGATTCATAAGCCTGGTATGTGGACGGGCACGGCCCCGTGCTGGCGGCCGGCCCTGCGGTACATCGACGAGCGGGCAAATGGGGGCCCGTCCGGCAATGTTCGGTTACGTCCTGATACGGTGAAGCCGGTCAGAACAGGAGCAAACAGTGTCGCACCTGACCGGTTTCTTGACTAATGAAAAATTCTGGCATTTCGTATCAAAAAAATGTGTTTGAAATTGCCGGGGGTGCGCCCGCCTTGCGCGGGCGATGTGGGATCAGGCGTCGTCCAGCGTGTCGCCGGACGGCATGGCCGGGCGCGGACCGACCGTAGGGTGCAGGCTGGAGCGGTCGGTGCAGGCCACCACGGCCCGCATGGCATCGCGCACCCGGTCCAGGGTGGCGCTGTCGCGCTGGCTCGCGTACACCACGTAGGCCGAGTGGGAAAACTCGGGCGTGTCCTTGACGCGGCGCAAACGGCCATCCGCGATGAACTGCTGCGCCATGCTGGCCCGGAAATAGCCGGCGCCACCAACGCTGAGCAGATAGGTCATGGCCAAGGGGCCCAGCGAGATCGACATGGGCGGCATGCCCAGCTCCGGGTGGGCAGCCTCGTGGTTGATGGAAAACTGCGGCCCCCAGTCCACGTAGATGTAGCGTTCGGGATCGACCTTGCCATCCGGTTCCGTGGTGACCATGATCAGCTTTTCTTCGAGCAGCAGTTCCGACACCAGGCCGGCGCGGGGACGCGGGTTGTACAGCACGGCGATGTCGAGCGAGCCATCCTGGACCCGGTCCAGCAGGCGGCCGGCCATGGCCACCTCGGAACGGATCGACACCTCGGGATGGCTGCGGTTCATCCACACCAGCCAGTCGGCCAGGAAGGGATGCCACAAGCTCAGTTCCGTGCCCACGCTCACGCCCACTTCCCTGCCGGCCGGCAAGGCGATCTGGCGCCGGGCCCGTTCCCACACCTGCACCAGCGCATGGGCATGGCTCATGAATTGCTCGCCGGCCGCCGTCAACCTGGCGCCGGCCTTGTTGCGCACGAACAGGCGCTGCCCCAGATGCTCTTCGAGTGTGCGGATGCGGGCGCTGACGGCCGTTTGGGTGAGATGCATGCGCTGCGCCGTCAGGATGAAACTGCCGTTGGCGGCCACTTGCAGGAAGGTTCGTGCCAGGTTGATGTCCATGGGCACTATAGTAATACAAGAAATACTTGTTTGTCCCGGGTAACGACGAGCGGGTGCGGACCGATGGGGCTGCCAGTGGCTGCGCTGCGGGTGGGGATGGCCTGCCCAGCAGGAATCGAACCTGCGACCCTCAGCTTAGAAGGCTGATGCTCTATCCAACTGAGCTATGGGCAGCGCGATGCGGGGTGCGCATGCGACGGCATGCGGAAATGAAAAACGGGCTGTCATTGACAACCCGTCTTATACGTTCTTGGTCGGAGTACAAGGATTCGAACCTTGGACCCCCTGGTCCCAAACCAGGTGCGCTACCGGGCTGCGCCACACTCCGATGACGACATCATAACCGCCACCGCCTTTTTCGTCAATGTGTACGCCGATTTGTCCCGATGCTGGCGCCAGCGGGGAAAAAACTTGTTGATTCGTCAGCACCGGAGCGGCGGCCGCTCCCGCTTCTCATATCGGGCACGGCCAACGGTGGCCGCGCATATTCTGTTCAATAAATTGGCGGCGCTGTGCCCGCTATCCCATTTATTTTATTCAGTGCCTTATTCCTGGCGATAGAAATATATTTAGTTACATTTTTTCCGTTTAATAGCAGAATAACTAGCAATAAGAAATTCTTGCGCTGCCAGCCCGTCCACGAGACGGTACGAATCTATATCTCCGGGCACCCACCGGAGTCGCAGCAGGGGACGAATGGGCACTACTGCCAGAGAACAGCCGTATCGCTTCTCTCAGTAATATCCAATGACCGCCCGTCGTCAACCAGGCGCACGCCATGCGCGCCTTGTTCAGCCGGCCATTCTCATGGCGCCGGCAGGGATCTCCTCCATCTCGGATGGTTTAAGCGACATCGTTGCTTTTGCTTCAGCAGTTACGCTGCGCTGGTTCGCCCCTGCCTTGGGGAAGCGGACGGAGCTGGCGGGAATGCGGTTGGCCGTCATATTCCCACCAGGTCGGCGCACCGGCTAATTTATATTCACGTCGAATCAACGAATATAAATAATCGGCATGATCAGGATATTAATCCGCAGGCATAAAAATGATACGGCCATGGCATTCGTCACGCAAAATCTGCATGATGAAGTTTATATCACAAAGCAAGACCAAGCATATTATCGGGTTGAATCACCGGAAGGACAGCGATGCTGTTTAATAAGAAAGGATGGTGAAAATCATGAACAAGCTCATACTCGCCTCACTACTGAGTGTGGCATCCCTGGCCGCCTACAGCCAGACCGCCAACCCGGGCGAAACCGTCACCGTGCCCGGCCACGCACTGCGCATCGACGCCCCCACCCATGTGCGCTATATGAACCAGGATGAATTCTATCCGTACAAAGCCACCTACACGCTCGCCAACGGCCAGGAACTGACCCTGACCGCCCGGGGCAGCAAGATGTTTGCCGAGGTGGATGAACTGGGCAAGCACCAGATCGTGGCCACCGGCGCCCATTCCTTCACGGCGCTGGACCAGCAGTTGCAGATGACGATCAACCTGGAACCCAACGATAATGTCACGGGCGAGCTGTTGATGGTGGTGCCGGAAAGCAGCATCTCCGATGGCACGGTGATCCCGGCCCGGACCGTGTCACTGGCCGTGCGCTGATCACGCAGGACCAGGCGGGTTGACCGGTGCCGGCCAGCCCGCGTCGCCCGCGCACCTGCTCCCCTCCAGGCGCGTCGGGCAGGCCCGGCCTGCCGGCCGGGCCGCCCTCACCTTGCTCAAGCGGCCAGCTGGCTGTCGACCTTGTCGGCGATGCGCTGCGCCATGGCGGCCGCATCGGCCGCGTTGCGCGCTTCCACCATCACGCGGATCAGCGGCTCCGTGCCCGAGGCGCGGATCAGCACGCGCCCGCTGTCACCCAGCTCGCGCTCGACCAGCTCCTTCTCGTGCACCATGGCCGCGTTGCGGGTCCAGTCGAAGCCGGGCGCCACGCGCACGTTGACCAGCGTCTGCGGGAACAGCACCAGTTCCTGCGCGCACTGCTCCAGCGACTTGCCGCTGCGCACCAGCGCCGACAGCACTTGCAGCGACGAAATGATGCCGTCGCCGGTCGTATGCTTGTCCAGGCACAGCAGGTGGCCCGAGCCTTCGCCGCCCAGGATCCAGCCCTTCTCCTGCATCACTTCCAGCACGTAGCGGTCGCCCACCTTGGCGCGCGCGAAGCCGATGTTCTTTTCCTTGAACGCCACTTCCAGCGCCATGTTCGTCATCAGCGTACCCACGGCGCCCGGCACGGGGCCGGTGGCCAGGCGGTCCATCACCATCACGTACAGCAGCTCGTCGCCGTTGTACAGGCGGCCCGTGGCGTTGCACATGATGAGGCGGTCGGCGTCGCCGTCGAGCGCGATGCCGAGGTCGGCGCCGTGGGCGCGCACGGCGGCCGACATGGCGTCCGGCGCCGTGGCGCCGTGGCCGGCGTTGATGTTGAAGCCGTCCGGCTTGTTGCCGATGGCGATCACTTCGGCGCCCAGTTCATGGAACACGTGGGGCGCGATGTTGTAGGCGGCGCCGTGCGCGCAATCGACCACGATCTTCAGGCCGCGCAGATCCAGCTCGTTGGGGAAGGTGCTCTTGCAGAACTCGATGTAGCGGCCCTGGGCGTCGTCCAGGCGCTTGGCGCGGCCCAGCTTTTCCGACGGCACACAATCCATCGGCAAGTCCAGCGCCGCTTCGATGTCGAGCTCCACCGCGTCGGGCAGCTTGGTGCCCTGGTCGGAGAAGAACTTGATGCCGTTGTCCTGGAACGGGTTGTGCGAGGCGGAGATGACGACGCCGGCCTGCAGGCGCAGCGCGCGCGTCAGGTAGGCGATGGCGGGCGTGGGCATGGGGCCGGCCAGCATCACGTCCACGCCGGCGGCCGAGAAGCCGGCCTCCAGCGCCGCTTCCAGCATGTAGCCGGAGATGCGCGTGTCCTTGCCGATCAGCACGGTCGGCTTGCTGCCGCCCGCGCGGGCCTTGGCCAGCACCTTGCCGGCTGCATAGCCGAGCCGCATGACGAAGTCGGGCGTGATGGGCGCCTCGCCGACGAGGCCCCGTACACCATCCGTACCAAAATATTTGCGTGCCATAGTGATTTTCTTTCCAATAGAGTTCGTTTATTGTGCCGCCTGCCACACCTTGAGGGCATCGACGGTCTCAGCCACATCATGCACGCGCACGATCAGCGCACCCTGCGCTACCGCAGCGAGCGCGCCCGCCAAGCTGCCGGCCAGGCGCTGCTCGACCGGCTTGCCCGTCACGGCGCCTATCATGGACTTGCGCGACAGGCCGGCCAGCAAGGGCAAGCCGAGCTCTGCGATCAACTGGCCAGTGGCCTTGAGCAAGGCGTAATTATGCGCGACCGTCTTGCCAAAACCAAAACCCGGATCGATGCACAGCCGGCGCGGGTCGATGCCGGCCGCCGTCAGCGCGGCCACCCGCTCGCGCAGGAAGGCCGTCACCTCGGCCACCACGTCGCCGTAGGCCGGTTGCTGCTGCATGGTGTCGGGTGTGCTCTGCATGTGCATGATACACAGCGCACAGTCACTGTCGCGCACGGCTTCGATGGCGCCCGGCGCACGGAAGCCGTTGATGTCGTTGATCATGTCCACGCCGGCGATGATGGCTTCGCGCATCACTTGCGGCTTGTAGGTGTCGACCGAGATGGCCTTGCCGCAATCGCGCAGCGCATACAGCACCGGCATCACGCGCTGCAATTCCCGCTCCAGCGGCAGCGCCGGCGCGCCGGGACGGCTCGATTCGCCGCCCACGTCGATAATGTCCACGCCCTGCCCTATCATCTGCTCGGCGTGCGAGACAGCGAATTCGAGCGACTGGTAGTGGCCGCCATCGGAGAAGGAATCGGGGGTGACGTTGAGGATGCCCATCACGCGCGGGCGGTAGCCCTCGCCCGCGAGGGGGAAATTGTAACGGCCGAACTGAAGTTGTTGTCGCATTGAAACTGTTGTTGGTGAGCGCCGCAGCGCATAACGAAAAAGGGCGAGGATCGCTCCTCACCCTTTGCTGATGATCGGACTGAACGGATCAGGCCGGCGCGGTCACGCTGGGCGTCACGCCGGGGCCGCCATCGCTGGGATGCTTGCGGATCGTCACGCCGGCCTTCGGCGGACGCGGCTCCTGGCCGGCCATGATGTCGTTGATCTGGTCGGCGTCGATGGTTTCCCATTCCATCAGGGCCTTGGTCATCATCTCCACCTGCTCGCGGTGTTCCTCCAGCAGCTTGCGGGCCAGCGAATACTGGGTGTCGAGGATGCTGCGGATTTCCGCGTCCACCTTCTGCTGGGTGGCCTCGGAAATGGTCTTGGAGGCGCCGCCGAAAAAGCCATCGTTCTGGCTGTCCTCGTACACCATCACGCCCATGCTGTCGGACATGCCGAAGCGGGTGACCATGGAACGGGCCAGCTTGGTGGCGCGCGCGAAGTCGTTCGAGGCGCCGGTCGACATCTGGCCGACGAAGATTTCCTCGGCAATGCGGCCGCCGAACAGGATGGAGATTTCCTCCAGCATCTTGTCCTTGTAGCCGGACAGGTTGTCATGTTCAGGCAACTGCCAGGTCAGGCCCAGGGCCCAGCCGCGCGGCATGATGGTGACCTTGTGCACGGGATCGGCCTTGGGCAGCAGCTTGGCCACGACGGCGTGGCCGGACTCGTGGTAGGCCGTGTTGCGGCGTTCTTCCTCGCGGATGATCATGGACTTGCGTTCCGGGCCCATGAAGATCTTGTCCTTGGCGTCCTCGAAGTCGATCATGTCGACCAGGCGCTTGCTGCGGCGCGCGGCGAACAGGGCCGCCTCGTTGACCAGGTTGGCCAGGTCGGCGCCCGAGAAGCCGGGCGTGCCGCGGGCCAGGATGTCGGCCTTGACGTCGGTGCCGATCGGCACTTTGCGCATGTGCACGTTGAGGATCTGCTCGCGGCCGCGGATGTCGGGCAAGCCCACGGACACCTGGCGGTCGAAACGGCCCGGACGCAGCAGCGCCTTGTCGAGCACGTCGGCGCGGTTGGTGGCGGCCACCACGATCACGCCGGAGCTCGCTTCAAAGCCGTCCATTTCCACCAGCAGCTGGTTCAGCGTCTGCTCACGCTCGTCGTTGCCGCCGCCCATGCCGGCGCCACGGTGGCGGCCGACGGCGTCGATCTCGTCGATGAAGATGATGCACGGCGAATGCTTCTTGGCGTTCTCGAACATGTCGCGCACGCGCGACGCGCCCACGCCGACGAACATTTCCACGAAGTCGGAACCGGAGATCGAGAAGAACGGCACCTTGGCTTCGCCGGCGATGGCGCGCGCCAGCAGCGTCTTACCGGTGCCCGGCGGGCCCACCATCAGCACGCCACGGGGGATGCGGCCGCCCAGTTTCTGGAACTTGGTGGGGTCTTTCAGGAAGTCGACGATCTCGTTGACTTCCTCCTTGGCCTCGTCGCAGCCGGCCACGTCGGCGAAGGTGACGGTATTGTTGGTCTCATCCATCATGCGCGCTTTGGACTTGCCGAAGGAGAACGCCCCGCCCTTGCCTCCGCCCTGCATCTGCCGCATGAAGAAAATCCACACCCCGATCAGCAGGACCATGGGGAACCAGGACACGAACATCTGTTGCAGGAAACCAGGCTCCTCGGGCGGCTTCACGTCGAAGCGCACGCCGTTGTCGCGCAGGTCGCCGATCAGGCCCCGGTCCAGGAAGGTGGCGCTGGTGCGCACCTTGCTGTCGTCCACGCGGGTGGCGGTGATGGTGCCGCCCTCGATCAGCACTTCCTTGATGCGTTTCGCTTTCACTTCATCCAACAAGTCGGAATACGCGATGGCCTTGGCGCCGCCGGTCATGCCATGGTTGTCGAATTGCTTAAACAGCATGAATAAGAGCAGCGCAACGACTACCCAAATGGCCGATTTGGAAAACATGTTATTCACGAAAACTCCTTGGATGCGGGGCGCATCTTTTACCAATAGCAGAAACCCGATTTTACTCGCAATAAGCAGGCGGTGCCAGAAACCGTCCGGTGCGCGCGGCCTATAACACACCGCCGGCACAGGAAAGTTCCGGATTTTGACGATTTCCCACCCCGGCTGCGGGCAAAAACCGTTTCTATCGACGGTTAAGTGCGGCCCTGCCCTTAAATATCAAGGGGAAAATCATCCATTTCATCATCGATGGCCATACTGCCCGAGGCCGGGTTTTTCAAACCCTTGCCCAGTAGAAATATTTCCGATGATTTGTCGCGGCTGGCCTTGGGTTTTTTCTGGATCACGACCTTGAATTCAGCCCGGAATTTCTCCACGATCTGGCTGAAACCCATGTCCTTGAAACATTTCACCAGCAGGGCACCAGTCGGTTTCAGGTGCAATTGCGAGAATTCGATGGCCAGGTCGATCAGGTGTTCCATGCGGGCTGCGTCGGCCGTGGCGATGCCCGACAAGTTAGGCGCCATGTCCGACAGCACCAGGTCGGCCTTGCGGCCGGCCAGCACACCCTCCAGCGCGCGCAGCACGGGCCCGGTGCGGAAGTCGCCCTGGATGAAGTGGAAATCGGCGATCGGCTCCATGGGCAGCATGTCGAGCCCGATCAGGGTGCCGTTCACGCCGCCGCCCTCCTTGCCGGCCAGCTTGCGCCGCGTGTACTGGGCCCAGCTGCCGGGGGTGCAGCCGAGGTCGACGATGACCTGGCCCGGCTTGATCAGTTTTTCGTCTTCATCGATCTCCTTGAGCTTGAACGCCGCGCGGGCCCGATAGCCCTCCTTCTGCGCCAATTTCACGTAGGGATCGTTAATGTGGTCGTGCAACCAGTTCTTGTTTAATTTTTTCTTTGCCATTCGCGTAGAATACTGCTTTTGAGGAACCACTAAAAATTATTATGATTAAACTTACACCCGTTGAGCGCAGCGCCCTGCGCGCCGAAGCCCATGGCTTGAAGCCTGTCGTCATGATCGGCGAGGCGGGATTGACCCCGGCCGTCATGAAGGAAATCGAGCTGGGACTCGACTCCCACGGCCTGATCAAGGTCCGCGTGTTCGGTGACGACCGCGAAGCGCGCGTCGCCATGTACGACACGATCTGCGAACAACTGGGCGCCGCCCCCGTGCAACACATCGGCAAGCTGCTGGTGCTGTACCGCCCGAAAAAAGAGGTGGCAAAGGAACGCAGCAGCAAGGCCGGCAAGGGCTTGCGCGAAGTGACCATCGTCAAACCCAGCCCCAGCGGCACCAAGCGGCCGTCCGTGACCAAGGTCATGATCAAAGGGAATGAACGCGTGACCGAAGGCGGCTCCATCAAGCGCGCCAAACCGCGCCAGGCCTCGGCTAAGAAGAGCGCGCTGGGCAAATAAACCCGCGCCGCGCACCAGGGGGGGACGTGACACATTAGTCGTGTGTCGCGTCCCTTTTTTATTGTTTGACGACCAGCCAGGCCGCCAGCAGGCTCTGGAACAGATAGATGCTGCTCGATATGCCGTGCAGCATGCCGAAGCGGCCCTTGGCGGCCGATTCCATCACCCCGCCCGGCCCCGCCGCCGCCCGCAAGGCCGCCATTTCCGGCTGCAGGCCGAAGTGCGACACCAGCGTACACGCCAGCATCACCAGCGCCAGCACCACCGTCGTGCGGCGCGCGCCGGGCACGCCCGTCTTATCGAGCCACAACAGCAGCAACAGCAGCAGCGCACACGCGATCGACACCAGCGCCTGCACATGGAACAGGCTGGCCGCGATGGTGCCGGCCAGCACCCGGTCGCTCAGCGTGCCGAATAAAGTGGGCGCGGCCAGATAACCGACCGTCCACAGGCTGCCCGCCCAGGCGGTGGCCACCAGCAGGCGCGCGCGGGCCAGCATCAGACGTAGCGCACTTCCAGGATTTCGTATTCGCGCGGGCCGGACGGCGCCTGCACTTCCACCACGTCGCCGGCCGACTTGCCGATCAGCGCGCGGGCGATGGGCGAGGTGACGGACACCTTGCTCAGCTTCAGGTCCGCTTCATCGATGCCCACGATCTGGTAGGTCACCTTGGCGCCCGATTCCAGGTCTTCCAGGTCCACGGTCGAGGCGAACACGACGCGGCCTTCGGCGTCGAGCTGGGTCGGATCGATGATCTGGGCGGAGCTCAGCTTGCCTTCCAGTTCCGCGATGCGGCCTTCCACGAACGCCTGGCGCTCCTTGGCGGCATCGTATTCAGCGTTTTCCGACAGGTCGCCATGCGAACGTGCTTCGGCGATGGCGTCGATCACGATGCGGCGCTCCTTGGTCTTCAACTGGTGCAGCTCGTCTTTCAAAAGTTGCGCGCCGAACTTGGTGAGTGGGACTGAAGTCATGTTTTATCTGCTATTTACGTGTTATTACAACGGAAAACCACAGAGGCCGCGCCTTCCTGCGACGCGGGCTCTGTGGTTCAAGGGTGATGCAAAGAAGCTTAGTGTAAGGTTTTATGCAGACCTTGTAAATCGTACACGCGCAACTCATCCAGGTGACGGATGCCCTCGACGGCCGCTTCCGCGCCGGCGATGGTGGTGTAGGTCGTCACGCGCGAGGCCAGCGACGAGGTGCGGATGGCACGCGAGTCGGCGATGGCGGTACGCTTCTCCTCCACCGTGTTGATGACCAACACGATCTCGTGGTTCTTGATCATGTCGACCACGTGCGGACGGCCTTCCGTCTTCTTGTTGACCGGGGTGACCGGGATGCCGGCAGCCGCGATCACGGCGGCCGTGCCCTTGGTGGCCACCAGCGTGAAGCCCATCTCGACCAGGTCGCGTGCCACTTTCACGGCGCGCGGCTTGTCCGACGCCTTCACGCTCAGGAACACGCGGCCCGACTTGGGCAGCTTGACGCCCGCGCCGAGCTGCGACTTCACGAACGCTTCGCCGAAGGTCATGCCCACGCCCATCACTTCGCCGGTCGATTTCATCTCTGGGCCCAGGATGGTGTCCACGCCCGGGAACTTCACGAACGGGAACACGGCTTCCTTGACGCTGAAGTAAGGCGGCACCACTTCCTTGGTGATGCCCTGCGAGGCCAGCGACTGGCCCACCATGCAGCGCGCCGCGATCTTGGCCAGTTGCAGGCCGGTGGCCTTGGACACGTAAGGCACGGTGCGCGAGGCGCGCGGGTTCACTTCCAGCACGTAGACCACGTCCTGCAGCTGGCCGTCGATCTCCTGCTTCTGGATCGCGAACTGCACGTTCATCAGGCCGACCACGTTCAGGCCCTTGGCCATCAGCGAGGTCTGGCGCTTCAGTTCATCGATGGTTTCCTGCGCCAGCGAGTATGGTGGCAGCGAGCAGGCCGAGTCGCCCGAGTGCACGCCAGCCTGTTCGATGTGCTCCATCACGCCGCCGATGAAGGTGGTTTCACCGTCGGAGATGCAGTCCACGTCGCACTCGATGGCGTCGTTCAGGAAGCGGTCCAGCAGCACCGGCGAATCGTGCGAGACCTTGACGGCTTCGCGCATGTAGCGTTCCAGGTCGCGCTGCTCGTGCACGATTTCCATCGCGCGGCCGCCCAGCACGTACGAAGGACGCACCACCAGCGGGTAGCCGATTTCCTGCGCCAGGCGCAGTGCGTCTTCCTCGGTGCGCGCGGTGCGGTTAGGCGGCTGGCGCAGTTCCAGCTTGTGCAGCAGCTGCTGGAAGCGCTCGCGGTCTTCGGCCGCGTCGATCATGTCGGGCGAGGTGCCGATGATGGGCACGCCGTTCGCTTCCAGGTCCAGCGCCAGTTTCAGCGGGGTCTGGCCGCCGTACTGGACGATCACGCCCACCGGCTTTTCCAGTTCCACGATTTCCAGCACGTCTTCCAGCGTCAGCGATTCGAAGTACAGGCGGTCGGAGGTGTCGTAGTCGGTCGACACGGTCTCCGGGTTGCAGTTGACCATGATGGTCTCGTAGCCGTCTTCGCGCATGGCCAGCGCGGCGTGCACACAGCAGTAGTCGAATTCGATACCCTGGCCGATACGGTTAGGGCCACCGCCCAGCACCATGATCTTCTTCTTGTCGGTCGGGTTGGACTCGCATTCCTCGTCGTAGGTCGAGTACATGTAGGCCGTGTTGGTGGCGAATTCGGCGGCGCAGGTGTCGACCCGCTTGTAGACCGGACGGATGGCCAGTTCGTGGCGCTTGGCGCGCACGGCGGCCGGGGTGGTCTGCAGCAGGAAGGCCAGGCGGCGGTCCGAGAAGCCCTTCTGTTTCAGCTTGTACAGCGTGGGCTTGTCCAGCGCTTCCAGCTTCTGGGTGTCGAGCCACAGTTCCAGGTCCACGATTTCCTTGATCTGCACCAGGAACCACGGATCGATGCGGGTCAGCGTGTGCACTTCTTCCAGCGTGAAGCCCTGGGCGAAGGCGTCGCCCACGTACCAGATGCGCTCCGGACCTGGCTCGCCCAGTTCCTCTTCGATCTTCTCGCGGTCCTTGGTCTTCTCGTTCAGGCCATCGACGCCCACTTCCAGGCCGCGCAGGGCTTTCTGGAACGATTCCTGGAAGGTGCGGCCGATCGCCATCACTTCACCGACGGACTTCATCTGGGTGGTCAGGTGGTGGTCGGCGGTCGGGAACTTCTCGAACGTGAAGCGCGGGATCTTGGTGACGACGTAATCGATCGACGGTTCGAACGAGGCCGGGGTCGCGCCGCCGGTGATCTCGTTGCGCAGCTCGTCGAGCGTGAAGCCGACGGCCAGCTTGGCCGCCACTTTGGCGATCGGGAAGCCGGTGGCCTTGGAGGCCAGCGCCGACGAACGCGACACGCGCGGGTTCATCTCGATCACGATCATGCGGCCGTCGGCCGGGTTGATCGAGAACTGCACGTTGGAGCCGCCCGTGTCCACGCCGATCTCGCGCAGCACGGCCAGCGAGGCGTTGCGCATGATCTGGTATTCCTTGTCGGTCAGCGTCTGCGCCGGCGCCACGGTGATCGAGTCGCCGGTGTGCACGCCCATCGGGTCCAGGTTTTCGATCGAGCAGATGATGATGCAGTTGTCCGCCTTGTCGCGCACCACTTCCATCTCGTACTCTTTCCAGCCGATCAGCGATTCCTCGATCAGCAGTTCCGAGGTCGGCGACGCTTCCAGGCCGCGCTTGCAGATGGTCTCGAATTCTTCCTCGTTGTAGGCGATGCCGCCGCCGGTGCCGCCCATGGTGAACGACGGACGGATGATGACCGGGAAGCCCAGCTCGCGCTGCACGGCCCACGACTCTTCCATCGTGTGCGACACGCCCGACTTGGCCGAACCGAGGCCGATCTTGGTCATCGCTTCCTTGAACTTGGAACGGTCCTCGGCCTTGTCGATGGCTTCCGGCGTGGCGCCGATCAGCTCAACCTTGTATTTTTCCAGCACACCATTGCGGTGCAGGTCCAGCGCGCAGTTCAGCGCGGTCTGGCCGCCCATGGTCGGCAGGATCGCGTCCGGACGCTCCTTGGCGATGATGCGCTCGACCACCTGCCACGTGATCGGCTCGACGTAGGTCACGTCGGCCATCTCGGGGTCGGTCATGATGGTGGCCGGGTTGCTGTTGACCAGAATGACTTTGTAGCCTTCCTCGCGCAGGGCCTTGCAGGCCTGGGCGCCGGAATAATCGAACTCGCAGGCCTGGCCGATGATGATGGGGCCAGCGCCGATAATCAGAATACTTTTAATGTCAGAACGTTTAGGCATTTATTTTTTCTCCGTAGCTTCCATCATGCCGATGAAGCGGTCAAACAGGTAAGCGACGTCAGTCGGGCCGGGCGATGCTTCAGGGTGGCCCTGGAAGCAGAAAGCCGGCTTGTCGGTGCGGGCGAAGCCCTGCAGCGAGCCATCGAACAGCGAGCGGTGGGTCACGCGGCAGTTGGCCGGCAGCGTGTCGGCGTCGACCGCGAAGCCGTGGTTCTGCGAGGTGATCAGCACTTGCTTGGTGTCGAGGTCCTGCACCGGGTGGTTGGCGCCGTGGTGGCCGAACTTCATCTTCAGCGTCTTGGCGCCGGAGGCCAGGGCCATGATCTGGTGGCCGAGGCAGATGCCGAACACGGGGATGCCTTTTTCGATCAGTTCACGGGTGGCGGCGATCGCGTAGTCGCATGGCTCCGGGTCGCCGGGGCCGTTGGACAGGAACACGCCGTCCGGGTTCAGGGCCAGCGCGTCGGCGGCCGAGGACTGGGCCGGCAGCACCGTCACCTTGCAGCCGCGCGCGGCCAGCATGCGCAGGATGTTGCGCTTGACGCCGAAGTCGAACGCCACCACGTGGTATTTCGGGGCGGTCTGCTGGCCGTAGCCTGCGCCCAGCGCCCATTCCGTTTCGGTGAACTCGTAGGCGGCCGTGGTCGAGACCACCTTGGCCAGGTCCATGCCGGCCAGGCCGGGGAAGGAACGGGCCAGTTCCAGCGCCTGCGCCACGGATGGCTCGTTGCCTTGCGTGCCGACCAGGATGGCGCCGGCCTGGGCGCCCTTCTCGCGCAGGATGCGGGTCAGCTTGCGGGTGTCGATACCGGCGATGGCCACCACGTTCTCGGCCTTCAGGTAGTCCGACAGCGACTGGGTGGAACGGAAATTCGATGCCATCAGCGGCAGGTCGCGGATGATCAGGCCTGCGGCGTGGACTTTGGTCGACTCGACGTCTTCAGGATTGACGCCGGTGTTGCCGATGTGCGGATACGTCAGGGTGACGATCTGGCGGCAGTAGCTGGGATCGGTCAGGATTTCCTGATAACCGGTCATGGACGTATTGAATACCACCTCGCCGGTCGTGTGACCGGCGGCGCCGATGGAAAAACCTTTGAAGATGGTTCCGTCAGCGAGGGCGAGGATGGCTGGAACAGCGGGGCCAGAAAAAAATGGCGGCAAGGGCAACTCCTGATAAAGTTACCGTAGCTGCGCCACGTCAGACGACCGTCGAGTATCCCCGGCCGAGGCCCGGGTCGAGGTCAGATCGAAGATGGATGGGTGGTAGTCGCTACGGTAGATGTGAGATTGGCTAAACCTTTGAATTATAACCAAAAGCCTGCCGTTTGACAAGATGCTGGCCACAACGGCCGCCGCCCCGGCACGCTGGCCCGCGCCGCATTATCAACCCGGCAACTCCAATGAAAATCGGGACGGGACGCCATCAAAATGGCGCTCCGTCCCGATGCAGCAGGCCGCCACCGCGGCCTGGCAGGCAGCTTAGTTCAGCGCGGCGATGCCAGCCTTGGCGATCTGCGCGTCTTCCGCCGATTTGACACCCGACACGCCCACGGCGCCCACATAATGGCCATCGACGACGATGGGCACGCCGCCTTCGAGCAAGCCTTCCACTTCGGGCGCGCTCAGGAACGAGACGCGGCCGTTGTTGATCATTTCTTCATAAATCCGCGATTCGCGGCGGCCCAGCGCGGCCGTCTTGGCCTTGGCCGGGGCGATGTGGGCCGACAATGGCGCGGCGCCGTCCATGCGCTGCAGCCACAGCGGGTGGCCGCCATCGTCCACGATGGAGATCACGACGGCCCACTTGTTGGCCACGGCTTCCGCTTCGGCGGCGGCGGCGATTTTCTTGACGTCTGCGAGGGTCAGGAATGGTTTGGTTTGCATGTTGCTTTCCTAAAAAATGAACGGCGGTTGTACGCTGTTATAACCGGCGCTTGGCTTCAAGTTTTTGCTTGATTTGCGGCATCAACGCCGCCGCTGCCTGCTCTCCGGCGAGAATCGCCTGGTTACGGCTGTTGAAATCACTGCTGCCCATCTTGCCCAGCGCGGGCTGGATCACGATGTCGGCATCCTTCAGTTCGAACTGGTTGATGCGCTGGCCCATGATGCTGAAGGTCTGCATGATCACTTCGAGCGAGCTGACGGTGGCTTGCGCGTCAGCCTGGGTGGAAATATTGACGGCGATGACGAAATCGGCCCCCATCTCGCGCGCGAACCGCACGGGCACGGGCGCCACCAGGCCGCCGTCGACATAGGTGTGGCCGTTGATGGCGACCGGCTGGAACACGCCCGGCACGGATGACGAGGCGCGCACGGCCATGCCGGTATTACCACGCTGGAACAGGATGGGCTGGCCCGTCTTCAGGTCGGAGGCCACGGCGCCGAACGGAATCTTGAGTTTTTCCATCGGCTGGTTGTTGACCGCCTTGTTGACGTAGGCTTGCAGGGCTTCGCCCTTGAGCACGCCTGAACTCTTGCCGAACAGCGGCAAGGCCCAGTCGGAAATGGCGGCTTCGTCCATGTCGAAGGCCATCTTCTGCAACTGGAAGCCCGAGTTGCCGGCCGCGTACATGGCGCCGACCACGCTGCCGGCGCTGGTGCCGACCACGATGTCCGGATAAATGCCCTGCGCTTCGAGCGCCTTGATGACGCCGATGTGGGCGAAGCCGCGCGCCGCGCCGCCGCCCAGCGCCAGACCGATCTTGATCTTGCGCGGCGGCTGCGCGGCCTGGGGCGTGGCCGGCGCGGTGTCAACGTGGGGCGTGGTGCCGCAGCCGGCTAAGGCGAACGCGGCGAGCGCGAAAGTAAAAAGGCGTCTAGGGTGCATGGGGTGGTGGTCAGGGAAAAGTCGGCGCCGCAGATTGTATACTAAATGCCGGCCTTGCCCCTGAGAACAACCTTAAACCACCCTCCCCGTCCGGCGGCTCCTTACTGGGCCTCGGAGAACTCCGCGAACGCGGCCATCGCATTGGCCGAATACATCAGCGACGGGCCGCCGCCCATGTAGACGGCCATGGCCAGGGTTTCCTCCAGCTCGGCCTTGGTCACGCCCAGCTTGACCAGCGCCTGCACGTGGAAGCCGATGCAGGCGTCGCAGCGCACGGCCACGCCCAGCGCCAGCGCGATCAGTTCCTTGGCCTTCTTGTCCAGCGCGCCATCCTTGGTGGCGGCGCGGGCCATGTCGTTAAAGCCCTTCATCACCTCCGGCATGTCCGCGCGCAGCGTGGCCAGCTGGGTGGAAACGGCCTGGGTCAGTTCACGGAAACCAGTCAATGGGGTGCTCATAGCAATTCCTTTGCAGTTAAGAGACAAATCTAGTCGTTGAATCAATCTACGATTACACAATATATTATTTTATATAGTGTTGTCAACAGTTACGCACTTTGACAGCGCGACGGACTCAGTCTACGGGGGCGGAGGCCGGCCGCACCACGATCTGGATCAAGAAATGCAAAAACCGGGGTCAGGTCATACCATTAGGCAAGATGCATGCATCTTGCCTAATGGTATGACCTGACCCCGGTTTGCCGGAGGCGGACTTAGCCCAGCTGGAGTTCCGGTTGCTTGGGCACGATGGCCGTCTTGGGCAGGCAGACGATGAAGCTGCTGCCCTTGCCCGCTTCGGACTTGATCTGCAGCGTGCCGCCGTGGCGCAGCAGCACGTGCTTGACGATGGCCAGGCCCAGGCCCGTGCCCTGGGTCTCGCGCGAGCGGCTCTTGTCGACCCGGTAGAAACGCTCGGTCAGCCGCGAAATGTGCTCGGGGCTGATGCCGATGCCCGTGTCCTCGACCTTGAACTTGATGCCCGACGGCCCTTCCGCCCACGACAAATGGATCTTGCCGCCGGCCGGCGTGTAGCGCACGGCGTTCGAGGCCAGGTTGCCGAAGGCCGAGTGCAGCTCCTCCGTGCTGCCCATCACGTCCGGGCCCGAGACGTCCATCGTGATCTCGTGCTTGCCGGCCGACAGCGCGCGCGCGTCGCGCTGCACCTGCCCCATCAGCTTGACGATGTCGACCCGCTCGGGCCGCATCGGGTAGTCGACCGATTCCAGCCGCGACAAGGTCAGCATGTCCTCGATCAGATGCTGCATGCGGTGGCCCTGCTCCGTCATCAGCTTCAGGTGGGCGGCGCGGGTGGCGGGGTCCAGCCCTTCCGAGGCGGCGATTTCCAGGAAGCCCACGATCACCGTCAGCGGCGTGCGCAGTTCATGCGAGGCGTTGGCGATGAAGTCGCGCCGCATCTCCTCGATGCGCTCGGTTTCCGTGGCATCGTGGGTGACGAGGATCTGGCGCCGGTTCTCGAACGGGATGATGTGGACGATCAGCTTGCGCTCGCGGAAGCTCAGCGTCAGCGGCTGGTCGTAGCGGCCCAGGATGATGTAGTCCATGAAGTCGGGGCTGCGCACCAGGTTGGTCACGCGCATGCCCTTGTCGCGCTCGTGGGTCAGGCCCAGGTGCTGCTCGGCGGCCGGGTTGCACCATTCGAGGAACAGCACGTCGTCCATGATCACCACGCCGTCGGGCAGCAAGTGCATGGCCTGGCGGAAGCGGGCCAGCCATTCGGTCAGCTCGGCCTGGTTCTTCTCGTCGTCGCGGCGCAGCTTGTACAGGCGGGAAAAGATGTTGGTCCAGGCGCCCCAGCCATCGGGCAGCTTGGCGCTTTGCGGGTCGTCCAGCCAGTCGCTCAGCTGGTACAGATAACCGAGCTGGACGAATACGAGCACGGCCATGGCCAGCGTGGCCACGACCAGGGCCGAGGTGGCGCCAAACATGAACCACAACACGCCCACGCCCGCCAGGATCAGGCCCATGCGCAGCGCGGCGGGCACCCAGAACAGCAGTTTTGGATTCATGATTTATTTTTCGGACAGCATGTAGCCGACGCTGCGCACCGTGCGGATCAGGTGTTCGGCTTCCTTCAGCGCCTTGCGCAGGCGCAGCACGTGCACGTCCACCGTGCGCTCCTCGATCACCACGTGGTCGCCCCACACCTTGTCGAGCAGCTGGCTGCGCGAGAACACGCGCTCGGGGTGGGCCAGCAGGAACTTGAGCAGCTTGTATTCGGCGTGGCCGATGTCGATCTTCTGCTGGTCCAGCATCACGGTGCAGCTGACCGGGTCCAGCATCACGTTGCCGGCTCGCATGGTGGCCTGGGCGTGCTCGGGGCTCTTGCGCCGCAGCAGGGCCTTGGCGCGCGCCAGCAGTTCGCGCGGCGAGAACGGCTTGGTGATGTAGTCGTCGGCGCCGCTGTTGAGGCCGGCCAGCTTGTCCTCTTCCATGCTCTTGGCCGTCAGCATGATGACGGGGATTTCATTGAACTGGCGGTCGGCGCGGATGCGCGCCAGCAGCCGCAGGCCGGTCTGGTCGGGCAGCATCCAGTCCAGCAGGATCAGCTGCGGCGTGCGGTGCTGGATGAAGTCCCACGCTTCGCCCACGGTGGGCACGGCGCAGCAGTTCCAGCCCGCCTCGCGCAGCGAGAACGTCACCAGCTCGACGATGGCCGGCTCATCTTCAACAATCAATATCGTGGTTTTATCGGTTGCCATGGTGGGTCGTGCGAACGGTTACTCGGCGCTGTCGTCGGCCAGCGGCGCGGTCTTGGTGTGGCGGATGTCGCGCCCTTCGACCACGTAGATCACGTATTCGGCGATGTTCTTGGCGTGGTCGCCGATGCGCTCGATGGCCTTGGCCACCCACAGCGTGTCGAGCGCGGCCGAGATGGTGCGCGGGTCTTCCATCATGAAGGTGATCAGGTTGCGCATGATGGAGCGGAATTCGTGGTCGATCACGGCGTCCTGGGCGATCAGCTGCAGCGCTTGCTTGCCATCGTTGCGGGCGAAGGCGTCGAGCGCGTCGTGCAGCATGTCGCTGGTGTTGTTGGCGATGCCGCGCACCATCTCGTAATGGTTGACGGTGACGGCGCCGCGCGCGTGCAGCGCCTTGGCCGTGCGCGCGATCTTGGTGGCCTCGTCGCCGATGCGCTCGAGGTCGGTGATCACCTTGATGGTGGCCATGATGGTGCGCAGGTCGTTGGCGGCCGGCTGGCGGCGCACGATCAGGTGGCTGCAGGCGTCGTCCAGCGACACTTCGAGCTGGTTGACGGTGTCGTCCTCGCGGATCACGCGGTCGGCGCGCTCGGGGTTGCCGATGCGGAAGCAGGTCATGGCGTCGAGGAACTGGGTCTCGACGATGCCGCCCATCAGCAACACCTTGGAGCGGATCGCTTCGAGTTCTTGGTCGTACTGCTTGGATGAATGCTCGCCTAACATGCTGGTCTCTCTTCGTAACGTGTTGTTGATATTGTAGGGTTAGCCGAAGCGGCCGGTGATGTAATCCTGGGTTTCCTTGCGGGCCGGGTTCATGAAGATCTGGTCCGTCTCGCCGAATTCGACCAATTCGCCCAGGTACATATAGGCCGTGTAGTCGGAGCAGCGCGCCGCCTGCTGCATGTTGTGGGTGACGATGGCGATGGTGTAATCCTGCTTGAGCTCCGAGATCAGCTCCTCCACCTTGGAGGTCGAGATCGGGTCCAGCGCGGAGGTCGGCTCGTCGAGCAACAGCACGTCCGGACGCACGGCCACGCCGCGCGCGATGCACAGGCGCTGCTGCTGGCCGCCCGACAGCGACAGGCCGCTCTTGTTCAGCTTGTCCTTCACCTCGGTCCACAGGGCCGCCTTCTTCAGCGCCCACTCCACGCGCTCGTCCATCTCGCCCTTGGACAAGTCCTCGTACAGGCGCACGCCGAAGGCGATGTTATCGTACACCGACATCGGGAACGGGGTCGGCTTCTGGAACACCATGCCCACCTTGGCGCGCAGCATGTTGACGTCCTGGCCAGGTTCCAGGATGTTCTTGCCGCGGTACATGATGGAACCCTCGGCGCGCTGGCCGGGGTACAGGTCGTACATGCGGTTGAGCGTGCGCAGCAGGGTCGACTTGCCGCAGCCGGATGGGCCGATGAAGGCCGTCACCTGCTTCTCGTGGATGTCGAGGTTGACGTTGGTCAGGCTCTGCGTCTTGCCGTAGAAGAAATTGAGGCCGGAAATCTCGATGGTCTTGCGCTTGGGCGTCATGGCGGCAGCGGCTTCCTGGGTCAGTTGCGTATTCATGGGTATTCTCGTCGATTCTGTGCGTCGTTCAATTCGGAGTGCGCTGGTGGAACACCGTGCGCGACAGGATATTCAGTGCCAGCACGCTGAAGGTCACCAGCAGCGCGCCGCCCCAGGCCAGGCTGCGCCAGTTGTCGTACGGGCTCATGGCGAACTGGTAGATCACCACCGGCAGGTTGGCCAGCGGCCGGTTCATGTCGGCGCTGAAGAACTGGTTGTTCAGGGCCGTGAACAGCAGCGGCGCCGTTTCGCCCGAGATGCGGGCCAGCGCCAGCAGCACGCCCGTCACCACGCCGGCCTTGACGGCGCGCAGGCGCACCAGCAGCGCCACCTTCCAGCGCGGCGCGCCGAGCGCGAAGGCCGCTTCGAGCAGGCTGTTGGGCACCAGGCGCAGCATATTGTCGGTGGTGCGCACCACCACCGGCACGGCGATCAGGGCCAGCGCGATGGTGCCGGCGTAACCGGAGAAGTGCTTCACGTTGGCCACGTACATGGCATACACGAACAGGCCGATCACGATGGACGGGGCCGACAGCATGATATCGGTCACGAAGCGGGTCAGGTGCGCCACCTTGTTCTCGTCGCCGTACTCGGCCAGGTAGATGCCGGCCAGGATGCCGATCGGGGTGCTGATCAGGGTGGACAGGCCCACCAGCATCAGGCTGCCGACGATGGCGTTGAGCAGGCCGCCCCCTTCGCTGCCGGGCGCCGGCGTGGTCTGCGTGAACATGGCCATGCTCAGCGCGCCGAAGCCCTTGAACAGCAGCGTGGCCAGGATCCACACCAGGAACGCCAGGCCCAGCGACATGGCGGCCACCGACAGCGCGATGCCGACCCGGTGCACGAACAGGCGCTTGCGGTAGACGGGATTGATTACTTGATTCATTATTTCACGCCTTCCTTGCGAGACATTCCGGCCAGCATGAGCTTGGCGGCCGACAGGACGATAAAGGTGATGGCAAACAGGATCAGGGCCAGCGCGTACAGCGACGACACATGCAGCGTCGATTCCGCTTCCGCGAATTCGTTGGCCAGCGTGGAGGCGATGCTGTTACCGGCCGAGAACAACGACAGCGACAATTCGTTGGCGTTGCCGATCACGAAGGTGACAGCCATGGTCTCGCCCAGCGCGCGGCCCAGGCCCAGCATGACGCCGCCCACCACGCCGGTCTTGGTGTAAGGCAGCACGATCTTGCGCACCACTTCCCACTTGGTGCAGCCGAGGCCATAGGCCGATTCCTTGAGCACGGCCGGCACGATCTCGAACACATCGCGCATCACGGACGAGATGAAGGGAATGATCATCACGGCCAGGATCAGGCCGGCCGTCAGGATGCCGATGCCCATGGTCGGGCCGCTGAAGAACTGCCCGATCAGCGGCAGGTGGCCGATGGTGTTTTTCAGCAGCGGCTGCACGGTGTCGGCGAACAGCGGCGCGAACACGAACAGGCCCCACATGCCGTAGATGATGGAGGGCACGCCGGCCAGCAGCTCCACGGCCGTGCCCAGCGGGCGGCGCAGCCAGACCGGGCAGATCTCGGTCAGGAACAGCGCGATGCCGAAGCTGACCGGGAACGCGATCAGCAGCGCGATGCCGGAGGTGGCCAGGGTGCCGACGATGGCGATCAGGGCGCCGAACTTGTCGTTGACGGGGTCCCACTCGACGGTGGTGATGAAGCCGGGGCCGAATTCCTTGAGCGCGGGCCAGGCGCCGATGATCAGCGAGATGATGATGCCGACCAGCACCGCCAGCACGGACAGCGCGAACGTCATCGTTATCTTATGGAAAATGAAATCCTGGATGCGCTGCTTGCGCATGGTCGCGTGCATGGCGGCCAGGCTGGCGGCCTGCTCCGCCTCGGCGGCGGCCTGCGCGCGCGCCGTGCCTGCGGCCGCTTGGGCGGGCGTGGCGGGCGGATTGGCCGGGGCGGAATGGTCGGTGACGCTCATGGGGGGCTCCGGCTGGATGACGGGCGGGGAAGTAAGTTCAGCGCTCATATGGGTTTTTTTATCTCTGGGATGACAGCTAGCCTGCGCCGCCCGGAGCGAGCGATGCAGGCTAACCCCCTGGGCCGCCGCCGTTGCCGGCGCGGCGTCCCAGGGGCGATCCGCTTAGTAGATGGCCTTGCCCGAAGCGTCCTTCAGGTTGGCTTTCCAGGCATCCTGCACCAGCTTGACGACGGAGGCCGGCAGCGGCACGTAGTCCAGCTCGGTGGCGGCGGCGCCGCCGTTCTTGAAGGCCCAGTCGAAGAACTTGACCACTTCCTTGCCCTTGGCGGCGTCAGCCTGGTGCTTGTGCATCAGGACGAAGGTCACGCCCGTGATCGGCCACGAGTTCTTGCCGGCCTGGTCGGTCAGCACCACGCCGAAGCCGGGGGTCTTGGCCCACTCGGCCGAGGCGGCAGCGGCCTTGAAGAAATCGTCGTCCGGCTGCAGGAAGTTGCCGTCCTTGTTCTTCAGCTGGGTGTGCGCCATCTTGTTCTTCTTGGCGTAAGCCCACTCCACGTAGCCGATCGAACCCTTGATGCGCTGCACGTTGGCGGCCACGCCTTCATTGCCCTTGCCGCCCACGCCCACCACCCACTTGACGGCGGTGCCGGAACCAATCTTGGTCTTGAATTCGGCGCTGGTCTTGGACAGGAAGTCGGTGAACAGGAAGGAGGTGCCGGAGCCGTCGGCGCGGTGCACCACGGTGATTTCGCTGGCCGGCAGCTTGACGCCCGGATTGATGGCCGCGATTTCCGCGTCATTCCATTGCTTGACCTTACCCAGGTAGATGTCGGCCACGACGGGGCCGGTCAGCTTGAGCTGGCCCGGGGCGATGCCGTCGAGGTTCACCACCGTCACCACGCCGCCCATGATGGCGGGGAATTGCATCAGGCCTTCGGCGTCCAGCTCCTCGGCCTTGAGCGGCATGTCGGAAGCGCCGAAATCGACGGTCTTGGCCTTGATCTGCTTGATGCCGGCGCCCGAGCCGACCGACTGGTAGTTCAGGCCATTGCCGGTGGCGGCCTTGTACGACTCGGCCCACTTGGCCGCGATCGGGTAGATGAAGGTCGAGCCGGCGCCGGTCATGTCGGCGGCCGAAGCGGCGGACGAGAACGCCATCACGGCGGCGGCGCCCACAACCATGGAGGTAAACAACTGTTTCATTCGCATAACAAGTCCTTCAAGAAGATGACAGGGGTTGGAATGCTGCGCAGTCTACCGGCCAAATATGACAGGTTTATGACATCGGTGTAATTCAGTCAAAACAGCGCGGTTACAGTGTAAACAGGGGTGAGTCGCCCAGCATCTTACCCCCTTCTTGTCATAATTGGACGGTTCGGGCGGGCAATTATGACAGCCGATGTCATGGAGTTGTCATATTTGATATTTACACTGGCGCGCTGTGACACAAATGAAGTGATGACAGGCTAGAATCTCTTATCTGCAAAGTGAGCAAGAAAACCATGAAGCCTGATTTGCGCGCGGAAGCTGGCACGTCCAGCATTTTTCTTGATCGGGAACTGTCCCAGCTCGCCTTCAACCGGCGCGTGCTGGCACAGGCCGAAGACCGCAGCATCCCCCTGCTCGAACGGCTGCGCTACCTGTGCATCGCCAGCAGCAACCTGGACGAGTTCTTTGAAGTGCGGGTGGCAAGCCTGCTGGCGGCCGCCAGCGTGGACGGCCCGCTGTCCGAACACCCGGCCCTGGCGGCCACGCTGGGCCGCATCAGCCAGGAATGCCATGCGCTGGTGGAACACCAGTATGAAATCCTGAACCAGGAAGTGTTGCCCCAGTTGCAGGCCAAGGGCGTGCACCTGGTGCGCCACAACGAGCGCAACGAAGCCCAGCGCGCGTGGGTGAAGGAATATTTCGAGCGCGAAGTGCGCCCGCTGCTGACCCCGATCGGCCTGGACCCGGCCCACCCCTTCCCCCAGGTGGTCAACAAGAGCCTCAATTTCATCGTCTCGCTGTCGGGCAAGGATGCGTTCGGGCGCGGCACCGGCATCGCCATCGTCAAGGCGCCGCGCGTGCTGCCGCGCGTGATCCGGCTGCCCGACCATCTGTCCAAAAGCGGCGGCGTGTCGTTCTGCCTGCTCTCATCCATCATCCACGCCCACATCTCCGACCTGTTCGCCGGGCGCGAAGTGATCGCCTATTCCCAGTTCCGCGTCACCCGCGACAGCGACCTGTGGGTGGACGAGGATGAAGTGAAGAACCTGCGCCAGGCCCTCAAGGGCGAACTGCAGGGACGCCAGTTCGGCACCTCGGTGCGGCTGGAAGTGGCGATGAACTGCCCGCCCGAGCTGTCGCAATTCCTGCTCGACCAGTTCGGCCTGCACCAGAGCCGGCTGTACGCCGTCAACGGCCCCGTCAACCTGGTGCGGCTGACGGAGATGATCGACCACGTCAACCATGCCAACCTGCGCTTCCCGCCGTTCTACCCGGGCGTGGGCCGCAAGGCGCCCGGCACCGACATCTTCAGCGAACTGCGCCAGCACGACATCCTGCTGCACCACCCGTTCCAGACCTTCCAGACCGTCATCGACTTCATCCGCAGCGCCGCCCACGACCCGGCCGTGGTGGCCATCAAGCAGACCATCTACCGCACCGGCATGAACTCGGACCTGATGGAATCGCTACTGACGGCCGCCCGCGAAGGCAAGGAAGTGACGGTGATCGTGGAACTGAAGGCGCGCTTCGACGAGGAAGCCAACATCAACTGGGCCGACAAGCTGGAACAGGCCGGCGCCCAGGTGGTGTACGGCGTGGTGGGCCTGAAGACGCACGCCAAGGTGGCGCTGGTGATCCGGCGCGAGGAAGGCGAGCTGCGCTACTACGCCCACCTGGGCACAGGCAACTACCACCCCACCACCACCAAGCTGTACACGGACTTTGGCCTGCTCACCTGCCATCCGCAGATGAGCCAGGAGGTCAACGAGATCTTCATCCACCTGACCAGCCTGACCAAGCCGCACAAGCTGACCCATTTGTGGCTGGCCCCGTTCGCGCTGCAGAACGAGATCATCAAGGCCATCCGCAACGAGGCACGCATCGCGCGCGCGGGACGTCCGGGCCGGATTATTGTTAAAATCAATGCATTGGTAGACGAATCGGTGATACGGGCCCTGTACGCCGCGTCCCGGGATGGCGTCAAGATCGACCTGATCGTGCGCGGCGCCTGCACCCTGAAGCCGGGCGTGCCCGGCCTGTCGGAGAACATCAAGGTACGCTCCATCATCGGCCGCTTCCTCGAACACAGCAGGATCTATTACTTCCGCAACGACCTGGCGCACGACGTGCTGCTGGCCAGCGCGGACTGGATGAGCCGCAACCTGTTCCGCCGCATCGAAGTGGCCTTCCCCGTACTGGACCGGGCCCTCAAGCGGCGCGTGATTGCGGAAGGCTTGAACCCCTATTTGAAGGACAACACCAACGCCTGGGACCTGGAACCGGATGGCCAATACCAGCGCCGCAAGCCACGCGGCAAGCAGGCGCCGTTCGGGGCCCAGCAATTCCTGATGCAGTCGCTGGGCACACCGGCCAGCGAAGCGGGTGATTGAGCGCCGGGGCGGCCCGGCGCCGGTTTCGTTCGAAGGGAGCACAGCATGGACCTGATATTGTGGCGTCACGCCGAGGCCGAGGAAGCCGGCCCCGGACTGTCCGACCTGGAACGGGCCCTGACGGCCAAAGGCCAGAAGCAGGCCCGCCGCATGGGCCAGTGGCTGGACTCCCAGCTGCCCGACAGCTGCCGCGTGCTGGTCAGCCCGGCCGTGCGCGCGCTGCAGACGGCCGAAGCGCTGGGGCGCAAGTACAAGATCCACGCCGACCTGGCGCCGGGCGCCGATCCGGAAGACATCCTCAAGGCGGCCAACTGGCCGGCCGGCCGCGAAGCCGTGCTGATCGTCGGCCACCAGCCCACGCTGGGCCAGACGGCGTCGCTGCTGATGACGGGCGACGAGCAGGAATGGGACATCCGCAAGGCCGGCGCATGGTGGCTGTCGCAGCGCGACCCGGGCGAAGCGCTCAGCGTTTACCTGAAAGCCGTGATGGCCTCAGACCTGGTTGTGAAATGAAAGCGAACGGCTGGGATGGGCTTGCAAAGCGGTAACGATATGCTACAGTGAAAGTGTACCAACTCTAGGGAGCAGCCGTCGTAAGTCGACTGAATGACTATGATCACCTGGTTCACCATGGGCATCTTTGGTGGCATGATCGCCCTGGTTATTTACGAACTCGTGGCAGAAATGCGGGGGAGTAAGCACAAACTGATCGACCGCTATCACGAATAGCATCCAGCTTCATCGAAGCCGTGGCGCCAGCGGCAAGATCCTCGTGGATTTTGCCTCTCGCGCCATTCTCGTTTACACGCTCCCCCGGTTGTCAGCCAGCCCGCGTTTACATCCCCGACTTGAACTTGGTGAACACGCGCGTGACGTGGCGGCGGATGTCGGCCGGCACGGCCTCGGGCGCGGCCATGCGCTGCTTGTCGGCATCGGACAGGAACACGTTCTTGTTGCTGGCGATATCCTTGCGCACGTACTTCATGCTGGCCGTGTTCGGATTGGCGTAGAACACCTTGTTGGTCAGGCTGGCGTGCACCTGGGGCCGCAGAATGTAGTTAATCCACAGCATGGCGTTGTTCGGATGGGGCGCGTCGGCCGGGATGGCCATGGTATCGAACACCAGCGCGGCCGAGGTCTTGGGCACCAGCACTTCGATCACGTTGCCGTTCTTGGCGTCGATGGCGCGCTGGCGCGCGATGTTGATGTCGCCCGACCAGCCCAGCGCCACGCAGACGGCGCCGTTGGCCATGTCATTGATGTAGCCCGAGGAGCTGAACAGGGTCACATAGGGACGGATAGCCTGCAGCATCTTGCCGGCCGCGTCATAATCGGCCGCGTTGGTCGAATAGGCCGGCTTGCCCAGGTAGATCAGCGCGGCCGGCAGCACTTCCGACGGCGAATCGAGGAAGGACACGCCACAGGACTTGAGCTTGGACGCGTACTTGGGGTTGAAGATCAGTTCCCACGCATTGTCGGGCATAGGCATGCCACCCAGCGCCGCCTTGACCTTGTTGACGTTGATGCCGACCGTCGTGTAACCCCACAGCCAGTCGACCAGGTAGTCGTTGTTGGGGTCGATCTTGGACAGCTTGGCCTGGATGGCCGGGTCCAGGTTGCCCAGGTTGCTCAGCTTGGATTTGTCGAGCTTGCGCAGCAGGTGGGCGTCGATCTGCAGCTTGGCCCACTGGGCCGTGGGCACCACGATGTCGTAGCCCGAGTGGCCCGCCACCAGCTTGGAGTTGAGGATCTCGTTGTTGTCGAACAGGTCATAACGGACCTTGATGCCGGTCTCTTTCTCGAAATTTTTGACCGTGTCGTCAGCGATGTAGTCCGACCAGTTGTAGATGTTGAGGACTTTTTCTTCCTGCTGCGCGCGCGCCGCCGGTGCGGCCAGCGCCGCCATCACGGCCGCCGCGGCCAGTCCCAAACCAAACAGCTTGCCCAACCCTTTGCCTGCCATGCCCGCCTCCTGAAGATGGAAATCCTTGTGAAGCCGAAATGATCGGGCATAGTGGTCACGATTGCAAGCGTTGTCCTTCAAGCCAGGAAGTCGAACGCAGTGCCGGTGGCGCCGCCCGTCCCGCCCAGCAATCCGCCGCCGCCCGTCTGGGCCTGCTGGGTGTACAGCGCGGCCAGCGCGTTGGCCTGGGTCGTCAGCGCCTTGGACAGCACGCTGCGCTTGCCGTTGATGGCGGTGATTTCCTTGTTCAGCGTGCTGGCCTCGCGCCGGATCACGCTGTTGTCGGCCGTGAAGGCACCAGCCTTGGCCGCCAGCTGGTCGGCCATGCCCTTGCCGCCGTTGCTCAGCAGTTTGGCCACCCCGCCGGCATCGGCCGCCAGCGCGGCGGCCAGCTTCTTGTCGTCCACTTGCAGGTTGCCGCTGGCGTCCAGCGTCACGCCAGCCTTGGCCAGCGCACCGGCGGCCACGCCATCGCCGCCCGTCTTGAGCAGTTGCGCCATCTGGCGGCTGACTTGGCCCAGCGCCACGTCGCCTTTCAGGTCGCCGCCCTGCAGGGCCAGCATCTTCTGATTCAGTTGGTTGAAGGCCGCCACGAAGGCGCGCACGTTCTTGCCGGTCTGGGTGGCGTCGGGCGTGGTGGTGGCAGCCTTGCCGCCGGCCAGGCTGGCCGCCTGGGCCTGGAACGTGGACAGCGCGCTCTGCAACTGGCCCAGCCCGGACAGGCGGGTCTGGTCGCGGGCCAGCGTGGCGTTGAGCTTGGCCACGCCCGTGTTCTGCGAGCTCAGCGTCTGCTGCACGCGGTTGTAGACGTCGGTCGACGGCGCCGTGCCGGCGGCGTTGTTGGCATTGATGGAGGAAGTGGCCATGGCGGTCCCCAAGGTTGGTGGCCGCCCCGGAAATGACGCCGGCCCTGTCTTGGTTGATTATCCACTATTGCCGAATAATTAAAACAAGGAACAGGGCCGGTTTTCCCCGCCACCAGCGTGCTTGAGGCTGGGCTTGGGGCTAGCGCAGGAACTTGGTGATGGCGTTCAATGCGGCCGGATCGAGGTTGACGAACTGGTAACCGATCTTGAAATGGTCGCCGCTGAAGATGCAATAGCTGACCTTGGAGCGGCAGGTGATGATTTGCGCCTTGCCATCCAAAAACATTTCAAACGACACACTGCCCAGGTGGCCCACCGCCAGCTTGTGCTCGAAGGTGAGCGACATGCCACTGGCGCCAATGTCCAGCGTGCGCGCCGGTTGTGGCGGCATGCCATCCATCACCACCACCGCTTTGGCGCGCATGATCTTGCGCGCCGATGATCTTTGTTCTACTGACACTTCACGTTCCGTTAAATAATAAGAGCGTTCACAAAGTAAAACGGCGCCGCGCGCCGCTTGCCTGCATGGCCAGCCGTGTCATTGCACCGCCGGCACTGACCGCCATTTTACAGGCCAAACGGCATTGGTGTGCCCCGCCACGCCAAGGCGACGCGAATTTTTCGGCGGGACGGGGTCACTGGTGCTCGCGCATGCGGGCGAACGCGTCGTCGATGCGCTCGACGGCGATGATGGTCATGCCTTCGATGGCTTGCTTGGGCGCGTTCGCCTTGGGGATCATGGCCAGCGAGAAGCCCAGCTTGGCCGCCTCGCGCAGGCGTTCCTGGCCGCGCGGCGCGGGCCGGATCTCGCCGGCCAGCCCCACCTCGCCGAACACGACGAAGCCGCGCGGCAGCGCCTTGTTGCGCATCGAGGAATTAATCGCCAGCAGCACGGCCAGGTCGGCCGCCGGTTCCGTGATCTTGACGCCGCCCACGGCGTTGATGAACACGTCCTGGTCGAACGCGGCGATGCCGGCATGGCGGTGCAGCACGGCCAACAGCATGGCCAGCCGGTTCTGCTCCAGGCCGACGGACAGGCGGCGCGCGTTGGGCAAGTGGCTGGCGTCCACCAGCGCCTGGATTTCCACCAGCAGCGGCCGGGTGCCCTCCTGGGTCACCATCACGCAGGAGCCGGGCACCTGGTTGTCGTGCTGGGACAGGAACAGGGCCGACGGGTTGGACACGCCCTTCAAACCCTTCTCCGTCATGGCGAACACGCCCAGTTCATTGACGGCGCCGAAGCGGTTCTTGATGGCGCGCACCAGCCGGAAGCTGGAATGGCTGTCGCCCTCGAAGTACAGCACCGTGTCGACGATGTGTTCGAGCACGCGGGGGCCGGCCAGGGCGCCCTCCTTCGTCACGTGGCCCACCAGGATGATGGTGGTGCCCGTCGTCTTGGCCACGCGCGTGAGCTGGGCCGCGCATTCGCGCACCTGGGCCACGGAACCGGGCGCGGAACTGAGCGCGTCCGAATACATGGTCTGGATCGAATCGATCACGGCCACCTCGGGGCGCAGGTCGGCCAGCGTGCCGAGGATTTTCTCCAGTTGGATTTCAGCCTGCAGCTTCAGTTCCTTGGCATCGATAGCAAGGCGCTTGGCGCGCAGCGCGATCTGGGCGCCCGACTCCTCGCCCGACACATACAGCACGCTTTTCAGGTGCGACAAATTGGCCAGCGCCTGCAGCAGCAGCGTCGATTTGCCGATACCGGGGTCGCCGCCGATCAGCACCACGCCGCCGGCCACCAGGCCGCCACCGAGCACACGGTCGAATTCCTCGATGCCAGTGCCGAAGCGGGGCACGTCGATGGCATCGATGTCGGCCAGCGACAGCACGGGCGCCGTCTGCGCCAGCGCCTGGTGCTGGATGTTCGAATAACGGTTGGCACCGGGGCTGTCGGGCACCGTCTCCACCATGGTGTTCCACTGCTGGCACGCGCTGCACTGGCCGGTCCACTTGCTGCTTATGGCGCCGCAGTCGCTGCAGGTGTAATTGGTCTTGACCTTGGCCATATCAGCCTTCGATCACGCGTACGCGCGGCGCCAGCGCGCACATGAGTTCATAGCCGATGGTGCCGGCCGCCTCGGCCACCTCGTCGATCGGCATGCCCTTGCCCCACAGGGTCACGGCGCTGCCCACGCGGGCCTGGGGAACCGGGGTCAGGTCCACGGTCAGCATGTCCATCGAGACGCGGCCCACGAGGCGGGTGCGCACGCCGTCCACCAGCACCGGGGTGCCCAGCGGCGCGTGGCGCGGATAGCCGTCCGCGTAGCCGCAGGCCACCACGCCCACGCGCATCGGACCGTCGGCCCGGAAGCGGCTGCCGTAACCCACCATGTCCCCGGCCTGGATATCCTGGATGCCGATGATTTCACTGGACAGCGTCATGGTCGGTTGCAGGCCGAATTCGGCCGCGCTCTTGCCGCCCGGCGTGCCGCCGTACAACATGATGCCGGGCCGCACCCAGTCGTTGGCCAGGACGT
This sequence comes from Rugamonas brunnea, assembly GCF_014042345.1. Classification (GTDB taxonomy): domain Bacteria; phylum Pseudomonadota; class Gammaproteobacteria; order Burkholderiales; family Burkholderiaceae_D; genus Rugamonas; species Rugamonas brunnea. The sequence goes on from NZ_JACEZT010000001.1 coordinate 486,655, forward strand.
CGGCCAGCTCGCCAGCCTGCAGCACGCCGGCCGAGTTGGACAGGCTGCGCGCGCCCGGCAAACCGGCCGTGCCCAGCTGGAAGCGGCGGATCTGCTCGCGGATCGGCAGTCCGGGGTGGGCCAGTTCGTCGGCATTGGCGAAGTGGGTCATCATGGTGATCTCGCCCACGCAATCGAGGGCGCGCAGGCGCGCGTGGGCGGCTGCGAACGCTTCGGGCTTAAAACCGAGGCGGTTCATGCCGGTGTTCATCTTCAGGTGCAGGTTCAGCTTGCGCGGCAGCCTGGCCGCTTCCAGCCAGGCGATCTGCTCGTCGCAGTGGACGGCGCCATTGAGGTCGTACTGCGCCATCGTCTGCAGGTCGGACGCGTCGAAAAAGCCCTCCAGCAGCATGATCGGCTTGGTCCACCCCAGTTCGCGCAGGCGCACGGCGTTGTCGAATTCGATCAGGGCCAGGCCGTCGGCCGCCGCGAAACCGCGCATGGCCCGCTCCAGCCCGTGGCCATAGCCGTTGGCCTTGACCACGCCCCAGGCCTTGGCGTGCGGCGTGCATTGCCGGGCGCGGGCCAGGTTGTGCTGCATGGATTCGAGGTGGATGGTTGCAACTATCGGCCGTGGCATAGGAGAAATCGGGGCGGGATGAAGGAAGCCGTATTTTACCGGAGCCCGTCCATTCTGCGCGGGTCCACTTCGCGCGCCACGCTGGGACCACCGCGCGCCCGGCGGCGCCATCGCTGATGTCAGGGCGGCCGCCGGTTTGCTTCGGATCGCTGGGCATTTATGGTATAAAGCATGCCAGATAAGCTTTCAGGTCTCCCGTATGAATCGTGGTTTTTATACCATCATGGCAGCGCAGTTCTTTTCGTCCCTGGCGGACAATGCGCTGCTGTTTGTTGCGATCGACCTGTTGATCAGCATGAAGTCGCCCGGCTGGATCACGCCGCTGCTGAAATTGTCATTCGTGCTGTTTTATGTGCTGCTGGCCGCCTTCGTGGGCGCGTTCGCCGATTCGCTGCCCAAGGGCCGGGTCATGTTCATCGCCAACCTGATCAAGATTTCCGGTTGCCTGCTGATCTTCTTCGACGTGCATCCGCTGCTGGCCTACGCCGTGGTGGGCTTTGGCGCGGCCGTCTACTCGCCGGCCAAATACGGCATCCTGACCGAGCTGCTGCCGCCGGAAAAACTGGTGGCGGCCAATGGCTGGATCGAAGGCTTGACCGTGGCCTCCATCATCTTCGGCACTGTGATGGGCGGCGCGCTGGTGAGCGGGCGCACCTCGGCCTTCCTGCTCAGTTTCGACATGCCGTTCTTCGACACCGGCGTCGACACGCCGACGGAAGCGGCGCTGTGCGTGGTGGTGGGCATCTACGTGCTGGCCACCCTGTTCAACCTGAAAATCCCGGACACGGGCTGCAAATACCCGCACCAGGAACACAATCCGATCAAGCTGGTGACCGACTTCGCCAATTGCTACGGCCTGCTGTGGAAGGACAAGCTGGGCCAGATCTCGCTGGCCGTGACCACCCTGTTCTGGGGCGCGGCGGCCACCTTGCAGTTCATCGTGCTGGAATGGGCCAAGAAATCGCTGCACCTGCCGTATGACAAAGCCACCAGCCTGGTGGGCGTGGTGGCCATTGGCGTGGCCGCCGGCGCCGTGCTGTCGGCCTGCTTCATTTCACTGCGCAAGTCGTTGAGCGTGATCCCGCTCGGCATCGCCATGGGCGGCATCGTGATGGGCATGACGCTGGTCCATTCCGTGTGGCTGGCCTACCCGCTGCTGATCTTCGTCGGCGTGCTGTCGGGCTTCTTCCTGGTGCCGATGAACGCGCTGCTGCAGCACCGGGGCCACGTCCTGATGAGCGCCGGCCATTCGATCGCGGTGCAGAACTTCAACGAGAACCTGTCGATCCTGACCATGCTGGCCATCTACTCGCTGATGCTGCGCCTGCACCTGGAGCTGGACGCCATCATCATCCTGTTCGGCCTGTTCGTGGCCGGCATCATGCTGTTCATCATGCGCAAGCATGCGGCCAACCAGCGCGAGCATGATTCGCTGTCGCTGATCGGCGAAATGAAACACTAAGGCTTCACGACGGCAGCGTGCCGGCCAGCCGGCGCGCCGCCGCCTGCGCGCGCCAGTCATCGGGCACCACGAAGCCGCGCGCGCACTCCACCCACCAGTCGCCCTGCGGCGCCACCACCGCCACCATCTGCGGCGCGGCCACCGTCGCCATGTGGCGTTCCAGCGTCTCGCGCAACTCGGCCCCGTCCAGCACCGGCGCGGTGGCCAGTGGCGCCTTCATGGGCGCCAGCCACTCCAGGCGCGGCATCAGCATGAAGCGCTCCCCTTCCAGCCCCGCCAGCTCGCTCAAGGTGAACCAGAAGCCATGGCAATGCGGTTGCGAGATGCCGTCCAGTGCGCGCCACACCCCGCCCGGATAGAACAGCCAGCCCTTGACCAGCGCCTGCGCGCAATCGACCGGCTGCGGCAGCAGCGCTTGCGCGGCCGGATGGCTGGCCAGCGCCAGCTGCTTGTCGAGGATCTTGCGCATCTTGGCGCCCAGCGTATCCGCGAGATTGGGGCCGATCAGGCAATTGAAGCTGCCATCGTCCACCGCCAGCGGCGGCGCACTATCGAGCAGATAGAATTTTGTCGCCAGTTCCCAGTGCAGCAAGCGCTGGCCGTCGCGCAGCAGGAAGTCGAACTCACCCACCGTGTCGTTGCGGTTGGCGCGCACCTGCAGGCCGTGCGCGACCAGCAGGCCGTGCTGCTGGAAGTAGAAGGCCATCAGCTTTTCGGCGTACAAACCGAGGCGGGAATAGGAACGCTGGCCCAGCGCGGCGTCCAGCGGGGCCGGATCGGCTTCCAGTGCGGCCAGCCAGTCGGCCACGGCCGGTGCCACCGCGCCGAGCGTGGCGATGCGGCCGCGCCAGTGCGGCGAGGCCGGGTCCAGCAGGTCCGGCGCGTCCAGCAGCCAGGCCAGCGCCCGCACGTGGGAACGGGTCAAATGGCCCCAGCGGCGCTCATAACGCGCCTGGCAAGTATCGGCGCTGGCGTCAGGCGGCGTGGTCACGCGTGGCCCTGGCCAGGCACAGGTCGGCCCATGCCTTGGCCTTGTCTTCCGGCCGGCGCAGCAGGTCGGCCGGATGGTAGGTGGCGACGACGGGCAGCTCACCGTAGCGGTGCACCTTGCCGCGTGAGGCCACGCCCAACAGGCCCTTGGCGGCAGCCCCGCCGAAGGTGAGCACCATGCCGGCGCCGGTCAGCGCCAGCTCCCGTTCCAGGAACGGGCGGCAGGCGGCCACTTCGTCCGGCGTGGGCGCGCGGTCGGCGCCGTCGTCGCCAGCCGGACGGCATTTGACGAGGCCAGTCAGGTAGACGTCCGATTCCGTCGTCAGGCCGATCGCCTTCAGCATATTGTCGAGCAATTGGCCCGCTTCGCCGGCCACGGCGCGCCCTTCCTTTTCGTCGAGCCGTGTTGGCGCGGCGGTGATCGCCATCCATTGCGCGCCCGTGTGGCCACGGCCCTGCACGGTGGCCCGGCGCGTGGCGCACAGGTCGCAGCGGGTGCAACTGGCGATGGCTGCCTTCAACGCCGGCCAGTCCATGGCGGCGATGGCCTGCTCGCTGACCGGCGCCGGACGGGCCGGAGCGGGAGCATCGTCGAACCAGGCCGTGGATTCATCCATGCCGATGTCGGCGGCCGATGCGTTGGCGAGATCGAGTGCGGCGGCATCGTCGGCGGCGCCGGGGATGGCGGCAGAGGCGGCGGCTACAGGCGCTTCAACCGGCACGGCAGCCGGAACAATGGGCGGAACAGATACCGGCGCCGTTTCTACGGCAGCGGCATCGACCTCGCGCGCGGGCATGAGTGCAGGCGCGGACGCGGACGCGGACGCGGCTACGGCTGCTAGTGCTGGTGCTGGCGCTGCTGCGGATGCGGATGCGGATGCGGATTCTGGCGCGGGCGCGGCTGCGGGTGCGGTCGCCTCCACCTGCGCGGTTGCCGGCTGCGGCGCAACCATAGGACCGGGCGTATCGGCGGCCACCGGAGCATGCACCTGCGGCGCGGGCGCGACCGCCTGCGCTGGCACTGGTGCTTCCGTCAATTCATTTGGCACCTCGGGCGACTCTGGCGCCGGATGGCGCAACCGCCACTGGGGCCCGACGCCCATCTCATCGAGAAAAACGGCACTGCGCGCAGACAGCTGACTCATATACCGAACCGCATCACGATCGCGTCCTCGCGTTGTTGATTGGCAGCCGGGTAGTAGGCCTTGCGCCGACCGATCTGCTGGAAACCATAGCGCTGGTAGATTTCCAGCGCCCGCGTGTTCGATGGCCGCACTTCCAGCAGCACCGATTCCATGCCCAGCCCGCGCGCGCACGCGACGGCCTGATTCAGCAGGAAGCGCCCCAGCCCCTGGCCCTGGCGCTCGGCCGACACGGCCACGTTCAGCAGGTGGGCCTCATCGACGATCGCCATCAGCAGGAAGTAACCCAGCAACTCACCGGCCGCGTCGCGCAGCACCCAGGCCTGGTAGCCGCTGGCCAGCGAATCGTCGAAATTGGCGCGGCTCCACGGATGCGGATAGACGGTCTGCTCCAGCGCCACCACATCATCCAGATCGGATGCCTGCATCGGTTCATACTGAAGCCGGGCCAGATCCCACACAGGCTTCATGCGCCTGCTCCATTCGCCTGAGCCGCCTTGGCCGCGTTCATGTCACGGCGTTCGGCGCTGGTGTAGGCGATCTTGTTGCGCAGGTAGAGCGGCTGCGCCTCTTCGGCCGACACGGTGCGGCCAGCGGCGAAGGCCACGGCGGCCAGTTGCGCGATCTGCGCCGCGTGCGGCATCACCTCGCCGTGGGCCGACGGCGCACAGGCCAGGCCGGACAAGGCCTCGGCATAGGCCGTAAAGCCATTGCCGCAAGCGGCAGGCAGTCCTTGCGGCTGCACCGCCTCCGGCGCCGCCAGCGCGGGCGCCAGCACCACCGATGGCGCCACCGCGCCCGATTCAAAGCGATACTGCGCCCAATAGACTTCACCCATGCGCGCATCGAGCACGGTCAACACCTCGTCCGCACCGAATTGCTGGTGGCAAGCCAACGCCATCGCGTCCAGCGTCACCACCGGCACCACGGGCAGGCCGGCGCCGAACGCCAGGCCTTGCGCCACGCCGCATGCGGTGCGCACGCCGGTGAACGAGCCGGGGCCGGAGCCATAGGCGATGGCGTCGCACTGCTTGAGCGCGATGCCGGCTTCGGCCAGCAGCTCCTGCACCATCGGCAAAATGGACTGGGAATGGGTACGCACGCCGGAGGACGCGCGGGCAATCACGGCCCCATCGCGCAGCAGCGCGCAGGAAGCCAGTTCGGAGGAAGTTTCAATGGCGAGTATCGTAGGCATCCCGTATTTTAACCTGCACTCCCCCGATTCGGGCCAGAAACGGCCCTTTTGGGCACCCTGGCCAAGCCCCTTCCACTGCGCCCCAGGCCACGGCCATGTAGAATACGCAGGTTTGGCGCTGCGGGCGCCTCCGATAGCCGATTGACCATGCACAGCCTGACCCTCAGCACCGATAACCACCGCGACATCGCCGCCGCCCTAGCGGGCGAGCGCTGGATCGTGGCCTGCCTTTGCGCCGCCTGGTGCGGCACCTGCTCCTCGTATCGCGCCACGTTTGAGGAACTGGCGGCGCGCCATCCGGACAAGTGTTTCGTGTGGGTGGACATCGAGGACAATGCGGACGTGGTCGGTGAACTGGACGTGGAAAACTTCCCTACCCTGTTGATCCAGCATGGCGAGCAGGTGGCCTTCTTCGGCACCATGCTGCCCGACGCGAACCTGGCACACCGCCTGGTGCAGGCCCAGTCGGCCCAGAGCGACGAAGAACTGGCTGCGCTGACGGCCGCCAGCGAGGAACGCCGCCAATGGCAGCGCGACTGCAACCTGCGCACGCTGCTGCGCGCCGCGCGCGGCTGATTATTTCAACTGAAGATTACGCTGGCACCTGCCAGCGCAACAGCATATCCTCGGCCAGCAAGGGCTTGCTGTATAAATAACCCTGCGCCAGACGGCAGCCCTGGCGCAACAGGAAGGCGGCCTGCTCCTCCGTCTCCACCCCTTCCGCGATCACGGAAAGATTCATGCTCTTGCCGAGCTGGATGATGGCGATCGCGATCGCCTCATCGTTCACGTCCGTTGAAATATCCTGGATGAAGGAACGGTCGATCTTCAGCGTCTGCACCGGCAGCTGCTTGAGGTAGGCCAGCGACGAATAGCCGGTACCGAAATCGTCGATCGCCAGTCCCACGCCGATCGAGTGCAGGTCGTTGATGAAGTTGAGCGCGTCGCCCGTGTTCATGATGACGGACTCCGTCACTTCCAGTTGCAGCCGCTCCGGCTCCAGCCCCGTCTCGCGCAGGATCTCAGCCACCATGTTGACGATACTACCGCGCTCGAACTGCTTGACCGACAGGTTGACGGCGATCTTGGGCACGTGCAGCCCCGCCTCCTGCCAGCGCACCATCTGGCGGCAGGCCTCGTACAGCACCCACTTGCCCAGCTGGTTGATGAAGCCCGTGTCCTCGGCCAGCGGAATGAAACGCACCGGCGGCACCAGGCCCAGTTCCGGATGGTTCCAGCGCACCAGCGCCTCCACACCCACCAGCCGTCCCGTGTCGATCTCCACCTGCGGCTGGTAGTTGAGGAAGATCTCCTCCTTCTCGATCGAGCGGCGCAGGAAAGTCTCCAGCCGCAAGCGCTCGACGCCCTCGCCCGTCATGGACGGCGCATAGAAGCTGTAGCCATTGCGTCCACGCGCCTTGGCCTGGTACATGGCCACGTCGGCATTACGGATCAGCATATTGAGGTCGGTGGCATCAGTCGGGAACAGGCTGATGCCCACGCTGCAGGTGACGAACAGTTCGTGACCTGCGACCATAAACGGCTGTTCGAACATGGCCACCAGTTTTTCCGCCACCAGGCTGGCGCTGTACTGGCCGTCCACATCCTCCAGCAGCACGATGAATTCATCGCCGCCCAGGCGGGCCAGCGTGTCGCCCTCGCGCAGCTTTTCCTGCAGCGCCTTGGCCACCTGCTTGAGCAGCTCGTCGCCGATGTGGTGGCCCAGCGTGTCGTTGACGTTCTTGAAGCGGTCCAGGTCGATGAACAGCAGCGCCAGTTGTTCGTTGTCGCGCGTGGCCCGCTGCAACGCGTGCTGCAGCCGGTCATTGAACAGCAAGCGGTTCGGCAAGGCAGTGAGCGGATCGTGGTGCGCCAGGTGGTCGAGTTTTTCCTGCGATTCCTTGACCTGCGTGATGTCGCTGAACACACCCACGTAGTGCGTGGTCTGGCCCCGGTTGTCGCGCACCGCGCTCACCGTCAGCCATTCCAGATACAGTTCGCCGCTCTTGCGCAGGTTCCAGATCTCGCCGCGCCAGAAGCCGGTGGTCACCAGTTCCGTCCACAGGTTCTGGTAAAACGCCTCGTCGTGGCGTCCCGAGCGCGTGAGCGTGCGGTCCTTGCCCAGCGCTTCCTGCTCGCTGTAGCCGGTGATCTGGGTGAAGGCCGGATTGACGGCGACGATCTTGCCGTCCGCGTCCACCACCATCACGCCGTCGGCGATATGCTCCAGCACCGTGGCCGACAGCCGCAGCTTCTCTTCGGCCTCCTTGCGGGCCGAGATATCGGCGTAGACCCAGATGCTGCCCTCGTTGGGGCGGTTCTGGTCGATCGCGCAGCCGCTCACCATGCACCAGAACAGGCTGCCGTCCTTGCGCCGGTAGTGGCGCTCCTCGCTGAAATAGTCGCCCGAGGCCAGCGACGAATACTGGCGCGCGCCGGCCGCCTCGAAATCGAAGGCGTTGGGGAACACCATGGCGGTGGAATTGCCGGTCATGGCGCCCGGCTCGTAGCCGAACAATTCTTCGCAGCGGCGGTTGACGGACACGATCACGCGGTTACGCACGAACATCACGCCGAACATCACGTTATCGAGAATGGCGCTCTGCTCGGCCAGCAGGGCTTCGATGCGCATCTCGTTGTGCTTGCGCTGGCTGATGTCGGAGATGATGCCGTCCACCCAGGGCGCGCCGCCCTCGCCGTCGGCCACCTGCGGCTGGCCATTCTCGGCCACCCAGCGCTCGGTACCGGTGGCGTCGATGATGCGATATTCGATCTCGTACGGCTGGCCGTCGCGCACGGCCTGGGTCACGCAGCGGCGCTGCGCCTTGCGGTCTTCCGGGCAGATCAGGTTGGCCCAGGCGTGGGTGGTGCTGCGCATGAACTGGGCCGCCGAATAGCCGGAGATGTCCTCGATGGCGTCGGACACGAAGTCGATCGGGCCGTCCGGGCGGAAGCGGAACACGGCGCCCGGCACCTGGGTAACGATGGTGCGGAAGCGCTCCTCGCGCTGGCCGATGTCCTCGAACAGGTGCTTGATGGCCACCCGCATCTGCTCCAGCTGGCCTGCCAGCCGCCCCAGCTCGTCGCTGCCGGTCAGGTCGAGCCGGGTTTCGAAGTCGCCATGGGACAGGCGGTCGGAGAAGCGCATCAGCTTGCGCAGGGGCTTGAGCAGGCGCTTGTTCAGGAACAGCACGATCAGCAGCAGCGACACGGTGAGCTGGGCCGCCAGCACGAACACATAGGACAGCTGCTTCTCGCGCAAGTCCTGCTGGCTGCGCGCGTCGTCCATCTCGACCATGATGCGGCCGATATGCTCGCCGCGCACGAGGATTTCGCGCTCGGCACGGAACACCTGGCCGGTGGCGCGGCGCGGCGATTGCACGCTGATGAACTGGGTGTCGGCCTGGCCCGTCACCTCCACCTGCAGCACGGAGCGGTCGCGCATGACGGATTCGACCAGCGAATGGGCCGATTCCGCGTTCATGTTCCACAGCGATTCCTGCATGCCCAGCGCCAGGATGTCGGCGTTGCGCTGCAGCGCCTCGTTCAGCGCGACCTTGGCCGACTGCTGCTCGTGCACGCCGATCAGCAGATAGCTGCCTATCATGGCCGGAATCACCAGGCCGCCGAACACCACCAGCAGCAGTGCGCCATAGATGGACAGGCCGTACAGCGCGGTCAGCCGCTTGCGCACCTGCTGGTAGAGGGCACTGGTCATGCATGCGCCGCGTCGCCGCGGCCTGTTTGATCGGTTTGCATCGTCACGCTGAGTAGGTTGGATTTTTGTGTTTGTCCTGCACGGAATTATGCACGGAAAGACACGAGAAAGTCATCTAGATACACGCGCAATGTAACAGTCGTGGCGCCGCCAGCAGAAAAATCGCGGCCGGGCTATGATCTGCGCTCCCAACCTGAGGAAATGCCATGACCCTATCCATGTACTCCGCATCCGTGCCCGTGTTCAAACAAATCCTGAACAGCTTGCTGGCCATCCTCGACAAGGCCGACGCCCACGTCACCGAGAAGAAGATCGACCCGCAAGCGCTGCTGCAGTTCCGCCTGTATCCGGACATGCTGCCGTTCACGCGCCAGATCCAGATCGCCTGCGACTTCGCCAAGGGCTGCAGCGCCCGCCTGGGCGGCGTGGACGTGCCCGCGTTCGAGGACAACGAGCGCAGCTTCGCCGAACTGAAAGCGCGCATCACCAAGACGCTGGCGTTCATCGACACTGTGCCACAAGACCAGATCGCCGGCAGCGAGCAACGCGCCATCACCACCGGCAGCGGCGAGAAGACCAAGCACTTCACGGGCCAGACTTATTTGCTGCACTACGCGCTGCCCCATTTCTTCTTCCACGCCACCACGGCGTACGACATCCTGCGCCATAACGGGCTGGAGATCGGGAAGAAGGATTTTATCGGCAGCTATTGATACGGCTGAAACCGGGGGGGCTTTGCCCTGGCCCCTGCTTTCTGAAAACCGGGGTCAGACCCCTTAACCCCGGGGTCAGCCCCCAAAAACCAGGGTCAGGTGTTGCGGCGCGGGTAGCCCTGCGCCAGGATGCGCTGCCACACCACTTCCTTTTGCTCGGCCGTCATGGCCACCCAATGCGCGACCTCCACCACGCTGCGCCCGCAGCCACGGCAAATTTCGTCGAAAGTGGTGGAGCAGACGGCCACACAGGGCGTGTCGGGCCGCACCGGCAAATCGTTCGTCATCTTATTTTACCTTCAGGCCCAGCTTGTCCCAGCCCTCGCGCCCCAGGGCTTCCAGGGTCGCGATGTTCTTCTCGAAAATGTCGCTCGCCTCGGGGAAAGCGTCCACGGCCCGTTCCACGCTGGCCTCGCGCAGCAGGTGCAGGGTCGGGTACGGCGCGCGATTGGTGTAGTTGCTGATGTCGTCGGGCGCCGTGTCGGCGAACTGGTATTGCGGGTGGAAGCTGGCCACTTGCAGCTCACCCACCAGATCCATGTCTTCCAGCGCGGCGTCGGCCACGTCCAGGAATTCGTTGTAGTCGTGGAAATCGGTCAGCACATTGGGGTGGATCAACAGGGTGGTGTCGACGGTTTCCGGGTCCGTGTCCGACAAATATTGCAATTCATCCATCAACATCGACAGCAAGGCTTCCGGCGTGTCGGCGTCGCACACCACGTAGCGCACCTGCTTCTTGACGTGCACCGACTTCGCGAACGGGCACAGGTTCAGGCCGATGACGGCCTTTTCCAGCCATTCTTCAGTGGCGGCAATGATGGCGGCGTGGTCGTCGGCGGTGGTGCTCATATATCTCATTCCCAAATTCAAAACCCGAATTGTACGCACTCTTTGCGCCATCTCATATAAGTAGTGCGCCCCGCTTGCGCCGGCTCCCGGCGCGGCCCATCCTGACCTTGTAGCGCCGGCGGCGGCATGCCCGTTCCACCTTGCCTGACCATCCACCGACCATTCACTGACCATTCACTGACCATTCACTGACCATTCATATACTTGCTGAATTGCCCTGAATTCCACGACAACTGTATTGTACTCACCGGCAATTATTGCCAAAAAGCATTAACCGACCAGGTCGTCACGCGGCTGACATATTTCTTGACTCAGCTAGTCGACCTTCGTACACTCCACGTTTATTCATGTCCGTCCGGTGTTTCTCTGCCGACAACAATGGAATACTATGCAAGCACGCAATAACACTTCCGCTGCACTGGCGGCGCTGGCCCTGATGCTGGCACCGGCGCTGAGCCAGGCCGCCGACGCGGGCCTGCCGGCCATCGCGGCCTTCCAGCAGGCCCCGGCCAAAGCCCCCGACACCACCGTCGCCACCAAGGCCGACACCAAAGCAGCCCGCCCCGCCAGCGAAGACGCGCTGCGCGAGACCGACGTCTGGGGCCGCATCCGCTCCGGCTACGCCATCCCCGACCTCGACAACCCGCTGGTGGCCAAGCACATCACCTGGTACAGCAGCCGCCCCGACTACATGGCCCGCACCACGGCGCGCGCCTCGCGCTACCTGTTCCACGTCGTCACGGAACTGGAAAAGCGCGGCATGCCGACCGAGCTGGCGCTCCTGCCGTTCATCGAATCGGCCTTCAACCCGCAAGCCCTGTCGAGCGCCAACGCGGCCGGCATGTGGCAGTTCGTGCCCGGCACGGGACGCGACTTCAACCTGAAACAGAACGTGTTCAAGGATGAGCGGCGCGGCATCGTGGCCTCGACTGACGCCGCCCTCACCTATCTGCAGCGCCTGTATGACATGTTCGGCGACTGGCAACTGGCGCTGGCCGCCTACAACTGGGGCGAAGGCTCGGTGCAGAAAGCCATCCAGCGCAACCGCGCGCTGGGCAAGCCGACCGATTTCGAGAGCCTGTCCGAGCTGATGCCGGCCGAAACGCGCAACTACGTGCCCAAGCTGCAGGCGGTCAAGAACATCATCGCCAATCCCGGCCAGTACGGCCTGACCCTGCCCTTGATCGACAACCAGCCCTACTTCACGGCCGTCGACAAGACCAGCGACATCGACCTGACCATCGCCGCCCACCTGGCCGAATTGTCGGTCGATGAGTTCAAGGCGCTCAACCCGCAGTTCAACCGCCCCGTCATTACGGGCGGCGAACACACCAAGATCCTACTGCCCCAGGAAAACGCGGAAAAATTCCACCTGAACCTGGCCCAGTGGGGCCGCGCCCTGTCGACCTGGACCACGCACAAGATCACCAGCGCACGTGAACGGATCGAAACCCTGGCCTCCAAGTTCCACACCACGCCGGAAGTGATCCGCCAGGCCAACAACATCCCGCAAAAGACCGTGCTCAAGGCCGGCTCCACCATCCTCGTGCCCAAGCTGGCCACCTCGGCCAACGTGGACATCGCGCCCGAAGTGGCCGACAACGCCATCGTCGCACTGGAAGCCGACCGTGGCGTCAAACGCGGCCGTGGCTACAAGGCGGCGCGCCGCCACAGCGACGACGATGATGACGCACCGGTCAAGCTGGTCAAGGCCCACGTCTCGCGCTACCAGCACAAATCGCGTCACCGCAACGAAGACTGATGCCCGTGTTGGCGACGATGAAAAGTTGCCAGCGCGGCGCACACGCCCTACAATCTCGGTCTTGCGGCAGCCAGACCTTGAGCGCGCAAAGTTGCGTTCCAGGACGGCGCGAATCGCCGCGCCAGCCTGGCCCACTACCAAACAACCCATACTGTCGCCGTCGCCGCCTACCGGGCGGCGCTGCGGCGCAGCAGTAGCAATCGGAGTCTATATGGCGTTCTTGCAAGGCAAAAAAATCCTCATCACCGGTTTGCTGTCGAACCGTTCCATCGCTTACGGCATTGCCAAGGCTTGCCACCGCGAAGGCGCCGAGCTGGCCTTCACCTACGTCGGTGAGCGCTTCAAGGACCGGATCACGGAGTTCGCCGCCGAATTCGGCAGCTCGCTGGTGTTCGATTGCGACGTTTCCAGCGACGAGCAGATCGCCGCCCTGTTCACCGACCTGGCGAAAAGCTGGTCGCAGCTGGATGGCTTGGTGCACGCGATCGGTTTCGCGCCGCGCGAAGCGATCGCCGGCGAATTCCTGGATGGCCTGACCCGCGAGAACTTCCGCATCGCCCACGACATTTCCGCCTACAGCTTCCCGGCCATGGCCAAGGCCGCGCTGCCGCTGCTCAAGGAAGGCTCGTCGCTGCTGACGCTGTCGTACCTGGGCGCCATCCGCGCCATCCCGTACTACAACACCATGGGCCTGGCCAAGGCCTCGCTGGAAGCGTCGGTGCGCTACCTGGCCGAAAACCTGGGCAAGATGGGCATCCGCGCCAACGGCATTTCGGCCGGCCCCATCAAGACGCTGGCCGCGTCCGGCATCAAGGACTTCGGCAAGCTGCTGGGCTTCGCCTCGTCGCACGCGCCGCTGCGCCGCAACGTCACCATCGAGGAAGTGGGCAACACGGCCGCCTTCATGCTGTCGGACCTAGCGTCCGGCATCACCGGTGAAATCACCTACGTGGACGGCGGCTTCTCCCACGTGATGGGCCTGAACGCCGAAGACTACACCTGATCGCCATCGCGGCGCATCCCATGAGCCGCCCCGCCGGGCGGCTTTTTTTTCACCCGACCTCCCTACCGCCATGACCGCCCCGCAAGCCGCCACGCCCCTGACCGATGATGAATACGACGCGCTCGGCGCGCTGCTGGCCGCGCCCGGCGCGCGCCTGCACGACGTCTCCACGCTGGAAGGCTACCTGACCGCCATCGCAACAGCGGCCACGCCGCCGGCCGAAGCGCAATGGCTGGCCCAGGTATGGCCGGCGGCGCCAGCCGGCGCGGACACCGGCGACGACGCGCGCGAACGCGCCCTCGGCCTGGCGCTGCGCCACTTCCACTACCTGTGCGAATGGCTGGCCAAGGACGCGGCCAGCTTCGAGCCCATCTTCCACTGCGGGCCGGACTGGGGCATCGCGGCCTGGTGCCAGGGCTTCCTGCTGGGCATGGAAATGGACCCGGCCGGCTGGGCGCCGCTGCAGGCGACGCAGCCGGACTGGTTCGCCCCCATGCACGCACTGGCCGCCTCGGACGGCCGCGAACCGCCCATGCCGGACGAGGAAACGGAAAAATGGATGGATGCCGTGGCGCCGGCCGTGATCGCCATTCACGCCGCGCGGCCACGCCGGCAAGGCGCGGGCCGCCCGGCCCAGCGTGCCACGCCCAAGGTGGGGCGCAACGACCCCTGCCCTTGCGGCAGCGGGAAAAAATACAAGAAGTGCTGCGGCGCGGCCGACGCCTGAGGCCGCAGGCGTCACAACGACGCCATGGGCTTGTTGAAACGACTTCTAGTCCGAGCCGCCCAGCGCGCGGGTGATCTTGTCCGTCTGCGAGGCCTGCGCGATCACTTGCCGCACCTTGTTATGCTTGCGGGCCGCCACCTTGGGCGCCGCCGGCGCCGCGCTCACCTGCTCCAGCGCCGGCTTGGGCGCCGCCATGTCGCGCATGACCTGCATCGCGCCCAGCGCCGCCCCCAGGGCCACGCCGCCGACGATCATCCAATGGGGAACACTCCTGCCGCGCATGATGCACCTCTCGCGCCAGCCCGTGGCTAGCATTTAGAAAGTTGCCAACGTTATGTTTTTTATAAAGTATAGCGTTCCCTGCGCGTTTGTTTCTCTCCAATCTACACGCCAGCCCCGGTCACAGGGTGATCTTCCACACCTGGACCGGCGATGCCCAGCCCGTGCCGGCGTACAACGTGCCGTGGCCATCGGCTACCAGCGTCATGATGTAGGGCATGGAGCCGTTGGCGAAGTGCATGGCGTCCACCGTGCCGTCCGGCGCCACGCGCATGATGGCGCTGTCCGTCGCCGCATAGATATAGCCGTGGTCAACCGCGATCGAACCATCGACCGGGATGATGCGCTTGGGGATCTTGGCCACGGTCGTCACCGTGCCGTTGGGCTGGATCTTGCGGATGGCATCGCTGTCATTGACCAGCAGCGCCCCGCTGGCGTCGAGCACCACGGCGGACGGTCCATGGAACGCCGCATTGACGCCGACGCCGTCGTTGCCATCGCCCGAGCCGCCGCCGGCCAGCACGCTGACCACGCCGGCCGCGGTGATCTTCAGGATGCGCCGGTTCTCGAAATCGGCGCGGTACACGGTGCCGGCGCCATCCACCGCCAGTTGGCCACCCTTGTTCACCATCACCTTGTTCCAGTCCGGCCCCCACGACTGCTCGGCGCCATCCGGGGTGCGCCGGTACAGCACGGGGCTGGCGCTATCAGTACCGTAGATATTGCCCGCGCCATCGACGGCCACGCCTTCGAACGTGAGCGTCACGGCAGCGGCCAGCGTGGTGACCACGCCGTCCGGCGTGATGCGGCGCAGGCGGCCGCGGTCGGAGCCGATCAGGTTGCCGGCGCCATCGAGTGTGAGCTGGTACAGGCCGGCGAAGCGGGCCTGGTCGCCGGAGCCGTCGATCGGATCGTAGGAGCCCATCACGGACGGCCCGGCCAGCACCTGGGCATTGACCGTCACGCCGGCCGCCGCCGCGCTGGCCACCACGGTGTTGTCGGCCGTGCCGGTGGCCGAGGATGGCACCTGCACCACTGCGCCTGCCGTCACGTTGACCGTATTGTTTGATCCGCTGAGATTGATGGTGCTGCCATTGGAGGTGATGATAGTGCCGGCCGGCACCATCACCTTCTCGCCGGCGACCATCGTGTGGCTGCCGCCGGCCGGTATGATCTGCACCCCGTTCGCGCTGGTGGCCGGCGTATTGATGGCCGGCGCGACGACGATGGGGCCACTGGGAACGCCCGCGCCGCCGCCGCACGCGGCCAACGCCAGCGCCACCACGGCGCCCAGGGCATTGCGGGAAATTGCGCGAACAGTTGCCATGATGAATATGCAAAAAAATTAAGTAAAGAACATCTTACTATGAAACGCCAAGCTTATCTTTTTGAAAATTAGAACCGCACATCCATAAGCGCATGCATATTAAAGCGTGCAATCGCAGTCGAAATCGGGTATAGTCCTGCCTCTGCGCTGCATTACAGCAGTCGTCCGAAAAATAACTAGCAGCTTCGCAAGCCTTAGCGCATCGCACTGATGTCGCTTATAAAGCCCTCCCGCCTTGTGTGTCGCACCTGACACCGTCCCGGCGCAAAGCTTTTGTGCCGAAATTTCTATCGATTTAGATTGAGTCATTTCGTTTTGGTTGGCGTTGCTATTTCGCGTTCTGCTCGTTTGCACGAACGCTGATTTTTACGAAAGAAAAGAATGACATTTGAAGCACTTGGTCTCAACACGTCCATCATCAAAGCCCTGACCGACGCCGGCTACACCAAGCCGACCCCGGTGCAGGAGCAGGCGGTGCCCGCCGCGATCGCGGGCCAGGACTTGTTGGTATCCTCGCAAACCGGTTCCGGCAAGACGGCTGCCTTCATGCTGCCCTCGCTGCACCGTTTGTCGGCGCTCGAACCCAGCGCCGCCGGCAAGACGCACAACCAGGAAATGCAAGCGGCCCGCGCACGCGGCGAGCGCCCCCGTTTCAAGCCCGCCCAGCCCAAGATGCTGGTGCTGACCCCGACCCGCGAACTGGCTCTGCAGGTGACCACCAACACCGACAAGTACAGCGTCAACCTGCGCCGCCTGAAGGCAGTCTCCATCCTGGGCGGCATGCCCTACCCCAAGCAGATGCAACTGCTGGCCAAGAATCCTGAAATCCTGGTGGCCACGCCGGGCCGCCTGATCGACCACATGGAGTCGGGCAAGATCGACTTCTCGCAACTGGAAATCCTGGTGCTGGACGAAGCGGACCGCATGCTGGACATGGGCTTCATCGACGACATCGAAAAGATCGTCGAAGCGACGCCTGAAACGCGCCAGACTATGCTGTTCTCGGCCACGCTGGACGGCGTGGTGGGCAACATGGCGCGCCGCATCACCAAGAATCCGCAAATCATCCAGATCATGAGCGCGGCCAACAAGCACGAGAACATCACCCAGCGCGTGCACTTCGTGGACGACCTGTCGCACAAGAACCGCCTGCTGGACCACCTGCTGCGCGACGACTCGCTGGACCAGGCCGTGGTGTTCACCGCCACCAAGCGCGACGCCGACACCATCGCCGACCGCCTGAACATCGCCGGCTTCTCGGCTGCAGCGCTGCACGGCGACATGCACCAGGGCGCGCGCAACCGCACCCTGGACAGCCTGCGCCGCGGCCAGGTCAAAGTGCTGGTGGCGACCGACGTGGCCGCGCGCGGCATCGACGTGCCGACCATCACCCACGTGTTCAACTACGACCTGCCCAAGTTCCCCGAGGACTACGTGCACCGCATCGGCCGCACCGGCCGCGCCGGCCGCAACGGCCTGGCCATCTCGCTGGTGAACCACGCCGAAGGCATGAACGTGAAGCGCATCGAGCGCTTCACCAAGCAGCTGATCCCAGTCAACGTGATCGAAGGCTACGAGCCGAAGAAATCGGCCCCGCCGCGTTCGACCTCGCGTCCGGGCGGCTGGAAGCCGGGCGACAACCGTGGTGGCGCCAAGCCGGGCCAGCGCACCTTCAGCAAGCCCAACGCACCGCGCCGTGACGGCGCAGGCGGCGGCTACCGCGACGGCGCCGGCGGCGGCTACAAAGGCAGCAACCCGCGCGGCAACGACGGCGCCCGTCGCAGCTACGGCGACCGTTAATCGCCCGGGTCACCCTCACCGCCCGGCCTGACAGCCGCGCACAACCACCCCTCCTCGCGGACGGGTGGTTTTTTTTACGCCAGGGAACAGGTCAGCGCTGCGCGCCGTCGGGCGGCGCGGCCGGCGCCACGCCTGCATCAGCGGCGATCACGCGCACGTCCGGCAGACGCCCCCGCCCCATCCCGAACTGCACCGCCATCTCCAGGCGCAACAAGCGTTCGTTCAACTGTTCGATCTTCTGCTGTTGCGATTTCATCGTCTCGGCCATGCGCTCCACCTTGTCGTTCATGCGGATGACGGTGGTGATCGCATCCCACATCCTGTCGGCGACACCCATTACGCCTCCCGCGCCAGCCGACCTTCAAGCGCCGCCATGCGCTGGTTCGACGCCTCGACAAACTCCAGGGCCTGATCCACGGCGGCGCTGGCCCGCGCAGTGGTTTTGACGACCTGATCTATCATCCCCAGCAGCACCTGCTCATCCTCCTCGGGCCGGAAGGCGGCTGCCGCGCGGCGCAGATACTCGCCGACGGACAGGCCGGCGTCGCGGGCCATGCGTGTGATGGATTCTTTCTCCTGCCTCGTCACAAGGACGGGAATGCGCTCGGTCGCTGCTGTCATCTCCCACCTCCAGGCCAATATGCACATGTGCTGCACATGCTCAGTCTAGCCTGCCCCCGGCCAGATGCAAGGCAAGGCGGGCGCCGGCATGCCCCCACCGGCGCGCGCGGACAACGCTAGCGCTTGCACGCTACCGCGGCAATCAGCCGCGCGCTTCGAACGCGGTGGCGCGCGCCACCGCCTCCCACTGCGCCAGGTCGGCCAGCAATGCCTGCGCGTGGCTGCGCACGGCATCGACCGCGTCGGCGCCAAGTTGCAGCCGCAACGGCGTGACGTCGGCCAGCAGTGCCTGCTCAATGGCGGCGGCGGCCTTGCGCGGGTCGCCCTGCTGGGTATTGTGCATCTCGCTGGTGAAGGTGCGGATCGGCCCCACCACGTCCCGGTAGGCGTCCAGTTGCGGCATGTGGCGCAAGGCGCCGGCGGCGAAATCGGTGCGGAACGCGCCCGGTTCGACGATCATCACCTTGACCCCGAATGGCGCCAGCTCCTGCGCCAGCGCCTCGCTGGCGCCCTCCAGCGCGAACTTGGAGGCGGAATAGGCGCTGTAACCGGCGAACGACATCTGCCCACCCATGCTCGACACGTTGACGATGGCGCCGCTGCGCTGCGCGCGCAAGGTGGGCAGCGCGGCGCGGGTGACGGCCATCGCGCCGAAGAAATTGGTCTCCATCTGCGCGCGCAACTCCGCCTCCGGCGTCTCCTCCACGGCGCCGACGATGCCATAGCCGGCGTTATTGATCAGCACGTCGATGCGCCCAAAACGGGCCACGGCCGCGTCGATAGCCGCCTGCGCGTCGCCGCCCTGGTCGACGTCGAGCCGCAGCGCCAGCACCCGCTCGGGCGCCTGCGCGACCAGGTCATCCAGCTTCGCGACATGGCGCGCGGTGGCGACCACATTGTGGCCGCGCGTCAGCGCGTGCGCGGCAAATGCCCGGCCAAAGCCGGAGGATGCTCCCGTGATGAACCAGGTGTGTCGGGACTGGGACATGATCGTGTTTCCCTTCAAAGTGGCAGTGGCGCCGGCCGGGATTGGACGGCATGCACATGATGGCATGAAATGGTTTTTTATCAAGATGATTCGTTTTGCAATCACATGAAAATACTGCTTGCAAATCTGAGCAATATGCATATACTTGCGCACTCAAGCATTAATCAACAATTGATCAAGCACTGCGCAAGCAATGTACAAGCAATACGCAAGCATTTACCGGCGAGGCCCACCATGAGCGAACACATCAACGACACCACCGACACCATCAGCCCGCAGCTCGACGTCGCCCTGCGCCTGGCGCGCGCGCAAGCGATGCTGGTGCGCCGGCTCGACACCACGCTGGGCGGCCACCACGGCATCAGCTTCAGCGACTTCATGCTGCTGTTCTACCTGCACCGCGCGCCGGGCGGCCGGCTGCGCCGGGTCGATCTGGCCGAGCGCCAGGGTTTGACGGCCTCCGGCGTCACCCGCACCCTGCTGCCGCTGGAGAAGATCGGCCTGATCGAACGCCAGCAAGACCCGCGCGACGCGCGCGTTGGTTACGCGGCCATCACGGCCACGGGTCGCGAACTGCTGGCCAACGCCACCGTCATCGCCCAGCAGACCAGCGCCGAACTGCTGCGCAGCTGCCCGGCCGACCAACTGGCCGCACTGTCGTCCGTGCTGGGCCAGATCGCCGGCATGGGCCCATCCAATTCCTGAGGAGCACACCATGGCCGCGTCCGAGCCACCACGCGCCAAGCTGCTGCGCGATCCCAACTTCCGCTGGCTGCTGCGCGGCGGCGCCATCTCCATGCTGGGCGACCAGTTGACCATGATCGCCCTGCCCTGGCTGGTACTCAAGCTGACCGGCGACACGCTGGCCCTGGGCCTGGTGATCGCCCTCATGAGCGCGCCGCGCGCGCTGCTCATCCTGATCGGCGGCGCGCTGGTGGACCGCCACTCGCCCAAACGTGTGCTCATGCTCAGCAAGTACGCCAACGCCGTGCTGCTGGCCATGCTCACGCTACTGGTGCTGAACAACGCGCCCACGCTCACGCTGGCGATCACGTCCTCGCTGTCGGTCACGCTGGCCCTGAACGCGCAAGTGACGCTGTGGCTGGTGTACGCGCTGGCGTTTGGACTGGGGCTGGCGCAGGCGTTCGGCATCCCGTCCGGCACCTCCATCCTGCCGCGTGTGCTCGCGCCCCAGCAACTGGAACAGGCCAACGGCATGCTGATGGGGATGCGCCAACTGACCACGCTGGCCGGCCCGCTGCTGGCGGCCCTGCTGATCGCGCTGGCCGGCGACAGCGGCGGCGCCGTGCGCGACGCGCGCGGCCTGGCGCTGGCGTTCGGCCTCGATTGCGCCAGCTTCCTGATATCGGCCTGGACCTTGGCCAAGGTGCGCGAACTGCCCGGTGCCGCCGGCACGGCGCCCGCCAACAACGCTCATCCGCCTTCCGTCTGGCGCGCCGTGGGCGCGGGCCTGGCGATGGTGTGGCGCGACACGGCGCTGCGCCTGTGCTTCAGCTACTGGGGCATCGTGGCCCTGTTCATCGGCGGCGCCATGCAGGTGGCACTGCCGGCGCTGGGCAACGAACGGCTGCACGGCGCGACCGCGTTCGGCCTGCTGATGGCGGCCAACGGCGCCGGCAGCCTGGCCGGCATGGCCGCCGCCGCCATCGCCGGTGCGCGCCTGCGCATGGCCAGCTTCGGCGGCATGGTGCTGCTGGCCGACATGATCGTCGGCGCGCTCGTCATGCCGCTGGGCCGCATCAACAGCACCTGGCAAGGGGCCTTGCTGTTGCTGGCCGTGGGCGCCGTGTCGGGCTACATGCAGGTGGCCGTCTTCACCTGGATACAGCGCCGCGTACCGCCCCACATGATGGGCCGCACCATGAGCATCTTCATGTTCATCTTCATGGGACTGGCGCCGTTGTCAGCGTCCGTCACCGGCTGGCTGCTGCAATCGATCACACTGGCGCAGTTGTTCGCCGGCGGCGGCGCCACGCTGATCGCGCTGGCCGCGCTGGCCTGGCTGTTCACGCCCATGCGCGCGATCCGCACCGCCAGCGCCACCAACACCGCCCGCCAACACTAAGGAGCACCACGATGGAAACCAAATGGCTGGAAGACTTTATCTCGCTGGTCGAAACCAATAACTTCAGCCGCTCGGCGGCGCTGCGGCACGTGACGCAGCCGGCCTTTTCGCGCCGCATCCAGTCGCTGGAAAACTGGCTGGGCACGGACCTGATCGACCGCACCTCCTACCCGACCCGCCTGACCTCGGCCGGCATCGTGTTCTACGAGCAGGCGCTGGAAATGCTGGCCCAGATCAACGGCGCGCGCGACATGATGCGCAACAAGCGCGCCGCCGCCCTGACCAGCATCGACCTGGCCGTGCCGCACACGCTGTCGCTGACCTTCGTGCCCAAATGGCTGTCGGCGCTGGAGCACGATTTCGCGCCCATCAAGAGCCGCCTGATGGCGCTCAACGTGCACGACGCCGTGCTGCAACTGGTGGAGGGCGGCTGCGACCTGCTGCTGTGCTACCACCATCCACGCCAGCCGGTGCAGCTCGACCCGGGCCGCTACGACATGCTGGTGATGGGCCGCGAGGCGCTGCGCCCCTACGCGCGCTGCGACAAGACGCGCGCCCCGGCCTACGCCCTGCCCGGCGCACCGGACGCGCCGCTGCCCTTCCTGTCCTACACCAACAATGCCTATCTGGGCCGCATGGTGGACCTGATCCTGGGCGACGCCAAACAGCATCCCTACCTCGATCCGCGCTACGAAACGGACATGGCCGAGGGCTTGAAGATGATGGTGCTCGAAGGGCGCGGCATGGCCTTCCTGCCCGAATCGGCCGTCACGCGCGAGCTCAAACAGAAGCAGCTGGCGTGCGCCGACGGCGGCAGCGGCGGCTGGGAAATCGAGATGGAAATCCGCTTGTACCGCGAGCGCCCATCGCCGCAGCGGCGCGGCAAACCGATCGTCGAACGGCTGTGGGAGTTCCTGGAAATGCAGCAGAAAAAGGCCAATCGCAAGCGCCGCGCGCCCGTCTCGGAGCGCTGAGCGGCGGCCCGGCCGCGCTGCCGGCGCGGCGTCGGTCGTGCGTTGATCGTGCGCTGGTAGTGCTTTGATTTTGCGTGGATTTTGCTTCGGTTCCGCATCGATTTCCCGGCATTTTCAACGCCAGTTGCGCCCCTGAAAAGCACGTTCGTTCATGCACCGTTACAGTGCATAACTATGCATTTTTTGCATAATAGGATGCGCATACAGCATTGGCCGGGCTAACTCATCCGGGCCTATGATTCGTCCCACTGAACGCAGCCAAGAGCCGCTTCACTTCCCGAATCCATAGGAGTAATGAGCATGACCACCCAACACGCACTGCCTTCCTACCTCAATCCCGACGACCTCGGCCCTTGGGGCGTCTACCTGCAGCAGATCGACCGCGTCACCCCGCACCTGGGTCACCTGTCGCGCTGGGTCGAAACCCTGAAGCGTCCCAAGCGCATCCTGACCGTGGACGTGCCGATCGAACGCGATGACGGTTCGATCGCGCACTACGAAGGCTACCGCGTGCAGCACAACATGTCGCGCGGTCCCGGCAAGGGCGGCGTGCGCTTCCACCAGGACGTGACCCTGTCCGAAGTGATGGCCCTGTCGGCCTGGATGACGGTCAAGAACGCGGCGGTCAATGTGCCGTACGGCGGCGCCAAGGGCGGCATCCGCGTCGATCCGAAAACGCTGTCGAAGGGCGAACTGCAGCGCCTGACCCGCCGCTACACGAGCGAGATCAGCCTGATCATCGGCCCCACCAAGGACATTCCGGCACCGGACGTGAACACCAACGAACAGGTGATGGCCTGGATGATGGACTCCTACGCCATGATCGAAGGTAACCTGTCGACCGGCGTGGTGACCGGCAAACCAATCTCGCTGGGTGGCTCGCTGGGCCGCCGTGAAGCGACCGGCCGCGGCGTGTTCGTCGTGGGCCGTGAAGCAGCCGCCAAGCGCGGCGTAAAAATCGAGGGGGCGCGTGTCGCCGTCCAGGGTTTCGGCAACGTAGGCGGCGTCGCAGCAACGATGTTCGCAGAAGCCGGTTCCAAAGTGATCGCGGTGCAGGACCATACCGGCACCGTGGTCCATCAAGGCGGGCTGGATGTCGCCCGTCTGCACCAGCACGTGGCCGAATGCGGCAGCGTCACCGGCTTTGCCGGCGCTGAAGCCTTCCTGGACCGCGATGCGTTCTGGGATGTCGAGTCCGACATCCTGATCCCGGCCGCGCTGGAACAGCAGATCACGGCCAAGAACGCGCCGCGCATCCGCACCAAGATCATCCTGGAAGGCGCCAACGGCCCCACCACGCCGGAAGCGGACGACATCCTGAACGACAAGGATGTGCTGATCGTGCCGGACGTGCTGGCCAACGCCGGCGGCGTGACCGTGTCCTACTTCGAGTGGGTGCAGGACTTCTCCAGCTTCTTCTGGACCGAGGACGAGATCAACGCCCGCCTGACCCGCATCATGCAGGACGCGTTCAACGCCGTGTGGACCGTGGCGCAGGAGAAGAAGGTCACGCTGCGCACCGCCACCTTCATCCTGGCCTGCACCCGCGTGCTGCAGGCGCGCGAAGTACGCGGCCTGTACCCATAAGCCCTCGCCCGGCTATTTCATTTCGCGCCTGCACGAGCGACGCTTGTGCAGGCGTTTTTTCCATTCACGGAGACAGACAGCAATGAGCACCATGGAACAAAAGGCGCTGGCCTATCACAAGGCTGGCGGCGCCGGCAAGATCGCCATCGAAGTGACCAAGAGCGTCAGCACCCAGGACGACCTGGCGCTGGCCTATTCGCCCGGCGTGGCCGCGCCCTGCGTGGAGATCGAACGCGATCCGGCCAAGGCTTACGACTACACGGCCAAGGGCAACCTGGTGGGCGTGATCACCAACGGCAGCGCCGTGCTTGGCCTGGGCAACATCGGCCCGCTGGCCGGCAAGCCCGTCATGGAGGGCAAGGTGGTGCTGTTCAAGAAGTTCGCCGGCATCGACGCCTTCGACATCGAGATCGACGAACGCGATCCGGACAAGCTGGTCGACATCATCGCCGCGCTCCACCCCACCTTCGGCGGCATCAACCTGGAAGACATCAAGGCGCCCGAGTGCTTTTATATCGAACGCAAGCTGCGCGAGCGGCTGGCCATCCCGGTGTTCCACGACGACCAGCACGGCACGGCCATCGTGGTCGCCTCCGGCATGCTCAACGCGCTGGCCCTGACCGGGCGCGACATCGCCAGCGCCAAGGTGGTGTGCTCGGGCGCCGGCGCGGCCGCCATCGCCTGCCTGGAGCTGCTGGTGGACCTGGGCGCCAAGCGCGAGAACATCTTTGTCTGCGACAGCAAGGGCGTGCTGACCACGACCCGTGAACTGGACGGCGAAAAAGCCGCCTGGGCGCAGCAGACCACGGCCCGCACGCTGTCGGACGTGATCGCCGGCGCCGACGTGTTCCTCGGCGTATCCGGCCCCGGCGTGCTGTCGCCGCTGGACGTGGAAAAAATGGGCAAATCGCCGATCGTGTTCACGCTGGCCAATCCGGAACCGGAACTGCGGCCCGAACTGGTGCGCGAAGTGGCGCCGGACGCCATCATCGCCACCGGCCGCTCGGACTATCCGAACCAGATCAACAACGCGCTGTGCTTCCCCTACCTGTTCCGCGCGGCGCTCGACTGCGGCGCCTCCACCATCAACCAGGATATGAAACGGGCCTGCGTGATGGCGCTGGCCGAGATGGCCCGCGGCGACGCCCGCTTCGGCAAGGATTACGTGGTGCCTGGCTTGCTGGACCCGCGCCTGCTGAGCGGCGTAACGCCGAAGATCGCGGCCGCCGCCATGCGCAGCGGCGTGGCCCGCAAGCCGCTCGATGAGGCGGAGTACGCGGCCGACCTGGCCGACCTGGCCGCCTCGCTGCTGTAATCGGGGCGCCGCCCGCTCAATGGCGGGTCACGGTCGCCGTTTCCAGGTGCGTCTCGTCGCCGATCAGCAGCACGGCGTGGTCGGCGAACAGCATCTGGCGCAGGATGGGCGCCTGTCCCAGCGGCGCGGCGGCCGGATCGCGCCGCACCCATTCCACGTTCATGGTGGCCGACGACAGGGGCGCCGCGCCATAGCTGTAATCGGCCAGCAGCAGCAAATCGCCCAGCGGATCGCCGGGGTTGAGCCGCCCCGTGACCACGTCGGCGATCAGCAGCGAACCGTTGGACGCCGTGCGCGCATCGAAGGTGACGCGGTCGCGACGCGTGTAGTTCCATTTGGCCGACAGCGATTCCTGCGTCAGGTCGACGCGCCCGCTGTCGATGATGGGATTGCCATTCTCATTCAACGCCACGCCCAGCAGGTTGCTGGTCATGCCCACCTTGTAATTCCACAGCATCCCCACCTTGCCGGTGCTGGCCATGGCCACCGGCAGCAGGTCCGGCGCGCCGCCACCGGTGCCCGTCACCGAGTGCACCACGGGCCGCGGGCCGCCGTAAGGCCAGTAGGCCTGCATCGGCGTGCCGCTGTCGAGCCACGACACCAGCACGGCGCCGCCGGACACCACCATGCGCGGCTGCATGAACTTGGTCGACATGGTCAGCTTGAACGGCGGCGTCATCTCCTTGCCGTTGGCGTCGAGCTTGACCAGCATCATGCTGTAGATGGCGTTCTTCTCGCTGTTGGGGATGGGCCGCTCCACCAGCGTGGTGGCGTACCAGAAGCCATCGCCATCCACGGCGGCGGCGCTGGCCACCACCGTCGGCAGCGGCGAATCGACCGGCTGCACCGCGTACAGGTCGATGCCGGCCGCCGCTCCCACCATGGCGCCCTGCGCGTCGAGCCGGAACAGCCTGGAGCCGGCGCCCGTCTGCACCATCACCACCCCGCCGGCCATGGGCAGCATGGCCCATTCGCCCAGGTAGTTGTTGGCCAGCGTATTGCCGTAATCATGGGTGGCCACGAACTTGCCCTGCGCGTCGAGCATGCTGACGCGGGTGCCGGGATGGATCAGGTCGCGGTCGACCTGGATGGTGGCGGCCGAATCGGAACGCAGCAGGATATGGTCGCCCACCACCACCGCTTCGCGCATGCGGCTCAGCGGCACGCCGGCCGGCTGGCCCGGATCGGACGAGGCGGCGCGCACTTCCTGCTGGGCGCTGACCGTGATGGCGACGGTGGCCTTGTCACCGCCCGTGTCGACCACGGTGCCGGCAGCCACGCTGGTGCCCGTGCCGCCGCCGCCCCCGCCGCAGCCGGTCAGCATCAACGTGGCCAGCAAGGCGGCGAAGGTGAACTTGGAACGGTGGCGCATACGAATTCCCGGCATGATCTGATGAAGGAATGAGTATAGGGGATGACAACGTGCGCCAACGGCCAGCGACATGGCCTGGCGAGCCATCGCCGTGGCCGCGCGGCCAAAAAACCACCTTACAGCGGGGGCGCGCCCGTGCGCGCCACCACCAGCCGCATGGCGCCGCCCAGGTGCCAGCCGTCACCGCGCCCGCCCAGATAGTGGGTGCGCAGGGCGTCGGCCGCGTAGTCGGACACCCCGCCAAAGCCCAGCGCCCGCAGTTCGCTTTGCAGCACGGCCGGCGCGAACCGCGACTTCCACGGCTCGCCGGCCGCCTCGAACCGGGCGGCGAAATAGGCCATGCCCATGCGGTCGAACAGGTCCAGCAGCTCCGGCACCACGCCGTAATCGAACACGATGGCGCTGCCGGCCGGCAGCCCCGCCACCACGCGCAGGGTCTCGAACACGGCGTCGTCGCTCAGGTACAGGGTCACGCCCAGCCAGGACAGGAACACGGGCAGGTCGAGCCGGCAGCCGGCGGCCGCCAGCGCCGCGTCCAGCGTATCGCGCTCGAAGTCGAGCGGCACGAAAGTCAGCGATGGCGGCGCGGCGATGCCCGCGTGGCGCAACTGGTCGCGCTTCCAGCGCTGGGTGGCCGGATGGTCCACTTCGAACACCCGCAGCGGCATGCCGTGGCAACGGTAGGCGTAGGTGTCCAGGCCCGCCCCCAGCACCACGTATTGCCGGACACCGCAGGCGACGGCGGCGGCCAGCTCCTCCTCGGCCAGGCGGCTGCGCACGGCGGTGGCGCCGCGCAACTGGCGCGCCGGCCCGTGGGCATAGCGGGGCAACTGGGCGCGCAACTGCGCTTCCAGCTCGGGCCCCAGGATGGGCAAGGCCAGCGGATCGGCGAACAAGGGGGGATGGTCAAGCAACTGGTGGGCAGCGCGCAGCGTGGCCACCAGCAAGGCCGAGCGGCTGGGCAAACCCAGCCGCAGGATGCTTTCCGTATGCGCCAGCGATGAAAGGATGCGCTCCATGCCGCCCCGCTTCTCCTGCCACGACGTGAACAATGCGTGTGACCCATGCGCGTGGCCAGTGCGCCTGGCTGATGCGCGTGGCCTGTGCGAGCCGCCATTTTAGCGCGGACGGACGTCGGCGGGGTTGATCGCGCGCGGCGCCGACGCGCGCGGGTCTCGCACCTTAGCGGCGGATAACGGCGCCGCCCTTCATCACGAACGACACGTGGGTCAGCTCAGCCACATTGGCCAGCGGATCGCCCTGGACGGCGATGATGTCGGCGAACTTGCCGGCCGCGATGGCGCCCACCCGGTCCTTCCAGCCCAGCAGGTCGGCCGCCTGCACCGTGGCCGACTGGATCGCCTGCATCGGCGTCATTCCGTACTGCACCATGTAGGCGAACTGGCGCGCGTTGTCGCCATGCGGGTAGACGCCGGCGTCCGTGCCGAAGGCCATCTTGTCGCCGGCCTTGAAAGCCTTGCGGAAGTTATCGCGCTGCAACTGGCCCAGCGCGCGCTCCTTGTCGATCGACTCGGGCAGCATGCCGGCCTTGGCGCCTTCCTGCAGGATGAAATCGTCATCGTAGATGTCCATCACCAGGTAGGTGCCCTTCTCGCGCGCCAGGCGGATGCCCTGCTCGTCGATCAGGCTCGCATGTTCGACCGAATCGACGCCGGCCGTGATGGCGGCGCGGATGCTGCTGGCGCCGTGCGCGTGGGCGGCCACCTTGCGGCCCAGCTTATGGGCTTCGTCGACGATGGCTTGCATCTCCTCCAGCGTGTATTGCTGGGCGCCCGGCTCGTCGCCCTTGGACAGCACGCCGCCCGAGGCGCAGATCTTGATCACGTCGGCGCCGTACTTGGCCATCTCGCGCACCTTGGCGCGCGCCGCCCACGGGCCGTCGGCCACGCCGCGCTCGGTCACGTTCATGTCGGCCGGCAACAAGTTGTTGTCGCAGTGGCCGCCCTTGATGCCCAGCGCGTAGCCAGCCGTGCGCATGCGCGGGCCGGGCACGTCGCCGTCGTTGATGGCGTCGCGCAGCGCCACGTCGCCAAAGCCGCCGGCGCCCACGTTGCGCACGGTGGTGAAGCCGGCCTCCAGCGTGACACGGGCCGCGCGCACGCCGTACAGCGCGGCGCGGATGTCGGACACACCCAGCGCCGCGTACCCGCTTTGCATGGGATCGGCCGTCAAATGGGTATGCATGTCGATCAGGCCCGGCAACACCGTCTTGCCCGACAGGTCGATCCGCTCGGCCCCGGCCGGCACGGTGGTGCTGGCCGTGGGGCCGACAGCCGTGATGCGCTCGCCCGTGACGATGATGGTCTGGTCGGCCAGCACGGTGCCGGCCACCACGTCCACCAGTTTGCCGGCCCGGATCGCCAGCACCCTGGCCGGCGCGGCCTCGGCAAACGATGGCGCGGCCGCGCAGAGGGCGCCCAGGGCGGTGGCGGTGACGACGAGATGCTTGTAATTCATGGAGTGCGCTCTTTCTTGGTAAAAGGCCGGGGGATGCCTGTTTTTGATCGAAAAACTTCCCCGGCGGCAAGGATAGCAGAAACGTCCTGGACGCATGGCCCCTATTCTGGCGGCGCGGCGGGCCCGGGGCGGTTGTATCCTCGCCACAACAACACGCGCCGCAAACGCTGCGGTCATCCGTGCCAGCAACGGGTAGAATTGCAGTAAGGAACTTAACCGGCCGATACGGAAGAACACATTCAGGATGCCCAAACAACGCATACGAAACTGGACCGTGCTGGGCGCGCTGGCGCTGGGCATGGCCACCGCCGGCGCGCAGCAACCCGCGCCCACGGCGCCGGCCCTGGCCACGGCCAGGTTCGCGCCGATACCGGTGATGTCGATATTCCGCCCCTTGCAGGCCAACGGCACGGCCGATGACGCCATCGCCAGCGGGCGCGTGGTGGACGGCCACTACCCCATGACGGCGCGCGCCAGCAAGCACTGGCGCATCGCCTTCCTGTTCCCGCACCTGAAAGACCCGTACTGGGTCGGCTGCAGCTATGGCGTGATCAGCGAGGCGCACCGGCTGGGCGTGGCGGTCGACATCCTGGCCGCCGACGGCTACGACGATCTGGCGGGCCAGTTGCGCCAGATGGACCAGGCCATCGCCGCCAAGTACGACGCCATCGTGCTGTCGCCGATCGGCATGACGGCCAACAACGCCTCGATCGCCAAGGCGCGCGCGGCCGGCATTCCCGTGTTTGAACTGGCCAACGATAGCCGCAGCGACGACCTGACCATCAAGGTCACCACCTCGCTGCGGGCCATGGGCCTGGAAGCGGTGGGCTGGGTGGTGCGCGATGCCCAGCAGCGCGGCATGAAATCGGTCAACGTCGGCCTGCTGCCCGGCCCCATCGGCGCGGGCTGGGTCAAGGGCGAGGTCGACGGCAGCCGCATCGGCGCGCAACAGGCGCCGATCCAGGTCAACATCATCGACATCCGCTACGGCGACAGCGACTTCAAGGGCCAGACCAGGCTGGCCACCCAGATGCTGGCCAAATATGGCAACAAGCTCGATTACCTGATCGGCTGCACCGGCTGCGCGCCGGCCGCCGTGCAACCGGTCAAGGATGCGGGGCTGGGCGACAAGATCCGCATCGTGGCCTACGACCTGACGGACGATATCGCGCGCCTGATCCACAACAAGGAGATCTACGCGGCGGCCGACACCAAGGGCGTGAGCCAGGCGCGGGTAGCCATCAATGCGGCCGTCAACACGCTCGAAGGCCGCAACAAAGAAATGCCGCACACGATACTGGTCAAGCTGGGGCTGGTGGACCAGCTCAACTTCGCCACCTACCCGTTCGACACCTCGATCGCGCCGGACGGCTACAAGGCGACGCTATCCTACGACCCGGCGAAAAACTGAGGGTTCAGGACTTCTTGCCAACGATCTCGCTCAGCAGTTCGGGTGGGATGGCCTGGCCGCTCGCACTCAGGCTGCGCACGGTTTCGTGCAGCAAATGCAGTCGCGTCACTTTCAGCACCGTGCTGGCGATGATGCCGACGATGGGAATCAACAGGGCGACCAGGGGGATCAGGATGGGCGACAGGTCGGTCAGTGTGCTCATGTTTTCTTTCACAGGTCAGGACGCGCGCCACACCAGCGCAACGATGCCAATTCAATGTTAATTAGATAATATTAACACAATATTCTTTCCAGCAAACATTTTTACGCAGGGCGCTGCCCACCCTCAGTCGGGCCAGGCGCAGGTGCGCAGGCCGGCGAAGATGTCGTCCCGTTCGGGCCGGTAGAAATTGCGGAACTTGGCCGATCCCAGCCGCTCCGGCGTGGCGAACGAGGCGCCGCGCAGCGTCTGGTGGGTGCCGAACCACGGCGCCGAATATTCGCGGTAGCGGTCGGCCTGGAAGCCCGGATACGGTTCGAACGGCGAGGCCGTCCACTCCCACAACTGGCCCCAGCGGAACGCCGGATGGCCGGACAGCGCCGCGTATTCCCACTCCGCTTCCGTGGGCAGGCGGCGCCCGGCCCAGGCGCAATACGCCTGCGCCTCATACAGATTGATGTGGCGCACCGGCTCGGCGCCGGCCAGCGTGTGCAGCTGGCCGAAACGCATGGTGCGCCACTGGGCGCCGTCGCGCTGCCAGTAACGGGGCGCGCAGCGCTCCTGGCGCATCAGCCAGGCGCTGCCGGCCGCGCTCCAGTACTGGCGGTTGTCGTAGCCGCCATCGGCCACGAAGTCCGCATACTGGGCGTTGCTGACCAGCGTGCTGTCGATGGTGAACGGCGCCACGTGGACCGGGTGCGCCTCGCGCTCGTTGTCGAACACGAAGCCGCCATCCTGCGCGCTGCCCAGTTGCAGGGTGCCGCCGGGGAAGCGGATTTCGGAGGGCGCGAACAGGGTCGGCTCGTCGTGCGTGAGCTGGGCCGGCGCGGCCAGCCCCAGGGTCTGCAGCGTGTACAGGAAAGCTTCGCCGTGCATGTCCTCGTGGGCCAGCGCCAGCCGGTACGGATACAGGGCCGCATCCGTGTTCGGTTCACGCGAGAGCTTGTCGAGCACGCGGTCCAGCACTTCATGGCAGTAGGTTTTCAGCGCGCCCGTGCTGGGCAGGTCCAGGTTCCAGCGGCTACGGTGCGGCACGGTGTTCGAATCGAACCAGTCGTCGCCGCGCGTGAGCAAGGAGTTGTACAAGGCGTCGGCCGGATGGCTGGACGCCGCCTCGCGCAGGATGAACCATTCGGCGAACCAGGCCGTGTGGCCCAGCTCCCACAACGGCGGATTGACCGTGACCAGCTGGGGCACGCGCGACGGCGCATCGAGCCCGGCAGCGACGAAACAGTCGAACAGGCGCAGCGTATAATCACGCGCTGAATGGAGCGCCTCGGCCAGTTGCATCGGGCGGGCGTGGCGGAACGAAGCATGGATAGCACTCATCGTTTGATTGTAGCGGCTTTTGCGACGAAATACAGGTGCGCGATCAAACGGGGCGAGCGGCATCCACACATCACGACAGGCGGCAGTGAAGCGACCCCACATCTGGATCATCAGCCCGGCCTCGGCCAAGGCCAACAACGGCAACTGGCAAAGCGCCCGGCGCTGGGCGCGCTTCCTGCGCACGCGCTACCGCGTGACGATCGCGCAACAATGGCCCGATCCGGACGCTGCCTCCGCTCACGCTCACGCTCCCGCTAACCTGCCCGACCTGCCCGACCTGCTGATTGCGCTGCATGCGCGCCGCTCGGCCGCCTCGCTCGACGCTTACGTGCACGCCTGCCCCGAGCGCCCCACCATCCTGCTGCTGACGGGCACCGACCTGTATCGCGACATCGCGTCCGACGCCAGCGCCCAGGCCTCGCTGCGCCACGCCCGCGCGCTGGTGGTGCTGCAGCCGGCCGGCCTGGCCGAGCTGCCGGCGCCGCTGCGCGCCAAGGCCAGCGTGATCTACCAGTCGGCCGACACGCTGCGCCCCGCCACAGGGCCGCGCCGCCACCTGGACGTCTGCATGGTGGGCCACCTGCGCGACGAGAAGGACCCGGCCACCTTCATGCGCGCGGCCGCGCACGTGCGCGACGCGCGGGTGCGGCTGCTGCACATCGGCGGCGCGCTCGATCCGGCGCTGGGCCAGCTGGCCGAGGCGACGGCGCGCGACCACCCGCGCTACCGCTGGCTGGGCGCCCTGCCCCATGCCGCCACGCGCCAGCGCCTCAAGCGCAGCTTCCTGATGGCCATCACCTCGCGCATGGAGGGCGGCGCCAACGTCATCATCGAAGCTGTCACCAGCGGCGTGCCGGTGCTGGCCAGCGACATCAGCGGCAACCGCGGCATGCTGGGCGACGACTACGCCGGCTACTTCGCGCCCGGCGACGACAACGCGCTGGCGGCCCTGATCGGGCGCTGCGCCGCCGATCCGGCCTTCTACGCCCACCTGCAAGCGCAATGCGCGGCGCGCGCGGCCTTGTTCGCGCCGGCGTCCGAGCAGGCGGCCTTGCTCGACTTAGTGGATAATCTGCTACAGACAAATACAACCACGGCCGCGCCAACGGCGGCCGCACCACACTGAGGAAAACACCATGAGCGACGCTCCCATCAAACTCACCTCCTTTTCCCATGGCGGCGGCTGCGGCTGCAAGATCGCGCCCGGCGTGCTGTCGGAAATCCTGAAAAATTCGTCCGGCTTCCCCGTGCCCAAGGAACTGATGGTGGGCATCGAGACGGCCGACGACGCGGCCGTCTACAAGCTCAATGACGAGCAGGCGCTGATCGCCACCACCGACTTCTTCATGCCCATCGTCGACGATCCGTTCGACTTCGGCCGCATCGCCGCCACCAACGCCATCTCCGACGTGTACGCGATGGGCGGCACGCCCATCATGGCCCTGGCGCTGGTGGGCATGCCGGTCAACAAGCTGCCGCTGGAAACCATCGGCCAGATCATCAAGGGCGGCGAAGCCATTTGCGCCGAAGCCGGCATTCCCATCGCGGGCGGCCACACGATCGACTCGGTGGAACCGATCTACGGCCTGGTGGTGATGGGCCTGGTGCACCCATCCAAGGTCAAGCGCAACGCCGACGCGCGCGCCGGCGACGTGCTGGTGCTGGGCAAACCGCTGGGCGTTGGCGTGCTGTCGGCCGCGCTGAAAAAGGACAAGCTGGATGCGGCCGGCTACGCGGCCATGATCGCCAACACCACCAAGCTCAATAAGCCGGGCAAGGCGCTGTCGGAACTGGCCGGCGTGCACGCGCTGACCGACGTCACCGGCTTCGGCCTGCTGGGCCACCTGCTGGAAATCTGCCGTGGCGCGGGGCTGACGGCGCAGCTGAACATGGCGCAGGTGCCGCTGCTGCCGGGCGTGGAGCAACTGGCGCACGACGGCTACTTCACGGGCGCCTCGGGCCGCAACTGGGATGCCTATGGCAAGGATGTGCAACTGTCGCCGTCCATCACCCAGGCCCAGCACATGCTGCTGACGGACCCGCAAACGTCGGGCGGCCTGCTGGTGTCGTGCGATCCGTCCAGCGTGGACGAGGTGCTGGCCCTGTTCCGCCGCGAAGGCTTCGGCGAGGCGGCGGTAATCGGCGAGATGGTGGAGGGCGCACCGCGGGTGCAAGTGGCGGCGTAAGATCGTCCTGCTTTGAAACCAGGGTCTGCCCCCAAGGGGACAGACCCTTATGCGGGCTAGGCCGCGTTGCGCTTGGCCAGGTACATGGCCGAATCGGCGTGCTTGAGGATTTCGTCCGGGTCGCTCTGGTCGCCGCAGAACAGCCGCCAGCCGATGCTGATGGTGCAGCTGTAACGCAGCTCGCCCAGCTGGTATTCCTGGTTCAGGATGCGGCTGATCTTATCGGCCAGCG
The DNA here is from genome assembly GCF_014042345.1 of Rugamonas brunnea. Lineage (GTDB taxonomy): Bacteria > Pseudomonadota > Gammaproteobacteria > Burkholderiales > Burkholderiaceae_D > Rugamonas > Rugamonas brunnea. The sequence goes on from NZ_JACEZT010000001.1 coordinate 521,019, forward strand.
CCTCCACATGGTGGTGCGCGGCCACCGCGTCGCCACCCAGTTCCTCGATCAGCACCACGAATTCGTCGCCGCCCAGGCGCGCCACCGTGTCGGCCTGGCGCACCAGCGCGCGCAGGCGCCGCGCCACCTTCACCAGCAACTGGTCGCCCGCGTCGTGGCCGTGGGTGTCGTTGAGCAGCTTGAATTTGTTCAGGTCCATGAACAGGATGGCCGCGTAGCTGGTGTGGCGCTGGCTCACCAGGATGGCCTGCTTGAGCCGGTCCAGCAGCAGGCGCCGGTTGGGCAACTGGGTCAGCGCGTCGTAGAACGCCATCATGCGCAGCTCCTGCTCCAGCCGCTTGCGCTCGGTCATGTCCACGAACTGGGCCAGCAAATGACTGCCCCCTTCCGCCTCCACCGGCACGATGCGCGATTCGAGCCAGATGTCGCGCCCCTGGCTGGTGCCCACCTGTACTTCGCGCCGCTGCACGCTGTTGGTGGCCAGCGCCTGGCGGCAATCGTCCACCAGCGCGGCCACGTGCCAGCGGCTGACCTCATACGCGTCCTGCGCCAGCAACTGCTCGCGCGTGACGCCGATCAGGCGGGCGAAGGCGTCATTGGCCTCGATGCAGCGGCCATCGGCCGCGAACACCCGCATCGGCAGCGGGGAATTGAGCAGGATGGAGGCATTGAACTTGAGGACCGAGCGCAGCTCGCGATTGACCGATTCGGCCGCACTGCGCGCATCGCGCAATTCCTGCTGCACGCGCTGGCTCGCTTCGAGCGCGTCGCGCAAGCGCTCTTCCATCTCGTGGCGCTCGGTCAGGTCGAGGAACTGCACCAGCAGGTGGCGCTCGCCATTGAGTTCGGTGACCATGATGTGGCACTCGCCGCTGATGGCGCGGCCAAACGCCGTCAACACGGCGCCTTCGAGCCGGCGCGGCTGGCCATCCTCCAGCGACGCCAGGGCCTGGTCCAGCAGGCCCGAATCGCGCCACTTGTCGATCTGGTGGAAGTTGTACGACATCAGGTTGATGCGCGTGGTGCCCACCATGCTGGCGTAGGCCTCGTTGGCCTCCACGCAGCGGCCGTCGGCCGCGTACACGCCGATCGGCACCGGCGAACACTGTACGATGGTCTCGTTAAACCGCAGCACGGCGGCCAGTTCCTGGTTGGCCTTTTCGGCACGGCCCAAGGCGGCCGCCAGGCGGTTCTGCAAATCCATCTCGATGCCGTAGTTGGCCTCATGGCTGGCGACGAAGAACCACACCATGAAACCGGTGAAGCCGATCACGAGCACGTGCACCACGGCCCAGACGCCAGCCGGACGCAATGGCACCGGCAGCACCAGCGCGCCGCGCGCTTCGGCCAACCAGTACAACACCACGCCGCACATGAACAACAGCGTCAGCGCCACCAGCACGCGCCGTCCCAGCAACCAGCCCGTCATCATCAGCAACGGGGCCACGCACAGCAAGATCGGCGTGCGCACCCCGTTCAGCAACATCGGCACGAACAGCACGAACAAGCCCCACAGGCTCACGATCAGGTAACGCGCCAGGGCCGTATGCCCCAGCATCACCGTCGCCTTGGCCAGCACACCGGCCGCCACCATCAGCATGCCCGGATACTGGATGGCCGGTGCCGTCACGTACAGGCCAAACCACAAGGCCGCGCCAAACAGGATCCACGCATCGACGAAACGGCGCACGAAACGGTCGCTGGTATCGGCCACGCGCCGTCTTGCGGCGGCTCCCTCCTGCGTCAGGACAGCGGCCGAGCGCGGCGACGGGCGGGGCAAACCCATGGTCATGTGCGGGGAACTCCGGTTGGATCAGGAAGAATTGTCTACAACACATTGTACATGGCGCCACCGGCCCGGTGGCGCGGCGGCGGGCCGCGCCGTGTTGGCGGCACCACAGGCGCGGGCCAGCCGGGACGGCCCGCACCAGCACTGCCACGGCCCGCATCTTTTTGCTTGACAAGGGCGCGCGCCAGCCCTTACATTGGATGCATGACCGCGCATCTGCACCTATCCTCTTTCCTGCCGGCCGCCCTATCCCTAGCGGCGCACCTATCCGCACGCGCTTAATCCGCACGTCGCACCCCGCGTTTCGCAGCACCCAAACGCACACTATCAAGTAGTCGTAACACGCCGCCCGGCCACGAGCCGCACGGATCTTCGAACCCAGGAAAGCTTGCACCGATGTCCACCATGGCCCACCGCGTATCCGTCCGCACCAGCGCCTTTGTCGCGCTGCCGCTGGGCGTGCGCGCGCAAACGCGCCTGCTGCTATTGCTACCGATCGGTTGCCAGGCCAAGTGACCCGTGGCCGCCTGCCAGCCCATCGCCACCCGCGCCGACCGTAACGGCTTTCCCCATTCAAGATTCCAGGAGTACCACATGATGCTGCAGAACCCAGCCGCGAAATACCGCGCCTTCCCGCCCGTCCAATTGTCCGACCGCCAGTGGCCGAACAACGTCATCACCAAGCCGCCGATCTGGATGAGCACCGACCTGCGCGACGGTAACCAGGCCCTGATCGAACCCATGAGCGCCGAGAAGAAACTGCGCTTCTTTGAACTGCTGTGCAAGATCGGCCTCAAGGAAATCGAAGTGGGCTTCCCGTCCGCCTCGCAGACCGACTTCGACTTCGTGCGCAAGCTGGTCGACGAGAACCGCATTCCGGAAGACGTGACCATCATCGTGCTGACCCAGTCGCGCGATGAACTGATCCGCCGCACGGTGGAGTCGGTGGCCGGCGCGCGCCGTGCCGTGGTCCACCTGTACAACTCGGTGGCGCCCGTGTTCCGCAAAGTGGTGTTCGGCATGTCGCGCGAGCAGATCACCAACATCGCCACCACCGGCACCCGCCTGGTGAAGGAACTGGTGGCCCAGCATCCGCAGACGGAATGGGTGTTCGAATACACGCCCGAATCGTTCTCCACCACGGAGCTCGATTTTTCCAAGCACATCGTGGACGCCGTCAGCGCCATCTGGGAACCGACCCCGCAAAACAAGATGATCGTCAACCTGCCCTCGACGGTCGAATGCAGCACCCCCAATGTGTACGCGGACCAGATCGAATGGATGTCGCGCAAGCTGGCGCGCCGCGATTCCCTGATCATCAGCGTCCACCCGCACAACGACCGCGGCACGGCCGTGGCCTCGGCCGAACTGGCCGTGATGGCCGGCGCCGACCGCGTCGAGGGCTGTTTGTTCGGCAACGGCGAGCGCACCGGCAACGTGGACCTGGTGACGCTGGCGCTCAACCTGTACACCCAGGGCGTACATCCGGGCCTGGACTTCTCCGACATCGACGAAGTGCGCAAGTGCGTGGAGGAGTGCAACCAGCTGCCCGTGCATCCGCGCCACCCCTACGTGGGCGACCTGGTGTTCACGGCCTTCTCCGGCTCGCACCAGGACGCGATCAAGAAGGGCTTCGCCCAGCAGCAGCCGGGCGCGCTGTGGGAAATCCCCTACCTGCCGATCGACCCGGCCGACCTGGGCCGCAGCTACGACGCCGTGATCCGCGTCAACAGCCAGTCCGGCAAAGGCGGCATGGCCTATCTGCTGGAGCAGGACTACGGCCTGGTGCTGCCGCGCCGCCTGCAGATCGAGTTCTCGCGCGCGGTGCAGGCCGTGGCCGACGCCACCGGCCTGGAGATCACGGCCGACGGCATCCATGAGATCTTCAGCCGCGAATACCTGGAGCAGAACGCGCCCTACGCCTACAGCGCGCACCGCATGGTGGAGGACACCAGCAGCGACGAGCCGGTGCAGATCGACATCGCCGTGCTCCACAACCAGGCGCCGCTGGCCCTGCAAGGCGGCGGCAACGGCCCGATCGACGCCTTCGTCGACGCGCTGGGCCTGGACATCAAGCTGATGGACTACCACGAGCACGCGATCGGCTCGGGCGCCAACGCCAGGGCCGCCTGCTACGTGGAACTGCGGCTCGATAACGGCCCCACCCTGTTCGGCGCTGGCATCGACAGCAACATCGTCACGGCCTCGTTCAAGGCCGTGCTGAGCGCCGTCAACCGCCAGCTCAAGCAGGCCAAGGCCGGCGCCGCGCCGGCCACCGTGGCGGCCTGACACCGGCAACACCGCGTTGCGCGCAACCGCCAGTCGTTTGCGCGCAACGTTTTCCGCTCACAAAAGTGGAAAATATGATAACGAAATGACGGATTGCACTACACTGCACTTTTAGCAAGGAGTGCGATCCGTGAAACCGACCGAATTCTCCGCTATTCCCTTCCTTGAACTGTCGCGCTGGCAACGGCTGGCACTGGCCGTGGCCTTGGGCGCGCTGTTGCACTTCGCCCTGCGGCTGGAACCCGTGTGGTGGATGGCCTGGCTGGCCCCCGCACCGCTGCTGGCCGTGGCGCTGCGCTCGCGCGCGGGCGAGGCGCGCTGGACCATGCTGGTGGCCGCGCTGACCGGCTTCGCCCCCAACCTGCCCTATCTGTATTCCGTGGTCGGCATCGCCGGCGCGCCGCTGATCGTGCTGCTGCTGTCGCTGCTGTGGATGGCCATCGTCATGGCCACGCGCCGCATCGTGCTGCGCTATCCGCGCTGGTGGACCGTGTTCGCCTACCCGCTGCTGTGGGCCGGCGCCGACACGCTGATGGCCAACCTGCTGCCGGACGGGAACTGGAACAGCCTGGCCTACACCCAGGCCGGCTTCCTGCCCGCCCTGCAAGCGAGCGCGCTGGCCGGCGCCGCCGGCGTGGTGTTCGTGCTGTCGCTGCCGGCGTCCGCACTGGCGCTGCTGGTCGCGCGCGGCAGCGCGTTGCGCCACGCGTGGCGCGCCGCCGCTGCCGCCGCGCTGCCGGTCGCCGCCGTGCTGGCCTACGGCGCGCTGCGGTTGCAGGCGCCGCTCGAAGGCCAGCAGGCCGCCTTCGGCCTGGCCGCCATCGACGATGCCATCGGCCCGCAAACCAGCGCCGCGACGGCGGCAGCGATCTGGCAGCGCTACGAACAGCAGGCCGAAACGCTGGCCCGGCAAGGCGCGCGCATCATCGTGCTGCCGGAGAAAATCGCCATACTGTCGCCCGAGCAGGCGGCACAACAACGCCAGCGGCTGGCCGCGCTGGCCGCGCGGCTGGGCGTCTGGATCGAGGCCGGCGTGGGCACCGACGATGGCCAGCACCGCCAGAACCTGGCCTGGCTGCTGGCGCCCCAGGGAGAATCGCCGCCCACCTACCAGAAACACTACCTGGCGCCGCCGGAACGGGAGTTCCAGCCCGGCAGCGACTACACACTGCAAAACGTGGGCGAACTGCGCTACGGCGTGGCCATCTGCAAGGACATGCACTTCGGCGTGTTCGGCCGCGCCTACGGGGTGCGCGGGGCGGACGTGATGCTGGTGCCAGCCTGGGATTTCGGCGCCGACCGCCACCTGACCGCCGCCATGACGGCCATGCGCGGCGTGGAGAATGGCTACACGGTGGTGCGCGCCGCGCGCGACGGCCTGCTCAGCGTGCACGATCCGTATGGCCGTGTGCTGGCGATGCGCGACAGCGCCCCCATGCCCGGCGCCACGCTGCTGGCCACGGTGCAGGCTGGCCCGCAACTGGCCACGCTTTACACGCGCACCGGCGACGCGTTCGGCTGGCTGTGCACGGCCATCGCGGCCGTACTCGTCGTACTGAGCCGGCGCAGGCCGTCGCTGACGGCCACGCGGGCGGCCGTCGCGGCCTGAACCTCCGTCTCGTTGCGACAACCACGTGTGCAATATGGACATTTGCACCACAATCGTGCCTGCGCGTGCGCGACTACCACAGCCAGGATCGCGTACATAGGGGATAGCTGGCCCAATTCGTGCATAAATTGTTCTAGATCATGCAGAATTTTGCTGCAGTGCACTATAGTGTGGCGCTGGATTGCACCAATCCGGTCATTTCGCGGCGCACTGCACCAAATTGACGCAACGATCCGACTTCACCGCATCTCCTAGCTCATCGAACAAGAAACGAGTCCATCATGAACCTGATCCTGCGACGCCTGCTGCTCTGGCAAAAATTCCTGGTCCTGTCACTGCTGTGCGCAGTGCTGGTGGCCATTCCCCTGCTGCTCTACATCGTCCAATCGGGGCAGGAAGTGAGCGTGGCGCGCCAGGAAGCGCAAGGCATCGCTCCGATCCGCGCCACCATGACCGTCATCAAACTGGCGCAACAGCATCGCGGCCTGTCGGCCATCGTACTCGGTGGCGACACCAGCGCCGCCGACCGCCGCCGCGCCAAGCAGCAGGAACTGGCCCAGGCGCTGACCACGGCCGATGGCTTGCTCAAGGAGGGCGACCCGGCCCTGTTCGAGCGCTACACCAAGGTGCGCGACGAACTCAGCGCGCTGACGACCCGCGTGGAACAAGGCGCGCTGAGTGGCAAGGAAAGCTTCGCCAGCCACAGCGCCCTGATCGGCCGCCTGATGCGCTTTAACGAAGCGCTGGTGGACTACTACAAACTGAGCATGGACCCGCAGTTCGAAACCTTCTACCTGATCGACTCGGCCCTGGTCAAGTCGCCCACGCTGACGGAAGCGCTGGGCCGCCTGCGCGCCAAAGGGTCTGCCGTGCTGGCCGCCAAGACCGCCACGCCGGAAGACCGCGTGACCATCGCCGCCATGGCCGCCGGCATCGGCGAGCTGTATGACAGCGCCGCCAATTCGCTGCGCAAGTCCAGCGAAGGCGACGCCGCCATCAAGTCCCAGCTGGACGCGCTGGAGCAGACCAGCCAGGGCGCCGGCCGCGCCGTGCTGCAACTGGTGGACCAGCAACTGGTGCAGCCGGAGGCGCTGACGCTGGCCCCGGCCGACTACTTCAGCCAGCTCACCAACGCCATCGACAGCCAGCTCAAACTGAACGACGCCGCGCTCGACCTGGTGCGCAGCCGCGTCGACGCCCGCCTGGCGCACCTGACCGCCGTGCGCTATGAAGCGCTGGCCGGCATGCTGGTGCTGGCCGTACTGGCGACGTTCACCTGCGTGGCCATCGTCAAGTCCGTCACCGTGCCGCTGGCCGAAGCCGTGGAAGCGGCGCACCGTCTGGCGCAGGGCGACCTGACCGTGGACTTCGACGCCCACTCGGAAGACGAAGCGGGCCAACTGATGCGCGCGCTGCACGCGATGGTGGCCAGCCTCACGTCCATCGTCGGCACCGTGCGCGCCGGCAGCGACGCCATCGTCAGCGCCTCGACCCAGATGGCGACCGACAATGCCGACCTGTCGAGCCGCACGGAATCGGAAGCCAGCGCGCTGGAACAGACCGCGTCCGCACTGGAACAACTGGCATCGACCGTGCACCAGAACGCCGAGAGCGCGCGCCAGGCCAACTCGCTGGCCGCATCCGCCTCGGACGTGGCCGTGCGCGGCGGCACCGTGGTGGCGCAAGTGGTGGAAACCATGGAATCGATCAACGCCTCGGGCCGCGAGATCACCAACATCATCGGCATCATCGACGGCATCGCCTTCCAGACCAACATCCTGGCGCTGAACGCGGCGGTGGAAGCGGCGCGCGCCGGCGAGCAGGGTCGCGGCTTCGCCGTGGTGGCGACGGAAGTGCGCAACCTGGCGCACCGCTCGGCCGCTGCGGCCAAGGAGATCAAGACCCTGATCGACGCCTCGTCCGAACAGTCCAGCGCCGGCGCCAAGCTGGTGCAGCAGGCGGGCGCCACGATGGACGAGATCATCGGCAGCATCTCGCGCGTGAACCACATCGTGGGCGAGATCAGCACGGCCAGCAGCGAACAGGCGATCGGCATCGAGCAGATCACCGAAGCGGTCACCCATCTCGACACCGTGACCCAGCAGAACGCCACCATGGTGGAGGAGGAAGCGGCGGTCGCCAAGTCCCTGAACCAGCAGGCGCGCGAGCTGCAATCGGCCGTCAGCGTGTTCAAGCTGGGCTACACGGACGGCCCCAAGGCCGCGCGCGAAAAACAGCAGCAACAACAGCGCCTGAAGCTGGCCGCCTGAAGCTCGCAGCTTTAGCCTGACGGCCTTAGGCTGGCTGCCTGACCTTGGCCGCCAGCTTACGGCAGGCGCGCCAGGCGGATGCCAGTGAACTGCCAGCGCGCGCTGGCCGGGAAGAAGTTCCGGTAGCTGGCGCGCGCATGGCCGGCCGGCGTGGCGCACGATGAACCGCGCAACACGTACTGGTTGACCATGAATTTGCCGTTGTATTCGCCCAGCGCGCCCGGCGCGGCGCGGTAGCCGGGATAAGCCGCATAGCTGCTGCTGGTCCATTGCCAGCAGTGGCCAAACAGCTGGCTAAGCGCTTGCCCGTCGTGGCCATCACCATCGCCCGCCTCCGCGCCGGCCGGATGCAGCCAACCCGTTTCCACGTCGGCCGCGCGGGCGGCCAGTTCCCACTCTGCTTCCGTCGGCAAGCGCGCGCCAGCCCAATGGGCATAGGCGTCCGCCTCGAACAACGACACGTGCGTCACGGGCCGCGCCAGATCCAGCGGCTGCGCACCGCGCAGCGTGAATTCACGCCAGTCGCCGGTACCGTCTCCATGACCGTCACCATCGCCACGTCGCCAATACAAGGGATGGCGCAAGCCATTGCTGCGCACCCAGTCCCAGCCCTCGGCCAGCCACAAAGCGGGATCGTCGTAACCGCCCGCCTCGATGAAGGCAAGGTATTCGCCATTGGTCACCAGCCGCGAGGCCAGCGCGAACGGCGCCACGTATTGCGGATGGCGCGGCAATTCGTTGTCGAAACTGAAGCCGTCGCCATCGTGGCCGATTTCCACCATGCCGCCATCGCACGCCTGCCATGCCAGCGGCGCGGCCGGTGCGGCGGCCGCCAAGGCGCCCTCCTGGTAGGCCGGCAGCAGCAGGTTTTGCGCCAGCAGATGCTTCACGTCCGTCAGCATCAGTTCCTGGTGCTGCTGCTCGTGCTGCATACCGAGCGTGAGCAGCGCGCCCAGTTCCTGCGCCTGCGCCGCATCGCGCACGCTGTCCGCCAGCCGCGCGATGCGGTGGTCCACGTCGGCCCGATAGGCGCGCACCTGCGCCATCGAAGGCCGCGTGAGCAGCCCGCGCTGCGGCCGGGGATGCTTTTCGCCCACCCCGTTGTAGTAGGAATTGAACAGCACCCGGAACGCCGGATGGAACGGCGTGTAGCCCTCCTCCATGCGTTCGAGGATGAAGGTTTCGAAGAACCAGGTGGTGTGCGCCAGATGCCATTTGATGGGACTGGCGTCGGGCATAGACTGCGCGCCGCAATCCTCGTCCGATAGCGGCTCGGCCAGCGCCAGCGTGCGGCGCCGCACGGTTTCGTAACGGGCACGCCACAAGGACGGGACGCCTGCCAGTTGCGGCGGTAGATGCATGCTCATGGGCTCAGGCGCCGTCGCGGGCGCGTGCGTGGATCACGGCGAACCAGCCAGCGGGGTCGGTCCAGATGCGGGCCGTCTCGAAGCCGGCCCGTTCCAGCAACGCCACGAAACCGGCGCGCGTGTACTTGTAGCTGTATTCCGTGTGGATGCGTTCGCCCGCGCCGAAGTGGCGCTCGCCGCCCTGCCAGCGCACCGTCAGCGCGTGGCGCGCCTCCAGGTGCATTTCGATGCGGCTGGCCTGCTCGTTGAAGAAGGCGCGGTGCAGCCAGTGGCGCACGTCGAAGTCCGCGCCCACCAGGTGATTCAGGTGGTGCAGCAGGTTCAGGTTGAAGGCGGCCGTGACGCCCAGCGCGTCGTCGTAGGCAGCGTCCAGCACGGCCGTGTCCTTGGCCAGGTCCACGCCGATCAGCAGGCCGCCGTCCTCGCCCGCGCTGTCGCGCAGTCCGCGCAGGAAGCGCTGCGCCTGCTCCGGCCCGAAATTGCCGATCGACGAGCCGGGATAGAAGAACAGCCGCTGCGCGTGGCGCACGCTGTCGGGCAGCGCGCAGCCTTGTGAGAAGTCCAGGCCCAGCGCCAGCATGCCGATTTCCGCGAAGCGCTGCTGGAGGCCGCGCACGGCGTCGGCCAGGAAGTCGCGCGAGATATCGACCGGTACGTACTGCTGCGGCTGCAGCAGCGGGAACAGCGCGGCCGCCTTGGCGCAATTGCCGGCGCCCAGGTCGATCAGCGTGCAGCCGGTGCCCACGGCGTTCGCGATATCGCTGCCGTAACGGGCGAAGATGGCGGCCTCGGTGCGGGTCGGATAGTACTCGGGCAATTCGCAAATGGCCTCGAACAGGCGCGAGCCCAGGCTGTCGTAGAAGAACTTGGGCGACACGGCGGCCGACGGCGCCAGCAAGCCGGCCGTGATCTCGGCCTGCACGGCGGGCGCGCCATGGGCCGGGCGCATGATGGCGAGGGCATCGGCGTCGGCGTTGCGGCCGGGAGGCGAAACAATGCGCATCGCCGGGGTACGGGGCATCAGCATAGTGGACTCGTTCGTTGGGTGGAGGACGGTCTTGCCTGCCGGCGCTGTCGCTGCAACTGGCCACGCCGGCCACTGCTTCGGGTAACAGTTTGATATCATAGCCGAATATCCAATACGCGGCGCCACGCTGCGATAGCAATCGGATAACTTACCCAAACCAGAAAGGCACGCCCACCATGACCCATTCCGTCCTGCACACCTTCAAATCCGCGCTGACCGCCGCCATGAGCGCCGCCCTGCTGCTGGCCGCCCCGCTGAGCCAGGCGCAGAACCAGGTGTTCCGCGTCTCCGCCATCCCGGACGAGGCGCCGACGGAATTGCAGCGCAAGTTCAAGCCGCTGGGCGAATACCTGGAGAAGAAGATCGGCATGAAGGTCGAGTTCACGCCGGTGACGGACTACGCCGCCTCGGTCGAAGGCCTGATCAACAAGAAGATCGACATGGTATGGTTCGGCGGCTTCACCTTCGTGCAGGCCAAGGAGCGCAGCAAGAACCAGGTCACGCCGCTGGTGCAGCGCGCCGAGGATGAGAAATTCCACTCGGTGTTCATCACCACCAAGAACGACATCCACAAGCTCGAAGACCTGAAAGGCCACACGCTGAGCTTCGGTTCGGAATCGTCCACCTCGGGCCACCTGATGCCCCGTTCCTACCTGCTGGCCGCCAAGATCAATCCGGACACCGACCTGAAGCGCATCGCCTTCTCGGGCGCCCATGACGCCACCGTGGCGGCCGTGGCCGGCGGCAAGGTGGACGCGGGCGCGCTCAACATCTCGGTGTGGGAAAAGCTGGTGGCCGAGCACAAGGTCGATCCTGCCGTGGTGCGCGTGTTCTACACCACGCCCGGCTACTACGACTACAACTGGAGCGTGCGCACCGACATGGACCCGGCCCTGAAGAAAAAGCTGACCGACGCCTTCCTGGCGCTGGACCCGAAGAACCCGCAGGACAAGGCCATCCTGGACCTGCAGCGCGCTTCCAAGTTCATCCCCACCAAGGCTGAGAACTACACCGCCATCGAAGCGGCCGCCGTCAATGCGGGCCTGTTGAAGAAGTAAGCGACGATGCAAGACAGCAGTCACACCGGCGGCGCCGGCCCCACCTACCGCCTCGATCGCTTGACGGTGCGCCACCTGGCCGCCGCCCAAGCCCCTGCCCTGCGCGAGATTTCGCTGACGGTGGCGCAAGGCGAGCAGGTGGCCGTGATCGGCCCGTCCGGCGCCGGCAAGACCACGTTGCTGGCGGTGCTGGCCTGCGCCCACCGTCCTGCCGACGGCGTGTTCCAGGCTTTCGGCCAGGACCCGTGGGCGCTGCCCGAAGCGCAGCGCCACCGCCTGCGGGCGCGCCTGTTCCTGGCGCCGCAAACGCCGCCGCTGCCGCCGCGCCAGCGCGTGGTGACGGCCGTGCTGGCGGCGCGCCTGCCGCAGTGGAGCTTGTGGCGCGCGCTGGTCTCGCTGGTCAAGCCGGCCGATCCCGAGGCGGCCTACCAGGCGCTGGCCCGCTTCAACCTGGGCGACAAACTGTACGCGCGCGTCGACCGGCTGTCCGGCGGCGAACGCCAGCGCTGCGGGCTGGCGCGCCTGCTGCTGTCGTCGGCGCAGGCGCTGCTGGTGGACGAACCGCTGTCGGCGCTGGACCCGGCGCTGTCCGAACTGACGCTGGCCACGCTGCGCCAGGAAGCGGCCCAGCGCAACGCCACCCTGATCTGCAGCCTGCACCAGGTCGACCTGGCGCTGGCCCACTTCCCCCGCATCGTCGCGCTGCGCGACGGCCGCATCGTCTTCGACCTGCCACGCGAGCAGGTGACGGCGGAAATGGTGACGGCGTTGTACCAGGGCGAACTGCCCGCCGCCAGCGCGCCGCCAACGTCCGCGCCCACTTCGCGCGTGGCCGTCGGCGCCTGCTTCTGAGCCATGCAAGCGACGCTCGATATGGCCAATAACAACGGCGCCACGCGCCACCCCGATCCCGCCTGGCGCGGCCGCGTGATCATGGCCGTGCTGGGCCTGGCCCTGCTGTGGCCCATGGTGGTGACCAGCGAGTTCAAGCCGTCCGTGCTGCTCGACTGGCAAAGCCTGGAGGCGACGGGCCGCTTCCTGGCCGGCTTCCTGCCGCCCGCGCACAGCCCCGAATTCCTCGCCATGCTGGCGCACGAAACATGGCAGACGGTGGCCATCGCCACCTCGGGCCTCACGCTGGCCCTGCTGGGCGCCATTCCCGGCGCGCTGCTGGTGTCGGACAAGCTCTCGATTTCGCGCCTGGGCACGGGCCGCATGCGCCTGCCGTCGGCCATGCTGCGCCAGGTGGCGCGCTGGCTGCTGGTGCTGCTGCGCAGCGTGCCGGAACTGGTGTGGGCGCTGCTGTTCGTGCGCATCATCGGCCTGGGGCCGACAGCCGGCGTGCTGGCCATCGCCCTCACCTACTGCGGCATGCTGGGCAAGGTGTACGCCGAGATCCTGGAATCGGCCGACGGCGACGCCAGCGCCGTGCTGCTGGCCAATGGCAGCGGGCGGCTGGCTGCGTTCCTGTACGGCACGCTGCCGGAGGCGGCTTCGGAGCTGGTGTCCTACACCCTCTACCGCTGGGAATGCGCGATCCGCGGCTCGGTCGTGATGGGCTTCGTGGGCGCCGGTGGCCTCGGCCAGCGCATGGATGAATCGATGAAGATGCTGTCGGGCGGCGAAGTGTCGTCCATGCTGATCATCTTTGTGCTGCTGGTGGCCGGCGCCGACGCCGTATCGAAAATGCTGAGGGGGCGGCTCGCATGACCACACCGCGCCCCCCTGCCGGCACGCCGCCGGCGCCGCCGCCTGCCTGGCCCGTGATCATCCTGGCCGCGCTGCTGGCCGCGCTGGTGGTGGCCAGCTTCGCCTCGCTGCCGCTGCAATGGCGCGCCTTCTTCACGCTGGACGCCATCGCCAGCATGGGCGAGTTCCTGGCCGGTTTCGCGCCGCCGGAACTGGGCCTGCCCTTCCTGTCCAAGACCGCCGGCGCGGCCGCCGAAACGCTGGCCATGTCGGCGCTCGGCACGCTGCTGGCGGCGGCGGCCGGGCTGGCGCTGGCCTTGCCCGCCGCCGGCCGCTTCGGCCGCGTGCTGCGCGCCCCCGTGCGCGCGCTGCTCAACGTGCTGCGCTCGATTCCTGAACTGGTGTGGGCTTCCATCCTGCTGATCGCCGCCGGCCTGGGGCCGTTCGGCGGCACGCTGGCGCTGGCCGCGCACACCTCGGGCGTGCTGGGCCGCCTGTTCGCCGACGCGCTGGAGAACGCCGCGCCCCATCCGGAAGCGAGCCTGCGCACCAACGGCGCCGCGCCCATGGCCGCCTTCCTGTACGCCACCTTGCCGCAGGCGCTGCCGCAGATGCTGTCCTACACGCTGTACCGCTGGGAGAACAACATCCGCGCGGCCGCCATCCTGGGCGTGGTGGGTGCGGGCGGACTGGGCCAGATGCTCAAATATCACCTGTCGCTGTTCCAGATGCAGCCGGCGGCCACCGTGATCGCCGCCATGCTGCTGCTGGTGGGGCTGGTGGACGCCGTCAGCTTCGGACTGCGGCGCGTGCTGACCCGCTGAAAGACACCGCCATGCTCGAACTGCGCCAGCTCACCAAATCCTACGCCAGCGGCCATCCTGTGCTGGACAAACTCAGCTGGCAATTTCGCGCCGGCGAGTTCGTCGCCATCATGGGCGACTCCGGGGTCGGCAAATCCACGCTGCTGAACCTGATCGCCGGCCTGGACCAGCCCGACGCCGGCCCAGGCCAGGAAGCGTCGCCCATCCTGGTGGACGGCGTGGCCATGTCCGGCTTGGACGACGACGCGGCCACCCGGCTGCGGCGCGCCCGCATGGGCTTCATCTTCCAGGCCTTCCACGTGCTGCCCCACCTCACACTGCTGCAGAACGTGGCCCTGCCCCTGCTGCTGAACGGCCTGCCGCGCGGGCGCGCCGGCCAGATGCTGGAAGCGGTGGGCCTGGGCGGGCGCGGCGCCGACTTCCCGCACCAGTTGTCCGGCGGCGAGCTGCAACGGGTCGCCATCGCCCGCGCGCTGGTGCACCGGCCGGCGCTGGTGCTGGCCGACGAACCGACCGGCAACCTCGACCCCGACACGGCCGACACCATCCTCACCCTGCTCCGCCAGGAAATCAAAGCGACCGGCGCCTGCGCCATCATGGTCACCCACTCCCACGCCGCGGCCGCCATGGCCGATAAAACGTTGCAGTTAACGAAACTCGGCATACAAGAAACAACAATCGTCAATCCGTTTGAGCAAAAAACAAGATAATTTTTTTATCAAATCATCCTATCCAATTCTCTCCGTAGTATTATTGAAAGTAACTTGCTTGGTTATCAAGAATGTTGAGCCGCATTCCACATTCGGGAACCGAAATGTGGGATGGCTCGCCAGCGAGGACACGCCAACCCAACCACGTTTTTGAGCAAAGGAGGAGCAAAATGAACGTACGGCAAAAAAAGTTGGAGTTGATCGAGGCCATGAACCGGGCTCGCGCGCTCGAACCGTCCAGCTTTGTCCCGAACAAGCTGCTGGACACGTTGATCGAGAAGATGAACCTGAAGAACGATGCGGAGCTGTGCCGCGTACTTGAAGTGCAGCCGCCCATCATCAGCAAGATCCGGCATCGCAAGCTGGCCGTCGGGGCCACCATCTTATTGCGTATGCACGAGAAATCGGACATCAGTATCCGAGAATTGAAGGAATTGTCGACCGCTTCCATGCACTGAGCAGCCCCGCTGACCTTGCGATGCCAGGCGCCGGCATGCGGTTTCCGGCGCCCCACCTGCGCCACAGAGAAAACTAGCAGCGAGCCTGCCGTTTATCCGCACCACTCTTTCAACGTCCAGCCCAAACCCCGCTGAACGACGTTTCAAAGTAATCAATAGTCATCCTTCTTCTGTAACTTCATCACAGTTCAACTGCACCGCTTTTGTAACTAACGGTTATCCAGCCGCGATACTGTAGCAATTGCCATCCCCATCCTTCCGTGATAAGCGCAGCGCTTGTCTACGCCCTCCGGCAAGACCACCGTCCTTGTTGCGGAAAAATACACGAAATAGCGCTGTTTCCAAAAAATCAATGAGGCACTATACTGCCCACTTCCCGGCGGCCGGCTGCGCGCCGCGACGGGGTAGTCATTTCTGCAAACATCCACGGAGCACGCCGCATGAACGACATCAAGCCTGGCCGCATCGAACCCTACGCGCACGCCGCCGCAGGCTGGGGGGCGTTGAAGCAGGTGGCGATCAACCTGGTGCGCGAGAAAGTCAGCGGCGGCAACTACCGCAGCCTGCTGGCGCAGAACCAGCCCGACGGCTTCGACTGTCCCGGCTGCGCCTGGCCCGACCGCGTGCACACGTCCACCTTCGAATTCTGCGAAAACGGCGTCAAGGCCGTGGCGGCCGAAGCGACCAGCAAGCGCGTGCCGCCCGAATTCTTCGCACGCCACCCCGTGGGCGCGCTGCTGCAGCAGTCCGACTATGAACTGGAGCAGCACGGCCGCCTCACCGATCCGCTGGTGTACGACCCGGCCAGCGACAAATACCTGCCCATTTCCTGGGATGGCGCGTTCGACCTGATCGCGCGCCACCTGAAGGCGCTGCCCGATCCGAACCAGGCCGCGTTCTACACCTCGGGCCGCACCGGCAACGAGGCCGCGTTCCTGTTCCAGCTATTCGTGCGCATGTACGGCACCAACAACTTCCCCGACTGCTCCAACATGTGCCACGAACCCACCAGCCGCGGCCTGCCCGGCACCGTGGGCACCGGCAAGGGCACCGTCACGCTGGACGATTTCGAGCATGCGGATACGCTGCTGATCTTCGGCCAGAACCCGGCCACCAACCACCCGCGCATGCTGGGCGAACTGCGCGACTGCGCCAAACGGGGCGCCACCATCGTCTCCATCAATCCGCTGCGCGAGCGGGGGCTGGAGCGCTTCACCTCGCCGTCGCACCCGATCGAGATGCTGACCAATTCCAGCACCGCGATCGGCTCGCTGTTCATCCAGCCGCGCCTGGGCGGCGACTTCGCGCTGATCAAGGCTGTGGCCAAGGGCTTGCTGGAACTGGACGACGCGGCCCGCGCGGCCGGCCAGCAGCGCCTGCTGGACGTGGACTTCATCGCCGAACACACCAGCGGCTTCGAAGCCTTCGCCGACGATTTGCGCCAGCAGGACTGGCAGCAGCTGATCGACGAATCGGGCGTGCCGCGCGAGCAGATCGACCGCCTGACGCACATCTATGCCCACGGCCAGCGCGTGATCGCCACCTGGGGCATGGGCCTGACCCAGCACAAAGGCGCCGTGGCCACGATCCAGATGCTGTCCAACCTGATGATGATGCGCGGGAATATCGGCCGCCAGGGCGCGGGCCTGTGCCCCGTGCGCGGCCACTCCAACGTGCAGGGCGACCGCACCATGGGCATCGAGGAAAAGCCCACCGCCGCCTTCCTCGACCGCCTGGGCCAGGTGTTCGGCTTCACGCCGCCGCGCGCACACGGCTACGACGTGGTGGCCACCATCCAGGCCATGTTGGACGGCAAAGTGAAAGTGTTCTTCGGCATGGGCGGCAACTTCGCCATGGCCACGCCCGACACGCCGCTGACCTTCGCCGCCCTGCGCGCCTGCGAGCTGACCGTACACGTGGCCACCAAGCTCAATCGCAGCCATCTGGTGCACGGCAAGGCCGCGCTGCTGCTGCCCACGCTGGGCCGCACCGAGATCGACCTGCAGCACGGCGTGGCGCAAGGCGTGACGGTGGAGGATTCGATGAGCATGGTGCACCTGTCCTACGGCGGCAACCCGCCCGCCTCGCCCAACCTGCTGTCGGAGACGGCCATCGTGGCGCGCATGGCCCACGCCACGCTGGGCAGCGCGCAGGTCGACTGGAACTGGTACGCGGCCGATTACGCCCGCATCCGCGACGCCGTAGCAAAGGTGTTCGATGACTTCTTCGACTTCAACGCGCGCGTGGCCAAGCCGGGCGGCTTCCACCTGAAAGTGGCGTCCCGCGCGCGCGAGTGGCGCACGCCCAGCGGCCGGGCCCAGTTCCTGGTGCGCGCCGTGGACACGGACACCCCGATCCACCGCGCCCGCGCCATCCACGGCGAGCGCCTGATGACGCTGATGACGGCGCGCTCGCACGACCAGTACAACACCACCATCTACGGCATGGACGACCGCTACCGCGGCGTGTACGGCATGCGCCGCGTGGTCTTCATCAACCGCGCCGACATGGAGATGCTGGGATTGCAGACAGGCGGCTGGGTGGACATGGTGAGCGTGTGGGACGATGGCGTGGAGCGCCGCGCGGACGGCTTCCTGCTGGTGGAATACGACATCCCGCGCGGCTGCCTGGGCGCCTACTTCCCCGAGACGAACGCGCTGGTGCCGCTGCACAGCACCGCCGACGGCGCCGGCACGCCGACGTCCAAATCGATTCCGGTGCTGCTGTATCCCGTCAACGCGCCTGTCAGCGCGCCAGCCGGCGCCTGAATCAGGCGTACTGCACGCAGCCGTCCTCGCGGCAGAAGCTCACCAGCACGAGGCCGGCCCGTTCGGCGATATCGATCGCCAGCGTGCTGGGCGCGGAGATGGTGGCCAGCATGGGGATGTGCATGCGCGCGGCCTTGCGCACCAGCTCGTAGCTGGCGCGGCTGGAGAGGAACACGAAGCCACGCCCCATGTCCTCGCCCTGCCGTGCCAGGTGGCCGATCAGTTTGTCGAGCGCGTTGTGGCGTCCCACGTCTTCGAATACGTGGACGATGGCGCCGTCCGGGCGGCACCAGGCGGCCGCATGGACGCCGCCCGTGGCGTGCATCAATGACTGGTGTTGCGTCAGTTCGCTGGCGGCGCGCGCCACGGCCGGCGCGGGCGCGTGTTCCAGCGCTGGCGCGGCGATGCGCGGCGGACGCAAATCCAGCTGCGCCAGGCTCTCCACGCCGCACACACCGCAGCCGCTGCGGCCGGCCAGCGTGCGGCGCCGCTCCTTCAGGCGCATGAAGGCTTGCTGGCTGATGGTCAGTTCCACTTCGGCGCCGTCGCAGTTCTCGCGCAGCACCAGGTCGTAAATGTCGTCGCGATGATCGACCACGCCTTCGGACAAGGCGAAACCAAGCGCAAACGCTTCCAGGTCGCGCGGGGTGGCCATCATCACGGCTTGCGACACGCCGTTGAACACCAGCGCCACCGGCATTTCCTCGACCACGCGGTCGATGGTGCGCGATTGGGCCTGGCCCTGATGGCGCACCACGGTCCGCTGCTGGAAGCCGTCCCGTTCCAGCTCTGTGTCAAATAGCATGCCGCCTCCGCGCTCGTATCATGTTGCCATGATACATGCGCCGCGGCGGCAGCGCAGCTCCTCAGGCGCCTTCGCCGGCCACGCCGTAATGACGGGCGTAGCGGTTATCGAGGTTCCCCAGCGGCAGCAGCAGGAACAGGTCGGCGCTTTCGAAATCAGGATCCCAGGCCGGTTCGCCGCAGATCCACGCGCCCGAGCGCATATAGCCTTTCAGCAGCGGCGGCACTTGCGCCTTGGCGGCCGCTTCCAGTTTGCTGATCGGGAATGGCAGGTGGGGCGTGACGCGGTACTCGGGCGGGGCGATGTGCTGGGTAGCCAGCGCCTGGTAGACGGCGACGGCGTTATGGCCGCCATCGGCCAGGCTGATGCTGGCGCAGCCGATCAGGTAATCGCACTGTTCGCGGCGCATGTATTCGGCCAGGCCCGACCACAGCAGCATGATGACGCTGCCGCCACGGTAATCGGGATGAATGCAGGCGCGCCCCGCTTCCACCATGCGGCCACGCAGGTTGTTCAGGCGGCCCAGGTCGAATTCGTTCTCGGAGTACAGCCGGCCCAGCTTGCGCGCGCGCGTGGGGCTCAACAGGCGGTAGGTGCCCACCACTTTCAGCGTATTGGTGTCGCGCACGATCAGGTGATCGCAGTGCTCGTCGAATTCATCGCTGTCGAGACCATCCTCGCGTGCCAGCGAGCTCAGTCCCATCGTTTCGATGAACACTTTATAGCGCAAGCGCTGCACTTCGCGCAGCTCTTCCGGTGTGCTTGCCATGCTGAGGACCAGCTTGGCCGACGCTGCCCTGACGTCTGCTTGTACGATCGAATGTTGCATGCTTCATCCTTTCAGTGGGTGACGAAGCAAGCGTAACGGTCTAATACTTCAGGAAAATGACAGCAAGGTGTCGGTTCCGTGACATCAGGGCAGTGTTGTTTTTTTGTTAGTCTTTCTTAGGACGGCCCGTCTTCAGTTGCGGCAGCGCGGACAGCACGTTCTGCAGCGTGGCCAGGTCGATCTGGCTGATCAGGGCCACGCCAATGCGCAGCAACTCGCTCTTTTTGATCTCGAAGCCGGCCTTCAGGCAGGCTTTCTTCACCTGGCCCAGCACTGCGTATTCCTGCTCCGGCATGGTGAAGCTGTCGCGCACCAGCTTGTCCTTGCGCTGCTTGTCCTTGGCCGGCTCCACCGGACGGGCGGCGGGCGCCTTGGCGTCGCTCTTGGCTGCGGCCTTCGGGGCGCCCTTCACGGCAGCCTTGGCGGCCGGCTTGGCGGCTGGCTTGGACGCCGGCTTCGATGCCGGCTTGGCGGCCGCTTTCGGCGCCGCCTTGACAGCCGTCTTGGCGACTGGCTTGGCTGCAACCTTGGATGCAACGGCCTTCGCTGCCGCTTTCGGCGCCGGTTTTGCGGCCGGTTTTGCTGCCGGTTTTGCGGCCGCATTTGCAGCAGGCTTGGCGGCTGGCTTAGCGGCTGGTTTAGCGGCCGGCTTCACTGCCGCTTTCGCCGTAGCCTTGGCCACTGGCTTGGCCGCCGCTTTCGCAGCAGGCTTGGCGGCTGGGGTAGCAGCGCCCGCGCGCGCGGCCGGCTTGGCCTTGGCGGCTGGCGCTTTGACCTCTGGCGCCTTGACCATTTTTGGCAGCGGCGCCGCCTTGCCGTTGGCGACCGGGCCGCCGGCCGTGGATTTCATGGCGATTGCTTTGCTCATCATCACTCCTCGTTAACAATATAAACAATATATACTATTTTCGAAGGTTTTGTTTGAGCAATATCACATCAGGCCACCCATTTCAGCCGTTGGCACGGATGCTGAAGTCCACCCCCACCTCGTCCCACAGCTCCTGCTCCTTCTCCATCCAGTACGACACGGTGGGATGGTCGGCCACCCAGTCGCGCCGGATTTCCAGCTCGATGCGGTTCTTCATGCGCAGCTTGAGCTGGCGGAAATCGACGTCGATCCGCGCATGCATGAACAGGATGGCCAGCCGCAGCGCCACCACCGCCTTGGCGAAATCGGGTTCGGCCAGCGCCTCGCCCACCTTGCGCAGGTTGCCCTTCTGGGCCACGATCAAGCGGCTCATGGTCTTCTGCTCGCGCGTGGTGAAGCCCGGCAGGTCGGCATTCTCGATCATGTAGGCTGCATGCTTGTGGTAGCCCGTTTGCGACACCACCATGCCCACTTCGTGCAGCAGCGCGCTCCAGAACAGCGGCCGCGTGTAGCTGTCGGAGGCCGGCTTCATTTGCGCGTACAAGGCCAGCGCGTCGTTCGCCACCCGTTCGGCGCGGCCCTCGTCGACATGGAATTTCTGCTGGAACGCGCGCACCGACTGCTCGCGCCGGTCACGCTTGGTCGAACGCAGGTACAAGTCCCACATCACGCCCATGCGCAAGCCCGCCTCGATCGGCTGCACCACGGGGATATCCAGTTCGTGCACCAGCGCGATCATGATGGCCAGGCCGCCGATGATGGTGCCGGCCCGCTCCGGCCGCAACCCGGTCAGCTCGATCTTGCTCACATGGCCGATCTGGATGAAGCGCTGCTTGAGCGCTTCCAGCGTGGCGGCGTTCATCTCGCGCCCGATGCCGTTCTTGACGATGATTTCGGCCAGCGTGCGCGCCGTGCCCGAGGAACCATAGCACTGGCGCCAGTATTGGGGATGGTAAGGCGGCGCCGCGTCCTCCAGATGGCTGCGGGCCGACAGGATGGCCGCCTCGAACGACGGCGCGTCGATGCGCCCGCCGACGAAGAACGACAGGCTTTGCTTGACCGTGCCCAGGCTGAACGACTCGACCCGCTCGATTTCCTGGCCGCGCCCCAGTATCAACTCGGTGGAGCCGCCGCCGATGTCGATCACCAGCCGCCGCTCGCCCGGCAGCGCCAGTGCGTTGGACACGCCCATGTAGATCAGACGCCCCTCCTCCTCACCGGAGATCACTTCGATGGGGTAACCGATGGCCTGTTCGGCCAACGGCAGGAAGGCGGCCACGTTGCGCGCGACCCGCATGGCGGAAGTGGCGACCACGCGCACGGCTTCGAGCTGGTAGGCGGCCAGCGTGACACGGAAACTCTTGAGGCAGTTCAGGGCCGCTTGCATGGCCGCCTCGGTCAGGTTGCCGTTGGCATCCAGGCCGGCGGCCAGCCGGATCGGCTCGCGCACGCTCTTGAGCACGCGGATCGCTTCGCCGTCGTGTTTGCCGATGTGCAGGCGGAAGCTGTTGGAACCTAAATCTACTGCTGCATACATAGGAGAAGCCTCTTTTCTGATGAACACCGCGAAGGCTTTCAGAATATCAGGTGAAAAATCCTCACACAGTAAGCGTCTTTTGTGACGGGCCGATGACAGCGGCACCGGTGCGCACGGCTCAGGCCTCCAGCGGACTTTCCGCGCTCGCCTCCACCACCCGGTTGCGGCCGGCCAGCTTGGCTTGCTGCAAGGCTTCGTCGGCCCGCTTGAACAGGCTCACCGTGCTGTCCTCGGCACGGATGGTGGTCACGCCCAGGCTGGCCGTGAGGTTGATGACGGCCCGCTCCGTCTTGACCGGGTGGCTGGCCACAGCATTGCGGATACGCTCGGCCACCATCAGCGCGTCCTGCAGCGATGTGCGCGGCAGTTGGATGGCGAATTCGGCACCGCCCAGGCGGCCCATCAGGTCGCTGTCGCGCAACTGCTTCTTGCACACATCGACCATGGTCTTGAGCACGGTATCACCCACCGGGTGGCCGTAGCTGTCATTGACGCGCTTGAAATGGTCGAGGTTGAGCACGATCAGCGCGGTCGGCATGCCGGGCCGGCGCGCCAGCGCCATCCACGGCGTGAGCGCCTGGTAGAAGCCGCGCCGGTTGGGCACGTCCGTCACCGTGTCCACCGTCTCCAGCCGCGCCAGTTCGCCCTGCAGCGATTCGCGCGTGAGCAGCAGGTAGCCGAAGGCGTTGGTGAGCATCATCAGGTACAGCACGGCCAGGCCCAGCCACTGGATCATACCGCCACTGACCCAGCCCCAGCCGTCCGGTTGCAGTACCGACAGCATGCCGCGCGCGGCCACGGCCAGCGACAGCAGCAGCATGGTCACCACCAGGAAGCGGCGCAGCATGGTGCCGTCGCGCCAGCGCAGGGCCAGCGCCAGCACGCCGGCCAGGAAGAAACCAGCCACGATCAGCGAGCCGGCCGCCGCGCGGAAGCTTTTATCGAGTTCAGCGAGATAGGCGCCGAGGAAGACGGCCACGGCCACCGCCAGCGCTGGCGCCAGGTAGCGCCGCCAGATCGGGCGGCCGGCCAGTTCCCACAGCGCCGCCGCGTCCAGCGCCAGGCCGGCGAACAGCAAGGCGTTGCCCGCGCCGATGCTGAGCAGGTCGGGCAAGGTGCCGCGCAGGTACAGCAGCAGCCAGGCGCCGGCCTGGCACTGCTTGGCCACGGCCCAGGTCGACAGGCTGAGCGTCTGCTTGCGCTCGTATTCAAAAAAGAACAGCGCCGCGCACAGGCTCAGATTGCCCAGCGCCAGCGCCAGCAACAGTGTTTTGATATCCATGGATGAAACGATGCACAGCGCGCCGGGGCGCGCCGCTTACACCTCGTGTTCGACGTTGGTGCTGCCGTCACCGATCTTGCTGCTCCAGGCCTTGACGAAGTATTCCTTCTCTTCGTCCGATGGCGCCTCGTGCCAGAAAACGATCAGCGTGCCCTTGTGGTCATGAATCTGGGAAAACTTTTCGATGAAACCCGTATTGCCAGCCACGTCGGCCAGCGCCACCACGTAGCCGTACACGCGGGTCAGGCGCTCGATGCGATCCGGCTCGGTGAAACTGTTGGTTGCGGTGATGGTTGGGTGGTCTAGAAACATCTTTCTCTCCAATGTGGCCGACAGGCTGCCAGCGGGGCTGGCACTGGCTTTCGCCAATGTACCTACAAATTGCCCATCTGTAAATGCGGATGACCGGCCCGGGGGCCGCATGCTACTATAAAAACACGCCCGGCGTCCGTCAACTGGCGGCACGATGGCCACCTTCCACCTGCTACGCCGATGCCACCACCAACCGACCCGCAGCCGTCCCAGCCCTCGCGCCCCAACGCCCCGCGCGTGCGCACGCGCGGCGACTGGCGCTCGCTGGAATTCCTGCCGGGCATGGTGCAAAGCGAGATGCGGCTGTCGCGGCCCGACGACCTGGTGCTCAGCTACGCGCGCGCCATGATGTGCTTCGTGCTGTTCCAGCCACAGCCGGAACACATCCTGATGGTGGGCCTGGGCGGCGGTTCGCTGGTCAAGTTCTGCCACCGCTACCTGCCGCGCACCCGCATCACGGTGCTGGAACTGCGGGCCGACGTGATCGCGCTGCGCGACCAGTTCGCCATTCCGCCCGACGACGCCCGCCTGCGCGTGATCCACACGGACGCCGTGCACTACATGGCCAGCCAGAGCGCCTGCGCCGACGTGCTGCTGGTCGACGGCTTCGATGAAGCGGGCTTGCCGCCGGCGCTGGGCAGCGCCAGTTTCTACGCCGACTGCCGGCGCGCGTTGCGTCCCGGCGGCGTGCTGGCGGCCAATATCTTCAGCTACGATCCGCACTACCCGGCCATGCTGCGCCGGCTGCGCCAGACCTTCCAGAACCAGTTGTGCTGGTTCCAGGGCATGGCCGGCAACAACCGCATCTTGTTCGCCGTCAAGGGCGGCGGCCGCTCGCCGGCACTGGCCATGCAGCGCCGCGTGGCGCGCCGCCAGGGGCTGGGGCTGGCCGTGCTGAACCGGCTGCTGGCGCACTGGGTGGTGCTGCGCCTGCGCTGGGGGCGCTGAGACGGCCGGCGCTCGGTCGTTCAGGTGCCCTGCTTCTTAGCACCGTGCACCATCTGGCGCGCCTGCTTGCGCAACTGGGCCTGGGCGTGGCGCGAGATCTGCTCGGGCGTGACGGGCACCAGCGGCGGCACGGCCACCGGCTTGCGGTTCTCGTCCACGGCCACCATGGTGAAGTAGCAGCTGTTGGCATGGCGCACCATGCGCTGCTGGATGTTCTC
Organism: Rugamonas brunnea; assembly: GCF_014042345.1. Taxonomy (GTDB): domain Bacteria; phylum Pseudomonadota; class Gammaproteobacteria; order Burkholderiales; family Burkholderiaceae_D; genus Rugamonas; species Rugamonas brunnea. The sequence continues at coordinate 545,676 of NZ_JACEZT010000001.1, forward strand.
TGTCACCACCCGTATCCCCACTTCCATCGAGGTGCGGCCCGTGTAGTTAATCGAGGCCAGGAACGTGACCAGCTCGCCCACGTGGATCGGTTGTAGGAACATCACCTGGTCCACCGACAGCGTGACCACATAACTGCCCGAATAGCGGCTGGCGCAGGCGTAGGCGACGCTGTCGAGATATTTGAGGATGGTGCCGCCGTGCACGTTGCCGGAGAAATTGGCCATGTCCGGCGTCATCAAGACTGTCATGGTCAGTTCGTGGGCGGACCAGGTCATCGGTTTTTCCATCTGTATTCCTGTATGAAAGCGTGGGGGATGCCATCATCCTATCCGCTCAGGCCGTCACTAGCAAATAGCACGGCAACAACATGATTGCGCGGATGCAAGTGACAGGTTACAAAGCCGTGTCCAGATGGTAAGGTACGCTATCTGCCCAGCCAACCGCGCCCTGGTCCGCAACAACGAGCCTGTCCATGCCCCACCGTTCCCCGCCCGCCCCCAACCTAGAGACCGTGCTCAAACTGCGCAAACTGTTTGCCCGGCTGGTGGCGGCGGTGGCCACCGTCCTGCTGATCCTGTCCATTTTCGTGGTCCACGCGCTCAACCAGAGCCGGCTGCGCTACTACGCGGCGGCCGAGGAAACGTCGCGCAACCTGTCGGTGGCGCTGGAGAACTTCCTGCTGTCCCACTTCCAGGAGGTGGATTTGTCGATGCGGCGCGCGGCCCAGGAATTCCGCACCATGCAGGCCAGCGGCCATTTCGATGACGCCGCCTTCAGCGCCTACCTGCGCACGCTCAAGGAACGCACGCCGCACGCCAACTCGGTGCGCGGCTCGAACGCGGACGGCATGGTGATCTATGGCGACGAGGTCGACCCGGCCCATCCGCAGGACTTGAACATCCGCGAATTCTTCCAGCGCGCCCGCGCCGAGCGCGAGCTGGTGTTCGGCGTGCCGGTCAAATCGCGCATCACGGGCGAATGGGTGCTGCCGCTGATGTACGCGCTCACCAAGCCCGACGGCAGCTTTGGCGGCACGGCCTACGTCAACATGAACACCTCGCGCATCACCGAGCTGTTCGCCTCGCTCAACACGGGGCCGCACGGGGTGATCTCGCTGCTCGACAGCCAGCGCCGCATCCTGCACCGCTACCCGGAGGCGCCCGGTGTCGTCATCGGCAGCCCGGCCAGGCTGTCGGCGGCCACGGAAGCGGTGCTGGCGGCCGGCAAGGCGCACGCCACCTACCGCGCCGAAAGCCGGCTCGACGGCCAATGGCGCGTGTTCAACGTCGAACGCATCGGCAATTACCCGGTCTACGTGCTGGTTGGCCTGTCGAGCGACGATTTCCTGATCCCGTGGCACCGGGAAATCCGCAACGCCACCATCTTCCTGACCGTGATGTACTTGCTGGCGGGCGCCTTCCTGGGCAGCGTTCGGGTAGCCATGCGCAAGCAATACCAGTCGCTCACGCAGCTGGTGGAAAAGGACGCGGCGCTGCAAAGCTCGCTGGCCCGGCTGACGGCATCCGAATCGCGCTGGCGCTCGCTGACCGAAGGCTTGCCGCAAATGGTGTGGACCACCACGCCCGCCTTGAAGCTGGACTTTTTGAGCCACCACTGGCACGAGTACACGGGCATGCCGACGGCGCAGTTGCTGGCGCGCGAGCACTGGTCGGCCATCGTCCATCCCGACGATGCCGCGGCGCTGGAAACTGCCTGGCGGCAAGCCCAGGCCAACGGCCGCGAATACCGCTGCGACTGCCGCCTGCTGCGCCACGACGGCGAATGGCGCCTGTTCGACAACCACGCGCTGGCCCAGCGGGACGCCGACGGCACGGTGCTGAGCTGGGTCGGCAGCAGCACCGACATCACCGAAGCGCGCGCCGCCCACGACGCGCTGCTGCTGGCCAAGGAACAAGCGTTGCAGGCAGGCCGCGCCAAGTCGGAATTCCTGGCCAACATGAGCCACGAGATCCGCTCGCCCATGAACGCCGTGCTGGGCATGCTGCAACTGCTGCAGCAGACGGCGCTCGATGGCCGCCAGCACGATTACACCAGCAAGGCCGAGACGGCGGCCCGCGCGCTGCTGGGCCTGCTCAACGACATCCTCGACTTCTCCAAGGTGGAAGCGGGCAAGCTGGCGCTCGACCCCCACCCGTTCAGCCTGGACAAGCTGTGGCGCGACCTGGGCGTGATCCTGTCGGCCAATGTGGGCGACAAGAACGTGGAGGTGCTGTTCAGCATCGACCCGGCGCTGCCGTCCTGGGTGGTGGGCGACGCGCTGCGGCTGCAACAGATCCTGCTCAACCTGGCGGGCAACGCCATCAAGTTCACGGAGGCGGGCGAAGTGGTGCTGTCGGCCAAACTGGCCGGGCACAGCGAACGGGGCCTGGCCATCGCGTTTGCCGTCAGCGACACGGGCATTGGCATCTCGGCCGAGCATTGCCGCCATATTTTCGACGGCTTCTCGCAGGCCGAGGCGTCGACGGCGCGCCGCTACGGCGGCACCGGCCTGGGCCTGGCCATCAGCCAGCGCCTGACGCGCATGATGGGCGGCACACTGCAGGTGGACAGCACTCTGGGCCAGGGCAGCGTGTTCAGCTTCGTGATCGAACTGCAACCGGCGGCCGAACCGGCCGAAGTGGCCGAATTGGCCGGTTCGGCGATCGCAACCCCGCTGGCGGCCATCCGGCAACTGCACGACCTGGACTGCCTGGTGGTCGATGACAATGCCAGCGCACGCCAGATCCTGAGCGAGATCGCGCACTCGTTCGGCTGGCGCGTGGATGTGGTGGACAACGGTTACGACGCGCTGGCCGCCGTGGCCCGGCGCGATCCCGAACAGCCGTATGACGTGGTGTTCATCGACTGGCGCATGCCGGCCCTGGATGGCTGGGAGACCAGCTGGCAAATCCGCCGCCTGCTGCCGGAAGGGAAAACGCCGCTGATCGTGATGGTGACCGCCTACGACCGCGAACTGCTGGCCCAGCGCCAGGCCGATCTGGAACCGGTACTGGACGGGGTGCTGGTCAAGCCCGTCACGGCCTCCATGATGTTCAACGTGGTGGCCGAAGCGCGCCTGAGCCAGCATGGCCAGGCGGCGGCCGTGGCGCCACTGGCCCAGCGCCGCCTGGCCGGCCTGCGCCTGCTGCTGGTGGAGGACAATCCCACCAACCAGCAAGTGGCCAGCGAATTGCTGGGCAACGACGGTGCCGACGTGGAGGTGGCCGGCTGCGGCCAGGCCGCCATCGACACGCTGCTGCGCTCGGGCCAGCGGCCCGACCTGATTCTGATGGATATCCAGATGCCGGACATGGACGGCTACGAGGCCACGCGCCAGATCCGCACCCGGCTGGGTGAACTGGCCCCGCCCATCGTGGCCATGACGGCCAACGCCATGCCGGCCGACCGCGCGGCAGCGCTTGATGCCGGTATGGTGGACCACATCGGTAAGCCGTTCGATCTGGCCCAGCTGATCGCCGTGATCCTGCGCCATGCGCGCCCGGAGGCGGCTGCCGCCGTGCCAGCCGCTGCCGATGGCGCCCCGGCCAACGCCGGCGGGGACGCTGCTTCCGCCACTGGGGATACTGCTTCCGCCGCCAGGGAAGCCGCCGCGTCCGCCCCCCCAGCAGGCCAGCGCCGCCGCGCCGCCCGTCCACTTGAACAGCGCAGCCGCACTGGCCCGCATGGGTGGCCTGGCGCCGGTCTACCTGATGGCGCTGCGCAGCTTCGCGGCCGAAGTTGAACGCAGCAGCGCGGCCCTGCACGAGGCCGTGGACGAACGCCGGCTCGACACGGCGACGACCGTGCTGCACACACTCAAGGGCGTTTCTGGCACGGTGGGCGCCGAGGCGCTGGCCGCACTGGCGGCCCAGGCCGAGGCGACACTGCGCGGCACGGCGGACATGGCCCTCTGCACGGCCCAGATCGAAGCCGTGCTGGCGGCGCTGCCGTCTACCGCTGAGGCCGTGGAGCAACTAGCCCAGCGCATGGCGGCGCAAGCGGAAGGCCGCACCGCCTGAGCGTGCCAAGTGGGCGGCCACGCCTCCTGCGCGGGGCAAGCGAACCGGCGCGCCGCCCGGCCTGCGGGCCCGAGCGCGATCACCTGCACGGCCGCAGGCGCGCGCCTCGCGCGGCGCTATCCTGTTAGTCTGGCCGCAGCGTCCGCATCCTGTGCCGGACGCGCACAACCTTCCCTCAACGACGGGAGTAACCCATGGCTAGCATACACAGGATCACGCCCTGCCTATGGTTCGACAACCAGGCGGAAGATGCGGTTCAGTTCTACACGAGCATATTCAACAACGCCAAGATCACCAGCGTGTCGCGCTACGGCGAAGCGGGCCAGGAAGTGCATGGCAAACCGCCCGGCTCGGTGATGACGGTCGCCTTCGAACTCGACGGTGTGACATTTACGGCCCTCAACGGCGGCCCGCAATTTCACTTCAATGAAGCGTTGTCGCTGCAAGTCAACTGCGACAACCAGCAGGAAGTGGATTATTACTGGGGCCGGCTGACGGAAGGCGGCGATCCGGCGGCGCAGATCTGCGGCTGGCTCAAGGACAAGTTCGGCCTGTCGTGGCAAATCGTGCCCACCCTCTTGCCCGCCCTGCTGATGGACGCCGACGCGGCCAAGGCGGGACGGGTGATGCAGGCCATGATGAAGATGAAGAAACTCGACATCGCGCAGTTGCGCCAGGCCAGCGCAGGCTAGGCGCCCGGCGCGCTGCCGCTTACAAGCCCTGGCTGTCGATATCGGCCAGCGATTCGCGGCCCTTGTCCGTCAAGGTGAAGCCGGCGCCATCGGCGCTGGCGGTGATGTGGGCTTTCTTGCCCAGGAAGGCGGCCACGTCCGCGTCGAGCTGCACGCTCGGATCGGCGGACAATGCCCGCATGCTGACGATGCAGCGGCGCAGGAACAGCGCCTGCTGGCCCTTGTCGGTCAGCGACAGGCGGCCGTTCTTGGCCACGCTGAACAGTTTGAGGCCGGCCAGCCGCTTGGTGTTGCGGCCCACGCAAGCGCTGACACGCTCGCCCTTGATGCCGCGCGCAACCTCGGCCAGTGCGTCGTATTCGTCTTGCGTCAATTTCTCGTTTTTCATTACCAATTTTTCCATAAGAGACAACAGCGGCCCTCATGGTACGCGCCCGGTCGCGCCTCGGCAAGGCAAGCCGGTCCCTACGCCCCTCCCTGACGGGTGGACGCGGGGCACCGCGCTTGGGCGATGGCAGTCAACGGAATTACTTGAACGCTCGGATCGCCAGCCACACCAGCCCGATGCTGGCAAAGGCGCCGACACAGATCATCGCTTGCACACGCTTGTTGTTCAGCACTGCTACGCTGCGGCGGCCGAGGTAGATTTTATTGTGTAAGGAATTGCCCATGATGGCCTCCGTGAACGGGAAAACGATGTCGTGAATAAATTATATAAACGCTTCCATGACGGCTGTGTGACGGCGGACACAAAGCTGCAAATTTGTAGCCGACGAGCAACAAAAATGAAACAAGTATATCAATCCATCGGCGCCGGTCGGACCGGCACCGTGGCCCCTGCGCGCCGCGTTCACGTCTGGATCGGCGCGCGCGGCGGGGTGGGTTCCTCGATGGGCGCGTGGTCGGGCGATGGCATCTCGTCCGGCGGCGGTTCCTTCTCGGGTTTCGGTGGGGGCATGTCCGGTTCCGGCGTGGTGTGGGCACGTCGCGCGGGCACGGTGGGTTGCGTGACAGGGATCATCATGTCGTCCTCCTGAACGGCCAGGCAAAACATCACCTTTCAATGCAGATCAGGGAGGGTGGGCTGTTTTTCAAGGGTGCCGTGTCCGGCACCCTTGCTGCGCTGTGGCAATCAGCGGCTGATCGCCGTCAGCAGCACGAAAGTTTCGTGACGAATCGCAGGCTCCGCCTCCTTGAACGCCTTGTCTGCTTTGACGAAGGCGGGCCGCTTCAGTTCCACCTTTTCCTTCGCGGTGGGCACGGGCGCCGTGTCGTACAGCGAAGGACCGCTGTTGTAGGTCTGCTTGAGCACGCGCTGGCCATAGCTGGACTGGTAATAGCGCGTCATTTCCGTGGCCGTCTCGGTCGAGACCAGGCGCGCCACGGGGATGGACAGGCGCTGGTAGATCTGCTCGGCCGGCACCTTGTCGAGCTTGTCGAACACGGCCTGGCGTTGTTGCGGGGTGGGATAACGGCTCATGCCGGCCGTGGCCCGCATCATCTTCTCAGCCTGCATGGCGGCCAGCAGATCGTGCGCGGCCTGCACTTGCTGCGCGTCTGGCATGGGCGGGGCCGCCGGCCCAGAGGCGGCCGGGGCCAGGTTGGCTGCCAGCATCAAGCCGGCCAAGGCCAGCGTCTTCGTCAATTTCATCTTTGCTCCGTGAGTTGCGCACCAGGATACGCGAAGGAGCATGATATTATCAATTGATTAAATGTGCCAAATTTTCAGCAGGCCACGCTGGAACGCGCACCAGTACGTGCTTATACCGTCTGGTTGATGTCCCGCGCGGCCGCCTTGGCGGTCAGGATGCAGCCCGGCAAAAAGGTCCCCTCCAGCGACCGCTTGCCGCACGCGCCGCCGCCGCCGAAGCCCGCCGCCTCCCCCACCGAGTACAGCCCCGGCAGCGCCTGCCCATTCGCGTCCAGCACACGACTGCGCAGGTCCGTGACCAGGCCGCCCAAACTCTTGCGCGTAATCAGTTGCATGCGCATCGCGATGTAGGGACCGGCGCCCCGCCGCTGTAACGGCGCGGGCTTGCACGTGCGCAGCCGATCCGGGCCCCACTGGCGCGCGTGCAGGATGCGGCGCAGCTGCGCGTCGTTGTGCAGCTTGTCGCCGTTGGCGAAATTGGCGTCGAAGGCGTCGGCGGTCGCTTGCAGGACTTCCGGCTTCACATGGCCGCCGCCGGTCAACGCGTTCATCTTGGCAGCCAGGCCGGCCAGCGTGTCGTCCACCAGCACGTCCGGGCTTTCGTGGGCCAGCTGGCGCACCAGGCGATGATTGCCGAGCAGCGTCTCTTTCAGGAAAGCGAACAACTGGCGGTCGCGGATGCGCTGGTTGTGCTCGGCGCCGGAGATGGCCAGTTCCTTGGCCGCGATACGCCAGTTGAGCAGGTGCCAGGTCCACGGCTGTTCCTGGCTCGCCACGCGCTGGCACAGGTAGTGGGTATCAAAACCCGTGACCAGCGGGTCGGGCCCGATGCGCCGGCCCCGGTGGTCGAGCCACAACGCCGACTTGCACGGGATGGCGGACAAGCCGTGCCCCTCGAAATGGGGCTGCGGATGGGGAAAGCCAGCCGCGTAGTTCCACATCTCCCCCGCCGCCGCGATGCGTCCACCCATGCCCGCCACCAGATGGTGCAGCTTGCCGTCCGAATACGGATGGGCGCCGTTCAGCATGCTGGCGGGCTGCGGCCGGTCGGCCGGCCAGTTGGCCCGCGTCTCCGCGTGGCCGCCATTGATACCGCCCATGGCCAGCACGACGACGGACGTGGCGAAACGCAAGGCCTCGCCCGTGTCCTCATTCACCCCGTGGGCGCCGCACAGCGCACCGTTCGCATGATCCAGTCCATCGATGCGCGTGCGGCTCAGCAGCTGCAACTTGCCATGGGCCCCGGCCTGCTCCATCGCCGCGATCATCGTCAGCGTCATCAAGCGGGAAGTACCCCATAACAAGTGGTAGCGCGGCAGCGTATTGCCGTCGCCAAAGCGGCCCCGTTCGACCCAATTCACGGCCGGCAGGAACTTGAGGCCATGCCCGAGCAGCCAGTCGTACACGTCGCTGCGCACATGCTCGACGTAATAGCGCGCCCAGGCCAGCGGCAGCGTGTCGGTCTCGCGCAGTTCGCCAAAGCGTATCCAGTCGGCCAGCGCGCGTTCGGGCGTATCGGGAATTTTCATGCGCGCTTGCAACGGCGTGCCCACCAGCGCCATGCCGCCGAAGGCCCAGCGCGCCAGGCCACCTAGCCGTTCGCGACTGTCGCGGTCGACCACGGTGACGCTCTTGCCCGCCCGCAGGCATTCGAGCGCCGTGACGATACCGGCCAGTCCGCCGCCGACCACCAGCACATCGGACTGTATGGTCTGGCTCATGGCGCCACCTTGCGCTTGATGGCGTGCGCCACCGGCTGCGGCAGGCTTTCCAGCGAACGCAGCACATAAGGCAGCACGCGCAGTTTGAGACCGGAGAACACGCTGGGCACCACCGCTTCGATCAGGTGCGGGCCGGGCGTGGCCAGCGCACGTTCCAGTGCCGTGTTGAACTGCTCGGCCGTGGTGGCGCGCACGGCGGGCACGCCCATACCTTGCGCCAGATGCACGAAGTCGAGTCCGGGGTTCTTCAAGTCCAGCTGCGACTTGGCCTTGGGGCCGGCTTTTTCCGCGCCCACCCGCTCCAGCTCGACATTGAGGATGCCGTAGGAGCCGTTGTTGAAGATGACCGACACCACGTTCAGTTTTTCGCGCGCCATGGTCCACAGCGCTTGCAGCGTGTACATTGACGAGCCGTCGCCCACCAGCGCCAGCACCGGACGCTCCGGACAAGCCACGGCCGCGCCGACGGCGGCCGGCAAGCCATAACCGATGGCGCCGCCCGTCAAGGCCAGCACATCGTGGCGCGGCGCGCCGGCCGTGAACATCGGCAGCATGGTGCCAGAGGTTTGCGCCTCGTCGACAATAATCGCGTTCTCGGGCAGCAAGTGGCCGATGGCCTTGCACACCTTGGGCGCAGTCAGCTTGCCGCGCGGACGACCGGGACGCTGCGCCGCTTGCAGCGTGGGCGTGGCTTGCCCGGCGCCCACGCGCTGGCACAGGCTGTTCAGGCTGCCAACGGCGTCCTGCGTCGGCAAGACCAGCTGATGCACCTTGCAGCCCTCCGGCACCAGGTCGCTTTTCTTGCCCGGATAGGCGAAGAAGGACACCGGCGAGCGGGCATCCACCAGGATCAGGTTCTCGATGCCGGCCAACTGCACGGAAGCCATCTCGGCCAGATAGGCGATGCGCTCGACGTGCGGCAGGCCGGCGCCTCGCTCCATGCGGGTCGGGAACACTTCCGCGTACAGCTTGGCGCCCGATTGGGCGGCGATGCGGGCGGCATCCAGCAAGGCTGGCTCGCGCAGCGCGCGTCCACCGAGCAGCAGCGCGTTCTTGCCGCCGGCCTTGAGGACGGTGGCGATCTGGTCGATCACCGCATCCTCCGCGCGCGGCGGCTGCGCGGCCGGCGGTGCAGGCAGCGCCTCCGCGCCATCGCTCCAGGATACGTCGGCCGGCAAGATCAGCGTGGCCACCTGCCCTTGCGGCCCTTTGGCTGCGGTGACGGCTTCGACCACGTCCTGGCACAGTGCCTGCGTGCTGTGCGAGGTGCGTACCCAGCTCGACACGTTGCGCGCCGCCGTTTCTATATCCGACTGCAACTGCGCGTCGTATTTGGTGTGGTAGGTAGCGTGGTCGCCCACGATGTTCACGATGGGCACCCTGCCCTTGCGCGCGTTGTGCAGGTTGGCGAGGCCGTTGCCCAAGCCGCAGCCCAGGTGCAGCAAGGTGGAGGCCGGCTTGTCGGCCATGCGCGCATAGCCGTCGGCGGCGCCGGTGGCCACGCCCTCGAACAGCGTCAACACGGCGCGCATTTCCGGCGCGCCGTCGAGCGCGGCGACGAAATGCATTTCCGACGTGCCGGGATTGGTGAAGCAGACGTTGACGCCTGCGTTGATCAGGGTGCGCAGCATTGCTTGAGCGCCGTTGGCCATAACCGTCTCCTTGATTGATTTTTCCACATGATGCTGGAAACGGATGGGCCAGTATTGACATTTGGCGACGATAAGTTAACACTTGAAGACACCCTCCACCCAAGATCGGCGTCCTCATGACGGTACTGGTCCGCTCGGCGACCTTATCCACGTTCGACATCCTCGCCAAAGGCCTGCGGCTGGACGTGCCCAGCCTGCTGGCGCGGTTCGGCATCCCATTGCAAGCCCTGCACGATCCGGACATGCTGGTGTCCTACCAGGGCTTCATCAATCTGCTGGAATATTCAGCCTCGCTCGGACGCTGCCCGGATCTGGGCTTGCGGCTGGCGCAGGCGCGCGGGATCAGCATCCTCGGCCCGATCGCCGTGCTGCTACGCCATGCGGGCACAGTGGGTGAGGCATTGGCGCTGGCCTCGCGCTATCTGTTCGTCCACAGTCCGGCATTGAAACTGCAAACGCAGATCGTGCCCGGTCATCCCGACCTGGTCGACGTGGTGTTCGACCTCAGCCATGCGAAGCTGACCGCCCGCCCGCAGGTGATCAGCCTGGCGCTGGGCATCCTCTGCCAAGGCTTGAGCGTGATGACGGCGGCGCGCATTGCGCCGCAACTGGTGATGCTGCCGCACCCGCCCGTCGCGGACGAGGACGCGTATCGGCAAGCCTACAACTGCCCGGTGCAATTCCGGGCGCCGGTGGCGGCCGTGCGGCTGCGGGTGAGCGACTTGAAAGTGGAAGTGTCGGGCAACGACCCGCACATGAAGGAGTTGGCGCTGGACTATCTGGAGCAACAAGGCGGCAAGCCGCACAGCTTGTTTTCCGACCGCGTGCGCCGGCTGGTGCGGCATTTTCTCAGCGCGGGACACGCGCGGCATACCGATATCGCCAGCGCGCTGTCGCTGCATCCACGCACCCTGCAACGGCGGCTGGCGGCGGAAGGCGCCACCTTCGAACAGTTGGTGGACGATGTGCGCAAGGAGCAATTCCTGGAACTGATCGGCCTGCCCACAGGCCCGGCGATGACGCAGATCGCCCACATTTTGGGCTACGCGGAGGTGTCGGTCCTCACGCGCAGCTGCAAGCGCTGGTTCGGCGCCACGCCGCGCGCCATGCGGCAGCGGGCGCAAAAGCCTTAGCGTACTTCCAGCAACTCGACGTCGAAGATCAAGGTCGCGTTCGGCGGAATCGGGCCGGCGCCGCCGGCGCCGTAACCCATGCCGGGCGGCACGATCAGCGTGCGCTTGCCACCCACCTTCATGCCCTGCACGCCCTCGTCCCAGCCCTGGATGACCTGACCGGCGCCAAGCTGGAAGCTGAACGGCGCGCGGCCAATCGAGGAATCGAACTGCGCACCGTGCTTCTGCGGCGCGTTGGGCTCATACAGCCAGCCCGTGTAGTTGACCACCGCCATTGTGCCGGCGACCGCTTCCTTGCCGGTGCCGACCACGGTATCGATCTTTTGCAGTGGCACGGCGGCGGTGTCGGCCGAAGCCGGCGGGGTGGCGCGGTTGCAGGCGGCCAGGGTGAGGGTGAGGGTCAAGCCGAGGATGCTGGAGGTGAGCAGTCGTTTCATGGTGTTGTTGACGCGCGGACGCGAGTGTCGGTGTACATGGATGAAGCAAGGCATTGTACTCGACCAACGGCCCGGACCGCAGCTCAGGCAATGCAGTCGCGGATTCCCGTGACGGGAACCTGGCGGAGATTTCCGGCCCGCGCGCTGCTGATTTTTGATTTACTCAGACCGAAGCTGATAGCGTTGCTGGATCGCCTGCAATTTTTTCTTGTGCGCTGCGCGCGCCGCGGCATCGCGCAGGCGTCCAGCCAACGCGGGATCGAAGGCCGGTGAAGCGGCGAGGTAGATCGAACCAGTTGCACCAACCGTACCACCGACCAGGAACTTGCCGGGATCAAGCTTGGCATGGCGCAAGCTCGGCAGCGCGACCACATCCGGAACCATCCATACATCGATACGGCCTGCGGCGAGCTTGAGGGCGTTCATCGTTTCAGTCTCCCCTGCTTGGTAGTGAACGCCCAATTTCTCGAGCAGGTCTACGCCAGCCGAGCTACGAAGCACGCCGATACGTTGATTTGCGGCCTCAGCAATGGTCGCCGGCGGCCTGTTGGGCGCCATGGTCAGAAGTACTTGGTGATAGTCGTAGAGGTGCGTAATCCACAGGTAATGGGATTCCCGCTCTGATGTACGGGTGAGCGGCGCAATCAATGTCCCGGGACGGTACTGCACCATCTTTTGCGCCCTCAGCCAGGGTAAAAAGTGGTACGAAACAGACAGCCCCGCCTCGTCCCCAATCGCGTCCAACATGTCGAGCGCAATACCGTGCGGGCTGCCTGGCGTCGCGCTTTTCTCCGCCATCCCCGCGATTTCCGATGTGAGTATCTCCAGGTCCGCCCCCGCGTAGGCCACCTTTGCAATCAACAACGATGCGACGCAGAACATGAGCTGCACTGCGGTTTGTAACGGTGACCAACGCCGGATACCACCCGACGTCGAAAGCGACATGGCCGCTACTCGATCGCGGCCATCAGATCCGACATGGCTTTCCTGGTCAATGACCATGACAAACTCCTGATTTCCGCAAGCCCTCGCAATACAAGACTCCGATGTTGCGACGTCCGGATTAGCCAACCAACATCAGCGCGGACAGATGTGATGTCGGCCGAGCCACTTCCGCATGCGGTTCAGAAGGCTGGTCAATTAGTCTGCCAATGAGAGTCGGTTCAGCAGGACCGCAGCGTCTTGGCCCTATCCTGCCTAACGTAATTGTAGGGCCGTTGCCGGCGTCTGGCAAAGCCCTGGATCTCATCGAATATTTTGCTCAGGTGAACCAGGGCAGCTATTTTTCCATGATAGCAGTCACCGCCTGGCCTCCCGCAGCACAAATTGAAATCAGGCCGCGCCCGCCCCCCGCCTCGTTCAGGATTTTTGCCAGGGTGGCGACGATGCGACAGCCCGTGGCCGCGAAAGGATGACCAGTCGCAATTGAACCACCCTTTACATTCAGTTTGGTGCGGTCAATGCTACCGAGTGGGTTTGCCAGGCCGAGCTTTGTACGGCAAAAATCGGCTGACTCCCAGGCCGCCAGTGTGCACAGTACAACCGCTGAAAACGCCTCGTGGATTTCGTAAAAATCGAAGTCCTGCAGCGCGATGCCGCGCTTATGCAGCAGACGAGGAATGGCGTACGCGCCGCCCATGAGCAATCCCTCCCGCTCGTCGATGAAATCAACCGCCGCCACTTCGCCGGCGGTCAAATAGGCAAGGACTGGCAGCCCCTTCTTCTGCGCCCATTCTTCCGACGCCAGCAAGACGGCCGAAGCGCCATCTGTCAACGGTGAGGCGTTTGCCGCTGTAATGGTTCCCTCTTTGCGGTCAAACGCGGGGCTCAACTTGCTCAATTTTTCGATCGTGGAATCTGGACGAAGATTGTTGTCACGGTGAACGCCGTGGTAGGGCATGAGCAGATCATCAAAGAAGCCTTCGTCATACGCCTTGGCGAGATTCAAGTGACTGTGCAGGGCCAGTTTGTCCTGCTCTTCGCGTGTGATTCCGTACCGGTGCGCGGTAAGCTGCGCATGCTGCCCCATCGATTTTCCGGTTCTGGGTTCCGTGTTGACAGGAAGTTCCGGAATCAGGTGCGCGGGCTTGACGAGGCCCAGGGACGCCTTGAACTTGCCCCCACGCGTGCGTGCAGCGTTCATCGCCATTAAGGCACGCTGCATCCCGCGGCTCACTGCGATCGGGGCATCTGAGGTGGTGTCGGTTCCACAAGCGATCCCGGCATCGATCTGCCCGAGCGCAATCTTGTTCGCGACCAGAATCGCCGCCTCCAAGCCAGTGCCGCAAGCTTGCTGAACATCGTATGCCGGCGTATTGGGGTGCAAGCCGCATCCCAACACCGACTCGCGCACAAGATTCCAGTCGCGCGCGTGCTTCATTACCGCGCCGCCCACCACCTCACCGAGCAATTCGCCCTGCAAGTTGCATTTCTGCACCAAGCCGCTCAGCGTGTCGGTAAGCATGGTCTGGTTGCTCAGCTCAAAATAGGCGGTGTTCGAGCGCACGAATGGAATGCGATTTGCAGCGACAACGGCAACCCGCCGTGGTGTACCGTAATTCATAGTAGCTTTGCCTCTCAATGATGATGATTTTTCTGGATTTCACCGAATAAACTGACAGTATAGTCATGATGATAAACATGTCAATTAACGCCTTGCATGGCGCTGGGAAAAACAGACGGGATCATGTAGGTGGGCGAGGAACGCGACGGTCTTTATCGGAGCACGATAAAAAAAAACAGCCCCATCGCTGGGGCTGTTTTCCTACTACTGGCGGAGAGGGTGGGATTCGAACCCACGGTAGGGGGAAACCCTACGCCTGATTTCGAGTCAGGTACATTCGACCACTCTGCCACCTCTCCGGTGTTCTTTTCGAGCGCTCGGCCAACGTATTGGCACAAGGGTGGTCTTAACAAACGACGACCTATTTGGCGGAAAGGGTGGGATTCGAACCCACGGTAGGGGGACACCCTACGCCTGATTTCGAGTCAGGTACATTCGACCACTCTGCCACCTTTCCGGGTCTGACTACTGTCGCTTGCTGCTGCGAAGGCAAAATTATAGCAGAGCAAATCTGAATTGGAAGGGCAAACACAAAAAATATGTTCACCCTGCCCAACAACAGCGCTTAGTCCGCCTTCAGATGCGTCAGGCCACCCATGTAAGGGCGCAGCACGGCCGGGATCTCAACGCTGCCGTCGGCTTGCTGGTAGTTCTCCAGCACGGCCACCAGCGTGCGGCCCACGGCCAGGCCGGAACCGTTCAGCGTGTGCAGCAGCTCAGGCTTGCCCTGCGCGTTGCGGAAGCGCGCCTGCATGCGGCGCGCCTGGAATGCTTCGCAGTTCGACAACGACGAAATCTCGCGGTAGGTGTTCTGCGCCGGCAGCCACACTTCCAGGTCGAAGGTCTTGGTGGCGCCAAAGCCCATGTCGCCCGTGCACAGCGCCATCACGCGGTACGGCAGGCCCAGGCGTTGCAGGATGGTTTCCGCATGGCCCACCATCTCGTCCAGCACCTGGTACGAAGTGTCGGGATGCACGACCTGCACCATTTCCACCTTGTCGAACTGGTGCTGGCGGATCATGCCGCGCGTATCGCGGCCATAGCTGCCCGCTTCCGAGCGGAAGCATGGCGTGTGGGCCGTCATCTTCAGCGGCAGCGCGTCGGCGGCCAGGATCTCGTCGCGCACGATGTTGGTCAGCGACACTTCCGAGGTCGGGATCAGGTAGAAGTTCTCGCCCTCGCCTTCCGCGCCGCCTTTCTTCACGGAGAACAGGTCGGCTTCAAACTTGGGCAGCTGACCCGTGCCACGCAGCGAATCGGCGTTGACCATGTACGGCGTGTAGCACTCGGTGTAGCCGTGCTCGTCGGTGTGGGTGTTCAGCATGAACTGGGCCAGCGCGCGGTGCAGGCGGGCGATGCCGCCCTTCATCACCGAGAAACGCGAGCCGGTCAGCTTGGTGGCCACGTCGAAGTCCAGGCCCAGCGATGCGCCCACGTCCACGTGGTCTTTCACTTCGAAATCGAAGCTGCGCGGCGTACCGACGCGGCGCACTTCCACGTTGGCCGTCTCGTCGGTGCCCACCGGCACGGATTCGTGCGGCAGGTTGGGGATCGCTTGCATGAAGTCGCTGAGCTTGGCCTGCAGGGCCGACAGCGCCGTTTCATTGGCCTTGAGCTCGTCGCCCAGGCCGCCCACTTCGGCCATCACGGCCGACGTATCTTCCCCTTTGCCCTTCATCATGCCGATCTGTTTGGACAGCGAATTGCGCTTGCCTTGCAGTTCTTCGGTACGGGTCTGGATCGCCTTGCGCTCCGCTTCGAGCGCGTTGAAACCAGCCACGTCGAGCTGGAATTTACGAGTCGCCAGGCGCTCGGCGACGGTGGCGATGTCTTTACGAAGGAGTTGGATATCTATCATGGGGGAAAACGTGCCGTTATATCGAAAACGCAATTGTACCAAGAGGACGACGTTTATCCGCCAGTTTTACGCTCAACGCACCTGCGCGGCGGGCGCCGCCACGCTGGCCGTGTCATCCAGCCAGGTGGCGACGGCGGCGTTGAACGCCTCCGGTTCGCGCGCCATGGGCCAGTGGTCGGCCTTGAAGCCCAGCACCCGGCACCCTGGCTGGGTGGCCAGCGCCTCCGCCCATGGCCGCGAATGGAACATGAACGGCTTCCTGCTGCCGTAGATGAACAGCATCGGGCAGGCCGGCACAAAGCGCTGGCGGTCGCGGTAGGAACCGTGCGCGCCGGTCCAGGTGATGTAGTACGGGAAGTTCATGGCCGATGTGATGTAGCGCGGATCGGCCGGCACCTTCATCAGCCGCACCATGAAGTGCGTCATCCAGTCGCCCAGGCCGCCGCCCACCTTCCACGCCACGGCCAGCCACAACTGATACCACAGCACCATCAGCTTGGCGCCCAGCGACAGCGATTTCACGTAGGCCTTCGATTCCACGTCACCAATATCGACGCCCACGATGCGCGATACCAGCTCCGGGTGGCGCATGTAAAACTGGTAGCCGAACACGCAACCCCAGTCATGCAGCATCAGTGTCACTTTGCGGCCGGGGCTGACCTGGGTGACGATGCGCTCAAAGATGGCCAGCATCTCGTTGAGGCCATAGGCGCGGCGCGGCTTGGCGCAGTCAAAGCCGGGCAAGGTGAAGCGCACGCAGCGGTAACGTGGCGCCAGCGCGGCCACCTGCGCATCCCACAGCCGGTACGTGTCGGGCCAGCCGTGAAGCATGACGATCGTCTCGTCGCCCTCCCCCTCGATGAAGACGTCGATGCCATCTACTTGTATTTGTTGCCGCATGCCTGCTCCCTGGTTGAATACTGTACGAATGACAATACTGAACCAAGCCGCGCACAGGATCAATGACCTCATAGATCATCATTGCATGACCTGGCAGGTCATGGCTGCCACGCTGCGTGCGCGTTAGAATGGGCCGATGGACACCCTCACGCCGCCATCCACCCCGCCCGCCCACGCCGGCATCCTGCTGCGCGAATGGCGCGCCGCGCGCCGCCTGAGCCAGCTCGACCTGGCGCTGGACGCCGGCCTGTCCACCCGCCACCTGAGCTGCGTGGAGACGGGCAAGGCCCAGCCCAGCCGCGAAGTGCTGACCCGGCTGGCCGACACGCTACAGATGCCGCTGCGCGCCCGCAACGCGCTGCTGGTGGCCGCCGGCTTTGCGCCGCGCTACCCGGAAACGGCGCTGGTGAAGCCGGAACTGGCGCAGATGCGGCGCGCGATCGAATTCATCCTGGGCCAGCAGGAGCCCTATCCGGCCATACTGCTCAACCGCCACTGGGACGTGCTGATGGCCAACCGCGCCTCAGCCCGCGTCAACCGCCACGTGATGGGCGACCGGCGGCCGGCCCACCGCAATCTGCTGCGCCAGATCTTCGACCCGGCCGACCTGCGCAGCGCTATCGTCAACTGGGAGGAAGTGGCGGGCAATCTGATCCACCACCTGCACAGCGTGGTGGCCGGCGCGCCCACGGACCACGTGGCGCGCGGCCTGCTCGACGAAGTACTGGCCTACCCCGATGTGCCCACGCGCTGGCGCGTGCGCGAGCTGGACGCTGCCGCCGTGCCGCTGCAAAACACCATCCTGCGCCACGACGGCGGCGAGCTGCGCTTCTTCTCGACCATCACCACCTTTGGCACGCCGCGCGACGTCACGCTGGACGAGGTGCACATCGAATGCTGCTTCCCCGTCGATGAAGCAACGGCTGAGCTGTGCCGCGAACTGGCGCGGCGCGATCAGTCCAGCCCTGCCAGCAAATGATGTCAACCAGACCGTGACCGCCGCCCGCGTGCACGGGCCGACGCCTGTGCCAACCAGGCCAGCTAAGCGAAGGGCGGCGCGTTCGGATGGAAGCGCTCCGCACGCCACGCGCTCGGCGGCTTGCCGAACCGCGAAATGAACCAGCGCGTGAACGACGCCTGCCGCGTATAGCCAAGCAGTGCGGCGATGCGCCCGATCGGAAAGCGCGGATTCCCCAGGTAACGCACGGCCAGCTCATGCCGCACATCCGACAGCAGGTCGATGAATTCGGTACCATGTTCGCGCAGATGGCGCTGCAAACTGCGCCCGCTCAGCCGCAGCTTGACGGCCACGCCATCCACTGTCGCCTCGTTCAACGGCAGCAGCAGGTAGATGGCGCGCCGCACCTCGAACACGATCGATTCATGGTCGGCCGCGTTGAGCGGCGCGGCCAGGCTTTCGGCATAACGGACCAGAGCTTGATCGGCTGCCGGATTGGGCGCATCCAGGTCCGCCGCCACGCAAACGATGCCGTTGAACTCCCGCCCGAAATGGACGCCGCAGCCGAAATAGCGCCGGTGGAAGCTGGCGTCGGCCGGCCCCGCGTGCGTGAAGTTGACGCTCTTGGGCCGCCAGCCCTCCCCCAGCAGCACGCGGCATATCCGCGACAGCACGCCCACGGCCAGCTCCGTTGCCTGCCGCGTCTGCACGCCGGCGCCGGCGATGATTTCCTCGCGGATCAGCACCGTATCGTCCACGGTTTCGATGTGGATGGCCAGCGCATCGTTGAGCAGGTGGTGGTAGCGCTCGGCCGTCAGCAGCGATTCGCGCAAGGTGCGCGCGTGCGACATCAGCAGGCCGATCGGACCCACGTCGCGCCGCTGGCGCAGCGCCGCCATCTCCAGTCCGAACGTGGCGCAGCCTGAACGCTCAGCAGACAGTTCCAGCAAGCGGCACACGGCCGCCAACGGCACGCGCTGCTCCTGGTCGCCCACCTGCGCCGCCGTGATGCCCACCTCAGCCAGCAACGCCAGCGCGTTGAGCTTGTGGCGGCTGGCCACTTCCAGGTAGCCAGTCAGCGTGCTGGCCCGAATCAAAGTTTCCATTGGATCCCCTTTTAAACCAGGGTCCGCCCCCGATGGGATCAGACCCTGACGTCGCTGCGCTCCCCCGAATGTATGCGCGAAATCAATTGCGGATTTCAGTATAGCGGCGTTGGCGCAAAATGAGAAAACATTGGCGCACAAAGAGAAACTTTTACCGACCGTCTCCCTATACTTTCTCTCAACCGCAGCACTTCAAGCGGCGATCACTAAGACGACTACACGACGGAGACATGATGAAGATCGAACAACTGACCTGCGCCATCGGCGCCGAGTTGCTGGACGTGAATCTGGGCGACGCGGTCCGCGACGACGGCCTGTTCAACGCCATTTACGACGCCCTGCTCAAGCACAAGGTGCTGTTCCTGCGCGACCAGACACTGGACAAGCTGTCGCGCCAGGACCACATGGCGTTCGCCCAGCGCCTGGGCCAGCTGGAAACCCACCCAATGGCGCCCAGCCATCCGGAAGCGCCCGGCCTGGTGCAGATCTACAAGAACCCGGACAGCCCCATGGACCGCTACGAAAACAGCTGGCACTGCGACGGCACCTGGCGCGAGACGCCGGCGCTGGGCTGCGTACTGCGCTGCATCGAGTCGCCCGCCGTCGGCGGCGACACCATGTGGGCCAACATGGTGCTGGCCTACGACAAGCTGCCGCACCACGTCAAACAGGAAATCGAAGGACTGATCGCCAACCACAGCTTCAACGGCTCGTTCGCCGCCGCCATGCCGATCGAACAGCGCCTGAAGATGAAGGCCCAGTATCCGGACGCCGAACACCCGGTGGTGCGCACGCATCCCGAAACGGGCGAGAAGATTTTGTTCGTGAACGCCTTCGCCACCCACTTCGTGAACTACCACAACAAGCAGCACGTGCGTTACGGCCAGGACTACAACAAGGGCGGCAGCGACCTGCTGCAATACCTGATCAGCCAGGCCTACGTGCCCGAGTACCAGGTGCGCTGGCGCTGGAAGCCCTACAGCATGGCCATCTGGGACAACCGCAGCACCCAGCACTACGCCGTCATGGATTACCCGCCCTGCCATCGCAAGATGGAGCGCGCCGCCATCATTGGCGACAAACCTTTCTAAGCCTGGGCCATCCCAGAAAAAACGCAAACCCTGATCTCACACCAAGGAGCAAAAAATGAATTTCCTCGATGGCTCGCTGTTCCCGGAAAACCAGCAAAAACTCGTCATCACCGCCGCCCCGTTCGGCCCCGAATGGCAACCGTCCGACTTCCCTGAAGACATTCCCGTCACGCTCGAACAGCAGATCCAGAAAGCCGTGGACTGCTACAACGCCGGCGCCACCGTGCTGCACGTGCATGGCCGCGAAGACGACGGCACCGGCTCCAAGCGCCTGGAGCGCACCAACGAACTGGTGGCCGGCATCCGCGCCCGCTGCCCGGACATGATCCTGCAAGTGGGCGGTTCGATCTCGTTCGCCCCCACCAAGGAAGGCGACACGGCCAAGTGGCTGTCGGACGACACCCGCCACGGCCTGGCCATGATCGAGCCGACGCCGGACCAGGTGACGATCGCCATCAACAGCAACCAGATGAACGTGGTCGAGCAGATGTGCGCGGCCGACGTGCAAGGCACCTCGCTGGCCGTGGGCACGCCCGGCTACTTCGCCTACCGCGAGATGACGATTCCGGCCGGCCCGGAATGGGTGGAGGAACATATCCGCCGCCTGTCGGCGCGCGGCATTCAGACCCACTTCCAGCTGGCCAACATCGCCCAACTGGAAACGGTGGAGCGCATGATGCGGCGCGGCGTGTGCAACGTGCCGCTGATCCTGACCTGGGTGGCGATTGGTGGCGGCTTCGAAGCGCCCAACATCTACAACCTGGCCAACTTCGTGCGCGCCTGCCCGGACGGCTCCGTGCTGACGCTGGAAAGCTCCATGCTCAACACCCTGCCGCTCAACATGATGGCCATCGCCATGGGTTTGCACGTGCGTTGCGGTATCGAGGACAACCTGTGGACCCAGGACCGTTCGCGCAAGATGTCGACCGTGGAGCAGATCGAACAGCTGGTGCGCATCTCGCGCGAGTTCGGCCGCGATGTGGCCAACGGCAAGGAAGCGCGCGAGATCTACAAGATCGGCACCTTCTATGAGACGGCCGACGAAACGCTGGCCAAGAACGGCTTCGCACCGAACCGCAAGCCGGGCCAGAAAGGCTTCACGCAGTTCGGCCGCTGATCCAGTCTATTGCCCGGCGGGCCTGCCCGCCGGGACACGTCTTCCGCCCCGGCGTATCTCCGCGCCGGGGCGGAGTTCGTTTCTGCCTCACTACTTGCCGGCATCCTCATCGAGCTTGCGCAGGAACGCCATCTTGTCGGCAATCTTGCTTTCCAGCCCGCGCGGCACGGGCTGATACCAGCCCGGTTCACCTATCCCATCCGGCAAATACGTCTCGCCGGCAGCATACGCGTGCGGCTCGTCGTGGGCATAGCGGTACTCGTGACCGTAACCGAGTTCCTTCATCAGCTTGGTCGGCGCGTTGCGCAGGTGCACGGGCACTTCGCGCGACTTGTCCTTCTTCACGAACGCCATGGCCTGGTTGAACGCCATGTAGCCGGCGTTGCTCTTGGCCGCGATGGCCAGGTAGATCACAGCCTGTCCCAACGCCAGTTCCCCTTCCGGCGAGCCGAGCCGCTCGAAGGTGGCGGCCGCGTCATTGGCCAACTGAATGGCGCGCGGATCGGCCAGGCCGATGTCTTCCCACGCCATGCGCACGATGCGACGCGACAGGTATTTGGCATCCGCGCCGCCGTCGAGCATGCGGCACAACCAGTACAGGGCCGCGTCCGGATTGGAGCCGCGCACGGATTTGTGCAGGGCCGAAATCTGGTCATAGAAATTGTCGCCGCCCTTGTCGAAACGGCGCGCGTTCAAGGTCAGCGCGTTCTGGATGAACTCGGGCGTGACAATGTTGGTGCGGGCCGCGTTGGCGGCCGTGCTGGTTTGTTCCAGCAGGTTGAGCAGGCGGCGCGCGTCGCCGTCCGCGTAACCGACGAGGGTGTCGATGGCCGCGTCGTCGATCTGCAGGTGGGACAGCACTTTCTCGCGCGCCTTGGCCACCAGTTGTTTGAGTTCGTCCTCGTTGAGCGATTGCAGCACATACACTTGCGAGCGCGACAGCAGTGCCGAGTTGACTTCGAACGAAGGGTTTTCCGTGGTCGCGCCGATCAGCGTGACGAGGCCCGATTCCGCATACGGCAGCAGCGCATCCTGCTGCGACTTGTTGAAGCGGTGAATCTCGTCAACGAAAAGGATGGTGTGCTTGCCCATGGCCAAGTGCTGCTCGGCCTGCTCCATGGCGGCGCGGATATCCTTCACACCCGAGAACACGGCGGACAGCGCGATGAACTGGCAATCGAAGGCGTTGGCCGTCAGCCGCGCCAGCGTGGTCTTGCCCACGCCGGGCGGCCCCCACAGGATCATCGAATGGGGCTGGCCCGATTCGAACGCGAGACGCAGCGGCTTGCCCGGCCCCAGCAAATGGCTTTGGCCGATCACTTCGTCCAGGGTCTTGGGCCGCAGCGCTTCCGCCAGCGGCTGGCGCGGTTCGTTGGAGAAAAGGTCTGCCATACTCGTTTGCCGTATCAAAGGAAAAAGCGCCGCTGGCATTCGCCGCGGCGCATGTCGTCACGTCATCCAGCCTTAATTATTGAAGACGTCCGCGCCCTTGGGCATGACGAACTTAAAGCTCGTCGCATTTAAAGCGGGATTACGCTCGATCTTCTTGAACGCCAGCACGGAAGTCTGGCCGAACGTGTCCTTCAGCTCCATCGCTTCGGGCAAGCCGTTGCGCAGGCCGATGGTGATTTCCTCGAAACTCGTATCCTTGGCCTTCGGCACTGCCTTCAGCCATTCCACGCCATCCTTGCTGCCCGCTTCCGACAGGTTGAAATTCTTTTCCAGGTCGTTGCTGCCGAACAGGATGGCCGCCGGCGAGGAACCGAGCGCGTTGCCCAGCTTCTTGACAGTGACCTGGTTCAGGTCCTTGTCGAAAATGTAGAGCTGCTCGCCATCAGCCTGCAGCACCTGCTCGTACGGTTTCACGTACGTCCAGATGAACTTGCCAGGACGGGCGAACACGAAGGTGCCGGTGGACGAGGTGGACGTCTTGGTGCCGCCGCTCTCCAGTTTCTTGACCTGGTGCTGGGTGAATTCGCCCTTGGCCGACTTGGTCGTGGCCACGAAGCTCTTGAACTGTTCCAGCGCGCTGGCATGGGCCGTGCCCGCCAGCAGCAGGCCACAGGCCAGTGCGGCCACCGTCCTGGCCAAGGTGTTGCTTTGTTTCATATCGTTTATCCCGATTATCCTGTTCATTCCGCGCTGGCGGTCGGCGCCAGAATGTCGCGGTTGCCGTTCGACTGCATCGGCGACACCACGCCGCTCTGCTCCATCTGCTCCAGCAAGCGCGCCGCGCGATTGTAGCCGATGCGCAAGTGACGCTGCACCAGCGAAATGGACGCGCGGCGGTTCTTGAGCACCACCTGCACGGCCTGGTCGTACATCGGATCGGCCTCGCCGCCGCCCTCGCCGGCCGCAGCACCGTCCGCACCGCCCTCGCCTTCCAGCGTGCCGCCTTCCAGGATGCCGTCGATGTAATCGGGTTCGCCGGTCGCCTTCAGGTGCTTGACGACGCGGTGCACCTCGTCATCGGACACGAAGGCGCCGTGCACCCGCACGGGCAAGCCGGTACCGGGCGGCATGTACAGCATGTCGCCCATACCCAGCAGGGTTTCCGCACCCATCTGGTCGAGAATGGTGCGCGAGTCGATCTTGGACGACACCTGGAACGCGATCCGGGTCGGAATGTTGGCCTTGATCAGACCCGTGATCACATCCACAGATGGACGCTGCGTCGCCAGAATCAAGTGCAGGCCGGCCGCGCGCGCCTTCTGCGCGATACGGGCGATCAGTTCCTCCACCTTCTTGCCGACCACCATCATCAGGTCGGCCAGCTCGTCGATAATGATGACGATGGTGGGCAGTTTTTCCAGCGGTTCCGGCGAATCCGGCGTCAGGCTGAACGGATTCGGGATGTGTTCCTCGCGCTTGCTCGCCTCCTCGATCTTGGCGTTGTAGCCGGCCAGGTTACGCACGCCCAGCTTGGACATCAGCTTGTAGCGGCGCTCCATCTCGTTCACGGCCCAGTTCAGCGCGTGGCCGGCCTGGCGCATGTCCGTCACCACGGGTGCCAGCAGGTGCGGGATGCCTTCGTAGACCGACATTTCCAGCATCTTCGGATCGATCAGGATCATGCGCACGTCAAGCGGATCGGACTTGTACAGCAGCGACAAAATGGTGGCGTTGATGCCGACCGACTTACCGGAACCGGTGGTACCTGCCACCAGCAAGTGCGGCATCTTGGCCAGGTCAGCCACCACGGCCTTGCCGGCGATGTCCTTGCCCAGCGCCACGGTCAGGCTGGACGGGTTGTCGTTGTAGACCTTGGAGCCGACGATCTCGCTCAGGCGCACGATCTGGCGCTTGGGATTGGGCAACTCCAGCGCCATGTAGTTCTTGCCGGGGATGGTTTCCACCACGCGGATTGAGGTCAGCGACAGCGAACGGGCCAGGTCGCGCGCCAGGCCGACGATCTGGCTGCCCTTGACGCCGGTGGCCGGTTCGATCTCGTAGCGCGTGACGACGGGGCCGGGATAGGCCGCCACCACCTTGGCTTCCACGCCGAAGTCCGAGAGCTTCTTCTCGATCAGGCGGCTGGTGAATTCCAGCGTTTCCACGGCCACGGTTTCCTGCACCGGCGGCGGTTCGTCCAGCAGCGACAGCGGCGGCAGGTGGCTGCCATCGGCCAGATCCTGGAACAGGCTGGCCTGCTTTTCCTTCTCCACGCGCTCGGACTTGACCACCGTGACCACCTGCGGCTCGATCTTGACGGGCGGCGCGGCCACGTGTTTCTCCACGTGCTTGGCGCGCTCGCTGACCACCACCTCATCGCGCTTGACGGCCGCCACTTCGCCCTGGCGCCTATCCTCGCGGTACTGGTAGCGCTGGATGAACCAGTCGATGCCGGTCTCGATGCCGCCCCCGATGCGCTCGGCCACGGCCAGCCACGAGACCTGGAAGAACAGGCTGAAGCCCAGCCCGAACAACAGCAACAGCAGCAAGGTGGCGCCCGTGAACCCCAGCGCCACGTGGGCCGAGTGGCCGATCAGTTGTCCCAGCACGCCACCGGGCGCGCGCGGCAATTCCACCTTGAGCGACCACATGCGCAGATATTCGAGCCCCACGCTGCCCAAGAACAGCAGCACGAAGCCGACGATGCGGATGATGTACTCGTGCTGGTGCTCCGGTTCCGGCTCCTTTGACAGCACAAACTGCTGGGTCAGCCCGGTATAACCCTTCCACACGAGACGAAGAAGGCACAGGCACAGCCACCACGCGGAAAAACCGAAGATAAACAACAACAAATCAGCCAGCCAGGCGCCGGCCCGGCCACCCAGATTGTGTACCCGTGGCACCACACTGGCGTGCGACCAGCCCGGATCGCCCTTGGAATAACTGATCAGGATGAGCACGAAATACACGGCCAGCGCCGCCAGCGCGAGCCAGCGCGCCTCCGACAACAGGCGCACCAGCCGGTTGGGCAAAGGCTGACGTTCAGTCACATTGCGGGTGTAGCTGGATGGAGTCGAGGAGCTGGATTTCGTCATACGTTCGGGGACAAGTACTACCGCCGGCGCTGGCACCGGCTAAAAAATATTGCAATATTATCGACCAAGAAACAGTCATCCCATCTATTCTAAGGCATACGGCCCCTGCCCGGCCCCCCTGATTCGTGCCGAATCGCCGCTTGGACTATAATCCTGCATTGCTTAACCGTGTGCAATAGCTGGCGCCCCTTCGCCGCCCTTGCTGTAGCGGAATTAGCCCCCAATTCGGATACGTTATCCATCGTCCAACCTCTGAATAAGAAGCCATCCCATGACCACTCCAAAACATGCCCGCGTCTTGATCCTCGGTTCCGGCCCCGCCGGTTACAGCGCCGCCATCTACGCCGCGCGCGCCAACCTGAATCCGATGCTGGTGACGGGCGTCGAACAGGGCGGCCAGCTGATGACCACCACCGACGTGGAAAACTGGCCGGCGGACCCCATGGGTGTGCAAGGCCCGGACCTGATGCAGCGCTTCCTGCAGCACGCCGAGCGCTTCAACACGGAGATGGTGTTCGACCATATCCACACCGTCAAGCTGAACGAAAAGCCGCTGCGCCTGATCGGCGACAGCCATGAGTACACCTGCGACGCCCTGATCATCGCCACCGGCGCCTCGGCCCAGTACCTGGGCCTGCCGTCCGAGCAGGCATTCATGGGCAAGGGCGTGTCGGCCTGCGCCACCTGCGACGGTTTCTTCTACCGCAACCAGGAAGTGGCCGTGGTCGGCGGCGGCAACACGGCCGTCGAGGAAGCGCTGTACCTGTCCAACATCGCCAACAAGGTCACCTTGATCCACCGTCGCGACAAGTTCCGCGCCGAGCCTATCCTGGTCGACCGCCTGAACGCCAAGGTCGCCGAAGGCAAGATCGAGATCAAGTACAACCACACCCTGCATGAAGTGGTGGGCAACGACAGCGGCGTGACCGGCGTGAAGATCGCCTCCACCGCCGACGGCGCCATCACCGACATCGCCGTGCACGGCCTGTTCGTGGCCATCGGCCACAAGCCCAATACGGACATCTTCGAAGGCCAGCTGGAAATGCACAACGGCTACATCAAGACCCGCACCGGCACCGAGGGCATGGCCACGGCCACCAACATCCCGGGCGTGTTCGCGGCCGGCGACGTGCAGGATCACATCTACCGCCAGGCCATCACCAGCGCCGGCACCGGCTGCATGGCCGCGCTGGACGCCCAGCGCTACCTGGAAAGCCAGGAATAAGCGGCCATGGCGCTGAAGGACTTCGCCGACCTCAAATCCCTGAGCAAGCAGCTCAAGGAGCAGGCCGAGGCGCGCGCCGTGGCCCAGGCCGAAGCGGCCAAGCAGGCCAAGGTGCAGGCGGTGGAAGCGAACCTGTTCCACGCCAGCGTCGGCGGCGTCAAGCGCCTGCCGGAGCAGAACCGGCTGGCGCCGGGCGCCCCCAAGGCGTCGGCCTTCACGCCGGCCGCCCCCGCCCGTCCCCGCACCCAGGCCGAGGACGATGCGGCCGTGCTGCGCGAAATGATGTCGGACCAGTTCGACGTCGAGCACTTGCT
Organism: Rugamonas brunnea; assembly: GCF_014042345.1. GTDB lineage: Bacteria > Pseudomonadota > Gammaproteobacteria > Burkholderiales > Burkholderiaceae_D > Rugamonas > Rugamonas brunnea. The sequence continues at coordinate 572,601 of NZ_JACEZT010000001.1, forward strand.
GGAGACGGAACCGACTGTCAGCTTCCTGCGCAACGGCGTGGGCCAGGACGTGATGCGCAAGCTGCGCAAGGGCCACTGGCCGGTGCAGGATGAGCTGGACCTGCACGGCATGCGGCGCGACGCCGCGCGCGACGCGATCGGCGCCTTCCTGGCGCAAGCCAAGCGGCGCAATGCGCGCTGCGTGGCCGTCATCTACGGCAAGGGCTACGGCTCCGTCAACGGCGAACCCGTGCTGCGCTCCATGGTGCACAGCTGGCTGGAACAGAAAGAGGAAGTGATCGCCTTCTGCGCCGCCCGTCCGCTGGACGGCGGTGAAGGCGCGCTGATGGTGCTGCTGCGCGCCGCGCTGCAAACGCCGCGCTGACCACCCGCCAACCACCGCAAATCCTGCCCCACGACTGGCTGGCGCGTGTTAACCTACGCGCACCGGCCACTCCGTCTATTCTTTCGCCAGCATGAAGCATATCCCGCACGTATCCCTCATCACCGTCATCGAAATCGTGGCGATCCTGGTGGGAGCGATGTCGGGCTTCGTGGAGGCGCGCCGCAAGCGCATGGACCTGGTGGGCGTGTTCACGGTGGCCTTCATCACGGCCTTCGGCGGCGGCACGCTGCGCGACATCCTGCTCGACGTCCGTCCGCTGTTCTGGGTCGCCCACCAGGGTTACGCCATCCTGATCTTCGTGCTGGCCCTGGTGGCCACGCCGCTGGTGCGCACCATCCGCCAGATCGTTTCGGAACGCATCATCGTGGTGGCCGACGCCATCGGCCTGGGGCTGTTCGCCGTGGCCGGCGTGTCGCAGGCGCAGGCGGCTGACATGCCCGTGTTCATCGCGGCCATGATGGGGGTGATTACGGGGATATTCGGCGGGGTGCTGCGCGACATCGTCTGCAACGAGGTGCCGATGGTGTTCCGCGACGGGAAACCGTACGCGATCTGCGCCTTCTTCGGCGCCTGGCTCTACATCGGGCTGCAGCACACGCAGGTGTCGAACGACTTCGCGCTGTGGTTCAGCGCCACCTTCATCACGCTATTGCGGCTGCTGACGTGGAAGTTCGACATGCGGATCAACAGGTAGCACCGCGCTGACGCGGATGCGCATCCCCGCGCGCGGGGATGCCAGCGCATGTGGCAGAACTTAAACGGCGTCGGCGCCCGTTTCGCCCGTACGGATACGGATCACCTGCTCCACGTTCTGCACGAAGATCTTGCCGTCGCCGATCTTGCCGGTGCGGGCGGCCTTGATGATGGCGTCCACCACCTGCTCGGCCACGCCGTCGTCCACCACCACTTCCACCTTCACCTTGGGCAGGAAATCGACCACGTATTCCGCGCCGCGGTACAGTTCCGTGTGGCCCTTCTGACGGCCGAAGCCCTTCACTTCCGTCACGGTCAGGCCGGTGACGTTGACTTCAGCCAGCGCCTCGCGCACTTCATCCAGCTTGAACGGTTTGATCACTGCGGTAATCTGTTTCATGACATCTCCTCGAATGTAAATCGTATTGCGTAAAACCGGTGCGTCAATGGGAAGCGCCCGCCGGTGGCGGCGCGGTCCCGGATCTTGAGCAGGCTGGTAACCCATGCCGTGCCGCGCAGCGGGTAGCCGGCGGCCATGACGGCGGCGATCGGACGATGTAATGCACGGTATCCAGACCGCATTGTAAGCTACCCGGCGCCGCTCTCCTACCCGGGCACGCCGATACCGAGGCGCCACTCGGTTCTGGCGCCCGCCCGGCGTCCCTTCTCAGACGGGAATCCGTTGCAAATCCTGCATCCAGACCACGCTCTGGCCGTCGGTCGGCGCGCGCCAGTCGCCGCGCGGCGACAGCGAACCGCCCGTGCCCACCTTGGGCGCGTTCGGCACGCAGGTGCGCTTGAACTGGCTGGTGCGGAAGAAGCGGTCCAGGAAAATGCCCAGGTTCTTCTTGATCACCGCCAGGTCGTACTGGTTGCGCGCCACATGCTCGCCATCGGGCCAGCGGCCCTGCTCGCGGTCATGCCAGGCCGCCAGCGCCAGGAACGCCACCTTGGACGGCGCGAAACCATAGCGCAGCACGTAGTACAGGTTGAAGTCCTGCAGTTCATAGGGGCCGATGGTGCTCTCCGTGCGCTGCTCCGGCTGGCCATCGGCCGTGCCGGGCACCAGCTCGGGGCTGATTTCCGTGCTCAGGATGTCGAGCAGCACTTGCGCGTCGTTGCGGCCGATCACGCCCGACTCGGCCACCCAGCGCACCAGGTGCGAGATCAGCGTCTTGGGCACGCTGGCGTTGACGTTGTAGTGCGACATGTGGTCGCCGACGCCGTAGGTGCACCAGCCCAGCGCCAGCTCGCTCAAGTCGCCGGTGCCGATCACGATGGCCTGGTTGTGGTTCGCCAGCCGGAACAAATGGTTGGTGCGCTCGCCCGCCTGCACGTTCTCGAACGTGATGTCGTACTGCTGCTCGCCGGCCGCGTAGGGGTGCCCCAGGTCTTGCAGCATCTGGATGCAGCTGGGGCGGATATCGATTTCGGCCGAGGTGCAGCCCACCAGTTTCATCAGCCGGTGGGCCTGGGTCAGCGTGCGTTCGCTGGTGGCGAAACCAGGCATGGTGTAGGCCAGGATGTTGGTGCGCGGCAGTTTGAGCTTGTCCATCACGCGCGCGCACACCAGCAGTGCGTGGGTGGAATCGAGGCCGCCGGAGATCCCGATCACCACTTTCTGGATGCCGCTCGCCTGCAACCGCTGGGCCAGCGCCTGTACCTGGATGTTGTAGACCTCGTTGCAGCGCTCATCGCGGCGGCGGCTGTCGGCCGGCACGTAGGGGAAGCGTTCCACGCAGCGCTTGAGCGGCAGCGTGCGTTCCAGCGGCAGCGCCAGTTCAAAACTGACCACGCGGAAGCGGGCCACCTCCTCCGCATGGCGCTGCACCGACTGGCCAAACGTGGTCTGGCGCATGCGCTCGCGCGACAACCGCTCCAGGTCCACGTCCGCATAAATCAGGCTGGGCTCATCCTGGAAGCGCTTCGACTCGGCCAGCAGTTCGCCGTTCTCGCTGATCAGGGCTTGGCCATCCCAGGCCATGTCGGTGGTCGATTCGCCGCTGCCGGACGACGTGTACAGGTAGGCCGACAGGCAGCGCGCCGACTGCTGCGCCACCAGCTGGTGCCGGTAGCCGGCCTTGCCCACCAGCGCGTTGGAGGCGGACAGATTGACCAGCACGGTGGCGCCGGCCAGCGCCGCGAACGACGACGGCGGCACCGGCACCCACACGTCCTCGCAGATCTCGACGTGGAACTTAAACAGCGGCAGATTGGCCACCTCGAACAGCAAGCCGGAGCCGAACGGCACGGTCTGGCCCAGCAGCGTCACCTCCGGCACGGCCGCGTAATCGCCGGTAGAGAACTGGCGCGCCTCGTAGAATTCGCCGTAGTTGGGCAGGTAGCTCTTGGGCACCACGCCCTGGATGCGGCCACCGGCGACCACCACGCCGCAGTTGTAGAGCTGGTGCTGCACCCGCAGCGGCATGCCGACCACCAGCGCCAGCGGCAGTTCGGCCGACGCGGCCACCACCGTGGCCAGCGCCGCTTCGCAGCCGTCCAGCAGCGCGCGCTGGTGGAACAGGTCGTCGCAAGTGTAGGCCGACAGGCCCAGTTCCGGGAAGGCTACCAGCGCCGCGCCCTGCTGGTGCGCCTCGGTGGCCATGGCGATGGTCTGGGCCGCGTTGAACGCCGGGTCGGCCACGCGGCAACGCGGCACGGCCACGGCCACGCGGGCGAAGTCGTGGGTGTACAGGTTGAAGAAATTCTTGGTCATCTGCGTCTTTCTCACCTGCCGGGCGCGCACCCGGCGGTGACGGAATATTGTGCGTAGGATGCCACACTGGTCAGTGCAAACATGATGAGCGGGCAACAAAAAAGTATTATCGCACGGGGATCATTTCTTCTCCCGCCGAGGTGGCACGGACACAGGACAGGACTAACCAGGCATCGGTACGCTAGGCGGGGTCGTCCTGTTTGAACGGCGACCGGCTTTCCAGGCTATCGGCGTAGCATTCGATCGCCACGGTCTCCCGGTCGAGGAAATCGGCAATCGCATCCGCAAAGGACTGATTGGCAATCCAGTGCGCCGACCAGGTCTTGATCGGCGTAAGGCCGCGGGCCATTTTATGCTCCCCCTGCGCGCCGCCTTCGAAGCGCTGGAAGCCATGGTCGATGCAATACTTGATCGACTGGAAATAGCACGTTTCGAAATGCAGACCGGACACGAATTCCGTGCTGCCCCAGTATCGGCCGTAGACAGTGTCGCCGCCAACGAGGTTGAGGGCGGTCGCGATTGGCCTGCCGTCTTTCGACGCGAGAACGATCAGCATGTCGTCCGGCGCGTCCCGGAGGATGCGTTCAAAGAACTGGAACGTGAGATACGGACTGGAGAAATGCGCCTCGTACGTGCGCGCGTAGCATTCGTAAAAGAAGCGCAGCACGTCAGTGGAAATGTGGGCTCCACGCAGATGTTCGAACGTCACGCCGGCTTCGGCGACGCGACGGCTGTCCTGCCGCAGCTTCTTTCGCTTCTCATGTTTCAGCGATCCCAGAAAATCGTCGACAGATTCAAAACCCTGGTTCGACCAGTGGAACTGAACGCCTTCACGTATCAGGTATCCCGCTTCGACCAAAGCGGCCTTGCTGGCGTCATCAGGATAAAGAACGTGCAGCGAAGAGACGTCCATCTCCTTGGCGACCTGGATGGCGGCCCTCGCCAGCGTCTCGCGATGCGCGGGGGTCTGGCCCAGCAGGCGTGCGCCCGTCACCGGGGTAAAAGGTATAGATGACAGCAGCTTCGGGTAGTAACGCATCCCATGCCGATGAAATGCTTCCGCCCATCCGTGGTCGAACACATACTCACCCCTTGAGTGGCTCTTGAGATAGAGCAGCATGCCTCCGACCAGGCGGGCGTCTTCACGCAGCACCAGGAAATGCGGCGTCCAGCCGGTCTTGGGCGAGGCACAACCGGTATCGTGCAACGCTTGGATGAATTCGTACTTGGTCGTTGGATTGCTGCCCGCAAGCAGATTCCAACCAGCCGCATCGGACGCATCCAGGAAATTGACAAGGGAGATTTCAAACACCTGACGGGGCCTCGGGAAACAGTATCGAGCTAAATACTAACTGAAACGCCGAGGCCGCGTTGGGTGCACGAGCATCACCCCATTCAGTTCAGTACACTTTCAATGCACTTGGCCGCCTCAAACAATTTTGCTTCGGCGCCAGGGGCACAGAGCACGGAAATACTGGGTGGAAGGCCCGTCGCAGGGTCCCGGAATTTCCAGGCCGGTATCGCGATGGATGGCAGGTCCAGGTAGTTGCCCATGGTATGACCGGTAAACAGACCGTTGATGCCGGGCTTGAGCGACAAGCGGTTCATCTCACCATGTCGCGGCGCGAGCAGCCCCAGGGTCGGCAGCACCAGTATCCCGTCTTCACCCAACAGGGATTGGTAATGCGCCCTGGCCTCGTCAAATTGTCTGGCCACCGCCTGAACCTGCTTCCGGCTCCGTGGCTTCATGAATGGCGCAATCAGGAGCCACATCAACAGCCCCCGGTCGATCGTCGGCTTGCCCCGCAGCTGCGCCACCAACTCGTTGAGCAAGGAGAATCGCCGGCCTGGTGGATGGGACAGCATGTCCAACCATTGATGGTGGAAGTCATCCAGAATCAGCTTGGGAATTTTCAGGTACAGGCTGCCGATGTCGGTAAACGCCCGGCGCTCTTCAGTGAAGCTTTGCTCAAGCAATGCGGTTCTGGCGGCGCTCAGCGCGTCGGAGATGCATCCCTGCTGCACACGCAAAGGAAAACCGTGGGGCGTGATCAATCGGCCACCTGTGCGTGCAGGTTCAGCGACCGGATGGTCGGTGATGACGTTATAGACGAGCTGGGCGTCGCGCACGCTGCGCGTCAGCGGGCCGATGCCGAGCCAGGTGCGCGTGTTCCCGGTCACGACCGGCCAGGTCCCGGTCTTGTCGACGCCACCTGAATGGGGCTTGAAGCCGACGACGCCGCAGAATGCCGCCGGGATGCGGATGGAGCCCAGGATGTCAGACCCCACCCCGAAAGCCGAGGCACCTGAACCGACGAGCGCGCCCTCGCCCCCACTCGACCCGCCGGCGACCCGATCCACATCCAGCGGATTATTCGTGCGTCCAAACCGGAGATTGGTGGACTCCCCCGTCATCGCGAATTCCGGGATATTGCTGCGCGCGATGATCACCGCGCCGGCCTGCCGCAAACGACGGACGACTTCCGCATCCTGCAGGTGGTGTTCCGGTTGCATCCGCATCGAGCCAGCGGTCACGTCTTGCCCCGCCATGCAAAACGTCTCCTTGACGGAACAGGGCAGACCGAACAACGGGAGATCCTTGTTGCCATGGCGGTCCAGCTCGCGGGCTTCCGCCAGCGCCTGCTCGGTGAAGATGTGCGTGGCGCCGTTGATCTTCCCTTGCGTCCGGGCGAGACGTTCCAGGTGTTGCCGAACCACCTGCTCGGCGGACAATGTCCCTAGTCGCATGGCAGATAAGAGGCTGGTAGCGTCGGGGTTGCTAAGATTGAAATTGTTTTGGCCCATGGTCGTCTTCGTATAATTGGTCTCTCAGCGCACGGCGCGCCGCCTGGCCGCGCTATTATGCAGAAATGACGATGTGAAAGTCTTAACCAAATTCCTACAAAGTTGAGAAATTGCGCAATCAGGAGACAAGTCAGCCCAAGGGGCGGGTCAGCGTGGAGACGGTACTGCCGCTGCTCAATTATTTGCGAACCAATGGCGGTCCGGCGGCGAGCACGCTGTCTGGCAGCCTGGCACTGCGGCTGGGACAGTCCCGGGAGATTACTTGCGATGCCTGGCTGGATTTGTATGAACAGGCTATCGCCGTAACCGGTGACCTTGCACTGCCACTTCACGTCGGCGCCAGCATTCAGCCCAGCGATTACAGCATACTGGGATTCGCCGCCATGAGCTGCCCTACCCTCGGCGACGCCATCGGCATCATGCGGCGTTACGAGCGGTTGGTACAGGACGTGAATGCGACCGAACTGGTCATCCGTGGGCAGAATGCGGAGTTGCAATGGCTCCCCTACCTCGGCCCCATTGCGCCGATCTTCATGCAGTTGGCGCTGGCATCATGGGCGACACTCGGACGGGGACTGACTGGCGATCAATGCATGCCCTTTGAAGCGCACTTCACTTTCCCCCAGCCGGCCAACACCGACGCCTACGTCAAGGTGTTCGGCCGGCCCGCCAGGTTCCAGCAAGCAGCGACCAAGCTCGTGTTCGACCGTGATTTCCTCGATCGCCCAACGATATTCGGGGATGCGCAAACGAACCAACTACTCGTGCAAAAGGCTGAAGAACAATTGCTTCATGTGACTGAAAGCGACTTCGTGCATCGTGTGCGCCAGCGGATTTCGGCAAATCTGGCCACTGGCGCATTCGGCGTTGAAGCCATCGCGCAAGAGCTGGCGATCTCGACACGCAGACTACAGCAACTGCTGGCCAGTGACGGCAGCAGTTTTCGTAAGCTCATGCAAGACATCCAATGCCAGCATGCCAAGGCCTACCTCGCCGACCCAAGCCGGACTCTCCTGGAAATTGCGCACCTGGTCGGGTATGCCGAGCAAAGCCCGTTTCAGCATGCGTTCAAGCTCTGGACCGGCATGACGCCCGGCGACTACCGGCGAACCGTCAGTGCGGCGCTGTCAGGCGCAGCGGATCGCTGAGCTTGAGGATGTGGCGGTAGTCGTCGCCGTCCACCACTTCCATGCTGCTCACCTGCCCCAGTTCGATATCGACAAACACCGTGCGCGGCGAGCGGATCAGGTGGTTCAAGCCTTCCACCATCACGCTGAGGATATCGTCACGCGGCTCGTACGTCAGGCCCAGCAGCGGTATCCACTCCTGCTCCACCTGGCTGCCCAGCGACAGTGCCTCGACGTCGATTTCCACGCTCTTGCCTTCCAGTTCCTTGGATACGCGGTCGAAATAGCTGTGCCATTCCGCCTTATCGATTTTTGCGACCGTCATTTCCCGCCTCCATTTGTAGTCAGCATAGTCAGCATTGCCGGCCGCCCCGCTACCACGGAAGACCGGTGTCGGAGCGTTCAGTATGCGCCGCCGCCCTTGCGCACGGTATAAAAATTACTGATCGGGATCAGGTCGGGAAATGAAAAACGCAGCCGGCCGGCATGGCGCCGGGCGGCTGCGTGCTTGTACCGGCGGGCGCCGGTAATGGTCAACTGCGCGGTCAACTGCGCAGTCAGCTGTGCGCCTGGTGGGTAGCCGTCAGGCGGCGCATCATGGGCAGCGCGGCCAACGCGATGGCGGTGCAGACCACGGCGCCAAAACCGAGCTTGGTGAACAAGTTGGTGTAGATTGGCAAGGTCAGCACGGGATCAACCACATCCTTCGGTACGCTGGCGAAATTGGCCACCACGCCGCCCAGGTACTGGGAAATGCCGACCGCCACGAAATAGGCGCCCATCATGAAGCCGCCCATGCGGGCCGGCACATAGCGCGCCATCACGGCCAGGCCCAGGCCGCCCACCAGCAGTTCGCCGAGCGAATAGAAGCCGTAGCCGGCGATCATGACCCAGGCCGAGGTCTTGCCGCCCACGGCGAACTGGCCGGCGATGCCGTAGATGAAGAAGCCGATGGCGACGATGGAAAAGCCCACCGCGAACTTGCCGGCGATCGACAAGTCCTTGCCCTGGCTGCCCGCCTTGGCGTAGGCCCAGGCCAGCACGGGGCTGAGCAGCATGATCCAGATCGGATTCAAGGCCTGGAACTGGGCCGGCGCCCAAGTCCACAAGTGCGTGCCGAACATGGCGAAATCGCCATTCACGTTGCGCAGCGCAAACAGCGACAGCGAGGTCGACATCTGTTGATAGAAAATAAAGAAGAACACGGTCTGCAGCATCAGGATCAGGGCCGCCATCAGGCCGGCCCGTTCGCTGGCCTCGCTGCTGCGGATCAGATGGGCGAAGATGCCCAGCACCACGAAACCGGCCACGTACACGAACGCCCGCGCCACGGCCTGGTATTGCAGGATGATGGCCGCGCCCACGACGGCCAGCAGGCCGCCGCCGAGCACCATGGCCAGCTTGCGCAGATCGAGCGGCAGTTCGTCCGGCCGGGAACCCACCGCGTTCAGGGTCTGGCGCATCGACAGCACGGTGAACAGGCCCACCGCCAGGCCCACGCTGCACACGGCGAACGCCATATGCCAGCCCAGGCCATTGCCGTACTGGGCGTTGACATAGTCCTTGACCCATGGCGTGGCCAGCATGGACACGGTGGAGCCAACATTGACGGACATGTAATACATGGTGAACGCGCTGTCGATCTTGGAATCGTCGCCCTCATAGATCTTGCGCACCAGGTTGGCCGTGTTGGGCTTGAACAAGCCGTTGCCGACCACGATCACGCCCAGCGCCGAGAAAATCTGCCAGGTGTTCTCGCTCGGCACGGCCAGCAAGCCGTAGCCGATGCTCAGGATCAGCGCGCCCAGCAGCATGCAGCGCTTGGTGCCGAGCACTTTGTCGCCGATCCAGCCGCCGATGGCGGGCGACACATAGACCAGGGCGGAGAACGCGCTCCACACCAGGTTGGCGCGGCTATCCTCGAAACCGAGGCGCTGCACCATGAAATAGACGATCAGCGCCTGCATGCCGTAATAGCCGAAGCGCTCCCACAGTTCGATCAACGCGATGGTCGCGAACGAGCGCGTCTGCGTATACGTTGGAATGGAGGTATTCATGAGTCTCCAGTGACTTTTTAAGTGTTGTTTAAGTGGCATACGTGTGCCGACGCCGCATGCTACGCCACTCCACGTCAACTGGCAATTTCAGGAAAGCAATTTCATTGAAGCAACATCCCGGCCATGGGCGCCGGGCCGGCAGGGCAAGGCGTCAGGCTTGCCGCTGGGCTGGCTGGACCTGACCCAGTGGCTCGCCGTCGCACACGACGCGGTCGCGTCCCGCGTGCTTGGCCCGATACAGGGCCGCGTCGGCCAGCCGCAGCAAGGCATCGGTGTCGGCCACGGCGTGGCCTTCGGCGCTGGCCACGCCGACGCTGATGGTGACGATGGTGCCGGGCGCCTCCTCGTGCGCGATGGCCAGTTGCGCGACCGCCGCGCGCAGCGCCTGCCCCACCTCGAGCGCCTCGGACGGGCCGGTGTTGGGCAACACGATGGCGAATTCCTCGCCCCCGTAGCGTGCCACTAGGTCGGCCGCGCGACGTGCGCCGCCGCGCAACACTTGCGCCACCCGCATCAGGCAATCATCGCCGCGCTGGTGGCCATAGCGGTCGTTATAGCGCTTGAAGTAATCGACGTCGATCATGAGCACGGCCAGCGGCTGGCCAGCGCGGCGCGCGCGCGCCCACTCGTTGCGCAGCACGTCGTCGAAATGGCGGCGGTTGGCCAGCCCCGTCAGGCCGTCCGTCACGGCCAGCGCCACCAGCCGCGCATTGGCTTCTTCCAGCTGGGCCGTGCGCTCGGCCACGCGCCGCTCCAGGTTGTCGTACAGGCGGGCATTGGCGATGCCGGTGATGGCCTGCGCGCACAGGATGCGCAGGAATTCCACCCGCGCCGACGTGAACGTGCCTTCGGTCAGCCGGTTTTCCAGGTACAGCATGCCATCGAGCCGCCCGGCCTGGCGGATCGGCAGGCACATGACGGAGCGCACGCCGGGCTGGCGCACGTAGGGGTCGGCCGCGAACCGGGGCGAAGCGGCCAGGTTGTCCTCGATGACCTCCGCACCCGACCGGACCACATAGCGCAGCAGCGACAACGGGAATTGCGGATCGCTGGCCGCCTCCAGGTCCACCGCGCGCGCCTGCGGCACGGCCGTCGCACCATCGACCGCCTCCACTTCCAGCCGCCACGCATCGCCTTCATGCAGCAGCAGGCGGGCCACCTGGGCGCCCGAGTTCTCGCACACGATGGCCATCAGCCGCCGCAGCACATTGGCCAGCCCGACCTCGTGCGACAGCGCCTGGGCCGCCTTGAGCAGGGTCATCAGGTCCAGCTCCGCGTTGGCGCCGGCCCGTCCGCGCGTGGTCCAGCCGGGGGTGGCCGGCACGTTCCAGCCGGGCGTGGATGGTGCAGCCCAACCCGATAGCGCATGCCCGGTCAGCGCCGCACCATGGCGCGCGCTCAGCACGCTGGCCTTGCCGTCCGCGCCCCACTGGCGGTAGCGCGCCAGCGCCTCGGTCAGGTAGACCGTGGCCACGCGCGCCTGGCCCTGTTCCAGCCAGCATTCGCCGCACAACTCGTTGCCCAGCGCCTGCAGCGGCACGTTGCCGGCCGCCGCGTCCAGCCCGCGCTGGTAATGGCGGGTGGCCAGCGCCAGGTCCTGCTCGCCGCGTGCCAGTTCGGCCAGCACCAGGTTGTGGCGCGCCGCGAACAACGGCGGCGCCAGCGCGGCCCAGCGCGCCAGGTTGTCCTGCAGCGCGGCGATGCGGGCACGGATGGCGGGCGCGTCGGGCCGGTCCGGATCGCGCCGCAAGGCCCGCACCCAGATCAGGGCCGCGTAGAACGTGGCATCGGGCACCTTGGCCTGTCCGCGCATCATTTGCGCCACCAGCTCCAGCTGGCCGGCCAGCGCTTCCGCGTCCGGGCCGTCGAACAGGAAGGCGTTGCGGATCTTGCCCTGCAAGAAATAGGCGCGGAACAGCTTGGAGTCGCCATAGCGTTGAAGGAAGCGGGCCTCGCTGAAACCGTCGTCGTCGTAGCTGGCGCCAGTGGCCGTCTGGCCCATCAGGCATTTGATCGGCTGCACGGCCGCCGCCACGCAGCAGTCGGCCATCGCCTGCTGGCCGTTGGCGCGCATCAGCAGCAGGTCGTGGGCAATAGCCAGCTTCAGTTCGGGCAGGTAGTCGCCCAGGATCAGGCGGTCGGTGGCGCGCACGGCCGCCACCACGCCCACCTGCACGTAGTCGGCGATGTCTAGGGCCCAGCCGAACGCCTCGTCGTACAGCAAGTCGGAGCTGCGCAGCGAGCGTACCCAGTGGTTGCACAGGGCCGCGAACATCAGGCCGGTCAGCGTGCGCGTCTGCAGGTTGGCGCGGCGGCGCGCCAGCGCCAGCGACATCTCGCCAAAACGGTAAGCCAGGTCCATGTCGCCGGTGCGCAGGGCCAGCATCAGCGCGTGCCCCACATAGGCCACGGAACTGAAATCGCTGATGCCCTTTTGCATGGACAGGCGCGTCATCGATTGCATCATGTGCACGCTCAACTCCTGCTGGCCCGCGTAGTAGGCCGCCATCCACATCGATTGCATCATCTGCATGGCGGCCAGTGCCGGGCCATCGTCCAGCTCGGGCGCGTCGAGCAGCGCCTGGGTGTCGCGCGCCTGCGGCAGGCGCTCGATCTCCGCGTACAGCGCGTCGGAGCGGGCGCTCAGCTCGGCCACGTCGTGTGGCACCGGCATGTCCAGCAGCGCCAGCCCGGCGCGCAGCACGGCGATGGCGTCCGGCAGCCGGCCCTGCAACTGGTACTGGTGGGCCTGCACGGCGATGCAGCGCACCTGCTCCAGCGGCGCCGCGTGCGCCATCAGCAGCGGGTAGATGGCCTCGGCCCGTTCAAACTGGCCGCACAGGTAGGCCGCTTCGGCCGCGCCCAGCTGCAATTCCAGCCACAGCGCGCCATGCGCCAGCCAGGGCTGGTCCGGCAACAGGGCCAGGCCGATGCCCATGTGTTCGAGCGTGGCCTGGAACGCGGCGGAGCGGCGCGCCTTGACGCCGGCGCGGCAATTGAGCTGTGCCAGTTGCAGCCGTTCGCCCTCCTCCACCACCAGCGCGCGGCCCGCGTTGTACTGCTCGACGATGGCGAACACCTCGTCCTCCTGGCGGCGCTCGTCGGCGTGGCGCAGCAGCAGGCGGCCGATGCGCAGGTGCAGCGCCGCGCGCGCGTCGGCCGGCACCAGCGCATAGGCGGCCTGCTGCACGCGGTCGTGCAGGAAACGATAGCTGATGTCGGTGCCGGCGGCGTCGGCGTCCAGGTACTTGTAGCGCAGGTCGCGCGGCTGGATCAGGCCGGCCTGCAACGCCGGCCACAGCGTCTGCTGGGCCTGGGCCGGCGCCGCGTCCACCAGCACGGCCAGCGTGTCGAGCCGGAACTGGTTGCCGACGGCGGCCGCCAGTTGCAGCAACTGCTGGGCGGGCGCCGGCAGCCGGCGGATCTTCTCCACCAGCAGTTCGACCACGTTGTCCGTGTAGGCGGCCTGCTCCAGCACGGCCAGGTCCCAATACCAGCAATCATGGGCTGGCTGGTAGTGCAGCTGGCCGGCATCGTGGATCGCGTGCAGGAACTGGTTGAGGAAGAAGGGATTGCCGCCCGTCTTGCGCTGGCACAGGCGGGCCAGCGGCGCGGCCGCCTCAAGCGGCACGTGCAGGCTGTCGGCCACCAGTTGCGCCACGTCGTCCTCGGCCAGCGGCGACAGCGCCAACCGGGTCAGGCGCGCGCCCTGCCGCTGCAGCCGTTCGCATACCCCCGTCAGCGGATGGGCCGCTGCCACCTCATTGTCGCGGTAGGCGCCGATCAGCAGCATGTGGCCGCCTTCGCGCTCGCGCAGGAACAGCTCCACCAGGCGCAGCGTGGGCGGATCGGCCCACTGCAGGTCGTCCAGGAACAGCACCAGCGGATGCTCGGCCGTCGCGAACACTTGCACGAAACGGTGGAAGGCGCGGTCGAGCCGGGCCTGGGCCTGGTCTGGCGCCAGCGCGGCGCCGGGGTCGGCCGGGCCGGCCACCAGCGCCAGCTCCGGCAGCAGCTCCTGCAGCACGCCCAGGCTGTCGCCCAGCGCACCGCGCAGGCGCTCGGCCCAGCGCCGCAAGCCTTGCTCCGGTTCGCTCAACAACTGGCGCAGCAATTCCTGGAACGCCTGGATCAGCGGCGCATAGGGTACGTCGCGCCGGTACTGGTCGAATTTACCGGACAGGAAGCAGCCGCACCGGGCCACGATGGCCGGCTGCACCTCGTCCACCACGGCCGACTTGCCGCTGCCGGCAGGCCCGGCCACCAGCAGCAATTCGCTGGCGCCGCCGGCCGTGCGTTCAAAGGCCGCCAGCAGCGCCGCCGTTTCGCGTTCGCGGCCATACAGGCGTTGCGCCACGTTGAAGGGCCGGTGGCGGTCGGCCAGGCCGGCCAGCGGCATGGTGTAGCCACCGTCGCCCGCAAGACCGTCCACGCCCGCGCCCGCCCCAGAACCCGCTCCAGTCCCCGCCGCGCCCGCGCGGCAGGCCTGCAAATCGATCGCCAGCGCGTGCAGGGTCTGGTAGCGCTGCTCGGCGTTCTTTTCCAGCAGCCGGCGCAAGATGGCGGTCAGGCCGGGTGGCGCGGCGGCCAGCGCCGGATGCGACCAGTCGGGCAGGCGCGCAATGTGGCTGTGCACCAGCTCCATGGCGTCGCTGCCGGCGAACGGCGGTTGGCCCGTCACCAGCTCGTACCAGGTGGCGCCAAGTCCATAATAGTCGGCGCGGTAATCGACCCGCCGGTTCATGCGTCCCGTGCGTTCAGGCGCCATGTAGGGCAAGGTGCCTTCCAGGGCGTAGGGATGGACGATGCCCTGCACCTCCTGCGCCAGCTCGCCGGCGATGCCGAAATCGATCAGTTGCAGCTGGCGCCGGGCGCCGCTCCAGATGATGTTGGACGGGGTGATGTCGTTATGGATGATGCCCTGGCCATGCACGGCGTCGAGCGCGGCGCACAGTTGCAGGGCGATGGCAAAGAAGTCGTCGAGCGCCAGCCCGGGCTGGCCGGCGGCGGCGCGGTCGCGCAGCAGTACGCTGAGCGCGGTGCCGCCGATATCCTCCTGCAGCATGACCCAGCGTCCGCCCTGCTGGGCCAGCGCCAGCGGCCGCACCACGCCAGGATGGGCGCAGCGGCGCGCCAGCGCGAATTCACGCTTGAAGCGCGACACTTCCTCGTGCGAGGGACAATCGGTGTTGGGGATCTTGACGATGAGCGGCGCACGCTCGGCCACGGAGCGGGCGCGGTAGACCAGGGAACGGGCACTGGCATGCAGTGGTTCGATGATCTCGTAGTCGAATAAGGCGCTCACGGACTTCCAGTCGTAATAAAACGAGGCAACGCGGCCATGTCGGTTGCTGCCAACCAACTAGTGACCTTCACCGCTATATTACGTTAGCGCGACGACAATTACTATAAAGAAAAACAACTTAAGATAAAACAAGTTGATGCGCCGTGCAAAACGCACCAGCGGGCCAACGCGGGCCCGCTGGTGCGCGCACCACAGGCTTAGCCTTGTGGATTTTCCTTCTGATAATTAGCCACGCCGCTCAGGATCTCAGCCTTGGCTTCTTCCGGACCGTACCAGCCGTCGATCTTGACCCATTTGCCCTTCTCCAGGTCTTTGTAGTGCTCGAAGAAGTGGGTGATCTGGCGCAGGCGCAGTTCGTTCAGGTCTTCCGGTTTCTGCCAGTGGCTGTAGATGGACAGCACCTTGTCGACCGGCACGGCCAGCACTTTGGCGTCTTCACCGGATTCGTCGGTCATCTTCATCACGCCGATCGGACGGCAGCGCACCACCACGCCGGGGATCAGCGGGAACGGGGTGATCACCAGCACGTCGACCGGGTCGCCGTCGGCCGACAGGGTGTTCGGCACGTAGCCGTAGTTGCATGGGTAGTGCATGGCGGTGCCCATGAAACGGTCGACGAAGATGGCGCCGGACTCTTTGTCCACTTCGTACTTGATCGGATCGGCGTTCATCGGGATTTCGATGATCACGTTGAAATCGTTGGGCAAATCGCGGCCCGAAGGCACTTTATTCAAGCTCATGGAATTTCCTTGTTATGCAGGCGGATGGTTTAACCGCGCCATTATAGCGAAAGCATGCCTGCTTGTGCGCCGCAGCACAAAAAACAGGCACGTCAGCGAGGCGTAAGCGCGATATGCAGCAGCCACAAAAAACCCGTCGCGGGGACGGGTTTTGGGGGCTTGGGCTTAGGCTTGGGCTTGGGCTTGGGCTTGGGCTTGGGCTTTACAGGATGGTGGCCAGCGCGCACTGGCGGTAGTGGTTGGCCGCCTCCTCGGGCTGCTGCAACGCTTCGTGCAACTGCGCCAGTTTGAGGTGGGCTTCGCGCACCATGCGCGCGTCGCTGGCATCCGACAGGGCCTGCTCCAGGTGGCGCTGGGCCTTGCCCCACAGCTTCTGCTTCAGGCACAGGGAGCCGAGCGTGAGGGCCAGCTCGGCGTCGGCCGGACGCTGGGCCACCCACTTTTCGCAATGCTCGATCTGCTGCAGCAGCGCCGACGAACCGGCCGGCGCGGCCGCCTCGCGGTAGGCCCGCACCACGCGTTCGTCCCAGTCGGCCGCCAGCGACTCCTCGGCCACCAGCCGCGCTTCATCGTGCAGGCCACGGGCGTTGAGGGCGGTGGCCGCGCGCGAGGCGACGAAGGGCTTGATGCGGTCGGCCGTGGGCACGGTGGACCATACGCGCTTCAGCGATTCGGCATCGTGGCCATGGTCGGCCAGCATGTCCTCGTAAGCCATCTCGCGCAGGCGCGCGGACAGGGCCGGATGCAGGGCGCGGTGCTTGTCGAGCGAGCGCACCAGGCGCAGCACTTCGGGCCAGTTCTTGGCCTGCTGCTGGGCCTTGAGCGACCATTGCAGCGCGTGGATGTGGCGCGTGCCGCTGGCGTTCAGTTCGGCCACGGCTTGCAGCGCCGCTTCCGGCTGGTGGTCGTCCACCAGCAGTTCCGTCATCGTCATCAGGCGCGCCGTCTTCATCGACGCGTCGCCGGTCAAGCGGGCCAGCCAGCCGTCGCGGCGCTCGCTCTGGCGCATGCGATGCGCGGCGCGGGCGCCGATCAGGGCCGCCACGCCGGCGTTCTCCGGCAGCTCGGCGGCGCGGGCGGCAGCCTTCTCGGCGTGGCCGAAGCGGCCTTCGAACAGGGCCTTGAGCGCTTCGCGCAAGCCCTTGTTGCCGTCACGTTCGCGCTTGCGCAGGCGGTAGGCGGCCACCCGGGCCGGCATCTTGAGCGTGGCGCGGAAGGCGCGGATCAGCACATACAGCAGCGCGAACAGCGCCACTTCCAGCACCACGAAGAAGTTCAGCGACAGGTCGATCCGGTGCGGCGGGTAGAACAGCACCACGTTGCCGGGATTGAAACGGGCCGTCACGGCGATGCCGATGGCGGCGGCCATCAAGGCGACTAACCAGAGGAATAAACGCATGGTTATGGCTTCGCCTTGTAGTTGCGCACCGCGTTCAGGCTGTCGGCCAGGGTCGGCATCTCGATGGCGAGGTTGCTGCCCTGGACCTGGCGCAGCAGCGCCTGCACGGTCTGGGTGGACTTGGCACGCGTGTCGAAGTACTTGAGCAGCGCATCCTGGGCCGCCTGCAAGTCGCTGCGGAACGCGCCTTCATTGCGCGACAGCAGGGCCATGCGCGCGTTGAGCAGGCGCAGCTTGAGGTTCTCGCGCAGGAAGTAAGCCTGGGTCGGCGACAGCATCAGTGCGTCCGGCGTTTCCACGCTGCGCACGCGGATCAGCTGGCGCACATCGGTCCACATGTCGGTGCTCCAGCTGGTCCACACATCCTGCAGTTTCAGCAGCCACGGGTTGGGCGCTTCGGCCGGCGCGGCGGCCTTGGCGCCAGGCTTGGCCTTGGCGACCTTCTTCTCAGGCGGCGCGGGCAGGGTCGGCTTCTCGTCGGCCAGCATCGGCAGCAGGTCGATCTGGGCGATCACGTTATCGAGGCGCAGCGCCAGGCCGACGGAATCGACGCTGGGCAGGGCCTTGAGCTTGTCCATGTCCTTGGCGATGGCGCGGCGGATGGTGATGAACTGCGGCTTGTCGGAGCGCGACAGGCTGCGGTCGGCGTTTTGCAGCGCGATCAGCGCACCCGGCACGTTGCCGGCCAGTTGCAGCTGCTGGCTGGCCGTCGACAGCACTTGTTCGATCTCGGTCAGCGCCCACTCGTCGCGGTTCTTCGACAGGTCCTGGTACAGCTGCTCCAGCGCCAGTTGCTGGCTCTGGGCTTCCACCTGCTTCGATTCGAGCAGCGCCACCTTGGCCTGCAGCTCCTTGCTGGACTCCTGCACGGTGCGGGCCAGCGTGCCCGTTTCGGCGTTGGAGGCATCGTTCTTCTGCAGGCGACGCGCCATCTCCTCGCGCAGGTTGCGCACCTGGGCGTGGGTGGACCAGGTCTGGCCGGCCACCACGATGCCGAGCGCCACCACGGCGCAGCCCAGCACTTGCGGTTGCAACAGGGTTTCCATCCAGGTCGGCGCCGGCGGCGTGGGCGGCGTGGACGACTCCGCGGCCGGGCCGGGAGCGGTGACAGGGTCAGGTAATGTAGGCAATTCGTTCATGGGTGTGATTGTAACGCGGCGAGCAGTCGTTCGTCGCCTGATCCTGTGAGCGTCAGTCGGGTAAAGCCCAAATTGTTTGCCGTTTCGGCAATTCGGGCGTGCGGGATAATCAAATGCTGTTGTTGCATCATTACAACATATTTTGTGATGTCGGCGCCAGCACCATCGTGCTGCCCCAGCTGCTCCAGCAAGCCCACCAGGCCACGCAGCGCCTCGGAACTGGTGATGATCCAGTCGTTGGGCCGGGCCAGCAGGCCGCGCAACTGATCGGCCAGGGCCGGCGTCAGGGCCGGCACGGTGCGCCGGTAGGCGGCCACCACGGTGACCTCGGCGCCGGCTGCGCGCAAGCCGTCGGCCATCAGCTCCCTGCCCTGCTCACCGCGCACGATCAGCACACGGCGCCCGCGCAGGGCCGCCAGGTCCAGCGTTTGCAGCAGGTGTTCGGAATCGCTGTGGGCCGTGTCGGCCGGGCTGACGATGGTGGCGTTGGCCGGCGTGATGCCGTGCGCGGCCAGCGCGGCGCGGCTACCCTCGCCCAGCACGGCCAGCGTCACGCCATCCGGCCAGCCGGTGAGGTGCGCGAACGCCGCGTCAATCGCGTTGGGTGACACGAAGGCCACCATAGCGTAGCCGGCCAGGCCGGCCAGCACGGCTTTGAGTGGCGCCGGATCGGCCAGCGGCGCGATCTCCAGCAGCGGCAGCAGCGCCACATCGCGCCCGGTGGCGGCGATGCGGGCCGCCAGCGCTCCGGCCTGCGCCGCGGGCCGCGTGATGACGACCGTGCCGGCCATCCGTATCAGGCGGCCGGCTGGTCGTCGGCCGGCGCCGTGGCGCACACGGCCAGGATGGCTTCCGCGTCCTGGCCGCGCAGCAGCTCGGCCACCTGCTCGCCCAGCTGTTCCGGCGTGGCGGCCAGGCCGCTCACTTCGGCGCTGGCCATGCGGCTGCCGTCCGGCGTGGCCACCATGGCGCGCAAGCGCATCTGGCCCGCGTCCACGGTCGCGAAGGCGGCCAGCGGAATCTGGCAGCTGCCGCCGAATACCTTGGACACCTTGCGCTCAGCCGCCACGGCTTGCGCCGTCGCCTCGTGGTTCAGCGGCGCCAGCAGCGCGTGCAGGTCGAGACCATCGTTGCGTTCGGCGATCTCGATCGCCATCGCGCCCTGGCCGGCGGCCGGCAAGCTCGTTTCCGGCTCCAGCAAGGCGCGGATGCGCTGCGGCAGGCCCAAACGTTTCAGGCCGGCGGCAGCCAGGATGATGGCCGCGTAGTCGCCTCGGTCCAGCTTACCGAGCCGGGTATCGAGGTTGCCGCGCAGCGGCTGGATCACCAGGTGTGGATAGCGGGCCGCGATCAGCGACTGGCGGCGCAGGCTGCTGGTGCCCACCACGGCGCCGGCCGGCAGTTCGTCGAGCGAGGCGTAATCGTTGGAGACGAAGGCGTCGCGCGGGTCTTCGCGTTCCAGCACGGCGGCCAGCGCGAAGCCCTCGGGCAGCTCCATCGGCACGTCCTTGAGCGAGTGCACGGCCAGGTCGGCCCGGCCCTCGGCCATCGCCACTTCCAGCTCCTTGACGAACAAGCCCTTGCCGCCCACTTTGGACAGCGCACGGTCCAGGATCTGGTCGCCACGGGTGGTCATTCCCAGAATCTCAATGCTGCACTGCGGATATAATGCAGCTAAGCGTGCCCGCACGTGCTCGGCTTGCCACATGGCAAGACGGCTTTCGCGCGACGCGATGATCAATCTGGACGGGAGAGGTTGGACCAATTCGGAAGTTTTCAAAACCAGTTCTTTCGCTGTAGCCGACGCTAACCGGCGGTGGCCAGTTATTTCGCGCATGTTTAAGATCATAAATTTTATCATGCGCGCCTCTTGCAGAACCGGGCCACAAGCCTTTGCACCGACATACATCACATTTTGCGACTCATCAAATGGCAAAACAATCTAGTGCAATAGACGAACAACCGGGCGTGGACGCGCAAGCCGACAAGGACGCGCCGCTCAAGGAAGACATCCGCCTGCTGGGCCGCCTGCTGGGCGAGGTCCTGCTCGAACAGGAAGGCGAGGAAGTGTTCGCCGTGGTCGAGACCATCCGCCAGACGGCCGTGCGGTTCCGCCGCGAGGCCGACGCCGGCGCGGCCAAGGAACTGGACGGCATGCTCAAAATTCTCACGCGCGAGCAGACCATCTCCGTGGTGCGCGCGTTCTCCTACTTCTCGCACCTGGCCAACATCGCCGAAGACCAGCACCACATCCGCCGCCGCCGCGCCCACCTGCTGGCCGGCTCCGCGCCCCAGCAAGGCAGCGTCAATTTCGCGCTGGATAAGCTGAAGAGCGCCGGCGTGGCCCAGGACACGGTGGCCACCTTCTTCCAGGACGCCCTGATTTCGCCCGTGCTGACGGCCCACCCGACCGAGGTGCAGCGCAAGTCCATCCTCGACGCCGAGCACGATATCGCCCGCCTGCTGGCCGAGCGCGACCTGCCGCTCACGCCCAAGGAACGGGCCGCCAATGTGCACCTGCTGCGCGCGCGCGTGGCCACGCTGTGGCAGACCCGCATGCTGCGCTACTCCAAGCTGACGGTGGCCGACGAGATCGAGAACGCCCTGTCCTACTACCGCATCACCTTCCTGCGCGAGCTGCCCGGCCTGTACGACGACATCGAAGCCGACATCGCCCAGCACTATCCGGCCTCGGAAGAACGCGCCATCAACGCGCCCTACGTGCAGATGGGCAGCTGGATCGGCGGCGACCGCGACGGCAACCCCAACGTCAACGCCGGCACCATGCAGCACGCGCTGGAGCGCCACGCCACCACCATCCTCGACTTCTACCTGGAAGAAGCGCACACCTGCGGCGCCGAGCTGTCCGTCTCGACGCTGATGGTGGCTTGCAGCCCCGAACTGCAGCAACTGGCCGACAGCTCGCCCGACACCTCGGCCCACCGCAGCGACGAACCGTACCGCCGCGCCCTGATCGGCATCTACGCGCGCCTGGCCAGCACGGCCCGCGCGCTGGGTGCCACCAACATCCTGCGCAAGGAAGTGGGCCACGCGGAACCATACGCCACGGCCGCCGAATTCTCGGCCGACCTGCAGGTGCTGATCGACTCGCTGGAAGCGAACCATGGCGGCATGCTGGTCAAGCCGCGCCTGTCCACGCTCAAACGCGCGGCCGACATCTTCGGCTTCCACCTGGCCTCGCTGGACATGCGCCAGAGTTCGGACGTGCACGAGCGCGTGCTGACGGAACTGTTCGCCCAGGCCGGCGTGCTGCACGACTACGCGTCGCTCGATGAAGAAGCCAAGGTCGACCTGCTGCTCAGTGAACTGAGCCAGCCGCGCCTGCTGTACACGCCCTACATCAGCTACTCGGCCGAGACGGAATCGGAGCTCACCATCCTGCGCGCGGCACGCCAGATCCGCGCCCGCTACGGCGCGCGCGCGATCCGCAACTACATCATCTCGCACACGGAAACCGTGTCCGACCTGCTGGAAGTGCTGCTGCTGCAAAAGGAAATGGGCTTGCTGCGCCTTTCCGAGCCGGAGCTGGACCTGATGGTGATCCCGCTGTTCGAAACCATCCCCGACCTGCAGCGCGCGGCCGGCATCATGGAAGCCGTGATGGCGGTGCCGCTGGTGCGCCAGCTGATCGCCAAGCAGGGCGAGATCCAGGAAGTCATGCTCGGCTATTCGGACTCCAACAAGGACGGCGGCTTCCTGACCTCGAACTGGGAACTGTACAAGGCCGAAACCCACCTGGTGACGGTGTTCGAAAAGGCCGGCGTCAAGCTGCGCCTGTTCCACGGCCGCGGCGGCACCGTGGGCCGCGGCGGCGGCCCCAGCTACGAAGCCATCCTGGCCCAGCCGCACGGCACCGTCAACGGCCAGATCCGCCTGACGGAACAGGGCGAGATCATCGCCTCCAAGTTCTCCAACAAGGACATCGGCCGCCGCAACCTGGAGCTGCTGGTCGCCGCCACGCTGGAAGCGAGCCTGATGCCGCAGTCGGAAGACAGTGCGCACCAGGCCCGCCTGCGCGGTTTCGAAGCCGTGATGGCCGAGATCTCCGACCGCGCCTACAAGGCCTACCGCAACCTGGTCTATGAGACGCCCGGCTTCACGGACTACTTCTTCGCCGCCACCCCGATCGCCGAGATCGCGGAACTGAACCTCGGTTCCCGTCCCGCCTCGCGCAAATCGACCAAGCGCATCGAAGACCTGCGCGCCATCCCCTGGGGCTTCTCGTGGGGCCAGTGCCGCTTGCTGCTGCCGGGCTGGTACGGCTTCGGCAGCGCCATCGGCGGCTGGATCGCCGACGGCGACCAGGAACAGCGCGTGGCCCAGCTGCGCGACATGTTCCAGCACTGGCCGTTCTTCGCCACGCTGCTGTCGAACATGGACATGGTGCTGGCCAAGACCGACATGGCGATCGCCTCGCGCTACGCGGAACTGGTGCAGGACAAGGAGCTGCGCGAGCGCATCTTCAAGCGCATCACGGAAGAGCACGACCACACGCTGCGCATCCTGCAAAGCATCACCGGCGCCACCGAGCGGCTGGCCGGCAACCCGCTGCTGGCGCGCTCGATCCAGAACCGCTTCGCCTACCTGGACCCGCTGAACCACTTGCAGGTCGAGCTGATCAAGCGCCACCGCGCCATCAGCAAGGAGCCGGGCAAGGTCGATGAACGCGTGCACCGCGGCATCCACCTGTCCATCAACGGCGTCGCGGCGGGCCTGCGCAACACCGGCTGACGCCCGACGGACCAGCCGCAACGGGGACGTAACCTGGCTTACGTCTCCGTTTTTTTGGGCCAAAAATATTACAAAAAAAGAAAGACAAAACGACCAAAATTTCATTACAATACGCCAACATTCCACCGCGCCCTCCCCCCGACCCGCTCTGGCGAGCCCGGAGCATCGCGTCCGTCTTTCCAGGTTTGTCGCCATGAACAATTGGTCCACCCTCTTCCTGCGCCCCGTGGGCTACGGCGCAACCCTGCTGCTGGCCGGATGGCTGGGCGGGGCCACTTGGGGCCACACTGCCCAGGCCGTCGCCGGCTACCTGTCCGGCAGCGCGGCACTGTTGGCGGCCGCCGCGCTGCTATGGCGCCTGCATGCGGGCGACGCGCGCCTGCGCGCCGAGGCGGCCGGCCACTTGTCGGCCGCGCAAGCCAATGCCCACGCCGCGCTGCAATTGCGCGAGATCGTCGCCATGCTGCCCGCGCCGCTGTTCATCAAGGATGGACAGCACCGCATCGTGATGATGAACGCGGCCTGCGAGGACTTGTTCGGCGTGCCGTTCGCCGCGCTGGAGGGCAATACCGGCAGCGGCCATTTCCCCGCCGAGCAGATGGAAGGCTTCCTCGTCCATGACCGCGCCGCCTTCGCCGGCGGCCGGTTGCTCGTCAATGAGGAATTCGTGTGGTGCGCGTCGCGCGCGGAGAACCGCCAGATGCAGACGTTCAAGAATCCCGTGTTCGGCACCGACGGCCAGCCGCAACTGTTGATCGGCATGTGCTTCGACATCACGGACCGCAAGCGCACCGAGGCGGCCCTGCAGCGCACGCTGGACCAGCTACGCGCCATGACGCTGCACCACGACCGCATCCGCGAGGACGAACAGCGCCGCATCGCACTGAACATTCACGACGAGCTGGGCCAGAACCTGCTGGCCATGCGGCTCGACGTCGCCCGCCTGCACGCGCGCACGGCGGCGCACCACGCGACGCTGCACCGCCAGTCCGGCCAGGTGCTGGCCACGCTGGACGCCACCATCAAGTCGGTGCGCGAAGTGATCAACGAGCTGCATCCGAACACGCTGGAGCTGGGCCTGTGCGCGGCCGTCGAGTGGCTGCTGGGCCAGCTGGCGCAGCGCAGCGGCCTGCGCTACAAGTTGCAGGTGCTGGACGACCACGCCAACGCCCTGCTACCGCGCGACCAGACCTCGGGCCTGTTCCGGCTGGTGCAGGCGGCCCTGACCAGCATCGCCTGCTTCGCGCGGGCCGGCGCCGTCACTGTGTCGCTCAATCTGAAAGCGGAGGCCATGACCATCGTGCTGCAGGCCGACAGCGCCGGCATCGTGCAGGCCGAACAGGCGACGCTGGACGCCTTCGGCATCCGCGCCATCAGGGAACGGGTGGCGGCCATGGGCGGGGAAATGGTGCTGGCCCGCCGCCAGGGCGGCAGCATGATGACCCTGCTGCTGCCCGGCGTGGCCGCCCGCCAGCACGGCGCGCCCCAGCCGTCGCCGGCCTGAAGCGCGTCAGTGCGCCCGCCCGCCATCCATGCGGGCGCGCATGGCCGGCGTCATCACCACGTTGTGCTGGGCATCGACCAGCATCACTTCCTTCAGGCCCAGGCGCTGGGCCATTGCTTCCCAGCCGGCCGGTCCCGTGATGAACAGCGGCTTGGAATTGCCATCCGACCGCAAGCCCGGATCGCTGCCGCCCGAGGCGATGATGGTGACGGAGGCCACCAGGTCGATGGTCTGGCCGGTGCGCGGGTCGATGATGTGCGGGTG
Organism: Rugamonas brunnea; assembly: GCF_014042345.1. Taxonomy (GTDB): domain Bacteria; phylum Pseudomonadota; class Gammaproteobacteria; order Burkholderiales; family Burkholderiaceae_D; genus Rugamonas; species Rugamonas brunnea. Next base: position 597,487 of record NZ_JACEZT010000001.1, read on the forward strand.
GCGCTTGCCATCCTTCATGAAGTAGCGCTCATAATCGCCGCTGGTGCCGATCGCCTCATTGTCGCGCAATGACAGCGTGGCCAGCGTGCCGTCGCCGCGCGGGTCGCGGATGCCGACCTGCCATGGCCGCTTGCCGGGCTGGCCGATGGCCAGGATGTTGCCGCCCACGTTGATCAGGGCCGCGTTCACGCCCGCGTCGCGCAGGATGCGGGCGGCCCGGTCCAGCGCGTAACCCTTGGCGTAGCCGCCCAGGTCGATCATCACGGCGCGGTTGGTGCTGGTGATGGTGTTGCCCTGGTAGCGCAGGTCCGACAGGCGCGGATTGGCCGCCACCCACCGTTGGATCTCTTCCGGCGCCGGGCCCTGGTCCTGGATGTCGCTGCTCTGGAAGCCCCACAGCCGGATCAGGTGGCCGATGGCGGGATTGAACAGGTAGTCGGACTTGGCCGACAGGGCCGCCGCCGATTGCAGCAGGCCCACCAGTTCGGCGTCCGCCTCGAACGGCTGGCCGGCCGCGATGGCGTCGTTCAAACCGGTCAGCATGCTGGGCTGCCAGGCGTGCAGCTTGTGGTGCAGACGGTCGAATTCCTTGAGCACGGCGGCGCTGAGGGCGTCGGCCCGCTGCGGCGTCTCGCCGTAAATGCTGACCTCGACCACGGTGCCGAACACGTGGCCTTGCGTCTTGTAAGTGTGGTATTCGCGGGCACAACCCGACAACAGGCCGGACAACAGCGCCAGCGCGATCAGTGTCGCCAGCCAGCCCGCCATTGCGGCGCTTTTTTTGGTGCTAACTTGCATGCGCGCCCTCCTTGCGGTGAGGGACCGGACGGAGCCGGTCCCGGGTCCTCACGCCGCCATCACGGCGGCGGGTTCAATCTCAGCTCGACTTGGTGGTCATGAAGTCGACAGCCGATTTCACCTCGTCGTCCTTCAGTGCTGCGTTGCCACCGCGTGGGGGCATCATCTTGAAGCCGTCCAGCGCGCTCTTGTAGAGGGCGGGGATGCCTTTGCCGACACGTGGTTTCCAGGCGGCCTTGTCGCCGAACTTCGGTGCGCCCATCACGCCGGCGCCGTGGCAGGCGAGGCAGGTGGCTTTGTAGATCTTCTCGCCTTTGGCCAGGTCGGGGGCGGCCTGGGCGGCGCCGGCGGCGCACACGGCCAGCAGCAGGGAGGACAGGATAGTAGCTAATTTCATGGGGATAGACTCTCGATTAAAAAAGAACAAAAAACACGGGGGCGCTGACCGATGCAGCCCTGGCCATAGCCGCCCCCTTTTCTCAGTGCGACATGGCGTCGTCATGGGCGGCGCTGCCCCCCATGCTGACCATGTCACGGCTGACTTGCTCGAAGCGCAGCACCTTGCCGCCCTGGGCGGCCGCGAAGTCCTGCGCCCCCTGCAAGGTGGCGAAGGCGCCGAAGGTCGGGCCCATCGAGCCCTGCTTGCGGCTGCCCGCGACGTAATAAGCGCTGCGCGCTTCGATCCAGTTGCCGCTGGGGTGGTCCCAGTCGGCCTTGCTCATGTCCTGCACGTACAGGCCGCCCACGGCCCGCTTCTGCTCGGGGCCGAGCACCACGGCGAACAATTCCGTCAGGTCGCAGAAGTAATCAGGCTTGCCTTCCGCGTATTGAATCTGGGCCTTGGGGCCGGGGAAATCGCGCAGCACCATGCCGTCCAGCGCGCAGGCCGTGTCGGCGCCCGGTTCCTGGGGCGCCACTTTCGGCGTGTTGGGCGAGCAGGCCGCCAGCAGCAGCACGCCCACGAACAGGGCGCGGCGGGCGGCGGGCGCCGCCATTGGGTTGAACTTCATTTGAACCTCCGTATTGCGAAAAGGAATGGCACTGCGATCCAGGCCAGCATGATGGCCAGCAGCACCAATGGATCGGTGAGCGCGCCCGGCATCACGGTCGACAGGCCGTACATGGTCTGCACCTGTTCCGAGCTAAAAATATTCAGCAGGCGGAACACGTCGGCCGGGTTGAGCATGAGGATGGCGCCGAACAGGGCACTGCTCAGCTTGCCCTGGCTCATCACGAGGCCGCCCATCAGCAGCAAGTCGAAAATGAGCACGTAGAAGAACCACAGACCGATGGCCGCGCCGCTGGCGCGCACGCGGTCGCTGGCGATCACGGACAGCAGCACGGAAATGCTGAGGAAAGCCATGCCCATCAGCACCGCGCTGAGCACGAAGCCGGCGTAGTGGTAGCCATCGCGCACGGTCAGCTCGGCCGACAGCGGCAGCAGCCCGGCGCCGAAGCCGACCACGGTGGCGCCGGCCAGCGCGCCGGCCAGGCCCAGGTATTTGCCGAGCAGGATCTCGGCCCGCGTGATCGGCATCGATTGCAGCAGTTCCAGCGAACCGCGCTCGCGCTCGCCCACGATGGCGTCGTAGCCGAGGATCAGCGCGATCAGCGGCACCAGGTAGATCACCAGGCTGACCAGGCTGGCCACCGTGGCGTCCACGCCGTGGAAGCCCACCTCGCCTTGCTGGGCCGCGCCGAAATAAGCAATGGCCAGCGCGAACAGGGCGAAGATGATGGCCACGGCCAGCACCCAGCGGTTGCGCAGGCGGTCGCGCAGCTCCTTGCTGGCGATCACCTTCACCTGGGACCATTCAATGCGCGTGGACATGGGCGCCTCCGTGGCCGAGGAACAGTTGTTCCAGCGTCGGTTCGTGGATGGTGACGTCCAGCGCCAGCGCCGCCAGCGCGGCCAGCACGGCCATCTTCTCGCCGGACTGGCAGGCGATGGTGGCTTGGGCGCCGTCCAGGCGCAACTCTGGGCCCTCCAGCGGCGCCAGCGCGGCCTGCAACTGGGGCGCCGTGCCGGGCCGCAGCGTGGCCACGATGTGCGACGGCAGCACCATGCGCGAGCGCAGCTGGGCCAGCGTGCCCTGCTCCGCCACTTTGCCCGAATGCATGATCACCAGCCGGTCCACCCGGTCCTGGATCTCGGCCAGGATGTGCGAGGTGATGACGATGGTGGCGCCGCGCGCGCGCACCTCGCGCAGGATGCGGTAGAAGTCGGCGATGCCTTCCGGGTCCAGGCCGTTGGTGGGCTCGTCGAGGAAAATCAGGTCAGGATCACCGAGCAGGGCCTGGGCGAAGCCGAGCCGCTGGCGCATGCCCTTGGAATAGGTGTGCACGCGGCGGCCGGCGGCCAGGCTCATGCCCACCTGCTCCAGCACCCCGGCGCAGAAACGGCGCGGCACGTGTTTGAGGTCGGCGAACAGTTGCAGCACTTCCAGCCCGGTCAGGTTGTCGTAGGTGACGAAGCTTTCCGGCAGGTAGCCGATGCGCCGGCGCACCTGGCGGAACTCGGGGCTGGCCGTGTCCACGCCCTGCACGCGCACGGTGCCGGTGGTGGCCGGCAGCAGGCCCAGCATGAGCTTGAACAGCGTGCTCTTGCCGGCGCCGTTGTGGCCGATCAGGCCGAACATTTCGCCCTGGTTCACGGTCAGCGACACGCCCCGCAGCGCCTGCACGGCGCCGAAGGACTTGCTGACCTGCGCCAGTTCAATGGGGGAGGATGTCATTCCAGCGTCTCCAGTTGGGGTTCAGGGGGCGGGTGCGCGGATGGCGGTCGACGATGCTGGGCGCGCGCAGCAGCGGGAACTGGCGCGCCACGAAACGCAGCGTCTGCACCGAGGGGCTGGACAGCACCAGCTTGACCAGCGGGTACTGCCAGTTCAGGCGGTCCACCAGGTCGTTGGCTTCGTAGGGCACGTCGCCCACGCCGTCGCCATCCTGATCCCAGCCGCTGTAGTTGCTCCAGTAATTGCCTTGCTTGCGGCCCCACTCCACGTCGCGCGCGGCGACGAACTTGACCTGCTCCTCGTTGCCGATGAAGTCGTTGCCGTCCACTTCGTTGTTCGAGGAGCCGGCCGACAGGTGCACGCCGGTGTGGTTGTGGCTCACCAGGTTGTTGCGCACCACGTTGAATTCCGCGTCATAGATGAAAAAGCCGCGTCCGTTGCCGGCCACCACGTTGTTCTCGATGACGGAATCCTGGATGGTGCGCAGCATGATGCCGTGGTCGGTATTACCCCAGGCGACGTTGTTGCGCACGATGAGGTCGCGCACCTCCATCAGCGCCAGCCCGCCCCGGTTCAGATACGATTCGTTGTTTTCCCACGTGCTGTGGTTGGTGTTCATGTAGTGGGTGCCATAGCGCACGTGGTGGATCTTGTTGCCCCGGAACAGAGCGTCACGCGACACGTCCACGTAGATGCCGTCGCGGGTGAAACTGATATTGTTGTCGACGATCTGCGCGCCGCGCGTGTTGTAGACCTGGATGCCGTTGCCGCGCTTGACCGACATCTGGTCGCGCCGCCCGGTGATGACGTTGCGCAGCACCTTGGCGTTGTCCGCGTTCTCCAGCCAGATGCCGAACAGGTTGAACACCAGCGCGCAGTCGGCGATGGTGACGCGGTGGGCGCCGGGCACCACGTAAATGCCGGCGTTCTGGGCGTCGAGGTCGAGGCCGCTGTCGCGCACGTTGAAGCCGGCGATGGTGACGTCCGTGGCCGTCACGCGGATCACGTCGCCGGTGAAGCCGCCGCTGATGGTGGGCTGGTCCAGGCCGCGCAGCGTGAGCGGCTTGTCGATGCGCAGGTGCTCGCGGTAGTCGCCGCGCGCCACTTCCACCGTGTCGCCGGGCGCGGCGCGCGCCACGGCCGCCGCGATCGACTGGCCCGGATTTACCCGCAACACGGCGGCCGCCCCATCGGCCGCCGTGCCCAGGATGGCGAGGCCGCTGGCGCAAGCCAACAGCCAGACCCGCAACCGGTGCGCTAACACCGGCCGCGTCTCGCCCCGTCTGTGCGTGGTCACAGCGACTCCTGTTCGGCGGCAGGACGCCGCTCTTTCAGGGTGCTGCGCAAACTGTCGAGGGAAATGAAATAGCCCTGGTCGTTGATCGGCGTGAGCGCCTGGCCCGCGTTGGTGCGGCGCTTGCGCTCCTTGACCAGCGGTGGGCAGGCATGGTCGTCGTAGTACATGACCATGCAATCGAGGCACAACAGGCATTCCATCTGGTCGATCTTGCCGTTCTTGTCGATCGCGTGCGAACCGCAGCCGGCCGCGCAAGCGTGGCAGGTGGTGCACTCGGCCTTGCGCTTGAGGCCAAACAGGCGGAACTTGCTCGGAATCGCCAGGCCGGCGCCCATCGGGCAGATGTACTTGCAGTACGGCCGCTCGCTGATCATGGACAGGCCCAGGATGCCGCCGATGAAGATCCAGAACGGCCACGTGCGGTTCCACACGCCCACCAGGAAGGTGGTCTTGAACGGCTCGATCTCGGCCAACTTCTCGGCCATTTCCATCGAATAGAACGACACGCCCAGCAGCACGAAGAACACGCCGTACTTGATCCACTTGAGCTTGTCGTGCAAGGCCTTGGGCAGCAGGCGCTGGTATTTCTTCAGGCCGATGATGGCGCCGAATTTCAGGGCCAGGTGCTGCAGCGAGCCGAACGGGCACAGCCAGCCGCAGAACAGGCCGCGTCCCCAGATGAACACGGTGCCGATGATGAACCACCAGAACGTGAAGATGTACGGGTCGGACAGGAACAGTTCCCACTTCCACTGGTGCAGGATGGAATGGAACCACGTCATGATCTGCGTGATGCTGGGCTGCGCCTTCAGGTAGAAGCCGAAGAAGCCGACGCTGATGATCCACAGCGCCGTGCGCGGGCCGCTGATCAGCGGTTTGCGCTTGCGGTTCGAAGCGCGCACCAGCTTGTCGCGCCGCGCATACCAGAACGCGGCTGCGCCCAGCACAACCACAAAGGCGGCGCCGACCAGGGCGTTGTTGCGCCACAGGGCTTTCCAGGCCGCTTCCGGCTGCACCACTTTCGGCCGGCCACCTTCGAGGTAGCGGTCGGCCAGCCAGTATTGCTGGTCGAAGTGGACATAGGTCTTGGTGCCGTGCTCGGTGTCCTGCTTGTTGGCCAGCATGGTCAGCTGCCACGGCCAGGCCGGGTTGAAGTCCTTGGAACGGATGATGAAGATGGCCGATTCCTTGAACTCGGGCACATCCTTCGGTTCCAGCCGGTACAGGTTCAGGTAGTCGGTGTCGCGGAAGGTGAAGGTGACGGGGTCCTGGCGCACCTGGATGCGGTCGTAGATGCCGCCGCGCACGAAGCCGGAACCCTTGAACGAGGTCTGGCCCTTGGCGATCAGGAAGATCGCGTGCTCGTTGGGCTTGAGGTCTTCCATCAGGCGCTGGTAGCCGTGCTCGCCCAGGATGCTGTTGCCGATGGTGGGCACGTTGAGGTAGCCGAAATACAGGTCCATGTAGGGACCGCCGCTGTCGCTCACGCCGACGTCGGCGGCCGACACCAGCAGGTGGCCGACGCTGCCCTCGGCGGCCAGCTTGGCCCAGTCGAGCCGCTCGTTGAGCGCCGTGAAGTGCGCCGGCGGCCGCTCGGCCGTGGTGAAGATGCCGACCTGGCGCCCGATTTCATAGGCGCTGCGGGAGATGACCTGGTTTTCCGCGATGGCGGTGACGGTGGCGCCGCTGATGGCGTCCAGCCCGACGGCGCCGGTGGCCGCGTCGCCATGGCCGATTTCGAGTTTGGCGTCGCCTTTGCGGCCCACGTACTGGGCTATGAATTTCAGCAGCGCCGACTCGGGGATGCCGGCCAGCAGGATTGGTTCGGAGTGTTTCAGTACTCGCACGCCCGTGATCACGCCCTGGCGGTCCATGCCGATCAGGGTCACGACGGGTTTGCCGGAATAAGCGGGAATATCGACCACGTCGGTCGAGAGGAACACATACCCCAGCAGTTTTTCATGCTGGTCCGCGCCCTTGCCCCATGCTTCCACATAGGCAGGCGCGCCTTTGCGCTGAGAAAAGCGCGTGGCCTGCGGCAGCACGTCGGTGCACGGCGCGTAGGCACACAAATCCGGGCCGTGCAGCATTTCCGGGGGCAGCTCGGCGTCGTAGACCGTGGCGCGCGCCGGGATGGCGCACAACACGGTCAACAACGCGCCGAGCAGCACCAGGCAGTGCCGCACGACACGGGGCAAACGAAAACAGATTGTCATCGGATGCCCGGCTTCTTACGCTTCCACCAGCAGACGGCTGCGCATTTCCAGGTGCAGCGCGTGGCAGAAGTGGGTGCAGTAGATCCAGAACGCACCGGCATGGTCAGCCTTGAAGGTGACCGACTTGGTCTCCTGCGGGTTGACGATGAAGCAGATGTCGTAGGTCGGGATCGCGCAACCGTGGGTCAGATCTTCCACCTTGTCGTGGTTGGTCAGGATCAGCGTCACTTCGTCGCCCTTCTTGACCTTGATCTCCGGCAGGCTGTAGTTCGGCGCCACCGACATCATGCGCACCGTGACCTTGTTGCCCTGGCGGGTGATGCCGGCGTTCTCCGGTTTCACGGCCAGCGGGAAGTCGTCCATGTTGTAGATCTGGCGCGTCTTGACCACGTCGCGGCGCACGATGATGCCGTCGTGCGGTTCCGAGTACGCCGTGTGGTCGGCCACCAGCTTCATGGTCGAGCCGCTGATGTCGATCAGCTGTTCCGTTTCCGGATGCAGCGGGCCGACCGGCAGGAAACGGTCTTTCGAGAACTTGTTACCCGAGTTCAGGTACTTGCCGTCCGCTTCCTTGGTCTCGCCCATCGAGGCGTAGTTGTGGCCAGGCTGGTAGTGCACGTCCATCTTCTCGACGATGACCTTGGCGTTCTTGTCGCCCTTGAACTGGGCGATGGCGGCGTCCACGTTCCACTTCACGCACTGGCTGTCCAGGAACAGCGAGGTGTAGGCGTTGCCGCGGCCGTCGAAGGCCGTGTGCAGTGGGCCCAGGCCGATTTCGGGCTCGGCCACCACGGCGTCGCGCTCGGTCTTCAGTTGACCGTCGAACCACTTGAGCACCAGCGACAGGTCGATCACGGTGGCGGTCGGCGACAGCTTGCCCGAGCACACGAAGTATTTGCCATCCGGGCTGGCGTTCACGCCGTGCGGGTTCTTGCCCACCGGGACGTAGCAGGTGACAGCCGATTTCGGATCGCCGTTGGCGGCTTTGCGGCCATCGACCACTGGCACTTTCGAGCTGCCGATGGTGACGAACTTGCCGGCCTTGACCAGCGCTTCGATGCGGGCCACGTTGAAGAACACGCAGGCGTCGCGCTCGGCCGACATCATGCCGGTCAGGTCATGCGCGTTTTCCGTGTTGTACTGGTTGGAGGCGGCCAGCTTGCCGTCATACGAGGTGGCCACCAGGTCCATGTTGCCGTCCACGCGGCACTGCCACTTCACTTCCATCGAGTCGGCGTCAACGCAGCTGAACAGGCAGCCCCATTTGTCCGGATCGTTCACATCGTGGCCATCGTTGGGCAGCGGGATGTGGAATTCGGCGCCGCAGAACACGCGGGTGGTGTAGTTGATCTTCGGATCGACCGGGTCGCACTTGTCCGGGAAGATGCCGTGGAAGCCCATCACGTTCGGCAGCTTGGTGATCTTGTCGCATTCCATCGTATCCATGCGGATACGGGCCAGGCGCGAGTGGATCTTGTCGTTGACCCACAGGAAGCGGCCGTCATAGGTGCCGTCCTTGTAGCTGCCGTGCACGTGGTGGGTGTCGCCGGTCTTGTATTCGAGCGAGCCGTCGGCCTTGGTGCCGATGATCTTCTTCGATTCGTTGGTGATACCCCAGCCGACCATGCAGTCGATATTGAACACGGGGATGCGCTTCAGCGTGCGACCCGAAGGCAGACCGATGATGCGCGCTTCGCCGCCGTGGCCGGCGCTGGTGAAGGCATAGTAGTCATCGAGCTGGCCCGGTGCGATCTCGTGGCCACCGCCGCCCTTGGCTGCGGCCGCAGCCGAAGCGGAGGCGCTGCCCTTGGCGGCACCGCCCTCTTCCTTGCAGCCGGCCAGACCCAGCGTGGCGCCAGCCAGGCCCAGCATTGCGCTCTTGCCGAGGAAGCCGCGTCGTGCGTTGACGACGTCGGTGTCCAGTTCCTTGCCTGCCTTGTTGCTGCTATCCCTATCCATCTGTTTTTCTCCTGAGTGTGCATACATCGGTACAGCGGGTTGCCGCGCAGCGCGCGCGGTCCCGGGCCAGCGAGCATTGTCTTGCTTCAACAGGGCAATCTTGAATGATCTGAGTCAAGAAATTTTGAAGCCGCGACAATGCGCTGACCGACCTGGGCAGTGTAGGCAGCGGCGCGTGCGCCCGCTATCGGTGAATAGTGGGTCCGCTGGTGGCAATGGGAACTAGCACAGCTAGGCCTTAGGAACTAGGCGCCCGCATCGGAAGGCGTATTGCGCGCGGGGCCGCGCGTGCCGTAGCATGGCCGCTCGCCTACCGCTCCGATCTGCAGGCAGCGCCGGGCGCCATGAAAGAGGAAGTGCGTCTGATGAACGAGCATGTACCAAGCCAGGGGCGCGAATCAGCCCTGAACATCACGATAGACCGCGACGGCACCCGCATCCACCGCCTGGTCGATGACGTGATCTATCCCGTGCGCGCCAGTCGCGCCATCGCCCGCCGCGATCCCATGGTGGAAGCGCTGTTCGGCGCGCCGAAAGTGCGCCGGCCCAAGAACAAGCAATAGCACGCCACCGGGCGCTTTGGCGGCCCGGCGACAACGGCGCGCGGGCTCCGGCGATCGCATTAATTAATTGCCTTTTTGCATTATTCGGGTCACACTCACATGATGTGATTTTGTGTGAGAATTGATGCCTTGAAACATCCGCCGCAGTATCTTCGCCTCGATACCGCCACGTTGCTTGAGGTGATCCGTACCCATACGGAAATTGCCCGCTGCGGCCTTGACCTCGGCGGCGTGATGGCGCTCGTGTGCGAACGCGCCCAGGCGCTGACCCACGCCACCGGCGCCGTGATCGAAATCGCCGACGGCGAGGAGATGGTCTACCGCGCCGTCTCGGGCAGCGCTGCGGGGCAGCTGGGCTTACGCATTCCAGTCGCCGGCAGTATGTCGGGACTGTGCGTGCGCTCCAGGCGCATCCTGCTGTGCGCGGACTCGGAAACGGACCCGCGCGTGGACCAGGCGGCGTGCCGCAAGGTGGGGCTGCGCTCGATGGCGGTGATTCCGCTCGTCCATGACGATGTCGCGGTGGGCGCGCTCAAGGTGATCTCGACCGAGGTCAACGCATTTCACGACAAGCATACGGCGGTGCTCGAATTGATGTCCGAGCTGATCGGCGCGGCCATGTTCCATGCCGCCAAGCTCGAATCGAGCGCGCTCTACCACAGCGCCACCCATGACGCGCTCACCAATCTCGCCAACCGTGCGCTCTACTACGACCGGCTGCGCCACAGCGTGGCACAAGCCGAGCGTCGGCAAGGGCGGTTCGGCGTGCTGTGCATCGATATGGACGGCCTGAAAGCCATCAACGACCACTTTGGCCATCGGGCCGGCGATGCCGCCATCCGGGCCGTCGCGCAACGCATCAACGCCCAGATCCGCGACATGGATCTGGCCGCGCGGGTCGGCGGCGACGAGTTCTGCGTGATCCTGTCGAATGTCAGCAACACCGCCAGCGTTGAGCAAAAGAAGCAGGCGCTGTACGCGTCCATCCAGGGCGAGTTTGAATTCGAGGGGCGGCAAATGCCGCTCGGCGCCAGCATCGGCGCCGCCGTCTACCCGGACGACGCCGGGCAGCTGGAACAGTTGCTGGAAGTGGCCGATCAACGCATGTACGCCAGCAAACGGGCGCGCAAGCAGCAACTGGCCGCCACACTGCCTTAGCCCCCCCTCACCGCTGCGCGCAGCCGCGCCAGCCTTGGCCCGCTTGCCTTCTTCAACTGTCTTAATTTTCCAACAGAGCCACGAAAACAATAGCAAATGAAAAATATTTCAGTAAAATGAACTCACAATATCGCAGCAAAGCAACACCATAACAATGAAATCTGCTCGCGCCACAAGCGCAACCGCAGTGCCGCACAATCTCATCGGGAGAAACACATGTTGTTGAGCACCTTGAGTACCGCTTTTGGCAGCCTCCGTCATCCCCACGTCTTCCATCCCGTCAGTCGCCCCCAACGTTCCCCCGCGTAGCCGCTTTTTGCGCCGCCACAAATCATTTAACCCATAAGCAATGCTCGTGCTCTTGATGACAAGAGACGATGCGCTGCCGCAGCATTTTTTCGCGCTCGCCGATAGTCGAGAGCGTTAAAATATACTCACGCTTGTTGACGCATGGCAGCATGTAGACAGCGGAGTAAGAGCAGATTGTCCGCTAGCAGGACAACTTTGATGTTCCACACCCCCACGGAGAAATCAACATGACTTTGCGCCTCAAGCTTACTTTGCTCGCTGCCAGCCTGGCATGCGCCACCGCCGCCCATGCCGGCGTGATCAAGGAGTCCAAGGACTCCATCTTCAAACCAACCGGCAAGGGCTGGGGCGAACTGGACCTGGACTCCATGAGCCATCCGGAGAAAGCGGCCACGCTCAAGGCGCGCCGCACCTCCAACCTGACCTACCAGGGCGGCCCCGTGATGGTGGCGCCGACCAACAATGTGTATTACATCTGGTACGGCAGCAACTGGGACACCGGTAACGGCCCCGCTTCCAAGAGTGTGCTGACCACGCTGGCGCAATCGATCGGCGGCTCGCCCTACTTCAACATCAACACCACCTACTACAACGGCAGCAACACCCACGTGAGCAACAGCGTCAAGCTGGCCGGCAGCATCACCAACAGCGGCACCCTGGGCACCCAGCTGACGGACGCCAACATCCAGACCATCGTGACCAACGCCATCTCGTCCGGCGCCCTGCCGCTCGACAGCAACGCCGTCTACTTCGTGATGACCGACAGCGCCACCACCGCCACTTCGGGCTTCTGCACCCAGTACTGCGGCTGGCACACCAACACCACCGTGAGCGGCCAGAACATCAAGTACGCCTTCGTGGGCAACCCCGAAACCCAGTGCCCGTCGGCCTGCGGCGCCAACACGCCGAGCCCGAACAACACGCCGGGCGCCGACGCCATGGCCAGCATCTTCGCGCATGAACTGGAAGAAGCCGTCACCGATCCGGACGGCAACGCCTGGTACTCGCTGCAAAGCGGCATGGAGAATGGCGACAAGTGCGCGTGGACCTTCGGCACCACCTCGCTGGCCTCCAATGGCGCCAAGTACAACGTCACGCTGGGCGGCCTGAAGTACCTGATCCAGCAGAACTGGACGCTGCTGCCGTCGCAAGCATGCACCATGCAGTATCCCTAAGCCCGATGGTGTAGCATGAAGTCAGGCCGCCGCGCGTCCGGTGCGGCGGCCATTCTTACCGGAACAAGTATGCCCAAGTACCTGCTGACCTTGCCGACGTTGCTGACTCTGCTGTCCCTGGCCACGCCGCCCGCGCTGGCCGCCGAAGCGCAAAAGCGCATCGTCCCCACCGTGACGCTGACGGTGAAACAATTCTCCGAGCTGGAAGAAGACTGGCTGCAAGCCGTGCGCCAGCACGACACGGACGCCCTGAACCGGCTGGTGGCCGACAACTTCGAACTGCGCACCTCTGCCGCTCCCGGCCGCCCGACGGCGCGCGCCGAATGGCTCAAGCAGGCGCAGGCCGGCGCGCCGTTCGACTCGCGCATCGAGCAGATGGCCGTGCATGAATATGGCCAGCTGATGGTGGTCAGCTTCCTGTGGAAACTGGACGTGCCCAAGACCTCACCCCTGCCCCAGCAAGTGTTCGTGATCGACACCTGGAAACAGGGCGACAATGGCTGGCAGGTGCTGACCCGCTACGCCGCGCCGGTGCAGGCCGGCGCCAAGGCCGTGCCAGGCGCCGAACCGGGCCCGCCGGCCGTCGACAAGAAAATCTGAAGCCCGCGCCCTCCCCTGCGGCGAACGATCCATGCACCTGACCTCCTATCTCCGCCAGGGCGGCTATGTGGCCGCCGCGCTGGCCAGCGCCGGCCTGATCTGGTACTGGCAGGCCGGCACCCCGGCCGACGCGCCCGGCGACGCCAGCGCGCGCCCGGCACCCGCCGCGTGGAACGGCGCCATCGGCCCCGGCACGCTGAGCGGCGCGCCCCGCAACGCGGCGCTCGACATCGGGATGGACGACCCGCCGCCCGACGGTTTCACCATCAGCAGCAACGGCCAACTGGTGGTCAACCGCCAGCTGCGCGCCAGCTTCGACTACTTCCTGATCCGCAGCGACGGCGCCGACCTGGCGGCCCGCGCCGCGCAATTGCGCGCCTACCTGCAGCAGCGCTTGCCCGCCGGCGCCGCCGCCCAGGCCGAAGCGCTGCTGACGCCGTATGTGGCCTACATCCGGGCCCACGACGACTTGCTGGCGCGCCAGCAGCTCGCGTTGGCGCCGGGCGCCGTACCCGACGCGCAGCAGACGGAACGGCTGGCCATCTGGCAGGCGCAACGCGCGCGGCTGCGCCAGCAGAGTTTTACGCCAGCCCTGCAGCGCGCCTGGTTCGGTGACGACGATGACGTGCTGGCCGACGCCGTGGCCGAACTGCGCGTGCGCGACGCCGATCCACGCGCCGGCGCAGACGCCTCCAGCCATGGCGGCCGTCCCGGCTCCGGCGCTGCGGATGCCGAAGCGGATTCCAACACGCTACGCCAGCAACGGCTGCACGGCGCTACCGAACAAGCCGCGCGCGACGCCGAACTGGCCGAACTGGCGCGCGACGCCACCCGCTCCTACGAAGCGGCGGCCGCCGAAGAACGCCAGTGGCGCCTGCGCTATGCGCGCTACCGCACGGCCGTCAGCCAGTTGCAGGGCGACGCCGCCAGTCCCGGCGAAGCGCGCCGCCGCAAGCTCGACGCATTGCGCGCCGAACTGTTCCCGACCGAGGGCGAGCGCCTGCGCGCGCGCGCCAGCGGCATCGAATGACCACACATCAAGGAAAGAACATGAAGCACAAGTTAGCGCTGGCCTTCGCACTGCTCTCGGCCACCGCCCTGCCGGCGCTGTCCCAGGCCGCCGCCGAGACGCCGACGGAAGCGCGCATCCACGCCCTGATCGAACCACGCATGGGCATCAACATCAAGGTCGATGGCGTCAGCAAGACGCCCTACGGCGGCCTGTATGAAGTGCGCACCAATGGCGACGTGTTCTACACGGACGAAAACGCCAAGTATCTGTTCGTCGGCAAAGTGGTCGACACCACCACCTACCAGGACCTGACGCGCGCCCGCGCCGACCAGCTGGCCACCATCCGCTTCGGCGACCTGCCGCTGGAAGCCGCCATCAAGACCGTACGCGGCGACGGCAAGCGCGTGATGGCCGTGTTCGAAGATCCGAACTGCCCGTACTGCCGCAAGCTGCACCAGACGCTCAAGAACATCGACAACGTCACCATCTACACCTTCCTGCTCGACATCCTGTCGGACGATTCGGCCGTCAAGTCGCGCAACATCTGGTGCGCGCCGGACCGTGCCCAGGCCTGGCGCGCATGGATAGAAGACAGCAAGGTCGCCCCCGCCGCCCCGGCCGGCTGCACGGCACCGCACGAGCAGGTCCTGGCGCTGGGCAAGAAGCTGCACGTGATCGGCACCCCGACCGTGTATTTCGCGGACGGCACCCGCACCGGCAGCGCGTTCGACATGCGCGCGCTCGAAGGACGGCTGACGGCCGCCCTCAAACCGCACGCCGCCAGCGATGCCGGAGCGCCCTGAACACGGCGCGGCAAACCCGGCGGATGATCGCGGCCCCGCCGCGACGCCGCCGGCATCAGCACCAGCACCAGCACCAACACCAACACCAACACCAGCATCGGCATCGGCATCGGCACCAACACCGGCGTCCGATAACGCGCCGGCCAGCGGCTGGCGCAGCCTGGATCCCGACATCCTCAAGCTGGGCCTGGTCAGTTTCCTGACCGACCTCAGTTCGGAGATGATCTTCTCCGTGTTCGCCATCTTCTTCACCACCGTGGCCGGCGCCTCCAGTTCCCTGCTGGGACTGATCGAAGGGCTGGCCGACTTCTCCTCCGCCTCGCTCAACTACCTGTCCGGCTGGCTGTCCGACCGGGGCGGCCGCCGCAAGGCGCTGGTGGTGGCCGGCTACGGCTTTTCCACGCTGGCCAAGACCATCCTGCTGGTCAGCACCGCCATCACCGGCCTGGCCCTGTTCCGCGTGATCGAACGGCTGGGCAAAAGTTTCCGTGGGCCGCCGCGCGACGCCTGGCTGGCCGCCATCGCGCCGTCCGGTCGGCGCGGCTACGCATTCGGCGTGCACAAGGCGCTGGACAAATCGGGCGCCGTGGTGGGCCCGCTGGTGGCGTGGGCGCTGCTGACGTGGCTGGGCGAATCGGCGCACGCCTACCGATTGTTGTTCTGGGTGGCCGTGGTGCCGGCCGTGGTCAGCGTGCTCGTGCTGGCCACCGTGGACGAACGGACCACCGCGCCGCACGCGCGCGAAAGCGTGTGGCAGAACTGGCATGCGCTCAGCCCCGGCTTCAAGCGCTTCCTGCTGCCAGCCGGGCTGTTCGCCCTGGCCTACTACAGCCTGGGGTTCCTGCTGCTCAAGGCGCACGAGGTGGGCTTCGGGGTGACGGAGATCGTGCTGCTGTATGCGTTCTTCAACGTCACCTGCGTGCTGGCCGCGCCATCGATGGGGCGGCTGGGCGACCGCATCGGCCGGCGGCACGTGATCATGCTCGGCTACCTGCTGCATGGCCTGCTCAACGTCTGGCTGGCGCTAAGCCATGACAAGTGGCAGATGGTGGCCGCATTCGGCGTCTATGGCCTGTTCTACGCGATCGACGAAGCCCAGAGCAAAGCCTACGTGGCCGACCTGGAACCGGAGCGGCGCGCCTCGGCCATCGGCATCTACAGCTTTGTGACGGGCGCGCTGTACCTGCCGGCCTCGCTGCTGGCGGGCGCGTTGTGGGCCGTGAATCCGGCCTGGACGTTTGGTGCGGCGGCCTTGCTGTCGCTGGCCGCCATCATCGTATTCGCAAAAAAAACCGGGGTCAGGTCATGAATCTGCGCAAGTTGCGCGGATTCATGACCTGACCCCGGTTTTAGGCGGGTGCTGGCCAGGCTTAGTGCGTGGTCAGGAAGGTCTTCAGCTTGTCCGAACGGGATGGCTGGCGCAGCTTGCTCATGGCCTTCGCTTCGATCTGGCGGATACGCTCGCGGGTCACGTCGAACTGCTTGCCCACTTCTTCCAGCGTGTGGTCGTTCGACATTTCCACGCCGTAGCGCATGCGCAGCACCTTCGCCTCGCGCGGGGTCAGTGAGTCCAGCACTTCCTTGATCACGTTGCGCATCGAGGCGTGCAGCGCGGCATCCAGCGGCGCCAGCGTGGTGTTGTCTTCGATGAAGTCGCCCAGCTGCGAATCGCCATCCTCGCCCATCGGCGTTTCCATCGAGATCGGCTCTTTGGCGATCTTCATGATTTCGCGCACTTTGTTTTCCGGCATTTCCATCTTGACGGCCAACGTCGCCAGATCCGGCTCGCTGCCCGTTTCCTGCATGATCTGGCGCGAGATGCGGTTCATCTTGTTGATGGTCTCAATCATGTGCACCGGCACACGGATGGTGCGCGCCATGTCGGCGATCGAGCGCGTGATGGCCTGACGAATCCACCACGTGGCGTAGGTCGAGAACTTGTAGCCGCGACGGTATTCGAACTTGTCCACCGCCTTCAGCAGGCCGATGTTGCCTTCCTGGATAAGGTCGAGGAACTGCAGGCCGCGGTTGATGTACTTCTTGGCGATCGAGATCACCAGACGCAGGTTGGCCACCGTCATTTCACGTTTGGCCTGGCGCGCGCGCTTTTCGCCGGCGGCCATCTGCTTGTTGATCTTGCGCAGGTCGGCCAGCGGCAGCGCCACGCGCGCCTGCAGGTCGATCATCTTCTTCTGCAGCTCTTTCACGGCCGGCACGTTGCGGCCCAGCACGGCGCTGTACGGATAGGCGCAATCGACTTCCAGGTCCACCCAGTCCAGGTCGCACTCGTTGCCGGGGAAGACCTTGATGAAGTGGGCGCGCGGCATGCCGCACTTGTTCACGCACAGTTCCAGCACGGCGCGCTCGATGTGGCGCACTTCCTCCATCTGGCCGCGCAGCGTGTCGCACAGCTTCTCGACCACCTTGGCCGTGAAGCGGATGCCCAGCAGTTCATTGGAGATGGCTTCCTGCGCCGCCACGTAAGCCTTGGAGCCGTAGCCGCCGCTGGCCTTGCGCATCTTGTCGTACTGGGCCGAGATGACGGCGAACTTCTCCAGCGCCGCCTTCTTCAGCTGCACCAGCTGTTCGGTCGAGAAGCCGGCCGCGCCGCCGTTGGCGTCGCCGTCTTCCTCGTCCTCTTCCTCGACTTCCTCGTCCTCGTCCTCGTCCGACGCGGCGGCCGTGCTGACGGCCGGCGCGTTGGCCGCTTCGTTGGGGTCGACGAAACCGTCCACCACTTCATCGACCTTCATCTCGTCCGCTTCGATCTTCTTGGCCAGCGCCACGATCTCGGCGATCGTGGTCGGGCAAGCGGAGATGGCCTGGATCATGTCCTTCAAGCCGCCTTCGATGCGCTTGGCGATTTCGATCTCGCCTTCGCGCGTCAGCAGCGCCACGGCGCCCATTTCACGCATGTACATGCGCACCGGGTCGGTGGTGCGGCCGAAATCGGAATCGACCGTCGACAATGCCGTGGCGGCAGCCGCCTCCACTTCGTCGTCGCTGGTCACGGTGGCCACGCTGTCGGTCAGCAGCAACGACTCCGCGTCGGGCGCGCGCTCGTAGATGGCGATGCCCATGTCGTTGAAGGTGGCGATGATGCCTTCGATCGCTTCTGGATCGATGATGTTCTCGGGCAGCTGGTCGTTGATCTCGGCATAGGTCAGGAAGCCGCGCTCCTTGCCCATGTTGATCAGGTTCTTGATCTGCTGGCGACGGCGTTCCAGGTCTTCGGCCGACGCTTTCGGGTCCATGCCCAGCAGGTCGGCGCCGCCCTTGGCCTTGCGCTCGCGGGCCTTGGAGACGGCCTTCAGTTCGGCGCGCTCGACGGCGTTCAGTGCCGCCACTTCATCGTTTTCCGGCGTGAATTCGCTCGGCTTGCGGCCACGGCGGCCTGGCACCTTCACGCTCGGCAGCAGGTAGCCGGAGGTGTCGATCGAGGCCAGCGTGGCCGCGTCCGTCACCTGGCTCACGGCCGGGCCGGCCGTCACGATCACCACGGGCGCCGGTTCGGCCTTGGCCTTGACCAGCTTGGACTTGGGCGCGGCGGCTGGCTTGGGGCCGGCTGGCGCGGCCAGCGACACGGCGGCCGAGGCGGCGCCAGCCTTGCGGGCCACCTTGACGGTGGGCGCCTTGGCCGGCGCTTCCGCAGCCATGCCTGCTTCTGCACCCGCTTCCGCGCCGGTCTCGACGACGGCAGCCGCTTCAGCGGCGGCCACGGCGGCCAGGCGCGAACTCTTTTTCTTCACAACCGTTACTTTGCCCGCTGCCTCTTGCGCATTCTCGATGACATAAGATAAAGTCGTCTTCGGCACCACCAGCGGCGCGGAGCTGGTACGGGAAGCCTTGACGGACAACGTTAAAGTTTTCGGCGTTTTTGTCATTAAATTTCTCTCTATGCGAGACCCATGGGCCCATACCCCAATGCCATTGGCCGGCGCTCACCGCATGCGGTCCGCCTGGCTGTGCAATGTTGTATAAAAGTTGACGATGAAGCTGCGGAATAAAAAAAGCCCGCTACCTGATCAACGGGCTTCTGTCTATTTTTCAGTGAAGAATAGAGGAGAGGGCAAATTATGCCGTATCGCGAGACATCAAGATAATTGATAAATCAAATATCTGTTATCTAAAAACCACATAACAAGGGCTAGCGCCCTGTTAAATCTTCCTGTACCAAACTGAAATCGCACCACCCTGCATTTGGTGCGTCAGTCATTATACAAGGTTTGGCGCGCAAAAGCACCTGCCGCGCCCGCACGAAAAACGTGGTCGAAACGACATGATGGCTTAAAATGCACTGCATTGATGGGGCACGCATGATATGCTGGCGCCTCTCGCTACAACCTATGATTCGATGAACACTAGCCTCACCCCCCAGCCGCCAGCCGGCGACGTTGAAACGACCGCCGCCACGACGGCCGCCACCGCGCCCGCGCCGGCGCAGTCCCCGCGCAGCCTGCTGAAAAAGCTGCAAGCGGAATTCCCGGCCTTCCGCGATTGCCTGCCGCTGTCTATCGGCATCGACAAGCAACTGCTGGCGCGCATGCCCGACCTGGATCGCAAGACCATGCGCACCGCGCTGGGCATCCACACGGGCTCGCTGCGCTACCTGAAAGTGATGGAAAAAGCCAAGGTGCGCTACGACCTGGACGGCACCGCCGGCGCCGAGGTGACGGATACCCACCGCGCCCACGCCACCCAGGTGCTGCAGGAGCGCTTCAAGAAGGAAGCGGAACGCAAGAAGGCCGAGCGCGCTGCTGCCGCCGCCGAGGAAGCAGCCCGCGTGCGCAACGAAAAGCTCCAGCAACTGACCGCGAAATTCTCGCGCAAGGGTTGAGTTGATCCCGGAAGCCGAGCCGTCCGGCGCGCCCGACGCGCCCGAGCTGCCCCCCTACCAGGGCATCGCGCTGCGCGACGTGCGCGTGGTGAGCACGCCGGCGCAGGCCGAGCAAGCGCGCGCCGACCTGCTGGCCTCGGACGCTATCGGCTTCGACACGGAATCCAAGCCCACCTTCCTCAAGGGGGAAAAGTCGACCGGGCCGCACCTGATCCAGCTGGCCACCGACCGCATCGCCTACCTGTTCCCCATCGGCGCCCATCCGGCGTCCGAAGTGCTCGACGTGCTCAAAGCCATCCTGGAATCGGAGCAAGCCATCAAGGTCGGCTTCGGCCTGTCCGACGACGTCAAGCGCCTGCACGCGAAACTGGAAATCCAGGCCGTCAAAGTGCTGGACCTGTCGGTCGCGCTGCGCACGCCGGGCCAGCGCAACGATCTGGGCGCCAAGACGGCCGTGGCCAAGTTCTTCGGCCAGAAGCTGCAAAAGTCGAAAAAAATCTCCACCACCAACTGGGCCAGTCCGCGCCTGAACGAAAAGCAGATCCTGTACGCGGCCGACGACGCCCAGGTGGCGCTGCGCATCTTCCGCCACTGGATCGCGCAAGGAGGCAAGGTGCCGCCGTTCAAGCCGCCCAAGCCGCCGCGCCAGCACCGGCCGGGCAACCGCCGCCCCGCCGCCGCCGCTGCCGCAACCACACCCCCCACCGCCACGCGCGACCAGACCAGCGAGCACTGAACCCGCACGCGCGGCCGGCAAATTGCGGCGCCGCGTCTGTCTTTATTCGGCAGCACGGTATATGCTTGCCAAACCGCCAAACTTGCATGCGGCATTTGTCCGGCGGCGTTTTCCAGATAACGGTATAGCTCATGTCCAAACCCTTGACTGTGGCACGGCACACCGCGCTGGCGCTGGCGCTGTCATGCGCCGCCCTGGCGCCGGCGGCGCACGCGGCCACGCCAGCCACGCTGCCCGACACGATCGAACAGCGCGTGGCGGCTTGCACCGCCTGCCACACCATGAAAGAGCGCGGCGACGCCTTCTTCCCCCGCATCGCCGGCAAACCGGCCGGCTACCTCTACAACCAGCTGCGCAATTTCCGCGAAGGCCGGCGCCGCTATCCCATGATGACCTACATGGTGGAGCACCTGTCGGACGACTATCTGCGGGAAATCGCGCAATACTTCTCCGAACAGCACCCGCCCTATCCGCCGCCAGAAACCAGCACGGTCGGCGCCGCCCTGCTGGAGCGGGGCCGCGCGCTGGTGCGCCTTGGCGATCCGGCGAAAAAGATCCCGGCCTGCGTGGCCTGCCATGGCGAGCAGTTGACGGGCGTGACGCCCGCCATCCCCGGCCTGGTCGGCCTGCCCCACGATTACATCAATGCCCAGTTCGGCGCCTGGCGCAACAAGGTGCGGCGCGCCGCCGCACCCGATTGCATGGCCGAGATCACCAGCCGCCTGTCGGATGCCGACGTGGCCGCCGTCTCCTCCTGGCTGGCCAGCCAGCCAGCCAATGCGGCCGTCCGCCCCGCCACCACCATCGCCAGGCCGATGCCGCTCGAATGCGGCAGCATGCCGGCACCATGACCCCATGAAGAAGCTCACTCCCATCCTGGCCGGCGCCGGCGCGCTGCTGGCCACCGTGCTCGCCATCGCCCTGTGGCCGACCGACGATGCCGGCCCGCCGCCCACCGCCACCGCCGCGCTGGCACCGGCCGAGCGCGTGGCGCGCGGCGCCTACCTGGCCCGCGCCGGCGACTGCATGGCCTGCCACACCACGCGCGGCGGCGCGCCTTACGCGGGCGGGCGCGCACTGCCCACGCCGTTCGGCACCATGGTCACGCCCAACATCACGTCCGACCGCGAGACAGGCATCGGCGCCTGGAGCGCGGACGACTTCTGGCGCGCGCTCCACAACGGCAAATCGAAGGATGGCCGCCTGCTCTACCCCGCCTTCCCGTACACCAACTACACCAAGGTGTCGCGCGACGACGCCGATGCGCTGTACGCCTACTTCCAGAGCGTGCCGGCCGCGCACCAGCCCAACCGGCCGCACCAGTTGCGCTTCCCGTACAACCAGCAATTCATGCTGGCCCTGTGGCGCACGCTGTACTTCAAGCCCGCCGTGTTCCGCCCGCAGGCCACCCAATCGGCCGACTGGAACCGGGGCGCCTACCTGGTCGAAGGGCTGGGCCATTGCGCGGCCTGCCACAGCGAACGCAATACGCTGGGCGCCACCAGCGACACGCTGTCCGGCGGCATGATCCCCGTGCTGGGCTGGTACGCGCCCTCGCTGACGGCCGACGCGGAAGCAGGCCTGGGCGCATGGAAACCGGAGGACGTGGCGGCGCTGCTGAAAACGGGTATATCGC
Source organism: Rugamonas brunnea (assembly GCF_014042345.1). Taxonomy (GTDB): domain Bacteria; phylum Pseudomonadota; class Gammaproteobacteria; order Burkholderiales; family Burkholderiaceae_D; genus Rugamonas; species Rugamonas brunnea. The sequence continues at coordinate 619,321 of NZ_JACEZT010000001.1, forward strand.
CGCGCGCCACCGTGTTCGGGCCGATGGCCGAAGTGGTGCGGCAAAGCCTGCAGCACCTGAACGACGCCGACATCCATGCAATGACGGTCTATCTGCGGGCCTTGCCCGGCGCGGCGGAGAAATCGGACTTTGAGCGCGACACCTCGACCCAGGCCAAGGAATTCCTGCTGGCCGGCGCGCGCCTGTACCACAGCCATTGCGAGGACTGCCATGGCGCCAACGGCAAGGGTTTGCCGCCCGGCGTGCCGCCACTGGCCGGCAACCGCGCGTTGACAATGGAGGAAGCCGTGAACCCGATCCGCATCGTGCTCAATGGCGGCTTCGCGCCCGGCACGGCCGGCAATCCGCGCCCCTACGGCATGCCGCCGTTCGGCCATGTACTCAACGACACGGAAGTGGCGGCCGTGGTGTCCTACCTGCGCAGCGCGTGGGGCAACAACGCCCCGCCCGTCACGGGACAGGACGTGAACCGCTACCGCAACGTGCCGCTGGATTGATGTGGTGATGTGAAGGGGCCGCCCGCGCGGCCCCGGATCAGGCGCGCTCGATCAGGCCGACGCGGTTGGTGCTGGCGTTGCGCGCATCTTCCGCGCTGACTTTACCAGCGGCCAGCAGCGCGCGCAGCGAGGCGTTCATCGTATGGCAGCCGGGCGTCGATTTGCTCTCCATCCAGCCGCGGATGGCCGACACGTTGCCGCTGGCGATCATCTGCACCACTTCCGGATTGGAGGTCAGGCATTCCGTAGCCAGGTGGTAGCGCTCTCCCTCAACGGACGGCAGCAACGCCTGGCACAGCACGCCGCGCAGCGCATGGGCCAGCGCCTGCGATTGCGGTTCCGTGTTGCCCAGCAGGCGCACCATCTTCTGCAAACCCAGCTCCGTCGAGCGGGCGTGCAGCGAGGCCAGCACCAGCGGGCCCGATTCGGCCAGCGCCAGCGCTTCCTGCGCCGTCTGGGCGTCGCGGATCTCGCCGATCACGATCACGTCGGGCCGCTCGCGCAGCGCGTCGAGCGCGCCCAGGTAGAAGCTTTCCACGTCGCCGTCGAAGCCCACCTCGCGCTGGGTGATCACGCATTTACGTTGCGGAATCAGGGTTTCGACCGGGTCTTCAATGGTGATGATGTGACCCGAGCGATTCTTGTTGATCTCATCGAGCATGGAGGCGATGGTGGTCGACTTGCCCTGGCAGGTGTCGCCGATGATCAACACCAGGCCGCTGGAGAGTTTGGCGAAATCCATTTCATCCTGGCGCAGGCCCAGCTGGCCCAGCGCCATTGGCTCCTTGGGGAAGCGTCGGATCACGCAACCGAGCCGCTTCTTACCCTGGAAGGTGAAGCAGTTGGCGCGGATACGGGCCGTGTGCAGGTCGATGGAACGGTCGAACGCGCGGTCCTGGATGCGCTCGGCCCAGTTGGGTTCGACCACTTCGAAGAATTCTTCCAGCTCCTCGCGCGTGATCGGCGAATCCGTCACGGCCACCAGCCCCTTGGGCTGGCGCAGCAGCAAGGGACTGTTCTGGTGGATCAGGATGTCGCTGAAGATCAGCTTGGAGTTCAGCAGGTGCAGGATCTGCTCGACCAGCGTGCCGAACACGGGATGGTCTTCGTTCTCCACATAGGACAACGTGCGTATTTGCGACGACAAGTGATGTTCCATCTTTGCTCTGATCTCCGGGTCCGTTACGCCGCTGGGGTAGCCTCTCCAACTGCTACGGCGATTATAAGACCAGCGCCAAAGATTGCCACCAGAAAATTAATTTTCTGAAACTTGGGCGCAACAGGGGCGCACATCAACGCGGCTGGCGCGTCTTGGGATACTCGAAACCGGTGCGCAAATCCATCTGCCAGCGCTGGCCGGCGTCCGTCACCTCGACCCGGTCCGGCGGCGCATCGCCGGCCAGGGCGCCCGAGAACAGCGGCAAGCCCTCGCCCTTGCGCACCAGTTCCTCGCAGCGCTCGTAGACGTTAGGACAGCCCGTCTCCGCGATCAGGGCCTGCACGATGGGCACCTTCCACGCGTCCACGCCGCCGGCCTGGAAGCGGCAGATCAGGTAGCCGGACGGCCCGCCGTAGCTGTCCACCAGCAGGCCGGGCAAGCCGTCCTCCTCGCCCAGCACCAGCGGCACCAGGGCCGTGGCCCCGGCCTGGCGCCAGCCGGCGGCACGCTTGGCGACGGCGGCCTTGACGCGGCGCTTCATCAGCGCGTGGTCGATCGGCTCGTCCTCGCGGAAGCTCCACACGCGCGCGCGGATCTGCGACTTGGCGTTGTAGGCGGCGCGGGCCAGGAACTGGCGCGACGAACTTTGCACGATGGCGGTCGAACCGGGCTTGGCTTTTTCCTGCGGCTTGCCGTCCACTTTTTCGATCGCGGACGCGTAAATCCACGGTTCGCCGGCCAGCAAGCTCTTTTCCTTGCCCTGTTTGATGGTGATGATCAGCATGGTATTCCAGTGAGGTTGACCCGACATGATACCGCACGGCGTCGCCGCAGCGGCGGCACGATCAAGTAGTTTAAGTTTAAACAAATTCCGTGCGCCGCGGGCAAGGGGCGCTATATACTCTCCGTTCGAATAACCTACCAGGAGACTTATTTGAACCGTCCCACCACCTCCCTGCAGCGCGCACTTGCGCTGCCGGCCCTGCTGCTGGCCTGCGCCGGCGCCTGGGCCGCCGACAGCGCGCCGGCCCCGCACATCACCGCCGTCAAGGCCGCCCACATGCTCGACGTGCGCAGCGGCGCCATGGTGGACCAGGCCGTGGTGCTGATCGCCGACGACCGCATCACGGCCGCCGGCAGCAAGCTGGCCATCCCGTCCGGCGCCCAGGTGATCGACCTCGGCGACAAGACCCTGTTGCCCGGCCTGATCGACATGCACACCCACCTGACCGGCAACCCCGAGGATGCCGGCTATGCCAGCGTGGCCATCTCCGTGCCGCGCGCCACGCTGACAGGCGCGCGCAACGCGCTGCGCACACTCAACGCCGGCTTCACCACGGTGCGCAACGTGGGCGCGGAAGGCTATGCCGACATCGGCCTGCGCGATGCCATCAACGCCGGCGACGTGCCCGGCCCGCGCATCTCCGCGTCCGGTCCGCCGTTGAGCATCAGCGGCGGCCACTGCGACGACACCATGCACGCGCCCGAATACAAGATCCAGGCCGAGGGCGTGGCCGACGGCGTGGACGAAGTGATCAAGCGCACCCGCCAGATCATCAAATACGGCGCCGACGTCATCAAGGTGTGCGCCACCGGCGGCGTGCTGTCGTTCGGCGACGATCCGCGCGCCTCGCAATACACGCTGGAGGAAATGAAGGCCATCGTCGGCGAAGCGCACCGTCTGGGCCGCAAGGTAGCGGCCCACGCCCACGGCGGCGAAGGCATCCGGCTGGCCGTGCTGGCCGGCGTGGACTCAATCGAGCACGGCTCCTACATCGACGACGAGGACATCAAGCTGATGAAGGAGCACAAGACCTGGCTGGTGCCCACGCTGTACCTGGGCGACTGGCTGATCGAGAACGCGGAAGCGATCAAGCTGCCCAAGCCGCTGCTGGAGAAAGCCAAGGTGGTGCTGCCGGCCGCGCGCCGCAACGTGGCGCACGCGATCCAGCAAGGCGTGCCAGTGGCGCTGGGCACCGATTCGGCCGTGTACCCGCACGGTCTGAATGGCCGCGAGTTCGCCGTCTACGTGAAACTGGGCATGACGCCGCTGCAGGCGATCCGCAGCGGCACGGTGAACGCCAGCCAGTTACTGGGCTGGAGCGACCGCGTGGGCAGCATCGAGGCCGGCAAGTTCGCCGACATGATCGCCGTGAGCGGCGACCCGCTCAAGGACATCACGGAACTGGAACGCGTGCAGTGGGTGATGAAGGGCGGCGCCGTGGTGCGCTGATCCTCCTGTCCCTCAAAGTAAAAATGCCCGGATCGCTCCGGGCATTTTTTCTTACAGGTCGTACTTCAACTCCGCCACCAGCGTGCGCTGGGTGTAGGGATGGAAGGCCCAGTACTTGGCGTTGTTCAGGTTATCGATGCCGGCCGAGGCCGTCCAGTGCGCATCGATCCGGTAGCGCGCCCGCACATCCATCACGAGGAACTTCGACACGCCCGTGTAGGTATTGCCATTCGGGTCGCTGTTATCGAGCGTGCCGTACTGCTTGCCGCTGTAACGCACGCCGTAGGTGCCGCTCCACTGCGCGTTGGCCTGATACGCGGCCAGGAAGTTGGCGCGCCAGCGCGGCACGCGCGGTTGCAGGCTGCCCACGCTGGCCGGGAATGCGTCGTTGGCCACGATGCGCGAGTCGGCATAGGTCAGGCTATCGGAGATGGCCAGGCCGGGCAGCAACACATTGTCGGCCTGGTGCGAGAACTCCACGCCCGTGGTGCGGATCTTGCCCACGTTCTGGATGGTGTTCACGGTCGGCGTCAGCGGCTGCGAATACAGGGCGTCGCGCGTGACCTCGTGGAACAGCGTGGCGCGCAGGCTGGAGTCGGCGTTCAGGCGCTCGGCCGTCAACTCGCTGGTCCACGACTTTTCCGCCTTCAGATTCGGGTCCGTGTACACGATCTTGCCGTCCACGATGGCGCCCTGGAACAATTCGGCCGCCGTCGGATTGCGCACGGCGCGGCCGGTGGAGGCCTTCATGGTCCAATCGTCGGTGGCGCGCCACGCCAGCGCGGCCTTGGGCGACCACGCCGTTGCGCTGCGGTCCGTGAACGGCAGCAGCTTGCCCTTGGCGCCGATCTGGCCATCGAACGCCTGCCAGTGTTCGAAGCGCGCGCCCAGCGTGGCTTTCCAGGCCGGCGCGATACGCCAGGTGTCCTGCGCGAACAGGCTTTCCAGCCGGGTGTCGCCGTTGAAGTCGGACACGGGCGCGCCATCGACCGCGTGCAGCCAGTCGCCGCTGCTGAACACGTGGGTGCGCAGTTTGGCGCTGTCGCGCTGCACGCCGAAGTCGACGATGTGGGCGCCGACCATGCCGTCCGGGCGCCACGTGCCTTTCAGCGCCAGCGTGTTCCAGCCGCTGCCGCCCATGTCCGTGATGTTGCCCTGGCCGTTGGTCTGCGCGTCGGCCACCAGCACGGTCGGGGTGCGCACCAGGTCGCGGTGGTAGTCATACAGGCTGGCCGCCACTTCCCAGTCGAACACGCCCTTGCTATGGCTTTTGAGCGACAGGCCGTGCATCAGGTGTTCGAGGTCGCCCACGCTGGGCGCGAAGTCGGAGGCCACCAAGGTGTAGGTCTTGCCGCCGACGTTGATGCGGTTCATGGCATCGCCCGTGTAGACGGCGTTGCCAGCCGCGTCGCGCAGGTAGGAATCCGAATGGCGCTCGGCGTCGTTCTTCCACCAGCCCAGCGTGTAGCTGGCCCGCAGCACGGGCGACACGTCATACGCCAGCTTGACCTTGGCGTGGTCCTGGATGGTGTGGATCTGGTTGGTGGCGCCCAGGATCAGCCAGTCCTGGTTGACGGGATTGCGGTCGGCCAGCGCGCCCGTCACGGGCAGGCCGGCGCTGCCGGGCACGCCCTTGCTGGTCAGCTTGTTGGCGTAGGCGATGGGCTGGCCGTTGCTGTCCAGGCGCGACAGGTCCAGCCACCACGACCATGCGCCATGGCGGTCGCCGATGGCGGCGCTGCCCTGCTTGCCGAAGTAATGGGCGTCGGTGCCGTACTGCTGGAACGCCTGGCCGAAGCCGGTCAGCTTGAAGTGGGCTTCGAAGCGGGTGGGCATGCGGGTCATGTAATCGACCACGGCGCCGACAGAATTGCCGGCGTAGGCGGCCGAGAACGGGCCGTACAGCACATCCACGCGCTCGATCTCCTCGGGCGTGACGAGGCCCCAGCGCGGCGTGTAGGTGGCGCCGTTACCGAGCAGATTGGACAGCAGGATGCCGTCCGCGTACACCATCGAACGGGCGCTGTTGCCGGTTCCCGAAGCGCGGCTGGCCAGCACAGCGTGGTCGTAATCGCCCACGTAGCGCTTGCGCACGTTCAGGCTGGGCAGGTATTTCAAGGCGTCCTCGCTGTCGAGGGCATTGATGCGCTCCTCGATCTGCGGGCCGGTGATGCCTTCGATGGTGGTGGGGATCTGGGTCGGCAGCGAGCTGGGACGGCCGCCGTTGATCGCGATCACCGTCAGCGGCTGGGCCTCGTCGGCCACGGCGTAACCGGCGCCCAGCAGGGCAAGCAGCAGCACCAGTGGTTTGGGACGGATACGTGATGTCATGGCACGCTCCGTGGACTCAATGTTTGGGGGCTGAGTAATTGAGCGCCTTGACCGGCACCGACAGCGAGACGGTCTCCGTTTTCTTGTCCTGGTTCTGGATCACCAGCGTCAGCGGCACCGTGTCGCCCTCCTTCAGCTGGTGCTTCAGGTCCAGCAGCATCACGTGGTAGCCGCCGGAGGCCAGGTTGACCGGTTTGCCGGCCGGCAGATCAAGGCCGGCGATGGCGTGCATACGCATCATCTGGCCTTCCATCGCCATTTCGTGGATCTCGACCACGCCGGCGGCGCTGGAACGCACTTCGACCAGGCGCGCGTCTTTCGCCGACTGCAACTGCATGAAGGCGCCCGTGGCCTTGGCGGTGGGCACGGTGGCGCGGATCCAGGCATCTTTCACGGTCACCTGGGCCATGGCGCAGGAAGCGAAGGTCATCGATGCGAGGAAGGTCAGGATTTGCTTGTTCATGTTGGTTCTCTCTTCAAGTGGCGGCACGGGCCGGTGCGCGGTGCCGGCCATGATGGCGGCCCGGATCGGGGCCGACGATGGCGGGCGCACAACGGCGGTACGCGCGGAGCCGCGCTGGGGCGGCGGACAATGAGGCGCGATCAGGCGCCGGGGCTAAGCAGATACGGGAGCGGTGCGCGGCGTATGACCGCACTCAGGCTGCGGGCGGGCCGCGCGGGCGGGAGGCCGACCACGCCATCAGCGGCGCGGGCGAACGGTAGAACAGGAACGGTAGTATCGATTGGGTACTGAACAGGCCCAGCCCGGAGACGAGCGTGGGCGGCAAACCATAGCTGCCGGCGTGCGGGGTGCAATAGCCGCAATCGTCCATGCTGAACATGGCCTTGTGCGGCGCCTGCTGTTTGTCGGCGCCATCGGCCAGCATCGCCTGGAGCATCTCGCCGGCGGGCCCGGCCTGCAGGGTGCTGCGGCAGATTTCCCAGCTCGGCGGCTGGCCCTGCATGAAGGCGACGGCGTGGGAAATCGACGGCGCGAGCGCGTTCATCAGAATCGCAAAACATGCGATCCAGATGTGCAGCGCGCGTAGATTCGATTTCCTGGACATGGCTCGATTATAGCGGAGTGCGCATTTTCGCCGCGCCGAAGGCTGCGGCGAACTTGATTTATGCTGTCCTTTTCCGGGAAAAGATCAGCGCTCGGCCTTGAACGTTTCGCGGCCGATTTCCACCGTCGCCGTGCCGTCCGTCAGCCAGATCTGGCCATCCTGGATCGTGCACTGCAACTGCATGGTGCGCTGGGCCATCTTCTCCAGCTGTTCGGTGGCGTCGGCCGGCAGGTTGATCACGGTCAGGTTCTTGCACCGCTCGACCTTGTTGGCCAGCTGCTTCCACCAGATATGGCTGGTGGCGCTGTAGCTGTACACCACCACGTGCTCGGAACGGCCGCAGGCCTTGAGCAGCTTCTTCTCGTCCGGCTGGCCCACTTCGATCCACAACTGGATGGCGCCCGTCAGGTCCTTCTGCCACAGGTCCGGCTCCTCCACGTCGAACAAGCCCTTGGTGAAGGTCAGCGCTTCGTTGGCATGGATGGCGAAGGCCAGCAGGCGCACCATCATGCGCTCGTCCGTCTCGGACGGATGGCGCGCCAGCGTCAGCGCCTCGCTGCCGTAGTAGTTGCGGTCCATATCCGCGATTTGCAGATCGGCTTTGTAGATTGTCGCTTTGAGGGCCATCTTGTGAAACTCTGTAAATGATATAAACGATTACTTGAATACGACGGTCTTTTCGCCGTTCTGCAGGATGCGGTGTTCCACGAACCACTTCACGGCGCGCGCCAGCACCACGCATTCCACGTCGCGGCCGATGGCCGACAGCGTCTCAGCATCCATCGAATGATCGACCCGTTCCACGTCCTGCTCAATGATCGGGCCTTCATCCAGGTCGCCGGTCACGAAGTGGGCGGTGGCGCCGATCAGCTTCACGCCGCGGTGGTGGGCCTGTGCGTATGGCTTGGCGCCCTTGAAGCTGGGCAGGAAGGAGTGGTGGATGTTGATCGCCTTGCCCTTCAACGCCGCGCACAGTTCAGGCGACAGGATCTGCATGTAACGGGCCAACACCACCAGGTCGATGCCGTGGGTGTTCATCAGCTCGATGATCTTCGCTTCCTGCGCGGCCTTGGCTTCCTTGGGCGCGCCGGTGGCCAGCGGCAGGTGGTGGAACGGGATGTTGTAGCTGGCCGCCAACTGGTAGAAGTCCATGTGGTTGGACACGATGGCCGGAATCTCCACCGGCAGCAGGCCGCTCTTGTAGCGGAACAGCAGGTCGTTCAGGCAGTGGCCGATCTTGGACACCATCAGCATCACACGCGGCTTGTAGCGCGCGTCGCGCAGTTCCCAGTCCAGGCCCATCTCCGTCGCCAGCAGGCCGAAGTCGGCGCGCAGCAGCGCGTCGCCCACGGCGCTGTCCTCCAGCGCGAAGTGCACGCGCATGAAGAACAGGCGCGATTCGCCGTCGCCGAACTGGGCCGAGTCGATGATGTTGCAGCCGTGGTCGGCCAGGAAGCCCGATACGCGATGAACGATACCGCGCTGGTCCAGGCAGGAGAGAGTCAAAATGTATTCGGGGTGGGTCATGGCTGCTATTGGGCAATGATGGGTTATCTGAACAAGGGCGATATTGTCGCATGCCGGAGCCCCTGCCGTAAAAAAGTGGGCAAACTGGCATCGAAACGGGCGCACACTGCACCACACATGCGGAAATAGCACGGTCGTGCATTTATGCGGTATAGTGGACGCCACCTACCCCTACAGAGGAAGAAAAAATGACAACGAACGTCTTGGAGAACCTGCAATTCCGCCTTGCCGCCCGTCCGGTGGGCATGGTCAAGGCCAGCGACTGGCAGCAAGTGGTGGAACCGGTGCGCGAACTGGCCGATGGCGAAATCCTGGTCAAGGTGCTGTACCTGTCGCTGGACCCGGCCATGCGCGGCTGGATGAACGATGCCAAGTCCTACATCCGCCCGGTGGCCATCGGCGAAGTGATGCGTGCCGGCGGCATCGGCGTGGTGCTGGCCTCGCGCTCGCCCAAGTTCGCCGTGGGCGACCACGTGTCGGGCGGCACCGGCGTGCAGCGCTACTGGATCGGCAAGGCCGACGACAAGGCCGGCGCGTTCTACAAGGTCGATCCCAAGCTGGCGCCGCTGACCACCTACCTCAACACCCTGGGCATGCCGGGCATGACGGCCTACTTCGGCCTGCTCGAATCGGGCCAGCCCAAGGCCGGCGAGACGGTGGTGGTGTCGGGCGCGGCCGGCGCCGTGGGCCAGACCGTGGGCCAGGTGGCCAAGCAGCTCGGTTGCCGCGTGGTCGGCATCGCCGGCGGCAAGGAGAAATGCGATTTCGTCGTCAACGAACTGGGCTTCGACGCCTGCATCGACTACAAGCACGAGTCCGTGCGCGACGGTCTCAAGCAGCATTGCCCGCAAGGCGTGGACGTATATTTCGACAACGTGGGCGGCGACATCCTGGACACCGTGCTAACCCGCATCAACCTGAAAGCACGCATCGTGATCTGCGGCGCCATCTCGCAGTACAACAACACGGAAGCCGTGAAGGGACCGGCCAACTACCTGTCGCTGCTGGTGAACCGGGCCCGCATGGAAGGTATCGTTGTGTTCGATTACGCCGACCGCTACCACCTGGGCGTGGCCGCGCTCGGCCAGTGGCTCAAGCAAGGCAAGATCAAGAGCAAGGAAGACGTGGTGCAAGGCATCGAGCAATTCCCGCAAGCACTCAACATGCTGTTTGAAGGTAAGAACTTCGGCAAGCTGGTGCTGCAGGTGGCGCAGGACTAAGCACACGCTGCCCACGCCGCCGCGCGCCACGGAACGTCCTGGCGGCGCGGCGGCGCCCTTCCCCTCTCCTCTCCTTCACGCGACGGCGGAACTTCCGCACCCCGCCAGCGTCTATCCCAAGTCTGCCCTGTCCGTCCGGCGCCGCCGGGCCTTTTCAACCGCCAGCTTGAGGATATGCCATGGATACACTCATCACCCCCGCCATGCGCTCGCATTGCGACGCCCTGATCACCTATACCACCGACGTGAACCAGCACCTGCTCGACACGGTGCGCAAGATCGGCGAACTAAACCTGCAGCTGGCGCGCGACATGCTGGCCGACATGAGCCAGATCTGCCAGCACTCGCTGGCCCGCGGCAACGCGGCTGAACTGGGCACGGCGCTGGGCAGCACACTCAATCCGGTCAACGGCCCGCTGCGCGACTACCAGCGCAAGCTGGCCGACACCATGGCCCATGCGTGCGACGACCTGGCGCGCGCCACGGAAACCCATATGCCCAAGCTGAGCCGCTCGGCCACGGCCGTGGCCGAGGACACCATGCGGCGCGCGTCGGAAGAAGCCAGCAAGGCCACGGAACGCCAGCAGGAAGCGGTGCAGCACATGCAAGCCGGCATCCACAGCGGCGACGGCCACGCGGGCGAACACGCCAGCCAGCACCACCACTGAAGCGGCGAGCGCACAACACGGAACTTCCACCAGCAGCCCGTCTCTAAACTGGCAGAGCGACTCGAACGTGCCCGGCTCGCCGGCGACATGCCGCGCCGCTCTGCGACAAAATCATTCCCCATGACTAAGGAGATCGATATGGCCAGCAATCAAGGTAGCGATCAGGGTAAAGGTAGCACGCAGAAAGGCACATCCAAGCGCGGCTTCGCCGCCATGAGCGAAGCGCAGCAACGCGAGATCGCCAGCAAGGGCGGCCAGGCCGCCCATCAGAAGGGCACGGCCCACGAGTTCGATTCGGAGGAAGCGCGCCGCGCCGGCCAGAAAGGCGGCGAAGCCGTCAGCCGCGACCGCGAGCACATGGCGGAAATCGGCCGCAAGGGCGGCGAGAACCGGCAACTGGCCGCGCGCCAGAATGGCAAGGCGCGCGCCGCCGCCAGCTCGCAACAGCAGGACAAGAGCGGCGTCCGGCAAGGCGGCAAGGAGGACGACAGCTGATCGCCGCCATGGCCGCTGCGGCCCGCCCGCAACGGCCACGGCCGGCACTGTCGATGCGGCGGCCCTGGCATTGTGCCGGCAAAGCAGTGGTGCTGCTGCGGTGCTTGTGCGGTGCTGATGCGTTGCCGATGCATTACCGATGCGTTACTTATCCCGCCAGCACCTGCTGCAACCGTAGCAGCATGGACGCGTGCACGCGGGGCGGACCGGCCGCGATATCGGCCGAGAGCAAACGGTAAGGCGCGCCATCGACCTGGCTGACCGTACCGCCCGCCTCGCGCACCAGCAGTGCCGGGCCCAGGCAGTTAAAGCCGTCCTCGCCAAATTCCCAGAACGCGTCGAGGCGGCCGCAGGCCACATACGCCAGTTGCAGCGAGGTGGGGCCCAGGTTGCGCACGGCCGCCACATCGGGCAGCATCGCGCTCAATGCCAGGCCAGCGCGGCCCACGGCCGCCGGTTGTTTGACAGCGAACGGCGGGTGGTTGGTGGCCACCACGCCGTTGTAGTGGCTCTCCCTCGCATTCACGCGCACCGGCTTGCCGTTGCACCACGCGCCGCCGCCCCACGCGGCATGGAACATCTCATCATGGGCCGCGTCGAACACGGCCACGAACACAGGCACGCCTTCGCGCACCAGCGTCAACGACATGGCCCAGTTCGGCATCGCGCGCAGGTACTGGGCGGCGCCATCGATCGCGTCACAAATCCAGTATTCGCCGCGCGCCAGCAGGGCGACGGCTTCCTCGTCATGGCTGTCGGCGCCGTCGAACTCCCCTTCCATCCAGCCGATGTGCGGATACAGCTCGGCCAGTGCACAGCGCAGCGTGGCCGACGCCGCGCCATCGATGCGCTGGAACGCGGCTGCCATCTCGTCCAGTTCGACCACCGGCTCCAGTTGCCAGAAAGTGTCACACAAGGATGCGCCCACGCTCCGCAACAGCGCCAGCACCTCTTCGGTATCGATTGCAGTCATGTTAAATCCTTGCTATAAATGAAAGTTCTAGCATGCCAGCAGCGCCGTCGTCCGGCTAACTGGCGCCAGACAAGAGATAACGCGATCGGGCCACAATATGCATTTGCACCCTCCTCCTTTCGAAGAACGCCGGCTGTCGGCCGACTTCCCCATGCGGCTCACGCCCACCCACGCTGGTTTGTCCGGGACAGACAAAGGCAAGCACATCCACTGTCATCCGGAAGGCCAGATGTACATCGCGCTGCAAGGCTTGATCGTGCTGGAAGCGGGCGGCAACCGCACCGTGCTGCCGCCGGGCCGGCTGGGCTGGGTGCCGCCGCAGATGGCGCACGGCGCCAGCGTGCACGGCAGCAAGCTGCGCCCCGGCCTCGCCGGCTACACGCTGCACCTTGCGCCATCGTTGTGCGATGCCTTGCCGGCGCAGCCCCAGGTGCTGCGCCTGTCGCCGGTGGCCAGCGCGCTGTTCGAGCGCATGCGCGGCTGGCCGCAAGGCGCGCCCGCCGACGCGGCCGAGCACCGCCTGATGATGGTGTTCCTCGATGAGATAGGCCGGGCCGAGCCGGACCCGCTGCGCCTGATCATGCCGCGCCATCCGCGCCTGCTGGCCATGGCGACCAGCATCGCCGAGAACCCGGCCGACGAGACCGACCTCGACGGCTGGGCCGAACGCATTGGCCTGTCGCGGCGCAGCGTGACGCGCCACTTCCGCGCCGAAACGGGGATGTCGCTGGTGGAATGGCGCCAGATCGCGCGCCTGCAGAAAGGCATGGAGTTGCTGACGGCCGGCGAATCCGTGACCACGGTTGCGATGAACCTCGGCTACGACAGCGTCAGCAGTTTCATCGCCCTGTTCCGCCGCATCCTGGGCACCACGCCGGCCAAGTTCCTGCCCTGGGGCCACGTCTGACAAAAACCGGGGTCAGGTCATGCCATCACGCAAGCTGCGCGCGGCTTGCGTGATGGCATGACCTGACCCCGGTTTTGGATTAGCCAGCGGTGCCGAGGATAACGCTGGAGGCCTTGAAGATGGCGGTGGCCGGCGCGCCCACCGCCAGCGCCAGCGCGTCGGCGCTGTCGCGCGTGATGATGGCGGCGAGCGTGCCGCCGCCCGGCAAGGCGATGCTCACTTCCGTGTTGACGGCGCCCGGCTGCAAGCGCACCACCGTACCGGCCAGCTGGTTGCGGGCCGACAGGCGCGCGCCGGTCGCGTCCGTCATGACGATGATGGACGAGGCCTTGACCAGCGCGAATGCAGCCGCGCCCTCGCACAAGCCCAGGCTGTCGCAACTGTCGCGCGTGATGGTGGCCACGATCTGTTGCCCGCCCATGATCTCCAACACCACCTCATCATTGACGGCGCCCCGCTTCAAGGCCGTGACGGTGCCGCTGAACTGGTTACGCGCGCTGGTTTGCATCTGCATCTTCCGTATCAATAAAAAGTCGTCGGCCAGGGCGTGCGACTGGGCGCTCAAATGGGCGATGAATTTGTCGTGCTCGGCCGCGACCTGGCGGAAGTTGGCCACCAGTTGCGTGCCGCGCGCCGTCAACCGCGTGCCGCCGCCGCCCTTGCCGCCGGCCACCCGTTCGACCAGCGTGGCGCCGGCCAAGTTATTCATGGCGTCGATGGCGTCCCACGCGCCCTTGTAGCTCATCTTGACGGCCTTGGCCGCGCGCGTGATGGAGCCGGTCTCGGCGATGGCCGCCAGCAGCGCCACCCGGTCCTGCCCGCCCAGCTTCTCGCCGCCCACTGTCATCCACACATTGCCTTGCAGCGCCAGCTGGGGTGCCAGCGTGGGTGTTAGTTGAGGTGCTAGTTGAGGTGCCAGTTGCGGCGCGAGCTGTGGCGCCAGCGGTGGCGCCATCTCGCCCGCCGCGTCCAGCGCCACGACCGGCGCGGCACCGGCCTGCGGATCAGCCTGCGGCTTTTCGTGTGCCATCGTTGGTCTCCGGGAATTCAAAAGTGTGCACCGGCGCGATCTTGCCGTCCTCCATGCGCAGGATGTGTTCGCCGAACGCGCGTGCATCGTCGGGATCGTGCGTGATCAGGATCATGGGGATGGCAAGCCGGCGCTGCAACGCATCGAGCTCGGCCCGCATGCGCGCGCGCAAGCTGGGGTCTAGCGCGGCGAACGGCTCGTCCAGCAGCAGCGCCTGCGGATCGGGCACCAGCGCCCGCGCCAGTGCCACGCGCTGCCGCTGGCCGCCCGACAATTCGTGCGGGAACTGGTGCGCCACATGCTCCAGCTCGAACGCCTGCAACCAGTGGCGCACGGCGGCGTCATCGGCGCGGGCGCGCGGATTGAACCAGCCGCGCGCCAGTCCGAACGCGATGTTCTGCCGCACGTTCAAATGGGGGAACAGGGCGTAGTCCTGGAACAGATAGCCGACCTGGCGCCGCTGCGGGGCCAGGTCCACGCCACGTTCGCGGTCGAACAGGCAGCGGCCATCGAGCGCGATGCGGCCCGCGTCCGGCGTCATCAGGCCGGCCACGGCTTTCATCAGCTGGCTCTTGCCGGCGCCAGAAGGACCGTAGATGACGATGCGCTGGCTGTCGGACGAGAATTGCGCGTCCAGCGTGAACGTGCGGGCGCCCGAGCGCAGTGTTTTACGGATGTCGACCTGGATCTGCATGGCGGTTCAGTCGTTGACAAGACGCTTGGGCGTCAGTTTGCTGGCCAGCACCAGCACCACGATGCAGGTGACCGAGGTGACCAACACCAGCACGTTGGCGCTGTCGTCCTGCCCCGCCTGCACGGCCTCGTACACGGCGATCGACAGCGTTTGCGTCTTGCCCGGTATGCTGCCGGCCACCATCAACGTGGCGCCGAACTCGCCCATGGAGCGGGCGAACGCGAGCAAGGTGCCGGCCAGCACGCCGCGCCACGCCAGCGGCATGGTCACGCGCAGGAACACGCCGAAAGACGACACGCCCAGCACGTGGGCGGCTTGTTCCAGCTGGCGGTCCACCGTTTCGAACGCGGACCGGGCCGCCTTGAGCACCAGCGGAAACGCCACCACGGCAGCCGCGATCACGGCCGCCTGCCAGGTGAAAATCAGGTTGATGCCGAAGCTGCGCTGCAGCCAGCCGCCCAGCCAGCCGTTGCGGCCGATCAGCACCAGCAAGTAGTAGCCGAGCACGGTGGGCGGCATCACCATCGGCAAGGTCAGCAGGGCGTCCAGCATTTCGCGGCCGCGAAAACGGCAACGCGCGAGCAGATAGCCCAGCGCCAGCCCCAGCAGCAAATCGATGGCCGTGGCCCAGCCCGCCACCTTGAGCGACAGGGACAACGCGATCCAGGCCGGGCTATCCATCATGACGCGGTGCGCTCAGGGACGGCCGAAGCCGTACTTGGCCAGGATGGCCTGGCCGGCCGCGGCCTGCACGAAGGAGATGAAACGGCGTCCCGCTTCCGCCTGCGCGCTGCCAGCCGTGGCGGCGATCGGATAGCTGACCGGGGTTGCCGTCGGCACCATGGCCACCACTTTCACCTTGTCCTTTTGCACGGCCACGTCGGTGGCGTAGACGAAACCGGCGTCGGCCTCGCCGCGCGCCACGTAATCGAGGCTCTGGCGCACCGAGGTGACGTAGATGGCTTTGGCTTCCACGGCCGGCCACAAGTGCGTCTGTTCCAGCGCCTGCCTGGCATAGCGGCCGATGGGCACGCTGGCCGGGTTGCCCAGCGTAACGCGCTTGACACCGGGTTGCGTCAGGTCGCCCAAGCCGTGCAGTTCGGCGCCACCGCTGGCGGGCACGATCAGCACCACGCGGTTGCTGGCGAAGTTGGCGCGGCTGCCGAGCCGCAGCAGTTTCTGGTTCTCGGCCTTGTCCATCGCTTCCTGGTCGGCAGAGGCGAACACGTCCACCGGCGCGCCCTTGGCGATCTGCTGCACCAGGGCATCGGAACCGCCGAAATTGAGTAACACCTTGTCCCCCACATGGGCCTGCTCATAGGCTTGGGCGATGTCCCTGAACGCATTGCTCAGGCTGGCGGCGGCCGACACCGTGATCTCGGCCGCGCTGGCCGTGCCCGCCGCCGCAGCGAGCGACAGCGCCGCAAGCGCCCCAACTTTCCGCAGCATACACATTCCTTTCCACGATGGCGAAACCGCAATATACAGGATTATATAGCGCAAGGAATTTTCCCGCCCTACATCGAAATAACTAGCTGTCATACGCACTTTTCGTAAACCTTCTATAATTTCAGGAATTACTGAAAATTCAAAAGGACACGTATCGTGATGAATCTCACACCATTGGCGCAACGCTTCATCCTGCACTTTGGCGAAATGGGCAGCCGCTGGGGCATCAACCGCACCGTGGGCCAGATATACGCCCTCCTGTATGTGAGCGCCCGCCCGCTGAACGCGGACGAGATCGCCGAATCGCTGTCGTTCTCGCGCTCCAACGTGTCGATGGGGCTGAAGGAACTGCAATCGTGGCGGCTGGTCAAACTGCTGCACCAGCCGAACGACCGGCGCGAATATTTCGAGCCGCCCAAGGACGTGTGGGAAATCTTCAAGGCCCTGCTGGAAGAGCGCCGCCGGCGCGAAGTGGAACCGACCCTGTCCATGCTGCGCGACGCGCTGCTGGAAACGCCGACCACGGACGCGGACCGCGTGGCCCAGCAACGCATGCGCGAAATGTACGACCTGATCGAACTGTCGAGCGCCTGGTTTGACGACGTGCAGCGCCTGTCGCCGGACACGCTGGCCTCGCTGATGAAGATGGGCTCCACCGTCAAGAAGCTGCTCGACGTGGGCGAATCGGTGCGCGACAAATTCCGCTTCAGCCGCGCCGACGCCACCCCGTCCGCCGCCGAAGAGACCGGCCTGCCAGCCACCACCCGCGAACGGGACGGCCAGTGAACCCGCCGCCCACGGACAGGCGGCGCGGCGCGCCGCTGTGGCTCACCATCAGCCTGGCCCTGGTGCTGAAGGGCGCGCTGCTGTTCTGGCTGTGGCACGCCTTCTTCGCCCACCCGCAAGCCCAACACATGCGGATGCCCACCGCCCAGGTCCAGCAGCATTTGCTGGACGGCGCGCCGGCCTCCCTCCCCGCTTCCCCAACCTCCGAGATGAAAAATGACTCCGCTCGATGATGTCGTCAGCCTGTCACGCCTGCAGTTCGCCGCGACAGCCATGTATCACTTCCTGTTCGTCCCGCTCACGCTGGGTTTGTCCTGGCTGCTGGTCATCATGGAATCCGTCTATGTCATGACGGGCAAGGAAATCTACAAGGACATGACCCGCTTCTGGGGCAAACTGTTCGGTATCAACTTCGCCATGGGCGTAACCACCGGCATCACGCTGGAATTCCAGTTCGGCACCAACTGGGCCTATTACTCGCACTACGTGGGTGACATCTTCGGCACCCCGCTGGCGATCGAAGGCATGATGGCCTTCTTCCTCGAATCGACCTTCGTCGGCCTGTTCTTCTTCGGCTGGAACAAGCTGAGCAAGGTGCAGCACCTGGGCGTGACCTTCCTGGTCGCGTTCGGCTCCAGCCTGTCGGCCCTGTGGATCCTGATCGCCAATGGCTGGATGAATTACCCGGTCGGTGCGGAGTTCAATTACGACACCATGCGCATGGAGCTGGTCAGCATCGTCGATGTGATCTTCAACCCGGTGGCGCAAGTGAAGTTCGTGCATACGGTGGCGGCCGGCTACGTGACGGCCTCCATGTTCGTGCTCGGCATTTCCGCGTTCTACCTGCTCAAGGCGCGCGACATCCCGTTCGCGCTGCGCTCGTTCGCCATCGCGGCCGGCTTCGGCCTGGCCTCGTCGCTGTCGGTGATCGTGCTGGGCGATGAATCGGGCTACACGGCCGGTGAAGTGAACAAGGTCAAGCTGGCCGCCATCGAAGCGGAATGGGAGACGGAACCGGCGCCGGCCGGCATCACCGTCGTCGGCCTGCCCAACGACGCGGCCGAACGCACCGACTACGCCGTCAAGATCCCCTATGTGCTGGGCCTGATCGCCACCCGCTCGGCCGACAAGCAAGTGACCGGCATCAAGCAACTGAAGCAGGAACACGCGGCCCGCATCCGGCGCGGCATGACGGCCTACGCGGCGCTGACCCGGCTCAAGGGCGGCGACACGTCGCCGGCCGCGCGCGCCGCCTTCGACGCCGTCAAGGCCGACCTCGGCTACGGCCTGCTGCTGAAGAAGTACACGCCCAACGTGACGGACGCCACCGACGAACAGATCCGGCTGGCCGTGAACGACACCATCCCCAAGGTGGCGCCGCTGTTCTGGTCGTTCCGCGCCATGGTGGGACTGGGCCTGCTGTTCCTGTTCATCTTCAGCAGCGCGTTCTACTTCCTGGTGCGCAAGCGGCTGGCCAAGCAACGCTGGCTGCTGCGGCTGGCCGTGTGCGCCATTCCGCTGCCGTGGCTGGCCGCCGAGCTGGGCTGGGTGGTGGCCGAATACGGCCGCCAGCCGTGGACCATCGCCGGCATCCTGCCCACCCATTTGTCGGCCTCGTCGCTGCAAGCGGGCAGCCTGTATTTCAGCCTGGCCGGCTTCATCGGTTTCTACACGCTGCTGCTGGTGATCGAAATGGGGCTGATGTTCAAGTTCGCGCGGCTGGGGCCAAGCAGCCTGCACACGGGCCAGTACCACTGGGAACAGGCAACACCAGCGGGCCACGCGCCTGCACACTAAGGAGCGACCATGTTATTCGACTATCAAACCTACAAGATCATCTGGTGGTGCTTCGTCGGCGTGCTGTTGCTGGGCTTCGCGCTGACGGACGGCTTCGACTTCGGCGTCGGCATGTCGCTGCCCTTCCTGGGCCGCAATGACGGCGAACGGCGCGTCATCATCAACACCATCGGCCCCACCTGGGAAGGCAACCAGACCTGGTTCATCGCGGCCGGCGGCACCGTGTTCGCGGCCTGGCCGCTGGTGTACGCGGCCGCGTTCTCGGGCTTCTACATCGCCCTCATGCTGTGCCTGTTCGCGCTGTTCTTCCGTCCGGTCGGTTTCGACTACCGCAGCAAGCTGGCCGACCCGCGCTGGCGCAACGCTTGGGACTGGGGCTTGTTCGCGGGCGGCATCGTGCCGCCGCTGATCTTCGGCGTGGCCTTCGGCAACCTGCTGCAAGGTGTGCCGTTCCAATACGACAGCACCATGCGCATGGAGTACTCGGGCAACTTCTTCCAGCTGCTCAATCCCTTCGGCCTGCTGGCCGGCCTGCTCAGCGTAGCCATGCTGGCCATGCACGGCGCCACCTTCCTGCAGCAGAAGACGGACGGCGCCATCGCCCACCGCGCCCGCGCGCTGGCCATCGCGGCCGCCGTCGTCACGATGGCGCTGTTCGCGGCCGGCGGCGTGTGGGTGGCGCACGGCATAGCCGGCTATCGCATCGCCGCCATGCCCGATGCCAACACCGCCTTCATGCCCGTCGCCAAGACGGTGACGCGGGCCACGGGCGCGTGGCTGGACAACTATGCACGCTGGCCGCTGACGCGCGCCTTCCCCGTCGCCGCGTTCGCCGGCGCGGCCCTGGTCATCGTGCTGAGCCTGCTGCGCCGGACGGTGGCGGCCTTCCTGGCCAGCGGCCTGACGGTGGCGGCCATCATCCTGACGGCGGGCGCGGCCATGTTCCCCTTCGTGCTGCCCTCCTCGCTGGCGCCGGGCAGCAGCCTGACGGCCTGGGACGCCGTGGCCAGCCACAAGAGCCTGGCCGTGATGTTCTGGGTGGTGGTGATCATGCTGCCCATCGTGGTCAGCTACACGGGCTGGGTCTACCGCGTGGTGCGCGGCAAGGTCACGCTGGAACACATCCGCGACAACCAACACACGGCATACTGAAAGGACAACATCATGTGGTATTTCACCTGGATACTGGGCTTGGGGCTGGCGCTGTCGGCCGCCATCATCAACGTCATGTGGCTGGAAGCCCACTACGCGTTCGGCCAGCGCGACGAGGACAGCACGCGCGCCAGCTTCGAGCGCGCGCGCGAACGGCCATAAGAAGTCGTTACGACATGGCCATGGCCAGGCGTGGCGCCGAAGACAGTGCGCTCGCACGGCATGGCACTGCAATGACGCCACGGGCTTGTTGAAGCGACTTCTAGGGTAGCTCCAGCGTCAGGCCGCCTTGCAACAGCGGCCTGACGAGGATCTGGTACACATCGAAATCGAACTGCGGCGCGGCCATGCTGCGGCGCCGCCCCTTGCCGCGCGGCCCCAGGTAGCACCAGTGGTCGACCACGTGCACCTGGCGCACGCCATCCGACTGCTCGACAATGCCGACAGCGCCCGCGAACGGCCACGGCGCGATGTGCAAGGGCTCCAGCGCGGCCCGTATCCGCGCGCCGTGCGCCTCCACGCTCTCGGCGCCGACACACACGCCGCCGCAACGGCGCAACTGGCGCGCGAAGCACGCGCGGCCGCGCGCCACTTTCTCCAATCCCAGCACAGCGCAGCACAGGCCGGCGCGATCGGCCACGTCGCGCAACGTCTCCATGGCGCTGGCGCGGGTGCCGAACAGGCCATACAAACCTTGCGTGCGCGCGAAATCGACCTCGCTCGAGAAGACGACTTCGGGCAGATTGCCCACCATGCGCAACGAGCACATGTCGCGCAAGCCGCGCAGTTGCTGGTTGAACGGCGGCTGCAACTGCTTGATCAACTGCGATTCGCGCAACAGCGCGCCGATCTCCCCGCCCGTGCATTCAAAATCCACGCGGCGGCTGCATTGCAGCAGCCGGCCCTCCTCGGGCGTGCGCAAGTGGCTGAGCACACGCTGGCGGATGTTGACGCTCTTGCCCACGTACAGCGCCTCGCCGTCGTCATCGCGAAAGACATAGATGCCGGGCTGGGACGGCAAGGCGTCGAGGCTGGCACGGTCGATGTGCTTGGGGTAGACGAAGGGAATGACGGGATCGCCGTGGATCAGCAAGCCCAGGGAATTGACATGGGTACGCATGGAGATGAAGTGCGGGACGACCGGAACGGAAGAGATACGGCCTCATCATACGGCGTTTCCGGCGTCTGTGGTATATTTCCGCCTCCCCCGCCCGCTCGTGCCGCTCACCATGTCCGCCCTCAAGTACCTCAGCGCCTATTCCGAACAGACCCAGCACCAGGTATCGCAACTGATCGCGCAAAACCGCTTGGGCGAAGTGCTGCTCAAGCGCTATCCGAAGGCGCACGACATCCGCACCGACAAGGCGCTGTACCAATACGTGCAAGAATTGAAAACTGAACACTTGCGCAACGCGGAACCGATCAACAAGGTGGAATTCGACAGCAAGATCCACGTGATCAACCACGCGCTGGGTTTGCACACGTCGATCTCGCGCGTGCAGGGCGGCAAACTCAAGGCCAAGCACGAGATCCGCGTCGCCACCGTGTTCAAGGAAGTGCCGCTGGAATTCCTGCGCATGATCGCCGTCCACGAGCTAGCGCACGTGAAGGAAAAGCAGCACGACAAGGCGTTCTACAAGCTGTGCACCTACATGGAACCGAACTACCACCAGTACGAGTTCGACCTGCGGCTGTACCTGACCCAGCTCGACACGGCCGGCCAGCGGCTCTGGTCTTAAGAGGCTGCTTCAACAAGCCCGTGGCTTCGTTGTGGCGCCTCGCCGTGCACATGCACTGTCTTCGTCGCCACGCCTTGCCACGGTCATGTTGAACCAGCCTCTATGCAGCGGCGGCGTGGCGTGCGCGCAGGCGTTGCACCAGCGCTTGCGGATCGGAATCCACCATCATCAGGGCCGCGTGCTGCGGGCGGATGAAGCCTTCGCCGCTGGCGTGGCCGATGAAACCCATCAGGCCGTCGTAGAAACCGTCCACGTTGAGCAGCCCGACCGGCTTGGCATGGATGCCCAGCTGTGACCACGTCAACATCTCGAATAACTCCTCCAGCGTGCCCAGGCCGCCCGGCATGGCGATGAAGCCGTCGGCCAGCTTGGCCATCATGGCCTTGCGCTCGTGCATGTCCTTGACGATGAACTGGCGCGTCAGCCCCATGTGGCCTACTTCACGCTCCATCAGCGCGGTCGGGATCACGCCCGTCACGTCGCCGCCCAGGCGCAGCACCTCGTCGGCGATGATGCCCATCAGGCCCACGTTGCCACCGCCGTACACCAGCGCGATGTTGTCCTCGACCAGCGCGCGGCCCAGCGCGCGGGCCGCGTCCGCATAACGGGGGCTGGCGCCGGGGTTGGCGCCGCAGTACACACAGATCGCTTTTGTCACAGCGGATTAATCCTCAAGTTCCTCTTTCGCCAGTTCCACGTCCAGCCGCTCCATCGCATCGCGCGGTTCGCAGGCGGCCGCGGCCTCGTACAGGCCGACGGCTTCGTCCATCTTCTTTTTACCGTCGAGCATGACCAAGGCGTTAGCATACTCGATGCGAGCAATGGCCGAGTCGGGATTGAGTTCCAGCGCCTTCTTGAAGTGCTTGAAGCCCTCTTCCTTCTTCACGCCGTAGGTCAGGCCGCCGATCATGGCGCCCACCTTGTCGATGATCTCGCTGTGGTAGGTGCCCAGCGCGATGTGCGCGTCCGCATGCTTGGGCGCCAGCTTGAGCGTGGTGTCCAGGCTGTGCTTGACCTTGGCGCCCACGCCCTGGGCCAGCGCCTTGACCACGGAGATGCCCTGGGCATAGCGGCCCAGCGCGTAGGCATGCCAGTAGTAACCGGCCGCGTTGTCAGGCTGCTCCTGCTGCTGGCGCTCGCAGCGCTCGGCCACTTCCTCGAAGGTGGCGATCTTTTTCTTCTCGCTCTTTTCCAGGTAGGTGGCGTACATGCAAGTCGCCTTGTGCGCCACGGAGTAACCGTCCACACCCACGTCCAGCCCGATCTGGGTGGCGCGCTCGAAATCGCCCGCATGGAAGGCGATCCACGCCTCGACCAGGCGCGCGTCTTTGGGGAACGGTTCCGCATCGCCCACGTGCAAACGGGCCCAGTTCTTTTTCAGGCTGGCGGCCGTGTACACATAAGCATCGTCAGGATGCGGGAATTTACTCCATGCCATAGTTTTCTCCGAGAGTTATTTCGATTTTTTTATTTCAACTTCTTCAAATATTCTTCAGACAACTTCTGGAACAGCACGCTGGTTTCGCCGCGCAGGTAGGGGCCGATCTGCGACAGCACCTGGTAGCAGCCGCGCGCCAGCGCGTCCGCCATCGATTGCTGCTCCGTGTATTTGCGCGGGTTGCGCACGTATTCATACGACAGCCAATAGGTCGCCACCACCACCATGTTGGTGGCCATGGCGTCGATGGCCACGTCGCTCGCCTCCATCGACTGTTCGCTGCGCAAGTCTTCGCACAACTGCTTGGCCACCTTGATCTTGTGCGCCAGGATTTGCTTGAAATGCAGTTCCAGTTTGCGGTTGCGCGACAACAGGTCATTCAGGTCGCGGTAAAAGAAACGGTAACGCCAGATCAATTCGAACATCAGGTGCAAATACAGCCACACGTCCTCGATATTCGAACGGCGGCCATCGGGCACGGTCAGGATGCGTTCGATTTCCGCCTCGAATTGCGAAAAGATCGAATTGACGATGTCGTCCTTGTTGCGGAAGTGGTAGTACAGATTTCCTGGCGAGATATTCATCTCCTCGGCTATCACGGTGGTCGTGATATTCGGCTCGCCAAATTCGTTAAATAAGCGCAGCGATAATTCCAGGATGCGTTCTCGGGTGCGGCGGGGAGCTTTTTGTAGCATAGCAGGCGATCTCTCTTTATTCTCCTGCAAGCATAACACCGAAGCTGCTACTTTAGAAACTGCCGTGCGTTGGATGGCCATGGACTACTTTTAAATACCGTTCGAGGTCGTTCAACACATTGTCCAGCCGCGTGGTGGCTTTGCGGGCCGGTTTCTGGCTCACCAGGCTCAGGCTGGTGTCGCTGAGCACGGACAACTTGAGGCGCATGCCATGGCGCGCCAGCTTGGGCGCCAGCTTTTCACGCTGCTCCCACAGCATCAAACGCGTGTTCTGGTACGCCTGCTCGCACATGCGGCGGCGGTTGTTGTAGCTGAAAATGTTGGTGAAAAACAGCTCCGCGTCGTCCTCGCTGGGCTGGAACAGCAAGATGTCGACGTCCGGGTGGCTGATCTGGTAGCTGGCCAGGCCCGTCTCCAGCCGCGAATGCAGGATGGAGCGCAAGGTCTGCGACAACACATCGAGCAAGCCGCCATTGGCCAGCTTGCGCGCGCCCTCCTGGAAGCGGGCGTTGTAGGGCACGATGGGATTCACGCACAGCAGCAGGTCCACACCCTCCTCCAGCGCGATGGAGGCGTGCATGGTCTTGCGCAGAGCGCCATCGACGAAATGGTGACCATCGACTTCCACCGGCGGGAACAGACCGGGTACGGCCGAACTGGCCTGCACGGCGACCGAGATCGGCGTTTTGTCCCAGCCCGGCGTGCCGAAGCGCACCGCCTTGCCCGTGTCGAGATCGGTGGCCACGATCACGAGCTTGCGACGCAGCTTGCGGAAGTCGTTGCTGCGGCCGGCCTGGGAAAACGTGGCGGCCAGGAAGTCGCCGATGGCGTCGCCCGAGAAGAAGCCGGCCGGCAGCAATTCCTTCAGGCGCTCGAACGACGCGGCCAGCGTGCCGCGCCGGCTCAGATAATGGAACAGCCCGCTCGCGAACAGGCCAGGCGCGGCGCTCATGCGTTTGCCGAATTCCTTCAGGGCCGGCCGCAACAAGGTTTCCGGCTTGAACAGGATGGCGCCATCGACGGCGTCCACATCGCTTTCAATGAACAGCCGGCACATCTGGTGCGGCGTGACGCCATTGGCCAGGCCGGCGGCGATGATGCCGCCCGCGCTCACGCCCACATAGATCTTCGCGTCGTTCAGGTCCAGTCCCTCGACGGCCTCTTCCAGCGCCGCCAGTGCGCCGATTTCATACACGGCGGCCAGCGGCCCGCCGCCGGCCAGCGCCAGGCCGATGCGGGGCTTGGGCGGCGTTGCGCGGGACGCCCGGCGCGGCGCGGCGGCGCCCGCGCGGCGGGTGGACTTGCTAGGTGTTGCGGCAATCTTGGGCATGGCAGTACAACGATTCTTCAGGTGTTACCGGCAATACGTGCTGGTGGCGTCTTGCTATGCCACAAGTGTGAGGACGATACTCGACAAAAAAAAGGCCTGCGCACCGCACAAGCCCCGATATTGCTACCGATGTTGCTACCGATGTTGCTTCAATTGTTGCTACATCTGCGTTCCCCCCGGACCCGGCCCGTGCACAGGCCGGGGTGAGGACCGAGGGGAATCGGCGCCGTGTCCGCTGTCTCAGGCCGCTGGCGTTTCCGTCGGGGCAGTGGCGTTGACGGCGGCGACCACAGGCTTCTTGGCCTCGGCGGCCGCTTTCACGGAAGCGACGGTCGGAAAGCTGATGGCGGCCTTGGCGGCAGGTTTGGCGGCGGCCTTAGGGGCGGCCTTGGCAGCTGGCTTGGCTTTCGCTGCAGGCTTGGCGGCGGCTTTCGCTGCGGGTTTGGCGGCGGCTTTTGCAGCAGGCTTGGCGGCAGCTTTCGGTGCGGCCTTGGCGGCTGGCTTGGCGGCAGCTTTCGCGGCTGGCTTGGCGACGGCCTTGGCGGCAGGCTTCTTGGCGGCGGCCGCTTTCGGCTCGGCCTTGGCGGCTGGCAGCTTCTTGCCGGTCAGTTGCTCAACGGCCTTGCTCAGTTGTTCCACGCGCTTGCTCAGGGTTTGCACGTCCTTGCTGGTAGGTACGCCGATCGAGCTCAGGGCACGCGCCACGCGCTCTTCGAACACCTGCTCCAGCTTGTCCCACGAACCGGCCGCTTGCTTGCCCATGCCATCGGCCAGGCCGCTGACGGTGTCACGCACATCCGATACTTTTTCTTCTGCCAGGCTACGGGTACGCTTTTGCAGCTCGGTGCCTTCCTTGACCAGCTTGGCGAACACACGGCCGCCTTCTTCCTGTGCCTTGGCGAAAGCGCCCAGACCGGCTTGCCAGATTTGCTGGGCCGAGTTACGCACGGCGTTTGCCAGTTGTTTGTCGTCGTCTTTTGCCAGAGTCTTCAGTTTCTTTACCATGGTGCGCTCCTGTTTGTTTTTCATTGATTCGGATTTACATAATTTCATTTTAGACAGCAAAACTAGAGACGTGATTCTAATGCGATAGAGCTGCCGTTCTAATGTGTCTCGCCCTTAAAACACGGCACTTGCCAATCATAAGCGGGCCTGTAATGATGCGGCAGCGGATTACCAAAAACACAAAAGGAGAAGTCGAATGCAGTATTTTGTTACAGGGGCCACTGGATTCATCGGCAAACGGTTGGTCAAGAAGCTGCTGGCGCGCAAAGGCAGTGTCGTGCATATCCTGATGCGCGACAGCAGCCGTGACAAACTGCCCGCCCTGCTCGAATATTGGGGCACCACCAAGACCCGTGTCATCCCAGTATATGGCGATCTGCGCAAACCGAAGCTGGGCGTTTCCAAGGATGAAATCAAGAACCTGACGAAAAAAATCGACCACTTCTACCACCTGGCGGCAATCTACGACATGGCGGCAGATCCCGAGGAGGAACTGGCCACCAATATCGGCGGCACCCGCAACACGGTCGAGTTCGCCAACGCGATCCAGGCCGGCACCTTCCACCACGTGAGTTCGATCGCGGCCGCCGGCATGTTCGAAGGCATCTTCCGCGAAGACATGTTCGACGAGGCCGAAGGCCTGGACCACCCCTACTTCGCCTCCAAGCATGAATCGGAAAAGATCGTGCGCCAGGAATGCAAGACCCCATGGCGCGTGTACCGTCCCGGCATGGTGGTGGGCGATTCCAAAACGGGCGAGATGGACAAGATTGACGGCCCCTACTACTTCTTCAAGCTGATCCAGCGTATCCGCCAGATGCTGCCGCCCTGGATGCCCACCATCGGCATCGAAGGCGGCCGCATCAACATCGTCCCGGTCGACTACGTGGTCAACGCGATGGACCACATCTCCCACCTGCCCAAGCTGGACGGCCGCGCCTTCCACCTGACCGACCCCGACCCGATGCGCGTGGGCGAAGTGCTCAACACCCTGTGCCGCGCGGCCCACGCGCCCACCATGAGCCTGCGTATCAACGCCGCGCTGTTCGGCTTCATCCCCAAATCGATCCGCAAAGGCGTGTTCGCGCTGACGCCGGTGCGCCGCCTGCGCGAAGCCATCATGAAGGACCTGGGCTTGCCCGACGACCTGATGCGCTTCGTCAACTACCCTACCCGCTTCGACAACCGCGACGCGGCCGCCGCGCTCAAGGGCAGCGGCATCAAGTGCCCGCCGCTGGACAGCTACGCGGCGCAGATCTGGGACTACTGGGAACGCAACCTGGACCCGGCCCTGAAAATCGACCACACGCTGCGCGGCCAGGTGGCCGGCAAGGTGGTGCTGGTGACGGGCGGCTCGTCGGGCATCGGCCTGGCCGCCGCGCACAAGCTGGCCGAAGCGGGCGCCATCACCATCATCTGCGGGCGCGACGTCGACAAGCTGGCCGAGGCCAAGGCCGAAGTGGAAGCACGCGGCCACCAGTTGATCACCTACCAGGCCGACGTGGCCGACATGGCAGACTGCGACCGCTTCGTGCAACTGCTGCTCGAAAACCACGGCGGCGTGGACGTGCTGGTCAACAACGCCGGCCGCTCGATCCGCCGCGCCATCGAATCGAGCTACGACCGCTTCCACGACTTCGAGCGCACCATGCAGCTCAACTACTTCGGCTGCCTGCGCCTGACCATGGGCCTGCTGCCATCGATGATCGCCAAGAAGCGTGGCCACATCATCAACATCTCCTCGATCGGCGTGCTGACCAACGCCCCGCGCTTCTCGGCCTACGTGGCCTCCAAGGCGGCGCTGGAAGCGTGGACCCGCTGCGCCTCGTCCGAGCTGTCGGACGTGGGCATCAAGTTCACCACCATCAACATGCCGCTGGTGCGCACGCCGATGATCGCGCCGACCAAGATCTACCAGAACGTGCCGACGCTGTCGCCGGAGGAAGCGGCCGACATGATCGGCCAGGCCATTGTCTACAAGCCGGTGCGCATCGCCACCCGGGTCGGCATCTTCGGCCAGGTGCTGCACGCGCTGATGCCGCGCGTGGCGCAAATCGTGCTCAACACGACCTTCCGCATGTTCCCCGATTCCGACGCGGCCAAAGGCACGGACGGCAAGAAGGCGCCGCAACTGACGTCCGAGCAGATCGCCATGCAGCAGCTGCTGCGCGGCGTGCACTTCTAAGCTAAGGCAAAAAACCGGGGTCAGGTCATGCCCTCACGCATTTTGCGTGAGGGCATGACCTGACCCCGGTTTTTTTTATTGTTACAGGCTGGCGCGCAGTTCAACGCCGATGCGGCGCGGTTCGGACACCGTCGCAAACGGCGTGCCCATGATGCCGGCCGAGGTGTTGTCGATGCGGTTCACATAGCGCTTGTCGAACACATTGTTGACGAACAGCGCCACGCCCCAGTTGCCGCTGTCGGCTTCCCAGCCCAGCCGCAGGTCGCTGTGCTGGCGCGCGCCCCCCACCGTGAACGCGGGCGTGCGCAGGCAGGCGCCTTGCAGCGCGTCCGCATTGCAGCGCGTGGCGCCCGTGTACGCGTGCTGCGCGCTCACGTTGACCGTGCCGCCGAACGCGTCGCGCCACGTGTAGTCGATGCCGGCGGACGCCGACCACAAGGGGGCGCCCACCGGCTGGTCGCTCAGGTCCACCCCATCGCCCGTGACGAAATGCTGGTACTTCTGGTTGATGTACTCGGACGAGAACGTGAGCCGCAGATCACGCGTAGCCTGCCAGCGCGCTTCCGCATCGAGGCCGGTGGCCACCTGGTTGCTGCTGCTGACCTGGTAGGTGGGGATGGCGGAACCGGTATTGCCGATCAGGCTCAGCGACTGCAGGTTGGAGAACTTGTAGTGGAACAGCGAGGCATTGATCAACAAATGCTGTTCGCGGAAATAGCTCTTCACGCCGGCCTCGTAGTTCCAGATCGTCTCCGGCTCGTACTTGCCCGCCACGGCCAGCGCGTTGAAGCCGCCCGCCTGATAGCCCTTGGTGACGGAACCGTACACCATCACGGCCGGCGTCAGTTTATAGTCGAGCACCACGCGCGGGCTGACGTCGGTCCAGCCCTTGTGGGCGCTGACGGCAGCCGTGGCCGCCGATGGATTATTGAACTCGATGTTCTGCGTCAGCGCGCCCATCACCTGCTGCAGCTGATCGGGCGTCAGCGCGCCGGCCTGCACCAGGCCGGGGAAGAAGCCTTGTGCGTTCAGGGCCGCCAGCGTGGCGTCCAGTCCCGGCGCGTCGCGGTTCGGGCTATACCACGAGAAGCGCTTGTCGTCGTGCGTCAGCCGCACGCCGGCGGTCAGGTTGGTTTTCGGCGCCACATGCCAGATGGTGTCGGCGAACAGCGCGTAGGCCTTGGACTGGCCGCGGTTGATCATGCTCTCCTGCCAGCTGTTGCCGAAGAATTTGGCGGGAACGCCGAATTGCTGCGCCGCGCCGTCCAGCAGCGTGTAGACGGGCATGCCGGCCAGGTTGCCGAACACGGTGTCGAGCGTGTCCGTGTTCATGCCGATCTGGCTGGTCTGGTGCGCGTTCTCGTAGTAGAAGCTGGCGCCGCCCACCCAGTCCACCAGCGCCGTCTTGCCGGACAGTTTGAACTCCTGCTGCCAGCTGCCGTTGCTCTCGTAGTTGATGGTGTCGAGATGGGTGTTGATGCGGTTGGTGCCGTCGCTGTCCTCCAGGTTGCGCGACTTGAAGTGACGGTAAGCCGTGGTGGAATTGAAGGTGCCCCAGCCGAACGGGCGCTCGACGCGCAAGGTCACGCCATCGAAATCGCGCGCCTCCGCATTGCCGATGGCGTCGTTGTAGACGGGAGCCGTGCGCGGGTCCAGGTAGGCTTGCGGATTGACGGGCACCGTGGGCACGCCCGGCGCGGCCGGCAAGGCCACCAGGCCGATGGCGGGACGCGCTTTCTGGTCCAGCTTCTCGTGTTCCCACGACAGCAGCACCTTGGTCTGCTCCGGCGCGTTCCAGCGCAACGTGGCGCGCGTGCCCCAGTCGCTGTTGCCGTTCAAGTGTTCGCCCGTGGCCGCGTCGCGCAGCCAGCCCTTGCTGTACTGGTCCACCACGGTCATGCGCAGCGCCATCGTATCGCTGAGCGGCACGTTGAGCAGACCGTCCATGTAAGCGAGGCCGTGGTTACCCGCGCGCAGATGCACCTCGCCCGCGCGCTCCTGCGACGGTTCGCGCGTGATGACGGAAATGGCGCCGCCCGCGCTGTTACGGCCGAACAGCGTGCCCTGCGGCCCTTTCAGCACTTCGACGCGCTGCGTATCGTTGAAGTTCATCAGCGCGCCGCCCGTCTTGCCGGTGTAGACGCCGTCTACATACACGCCCACCGGCGAATCGGTGCCGATGCCGAAATCGCTGGTGCCGATGCCGCGCATCGCGTACTTCGGCTGGGTGGGCTGCTCGGCATCGACGGCCAGGCCGGGGATGTAGCCGTTCATGGCCGACAGGTTAACCGCGGCCAGCTTGCCGATCTGGTCAGAGCTGATCAGCTGCATGGCGATCGGCACGGCCTGCGCGGCCTGGGTGCGGCTTTGCGCCGTGATGGTGACGATGCCGATGGCGGCGTCCTCGCCCTGCCCGGCCGGCGTGGCCGGCTGCGACTGGGCCGCCTCGGTCGCCCCGGCCGCGATGGCCGGATCGAGCAAGGCGCCGGCGGCGAACGCGCCGCCCAGCAGCGCGCGCCAGATGGCCAGCGCCAGCGGACGCGCCCGCGCGGCGGAAGATGGTGAACGGGCGGCTGCCCACGGTTCTCGGTTCTGCATACACTGGTCTCCTCTGTTGTCGTTGTTATTGTGTTCGCCGCTCTTGGTCGCTGGCGGCTGTTCCATCCCTGTTGTCGTTACAGCGCCGCGGTCAGCACCGGCCAGCGCGCGGCCACCTTGTCACCGCGCAGCGCCAGCAGGTCGCCGAACTGCAGCAGCACGGCCTCGCTCTGGAGCGGACGCAGGAACACAAAGTCGTCCACCTCCAGCGGCACCTTGGCCGAACCATTCAAACCCTGTTGATTCGAACTGACATAGGCGAAATGCGGATGCAATCCCGGCGGCGCTTCAGGTTCGGCCAGCCAGTTGCCGCTGTAGATGAAATAGGTCTGCGCCATATTGGGATTCCAGCCCTCCAGCAATGGCGCCGTCCATTCGAGCGATGGCAGCCGCGTATGCGCCAGCCGCTTGAGCACCGGCGTGGCGATGAAGGCCGACGGTTCGAATTCGGCCAGGGTCGGCAAGTCGTAATGGCTTGGCTTCATCAAGCAGGTGCCGGCCGAAAGGTCGTTCAGCAGCGCGTCGCCTTCGTACAGGCGGAAGGTGGGGCTGCCGGCGCCGTTCAGGCACAATGGCTTGGCCGCCATGGCCGGCTGGCTGGCCTTGAGCAGGTCGACGAAGCCCTGGTAGCGCGCGCGCACCTTGGGGAACTCGCGCTCGGCCAGAAACGCGGGGAGCCCCATCAGGTGCGCGTCGTAGCCCATGAAGCCGGCGAATTCCAAATGCTGCGGATCGGCGGCGATGGTGGCCAGCGCCTGCGTCATGGCGCCGTGGTCGTCGAAGCCGCCCCGGTGCAGTCCCACGTCCAGTTCGAAATTGATGCGCATCTTCACGCCCAGCTCGCGCGCCAGTTGCTGGTACTGCGCCAGCCGCGCGTTGGTGTCGATCAGCCATTGCAACTGGCGCTCCGGCTTGAACGCGCCTTGCAGATCGGCGTAGAAGTGGCGCGCGGCGTCCACCGGCATTGGCTTGCCGAGCAGGATGTCGGCGTCCGGCCGCAGCGCCGCCATCGCGTTCAGGAAGGGCCGATGGAACACCATGAAGGCGTTGGTGCCGGCGGCCTTGGCCACGTAGTCGATCAGCGCAGGACTGGGCAGCGATTTGACGACGATGCGGTAAGTCTTGGCCGGCGCCACGGCGGCCGACTGGCGCACGCGGGCGATGTTGCGGTCCAGCCGGTCCATGTCGATCACCAGCACCGGACGGTCGATGCGCTGCGCGCGCAGCGTGCGGTTCATGGCGGCGAAATAGGCCGGATACGGCCCGCCTTCATCATGCGGCCGCGCGATGGCGGCAGCGGCGACGGCGGCGGCGCCACCGGCCGCCAGGAAGGTGCGGCGTGTGACCATGTCAGGCTCCGAAGATGTGTTTCAGGTGGGGGTTGAGCATGCGGCCCTGCGGATCGAGGCTGCGCCGCACTTCCTGGAAGTCCTTCCAGTGGCGCGGGTAAAGCGCCGCCAGCCGCGCCGCGTCCAGCGTGTGGATCTTGCCCCAGTGCGGGCGGCCGCCGTACTTCCAGAAGATCGGTTCGATCTCGGCGAAATAGGCGCGGTGGTCGGTGTCGCCATACTGGTGCACGGAGATCGAACAGCCGTCGCGGCCCTCGAACATGGAGAGCCAGATATCGTCCGCCTTCACGTAGCGGTATTCGAGCGGGAAGGCGATCGGCAGGCGCCGCTCGCGGATGGTGCGCAGGATCTCGCGCACGCAGGCCGGGCCGGCGTCGGCCGGCACCGTGTACTCCATTTCGCGGAAGCGCACCACACGCACGTGCGGGAACACCTCGTACGACTGGCCCACGCGCACCTGGGAACCCTCGCCCGCCATGAAGGTGGTAAGCAGCTTGTCGTAGGCCGCCTCGCCCATGCCCGGCATCCAGCCCACCGCCTGCCATAGCGTGCGCAGCGACTTGACGGCTTGCGGATCGTCCTCGCCCGTTGGCGTGTCGTGCGGCCCCGCCTCGTCGGTGGCGATGGTCACGCACAACGAGGAATGCGGCAGCGGCATGCATTCGAAATTGCGGTGCATGGCGCAGCGCTTGGTGATCTCGTCCAGCACTTCCTCGGTGGTTTCGATGCGCGTGGTCTCGACAAGGCGGAATGGCGCCACGTTCTGCAAGGTCATGCGCGAGATGATGCCCAGCGCGCCGACCGAGGTGCGAGCCGCGTGGAACACCTCCGCATTGCGTTCGGCCGAGCAGTCGATCAACTGGCCCGACGGTGTGGCCAGCGTCAGCGCCGTCACGCACGAGGACATGGAACCGAAGCGCTGCCCGGTGCCGTGCACGGAATTGACGATGGCGCCGCCCATGGCCGGGTAATCCATATCCGGCATGTTCGGTACCGACTGGCCCACGCCATGCAGCATCGGGCCCAGCGCGTGCATGCGGGTGCCGGCCAGGATTTCGGCACGCAGCGTGGCCGGGTCGTGCGACACCAGCCCGCTCAGCAAATCGGTGGCGACCAGCGTGCCGTCGGTCGGCACCACGGCGCTGAACGAATGGCTGGCGCCCACGGCCCGCACCACGCCCCTGGCGCGGGCCAGTACGTCCACCAGTTCGGCCTCGCTGGCTGGCGCCGCGCGCCAGGCCGGCGTGCAGCTCTGGTTGCCGGACCAGTTCATCCACGGCATGGCGCGGCCGGGCACGAATTGGACAGGACTTTGCGGAACGGCGTCGCTGCGGCCGCAGCCGGCCAGCAAACCGGCCGTCCCCGCCGCAGCGGCCGTCATGCCCGCGCCGGCGGCCGCTTGCAGAAATGTACGGCGCTTCATTTGGCCGCTCCCTGCGCGTTGCCGCTGGCGGTGGCCGGCGGCGCCAGTTTGGCCATGAAGCGGATCAGCGCGCGGAAGTCATCCTCGGTGCAGGCGCTGCAATAGCCGAGTGGCGGCATGCCGCCCGTCCCCTGCACGGCGCTGGCCAGCATGGCCGGCTCGCCCTTGGCCACGTAGGGTTTCCACGCCTGCACATCGCCCACCTGCGGCGCCCCCACGCCCAAGCGCGCATGGCATTGCAGGCAGTTGTTGGCCAGCAGCTGGGACTGGCGCGCGCTCAGCTCGGCAGCGCTGGCCTGGCCCATCAGGGCAGCCAACGCCGCCGCCACGCAGGCCAGCAACTTGATTGACTTTCGATTCCGCATCCACGCTCCGGTCTTGAACAACATCAAAATTGGACAGTCGTCCAATATTCACATTGATTAAAACCGCTGTCAACAGGACTGTTGTCAAAATAACGCAGGGAAGGGATCAGGCGGGCGTGCCCGGCGGCAGCGTGCCGCGCACCATCAGCAGGCCCAACAGCAGGCGGAACAGTTGCAACTTGATGTCGGCCACGGGACTGAGCACGCCGGTGGACACCTGGGCGAATTCAAGCTGGCGGATGGTGGCCAGCAGCAGCGCGCTGTCCCCTTCCGGCGCGCAGCTGCCCAGTTGGGCGAACACGCGCGCGGCCAGTTGCACCAGCCCCTTGCTGTGCTGGTCGACTTTCTGGCGCAAGGCGGGCGGCAGATTCCACGCGAACAGGAAACTGCACTCGACGGCCAGGTCGGTGCGATGCTCGCGCACGCCGGCGTGGATGTAGGCGGCCAGCGTATCGGACATGGCATCCGCGATGGCCGCCAACACGTCCGGCGTCAGCTTGGCCGGCAACTGCCCCATCTGCTGGTCGACCCTGGCCACCAGTTCTGCGCGGCGCAGTTCCGTGTGCCCATGGTAGGCATCAAACGCCGCCTCCAGCAAGTCCTCCAGCGAACCGAAGTGGTAGCTGGTGAGCGACAGCCGCACATCGGCCCTGGCCGCGATGGCGCGGTGGCTCACGCCCGACAAGCCATGGGCGGCGATGATTTCCAGCGTGGCGCGCAGGATCTGCTCGCGCGTGCGCTCGCCCCGGTCGGAAGCGCCGGCCGAACGCGGCGCGCGCGTGCGCGCTGGCGCTGACGCCGCGGGGTCGGACACGGCGGGCTGGGTGGCGGTGGCGGCTTTCGTCATGATTGTCAGTCGGCATGGAAACGGTGCAAGGCCCGCCAGTATAAAGGCCAGTCCGGGGTCAGCGCCAACAACGCCACGCAAGCCCATGTATGATTGTTGACACTGCCCCCAACTTTTCTCACGACTTGTCATCGCATGCAGAACTATCTCGCCGCCAGCACCTACATCGATTTCAACCATCCGGACGTGGCCGCCAAGGCCGCAGCATTGGCCGAGGGCGCCACCTCGCCGCTGGAGGTGGCGCGGCGCTGCTTCGAATTCGTGCGCGACGAGATCCACCATAGCGTGGACTACAAACGCAATCCCGTCACCTGCAAGGCATCCGACGTGCTGCGCCACGGCACCGGCTATTGCTACGCCAAGAGCCATTTGCTGGCCGCCCTGCTGCGCGCCAACGGCATCCCCGCCGGACTGTGCTACCAGCGCCTTACCGTGGGCGCCGACGGCGCGCCCTACTGCCTGCACGGCTTGAACGCCGTCCACCTGCCACAGTTCGGCTGGTACCGCATCGACGCACGCGGCAACAAGCCCGGCGTGAACGCCCGCTTCTCGCCGCCCACGGAAGCGCTGGCCTTCGCCGTGCGCCCGCCCATGGAGCGCGACTTGCCGGAAATCTGGGCCGAGCCGCTGCCCGTCGTCGTCCACGCGCTGGAAACGTACAGCACGTATGACCAGGTACTGGCCAACCTGCCGGACGTTGCCCTGCCCGGCTAAGCGCGCACACACGCTGCCACAGGAACCCTGTCCTGGACAGGGCTCCCGCACATTCAAGGCCATTGCGCCAGGCCGTTGCGTTGTCGGCCATACCACTGCAATTAAACTTGCACCAACAAAAGCAATTCTGCAATACTTATCGTCTTGGCAGCGTCCGCACGGCATGCCCGCACGACCCTCCCTAACCCTGACGAAAAGCACCATCCCATGACTATCTCCAAGCGTCTCATCCTGACTCTGTCGGCGGCCCTGCTGGCCCTGATCTTCGTAGGCGCCAATGGACTGTGGCAGTTGTCGGCCGCGCAGCAACGGCTGGACATGGTCCAGGCCCGCCTGATCCCCAGCATCGAAGGCTTGAACAACGCCAAGGGCGCGCTGGCCGACAGCCGCCTGGCCGGCTACCGCCTGTCCGTGTTCTCCAACCTGGACGACAAATCGGCGCTCGACAAGGCCTACAACGAGGCCCACGCCAAGTTCGACGAGGTGATCGCCACCTACGAGAAAGAGCACATCTACGACGACGCCGACCGCAAGCTGCTGGAGGCGGACAAGGCCAACATGGCCGCCTACCGCCAGGCGCTGGTGCCCTTCCTGGCCGCCTCGCACGCCGGCGACATGGACGGCGTGCGCGCCACGCTGCTGGCCGGCACCCCGTTGGCCGTGTCGGCGGCCGGCGTCAAGAAAGGGCTGGACGAGCACATCGCGTTCAACAAGAAACTGATCGAGGAAGTGCGCCACAGCAGCGACGCCGCCTACAGCTCGGCCGTGCGCCTGCTGGTCGCGGTGACGCTGGCCGGCCTGCTGGTGACGGCCGTGCTGGCCGTGCAGCTGTACCGCATCATCAACGCCAGCCTGGGCAACATTCGCGGCACGCTGGAACAGGTCAGCCAGTCGCTCGACCTGACGCACCAGGTGGAAATCGAGCGCATGGATGAAATCGGCCACACGGCGCAGGCCTTCAACCGCCTGCTGCGCCAGATCGCCGGCGTGGTCGGCACGGCCCGCAGCTCGGCCGACGCGGTGCAACTGGCCTCGCAGCAGATCGCCGAAGGCACGGCCGACCTGGCCTCGCGCACGGCCCAGCAAGCGGCCGCGCTGGAAGAAACGGCGTCCTGCATGGACCAGCTGCGCTCGACCGTCAGCCAGAACGCCGACAACGCGCGCCAGGCCAACCAGCTGGCCCAGTCGGCCTCGCAGGTGGCAGCCGATGGCGGCGGCGTGGTGGAACAGGTGATCGTGACCATGGGTTCGATCAACGAATCGTCGCGCAAGATCGTCGACATCATCAGCGTGATCGACGGCATCGCCTTCCAGACCAATATCCTGGCGCTGAACGCGGCCGTGGAAGCGGCCCGCGCCGGTGAACAGGGGCGCGGCTTCGCCGTGGTGGCGGGCGAGGTGCGCAACCTGGCCCAGCGCTCGGCGGCTGCGGCCAAGGAGATCAAAGTGCTGATCGACGATTCGGTGGAAAAAGTGGATAGCGGCACCCGCCTGGTGGAACAGGCCGGCACCACGATGGGCCACGTGGTCACCAGCGTGCAGCAGGTGTCGGACATCGTGGCCGAGATCAGCTCGGCCACGGCAGAGCAGAACTCCGGCATCGCGCAGGTGCACGAAGCGGTGGCGCAGATGGACCAGGGCACGCAGCAGAACGCGGCGCTGGTGGAACAGACGGCGGCCGCCTCGCAGAACATGCAGGACCAGGCCACCGACCTGGCGCAGGCGGTGAGCGCATTCACCATCGACGCCTCGCGCGCGGCGCCGGCCGCGCCACGCCGCGCACCGGTGACCACTCCGGCCGCCACGGCCGCCACCTCTACGCTCGTCACCACGCCGGCAGCGGCTCCGCGCGCGCCCGCGCGCCAAGCCGCCAAGGCCGCCGCAGCCAGCGAGTGGGAAGAGTTCTAAGCCAGAGGGTCAGACCCGAGGGTCTGCCCCTCCCCCTCAGCCGCTGACCACCGCGCTGGGCCCATGCAACTGGGCGTGCAGCCGGAAGCCCTCGCGGATATTCTCGCGCAGCACAGCGCCCTTCCAAGGTTTGGTATAGAAGCGGTCAATGGCGCCGTGGTTGATCGCCGCCATGATGGGCGTCAGGTCCGCATAGGCCGACAGCATGATGCGGAACGTATCGGGCGCCAGGTTCTTGACCCGTTCCATGAATTCCGTCCCGCTCATCAGCGGCATGCACTGGTCGCACAGGATCACCTGCACCCGGTGGCGCGCCAGCACGTCGAACCCCTCGGCCGCCGTTTGTGCCGTCAGGATGCGGTAGCCATCCTGGGCCAGGAAGTCGGTCAGCACGTCCAGCATGAACGCGTCGTCGTCGACGATGAGCAGGGTCTGCTGTTCGAGCACCGTCTCGTCGGCCGGCGTCTGCAGGGATTTGCCTTCGCTTAGCATTTGCTCGAACTCCTCTTCCGGCAGCGGGCGGCTGAAGTAGTAGCCCTGCATTTCATCGCAGCCGTGGCGGCGCAGATAAGCCAGCTGCGCATCTTTCTCCACGCCCTCGGCGATCACTTCCAGTTTCATGCTGTGCGCCATATTGATGATGGCCAGCACGATGGCCGCGTCATCGGGATTGCTGGTCACCTCGCGCACGAAGGCGATGTCGATCTTGAGCTTGTCGATCGGGAAGCGCTTCAGGTACGCGAGGCTGGAATAGCCGGTGCCGAAGTCGTCGATGGAAATCTGGATGCCCAGCGCCTTCAGGTTCTGCAGCACCGTGATGGTGTCCTCCGCGTTCGACATCAGCGAGCTCTCCGTCAGCTCCAGCTCCAGCAGCTCGGGTGCGATGTCATGCTGCTTGATCACCTTCATCACCTCCTCCTCCAGCCCGCCGACGAAGAACTGGATGCCCGACACGTTGACGGACAGGTGCACGGGGCCGATATTACTGCGGCTCCATTGGGCGATCTTGCGGCAGGCCTCGTTGAGCACCCAGGTGCCGACCCGCACGATCAGCCCCGTTTCCTCCAGGATGGGGATGAACAGGGCCGGCGACACCATGCCGTGGCCGGGCCGGCGCCAGCGGATCAGCGCTTCGGCGCCGCTGATGCGGCCCGAGCCGATGTCCACCTTGGGCTGGAAGTACAGCACGAACTCGTCGTTCTCGATGGCCCGGCGCAGCGCGTTCTCCAGGTCCAGCCGCGCCAGCGACTGCGCGTTCATCTCGGCCGTGAAGAAGCGGAACGCGTCGCGCCCCGCTTCCTTGGCGCGGTACATGGCCGTGTCGGCGTACTGGATCAGGGTGTCGGCGTCGGTGCCGTCATCGGGGAACACGGAGATGCCGATGCTGGCCGTCACCGTCACCTCGTGGCCCTTCAGGTCGAACGGGCGGCGCATGGCTTCGCGGATCTTGTCCACCACGGCGATGGCGTTCTGCGCCCCCTCGGGCAGCATCAGGATGGCCGCGAACTCGTCACCGCCGAAGCGGCCGATGGTGTCGCGCACGCGCAGGCAATCGACCAGGCGGTTGGAGAACTGGCGCAGCAGCTCGTCGCCGATGGTGTGGCCCAGCGTGTCGTTGACGTTCTTGAAGCGGTCGACGTCGAGGAACAGCACGGCCAGCGCCCATTTGTGCTCGGTGGCCTGGTGCAGCGAATGGGTCAGCGATTCATAGAACTGGCTGCGGTTGGGCAGGCCCGTGAGGGTGTCGAAATGGGCCAGCTTGAGCAGGCGCTGCTCGGCTTCCTTGCGCTCGGTGATGTCGCGCGCCACGGCCACCAGGATCCAGCTCTGGCCCGAGCGCAGCGTGCGGCGCTGCACTTCCACCGACAGCGGCGTGCCATCGTGGCGCGTGAGCAGCAGTTCCGTCATGGCGCCGCTCTGGTCGCCGGCCAGCAGCTTGTCGTACAAATCCTCCAGCCGGCTCAACTCGCCCTTGGCCTTCTTGTCCGGCCCCACTTCGAGGAAATCCTCGCGCTTGTAACCGAGCATGCGGCAGGCCGTCACGTTCACGTCCACGAAGCACATGCCGGCCCGGTCCACCAGGAAGATGGCGTCGGCCGTGGCGTCCATGGCCAGCCGGAAGCGGCGCAAGTCCTCGTCGAGCCGGATGCGGGCGTTCATGTCCAGCGTGAGCTGGGCGTGGTGGCGCTTGATCTGCTCGTACAACAGCAGGTTCTCGTAGGCGACGGCGATCTGGGCTGCCACCGTGGCCGCCACCCGCTCATCGACTTCGGAGAACTCGTCGGCGCCCAGCTTGTCCACCAGGTACAGCCAGCCGTGGGTGCGCTCGCGCGACACGATGGGCACGCCGAGGAAGGAATGCACGGGCGGATGGCCGGCCGGCAGGCCGATGCAGCCCGGATCGCCGTCGACGTCGCTGACGCGCACCGGCAAACGCTGTTCGAGCAGGCCGCGCAGCACGCCCGCGCGCGGCGCGCTGGTCACCACGCGTGCCTGCGGTCCGGTGCCGCAGGCGGCGAAATAACTGAGCTCGGCGGCGCCATTGTCGAGCACGCCAATGCAGGCGTACTTGGACACGCAAATGTTCTGCGCCACCCGGCAGCCGATCTCCACCAGCGCCTGCGGGTCGCGCTCGGCGCCCAGTTCGATGCCCAGCTCGATCAGGGCCGTCAGGCGCAGGCTCACGGCCTGCAGGCTCGATAGCGAGCTCGACAGACGGGCCGTCATCAGCGACAAATGCTCGGGCGCCTGCTCCTCGCCCTCGCCCTGGTTGGCCAGCTCGGTGATCTGCTGGCTGCTGGCTTCGAGCACGTCGAGGTACTCGGCCACCTTGTGGTCGATGCCGTGGAAGCGGCCCTCGGACGGCGGCTCGGGTGC
Source organism: Rugamonas brunnea (assembly GCF_014042345.1). Classification (GTDB taxonomy): domain Bacteria; phylum Pseudomonadota; class Gammaproteobacteria; order Burkholderiales; family Burkholderiaceae_D; genus Rugamonas; species Rugamonas brunnea. The sequence continues at coordinate 659,779 of NZ_JACEZT010000001.1, forward strand.
GAACGCCGGCAGGGTCTCCACCTCCGGCGCCATGCCCAGCGCCTCGTGCACAGTGCGCAGGATCACGTCCGGGTCGGACGGCTTGGGCAGCACCCAGCGCACGCCGCACGACTGGGCCACGGCCATCGCTTCGCGCTCGCGGTAGGTGGCCGTGTAGAAGATGATGGGCACGTCGGCCGTGGCCGGGTCGCTGTGCATGCGGGTGACGAACTCGTAACCATCCATGTTGGGCATCAGGATGTCGGAGATCACCAGGTCCGGATGCTCGGCGTGCACCATCTTCAAGCCTTCGGCGCCGTTGGACGCCTCCAGCAGCCGGTGGCCGCCGTAGCCCAGCAGCGTCATCAGGAATTCACGGTTCAGTACGTGGTCGTCCACGATGAGGATGGTGGCGACATCGCTTTTACCCGGGGCCGACGCCCCCGGCAAAAAAGACTCGAGCTGGCTCACAAACGTGTCGGGCTCGATCGGCTTGCCGATGTAGCCGTCGAAGCCGGCCGCCAGCAGCTTTTCGCGGTCGCCCACCATGGCCAGCGCCGTCACCGCCAGCGCCGGGATCGCGCGCAGGGCCGGGTCGCCCTTGAGCGCGGCCACCACGCCATAGCCGTCGAGCTTGGGCAGGTGCACGTCGCAGATGATCAGGTCCGGCACCTCCTGTCGGGCCACCGCCACGCCGGCCTCGCCATCGCTGGCCGTAAGCGGGGTGTAGCCGAAGGCGCGCAGCAGATACACCATCAGCTCCATGTTGGTGGGATTGTCTTCTATGATAAGGATGCGTGCCGACACGTTTGCGCTCCAGGTTAATCCGCTAGTCCAGCGGGGCTGTTTGCGCCCCGCCTCATCGTCGCACCGCCCTCAATCGAGCGGCAACACCAGCGTGAACGTACTGCCCACGCCGTACTCGCTTTCAAATTCGATCTGTCCATGCAGCAGGCCGGCCAGCTTCTGGCTCAGGTGTAAGCCCAGGCCCGTGCCCTCGTGCGGCCGCGTGGTGCTGGCATCGAGCTGGGCGAAGGCCTGGAACAACCTGCCCTGCTGCTCCGGCGCGATGCCCGGCCCCGTGTCGCGCACGCTGATCTCGGCGCACGGTTCGCCATCGCGCGTGGCCACGTCCAGCGCCACCCGCACTTCACCGCGCACCGTGAACTTGATCGCGTTGTTAATCAGGTTCATCAATATCTGCTGCAGCGCGCGCCGGTCCGCCATCAGGCCCACCTCCTGCGGCCCGCTGTCGAACACCAGGGCCAGGCCTTTTTGCTGGGCCGGCTGGCGGAACAGCTGCAGCACTTCCTCGATCAGCGCGCGGCATTGCAGCGGCTGGAAATTCAGTTCCACCTTGCCCGACTCGATCTTCGTCAGGTCGAGCAGATCATTAATCAGCGACAGCAAGTGGCGGGCGCTGCCCTGGATGGTGCGCAACTGGCGCTCCTGCTCGGCGTTGACGGGGCCGGGTAGCTTCATCAGCATAGTACCCGTAAATCCGATGATCGCGTTGAGCGGGGTCCGCAATTCATGGGACATGCCGGCCAGAAAACGATCCTTGGCCGCGTTGGCGTTGGCCAGTTCGATGTTTTTCTCGTGCAAAGTATGCTCGATGGTGCGGCGCTCGGTGCTGTCGCGGATGGCGCTCATGATCAGCATGCCCTCCTCCGTCTCCACCGGGCTCAGGCTGATCTCGACCGGGAACTCCTCGCCATCCTTGCGCAAGCCGTACAGGTCGCGCCCCGAGCCCATGGGGCGCACCTGGGGCTGGGTGAAGTAGTCGCTGCGATGCCCCACGTGGACGGCGCGGAAGCGGGCCGGCATCAATTGCTCCAGCAGGCTGCCGCGTAGCTCGCCGCGCCCGTAGCCGAACAGGGTTTCGGCCTGGCGGTTGGCCAGCACGACGCGGCCGCTGGCGTTGGCCATGATGATGGCGTCCGGCATCGATTCAAGCAGGCCGCCGAAGCGCGCCTCGACCAGCTTGGCGTCGCGCATGATCTTGAGGTGGGTGACGTCCTTCTTGCTCCACAGGATGTACTGCGGCGCGCCGTCATCGCGGTAGATAGTCTTGCTGGAACTGTCGATGTAGACCAGCGTGCCATCCTTGGCCCGGCGCACGGTTTCGTAAGTGGCCGCGCCCGTCTCCACGGTCTGGCGCATCACGGCCGCTTCCTCGGTCAGGCGGTCCGGCGGCACGATCAGGTCGCGCAGCACATTACCCATCGCCTCCCCGGCGCTGTAGCCGAACACGGCCTGCGCGCCTGGCGTCCAGCACAACACCTCGCCCGCGGGCGAGGTCAGGATCACCGCGTCCGGCGTTTCGTTGAGGATCAAGGTACCGAAGTCTGTTGCCATCGTCGCGCCTTGGAGGAAATCAAATCGCGGCCTGCGACGGCCATGGCGGCCTGCGAAAGAACGTGCCGCGCTGCTTAGGAATAACCATACAGCAACGCACCGGCGAAAATCTCACAAAAAATCACACACCGGCCGTCAAGCCAGGCCAGCCACCACAAGTGTGACTTTGCCTGCGCATCAACAACAGTCTATCGAAGCTGGCCGGGGCTGTCCACGCGCCGCGCCGCAAGCGGAACGGCGGCGATTTCAGCGAGTACATGGCGGGCAATGGCGGGATGGCGGCCCAGCGCCACATGGCCGATGGCGCCGACCGCCACATGATGCGCGCCGGTGAGCAGGCTGGAGTCCTGCGGCGCAACAATGTTGTCGTGGTGGGAATAGATGGAAGTAATCATGCCACGTTGCGAATTTGCGTCAGCCGCGTCCAGCGCCTGCAGCCATGCACTGTGGTGGCGCATCTGCGCGGCGTTGCGGCCCAGGCCCCAGCTGGCCAGCGCCGTGCCGTGATGGGGCGTGCCCAGCGTGATCACGCGCGCCACCCGGGCGTCGCCATGGCGGCGCAGGTAGGCGCGCGCCACCAGTCCGCCCATGCTGTGGGCCACGATCACCACTTGCCGCGCCCCGGCCGCCGCGCACAACTGCTCGATGCTGGCCTGCACTTGCGCCACGTAGTGGTCGATGTCGGCGCCCAGCGGCTCCAGGTCGGGCGCCAGGTGGCTGATGCCGGCCCGGCGCAAGCGGGCGCTCAACTGGGTCCAGTAGCCGCTGTTGCAGGCGTAGCCGTGCAACAGCAACACGGGCGGCCGCGCGCCGCCGGCGGCCACATGGGGTGCCGTACCATGCAACATGTGGATGGAAGATGCGGCTAAAGATGCATGGAATTCATACAGCACGAGGCGCAGCCAGCCCAGCGGCGAGAGCCGGAACGCGGGCGGCACGGCGCTGCCGGCGCGCCAGCTCAGGTAGAAGTTATGCAGCGAGATCAGCAGCCGCAGCGCCAGCACGGCGCCCACGCCGGTGGCCAGCGCGGGCCACCAGTCGAAGTTCCACGCGCGCTGCGCAGCCAGCGCCACGCCCAGCGCGGCGGCGGCCTGTACCAGCAACAACACGATCAGGATGCGTTTCAACATGCCATCGTCCTCATGAACGGCGCGGGCGCCTCAGCAACCGCAGCCAAGGGTCAGGCCCTATGATTGCGGCGGCGCCCTCCCCTCACGCGCTCGCGCGCGGCGCCGGCTTGCCCGTCAGCTGCTGCGCCAGCGCGCTGGCCAGCCTTGCCGTGATGCCGTAGATCGACAACTGCGGATTGGCGCCGATCGAGGTCGGGAACAGCGAGCCATCGTGCACCGACAGGTTGCTCACGCCATGGTAGCGGCCATCGGCCCCCACCACGCCCAGCCGCTCGTCGTCCGACAGCGTGCAGCCGCCCATCACGTGGGCCGACACCACCTTGGCCTGCAATACCTTGTACGGCAGGTTGTTGATGGCTTGCTTGGCCGCTTCCCAACTGCTGTAGCGCCCGGCCTGCTCGTGCACGGGCGCGACTTCCTTGGCGCCGGCGGCGAACTGGACCTCGGCCATGGTGAGCAGCGAACGGCGCACGCCATCCCACAGGAAATCGGTGATCGGGTAATCGAGCACGGGCGCGCCGCCGCTGTTGAGCATCACGCTGCCGCCCACGGATTCGGGATGGAAGCCGTCACGCAGCAGCGCCAGCATGCCTTGCAGGTGCGGGAACTGGCGCATCATGTCGGCGTGGCGGGCGCCGAAGCCGGGCATGGTGGACGACAACAGCAGCGGATGCAGCGGTGGCGCCTCCAGCTTGTAGCCGACCGGACCGTCGATGGGGCCCGTGTGCAGGAAGTGGTCCGAGTACACGGACTGCGGCGCGCCCGCGTAGCCGTCGACGCGCTGCTCGAACAGGCCGGCCGAGATGATGGTCGGATGCAGGAAGGTGCGTTTGCCCAGCAGGCCATGCGGATCAGGCGCGGCCGAGCGCATCAGCAGCGCCGGCGAGTTGATGGCGCCGCCGGCCAGCACGAAATGCTTGGCGCGCAGCGTCACCTTGCGGCCGGTGGGCGCCAGGCCCGCCGCGTCCAGCGCCACGCAGTCGAGCTGGTCGACGCGCTCGCCCTTGAACTGGAAGCGCTCGGCGCGCAGCCGCGTGAGCAGCACGGCGCCGCGCTTGAGGGCCGACGGCAAGGTCGTCACCAGCATCGATTGCTTGGCGTTGGTGGGGCAACCCATGCCGCAATAGCCGAGGTTCCAGCAACCGTTGACGTTGCGGTGGATGGTGGCCGTGGGGATGCCCAGCTTGGCCGCGCCCTGGCGCAGCAAGTCGTTGTTGGCGTTGGGCGCCGTGCCCCACTCGTGGATACTGAGCCGTTCCTCCATCATGGCGAACCACGGCGCCAGCGCCTCCGGCGTGTAGCTCTTGAGGCCGAAGTGCTCGGTCCAGTAGTTGAGCGTGCCCGGCGGCGTGCGGAAGCTGGTGGTCCAGTTGACGACGGTGGTGCCGCCCACCGTGCGCCCCTGCAGGATGTTGATGCCCTTGTCGCGCGTCTTGCGCGCGCCCGACTCCTGGTACAGCGCGGGATAGGCGTCCGACTCGCGCATCTTGAAGTCACGCGAAGACTTGAGCGCCCCCTCCTCCACGATCAGCACCTTGAGGCCGGCCAGCGTCAGGATCTCGGCCGTGACGCCGCCACCGGCGCCGCTGCCGACGATGACCACGTCCGCTTCCAGCGTGCGGTCGGCGTCCAGCTGGGCGCAATCAGTGACCTCCCAGCCGGCGGCCAGGCCAGCCTGGATGGGATCGGGAATCGGACCCGTGGCGGGTGTGAGGGGGATATTCGTTTTGATCATTGCAGCTTCCAGAAAGGTGGCGGACGGTTCAGCTCAATTCCTTGATCGGGCCGGGATAGCCGATCGCATCCCAGTGCGCGGGATTGGAATACCAGGCACCGGCGATCAGGTCATGCAAGGCCTGGTAGGCCGTGACCAGCATGGCGATGCGATGGTGCTGCCAGCTTTGCAGGAAAACGTCGACCTGGGCCGGGGTGGCCTCGTTCCAGCTGGCCGGCACACCGGCCAGGAAGCGGCGCGCCGGTCCTAGCGACAGCAGGCCGAACAGGTCCTGCACCTCCTTCTGGGTGGCCAGCGGCAAGCCGTGCACGGCGCCGGCCACGCGTTCCACCGTGCTGGCCACGGCGGCCGCGCGCGCGGCGGGCGCGTCCGGCAGCACGGGGCCCAGCATGGACGGAACGATCGCCGTCAGCACGGCGCGTGCATTGTCGTCGAGCGCGAACGCGCGCGGCTGCGCCGGTCCCTGCACGGCACGGTACAGCGCGCCGCCAGCGGCCAGCGTCACCGCGCCGATGATGCCGATCTTCAGAAACGATCTGCGGGAAGTGGTCATTGTCTCCGTCCAGTTCTGGTATTTTTTTTCGTTTGGTGTGTGGCCTGCTTCTATGGCCTATTTTTCTAGTGTACGTCAAAGGCAAGCTTGATTTTGAAGGGAAAAATAGAGTGTCGCGTCTACCAACTTCTGGTAAAACGGTGCCATGAAGAAAGAAGATCTGGTAAGAACGCTGCAGGAACAATTGCATGCCGTGCAGTCCGAACGGCAAGGCGCGAAGCGCGATCCGGCCCTGCTGGCGGCCCGCATAGCGCTCAAGCAATTCCAGTCGCAGCGGCTGGCCGGCACCCATGCCGACCTGCTGGCCGCACCCAATTCGCGCGAGGCGGCGCTGTTTTTTCTCGAAGAACTGTACGGCGCACACGACCTGAGCCAGCGCGATGCGGACCTGGAACGCATCATCCCCACCATGCAACGCCTGTTGCCGGTGAACGCGCTGCAAACCATCACGGAAGCGATCGTGCTCGACGCGTTGTCGGAGCGGCTGGACACGGCCATGGCGCGCGCGCTGGGCACGCAATTCACGCCCGACGATTACGTGGCCGCCTACCGCGCCTGCACCACGGCGCCCGACCGCACGCGCCAGTTGGCGCTGGTGCAGGCGCTGGGCATGTCCTTGTGCGAGCTGGTGCGCATCCCCTTCCTGAACGCCACGCTGCACATGATGCGCGGGCCCGCCAAGCTGGCCGGGCTGGGCGACTTGCAGCAATTCCTGGAACGGGGCTTCACGGCCTTCAAGCGCATGAAGCAGGCCGAACAATTTGTGACCACCATCGTCGGCCGCGAACAGCGTGCGATGGAGAACATCTACGCCGGGACAAGCGCGCCGTTCGACGTGGCGTAGTGCAAAACCGGGGTCAGGTCATGCCATCAAGCATTGTTGCGCGCAAATGCTTGATGGCATGACCTGACCCCGGTTTGTTGGCGTATCAGCGCCGGCGCGGGTCCTTGCCTTGCGCCACGGCCGCCATCTGGCGCGCGATGCCGCGCAGGATGTTGACTTCCTCCGTCTCCAGCCCGGCCCGCGAGAACAGCCGCTTCAGGCGCGGCATCAGCTTGCGCGGATTGCTGGCATCGAGGAAGCCGACCTCCACCAGCGCCTGCTCCAGGTGGGTGTACATGCCTTCGATCTGGGCCAGGCTGGCGGCTTCCCCCTGGAAGCCCACTTCCGAGCCCGCGCGCTGGCCGTCCAGCGCCGCCATGCGGCACTCGTAGGCCAGCACCTGGGCCGCCTGAGACAAATTGAGCGACGAGTAATCGGGATTGGCGGGGATGTTGATCAACACATTACACTGGGCCACGACGTCATTGGGCAAGCCGAAACGTTCATTGCCGAAGATGACGGCCGCGCGCAGCTCGCCATTGGCCACCAGCTGGCCGGCCAGTTCGCGCGGCGTGAGCACGGGCGGCGAGTATTCGCGCAGCCGGGCCGACACGGCGGCGGCGAAGTTGATGCCGTCGAGCGCCTCGGCCATGGTGGCCACCACGCGCGCGCCCTGCAAGATGTCGAGCGCGCCGCTGGCGAAGGCCACCGCCTCCGGGTCTTCCAGCATGCCGTCGAAACGGGGCGCCACCAGCACCAGTTCCGTGAAACCCATGGTCTTCATGGCCCTGGCCACGGCCCCGATATTGCCCGCCCGGCTGGTCTGGACAAGAATAAATCGCAGCCGGTGAAAAAGAGTCGTGTTGATTTCGGGCAGGTTCATTTAAAATAGCGCTATCGCGCGGTATCGATGCAAAAATTTCAATCTTGCAAGTCAGTCAGCAGTGACTGACCGCAAAGCCGGATTTTACCCTGTCGCCGCCGCTTCGCTCTTTAATTCATTCTTGTACCCCATTGCGCCGCCGGGACGACTTGGTCCGGGCGGGCGGTGGCGTTCTTTTAACGGAAAAGCTTACATGCACCCAATGCTCAACACGGCGATCAAGGCCGCCCGCCGCGGCGCCGCCGTCATCAACCGCGCCTCCTTCGACCTCGATCGCGTCACTGTGACCGAGAAACAACATAACGATTTCGTCACCGATGTCGACCAGGCCGCTGAACAGGCCATCATTGAAGTGCTGTCCAAAGCCTATCCCGACCACGCCTTCCTGGCCGAGGAATCGGGCCCGTCCAAGAACGCCAACGACGAGAGTGAATTCACCTGGATCATCGACCCGCTCGATGGCACCACCAACTTCATGCACGGCTTCCCCCAGTACTCGATCTCGATCGCGCTGGCCCAGCGCGGCGTGATCACCCAGGCCGTCATCTACGATCCCGTGCGCAACGACCTGTTCACGGCCACCAAGGGCGCCGGCGCCTACCTGAACGACAAGCGCATCCGCGTCACCAAGCTCGACCGCCTGGCCAACGCCCTGCTGTCGACCGGCTACGTGGCCGGCTCGGCCAAGGCGCTCGACGAATACCTGAAGATGTACGGCATCATGGCCGAACGCTGCCACGGCGTGCGCCGCCCCGGCAGCGCCGCGCTGGACCTGGCCTACGTGGCCGCCGGCCGCCTCGACGGCTTCTATGAAAAAGGCTTGAAGCCCTGGGACATCGCGGCCGGTTCGCTGATGGTGACGGAAGCGGGCGGCATCGTGGGCGAGTTCAGCGGCGAGTCCGACTACCTGTACAAGGGCGACATCATCGCCGCCAGCCCGAAGATCTTCGGCCAGATGGTCGGTCTGCTGACCCCGTTTATCTGAGATAACACAATCAACGGCTGAAATTTAGAAGTTTTGTTACAAAAAAAAGGGAGCATTTGCTCCCTTTTTCGTTTCCGTGGCGAAACAATCGGCGAAGGATGCTGTTATACTCCGGCCTGCGGCGCCCTGACCAGTCCTCTGCCGCTGTCTTACCTAATCCGATTGCCTGCGACTGGCGCCAATGATGGCGACAGGCCGATCTTAATAAAAAGTTACCATGTCCTTTTCCAAACTCGGTTTGTCCGACGCTATCGTCCGTGCCGTAACCGAAACGGGTTACACCACCCCGACTCCGATCCAGGCGCAGGCGATCCCTGCCGTATTGAATGGCGGCGACCTGCTGGCCGGCGCCCAGACCGGCACCGGCAAGACGGCCGGCTTCACCCTGCCCGTGCTGCACCGCCTGTCGACCGACGCCAACGGCGCGGCCATGACGGGCAAGTCGTCCCAGCGTCCGATCCGCGCCCTGATCCTGACCCCGACCCGCGAACTGGCGGCCCAGGTCGAGGAAAGCGTGCGCGTGTACGGCAAGTACACCAAACTGAACTCCACCGTGATCTTCGGCGGCGTGGGCATCAATCCCCAGATCAAGCAGCTCAAGCATGGCGTCGACATCCTGGTGGCCACGCCGGGCCGCCTGCTGGACCACATGGAACAGCGCACGGTCGACCTGTCGAAGATCGAAATCCTGATCCTCGATGAAGCCGACCGCATGCTCGACATGGGCTTCATCCGCGACATCCGCAAGGTGCTGGCCGCGCTGCCGCCCAAGCGCCAGAACCTGCTGTTCTCGGCCACCTTCTCGGACGAGATCAAGGCGCTGGCCGACGGCCTGCTGAACAAGCCAGCCACCATCGAAGTGGCGCGCCGCAATTCGACGGTGGAAGTGATCGCGCAAAAGATCCACCCGGTCGACCGCGACAAGAAGCACCCGATGCTGGCCCACCTGATCAAGAGCAACAACTGGCACCAGGTGCTGGTGTTCACGCGCACCAAGCACGGCGCCAACAAGCTGGTCGAACAGCTGGGCAACGACGGTATTGGCGCCATGGCCATCCACGGCAACAAGAGCCAGTCGGCCCGCACCAAGGCGCTGTCCGAATTCAAGGACAACAAGCTGCAAGTGCTGGTGGCCACCGACATCGCCGCGCGCGGTATCGACATCGACCAGTTGCCGCACGTGGTCAACTACGACCTGCCCAACATTCCGGAAGACTATGTGCACCGCATCGGCCGTACGGGGCGCGCCGGCGCCACCGGCGAAGCCGTGTCGCTGGTGTGCGTGGACGAGCACGACATGCTGAAGGACATCGAAAAGCTCATCAAGCAGACCCTGCCGCGCGCCGTGATTCCTGGCTTCGAGCCTGATCCGAACGCCCGCGCGCAACCGATCCAGCTGCGCAGCGGCGGCCCCGGCCACCGCAACGGCGGCCAGCGCAACGGTGGCGGCAACCGCAACGCCGGTGGCGGCGGCGGTGGCGGCGGTGGTGGCGGCCAGGTCATCCGCGTCAAGACCGGCGGCGGCGCCAAGCCGCGCGGCGCCGGTGGTGGCGGTGGCGGCGGCGGTGGTGGTGGCCGTCCCGGCGCTTCGCGCTCGGCCTCCCAGCATCGCTCCGGCGGCCGTGGCCGCTAAGCGTTAAACGCCAAAGCGGCAACGGATACGGGGACAGGACACCAGGGGACAACTCCCCGGTGTCCTGTCCCCGATTTTCATTCAGCGGTCGCCGGCCCCGGCGCTTTTCGATTACGATAGCGGCTCACGTCACCGGGAGTCCCCATGCCTAAGTTCGCCGCCAACCTGTCCATGCTGTTCACCGAAGCGCCCTTCCTGGACCGCTTCGCACTGGCCCGCGAGGCCGGCTTCGACGGCGTCGAATTCCTGTTCCCCTATGCCTGCGAGGCGCAGCAGATCACCGAGCGCCTGCGCCGCCATCAGCTGGAACTGGTGCTGCACAACCTGCCGCCGGGCGACTGGGCGGCCGGTGACCGTGGGATGGCCTGCGATCCGCGCCGCGTCGAGGAATTCCGCGCCGGCGTGGCGCTGGGCCTGGAATACGCGACGGAGCTGGGCACGCCGCGCCTGCACTGCATGGCCGGCATCGTGCCGCCCGGCCTCGATCCTGCCCGCGCGCGCGACACCTACCTGGACAACCTGCGCTACGCGGCGGACCAGTGCCGTCCGCACGGCATCGCGCTGATGATCGAGCCGATCAACCATTTCGACATGCCCGGCTATTTCCTCAACCACAGCTGGCAGGCGCGCGAACTGATCACGGCCAGCGGCTGCGACAATGTGTTCCTGCAATACGACATCTACCACATGCAGCGCATGGAGGGCGAGCTGGTCAACACCATCCGCGCCAACCTTCCCCTGATCGGCCACATGCAACTGGCCGACACGCCGGGCCGCCACGAGCCGGGCACGGGCGAGATCAACTACCGCTTCCTGTTCCAGCAACTCGACGCCATGGGCTACCAGGGCTGGATAGGCTGCGAATACGTGCCGCAGGGCGACACCGCCAGCGGCCTCAGATGGCGCGCAGCCCTCACCGCATGACGCAGGGCTTGCGCATCCGCAAAATCAAGCCACGGCTGTAGCACAACAATAGTCCCGACGCCTCCGCGAAAGGACGATATGAAACCGCTGCGCCTGTCCCTGCCCTCCACCCTGTTGCGTCTGATGCTGGCATGCTCGCTGGCCGCCACGCTGGGCGGCTGCGCCAGCAGCACGGCGCGCATGGCGCAAGTGCGCGATCTGGCGGCCGAGTCGTCCAAGCTGGGCGCATGGCATGACTTGACCGAACGCTACCGCGACACCTACGCGCGCGAACAACCGTACCTGAGCCCCGAGGCGGACGCCCGCGAGCGCGCGCAGGATGCCGGCCGGCACGCCGCCAGCGCCGACTTTGCCCGCATCGGCCGCGGCGTGCAACTGTACATGCAAACCCTGGGCACACTGGCCGGCGACAACCAGTACGACCTGGAGGATCAGGTCAAGTCGGCCGGCAGCGCCATCAAGGCCTGGCCAGACAGCGGCCTCGACGATCGCCACGTCAACGCCTATGCCGGGCTGACCCGGCTGCTGGCCCACGCGCTGGGCAGCCGCTACCAGGAACGGGCCGTGCGCGAACTGGTGCAGGCCGGCGACGCGCCGCTGCAGGAACTGCTCGACGCCATGCGCATCCTGCTGCGCACCTACAAAGGCAGCAACGACAACGAGCAAGCCATCGTCACGGGCCTGCTGGAAGTGAACATCCCCTATCGCAACACGCCCGACCAGCGCCTGCTGGCCACGCTGGCCAAGGTGCAACTGCGCGCGTTGCGCAGCGAGTACCAACTGATCGACCGCCGCCTTGCGCTGGCGGCGCGCAACCTGGACGCGATCGCGGCCGGCCACAAGACGCTGCTGGCCCAACTGGCGCAGGCGGAAAGCGGCGACAACGGCGGTGATGGCGACAGCCTGGTGCGGGCCAGCGCGGCCGTCCGCGCCAGCCAGCAACCGGCGGCCGGGCCGCTGCCGGCCATGCTGGCGCCGTGATCCGGGCCTGCACCTTGCCTGCATCGCCAGCCTTGCCCACGACGCTCGCCAACGCCCACCACGCCCATTGCACTCATCCCGCCCACATCGTTGAACACGCGCAAGGAGCCACCATGTCCACTCCCCTTCCCCCGCTGTCCGGCGCGGGCGACATTGAAGCGCTGGCCGAGCGCCTGTCCGCTTGCGCCGATGCGCTGCACGCACGCCTGATGAAAGCCATCCGCGCCGCCACGACGGCGGCGCCGGCGCCAGCGGGGCCGCAACCGGCGCGCGGCGCATCCATCGACCAGGGCCTGTCGCAAGGGGCGGCGCAAGCCTTGTTTGAAAACGAAGTGGCTTTGCGCCAGCGCGCCAACGGCCTGTACCTGGACGCGGCCACGCTGGCGGCCAGCGGCCTGGCTGGCGCGGAACAACAACTGCTGGCCTTGACGGCGCAGGCGGCCGAACGCATCCGCACGCTGGACCGGCTGCGCGACCTGATCGACCTGGCCGCCGAGCTGCTGCAACTGGGTGCGGCCGTGGCCAGCGGCGCCCCCGAGCACCTGGCCGCGCCACTGGAAAAAATCAAGCAGCACCTGGCCGACCTCAACAATCCAACGCCTGCGCCACCGGCCTGACAGGGAGGCCACCGCGCGCGACCACGACAGGGAACACGCGCGGCCGACGCAAGACCAGCGTACGCCGCGCCACAGCCGGGAACCGCGCCGCCACCCCCCGGCGATTGCAGTACAATGGACTCACGCGATCCAGCGCGTCATGCGCAGGGACGCCCTTGTCCATCAGCCAGTGAGGCGGTCATGAACGGTCTGGAACAGGAACAATGCAAGGCCTTGCAAGCGCGGCTTGAACAAGCCCGGCTGGACCTGCTGAGCCAGCTGGCCGACGACCTCGATCCGGGCACCGACGTACTGGCGCCGGCCGTGCTGGAAGTGGAAGCGTCACCGGCCGACAACGCCAGCAACCGCACGCTCAACGAACTGGTACATGAAACAGCCGAGCACACGGCCCGCCACCTGCAAGTGGTGCGCCACGCGCTGGCCAAGTTCGACGATGGCAGCTACGGCCTGTGCGAAACATGCGGCGAGCCCATCGGCTACTCGCGCCTGAACGCGCGCCCCGAAGCGCGCCTGTGCATCGCCTGCCAGACGCGCGAGGAAAAACCGCACCGCTAGCACCTGGAGGTAATTTCAACGTGCCTGTGGCGAGGCGCCACAACGAAGCCACAGGCGAGTTGAAACGGCCTAACGCATGTGCTGGCCGCCGTTGATGGCGATCTCCGCCCCCGTCACGAAGGCCGCCTCCTCCGAGGCCAGATACCCCACCAGCGCCGCCACCTCGTCCGGCTCGCCCAGGCGGGCAACGGGGATGCGCGGCAGGATCTTTTGCTCCATCACCTCGGCCGGCACGGCTTCCACCATGCGCGTGCGCAAGTAGCCGGGCGCCACCGTGTTGACCGTCACGCCATGGCGCGCCACTTCCAGCGCCAGCGCCTTGGTCAGCCCGTGCATGCCGGCCTTGGCCGCCGCGTAGTTGCACTGGCCGAACGCGCCCTGCTGGCCATTGACGGAGGAAATGTTGATGATGCGGCCCCAGCGCCGCTCCAGCATGCCGTCGAGCACCTGCTTGCTCATGTTGAATACGCTGTCGAGATTGGTGCGCAGCACGGCGTGCCAGTCGTCCTGGCTGAGCTTGCGCAAGCTCTGGTCGCGCGTGATGCCGGCGTTGTTGACCAGCACATCCACCCCGCCCAGTTCCTCGCGGATGCGCGCCACGGCGCGCGCGCAATCGTCATAATCGGCCACATCCACCTGGTAAGCGCGGCAGCGCAAACCTTCATCCTTGCGCGCCTCGATCCAGGCCTGGAACCCGCTGTTGCCGGGCGAATAGGTGGCGGCCACGGCGAAACCGGCCCGGTACAGCCGGTGGCAGATCGCCGTTCCCAATCCTCCCATGCCGCCCGTCACGACGGCCACGCGCTTGCTGTCCATGCTCTCCTCCTGGTGTTGTAATAAATGCACCAGTCTATGAGAGCGCGCAAACGCCGTCTTGCGCCAGATCAAATGGGCCGCGCGCGGGGCGGCGCGGCCGCTAGCCGTCCGACAACCAGGGCTGGCTGCGGATCTTGGCCACCTGGCGCAGGGCCAGCCAGCGCCACAGCTGCAAGGCGTCCGCTTCGGGCAAGGCCCGCATGTGGCGCGGATTGGCCAGTGCGATCTCGCAGTCGCGGTCCGACCATTCCTCGAAACGCACGTCGCCGCCGCACGCCACTTCCAGCGCGTACATCAAGCCATCGTCGTAGCCAAAGCGCAGCACGGCCGTGCCTGGCCCACCATCCGGCCCGGCCGTCTTGCCACTGTAGACGTCGGCCAGCGCGGCCACCAGCTGGGCCTCGGTGGGCGCCGCCACGTCTCGTCCATCGGGCCGCGTTAGCTCTACCCATGCCTGTGTCATAGAGATGTTCCCTTTCACACTCGTTAGCAACCTGCCGGCACATCATGCCCGTACTGCGCGGCACGGCCATGATGTAGCTCTGCTCCAGGCCCGTTGGCTGGCGCCATATGGCGCACCGGACGGAATGTGGCATTTTGATTGTAGCAACTATCAAGCGGGAAATTACAAGCCCCGCTCCAAAATATCGCCGACCGCAACAACAGGCCGTGCCGGGTCCGCCGCGCGCAAAAACTCCCACCGGCGGCGTCAACCTTGGCCTTATAATCAATTGCGCCGGTTTATTAGTTTCTGTCTATGAAGCTTTCATGAAGATAGGTACGCCTGATGGATCTGCACGACCAGCCCCCTGCCACGCCACCGGACCTGCTGTCGCCCGACGGCGCCGGCACGCAACTGCAACTGGCGGTTGAACAGGCGCCGGTCGGCATCGCCTACCTGGACCGCGACGGCATGCTGGTGCGCGTCAATGCCCGCCTGTGCCGGATGCTGGGCATGGCGCCCGATGCGCTGCAAGGGCGTCACTACAGCCACTTCCTGGCCGAGGCCGACCACCAGGTGATCGCGGCCGGCCAGGCCGAGCTGCTGGCCATGCCGGGCGTGGCGCAAAAGAATGACATACGCTGGCGCGGCCAGGACGACACCTTGTTGTGGACCCACGTCACGCGCTACAGCATTGCCGCCGCCGGCGATGCGCCCGCCGGCCAGGTGTGGTGGGTCAACGACATCAGCCAGCGGCGCCAGCTCAAGGACATGCTGCAACTGTCGAACCGGGCGCTGGCGGCCTGCTCGAATGGCGTGCTGATCACCAGCGCCAGCGAACCAGACTACCCCATCATGTACGCCAATCCCGCGTTCTACGCGATGACGGGCTACACGCCGATGGACATCATGGGCCGCAACTGCCGCCTGCTGCAGAACGCCGACCGCGACCAGCCCGGCCTGGCCACCGTGCGCCACGCGCTGGGCCAGCGCAAGGATGCCCATGTGGTGCTGCGCAACTACCGCCGCGACGGCACCCTGTTCTGGAACGACCTGCTGATCTCGCCCGTGCCGGACGAGCACGGCGTCGTCACCCATTATGTGGGCATCCTCAACGACATTACCGTGCTCAAGGAAAAGGAAGAGCGCCTCACCTACCAGTCCACGCATGACGAGCTGACCGGCCTGCCCAACCGCGCACTGTTCCACCGGCGCCTGCAGCAAGCCATGCTGCAGGCGGGCCAGCACGACCACGCCGTGGCCCTGCTGTGCGTGGGCCTGGACAACTTCGAACTGGTCAACGAGAGCCTGGGCCACGCGGCCGGCGACCAGATGCTGTCCATCGCCGCCCAGCGCCTGCAGCAATGCATGGGCGAGCACGACACGCTGGCCCGGCTGGGCGACCACGAATTCCTCGCCATCCTGGGCGCCGTGGACGGGGCCGGCGACGTGATGCCCGTGTGCGAGCACATGTTCGTGGTGCTGGCGCAACCGTTCGCGCTGGCCGGCCAGCCGGTGCACGTGAGCGCCAGCATCGGCATCGCGCTCTACCCGCAGGACGGTGCCGACAGCGCCACCCTGATGCGCTACGCCGACCTGGCGCTGTCGCGCGCGCGCGAACAGGGCGGCGCCAAGTACCAGTTCTTCGCGCAGGAAATGAACCAGCGCACGCTGGAGCGCATCGCCATGGAATCGGCCCTGCGACAGGCCATCGCGCGCGACGAATTGCGCCTGCTGTACCAGCCGCTGGCAGACTTGCGCACGGGCGCCATCGTCAGCGTGGAAGCGCTGGTGCGCTGGCAACATCCGACCCAGGGCTTGCTGGCGGCGGCCGAGTTCATCAACGTGGCCGAACAGGCCGGCCTGGCCGACGCCATCGGCGACTGGGTGCTGCGCCAGGCGTGCCGCGACCTGGCCGCCTGGCACGCGCAGCAACTGGCGCCGCTGCCGGTGGCCATCAATGTTTCGCCGCGCCAGTTCCGCGACCCTTTGTTCGCCGGCACCGTGGCCGCCATCCTCAATGAACATGGGGTGCTGGCGCCATCGCTGACGCTGGAGATCACCGAAGCGTGCCTGATGCAGGACAGCGGCGTGGGCGCGGCCAGCCTGGCCCGCCTCAAGGCGCTCGGCGTGCGGCTCGCACTGGACGACTTCGGCACCGGCTACGCCTCGCTGAGCAACCTGAAACGCTACCCGTTCGACGCCGTCAAGATTGAAAGCCAGTTCATCCGCAACATCGTCACCGACAGCGACGACGCGGCCCTGGCCCGCACCATCGTCTCCATGGCCCACCACCTGGGCATCGAAGTGGTGGCCGAAGGGGTGGAGACGGAAGCCCAGTGCGACTTCCTGCGCCGCAATATGTGCGACCTGGTCCAGGGCCATTTCTTCGCCCCGCCCGTCACGGCGGAAGCGCTGCTGGCCATGCGCGCCGAAGGACGGGCGCTGCCGCCGCACCTGCTGCGCATCCAGAAGCAAAAGCGCAGCCTGCTGCTGGTGGACGACGAGCAGAACATCGTGTCGGCCCTCAAGCGCCTGCTGCGGCGCGACGACTACCAGATCTACACGGCCAACAGCGGCCAGGAGGGGCTGGACGTGCTGGCCCAGCACGCGGTGGACGTGATCGTGTCCGACCAGCGCATGCCCGGCATGCTGGGCGCCGACTTCCTGCGCAAGGCCAAGCTGCTGTATCCGGACACGATACGCATCATGCTGTCCGGTTACACGGAACTGCAGTCCGTCACGGACGCCGTCAACGAGGGCGCGATCTACAAATTCCTCACCAAGCCGTGGGAGGACGAGCTGCTGCGCGGCCACATCGCCCAGGCGTTCCAGCTCAAGGAGATCGCCGACGACAACGCGCGCCTGCACCTGGAGGTGCGCACCGCCAACCACGAGCTGGCGGCCGCCAACCGGCGCATGGAGGAACTGCTGCTGCTCAAGCAGCGCCAGATCAGCCGCGACGAGATCAGCCTGAACGTGGCGCATGACGTGCTGCAGCACCTGCCGCTGCCCGTGATCGGCATGGACGACGCCGGCATGATCGCCTTCGTCAACGGCGCCGCCGCCGTCCTGTTCCGGCACAGCGGCGCCCTGCTCGGCAACGAGGCCAGCATGGTGCTGCCGGAACTGTTCCCCGATGCCAGCGCTGCCGCCGCACCGGCGCACCAGACCGTCATCGATGGCCAGCGCTACGACGTGGTGGTCTATCCCATGGGCGAACGCTCGCAATCACGCGGCAGCCTGATCACGTTGAGCCACAGCGAGGAAGCATGATGGAACCGTCCAGCGCATCGCACATCGCCATCGAACAGGCCGGCGCCGGCATGGTGCTGGCGGCCGACCTGCGCGACAGCCACGGCGCCGTGCTGCTGCCGCAAGGCGCCATCCTCACCGATGCCACCCTGGCCAGCCTGCGCCGACGCGGCGTAGCGCAGTGCACGGTGGTGCGCGCGACGGACGGACTGGATGGCGACGACGAAAACGACAAAGGCGGCGACGGCAGCGCGGCGGCCAGCGCGGCGCGGGCGGCCGCGCGCGCGGCCCAGCTGGCACGGCTACAGCACCTGTTCCGCCACACAGCGACGCACGAGGCCAACGCCACGCTGCTGCAATTGCTGACTGATTACCGCAACCGGGAGTGAGCATGCCCACCATGGACGACATCATCAAGCAGGTACACGACTTGCCGTCGCTGCCCGCCGTGGTGGCCGAACTGCTCACCACCGTCGAACAGGACGAAGTGGACTTGCACGCGCTGGCAGGCAAGATCGCCCTGGACCAGTCGCTCACGGCCAAGACCCTGCGGCTGGCCAATTCCTCGTTCTATGGCATGCCCACCAAGGTCACCACCATCGGCCAGGCGATCGCCGTACTGGGCTTTCACAGCATCCGCACGCTGGTGACCGCCTGCGCCGTCACGGGCGCGTTCCGGCCCGGGGCGGCCAGCCGCTTCGCGTTCGAGCCGTTCTGGCGCCACGCCATCGGCACGGCCGTGTGCGCGCGCGCGCTGGCCCGCCACGCGCGCCTGAGCCCGGAGACGGCGTTCACGGCCGGCCTGCTGCACGACCTGGGCACGCTGGTGCTGGCCACCCGCTACCCGGCCGAGTACGACGCCGTGGAAGCCTACCGCCGTCAGCACGACTGCGGCCCCGGCGTGGCCCAGCACGCCATCTTCGGCTATGACCATGCGCGCGTCGGCAGCGCGCTGGCGGCGCACTGGAAATTCCCGCCCGCGATTCAGGATGCCGTGTCCGGCCACCACCATCCGGACGGTCCCGACGGCATGTCGCTGGCCCTGCTGATCCATGTCGCCGACGTGCTGGCCCACGCACTCGACCTGGGCGGCGAGGAGGACGACCAGGTGCCGCCCCTGTCGCAACAGAGCTGGCGTATGCTGGCCTTGAGCGACGCGGCCTGCATGGCCATCTTCGCGGAAACGGAAGCCACGTTCCAGGACCTGTGCCAGATCCTGGTGCATTGACGGAGTACCCACACCCATGAACGCCCACTTCGATACACAGTCCGGCAGCGGCGACGCGGCCCATGCGGGCATCGAACTGTCCGAATTCTTCGACGGCCACCCGGTGGCCACGTTCGCCATCAACACCGACCACGTGGTCACGCACTGGAACAAGGCCTGCGAACAGCTGCTGGGCTGGAGCAAGGAGGAGATGGTGGGCACGCAAAACCACTGGCAGGCGTTCTATCCCAAGCAGCGCCCGCTGCTGGCCGACCTCATCATCTCCGGCGAGGAGGACGAGATCGACCGCCACTACCTGGGCAAGCACAAGCGCTCGACCCTGATCCCGGGCGCGTTCGAGAGCGAGGACTTCTTCCCCAACATCGGCGAAAGCGGCCACTGGCTGCACTTCACGGCGGCCCCGCTGCGCGACCGCCAGGGGCAAGTGGTGGGCGCCATCGAAACCCTGCGCGACGTGACCGAGCGCCGGGTGGCCGAGAACGCCCTGCGCAAGGCGCACGACAACCTCGAAAGCGTGATCGAGAAGCGCACCGCCCAGCTGGCCGAAGTGAACGGCCGGCTCGAAGACGACATCCGCCAGCGCCAGTTGGCCGACGCGGAACTGCGGCGGCGCAACGTGGAGCTGGAGCAACTGAACGAACAATTGTCGATGGCCCAGCAACAACTGGTGCAGTCGGAAAAGCTGGCCTCGATCGGCCAGCTGGCGGCCGGCGTGGCGCACGAGATCAACAACCCGATCGGCTACATCTTCTCCAACTTCGGTACCCTGCAAAGCTACCTGGACCAGTTGTTCGAGATGCTGGCCGCCTACCAGGACGCCGAGGCCAGCATCGCCGCGCCCGAGGTGGCGGCCCGGGTGCGCGCCATGCGCGAGCGCATCGACCTCGACTTCCTGCGCGAGGACATCCCGTCGCTGATGGATGAATCGAAGGAAGGCATCGTGCGCGTGCGCCACATCGTGCAGGACCTGAAGGACTTCTCGCGGGTGGACGCCAACCAGGAATGGGTGTGGGCCGACCTGCACCAGGGCATAGACTCGACGCTCAACATCGTCAGCAACGAAGTCAAGTACAAGGCCGACGTGGTCAAGGAATACGGCGCCATCCCCGACATCGAATGCCTGCCGCTGCAGATCAACCAGGTGGTGATGAACCTGGTGGTCAACGCGGCCCATGCGATCGGTCCCGAACGCGGCAGGATCACGGTGCGCACCGGCACCGGGTGCGACCAGGTGTGGCTGGAGGTGGCCGACACCGGCAGCGGCATCGCGCCCGAGGCGCTGTCGCGCATCTTCGACCCCTTCTTCACCACCAAGGCGGTGGGCAAGGGAACGGGGCTGGGCCTGTCGCTCGCTTATGGTATCGTGCAGAAGCATAAGGGCAAGATCGAGGTCAGCACGGAGCTGGGCAAAGGCACCTGCTTCCGCGTCACGCTGCCGATCCGCCACCCGGCCGACGCCAGGGACAACCAGGAAGCCAAGGAAGCCAAGGAAGCGAGCCAATGACACCAGCCGCACTGCCGCACAGCCCGCCCGTCATGCAGACGGCCAGCGCCACCCTGCTGTTCGTGGACGACGAGCCCAACATCCTGTCCTCGCTGCGCCGCCTGTTCCGCCCGCGCGGCTACCGCGTGCTGACGGCCGAAAGCGGCGCCGAGGGGCTGGAAGTGCTGGCGCAGGAACCGGTGGACCTGGTGATCTCCGACATGCGCATGCCGGAAATGGACGGCGCCCGCTTCCTGGCCCAGGTGCGCCAGCGCTGGCCCGGCGTGCTGCGGCTGCTGCTGACCGGGTATTCGGACATCCAGTCCATCCAGGACGCCATCAATTGCGGCGAGATCTACCGCTACATCACCAAGCCATGGGACGACAACGACATTGTGCTGGTGGTGCGTCACGCGCTCGAACGGCGCGAACTGGAACTGGAAAAAGCCAGGCTGGAGCAACTGACCCAGCGCCAGAACGAGGAGCTGAAAGCCCTCAACCAGAACCTGGAAGCCCAAGTGGAGGCGCGCACACGGCAGCTCAAGGTGGCGCACGACGCGGCGGTGGCAGCCAACGAGAAGCTCAAGGCCAATTTCATCACCACCATCAAGCTGCTGTCGAGCCTGGTCGAACTGCGCGGTGCCCAGCACACGGGGCATGCGCGCCAGGTGGCCGACCTGGCCCGCAAGCTGGCCGTGGCCCTCAAGCTCGACGTGCGCGAGACGCAGGACGTGTTCATCGCCGCCCTGCTGCAGGATATCGGCAAGATCGGTTTCACCGACGACATGCTGGCCACCCCGCTCACCATGCTCAACGGCGAGGCGCTGGGCCAGTACCGCAAGCACCCGTTGCGGGCCGAGCAATTGCTGATG
Organism: Rugamonas brunnea; assembly: GCF_014042345.1. Lineage (GTDB taxonomy): Bacteria > Pseudomonadota > Gammaproteobacteria > Burkholderiales > Burkholderiaceae_D > Rugamonas > Rugamonas brunnea. The sequence continues at coordinate 681,031 of NZ_JACEZT010000001.1, forward strand.
CCGCTGCCGGACTTGCGCGGCAGCGCCGCCATCCTGCGCGCCCAGCTCGAACGCTTCGACGGCAACGGCTTCCCCTACGGGATCTCGGGGCTGGCCATTCCCATCGGCGCGCGCATCCTGGCGCTGGCGGCCGACTATTTCAACCTGCAGCACGGCGCCATGGTGCAGCGCCACCTGCGGCCCGAGGAAGCCAAGTCGCTGATCATGGATGCGGCGGGCAAACGCTACGACCCGTCCGTGGTGGCCGCCTTCCGCCAGCTGGTCGACTACACGGTCGAGGACCCGGGCGCCGGGGTGGAAATCCTGTCGGGCGAGCTGCAGCCAGGCATGGTGCTGGCGCGCGACCTGATCAGCCGCGACGGCCTGATGCTGCTGCCGGCCGAGCATGTGCTGGACCCGCGCATGATCCAGCAGGTGCAGGATTTCGAATCGAAGAGCGAGGGCCGGCTGGCGATCTGGGTGCGCCTCGCCAAGGGAACGCCATGAACACGGCGGCCGTCACTGGCCCGACGCCACGGTGTTGGCCGGCGACGAGGTCAGCCGTTCCACCATCGCATGCACGGCCATCATCTGCGGGCCGGACTTGAACGCATAGTTGACGCCCGTGTAGCCATACCAGTCCCAGCAGCCCTGCGGGTTGTACGGCACATTGGACGCGTTCACCTGCGGGTACAGCACGATGATGTTGTTGGTGTCGGCCCAGTTGTTGTAGCTGCTCTTGCCGTAGAAATCGTCGTGCACCACGGCCGCCGACTGCTTGCAGCCATGGAACGCCACGTGCACGCGGCAGGCCTTGCCGGCGTTGCAGCTGGCCGGCACATAGGCATAGGCGTCAGCCGCCATGCCGGTGCTGGCATCGGCGAACTCGCGCTGGTTGAAGGTGATGATCTTGCCCGACAGCTTGCTGGCCGGCGCCTTGGCCTTGCCGTAGATGTGGGCGAACATGGCGCCCGGCTGGTCATACGCCGTGTGGTGCACCGTGCACTTGCTGATGTAGGGCGCCGCATTGGCGCCGCAGCTGTTGCCGAACGCGGGCGTCAGCAGCGCATGGCCGGCCGGCACATTGTTCACATACACCAGGTTGGCGTCGGCCACGCCGGCGTCCTTGAAGAAGGTGACGGTGGCGTCCACGGCCTGCTGGTACACCACCGTATCCTTGGTGCCGCTGAACACGTAGATGCGCTGGTTCTGCAAGGCTGTGAGCGGATCGATCTGGCCGCTGGCGGCGAAGCCCTGGGCCGACAACAGCAGCAGGGCCGGGTTGGGCGGCAGGAAAGGCACCTGGCCCATGCACACGGTCGCGTTCACCAGCGACCCGGCCGCGCAATAATACGGGCCGCCGGCCACCACGCCCGCCCCCACCACGGCGCTCGAATAGGCGACTTGATATTGCACCGCCATAAACGCGCCCGACGACAGGCCGGACACGGATGTGGCGCCATGGTCGGCGCCCAGCGCGGGCAGGTTGCTGCTACCGTGCGCCAGAGGGGAAAACGCCAGCGCGACGGCCAGCAGGGATGCATGGACAGGCAATTTCATCGTGGACTCCTGGAGCGGAAATAGGAAGAAAACCGGGAAGAAAACCGGCGAAAACAGGGCAGAGACGGGCTAAACGCAGTGCCTAGCAAGACGAAATTGATGCACTGCACCATCAGCGCAACGCGATCTTCCCACAGAAAGCCGCCGTGCGCGCAATCGTGGTAAAAATACAAATTACCCTGGGTATGGAGTCTTTACGGGGCGCAGCGAACGTTGCCCGCCCATAGCGTCAGCTGGCCTGCGTGGCCGGCAGGCGCACGACGAAGCGCGTGCCCTTGCCCACTTCGGACGCCACCTCGATCTTGCCGCCATGCTTGTGCACGATGCCGTAGGACAGCGACAAGCCCAGGCCCGTGCCGCTGCCCACCGGCTTGGTGGTGAAGAACGGTTCGAAGATGCGGTTCAGGTGTTCGGGCGCGATGCCCACGCCGGTGTCGGCCACCTCCACCCACACCCAGCCGTTGGCCGTACCGGTGCTGATCGTGATCTCGCCCTGTTCCTTGATGGCGTGGCCGGCGTTCACGAGCAGGTTCATGAACACCTGGTTCAGCTGCGACGCCAGGCAGCGTATCGGCGGCAACTGGCCGTAGCGCTTGACGATGGTGGCTTTGTATTTGAGCTCGTTGGCCACGATGTTGAGCGTGCTGTCCAGCCCCTTGTGCAGGTCGGCGATCTGCCATTCCGTCTCGCCCACGTGGGAAAAGTCCTTGAGCGCCTGCACGATGTCCTTGACCCGCTTCAGGCCATCCATCGATTCGCGCACCAGCTCGCCCACATCCTCGCGCAGGTAGTCCAGGTCGGCCTGTTCGCGCACGGCCGCCATGCGCTTGCCGAGCGCGGTATCGCCGGCGCCGGCGCCGGCCACGACCTGCTCATACTGGTCGATCACGCCGAGCAGCGTGCCCACATAGCCTTGCAGCGCGCCCATGTTGGAATTGACGAAGCCGACCGGGTTGTTGATCTCGTGCGCGATGCCGGCCGCCAGCTGGCCGATGGACGCCATCTTTTCCGATTGCAGCAATTGCTGGTGCGCGTCGCGCAGCTTGCCGATCAGCTGCTGCTGCTCCAGTCCCTTGGCCTGCAAGGCTTCTTCCATGTGCTTGCGGGCCGTGATGTCGGTCAGCGCGCCGATCACTTCCAGCGGCACGCCATGCTCGTCGCGGATCAGGCGCAGCGTGTCGTGCATCCACAGGTAGGAACCGTCGGCGATGCGGAAGCGGTATTCGTAGGCGCGCTGGCCTTCGGTGAACACCAGCGCCAGGCTGGAGAAGATGTTGGGCGCATCGTCGGGATGGATATGGTCGAACCAGAAATTGGGATCGGCCAGCATCTGCTCGGGCCGGTAACCGAGCACATTGTAGGCGTTGTTGCTGACGAAGGTCATCTTGAAGTCACCGCTGGGCACGGTGGTATAGATGATGGCCGGGGTGTTATCGACCAGGTATTGCAGGCGCACCAGCGGTGAGGCCGCCTCGGCCGCCGGCGCGCGCGCGGGGGCATCGGTGGAGAAGAATTCGAGCTCTTCGAATTGCATGACGATAATCTCGCGGCAAACACTGCGGGGCGGCGGACGCGACGCGTGCGGCGAACGGGCATGCGCGGCTCTCAGCGATTATGCCCCATTTCACATTTGCTTTGCGCACATTTCACCAACGGGCGGGCCAGGCCAGATGGGGGGCGTCGGGCGCGTCGGGCGCATGAGCCGGCGGCGCTGGCGGCGGCGCCTGCCAGGCGCGCGGATCGACCCGGTAGTACTTGCAGAATTCGCCGTACAGCTCGGTGTGATGTTCGGCCATCTGCCACGGCTTTTCAAAAAACGTTTCCGTCGCCACGGCGAAGAATTCGGCTGGGCTGGTGGCGCCGTAGGGATCGATCACGCTGCGCTGGCGGTACATGGCTTGCCAGCGCAGCGCGTGGAAATCACGCGCCAGCACTTCGGACCAGTCGCGGTACCTGGCGTGGTGGCCCAGGTAGGGCGCGCCGTTGGCCCGGCCCGACTCGCTGTCGAGCTGGTGGGCGAACTCATGCAGGACGACATTCTGGCCATCGGTCCAGTCCGCCGCGCCGCGCTGCACGTCGTCCCACGACAGCACCACGCGGCCATCGTCCCACGATTCACCGAGCATGCTCTGGCGGCCCGGCGTGACCACCCCGCCCGGCCCCACCTCGTCGCGCCGCGCCACGAAGGCGGTCGGATAGACGAGGATGGTGTGTAGGGCCGGATAGACCTTGCTGGGTCGGTTCAGCAGCAACAGGCAAGCCTGGCCGGCGATGGTGATGGCCATGTCATCGTCCACCACCAGCCCTTCACAGCCGATGAATTTCTTTTGGTGCAGGAACTGCGCGACCAGGCGTCGCAACTGGGCCTGCAAGTCCGGTCCCATGTTGCGGTAAGGGGGGATCTGGCGCTCCAGCACGGCGACGGCGCTGGCCGGCAAGGCCCGCGCCAGCGCGCGCCGCAGCCGCCAGCGCGGTATCAGCCACGGCAACACCAGCGCCAGCACCGTCAGGCCTACCAAGAGCAAAGCGTCCATGTGCACCCGTATCAGTCGGCCGCAACGGGATGCGCGGCCACCCACCCCAAGTGGGGCGGGTTGCCGTCAATTCAATCACTTTTATTGCTGTAATGCCAGCCCGCTCATTCGGCCTTCTGCTGCGAGCCAGGCGAGCCGAACAGGGCAGCCACCAGCGGATCGCGCATCACGGGGCCGCGGTTGACGCGGATCGCGTAATGGGTGTCGTCGGCCAGGATGTGGAAGTGGCGGCCATTGCCGGCCATGGCCAGCTCGCGGGCGCCGGGCCGCTCCTTGCGCGGCGGCGCGCCTTCGCGCTTGGGCTGGACGATGGCGGCCAGGAAGGCGCGCACCCGCTCCGGATCGGGGGTGATCTGGTACACGGCCTTGCCCAGGTAGGTGGCCGTACCCTCGATATAGCGCGCCAGCTCGATCACGCCGGCCTCGCGCAGGTCGCGGATGTACTTGCGGGCGCCCGATGGCGAAAACTTGAGGAACCAGGCGATCTCGTCGGCCAGCATCTCGTGCATGGACAGCTCACCGATCAGCTTTTGCATGTTCTCGATGCGGCGCAAGGTGGCCGAGGTCGAGCGTACGCGCTCGATGGAGGCCATCGACAAGGCCGGCTTGCGGTCCAGCGGCGGTGCGGGCCGCTCCACCAGGGTCAGCTTGGCCGGCCGCGGGCCGGCGTCGCGCGCCGGCACGGCCGGCATCTCGGCACAGCCGTGGCCCCGGGCTGGGCTGGCATCGAGATCTTGAGTTTGTCTGTATGCATGCATTTTTTTACTCCTTAAAACAATTCCCGGGACAAATAGGCGGGCCATGCAAGCGCAACGCCATGCGTTGTACGTCAGCCATCAGAGTGCCGGGACGCGATTTTTCGGTCTGTGCGGCAACGAACATATAAAGTCTTCAATTTGTATCCAAATGCATCATTTCTCTCAAGCCAGTCCGCGCGCACGGCAGGGGTATCGCTGTTGGATGGCTGCCGGCGCGCTTGGTTCCCCTACTTGACCCGGATATCGTTCTTCACTTCCGTCACGCCCTTGACGTTGCGGGCGATCTCGGCGGCCTTGGCGATATCGGCCGGGTTGGCGACGAAGCCGCTCAACTGCACCTTGCCCTTGAAGGTTTCCACATTGATTTCCGTGGACTTCAGGGTCGGCTCGTTGAAGATGCCGGCCTTGACCTTGGTGGTGATGAGGCTGTCATCAACATATTCGCCCGTCCCTTCCTGCTTGGGAGTGGAAGCGCAACCGGCCACGGCCAGCAGGGCGGCCGACAGGCAGGCCGTCGCAATGTAATGTGTGGATTTCATGGTGAGTCTCCTTGAAGGTATGGTCCAACGACATGCCCGGAGCGAGCCAGCCAGCGCGCATGGCTTCGCACCGACAGCTCAGTTGTACGCGCAAATGGACTGGTCATCCGTTCGTTGCCGTACACAGGACGCACGGTGCGGCAGCGTACAGACCGGATGGCGTGCGCTGGCTAAGCTGAAAGCACACTTTTTCGGGAGGACAACATGAGACACAGCACCTACATGGGCGCCATCACCCTGGCCGCCGCCTCGGCCGTGGCCACCCTGGCTGGCTGCGCCAGCAGCACGCAGCCGGCCGCCGTGACCTATCCGCCCGCTTCATCGTCGGTGGCGGCCAGCTATGGCACCATCGACAGCATCCAGCTGGTGCGCACCGGCGGCACCACCAGCGGCGCGGGCGCCGTCACGGGCGGCCTGGTGGGGGCCCTGGTGGGCAACCAGATCGGCTCGGGCGCCGGCCGCACGGCCGCCACCGTGGCCGGCGCCGTGGGCGGCGCATTGGTGGGCAACAAGGTGGAGAACGACCGCAACCAGCCGCGCGAGACCTACCAGATCAGCGTGCGCATGGATAACGGCGACTACCGCGTGCTGCAACAGGATGACATCGCCGGCATGCAGGTGGGCACCCGCGTGCGCATGGTCGACGGTCACCTGTACCGCTATTGATGCCCGGAGGGCGCCATGGGAACCCTGATCCTGCTGATCCTGGTGCTGATCCTGGTCGGCGCCCTGCCCGCCTGGCCCCACAGCCGCAACTGGGGCTACGCCCCCAGCGGCGTGACGGGGCTGGTGGTGCTGATCCTGCTCGTGATGTTGCTCACCGGCAGACTCTGACTGGCCGCCTGCGGCCTGATATGGGAGGAATCATGAGAAACTACATCGCACACCCGAACTTGCCGAACTTGCCGAACTTGCGGATGGCGCTGTTGTTGAGCGCCATCCTGTGCGCTTCAGCCGGCGCACAAACCCAGGAGCCGGCCGCGCCGGCCACCAACCCTACCGCCACCACCACCACGACCACCGGCGACAACGCCGCGCCCGCCGTGCCGGACAGCAAGCCGGGCGTGACCCCGCCCGCCGTGGCCCAGCAGCAGAAGAAGGAGATCGCGCACGGCGACCCCGGCCGCTGGTACAGCCATGACAGCACGGCGGCCGACCAGTTGCGCACGGTGCGCAAGGAGATCGCGGCCGCATTGCAGGAAGCCACGCTGGCCTGCAAGCGGCAGCCGGCGTCCGAGCGCAACGCGTGCATGAAAGAGGCGCGCAGCACCTACCAGCACGACATGGTCAACGCCAAGGCGATCCGGGACGAGAACAACCGGCTTGAATGAGCGCAAAGTGCAAGGGCGTGGCGCGGGCCGGTGGCCGGCACGGCCGGTCGTTCAGGCCGGCGGCAGTTCGTGCACGACCAGCGGCGTATCCTCGCTGACGAACGATAGCCAGGCGGCCGCCCCGACGGCCCGCGTGGCGTCGGCGTAGCCCTGGTCCCAGCGCCAGTCGATCGAGCCGCGCGAGAAGTTGATGTCCTTGGCCGCCATGTGCCAGTCGCGCCCACCATACGGCAGGCGCACCACGTGCAGGGTCGTGTCGCATCCGAGCGCGACCAGTTCGGCGGCCGTTTGTTCCGTGTGTTTTTCCGGCGGCAGCGCCTGGTACAGCTCGCGCAGCTTCTGGCGCATGCGCTGGGTCTTCACGTAATCGTCCAGGTGGCGCCGCGAGCGCGAGGCGAAGGTCACGTCCTTTTGCCGCGTCTGCACTTCGTCCAGCGTGGTCGGCTCCTGCCCTTCCGCGTTCCACAAGTCCACCATGAAGCACAGGGTGTCGGTAGCGCCCGCGTCTTCCAGCACGGTTTCCAGCGGCGTGTTCGAATACAGGCCGCCGTCCCAGTACAGGTCGCCGTCGATGCGCACGGCCGGGAAGCCGGGCGGCAGCGCGCCGCTGGCGCGGATGTGGTCGGCTCGGATGGCCATGTCGCGGTTGTCGAAGCGGCGCAGATTGCCGCTGGTGACGCCCAGCGCGTTGACGGTGAGGCGGGTGCCACCGGGGGCGTTGAGGTAATCGAAATCGACCAGTTGCTCCAGCGTGCGGGCCAGTTCGCTCGTGTCGTAGAAGCTGGCCTGCTCGGGCGCCACGGCCAGGCCGGACGGGAACAGGTTCGGGCCGCGCGGCTTGAAAAAGCCCGGCACGCCGCGCAGCAGCGTATCCCAGGTCTGCAGCAGGATGTTGGCGCGGCGCAGGCTGTCGGGAATGGCGCGCATGTCGATCGTGTCGCGGTGGGCGATGCCGTGCCAGAACGCGCGCAGCCGCTCCAGCCGCACCTCGGGCGCGTTGCCGGCCAGGATGGCGGCATTGATGGCGCCGATCGAGGTGCCGACGATCCAGTCCGGCGCCAGTCCGCTCTCATGCAAGGCCTGGAACACCCCGGCCTGGTAGGCGCCCAGCGCGCCCCCGCCCTGCAACACCAGCACCACCCGCATGCCCGACGGATTCAAAGGACGTTGCGGCACATGGACCGCCTGGTTTTCTGCTTTCATACAATAAGAATGGGGGACGCGTGGCGATCAGTCGCCGCCGGCGTCGCTGGCGTCGCCGCGCTTGCGCCGCATCAGCCATGTCACGCCCAGCGCCACCACGGCGCCCACGCCCAGCGCCGGCTTGAGCAGGCGCCTGCGCATGATGAAGGAACCGACCGTCAGCGCGATCGGCAGCACGGTCTTAAGGTTGGCCACGCTCAGGCCGCCGGGCGAGAACAAGCCGCCCAGCCGCGCCTGGGCCAGCGCCGACGCCTGGTCCACGGCGCTGTGCAACAGCGCCTCAGGCCGCATGGCCATGCCCAGCTGCGCCTTGGCGTGGGCCACCTTGACCCGTTGCAGCTCCCCTTCGCGTATCAGGCGCGCCTTGCTGGCGGCCAGCGTATCGCGCTCCATCTGTGTCGTCATGCTTCCTCCGCTACAGCAACATGTCACGGTCGGACTTGAGTTCGGCCATGGTCGCCGTCAGCGACAGCTTGCCTTCACGTATCATGCGATGCGCGTAGCGGACCAGGGCCAGCGTCGCCAGCACAAAGGCGCCCGTCATGATCAGCAGGATTTTCCAGCCCAGCGCGTCCCACGCCAGGTAGACGATGGTGACCGTGAAGTAGGCGAGCGCGAAGCAGCCGGCCACCACGGCCAGCGCGAACACCACCACCAGTTGCAGCAGGTGGTTGCGGACCTCGCCCAGCTCCAGCGCCGCCAGTTCCAGCCGCGACAGCGCCAGCCCCAGGATGCTGCGCGCCACCGTCGCCAGCGAGGCCAGCAGCCCCGGTGGCGGCACCGCCCCCTTGTCCATCGGATCGTTCTGGGCCACGGCGGCTTACTTGCGGCCGAGGATGACGCCCACCAGCAGGCCGACACCGGCCGCCAGCGCGATCGAGCGCCACGGATTCTCCTTCACATACACGTCGGCCGACTTGGCCATTTCCTTGCTCGCTTCGAGCGCGCTCTGCTGGGCCTCGTGGGCCTTGGCCAGCGCCGTGTCCAGTGCGCGCATGCCGCGTCCGCGCAGCTCCTCGGCCTTTTCCCCCGTCAGCGCGGTGGCGGCCGTAAACAGGGCCTGCGCATCCTTGACCAGGGTCTTGACGTCGTTGTTCACGGTACTGATATTGTTTTCCAGCATGATGAGGCTCCTGTAATGTGAGTGAAAGAACTTCCCTGCCCTACCTTACCGCAGATCGGACTCAATCGAGCAAATCGCGCATGTCGTCCGCATGTTCTTCTTCCACCGCCATGATCTTGATCAGCAAATGGGTGGTGGTCGGGTCGGCCGTGCCCAGCCGTTCTATCATCTGGCGGTACGATTCGATCGCCACCCGCTCGGCGATCAGGTCGGCCCGCACCATGGCTTGCACGTCGACAGACTCATCATACTCGGCATGGCTACGTGCGAGCAACGTTGCTGGATTGAAATCCGGCTCGCCATTGAGCTGGATGATGCGTTCGGCCAGCCAGTCCGCATGGTCCTGCTCCTGTTGCGCATGGGCCAGGAACTCGGCCTTGATGGCCGCGTTCTGGCGGCCCGTGACCGTGTAGTAGTGGCGCCGGTAGCGCGCCACGCAGACCAGCTCGGTGGCCAGCGCGTCGTTGAGCAGTTCCACCACGGCCGCGCGGTCGCCCTGGTAGCCGGCCGTGACGGGGCCGTCCTGCAGGTGCGACGCGGCGATGCGGATCGCTAACTTGTCGATGCCGCTGCGCGGCGTGGGTTGCAGGTCATCCATGATGTTCCTTTCCAAAGTGGGTGTTTCAGTGGCGGTTGGCGATCGGTGCGCCGTTTTGCGACAGCACGATCTCAACCCGCCGGTTCAGCTGGCGGTTGCCCGCGTTGTCGTTGCTGGCCACCGGGTAAGCCTCGCCATAGCCACGGGTGGCGATGCGGTCGGGCGCGATGCCCATGCCGGCCAGCGCATTGCGCACGGCCTCGGCGCGCCGCTGCGACAACTCCAGGTTGTGGGCCGCGCTGCCGGTGCTGTCGGTGAAGCCTTCCACCAGCACGCTGCTGGCCGGCTGCTGGCGCAGCACATCGGCCAGCCTTGCCGCCGTGCGCATGCCCTGCGCGCTGAGCTGGGCCTGGTCGACGTTGAACAACACGTCGCCGAACGTGATCACCAGGCCGCGGTCGGTCTGCTTGGCCTTGAGGTCGGCCAGTTCCTGTTGCAGGGCGCTGGCCTGGGCGTTGGCGGCCTGGGCCTGGGCATTGGCGCTTTGCGCCTGGGCCTGGGCTTGCTGGGCCTTCATGCGCTGCTGGTCGGCCTCCTGGGTGCGTTCCTGCACCAGCACCTGGTCGCGCTGGCGGCTGGCGTCGGCCACCTGGCGTTCGGCCGCCTTCTGGCGCGCCACTTCCTGCGCGGCCGCGATGCGCTGCTTGGCCGCGTAGGCCAGGCTGTCGATGGTGTTCAGGCTGTCGCGGTGGGCCGCAGCCGCGTTGGCGCGGTCCAGTGCCTCGGTCGCCTGTTGCAGCTCGGCCGGCGCGTCACGCGCCACGGCCGGGTTACCCTGGGCGGCCAGGTAATCGCCACGGGCCTGGTCGAGCAGGCTGGTGGTGGTGGGTGTGCTGCTGCAGGCGGCCATCAGCACCGACAGTGCGAACGCGGCCGGAATGGCATGGCTCTTGTGCATGATGATTTTTTTCATGATGTTCTCCTGGTCTGGCGCCAGCGCTGGCGCCCTGCATCGCTGACACGCGCTGTCCTGGCATGTCAGCGGCGCGGTCATTGCTGCTGGGTGTTGCGGTTGCGTTCGATTTCTTCGCGCAGCGCGCGGATGCTGTCCTGCAGCTGGGCGGCGGCGGTGCTGGCCCGGCCCGCGCTGGCCTTGCTCTGGGCCAGGTTGGCATCGGCCTGGGCCTGCACGGCCAGGTTTTCCGCCGTGCGGTAATCCTTGGCCGCCAGCGCCTGGTTGGCACGCATCAATTTGTCACGCGCGGACTGCATCTCGTCGGGCGCCAGTTCGCCGGCGCCTGCAATGGCCGCGCTGTCCACGGCCGCGCGCGAGGCGGCCACGTCGGCCGTGGCCGGCGTTTTCTGGCTGGCGCAGCCCGCGCACGCGGCCAGCAGGGCCGCGCCCGCCAGCCAGGGCCGGCCGCGTAGGGAAGAGAGGATGTGTCGCATGTTATTTCTCCTTATCACGTGGGGCCGCCTGCATCAGGACAGCCACAATGCCTACCCTTATAGGCGCATGCCGAACAGGATTCAGTACGTTGCCGCACATAGACCGGGACGCCACCATTGCCGCGCCACCGTCGCGCGCACAGGTGTAGGCTCACTGTCGTGGCGCGCTGGCCTGCGGAAGGCCACCGGGTGGCCAACGGCACGCCATTGCGCTATCCTCGCGCGCTCGACCACCGGCACAACAAACGAACAGGCTACGCATGTCCTCATCCCGTCCAGTCTCCCGCCCCGTCCGGCTCGTCCTGTGGGTCGCCGCCGTGGCCATCGCCCTGCCGGCGCTGGCCGTGGCCGTGCTGCTCAACGTGGACTGGAACCGCGCCCGTCCCTGGCTCAGCGCCCGCGTGGGCGACGCGCTGGGCCGCCCGTTCGCCATCCGTGGCGACCTGCGCCTGACCTGGGAACGCCAGGGCCACACGGCGGCCGACACCACCTGGCGCGACTACCTGCCACTGCCGCACCTGGTGGCCGACGATGTCCACCTGGGCAATCCCCCCGGCATGGCGGCCATGGCGGACAAGGCCGGCCCCGCCGCCGCGACGGACGACATGGCCAGCGTGCGCCAGTTCTCGTTCACGCTGGACTTGCTGCCGCTGCTAGAACACCGCATCGTGATTCCCGTGCTGCGCTTTGACACCCCGGCCGTGCTGCTGCGGCGCGACGCGCAAGGCCATGACAACTGGACCTTCAAGCCGGCCGAGCAGCCCTCGCCGTGGCGGCTGCAATTGCACCAGGTGGTGTTCTCCAAGGGCACGGTGCACTACGTCGACGCGCTGACCCGGGCCGATGCCACCGCCGAGGTCGACACGCTGGCCGGCGACCCGTTGTATGGCGTGGCCTGGCGCCTGCGCGGTCAATGGAACGGCCAGCCCGTGCAGGGCAGCGGCAAGGCCGGCGCCGTGCTGTCGCTGCAGCAGCAACTGGCGCCCTACCCGCTCACGGCGCGCCTGACCGTGGGCGCCACCGACATCAGCGTCACCGGCACCCTGACCAAGCCCACGGAACTGGCCGCGCTCGACGTGCAGCTGCAGGTGGCCGGCGCCAGCATGGCGCGCCTGTACGGCTTGACCGGCGTGCTGCTGCCGGAAACGCCGGCGTTCCGCACGGCCGGCCATCTGCGCGCCAGCCTCGGCCCGCACGCCAGCGACTGGCACTACGACCGCTTCACGGGCAAGGTGGGCGCCAGCGACATCGCCGGCGACCTGGCGTTCCGCACCGGCGGCGCCCGGCCCAGGCTGACGGGCGCCGTCCATTCCACGCTGCTGCAATTTTCCGACCTGGCGCCGCTGATCGGCGCCGACTCCAATGCCAGCAAACGCGCGCGCGGCGTGGCGCCGGTACAGCCGGGCGACAAGGTGTTGCCGGTGGAATCGTTCAAGACGGAGCGCTGGACCAGCATCGACGCCGACGTGCGCTTCCAGGCCCAGCGCATCGTGCGCGAACGCGAGCTGCCCATCCACCGGCTCGACACGGCGCTGCGCCTGCAGGACGGCGTGCTGACGCTGGCGCCGCTGAACTTCGACGTGGCCGGCGGCAAGCTCAGTTCCGACATCCGGCTCGACGGCAGCGGCAAGCGCACGCCGCACGCGCTGCAGGGCACGCTCAAGGCCAGCGCCCGCCATGTGCAACTCAAGCAGTTGTTCCCGGCCCTGCCCGCCAAGGAAACCAGTGTCGGCGAACTGAACGGCGAAGCGACGCTGTCGGCCACGGGCAATTCCGTGGCCAGCCTGCTGGCCTCGTCCAACGGTGAGCTGCGCACCGTGATCAACCAGGGCAGCGTGAGCAAGCTGTTGCTGGAGGAAATGGGGCTCAATATCGGCAACGTGGTGCTGGCCAAGCTGTTCGGCGACAAGCAGGTCAAGCTCAATTGCATGCTGACCGACTTCAGCGTCAGCGACGGCCTGATGCACACGCGCCAGTTCATCGTCGACACCGACGACGCCACGCTCAACGTCAACGGCACCGTCAGCCTGGCCCAGGAGAAACTGGATTTGACGCTCAAGCCCGACAGCAAGGGCTTGCGCGTGTTCTCGCTGCGCGCGCCGATCTACGTGCGCGGCACCTTCAAGCGGCCCGACGTGAGCCTGGACAAAGGCGTGCTGGCCCTGCGCGCGGGCGGCGCGCTGGCGCTGGCGGCGGTGGCGCCGGTGGCCGCCATCCTGCCGCTGGTCAACGCCGGCCCGGGCGGCACGGCCGTCAGCGGTTGTGCGCCGCTGCTGGCGCCGCAGCGCAAGTGACACCCATGACGCCGCCGGCCACCTATGTGTGCTGGCGTACTGACTGCCGGCCCGATCCGCCGTAGCCTGCAACCATCGTCACAGGAGGGCAAGCGCTCTCTTCAAGGAGGACATCATGGCTAGCACAGCAAAACTGATCGCCACCTCGGCAATGTTGATCGGCACCCTGGGCCTGAGCGCCTGCTCGGGCATGTCCACGCGCGACCGCAACACGGCCGTCGGGGCCGGCGTGGGCGCCGTGGCCGGTTCGGTGCTGACCAACGGCAGCGCCGTTGGCACGGTGGGCGGCGCGGCCGTCGGCGGCGTGATCGGCAACCAGGTCGACAAACGCCATTGACGCGCGCTGGCGGGCCCTTGCAAGTCTGACATCGGCGCGCAGGGGCCGCCACACCCATAATTGGCCGCTGTATGTACGCTGACGCACAGAAGCGCGCCTGGCATCGGAGGAAAATCGCTGCATTCCGATAGCGGCATGCAAGCCGCCCGTCATCCACCCAGGAAGCGTCATGCATATACACGAAGCCTCGGCCCAGCAGGTCACCCATCCCATTCTTATCGTCGCCGCCGTCGCCGTCGTGCTGTTCTGCAGCGTGGGCACGGCCGCCATCCTGGGCTGGCTGCCGTCGTCCTCGGGCAGCGGCTACCAGCCCGTGCCTGCCATCTCCCGGCCCGCGCCGGCCGTGCTGCCCGCGCCCCAGGCGCCGGCAGCCCCGGCACAACCGCTCCAGGCTGGCACCGAACCCATGCTGGCCCAGCAAGCGGCCGCGCCGGTGATGCTGGCCGCGGCCCAGCCGCCGGCCCCGGTCGCGGACCCGGCACAGCCACCGGCCGCGCAGCCCGCCGCGCCAGCCCCGCATTGCGGCAACTGCGGCGTGATCGCCGCCATCCATGAGGTGCACACCCGGGGCCAGGGCAGCGGCCTGGGCGCGGCCGGCGGCGCCGTGCTGGGCGGCCTGCTCGGCAACCAGGTGGGCAGCGGCCATGGCCGCCAGCTGGCGACCATCGCCGGGGCCGTGGGCGGCGCGGTGGCCGGCAACCAGATCGAAGGCAACATGAAGTCCAGCCATAGCTACAACGTCGTGGTGCGCATGGACGATGGCCGCACCCGCACCGTGCACCTGAAATCGCTCCAGAACTGGCGCGCCGGCGACCCGGTGCGTATCGTCAACGGCACGCTGCGCGCCGCGCCGCACTAACGGACGGCGCGGCCGGCGCGCGTGTACGGCACCGTACAGACCACGCGGGTGCCGGGGGTGAGAATCAGGGCCATACAAGACGCGGTATGTCACAGCAAATGGCCGCGTCATCCTGCACGCCGGCCTGAGTCCGGCGCTCACCCAACGCGAAGGATGCCATCATGCTCTATACCATTGCCGTTATCTTGCTTGTCCTCTGGCTGCTGGGGGTGGTCAGTTCCTACACCATCGGCGGCTTCATCCATATCCTGCTGGTCGTCGCCATCGTCATGGTGCTGCTGCGCCTGATCAGCGGACGCGGCGTCTGACCCCGCCATGGCGCGCCCGGGCACACCGGTCGCGCGCCACTCGCCTCATCGTCCTGTTCGGTATATGCTGCAAGCTTCGCTGCACTTCACAGGAGCTGCCATGTCCCGCCTGCCCGCCATCGTCTTTTTCCTCGCCGCCGCCCATGCGGGCGCCCAGACCATCCGGCCCGGGCAATGGGAAGTGAGCAGCAAAATGAAGAGCGCCAATCCCGAAGTGGATCAGGCCATGTCGATGGCGCTGCAGCAATTGAACAACCTGCCGCCCGCCCAGCGCCAGCAGATGGAACAAATGATGGGCCAGCACGGCGCCACCATGCCGCGCCTGGCCGCCGACGGGGGCGTGGCGATGCGCGCCTGCATCACGCCCGAAATGGCGGCCCGCCACGAACTGCCTGTCGGCCAGCAAGGCCAATGCAGCAGCCACACGCAGCAAGTGAACGGTGGCATGAACGTGAGCTTCAGTTGCACCAATCCGCCGTCCAGCGGCGAGGGGCAGGTGCGCTTCCAGGGCGACACGGCATTCACCATGCACATGAACGTGACCACCAGCGCGCGCGGCACGCCGGAACAGATGGCGGTGGACACGTCGGGGCGCTGGCTGGCGCCCGCCTGCGCGCAGCCTCAGCGCTGACCACGGCCGGCGCGCGACCGTTGCGCCCCCTCGCGCCACCCTGTATGACACCCGATCCGCCTTACAGCGTCCTGACGTCAGGCATGGTTGTGACGCGTCCGGCAACAAAAACAGAAATTAAATTTCCCGGCCATTGCGCTCGCGGCTCGCTGGTTTATAGTGAAAAAAAAGTAATACGAGACAACTATAAAGAAAGGCCGACGACTCATGCAACGCCCATCTGCACAAGCCCTCTACGACAGTAAACGCGGTACTGCCAGCGACGCCCTGCGCCTGCTGCGCAACGGTGACACCATCATCGTCCCGTCCGGCGTCGGGGAACCACCCACCCTGCTCACCGCCCTGTCCGAGGAGCGCCGCCAGTTCCGCGACATCAAGGTCGCGCAAATCCTGGCCATGCGCAAATACGCGTATTTCGATCCCGAGACGGTCGAGCACGTACGCCACACGGCCCTGTTCTTCGGTGGCGCCTCGCGCGCGGCCGGCCAGGCCGGCTGGGCCGATTTCGTGCCCGCCTATTTCTCCGAACTGCCCAGCCTGATCGAGCGCGGCCAGATCGCCGCCGACGTGGTGTTCGCGATGGCCTCGCCCATGGACGAACACGGCTTCTTCTCGCTCAGCCTCGGCGCCGACTACACGATGGCGGCCGTGGCCAAGGCCCGCGTCATCATGCTCGAAGTGAATCCCAACGTGCCCTTCGCCCACGGCCAGTGTCACGTACACGTGTCGCAGGTGGCGGCCGTGGTCGAGAGCAGCGAGCCGGTGATGGAAGTGGGCTTGCCCAAGATCGGGCCGGTGCAGGAAGCGATCGGCAAGTACGTGGCCGACATGATCGACGACGGCTCCACGCTGCAGATCGGCTACGGCGGCATTCCCGACGCCGTCGTGATGCAACTGACCAACAAGAACGACCTGGGCATCCACACGGAGATGATCGGCGACGGCATCATGACGCTGGTGGAAGCGGGCGCCATCACCAACCGCCGCAAGACGCTGTTGCCGGGCAAGATGGTGGCCACCTTCGCGCTCGGCTCCAAGCGCCTGTACGACTTCATGCACCACAACGCCATGTTGGAAATGCATCCGGTCAATTTCACCAACGATCCCTACATCGCCGGCCAGAACGACAAGCTGATCAGTATTAACGCCAGCCTGCAGGTGGACTTCCTGGGCCAGTGCGGCTCCGAGAGCATGGGCCACCTGCCCTACTCGGGCACGGGCGGCCAGGCCGACTTCGTGCGCGCCGCCAACCGCTCGCGCGGCGGCAAGTCCTTCATCGTGCTGCCCTCGACGGCCAAGGATGGCACCATCTCGCGCATCATGCCCACGCTCACGCCCGGCACCCACGTCACCACCAGCAAGAACGATGTGAACTACGTGGTCACCGAGTATGGCGTGGCGCAGCTGCGCGGCAAGTCGGCCAAACAGCGGGCCGAGGCGTTGATCGCCATCGCCCACCCGGACTTCCGGGCCGAGCTGCGCGCCGCTGCCAGCAAGATGCTGCTCTGCTGACGCGCGAGCGGCGCCGTCGGGACGCGCTGGCGCCCATGTACGCCAGCGCACGGAAAGGGCGGAGCGAACACGCTAGGCTGGCGTTTTCATCTATGCGGCCTGGCCGTTGCTCCGCATGCGCGCCCTCCTCCTTCGCTTCGCCGCCGTGCGCGGCGCATTCGCCACGCGTCTGACGTGGCGGGAGGGACCGCGCTGGCTGCGCTGGCTGCCGGTCGTGCTGCTGTGTTCGGCAGTCGGCAGTTGCGCCACCCTGCCCGACGTGCAGCAACTGGGCAACACCCTCACCCCGGCCGCCGCCCCCACCGTCAACGGCGCCCACGGCCCGCTCAGCGACGACCACGCACTGACCCTGCTGCGCAAGCGCTGGCCCAGGAACACGCTGGACCTGCAAGCGGCCGCCGCGCTGGAAGAAGCGGCCACCGGCGTGCCACTGATCGCCGGCAACAAGTGCACGCTGCTGTACGACGGTCCGCAGACCATGGCAGCCATGTCGGCCGCGATCGCCGCCGCCACCGACCACATCAACCTCGAAACCTACATCTTCGAACAGGACGCGCTGGGCCGGCAGTTCGCCGACCTGCTGATCGAACGGCAGCGGCAAGGCATCACCGTCAACATCCTGTATGACAGCGTGGGCACACTCGACGTGCCGGACGCCTTTTTCGAGCGCATGCGTGCGGCCGGCATCCATCTGGTGGCCTTCAACCCCGTCAATCCGGCCCGGCTGCACGGCGACGACTGGCGCATCAACAACCGCGACCACCGCAAGCTGCTGATCGTGGACGGCAAGGTCGCGTTCACGGGCGGCCTGAACATCAGCGGCAGCTATTCGCGCAGTTCGCTGTTCCGTTCCCGCCCGCCGGCCGACGCCGCGCAACTGGGCTGGCGTGACACGGAAGTGCGGGTCGAGGGTCCGGCCGTGGCCGCGTTCCAGTGGGTGTTCCTGCGCACCTGGTCCGGCCAGGATGCGGCCGACCTGCCCGACGCGCATTACTTCCCGCCGCCAGTGCGGGCCGGCGACAAGATCGTGCGCGTGCTGGCAAGCGACCCCGGCGGCAAGTTCGAAATCTACAAGGCCTACAACCTGGCGATCCAGCAGGCGCGCCGCAGCATCCACCTGACCTCGGCCTATTTCGTGCCGGACCCGCAGACGGTGGCCGCGCTGGCGGCGGCGGCCCGGCGCGGGGTGGACGTGCGCATCGTCGTGCCCGGCAAAACGGACCTGGGGCTGGTGCTCTACGCGGGACGGGCCAGCTACGAGGACCTGCTGGCCGCCGGTGTCCATATCCACGCGATGAAACAAGCCATCCTGCACGCCAAGACAGCCGTCATCGACGGCACCTGGTCCACCGTGGGATCGACCAATATCGACACCCGCAGTTTCCTGCACAACAGCGAGCTGAACGTGGTGGTGCTGGGCGACAGCTTCGGCGCGGAAATGGAGAGCGCGTTCCGCGAAGACTTGCGTGATTCCATCGAAATCACGCCCCAGGCCTGGCGCGCCCGGCCGCTGGGCGAGCGCCTGCGCGAATGGCTGGCGCGCATCATGGCGTACTGGTTGTAGGCGCAAAACCGCCGCGCGTGTGTGCGTTGGCGAAAAAACCACAATCCCGACAATTTACTGAATATTTGTACAGTACCTGTGGATTCATACAGTAGTTATGCTATTCTGATGACTCGTTCAACACATCTCCCTTCCAAGGAATTGTCATGACAACACTGAATAGCACTTTTGGTTCCCGTTTTGGTCTGCAATACGCACCGATGTCGTTCTTGCTTCGCATGGGCAAACGCGAAATGCTGGTGTGCCGTGACTTCCGCAAGCGCTACTACGCCGTCAATCCCGTGATCGAGCTCGACACGGGCGTCGAAGCGGGCCACCTGGAAATCCTGTTGCTGCGCCGCTGGCTGCTGATCCTGTCGAAAGCACACTGATGCGCGCCGGGCTGAGGAAGTGTTCGCGCTGACCGCGAACGCTTCCGCGCTCGCCGCCGGCCAAGCTGCCGGTCACGCTACCGTACGCACTGCCGCGTTCGCCCCCATATTCAAACACTGTGATCAGGACTGGCGACGGCCACGCGACTGTCAAACACATCGGCCTCGTACCACAAGGTCATGAACAGCACCATGACGACCGGACCGATGAACAGGCCAACCAGGCCCATCGTTTCCACGCCACCCAAGATGCCGAACAGCACGGCCAGGAACGGTAAGCGCGTCGCGTTGCCGATCATACCGGGGCGCACGAAATGGTCGGCCACGAACAGCACCACGCCGCCCCACGCGGCCACGCCCACGGCGGCCGGCACGCTGCCCTGCACCAGCAGCAAGGCTGCCGCGCTGACAAAGGCCAGCGGCGCGCCGAACGGAATGATGGCCAGGATGCCCGTCACCGCCGCCCACAACGCCGGCGACGCCAGGCCGGCCAGCGCGTAGCCGATACCGATCAGCACGCCCTCGGCCAAGCCCACCAGCACCAGGCCGTTGACGGTGGCGCGGATGGCCGTGGGGATCTTGGCCGCATAGCGGTCCCAGCGCTGCTGGCTGAAGCAGTGGTTGCCGATGGCCGTGATCTGGCGTGTCAACGCCATGCCGTCCTTGTAGAAGAAGAACAGGCACAGCAACGCCAGACCGAAATCGACGAGGCGGTGGAAGAAACCGGCGCCCATGCTCTTGAGCATGTCGCCGGCCGTGTGGAAGCTGCCCAGGCCACTGCCCGAGAGCAGATGGGCCAGGCCGTGCGGCTGGCTCAGCGTGGCCAGCCACCAGTCGGCGATGGCTTCACCGACGAGCGGCAAGCCATGCAGGAATACCGGCACGGCGATGCCGTCCGTATTGGCGCCCGCGATGAAGGCGGCCAGTTGCGGCGCCTGGCGCGCGGCCTGGGTCAGCGCCAGCAGCACCGGCAGCACGAACACACACGCGCACGCCAGCGTCAGCAGCGCCGCCGACAGGATGGCGCGGTTGCCCAGCCGCGCCAGCAGCCGGCGGTACAAGGGCCACGTGGCCACGCACAGGATGCCGGCCCACACCAGCGGCAGGAAAAAGCGCTGCATCACGAACGCGGCCAGCGCGATCAGGGTCAGGGAAAAGCTGGCGCTCAACAGGTCGCGCTGGGAGTCGGTCATGGATGGGCCTCCGGTTAACATTGAACGAATGGTAAGGGCATTTGCGGCTGCCACAACCATGCGCGCACAAATTTTTTCCTCGCTTCAACCGGCCAGCAGGCGCTCGCACTCGCCGCGCAGGAAGTCGCGCAAGTGCAGCACGGCCGGCGTCACCTGGCTGCGGTGCATGCACACCATGGTCAGCGGCGCCGCTTCGCAGGCATAGTCCGGCAGCAGACGCTCCAGCCGGCCGCTGCGCAGATCGGCGATCACGTCCAGCTGCGACTTGCACGCGATACCCATGCCCGCCACGGCCCAGCGCCGCACCACGTCCGCGTCGTCGGCGCTGCGGTCGCCGCCCACCAGCACGGATTGCGGCGGCGCGCCGTGCGGACCGTGGAAGGTCCAGCGGTCATGGATCACGCCATCGATGGCAAAGCGCAGGCAATTGTGCTCGCGCAGCGCGGCCGGCGTGGCCGGATAGCCATGGCGGCGCAGGTAGGCCGGCGCGGCGACCAGCACGCGCCGGTTGTGCGGCGCCAGCGGCAACGCCACCAGGCTGGAATCGTCAAGCTGGCCATAGCGTATGGCCAGGTCCACCGGCTGGCGGTACAGGTCGGACACCCGGTCGCCCACGCTCAGCTGCAACACGATGCGCGGATATTGCTGCTGGAACGCATCGAGCCAGCCCAGCACGATATTGCGGCCGATGTCGGACGGCAGCGCGATCTTCAGCGTGCCGGCGAAATCGTCGCGCCCCTGCAGCAGCGCCTCATGGCCTTCCTTGAGCAGGCGCAGCGCCTCGCGCGCGTGGGTGAGGTAGTGCTCGCCCTGCTCCGTCAGCCGCAACGAGCGCGTGGTGCGGGCGAACAGACGCAGCCCCAGCGCCCCTTCCAGCCGTTTGACGCCGGCGCTGGCCAGGGCCGGCGAAATCTCCAGTTCACGGGCGGCGGCCGACAGGCTGCCGTGCTCAGCCGTGCGCACGAACACGGTCAAATCATCCAAACGCAGCAATTTTCTCGATTCCTTTGAAAGTGTTTCGTCATTGACCTTCTTTTTCTTCAAGATCAGATAAATGATGATACGCCCATTCCTCAAGCCAACCGGAGTATTTCCATGAAAGCCATCGCCTACCGTCACAACCTGCCCATCACGGACGCCGACGCCCTGCTCGACGTCGACCTGCCCGCGCCGCAAGCGCTGGGGCGCGACTTGCTGGTGGAAGTGCGCGCCATCTCCGTCAATCCCGTCGACGTGAAAATCCGCACCGGCGTCGCGCCGGCGGAAGGCGAAATGAAAGTGATCGGCTGGGACGCGGCCGGCGTGGTCAAGGCCGTCGGCCCCGATGTCACCCTGTTCCGCCCCGGCGACGCGGTCTGGTACGCCGGCTCGCTGACCCGCCCCGGCACCAACAGCGAGCTGCACCTGGTGGACGAGCGCATCGCGGGCCGCAAGCCCGAGCGGCTCGATTTCGCCCAGGCGGCGGCGCTGCCACTGACGGCCATCACGGCCTGGGAATTGCTGTTCGACCGGCTGGGCGTGCCGCGCGGCGCCGGCGCGGCCGGGCAAGCGCTGCTGGTAGTGGGCGCGGCCGGCGGCGTCGGCTCCATCCTGGTGCAACTGGCGCGCCAGTTGACGGGGTTGACCGTGATCGGCACCGCCTCGCGTCCCGACACGGCGCAGTGGGTGTGCGACTTGGGCGCCCATCACGTGATCGACCATACCCAGCCGCTGGACCAGGAACTGGCGCGGCTCGGCTTGCCGCCGGTGCACTATGTCGCCAGCTTGAACCAGACCGCCCAGCACTGGAACGCCATCGCCGAACTGGTGGCGCCGCAAGGCAAGGTGGCGCTGATCGACGACCCGGCGGCCATCGACGTGCGCCTGCTCAAGCGCAAGAGCGTGTCGCTGCATTGGGAATTCATGTTCACGCGCTCCATGTTCGGCACGCCCGACATGCAGCAGCAGCACCAGTTGCTGAACGACGTGGCGCAACTGGTGGACACGGGCCTGATCAAGTCCACGCTGTCCGAACGCTACGGCAAGATCAACGCGGCCAACCTGAAGCGCGCCCACGCGCTGATCGAAAGCAATCGCGCAATGGGCAAAATCGTGCTGGAAGGATTCTGAGCGATTTTGAGTAGAACGACAGCGATCCGCGCTAGGCGCCGGACAGCGGCCCACCGGCCGCCAGTTCCTGCGCCCGCATGATGCGCAGCCGGGCCAGCACGGCGTCGTCATGGGCGCTCAGTTCGGCCTGCAACACGCCCGCCAGCGTGCACGAGTCGGCGATCTCCTGCAGCAATTCCTGCTGCCGGCGCCGCAACCGGGCCGACGCATAGCCCAACTGCGCGAACATGGTGTCGATCTCCAGGCAGCAGTCGCGCAGCGCCCACAGGGACTTGCGGGTCGATTCCACCGCGTCCGTCAGGCCCTTGTCGAGATCCAGCAGCTCCAGGCTGGCCCGGCCATCGGACGCCATCTTGCGCACCACGGCGAGCCAGCGGCGGAACTTGGCCGAGATATCACGCATGCGCACGATCTTCCTTTGCAGCATGCGGCAGTAATGCCAGCACAGCCAGCGCATGGGCAGCCGCGCCAGCACGGGCGGCAACCCCATGGCGTGCGAGCGCCGCTCCAGCCAGCGCACGCTCGCGAGCAGGCGTTCCAGGGAAATGCGGATGGGCACGTTGGACATGGTGCGTGGCTCCGGCAGGATGGCGTCGATCCACGCTACGGTAGCAAATGCGGGCACGCTACCGGTGCGCGACGCGCACACCATTTGACGTACCTTAAAAGATCGGACCGGGGGCGCCACGCTCAGTACGCATGCCGCCACGGACGGCGGCGGGAGGCTGTAGGAAGGCGGAGGGAAAGCGGGCGGAAACGGCTGACCGCGCCGTCCCCGCCACGCAGCTTAGCTAGCGGCGGCGCCCTCGCCCTTGCGCAGCATGGCCTTGATGCCGCGCAAGCCCTGGCGGATACGGGCTTCGTTCTCGATCAGCGCGAACCGCACGTAGTCATCGCCGTACTCGCCAAAACCGATGCCGGGCGACACGCATACCTTGGCCTCGGCCAGCAGCAGCTTGGAAAACTCCAGCGAGCCCAGGTGGCGATACGCTTCCGGGATGCGGGCCCAAATGTACATGGATGCCTTGGGCTTGTCGACCGGCCAGCCAGCCTCGTTCAGGCCCTTGTGCAGCACGTCGCGCCGGCTCTGGTATTGCGCCACGATCTCGCTCACGCAGTGCTGGTCGCCTTCGAGCGCGGCGATGGCGGCCACCTGCACCGGCGTGAAGCTGCCGTAATCGTGGTAGCTCTTAATGCGCGCCAGCGCCGCCACCAGTTCCTTGTTGCCCACCATGAAGCCGATGCGCCAGCCTGCCATGTTGTAGCTCTTGGACATGGTGAAGAACTCCACCGCCACGTCGCGCGCACCCGGCACCTGCATGATGGACGGCGCCTTCCAGCCATCGAAAGCAATGTCGGCGTAGGCCAGGTCGTGCACCACGAGGATGTTGTGCTGGCGCGCCAGCGCCACCACGCGCTCGAAGAATTCCAGTTCCACGCATTGGGCCGTGGGGTTGGACGGGAAGCCCAGCACCATCATCTTGGGCTTGGGATAGCTCTCGCGCACGGCCCGTTCCAGCTCGGCGAAAAAGTCCACGCCCGGCGTCATGCGCACGGAGCGGATATTGGCGCCCGCGATCACGGCGCCCCAGATGTGGATCGGATAGCTGGGATTGGGCACCAGCACCGTGTCGCCGCGGTCCAGCGTCGCGAGCATCAGGTGCGCCAGGCCTTCCTTGGAACCGATGGTGACGATGGCTTCCGATTCGGGATCGAAGTCCACGTCGTAACGCGTCTTGTACCACTTGGTGATGGCGCGCCGCAGCCGCGGGATGCCCTTGGAGGCGGAATAGCCATGCGTGTCGGGCCGCTGCACGGTCTCGATCAGCTTGTTGACGATGTGCGGCGGCGTGGCGCCATCCGGATTACCCATCGACATGTCGATGATGTCTTCGCCGCGCCGGCGGGCAGCCAGCTTCAGTTCGGCGGTGACGTTGAAAACGTAGGGCGGCAGGCGGTCGATGCGCGCGAAATTGCGCACAGGAGGAGTGGTAGTCATGAGTTATCTTTACGTAAGCGCCCGGAACCGTCCGAGCGACGTTGGCACAAGGCTGTGCCTGCAACCATACTAGCCGAAACAAATGCGCGCTGGCAAGCCCCACCGCCCGCCACGCCACCGCGCCATCACAACATCGCTAGCTGGCGATCGCGAACAACTCCAGCTTGAGCGACTTGATATTTGTCGGCGCATAGACGGCGATCGCTTCCGCCTTCAGCATGTTGTCGTACAGCGGCCCCTTGCTTTCGATCGAAAAATAATACGTGTTGGGCCGCACCGGCACTTGCGGCGGCACCTGCGGCATGTGCGTCAGCTCCACCCCGGGCAAGGCGAACTGGATGGCGCGCTCCACGTCGTCGGGCGCGCCCGCCTTGAGCAGGCGCGGCACGGCAGCCACCAGTTCCAGCGGCGGCATGTCGGCCTGCACGGCCAGGCACAGCGCCGTGTCGCGCCCGACGCGGGCCGCGTCCAGCGCGCCCTTGTGGTGGGTGGGCTTGGACGGTTCCACCTCCAGTGCGATGGCGACGTAACGCGACGAGATCACCGTGTCCACCAGGTCGCGGATGATGGCGTCCAGCCGCGCGAAGCCGGGTCCGGGGTCGGCATGGTCGTAGGCTGGCAGGTCGGCCAGCGCATACTTCTGCGTGAACGTCATCAGGCCGCCGGCCAGTGTCATCAATTGCTGGAACAGGGACTCCGGATGGTGCTGGCGGTAACGCGCGCCATGGGTCAGGCCGGCGCCGGCCGTGTTAAGCGTGCTCAGCATCCAGAACGAGGCGATGTCGCCGCTGTGCACTTCGATCACATTCCTGCTGGACTGGCGGTGGCGGCTGTACAGCGCCTCGATCTTCACGCTCAGCTTGCCCAACAGCTTGTCGAGCCGCTGCGCCAGCCAGGGCGCGGCGGCCACCGTCACGCTGGGCGGCAGGTAATCGGGGTCCAGCTCGAAGCCGCCGCCGGCCAGGCGCCGCACGCGCGCCACCGGCACGCTGATGCAATCGTCGAGCGCGTCCAGCTCCGACAGCAACCGCACGTGCGGCTGCAAATAGCTGACGTCCACGCTGACGGCATCCGAATACAGGTCCGGCGTGTCGCGCTCCACCGGCGCATAACGCGCGCCGTTGGCGGCGCCGCTGACCACATTGGCGCCATGGTCCTTGAAGCGCGACAAAGCCGCGTGGAAGGTGAAGCTTTGCGTGTCCGGCGGCAGCGTGGACAGGTCCACCGTCACCGGCAGCGGACACGACGCGGGCGCCTCGTACAACTCGCCGTCCGGGAAGATCAGCGACAGGGTCTCGGCCGTCAGCCGGTTGTTGGCCAAGCCGTCGCCATCCCATTGCAAGGCGCACACGCCCCACAGATGGGGATGCAGGGCGGCCGCCGTCCGCTGCAGGCGCGCTTCGTGGTAGCGGTCCAGTTGCTGCAGCTACTGTGGCCCCAGGGGCAATCCTTCGGACCACAAGACTTTGGGTGGCAGGCGCATGACGGTCTCCGGCTGGATGGAAATGTCATACCAGCATGCAACGGCCAGCGCCGGCAGTGTTGATGCGCCTCAGAAAGCATGTCCGTATCCAACAATTCTGCACAGCAACGCACTTTCCCATGCGGAAATTTGATGCGATAATCATGCTTGCGTTAACGGACACTTTCTGTGCCGTTCGCCCCTCCCCGTACCACATGCCCTGAGCGGCGTAGCACAGAATTTCCATGGACAGCGCGGCAATCACACAAGAGTTTCTGGATCAACAACTGAAAAGTTGCGGCTGGCATATTGCGGCCACACTGGGCCTCGGTTTGCTGGCCGTACCGCTGGCCATGTACGGCCAGGACAGCCTGGAAGCGGCGCGCCCCATCTTCCCCATCATCGACCAGAATTACGGCAGCTGGCAGGCCGCTTATCTGCTGGCGCTGCTCGTGCTGGGCCTGGTGTGGGCGGCCGCCATGCGCCAGAAGATCAACCATTTCCAGACCGGCTTGCACAACCTGCGCACCCAGCGCCGTATCGACGAGCACAAGCAACTGCGGGCGCGGCAGGCCGAGGAAGCCCGCCAGGCGCGCGCGGCGGCACTGGCCGAACAGGCGGCCCAGCCCGTGTTCCGGCACGGCGGCCGCAGCGGCAAGTTCGATTACTGACCGGCGGCCAGCGCCGCGCCCTGCCCTGGCTCAGGGCGTGCTCAGGTTGTCGTGGTTTTTTTCCCGGTCGAACAACAGGAATTTGAGCACCACATCCGACACATTGCGATCGTAGTTGGAACGCGCCGTACGCTCCTCCTCGAACCAGCGCCGCTGTTCGCCGGCCGTGGCCGGGGTCCGTCCCTGAAACGGCGACACGAACGGGGTCAGCACGTTGGAGCGGAAAGTTTCACTGTTAAATTCCGCCCGCAATTGCGTGCACAGCCGATAGTCGGACTTGATGCTGATGTGATAGCGCGGTGATTTCTTGATGCCGATACCGCCCGGTGAGTCCGAAATGAAACCCTTCTCCACTGCTTCGGTGATCTGCTTTTGCTCCAGGTCGCTGCGTGCGGACCAGATCCCGTCGGGAATCTGGACATAGCACTTGTCCCTGAGGCCGCCAATCTGTATGAAATGCGCCATGCGTTTCTCCTTGCGCCGCCAGCGGGCGGCCGGTTGAGGTGAGAGGAAAAGACGAACTGCAATCGCGAACCAGCTTTGCGAATGGGATGCGTGAAATACCTGTCAAATTATAAAGCCGGCAGCCAGCCTGACCTCACCGGCAGCACCATTGTTCACTGCCGCAGGGCGCAAGTGTTGTTTTTTTTGAAGCAATTCCGAGACAACTACGCGGGCCGCCGCACGGAGGTATCGCCATGCAGCGCGAACGGCACCGCCCTCGCCCAGCGGTTCGACGACAGCGAGAACGTCAGCGCGCGCACCTGGTGATACCAGCCGGCCGGCACGTAGAGCATGTCGCCGGGTTCGACGATGCACTCGATCATGGCCGCCTGGCGCGCCAGCGGGAAGCGCGCGAAATCAGGCGCCTCGGGGTCGAATGGCGAGCCGAACAGGATGGCGTTCGCTTCCTTGGGGTAGAGAAATTCCTCGTGGTGCGGCGGCGACAGGAAGATGCGCTTGGTGCCCCATACCTGGGCGAAGATGTTGTCATCGTAATCGCAGTGGAGCGGCGTCACGGTGCCCGCCGGGCCCACCCAGAAACGGGGCGGGCCCATCTTGTCGAAATACGCGGGCCAGTGGCACAGGCGGTTCAACTCGCGCAATTCCAGGTTGCCCAGGTACGGTGGCAAGGCATCGGTGCCGGCGGCCACCAGGTCCAGGTATTCCAGCATCGTCATGTCGCGCATGGCCCGGTCCGGCGCGAAGGCCGTGTTGATGTAGTCGCCTACGCGCGCGCGCACGGGCACGTGGCCGTAACGCTCGCGCAGGATGGACGGCGGCAAGGCGGTCAACGGCCAGCGGTTGACCAGGCCGCTGATCAGGAACGGCAAGCCCTGTTCCGCGCGCGCCCGGAACGCGGCCGCGTCCAGCGGACCGAGGCGCGGCACGGCGGTGATGGCGGGCAGATCGCGGGCGGCGCGCTGGATGGCGTCGCGCATGGCCTGGATCGAGGTCACGCCGCGCACCTGCGCGTCGCGCTCCTCCAGCGCCCGTTTCCTTGCGATGGCGTCCTCGGGCGAGGCGGCGATGAACGCCGACCTGGGAGGCGGCAGGCGCCGCGCCATGGCATTGTTTTCCTTCGACATAAACCTTCGCTATCTATCTTCTCGTTACCGCCACGCTGGCGGGCAGACAGTATAGCAAGGACGCGCGTGCAGAACGCGGCGACGCGCTGGCCATGCCGCGCCATGACCAGCCGCCCTCCCGGCGACGGATTTCTGAACAAAAAAAACCCACCGGCAAGGGTGGGCTGAATCCAATTCTTGGAGGAGTTGGAGGAGACAGGTGAATTATGCTGCATCACAGCATATAAGGCCAATTTTGAATTGTAATTAGTTGTATCACCGATGTGAATATCAACTTCGCGCATGCTCCGCTGCGCTCCTATTTGCGCTTGCAATCCAAACTGAACGAGTGTACAGTCCAATAAACTGAACGTACGTACAGTCAGTGTTTGGACGTGCTACCCGCTTCCCCACTTCCCGCACTTTATTTAAAGGAACTTATGACTATGACGCGCCGCTTCGTCGACCTGTCCATCTATCTGGAGAATGATGTGGTCTCTGACCCGCCAGGCTATGGTCCCAGGATTGAATACCAGTCGCATCGTTCAACCGCAGAACAGGTCGCTTCTTTCTTTCCGGGGATGAAACCTGGTGATCTGCCAGATGGCGAAGGCTGGGCAATCGAAAATGTTCAGCTCAATACGCACAACGGTACCCATCTGGACGCGCCCTATCACTTCCACAGCACCATGAATGAAGCAATGGGGCGGCGGGAGCGTGCTATCACCATCGACGAGGTGCCCCTTGAATGGTGTTTTCAGCCGGGGGTGAAGCTCGATTTCACCCATTTCGCGGATGGTTATGTGACGACCGCAGCCGATGTTGAGGCTGAGCTTGCGCGCATCGGCCACGTGCTCAAGCCTTTGGAGATCGTGCTCGTCAATACGCGAGCCGGTAAGCGCTACGGCCAGCCTGATTACGTTGCCTCCGGTTGCGGCATGGGCCTCGAAGCGACGATGTATCTGCTCGAACATGGTGTTTGTCTGACGGGAACGGATGCGTGGAGCTGGGATGCGCCATTCGTGCATACCGCCAAAAAATACGCGGAAACACATGATGCGTCGCTGATCTGGGAAGGACACAAGGCGGGACGCAACATCGGCTATTGCCATCTCGAGAAGCTGCACAACCTGGAGGCGCTGCCGCCCGACGGCTTCTTCATCTCATGCTTTCCCCACAAGATACGTGGGGGCTCGGCGGGCTGGACGCGCGCGGTCGCCATCTTCGACGATGCCTTGAACGCAGCAGGATAACGCCATGGAACTCAATCATACCCACGATGTATGCCGGCGCAGCTGGCTGGAACAGGCCAACACGCCGGACTGCGATTTTCCCTTGCAGAACTTGCCGCTCTGCGTATTCCGTCGGCGAGGGAGTGCCGAAGTCTGGCGAGGTGGTGTGGCAATTGGCGACCAAATCGTTGATCTTGCTGCATTACATCAGCATGCCTGCCTGCAAGACCTTGCAGCCGAGGCTGTGGCGGCTGCGGCAACCACCACCCTGAATGCGCTGTTGGACATGGGGCCGAACGCCTGGCGGGCCCTGCGGCACGGGCTTTTCGCGCTGCTCCAGGCAGGTAGTACCCAGGAGCGCCTGGTGCGCGAAACACTGGTGCCGCAGGTGGATGCAGAGTACACAATCGCGGTGCATATCGGTGACTATACGGACTTCTATACGTCGCTCGATCATGCCGTCAATTGCTGCCGCCAATTCGGGCTGGAGGTGTCGCCAAACTTCGACTGGTTGCCCATCGGCTATCACGGCCGGGTGTCGTCGATTGGGGTCAGCGGTCAGCAGATCTATCGGCCGATGGGACAGTCCAGGCCGGATCCGGCCGGTGCGCCCGTGTACGGGAAATGTGCCCGCCTTGATTACGAATTAGAAATCGGCGCTGTGATCGGCGTCGGCAATGCGCGAGGCACCGCGATTCCGCTGGCCCAGGCGCAGCAGCACATCTTCGGCCTGTGTCTCCTCAACGATTGGTCGGCACGCGACATCCAGACTTGGGAAATGCAACCGCTGGGACCTTTCCTCGCCAAAAATTTTGCGACCACGCTGTCGCCCTGGATAGTCACGCTCGAGGCGCTGCTGCCTTACCGTACCAGCTGGACGCGCGCACCAGAACGGCCCCAGCCACTCGATTATCTGCGTGCGGCAGCGAATGGCTCACACGGGGCTTTTGATATCCAGCTGGAGGTGTCGATCCAAAGTGCCAGCCAAGCCGCACAGGGCCGCCGCCCCCGTCCGCTGACCCGTACCAGTTTCCGCCATCAATACTGGACCCTGGGGCAAATGATTGCACACCATAGCATGGGTGGCTGCAACCTCCGGAACGGGGACTTGATCGGTAGCGGAACCGTCTCGGGACCGACTGCGGCAGAGGCCGGCGCGCTGATTGAACTCACACGTTCAGGCATACAACCAGTGGACATCGGCGACGGCGAACAACGCGGCTTTCTGGAGGATGGGGACACCGTCATATTCCGCGGCTGGTGCGACAGCGCAGGCTACGCGCGCATTGGTTTCGGCACCAATTTCGCCACGGTCGTGCCGCCGCTCACAGCATAGCACTGAGCGCCGGCCTTGCATTCACGATTTTCCACTACATTACAAGCATACAGGAGGCAGACATGCAAATAGATTGGGACATTGTCATCCCCATGGACGACGGGTTGGAACTTCGCGGCGACGTCTTTCGCCCGGACCAAGAGGGACGTTACCCTGTATTAATGTCCTATGGGCCTTATGCCAAGGGATTGCCATTCCAGGTCGGCTACCCTGCGCCGTGGCAATCGCTCACCACCAAACATCCTGAAGTTCTGCGGGGAAGCAGCGGCAAATATGCGAACTGGGAAACCGCCGATCCGGAACGATGGGTGCCGCTGGGCTACGTGTGCATTCGTGTCGACTCACGCGGCGCCGGCAGCTCGCCCGGCGTGATCGACCCGTTCTCGCCGCGCGAGGCACAGGACTTCTTCGACTGCATCGAATGGGCGGCGGCGCAACCCTGGAGCAACGGCAGGATAGGCCTGGCGGGCGTCTCCTACTACGCGGCCATCCAATGGCTGGTGGCGGCCAAGCGCCCTCCGCACCTGGCCGCCATCTGTCCCTTCGAAGGCTTCAGCGACTTTTATCGGGACGCCGTCCGGCACGGCGGCATGCTGTCCACGTTTATGATTTCGTGGTACCCGATGCAGGTGACCACCGTGCAACATGGATTGGGTCACCGCGGGTATATGAATCCCAATAACGGGGTACCGATAACGGGACCAGAAGAGCTGGATGAGAAAGAGCGCATGGCGAACCGGGTCGACATCAACGCTTTGCAGGTCGGCGCCGAGCTCATCACTTCAGACTACTTTGATGGCAGGCGCGCGGACTTGGCTGCGGTCGAAGTGCCGCTGCTCTCGTGCGGAAACTGGGGTGGGCAAGGGCTGCATCTGCGTGGGAATATCGAGGGATATCTGCGCGCCGGGTCGAAGCAGAAGTGGCTGGAGATGCATGGGCTTGAGCACTGGACGGAGTTTTACACAGATTATGGTGTGGAACTTCAACGTCGCTTCTTCGATCATTTCCTGAAGGGGGAAGATAATGGCTGGGACCGTGAGCCGCCGATCAAGCTGCAGGTACGCCACGTGGACGGATTCGTCGAACGCGCCGAGTACGAATGGCCCCTTGCCAGGACGAGGTGGACCCGCATGTATCTGGACGCCGACGCTCTCACCTTGAAACCAGAGGCGGCGACGACGTCGTCGGTGCGTACGTTCGACGCCATGAACGGCAAGGTGAGCTTCTCCACCGCGCCTTTTGAACAGGACACGGAGGTCACCGGGCCGCTGGCGGCAACGGTCTTTGTTTCCACAACCGCCCGCGATGTCGACTTGTTCCTGACCGTCCGCGCCTTCGACCCCGATGGGAAGGAGCATCTGGTGCTCGGCGCGGTCGATCCCCATGCGCCCATCGCGCAAGGTTGGCTGCGAGCATCCCATCGCAAGCTCGACCTTCAGGCCTCGCAGCCGTACCAACCGGTACACAGCCACGATGAACTCGTCCCGCTTGAACCGGATCACATATACGAGCTTCAGATCGAGATTCTACCGACCTGCTTCGTCTTCCCGAAAGGCTACCGCCTGGTGCTCACCGTGAGCGGTTCCGATTTCGAGCACGATTTGCCGGGGCCGCTTCCCAAATTTTATGGGAAGGAGCCACGTGGCTGCTCGGTGATGCTGCATGATCATCCGATCGATCGCAGTCATGAAAGATTTGCCGGCGTAACAAAGCTGCACTGCGGCGGCATCCACGCCGCCAGCCTCTTATTGCCGGTCATCGAGCCCGGCTGATTCATTCTCCAGGACGGGCATCACAGCGGCACGCCAACGCTCCCCACCTGTTGGCGAAGGCACGCTGCGCTCGCCCGTCCTGGCATCCCCTCCCCACACTGAATTGACGCCGCCAAAGCGGCGACATGGTGCTTTGGAAACATATTCCGAAGCTGGCTAAACACGCGCCTACAAAACACATCGACGCGTTCATCCACCTAATAATGAAGGAGACAATCATGAAAAATCAGGCAAAGGCTTTGCTCTTCGCAGCGACCGTAAGCTGCGTGCCTTCCATAGTCCATGCGACCACAGGCATCTATCTGACAGGGTATGGCGCCAAAGAACAGGGCATGGGGGGCGCCGGCATCGCCGTGGCGCAGTCCGCCATGTCCGCAGCCGCCAATCCGGCTGGCATGGCGTTCCTCGGCGATCGCCTGGACGCCGGCGTGGGGGCGTTGCTGGGAGATTCGAACACGAAAGTGTACGGGCGGGAATTCCGTATGGACTCAGTTGTCGTCCCGTTTCTGGAGGTCGGATACAGCCATGCCGTCAATCAAAATATCAGTGTGGGATTTTCCAATTGGGCCTCGGGCGGGGGAACCAAATACGGCAGCCCGTTTGGTGGCATACCCGGGAATTCGGCGACGGATTCCCAAGGCGTTTTTCTCCATTTTGCGCCGACAATGACCTATAAAATCGCAGAGCGGCAGGCGCTTGCCGTATCGTTGGTTGCCAGCCTGGCCACGCTGCGCATTGACGGCATTGAAGCCCAATCCGGCCAGCCTAACCGTGGACGCGAGTGGGAGCCCGGGCTGGGCATCAAGTTTGGTTGGCTTGGCAAATTTTCCGACGAGTTCTCGTTCGGGGCATTCTACGCTTCGAAGATCTACTACAAAAAATTCAAGGAATACAGCCAGCTGCTGCCCGACGGCGGTGATCTGGACGAACCAGCGCATTGGGGCGTCGGCCTTGCGTTCAAGCCGACATCGAACCTGCAGATCGCGATCGATTACCTCCGGTTCGATTACGCGAAGACCAAAGGCTTTGGCAACCGATTGAATTTTTCGGTGCCGCTTGGCAATACTGACGGGTCAGGATTTGGCCTGCGGGATGTGAGCGTGCTCCCGGTGGGGGTGTCCTACGAGCTGTCTTCCAGATGGACAATCCGTGGCGGGATGGCGCTTGGCCAAAGCCCGATCACATCAGACAACACGGCATTCACCTTCTTGTTGCCGGTCACGCCAGACAAGACGTTCACCATCGGCGCGACGGCGCATCTGGCAAGCGGATCCGACATCTCGTTCGTCTACGCGCTAACGCCACGCAAGCGCATTGACGGGACGGGCGCTAGCACAGGCGTGAATCCGGAAGCTGGCGCCAGCTACATTGGCGTCGGGTTTTCGAAGAAGTTTTGATCGATAGCGTCGGGCCAGGTGGGGAGCGGTCTGGGCCTTTGCGGGCATGGGCGCCGGTTTATGGTCGCGCCCAATGACCGATCCCCATCAGGCATGATGAGCCGCGCCGGTGGTCCGCCACCGCGCTCAGCCGGCCGACTTGGCGCTGCCGGCCCGAATACCACCGGCAATAAAAGTGACCAGATGCTTTGTCTTGCTTTGCAAGTCGTTGGCCTTGATCTTGCCGTCGGAGAGACGTTCTATGCGGCTGTCAAAGACGCTCATCACGAGCGCCCCGACGGCAAACAAATAGGCCCAATGGGCATAATCGGCACCATTGTCAGGCAGCGCCTTGCGGATCGCCTGGATGAACTCCCTTGCAAATGGATCGAAATGGTCGCTCACAATGCCGCGCGCAGCCTCGCGCGGATCGGCGGCCTCGCGCGCGACCAATTTTGCGTAGCAAATGCCAGCCTCGGTATTCTGGATTTGCGTGACCGGTAGAACGAAGGCACGCACAATGTGGTCGATCGGATCCGCGCCATCGGCGACGGGATCGCGCAGGGCTGCCAAGCGCGCATCAAGCAACGTCTTGCGGCGGTCGAACACGGCGCGATACAGCTTCTGCTTGGTTTCAAAGTGATAGACGATCAGTGGTAGTCCGACCTCGGCAGCGGACGCAATGTCACGCATCGATACGCCGTCGAAGCTGCCTTCGGCGAACAGGCGTTCCGCCGCGTCGAGTATCCGCTCGCGCTTATTGGTCTGATGGGGAGCCTGCTCTTGCGGCTCACCCCGCGCCTTGGGTGACGCTCTGGTCGCCGCGCGCTGAGCATCTCTGCCTTCCATTCGGTGTCCGCCACAAAAGGCTCAATTGTAACGTACGGGCATCTGGTGCGCGTCAATAATCTTGGCCGGTGCAGCGGGTTATATGGGTGTCTCGGGCACCAGAAGGTTGCTACTCGGTAATCTGTGAAGAACCAAAAAAAAGCCCACCGGCAAGGGTGGGCTGAATCCAATTCTTGGAGGAGTTGGAGGAGACAGGTTCAGTATGCTGCAATACAGCATATTCGTCTAATTCTAAATTGTAATTAGTTGTATCACGGATGTGAATGTCACACCCCAGTCGCGTCGCCTCATCAACAAAGGCGCTGCGGTTGCTACCAACGGACAGTGAATTCTGTATAATGCTGCCACTCAGGAAGCGTGGCCGAGCGGTTGAAGGCAGCAGTCTTGAAAACTGCCGACGGGGAGACCCGTTCGTGAGTTCGAATCTCACCGCTTCCGCCAGAAAATAAAACAAACCGCCGAAAGGCGGTTTTTTATTTTCTGGCGGAAGCGAGCAGAGCGCCTGCGCGCTCTGCGTGTTAGATTCGAAGGGCATGCCCCTGCGAGGCTATCCCGCCCCGAATCGGCCCACTATTGGGCACTCCGCGCCCAGCATCGCACGCCGGACGCGCGCACCCCATGATGAAAGGAACCCAATGGGAGCAATAAATCGGCACAACAGACGTCAGCGCAAGAAAAAACACCTGGGGGAATTCCAAGAATTTGGATTTCAGGTCGACGCTGACATAAGTGGACCAATGAACGAAGCTGATCGTGACTCCTTCGTTGACCAGTTCTTACTTGAGCTCATAGAAGCCAACGGACTTGGATTCGGGGGCGGGATCAACAACACGTTTAGCGGCTACATCGTAGCGATGAAGGCAAATGTCAAGATTGATGAAACCCACCGTGAGCTGGTGCGCGCCTGGCTTGAACGCCAGTCAATGCTGAAAAACGTTGTCATCGGCCCGTTGCAGGACGCTTGGTATAACTAAGACTAACTGCGCCTAGTTCTCGACTACACCGGGCGGTATCAGGCGGCTTTATCCGCCTGAGCGGGCTGCCAGTTATCGCGCAAGGCCTGCTCGAACTGGGCCGCCGGCAACGGTTGCGAGAACAGATAACCCTGCACTTCGTCGCAACCCGACGATTTGAGGAAGGCCAACTGCTCCACCGTCTCCACACCCTCGGCGATCACCTTGTGCTTGAGCTGCTGGGCGATGCTGATGATAGTGCTGGCGATCGCGCAATCGTTCGCGTCCGACGGTATCCCGGTGGTGAACGAACGGTCGATCTTGAGCGTGTCGATCGGGAAGCGCTTCAGGTAGGACAAGCTCGAATACCCGGTCCCGAAGTCGTCGAGCGACAAGGTCACGCCGAGCGCCGTGATGCGGTCCATGATGCCGATCACGCGGTCGATGTTGTGCATCAGCGTGCTTTCGGTGATCTCCAGCTCCAGCCACGACGGCTCCAGCCCGTAGCGCTTGAGCGTCTCCGTCACCCGCCCCGGCAGCGCCGACGTGAATTCGCGCGCCGACACGTTCACGGCCAGCCGGATCGGCGGCAAGCCCGCCTCTTTCCACTTCTGCGCCTGCGCGCACGCAGCCTCCAGCACCCATTCGCCGACCTGCACGACCAGCCCGGTGGCCTCGGCCAGCGGGATGAATTCGGCCGGCGGCACCAGCCCCCGTTCCGGATGATGCCAGCGCACCAGCGCCTCGGCGCCGATGATCTTGCCGCTGCTGATGGAAAACTTGGGCTGGTAATGGAGCAACAACTGGCCGTTGCCCAGCGCATGCCGCAGTCCCGTTTCGATGCGCATGCGCTCCTGCATGCCCTGGTTCATGTCCTGACTGTAGAACGCCACGTGGTCGCCATCGGCGTCGCCCTGCTGCTTGGCGCGGTACATGGCGATGTCGGCCAGCCGCAGCAAGGTTTCGGCGTCGGCGCCATCCTGCGGATAAACGCTGATGCCGATGCTGCCGCCGACCCGCAAATCATGGCCGTCGATCAGGAACGGGGCGCTGAGCGCCGTCAGCAGCTTGTGCGCCACCATGCTCGCTTCGTAGTGCTGGCTGATGTCGAACAGGCCGACGGCGAACTCGTCGCCGCCCAGCCGCGCCACCAGGTCCTGGTCGCGCAACACGCTGCGGAAACGGCGCGCCGCTTCGCGCAGCAGCTCGTCGCCGGCGTGGCGGCCCAGGGTGTCGTTGATCAGCTTGAACCGGTTGAGGTCGATGAACAGCACGCAGCCCTGCAGCTTGCTGCGCTGGGCCACCGTCAGCGCCTGGTCCACCAGCTTGGTCAGCAGGCTGCGGTTGGGCAGGCCCGTGAGCGCGTCGTAATACGCCAGGTGGTGGATGCGCTCCTCGGCCAGCTTGCGCTCGGTGATGTCGGTCAGGTAGGCGATCAGGCCGATCGAGCGGTCGTTGATGTCGCACAGCGGCGACAGCGACAGGCTGGCCCAGAACACTTCGCCATTCTTTTTCTTGCGCCGCACTTCCATCAGGCGCCCGCCCTGCTCCAGGAACGCGTCGCGGAAGCCGGTGTCTTCGTCGTCGTACAGGAACAGGATGTTGCGGCCCACGGCTTCCACGGCGCTGTAGCCGAACAGCCGTTCGGCGCCCTTGTTCCAGCTGGTGATGAAGCCATTCAAATCCATCGTCAGCACCGATTCGTGCATCTGGTCGAGGATCTGGGACTGGTGCTGCAACTGGGCTTCGACCTGCACGTAGGCATGGGTGGAACGCTGCGCCAGCGAGTGCACTTGCAGCACGCTGCCGGCCAGGCTGGCCAGGCTGGCCAGATGCTGCTCGTCGAGTGCACTGTAGTTGTCGCGCCCGCTCACCACGAAGCGGCCGAACAGCTGGTGCTCGAAGCGCACTTCCTGCACCAGGCCGCTGACCGGCGCGCCGCCCTCGCCAGCCTGTTCGTCGACCGGCAGATAGTAGCCGGCCGGGCTGGCCAGCACTTCGCGTGCGATGCGTCCCAGCTCCTGCGCCAATGCCTGGCCCCGCAAACGCAATACCGCGTCGCAGAGGGCGGCGCTGTGCTGCAGGAAGTTGGAGACGGGATGGGCCAGCATGGCTATAAGTTCCTGCTCACCTGGATCGCCCAGTGATAGGCGTGTAGCTGGCCTTGCCAGTAGGTTTCGTGATCGATGCCAGCCGCGTCCAGCGCGGCGGGGTCGGCCTGTTCGACCAGGGTCAGCAGTTCACCCAGCGGGCCGGTGCGCTCCAGCAGCGCGCGCACCACGTCCAGGTCCAGGCTCAGGGCGCTGACGATGTCGGCCATGGGCATGCCCAGCAGCACATCGAGCAGCGAGAACACGCCGGCCACGAAGGCCATGTCCTGCTGGTCGCGGTCGCCGCCACGGGCCTTGCTCAGCGTTTCCATTTGCGATGCGCGCACGGCCGCCAGCGGCAGCAAGGGGTTGACGCCGCCCTCGTCCTGCTGGCGCGCGTACAGCAGCAGTTGCAGCCAGCGCTGCAACTGGCGCCGGCCCAGCACGTTGATGGCCTGGCCGAAACTGTGGATCGGGGTGCTGAGCGCGAACGCGGCCGAATTCACCAGCTTGAGCAGGTGGTAGGACAGGGCCGGGTCTTGCTTGAGCAGTTGTTCCAGTTCGCGCGAATCGGCGTCGCGCGCCAGCATGCCCAGCAGCGCCAGCAGGCGCTTGCGCGAAGTGCCGTCGCCGCTGGCGGCGTCCTCGGCCGGATGGCGGGCGAACTCGCCCATGAACCAGCTGAAACCGGCCGCGCGGCATTCGGCCTGGCGGGCCTGGCTGTCGACGTGGCTGGCCAGGTGCGGACCCGGCTGCGCCACCAGCGACAAGGCGGGCGGCAGTTCGGCCGCGCAGTTGAACAGCAGCGCGCGCGCGCCGGCCTTGGTGGCGGCGGGACCGGCCACGCCATCGACCATGATGCGGTAGCCAGCTTCGGCCAGCGCACCGCACTTCTTTTGCATGGCTTCATCAAGCAAGGCGACGGCCGGCACGCGCAGGATCACGCGGTGCGGCGGCAGCGAGGCCAGGTGGTTCGCTTCCAGCACGCGCGGATCGGGCAGCGGCACGATGCAGTCGAGCGGCGCGAGCGCGCTCAGCGCGTCGGGATAGTTGAGCAGGGTCAGCGTGGCCTGCAGCACGTTGTCGGTGCCGGGCGACCATTCAAATGCCAGCGCCACCCACTCGTTGTGGGCATTGGACACGGCATGCAGGCGCACGAGCGGAAACGGACTGGGTTGAGGCACGGACATCGGAATCTCGGTTGGGTCGTGCGCGTTATCTTAGTTCAAGTATTGTTGGAGAGCAATCAGTTGCTGCGCAACGTATCCAAGCCAACCACCTTCAGACCAATCTTTACACGCGCAACGTTTTATTTTTTGCAAGTAACAATTTTCCCTAGTGGGAACGGGAATATAGCAGATATTGACGAGGGAACCGGACACAGTTGAACAATGCTCAATGGTATTAGTAGTGGCCTTCAACTTTTTCGCCACAGACCAGTTCGCCATGCAGTTCGCCCTACCGTTCCCCTACCGGCCGGCACTAGCCGCCGCGTCCGAACTGGGCGTGCTGGACCGCGAAGCGGATCAGTTCGGCCTGCCCTTCGATGCCCAGTTTGCGCTTGATGTTGAGGCGGTGGGTTTCCACCGTGCGCACGCTCAAATCCAGCGCGCGCGCGATCTGCTTGTTCGATTCGCCGTTGGCGATGTGGCGCAGCACTTCATGCTCGCGCACCGTCAGCTGGTTGTCCTGGGTCTGCGGCTTGGCCAGCTGGCGCGCCAGGCCGGCACTGTAGTAGATGCCGCCCGACATCACCGTCTCGATGGCCACCACGATATCCTTGCCCGGCGCATCCTTGAGCACGTAGCCGCGCGCACCGGCCTGCATGGCCTGGGTCACGTATTCGAGCTTGTCGTGCATGGACAGCACCAGCACGGCGATGGCCGGATAGGCCAGCCGGAACTGGGCCGTGGCCTCGATGCCATTGCTGCCGCGCATGTTGATGTCCATCAGCACCAGATCGGGCCGGTGCAGGCCAGCCTGTTCCAGCGCCTCGGCCGCCCCGCCCGCCTCGGCCACCACCTGGAATTGCGGCATGGCTTCGAGCCGGGCCCGCAAGCCATCGCGCACCAGCGGATGGTCGTCGACCAGCAGGATCTTGATTACCGAATTGCTTACCGAATTGCTCACCGAGTTGCTCACATTCGTCCTTGCGTACTCAAGTATTGTTCAGGGCCCGCGCCGTCACCACCGTGCCCTCCGGCGACGAGGCGATGGCAAATTGGCCGCCGATCGCTTCCATGCGCTCCATCATATTGCGCAAACCGATTCCGTGCTTGGGATGGAGCGCGATACTGTCCACGTCAAAGCCCACGCCATCGTCGCGGATGGTGAGCGTGACGCCGGCGCCATCGCCGACCAGGCCGATATCGATGCGGTGCGCGCCAGCGTGGCGGCCGATGTTGGTCAGCGCTTCCTGGGCCACCCGGAACAGCACCGTATTGGCCACGTCGGGCAAGCCGTCCGTGGCGCCCTCGGCCGTGAAGTGAATGGGGATCGCGCTGCTGAGCGTCACTTCGTGGGCCAGGTGGTCGAGCGCGGCCGCCAGGCCCAGGTCGTCGAGGATGGCCGGGCGCAGGTTGTGCGAGATGCGCCGCACTTCGCCCAGCACGTTGTTGAGCTGCTCGGCCGTGTGCTCGAACGCGGCCTGGGCCGCCTGGCACTGGGCCGCGTCGCCGCCCAGGCGGATGATGCCGGCCTCGATCTGCAGCTTGATCGATACCAGCCACTGGCTGATGCCGTCGTGCAAATCGCGCGACAGCCGCGCCCGCTCCTCCTCCTGCGATTCCACCACGCGCTGGGCCAGCACCTTGAGCTTGGCGTCGGCCACACGCGATTCGCTGATGTTGAGCGCCAGCCCGGAGCCGCCCACCACCAGCGCGGCGGCGATGGCGATGGCGGCGATCCACAGCATGGTGTTGCGGATGTTGGCCGACTGCTGGGCGTCGATGCGGGCCAGCGCCCGGTCCACGTCATCGAGGTAGATGCCGGTGCCCAGCATCCAGCCCCAGTCCGGCAGCGCCACCACGTAACCGAGCTTGGGCGCAGCCTTGTGGCTCGATGGCTTGACCCAGGAATAGCGCACCAGCCCGCCGCCGGCGCGGGCCCGCTCCAGCAGGCGCTGGATGGTGGGATTGCCCTGCTCGTCGCGCAGCTCGAACAGGTTCTGGCCCACCAGTTCCGGCTGGCGCGGATGCATCAGGGCCTTGCCCTGCATGTCGTACAGGAAGAAATAGCCATCGTCGCCATAGCTGAGCGAGGACAGGATGCGCTTGGCCTCGTCCAGCGCGGCCGTGTCGCCGCGCCCGGCCAGGTGGGCGATCGAATGCTGGGCCAGCGCCACGTAGTGCTTGAGTTCGGCTTCCTTGCTGGCCAGGTAGGCTTGCTGGAAGGTGGCGCGCTGCTGTTCGGCCAGCGCACTGGCCTGGTGCAGCACCGCCAGCGCAATCGCGCACAGCGCCAGGATCAGCGGCGTGATGGCCAGGAAGATGACTTTTTGCCGCAGTTTCATGTCGCGTCCACCGAAAAGGTTCCGTGCCGCATTCTACGCCGGACGGGCCAGGGTCGCGTACGTAGTTCCACGTAGCAAAGCTGCGTAGTGCTGCGCTTGTTCCAGATATTGCAATCCTGAATACTATCCATAAGCTGCGGGCATGCCAAAACACAACACCGGGCAGGTGCACAACGCAGCGTTCCACATTCTCTGGAGGGAAGTATGCAACACACACCAAACCGGCTCGTGAGCCGGCTGGGCTGGACAGCCCTGTCCCTGGCCGGCGCCTGCGCGCTGGGCGTCATCGGCCTCAAGCGGGGCGAATCGATCAGCGCCATCTGGATCGTCATCGCCGCCGTCTGCGTCTACCTGATCGCTTACCGCTTCTACAGCCTGTTCATCGCCGACAAGGTGCTGGGCCTCGATGGCCGCCGCATGACGCCGGCCAACAAGCACAACGACGGCCTCGACCACGTACCGACCAACAAGTACGTGCTGTTCGGCCACCACTTCGCCGCCATCGCCGGCGCCGGCCCGCTGGTCGGCCCGGTGCTGGCCGCCCAGATGGGCTACCTGCCCGGCATGCTGTGGATCCTGGCCGGCGTCGTGTTCGCCGGCGCCGTGCAGGACTTCATCGTGCTGTTCATCTCCATGCGCCGCGACGGCCGCTCGCTGGGCGACCTGATCAAGTCCGAGCTGGGCCAGGTGCCCGGCATGATTGCGCTGCTGGGCACCTTCATGATCATGGTCATCATCCTGGCCGTGCTGGCCCTGATCGTGGTCAAGGCGCTCACCAACTCGCCATGGGGCAGCTTCACCGTGATGGCCACCATCCCCATCGCCCTGTTCATGGGCGTGTACTCGCGCTATATCCGCGTGGGCCGCATCGGCGAAGTGTCCGTGATCGGCTTCATCCTGCTGATGGGCGCCATCTTCGGCGGCCAGTACGTGCAGGGCAATCCGGCGCTGGCGCCGATGTTCACCTTCACCGGCACCGAACTGACCTGGATGCTGATCGGCTATGGCTTCATCGCCTCCGTGCTGCCCGTGTGGCTGCTGCTGGCGCCGCGCGACTACCTGTCGACCTTCCTCAAGATCGGCACCATCGTCGGCCTGGCGCTGGGCATCGTGCTGGTGGCCCCCTACCTGAAGATGCCGGCCATGACCAAGTTCATCGACGGCACCGGCCCGGTCTGGTCGGGCAGCCTGTTCCCGTTCCTGTTCATCACCATCGCCTGCGGCGCCG
This sequence comes from Rugamonas brunnea, assembly GCF_014042345.1. GTDB lineage: Bacteria > Pseudomonadota > Gammaproteobacteria > Burkholderiales > Burkholderiaceae_D > Rugamonas > Rugamonas brunnea. Next base: position 723,270 of record NZ_JACEZT010000001.1, read on the forward strand.
TGTCCGGCTTCCACGCGCTGATTGCCTCCGGCACCACGCCCAAGATGATCGAAAATGAACGCCACGCCCGCTTCATCGGCTACGGCGCCATGCTGATGGAATCGTTCGTCGCCATCATGGCCCTGGTGGCCGCCTCCACCATCGAACCGGGCGTGTACTTCGCCATGAACAGCCCGGCCGCGCTGATCGGCACCTCGGCCGAAACGGCCGCCCATGCCGTGTCGCAATGGGGCTTCTACATCACGCCCGAAATGCTGAGCCAGACCGCCAAGGACGTCGGTGAGCTGTCCATCATCTCGCGCGCCGGCGGTGCGCCGACCCTGGCCGTCGGCATGGCCAACATCCTGTCCGGTGTGCTGGGCGGCAAGACCATGATGGCGTTCTGGTACCACTTCGCCATCCTGTTCGAAGCGCTGTTCATCCTCACCGCCGTGGACGCGGGCACCCGCGCCGGCCGCTTCATGCTGCAGGACTTGCTGGGCGCCTTCGTGCCGGCCATGAAGAAGACGGAAAACGTCTACGCCAACCTGCTGGCCACCGGCCTGTGCGTGGCGGCCTGGGGCTACTTCCTGTACCAGGGCGTGGTCGATCCACTCGGCGGCATCAACACGCTGTGGCCGCTGTTCGGCATCGCCAACCAGATGCTGGCCGCCATCGCGCTGATCCTGGGCACCTGCGTGCTGTTCAAGATGAAACGCGGCCAGTACGCCTGGGTCACGCTGGCGCCCACGGCCTGGCTGCTGCTGTGCACGCTGACGGCGGGCTGGCAGAAGATCTTCGAGGACAACCCCAAGGTCGGCTTCCTGGCCCACGCAGCCAAGTACCAGGGCGCCTTCGACGACGGCAAGCTGCTGGCGCCAGCCAAGTCGATGGTGCAGATGCAACAGGTGATCTTCAACGACTACCTGGACGCCTCGCTGGCTGGCTTCTTCATGGTGGTGGTGCTGTCGGTGCTGGTGTTCGGTGTGCGCACCGTGCTGGCGGCCCGCGCCAACGCCCAGCCCAGCACCCAGGAAAGCCCGCTGGTGCTGATGCCGACGGTGCAGTGATGTTCGGCGAACTGGTCAAGGCTGGCCGCTACCTGGGCCAGAGCGTACGCCTGATGGTGGGCCTGCCCGAGTACGACACCTACGTGTCGCACCGGGAAGCGACCCACCCGGGCGAACCGATGATGAGCTACGAGGAATTCTTCCGCGAACGCCAGGAAGCCCGCTACGGCGGCGCCGGCAAGCGCGGCGGCTGCTGCTGACCCGGCCGGCGCCGCGCCTCCGCCCTCGTAGCTCCCCCTGGTATCACCCTCTCGTATCTCCTCTGTTTCTGCCTTTGTTCCGCACCGCCCTTGCCGGCCGTGCGGAACTTTTTTTTGGCGCTCCAGGTCTAACTATGCTGACCCGGGCAACCGGGCTCGGCACCTACTCCGCGGCAACGGCAGCGGCAACGGCAGCATCAGCGAGACCAAGAGCGACACCATGAGCGACACTTTTTCCTATCAAGAAGCGTTTTCCCGCAACCTGGGCTGGGTCACGCCGGCCGAACAAGCCGTGCTGCGCAACAAGCGCATCGCCATCGCCGGCATGGGCGGCGTGGGCGGCATCCACCTGCTGACGCTGGCTCGGCTGGGCGTGGGCGCCTTCCACATCGCTGACTTCGACCAGTTCGACGTCGCCAACTTCAACCGCCAGGCCGGCGCCGCCATGTCCACGCTGGGCCAGCCCAAGGTGGACGTGCTGGCCACCATGGCGCGCGACATCAACCCCAGGCTGGCGCTCACGCGCTTCCCCAACGGCGTGCATGACGACAACATGGCCGTCTTCCTGGACGGCGTGGACCTGTACGTGGACGGCCTCGACTTCTTCGCCTTCGCCGCGCGCCAGGCCACCTTCGCCGCCTGCGCCCGCCTGCGCATACCGGCCATCACGGCCGCGCCGCTGGGCATGGGCACGGCCGTGCTCACCTTCCTGCCCGGCCGCATGACGTTCGAGGACTATTTCGGCTGGGGCCAGCGCAGCGACACGGAAAAAGCCCTGCGCTTCCTTGTGGGCCTGGCGCCGGCCGGCCTGCACCGGGCCTACCTGGTGGACCCGTCCAGCATCAACCTGGCCCAGCGGCGCGGGCCGTCGACCATCATGGCCTGCCAGTTGTGCGCGGGCGCGGCCGCCACCGAGGCGCTCAAGATCCTGCTGGGACGCGGCCCGGTGCTGGCCGCGCCGCACGGCTGGCAGTTCGATGCCTACCGCAACCGGCTGGTGCGCACCTGGCGTCCCGGCGGCAACCGCCACCCGCTGCAACGGCTGGCCATGCTGATGGCGCAACGCGGCCTACCGAAGGGGAAACCATGAGTACGCTGGACCCCACGCTGGAGAAGATACTGGACCTGGCCCGCTGGGCGCCCAGCGGCGACAACACCCAGCCGTGGCGCTTTGAAATCATCGACGCGCGCCACCTGGTCGTGCACGGCTTCGACACGCGCGACCATTGCGTCTACGACCTCGATGGCCACCCCAGCCAGATGTCGCTGGGCGCCCTGCTGGAGACAATGAGCTGCGCGGCCAGCCTGTTCCACCTGTCGATGCAGGTGCAGCGACGGCCCGGCCTGCCCGACAACCAGCCCACCTTCGACGTCGCCTTCAGCAGCCGGCCAGCGGCCGAGCCGGACCCGCTGGCCCAGGCCATCGAGCAGCGCCGCGTGCAACGCCGCCCGCTGAGCACGCGCGCGCTGACGCCGGCCGAACGCCAGGCCCTGCAAGCGGCCTTGCCGGCCGGCTACCGCGTGCAATGGCTGTCCAGCTGGACTGAGCGCTGGGCCATGGCCAGGCTGCTGTACCGCAATGCCGGCCTGCGCCTGACCATGCCCGAGGCGCACCAGGTGCACCGCGCCGTGATCGAATGGAGAGCCCGCTACAGCAACGACCGCATCCCGGAACAGGCGCTCGGCGTCGATCCGCTGACGGCGCGCCTGATGCAGTGGGTGATGCAAAGCTGGGAGCGGGTTGCGTTCTTCAACACCTGGCTGGCCGGCACGGTGGCGCCGCGGCTGCAGATGGACCTGGTGCCGGCGCTGGCCTGCGCCGCCCACTTCGTGCTGGTGGCCGGGCAGCGGCCGCAATCGGTGGACGACTACGTGGCCGCCGGGCGCGCCATGCAACGCTTCTGGCTGGCGGCGGCGCGCGCCGGCCTGCAACTGCAGCCGGAACTGACGCCGCTGATCTTCGCCCGCTACGTGCGCGACAACCGCCCGTTCTCGCGCGCGCCCGGCATGCAGGCGCGTGCGCGCGCGCTCGCCCAACAGGCCCAGCTGCTGATCGGCAAACACGCGTTCGACCATGCCGTGTTCATGGGCCGCATCGGCGCCGGCGCGCCGGCCCGGGCGCGCTCGCTGCGTCTGCCGCTGAGCACGCTGATCGTGCCCGCCGCGCCGGGACGGGAGTAGCCATGCGCGCCATCCAGCCCAGGGAAATCGCGTGCTTCCTGTCCCTGCTCACGCTGATCGTGCTGGCCGGACTGGGCAGCACCGCCTTGCTGCTGGGGCGCTTGCCGCTCGGGGATTTTCGCGGCGTGCTGCTGGTGCTGGCCGCGCTGGTGCTGACCTACCTGTGGGCCTTCCTCGTGTATCGCCTGTTCCTGCGGGCCATGCCGCTGCGCGAGGGGCCGGTGGCGCCCGGTTCGCGCGACGAGTTCGTGGCCAACGTCAACATCCTGTTCTACCTGCTGCTGTTCAACTCACTGATCCGCACCCACTTCCTGCCGGTGCCCCTGCTGCGCCTGGTGTACCTGGCGCTGGGCGCGCGGCTGGGCGCCAACACCTACAGCGCCGGCGTGCTGCTCGACCCGCCGCTGACGCGCATCGGCGCCAACACCATCATCGGCCATGACGCCGCGATTTTCGCCCACGTGATCGAAGGCAGCCGCATGGAATTGAAGGCCGTCACGATCGGCGATGGCGCCACCATCGGCGCCACGGCCGTCGTCATGGCCGGGGTGTCGATCGGCGACGGCGCCATCGTCTCGGCCGGCGCCGTCGTCGTCAAGGACAGCCAGATCGGCGCCGGTGAAGTGTGGGGCGGCGTGCCGGCCCGGCGCCTGAAGGGACCGGCGCACTAACAAGCTGTCGGCGTTCTTGACAGTCGCCCCGGCGGCCCCGGCCACAGTGCCGCGCCAAGTCCCTGATTGGACAAGGAAAAGCGCCGATGGCAGGGAATTTGCTCAGAACTTTGCACAAAGCCGCAACAAGGGTTTTGCGAAAAGACAAGCTGTCCAACCTTCCCTGGAGATACTCATGAACATCCTTCCAGCCACGCTCCCCCGCGCGCTCATGGTTACGGCGCTGGCCGCCGCCCTGGCGGCGCCGGCGGTCGCCATGGCCGATCCCGTCATCGGCCTGTCCACGGCCGGCAACGGCGTCTACGACACCTATGCCGACCTGTGGACCAACGTCACCGACACCGGCCTGGCCACCGGCTTCGTTCCCGGCCTGACCGTGGGGGGCCCCGGCGGCGCGGCGCCCTACCTGACGGAACTGCGGACCCAGATGGTGGTCGGCACCATGTCCAACAGCAACATCCCGGCCATCGTCACGCCGGCCGGCCTGAACAGCACGTTCGAGCTGAGCAAGATCGTGCGTTTCCAGGAACTGGTGGATGCCCAGACCCCGACCACCGCCCACTTCACCCTGCCCGGCAGCCAGTCGGCCGCCATGGACGTGGACCCGGCCCATGCGGGTGTGCAGAACTTCGCCGTGTTCTTCGACCGGCTCGGCACCAGCAAGGCCGTGCCCGGCAACGGGACCGGCACGGTGCGCTGCTATGGCGCCGGCGTCACGTCGGCCGGTTGCGGCGCCACTGGCGACCCCGACGGCGACGGCACCCTGATCATGTCCGGCCATCTGGTCTTCAACGACGCCAGCTTCACGGCCAGCGGCGGGGTCGGCACGGGCTCGTTCGATTCCCGCTTTGCCATCGATTATGTCGACCCGTTGTTCCTGGACATCACGACGGCCGGCATCTTCCGCGACAAGTTCACGGGCACCACCAATGTGCCCTCGTTCTTCCAGCCCGACACCATGTGGGATGGCACCACGCCGACCACGGTGCCGTTCCTGAAAGTGGATTCCTCGCAAAGCTTCGCCGCCGTGCCCGAGCCGGCCACGCTGGCCTTGCTGGGCCTGGGCTTCGCTGGCCTGGCACTGGGCCAGCGCCGCAAACAGGCTGGCTGATGTGCGCAACAGTTGACCGTCGTCCTTGATCCGGCAGCCCCTGCCGGATTTTTTTACATTTGCCCTGCGAAATTTCCATCGCGTTTCACCGGGCTCAAGCCAAGTCATTGTTTTTCAAATGAAAATGCAAGCTGGCTTGGAACTTGCGTTGATCTGGCTACGATCCCTAGCCGGGGTCCGTGCAGCACCATCCCGTACCAGACTTGCTTCACTCACCTTGGGAGTAGCCATGAAACACACTTCACTCACGCTGGGCGCCCTGGCCATCGCGGTCATGGCGGCCTTGCCCACCGCCGCGCAAGCGGGCGCCACCATCGGCCTGTCCACGCTGGGCAATGGTGTCTACGACACCTATGCCGACCTGTGGACCAACGTGACCGACACGGCCGTATCCACGGGCTTCGTGCCCGGCCTGACGGTCGGCCCCGGCGGCGCCGCGCCGTACCTGACGGAATTGCGCACCCAAAACGTCACCGGCACCATGAGCAACAGCAACATCCCCGCCATCGTCACGCCCGCCGGCCTGAACTCGGCGTTCGAGCTGAGCACCGTGGTGCGCTTCCAGGAACTGGTCGACGCCCAGACGCCCACCACGGCCCACTTCAGCATGCCGGCCACGCAATCGGCCGCCATGGATGTGGACCCGCTGCATGCGGGGGTCCAGAACTTCGCCGTCTATTTCGACCGGCTCACGCCCGTGGGCGGCCCCAACAGCAAGGCCGTTCCCGGCAACGGCACCGGCACCGTGCGCTGCTACGGCACCGGTGTCACGTCGGCCGGCTGCACGGGCGCCGGCGACACGGACGGCGATGGCACGCTGGTCCTGTCGGCCCACCTGATCTTCAACGACGCCAGCTTCACGGCCGCCGGCCCGATCGGCACCGGTTCCTTCGATTCACGCTTCATGATCGACTACGTCAATCCGCTGTTCCTCGACGTGGTGTCCGGCTCCATCGTGAGCAACAAGGAAACCGGCACCACCAACGTGCCCTCGTTCTTCACGCCGGACGTGATGTGGGATGGCACGGCGCCCACCACGGTGCCGGAACTGAAGGTCGATGGTTCGGTCAGCTTCACGGCCGTGCCGGAACCGGCCACGCTGGCCCTGATGGGGCTGGGCTTCGCAGGCTTGGCGCTGGGCACCCGTCGCCGGCCTGCCGCATAAGCGATCAGCGGCAGCGGCAGCGGCTGCGCCACGGCCACGGCCACGGCTAAGGCTAAGGCTAAGGCTAAGGCTAAGGTCAAGGCCAAGCTCGCTACCACTGCCGCTAAGGCGGCGACCCGGACGGTGATGCGAGCGCGCTCGCCAGCAGGGCCGCAAAACGCTCGCCGGCCGGGTAGTGGCGAAATTGCTGGGCGATGCGCAAGGCCGCGCCATAGGCGTGCGGCTGGTTCAGCAAGGACTCGGCGGCGTGGCGCACGGCGGCCGCGCTGAGCCGGTCAGCCCGTAGCAAGGCGCCGCCGCCAGCGGCCACGACGCCATGCATGTTCAGGAACTGGTCCAGGTTGCCGGCGATGCCCAGCACCGGCACGGCGGCCGTCAACGCTTGCTGACTGGTGGGGCTGCCACCATTGCAGACGACAAGGCTGGCGCGCCGGGCCGCTTCGTCGCCCGGCAGGTAGCTGGTCACGCGCGCATTGTCGGGGATGGTCGCCGGCATGGACTTGCCCGCCGTGGCGGCCACCACCATCACCGGCAAACCGGCCAGGCCTTCCAGCACCGTGGACAGCAACGCGCCCTGCCCCGAACTGCCCAGCGTCACATACACCACCGGCAACTCCGGCGGCAAGCTGTCCCACCACGGTGGCGGCGCCACGGGCGGCGACCACGTCACCGGCCCCAGATAGCGGTGGCTGGGCGGCATGGCCACCGGTGGGAACAGTTCGGGAATATCGGCATAGGCGGTCCAGTCGGCGTCCGTGTAAACGCGCCGCAAATCCCAACCGAGCGAAGGCAAGCCGTGCAGGCGCCGCACGCGGTTCAGCGGCACCGTGTGCGCGGCGAACGCCAGCGGACGCACCAGTCGGAACAAACCGTTCGCCAGCGCCAGCGGCAAATGGCGCGACAGCGGTATGGCCGGCACCCGGTAATGCTGGCGCACGTACGGGCTCCAGTAGGCATTGCTCACCGTGACATAGGGCAACCGCGCCAGCCGCGCGCTAATGGACAGCGACAGCCGGAAATCGCCGACCACCAGGTCCGGCCGCACCTCGGCCAGCAGCCTCCTGTCGTCTTCCACGTAGCTGCGCAAGGTCGGCTCGTCATACACGGGCTTGCCCGCCGCCAGCGCGGCCAGGAATTGCGCACCGGGGATGCTGGTGATGGGCCACCAGGTCAACGCGCCACCGGCCAGCATGGCCTGATGGCCGGGCGCGCACGCGAAGTGCACGTCATAACGCCGCGCATCGAGGGCGCCGGCCAGCGCCAGCGGTCGTCCCACATGGGCCAGCGTGACCGCCTCGGCCACAAACAGGATCTTCTTGCGCTGCATGCTGCTCGCCTCCCTGCTTGCAGCTTGCAGCGCACCAGTCGGTGCCATTTGACCTGGCTCAATAGTGGGCCAGATGGTCAGAAACGTGGAGAACAGGGGCTTCGCCACCGATGGCAAAACGCTAGGCGCTCGCGGCCATACCAGGATTAGATGCAGATCAACGTGGGCAACAATCCCGAGCTTATATTTTTCCTCGTAGCACTTTCCGCGCCCTTCCCGGCACGGACGACGCGTCACCGTCGTGGCGCCAGAACCAGCCGCCCAAACCAACAGAGCGCCACAGTGTCGCCAGCCTGACCGCGACTGGAAAAGCCACCATGTTCAATGTCGAACGCGCAAGCCTGAGCCAGAAACTGACCCTGATCGCCGTGCTGTCGACCGGCAGCGCGCTGCTGCTGATGTTCGCGGTGTTTGTGGCCACCACCGTGCTCGGCCACAGGGACAGCGAGCGGCGCCAACTGTCCTCGCTGGCGGCCGTGATCGGCGCCAGCGCGACGGACGCGCTGCGGGCGGGCGACCATCACCGCGCCGCCCGGGCGCTGGCCGTACTCAGCGCCAAGCAGGACATCGTGCAAGCGGCCCTGTACGACGCCGACGGCGCCGTGCTGGCCGCCTACCGCCAGCCAGCCGCCGCAGCGTTGGCCGTGCCGGCATCGGGCAGCACTGGCCAAGCCGTGCCGGAACCGGGCGGCACGGGTCTGGCCACGCCGGACCTGGGTAGCGCTGGCCTGGCCGTACCTGATCTGGGCAGCGCGGGCCTGGCCGCACTGGGCGGCGTCGCGCACAGCCAGGCCAGCGGCAACCTGTGGGCGCCCGCCCTGCGGCTGACGCTGCCCATCATCGACGGCGGCCAGCTGGCGGGTGCCGTGATGCTGGAGGCGACCCAGACCGGCATGTGGCTGGACATCGTGCAATACGTGGGCGCGGCAGGCGTGGCGACGCTCGTCTCGCTGCTGGTGGCGCTGGTGCTGGCGGCCCGCTTCCGCGCCAGCATCGCCGAGCCGGTCACCAGCCTGATCGCAGCCGCCCAGCGCGTCACCAGCAGCCAGACCTATGCGCACCGCCTGCAACACCAGCGCAGCGACGAACTTGGCTTGTTGATCGACAGCTTCAACAACATGCTGGCCCAGGTCGAAGGCCGCGACGCCAAGCTGGCCCAATACCGCGACCAGTTGGAGCGGCAGGTGGGCGTGCGCACTGAGCAGCTGGAGAAAGCCAAGAACGCGGCCGAGGCCGCCAGCCAGGCCAAGAGCGCCTTCCTGGCCACCATGAGCCACGAAATCCGCACCCCCATGAACGGCGTGCTGGGCATGACCGAATTGTTGCTGGCCACGCCGCTGACGGAACAGCAGCGCCACTACACGACCATGGTGCAGCGCTCGGGTGAGAATTTGCTGGTCATCATCAACGACATCCTCGACTTCTCCAAGATCGAGGCAGGCAAGCTGACGGTGGAATATATCCATTTCAACCTGCGCGAACTGCTGGACGACATCGAGCACGTGTTCGGGCCGCAAGCCCAGGCCAAAGGCTTGCGGCTGGAACTGGCGATCGCCGCGCGCATCCCGATCGGCGTGTATGGCGACCCCAACCGGCTGCGCCAGGTCATCGTCAATTTGCTGGGCAACGCCGTCAAGTTCACGGAGACCGGCAAGATCACGCTGCAGGTGGCCCTCATGGACGAGGACGCGCAAGCCGTGGGCTTGCGCTTCGAAGTGCACGACACGGGCATCGGCGTGTCGGGCGAGGCGCGGGCCCGGATCTTCGATTCCTTCTCCCAGGCCGACGGTTCCACCACCCGCAAGCATGGTGGCACCGGCCTCGGACTGGCCATCTCCAAGCAACTGGTCGAATTGATGGGCGGGAAAATTGGCGTCGACAATGCGCTATCGCAAGGGTCGATCTTTTGGTTCACAGTAAATTTTGACAAGCGCCGCGTCGATGCCGACGATCCCGCGTTCAACCGCAAACTCACCCAGGGGCTCAACGCTTTGATCGTCGATGAACATCCGGCCAGCCGCGCCGAGCTGGAGCGCCTGCTGGCGAGTTGGCAAACGCAATGCGACAGCAGCGATGCCGATACCTGCCTGGAACGGCTGCGGCAAGCGGCCGCGCGTGGCCAGCCCTACGATGTGGCCATCCTCGACATGGCCTTGCCGCGCACCAGCGGCCTGGCGCTGGCGGCCGCCATCCGTGCCGAGACGGCGCTGGCCGGCCTCAAGGTGCTGCTGCTGAGCACCGAACGCGAGGCAGCCGACAGCGTGCAGCGGCGCGCCGCCGGCGTCGCGTTCCAGCTGATCAAGCCGGCACGCGACTGCGATTTATACGATTGCCTCACCGCCAGCCCGGCCGGGGCCGACCAGCCCCGGCCGCCACCGCCGCCCACCCGCAGCGAAGCGCTGCGCAGCGCCCCGGTGGCCAGCGAAGAGCCGCTCTCGCCCGCCAGCCCGACACCCGCGCCCGCCCCCCGCACCGCCGTGCCCGCCGTCCGGCTCGCAGGCACGGCCGGCGCCAGCGCCAGCGCCAGTGCCACCACCACTGCCAGCACCAGTGTCAGCACCGGCACCAGCGCTGCCACCGCGCCCGCGCGCAAGCGACGCAAGGTGCTGCTGGCGGAAGACAATCCGGTCAACGTGGAAGTGGCCAGCGCCATGCTGGAAGGATTGGGACTGGACGTGCGTCGCGCCGGCAATGGCGCCGAAGCGCTGCGCTGCGTGCAGACCGAGCATATCGACCTGGTGCTGATGGATTGCCAGATGCCCGTGATGGATGGTTTCGCCGCCACCTCCGAGATCCGCCGCCACGAAAAGCAGCAAGGCAGAGCACGCAGCCTGCCCATCATCGCCATCACGGCCAACGCGCTGCAAGGGGACCGCGAATCGTGCCTGGCGGCCGGTATGGACGACTACCTGAGCAAACCATTCACCCAGCAGGCACTGGCCCAGACCATCGCGCTCTGGCTGAAGCTGCCGCGCGCCGTGCTGCAAGGGCCGTCGCGCGCCGCGCCGCCAGTCCGCTCCGTCCCGGCGCCCGCAGCGGCCGCGTCGCTCGCTGCGGCGCCGGCTACGCCCCCCACGTCCACGTCCATGTCAGCGTCAGCGCCAGAGCCCACCTCCGCACCAACCCCGCACGACAACATCAACCGCCAGGCGCTGGACAATATCCGCGCCCTCAGTCCCAGCAACGGCAACGCCCTGCTCGAACGCGTGCTGCAAGCCTACGTCAACGACACGCCCACCCATTTGCAGACCTTGCGCCAGGCCATCGCAGCGGCCGACGCCGGCAGCGTGCGCAAGGCGGCCCACAGCCTCAAGTCCAGCAGCGCCAACGTGGGCGCGGAAGCGCTGGCGCAGGCGTGCAAGGAAATGGAACAACTGGGGCGCAACGGCAGCACGGCGGGCGCGGCCGACATGCTGGCCGGCATGGAACGGGAATTCCAGGCCGTGCGCCAGTCGCTGAACACCATCCTGGAAAAGGAAACCTGATATGGCACCGTCTCTCTCCCCCAAACGCGGCCTGGTCCTGGTCGCGGACGACGATCCCGTGATGCGTCTGCTGATGCGGGAAATGCTGGACCAGGTCGGCCTCGACACGCTGGAAGCAGAAGACGGCGCCCAGGCGCTGGCCTGCTATCGCGGCATGGCACCGGACCTGGTGCTGCTGGACGTGGACATGCCCGCCATGGATGGCTACGCCGTCTGCCGCGCGATCCGGGCTGGGGAGACACAGGCCAGCGTGCCCATCATCATGGTCACCGGCAGCGACGACCTGGAAGCGGTCACCCTGGCCTACGAGGTGGGCGCGACGGATTTCGTGTCCAAGCCCATCAACTGGCCCATCCTCGGGCACCGCGTGCTGTACGTGCTGCGCGCCAGCGACGCCATCGCCCGCCTGCGCATCGCCGACGCCCAGAACCGGGCCGTGCTGGCCGCCATCCCCGACACGTTTTTCCGCCTCGACCAGGATGGCTATTATCTCGACTACGAGCAGGGCCACGACGCCAGCGGCGGTGTCGCCACCGAACAATGCGCGGGCCGCCACCTGCGCGACGTGCTGCCGCACGACATCGCGCAGCGCCTGCTGGAACAAGCGCAAGCCGTGCTGGAACACCAACAGATCCGCTCGGTCGACTACGAACTGGTGCGCCATGACACCATCCACCATTTCGAAGCGCGGCTGGTGGCCACGGGGCCGGACGAGGTGCTGGGCCTGGTGCGCGACATCAGCGAGCGCAAGCGCACGGAGGAACAGATACGGCGCCTGGCCTATTGCGACAGCCTGACGGGCATCCCCAACCGGCAAGCGTTCCTGGAAACGCTGGAACGGGAACTGGCCCGCTCGCGCCATGGCGGCAAGAAGTTCGCCGTGCTGTTCATGGACCTCGACTCGTTCAAGCGCATCAATGACACGCTGGGCCACAACGTGGGCGACCATTTGCTCAAAGCGGTCTCGGAGCGGCTGCGCGAGACGATACGGCCCAGCGACCTGGTGTCGCGCGCCGAGCAGCAAGGCAACAACCTGGCCCGGCTGGGCGGCGACGAATTCACCATCCTGATCCCCGACCTGGAACGGGTGGAGAATGCGCTCAACGTGGCGCACCGGGTCAAGGAAGCGATGCGCCGGCCGTTCCTGATCGAAGGCCACGAAATCTTCGTCACGGCCAGCATCGGCATCTCGCTGTACCCGGAGGACGGCGAGGACTGCAACTCGCTGCTCAAGTACGCCGACACGGCCATGTACCACGCCAAGAACTGCGGCAAGAACAACGCCAAACTGTACAGCTCGTCGCTGACCATGCAGATCATGAGCCACGTCAAGCTGGAAGTGGGCTTGCGCCGGGCCTTGCAGAACAACGAGCTGTATCTGCTGTACCAGCCGCAGATCGACGTGCCCAGCGGCCAGATCGTAGGCGTGGAGGCGCTGGTGCGCTGGCGCCACCCGGAACGGGGCATCATCTCGCCCACCGAGTTTATCCCGCTGGCCGAGGAGACGGGCTTGATCGTGCCGATCGGCGAATGGGTGCTGCGCACGGCCTGCGCCCAGGCGCGCAACTGGGCCGACATGGGGACGCAGCCGGTGCGCATGGCCGTCAACCTGTCGGCCAAGCAGTTCAAGGACGACAACCTGACCCAGATCGTGCTGTCCGCGCTGCAGGAGACCGGCCTGGCGCCGGGCCTGCTGGAACTGGAATTAACCGAGGGCACGCTGATGGACGACGCGCGCGCCACCATGTTCACGCTGGAACAATTGCGCGGCATCGGCGTGTATTTGTCGATCGACGACTTCGGCACCGGCTACTCGTCGATGAACTACCTCAAGCGCTTCGACGTGCGTGCGCTCAAGATCGACAAAAGCTTCATCAGCGGCCTGCCGCAGGATTCGGAAAACGCCGCCATCACACGCGCCATCATCGCCATGGCCCACGGGCTGAAGATGGCGGTGGTGGCCGAAGGCGTGGAGACAGATGAGCAACTGGTGATGCTGGAGCATTACGGTTGCGACCTGGCGCAGGGCTATTACCTCGGCCATCCGTCGCCACCGGAGTCGGTCACGCTGATGCTGGGCAACCAGTATGCACTGGCCACACCGGCAACTTCATGAACCGGCTGGCACAGGCCGCGAACATCGCACGCTTTGTCGGCAAGCTGCCAGCCAACGCTCGCCCGACCGTGCAATTCCGGCCGCTGCCCAATGGTGGCATTGCCGCCCAAGCCACCCCCGCTGGCCGCGTGACCGGCTCATTCGCCGTCTATGAAAAGCAGATAGACGCGGACGGCATGACGGTCCAATACAGCAAAACCACCTACGACCCGTTTGGGATTATCATCAACGTCAAAGACAAGCTGGCGGGAGGAGTGTTCCCATGATCGCTGTGGAAAACGAACGGCTGGAACTGGTGCGGCGACTGTTGGCCTGCGCCCAGCCTTTGCATGCCACGCTATCCGCGCTAAGCGCTATTGGCTGGGATTACGAGGGGCTGCCGGTGCTGTTGACCGAAGAGCATATCGCCGCCGTGCTGCGCCGTTTCCTGACCGGCAACTTGTCGGCCATGGACGTCGAAACCTGGGCCAATGGTGTGGAGGGCCGGGACGATATCGCCACCGCGCCTGCCAGCGAACACAGGATGACTGAGATCGTGCATGAGCTCGCCAATCCGGCGTTGCATCATCCGCTAGCGCCCGCCAGGGCGCGTGCGCTGCTTGCGGAGCTGGCCGCCAGCTAAGAGAAGGCTATCTCTTGCTGCTTATTCCCCCCGCTTACAGCACCTTGTCCTGCCTGAACGCGGCAATCTGCTGCGCGCTGTAGCCGAGCGCGGCCAGCACTTCGTCGTTGTGCTGGCCCAATGCTGGCCCCATCCACTTGGTGTGGCCCGGCGTGGCCGACAGTTTGGGCGAGATGGCCGGCAGCTTGACCGGCGTGCCGTCCGGGAAATGGTGTTGTTCGAACATGTCGCGCGCCAGGAATTGCGGGTCGCTCATCATGTCGCGCACCGAGTAGATCTTGCTGGACGGGACGTCGGCCGCCTTCAGCACGGCCAGCGCGCCGTCGATGTCCTGGGTGTCGCACCACGACTGGATGGCGTGGTCGATCTCGGCCGTGCGCGGCACGCGGCCATCGTTGCGGGCCAGTTGCGGGTCGCCCGCCAGGTCGATGCGGCCGATGGCCAGCATCAACCGCTTGAAGATGGCGTCGCCATTGCCGGCGATAACGATGTTGTCGCCATCGCGCGTGGTGTAGGTGTTGGACGGCACGATGCCGGGCAGCGCGCCGCCCGTGCGCTCACGGATCACGCCGGCCTGGTCGTATTCGGGCACCAGCGATTCCATCAGGTTGAACACGGACTCGTACAGCGCCACGTCCACCATCTGGCCCTCGCCGCGTTCGCGCCCGCCGGTGGCATCGCGGTGACGCAGTGCCATCATGGCGCCGATCACGCCATGCAGCGCGGCCACCGAATCGCCGATCGAGATGCCCACCCGGAGCGGCGGGCGGTCCGGGAAGCCGGACACGTAGCGCAGCCCGCCCATCGATTCGCCCACGGCGCCAAAGCCGGGCAAGTCTTTCATCGGCCCGGTCTGGCCGAAGCCGGACAGGCGCACCATGATGGTGGCCGGGTTCACAGCCTTGAGCTGCTCGTAGCCGAGATCCCACTTCTCCAGCACGCCGGGCCGGTAGTTCTCGATGATGATGTCGGCCTCCAGCGCCAGCTGGCGCGCGATGGCGCGGCCGCGCTCATCCTTCATGTTGAGCGTGACGCTCTTCTTGTTGCGCGCCTGCACCGACCACCACAGCGAGGTGCCATCCTTGAGCACACGCCACTGGCGGATCGGATCGCCGCCCTCGGGCGCTTCGATCTTGATCACTTCGGCGCCGAATTCGGCCAGCATGCGGGCGCAGAACGGGCCCGCGATCAGGGTGCCCAGTTCCAGGACTTTGATGCCGGCCAGCGGCCCGGCCAGATTCGGTGCGGATGTCGTCATGAGATCGTTTGAAGTGGGGTCAGGTGCTGCGGCGGTCCAGCATGGCGCGCGCGATGGTGCCGGCGTCGACATACTCAAGCTCGCCGCCGACGGGAACGCCGCGCGCCAGCCGGCTCACGTTGAGGCCGCGCGCCTTCAGCATCTCGCTGATGTAGTGCGCCGTCGCCTCGCCTTCATTGGTGAAATTGGTGGCCAGCACCACTTCGCTGACCACGCCATCGCTGGCGCGCGCCAGCAGCTTTTCCAGGTGGATGTCCTTGGGGCCGATGCCGTCGAGCGGCGAGAGCCGGCCCATCAGCACGAAGTACAAGCCCTTGTAGGTCAGGGTCTGCTCTATCATCAGCTGGTCAGCAGGGGTTTCCACCACGCATAGCAGACGGCGGTCGCGCTGCTCGTCGTCGCAGGTGTCGCACACCTCCTCTTCCGTGAAGGTGTTGCACAGCGCGCAGTGGTGCACAGCCTCGACGGCCTGGTGCAGGGCGCGCGACAGCATGTCGGCCCCTTCGCGGTCATGCTGCAGCAGGTGGAAGGCCATGCGCTGGGCCGACTTGGGGCCGATGCCCGGCAGGCGGCGCAACGCTTCCGTCAGGAATTCTAGCGATTTGGACATGACCTGGACCTGCGCTCACGCCTGGCGGAACGCGCTCAGGGCATCGACCGACATGGTGGGAATGAATTCCGTGATCTGGTAACTGGCCGCGCCGGCCTCGTTGAACGGATCGAGTTCGATCACGGCCTCGATGTCGGCGCGGCTGTCGGCCGTGGCCAGGATCACGCCGCCGGTGCGCGGCACCATGCGGCCCGACATGAGGAAGGTGCCGTTATCGTACTGCTCACGCAAGAATTCCCGGTGCGCGCCGAGCAGCGCATCGATCTCCTCGGCCGGCTTCAAATACGTGAGCGTGATGATGAACATGGCAGTCGGTGAGGCTTAGAAAGGCATCTTGAAGCCGGCCGGCAGGTTCATGCCCGCCGTCAGGCCGCCCATCTTCTCGGCGGAGGTCGCTTCAGCCTTGCGCACGGCGTCGTTGAAAGCGGCGGCCACCAGGTCTTCCAGCATGTCCTTGTCGTCGGCCAGCAGCGACGGGTCGATCGAGACGCGCTTCACATCGTTCTTGCAGGTCATGACAACCTTCACCAGGCCGGCGCCGGACTGGCCTTCCACTTCGATCAGGGCCAGCTGTTCCTGGGCCTTCTTCATGTTGTCCTGCATCGCTTGCGCCTGCTTCATCAGGCCAGCCAGTTGGTTTTTCATCATGGTGAAATACTCCGTCAAATAAGGAATGTAGGATAAATCAGTTCGCGGCCGGCGCCGTTTGCGGCGGCGGCACGATGGAGCCGGGCACCACGAAGGCGCCGAACTCGCGGATCATGCTATTTACAAAAGGATCGTTGGCGACAGTTTCCTCGGCGGCGCGCTGGCATGCCTCGCGGAACGCCTGCGCTTCCGCGCTGGCCGTGTACCAGGCCGGGCCCAGTTCCGTGTCTACCCGCACGGCGCGACCGAAGCGCTCGGTCAGCGCCACCGTCAGTTTTTCCACGTTACCCGGCGTGCGCCACGTTTCAATCGGCACCTTCAGCTTGAACACGGCGGCGTTGCCGTCGATCGAGCAGCTGATCAGTTCCGCCTGCATGGCCAATTGCTGGGCCACGCCACGCAGCGGCAAGGCGGCGGCCACGGCCGGCCAGTTGCCGTCCCAGCCCAGTTCGGGCACCGGCGTGATCACATAAGCGTAGGGCGCCTTGGCCGGCGGCGGCGCTGGGCGGGCCGCTGGCGCTGCCTGCTGCTGACCGCCATGGCTGCCCTGTGCGCTGGCGACCGCCATCTCGCCGGCATCGGCCGGGCCGGACATGGCCACGGCCGTGTCATCGGAAAACTCCGTCACCCAAGGCGGCAAGTCGTCCTCAGGATCGGCCTGCTTCGGCGCGGGCTGAGCGTACGTTTGCGGCGCCGGCTGCGTGTATTGCGGCTGAGGACGCGGCGCGGCCTGCTGCGGCGCGACCTGGCGGACCGGCGCTTCCAGTACGGCCGTGTTGGCATCACCCGCCATCGCCGGCGGCATGTCTTCCCATGGCGCCGGTGCGCGCGCGACGGCTGGGGCTGCGGTGGGCGACATGGCGGCCTGCGGCGTCATCGCCGTTGCGGCAGCAGAAGGTGCGGCCGGGGAATACGGTGCGGGCGATGCGGCAGTTGAAGGCGCGGCGTTCGAATAACCCGCCGGTGCCGACGCGGAAGCTGACGGCGCGGCGTTCGGATAACCCGCTGGTGCGGCTGCCCCGGCAGCTGACGGCACGGCGTTCGAAAAGCCTGCTGGTGCGGTCGGCGCGGACGGCGCTGGCGCAGATGGTGCCGATGGTGCGGCATCTGCAGGTGCAGATGGTGCGGTACCCGCAGGCGGTGCGGCCGGCGCAGGCGCGCTGGCAGGCGGCAGTGGACGGGCACCGCCGGTGGCCGCCTTGGAGGCGGCCCGGGCCGCTTCCAGCGCAGCATTGATGGCGGCGCGGGCCGGGCTGACGGGCCCACCCGTTGCGGCCGGCGCTGCGGGTGCTGCCGCTGCTGCTGCCGCTGCAACCGGTGCTGGCGCGGCGGGCGTTGGCACGGCGGCCGCAGGCGGCATCGGTGCGGCGGCCTGCGTAGCGGCCGGCGCATCCGACCACGCGGAAGCGTCGCCCGCGCCCTGCTCCGTCCGCGCGGCGGCCGGATGAGCGACGGATTGCGCAGGCGCAGCAGCGGCTGGCGATGCGGCAACCGATGCTGCGGCCGGTGCGGCGAATTGCTGCGCCGATGCGGCCGGATGCGGCGACGGCGCGGCGCCGTCGCCGCGGGGCATTGCACCGTCGGCGCGCGTCATGGCTGCGTCCGCGCGGACCATCGCACCATCAGCGCGAGGGATGGCGGCGTCGGCACGCGCCATGGCGGCGGCCGCGCCAGCCACCACGGCGGGCGGCGTCACGCTGGCATGGCTGGCGTTGACATGCGCGGCTGCGCGCGCGGCCGGTGCGGCGGCGGCACGTGCGGCGGCCACGGCGGCCGGACGGGACATGGCCGGGGCGGCCGCAGGCACACCTTCAGCGCCACCTACGCCGGGCCGAAAGGCCAGCATGCGCAGCAGCGTCATCGAGAAGCCCGCATATTCGTCCGGCGCCAGGCCCAGTTCGTTGCGGCCGTGGACGGCGATCTGGTAGAACAGTTGCACTTCTTCCGCGTCGAAGGCGGCGGCCAGGCGCGTGATGTCGGCATACTCAGGCAAGTCCGACGGCAACGCCGCCGGCACCGTCTGCGCCAGCGCGATCCGGTGCAGCAAGGTCCCAAGGTCCTGCAGGGCGCCGTTGTAGGACAGGCTGCGGGTGGCCATCTCGTCGGCCACGGCCAGCAGGTCGGCGCCGTCCTGGTTGGCCAGCGCGTCGAGCAGACGCACCAGATAGGACTGGTCGAGCGCGCCCAGCATGCCTTGCACGGCGTCCAGCGTCACTTCGCCGGCCGCGTAGGCGATGGCCTGGTCGGTCAGCGAAAGCGCATCGCGCATGGAACCGTGGGCGCCCTGCGCCAGCAAGCGCAAGGCCGGCTGTTCGAAACTGATGCCCTCCTGGCCCAGGATGTTGTCCAGGTGGCTGATGATGTGGCCCGGCGGCATCTGCTTGAGGTTGAACTGCAGGCAGCGCGACAGCACGGTCACGGGTATCTTTTGCGGGTCGGTCGTGGCCAGGATGAACTTGACGTGCTCGGGCGGTTCTTCCAGCGTCTTCAGCATCGAGTTGAAGGCGTGGTTGGTCAGCATGTGCACTTCGTCGATCATGTAGACCTTGAAGCGGGCGTTGGTGGGCGCGTACACGGCCTGCTCCAGCAACTGCGCCATCTCATCGACGCCACGGTTGGACGCCGCGTCCATCTCTATATAGTCAACGAAGCGGCCGGCATCGATCGCCGTGCATGCCTCGCACACGCCGCACGGGGTGGCGGTGATGCCGCCATTGCCATCCGGGCCGATGCAGTTGAGCGACTTGGCCAGAATACGCGACAGCGTGGTCTTGCCCACGCCACGGGTACCGGTGAACAGGTACGCGTGGTGCAGGCGGCCGCTGTGCAGCGCGTGCGTGAGCGCGCGCACGACGTGCTCCTGGCCGACGAGCGTTTCGAAGTTCCGGGGACGGTATTTACGGGCGAGGACTTGATAGGACATGCTGAGATTTTACCGTAGATAGCTGGGGTGCGGGACAGTCCCGCGCCGCCTGCATGCCAGAAACGAAAAAAGCCGCCGAAGCAGCTTTTTTTGAAATACGAAGGAGGCGAGCCTGATCTGCGGCACTTATGGTGAACGGCCGTGGCTGCTTCGTTCCCGACCTGACCAGGTTAGCCATGCCACAATGCGCAGGGGCCCGCCAGCCGCCATTATAACCGACCCCGCGCCCTCGTGGGAAGGGATGGCGATTTCCCCTTCTACAACCCCAGCTGCTGCCAGATATCGTCCACGCGCGCCTTCACTTCCGGCGTCATGGTGATAGTCGTACCCCACTCGCGGCTGGTCTCGCCCGGCCACTTGTTGGTGGCATCGATGCCCATCTTGCTGCCCAGGCCGCTCACCGGCGAGGCAAAATCCAGGTAATCGATAGGCGTGTTGTCGACCAGCGTCGTATCGCGCGTGGGATCGACGCGGGTCGTGATGGCCCAGATCACTTCCTTCCAGTCGCGGATATTGACGTCCTCGTCCACCACCACGATGAACTTGGTATACATAAACTGGCGCAGGAAACTCCACACGCCGAACATCACGCGCTTGGCGTGGCCCGCGTACTGCTTGCGGATCTGCACCACGGCCATCCGGTAGCTGCAACCTTCCGGCGGCAGATAGAAATCCGTGATCTCGGTGAACTGCTTTTGCAGCAAGGGCACGAACACCTCGTTCAGCGCCAGTCCCAGCACGGCCGGCTCATCGGGCGGCTTGCCTGTATAAGTCGAGTGATAAATAGGATCGCGCCGCATCGTGATGCGGTCGATCGTGAACACGGGGAAGGAATCCTGCTCATTGTAATAGCCGGTGTGGTCGCCATACGGCCCCTCCAGCGCGTGCTCGTAGCCGGACGGATGGTTTTCATCGGGGTAGATATGGCCTTCGAGCACGATTTCGGCCGAGGCGGGCACGCGCAATTCGCTGCCGATGGCCTTGACCAGCTCCGTGCGGCTGCCGCGCAGCAAGCCCGCGAACTGGTATTCAGACAGGCTGTCGGGCACGGGCGTGACGGCGCCCAGGATCGTGGCCGGATCGGCGCCCAGCGCCACGCACACGGGATAAGGCTTGCCCTTGCTCTGGATCGCATGTTCGCGGAAGTCCAGCGCCCCGCCCCGGTGCGCCAGCCAGCGCATGATGACCTTGTTCGGCCCCAGCACCTGCTGGCGATAGATGCCCAGGTTCTGGCGCTTCTTGTTCGGTCCCTTGGTAATCACCAGCCCCCATGTAATAAGAGGCGCCACGTCGCCGGGCCAGCAATGCTGGATCGGCAGGCGGCCCAGGTCCACATCGGCGCCCTCCCACACGATTTCCTGGCACGGCGCACCGCGCATTTCCTTGGGCGACATATCCCACACGGCTTTGACCAGCGAACCCAGGCCCAGCAAATCCTTGAAATCGCGCGGCGGTTCCGGCTCCTTCAGGCGCGCCAGCACGTGGCCGATCTTGCGCAACTCACTAATATCTTCCGCCCCCATGCCCAGCGCCACGCGGCGCGTGGTGCCGAACAGATTACCGAGCACCGGCATGCTGTGACCGGTCGGATTCTGGAACAGCAAGGCCGGTCCGCCGGCCCGCAAAGTACGGTCGCAGACCTCCGTCATCTCCAACATCGGCGAAACGGGTACGGAAACAGGCCTAAGTTCGCCTAATTGTTGAAGCTGAGAAATAAAATCTCGCAAATCCGAATATTTCATGACTTTTTAATTTTTTTTGACTGTGAACCACATTGCTCAAAAATCCAGGACAAGTGGTTGATTTTATTGGTTTTCCGCGTAATGCAAGCAAAAAAGTAAGATTTATAAGTTATAAGAGACAAATTCGTTAGTATTGACGTGATATAAAACGGCTTCTACAATTTGCCCTACTTGATGAGGACACGGCCCGATGGCCCAAATAAGTTGTCACTCATTCATTCACGGAGTCGGGGCTCCACATGACATTTTAAGGAGTGTTTTCAAAAGGCGTCTGCCTTACCCCCGAAAAAAGTTGTATTGCCACTGATTGAATACCACAGGGAAAGATCAGCTCAAGCAAGCAATGACGGCGTCCAACGCGCGCTCCCAGCGGCGACGGACGAGGCTATTTCTGATGCACGGCATTAGCGATTCCATAGCTGCGTTCAGCGCGGCGGGGGAGCGCTCGTTACGGACATTTCAGGGGATTTCTATGACTAATCGTTTTAGCGCGGCAACGAAGATTGCCCGACAACTGGCCAGCCAGCCAGCCGCGTGGTTCGCCACGACGCGCGTATCGGCACGTGGTGTGCTCACGACAGCACAACACACCTTGACTGTATTAGGTATCTCGGCCCTGGTGGTCGTCGCTGTACTGTTCGCACGTCCTGAACTGGCCAAGCAACTGAGCCAGAGCTTCCTGCAAGAACCGGCTCCCGAAGTGGCCGCCGTGACCGCCCCACCGCTGTCCGAACTGATGGAAGTGCCGGCTACCGCTCCCGTGGTCAACAATGCGCCGCTGACGGCCGAGGAAAAGGCCCTGCTGGGCACGAAGAAGCAACAACAATGGGTGACGTCCTGGCTGTCCAAGCGCTATCGCGTGGCCGGCGACGCCGCCAACATGCTGGTCTCGACCGCTTACCTGACGGCCCGTGAAATCAAGCTGGACCCGCTGCTGATCCTGGCCGTGATGGCCATCGAATCGGGCCTGAACCCGTTCGCGGAAAGCCCGGTCGGCGCGCAAGGCCTGATGCAAGTGATGTCGAAAGTGCACCACGACAAGTTCCAGGAGATGGGCGGCGTGCAGGCGGCGCTGAACCCAGTGGCCAACATCCGCGTCGGCTCGCTGATCCTGAAGGATTACGTGACCCGTGGCGGCTCGGTGGAAGCCGGCCTGAAGACCTATGTGGGCGCCGCCGCGTTCGAAACGGATGATGGCTACGGTTCGCGCGTCCTGGCCGAATACAACCGCTTGAAGCAGGTTTCGGCCGGCAAGAAAGTGCCGATCACCACGCCGATGATGGCCGCAGCTCCCGCGCCCGCGCCTGCTGTCCAGAAAGACCCTGCCGTGGCCAGCAACGACAAGATCGGCAAGGCCGACACGCAGATCGCCGGCCTGTAAGCGCCCGCCCTGCCCCGCAGTATCCGAAGCCACCGTTCAGGTGGCTTTTTTACGTCCCGATTTACGTCATGAAAAAAGCCACCGCAGGTCGCCCTGGGGTGGCTTCTTGGCTGGCGGGCTGGCCCGTGCCGCTTAGCGCTTCTTGTCCGCCGCCGCCACTTCGTCGGGACGGATCTTGGCGGCCAGCTTGTCCAGCACGCCGTTCACATACTTGTGGCCATCGATGCCGCCGAACGATTTGGTCAGCTCCACCGCTTCGTTGATCACGACACGGTACGGAATTTCCAGGTTGTTCTTCAGCTCGAACGCGCCGATCAGCAGCACGGCGTGCTCCACGGGCGACAGCTCGGCGATGCCGCGGTCGACCAGCGGTGCGAACGTGTCGCGCAGCGCCACGGAATCCTTGATCGCGCCATACAGCAAGGCGCTGAAATGGTCGCCGTCGGCCTTGTCGAAGCCGTGCGCGCCACGGATGTTGTTGACCACGGTGGTCGCGTCTTCATTGTTCAGCAGCCACTGATACAAACCCTGCAACGCAAACTCGCGCGCGCGGTGGCGCGGCGTACGATTCTTGCTGGGGTTGGCGTGCAAAGTTTTCTCTGTCATGGTTTCCTACCTGTTCTCATTGCTTACACTACAAACTACACATGCGGCCGCCGCGCCCGCTCGTGGCAGGCGCGGCATGCCGTTCTTACTCTTCGTCGTCGCCGTCCTGGTTCAGTTCTTCCAGCGCGATGGCGAGATTGGCCATCTCGACGGCCACGCGGGCAGCGTCGGCGCCCTTGACGGCCATCCGCACTTCGGCCTGCTCGTCGTTCTCGGTGGTCAGCACGGCGTTGGCGATGGGGATGCCATAGTCCAGGCCGATGCGCGTGATGCCGGCGCCCGATTCATTCGACACCAGTTCGAAGTGGTAGGTTTCGCCACGGATCACGGCGCCCAGCGCGATCAACGCGTCGAACTGCTGCGATTCCGCCATCTTTTGCAGGATCAGCGGGATTTCCAGCGCGCCCGGCACGGTCACGTGCAGCACGTCTTCATCGGCGACGCCCAGGTGCTTGAGCTCGGCCAGGCAGGCCGACAGCAGGCCGTGGCACACGTCCTCGTTGAAACGGGCCTGGACGATACCGACGCGCAAACCGTCGCCGGACATATTGGTTTCGTAGCTACCTACGGTCATGGCATACCTCTTCTTGATGTGGGGTGATCTATCTTGGGTGTTATTGCTGCGGCTTGGTCATGTAGCCCGTCACTTCCAGGTTGAAGCCGGTCATCGACGGCATCTTGCGCGGGCTGGCCAGCAACTGCATCTTGCACACGCCGAGCTCACGCAGGATCTGCGCGCCGATACCGTAGCTGCGCAGGTCCATGCTGGCGGCGCGGCCTTTCGGTTTGGATTCCGGCTGGTCCAGCGCGGCGAACTGGGCGAACAGCTGGTCGGCCGTTTCCTCGCAGTTCAGCAGCACGATCACGCCGCGGTCTGCGGCCTTGATGGCGGCCAGCGAGGACGTGATATTCCACGAGTGGGTGGTCGCTTCCGATTCCAGCAGGTCCAGGATGGACACCGGCTGGTGCACGCGCACCAGCGCTTCCTTGCCCGGGCCCATTTCGCCATGCACCAGCGCCAGGTGGGCCGAACCGCTCGGCTTGTCGCGGAAGGCGATCATGCGGAACGAACCCTGGGCCGTGTGCAGCGGACGCTCGGCGATGCGCTCGACCAGGCTTTCGTTCTGGCTGCGGTAGTGGATCAGGTCGGCGATGGTGCCGATCTTCAGGCCGTGTTCCTTGGCGAATTCCAGCAGGTCCGGCAGGCGCGCCATGGTGCCGTCGTCCTTCATGATCTCGCAGATCACGGAGGCCGGGGTCAGACCGGCCATGGCCGTCAGGTCGCAACCGGCTTCCGTATGGCCGGCGCGCATCAGCACGCCGCCCTTTTGCGCTTTCAGCGGGAAGATGTGGCCAGGCTGCACGATGTCGGCCGGCGTGGTGTCCTTGGCCACCGCCACCTGGATGGTCTTGGCGCGGTCGGCGGCGGAAATGCCGGTCGTCACGCCTTCGGCCGCTTCGATCGAGACGGTGAAGTTGGTGCCGAAGGCGGTGCCGTTGCGGGTCGACATCATCGACAGGTTCAACTGGTCGCAGCGTTCTTCGGTCAGGGTCAGGCAGACCAGGCCGCGCGCGTGCTTGACCATGAAATTGATCGCTTCGGGCGTGACGAAATCGGCGGCGAGCACCAGGTCGCCCTCGTTTTCGCGGTCTTCTTCATCCACCAATATCACCATGCGGCCAGCGCGCAGTTCGGCGACGATTTCTTCGGTGCTGGAAATTGACATTTTTAATCCTTAGTAGCTGAGCAAGAACTTTTCTTAACCTGCTATTTTAAAGGATTTTGGCCCCGCCCATCCGCGAAACCTGGCTTTTATCCCGCTACAGTCCGGCATTTCGCCGTTTTCGGCCCGTATTTCCCGGCCATTACACCAGCACCTGACGGGTCTGGCGCAAAAACGCGTGCACCTGGGCCTCAATGGCGGGCTCCACCATGGCCTGCGGCCGCCTTCCATGCGGACAAGGCAGGCTGGGCGTCGTGCCGAACAGGCGGCAGATCAGCGGCCGTTCCTCGTAGGCGCCGCAGCCCGACGGCTGCAAGTGCGGACAACTCCAGTCCGCCAGCGCCTGCTCGCGCTGCGCGGCACTGCGCTCGGGCAGGCGCGCCAGTTCCTCGCTGGACGCAGTAACCGGGCCGCAGCAGTCGTGACAGCCCGGCACGCATTCGAAGGCCGGGATGCGGCGGCGCAGGAAACGCAATTGGTAGACGCGGTCGCTCATGGCAGGCGGCAATCGGAAAACATTATCATCCTATGATAATAGAAGCATCATGAAAAGCAGGTAAAATACTACCCCGACGACCATCAGGGCGGCCTGCCGAAGTACCCCGACCATGCAGAATCCACAGCGCGACGACGAAATCACCCTCCCACCCCGCTTCGAAGACGTAATCGCCGACAGCGGCGGCTTGCCGTTCACTTTCGATTACGGCGACATGCGCACGCTGCACTTCGACGAGCGCTTCATCCAGAGCGCCATGCGCATCTCCCAGCCCGACGAACTGCTGCTGAGCTACACGCGCGCCATGATGGGCTTCCTGCTGTTCCAGCCGCAACCGCGCCACATCCTCATGATAGGCCTGGGCGGCGGTTCACTGGCCAAATATTGCTACCGCCACCTGCCGGACAGCCGCATCACCGTGGTGGAACTGGACCCGGCCATTATCGCCCTGCGCAGCCGTTTCCACGTGCCCGATAACGATGCGCGCTTCCAGGTGGTGCAGGCCGACGCCGTCGACTACGTGGCCACGCTGGGCGAGCCGGTCAACATCATCGTGCACGACGGCTACGGCCCGGACGGCCTGCCCGCGCCGCTCAGCAGCACACCGTTCTACCGCCAGTGCCGCAAGGCGCTCGCGCCGGGCGGTGTGCTGGTGTCCAACCTGTGGGGAGAAGACCTGGACTTGCTGCCCGCCATGCAGCGGCTGCACAGCGTGTTCGACGCCCAGTTATGGTGGTGCAACGCCCAGTATTGCCTGAACCGCATCGTGTTCTCGTGCAAGGAATTCGACGCCGACGCCTTCCAGTCCACGCTGACCCAGCGCGCCGTGCGCCAGGAGTTGCGGCATGGCGAACTGGGCCTGTGCCAACTGGCGCAGAGCCTGTCCACTTCGGCCGGCCGCAGCCAGGCCGATTTCGAGGCCATCGCCGGCAACGATATGTACGCCGCCTACATGGGCGAGCACGCCGCCGGCTGAACTGCCGGCCCTTCCATCAGCGGCGCCGGCCAGCCCAGGCCACCACCGCGCGCGCCAGCAGCCGGTTCAGCGGCGCGCTCAGGCCGCGCGTGGCCGCCACCAGCCGCCGCATCAGCACTGCCCGGCCCGGCATCCACGACGGCAGTGGCGACCGCGGCGCCGGCGCCTTGACGGCGAACTTGACCCGGTTGCCATACGACATACCCCGGAAGCCGCACACGCGGCCGTCGAACGCGGCGCGCAGCCGGCGCAGCACGCCGGGGAAATCGCGGTCGTTGGCATGCAGATTGGCCACCAGCACGCCGCCCGGCCGCAAGGCCCGCAGGCAACTGGCGTAAAACGCCGCGCTGCCCAGCGCCGGCGGCATGCCGTTCACGTCATAGCCATCGACCACCAGCACGTCGAATTGCGCCGCATGGGTGGCGATCACGTCCACCGCGTCGCCCTGTACGACGCGAAAGCGCGGGCCGTCCGGCGGCACGGCGAACTGGTCGCGCACGGCGATCACTTCGGGATCGAGTTCGACCACTGTCACGTCGGCCTCGGGCAGATGGTGATGGCAGAACTTGGCCAGCGAACCGCCACCCAGCCCCACCATGAGGATGCTGCGCGGACGCGGCACGAACAGCAGGAAGCACATCATGGCGCGCGTGTAAGCCAGCGTCAGCGCGTGCGGGCGCGATAGCAGCATTTCACTCTGGATGGCGCCGTCGCCAAACAACAAGGTGCGGGTGTCGCCATCGGTCAGGACGATGGGCTTGCGGCGCGGCGGGACAACTGGCTGGGACATGGGAGGCAATGCGGTTGTCAAATCAAATTACAACAGCATTATAATGAAATTACCCTACCAACCTGCATTTTTGCCGCTCAGGCATGTTTGCGGAAGCGCCGCCAGCGCACCACCACATCGTCCATCACTGGGATGATGGCCAGCGCCAGCAGCAGCGCCGACAATGGCACGGTGGAGGCGAAACCGATGTGCTTGAAGCCCAGCGCGCCCACCACGCCGCCCACGAAAAACATGCTCAGCAAGGCGATGAGCAGCTTGAGCCGGTCGCGGTTGGCCATCACCTTGGGCTGCGCCGTGTGGTCGTGCTCCATGTTCCAGTAGACCAGCTTGCCCAGCTCGATGCCCAGGTCCGTCACCAGGCCGGTGACGTGGGTGGTGCGGATCTCGGACTTGGAAATCTTGGTGATGATGGCGTTCTGCAGCCCCATGATGTAGCACAGCAGCATGACGGTGACGGGCACGAACAGCCCCATGCGCAGGGACAGGTTGGCGCCGAGCAAACCGAAGCACAGCAGCAAGGCCGCCTCCAGCAGCAGCGACAAGGCGTATTCGCTGTGCAGATGCTGGCGCCGCGCCCAGTTGATCAGAATGGCCGAGCTGGCCGCGCCGGACAGGAAGGAGACGATGGCGCCCAAGCCAGACAGGGCCAATGTCACGTTGCCCATCGCCAGATCGTCCGCCATCGACGACACCACGCCCGTCATGTGCGACGTGTAGCGGCGCACGGCGAGGAAGCCGCCCGCGTTGGTGGCGCCCGCCACAAACGTCAACACCAGCCCCAGCAGCTGGTTCGCCTCGGTGGTGCGTTTGCGGCCGGACAGGCGGCGCAGAAACAGGATGGCCATAATCGATCGTCAATGTTGCGCTGTCGGCCAGGCCGCAGCTTGTAACCCAACAGGAACAACATACGTCATCTGAGGCCAACTTGCCGGGAAAACCACCGGGTGTGGCGTCCACGCCTCAAAAACACGCACACTGCATGCACATGATATTAACATCTAACCCGAGTAATGCGGGCCGATCCGGTGATTTCAAGAGCAGGCCGCCATTACAATTCGATTACAATGCAGCTTTTGACTCGCCCACCTCCGCGCCATGGAAACCAAATCCGCCCGCCTGACGATATTGATCGATCCAGTGAAGAAGAAAGCGTTTGAAGAATTATGCGCGGCGCAAGACCTGACGCCATCACAAGTGGTGCGCCAGCTGATTCGCGGCTACCTGGACAAGCATGGCGTGTCCTACGCCACGAAAAGCAAGATCAAGGGCGCCCTCGTCAGCGACGACTAAGCCCGCGTTTCGCGCCGGCCAAAAAAATGGGGGACGTAACACATTTGAGCATGTGTTACGTCCCCAATTGTTTTGGCTGCCAGGGCGCGTTGTGCCCCGGCGACAGGTGGGCGATTACTTGAGCGACAGCATGCGCTCAACGTAGCGCGCGATCAGGTCGACCTCCAGGTTGACCTTGGCGCCCGGCTTCAAGTGCTTGAGCGTGGTCATGGCGATCGTGTGCGGGATCAGGTTGATGGAGAACTGGCACACCAGTTGTTCGCCGCTGCCGATGTCGGTCACGCGGTTGACCGTCAGCGATACGCCGTTGACGACGATGGAACCCTTGAACGCCAGATATTTGGCCAGGTCGTGCGGTGCTTCAATCACCAGTTCCCACGACTCCCCCACGGCTTCAAACTTGCGCACCACGCCGAGGCCGTCGACGTGGCCCGACACCAGGTGGCCTCCCAGCCGTTCAGCCAGCGTGAGCGCCTTTTCCAGGTTCACTTCCGTGGTCGTGTCCAGGCCCACGGTGCAGTTCAGGCTTTCGCGCGACACATCGACCACGAAGCTGTCATTGGTCTTTTCCACCACCGTCATGCAGGCGCCGTTGATGGCGATCGAGTCACCCAGGGCCACATCGGCCAGCGGCAGGCCGCCCGCGTTGACGTGCAGGCGCACGCCCGCTTCCAGGCCGCCAGCCAGCGGCTGCACGGATTCAATTTTGCCGATGGCGGCGACGATTCCAGTAAACATGCGATACCAATCTTAAAGTGGGTTGAATCTGGCAAGGATACGCAAATCAGCGCCGATTTGCTTAACCTCATGAAATTTGAGCGTGTGCTTGCGCGACAGGTCCGTCAGCGCCGGCAAGGCGAACATCCCCTGGGCGTCGCCCAGCAGCACGGGCGCCAGGTAGACCAGCAATTCGTCCACGCAGCCTTCGCGGATCAGCGAGCCGTTGAGCTTGCCGCCGGCCTCCACGTGCAATTCGTTGATCTGGCGCCGGCCCAGCTCGCGCATCAGTTCAGGCAAGTCGACCTTGCCAGCCGCGTTAGGTAGCACAATGATTTCCGCCCCGGCAGTGCGCAATGCCGCCTCCTTCTCCGGATCGGACACGGCGGCCACGATCCAGGTACCGCCACCTTCCAGCACGCGCGCCTTGGGATCAATGTCGAGTTTGCTGTCAACGACGATGCGGCGCGGCTGGCGCGGCGTATTCACGGCCCGCACATTGAGCTGGGGATCGTCGGCCTTCACGGTACCGATGCCGGTCAGGATCGCGCACGCGCGGGCTCGCCACGCGTGGCCGTCGGCGCGCGCCTCCGGCCCCGTGATCCACTGGCTCTGGCCATTGTGCAGGGCCGTCATGCCGTCCAGGCTGGCGGCCGACTTCATGCGCACCCACGGCAGGCCGCGCCGCATGCGCGAGAAGAAACCGATATTCATTTCATGGGCCGCGTCGGCCAGCACGCCGGACGAGACGGCGATGCCGGCCGCCGCCAGCTTGGCCAGCCCCTGCCCCGCCACCAATGGGTTGGGATCTTCCATGGCCGCCACCACGCGGCCTAGCCCGGCGCGCACCAGCGCGTCCGAACACGGCGGCGTGCGGCCGAAATGGTTGCACGGCTCCAGCGTGACGTAGGCGGTGGCGCCGCGCACGTCGTGGCCGCGCGCCTGCGCATCCTTGAGGGCCTGGATTTCGGCGTGGTCGAATCCGGCCGCCTGCGTCACCCCGGCGCCGATCACGTGGCCGTCGCGCACGATCACGCAACCGATGCGCGGATTGGGCGAGGTGGTGTACAAGCCTTTGGCGGCCCATTCCAGGGCCAGGGTCATGCCGTCGAGGTCGTTGCGTATTTCCATATTCTTCCCGGCGCCGGCGCAGCGCCAGCGGCCTAGTCCGACTCGGCCGCCGCCGTGCAATCCACCGGTTGCACCAGCGGATCGCATACGCGCATCCGGCCCAGCATGTTGATCTTGATGTGGCGCGCCTGCCGCCCTTGCAGCAGCGACAGCGTGCCCCAGTGCGCGACCAGGCTATTGCCGGCGCTGCAACTGCGTCCAGCAGCATTATAAGCAAGGTAGAGCGGGACCGCACCGGATGAGAACGCCGACCGGATCACGATATCGTCCGATAACGCTTCCTGCCGGTACAGCACATGCTCGCCGCCATCGGGGCGCGCATTGCCATTGGCGTCGATGAACACCACCCAGCCGCGCCGCCAGTCGGCACCGCCCGGCTCCAGCGGCGCCAGCGTGACGATGCGGCCACGGGCGATCGCTTGAGAACGGGTCAGGTCGATCGCGCTGCACAGATCGTTGACGGCCGTGCGCAAGCGCGCCGCCAGCAGCAATTGCCGCAGCCCCGGTACGGCCGTGCCGGCGAGGATGCCGGCCAGCGCCAGCACCACCAGCGCTTCGACCAGACTGAACGCGCCATAGCGTTGACCGGGCCGGCGCATCAAGCTACGACGCCACGTGCCGCGAGGCCACCCGCCGCGATCACCGCTATCGCCGCAATCGCCGCTCATGGCCAGCAGTGGGCGCCGGGCCCGGAGGCGAGCCGCAAGCCGGTGCTGGTCAGCGTCAGCTCCTGGCAATCTTCATCGTGGAAATGGACATCCACCATGCTGGTGCCGGGCCGGGCGATCAGCCGCACGCACTGGCTGA
This sequence comes from Rugamonas brunnea, assembly GCF_014042345.1. GTDB lineage: Bacteria > Pseudomonadota > Gammaproteobacteria > Burkholderiales > Burkholderiaceae_D > Rugamonas > Rugamonas brunnea. Next base: position 754,296 of record NZ_JACEZT010000001.1, read on the forward strand.
TCAATTCGCCTTCGCAGGCCTTGCCTTCCACTTCGTAGGCGCTGGTGTGGGCCTCGCTGCCGGTCCACCAGCGAAACAGCATGGCTTCCGGGTCTGTGCTGCTGGACGAGAATGCGATGTAGCTGTTGTATTGCGAATAGTAGCGCTCCTGCTGCTGCATCAGCCGCATCAGCGCCGCCTCCCCTTCGTTGCGCCGCACGCGGATCACGTAGCGCTGCAGGCTGGGGTAGGCTTGCGCCGCCAGCACGACGAATATCACCAGCGTGACCAATGCTTCCACCAGGCTGAAACCACCAATTCGCCCCATCATCACCTCCCAGACCATTTGACCGATTGGACCGCATGGACGCGGCTGCCCCTCCGGTTGCCCGCGATTGCCCGCGGCCTCCAATTAGCGGCGCGCCGCCGCATGCAATTCGCGCCAGTTCACTACCTCGCGCCAGCTCAGGCGGCCGGACGGCGCCGCCACCGTGATCGCCCCGGCCGGACGCACCGCGACGTCGCCCACGTTGCTGAACATCGCAATGGCGACGGTACGGGTAACGCTTGCCACAGCCGGCGATGGGGCAATAGCGGGGCCCGTTCCACCGGCCGCCGCCACCGCCGGCAAGCGCAGCACCACCGGACGCACGGCATAGCCCGGCGCGAGACGGGCCGTGACGCGGGTATCGCCAGCGCTCATGGCCGAAGCCATCCACATCGACGGCAAGCCCGTCAAAACGTCCAGGGCGTAGCTGCGGCTGCGCGCCGCGTCGCAAGGCATCCGGCCCGGCAAGACGGTATTGAACAGCAGCTTGCCATTGGCCAGCACGCCACTGTCCAGGCTGCGCTCCCCCGTGGTATCGCTGTGCAGAAAATCGATGTACCAGCCCTTGCTGTTGGCGGGCAGATCGGCGCCCAGCAAGGTCAACGCCGCATCGTCGTCTGCGCCGCTGAGCGTGCGCGGCGTCAGCTCGCCGCGCCCCGACACCAGTTGCGGCGGATCGGCCAGCGTGTCGAGAATGGCGTAATACGATTGCGACGCGGCGCGCGCTGGCAGCCGGTCAGCCGCCTCCAGCATGCGCCCTGTGCCGAACAGGATCAGATAACCACCACCCGCCGCGTACACCAGCCGGGGCTGTTGCGCGATCGCTTGCCGGACACCGGCGGCATCGCGCGCGACGAACAGCGGGGTTTTCGCCGGCCCCGGTCCTACCGCCCCGGACCAAGGCGCATTGCCGGTCAGGTCGAAGCGCCACAGGTTACCCTGCAAATCGCCGGCGTACGCGTAGCGCAGCACGCCATCCGCATCCACTGCCAGCGCCGGTGCGCTTAAGCCGTTGGCACGGGCCGCGTCGCTAATCGGCGTAACGAGGCGATAGTAGTTGTCATTGAGCCGCCACGGCTGCGACGGCAGCTTGTCCAGCGCCAGCAGGAACAGCGCGCCGTTGCCGCTGGCGCTGGCATGGCCGTCGGCCGCGTAATTGTTGACACCGCTGGCGACGACAGCCACGTCGCGCAGCACGGCCGCAGCACCGCTGCCGCCAGTGCGCACGCGCGCGACCCGCGGCAGGGTGGTCACGTTGCCCATCATGGGATCGTCGCGGTCCGTGAATTCCCACAGCACGCCCGATGCAGCGAAGTGCAGCGGGTCGGTCACGTCGAGCGCGAACACACCTTGCGCGCCGCCGCCCATGGCCGATACCAGTACCGTCTTCCACGCTGCGCCAGTGTAGGCCTCCCCGGCGCTGGCCGGGCCGTCGACGTAGGCGGTATGCACGTAAGCGGGGCTGGTCAGGCGGTTCAATTTGCTGAACAACGCATCTGGCACGTAAGCGAACAATTCACTGCCGTCGGATGCATCAAACCCATGCAGCATGCCATCGTTGGTGCCGATGTAGACGGCAGGCCGGCGCGTCTGGCTGCGCGCGTAAAAGTCCGCATACGCCGCGCCCCGCTCCACCGCTGACGCCACGCCCACATAAACGGCGGTGCTGTTAACGGCATCGCCCAACACACTGCTGCGGCGCCGGAACACACTGCCCTCCAGTGCACGCTCGCCGCGTAGATAGTCGAGCCGCTGCGGCCCCATGCCATCGGGTCGGCTGCGTGCACCCGCAGTCGGCGCACGGTCGAGCAAGGCCCGCTGGGCGCTGCTAATCGCGTCCCACGCAAACGGCACGGTGGTCAGCGTGCCATCGGGCTGCACGATGGCTGTGTAGATGTTGCGTGCGGCCGGCGTGGGCCGGGGCAGATGGCCGTCCACACCAGTGAGGATGGCACCGGCATCCCACATTGGTGCGCCGGCAGCCAACGTACTGGCGTCACTGGCCTGCACGGCGTAGCGTTCAAAGTGGCCGCTCCAATCGACACGGCTATAGACAGCCTGAAACACGGCTGATGCTGCGGCTTCAGCGCCTGCACCAGCAGCAGCACCAGGCAGCACCAGCGGCATGCCACGCACGGGCGGCCCGCCATCGGCCGAGACGCACCCGGCCAACAACGGCTCGCTGGCGAGATCGAGCGCCGGTGGTGCTGCGCGGGCAAGTCTTTCGGGGCAGACAACCAGCCACGCCAACAATAGCAGCAACAAGGGCAATTGCGGCAAAGGCGGCGTTGGCTGCAATGTCAGCAATTGCAGTAATCGCGGCAAACGTGACAACCGCAGCAACAGCAACCACTGCAAGCGCGGCAATGAACAGCGTGTGGCGTTCGTCATGCGGGCATCTCCATCTCAATCGGCCCTGCGGAAGACCGATTGCAGCACCACTTCCGTTTCCGGCCTGGCGCTAAATCCGATCGCCGTCACGCGGTAGCAATGTCCGCCCGGGGCGCCTACTTCGTCACTGGGCTGATGGCAGGGCAAGAACTCGATCAGGTAGCGGGGACGGTGAAATGGCAGGAAGCCACTGCCCGTCTGCATGGATGCGCCGCTGTAGTCGCCGTATTGCACGGTATGGCCGCCACCGTCTTCCGCACCGCTCAAGTCCACCGCCTGCCACGCGGGCGTCGCTGCGCCTGTCGCGCGGGCGCACAGGCCGGCGTTGACCGGCCCCGTGCCGCAGCCGTCGATAAAGCCCAGGCCGGTATCGCCGCCAAACAGCGCACTGCGCGCGCGCCACGCGCCAGCGCCAGAACCCGCACCACCAGCGCCACGCCCATCCGAACCGGACCCATCGCCGCCACCATGCCCGCCCCCTGCGGTTGCCGTGCCCGTCACATCGCGTTCTCCGTCCATAAGCGCATCCTCCGCCGCCTGAAACGCCACTTGCCTGTCCCGCCCCGCCCGCGCCGCTTGTTCTCCTTGCAGCGCCATCCGGGCAGCTGATGCGCCAACCAGCATCACGGCGACGAGGATCAACATCGTCACCAACAACGTGACGCCACGCTGCCGTCGCGCGTACATGCACGCCCACCCCATCACGTGCTCCGGTTACGCAACTGGAACAGCGCGACAAACAAGCGCCGCGCCCGCCGCTGCAAGGCCGGCGCCATCGGTTGCTCGGCCACCCGCACGCCGGGGTCGTCACCGGCATGGGCATCAGCGTAGGCTGCGCCGAACAAGTCGTAGGTCACTGGCGTACCGTCGGGCCGCGTCTGCACGTCACCGCGCAACAGCAGCGCGACCTTGACGGTGCGCACCCGCTTCCAATACGTCTTGCGGTTCAGGTCCCGCAACTGCTCGTCGGGCGTGGCGCCTGCCAGCACGAGACTGGCATCGAGCGCATTGACGGCGCTGGCGTTGAGGTAGGAATCGGGAATGCCGTCGGGCGGCGTATCGAGGTCAACGCCATACAGCACCTGGAAACTGTCGACGCCGCGCACGATGGCGTCGGCGCCCCAGCCGCTGGCGCTGCGGTACTTGCAGCGCAGTTCAGGTTCGCCGCCGCCGTCGTTGGCGACATAGAAAATGCTCCAGCCGCGCGCATCGGCAGTGTGACTGTCCGCCACGCCGAAACCGGCACAGTTGACGGCGGACCCATCGCCGTTGGCGGTGCCGCCCGATCCGCCAAAGCGCAACACCAATACGTCGCTGCCATTGGCCACCGGCGCCGTCGGATGCTCGATACCGTCGCTGCTGCGTGTGAGGCTGCGCGCATCGAGCCCGCCGATCGCAGCGCTGGCGGTAGAGACATAGGCGGCGGGCGCCGTCTCGCCATCCCAGTTCACGTAGGCACTCTGGCGCACGGCCTGACCGATGATGTCGAGCGCATAGTGGCCGCCGTCATCGAGCCACACGTTCGCGCTGTGCATGCGGTAAGCGCCATTGGCCAGCACCAGCATGGCGCAGGCCAGCAGCACCACCAGCATGCCCAGCGCCATCGACACCATAACCTCGGCCAACGCCACGCCAGTTTGCCTTTGCACGCGTGAATTCATGGCAGCGCTCCCACCGCCACGGCGACGCCGGGCACGAACTCGCCATCCTCATCGCGCGCGGGCGCACCATCAGGACGCTTGCCGCGCCACCCCACCTTGACCACCAGCGGCGCGCCCGCGCCACCGGTGCAGCGCCAGCGCAAGCGGCCGCCCTGCCACAGGCCGGCGTCACGGCACACCAAGGCGCGCCCGGCGGGCAAGCTGGCATGCACCTGCTGTTTGATCTCGTACAGATCGAATTGCGCCAACTGGCTGCGGTCGCAATGGGCGTCCAGCGCGTAGCACAGCGGCGACGGCGGCGCGGGCGACGGCTCGGCCAGCGCGTCATAGTTAAAGGACAGATAGGGATTGGCCGCGTCCGCCAACGGCGGCGTGATGCTGTTGGCGCGCATGCGCTCGGCCAGGCTGTTGGCCAGGTGCAGCGCTTGCGTGAGCAGGGCCGATTGATGGCGCGTGCGCAGCGCCGCCAGTTGCATGGCCGTGCCGCAAATGATGCCCAGCGCCAGCACCAGCAAGGCCACCATGATTTCCAGCATGGTAAAGCCGCGTGACCGTGTCCATCGCATGCCGCACCTCCGTCCCCGCAAGCCGCCTCACATGGCGGCTGAGGATGAAGTTAGCAGTGCGCGCGCTTCAATGCATGAGATAAGTCAACCGTGCGCCAAAGCGCGCTGACGGCTGGAAAGGGAATGACACCGGGAAGGGGAACGCAGACGGCAACGGGCCTCAGCCCTTACGGGGCTTGCGCTCCTGCCCCACTTCGGCGATGGCGTCCTGGAACTCTTCCAAGTCTTCGAAATTCTTGTAGACGGAGGCGAAACGAATGTAGGCGATCTTGTCGAGCCGCTTGAGCTCCTGCATCACCAGTTCGCCGATGTAACCGGAATCGACTTCACGCTGCCCGCTGGTGAGCAGCTTTTCCTCGATCGACTGCACCGCCGTATCCACGGCCGCAGCCGCGACGGGGCGCTTGCGCAAGGCCAGCATCAGGCTGTCGCGCAGCTTGGCGGCCGCATATTCGGTGCGGCTGCCGTTCTTCTTGACCACGAACGGCATCACCAGTTCGATCCGCTCATACGTGGTAAATCGTTTATCACATTTGGCGCAACGCCGGCGCCGGCGAATGGCGTCACCCTCCTCCGATACGCGGGTATCGAGGACCTGAGTCTCTTCATGCTGACAGAATGGACATTTCATGTGGGCGACGGTTTCGCTTGCGATTATTGTGTCAGGACGCCGGCCAGGGCCAGCGTCCTGTTGATACTACACCGATCAGGCAGCGTACACCGGGAATGCGTCGGCCAGCACCTTCACTTCGGCCTTCACGCGCTCGATGGTGGCGGCGTCATGCGGGTTGTCCAGCACGTCGGCGATCAGGTGCGCGACCTTTTCCGCTTCCGCTTCCTTGAAACCACGGGTGGTCATGGCCGGGCTGCCCAGGCGGATGCCGGAAGTCACGAATGGCTTCTGCGGATCGTTCGGGATGCCGTTCTTGTTGGTGGTGATGTGAGCCGAACCGAGGATGGCTTCCGCTTCCTTGCCGGTCAGGTTCTTGGCGCGCAGGTCCACCAGCATCACGTGCGACTCGGTGCCGCCGGACACGATGCGCAGGCCGCGGGCGATCAGGGTCTTGGCCATCACGTCGGCGTTCTTCACCACTTGTTGCTGGTAGGTCTTGAACTCGGGCGACAGCGCTTCCTTGAAGGCGACGGCCTTGCCGGCGATCACGTGCATCAGCGGGCCGCCCTGGATGCCGGGGAAGATGGCCGAGTTGATGATCTTTTCGTGCTCAGCCTTCATCAGGATGATGCCGCCGCGTGGGCCGCGCAGCGATTTGTGCGTGGTCGAGGTGACGAAGTCGGCGTGCGGCACAGGGTTCGGATACAGGCCGGCGGCGATCAGGCCGGCGTAGTGGGCCATGTCGACCATGAAGTACGCGCCCACGGCCTTGGCCACGGCGGCGAAACGTTCGAAGTCGATCTTTTTCGAGAACGCGGAGGCGCCGGCGATGATCAGCTTGGGCTTGTGCTCCTTGGCCAGCGCTTCCATGGCGTCGTAGTCGATGTCTTCAGCGGCGGTCAGGCCGTAGGACACGACGTTGAACCATTTGCCCGACATGTTCAGAGGCATACCGTGGGTCAGGTGGCCGCCTTCGGCCAGCGACATGCCCATGATGGTGTCGCCCGGTTTCAGCACGGCGAAGAACACGCCCTGGTTGGCTTGCGAACCCGAGTTCGGCTGCACGTTGGCCGCTTCGGCGCCGAACAGTTGCTTGACGCGGTCGATGGCCAGTTGCTCGACCACGTCCACGTATTCGCAGCCACCGTAGTAGCGCTTGCCTGGGTAGCCTTCGGCGTATTTGTTGGTCAGCTGCGAGCCCTGGGCTTGCATCACGGCCGGCGAGGTGTAGTTTTCCGAGGCGATCAGCTCGATGTGGTCGTGCTGGCGCTTGTTTTCGTTCTGGATGGCGCCGAACAGCTCAGGGTCTACGTTGGCGAGGGTGTGATCTTTTGCGAACATGAAAAAACTCCAATCAATATGAGTAACTTGTTTCTGGCAGGTTGGATCGAATGAGGGAAGCCGATAGCGGAAAGACAGCCTCATTGTGCGTACCATCGGTGGGCTGCCCAGGCGAACGGCTATTGAAATCTCACGTTCCCCGGTGGATGCCCACCTTTCGCCAACGGACCAACCCGCCTGCCGGGTGCCCGGCCTGGGGATCATCGCAGCTTTTCGCCAGTTACGTGAGACGTAATGGAAGGCAAATTGTAAGTTAAAGGCAGGAATTGGGCAAGATAAATGTTATCTAAATTGCAATCAAGCTGTCATTTTTGCGTGATAGGCTGGCGCGACTGGCATTTCGGCTACAATTTTGGCCACTCCTCCCCTTCCACCGACAAGGACAGAACATGATCGTATTCATCACGGGCGCGACGGCCGGCTTTGGCGCCGCCATGGCCCGCACTTTCGCCGGCCACGGCCACCGCGTCATCATCAGCGGCCGCCGGGTCGAACGCCTGCAGGCGCTGGCCGCCGAACTGGGCGCGGCCGCCCTGCCGGTCGAACTGGACGTGACGGACCAGGCTTCCATCGACGCCGCGCTGGCCGCCCTGCCCGCCGACTGGCAGCCGATCGACGTGCTGGTCAACAACGCCGGCCTGGCGCTGGGCACCACGCCCGCCCATGAATCATCGCTGGCCGACTGGAACACCATGATCGCCACCAACTGCGCCGGCCTGGTGGCCATGACGCGCGCCATCCTGCCATCGATGGTGGCGCGCGGCACCGGCACGGTGATCAACATCGGCTCCACGGCCGGCTCCCACCCTTATCCGGGCGGCAATGTGTACGGCGCCACCAAGGCCTTCGTGGAACAGTTCACCCTCAACCTGCGCGCCGACCTGGTGGGTACCGGCGTGCGCGCCACCAACATCGCGCCCGGCCTGTGCGGCGGCACCGAGTTCTCCAACGTGCGCATGAAGGGCGACGACGCGGCCGCCGCCAAGGTCTACGAAGGCACGGTGCCGCTGACGGCGGACGACATCGCCAACACGGCGTACTGGATCGCCACGATGCCGCCCCATGTCAATATCAATCACATCGAGATCATGCCGACCTGCCAGGGCTTCGGGCCGTTCGCCATCAAACGCAACGCCTGAAAACCGGGGTTTGCTTAGTATTTTTAAGTAAACTAGCTACAAAAGTTGCCAAAAGCGGCGATAAACGTAAGCGGTTGTTACAAGGCTTGGCATTTTGCCCGCCGTCAGCTTAACTGCTGGCGGCGCAACTTTGCGCGCCGGGATGACAGAAACGACAAAATGGACGGCGATTCCACGAAAATCGACCGCCCGCTTCAATCCCGACAACAAAGTCGCGTAAAATGTTGCTCAATCTCACTAGTAGCCAATCCAACATGTCTGCAGAGTTCACCTGGAATGTCCGCGTCTATTACGAAGACACGGACGCCGGCGGTATTGTCTATTACGCAAATTACCTGAAGTTCTATGAACGCGCCCGCACGGAATGGCTGCGCGCCATCGACGTGGGCCAGCACGCGCTGCTGCAGCAACATGACGCCATGTTCGTCGTCAAGAACGTCAGCGCCGAATACCACGCGCCTGCCAAGCTCGACGATGTACTAAAATTAACGCTCAGAATCGCCAAAATGGGCCGTGCCTCCATCCTGTTTGAACAGCAGGTCTGGTGCGGCGAGCAGTTGCTCAACACCGCCCACGTCAAGGTGGGTTGTGTCGATTCCGCCCTGCGTCCGCGCGCCGTGCCGCCCGAAGTCGCCGCCCGCATGCGCGGCGTCATGCCATCCTGAAGCCGCCCTTTTCACCCAGACCGTAAGCCCATGAACGTCACCCAAGACCTGTCCTTCCTGTCCCTCATCACCAACGCGCACCTGATCGTGCAGCTGATCATGGCGCTCCTGTTTGGCATTTCGCTGACCAGCTGGACCTACATCTTCCGCAAGATGTACGCCGTGCGCGCCGCGCGCCGCCAGACCATCGAGTTCGAAAAGACCTTCTGGGCCGGCGGCAACCTGCACGCGCTGCACCAGAACGCCGGCAAGGACCGCGCCAACAGCGGCGCCCTGGCCCGCATCTTCGAAGCCGGCATGGGCGAGTTCATCAAGGGCAAGGCTTCCTACGGCAGCCGCGACGCGCTCGACGTGGGCGCCGTGCTCGATGGCGCCCGCCGCGCCATGCGTGCCGCCTTCCAGCGCGAGATGGACGCGCTCGAATCGCACCTGGCCTTCCTGGCCTCGGTCGGTTCGGTGTCGCCCTACATCGGCCTGCTGGGCACCGTGTGGGGCATCATGAACGCCTTCCGCGGCCTGGCCAACGTACAGCAGGCCACGCTTGCCGCCGTCGCGCCCGGCATCGCCGAAGCGCTGATCGCCACCGCCATCGGCCTGTTCGCCGCGATCCCGGCCGTGGTCGCCTACAACCGTTTTTCGCACGACATCGACCGCCTGGCGATCCGCTTCGAGAGCTTCGTGGAAGAATTCTCGAACATCCTGCAACGCCAGTCGCGCTAATTAAGGCAGCACCATCATGGCTTCCTCTTTCAACAGCAGCATGCGCGGCGGCCGCGGCCGCAAGCTCAAGTCCGAGATCAACGTCGTGCCCTACATCGACGTGATGCTGGTGCTGCTCATCATCTTCATGGTGATGCCGTCGTCCAACAACCCGAGCGTGGTCAACCTGCCCAACGCGGAAAAAACCACCCGCCCGCCCGATGACTACATCCAGGTCGTGATCAAGCCCAATGGCGCGCTGTCGATCGGCGTGCAGGGCAAGGACCCGGACGCGCCCGAGACGGCGCCCAACCGCGAGGCCCTGGTGCGCAAGCTGCGCACGCTGCATGACGAACATCCCGAGTTCCCGGTGCTGATCGCCGGCGACAAGGACAGCAAGTACGACGATGTGATCCAGCTGATTTCGGAAGCGAAGAAGATGGGCATCAACCGCGTGGGCCTGGCAACCAAGTAATGCAGACGATGAAACACGCGACAAGCAGCGGCCCGTACAAGGTTCCCAAGGACCATGACGGCCTGCGTTCGGCCGCCATGGCCGTGGCCATGCACGCGGTGCTGATCCTGTTCCTGTGGGTGGGCGTGCACTGGCAAAGCAACGAGCCGGTGGCCGTGGAGGCCGAAGTGTGGGACATGAAGGTGCAGGAGGCCGCCCCGCCGGCGCCGCCCGCGCCCGAGGCGGAGCCGGAACCGGCACCGGAAGTGAAGCCGCCGCCCGCCCCGGTCTCGCCGCCCGACGAAGTCAAGCCCGAGCCCAAGGCACCGGACATCGCGCTCGAACGCCTGAAAGCCCGGCTCAAGGCCGAGAAGGAAAAACAGGAAGAATTGAAGAAGGAACAGCTGAAGAAAGAACAGCTGAAGAAAGAACAGCTGAAGAAGGAAGAGGAAAAGCAGGCCAAACTCAAGGCTGAGAAGGAAAAGGCCGAGAAGAAGAAGCTGGAAGAGCAAAAAGCCAAGGAAGAGCAGGAAAAGAAAGAGAAGAAGGAACAGGCCGAGAAGAAACTGAAGGCCGACAAGGAAGCCAAGGCCAAGCTGGACAAGGCGGCCGAGAAGGCGCGCGCGGCCGAGATGAGCCGCATCACGGGCGCCGTGGGCGCAGGCACCAGCGGCACGGCGGCCAAGTCCACCGGTCCCCGTTCCGACGGCGGCTACGAGGCGGCCATTCGCGGCAAGATCAAGGGCAACCTGGTCTACAGCGGCACGGACGACACCCTGAAGGCGTCGTTCCACATCTCGCAGCTGCCCACCGGCGAGATCATCTCGGTGCGCAAGACCAAGGGCAGCGGCAACGCGGCCTACGACACGGCGGTGGAAAACGCGATCTGGAAATCGTCGCCGCTGCCGAAGAAGAAAGATGGTACGGTGGTGCGTGATTTCGACACCGATTTCAATATGAAGGATTTACATTGATGGCTACCATGAAAAAACTGACCCATTGCGTGATCTACGCCGGCCTGGCCATCGCCGCCGGCAGCGCGCACGCCCAGATGCGGATTGAAATTTCCGGCGTCGGCAGCAACCAGATCCCCGTGGCCGTGGCCGCTTTCGCCGACGAGAACGTGGCGCCGCAGCAGATGTCGGCCATCATCAAGGCCGACCTGGAGCGCAGCGGCGCGTTCAAGGTGATCGACGCCGGCACCATCAACGATGTCAACAACATCGACTACAGCGCCTGGAAGGCGCGCGGCGCCGACGCGCTGGTGGTGGGCACGGTGCAGCAACTGGCCGACGGCCGCTACGACGTGCGCTACAAGCTGCTCGACACCATCAAATCCAACAAGATGTCGCAACTGGACCAGGCCACGCCGCCCCAGTTCACGCGCCTGGCGGCCCACAAGATCGCCGACGACATCTTCCTGAAACTGACCGGCGTGCGCGGCGCCTTCTCGACCCGCATCGCCTACGTGACCCAGGAAGGCCGCAGCTACCGACTGGAAGTGGCCGACGCCGACGGCGAAGGCGTGCAACTGGCGCTGCGCTCGAACGAACCCATCATCTCGCCGGCCTGGTCGCCGGACGGCACCAAGGTGGCCTATGTCTCGTTCGAGCAACGCAAGCCCGTGGTCTACGTGCAGAACCTGATCACGCGCGCGCGCACCGTGGTGGCCAATGAAAAGGGCAGCAACTCGGCCCCGGCCTGGTCGCCCGACGGTAGCAAGCTGGCCGTGGCCCTGTCGAAAGACGGCCACACCCAGGTCTACACCGTCAACGCCGACGGCAGCGGCCTGCGCCGCATCTCCAACAGCGCCGGCATCGACACCGAACCGAAATGGTCGGCCGATGGCCAGAGCATCTACTTCACCAGCGACCGCAGCGGCGGCCCGCAGATCTACCGCATGAGCCCGACGGGCGGCGACGCCCAGCGCGTCACCTTCGGCGGCAGCTACAACATCAGCCCCCGCATCTCGCCCGACGGCAAGACGCTGGCCTATATCTCGCGTCGCGACGGCAACTTCCAGCTGTATGTGCTGGACCTGGCCTCGGGCCAGGAGCAGCGCCTGTCCGACACCACCAGCGACGAAGCGCCCAGCTTCGCGCCCAATGGCAAGTACATCATGTACGCCACCGAGTCGGGCCGGCGCAAGTCGCTGGCCGTGGTGTCGGTCGACGGCCGTGTCAAGCAACGCCTGACCACACAGGTGGGCAATATCAAGGAGCCCACCTGGGGTCCTTTCATGCAGTAAAATCCTTCATTTACAACCAGGAGAGTCAACATGCGTAAACTCAGCAGCTTAGCCTTCGCCCTCACCACCGCCGCCATCCTGTCCGCTTGCAGCACCCCGGTCAAACTGTCCGAGCCTGCACCAGTGGTCGAGAGCAAGCCGGCGCCGGCACCGGCCGCCGACACCCGTACCGTCGCGCCAGTGGAAACCAAGTCGATCGATCCGCTGGACGATCCGAAAGGCGTGCTGGCTAACCGCAGCGTCTACTTCGACTTCGACAGCTACGTCGTGCGCGCCGATGGCAAGCCTGTGGTGGAAAACCACTCGGCCTACCTGACCAAGAACAAGCAGCGCAACATCCTGATCCAAGGCAACACCGACGAACGCGGCGGCGCCGAGTACAACCTGGCCCTGGGCCAGAAGCGCGCCGAAGCCGTGCGCAAGGCCATGGGCGCCCTGGGCGTGCCAGAGTCGCAGATCGAAGCTGTCTCGCTGGGCAAAGAGAAGCCTAAGGCCGAAGGCCACGACGAAGCCGCATGGGCGCAAAACCGCCGTGCCGACATCGTCTACAAGTAATCAAATTGATGCCTGACCCGCACGGGTCGCAGGCATAATACGGGGCGGCGCGCAGAACACTGTGCCCGCCCCGTTTCCATTTGTCCGACCGAATTGAAAGCGCCCACATGATCAAACCAACTACATCCAGCCTGGCCGCCGCGCTGCTGGCCGCGTTCGCCTTCCTGCCCCTGCACGCTGGCGCCGGCGTGTTCGACGACGACGAAGCACGCAAGGCCATCCTGGACCTGCGCACCAAGGTCGATACGCTGGCGCACGACCTGAACGCGCGCATCGACACCAAATCCGACAAATCGAGCACGCTGGACCTGGTCAGCCAGAACGAGCTGACGGCGCAGGAGATCGCCAAGCTGCGCGGCCAGATCGAAGTGCTGGCCAACGAGCTGGCCAACGCCCAGAAGCGCCAGAAGGACTTCTACGTGGACCTGGACACGCGCCTGCGCAAGCTGGAACCGCATGAGGTGACCATCGACGGCAAGGCCTCGCAGGTCGACCCGAACGAGCAGAAGACGTATGAAGCAGCCATGCAGCTGTTCAAGTCCGGCGACTACAAGAACGCCGGCATCGCCCTGAGCGAATTCGTGCACCGCTACCCGGAATCGGGCTACGCGGCCAACGCCCAGTACTGGCTGGGCAACGCCTATTACGCCCAGCGCGACTGCAAGAACGCCATCGCCGCGCAGCAGGTGGTGCTCAAGGCCTACCCGGACAGCCCCAAGGCGGCCGACGCCATGCTCAACATCGCCAGCTGCCAGACCGAGCTCAAGGACAAGGCGGCCAAGAAGACCTTGCAGGAACTGATCAAGCAATACCCGGATTCGAGTGCGGCCGCCACGGCCAAGGAACGCCTGAAGGGCAAGTAAGCGCCAGTGGGCGCAACGGCGCGCGGGGCGGCCGGTGGCCGCCCTGCCACGGCATGACGGCGCATCAACATAAAAGTCCGTCAGGCATTTGACAGAAGCGCTGGGGTTCCCTATAATCTTGCTTCTTTCGGGGGTCGTTAGCTCAGCTGGTAGAGCAGCGGACTTTTAATCCGTTGGTCGCAGGTTCGAATCCCGCACGGCCTACCACTCGAAAGAAGCCAAGGTTTATACCTTTGGGTCGTTAGCTCAGCTGGTAGAGCAGCGGACTTTTAATCCGTTGGTCGCAGGTTCGAATCCCGCACGGCCTACCAAGAATTCAGCAGTATGAGAAAAGGTTATGCGTTTCGGCGCATAACCTTTTTTCACATTTGCCCACCATCCCCTCCCACGAAAGCACCTCCATGAGAAAGACCGACCTGGCCAAATACGATGCCAAAAAACTGATGGGCAAAATGGCCGTTCCCGGTGGCGCCGAATTCGGCAAGGCTGCGGTGGTGGTCGATCGCCGCGAGCAGCGCCGTCGCGACCAGGCGCTGGGCCTGGTCCCCTTCGCCGTCAAGCTCAATAGCGACCTCGTCGCGCAGATCAAGGCGCTGGCGACCGAACAAGGAACCGACCTCAACGAAGTGGTCGCCGCGCTGCTGCAAAAAGGTTTGGCAAGCTGAGGTGCGGCCCGGGGAGCGACTGTCCGAAAGACAGACCTGACACCGCGTTTGTCACCGCGTTGCTATCGTGACACCGCTGTTATATCGGCCACGCCGTCTCCGCTTCAACGCTGTCCGTAAAAATGCGTGACGATGGGCTTGCGGAAGCTTTGATGACAGCCCAGGCATAAGGTTTGGATGGTCGCATAAGCGGCGATCACGCCCTTGCCGTCGGCGCGCGTCGCCGCCTCGTGCAACTCCTCCGCCGCGTGGTGGGTCTGCTCGTCGTAATGTTCGAATTTTTCCGCGTCTTTGCCGAGGAAGGACAGCACGCGCTTCTGTTCCGCAGCCGGTGGTTGCGGATGCTCGGCGATGCGCGGCGCCAGCTTGGCGATCATAGGCCAGTCCTCGCGCGCGATGCCGCCAGCGATGGCCTGCATGTCCGCGTCCAGTCCCTGCATGACTTTGCGCAGGGCCAGCGGCTTAACGCCCGCCCCTGCCTTCGCCGGCGCCTGAGTATCGGCCGCTTGCGCCGCCCCGGCCATCATCAGTGCCGCCGCCATCACGGCCGAGCTCAAGTACTTCATCGTTGCCTCCTGGTTCAAAGTGTCAGTCTATGGGGCGGCCTTCGCCCGCTTCTTCATGCGTGACGCCGTCACGGATATGGTAAATGCGCTTGAAGGTCGGGATGATCTTCTCGTCGTGCGTGACGATGATGACGGCCGTCCGGTAACGCTGCGCCATGTCGTTCAGGATGCGCATCACGGCCATCGCGCGCTGGCTGTCGAGCGGCGCCGTGGGCTCGTCGGCCAGGATCACGGGCGGCCGGTTGATCAATCCGCGCGCGATCGCCACCCGCTGCTGCTCGCCGCCCGACAGGCGCGACGGCATGGATGTGGCGCGGTGCTGCACGTCGAGCGCCGTCAGCAGTTCGAGCGCTCGCGCACGCGCCTCGCCATTGGCCACCCCGGCCAGCATGGGCAGCAGCGCGACATTGTCGGTGACGTCTAGGAAGGGGATCAGGTAGGGCGCCTGGAACACGAAGCCTATCCTGTCGCGCCGCAGCGCGCGCAGATCGCGCACCCGCCAGCCGTCGTCGTAGATCACGTCGTCGCCCAGCGTCATGCGGCCGGCCGTCGGGTCCACCACGGCGCCCAGGCATTTGAGCAGCGTACTCTTGCCCGAGCCGGAGGGGCCGATCAGGCCGACCACCTCGCCCGGCGCCACCTGCATATCGACACTCCTGAGCGCGTCGACGGCGGTGTCGCCATGGCCGTAACGCTTGCGCAAGCCTTCGATGCGGATGCCTTTGCCCTGCGCGTCTTGTCCATTACCGCTTTCATTCGGGTTACCCACCTTAGCCTCCAATCGCTTCGGCCGGATCGATCTTCAGCGCCACGCGGATGGCGACCAGGCTGGCCAGCGCGCACAGGAGCAGCACGGCGATGAAGCCGGCCACCGTGTCGAATGGCACCAGCAGCACGTATTTCGGGAACAGCGGCGCGGAAAGGCCGGCAGTGATGCGTCCAACAACGAAACCGATCACGCCCAGCACCAGCGCCTGCTGCAGGATCATGCCGGCGATCACGCGGTTGCGCGTGCCGATCAGTTTGAGCACGGCGATTTCACGCAGCTTGTCCATGGTGAGCGTGTAGATGATGAAGGCGACGATGGCGGCGCAAACGATGGCCAGGATCGCGAGGAACATGCCGATCTGCTGCGCCGACGTGGCGATCAGCTTGCCCACCAGGATGCGCTCCATTTCGGGGCGCGTGTAGACGGTCAGCCGCTTCCAGCGCCGTATTTCGGCGGCCGTGTCGTCGGCCGACTGGCCGGGCTTGAGCGTCACCAGCACGGCGTTGACGGAGGCGTTGGCGCTTTGCGCGGCGATCACGGCGTCGAGCAGGCCCGGCACGCCGGGGCGGTTGAAGGCGGGATTGGCGGCCGTGCGGCGCCGGCTTTGCCAGATCGCGTCGTTGTCCTTCAGGAACTGGGCCTGCTGCGCGTCCTTGAGCGGGATGAAGATCATCGGGTCGCCGCTGGACGATACCGTGCGTCGCGTCAGTCCCACCACCGTGTACAGGTTGCGGCGGATGGCGATGCGCTCGCCCAGGCGCATGCCGGCGGCGACGTCGGCCACCGCCTCGTAATGGCCGCGCGTGATGTGGCGGCCCGCCACCAGTTGCGGCGGCCAGCCCGGCGTCACGCCGGGTGCGCCGGGCGCGATGCCAACCACCATGGCCCGCACGTCGCGCTCGCCCTGGCGCACCTGCATGGTCAGATAGGTGGCGTTGGCCGCCTGCGCCACGCCCGGCATGGCGCGGATGGCGCGCCATGCGTCGTCGCTGACACTCGACGATTCGGCATACGGGCCGAGCGTGTCGCGCTGCACCACCCACAGGTCGGCGCCACTGTTGTCCAGCAGCGCCTTGGCGTCGTCGACCATGCCACGGTAGACGCCCGCCATCACCAGCGTCACGCCGATCAGCAGCCCCAGTCCCACGCCCGTGAACACGAACTTGCCCCACGCGTGGACGATGTCGCGCCCCGCCAGGCTGATCATCGCGGCACTCCGGCCAGGCGCGGCACAACGCGGATGCGGCTGTCCGGCGTCAGCGTCTTGTCGCTGTGGACGACGATCTGGTCGCCCTGCCGAAGGCCGGCGCGCACCTGCACCCAGCCATCGAGATCGGCATCACCGAGTGTGACGGGCACAAACTGCGCCTGCCCGGCCACGACCCGCCAGACACCCAGCACCTGCCCGCGGCGCTGGATCGCCGCGTTGGGGATGACCGGGGCGGCCGGCAGCGTCGGCAGGCGCACCGTCACCTCGGCCAGTTCCCCGATCGGTGGCAAGGCATCAGGCGCGGCGTCGAAGCGCACCTTGGCCAGCGTCTCCTCGGTCACCGTGTCGGCCAGCGGTTCGATCCGCGCCACGTGGCCGTCCAGGCCCTGGCCGGCGCGCGAACGCAGTGCGATCCGGGCCGGCAGGCCGGGCGCCAGTCCGCCAGCATGCACCTGGTCGAAGCGCACATTGATCCACAGGCTGTTGGGGTCCACCACCTCGACCGCCGCCTGGCCGGCGACGATGGTGGTGCCGGGATCGGCGTCGCGCGCAACCACGATGCCGTCGACCGGCGCCACCAGCCGCAGATTGCCGTGCTGCGCGCGCACGGCGCCACGGTCGGCGCGGGCCCGGGCCAACTCCTCGCGCGCGCCGGTCAGGGCGGCGTCGGCCACCTGCCCTTCCTGCCGCTTGGCCGTGCCCACCTCCTCGCTCACCATGCGCACCGCCACCAGTTGCTCGTAACGCCGCAGTTGCGACTGGGCGTAGGCCTGGCGCGCCTCGGCCTCGCGCACCGCCGCCTCGGCGCGACGCAACACCGCATCCTGCGAGCGCGCGCGTTCGTCCAGATCGACCGGGTCCATTTCACCGAGCAGCTGGCCGGCCTTGATCCGGTCACCCACGTGCACGTCGAGACGCTTGATGCGCCCGGCGTAGGTCGGCCCGATCTTGTAGCTGTAGCGCGTTTCGACAGTGCCGATGCCGAACAGGGCCGGCGTGATGGCCCGCGATTCGACCGTCGCCACTGTCACCGCGACCGGCGCCAGCGGGCCGGTGCGCAACGCGACCCACAGGAACAGGATCAACAACATGGCCCCGGCGCCGGCCAGCATCAACGTGCGCCGCTGTGGCAACCGGCGGCTCATGGCGCGCTCACGATGCCGCGCCGGAACACGGCGAACATGCGCGGCGCCTGGCGGCGCATCTGCTCCACGTCGCCGGCGAACAACGATTGCATCACCAGCCCCTGCACCATGCCGATGAACAGCAGGATGGCCGCGTCGGCGTCCAGCGCGGGCGACAATTCGCCGCACGCCTTGCCCTGTTCGAACAAGGCCTGCAGCCGTTCGCGGTAGCGCGCCAGCAGCACCTGCACCATGCGCTTGGCCGGTGTCGGTTCCGGTTGTTGCAACTCACCGAACATCACGCGCGGCACGCCCGGATGGGCGGCGACGAATTCGATATGGGCCATGAACATCGCTTCCAGCGCCGCCAGCGGCGAGGCCACGCCGGCGCTGGCCTGGTCGAGCCGGGACAGCAGGCGCTCGGCCACCCATTCCATCACCGCTTGCCAGATCGCCCCCTTGCTGGGGAAATGGCGGAACAAGGCGCCCTGGGTGACGTGCATGTGTTTGGCGATCGCCGCCGTCGTGATATCGCTCGGATTCTGGACGCTGGCCAGTTGAACGACGGCTTCGATGGTGACGGCGCGCCGTTCGTCGGCGGGCAGTTTGCCGTTGGGTGTGCTCATCGTGACTCCATACAAGCTAGTAATTGATTACTATCTTACAGGTCTAAAAAAATTTTGCAAGCTTGAATGGCGCCGGATCGCGCGCCCGCGCGGACCAGCGCGGCGCATGGCGTGGCGCCGCCGGACTGCGGCGTCACAGAGCGGTGGAAGCCAGCGTGCTCACTTGGCTTCGGCGGCGGCCTTCGGCTTGCGCGGTGCGCGCGGTTTCTTTGGCTTCTCGGCGGTCGCCGCTTCGCCACGGCCCTTCACTGCTTCGATCAGGGCGGCACTGTAGGCGTTGCGCGCAGTCTGGGCGATGGCCACTTGCTGCTGCAGACGGGCCAGTTCGGCGTCCACGATCAGGATGTTGGCGGCCTGCGATTTCGCTTCGGCGCTCAGCTTGTCGGATGCGTAGGACGTGCCGTTGATGGTGATATATTGAGGTAAAGTCATTGCGTTCCTTGTTTAAATTATTGCAAGGGATAATTCCCGGCAGCCCGTGATTGTATGTCCAACCCGTGTGCCGAGCAAAGCCCGTGAACATGCCGGCGCCACCGGTGGATCGGCGCCAGCGCCTATAATGCGGGTCCCGCTTTCCCCATCCGCCCTGCCGCACCATGCCGTCCACCCTCGCCGCCCCCGCCCACAGCGAACTGCTGATCAAGAAAAGCCGCTTCATCGCCTGCGTCCAGCCTATGACGGACCGCGCGGCGGCGCAGCAGGTGGTGGCCGACTTGAAAGCGCAGCACCCGGCGGCGGCCCATGTGTGCTGGGCCTTGCTGGCCGGCGGCCAGTCGGCGGCCGTCGACGATGGTGAACCGAGCGGCACCGCCGGCCGCCCCATGCTGGACGTGCTGCGCCACCAGGACCTGGAAGGCGTGCTGGCCACCGTGGTGCGCTATTTCGGCGGCGTCAAGCTGGGCGCGGGCGGCCTGGTGCGCGCCTACACGGACAGCGTGGCGCAGGCGCTGCTGACGGCATCCAAGGTGGCCATCATCAAGATGCATACGCTGCACTGCGCTGTGCCCTATGCGCTGGAGAGCTGGCTGCGGCGCGAGCTAGCCGGCGCCCACGCGCAGTTGCTGGAGGTGCGCCACGGCGATGCCGTCGACTTTGCCTTCAGCCTGCCCGATGACGCGGCCCCGGCCCTCATCACCACCCTGAACGAGGGTGGCAGCGGCCGCGTCATCTGGCGCGACGACGATGACGACGACGCCGGCGCCACCCCTCCCTGAGCTGGCGGCCAGCCCGGGCGGAGGGCGCCAGCGTCCGGCGGGTCCCGCCACCGCAGTGATGGAGCCGCCCCCGATACGGCCCTGCCGTGCAACGTCGGCCAAAGCCCGATAAAATGACCATTTGCTGTGCACCGTCGCAGCGGGCGTGGCGACCAGCCGGCGCCTGGATGGACGGCGGCGCGCTCGGTCACTCTACCCCACCGCGAATAAAGGCTGTCCATGGTACTGCACGTCATCCTCAATCTGCTGGCCGCACTGGCCCTGCTCGGCTTCATGGTCCACCAGCAACAGCGCAGCGCCACATTCACGGTGCGCGTGTTCACCGGCCTGGGACTGGGCGTGCTGCTGGGCGCGGCGCTGCAGGCGATCTACGGCGCCAGCGCGCCGGCCCTGCAGACCACCAGCGAATACCTCGACATCGTCGGCAGCGGCTACGTCAACCTGCTGCAGATGATCGTCATGCCGCTGATCATGGTGTCCATCATCGCCGCCATCCTCAAGCTGCAAGGCGCCAGCTCGCTGGGCAAGATCAGCGTGCTGACCATCGGCACGCTGATGCTGACCACGCTGGTGGCCGCCAGCATCGGCATTGTGATGGCCAAGCTCTACGGCCTGAGCGCCGTCGGCCTCACCTCCAGCGCGGCCGAGGTGGCGCGCGGCGAATACCTGCAAGGCAAACTGGGCGTGGCCAAAGCGCTCAGCGTGCCCGGCATGGTGCTCAGCTTCATCCCCACCAATCCCTTCCTCGACATGACGGGCGGGCGCAAGACCTCCACCATCGCCGTCGTCATCTTCTCGATTTTCATCGGTGTCTCAGCCACCGGCATCCACAGCCAGAAGCCCGAAGCGTTCGCCGCCTTCCAGCGTTTCATCGACGTGGCGCACGCGGTCGTGATGCGCATGGTGTCGCTGGTGCTGCGCCTGACGCCGTACGGCGTGTTCGCGCTGATGGCGCAAGTGGTGTCGACCTCCAGCTATGCCGACATCCTCAAGCTGATCAACTTCGTGGTCGCCTCCTACAGCGCGCTGATCCTGATGTTCGGCGTGCACCTGGCCATCGTCGCGGGCGCCGGCCTGCATCCGCTGCGCTACCTGAAGAAAGTGCTGCCGGTGCTGACGTTCGCCTTCACCTCGCGTTCGAGCGCCGGCGCCATCCCCATGAACGTGCAGACCCAGACCCAGCGCCTGGGCACGCAGGAAGGCATCGCCAACTTCGCCGCCTCGTTCGGTGCCACCATGGGCCAGAACGGCTGCGCCGGCATCTACCCGGCCATGCTGGCCGTGATGATCGCGCCCACCGTCGGCATCGACCCGTTCACGCTACACTTCATCGGCCCGCTGCTGGCCATCGTCACGATCGGTTCGGTGGGTGTGGCCGGCGTCGGTGGTGGCGCCACGTTCGCGGCGCTGATCGTGCTGTCGGCCATGGACTTGCCGGTGGCGCTGGCCGGGCTCCTGATCTCGGTGGAACCGCTGATCGACATGGGCCGCACGGCCCTCAACGTCAGCGGCGCCATCACGGCCGGCACCGTCACCAGCCGCGTGCTGGGCCAGACCGACATGGCCATCTTCCAGCGCGACGACGAACCGGGCGACGACGACCGCCTGGTGGCCTGAGCCCGGCGGGCTAGTTCACCCCGTATTGCGCGTAGATCTGGGCCATGCGCCCCGACTTGCGCAGGTTGCGCATGCCCTCGGAAAAGATCCGCGCATAGGCGCTGCCCGGCTGGAACGCGACGTATTCGTTGTTGCTGTCGATGCAGCCGGCGTTGCGCAACGGTGCGTGGCCACGCTGGGCCAGCTCCAGCGGCAAGGTCCGGTGTTCCTCCAGCACGGCGTCCAGCCGGCCGATATCGAGCATGCGCACCATGCGCCAGATCAGATCGGTGCCGCCCGGCACCCTGGTCGCATCTTGCAAGGCACGCTCGACCCCGGGCGGGAATTTCTTGCCGCTCCCTACCCCGACACGGACCGCCCCCAGCTCGCCGCCGCTGGTGTAGCGCCACGTGGACTCGGGGCGGGTGAAGAAGCAGAACTGGGTGGTGATGATGGGCTCGTCGGGATATTGCAGGTCGGGCGCAACGGCATGCGTGACACCGACGATGGCCTGGGCCTGTCCCGAGCGCACCGAGGACAGGGCCCGCGCGAATGGCAGTTGCACGAAATGCGGCGGGCTGCCGGCGGCGGTGAAGATGTCGTTGACGATATCGACCAGGATGCCACGGTGGCTGCCCTCGGCCGAACAGCTGTACGGGCACCAGTCGTTGATGGCGATCACCAGCGCATCGGCCCGCGCCGCCGCCGGCAGCAGCAGCGCGATGCACGACAGCCACAGCCGCCAGGTACGCCTCCGCATCATTCCCCTTTCGCATCGGTGATCGCGGCACGCCCTCCGCACGCTGCGGCGCGCGCCACGTCCATGGTGCCGATCATACCCCAAGCGCGCGCGCAAAAAAAATGCCCGCGTTCAGCACGCGGGCATTTCTTGAGCGAACCGCCGGGAAAGCGGTCAGAACTTGTAGTTGTACGCTACGCCCAGCAGTTGCAGATGGGTCTTATAGGTGCCGCGCGTGGTTTCGCCGTTGCCGGTGCAGGTCGGGTTCAGCGGGTTGCAGCTGTTGGTGTAGCTGGTGTCCGCATCCTTGAAGTGCAGGAAGCTGTAGGCCACGTCGATGGTCGATTTCGGGCTCAGCTTGTAGGCGGCGCCCAGCGAGAACTGGTAGCGGTCGCTGTCTGGCAGGGCCGGATCGCGCAGCTGCGCGCTCGGCACCGGCGACTGGTCGTAGGCCACGCCGCCGCGCAGCGTCACCTTGTCGTCGTAGCGGTAGTTGGCGCCCACGGCCACGCGCACGGTGTTCTTCCATTGCTGGTTGATCACCAGGTCGCCCTCAACCGTGTTCGGGAACTGGATGTGCAGGTCGCTCAGGCGCGAGTGGCGGCTCCAGGTCAGGTCGGCCATGCCGTCCCATTTCGCATCGAACTGGTGGAACACGTTCGCCGACAGGGTTTCCGGCGTGCGCAGCTTGACCATCGATGCCGAGTTCAGGCGGTGGCCGCTGGCAGCCAGCACATGGTTGGTGATCTGGTCGGTCGTCACCATGGAGAAGTCCCACGTGGCGTCGCCCTTCAGGCCGTGCGCCACCGACGAGCGGTAGGCGAAGCCGAAGCGGGTGTTCTGGTCCAGCGTGAACATATAGCCCAGGTTGAAGCCATAGCCCCAGTCCTTGCCCGTGATGGAGGCGTGCGCGTCGTTGGCTGCAGCCAGCGCGGCAGGGTTGCCGCCCAGGGCGACGATGGTGCCGATCAGCTGGGCGCGCGTGGCGGCAGCGGCCGGGCTGGACAGCGCGGCGATCGAGCCTGGCACGTCGACGGCCTGGCCCAGGTCGGCGTTGAAGTGCTCAGCCATGATGCCGAAGCCGAAAGCGTGGTGCTCGTTCAACTTGAACGAGGCGGACGGGTTCAGCGTCACCGCTTCCAGTTTCACGTCGGTCAGCGCGTAACGGCCGGTCCAGGTGTTGCCGTAATTGAGCTTGGCGCCATACGGCACGAACAGGCCCAGGCCCACGGCCCACTGGTCATTCAGCTTCTTGCTCGCGTACAGCGATGGCGCCGTCACGTTGTCCGGCGCGTAGCCGTGGGCCGCGGTGCCGCCCGTGGGCGCGCCCGTGAAGTGGGTGGAACCGGAGTCCTGGAACGTCGAGTGCGGCACCACGACGGTGGCGCCGAAATTCACTTGCGTGCCCTCCAGGCGCGACATGCCGGCTGGATTGTAGAAGATGGTCGAAGCATCGTTCGCTTCGGCCGCGTTGGCGTCAGCCGTGCCTTGGGCGGCCACGCTTTGCGAACCAAAGCGGTAACCGGATGCCAGGGCGCTGGCGGACAGGGAACTCAGCGCAACAGCGATGAGGAGGGGCAGGTATTTTTGTTTCAAGGTGGTCTCGCTCTTTATAGGTGATAACTGGTCGGCGCCAGATTATTCTGTGGGCCGGCATCGCGCGTGCCTGCGCGGCGGGCATGATGCCGGGTGGCAAGTAGGATACACCAGCCATAAAATATTAAAGTAGAGTAACAGTACTAATTATGCTACGGCCACGGCAAGATTGCCATTTCTGCACGCCGTTTGATCCGGCGCAGCGACAAGCTGTTGTAAAAAGAAAAGGACCCGCAGGTCCTTTTCCATTTTGCAATTAGTGCGCATCCAGCGCCGTGCCGGGCGGCACGGCCTTGCCGCCGCGCCCCAGCGCCTTGTTCACGGCCCACAGCACGAGCCGGAACACGAGCCGCACGAACACCAGCGTCAGCAGCGCCTCCACCAGCGTCATCAGCAACGCCGGCACCGTGGTCCAGCGCAGTTCGCGGCGGCGGAACTTGGCCAGTGCGCGGTCGCGGGCGATCTCGATGCTGTCGTAGAACGTAGGCACCACCAGCAGCGTCAGGATGGTCGAGGTGATGGTGCCGCCGATGATGGCGATCGCCAGCGGACGGTAGAACTCGCCGCCCTCGCCCAGCCCCAGCGCCACCGGGAACATGCCGGCGATCAGCGCGAAGGTGGTCATCAGGATGGGGCGCAGCCGCATGCGGCCCGCGTACATCAGCGCATCCTCGCGGCCAAAGCCTTCCTGCTCACGCTTGCGGGCCGCGTCCAGCAGCAGGATGGCGTTCTTGGCCACCAGGCCCATCAGCATGATCACGCCAATGAAGCTCATCAGGTTCAGGGTGCTGCCCGTGACCAGCAGCGCCAGCACCACGCCGATCAGGGACAGCGGCAGCGACAGCATCACGGCCACCGGCGCCGTGAACGAGCCGAACTGCATCACCAGGATCAAATACATCAGGCCGATGCCCATCACCAGCGCGATCGCCATTTCCGTGAACAGCTCGGCCTGGTCCTTGCCGGCGCCGCCCAGGTCCAGCCCGTAGCCGGGCGGGAAGTCGATAGCCTTGGCCAGCTTCATGGCGTCGTCCGTCACCTCGCCCGGCGAGCGGCCCTGCACGTTGGCCGACACCGTCACCGTGCGCTTGCCGTTCTTGTGCTCGATGGTGGACGGACCCTTGCCCATCGTGATGGTGGCGATCTGGTCCAGCGGCACCATCTGGTTGGTGCCGGTCACGGAGATCGGCAGGCGCTCGATGTTCTCCGCGTTCACGCGATCCTCCGGCGCCAGGCGCACAGCCACGTCGCGCGACTCGCCCGTGGGGTCGACCCAGTCGCCCACTTCCACGCCGGCGAACGCCACCCGCAGCGATTGCGCCGCGTCGTTGACGGAGATGCCCATCGAGTTGGCCAGACCACGGTTCAGTTCGATCTGCAGCTCGTTCTTCGGATCCTGCTGCGACAGCCCCACGTCCACCGCACCCGGCACCTGGCGCAGCTTGTCCATGTAGGCGCTGGTGATCTCCATCAGGCGACGCGAATCGGGGCCGGTGAATTCGATCTGCACCGGCTTGCCCTGGTTGCCCAGGTCGTCCACCACGGAAATCTCGGCGCCCACCACGTGGCTCAGCTTCTCGCGCAGCTCGGCGCCGATCTGGAACGCGGTGCGCTTGCGCGTATTGCGCTTGCCGATGTCGAGGTAGATGCGGCCACCGTTGGCATTGATGTTGGAGTTGGTGTCCTTCACTTCCGGAATCGCGCGCGCCAGTTCGGCGGCCCGCTCCATCTTCAGGCGCGCATATTCCACGCTGCTCGACGGCGGCGTGCGCACGTCGATGGCGATGGTGCTGCGGTCGGCCGCCGGCAGGAACGAGGAACCGCCGAACTTCACGTGCAGCACGATCGCGCCGACGAAGGTGCCCAGCGCGATCACGGCCATCCAGCGGCGGTGGTGCAGCGCCCAGGCGATCACGTGGCCATAGCGGTCGGACTGGTGGTCGAACCAGTCGTTAAAGCGTTGCAGCACCTTGCCCAGGCCTTTTTTCGGCGCCGTATGGTGGTCGACCGGGTCGCCCCAATAGGCCGACAGCATGGGGTCGAGCGTGAACGAGATGCCGAGGCTGACCAGCACCGAGCAGGTGACGGTCAGGGCGAACGGCCGGAACCACTCGCCCGAGATGCCGGGCATGAAGGCCACGGGAATGAACACGGCGATGATGGAGAACGTGGTGGCGGCCACGGCCAGGCCGATTTCGGCCGTGCCGTTCAGGGCCGCCGTGCGGCGGTCCGAACCCATCTGCATGTGGCGCACGATGTTTTCCCGCACCACGATGGCGTCGTCGATCAGCACGCCGATCGCCAGCGACAGGCCCAGCAGCGTCATGAAGTTGAGCGTGAAGCCGCACAGCCAGACGGCGATGAATGCCGCCACCACCGAGGTGGGCAGGCTCAGGGCCGTGATCATGGTCGAGCGCCACGAGTTGAGGAAGGCGTACACGACGAAGATGGTCAGCACGGCGCCGAACACCAGCGACTCGATCACGTTGTTCAGGCTGCGCTGCGACTCGTCGCCGCCGTCGCGCGTGATTTCCAGCTTGGTGCCGGCCGGCAGCGTGGCGTTGATGGCCTTGATCTCGTCGCGCAGGCGGGCCGCCACGGCCACGGTGGAGGCGTCGCGCGAGCGCGAGATGGCGATACCGACGTTGGGCTTGCCGCTGCGGATGCTCAGGCCGTTGATCTCGGCGAAGCCATCCTCGATGGTGGCCACCTGCGCCAGGCGCACGATCTCGTCGCCGTTGCGCTTGACCACCACCTGCTCGAATTCGCGCGGCGTCTCGATGCGGCCCACCAGGCGGATGCTCTTCTCATCCAGCGTGCCGCGCACCTTGCCCACCGGGGCGTTGGTGTTCTGGTTGCGCAGCGCGTTGACCACCTCGCCCACCGACACATTGTATTCACGCAGCTTCTCGGCCTTGAGCAACACCGACAGTTCGCGCTTGAGCGAACCGTTGACCTGCACCTGCGACACGCCATCGACGGCGCGGAAGCGGTCCGACAGCGTATCCTCGGCCAAGCGCGAGATTTCCGCGTGGGTCTGGCTGGTGGATGACAGCGCGACCTGCATCACGGGATCGGAGGCCGGATCGATCCGTTGCAGGATAGGTTCGCGCATCTCGGTCGGCAGCTTGTAGCGCACGGAACCGATGGCGTTGCGGATCTCGTCGGACGCCTCGATCAGGTTCTTCTTGAAGCTGAACTCGATGAAGATGGAGGCCGAGCCTTCATTGGCCGTGCTCTCGATCTTGGTGGCGCCGGAGATGGCCAGCAGCGGCTTTTCCAGCCGGTTGACGATCTCGCGCTCGACCGTGTCGGGCGAGGCGCCCGGGTATGGCACGTTGACGATGATGAACGGCACTTCCACGTCCGGGTTCTGGTTCACGCGCAGCTTTTTGAGCGCGAGCAGGCCCAGGCACATCATGGCCACGATCAGCACCAGCGTGGCGATCGGCCGCTTGATACTAAAATCGGATAAGAACATGGATCAATTCCCTTTCGTCGCGGTGTTCGCGGTGGCGGCCGAAGCCTGGGCCGGGTTGGCGGACGAGGCCACCACCTTGGGCACCGTCAGCTCCACCACCTGGCCATTGGCGTAGCTGGAATTGGGCACGCGCAGCACGCGGTCGCCGGCCGCCAGGCCGGAGCGCACCTCCCACTGGCCGGTGCGCGGGTCGCGCACGCCGATGTTGAGCATGGCCTTGCTCAGCGTTTTGCCGTTCAGGCGCCAGGCGTAGGACTGGTCGCCCGAGCGCACCAGGGCCGAATCGGCGATCATCAGCGCGTCCGTCACGTCGGATTCGACGCGCCCTTCCGCGTACAGGCCGGCCACGCCGGGCAGGCGCTTGTCGGCGAATTCCACCAGCACCTCGACCTGGCGCGTGACCGGATTGGCCGACGGGTCGACGCGCTTGACGCGGCCGGCGAAGTCCTGATTGGCGTAACCGTTGACGCGGAAGCGCACCGGCTGGCCCACCTTGACCACGCCGATCTTGTCGGCCGAGACCAGGCCTTCAAAACGCATGCTGGACGGGTCGATCACCTTGATCAGTTCCTTGCCGATGGCGGCCGTGTCGCCGCTGGACACCTTGCGGTCGCTGACGATGCCGTCGAACGGCGCGCGCACGCTGGTGCGGCTCAGCTGCTGGCGGGCCGACACGGACTTGGCGCGCGCGGCCGCCAGTTCGCTTTGCAGGTTGTTGCGGCGGATTTCGGCATCCTCCAGCGCCTGGGTCGACACCATGCCCGACGCGCGCAGCGTCTTCTGGCGCTGGAAGGCGCGCTCGGCCTGCTCCAGGCTCTGGGCGGCGGCGCGGGTGGCTTCCTCGGCCGAATTGAGGCTGTCACGGATGGCCGTCTCGTCCAGGCGCACCAGCACGTCGCCCTTGTGCACGACCTCGCCGTTTTCCTTCAGCACTTGCAGCACCACGGCGTTCACCTCGGCGCGCAGGTCGGCGCGGCGCTCGGGCTGGATCGAGCCGGTGATGACGGGGCCGGACGCGAGCGCGTTGGTATCGACCGTCAGCAAGTCTTCCGGCGCCACTTGCAAGGTCACCGCACCCTTGCCGTCCTTGCCCGCCTTGTCCGGTGCCTTGGTGGACTTGCCGCAGGCGACCAGGGCCGAGGCGACGGCGAGAGCAACTAAGGTTTTGCGCAACATAAAAAATCTCCGAAATAGATGAACGTCGGTGCGGTTGGAATATTTGTTAAAACTGCAAGGCGCAGAGTATCAACCAGCGCCGTCGGCGCGTCAATCACACAATGGCTGGATTGCCGGTTTCCATGCCTGGAACGCGGAATCGGCGGATAAACGGGGGAAGGAAGTGAGAATTGGTGAGAGTGTGGCGGCCGCCCGCAAGGAACGGGCGGCGGACGCCGGTGCGATCAGCCGCGGCCGAACAGCGCGAAGATCACATGGCCCATGGCGATGCCGGTGGCCAGGCCGCCGGCGATCTCGACCAGCGTATGGCCCATGCGCTCGCGCAGCCAGGTGTGGCCGGCGTCATCCTTGGCCAGCCGGTTGATGGCGGCCGCCTGCTTGCCCACGTGCTGGCGCAGGCTGTTGGCGTCGATGATGACGATGAAGCACAGCGTGACGGCCACGCCGAAGGCCGGATGGCCGATGCCCTCGCGCAGCGCGATCAGGGTCGCCATGCTCGACACGACGGCGCTGTGGTTGCTGGGGAAGCCGCCGTTGCCCACCAGGTTGAACGCCCACTTGCGGGCGCGCACGCTGTTGATCAGGAACTTGATCGGGCCGACCGTGATCCAGGTCAGCAAGGGGGTAACGAGGTAGGCGAGATCCATCGGGGTGTCCTTCATGAAAAACGTGGCTTAAGGGTGCCCATCCGGGCGAATTGGCGGCCATTATCGCAGAACGCCATGCTGTCTCGTAAGCAAGTATTATAAAATCGGGCCACGTCCACCCTTGAAAGCCCAGGAAAGCCATGCAGCATTTCAAATTCTCGTTCGCCGTCACCGTCGTGCTGCTGGGCCTGGCGGCCTGGTGGGGCTTCCACCACGACGGCGCGGCCGGGGTGCTGCAAGCTGTGTGGATCGCGGCCGTGCTGGGCGTGATGGAAGTCTCGCTGTCGTTCGACAACGCCGTCGTCAACGCCTCCGTGCTGCGGCACTGGAACCCGTTCTGGCAGCGATTGTTCCTGACGGTGGGCATCGTGGTGGCCGTGTTCGGCATGCGGCTGCTGTTCCCGCTGCTGATCGTCGCCTTCGCCACGGGGCTGGGGCTGGTGGAAGTGTGGCACATGGCCACCACCACGCCCGACGTGTATGCGGCCCACCTGACGGCCTCGCACGGCCAGGTGGCCGCGTTCGGCGGTGCCTTCCTGCTGCTGGTGTTCCTCCACTTCCTGTTCGACGAGGAAAAGGAACTGCACTGGCTGGGCTGGATGGAAAAGAAAATGGGCGAGCACGGCACGGACAGCCTGGCCGTGCTGCTGGCCCTGCTGGCCGTGTTTGCGTGCATGGGCGTGGCCAGCAAGGAAGAACAATTCGGCGTGCTGACGGCCGGCGTGACGGGCGTGGCCACCTACCTCGCCGTGCACTGGATCAGCACGCTGCTGGAGGAAGACCCGCAACCGGAGGACGACAGCGACGCCACGGAGACCGGCGTGGAAGCGGTGGGCGCCGGCGCCGCCGCGCTGGCGCTGTCGGCCGCCACCCGGGGCGGCATCGGCGCCTTCCTGTACCTGGAAGTGCTGGACGCCTCGTTCAGTTTCGACGGCGTGATCGGCGCGTTCGCCATCACCAGCGACGTGGTGGTGATCATGCTGGGGCTGGCCATCGGCGCCATGTTCGTGCGTTCGCTCACCGTGTTCCTGGTGCACAAGGGCACGCTGGACGAATTCGTCTACCTCGAACATGGCGCACATTATGCGATCGGCATCCTGGCGCTGATCATGCTGGCCAGCGTCAAATACGACATCCCCGAGTGGTTCACCGGCTTGTCGGGCGTGGCCTTCATCGCCATTTCGCTGTGGTCGTCCATCCTGTACAAGCGGCGGCGGGAGCGGTGATCGCCGCGCTGGCCGTCCGGTGATAAGATGTCCAACCTTGCTTTAACCCTAACGCGAACTACATGACCACATCCAAACGCATCGTGCTGTCCCTGATCGGCCTGGTGGCCGCCGCTATCCTGCTGTTCTGCGCTTACACCTGGATCACGCTGCACCTGACCTACTCGGAAGGCGAGCGGGCCGGCTTCCTGCAGAAATTCTCCAAGCGGGGCTGGGTGTGCAAGACGTGGGAAGGCGAAATCCTGCTGACCTCGATGCCGGGCGCGATCCCGGAAAAATTCGAATTCAGCGTGCGCGACGACGCCGTGGCCCAGCAACTGCTGGCCGCCACCGGAAAGCGCGTGCTGCTCACCTACGAACAGCACAAAGGCGTGCCCACCGCCTGCTTCGGCGAAACCGAGTACTACATCGCCAAAGTGCAGATCAGCCAGTAACAAAAAGAAAAACCGGGGTCAGGTCATACCGTCACGCAACTTGCGGGCAAGTTGCGTGACGGTATGACCTGACCCCGGTTTTTTGGTGTTTTACTTAGCTTAGCGGGCGCGCCACACGGCGCCGACCGTTTCCACGCCCTGAGTCAGGCGGCCGATAACGTCACGGGCGATGCTGGCCGATTGCTCGCGGTCCTTGCGGGCGCGGGCGGCGTCCAGCGAGGCGACGCGGGCTTGCGCTTCGGCTTGCTGGCATACGCCCTGCTCCGCTTCCACTTTCGCTTGCAGCGCGGCCAGCGCGTTGCGCGCGGCTTGCTGGCGGCGCGTTTCCAGATCCAGCAGTTGACGCTTGGCGGCCGTCATGGCGGCCGTGGTGTCGGCCACCTTGCGCTGCATGGCGGCGTGTTCCATGGCGGCGGCCAGCAAGGCTTGCTGCGCTTGCGCCTTGTCGGCGGCGGCCAGGCGGGCGGCGTGTTCAGCCTGCTCGCGCTGGCGCATCGCCTCCAGTGCGGCCTGCTCCGCTTCGGCGCGGGCGCGCGCTTCGGCGGCCACTTGCTTTTCCGCTTCCAGGCGGCTTGCGATGTTCTTGGTGGCGCGCGCTTCGGCGGCCGTGGCCTGGCGCTGCTGGGCCAGTTTCTGTTCGATCAGTGCCAGCGACTGGCGCTCTGCTTCCACGAATTCGCGCTCGGCCTGCAGCAACGCTTCGGCGGCGGCGGCTTTTTCCTGCTCGACGCGGGCACGCTCGGCCTGCACCACACCCAGCTCCACGGCCAGACGGGCTTGCGCGGTCAGCGCGGTCGCGGCAGCGGCTTTCTGCTCCGCTTCAATCGCGGTCTGCTCAGCCATCATGCGGGCGGCGGTCGTTTCCTGCTCGGCAGCGGCGGCCAGGCGCGCGTCGGCTTCGTGCTGCTGGCGCAGCGCGGCGGCCTGGGCCTGCTCGGCGGCGATGCGGTGCTCGGCGGCGGCCGTGGCGACGCGCTCCGTTTCCATCTTGTCCTTCATGGCGGCCAGCGCTTGCTGTTCGGCGGCGGCGCGGGCCTGCTCGGCGGCCAGCAGTTCGGCGGCGCGGGCGGCGCTCTGTTCGGCCAGGGCCTGGGCCTGGCTTTGCGCTTCCACGTGTTCGGCCAGCAGGGCGATCTCGCGCTGCTCGGCGTCGTTCTGGCTGGCGGCCAGTTCGGCGGCGGCGCGCGTCAGTGCGGCGCGTTCGTCGGCCAGTTGCGCGGCGCGCTGCTGTTCCAGGCTGTCGGCGCGGGCCGCCTCGGCCGCCGCTTCGTCGGCTACCTGACGCAGCTTGATCTGCTCCAGCGCCTGCGCTTCCGCCTCCACCTTGGCAAGGGTTTTCAGTTCCGCTTCCTCCTCGGCCTGCACGCGGGCTTCGGCCACGGTGCGCAGCTGGCGGTCCACTTCGATGCGCGCTTCGGTGGCCTGCAGGATGCGGGCTTCGGCGTCGCGCCGGGCCTGGGCGGTGGTGGTGGCCATCGTTTCCAGCCGTTCGCGCTGCAGGGCGGCATCGCGGATTTCCTTTTCCGTCTGCAGACGCAGATGCAGCGACTGGGCGGCGCTGCGCTGCGATTCGGCCTGGGCCAGCGCGATCTGTTCGCGCTCCTGTTCCAGGTGGGCCAGCGCACGCGCTTCTTCCAGCGCGCGCACTTCGGCGGCGGCGCGGTTGAAGGCCGCTTCCAGAGCGATCTTGTCGGCGCGTTCGCGCTCGATGGTCAGTTCCAGCGCTTCCGCTTCGGCCTTGGCCAGGTTCTCGGCCGCCTGGCGGGCGGCGTGGGCGTGGCGCTCGCGCTCACGTGCCAGCGTGGCCATGCGGGCGTCCGCTTCGGCGATGCCCACCACTTCTTCTTTGGCGGCCTGCACGGCGGCCACGCGCTCGACGGCTTGCAGGCGGGCCTGCTCCGTTTGCGCTTGCAGTTCTTCGGCGGCGCGGGCGGCTTGCGCGGCCAGCTCCGATTCGGCCGCCATCTGTTCGGCGGCGCGCTTGCGGCTTTCTTCCTCGGCGCGGGCGCGCTGTTCGGCGGCCTGGCGGATGGCGTTGTCGGCTTCGACGCGGGCGCGCAGTTCGGCCGTTTCCTGCTTGACGGCGTCCAATCGCGCCACGCTGGCCTGGGCGGCGGCGCGCAGCGATTCGAGGCGGTCGCGGTTGGCGGCGATGGCTTCCTCGGCCGCCTGGGCATTCTGCAGCGCGACGGCGGCGGCGGCGGCGTCCATGGCGGCGCGGTCCTCGGCCAGGGCGCGGGCGCGCGCTTCGGCGTGGGCCCGGCTCTCGGCGGCGCAGGCGGCCTTCGCTTCCGCTTCCACGCGGGCGATGGCTTCCTGGATGGCGCGCATCTCCAGCGCGGCGCGCGGCGGTTGCGCCGGCGTGGCGCTCAACTGGTCCTGTTCACGGGCCGGGGATGCGGCCACATCGTCGGCCGAGAATGCGACGGTGAGATTGGCGCCTTCGCGCTGAGCCAGTTGTGCTTGCATAAGTGTTCTCGCTTTCCGCTGCGTCCCGGCACCAACCGGGACTTCTGAGTTGCCATTATCAAACATGGCCCTGGCCAGCGGAGCGGCGAGCAGAACGGGAAAAACCCGCTAATTCACGCAAATGGATGTGATATCAGATTTGCATCACAGGTTGGTTTCGATATGTTTTTCGACTGGTCACGACAGACCGCCCTGCCCTCACACGGGCCACAAGGGCGGCTCGTCCATCAGCGCGACCTGTTCGCGCAACTCCAGGATGCGGTCCTGCCAGTAACGCTGCGTGTTGAACCATGGGAAAGCAACGGGGAAGGCCGGATCGTCCCAACGCCGCGCCAGCCAGGCCGAGTAATGAATCAACCGCAGCGTGCGCAGCGCTTCCACCAGGTATAACTGGCGCGGGTCGAATTCGCTGAAGTCCTCGTAGCCGGCCAGGATGTCGGCCAGCTGGCGCACCTGCTCGTGGCGCTCGCCCGACAGCATCATCCACAAGTCCTGTACGGCCGGGCCCATCCGGCTGTCGTCGAAGTCGACGAAATGGGGGCCGGCGTCGGTCCACAGCACGTTGCCGCCGTGGCAGTCGCCGTGCAGGCGCAACCGGGCCACCGTACCGGCCCGCTCGTAGCAACGGCGCACGCCGTCCAGCGCCTGGTCGATCACGCTGGTGTAGGCGGCCAGCAGTTCGGGCGGGATGAAGCCATTGGCCAGCAGGTAGTCGCGCGGTTCGATGCCGAAGGTGTCGATATCGAGGCTGGGCCGCTCGGTGTAGGGCTGGAGCGCGCCGACGGCGTGGATGCGGCCGATGAAGCGGCCCGTCCATTCCAGCACGGCCGGGTCGCCCAGCTCGGGCGCGCGGCCGCCGTGGCGTGCGAACACGGCGAAGCGGAAACCCTGGTAATGGTGCAGCGTGGCGCCATCCAGCGCCAGCGCCGGCACCACCGGGATTTCGCGCTCGGCCAGTTCGGCCGTGAACGCGTGTTCCTCCAGGATGGCGGCGTCGCTCCAGCGCGCAGGCCGGTAGAACTTGGCCACCAGCGGCGCGCCGTCCTCGATGCCGACCTGGTAGACGCGGTTTTCGTAACTGTTCAGCGCCAGCAGGCGGCCGTCGCCACGCAGGCCCACGCTGTCGAGCGCATCGAGCACGCAATCCGGGCTCAGGTCGGAAAAAGGATGGTGGGCGCGGGCGCCGGAAAGATCGTCGGTATGCATGGCGCCATTGTACGTGGCCGCCGCCAACACGTGGGAAGTGGGCATCGCCGGCCGCGCAGCGTATACTGTCGCCTTCAACCCCATAAAAAGAGCTAACTATGCAACTCGATCAGCCACTGAGCGAAAAAGAATTCAACGAACTCGATAACTTCCTGCTGTCGGACCGCGCGCCCGAAGACGCGATGACGATGGACACCCTGCACGGCTTCCTGACGGCCATCGCGATCGGCCCGGAAACCATCATGCCGGCCGAATGGCTGCCCAAGATCTGGGGCCAGGATGGCAAGGACGTGCCCAAGTTCAAGAACGCCAAGGAAGAGGAACGCATCGTCAACCTGATCATGCGCTTCATGAACGAGGTGCTGGTGACGTTCGAAGTGGCACCCAAGGAATTCGAACCGCTGTTCGTCGAGCACGAGCACGAAGGCCAGACCCTGATCGACGCCGAGGCGTGGTGCTGGGGCTTCTGGGAAGGCATGGAAATGCGCCCCGGTTCGTGGGACGAGATCTGGGATTCGGAAGTGGGCGATCTGATGCGCCCGATCTACCTGCTGGGCGCGGACGAGATCGAGGAAGAGGAATTGCCGTTGGTGGAAGACCCCGTGCTGGCGCACAAGCTGGCGCTGGAACTGGAAGCGAACCTGCCGGCCATCCACAAGTTCTGGGTGCCGCGCCGCAAAGCGCCCGTCACCACGGTCAAGCGCGAGGAGCCGAAAGTGGGCCGCAACGACGACTGCCCTTGCGGCAGCGGCAAGAAGTACAAGAAGTGCCACGGCGCGGCTGACGCGGCCGCCGAGTAAGCATTGAAGTAAACGTCGAAGATATCAGCCCGCGCGTGCGGGCCGATCACAGCGGGCGGCGCAGCATGCCGCGCCCCCGCCCGCCTTGCCTCAGGCCGTCGCGCCGGAGGATGGCAACGTCAGCCCAAACACCTCGCGCACCACGACCGCCCGCTCCTCGGGCCCCATGCTGCGCTGCTCGACCACCCCACGGGTGATGGTCTTGAGCGTGTCGCCCAACAAAATCGAACGGCCATCGGCGCGGTGCTGCACCAGCAGCAGCGTCTTGACGAAGATCGATTCGGGATGGGTGGAGTTCAGGTAGTTGGCCGGCATGAAGTCGATCCACTCCTGCTGCGACAGGTCGAAGCCGAACTGGTTCATCCACTCCCCGCCCACGCGCGCCTGCACGAGGAATTCGCGCTCGTTCGGCTTGCTCAGCATGAACACATCGTCATCCTGCACCAGCTCCGTGTCGAGCAGGTCGAGCCGGACCGGCGCACGGATGCCGTAGCTGCCGAAGCCGAGGTCGCACAGCCACTGCACGCCGTCGAGCGTGACGACGATGACCATGTGGGTGCGCGGCCGGCGAGCCGGATAGAACATGGGGCGGGCCGCCACCAGTTGGTAGGGCACGCCCAGCGCCTGCAGCGCCATGGCGAAGATGCCATTGACTTCGTAGCAATAACCGCCGCGGCGGCGGGCCACGATCTTGTCCACGATCTCCTCCGGCACCAGCGACACGATCTTGCCGGCCTGGACATCAAGGTTCTCGAACGGCACCGTGAACAATTGGCGCCGCATCATGGCCGTGACCGTGGCCAGGTCGGCCCTGGCCTCGCCCGTGTAACCGATGCGGTCCAGGTAATCCTGCAATACGAAGTTCTCTGCTTGCATGGCGCTCCTTGGGTGAAGGTCCGCTTACAGCTTGATGAAGTGCTCGCGGTAGTATTTGAGTTCTTCGATCGACTCGATGATGTCGGCCATGGCCGTGTGCTTCTGGTGCTTCTTGAAGCCGGACACGATCTCGGGCTTCCAGCGCTTGCACAGTTCCTTCAGCGTGGACACATCGACGTTCCGATAGTGGAAGAACGCTTCCAGCTTGGGCATGTAGCGTACCATGAAGCGGCGATCCTGGCCGATGGTGTTGCCGCACATGGGCGACTTGCCGGCCGGTACCCACTGCTTGAGGAAGGCGATCAGGTCGGCTTCGGCCTGCGCTTCCGTCACGGTGGAGGCCTTGACGCGCTCGGTCAGGCCGGAACGGCCGTGGGTGCCCTTGTTCCAGGCATCCATCTTGTCCAGCGTCTCGTCGCTCTGGTGGATGGCGAACACGGGGCCCTCGGCCAGCACGTTCAGGTGCATGTCGGTGACGACCACGGCCACTTCGATGATACGGTCGGTATCCGGCTCCAGGCCCGTCATTTCCATGTCCACCCACACCAGGTTGAGTTCATTCGGACGCTGGGGCGCAGGGGCGACACCTTGGGTTGCTGCGAAGTCGGTAGCTTGTGACATAATTCTCTCTTGGCGAAATCAATCCGCCATTTTCTCACAGGCCCAGCATGTATTCACTCGCGTTTTCGATTTTGTTTGTCTCCCTCCTCATTTTGACGCTGCTGGTGCGCTTCTGGCTCGCCTCGCGCCATATCCGCCACGTGCTGCGCCACCGCGCCGCCGTGCCGGCCGAATTCGCGCAAACCATCCCGCTGGCAGCCCATCAGAAAGCGGCCGACTACACGGTCGCCAAGACGAAATTCGGCCTGCTGGGCCTGATGATCAACACCCTGGTGCTGATCGGCTTCACGCTGCTGGGCGGCCTGCAATGGCTGTCCGTGGCCGTGTTCCAGCACACCGGTCCCGGCATGACCTACCAGCTGGCCCTGATGGCCGGCTTCGCCCTCATCACGGGCCTGATCGACCTGCCGTTCGACTACTACAAACAATTCGGCATGGAGCAGCGTTTCGGTTTCAACAAGATGACGCCCGGCCTGTTCTTCGCCGACCTGCTCAAGGGCGTGGCGCTGGGCGCCGTGATCGGCCTGCCGCTGGTGTGGGTGGTGCTGACCCTGATGGCCAAGGCCGGCAACCTGTGGTGGCTGTATGCGTGGTTCGTGTGGAGCGGCTTCCAGTTGCTGATGATGGTGTTGTTCCCGACCGTGATCGCCCCCCTGTTCAACAAGTTCACGCCGCTGGCCGACGAAGCGCTCAAGGCGCGCATCGAAGGCTTGATGGCGCGCGTGGGCTTCGCCTCCAAGGGCCTGTTCGTGATGGACGGCTCCAAGCGCAGCGCGCACGGCAACGCCTACTTCTCCGGCTTCGGCGCCAACAAGCGCATCGTGTTCTTCGACACCCTGCTGGCCCGCCTGGCGCCGCAGGAAATCGAGGCGGTGCTGGCGCACGAACTGGGCCACTTCAAGCTCAAACACATCATCAAGCGCATCGCCATCATGTTCGCCGTGTCGCTGGCTTTCCTGGCGCTGCTGGGCTACCTGAAAAACCAGCTGTGGTTCTACACGGGCCTGGGCGTGGACCCGCTGCTGCTGCCGGGCCAGAACAACGACGCCATGGTGCTGCTGCTGTTTATGCTGGTGCTGCCCGTGTTCACCTTCCTGCTGGGGCCATTGATGTCGCTTAGCTCGCGCAAGCATGAATTCGAGGCGGACGCCTTCGCGGCCCGTCACACGGACGCCAACGACCTGGTGACGGCACTGGTCAAGATGTACGAGGACAACGCCTCCACGCTGACGCCCGATCCGCTGCACTCGGCGTTCTACGATTCGCACCCGCCGGCCAGCGTGCGCATCCGTCACCTGAAGCTGGCGGCATGATGGAGCACGTCCTGCTCACCACGGCCGACCTGCTGCAGGCCCGCTGCGCCCACACGACCGCCGCGCTGGACGAGGCCGACGTCACCCGCCTGCTGGCCCAGATTCCGGGCTGGCGCCTGGAGGAAGGCCGGCTGTGCCGCGACTTCCCGCACGCCGATTATTACCGCACCATGGCCTTCGTCAACGCGCTGGCCTGGCTCAGCCACAACGAAGACCACCACCCTGAATTGACCGTGACCTACAACAACTGCCGGGTACGCTACCACACGCATTCCGTCAACGGCGGACGCGGCGGCCTGTCCCACAACGATTTCATTTGCGCGGCCAAGGCCAGCGCGCTGGCGCAACAGGCGCCGCAGGACCAGCCATTGAAGGACAAGGCGGTGCAGGCATGAGCCGCCGCAGCCCCGCCAAGAGCAACAGCGGCTCCAGCAATACCAGCAACACCGGCAACAGCGCCAGCCACGCCACCATCATCGCCGCCCACGGCCGCCACTACCTGGCCGACGCGGACGGCTTGCGGCTGCAATGCGTCACGCGCGGCAAGAAGACCAACGTGGCCGTGGGCGACCGGGTGCGCATCACGCTGACCTCGTCCGACCAGGGCGTGATCGACAGCATCGATGAGCGCGACACGCTGCTGTACCGCTCCGACCAGTACAAATCGAAACTGCTGGCGGCCAATGTGAGCCAGTTGTTCATCGTGGTGGCCACGGAACCGGGGTTTTCCGACGACCTCGTCTCGCGCGCGCTGGTGGCGGCCGAGGCGGCCGGCATCACGGTCCGCCTGATCCTCAACAAGACCGACGTGACGGAATCGCTGGCCAAGACGCGCGAGCGCTTGCAGCCTTACGCGGCGCTCGGTTATCCCGTGCATGAAGTGTCGGCCAAGGGCCGTCCCGAGGACACCGTGGCCACGCTCACGCCGCTACTGGCGGGGCAATCGTCGATCCTGATCGGTCAGTCCGGCATGGGCAAATCGTCGTTGATCAACCTGCTGGTGCCGGACGCCGACATCGCCGTGCGCGAAATCTCGGCCGCGCTCGACACGGGCAAGCACACCACCACCTTCACGCGCCTGTACCAGTTGCCGGCGCTGGGCGCCGGCTCGTCCATCATCGACTCGCCCGGCTTCCAGGAATTCGGTTTATACCATTTGAGCGAAGGCATGCTGGAACGGGCCTTCGTGGAATTCGCGCCCTATCTCGGCCACTGCAAGTTCTACAACTGCCGCCATCTGACCGAGCCGCAATGCGCCGTGCTGGCCGCCGTGGAGGAAGGCAAGATCGCGCGCATGCGCCATACGCTGTACGGGCAGTTGCTGCACGAGTCGTCGCAGACTTTGTATTGACCGTGCGGGCGGGACGCCCGCTTTTCCCCATCACTTTCCAACGTTTCGAAATTGAAATACTATCGAAACACGCACGTATTTCCGTGTCTGCTGGGGAGTAGGTCATGAAAAAAATTCTGCTTTCGGTCGTCCTCGTTTCCTCGTTCTCATGCGTCGCCTTTGCGCAAATCGCACCCGCCGCCGCGCCGGTCAGTGCGGTTTGCAAGGACGGGACAAGCTACAGCGGTGCCACCATGAAAGGCGCGTGCCGCGGACATGGTGGTGTGGACAAGAAAGCCGCTGCGGCGCCGTCTGCATCGGCTTCCGCGTCCGCGCCGGCGGCGCCAGCAGCACCAGCAATGAAGCCGGCAGCATCGGCGCCGCCAGCCCAGCCGGCGGCCGGCGGTGGTGCGGGCAAGGTGTGGGTCAATTCCTCATCGAAGGTGTATCACTGCCAAGGCGACCGCTACTACGGCAAGACCAAGAGCGGTGAATACATGAGCGAATCGGACGCACAGGCCAAAGGCTACCGTGGCGACCACGGCAAGGCGTGCGCCAAATAACGCCATCGTCGCGCCATAGCGGGCCAGCATCGTCCGGCGATCTTCGGCGATGCTGGCCGGCGTACTCGCACCGGTTCACGCACCGGCTAATTCAGGCCAGCTCAGGCGAGCTTTTCCTTCAGGAATGCGGCGATATAAGGCGTCGCGGCGGCTGCCACGGTCGAGGCCGTGGAAGGGTCGATGCCCATGCGCTCCGCCAACGCCGCCGTCACCTTGCCGGTCAGGATGCCCTCGCCGCCTTCCACCAGCGAATGGAAGAAGCCGTCGCCGCGCACCAGTCCCGCCGCGAACGCGGCAAAGAAATTACGCCCCGTATGTTCGACCGATGCGCCGGCCTGTTCTTCAACGTGAGCGTGGGTCACATCGACCGCGTGGCTCAGCATCTGCTGGGCATCGTCGGCGCTGATGCCCTGCGCCGCCAGCGCCTGGCTCGCTTGCGCGCCATGGTCAGAGGCCAAAAATTCCGAGAATAGTTGTTGCGCATCCATAGAACACCCTCCTGTTGAAGTGAGCGCTGGCGACAGCCTGACCAGGTGCGACGAAGCTGAGCAAGATGATGGCTTGCGCATCGCCAACTTTTTATGCGCGGCGCCACGCAAGGCGGCAGACGCGACTGTCAGATTAACTAGTTCTGATTCGCATTGTCAACAACGGCTAACGGACGCGCCGGCGGCCAGCTCAGCTCTCAAACGCCTGCTTGCCCAGCGCCTCGACCACGTGGTCCACAAAGCAGGTGATGCGCGCGGCCAGCGCCGTGTTGCGGTAGTAGACCGCGTTGACGGGCTGGCGCACGTCCAGCGTCTGCCGGACCAACAACGGCACCAGGCGGCCCTCGCGCCTGTCCTCGCGCGTCATGAAGTCCGACAGGCAGACGATGCCCAGCCCCGCCAGCGCCATGTGGCGCAAGGTCTCGCCGCTGGACGAGGAGATCGTGGGCCGGATGCGCAGCGTGTCGCCATCGGCGTCCCGCAGCGGCCAATCGTTCAGGGTTTCAGGTTGGGTAAAGCCCAGCAAGGCGTGCTGGGCCAGTTGTCCCACCTTGGCCGGCGTACCGTGGCGCGCCAGATAGGCCGGACTGGCCAGCACCCGGACCCGGCTCGCGCCCACCGGACGCGCATGCAGGGTGGAATCCTTCAGCGCGCCGATGCGGAACGCCACGTCGGTGCGCTTTTCGATCAGGTCCGTGATCCCTTCGTTCGAATGCAGTTCCAGCTCCACCTCGGGGTAGCGCGCGCGAAAACCATCGAGCAGCGGCACCAGCACGTGCAGCATGAACGGCGTGGCCGCGTCGATCCGCAAGCGGCCGGCAGGACGCAGGCGGCGTGCCGCCATCTGCTCCTCGGCCAGGTCGACCGAGGCCAGGATGGCGCGCGCATGCTGC
This sequence comes from Rugamonas brunnea, assembly GCF_014042345.1. Lineage (GTDB taxonomy): Bacteria > Pseudomonadota > Gammaproteobacteria > Burkholderiales > Burkholderiaceae_D > Rugamonas > Rugamonas brunnea. The sequence continues at coordinate 795,426 of NZ_JACEZT010000001.1, forward strand.
AGGAAGGTGGCGCCTTCCTCGGTCAGTTCCAGCCGGCGCGTCGTGCGGCGCAACAAGGTCGTCTGCAGCTTTTCCTCCAGCCTCCCCAACGCGCGGCTGGTGGCCGAGATGGTCAGCCCGAGCGACTCCGAGGCGGCCGTCAGCGAACCCGTATCGACCACGGTGACAAAGGCCAGCAACTCGTCGAAGGTGGTTTTCATATTTGAATAAAAATCAAATGAGTTTAGCAGATACCTGGCTTAATCTTCAAAAGTCACCAAGCTACACTGCGAGCCTTCCACCAACTCGTTGTCCCTCAGGAGTAAGCGTAATGAAACCCTCTGCCACCCTGCTCGCGCTCGCGACCGGCGCGTTCGCCATCGGCACCACCGAATTCACCCCCATGGGACTGTTGCCCGTGATCGCGGACGGCGTGCACGTGAGCATCCCCACGGCCGGCATGCTGGTGTCGGCCTACGCGATCGGCGTGATGGCCGGCGCGCCCGTGATGACCTTGCTGTTCAGCCGCCTGGGCAAGCGCGCGGCGCTGATGGCGCTGATGGCCATTTTCACCATCGGCAACGTGCTTTCGGCCTGCGCGCCCGGCTACGCCACGCTCTTGCTGTCGCGCCTGATCACCAGCCTCAACCACGGTGCCTTCTTCGGCCTGGGCGCCGTGGTGGCGGCCAGCGTGGTGCCGCGCGAGAAACAGGCCAGCGCCATCGCCGCCATGTTCACGGGATTGACGGTGGCCAATATCGGCGGCGTGCCGGCCGCCACCTGGCTCGGACAGCAAGTGGGCTGGCGCCTCGCGTTCGGCGCCACCGCCATGCTGGGCCTGCTCACCATCGCCGCGCTGGCGCTGGCCTTGCCCAAGGGGGAGCCCGGCGCGCGTCCCGACGTGCGGCGCGAACTGCGCGTGCTGACCCGTCCCGCAGTACTGTTCGCGATGGGCACCACGGTGCTCGGCTCGGGCGCCATGTTCGCGCTCTACACCTATGTCGCGCCGATGCTGGCCACCATCACGCACGCCAGTCCCGGTTTTGTCGCCTTGGCGCTGGTGCTGATCGGCATCGGCTTCACGCTGGGTAACAGCCTGGGCGGCAAGCTGGCCGACTGGTCGCTCGAAGGCGCCACCAAATGCATGCTGGCCGCGCTGGCGCTGATCATGGCCGTGCTGCCACTGGCGCTCGCCACCAAAACCGGCGCCGCCATCGCCCTCGTGGCCTGGGGCGCGGCTGCGTTCGGCATCGTGCCGCCGGTGCAGATGCGGGTGATGCAGGCAGCGGCCCAGGCGCCCGGCCTGGCCTCGTCCGTCAACATCGGCGCCTTCAACCTCGGCAACGCGCTGGGCGCGGCGCTGGGCGGCGCCGTGATCAGCCAGGGCTACGGTTATGCGGCCGTGCCGCTGGTGGGTGCGGCGCTGGCGGCCGCCGGCCTGCTGCTGGTGTGGCTGGGCGCGGCCCACGGCCGTGCCGGCGCCGCGGCTTCCTCTGCTGCCATTTGAGAGAGGAAGCGGGACCGAACAGAGAAATGCAATAATTGCAACTCAACCGGTGATAATGGCCGGGCAAAGGATAAGCAACGGATGCGCATCTGAAGCGCAACCAACGCGCAGCCGGCGCAAAAAAATATCGCTGTTGCCGGATGCGCACACGCCGCCACTCGGTATTACAATGTCCAGAGAAATGCTCTAAGGCAATGAATTGGCGCCGGCCCACTGGCGCCAGCCCCACCGGTCCGAGGTAGACGATGGAAATGTTCGCGGTCGACGAAGCGGTAGCGCAATGGGAAGTGGCCCTGCTGCCCCTACGCGGCCCGGCGCGCCTGTCGCCGCTGCTGCGGCTGGCCTGGCACCTGCGCCAGCGCGACCCGGCCCGCGCCGCCGCCCTGGCCGACGAGGCTGAAATCCTCTTACCCGGCGCCGGCCCGGAACTGTCCCGCGCCGGCCTGGCGCGGCTGCAACTGGTGCGCGGCGAGAGCCTGTGGTTGCAGGGCGAGCTCGATGGCGCGCAAGCGCTGGCCGACGCCGCCCATGCCACCCTGGGCACCCTGGACGATGCGGCCGGCTGCGCCGACGCCCACTGGCTGCGGGCCTGGATCGCCATCGACCGCGGCGACCACCAGCGCTGCGACGACGAATTGCAGCTGGCCCTGGCGGCGTCCCGGCGCGCCGGCGACACGACGCGCGCCATCGTGATGGAGGCCACCATGGCCCGCTGGGACGTGCTGCGCGACGCGCGCGCTGCCCAGCAACGCTGGTCCGCGCGCCTGGAGCAGCTGCGCCCCGGGGCGCCACCGGCGGCGGCAGCCTGGATCAGCGACTTCCTCGGCCTGTCCGCCAGCCTGCTAAGCCAGTTCGGCACGGCCGCCAGCCACTACATCCAATGCTACGAGGCAGCCCTGGGCACGGGCCAGGTGCGCGCCGCCATCACGGCCGCCACCAACATCGGCGAAGACTTCACCAACCTGAACGACCACCATGCGGCGCTCGAATGGATGCAGTGCGCACTCGACCTGGCCCGGCCCACGCGCTGGCCGCGCAGCGTGGGCGCATGCATGATGCACACGGCCGACACCATGCGCCGCCTGGGCCGGCTGGACGCGGCCGAGGAACTGCTGGAGGAAGCGCTGGTCATCCTGGCGCCGCTGTCGGGCGCGCGCAGCTACGCCGTGGCGCTGCTATACCTGGGCGAACTGGCGCTCGACCAGGGCCACTACGAGCGCGCGCTGGCCACCTTCGGCCAGCTCGAACAACGGGCCGACGCCTTGCAGCAGGCCGACTTCCAGACCGTGGCCCGCCGTGGCCAGGCGCACGCCCTGTGCTTCCTCGGCCAGGGTGAGGCGGCCCTGGCGACGGCGCAGCAAGCCGTGGCGCTGGCCGCCGCCCAGGCCAACGCCTACCACCACATCGCCGCGCTGCGCGTGCTGTCGCTGATCCACACCGAGCACCGGCTGCCCGCGCCGGACGGCATGACCGAGCAGAACGCCACCCTGCACTACCTGCACCAGGCGCTGGCGGTGGCCTCCACCATCGACGGCTACACCCTGCCCGGCGACCTGCTCGACGCGCTGGCGCGCGAATACGCCAACGTGGGCAACTACGCCCAGGCCTACGAATCGGCGCTGGCGGCCAGCGCGGCGCGCGACAAGACCCACAGCCAGGAGGCGACCAACCGCGCCATCGCCATGCAGGTGCACCACCAGACCGAGCACGCGCGGGCCGAGGGCCAGCACCACCGCGAGCTGGCCGCTTCCGAGGCGCGCCGGGCCGAGGTGCTGCAACAGACCAGCGACACGCTGGAGCGCCTGTCGGCCATCGGCCAGGAGATCACCACCCACCTCGACGCGCAAGCCGTGTTCCAGGCGCTGGACCGTCACGTGCAGGCGCTGCTGCCGGCCGACACCTTCGCCGTCTACCTGACCGATGCGGGCGGCGCGTCGCTGAGCCGCGCGTTCGGGGTGGAAGCGGGCCGGCCGCTGGCCATCAACACCATCGCGCTCGACCATCCGCACGCCCATTCCGTGCGCAGCCTGCGCGAGCGGCGCGAGGTCTACATCGAGCACGTGCCCAGCGAAACCAACAACACGCTCACGCCCGGCACGCTGGCCAGCATGTCGGCCCTGTTCGCGCCCATGCTGGTGGGAGAACGGGCACTGGGCGTGATGACGGTGCAGGCCATGCGCCCGTGCGCGTACGGCGAACGCGAACGGCTGATCTTCCGCACCCTGTGCGCCTATGGCGCCATCGCCATCGACAACGCCCTGGCCTACCGCCAGCTCAAGGATGCCCAGGCGCAGCTGCTGTCGCAGGAGAAGCTGGCCGCGCTGGGGTCCCTGATGGCCGGCGTGGCGCACGAACTGAATACGCCGATCGGCAACAGCCTGCTGATCGCCAGCACGCTGGCGCAGAAGACGGAGGAGCTGGAACGGCGCATGAACGGCCCCGGCCTGCGCCGCTCCGACCTGGGCGCCTACGTGACGGATGCGAAAAAGGCGTCGGAACTGGTGATGCGGGGCCTGACCAGCGCGGCCGACCTGGTCAACAGTTTCAAGCAGGTGGCGGTCGACCGCACCACCGAGCAGCGCCGCACGTTCAACCTGCACCAGGTCACGCACGAACTGGTGGCCACCATGATGAACCGCATCCGCGCCTCCAACCACAAGATCGAATCGGAGGTGCCCGAGCACATCGCGCTCGACAGCTACCCCGGCCCGTTCGGCCAGGTGATCGCCAATTTCATCAACAACGCCCTGCTGCACGCGTTCGGACGCGAGCAGCAGGGCCGCATGTGGCTGCGCGCGGCCACGCCGGCCGAGGGCCGGGTGCTGGTCACATTCGGCGACAACGGCGGCGGCATCGCGCCCGAGCACCTGTCGCGCATCTTCGACCCGTTCTTCACGACCAAGCTGGGCCAGGGCGGCAGCGGGCTGGGCTTGTCGATCAGTTACAACATCGTCACTTCCCTGCTCGGTGGCCAGATCAGCGTGGCCAGCGGCGCCGACGGCACCGTGTTCACGCTCGACCTGCCGCTCACGGCGCCCCAGCACGACGCCGCCAGCGCCCAGCGCATCTATCACTGAGCGGTGGCCGGCCCCACGCCGCCGCCCAACCTGTATAGACAGCATAATCTGCCACCGTTAGACCGTTACACCAAATTCCCTTTATAATGGATCGGCTGTGCTGGCCGCCCAGGGCACACCGCCCCGCGCCCACGCCCCCAATTCGTTGTGACTATGTCTATCCAAAAACCGATCAAACACTATCTGCAGTTTTCCGACTTTACGCTGGCCGAATACGAGTACGTCATCGAGCGGGCGCACCTGATCAAACGGAAATTCAAGAACTACGAGATCTACCATCCGCTGATCGACCGCACGCTGGTGATGGTGTTCGAGAAGAATTCGACCCGCACCCGGCTGTCGTTCGAAGCCGGCATGCACCAGCTGGGCGGCGCCGCCATCTACCTGAACACGCGCGACTCGCAACTGGGCCGCGGCGAGCCGGTGGAGGACGCGGGCCAGGTCATGAGCCGCATGTGCGACATCATCATGGTGCGCACCTTCGGCCAGGACATCATCGAACGTTTCGCCGCCAACTCGCGCGTGCCGGTGATCAACGGCCTGACCAATGAACACCACCCGTGCCAGGTGTTCGCCGACATCTTCACCTACTACGAGCACCGCGGCCCGATCGCCGGCAAGACCGTGGCCTGGATCGGCGACGCCAACAACATGCTGTACTCGTGGCTGCAAGCGGCCGAAGTGTTCGGCTTCCACGTCAACGTGTCCACGCCCAAGGGCTACGACATGGACATGTCGCTGGTCTCGACCGACCGCTACACCTTCTTCGCCAACCCGTCCGACGCCTGCGAGGGCGCGCACCTGGTCAACACCGACGTGTGGACCAGCATGGGTTACGAGGCCGAGAACGCGGCCCGCATCGCCGCCTTCGACGGCTGGATCGTGGACGCGGCCAAGATGGCGCGCGCCGCGCCGGACGCGCTGTTCATGCACTGCCTGCCGGCCCACCGCGGCGAGGAAGTGGCGGCCGAAGTGATCGACGGCCCGCAGTCGGTGGTGTGGGACGAGGCCGAGAACCGCCTGCACATCCAGAAGGCGCTGATCGAATACCTGCTGCTGGGCCGCCTGGACAGCAAAGAATAACCGTAGAACCGTAGATTGGAATCGAAAATGAGCGACATCAAAAAAGTAGTGCTGGCCTATTCGGGCGGCCTCGACACCTCCGTCATCCTCAAGTGGCTGCAGGATAACTACCAGTGTGAAATCGTCACCTTCACGGCCGACCTGGGCCAGGGCGAGGAACTGGAACCGGCCCGCGCCAAGGCGCTCAAGTTCGGCATCAAGCCCGAGAACATCTACATCAACGACGTGCGCGAAGAGTTCGTGCGCGACTTCGTGTTCCCCATGTTCCGCGCCAACACCGTGTACGAGGGCGAATACCTGCTGGGCACCTCGATCGCCCGTCCGCTGATCGCCAAGCGCCTGATCGAGATCGCCAACGAAACCGGCGCCGACGCCATCTCGCACGGCGCCACCGGCAAGGGCAACGACCAGGTCCGCTTCGAGCTGGGCGCCTACGCGCTGAAACCGGGCGTGAAGATCATCGCCCCGTGGCGTGAATGGGACCTGCTGTCGCGCGAAAAACTGCTGAAGTACGCGGAAGACGCCGGCATCGAGATCGACATGAAGCACAAGAACGGCGGCGCGCCCTACTCGATGGACGCCAACCTGCTGCACATCTCGTTCGAAGGCCGCCACCTGGAAAACCCCAGCGCGGAAGCGGAAGAAACGATGTGGCGCTGGACCGTCAGCCCGGAAGCGGCGCCCGACACCCCGGAATACCTGGACATCGAATACGAGAAAGGCGACATCGTGGCCCTGAACGGCGTGCGCCTGTCGCCGGCCGCCGTGCTGACCGAGCTGAACCGCCTGGGCGGCAAGCACGGCATCGGCCGCCTGGACCTGGTCGAGAACCGCTACGTGGGCATGAAGTCGCGCGGCTGCTATGAAACGCCGGGCGGCACCATCATGCTGAAGGCGCACCGCGCCATCGAATCGATCACGCTGGACCGCGAAGTGGCGCACCTGAAGGACGACCTGATGCCGCGCTACGCTTCGATGATCTACAACGGCTACTGGTGGGCGCCCGAGCGCGTCGCGCTGCAGACCCTGATCGACCATACCCAATCGACCGTCAACGGCTGGGTGCGCGTCAAGCTGTACAAGGGCAATGTGATCGTCGTGTCGCGCGACTCCAAGACCGACTCCCTGTTTGATATGAACATCGCCACCTTCGACGAAGACGGCGGCGCCTACAACCAGGCCGACGCCGGCGGCTTCATCAAGCTGAACGCGCTGCGCATGCGCATCGCCGCGAACGCCCGCCTCAAGCGCGGCCAGTAAGGGACCACGCCACCAGGCAGCGGGCGCCATGCGCGCCCGCCACCACGGGCCGCTATCACAGCGGCCCGTTTTTTTTGGGGGCGCCGCACGCGCCCGCGCCGCAACACGCCCCTCGCGCCGCGCACGGCAAAATGTTACATTGCCATCATCTTCCCCCAGCCGCGCACCGGAGCCACCGTGACCAAAGACCTGAGCATCAAAAGCAAACTGTACCTGGGCTTTGCCGCCATCCTGGGCCTGATCCTGGTCCTGCTGATCATGGCCTACACCAACTTCCAGCGCCTGTCCGACGCCAGCCGCTGGGACCGCCACACGCTGGAAGTGCTGCACGAGAGCGACAAGGTGGACATCCTCGCGCTGGAAATCCAGGTCAACGAACGCGGGTATCTGCTCACCGGCGAACAGCGTTTTCGCGACAGCGCGGGCAACGAGGCGCAACTGCGCCAACACCTCGACAAGCTGCGCACGCTGACCGCCGACAATCCGGTCCAGCAGGAGCGCATCACCCGGCTGGCCAAGCTGTTCGACAGCTGGCTGGCCGAGGTGGTGCAACCGGTCGTGGCGCGCCGCGCCGAGGCCGACAAGAGCGGCGCCGGGCTGGACCTGAAACAGATCGCGCCCCTGATCGCCGCCGGCTTCAGCCATGTGAGCGCCATCGAAGGGCTGCTGGCCGAGATCGGCGGCGAGGAAGAAAAGCTGCTGGCCGTGCGCGCCCGTGAATCGTCGCAGCTGCAGCAGAGCATGCAGCTGACGCTGACGGCCGGCGGCGTGCTGTGTGTGGCGCTCGCCTTCCTGGTGGCGTGGCTGCTGGCGCGCGCCGTGCTCGATCCGCTGGCGCGCCTGATCCAGGCCGTGGGCGCCATCGCGGCCGGCCAGGCCGGCGTGCGGGCCGACGCCAGCGGCAAGGACGAATACAGCGAAGTGGGCCGCGAATTCAACCGCATGGCGCAAGCCGTGGAGGACAACCAGGCGCGCGAACTGGCCACCACCAACGCGCTGCGCGCCAAGGTGGACGCGCTGCTGGCCGTGGTCTCCAAGGCCGCCGCCGGCGATTTGACGGGCCAGGTCAGCGTCACCGGCGAGGACGCCGTGGGCCAGCTCGGTCACGGCATTGCCACCATGCTGGCCAACCTGCGCGCCCTGATCAACAACGTGCAGAAGGCCGGCATCCAGGTCGCCAGCTCGGCCACGGAAATCGCCGCCTCGGCCCGCCAGCAGGAGGCGACCGGCATGGAGCAGGCCCAGACCAGCGTCGAGATCCTGTCCACCACCAAGGAAATCTCGGCCAACACCAGCGCCCTGCTCAAGACCATGGAGCAGGCCACCGCCGTGGCCGACTACACCACCAGCGCCACCGCCGACGCCCAATCCAACCTGCAGCGCATGGACGGCACCATGCAGCACATGGTGGCCGCCACCGATTCCATCAACGCCAAGCTGGCCGCGCTGTCGGAAAAGGCCAGCAACATCAACAGCGTGCTGGTGACCATCACCAAGGTGGCCGACCAGACCAACATCCTGTCGCTGAACGCGGCCATCGAGGCCGAAAAGGCCGGCGAGGCGGGGCGCGGCTTCTCCGTGGTGGCCACCGAGATCCGCCGGCTGGCCGACCAGACTTCCGTCTCCACCTGGGACATCGAGCAGATGCTCAAGGAGATGCAGTCGGCTGTTTCGGCCAGCGTGATGGGCATGGACAAATTCTCCGAGGAGATCCGGCGCAGCGTGGGCGAAGTACGGCAGGTGACGGACCAGTTGTCGGGCGTGATGGACCAGGTGGGCAAGCTGGCGCCCCAGTTCGACGCCGTGTTGCAGGGCATGCAGTCGCAGGCCGTGGGCGCCGAGCAGATCTCGGGCACCATGGCCCAGCTCAACGACGCTACCCAGCAGACCGTGGAATCGCTGAAGGCGACCAGCGAGGCCGTGCGCCAGCTGCAGTACGCGGCCGGCGACCTGCAGTCCAGCGTGGCCAGTTTCGCCCTCGCAGCCTGAGATGGCGCCGTCCCCTTCCTGGAGCAATGCATGCTGAGCAAACTGAGCGACCTGAGCATCCGCAACAAACTGTATATCAGCGTGGGCGCCATCGTCGCCATCGTCCTGGTGCTGCTGGCCACGGCCTATGTTAATTTTGTCCGCCTGGCTGAAGCGAGCCGGCTCGACCGGCACTCGATGGAAGTGCTGCAGGCACTGGACCGGTTGCACACGGACCTGCTGCAAGTGCAGGTGGAAGCGCGCGGCTACTACCTGACGGGCGCCGAACAGCGGCTGGTGCGCACCAACGCGGAACGGGCCGACCTGCCCGCCTCGGTGCAGCGGCTGCGCGCCCTGACGGCGGATAACCCCAGCCAGCAAGCCCACCTGGGCCAATTCGAAACCTCGCTGCAAACCTGGCTCAGGGATGTGCTGGAACCGCAACTGGAACGGCGCCGCGCGCTGGGCGAGCGGCCCGATGCTGCGTTCACCATCGCCCGCATGCCGGAACTGGCACACGGCAGTCCCCTCACCGCCAGCCTGAACCAGTTGCTCGACAATGCCCGCGCCGAGGAGAAGCGCCTGCTGGGCGAGCGCTCGCAAGACGCGGCCCGCCAGCAGCACGCGATGCTGCTGGTGCTGACGCTGGGCGGCCTGGTCAGCCTGGCGTTGTCCATGCTGGTGGCCTGGCTGCTGGCGCGCGCCCTGCTGACGCCACTGCGCGGGTTAACGGCGGCCGTGGGCCGCATCGCGGCCGGCCAGTCGGACGCGCGCGCGCCCGTGCTGGGACACGATGAACTGGGCCAGGTGACCGAGGAATTCAACCGCATGGCGCAAGCCGTGGAGGACAACCAGGCGCGCGAACTGGCCACCACCAACGCGCTGCGCGCCAAGGTGGACGCATTGCTGGCCGTGGTCTCCAAGGCCGCCGCCGGCGATTTGACGGGACAGGTCAGCGTCACCGGCGAAGACGCCGTGGGCCAGCTCGGCCACGGCATCGCCACCATGCTGGCCAACCTGCGCGCCCTGATCAACAACGTGCAGAAGGCCGGCATCCAGGTCGCCAGCTCGGCCACGGAAATCGCCGCCTCGGCCCGCCAGCAGGAAGCGACGGGCATGGAGCAGGCCCAGACCAGCGTCGAGATCCTGTCCACCACCAAGGAAATCTCGGCCAACACCAGCGCCCTGCTCAAGACCATGGAGCAGGCCACCGCCGTGGCCGACTACACCACCAGCGCCACCGCCGACGCCCAATCCAACCTGCAGCGCATGGACGGCACCATGCAGCACATGGTGGCCGCCACCGATTCCATCAACGCCAAGCTGGCCGCGCTGTCGGAAAAGGCCAGCAACATCAACAGCGTGCTGGTGACCATCACCAAGGTGGCCGACCAGACCAACATCCTGTCGCTGAACGCGGCCATCGAGGCCGAGAAGGCCGGCGAGGCCGGTCGTGGCTTCTCCGTGGTGGCCACCGAGATCCGCCGGCTGGCCGACCAGACCTCCGTCTCTACCTGGGACATCGAGCAGATGCTCAAGGAGATGCAATCGGCCGTCTCGGCCAGCGTGATGGGCATGGACAAATTCTCCGAGGAGATCCGGCGCAGCGTGGGCGAAGTGCGGCAGGTGACGGACCAGTTGTCGGGCGTGATGGACCAGGTGGGCAAGCTGGCGCCCCAGTTCGACGCCGTGTTGCAGGGCATGCAGTCGCAGGCCGTGGGCGCCGAGCAGATCTCGGGCACCATGGCCCAGCTCAACGACGCCACCCAGCAGACCGTGGAATCGCTAAAGGCGACCAGCGAGGCCGTGCGCCAGTTGCAATACGCGGCCGGTGACCTGCAGTCGGGTGTGGGCAGCTTCACGCTGGCGGCATAGGACCGGGGCGCGCGACGATGAAACAACTGCTCTTTCACATCGGCGCCGACCGCTACGCACTGCGCCTGCGCGACGTGGTGCGGGTGCTGCCGCTGCTCGAACTGAAACGGCTGCCGCTGGCGCCGGACGCCGTGGCCGGCCTGATGGACTTCCACGGCCAGTCCGTGCCCGTGATCGATGTGAGCCTGATGGCCGGCATGGCGCCGGGCCGCCAGCATTTCGACACCCGCATCCTGCTGGTCCACTACCACGGCCCGGATGGCGCCGCCCACCTGCTCGGTTTGCTGGCCGAACGGGTGCTGGGCATCGCCGACGTGGATGCGGCCATGCTGGCCGACAGCGGCGTGCGCGCCGCGCCCTTCCTCGGCCAGGTAGCCAGCGACACCGCCGGCATCGTGCAACTGGTGGAGCCGGACCAGCTGCTGTCGCCCGAACTGCGCGCCATCCTGTTCCAGCCGGAGGCCGCCGCGTCATGAACGTGCAAACCATCCTGCGCCAGGCGACTGGTCTGAACCTGTCGAAGTCGGTGGCCGAGCGGGCCATGGCCAGCCGCATGGAACGGCTGGGCGTGGCCGAGCGCGAAGCCTACCTGGCCGCCCTGTCGCCGGATGAACTGACGCAACTGGTGGAGCTGGTGGTGGTGCCGGAGTCATGGCTGTTCCGCGACCCGGTGGCGTTCCAGGCCGCCGTGGTCCACGTCAAGGCGCGCTTGTCGGACGCGCAGTCCGGCACCATCGCTCGCATCCTGTCGGTGCCGTGCGCGGGCGGCGAGGAACCGTATTCGATGGCCATGGCGCTCAGCGACGCCGGCGTAGACCCCGAGCGCTACACCATCGACGCGTGGGACATCAGCCCCGTGTGCGTGGCGCGCGCGCAGGCCGGCGTCTACGGGCGCAACGCGTTCCGCAGCGACGACCTGCGTTTTCGCGAGCGCCACTTCACGCGCACGGGCGATGAGGAATACACGATCAGCGACGCCTTGCGCGGCAAGGTGCGCTTTCGCCAGGGCAGCCTGTTCGCGCTCGACGCGGGCCGGCTGCCGAAATACGACGTCATCTTCTGCCGCAACCTGCTGATCTATTTCGACAAGCCCACCACCCGGGATGCCGCCGTCCGCCTGAGTGCCCTGCTGGCCGATGACGGGTTGCTGTTCGCCGGCTATGCGGAAGTGCCGGCGTTCTGCCAGCACGGCTTCGCGCCGCTGCAGTTCCCGCGCGCCTTCGGCCTGAAAAAAGAAGGCGCCGCGCCACCGCCATCGGCGCCCGGTAAGGCGCCTGTCCCGGCGCCGGGCATGCCATCGGCCGCGATGCCTCGCACACAGGCTCCGCAGGCGCACAGCGCAGCGAAGGCGAGCGTGCCATCGGCCACTAAACAGTCAGGCGCAGCGCGGGCCACCGGGGCAGCGCCCGCGACCAAGACCGCGACCACACGCGCGTATGCGCAGGGCGCGCCGGCCGCAGCGACGCCGCCGACGGCTTCCACCGCCACGGCCACGCTGCTGGAGCAGGCCCGCAAGCTGGCCGACCAGGGCCGCTTCGCGGAAGCGGAAAACGCCTGCCAGACCTGCCTGGCGCAAACGCCCGACGCGGCCGACGCGTATTTCATCCTGGGCCTGCTGAACGAACAGGCCGGCCAACTGGAGAAGGCGGAGCAGCACTGGCGGCGCTGCATCTACCTGCGCCCTGACCATTACGAAGCGCTGTGCCACCTGGCCCTGCTGGCCGAGCACAATCGCGACCCGGGCGCCGCCGCGCTGAAGGCCCGCGCGGCGCGCGTCTACCAGCGCCAGCAGGCGTCCTGAAGGAGAAACGATGACGACACTGGACAGCCCTATCCTCGTCAATTGCTGGAACCGCATCGGCGTTTCCGGCGACCAGAGCTGCGACAAGCTGGCGCGCCACATCCACTGCCGCAACTGCGAAGTGTATGCCGACGCGGCCCAGGCCAACATGCAGCGCGCGGTGGACGACAGCTACAAGCGCGAATGGGCCGACCACTTCCGCCGCGTGGACGACGACAGCGCGCGGCTCGACGCCTCCTGCCTGGTGTTCCGCATCGGCCGTGAATGGCTGTCGCTGCCGACCGCCATCCTGCAATCCGTGGCGCCGCAAGCCGCGCCGCACCGACTGCCGCACCGCCACGCGCGCGAACTGCGCGGCATCGTCAACGTGGGCGGCACGCTGTACCCGTGCATGTCGCTGGGCGCCCTGCTGGGCATAGATGAATCGGAAACCGTGGCCGCCGCCGGCCGCCACATCTTCGCCCGGCTGCTGGTGGTGCGCTGGGACGAGCAATGTTTCGCGCTGCCGGTGGCGGACCTGCATGGCATCGTGCGTTATACGTCGGCCACGGTGCAGCCGCCGGCCGCCACCATCAACAAGGGCCTGCAACGCTACCTGTCCGGCGTGCTGTCCCATGCCGACATGCAGATCGGCTGCCTGGACGCGGCCCTGATCGGCCACCAACTCGCGAGGACGCTACGATGAGCCATGATCAGCAAGGCGATTTGAGCCAGTTCTCCATGCGCGACCTGTTCCGCATGGAGGCCGACACCCAGACCCAGATCCTGACGGACGGCCTGCTGGCGGTGGAGCGCCTGAAGGGCGACGCCGGCGCGCTGGAGGCGATGATGCGCGCCGCCCACTCGATCAAGGGCGCGGCCGCCATCGTCGGGCTGGACCTGGTGGTGCAACTGGCGCACGGCATGGAGGACAGTTTCGTCGCCGCCCAGCAGGGCCGCATGCAACTGACGCCGAACCGGGTCGATGCGCTGCTGGCCGGGGTGGACCTGATCCTGCAAATCGCGCGGCTCGACGACGCGAACGCCGACGCCTGGCTGGCCGCCAACGGCGCCCCGATCAGGACCACGCTGGACCTGATCGCCAACATCGCCTACTTGCCCGAGCCCCCGTCCAGCGCGCCGCAAGCCGCCATGCCGGCTGCCCCGGCTGCCCCGACTGTTCCTTCTACGCCGCCCGCATTGCCTGCATCGGCTGCCCCTGCTGCTCCCGGCGCGCCTGCCGCGCCCCTCCCGCAGGATGCCGCCTCGGCGCCACCCGCCGCGCAAGCGGAGACGACGACCGCGCCGACGGTCACGCCATTGCAGGCGACAGCCACCGCCGACGAAGGCGCCGCCATTCCCGTCGCCCGCCTGCCCGCCCCGCTCAAGGCTGCCCAGAATTTCGACCGCCTGCTGTCGCTGGCCAGCGAGGCACGCATCAACGCGCACCAGCTGCATCCCTTCATCCAGGACCTGCAGCGCTTCAAGCGCAACCAGAGCAGCCTGTTCTCGCTGGTGGAACAGCTGCATGAAGCCATCGCCAACAGCAGCGATGCCAGCCTCAAGGAAAAGTCGCTGCTGGCGCTGCAAAAAACCCACCCGCTCAAGCAGTTCCTGCTGGAGCACATCGCCGACATCGAAGCCTACGAGCGCCGCACGCTGGCGGTGTCGCAGAACATGGTGGACGAAGTGCTCACGCTGCGCATGCGCCCGTTCCGCGACGGCGTGCAGGCGTTCCCGCGGATGGTGCGCGACCTGGCGCGCGGCATGGGCAAGGACGTGCACCTGGAGATCGTCGGCGAAGACACGCTGGTGGACCGCGACATCCTGGCCCGCATCGAAAGCCCGCTCAACCACATCCTGCGCAACGCCGTCGACCACGGCATGCAGACGCCGGCCGAGCGCATCGCCGCCGGCAAGCCGGGCACCGGCACCATCGTGCTGGAAGCGCGCCACCGCGCCGGCATGCTCAGCATCGAAATCCACGATGACGGGCGCGGCGTGGACCTGGAAAAAATCCGCGCCACCGTCATCGCCCGCAAGATGGCCGCGCCGCAGATGGCGGCCGCGCTGTCACCGGCCGAACTGCTGGAATTCCTGTTCCTGCCCGCCTTCAGCCTCAAGGAAAGCGCCAACGAGATCTCGGGCCGCGGCGTGGGGCTGGACATCGTGCACGAAACCATCCGCGAGCAGAACGGCACCGTCAGGCTGGAATCGGAACTGGGCCAGGGCTTCCGCACCTCGATCACGCTGCCGCTCACGCAATCGATCGTGCGCGCGCTGGTGACCGACATCAAGGGCGAGGCTTACGCCATCCCCATCGTCAAGGTCGAGCGCGTGCTCAAGGTGCCGCCGGCGGCCATCCACACGCTGGAGAACAAGCAGTTCTTCGACTTCGGCGGCGAGCACCTGGGGCTGGTGTCGGCGGCGCAGGTGCTGGAACTGGGCGAGATGGAAGCCGGTGGCGAGGACTTGCCGGTGGTGGTGATCGGCAGCGGCACGCGCCGCTACGCGCTGGTGGTGGACGCCATCCGAGGTGAGCAAAGCCTGGCCGTGCAGGCGATCGATCCCATCTTCGGCAAGATGCGCGACATCTCGGCCGCCGCCCTGCTCGACGACGGCGAGCCGGTGCTGATCCTGGACGTGCCGGATTTGCTGCTGTCGATCGACAAGCTGCTGCACGAGGGCGGCCTGCACCAGCTGGCGCGGGCCGACCACGCGGGCCGGCGCCGCATGAAACGCATCCTGGTGGTGGACGATTCGCTCACCGTGCGCGAAATGGAACGCAAGCTGCTGCTGGGGCGCGGCTTCCTGGTGGACGTGGCCATCGACGGCATCGACGGCTGGAACGTGGTGCGCAGCGGCGAATACGACCTGGTCATCACCGACGTCGACATGCCGCGCATGGATGGCATCGAACTGGTCACGCTGATCAAGAAGGACGTCCACCTGCACAAGCTGCCCGTGATGATCGTGTCCTACAAGGACCGGCCGGAAGACCGCGCGCGCGGCCTGTCGGCCGGCGCCGACTACTACCTGACCAAGGGCAGCTTCCATGACGAGACGCTGCTGGACGCCGTCTCCGACCTGATCGGCGAGGCGCCGCTATGAAAATCGCCATCGCCAACGACGTGCCGATGGCGGCCGAGGCGCTGCGCCGCGTAGTGGCCAGCACCACCGAGCACCAGGTGCTGTGGATCGCCCGCACCGGCCTGGAGGCGGTGCAGCTATGCGCCGCCAACCGCCCCGACCTGATCCTGATGGACTTGAACATGCCGGAACTGGATGGCGTGGAGGCGACGCGCCTGATCATGGAGCAGTCGCCGTGCGCCATCCTGGTGGTGACGGGCCAGCCACAGTACAATGTGAACCAGGTGTTCCGCGCGCTGGGCGCCGGCGCGCTGGACGTGACGGCCACGCCCGTGCTGCAGGGCGGCGCCGGCGGCGACGCCCAACTGTTGGCCAAGATCCACACCATCGATAAGCTGATCCGCCACAGCGGCGGCAACCAGGCCATGCAACCGAAGGGTGTCAACGGCCAGCCGCCCGTGCCGGCCGCCATCCATACGCTGGTGGCCATCGGCGCGTCCACCGGCGGCCCGGCGGCCGTGGCGGCGATGCTGGCTGGCTGGACGGCGCCACCGGACTGCGCCATCGTCGTGGTGCAGCACATCGACCAGCACTTCGCCGACAATTTCGCCAAATGGCTGGGCGAGCAGCTGGCCATGCCCGTGCGCGTGATCGCCGATGGCGACGATCTGCAGCCGGGCACGGTGCTCATCGCCAAGAGCAACGACCACTTAACGCTGGATCAAAACGGGCGCTTGGGGTACGATGCAGCTCCGCGCGACTATGCCTACCGGCCCTCGGTGGATGTGTTTTTCCACTGCGTGGCCCAGCACTGGCGCGGCGCGGCGATCGGCGTGCTGCTGACCGGCATGGGGCGCGACGGCGCCGAAGGCTTACTGGCCATGCGCCGCGCCGGCCACGCCACCGTGGCCCAGGACCAGGCCAGCAGCGCCGTGTATGGCATGCCGCGCGCAGCGGCCGAACTGGACGCGGCCCAGCTGGTGCTGCCGCTGGACCGGATCGGCGCGCTGCTGCGCAGTACCACCGGCGCCAAGCCATGAGCGCCAGCCCCACAATCAGCTACCCGAGAAACGCGATGTCCGATGTGATACCCCCTACCGCCGACCAGGAGCCAGCCCTCACCGCCTACAAGGTGCGGGTGCTGCTGGTGGACGATCAGTTGATCATCGCGGAAGCCGTGCGGCGCATGCTGGGCGGTGAGTCCGACGTCGAGTTCCACCACGAGGCCAGCGCTGCGCGCGCGCTGGAGGTGGCGCGCCAGCTGCAACCGACCGTGATCCTGCAAGACCTGGTGATGCCGGACACGGATGGCTTCACCCTGATCCGCCAGTACCGCGAGGACGACACGCTGCGCCATGTGCCCGTGATCGTGCTGTCGGCCAAGGAAGACCCGAAACTGAAGGCGCACAGCTTCGCCACCGGCGCCAACGACTACATGGTCAAGTTGCCGGACCGGCTGGAATTGCAGGCGCGCGTGCGCTACCACGCCAGCGGCTACATCAGCCGCTTGCAGCGCGACCAGGCGTTCCGCTTCCTGCGCGAGAGCCAGCGCCAGCTGGCGGCGGCCAACATCGAGCTGCAAAAGCTGGCCGCGCTGGACGGCCTGACGGGCATCGCCAACCGCCGCCGCTTCGACGAGGCGCTGCAGCAGGAATGGCTGCGCAGCCAGCGCGACCGCCAGCCGGTGGCGCTGATGATGTGCGACGTCGACCATTTCAAGCTTTACAACGACAGCCACGGCCACCCCGCCGGCGATTTGTGCCTGAAGAAGGTGGCCGCTGTCCTGACCGAACATTTGAAGCGCCCGGCCGACCTGGTCGCGCGCTACGGCGGCGAAGAATTCGCCATTATCCTGCCCGAAACGGATTTGACCGGCGCACTGACCGTCGCCGAATCATGCCGCCGCCATCTGGAACAACTGGCCATCCCCAACCCGCAAGCGCCGCATACCGGCTGCGTCACCCTGTCGGCCGGCGTGGCCTGCGTGGTGCCGTCGCCGCTGGGCAGCGCCGAGGGCTTGCTGGAACTGGCCGACCAGGCCCTGTATGCCGCCAAGCGGGCCGGCCGCAACCGCGTAGTCAGCGCGGCCGACCTGCAAGGCGTCTCCCCCAACGTTTAAGGAATACCGAACATGAGTGCACAATTCGACCAGGTCAGCGTCATCAAGAAATCCAACATCTACTTCGACGGCAAGTGCGTATCGCACACCGTGCTGTTCGCCGACGGCAGCAAGAAGACCATCGGCGTGATCTTCCCCTCCAGCCTGACCTTCAACACCGGCGCGCCCGAGACCATGGAAATCCTGGGCGGCGTGTGCAAGGTGCGCCAGGCCGGCGCCACCGAATGGAACACCTATGGCGCGGGCCAGCAGTTCCAGGTGGGCGGCAACACCCACTTCGACATCGAAACGGTGGAAACGCTGGACTACGTCTGCCACTTCGGCTGATCCGCCAGGACGGATGCGGCGCCGCCATGGCGCCGCGCCACTGCATGACCTGCCCGGCGCCGACCGCAGCCACGCCGGGTCACGCCGGACCACACCGTCACACGAACACCGGCTCCGGCTCCAGCCGCACGCCATAGCGCGCCTGCACGTCGGCCTGGATGGCCTGCGCCAGCCGCACCACGTCGGCCCCCGTGGCGCCGCCATGGTTGACCAGCACCAGCGCCTGCTTGGCGTACACCCCGGCAGCCCCCAGGCTGCGCCCCTTCCAGCCGCATTGGTCGATCAGCCAGCCGGCGGCCAGCTTTTCGCTGCCGTCGGGCTGGCGGTGGTGCACCAGCGTAGGAAAACGGGCCAGCAAGTCCGCGCATTGGGCCGCATCGACCACGGGATTCTTGAAGAAGCTGCCGGCATTGCCGATCTCGGCCGGGTCCGGCAACTTGCGGCGCCGGATCGCGATCACCGTGTCGGCCACCTGGCGCGCCGTGGGCGCGGCCAGTCCCTGCTCCGCCACGGCCTGGGCCAGTTCCGCGTAGCGCAGATTGGGCTGCCATGCGCGCGGCAGCGCGAACGTCACGTCGACGATGATCAATCCCTGCCCCGCCGCGTGCTTGAATATGCTGTCGCGGTAGCCAAAGCGGCAGGCGGCGGCGTCCATGGTGCGGGTCTGTCCGGTGGCCGGGTCGAACACGGTCAGGCTGTGGAACAGGTCCTTCGTTTCCGCGCCATAAGCGCCGATGTTCTGGATCGGCGCCGCGCCCACCGTGCCGGGGATCAGCGACAGGTTTTCCAGCCCGCCCATGCCCTGCGCCAGCGTCCACTGCACGAAGTCATGCCAGTTCTCGCCGGCCGCGGCCTTCACATGATGGTGGTCGGCGTCGCCGGCCAGCACTTCCCGTCCGGCCAGCGCAATGTGCAGCACCAGGCCGGCCACGTCGCCCGTCAGCAACACGTTGCTGCCGCCGCCCAGCACCAGCCGCGGCAGCGCGGCCACATCCGGGTCGGCCAGCGCGGCGCGCAACTGCGCCAGCGATTCCACGCGCAGGTAAGCCTGGGCGCGGGCGGCGATGCGGAAAGTGTTGAGGGACTGCAGGGGAAACTGGTGCTGGAGGGCGGGATATGGATACATGAAGAAAACCAAATAATTTGATCGATTATAGAGCGAAACGGACAAAAAACCAGCGCCTGTATGGGGCACGCCCCACTTTGTCCGTTAAAATGTCAGTCTTTGAGGCCGTGCGCGGCCTGCCACACCATTGAGGAATGAACCATGCCGTCGTTTGATGTAGTCTCCGAAGCCGATATGATCGAAGTGAAGAACGCTGTCGATCAATCCAACAAGGAAATCTCCACCCGTTTCGACTTCAAGGGCAGCGATGCGCGCGTCGAACAGAAGGAAAACGAGCTGACCGCGTTTGCCGACTCCGAATTCCAGCTGAGCCAGGTGCGCGACGTGCTGACCAACAAGCTGGCCAAGCGCAAGGTCGATGTGCGCTTCCTGGAGGATGGCGACATCAAGAAGATCGGCGGCGACAAGGTCAAACAAGTGATCAAGATCAAGAATGGCATTGAATCTGATGCCGCGAAGAAAATCGTGCGTGTCATCAAGGACAGCAAGATGAAGGTGCAGGCTAGTATACAGGGTGATGCGGTGCGTGTGACGGGCGCCAAGCGCGACGACCTGCAAGCGGCCATGGCCCTGCTGCGCAAGGATGTGCCCGACATGCCGCTCGAGTTCAACAACTTCCGCGACTGATCCCTGCCTTCCGGCGCCCGCGCGCGCCGTCATCAAGCTGTAGTACGCATGGAGTAGAATGGATGGAGCTCCATGCCGGTACTGCCGCGCGACCGCAACAGCCCTGGGCGCTCCAGCCCAGCGACCAACCTCGGTAGTCTAAGGATAGCAATGAAACGTGTTGATGATTTCCGCCTGCGATTTGGCAAAAACGAGTATGTGCCCATCATGGTCGGCGGAATGGGTGTCGATATTTCGACTTCGGAACTGGCGTTGGAGGCAGCCCGCCTCGGTGGCATCGGCCACATCTCGGACGCGATGGTGGAGGACGTCTCCGACCGCCGCTTCGATACCAGCTTCGTCAAGGAAAAGACCAAGCTCTACAAGTTCAACATTAACAACATGGACAAGGCCGTGGTCCAGTTCGACCTGGGCCGCCTGGCCGAGGCCCAGCGCCTGCACGTGGGCAAGACCATGGAAGCGAAGAAAGGCCCCGGCCTGATCTTCGTGAACTGCATGGAAAAGCTGACCATGAACGGCCCCAAGGAAACCCTGCGCGTGCGCCTGAACGCGGCGCTGGACGCGGGCGTGGACGGCATCACGCTGTCGGCCGGCCTGCACTTCGGCTCGTTCGCGCTGATGGCCGACCATCCGCGCTTCCGCGACGCCAAGCTGGGCATCATCGTCTCGTCCGTGCGCGCGCTGCAGATCTTCCTGCGCAAGAACGCCAAGCTGGACCGCCTGCCTGACTACGTGATCGTCGAAGGCCCGCTGGCCGGCGGCCACCTGGGCTTCGGCATGGACTGGGCCGAGTACGACCTGCACACCATCGTGGCCGAGATCCTGGCCTACCTGAAGGCCGAGAACCTGGACATCCCGCTGATCGCGGCCGGCGGCATCTTCACCGGCTCGGACGCCGTCAGCTTCCTCGAAGCCGGCTGCGCGGGCGTGCAGGTGGCGACCCGCTTCACCATCGCCAAGGAATGCGGCCTGCCGGACAAGGTCAAGCAGGAATACATCAAGGCCACCGAGGACGACATCATCGTCAACGGCATCTCGCCCACCGGCTATCCGATGCGCATGCTCAAGAGCACGCCGGCCATCGGCTCGGGCATCCGCCCCGGCTGCGAATCGTACGGCTACCTGCTGGACGCGACCGGCAATTGTGCCTACATCAACGCCTACAACCGCGAAGTGTCGGCCCATCCGGACGAGAAAAACATCGTGGTGATGGACAAGACCTGCCTGTGCACCCACATGCGCAACTTCAACTGCTGGACCTGCGGCCACTACACCTACCGCCTGAAGGACACCACGCACAAGATGCCGAGCGGCGAGTACCAGCTGCTGAGCGCGGAACACGTGTTCAAGGACTACCAGTTCAGCGTCAACAATGAAATTGCCTTACCTGAGAAAGAATTCTAATCAGACTTGACGATTTCCTTGCGGAAATGAAAAAAAACGGCGCAGTCCTCGCGGGCTGCGCCGTTTTGCATAGTTGGGTGCCGCTGCTTAACCGTCCTTGTTGATGCGTGCGATCAGCGCGCCCAGCACCTCATCGGCCCGTTCGTTGTCGACCTGGCAGGTGCCCGCGTTCTCATGCCCGCCGCCGCCGTATTCCAGCATCAGCGCGCCGATATTGGTGTGCGAGCTGCGGTTCAGGATGGATTTGCCGGTGGCGAACACCGTGTTCTGGTTCTTCAGCCCCCACAGCACGTGGATCGAGATATTGGTTTGCGGGAACATCGCGTAGATGATGAAGCGGTTGCCGGCGTAGATCACGTCTTCCTTGCGCAAGTCCAGCACCACCAGGTTACCGTGCACGGTGGCGCAGCGGCGGATCTGCTCCTTGCACTTCTCGCTGTGCTCGAAATACAAGTCCTTGCGCTCCTTGACGTCGGGCAGCGCCATGATCTGGTCTATCGTGTGGTTCTTGCAGTAATCGATCAAGTCCATCATCAGGTTGTAGTTCGAGATGCGGAACTCGCGGAAGCGGCCCAGGCCCGTGCGCGCATCCATCAGGAAATTGAGCAAGTCCCAGCCTTGCGGGTTGAGCACTTCCTGCTCGTTGAAGCGGGCTGCGTCGCCCTTGTCCACGGCTGCCATCATGTCGCCCCAGTTGGCGGGGAAGGCCTTGGCGCCGCCGTAGTAGTCGTACACCACGCGCGCGGCCGAAGGCGCCTCAGGGTGGATGATGTGGTTGGGGCGCTCGCCCGTGTTGCGTATCGTCTCGGACAGGTGGTGGTCAAACGCCAGGTGCACGCCGGCCACGAATGGCAGGTTGGTGGTGATGTCGTCGGCGCTGATGGCAATCTTCCCGCCCTGCATGTCCTTGGGATGCACGAACAGGATGTCATCGATCATGTCCAGGTGCTTCAACAGCACAGCGCACACCAGCCCGTCGAAGTCGCTACGGGTTACCAGACGAAATTTTTTTGCTTCAGCTGACATGAAAAGACCCTTTGTAAGAAATACAAACAAGTACAACCGCGTCACACCTTGCACGGTGCCCTGCTGCATCATACAACCGCCCAGCCCGGCACGCCCAGCAAATGTGACCAGACGTTGCATTGCGTCACATCAGCGTTCCGGTCTATCTGGGCGACATTTCACTAAGTAGCAAAACTACGTCAAATAGAGTGTGCGCTCGTTGACATTCACTACTTATGCGCGTAGATTCCCCCGACACCAGCTCGTTTTCTCGATATCTCGAAAGCAGTTGGTAGTAAAAGTACACAAAATATGATGGCCCCGCACAGGGGCACGCACAACGGAGACGAACACCCACCGAAAAAACTGATCGCCACGAGCGAGGCCGCGTCACGCCTGTCTGCGTCCGCGCCGCCCTCGCCCATCCTTCCCCCGTTCCCGACTATAAACACACATAAAGACGACCGGAGACATACATGCAACTCAGCCGCCTCGCCCTCGCCGCTCTGCTCACCTGCACCCTGGCTGGCGCCCCCGCCACTGCCGCCATCAACGCCAGCCAACTGGGCGCCAGCTATGACGCCACCCACAGCAACATCAACTTCAAAATCTATTCCAGCCGCGCCACCCGGATCGAGTTGTACTTGTACGGTAGCGCCAGCGGCAGCCAGGAATTGGCCCGCATCGTCATGACCCAGGGTGCCGGCGGCGTGTGGAGCACCACCGTCTCATCCAGCGCGCTGACCAGCTACGGCCTTACAGGCACCGTCTATTACGGCTACCGCGCCTGGGGTCCGAACTGGCCCTACAACGCGGCCTGGACCAAGGGCAGCGCCACCGGCTTTATCAGCGACGTGGACACGGCCGGCAACCGCTTCAACCCCAACAAGCTGCTGACCGATCCGTACGCGCTCGAACTGAGCCACGATCCCACCAACCCGAACATGACGGACGGCACCGTGTACGCCAGCGGCGCCCTGTACCGCAACCTGGACACGGGTGCCGTTGCGCCCAAGGGCATCGTGCTGGCCGGCGACACGCAGTCGATCGGTGTCAAGCCGACCCGCGCCTTCAAGGATGACGTCGTGTATGAAGTGCATGCACGCGGCCTGACCATGAACGACCCCAGCATTCCCGCCGCGGACCGCGGCACCTACAAGGGCGCCGGCGAGAAAGCGGCCTACCTGGCCAGCCTGGGCGTGACGGCGGTCGAATTCCTTCCGGTGCAGGAAACCCAGAACGACACCAACGACGTCAACGGCGCCAACGACACGGGCGACAACTACTGGGGCTACATGACCCTGAACTATTTCGCCCCCGACCGCCGTTACGCAGCCGACAAGACGCCGGGCGGTCCGACGCGCGAATTCAAGGCCATGGTCAAGGCCTTCCACGACCAGGGCATCAAGGTGCTGATCGACGTGGTGTACAACCACACGGGCGAAGGCGGCGCGTGGAACGCCAACGACACCTCGACCTACAACATCTACGGCATGCGCGGCCTGGACAACCCCACCTATTACGAGCTCACGTCGGACAACCAATCCTCTTGGGATAACACTGGCGTGGGCGGCAATTACAACACCCACAACCCGGTGGCGCAAAACCTGATCGTCGATTCGCTGGCCTACTGGCGCGACACGCTGGGCGTGGACGGCTACCGCTTCGACCTGGCCTCCGTGCTTGGCAACACCTGCGAGAACGGCTGCTACAACTTCGACAAGATGGACCCGGCCAATGCCCTGAACCGCATCGTCAACGAATTGCCGCCGCGCCCGGCAACTGGCGGCAGCGGCGTGGACCTGATCGCGGAACCGTGGGCCATCGGCGGCAACTCCTACCAGGTGGGCGGCTTCCCCAGCGGCTGGTCGGAATGGAACGGTTTGTACCGCGACACCGTGCGCCAGAGCCAGAATGAACTGGGCTCGGTCACCGTCACCACCGGCACCATGGCCACGCGCTTCGCCGGATCGAGCGACCTATACGGGGATGATGGCCGCAAGCCGTGGAACTCGGTCAACTTCGTCGTCGCACACGACGGCTTTACGCTCAAGGACGTGTATAGCTGCAACGGCAAGAATAACAACCAGGCCTGGCCTTACGGCCCCAGCGACGGCGGCAATGACAATAACGACAGCTGGGACCAGGGCAGCATCGCAGCCGACCAGCGCAAGGCGGCACGCAATGGACTGGCCTTGATGATGCTGTCGGGCGGCGTGCCGATGATGACGGGCGGCGACGAGATGCTGCGCAGTATCAACTGCAACAACAACCCGTACAACCTCGATTCCATCGGCAACTGGCTGAACTGGAGCTGGACCACGGACCAGAGCAACTTCCAGTCCTTCAGCAAAGGGATGATCGCGTTCCGCAAGGCCCATCCCGCCCTGCGGCCCGCCGACTTCTACTCCAGCGTGGATAACAACGGGAACGTGATGGAACAGATGCGCTGGTTCCAGCCCAGCGGTGCGGTAGCGGACGCGAATTACTTCAACAACGGCAGCAACCACGCCATTGCCTGGCGCATCGACGGTTCCGAGTTCGGCGACAGTGCTTCGGCCATCTACGTCGCCTACAATGCCTGGAGCTCGCCAGTGAACTTCGTGCTGCCATGGCCGGGCGCGGGCAAGATCTGGTACCGCGTCACCGACACCTGCAACTGGGCCGAAGGCGCCAACCAGGTACGCGCGCCCGGTAGCGAAGATGTCATCGGCGGCGAAAATACGTCATACGGCGTGTGCGGCCGTGGCACGCTGGTGCTGATCGCAAAATAAGGGCTTCCCGCCGCAAAAGCGCTTCGTCATGAAGCGCTTTTTTACATCCGCCATCATCGAGAAAAGGGACGAAAAAAAAACCCCGCCAACACATGTCAGCGGGGTTTTTTCGAATAACTAGCTTGACGATAACCTACTTTCACACTGGTTGCAGCACTATCATCGGCGCAGAGTTGTTTCACGGTCCTGTTCGGGATGGGAAGGGGTGGGACCAACTTGCTATGGTCATCAAGCTTTGACTTGTACAGCTTTCGCTCCCAACGGGGCAGCGACAGCTCGAATCTGGAAGAAGCATTATAAACGATTTATACCGTTTATACAATGTAAGGATCGGGGTAATGAAGTTGTATCAACGAACGTTTCAACGCACTTCTTATTCACCACAACCTGCTAAGGTTATAGGGACAAGCCGTACGGGCAATTAGTATCAGTTAGCTTAATGCATTACTGCACTTCCACACCTGACCTATCAACGTCCTGGTCTCGAACGACCCTTCAAGGA
>NZ_JACEZT010000020.1 GCF_014042345.1 Rugamonas brunnea
GTGCGGTGCGCGGCGGGACGCCGCGCGGGCGCGCGCCGCCCGCCGGCGCCCGCCACTGCGGGCGGTGCCGCCGGTGCCGCCGTCAGTGGTGCAGCGGCATGCTGGTCGTGGTGCTTGCCAGTTCGGGATGGAAGGCGCGGTCGCCGGGCGCCGTGTCGTGGTAGGCGCGGAAGCGGGACACTTTGCCGTCCCGCATGGTGAACACGTGGACCCAGGGGTTGTCAAAGCGGCGGCCGGTGGGCTTGGCGATCCAGGTGGCGTCGCCGGTGACGACCACCGTGTCGCCCTCGGCGATGAACTGGCGCGCCTGGAAGTAGACGGTCTGGACCGAGGCGTCCAGTTTGGCGAAGAACTGGCCTATGCCTTGCTTGCCGTGGTAGCTGCCGGCATAGGGCGTGTACTCGGAATCGGGGCTGATCCATTCCGCATCGTCGTGATACAGCTCCATCAGCTTGCGGATGTCGCCGCTCTGGAACAGCTGATAGCCGTGCATCACCAGTTGCTTGTTTTCTTGTGCATTCATGGCGTTTCTCCTGATCATCGTCCGCCCCGCGCCAGTCGCGGATGGTCGTGTCGGGAGCGTCCGATCAACTCAGCCTAATGCGCCGGAGGACAATGTCAAGGTGGGCGGCAGCGGGCTTGGGTGATGGCGTGCGGCAATGGCGCCGGGCCGCGAATTGGCCTACAGTGTGGCCATGAGCGACGCAGACCAGGAGAGCGCAGGATGACGTCCGAACCCATGCTGATCCGCCCCATGCAGGTGCAGGAACTGGACACCGTACTGGGCTGGGCAGCCGATGAAGGCTGGAATCCCGGCCTCAATGACGCCGCCTGCTTCCACGCGGCCGATCCGGGCGGTTTCCTGCTGGGCGTGGTGGACGGCGAACCGGTCGCCAGCATTTTCGCGATTCAATACGGCACCGGCTTCGGCTTCATTGGCGGCTACATCATGCGGCCCGCGTGGCGCGGACGCGGACACGGCATGGCGCTGTGGCGGGCCGGCATGGCGCGGTTGGCGGGCCGCAACGTGGGCCTGGACGGGGTGGTGGCCCAGCAGGGCAATTACGCCAAGTCCGGCTTCCACCTGGCCCACCGCAACATCCGCTACGAGGCCTATGGCCGGCCCGGCGTGGACAATGACGCCGTGCCGCTGGCGTCGCTGGCGGTCGATGCCGTGCACCGTTACGACCGCGGCTGCTTCCCGGACCAGCGCAGCCGCTTCCTCCAGTGCTGGATCACGCAGCCGGACTGCATCGCCGTCGGCATCCCGCGCGCCCAGGGCAAGGCGGGCGCACCGGACGCACCGGGCGCACCGGGCGCACCGGGCGAATTGGACGTGGCCGCGTTCGCCGTACTGCGGCCCTGCCGCACCGGCTACAAGATCGGTCCCCTGTTCGCCGACACGGCCGTGCAGGCCGAGACCTTGTTCCTCAACCTGCTGGGCCAGGTGACGCCGGGCGTGCCCGTGTATCTCGACGTGCCCGAGGCCAACCCGGCCGCCATGTCGCTGGCCGCCCGCCACCAGTTGCGGCCCTGCTTCGAAACGGCGCGCATGTACACCAAGGGCCAGCCGACGATGGACATGGGGCGCCAGTACGGCATCACGACGTTCGAGCTCGGCTAGCGCGGGGTTTGCTATGCTATCGCCTTTGCGGCGGCCGGCGGTCAGTTCCGGCCGCCGGTTCCCATTTACGGAGTGGTAAGCATGGTTTCCCTGCAAGAGCAGTTGTTAAAGGCCGGCCTGGTCGACAAGAACAAGGTGAAGAAGGTCAATCAGGACAAGAGCAAGCAGAAGAAGGAGGAGCGCCGCACGGGCACGCAGAGCGTGGACGAGGCGCGCGTGGCCGCGCTCGACATCCAGCGCAAGAACGCCGAGCGTGCGCGCGAGATGAACGCGCAGCGCGACGAGGCCGCAACGCAGAAGGCGATCCACGCCCAGATCGTGCAGATGGTGCAGAAGAACCGCCAGAACAAGGGCAAGGGCGATATCGCCTACAACTTCACGCACGGGACCAAAATCGAGCGCATCTACGTGTCGGCCGAGGTGCGCGAGCACCTGGTGGCGGGGCGGCTGGTGATCGTCTGCCTGGGCGATACGGTGGAACTGGTGCCGCGTGTGATTGCCGACAAGATCGCCGAGCGCGACGCGTCCATGGTGGTGCGCGTCAACAAGAGCAGCACGCAAGTGGATGAGGACGATCCCTACGCCGCTTTCCAGATCCCTGACGACCTGATGTGGTAACGCCGGCGCGGATCAGTTGAAGGCGGCTGACCACAGCCGTTCGACGGCCGCTTCCAGTTCCGCATGAAAGTCCCGCTCCAGCACCCGCAACGCCGGTTGCTGGAGTAGCGCGCGCAGCGCGTCGGGAAAATCCAGCGCCTGCCACAGGCCCAGGGTCAGCCCATAGGTTTGCAGCAGCAGGGTGGCGCCCCAGCCCGGTGCGCGGGCGCGCGTGCCTTGCTCCAGCAGGGCGCCGGCTTGCGTCATGCCCTGCGCCAGGTTCAGCTTGAAGCGTTGCATGGCTTCCAGCGGCAGGTTCTTTTCCAGCACGGTGTTGCCGAGCGCGGCCAGTTGCAGCAGGTCGCCGCTGTCGCGCACCAGTTGCGTGTAGGCGCGCGCGAAGCGGGCCGCCGCGCCGGGCTGGTCCATGTCCAGCGCCGTCAGCAGCGGCGCCAGCGCCGTGAACAGCTGCGCGAAACTGTCCTCCAGCAGGGCGACGAAGATTTCTTCCTTGGTCCGGAAATACAGGTACACCGTGCCCTTGGCCAGGCCGGCCGCGCTGGCGATGTCGGCCACCGGCGGCAGGGTGTTGCGCTCGCGGTAAAGCCGGTGGGCGGCATCGAGCAGCACGCGGCGGCGCTGCTCCCGGTCTTGCTCGGTCAGGACGGGGCGTCCCATGGGTTTCCTTGGTGTTGAATGGCACGGGATTCTACAACGAATCGACTGCGCCGCAGTTCGTCCCCGGTTACGCCTCAGTTTTTCATGAGCTGATAGGCGACCCGGCGCTGCACCATGCGCGGCATGAAGCGGTTGCCGAAGGCGGTGAGGGCGTTCAGCCAGCCCGGCACGATGGAGGCGCGGCCCCGGTCGAGCGCGCGCAGACCGATCCGCACCACGGCCGCGCTCTGCATCATCAGCAAGCGTTGGTACAGCGTGGCCCGCTGGCCGGACACGGCCAGGAAGCTGGTGGCCGAAATGCCGGGCGAGAGCACGGTTACCGTCACGCCCTTGGTTTTCAATTCCTCGTGCAGGGCTTCGCCGAACAGCAGCACGTAGGCCTTGGTGGCCGCGTAGGCCGCATAGGTCGGGGTGGCCTGGTAGGCGCCGATGGACGACACCAGCAGGATCTTGCCGCGTCCGCGCTGCGCCATGTCGGCCGCGAAGGCGTGGGTCAGCTCCGTCAGCGTCACCATGTTCAGCTGCATCATATCCAGCGTGCGGTCCAGTGGCTGCTCCAGGAACGGGCCCCACAGGCCGTAGCCGGCGTTGTTGATCAGGATGTCGATGTGGATGCCGCGCGCGTCCAGCGTGGCCTTGAGCGCGTGCGCCGCGCCCGACTGGGACAGGTCCGCGCTTTCCACTTCGCTCACGGTGCCGTACTGGCCGGCCAGTTCACGGGCCAGCGCCTGCATCGGTTCGGCGCGCCGCGCCACCAGCACCAGCTTGGCGCCGCGCGCGGCCAACTGGCGCGCGAAATCGACGCCAAAGCCGCTCGACGCGCCCGTCACGAGCGCCCATTGTCCTGCCAGATCCTGTTTCATCGTCAAACTCCTCATTAAATGACTGAAGGTCATAATATGGCTAGTTTAATGACCGGCGGTCATTTGTCAACCGACCGCTTAGAGTGATTGCACTAATAATGCGAGGGATGGATTGCGGCGGGCGCGGCGTGCGCCCGTCGCGATGGGAAGGTTGGCGGGGAGGGTGCCGGTGGTCTCAGCGTGTCGGCAGCCAGGCCGGCTTGCTGTCCGTATGCAGCTCACGCTCGACGGGGCCGTCATATGCGGGTTCCAGCGTGCCCAGGGTGATGGCGATGCGGTCGGGCGCCTGCGTGCTGCGCCAGAACAGGGTGGAGCCGCACACGCGGCAGAAGCCGCGCCGGCCATGGTCGGATGAGGCGTATTCCGTCACCAGGTCGGCGCCGCGTTCGAACGCGAAGCCGGCACTGCCGACGTTGGCATAGGAGCCCGAGGCGGCGCCATGCTGCTTCTGGCACATGGTGCAGTAGCAATGGCTGGCGTCGCGCACGGGCAGCGCGGCCCGGTAGACGACGCCGCCGCACAGGCAGCTTCCGTGCAGGAATTGTGGATCACGCATGCATGCTTCTCCCGTTGTGGCTTGATGTATGGCCTGATGACAGCTTGGTGCGATGCCCAATGTTATCAGAACTGCATGGTGCGCGCGTCAGTGTCCCCTGAAGGCCAGGCTCAGTAGCAATGCGAACGCCAGCATGAACGACACCCCTTTCCAGAACGCCAGCGGATGGCGCTCGATCAGTGGCGGGCGTTTGCGCTCAAGGAAGGCCCGGTTCGGTTGCTCCAGGTCATACAGGAATTCGGCCACGTCGTCGTAGCGCCGCAGCGGGTCCACGTGCACGGTCTTCCTGATGGCTTCGTCCACCCATGGCGGGACGTCGCGGTTGTGGAGCTGCGCCGGTTCGTAGCGCAGTTTGCGCTGGGCCGCGCGGGTGCGGGCCTGGGGTACGGCGACGCCGTAGGGCAGCGTGCCCGTCAGCATCTGGTAGACCAGCACGCCCAGCGCATAAATGTCCGAGCGCGCACTGCCATCTTCACCGAGGAAATATTCGGGCGCCATGCATTGCAGCGCGCCGGGCGGGGCGGCCTGTTCGATGGGATCGCCGCGCTCGCAGATGCCGGCCACGCTGGCGGCGCCCAGATCGATGATCGTCACCATCCCGGCGCCGTCGATCATGATGTTGTCCGGGCGCAGGTCCTGGTGCACCATGTCCAGCCGGTGCAGGGCGCGCAAGCCCTTCGCCACCTGGCCGGCGATGGCGCGCACCGCCGGCAGGCCGGGGCGCGGATGGTCGCGCAGCCATTGCGCCAGGGTCTGGCCCTCGATGAATTCCGTCAGCAGGTACAGGTAGTTGCGCGGGCGCTCGTGCACGACCGGCTTGAGCACGTGCGGGCTGTGGATGCGGCGCGCCACCCATTCCTCCATCAGGAAGCGTTCGAGATAGGCGGGGTCGTCCCGCAGGTCGACCGAAGGCGCTTTGATGACCAGCTTCTGCCCGCTGTGCGGGTCGTGCGCCAGATAGATGTGGCTGCGGCTGCTGCCGTGCAATTCGCGCACGATCTGGTAGCCGTCGAAAATCTGTCCGGCTTCGAGCAAAGGCGGGAAGGGCAGGCTGGCATATTGCCGCACCAGCTCGTTGACTTCCGGGCTGGGCAGCGCGTCGATGCGCACCAGTTGCACGGTCAGGTTGTCCGGACTTCCGCGCCGGTAGGCTTCCTCGACGATGGCTTGCGCCGCCAGGTCCAGTTGCTGCGGCGTGGCGGCGATGGCGGCGGCGATCGCGGCGCCGTCCGTGTATTCATAGACGCCGTCGGTGGCCAGCACGAACAGGTCGCCCGTTTCGATGGGCACGGTGCGGTAATCGATGTCGAGCTGGCCGTCCACGCCCAGCGCGCGGGCCAGGTAGCTCTGGCCGGGCGAAACCTGGATGCGGTGGTCGACGGTCAGCTGTTCCAGCGTGGCGCCATGCAGGCGGTAGATGCGGGTGTCGCCGACGTGGAACAGGTGCGCCGTGGCCGACTTGATGACCATGGTGCTCAGCGTGCACACATAGCCCTGGTCCTTGTCGTAGCGGCCGCGTCCCTGCTGGGTTTGCGCGTAGAGCCAGGAATTGGTGGCCGCCAGCACCCGTTCGGCCGAGGTCTTGACGCTCCACGCGTCGGACGTGCAGTAGTAGTCTTCCAGGAAACCGGTCACGGCGAACTGGCTGGCCACCTGGCTGACGTCGCTTCCGCTGATGCCGTCGGCCAGCGCGATGGCGATGCCCTTGTGGCCCAGTTGCGCGCCGCTGGCCAGATAGATGCCGTGGAAATCCTGGTTGACGTCCTTGCGTCCCTTGCAGGAGTACTGGCCGGTGGAGATGGTGAGCTGCTTGGACATGGAAAGTCAGGCGCGCGGGCGGCCAGGCGGCCGGCCCGCGGCGCCCGTGCGAACTTAGGCCGCCTTCTTGAGCGCGCGCTTGGGCAAGGTTTTGACGTGGGTAGTGTACAGGGTGAGGCCGGTGAACGACAGGCCGCCCACCAAGTTGCCCAGCACGGTGGGGATCTCGTTCCAGATCAGGTAGTCGAGGATGGAGAAATGCCCGCCCATCAGCATGGCCGACGGGAACAGGAACATGTTGACCACCGAGTGCTCGAACGCCATCGCGAAGAACAGCATGATGGGCATCCACATGGCGATCACCTTGCCGCTGACGGAGGTGGAGATCATGGCGCCGACCACGCCGGTGGACACCATCCAGTTGCACAGCATGCCGCGCACGAACAGCGTCAGCATGCCGTAGGCGCCGAACTTGGCGTAGCCCAGCGTGCGCGCCTCGCCGATGCCGGCGATGGTCATGCCGACCTTGCTCGGCTCGGTCTGGAAGCCGTTGGTGAACACGATGGCCATCAGTACGGCGACCGTCAGCGCGCCGAGGAAATTGCCGACGAAGACCACGCCCCAGTGCTTGAGCACGGCGGGCAAGGTGACGCCGGGGCGCTTGTCGAGCAAGGCCAGCGGCG
Organism: Rugamonas brunnea; assembly: GCF_014042345.1. Taxonomy (GTDB): domain Bacteria; phylum Pseudomonadota; class Gammaproteobacteria; order Burkholderiales; family Burkholderiaceae_D; genus Rugamonas; species Rugamonas brunnea. Next base: position 6,760 of record NZ_JACEZT010000020.1, read on the forward strand.
TGAGGACCAGGACGCCCGTCAGCAGGTCAAAGCCCAGCAGGTACAACATGCAGAAGCCGACCGGGAACAGGATTGCGCCGATCAGTGGCACGCCGGTCTGCACCGAGCAGTGAACGGCGAACACGGCCGACAACGCCAGGATGGCGCCGGCCATGTAGGCGCGGATCAGCGCGTCACGGGTGGCCATATACAGTTTGGATTCGCCCGCATCGACCATTTTGGTGACGAACTCTGAAGGTGCCAGGTATGCCATGTTGTTTCCCTATCCTAGAATTATTGTGTAATTGATCAAGTATTCCGAGGTGCTGAAATCCCTGCTATCGATCACTAAGCAAGAGTCGGGCCTTGTGGCAGGGAGGGCGAAGCGGGGCGCCGCGCTGGTGCGGCCGTGCATCGTGTTGGCGCGCAAAGGTGCAACGCGCACCATGGTGGCGATGGATGCCTTGTTCTGGTGCGGGGGCCGCCTGACCGGTGCGCGCCGATCGGTATGGATCAGCGCTTGTTGATGGATGTTTTTGTTGGCGCGGGACGGAATCGAAATTCAGATACCGGGATTTTCGGAACAAGGGACGTTCTGTTCTGATCAGGGGCCGGCTTGCTTCTTCTGTCCAGGCTGGTGATCGACGGGCATATAGCTTATTCCGTCGTAGACGTCGCTTGTTAGTCGACCATCCTGTTTTTTTACTCGGATGTTAAACAGGCGCGGCCCAGTTTCCGGAGTGCCGCCGCAGTCTCGCGTGTGACGTTCGCGCACGACAATTTCGAAGTATGACGGTTTCTCGATCACGGCGATCGCAACACACTCGTCCTTCAATGTCGTCAGATCAAATTTGCGGATCGCATGTATCGCGAGCTGCGCGGCTTCTTCTCTGGTCTTTACTGGCTCCGAGAATGCGGCAGCCGACGAAACAAGCAGCAAGGTGGCTAAGCAGGATGGAAGAAGCTTCATGACTTACTTAGCCTTACTAATTGAGCAGTGGCGCGATGTGCGTATGAATAATGGATTTCAATTTTTTCGCGTACAACGGATCGGTGGCATAGCCTCCCCTTGCGACAATTTCGGCAAATTTCTCTGGTTCGTCACGGTATGCCAGGGCGGTCGGGTACTTGCGTCGTATCAAAGATACGTAGTCGGCCGCCGCTTCAGCATAGTCGGCGTAGGCACGAAATTCGTCGGTCTCGCTTATTCGTTTGCCGGACAGGGTGACTTCGTGCGTTGAAAAAGTTGTCGAGTTGCCGGATGGGGATTTGCCCTTAATGCCAAAGTATGCGTTGCCTTTGACTGATCTGCCCCAATCGCTTTCGAGCGCAGACTGGGCAAGTATCACTGCGATCGGTATGCCCATATTGGCAGAGACAATCTTTGCGTCGCTGGCGTGCAGTCTAACAAAGTGGACGACGTGAGCCGGTTGCTGCTTGGGTTGATGCTTGTGTGTTCCGGTTCGAACGGGTGCATGGCCGTGATGAGACATGAGCGATCTCCTTTCAAGTTGACGCGAGCAGCCCTAACGTTACATAGCATTGAAAAGTCGTTATTGACTGTGCTCAGGAGCTAAGCAGGAGGAATGCGCCGACATTCGGACACGGGCTTTGATTCGAGATTTAATTAATCTGCGCGTTTCGGTTGAAGGGATGATTCTGGGGGGAATTTGTCTGAATGTCGGCACTGACCCTGATGCCCTGATACTGATGCTGATGCCTCTGACCCTGATGCCTGTTCAGGATCAAGCTCTGGGACGGCGTAATCGTCACACCGCGCCAAAAAATGACGGGAATCAAGCTGCGGCCGGCTGCTCTTCTGTAGTGTTGATCGGTCAGGCTGGACTGGAAAACCTGATACCCCAATTACTCTTGTTCCGCATAGGCCATGGATCCTTTTTATTCCTTTGTGTTTTTTTATTCCAGTCCCTATGTGTTTGTGGTTCCTTTAGCATTAGTTGGTCTGGCTGTAGCCACCTACCTATTTGTCACTCGCAACTTGGGCGTTCAGTTGCGTCCGCTTACAAAGCCTGTGCGCCTCTGTGGCGTGGCAATGCTTGTCGGCCCCGTCCTAGCCTATATCCTGTTTAAGCCGAGCTGCGCTTCTCTTGCGAATCTGATATTTTTTTGGGAGTATGCTCTTGGCATCGTGTTCACTACCGCGATTGCCATCTCGGGCAATCTGAAATATCCCCTGCGGGTGCAGTTTTGGCTTGCCATCATTCAATCATTAATTCTGGCATTGACACTTTGGATTGGTTTATTTCCTGTCTTCGCACTTGATGCGATATCAAGCGGTTTGCAGATGTCAGGAGGAGCCCGGCAAGGATGCTGATCGTACAAGCAGTGCCTAGGAATTGGATCGAATCCGACAACTCTTAGCCTGAGAAACAAAAAACGCCACTTGAAGGTGGCGTTTTCATTTCTTATTCTTGGTGGCCCGGGGCGGAATCGAACCACCGACACAAGGATTTTCAGTCCTCTGCTCTACCAACTGAGCTACCAGGCCAAGGGCCGCAATTATAGCAGGCGGGTGTGGGGCGCCGTCAAGGGTGAATTTTTCGAAGGCGCCACATCCCCGTCACGGTGCTTGTTTCAGCGTGCGCTCGAACAGCTGGTAGATGCGACGGTACTCGTCGTACCAGCTTTCCGGCTGCACGAAGCCGTGCCGCTCCATCGGATAGCTGGCCAGCTCCCAGTTGTCCTTCTTGAGTTCGATCAGGCGCTGGGCCATGCGCACGGAATCCTGGTAGAACACATTGTCGTCCACCATGCCGTGGGCGATCAGCAGGTGGCCGCGCAACTGGTCCGCGTATTCGATCGGGGAGGAGATCTTGTACGCCTGCGGGTCCAGCTCCGGCGTGTTGAGGATGTTGGACGTGTAGTCGTGCTCGTAGCTGGTCCAGTCCGTTACGGGGCGCAGTGCGGCGCCGGCCTTGAACACGTCGGGCGCGCGCAGCAGGGCCATGAAGGTCATGAAGCCGCCGTAGCTGCCGCCGTAGATGCCGACCTTGCCGGCGTCGCCCTGGTGCTGCGCCACCAGCCATTGCACACCGTCCAGGTAGTCTTCCAGTTCCGGATGGCCCATCTGGCGGTAGATGGCCGTGCGCCAGGCGCGGCCGTAGCCCTCCGAGGCGCGGTAGTCCATGTCCAGCACGATGTAGCCCTTTTCCACCAGCAGGTTGTGGAACATCTGCTCGCGGAAATAGTTCGGGTAGCGCTGGCTGACGTTCTGCAGGTAGCCGGCGCCGTGCACGAACATGACGATGGGGTAGCGCTTGCCCGATTCCAGCTGGGCCGGACGGTACAGCTTGGCCCAGATCGGCGCGGTGCCGTGGGTGGACGGCACGGCCACCAGTTGCGGCGCGATCCAGTTACGGGCTTTGAATTCGGCCGTGCGGGTGTCCGTGAGCACGGTGGGCGCGCCGCCCGTGGCCGGCACGGTGGCCAGTTGCGGCGGCAGGTAGCTGGCCGAGTAGCGCAGCAGCACTTTGCGGCCGTCCGGCGACAGGGCGAAGTTTTCCACGCCACCGAGCGTGGTCAGGATGCGCAGCGCGCCATCCTTGATGGAGGTGGCGCACACTTCATACGTGCCCGGCAGCTTGGGGTTGCAGATGAAATAGACCTGGCTGCCATCGGCCGACCATTCCGGCTGGCTCGCTTCCCAGGCGCCGCTGGTGAGGGCGCGCGGCTGGCCGCCGGCGGGCAAGGTGTACAGGTGCGAATAGCCGCTTTCCTCCGATTGATACCACAGCGTGCTGTTGTCGGGCAGCCAGCCGAAGTGGTTGCCGCGGTAGTTGATCCAGGCCGGGTCCGTCAGCCGGTGCACGCTGGCCAGCGTGGCGCGGGCCAGGTCGACGGTGGCGATCCAGCGGTCCTTGTTGTCGATGGCGCGCACCATCACGGCGGCCCGGCTGCCGTCGGCGCTCCATTGCAGCACGCCATCGTCCGGGTCCACGCGCACGGGGCGGTTGCCTTTCAGCGCAGGCAGTTTCTGCGCCGCGCGCAGTTCGGCCAGCGGATCGGTGACGATGCCGGGCAGGCTGTCGTAGGGCAGGTCGCGCACGCTGCGCGTGGCCAGGTCGATCAGCTTGAGCGTTTGCGGCACGGGGCCGTCGTGGGCCACGCGCTGGCGCTGGTCCACGGCTTCCTCGAAGCCCGATTCCGTCACGAAGCGGGCCATCTTGTCGCGCGGGGCTTTGGCGCCGTCGCGGGGCGTGGTCACCACCAGCAGGTAGCGGCCATCGGGCGACAGCGCGCTGCCGCTGATGTCGACCTTGTCGCCGAGGTAGACGGGCAGCGGGGCGCGGGTGGCGTCGGCGCGGCGCCGGGCCTGGTCCTGTTCGTGTTGCTGTTCGCGCTCCTGTTTCTGGCGCGCCAGCGTGGTCAGCAGGCGCAGCTGCAGTTCGCGCAGGGCGTCCGGCTCCGGTTTGGCGTCCGGGTCCTTGCTGGTGCGCAGCTGGGCCACGGGCGTCACCAGGCGCTCGGCGCGGCTCCAGCTGTACCAGTCCTGGCCGATGCGGAATTGCACATGGGCGCCGTCGGCCGCGTACTGGGGCGCGGCGGCGGGGATGCTGCCGCGCACGATCTGGGTCAGCGTGCCCGTCTTGAGGTCGCGCTCGAACAGGTCGCCGTTGCGCAGCACGAGGGCGCGTGTGTGGTCGCGGTTGTACACCATGGCCGGGCTGTCGACGCCGGCCAGGTGCTGGTCGTTGACGATGGCGGGCGTGCCCGCGCCCGCTTGCCAGATGTCGCGCAGCGGCGAGCCACTGCGTTTTTGTTTGAAGTACAGGCGGTGGCTGTCCCAACCCCACCAGGACGCTTCGACGGGCGTGCCGATCCAGTCGGGGTTGGCCATGGCCTGGTCGAGCGTGATCGGGGTGGGAGCGGAAGGTGAGGCGGGGGCGGCCGCGGACGCGGCGCCGGCCGCCAGCAAGGCGGCGAGAGGCAAAGCAAAACGCATGGTGGGGTTCGCTATTCTGTTGGGTGAACGGGGGCATGGGATCGCCACGCGGTCACGATTCTAGCCCAACAGTGTCGGCGGGGAAACACGGGCGCGTGCGCCAGCCCCGCCGCCCCCGCGCCTCAGCTGGCCGGCATCAATTGCGGCTGGCCGCCGCGCTGGCCGGCGCGCCCGGCCACAGCCGGTGCCGGCCGCTGGCGCCCTTGTGCGCCGTCCGCCTCATCGTGAATCAGGAACATGCTGCCGATTTCGAACCATTCTTCGCTGCGGATCACGCGCTGGGCCAGCGGCAGCAGTTCGCGTTCCTCCTTGTCCAGCCGTTGCAGCAAATTCTGGCAATACATGTCGATGGTGCGGCACAGGAAGGTGCTGTGCACGGCGCTGCGGCGCATGGCGCGGCGCAGGCATTTGCGCACGGCCGCGAGCATGGTGTGGCCCAACCGGCTCAGTGATTCGAGGTCGGCCAGCAGCGGACCGGCGTCGCCGGTGGCGTTGCGCACGGCCGGCATCAGGCAGGCTTCGACCTTGCGTTGGTGGCGCGCTTCGGCGAAGCGGGCCAGTTCGTCCAGCTGGGATTGCAGGTAGACGGGGTCGACTTCCTGCGGTTTGCGGGCCATGGTGCGCACCTGTTGCAGCAGGCGCGAAATGAAGTGGCGTTCCTTTTTCTGTTCGATTGACAGGGTCAACAGGACATAGGTGGCAGTGAGCATAGCGATTCCCGGAATACGTCTGACGTCGGCTGCGAGGCATACGTTGATGGGGCCGGGCCAGGTGGAAAAAACATCACCTTAGCGCTGTCGGGCACGCCTTCAACGACTCTTTACAATTGTTCACAACTATCTGTGTGGCACAACTAGGGTAAAAAAACCTGCGAACTTTTTGGCCATCCTGGCGCTTGCATTGCCGGCATGTAAAACGTATTGCGGGGGCGCCAAGCCGGCGGAGGCGCCTTGCAATGTCGGGGCATGAGCGAACAATTATGCGCCCGATTCATGCTGGAAAAAACAAGTTTTGGCGGCAATGCGCGAAAAAAAATCGCGCTTGCCCGTGCGCACGATGACACGGGCCCGGCCACTGTTGCGCCGGCGCCGCAGCCCGCCATCAGTCAGTTTTTCTGCTTTGTGAGCAAAAAATGTATCGGAATAATCCAACAATGCTAATATGATAATTCGTTGTGCCCCTCAATATTTTGAACGGAAGGTAATCGACATGATCCAGATTTCGTTACGCCTCACTGTCCCGCTGGCCGCTGCCGCCGCGGCGCTGCTGACCGCCTGCGCCAGCGCGCCGGCCGACACCACCGTGGCTTCGGCCCAACCGGCCGCGCCGGTCGTCAAATGCCGTAATACCGAGGCGGCCACCGGCACCTCCATCGTGCGCAAGGATTGTTCGGCCACCAATAACGTCAGCGAGGTCGATCCCCACGACCTGATGGATAGCAAGCGCGTGGCCCTGCCCAATCGCTGAACTACCGGGCGCCATCGTGCGCCAGCGGGCCTGGCCGCCGCGTCGCCGCCGGCCGCCCGTCGATTGCCTGCCATCTCTGCGACGACCCCGACAGTGTGCGGTTTCCACCGGGTCAGGGGTGAACTTGGTATCATGTCCGGCTCGCCGGCCACCCGCCGGCTTACCCAAGGCCGGCGACCCGCCGGCCCATCTTACGTCGGAGATCAACCCATGATATTACGTCTGTTGCTGCTGGGAACCGCCGTGGCGGCCTCCAGCGCGCTGGCCGCGCCGCGCGGCTTCACGGTGGAAGATATGGTCAACATGGAGCGCGTGGGCGCGCCCGTGCTGGCACCGGACGCCAGCCGCGTCGTCTATACCGTGCGCACGACCAACCTGGACAAGAACCGTGGCAACACCCAGCTGTGGATGCTGGACTTGCGCGCCGCCAAGCCCGTTCCCCAGCGCCTGACCCAGAGCGAAGCCAGCAGCACCGACCCTGAATGGTCGCCCAAGGGCGACGCCATCTATTTCCTGTCGTCCCGTTCGGGCTCGCAGCAAGTGTGGCGCTTGCCGCTCACGGGCGGCGAGGCCGTGCGCGTGACGGATTTCCCCGTCGATGTCGATAATTTCCGCCTGTCGCCCCAGGGCGACAGGCTGGCCTTCAGCCTGGCCGTGTTCCGCGACTGTGCCGACCTGGCCTGCACCAAGGCCAAGCTCGATGCGCAGGCCAAGAACAAGGCCAGCGGCCGCGTCTATGACCGCCTGTTCGTGCGCCACTGGGACACCTGGGGCGACGGCCGCAACGCCGTGCTGTACGCGGCCCCCATCGACGCGAACGGCAAGGTCAGCGCCGCGCCCGTCAGCCTGAGCGGCACGCTCGACGGCGACGTGCCGTCCAAGCCCTTCGGCGACCATGACGAATACCACTTCAGCCCGGACGGCCAGAGCGTCGTATTTGCGGCCCGCATCGCCGGCAAGACGGAAGCGTGGTCGACCAACTTCGACGTCTACCAGGTGCCGGCCGCCGGCGGCACGCCGCGCAACCTGTCGGCCGACAACCCGGCCTGGGACACCAAACCCATCTACTCGCCCGACGGCCGCACGCTGGCCTGGCTGGCCATGGACCGGCCCGGCTTCGAGGCCGACCGCTTCCACCTGGTGCTGATGGACGTGTCCACCGGCAAGAAGCGCACCGTGGCCGGCGACTGGGACCGCTCCATCGCCGACTACAGCTGGAGCCCGGACGGCAAGCAATTGCTGGCCACGGCCGACGACGTGGGCCAGCACCGCCTGTTCGCCATCGACGCGGCCAGCGGCAAGGTCAGCGCGCTGAGCGGCAACGGCGCCGTGCACGGCTTCGACGTGCGCCACGACACCATCGTCATGTCCCACGCCGACCTGGCCTCGGGCGCCCAGCTGTACAAGCAGAAACTGGGCGCGGCGCCGGGCCAGGCCGTGCAGCTGACATGGAATAACGCGCAGGCGCTGGCCGACGTCAAGATGGGCGAGTACGAGCAGTTCTCGTTCAAGGGCGCCAATGGCGACACCGTGTACGGCTATGTGACCAAGCCGTGGAACGCCGTGCCCGGCGCAAAATACCCGGTGGCCTTCCTCGTGCATGGCGGTCCGCAGGGCAGCTTCGGCAACGCCTGGGGCTACCGCTGGAATCCGCAGGTGTACGCGGGCGCCGGTTATGCCACCGTGTTCATCGACTTCCACGGCTCGACCGGCTATGGCCAGAAATTCACCGACGCCATCAGCGGCGACTGGGGCGGCAAGCCGCTGCAGGACCTGAAGCTGGGCCTGGCGGCGGCGGCCCAGCGTTTCCCGTGGCTTGATACCCAGCGCAGCTGCGCCTTGGGTGCTTCCTACGGCGGTTACATGATGAACTGGATCCAGGGTAACTGGTCCGATGGTTTCCGCTGCATCGTCAACCACGATGGCGTGTTCGACACGCGTGGCATGGCCTATTCGACCGAGGAAATCTGGTTCACGGAATGGGAGAACGGCGGCAGCTATTTCAACGTGCCGCAGAACCACGAGAAGTTCAACCCGGTCAACCTGGTGGCGAACTGGAAGACCCCGATGCTGGTGGTGCAGGGCGACCAGGACTTCCGCATTCCCACCGCGCAGGGTCTGGGCACGTTCACGGCACTGCAGCGGCGCGGCATCCCCAGCAAGCTGCTGGTGTTCCCGGATGAGAACCACTGGGTGCTCAAGCCGGCCAACTCGCTGCTGTGGCACCACACGGTGCTCGACTGGCTCGACACCTACCTGAAGCACTAAGCCTGCAGTCACTGGCGCCCGGCGCGCCGCCAGCACACCCCGCACGCCCCCCGGCCTGCGGGGTGTGTGCATTTTGGGGGGCGGTGCGCCGCGCCGAGGTGGTCCCGCGTGCGTGCGGCAAGTGGCTCTATCGGCAACGAAATTTGACGCGCAGAATGGGGCCTCTTTGACCTCCAGCCCGCTGCGGCGGCCGATTCCGCTCCATCCGACCCGAGTTTGCCCATGACCCGATTGCTGACCGAATTGCTCACTTGCCTAGTCCGTATCAAGATCGGCGCCCGCCTGGCGCTGGGTTTCGGCCTGGTCCTGCTGTTCGCCAGCGGCCTGCTAGCCATGGGCTTGTGGCGCATGGCCCAGTTGCACGGCTCGACCGACTACATGATGAACGACAAAGTGGTCAGCCTGAACGCGGTCACCGAGATGCGCGAGCAAGGCCGTGCCATGGTCACGGTGCTGGCGCGGCTGGCCGCGCCCACGGAACTGGCGGCCGTGCCGCGCGACCAGACGGCGCTGCAAGCCATCCTGGCCAGCTACGGGCGGGCCGAAGCACTGGCGCAGCGGCAGATCGCCAGCGGCGACGGCCGCGCGCTGCTGCGGCGGGCGATGGCGGAGAAGCAGGCGGTGATGCGGGTGGTCGAGCTGGTGCGCAAGCTGGCGCTGGCCGGCGACGGCTACGAAGCGGGCAACATCCTGCGCGCGGAATTGACGGCGCCCCATGAACAATGGCTGGCCACGCTGACCGAGCTGGCCCGCCGCCAGAGCGCGGAAATGGAGCAGGGCTATGCGGAACTGAATGTCCACTACCGCGACGCCATGGGCGGCATGGTCGCCATCGGCCTGCTGACGCTGGGCATGGGCGCCTATGCAGCCTGGCTCATCACGCGCACGATCGCTGCGCCCGTCAGGCGGGCGGCGCTGGCGGCCGACCGCATTGCGGCGGGCGACCTCAGTCATGCGATCGTGGCCGGCACGGGCGCCAGTATGGATACGGGCGCGGATACCGGCGCCGCCGCGGGCGACGAAGTGGCCGCCATGCTGGGCGCGCTGCACTCGATGCAGGCCAACTTGCGCGACACCGTGCACCGCATCCAGCAGGGCAGCCACGCCATCCACGGCGCGGCGCGCGAGATCGCCTCGGGCAATGCCGACCTGTCGCGCCGCACCGAGGCGCAGGCCGGTTCGCTGCAGCAGACGGCGGCGTCGATCGAAAAACTGACCGCCATCGCGCGCGCCAGCGCCACGCATACGCGCCAGGCCAATGCGCTGGCCGAGTCGGCCTCCAGCGCCGCGCACCAGGGCGGCGCGGTGGTGCGCGACGTGGTGGCCACGATGGACGCCATCCGCGCAGGATCGGACAAGATCGTCGATATCACGGCCGTGATCGACAGCATTGCCTTCCAGACCAATATCCTGGCCTTGAACGCGGCCGTCGAGGCGGCCAGGGCCGGCGACCAGGGGCGCGGTTTTGCCGTGGTGGCCACGGAAGTGCGCAACCTGGCCCAGCGCTGTGCCGGCGCGGCACGCCAGATCAAGGCCCTGATCGACGACGCCGTGCGTCAGGCGGAGCAGGGCGACAGCCTGGCGCGCCAGGCCGGCAGCGCCATGGACGATATTGTGGAGAGGGTCCGCCAGGTGGCCAGACTCATGGGCGAGATTGCCGGCGCCGGCCAGCAGCAGAGCGAAGGCATGGCGCAGATCAACCGGGCCATCGCCGACATCGACGACATGACCCGGCAAAATGCCCGCCTGGTGGAACAGTCGTCGGCGGCGGCCGACAGCATGGACGGACAGGCCGGGGCGCTGGTCCGGCTGGTCGACATGTTCACGCTGGGATCGGAAAGTGGCGTGGGGCCGGCGCCGGCCGTGCGCCGTGCGCCGTCGCTCGATATTTCCACGGGGAAAGAAGTGGCAATATTTTAGTTGGTCGCCGCCGTGCCTGCCCAGCCGGCGCGCGCGCCGGCTTTTTTTTTAGCGTCGCGCCGGCCGGGCACTATGCCGGAAGATAGAGGCAGGAAAGGCGCAGGTTGGCGGCTGAAGCACGGTTGTTGCCGGAAGTCGGTGTCCGCGCGGCTGGGCCTGGACGGCGCGCCCGCGCCCCACCCAGGCAATGAATTTGCGAAATAACAACAGTTTATCGCAGAGTCAACTTCCCGCCGCTGCCACCAATGAAGCTGGTTTCATCCACGATGCCATTTTTTCTTCTGTTTTTAGAAATAAATTCAAACAATCAACGTTAAGATAATTGCACTTTAAGTTGTTTCTCTTGCTATATTTCTTGATGCTGGCATCGCGACCCGATCCAGCGCAAGCAGGGCGCCGCGACCTTGCAGGTCCGATGCAGACCATGTCCGCTCCTTAACCAAGAAGGCAAGAGAAATGAAATCTACCCCCACACTGAAACAACTGGCTGGCGTGGTCGTCAGCGCCGCGGCCCTGCTGGGTGCCGCGCCCGCCATGGCCGACACCATCAATTTTGAATCCCACGGCCCCGACATCTTCGCTGGCGGCGACACGTTCGCGGAAGCCGGTTACACCATGCAGGTGCTCGACAGCATCGCGGGCGGCGGCGGTTTCGCCGGCGCCATCGCCAACGGCGCCGATCCCGACACCTGCAGCGTGGCCGCTTGCCCGGTGGGCAACAACAGCATGTACTACCTGGGCCTCAATGACGGCGGCCTGAATATCCACCGTACGGACGCTACGGCGTTCTCGCTGCATGGCCTCGATTACGCGTTCGTGGCGCCGGTGGGCGGCTTGCCCAACTTCTCCTACGGCCAACTGGTGCTGACCGGCACGCTGGCCGGCGGCGGCACGGTGCGCAGCGCCTTCGACTTCCAGCTGCAAAACGGCGCCGGCAACTATGTGTTCGGCGCGGTGCCGCTGGGCAGCGCCTTCGGCCAGGCCACGCTGAGCGGCCTGACCGTCAGCGCCTGCCTGTTCGACGGCAATGGCAGCTGCTTCAACCCGGCCGCCAACCAGGCCCAGTTCGCCATCGACAACCTGAACGTGAGTGCCGTGCCGGAACCGTCGGCCTACGCCATGCTGATGCTGGGGCTCGGTGGTGTGGCATTCGCCGCGCGCCGCCGCGTCCGCCAAAACGGCGCCGCCGCCAACCTGCCAGTGCAAGCCTGAGGAGCCGCCATGAAATTGCATCCTATCTCGTCCGCCGTCCTGGTGCTGCTGTCGGCCATGGCCGGCGCCGCCATGGCCGATGAAGTCCGCCATTCCTACATCGTGCAGCTGGTCGACAAGCCGGCCGCCACCTACACCGGCCAGATCACGGGCTTGCCCGCCACCATGCCGGCCCCCGGCCAGCGCCTGAACGTGGACGCGGCCGACGTGCAGAACTACCTGAACTACCTGGGCACCAAGCAGGAAAGCGTGCTGAACACCGTCAGCGCAGCCGAGATCACCCACAAGTACAACGTCGTGTTCAACGGCTTCGCCGCCATGCTGACCGACGACGAGGTGCGCGCGCTGAAGAAGAACAGCGGCGTGGCCAACATCACGGCCGACTCCATCCAGCAGCTCGACACCAGCTACACCCCGACCTTCCTGGGCCTGGACAAGGCCGGCGGCCTGTGGGACCAGCTGGGCGGCAAGGGCGCGGCCGGTGAGAACATGATCCTGGGCATCGTCGACGGCGGCATCTGGCCCGAGAACCCCAGCTACGCGGACCGCGTGGACGAGAACGGCAACCCCAGCCACACCGGCGCCACCCGTGTGTACGACGCGCCGCCGGCCAGCTGGAAAGGCGAATGCCAGACCGGCGAAGGCTTCGGCGTGCAGAACTGCAACAACAAGCTGATCGGCGCGCGCTACTTCAAGTCGCCCGACCAGACCCTGCACTGGACGGAATTCCTGTCGGCCCGCGACTCCGTCGCCGGCACCGAAGGCCACGGCGGCCACGGCAGCCACACCTCGAGCACGGCCGGCGGCAACGCCAATGTGAGCGCCAGCGTCGGCGGCGTGCCGATGGGCAAGGTGACGGGCATGGCCCCGCGCGCCCGCATCGCCGCCTACAAGGTCTGCTGGACCGATGGCGTGACGGGCAAGAACGGTTGCGCCACCTCCAACAGCGTGGCCGCGATCGACCAGGCCGTCAAGGATGGCGTGAACGTGATCAACTTCTCGATCGGCCCCAACGCCGGCGGCGGCGCCTTCAACGAGGCGACCGAAGTGGCCTTCCTCGGTGCGGCCGCCGCTGGCGTGTTCGTGTCGGCTGCGGCTGGCAACTCGGGCCCCACCTCCAGCCCGCCGGCACCCGTGTCCCACATCAGCCCGTGGCTGACCACGGTCGGCAACTCGACCCATAACCGTACCTACATCGCCTCGGCCACCCTGGGCAGCGGCGTCAAGGTCGACGGCGCCTCCAGCAACGCCATGACCCCGAGCGCGCCCATGATCCTGTCCAAGGACGCGGGCCTGGCCGGGGTCGATCCGGCCGACGTCAACCTGCTGCGCTGCTTCGGCGCCACCGATGGCGTGGCGCCGCTGCTGGACCCGGCCAAGGTGACGGGCAAGGTGCTGGTGTGCGACCGCGGCGCCAACGTGCTGGTCAACAAGAGCGCCAACGCCAAGACGGCCGGCGCCGTGGGCGTGATCATCGCCAACGTGCCCGGCGGCGCGACCACTGTGCTGAACCAGCCGCACACGCTGTCGACCATCCACATCACGCAGGAGAACGGCGCCATCGTCAAGAACTACGCGGCCGCCAGCGGCGCCGCCGCCACCGCCGCGCTGGGCGACCTGCGCGCGTTCTTCGACCCCAACGTGCCGGCCCCGGTGATGAACGGCTCGTCCTCGCGCGGCCCGAACGTGGCCAACGCCAACATCCTGAAACCGGATCTGACCGCGCCCGGCACCGACATCCTGGCCGCCGTCACGGCGGACCTGACCCAGGCCCAGCGCGACGCTGTCGCCGCCGGCGGCGTGGCGCCCGTGACGGACTGGGCGTTCTACACCGGCACCTCGATGGCCACCCCGCACGTAGCCGGCATCGCAGCCCTGCTCAAGCAGCGCCACCCGGACTGGACGCCGGCCGCCATCAAGTCGGCCCTGATGACGACCGCCTACGACACCAAGCCCGACGGCCTGAACGGCTCGATGGCATGGGACGCCACCGCCAAGACCACCGGTACGCTGCCATGGGGCCAGGGCGCCGGCCACATCGCGCCATCGACGGCGGCCGACCCGGGCCTCGTGTATGACGCCACCGAGATCGACTACGCGCGCTTCCTGTGCGGGCTGAACGCCGGCGTGTACTCGGCCGCCACCTGCCAGGCCGTGGGCACCATCCAGCCGTACAACCTGAACCTGGCCTCGCTGACGGCGGCCAACGTGCTCGGCTCGCTGACCATGACCCGCACCGTCACCAACGTGGGCAACAGCGCGGCCACCTACACGGCCATGGCCAGCCTGCCCGGCTACACGGTCGATGTGCAACCAGCCTCGCTGACGCTGGGCGCGGGCGCCAAGGCCAGCTTCACCGTCAAGCTGACCCGCACCACCGCGCCGATCGACACCTGGACCTATGGTTCGCTGGTGTGGTCGGACGGCACGCACACCGTGCGCAGCCCACTGACGGCGCGCGGCAGCGCGCTGGCCGCAGCCAGCCGCGTGACCAGCGAGGCCGCCACCGGCAGCAAGATCCTGACCGTGGGCACCGGCTTCGCCGGCACCCTGGGCAGCGTCAAGGGCGGCCTGATTCCGGCCACCCTCGATCCCCGCGTGGTGGGCCAGGCCGACGTGTCGGCCAACACGGCTGCCCAGTGCGCGGCGGGCGGCGCGCCTGGCGTCAACGTCCACACCGTTGTGGTCCCGAGCGGCACCCTGGTGGCGCGTTTCTCGCTGTTCGACGCCGACACCACCGGCAATGGCGATTCGGACCTGGACCTGGTGGTGGTCAAGGGCAGCACCGTGGTGGGCAGCAGTGGCGGCAGCAGCGCCAATGAGCAGGTGCAGCTGATCAAGCCGGCGGCCGGCACCTACAACGTATGCGTGGTCGGTTACGCACCCGTGGGCGGCCAGGCCAACTACAGCCTGAACTCGTGGGTGATCACGCCAGCCAGCGTGGGCGGCAACTTCAAGGCCCTGATGCCAAGTTCGGCCACCGTGGGCGGCACCGCCTCCGTGGGCATGAGCTGGTCGGGCCTGGCGCTGGGCAAGCGCCACCTGGGCGCCGTGCAGTACCTGCTGAACGGCACTTACCAGGGCACGACGGTGGTGGAAGTGAACACCAACGACCCGCTGCCGCAGTTCGACAACGCGCGTGACAAGTACGTGAACGCGAAATAAGTAGTAACCAGGCCCGCCGTTCGGCGGGCCGCAAAACGAAGGCCGGGCCCGCGCAAGCGGCCCGGCCTTTGTTTTTTTGCGAGGGAAGCGCAAATTACCGTCGTTCCCGCGCAGGCGGGAACCCATACGCTGCGTATTCAGAGGCGCAGCATGGGTTCCCGCCTGCGCGGGAACGACGATCTGAGGCTTATTCGAGGTGGCCGGGCGTCCCGGTGACGTTACTGCTGCAACGGCGGGCCGTCGATGGTGAGCGGGCGCAGCACGCAGTGGCCGGCCTGGCAGGTGGCGCCGGGGTCGCTGACGTAGGAACAGGTGGACATCATGCGGTCGCGCAGATCCTCGGCGCGGCGCGCGGCCGCGTGCTGGGCCGCCAGTTGCTTGAGGCGGCTGCCGTCGCTGTGGCGATCGGACCAGGCGCGGTAGGCTTCCGGGCCGCCGCAAGCCTTGCTGCCGATGGCGATTGTGTGGCACTGGCGCTCGCTGTCGCAGCCGTTGTCGGCCAGTTCGGCCTGGAGCTGGCGCATCAGCGCGGCGCTGTCGACCGGTGCGGTAGATACTGGCGGCGCCGCGGCGCCTGCTGCCGCAGGTGCGGCTGCTGTAGCGGTGGCGGTGGACGTGGACGTGGCCGAGGAAGAGGCCAGCGGCGCACTGCCGCAGGCGGCGGCGCCCAGCGTCAGCACGACGGCGCAGGCCAGGCGGGAGAGCAGGATGTGGGGGGAGGGGCGCATGCCCCATCATCGCCCAGCGCGCGCGCCGGCGCAAGCACAGCGCGCGGCGCGCCGGTTACGCGCGTCTTGCAAGCTTCTTACAAGCGTTTTACAAGCCTTTGCTGCACAGCCGGAAGTCGGGGTCGTCGTCATACGGCTGGATCTGGAAGCCCAGGCTGGCCATCAGCTTGAGCATGCCGCTGTTCTTGCTCAGCACCAGGCCATTGATCTCGGTCAGCCCCTTGTCGCGCGCCACGTCCATGATGGCGTGCATCAGCCGCGTGCCCAGGCCCTGGCCGCTGAAGCGGTCGTCCACCACCAGCGAGAATTCGCAGCTGCTGCGGTCCGGGTTGGCGATGTAGCGCGACACGCCGATGATGCGGTCGTGGACGATGAATTCGCCGTCCTCGCCCGGCGTGCGCACCGATTGCACGGCCACCAGCGCCATTTCGCGGTCGTAGTCGATCAGCGTGTAGCGCGCCAGCATCGGCACCGACAGTTCGCGCAGCGACGAGGCGAAGCGGTAGTAGCGCGATTTCTCGGACAGGCCGCGCGTGAATTCCTGCAGCATCGAGGCGTCGTCCGGCTGCACCGGGCGCAGCGTGTACTGGCCGCCGCCGCGCATCGGCCATTCCTGCGTGTAGTTGACCGGGTAGGGCAGGATGGCCAAGTGGTCGTAGCGGTGCACGGACGGCGGCGCGGCGTCGATCACGATGCGCGCGTCCACCGCCAGCGCGCCGTGTTCGTCCACGATCAGCGGGTTGATGTCCATCTGGCGCAGCTGCGGCAGTTCACACACCATTTCCGACACCCGCAGCAGCATGTGTTCGATCGCCTCGCGGTCGGCGGCCGGCGCGCCGCGCCGCTCGTCGAGCGTGTGGGCCGAGCGCACCCGCCCGATCAGGCGCTGGGCCAGGAACTGGTTCAGCGGCGGCAGTTCGATGGCGCGGTCGTTGATCAGCTCTATCATGGTGCCGCCCGCGCCGAAGCTGATGGCGGGCCCGAACAGCGGGTCGGTGACGACGCCGATGTACATTTCGCGGCCATTGCGCTTGCCGGCCATCTTCTGGATCGTCACGCCGTTGATGCGCGCTTCCGGGGCGAGGCGCTGCACGGTGGCCATCATGTCGGCGAAGGTGTCGCGCACGGCCGCCGCGTTGACCACATTCAGGGCCACGCCCTGCACGTCGGACTTGTGGCTGATGTCGGGCGAATCGATCTTGAGCGCCACCGGGTAGCCCTGCTGGCTGGCGATCAGCATGGCCTCGTTGGCGTTGCGCGCCAAAATGGTCTGGGTGATGGGGATGTGGAAGGCGGCCAGCAGCGCCTTCGATTCCATTTCCGTCAACACCTTGCGGCGTTCGGCCAGCACGCTTTCGATCAGCAGGCGGGCGCCGTCCAGGTCCGGCTCGGCCAGTTGCGACAGCGGCGGCGGGGTCTGGTGCAGCAGCTGCTGGTTCTGATAGAACGAGGCGATGTTGGAGAAGCCATCCACCGCCGCCTCCGGCGTGCGAAAAGTGGCCACACCGGCCTGGTTGATGATCTCGCGCGCCTGGCCCACCATCTCGTCGCCCATCCAGCAGGTCAGCAGCGGCTTGCCGACGGCGGCCTTCAGTTCGCCCACGGCCTGCGCCACGGCGTTGTGGTCGCCCGCCAGCTTGGGCGAATAGATGGCCAGGATGCCGTCCACCTGGCTGTCCTGGCCGCAGGCCATGATGGCGGCGCGGTAGTGTTCCGGCCCCGCTTCCTCCGACAGGTCCAGCAGTTGGCTCAGCGTGGCGTGCGGCGGCAGCAGTGGCATCAGGGCTTGCGCGTGCGGCGGCGACAGCGGCGTCAGTTGCAGGCCCAGTTCCGCCACCCAGTCGGCCGCCAGCACGCCGGGACCGCCACCGTTGGTGACGATGGCCAGCCGCGGCCCGACCGGCCGGTAGCGCGAGGCCAGGCACTTGGCGGCCGCGAACAGCTGCACGAACGATTTCACGCGCACCGCGCCCGTGCGGCGCAGGGCCGCGTCGAACACGTCGTCGCTGGCCAGGATGTTGCCCGAGTGGGTCAGCGCCGCCTGCGAGGCGCCGGCCGCGTTGCCGGCCTTGAGCACCACCACCGGCTTTGTGTTGGCCGTGCCGCGCAGGGCCGACAGGAAGCGGCGCGCGTTGGTCACCCCTTCCATGTAGATGACGATGCTCTCCGTGGCCTGGTCGGTGGCCAGGAAGTCCAGCGTCTGCGCCAGGTCGACCGAGGTGTTGGGGCCCAGCGAGACGACGGTGGAAAAGCCCACCGCGTTCTTGTCGGCCCAGTCCAGGATGGCCGAGGTGAGCGCGCCCGATTGCGACACCAGGGCCAGGCTGCCCGGTTGCGCCAGCTTGCCGGCCACGCCCGCGTTCAGGTGCAGGCGCGGGCGCTGGTAGCCAAGGCAGTTCGGCCCCAGCAGGTGCAGGTCGTGCTTGCGGGCGATCGCGTGCAGTTCCTTGGCCAGTTGCGGTTCCACGCCCGACGAGATCACCAGCGCCGCTTTGCACTGGATGCGGCCCGCCACTTCCAGCGCGAACGCCAGTTCTTCATTGGGCAGGGCGATCAGGGCCAGTTCGGCGCGCGAGTGGGCCAGGTCGGCCAGGGTGCCGCTCATGTTCACGTCGAGGTAGGTGACGGGGCCGGTGAAGCCGCCCTCGCGGATCTGGGCGCAGATGCTGCGCCCGTAGCTGGTCTGGGTCTCAGGCTGGTCCACCTTGCCGGCGAACACGACAATGGCCTGGGGGGAAAACAAAGGGCTTAAATAATGGGTATCCATGTTGTTCTTGTTCGGGATGCGTTGGATGGGAATAGGTCATCGGGTGCACGAATCAGTCGTCCAGGCCGAGCAGCACTTTCACGTGGGCCGCCGCGCTGCGCGCCAGCGACGACAAGTCATAGCCGCCCTCCAGGCAGGACACGACGCGCCCCTGGGCGTGGCGCCGGGCCACGCCCATGATCTGGCGCGTCATCCAGGCGTAGTCGGCTTCGACCAGGCCCAGGTTGCCCATGTCGTCGTCGCGGTGGCCGTCGAAACCGGCCGACACGACGATCAACTGGGGTTGGAAGCGCTCCAGCGCCGGCAGCCAGAATTCGGCCACGCTGGTGCGCAGCAGTTCGCCGCCGGAGCGGGCCGGCAGCGGCACGTTGACCATGTTGGGGCCGCGCGGCGTGTTGCCGCTGTACGGGTAGAGCTTGTCCTCGAAGATCGAGCACATCAGCACCCGCTCGTCGTGGTGCAGGATGTCTTCGCTGCCGTTGCCGTGGTGCACGTCGAAATCGATCAGGGCCACCCGTTGCAGGCCGTGCACATTGAGCGCGTGGCGGATCGCCACGGCAGCGTTGTTGAAGAAGCAGAAGCCGCCGGCGGCCGCGTACTCGGCGTGGTGGCCGGGCGGGCGGATGTTGCAGAACGCGTTAGGCGCCTCGCCGCGCAGCACCAGGTCGACGGCCAGCACGGCCGCGCCGGCCGCCCGCAGCGCGGCCTGGTAGCTGTGCGGATTCATGCTGGTGTCGGGATCGACCTGCACCGAGCCTTCCTGCGGCACCATGCTGGCCAGCGTGCGGATGTAGAGCGTGGAGTGGGCCTGGGCCAGTTGCTGCTCGGTGGCGCGCGGCGCGTCATAGGTCTGCATGCAATCGAGCAGGCCCTTGATCAGCAGCATGTCCTGGATGGCGCCCAGCCGCGCCGGGGCTTCCGGGTGCTGGTCGCCCATGTCGTGTTTGAGGCAGTCGGGGTGCGAGATATAGGCTGGCAGCATCGTGGGAAACAGGGCTACGTTGCGGGCGCACGAAGGCGCCGGGCCGCCGTGATCGATTAACTCATTGTATAAAATTCAGTGTACTGAGGTGTATCAAATGTTTCGTTGATCTAAATCAAACGCGCTGACTTGGCGGGTGCTCATCAGCGCACCGGCCAACCGGGCTGGCAGGGCGAGGTCCGTCGTGCCCGGGCACGCCATGCCGTTCCTGCGACCGGGCGCGGCCGTATAATCGGACCGTATAGTCGGGCCGGTGCCCGGATGGAGACGATGGATGACGCTAGCGCAATTTGCCGCCGATGTGGCGTGGAAGTCGCTGCCGCTGCTCGGTTTGATCATGCTGGCCGGGCTGGCCGAACGCAGGTGGCCGGCAGAGGCGCAGCGCTGGCGCGGCCGGGCCGTCAACCTCGGCTGCATGGCCGTGTATGTGCTGGGCTTCGCGCTGTTGCAGCAAGGCACGGCCGCGTTGACGGTGCTGGCCGTCAACGGCGCCGGCGGCGGCTGGCTGGCGTTGCCGGCCGACGGCTGGCATCTGCTGCCGTCGTTCCTCGTCTACACGCTGGTGCTCGACTTGGGCGAATACGCTTTCCACCGGGCGCAACACCGTATCCCCGCGCTGTGGGCCATGCACTCGCTGCACCACAGCGACACGGCCATGAACGCCACCACCACCGACCGCCACTTCTGGCTGGAGCCGGGCATCAAGATGGTGACCCTTTACCTGGCCGTGGGCTTGCTGTTCAAACCCGACCCCGTGATCGTCGGCATGTACGCCGTGCTGGGACTGTACAACGTGGTGCCGCATATGAATGTGCGCTGGGGGCTGGGGCGGGCCGCGTTCCTGATCAACACGCCGCAGTTCCACCGGCTGCACCATTCGATGCTGCCGCAGCACTACGATTGCAATTTCGCCGGCCTGTTCCCCGTGTTCGATCTGCTGTTCGGCACCTACCGCCAGCCGGCGGCCGGTGAATATCCGCCCACCGGCATCGCCGGCGGCGATGTGCCGGCCGGCGTGCTGGAAGTGCTGGCCTGGCCGCTGCGCGGCCGCCTGCGAAAAAATGGCGGATAGTGGCAGAAGGGGCTGACCTCGGGGCAGCCCCGGGTTTTGCGTGCGCCGCCTCGGCGCCAGCGGACGAAAAAAAAGCTCGCCGAAGCGAGCTTTTTTCACACGGGGGAACCGCTTAGAACTGGTTCATCGTGTTGTCTTTACCAGCGGCCTTCAGGGCTGCTTCGCCGCTGAAGTACTCTTTGTGGTCGTCGCCGATGTCCGAACCGGACATGTTCTGGTGCTTGACGCAAGCGATACCCTGACGGATTTCCTTACGCTGCACGCCAGCCACGTAGCCCAGCATGCCTTGGTCACCGAAGTATTCCTTGGCCAGGTTGTCGGTCGACAGGGCGGCCGTGTGGTAGGTCGGCAGCGTGATCAGGTGGTGGAAGATGCCGGCTTCACGCGAAGCGTCAGCCTGGAAGGTGCGGATCTTCTCGTCGGCGGCGCGGGCCAGTTCCGTCTCGTCGTACTCGACGCTCATCAGCTTGGCGCGGTCGTAGGCGGACACGTCCTTACCGGCGGCCTTCATTGCATCGAACACTTGCTGACGGAAGTTCAGGGTCCAGTTGAACGATGGGCTGTTGTTGTACACCAGCTTGGCGTTCGGGATGACCTTGCGGATTTCGCTGACCATGCCGCCGATCTGGGCGATATGTGGTTTTTCCGTTTCGATCCACAGCAGGTCGGCGCCGTTCTGCAGCGAGGTGATGCAGTCGAGCACGCAACGCTCTTCGCCGGTGCCGGAGCGGAACTGGAACAGGTTGCTTGGCAGACGCTTAGGACGCAGCAGCTTGCCTTCGCGCTTGATCACCACGTCGCCGTTGCCCAGGGCGTCGGCCGACACTTCTTCGCAATCCAGGAAGGAGTTGTACTTGTCGCCCAGGTCGCCTGGCTTTTGGGTCACGGCGATCTGCTTGGTCAGGCCGGCGCCCAGCGAGTCGGTACGGGCGACGATGATACCGTCGTCCACGCCCAGTTCCAGGAAGGCGTAACGCACGGCGCGGATCTTGGCCAGGAAGTCTTCGTGTGGCACGGTGACTTTACCATCCTGGTGGCCGCACTGCTTCTCGTCCGACACCTGGTTCTCGATCTGGATGCAGCAAGCACCGGCTTCGATGAACTGCTTGGCCAGCAGGTAGGTCGCTTCAGCGTTACCGAAACCGGCGTCGATGTCGGCGATGATAGGCACGACGTGGGTCACGTGGTTGTCGATCTGCGACTGGATGGCGGCCTTGTCGGCGGCGTTGGTGGCGGCGTCCAGCTGGCGGAACAGGCCGCCCAGTTCACGCGCGTCAGCCTGGCGCAGGAAGGTGTACAGTTCACGGATCAGGTCCGAAACGGCGGTTTTTTCGTGCATCGACTGGTCAGGCAGCGGGCCGAACTCGGAACGCAGGGCGGCAACCATCCAGCCCGACAGGTACAGGTAGCGGCGGTCGGTGCTGTTGAAGTGCTTCTTGATCGAAATCATCTTCTGTTGACCGATGAAACCGTGCCAGCAGCCCAGCGACTGGGTGTACTGCGATGGGTCGGCGTCGTAGCGGGCCATGTCAGCGCGCATGATCTTGGCGGTGTACTTGGCGATGTCGAGACCGGTCTTGAAGCGGTTCTGGGCGCGCATACGAGCGGCGGACTCAGGATTGATCGCGTTCCATGCGGCGCCTTGCTGGTCTTTCAGGCTGGCGATGGCTTGGATGTCGTCTTGGTACTTGGACATGTGAATCTCCTAATGAATGAAGCAAAAATGAGAAAACCGTATTCCTGTCGCGTCGCGCTTGCCGCTCGTGTTCACGACATGATGCTGCTACCGAAGCGAAACTGCATGGAAGAATAATAGAACGTTTTCGGTGGAAGGCACAAGTCTTATATAAGACATATAACCTAAATAATGTCGTTTTATTTCAACGGTTTAGTCGTTATTTTTCAGAATGTGGGATGTATTTTCAAAAAATGGAATGTTTGTGCCCGTTTTTTACGCATCGACATTTCGCAATATGAAACGCGTTTTCACGAAGAGCTTGTAAGTGCCAGCAATTTCACAGTGGTATACGACCCAAGGAGATCGCCATGGACGCCCCCCGACCAGCTGACAGGTCGCCATCGGAAGCGGACCGCACCTTCGCCGGTTCCATCCCCCAACTCTATGAGCGCTACATGGTGCCGATGATCTTCGCGCCGTACGCGGAGGACATGTGCCGCCGGGTCGTGGCGCGCGCGCCGCGCGACGTGCTGGAGATCGCCTGCGGCACGGGCGCGGTAACGCGCCGGCTGGCCGCCGCGCTGCCGGCCGGCACCGCCATCACGGCCACCGACCTCAACCAGCCGATGCTGGACCACGCCATGGCCCAGGGCACCAGCCGGCCCGTCACGTGGCGGCAGGCGGACGCGCAGCAGTTGCCGTTCCCGGACGGGGCCTTCGATCTGGTCGTGTGCCAGTTCGGCGCCATGTTCTTTCCCGACAAGCGCCTGGCCTATGCGGAGGCCAGGCGCGTGCTGCGGCCTGGCGGCGCGTTGCTATTCAGCGTGTGGGACCGGATCGAGGAGAACGACTTCGCCAACGTCATCAACCAGGCCCTGATCCGGGCCTATCCGGCCGATCCGCCATCCTTCATGGCGCGCACCCCGCATGGTTATTGCGACCAGGCTTTGATCGCGCAGCAATTGCTGGCCGCCGGCTACGCCAGCCCGCCCGCGTTCGAGACGGTGGCGACGCGCAGCCGGGCGCCGTCGGCGGGGACGGTCGCCACCGCCTATTGCCAGGGCACGCCGTGGCACGGCGAAATCGAGGCGCGCCGCACGCCCACCGTGGCCGAAGCGACCAGCATGGCCGAGGCGGCGCTGGTGGCGCGTTTCGGCAGCGGTGAAGTGGAGGGGGAAATCCAGGCGCTGGTGGTCGCCATTGAACGTTGAGGCGCTCAGCGCGCGCGCCAGGCCGTGATGCTGCAGCCGTGGCGCTGGCTGAACCAGCGCGAGAACGCGCTTTGCGATGAGAAGCCCAGCAGCAGCGCCACTTCGCTGGCGCGGCGCCGGTCGTGCAGCAGGTAGCGGGTGGCCAGTTCGTCGCGCACGGCGTCCACCAGCACGGTGAAGGTCTCGCCATGCTGGGCCAGGTGGCGGTGGATGGTGCGCCGGTCCACGCCGAGGCTGTCGGCCACGGCTTCGGCGCTGCAGCGGCCCGTGGGGAGCATGGCCAGCACCAGTTGCCAAACCTTGTCGCGCGTGTCGTGATCGGGGTCGCCGACGATGGAATCGAGGTAGGCGCTAACGTACTTGGCCATCAGCGGGTCGGCTGCCTGGGTGGCGCGGTCCAGGTCGCGCGCCTGGCAGATGAAACCGTCGAAGTCGGCGCGGAAGCGCAGCGGGGCGCCGAAGAAGCGCCGGTGCGGCGCCATGTCGCGCGGCGGCTGGTGCGAGAAGCACACGGCGCGCGGCGCCCAGCCTTCACCGAAGAACAGCTTCATCATCCCGTGCAGCACGCCGATGGTCAGTTCGGCCGCCTGTCGGTAGACCATGCCCGAGGTGCCCAGCATGGCTTCGGACACATAGACCAGCCCATCCTCCTCCTCCACCCGCAGCCGCAGCGCCTCGTTGTGCAGGCGCTGAAACTTGGCGGCCGCCTCCAGCTTGCGTCGCAGCGTGGGTTCCTCGCGCATGGCCAGCGCCAGCGGGCCCAGGTTGGACAGCTCGCGCGTGGCGGCCAGGCGCAGGCCGAAGTCCTCCACGCCTGATTCGGCGGCGCTGGCCTCCAGCATGCGCGCCAGCGCTTCGGCCGGGATCTTCAGGTCGGGGTCGAGCAGGGCGGCGCGGTTGATGCCCGCTTCCGTGAGCAGGCGATAGGGGTCCAGTCCCAGCGAACGGGCCAGGGGCACGTAGCTGGTCAGGGCGGCGCTGCGGACGGCGTACTGGGACGATTTCATGATGTCCCAAAATGTAACATCAATGTCCCATTATGTGAATACCGGCCCGGCCCCGGCTTTCTAGAATGGCTCCATTACATCAAAAAAATGGAGACAAACGATGGACAACCACACCCCGCTGTGCGACCACCTGCGCGCTACCGGCGAATGGAATCCGAACTGGACCCCGTTCGCTGAACTCGACCCGGTCTGGACCGAGAAATTCATGGCCATGGGCCTGCGCCCCCTGATCGCCGGCGTGCTCGATCCGAAGACGGTGGAGTTCATCGCCATCGCGGTCGACGCCTCGTGCACCCACATGTACGCACCGGGCGTGCGGCGCCACATCCGCAAGGCGCTGGAACTGGGCGCCACCAAGGAGGAAATCACGGCCGTGCTGCAACTGACGTCCGTGCTGGGCATCCACACCATGAGTATGGGCGCCCCCATTTTGCAGGAAGAACTGGCCGCGCGCAGCAAGTGAGGCGGCCATGGGACAACTGCATAACCTGCAAAACCGTGTTGCGCTGGTGACCGGCGCGGGCCGTGGCCTGGGGCGCGCCATCGCGCTGGCCCTGGCCGACGCCGGCGCCCGCGTGGCCATCTGCGACATCGACATCGACAACCTGGACACCACGCGCGCCGCCATCGAAGCGGCCGGCGGGGAGTGCCTTGCGCTGCACTGCGACGTGTCGTCCAGCGCCGCCGTGGACGCCATGTTCGCGCAACTGGCGGCGCGCTTCGGCACGTTGCATATCCTGGTCAACAACGCGGCCCGCGTGCCCGAAGGCGAACAGGATGCCGTGCGCCGCAACCTGCACTACGGCTATATCACCACCCCGGTGCCACGCCAGTCGCTGGCCATCACCAGCGCCATGAGCGATGCCGAGTGGATGCGCTTCTGGGATGTGAACGTGCATGGCCTGTTCTACTGCACCCGCGCCGCGCTGCGCCTGATGGAACCCCAGCGCGACGGCAAGATCATCAACATCGCCTCCATCGCCGGCATCTCCGCCATGAGCGCGCACAGCCCGCACTACAGCGCCACCAAGGGCGCCGTGGTGGCCTTCACCAAGAGCGTGGCGGCCGAGGTGGCGGGGGCCAACATCTACGTCAACGCCGTCGCCCCCGGCGGCGTGCAGACCCCGCAGTTCGAGCAGTACCTCGCCGCGGCCGGCGAGGAAAAACGCAACCAGCTATGGCAGGTGGTGCCGGCTGGACGTCTCGGCACGATGGAGGAATACGCCTCCCTCGTCACTTACCTGGCCGGCCAGCATTACCTGGTTGGACAAATCATCAGCCCCAATGGCGGCGCAGTCATCTAATAACGAAAGGACTTACCATGCAATTCTTCGACGATTCCCTCCTGCCGGAAAACCAGGAAAAGCTCGTGATCCAGGTGGCGCCGTTCGGCCCGCAGTTCATCCCCAGCGATTCGGACGATATCGCCGTCACCATGGACCAGCAGGTGCAGAAGGCGGTCGATTGCTGGAACGCCGGCGCCACCGTGCTGCACGTGCATGTGCGCGAGGACGACGGCAAGGGTTCCAAGCGCCTGTCCAAGTTCAATGAGATGCTGGGCCGCCTGCGCGAAGCCGTGCCCGACATGGTGCTGCAGGTGGGCGGTTCGATCTCGTTCGCGCCCGAAGGCGAGGGCGCCGACGCCAAGTGGCTGAGCCACGACACGCGCCACATGCTGGCCGAGCTGACCCCGAAGCCGGACCAGGTGACGATCGCCATCAACAACGCGCAGATGAACGTGTTCGAGCTGCTGACGGCCGAAGACGGCGCCGGCACCATGCTGGCCGATCCGCGCGTGAAGGCGGCCTACCAGGACATGTGCACCGAGGCCACGCCCACCTTCTACATCGAGCACCTGAAGCGCCTGCAGGAAGCGCGCATCCAGCCGCACTTCATGCTGGGCGGCGTGTCGCAGCTGGAGACGGTCAAGCGCCTGATCCGGCGCGGTAACTACAATGGTCCGCTGGTGCTGAACTATGTGGCCATCGGCGGCGGCGCGGCCGGTCCCGACCCGTTCCACATGATGGAGTTCATCCGCCAGGTGCCAGACGGCGCCGTGCTGACCATCGAAGGCATCATGCGCAACGTGGCGCCGATGAACATGATGGCCATCGCCATGGGCCTGCATGTGCGCGTCGGCATCGAGGACAACCTGTGGCGCCGTCCCGGCGAGCGCATGACCTCCGTCGAGCAGGTGGAGCAGATGGTGCGCATGGCGCGCGAAGTGGGCCGCGATGTGGCGACCGGCAAGGAAGCGCGCAGCATCTACCAGATCGGCACCCAGTACAATGATGTCGAGACCACGCTCTCCAAGCTGGGCATGGCGCCCAACCGCAAACCCGGCCAGCGCGGCTTCCCGATGAACCAGGTGGGGTAATCATCATGCAATGGCGGCACTTCTCCCGGATCGCCCTGTGCGTCCTGCTGTTCGCCCACATCCTCGCGCATGTGGACCGCAATATGCTGCTCGGCTTCTCGCCGCAGATCATCCGCGACATCGGGCTCTCCAACGCGCAGTACGGGTTCCTGGTGGGTGCCGTCTGGGTCCTGAGCTTCGGCCTGATGGCCATGTTCATGGGCACGCTGGCGGACCGCTACTCGCGCCCGCGCGTGGTGGCGGTCGGCATGCTGGTCTGGAGCGTCTGCACCTGGGCCTCCGGCAACGTGCAGGACTTCACGCAGATGGCGATGGCGCGCTTCTTCGTCGCCAGCGGCGAGGCGGCGCTGGTGCCGGCCGCCGTCAGCCTGCTGGCCGACCTGTTCCCGGCGCGCCGGCGCGGCACCGTGATCGGCGTGTTCTTCACCGGCATCCCGCTGGGCATCGGCTTCAGCTTCCTGCTGGCCGGCACCTACGGCGAGACGCATGGCTGGCGCGACACCTTCCACGCGCTGGGCGTGATCGGCGCGCTGCTGGCGCTGCCGCTGGCATTCCTGTCAGAGGAGCGCGGCCAGCCCGGGCATGAGCGCGGCGCCCCGTTCGGCGAGCAGCTGCGGGCGATGGCCCGCACCGTGCGCGGCACGCCCGGCCTGCTGCAGGTGATCGCCGGCTTCGTGCTGCTGCACATGGTGTTCGCCGGTTTCGCGTTCACCCAGGTGTGGCTGGTCGATGAGCGGGGACTCGATGCGGCGGCCATGGCCAAGCGCATCGGCATGCTGCAACTGGTGTTCGGCACCTTCGG
Source organism: Rugamonas brunnea (assembly GCF_014042345.1). Lineage (GTDB taxonomy): Bacteria > Pseudomonadota > Gammaproteobacteria > Burkholderiales > Burkholderiaceae_D > Rugamonas > Rugamonas brunnea. Next base: position 34,358 of record NZ_JACEZT010000020.1, read on the forward strand.
CGCCGTGTTCGGCGGCGGGCTGGGCGACCGCTTCGCGCACGCCATCAGGGGCGGGCATGCCGGTTTCGTGGCCGGGCTGGTGGTGTTGTGCGCGCCGTTCATGCTGGCCTACCGCTTCGCCGCGCCCGGTTCCGTCCTGTTCTACCTCGGCATGTGCGCCGGCGCCTTCCTGCCGATGGCCGCCTACGGTCCCGCCAACACGCTGATCCAGGGCATGGTGCCGGCCACCATGCGCTCCACCGTGGCCGGTTTCACCATGATGGCGATTAATGTGGTGGCCATCTCGCTGGGCAGCCTCGCGGTGGGGGCCGGGCGCGACCTGCTGGCCGGCGCCGGCGTGGCCTCGCCGTTCACGGTGATGATGCTGGCCACCGACGTGCTGGCCATCGCGTCGGTGGTGCTGTTCGCCGGCGCGGCGCGGCGTGGCACGGTGGTATCCATGCCGGCCGCCATCCGCACGCATTGATGCTGCGCGCTTAGCGCTTAGAACTCCTCCCATTCGTCGGCGCCGGACGCTGGTGGCGTCGCTTTTTGGGGTGTCACTCTGGCGGGCATCGCCGGCGCCGCCCGCAAGGTGCGGGTGGGCGGCGCGGTCCGGGCCACGCGGGGGGGCGGGGCGCTCGCGGCAGCGGGCCTGGCGGCCTGGATCGCCGCAGACGGCAAGCCGTCCAGCTTGAACACGCTGATGGTCTGCTCCAGGCTCAGGGCCTGATCCTGCATCGCCTGCGCGGCCGCCGCCGCCTGTTCCACCAGGGCCGCGTTCTGCTGCGTCACGTTGTCCATTTCGATGATGGCCTGGTTGATCTGTTCCAGGCCGGCCGTCTGTTCCCCGGTGGCGGCGCTGATTTCGCTCATGATGTCGGTCACGCGCTGGATGCTGCTCACCACTTCGCCCATCGTGCTGCCCGCTTCATCCACCAGTTCGCTGCCGGCGTTGACCTTGCTGACCGAGTCGTCGATCAAGGCCTTGATTTCCTTGGCGGCCGAGGCGGAGCGCTGCGCCAGGTTGCGTACCTCGCTGGCGACGACGGCGAAACCGCGTCCCTGTTCGCCGGCGCGGGCTGCTTCCACGGCCGCGTTCAGCGCCAGGATATTGGTCTGGAAGGCGATGCCGTCGATCACGCCGATGATGTCCACCACCTTTTTCGACGAGTCGTTGATGGAGCCCATGGTCTCCACCACGCGCGACACCACGGCGCCGCCCTGGACGGCCACGTTGGCGGCGGCGCTGGCCAGCTGGTTGGCCTGGCGCGCGTTGTCGGCGTTCTGCTTGACGGTGGCCGTCATCTTCTCCATGGCGGCGGCCGTTTCGGCCAGCGAGCTGGCCTGCTGCTCGGTGCGGGCCGACAAGTCCAGGTTGCCCGAGGCGATCTCGGTCGACGCCGTGGCGATGGTCTCGGTGCTGCCGCGCACCGCGCCGACAATCCTGGTCAGGCTGTCGCGCATATGTTTCATCGCCAGCATCAGGCTGGCGCGGTCGTCGACCTCGGTATCGACCTGCACCGAGAGGTCGCCGGCCGCAATCCGGGTCGCCACGGCGGCGGCGTGATCCGGTTCGCCGCCGAGCTGGCGCATCACGCTGCGCGTCAGCCAGACGCACAGGCCGGCGGCCGCCAGCAGCACCACGCCACCGAGGACCAGGCTGAGGGTGAAGCGCAGCTGGGTCGACGCGTTCATTTCCTGCACGATCGCGCGCACCGCCGCCTTCTTCACTTTGATGAACTCCAGCAGCTTGCCGCGCATGTCGCGCCATAGCGGCGTTTCCTCACGATTCAGGACTTCGATCGCGCCGGCCTGGTCGCTCTCGGCCAGTGCGATCGCTTTGGCCTGCACCGCCGCCTGTTTGATGCGCAGGGCGTCCACTTCCTGCAACATTTTCCGCACCTCCGGCATGGTGTCGCTCAGTTTGGAGGCGATCTGCGCCTGCTCCCCGAACGCCTTGCTGGAATTGTTGAAATTGTCGTAGGCGGCCTTGTTCTTCGGGTTCAGGACGATATTGCGCAGGGCCTGGCCCATCTGCAAGCCCTGCGCGTACATATCGCTGGCCGCCGTCAGCAATGCCTGGTCTTCGTCGATCACGCGCTCGAACTGGTTGCGGGCGCTCTTCATGCCGGCCAGCGAAATGGCCAGCGCGAGCACAAACAACACACACATGAACGACATGCTCAAGATCAGTTTGGTTCTCAGTTTCATCTTCCCCTCATGGTCTACGGCCGCCTGGGTGCCGGGCGCCGATACGGGATCGGGCCCGGGTCCGGCGGCAATTTTAGTTGCCACAGTTTAATTGATTTGCGATCAATAATGGTGCATTTACCGTTGAAGGGATGGTCGAATGGCCGCTATGTCGCGCTCATGGCAACACTGCGCCGGCGTTCAGGCGCAACTGGAGGCCATGGGTATGGGCGATGAACGCGGGCCGGCTGTCCTGCAAGCCCATCGCCTTCATCCGTTCGGCCATCGGATGGCGGCTGTCGCCGATGTGCAGGCGCAGCGAGCCGGGCAGGCATAACCGTCCCCTGGCGCGGATGTTGATCAGCGTGCGTAGCATGCCGCGCTGCTGCGTGGAGTACAGGATCAGGTTGATCAGCGGCGCGCCCACGCCCATCCCGGCCGTTCCCGCCAGCGAGAACACGGGCGCGCCGCCGGCCGGATCGTGCACCGTCCCGCTGAAGGCCGCGCCGCGCAGCGCGAAGTCGATCGGGGTGATGAACTTGGGGTAGCCCCAGATGTCGCGTCCGGCCGCGCAGGCCGCTGCCGTGGTGACGGGCAGGTCGATGACGTGGAAGCCGAGCCGGTTCTTGTCGAGGTGCTTGAACAGCGACAGCAGCGGCCAGGCCGGCGGCTGCGTCCCCTTGGGCACGCAGCCGATGGCCGTGCCCACTTCGTTGTAGGGGCCGATCGAGGTATGGCGGTACTCGTAGAACGCCACGGCGGCCAGCGCCTTGGTGCCGAAGCGCACCACCTCGTATTGCTCGCCCAGCAGCGCCTGGGCCCGGCCGCAATCGATCCAGTAGAAGGCCATCAGTTGCGAGGCGTCGTAGTACAGGATGGGCATCGCCACCTCGCCGGCCGAGGTGGCGAGGACGTTGCGTGGATATTGGAAGAAGGGATCTGCGTCAAATGGTGTCATGCTTAAACTCCAATGGGGCTGGTGTGGTCGAGAAGCTGTCCTTGCCAGTCTTCGATCATGGCCAGCCGGTTGATCTGGTTGGTGCCTTCGAAGATGCGCGTCAGTCGCACGTCGCGGAAGATCTGTTCGATGCGCTGTTCATGCAGGCCGCCATGGTCGGCCAGCAGGTCCATCGCCATCTCGCACACGGCCTGCGCGCGGTCGGTGGCGTGGAATTTGCACAGCGAGGCGTGCAGCTGGCGCGGCTGCCTGGCGTGGCGCGCCTCCTGCCATACCAGGTTGCGGATGGCCCGGGTCTCGGCCAGCATGGTGGCGATGTGCAGTTGCACGTCCTGGTAATCGAGCAGCACCTTGCCGCCCAGCCGGTAGCGGCGCGCGAACTCGATCGCCACTTCGGTGGCGGCGCGGGCGAAACCGACCCCCATGGCGGCCACCGGGATGCGCGAGGAATTGAGCGTGCCGCGGTTGAGCACCCAGCCGTTGCGCAGGCCGCCGACCACGTTGGCGGCCGGCACGAAGGCGTCGATGAATTCGACCTCGGCGGCGCCGGAGGCCCGCATGCCCATCTTGATCTCGGTGCGCGGGATGGTGACGCCGGGCGTGGTGCAATCGACGTAGAAGCAGGTCCACGATTCCATGCCTTCGCCCTTGAGCGCGGCGAACACGGTCATGCTGCGCGCCAGGTCGCCGCCGCTGATGAAGCACTTGCGGCCGTTGAGCAGGTAGCCGCCGTCCACCGGCGTGGCCACCACGCCGGGCCGGTAGCGCTGCGCGCCATGGCCTTCCTCGACGTCGGAACCGGCCTGCGGTTCCGTGATGGCGAAGGCGACCAGGTGCGGATCGCCGCGTTCGTTGCTGCGGTAGACCGGCAGCAGGAAGTCGCGGATGGTCCCGAGCCGGCCCGACAGCAGCAGCGGCATGCAGCCCAGGTGGTGGGCCGACAGCAGCAGCATCTGTCCGCCGCAGACGCGGGTGAATTCTTCCACCACCAGGCTGCAGGCCCAGATCGGCGGGTGCAGGGCGGCGCCCCAGGGCAGGCTGCCCAGCGGCGCGGGCAGGAAGTAGCTGAGCCAGCCGGCCCGGCCCGCCGCGGCCAGCATCTGACGCACGGCGGGTGGACAATCGCCGGGCGCCAGGTGGGGCTGCTGGTCGAGCGTGGCCGACAGCGGCGCCAGGCGGGTTTCCGCGAACGCGCGGGCGCGCCGGCGCAGCGCGCGCAAGCCGCGCGGCAGGCGCGCGCAGTCGGCTTCCCACAGGTCGTCCAGCGGACTGTCGGCGAAGGCGCGGCTGGTCGCCGGCAGGTGGCGGAACTTCAATTGCGGCGACAGCGCGTGGTCGAACGGCAGGTGGCCGGCCAGGTGCGGGGCGCGCGTCATGGCTGGCCTCCGCACAGGCCGGCCAACAGCAGCGGGATTTCGCGGGTGCCGCCCGCCAGCAGCTTGAGCATGTTCTGGTCGCGCACGATTTTTTCCGCGCCTACGTCGCGCATGTAGCCGACGCCGCCATGCACTTGCACGCCCTGGTTGGCGCCATGGGACAGCGCGAGGTGGGTGCTGGCGCGCTGGGCGGCCACTTCGTTGAGCGCGATGTCGTCGAGCGGACGGGCGAAGCGGGCCAATGCGCCGCACGCCTGGTGCCACGCCATTTCCATCTCACCCAGCATGATCTGGACGGCCGCATGCTCGCCGATCACCTTGCCGCCCTGCTTGCGGATGGCGGCGTAGCCGGCCGCCAGGTCCCAGGCGTGGCGCAGTGCGCCGGCGCCGATGGCCATCAGGCCCAGCATGTCCAGCTTCAGCACGCGTTCGTAGGCCAGCCGCGCGTCGCCGTGCTCGGGCAGCAGGGTGGGGGCGGCGTCCGACGCCAGGCACACGTGGAACGCCGCCAGTTCGTCCAGCCCGTGCTGGGCGCGGCACGGTTCCACGTGCAGTTGCTGGCGCGCCGCGCATTGCCAGCGGATCGTGTCGCCGTGCCAGACCGGCCAGACCAGCTGCTGCCATGATGCCGTCGTGATGACGGTGGTGGCGTGCTGGCGGCGGTCCAGCCAGTCGGACAGCAGGGCGCCATCGGCGCGCGGGCCTTGCGGGCGCAGGAAGCGGGCCAGTTCGGCGCGCGCCAGACCGAGGTGGCCGGTGGTGACCATGGCCGTGTCCAGCACGCTCTCGCCGGACGGCAGCGCGCCAGGCAGCGTGGCGGTTGCGCGCGCCAGGGCGCCGCGATGCCAGGCGAAGGCGACGCCGGCGTTGGCCCTGGCCACGAGCTGCAGCAGGCCCAGGTTGAATTGCATGGCGTTGGCGTGGTCGCGGTGCTCCCACAGCGCGTAGCCGGGGGCCGCGCCCGGGGCGGGCAGCAAGCCCAGTTCGGTGGCCTCGGCGCTCAGGGCGGTGAGCGTGTCGTTCGCGATCGGCGTTTCCGGCCGGTCGACAGCGGCCGCAATGCGCTCATTGGCGAAGGTTTCGACTTCGGACAGCAACGCTGTCACATCATCGGCGTCTAGCATGGTGTCTCCTTTTCGTTGTCGTGCGTCCTTGTGGCAGCCGGGAGGCGGCGCCGTGGACGACTCTGTTTGGAGACTAGACTCTAGCAAGCGGTGCGATGGAAGCTGTATAGTGGTTGCGGTCAAAAAATTTACATTTTCGGACATGTCAAAAATGGGTGGTTGGGACTTTGCGCGCAGCATCTCGGGGATACGGCTGCTGGCCGAACTGGGCGCCAGCCACGGACTGGCGGTCAAGCAGGTGCTGGCGGGCACCGGCATCCGCCAGCGCGACCTGGACGACGCCGGTTGCGTGGTGAGCGCCGAGCAGGAATTGCGGCTGATCCGCAACCTGCTGGCCCACTTGCGCCACGTGCCGGCGCTGGGCGTGGAGGCTGGCCTGCGTTACCACTATTCGACCTTCGGTTCGCTGGGCTTCGCCATGGTGACCAGCCGCCATGCGCGCCAGGCGCTGGACGTGGCGCTGCGCTATTTCAACCTGACCCACGCGTTCACCCGTTTTGTGGCCGCCGACAGCGAACAGGAAGTCGGCGTGACGATCGATGCCGATCACGTTCCCGAGGACGTGCGGCGCTTCATCATCGAACGCGATGTCGCGGCGCTGGTGGCCATCCAGCGCGAGTTGATCGCGGTGCCCGAAGCGCTGCACCGCGTGGAGTTTGAATTCCCCATGCCCGCCGACACAGCCCCTTACGTGCGGGCGTTCGGCCGGATGCCCGCGTTCGGCGCCGGCCGTACCGTGGTGGTGTTCGCACGCGCCCCGATGCTGCTGCCGCTGCCGCAGGCGAACGAGGTGGTGTTGAAATACAGCGAAGAACAGTGCGTCCGCATCCTTGAACGCCACCGCGCGCGCGTGGGGCTGGCGGCCAGGGTCAGGGAGCGCCTGGCGCGCAACATCGAACTGGGCATGGAGGAGGTGGCGGCCGCGCTGTGCATGACGTCGCGCACCCTGCGGCGCCAGCTGACGCAGGAAGGCACGGCGTTCACCATGATCCGCGACGAGGCCCGGATCGCCCTGGCCGAGGAATACCTGGTGGTGCTGAAACTGTCGGTGGACGAGACGGGCTACCGCCTGGGCTACCTGTCGTGTTCGGCGTTCATCACGGCGTTTCGCCGGCTGACCGGTGAAACGCCGCTGGCGTTCAGGAAACGTCTGGAGGGCGAGGCGGGCGCAGTGGGTGGTATGGCACGCGGGCGGTAGCGTGCCACCGCCCGGCGCCGCGCCCGCCGTGGGGCGGGCGCGTCAGGAGGGAGTTTAGTTGCCGCAACCCTGGCTGCGGATGCGGTCATACGCGGCGCGCGCCTGCACCAGGCCAAAGCCAAAGTAGGGATCGCGGCCCGGCGCGCCCAGGTCCAGCGCCGACTTGTCGAGCGAGCTGCGGATCTGGCTGGCGCTGCACTGTGGGAAGTAGCTCCACACCAGCGCCGCGACGGCCGATACGTGTGGCGTGGCCATCGAGGTCCCGTTGTACAGGGCGTAGTTGGTGGCCGTGACCGTCAGGTTGGCTTGCTGGCCCAGTTGGGTGAGCAGGCTGGCCCCTTCCGTGTCGGACACGCCGACCGACGGGATGGTCGTGACGGTGGTGCCCAGCGTGCCGTTCAGGCCGCCCGCCACGTTGTTGTACACGATGGCGCCGACGCCGCCGCTGGCTTGGCAGTTGCTGACCTTGGTGGCGAACGAGACCGAACCGCGCCGGATCAGGCAGATCTTGCCGGCCATGGCACCATCGGTGGCCGTGCCCAGGCCGAAGTCGGCCAGCGCGGCGTGGGCGCTGGCGGCTGGCGAACCGTCCATTTCCCGTGGCGCATAGGTGGTGGCGCCCACCGTCAGGGCGGCGGCGCGGCCGGTGCCCATCGGCACGGTCGACAGCACATCCACGCCCGGCGCCGACAGCTCGACTTTCGGCGTGAACTGGGAGAACGAGGCGATCTGCTGGTTCTGGTCCAGCGCGCCGATCGACATCACGCTGCTGTAGCCGGCCGGGTAGGACTGGGTATTGTTGCCGTCGTTGCCGGCGGCCGCGATAGCCAGCACGCCGCGCTTGGCCAGGCCGTCGAACGCCCGTTCCTCGGCGATGCTGGGGTCGCCGCCGCCCAGCGACATGCTGATCACGTTGGCGCCGGCCGCACCGCACTTGTTGGCGGCCGCGATCAGGGTCGAGGTATAGGCCCAGCCGTCGGCGCCGAACACCTTGACGATGTGCAGGTTCAGCTGGCGGCCCGGATTGACGCCGACCACGCCCACGCCGGCGTTGTTGATGGCGGCGATGGTGCCGGCCACGTGGGTGCCGTGGTGGTTCTCGTCGGTGTACCAGTTGCCGGTGCCGGGGTTGGTGTCGCCGGTGACGTGGTTGCCGTGCAGGTCCTCATGCGCGAGGTCGATGCCGGAGTCGATGATGCACAGCATGCGGTTGCTGGCGTAGGTGTCGGGCAACTGGTCGGCCTGCACCATGGCGATGCCGTACGGCACTTGCTGGCCCAGCTGGTAGGGTGCGCCCGTCGACGGCGTGCTGGCGGCGAACGGGATGCGTTTCTGGTCTGTTTCCACGAACTCGATCTGGGGATTGTGGCGCAACCCGTCCAGCGCCTTGGCCGGCACCTGGGCGGCCGACGCGCTGATCTCGGGCAGGTCCTGCACGATACTGCCTTGCGCGGCGGCCAGTGCCGCTTTGCCGTTGGCAACGTTGCCTGCCTTGAAGCCGACGATGACACGCACCGTGCCATCGGTGGCGGCGCTGGCGGCGGCACAGTGCGCGCCGGCGGCAGCGGCCAGTACGGTCATGATGAATGCGCTACGGGTATTGCAGAGATGTTTTTTGAACATGATGAGCCCTGGATATCGTGAATGGAAGGGATGGCCTTGCACGCCAGAAACAAGACGGCCGCCGGTCGCGGCGATCGAAGTCCGATGCTATGAGCGTTCCCGTTCACGGTCAATCGGCGATGTCTAAATAACATGCGAAATTGATGGAAAAACCACAAAATTAATTTTAAGCAACGTCATTTTGCGGCCAGGTGTTGCGCCAAGCGCAGGTGACTGGCGGATGAATAGCTTTTCGATGTGGCTGTGCTAAAGTGATCTGGCTTGTCGGAAAGAAAACATGAGTCGTGCATGCTGGAGGTAGTGTTCATCGTTGAGATCACCATCGAAAGGGGAGAAAAATCATGGCCAAATACGGTTGGTTGCCGGAAGGCGTAAATCGCACCCGGCGCATCATCGGCAGGGTGATTAACCAAAAACAATTACCGGCTTTTGTCTACCGGTTCGACGCGCGCTCGCCCGCGACGATCCGGGCCACCGGCTTCCAGCCATGGAATGGCGCCGGCGGCATTTCGATGATGGAGCACGTGAACAACGCCTACGCCACCGGCCACGCGCAGGCCGGGAATCAGACCAAGTACGACAGCCAGTTCGTTTCCACCGGCGCCTACGGCATCCTCAAGCACATCGACCCCACGTTCGCGCAGCAGGTGCTGCAAACCAACCTGTACAAGATCGACACGGCGGTGGCTTTGCTGACCGGCATGTTCTACGACGCCAACGATGTGTTCGACCGGGCCGGCATCAACCGGCCGTACGCCACGCAGCGCGAGTGGATCAAGGAGGGCGGCATCGACCAGGCCGCCGTCGTCGCCACCATGACGGGCGCCACCTATGCGGGACAACTGGCCATGCCGGGAGGCAACGCGCCGGACGAGGGCGCGCTGCAGGGGTGGGCGGCGTTCTGACAGCCAGGAGGGGGGGCGCACCTTTGTCACCATGACGTTGGGCTAGCCGCAATCACACAACGATTTCGCCCTTGACGCTTTGCCTCATATAAGGCGCCATCGGCAAGTTGGATCACCTGGCGCAAATCGGCTGAGGCACCTTGCACCAGACAGCCGCCCAAGCTGATCGTGACCCTCCCCACCGGGTCGAACGTGAATTGTTCGATGGCGCACCTGAGCTTTTCCGCAACGGCCAGCAATTCCTCGGCGGTTTTGACGGAGTACAGCAACACCACAAACTCCTCGCCGCCGTAACGCGCCACGAAGTCAGTGGCACGCAAGGAGCCGACAAGCTGCTCAGCGACCGCTACGAGGACGCTGTCCCCAATCTGGTGGCCATATTGGTCGTTGACGCGTTTGAACAAGTCGGTATCGATGACGAGCAGGCCGTACGCTACACCGGTGCGGGCCGACAGCGCATGCACCTCGGTCAACTTCTGGTCGAACGCGCGCCGATTCGCGACCCGGGTCAGGCCGTCCGTCATCGCCTGTCGGGTCAATGCTTCGTTGGCGAGGGCCAGTGCCCTGGTCCGTTCATGGACACGCTGCTCGAGCAGCTCGTTTGCTTCGAGCAAATCGCGCCGGCTTGCCGTCAGATTGACCGATGCGGCCTGGATCGCATCTGCCAAGCGCTGCAATTCCGGCGGCAGATGCGCTGCGATCATCACGTGGGCGTTCTCGCCACCCAGGCGGTCCACCGCCGTGGCCAGTATCGCAATGGGCGTATTCAGATATGAGGCAATCCAATAGGCCAGCCAGGCTGCCAGCAAGGCCACAATGAAGGTAATGGCGGCCATCTCCTTCACAAATGCACGCAAGGGGGCATAGGCCACATCCACTGGCTGGCGGAGCACGATGCGCCAGCCCAGGTGCTGGTTTTCCGATTCGCGCAAGGCGGCCTGGCCCGTCACATAGCGTTTGCCATCGGCCCACATGAGTTCGCCTACACTGTTGCTGATGTTAGCCTGCAGCCGCAACGAGGTCGCTCCAGTCTCGGCAAACGGATACAAGGTCACACCGTGTCGGTCCATGATGTAAATCCGCAATTGGCGTGATTCGGCGTCAGCCTGCAAGATCGATTCAGCCAGGCGCGTTATCCAGCTCCAATGCACGTGCGCGCACAGCACGCCTCTGATTGCTCCGGTGGTATCCCGCACCGGGGCGGCGATGTCGATGAAGCGCAACGGTTCGCTTTCCTGATTTCGGGGCATCAGGCGACTCAACAAGACCGCTTCATGCACATCACCGATCCAGGTCGACGTCTTACCGAACTTGAACCAATCATGCTGCGAGACGTCTTTTCCCACCAACATTTGCCGCGTCGCAGCCAGCACGTGTCCATCTGTCGACGCCACGCCCAGCCAAGCGTATTCCATTTTCAGCGCGCGCTTGGCATCTAGTCTTTCCTGCAGGTCGGGCTCGGGTGCGCCGTTCAGCAACATGTCCGGCATGCGTGACAGATCGGTGATTTCCGAGCTCCGATCACGCAATCCTTCTGCGATCAATTCCGACGCCGCATGCACACGCGCTTGTAGTTCGTCGCGGACCTGTGACTCCAGCAGATGGATCGTCCATGAGCCCCAGGCGACGCTCGCGACCAGCAAAACAAGGAAGGTCAGCAAGCCAAAGGCACAGGCCATTCGGGCGCGGAAACTGAGGTGCTTGAACAACTTTGCTGATCGCATCTATTTATCTCGCGGCAGGCCCAAGTGCGCCCGGACGTTACCCCTGACGCGGTCGCGGTGGGGGGACAGAAATTCACGCATCATGCTCGGTCGAGGTCCAGAAAAGGGGCGTGAGGGCCGGCTTACCGAACAGGTAACCCTGGAAGGCGTCGCACCCTAATTGGGCCAGGAATGCAAATTGCGCCGGGGTTTCGACACCCTCCGCCACAACCCGCAGGCCCAGCGTGGCGGCCAGCGCCAGGATGGTGCGTGCGATGGCTGCATCATGGCTGTCGGTGTCGACATGGGTGACGAAGCTGCGGTCGATCTTGAGCTGGTATAGCGGCAGGCGGCGCAGGTAGCTGAGGGAGGAGTAGCCGGTGCCGAAGTCGTCCAGCGAGAAGCGCACGCCCAGCGTACGCAGCGCGTGCATCTTGCCCACGGTTTCCTCGAGGTCGGCGTGGAACATGCTTTCGGTCAGTTCCAGCCGCAACAAGCCGGGATTGGCGCCCGTTTCGTCCAGCACGGCCTTGACCTGTTCGACAAAGCCGGCATCGCGCATCTGGCGCGCGCTGACGTTGACGGCCACGGTGAGTCCGGCGCGCGCAGGATCGTGTCGCCAGTCGGCCAGCTGGAGGCAAGCCTGCCGCAAAACCCAATGGCCGATGGACAGGATCAGTCCCGATTGCTCGGCCAGCGGAATGAATTCCACCGGCGATACCATGCCCTTGTCTGGATGCTGCCAGCGGATCAGGGCTTCATAGCCGCGCAGCTCGCGCGCCGTACCCACCACCGGCTGATAGAACAGGCGCAGCTCATCGCGCTGCTGCGCTACCCGCAGGTCGGCCAGCAGGCGCGCGGTGGCCAGGATCTGTTCCTGCAGCGCGGGGGCGAACACATGGACCCGGTTCTTGCCCTGCGCCTTGGCCCGATACAGCGCCATGTCGGCTTGCTTGAGCAGTTCTTCCTCGCCCACGCCGCCCTGGTCGAACATGACCAGTCCGATGCTGCAGGAAGAATCGACGCGCAAGTCGTTGAAGTAGAACGGCACCGCCAGCACATCGCGGATACTGCCGGCCAGATCCTCGGCCAGGCGGCAGGCGGTGTCGTGGTCATGGCCAAGCTCCGGCAGGACCAGGATGAACTCATCGCCGCCCATGCGCGCCACCGTATCGCCCTTGCGCACACGTGACTGCAGGCGTCGCGCCACCTGGCGCAATAGCTCGTCGCCCTGTTCATGGCCAAGGGTGTCGTTAATGCCCTTGAAATCATCCAGGTCCAACGACAGCAAGGCGCCATACTGGCCGCTGCGCTCACCCTGTGCCAGCACCATCTTCAGCCGGTCGATCAGCAGCAGGCGGTTGGGCAGACTGGTCAGCGTATCGTAGAAGGCCAGGCGCTGAACCGCCTGTTCGGCATGCTTGCGCTCTGTGATATCGGCGCGAATCGCAATGTACTGGTTCGGAATGCCGTCGGCGCCGATGAAGGGCACGATGGTGCTGTACACCCAGTACAAGCTGCCATCCTTGGCGCGGTTGCAGATTTCTCCGCTCCATACCTTGCCGGAACCGATGGTGCGCCACAGGTCCTGGAAGAAGGCGCGCGGATGATGGCCTGAATTGACCACACTATGCGTGCGGCCAAGCAGTTCGCTGCGGGCGTACTTTGAGATCGTGCAGAACTTGTCGTTGACATGGATGATCACGCCCTGCGCATCGGTGACGGCGACAATGGCGTGGGCATCCAGCGCGTCCTTCAGCTTGGACAGTTCTTCCATCGATTCCAGCATGCGGCGGCGCGCGATCTCGCGCTCGGTGGTGTCGGCAAAGATGGCCAGCACGCCATCCAGCGCGCCGTCCGTGCCGCGCTCGGGAACCACGGTGGCTGTGACGTGGCGTTGCGCTCCGTACACATCGGTAAAGGCGAAATCAGCCTCGGTATGCTGGCCGGCCATGGCGCGCGCCATCAGTGGCTCGACTTTGCCACGCCACTCGGTCGGTACTGCGTAGCGCCATGGCAGGCCCGATAACGCGCCATCCTTGCGCCCCATCCGGCGCGCAAAGGGCGGGTTGGCATAGCGGCAGTGCTGACTGGCGTCCAGTGCAACAATTTCCACGGGGACGTTGCGCAGTACGCGCTGCAATTCAAGCTGCTGTTCCTGCAACTGGCGCGACGACCGTTCCAGCAGGCGATGCGGCCGTTCTACGCTGGCGTAAAAGGTGGCCCGGTAAATGAAGCCGTAGGCAACGGTTTTGAACAGGTGGCCGAATACATTGAGGAAGTCCGAGGTGGCCACGTAGTTGGTGAAGGCCAGCTCGCCGATTCCCATGATGAAGGTGGAGGCGGCCAACCACAGGAAGCGGCCCTCCGGATCCTGCTTTCGCTGCAGGAAAAACCAGCAGGCCGCCGCCAGGTTGCTGGCGCAAAGCAGGTATTCCAGCCGGGCCTTGAGCGGACTGACGCCGTGGCCGGGGATGAACAAGGTGGGGAACCAATCGAGGTGAAAGGTGCCCAGCCAGCCGTAGCTGATCACGCCGGCGATAGCTGCCGCCAGCCAGGCCGCGCGCCCGCCCGGCAGGCGGGCGCCGGCGGCCACCAGCACGATGGTCATCAGTTCAGCAACGCGCCCGCCTAGCCAGAAAAAGATAGCCTTGCCGGTACTGGCATCGCTGAACAGCGATGGCATGTACTCGAAGCTGAGGGCATGCAGCACATCCAGGCCCGCCACTAGCGTAAAACCTGCCAGCAGCGCCTTGGTGCTGCTATCGTTGCCATGGCGCAGCGTGTGCCAGGCCAGCGACACCACCATGATGGAGACGACCACCGAGAACAGTTCCAGCAACAGGTGAACGGAAGCGTGATCAGCCGGTCGTCCGGCAAACAATGTCAGTGGCGGCAAACTCATGGCAGAGGCCATGACCAGCGCGGCGACCGTGCAGGTGAGTAGGGTGCGCTGGACGCTCCACTCCAGCGCCTTCCAAGGGTTGGGCATATAGGCTTTCAGCGGCTCAGGCATCGATGAGGAGGTTTCCTCTGGTGGCGACAAAGGGGCGGGAGGTCACCATCAGTACTGCTCCCAAACGCCACCATTGCCGCTAGAGAGCGCAACAGCCTTCCTGGCCGACAAAGACGGTGTCGGTAACTGCGCATGTGCCGTTGCCACTGCGCGCAGTGCTGGCTTTGTCGGCAGGCTTGTTGCCATTCCCGGTTGCATGCTGTCGAGCTTGAACACACTGACCACTTGCGACAGACTGACGGCTTGGTCCTGCAAGGCTTGCGCGGCGGCTGACGCTTCCTCTACCAGTGCAGCGTTCGATTGCGTTACGTTATCCATTTCCACGACCGCTTGATTGATCTGCGCAATTCCTGAACTTTGCTCCGCACTGGCCGCCGTGATCTCGCTCATGATGTCAGTTACGCGTTGGATACTGGTAACAATTTCTTCCATCGTTGCCCCAGCCTCGTTAACCAAACCGCTGCCGGCGTTGACCTGATCTACCGAGTCTTCAATCAAGGATTTGATTTCCTTCGCGGCAGCCGCAGAGCGTTGGGCCAAATTGCGCACTTCCGACGCCACGACTGCAAAGCCACGGCCTTGTTCGCCAGCGCGAGCCGCTTCCACTGCCGCATTGAGAGCGAGGATGTTGGTCTGGAACGCGATGCCGTCAATCACGCCGATAATGTCCGCGATTTTTCTGGATGAGGAATTGATCGCGTCCATCATCGCAACCACTTGCGATATAACTTGCCCGCCTTTACCCGCAACATCCGAGGCCATCTGCGCTAGCCCATTTGCCTGGCGTGCGTTGTCGGCATTTTGCTGAACTGTTGAAGTCAGTTCTTCCATGGAGGATGCCGTCTCTTCGAGCGAACTGGCCTGCTGTTCGGTGCGAGCAGACAGGTCGAGGTTCCCTGCGGCGATCTGTGTCGCAGCGCCAGTGATGGTTTCGGTACCGGCTCGCACGTTACCAACGATGCTGACCAAGTTCTCGTTCATATTTTTCAATGCCAGTAGCAACTGGCCGGTCTCATCCTTTGATCTGACGTCAATCCGGCTCCTGAGGTCACCGCCTGCGACGGCATTGGCGAGCTGCACGGCGGAGTCCAGGGGACGGGTGATCGAGCGAGTGATCCAACGCGCAAAGCCCGACCCAATGATCACAGCCAACACGCTGATTACGACCATCATCGTTTGGCCGGAACGAATGCTTGCCTTGGTCGCGGCGCCTGCTTGATTGACGAGTTCTTTTTGGATAGACAGCAATTTGTCCAAGGGGGCTTGGGTATCGTCCAGCGCCGGCAGCGTTTCATCGAGAGCGATCTGCCGGGCCTCCTCGTGTTGTCCCTCCTTCACCAGGTTACCCACCTTGGTGAACGAAGCAACATAGGCAGCTCTTTTTTCCTTGAAGTCCCGCAGTGCTTGCCGGGCGTCGTCACGGCGGATTAACTTTTCCAGCGTCTCAATCGCCTCAACAATGATCTTTTTATTCGACTCGATTTTTGCAAACGTAAAGTCGATCTTCGCTTGGTCGGTCAGCAGCACCAATTCCATCGTGCGGCGTGCATTGGCGCGCATCGTCGAATTGATGGTCACCACCGCGTCGGCCTTCACCCAGTCCTGATCAATCATCGTCCCGGTATCTCTGCCTATGGACGCAAAGCGCGAAATGCCGACGGCGGACAGGGACATCAACAAGACGAGAATAAGACCAAAGCCTATGGCAAGGCGATTTCCAATTTTCAGGTTCGATATATTCATTCGCAAATATTTTTTAGAGAAAGAAGATCAGTGCAAAAAGCGTGTGGCAATGGCAAGTTGGTCATACAATTTTCCATGCGGAAATTTTTGAATCGTGACTTATCGCATTCGCTACACCTATGGCTGCATAGACGGTGGTTGTTATCTAAGTGTTCGCGCGCTCAGCGGGGAAAATGATGGACAGCACAAGCTCGGACTTGCAGAGGCTGCTGGCGGACGACTGCTAGGTCCAGGAATTTGAGTCAGGTGTTGCAGCAGATTTGGCTTGCTCGGGGCGTCCTTTGTACCGGCTCGCCATTATATTGATTCCGCTGTTTTACGAATCCATAGTTGTGGACAATCTGCTAGACTGAACCGATGCCGCTATTTGATCCTTACATCCCCGTCCGTTATGTTCGCGCCCTGACGGGCTTGATCGAGTCGGTTGCGCCCGGCGACTTGGCCGCCATTCTGAAGGGCGCTGCCTTATGTGCGGCGGACATGGATGAAAGCAGCCAGCATCTCACCATCCAGCAAGTGGACCGGTTGATCCAGGTCGCCATGCAAGTGCTGGAGCGCGAGGATATCGGTTTCGAGTGGGGGATGCTGCTTGGCCTGGACTCTCATGGCGCGCTCTCGCCCATGTTCCGCAATGCCCGCACGTTGGGCGAGCTACTCCATGTCGCAGCGTTCTACCATCATCTGGTCACGCCTGTTTTTCGCGCGCGCATGCAGCGCGGAGAGTTGCAAAGCGAATATATCGTGCACCCGGCAGCAGGCATGTCGGCGGGCACGTTATACCAGTTGATGGAAACGCAGGCGGTATCGCTGTTCCTTGGCATCTCATCGGTGCTTGGCTATGTATCCGATGTCAAGATCCATGTGTCGATGCGGCGTCCTGCACATATCGCCCGCTACCATGCGCTGTCCAGGGAGTCGTTCCATTTCCATGTGGGCGGCGTGCCCAAGGTGCGGGTGGTCGTGCCGACCAGCTTGCTAGACAGGCCGCTGAGGCAAAGCCGCATGGCGGCGCCTGTTGACAGAACAGGCTTGGTCGCGGCCGTCCAGCAGGTCCGGCCAACGCGTGAAATCGGCGGATGGATCAAATTGCTGTTGAGCGAAGTGGAGGGCGCCCAGCTTACCCGTGCCGATTTTGCTGCCATGTTGAATGTCTGTCCGCGTACGGTGACGCGGATGCTGGCATCGGAAGGGATTAACTTGCGCCAATTAGCAAATGATATACGGTATCGGCGTGCTGCCCACCTGCTGGACACGACGGCACAGCCGGTCGAAGCCATTGCCGCTCGCTTAGGTTATGGCAGTTCCAGTGCGTTTATAGGCGCGTTCCAGAAAGTGGCGGGGGTCACCCCTGGCGAGTTTCGCATGCAAATGGGCAAACGATCATCCTTTGACCAAAGCTAGTGGTGGCGATTCGTTCGCTTGTGCGGCCCAGCGGAGTACAGAAGGACAGACCGGACACGAGGACTGCGGCCTGAGAAAACAAAAAACGCCGATCGGCAGGGATCGGCGTTTCGTCAAGAGTGCCTGGTCGACTGCGGCTGAATCGAATCATCGGCACTTCCGGATTAACGGAGCTTGCTCATGCGGTCGTATTAATTATTGTTCCGACGGGACCTGAGGTGGCTTTTGGCGGTTCGATCGCTGGTGCCTTGGTCCCGTCATTGTCGCCATCAGCGTCGGTGCCCACTGGTTTTGCTTGTGGGGTCACCACCGGGGGAACGTAGGGGGTTGAGGTTGCACTTCCGATCGGCGTACTCATGCTCTGCTCCAGGTTTGAGTTTGTTAGGGACTTCATCAGAAGTAACGGTCGCAAACTGCAGAACATTAATTGAGCGTGGCGGGGCCACGATTGACTTAAGCGATGGGATCGACTCTGCCGTGTGGCCCAACGGTAAATGAACCGGCAATAGACCGGGCACAAGGACTTCGCGTGCCAGAAACAAAAACGCCGATCTGCATGGATCGGCGTTTCGTCAAGGATGTTCTTGGTGGCCCGGGGCGGAATCGAACCACCGACACAAGGATTTTCAGTCCTCTGCTCTACCAACTGAGCTACCAGGCCAAGGACCGCAATTATAGCAGGCTCAAGAGAATTGACAAGGCCGGCGGCGAAAAAGATTTTCCGGCCGGTCGCGGCGGCGGGCATTTGCCATATCAACATCATGGCAGGCGCAGCAATTGCCGCACGCCACAAACGCTATAATGAATGCCCCGATCAACCACCCATCCACTCCCACCATGCGGCGCGACCTTCACAGTGATATTTGTATCGTAGGCGATGGCGCCATCGCCAAGACGACGGCGCTGGCCTTCGCCCAGGCCGGGCAGAGCGTGACGATGCTCACGCCGGCGGCCGCGCCCAAGGCTCCTGCCGCCGGCGATCCGGGCTGGGACGTGCGGGTGTTCGCCCTCAACCACACGGCCCATAAGTTGCTGTCCTCGCTCAAGGTGTGGGGCGCGCTCGATGCGGCCCGGGTGGCGCCGGTGGACGCCATGCTGGTCAACGGCGACGGCGACCACGCGGGCAACCTCGGTTTCGACGCCTACGGCGCCCACACGGGCACGCTGGCCTGGATCGTCGAGGACCGCAACCTGAACCAGGCGCTGGACGCGGCCCTGCGCTTCGCCCAGAACGTGACCATGGTGGCCGGCCACGCCACGGCCCTGCTGCGCGACGACGACGGCGCCACCGTGCAACTGGCCGACGGTGCTTCCATCCGCGCCGCGCTGGTGGTGGGGGCGGACGGCGCCCAGTCCTGGGTGCGCGGCCAGTGCGACATCGGCCTTGATTACCGTTCCTATGGCCAGCGCGGCGTGGTCAGCAACTTCCATTGCGAGAAGCCGCACCTGGGCGCGGCCCACCAGTGGTTCACGGGCGCCGACGGCATCGTGGCGCTGCTGCCGCTGCCGGGGAACATGGTGTCGCTGGTCTGGTCGGCGCCCGATGCGCTGGCCGATACGCTGTGCCGCGAGGGCGCCGATGCGCTGGCGGCCCGGCTGGCCGTCTACGCCCGCGACAAGCTGGGCACGCTCACGCCGTTGCGCCCGGAGCTGGTGCGCGACTTCCCGCTGCGGCTGATGCGCCCGCACAGCATGGTGGCGCCGCGCGTGGCGCTGGTGGGCGATGCGGCCCACGTGGTCCATCCGCTGGCCGGCCATGGCATGAACCTCGGTTTCGCCGACGTGGCGCAGCTGGTGGCCACCATCAACGCCCGCGAGCCGCAGCGCGCCATCGGCGACGAGCGGGTGCTGGCGCGCTACGCCCGCGCGCGCAAGGAAGACGTGCTGCTGATGCAGGTCACCACCGATGGCCTGGCGCGCCTGTTCGGCGCGGATCTGGAGCCGTTGCGCGTGGTGCGCAATTTCGGATTAAACTTGCTGGATAAATTGCCCGTGCTCAAGCGCCGCCTGATTTCCCACGCCTTGGGCAATCAGCAAGGTTGACAGCCTGTCAGGGCAGGGGCTGGCGCGCCGCCGCGGGCGGCGCCTGTGATGTCGTTTTCGGAGATGGTATGAGAAAGAGCAAGTTTGCACTGCTGTTGTTGTCGGCCCTGATGGCCTCCTGCGTGGGCGCCGAGACGCCGACCGAGGCAGGCATCAAGAAACTGATCGAGCCGCGCCTGGGCGGCGGCGCCAAGGTCGATTCGGTCAAGGAGACCCCATACAGCGGATTGTATGAAGTGCGCATGGGCGGCGACATCCTGTACACGGACAAGACGGCCACCTACCTGTTCTCCGGCCATATCTACAACGCCAAGACCTCGGTCGACCTGACCCGCGAGCGGCTCGAAGAAATCAACCGCATCAAGTTCTCCGACCTGCCGCTGGACAAGGCCGTCAAGCTGGTCAAGGGCGACGGCAAGCGCGTGATCGCCGTGTTCGAGGACCCCAACTGCGGCTACTGCAAGCGCTTCCGCCAGAACACCATCAAGGCGATGGACAACATCACCGTCTACACCTTCATGTACAACATCCTGGCCGAGGATTCGTTCACCAAGTCCAAGAACATCTGGTGCTCGGCCGACCGCAACAAGGCCTGGGATGACTGGATGGTGTCGGGCAAGGCCGCGCCGGCAGCACCAGCCGCCTGCAGCACGCCCAACGACGCCGTGCTGGAACTGGGCCACAAACTCAATGTGACGGGTACCCCGGCCATCTTCTTCACCGACGGCAGCCGCGTGCCCGGCGCCATCGACGCCCGCTCGCTGGAAGCGAAGCTGTCGTCGATCAAGTAAGCGCGGTAAAAGCAAGCGTAGTAAGATCGGCAATTGTGGCGGCCGGCCCGGTCTGGCCGCTGCATCCGCCGGTTATGCATCCGGACGGGAAAGCCGTCCGCAGCCTCACGGCGCCCGTGCATCGCGGCGCCGGTTTCGTCTTTGCCTGTCCCTTTGTACACTCGCTGCGCCAAAAGGAGCCTTAGATGATTTCATTGAATATCAACGGAAAAGACATGCAGGTGGACGCCGATCCGTCCACACCCATCCTGTGGGCGCTGCGTGACAACCTCAATCTCACCGGCACCAAATTTGGCTGCGGCGCGGCGCTGTGCGGCGCCTGCACCGTCCATCTGGGCGGCCAGCCGGTGCGTTCCTGCGTCACCCCGATCTCGGCGGCCGTGGGGCAGAAGATCGTCACCATCGAGGCCATGGAGTCGGACAAGGTGGGCAAGGCGGTGCAGGAGGCGTGGGTGCGGCACGACGTGCCCCAGTGCGGCTACTGCCAGAGCGGCCAGGTGATGAGCGCCACCGCCCTGCTGCGCGCCAACAAGGCGCCCAGCGACGCCGACATCGACAACGCCATGAGCGGCAACATCTGCCGCTGCGGCACCTATCAACGCATCCGCGCCGCCATCAAGGACGCCGCCAAAACCCTCGCCTGAAGGAGAACGTCATGCGTATCGAATGGCTTAACCAGGACACGATGCAAGCGGCGGTACCCGGTGCGGGAGAGGGCATTGGCGAGGGTATGACCCGGCGTGGTTTCATCAAGGCCGGCGCGGTGGCCGGCGGCGGCCTGGTGCTGGGCTTCTTCGTGCCCGGCGCGAACCGCTTCGCCAACGCCCAGGCGCAGCAGGCCAAGACCTATGAACCGAACGCCTTCCTCCACATCGCACCCGACAACAGCGTGACGGTGCAGGTCAACCGGCTCGAATTCGGCCAGGGCGTGCAGACGGCGCTGCCGATGCTGATCGCCGAGGAGCTGGACGCCGACTGGTCGCTGGTGCGCAGCGAGCTGGCGCCGGCCGGCGAACAGTACAAGGACCCCGCGTTCGGCATCCAGATGACGGGCGGCTCCGGTTCCGTCGCCCACTCGTTTACCCAGTACCGTGAAATCGGCGCCCGCGCCCGCGCCATGTTGGTGGCGGCGGCGGCCGAGCAGTGGAAGGTGTCGCCGGCCCAGGTCAAGGCGGCCAACGGCATGCTGACCGGGCCCGCCGGCCAGAAGGCCAGCTACGGCGCCATGGCCGATGCAGCCATGAAGCAGCCGGTGCCAGCCACCGTCACGCTGAAAGACCCCAAACAGTTCCGCCTGATCGGCAAGCCCGTCAAGCGGCTCGATGCGCGCGCCAAGTCCAGCGGCCACCAGCAGTTTGGCATCGACTTCAAGCCGCCGGGCGCCAAGGTGGCGCTGATCGCCCACCCGCCCGTGTTCGGCGCCAAGGTGGCCAAGTTCGACGCCACCCGCGCCAAGTCCATCAAGGGCGTGGTGGCCGTGCTGGAAGTGCCGACCGACCGTGGCGGCAGCGGCGTGGCCGTGATCGCGGACGGCTACTGGCCGGCCAAGCAGGGCCGCGACGCGCTGCAGGTTGATTGGGACACCAGCGCCGTCGAAAAGATCAGCAGCGACAAGCAACTGGCCGACTACAAGGCGCTGGCGCAAACGCCGGGCACCGTCGCCAAGCAGGCCGACACCTCGCGCCTGGCCGCCGCGCCGAAGAAAATCACGGCCGTCTATGAATTCCCCTACCTGGCGCATGCGCCCATGGAACCGCTCAACTGCGTGGTGGACTTGCGCGCCGACGGCTGCGAAGTGTGGGCTGGCAGCCAGTTCCAGACCATCGACCAGGGGGCGATCGCCAAAACGGCCGGTTTCAAGCCCGAGCAGGTGGCACTGCACACGATGATGGCCGGCGGCGGTTTCGGCCGGCGCGCCGTGCCCACTTCCGACTATCTGGTGGAGGCGGTCAACGTGGCCAAGGCTTACCGGGCGGCCGGCAAGTCCGGCCCCGTCAAGGTGATCTGGAGCCGCGAGGACGACATTCGTGGCGGCTACTACCGCCCGGCCCATGTGCACCGCGCGGAACTGGGGCTGGACGAGAAGGGCAGGATCGTGGCCTGGAACCACACCATCGTGGGCCAGTCCATCATCAGCGGCACGCCGTTCGAACCGATGATGGTCAAGAACGGGGTGGATGCCACCATGATCGAGGGCATGGGCGAGCCGTATGAAGTGCCGCTCAACCTGTCCGTACATAACGTGAAGGCCAACGTGCCCGTGCTGTGGTGGCGCTCCGTCGGCTCCACCCACACGGCGTTCGTGATGGAGACGCTGATCGACGAAGCGGCCCACGCGGCCAATATGGACCCGGTGGCCTACCGCAAGCAGCTGCTGGGCGAGAAGCACAAACGCCACTTGGCCGCGCTGGAGCTGGCCGTGGCCAAGTCGGGCTATGGCAAGAAGGCGCTGCCCAAGGGACAGGCCTGGGGCGTGGCCATGCACGAGTCGTTCAATTCTGTGATCGCCTACGTGGTCACGGCCTCCGTCAAGGATGGTGTGCCGCACCTGCACCACGTCACGGCCGGCGTGCACTGCAACCTGGCCGTCAACCCGATGACCATCGAGGCCCAGGTCCAAGGCGCGGCGCTGATGGGACTGGGCATGACGCTGCCCGGCGCTGCCATCACGCTCAAGGACGGCGTGGTGGAACAGCAGAACTTCAGCGACTACACGGTGGCGCGCATGCCCGACATGCCGGTGATCGACGTGCATATCGTGCCGTCGGCCGAACCGCCGACGGGCATGGGCGAGCCGGGCCTGCCGCCGCTGGCGCCGGCCTTCGCCAACGCCGTGTTCAAGCTGACGGGCAAGCGGCTGCGCAAGCTGCCGTTCGACCTGGCTTCGGCCAGCGCCTGAGCCGGTGAGTCTGACCGGCGTGCTGCTGGCGGCCGGGCGGGGCCGCCGTTTCGACCCGTCCGGCCAGCGCAGCAAGCTGCTGCAGCCGCTGGCCGGCGGCGGCACCGTGGCCGAGGCCAGCGCCCGCACCCTGCTGGCCGCGCTGCCGCGCGTGGTGGCCGTGGTGCGGCCCGGTGACGATGCCCTGGCCGCCGCGCTGGGCGCCCTCGGTTGCGAGGTGTGCGTGTGCCCGGATGCCGATCTGGGCATGGCGGCCTCACTGGTCCATGCGATAGACTACGCCCGTGGCGCCGCCGGCTGGCTGATCGCGCTGGCCGACATGCCCTTTGTGCAAGGGGCCACCATCGCCAGCCTGACGGCGGCAGTGCACAACGTGGAGCACGGGGCCGGTATCGCAGTGCCCATGTACCAGGGCCGGCGCGGCAATCCCGTCGCCTTTGGCCATGCCTACCTGCCGCCGCTGCTGGCGCTGGAAGGCGACCAGGGCGCGCGCGCCCTCCTGCGCGCGCATCCCGTGTGTGAAGTGGCGGTGGACGACAGCGGCGTACTGCGCGATATCGACACCCCGGACGACCTGGCGCCGCCACAAGCGGCGCCGGAACCAGAACAGCTATAGGAAAACAATGAAGAAAGCACAGAACAAGAAGAGCCCCGCCAACGCCTACGCCATCGTGGCCAAGGATTTGCCGGGCCACCTGTTCCAGGTCACGCTGGCCGTGAGCGCGCCCGCGCCGGACGGCCAGGTGCTGGCGCTGCCGGCCTGGATTCCGGGCAGCTACATGATCCGCGAATTCGCCCGCAACATCATCCAGATCCGCGCCGAATCGAACGGCAAGGACGTGCCGCTCACCAAGCTCGATAAGCACACCTGGCAGGCCGCGCCCGTGTCCGGCCCGCTGATGGTGCACTATGAAGTCTACGCATGGGACTTGTCCGTGCGCGCCGCACACCTGGACCAGACCCACGGCTTCTTCAACGGCACCAGCGTGTTCCTGCGCGTGGTGGGGCAGGAGCACGCCACCCACACGGTCGAGATCCAGCGTCCGGCCGACCCGGCCGCCGCCAGCTGGCGCGTGGCCACGGCGCTGCCGGAACTGAAGGCCAAGCGTTATGGCTTCGGCAGCTACGTGGCGGCCAATTACGATGAACTGATCGACCACCCGGTCGAGATGGGCGACTTCGCGCTGGCCACCTTCAAGGCCCACGGCGTGCCGCACGATATCGTCGTCACGGGCCGGGTGCCCAACCTGGACATGGCGCGCCTGTGCCGCGACCTGAAGTCCATCTGCGAAACCCAGATCGCCTTCTTCGAGCCGAAAACCAAGCGCGCGCCGATGGACCGCTACGTGTTCCTCACCATGGCCGTGGGCGATGGCTACGGCGGCCTGGAACACCGCGCCTCCACGGCCCTGATCTGCGCCCGCGCCGACCTGCCCAGCACGGCCGCGCCGCAGACCAAGGACCTCCCGGACGGCTACCTGCAATTCCTCGGCCTGTGCAGCCATGAGTATTTCCATACCTGGAACGTCAAGCGCATCAAGCCGGCCGCCTTCGCACCGTACGACCTGCAGGTGGAGAACCATTCTCCGCTGCTGTGGCTGTTCGAAGGCTTCACCAGCTATTACGATGATCTGATGCTGGTGCGCGCGGGCCTGATCGGCGAGCCGGCCTATTTCAAACTGCTGGGCAAAACGGTGGCCAGCGTGTTGCGCGGCAGCGGCCGTACCAAGCAAAGCGTGGCCGAGTCGAGCTTCGACGCCTGGACCAAGTACTACCGCCAGGATGAAAACGCGCCCAACGCCATCGTCAGCTACTACACCAAGGGTTCGCTGGTGGCGCTGGCGCTGGACCTGACCATCCGCGCCAAGACGGCCGGCGCCCGCACGCTGGACGACGTGATGCTGGCCCTGTGGCAGCGCTACGGCCACGATTTTTACCCGGACGGCGGCCGCGGCGTCACGCCAGCGGAGGTGGAAGCCCTGTTCGACGAGATCAGCGGCCTGCGCCTGAAATCGTTCTTCGACAAATACGTGCGCGGCACGGCCGATCTGCCGCTGGCCAAGCTGCTGGCGCCGGTGGGTATCAAGCTGGCTGACGAGCGCAAGTCGGCCAAACCAAGCCTGGACGTCAATCCCGGCCGCGACGGCAACGACTGCAAGCTGTCGGCCGTGCACGAAGGCGGGGCCGCGCACCGGGCCGGCCTGTCGGCGGGCGACGTGCTGGTGGCGGTCGATGGCCTGCGCGCCACCCACGCCAACCTCGATGGGCTGCTGGCGCGCTACGCCGTGGGCGCCACCGTGGAAGTGCATGCCTTCCGGCGCGACGAATTGATGGCGTTCCAGGTCACGCTGCAAGGCGACCGCGCACCCGGCATCACGCTCACGCTGGATGCTGCCGGCGGCAAGCGCGGCGCGGCCCTGCGCCCCAGCGCCGTACGCTGAACGCTGAACATTGCGCGGGACGGCGCGGCCGTGCGGGCCGCGCCGATTTCTGGCATTTTGGGGCCCAGGTGAGAATTCGTCATATTTGCCTGGCGAGTTCTGGTCTAGAATGCGCAATTGGACATGCGCGCCGCTTGGCGCTTGTCCCGCCTCACCAACCATAAGCCGCCGTGATCACCCTCGATCCCCTGACCATAGTTCTGATGTCCACCGTGATGTGTGGGGCGATGAGCATCGTGCTGTTTTCCGTCTGGCGCAGCTTCCCGGCCGAGATAGGCGGGTTGCGCGAGTGGGCGCTGGGTTTGCTGTTCATGGTGGCAGGGACCGTGCTGCTGACGT
Organism: Rugamonas brunnea; assembly: GCF_014042345.1. GTDB lineage: Bacteria > Pseudomonadota > Gammaproteobacteria > Burkholderiales > Burkholderiaceae_D > Rugamonas > Rugamonas brunnea. The sequence continues at coordinate 60,090 of NZ_JACEZT010000020.1, forward strand.
TGCGCGGCGGCGCCGTACCCAAGCCCCTGCCGGTGCTGACCATGAATGCCGTGCTGCTGTGGGGCATAGGGCTGTCCATGATCGGCACCGAAAAATTCTATGGCCAGCGGCCCAGTTGGCGCCTGTTCCACGGTGTCTGGCTAGCGGGCATGGGCGCCATGGCCTGGTGGCTGCTGGTGCGGCCCGACTTTCCGGCGCGGGTGGCGGTATTTTCGGCCTTCGTCACCTTGTTCTACTGCCGCCAGGTGGGGTTGATCGCGCGCCATGGCGAGCGCCAGTTTCCCACCCTGTTTTTCGGTGCGCTGATGTTGATCCAGGCGCTGGTGGTGGCCACGCGCGGTATGCTGGCGCTGTTTGGCGGCGGCACCTCGGTCGACCTGCTGCGACCGGGGCCGTTCCAGAATGTCTACCTGGCGATCAGCAGCTTCATGGTGCTGATGCTGGTCGTGGGTTTCATGACGGTGGCCACCCGGCGTTTGCAAACCATCCTCGAACAACGTTCGACGCGTGATCCGCTGACCCAGGTGCTGAACCGGCGCGGTTTCGGCGACGTCTACGCGCGCGAGCGGGCGCTGATGCAGCGCGAACGCCGCGCCACCAGCCTGATCAGCATCGATCTCGATCATTTCAAATCCATTAACGACCGTTATGGCCATGCCACCGGCGACCGGGTGCTGGTGCATGTGGCGGAGGTGATCGGCAAGGTGCTGCGCGCTTCGGACCATGTGGCCCGCTTTGGTGGCGAGGAGTTCGTCGTGCTGCTGCCCGACACGGGCATGGAGCGGGCCTGCAGTGTGGCCGAGCGCATCCAGGACGTGCTGCGGGCGCCGCGCAACAACGGCCTGCCGGCCTACACGGCCAGTATCGGCATCGCCTGCCAGCTCAGCGCCGAGGAAGACCTGGACGGTATCCTGCAGCGGGCCGACGGCGCCTTGTACCGCGCCAAGGCGCTGGGGCGCGACCGGATCGAAGTGGCGGAACCGGCCACCCTGCCATCGCGGGTGGCGCTGGGCTGAGCGCCGCTGCGACCCGTACCTGCACGGCAAGGCGTCACAACGACGCTACGGGCTTTTTGAAGCGAACTCTTACTGTGGCCCGGCCAGGGTGCGTAGCTGGAACTGGTAGTCGCGGTTGAACAGGAAGGTCTCCGTCACGGCCAGGTGGCGGCCACGCAGCAGGGCGCCGGGGCGCGGCAGCGGCTCGGCCTGGCGCACGGCGTTCATGGCGATGCTGGAGGCGTCCTCGTCGCGCGAGCGGTGCACCCGCAGGTTGCCGATATTGCCATTGCTGTCGATGGTGAAGTCCAGCACCACGATGGCCGGCAGCATGGGCGGCAGCGTGCCATAGAAGATCTGCTTGGGATTCGCGGCGACGATGTGCCGGGCGACCTGGATCTTGTAGTCGTCCAGGTTGGCCGCCTGGCGTGTGCCGGGCGCCGGGGTGGGCGCCGGCGCCGGGGCACGCGTGACGGGGGGCGGCGGCAGCACGGTCGGCTGCCGGTAGCAGGAAGTGAGCAGGCCAGCGAGCAGGGACATCCCTACTAACGAGGCCAGCCCCGCGAGGGCTGTTTTCCTCAACGGTGTCGTGGCCATGGCAATCTCCGGTTAGTTGAACAGGCGGCGCAATTCCGCGCCAGGGTCCGGTGCGCGCATGAACGCTTCGCCCACCAGGAAGGCATTGACGTTAGCGTCGCGCATACGCTTGACGTCATTTGTTACCATGATGCCAGATTCAGTGACAACGAGGCGCTCGCTTGGAATCCGTGGCAACAGGCCCAGCGTGGTGTCCAGCGACGTTTCGAAGGTGCGCAGGTTGCGGTTGTTAATGCCCATCAGGTTGGTCTTCAGGCGCAGGGCGGCCGTCAGTTCGTCGCCGTCATGCACTTCCACCAGCACGTCCATGCCCAGTTCGTGGGCGCAGGCTTCCATTTCCGCCATCAGGCCGTGATCGAGCGCCGAGACGATCAGCAGGATGCAGTCGGCGCCCATGGCGCGCGCTTCGTAGACCTGGTAGATGTCGATCAAAAAGTCCTTGCGCAGCACCGGCAGCGCGCAGGCGGCGCGCGCCTGCTGCAGGTACTCCACCGCGCCCTGGAAGAACTGCACGTCCGTCAGCACAGACAGGCAGGCCGCGCCGCCGGCTGCGTAGCTGGCCGCGATGTCGGCCGGGCGGAAATCGGCCCGCAGCACACCCTTGGACGGCGACGCTTTCTTCACTTCCGCGATCACGCCGGCCTCGCCGGCAGCGATCTTCCGGCGCAGGCTGGCTTCGAAGCCGCGCAGGCCGGCCCGCAGTTCGGCGTTGCCTTCCACTTCGCGCTGCAGGCTGGCCAGGTTGCGGTGCTTCTTGGCGGCGGCCACTTCGTCGGCCTTGACGGCCAGGATCTTGTTGAGGATGTCGGACATGATGGGAACCAGTGAAAAGAGGGATGCTAATGTTGTTCGGGCCGGGACAAGCGCAGGCGCGGGTGCGGGCGCGGATCCGGGTCCGGCGTGCGGTGGCGCGCGCCGGACAGGGGCTTTCCTTAGTTGGTCGCGCCCAGCGTCTGCGTCACCTGCACGAACTGCTCGATTTTCTTGAGCGCGGCGCCCGATTCGATGGCGATGCGGGCCCGCTTCAGGCCATCCTCGATCGAGCTGGCCACGCCGGCCGCGTACAGCGCCGTGCCGGCGTTCAGGGCCACGATGTCGTACGGCGCGCCGGGCTGGCCGGTCAGCGCTTCCATCATCATGGCGCGCGAGGCGGCGGCGTCGGCTACCTTCAGGTTACGGCTGGCGATCATCTGCAGGCCGAAGTCTTCCGGGTGGATTTCGTATTCGCGGATTTCGCCGTTGACCAGTTCACCGACCATGGTGGCCGCGCCCAGCGACACTTCGTCCATATTGTCGCGGCCATAGACGACCAGCGCATGCTGCGCGCCCAGCCGTTGCAGCACGCGCACCTGGATACCCACCAGGTCGGCGTGGAACACGCCCATCAGGATGTTGGGCGCGCCGGCCGGGTTGGTGAGCGGGCCCAGGATGTTGAAGATGGTGCGCACGCCCAGTTCGCGCCGCACCGGTGCCGCATGCTTCATGGCCGCGTGGTGGTTGGGGGCGAACATGAAGCCGATGCCGGTCTGCGCGATCGACTGGGCGATCTGCTCCGGTTTCAGGTTGATGTTGGCGCCCAGCGCTTCGATCACGTCGGCGCTGCCGGACGAGGACGACACGCTGCGCCCGCCGTGCTTGGCCACGCGCGCGCCGGCGGCGGCGGCCACGAACATGGAGGCGGTGGAGATGTTGAAGGTGTGGGCGCCGTCGCCGCCGGTGCCGACGATGTCGAGCAGCCCGCTGGTGTCGGCCATCGGCACCTTGGTGGAGAATTCGCGCATCACTTGCGCGGCGGCGGCGATTTCGCCGATGGTTTCCTTCTTCACGCGCAGGCCCATGGTCAGGGCCGCGATCATCGTGGGCGACATTTCGCCGGACATGATCTGGCGGAACAGGTGCAGCATCTCGTCGTGGAAAATCTCGCGGTGTTCGATGCAGCGCAGCAGGGCTTCTTGATGGGTGATCGGCATGGCAATTCCTTCTTCAATTTTTTGAACGCGGGTCGCAGCAATGGCAGGAAAGGCGTACGTGAAGACGTACGCCGTCCCCGTCAGCGGACCAGGAAATTCTTCAGCAGCTCGTGGCCGTATTCCGACAGGATGGACTCGGGGTGGAACTGCACGCCCTCGATGTCGTATTCCTTGTGGCGCACGCCCATGATTTCACCGTCGTCGGTCCATGCCGTCACTTCCAGGCAGGAAGGCAGCGAGGCGCGCTCGATGGCGAGCGAGTGGTAACGGATCACTGTGAAGGGGGAAGGCAGTCCTTTGAAGACGCCCACGCCCGTATGCGCGATGAGAGAAGTTTTGCCATGCATGACCTGCTTGGCGCGGATCACCTTGCCGCCAAAGGCTTCGCCGATGGCCTGGTGGCCCAGGCACACGCCCAGGATGGGCTTCTTGCCGGCGAAGTGCTTGAGCACCGCCAGCGAGATGCCGGCCTGCGACGGGTCCTTGGGACCGGGCGAGATGCAGATGCGGTCCGGATTGAGCGCCTCGATCTGTTCGATCGTGATTTCGTCGTTGCGGTAGACCCGCACGTCCTCGCCCAATTCGCCGAAGTACTGCACGATGTTGTAGGTGAAGGAGTCGTAGTTGTCGATCATCAGCAGCATCTCAGAACTCCCCATCCAGGCCATCTTGCACTTGTTCGGCGGCGCGCAGCACGGCGCGCGCCTTGTTTTCAGTTTCCTGCCATTCCATCTCGGGGATGGAGTCGGCCACGATGCCGGCCGCGGCCTGCACGTACAGGTTGCCGTCCTTGATCACGCCGGTGCGGATGGCGATGGCCACGTCCATCTCGCCGCCGAACGACAGGTAGCCGCAGGCGCCGCCGTAGATGCCGCGCTTGGAGATTTCCAGCTCGTCGATCACTTCCATCGCCCGCACCTTGGGCGCGCCCGTCAGGGTGCCGGCCGGGAAGGTGGCGCGCAGCACGTCCAGGTTGGACAGGCCGTCCTTCAGTTTGCCCTCCACGTTGGAGACGATGTGCTGCACGTGCGAATACTTTTCGATCACCAGGCGGTCGGTGACCTTGACGCTGCCGATCTCGGAAATGCGGCCCAGGTCATTGCGGGCCAGGTCGATCAGCATCACGTGTTCGGCGATCTCTTTCGGATCGGCCAGCAGTTCCTTGGCCAGTTCGGCGTCGCGCTCGGGCGTGCTGCCGCGCGGGCGGGTGCCGGCGATGGGGCGCAGCGTGACCTTCTTCTGGCCGTCCGGCGCCGTCTCGTTGCGCACCAGGATCTCGGGCGAGGCGCCGACGATCTGCATGTCGCCGAAATTGTAGAAGTACATGTACGGCGACGGGTTCAGCGAACGCAGCGCGCGGTACAGGGTCAGCGGCGAATCGACGTAGGGCTTGCGCAGGCGCTGGCCGATCTGCACCTGCATCAGGTCGCCGGCCAGCACGTATTCGTGGGCCTTGGCCACGGCCTTCAGGTAGTCGGCCTTGTCGAATTCGCGGATGGTTTCGGTGCGCACCGAGCTCGAAGTGACCGGCGCATCCACGCCACGGCGCAGCATCATGCGCAAGTCCTTCAGGCGCTGGCGCGCTTTCGAATAGGCTTCTGGCTGGGTCGGGTCGGCGTATACGATCAGGTACAGCTTGCCCGACAGGTTGTCGATCACGGCCAGTTCTTCCGTCACCATCAGCTGGATGTCGGGCAGCCCCAGGTCGTCCTTGGGGCAGGTGGCGGCCAGCTTCTTCTCGATGTGGCGCACCGTGTCGTAGCCGAAGTAGCCGGCCAGGCCGCCGCAGAAGCGCGGCATGCCGGGGCGCAGGGCCACCTTGTAGCGGGCCTGGAATTGTTCGATGAATTCGAGCGGATTGCCCTCGTGGCGTTCGATCACGGCGCCGTTGCGGACGATCTCCGTCACGTTGCCGCTATTGCGCAGCAGCGTATTGGCCGGCAGGCCGATGAAGGAATAGCGGCCGAAGCGCTCGCCGCCCACCACCGATTCGAGCAGGAAGGTGTTCTTGCCCGCGTTCTGGGTCTGGGCCAGCTTGAGGTACAGCGTGAGGGGAGTTTCGAGGTCGGCAAACGCTTCCGCGATCAGCGGGATACGGTTGTAGCCTTCGTTGGCCAACGATTTGAATTCGAGTTCGGTCATGTTTCTCTCCATGCCGCCGCATTGTGAGCGGCGGTGGGTTTGCAAAAAACCTGTCGGGTGCGCGTGGGCACGTGCGACAGCAATCAGTTCGGCTTGTTACTTTTGCCAGGATTGCCAGCGTCGCCAAAGCCAGGCCTCAATCGAGCCCGGTTGTGTGACATTGTGTTTTTTGGTGAGAAACATTATCGGTTGAGCGTAGTATGCAGTCAGTTATGCAAACGAATCTGGCGTGCCGCTTCTAGCAGCGTGTCAACTATACCATCGGAATCGGTTTCGTGTATAGCCTGTCCGTGATTGTAACCGTAGGGTACCGTCAACACGGGGCAACCGGCGGCCCGCGCCGCCTGCGCGTCGTTGGACGAATCGCCGATCGCCACCACGGCCGATGGCGCCAGGCCGAAGCGCTCGCACACGGTCAGCAGCGGCAGCGGGTCCGGCTTCTTGCGCGCCAGCGAGTCGCCGCCATACACCACGTCGAAATAGCCGTGCAGGCCTTTCTGGTGCAGCAGCGGGGTGGCGAACGAGATCGGCTTGTTGGTCACGCAGGCCAGGCGCAGGCCCTGGGCCTTGAGCGCTTCCAGGCCCGCGATCACGTCCGGATACAGCGCGCTGTGGTTGCCGTTGATGGCCAGGTAGTGACGCTGGTAGGACGCCAGCGCCGCCTCGAAATGCTGCTCCACGCCGGCCGCGTCGTAGTCGAGCGCCAGCACGCTGCGGATCAGGTTTTCGGAACCCTTGCCCACCATGTTGGCGATCTGCTGCTGCGAAATGGGCGCCAGGCCCAGTTCCGCGCGCATGGCGTTGATGGCCACGTGGAAGTCGGGCACCGTGTCGAGCATGGTGCCGTCCAGATCGATGATCGCGGCGCGTACGCCTGCCAGGACTTTCATGCTTACACCGTCGCCAGTTGGGTGCGCATGGCGTCGATCACGGCCTTGTAGTCGGGCTGGCCGAAGATGGCCGAGCCGGCGACGAAGGTGTCGGCGCCGGCTTTGGCGGCGGCGGCGATGTTGTCGATCTTGATGCCGCCGTCCACTTCCAGCAGGATGTCGCGGCCCGACTCGTCGATCTTGCGGCGCGCCAGCGCGATCTTCTTGAGCGCCTCGGGGATGAAGGACTGGCCGCCGAAGCCGGGGTTGACGGACATGATGAGGATCATGTCGATCTTGTCCATCACATGGTCCAGGTAGTGCAGCGGGGTGCCGGGGTTGAACACCAGGCCGGCCTTGCAGCCGTTGTCGCGGATCAGTTGCAGCGAGCGGTCGATGTGCTCCGACGCTTCCGGGTGGAAGGTGATGATGTTGGCGCCGGCCTTGGCGAAATCGGGGATGATGCGGTCGACCGGTTTCACCATCAGGTGCACGTCGATCGGCACTTGCACGTGCGGGCGGATCGCTTGGCACACCAGCGGGCCGATGGTCAGGTTCGGCACGTAGTGGTTGTCCATCACGTCGAAGTGGATGATGTCGGCGCCGGCGGTGACGACGTTGCGTACTTCCTCGCCCAGGCGGGCGAAGTCGGCGGACAGGATGCTGGGAGCGATGCGGAAAGTGGTCATGGTGTGGTCGTGCAGTGTGCTTGCATTTTAAAAAGATGCGCTATTTTACGCTCGCTGGCGCGGCCGCGCCTGTTTGCCCCCCGGTTTTATGGGGCGTTTTGGCTGCGGCAGCTTGCATCCTGCTCCAATTTGGAGTGCAATGTAGGACTGACGATATTGAATCGCTATCATTGCCGGCGATTCACGTTTTACCGTTTTTTAAGGAAAGTCGATGGCCACTTACGAATTTACTGTGTCGGTCAGAACCCAGTACCTGCCCGAGCAGTCCGACCCGGAGCGCACCAATTTCGTGTTCACATACTCGATCACGATCAAGAACACGGGGACGGTGCCGGCGCAGCTGATCTCGCGCCATTGGGTCATCACGGACGCCAACAACCATGTCGAGGAAGTGCGCGGCCTGGGCGTGGTGGGCCATCAGCCATTGCTGCAGCCGAACGAGCAGTTCGAATACACGAGCGGCACGGCGCTGCAGACCCAGCAGGGATCGATGACGGGCGAGTATTTCTGCGTGGCCGAAGACGGCCACCAGTTCGAAGTCAAGATTCCCGAATTCGTGCTGTCGCTGCCGCGCACGCTGCACTGACGCGGACTGCGCCACTTCACCGGGGCGCGCCGCCGCGCCTCAATTCGTGTCGTCGTTCTTCTGCTTATTTTGTTGCTGGGCGGGTTTTTTACCCGAGTACATGGTCCACCAGACGATGAAGACCAGCAGGAAGAACGCCACGATCGCTTCCAACATCAAGACCCACATAGTTATCCTTATGTCATTTACACGCAGTAGTTTACTCGTTTCGGTGACGGCCGTCGTGCTTTCGCTGGCCGCCTGTACCACGGCGCCGCCGCGCCAGCCCGCGCCGCCGCCCGTGGTGCCCGCGCCAGTGCCGACCCCAACGCCAACGCCTGCGCCGCAGCCAACTGCGCCGCAATTCGTGCCGTCCACCTTCGCGGCGCTGCCGGGCTGGGACCGCGACGACGTGCGCGCCGCCTGGCCGGCTTTCATGTCGTCCTGCCAGGTGCTGGTCAAGCGCGTGGACTGGAAGGAGGCCTGCACCATCGCCCGCACCGTCAACGGCAACGACGAGCAGGCGATTCGCACCTTCTTCGAAGCGTTCCTGGTGCCGAACCAGGTCATCGCGCCCGACGGCGCGCAGGATGGCCTGGTCACCGGCTACTACGAACCGTTGCTGCGCGGCGCCCGCAAGCGCGGCGGCCCCTACCAGACGCCGTTGTACAAGGTGCCCGATGATTTGATCACCGTGGACCTGGCCAGTGTGTATCCCGAGTTGAAGGGCATGCGCTTGCGCGGTCGGCTGGTGGGCAAGAAGGTGGTGCCGTATTCGAGCCGCGCGGAGATCGAGCGGGCCGACGCGGCTGGCAAGGAGCTGCTGTGGGTGGATGATCCTGTTGAATCGTTCTTCCTGCAGGTGCAGGGCTCCGGCCGTGTGCAACTGACCGATACCCAGGAAACCGTGCGCGTGGCCTACGCCGACCAGAATGGCTATCCCTACAAATCGATCGGCCGCTGGCTGGTCGATAAGGGGGAATTGACGATGGAGCAGGCCTCGGCGCAGGGCATCAAGGCGTGGATCGCCGGCCATCCCACGCGCATGCAGGAGCTGTTCAACGTCAATCCCAGCTATGTGTTCTTCAAGGAGGAGCGCTTGCCTGATCCGCGCGTGGGGCCGAAAGGGGCGCTCGGTGTGCCGTTGACGCCGCAGCGTTCGGTGGCCATCGATGCATCCCAACTTCCGCTGGGCGTACCCATGTTCCTGTCGACCACCCAGCCCAACAGCGACATCCCGATGCAGCGGCTGGTGATGGCGCAGGATACGGGCGGTGCGATTCGCGGCGCGATCCGGGTCGATTACTTCTTCGGCTTCGGCACCGAGGCGGCCGACAATGCGGGCCGCATGAAGCAGCGCGGCGCCATCTGGCTGCTGTTGCCGCGCCAGGCGCCGGCGCGCTGATTGCGCCGGCGGTGCGGTCCTGGCTCAGGGCCGCACGGCGCGGATGGGCTTGGACATGAGCAGGGCGATGGTCAGCACCACGCCGCCGGCCGCGACGCAGGCCATGCCTGTGCGGATGCTGTAGTGCTCGGCCACGGCGCCCGCCACCATTGCGCCCACGGGCGCGGTGGCCACCGTCAGGAAGCGCATGGTGGAGGTCATGCGGCCCAGGAATTCGTCGGGTGTCACCTTCTGGCGCAAGGCCAGGTAGGGCATAAAGAACAGCATCACGCCGCAGTCGAAGAAGAACACCAGCGCCGCGTAGGCGACCGCGCTGGCGGTGCGGCTGCCGAACAGTTCTGCGGGGATGGTGGGCATCAGCACGAAACCCAGCGCCGTCGAGGCCACGCCGATCAGGATGGTGCGGCCCGGCCCGAAGCGGCGGTTGAGCGGCTTGAGCAACTGCGAGCTGACGAAGACGCCTATCCCGCCCACCATTTGCGCCGTGCCCAGCATGCCCGGCGTCATGCCCAGTTCGCGCGTGGCGAACAAAATCAACAGTGCCGAATAGCCATAGAACAGCCAGTGCCAGAAGCCCGTGGCCCAGGCCAGCGCACGCAGCAGCGGCTGGCCCCAGATGAATTTCAGACCGTCGTGGATGTCGCGCAGCGGGTGCTTGTCCGATGGGGCGGGGCGCGGATCGCGCACGCTGATGCGGCGCAGGTTGAAGACCGATACCACGAAGCCGGTGGCGTTGAGCAGCACGGCGAACGGCGCCGTCAGCCATTGGATCAGGATGCCGGCGATGCCTGGGGCCAGCAGGCGCGAGGCGGAGTCGGTGGCCGTCAGCTTGGACTGCGCGTCGATCAGGCCATCGCGGCCGGTCAGGTAGGTGAGGAAGATTTGTTCGGCGCCGCCGCCCACCACCGAGCACACGCCGAGCACGAAGGCGTTGGCGTACATCCAGTGGATGGACAGGGCGCCCATCCAGTAGGCGGCGGGGATGCTGGCCAGCGAGATGGCCTGGATCGCCTCGCTCAGTAAGAGGATGGGGAATTTGCTGTTGCGGTCCAGGATCACGCCGGCCGGCAGTGCGAACAGCGCGAACGGCACGGCTTGCGCGGCGACCAGGGTGCCCATCTGCGCCGGCGTGGCGTGCAGCAGCAGCACGGCGCACAGCGGCAGTGCCAGCGCGCTGACCTGGCCGCCGAAGCCATTGAGCACGCTGCTGAACCAGTAGCGGCGGAAGTCGGCATTACGCAACAGCGCGTCGTCGCCGAACTTGTCGCTTAAATATTGGCGGAATACGGTAAGAATGGGACGTCCTGTCTGGGCTGGGCATCAAGCGGTTCATCATACCAGTGCCCCTTCTCCAGAGATAGACGCTACAATCGACGGATACCTGTTCAATTGGAGGAGAGCTCGATGCAGTATGAAGACCTGATCGTAGAAATTCACGACAAAGTGGCGCTGATCCGCCTGAACCGTCCCAAGGCCCTGAATGCGCTGAACGACCGCATGATGAATGAGCTGGGCGATGCGCTGTACAAGTTTGACGCTGATCCGGCCATCGGCTGCATCGTCCTGACGGGCAGCGAGAAGGCGTTCGCCGCCGGCGCCGACATCGCGGCGATGGCCGATTACACCTACACCGACACCTACCGCGACAACTACATCACCCGCAACTGGGAGCACATCCTGCGCGTGCGCAAGCCGGTGGTGGGCGCCGTGTCCGGCTACGCGCTGGGCGGCGGCTGCGAACTGGCCATGATGTGCGACTTCCTGATCGCCGGCGACAACGCCAAGTTCGGTCAGCCGGAGATCAAGGTTGGCGTGACGCCGGGCGCCGGTGGCACCCAGCGCCTGCCGCGCACCATCGGCAAGGCGAAGGCGATGGATCTGCTGCTGACGGCCCGCACCATCGATGCGGCGGAAGCGGAGCGTATCGGCCTGGTGTCGCGCGTGGTCCCGGCCGACAAACTGATCGAGGAAACCCTGGCTGCGGCCGCGACCATCGCCGCCATGCCGACTTCGGTGGCGATGATGATCAAGGACGCCGTCAACCGCGCATTCGAAACCACGCTGACCGAAGGCGTGAACTACGAGCGCCGCCTGTTCCACGCAGCGTTCGGCACGCCTGCCCAGAAAGAAGGCATGCACGCCTTCCTGGAAAAGCGCGCACCGAAGTTCGACGGCCTTTGATCAGAGTGCAAGCCCCAGTCGCTTGCCCAGGCAGAGTAGTGTCAGGGTGGGCGGCAATCCCCACGGGCCGGGGATGACCGAAGCATCGCAGACAAACAGGTTTGGTGTGCTTGTCTGCAGGGAGCTGTCCACGCCGTCGCCGATGCGCACGCTGCCGCCGGCATGGGCGGCGAAATGCCAGCTCTTGAATATTTTGGTGGCCCCGGCGGCGCGCAGGATGTCGCGCGCCATACCCACCCCGACCGCCAGCCTGGCGCGGTCGGCGCCGGACAAACCCTTGTCGACCCAGTGCGGCCCGATGCCGCCGCCGACGTCGTCGCGGATCTTCACCATCAATGTCAGCGTGCGCGCATGCGACAACAGGCGGTCGAATCGCCCGACCTGGGCGGCGAAGGCCTGGTACATGGGCTTGGGCAGCGTCATGTCGGCCAGTGCTATCCCTTCCTCCCGCAGATACATCCCGGCCGCCATTGGCACCTCGGCGCCGCCATCGATATCGTCCACAGATCCCATGACGGCCACGACGGGGTCGCTGAAAAAAGTGCTGCGCGCAGGGTGCAAGCCCGAGCGGTGCAGTAGGCGCGGGCTGCCGATGCCGCCGCCGGCCAGTACCACCTTATCGGCCAGCGCGTGGTGCAGCTTGCCCCCGCGCCGGTAGCGCACGCCGGTGGCCCGGCCGTTCTCCACGATGACTTCTTCGGACCTGGCTTGGTCGATCAGGGTGGCGCCGAGCTGAATGGCCTCATCAAGAAAGTCGCGCGCGGTCCACTTGGCGCCATAGGGGCAGCCATACACACAACGCCAGCAGCCGGTGCGGCAGGATTGTGGACGTATTAATTTATCAAGTTTTTGCCAATTGAGTTGCCGGGCCAGGGCGCCTTGCTGGATGCGCCTGGCCATGGGGCCGATCAGTTCATCCGGCAGGGGCGCCATCGGCAGCTCTGCCTGTAGCGCCGCTAACGCCGGCGCCAGATCGATATCATGTGCGGCGAACATGGCCAATGGTGGCGGGACCGCGGTGGCGAAGTTGATGGTGGAGGTGCCGCCGGCGGCAATGCCGCTGACCAGCAGGGATGCATCATGATGGAAGAAAGCGCTCTTGCCGGGGATGGCGGCAATGCCGGCCATTTGCGACAGCGTACCCTGTAGCGGTGCGGCGCTCCCCTGTTCGAGCACCAGAACCCGCATCCGCCGGCGCGCGAGCTCGCGCGCGACACTGGCGCCGCCCGGCCCACTTCCGACGACGATGACATCGAATGATGGAGGCTTTGTCATGGGATATAGGCGGTGGCAAGAGGGCGGCGGGGCTTCACCTTAGCGCATTTCATGCCGGTCTGCCAGCGAAGGCGATGTTGGGGGACTGCGAAAAAGGCCTTGTCAGTCCCGCGTGGGGTTTGCTATAGTTCGCCTCCCCGCAAAACGGCGCGTGTGAATGCGAGTTGAGCGGGGCGAAAACGAGGGGTTGACGAGCTGCACGAAACACCGCATAATTTCGCTTCTCTGCTGACGAACAAAACGCTTCGCAGCAAGCAGTACCGAATTAAGTTCTTTAACAATTCACAGTCGATAAGTGTGGACGTTTGATGGAAGTGCACGCGGAGCTCGTCTCCGCGATACTTAAAATATCAAATGTTCACAAGAAGTAATGAAATAGGACGCTTCTTAGGAAGTGGCCTGTCAGTATTTTGAGTGAGCGACCCGCTAGCAATAGCGGTGCGAGAAATCGCAAACAAACAGAGATTAAACTGAAGAGTTTGATCCTGGCTCAGATTGAACGCTGGCGGCATGCCTTA
>NZ_JACEZT010000021.1 GCF_014042345.1 Rugamonas brunnea
GGCCTGGACTGGGAAGGCATGTATATGTCGGTGGTGCCCGAAGGCACCTACACGCGCAGCGCGCCCGCAGCCGCATCCGCCGCCACGCCGGCCGCCGTGGCCGAAGGCGTGGCCGTGGCGGTCGCCGCGGCATCCGGCGCACCATCCGCCGCGCCGCGCGCGCGGGCCGAGGGCGAGAAGCGCGAAGACCGGCCGCAGGCAGCCCCCGTCAAGGAAGAGAGCATCCGGGTCGACGCCGTCAAGCTCGACGCGCTGCTGGAAGTGGCGGGCGAATCGGTGCAGGCCGCCAACCAGGCCGCCGTGCTGCTGGAACGCCTGCTGCAATTCAAGTTCGAAGGCCAGGCCGCCACGCTGATGGCCACGCTGGCCGAAACGCTGGAGCGCGCCTCGCGCTACTCGACCGAGCTGCAGCGCGCCACGCTGGCGACCCGCATGCAGCCGGTGGGCCGCTTGTTCCAGAAGTTCCCGCGCCTGGTGCGCGAACTGGCCAAGGACCTCGGCAAGGACGTGGAACTGACCATCGAGGGCGCGGAGACGGAAGTGGACCGCGTGGTGGTGGACAGCCTGTACGATCCGCTGGTGCACATGTTGCGCAACGCGCTCGACCACGGCGTCGAGTCGCCCGAGGAACGGGTGGCGGCCGGCAAGTCCACCAAGTCCTACATTTCGCTCAAGGCATGGCAGGAAGCCAACAGCGTGATGATCGTGCTGCAGGATGACGGCAAGGGCATGGACCCGATCAAGCTGCGTCAGAAGGCATTGCAGAAGGGCCTGATCAGCGAATCGGCCCAGCTGACGGCCGACGATTGCTTCCAGCTGGTGTTCCTGCCCGGTTTCTCGACCAAGGAAGTGGCCTCCAGCGTGTCCGGCCGCGGCGTCGGCATGGACGTGGTGAAGACGGCCGTGGAGAAGAACCGCGGCGCCATCCACATCGAATCGGCGCTCGGCTTCGGCACCAAGTTCGCGATCCGCCTGCCGATCGAATTGTCGATCGTGCCGACCATGCTGGTGTCCACCTCGGGCGCGGCGCTGGCGCTGCCGATGGCGGTGGTGCAGCGCGTGGTCGAGCTGCCGGAAGTGTTCATGGAAGTGGGCGGCGCGCCCGTGCTCAAGGACCAGGGCCGGCCATTGCCGGTGCGTTCGCTGGCCGGCGCGCTGGGCTACGAGAATTGCCGCGAGAAGGTGGGCATTGTTGTTGCAGCGCCACAACCGTACATCCTGGCCGTGGAAGCGGTCGATGGCACGGCCGACCTGGTGATCAAGCCGATGACGGCCATCGCCGTGGAAGGCATTACGGGCACGGCCCGCTCCGCCGAGGGCGAGCTGGTGCTGGTGGTGGGCCTATCGTTCCTGATGGACGGGTGCCGCAGCAGTGTCCGAATGGCAGCCTAGCGTTACGCTGGCGACCGACACGAAGCCTGCGAACCCCGCAGGCTTTTTTTTCGCCGTCGCGGCCGTGCTGGCCGGGGCGGCAAAATGATACAAAATAGCAAAGGAGTCATACAAAGTGTATCAAGATGCGCAACCGCATCAGCTCACGAGGCTGAGACCGGCGACGCTTTTGCAATGCACAAATATGGCATAATCAAAGTGGATCACTCACACAGGCGGTAGCAGCACTGCATAAATCATGATGAAGACGCTTTACGACAAACTCTGGGAATCGCACGTGGTCAAGGCCGAGGAAGACGGCACCACGGTCCTGTACATCGACCGGCACCTGGTGCACGAAGTCACCAGCCCGCAAGCATTCGACGGCCTGCGCGCCGCCGGCCGCAAGCCATGGCGCATCTCGGCCAACCTGGCCGTGGCCGACCACAACGTCCCCACCACCGACCGCGCCCACGGCATCGCCGACCCGGTCTCGCGCCTGCAGGTGGAAACGCTGGACAGCAACGCCAAGTCCTACGGCCTGACCTATTTCAATATGAACGACAAGCGCCAGGGCATCGTGCACGTGATCGGCCCTGAGCAGGGCGCGACCCTGCCGGGCATGACGGTCGTGTGCGGCGACTCGCACACCTCGACCCACGGCGCCTTCGGCGCGCTGGCGCACGGCATTGGCACCTCGGAAGTGGAGCACGTGCTGGCCACCCAGACCCTGCTGCAGAAGAAGTCGAAGGCCATGCTGGTGCAGGTGGACGGCGCGCTGCCGGCCGGCGTGACGGCCAAGGACATCGTGCTGGCCGTGATCGGCAAGATCGGCACGGCCGGTGGCACCGGCTATTGCATCGAATTTGGCGGCTCCACCATCCGTGCGCTGTCGATGGAAGGCCGCATGACGGTGTGCAACATGGCGATCGAAGCGGGCGCGCGCGCCGGCATCATCGCGGTGGACGACACCACCATCAACTACGTCAAGGGCCGTCCGTTCTCGCCCGTCGGCCCGCACTGGGACCGCGCCGTCGAGTACTGGCGCACGCTGCATTCGGACGCCGGCGCCAAGTTCGACCTGGTGGTCACGCTCAACGCGGCCGAGATCAAGCCGCAAGTGACCTGGGGCACCTCGCCCGAGATGGTGATCGCGATCGACGGCCGCGTGCCCGATCCCGACCACGAGAAGGACAGCGTCAAGCGCGACGCGATGGAGAAGGCGCTGGTCTACATGGACCTCAAGCCCAACACGGCCATCGAAGACATCCGCATCGACAAGGTGTTTATCGGTTCCTGCACCAACTCGCGCATCGAGGACTTGCGCGCCGCCGCCGAGGTGGTGCGCGGCAAGCAGCGCGCCTCCAACGTCAAGCTGGCGCTGGTGGTGCCCGGTTCCGGCCTGGTCAAGGAACAGGCCGAGCGCGAAGGGCTGGACCGCATCTTCCGCGACGCCGGTTTCGAATGGCGCGAGCCGGGCTGCTCGATGTGCCTGGCCATGAACGCCGACCGGCTGGAGCCGGGCGAGCGCTGCGCCTCGACCTCGAACCGCAACTTCGAAGGCCGTCAGGGCCAGGGCGGACGCACCCACCTGGTGTCGCCGGCCATGGCGGCGGCGGCCGGTATCGCCGGCCACTTCGTCGACGTGCGCGCGCTGCGTTAAGCGGCGGCCAGCTAACCAGGGTCGGGCCCCATCGCCAAGGCGGGGAGCCCGATCCTTCGTCACTTATATTCGCTAAAAATACCAGTCTTAAACGAGAGTCCATCATGAAAAAACTGTTCGCCCTGTCCCTGATCGCCCTGTCGCTGACCGCCTGCAACACCATCCAGGGCATGGGCAAGGATGTCGAGAAGCTGGGCCAGGCGGTCGAAGGCGCTGGTAAAAAATAACCGCGGCGCGGCGGGCCCGGGCGGCCCGCCGCCGCACCAACTGATTGAGTACCATGGATAAATTCACCATCTACGAAGGCCTGGTGGCCCCGCTTGACCGCGCCAACGTCGACACCGACGCCATCATCCCGAAGCAATTCCTGAAGTCCATCCACCGCACCGGCTTCGGCCCCAACCTGTTCGACGAATGGCGCTACCTGGACCACGGCGAACCGGGCCAGGACAACAGCCGCCGTCCGCTGAACCCGGACTTCGTGCTCAACGAGCCGCGCTACCAGGGCGCCTCCATCCTGCTGACCCGCAAGAACTTCGGCTGCGGCTCCTCGCGCGAGCACGCGCCATGGGCGCTGGACCAGTATGGCTTCCGCGCCATCATCGCGCCCTCGTTCGCCGACATCTTCTTCAACAACTGCTACAAGAGCGGCTTGCTGCCCATCGTTTTACCCGAAGCACAGATCGATCATCTGTTCAATGAAGTCAAGGCCTTCCCCGGTTACCGTCTGGTGGTCGACCTTGAGCAGCAGCGTATTTCCACCAGCAATGGCAGCGTCTCCTACCCCTTCGAGATCGACGCCTTCCGCAAATACTGCCTGATGAACGGGCTCGACGATATCGGCCTGACCCTGCGCCACGCCGACGCCATCCGCGGCTTCGAAGAGCGCCATCTGGCAAGCCAGCCCTGGTTGGCCAACGTCATCTAACGATCGAAATCACATGAAAATTGCTATCCTCCCGGGCGACGGTATCGGCCCGGAAATCGTCGACCAGGCCGTCAAGGTCCTGAACGCGCTGGACGAAAAATTCGAGCTCGAAACGGCGCCCGTCGGCGGCGCCGGCTACGCGGCCCATGGCCACCCGCTGCCCGAAGGCACGCTGGCGCTGGCCAAGGCGGCCGACGCCATCCTGTTCGGCGCCGTGGGCGACTTCAAGTACGACACGCTGGAGCGCGCGCTGCGCCCCGAGCAAGCCATCCTGGGCCTGCGCAAGCACCTGGGCCTGTTCGCCAACCTGCGTCCGGCCATCCTGTACCCTGAACTGGCCGGCGCCTCCACGCTCAAGCCGGAAGTGGTGTCGGGCCTGGACATCCTGATCATCCGCGAACTGACGGGCGACATCTACTTCGGCCAGCCGCGCGGCGTGCGCGAGTGCCCGGACGGCGCCTTCAAGGGCCAGCGCGAAGGTTTCGACACCATGCGCTACGCCGAAGGCGAGATCCGCCGCATCGCCCACGTGGCGTTCCAGGCCGCGCAAAAGCGCGACAAGCGCCTGACCAGCGTGGACAAGGCCAACGTGCTGGAGACGTTCCAGTTCTGGCGCGACATCGTCACCGACGTGCACAAGGAATACCCGGACGTGGCGCTGGACCACATGTACGTCGACAACGCCGCCATGCAGTTGGTGCGCGCGCCCAAGCGCTTCGACGTGCTGGTGACCGGCAATATGTTCGGCGACATCCTGTCGGACCAGGCTTCCATGCTGACCGGCTCGATCGGCATGCTGCCTTCGGCTTCGCTGGACGCCAACAACAAGGGCCTGTACGAGCCGTCGCACGGTTCGGCGCCCGACATCGCCGGCAAGGGCGTGGCCAATCCGCTGGCCACCATCCTGTCGGCTGCCATGATGCTGCGCTACTCGCTGGGACGTCCTGAACAGGCCGACCGCATCGAGAACGCCGTCAAGGCCGTGCTCAAGCAGGGCCTGCGCACGCCCGACATCTACGAGGAAGGCACCACCAAGGTGGGCACTTCGCAGATGGGCGACGCGGTGCTCAAGGCGCTGGCGCAATAAGACGGAACGGTTTAAACGATTTACACGATATTGAAGGAATGATGATGAAACTAGTAGGCTTGGTAGGTTGGCGCGGCATGGTCGGTTCGGTCCTGATGCAGCGCATGCGGGAAGAGGGCGATTTCGCCCACATCGAACCGGTGTTTTTCACCACCTCGAATCCGGGCGGCGCTGCGCCGGCCATGGCGAAAAACGAAACCACGCTGAAAAGCGCGACCGACATCGCTGAGCTGAGCAAGTGCGAAATCATCATTTCCTGCCAGGGCGGCGACTACACCAGCGAGGTGTTCCCGAAACTGCGCGCAGCCGGCTGGAACGGCTACTGGATCGACGCCGCGTCGACCCTGCGCATGGAGAAGGATGCCGTGATCGTGCTGGACCCGGTCAATATGCACGTGATCAAGGACGCGCTGGGCAAGGGCGTGAAGAACTTCATCGGCGGTAACTGCACCGTGTCGTGCATGCTGATCGGCCTGGGCGGCCTGTTCCAGCACAACCTGGTGGAGTGGATGACCTCCATGACCTACCAGGCCGCGTCGGGCGGCGGCGCCCAGCACATGCGCGAACTGCTGACCCAGTTCGGCACCATCAACAGCGCCGTCAAGCCGCTGCTGGACGATCCCGCTTCCGCCATCCTGGAAATCGACCGCCAGGTGCTGGCCACCCAGCACGGCCTGACCGCCGAGGAAACCAAGCAGTTCGGCGTGCCGCTGGCCGGCAACCTGATCCCGTGGATCGACAAGGACCTGGGCAACGGCCAGTCGAAGGAAGAGTGGAAGGGCGGCGCCGAGACCAACAAGATCCTGGGCCTGGGCGCGGACTTCGGTTCCAAGGCGATCCCGGTCGACGGCCTGTGCGTGCGCATCGGCGCCATGCGTTGCCACTCGCAGGCACTGACCATCAAGCTGACCAAGGATGTGCCGCTGGACGAGCTGACCGACATCATCGCCTCGTCCAACCAATGGGCCAAGGTGGTGCCGAACACGCGCGAAGCGTCGATGAAGGACCTGTCGCCGGCCGCCGTGACCGGTGGCCTGACCATCCCCGTCGGCCGTCTGCGCAAGATGAGCATGGGTAACGACTACCTGTCCGCCTTCACGGTGGGCGACCAGCTGCTGTGGGGCGCGGCCGAACCGTTGCGCCGCATGCTGCGCATCGTGCTTGATGCATAACGACTGTTGATCGGCAACTATCGCGGCGGGCGCCAGCTCCGCCGCGAACCGACAGCGGCCCCGGTGTCAACCGGCGCCGCTGTTTTTTTATCGGGCGCTTCCCACCGCGGTTTTTTAGGCATACATTAGGCGCCTAGGTGACATATCGGGGCGCACGGCACGCGCAAAGCTTGCACGGGCCAGCCCGTGGTGATATGTTGATACTTCCGGGAAAGTAACATTTTTCCCTCTGACAACTCTATCGCCGCCCACTATGCATTTAACCACTCGCCCCCGCATCGTTTCGTTCGCGTTGAAAACACTGACCAGCGCCGTCGCCTGTGCCGTGCTTTTATCCCCCGCAGCAAACGCCGCCGGGCTCGGCAAGCTGACCGTATTGTCTTCGCTGGGTCAGCCATTGCGGGCGGAGATAGAACTGACGGCCGTCTCGGCCGACGAAGCCAGCGCGCTGGTGGCCAAGCTGGCCCCGGCCGACGCCTTCCGCGCCGCCAACATCGATTTCAATCCCACCCTGCTGTCGCTGCGCTTTGAAGTGCAGCAACGCGATGGCCGCCAGCTGATCCGCATCACGTCCGGCCAGCCGGTCAATGAACCGTTCGTCGACATGCTACTGGAACTGGACTGGAACGGCGGGCGCATGGTGCGCGAATACACCTTCCTGCTCGATCCGGCCGAACTGCGCGCCACCCAGCCGGCCCAGGTGGCCGCGCCGGCCCGGCCCGCGATGACGGCGCTGGCGGCCCAGCCTGCCGCGCCGGCGCCTTCGGCCGCCAGCCAGCCGGCCCCGGTCCCGCGTGCGCCCGCGCCGGAAGGGGAGAAGAGCCGCCAGGCGGCCAGCCAGTACCACGTCAAGGCCGGCGACAACCTGACCCGCATCGCCGGCCAGCTGAAGCCGGTCGACGTGTCGCTGGACCAGATGCTGGTGGCCCTGTACCGCGCCAACCCGGAAGCGTTCGCGGGCAAGAACATGAACCGCCTGAAGGCGGGCCGCATCCTGGCCGTGCCGGACGCCGACAGCGTGCGCGCCACGGCCACGGAAGGCGAGGCGCGCGGCGTGGTGGTGGCCCATGCGGCCGACTTCAACGCCTATCGCAGCAAGCTGGCCGGCCAGGTGGCCACCAGCGCCCCGGCCAAAGAGCCGGAAGCGACCCAGAGCGTGGCCGGCAAGATCACGGCCAAGGTCGAGGAGCGCGCCACCCCCGTCAATGAGGCGCAGGATAAGCTGAAGCTGTCCAAGGCCAACCCCGCCTCGGCCCCGGCCGGCGGCAAGACGGCCATGGCCGTGGAAGACAAGATCGCCAAGGAAAAGCAGGTGGCCGACGCGGCCAGCCGGGTCAAGGAGCTGGAGAAGAACGTCAGCGACCTGGAAAACCTGATGGCCGTGAAGAACAAGGCGCTGGCGGACCAGAAGAAGGCGTCCGCCCCGGCCAGCGCGGCCGCTTCGGCGCCCGTGATCGATTTGAATGCGTCGGCCAAGGCCTCGGCGCCTGGCTCGGCGTCCGCTTCCGCCGCCGCGTCGGCCAGCATGGCCGCCAGCGCGCCGCACAAGCCACGTCGCACGGTGGCGGTGCCGCCGCGCATCGCCGAACCGAGCATCACCGACATCGTGATGGACAACATCACCTACATCGGCGCCGGCCTGGCCGCCTTGCTGGGCGGCGTGGGCTTGCTGGTGGCGCGCCGCCGGCGCCAGGAGCTGGCGGGGGCCGAAGTGCGCACGGAAACGAGCGTGTTGGGCGATTCGCCCACCACGGGCCAGCAACTGATCGCCGAAACGGGCGGCCAGAGCGTGGACACCAACAACAGTGTGTTCAACTCCAACTTCGCGCCGTCGGCCAGCCAGCTCGACACGAATGAAGTCGACCCCGTGGCCGAGGCCGACGTGTACATCGCCTACGGCCGCGATGCCCAGGCCGAGGAAATCCTCAAGGAAGCCTTGCGCATGCATCCGGAGCGCCACGCCGTGCGCCTGAAGCTGCTGGAAATCTACGCCACCCGCAAGGATGTGCGCGCGTTTGAAACCCAGGCCTCGGAACTGTATTCGCAAACGGGCGGCGACGGCGACGACTGGGCCCAGGCCGTGGTGCTGGGCAAGGCCCTCGATCCGAACAATCCGCTGTATGCGTCCGGCAAGCAGCCGGCGGCCGCGCCGGCCCCGGCCGCAGCCGCGCTCAACGATTTCGACCCGTCCATGTTCGCGCCGCCGCCGGCCGAGCCTGCCCATGACCTGGCCAGCAGCTTCGCCGCACCGGCCGCCGCCGGCGGCCTGGACCTGGACCTGAGCCAGGACGCCGCCCCGGCTGTGGCCCCGGCTGCCATGGACTTTGGCACCGACCACGCGCTGGAAACGGCCGTGCCCTCCGACGCGCCCACGCCGGCATCGATGGCCGCCGCCGCGCCGGCCGACCAGTTCCTCGATTTCGACCTCGGCGGCCTGAGTTTCGATGCGCCCGCCGCGCCAGCACCGGCAGCGCCGGCCGAGGCTGCCCCACCCAAGGCCGAGGATGCCGCGTTCGACCTGAGTTTCGACGCCGCGCCGCCACCGGCCCCGGCCGCCGCGCCTGCCGCCGCCCCGGCCGAGGACTTCAGCATGGACTTCGGCCTCGACTTGCCAGCCACGGCCGCGCCTGCACCGGCGGCCGCGCCCGCACCGGCCCCGCTGCCCGTGGTGGACAGCGACCCGCTGGCCGACCTGAACCTGATGGACTTCGATATTCCGGCCGTGCCCGCGCCGGCGCCCGCGGCCGAACTGAGCGCCAGCGATTTCGCGCTGCCCGAGATTCCCGCCGCGGCCCCGGCACCTGTCGCGGCCCCGGCCGAGGTGGCCGCGCCCGAGTTCGACCTGTCGAGCATCGACCTGGACTTGAACAACGCGGCCGTGGAAACCAAGCCAGCCCGCGCCGAGCCGCAGTCGGCCGTCCACATGGAGATGGAAACCAAGCTGGACCTGGCCATCGCCTACCAGGAGATCGGCGACAAGGAAGGCGCGCGCGAACTGCTGGACGAAGTGATCCGTGGCGGCAGCGACGAGCAGGTGGCCAAGGCTACCTCGATGCGCGCGCTGCTGGGCTGATCCCGTCCGCGACGATGGCCGGGGTCGCTGTCCCGGCCATTCCCACGTCGTTTCCCGTTTATAATGCGCTGACCTGAATTTTTGAGCGGACAGCAATTGAAACGGATAGCAATCGGCGTCCAATACGACGGCAGTGCCTGGCACGGCTACCAGAAGCAGCCCAGCGGCCACACGGTGCAGGACCAGCTGGAGCGGGCCCTGGAGCAGTTCGCCACCGTGCCGCTGGCCACCACCTGCGCCGGCCGCACCGATACCGGCGTGCACGCCTTGGAACAGGTGGTGCACTTCGATACCGACCTGGCGCGCGAACCGCACGCCTGGGTGCGCGGCGTGAACGCCTTCCTGCCGCCGTCGATCGGCGTGCGCTGGGTCAAGGAGATCGAGGCCTTCCCCGAAGGCGAGGAATTCCACGCCCGCTTCAGTGCCCGCGCGCGTACCTACCACTATGTGCTGCACAACGCCCCCGTGCGCGCGCCGCTGCTGGCCGGCCGCGCCGGCTTTTGCTGGCGGCCGCTGGACGTGGTCCTGATGCGGGCCGCCGTGCCGGCCCTGCTGGGCTGGCACGATTTCACGGCGTTCCGCGCGGCCCAGTGCCAGGCCAAGTCGCCCGTCAAGCTGATGCATGACATCGCCATCGAACGTCGTGGCGAGCTGGTGATCTTCACCGTCAAGGCCAGCGCCTTCCTGCACCACATGGTGCGCAACCTGGTCGGTTCGCTGGTCTACGTGGGCACAGGCCGCAAGCCGCCCGAATGGCTGGGGCAGGTGCTGGAATCGCGCGACCGCCACCAGGCCGCGCCCACATTCATGCCTGACGGCCTGTACCTGGCCGAAATCGACTACGACCCCAAATGGCAGCTGCCGCTGGAAACGAGCAGCCCGCTGTCCTGGTTTTGAAGGAGTGCCCATGCACCGTACCCGCATCAAGATCTGCGGCCTGACCCGGGAAGAGGACGTGCAAGCCGCCGTGGCGGCCGGCGCCGACGCGCTCGGTTTCGTGTTCTATCCCAAGAGCCCGCGCTATGTGACGCCGGCGCGCGCGGCCGAGCTGATCGCCACCGTGCCGCCGTTCGTCACCTGCACCGGCCTGTTCGTCAACGCCAGCCCGGCCGAGGTGGCCGCCACCACGGCCGTGGCGCCGCTGGCGCTGATCCAGCTGCATGGCGACGAGACCGTGGCCGAGAGCGCCGCCATCGCCGCGGCGTGCGGGCGACAGTTCCTGCGCGTGTTCCGCGTCAAACCTGACACACGGCCGGACGATTTGCTAGAATACGAGCAGCATTGCCGCGCCGCCAGCCCACTGTTTTCCAGCCTGTTGCTCGATACGTTTGTGGAAGCCTACGGCGGCGCAGGAAAGGTATTTGATTGGTCTCTCATCCCAAAAGAGCTCGCGCCTCGGGTCGTTTTAAGTGGTGGCTTGAGCGTACCCAGCGCGACTGACGCCGTGGTGCGTGTACGCCCCTACGCCGTCGACATCAGCAGTGGTGTCGAAGCGGCCAAGGGGATCAAGGACGCCCGCAAGATCGCCGACTTCGTCGCGGCGGTGCGGGCCGCCGATGCCATCATTGAAAGAGACAGCCAACATGAAAGCCTTGCCTGACAGCGGCCTCGCCGCCCCCCTGTTCCACACCACCGATTACCAGCTGCCCGACGCGCGCGGCCATTTCGGCCCCTACGGCGGCTCGTTCGTGGCCGAAACGCTGACCTACGCGTTGGCCGAGCTGAACGAAGCCTATGCGCGCTACAGCAAGGACCCGGCCTTCCTGGAAGAATTCCGCTACGAACTCAAGCATTTCGTCGGCCGTCCGTCGCCGATCTACCACGCCAAGCGCTGGTCCGAGCAGGCCGGCGGCGCGCAGATCTACTTCAAGCGCGAAGACCTGAACCACACGGGCGCCCACAAGATCAACAACGTGATCGGCCAGGCCTTGCTGGCCAAGCGCATGGGCAAGCCGCGCATCATCGCGGAGACGGGCGCCGGCCAGCACGGCGTGGCCACGGCCACCATCTGCGCCCGCTTCGGCCTCGAATGCGTGGTCTACATGGGCAGCGAGGACGTCAAGCGCCAGGCCCAGAACGTCTACCGCATGAAGCTGCTGGGCGCCAAGGTGGTGCCGGTCGAATCCGGCTCCAAGACGCTCAAGGATGCGCTCAACGAAGCCATGCGCGACTGGGTCACCAACATCGAGAACACCTTCTACATCATCGGCACCGTGGCCGGCCCGCATCCGTATCCGATGCTGGTGCGCGACTTCCAGTCCGTGATCGGTGAGGAATGCCGGGTGCAGATGCCGGAAATGACGGGCCGCCAGCCCGACTACGTGGTGGCCTGCATCGGCGGCGGTTCGAACGCGATGGGCATCTTCTATCCCTATATCGATGAGAAGAACGTCAAGCTGGTGGGCGTGGAAGCGGCGGGCGAGGGGCTGGACAGCGGCAAGCATGCCGCCTCGCTGACGGGCGGCATCCCCGGCGTGTTGCACGGCAACCGCACCTATCTGCTGCAGGACGAGAACGGCCAGATCATCGAGACCCATTCCGTGTCGGCCGGCCTCGACTATCCGGGCGTGGGCCCCGAGCACGCCTACCTGAAGGACAGCGGCCGCGCCGAGTACGTGTCGATCACGGACGAGGAAGCGCTGGCGGCATTCCACGATTGCTGCCATATCGAAGGCATCATCCCGGCGCTGGAATCGTCGCACGCGCTGGCCTACGCGGCCAAGCTGGCGGCCACCCTGCCCAAGGATCAGATCGTGCTGGCCAACCTGTCGGGCCGCGGCGACAAGGACATGCATACGGTGGCGGAACGGATGGGGCTCAACTTCGGCTGATGTCAGCCGGATTGCCCGAGACTCCTGTCCGATCACCTGTTAAAGAAAGAATAAAACCATGTCCCGTATCGCTCCAACTTTCGCGGCCCTGAAAGCCGATAAAAAGACCGCCCTCGTCACCTTCATCACGGCCGGCGACCCGGCGCCGGAACTGACCGTGCCCCTGATGCACGCGCTGGTGGCCGGCGGCGCCGACATCCTGGAACTCGGCGTGCCGTTCTCCGACCCCATGGCCGAAGGCCCCGTCATCCAGCGCGCCTGCGAGCGGGCGCTGGCGTTCGGGGTCGGCATCCATGACGTGTTCGGCTATGTGCGCGAATTCCGCAAGACCAACCAGAGCACGCCCGTGGTGCTGATGGGCTACGCCAACCCGATCGAACGCATCGGCGCGGACGCCTTCATCGCCGCGTCGAAAGAGGCGGGCGCCGATGGCGCCATCGTGGT
Source organism: Rugamonas brunnea (assembly GCF_014042345.1). Classification (GTDB taxonomy): domain Bacteria; phylum Pseudomonadota; class Gammaproteobacteria; order Burkholderiales; family Burkholderiaceae_D; genus Rugamonas; species Rugamonas brunnea. Next base: position 12,570 of record NZ_JACEZT010000021.1, read on the forward strand.
CGATTACCCGCCCGAGGAGTGCGAGGAGTTCGCGGCCGCCATGCGCGCCAACGACCTGGACCTGATCTTCCTGCTGGCGCCCACCTCGACCGAGGCGCGCATCGCCCAGGTGGCCAAGGTCGGCGGCGGCTTCAGCTACTACGTCTCGCTCAAGGGCGTGACGGGCGCCGGCCACATCGACACGGCCGAGGTGGCCGAGCGGCTGACGGCCATCCGCCAGCACGTCAAGCTGCCGATCGGCGTGGGCTTCGGCATCCGCGACGGCGCCACGGCGCGCGCCGTGGCCGAGGTGGCCGACGCGGTCGTGATCGGCAGCCGCATCATCCAGGAAATCGAAAACAACGCCCAGGATGCCGTGGTGCCGGCCGTGCAAGCGTTCGTCTCGCGCATCCGCACCGCGCTCGACGCCTGATCGGGTACCGCCCCGGCCGTCCACCTTGACATAGAGTTAAGCCGTGACTATGTTAAAGGGGGGCGGTTGGGCGTAGTTCGCAGTGGAAGTCGTCAACTGCGCAATAAAATCCGCGAATTGTTGTCATTTTTCTGATTTCGACCGCAATGTTGTCAATTCGGAATGTTCGACAGGCAGACCAGAAACGGCTACACTTCCGCCACCTGTTAGCAGCAAGGAGAAATGATGAGTTGGTTGGAAAAACTTCTGCCCCCGCGTATCCAGCGTTCCGACGCCGCGGCGCGCAAGACCATGCCGGAAGGCCTGTGGGTCAAGTGCCCGTCGTGCGAGGCGGTGTTGTACCGCACCGACCTGGAATCGAACCTGCACGTGTGCCCCAAGTGCGACCACCACATGCGCATCCGCGCCCGCGAGCGCCTCGACGGCCTGCTCGACGCCGGCGGCCGCTATGAAATCGGCCAGGACACGCTGCCTGTCGACAGCCTGAAATTCAAAGACAGCAAGAAATACCCGGACCGCCTGAAACAGGCCATGGAAGCGACCGGCGAGACCGACGCGCTGGTCGTCATGGGCGGCGCCATCATGAGCCTGCCCGTCGTGGTGGCCTGCTTCGAGTTCGAATTCATGGGCGGCTCCATGGGTTCCGTGGTCGGCGAGCGCTTCGTGCGCGGCGCCCAGATCGCGCTGGAACAGAAAGTGCCGTTCGTCTGCATCACCGCCACCGGCGGCGCCCGCATGCAGGAAGGCTTGCTGTCGCTGATGCAGATGGCCAAGACCACCGCCATGCTGACCAAGCTGTCGGAAAAGAAATTGCCTTTCATCAGCGTGCTGACCGATCCCACCATGGGCGGCGTGTCGGCCTCATTCGCCTTCATGGGCGACGTGGTGATCGCTGAACCGAAGGCGCTGATCGGCTTCGCCGGCCCGCGCGTGATCGAGAACACGGTGCGCGAGAAACTGCCGGAAGGCTTCCAGCGCGCCGAATTCCTGGTGCAGAAAGGCGCCGTGGACATGATCGTCGACCGCCGCAAGATGCGCGAGGAAATCGCCCGCCTGCTGGCCTTGTTGCAAAACCAGGCCGTCGAGGTCCTGGCTTAACACGTAGTTGCCTTACCCGCCGGCGCGCAGCAGGACGACCGTCCGCTGCGCGCCGCTCTCATTCAGAAGTCCATTTCCATGTCTACGCTTCCTACCACTTTGCCCGCCTGGCTCGCGCTGCTGGAGTCGCGCCACGCCGAAACCGTCATCAACATGGGCCTGGAGCGTGTGCGCGCCGTCAAGGACCGCATGGCGCTGGCGTTCACTTGCCCCGTCATCATGGTGGCCGGCACCAACGGCAAGGGTTCCACCTGCGCCATGCTGGAGTCGATGCTGCTGCGGGCCGGCTACAACGTGGGGCTGTACATCAAGCCGCATTTCCTGGACTTCAATGAGCGGGCCCGCGTCAACGGCGAGCTGGCCAGCGATGCGCAACTGGTGGCCAGCTTCAATGCCGTCGAGGCCGCCCGTGGCGACACGCCGCTGACCTATTTCGAATTCACCACGCTGGCCATCTGCCACCTGCTGGCCCACGCCGGCATGGATGTGGTGATCCTGGAAGTGGGGCTGGGCGGCCGGCTGGACGCCGTCAACGTGATCGATGCCGACGTGGCCATCGTCACCAGCGTCGATATCGACCACACCGATTACCTGGGCGACACGCGCGAGGCGATCGGTTTCGAGAAAGCCGGCATTTTCCGCGCGGGCAAGACGGCCATTTGCAGTGACCCCGTGCCGCCGCAGTCGCTGATCGATCACGCCAACGCCATCGGCGCCGACCTGTGGCTGATGGGGCGCGATTTCAATTACGCGGGCGACAAGCAGCAGTGGAACTACGGCGGCCGTTCGCAGCGCCGCAACGCGCTCGCTTACCCCAGCCTGCGCGGCGCCAACCAGTTGCTGAACGCGTCGGCCGCGCTGGCCGCGCTGGAAGCGCTGCGCCTCGAACTGCCCGTGGGCGCGCAGGAAGTGCGCACCGGGCTGGTGACGGTGGAACTGCCGGGCCGCTTCCAGGTGTTGCCGGGCCGTCCCAGCGTGATCCTGGACGTGGCGCACAATCCGCACGCGGCCGCCGCGCTGAACCAGAACCTGGGCAACATGGGCTTCCACCCGTACACCTATGCCGTGTTTGGTTCCATGCACGACAAGGACATCGACGGCGTGATCGCGGCCATGTCCGAGCATGTGGACCACTGGTGCCTGACCGGCCTGCCGTCGCCGCGCGCGGCCACGGCGGCCGAACTGGCGGCAAAAGTGCAGATCGTGCAGCCAGAGCGTCCGGAACGGACGATAAATTGTTTCGACGATCCGGCACAGGCGTACGCAAATGCCATGAGCCGTTGCGGCGAGAATGATAGAATTGTGGTCTTTGGATCTTTCCTCACGGTCGCCGGCGTCATGGCGGCACGAAAATCCAGCTCCCATTGACCTCACTGAACGCAATCGACTGAAATCACGCATGGGCTTGTTCTCGAAACTCAGTAAAAACAAGCAAGAGTCTTCCGGCGAAGACAGTGGCCAGTTTTCCCGCGCGGAAGACCAGGCCGCCACCGAACGGGCCCGCTCCAAGCGCGCCTCGTCCGCCGGCGGCAAGGGCCGTTCGCGCGCCGACGCCGAGGCGGCCGATCCGGTGCTGCCGGAGAAGAAGCGCGCGCGCCGCCGCCTGGTGGGCGCGATCGCCCTGGCGCTGGCCGTGGCGGTCGGCTTGCCCATGGTGCTCGATTCCGAGCCCAAACCTTTGTCGTCCGACATCGACATCAAGATTCCGTCCAAGGACAAGAGCGGCGACTTGCCGGCCGCAGCGGCCACGGTAGCGGCCAGCGCCGCTTTGGACAATACTGAAGAAATCGTGACGGAGCCTGCCAAGGCCGCGCCCGCCAAGGCGGCGCCCGCCGTGGCGGCCGTCGAGCCCAAGCCGGTGGCCGAGGCCAAGCCCGCCGCCGAGCCCAAACCGGCAGCCGCAGCCGCGCCCGCCAAGGTCAAGGAAACCCCGCCCGTGGCCGAGTTGCCCAAGGCGGAACTGAAGCCGGCCAAAACGGAGGTGAAGACGGAGGCCAAGGCCGAAGCCAAGCCCGAACACAAGGCGGAGAGCAAGGCCGAAGCCAAGCTGGAAGCGAAGGCCGAAGCGAAACCGGAACACAAGGCCGAAGCCAAGCCCGCCAAGGAAGAAGCCAAGTCCACCGACGACGCGGCGCGCGCCATGGCGATTTTGGAGGGCAAGCCAGCCAAGCCGGCCGAGGCCGCTGGCCAGAAATATGTGCTGCAGGTGGCCGCGCTGGCCGCCCAGGACAAGGTCGATGAATTGCAGGAAAAGCTGCGCGGCGCCGGCATCAAGTCGTTCACGCAGAAGGTGCCGACCCAGTCGGGCGAGCGCACCCGCGTGCGCGTGGGGCCGTTCTCCAGCAAGGAGGAGGCCGAGAAAGTGCGCGCCAAGCTGGCCAAGATGGGTCTGAACGGCAGCCTGGTTCCGGTGTGACGCGACGGATAGTGCGGACGTGACCTTATTCGATTACCTGGTGATCTTCGTGTTGATCACTTCCATCATCATCAGCACCATGCGCGGCCTGGTCAGGGAAATGTTTTCGCTGGCCAGCTGGATCATCGCCTTCATCGCGGCCAATGCTTACAGCGCCACGGTGGCGCGCTGGCTGCCCGAGGTGGTGCCGGGCCAGGTGGTGCGGCTGATGCTGGCGTTTATCGCGCTGTTCATCGGCGTGCGGATTTTGATGGGCCTGCTCACCATGGCGCTCGATGCGCTGGTGCAGGCCGGCGGCCTGAGCCTGGTCGACCGCGGCCTGGGCGGCCTGTTCGGCCTGGGGCGGGGACTGGTGATCGTGTTGACGGTGGTGATCCTGTGCGGCATGACGTCGATCCCGCGCCAGCCGTTCTGGCGCGACGCGCTGCTCAGTCCGCTCGCGGAGACCGGGGCCCGCACCGTCAAGCCTTTCCTGCCTGCTGCGCTGGCGCAGCATGTGAATTTTTGAATTCTTTAAATCAGTAGTACCAGTCTAGGAGCACACCATGTGTGGCATCGTCGGCGTCGTTTCCCATCAACCTGTCAATCAACTGCTGTATGACGCGCTGCTGCTGTTGCAGCACCGCGGCCAGGACGCGGCAGGTATCGCAACCAACCACAGCAGCATGTTCGCCATGCACAAGGCGAACGGCCTGGTGCGCGACGTGTTCCGCACCCGCAACATGCGTACGCTGCAAGGCAATTCCGGTATCGGCCACTGCCGCTACCCGACGGCCGGTTCGTCGAGCGAGGAAGAGGCGCAGCCGTTCTACGTGAACGCGCCCTACGGCATCACGTTGGCCCACAACGGCAACCTGACCAACTGGGAACAGCTGAAGCAGGAGATGTTCAAGAACGACCGCCGCCACATCAACACCGATTCCGACTCGGAAGTGCTGCTGAACGTGCTGGCGCACGAAATCCAGCAAGCCACCACCGGCCTGGTGCTGGACCCGGACGCCATCTTCAAGGCCGTGGCCGTGCTGCACCGCCGGGTGCGCGGCGGCTACGCGGCCGTGGCCCAGATCGCCGACATCGGCCTGCTGGCGTTCCGCGACCCGTTCGGCATCCGTCCGCTGTGCCTGGGCATCAATGAGACCGAGCAGGGCGTGGAATACATGGTCGCCTCCGAGTCCGTGGCGCTGGAAGGCATGGGCTTCCGCTTCGTGCGCGACATCGCGCCGGGCGAGGCCGTGTTCATCGACGCCGACAAGCAGTTGCACGCGCGCCAGTGCGCCGACAACCCGAGCCTGAATCCTTGCGTGTTCGAGTTCGTCTACCTGGCCCGTCCCGATTCCGTGATCGACGGCGCCTCGGTGTACGCCACCCGCCTCAAGATGGGCGAATACCTGGCCGAGAAGATCCGCCGCCAGTTCAAGGAAGGCGAGATCGACGTCGTCATGCCGATCCCCGATTCGTCGCGTCCGGCCGCCATCCAGCTGGCGCTGGCGCTGAACATCGAATACCGCGAAGGCTTCATCAAGAACCGCTACATCGGCCGCACCTTCATCATGCCTGGCCAGGCGGCGCGCAAGAAGTCGGTGCGCCAGAAACTGAACGCCATCGCTTCCGAGTTCAAGGACAAGGTGGTGCTGCTGGTGGACGACTCCATCGTGCGCGGCACCACCAGCCGCGAGATCGTGCAGATGGCCCGTGAAGCCGGCGCCACCAAGGTGATCTTCGCTTCGGCCGCGCCACCGGTGATCTTCCCCAACGTGTACGGCATCGACATGCCCACGCGCGACGAGCTGATCGCCTACGGCCGCTCGAACGAGGAAGTGTGCCGCGAGATCACGGCCGACGCACTGGTGTACCAGGACATCGACGCGCTCAAGCGCGCCATTTCCGACGTCAATCCGGAGCTGAAGAACTTCGAGGCTTCGTGCTTCGACGGCGTGTACGTGACGGGCGACATTTCCAAGGATTACCTGGACAAGCTGGAATACGCGCGCCACAACCCCAAGGCCGCGCCGGTCGAGGATGCGGCCCGCTCCCAGTTGAACCTGAACCTGGCCGCCACGGAAGGCTAAGTTCCTACCCGGCGCCGGCCCCAGGCCGCGCCGGGTTTTTTGTATTCGGACCCGACATGAACGACAAGAAAAACTACGGCTTCACCACCACCATCCTGCACAACGACCGCCAGAAGGGCATCGAGCACGGTTCGCTGCACAAGCCCATCCACACTTCGGTCGCGTTCGGCTATGGCGATGCGCGCCAGCTGGCCTCGGTGTTCCAGGGCAAGGAACCGGGCTTCCGCTACGGCCGCCAGGGCAATCCCACCATCTCGGCGCTGGAAGACAAGGTCACCAAGATGGAGCAGGGCGTGGGCTCGATCTGCTTCGCCACCGGCATGGGCGCGATCGGCGCCGTGTTCCAGGCGCTGCTGCGGGCGGGCGACCACATGGTGTCGTCGTCCTTCTTGTTCGGCAACACCAACAGCCTGTGGCAGACGGCCGCAGGGCAGGGCGTGGACGTGTCCTTCGTGGACGCCACCGACGTGGCCAATGTGGAAGCGGCGCTGACGCCGGCCACCCGCCTGGTGTTCGTGGAAACCATCGCCAACCCGCGCACCCAGGTGGCGGACTTGAAGCGCATCGGCGAACTGTGCAAGGCGCGCGGCATCCTGTACGTGGTCGACAACACGATGACCACGCCTTACCTGTTCCGTCCCAAGGACGTGGGCGCGGGCCTGGTGGTGAATGCGCTGACCAAGTCCATCGGCGGCCACGGCAACGCGCTGGGCGGCAGCCTGACGGACACCGGCGTCTACGACTGGAACCAGTACCCGCACATTTACGAGAACTACAAGAAGGCCGCGCCCGCGCAATGGGGCCTGGCGCAGATCCGCGCCAAGGGCTTGCGCGACTTCGGCGCCTCGCTGGCGCCGGAAGCGGCGCACCACATCGCCGTCGGCGCGGAAACGCTGGCGCTGCGCATGGAGCGCACCAGCTCGAACGCGCTGGCCCTGGCGCGCATGCTGGAGGCCGATGAACGGGTGGCGGCGGTCTACTACCCGGGCCTGGCGTCGCACCCGCAGCATGGGATTTCGGGCGAATTGTTCCGCTCGTATGGTTCGCTGCTGAGCTTTGAGTTGAAGGATGGGATCGACTGCTTCGACTTCCTGAACCGGCTCAAGCTGGCCATCCCGGCCAGCAACCTCGGCGATACGCGCACGCTGATCATTCCGGTGGCGCACACCATCTTCTACGAGATGGGCCCGGCGCGCCGCGCGTCGATGGGCATCGCCGAATCGCTGATCCGGGTCTCGGTCGGCATCGAGGACGAGGCCGACCTGCTGGACGACTTCCGCACCGCGCTGGCCGGCTGCTAAGCGACAAAAAAATGGGGACCGCGGTCCCCATTTTTGTTGGTGCCCGGTTAATGCCAGGTGCGCATCAGGCCCACGGCCAGGCCTTCGAGCGCGAACTCGTCCGCCTCGGGATCGACCTTGATGATCTTGAAGTCGGGATTCTCCGGCAGCAGTTCGATGGTGGCGCCGGTCTTGCGGTAGCGCTTGACCGTGACGTCGTTGCCGATGCGGGCCACGACGATCTGGCCGTTCTTGGCACTGTCCACCTTCTTCACGGCCAGCAGGTCGCCATCCATGATGCCGGCGTCGCGCATCGATTCGCCGCGCACCTTGAGCAGGAAGTCGGGCTTGGCCGAGAACAGGGCCGGGTCCACGCTGTAGCTTGTTTCCAGGTTTTCCTGCGCCAGGATGGGCGAGCCGGCCGCCACGCGGCCGATCAGCGGCAGCGACATCATCACGGTGGCGGCCACTTTATGCGCCGCCGCTTCCGCATGTTCGCCCAGCAGACGGATGCCGCGCGAGGTGCCGGCTGCGATTTCGATGGCGCCCTTGCGCGCCAGCGCCTGCAGGTGTTCCTCGGCCGCGTTGGCCGATTTGAAGCCCAGCTCGCTCGCGATTTCCGCGCGGGTGGGAGGGAAGCCGGTGTTTTCGATGGCATCCTTGATCAGGTTGAGAATTTGTTCTTGCCGTGCGGTGAGCTTAATCATGAGGGCGCCAGGGGCTGTGGATATAGACAGTCTGTATTTTTGTACAGTGCGCCTGTGATTGCAAGAGCAATTCCTTGCTTTGGGCGAAATAATGTGAAAAAAACTGGTGCATGGTTGCTGCACCGGCCCCATCGCGCCCGCGCCTGGGCTAAAAACGATGCCGGTGTTGAACTTTTGGGCGAAAGCTGCTATAGTCGCCGGCTTACCTCTTCCCACACCTGTCTTGACGCCAGGGTGGGCTATTTCACAGTCCTTAAGGGAGTTTGCATGCGTCACTATGAAATTGTCTTTATCGTCCACCCGGACCAGAGCGAGCAAGTGCCCGCCATGATCGAACGCTACAAAGCCAGCGTAACCAGCCGCGGCGGTTCGGTCCACCGTGTTGAAGATTGGGGCCGCCGTCAAATGGCTTACTCGATCCAGAAACTGGCCAAAGCACACTACATCTGCATGAACATCGAATGCGACAACGAGACCCTGGTCGAGCTGGAAACCGCATTCAAATTCAATGATGCCGTGCTGCGTCACCTGACCGTCAAGATGAAGAAAGCGGAAACCGCTCCTTCGCCAATGATGAAGTCGGTACAACGTGAAGATGCAGCGAAATCCCATCGCGCTGAAGCTCCAGCGGCCGCCGCCGCTCCTGCAGCCTAAATTGCGCAGGAATCCGAGCTGAACGAACTCCGGTTCACTGCCCTCATCGCCGAACGGGACGCCATCAGGTTCACCCCGGCCGGCATGCCGATCGTCAATGCTGTACTCCAGCACCGGTCGCAGCAGGTGGAGGCGGGCATCGCCAGGTTGAGCGAGTTTGAAGTGTCCGCCGTTGCCGCGGGCGAGATTTCAACCCGCTTCAGCCAGACCCCGCTGGGGGGCGTGTATCAGTTCACGGGATTTCTGAACAAGAAAAGCCGCAATAGCAAAAGCCTGGTATTTCACATCATTGATTTTCGTGCTGTCGCAGACAGCGCACCTATTTAGATACAGGAGCCTAAAATGGCATTCGGTAAAAAGTTCGACAAAAACAAGCTCAAGCTGAAAGAAAAGCGCAAGCAACAAAACCCACTGTTCAAGCGTAAGAAGTTCTGCCGCTTCACGGCCGCTCACGTGGAACAAGTGGACTACAAAGACGTAGACACGCTCAAGGACTTCGTCCAGGAAAACGGCAAGATCATGCCAGCACGTCTGACCGGTACCAAGGCGCACTACCAGCGTCAAGTTGACACCGCCATCAAGCGCGCTCGCTACCTCGCGCTGCTGCCATACACCGATCTGCACAACGCTTAATCGCGTCGTCTAGATAAGATCCTGGAGAGAACTATGCAAATCATTCTGTTGGAAAAAGTCGTTAACCTGGGCAACCTGGGTGAAGTCGTGAAGGTCAAAGACGGTTACGCACGTAACTTCCTGATCCCGCAAAAAATGGCCCGTCGCGCTACCGCGTCGGCCGTGGCGGAATTCGAAGTCAAGCGCGCTGAACTGGAAAAAGCTGCTGCCGCCAAGCTGGCCGCTGCCCAAGCCCAAGGCGAGAAGCTGAATGGCATGACCGTGACCGTGTCGCAAAAAGCGGGCGTGGACGGCCGTCTGTTCGGTTCCGTGACCAACTTCGACATCGCTGAAGCCCTGACCAAAGCTGGTTTCGCTGTTGAAAAAGCTGCCGTGCGCATGCCTACCGGTCCTCTGAAGGCCGTCGGCGAGCACCCAGTGACCGTTGCTCTGCACACCGACGTGGTGGTGGAAGTGACCGTTGCTGTCGTGGGCGAAGCTGCCTAAGTCACACCGCACTGGCGCGGGCGGTCACGCCCGCCGCCGAGCAAAGAAAAAAGCCGGGTTCGCCCGGCTTTTTCTATGGGCGTCTAACTGGTTGATTTTGCAAGATATTGCCTCATGGCACCGCCTTTCAAGGCGCCCGATGACATTCGCCCTTTTTTGTAGCCAAGCTACGAAATTTTTTCTCGTCAATAATTTTTGGCGGCTGACTATGCAGGTATAATTCGCGCCATGAACGCCCCCCCAGATCCACAAGTCGATTCACTCCGCATCCCACCGCACTCCATCGAAGCAGAACAGTCTGTGATCGGTGGCTTGTTGCGTGACAATGCGGCGTTTGACCGCATCGCCGACTTCATGCATGCGGAAGACTTCTACCGTTATGACCACCGTTTGATCTTTGAACAGATCGTGCGGCTGATCAACGCATCCAAGCCGGCCGACGTGATCACCGTGTTCGAAGCGCTGAGCCAGCTCGGCAAGGCGGACGACGTGGGGGGCTTGAGCTATCTGAACGCGATGGCGCAAAACACGCCATCGGCGGCCAACATCCGCCGTTATGCCGAGATCGTGCGCGATCGTGGCATCCTGCGCCAGCTGATCACGGTGGCCGACGAGATCTCGGGCCAGGCCTTCAGCCCTCAGGGCAAGGAGGTCAAGCAGATGCTGGACGAGGCCGAATCGAAGATCTTCGCCATCGCCGAGCAGGGCGCGCGCGGCGCGGCCGGCTGGACCGCCGTGCAGCCGCTGCTGACCCAGGTGGTCGAGCGTATCGACGAACTGTACAGCCGAGACAACCAGAGTGAAATCACGGGCGTGCCGACCGGTTTCATCGACCTGGACCGCATGACCTCCGGCCTGCAGCCGGGCGACCTGGTGATCGTGGCCGGCCGTCCTTCCATGGGCAAGACGGCATTTTCTGTCAACATCGGCGAGAACGTGGCGATCGAAGCGGGCTTGCCCGTGGCCGTGTTCTCGATGGAGATGGGCGGCGCCCAGCTGGCCATGCGTATGCTGGGCTCGGTGGGCCAGCTCGACCAGCACCGCCTGCGCACGGGCCGCCTGAACGACGAGGACTGGCCGCGCCTGACGCACGCCATCCAGAAGATGAACGACGCCCAGTTGTTCATCGACGAGACCCCGGCCCTGAACCCGATCGAGATGCGCGCGCGCGCCCGGCGCCTGTCGCGCCAGTGCGGCAAGCTGGGCCTGATCATCGTCGACTACCTGCAGCTGATGCAGGGTTCCACCCCGGGCGACAACCGCGCCTCCGAGATCTCGGAAATCTCGCGTAGCCTGAAGGGCCTGGCCAAGGAGCTGCAGTGCCCCGTGATCGCCCTGTCGCAGCTGAACCGCTCGCTGGAACAACGCCCCAACAAACGACCCGTCATGTCCGACTTGCGCGAATCGGGCGCTATCGAGCAGGACGCGGACGTCATCATCTTCCTGTATCGGGACGAGGTCTACAACCCGGACTCGCCCGATAAAGGCACGGCCGAGATCATCATCGGCAAGCAGCGTAACGGCCCGATTGGCGCTGTGCGCCTGACCTGGATAGGCCAATACACCAAGTTTGGCAACTATGTCGGCAACCTGGCGCTTTACCAAGGCGACTAACCCCACGCCGCCCGCTAGCCTGGGCGGCCAAGCAACTCGAAATACTCAACGGAGAATGACATGTTTGGACGTTTGATGCCCACCGAGGGCAAATTTTTTGACCTGTTCAACCAGCACGCGGAACTGTGCGTCAAGGGCGCGCGCGAGATGGTGGCCCTGATGAGCAACTTCGACGACCTGGAAAACCGCGTGCACGCCATTGAGGGCGTCGAGAAGCAAGCCGACAAGATCACCTACGCCACCGTCGATCTGCTGCACAAGACCTTCATCACCCCGCTGGACCGCGACGACATCCACAAGCTGATCACCCGCATGGACGACATCCTGGACCTGCTGGAAGACGCGGCCCAGACCGTTTCGCTGTACGACCTGCACGCCGTCACGCCGGAAGCCAAGCGGCTGGCCGAACTGGTGCTGGCCTGCGCCGAGAAGGTCAAGGAAGCCGTCGGCATGCTGCACAACATGGACAACTCGCGCCAGATCGTGGCCGTGTGCGAAGAGATCGACCGCCTGGAATCGGACGCCGACCACGTGATGCGCGCCGCCATGTCCAAGCTGTTCCGCGACGAGCCGGACGTGCGCCACCTGATCAAGATGAAGGCCATCTACGAGATCCTGGAAACGGTGACCGACCGTTGCGAAGATGTGGCCAACATCATCGAAGGCATCATCGTTGAAAACGCCTGAGCCCCGCTACCCGCGGTGCTGGCGTCCTGAATCAGACAAAATCGAAAAGAACAATTCATGCATACCCTTCAAATGAGCATCTACGTGCTGGGCATCCTGATCGCCCTGGCACTGGTGTTTGACTTCATGAACGGCTTCCACGACGCCGCCAACGCGATCGCGACGGTGGTGTCGACCGGCGTGCTCAAGCCGCAGACGGCGGTGGCCATGGCTGCGCTGTTCAACTTCACCGCCATCTTCGTGGTGGGGCTGGGCGTGGCGGCCACGGTGGGCAAGGGCACCATCGACCCCGGCGTGGTGGACCAGTACGTGATCTTCGGCGCGCTGGTCGGCGCCATCGCCTGGAACCTGTTCACGTGGTACTACGGCATTCCATCCTCGTCCTCGCACGCGCTGATCGGCGGCCTGGTGGGCGCGGCCGTCGCCAAGTCGGGCACCGGCGCGCTGGCCGGCGGCGGCCTGCTCAAGACCGTCGAATGGATCATCCTGTCGCCGCTGCTGGGCTTCATCCTCGGCTCGCTGATCATGCTGATCGTGTCGTGGGTGTTCGTGCGCTCCACGCCGCGCAAGGTGGACCGCTGGTTCCGCCGCCTGCAACTGCTGTCGGCCGCAAGCTACAGCCTGGGCCACGGCGGCAACGACGCGCAAAAGACCATCGGTATCATCTGGATGCTGCTGATCGCGGCCGGCCACGTGGCCGCCACCGACAAGCAGCCGCCGATGTGGGTGATCGTGTCGTGCTACACGGCCATCTCGGCCGGCACGCTGTTCGGCGGCTGGCGCATCGTCAAGACCATGGGCCAGAAGATCACCAAGCTGAAACCGGTGGGCGGCTTCTGCGCCGAAAGCGGCGGCGCGCTCACGCTGCTGATCGCCAGCCACTTCGGCGTGCCCGTGTCGACCACCCACACCATCACCGGCGCCATCGTCGGCGTCGGCTCGGCCCAGAAGATGTCGGCCGTGCGCTGGGGCGTGGCGGGCAACATCGTGTGGGCGTGGATCTTCACCATCCCCGCGTCGGCTTTCGTGGCCGCGTGCGCGTGGTGGCTGGGGCATCACATCATGTAAGACGGCGGCCTGCGGGCAGCCAGCGAAAAAGGGAGCCGATGGCTCCCTTTTTTTTCCTCACACCGATCCCGCAATCCGCGCGATCTGGCCCCGCAGGTTTGCCGCTACATGCGCGCGGGGCAGTACCGGCATCGCAGTGTGGGAATGTGTGGAATTTCAAATTCGTCGAGCTGATATTCTGTTGTATCAGTCCGAGATCGGCCAGGAGCCGGCGGTCAGCTCCGGCAGACACCGAGGCCGGACTCAATACAAGATCGGGGTAATGAAATGACGGCGGATGTTGAGACCATGCTGTTCCCATCCCAAGGAGCGTTTGCGCATTGGTTGGCGGCGCACCACGATGTCTCTGACGGGGTGTGGTTGCAGCACGCGAAGAAAGGGGCTCCGGTCCCCAGCGTCAGCTACCAGGAGGCGCTGGAAGTTGCATTGTGCTTCGGCTGGATCGATGGCCAGAAGCGTGCACTCGACGTCCATCACTATCTGCAGCGCTGGACACCGCGGCGCCCGCGCAGTATTTGGTCCAAGGTCAATTGCGAGAAGGCGCTCAGGTATATTGAGGAGGGTAAAATGCAGCCGAGCGGACTAGCTGAAGTCGAGCGAGCGCGAAAAGATGGCCGATGGGATGCCGCATACGATTCGGCTAGCACGGCCCGCGTGCCGCCCGAACTGCATGCGGCTTTTGCCGATCACCCCGGGGCCGCCGAATTTTTCGCCACGCTCAATTCTCAACACCGTTATGCAGTGTTGTTTCGGTTGCAGACAGCAGTAAAGCCCGAGACCAAAGCACGTAAGGCCCAGGAGTATGCAACCATGCTGGCTCGGCATGAAACGCTTCATCCCGTCATGGCGAAGAAGCGGGGCAAGGTGATCGAGGACACGCCGTAAAGTAATGAAGGCAACGCGTCGCGGTAACTTCCGAAAGCGGCCGGGAGCAGACAGACTCATCTCAATGGCTATAGCATTATGAAACGTTTCAATCAAATTCTTTTGGCAACAGCTTTAACATTCGTCGCGTGCAGTGGGGCTGCTGTCGAAAGGTCCACCTCGTTGCTCCGCAAATTTCATCTAAAGCGAGGACAGGATTATGCAGCCGTAAAGGCCATTTTGCTTAAGCATGGATGGAGTGTTGATACGCAATATGGGGACGGAACCACCCCGTACGGGTTCGCTGAGGTCATCTGTGGCAGCGGCTGGGGTGCGGTCTGTTCTTCTCGGTTTTTTCTGGGCTCCAGAAAGGTTCTAATAACCCTCAAACCCAAGAGGACACTTGTGGTTGAGGGGCTCTGGGATGACAGATGATCCATGCATAAACTTGGTAGAGACAGGCCGGATGCGGTCGGCCATTTCGCATTATGCTGGCATGAAATTATGTCGAAAGTTCAGGAGACTCGAGTAGTGGTGACGATGACAGTGGACGATGCCGCTGCTCTTAAACGTATAAGTGGGGCATTCAACAATTGCTTACGTCCAGTTCATTTCACCGACTTTCAGCACTGCGAGGAGTGCGCAGAGCATGATCGAACTCTCTTGTCGCGTACTCCAGATACGATAGCAATCCAAGATGTTGGCAATCCTGGCTGGGATCCGATCTGTTTCATTTCTCCAGAAGGTTTTCTGTATTACATACCTGGTCTGGCTAGATTGGTCTTTGAGGAGCCTCTTTATGGATATAGTTGGTATGCCGCTCAATTCCTCTGGCATCTAATCTCAGATGGTCCGTCCAACAATCGTTTTAATGCGTGCACGCCCAAACAAAGAGCGGCGATCGCGGCCTTTATTGGTCACCTCATCGACACCCGCGCCGACCAACTAGATGAGGAATGTCTCACTGACGATGCTCTGCGGGCGTGGGAGATATGGAGCCAGATAAAGACTTGTGATCCTTGAATCACCGGAAGTTAACCTGCTCCAAGCGAGGAACGACTGCAGACGAACTTCTGCTAAGGGGCGATTACAGCGTATCGTTCACACCGTGATTGTTCGCTTCAGGGGAAGCTCATTATCAGTCTGCCTTGCAATCATCAATCATAAAATCTTCTTGCCGCCGGTGTTTGGGCAGGCGGCGTTCGACCTGCTCCTGGGCGTGATAACTGGCGTGTTGGACCAGCGTTAGCGCTGTCTTGAGCGTGTCGCTCATGGTGCTGGCGACAGCCCGCATGGCGTCCATGTGCGACGTCGGCGGTCTGTGCGCCTGCTGTTCCAGTTGGCGGCGCAGTTGTGAGGCGGCCGTCCAGTTCTTTTCGCCGGGGCGGCGGATCCACAAATCGCGCCAGGCATTGCGGCCGTCGCCGGCAATTAACATGGTCAGCTGCCGCGGCGAGACGGCGCGCCCATGGTACATGAGCTCATCGCCCACCACTTCGGCGTAGTGCCACGCTTCTCCCACGTGCATGCGCACCCGGCTCTGATCCGGCAGGAACAGGCATTTCCATTGATAGCCTTGCAGCGGGGCGACCGTTTCGTTCTGCACTTCTATCCAGTGTTGAATTGCGCGTGCGACCGCTTCGGTGGTCGTGAGCGTGCTGCCGGACAGGCGCAAATAGTTGCTCAGTTCAGCGTGGGTGGCGGGTGGTACGGCAGTTTCGCTCCTTCCGGCATTCATACTCGTTTCTCCTGCTAGAGTTGTCTGGTTTTGTCTTGTTCTGTCTATTTAGACAAGGAAATTCGCACCGAGTTCAATCCAGACAAAACAAGACAAAACGAGACAGGCAAACGAGACACGTTGCCGGAGGGAGCCGCCAGCGGCTACCACCCCGCGCATGGCGGCCGTTGCTTGGGGGGAAGGCGGAATGGCCCCTGCAACTCTTTGTGGCCTAGCGCAGCGCCGCGTTGATGCGGGCCAGCGCGTCGGCGCCGGGGCACAGCACGGATTCGTCCAGTGTGTTGAGCGGCTGCAGCGACGTGTTCAGGTGGCTGTGCATGTCCTCCGGCGTGGGGTCGATGTGCAGCAGGCCCGTCACCACCTCGCCCTCGGCCTGGCGCTGGTACAGGTAGTTGATGGCGGCGATGCGGTCGTGCACGTCAAATTCCGCTTCCAGCGTGCGCAGGCGCAGGATGCTGCCGTCGTGCTGCAGCACCTCCTGCACCGTGCCCGGCGTGAACTGCCCGGCCAGTTCCTCCCGGCGCGGCACGAAGTCGACACGGTTGACGGCCTCGTTGTGCTCACGCACGTAGTCGTAGCTCTTGGTCGAGCCGGGGTGGTTGTTGAAGGCCACGCACGGTGAGATCACGTCGATGAAGGCCGCTCCCTGGTGCATGAAGGCGCCTTCGATCATCGGCACCAGCTGTTCCTTGTTGCCCGAGAAGCCGCGCGCTACGTAGCTCACGCCCAGTTGCAGGGCCAGCGCCGCGAGGTCAACCGGGGCGTCGCTGTTGACCACGCCGCGCTTGGAGCGCGAACCCTGGTCGGCGGTGGCCGAGAACTGGCCCTTGGTCAGCCCGTACACGCCGTTGTTCATGACGATGTAGACCATGTTCACGGCGCGCCGCATGCTGTGCACGAACTGGCCCAGGCCAATCGAGGCCGAGTCGCCGTCGCCGGACACGCCCAGGTAGATCAGGTCGCGGTTGGCCAGGTTGGCGCCCGTGAGCACGGACGGCATGCGGCCGTGCACCGTGTTGAAGCCGTGCGAGCCGCCCAGGAAGTAGGTGGGCGACTTGGACGAGCAGCCGATGCCCGACAGCTTGGCCACCCGGTGCGGTTCGATCGCCAGGTTGTAGCAGGCCTGGACGATGGCGGCCGAAATCGAGTCGTGTCCGCAGCCAGCGCATAGCGTGGACATGGCGCCCTCGTAGTCGCGTCGCGTGTAGCCGAGCCGGTTGGTCTTCAGTTCCGGGTGGTGCAGCTTGGGTTTGGCCAGATAGCTCATTGCGCCACCTTCTTGATGGGAGTGACCTTGTGGGAGTCGAGCCGGGCGCCGATGGCGTCGGCGATGAAGCGGGCCGTGATCGGCGTGCCGTCGTAGTGCAGCACGGGCAGCAGCTTGGCCGCGTTCAGGTTGCCTTCGAGGATCAGCATGCCGCGCAGTTGCGCGTCTGCGTTTTGCTCGACGACGAACACCTGGTCATGGGTGGCGATGAAGTCCATCACGGCCGCGCAGAACGGATAGGCGCGGATGCGCAGCGCATCCACGTGCTGATCCTCGCGCGCCAGCAGGTCCAGCGCCTCCGTCATGGCCGGGCTGGTGGAGCCGAAGTACAGCACACCGTAGCGCGTGCTCTTGTTGGCGCGCCGTTCGATGGGGGCCGGCACCAGCGTCTTGGCCGTGTCGAATTTCTTGTGCAGCCGCTCCATGTTGGCCACGTAGACGGCGCCTTCCTCGCTGTAGCGCGCGTAGCTGTCCTTGGTGGTGCCGCGCGTGAAATAGGCGCCGCGCTTGGGGTGGGTGCCGGGCAGGGTGCGGTAGGGGATGCCGTCGTCGTCCACGTCCAGATAGCGGCCGAAATCGCGGCCGCTTTCCAGGTCGTCGTAGTGCATCACCTTGCCCCGGTCCATGCGGCGCGCGTCGTCCCACGCCAGCGGCGCACACAGGCGCGTGTTCATGCCGATGTCGAGGTCCGACATGACGAAGATCGGCGTTTGCAGCCGGTCGGCCAGATCGAGCGCGGTGGCGGCGAAGTCGAAGCATTCCTTCGGGTCTTCGGGGAACAGCAGCACGTGTTTGGTGTCGCCGTTGGAGGCGTAGGCGCAGGACAGGATGTCGGCCTGCTGGGTGCGGGTGGGCATGCCGGTGGACGGCCCGCCGCGCTGCACGTTGATGATGGTGGCCGGGATCTCGGCGAAGTAGGCCAGGCCGATGAATTCCGTCATCAGCGAAATGCCGGGGCCGGAGGTGGCCGTGAACGCGCGCGCGCCGTTCCAGCCGGCGCCGATCACCATGCCGATCGAGGCCAGTTCGTCCTCGGCCTGGATGATGGCGTAGTTGTGGCGACCCGTGTCGGCGTCCTCGCGGAACTTGTGGCAGTACTTCTGGAACGCCTCGGCCAGCGACGACGAGGGCGTGATCGGATACCAGGCGCAGACGGTGGCGCCGCCGTACACGCAGCCCAGCGCGGCGGCGCTGTTGCCGTCCATGAAAATGCGGTCGCCCACGTTGTCGGCCCGCTGCACCTTGAGGCCGATAGCGGCGCAATCGATGTGGGCCAGCGCGTAGTCGCGCCCCAGGTGCAGCGCCTTCACGTTGGAGTCGTACAGCTTCTCCTTGCCCTTGTACTGCTCGGAGAACAGCTGTTCCAGCACGGCCGGTTCGATGCCCAGCATGGCCGACAGCGCGCCGACGTAGACGATGTTCTTGAACAGCTGGCGCAGCCGTACGTCGGTGTAGGCTTCGTTGCAGATCATGGTCAGCGGCATGCCGATCGCGTGCACGTCGGGCCGGAACTGGCCGGGCGGGATCGGGCGCGTGTCGTCGTAGAACAGGTAGCCGCCGGGCGTGATCTCCTTGATGTCGGCGGCCCAGGTCTGCGGGTTCATGGCCACCATCAGGTCGCAGCCGCCGCGCCGGCCCAGGTAGCCGGCTTCGCTCACGCGCACCTCGTACCAGGTGGGCATGCCCTGTATGTTGGACGGGAAGATGTTGCGGGGGCTGACCGGCACCCCCATGCGCAGGATGGCGCGCGCGAACAGTTCATTGGCCGAGGCGGAGCCGGAGCCGTTGACGTTGGCGAATTTGACGACGAAATCATTCACAGCTTGCAGGGTGGGCGGCATTCTGGGCTCCTGGTGGTGCTAGCCGACCTGGCGCAGCGGCGCGCTCGGTTGCGGGCGGCAGGCCGGGCCGGCGCGGCCGGGCGAGAAGAAGAATTTCTGCATGTCCCACGCGCCGGTGGGACAGCGTTCGGCGCACAGGCTGCAGTGCAGGCACACGTCCTCGTCCTTGACCATGATGCGGCCCGTTTTCAGGTTGCCCGACACGAACAGCGACTGCGCCAGGTTCAGCGCCGGCGCCTTGAGCCGCTCGCGTAATTCGCCTTCCTCGCCGTTTTCGACGAAGCTGATGCAGTCCATCGGGCAGATGTCGACGCAGGCGTCGCACTCGATGCACAGGCTGTCGGAGAACACGGTCTGCACGTCGCAGTTCAGGCAGCGCCGCGCTTCCTTGAGCGCCAGTTGCTGGTCGTAGCCCAGTTCCACCTCGACCCGGATGTTCTTCAGCGCCGCGCTCACGTCGCGCAGCGGCACCTTGAAGCGGTGGTCGGGGGTGACGGCGTTGTCGTAGCTCCATTCGTGGATGCCCATCTTCTGGCTCAGCAAATGGACCGTGGGCGGTGGCCGCTGGCGCAAGTCCTCGCCGTTGCAGAACTTGTCGATCGAGACGGCCGCCGCGTGGCCGTGGGCCACGGCGGTGATGATGTTCTTGGGGCCGAAGGCGGCGTCGCCGCCGAAGAACACGCGCGCCGCGCTGGACTGGAAGGTGATGGGATCGACCACCGGCATGCCGCGCTCGTCGAAGGCCAGGCCAATGTCGCGCTCTATCCACGGGAAGGCGTTCTCCTGGCCGACGGCGATCAGCACGTCGTCGCACGGCACGAAGCGTTCCGGCTCGCCCGTGGGCGCGAGCGTGCGCCGCCCCGCCGCGTCGGTGGACGCCGCCATCGCTTCGAACTGCATGCCGCACAATTTGCCGTTATCGAGCACGAAGGCTTTTGGCGCCAGGTAGTTGAGGATGGTGACGCCTTCGTGCTGGGCATCCTCCTTCTCCCACGGACTGGCCTTCATCTCGTCGAAACCGGAGCGGACGATCACCGTCACCTGTTCGCCGCCCAGGCGCTTGGCCGAGCGGCAGCAGTCCATGGCCGTGTTGCCGCCGCCGAGCACGATCACGCGCTTGCCGATGGCCGACACGTGGCCGAACGAGACGGACGACAGCCAGTCGATGCCGATGTGGATGTTGGGCGCGGCCTGCTCGCGCCCCGGCAGCGGCAGGTCGCGCCCGCGCGGGGCGCCGCAGCCGACGAACACGGCCTCGTAGCCCTGCGCCAGCAGCGCCTGCAGGCTGTCGATGCGCTGGCCGGCGCGCAGTTCCACGCCCAGGTCGAGGATGTAGCCGGTTTCCTCGTCGATCACCTCCTCGGGCAGGCGGAACTTGGGGATCTGGCTGCGGATGAAGCCGCCGGCCTTGGCCTCGCCGTCAAACACGGTGACCAGGTAGCCCTGCACGGCCAGGTCGCGCGCCACCGTCAGCGAGGCGGGACCGGCGCCCACGCAGGCCACGCGGCGGCCGTTGCGCAGCGTTGGCGGCTGCGGCAGGCGGGCGCGGATGTCGTCCTTGTAATCGGCCGCCACCCGCTTCAGGCGGCAGATGGCCACCGGCTGTTTTCCCGCCTCGTCCTCCACGCGGCTGCGGCGGCAGGCCGGCTCGCACGGACGGTCGCAGGTGCGCCCCAGCACGCCGGGGAAGACGTTCGATTCCCAGTTAACGAGGTAGGCGTCCGAGTAGCGGCCGGCGGCGATCAGGCGGATGTATTCGGGGACGGGCGTGTGGGCGGGGCAGGCCCATTGGCAATCGACCACCTTGTGGAAGTAGTCGGGACTGACGATATCGGTAGGTCGCAAAGTGCTCCTCCTGGCGGCTGTGGGCGCCGCATCCAAGTCAGGTCAAATGAAGTCAACTCAATACGTTGGTGAATTCCTGGTCGATCTCGTCGGCCATGGTTTCCGCCTCGGCCAGTTCGCGCGGCATGGCGTCGCGGATCGAGAACACGCCCAGCAGCTGCGAGGTGGACGACACCACGGGCAGGTGGCGGAAGTTATGCCGCTTCATGATCAGCACCGCGTCCGACACGGTGGTCTGGGGCGCGATGAAGTGCGGGTTGTGGGTCATGATGGCCGACACGGGCGTGGCCTCGGGGTCGCGGCGCTGGGCCACGATCTTGGTCATCAGGTCGCGCTCGGTGAGGATGCCCAGCATGGCGCCGGCGTCGTCGACGATCAGGATGCTGCCGCAATGGGCCTTAGTCATGGCGCAGGCCGCGTGGTAGCTGCTGGCGTCGGGCTTGACGGTCAGCACGTGGCGCTGGCCGATCGATTGCAACACGGTGCGTTCAGTCATCACATCCCCCTCGGTTGCGGTGGGGCGGGGCGCCGGCGGCATGGCCGGTGCGCCGCCCCTGGCCTTATGCGGCGCGGGCCGGTTCGGCCACCGGGCGCTGGCCGGCAGTGGCGCTGGTGGCCACCTGGGCGCCGTAGCCGGCGTCCGTTACCACGGCCGTCAGCGCGGCGGCGCTGGTCTGGGCCGGGTCGAAGGTGATCTCGGCGCGGCCGCCGTCCAGCGTCACGGCGGCCGTCTGCACGCCCGCCACGCCGTACAACATCTTCTCGATACTGGCGGCGCAACCGCCACATGTCATGCCTTCAATTTCCAGGGCCACGGTTTCCATGCTCTGCTCCAGGTGGTTGAGATAGGTGCCGGATGCTGCGCATGTTGTTGTCGGCGGGAAAGCAAAATCGGCCTCCCGCGCCGGCAACGCTGGCCCACGCTGCACTGTAGACCCATGCACATTCCTTAATCTTTGATGAAGCTCAAGTTACTCCAAAACGCGGCGCGGGGCAATCCTCTTGCACGCGCAAAAAATAACCGGGGTCAAGTCATGAACGCGCCAGTTGCGCGGGTTCATGACCTGACCCCGGTTCAGGGGGCCGGCGGTGCCTGGGATATCAGGGCGCCGGGGCGATGGTGAGGCTGGCGGCGGTGGTGATGCCGTTCGGCGTGGTTGCCGTCACGTTGAACACGCCGCTGGAGGTGGCCGTCGGGCAGCTGACGCTCACGTTGTAGGTCGGCGCCACCAGCGGCTGGCCCACGCCGAGCACGACGTTGGGCACCTTGAGGCTGCTCGGCGTGACGACGGGGGGCGTGTCCGACACGCCGAACGTGGCGCTGAACGTCACCTGGGTGCCGGCCGGCAGCAGATTGCCGTTCACGTCCGCCAGTTTGACCGCCACGTTGGCGGCCAGGTTGCTGCCGCAGCTGGCCGTGGTCGGGAAGGTGATGACCGCATTGCTGCCCGAGAACTGTTCCACCAGCTGGCCCGACACCCGCAGCACCTGGGCACTCGGCGTTTGCGGCGAGCGCAGCACGCCGTTGTAGATGCCGTCGCCGGGGGTGCTGCACAGGCCGTTGCTGTTGGGGCCGATGCACGGTTCGCCCGGTGTCCAGCGGGCGTTCTCGTCGTCGTCGCGGTAGATGTCGGGGCTCTTGTCCGCGAAGGCGTCGCCGTTGTCGTATACATTGTTGCCGTTGTAGTCGATCAGCGTTTCTTCGCCAAGCGCGTAGGCCAGCACCGTGACGCGGCCGTTGCTGGGCCGTGGACTGCCAGAACGCAATTCCACCGTGCAGCTGCCCGAGCCGGGGCCGACCGACGAGTTCGTGGTCTGGCCGCCCGGGGTGGCGCCCGGTGGCGGCAGCGAGCCGGTGACGCAGGACGCGCCGATGGTGCCGCCCTCGGCAGTGAAGTTGACGGCGGTGCCATCGGGAACCGGATTGCCGAAATGGTCGCCCATCGTGACGGTGATATACGAGCAGTGCTGATCGAAATCGCGGCCCTCGCAGTTGCCGGTCGCCGACGACAGCGAGAAGTGCGCCTGGTCGGGCACCCCGGTGGAGATGACGAGGATGTTCGACAGCGTGGTGATCATGGGCGAGGCGCCATGCACGGAGGCCACCACCCGCACCGAGGTCGGGATGGTGCCGGCAGTCACCAGCGTGGTGACGGTGCCGTCGGCTGCCGAGGTGGCCGAGGCCGGGTTCAGCATCAGGCCGCCCGTGGTGGTGGTGGTCATCGTATCGGCGAACACGAAGTCGACCTGCTTGCCCGACACGGGGGCGCCGGTGGTGTCGAGCACCTGGAACGTCAGGGTCGACGTTTCAAGGCGGCCAAAGCCGCCCGTGCCCTTGAGCGCGATATTGGTGGTCTGGGCACCGACGAACTTGATCGAGCCGGCCGAGGCGGGCAGCACGGTGAGCGTGCCAGTTTGGGTGGCCGTGGTGCTGCCCAGCGTGACGCTGGCCGTGATCGTGTCGGCCACGCCGCAGCCCTTGTCCGTGTAGCTGGCCACGGCCAGGCCGGCCTGGGTCAGTACGGGGCTGCCGATGCTGGCCTTGCCGGCTGCCACGCAGGGCGAGCTGAAGGTGACGGGCAGCGGCGGCGTGTACGGTACGCCATCGCTGAGCACGGTGACGCTGACGCTGGCGTTGCCACCGGCCGACAGCGTCGACGGCGACAGCGTCAGCGCGCTCAGGCTGAGCGTTTTGAACGAGACGGCGTAGCTCACCGAGCCGGTCACTACGCTGCCCACGGTGGCATTGGCGCTGGCCGTGTAGGCACCGGCCACGCTGCCGGCCGCCAGGCCCACGCTGGCCACGCCGTTGGCGTCCGTCAGTGCGGTGCCGGAGGCGGGCGAGAACACGGCCGTCTTGTCGGTGGTGGTGAAGGTGACGGCCACGTTGGCCTGGGCCACACCCTTGCTGTCCTTGACCTTGGCCTGAAGCATGCCGCTGCGCTCGGGCGTGATGCTGTTGGTGGCTGCGCCGGCCGCGTCCGTCAGCGCCAACGCCAGCGTGGCCTGGCCGGTCGTGGTGCCGCCGCCGCTGGTGCTGCCGCACGAAGGCAGGTTGGGGTCACGCGCGGGGTCCAGGTTGGTGCAGCCGCCGCCGGGGCCGCCGTTCGAGCCGCCGCAGCCGGCCAGCAGCAGGGCCAGCAGGCCGGCGACCAGCGCGGCGGAACTACGTTTCAGTGTGATGAGCATGAGCCACCTCAAGTTGTTTTGAAAAAAGTGTGCGAGCGCGATCAGCGGGGCATCCGGCCAGCCGCGTCGACGGCCGCGAAGCGCGCGCCATCCTGCAGTTGTTCAGCCTGCGCCAGTTGCGCCGGCGCGTCCTTGCCCAGCAGCAGACGCACGTCGGCGCGGGCCAGCGTGTCCGATTGCTGGAGCGCCGTGCGGCCGGGCAGGGCCCGCTGCAAGCTGGCGGCCTGGGCCGCAAAGCCGGGCCGGTACTCGATCACGCTCGCCTGCTGGCGGAACGGGCGCGCGTTGCTCAGGCGCGAGGCGAGGATGCCGACCTTGCCCAGCACCGAGCGGTAGCGTGCGGCCAGGCCGGTGACGCCATTGCCGTTGCTGATTTCGAGCCGGGGCGGGACCGTGGCCGGCACCGCGGCCGGCGCGGGCGCAACCGTCGCCACCGCGACGGGCTTGGCCACCAAGGCCGGCGTGGACGGCTGCGGTGCGGTGGCCGCCTTGGCAGGCGCCGCCGCAGGGGCGGCTGCCAATACCACCGGCTTGGCCAACATGGCCGGCTCAGCAGCGACCGCCGCGACGGCTGGCTTGGCCGCCGGCTCGGCAGCGGTCGCCACCACGGCTGGTTTGGCTACCGGCGCGGGCGCGACGGCAACTGGCGTCGACGTGGCGATCACCGCTTTGGGGGCTGGCGTGGGCGCCACGACCGGCGTGCCAACCACGGGCACGGCGATCCGCACCGGCGGCGCGGCCACCACGACGGGCGCGGCAGCTGGCATGGCGGGCACGGCCGCGATCGACTGGCTGGCGCGCAGTTTCAGTTCCAGCACCTGGGGGGCGACCTGCACCACTTCCATGCGCGATGGGGAGGCGGCGGGGGCGGCGTCGGCGGTGGGCGCGGCTGGTGCTGCCGTGGCGGCTGCCATCGCAGGCGCAGCGGCAGCCGTCGCCGGTGCGGCCGCTGGCGCTGCGACGGGCGCGGCCTGCGCCAGCGCGCTGTCCGGCGCGCCGTTGCGGGCCGCCGTCTGGGCCTGCACCAGGTTGTAGTAGGCGCGTCCGTTCGGCTCCAGTGCCACGGCCCGCTGCAAGGTGGCGATGGCGGCCGGGTAGTCGCCCATCAGGTAGTACACATAACCGAGATTGTTGAGCGGCTGGGCCTCGCCCGGGTAGTCCTCCACCAAACGCTTCAGGGCGTCGCGCGCGTCGGCCAGCCGGCCCTGCTGGGCGTCGATGGTGGCCACGGCGTTGCGGGCGTCGAGCTGGCCCGCGTCCAGCGCCAGCGATTGGGCGTAGGCGCCCAGCGCCAGGCTCAGTTGGCCTTTATCCTGGTGGTACTTGCCCAGCCGGTACCAGCTGGCCGCGCTTTGTTCCGTGTTCTGGCTGACCCGCTGCACGCCCTGCACCTGCAGCGACTGGCGCGTGGCGGGGGCGCTGCAGGCGGCGAGCATGGCGGCGCCGGCAACGGCGACGACGATCGGTTTCAAGTTCGACATGATGTGCTCCTTCCGTGATTGGTTAGCCACCGCTAATGCCAGGCAACAGCACGCGATAGATCTGGATGAACGCCGGTCCCATCAGCACCACCAGCAGCGAGGGGAAGATGAAGAAGATCAGCGGGAACAGCAGTTTCAGGGCAATCTTGGCCGCCATTTCCTCGGCGCGCTGGCGGCGCTTGGTGCGCAGTTGTTCCGACTGGATGCGCAGCGAGTCGGCCACGCTGGTGCCGAAGCGCTCGGCCTGCACCAGCATGGCCACCAGCGCGTCCACATCCTCGACGCCGGTGCGCAAGGCCAGGTTGCGCAGCGCCCGTTCCTTGGTATTGCCGGCCCGCAGTTCCAGCGTGACGAGGTTGAGCTCGTCGGCCAGCAGCGGGCTTTTCAGACCGATCTCGTTGGCCACCCGGCCCAGCGCCGCGTCCATGCCCAGCCCGGCCTCGACGCACACCGTCATCAGGTCCAGCGCGTCGGGGAAGCTGTTGAAGATGTCGCGCTGGCGGCTCTGGATGCGCTGGGTCAGCAGCAGATTGGGCAGGTAGTAGCCGAAGGCGGCCGCCACCAGCAACCACATCAGCAGCACGTTGGCGCTGTAGTGGCTGCGCGAGGCGCTCAGCGCGAAGTAGGTGAAGAACGGCAGGCTGATGGCCAGGCCCGTCTTGGCGCCGAAGAACAGGGTGGGGGCGTTCGGATTGCGCAGGCCGGCCGTCATGAAGCGCGTGCGCAGGGCCGATTTTTCCCAGTCGCCCTCGGGCACGGACAGCTTGGCCAGCGGGCCGGTGAGCTTGATGAAGCGGGTCAGCCACGGCCCCTGTTCGCGGGCCGCCCGTCCCGCCTGGGCGCTTTGCTCGCTGCTTCCCAGTTGCTCGAGCCGCTGCTGGACCGGATCGGAGGCGAAACGGTTCAGCAACAGCAGTGCGGCACCGAACACGACGATGAACAGCAGCAGCAGCAGGCCGATTTGGGCGATGGTCATGGTAGGCTCCTCCTGCTCAGACGCGGATGTGGATGATGCGGCGCATGACGTAGGCACCGAGGGCCATCATCAGGGCGGCGCCGCCCAGCATCTTGCGACCGCCCGGGTCGGTGTACAGCACGGCCAGGAATTGCGGGCTGGTCAGGTGGATGATGGCGGCCGCCGCGAACGGCAGCAGGCCCAGCACCCAGGCCGACATCTTGCCCTCGGCCGACAGCACGCGTACCTGGCCCATCAGTTTCATGCGGGCCCGGATGATGGCGCTGATGTTGTCGAGCAGTTCGGCCAGGTTGCCGCCCGTCTCGCGCTGGATGGTGACGGCGATCACGAAGTAGCGCAGGTCGGTGCTGGGCACGCGGGTGGCCAGGTTGAGCAGCGCATCCTGCATCGAGATGCCGAAATTGACCTCATCGAAGGCGGTGGAGAACTCGCTGGCCAGCGGTTCGCGCATTTCCTCGCCCACCATGGACAGCGCCGTGGGGAAGGCGTGGCCGGCCCGCACGGCGCGCCCGATCAGGTCCAGCGCGTCGGGCAACTGTTCGTCGATGCGGGCCAGCCGCTTCTCCTTGGCGCGCAGCGCCCACAGCAGCGGCAGGCAGGCCGCGCCCACGGCCAGCGGCAGCGCCAGCAGCCAGGGCAGGCCCAGCCACAAGGCCGCGACCAGGCCCACCACGAAGCACAGGGCTTGCACCCCGATCAGCTCGGCCACGCTCCAGGACAGGCCGCTTTGCTCGAGCAGCCGGTCCACCTGGTGCACGCGGGGCAGTTCCAGCAGCATGCGCTGCAGGCCGGGCGAGTCGCTCAGCAGGCGCTGCTTGATCATGGAATTGCTTTGCTGGCCCAGGTGGGCGCCGGCCGACATGGTGCGCAGCCGGCGCGCCACCCGTTCCGCCTCCGGTCCCTTGGTGGCGTTCCAGGCCAGGTACAGCGCTTCGATGCCCAGCACCACGGCCACGAAGATCAGGATGCCGAAGATGTAGTAGAGGGTGTCCATGATGGTCAGGTCAGTTCGCGGTTAGGGTCGAACATGGTGTCGTCCAGCGCCACGCCGAAGTGGCGCAGCCGTTCGCAGAAGCGCGGCCGCACGCCGCTGGCGCGGAAGCTGCCCAGCACGGTGCCGATGGGGTCCAGCCCGGTCTGGCGGAAGGCGAAGATCTCCTGCATGGTGATCATCTCGCCCTCCATGCCCGTGATCTCCGAGATCGAGGTGACCTTGCGCTTGCCGTCCGTCAGGCGCGCCACCTGCACCACCACCCCGATGGCCGAGCTGATCTGCTGGCGCATGGCCTTGGACGGCAGGTTGGAGGCGGCCATGTTGATCATGTTCTCAAGCCGGGTCAGGGCGTCGCGCGGAGTGTTGGCGTGGATGGTGGCCATCGAACCCTCGTGGCCCGTGTTCATCGCTTGCAGCATGTCGAGCGCCTCGCCGCCGCGCACCTCGCCCAGGATGATGCGGTCGGGGCGCATCCGCAGCGCGTTGCGCACCAGCGCCCGCTGCGTGACTTCGCCCTTGCCCTCGATGTTGGGCGGGCGCGTTTCGAGCCGGACGATGTGCGGCTGCTGCAGTTGCAGCTCGGCCGCGTCCTCGACCGTGACGATCCGCTCGCTGTGCGAGATGAAGCCGGAGATCACGTTGAGCAGGGTGGTCTTGCCCGAGCCCGTGCCGCCCGAGATCAGGATGTTGACCTTGGCCTTGCCCAGGCCTTGCAGCAGGGTGCCCATGCTGCCCGTCAGGCTCTTGTACTCGACCAGGTCGGCCAGCCGCAACGGGGTGGCGGAAAAGCGCCGGATCGACATGATGGGGCCGTCGATGGCCAGCGGCGGGATGATGGCGTTCACGCGCGAACCGTCGGGCAGGCGGGCGTCCACCATGGGGCTCGATTCATCGATGCGGCGGCCGACCCGGGCCACGATCTTGTCGATGATCTTCATCAGGTGGGCGTCGTCGGTGAAGGTGGTGTCGGTCAGCTCGAGCCGGCCGTGGCGCTCCACGTACACCTGCTTGTGGGTGTTGACCAGGATGTCGGAGATGCTGGGGTCGGCCAGCAGCGGTTCGAGCGGGCCGAAGCCGAGCACCTCGTACTGGATGTCGCGCGTGAGGCTCTTGCGCTCGGCATCGTTGATGACCATGGTGCCTTCGTCGAGCAGGCGCTCGACGAGGATGCGCAGTTCGTCGCGGATCTCGCCCTGCGACAGGCGCTGCATGCCTTCCAGGTCGACCCGGTCCAGCAGGGCCTGGTGGATGCGGTGCTTGAGGTCCTGGTAGCTGCGGGTGTCGATCGAGCCGGCGCTGGGCAGCACGTAGGGGGCCGGGCCGAGGGCCGTGCCGCCGCTGTTGAGGCGTTCCCGTATGGAGGGGGGCTGGGATGCCATGATGATGCTCCTGGTGAAATGTCGGTGTTACGCGCGCCGTCAGGCACGCTTGAGAATTTTGGACAGCCAGCTGCGCGTCTCCTCGCCCGGCTCGCCGGCCAGCTGGCGGGCCAGCTCTTGCAAGGCCTTGGACACGGGGCTGGCCTTGGCCAGCTGCAGGATGGGCACGCCCTGGTTGACGGAGGCGGCCGCCGCCTCGTAGTGGTTGGGCACGGTCTTGAACATGCGGGTGCCGAACGCGTCCTCGCAGTCCGACAGGCGGATCTCGCCGCCGGGCGCGTAGCGGTTGACGATCAGGTGGATCTTGTCCTTGCGGTAGTCGAGCGAACGGAACACGCCCAGCAGGCGCTTGCCGTCGCGGATGTAGGGCAGGGTCAGTTGCAGGATGGGGAAGATCATGTCGGCCTGGTCGAGCGCGCGCACGGACACGGCGTCCAGGCTGCGGCCGATGTCAAGCAGCACGAAGTCATAGTGCTGGCGCGCCAGTTGCAGCAGCTGGCTGATGTGTTCGGGCTTGACGTCGTTGGCGTGGGCCGGGTCCTCGGGCGCGGCCAGCACGCCGTAGTTGGGCGAGACCTGCACCATGCTGGCGGCCAGGAACGACGGGTCGAGCCGGTGGATCTGCTGGGCCACTTGGGCCAGCGTGGCCGGCGGCTTGTGGTCCGACACGAACAGCGAGGCGTCGCCGAATTGCAGGTTGAGGTCGAACAGGGCCACCTTCTTGTTCTCCTGGGTGGCCAGCGCGTAACCGAGGTTGGTGGCGATGAAGGTGGCGCCGCTGCCGCCCTTGCACGAGATGAAGGCCAGCACCTTGCCCAGCGGGCGCACGCGGTTCTGCAGCTTTTCCTCGATGCGGCGCACGGCCGGCAGCAGCTGCTCGGGGTCGGCCGGGCTGGGCAGCACCTCGCGCACGCCGCTGCGCATGGCCTGCATCAGGAATTCGGGGTCCTGCTGCTGGCAGATGACGATCACGGCCAGCGTGGGGTAGCCGGTGCTCAGGCGCTCGAGCTGGTCCAGGTCGGCCTCGTCGAGCGTGGGCTGGTCCAGCAGCAGCAAATTGCTGTCGACCGGTTCCTGCAGCCGTTGCAGCTTGCCCAGGATGGCGTCGATCTCGTCGGCGCCATTGCGCTCGCGCAGCAGGCGCGACAGTTCCAGCAGTTGCTTCTCGGTTCTGGACACGACGGTGATTTTCACGATGACTCCTGTTCGGTTCAAATAATGGTTCAGTTGCAGATCGGGTTCGCTGTACCGTTGACGGTGCTCAGCATGCTCTCGCGCGGCAGCGTGGTCGACATGGCCGGCAGCGTCAGGTTCAGCGACACGAACGGTATGAAGTTTTGCACCACGGTACCGCTATGGATGGCGACCGTGACGTAGTAGCAATTGTTGACGGTGCAGCCGCTGGGCGTGTAGGTGACGTCGATATCGCCGGTGTTGAGGATGGGCAGCATCGATTGCACCTTGGTCTTGATGGCCGTCGCGTTGACGTCGCACACGGCCGCCACGCGCGCGCCCAGGCGGGTGGCCTCGACGGCGCTGTTCCAGTAAAACAGCATGCGGCCCAGTTCCATCGCCCCGATCAGCAGCAGCAGGAAGGTCGAGCCCACGACGGCGAACTCGACGATGGTGGCGCCCCGCATGCGCCGGCGGGCTGGCAGCGATGGTCTCATAGGATTTGCCGCATGGTGGTGCTGATGTTGTTGAACGTGATGCTGGGCGCGACGAACGGCACCAGCGACGTGAACGGGTAGCCGCTGATGGTCACGGTGACCAGGTTGATCACGCCGCTGCCGGTAGCCTGGTTCAGGTTGGTCGACGGGCAGCTGATGCTGTCGCACACGCTGACCATGTCCGTGGTCAGGTCCGGCACCAGCGGCGTGGTGCTGGTGCAACTGGCGTCGCCATACACGGCCAGGCATTTGGCCGCGCTGATGGTGGTGGCGTTGCCCGGCCCCTGGGCCGACAGGTAGCGGGTGGCGTCGCGGGTGGCCTTGACCAGCGTGTTGTACTGGTAGATGGCGCGGCCGTATTCGCTGACGCCAAAGGCCAGCAGCACCAGCGGGATCAGCAGGAATCCCAGC
This sequence comes from Rugamonas brunnea, assembly GCF_014042345.1. GTDB lineage: Bacteria > Pseudomonadota > Gammaproteobacteria > Burkholderiales > Burkholderiaceae_D > Rugamonas > Rugamonas brunnea. Next base: position 43,349 of record NZ_JACEZT010000021.1, read on the forward strand.
TCGACGGCGGCGGCGCCTTGTTGTTTGCGCGGGAATCGCATGGCCACTCTCCTATTGCACCAGGGTGGGCACCAGCGGGCCGGAGCTGCCCGGGCCGCCGACGGCGCCGGCCGTGGCGCAGGCGCTGGTGGCTGAGGAAGCGTCGTCGCGGAATTCCAGGTAGACGTTGCCGCCGGAGCCGTCCATCGGATGCAGCATCAGCACGCAGGCGTAGCCGAGCACCGTGGTCTGGTGGCTGACGTTGTTGCGCCAGGCGTCGCAGTCGACCAGCGGCGCGATGACCAGGCGGCGGTCGGCGCCGTACTGGGTGTGCTGGGCGCTGGTGATGCCCTGGTAGCCGTTGCTCATCGACAGGCCCGTCGCCGCATCGCCCTGGTAGGCCAGGTTCTGGGCGCGCGCCGTTTTGAAGTTGGTGGCGCTGCCGGCCGTGCCGCCATAGGCGTCGTGCATCGTCGACCACGAGAGGGGCGTGTAGGCGTAGCCGGTGAAGTCGGGCGCGTTGCTGGTGACGTTATAGCTGCCCTGGTACAGGCCGAAGCGGGTGTTCCAGCCCTTGTTGAGCGAGGTCATGTTGCCGGGCTTGCCGACCTGGATGGGCAGCGTCGGCAGGTTGCAGATGCCGGTGCCCGCCAACTGGTCGGCGATGGCGCTGGCGCCGTTGCCCGTGTTGGGGAAGGAGGCCCAGTCGAAGTTGCCGGTCTCTGAATTGTCCAGCTTGCTGCTCAGCCAGTCGCCCTGGTGCAGCAGCGCGAACGGATTGCTGGCCACCGAGCCGGAAGGCATGCACACACCGAGCGGGATGGCGCAGTTCTCCTGCGCCGGCGACAGCGTGGCCACGGCGTAGGCGTCGACGCTCTGGGTGCTAAAGCCCAGCACTTCCATGAACCACAGCAGGATGCCGCCCTGGTGCGGCCGGCAATAGGCGTAGCGCGAGGTCGGGTCGGCGCCGCCGTTGCGGGTCTTGAAGGCGGTGCCGGCCGAGAACGGGTTGTCGAAGGTGGGGCTGAACTTGATGTCGGCCGCCGTCAGCTGGCTGGCGCCGATGGCCATGCCCTGGAAATCGAAGCGGTTGCGCTGGGCCACGGTCAGGCCGCTGTTCTCCGCCTTGGCCAGGCAGGACGGGTCGCCGGCGCCGCACGGCGTCAGGTCGCGCGCGGCCGCCAGCGCGCAAGCGTCGGCCGCGTTCTGCAGTTCCGTCTTGTGCACATACAAGCGGCCGCCGTCCAGCGCCAGGCCGGCGAAGCCGATCAGGATGGGCAGCGTGATGGCGGCGATGATGGCCACCGAACCGCGCTCGCTGGTGGGAAGGGGGGGGCGCATGATGCCAGCTCCGTCGCCGCTTACTTGCCCGTGCCCAGGCCGATGGTGAACGCCTGGCTTTGCTGCTCGGGCGCACGGTAGCTCTTCTGGTACTGGTCGTAGCCGCTCTTGGCCACCTTGCCGTCCACGCCGGTGCCGGGGTTGCCCGCCAAGCCCTGGGGCGCCATGGTCTGCTGCGCCTGCAGCATGCGGTTGGCGTTGCCGAACTGGCTGTCCAGGTAGGGCGTGTTGGAGGCGCAGCCACCCAGCAGCAGGGCGGCGCCGGCGGCGCACAGGATGGTTTTCATGGTGGTTCTCCTATTTCACTTCAAAGCCGCCAGCGGCGGGCGCGGCTTGCTGGGGGGCCGGGCCGGACTGCGACGGCGGCTGGCCTTCGAGTTTGCCCTGCAGGAAGAATTCGCCGCGGCTGGGCTGGATGTAGCCATCGGTGGGCAGCTTGTAGTCGGCCGGCAGCGGCTGCACCAGGCGCGGCGTGACGATGAACACCAGTTCGCTGCGGTCGGTCTGGAAGTCGCTGGAGCGGAACAGCGCGCCCAGCACGGGGATCTCGCCCAGGCCGGGGAAGGCCTTGATGCTGGTGGTGACGTTGTTCTTGATCAGGCCGCCGATGGCGAAGCTCTGGCCGTCGAATAGCTGGACCGTGGTCATGGCGCGGCGCGTGGTGAACGAGGGCAGGATGGCCGTGGTGTTGATGCCGGTGGCCGTGATGCCCACCCCCTCCTTGTTCAGGTCCGACACTTCCGGCGCCACCTTCAGGTTGATGCGTCCGCCATCGAGCACGGTGGGTGTGAACTTGACGGCCACCCCAAATTCCTTCTCCTCGAGCGTGATGGTCTGGGTGCCGTTGTTATTGCTTTGGGACACAGGAATGAAGATCTTGCCGCCGGCCAGGAAGCTGGCCTCCTGGCCGCTGATGGCCATGATGGTCGGTTCGGCCAGCACCTTGACCAGGCCGTCGCGTTTTTGCGCGTCCAGGGTGGCGAAGTTGCCGTTGCGGTTATTGAACGCGTCCAGCTTGCCGGGATTGGAGCTGAGCAGGTTCGACAGCAGCGTGTACGACCAGCCGCCCACGGTGCGGCTCACGCCCAGGCTGGCGCCGAGCTGGTCGACCAGGGTCTTGGACACTTCAGCCACCTTCACCTCCAGCATCACCTGCTGCGGGGCGGCGATCTTGAGCAGGTTGACCACCCGGGGGCTGCCGGCGCTGTCGCCGCCACCGGCCGCGCCGGCACTGGCGCCGGCGCCGCCGGCCGCGGCACCGGATGCGCCGCCCTGGCCGCCGGCGCGCGCGCCGCGCTGCACGTAAGCGGTGGCCAGCGCCATGGCCTGGTCGGCCTTGACCACGTCCGACACCGTGCCCGACAGGATCAGCGTGTCGGCCGCGGCCGTGATGTGCAAGTCCTTCTCGCCCGGCAGCAACTGGCTGTAGCGCGCCTGCAGCGCGCCCGTGTCCACGCTCACGGCCAAGTCGACGATGGTGGTGTCGCCCTGCTTGTTGCGCACGATCAGGTTGGTGGTGCCGGCGCTCTTGCCCAGCATGTAGACCTCGTCGGGCTTGATCAGGCGCACATCGGCGATGCCGGTGTCGCCCACCGACAGCAGGGTGGCCGGGAAGGGCAGGCGCATCAGCGTCGATTTGCCCTCGGACAGCTGGACCTGGGGCGCCAGTTCGACCGTACCGGCACGGGCCGGGGCCGGGTCGGCCTTGGCGACCTTGTCGGCTTTTTCGGCCTTGGCCGCCTTGGCGGCCTTGCTCGCTTTGGCCGGCTGGGCCGGTTCGGTGGCGGCGTGGCTCCAGGCGGTCAACAGGCCGGCCAGCACGAGGCTCAGGCGCAACGCGTTGCTGGTCTTGATGCAGCGGATAGTGTTCATGCTTAAGCTCCTGGTGTCGGCTTAAAATTGCTGGGTGCTGCGATCCAGCCCCCGAATGATTTCAACCTGGTCCTTGGCCGGCGGGCGCACGACCGCCACGCGCTTGGGCGCCGGCTCGCGCGGCGCCGCCACGGGCGCCGGCTTGGCCTCGGCCACCACGGGCGCCGGCTTGCCCAGCACGGTGGACTTGGTGGCGCCGGCCGTCTGCACCGGCTTGGGATCGATCTGGTTGCGCAGCACCAGCGACAGCGTGCCCACGCTGCGCGCCAGGTCCAGCTTCTCGGCCTGCTCCGGCGTCACTTCCAGCGTGACGGCGTTGACCACCTTGGGCTTGGTGTCGTCGCGGTCGGCTTCCTGGGCGATGGCCAGCACCAGGATGTGTTCGAGCACGATCTTGGAGATGCTGGGGTCCTTGGCGCCGTTGCGCAGGGCCTCGTCCTGGGTGTTGACCAGGATGTCGACGAAGTTGCCGGGCCGCGCGAAGCCGGCCACGCCCACCACGTCGTTTACGCGCACGGTCATGGCGCGCATGCCCTCGGCCACCACGGCCGACAGCCCGCCCTGGGTGCCCGGTGGGGCCAGTTTGCTTTCCATCAGCGGTTCGCCGCGCTGGATGCTGGTGCGCGTGACGCGCGTGTCGAGCAATTTGGGATCATTGAAGGCGCCCGGCGGGATGGCGTTGGCCGGCCAGTCCACCAGCCGCACCATTTCCGCGTTGATGCGGGAGCCGAGCGGAATCTCGACCAGAGCCACGGCGACTTTCTGGGTGTTGGAGGCCGACTGCTTGTTGATCCATTGGGCCGCCACCAGCACCGCGCCAAAGGCGAGGACGATGGCCACCAGCATCATGATCACGGCGCGTGTATTTCTCATTTTTGATCCCCCTGGTTAGTACGGTCGCCGGCATCGTCCGCGGACGTGCCGAAATAGTTTTGCCAGGCCCAGTCGAGTCCGGCCTGATCAAGGCGCGGTTCGCGGCCTTCGTAATGGGCCAGGTCGCATAACTGGCCCAGCAAGTCGTTCGGATAGCAGGCCATCAGGGGCCGGTCTTCGGGCCCGTGGTGGGCGCGCAGCAGGTAGTCGAACATGGCGTCGTCGTAGGCCAGGCCGAGCCGCTCGCACACCTGGCGGAACACGGTGCGGTACAGCGCCTCGGGCAGCGGTCCCACATGGATCTTGTAGCCGAGCCGGCGCAGGAAGGCGCCGTCGGCCAGTTCCTCCGGCTGCAGGTTGGACGAGAACACGACGATCATGTCGAACGGCACGGCGAACTTGTAGCCGTTTTGCAGCGCCAGAAAATCGATGTGGCGGTCCAGCGGCACGATCCAGCGGTTCATCAGTTCCACCGCCGAGCAGCGCTGGCGCCCCAGGTCGTCGATCACCAGGATGCCGCCGTTGGCCTTCAGGTGGGGCGGGGCCTGGTACAGGCGCGCCCCATGGTCGAAGCGTAAGTCCAGCATCTCGATGGTCAGTTCACCGCCGGTGAGCACGGCCGGGCGCTGGCAGCGCACCCAGCGCAGGTCGCGCGTGAGGCGGCGGTCGAACTGGCTGCCGGCGGGCGCCTGCTCGGGCACGGCCGGATGCACCACGGGGTCGTAGATGGGCACCACGGCGCCGTCGATCAGGATCGCGTACGGCACCGGCACCTCGCCTTCAAGCAGGCCGTGCAGCCGCTCGGCCAGGTAGCTCTTGCCGCTGCCGGCCGGGCCGTGCATGAAGATGGCGCGGCCGGAATTGAAGGCCGCACCCAGCTGGTCGAGCAGGGCCGGGCGCACCACCACGCCGTCGTACACGCGCTGCATGTGGGCGCGCGACAGCGGCTGGTGGGTCACGCTGTTGCGCTGGATCTGGGCCACGTAGTCCGCGTAGGCGACGGGTGCGGGGCCGGCGTAGGCGTCGCGCTGGGCTGCCTCCAGGGCCCGCAGGCGGCCCAGTTCGGTCAGGTTGAAGCACAGGTCGGCATCCGTGCCGCTGCCGCCGCGGCGCGCTACTTCGCATAGTTTTTCCGCGCGCATCGGCGCCAGCACGGCGTCGAGCACGCTGATAGGCAGCTTGGTGCTGGCGGCCAGTTCGCTCAGGTGCATCTGGCCATGCTGGGCCAGGATTTTGCACAGCAGGTCGACCAGGAACAGCTGGGGCAGTCCCGTCTCCTCCACCGTGCGCGGAGCGGGCGCGCGCAAGGGGTCGGCGACGGTGGCGCTGGTGGCGGGCAGGGTGGTGGCCAACATCATGCTATCCTCGGTCGGGGTCAGAACAGGCGTGGAATTACGCGGTATTTCACTTGCGCCATGTAGGCCCGGTAGCCCGGGTCGCGCGCCAGGAAGCGTTCTTCGCGCAGCAGGCGCGCCATCATCAGGGCCCCGGCCAGCGCGCTGACGGTGACGTTCAACACGCTCGTGTTGTTCAGAATATAGCCGGTGTACGACAGCAGGTAGCTGGCATAGAGCGGATGGCGTACCACGCCGTACAGGCCATTGGTCTTGAGCGTGCGGTGGGCCGCCACCAGGCCGAAGCTGCGGTTGAGCGAGAGCAGGCCGCCGATCTGGAGCAAGATGCCGGCCACGATCACCAGCCGGGCCGCCGGCAGCACCGCCTCGCTGGTGGGCGAAAACAGGAAAGGCACGAACGTGGCGGCGATGGCCAGGCCCCAGTCGAGCGCGCTGTGCGACACCCGTACCGGCTCCGAGCGGACCAGGAACAGCACGGCCACCAGCGACTCGGACGCGCAAAACAGCAGGTAGCTCCAGTCGCCGCTGCGCTGGAACGCTTGCAGGTGGGCGTAGCAGAACAGGCCCCAGGCCCAGGCCAGCACCGTGCCCAGCACCAGGTTGAGGGGACGCGAACGCAGCAGCATGGTCAGCGGGTGTGGTGTGGTGTTCATAGCAGATTGCTCCAGGCTGGCACGCGCGCCAGCATCAGTTGCAGCGCGGTGCCGGCGGCGATGGCGATGGCATAGGCCAGCTTGCCGGTGGGGGCGGGCGGGGCGTCGAGCCGGGCCGTGCCGCCGGTGCCGGCCCGCACCAGCGCGTGCAGCAGCAACTGGCGCAGATTGGCCAGCACCTGGCCCATGCGGCCGCTGGCCAGCGCCACCGTCAAGGCCAGCACGCCACCGGCCATCAGGGTCAGCAGGGCCGCGCCCAGTACATCGTGCGGGCCGAGGAAGGCGCCGCTCATGGCCATCAGCTTGACGTCGCCGGCGCCCATGGCGCCCAGCATGTACAGGGGTAGCAGCAGCGCCAGCCCCAGGCCCAGGCCGGCCAGGCCGTTGAGCAGGCCGAGCGCGCCGAATGGCGAGGCGAACAGGCCGGCGCCGGCCGGCAGCAGGGTCTGGAAGGCGAGGCCGGCCACGGCGCCGCCGAACACCAGGCGGTTCGGGATGCGGCGCGTGCGCACGTCGTGCCAGACGGCGGCCGCGAGCAGCCCGGCCAGTACGACCGCCGGCGGCAGCATGCGGGGGTCGAACGTCATGTTGCGCTCCCGGCCGGCGCTGGCGCCGGTGCGGCGTTGACGGGGGCCTGCTCGTGCCCTTGCAGCCGGCCCACCAGTGTCCAGATCAGGATGGCGCCGGCCGCGCCGGCGTAGCCGTCCACGGCGTAGTGCCAGCCCAGGTGGATGGAGCCGGCCAGGATCATCACGGCGAACACGGTCAGCGCCACGCCGATGGCCGGGCGCAGCCGCCAGCCCAGCAGGGCCAGCAGCACGGAGCTGGCCACGTGCATGCTGGGCATGGCCGAGATGGTCAGGCCCGACACGCCCACGCCATGGCGGTAGCCTTGCCACAGCATGTCCTGCACTTTGAGCGCCATCACGGGGAAGCGGTGGTCGGCCTGGTGCAGGTAGTGCATGAGCGGCGCATACGGGTCGGGGCCGGTCACCACCAGGTGGTAGTAGCACGGACCGGCCGACGACAGCAGCACGGCCATCACGTTGCCCATCAGGATCCAGGACAGCACGAAGCTGAGCAGGAAGCGCATGCGCAGCAGGGGCCGCACGGTGCTAAATACCAGCCAGTACAGGGTGGCGAACATGATGAAGAACCACAGGTGGTAGGCCAGGTTGAGGACGGCCGTCACCAGCGGATGGCCGGCCAGCAGCTGCAGCCAGACCCAGGGCTGCACGCCGCCGTGCAGCAGCCGGTCGGCGGCGGCCAGGCGCGTGTCCCAGTCGTAGGGATGCAGCAAGGGCACGGCCGCCTTGGTGATGGTGAAGCTCGTTGCGAACAGCGGCAGCAGCAGCAGCGCTGGCAGCGCGTGCAGCAGGCGTTGGCCGGTGACATAGGTGCCGATGCGCCGGCGCAGATAAGCGATTAGCTGACGCGGCCGCTTGCAGACCATCACGTACAGGGTATAGGCGCACAACGTAAACAGGGGGCCCAGCAGCAGCGAGGTGAGGAAGCCTTCCGCCATCGGCCACACATCGTTCTGGTCCGGGAAGCGCACGAGTAGTACCGCGGCCACCAGCGTGTGGACCAGCACGATGAGCAGCAGCCAGCGGTGCTCGCGCCAAGTGGCGCGCAGCTCGTTGCGCAGGCTAGCGGTGGGGAATGTGGGCGCGGTGTTCATTGCATGGCCAGGACGACCTGGTCCTTGACGTGTTCATATAACTGCTGCAGCTGGCTGCCGGCACCAGCCACGGCGCCGACGATGACGACCGCGATCAGGGCGGCCAGCAAGGCATATTCGATCGCGGTCACGGCGGAGCGATCACGATGAAAACCCCATACCCAGTTTTTCACGATGAACTCTCCTGTCCAAATGGATAGACCGCAGGCCGCTCCCCGCGGTCGGTGCGCCCGCTCTGGCGGCAAGGCGCCGCCAGGGAGGTGGCGCCTTGCCAGATCAGCTATTGGCGGTGGTCAGCTTGGAGCCGATTTTGTTGAAGGTGATGTTCAGCTGAGTGCCGACGACGGTGACGGCGGCGATGATGACGACGGCGATCAGGGCCGCGATCAGGCCATATTCGATCGCCGTCACACCGTCTTCTTCGCGCAGAAATTTTTGAATCGCTTTCATGATATTGCTCCTTAAGAGGGATAGGACAGTCGCACCAAACAGACCGGGTTCCAAGGCGCTGGTGCGCCGCCTCAGAAATTCTTGCCGAGCGCCAGCAATACGATGACGCACACGACGGCGATCAGCGAGGCCACCAGCACCGTCTCGTAAAACGTCGCTCCGCTCTCTCCCTGGACAAAACGCTGCCAGGGCGTGGGCGAAGGGTCGATTTCACGCATACAGCGCTCCCGTTTGGATAGGTTGGTTCAGCCTTGCTAGCCTCAGTCGGCACCGAAACCGTACTGATGAGTTCACTATAAAGAAAGCCGTGTTGCGCTACATCAGACAACTGTCCTTTTTTTGCCGGGACAAAACGCCCTTTTTGCAGGAGCAATTTCAGGACATTTGTCACGGGTAAGAAATGTTGTCAAAATAAAATGACAATTGACGTGCGCGCGGCTGGGATGGGGCTGCGGACGGGGGCGGTGGATGCGGCGGGACAGGGAGGCGGGCAGGTTCGGGGCCCGGCAGGGGAGACAGCGGGTGCTTAGCGTTCTTGCGGTTCGGCGCGCTGGGTGGTCATGAAAACGTACAGGTCCAGGCGGTTGGTCACGCCCAGCTTGTGGTAGATCGAGGTCAAGTGGTTGCGCAGCGTGTGGTCGGAAATGAACAGGGTCTGGGCCAGCGCCTTGTTGCCGCCGCCGCCGGCCGCGATCAGGTCGCAGATCTGGCGTTCCTTGGCCGTCAGCGAGGCGATCTTGTCGGCCCCGGCATCGGCCTTGCGGCGCTTGGGCGGGTTGCGCATGTCGTCGAAGATGCGGCCCAGTAGGCCCTGGTCCAGCCACAGCTCGCCCTGGTGCAGCTTGCGGATCGCCTGCAGCACCACGTCGGCCGCCGCGTCCTTGCCGACCACGCCGCGGGCGCCGTGCAGCACGGCCGCGTCGAGCTGGGACGCGTCGCGCGTGCCGCTCAGCACCAGCACGCGCGCGCCGCTGCCCTTGACCAGGTCGGCCAGGATGCCCAGCGAGCTGGTGCCGTCCAGGTCCAGGTCCAGCACGATCACGTCCGGGGACACGGCCCGGGCCTGGGCCAGCGCGCCGGCGCAGTCGGCGGCGCATCCCACCACCTGCATGGTGTTGCCCTCGCTTTCGATCAGCTTGCGCAAACCCCAGATCATGGTTTGATGGTCGTCCACAAGCAGGACGCGGATAGGGGGATCGGTGGACACGTTGTAGCCTTTCTCTCGTTTCAAATGGGAATGGTGATCTGCACCACGGTGCTGTGCGCCGTTCCGGGCAGCACTTGGGCCTGGCCACCCAGGGCCAGCGCCCGCTCCGTGATGGAATGGGGGCGGAAACTGGTCACGGCGTCGGCGGCGCAGTCGTTCTCGATGCGGATGTCCAGCTCGCGCTCGCCGCAGGCCAGCGTGACGGCGCCATTGCGCGCGTCCGTGTGCTTGCAGATGTTGCTGATGCCTTCGCTAACGATCTGGAACACTTCGGCCGCCAGCCGGTCGTTGCCGCGCAACTGGCCCTGGCTGTGGACGGCGATGTCGATGCCATAGAACTGCTTGACCTGGCTGGCGTGGCGCCGCAGCGCCAGCAGCAGTTCCGGTTCGCTCAGGCCCTGGCGTCCGGCCCGGAAGCTGCTGGCGTAGCGGCGCAGGTCGCCGATCACCTTGGTGGTCATCGCTTGCAGGTTGTCCAGTTCCGGCAGCAGCGGGTTGTCGGCCGCGGCCTGCTTGCGGATCGCGCTCAGGCCATGGCTGAGGCCGATGTAGGGCTGCACCGTCGTGTCGTGCAGGTCGCGCGCGATGCGCTCGCGCTCGCGCTGGGAGGCGTCGGAGGCGATGCGGTCGAGCAGCTCGATATTCTCGATCACGGGGAACACCTGGCTGACGATGTGCAGCAGGAACTGGGCATCCTGGCGGTTCAGTTCGTGGCGCTCGGTGACCACGATCAGCCGGCCTTCGCCGGTGCGCAGGGGCACCGGCACGGTCACCAGCGCGCCGGCGTCGAGCAGTTCGGCCAGGTCGCTGGCCGCCTCGGGCGCCATGCGCACCCAGCGCTGGCGGGATGCCAGGTATTCGCGCGACACCGGGCGGCGGCGCAGCAGGCCGTCCAGCGGGCGCGTGTGCAGCACCGTGCGGCCGGTGCTGAACGCCAGCAGCGGGGCGGCCGCCTCGGCGCTCAGGCGGGTGGGCTGGATGCCGCGTGTCGCCTGGTCGCCGCTGGCCGCCCGCAGCGACCAGTGCTCGGCGCCGTTCTCGCGCATCAGCAGGATGCAGCGGCTGGCGCCGTAGAACTGGCGGATTTTTTCCAGCACGGTGGCGATGGTCTGGTTCACGCCGAAGCGCGGATTCGATTGCTGCGTCACTTCGTGCAGCAAGGCCAGGCGCCGTTGCTGCGACACCACCAGACCGCCCCAGTGGGCGACCATGTAGCCGAACGCGAGCAGGAAGGTGGCGCGCAACAGCACGCGCGACAGGGCCGCGTCGGTGTGGGCGCTGACGGCCGTGGTGGCGAACAGGGCGGTCGACACCAGCGTGGTGCGGGCGCCGGCCTCGAAGCCGAACGTGAACGAGGCGGCCAGGATGGAAAAGAAGAAGAACAGGAAAAAGAAGCTGTTGCTGCCGCCCGTGACGAGCACGATCAGGTAGAACCAGCCCACGTCGAGCCAGTAGGCCACGTGCGGTCGCAGGCGCGGCGAGGCGAACACGTTCAACACCAGGCTGTGCAGCAGATAGCCGGCGAACACGAAAATGGTGAAGTCGTTCATCCGGCCCATGCCGGCCGGATCGATGAACAGGGTGAGCAGGCAGGTCATGGCCAATACCAGGCGCATCCGGTTGACCATGGAGGCGTCGGTGGGGTCTTTTGATAGCCTGAGGGTGTGTGTAATGTTGTCGCTCACAGGCGCTCCAGCCCAGTTTTCTTGCTGGTATTGTAACAATTGGTTCAGTCTAACGGCTGATGCGGGCAGCGTCCATATCCATGGATCAAATTTGTTGTATGAATAACGGCGATGCCACACATGGGTGATTTAAAGCACGATCGTACGGTGAAATTTTGCCGGAATCATGCATACTGCGAGCAGGCGGCGGCCGGCGGCGCGCGGCAGCTAACAGTCACCAACCAGGGCGGTCGAGGAGGGGCGCACGGATGAATGATCGCAGTCCCTTGACGGAATCCGAGTTCGACGGCTTCGCCGACGAATACCGTGCCCAGCATGCGGCCAACATCGCGCTGTCGGGTGAATCACCCGATTTTTTCGCCGAGTACAAGGTGGCCGACATCGCGGCCACGCTGGCGGCGCGGGGCCGCTCCGGCGCCGGGCTGCGTATCCTCGATTTCGGCGCCGGCATCGGCAATTCCGTGCCTTACTTCCACAAGCACCTGCCGGGCGCGCGCATTACCTGTCTCGATGTGTCGGGCAAATGCCTGGCGCTGGGGGAGGCGCGGTTTCCAGGCCTGGCGGAATTTGTGCTGTTCGATGGCCGCCAGTTGCCGTTCCCGGACGGGACGTTCGATGTCATTCTGTGCGCGTGCGTGCTGCACCATATCGATCCGGCCGAACACGCGACGGTGCTGGCCGGCTTGCACCGGCTGCTGTCCGAGCGTGGTCAGCTGTTCGTGTTCGAGCACAATCCCTGGAATCCCTTGACGGTGCGGGCCGTCAACACCTGTCCGTTCGATGTCAACGCCCGCTTGATCTCGGCGCCGGCGCTGGCCGCCACCTTGCGCCGGGCCGGTTATGGCGGCGTGGAGCGGCGCTTCCGCATCTTCTTCCCCGGCCTGCTACGCCGGCTGCGGCCGCTGGAACGGTGGTTGCGCTGGTGCCCGGCCGGCGCCCAGTATTGCCTGATGGCGCGGCGCTGAGCGCGCGTTCAGTCTACCCGGACATAGACGGTGGCCACCTGATCGCCATATAGCCGGCGCCAGCCGGGCAGCGTGTCGAGCAGGTACAGCATGGGCGTGCTGTCGGCCGCGACCAGGGCCCAGCGCACGCCGTAGCGCGCGGCCAGGCGTTCGAACGCGGCCCGGTCCGGCGCGAACGGCGCCATATAGTCGCGCATGAAGGCGTCGCCATACATGTCGGAGCGGCCATCGACGAAGGGGCGCACGTGGCGATGGATCAGGTAGCCGCCAAATTCGTAACTGTTGAACACGGGTTGGGACAGCAGGGCCGCCGGCACGTGGCGCAGCGCCGTGGCAGGCGTGGCGTGGTCGTCGGTGCGCGCCACGGGCATGGCCAAGCGCAGCGCCACCGCCAGCCCCGCCAGGGCCAGCGCCACCGCGCCCCAGCGCCGGGCGGCCATGCGCGCGCCGCCGGCCACCTGGCAGCCCAGCGCCTGGCCCAGCGGGGCCGCCAGCACCAGCGTCCCCACGACCCCGGCCACCACCTGGTGGCGGCTGTGCTTGAGCGCCATGGTCAGCAGGGCCAGTACGATGAACAGGCGCGACAGGGGCACTGTCACTGGACGGGTCAGCGCCACGTACAACAGGACGAGCAGGGCCAGCGTCAGCGGTTGTGGATGGTTGAAGTTGGGCGGCTGCCATTCCGCGATGTAGGCGATCAGGTCCAGCCGCATCAGTTGCAGCGGATACAGCAGGCCGTGCCAGCCGTAGGGCGTGAGCATGGTCGCGGCGGTGGCGGCCGCCAGGAATACGGCCCAGCGCGCTGCCTCGGGCAGGCGTCGGCCCGGCGCGGCGGCGACCGCTTCCAGCGCCAGCACGCCGGCCAGCGCCAGGCCGAGCACGAAACTGCCGTGCAGGTTGGCCCACAGCGTCATCAGCGGCAGCAGCGGCCAGGCGGGCACGCGCTCCAGCTCACGGGCCCGTAGCAGCGCGACGCACCACGCCACCAGCGGCACCAGCGCGATCAGGTGCGGCCGCGCCAGCAGGCTGGGCACGATGGCGAAGCAGGCTACCACCGCGCTCACCAGTGCGGCCGGCTGGTCCAGCCAGCGCGTCAGATAGCGGGCGATCATGGCCAGCGTCAGGGCCAGCGTGGCACTGCACAGCAGTTGCAGTCCGCTCCAGCCTGCGCCTTGGTAGGCCAGCGTCATCAGTACTTCCGACAGCCATTCATGCGCCACCCACGGCGTGCCCGGCATGGTCGCCGAGAAAGGATCGGTGTGGGGGACGGTGGCGTGGTCCAGCATCCATTGGCCGGCCGCCAGATGCCAGTAGGTGTCGCCATCGAGCAACAGCGGCCGGTGCACCATGGGTAGCAGGAAGCCAATCAGGGCGGCCACCACGACCATGGGGGGCCAGCCCCAGCGGGGGAAAATCACGGCGCGCGGCGCGGCAAGGCTATCCAAAGGCGTCCTCCAGCGGGATGGGATGGCGGCGTGGATGCCCGAGCGGCCTGCCGACGGCAGCAACATAGCAGGCGCGGCGGCGCCTGTCTATTTCTTATCGCATGAACATCCACACGGTGAGCGTGGCGCCCACCAGCACCACGAAGGTGCGCATTACCTTTTCCGGCAGGCGATGGATCAGCCAGGCGCCGCACAGGCCGCCGGCGATGCCGCCCGCGCACAGGGCCAGCGCGGCTGGCCAGCTGATCAGGTGCGAGGTGGCGAAGATCAGGGTGGCGGCGGCATTCATGGCCATGGCCAGCATGTTCTTGGTGGCGGTGGCGGCGCGCACCTGCTGGCCGGCGATGGTCAGCGCGGCCAGCATCAGGAAGCCGATGCCGCCGCCAAAGTAGCCGCCGTAGATGGCGATGCAGCTTTGCACCAGCACCAGCGCCCAGCGCGGCACGGAACCGGCCGCGTGCAGCGGCTTGCGGCGGAAACTGCCCCAGGCGAACATGGAAGTGGCGAACAGCACCAGCCATGGCACCAGCCGGGCGAAGAACGAGGCGGGCGTGTTGAGCAGCAGCAGCGCTCCGACCACACCGCCGGCCACACTGATGGCGAACATCTGGCGGAACGTGAGCGGGCCCACGTCGGCCGTCAGCTTGCGCCCCGCCACGGCCGAGGTGGTCTGGCTGGGGAACATGGCGATGGTGGAGGTCATATTGGCCGCCAGCGGATTGAGGCCGGCCAGCAGCAGCGCGGGAAAGGTGATGAAGGAACCGCCGCCGGCCAGCGCGTTCTGCACCCCGGCAAAGAAGCCGGCGGCGGCGATCATCAGGACTACGGAAATCTCAAGCGGGGGAACGGGCGGCATGGGAGGACTCGGGCGTGGAATGGCTGAAATGGACAGGGGCCGGAGCATTATACCGGCGCCGGCCGTGTCGCGCCGGAGCTGCCCAGCCTGTGTTAAAAATGCTAACATGGACTGATGCACCCGACCGCACCCTACCAGCTCTACTACTGGCCCGGCATCCAGGGCCGGGGGGAATTCGTGCGGCTGGCGCTGGAGGCGGCTGGCGTGGCCTACGTGGACGTGGCGCGCCGGCGCGGCGAACGCGGCATGGAGGCCATGCTGGCCAGCCTGGACGGCGCCGTCACCGCCCATCCGTCGTTCGCGCCGCCGGTGCTGCGGGCCGGCGAACTGCTGATCGGGCAGACGGCCAACATCCTGCAGTTCCTGGGCGCCCGCCACGGGCTGGCGCCGCGCGCGCAGCAGGGGCGGCTGTGGGCCAACCAGTTGCAGCTGACCATCGCCGACATCGTGAACGAGGTGCACGACTGCCACCATCCGCTGTCGACCAACCTCTACTACGAGCAGCAACAGCCGGCCGCCCGCACCCGCGCGGCCGACTTCACGGCCCGGCGCCTGCCCAAGTACCTCGGTTATTTCGAAGGCGTGCTGGTGCACAATCCGGCGCGCGGCAACCATGCCGTGGGCGGGCGGCTATCGTATGTGGACTTGTCGCTGTTCCAGCTGGTGGCGGGCTTGCGCTATGCGTTTCCCAACGCGATGGCGCGCCAGCAGCAGGCGTGGCCGCGCTTGCTGGCGCTGCACGACAGCGTGGCGGCGCGGCCACGCATCGCCGCTTACCTGAAGTCGGCGCGGCGCTTGCCGTTCAATGAGGATGGGATCTTCCGCCACTATCCGGAACTGGACCGGTGATCGGGGCGGGGGGGCGTCAGTCGTCGTCTGGAGGATCGTCGAGCCTGGCCAGGTCGAAGCTGACCAGGGCCCAGATGCCGCCCGCGTAATCGGGTTCGCGCGACAGCGCTTCCACGGGCGACGGCTTGATTTCGAACGGCTTGCCTTGTTCCACCAGCTGGCCCACGTGGCCGTAGATGGCCTTGGCGGCATTGCTCATGGCCTTGTCGATGGTGGCGCCCGAGGAGCGCACGCCCGGCAAGTCCGGAACAGTGACGCCGTAGACACTTTCCTTGTCCATGTGGATCAATATCGGGATGTCCATAGCGGCTTGTCCTGTGGAAAGTGGGCGGCCCTTGTTGACGTTGCGCTGCAAGACTAAGTTTTACACGGACAAGGTCCGGCTTCAAGCTATTTCGTGCATGGGAGCGCCAATTTACGACGCGATGCGGCATGCGCGCACGCCGCCGTGGCCAGCGCCGCGCCAGCCCCATTTTGGTGCGCCGCAGCGGGACCGGTGGTGATACTTGAGTACACAAGTAAAACGCCCCGCCGGCATCGCTGCGGGCGGGGCGTGGGTGGGTGGAAACGGTTACAGCACGTCGCTGGCGTGGTCGGCCAGGCGCGAGCGTTCGCCGCGCGCCAGCGTCACATGGCCGCTGTGCGCCCAGCCCTTGAAGCGGTCGACCACGTAGGTCAGGCCGCTCGAACCTTCCGTCAGGTACGGCGTGTCGATCTGCGCGATGTTACCGAGGCACAGGATCTTGGTGCCGGGACCGGCGCGCGTGACCAGGGTCTTGATCTGCTTGGGCGTCAGGTTCTGCGCTTCGTCGATGATCAGGAACTTGTTGACGAAGGTGCGGCCGCGCATGAAGTTGAGCGACTTGATCTTGATGCGCGAACGGATCAGGTCCTGCGTGGCCGCGCGGCCCCATTCGCCGCCGTCGGAGTCGGACTTGTTGAGCACTTCGAGGTTGTCGTCGAAGGCGCCCATCCAGGGCGACATCTTCTCTTCTTCCGTACCGGGCAGGAAGCCGATGTCCTCGCCCACGGGCACCGTGACGCGGGTCACGATGATCTCGTTGTAGAGCTTGGTCTCCAGCACCTGCGCCAGGCCCGCCGCCAGTGCCAGCAGGGTCTTGCCGGTGCCGGCCTGGCCCAGCAGCGTGACGAAGTCGCACTCGGGGTTCATCAGCAGGTTCAGCGCGAAGTTCTGCTCGCGGTTGCGCGCCGTCACGCCCCACACATTGTTCTTGTTGTGGCTGAAGTCGCGCAGGGTTTGCAGCACGGCCGTCTTGCCGTTGATCTGCTTGACCTGGCCGTAGAACGGCGCTTCGCCGTTTTTCGGTTCCAGGAAGATGAACTGGTTGACCAGCATCGACGGCACGAACGGGCCCGTCACGCGGTAGAACGTGGCGCTCTGGCCGTTCTTGTTCTCCTGCCACGACTCCATGTCCTTGCCGTGCTTGTTCCAGAAGTCATCGGGCAGTTGCACGATGCCCGAGTACAGCAGGTCGGTGTCTTCCAGCACATGGTCGTTGAAGTAGTCTTCCGCCGGCAGGCCCAGCGCGCGGGCCTTGATGCGCATGTTGATGTCTTTCGACACCAGCACCACGGGCCGCCCTTCCTGCTCCGCTTCCAGCGAACGGACCACAGCCAGGATCTGGTTGTCGGCCTTGCCCACCGGCAGGCCGGCCGGCAGGTCCGCGCTTTGCAGGCGGGTCTGGAAGTACAAACGGCCCTTGGCGTCCTTGTTACCCAGTTTGGACAGCGGGATGCCTTTTTCGATCGCGTCGTCGTCCGTGTTCGATACCAGCGCGTCCAGCGTGCGCGACACCTGGCGCGCGTTGCGGGCCACTTCCGTCATGCCCTTCTTGTGGTTGTCCAGTTCCTCCAGCGTCATCATCGGCAGGTAGACGTCGTGCTCCTCGAAGCGGAACAGCGAGGACGGGTCGTGCATCAGCACGTTGGTGTCGAGCACGAACAGCTTGGTCTGGCCGGTCTGGTCGGCGTGGCGGCTGGTGGACGACTTGAGCGGCACTTCCACCGGCTTGTGCTTGGCCGGATGCGGCGCTTCGGCCGTGATCGGCGTGACCTTGGCGCGCGCGGCTGGCGCGGCCTTGACCTTCGATGGCGTGGGCGACGCTTCGCCGGCCGGCGCGTGCAGTGGCGCGGCCTGCAGGATGGCGGCCTTGGGCTTGGCCTTGGCGGCGGCCGGCTTGGCCACCGCAGCCTTCGCCACGGCGGGCTTGGCCACGGGCACGGCCTTGACGGTGGCGGCCTTGGCCTTGGCCGGCGCCTTCTTGGCGGCAGCGGTCGTTGCCGGCGCGGCTACCGGTTCGACGGCGTCGACCGCGAGGGCCGGTGTGGGGTTGGCGCCGCTGGCCTTGGGATAATCTTTTGCCAGCAGTAAAGTCGCTGGCTTACTTGGAATTTTTGGCAGTGGCATCAGGATCTCGATCAAATAAATTCTGGAGGAATCCGCCCACGGGTGCGCCTGGCGCGAGCGGGGCGGCCGGATGGGATGGATGCGGGGGAAACAGGGTTACAGGACTGCCGACGGGCACGCGATCGGCCCGGGTAAGATACCGCGTGGTGGCCGGCTGGCCACCATGTAGGGTGAGAGTTGGTACAGTGCTGACTCAAAATGGCTGCTTGCGCATGGACGAGCTACGGTTGGGCAAACTGGACGTTCGCCGCGCGTGCGATCAACCCTGACGCGCCACGAATTCCAGCACTTCATCGACGTGACCTGCTACCTTCACGCCTCTCCATTCTTTCACCAATTGCCCATGAGCGTCAATGACAAACGTGCTGCGCTCGATGCCGCGCACGGTCTTGCCGTACATCTGCTTCAGCTTCATCACGCCGAACTGCTGGCACAGCGTTTCCTCGGGGTCCGAGATCAGCTCGAACGGCAGGCCCAGCTTGGCCTTGAAGCCTTCGTGCGAGCGCAGCGAGTCGCGGCTGATGCCGTAGATCTCGGTGCCGGCCGCCTGGAACTGCGCATGCAGGTCGCGGAAGGCCATGCTCTCGGTGGTGCAGCCCGGTGTGTTGTCCTTGGGGTAGAAATACAGCACCGTGTAGCGGGCCGGGCGGCCGGCCAGCTGGAAGGTCTGCCCACCCGTCATGGGGGCGGCGAAGTCGGCGATGGGTGCTACGGTTTGGCGATCAGCCACAGGGTCTCTCCTGAACGGTGAACTTCAGCAACGGGGACTGCGGGGACTAGCGGGCGGCGCCTTGCACCATCAGCTGGCCCGAACGTCCCGGCAATTCGCCCCACGTCATGGGGCACACGGGCAGCACGTCATCCTTGACCTGCCCGTAGTGGTCGGCCATGGACGCCAGTCGATAACCCTGGGCGCGCCATCCGGCCAATAACTGCTCGAAGATGGGGGCGAGTTTCTGTCCTTCAAGCTCCGCGTGCAAGGTGTACACATGGTCGCGCGTGGCGCCGGCCGTCAGCTTGAGCAGGAAGGGGGCGATGTTGGCGGTCGTGATCAGGGTGCCGTCGATCTCGCGCCCCAGCAGCTCGTCCAGCGTGGGCAGGGTGGTGGGCAACTGGATGCAGTCGAGCACCTTGCCGTCCACGGCCAGCCGGTGCGGGCCGTCGGCCGGGTTGGCCAGCGTGCCGTTCTCGTTGAGCACGCAGCGCTGGTCCGAGGCGTAGCGGTAGCCGGCCGTGTCGTGCTCGACGAAGGCGGCGCCGTTCATCTGCCAGCCGGCCGCGCCGTGCGTGTGCGGCGGTGCGCCGAATACAGTGGCGTAGCGCGCTGCGGCCTTGCGCATCATGGCCACGGTCCAGGCGGCGTGGCGCTTGGCCACGTTGTCCTGCCACAGCACGTGGTCCCAGGTGTGGATGCCGCATTCGAAACCGGCGTCGCGCACGGCGCGCAGCTCGGCCGCGCACTGCTTGCCGATGTCCGGCCCCGGCAGCAGCGTGCCGTACATCAGGGTCTTGAGGCCGTAGTGCTCGACCACGGAGGTGCGCGACACCTTGCTGAAGAAGCCGGGCCGCAGGGCGCGCCGCAGGGCCCAGCCCGTGTGGTCCGGTCCCAGCGAGAACAGGAAGGTGGCGTGGGCCTGGTGCGCGCTCAGCATGCGCACCAGGTTGGGCACACCCTCGCGGGTGCCGCGATAGGTGTCCACATCGATCTTGAGCGTCAGCAGGGGCTGATGCTGGTTGGGCAGGGGACCGGTCAAATCATCAATCCATCAGGGCCTGGGCTGCGGCCACCTGGCTGCGGTAGGCGTCGAAGATCTTGCGCAGTGCGTCGGCCATGGTGGTCGATGGCTTCCAGCCCAGCTCGTCGCAGGTGTTGGTGATCTTGGGCACGCGGTTCTGCACGTCCTGGTAGCCCGCGCCGTAGTAGGCGCCGGAGGTGGTTTCCACGATCTTGACCTGCTTGGCGCCGGTGGCGTACTCCGGGTATTCCTCGGCCAGCTTCAGCATCATGCCGGCCAGGTCGCGGATCGAGTAGTTGTTGGTCGGGTTGCCGATGTTGTAGATCTTGCCGGTGGCGGCGCCGTTCTTGTTCTCGATGATCTTCATCAGGGCGTCGATGCCGTCGTCGATGTCGGTGAAGGCGCGCTTCTGGTTGCCGCCGTCGACCAGCGAGATGTTCTCGCCGCGCACGATGTGGCCGAAGAACTGGGTCACCACGCGCGACGAACCTTCTTTCGGCGTGTGGATGGAATCGAGGCCGGCGCCGATCCAGTTGAACGGGCGGAACAGGGTGAAGTTCAGGCCTTCCATGCCGTAGCCCCAGATCACGCGGTCCATCAGCTGCTTGGCGTTGGAGTAGATCCAGCGCGGCTTGTTGATCGGGCCGCAGATCAGTTCCGAGTTCTCGGGATCGAATTCCTCGTCGTGGCACATGCCGTACACTTCCGAGGTCGATGGGAACACCAGGTGCTTGCCGTACTTGGCGGCCGAGCGGACGATGGGCAGGTTGGCCTCGAAGTCCAGTTCGAACACGCGCAGCGGCTGCTTGACATAGGTCGACGGGGTGGCGATGGCCACCAGCGGCAGGATCACGTCGCACTTCTTGACGTGGTACTCGACCCATTCCTTGTTGATCGTGATGTCGCCTTCGAAGAAGTGCATGCGCGATTTGTACGCTTCATTCTCCAGGATGTCGGTGATGCGGTCCGTGCTCATGTCCATGCCGTAGAGGTGCCAGTCGGTCGTTTCCAGGATGCGCTTCGACAGGTGGTGGCCGATGAAGCCGTTGACGCCGAGGATGAGGACTTTTTTCATGTGATCTTCTCTAGGTAATGTTCATTGTCCGCTGGCGGCAGCGGCCAGGCGGGACTGCAACTGCGCGGCTGTGACGGGTTCACCGTCGGCCGTCAAGGCGGAAATCGCCAGCATGCGGCCATCGCCGCACACGCCAAAGATGCAATTATCCACTACTGTCAAGCCCGGACGCAAACTTGCGCTGGCAACATTGTCAGTATGTTCATGGTTTGGCTGTCGCAAGCGTGCCCGCTGCACCACATAGCGCACGCCGCCGACGTCGGTGAAGGCGCCCGGATACGGCGGCGCCACGGCGCGGTGCAGGTTGTACACGGTCTGCGCCGGCTGGTTCCAGTCGATGCGGCCATCCTCGGGCTTGCGGCCGCCGAAATAGCCGCCCTGGGTCAGGTCATTGTGCAGGCGCGGCGCGCTGCCGTCCAGCAGCGAGGGCAGCACGCGCCACAGCGCCTGCTCGGCCGCCACGGTGACCTTGCCGAACACTTCGAAGGCCGTGTCGTCGGGCAGGATGGGCACTTCCATCTGCGCCACGATGGCGCCCGCGTCGGGCTTGACCGTCATTTCGTGCAGGGTGGCGCCGGTCACGTCGGCGCCATGCAGCACGGCCCAGTTGACGGGCGCGCGGCCGCGGAATTGCGGCAGCAGCGAGCCGTGCATGTTGTAGGCCGGCGCCACGGCCAGCAGTTCGGCTGGCAGCATGTGGCGGTAATAGAAGCTGAACATCAGGTCCGGCCGGGCCGCCTGCACCTGGGCCAGCAGTTCGGGCGACTTGGCGTCGGCCGGGGTGATGTAAGGGATGCCCTGGTCCTGGCACACCGAGATCACGGAATCGAACCAGATATTCTCGCTCTCGCTGTCCTCGTGGGTGACCACCAGGGCCACGTCCACGCCGCCGGCCAGCAGCACCTTCAGGCAGCGCACGCCGACGTTGTGGTAGGCGAAGACGACGGCGCGCGGCCGGCGTTGCTGTTCCTGCATGGCGCCGCTCATCGCGCCACCGAGCGTTTTTCAACCTCGTCCGTGTCGAGCTGTTCGTGGCCGTGCTGCTGTTGCAGGATGGTTTGCACCACGTAGCGCGGACGGGCCCGCACTTGCTGGAAGATGCGGCCCACGTATTCGCCCAGCAGTCCGATGCCGAACAGGATCACGCCCATGAAGAAGAAGGCGATCGCGAACAGCGTGAACAGGCCTTCCGCTTCCGCGCCCAGGAACAGGCGGCGCACCAGCAGCACCAGCACCAGCAGGCCCGAGCCGATCGACAATGCCATGCCCAGCATGGAGAACATTTGCAGCGGCACCAGCGAGAAGCCGGTCACCAGGTCAAAGTTCAGGCGGATCAGGCTATAGAGCGAGTACTTCGATTCGCCGGCCGAGCGTTCCTCGTGCTCGACGATGATTTCCGTCGGCTTGCGCGCGAAGCGGTAGGCCAGCGCGGGCACGAAGGTGTTCACTTCGCCGCACTGGTTGACCAGGTCGATCACGTTGCGGCCATAGGCGCGCAGCATGTTGCCCTGGTCCGTGATCTTGATGTTGGTGATGCGCTCGCGCAGCTGGTTCATGGCCTTGGAGGCGTAGGTGCGCCAGGCCGAATCCTGGCGCTTGCGGCGGATCGAACCGACGTAGTCGTAGCCTTCGCGCATCTTGGCCACCAGGTGCTTGATTTCCTCGGGTGGATTTTGCAGGTCGGCGTCGAGCGTGATCATGATGTCGCCGCGGGCCGCCTCGAAGCCGGCCAGGATGGCCATGTGCTGGCCATAGTTACCGTTGAACAGCACCACGCGCGTGACGTCGGGCCGGGCGCGGAACTGCTCGGCCAGGATGGAGACGGAGTTATCGCGGCTGCCGTCGTTGACGAACACGATCTCGTAGCTGGTCTGCAGCGCGTCGAGCGCGGGGTAGAGGCGGTCGAACAGGGTCTGCAAACCGGCCTGCTCGTTGTAGACCGGGATGACGACGGATATTTCTGGTTTCATTGATGGTGCGGTCATTGCGGTCATTGTTTAATCAGGATGGCCTTGACGGCGGCCACGGCGCGCTCGACGTCGGCCGTGGTCATGGCGTAGAACATGGGCAGCGTGACGGTCAGGCGGCCCACTTTTTCCGACACCGGGAACATGCCTTCCTTGAAGCCGCGCGCGCGGTACATGGTGAACAGGTGGATGGGCGCGTAGTGGTAGCCGGTGCCGATGTTGTACTCGGCCATCTTGCGCATAAAGTTGGCGCGCGTGTCCGGGCCCTGGTCGGGCAGCACGATCTGGAACAGGTGGTAGTTGCTGGTGTCGAAGGCTTGCAGCGGCAACTGGGCGCCCGATTGGGCTTCGAAGTCGGGGCCGAAGCAGCTGAAGTAGTGGCGCGCCAGCGCGCGGCGGTGGGCCGTGATGGCCTCGATGTTGGCGAACTGGCCCAGGCCGATGGCGGCCATGATGTCGCTCATGTTGTATTTGCCACCGAGGACGTCGACGTCGATGCCGTCCACGCCGCTGCGGGTCACGCCCTGCAGGCGGTACTTCTCGGCCAGGCGCGCCTCTTCCTCGTTGTTGAGGACCAGGCAGCCGCCTTCGCCGGTGGTGATGTTCTTGTTGGCCTGGAAGCTGAACGAGACGAAGTCGCCGAACGCGCCGATGCGCTTGCCCTTCCATTCGGAACCGAAGGCCTGGGCCGCGTCTTCCACCACGCGCAGCTTGTGCTTGGCGGCGATGGCATACAGGCGGTCCATGTCCACGGGCAGGCCGGACAGGTAGACCGGGATGATGGCCTTGGTGCGCGGCGTGATGGCCGCTTCCAGCTTGTCGAGGTCGATGTTGCGGGTCACCGGGTCGATGTCGGCGAACACGGGCGTGGCGCCCACTTCGATGATGACGTTGGCCGTGGCCACCCACGAGATCGGGGTGGTGATCACTTCGTCGCCGGGGCCGATGCCGGCGATGCGCAGCGCGATCTCCATGGTGCAGGTGCCGGAATTGAAGGTGCGCACGGGGCGGCCGCCGAAGTATTCGGACAGCTTGGCTTCGAAGGCTTGCACTTTGGGGCCGCTGGTGATCCAGCCGGAACGCAGCACGTCGCCGACGGCGGCGATGGTGGCTTCGTCGATGGTGGGTTTGGAAAAAGGCAGGAAGGGCAGGTCAGCGCTCATTTCGGTGGTCACTCTCTTCAACTTGTTCTTGTGGATGGACGGGCGCTCGTGGCGCGCCGCCCCCAAGGGCAGCGCATATTCTAATGGGTTCTGGATACGACCGGCCATTTTGTTGGCAGGCCGGCAAAACCGGAGCGCCCACAGCTCAGCTGCGGGCCAGCAGGGCCACGCCGATCAGGATCACGACGATGGCGGCCATGCGCTGCAGCGACACGGCTTCGCCGAAGAAGTACCAGGCGCCCACGGCCGTCACCACGTAGCCGAGCGACAGCATGGGGTAGGCGATCGACACGTCCACGCGCGACAGGGCGATGATCCACAGCACCACGGACAGCACGTAGCAGGTCAGGCCGCCGATGATGGGCAACTGGGTGGCCACCTTGAGGCCGATGGAAAACCAGTTGTCCATGGTCAGGTGGATGGCGCCGATGGACTTGGTGCCGGCTTTGAGCAGCAGCTGGGCCAGGGCGTTGAGCAGCACGCCCGTGACGATGAAACTGAAGGTTGCGAGGTTCATTAAAAATAAGATAAATAATTCAATAATTTACAGGTTGGCGACGACCACACGGCGCGTGTCTTCGGCCACCACGCGCATGGGGATGCCGCGCGCCTGCATTTTCGGGTAATCCTCGACGTCGAAGATGGCGATGTCCTTCACGCCGGCGGCCGCGTCCTGCTTCCAGATGGCGATCCAGGCGTCCACCGTGGGGATGGACAGTTCCGGCTGCTGCTGCAGGCCGAACGTGAATTCATCCCAGTAGTCGACCAGGGTCACGGTGCGGCCCAGGTAGAACGTCATCGACTGTTCATAGGTGGAGACGGAATAGATCTTGGTGTCCGGCTTCAGTTCGGCCTGGATGCGGTGGGTCAGCGCCTTGCCGGCCCGCATATGGCCATACGGTTCGAAGCCGGCCAGCACCATCTGGGTGGCCAGGAAGCCGGCGATGGCCAGCGTCAGCACGCTGGCGTCGCGGCGCAGGTGGCGCGCATGGAGCAGGGCCAGCGCGCCGCCGGCGGCGGCGATGATGGCGGCCGCCAGCACCCACGGCTGGTAGGCTTCCAGCATCTTCACTTCGGTCGGGCTGTAGACCTTGATGTGGGCGATCTGCGGCACGGCGGCGATGCCGGCCACGCCCACGATCAGCAGCAGCACGGCGGCGAACACGCGGTTGGGGCGCGAGGCGTTTTCCAGGTAGACGGCGATCAACAGGGCCAGCGCCGGGAAGATCGGCAGGATGTAGCCGGGCAGCTTGGAGCTGGAATAGCTGAAGAAGAAGAAAATGAAGGCGGCCCAGATCAGCAGCATCAGGCGCGGCTGGAAGCTGGCCAGCCGGTCGCGGCGCAGCGCGCCCAGCAGGCTTTGCGGCAGCACGCCCAGCCACGGCATGATGCCGGGAATCAGCATGACGAAGAAGTAATACCACGGGCCTTCGCGGTGGTGGGTCTTGAGCAGGAAACGTTCGAAATGCTCGTGGATGAAGAAGAAGTGCGGCTGTTCCGGGTTCTTGATGGCCACCAGCACGAACCAGGGCGTGGCCACGGCGAAGAACAGCAGCAAGCCCTTGCCCAGGTGCAGCCGGGCCCAGATGCCCCAGTCGCGCGCGGCGACCGTGTACAGGACCAGCACGGCGCCCGGCAGCACCAGGCCGATCAGGCCCTTGGCCAGCACGGCCAGCGCCATGCCCGCCCAGCACACCAGCATCCAGTTGCGCTGTTCGGCCGCCGTGGCGCCGTCGCGCTGGGCCAGCAGCAGGGCGCACAGGGCGATGGTCATCATGCCCGACAAGCTCATGTCGAGCGAATCGATCTGGCCCGAGGCCACCCAGAACAGGCTGGCGCCCAGGGCCAGCGCGGCGTAGAAGCCGGCGCGGGCGCCGAACACCTTGTGGCCGGTGTAGCCGGTCAGCAGCACGCCGCCCAGGCCGCACAGGCCCGTCCACAGGCGCGCCTGCCATTCGCCCAGGCCGAACGCGGCGAACGACAGCGCGTTCATCCACGTTTGCAGCGGCGGCTTTTCAAAGTACTTGATACCGTTCAGGCGGGTGGTGATCCAGTCGCCGGAAGCCAGCATTTCGCGCGCCATTTCGGCGTAGCGGCCCTCGTCGGGCGGCACCAGCGTGCGCCAGCCCAGCACGTACAGCCAGACCAGGGTGAAGACGATCGCGAGCGACCACAGCAGTTTTTTGGAGTTGTACAGGTCGTTGTTCATCAGGCCGGCTCACCCGCAGCCAGGGTCGCGCCCATCACCAGGGCCAGCGTGACCTTGCGGCCTTCGCCCATCAGAATATTGTAAGTCCGGCAAGCGGCCTGGTTGTCCATGCATTCCACGCCGATGCGGCGCATGGTCAGCGCGGCCGTCAGCTTGGGGTGGATGAAGCGCTGGCGCTCGCCCGTGCCCAGGATCACGACGTCGGGCGCCAGGTCCAGGATCTGGTTGAAATGGGCTTCGGTCAGCTCCTCGAAGGTGGCGGCGCCCCAGGGCTGCGGCGCCGTCTCGGGCAGCACGATCAGGCTGTAATGGTAGCGCTGGGCGTTGATTTCGACCCCGGTGGCATCGTAGCCGGTGACGGTCTGGTATTGTTGGGTGCTGCTGGGATGGAGCTTCATAAGACGTGTTCTTGCGGTCGTTGGTCGGCAAAAGAAGCGTCATTGTAGCGTTTTTCCCGGGCTTGCCCGCCGCAAAGGTTGATTAAATGGGAGGCTTTCGGCAGAATGGGTCTTTTCGCATTGCAGCATGGGCCTGGGCCGGATTTTGGCAGGCCGCGTCGTTTTGCCTCACCAACACAGGATTTTATTTTGCGACCGATTCATAAATCGAACAAACTTGCGGAAGTCTGCTACGAGATCCGCGGGCCCGTGCCGGAGAAAGCCCGGCAAATGGAGGAGGAAGGCCACAAGATCACGAAGTTGAATATTGGCAACTTGGCCGTGTTCGGCTTCGATCCGCCTGACGAGATCGTCCACGACATGATGGTCAACCTGCCCAACGCGGCCGGCTATACCGATTCCAAGGGCATGTTCGCGCCGCGCAAGGCGGTGATGCATTACACGCAAGGCAAGAATATCCGCGGCGTCGGCATCGACGACATTTACCTGGGCAATGGCGCCTCCGAGCTGATCGTGATGGCCATGAACGCGCTGCTCAACACGGGCGACGAGGTGCTGGTGCCGGCGCCCGACTATCCGCTGTGGACGGCCGCCGTCAGCCTGTCGGGCGGCACCCCGGTGCACTACATCTGCGACGAGCAGCAGGACTGGTATCCGGACCTGGCCGATATCCGTAGCAAGATCACGTCCAACACGCGCGCCATCGTCATTATCAACCCCAACAATCCGACCGGCGCGCTGTACCCGGTCGAGCTGCTGCGCGAGATCATCGAGATCGCGCGCCAGAACCAGCTGATCATCTACGCCGACGAGATCTACGACAAGGTGCTGTACGACGAAGCCCAGCACGTGTCGATCGCCTCGCTGGCCGACGACGTGCTGTGCGTGACCTTCAACGGCTTGTCGAAGAACTACCGCTCGTGCGGCTACCGCTCCGGCTGGATGGTGGTGTCGGGCGAGAAAAGCCATGCCAAGGATTACATCGAGGGCTTGAACATGCTGGCCTCGATGCGTTTGTGCGCCAACGCGCCGGGCCAGTTCGCGATCCAGACCGCGCTGGGCGGCTACCAGAGCATCAAGGACCTGGTGGGGCCGGGCGGACGCCTGCTCAAGCAGCGCGACCTGGCCCACAAGCTGCTGACCGACATCCCCGGCATCACCTGCGTCAAGCCGAAGGCGGCGCTGTACATGTTCCCGCGCCTCGATCCGAAGGTCTATCCGATCGTGGACGACCAGCAATTCGCCTACGAACTGCTGGCCGAAACCAAGGTGCTGATCGTCCAGGGCAGTGGTTTCAACTGGATCAACCATGACCACTTCCGCGTCGTGTTCCTGCCCAACACGGACGACATGACCGAAGCGTTCGGCCGCATCGCGCGCTTCATGGAAAGTTACCGCAAGCGTCACAGCCTGGGCTATTGAGCCGTACCGGCCCCTGATTTTTGCCCTTTATTCACCGGGCGCCGTTGAGGCGGCGCCCGATCTCACCGCAATGAAACGAGTGTAGTTATGAATCCCATCAAAGTAGGTCTGCTAGGAGTCGGCAACGTTGGCGCCGGTACGTTCAACGTGTTGCGTCGCAACCAGGAAGAAATCCGCCGCCGCGCCGGCCGCGGTATTGAAGTGGTGGCCGTCTCGGCCCGCAACCTGGAACGGGCCAAGGAGCGCACTGGCGGCCAGGTCAAGGTGGTGGCTGATCCATTCGACATCGTCAACGATCCGGAAATCGATATCGTCGTCGAGCTGATCGGCGGCTACGACACGGCCAAGGCCCTGGTGCTGCAAGCGATCGCCAACGGCAAGCACGTGGTGACGGCCAACAAGGCCCTGCTGGCCGTGCATGGCAACGAGATCTTCGCCGCCGCCCAGGACAAGGGCGTGATGGTGGCGTTCGAGGCGGCCGTGGCCGGCGGCATCCCCATCATCAAGGCGCTGCGCGAAGGCTTGACGGCCAACCGCATCGACTGGCTGGCCGGCATCATCAACGGCACCACCAACTTCATCCTGTCCGAGATGCGCGACAAGGGCCTGGACTTCGCCACCGTGCTCAAGCAGGCGCAGGAACTGGGCTACGCGGAAGCCGACCCCACCTTCGACATCGAAGGCGTGGACGCGGCGCACAAGGCCACCATCCTGGCCGCCATCGCGTTCGGCATCCCGGTGCAGTTCGATAAGGCTTACGTGGAAGGCATCTCCAAGCTCAACGCCGTCGACATCCGCTACGCCGAGCAACTGGGCTACCGCATCAAGCTGCTGGGCATCGCCAAGCGCGCCAAGGTCAACGGCACCGAAGGCGTGGAACTGCGCGTGCACCCGACGCTGATCCCGTCCAAGCGCCTGATCGCCAACGTGGAAGGGGCCATGAACGCCGTGCTGGTGCAGGGCGACGCCGTGGGCGCCACGCTGTACTACGGCAAGGGCGCCGGCGCCGAGCCGACCGCTTCGGCCGTGATCGCCGACCTGGTCGACATCACCCGCCTGGCCACGGCCGATCCTGAGCACCGCGTGCCGCACCTGGCGTTCCAGCCCAACGAGATGACCGACATCGAGATCCTGCCGATGGCCGAGATCACGACCAGCTACTACCTGCGCATGAACGTGGCCGACCAGCCCGGCGTGCTGGCCGACCTGACCCGCATCCTGGCCGACGCCACCATCTCGATCGACGCCATGCTGCAGAAGGAGCCGGCCGAAGGCGAGATCCGCACCGACATCATCTTCCTGACCCACCAGACCCAGGAAAAGAATGTGGAAGCGGCCATCGCCAAGATGGAAGGCCTGGCCAGCGTGTTCGGCAGCGTGACCAAGATCCGCCTGGAAAACCTGAGCTAAGCACCCGCTCCCGCCCACGGCGAAACCGGGGTCAGGTCATGTCATTGCGCAAAAATGCGCAATGACATGACCTGACCCCGGTTAATGAGATGGTCACCCTCACCCTATAAGTCCTAATCTTATAGGGTGTTTTCATTTCTGGAGGGCGCCATCATGGACAGCGTAACGTTGATCGGTATCGACCTTGGCAAA
>NZ_JACEZT010000022.1 GCF_014042345.1 Rugamonas brunnea
GTTTGCCAAGGTCGATACCGATCAACGTTACGCTGTCCATGATGGCGCCCTCCAGAAATGAAAACACCCTATAAGATTAGGACTTATAGGGTGAGGGTGACCATCTCATTAACCGGGGTCAGGTCATCCCATCAGGCAACATGCCAACGCGCATGTTGCCTGATGGGATGACCTGACCCCGGTTTGTTACCTACGTTGGCGCGGCTTAGGCGACCAGCAGCTGGCGCAGCACGAAGGGCAGGATGCCGCCGTGCTTGTAGTAGTCGACTTCGATCGGCGTGTCGATGCGCAGCAGCAGCTGCACTTCACGGGTCGAGCCGTCGGCGCGGTGGATCACCAGCGTGGCCTGCTGTTGCGGCTTGATCTCGCCTTCCAGGCCCTTCAGGTCGAACGTTTCGTTGCCGGTGATGCCCAGCGTTTCGACGCTGTCGTTGCCGAGGAATTGCAGCGGCAGCACGCCCATGCCCACCAGGTTGGAACGGTGGATGCGCTCGAACGAACGGGTGATCACGGCCTTCACGCCCAGCAGCTGGGTGCCCTTGGCGGCCCAGTCGCGCGACGAACCGGTGCCGTATTCCTCGCCGCCGAACACCATGGTTGGCGTGCCTTCGGCCACGTACTTCATGGCCGCGTCGTAGATCGACATCTGCTCGCCGGACGGCTGGTGGATCGTGATGCCGCCTTCCACGGCGGAACCGTCGGCCTTCGGCGGGATCATCTTGTTCTTGATGCGTACGTTGGCGAAGGTGCCGCGCATCATGATCTCGTGGTTGCCGCGGCGCGAGCCGTAGGAGTTGAAGTCGGCCTTGGTCACGCCGTTGGCCAGCAGCCATTTACCGGCCGGGCCGTCTTCCTTGATCGAGCCGGCTGGCGAGATGTGGTCGGTGGTGATCGAGTCGCCGAACACGCCCAGCGCGCGCGCGCCGGTGATGCCGGTGGCGGCCGCCTTTGGCGTCATCTCGAAGCCGTCGAAGAATGGCGGCTCGGCGATGTAGGTCGAGGCCGGCCAGTTGTACACCTGGCCTTCGGTGGACGACACGTTTTCCCACAGCTTGCCCGGATTGCCCTTGACGTCGGCGTAGTTGGCCTTGAACACGTCCGAGTTCATGGCGAACTTCATCAGCTTGGCGATCTCGGCCGAGGTCGGCCAGATGTCACCCAGGTAGACGTCGTGGCCATCCTTGCCCTTGCCCACCGGTTCCGTCATCAGGTCCACCGTCATGTTGCCGGCGATGGCGTAGGCCACCACCAGCGGCGGCGAGGCCAGGAAGTTGGAACGGATGTTCGGGTGGATGCGCGCCTCGAAGTTGCGGTTGCCCGACAGCACGGCCGAGGCCACGATGTCGTTGGCGGCGATGGTCGCGTTCAGTTCAGGCGTCAGGTCGCCGGCGTTGCCGATGCAGGTGGTGCAGCCGTAGGCCGTCACACCGAAGCCCAGTTGCTCCAGGTAGGGCAGCAGGCCGGCGGCCGTCAGGTATTCGGTCACCACGCGCGAGCCGGGGGCCAGCGAGGTCTTGATGTGCGGCGCCACCGTCAGGCCCGCTTCCACGGCTTTCTTGGCCAGCAGGCCGGCGCCCAGCAGCACGCTCGGGTTCGAGGTGTTGGTGCACGAGGTGATGGCGGCGATCAGCACGTCGCCGTTCTTGACGTTCACGCCATTGCTGGTGGTGTAGGTCTGGCCCAGGTCGGCGGCCTTCTTGTTGAAGCCGTTCTCGGTGGTGGGCTTGGAGAACAGTTCGATGAAGTTGTTCTTGACGTTGCCGATTTCGATGCGGTCCTGCGGACGCTTGGGGCCGGCCAGCGAGGGCGTCACGCTGCCCAGGTTCAGTTCCACCACGCGCGTGTAGTCGATGTCACCGGCCTTGGGCACGCCGTACAGGCCCTGGGCCTTGAAGTAGTTGGCGAAGGCGTCGATCTCGGCCTTGGTGCGGCCCGTGCCTTCGAAGTAGGCCACGGTGGCGTCGTCGACGGGGAAGAAGCCCATGGTGGCGCCGTATTCGGGCGCCATGTTGGCGATGGTGGCGCGGTCGGTCAGCGACAGTGTCTCAGTGCCTTCGCCGAAGAATTCGACGAACTTGCCGACCACTTTTTCCTTGCGCAGCAGTTCGGTGATGGTCAGCACCAGGTCGGTGGCGGTGCAGCCTTCGCGCAGCGCGCCGGTCAGGTTCACGCCGATCACGTCCGGGGTCAGGAAGTACACGGGCTGGCCCAGCATGCCGGCCTCGGCCTCGATGCCGCCCACGCCCCAGCCGACCACGCCGATGCCGTTGATCATGGTGGTGTGCGAGTCCGTGCCCACCAGGGTATCCGGGTAGTACACGCCCTCATTGTCCTTGTGCACGCCGCGCGCCAGGTATTCGAGGTTGACCTGGTGCACGATGCCGAAGCCCGGCGGCACCACGCCGAAGGTGTCGAACGCCTGCATGCCCCACTTCATGAACTGGTAGCGCTCGTTGTTGCGCGAGAATTCCAGCTTCATGTTCAGGTCCAGCGCGCCTTTTTCGCGGAAGTGGTCGATGGTGACCGAGTGGTCCACCACCAGGTCCACCGGCACCAGCGGCTCGATCTTCTTGGCGTTGATGCCCATCTTGCTGGCGACGTTGCGCATGGCGGCCAGGTCGGCCAGCAGCGGCACGCCGGTGAAGTCCTGCAGCACCACGCGGGCCACGACGAACGGGATTTCATCGGTGCGCTCGGCGGTGGCGCCCCAGTTGGCCAGTTGCTTGACGTGTTCTTCCGTCACTTTCTTGCCGTCGCAGTTGCGCAGCACCGATTCCAGCACCACGCGGATCGACACGGGCAGGCGCGCAATATTGGTGCCCAGGCTCTTTCCCAGGGCCGGCAGCGAGTAGAACTTGCCTTTCTTACCGGCGGAAATGGTGAAATCGTTCAGCGTGTTCAGAGTGTTGCGGGACATGACTTCTCCTTCGGGGGTTCGTCTATTATTGATCGCAGGAAAAACAGTACGACGCGGCGCCCGGACGGGCGCCGCCAGTGCTAAAACGGTGGGGATTACAGCTTGGCGTCGGTGGCCGGCGCGGCCAGGCTGACGGCCTTGTTCTGTTCAGCGTTGCGGCATTCGTTGGCCAGCTGGTGGCCGCCCTTGGAGTCCAGCAGCATGCTCTTGGCGGGGATACCGATCCACACTAGGCCCAGCAGCTTGTTCTCGAAACGCTGGGCGCCCGTGGTGGTGCCCACCCGGGTCAGGCGCATCAGGCGCTTCTTCCAGCGCAGCGCGATGTGGCTGTCGTCGGCGTCGTTCTTGTACAGCGTGACCTTGTTGCCCAGTTCGCAGTCGAAATCGACCACGGTGGCGCCGGTCACGGACGGTTCATCGGCATCCTCGTCGCCGGTCTTGGGCGCAGCAGCGGTGGCTGCGGCCTTGCTGACTTTGTGTTTGACCGGCTTTTTCACTTCCGCCTGGGCGCTGGTGGCCAGGGTCAGGGAGGCCAGCGCGAGGCTGCATGCCAGGAAAAGTTTAGAGATGGACATGGTTATGCCTCCTACGTAGGGTCGCTGGGACCATTGTTGATCATGGCGGCCACCGACTCGGGCAGCGTAAGCCCGGCCAGTTTGGCCCGCTGTAAAACGGTCCAATAATATCGGTAGCTGGCGCGGTCATGCAAGCGTCCGTTCAACGAGATCGGGCCCCATTGCACCTGGGCCGCCTCGTGCAGGATGGCGGCCGCCTCGTGTACCTCGGAAACGCGTGGCGTGAAGGCCTTCACCACGGGCTTGATCTGGCTCGGATGGATGCTCCACATGCGGGTGTAGCCGAATTCAGCCGCCGCGCGCTGGGCGTCGTTGGCCACCACGGCCGTGTCCTTGATCTCCGTCGTCACGTTGTGCGACGGCACCTTGCCGTGGGCGTGGCAGGCGGCCGCGATCTCCAGCTTGGCGCGCACCACCAGCGGGTGCACGAACTGGCCCGGGGTGCGCATGGCGTTGCCGGGCACGGCGCCGTAGTGGGCCGAGACGAAGTCCATGATGCCGAACGACAGGCATTCGACCTGGGGCAGGGCGGCGATGGCATGCACCTCGTGCAGCGCGCCGTGGGTTTCGATCAGCACGTGGATCGGCAAATCGCTGCGGCCGGCCGCCTTGGCGTGGCGGTTGACGAGGGCGATGGCGTCCTTGGTCTCGCGCGCGCTGTTGACTTTGGGCAAGACCAGGTAGGCCAGTTTGGGCGCGGCGGCGCAGATGATGGCCACGTCGCGCGCGAAATGGGGACTGGCCACATCGTGCACGCGGGCGCCGATGCGGTTGAATTTGTTGTCGTCCGACAAGAGTAGTTCAGCCACCAGGCGCGCGTGGGCCTCCTCGTTGCCGGCGCTGGCGCCGTCCTCGCAATCGAGGGTGATGTCGAACACGGGGCCAAGTTCTTGTTGCAAAGCAATCGACTTGCGCATCAGCTTCTCGGAGCCGGCGTAATGGTCGCACACGGGCAGCAACAGCGGCTGGCGATTGCCCTGGAATAAAACCTCGGATGGATGCATGCGGGTAGGGGTAGTGGAAGCGGAAGCGGGGGAGTCTAAATGCAAACCCGCCGCGTCGCTCGGGGCGGCGCGGCGGGTGCGGCGGATCGGTTTGTCAACCGGGTCCACGGAAGGGAATTACGGCAGCAGGTGCTTGACGCCTTCGCGCTCTTCGGTCAGTTCCTTCAGGGTCAGGTTGATGCGCTCTTGCGAGAAGGCATCGATTTCCAGGCCTTGAATGATCTTGTACTCGCCGTTTTCGGTGGTGACAGGGAAGCCGAACACGGTGCCTTCAGGGATGCCGTACGAACCATCCGAAGGAACGCCCATGGTGGTCCACTTGCCGGCCGTGCCCAGCATCCAGTCGTGGATGTGGTCGATGGCGGCGTTGGCGGCCGAGGCAGCCGACGACAGGCCGCGTGCGTCGATGATGGCGGCGCCGCGCTTGCCCACGGTTGGCAGGAAGGTGTTGGCGTTCCATTCCTGGTCGTTGATCATGTCCTTGACCGATTTGCCGTTCACGGTGGCGAAACGGTAGTCGGCGTACATGGTCGGCGAGTGGTTGCCCCACACGCACAGCTTCTCGATGTCCTTGACGGCGGTGCCGGTCTTGGCGGCCACTTGCGACAGGGCGCGGTTGTGGTCCAGGCGCAGCATGGCGGTGAAGTTCTTTGCTGGCAGCGAAGGAGCCGATTTCATGGCGATGTAGGCGTTGGTGTTGGCAGGGTTGCCCACCACCAGCACTTTCACGTTGCGCGAAGCGACGGCGTCCAGCGCCTTGCCCTGCACGGTGAAGATCTGGGCGTTCGCTTCCAGCAGGTCCTTGCGCTCCATGCCTGGGCCGCGGGGACGGGCGCCAACCAGCACGGCCACGTCGGCGTCCTTGAAGGCGGTCATCGGGTCGGAGTGGGCGGTCATCTCGGTCAGCAGCGGGAACGCGCAGTCGTCGATTTCCATCATGACGCCTTTCAGCGCTTTCTGGGCTTTCTCGTCATTGATTTCCAGCAGTTGCAGGATCACTGGTTGATCCTTGCCGAGCATGTCGCCGTTGGCGATGCGGAACAGCAGGGCGTAGCCGATCTGGCCGGCGGCGCCGGTCACTGCAACACGCATTGGGGTTTTAGCCATGATGAATCTCCAAGTTGGGAATGAAAACGTTCTGTCTGAGCTGGTGACCAGTGGAATGCGCTAGTCCGGGAAAACAGTAATGATACCAAAACCAGCGCCGTTCACGGGCCATTGTTACTGCCGTGCCTGGCGATGGTCAGCCGGGCATGGCGGCGGTCGGGCGTTGCTTTTCGGGATGCCTGGGGCGGGTCGATGGGGGCGTCGCCACAGGTCCTGAAACCGCTAGCCTGGCGAGTGTAGGCGCGTACTTGGCTTCTGTCAATCCTATCTTATGTCTTATATAAGACACATAACTAGACAGGTTTTTGCTGGACGGGAAGGGGGTTTTGTGGTGAAATCGCGGTCTATGAATCCCGTCCCGCCCAACCAAAACCAGAACAGCACAGCCGCCAGCGGGACGGCCGGTCCGGCCGCGAGCCCGGCGCCGGCAACGGGCAGCTCGCCCACGTTTTCGCCACTGTACCAGCAAATCAAGGCCCTGATCACGCAGAGCCTGCAGTCGGGCGAGTGGAAGCCCGGTGAACTGATCCCCAGCGAGGTGGAGCTGGCCAACCGTTTCAAGGTCAGCCAGGGCACCGTGCGCAAGGCCATCGACGAGCTGGCCGCCGAGAACCTCGTCATGCGGCGCCAGGGCAAGGGCACGTTCGTGTCCACCCACCACGAGGCGCGCGCCCATTTCCGCTTCCTGCGCCTGATGCCCGACGAGGGCGTGCCGCACTATCCCGAAAGCAAGATTATCGAAGTCAAGCGTATCCGCGCCCCGGCCGACGTGGCCCGGCTGCTGGACATGAAGACGGGCGACGCCTTGATCTTTATCAAGCGCGTGCAATCTTTTGACGGCGTGCCCACCATCGTCGAGGAATTGTGGCTGCCGGGGCAAACCTTCAAGGGCCTGACGGCGGAGCGCCTGATGGAATACAAGGGGCCGATGTACGGCCTGTTCGAATCCGAATTCGGCACGCGCATGATCCGCGCGGCCGAGAAAATCCGCGCCGTGTGCGCCGACGGCGCCGCCGCCGAGCTGCTCGGGATCGCGGAGGGCACGCCGCTGCTGTGCGCCGAGCGCGTGTCGTTCACCTATGGCGATAAACCGGTGGAACTGCGCCGCGGCTTGTACCTGACAGCCCACCATCATTACCAGAATGAGCTGAACTGAGCGCCGACAGATTGTGAGACAGGGGCGCCGTTCGCGGCGCCTAACCAGCCAGCCGCATCGGTAATCCGGGTGTTGCTGGACTGATAATACGACGAGCTACCAAAGGTGGCCGACCGACAGTGTTGTAAAACACTATTTTTGTTATATGTAGGAATAGATATTGGTGGTAGCTGCGAAATAAGCGAAAATCGCAGTCTCGCAACATTTTGTCTAAGATCAAAGGGAGGTTTGTTATGTCAGAAGCCGTCAGGGAAGCGCCTAAAAAGGAACGGCCCGAATTCCGCAATATCCACGTTACGGAATTGTCCAACTACCGTATGCCTTTGGCCAGCATCGTCTCCATCCTGCACCGCATCAGCGGCTTCATGATGTTTGCCCTGCTGCCATTCGTGCTCTACCTGCTGCAGCAAAGCCTGCTGTCGGAAATGACGTTCGCCTACCTGCAGGGCATTGCCTCGCAGCCTATCGTCAAGCTGATCATCCTGGCCCTGGTCTGGGGCTATATGCACCACTTCTGCGCCGGCGTGCGCCACCTGTTCATGGACCTGCACTTCGGCCTGGACAAGCTGTCGGCCCGTAAATCGGCGGCCACCGTGCTGGCCGTGAGCCTGTCCCTGACCGCCCTGGTCGCCCTCAAATTGTTCGGAGTATTCTGATGGCAAACAACAATATCGGCCCCAAGCGCCTCGTCGTGGGCGCCCACTACGGTCTGAAAGACTGGCTGGCGCAACGCATGACCGGCATCCTGATGGTGATCTACACCGTCACCCTGCTGGTGTCCTTCCTCACCGGCAGCAACTTCAGCTACGAAGGCTGGGCCGGCCTGTTCGCCCAGCAATGGTTCAAGCTGTTCAGCGCCGTGACCCTGTTCGGCCTGTTCTACCACGCCTGGGTTGGCGTGCGTGACATCTGGATGGACTACGTCAAGCCCGTCGGTCTGCGCCTGACCCTGCAAATCGCCACCATCCTGTGGCTGATCGGTTGCGCGTTCTACGCTGTGCAAATTCTCTGGAGTGTTTAATCGTGGCAGCAATTAAATCTGCAATCCCAACCCGCCGCTTTGACGCGGTAATCGTCGGCGCCGGCGGCTCCGGCATGCGCGCATCCCTGCAGCTGGCCGAAGCCGGCCTGAACGTGGCGGTGCTGTCGAAGGTGTTCCCGACCCGCTCGCACACGGTGGCAGCGCAGGGCGGCATCGGCGCCTCGCTGGGCAACATGGCCGAGGACAACTGGTTCTGGCACATGTTCGACACCGTCAAGGGCGGCGACTATCTGGGCGACCAGGACGCGATCGAATTCATGTGCCGCGAAGCACCGAAGGTCGTGTACGAGCTCGAACACTTCGGCATGCCGTTCGACCGCAACCCCGACGGCACCATCTACCAGCGTCCGTTCGGCGGCCACACCGCCAACTTCGGCGAAAAAGCCGTGCAGCGCGCCTGCGCCGCGGCCGACCGTACCGGCCACGCCCTGCTGCACACCCTGTACCAGCGCAACGTGCGCGCCCGCACCCACTTCTTCGTCGAATGGATGGCGCTGGACCTGATCCGCGACGCAGACGGCGACGTGGTCGGTGTGGTGGCCCTGGAGATGGAAACCGGTGAATGCATGATCCTGGAAGCGAAGACCACCATCTTCGCCACCGGCGGCGCCGGCCGTATCTTCGCCGCTTCCACCAACGCCTTCATCAACACCGGCGACGGCATGGGCATGGCGGCACGCGCCGGCCTGCCGCTGCAGGACATGGAATTCTGGCAGTTCCACCCGACCGGCGTGGCCGGCGCGGGCGTGCTGATCACCGAAGGCGTGCGCGGCGAAGGCGGCATCCTGATCAACTCGGAAGGCGAGCGCTTCATGGAACGCTACGCACCGACCCTGAAAGACCTGGCGCCACGCGACTTCGTGTCCCGTTCGATGGACCAGGAGATCAAGGAAGGCCGCGGCTGCGGTCCGAACAAGGACCACGTGATGCTGGACCTGCGTCACATCGGCGCCGACACCATCCAGAAGCGTCTGCCGTCGATCCTGGAAATCGGCCACAAGTTCGCCAACGTGGACGCCACCAAGGAACCGATCCCTGTCGTGCCGACCATCCACTACCAGATGGGCGGTATCCCCACCAACATCCACGGCCAGGTGGTCACCCCGGCCGGCGACGGCACCCAGAAAGTGGTCAACGGCCTGTACGCGATCGGCGAATGCGCCTGCGTCTCGGTGCACGGCGCCAACCGCCTGGGCACCAACTCGCTGCTGGACTTGGTGGTGTTCGGCCGTGCGGCCGGCAACCACGTGGTCGCCTCCAACCTGAAGCAGAAGGAAAACAAGCCGCTGCCGAAGGACGCCGCCGACTTCGCCATGAACCGCCTGAACAAGCTGGAAACGTCGACCGGTTCGGAAAAAGTGCAGGGCGTCGCCAACGACATCCGCGCCACGATGCAGAAATACTGCGGCGTGTTCCGTACCGACGAACTGCTCAAGCAGGGTTACACCGAGATCATGAAGCTTGACGAGCGCCGCAAGCACGTCTCGTTCAAGGACAAGTCCAAGGTCTTCAACACCGCCCGCGTGGAAGCGCTGGAACTGGACAACCTGATCGAAACGGCCAAGGCCACCATCACCTCGGCTGTGGCCCGCAAGGAATCGCGCGGCGCCCACGCGCACAGCGATTTCCCTAACCGCGACGACGACAACTGGATGAAACACACCCTGTGGTTCTCGGAAGGCAACCGTCTGGAATACAAGCCGGTGGTCACCAAGCCGCTGACGGTCGACACCTTCAAACCGAAACCACGTACTTTCTAAGGGTCAGAACATGGCACGCACTCTCAAATTCAAGATTTACCGTTACGATCCGGACAAGGATAGCAAGCCTTACATGCAAGACCTGACCGTCGAGCTGAAGGACACCGACAAGATGCTGCTCGACGCGCTGCAGCGCATCAAGTCGGACGTGGACGATTCGCTGGCCCTGCGCCGCTCCTGCCGTGAAGGCGTGTGCGGTTCGGACGCCATGAACATCAACGGCAAGAACGGCCTGGCCTGCACCACCAACCTGAACGAGCTGACCGAGCCTATCGTGCTGCGTCCGCTGCCTGGCCTGCCCGTGATCCGCGACCTGATCGTGGACATGACCCAGTTCTTCAAGCAGTACGACTCGATCAAGCCGTTCCTGATCAACGACTCGATCCCGCCCGAGAAAGAGCGCCTGCAGTCGCCCGCCCAGCGCGAGGAACTCGACGGCCTGTACGAGTGCATCCTGTGCGCTTGCTGCTCGACCTCGTGCCCGTCGTTCTGGTGGAATCCGGACAAGTTCGTCGGCCCGGCCGGCCTGCTGCAAGCCTACCGCTTCATCGCCGACTCGCGCGACGAAGCCACCGGCGCGCGTCTGGACAACCTGGAAGATCCATACCGCCTGTTCCGCTGCCACTCGATCATGAACTGCGTCGACGTTTGCCCCAAGGGTCTGAACCCGAACAAGGCGATCGGCAAGATCAAGGAATTGATGGTCCGCCGCGCGATCTAAGCAAGGCGAAGCTGGACCCTTTGCGGGCGGCGCCGGCCGCCGCCCGCTGTAGACCTCGCTGCAAGGTGCGAAATCAACATGACAGTATCGAAACCCGCTGCGCATCAGTCCGACCCGGCCAACCGCGCGCGCTTGCGCTGGCGCGCCCGCCGCGGCCTGCTGGAAAACGACATTATCCTGACCCGTTTTCTTGATGCGCATGAAACCGAATTGACCGACGAGGAAGTGGACGCATTCACGCGGCTCCTCGATTTGTCGGACAATGCCCTGATGGATCTGGTGCTGGCTCGAAAAGAGCCGGATGGCGAAGTCGATCTGCCGCACGTGCACGCACTGCTGCAGCGTCTGCGCCAAGCTTGACGGTTGGGCGGTCACGCCGCGCACGACGCGGCGCCCGCCGGCCTGCATGTCCAGAATTAACGCCTTTTTTTTACTTGCCTCATCTCTCCAAGAAGGAAGAGTCCATGAACACCTCTGAAAACAAAGCTACCCTATCGTTCTCCGACGGCAGCCCGTCGATCGACTTCCCCATCTACAAGGGCACCGTTGGCCCGGACGTGATCGACATCCGCAAACTGTACGCCGGCACCGGCAAGTTCACCTACGATCCTGGCTTCATGTCGACCGCCGCCTGCAACTCGTCGATCACCTACATCGACGGCGACAAGGGCGAGCTGCTGTACCGCGGCTACCCGATCGAGCAGCTGGCCGTGAACGCCGACTTCATGGAATCGTGCTACCTGCTGCTGAACGGCGAACTGCCTAACGCAGCCCAGAAGAAGAAATTCGTCGACACCGTCTCCAAGCACACCATGGTGCACGAGCAGATGCAGTTCTTCTTCCGCGGCTTCCGTCGTGACGCGCACCCGATGTCGGTGCTGGTGGGCACGGTCGGCGCGCTGGCCTCGTTCTACCACGACTCGCTGGACATCAACGACCCGCACCACCGCGAAGTGTCGGCCATCCGCCTGATCGCCAAGATGCCAACCCTGGTCGCCATGTCGTACAAGTACTCGATCGGCCAGCCGTTCGTGTACCCACGCAACGACCTGTCGTACAGCGCCAACTTCATGCGCATGATGTTCGGCAAC
Organism: Rugamonas brunnea; assembly: GCF_014042345.1. Lineage (GTDB taxonomy): Bacteria > Pseudomonadota > Gammaproteobacteria > Burkholderiales > Burkholderiaceae_D > Rugamonas > Rugamonas brunnea. The sequence continues at coordinate 11,374 of NZ_JACEZT010000022.1, forward strand.
CCATGCGAAGAATACAAGGTCAACGACGTGCTGGTGCGCGCGCTGGACCGTATCCTGATCCTGCACGCCGACCACGAGCAGAACGCTTCGACCTCGACGGTTCGTCTGTCCGGTTCGTCGGGCGCCAACCCGTTCGCCTGTATCGCTGCCGGTATCGCCTGCCTGTGGGGCCCTGCCCACGGCGGCGCCAACGAAGCGGCACTGAACATGCTGAAGGAAATCGGCACGGTCGACAAGATCCCTGAGTTCATCGCCAAGGTCAAGGACAAGAACTCGGGCGTGAAGCTGATGGGCTTCGGTCACCGCGTGTACAAGAACTTCGACCCGCGCGCCAAGCTGATGCGCGAAACCTGCCACGAAGTGCTGAACGAGCTGGGCCTGCACGACGACCCGCTGTTCAAGCTGGCCATGGAACTGGAAAAGATCGCCCTGAACGACGAATACTTCGTGTCGCGCAAGCTGTACCCGAACGTCGACTTCTACTCGGGCATCGTGCAGTCGGCACTGGGCATCCCTGTGTCGCTGTTCACCGGTATCTTCGCCATGGCCCGTACCATCGGCTGGATCGCCCAGTGGAACGAAATGATCTCCGATCCAGAGCAGAAGATCGGCCGCCCACGTCAGCTGTTCGTCGGCTCGACCACGCGCGAAGTGCTGCCTATCGACAAGCGCGCCTAAGCGAGGCTGTCAGGTTGGACCAAAAAGCGGGCTGCGGCCCGCTTTTTTTATGTTTGAGACGTTACTGCGAACCTAACATAGTAAAGTAAACTACTGTACATAAAAACAGTATAAAATAGCTTCCTGTAATTATTGAGGGAGCCATCATATGTCCGAGTTGGATGTTTACTTGTCGCAGTATTTCTTCGATACGGAGCAGATGGCAACTGCGTGCCAACTGCCCGTCGCGGAGTTGCTTGCTCTGGTGCGGGAACGGCTCGTGCCCGGGCCTTCCTATGTGGTGGCGAACGGCACGACGCTGAAATCCTATGTGTTCGGTGAGATGGCCACCAGCGGGGCGAAGGATGGCAGTTACTTCCATCCGGCGACCGCGGTATGGGTGGAGCGCGCCATGCAAACCATCGCCAAGGTGGGGCGGGAACAGGCCGGCGTGGCGCTGCGCGCCAGGTTCGCCGAGCGGATGCAGGACGCGCTGGCCAGACTCAATGGCTCGACCTGGCGGCTGCCGGACTGCTTCGCTGAAGATGGCTCGGTGATCGCCGAAGGCATCGCCAGGCGCATGCAAAGCATCTGGGCCCATTTCATCCACGGCACGTTCGGGTTGTGCGTGGCCAACCCCGTGTCGGAAGCGGACATCGCGCGCAAGGAGGTGCTGCAGGAAAAGCTCACCGTGCTGAGCGTGAACGGCACCCGGTTCGCCTATTCGGCCGACGAGGCGCTGGCCATGCTGGACCTGATCGATGCCTACGCCGACAGCGCCATGCCGTTTTCGCCCGTCGAATACGCGGTGAGCAGCCGCAAGCGGCTGGTCGAGGATCTGGCGGCGCGCATCAGGAGTGCGAGCCTGTTTGCGGAAACGGCCTGATTGCTGCCGTCGCCACCTGTAGCGTCAGAGTTTGACGCTGGCCTGGAGCATGAAGGTGCGCGGCGACACCGGGATGTCGAACGGCAGCGCCAGCCCGGGCGCCAGGCTCGGTTCGCGCGCATCAGCGTTGAACAGGTTGCGCACCATGGCCGACACGGTCCAGCCGTGTGGCAGCTGGCGCGTCAGCGTGGCGTCCACGGTGCGGTAGTCCGCCACAGGCGCGCGCGCGTCGCCGGGCGCGCGGTGGCGGCCGGCGACCCAGTTCCATTGCGGCGTGAAACGCCAGCCCTGGCCCACGCTCCAGTCCAGCCGGGTAAAGGCGTGGTGGCGCGGCGCATAGCCCGGGTCCTGGCCCGTGGCCTGGTCGCGGGCGTTCTGGCGCGCGTAGTTGGCCAGCCAGCGCAGGTCCGGTGCCAGCTCCCACGTCAACTCGGCTTCGCCGCCATTGCCGTTCACGCTGCCGCTGTTCTGGTACGAGGCGCCGGGCGCGGGCGCCGGATTCGCCACGGAGCGGATCAGGTCTTTCATCGCGTAGCGGAACAGGCTGAGGTTGACCGACAGGTCGCTGCGCGCCTGCCAGGTCAGCGCCGCTTCCGTGGTGGCGATGGTCTCCGGCTGCACCTGCGGATTGCCCATGTTGACCGGGTTGATGCCGCGCTGCTCGTTAAAGCTCGGCGAGCGGAAGGCGCGGCCATGGAGCAGCTTGAGGGTCAGGTCCAGGTCGGCATCCCACACCAGCGCCAGGCGCGGATTGGTGGTGCCGCCGAAGTCGGAGAAATGGTCGTGCCGCACGCCGGCTGTCAGCGCCCAGTCGGGCGCAAAATCCCATTCGTCCTGCAGGTAGGCATAGTTTATCGTGCGCCGCTGAGGCTCGATGTGGGGCTGGATGGCGCCATAGTCGATCACCGGGCCGGTCGGGATCGGCAAGCCGGCCGGACTGATCAGGAAGTTCTTCATGGTGCTGACGTGGTACAGGTTCTGCACGTCATGGCCGGCGCCGATGCGCAGCGCGTGTCGTTGCCAGCCGCTGTAGGTGGCGTAGACCGCGCTGCGCAGATTGCGTTCCCAACGGCCGGGGCCGCCGATCATGCCATCGGGGAAGAAGCTGGGGCCGATGCGCGCGCCGGCCGGGAACAAGCCCAGGCCGTCCGGTGACTGTTCGGTGAAGAACATGTAGCTGAGCGAGCCGCCCGCGCTCCACGTGTCGGACAAGTCGGGCGCGGTCCAGGACAGTTCGCTCAGCCCATAGCCGCTGCGGGTCTTGTGGTCGGGGTCCAGCGCCGAATTGACGCCCAGGCCGGTGCCCACGTCGCCGCGCCATTTGAGATTGCTGCGCCAGCGCCAGCGCTGGTAGGACAGGTCGAGCGCGCCGTCCCATGCCTGGTAGCCGGCGTTGATCGCACCGGGGGCCTTGCTGACGTGGGTGCCGAAGCGGTGGTCGTTCAGGGTTTGCGCATCGGCGGCGACCACTTGGTCGGTGCCGTCAGTGCGGCCCACTTCCAGGTAGGCGGCCACCGCCAGTTGCTCGTGCTGGTGGCCATATTCCAGCCACGCGTCATGCGTGCCCAGGTTGCCGGCCCGCGCGCCCACGCGCAGCCCCGGCATCTGTTCCGCCGTCTTGGTGATGATGTTGATGACGCCGGCGAAGGCGTCGGCCCCGTACAGCGCCGAACCGGGACCGCGGATGACTTCGATGCGCGCCACATTGGTCAGCGGCATGCTCATCCACATATTGCCTTTGTCGCCGTTGAAGTCGGTGTTGATCCGCAGGCCGTTGAGCAGGACCAGCACTTGCGGATTGGTGATGCCGCCACCGCCGATGCCGCGGATGATGTAGCTCGACGCGTACAGCGTCGCCACGCGCGTGACGTGGATGCCGGCCACCGTCTCCAGCACCTGGTCCAGGTCGGTCGCGCCCATGGCGGCGATGTCGGCGGCCGTGACCACGGAGGCCACCGCCGGCGCGCGCCGCAGCGACTGCGCGGAGCCGGTCGCCAGGCTGATCGCAGAGCGGTCCATGCCGTACAGGGCCATGTCCTCTTCCTCCGGCTGCGCTGCGTACACTGACAGCGGATGGCTTGCCAGCATCAGCAGGGCGGTCAGCCAGTGCAGACGGCGATGGGCCAGACGTGGGCGTGGGGCGTGCAGGGCGGGGAACGGTGTCATTTCGCTAGTTGAACAACGGGCAGAGCAACACAATACACGGGCATGGGTATTTCAACAATTGCATGTTGTCAATTTACCTCATGTATTGTCTTGCTGGCATGTCGCCACTAGCGATCGCTGAAGTCCGCCACCTCGTTCGCCGTGGGGGGATTGCAGCCTTCGCGCATGGCGTTCAGGCTGGCGCTGGCGATGGCGCGCCGCAGGGCGGGCCGCAGCGTTTCCTCGCCGGCGTCGGCCAGCGCGGCGGCCGACAGGCTGTCTTGCGCGGCCAGCGCGGCCACCAGGCCGGCCAGGAAGCAGTCGCCGCAGCCGACCGTATCGCGCACCACGATGCCGGACGGCGCGGGCAGGGCGATGGTGGCGTCGCGCGACAGCAGGATGGCGCCGTCGGCGCCCAGCGTCAGCGCGATCAGCTCCACCTGGGGCAGGTCGAGCAGCGTGCGGGCCGCCTCCAGCGGCGGCTGCGCCGTCAGGCCCAGGTGGGCCAGGTCTTCCTCGCTGACCTTGATCAGGTGCGCATGGCGCAGCGCGCGCCGCACGCCGGCCGCGTAGGCGGGCAGGTCGCCGCAGGCCAGCGGGCGCATGTTGGCGTCGATCGAGATCAGCGCGCCGGCTTTGGCGGCGGTGGCCACGATCTCCAGCGTCGCGTCCAGGTCTTCCGGCACCAGCGCCAGGCCGCCCGTGTGGAACAATCGCGTGCCCGCCGGCAGGGCGGCGCGCGCTTGTGCGGGCGTGATGTCGCGGTCGGCCACGCCCTGGCGGTGGAAGGCGTAACTGGGCGATTTGTTCTCGTCCAGCGTGACGATGGCCAGCGAGGTGGGGCGGGCGCTGCGCGCCGGGCTGCCCAGGCGCACGTCGGCTTGTCCCAGCAGGCGCGCGAAGCCGTGGCCGAAGCTGTCCACCGACAGCGGGTTCAGGTAGGTGACCTCCAGCCCCTGGCGCGCGGTGGCCAGCGTGAAGTTGCACACGGCGCCACCGAGCGCGGCGCCAAAGCGGCCGTCCGGCATTTCTATCATGTCCACCAGCGCTTCGCCGTAGGTCACTATCATGGTTGTTCTCCTGCTTGTTTCGTATCGTGTGATGGGGATGAGGGCCGCCGTTCAGCGCGCGGCCGTGTGCAGCAATTTCAAAAACAGTTCGCGGTCGGGCGCGAAGTTGGCGTGCAGCGGCAGCAGCGCGGCGCCGATGGCGCGCGCGTCCGCGCCGATGGCGCCGGCGCGCAGCGCGGGCTGGCGCACGCCTTCCCAGCTGTAGCGGGCCAGCGCCTGCTTGGTCTGTTCCAGCAGCCGCGCCAGCAGGTCGGGGTGGCTGGAGCCGTCGAGCACCACCTCGTCCAGGTCCAGCAGACAGGTGCCGTTGCTGACGGCCAGCGCGATGGCGCGCGCGGCGTCGTCCAGCCACGCTTCCGTGTGGGTCAGCCACGGCTGCTGCAAGGCGCGCGCGTCGTAGGCGGCCGATTCGTCCAGGCCGGCCGCCGCGTACAACTGTTCGAGGCTGAACAGCGAGGCGGTGCTCAGCAACTGCTCGGGCGCGGCGCCCGCGCCGGGCGCCAGTTGCAGCGGCATGGAGCCGAGCGCACCGGCGTTGCCCGACAGGCCGGCGTGCACGCTGCTGTCGAGCACCAGGCCGCCGCCGATGAAGGTGCCGACGAAAATGTACAGATAGCTGCCGATGCTGCGGCCCCGTCCCGCCACCAGTTCGGCCACGCAGGCGGCCATGGTGTCCTTGGCGAACACCACCGGCACGTGGCTGACGGCCTGGATCTCGGCGCGGATGTCGAGCCGTTCCCATTGGCCTGCCTGGGCCGGGGCGCTGCCCAGCAAGGCTTGCCAGCCACCCAGGCCCAGCGGCGCGGCCACGCCGATGCCGGCCAGCCGCGCCGCCCGCAACGGCCCCAGTTGCTTGAGCAGCTCGCGCTGCATGGCGGCGATCTGGCCGAACAGCAGTTGCGGGTCGGGATAGCGGTAGCTGAGGGCGCGCCGTTCGCGCACCGCGCCATGGAAGTCGATCAGCAGCAGGTCCAGGCTGCGCCGGCCGATCTTGATGCCAATGAAGTAGGCGCCGTCGGCGTTGAGCATGATGGGCACGGACGGTTGTCCCACCTTGCCGCGCTGCGGCGCGCGCTTGAGCACCAGCCCCTGTTCCAGCAGGCGGTTGATGATCAGCGAGACGGTCTGCGTGCTCAGGTGCGTGAGGCGGGCCAGGTCGGCCTTGGCCAGGCTGCCATGCAGCCGGATCGCCTGCAGCACCACGCGTTCGTTGAACTGCCCCATGCCGCTCTGGTTGGAGCCGCGCGGACGCAGCCAGATGCTGGCGTCGGACGGCGCGGCGGCGTGGGACAGGTTCATCATGCTGCCTGCGCTCCCGTCAGCACGCCTTTGCGGAACAGGAAGTTGGCGTACGGTTGCAGCTCGCCGGTCTGGACGATCGCATACGCCTGTTTCACCCGCTCATAGAAGGCGAAGCGCTCCACCGCCTCGCACTGCGCGGGCAGCGCGTCGCCGGCCCGCTGGCACAGGCCCAGCATGGCTTGCTGCAGCGGCGTGCGGTAGTCCGCAGGCCTGTCGCAGACGGCCATGAAGTCCACCGGCCGCTCGGCCAGGTCGAGCGGGAACACCGACAGCACGGCGCTGGCGGCGCGCGCCAGGTCCACGCCGGGCAGGCGGATCAGCGGTTTGCCGCGGCCCAGCGAGGCGGCCGTGAAGTTGGCGTCCACCAGCACCACGGCGTCGCCGTGGCCCATCTCGGCCAGCACCTTGAGCAGCTCCGGGCTGAGCAGCGGATCGAGTCCTTTAAGCATGGGCCTGCTCCGGAAGATCGCGCGGGTCCTTGGCGCCCGTCATCACGGCCACCGTGTCGGACATGCTGATGTGCTTGGGATCGACCACGGCCACGCGCTTGCCCAGCCGCTGGATGTGGATACGGTCGGCGATCTCGAACACGTGCGGCATATTGTGGCTGATGAGGATCACGGGCAGGCCGCGGTCGCGCACGCGCCGGATCAGTTCCAGCACCATATTGCCTTCCTTGACGCCCAGCGCGGCCGTCGGCTCGTCGAGGATCACCACGTGCTTGGCGAATGCCGTGCTGCGCGCCACGGCCACGCCCTGGCGCTGGCCGCCCGACAGCGTGCCCACCGCCTGTTTCATGGAGCGGATGCCGATCTTCAGGTCCTGCATGTGGCCCACGGCTTCGGCCAGCATGCGCTTCTTGTCGATCAGGCGCAGCCAGCGGCCCAGCAGGCCGGGGCGCAGGATCTCGCGGCCCAGGAACAGGTTTTCCGCGATGGTCATGGCCGGCGCCACGGCCAGGTCCTGGTACACGGTTTCGATGCCGTGGCGGCGCGCGTCGATCGGGGACTTGAAGCGCACCGGTTCGCCGTCGAGCGTCAACTGGCCTTCGTCCGGGATCACGGCGCCCGACAGGGCCTTGATCAGCGAGGATTTGCCGGCGCCGTTGTCGCCGATCACGGCCAGGATTTCACCGGCGCGCAAGTCGAAGTCGGTGCCGTCCAGGGCGGTCACGCCGCCGTAGCGCTTGACCAGGCCGCGTGCCTGGAAGATGGTCGCGGAGTTGGTTGCGGTCATGATCTCAGCCTTTCTTGTGCGTCAGTTGGTCGGTGGCGACAGCGAGGATCACCAGCACGCCGGTCACGAGGATTTGGTACACGGAGGGCACGCCCATCAGGGTCAGGCCGTTGCGGAACACGCCCACGATCAGCACGCCGACGAAGGTGCCCATGATCGAGCCGCGTCCGCCGAACAGGCTGGTGCCGCCCAGCACCACGGCCGTGATGCTGTCGAGGTTGTCGGTCTGGCCGCCTTGCGGATCGCCCACGCCCATGCGGGCCACGGACAGCATGGCCGCCACGCCGTAGAACAGGCCGGCCATCATGTACACGCCGATCAGCACGCGCGAGGTGGCGATGCCGGTCAGGCGCGCCGCTTCCGGGTTGTTGCCAACCGCGTACAGGTGGCGGCCGGGCGCCGTCTCGCGCAGGAACAGCCAGGTCAGCACGTACAGGGCCAGCATCAGCACGGTGCCGTAGGTGAGGGTGGTCTGGCCCAGGTGCAAGGTGTTGCCGAAGAAGGTCATCGCGTCCGGCAGGCCGGTCACGGTCTGGGCTTGCGAATAAATCTGGGTCACGGCGAAGGCGATGTTCATGGTGCCCAGCGTGACGATGAACGGCGGCAGCTTGATCGAGGTGACCAGCGCGCCATTGAGGTAGCCGATCAGCACGCACACGCCCATGCCGCAGGCCACGGCCAGGTAGGGATGCATGCCGTAGTCGACGGCGAACTTGGTGGCGACCACCGAGCCCAGCGCCATCGCCATGCCGCACGACAGGTCGATGCCGGCGGTCAGGATGATCAGGGTCTGGCCGATGGCGATCACGCCCACCACCATCACCTGTTGCAGGATCAGCGAGAAATTCTGGCCGCTCAGGAAGCGGTCCGATTGGGTGGCGAAGAACAGGCAGGCGGCCAGCAAGGCCAGCAGCGGCCCCAGCACGGTGACCGGCGGCAGTACCTCTTTCAGGCGCAGTGACATGGTTTTTCCCGGGAGGGCAGGGGAGGGGCGGACGGCGGCGGCGGCCACGGAACCCTGGTTCAGATTGCTTTGCATGATATTCCTTTCGGTAGGGTGGGGGCGGCCGTGGCCGCCCGCGATCCTGGACGGCTGACCTTACTTGCCCCAGCAGGCGCTCAGGCCGAAGGCCGTGTCCTGGCTGGGCACGCTGGCCTGCTTCTGGTCCGTGATCAGGGTCACGCCCGTGTCGACGTAGCCGCTCACCTTCTTGCCGGTCTTGGCGTAGGTCATGCCGGCGTCCACGGCCAGGCCGGCCATCTTCAGCGGATACTGCTGCGAGGTGGCCGCGATCACGCCGGCCTTGACGTCGCGCACGCCGGCGCAGCCACCGTCGACCGACACGATCAACACGCCTTTTTCCTTGCCGGCTGCTTTCAGGGCCTTGTAGGCGCCAGCGGCCGCCGGTTCATTGATGGTGTAGACCACATTGATGTCGGGGTTCTTCTGCAGGCAGTTTTCCATCGCCGTCTGGCCCTTGCCCTGGTCGCCGTAGCTGTCGGCCATGCAGACCACGTCCGCGCTCTTGGCCAGGCCGGCCGTCTTGGCATCCACGCCGGGCACGCCGAAGCCGGACAGGAAGCCGTTGTGGCGGGCGATGCCCACCGGGTGGCCGGGGAACAGGTCCAGCGTGGCGATCCTGGCGGGCTTGCCGGCCATGGCGGCCTTGGCGTATTCACCGATCAGCAGGCCGGCCTTGAAGTTATCGGTGGCGAACAGGGCGTCGGTGGCGTTGGCCGGTTCGGCCGGGCTGTCGAGCGCGATCACCATCACGCCGGCGTCGCGCGCCTTCTTGATGGCCGGGACGATGGCCTTGGAATCGTTGGGCGTGATCAGGATGGCCTTGGCGCCGGCCGACACCATGTTCTCGATGGCCGTCACCTGGCCCGCGTTGTCGCCGTCGGCCTTGCCGGCCGCCGTCAGCAGCTTGGCGCCCTGCAGCTTGGCCGCATGTTGCGCGCCTTCCTTCATCTTGACGAAGAAGGGGTTGGTTTCCGTCTTGGTGATCAGGCCGATAACGGGCTCGGCTGCGGCGGCGTAGCCGGCGACGGATGCGATCAAACCCACTGCGATGCAATGCTTGGCGTACATGCTGTCTCCTAAGTGTCTTTTATTGGTTATCCGACCGGGGCGGTCGACGTGGCGCCGGTGGCGCTGATTGAAATATAGGCTGCTTCGATTAATAAATCAATCTATTTTATTTAATCGTGCGGAAGTCGCCTTCGATTGAGGTAACATGGCAACAAAAACAAGGGTCGGCTGTTGTATGGCCGCTGAAATTGCCCAGGAGAACGTGTGGAAACGATCCGTTTCGAACAAGCGCCGGCGCAGCTGCTGGCCATGCTGGCGCCGGGCCGGCGCACCATGCTCGGGCTGGCCGGCGCGCCCGGCGCGGGCAAGTCGACCGTGGCCCAGCGCCTGCTGGAAGCGCTGCCCGGCCGCGCCGTGGTGGTGCCGATGGACGGCTACCACCTGGCCAACACGGAACTGGCGCGGCTGGGACGGGCCGGCCGCAAGGGCGCGCCCGACACTTTCGACAGTGCCGGCTACGTGGCCCTGCTGGCGCGCTTGCGCCAGCGCGCGCCGGGCGAAGTGGTGTACGCGCCCGAATACCGGCGCGAGATCGAGGAGGGCGTGGCGGGCGCCATCGCCGTGCCGCCCGAGATCGAGCTGGTGATCACGGAAGGTAATTACCTGTTGCTGGACCAGGGCCATTGGGCTGGCGTGCGCGCGCAACTGGACGCCATCTGGTACGTCGATGTCGACCATGCGCTGCGGCGCGAACGGCTGGCCGCGCGCCACATGCGCTTTGGCCGCACGGCCGAACAGGCGCGCGATTGGGTGTGGCAGACGGATGAACCGAACGCCGTGCTGGTGGAGGCGAGCAAGGTGCGGGCCGACCTGTTGCTGTGCTGAGCGCAGGTGGCCGGCGGCGGGTTGATACCGCAAGTTGCCAACCCGGGCGCGATGGTGCAGACTCCCTGCTTTGTCAACACAGGCGCACGCGCGCCCAGGAGCCGTTCCCATGCAGCAAACTCCCCCCACCGCCGCCGACGCTGACGAAGCCGTCGCCGACAATCTGCGGCCGCGGGGCTCGAACCAGACCGGCATGCGCCAGTTCAACGAGCGCGTGGTCCTGCAGGCGATCCGCCTGCACGGCAGCCTGCCCAAGGCCGACCTGGCCCGCCTGACCACGCTCAGCACCCAGACCGTGGCCTTGATCATCGCCCGCCTGACCGACGACGACCTGGTGATGAAGCTGGAGCCGCTGCGCGGCAAGATAGGCCAGCCCTCGGTGCCGATCGCGCTCAAGCCGGATGGTGCATTTTCCATCGGCGTCAAGATCGGCCGCCGCAGCCTGGACGTGCTGCTGCTTGATTTCGTCGGCAATGTGCGCAACCGCTATTCGCTGGGCTACCGCTTTCCCGAGCCGGACCAGGTGTTCCGCACCATCGCCGAGCAGGTGCGGCGGATGCAGGCCTCGCTGGCGCCGGAACTGCGCAGCCGCATCCAGGGCATCGGCGTGGCGGCGCCGCTGTCGCTGGGCAGCTGGCGCGAGTTGATCGGCATGGCGCCCGAGGAGGGCGGACGCTGGAACCGGCTCGACATCGCGCGCCAGATCGAAGCCGACACAGGCCTGCCGGTGCGCTTCGCCAAGGACACGGCGGCCGCCTGCGTGGCCGAACTGGTGGCCGGGCGCGGGCGCAGCGTCAAGAGTTTCCTGTACCTGTACATCGACACCTTCATCGGCGGCGGCCTCGTGATCGACAGCCACCTGCACGCCGGCCTGCACGGCAACGCCGGCGCCATCGGTTCCTTGCCAGTGGGGATGGCGGGCGCGGACGCCGGCGCGCCGCCGGCGCAATTGCTGTCCACCGCCTCGCTGCTGGGACTGGAGAATCTGTTCCAGCAGGCGGGCCTTGATCCGCTGGCCGCCTACGACGAGCGGGCCACGCAAGGGGAGTGCGATGAACACAGCACCGTGTGGGTGGCGCAGGCCGCCAACGCGATCGCGATGGCCGTCACCAACGCCAGCTGCCTGCTGGACCTGGAAGGGGTGATCGTGGATGGTTCGTGCAGCCGCGCGCTGCTGGAGCGGCTGATGGCCGGCGTGTCGGCCGCGCTGGCGCGCTACAACTGGGAAGGTGTGCAGCGGCCGCAGATCCAGATGGGCACCATCGGCCCGGATGCGCGCGCGCTCGGGGGCGCGCTGCTGCCGCTGTACGCCAATTTCGCGCCGGACCGCGACCTGTTCCTCAAGCTCGAAGCTTAACGACAGGCCGCAGCCGGCTATCTCACCAAACGCTTACCACCACGCCTCGACCTGCAGGCCGGCCGACAGGCCGCTGGTGTTGCTGCCGTACACAGGGCCGCTGTTGTTGGCCGCGTTGACCAGCGGCGTGGCGGCGCCATTCCATTTGCCGTAGGTGACGAAGGCGCGCAGTTCCGGGCGCGACCAGTAGCTCTCGCCCATGGCGATGGCCGGCGCGAAGGTCAGCTTGGTCAGGCGCGCGGTCTGGCCCGTGCTGTCCTGCTTGAGCGTGGTCACGCCCAGTTCCCCCTGCAGCTTCAGGTTCGGCAGGATCGCATACACGGGACGGACGCCCATGGTGGTCCAGGTGTTGCGCAGCGCCGCGTCGTCGGCCTTGTCCTTCTGGTACAGCGCCGCGAACTCCATGCTGAACTGGCGGGTGGGCTGGATCACCAGGTCGTCCAGCACGCGCACGCGGGTCACGTCCGAGCCGAGCGTGGTGCTGCCCGAGGGACCCATGCGCGAGCAGCAGATGCCGATGCCGGTGCCGGGGCCGCTGCCGTACTGCAGGCCAACCAGGTTGGCGCCGCCCAGCAGCTCCTGCTTGTGGAACACGCCGGCCGCCCAGCCGCCGTGGCTCTGGTCACCCTGGCCTTGCGCGGCGCGGTCGCGGCCCTGGGCCGTGATCAGCGTCAGCGCGATATCGAGCGTGCCGCCCGGATTGGTGGGCAAGCCTTCATACAGCAGGTTCTGGCGCACGGCGGCCGGGGTGTTGACGATGGCGCCGCCGGCACCGGTGGCGTTGGTGTCGTTGTCCTTGAAGACGGCGTAGCTGATGCGGCCCGCGCCCAGCGGGATCTTGTCCAGGCCACCGCCGGTGCCGTTCATGTTGATGTACTGCATATCCAGCATGTGGATGTCGGGACGGTAGTAGTAACGCTTGCCCATCCAGGCCGTGCCGCCGCCCAGGAAGGGCAGGCCTTTCGCCTCCACATAGCCTTTCAGCAGTTGCAGCTTGGCGTCGCGGAAGTCCGAGCCGGGCGAGTAGGCGTTGACCCACAGCGTGCTGACGAAGCTGACGCCGTTGTCGGCCTTGGCGATTTCCTTGGTGTAGCCGAACTCCGTGTACGAATCGCACTCGTTGCCCAGGCGGTAGGACGAGGTCGGGCCGCCCAGCGCGTAGCAGCTTTGCGGGCCGTGGGTGGAACTGCTGCCGGCGCTGGCGCGCAGGTAGCCATGGAAGCCTTCCGTGTCGTTGTAGGAATCGGCATGGGCGCAGCCGCAGGCAATGGCCAGCGCCAAGGGGAGGGCTTTCCGGGTCAGACGGTTCATCTTGTGTCTCCTGATCGTTGTGATTGTTGATACAGCGAGAGCGATTGTGCGGCCGCTTACTAATTAAATCAATTTGTTTTATTTAATTGGATGCGAAATTGCAACACAAAAAGAAACCGGGGTCAGGTCATGCCCTCACGCAAGATGCGCGCATCTTGCGTGAGGGCATGACCTGACCCCGGTTTGCCGGGTTGAAACGCTTACAGGCTGCCGGAGACGTTCAGGCCGATCGTGCGCGGCACCAGGCGGTAGGCTTCCTGGAAGAACTGCACGTTGGGACGCTGGATCACCTTGTTATTGTTGGCCACGTTCTTGGCGAACAGCGACACTTGCCACTTCTCGAAGTTGACGCCGACGCTGGCGTCCACCGTCGCGTAGGCCGGGCGCTGGTAATCGCTGTCGCCGATGTGGGCGGTGCCGTAGCTGGAGCCGGTCCAGTGGGCCGTCAGGCGCGCGAAGCCGTCGGTGGTGCCGGTGATGGTGTAGCGGTACTCGCCGCCCAGCGTGGCGTTGAACTTGGGCGCGCCCGGCACTTTCTGGCCGGCCAGCGAACCGAGGGCTTCGTTGGCGTCCACCAGGTAGGCGTTGGTGTAGCCGGCCGCCAGGTCGATGGTCAGGTCGGGCGTCGGCTTGGCCTTCACTTCCAGTTCCACGCCCGTGCTGCGGGCCTTGCCGGCGTTGGTTTCGTAGTCGAAGGTGCAGCTCAGCGCGCGGTCGACCTGGATGTTCTTCCAGTCGATGTAGTAGGCCGCCGCGTTGATGGCCAGGCGGTTGTTGAGGAAGCGCGACTTGTTGCCCACCTCATAGCTCCACAGCGAGTCGGAACCGAAGCTGGCCGGTGCTTTCGCCAGCCCCAGGCTGTTCAACTCGGCGCCGCAGATCGACAGCGGAATGTCGCGGTTCTGGCCGCCGAGGCGGAAGCCCTTGGCCGCGTTGAAGTACAACATATCGGTCGGGTCCACGTTCCACGATACGGCGAACTTCGGCGTGACCGCATGCGTGCTTTCGTCGTGCGCCTGCTGGATGGTCATGCCCGGCATGGCGGCGAAGTAGTTGGACGCTTCGCGCGCCAGCGAGTCGGTGGCGTACAGGTCGCGCAGGCCGGCCGTCACGCGCAGGTCGGGCGAGAAGTGGTAGCTCGCTTCGCCGAACGCGGCCTTCTGCGTGGTGCGGTAGTGGCGCGCCGTGAAGTAGGCGCTGTCGTTGCTGAACGCGCCCGGGAAGGTGCCCGACATGACGGCCGGGTCTTCCGCGTTCAGGCCGTACTTGGCGAACAGCGCGTTCATGCCCGGCACCGGCTCGTTGTCGTTGACGGTGGTGTGCAGGTTGGAGAAGTAGGCGCCGGCCAGCCAGGTGACGGGCGTGGGGGCCTTGGCGTCGTAGCCCTTGGAGGCCAGGCGGAACTCCTGCGAGAACTGGCGCACCTGGTTGTTCAGGTAGACGTAGGCGGGCGTGACGGCCAGCGTGGACGCCAGGCCGGCCGGCGCGCCCGGTTGCAGCAGGGTGGCCAGGTAGGCGCTGTTGGCCTGGGTGCCGTCCTGGGTGCGATTGAAGTCGCGCTGGTAGAAGCTGGTGACGGATACCAGGTCGGCCTTGCCCAGGTCGTAGTTGATGGTCAGGCTGGGCGTGAACAGCTTGTCCTTGCCTGGCTCCAGCACCGGCTTGCTGACCTGGTACGGTTGCAGCGCGGCGCCGGTCGTTTGCGAGACCGGGTATTCGGTGGGCAGGTCGCCCGTCTTCACTTCCTGGTAGAACAGGGCCGGCGTGACGGTCAGGTCGCGGTTGACGGCCCATTTGAGCGCCATGCGCAGCACGGCGTCATCTTCCGAATTGGTACGGCGGCGCACGGTGGCCAGCGTGTCGGGATCGACCTGCGTGATATAGCCGCTCACGTGGGTGCTCTGCACACCCACGCGCAGCGCCATCTCGTTGGCCACCAGCGGCACGTTGAGCACCGCGTTGACGCTGTGGTTGATGCCGCCGTGCGAGGTGGACGACACTTCGGCCATGGCGCTGTTGTCCATCTTCTTCAGGTCCGGCTGGTTCAGCAGCACTTTCAGCGTGCCGCCCATGGAGCTGGCGCCGTACAGCGTGCCCTGCGGGCCGCGCAGCACTTCGATGCGGTCCACGTCGAAGAACTTCGGCTCCGGGCTACCCAGGCTGTACAGGTTGCGGGTGGTCATGGACACGTCGTCCATGTAGATGCCCACCGTGCCCGAACCGGCCGACGAGGCGATGCCGCGCATCTCGATGTTCGACAGGCCGGGGCCGTTGCCCTGCGTGCCGCCCGAGAACGAGATGTTGGGCACGTTGCGGGTGATATCTTCCAGCCCGGCGATGTGCTGGGCAGCCAGGTCTTCGCCGCGCACCACGGACATGCTGATGGGCACCTTGCTGGCGTCTTCCTTGCGTTTTTGCGCCGTGACCTGGATGGTCTGGATCTGTTCGCTGCGCGCGGCCTTGGCCGGCGTTGCGGCATTTTCGGTGCCGGCGGTGGGCGCTTCCTGCTGGGCCCAGGCGGAGGCGCCCAGGGTGGCGCCGGTGGTGAAGAGGGTGGCGATCGCCAGTTGCAAACGGGTGCGTTGGATTTTCATGTGAGGACAGGGCCGGCGGGCAGTCGCGGCCGCAATATTGGCAAGGGCCGTTATTGTCCTATATTGTTGCGTTGCAGAATTGATTGTATATACAACAATTTTGCGGGAATCGTGGTTTTTTTTGACGCGCCATCCTGTTGCGGGCCAGCGGCCCTCGCGCGCCGGGCGGCTGCCCATGGCGCCCCCCGGCTGCGCTGCTGTCCACGGGGCCGCCCGGCCGCGCGGCGTGCTTACCAGCGCATTTCGCCCTTGGCCACCTTGGCCGAGGTCTCCAGTGCGCCGGCCAGGCCGGCGGCCGGGTAGGCGGCTTTCATGGCGGCGATCAGGCCGGCGGCGTCGGCTGCCTTCGGCGTTTCCGCTTCAAAGCGCTGCAGGTAGGCGCGGGTGTAGGCGATGCTGCCGGGCGTGTAGGCTGCGCCGACCTTGAAGTGGCCGGGCACCACGGTCACCGGCTTCAGCGCTGCTATGGCGTCCAGCGTGGCCAGCCACTGCTGGCGCGAGGCGACGGTCTGGGTATCTGCCGTCCATACGTGCAGGTCGTTGAACAGCACCACGCCGCCCACCACGGCTTGAATCGACGGAATCCACACGTAGCTGCGCTCGGGCGATTTGCCCTGCAAGCCTTCGATCTTCAGCGTCTGGCCTTCGAGCGTGATGGTGTCGCCCTGCAGCGGTTGCGGCATCACGATGGCTTGCGGTGCGTTGTCCTTCAGGATGGGGCCCCAGTAGGCGACTTTGGCGGCGGCCTTTTGCTGCATGGCGGCGATGGTCTGCGGCGTGGCCACGATGCGGGCATCCGGGAAGGCCGCGTGGATCACGTCCAGGCCGAAGTAGAAATCGGGGTCGCCGTGGCTCACGTAAACGGTGGTCAGGCGCTTGCCGCTGGCGCGGATGCGCTCGGCCAGCTTGAGCGCCTCGCCGCGCGAGAACTGGGCGTCGATCAGCACCGCGTCGTGCTGGCCCGCCACCAGCACCGAGGCGACCGGGAAGATGGCCGCTTCGCCCGGGTTGTAGACGTCCAGCGTCAGCGGGGCAGGGGCGGCGGCCGGGGCGGCGGGAACGACGCCGAGGGTGGTGGTGGCAGCGAGGGCGGCGGACAGGATGGTGTGCTTGAACATGATCGTCTTTCTGTGAAAGTGGGAATGACGTCATCTTAAATTGCTTGATTCGATGGAAAAACCGCGTATTCTGCAATGATTAATTGCATAAATCGGACGAATAATGGATCGCATCACCGCCGCCACCGTGTTTGTCAGTATTGTCGAGCGCGGCAGCATGATCGCGGCGGCGGACTCGCTGGACATGTCGCGCGCCATGGTCACGCGCTACCTGGCCGAGATGGAGCAGTGGGCCGGCGCCCGCCTGCTGCACCGGAGCACGCGCCGCCTGAGTCTCACGGATGCGGGCGAAGTGACGCTGGCGCGCTGCCGCCGCATGCTGGAACTGGCCGCCGCCATCGACGCCGCGCCGCCCGACGAACCCGATACGCCACACGGCCTGCTGCGCATCAGCTGTTCGCAGTCGCTGGGGCAGGCCGCACTGGCGTCGGCCGTGCCGGCCTACCTGCGCCGCTATCCGCGCATGAAGGTCGATCTGCTTGTGAACAACCGCGCTGTCAACCTGGTCGAGGAGCGCATCGACCTCGCGCTGCGCATCACCAACGCGCTCGACCCCAACCTGATCGCGCGCCGGCTGGCCAGTTGCGATTCCGTGGTCTGCGCGTCGCCGGCCTATCTGGCGGAGCATGGCACGCCGCACCGCGCCGAGGAGCTGGCCGACCATAACTGTCTTACCTATAGCTATTTCGGCAAGAGCCTGTGGCAGTTCACGCGCGCGGGCGAGGCGTTGTCGGTGCCGGTGGATGGCAACCTGTCGGCCAACGACGAATTCGTGCTGCTGGCGGCCGCCTTGCAGGGGGCGGGCATCGCGCTGCAGCCGACCTACAGCGCGGCGCCGCTGATCGCGTCCGGCCAGCTGGTGGCGCTGCTGCCCGAGTGCGCGCCGCAGCGCATGGGCATCTACGGCATCTACAGTTCGCGCCAGTACCTGCCGCCGGCGCTGCGCGCCATGCTGGACTTCCTGCTGGAGTGGTTCGGCAGCCAGCCGGGCTGGTAGGCCAGGGTGGGCCCAATAAGCGTTAATCTTATGGCCATGTTTCGGCCGCAGCGCGCGTGGATGCGGCCTGCGGGCGAAAAAAAGCCCTTTTTTTCGTGCGCATTTTTCACGCACAAATGGTTGTTGAGATACAATGCCGCGTGCTATCCTGATTGACCGATTTTAGTTCTACCGAAAGAAACAAGAGTCCTTCCCCACAACTTGATGTGCAATCCGCTAACCGGTCAGGCCGTGTCGCGGAAGGTTAGATTAACCCGCTAATCTCGCGAAGCGCGAAGAAAGGTGAGCAATATGATGCAACAATATACGTCCAACTCCTACCTGTTTGGTGGGAACGCGCCGTACGTCGAAGAGCTGTACGAAGCGTATCTCAACAACCCCGGTTCCGTGCCAGACAACTGGCGCGCCTACTTCGACGCCATGCAGCACGTGCCGGCCGTCGATGGTTCCAACAAGCCTGACGTCGCCCACGCCCCCGTCATCTCCTCGTTCGCCGAGCGCGCCAAAGCTGGCCCGATCCGCACCGTGACCGCCTCGGGCGACCCCGAAATGGGCCGCAAGCGCGTCGCCGCGACCCAGCTGATCGCCGCCTACCGCTACCTGGGCTCGCGCTGGGCCAACCTGGACCCGCTGCAGCGCCAGGAACGTCCGATGATCCCCGAGCTGGACCCCAGCTTCTACGGCTTCGCCGACGCGGACATGGACACCGTGTTCAACATCAGCAACACCTACTTCGGTCCTGAAACCGCGACCCTGCGCGACCTGACCAACTTCCTGCGCGACACCTACACCCGTTCCATCGGCGCGGAATACATGTACATCTCCGACCCGGCCGAAAAGCGCTGGCTGCAGGAACGCCTGGAATCGATCCGCTCCACCCCGAATTTCACCGCCGAGAAGAAGCAGCACATCCTCGAGCGCCTGACGGCCGCTGAAGGCCTGGAACGCTACCTGCACACCAAGTACGTCGGCCAGAAGCGCTTCTCGCTGGAAGGCGGCGAGACGTTCATCGCCTCGATCGACGAGATCATCCAGCGCGCCGGCGAAAAGGGCGTGCAGGAAATCGTGATCGGCATGGCCCACCGTGGCCGTCTGAACGTGCTGGTCAACACCCTGGGCAAGAGCCCGAAAGAGCTGTTCGAAGAATTCGAAGGCAAGCATGGCGACGACCTGCCGGCCGGCGACGTGAAATACCACCAGGGCTTCTCGTCCGACATCTCCACCGTCGGCGGCCCGGTCCACCTGTCGCTGGCGTTCAACCCGTCGCACCTGGAAATCGTCAACCCTGTGGTTGAAGGTTCGGTCAAGGCCCGTATGGACCGCCGCGGCGACGCGCAAGGCGCGCAAGTGCTGCCTATCCTGGTGCACGGCGATGCCGCTTTCGCCGGCCAGGGCGTGGTCATGGAAACCCTGAACCTGGCCCAGACCCGCGGCTACGGCACGGGCGGTACGGTGCACATCGTCATCAACAACCAGATCGGTTTCACCACCTCGGACCCGCGCGACGCCCGTTCGACCATCTACTGCTCGGACGTGGTCAAGATGATCGAAGCGCCCGTGCTGCACGTGAACGCCGACGATCCTGAAGCCGTGGTGCTGGCCTCGCAGATCGCGATGGACTACCGCCAGCAGTTCCAGAAGGATATCGTGGTCGATATCATCTGCTACCGCAAACTGGGCCACAACGAGCAGGACACGCCTGCCCTGACCCAGCCGCTGATGTACAAGAAGATCGCCCAGCACCCAGGCACCCGCAAGCTGTACGCGGACAAGCTGGCCGCGCAAGGCGTGATCCCCGCCGACGGCGGCGACAAGATGGTGGCCGCCTACCGCGAAGCGATGGACGCCGGCAAGCACACGATCGACCCGGTCATCTCCAACTTCAAGAACAAGTTCGCCGTTGACTGGCTGCCGTTCCTGAACCGCAAGTGGACCGACTCGGCCGACACCGCCGTGCCGATGACGGAACTGAAGCGCCTGGCCGGCCGTATCACCACCGTGCCAGAAGGCTTCAAGGTGCACTCGCTGGTCGAAAAAGTGCTGGCTGACCGCGCTTCCATGGGCCGTGGTGAACTGAACCTGGACTGGGGCATGGGCGAACACCTGGCCTACGCCTCGCTGGTGTCGTCCGGCTACGCCGTGCGCCTGACCGGCCAGGACGCCGGCCGCGGCACCTTCGTGCACCGCCACGCCGTGCTGCACGACCAGAACCGCGAGCGTTGGGACGCCGGTACCTACGTGCCGCTGCAGAACATCGCCGAAGGCCAGGCGCCATTCACCGTGATCGACTCCGTGCTGTCGGAAGAGGCGGTGCTGGGCTTCGAATACGGCTACTCGACTGCTGAACCGAACACGCTGACGATCTGGGAAGCCCAGTTCGGCGACTTCGTCAACGGCGCCCAAGTGGTGATCGACCAGTTCATCAGCTCCGGCGAAGTGAAGTGGGGCCGCGCTTCGGGTCTGGTCATGATGCTGCCGCACGGTTACGAAGGCCAGGGTCCTGAGCACTCGTCGGCCCGTCCTGAGCGTTTCCTGCAGCTGTGCGCCGACAACAACATGCAAGTGGTGCAGCCGACCACCGCGTCGCAGATCTTCCACGTGCTGCGCCGTCAGATGGTGCGCCAGTTCCGCAAGCCGCTGGTGATCCTGACCCCGAAATCGCTGCTGCGCAACAAGGACGCCGGCACCCCGCTGACCGAACTGTCGAAGGGCGCGTTCCAGACCGTGATCGGCGAGGTGGACGACAAGATCGACGCCAAGAAGGTCAAGCGCGTGATCGCCTGCTCGGGCAAGGTGTACTACGACCTGGTCAACGCCCGCAAGACGCGCGGCCAGACCGATACGGCCATTGTCCGTATCGAGCAGCTGTATCCGTTCCCGCACAAGTCGTTCACGGCTGAACTGAAGAAGTTCCCGAACCTGGCCGAAGTGGTGTGGGCGCAGGACGAGCCGCAGAATCAGGGCCCATGGTTCCAGATTCAGCACAGCATCTTCGAGAGCATGGAAGCAGGCCAGCGCCTGGCCTACGCCGGTCGTCCGGCTTCGGCTTCGCCGGCTGTCGGCTACTACGACAAGCACTACGCCCAGCAAAAAGACCTGCTGGAGACGGCGTTCTCGAAGCTCAAAGGCTTCGTGCTGACCAAGTAATCAAGCACACACACACTGACGGTGCGCCGCGCGGCCCGCAAGGCCGGCCAGCGCGGCGCCGCAACAACAAAATATACGGAGTTTTACATGGCACAAATCGAAGTCAAGGTTCCTCAACTGTCCGAGTCGGTCGCCGAAGCGACCATGCTGACCTGGCATAAGAAAGTCGGCGAGGCAGTGGCCCGCGACGAAAACCTGATCGATATCGAAACCGACAAAGTGGTGCTGGAACTGCCAGCGCCGGGCGCTGGCGTGCTGGTGCAGATCATCAAGGGCGACGGCAGCACCGTCGTCGCCGGCGAAGTGATCGCCATCATCGACACCGAAGGTTCGGCTGCCGCCGCTGCGCCTGCCGCCGCTGCCGCACCAGCCGCCGCACCAGTCGCTGCCCCAGCTGCTGCCGCCAACAAGGGCGACGTGGCCATGCCTGCCGCCGCCAAGATCCTGTCGGAAGCCAACCTGTCGGCCTCGCAAGTGGCCGGCACCGGCAAAGATGGCCGCGTGACCAAGGGCGACGCCCTGGCCGCCGCCGCCAAGCCGGCTCCTGCCGTCGCGCCGCTGGCGCCAGCCGCTGCCAAACCAGCGCTGCAGCAAGTGGCCGTGGCCGCGCCTAACCTGGGCGACCGTCCGGAAGAGCGCGTGCCGATGAGCCGTCTGCGCGCCCGTATCGCCGAGCGTCTGATCCAGTCGCAATCGACCAACGCCATCCTGACCACCTTCAACGAGGTGAACATGGCGCCGGTGATGGACCTGCGTAACAAGTACAAGGACAAGTTCGAGAAAGAGCACGGCGTCAAGCTGGGCTTCATGTCCTTCTTCGTCAAGGCCGCCGTGGCCGCGCTGAAGAAGTACCCGATCCTGAACGCTTCGGTTGACGGCAACGACATCGTCTACCACGGCTACTTCGACATCGGTATCGCCGTCGGTTCGCCACGCGGCCTGGTGGTGCCTATCCTGCGTAATGCGGACCAGATGTCGATCGCCGACATCGAGAAGAAGATCGGCGAATTCGGCGCCAAGGCCAAGGAAGGCAAGCTGACGCTGGACGACCTGACCGGCGGTACGTTCTCGATCTCGAACGGCGGTACCTTCGGCTCCATGCTGTCGACCCCGATCATCAACCCGCCACAATCGGCCATCCTGGGCGTGCACGCGACCAAGGACCGCGCTGTCGTTGAAAACGGTCAGATCGTGATCCGTCCGATGAACTACCTGGCCATGTCGTACGACCACCGTATCATCGACGGCCGCGAAGCCGTGCTGGGCCTGGTGGCCATGAAGGAAGCGCTGGAAGATCCAGCCCGCCTGCTGCTGGAACTGTAATCCCCCGCGTTTCGCCAGTCCAAAGGGTCTGACCCGTACGGGTCAGACCCTGGTTTGAAGCACGACTAGCCCGAAAGGCCGCCATGAACGTATCCGAAGAAATCAAGCGCCTGCACGAGCTGCACCAGGCGGGCGCCTTGTCCGACGAGGAATTCGCCCAGGCCAAGGCCAGGCTGCTGAACGCCAGTCCGCCCCCGCGCGACGGCGCCGACGTCGACCTGCCGGGCGAATTGAACCGCCTGCGCCGCTCGCGCAGCGACCGCTGGCTCGGTGGCGTGTGCGGCGGCCTGGCCAAGGCGTCGGGCATGGAATCGTGGGTGTGGCGCCTGATCTTTGCGCTGTTCACGGTGTCCTTCGGCTTCGGACTGGTGGTCTACCTACTGTTATGGATCTTCGTCCCGGACGAGGAACTGATTGGGAATTGAGAAAAATATGAGCACTAAACAATTTGACGTCGTCGTGATTGGCGCCGGTCCTGGCGGTTACATCGCCGCCATCCGCGCAGCGCAGCTGGGCTTCTCCGTGGCCTGCGTGGACGCATGGGAAAACGCCAAGGGCGGCCCCGCTCCAGGCGGCACCTGCACCAACGTCGGCTGCATCCCGTCCAAGGCGCTGCTGCAATCGTCCGAGCACTACGAGCACGCCGGCCATGCCTTCAAGGAGCACGGCATCGACGTCGCCGGCCTGTCGCTGAACCTGGGCCAGATGATCAAGCGCAAGGACACCGTCGTCAAGCAGAACAACGACGGCATCCTGTTCCTGTTCAAGAAGAACAAGGTCTCCTTCTTCCACGGCCGCGCCTCGTTCGGCGGCGCCGCCACGGCAGACGGCTATCCTATCGTCGTCTCGGCACCGGCCAATGAGACCATCAACGCCAAGCAGGTCATCATCGCCACCGGATCCAACGCCCGCGAACTGCCAGGCGCACCGTTCGACGAGAAACTGATCCTGTCGAACACCGGCGCGCTGAACATCGACGCCGTCCCGGCCAAGCTGGGCGTGATCGGCGCCGGCGTGATCGGCCTGGAAATGGGCTCCGTGTGGCGCCGTCTGGGCTCCGAAGTGACCGTGCTGGAAGGCCTGCCTGTGTTCCTGGGCGCCGTCGACGAGCAGATCGCCAAGGAAGCGGGCAAGCTGTTCGCCAAGCAGGGCCTGTCGATCAACCTGGGCTGCAAGATCGGCAAGATCAGCACCGGCAAGAACAACGTCACCGTGGAATACGAGAACGCCAAGGGCGAAGCCCAGAGCGCCGTGTTCGACAAGCTGATCGTCTCGATCGGCCGCACCCCCAACACCAACGGCCTGGGCGCCGACAAGGTCGGCCTGCAGCTCGACGAGCGCGGCTTCGTGGCCGTGGACGGCGACTGCAAGACCAACCTGCCGGGCGTGTGGGCGGTGGGCGACGTGGTGCGCGGCCCGATGCTGGCGCACAAGGCCGAGGAAGAGGGCGTTGCCGTGGCCGAGCGTATCGCCGGCCAGCACGGTCACACCAACTTCAACACCATCCCCTGGGTCATCTACACCTCGCCGGAAATCGCGTGGGTGGGCAAGACCGAGCAGCAGCTGAAGGCCGAAGGCGTGGCCTACAAGGCCGGCACCTTCCCGTTCCTGGCCAACGGCCGCGCGCGCGCGCTGGGCGACACTTCGGGCATGGTCAAGTTCCTTGCTGATGCGACCACCGACGAAATCCTGGGCGTGCACATCATCGGCCCAATGGCATCCGAGCTGATCTCGGAAGCCGTGGTGGCGATGGAGTTCAAGGCCTCGGCGGAAGACATCGCACGCATCTGCCACGCGCACCCATCGCTGTCGGAAGCGACCAAGGAAGCGGCGCTGGCCATTGACAAGCGTACCCTGAACTTCTAAAGCAGTACGCGGCGGGCCCACGTCCGTCCTACCGGGTACAGGTAGGGCGGGCGCAGGCCCGCCGTTTTTTTTGCGCAGCCGTCGCACACTGAAGTGAATGTCATGAACGTCCTAGAGTTTTACCAGCACGCGCTGGAGCAGCGCGATTTCAAGGCCGACCCGGAGCAGCGCCGTGCCGTCGACCGCCTGCAACGTTGCTACGACGAGTGGGTGGCCTACAAGGGCCAGCGCTCGAACAGCCTGAAACGGTTCATCAACCGCCCCGAGGTGCCGCGCGGCGTGTACATGTGGGGCGGGGTGGGGCGCGGCAAGTCCTTCCTGATGGACAGCTTCTATTCGGTGGTGCCGGTGGTGCGCAAGACCCGTTTGCACTTCCATGAATTCATGCGCGGCGTGCACCGCCAGCTCGATGAGCTGAAAGGCGTGGCCGATCCGCTCAACGAGGTGGCGCGCCGCGTGGCCAAGAAATACCGTTTGATCTGCTTCGACGAGTTCCACATATCGGACGTGGCCGACGCCATGATCATGTACAACCTGTTGTCGGCCCTGTTCGACAACGGCGTCACGTTCATCATGACCTCCAATTACGACCCGCAGCTGCTGTACCCGGACGGCCTGCACCGCGACCGCATCCTGCCCACCATCCGCCTGCTGTACGACAAGCTGGACGTGATGAACATCGACGCCGGCATCGACTACCGCGGCCGCGCGCTGGAGCAGGTGCAGTCCTACTACACGCCGCTGGGCGCGGCCACCGACGAGGCGCTGCGCGAAGCGTACGCCAGCGTGGCCGAATCGGCCGACGAAGACCCGGTGGTGCGCATCGAGAGCCGCGAAATCCGCGCCCTGCGCCGCGCCGGCACCACCATCTGGTTCGATTTCGCCACCCTGTGCGGCGGTCCCCGTTCGCAGAACGATTACCTGGAAATCGCCAGCCGCTTCCATACCGTGATATTGTCCGGGATTCCCATGATGTCGGCGGCCATGTCTTCCGAGGCGCGCCGCTTCACCTGGCTGATCGACGTGTTCTACGATCAGAAGGTCAAGCTGCTGATGTCGGCCGAGGTGGAGCCGGAGGAGTTGTACACGACCGGCACGCTGGCCAACGAGTTCCACCGCACCGTCTCGCGCATCGTCGAGATGCAGTCGCGCGACTACATGGACAAGCAACAGCGCGGCGCAGCCGACGCGCTGGCATGATCCAACACGCGTAAACGGAACTGAAACTGAACATGACACCCACCACTTCCCTGAAGCTGGCGTTGCTGCTGCCCCTGTTGGGCGCGGCCTTACTGGCGCCAGCCCGGGCCCAGACCATAGGCCAGGCGCCGCAAGGTGCGCCGCGCGTGCCGGCCACCCATTCGGTCGAGCAGGCCGACGCCACGCTGGCCCAGGTGGCGCGCGACCGCGCCGCCGTGCATGCGCGCTATGCGCAGGACGAGCAAGTCTGCTACGGCAAGTTCTTCGTCAACCGCTGCCTGGACCAGGCGCGCGAAAAACGGCGCGCGGCCTTGGCCGACTTGCGCGCGGTGGAAGTGGAAGCCAGTCATTTCAAGCGCCAGGATTCGGTCGACAAGCGCGACGCCGACCTGGCCGAGCGGGCCCGCAAGGATGCCGAAGACCAGGCCGCGCGGGCTGCCCAGCCGCGCGTGGTCAAGACCCCGGCGGCGGCCGACGACAAGCCAGTGGCCGCGCCCAAGGCCGGCCCCACGCTGGCCGAACGCCAGGCCGAGCATGACGCGCGCGAGCAGCGTCGGCAGGCCGAGGAAGCCGCCGGCGCCGCCCGGCGCGCCGCCAACGTGGCCGCCTATGAGCGCAAGCAGCAGGAATCGGCCGAGCGCAAGGCGGCCATCGCCAAGAAAAAGCAGGAGGCAGGCGCCAAGCGCGCGGCGCGCGAGGAAGCCGAGCGCAAGAAGGCCGAAGCCGCGAGGGCCGCAGCCGCCTCGGCGCTCAAACAGTAACCGGCGTCAGACGGCCCGCTTCAGCCGCTGCACGGTGTAGCTGGGTTTTTCCTTGGGCGGCGCGACCAGCTTGATGATGGCCATCGAGCAGTTGTCACCCTTGCCGGCGGCCCGTTCGATGGCCTTGTTGATCAGCATTTCCGACGCCTGGCGCGGCGTGTTGCGTGCCAGCGCGGCGGCCAGTTCGAGGTCGGTGAAGTATTGCCACAGGCCGTCCGAGCACAGCAGGAAGGCGTCGCCGGCCTGCAGGTGCTCATGCCGGCCCACGGTGACGAAGGGCGGCTTGAGGCTGTTGCCCAGCACGTTGCTGAGCAGCTTGGAGCTGCGGTGTTTCTTGGCCGCCTCCAGTGGCAGCTTGTCGTTGGTGACCAGATAGTCGACATAGGCGGCGTCGTTGCTGCGGGCGGCGCAGGCCTGGCCGGCGAAGCGGTACAGGCGCGAATCGCCCACGCAAGCCCACACGGCCTGGCGCTGCGGTGTGAGCACCAGCAACACCAGCGTGCTTTGCGGCTCGCTGCTGGCGGCGATGGGGTTCATCTTGATGACCTCGTGCGCCTCGTGCGCGATGGCGCGCAGCAGCTCTTCCAGCCGTTGCAGGTTGGGGGTGTCGCCGACGCGGAATTCGTCGAACAGGTGCTTGCTGGTCAACAGCACCTGCTCGGAGGCGATGGCGCCGCCGCTCACGCCGTCGGCCAGCACCGCGAGCACGTAGCCGGGCGCCTGGGCGGCCGTGTACAGGGCCACCCGGTCATTTTGCTGGGCACGGTTGCCAATGTGTTGGGCCGTGCCGGCTTCGATTTTGTACGCGCTCATATCTCACACTGTATCCCGGCTGGGTTAGCCGTGGCGTCCGTCACATCAATTCTGTTGGCGGCTGGGCTGGGGTAGATTAAACTATGCACCGTTACGCAGTTTTGTGGCAAGCATGGTTGTTGGCTAAGCGAAACTATTTGGATTGTATGCGTATCTGCCCGGAACGCACGGAACAATTTGTAACAGAAAACCTCACCATGACTGATGCACAAGAAATACAGCGACGCCTGATCGAACTTGACGTGGAACACCGCGACCTCGACGCGGTGATCGAAATGCTGACGCGCGATGGCCACCACGACCAGTTGCAACTGCGTCGCCTGAAAAAGCGCAAGCTGCAGTTGAAAGACTATATCACATTGCTAAAGATGCAATTAGTGCCGGACGTGCCGGCCTGACGCCAGGCGCCCGCACGCCACCACGAAGCTTATTTTGACCGAACCCCAGTTACCGCCCGCAGCTGAGCCGGCTGATCCAGCCGAATCCGGCGCGCCGCCGGCCGCCGCCACGCCTTCCGCAGCCTCTGCCGCCGCATCTTCCACCACCCCCGCCGTGCCCCATGTGCCGGGCCGGCATGACGCCGAGATCGAGCGCCTGTTCGGCGCCGGCGGCCCGCTGGGGCCGGCCGTGGGCAGCTACCGTCCGCGCCGCTCGCAGACGGAGATGGCCAAGGCCGTGGCGCAGGCGATCGCAGAGCAGCAGACCCTGATCGCCGAGGCGGGCACGGGCACGGGCAAGACCTTCGCCTACCTGGTGCCGGCCCTGCTGTGGGGCGGCAAGACCATCGTTTCCACCGGTACCAAGAACTTGCAGGATCAACTGTTCCTGCGCGACATCCCCACCGTGCGCACCGCGCTGCAGGCGCCGGTGTCGGTGGCGCTGCTCAAGGGGCGCTCCAACTACGTGTGCCATTACCACCTGGAGCGCACGTTGCAGAATGGTCGCATGACCTCGCGCGATGACGTCGGCCACCTGCGTGAAATCTCGCGCTTCCTGAAGATGACCAGTTCCGGCGACAAGGCCGAGCTGGCCCGCGTGCCCGAGAATGCGCTGATCTGGAACCTGGTCACGTCCACCCGTGAGAACTGCATGGGCGCCGAGTGCCAGTACTACCAGGACTGCTTCGTGATGAAGGCGCGCAAGGAAGCCCAGCAGGCCGACGTGGTGGTGGTCAACCACCACCTGTTCTTCGCCGACGTGGCCCTGAAGGACACCGGCGTGGCCGAGCTGCTGCCGTCGGCCAACACCATCATCTTCGACGAGGCCCACCAGCTGCCCGACACGGCCACGCTGTTCTTCGGCGACACCTTCTCCACCTCGCAAGTGCTGGAACTGTGCCGCGACGTGCTGGCCGAGGGCCTGGCCCACGCGCGCGACGGCGCCGAGTGGGGCAAGGTGGTGACGGTGGTGGAGAAGGCCGCGCGCGACCTGCGCCTGACCTTCCCGCAGGACATCGTGCGCCTGTCGCTACCCCAGATCGCGCCATCGAGCGACTTCTTCCCGGCCCTGCAAACCCTCAAGGACGAGCTCGACGGCCTGAACGCCGTGCTGGAAACCCAGGCCATCCGCGCCGAGACGCTGGAACAGTGCCGCGTGCGCGGCATCGAGCTGGCCCAGCAACTGGCCGCGTGGAAGTACGATCCCAAGGCCAAGGTGGAGAAGGGCGAGGAAGCCGTGTTCTGGGTCGAGGCCTACACCATGTCGCTGCAGCTGCACAAGACGCCGCTGTCGATCGCGCCCATCTTCAACGGCCAGCGCGAAGGCGTGCCGCGCAGTTGGATCTTCACCTCGGCCACGCTGGCCGTGAAGAATGACTTCAGCCATTTCGCCAACCAGATGGGGCTGACGGGCGAGTTGTCGATGTCCTGGCCCAGCCCGTTCAATTACGAGCAGCAAGGCATCCTGTACGTGCCGCAGGGCTTGCCCGACCCCAATTCCATCGGCTACACGGACGCCGTGCTCGACAAGGCCCTGCCCGTGATCGAAGCGGCCGGCGGCAAGACCTTCCTGCTGTGCACCACGCTGCGCGCCGTCAAGCGCGCCGCCGAGCGCCTGCGTGACGAGTTCGCTAAGCGCAACTTGCCGTTCCCCCTGTTCGTGCAGGGCGACAAGGGCCGCACGGAATTGCTGGACCAGTTCCGCAAGGCCGGCAATGGCGTGCTGATCGGCAGCCAGAGTTTCTGGGAAGGGGTGGACGTGCGCGGTGACGCGCTGTCGCTGGTGATCATCGACAAGCTGCCGTTCGCGCCGCCCGACGATCCCGTGTTGGCGGCCCGCATCGAAGTGATGGAAAAGCAAGGCATGAACGGCTTCATGCATCACACGCTGCCGGAAGCGATCATCAACCTCAAGCAGGGCGCCGGCCGCCTGATCCGCGACGAGGGCGACCGCGGCGTGCTGATGCTGTGCGACCCGCGCGTGATCTCCAAGCCCTACGGCCGGCGCATCTGGCAAAGCCTGCCCTCGTTCAAGCGCACCCGCGAGCAGGACGACGTGGTGGCCTTCTTCCGCGACAAATAACAACCGGGGTCAGGTCATACCATTAAGCAAGCTGTGCGCAGATTGCTTAATGGTATGACCTGACCCCGGTTTTGACCCTGGGCGCTGTTCGCTTACGCCTGCGGCAGGATCACCACCTTGCCCGTCACCAGCCGCGCGGCCATGTCGTTCAGGGCCGAGGCCGTGTCGGCCAGCGGGTAGCGGGCCGAGATGTGGGGCTGGATCTTGCCTTCCTTGAGCCAGCCCAGCAACTGTGCCATGGCCGCCAGGTTGGCCTTCGGCTCGCGCTTGACGAACTCACCCCAGAACACGCCCACCAGCGACGCGCCTTTCAACAGCGCCAGGTTCAGCGGCAGGCGCGGGATCTCGCCATTGGCGAAACCGACTACCAGGTAGCGCCCGCGCCAGGCGATGGAACGGAACGCCGGTTCCGCGTACACGCCGCCCACCGGGTCATAGATCACGTCCGGCCCCTTGCCGTCCGTGGCGGCCTTGACGGCGTCGCGCCAGTCGTCGTTGCTGTAGTTGATCAGCACGTCCGCGCCATGCGCCTTGCACACTTCCAGCTTGGCGTCGGTCGAGGCGGCCGCGATCACGCGCGCGCCCAGCGCCTTGCCGATCTCGATGGCGGCCAGTCCCACGCCGCCGGCCGCGCCCAGCACCAGCATGGTTTCGCCCGCCTTGAGGCCGGCCCGGTCCACCACCGCGTGGTGCGAGGTGCCGTAGGTGAGGGTGATGGCGGCCGCCGTGTCGAAGTCCATGCCGGGTGGCATGGGCATCAACGCCTGCACCGGCACTGCCAGTTGCTGGGCGAAGCCGCCCTGGCCGGTGAAGGCGATCACGCGGTCGCCCACCTTGTAGCCCTGCACGTCGGCGGCCACGGCGCGCACCACGCCAGCCACTTCGCTGCCGGGCGTGAACGGCAGCGCCGGCTTGACCTGGTACTTGCCCTGGATGATGAGCACGTCGGGGAAGTTGACCCCGGCCGCCTGCACGTCGAGCACCACCTGGCCGGGACCCGGCTGCAACTCCGGTAATTCCTCCAGGGTGAGGGTGTCGGGCAGTCCCCATGCCTTGCAAACGATGGCTTTCATTCTTGTGTGTTCCTCGTTGGTGGGTGGAAATCGAAAATAGTACGACCGTTAGATTTTTTATTATGCCTGAAATCCATGGCTGCCGTGCACGTCCGTGCGTGTTTGCGCGCGCGCAAAGTGCGGGGCGGGGGCGGCGCTAGAGTAGGTTTGCGTGCTGTCGCCTGGGAGAAGAAACGGAGGGGATGTGATGACGATCCGCTACGGCTGTTTCTTTAGCTACGCGCATGGCCGGCATGCGTACATGAGCAAATTCAAGAACGACCTGGTCGAGGCGCTCAAGTGCTATCTGGAACCCCATTTCGACACGGAAAAGGAGCTGTTCGTCGATAGCGAGCAACTGGGCGGCGGCGACGACCTGGACCAGCGAATCGCGCGCGCCATGTGCGAGAGCGTGTGCATGATCGTCATCTACACGCCCAAGTACGAGGCGCATGCGTACACCCGGCGCGAGTTCGCCGCCATGCAGTTGATCGAGGCCGAGCGCCGGCTGTGGTATCCGCTGCCCAGCCACCTGACCATCCCCGTGATCATGACGCGCCACCCGCTGAACCTGCCGCCGCAGATCACGGAGCCGGGCATGTACGTCGATTTCTCGCGCTACACGCTGGCCAGCACCGACCTCAAGACCAACCCGGACTTCCTGCCCGACATAGAAAGAATCGTCCAGCGTATCGCCGCCCATTACCACTACCTGAAACGCTGC
This sequence comes from Rugamonas brunnea, assembly GCF_014042345.1. GTDB lineage: Bacteria > Pseudomonadota > Gammaproteobacteria > Burkholderiales > Burkholderiaceae_D > Rugamonas > Rugamonas brunnea. Next base: position 42,370 of record NZ_JACEZT010000022.1, read on the forward strand.
ATGCCGCCCGAGCATGATTGCGGCCGTTTTGTGCTGCCCGACATTCCACCGGAGTGGCGCGCCATTCCGCCTCCCCACTTTCCACGCTAAAGGTACGTCATGGAACTCTCCTCCCTTTCCCTGCCGCCATTGACGGCGCCCGGCGAAGTCGTGACCTTCTATTCCTACAAGGGCGGCACCGGGCGCACGCTGGCCTTGTCCAACCTGGCCGTGCTGCTGGCCGGGCAGCGCCACGCCAGCACGCCGGTGTTGATGGTGGACTGGGACCTGGAGGCGCCCAGCTTGCACCATTATTTTCCCTGCCTGGAGCCGGGGCCGGGCGTGCTGGAACTGTTCGAGGCTTGCCGCGACCAGTTGCAGCGGCGCGCCATGCCCGGCATGGACGAGGTGGCCCTGGCGCACGACGTGTTGCAGGCCGTGGGCTGGGAGCAGTATGTGTGCCGGGTCGACCAGTCCAGTCCGTTGTACCTGATGCGGGCCGGGCGCTTTGACGACGATTACGCGGAACGGCTGGCGGCGCTGCGCTGGGATGCCCTGTTCGACCGCTGTCCGGCCCTGTTCCGCTGCTTCGCCGACATGCTGACCCGCCATTTCCGCCACGTGCTGGTCGATGCGCGCACGGGCCGCGCCGACAGCGCCGGCATCTGCACCACGCTGCTGCCGCGCAAGCTGGTGGTGGTGTTCACGCCGGACCGGCAAAACCTGGAAGGCCTGCAGACCGTGCTGACGCACGCGGCCGCCTACCGCCGCAGCCACGAGGACGAGCAGCGGCCGCTGCTGATCTATCCGCTGCCGGCGCGCGTCGAGATGGCCGACAGTGCCCAGCGCGCGCAATGGCGGCGTGGCGACGCGCCACTGGGCATCGCCGGTTACCAGCCCGTGTTCGAACGCCTGCTCGGTGATTGCTACGGCCTGTCCGACCTGAGCCTGGACAGTTATTTCGACGAAGTGCAGTTGCAGCAGGCTCGCGGCTTCGCTTACGGCGAGCAATTGGCCGTGCGGCTGGAGCAGGGCGGCGACCGCTTTTCGCTGACGCGCACCTTCGCCACCCTGCTCGACTGGCTGGACGGCGATTATTTCCCCTGGCAGTCGAAGGGCGAGATCACTCTGCTGGCCGCCATCGCCGCCGTCCGGCGCGACATGGAGCCGGGCGGGCGTGGCCAGGCCTTGCCGCTGGCCAGCCAGTTGCGCCGGCTGGGCGAGTTGTACCGCTGCGAGGGACGGCTGGCCCAGGCCTTGTCCTGCTTCAACGAAAGCCTGGCCTTGCGCCAGCGCATGCTGGGCGAGGACCATGCGGACACGCTGGCCAGCAAGGCCAGCCTGGCCGTGCTGCTGCGCCAGCAGGGCCAGCTCGACGATGCCCGTTTCCTGCAGGAGTGCATAGTGGACGCCTGCGCCGCCGCGCATGGGCGCGACCATCCGGCCACGCTGGCCGCCCAGTCGCAACTGGCGGCCACGCTGGCGCTGCAAGGGCAGGGCGCCGACGCGCTGGCCTTGCAGGAAGCGGTGCTGGGCAGTTACCAGCGCCTGCTGGGGCCGCATCATCCGCTGGCGCTGGACAGCCAGGCGGCGCGCGCCGACATGCTGTGCCAGCGCGGCGACCACGGGCTGGCGCGCGACGTGCAGGAGCAGGTGCTGGCCGCGCGCATGCGCTTGCTGGGCGCCGAGCACGACGATACGCTGCGCGCCAAGGCGGCCTTGGCCGCGACCCTGGTCCAGCTGGACGAACTCGATACCGCCCGTTGTCTGGCAGAACGGGTGCTGCGGGCCCGTCTGCGCCGGCAGGGGCCTGAGCATGCCGATACCCGCCTGGCGCGGGCCCGCCTGGCCGAGATCCAGCGGCGCCTGGGCGAGCCGGCCATGCCGGCCCTGTACCAGGAAGCCGGCGCGCCCGACGATGGCGGCGCCGATCCGGTGCTGGCGCTGGGCGGCCTCGATGCGACCTTGCTGAGCGCGCGCCAGCCGGCGCCCGACCCGTACCGGCAGGATATCCTGCTCACGCTCGATGGCTTGCTGGCCGAACCGCGCGGCACGCCACGCTAGCGCAGCTTGCGCCGGCCCTGCGCCGTGAAATTTATCTGCGCGCCGGTGCCCGGCCATGCGCAGCACGGCCATTGCTTCAGGTAAAATCGTCGTATGAGAATCCTGATCAGTAATGACGACGGCTACCTGGCGCCCGGCATCAATGCCCTGGCCGAGGCGCTGGCGCCCATCGCCGATATCGTGGTGGTGGCGCCCGACAGCAATCGCTCCGGCGCCTCCAATTCGCTGTCGCTGGACCGGCCGCTGTCCGTCCAGCGCGCGAGCAATGGTTTCTATTTTGTCAACGGCACGCCGACCGATTGCGTGCACGTGGCGCTGACGGGCATGCTCGACTACCGGCCCGACCTGGTCGTGTCCGGCATCAACAACGGCCCCAACATGGGCGACGACACGCTGTATTCCGGCACGGTGGCGGCCGCCACGGAAGGCTATCTGTTCGGCATCCCTTCGATCGCGTTTTCCCAGGGTTCCTTCGGCTGGGAGCACGTGGAGGACGCGGCCCGCCATGCGCGCGACATCATCGTGCGCTACGGCGCCACGCTGCCCAGTCCCTACCTGCTCAACGTCAACATCCCGAACCAGCCGTATGACGCCCTGACCAAGGTGGTGGCCACGCGGCTCGGACGGCGGCACCAGGCCGAGCCGGTGATCAGGGCGCACGATCCGCGCGGCAAGGAAATTTTCTGGATCGGCCCGCCGGGCGCCACCCGCGATGCCGGCCCGGGCACGGATTTCCATGCCTGCGCCCAAGGCTGGACGTCGATGACGCCGCTCCAGATCGACCTGACCCACAAGAGCCAGCTCGACCTGCTGGCATCGGGCCTGGCATGAACGACAAACCCCGCACATTCCCCTTGCCGCTGTCCTCGGTGGTCGATGCGGGCGGCAAGAAGCCGGTCGTGCGGGGACCGGTGGCCACGCCGCAGACGGCGACCCAGAATGCCGCCCAAAACGCGGCCCAGCATGCCAGCCGGGGCGGCGCAGCGGGCCAGCCGCTGTACCAGGGAGGGCGCGCCGTCGCCTCGCCATCGAAATCGCACCGCGAGGCGCTGGAGCGGGCCGTGCAGGCCGCCGCCCCCGCGCCGCGCCAGAATCCGCTGGTGTCCGACGCCGTGCGGCGGGCCATGGTGGAGCGGGTGGCCAAGCAGGGCGTGCAGGACGGCGTGGTGCTGGCCGCGCTCGATACCGTGCCGCGCCACCTGTTCATGGAGGAGGGGCTGGCGGCCCAGGCCTACATCGACGCTTCGCTGCCGATCGGCCACCACCAGACCATTTCCCAGCCCTACATCGTGGCGCGCATGATCGAGGTGATGCGCAACGGGGGCGAACTCAAGCGCGTATTGGAGATCGGCACCGGCTGCGGCTACCAGGCCGCGGTGCTCGCCTGCGTGGCGCGCGAGGTCTGGTCGATCGAGCGCATCAAGCCGCTGCATGAGCTGGCCAAAGCCAATTTACGGCCGCTGCGCGTGCCGAACCTGCGTTTGCATTATGGAGATGGTATGCTAGGCCTGCCGCAAGCGGCGCCATTTGACGGTATCATTCTGGCCGCGGCGGGACTGGAAGTGCCGCGCGCATTGTTGGAACAGCTGGCCATCGGCGGCCGGCTGGTGGCGCCCGTGGGCGCCCGCGCCCAGCACCTGGAACTGATCACGCGCACGGCCAAGGCCGAGTGGGTCAGCACCACGCTGGAAGATTGCCATTTTGTGCCACTGCGCCCGGGCACGGTATAACCGGTCCTGGCAGGCGCCAAGCCACCCACCGGATACCGTCGTACCGCGAGGCCCGAATACAAAGATTAAGATGAGAATGACGAATAAAAGTTCCCTGCTGATTGCGACCCTGACGCTCGCCCTGTTGAGCGCCTGTACCACCACCCCCAACCAGGCGCCGGTGGTGGAGCGCACGCCCACCGCGCCCCAGCCCAAGCCTGTCACCCCCAGCGAGGAAGCGCAGAAGGAGCGCGACGAGCGCGGCCTGTACACGGTCAAGAAGGGCGACACGCTGATCCGCATCGCGCTCGAGCACGGCCAGAGCTACCGCGACATCGCGACTTGGAACAACCTGGCCAACCCGGACGACATCAAGGTCGACCAGGTGCTGCGCGTGCAGCCGCCCGACAGCGCCGCCGTGCAGACGGCCGCCGTGGTGATGCCGCCCTCCGATACCAAGGCGCCGCCGGCCGCCCCGGTGCCGCGCAAGACGGGGCCCAAGGGAGAGAAACGGCCGTACACGGACGCCACCCTGGCCGAGCTGCAGAAGGCGGACGGCGTGACGCCGGAGCGCACCGAAGTGGCGCTGGTCAAGCCGGCCTCGCTGCCGCCGCCGGCCGCGCCGGCCTTGCCGCCGCTGGGCGCCGACGAGGAAAAGCTGAGCTGGATGTGGCCGGCCGACGGCAAGGTGGTGGCCAGTTTCGACGAGGGCAAGAACAAGGGCGTGGACATCGCCGGACGTGCCGGACAGCAAGTCGTGGCGGCCGGCGCGGGAAAAGTCATGTACGCCGGTAGCGGCATCCGTGGTTATGGTAATCTCGTCATTGTGAAGCACAGTAACAGCTTGCTGTCGGCCTATGCCCACAACCGCAGCATCCTGGTGAAGGAAGGCCAGACGGTGAACAAGGGACAGGCCATCGCGGAGATGGGCGATTCGGATGCCGACTCCGTCAAGCTGCACTTTGAAATCCGCCAGCAGGGCAAGCCGGTCGATCCGTCGAAATTCCTGCCTAACCGTTAGCGTACCGTTTATGACACACACGCCGCACGACCCGCTGGACGACGACTCGGCGCCGGATGAATTTCCGGATGAACCGGGCGACGAGCTCGTCATCGACACCATCGACCATGCCGATGGCCCGGGCGAGGGCGAGGCGGCCGTGGAAGTGGGCGCGGTGCTGGAAAGTGTCGACGAACTGAAGAAGGTGCTGGCGGCCGAGCTGTCGACCGACACCACCCAGCACTACCTGAACCAGATCGGCACCCGGCCGCTGCTGACGGCGCCGCAGGAAGTGCATTACGCCACCCTGGCCAAGCAGGGCGATTTCAGCGCCCGCCAGACCATGATCGAGCACAACCTGCGTCTCGTGGTGTCGATCGCCAAGCACTACATCAACCGCGGCGTGGTGCTGCTCGACATGATCGAGGAAGGCAACATCGGCCTGATGCGGGCCATCGACAAGTTCGAGCCCGAGCGCGGTTTCCGCTTCTCGACCTACGCGACCTGGTGGATACGCCAGAGCATCGAGCGCGCCATCATGAACCAGGCCCGCACGGTGCGCCTGCCGGTGCACATGGTGCGCGAGCTGAACCAGATCCTGCGCGGCAAATACCACCTCGAAGCGCGCCACCACAACGGCAAGGACGCCACCGCCGAGGACATCGCGGAGCTGGTGGGCCGTCCCGTGGAGGAGGTGCAGGACATCTTGGCCCTGTCCGAGCACGCCACCTCGCTCGACGCGCCGCTCGACAACGATCCCCAGTCCTCGCTGATGGACATGCTGCCCGGCGACAGCGAGGACAGCCCCGACGCCCGCGCCGAACACCACGAGATGACGGTGCTGGTGCGCGACTGGCTCACCAAGCTGCCCGACAAGCAGCGCATCGTCATCATGCGCCGTTTCGGCCTGGACAACGACGATCCGGCCACGCTCGAAACGCTGGCCGAGGAAATGGGCGTCACGCGCGAGCGCGTGCGCCAGATCCAGCAGGAAGCGCTGGTCAAGCTGAAGCGGGCCATGGCCGCCCGCGGCGTGGTGCGCGACTCGCTGCTGTAACCCCACCCGGGACAGGGGTTGGGGTCTGACCCCAAAGGGGGCTTGACCCCGGTTTATTGCCCCCCAATCACAAGGCTCCCGTCCCGCTTTCTGCTATCATACGGCCCGCCCTGGCGTCGCGCCGGCCGGCCTGTCCCTCCTTCATTGATTAAACGTTATGCAAGAAAATATCATCGACATCAAATCGCTCGACATGGATGCGCGCGGTATCGGCCACATCGACAATGAAGACGGCTCGCCGGGCAAGGTGGTGTTTGTGGAGGGCGCGCTGCCCGGTGAACGCGTCAGCTTCGAGACGTTCAAGAAAAAGAAGAACTGGGAAGCGGCCCGCATGACCGCGCTGCACCGCGAATCGTCGCTGCGCGTCAAGCCCAAGTGCGTGCACTTCGACTACTGCGGCGGCTGCTCGATGCAGCACCTGGAGCCGTCGGCCCAGGTCGCCATCAAGCAGCGTGTGCTGGAGGATAACCTGTGGCACATCGGCAAGGTCAAGGCCGAGACGGTGATGCGTCCCATGTATGGCCCCACCTGGGGCTACCGCTACCGCGCCCGCCTGTCGGTGCGCCACGTGGTCAAGAAGGGCACGGTGCTGGTCGGCTTCCACGAAAAGAAATCCATCTACGTGGCCGACATCAGCAGCTGCCAGATCCTGCCGCCGCACGTGTCGGACATGCTGCTGCCGCTGCGCGCGCTGATCGGTTCGCTGTCGCTGTACAACCAGATCCCGCAGGTGGAAGTGGCCGTGGGCGAGGACGTGACGGCGCTGGTGCTGCGCATCATGGGCCCGCTGACGGCCGACGACGAAACCAAGCTGAAAGCGTTCGCCGACCAGTACCAGATCCAGTTCTGGCTGCAGACCAAGGGCCCGGACACGGCCGCGCCGTACTATCCGCTGGAGCCGCAGCTGCACTACCTGCTGCCCGAGTTCGGCGTGCGCATGCCGTTCAAGCCGGTCGACTTCACCCAGGTCAACCACCACATCAACCGCGTGCTGGTGCACAAGGCGTTGGGCCTGCTGGATGTGCAGCCGGAAGACCGCGTGGCCGACCTGTTCTGCGGCCTGGGCAACTTCACGCTGCCGTTGGCCACCCAGGGCCGCGAAGTGGTGGGTATCGAAGGCAGCACGGCCCTGACGGAACGCGCGCTCGACAACGCCAAGGCCAATGGTCTGTCGGCCAAGACCTCGTTCTCGACCCGCAATCTGTTCGAGGTGACGGTGGAAGACCTGATCGCGCTGGGCAAGTTCGACCGCATGCTGATCGACCCGCCGCGCGACGGCGCCATGGCCGTCAGCCTGGCGCTGGGCGCGCTGCGCGAGCAGCAGCCCGAGCTGATGCCCAAGCGCATCGTCTACGTCTCGTGCAGCCCGTCCACGCTGGCGCGCGACGCCAACGTGCTGGTCAACGTGGCCGGCTACAGGCTGAGCAAGGCCGGCGTGGTCAACATGTTCCCCCACACCTCGCACGTGGAATCGATGGCCGTGTTCGATCTGGCCTGAACCGCTGCTCTGGCTTGAACAACGCGCCCCACAAGCTGGGGCGCGTCGCTTTTGTGATGGCTTTTTTATAATTTTATTGACAGCCGCAGGCGGCTTTGTAACACTGGCTCCATCCCCCAATTCCTGAAGCATGCGCCAGGCCGCAGTGCTTGTGCACCGACTGCCCCGGTGGTGCGACACTTACCGGAGCCGGCATGCCTGTCTTGCGTCATATCCTCCTGCGTCATATCCTCGTCCCGATTCTGATGTGCTGCGCGGCCCCGGCCTGGTGCCTGCCCGCGCCGGGCGTGCTGTCGTTCTCGCCCAGCGGCGCGGCCAAGGCCGTGCGCCAGGTGCAGGTGCGCTTCAATACGCAGATGGTGGCCTTCGGCGATCTGGCCCTGGCCGACCCGTTCACCATCGATTGTCCGGAAGCGGGCGCCGGGCGCTGGATTGACGGCGCCAACTGGAGCTACGATTTCGTGCGCGACCTGCCCGGCGGCGTGGCGTGCCGCTTCACCCTTAAGCCCGGCCTGAAGAACCTGGCCGGCCAGCCGCTGGCCGATGCCGCGCCATACAGCTTCAACACGGGCGGCCCCGCCATCGTGCAGGCCATGCCGCGCGAGGGCAGCATGGTGGTCGACGAGCAGCAGGTGTTCGTGCTGGGCCTGGACGCGCTGCCGCGCGAGGACACGGTGGCCGAACACGCGTGGTGCCGCGCCGACGGCATCAACGAGCGCATTCCCGTGCGCGTGCTGGCCGGCGCCGAGCGCGATCAGATCCTGGCCCAGCGCAAGGACTTCACGGAACGCTACCTGTCGCTGTACTTCCGCGCACGCGGCGTGATGTGGCGCGCCACCACGGGCGTGCGCAGCAAGCGGCTGGAACAAATGCCCATCGTGGTCCTGCAATGCAAGCGCCGCCTGCCGGCCGACGCCGGCGTGGCGCTGGTGTGGGGCGCGGGCATCGCGGCCGACAGCGGCATCGCCAATACCCAGGACCAGACCCTGAGCTACAAGACGCGGCCCGACTTCACGGCCCGCTTCAGTTGCGAGCGCCTGCAGCCCAATGGCGGCTGCATCCCGTTCTTGCCGGTGCGGCTGGACTTTTCCGCGCCCGTGCGCATGGCCGATGCGCTGGCCGTGCGCCTCACCGGGCCGGGTGGGAAAAGCTACGCCGCCACCGTCGACAAGGCCGAGCAGAAGGCCGAATTCGTGGGCAGCGTCACCATCGCCGGCCCGTTCCCCGAGCAGAGCAAGTTGATGCTGTCGCTGCCGCCCGCGTTGAAGGACGACGCGGGGCGCACCCTGCTGAACCAGGCCCGCTTCCCTCTGGCCGTGCGCATGGATGCGCAGCCGCCGCTGGTCAAGTTCCCGGCCCGTTTCGGCATCATCGAGGCGCGCGGCGACCGCATGCTGCCGGTCACGGTGCGCAATGTGGAGCCGGCGCTGGCGGGGAATCTGGCGCGCGTCGATGGCGCCGCCGTCAAGGGTGCCATGCTGCGCGTGGCCGACCAGCAGGACCAGCAAGTAATGGAGTGGCTCACCCGTCTGTCATATGGCAACGGCGATTGGGAGCCCGCTGAGCTCTACGCGAGCGGCATGGCGCACGCCCTGCTCGATGGCGGCAAGGACGCCCCGGTGGACCATTTCACGCTGCCGAAGCCGGGCGGCAAGCGGGCCTTCGAAGTGGTCGGCATCCCGCTGCGCAAGCCGGGGTTTTACGTGGTCGAACTGGCCAGCCCGAAACTGGGCGCGGCGCTCAACGCCAAGCCCTCGACCGCCTACGTCAGCGCCGCCGCGCTGGTGACCAACCTGGTGGCGCACTTCAAGCATGGCGCCAGTTCGTCGCTGGTGTGGGTGACGTCGCTCGATAAGGGCCAGCCCGTGGCCCGCGCGCAAGTGGCGGTGCGCGATTGCGCCGGCAAGCTGCTGTGGCAGGGGGCCACCAACGCCCAGGGCGTGGCCGCCATCGCGCAGGAACTGCCGCTGCTGGCGTGCCATGGCAAAGAGGGCTATTTCGTCAGCGCCCGCAGCGGCGCCGACATGACGTTCACGCTGTCGGACTGGAACCGTGGCATCGAGACCTGGCGCTTCAATGTGCCCACCGACGAATTCAAGGCCGACAACATCATCGCCGCCACGGTGTTCGACCGCACCCTGCTGCGGGCCGGCGAGACGGTGCACATGAAGCACTTCCTGCGCCGCCACGTAGAGCAGGGCTTGCGCTACGTGCGGGCCAGCGACGAGCCGCGCACCAGCAGCCGCGACTGGCGCGCGCGCCGCCTGGGCGCGCAGGACCGGGCCGCGCTGCCGGAGAAGATGTTCGTCATCCACGAGGGCAGCGAGCAGAAATACGAACTGCCGCTGCGCTGGCGCGACAACGGCACGGCCGCCAACGACTGGGTGATTCCGGCCGACGCCAAGCAGGGCTGGTACGAGATCATGCTGGGCGGGCAGAGCGCGGGACGCTTCCGTGTCGAACAGTTCCGCGTGCCGACCATGAAAGCCATCCTGCAGGGGCCAAAGACGCCGGCCGTGCAGGCGTCCAGCGTGGACCTCGATGTGCAGCTCAGCTACCTGTCCGGCGGCGGAGCAGGTGGCGCCGCCGTCAAGCTGCGCACCATGGTCGAACCCAAGAGCGTGCACTTCGACGACTACGACGATTTCACCTTCAGCGCCGGCGATGTCCGCGTTGGCAAGGAAGATGACACACCGGTGTTCGATGAGGATGAAGGTGGCTACGACGACAGCGGCGGCCAGTCCGCGCCCAGCGCCGCGCGCACGCGTGAGCTGACCCTGGACCGCGCCGGCGGCGCGCGCGTGGCGCTGGACGGGCTCACGCCATCGGCCGTGCCGCGCCAGCTGGTGGCCGAGATGTCCTACCAGGACGCGAACGGCGAAACGCTGACGGCGTCGACTGGCATCGCCCTCTGGCCGTCGGCCTACGTGATCGGCATCCAGCCCGATGGCTGGGTGATGAGTCGCGCCGCGCTCAAATTCCAGGTGGTGGTGCTGGACCTGCAGGGCAAGCCAGTGGCCGGTGCGCCCGTCAACGTGGATTACTTCCAGCGCGAGAATTACTCGCACCGGCGGCGCCTGATCGGCGGCTTCTACGCCTACGAGAACAGCAGCGAAGTGAAGGCGCTGGGCGCCGCCTGCGAAGGCAAGACCGACAACAAGGGCTTGCTCATCTGCGAAGTGAAGGCCCCCGCGGCGGGCAACCTGATCCTGCACGCCCGCACCAGGGACAGCGCCGGCCACGAAGCCGTGACCAACCGCGAAACCTGGGTGGCCGACGGCGACGACTGGTGGTTCAAGGCCACCGACAACGACCGCATCGACCTGCTGCCCGAGAAGAAGCGCTACGAACCGGGCGACACGGCCAGCTTCCAGTTGCGCATGCCGTTCCGCAGCGCCACTGCGCTGGTGACGGTGGAGCGCGAAGGCGTGATCGACACCTACGTGCGCCAGCTGTCCGGCAGCGCGCCCGTGTTCACGATTCCGGTCAAGCCGCAGTACGCGCCGAACGTCTACGTGTCGGCGCTGGTGGTGCGCGGGCGCGTGGCGGGCGTGCAGCCGACGGCGCTGGTGGACTTGGGCAAGCCGGCCTACAAGCTGGGCATCGCGCCGCTGCGGGTGGGCTGGTCGGCTAATGAATTGAAAGTGCAGGTCCATGCCGACAAGCCGGTGTACAAGATCCGCGAGAAGGCCACGGTGGCCGTCAAGGTCACGCGGCCGGACGGCACGCCCGCGCCGGCCGGCGCCGAGGTGGCGCTGGCGGCCGTCGATGTAGGCCTGCTGGAACTGATGCCCAACGCCAGCTGGGATCTGCTGGAGGCGATGATGGGCCAGCGCAGCCTGCAGGTGCAGACGGCGACGGCGCAGATGCAGGTGGTGGGCAAGCGCCACTTCGGCCGCAAGGCCGTGCCGGCCGGCGGTGGCGGCGGCAAGGGCGCGGGCCGCGAACTGTTCGACACGCTGCTGTTCTGGAAGGCGCGCGTGACGCTGGATGCGAACGGCGAGGCCACCGTGCAGGTGCCGCTCAATGATTCGCTGACGGCGTTCCGCATCGTCGCCGTGGCCAGTGCGAACGCCGACCTGTTCGGCACCGGCCGCACGGAGGTGCGCAGCACGCAGGACTTGATCCTGTTGTCCGGCCTGCCGGCGCTGGTGCGCGAGGGGGACAAGTTCCGCGCCGGTTTCACGCTGCGCAATACGACCGATGGCGAGGTGCAGGTGGACCTGGGCGCCAGCGTCGGCGGCAAGGCGCTGCCGCCGCAGAAGCTGGCGCTGGCGGCCGGGCAGGCGCGCGAGATCGGCTGGGAGTATCAGGCGCCGGCGGGAGCGGAGGAATTGCAGTGGGACGTGAGCGCAGCCATCCACGGCAGCGACGGCGCCGTCGCCGGATCGGCCGACCGCCTGCGCGTGCGGCAGAAGGTGGTACCGGCCGTACCGGTGCGCACGGTGCAGGCCACGCTGCTGCAACTGGAGAAGACCAACAACATGACGGTACGGCTGCCGGCCGGCGCCATTCCGGGCCGTGGCGGCGTACAGGCCACGTTCAGCGCGCGGCTGGGCAACGAGCTGCCCGGTGTGCGTGAATACATGCGCAGCTATCCCTACACGTGCCTGGAGCAGCAGGCTTCGCGCGCCATCGTGTTGCAGGACAAGGCCCGCTGGCAAGCGCTGGTGGGCACGCTGCCGGCCCACATGGATGCGGATGGCTTGCTCAAATATTTCCCGGTGATGCCGGAGGGGAGCGACAGCCTGACGGCCTACGTGCTGTCGGCGGCCGACGAGGCGGGCTACGAGATCCCGCCGGAACTCAAGGCGCGTATGGAGGAGGGCTTGCTGGGCTTCGTGCAAGGCAAGGTGATCCGCGGTTCCGCCTTGCACACGGCTGACCTGGCGGTGCGCAAGCTGGCCGCGCTGGAAGCGCTGTCGCGCAGCCGTCCGGTGGCGGCGCGCGAGCTGGAATCGTTCACGCTGGCGCCCGACCTGTGGCCCACCTCCGCCGTGATCGACTGGTATCTGATCCTGCAGCGCAGCGCCGGTTTGCCGCACCATACGGAACGGATGGCCCACGCGCAGCAGGTGCTGCGCACGCGCCTGAACCTGCAGGGCACGACAATGGGCTTTTCCACCGAGCGCAGCGACGACTGGTGGTGGCTGATGGCTTCACCCGACGTCAACGCCAACCGCCTGCTGCTGGCTGTGATGGACAACCCGGCCTGGCAGGCGGACATGGGCCGGCTGGCGCGCGGCGCGCTGGGGCGGCAGGTGCAGGGCCGCTGGCGCACCACGGTGGCCAATACCTGGGGTGTGCTGGCGTTCGACAAATTCACCCGTAAGTTCGAAGCGACGCCAGTGACAGGTATCAGCAGCGCCTCGCTGGCGGAATCGACCAAGAGTATCGCGTTCGACAAGAACGTGGCCGGCGGCAGCGCCTTGCTGCCCTGGCCGCGCGGGGAAGGGGAACTGCAACTGGAACATGCGGGCAAGGGCAAACCGTGGGTGACGGTGCAAAGCCTGGCCGCCATGCCCTTGCACAAGCCGCAATCGAGTGGCTACACCATCAGCCGCACGGTCACGCCCATCGAGCGCAAGGCGCCCGGCGTCTGGTCACGGGGGGATGTGTACCGCGTGCACCTTGACCTGGAGGCGCAGTCGGACATGACCTGGGTGGTGGTGGATGATCCGATTCCAGCCGGCGCCAGTGTGCTGGGCACTGGGCTGGGCCGCGATTCGAAGATATTGAGTGGTGGCGAGCAGCGTGCCGGCTGGACCTGGCCCGCGTTCGAGGAGCGCAGCTTCGATGCCTTCCGTGCCTACTACGCCTTCGTCCCGAAAGGGAAGTGGAGCGTCGAATACACGGTGCGGCTGAATAACGCCGGCCAGTTCGTGCTGCCGCCCACGCGTGTGGAAGCCATGTACAGCCCCGAGATGTTCGGCCAGTCGCCCAATGCGGCGGTGGGGGTGCAGTGATGGGCAGAGGCGGGAGCGCGGCCACGGTGCTGGCGGCGGCGCTGGCGGCGGAATTGGCGATGGGCGGCGCGCCGGCAAAGGCCGCGCCGGCTGGCGCAGCCGCCATCCCCACGCCGGAGCAGGTGCGGGCCGCTTACATGCCTTCGGACGCGCAACTGCTGGACCGCCACGGCCAGCCCGTGCAATCGCTGCGGGTCAATTTGCGGGTGCGGCGCCTGCCGTGGACGGCGCTGGATGACATCTCGCCCAGCCTGCCGGGCGCTGTGTTGCAGGCCGAGGACCAGCGCTTTTACCAGCACGACGGCGTGGACCTGAAGGCGATCGGCAAGGCGGCCTGGGACAACCTGTGGCGCAAGCGCGCGCGCGGCGCGTCCACTGTCACCATGCAACTGGCCGCGCAGCTCGATCCGGCCATACGGGGCGGCGCGGCTGGCCGCAGCTGGGGCCAGAAGTGGGACCAGATGCTGGCCGCCCGCCAGCTGGAAGCCGGATGGAGTAAACCGCAGATCCTGGAAGCGTACCTGAACCTGGTGTCATTCCGGGGCGAGCTGCAAGGCGTGGGTGCGGCCGCGCGCGGTCTGTTCGGCAAGGCGCCGTCCGGGCTCAATCAGACGGAATCGGTGATCCTGGCCAGCCTGCTGCGCGCGCCCGAGGCGCCGGCGCCGCAGGTGGCCAGCCGCGCGTGTGCGCTGGCGCGCGAGCTGCGCCTGGCCGACAGCTGCGCCGCCATCGAACAAAGCACGGTGCTGGCGTTGAGCCGTCCTTTGCTGGCCTCGCCGCTGCCGCCGGCGCCGCAGGTGGCGCGCCAGTTGCTGAAGGAGGGGGCCGGCCCCGTGCGTAGCACGCTCGACGGCGACCTGCAGCGCTACGCCCAAGCCGCGCTGCGCCAGCAGCTGATGGCGCTCCGCACGCGCAACGTCAATGATGGCGCCGTCGTCGTGCTCGACAACGCCAGCGGCGACATCCTGGCCTACGTCGGCAACGCGGGCGGCAGCGACGTCGATGGCGTGGCGGCGCTGCGGCAGGCCGGGTCCACGCTCAAGCCTTTCCTGTATGAGCTGGCGCTGGAGCGGCGCCTGATCACGGCCGCCTCGCTGCTGGAGGATAGTCAGATCGACATCTCCACGCCGTCCGGCCTGTACATCCCGCAGAACTACGACAAGGAATTCAAGGGTTACGTGAGCGCGCGCACCAGCCTGGCCAGTTCCCTGAACGTGCCCGCCGTGCGCACACTGCTGATGACGGGGCTGGACCGATTCTATGAGCGCCTGCACGTGGTGGGACTCGACAGCCTGACGGAGGGCGCCGACTACTACGGCTACTCGCTGGCGCTTGGTTCGGCCGAAGTGAGCCTGCTGGAATTGACCAATGCCTACCGGACGCTGGCCAGCGGCGGCCTGCAAGGAACGGTCGGGCTGCTGCCCCGTCCGGCACAGGCGCGCCGCCGCGTGCTCGATGCCGGCGCCACCTTCATCGTCGGCGATGTGCTGGCCGACCGCGCCGCCCGCAGCGTCACCTTCGGATTGAAGAACGAGCTGGCCACGACGGTGTGGAGCGCCGTCAAGACCGGCACCAGCAAGGACATGCGTGACAACTGGTGCCTCGGTTACACGGAGCGCTACACGGTGGGCGTCTGGGTCGGCAATTTCGACGGGCAGTCGATGTGGGATGTGTCCGGCGTGAGCGGCGCGGCGCCCGTGTGGCGGGACGTGATCGATTATCTGCACCAGCATGAACCGAGCCGCGCCCCGGTGGCGCCGGCCGGCGTGCTGCGGCGCCAGGTGGCCTTCGAACCGGCTCTGGAAGCGCCGCGCGCCGAATGGTTCCTGGCCGGCACGGAGACCCCCGTGGTGGCGCTGGTGGACGACGGGCGCCGCGCGCCGCGCATCCTCTATCCCGGCCAGTCCAGCATCATCGCCATCGACCCCGATATTCCCGACGCCAGCCAGCGCGTCACCTTCCAGGCGCAAGCCGGGCAGGGCCTGCAATGGCGGCTGGACGGCGCCGTGTTGGGCCAGGCCGGCGCCGACTATGCGTGGCGTCCCGTGGCGGGTGCGCACCAGTTGGCGCTGGTGGACGCCGACGCCCGCGTCATCGCCGAAACCCGCTTCCATGTCCGCTAACCAAGAAAACCGGGGTCAGGTCATGCCCTCCCGCAAAATGCGCGAAGGCATGACCTGACCCCGGTTTAAAAAAAGCCGGCGCGAGGCCGGCTTTCGGGATGGGGCGTACGACGCTCAGTCGCGGTTGCCGCCGAAGATGCCCAGCAGCGACAGCAGGTTGACGAAGATGTTGTACACGTCCAGGTAGATGGCCAGCGTGGCGCGGATGTAGTTGGTCTCGCCGCCGTTCACGATCTGCTGCACGTCATACAGGATGTAGGCCGAGAAGATGGCGATCGCGATCACGGAGATCGTGATGGCCAGCGCCGGCAGGCCCAGGAAGATGTTGGCCAGCGAAGCGATGATCATGACGATCACGCCGGCGAACAGCCACTTGCCCAGGCCCGAGAAGTCGCGCTTGGACACGGTGGCCACACTGGCCATCACGGCGAATACGCTGGCCGTGCCGCCGAACGCGGTCATGATCAGGAAGCCGCCATTGCTGTAGCCCAGCGTGCGCGACAGGATCGGGGTCAGCATCAGCCCCATGAAGAAGGTGAAGCCGAGCAGCAGGGCCACGCCCAGGCCGCTGTCCTTGTTGCGCTCGATGCCCCAGATGAAGCCGAATGCGATCCCCAGGAACAGCAGCGCGCCCAGGCCGCCGCCCAGCATCGGCACGTGGAAGGCCACGCCGATGAAGGCGCCCAGCACGGTCGGCACCATCGACAGCGCCAACAGCCAATAGGTGTTGCGCAGCACATTGTGGCGGACCGCCTGGCTGGCGCCGGCATAGTCGTAGATGTTTTGCATTTGATTCATAGTGCCTCCAATTCATTGGTGTTCATGGCGTATACAGTGAGCGCCGTGATAAAAGCATAGCATGCCAGGGCAAAAACGCGCAGAATCGCCCTTGGCGCTTGCTTAATTCTAGCTTAAATCGGGCTTAAACCGGCCCGTGCCGCCGTCTTGCCTTGCAATATCCGTTAGGTGGGGTGTTCTATGGTAAAATCAAAGGTTGATTGAGTTATCAATACTTGTTTTAAACCTTTCTTTTTATTGGAGTTTTTAAATGGCAATCGAACGCACCCTGTCGATCATCAAACCAGACGCAGTCGCTAAAAACGTTATCGGCCAAATCTACAGCCGTTTCGAAGGCGCTGGCCTGAAGATCGTCGCAGCCCGCATGACCCTGCTGTCGCGCGCCGACGCCGAAGGTTTCTACGCTGCCCACAAAGAGCGCGGCTTCTTCAAGGACCTGGTGGACTTCATGGTTTCCGGTCCTGTCATGATCCAGGTGCTGGAAGGCGAAAACGCCGTGCTGGCCCACCGCGACCTGATGGGCGCCACCGATCCGAAGAAAGCTGAAAAGGGCACCATCCGCGCTGACTTCGCTGACTCGATCGACGCCAACGCCGTGCACGGCTCGGACGGCGTGGAAGCTGCTGCGAACGAAATCGCTTACTTCTTCCCAGCACTGAACGTCTACTCGCGTTAATTGTTGTCTGGCTGGCGCCGCGTCCGGCGCCGCCGCTGATGTACCCCGTTCCCGCTCCGGCGGGGACGGATTGATTGGAAATGCATTGAACAAGATTATGGATACGACCCTCACCAACTTGCTGGACCTGGATCCCGCGCAGCTCATCGCCTATTGCGCCGAGTTGGGAGAGAAGCCGTTCCGCGCCAAACAACTGCAGCGCTGGATCCACCAGTTCGGCGCCGCCGATTTCGACTCGATGACGGACCTGGCCAAGTCGCTGCGCGACAAGCTCAAGACGCGCGCCGAGGTGCGCGCGCCGGCCGTCATCAGCGACCACACCTCGTCCGACGGCACCCGCAAGTGGCTGGTGGACGTGGGCAACGGCAACGCCGTGGAAACCGTGTACATCCCGGAAGACAACCGCGGCACGCTGTGCATCTCGACCCAGGCCGGCTGCGCCGTCAACTGCCGTTTCTGCTCCACGGGCAAGCAGGGCTTCAACCGCAACCTGACCGTGGGCGAGATCATCGGCCAGCTGTGGATGGCCGAATTCGAACTGCGCCGCACCAAGGGCATCGAGCCCGGCCCCAAGGGCGAACGCCAGATCACCAACGTGGTGATGATGGGCATGGGCGAGCCGCTGCTGAACTTCGAACCGACCGTCACGGCCCTCAAGCTGATGCTGGACGATAACGCCTACGGCCTGTCGCGCCGCCGGGTCACCTTGTCGACCTCCGGCGTGGTGCCGATGATGGACAAGCTGTCGCAGGAAGTGCCGGTGGCGCTGGCCGTGTCGCTGCACGCGTCGAACGATGCGCTGCGCGATGGCCTGGTACCGCTGAATAAAAAATACCCGTTGAAGGAGCTGCTGGCCGCCTGCAAGCGCTACCTGGAATTTGCGCCGCGCGACTTCATCACCTTTGAATACTGCATGCTCGACGGTTTCAACGACTCCGACGAGCACGCGCGCGAGCTGGTGGCCCTGGTGCAGGACCGCCAGCACGGCGTGAACTGCAAGTTCAACCTGATTCCGTTCAACCCCTTCCCGGAATCGGGCCTGTTCCGCTCGAAGAACCCGCGCATCAAGGCCTTCGCCCAGATCCTGATGGACGCCGGCATCGTCACCACCATCCGCAAGACGCGCGGCGACGATATCGACGCCGCCTGCGGCCAGCTGGCCGGCGAAGTGCAGGACCGCACCCGGGTCCAGGAGCGCATGGAAAAGATGGCCGAATACCAGCAGAAGTTCGGCGCCAATTTCGGCAAGATCGTGGAGATCCGTTCCTGATGACACCCCTGGTCCGCCGCCGCCGTCCGTTGCTGTCTGCCCTGGCGCTGGCAGCGATGCTGGCCGGCTGTGCCGCCGGTCCGGGCAACAGTGGCAAGGAGGAGCTGCAGACGGCTTCGGACCTGACCTCGGCCCAGCGCCGCGCCAGCATCCGCATGCAGCTGGCCGTGGGCTACTACGAGCAGGGCCAGTACGCCGTGGCGCTCGATGAAGTGAAGCTGGCGCTGGCGGCCGACCCGCAGTACGTCGATGCCTACGGCATGCGCGCGCTGATCTACATGGCCATGGGCGAGACCGCGCTGGCCGAGGATAATTTCGTGCACGCGCTCAAGCTGGCGCCGCGCAATCCCGAGTTGGCCAACAATTACGGCTCGTTCCTGTGCGAGCACGGCCGCGTGCCCGAGGCGCTCAAGCATTTCGAGCAAGCCCTGGCCAACCCGGCCTACCAGTCGCCGGACAAGGCGCTCAACAACGCCGGTTCCTGCGCGCTGAAGATCAAGGATTACGCGGCAGCGGAAAAATACCTGCTGCGTGCCTTGCAGCTTACGCCCGACCTGGCCGCGACCAACGCCAACCTGGCGCAGGTCTACTACGCGCGGGGCGATTATCCCCGTGCCGGTTTTTTCATAACCCGGCTGGGCAAGTTAGCAAAGATGGAGAGCATGACGGCCGATGTGCTGTGGCTCGCGATTAAAGTGCAGCATAAGCTCGGCGACAAGGACGCGGAAGCTGGCTGGGCGACGCAATTGCGGCGCCACCACGCCGGTTCGGTCGAGTATGCTGCGTATCAACGTGGGGCGTTTGATGAGTGAAACAGGGGTACCAATGAATTCAGAGTGGGCTGAACCGCCAAAAGACCAGGGCAGCAACCTGGCCACGCCCGGAGTACAACTGGCCGCCGCCCGCGAAGCGGCCGGCTGGACGATCGAACAGATCGCCGATCAGCTGAAACTGGCGCCGCGCCAGGTGATCGCGCTGGAGAAGGGCGATTACGCCTCGCTGCCCAACATGGCCGTGGTGCGCGGTTTCGTGCGCGCCTACGCCAAAGTGCTGAAGATCGACGCCACGCCGCTGGTGGCCATGATCGAAGTGGTCTCGCCCACCAGCCATGAAGCGTCGCCGCCGCGCCGCGAGCGCTCGCCCACGTTCTCCGAGTCGCGCTTCCCGTCGCTGACGGAGCGCTCGTCCAAGCCGGCCGGCTGGATGATAGGCGCCGGCGTGGCCGTGGTGCTGGCCGCCGCCGGCGCGTATGCGTATCACGCCGGCCTGATCGCGCCGGGCATGCTGGGGCAGGGCAAGGAGGGCGCCAGCGCCACCGCCACCGTTGCAGCGCCGGCCGTGGCCGACAAGGCCGCCGAGGCCACCGCGCCGATCGAGACCACGCTGGTCAAGCCGGGCCAGGAGACGGCGCCCATGCAGTCGCCGTCGGTGCCGCTGATTTCCGTCCCGCCGCAAGGTGGTGCACCGGCCGCCGGTTCGCCCGGCGCTGGGGCTGCACCTGGTGCGCCGGCCGCCGCGAACGCCGCGCCGGCCGCGGCACCGGCTGCGACCGTG
>NZ_JACEZT010000023.1 GCF_014042345.1 Rugamonas brunnea
GACCGACAGGCGCGACTCTCATCGTGGCGCGGAGTACATCTCCAATTAGACGCCGGATAGATTTAAGCGAGCCTTCTTACAGCATACAAAAAATCAGCTTGCAAAAAAGAGGGTGACCATAGATTTTGTTTAATGCAATACGACCTTGCGCAGGAACAGCGACAGGTGGCGGGTGTCGTTCGGGCCGGGCTCGCCCGGCGCTTCGTGCTGCAGCAGGATCTGTAACTGGCCTTGTTCGGCCACGGCGGCCGGCACCGGCAGCGGTTGCGCGTCCTGCAGGTTGTGCCAGCCCAGGTCGACGCCGTTCACGTAGACCCGGGTGCGCTGGTTGCCCTTGAAGTAGTAGCCGGCCACCAGCACCGTGGTCGGCGGGTGCCGGCGGTCGAGCGCGACCTGCAGCCGCGACGTGGGGCCGTCCGACCATACGCCGTCCCAGTCGCTGCCGTTGCCTTCGGGCGTGGCCCAGCCATGCACCAGCAACTGGGTCTGCAATTGCTTGAAGTCGGCGTAGGCCAGCGTGCGGTCGGCGTTGCCGGCGCCATTGTGGCAATGCACGGGGCCGTTCAGGTAGCGCCAGCCGCGCATGCTGTGCGAGGTGCGGTTGTCTTCCTCGGCCAGCGTGTTGCCTGCGCCGCACAGCAGGGCGCCGATGGCGGTGTTGCTGCGGTTGTAGAGGATTTTCTGGCTGGGACCATCCACGCTGAGCGCCACCACCTGCTCGGGCAGCAGCATGGCGTCGTTGTGGGTGTTGCGCTCGGCGAAAATCTCGGGCTCGGGGTTGACCCAGGCCGGATGGCGTTCCATCAGCCAGGCGCTCAGCGGGCTGAGGTGGACGTAGTTGTAGCCGAACGCCTGCCAGGTGGCCACGCCCTGCACGAGGAAGATGGCCAGCAGCGGCGCGACCGGCCAGCGCGGCCAGGCGCGCAGCCGCCACAGCAAGGGGAACAGGAAGGCGCTGCCGGCCCAGAACGCGTAACGCATCTCGCCGGTGGCGGCCGAGTTCCAGTTCAGCACGGCCAGCGCGGGCAGCGCCAGCGCCAGCGAGAACACGGTGCACACGGCCAGCAGCGCCAGGTTGCGTTGCCGTTCGGCGCGCGGCCGGCCGCGCCAGCCCAACAGCAGCAGCGCGGCCCAGATGCCGGGTATGCCGATCAGCATGCCCTGGTTCAGGTCGAAATAGAAGGAGTGCAGCCGGGTGCCGTTGATTAGGCCGGGGTCGGAGAACAGCTTGGCGATCACGTTGGGCACGCCGAACTGCCACAGGTTGAACAGCGGCGCCAGCGCGAACACGGCGCCGCCGGCCGCCAGCGCGACCAGGTAGCGGCCGCGCGGCAGGGCGGCCAGCACGCCGGGCCAGCCGCTGCCCGGTTCGTAGTGCAGGCACAGCCGCAGCAGCGGGGCGAAGCCGAGGAACACGACGATGGTGGGGTTTTGCAGCGACGCCAGCCCGGCCAGCAGGCAGGCCGCCAGCGGCAGGCCGTCGCAGTACAGCACCAGCGCCGCCAGCAGGGCCGCTGCGCTCAGGCATTCGGGGCTGCCCCAGTCCCAGTATTGCAGGCCGCCGCACAGCATGAACAGGGCCACGCCCAGCAGCGCCTTGGGCCCCGAGCGGAACAGCCGATACAGGCTCAGGCCGAGGATGAACACCATCGCCAGGTTGACGATCTGGTAGGCGCGGAACGGTTCCGCGCCCACCGCTTGCAGCAGCTTGAACGGCAGCGCCGTCAGCAGCGCGTAGCCGAAGAAGTGGACCGCGTACACCTGGCCATCCTTGCCGCGCGTGAAGGCCGCGTACAGCGTCGGTTGCCGGGTCACCATGTCGTGTTCGATCAGTTCATACACTGGGATGCGGCTGGGCACCAGTTGCTTGGCCACGGCGATGTCGTCGAGCCGGATGTCGGGCGAGGCGTGGCGCACCAGCGCGATCGTTTGCAGCGAGTATTCGACGGCGTCGCCGTTGTGGTCGGGGCCGCGCGTGAACAGCAGGGCCAGCAGCAGGGCGGCCAGCAACAGGGCGAAGCGGAAGGGGCGCAGTGGCGTTGTCGTCATGTGCATGTGTGAGCGTGGGGTCAGGGCCGGCCGGCAGGCAGCCGGGCTGGCGTGGGGGACCGGCGCGGCCGGTCCCCGGCTTAGCGCAGGGCCGGCTTAAGCGCGATTTCCTGCAGGAAGAACGCCAGCTGGCGCGTGTCGGGCTGGCCCGGCGGCGGCTGGTAGGGCGCGTCATGTTCCAGTTCCAGCGTCAGCGTCGGCGCGTCGGGCAGCGGCAGTTCGGGCAGCTCGCGCAGCGCGAACCAGCCCAGGTCGCGCCCGTTGATGATCACGCGGGTGCGGCTGTTGCCGGTGAAGTAGTGGCCGATGATGAGCAGGGTGCGGTACTGGTGGCCGGCCGGCAGCGGCACGGTCAGCACCGAGCGCTTGCCGTTGGACCAGCTGCCGTTCCAGATGTCGCCGCCGGACTCGGGCTGGCTCCAGCCTGTGCCCAGCGTGATGCCGTCGTGGCTGAGGAATTGCGCCAGGCCGTAGCGCAGCGGCGCCGGGCCGGCCGGGCCGCACTGCGGCTGGCCGTCGATGTAGCGCCACATGCGGGTGGTGTCGTGGAAGCGGTTGGCGGCCGTCAGCGCGCGGCCGGCGCCGCACAGGGCCTGGTCGGCGTCCAGGTTGGCGCGGCTATACATGGTCTTGTAGACCTTGCCGCCGTCCTCGTAGACGGCCACGCGGCCTTGGGCCAGCTCGTATTCGCCGTGCCAGCTGCGTTCGGCGAACAGTTCCGGTTCCGGGTTGTACCAGGCCGGCGCGTGGCGCAGCACGGCGCGCGCCAGCGGGCTGAATTCCAGCGCGCCGTAGCGCAGGTCGTTGCGCATGGCCAGCCCTTGCAGTACCAGCAGCACGGCCAGCGCCGCCACCGGCCAGCGCGGCAGGCGGCGCAATTGCCACAGCAGCACGAACAGCAGCGGCATGGCGGCCCAGAACGCGTAGCGCATCACGCCGGCCGCGCCCGAGTTCCAGTTCTGGATCACCAGCGTGGGCAGGGCCAGCGCCAGCGTCAGCACGCAGGCCAGCACCAGCATGGCGAGGCGGCGGCCACGGCCCGGCGCGCCGCGGCGCCAGCCCCACAGCAGCAGGAAGCCGGCCAGCGCCGGGATGGCGACGATCATGCCCTGGTTGAGGTCGAAATAGAAGGAGAACAGCCGCACGCCGCTGGCCATGGCCGGGTCGGCGCCGACCTTGGCGATCACGCTGGGCACGCCGAACTGGTACAGGTTGTACAGCGGCGCTAGCGCGAACAGGGCGCCGCCCAGCGCCAGGCCGGCGATGCGGCGCGGCGCCACGCACGGCGCCAGCGCGGCGCGCCAGCCGTCGCCGGGGCGGTACTGCGACACCAGTTGCAGCAGCGGCGCGAACGCGAGGAAGAACACGGTGGTGGGGTTTTGCAGCGTGGCCAGCCCGCCCAGCAGGCCGGCCGCCAGCGGACTGCCGGCCGTGTACAGCAGCAGGCCGGACAGCAGCATCGAGGCCGTCATCAGTTCCGGGCTGCTCCAGTCCAGGTACAGCACGCCGCCGCACAGCAGGAACAGCAGCAGGCCGACGGCAGCGCGGCCGTTGCTGCCGAACACGTGGCGCAGGGTCAGGCCCAGCACGAACACGCAGGCCAGGTTGAGTGCCTGGTAGCACTTGAACGGATCGGCGCCCAGCGCGCGCAGCAGCTTGAACGGCAGCGCCGCCAGCGCGGAATAGCCGAAGAAGTGGATGGCCTGGGTGCTGCCCTCGCGGCCACGGTAGAAGCCGCTGAGCGGCACTTCGCGGTGAGCCTGCATGCCGTCGGCCAGCTGGGCCAGGGCCGCGTCGAACTGCGGCATCATCTTGCGGCCCAGCGCCACGTCGGCGGGACGGATGTCGGGGCTGCCATGTTCGGCCACGGCCACCGTCATTAAGGTGTATTCGGCCGCGTCGCCCGTCAGCAGCGGCGCGCGCAGGGCCAGCGTGGCCAGCAGCACGGCCGCCAGCAGCCACGCGAAGGCCAGCGGGCCGCGCAGGCCGGTGCGCGCGGTGGGCGCGCCGTGGAAGGGCGCCGCTGCCGGGGCGGCAGACGGGGACGCGGGCAGGGAGCGCGGCATGGTGCTCACCGCGTGAGCGCGAACGCGCCGGCCGCGATCAGCACCAGGCCGGTCAGCTTGGACACGCTCATCGCTTCGTTCAGGGCCGCGTAGCCGGTTAGCGCCACCAGCGCCATGGTGATGGCCGTCATGGCCGGGTAGGCCAGGCTGATCTGCAGCCTTTGCAGCGCCACCGAGTAGCAGATGAAGCCCAGGCCGTAGGTGGCGCAGGCACCGCCCAGGAAGGCCAGGCGGCGCAGGTTCCAGTCCGTGCCGGCCAGGCTGGACAGTTTAATCAGGAAGGTGGCGGCGGCGCTGGCTAGCGCGGCCAGCGCACACCACAGGTAGCCTATCAAGGTCGGGGACATGGCGAATACTTTCAACAATACAGGGGGCGGTCAAAGCGCGGCGGCTACGGCCAGCGCGCCGCACAGGGCGATGATGAGCAGGCTTAGGCGATCCTTGCTGACGAACAGCACCGGGTCTTCGTGCACCTGGCCACGGTAGCCCAGCATCCACAGCCGGCCCAGCCAGAACACCAGCAGCGGCACGATGCCCATCAGGTAGGCCGGATGCGGGTACAGCGGCAGCACGCGGTCCGAATTCATGTACAGCATGAAGATCAGCACCGACAGGAAGCCGGCGTTCACGCCCATGGTGCCGATCGGTCCCTTGTCGGCCGTGGTGTAGCCGCGCCCGCTGGTCTTCTCCTTGCCCTGGCGCTTCAGGTTGAACAGTTCGCTGTAACGCTTGAGCATGGCCAGCGACAGGAAGATGAAGAACGAGAACGCCAGCAGCCAGAACGAGGGCGTGATGCCGGTGGCCGCGCCGCCGCCGAGGATGCGCACCGTGTACAGCAGCGCCAGGGTGACGATGTCGACCATCAGCAGCCGCTTGAGCACGAACGAGTAGCTGAGCGTGCTGACGAAATAGATCAGCACCACCGGCAGCAGCCAGGTGCCGTCGAGCGTGCACAGCAGCAGGGCCGCCACGGCCAGCAAGGCGCTGGTGCACAGGGCCAGCGACAGCGGCAGGCTGCCGGCCGCGATCGGGCGCCGGCACTTGGTCGGATGCTGGCGGTCGTCGTGGGCGTCGAGCGCGTCGTTGAGCAGGTAGGCGCTGGACGCGCACAGCGAGAACGCCGTGAACGCCAGCAGCGATTCGAGCAGCGTCGGCAGTCGCAGCACGTGGCCGGCCAGCATGGGCAGGAACACCAGCATGTTCTTCAGCCACTGGCGCGGTCGCATGGCCTTGAGCAGGGCGGCCAGCGGATGGCGGCGCTGCGCGCCCAGCGGCTGGGTCTGGCGGCCGTCGGCCAGCCGGAACGGGCGCCGGCTCACGCTGTACGCTTCGCGGCTGCCATGCCACACGGGGACGTCGACGCTGGCGTTGCCCACGTAATCGTAGCCGCGCGCGCCGTAGTGCTGGGCCAGCGTGGCGGCCTTGTTGTGCGAGGTCAGGTTGACGCCGGCCTCGGTGGCCAGCACCAGGTCGAACAGTTGCAGATGGGCGGCGATGGCTTCCGCGTAGGCGCGCTGGGAACCAGTGGCCAGCACCACGCGCCGGCCGCGCGCCCGTTCCTCGCGGATGTGGGCCAGCAGGCGCTGGTCGTAGGGCAGCGTGGCCGGGTCGATGGCCACGTGCGCGGCCAGCTTGTCCTTGAAGCCGGCTTTGCCCAGCAGCAGCCAGCCGGGCAGGCGCCAGGCTTGCCAGAAGCGCTGCTTGAGGAACAGCAGCAGCGCTTCCCACAGCAGGTCGGAATAGATCAGGGTGCCGTCCAGGTCGATGACCAGCGGCGGTTCAGCGTGGACCGGGATGGCGCCAGGCGGGGTCAGGGGCTGGTGCGGAGAATTCATACGGTGGCGCTCTCAGGAATAGCTTCGGTTTCAGGGGCGGCGTCGAACAGCAGCGCGGCCAGCGCGCGCGCGTTGTCGCTCCAGCATTGCCAGGGCATGGCGCCAGACGCCACGGCCTGGCCGGCCGCGTGGCCGTCCAGCCAGGCGCGCAGCGCCAGCGCCAGCGCGGCGCCGTCGTGGCCGCTGAAATACTGGGCATGCTGGCCCGCCACTTCGCGGAACACGGGCAGGGCGCGCGCCAGCACGGGCAGGCCGTGGCGGGCCGCCTCGATCAGCGGCAGGCCGAAGCCTTCGCCCTCGCTGGGCGCGAGCAGGCAGGCGCAGGCCGCGTACACCTGCTCCAGGTAGTCGTCGCTGATGCCTTGCAGCCAGTGCAGGCGGCGGCCCGCTTCCGGGTGGCCTTGCAGGCGCGCGATGATGGCGGGGATGGTGCGGCGCTGCGATGGCGGCAAGCCCTGCCAGCCTTCGCGGCCGACGATCACCAGTTGCGCGTCCACGCCCTCGGCCCACAACTGCTCGAACGCGTCCAGCGTCTGCAGGTGGCCCTTGCGCGGCTCGATCGTGCCCACCATCAGGAACGCCGGGCTGGCCGCCAGCCGCGCCAGCACGGCCGGCGCCTCGTCGGGCAGGCCGGTGCTGGGCTGGGAGGCGGCGATGTCGGCGCCATGGTGCAGCACGGCCAGCGGCGGCACCGCCAGGCCGTTGGCGCCCAGCCACTGGCGCGTGTCGTCGGCCACGGCGGCGCTGATGCAGACCAGGCGGTCGGCCTGGGCTGCGATGCAGCGCAGCCAGCGGCCATGGGCGTCGCTGGCGCCGGGCGGGAAGAAGGCCGGCTGCAGCACGGGCAGCAGGTCGTGGATCAGGAAATTGACGGACACGCCGGCCGTGCGCCAGCGCTGGTACAGGCCGGCGGCGGCGGCCGCCACCACGGCGCCGGGCGCGTAGTCGGGGCTGTAGTAGACGTCGCCGCGGACCACCTTGACGGCGTCGTCGGCCACGCCCGCTTCGTTGATGCCGAGCAGGCGGTGCGTGTAGCGCTTGGCGTAGCGGTAGTGCCAGTGGCCGCCCTCATCGCTCAGGTACACGGGGCGCACCTGGTAGCGCGTGGTGGGCGTGCGCAGCAGTTCGGACAACTGGGCCCGCACCACGCGCTCGATGCCCGTTTGCAGGTCGTTGGCGGCGATGGTGGTCACGTCCACCAGCAACTGGGGCGCGGGCGCGCCGTCACCACCGAGCTGGCGGTACCACTGGCCGTGCAGCACCACGTCCATCAGCTGGTCGGCGCTCTGCTGCCAGTTCAGCCAGCGCAAGCCTTGCGGCTGCGGCGCCTGGCCGGCCGCGTGCAGGTCCAGCCAGGCGCGCAGGGCGCCGGCCAGCGCCGGCGCGTCCAGGCCGTCGAAATAGTAGGCGTGCTCGCCGGCCACCTCGCGGAACACGGGCAGGCCGCGCGCGATGATGGGCAGGTCGTGCTGGGCCGCCTCGATCAGCGGCAGGCCGAAGCCTTCGGCCTCGGATGCGGCCAGCAGGGCCGCCGCCGAACCGTACAGTTGCAGCAGCATCTCGTCGGACACGCCCGACAGCCAGAACAGGCGCTGGCCGCGCAGCGGATGCTGCTCGAGCCGCTTGATCAGCGTGTCGACCAGCCAGCCCGCCTTGCCGACGATGACGAGGTTGATGGCCACGCCCTGCTGCCATAGCAGTTCGAACGCGTCCAGCGCCTGGGTGTGGCCCTTGCGCGGCTCCAGCGTGCCCACCATCAGCAGCGTGGGGGCGGCGGCCACGGCGGCCAGCACCTGCCCGGCCTCGGGCGGCAGGCCGCTGGTGGGCGCGCTGGCGCCGATGTCGGCGCCCAGGTGGAAGTAGCCCAGTTGCAGCGGCGCCACCCGGCGGCTTGGGCGGTTCTCCAGCCACGTGGCCAGCTCGTCGGCCACGGCGCGCGAGATGCACACCACGCCATCGGCCACGTGCGACACCGTCTCCAGGTAATCGCCATAGTATTTTTCCGCGCCGAACGGGAACGATTCGGGGCGCAGCAGCGGCAGCAGGTCGTACACAACGAAGTCGATGCGCACGCCGCGCTGGTGCAGGCCGGCCAGCAGCGCTTCGTTCTGCGCCGTGCCGTTGGTGAACAGGTCGAGGCCGAGGAAATGGTCGCCGGCGCGCGCCTCGATGGGCGCGTCCTCCAGCTGCAGGCCGTGCACGCCCACCATCTCGAACGCCCAGCGGCGCGCGTAGCGGTAGCAATGGTTGCCGCCTTCACTGTAGACCGGCTCGACCCGGTAGCCGGCCGGCGGTTGCTTGAACAGGGCCAGCAGGATGCTGCGCACCACGCGCTGGATGCCGGTCTTGTGGTCGGCCTGGATCAGCGCCGAGATGTCGATCAGCAGCTGGCGCGGCGCCGTGGCCGGCAGGTTGGCGGCGATGGCGCTGGCGGCGGCGATCAGTTCCTGTTCCTGCGGCTTGGGCGACAGCGCCGCCAGCCCGTCCAGCAGCGCGCGGTAGCGGCTGGCGTGGCTGTCGCGCGCGAAGCGCTCGATGGCGGCATGGTACTGGCGCGCCACGGCGGCCGGCGCGTGGTGCGCCTGCACGTGGGCGCGGCCCCGCTCGGCCAGGCCGGTGCGCAGCGCCGGGTCGTCATACAGACTGGCCAGCGCGTCGGCCAGCGCGTCGTCGCCGAACTGGTCGGGCAGCTTGATCAGCACCGATTCGGGCAGCGTGGCGGCCGCGCCGTGGGCGTTGATGATGGTGGGGATGCCGTACAGCAGGCAGTCGAGCACCGAGGCCGACGTTTCGCCGCGGGTCTGGGTGCGCAGCTGGACGGCGGTGTCGGCCGCCGCCAGGTAGCGCCCGTAGTCGGCGGCCGTGACGAAGCCGGTCACGCGGATGCGCTCGGCGCACGGGCTGTGGGCGATCTGGCGCAGCAGTTCGTAGCCGTAGGGGCCGGGGTCGTTCTCGCCCACGAACACCAGCTGGCAGTTGCGCTGGCGCGCCAGCGGCGAGGCCAGGAAGGCGTGCAGCAGCCGTTCGTTGAGCTTGGTGCTGCCCAGCATGCCGAAGCTGCACACCAGGAAGGTGTCGTCGTCCAGGCCCAGTGCCTGACGTGCCGCCTGGCGCGCGGCCTGCGGCGCGTGGCCGGCCGGCAGGCCGCGCAGCAGCGGCAGCGTGACCCACTGGTCGGCATAGCCGGGGCCATACCACTGCTCGGCCAGCTGGCGCGAGAAATCGGCGTGGACGATCAGGCCGCTGGCCTGGTCCAGCACCGGCTTGTTGCACGGGTAGGCCCAGATCGTGTCGTTGCGGCCCAGTTCACCATGCCGCAGCAGCGCGCTGTGGCCGTGCGAGGCGTACAGGGCGGCCAGGAAGGCCTGCGGTTCGACCCGGTCGCGCTCCATGTTGTCGAGCACGCCGCTGAGGAAGAAGTCGTGCAGCACCACCACGCCGGGCTGGCGCGCCAGCAGGCCGAACATGTGCTGGTGGGCGTTGGAGTTGCCGAAATGGTAGAGCACGCGATCATAGCTGGCGGCGCGCTGCTCGAACTCGTCGGGCGTGCGCAGCGGCCAGCGGGCGGCCAGCGCCGGGTCGGCCGGCACGCTTTGCTGCACCACCAGTTCGATCTCGTAGTACGGGTCCAGCTCGGCCAGCAGTTCGGCGCTGTAGTCGGCGATGCCCGATTTTTCCGGCGGCAGCGGCGAGACGAACGCCAGCCGGGGCCGGACCGTAGCGGCGGCCGTGGCCTTGCCGGCTTTGCTCGTTTCGGCAGCGGCGGTTGCCGCCGTTGTTTCGGTGGCGGCCGCAGTTGTTTCAGTGGCCGCAGTTGTCACGCTTGAGCCGGCCACATTGCCGCCCGTGGCCGTGGCGGCCGGGCTGGCCGGCAGCGCGGCCAGCGCCTGCCACAACTGGGCTGCCGCCTCGTCCGGCTGCTGGCCCGTCACCAGCACCGGCACCGGCGCCAGCGCCGCCTGCAACAGCGCGCCATCGGCGGCGGCCGGCGTCAGCACCACGCTGGCCGCTTGCAACTGGCGGCGCTGGCGCGCGGCCACCGGCCGCAGCGCGGACGCGGAGGGCGCTTGCAGCGGGCCGGCGTCGGCCAGCCAGTAGGCGCAGGGCACGCCCAGCGCGCCGTGGTCGCACAGGCTGTCGTCGAGCGGCCGGTCCAGCAGGCCGGGGCAGAACAGGGCGTCGGGCCGCAACTGGGCCAGCGCGTTGGCACGGATCAGTTCGGCCGCGCCATGTTGCCACGCGCCCGAGCCGGTGGGCGCCGCGTAGCAGACGATGTGGGCCGCCGGCAGCAGGCCGGCGAAGGCATGGCGCAGCGCCTCGATCTGGTCGCCGTGGCGGCCGTCGAGGGCCAGCAGCACGGTGTGGCCGGCGGCGCTGCGCACCACGGCCTGGGCCAGCGCCACCACGGCGGCCGGCTCGCGCGCGGCGCCGTTCTGGCAGGATTGCAAGTCAATGACGAGACGCATGTTCAGTGTTCAGTATGTTGTTGGGCGCGCCGCAGGTCGGCCAGCACCTGGCGGGCCGATTGCGGCAGTTCGCGCAGCTGGTAGGGCAGGTCGGGCGCGTGCTGGGGCAGGCCATGGTCTTGGCGCACCACGGCCAGCACCCGCTTGAGCCGCAGCGACAGGGTCGGGAAGCGCATCTGCAGCGGCACCGTCACGCGCCGCACGGCCGGGCGCGACAGCACCCACGCCAGCGCCCGGCGCAAGGCGCTGCGGGCGCGCCGGCGCGCGATGCGCGGCAGGCTCTGCTCGCCGCGCCGCAGCAGCACGCGCATCGGCGCCGTGATGCGCCACGAGCGACTGGCGCGCATGGCCAGCAATTGCTGTTCGAGGCCGGCGGCCCAGGCCGCGTTCTGGTGCAGGCTCGCTTCGAACGCGCGCGCGCGCTGGTCGGCCTGGTGCAGCTCGGCGCGCACCTGGGCCGTGTCGTCGGCGGCCAGCCGGGTTTGGCGCTGGGCGTCCAGGATCGCTTGTTCCAGTTCCGCCTCGCGCGCCTGGTGCTGCTGCTGGTGCAGCGCCAGTTGCGTGTTCATCTCGGCCAGCGCGGCGTCGAGCCGGTCGGCCCGCTGCCAGGCCTTGTCCAGGTGATGGCTGATGTAGTCGTCGAACACATTGGGCTGGACCGTCAGGCGTTCGGCCAGTTGCGGGTGCTCGTCGGCCACGTAATAGCGGTTCAGGCCGTCGAAGTAGCAGAAGCGGTAGCCGTGGTCGGTCACCAGCGCTTCCCAGCTGTCGTGGTTGCTCACGCGGCTGTTGGGCAGGGTCGCTTCGACCACCACGATCCACGGGCGGCACGCGGTCCAGTCCATGCCGCGCAGCACGTCGCCCTCGCAGCCTTCGACGTCGATCTTGAGGAAGTGCACGGGGCCGCGCACGTGCTCGCGGCAGATGGCCGCCAGCGTGCACAGCGGCACGGTCTGCTCGACCACGCGGTGGCCTTCGGCCCGGTGGCTGGCGGCCACGGCGGCGTCGGTCGAGGCCCAGCCGTTCACGTCGGTCACGTCGAACAGCGTGATCTCGCCTTCGGCCGCGCCGGCCGCCACCGTCAGCGTCAGGTCACGCGGGCGCTGCTCGAGGAACGCGGCCCGGAATGAGGGCAACGGTTCGATGTTGATGCCGTGCCAGCCGCGCTCGTAGAAGGCCTTGGTGACGGAGTGCTGCTCGGGGTCGTTGGCGCCGACGTCGATGTAGAAGCCGTCCGGCACGTCATGCAGGGCGCGCCACAGCAGTACGTCTTCGCCGTTCTGGGCGTAGGAGATGAAGCTCATGGCTGGCCTTCCCGGAACAGGGCCGCCAGCGCCGGATCGGCGCGCACGGCCAGCGCCTCGGCCAGCGAGGGCTTGTCGTACACGAACAGCGCGATGGCGGCCTGGGCCAGCAGGTCGCGCCCGCTGAGCAGGCCGGGCGACTTCATGAAGATGGCGTCGCCCCAGCCGAGCCGGTCGCGCGACTGGCGCGCCGCCGTGCCCTCGCTGGCGTAGCGGCAGGTGCTGTGGAAGTCGATGAATTCGAAGCCCTGGCCGCGCAGCAGTTGCTCGATGTCCGAGAACAGCGCCTGGCCGGCGTAGATGGGCGTGAACGACACTTCGCAATGGACCACGGCGGTGCGCGCCAGCACGGCCGTCGCATGGCGCAGGGCCGGCAGCTCGAAGCCCTGGATGTCGAGCTTGAGGAAGTCGACCGGGGCCGCCTCGGCCAGCACGGCGTCCAGCGTGCGGGTGTCGACGTCGGCCGTGCGCACGGTGCGCAGGTGGCTCAGGTCCACCAGCTGGTCGGTCACGGCGCGGTTGAA
Source organism: Rugamonas brunnea (assembly GCF_014042345.1). Classification (GTDB taxonomy): domain Bacteria; phylum Pseudomonadota; class Gammaproteobacteria; order Burkholderiales; family Burkholderiaceae_D; genus Rugamonas; species Rugamonas brunnea. The sequence continues at coordinate 12,245 of NZ_JACEZT010000023.1, forward strand.
CGGCAGCAGCGACGAGGTGGCGTCCGGTTCGTTGATGTGGAACGGGTGGCGCTGGCCGTCGCCGATAAAGTCGGGGTACAGCCGGACAGTGGCCTGGCCGTCGTGCTGTTCGCGCTGTTCGCGCTTCTCGTCCAGCGGCTCGAAGCCGGTCACCTGGCAGGGCAGGCCGTGGTCGGTCAGCGGCGCGTACACGTGGCGTTCGTCGTCCAGCATCTGCGCGCCCACGTCGACGATGTGCAGGGGCTGGTCCGCGAACAGCGGCGCGCAGTGGGCCGCCAGCCGGGCGCGGGCCGGGCCGTGAGCGGCCAGGCTGGCGGTGCGGGCGCGGTATTCGTCGCTGCCGGCCAGGGCCGCGGCCAGCGCGGCCACGTCGCCGCCGCCGGTCAGCACCGTGCGCCAGTGCTGCAGGCCGACCGGGTCCGCGTCGCGGCCCAGCAGGGCGCGGTACAGGCCGTGCACCAGCGCGTCGGCGGCGTCGGCGGTGGGGAACAGGGTCTCGGACATGATCTTTCCTGAGGTTCGGTTGAATTCGGCGTTACAGTTTGTCGACGTCCAGCCGCGGCGCCAGGTTGGCCAGGCCGGACCAGGTGATGGCCGCGCTGTTGGGCAGGACCACGAAGGTGCTCACCTCGTGCAGGTAGTTGAGCACTTCGCGGAAGCTGCCTTCATCATAGCCGCCGTTGCCCAATCCGACCGTGAGCGTGTACTCGTCCGGTGCCAGTGCCATGGTGAAGGCGAAGCTGGCCGACAGCACGCCGCCGGCGGCCACCGGCCCCGGCTGTTCGCGCATGCAATAGGTGTTGGTCTCGAACAGCACCACGCCATAGCGGTTGCGGATCTTGAAGCCCACGTGCGGGTCGTCGAGCTCGCGGTGGGCGCGGTATTCTACGCGCAGCCGCACCGGCTGGTCGGCGATGATGCTCGCTTCGGGTGTGCCATCGTCGCGCACGAAGGCCACGCCCACGCAGTCGGCCAGCGGCGTGGTGATGCTGCCGTCGCTGCCGGTCAGCACGGGCGCGTCGCGCAGGCGTTCGGCGGCCGACACGGCCACCGTGTGCTGCTGGGGCGCGTGGTCGAGCCGGCCCAGCAGTTCGGCCTGGTAGCGGTCGGCGGCCGCCTTGGGGGCGCCGTCGAAGGCCAGCGCGCCCTGGCGGATGTACAGGCAGCGGTTGCAGATGTTCATCACCGTGCCCATGCTGTGCGACACGAACAGCAGCGTGGTGCCGCTGGCCGTGAAGTCACGGATGCGGTCGAAGCATTTCTGCTGGAAGTAGACGTCGCCCACGGCCAGCGCCTCGTCCACGATCAGGATGTCGGGCCGCACGCAGGTAGCCACGCTGAAGGCCAGCCGCATCTGCATGCCGCTCGAATAGACGCGCACCGGCTGCTCGATGTAGTCGCCGATCTCGGCGAACTGCTCGATGGATGGCATCAGCGCGTCGAGCTGCTGGACGGTGAGGCCGGCCAGCTGGCCGGCCATGTAGACATTCTGGCGGCCCGTGAAGTCGGGGTGGAAGCCCATGCCCAGTTCCAGCAGGGCCGCCACCCGGCCCGTCAGCGCCACGCTGCCCGTGGTGGGCTGGGTGGTGCCGGTGATCAGCTTGAGCAGCGTGCTCTTGCCGGCGCCGTTGATGCCGATCAGGCCCACGGCCTCGCCGGCCTTCACCTCGAAATTAATGTCCTGCAAGATCCAGCGCAACTGGTGGCGCGGCCCGCGCATGGGCAGCAGCCACTCGCGCAGGCGGGCCCAGCGGGTTGGATATTGTTTGTAGGCTTTGCCCAGTTGGGCGACGCGGATGGTGCCCATTACAGTTCGTCCGCCATTTCTCCCGCGCGGCGGCGGAACAGTTTCAGGCCCAGCAGGCACAGGCCGGCGGCCAGCACGGCGGCCGGCGCCAGCGAGGCCCAGTCCGGCATCTGGCCGGCCACCAGCAATTGTTGATACGACACGGTGATGGCGCTCATGGGGTTCAGGGCCAGCCACGGGCGCAGCGCCTCGGGGATGATGGTGGCCGGATAGACGATGGGCGTGAACCAGAACCAGAATTGCAGGAAGATGGTGAAGAACTGGCCCACGTCGCGGAAGAACACGTTGAGGATGCCCAGCACCAGTCCCAGGCCCACGGCCAGCGCCAGTTGCAGCGCCAGCAGCGGCAGCAGCGCCAGGGTGACCCACCCGGGGAACTGGCCCGACACCAGCAGGAACAGCAGGAACAGGCCGAAGATGATGGCGAAGTTGAGCAGCGCGTTGAGCACGGCGATCAGCGGCAGGCAGATGCGGGGGAAGCTGACCTTCTTGAGCAGGTTGGCCTGCTCCAGGAACATATTGAGCATGCGCGTGGTCAGTTCGGCGAACAGGCCCCAGGTCAGCACGCCGGCGCACAGGTAGATGCTGTAGGCGTACTGGCCGCTGGCGCCGGGCAGCTTGCTGCGCATGACCTGCGAGAAGATCAGCGTGTAGACCACGATCATGGCCAGCGGGTTGAGCACGGTCCAGGCCGCGCCCAGCATGGTGTTGCGGTACTTGGCCTGGAATTCCCGCTTGACGCTGCCCAGCACGAAACCGCGGTAGGCCCAGATGGCCCGTAGCATGGCGGACATCAGGCGGCGCCTCGCGGACGGAACGACGGTGGTGCAGAACTCATGGCAGACGGTGCGGCTCGCAGACAGTCTGCTGGCCCCTGAAATTGAAAGGGTCAGATTATACCGTACTGGCTTGCCACAGTTGTAATAGGTTGTTACGCCTCAGGCGTCGCCTTGCACCAGTTTTTGCAGCGCGTCCGGGTCCTTGATGATGAGCCGGTGTGGTTCTTTTTGCACGATGCCCTGCTGCACCAGCGTGAGCAGCGCCCGCGTCACCGTCTCGCGGCTGGTGTTGATCATGTTGGCAATGTCCTGGTGGGTGGGCAGGTTCTCCACCACGGTGCCGTCCGGGTTTTTCTTCTGCATCAGCACCAGGAAGGTGTAGATGCGGCGCGTCGTGTTGTTGATGCTGAGCAACGCGCGGAATTCCGAGTCGCGCTGGATCTTCTGCGCCAGGTGGCGCAGCATCTGCTTGGCCACCGACGGCGAATGGGTGAACAGGCGCAGTGCAATGGGCGCCGGCAGGAAGGCCACCAGCACCTCCGTCATGGCCACCACCGAGGCCGAACGCGTCGATTCGTTGATCAGCGCGATCTCGCCGAAAAAGTCGCCCGGCGCCAGCATGCGCAAGCCCACGGCGCGGCCATCCTCGGTCACGTCGATCACCTGTAACTGGCCCGACAGCAGGAACAGCAGGCCGTCGCCGCTGCCGCCCTTGTGCAGCACCACCTCGCGCTTGGCGTGGTGGCGGATGCGCAGCTCGGCCTTGACGGCGTTCATCTCCTCCTCGGACAGCTCGGCCAGCAACGGGATCTTGCGCAGGTAGATCTGGATCTGGCCCGGCGGTTCCTTGGGCGGGGTGCCCGGTGCGTCCGGCAGCGCTGCTGGTTCGCTCATGCGAATGCTCCCAGCGTGCTGACGGCGCCATAGGCCAGCCCGATCAGGCCGGCGCACGCCACCCCGGCCGCGTTGGCGGCCAGGTCGCACCAGCAGAAGCGCCGCTCCGGCACCAGCACCTGCAGGCACTCGATGGCCAGGCTGGCCAGCAGCACGCCGGCCAGGCACCACATGCCCTCGCGGCGGTCGTGCGCCAGCGGCAGGGCCAGCAGCGCCAGCAGGCCGAAACCGGCGAAATGCATCAATTTATCGTTCGGCAAGGCGGTCGGCAGCCAACTGTTGGGCAACAGACAGCCCACGGTCAGCAGCACGGCCAGTGCCGAAAACATCACCCATTTCCAGTCCATACACTACCTTGATTCGATCACGGCGGCCCCTGGCGGCGCCCCGTCACGGCGTCTGCCATTGCCAGCTCAGTTGCAATTGGCGGTCATTGTACTGAAAGATCGAGATGCTTTCCTGATTCCGGACCTGCCTGGCCTCAAGCAACAGCGATTGGCTGGCGCTGAGCGGGTAGGTCAGGGCGGCGCGCAGCAGCGTGGTGCGCTGGCGCCGCACATCGTCGATGAAGCCCGGCGAATAGGCTTCGGCGCCGTTCCAGCGCTGGTGGCTGAAGTTCAGTTCGCCCGTGAGCTGGTAGGGCAGCTGGTGCTTCCATTGCAGCGTGGCCAGCCAGCCGCGCCGGTCGCCGCCGGGGCGGGCCGCCAGCGCGCGGTCGTCCAGCCCGGCCAGGCCGATGGCGGCCAGGTCGGCGTCGCGGTGGTAAGTGAACTGGCCGCGCAGCTCCAGCGTGTTGGCGTCGAAATGGCTGAGCGTGAGGTAGTTGGCGCGGCTCACGCCCGCCGTCAGGTGGAACTGCACGCTGCCCGGCAGCGGCAGCGGCGGCCCGACCTTGACCTGCAGCTGCGCCTGGCGCTGGTAGAGCTGGCTGCCCAGCGTGATCAGGCCCATGCTGGCGCTGCCGCGCACGGTCCAGTGGCCGAAGCGCCACGGCGTGTCGGCGCCCGCGTACAGCGCCGTCGAGTTGTACTGGCCCAGGCTGTCGTAGCGGCGCGATTGCAGTTGCAAATAACCGCTGCTGCCGTTGGGCGTGAGGTCGCGCAGGTAGTCGGCCGACAGCCAGCTGAACTGGTCATGCTTGGGCTGGAAGTCGATCGGCTGGGGCAAGTCCACCTGCACCCCGGCCTGGGTCACGCCATAGCTGCTGCCGTAGGAACCCTGGTTGACGTTCTGGTCCAGCCCGCGCCCTATGCTGAGCGTGGCGTGGCTTTGCGGCTGCCAGTTGCTGCAACCGCCGGCCCGCGCTTCGCTGATCAGTTCGAGGATGCCCTGGGGCGGGTTGAAGCGCACCTCGATGGCAGCGAACAGCCGCTCGGCCTCGTCCGCGTGCCCCAGCGCGCACTGGATCAGGGCCAGGTCCAGCCAGGCGCCCGCGTGCAGCGGCTCCTTGGCCACCACTTCGCTCAGGGTGGCGCTGGCGTCGTTCTTGCGCCCTTCGGCGATCGATTGCAGCGCCTGCTGGTAGAGCAACTGGCTCTCCGTCTCGCCCGGCTCATCGGCGCGCGCGGCCGGGGCCAGCGCGAGCGCGCAGGACAGGCCGGCCAGCGCGGCCAGCCAGCGCGATGGGGTACCGATGGCCGCCCTCACGCGTGCCGCTCCCGCACGCCGGTGGTGGAGGGAGCAGCGCGTTCGGCCATGTTGTGCGTGTCGTTGATGGTATCGATGGTGGTGTCTATCGTGTAGAGCGTGGTCGGTTTTTCCTTGCCGCGCAACAGCCGCTCGCCCAGCGGCAGGAACTGGTGGCCGGTGGCGCGCGCCACCGTGCCGGCGCCCACGATCACGTCGTGGGGGTAATCGCGCGCCGCCTGTTCCAGCCGCGCCGCCGTGTTGACGCTGTCGCCGACGGCAGTATAAATGCTGCGGAACGCCGTGCCAAAATCGCCGGCCATGGCCAGCCCGCTTTCGATGCCGATGCGCACCCGCAGCGGCGGCCAGCCCTGGGCCACGCGCGCCTGGCTCAGCGCACGCACGCGGCGCACGATGGCCTGGGCCGCGTCCAGCGCCAGGTCGGCGTGGCGCGGGTGGGGCAGGGGCGCGCCCCAGAACGCCACCAGGCCGTCGCCCGTGTACTTGTCGAGCGTGCCCTGGTTGGCGATCACCGGCTCGGTCAGGCATTCGAGGAAGTCGCGCGTCAGTTTGGCCGCCTCGTCCACGGGCAGCGCTTCCACCTGCGAGGTGTAGCCTTCCATGTCGGCGATCAGGGTGGTCACGTCGAGCTGGCGCGGGGCCAGCGGGTCCTTCAGGTCGCTGCGCATCAGTTCGCTCACCACGGCCGGCGCCACGTACTGGCGCAGGGTGTCGAGCAGGTAGCGCGAGCGGTGCTGGGTCTGCTGCCACTGGAACGGCACGGCGAACGCCAGCAGGAAGGCCACCGAGGCCAGCGGCGCGCTGGGCGAGAAGCTGGCGTCGTGGGCGCTCACGGCCAGCGCGAGCAGTAGCCACAGCGCGGCGCCCGCGCCCAGCAGCAGGCCGTTGCGGGCGGCCGACAGGCGCGGCATGGTGTAGCTGGCCAGCGCCGCCAGCAGCAAGGTGTAGGCGCAGGCGATCCAGCGGCCCGGCCACGGGGCCGGTGCGTTGCCGTCGCGCCGGTCGAGCAGGGTCGACAGCATGGTTGCCTGCACGCCCAGACCGGGGCGGTTGGCCGCCAGCGGCGTGGTGACGCGGTCGGCCAGGCTCAGCGAGGACGAGCCCACCAGCGCCAGGCGGCCGCTGGCGCCGTCCGGCGCGATGCGGCCGGCCAGGATGTCGGCCGCGCTGACGACGGTGTAGGCGCTCCAGTCGCGGCGGTAGTCGATGCGGGTGGCGGCGGCGTCGGCCGGGAAGGGGGCGGGTTGGGACGACGTTTGAGGGGATGCTTGGGCCGGTGCCTGGTGTGAAGTCTGGGGCGACATTTGTGGTGAAGCTTTGCCCGAAGCTTGGGGCGGCGTGTTGGCCGAAGCTTGCGCCGGAGCCTCGGCCGATGTGGGGGCCGATGCCTGGGTGGAGGCGCCGGCGCAGCAGTCGAGCAGGGCCTGGGTGAGCGCGGGGTAGACTCGGCCTTCGAACGAGGTCAGCAGCGGCAGCCGGCGCAGCGCGCCGTCCGGGTCGGGGATGAAGCCGATGTTGCCGATGTGGGGCGCTTGTGCCAGCAGCGCGTGGTTGGCCAGGTAGCCGGTGGCGGGCTGAGTGGAGACAGCGGCCGGCGCCGCCGCCAGCGCGCCGCCCAGCACGCCGGCACGCAGTGGCTCGGGGCGGGTGGCACTGTAATCGAAGGCCTGGGCCAGCACCAGCGGGCCGTGGTTGGCCAGCAGGGCCAGGCGGGTGTCGCCGTCCGGGTCACCGGCCTTGGGCAGCACGATGTCGAGCGCCACGCCGCGCGCGTTGTAATTAGTCAGCAGCATTTCCACCAGGTCCGCGATACGGCTGCTGGGCCAGGGCCACGAACCGAGCGTGGCCAGGCTGGCCTCGTCGATATCGACTACCAGCACGCGCGGCTCGGGGGCGTTGGTGGTGTGCAGGCGGATGTAGCGGTCGCGCAGCCATTCTTCGGCGAAATAGCCGTGGCCGGGCAGGAATTCGGGGACCACCGTCAGCAGCAGGGCGACCAGCGCCATCAGCCAGCGCAACTGGCGGGGCGAAGGGCGTAGCGAGCGCAGGGCCGAGGCTGGAATCATGGAGACGGTAGGGATGGCCGGTCGGCGCGGCTTGATAAATGGCAAGTTAATGACTGGAACAGGCAGAGTATAACGGGAAACCTCGAACAACTGTCGCGGCAACCGAGGGGCAGGGAAACATGGAAGTCGGGCCGCAACCGGGGTCAGGTCATACCATTAAGCAAGATGTCCGCATCTTGCTTAATGGTATGACCCGACCCCGGTTATTGGTGCTGCTGACATTTGCTACAAAGTGTAACGCTTGGGGGGCGCCCCGGTGCTTGCAGTAAAATGTGACCTGCATCACGGAAACATCCGTGGCCGGCGCGCGATAATCGGCCTTGTAATAGGAGAAGAATATGATACGTCAACTCATTCTGGCTGCCGGCGCACTGCTGGCTGCCCACGCGGCCAGTGCCGCGGAGGCCGGCAAAATCATATTTGTCGCCGGCGCGGCCCAGGTCGTGGACCATCCGGCAGCGCTGGGCGGGGCCGTCAACGAGGGCGAATTGCTCACGACGGGCGCCGATGGTTATCTTTATGTTAAGACCGTTGACAACGGCCTGTTCATCCTGCGTCCCAACACCCGCGCCCGCATCGCCACCTACCACGTGGACCGCGAGCAGCCGGCCAACACCCGCGTCAAACTCGAACTGCTGAGCGGTGTGGCGCGCAGCCAGTCCGGCGAAGCCGTCAAGCAGGCGCGCCAGAATTTCCGCTTCAATACCCCCGTGGCCGCCATCGGCGTGCGCGGCACCGACTTCACCGTGTTTACCGACCAGGATACGTCGCGCGTGACGGTGCTGTCGGGCGCCATCACCGTCAGCGGCTTTGGCGGCGGCTGCCGCCCGGACGGCGTGGGCCCGTGCGAAGGCAACACCAGCCGCGAACTGACGGCGGCCCAAAAAGGCCAGTTGCTGCAAGTGCAGCGTGGCCAGGTGGCGCCGCAGTTGATGCAGGGTAACGGCCTGCTGGCGCCCGACCTGGTGGCGCCGCCCCGTTCGGACGAGCCGGCCAAGGGCGCGGCCGCCGGCGGCAACGTGCTCGGTGGCGACAGCCTGGTGGCCGTGGAGGTCAAGAAGATCAGCGACCAGGTCCGTAACCAGTCTGGTGGCAATAGCGGCAACGAGTCGCAAACGGTGGTGCCGCCGCTCACACCGCCCATCATCGAGGTGCAGCCGGCGCCGCCGCCGGTGCCCGTGGTCTACAAGGACATCACGTGGGGTCGCTGGACGGCCGTGCTGAAAGATCCCGCCACGTCGGGCGTGTCCAAGGACGGCTGGGACCGGATGGGCATGAACAGTTACTTCGTGTTGTTCCGCGAACACAAGGGCAACGATTTCGTCACACCGGAAAAGGGCAGCGTCAGCTTCGCGCTGGCCGACAGTTCGGCCTATGTACGCGACATCAATACGGAGAAGAAATCGGCCGCGCAATTACAGAATGGCGTGCTATCGTTCAATTTTGATAAGTCCAGTTTCGCCACCCAGTTCGATTTGCTGACGGGTGGGGAAAGTTTCCACATGGGTAACAGCGGCATCGTCAAGCGCGATGGCTCGTTCTCTGTGCTGAATCCGAGCTTGCCTGGCGCCAACATTGGCATCACGGGTTTCATGCGCGACATGAATGGCGCCACGTATCTGTTCGATGGCAGCCTTGATGCGCGCCGCGCCGTGGATGGTGTAACGGTATGGAAAAAATAATAAAAAATTAATACCGTTTTATTTGAATAGGGATTCCCGCTGTCGCTTGGTCGGCAGCGGGATTTTTATTGCCGGGGTCGTCATGGTGCGCTGTGGTGACCCCGGTAGCAGTAGGGCTGTGAGCACGCCGGCCGGCCGCAGCCGTGGCCGGTTGGCGTTGTTATATGGCTAATGCAAGGATTGATTTATCCACAGGCATATCCCATAATGTCCGCGCGGTAATATCAATGCTGCAAATTTGCAAAAAGAGGGAGTTAATTGAGGTTTGGTGTGATGACCATCACATCCATCCCCAACTATCTTCTGACATGATTCGGTACGCTGTCTTGCGGTTCCGCAAGCGTCGTGTGCCGAAGTGCTTATTTTCTAACTCAGGAGTTTTACATGGCTACAAATACCGAATTGGTCCAACAGCTGTACGTTGCGTACTACAACCGCCCAGCCGACGTTGACGGCCTGGCCTTCTACGTGAAGGCACTGGACAGCGGCGCGACCGTTGCCGAAATCGCTAAGAATTTCGCTACCGGCCCTGAGTACGTTGCTACCTTCGCTGGCATGCAAGCTGACGAAATCATCGACACGATCTACGTGAACCTGTTCGGCCGTCACGCCGACAAGACCGGCCTGAACTTCTGGGGCAACGAACTGACCTCCGGCATCTCGCCACTGGACGTGATCGTACGTAACATCGCTGCTGGCGCCCTGAACGCCGACGGCACCCTGAACGCCGACGGCAAAGTCTACGCTAACAAAGTAGCCGCTGCTGTTGCCTTCACCAAAGAAATCGACACCGTTGGCAACGAGCAAGAGCGTGTTGCTTACGCTTCGGGCCACGTGAACGGCCTGGCCAAGACCTTCCTGGCTGGCGTGACCGACGACGCATCGCTGGTTGCTGCTACCAACGCAATCCACACCACCGGCGTGGCTCTGGTTGATGCCTACACCCCAGTGACCACCACCGCTCTGACCACCGGCGTTGACCTGCTGACCGGCACTAGCGGCAACGACGTGTTCAACGGCGTGATCGGCACTGGCGACACCCTGAACGCACTGGATTCGATCGACGGCGGCGCAGGTGCTGACACCCTGAACGTTCTGGACGTCGTTGGCGGCACCGCGATTCCAACCAGCGCTGTTATCAAGAACGTGGAAACCATCGCTATCCGTAGCGCTGGCGCCACCACCTTCGATGCAACCGCTGACGCGAACATCACCGGCCTGACCAAGATCGCTGTGACCCAAGCTGCTGCAGCCACCATCACCGCTGGCAGCACCACCGCGATCGCCATTTCCGGCGCAACCGGCGCGATTGAAGGCCACGGCGGTTCGACCCAGACGGTTTCGACCTCGACTGGCAACGCTATTACCCTGGATGGCGCCGCAGGTGCGATCTCCGTAACCGACACCAAGCAAGGTGCTGCAGTTGTTGGCATTGATGGCGGCACCAACGTTGCTGTCACCGCTTCGGGCGTTTCGACCGGTACCGTCACGATCGGCCACACCACCCACGCAACCGGCGACGTGATCGTTTCGTCCACCGGCGCTGCATTCGCTAGCGCTGGCGTGACCCTGGGCGCGATCGGTGTTGAAGGCGGTGCAACGGTTTCCGTCACCCAAGCTGCAACCTCGGACGCTTCGGCTGCCGCTAAAGACACCGGCGCTACCGGCCACGCAATCGTTGAGAGCGCTGTAACCATCGCTGGTACCAAAACCACTTCGGTTACCGTTCAGCAAACCGCTACTGCTGCTGGTAAAGACGCTGTCGCCGCTGCAGCTGGTGCTAGCACCGTCGACGTGGTGACCTTCGCCGCTATGGCTAAAGGTGACACCATCACCGTTGGCGGCCTGACCTTCACGGCAGCCAAAGCCCTGACCGCTGCCGAAGCCGCTGCTGCATTCGCCGACCTGAGCGCCGGTACCCACCAAGGTAACGCTGCTGCGTCGAACGGTACCTACTCGGGTTCGTTCTCCACGAAGTTCAACTCTGGCGACATCGTTGTCAGCGGTACTAACCAGACCGTGACCTTCACCTCGGCCGCAAAAGACGGTTCCGCTACGATCGTTACCGCTGGTAGCGCTGCTGCTCCTGCAGTTTCGGAAACCACCGCTGGCTCCGCTGCTAACGATGCCACGACCGGCGTTCTGGCTGTGACCGCAGGTCAGGTTCTGATCACCAGCACCGACAACAAGATCACCACCGTGACCCTGGACGGCTACGGCGCATCGTCGAGCGTTTCGTCGGAAGCTCTGAGCACCCTGAGCCTGGCTCACAGCGATGCATCGCTGGCGATCGTCAACGGCACCGCCACCACCCTGGGCCTGACCCTGGATGGCGTTGGTGTTGCTGCTCACGCTGCCCTGGATCTGGGTACCACCTACACCACCCTGAACATCACCACCGCCAACGCCAATTCGGCTGTTGACCTGTCGAACGATGGCAACGTTGCTGCACTGAACGTCGCCGGCACGAACGTGGTGAACCTGCTGGGTTCGGCTGCACTCTCCGGTCTGAAGACCGTAACCGTGACCGGCTCCGCTGGCGTGAAAGTTGACGCTTCGGGCGCCAACGTGACCGCAGTTGACACCTCGGGCACCACCGGCAACAGCTCGGTGACCGTGAACGGCCAAAAAGCCACCTTCACCGGCGGCGCTGGCGTTGACACCGTGACCCTGTCGACCACCGCTCCTGCTAAGGCAATCGCTCTGGGCGCTGGCGACGACGTCCTGAAACTGGCTGCTGGCACCACCAGCATCGCTTCGACCGGCTCGCTGGCTGGCGGCGACGGCACCGACACCATCGTGTTCGCCGACGCAGCTGACGCTAACGTCGCCGCAGGTGCTACGCTCGACGGCGCTTTCGCTAGCAAGATCTCCGGCTTCGAAGTTCTGGGCCTGACGACCTTCGGCGCAGACAACACCGTCAACCTGCACAACCTGGACGACATCAACTCGATCGTGATCGGTGGTTCGACCGCTGGCACCCTGACGCTGGACAAACTGCTGGCCAACAGCACCGTTGAATTCGACGGCGCAAGCGCTGGTACCGTTGTCGCCAAGCTGGCTGACACCTCCGGCACCGCTGACGTGCTGAACGTAGTCACCAAGGTTGCTGACGTTGCTACCGGCTTCAACAAGCTGGTTGCTGACGGTGTTGAGACCTTCAACCTGACCGCTACCGACACCAACGACGACGCCGACGCTACCACCGTGGCTCAGCACACCATCGACCTGCAGGGCGATTCTGTGAAGTCGATCGTTGTGTCCGGTAACGCGGACGTGGTTCTGACGGGTCACCTGGTTGCTGACGCGATCAACGTGAAACTGGCACTGGTGGACGCAACCGCCATGACCGGCGCACTGACCGCTACCACCAACGGTACCCTGGCTGAAACCATCAAGGGCGGCGCTGGCGCCGATACCCTGACGGCCATCGGCAACGGCGACACCCTGAACGGTGGTGCTGGCAACGATAAACTGGTTGCTCAAGGCGACCTGGATATCCTGACCGGCGGTGCTGGCAACGACAAGTTCGACGTGTCGCACGCTACGACCAACGTGAACAGCTACGCTACGATCACCGATCTGACCGCTGGCGACTCGATCGTGTTCTCGGCTGCTGCAACGTTCGCTGCCTCGAAAGTTGTTCTGGGCGACACCGCAGTGTTCCAGGATTACGCCAACGCGGCAATCAAGGCGACCGCTAACGGCGATCTGTCGTGGTTCCAAATCGGTGGTAATACCTACATCGTTGAGCACGACAGCGGCGCATCGACGAGCTTCGTCAACGGCCAGGATATGATCGTCAAGATCACTGGTACCGTGGATCTGAGCCACGCGTCCCTGAACACCACCGACCACATCCTGCTGGTGCACTAATCTCATCCCTCCCTTCCGTTAGTCGGAAGGGATTGAGAATAGTCAAAAACCTCCAGTGCTCCGGCACTGGAGGTTTTTTTTCGTTCAATCTGCACAAAAAAGTGGCAGATCGGTAAAAATTTGTGACGAGCATCACATTTTTGACCAGTTTTGAGGGATAATCTCTCGTCTTTAATTGAGAAGACGTGCTTGCGCGCCGCCCAGGCGCCCTTTCCTTCAAGCTTATGAAAAAACTCCTGAACCCCAAGAATGAAATTGAACAGGTCCTGCTGACCTTCAAGCGCACCTTCTACACGGTGGGTGCGTTCAGCGCCATCATCAACCTGTTGATGCTGGTTCCCTCGTTCTACATGCTGCAGGTCTACGACCGCGTACTGGGCAGCCGCAACGAGATCACGCTGCTGATGCTGACGCTGATTATGCTGGGTGGTTACGCGCTGATGGCCACGCTGGAACTGGTGCGCAGCTTCGTGCTGGTGCGCGTGGGCGCCCGCTTCGACATGGAACTCAATCGCCGCGTGTACACGGCCGCCTTCGAGCAGAACCTCAAGAGCGCCGGCGGCAACGCGGGCCAGTCGCTGATCGATCTGACCAATCTGCGCCAGTTCCTGACCGGCAACGCGCTGTTCGCCTTCTTCGACGCGCCCTGGTTCCCGATTTACCTGATCGTGATCTTCTTCTTCGAGCCCAGCCTGGGCGTGTTCGCGCTGTGCGGCACGGCGGTCCTGGTCGCGCTGGCCTTCATCAACGAACGCGCCACGCGCAAGCCGCTTGCCGAAGCCAACACCATGGCCATCACGGCCAGCAACCTGGCCACCAACAACTTGCGCAACGCGGAAGTGATCGAATCGATGGGCATGCTGCCCAACCTGATGTCGCGCTGGTTCAAGCTCCATGGCAAATTCCTGCACCTGCAGGCGCAGGCCAGCGAAAAGGCCGGCATGATCAGCTCCATAACCAAATTCGTGCAGACTTCGCTGCAATCGCTGATCCTCGGCTTTGGCGCCTTGCTGGTGCTGGAGAACAAGATCACGCCCGGCATGATGATCGCCGCTTCCATCCTGGTGGGCCGCGCGCTGGCGCCGGTGCAGCAAGTGATCGGCGTGTGGAAGAGCTGGAGCAGCACCCGTAGTTCCTACGAGCGTCTGGCCAGCCTGCTGGAAAAGAATCCCGCGCGCGCCGCCGGCATGGAACTGCCCAAGCCGCAGGGGCAGCTGTCGGTGGAAGGCGTGACGGCATCGCCACCGGGCGTGACCGTACCCATTCTGCGCGGTGTGACGTTCGCGTTGCAGCCCGGCGATGTGCTGGGCGTGATTGGCCCCAGCGGTTCGGGCAAGTCCACGCTGGCGCGCCTGATGGTGGGTGTGTGGCCGGCCGTGATGGGCAAGGTGCGCCTGGACGGCGCTGACATTTATCACTGGAACAAGGCCGAGCTGGGCCCGAACATGGGCTACCTGCCACAGGATATCGAACTGTTCGGCGGCACCATCGCGGAAAACATCGCGCGCTTTGGCGAAGTGGATGCCGAGAAGGTGGTGGACGCGGCCAAACGCGCTGGCGTGCATGACATGGTCCTGCATTTCCCGAATGGCTACGACACGATGCTGGGCGACGGCGGCGCCGGCCTGTCTGGTGGCCAGCGCCAGCGCCTGGGCCTGGCCCGCGCCATGTACGGCGATCCGTCCCTGCTGGTGCTGGACGAACCCAATTCCAACCTGGACGATGTAGGCGAAGCGGCCCTGGTGCAAGCCGTGCATGAATTGCGCAAGCGCGGCAAGACGATCGTGCTGATCACGCACCGCACCAACGCCATTGCCGCCACCACCAAGCTGCTGATGCTGCGCGACGGCGCGGTGGCCATGTTCGGCCCGAGCAACCAGGTGCTGGCCGCGTTGAACGAACAGAACCAGAAGCAGATCGCGGCCCAGCAAGCGGCCCAGCAGAACGCAGCCCAGCAAGCGGCCGCACAGCAGCAGGCCGCCCAGCAGGCAGCAGCCCAGCAGGCAGCCGCCCAGCAAGCGGCGCAGCAGGCAGCGGCCCAGCAGGCGGCCCAGCAGGCGGCCGAATCCGCGGCACAGCAAACGATGGCGGCCGAGCAGCGCGCGCGCGCCGCCGCGAGCGAACAGGAGTAATCGATGGCGAACATTATCAACAAGCCTGCGGAACCCGCAGTGGAAGTATTGGCGCATGACGTGACGCCGCTGACGGTCAACACCGACGCCGGCGCCTACGCCAAGCTGGGCTGGATTATCGTGCTGTGCGGTGTGCTCGGCTTCATCGTCTGGGCCACGTTCGCGCCGCTGGACAAGGGCGTGCCGCTGTCGGGCGTGGTGGCCAAGGAAGGCAATCGCAAGGCCGTGCAATACCTGCAGGGCGGCACCATCCAGGACATCCTGGTCAAGGATGGCGACGTGGTCAAGGCCGGCCAGGTGCTGGTGCGCATGAACGCGGTGCAGGCTGACGCGGCGCTGGAAGTGTCGCGCGCCCAGTACATCTCGATGCGCGCGGCCGAGGCCCGGCTGCAGGCCGAACTGACCGGCGCCAAGTCGGTGGCCTTCCCCAAGAGCCTGGAGCCGTTTAAGGCCGATCCCCGCACGCAGGCCGCGATGGCCCTGCAGCAGCAACTGTTCAGCTCGCGCCAACTGGCGCTGCAAAGCGAACTGGCCGCCATGAATGAAACCATCGAAGGCTTGACGGCGCAGGCGCACGGCCTGGAGGAATCGCGCGACAACAAGAAGGCCGAACTGGGCTTCCTGCGCGAACAGCTCGACAACAGCCGTGACCTGGCCAAGGAAGGCTATATCCCCCGCGCCCGCCTGCTGGACCTGGAGCGCACCTACGCGTCGGTGAACGGCGCCGTGGCCGAGGACGTGGGCAACATCGCGCGCGCGCGCCGCCAGGTAGCCGAGCAGAACCTGCGCCGCGTGCAGCGCACCCAGGAATTCCAGAAGGACGTGCGCAGCATGCTGTCGGACGTGCAGAAGGAAGCCGAATCGCTGGAGAGCAAGATCAAGGCCCAGGACTTCGACCTGGCCGCCACCGACGTCAAGGCGCCGGTGGACGGCATCGTGGTGGGCAGTAATGTGTTCACCAAGGGCGGCGTGGTTGGTCCGGGCGCGCGCATGATGGAAGTGGTGCCGTCGGAAGACGGACTGGTGGTGGAAGGCCAGCTGGCCGTCAACCTGATCGACCGCGTGCACGTGGGCTTGCCGGTGGAGCTGATCTTCTCGGCCTTCAACAGCAACCGCACGCCGCACATTCCCGGCACCGTGGTGGCGGTGGCGGCCGACCGCGCCGTCGATGAGAAGACCGGCCAGCCCTACTACAAGGTGCGGGCCCGCGTGACGCCGGCCGGCGCCAAGCTGATCGCTGCCAAGAACCTCGACATCGTGGCCGGTATGCCGGTGGAACTGTTCGTGAAGACAGGCGAGCGCACCATGATGAGCTACCTGCTCAAGCCTATCTTCGACCGTTCCAAGTCGGCGATGACGGAGGAATGACCGTGGCCCGTACTCCATTGATGAAGCGGCTGCTGCCGCTGGCGCTGGCTGCGGCCGGCCTGCTGACGGGCGCCAACGCGTCCGCCATCGGCCTGCTGCAAGCGTACGAGGCGGCGCTGAAGAACGACCCGACCTTCCGCGCCGACGTGTACACGGCCGAGAGCGCGAAGGAGAACCGCGTGCTGGGCCGCTCCAACCTGCTGCCCAACATCTCGGGCAGCTACAGCGGCAACCGCAACAACACCACGGTCGAGCAGCAGGGCCATATATTCCCGGAAGACTACATCTCGCGTTCGGCCACCGTGCAGGTGCGCCAGTCGCTGTTCAACCTCGATGGCTGGGCCCGTTATAAGCAAGGCGTGGCGCAGAGCGAATACGGCGAGGCGCAGTTCGCCAGCCGCCAGCAGGAAGTGATCACGCGCCTGGTGAGTGCTTACGTGGACGCGCTGTTCAAGGAAGATCAGGTGGCGCTGGCGAAGGCCGAGCGCGACGTGTACGTGGAGCAGAAGAAGGTCAACGAGCTGCTGTTCAAGAAAGGTGAGGGCACGCGCACCGACGTGCTGGAAACCCAGTCGCGGCTGGACCTGGCCGAAGCGCAGTTGCTGGAAGCGCAGGACGGCCTGGTGGTGGCGCGCGACACGCTGGGCGGCATCGTCGGCGGCGATACGGCCGAACCGGCGCCGCTGCGGCCCGGCTTCCACGTGGCCGAGCGCGACACGCTGGGCTACGAGAGCTGGAAGAAGACGGCGCTGGAGCACAATCCCGATCTGCTGACGCTGAGCAAGGGTGTCGAGATCGCCACCCAGGAGTACAACAAGCAGCGCGCCGGACATGCGCCGCGGCTGGACCTGATCGGCACCTATGGCAAGACCGGGTCCGAATCGCTGACCACGATCAACCAGTTCAACACGATCCGCAGCGTGGGCTTCCAGCTCAACGTGCCGATCTACAGTGGCGGCTCGGTGAACGCCTCGATGCGGCAAGCGGCGGCCGGGCGCGAGAAAGCCAAGGCCGACCTGGACGCGCAGACCAGCAAGGTGCTGGTGGAATTGCGGCGCAACTACAACCTCGTGCTCAGCAGTATTGCGCGGATCGAAGCGCTGGACCGGGCGGTGGAATCGGCCCAGTTGCTGGTGACGGCGACCGAGCAGAGCATCAAGGGCGGGGTGCGCATCAACCTCGACCTGCTGACGGCGCAGCGCCAGTTGTACATGGCCCGGCGCGACCGGTCTGAAGCGCGCTACGGCTACCTGCTGGCCTCGACGCGTCTGCGCGCGGCCGCCGGCATCCTCACGCCCGACGACGTGCGCCTGATCGCCGCCTACTTCGAATAAGCCTGCCAGACAGCAAAACCGGGGTCAGGTCATGCCTTCGAGCAAAATGCGCGCATTTTGCTCGAAGGCATGACCTGACCCCGGTTTTCAGTTTTTGGTTTATTTGCCGTAGCAGTGCGGGCAGGATTTCTCGTACACGTATTCGGGCGACAGCTGCTGGCGCGGCGTGACGACGGCGCGGCAGTTGAAGCATTGCACGGTTTCCGTCGGCTCCAGCTTCGGATTGAGGGCGGTGCGGTAGTCGAAGACGAAGCAGTCGCCCGTGTAATGGGCGCCGCCCACTTCTTCAAAATACTTCAGGATGCCGCCTTCGAGCTGGTACACGTTTTCGTAGCCGATGTTCTGCATGTGGATGGCCGCCTTTTCGCAGCGGATGCCGCCGGTGCAGAAGGTGACCACGGTCTTGCCGGCGAAGTCGTCCTTGTGGTCGGCGATCACTTGCGGGAATTCCGTGAATTTCTTGATGCGGTAATCGACCGTGTTGTTGAAGGTGCCCACGTCCACTTCGAAATCGTTGCGGGTGTCGACCATCACCACCGGCTGGCCGTTGTCGTCCACGCCGTTGTCGAGCCAGCGCTTGAGCGTGGCCGCTTCCACGAACGGCGCACGGCCTTCCTCGGGCTTGATCAGTGGCATGCGCATGGTGATGATTTCCTTCTTGATCTTCACCAGCATGCGCTTATGCGACTGTTCGTTCGACAGGCTTTCCTTCACTTCCAGGTCGGCGAAGCGGGCGTCGCTGCGCACCCAAGCGAGGAACTGGTCGATCTGGCCGCGCGGGCCGGACAGGAACATGTTGATGCCTTCGGGGGTGAGCAGGATGGTGCCCTTCAGGCCCAGTTCATTGCAGATGGCCTGGTATTGCGGCCGCATTTCCTCCGTGTTGTCGAAGGTGATGAATTTGTAGGCGGCGATGTTGACGTGGACGGCGGCGGCCGTAGCGGCTGCGGCGCCGACGGCGGCGCTGGTGGTGTGAGCTTGCATGGTGCGTAGGGGGAAGAAAAGCGGATCAGGCGACATTATACGCGTAACGGCTTGATCTTCATCAAGATTGCTCAATTAATGGGCAGGGGCTGCGCGGCCGCCATGTCCCCCAGTAATCAATTCTCGGCCCAGGCCGCCGCACGGTAAAATAGCGGGTTATTGAACCAGCTTTGAGCGGCGTATGAACATGGTAGCAATCGAACAAGATAATGCGGCGGCGGAGACCCCGGCCGTCCCCGCCGGCCCGGACTTCGTCCACCTGCGGGTGCACTCGGAGTATTCCATCGTCGATGGCCTGGTGCGCATCGACGACCTGGTGTCGGCCGCCGCCAAGGACAAGCAGGCGGCGCTGGCCGTCACCGACCTGTCCAATATGTTCGGCATGGTCAAGTTCTACAAGGCCGCGCGCGGCAAGGGCATCAAGCCGGTGGTCGGGGTGGACGTGTGGATCACCAACGACGATAACCGCGACAAGCCTTCGCGCCTGATGCTGTACGCGAAAAACCGCATGGGCTACCTGCAGCTGTGCGAACTGCTGTCGCAGGCCTGGCTCACCAACCAGTACAAGGGCCGCGCCGAGATCCGCACCGAGTGGCTGATGGAGCTGACCTCGAAATCCTATCCGCTGCTGGCCGGCGAGGACCCGGCCAACGGCCTGATCGCCCTGTCCGGCGCCCACTTCGGCGACGTCGGCATGGCCATCGAGAACGGCAATCCGGAGCTGGCCGAGCGCAATGCGCAGAAGTGGGCCGCCATCTTCCCCGGCCATTTCTACATCGAGATCCAGCGCGCCGGCCAGGCCAACCAGGAGCAGCAGGTGCGCCACGCGGTGGCGCTGGCCGCGCGCCTCGGTTTACCGGTGGTGGCCACCCATCCGGTGCAGTTCCTGTCGGCCGATGAATTCATCGCGCACGAGGCCCGCATCTGTATCGCGGAAGGCGAGATGCTCGCCAACGCCAAGCGCGTGCGCCGCTTCAACGAGCAGATGCGCTTCCTGTCGCAGGCCGAGATGCGCGAACTGTTCGCCGACCTGCCGGCCGCGCTGCAAAACTCGGTGGAAATCGCCAAGCGCTGCAACCTCACGCTCACGCTGGGCAAGCCGCAGCTGCCGAACTTCCCCACGCCGGGCATGACGATCGACGAGTTCCTGGTCGCCGAAACCAAGAAGGGTCTGGAGGAACGCCTGGTGCACCTGTTCCCCGATCCGGAGCGGCGCGAGAAGGAGCGCCCGCGCTACGAGGCGCGGCTGGCGTTCGAGAACGAGACCATCATCAAGATGAAGTTCCCCGGCTACTTCCTGATCGTGGCCGAGTTTATCCAGTGGGGCAAGAACAACGGCGTGCCGATCGGCCCCGGCCGGGGTTCGGGCGCCGGTTCGCTGGTGGCCTACTGCCTGAAGATCACCGACCTCGATCCACTCAAGTACAACCTGCTGTTCGAACGTTTCCTGAACCCGGAACGGGTCTCGATGCCCGACTTCGACATCGACTTCTGCCAGGAAAAGCGCGAACTGGTGATCCAGCACGTGAAGGACCTGTACGGCCGCGACGCCGTGTCGCAGATCGCCACTTTCGGTACGATGGCGGCCAAGGGCGCCATCCGCGACGTGGGCCGGGTGATGGACTTCGGCTACAACTTCTGCGATGGCGTGTCCAAGCTGATCCCGTTCAAGCCGGGCAAGCCGGTGACGATCGCCGACGCGATCGAAGAGGAACCGATGCTCAAGGAGCGCCAGGAGAACGAGGAGGAGGTGCGCCAGCTGCTCGATCTCGCGCAGCAGGTTGAGGGCATCACGCGTAACATCGGCATGCACGCCGGCGGCGTGCTGATCGCGCCCGGCAAGCTGACCGACTTCTGCCCGCTGTACACGCAGTCGGGCGATACGGGCGTGGTGTCCCAGTACGACAAGGACGACGTGGAGGCCGTGGGCCTGGTGAAGTTCGACTTCCTGGGCCTGACCACACTGACCATCCTGGACCGTGCGGTGCGCTACATCAAGCAGCTCGACCCGGCGGACGCCGAGTTCGACCTGGCCAAGCTGCCGCTGAACGACCGGCCCTCGTATGAACTGCTGACCAAGGCCAAGACCGTGGCCGTGTTCCAGCTTGAATCGCGCGGCATGCAGGGCATGCTGAAGGATGCGCGGCCCGACCGCTTCGAGGACATCATCGCGCTGGTGGCGCTGTACCGTCCGGGCCCGATGGACCTGATCCCCGACTTCTGCAAGCGTAAGCACGGCGAGAAGTTCGACTATCCCGATCCGCGCACCGAGTCGATTTTGTCCGAAACCTACGGCATCATGGTGTACCAGGAGCAGGTGATGCAGATGGCGCAGATCGTCGGTGGCTACTCACTGGGCGGCGCCGACATGCTGCGCCGCGCGATGGGTAAGAAGAAGGCCGAGGAGATGGCCGAGCACCGCGCCATCTTCCGCGCCGGCGCCGCCAAGGACGGGCTGTCGACAGAAAAGGCCGACGAGATCTTCGACCTGATGGAGAAGTTCGCCGGCTACGGCTTCAACAAGTCGCACGCGGCCGCGTATGCGCTGCTGTCGTACCACACGGCCTATTTGAAGGCGCACCATCCGGCCGCGTTCATGGCGGCCAACATGTCGCTGGCGATGGAGGACACGGAGAAGGTCAAGATCCTGGTCGAGGATTCGATCGACATCTGCGGCCTGACCATCCTGCCGCCGGACATCAACCTGTCGCAGTTCCGCTTCACGCCGGACGGCCCGCCGCCGTCCGTGACGGGCAAGAAGGTGACGCAGATCCGCTACGGCCTGGGCGCCGTGAAGGGCGCGGGCCAGAACGCGATCGAGGCCATCATCGCCGCGCGCGAGGCGGGCGGGCCGTTCGCCAGCCTGTTCGATTTCTGCAAGCGGGTCGACAAGAAGCAGATCAACCGTCGCACCATTGAGTCGCTGATTCGCGCGGGCGCCTTCGATTGCCTGGGCGTGGACCGGGCGATTTTGCTGGCGTCGGTCGGTTTCGCCATGGAGTGCGCCGAGCAGGAAGCCCGCTCGGCCAACCAGGTCAGCCTGTTCGGCGGCGACGACAGCGACCTGGTGGCGCCACCCGAATATGTGAAGTGCGCGCCGTTCACGGACCGCCAGAAGCTGGCCGAGGAAAAGATCGCGCTCGGCTTCTACCTGTCGGGTCACATGTTCGACTCGTTTGCGCCCGAGGCGCGCCGTTTCGCGCGCACCAAGCTGTCGGAGTTGGAACCGTCGCGCGAGCCGCGCATGTTGTGCGGCGTGATCACCGGCATCCGTCCGCAGATGACCCAGCGCGGCAAGATCCTGATCGTCACGCTGGACGACAAGAGCGCCGTGGTGGAAGTGACCGTGTATTCGGAAGTGTTCGAAGAGAACAAGAAGATGTTCAAGGAGGACGAATTCCTGGCCGTGGTGGGCAAAGTGTCGGAGGACCGCTTCTCGGGCGGCCTGCGGATCTCGGCCGAGAAGGTGTTCGACATCGTCACGGCGCGCGTGCAGTACGGTCGCCAGTTGGGGCTGTCGCTGCCGGCCACGCTCGACAGCCGCAAGATCGCCGACGTGCTGGCGCCGCACCGCCATGAGCAGGGCTTGCCGATCGCGGCGCGCATCACGCCGCAGGGCGTGGCCTGCGTGCTGCAGTTCGGTGACGACTGGCGCGTGGCGCCATCGGACGAGCTGCAACTGGCGTTGCAGCAGGTGCTGGGCGCGCGCGAAGTGGCGGTCGAGTACTAAACTGCGCTGAAAACCGGGGTCAGGTCATACCGTCAAGCAAGATGCGCGCATCTTGCTTGACGGTATGACCTGACCCCGGTTGTTATCCTTTGCCGTTCAGCCCGGTGATGGCATAGCCCTTGTCGCGGATTTGCGCCAGCGGATGGGCGATGTGGTATTGGGGCAGGGTGTCGGCGCCATCTTCGTCCACTTCCACCCGCTGGGCGGCCGGTTGCCAGTCGGTGCTGATGGCTTCCTGGGGGATGGCTTTGTCTTCGGGTACGGCCAGGTAGGAAAAATCGCCGTTGTGTTCAGCTCTGCGATAGATGTCCACGCGCATGTCGCTCCTCCTTGTTGGGCAAGGCGGCCAATGGACCGGGAGTTCGATCCGGGCCGACCACCTTTGCCTATGTTACAGGAAATTGGTGCGCGTGGAGCTTCCAGTCAGGCCGGGACAGGCGCGGTGGCGCGGCTCAGGCCAGCGCCGAGCGCAAGCCCTCGTCGTCGTGCGCTGCATCGTGCGCGGGGGCGGCGTTGGCGCCGGCCGTGCTGAAGTCGTGCAGCGGACCGGCCACCGGTGCCAGCCGCGGCGCCTGCAGGCCGGCCTGCAGGATGGCGGCCAGCGCTTCCAGCGTTTCGTGGCGCTTGCGGTACTCGGAGCGCTTCTTCGAGGGGATGGCGGCCATGTCCGGCGCCGTCAGCGGCGCGCAGGCCAGCTGGTAGTCGCCGTCCGGACGCAACTGGGCGTCCAGTTCCTGCCACAGGGCGTCGTAGTCGGCATGCACCTTACCCTTGCGCAACGCCGTGCGGGCCGTGCGGTTGGCGTTGCCCACCAGCCGCAGCTGGTCGCAGCCGTAGGCGTGGCCCAGTTGGCGCAGCAAATAGACGATCAGGTTCTTGGGACGCAGGCCGTGCAGGTCGCGCGTCGCTTCCTTGATGCGCTGCTGGCCTTCGTCGTCCTGCGGCCCCTGCATGCAGCCGACGCCCAGCGTCATGCCGCGCTCGCCCTGGAAGAACACGAACGAGGTGGAAAACACCCGCTCGCCATCCTGCAGCAGGCGCAGCATCAATTCGCCTTCGCGCTCCAGCGGCGCCACGGCGTGCATTTCCAGTTGGTAGGCGCGGCCCGATTTGCCTTCCACCTGGCCCAGGATCATAGGCGCGCGCGCGAGGCGCACCGTGAGCGGGCCCAGGCCGTGCCGCAGCACGAAGCGGTAATGGTCCTCGATCGCCTTCAAACGGCTGGCGCAGTTGAGCGCGTTGCTGAGGTAGGGGCGGTAGATCTTGTACACCATCATCGGGTAGATTTGCACCAGCTCGCGGTACAGCGGATGCGAGTTGAGCAGCTCCAGCCAGTCCACCGTGGTCCGCCGGTTCAGCGAGGCCCGCAGCGAGAGCTTGAGCGTGTCACGCAGCCAGGACAAGGCGCCGTCGCGGGCGGCCAGCCCCGTGCGGAGAGTGATTAACTGCGCCACCGGGGCGGATGCCTGCATCGTCATGGGGAGGGGCTGGACGGAATACGGAATCGGATATGATATGCCCCGTGTAACATATTGTAAATTGGCAAAAGCTCTTACGGTTTTCCCTTAAGCGACGCCAGCCTGGTGCTCTGCGGCTACAGAGGCTGCGCACGGCGATTCCGTGTGTGAATAAGGGAAACACGTAGTGGCTTGCCCTAGTGTGTTTTGACAAATTGCCATGCATAATGCTACATGTCGTTACAAGCCCATTCCATGCGCCATTTTTCGCTCCGCTACCTGCATTATCCGGCGTTCATCGCGCTCTACCTGCTGTTCGACTGGGCTACTTACCTGTATCCCTTGTACGGCCTGAACATCACGCCCTGGAATCCCGATCCGGCCCTGGGCCTGGTGTTCTGGCTGCGCTATGGCTGGCCCGCGGCGCTGCCGCTGTTCCTGGCCCTGCTCGGCGGCGAACTGCTGGTGCGCGGCATGCCGGCCGGGCCGCTCGTCACGCTGGCCGGCGCACTGTGGCTGACGGCCGCCTATGGCCTGATGGGCGCCATCCTGCGGCGTGATTTCTCCAGCGCCGACATGTTCGACAACCGCAGCCGCCTGTTCCACTGGGTGCTGGTGGTGGCGGCCGGCACCCTGTTCAACGGCATCGGCTACATCTCGCTGCTGTCGGCGGCCGGGCTGGTACCGCCGGCCCAGTGGGCGCTGGCGCTGATGCGCTTTGGCATCGGCGACACGGTGGGCATCCTGGTGTCGATGCCGCTGATCTGGATGCTGGCCAGCGCCCAAGGGCGGGCCCGGCTGCGGCGCATCCTGGCCCGCGGCGAAACGCTGGCCTACCTGGCGCTGGCCATGGTGGTGTTGTACGCCGTGTTCGGCTCCATCGCCAGTTCCGAATTCAAGCATTTCTATTTCCTGTTCCTGCCCGTGATCTGGGCCGCCTCGCGCCAGGGCCTGTATGGCACGGCGCTGATCGTGTTCGTGTTGCAGACGGGTATCATCACGCTGGTGAAATGGCATGGCGCGCGCGACCTGGCCGTCTATGAATTGCAGATGCTGGACGCGATGCTGGCGCTGGTCGGTTTCTTCATCGGCATCGTGGTCGATGAGCTGCGCAAGGTGGCGGCCGATTTGCGCCAGTCGTTGCGGCTGGCCGCCGCCGGCGAGATGGCGGCCGCGCTGGCCCATGAACTGAACCAGCCGCTCACGGCCCTGTCGGCCTACTGCAAGGCTTGCGAGCATTTGCTGGAGCGGGGCGAGAACGAGGCCTTGCTGCGCGACGCCATCGGCCGCATGTTGGTCGAGGCGGGGCGGGCGGCCGACGTGGTGCGGCGCCTGCGCGATTTTTTCCGCACCGGCGCCATGCGTTTCGAGACCGTGTCGGCGGCCGCCTTGGTGCAGGGCATCGCGGCCCAGTTCCAGCTGCCGTTCCGCCAGCATGGCATCGTGCTGACGGTGGACGTGGACCCGGCCTTGACGCTGCGGGCCGACCGCCTGCAGGTGGAACTGGTGCTGCGCAACCTGCTCGACAACGCCAGCGACGCCGTGCTGGCCCAGCCGGCCGGCGCGCGCCGCGTCAGCGTGACGGCCGCGCCCACGCCGGACGGGCGGCTGCGCCTGAGCGTGGAGGATAGCGGCTCGGGCGTATCCGAAGCGCTGGCCGCGCGCCTGTTCGAGCCGTTCGCCTCATCCAAGGCCAGCGGCCTGGGGCTGGGCCTAGTCTTGAGCCGCGCCATCGTCGAAGCCCACGGCGGCAGCCTGTGGGCCGAAGTCGGCGGGCACGGCATCTTCCGATTCGATCTGCCCATGGCGGCAGCTGGAGAACAACTTGCCACATAATCTGACTGTTTTCATCGTCGACGACGACCCGGCCGTGCGCGACGCGCTGGGCCTGCTGCTGGGCGTGCGCGGCTACCGTACCGCCGTGTTCGCCAGCGGCGAAGCGTTCCTGCAGGCGTGGCGGCCGGACTGGGCCGGCTGTTTGCTGATCGATATCCGCATGTCCGGCATGGATGGGCTGGCGTTGCAGCAGGAACTGAATACGCGCGGCTGCACCATCCCCGTCATCATCGCCACCGGCCATGGCGACGTGGGCTCGGCGCGCGCCGCGTTCAAGGCCAATGCCATCGACTTCCTGGAAAAGCCGTTCGACGACGCCAAGCTGGTGGCCGCCATCGAGGAAGGGTTTGCGCGCGAGCGGGTCCAGCGCGGCGCCCAGCAATTGCGGGCGCGCGGCGCCGACCTGCTGCGCGAACTGACGCCGCGCGAGCGCGAAGTGATGCGGCTGGTGGTGATGGGCCAGCACAACCGCGACATCGGCCCGGCGCTCGGCATCAGCGTGCGCACGGTGGAAGTGCACAAGGCACGCCTGATGGCCAAGCTGGGGGTGGACAACGTGGCCGACCTGGTGCGGATCAGCCTGTCGCAGGGCGAAAGCTGAACCGGGGTCAGGTCATGCCATTACGCATCTTGCGCGACGGTATGACCTGACCCCGGTTTGCGTTTGTTGCGGGCGCGGCGCCATAGCTTGAACTGGCGGCTGGCTGTCTGGCGCAGGTGGAACAGCCAGGCGCCACGCAATATTTGACCCAGCTGGCGGGCGTTGCGGCGGTCGGCCTTGCTGGCGCCGGGGGCGCTCAGGCTGGCCCGCAGTTGCTCCACCGGGGTGAACAGGCTGGACAGGAAGATCGCGCGCAGGCGTGCCCGCACGGCCTTGCCTTCGCCCCCCGGCAACTGGTAGCTGCATTTGACGGTGCTGACGTAGAAGTCGCAGACGGTCGCATCGAAACGCTGCTGCACGGCCGCGCTGATGCCCGTTTGCGCCAGCGGCGCGCGCGCGCTGGCCAGCGCCGTCACCACGTCCTCGCACCAGCGCGCGCTGACGGCCTTGGTGATACTGGCCGGGTGCTGGCGGTAGTCGAGCAGCACGAACGGCAGGTACACCATGCTGCGGCAGTGCGCCAGCAGCAGCGGCACCACGGACAGGTCCTCGAACAGGCGGCCGGTGGGGAAGGGCGGCTGCGGCAGCCGCGCGTACACCTCGCGCTTACAGACATTGTTCCACAGGTAGGTGTGGCGGTCGTTGAAGAATGGGACCAGGATCGCGTCCTGCCCTTCGATGCGCCGGCCCGCCGGGTAGCTGAGCTGCACGTCGCGGTCCTTGTGCGGCGCGTCCGGGTGCCAGAAGCGGAACGCGGTGCTGATCACGTCCGGCTGTTCGCGCGCGATCACGGCGTCGAGGGCGGCCAGCGCGCCGGGGCGCAGCCGGTCGTCGCTGTCGATGAAGGCCAGGTACTGGCCGCCGGCCAGCGCCAGGCCGGCGTTGCGGGCGCCCGCGATGCCGGTGTTGGCTTGCTGGTGCAGCACGATGCGCAGCGCCGGATGGCGGGCCTGGATGGCCCGCACCTGCCCGGCCGTGTCGTCGCGCGAGCCGTCGTCGACCACGATCAGTTCATGCGCGGCCGTCATCTGGCCGGCAATGCGCTCCAGGGTGTCGCTGATGAAGGGGGCCGCGTTGTAGGCGGCCATGACGATGCTGATGCTGGTATGGCTCACGCCTGCAATCCCTGGGCGGCGCGGACGGTCTTGTCGGCGATGCGGCGCACCACCAGTTCACGGTTGCTGCTGGCCTGGTCGCGCTTGCTTTCGGGATGCCACAGGTGCAGCACTTCGGTGGCGAAGGCGCCATCCTTGCGCATCACGCCGGCGTTGAACAGGCGCACCACGATGTCCGAATCCTCGTAACCCCAGCCGCGGAAGCTTTCGTCAAAGCCGTTGATGCGTTCGAGGTCGCTGCGCCACATGGCCAGGTTGCAGCCCTTGATGCGCCGCCAGCTGAACTGGCGGCGGGCGCGGCCCACGTCGGGCCAGCGCGCTAATAATTGTAAGATTTTGTTAAGGTGGCCGCCGGCCCGCAGCCGCAGTTTGTCGGCCAGCGTGAGCCGGTTGACGTCCACTTGGCCGGCCAGCACGCGCGCCGTCAGCTGCTCGCTGAGCAGGATGCGGCTGCCCGAGACCATGTAGCCGCGCTGGGCCAGCTTGCGGTGCTGGCTGACGAAATCGGGCTGCGGCACGCAGTCGCCGTCGAGGAAAATCAGGTAGTCGCCGCGCGCGTCCTGGATGCCCAGGTTGCGCACCCGGGCCAGCCGGAAGCCCAGGTCTTCCTGCCACACATGGCGCAGCGGCACGGGCGCGTAGGGCTGCAGCTCGGCGATGCGCTGGGCCGTGCTGGCCGTGGAACCATCGTCGGCGACGATGATTTCATAGTGGCGGTCGTCCTGCGCGAAGCACGCTTGCAGCACGGCGGCCAGGGCGTCGGGCCGGTTGTAGGTGGAGACGACGATGGAAATGGTAAAGGGCTGGGACATACGATCAAAGAGGAGAGTGCACGCCGCCGGGGCGGATTGCCGGCACAGCAGAGTACGCATAGTACCCCAAACGGCGCCATGGCCCAACCTGGCCGGGGCGGCGTCCGCTAGCGGATGAGCGGGCTACGGCGGGGCGGCGATCCCTTATAATACTGTTTTTTACAACAACAGCGGGCCCGCTGTTGCCGCCACACCCATGAGTATAACGATCGCCGAACGTGTCAGGAACGACCCCGCCGCCATGTACGCCAGCCTGCTGGTGTTCATGCTGCCGGCGCTGGTGCTGAGCACGCGCGACGGCATGGGGCTGAGCCAGTTGCTCATGGTGCTGGGCCTGGGCTGGATGGGGCGCGCGCGCCTGGCCGCGCTGTGGGCCGAACATGGCCGCGCGTTCGGCCCCGTGGTGCTGGCCTTCGGCGGCTATTTCCTGCTGTCGCTGGCCCGGCTCGTGATCTACCAGCAGCGCCTGCACACGCTGGACGGCCCGTTCCGCCTGCTGTTGAGCCTGACCTGTTTCCTGTTCGTGGCCGGCTACCGGCCGCCGATCCGCTGGTTCTGGCTGGGCCTGTGCCTGGGCAGCGTGGCGGCCGGCGTGGTGGCCGTGGCCCAGTGGCTGGCCTGGGGCACGGACCGGGTGGAAGGTTTTACCCACCACGCCATCACCTTCGGCGACCTGGCCGTGGCCATGGGCATGCTGTCGCTGTGCGCACTGTCGTCGCTGCGCCAGACGCGCCTGGCGTGGCTGCCCGTGCTGGCTTGCGTGAGCGGCCTGACGGCGTCGGTGCTGTCGGGGTCGCGCGGCGGCTGGCTGGCCCTGCTGCTGGCCATCGTGCCCCTGCTCAAATATGGCAGCGCCGTCCATGGCCGCCGCCTCGTCGTCGGCGTGCTGCTGGCGCTGGCCCTGTGCGCGCTGGCCTGGATGGTGCCGGCCACCGGCATCGCCGCCCGCGTGGCGCAGGCCGTCGATGAAGTGCGGCTGTACCAGCTCCATGGCGACGCCACCACCTCGGTCGGGATCCGGCTGGAGCTGTGGAAGGCGTCGTGGATGATGATTGCCGAGCACCCGTGGCTGGGCGTGGGCCGCGAATCGTTCCACCAGGCCCTGAACGCGCTGCACACGCAAGGCCGGCTGCAGCAGTCGCCGGCGCTGATCTACAGCAGCAGCCATAACGACGCGATCCACATGCTGGCCACCGGCGGTGTGCTCGATTTCAGCTTCCTGCTGCTGATGTACGGCGCGCCCCTGCGCCTGTTCCTCGGCGTGCTGCGCGAGGCCGGCGCCGGCGCCGAACGGCGCGCGGCCGCGCTGGCCGGCGTGACGCTGGTGGTGTGCTTCATCGGCTTCGGTTTGACGGACGTGATGTTCTGGCTGATGATGCCCAAGGTTTTCTACGGTGTGATGGTGTGCATGCTGGCCGCGTTCTGCCTCGATGGCGGCGGCCGCGCCATCCCCGCGCGCCCGTGACGGGCCTTCACTCTTACTTAGGTTTGCATGCGTCCGCCCTTCGACCATATCCTGATTTGCCGCACTGACAATATTGGCGACGTCGCCCTGACGTTGCCGCTGGCCGGTTACCTCAAGCAGCGTTTCCCCGCCGTGCGCATCGACTTCCTGTGCCGCGCCTATGCCGCGCCGCTGGTGCGCCACTGCAGCCACGTGGACCGGGTGATCGAGCTCGACTCGCTGGGCGACCGCCAGCAGTTCTTCGCCGGCGCCGGCATCGACACGGTGATCTTCGCCTTCCCCGACCGCCGCCTGGCGCGCGCGGCCAAGCGGGCCGGGGTGCGCAACCGGGTCGGCACCAGCCACCGCTGGTATCACTGGTTCAGCTGCAACCGGCTGGCCCATTTCAGCCGCGCCCGTTCGGCGCTGCACGAGGCGCAGCTGAACTTTTCGCTGCTGCGCCCGCTGGGCCTGGACCCGCGCCCGCCGCTGGCCGAACTGCCGCCCCTGTACGGCCTGACGGCGCCGCGCCAGCCCGATTGCGACGCGCTGCGCGCCGAGGCGCCCCATTGCATCATCCTGCACCCCAAGTCCAACGGCAACGGGCGCGAATGGCCGCTGTCGCACTACACGGAACTGGCGCGCCGGCTGCAGGCGCGCGCCGACATCGTGCTGTGGGTGACGGGCAGCGCGGCCGAAGGGGCGCAATTGGCGCTGCAGGCGCCGGAGCTGCTGGCCCTGCCCAATGTGCGCGACCTGTGCGGCCGCTTCGACCTGGCCGGCCTGTGCGCGCTGATCGGCGTGAGCACGGGCTTGCTGGCCAGCGGGACGGGGCCGCTGCACATGGCCGCCGCGCTGGGCCGCCCCACGCTGGGCCTGTTCCCGCCGCTGAAGCCGATCGACGCCACGCGCTGGGGCGCGCTGGGCGCGCAGGCCCGCTCGCTGAGCGTGGAGCAGGCCTGCGCCGCCTGCGCCGACCCGGCCAGCTGCCGCTGCATGGCCGCCATCACGCCGGCCCAGGTGGAGCGCGAACTGCTGGCCTGGTGCGGGGAGGGCGCCGCGTGAACGCGCCGGCACTGCCGCTGATCGCGATCGACGCGCGCGAGCTGCGCACCACCACCGGCCGCTACGTGGAGCGGCTGCTGCACTACCTGCAGCGCGCGGACGCGCCATACCGCTACGTGGTGCTGCTCAAGCCCAAGGACATGGCGGGCTGGCGTCCCAGCCACCCGCGCTTCGCCACTGTCGCCTGCCCGTACCGCGAATTCAGCTTCGGCGAGCAACTGGGTCTGGCGCGCCAGCTGACCCGGCTGCGGCCCGACCTGGTGCACTTTCCCATGGCCCAGCAACCGTTGCTGTACCGGGGCGCCGTGGTCACCTCCATCATGGACCTGACCACGGCGCGCTTCGTCAACCCGGCCAAGAACCGGCTCGTGTTCGGCGTCAAGCAAGCGATCTACCGCGGCCTGGTGCGGCGCGTGGCGGCCCGTTCGCGGCGCCTGATCACGCTGTCGGACTACGTCAAGCACGACCTGCAGGCGTTCGCCCACATGGGGCTGGACAAGGTTACCACCACCTACCTTGCGGCCGACGCCATCGCCGCCGCGCCCGAGCCGGTGGCCGCGCTGGCCGGCGCGCCCTTCATCATGTACGTGGGCCGGCCGCAGCCGCACAAGAACCTGCACGCGCTGATCGACGCCTATGCGCTGGCGCGCGCGCGGCTGCCGGCGCTCCGGCTGGCGATCGCCGGCAGCGGCGACGTGCTGATGGACGGCTTGCAGGCCTATGCGCGCGCGCGCGGCCTGGGCGACGGCGTGGTGTTCACCGGCTACGTCAGCGAGGGCCAGTTGCGCTGGCTGTACGAGCACACGGCGGCCTACGTGTTCCCCAGCCTGAGCGAGGGCTTCGGCCTGCCGGGGCTGGAAGCGATGGTGCACGGCGCGCCCGTGGTGGCCAGCGACGCCAGTTGCCTGCCCGAGATCTACGGCGACGGCGCCCACTATTTCCCGCCGCGCGACACGGCCGCGATGGCGCAGGCCATCCTCGACGTGGTGCAGGACCCGGCGCGCGCCGCCGCTCTGGTGGCGGCCGGGCGCGCGGTGGCGGCCCGCTATAGCTGGCAGCGTTGCGCCAGCCAGACCCTGGCCGTGTACGATCAGGCCTTGCGTCCCGCGCGCACCGCCTGACGCCCGATTTTTTACTGAAGGAAGCCGCATGAGCTCAGCCGCGCCCTCGCGCACTCTCGTCATTTCGCCCAACTGGATCGGCGACGCCGTCATGGCCCAGCCACTGCTGCAACGGCTGCGCGCGGCCCATCCGGAGCGCCCCATCGACGTGCTGGCACCGCCGTCCGTCTCGCCCGTGTGGCGCCAGATGGCCGAGGTGGACGAGGTGCTGGAAACGCCGTTCCGGCACGGCGCGCTGCAACTGCGCGAACGGTGGAAGTACGCGCGCGCGCTGCGCCGGCGCGGCTACGTCGATGCCTACGTGCTGCCCAACACGCTCAAGTACGCGCTGCTGCCGTGGCTGGCCGGCATCGCGCGCCGGGTCGGCTACAAGGGCGAGAGCCGCTATGGCCTGATCAACGTGATGCACCACGACGAGCTGCCGCCGCGTCCCATGGTGGCGTTCTACGCGGCGCTGGCCGAGGCGCCGCAGACGGTGCAGGGGCCGGCCTGGCGCGCGGCCCTGCCACGGCCGGCGCTGCGCGCCAGCGCGGAGCAGATCGCGGCCGCCTGCGCGCGCGCGGGGCTGGACCCGGCGCGGCCGCTGCTGGCGTTCGCGCCGGGCGCCGAATTCGGCGGCGCCAAGCGCTGGCCGGCCGAGCATTTCGCCAGCCTGGCCGAGGCCGTGCTGGCCGCCCATCCGCGGGCGCAGATCGCCTTGCTCGGCTCCCCCAAGGACCGCGAAGTGTGCGACGCCGTGCGCGCGGCGGCCGGCGGCAACGACGCCATCGTCAACCTGGCCGGCGCCACCAGCCTGGCCGAAGCCGTGGCCCTGATCGCGCACGCGGCGGCCGTGGTGGCCAACGATTCGGGCTTGCTGCATATCGCCTCGGCCCTGAACCGGCCCGTGCTGGCCCTGTACGGCCCCACCGATCCCGACCACGCGCCGCCGTTCTCCGACCTGGCCGCCTCGCTGTCGCTGCGGCTCGATTGCGCGCCGTGCCGCCAGCGCGAATGCCCGCTCGGCCACCAGGACTGCATGCGCAAGCTGGCGCCGGCCATGGCGTGGCAAAAACTGCAACCGATGCTGGCCCCGGCGCGCTGACGCGCCGTTAGAATATCGTCTCTTTTAGTCAGGTAAAGTCCTCCGCCATGGTGTTCAGTTCCGTTTCCTTTCTGTTCTACTTTCTGCCCGCCTTCCTGTGCCTGTACTACCTGCTGCCCTGGAAAAACGGCGTGCTGCTGGCCGCCAGCCTGCTGTTCTACGCCTGGGGCGAGCCGCGCTTCGTGCCGCTGCTGATGGCCTCGGCCCTGCTCAACTACGTGTTCGGGCTGGCCATCGCGCGCGCGGGGAAGCGCGCCATGGCCGTGCTGACGGTGGGCGTGGGCCTGAACCTGGCCGTGCTGGCCTACTGCAAGTACGCCAACTTCCTGACCGAGATCCTCAACCTGGTGCTGACCCATCCGCTGGCGCTGCCCGGCATCGCGCTGCCGCTGGGGATCTCGTTCTTCGTGTTCCAGGGCGTGTCCTACCTGGTGGACGTATACCGCGGCCAGGTCGACGCGCAAAAGAGCTTCTGGAACTTCGCCATGTACAAGGCCATGTTCCCGCAACTGATCGCCGGCCCCATCGTGCGCTACCAGCAGATCGCCGGCGAAGTCGAGCACCGCGAGGTGGACGCGGCCCGCATCTGGCGCGGCCTGCAGCAGTTCATGGTGGGCCTGGCGCAGAAGGTGTTGATCGCCAACGCCGTGGCGCTGCCGGCCGACAGCCTGTTCGGCGCCGGCCCTGAACACCTGAGCAGCGCCGGCGCGTGGATCGCCGTGGCCTGCTACAGCATCCAGATCCTGTATGACTTCGCCGGTTATTCCAACATGGCGATCGGCATCGGCCACATGATCGGCTTTAGCTACCCGCCCAATTTCGACCGGCCCTACAGCGCGCTGTCGCTGACGGAATTCTGGCGCCGCTGGCACATCAGCCTGTCGAGCTGGTTCCGCGACTACCTGTACATCCCGCTGGGTGGCAACCGGGCCGGCGCGCTGCGCACCTATCTCAACCTGGGCCTGGTGTTCCTGCTGTGCGGCCTGTGGCACGGCGCGGCCTGGACCTTCATCGTGTGGGGCGCCTGGCATGGCGGCCTGCTGATGGTGGAGCGCGCCGGCCTGGATGCGGCCCTGCGGCGCTTGCCGCGCGTGCTGGCCCAGGCCTACACGCTGCTGGTGGTGATGCTGGGCTGGGTGTTCTTCCGCGCCGCCGACGTGCCCACGGCGCTGCACCTGCTGCGCATCATGTTCGTGCCCAGCGACGGCGGCGCCTTGCCCCATGACTGGCACCTGTCGATCGCCGCGCCGCAGTGGACGGCGCTGGCCATCGGCGCCGCGCTGGCGCTGTGGCGCCGCCCGGCCGCCGCGACCACCGCCGACGCCACCGGCGCCGCGCCGGCGCCGATGCCGATGCCGCGCTGGCAGCAGCCGGCCCGGCTGGCGCTGGTGCTGGGCGCGTTCATCCTGTGCAGCGCCAGCCTGGCGGCCGGCACCTACAATCCCTTTATCTATTTCCGTTTCTGATGATGTCACACCGCGAACCGCGCGCCAGGGCGCGCCTGGCCAAGATCCTGCTCGTCGCGTTGCTGGCCGCGCCAGCGCTGCTGGTGCTGCCCTCGAAGCATGACGAGGGCGAGAACCGCCACCTGGCGCCCTTCCCGTCGGCGCCCGACAGCCCGGCCGCCGCGCTGCACTACACGGGCGCGTTTGACGCCTGGGCCAACGACCATTTCGGCTTGCGCGCGCGGCTGGTGGCGCTGCACACCAAACTCGATTACGCCTTGTGGCGCCAGTTCCCCACCCACCAGGTGATCGCCGGCCGCCACGGCCGCATCTTCACGGCCGCGTTCCAGGCCGAAGCGCCGCCCTACAGCGGCATCCTGTCCGTGTGCGGTTACCAGGCTACCCAGGCGCCGATGCTGGCGCAGCAGATCGACCAGTTCGTGGTCCAGACCCGCGCGCGCGGGCTGGACGCCAAGCTGCTGGTGGTGCCCACCTCGCCCGTGGTGAACATGGAGCAGTTGCCGCGCTGGCTGTATGGCATGTGCCGCGATTCGGTCACGCCGATGTCGCAGGTGCTGGCCGGGCCGCTGGCGCCCGAGGTGCGGCGCCAGCTGTCCTATCCGCTGGCCGCCATGCGCGAAGCCAACGCGCGCGAACCGCTGTTCCCCAGCACCTATTTCCACTGGGCCGGCGCCGGGCCGCGGCTGGTGTCGGCATGGACCGTCCAGCAGTTCTGGGGCGCCACGCCGCAGCAGGCGACGCCTTACGTGAGCAAGGTGGAACGCCAGCCATCGGACATCTCGCATCTGTTCCATGGCCTCAAGCTCGAAAGCGACGTGGAGACGCTGGACTGGCAAAAGTCCGGTCTGGAGCTGTGCTATGGCGCCACCTGTTTCGACGGGCCGCTGCGGCCGGTGGTGGAGAAGCTGCGCGAGGCGATCCGCGTCACCAATCCGCGCGGCCAGCGCCAGCGCCTGGTGATTATCTCCGATTCCTACGGGCCGCCGGCGGTGGGCTGGTTCGCCCGCTACTACAAGGAAGTGCTGCTGTTTAACACCAACTTCCTGGGCACGCTCGATGCGGCCGACCTGCAATTGCTGCGCAGCTTCCTGTTCGAGCACCGCGCCGGCGACGACATGCTGGTGCTGTACCACGACGCCACCGTCTATGCGGGCCGGCTGGGGAACGACTTCAAGACCCTGATGCCGTAACCCCGGCGCCGCCGAGCCGGCCGAGGGCGCCCATGGCCACCTCGGCCGGCACCAGGTGGGGCCCTTCGAACTGCTGGAATTCCACCGCGTAGCCATCGGCCGACAGGTGGCGCGCGATCTCCTGTCCGCGCTGCACCGGCAGCACGGCGTCGGCCGCGCCATGGGCGATGAACACGCGCGGCCGGCCCATGATGCGCAGCGGCCGGGAAAAACCGGGCGAGAAGGCGAGGATGTCGCCAAACAGGTCGCCGTTGGCCAGCCCCACCGACAACGCATAGGAAGCGCCATCGGAAAAGCCGGCGATGGCCAGCGCGCCGGGCGCGATGGCGTAATGCTGCATGGTCCAGCTCAGGAGCAGATCGATGAACGACAGGTCGGGGCCGAAGCCGCCCCGCAGCAGATCCCAGGACGTGCCCAGCGCGCGCGGCGCCAGCAGGAAGGCGCCGTGCAGCATGGCGTGGCCGAGGGCGGTGGCCTCGGCGCCGCCGTCGCGCCGGGCCGCGCCATGCAGCAGCAACAGCAGCGGCGCCCCGCGCGGGTCGGCATGGGCCGGCGCATAGAACAGGGTTTCACGGCCGTTGGGGAAGACCAGCGTGTGCAGGCCGGGCGCGATGGTGGGCGCGGCCGAAGGTGGGTGGGGCCGCGCGTACAGCCGTCCTTCGCTGTAGGCGCCGTCCGGGACGGCGGAAAAGGGTGCCATGACGGCCTGTGCGCGGAATGGACAATATGGCCAGCTTACTCCCTTTGCCGCCGTTGCGGTGCGCGCGCGCAAATTAGAGGGTTTCTTCGGTTTTGCAGATTTGGGTGGTAAAAATACTTGCAATCGATATAATTGCACTGTCTTTTAGGAAACAATAATTAACAATAACTTACGATAGATAAACAGACAGGAAAAACCACATGAAATTTGCCACCGTTCTCAAGTCGTTCGCCGCCGCCGCCATCTTCGCCGCAGGCAGCAGCCACGCCGCCACCGAGCTGATCTCCAACGGCAGCTTCGAGCAGAACCTGCAAGCGTCGGGCACCTGGGGCATCTACAACAACCTGATCGGCTGGCACGGTGCCAACAAGACGGGCATCGAGCTGCGCGATAACGTGGCCGGCACCGCTTTTGACGGCAAGAATTTCGTGGAACTGGACACCACCGCCAACAGCTCCATGTGGCAGGAAGTGAACGACGTGGCCGGCAAGCACTACACGCTGAGCTTCGCGTTCGAAGACCGCGCCGGTGTGCCGTCGTCGTCGCAGGGCGTGCAGGTATTCTGGGGCAGCCAGAACCTGGGCGTGTTCAACAACGCCAAGGAATGGACCGTCAAGTCCATCGACGTCGTGGGCAACAAGGGCGGCACCAAGCTCAGCTTCGTCGCCGTCGGCACCAGCGACAGCTATGGCACCTCGATCGACAAGGTCTCGCTGACCTCGGCCGTGCCGGAACCGGAAACCTACGGCATGCTGCTGGCCGGCCTGGGCCTGGTCGCCTTCGTGGCGCGCCGCAAAGCCGCCAAGTAAGCACCGCCAGCGCCACAAACCGGGGTCAGGTCATGCCGCCGCGCATAATGCGCGAAGGCATGACCTGACCCCGTTTTTTTTGTTTTCAGACCAGCGTCATTTCGACGGTGGTGATGGCGTCGGGCCGCACGCTGACGGCCTTGTCGAGCGACAGGGGCGGCGTGCCGCGCGTGGCCAGGCGCAGCCGGTGCTGGCCCGGCGCCACGTTGACGCACGACCAGATGGTGCCCGTGAACGGCTGCGGCGCGTCGTCGTCGAGGCCGATGTCGACCGTCTGCACCTGGCCATCCTTGTGACTCAGGGCCAGCTCGATGGCGCCGCTGGCGCGGCTGGCCGTGACCGAGACCCGCACCGCGTCCAGCGCCTTGTCGCCGGCGTCGCGCTGGGCCCGGATCGCTTCGCCCAGCGCCGTCATGCTGGTGCTGAATTCGGCCGCCCACTGGCTGGTTTCCTCCGCCTGCAGGCGCACCGTGTCGTCCTCGTACTGGCGGGCCAGTTCGAACAGGGTGCGCACGTCGGTGTCGTCCAGCGCGCCGTGGCGGGTCAGCAGGTAGCCGGCCCATTCCAGTTCGAAGCGGCGGCTGCGGTTCTCGATGGCGACCACGGTGGTGATGTAGCGCAGCCAGCCGCTGGACCAGCCGAAAATGCGGTCGGCCCCTTGCAGCAGGCCGGCCAGGGCCAGCGCCACCACACCGCTTTGGGTGCATAGCAGGCGCAGCGTGCTGGCGTCGCTGAAGCCGGCGGCCACCGGCAGCAGCGAGCCGACGATCAGCAGCAGAAACGTGGCGCCGCGTACCCACCACGAGATGCGGCGCTTGACGGCGATGCTGGACCAGTACCAGCCGCGTATCGTGGCGCAGGTGGCGTTGGCATGGTCGTAGATGGTCTTGAGTGCCTCGGTCGGCGGTTTGTCCTGGTACTGGTTCCAGGGGAGCAGGTTGGCGTGGCTGACGTCTTTAGCACTCATGGGATGGCAGTGGGCAGTCGTTGATCGGCAGGCCCGCTTGCGTGGCACGCGCGGGCTTACGCGATTCTACCTGCCAACGGGCGCGCTGCGTCGCCGGCGATGGGGCCGCCTGGGCCCAACCGCCGCGCGCGCGGGGCCGCCGCCTTAGAACTCCTCCCAGCCTGCGGTGGCGGCGCTGGCGCGCCGCGCCGGGGTGGGGATGGCTGCCGCGAGCTGTCTGACCGGGGCGCCGAAGGCACGCACCAGCGCCGGTGCAGCGTGGTGTCCGCCGTCGCCATGGATTTTGAAGGCGCTGACCGTGCGCACCAGGTTGCTGGCCTGATGGCGCAGCGATTCGGCGGCGGCCGCCGCTTCCTCCACCAGCGAGGCGTTCTGCTGGGTGACGTTGTCCATCTGGCCGATCGCCAGGTTGACCTGCTCGATTCCGTCCGACTGTTCCTGGCTGGCGCTCATGATGTCGGCGATCATGTCCGTCACCCGGCGCACGCTGTCCACCACTTCGGTCATGGTGGCGCCGGCATCGATGGCCAGCCTGGCGCCCAGGTCGACCCGTTCGACCGAGTTGTCGATCAGGATCTTGATTTCCTTGGCCGCGCCGGCGCTGCGCTGGGCCAGGTTGCGCACCTCGGTCGCGACCACGGCGAAGCCGCGACCCTGGTCGCCGGCGCGAGCCGCCTCGACGGCCGCGTTCAGGGCCAGGATATTGGTCTGGAAGGCGATGCCCTCGATGACGCTGATGATGTCGACGATCTGGCGCGACGCGGCCGAGATGGAATCCATGGTGCCGACCACCTGGCCGACCACCGCGCCGCCGCGGGCGGCGATGTCCGAGGCGGCGACGGCCAGCGCGTTGGCCTGCTGCGCATTGTCGGCGTTCTGACGCACCGTGGCCGTCAGCTGTTCCATCGACGAGGCCGTCTCCTGGAGCGAGCTGGCCTGCTGCTCGGTCCGGGTCGACAGGTCGTTGTTGCCGGAGGAGATTTCCGTGGCGGCAGTCGACACCGTGTCGGAATCGCGGCGCACGGACGAGACCACCTCGGACAGCGACGACTGCATGCGGTGGACCGCCGCCAGCACGCTGCCGGTGTCGCCGGCCCGCACCTGCAGCGCGCCGGTCAGGTCGCCGCCGGCGACGCGGCTCACGGCGTCGCACAGATCGGCCGGTTCGGCGCCCAGCGCCTTCAGCAGGCGGCGCGAAATCACGGCGCCGGCCACGACGGCCAGGGCCACGGCGATCAGGCTGGCGGCCACCAGCAGGTTGCGCACCCGCGCGTAGTCCCGCTCCGCTTCGGCGATCATGGCGGCGGAACGCGCCGTCGTCACATCGCCATATTCGCGCGAGGCGGCGATCAGCGATGCCAGCAGGGGCCGGCATTGCTCGTTCATTTTGACGATCGCCTCTTCCTTCTTGTCGTGCAGGGCCAGCTCCACGATGGACAGCGCGACCGGCTCGTAGGCTTTTTCGATAGTGGCGATCTTGTCGATCAGGGCGCGCACATTGGCCGGTACGGACGGGGCTTGCGCCAGTTCCTTGAGCCGGCGCAGGTTGGCCGTGACGTCGGCCTGGGCCTGGTTGACGATCCGGGTCTCGGCGTCGCGCTCGGCCGGGGTGGTGACGAGAACCAGGTTGCGGGCCGCGATTGCGCGCAGGTCCACTGCCTCGCGCACCAGGTGGGCCGCTTCGGAGCGGGCCCGGATGCCGTTCACATAACGCTCGAAATTCTCGAATTGATGCAGGAAGCTGGTGATGGAAATGACCGCGATGACGATGATCAGCCCGGCCAGGCCGCCGAACGAGAGTGTAAGCTGGGCCCGCATGGAAAGTTTCCTCACTTTATTCCCCTTGTCAGTATCAAAGAAGCAGCCGCGCACGCCGGCTCAAAGCCAGCCCTTGGCCGCGCCCACGGTCGATGCCGGGCGCCGCAAGCGGGTCGCGGATGTCGTCAATCGGTTGGTGATGGTGCCCCTCAGTCGCGAGGGCTGCATAGGTGGGAAAGTCGCATGACCGTCCCAGACACGGGGTGGAGGTGCCGAATTATTGCGAAATAATTTATTTGGTTATTTCGATGGATTTGATGAATTCATTTTTCCATGAAACGTGATGGAGATCAATTCATTTCTGATGCGGATGAGCATATTCTTCTGCTGCGGTGCAGCAGGCGGAGGGGCGGAGGAGGAGGGGGGCGGCCGGGCGCCGCCGTCCCCCCGCGCCGGGGAGGGGCGTTACATCAGGATCACGTCGTACTGTTCCTGGTGGTAGGCCGATTCCACCTGCAGCGAGATTTTCTTGCCGATGAAGTCGCCCAGCATGGCCAGGTGTTGCGATTCTTCTTCCAGGAACAGGTCCACCACTTCCTGCGAGGCGAGGATGCGGAATTCGCGCGGGTTGAACTGCTTGGCTTCGCGCAGCAGTTCGCGCAGGATCTCGTAGCAGATGGTGCGCGACGTTTTGACCTGGCCTTTTCCCGCGCACGCGGGGCACGGTTCGCACAGGATGTGGGCCAGCGACTCGCGGGTGCGCTTGCGCGTCATCTCCACCAGCCCCAGCGCCGAGAAGCCGGACACGGAAACCTTGGTGCGGTCGCGCGACAGGGTCTTCTTCAATTCGGCCAGCACGGCGTTGCGGTGCTCGTTGTTCTCCATGTCGATGAAGTCGAGGATGATGATGCCGCCCAGGTTGCGCAGCCGCAGCTGGCGCGCGATGGCGTGCGCCGCCTCCAGGTTGGTCTTGAAGATGGTGTCGGCGAAATTGCGCCCGCCCACGAAGCCGCCGGTGTTGACGTCGATGGTGGTCATGGCCTCGGTCTGGTCGACGATCAGGTAGCCGCCCGACTTGAGGTCCACGCGCCGGCCCAGCGCGCGCAGGATTTCCTCCTCCACGCCGTACAGGTCGAACAGCGGGCGCTCGCCCGTGTAGTGCTGCAGCCGTGGCAGCACGCTGGGGGTGTAGGTCTGGGCGAACGCGGACAGGGCGATGTAGTTCTCGCGCGAGTCGACCTGGATGGTGGCCGTCTCCTCGTGCACGAAGTCGCGCAGCACGCGCTGGGCCAGGCTCAGGTCCTGGTGCAGCAGCGTGGTGGCGGGTTTGGTGCGGGCGCCGTTGGTGATGGCGGCCCAGGTCTTGCGCAGGTATTCGACGTCGGCCGCGATGTCGGCGTCGGTTGCTTCCTCGGCCTGGGTGCGCACGATGTAGCCGCCTTTCTCGTCGGCCGGCAGCAAGCCTTGCAGGCGCGCGCGCAGCGCTTCGCGGTCGGCTTCCTTTTCGATCTTCTGCGAGATGCCGATGTGCGAGTCCTGCGGCAGGTAGACCAGCATGCGCCCGGCGATCGAGATCTGGGTCGACAGGCGGGCGCCCTTGGTGCCGATCGGGTCCTTGATCACCTGCACCGTCAGCACCTGGCCGTCGAACAGGATTTTTTCGATCGGGGTGGGGGCGGCGTTCTGGCCGTCGTGCGGACGGGCTTC
Source organism: Rugamonas brunnea (assembly GCF_014042345.1). Classification (GTDB taxonomy): domain Bacteria; phylum Pseudomonadota; class Gammaproteobacteria; order Burkholderiales; family Burkholderiaceae_D; genus Rugamonas; species Rugamonas brunnea. The sequence continues at coordinate 53,676 of NZ_JACEZT010000023.1, forward strand.
CCAGATGTCGGCCACGTGCAGGAAGGCGGCGCGTTCGAGGCCGATGTCGATGAAGGCTGACTGCATGCCGGGCAGCACGCGCACCACCTTGCCCGAATAGACGTTGCCGGCCAGGCCGCGCGTGAGCGTGCGCTCGATGTGCAGTTCCTGCACGGCGCCCTGGACGATGAGGGCAACCCGCGTCTCCTGCGGGGTGATGTTGATCAGGATGTCTTCATTCATGCGTCGGTCACTTGCTTGTTGGTGGTTGATGGGCGCGCATGGCGATCATACACGGTTAGCCATCATTGCAACATGGCAGTGACGCGACAGCAAAACCAGGGGCAGGCCCCGGGCACTGTCAGGGCAGCGGCAGGCCGGCCTGGCGCAGCAGCTGGGCCGTTTCGAACAGGGGCAGGCCCATGATGCCGGAATGGCTGCCTTCGATGTGCTCGATGAACTGGGCCGCCAGGCCCTGGATGCCGTAGCCGCCGGCCTTGTCGTACGGCTCCTGGGTGGCGCAATAGGCGTCGATGGCCGCCTCGCTCAGGGGGCAGAAGCGCACGTCCGACACTTGCGTCACCTGGCCGGTGAAGTCGGCGTGGTGCACGGCCACCGAGGTCAGCACCTGGTGGGTGCGTCCCGACAGCCGGCGCAGCATGGCTTTCGCTTCGTTGGGATTGGCCGGCTTGCCAAGGATCTCGCCGTCGATGGTGACGGTGGTGTCGGCGCTGAGCACGGCGCGCGGCGTCAGGTGGCGGCGGAACTGCAGGGTGTAGGCGAAGGCCGCCTTCTCGCGCGCCACGCGGGCCACGTAGACGGCTGGCGCCTCGCCCGGCAGCACGTCCTCGGTCACGTCGGCGCCGCGCGGGCCGTCGCTGCGCAGCAGCAGCAATTCGAAGTCGATCCCGATCTGGCGCAGCAGTTCGCGCCGGCGCGGGCTTTTGGAGGCGAGGTAGATCTTCTTGTCGACCGGTTTCATTTTTTAATTATAGTGAGGTCAGACCCGATGGTAAGGGTGGTTCTGCGTGATGGACCAGGCCCGGTACAGCTGCTCGGCCAGCATCACGCGCACCATGCCGTGCGGCAGGGTCATGCTGGAGATGCGGATCAGGCCTTCGGCGCGGGCCTTCAGTTCGGGATCGAGGCCGTCCGCGCCGCCGATCAGGAAGGCCGTGTCGCGTCCGTCCTGCTGCCAGGTTTCCAGCTGCTTGGCCAGGCCCACGGAGGTCAGGTCCTTGCCGCGCTCGTCGAGCGCGATGATGCGCACCGACTTGGGCAGCACCGCCTCGATGCGCTCGCGTTCGAGCGCCATGGCGGTGGCGGCCGTCTTGCTGCCGGAACGCTCGACCGGCTTGATTTCCTTGAGCACGATGCGCAGTTCCGGCGGCATGCGCTTGGCGTATTCAGCGTAGCCGGTCTCGATCCAGGCCGGCATCTTGTGGCCGACGGCCGCGATGATCAGTTGCATCAGCCCTTACTCGGCCACTTTCTTGATGCGCTTGATCACGGTCTTGGCCGGGGCTTCCTTGTCGGCGGCCGCTTTCGGGGCTTTCGGCTTCGGTGGCAGCTTCTTCAGTTCGGCGGCGGCGGCGGTGGCGGTCTTGGACTTGGCCACTTTCACCACTTTACCTGCCGGGGCGGCGACCTTCTTGGCGGCCGGCTTCTTCTCGGCGGCTGGCTTGGCAGCGGCTTTCTTGGCCGGGGCCTTCTTCTCTACCACTGGCGTGGCTTCCACGGCGGCTTTGGAGGCAGCCAGGTGGCCGCTGGTTTTCTTCGGCGCCGCGTCGGCGTCGGTCTTCTTGGCGCGCTTGGCGGCGCCCAGCTTGACCGGCTTGTCGCCCCAGATTTCTTCCAGGCGGTAGTAGGCGCGGATCGGGGCCTGCATGATGTGGACGATCATGTCGCCCAGGTCCACCAGCACCCATTCGCCGGTGTCCTCGCCTTCCATGCCGTAGACGTCGCCGCCGGCGTCCTTGACCTTGTCGCGCACGGACGCGGCCAGCGCCTTGGTCTGCCGGTTGGAGGTACCGGAGGCGATGGCGATGCGGTCGAACAGGCTGGTCAGGTGGGTGGTGTCGAACAGGACGATGTCTTGGGCCTTGACGTCTTCGAGGGCGTCAACGACGAGGGATTGCAGTTTTTTGATGTCCATTTAGCTTTTGTATAAATTATGTTGTTCAATATAGTCTAGCACTCGCGGGGAGATAAGCGAATTTGCCTGCTCCCCCCGTTGTAATGCCGCACGTATCTGGGTGGCGGAGATATCGACCGCAAAGTCCTGTGCCAGATACGTCAGACCGTGCGGGGTGTTGCGGATGTGTTCAGGGCTGCCCAGCCGGCGCGTGAATTCCGCCGCCACTTCCGGCGCCAGGCTGTCGAGCGCGAAGCCGGGGCGGGCCGCCACGCAGAAGTGGGCATAGTCGAACAAGTGCCGCCAGTCGCGCCAGGTGCCGAAGTTCTGCAACTGGTCGGCTCCCATCAGGAACGCGATCGATGCTTGCGGCCCCAGTTCCTGGCGCAGGCTGCGCAGCGTGTCGATGGTGTAGGTCTGCTGCCCCTGTTCGCTGCGTTCGATTTCCTGCAAATCCACCAGCAGCGGGAACGGCTGGTCCGCGAAAGCCAGCTGCACCATCTCGGCCCGCTGGCGGGGCGTGGCCTGCAGCGTGGATTTCTGCCACGGGCTGCCGGCCGGGATCACGCGCAGCTGGTCCGATTGCAGCAAGTGGGTGAAATGGGCGCCAAGCGCGACATGACCGACGTGGACCGGATCGAAACTGCCTCCCAGCAGTGCGATACGGCGCGTCACGTCGTCAGCCAGTCCCGTGGCGGCAGGAAGTCCGTATACAGCGCCGCTTCCGGCGTGCCCGCTTCCGGTTGCCAGTCGTAGCGCCACTTGGCCACCGGCGGCATCGACATCATCATCGATTCCGTGCGGCCGGCGCCCGACTGCAGGCCGAACAGCGTGCCACGGTCGAACACCAGGTTGAATTCCACGTAGCGCCCGCGCCGGTAAGCCTGGAAATCGCGTTCGCGCTCGCCGTAAGGCTGGTCCTTGCGCCGCTCCAGCACCGGCAGGTAGGCCTTCAGGAAAGCGTCGCCCACGCTGCGCGTCATGGCGAAGCAGTGTTCGAAGCCGCCCGCGTTGACGTCGTCGAAGAAGATACCGCCCACGCCGCGCGCCTCGCGCCGGTGCTTAAGGTAGAAATACTCGTCGCACCACTGCTTGAAGCGCGGATGCAGGTCGTCGCCGAACGGCGCCAGCGCGTCGAAGCAGGTCTGGTGGAAGTGGCGCGCGTCTTCCTGGACACCGTAGTAGGGCGTCAGGTCCATGCCGCCGCCGAACCACCAGACAGGCGTGCCATCGGCCGCGCTGGTGGCGAAGAAGCGCACGTTCATGTGCACGGTGGGCGCGTACGGATTGCGCGGGTGCAGCACCAGCGAGACGCCCATCGCCTCCCAAGGCTGGCCGCCCAGGTCCGGACGGTGGGCCGAGGCCGACGGCGGCAGTTTCGCGCCCTTCACGTGCGAGAAGTTGCAGCCGCCCCGTTCGAACACGTGGCCTTCCTCGATCACGCGCGTGATGCCGCTGCCGCCCTCGGGGCGGTCCCAGGCGTCGCGCCGGAACGGCGAGCCGTCCAGCGTTTCGAGCGCCTGCACGATGCGGTCTTGCAGATCGAGCAGGTAAGCCTTGACGGCTTCAGGGTTGGGGGAAAGCGACATGGCGCGGTGCGGGGAAAAAAATCAAGGGGGGATTGTAGCAAAAAGAACCGGGGTCAGGTCTTGAAATCGCGCAAATTGCGCAATTTCAAGACCTGACCCCGGTTTTCGGGGAGCGCGGCGGCTTAGTGCTTCAGGCCGCGCCAGCCGATGTCGCGGCGGCACTGCATGCCGTCGAAGTGGATGTGGTCCACCGTGTCGTAGGCTTGTTTCTGCGCCATCTTGATGCTGTCGCCCAGGCCCACCACGCACAGCACGCGGCCGCCCGTGACCAGCAACTGGCCGTCCACGGCGGCCGTGCCGGCGTGGAAGGTCACGGCTTCCGGCGTCTCGGCCGGGATGCCGTCGATCACGGCGCCCTTGAGCGGGGCGTCCGGATAGCCGGCGGCGGCCAGCACCACGCCCACGGCCGTGCGGCGGTCCCATTCCAGTTCCACAGCGTCCAGCGTGCCGTTGACGGCGTGTTCCATCACGCCCAGCAGGTCGGTCTTCAGGCGCGCCATGATCGGTTGCGTTTCCGGGTCGCCCATGCGGCAGTTGAATTCCAGCGTGCGCGGATTGCCGGCCGCGTCGATCATCAGGCCGGCGTACAGGAAGCCGGTGAACTGGATGCCATCCTTGGCCATGCCGGCGATGGTCGGGTTGATGATCTCGCGCATCACGCGCGCATGCAGGGCCGGGGTCACGATCGGGGCCGGCGAGTAGGCGCCCATGCCGCCCGTGTTCGGGCCTTCGTCGTTGTCCTTCAGGCGCTTGTGGTCCTGGCTGGTGGCCAGCGGCAGCACATTCTTGCCGTCGCACATGACGATGAAGCTCGCTTCTTCGCCGGCCAGGAATTCCTCGATCACGATGCGCGCGCCGGCGTCGCCGAAGCGGTTGTCGGCCAGCATGTCGTCCACCGCCTGGTGCGCTTCTTCCAGCGTCATGGCGACCACCACGCCCTTGCCGGCGGCCAGGCCGTCAGCCTTGATGACGATGGGCGCGCCCATCGCGTCGATGTAGGCGTGGGCTGGGGCCACTTCCGAGAAGGTCTGGTAGCGCGCCGTGGGGATGCCGTGGCGGTGCATGAAGGCCTTGGCGAAGTCCTTCGACGATTCGAGTTGCGCCGCTTCCTTGGTGGGGCCGAAGATCTTCAGGCCGCGCGCGCGGAACAGGTTGACGATGCCGCCGGCCAGCGGGGTTTCCGGTCCCACCACGGTCAGGCCGATGTGTTCCTGCTCGACGAAATTGGCCAGTTCATGCAGGTCCGTGATGTTGACGTTGACCAAGCGCGGGTCGCGCGCGGTGCCGCCGTTGCCGGGGGCCACGTACACCATCTGGATGCGTTCCGATTGCGCCAATTTCCATGCCAGCGCGTGTTCGCGGCCGCCGGAGCCGACTACCAAAATTTTCATCGTTCTATCCATGTAAGAGCGGAAAACGGCGGCCAGGTGGCCGCCGTGGGGGAATTGCTGCCGGGACGAAGGCTCAGTCTTCGATCAGGGCGTTGGAATAGACTTCCTGCACGTCGTCCAGGTTCTCCAGGGCGTCCAGCAGTTTTTGCATCTTGACGGCGTCGTCGCCGGTGAACACGGTTTCGGTGGCCGGCTTCATGATGATCTCGGCCACTTCGGCCTTGAAACCGGCCGCTTCCAGCGCGTCCTTGACGGCGGCGAAGTCGTTCGGCGCGCACAGCACCTCGAAACCGCCTTCCTCGTCGGCCACCACGTCCTCGGCGCCCGCTTCCAGCGCCACTTCCATCAGCGCGTCCTCGTTGGTGCCGGGTGCGAACAGGAACTGGCCGCAGTGCTTGAACATGAAGGACACCGAATTCTCCGTGCCCATGTTGCCGCCGTATTTGTTGAAGGCGTGGCGGACTTCGGCCACGGTGCGCACGCGGTTGTCGGTCATGCAGTCGACGATGATGGCGGCGCCGCCGATGCCATAGCCCTCGTAGCGCACTTCCTCGTAGTTGGCGCCGTCATCGCCGCCGGTGCCGCGGCTGATCGCGCGCGCCACGTTATCCTTGGGCATGTTGGCGTCGGCCGCCTTGTCGATAGCCAGGCGCAGGCGCGGGTTGGCGTTGGCGTCGCCGCCGCCCATGCGCGCGGCGACCGTGATTTCCTTGATCAGTCGGGTCCAGATTTTGCCGCGCTTAGCGTCCGTCGCGGCTTTTTTGTGTTTGATATTGGCCCATTTGCTATGTCCAGCCATGTTCAGTCTTCCTTAGGCGGTGAGTCCGTGAGGGCGACATTTTAGCATACCGCCGTCCCGCCAGACCGCCCCGGCCGGTCGCCTTGACGTAGCGGTATTGTAATGTTGCTAAAATAGAGTGCCTGCTCGGTTTCTTGTAGGCATCTTGTCACGCGGCCATGCTACGATTTTAATTTCCGGTACTATTTGAACAAGAGGGGACATATGGACAGAAGGCAGTTTCTCAAATTCAGCGGCTTCATCACCGTTTCCGTGGCCAGCACCGGTCTGGTCGGTTGCGGCGGCAGCAGCTCCCCGGCCGCGGCCAACCTGCCGGCCGCCACGGGCGCCGGCTGGACCTTCCCGCAAAGCGTCGCCTCGGGCGATCCCCGTCCCGACAGCATCATGTTGTGGACGCGCGCCCTGCCTGCCGGCGCCGACAGCGTGGCCGCCGCCCCGTCCGGCAACGATGTGAGCATCCGCCTGGTGGTCACCGCCACCGACAACAGTTCCCTGCTGGGCAGCAACGCGGCGCTGGCCGGTGCGCTGGTAGTGGACACCCAACTGCCCCTGCAAGCCCAGTTCGACAACACGGTGCGCCACAAGGTCACGGGCCTGACGGCCGGCACCACCTATTTCTACCAGTTCGTGGCCGGCGACGTGCGCTCCAACGTGGGCCGTTTCAAGACCGCGCCGGCAGCCGACGCCGACGTCAGTCAGCTGCAGTTCGCCTACATGACCTGCCAGGACTGGAGCATCAACCACTGGGGCGCCATGAGCAACATGGCCACCGAGAACCTGGACTTCATCGTCCACCTTGGCGACTACATCTACGAGACCGTGGGCGAGGCCTTCCAGGTCGGCGCCGTGGAAACCCGCCACGACCAGCTGGTGCTGCCCGACGGCGCCTACAAGAGCGGCACCTCGGGCGCCAAGTACGCCACCACGCTGGCCGACTACCGCTACCTGTACAAGAAGTACCGCACCGACACCCGCTTGCAGGCGCTGCATGAGCGCTTCGCCTTCATCGCCATCTGGGACGACCATGAGTTCTCGGACGACTGCTGGCAGGATGCGGAAACCTACGAAGGCACGTTCAACGCCGACGGCAGCGACCTGCACCAGCCGGCCCGCCGCCGCAACGCCAACCAGGCCTGGTTCGAATACATGCCGGCCGATGTGAGCCTGGACACGGCCTCGACCAGCTTCCAGAACATCAAGATCTACCGCGACTTCCAGTTCGGCAAGCTGATGCAACTGGTGATGACGGACGAACGCCTGTACCGCGCCGACCACGTGATCCCGGAAGCGGCCATCAACCCGGCCACCGGCGTGGCCGTGGGCAGCATCGGCGCCCGTTACCTGGTGCCAGAGGATGTGTTCAACAGCGTGGAAGCGCAGAAGATGGCCGGCGGCACCCAGATCGGCGCCGACCCGCTGAGCATCGTCGGCATGCTGGGCACCACCCAGCGCCAGTGGTGGATGGACAAGATGAAGTCGTCCACCTCGACTTGGAAGCTGTGGGGCAATGAAGTGTCGCTGCTGCGCATGGGCCTGAACGGCGTGGACGCCATCGCCACGCTGGTGGCGCTGGGCGCCGTGCAGCAACTGGCCACGGCCATCGGCACCACGGCCGCCGCCGTGGGCGGCAACCTGCCGGTGGCCGCCGCCATCGTGGCCGCCTCCACGGCCGGCGCCTCGGCCGCGACGGCCCAGGCTGCCGCCATGGCCATCGCCGGCGCCGGCAGCAGCAGCGCCGCGCAAGGCG
>NZ_JACEZT010000024.1 GCF_014042345.1 Rugamonas brunnea
AGTAAAGCCACGTCGATCACTCCGATCTCCTGTCGAAAGGACAGGAAGGATTGTGCTATGAACGTGGGTCAGATTCCGTTGCAAATTCGTGGGGAAGATGGGTCAATTTTCAATGCAAATTAACACTCTGCCCCTGCCGGGGCAACGCCGAGGCTGGCTGCATTCACCAACAAGTCGATACGCCCCTCGCGCCGGACCACGGTCGCGATGGCTGCCTGGACCGAAGCGTCGCTGGTGACATCCAACGCTAGCATTTCGTAGTTACTCAGATCAACCTTGATGCCAGGTGGCTGGCTCCATAGACCTTGTAGCCAGCCTGCCACAGTCGGGCCGCGATCGCCTCACCGGTGCCGGATGAAGCGCCGGTGACCAAGGCAATTTTTCCATTCATGGCGATTCCTTTCAAACATTGCGGGCACCTCAAAACGCGAACAGTCCAGGCCGACGGATCTCGCGGCGCGGCCTCCCTTCATGCGGTGCCCCCGTCCAGATCATGTCCTATCCATCACACCACGGCTCACGCCACAAAGCCGGAACCATCCGTGGCCAAGCGAATCGGCATCCTCCCGGGCCCAGCCGGTACCCGGCTGCCAGCGTTATCGAGACGGTTGATCTGTTCGGCAGAGAGCGCAATTGTCAAAGCGCCCAGGTTATCGCTCAACTGGCCCAGTGTGCGCGGTCCGATGATAGGCACAGCGCCATGCGTTCCAGCCCAGCTGATGGCGACCTGGCTGGCGCTGACGCCGAGCTCCGTGGCAACGGACAGCACCGTGTCCAAAATCTGCGTACGCTGTGGTGTGTCCTCGAACTGGAATACGCGCCCACCAAAGCCTTCGGCCCGGCCTTTTTCCCCCTGCCGATATTTGCCGGTCAGCATGCCTCCGCCCAATGGAGACCAAGTGACGATGCCAAGACCCAGCGCGTGCGCCGCCGGGAACAAATCGGCCTCCGACTCACGGTGCACCAGGCTATGCTCGAACTGCGCCGCCGCAATCGGCACCGCGTGGGTCAATTCAGCGAGGGTAACCGCGCGGGCCAGACGCCAGGCTGGGAAATTCGACAAACCGGCATAGAGAATTTTGCCAGCGCGCGCCAAATCCTCGAATCCGCGGACAATCTCCTCGACGGGCGTGACGCCATCCGGGTGATGCGCCCAATAAATGTCTATCCGGTCAGTCTTGAGTCGCTTCAGGCTGGCTTCAACGGAAGCGATCATCGCCTTGCGACTATTACCGGTCACTAGCCGGTTGGCATTGGGCGTAGCGCCGTTGCTGAACTTGGTGGCCAACACAAAATCCTCGCGTCGCCCCTGCAGAAGCGCCCCCAGCAATTCCTCCGATTGGCCGAACTGGTAAACATCCGCCGTATCGATAAAGTTGCCGCCGGCCTCGGCGTAGGCGTCAAAAACCGCCTTCGCCACATCCGGATCAGCCCCATAGCCCCAGCCTGTGCCGAAGTTGCCAGTGCCTAAGGCCACCTGCGACACCCTCAGGCCCGTCCTGCCAAAAACCACATATTGCATCAGTTACTCCCTTAATAAATTACATTCATCATATTAAGCGCGGCTACGAAGGGCGTCTTTGCACGATGAGATTGCCCACCGAAACCTGGACCGCCTCACCCCACTGGTTGAACGTAGAAGTGCGCATTTTGACCACTCCCTGCTCCGGCCGGGACTTCGATGGGCGAACTTCCAGCACCTCGCCTTCCACCCGCAACTCGTCGCCTGGCCGCACCGGCGTTGGCCAGCGCAGCTCCTCGAACCCTGCGCCGACTATGCCTCCCGCCGGCTGGAATTCGGTTTCAACGAGCAAGCGCATCGTCACCGCAGCGGTGTGCCAGCCACTGGCGGCCAGTCCCCGGAAAATCGAGACGCTGGCCGCGCCTTCATCGAGATGGAAGGGTTGAGGATCGAATTCCGCAGCAAATGCCTTGGCACGCTCGGACTCAATACGAATGCGCGTTCCGCCGGCAAAGCGCTGCCCCGGCGTGAAATCTTCAAGATAGAGGACTGTCATGATCGAACCTTTAAGCAAAGTAATGTGGCTGGCATCGCCAGCTTCTTGAAACACCGTGAAGGCGCCGACGCGCCACTTAAGCTCAACACGCCCCGGCGACACAGCGCCCATTAGGTGGCGTTAAGCCCGCTCATGCGCATACCTGGCGCTCGCGGCGGGATGGTCGAAGATCAGACAGGTCGTCGTCGCGTGCGCGTACAACTTGCCATCGGCGCCAACGATGCGGCCCTCGGCCGTGGCGACCTGGCGCCCGACATGGATCACCTTCCCCTCGGCCCGCACCAGCGGCACGCTATCGTCAAGCGCGCGTACCATGTTCACCTTGAGTTCCAACGTCGTATAGCCCTTCCCTGCAGCCAAGGTGGTGTGGATCGCGCAGCCAACGGCCGAATCCAACAGCGTCGCGAACCAGCCGCCATGTACCGTACCCAGCGGGTTATAGTGCCGCCGTTGCGGCCGCCCCTGGAACACTGCCGCGCCAGGCGCCATATGGATCGGCACGAAATCGAGCGTGTCGCCTATTGGCGCGGGAGGAAGTTCGCCGGCAAAGATCGCCTGGAAGACCTCCATGCCCGAGCGCCCGGCGAGCCGCTCCCTTGGCACCGCTTGGGGTTCCCGCAACCGTGCGCGCACTGCGGCCTCGTCCGCTTTCCAACCCGCGATAACCTGATCAACCGTCATCACAACCCTTTCTCCAAAATGCTGACATCTGTAACTGCCTTAACCACAATATAGCATATGATGAGAATAATATGACGATCATCATTGAATTTCGTGGGTACGCCAACTCCTCGAACTTCTTGCTTGCATTCAGACTATGCCCAGGGTTCCGCGCTGCAGAACATGCAACAGCTCGCAGCAAGGGCAACGGTCGCCCCGCCATGGTCGACCGTGCGGCCGCTGCCCTGCCCCCGGGCGCCGGATCAAAGGCTGTGATTAATGCCCAAGGTCAATGCACGGACGCGTGCGCCTACCGAAGTTGGTGCGACGGCGGTATCGTTTGAGACCAGCGCAAACGTGCCGGTGGCATTGTTGCGGGACTGGCCGTACGACGCGTAAAGCACGGAACGACGCGACAGGCGGTACAGATAGCTGAGGGAAAACACCGTTGACTTCGGCGCCACGCCAGCGGCCGCGTCCCGTGACATGCGCTGGACGTTAAGCTGCACCGTGCTGAGCCCCTTGGTTACTGCGCCCCCAAGCCAGACATCCTTGCTGTCGCTATCGGGCACGGGCTGTTTGGCATGGAAGTAACCACTGGCGACTGAGTAATCACCCACCGTATATTTTGCCCCCAGCACCAGATCCTTGCGCGTCCCGGTGGCGCCGGTGAACGCCAGCGGCGCTTGACTCACCACTGGCAACTCCAGTTCCTGGTAGGCCCCCGCCAGCAGCAGCGATTCGCCTTTATATTGCACGGAAACGGATTCCATGCGATTGGCAGCCTTGGGCGCGGCGCCCGGACCGCCGCTGCTTTCCGAACCCGCGCTGTACATGACGCGCGCCATGAAGCCTTGCAACGACGGACTGCTATAGAAGACCGCGTTGCTGGCCCGCCCGAAACGATCCGAGCCGGTGCCGGACAGCAGAATGGTTTGCTGCGCATTACCATACAACTGGAGCCGCAACGGGTCGGTCTCCAACAGCGCCCAGTACAGCGGCGTGTAGTCGCGGCCGATGGCGACCGTTCCCCAGCCCCCCTCCAGCGCGACGAACGAGCGGCGGTTGAACAGACCGCTCGCGGCGACTCCGCCAGGCGCGGCCGGCGTGGCCGAGGATGGATTCCCGGTGTAGCTCTTCATGGCCCCGGTGTCCGAGTCGAAGCCGGCCTCCAGCTGGAACCTGGCCTTCAATCCCCCCCCGAGGTCTTCCGTGCCAAGAAATCCAAGGCGGGAAGCGGACGCGACGCCGGATGTGACCGTGGTCGCTTTGGCGTTGCCGGTGTCGGAGTAACTCAGGCCGGCATCCACAGCGCCATAGAGCGTGACGTTCGATTGCGCCATGGCCGGTGCGGCCAAGGCCAGGCTGGCGGCAATGCCGGCGGTTTGCAGTACTGCTTTCATTGTTGTCTCCGTACGGAAGTAGTTAGTTTTGGTGGTTGAAAATGCGCTGCCGCTGATCAGGACGATGTTTTGCCCGTGCCCCGGATAAAGGCACCGATCTGTTTTGCCGCTGCTTGTGGCTGCTGCTGATGCGGACCATGGCCGGCGCTGGGATAGGTAATCAGGTTTAAGGTGGGGAGCTGGTTGTTCAATGCGTACCAGTTCTCGACCGGGAAGGCGAGGTCGTGATCGCCCCCCAGGTGCAGGATGGGGACGCCGGTATTCCTGAGCGCGGCGCCCACCGCGTCGGCCGGAAACACCGGATTACTGGGCAGCGTCGCCAGTTGGGCTAACGCCCACTCGAGCGGCACCTCGGGACTGCGGTCGCCCTTGCGTGCCGCGATGCGGGTGAACGATGCCTGCGCGGCGGCACGGCTGCCGGCGTCCGCCGGCTCAAAAAAGGAATGCGTGAACCAGTCCAGGTCACGGGTCGCTTGCTGCGCGAGGGAAAAGAACAACGGATCGGTGGTCTTGACCAGCGGGCCGGGCGGCGTGGTGCCGATCAACACAAGGTGCGAGATATCGGCGCCGTGGCCGGTCATGAAGATCTGCGCCACCATGCCGCCCAGGGACCAACCGCCAACGGCGAAGTCCTTCAAGCCCAGCGCGGTGACCAGATCCTGCACGTCCCCGGCCAACGACACGGCGTCGTAGGTGGCGGGCCCGGTCGACTGCCCCATGCCCGAGTAGTCGAAATAAATCACACGAAAGCCTTGCGCCGCGAGGCTATCGATGAAATCCGGGTCCCACCAGTCGAGCACCCCCATGAAACGGTGGCACAGCACGATGGGCTTGCCCTCGCCTACGGAACGGTAGGCCAACTTGCGTCCACCAACCGCCGCGAACCGCGTCGGTGTATCGCGCGCGCCCAAGGCTACGGTCCCGGCGATACCGCCGTCGCCGCCGCACCCAGCGAGGGCCAGCGCGCCGACCGCCGCAAGACCTTGGACGAAGGCACGCCGGCGCGCAGGCGCGCCTGCTGCCGCGGCGAACGGCCCCTTGGCGCGGACGTCGTCCTTGCCGTCATGAATTGTCTGCTCACGCATCCTGGTTCTCCTTCATTGCTGGCCGTTGATGAAGGCGGCGATTTGCTCCGCCGCCAGCGTCGGATACTGTTGGTGTGGACCGTGCCCGCTTCTCGGAAAGGTCATTTGCGTAACGGTGGGCAATTGACCGTTCAAGGCATACCAGTTCTCAACCGGAAAACCGAGGTCGTGGTCGGCACCCAGATGCAGGACGGGGACTGCGGTCGTCTTGAGCACCGCAAGCACCGCATCGGCCGGGAACACCGGGTTGCTGGGCAAGGTCGAAAGCTGGGCCAATGCCCAATTCAGGGGTATTTCCGGGCTGCGATCACCGCGACGGGCGGCGATGCGGGCGAACGAAGCCTGGGCGGCGGCGCGGCTGCCAGCATCATTCGGTTCGAAAAAGGAGCGGGTGAACCAATCGAGGTCATGCTCGGTCCGTTGCGCCAGGGAGAAGAACACAGGATCGGTGGTTTTAACCAGCGGCCCGGGCGGCGTGGTTCCGATCAGCAGCACATGGCTCACCTCGGCACTGTGGCTAGCCAGATAGATCTGCGCCGCCATGCCGCCTACCGACCAACCGCCGATCACGGTGTCCTTCAGCCCCAGCCCATCCACCAAATCCTTGGCGTCCCTGGCCAGCGAGACCACGTCGTACGTCGGACTGCCCGACGATTGCCCCATGCCGGTATAGTCGAAATAGATCACGCGGAAACCCTGTGCCGCCAGGGCGTCGATAAAGCCGGGGTCCCACCAGTCCATCACCCCTAGAAAGCGATGGCAAAGCACAATGGGCTTGCCCTGCCCGACCGAACGATAGGCCAGCTGACGCCCGCCGGTTTCGACGAAAAGGGTCGGCGTCGTGGCCGCGCCTGCCGCAGCGGCATTGGCCAGGCGCGGCAGAGCCAGGGTCGCGGCGCCTGACACACCGGCAAGCAGGATCTGGCGGCGCGATACCGGCCCCTTCACAGCCGCGTTGAGAGAATTCATGTGGTCCAAAGCATCACTCCTTCATACTAACAATATGATGACCGTCATATATAGAATTAAAAAACGCAAGGCGACGGGACTGCCGGGACGTTACCTTGGCGCCTGGTTGTTCAACGAATTTGACGAGGATGGGTACTCAACAGCGGAGCAAACCCGCCAGTTGCTCCAGATCCCTGGCATGGAAGGTGTTATCGGGATGCGGCGACACATCCTTGACCTGCGACGCGCCGTATTCCAGCGGACGTTCGATATAGGCGGTCTTCAAGCCGCACGCGCGGGCATGCGCCAGGTCATCCTGGTGGGCAGCGACCAGCATGACCTGGCCCGGTTCGACGTCGAAGATCTTCGCCACACCCAGATAGGTGGCCGGGTCCGGCTTATATTTTTGAAACACTTCAGCGGAGAGCACGCAATCCCACGGCAGCCCGGCCTGTTTAGCCATATTGGTCAGCAGACCGATATTGCCGTTTGAGAGCGTGCAAATGGTATAGCGTTGCTTCAGCCGCCGCAGTCCCGCCACCGTATCCGGCCAGGCGCCGAGCCGATGCCAAGCCTTATTCAAATGGCGCTTTTGTTCCTCGCTCAACTGCGTCACGCCGAATCGCACCAGCAGATCATCCAGTATCATGCGATGCAAATCGTCGATCAGCGTCCAGCCCAGTTCCCCAGACATGACCTTTTGCATAGCCGGCATGTAACCGGCCCGCCACGCCAAGGCGAATTGATCGGCATCCACATCCAGATGCATCGACCGCACCTCATCCATGATGCTCCGGTGCCAGTCAACGACGGTGCCAAAGACATCGAAGGCGAGGATCTTGATATCGTCGGCCATCGTCAGCGTCATGTTTTCCTCCCTGGACATATGTTGCATCATGCGGCCTCCCGCAACGTCACGGCGCTCCACACGGCGCCAAGCAGCAATAGTACGCCGATGATCCAGAAGCCCCCCGACAGGCTGCCGGTGGCGGCACTCACTTTACCCACCAGTACCGGCGCAGCGAACCCGCCCAGGTTGCCGACCGAGGCGACAATGGCGATACCGACCGCCGACGCGGCCGGACTCAGCATGCGTGTCGGAACCGTCCAGAAGATGGGCACGCCCGCCAGCACGCCGGCGTAAGCGATGGCGGCGCCGATCGCCATCCCCGCCACATTCCCGATCTGCATCGCAATCACGATGAAGCCCGCGCATCCGAGCGCAAATGCCGCCGTCAAGTGCCAACGGCGTTCCTGCATGAGGTCCGAACTGCGGCTCAGCAGTAGCATGGACACCAGCCCCGCGAAGTTGGTGGCGGACACCAACAAGCCGATCTTGGCGCTAGATCCGACGCCAGCCTGGCTGAACAAGGTTGGCATCCAGAACGAGATGCCGTAACCGCCGCAAATCAACAAGAAATACAGCCAGGCGCAGTTCCAACTCCAGACGCTGGCAAAACCCGCCTTCAGCGACGCGCTGGGGCGTTTGATTTTGCCAAGGCTGGCGATCAGGCGCTTGCGGTCGTTGGCGCTCAGCCATTCCGCCTGCTCAGGCGTATCGGACAGGCGCAGGTATATCCCCGCCGCCACCAGAATGCATGGCAGGCCGGTGGAGACAAGCAGCCACTGCCAACCGGCCAGTCCGTGGGCGCCATCGAGGAATTCCATGATGGCGCCGCATATCGGGCCACCGATCACACCCGAGATCGCCAATGCGGCCATGAACCACGACATGATGCGGCCCCGGTGCGAGAGCGGGAACCAATAGGTCAGAAACAACACCACGCCCGGGAAGAAGCCCGCCTCGGCGAAGCCGATCAGAAAGCGGATCAGGTAGAACTGAAAAGGCGTGGTCACATACGCCATCGCCGTGGTCGCGATCCCCCATGCGACCATGATGGTGGGCACCCAGCGGCGCGCGCCTATCCGTTCCAGGATCATGTTGCTGGGCACTTCAAACACGAAGAAGCCGATAAAGAACATCCCCGCCCCGACGCCAAAAGCGGCGTCGTCCATGGCCAGGGCCTTCCCCAGCTGAATCTTGGCGAACGAGATATTGATCCTGTCGATGAAATTGACGACGTAGGCAAGGAACAGGATAGGAATCAATCGCCAGGCGACCTTGCGGACCAAATGGTCGAGCGCTGCGTCCTGGGACGTGGGAATGGCATCTACTGCTAGGGTGGTCATGGTGTCTTCTCCTTTTGGATGATTTTTAATTGATATGATTGGTAAGGGCGTTGTTAGTCGATGACCGCCCCCTGACTCGCGGGCAACACGTGCTTACGGTAGCGCCGCATAAAGCCGTTCGGGACGGCGCGCACGTATGGCGTCCAAGCGGCGCGGCGGCGGGCCAGCGTGGCCTCGTCGACGTGCAGTGTGAGCGTACGGGCGGGGATATCGATTTCGACCAGGTCGCCGTCCTCGACCAGGGCGATCGGTCCGCCCGCGCTCGCTTCCGGGCAAACATGCCCGACACAGGGCCCTGAGGTTGCGCCGGAAAAGCGGCCGTCAGTGATCAGCGCCACCTTTTTCATGCCCGCCATCTTCAGCGCGACCGTCGCGCCCAGCATCTCGGGCATGCCTGGCGCGCCTTGTGGCCCCATGTAGCGCAGCACCACGACATGGTTGGCCGCGATGCGGCCATCGTTAACCGCCGCGATCGCGTCCTCCTCCGAGTTGAAGCAGATGGCCGGGCCGCTACACGCCAGCATGTCCTGGGCGACGCCGGCCTGCTTGATGATGGCCGTGTCGGGCGCCAGATTTCCACGCAGTACGGTAATGCCGGCCAATTTTCGGAACGCGTTTTCCACCGCCGGGATGACGGTCGGATTGCGCACCACCGCGCGTTCGATGCCGGCTGAGAGCGGCTGGCCAGTGACGGTCATGGCACTGGTGTCGAGAAAACGTTGTATTTGTTTGAGGACGGCGGGCATGCCGCCGGCCGCCCACAGGTCCTGCATGCCATAGGGGCCGTTGGGGCTGATCGCGAGCAGGGTCGGTATGTCGGCCGCGGCTTCGAATTCGGCCAGGCTGAACGGTACTTCGGCCGCATGCGCGATGGCCGGCAGGTGCAAGGCCGTGTTGGTCGAGGCGCCGATCGACATGGCCGTCGCCACGGCGTTCTTGAACGCCTTGGGGGTGAACATCTGGCGCGCGTTCAACCCTTCCTTGACCATGGCCACGATGCGCTCACCGGTGCGGCGCGCCGCCTCCAGTTTGTCAGCGTGCCAGCCCGGGATGTTGCTGCTGCCGGGAATACAGATGCCGAACGCCTCGGCCAGGCATTGGAAGGTGTTGGCGGTGCCCATGATTTCGCAGGCGCCACAAGTGGCACACGTGGTGGTCTTGGACAAATGGAAGCCGTCGTCGTGATAGTCGCCGTGATCGATCGAGCTCCGGGGATTGTGAGTGTTGCGGATGTCCATCTGGCCCGGTCCGCCGGCCAGATACAAGGCCGGCAAGTCCAGGCGCGCCATCGCCATCATCATCGCCGGGTTGATCTTGTCGCAGCCGGCGATGAAAACCACCGCGTCGTAAGGCTGCGAACGCACATGGGTCTCGATCATGTCCGCGATCAGGTCCCGCTGCGCCAGCACAAAGCGCATGCCGTCATGGGCCATGGCCACGCCGTCGCAAGGCGCCGGAACATTGAACTCGGCCGCCTCCCCGCCCGCGGCCAGGATGCCGTCGTGGACCTTGCGGGCCAGCCGGTCCAGATGCGAATGTCCAGTCGTCAACTCCGTGTGCGAGTTGGCGATGGCGATCAGCGGCCGGGTCTTCAGTTTATCGGTATCGTACCCGGCGCCATGCAGCAGTCCCTTGCGGAACATGTTCATGAACGGGCTGGGGCTGTTAGAAATAATGTCACTACGTTTAGACATGCGGTCTCCATGAATGTATTAGATCGGTGATGGGAGGAGTTCAGGCCGCGCCGGCGACGGACTGCCCGCCGCTTTGCCATGCGCCCCACAATTCCGTGCGTAACTTGTCGGCCTTGTCGGCGCTGGCCTGCCTGACGTGACCGTAACCACGCACGGCCTCGGGCAGCGCCGCGATCTTCGTCGCCAGCCCATGGTTGTCCTGGTTGAGCTCTAGCAGCAGGCGTTCGATGTCTTCTTCGTACTGGCTCAACAATCTGCGGGCAAGCTTGCGTTCCGCGTTGTTGCGGAATGGGTCGAGCCAGGTGCCGCGCAAACCCCGCAAGCGCGCCATCAAGCTGAAGACAGGCATCAACCAGGGCCCGGCCTCCCCCTTTTGCACCTGGCCACTGGGGTCGGTGCGCGCGAACGGCCAGGCGCCGATATGGAAGCGCAGCGCATAGTCGCCTTCGAACTCGCTGGCCAGCGCCGCCTTGAATTCCGGCGCGCTGTATAGGCGCGAGACTTCCCATTCATCTTTGACTGCAAGCACCCGATGGTAGTTGTGCGCCACCGCGAGCGACAGCGCCTGCCCGGTCCCAAGCGCCGCCTCGCGCTGGCGCACGCGCTCGATCAGCGCCGTGTAGCGCTTCGCCAAGGCGGCGCCGGTATGCGCCACCAGATGCGCGCTGCGGTGTGTGAGGATCTCGTCCAGGCTACGGCGCAGGCGCGGAACGAAATGGATGACATTGGCAGGTGTCCGCTGTCGCAGGAAGCGCTCCACCCCGGCGAGGTCATGCGCGATGCGCCGCCCCCACAGGAAGGCCTCCTTATTCATCGGGACCGCGACGCCATTCAGCTCGATCGCACGGTCGATCGCGCCCTGCGACAAGGGGATCAACCCGCGCTGCCAGGCGGCGCCCAGCATGAGCATATTGGCCGCGATGGGGTCGCCGATCAATGCGGTTGCCAGGCGCTGCCCTTCGAACAGCACCAAGCGCGCTCCCAGGATGGTTTGCATGCGCGCGGCCAATGCCGGCGCGTCCATCTGCCAGTCCGGATTGCGCGAAAATTCGGCTGTCGGTATCAGGTCGGACGACACCACGCCGGACGTGCGCGCCGGATCGAGCTTGGACATTGATTCATCGCCGGCCGCCACCACCAGATCGCAACCGATCAGCACGTCCGCCTCGCGTGCGCCGATGCGGGTGGCGTGCAACAGTTCCGGCCGGGGGGCCAACCGGACGTGGGAGCTGACCGCACCATATTTCTGCGCCAATCCGGTGATGTCCAAGTTGGAGCTGTAGTAGCCCTCCACGTGGGCGGCCATTGCCAACGTCTGGCCGATGGTCACCACCCCGGTGCCGCCGATACCACCGATCAATATGCTCTGCAGGCGATCCAACGGTGGGAGCACCGGGTCGGGCAATGTTCCGCTCCAGGCCGCCGTCATGGGTTTGCCCGCCGCGGCCGGCTTGCGCAACTTCCCTCCCTGCACGGTCACGAAACTGGGGCAAAATCCCTCGACACAAGAAAAATCCATGTTGCAGCTGGCCTGGTTGATACGCCGCTTGCGCCCCAGCTCGGTCTCCAATGGCTCGATCGACATGCAGTTCGACGCCACGCCGCAATCACCGCAGCCCTCGCACACCGTCGGGTTGATGAAGCTGCGCTGGTTCGGGGTCGGCAACTTGCCGCGCTTGCGCAAACGGCGGCGTTCGGTGGCGCAAGCCTGGTCGTACAGGATCAGCGAGACTTGCGGGTAAGCGCGGAATGCACGCTCCACCGCCTGCATTTCCTTGCGATGGTGCACCGTGACGCCGGCCGGCAGCGGTACCCCGTCATACCGCTCGGGCTCGTCGGTCACCACGGCCATCTTCTGTATCCCCTCGCCCGCCAGCGTGGCCAGCATCTGCGACGGCGACTGCCCGCCTTCCACCGGCTGCCCGCCAGTCATCGAGACAAAACCATTGACCAGCAACTTATAGGTCATGGGCACTTTGGCCGCCACCGCCTGGCGGATCGCAAGCAGGCCCGAATGGGCGAAGGTGCCATCCCCCATGTTGGCGAACACATGCTTCTCGGTCGTGAACGGTTGCTGGCCCAACCACATGACGCCCTCCGCCCCCATGTGCGAGGCGGTGGTGGTGGTGGTCGGATCCTTCAGCATGGCCATCGTATGGCAACCGATCCCGGCCAGCGCGCGGCTGCCCGCGATCACCTTGGTGGAGCGGTTGTGCGGGCAGCCCGAGCAGAAGCTGGGGGCACGCACCGGCGCACCGGCGGTCTGGCCCTGGGGAACGGCGATCGGCGTCAGCGAGCAGTGCGACAGGAACTGCGGCAGCACATCGGACAGCACCTTCGCCACCATCAACGGCGACAATTCAGCGGCATTGGGGAAGGCGCGGGCGCCGGCGTCCGGGTCGAACGAACCACCCGCCACATGCTTGCCGACGATACGCGGCGCGTCGGCCGCGCCATACAAGATCGTGCGGACCTGGTCCTCGAGCACGGGGCGTTTTTCCTCAACGACCACGATCAGGTCCAAGCCCCGGGCGAAATCGCGCACGATGACGGGATCCAGCGGCCAGATCATGCCTATCTTAAGCATGCGCAAGCCGAAGTCGGCCGCGCGCTCCGGATCCAATCCCAGCAGCGCGCAAGCCTGCAGCACGTCCTGCCAGGCCTTGCCGGCGGCGATCACGCCGATCCGGGCATCGCTGGAATCGACCGTAATCCGGTTCAACCCGTTGGCGCGCGCATACGCCATCACGGCGGCATGCTTGTGATGGTAGAGGCGATCCTCCTGGGCCAGCGGCATGTCGACGCCGCGCACGTGGTAGCCCGTGCCGAACTGGTCCACCGGCTGGCTCGGCGCCTCGGGCAAGGTGATCACCGGGGCGTCGGGGTCGACACACACGGAACCGCCCCCCTCGACCACATCGGTGACCACCTTCATGCCGACCCAGCATCCCGAATAGCGGCTCATCGCGATGCCATGCAAGCCATAGTCGAGCAATTCCTGCGTGTTGGACGGGAACAGCACGGGCATGCCGACGGCCATCAGCACACCGTCGGAGAAGTTGGCGATGGTGGAACTCTTGGCGCCGTGGTCATCGCCGGCCAGGCATAGCACGCCCCCCTTGGGCGAGGTACCGGCCATGTTGCCGTGGCGCAGAGCGTCGGCCGAGCGGTCCACGCCCGGCCCTTTCCCGTACCAGATGCCGAACACGCCATCCACGGTGGCGCCGGGGAAGATGCCGACATATTGCGCGCCCCAGATCGCGGTGGCCGCCAGATCCTCGTTCAGTCCCGAGCGGAACACAATGTTTGCCGCCTTCAGGGCCTTGTCGGCGGCCCACAATTCGATATCGTAGCGTCCCATGGGCGAACCGCGATAACCGGAAATATAGCCGCCGGTATTCCAGCCGGCCGCCGCGTCGCGCTGGCGCTGCTGCAGCGGCAAGCGCACCAGCGCCTGCATGCCGGTCAAATAAACCCAGCCCTTTTCCACTTGATACTTGTCGTCCAGCGTCGCGCCGGCTCGTTGCAATCCGCTACTCACACTGCCTCCATCCATTGTTGGTGTCCTGCGATCTCATGCGCGGGAATCTCTGCAAACAGTATGCGGAAAGGTTAAGATAGCGTCCAATGCATTGTTCGCGCCAGTTCAATGCGGAAAACGCAAGTTAAAAGGAACTTTCTTGGACATGTCGCTGAAGCTGCGCCAGCTATCGCACTTGGTGCTGCTGGCCGATGAATTACACTTCGCCCGCGCGGCGGAGCGCGCCTTCCTGTCGCAATCGGCGTTCAGCCGCAGCATCGGGGCCCTGGAAGAGGAGACTGGCATGCGCCTGTTTGACCGTGGCCCGCATTTCGTCAGTCCGACCCCAGCGGGCCAACATGTCATCGATCGTGCGCGGCGGCTGCTCTCGAGCTCCCACGACCTGTCGCGCGAAATCGCCATGCTGCGCTCGGGCGACCTCGGCAACATCGCCGTCGGCGCAGGGCCTTTCTCAGGAATTGCGTTGATGCCAAGCGCACTGGCCGAACTGCGCAGGCGCCATCCCCGCGTGCAAGCCAAGCTGGTCATTTCTGACGCGTGGTCATTGCTACAGCAGCTGAGGGATGAAAAATTGGATTTCTTCTTGGCCGAGATGCAAGGAATTCCAGCGAACGAACTGCTGGCTGTGAAACCGCTGGGGCGGCTGACTGGCGCATTTTTTTGCCGCGCCGCGCATCCGCTGGCCAATCAGTCCGGACTTCGCCTCGCCGATCTGGCTGGCGCCAGTTTTGTCGCGGTGCACATGCCCACTGAGCTTCGCAGGGTCTTGGGGAAGTTGATCGCCGCCGACGAACATGGCGAATTGCCGATCGCAGTGGAGTGCGAAAGCCTGGCGATACTGCGTGAATTCGTACTGGCCTCCGATGTTGTCCTGGTGGCCACCGAACGTGCCATGCAGATGGAACTGGCTGCGGGCACGATACGGAAATTGCAGGTGCTGGACATTGAAGCGCCGGGTGAGCCCACACCGCTGGCGACTAACTTCGGCATGGTCTCCCTCAGGGACCGAACGCCGACCACCGCCAGCAATATCCTGATGGGCCTGGTCCAGGCCGAAGCCGCCAAGGTGCTGGCGCCGGCGTCGAACTGAGCCGGCCCCTCGCTGGGGCCCGTTCAGCTATCCATGGCGGAAGGATTTCAATGCCCCCAGGACTTCGTCCAGCATCTTCTTCGCGTCGCCGAACAGCATGCGGTTGTTCTCCTTGTAGAACAGCGGATTGTCAACGCCCGCGTAGCCGGAAGCCATGCTGCGCTTCATCACGATCGAGTTCTTCGCCTTCCACACCTGCAGCACCGGCATGCCGGCGATCGGGCTCGAAGGATCGTCCTGCGCGGCCGGATTGACGATGTCGTTGGCGCCGATCACCATCGCAACGTCGGTATCGCCGAAATCATCGTTCAGTTCATCCATCTCCTGCACGATATCGTAGGGCACTTTGGCTTCGGCCAGCAGCACGTTCATGTGGCCGGGCATACGGCCCGCCACCGGGTGGATGCCGAAGCGCACATTCACGCCCTTGGACCGCAGGTGCTGCGTGATTTCGTTCACCGTGTGCTGCGCCTGCGCCACCGCCATGCCGTAGCCGGGCACGATGATCACGTTCTTCGCTTCGCGCAGCATTTCGCTGGTCTCCACGGCGGAAGCGGCCACCACTTCGCCTTCCGGCTGGGCCGCGCCGCCACCGGCGGCCGGCTTGCTGGCGCCGGCGCCAAAGCCGCCCGCGATCACGCTGAGGAAGTTGCGGTTCATGGCGCGGCACATGATGTAGGACAGGATGGCGCCGGACGAGCCAACCAGCGCGCCCGTCACGATCAGCAGGTCGTTATTGAGCATGAAGCCGGTGGCCGCCGCCGCCCAGCCGGAGTAGCTGTTCAACATCGACACCACCACCGGCATGTCGGCGCCGCCGATGGCCATCACCATGTGCACGCCGAACAGCAGCGCGATCACGGTCATCACGACCAGCGGCAGCATGCCGTCGGCCACTGCCTCGGCGCCCAGGAAACGCTGGCCGACGACGATCACGATCAACAGGCCGATCAGGTTGAGCCAATGACGGCCAGGCAGGAGCAGCGGCTTGCCGCCGATGCGGCCCGACAGTTTGCCGAACGCGATCAGGGAACCGGACAGCGTGATGGCGCCAATCAGCACGCCGACATAGATTTCCACTTCATGGATCGCCTTTTCCGCGCCCGACAGTTGCGCCAACACGGACGGATCGATGTAGTTGGCGTAGCCGACCAGCGTGGCGGCCAGGCCGACCAGGCTGTGCATCAACGCCACCAGTTCCGGCATTTGCGTCATCTGCACGGTGCGCGCCGCGTACAGGCCCAGCGAGCCGCCCGCGACCATGGCGATCACGATCCACGACAGGCCGGAGGCCGTCACGTGCGGGCCGAACACGGTGGCCAGTACGGCGACCGCCATGCCGATCATGCCGTACACGTTGCCGCGCCGCGCCGTTTCCGGGTGCGACAAGGCGCCCAGGCTCAGGATGAACAAGATCGTCGCGCCCAGATAAGCGACGGTGGTGAGACTTTCAGACATCGTTTTAGCCCTCTTCGAATTATTTGCGGAACATCGCCAGCATGCGGCGGGTGACGGCGAAGCCGCCGAACATATTGATCGCGGTCAGCACAATGCCGAGCATGGCCAGCCAGCGGATCGCGTCGGCCGGACGGGCCAGGGCCGCGTCCACCGGCGGCGCGATCTGCACCAGGGCGCCGATGGCGATGATGCTGGAGATGGCGTTGGTCACGCTCATCAGCGGCGTGTGCAGGGCCGGCGTCACGTTCCACACCACCATGTAGCCGATGAAGCAGGCCAGCACGAACACGGTGAAGTGGCCGAGGAAGGCGGCCGGCGCGAACGCGCCGATCGCCAGCAGCAGCGCGGCGGCCACGCCGAACATGGCGACCACGCGCCCGGCCGACGCTGGCTCGGACGGCGCGCCATGGCCGTGTGCCTTGGGCGCCGGCACGGCCGCTGCGGCCGGCTTGGCGGCCGGCGGCGGCAGCTTGGGCGCTGGCGCCGGCCAGGTGATGGCGCCGTCCTTGACCACGGTCAGGCCGCGAATCGCATCATCGTCCATGTTGACGTTGATGACGCCATCCTTGGTCTTGCAAATCTCCTCGGTCAGGCGCAGCAAGTTGTTGGAATACAACGTCGACGACTGCTTGGCCAGGCGGCTCACCAGGTCGGTGTAGCCGACGATGGTCACGCCGTGCTGCACCACGACCTGGCCCGGCACGGTCAGTTCGCAGTTGCCGCCCTGTTCGGCAGCCATGTCCACGATCACGCTGCCCGGCTTCATGCTGCGCACCATATCGGCCGTGATCAGCCGGGGCGCCGGTTTGCCGGGGATCAGGGCGGTGGTGATGATGATGTCCACCTCCTTGGCCTGCTGGGCGTACATGGCGCGCTGGGCCTGCTGGAAGCCCTCGCTCATGACCTTGGCGTAACCGCCGCCACCGCCGCCCTCCTCCTCGTAGTCGACCTTGACGAATTCACCGCCCAGCGACACCACCTGGTCGGCCACTTCGGCCCGCGTGTCGTTGGCGCGCACGATGGCGCCCAGGCCCACGGCCGTGCCGATGGCCGCCAGGCCGGCCACGCCGGCGCCAGCGATGAAGACTTTAGCGGGCGGGATCTTACCGGCCGCCGTCACCTGGCCGTTGAAGAAGCGGCCAAACGCATTGGCCGCCTCGATCACGGCGCGATAGCCAGCCACGCCAGCCATGGAAGTGAGCGCGTCCATCTTCTGGGCGCGGCTCAGGGTACGCGGCAGCGAATCGATCGCCAGCACCGTCACCTTCTTGGCCGCCAGTTGTTGCAGCAGCTCGGGGTTCTGGGCCGGCCAGATGAAGGACACCAGGGTGCTGCCTTCGCGCACCAGCGCCACTTCCTCCGGGTTCGGGCCCCGTACCTTGTAGACGATGTCGGCCTGCGCCCAAAGCTCGGGGGCGCTGGGGACGATGCGGGCGCCGGCGGCGCGGTAGGCATCGTCGCTGAAATTGGCGGCATCACCGGCCCCCGTTTCCACGGCGACCGAGAAGCCCAGCTTAATGAGCTTTTCGACCACCTCGGGCACGGTGGCGACGCGTTTCTCCTGCGGGTAAACTTCACGCGGCACAGCTATCGTTAGAGACATTGTTTTCCTGTTTATTCCGTTAAAGCTTGAGTCAACGACGATGCAAACGCCGGGCTACTCCGACTGGGTACGCAGCAATCGCCGTAGCGTCTTGCCGACCGCCGACTTCGGCAGACTGGGCACAAAATCAACATATTTCGGCTGCTTGTAGGCCGCCAGCCGAGCACGGCAATGCGCCCGCACCTGATCCTCGCTCAACGAGGACTCCGCCTCCTTGACGATGAAGAGCCGCACGGCTTCCCCCGTTCTCTCGTCCTGCACGCCGATGCAAGCCGATTCCAGGACACCCGGACAGGACGCCACCGCAGCCTCGATTTCATTGGGGAATACATTGAATCCGGAAACCAGCACCATGTCCTTCAGGCGGTCCACGATCTTAATGAATCCATCCCCGTCCGCGACAGCGATGTCGCCGGTGCGCAAATAACCGTCCGGCCAAAAGATGGCCGTATTGTCTTGCTCGCGACGCCAGTAACCACGCATGACCTGCGGACCACGTACGCAGAGCTCCCCCGATACACCCAGTGCGACTTCGTTGCCCTGCTCGTCGCGCAAGGAAACGTCGGTGGAAGGCAGCGGCACGCCCACCGTGCCGCTGAAGTTGGGCAGATGCAGGGGATTGAGCGTGACGATGGGGGAAGTTTCCGACATGCCAAATCCTTCCTTGATGTGCTTTCCGGTCAAGGCCCGCCATTTGTCCGAGGTCGCCCGCAGGATCGCGCTGCCGCCGCCCACCGCAAAACGCAGCGATGAGAACTCGAGTTGCTGGAAGCGCGGATGGACCAGCAAATTGGCGTAGAGCGTGTTGACGCCCGTGATGAAGGTGACGCGGTGTTCTTCGAAGCTGGCGACAAGACCATCGAGATCACGGGGGTTCGCCACCAACACGTTCTTGGCGCCCTCCGAGAACATACTCAAGCAATTCACCATGAGCGCGAAGATGTGGTACAGCGGCAGCGCAGTGAGGACCGTGTGGCGGCCATCGGCAAACAACTCTGGCGTCGCCGCCTTGAACTGCAAAATGTTGGCGATCAAATTGCCATGCGATAGCGCCGCCCCTTTGGAAATCCCGGTCGTACCGCCGGTATATTGGAGATAGATCAGATCGTGGGCGGCCAATTCGACGGGTTTGAACGCCAGCATCGCACCGCGCTCAACGGCGGTGGAGAAGCGCGTGTACTGCGGCAGGCTAACCTCGATCGGTGCGCTCGGCCCGGGTGTAGGCGCCATATCATCCAACTGCACGACTATGACCTGCCGCACCGGCGCCGTCTTCATCGCTTCAGCCAGCGTGGGCACGGCGCCAGCGAACACGATGACGGTGTCGACCTGCGCGTCCAGCAATTGATGGGCAAGCTCGGCGGGCGAATACAGCGGATTGACATTCACCTGCACGGCACCGCTGAGCATAACGCCGAACATGGCGACCGGGAATGCCAGGATGTTGGGGGCCATGAGCGCGACACGATCCCCCTTCACAATACCGAGTTCGCTCTGCAGGTAAGCGGCGAACTGGCGCGACAGCCGTTCGATGTCCTGGTAGCTGAGTTCGCCCCCCTGCCCCACGAAGGCAGGCTGGTCGGCAAAGCGCACCACTGATTCCTGAAACAGATGCGCGACCGACGTATAGCGGCCGCAGTCGATTTCCTTCGGTACGCGGTTGCCATAGATCTTGTGCCAGTTTCGTTCCATACGTCTCCTTGTTGCGGTCAGTTGACCGATATGATTGCCAGTAAAGTCTGTGTCCGCGACAGCGCGGTGGTGTGCGGCCTGTCAAGCGCCATCAGGCATGAGATGCGTGAGCACCGCCTCCCGCAATGCACGGGCAAGCCTGGCGTCGTCCAAGGCGCCGGCCAGGGCGAGCGCCCCCTGCAACGCTGCGGTCCTTTCCTGCGATATCCCCGGGCCATAGTCCAGACGCGGATCGGGCGCCCCGCGGCCGAGCAGGGTGATCAGTGCGTGGACGCGCCGCGTTGTGCCGCGCCTGGCCGCCTCGCCGCCGCCGACGGCACCGCCGCGGTCCGCAACGCGCTGTTCCAAAATATCTGCAACCGCGGCATTGATACGCTCGTGGCTTGGATGCTGATGACCGGAGGCGGTCCGTCTCGTCGAGGTGTGGCGCATAGGCTCAATATAATAACTTCATAGGACGGTCATCATATTTATAAATCCGCTGAGGATGCATGGGCTTTGATCGAATCACGCCAGCACATTACATTGACAAATATGACGAACACAATTTATTATACAAATCGTATAGTAAGTGGGTCAAGGAAAACATGCGTGAGCGCTGCCATTCCTGCTCCGGTAAGACTATCCGCCAGCCGCGCTTGATGCTGCCTCCCCCCGAGGCGAAAACCATGTCACCAGCGCAGCTTTACTCCATTTATCCAACCGTTGAAGGTAACAGCATGGCCGATTACTCCACTCCCTTGCCTCCCTTGTTGACCCAGTCCTTGCGCCTGCCGAATGGGAGCGTCATCCGCAACCGCCTTGCCAAAGCGGCGACCAGCGAGACCCTGGCGACCTACGCCAACAGGCCGACGCCGCGTCTGGTGCAGCTGTACCAGCGCTGGGCCGCTTCCGGCGTGGGCCTGATCATCACCGGCAACGTGATGATCGACCGCCGCGCCCTGGGTGAACCTGGCAACGTCGTCATCGAGGACGAATCCGATCTGCCCATGCTGGAACGCTGGGCGCGCGCGGCGACCGACCAGGGTGCGTCGATCTGGGTCCAGCTCAACCACCCTGGCAAGCAATCGACCAAGGGACTGAACGTCAGCAACCTTGCGCCGTCGGCCGTCCCCTTCAGCAAGGAGATGGAGGCGCTGTTCGAGACGCCGCGCGAAGCCACGGACGCGGAGATCAAGGACATCATCCAGCGTTTCGGACGCAGCGCGGCCATCTGCAAGAAGGCCGGCTTCAGCGGGGTGCAAATACACGCCGCGCACGGCTACCTGATCAATCAATTCCTTTCGCCCCACCACAATCAACGCAACGACGAATGGGGCGGCAGCACCGAGAAGCGGCGTCGCTTTCTGCTGGCCGTGTACGCCGAGATCCGGCGCCAGGTCGGGCCGCACTATCCCGTCGCCATCAAGCTCAACTCCGCCGACTTCCAGCGCGGCGGCTTCACCGAGGAAGAGTCGCTTGCGACGGTTCAGGCATTGGCCGACGCCGGCATCGACCTGGTGGAAATCTCGGGCGGCACTTACGAGACCGGCGTCGCGCAGCCGAAGAAAGCTTCCAGCCAGGCGCGCGAAGCCTATTTCATCGAATTCGCTGAAAAGGTCCGCGCCGCCGTGCGGGTACCGTTGATGGTCACGGGCGGCTTCCGCAGCGTGCGCGGCATGGATGCGGCGTTGCGTTCGGGAGCGGTGGATCTGGTCGGCATGGCGCGCCTGATGGTCATCGACCCGGACGCCCCGGCCGCGTTGCTGCAGGGACGGGACAGCGCGCAGCGCGTGCGCCCCATCAAAACCGGCATCAAGCAAATCGACAGCCTGGGCGTGATGGAAGTGCTGTGGTATGAACTGCAGATCAAACGGATCGCCGCCGGTGGCGAGCCCCGCCCCAACGAAAGCGGCTTGTGGGCCTTCGTCAAGTCGCTCGTGCTGAGCGGCTGGGGCACGTTCAAGACCCGGCGCCTGCGCGCGCGGTAGCGTGGTGCGCGACGCGACGTCCGCACGGCCCCGCCAGGCCGGCCGGGCGTCGCGCGGCTTGACTCCGTACTACATAGTTAGTATAGTGCGAAGATGGCAAATAAAACATATGGTCAGCTTTGTCCGATCGCCCGCGCGATGGATGTCCTCGGCGATCGCTGGACACTCCTGCTGGTACGCGAGCTGCTGCTCGGGCCAAAACGCTTCAAGGACTTGCTGGGCAGGCTACCGGCCATGGGGGCGAACCGTCTGTCGGAACGGCTGGCGATGCTGGTCGACAGCGGCGTCATCCGCCCTGCCGCCCAGCCCGCCCCGGCCTACGAACTGACCGAATTTGGCGAACAATTGCGGCAACCAGTGATCGCGCTTGGGGTATGGGGACTGGGACTGCCGGTTGACGCCCGCATCGATCCGGCCAGCGCACGCGCGGAACTGATCGCGCTCTGCCTGACCGGCATCAGCGATCCCGGCGCCAGCGCCGGTTTGCGCGAGGTGGTGGAATTCGAGGTTGGGGACGAGGTCTTCCACATTTCGATCGACGACGGCCGCGTGTCGGCACGCTCAGGACCGGCTGCGGAAGCTGCCCAGTTGCAGGTGCGATGCGACTTGGAGACTTTCATGGGCCTGGCGCAGGGACAGCTCAAACCGGCGGAGGCGGTCCGTGCCGGGCGCGCCATTCTGCTGCGTGGCAGCCAGCGCGAGCTCACCCAGGTCTTCAAAATACTGGCCTGCCGCCAACCCTGAACCAGTCCGACAGGCACCGGCGCCGCGTTGACGCGGCGCCCATGCGGCTGTCACTTCATCTGCACCACCACCTTGCCCTTCGCGCGGCCCTGCTCCAGATAGGCCAGTCCCGCCTTGGCCTGCGCGAATGGGAACACCCGGTCGATCACCGGACGGATACGCGACGCGGCAAGCAATTCACCTATCTTGGCCAGTTGCCGGCCGTCCGGGCGCACGAACAGGAATGAATAGCTGGCCGCGCGCTGTCGCGCCTGGCGAATAATCTTGCCGCTCATGAGCCCAAAGACGAATCGCATCAGGAAGTTCATGCCGCGCGCGCGCGCGAAGGCGGCATCCGGCGGGCCGATCAACGAAACGACCGAGCTGTTGGGGTTCAATATCTCCAGCGACTTGGCCACCCCGTCGCCCCGGATCGTGCCCAGCACGACATCGTAACCGTGCAGCACTTGCTCGAACTCCTGCTTCTTGTAATCGACCACCTCATCGGCACCCAGCTCCCGCACCCACTCCACGTTCGCGGTGCTGGTGGTGGTGCCCACCTTGGCGCCCAGCTGTTTCGCCAGCTGGATCGCGAACGTGCCGATACCACCGGAACCGGCGGGGATGAACACCTTCTGCCCGCGCTTGAGTTGTGCGCGCTCGTTCAGCGCCTGCCATGATGTCAGGCCGACCATCGGCACCGAGGCCGCCTGCACGAAATCCAGATTATCGGGCTTGAGCGCGGCGGCATATTCCGGCACGGCGACCAACTCCGCCAAGCTGCCGCCAGGCAGATCGAAGATACTGGCGTAGACCGCGTCTCCCTTTTTGAAACGGGTCACGCGGCTGCCGACTTCCACCACCACCCCGGCCAGATCGCTGCCCAGCGTGGCCGGCAGCTGAAGCTTGAGTATGGGCTTAAACATCCCCTTCGGTATCATGTAATCGATGGGATTGAGGCCAGCCGCGTGCACCTCGACCAATATCTCGTCCGGTTTGATCGTTGGCCGGGCCATGTCGGCGAATTCGACGTGATCGAGCCCCCCATAGCGTTTCAAGACTAGTGCTTTCATCCTAACCTTCTTAATTATTTGGTTGAGCACACTGCCTTGTGGGCAGTGTGCGTTCGAGCCTACCGGCGACGCCGGAGTACTTCCGACTGTTCACGGCCCACATAGAGCAACGCCAGGGCCCCGGCCACCTCGAGACAGACGGCGACCAGGATCGCCGGCGTCGCGTGGCCTGAGGCCAGTTCATACACACCGAGCCCCGCCAACATCAAACAGATCACCAGGCCGCCGCGGATCAGGGCGGTGCGGGCCGGCGAATGTGGCGCATGCCTGGCAGTGAAGAACATCACGGCCACCCCGGCATAGAACGCAGCGCCGCGCCGGCCGACCAGCGCCACCGCCGGGGTGAAGGCGACACCCCAATCGGCCAGCAGCAGATTGGGCGCCCACAACCAAATCGCGGCCAGCATCAGGAACAGCAGCGCGAACAGGTTCGCCAGCTTGTGGAAGCTCAGCTTCATCAGTTCAAGCCGCCAGCGCCGGATAGTCGGTATAACCGGCCTCCCCCGGCGTATAGAATGTGCTGGGGTCGGCCTCGTTCAGCGGCTGATCGCCACGCATGCGTTCAACCAGATCAGGATTGGCCAGGAATGCCCGGCCCATGGCGATCAGATCCGCCTGGCCTTCGACCAGGGCCCGTTCCGCGCCCGCCTTGTCGTAGCCGCCGGCGAGGATGAAGGGACCGTCGAACGCGGCGCGCAACGCCGCCTTCAACGCCGCCGGCACTGGCGGCGCGCCCAACGCCGAGTGGTCCAGCAAATGCACATACATCAGACCCAGCGCGGACAGCTCCTTGACCAGCGCCAGATACTGTTGGTCCACGCCCTCGAAGCCGCCAGTGGCGTTGAACACCCCGTAAGGCGACAGGCGAATCCCGACCCGCCCGGCGCCGATCTCGTGCGCGACGGCGCGCGCCACCTCGAGCACCAGGCGGTTACGCCCCTCGGCGGTGCGGCCGTATTCGTCGGTGCGCTGGTTCACGTTTTGGTTCAGGAACTGCTCCAGCAGATAGCCATTGGCGGCGTGCAGCTCGACCCCGTCGAAGCCGGCGGCGATGGCCAACCGCGCGGCCGTGGCGTACTCGCGCACGACCGCCTCGATATCGGCCGCGCCCATCGCGCGCGGCGTCGAATGCGGCTGGCTCCCCTGGCTATCGGTCCACATCTCGCCCGGGCACACTTCCGCCGACGGGCCCAGCACCTCGGCCCCGGCCGGCAGATTGGCGACATGCCCCACCCGGCCGGTATGCATCAGCTGCACCACGATCTTGCCACCGCGCGCGTGCACCGCATCGGTCACTTGCTTCCAACCTTGCACGTGGCCGTCGTTGTACAGGCCCGGTATCCGCGGGTAGCCAAGGCCATTTGGCGATGGTGAGGTGCCCTCTGTGATGATCAGCCCGGCGGTGGCACGCTGGGCATAGTAGGTCGCCATCAGGCTGTTGGGCGTGTTGTTGTCAACCGCACGGCTGCGCGTCAGGGGCGACATCACGGCGCGATTGGCAAGTTGGGTGCCACGCAGGGCGTAGGAATCAAATAGCATAATTGTTCATCCAGTTAAAGTGTTGTTGTAAAAATCAAGCCGCCAACAGACGGCCGGCCACCTGGCCCGTTTGGGACGCGCTAAAGAGCGCGGCGCGCGCCGCCTCGAAGCCTTCGATCAACTGCGCGTCGGCCACCGATGGCCACGTCATGTCCTCGCCCTGGTCGAGCGCCGCCAGGGCCGCATCAACCATGACATCGGTCGCCATCACGGTTTGGGGATCGAGCGCGGAAAGCGGCACGCCGGAGTTGTCCCACACTTCGGTGGCGGTGGCGGCCGGCAGCACCACCTGGACCCGCACGCCCGTGCCGGCCAGTTCCTGCTGCAGACCACGGCTAAAGGCCAGCACATAGGCTTTGCTGCCGCTATAGACGGAGCTGACCGCCAGGCTGTTCACGGCCAACACCGAGGCGATATTGATGACCACGCCTTCTTTGCGCGCCACCAGGCCGGGTAGCACCGCGTGGGTCAGGCGCGTGGGCGCCGCGATGTTCAGCGCGATCTGGGCCAGGGAATCCTGCAGGGCGCCCTGCGCGATGGGCGCGAGCCGGGCGATGCCGGCATTGTTGACCAGCACACTGATGGCGGCATTGCTGGCCAGCAGCTGCTCGACCGCCGCCAGGCCCGCCTCGGTCGCGAGGTCGGCCACCAGGCAGTCGACCTGCACCCCATGCGCTTGCTCGATGCGGGCGGCCAGCGCCCGCAGCCGTTCCTCGCGCCGCGCCACCAGCACGAGTTGGTATCCCCGCGCGGCGAGCCGCTCTGCGTAGACGGCGCCGATGCCGGATGAGGCGCCGGTCACCACTGCGATTTTTCCGGAAGTAACAGACATGATCAGATCCTTTAAGTTGAATATAAATATGATGATCATCATATTTTGATGCAAAAAAAAACCTGAGGCGAACACCCGCCTCAGGCTACCGCAGTCGTCAAATGCTTCAACATGGCCGCGCACAACGCCTCCGACAACTTGGGGTCGTCAACCGCACGCGCAACGGTGGCGGCGCCGATCAGGGCGCACACCAGCGCCATCGCCCGTTCATGTGCCTGCGGCTGGCCCCAGTCAGGCGACTGGCGCGCGAACAGGTCGATCATCTCTTTGATATGCACGGTCGCGGCCCGCCGCACCTCCGGCGCCTGGCGCGGCATTTCCGAGCCCAGCGCGGAGACCGGGCAACCGGTCTCCATCGCGGCAATATGGTCGGCGGACAGGTAAGCCCGCATCATCGCTTGCAGTGCCTGCCCTTCCGGCGCACCGGCGGCCACCCGCGCCACCTTGGCGACCGCATCCGCGCCGGCGCGGTCGCCCGCCTCCGCCAACAAGGCATCGCGCGAGTCGAAATGCGCGTAGAACCCGCCGTGCGTGAGGCCGGCCTCCTTCATAATATCGGCCACCCCCGTGCCGTCATAGCCGCTGCGACGGATGACACGCGACGCCACCTCCACGATGCGCTCATGGGTGGCTTCCTTGCGGCTCACGGCCGGACGTTTGGGGGCTTTTTTCTGCATGATCGTTATCATATACCATTTTCTTCCGTGGCGCTTGCACCGCCCCTATTGCGCCAGGAACGTCAACGCCTTGCGCACGAAGTCGGCGTGATGCTGGAATATCCCGCCGTGGCCGGCGTCGGGATAGATGATGAGCTGCGCGCCCGGGATGCGACGCGCCATGTCGTGGCTCAGCGCGGTGCGCACCATGATGTCGTTATCGCCGTTCGCGATCAGGACCGGCATGCGCAAGCGGTCCAGTTCCTGCGGCG
Source organism: Rugamonas brunnea (assembly GCF_014042345.1). Lineage (GTDB taxonomy): Bacteria > Pseudomonadota > Gammaproteobacteria > Burkholderiales > Burkholderiaceae_D > Rugamonas > Rugamonas brunnea. The sequence continues at coordinate 26,448 of NZ_JACEZT010000024.1, forward strand.
CATGCCTGCCCCACGCATGGATCGCCATGAGTTGGCGCACAAAGGCGCGCAGTGTCGGCCCCTTGTCGCGATCACGCTGACGTTCCCGCAACCTGGCAAGAAAGTCGCGCGCCGCCCGCCGCCCATTGGTGGTGGAAGTAAAGAACAAATAGGTCTTGGGATCGCGCAACGTCAGCAACCCCTTGAGCACCAGAGGCCACGATATGGCGCCAACCTGGTCGATACCGCGCCCGCCGGCGGGCCCGGTGCCCGCGAGGATCAGCTTGCGCACCAGTTGCGGCGCTTTCAGCGCGATGTCCTGAGCAACGAAGCCGCCCAGCGAAAAGCCGAGCAGATCGACCTGCCCGATGCCCAGCGCGGCAATTAGCGCGATGGTGTCGTTCGCCATCTCGTCCACGGTGAGCGGCGCCTTGCCGCCCGACAAGCCGATGCCGCGGTAGTCGATCGCAATCACGCGGCGCTCGCGGGCCAGGCCGTCGACGACGCGCGGGTCAAAGTTATCCAGCACCGCCCCCCAGTGGTTGAGCAAAACCAGCGGCGCGCCGCCTGCCATGCCCAGCTCACGGAAAGCAAAGGTGGTCCCGGCCACGTCGACCAGTCTGTTACGCGCCCCGGCGAAGGAAGCGGACACGTCGGCACGCGCAAGGACGGCATGCTCGGCCGGACTGGTGGCCAACAGCGCTTCGAAGGTCATGATCGTTACTCCTTTTAGTTCAAGTATATATGATGATCATCATAATTTACAGCAAAAAACAAAACAACACCAACTCGCCCGGCCGCGCGCGTGAGACGGGCGTCGTTCAAAACCCAAGATTGGACGAGGTCTAGGCGTGGGCGGCCGCTTGGACGCTCAACCAGGGCGGCACGGCGTCGCCCATCCGTGGCGCCGGCAAGGCGGTCGCCGTCGTCCCAGCCGCTTGCGCATCGTCCAATTTAAACAGGTAGACCGCCGTCATCAACTCGCCCGCCAAACGTTGCAGAACTTCAGAGGCGGCCGTAGCCTCCTCGACCAGCGATGCATTTTGCTGCGTCACTTCATCCAATTTCCGCATCGCCACGTTGATCTGATCGAGTCCGGCCGCTTGTTCCGCGCCAGCCGCGCTGATCTCGCGCATCACATCCGTGACCAGCCCGACCCCGGTAACGATTTCGTCCATGGTGACGCCGGCCTGCTCGACCAGCTTGCCGCCGGCCGCCATGCTGGCCACCGAGCCGCCTATCAGCGACTTGATCTCCTTGGCCGCGCTGGCCGAACGATGGGCCAGCGTCCTCACTTCGGCCGCGACGACGGCGAAGCCACGTCCTTCCGCGCCGGCGCGCGCCGCCTCCACGGCCGCGTTCAACGCCAGGATATTGGTTTGAAACGCAATGCCATCGATGACGGCGATGATGTCGACAATGCGCTGGGCCGATGCGTTCATCGCGCTCATGGTCGAGACCACCTGGTCGATCACTTCCCCGCCCTTGCGCGCGATCTCGGAGGCCGAGATCGCCAGTTGATTGGCGTGACGCGCGCGTTCCGAATTTTCCTTGACCGTCGCGATCAAACCAAAGATCGACGCCGTGGTCTGTTCCAACGTCGCTGCCTGCTGCTCGGTGCGCACCGACAGATGGCCGTTGCCGATCGCGATCTCGCGCGAGGCGGTGGCGATGGTATCGGTGCCAGAGCGCACCCTGCCCACAATGTGCGCCAGGCTGCCATTCATGTCCTTGAGCGCCAGCATCAATTGCCCCGTCTCGTCCGTCGAGCGCGCCTCGACGGTGAATGCGAGATCGCCATCGGCGACCCGCCGCGCCACCTTCACGGCATTGCGCAGGGGCACGGTGACGCTACGGGTGAGCCACCACGCACCCGCCCCACACACCAGCAGGGCAAGGGAGGTCATCGAGAACATCAGCCCATACCCGCGTTGCCGGGCGCGATCGCCGTCGTCGGTTGCCGCTTTCGCGTAGGCCTGGTTGAGCGCGATCAGCGCATCGAGCTGGGATTGGATGCGCTGGCTCTGGCGGCGCAGCAGGCCATCGAAGTTAGCGAACTCCACCGTACCCACCATCATGCGCCGCCAGTCGTTCTCGTCGGTCAGGCGTTTGAGCGCGTCGACCGTGGCCGCGTTGGACTCCAGGTAAATCTTCCAGTCCGCTTGCAGTAACCGCCATTTGTCCCGCTCCTCCTGGGCCTTGGGCAAGTGCTGGTACTGATCGAAATAGCGCTGCGCCTGCGCGTCGGCGTCGAGTTTGGTCTTGAGCACCTCAGAAAAATAGGCCTTGCCCTCCTCAACCCCGACGGATTTGTCCTCCATCGCGTCGTAGGCGGCCGCGTTGAAACTCATCACGTTGCGGTTCTCCGATATCGAGACGAGCTGCCAGGTCCGCATGCGCAGCAGATTCAGGATCGCGGGCAGGCGCTCGCCGCTCAGTGTGCCCAATTGCTCACCAACGCTGCGGGTCGCCAGCCAGCCGGACCCCGCGACGATCAACAGCAGCAGCATGACCGTCCCGAAAAACACCATCAGCTTCACTCTGATCGAAAAATTGCGCATACAACTACTCCTCCTTGTTTGACTTGGTTTTGCATTGCCATCGCGACGGGGCGCGTTCAATTCAAGAAAAAAAACCAGACCTGATCACAGGCCTGGCAAACCATCTGCGACAGATGGAGGGAGACATAACTTTGCTTAGCCGCTCACCGCCGGCGTACTGGTGCGCGCCGCGCCGGACGCCCCCAGCAGCGATACCAGCGCCGGCAGCATGACGATCGCGCCGACCATATTCCACAAGAACATGAACGCCAGCAGCAGCCCCATGTCCGCCTGGAACTTGATGTCCGAGAACACCCAGGTCGCGACTCCCAACGCCAGCATCACGCCGGTCACCGCGATCGCCGTGCCGGTGGTCTTAAGCGTTTCGAAATAGGCCTGCTTGAGCGTGTGGCCACGGTCCAGGTAGTGTTCGAGGCGGTTGTAGATGTAAATGCCATAATCGACACCGATCCCGACCCCGAGCGCGATCACGGGCAAGGTGGCGACCTTGACCCCCAGCCCGAGTTTGGCCATGATGGCTTCGCACAGCACCGAGGTGATGTACAACGGCAGCATGACCGCGACGGTCACGCGCCAGCTCCTGAACTCCCACCAGACCAGCAAGGCGACGATGCCATAGACCAGCAGCAGCATTTGCACCTCGGCCTGCTTGATGACGATATTGGTCGCCGCCTCGATGCCGGCATTGCCCGCCGCCAGGACGAAGCGCATGTCCTGATTGCTGTGTTCGGCCGAGAATTTCTCCGCCGCCTGCACCACGCGCGACAGCGTGGCCGCCTTGTGATCGGACAGCGACAGCATCACGGGGACCATCGAACAATCGTTGTTGTTCAGATCGCTGGGCAGGGAGCGGTGCGCCTCGTTGCTGATATAGCGATCACGGCTGATCGCCGACCATTTCAGGTTGCCACCATTGCTGGCGGCGATCATTTTCTTCATGCCGGTGAACAGCGACACGGTCGATTCGACCCCCGGCAGATTCTCCATTTCCCACTGCAGGCGCTCGACCGCCGCCGCCACCGGATACGACGCGCACTCGCCCGGCCTGGTCGTCACCATGACCACGAACACGTCCGGACTGGACGAGTAATGTGCCACCGTGTACGCGTTGTCCCGGTTGTAACGCGAGGTGCTGCGCAGCTCCGGGGCGCCGGGATCGAGGTCGCCGATCTTCAGGTCGCGGCTGCAGGTCCAGGCCACGCCCAGTATCACCAGCGCGATCAGGGCCACCACGCGCGCCACGCGCGGCTCGGTGACGCGCGACAAGGTGCGCGCCACCCGGTGCGCGCTGCGCGCCTTGCGCTCCTGCTTGCGCAGGCAGGCCGGCGAAACACCCACGTAGGACATCAGGATGGGCAGCAGGAACATCTTAGTGAAAATGATCACGAACACGCCCACGCTGGCGCCGATGGCCAGCTCACGGATCACGCCGATGTCGATCACCATCAAGGTCGAGAAGCCGACCACGTCGCACAGCAGCGCCACCGAACCGGGAATGAACAGCAAGCGGAACGTGGCCTTCGCCGCCGCCATGTTCGAGCGGCCGCCATGCACCTCGGACGCCATGGTGTTGATGTTCTGCACCGCATGGCTGACGCCGATGGCGAAGGTCAGGAAGGGAATCAATATCGAATAGGGATTCATACCGAAGCCGAGCAGGCTGACTATCCCCATCTGCCAGATCACCGCCAGGCTGCAGCACAGGATCGTGACGGCCGTGCTGCGCAGGCAGCGCGAGTACGCGTACAGCAGCACGCAGGCCAGCACGAAGGTGATCGCGAAGAACAAGCCGATCGCGCGGGCGCCGTGGATCAGGTCGCCGACCACCTTGGCGAAGCCGGTCACGTGGATCTTGATGCCGCCATTCTCATACTTTTGCCGGATCAGCCGTTCCAGCCTGTCGGAAAACTGGCCGTAGTCCAGCTTTTCGCCCGTCTGAGGGTCCAGTTCAAGCAAAGGCGCCATGATGATGGTCGAGCGGTGATCGTTGGCCACCAGGTTGCCGATCTGGCCGGAGCGGACCACATTGGTCTTCACCTGTTCCAGCTTGTCCGGCGAACCGTCGAAGCCGTCCGGCACGATATGGCCGGCGGTCATCCCCTCCTCTGTCACCTCGAACCACATGACGTTCGGCGTCCACAGCGAGCGCATGTTGCTGCGGTCGACGCCTGGAATATAGAACACCTCGTCGGTGATCTTACGCAGGGTGTCGAGATAGTCCTGGCTGTAGATGTCGCCCCGTTTGTTCTCGACGGCGATCCGCACGACGTTGCCAAGCGGCCGCAGTTCGTTCTCGTACTTCAGGTAATTGGCGATGTAGGGATGCGACGCCGGGATCATGTTCTGGAAGCTGGCGTCCGATTTCAGCTTCAGGATCTGAAAGCCAAGCAGGACCGATACCAGCACGAAGAACAGGATCACCTTCAGCCGATGGCCGAACAGAATCGGCTCGAACAGCCGTTCAACGCGGCCGACGTTCTCGTGATGGACGACGGCTTGCACCGGGGGGCGCGGCAAAGGCATCTTCCGGCTCATGGCTGCCCCGCTCCGGTGGCGCCCTGCACGCTCACGCGCCGGGTTCCGCTGGCGCCCGCGACGAGGTAGGCGTCCTTGCCGGCCGGCGTCATGGCGGCCACCGGCATGCCGGCACCCTTTCCTCCCGGCGTAAAGCGCAGGCCCTGGTCTTGACTGCGCCAGAACCTGCCGTCATAGGTGAGCAGCGTGACGCCGCCGTCCGGCGCGACAAGGCCGGACACCAGCGGCTTCTTCTCCGCCAGCGCGACCGCTTGCCAGTGTGCGCCGTCATCCACCGAACGGAACACCCGGCCGCCGAAGCCGAACGCGATCAGGACTTCCCGTCCCGCCGCAGGCACGCCCAGCACGCCGTAAAGCTGGCCCGGATAGCCTGTGTCTAGGGTGGCCCAACTGGCGCCGCCATCGATGGAACGGTAGACCCGCCCCGCTTCGCCGGCGATCAGCAACGCCCCTTGGCCCGTGACCGAGATCGCGTTGTAGTGCAGGTTGTCGGGATTGGCGATGTGTTCGCGCCAGAGCGCCCAGCTGCGTCCGCCGTCGAGCGTGTGGAAGAGCTGGCCGAACGAGCCAACCGCGATGCCCTCCGACGTGTTCCTGAACCAGACATCGAACAGGGGACGCGACGGCCCGAATTTCGCGCCGGCCTGCGCGTCCTCGAGCGCCCGTTGCGCTTCCTGCGTCGCGGAATCGGCGCCGGTCACCGCGCGCGCCGCCTGCAAACGCCGCTGCGCCTCGGCGACCACCAGCGCATTGGCGCGATTGCCGTCGAACTGCTTGGTCCAGCGGCCACCGCCGTCGTCGCTGTGCAGGATGACGCCGTCGTGGCCGACGGCCCAACCGTTCTGGGGCGTGGGGAAGAAGACCGCCGTCAGGGTCACGGACACGGGCACTTCGGCTTGCCGCCAGGAGCTGCCCTTCGTGTCCGAGTAGAGGATGATGCCGTGTTCGCCCACGGCGACCAGCCGGCCGCCGGCGCTGACGACGTCCAGCAGCATCGCGCCGGACGCCTTCGGCGCCCGGAACGCCGGGGTATCGAGTCGGTCGCCATCGGCCTGCGCCAGCGGCGCTGCGACAGCGATCGCAAAGCAGGCGAGCAGCCGCAAGCCCATGCGGCCAATCTCAGTTGTATGAATCATGAGAATACTTGTAGATTAAGTCATCGGAAGGGAGCAGGCGTGGCCGCGCCACCGCGAGCGGATGGCGCGGCCGACTGGACGCCGCTTTAGTTCGCGAACCGGCGCATGGCGTCGGTGGAGAAGGCGGCGACGTCGAATTTCTCGTTGTACTTCATCGGCTTGGAGGCGTTGATCAGATTACTGACCATGTAGCGGCGGGCCTGCAGGTCATATTGCACGCCGCACGCCACGCCGATGGTCTGCGCATCGTAGAATTGCATCGCGTGCATCTCCCGCACCCGCCACAGCTCCTTGCGGCCATCGTAGATATCGACGTGGGCGAGCTGCCAGCTATCCTCGTCCAGGTAAAACACCCGCTTGCCGTAGATATGGCGCTTGCCCTCCTTCAGCGTCGACTCCACCACCCAGACGCGGTGCAACTCGTAGCGCACCAGGTCCTGGTTCATATGACCGGGCCGGACCACATCGTTCGCCTGCACGTTCTTGTCGACCAGGCGGTAGTTGTTGTAAGGGATGAGCATCTCCTTCTTGCCCACCAGCTTCCAATCGAAACGGTCCGGCGCGCCATTGAAGCCGTCGTAATCGTCGGCGGTGCCCAGGCCGTCCTCGCCCGGGCCGGGGGAATCATAGGAAATCTCCGGTGCCCGCATCACGCGGCGCGATCCTGGATTGTAGGTCCACGCGAGGCGGGGCTCCTTGACCTGGTCCATGGTCTCATGCAGGAGCAAGGCGGTGCCTGCCTGGCTGGACGGCGCCGTATCGCCACGCAGGTAATAGAACAGGCGGTTGGGTTCCGCGTTCTTCACATACGCGGCCGAACCCAGGTATTCGATCCGCGACACCGGGGTGAAATTGCCATTGGTCTGCACCGGGAAAATTTTGCTGTAGCGAACGAAGCCCTCGCCCCGATAGCGCGCGAGGTAATTCCAGATCGCCTCCAGGCCGCTTTTCGGCATCGGGAACGGCACGCTGGAGTTCTTCACGTTGCGCAGGCCGTTGCCGCCTTCCGCCAGGGCCGCCTTGGCGGCCTCCGCCTTTATGTTGTCGTACTCGTGCTGCGGCAAGGCCGCCGTGCGATGGCTGGGATAGACCACCATCTTGTAGGTCGGCATGCGCTTGAGCATTTCGATCTGGCCGGGCGGCAGCTTGTCCTGGTATTGCGCCACATTGGCCGCCGTCACCGTGAACAGCGGTTTGTCGGCCGCGAACGGATCGGCATAGGCGGCGGTCGCGTCGAGGCCGGCCGGACGGGTGGCCAGCCCGCCCTCCCATTTCGGAATGGCGCCATCCTTGTTGCCGGCCTTCTCGGCGCCCGTCGGCGTCAGGTCCTTGCCCAGGTGCTCGAGTTCCTGCGCGTTCAGCGCGGCGAACGCGCCGCCGGAAGCGGCGGCCAGGCCGGCCAGCAAAGTCAGCGACCACAGTGGTTTGCGATGCATGTTTCGTCTCCTTGATTTTAGAAATTGATGCCCACGACCGCCGAGTAGTAATCGCGGTCATGCAGCACGTCGTACTTGGCGCCGTGGTTGTAGCGCGTATAGCTGACGTCGGCGTAGTAGCGGTTGTTGTAGTCGGCGCGCAGGGCAAGGCCCAGCACCTGGCGATCCTCGACGAAGGTGTTGTCGGCCGAATAGCCTTTCACGTCCTGCGACCAGAACAGCCTGGGCTTCAAGTTCACGCCGGCGAACACATCCGGATAGCTGAGTTCGGCCTGCAGGCGGTAGCCCCAGGCGTTGCTGGTAAAGAAGCCCTTGTCCTCGCAATTGGCCGGATTGGGGTTGCCGGTGAACGCGCACGGGATGGTGGCCGTCTGCGCGAGGCCGAACACCGACGCGCGGCCGTAGCGGGTGGTCGTGGCCGGGTCACCCATGCCCGACCAGTGCTGATACGCGAGCTCGCCGATCAAGGTGAGCGACTCGGCCGCCGCCACCTGCGGGAAGATCTTGACCGTCGACACCTGTGCCTGCGCCTTGTTCTTCAGGTCGTAGCCTTGCATCGCGCCGCCGGCCGGCGTGGCCGCGAGGCGGGCCAGCGGGCCAACGCCCAGGGCGGCGCCGGCCGTCAGGTCGGTGGTGTTGATCTGCACCGGAACGTCCTTGGTGAAGCTGGCCTCGCCCGACAGCGACCAGCCGGCCACCGCCGTCGAGGCGCTCATGCCCAGCACCCGAATATCGCGCGCGGCGTAATCCCATTGGAATTGCAACGGACCGGGGCCGCCGGCCAGCGCCAGCGCGCCGGACCAGACCGACGCACCCGGCGAAGGCGATTTCACCAGACTGTAGATCGGGTTGCGCGCATGGTAGTTGGCGAAATAGACGCCCAGGTCGGTGTCGATGGCCGCGACCTGGTAGCGCGCGGCCAGGCCGAACTGGCCACTGCTCTTGGGCTTGTTGTCGGGCGCGCGGCCCAGGCGGAAATTGAAAGGTGGCAGCCCCGGCGCGGGCGGCACGCCGTTGTATTGCAGCTGGTCCGGCAAGGGGTCGCCGCCGGCGACCGCGCCGCCCGGGCAGTTCAGGAAGTCGCTGAGCGACCAGTAGGTGCCGCAACCGTCGAGGATGTTCTTCTTCCAGGCGAATTGATAGAACGCCTCCAGGTTCACGCCGTTCGGCAGACTGAGGGTGGCCGACGCCTGCGGTATCGGCAGCAGGATCTCCTTGACCTGCGCGCCGGGGCGATTGGCCGCCGTGATGTCGAACGCGCCGAACTGGTTGATGCCGGGGATGAACAGGCTTTCCCCCCAGTTCACCACGTGGTTGCCCAGTTTGACGCTCAGCGGCATGTCCTTGGCGACCTCGACGGTGCCGAACCCGTAGGCATTGTCCAGCGCGATCCCGGAGAACTTCGACAAGGTGTCGAAGCCCGCGTCGTCCAGCGCGGTGTCCGCCGCATAGCCGTTGGCGAAACTGCCATGAGCGACACGTTTGCGCTCGCCGGCGTAGTCGTACCAACCCTTGGCGCCGATCACCACCCCGAAGTTGTCCTTCTTGAGTTTGACTTCGCCGTTGAATTTCGCGATCGTCGAGAACGCGGCGCCCTTGCCATAATTGAGGTTGCCATCGTCGTTCTGACCGATGCTGCGACCGCCATTACCGATTCCGATCAGGGCCGGATCGGCTTCGCGCGCGCGCCAGCTGCTGCCGACCGACGTGCCGAACGACCATTGACCATCGATACCGTTGTCGAGGCTGAAATCGCCGGCGCTGGCCATGCCCGGGTGGGCGGCCCCGATCAGCGCGATCGCCGCCGCGCATGCCTGCGCCGCCGCGCCGCGCTTGAACCGGGTGCGCGCCAGATGCCCGCGCGCCGTATGAACTTGTTGCATGTTGGTCTTCCTCCGTCTTTTTATAAAATGCGATGAAAAATTTGCTGCGTTGAATCCCGTTGTTGCCCCCGTTGCTGGTCGCGACCCGCCCTCCCCGCGCGAACCGCGCTATTCCTTCCAGTGGCGCCCGCGAACACCGGCCGCCCTCAGATCCGTTCGAGACACAGGGCGATGCCCTGCCCGCCGCCGATGCACAGCGACACGACCGCCTTGCGCGTGTCCGTGCGCCGCAGCGCGTGCGCCACCTTGGTGATCAGAATCGCGCCCGTGGCGCCGATCGGATGGCCGTGGGCGATGGCCCCGCCATCGACGTTGAACTTCGCCGGGTCGATCTTGAGTTCATCGCGCACCACCAGGGCGATCGCCGCGAACGCCTCGTTGACCTCGAATCGATCGACCTCGTCCGTCCGCCAGCCGGCACGATCGAGCGCCTGCAGGATCGCCGGCAGCGGGCCCAGGCCGAACATGCCCGGCTCGACCCCGGCCAGGCCGATGCCGCGTATGGCCAGCATCGGCTCCAGGCCGTGCTCGCGGGCCGTCTGCGCCTCGCAGACGATCATCGCGGCGGCGCCGGCATTGACGCCGGGGGCGCTGCCGGCCGTGATGGTGCCGTCGGGACGGAAGGCCGGTTTGAGCTTCGCCAGCGTTTCCACCGTGGTATCGGGACGCACCGCCTCATCGGCGGCGAAACTGGAGACCACACCCTTGGCGCTGGTCAGGGACAAGGCCTCGATCTCCGCCTCGAACCAGCCGGCGGCCTGGGCGGCGGCGAAGCGCTGCTGGCTCTGGGCCGCGAATGCATCCTGGTCCTGCCGGGTGAGGCCGAACTTGCGCACCAGATCCTCGGTGTGCCAGCCCGAATGCCGCCCGGAGAAGGCGTCGTTCAGGCCGTCGTTCAGGACGGCGTCGATCGCCGCGGCGTCGCCCATGCGCGCGCCCGCCCGCATGGCCGGCAGCAGATAGGGCGCACGCTCCATGTTTTCCATGCCACCGGCGACCACGATGCGCGCCAGGCCGGCCGCGACCTCGGCGTAGGCCGTGGCGACCGCCTGGGCGCCGGAACCGCACACGCGGTTGACCGTCATCGCCGGCACGCCGATCGGCAGACCGCCATGGATCGCTGCCTGGCGCGCCATGTTCATGCCGCCGCCCGCTTGCAGCACGGCGCCCATCACCACCGCGTCCACCGATGCGGCATCCAGCCGGGCGCGCCGCAGTGTGGCGGCAATGACGTGCGCGCCCAGCGCGGGCGTCGGCGTGTTCTTGAGCGAGCCGCCAAAACTGCCGATGGCGGTGCGTACGGGGGAACAGATAACGATGTCTTTACTCATGGTGATGATCCTCTTGATTACACGACCCGCCCTTGCCAGCGGGCCGAACCGCGACCGCCGCCAACGAGCGGCCTGACAAGCACAACGAAAGTCATGCGCTATACATATAATATAGCATGCGACTATACAAAAGATATAGTTATTTGCCGGGTATGCAAATATGAGACGAACCGGGCGCCTCAAGCCTTGGCGGGGATATGGGACATCGCATGTTCGGCCAGCGCCGCGATGGTCAGACTGGGATTCACGCCCAGGTTGGCGCTGAGCATGGAGCCGTCGCACACCAGCAGGTTGCGGTAGCCGAATACGCGGTGTTGCGCGTCCATCACGCCGCGCGCGGGCGCGTCCGCCATCGCGCACCCGCCCATGCAATGTCCGGTGCCGGGCAGATTGAACAGGATCTCGCCTTGCATGGCGGTGGCGATGCCGCCCAGGGCCTTGGCGCCTTTGGCGACGAAATCGTTGCCTTCGGCGAGGATGGTGGGGATAGGCAGCGGTCCTGCTTCGCTGCACAGCTGCCGGACAAACGGCCAGTACCAGCGGCGTTTGAAGCGCATGTTGATGTGGACATCGACCGCCTGCATCACCAGCAGCAGCACGGTCTGGCGCGCGAAACCGAGCGGATTGTGCACGTCCAGCGCTTGCAGCGGATGGGTCAGCAGCGTCCAGAGCCAGGTGAACACCCGGGTCCAGCCGGCGCGGCCGCCGCATAGCAAGGTCATCAACAGACCGATGGCATCCGACCCCTCGGGGAAACGCGCCGCCTCGATATGGGTGCGTTCGTCCACATAGATCCCCGAACCGACCGTCACACCCGGCGACATGCTCTTGTCATCGCCCGGGAAGCGCACCCCGAGCAGCGATTCGGCATTGGTGCGCACGCGCTGGCCAAGGTCGTCGCTGATGCGTGGCAGCGAGCCGTTCTGCTTGAGCCGGAACAACAGCTCGGTCGTCCCCAGCGACGACGCGGCGAAGACGACGCCGCGACAACGGAAGCGCCGCCGCCGCTTGGCGAACCAGGCGGTCGAACATTCGGTCAACACCTCGTAGCCATCTGCACCGTCCTCTTTGCCGTTGAGCGGCCGCACGTCCACCACCCGGGTTTCCGCGTACACTTGCGCGCCGCGCTTCTCCGCGAAGTAGAGGTAGTTTTTGTCCAGCGTGTTCTTGGCGTTGTGCCGGCATCCGATCAGGCAGCCGCCGCAACCGACGCACGTCCCGCGCTCGGGGCCTTCGCCGCCGAAATAGGGGTCGGCGTAGGTTCTTCCGCCCGCCTCCCCCTCGGGCGCGAAAAAGGTCGCGACGCGCGCCCGGTAGAACGTGCCGCCCACGCCTTGCAACTGCGCCATCCGCTTGAGCCGCAGGTCGGCCTCGCCCAGAATCTTGTTCTCGGTCACGCCCAACATCCGTTCGGCCATGACGTAGTACTGCGGCATGATGCGCTGCCAGTCCTTCAGCCCGGCCCAGGAACCCTGGTCCCAGATGTTGTCCGGCGCCCGCAACAACACGTTGCCGTAGGTGATGGAACCGCCGCCGACGGCGTTGCCGCACATGACCATCACGTGGCGGAACAGACGGATGTTGTAAAAGCCGAACAATTTCAAGCCCGGCCGCCACACCCAGCGCCGCACATTCCAATTCGTCTTGGGAAAATCGGCGGCCGTCCAGCGCCGCCCCATCTCCATCACCCCGACGGTATAGCCCTTCTCGGTCAAGCGGCAGGCGGAGACGCTGCCGCCGAAGCCGGAACCAATAACGATGTAATCGAAATCAAACGGTGCAGGCATCGCGATCCGATCCTTGCTCGTGGCAGTCGGCCTTGGCGGGAATGTACGACATGGCGTGTTCGGTCAGCGCGGTGATCGTCAGGCTAGGATTCACCCCCAGGTTGGCGCTGAGCATGGAACCGTCGCAAATCAGCAGGTTCTGGTACCCGAACACACGATTTTGCGCATCCATGACGCCGCGCTCGGGCGAGTCGGCCATCGCGCAACCGCCCATGCAGTGCGCCGTGGTTGGAATGTTGAACAGGATCTCGGTCAGCAAGGTCATGGGGACGCCGCCGAGCGCCTTGGCACCCTGCGCGATGAACGCATTGGCTTCCGGGATGAAGGTCGGAATCGGCCCGCCACTGGTGCTCAACTGCTTTCCAAACGGCCAATACCAGCGGCGCTTGAGCCGCATGTCGAGAAAGGCATCGACCGTCTGCATCACGACAAACAAGATGGTCTGGCGGGCGAAGCCGGACGGATTGTGCACCCGCAGGGCTTGCAGCGGATGCGTCAACAAGCTCCACAACCAGGTGAGGATGCGGGTCCATCCGGCCCGGCCGCCGCACATCAAGGTCATCATCAGCGCGAGTGAATCGGAGCCCTCCGGATAGCGCACCGCGCCGATGTGTGTGCGCTCGTCGATATACACGCCGGCGCCGCCCGCCACCCCGGGCGACATGCTCTTATCATGTTTTGGGAAGCGCACGCCGACCAGGGATTCGGCATTGGTGCGCACGCGCTTGCCCAGGTCGTCGCTGATGCGCGGCAACGAGCCCTGCTGTTTAAGGCGGAACAGCAACTCCATCGTACCCAGCGACGAGGCGGCGAACACCACGCCACGGCAACGGAAGGTGCGCCGCTGTTTGTTGAACCACACCGTCGAGCGCTCGGTGACGACCTCATAGCCGTCGCTGCCATCGGCCTTGCCGTTGAGCGGCCGCACATCCACCACCTTGGTCTCGGCGAATACCTGCGCACCGCGCTTTTCCGCGAAGTAGAGGTAATTCTTGTCGAGCGTGTTCTTGGCGTTGTGGCGGCACCCGATCATGCAACCACCGCAGCCGATGCAGGTCCCCCGGTCCGGGCCCGCGCCGCCAAAATACGGATCGGCATAGGTCTTACCGCCGGCCTCGCCCTTGGGCGGGAAGAAGGTGGCGACCCGGCCGTGGTGGAAGGTGTTGTGTACCCCCTGCAACCGCGCCATCTTTTCGAGCCGGAAATCGGCCTCGCCCAGCAATGTGTTCTCGGTCACGCCCAGCATTTTTTCCGCGACCGCATAATACTGCGGCATGATGCGCTTCCAGTTCCGCAGGCCAGCCCATGTGCCCTCGTCCCACACTTTCCCGGGAGGGATCAGCAACGCATTGGCGTAGGTGATCGAGCCGCCCCCGACCGCGTTGCCGCTCAGGACCATCACGTGGCGGAATATCCGCATGTTGTAGAAACCAAACATCTTCAGGCCGGGTTTCCACATGTAACGGCGCGCATCCCAGCTGGTTTTGGGGAAGTCTTCGGCCTTCCAGCGCTTGCCCATTTCCATCACGCCGACAGAATAGCCCTTCTCGGTCAGCCGGCAAGCGGACACGCTACCGCCGAAACCGGAGCCGATGATGATGTAGTCGAAATCGAACGCGGTCGTCATTGCGCGCTCCCTGCGCCCGCGCGACGGCCAGCCGGCCCGCCCGCCTGGTCGAAAAATTGATTCATGATGTGTCTCCTCCTTGTGATCTGGTACATGAACAGGCGCTTGCATAGCCGCTTGCTACGCCGGCCCTATTTACTATATCATTGATATAGCACGTAAAGTATATCTTTTGTATATTCACGACGCTGTTGCACTTATCCCATCGGTACGCCTCCGCGAGCGCCAGCGCAACATTCGCGGCTTGAACATATTACAGTCATCATATATGATGACTGTAATATTTTAGTGCGGCGCACGGACGGCCGGTCGGAAACAAGCAAAACTTAACCTGGAGAACCACGTCATGCGTTACGCAAAGCACTTGAAGCAAGCGCTTCTACAAGCAGCCATCCTGGGCGCCACGCTGGCCGTGCCATTGACGGTCATGGCCGGGGACGCGGCACCCGCCGCCGAAGCACCCATCGCAGCACGCACGTGGGCCAACGTTCCAACGCAAATGATCTCCGCTGCCGGCACCCAGTTCGCCTACCGCGAACTGGGCAAGCAAAACGGCGGCACGCCGGTGGTGCTGCTGAACCATCTGGCCGCCGTGCTCGACAATTGGGATCCGCGTGTTGTGGATGGCATCGCGGCAAAACATCACGTCATCGTGTTCGACAACCGCGGCGTCGGCGCTTCCGGCGGCACGACGCCCCGGACAATGGAGGAGATGGCCGACGATGCCATCGCCTTCATCCAAGCCATGGGCTTCGAACAGGTGGACCTGCTGGGCTTCTCGATGGGGGGCATGGTGTCGCAGGAGATCGTCCTGAAGAACCCGGGGCTGGTCCGCAAGCTGATCCTCGCCGGCACCGGGCCGGCGGGTGGCGTAGGCATCGGCACGGTGGCGGGCGTCGCCAACGTGGACATCCTGCGCGGACTGGTCACGTTCCAGGACCCGAAACAGTTCCTGTTCTTCACCCGCAGCCCCGACGGCATCGCCGCCGGGGAGGCGTTTCTTGCCCGTTTGAAGGAACGCGCGCAGGACCGCGACAAGGACATCGCCGTCTCGGCCTACCTGGCGCAACTCGCGGCCCTGAAAGCCTGGGGTGACAAGGCGCCGGCGGACCTGTCGGTGGTGAAGCAGCCGGTTCTGGTGGCGAACGGTGACCAGGACCGCATGGTGCCGACCGTCAACTCGCGGGATTTGGCGCAACGGCTGCCCAATAGCACGCTGGTCATCTATCCCGATGCCGGGCATGGCGGCATCTTCCAATACGCCACCCAATTCGTGCCGGAGGCCCTGGACTTCCTCGCACGCTGAACCATCAACCAGCACCGGGCGTCCCCTACTACGGCGCCAACCACCCGACCACCAACACTAGACAGGCAATAAGATAATGACTGACACCCATAACACCGCCCCCACGCGTTTCGTGAGCATTGCCGGCGACCGCTACGCCTACCGGCGCTGGGGGAAGACGGATTCCCTCCTGCCGCCCATCCTGCTGCTGCAGCACTTCCGCGGCGGCATGGATCACTGGGATCCCTTGCTCACCGACGGCCTCGCCGAGGGGCGTGAAGTCATCCTGTTCAACGGCCGGGGCGTCGCCTCGTCCAGCGGCACGCCGCGCACGCGCATCGAGGACATGGCCGACGACGCCGCCGCCTTCGTGCGCGCGCTCGGCTTGCAGCAGATCGATCTGCTCGGTTTTTCGCTGGGCGGCTTCCAGGCGCTGGACCTGACCTGGCGTCATCCACAGTTGGTGCGCAAGCTCATGCTGCTTGGCACGGGCCCGCGCGGCGGCGACCCGGAAATGGAAACGCGGGTACTGACCACGGCCGTGAACGACGTGCCCACGCTGGAAGACTTCCAGTACCTGTTCTTCGGCCGTTCGCCGGCTGCCCAGCAGGCCGCGCGCGAATTCTGGCAGCGCCGCCATCAGCGCGTCGACCAGGACCCGCCCTCCTCGCCGCAGGTCGCGATCGCGCAGATCGAAGCCAATCTGCACTACCTGCCGCGCGTGGTGGAAGATGACCCGTTCGCCTACCTGCGCACCATCCACCAACCGACCTTCATCCTCAACGGCGTGCACGACGTGATGGTGCCGACCATCAATTCCTTCTACATGGCGCGCAACATGCCCAACGCCCAGCTGTTCATCTATCCGGACGCCGGCCACGGCGCCCAGTTCCAATGCCCGGAGCGGTTCCTGTACCACGCGGTGCGCTTCCTGGCCGAGTAACGGCGACGCCCCCCATTTCCACTTTCCAGCAAAAAGATACCACCATGCTCAAGTTCAAATTCCTGCTGTGGGTTTTCAACCAGCTCCTGCAACGACAGATCAAGAACAACCCCGAGTGCGCGCGCTATGTCCAAGGCAAGACGCTGGTGTTCCAGATCCGCACCGCCTCCGGCGCCGGCCGCTACTATGAGATCCGCGACGGCGCCATCCGTTCCTTCAGCGGCCTCGCCGCGCGTCCCCAGTTCACCTTCACGTTCGCGGACGCGGCGAAGGGCTTCGCCATCCTGTCGGCCAAGGACAGCCAGCCGGCGTTCATCCGGGCCGTGGGCAGCAAGGATCTGGTCGTCAGCGGCGACTTCCGCGAGGTGATGTGGTTCCAGGGTCTGAGCGCCTTCCTGCAGCCTGCCAAGGTGGTCGCGCCGTACGACCGCACCGTGTTCTAAGCGCATCATGAAGCTTTCCGCACGCCGCTCCAAGCAAGCATCGCGCGCGCGCATCGTGGAGGCGGGCGCGCGCGCCATCCGCCGCAGCGGCTATGACGGCGTCGGCATCGCCGCGATCATGAAGCAGGCCGGTCTCACGCATGGCAGCTTCTACACCCACTTCTCCTCGCGCGAGGCGATGCTCGCCGAGCTGGCCGACCACGCCGGCGCCGAGGCGATCGCCCTGTTCACCCGCATCGCCGAGGCGGCGCCGGCCGGGCAATCCACGCAGGCGCTGCTGCACGCCTACCTGTCGCGGCAGCACCTGGAGCATCCGGAGGACGGCTGCCCGATCGCCGCCCTCGGTTCGGAAATGCCGCGCCAGGCGCCGCCGGTGCGCCAAGCCATCACCGGCCGCATCAAGGAGATGATCGATGTCGTGTCGTCCCAGGTCGCAGGCAGGGACGAGCACGGCGGGCGCGAACACGCGCTGGTGATCACCGCCACGATGATCGGGGCGGTCGTGCTGGCCCGCGCGATCGACGACCAGGCGCTGTCGGAAGCGGTGCTGGCGGCCACCCGCGCGCATCTGCTAGCGCATCCATAATCCAAGGAGAACCACCATGACTTTCAAAGCACTGCTCGCCACCAAGGTGGGCGACGCGATCTCCACCGCGCTGGTTGAATTCGACCAGGACCAGCTGATGCCCGGTGACGTCACCGTCGCCGTCGACTATTCGACCGTCAATTACAAGGACGCGCTGGCCATCAGCGGCCGCGCGCCGGTGATACGCCAGTTCCCGCTCATTCCCGGCATCGACTTCGCGGGCGTGGTGGAAGCGTCGTCGCACCCGGACTTCGTGGTCGGCGACCGCGTGGTCGCCAACGGCTGGGGGCTGAGCCAGACCCACCACGGCGGCTACGCGCAAAAGGCGCGCGTCAGCGGGGATTGGCTGGTCAAACTTCCCGCCACCCTTTCCACCCGCGATGCCATGGCCATCGGCACCGCCGGCTACACCGCCATGCTGTCGGTGCTCGCGCTCGAACACGCGGGCGTCACGCCCGATATGGGCGATGTGCTCGTCACCGGCGCCGGCGGCGGCGCCGGCTCGATCGCTATCGCCCTGCTGTCCCAACTCGGCTACCGCGTGGTGGCCTCGACCGGCCGACTGGCGGAGACGCCCTACCTGCGCGAGCTCGGCGCGGCCGAGGTCATCGACCGCGCGACGTTGTCCGAACCGGGCGCCGCATTGGGCAAGGAACGCTGGGCCGGTGCGATCGACTCGGTGGGCAGCCACACGCTGGCCAACGTGCTGGCGCAGATCCGCTACCGCGGCGCGGTGGCCGCCTTCGGTCTGGCGCAGGGCGCGGACCTGCCAGGCTCGGTGCTGCCCTTCATCCTGCGCAACGTGACGCTGGCCGGCATCGATTCGGTCAACGCGCCGCAGGAGTTGCGGCGGCGAGCGTGGACGCGCCTGGCCACCGACCTGGCTCCGGAAAAACTGGCGCGCGCCACCCGGACGGTAGGCCTGGCGGACGTGCCCGGCCTCGCCGTGCCCGTGCTCGAGGGCCGTGTGCGCGGCCGCACGGTGGTGGACGTGAACGCGTAAGCGATGGCATGCCGGCCTCGGGCGCCGGGCTATCGATCAGCCGGCCCGGGTACACCAGGGCGCCGTGGCCGGCGCCCCCTGATCCTTACTGCACCGTGAGGATCACCTTGACGGTGTCGTCGACCTGGGCTTTTTCGATGTAGCCAATGGCGTTGACATCCGACGCGACCGCCTTCTTCACGTCGGCACTGGACGCGAGCTCCCTTGGCGCGATGGCCTTGCCGGTAAACACCAGCTTGGACCAGATCGTCTTCACTTGCGATGTATCCTTGTCCAGCACTTTCCTGTAGAACTCGCTGCGCAACGGTCCGTCGGTGTGCTCGATCGGCGTAAACATGGCGGATTTCCCAAGGAAGAACTGGCCCGCCTGCTCGCTGAACATCCGGGTGGCCGGGTTCTTGGGATTGACGATGACCACGATCTCGGTGGCGAAGACCGGCACTGTGGCCAGCCCAATTACTGTTGCCAATAGCAACTTTCCAATCGGCGTATTCATGCGCTCTCCTTAGAAGACGAAGTCAATGGCCGCCGCATATACGGTGACGGGGCCGCTGAATCCAGGTTTGGTATTGAGGAAGTAGCCCACCCCGTCACGCGGCTTGACGCGGTCCACCTGCAACTTGAAGGCAGCCGACTTGTAGAAATCCCAGCGCACCCCGACCGAATCGGTCGACTGCAACGGTGACTTGACCGCACCGTTGACTACCGCGCTCAGTGGCGCCAACGGGCCGTTGGTGGGCAACGCCGCGACCGCGCGCGGGCTATCCTGCTTCACATTGCCATGGACGTAGAACGGCACCCACTTTCCCCATCGATAGCCCAGCATGACGTACCAGGCGCTGGTGTCCGGCGCCAGCGCCGTGTCGACCTTGCGCTTGCCATACTCCGCCTGGGCCAGAACATCGTGATAGTCCATCGTGAAACCGGCCGAGGCGAATGTGCCGCGGTTATCGATAGGATTGAGCTGGTCCGCCACTGCGCCGAACCCCACCTGCCTGAGCGCGTCCAGCATGGCGGTGATGTCGGCGCTATGCAGGCTGATCCGCGCGCGCGAATAGGCGACCCGGTAGGTGAACGGACCTTGTTCCAGTTGCAGTTGAGCGGCCATGACGTTGGCGTTGGCGGAGGTCGGCCCGGCCGTCGTGTTCCTGGCCGAACCATACGCAAATTGCGCCGTGGCCGTGGTTTCACCGAAACTGTGTTGATACAGCAGGTCGCCGCCGTCGGCATAATCGAGCGGCACCTGCCGGTACATCTCGGTCGGCGGACGCAGCATGGTGCTGGCGTAGCCGATGTTGACCGAGTCGGACAACATGTAGATCGGCATGCCGATACGGCCCAGGCGCGCGGAGACATCGTCATTGATCTTATATTTGACGAACGCCCAGTTCAAATCCGCGCCGTACTGATCCCGCTCGCCCGATTTACGCGCCAGTCCTTGCGCGGTGAATGACCAGGCATCGCTGAATCTGGCGTTGGCCTGGATGCCGAAGTTCGAGTCCACGCCGGTACGGGCATCCTTGCCGGCCCCGGAGGCCTGGTCGACACGACTGAACTCACCGCCATCGGTATTCGTCCTGGTCAAGGCGGCGGTGCCGAATCCGCTGACCGTGACGTGCGGCGCGTCTTGCGCCTGGGCGCGGCAGGCAAAGGCGGCCATGACTGCCATGGTCGATAATCGAAGTGCTTTTCTTTTCACTATGGTCTCTCTGGTGGTAAAAAATCTCTGGATATGACGATCATCATATTTTAAAGCTAAGCCTGATGCTCGGGCGAACCGATGTGCTCAACCCACGCTAAGCAGGCATCTTGAGCACGACCTTGCCTTTTGCGCGGCCCGTGTCGACATAATCGAGCGCCGCCAAGGTCGATGCGAATGGAAAGACCCGGTCCACCACAGGACGGATGGCGCCGGCATCGATCAGTTCGGCGATGCGGCGCAATTGCCCGCCATCGGCGCGCATGAACAAGAACGCGTAGCCGACTTGATGGCGCCTGGCCAGCGCCCGTATGCGGTAGCTGAGCATGCCCATGGCCGCCCTGACGAACCACGGCGCGCCGCTGGCCGTGGCGAAGGCCGGATCGGGCGGCCCGGAGATCGAAATCAGCCTGCCGCCCGGCTTTAGCACGCGCACCGATTTCATCAGCGTGTCGCCCCCGTGCGTATCGAGCACGACGTCGTAATCGTGCAGCACGGTCGCGAAATCCGTTTGTTTGTAATCGATGACGACGTCCGCACCCAATCCTTTAACCAGGTCGCGGTTGGCGGCGCTGGCGGTGGTGGCGACGTACGCGCCCAAATGCTTCGCCAGCTGGATGGCAAAGGTGCCGACACCGCCGGAGCCGGCGTGGATCAACACCTTCTGCCCCTGCTGCAAGCCCGCCTTCTCGACCAGGGCCTGCCATCCCGTCAGGCCCACCAGCGGTATCGATGCGGCTTGTTCCATCGTGAGCGTGCGGGGTTTGAGCGCCAGCGCATCCTCGTGCACCGCGATCAATTCGGCGAACGTGCCGATGCGCTCCTGCCTGGGCCGTGCGTACACCTCATCGCCAACCTTGAACTGCCGTACGCGCGCGCCGACCCGCTGCACCACGCCCGCCATATCATTGCCGAGGATCAGCGGCAAGCGGTAAGGCAACACCAACTTCAGCGCGCCACTGCGTATCTTCAGGTCCAGCGGATTGATGCTGGCGGCGTGGATACGGACCAGCACGTCCTCGGCCCCCAGTTCCGGCTCCGGCATCTCGCCGGCGTGCACCACGTCGCTGCGGCCATAGCGGTCCATGACAAATGCCTTCATGTTTGCTCTCCCCTGTCTAGTGCGCGGATTCGGATGTGCTGGTTCGCTGCGCAGTGCGGCCTAGTGTACGCTCCGGGATGTGGGCCATGGCGTACTCGGCCAGCGCGGTGATCGTCAGCGCCGGATTGACGCCCGGATTGGCCGGCATCGCCGCGCCGTCGCAGACCAGCATGTTCTGGTATCCGAATACCCGCAACTGCCGGTCGATCACGCCGCTCGCCGCGTCGGCGCCGACCACCGCGCCCCCCAGCACGTGGGCCGTGGTGGGAATGTCGGCCAGCGCCTCCAGCACATTGCTCTGGGCGATGCCGCCTGTGCGGCGCGCCAGCCACTGGGCGGCCTGGTTCGCCACCTCGATGTAGGTCGGGTTGGGCTTGGCGCGGTCCTGCTCGGTGACCAGCCGGTAGCCGCGCCCCAACCAGCGCTTGCGGGGACGCAGCGCAATCGCGTTGTCCAGGGTCTGCATCACCAGCAGCGTCACCATGTGCCGGCTCCAACCCACCGGCCAGACCGTCTTCAGCCATTGCAACGGATGGCGCGCGATCGCGGCCAGCCACTTCAACGGCCGGGTCAAGCGGCTGCCATCGCCGACCAGCACGGTGTACATCAGGCCCATGGCATCGGCCCGGCGTCCATAGGTGAGGAACTCGATGTGGGTATTCTGATCCACATGCACGCTGCTGCTTGCGGTGACGTCGTTCCAGGTCTTCAGATCCTGCGGCAACCGCACATTCAGCACCGACTCGCTGTTGGTGCGCACCAGCTCGCCGAGACGATCGCTGATGCGTGGCAGCGCGCCGCCCTGCTTGCAATTGGCCAGCAATTCGTTGGTGCCCAGCGCCCCTGCCGCGAACACGACACCGCGCGCGGTGTGGGTGCGGCGCGCGCGCGCGAACCAGGCGCCGGGGCGTTCGGTGGTGACCAGATAGCCGTCACTGCCGTCGGCCGCACCCAGCGGCCGGATATCGACCACCTCGCGCTCCGCCAGTATCTGCACCCCCCGTTTCTCCGCGAACCACAGGTAGTTCTTCACCAGCGAATTGGCGGCGCCGACACGGCAACCGACCATGCAGGCGCCGCAGCGGGTGCAGCCGGTACGGTCGGGCCCCTCCCCGCCAAAGTACGGGTCCTTGACCGTCTTGCCCGGCTCCCCGAAGAACACGGCGGTGGGGGAGCGCGCGAAGCCGTCGGGATGACCGAAATGCCGCGCCATTTCCCGCGCCAGTTGCTGATTGGTCGAGTCGAACGGGATGGTCGTGGCGCCCAGCATGCGCTCGGCCGTGTCATAGTGCCCCGCCAACTCCCGCTCCCAGTCGCCCAGCCGGCGCCATTGCGGATTGACGAAAAACTCCGGACGGGCCCGGTAGAGCACCCCGCCGTAGACCCTGCTGCCACCACCCACGCCGGATTGGCTCGGGAAGAACACATGACGGAACACCTTCATGCGCATGACGCCATGCAGCCCGATGGCGGGGGCCCAGAGGAATTTGCGCAACTGCCAGGTCGACTCCGGCAGATCCTGATCGCGGAAACGACGGCCGCGCTCGAACACGCCGACGCGGTAGCCCTTCTCCGCCAGCCGCAGCGCCGACACGCTGCCGCCGAAGCCCGAGCCGATGACCAGCCAGTCGAAGTCAAATGGAGGCGTCGTCATGGCTCAGAAGCGGTAGCCGATGGTGGCCCCGAAGATGCGCGGCGCATCCTTCAGGTCAACGTGCCGGCTGATGGTGCCGAAGCCCGGCGTCTGGGTATCCACGGTCGCCGTCGTTTTCAGGTGAAACGAGGAAAACTCGACGTTGATACACCATTGTTTGTCGAGTGGGTACTCAAGCCCCACCCTGCCGTAAGCTCCCCACGAACTCTTCAGGTCGATCGAACTGCCGGCGCCTTGCACTGCGGCGTTATAGCCGGGACTGCTCTCCTGCTCGGTGAAAAAGGTATAAGTCACCCCACCGGCCACATAGGGCCGGACGACGGAAAAGCCGGGGATGGTGTAGCGCACCATGGCGGTTGGAAACCAGATGCGCGCCTTCGCCACGGTGCCGACCGGGGCGGCCACGCCGGCGCCCACCGCGGTCAAGGTCGGCGGGATGCCGGCCTGGAGTTGCGCGGCCCAGTTGTCGCCCAGGCGCCGCTCATAGCTGATCGCGAACACGTCCAGGTCCTTGGCGTCGATCTTCAAACCTGGCGGCGTGGTGCCCGGTGGCCCGGTCAGATCGCCCGATTGAAGATTGAAGCGGACTTTGGCGTAGCCGATCCGGACCGCGTTGTTCTCTGGTTCGTCGGCATGGGCGGCGCCGCAAATCGCCAGCGCCACCGCTGCGGCGGCGAGGAATCTCTTGTCTTGCATGGTTTGTCTCCTGGGGATGGGTAGAAATTGTTTTTATGTGAATGATCAAAACGTCAGTGCGCCAATCTCCGCACCACCAGGCGCGTCAGCGCGGCCGGCGCGATGCGCGTCGCGAACGACAACAATCCCGCTTGCAGTCCGACGTTCCAGTGGGTCTGGTGGATCAGGCGGCGCGTGGTGGCGCAGCGCCACACCGTGGCGGCCACGTCGGCCGGCGTCAACCGGATGCCGAGCGATTTGGCGCTGGCGATGCGCTCGAAACCGGTGGCCATCCCGGTCCGCACGAAGCTGGGCCAGATGTCGCTGACGCGGATGCCGAACCGGCTCCATTCCAGGTCCAATCCCTCGGTGAAGCCACGCACGGCGAACTTGGTTGCCGAGTAGGTCACCAGGTCAGGTTGGCCATAGATCGCCGTGGCCGAGGCCATGTTGATCACACGCGCGCCCGGCGTCTGTGCCAGATACGGATAGGCGCTGTGGCAACCGATCACGATGCTGGCCACGTTCACGTCCAGCATGGCGCGGTGCCGGGCCAGCGGCACGGTCTCGAACGGTCCCGCCGTCAATATCCCAGCGTTGTTGAGCAATACGTCGAACCGCGCACCGCTATGCGCCCAAAAATGCGCCAGCGCCCGGTCCCACGCAGCCGGGTCGCCGACGTTGAGGTGGCCGCAGCAGGCGTTCCCCTCCCCCAGCGCGGCGGCGAGGTCGGCCACGCCTTCCACGTTCACATCGTACAAACCGACGAACCAGCCACGACTGGCGAACAACTCGGCGCAGGCCCGTCCTATCCCTGACGCCGCACCAGTCACGAAGATCGCCGGCCGCTGGCCGACACCGGCCAATTGCGCCACCTTATCCATGCTCCTGCCTCCACAAGGCGCGCAGCTTGAGTTTATCGACCTTACCGACCGCGTTCTTCGGCAGGCGGCCGACGATGTGGATGGCGGCCGGCCGCTTGTAGCGCGTCAACCGCGCGGCGCAATGGTCGTTCAAGGCTTCCAGCGTGCAGTCTTGTCCGGCGCGGCAGGCCACGTAGGCGACCACAATTTCGCCCAGCGTCGGATGCGGCGCGCCGATGACCGCCGCCTCCAACACGGCGGGGAACGCGGCGAGCGCATCCTCGATCTCCTTCGGATAGATGTTCTCTCCGCCACGGATGATCATTTCCTTCAGCCGGCCCACGATGGACAGGTAGCCGTCGGCATCGATACACCCCAGGTCACCCGTCCGCAGCCAGCCGTCGACGATGGTCTTGGCGGTCTCCTCCGGCTTGCCCAGATAGCCGCGCATGACGTTCGGTCCCTGCACCACCACCTCACCGGTCTCGCCGGCCGGCAGCAGGCGGCCGGCCGCATCGGCGATCGCGACGCGCTGGCCGGGGAATGGCAAGCCCACCGTTCCGGCCTTGCGCTTGCCGTCCAGCGGGTTGATGGTCGATGCGCAAGTGCCCTCCGACAAGCCATAGCCCTCCACCACGGGAAAGCCATAGCGCGCCTCGAAGTGGGTCAGCAATTCAGCCGCCGCCGGCGCCGCGCCGCAGATACCGTAGCGCAGGCTGGAGGTGTCCGGTTTCACGTGTTCCGGCAACGCCTCGAGCAAGGCGTAGATGGTCGGCACCGCCGAAAAATAGGTCGGCCGCAGTCGCTCGACGTCGGCGAAGAAGGTCTCGATGTCGAACCGGGCCCGGATGGTGACCCGGCTGCCGGCCGACAGCGGCGTCAGGATGCTGGCCACGATGCCGTTGACGTGGAACAGCGGCAGCACCAGCAGGCAATGATCGCTCGCCGTGATCCGCATGGCGTCGCGCGACATCTGCGCCATCGCCTCGAGGTTGGCGTGGTCCAGCATCACGCCCTTGGGCAGGCCGGTCGTGCCGCTGGTGTAGATCAGCAGCGCCAGGGCGGCCGTGTCCTCGACCGGCGGCACCGCGTGGTGCGCCCCGAACTGCACCTCGCCGTGCAGCGCGGTTGCCGGTATCGTTTGCACGTGCTCCAGCACTTTGGCGCCACCGCCATTGACCAACAGCCTGGCACCGGAATCGGTCATCTGATGGATGGCCTCCTGGGCCGTCAGGTTGGGATTGATCGGTGTCACGGCAGCGCCCAGCCGCCACGCGGCGAACATCGCCACGACGAATTCGACCTGGTTGGGCAACATGATGGCCACCACGTCCCCCTTGCGGATGCCGAGTTCGTCGAACAGCCCGGCGGCCACCAGCACCCTGGAATAAAACTCGCCATTGGACAGGCTGGCCGTCGCGTCGGCCACACAATGGGCTTGCGGCGCCTGCGCCGCGCGCAGGTCTGGAAGTTTGGAAAATCGCATGATTACACTCTCAAAAAGACGTTGTCGCGGCGCGCCGCTCAGCGCGCCAACAAATGCCGCGCCAGGAACTCGGTCTGATCCGTCACCGCGCGCTCGAAGTGTTCGCCAAGATAGAAATCGAAGTGGCCGCAGTCGTACAGCTTGATCTCGCCGCGCGGCGCCCGTTGGGCCATGGCGATGGTGCGTTCGGGCGGCGTGACCGTATCGGTCCGGCTGACGCAGAACAGGATCGGCGGTTTGACCTTGGCGGCCCTCCGTCCCGGACGGTAGCTGACGATCTCGGGGATCACCCGGGCGGCGACCCGGTTGACAAAGGCCATCCCCTTGGGCATCAACGCCAGATAACCGGGCAAGGCGTCATGGGCGTTCATCAAGGCCGGCTGGCCGGGCAGCGCCGCGATCGGCACCATCACCGGCGGTTTGCCGAACCAGCGCGCTAGAAAATCGCGCATGACCACCGGCGTGATCTGCAGCGTTGCCTTCAGCCCCAGCGCGGTGGCCGATTCGAATCCATCCGTGAACGGGCACTGGCTGATGGCCGCCTTCAGCTCAGGATGCCGGCTGGCCACCTGGATCGCGTGGCCGCCACCGAAGGAGCTGCCCCAGATCGCCACCCGACTGCCATCGAGTTCGGGCCGGTCCTTGACGAAATCAAGCGCCGCATCCCAGTCAGCCAGCTGACGGCTCACCGACATCAACTGGCGCGGCACGCCACCACTGTCGCCAAAATAACGGTAGGTGAAAGCCAGCGTCGCGATGCCGGCCGCGGCGAAGCGCTCCGAATAGGCGTCCAGGCGCATTTCGCGCACGGCGCCCAGCCCGTGTCCCAGCACGACCACCGGCGGCCGCTCAACACCAACCGGCAGATACAGCCATGCCGAACAATAGGCTTCTCCGGATTGGAAACGAATACTGCTACGGGTGAATTGATGAGGAGTCTGTGCCATGGGATTCACTTGACGGTTTGACTGCCGGTGAAGGGAAAATGCCCAAGCTCCAACGCCTGCGCGAAGATGGCGGGATCGTACAGGGGCAAGTCGCCCTCGCGCTCGGTGCGCGCCATGTATTCGATCATCAGCGACTGCGAACTTGCCCCCGACAGCGCCGACATGAATTCGGTGCGCTCCACATGCAAGCCATCCTCCAGCGACATCGAGCCGCCAACGTAGACCGCACGCTTGATGGCGCGGATGGCCTCGCGGGGGCGCGCGCCCAAGTACTGTGCCAGCGCCAGCGCGCGCTCGATCAGCGCATCGGGCGCCACGACCTCGTCGACCAGGCCGATCTCCAGTGCCCGCGCCGGCGATGCCGGACGTCCTTCGAGCATCATCATCAGCGCGCGATGGGCGCCGACCAGGCGCGTCAAGCGCTGCGTGCCGCCACCGCCTGGCGGAATGCCCAGCAATACCTCGGGTTGGCCGATGAAGAAGTCGCCATCGGCCATCAAGCGCACGTCGCAGGCTTGCGCCAGTTCGCTGCCGAGTCCCAGCGCCGAGCCATTCAGCGCGCCGATGAATACGACGCCGCAGCGGTTCATGCGCATGAAGGTGTCGTGGAGCTTGTCGAGCTGCATGGCGCCTCCCAGCGGCGTGTAGGCCGCCATGGGCGCCACCAGCGGCATGCGCCGCACCGTGGCCGCGCTGTGCGCAACGGCAGACGTCATGCCACGTGCGATGGAAGGAATGGTGGTGCCGCCCTCCTGCAACCACGGCACGTCCGCATGGCCGATGAAGCGGCCGGGATGCGTCCCGGTTAGGACCACCGCCTTGACCTGGTGATCGGACTCCAGTTCGTCAACCAGGTCAGCCAGCGCCTCGGCCATCTCCAGTCCCATCACCCCTTGCGGTCCACCATCCAGACGCACCATCAAGACCGCACCATGGTTGTCCACCTCCAGCCCCCCGGGGCGGATCCTCGTGTTTTTCATGCCCTGTCTCCTTGAATGAATCAACTTCTACCGATTAATAACAGTGTTATGGCAAACAATAACACTGTTATTTGCAGATTTCAAGATTGAATTCACGCGGTGCGGACCGTCGCTCGACTATTTGTTGCGAAGCTGGACGATTTTGTTATTTTGCGCCGAAGACCAGAGCGCCCCGGCGGCGGCGCCCGAAGCTTCGGCCTTGTCACGCTTGGCGCCCATGCCGACCACCAGGTTGACGCACATGGGCACCAGCACCTCGACAACGGGGTTGGCCATATGGGCGAAGTGCCCGCCAAGGTCGAGCATGATGAAGCCGTGCAGCGCGCTCCACAACTGCAGCGCCATGAGATCGGGATCGACATTGCGGACGCACTTAGCAGTCACCAGCCGCGCGCACCCCTGCAGCAGAAAGGTGTAGGCCGCGCGGAACGATGGCGATTGTCCACTCAATATGGGTTCGGCGTCGCCGCGGGAAGGACTGTAGCGGCCATGGATCGACAGGCCGAACATCAGGTCATAGAGATGCGGGTTGCGCCGCGCGAAGTCATGGCAGGCCAGCGCCATCGCGCACAGGTCGGCCATCGGATCGTCGGTCAGCGCCAGCCGGCCGAAGACGGACGCTTGCTGCCGGAAGCCGTCGTCGGCCACCGCTTGCAACAGCTCCGGCACACCGCCGAAATACGTGTACACCCCCATGGTGGAAAGTTGCGCTTCTGTCGCCACCGAGCGCGCCTTCACTTCAGATGGTCCGCTCCGTGCCAGCAAACGGATAGCAGCTTCAACAAGGCGCGTGCGCGGGTCCTGCAGGGAGAGATCAACGGTCATCTGAATTGAGAGTGGAGCTATAACAACGTTATCATAACATGCCCCCTTGCCCGCTTCGAGACGCGCGTTGTGGCGTGAAATACCGCACCATCAACGCTCTCTGATGTTCTCTTTAAGTCAATGACTTAAAGCTATCTCATCACTCCTACTCGATTATCAATTGGCGCTCCAGGCACTTGATTTCGTTGATGCTATTCGAACATGCCACGGGCAATGCCATCAGAAAGACCATCAACTCGTACATCGACGCCCGATGCCCGGTGGGTCAGGCAGACAATCAGAACCGATGGGGGCGGACTTGGGGACCACTCTTGTGCGGCGGGTCGCCAGTCATTTCATTGCCCAAACGAGCCGGTGATACCTGATGCACCGGTATAACTGGATACGGCCACATCAGTTCAATCAGGGATTGGCACCGGCCGTCACCGAAGAAAAACTTAACGTAGTGTCCGGGATGGGTTGACCACTACAAAGGCGGCGGACCTTGTGGCATTGGTCGAATATTGCATGCGCCCCGCAAGGCAATGTTAATCCTTGAAGAGCTGCGAAAAAATCTGGGCGAAAAATTTTTGAGGGAATGACCGATCTAGTGCTATGGGGCGGGCTGGTGCCTTTGGCCTTCCGCTGTGGGGTGGGGGGCGTCCGGCCGTGCCAGCGGGCCTGCAGCGCGGCCATTCCTGCCGCCGGGCCGGTGTGCTGGGCGGGCAGCAGCCACTTGGCGCTGTGCTTCCGGCCAGAGCGGGCCACGGTACCATCCAATTGATGGCCCAGTTAGCAGCGTGTGCTACGCGGCTGCTGCGGAACGTATGCGTTGACAGGCGGCCTCCGCCCCTAATCGGACCTTCGTGTTAAGTTGAAACCGCCGGTGTTTTTTATATCTACGCCAAAAGACATATAAAACTAGACCGCCGAAGAATCCGTGAATGCCAAAACCTAGTTGTTCGTTTGCTCGCAGAATTGACCCACTCCGATTGACCCACCTTCCACTGCCTGGCAAACGCTGCCACACGGTCGTATGACCCCTCATAGCCCAGCTCCTTAAGTTCCAAGTGGAGCTGCTTCAAA
>NZ_JACEZT010000025.1 GCF_014042345.1 Rugamonas brunnea
CCGACAGGCGCGACTCTCATCGTGGCGCGGAGTACATCTCCAATTAGACGCCGGATAGATTTAAGCGAGCCTTCTTACAGCATACAAAAAATCAGCTTGCAAAAAAGAGGGTGACCATAGATTTTTTTTGCGCCGCATGCCTTGATTATGAAACTGGCTGAACTATATTGAAGGCATGACGTGTGGCAACGCCTATTGTAGGGGCGTAAAAAAACCGGCCCAATGGCCGGTCTCTTGAAGTTCAGGCGTAAAAAAGCCGGCCCGTAGACCGGCTTCTTTACACAAGCTGATTACTTCGAAGCAGCGGAAGCAGCCGAAGCAGCCGAAGCGGCAGGAGCAGCAGCGGCGTCCGAAGCGGCAGGAGCAGCAGCGGCAGGAGCAGCAGCGTCCGAAGCGGCAGGAGCAGCAGCGGCAGGAGCAGCAGGAGCAGCGGCTTCAGGAGCGGCTACTGGAGCAGGAGCGGCAGGAGCTTCTTCTTTTTTCGAGCAAGCAGCCAGAGCAACAGCCAGCAGGGAGACGATCAGCAGGGATTTTTTCATGGGGTTTTCCTTAATTAATTCAAAATTAAAAACAACATTGTTGCGATGAATAATTACCGGTAATTATCGCTCATTAGGTCGTCTTCGAAGGCTTTTCGTACCATAGAGGTGCCTGCCAGACAACGGAAACTTCCTAACCGAATATTATAGCGATTTTTGGTGCGTCGCAATAGCGCAATCAATCGTTTTTTATAACTATTTTGCGATATCGCAACATTTCGTTTCAAACCCCGTGGAACGGAATTGTCACCCTATCACCGGTATCCAAACGCGCACCCCGCATTTTACCTTGATCTGGCTCATAAGCCAGTCGTACTTGCATGTAAACCGGGTGAAGATTCCTGCCAGATGGCAATAAAGCGTTCCGTGCAGACTTGCGTGTCGGGCGGCGAGCCGAACACGGCCTCGCCGCGCAGGTGGTCGGCGTGGAAGCGGCGCACCTGGTCCTGGCCGTCGCCGATGCAGAACGAATCGGTCAGCTGGCGCAGGTTCTTGTGGGTG
Source organism: Rugamonas brunnea (assembly GCF_014042345.1). GTDB lineage: Bacteria > Pseudomonadota > Gammaproteobacteria > Burkholderiales > Burkholderiaceae_D > Rugamonas > Rugamonas brunnea. Next base: position 1,041 of record NZ_JACEZT010000025.1, read on the forward strand.
AGCCGGCATTCGATGGCGTGGCCATAGTCCTTGAGCAAACGCAGGAAGCGGGGCGCGTCGCGCTCCAGGCGGGCATTGCTGTGGGCGACCAGTTGCAGCGTGCCGCCGCCGCTGAGAAACGGGCGCAGGATGGCGTCCGTGGCGCTGCTGCCCAGTTGCCAGAGCGCGAAGTCGGGGTCGAACATGCGCAGCTGGAGCCGGGCCCGGGACAGGCACAGCTGCAGCAGCTGCTCGAATTCCAGACGGGTCGAAAACGCGCGCGTTTGCTTGTCCACGGAGCCTCCTGAGTGACGGGCCAATCAGCCCAGTTCGATCCAGCCGTCCTGGTACCAGGTGTAGAGCGCATCCATCACGTCGTCCGACGCGCTGGCGATGGCCGCGCCGTCCAGCGCGCGCTGGTTGGCCAGCGCTTCCAGCGTGACCTTGTCGGCGCGGCCGATGGCGAACGATTCGCCGTTGATGAACACGTGCTTGCCACGGTACAGCATCTGCGTCTTGCGCGACAGGACCAGCCCTTTCTTGGCGGCTGCCTCGGCGAACTTGCCCACCGTGAGCGGCTTGGTCGGCCCCGTGAAGAACACATTGTGCTTGGGCTCGGACAGGTGCTCTCCCAGGAAGATGGTGACGTCGTCCTCGGTGAAGCGCACCTTGTTCAGTTCGTCGGCGATGGTGGCCAGCATGTCGCGCGGGATCTCGGCCGGCTTGCTGGTCGCTTCCAGTTCCGGGTCGGCGTAGCGGCCGGGCAGGTCGATCGAATCGGCCATGAACTGCAGGAACGCTTCGCCCAGCTCCTGGTAGGACGGCGAACGGAAACCGATGGAATAGGTCTGGCAGTCGCCGATGGCCACGCCGTCGTGCGCGTAGTGCGGCGGCAGGTACAGCATGTCGCCCGGCTCCAGCACGTATTCCTCGTTGGGTTTGAACTTGGACAGGATCTTGAGCGGCAGCCCTTCGATCAGGCCCAGGTCCTTCTGCGGGCCGATGCGCCAGCGGCGCTGGCCTTGCGCTTGCAGCAGGAACACGTCGTACGAGTCGAAATGGGGACCGACGCCGCCGCCGTCCGTGGCGAAGCTGATCATCAGGTCGTCCAGGCGCGCGTCGGGCAAGAAGCGGAACTGGCGCAGCAGCGCGTCGGCCTTGGCGTCGTGCAGGTTGACGCCCTGTACCAGCAGGGTCCATTCCTTCTGAGTGCGCGGCGGCAGGTGTTCGAGCGGGCCGTGCTGCAGGTTCCAGTGGCCGCCGGTGGAGGTCACCAGGCGCGATTCCACGTGGTCCTTGGTGGCCATCGCTTGCAGCGCGTCCAGGCTCACCAGCGGCTTGAAGCCGGGAATGGCCTGACGGATCAGCAGGGGTTTCTTGTGCCAGTATTCGCTGAGGAACTGGGCGGGCGTGATGTTGCCGAGGAGAGGTAATTTTTTCATGCCCCATTATAACAATCGGGCCCGGCCGGCGGCGGCTTCGCGATGCGGCTTTTCCGGCGGCGCGTGAGGCCAGGCTGTATAATCTGCCTGCTCACTACAGAAAGGATACAACAATGAAGATTGCCAAGAACATGGTCGTGACTGTGAACTACAAACTGTCCGACGCGCAGGACAATCTGATCGAAGACGGCCGCGAGCCCATGGTTTACCTGCACGGCGGCTACGAGAACACCCTGCCAAAGATCGAGGAAGAACTGGACGGCAAGGAAGTGGGCTATTCGTCCATCATCCAGATCGAGCCGGAAGATGCGTTCGGCGATTACGATCCGGCCCTGGTCAAGGTGGAAGACCGCAGCCGCCTGCCCGAGCCGCTGGAAGTGGGCATGCAGTTCGAAGGCATGCCGGACGGCGCCGACGAGGAAGCCATGATCTTCACCGTGACCGACATCGCGGAAGACAAGGTGGTATTGGACGGTAACCATCCGCTGGCCGGCATGGCGCTGCGCTTCTCGCTGAGCGTAGCCGAAGTGCGCCACGCCACCGAGGAAGAGATCGCCCACGAACACGTGCACGGCGCCCACGGCCATCACCATGGCGACGACGGTGACGAAGGCGAAGAAGGCGATCACGTCGCCATCCACCCGATCCACTAAGGCAGTACGCCGCAGCCGCATCGGCCGCCAAGCGCGGCCATGCGGGCATGCGTTTATTGCGCCGCCGCGTCCGCGTTGCCGCCCTTGACGACAAACAGGGTGGCGGCGCCGGGCGCCACGCGCACCTCGGCCCAGTCGGCGGCCAGGCTCAGATGTCCCACCTTGCCGTGCCAGTTGATGGCCGGTTCACTGCCCGTCCCCTGGGCGTCCACCAGCAGCACCGTTCCTTTGTATTGCTCCGCCAGGTTGCGGATTTGCCGCCGCGGCTCGGCGTAGCCATCCTGTTTGGGCAGGAAGCCCGATAGCAGCGAGAAGCCGCGTTCCGCCTGCAGGCCGACGTCGCCGTCCGAGAACAGTACCAGGCCATCGAGCTTGCGGTGCTCGGCCAACGCGAACAGCCGGTGCAGCCAGGCGCGGTTGGCCACCAGCCGGTCCTCGTACTCGCTGTTGCGGCCGGCCTCGGGGCGGAAGTGGTTGTTCTTGGCGGGCAGGTTGATGGTGGCGAACAGCACGTTGCCAACCTCCCAGTGCGCATTCTCCGCGTAGCTGCGGAACTTGGCCGTGCCGGATTGGCGCGTGAGCGTCAGGCGCCGTCCGCCCAGCGACTGGCTGTCGGTGAACAGCAATTCGCGCAGCCGGTTCAGGCGTTCGATGGCGTTCGAGCGGCCCGCTGAATTGAGGCACTCGGTCCAGTCGCTGCCGGCCAGCGACACGATCAGCGGCACTTCCACCTCGTTGAACAGTTGGCGGCGCTGGCCATACAGCTTGTCGCTGCACGGTTCCGCGCCGGCCTTGACGCCGGTGGCCACGATGAACGCGGGACTGGCGGCGCCCGCGTCGGCAAGGGCGCGCCGCAGCGCCGACTCGTCGCCGACGCTGTCAACACCACCGCCGCTGTCGCGCCAGACGTGGCCGATCACGCTGAACTGGAATGGTGCGTTGCGCGAGCCGGGCGCCGGACTGGCGGCGGATGCCGGCGTTGCGCGTCCACCAGCCCATGCGCCTGGTGCGGCGCAGGCCAAAGTCAGCGCCACCAGCGCTGCCAACGGGCGACGGAGTGGCGAGCCGGCGTGCGACATCATGCCAGGGCCGGTTGCGCCAGGCGTTTGATCTCGTACAGGCGCTCCAGCGCTTCGCGCGGCGACAGCGCGTCCGGGTCCAGCGCGTCGAGCGCATCCAGCAGGGTCTGGACGGCCGGGTTCTCTGCTGCCGGTGCCGGCGTCACCACCTCGTCGTCCGCGTCTACCACCGGGGCGGCGAACAGGTCCAGCTGCGGCGTGGCGTCCAAAGCCTGCGCCTCCAGCCGCGCCAGGTGCTTGCGGGCGGCCCGGATCACGGGCTGCGGCACGCCGGCCAGCTGCGCCACCTGTAAGCCGTAGCTCTGCGAGGCCGGGCCGTCCTGCACGGCGTGCAGGAACACGATGCTGTCCTTGTGTTCCACCGCCGACAGGTGGACGTTGGCCGCAGTCGGATGGCTCTCCGGCAGCTGGGTCAGTTCGAAGTAGTGGGTGGCGAACAGCGAGAAGCTGCGGCTGGTGTCGATCAGGTGGCGCGCGATGGCCCAGGCCAGCGCCAGGCCGTCGAAGGTGGAGGTGCCGCGGCCCACTTCATCCATCAGCACCAGCGAGTGTTCGGTGGCGCCGTTCAGGATGGCGGCCGCCTCGGTCATCTCCACCATGAACGTGGAACGGCCGCCGGCCAGATCGTCGGTGGCGCCGATGCGGGTGAAGATGCGGTCGATCGGGCCGATCACGGCGCTGGTGGCCGGCACGTAGCTGCCCACGTAGGCCAGCAGCGTGATCAGCGCCACCTGGCGCATGAAGGTCGACTTACCGCCCATGTTGGGGCCCGTGATCAGCAGCAGCCGGCGTTCGTTGACGAAGCGACAGTCGTTGGCGATGAAGCGCTCGATCTGGTTTTCCACCACCGGATGGCGGCCTTCGGCGATGTTGATGCATGGCTCGGCCACCAGTTGCGGCGCGCACCAGTTGTGGCGCAGCGCGTGCTGGGTGAGGGCGGTCAGCGCGTCGAGCCGCGCCAGCGCCTGCGAGATGGTTTGCAGCGTACCGATGTGCGGCGCCAGGTCGGCCAGCAACTGGTCGTACAGCAGCTTCTCGCGCGCCAGCGCGCGGTCCTGCGCCGATAGCGCCTTGTCTTCGAAGGCCTTCAGTTCCGGCGTGATGTAGCGCTCGGCGTTCTTCAGCGTCTGGCGGCGGCGGTAATCGTCCGGCACCTTGGTGGTCTGGCCGTGCGTGACTTCGATGTAGAAGCCGTGCACCTTGTTGTATTCGACGCGCAGGTTGGCGATGCCGGTGCGGGCCCGCTCGCGCGTTTCCAGGTCGACCAGGAACTGGCCCGCGTTCTCTGACAGCGCACGCAGCTCGTCGAGTTCCGCGTCGAAGCCGCGTGCGAACACGCCGCCGTCGCGCACCATGGCCGCCGGTTCCGGCGCCACGGCGCGCACCAGCAGGTCCAGGCACTCGGACGGCGTGGACAGGGCCGCGCAGGTTTGCGCCAGCAGGCTGTCTTCGCCGCCGGTCAGGCTGCGCTGCATGCCGTGGCGCAGGGCCGGCAGCTGCTGCAGGCCGTCGCGCAGGCTGGCCAGGTCGCGCGGGCGGGCCGACAGCAGCGCGATGCGGGTGGTGATGCGTTCGATGTCGGGCACCTGCGCCAGCGTGGCCGACAGCGCGCCCGTCACGTCACTGGCAGCCAGAGCGCCGATTGCCTCGTGGCGCGCGCGCGCCACCGTTTGCGCGCGCTGCGCGTGGTGCAGCCAGTAGCGCAGCAGGCGCGAGCCCATGGCCGTGCGGCAGTGGTCGAGCAGCGAGAACAGGGTGGGCGATTCCTGGCCACGGATGGTCTCCGTCAGTTCCAGGTTGCGGCGGGTGGCCGCGTCCAGGCCGATGAATTCGTTCTCCGTTTCCGTGGTCAGGCTGCGCACGTGCTGCAGGCCGCGACCCTGGGTCGACTGGGCATAGCGCAGCAGCGCGCCGGCCGCGCCGAACGCGGCGCCCAGGCCGTCGGCGCCAAAGCCGGTCAGCGTGGCCACGCCCAGCTGGTCCAGCAGCGCCTTGTGGCCGCTAACCACGTCGAAGTGCCAGTCGGGGACGCGGTTCACGTGGCAGATCGTAGTTTCCTCGAACAGGTCCGCGTTATCGCCGCGCAGGATCTCGGCCGGCGCGATGCGCTCCAGCTCCTGCAACATGCGGGTGTTGACGGTGTGGCTGTCGCCCGAGAACTCCATTAGTTTGAGCGCGCCGCTGGCCAGCGACAGCCAGGCCAGGCCGGCCGTGACCACCTTGCGCTGGCTGATCAGGCACATGGCCAGCAGCGGGCGTTCGGCCTTTTCGGGCAGCAGGTCCGCATCCGTCAGCGTGCCGGGCGTGACCACCCGCACCACCTTGCGTTCGACCGGGCCCTTGCTGGTGGCCGGATCGCCGATCTGTTCGCAGATGGCGCACGACTCGCCGATCTTGACCAGCTTGGCCAGGTAGCCCTCCAGCGAATGGAACGGCACGCCGCACATCTTGATCGGTTGGCCGCCCTGCGAACCGCGCGCCGTCAGCGTGATGCCCAGCAGGCGCGCCGCCTTCTCGGCGTCCTCGTGGAACAGCTCGTAGAAGTCGCCCATGCGGTAGAACACCAACATCGTCGGATGCTCGGCCTTGATGCGTAAATATTGCTGCATCATTGGCGTGACTTTTTCGGTGGGGCTATTCTTGACGGCGGCGGCGTTGATTTCGTTGGGAACGGTGGTCATTGGTTCTTTTTCGGCGGTGCGATGAGTCTGGTTTTGCGCGAGCGCGATGGGCCCGCGCGCTTAACCCGCCATTTTACCGCTTTCAGGTGGGGATGACGCTCAATGGTAGGTCTGAAGCCGCTGAATCTTGCAGTTTCGCAATGCAAGAATTTTCCTCTGAATTCATTCGAACACCACCAATACAGCGGTTCAAAACCGAGCGGGTGCCTTGGTCGAGAGCTTCACCTGCTTTCCTCAAGCCGCCCGGGCGCCATGCACGGCCACCAGCCGGGGCTGCGCTCCCTTGATCAGTATCCACAGCATGAACGCGATCTCGCCCAGCTGGAAGGGGAAGGCGATGTTGGCCACCGTGTCGTTATATTGCGGCAGCAGCAAACCGGTGAAGCTGAGCGCCAGGTAGGCGACGCCGTTGACGGTCAGCCAGATGGCCACGAAGCGGGGCACGAAGCCGCTGCGGTGGGCGAGCAGCGCCAGCGGGAACAGCCACAGACCCCAGAAGATTTCCGAGGCATTGGTCATCAGGCCGTGCATGCGCTGGAACAGCATGGCCAGTCCGTCGCGCTGGGCCGTGTCGAAGCCGGACAGGAAATCGGCGCCATGCGCCAGCACCAGCGTGGCCATGTCGTTCAGGGCGTTGAAGAAATACAGCGGCGTGTCCATGAAGCCCAGCATGAGCATCAGCAAGGCGAGGTGGCGGTCGGTATCTTTGAACAGGCGGTACAGGGTGTAGGTCAGCAGCAGGCTGACGACGGCCGTCACCAGGTCGCCCACCAGGCCCAGGCGGAACAGCATGTCATGGGCGGCGATGTTGTGGATGGTCGCCGCCGCGTCGCCGTCGACGAACAGCTTGCCGGGGATGTAGATCAGGCGGAAAGGGGCGATCAGGATCAACAACAAGTAGACCAGGCCGGCGATACGGGCGTTCTTGTTCTTCGTATTCATGCGCATTCTCCAGTTGCGGTGGGGTGACCTGGATGGCGCTTCGTTGATGGCCGCCATCCATGTGTTCGTGCGTTCATATCACGTGTAAAGAATATCTGACACGTGATAGATATGCAACTGGAATTTGATGTTAATTCAATAAAATTTCAAATCGGGGGAAAAGGCGCACCGCAGCGCCGTTCAACGCCCGTGCGCGCGAAAACTGCGCCAGATGGCCAGGTCATAGGCGATCTTCAGTACGCCGCAGGCCACCAGCGGCGCGGCCAGCAGGCCGGCCGCGAACAAGGCGCCGCCGATGCTAGGCGCGGCGGCCGAGGCGAGGCTCTTGGGCACCAGCGTGAAGCTGGCCGCCGCCGCCCGCTCTTCCGGCGTGACGACCGCCATCACGAAGGCGCTGCGCGCTGGCACATCCATCTGCGACAGCAGCGACCGCACGATCAGCAGTCCCAGCGTGACACCGAGGCCGGGCGTAAAAGCGGCCGCGATCAGGCATACGCTGGCGGGAATGTGGGTAAAGACCATGGTGTTGAGCAGCCCGATGCGCCGGGCCAGCAGCGGCGCGGCCAGTTGCGACGCGGCCGAGCACAGGCCGGACCAGAAGAAGAACTGTCCCGCCGCCGCCAGCGACAGGTCGAAACGCCGGAACAACCAGTACGCCAGCAGCGCGTTGACCACCAATCCCCCGGCGAATGAGTCGACCGAGAAAAGCGCGGCCAGGCGCATCACGATGGCGCGCGATGGGCCCAGCGGCGCGGGCGGCTTGCGCGCCTCGTCATGCGGCCTGGGTAGCTTGCGATACAGCAGCCACACCATGCAACCGATCAGGCCATAGAGCACGAACATGCAGCGCAGCGCCGCCAATGGGGACAGCCCGCTCCACGTGGCGATATGGGCCGGCAGGGCGGCCGCCAGCGCACCAAACGCGGACAGCAGGGAACCCAGCAAGCTGTATCGGGCGAACAGCGCCGTACGTTGCTCACCGTCGGCCGCCTCCGCGATGCGTGCGTGTTCCAGCGGCAGGAACAGGCTGACGTCGCCTGCGCTGGGATTGAGCGTGCCGACAAAGGCCACCAGCAGCAGTGGCCAGAACGTGGAACTGGCGGCGAAGGCAAAGCCTGTGGCGGACATCAGCACGGCTGCGCCCAGCAGCAGGCGGCCGTGGTGGACGCGGTGCCCCCACGCGCCAATGGCCAGCGTGGCGAGGGCCGAACCGAGCAGGGTGGCGGTGGCGACCAGGCCCACCGTCCACGTGTCCAGTCCCAGCGCGATCAGGTAGGCAGGCAGCAGCACGGCGACGTAGCCGTCGGCGAACGCGCGCAGCGCCCGGCCTTGCAGCAGTGGCAGGGCGGCGGCGCTGGCGCCGGTGGGCAGCAGCAGGCGCGTGATCATCAACGCCCCTGCCTGCAGGCGGCGGTGTTCATGCGGGTATGGGGATCGGTTGCGGTCGACATCCTTCACCTTCAAAAATCGGTGGGCGGGTTCTGCCTGGTGGGGAAATTATGCGGCAACGGCGCCCACCTCGCACAGCCAGTCGAACGCCAGTTGCACGGCCGGCGTGCGCGGCGTGAGTGTGGAGCGGGTCAGCCACAGGCGCGGCAGCGCCACCGTGGGCACCTGGGGCAGCGCGTGCACCAGGCCGCGCCGCAGCGCGCCTTCCGCATGCAGGCGCGAGACCATGGCGATGCCCAGCTCCTCCTGCGCCGCGTCCAGCCGCAGCCGCGCCGCGTCGATGGTGATGGCGCGCGTGGTCGCCACGCCTTGCGCGGCCAGCCACGGCGCCCATTCTGGATAGTGCTCGTCGATGATCAGCGGCGCCGCCGCCAGCACGTCGGGGAAGGGCAGCGGCAGCAGCCGCGCCGCGCTCCCGGCGCCGCACACGGCCAGCGCGTGGTCGTCCAGCAGCGGCACGGAACGCATTTGTTCGCCGCCCAGTTCCTGGGTGGAGATGATCAGGTCAACGTCGATGCGGTCGATTTCGCGCAGCTCGTCCTCGGTGATCAGCCACACTTCCATGCGCGGGTAGCGCGCGCGCAGTTGGGACAGGCGCGGCATCAGCCAGCCGGCCGCGAAGTCGGCGCTGCAGGCCAGCAGCACGGAATCGGGATTGCGATACGGCTCGATGCGTTCGCGCCCGTCGCGCAAGGTGTTGAGCGCGCTGGCCACGGTCTGGCTGAACAGTTCGCCCGCCGACGTGAGCTTCACGCCCCGTCCCAGCCGGCTGAACAGGGCCTGCCCCACCCATTGCTCCAAGTGCTGGATCTGGTGGCTGATGGCGGACTGGGTCAGCGCCAGTTCCTGCGCCGCCTTGGTGAAACTGCCCAGGCGGGCGGTGGCGTCAAAGGCCAGCAGGCTTTGCAGCGGGGGCAGGCGTTTTTCCATGAGCTATGAAAATAACTAATGAGTTGAACGATATCGTTCATTTTACACGGCGTTGCATCCCTTGCAGAATGGATGTCAGAGCAACACCGCATCACCATCCATGTCAACCATTCATATCAGGAATCTCATGAGCGCAGAAATCAAGGGCGACGGCGCGATCCGCCGCCAGTCGCTGTACGGCAGCAATCCGGAAAACACTTACGCGGGCGTGCTCAGTTTCATGCGCCGCAACTATACGCGCGAGCTCGCCGGGGTGGACGTGGCCATTTCCGGCATCCCGCTCGACCTGTCCACCACCTTCCGTCCCGGCGCGCGCCTGGGGCCGGCCGCCGTGCGCGCCGCCAGCGTGCAGCTGGCCGAGCTGATGCCGTTCCCGTGGGGCTTCGATCCGTTCGAGGACCTGGCCGTGATCGATTACGGCGATTGCTGGTTCGACGCGCACAATCCGCTGACCATCGCTCCCACCATCGTCGACCATGCCCGCACCATCCTGGCCAGCGGCGCGAAGATGCTGACCTTCGGCGGCGACCACTTCATCACCTATCCGCTGCTCAAGGCCCATGCGGAAAAGTACGGCAAGCCGCTGTCGCTGATCCACTTCGACGCCCACTGCGACACCTGGGCCGATGACAATCCCGATTCACTCAACCATGGCACCATGTTCTACAAGGCCGTCAAGGAAGGGCTGGTCGATCCGGCCACCTCGGTGCAGGTGGGCATCCGCACCTGGAACGAGGACTTCATGGGCTTCAACGTGATCGACGCGCCGTGGGTGCATGCCAACGGCACGGCCGCCACCATGGAGCGCATCCTGTCCATCGTCGGCGCGCGCCCGGCCTATCTGACGTTCGATATCGATTGCCTCGATCCGGCCTACGCGCCCGGCACGGGCACGCCGGTGCCGGGCGGCCTGACGTCGGCCCAGGCGCTGGCGCTGGTGCGCGCCATGGGGCCGCTCAACCTGGTGGGCATGGACGTGGTGGAAGTGGCGCCGCCGTTCGACCACAGCGAGATCACGGCATTGGCCGCCGCGCATCTGGCGGCGGACATGCTGTGCGTGCTGCGCAATCAGAAAGTGGCACGGGCGGGGTAAGTTCATGACGTGGCGGCGGGTGCAGGCCGGCGGTCTGGCGGCCGACGCCGGCGCGGCCCGCATGCCGCAATAATCATGACCGGGCTTGGTGAATTTCATAATTGCGGCACCCCCACCCGGCGGGCACAATCGTTCCGACTCTGCGCATACAGCGCGGCTCCTTCAGCCCTTACCCGCCTACCGGAACGACGATGAAAAGACTCTCTGCCGCCGCTTTGCTTCCCACCGATGCGCATCACGCCGTCCTTGTTGGACGGGTCTGGCGCGGCGGTACGGTGCAGGGCCCGAGCGTGGTCGCGGTGCGCGGCGGCGAGGTGTTCGACATCACGGCTGCGGCGCCCACCATGTCCGACCTGCTCGACAGCCCGGACCCGCTGGCGCTGGCCCGCGACGCGGCCGGCGAGTCGCTGGGCCCGGTGCTGGCGCTGCTCGACGACGCCCTGGCGGGACAGGCCGAAGCCGGCGCGCCGCGCCTGCTGGCGCCTTGCGATCTGCAGGCGATCAAGGCGTGCGGCGTGACCTTCGCCGTCAGCCTGCTCGAACGCGTCATCGAGGAACAGGCCGGCGGCGACGCGGCCCGCGCCGCCGCGCTGCGCGCCGCCCTGCAGCAGTCCCTGGGCGCCGACCTGTCGGCGCTGCGGCCCGGCTCGGACGCTGCGCTGCAATTGAAGCGCGAGCTGCAGCGGCGCGGCGCCTGGTCCCAATACATGGAAGTGGGCATCGGCGTCGATGCCGAAGTGTTCACCAAGTCGCAGCCCATGTCCGCAGTCGGCTGCGGCGCCGACGTCGGCTTGCATCCCGATTCGCAGTGGAACAACCCGGAGCCGGAGATCGTGCTGGCCGTGAGCAGCGCCGGCCGCGTGCTGGGCGCCACGCTGGGCAACGACGTCAACCTGCGCGACATCGAGGGCCGCAGCGCGCTGTTGCTCGGCAAGGCCAAGGACAACAACGGTTCCTGCGCGATCGGCCCCTTTATCCGCCTGTTCGACGACCGTTTCACGCTCGATTCCATCCGCGCCGCGGAAGTGCGGCTGGTGATTGAAGGCGCCGACGATGATTTCCGTCTGGAGGGCGCCAGCTACATGCGCGAGATCAGCCGCGACCCGCTCGAGCTGGTGGGACAGGTGCTGGGGCGCCACCATCAATATCCCGATGGCTTCATGCTCTTCCTCGGCACCATGTTCTCGCCGATCCAGGACCGCGATGCCAGCGGCGCCGGTTTCACCCACCATCTTGGCGACCGGGTCACCATCGCCACCGCCACGCTGGGCGCGCTGGTCAACCACGTGCAGCGCAGCGACGCCATCGTGCCATGGACCGATGGCGTGCGCGCGCTGTACGCCAGCCTGGCCCGGCGCGGCCTGACCTGTCCCGACGCGGCCTGACGCCTTTCGCGCGCCCGTAGCCGCGCGCACATGGGGCGGCGCGCAGGCCGCCGCAACCTTCAGTACATTACCCGCAACGAAAGAGAGCAATGATCTACGCTAGTTATCCCAGCCTGGCGCGCAAGCGCGTCGTCATCACCGGTGGCGGCACCGGCATCGGTGCCGCCATCGTCGAAGCCTTCGCCGCGCAGGGTGCCGAGGTGATCTTCCTCGACATCGCCGACGCGCCCTCGCGCGCGCTGGCCGCGCGCCTGTCCGAATCTGCCTGCGCGCCGCGCTTCATGCCATGCAACCTGATGGACCTCGACCAGCTGGCCGCCACCTTCGCCACCATCGAGCGCGACATCGGACCCATCGATGTGTTGATTAACAACGCCGCCAACGACGACCGTCACGAGGTCGCCGACGTCACCCCCGCCTACTGGGACGAGCGCATGGCCGTCAACCTGCGCCACCAGTTCTTTTGCGCGCAGGCCGTGGCGCCGGGCATGCGGCGGGCCGGCGGCGGCGCGATCCTGAACCTGGGCTCCATCTCCTGGCATTTGGCGCAGGCGCGGCTGGCGCTGTACATGACGGCCAAGGCCGGTATCGAGGGCCTGACCTGTGGCCTGGCGCGCGACCTGGGTGCGGACAATGTGCGCGTCAACTGCATCATTCCCGGCGCCGTGCGCACGCCACGCCAGGTCGCGTTGTGGCACACGCCGGAAGCGGAGCAATTGATCCTGGCCGGCCAGTGCCTGAAGCAGCGCGTGGAACCGGAGGACGTGGCGGCGCTGGCGCTGTTCCTCGCCTCGGACAACGCCGCCCGCTGCACCGGCCGCAATTACTTCGTCGACGCCGGCTGGTACGGTGCGTAAGGAACGGCGATGAAGCAGGATCACAACCACACCATGCCGGCCGGCCAGGACAGCGATCGGGCCACGGGCGCCGGCCAGCCGGCGCCGCGGCGCTACCGCTCGCAGGACTGGTTCGACAATCCCGAACACATCGACCTGACCGCGCTGTACCTGGAACGGTTCATGAACTACGGCGTGACGGCGGCGGAACTGCGCTCGGGCCGCCCCGTGATCGGCATCGCCCAGAGTGGCAGCGACCTCAGTCCCTGCAACCGCATCCACCTGGAGCTGGCCAAGCGGGTGCGCGACGGCATCCGCGACGCAGGCGGCATCCCCATGGAATTCCCGCTTCACCCGATCTTCGAGAACTGCCGCCGTCCGACGGCGGCGCTGGACCGCAACCTGGCCTATCTGGGCCTGGTCGAGATCCTGCATGGCTATCCGATCGACGCGGTGGTGCTCACCACCGGCTGCGACAAGACCACGCCGGCCCAGTTGATGGCCGCCGCCACGGTCGACATTCCCGCCATCGTGCTGTCGGGCGGCCCCATGCTCGACGGCTGGCTGGATGGTGAACTGGTCGGCTCCGGCGCCGCGATCTGGAAGGGCCGGCGCCAGATGGCGGCCGGCGAGATCGACGGCGAGAAGTTCCTCGACATCGCGGCCGCCTCGGCGCCGTCGGCCGGCCACTGCAACACCATGGGCACGGCCTCCACCATGAACGCGCTGGCCGAGGCGCTGGGCATGTCGTTGACCGGCTGCGCCGCGATCCCCGCGCCCTACCGCGAACGGGGCCAGATCGCCTATGAGACGGGGCGGCGCATCGTCGAGATGGCGCGCAGCGACCTGCGGCCGTCCACCATCCTGACCCGCGACGCCTTCCTCGACGCCATCGTCGTCAACGCCGCCATCGGCGGCTCCACCAACGCGCAGCCGCACCTGATGGCGATGGCCCGCCACGCCGGCGTCACGCTGGAATCGGCCGACTGGATGGAATACGGCTACGACGTGCCGCTGCTGCTGAACATGCAGCCGGCCGGCAAATACCTGGGCGAGCGTTTCCACCGCGCTGGTGGCGTGCCGGCCGTGATGTGGGAACTGCTGCAGGCCGGGCGCCTGCGCGCCGCACGGCCCACCGTCACCGGCAGAACCATGGCAGACAACCTGGCCGGCCGCGAAAGCGGCGACCGCGAGATGGTGCGTCCCTATGCGGCGCCATTGCAGGAGCGGGCCGGCTTCCTGACGCTGCGCGGCAACCTGTTCGATTTCGCGATCATGAAGACCAGCGTCATCTCCGACCAGTTCCGGGCCCGCTATCTGAGCACGCCGGGCAGCGAGGGGGTGTTCGAGGCGCGCGCCGTGGTGTTCGAGGGCTCGGCCGACTACCACGCCCGCATCAACGACCCGGCGCTCGCCATCGATGAGCACTGCATCCTCGTGATGCGCGGCGCCGGCCCGCTGGGATGGCCCGGTTCCGCCGAGGTGGTCAACATGCAGCCGCCGGACGCGCTGGTCCGGCGCGGGGTGATGAACCTGCCCACGCTGGGCGACGGCCGCCAGTCGGGCACCTCGGACAGCCCTTCGATCCTGAACGCCTCTCCTGAAAGTGCCGCCGGCGGTGGACTGGCCTGGCTGCGCAGCGGCGACATGATCCGGGTCGACCTGAACCGGGGCCGCTGCGACATGCTGGTCGACGACGCTGAACTGGCGCGCCGCCGCAGCGAGCCGGCGCCGCCGGTGCCGCCCAGCCAGACGCCGTGGCAGCAGATCTACCGCGCCACGGTAGGCCAGCTGGAGAACGGCGCCTGCCTTGAACTGGCCTTGCAGTACCGGGCCGTGGGACAGCACCTGCCGCGCCACAACCACTGACCATCACCATAGACGCGCCGCATCCGTATTCACATTCGCATCCGCTTTATCTGCAGTACCCCGCAGCACCCGTAGTCAATAAAAACCTCCAGGAGACTAGCAATGAAAAAGATGTTCAGCACCGTCATCATGTCCGCCATGACCGCCCTGATGGTCTGCGCCAGCGGCGGCGCCAGCGCCGACGCCAACCATCCCAAGATCGGATTTTCGATCGACGATCTGCGTGTCGAGCGCTGGACGCGCGACCGCGATTTCTTCATCGCCTCGGCCGAGAAGCTGGGCGCCAAGGTGTACGTGCAATCGGCCGACGCCAGCGAGCAGCGCCAGATCGCGCAGATCGAGAACCTGATCTCGCGCGGCGTGGACGTGCTGGTGATCGTGCCATTCAACGCCACGGTGCTCAACAACACGGTCAAGGAGGCGAAGAAGGCCGGCATCAAGGTGCTGTCGTACGACCGCCTGATCCTGAACGCCGACATCGACGCCTACATCTCGTTCGACAATGAGAAGGTCGGCGAAATGCAGGCCGAGGGCGTGACCAAGGTACAGCCCAAGGGCAACTACTACCTGCTGGGTGGATCGCCGACCGACAACAACGCCAAGATGCTGCGCGAAGGCCAGATGAAGGTGCTGAAGCCCTACATCGACAAGGGCGACATCAAGATCGTCGGCCAGCAATGGGTGAAGGACTGGAGCGCCACCGAGGCCTTGTCCATCGTCGAGAATGCGCTGACCGCTAACAACAACAAGATCGACGCCATCGTCGCCTCCAACGACGGCACCGCCGGCGGCGCGATCCAGGCGCTGGCCGCCCAGAAGCTGAGCGGCAAGGTGCCCGTGTCGGGCCAGGACGCGGATCTGGCGGCCGTCAAACGCGTCATCGCCGGCACCCAGGCCATGACGGTCTACAAGCCGCTGAAGACCATCGCGTCGGAAGCGGCCAAGCTGGCCGTGCAACTGGCGCGCAGCGAAAAGCCGGGCTACAACGCGAGCTACGACAATGGCCTGAAGCAGGTCAGCACCGTGCTGCTCAAACCGACCCCGCTGACCAAGGCCAACATCAACCTGCTGGTGGATGACGGCTTCTACACCAAGGCTCAGATCAGCGCGCAATAAGCGTTCCCGGCGCGGGCGCGGCCGGCGGCAAGCCGTCCGCCGCGGCCCCGCGTCCACTTATTCTGCGAGAGTCAGCATGTCCGATTATTTGCTCGAAATGAAGGGCATCGTCAAGCAATTTGGCGGCGTCCGCGCGCTCAACGGGATCGACATCAAGGTCAAGCCCGGCGAGTGCATCGGCTTGTGCGGCGAGAACGGCGCCGGCAAGTCGACCCTGATGAAAGTGCTGTCCGGCGTCTACCCGCACGGCAGCTGGGACGGCGAGATCCTGTGGCGCGGCCAGCCGCTGCGCGCGCAGTCGATCCGCGACACCGAGGCGGCCGGCATCGTCATCATCCACCAGGAACTGATGCTGGTGCCGCAGTTGTCGGTGGCCGAGAACATCTTCATGGGCCGCGAACTGACGCTGCCGGGCGGCCGCATGGATTATCCGGCCATGTACCGCCGCGCCGACGAACTGCTGCGCGAATTGAAGATCCCCGATATGAACGTGGCGCTGCCGGTGATGCAGTACGGCGGCGGCCACCAGCAACTGGTGGAGATCGCCAAGGCGCTCAACAAGGACGCCAGACTGCTGATCCTGGACGAGCCATCGTCGTCGCTCACCGCGTCCGAGATCGCCGTGCTGCTGGAACTGATCGCCGCGCTCAAGGCCAAAGGCGTGACCTGTATCTACATCTCGCACAAGCTCGACGAGGTGGCGGCCATCTGCGACACCATCGTCGTCATCCGCGATGGCCAGCACATCGCCACCACGCCGATGCGCGACATGAACGTCGAACGCATCATCGCCCAGATGGTCGGGCGCGAGATGAGCCAGATGTATCCGCCCGCGCGCCACACGCCGGGCGAATTGCTGTTCGAGGCGCGCCACGTGACCTGCTACGACGTGGACAATCCGCGCCGCAAGCGTGTGGACGACGTGTCGTTTTCGCTGCGCCGTGGCGAGATCCTCGGCGTGGCAGGGTTGGTGGGCGCCGGCCGCACCGAGCTGGTGTCGGCGCTGTTCGGCGCCTATCCAGGGCGCTGCGAGGCGCAGGTGTGGCTGGACGGCCAGCAGATCGACACCAGCACGCCGATGAAGGCGATTCGCGCCGGCCTGGCGCTGGTGCCGGAGGACCGCAAGCAGCACGGCATCGTGGCCGATCTCGACGTCGGCCAGAACATCACGCTGGCGGTGCTGGGGCGCTTCGCCCGCGCCACCCGGATCGACGCCAACGCCGAGGGCGGCGTGGTGCGCGAGCAGATCACGCAACTGGCGCTGAAGACGGCCAGTCCGGCGCTGCCGATCACCAGCCTGTCGGGCGGCAACCAGCAAAAGGCCGTGCTGTCCAAGATGCTGCTGACGCGGCCCCGGGTGCTGATTCTCGACGAACCCACGCGCGGCGTCGACGTGGGCGCCAAGTACGAAATCTACAAGCTGATGCTGGAACTGGCGGCGCAGGGGGTGGCCATCATCATGGTGTCGTCCGAGCTGGCTGAGGTGCTGGGCGTGTCGGACCGGGTGCTGGTGATGGGAGAGGGCCGCCTGCGGGGCGACTTCGTCAACCAGGGCTTGACGCAGGAAATGGTGCTGGCCGCCGCGCTGGACCAGGCGGCCGGCAACGACGAAACGGAAACGAAGGCATGAAAAACTACAACGTCAAACAATTGTTCAGCCAGTACAAGATGCTGGCGCTGGGGATCGCCGTCGCCGTGATCTGGGCCTTTTTCTACACCAAGACGGAGGGCGGCTTCGTCTCGCCGCGCAACCTGTCCAACCTGCTGCGGCAGATGTCGGTCACCGGCATCCTGGCCTGCGGCATGGTGTTGGTGATCATCGCCGGCGAGATCGACCTGTCGGTGGGCTCGTTGCTGGGGCTGCTGGGCGGCGTGGCCGCCGTGCTCGACGTGGGCCAGCACCTGCCGCTGGCTTTGAACCTGGCGCTGGTGCTGGCCTGCGGCTTGCTGGTGGGCCTGTTCAATGGCTACCTGACGGCCTACCGGGGCATCCCGTCCTTCATCGTCGGCCTGGGCGGCATGCTGACCTACCGTGGCGTGCTGCTGGGCGTGACGGGCGGCATCACGGTGGCGCCCGTCTCGAATGGCCTGGTGCAACTGGGCCAGGCCTATCTGCCGGCATCGGCCGGCGTGTTGCTGGGCTGGGCCTTGTTCGCGCTGGCCGCCGTGCTGGCCTGGCGCCGGCGCGCCGGCCGCGCCCTGCACGGATTGGCGCAGGCGCCGCTGTGGCGCGACGCGGCCTCGGTGCTGCTGACGGGCGTGCTGCTGCTGGCCTTCATCCGCACCCTGAACGGTTATGAGGGCATTCCGCTGCCGGTGCTGTTGCTGCTGGCGCTGCTGGGCGGCTTCACCTACATGACCACGCAGACCGTGTTCGGCCGCCGCATCTACGCCGTCGGCAGCAATATGGAGGCGACCCGCCTGTCGGGCATCGACGTGCGCGCCGTCAAGCTGTGGATCTTCGGCATCATGGGACTGATGTGCGCGCTGGCCGGGCTGATCAACACCGGCCGGCTGGCCGCCGGGTCGCCGTCGGCCGGCACGTTCAGCGAGCTGGACGCCATCGCCGCTTGCTTCATCGGCGGCACCTCGATGCGCGGTGGCGCCGGCACCGTCTATGGCGCCCTGATCGGCGCCCTGGTCATGGCCAGCCTCGACAACGGCATGTCGATGCTGGACGTCGATACGTACTGGCAGATGATCGTCAAAGGCAGTATTCTCACGATCGCGGTGTGGGTCGACGTCAGCACGCGGACGGCCCGCCGCTGACCCGCCGCCAGGCCGCCACCGGGAGAGACGCCATGAAGATGCCCACCTCGCACACGATCGCGCTGCTGTTTAATGGCAACAAGATCTATGACCGCGAGATCATCGCCGGCATCGCCGCCTACCTGAACAGCACGCGCGTGTCGTGGGACTTGTACCTGGAGGAGGATTTCCGCTGTCGCCTGCCCGGCATCGAACGCTGGCGCGGCGACGGCATCATCGCCGACTTCGACGACCCGGCCGTGTGCGCGGCGCTCGAACGCACGGCGCTGCCCGTGGTGGCGGTGGGCGGCTCCTACCAGGACCCGGCCGACTATCCGGCGCGGGTGCCCTATGTGGCGACCGATAACTACAAACTGATCAAGCTGGCCTACGAGCACCTGATCGAGGCGGGCCTGAGCCGCTTCGCCTGCTTCAGCCTGCCCGAGGCGGCCGTCAACCGCTGGGCCCAGCAGCGTGAGCAGGCGTATTGCGCGCTGATGCGGCGCGACCGCCTCGAGCCGCTCGTGTACCGCGGCGTGAGTACCAGCGCGCCGTCGTGGGACGAGGCGGTCGAGGGCCAGATCGCGTGGCTGCACAGCCTGCCCAAGCCGATTGGCATCATCGCCGTCAGCGACGCGCGGGCGCGCCAGTTGATGCAGGCCTGCATGCGGGCTGGCATCGCCGTGCCCGAGCAGGTGGCCGTGATCGGCATCGACAACGACCCGATGGCGCGCATGCTGTCGCGTATCCCGCTCAGTTCGGTGATCCAGGGCACCCACGAGATGGGCCGCACGGCCGCCCACCTGCTGCACCAGATGCTGAACGGCGCGCGGCTGGACGGCACCCGCATCCTGGTGCCACCGGCCGGCCTCAACGTGCTGGCCTCCAGCAACCACCAGCCCTGCCACCACCCGCACGTGATGCAGGCGCGCCACTTCATCCGGCAGTACGCCTGCCAGGGCATCAAGACCGGGCAGGTGGCCGATTACGTGGGCGTGTCGCGCTCCTCGCTGGAGTCGCATTTTCGCCAGGAGCTGGGACGCAGCGTGCACGACGAGATCCTGCGCTTCAAGCTCGACGCGGCCAAGGCCATGCTGGGGCGCGAAGGGGCCAATATCGCCGACATCGCCGTCGGCTGCGGTTTCACCACAGTGCAATATCTGCACGCCGTGTTCAAGCGCGAACTCGGTTGCACGCCGCGCGAATATCAAGAGCGCCAGGAGCGCGCCGCCGCTGCGCCCGTCCCCAGTCCCCTGATTCCCACCGCCTGAAGAGCGCCCATGACGATCCCTCCCGACCTGTACACCCTGCGCAACGCGGCCGGCATGCGTGTGACCATCAGCGCGCTGGGCGGCACCCTGCGCAGCTGGCATGCGCCGGACCGCTACGGCAGGCTGGCCGATGTATTGCTGGGCTTCCCGGATGAGCACGGATACGTAGCCAACAAGCCGTATTTCGGCGCGCTGCTGGGGCGCTGCGCCAACCGCATCGCCGGCGCCGCCTTCACGCTCGACGGCAAGCGTTACCAGCTTGAGCGCAACGACGGCGCCCACCATTTGCACGGCGGCCACGTGGGGCTGCACCTGGTCCATTGGCAGGCCGAACCGGACGATGGCGGCCTGCTGCTGCGCCACCTGTCGCCGGACGGCGCGGGCGGCTATCCGGGCAACCTCGACCTGCAGGTGCGCTACCGTCTCGATGACGACGGCAGCCTGTCCATCGCCTACACGGCCAGCACGGACGCGCCGACGCCGGTCAGCCTGAGTTCGCACGGCTATTTCAACTTAAATGGCGGCGTGGCGGGCATCGGCGACCATTTGCTGCGCATCGCCGCCGACCACTATCTGCCGGTCGATCAGGAACTGATACCGCTGGGCCAGCCGGCGCCGGTGGCCGGCAGCGCCTTCGACTTCCGCCACGCGGCGCCCATCGGTGCGCGGCTGGACTGGCCGGAGCCGCAACTGGCGCCATACCACGGCTTCGACCATTGCTATTGCCTGGGCCCGGCCGGCGCGCTGCGCGAGGTGGCTTGGGTGGTGGACCCTGCGTCGGGCCGCGAATTAACGGTCAGCACCACCGAGGCGGGGCTGCAGTTCTACAGCGGCAATTTCCTTGCCGGGGTGCCGGGCAAGGCGGGGCGGCCCTACCGCATCCACGACGGCTTCTGCCTGGAGGCCCAGGCCTATCCGAACCAGATCAACGGCCCGGCCATGGCGGCCGTGGTGCTGCGGCCGGGGCAGTTGTACCGCCAGACGACGGTGTACCGGATCGGCGTGCAGGCGGGAGGCTGAACACGCGAACGGATCAGCCCGCCGCCTTGACGATCATGGCCACTGCCACGGCGGCCGACAGCAGCGCGAATCCGCGTTGCAGCACCGGGCCGGCTAAGCGCGCGGCCAAGGCGCGGCCGCCCAGCATGCCGACCACGGCGCCGGCCGAGAAGGGCAGGGCGACAGCCCATTGCAGGTGGCCAGCCACGGCGCTGGCGGTCACGCCCGAGATCGACACGAGCGCGATCACGGCCAGTGAGGTCGCCACCACCGACTGCATGCGCAAGTCCGTGTAGCGCTGCAGCGCCGGCACCATCACGAAGCCACCGCCCACGCCCAGCAGGCCGGACAAGGTACCGGCCACCATGCCTGTCATCGTCAGTGCGCGGGCGCATGGCGCGGTCCAGATCAGGCGGCCGCGCATGGCGTCCGTCTGGCACGAGGGCGGGAGCGTATGGTGTTCGGGCGACGCGGCGGAAGGCAGCGTGCGGCGGTAGCCGCGCCACGCCACGTACAGCAGGATCAGCGCGAACGCGATGCTGAGCGGACGGTTCGGGCTGCGCTGCGCCAGCCACAGGCCGGCCGGGGCGCACACGATGCCGGCGCCGGCCATCAGCGTGGCGGCGCGGTAGCGCACGGTGCCCGCCTTCAGTCCCAGCACCGCGCCCAGCGCGGCGGCAAGGCCCACGGCCAGCAGGCCTACCGGGCCGGCTTGCGCCATGCTCAGGTGGGCGCCGAACACCAGCGCCGGCACGGCCAGGATGCCGCCGCCGGCGCCCGTCAGCGCCAGGATGATGCCGATGCCCAGGCCCAGCAGCAAGGTGGTCAGCATGGGGCCTCCCAGCGTCCACGGCGGGCAGGGGCGTGCGCGCGGGCGGCGCGGCGCGCCGCGATGCCTGCGGTACGGTTGCCGCAACCAGTCAGGTATTGCAGGAGGTGCGCGCTCATCGGTCGGTCAACTCCGGCGTGGCCAGCCACTCGCGTCCCTTGAGCATGCCTTTCCAGTACAGCGGCGGCATGATCCGTTCCTTGAGCAGCCATGCCAGACGCGACGGACGGGTGCCGTCGATCAGCCAGCGCGGGAAGCTCGGCGCCACCTTGCCGCCATAGGTGAACTCGGCCAGCACGATCTTGCCCCGCTCCACCGTCAGCGGGCAGGAGCCGTAGCCGTCATACTGGGCCACGCCGTTTTCCTTGCCCATCGCATTGAGCAGGTTGTGCGCCACCACCGGCGCCTGCTTGCGGGCGGCGGCGGCCGTCTTGGCGTTGGTGGTGTTGGCCGCGTCGCCCAGGCCGTAGACATTGGGGTAGCGCTTGTGGCGCAGCGTGCCGGGATCGACTTCGACCCAGCCGGCCGCGTCGGCCAGCGGGCTCACGCGCACGAAATCGGGCGCGATCTGCGGCGGCACGGCGTGCAGCATGTCGAACTCGCGCGTGATGACTTCCTTGCTGCCGTCGGCGCGCACGCGGGTGAACGTGGCGCGCTTGGCCGGCCCGTCCACGGCCGTCAGCGTTTCGCCCAGGCGCAGGTGGATGTCGTACTGCTGCACGTATTCCATCAGGGCCGGCACGTAGTCGGCCACGCCGAACAGGGCCGCGCCGGCGCTGCAGAAGTTGATGTCGATGTTGTTCAGACGGCCCTCGCGGCGCCAGTAGTCGGCCGCCAGGTACATCGCCTTCTGCGGCGCCCCGGCGCACTTGATCGGCATGGGCGGCTGGGTGAACAGGGCGCGGCCGCCGCGCAGCAACTGGATCTGCTGCCAGGTGTAGGGCGCCAGGTGGTACAGGTAATTGGACGTGACGCCGTTGCGGCCCAGCGTGTCGGCCAGGCCGTCCACGCCCGCCCAGTTCAGCTTCAGGCCGGGGCACACCACCAGGTGCTGGTAGCGCACCACGCGGCAACCGTCCAGGATCACCGCGTTGCGCTCCGGTTCGAACGCGGCCACGGCAGCCTTGATCCAGTGCACGCCGCGCGGAATGGTGGAGGCCATGGTGCGGGCCGTGGAGGCGGCGTCGAACACGCCGGCGCCCACCAGGGTCCAGCCGGGCTGGTAGTAATGGACGTCGGCCGGGTCGATAATGGCCACGTCCAGATCGGGCGCGCGCGCCAGCAGGCTGGCGGCCGTGGCGATGCCGGCCGCGCCGCCGCCGATGATGACCACGGCGTGTTCCGCTTCCGCCACCTCGACCGGGGTGCGGCCATGGTTGGCGATGCGGCGCACCACGCCTTTCAGGTCATAGCCGGCGGCTGCGGCGGCAGCCAGCAACTGGGGCAGCGGCTGGCTGGCCGATTGCGACAGCGCCCACATGGTGGTCGAGCGCATGCCCGTGCGGCAGTAGGCCAGCACCGGCTTGGGCACGCTGGCCAGCAACTGGCCGAAGGCGATGCCCTGTTCGTCGCTCACCTTGCCCGATTCGGCCGGCAGGTAATGGGCTTCGATGCCATGCTCGCGCGCGGCCTGGGCGATCTGGGCGAACACGGGCTGGTCGCCCGCCTCGCCATCGGGGCGGTTGCAGATGATGGTGCGGAAGCCTTCGCGCGCCAGTTGCGCCACGTCGGCGGGCTGGATCTGGGGCGCGACGGCAAGGCCGGGCGCCAACTGTTGTTTGGTCATGGGGTTGTCTCCGTGCTGTACTTGGCCTTGACGCGCATCACAGCGCGTTCAGGGGAATCTTCAGGTAGCGCATGCCGTTGTCTTCCGGCTCGGGGAAGTGGCCGGCCCGCATGTTGACCTGCACCGACGGCAGCAGCAGCGCCGGCATGTCCAGCGTGGCGTCGCGCGCGCTGCGCATGGCGACGAATTCGTCCTCGCTGATGCCGTTGCGCACGTGGATGTTCAGTTCGCGCTGGTCGGCCACGGTGCTGATGAACTGCACTTCACGGCCGCCCGGCTTGTAGTCGTGGCACATGTAGAGCAGGGTGTCGGCCGGCATGCTGAGCACGCGGTTGATCGAGTGGTACAGGGTGCGCGCGTCGCCGCCGGGGAAGTCGCAACGGGCCGTGCCATAGTCGGGCATGAACAGCGTGTCGCCCACGAACACGCCGGTCTGGCGGCCGTCCGTGACCACGTAGCTCATGCAGGCCGGCGTGTGGCCGGGCGTGTGCAGGGCGCGGCATTGCAGGCCGCCCACGTCGAACGTGTCGCCATCCGCGAACAGGTGGTCGAACTGGCTGCCGTCGCGGCGCATGTCGCTGCCCGCGTTGAACAGTTTGCCGAACACTTGCTGCACCGTCGTCACTTGCTTGCCGATGCCGATCTGGCCGCCCAGTTGCTGCTGCAGGTAGGGCGCGGCCGACAGGTGGTCGGCGTGCACGTGGGTCTCCAGTATCCATTGCACGGTTGCGCCCAGTTCGCGCACGCGTTCGATCAGGCGGTCGGCCGAGTGGGTCGAGGTGCGCCCGGACTTATGGTCATAATCGAGCACGCTGTCGACCAGCGCGC
This sequence comes from Rugamonas brunnea, assembly GCF_014042345.1. Lineage (GTDB taxonomy): Bacteria > Pseudomonadota > Gammaproteobacteria > Burkholderiales > Burkholderiaceae_D > Rugamonas > Rugamonas brunnea. The sequence continues at coordinate 24,956 of NZ_JACEZT010000025.1, forward strand.
ATTGCTTGCTGGCGCTGTCGAGCAGCAGGTAGCTGACAGTCGAGGTGGCGGGGTCGAAAAAGCCTTCGACTTGCAACTGGGCGGTGGTGGACATGGCCGGTCTCCTTGTTAAATGATACGGAACTAAGGGCAATTTGCATGCCAAGCGTTTATTTAGTGCAAGTGCGGGCGATAAGTCATTGATTCAAATCAAGGAAAACATGATGCACGATGACGGCCCGGCGCCCTGCCTGGCGCTGCCTGGAACGTGATTGGCAGTCCTTTTGGCAGTAAATGGCAGAGATTTGGCAGTGATTCGGCGGTGGCGTGGCAGTGTTTGACTTTCTGTGGCACAGTAGCGTCATTGCCAGGAGTTGCCATGCATCCCATCGTCCCGACCATCCCCGTCCTCGCCGACCACATGCCCAACGTGCCCCAGGTGCAGGCCCTGGTGTCGTTCCTCCAGCACGAGGCCCAGCCCATGATCGTGCTCGACCCCGACTACAACATCCTGGCCGCCAACATCGCCTACCAGCGCCAGTTCGGCAGCGTGGACGCGCCCTACCTGGGCCAGAAGTGCTACCGCATCTCGCACCACTACGATGTGCCGTGCGACCAGGCTGGCGAACATTGCCCGATGCGCCAAGCGCGCCTGTCGCGCGGGCCGGACCGCGTGCTGCACATCCACCACACGCCGCGCGGGCCGGAACACGTGGAAGTGGAGCTGCGCCCCATCCTCGATGCGCATGGCGAGATCGCTGCCTACGTGGAGCGCCTGACCCTGGTGCGCAGCGCCTCGGCCCGTCCCAGCGGCGCGGGGCTGGTGGGGCGCTCGGCCGCATTCAACGCGGCGCTGGCGGCGCTGCAGCGGGTGGCGCCGTCCATGCTGCCGGTGCTGCTGCTGGGCGAGTCGGGCACCGGCAAGGAGTTGTTCGCGCGCGCCGTGCACGAGGCCAGCGACCGCGCCAGCGGGCCGTTCGTGGTGGTCGATTGCTCGGGCCTGACGGAGACGCTGTTCGAGAGCGAATTGTTTGGCCACGAGAAGGGTGCGTTCACGGGCGCCACCGCCCGCAAGCAGGGGCTGGTGGAAACGGCGCAGGGCGGCACGCTGTTCCTCGACGAGATAGGCGATGTGCCGCTGGCCATGCAGGTCAAGCTGTTGCGGCTGATCGAATCGGGCACCTACCGCCGGGTGGGCGGCATCGACACCCAGCACGCCAATTTCCGGCTGGTGGCGGCCACCCACAAGCCGTTGCGGCAGATGATGGCGCAAGGGCTGTTCCGCCCCGACCTGTATTACCGCATCAGCGCCTTCCCGATCCGCTTGCCGGCGCTGCGCGAGCGGCGCGACGACATTCCGCTGCTGGTGCATTCCTTCCTGCAGCGCGCCGTGCCGGGCCAGCCGCGCCTGACGATCGAGCCCGATGCGCTGGAAGCGCTGCAACGGCACGACTGGCCGGGCAATATCCGCGAGCTGCGCAACGTGCTGGAGCGGGCGCGCCTGTTCGCGGACGACGGCAAGATCCGGGCGGCCCATCTGCCGCACTGGGACGAACCGGCGACGGAGCTGGCGATGCTGCCGGCGGCCAGCGGCGCGCCAGCGCAGCCGGCGCTGGCACTGCCGTCCCCGGCCGGCGCCACTGCCATTGCCGACGTCGATGATGCTGCGGCATTTGCGCGCGCCGTGGCGGCTTTTCGCGGCACGCGCGCCGAACTGGCGGCCCACCTGGGCCTGAGCGAGCGCACCTTGTACCGGCGCCTGAAAGCGCAAGGGCTGGCCTGAACCAAGTCCAGGCCAGCCCTTGCCGGCGTTACTGCGCGATGTCGATTACCAGATGGCCTTGGCGGTGCTGTCCTTGATCTGCAACTTCCATGCGCCTTCGATCAGCTTCACGACCGGTGCTGGCATGGGGATGTAATCGAGTTCGGTGGCCATGCCGGCGCCGTTGTTGTAGGCCCAGTCGATGAACTTCAGCACTTCCTTGCCCTTGGCCGCGTCGGCCTGGGTCTTGTGCATCAGCACGAAGGTGGCGCCCGTGATCGGCCAGGCGGCCTTACCTGGCTGGTTGGTCACGACCACGGCGAAGCCGGGGGTCTTGGCCCAGTCGGCGCCCGAGGCGGCGGCCTTGAAGGTCTCATCGGTCGGCTGCACGAACTGGCCATCCTTGTTCTTGAGCTGGGTGTAGCCCATCTTGTTCTTCTTGGCGTAGGCGAATTCCACGTAGCCGATCGAACCCTTGATGCGCTGCACGTTGGCGGCCACGCCTTCGTTGCCCTTGCCGCCCACGCCCACTGGCCACTTGACTGCCGTGCCGGCGCCCACGGTGGACTTGAATTCAGCGTCGACCTTGGACAGGTAGTCGGTGAACAGGAAGGAGGTGCCCGAACCGTCAGCGCGGTGCACCACGGTGATGTCGTCGGCTGGCAGCTTGACGCCCGGGTTCAGGCCGGCGATCTGGCTGTCATTCCACTTGGTGATCTTGCCCAGGTAGATATTGGCCAGCACCTGGCCGTTCAGTTTCAGCTGGCCCGGGGCCACGCCTTCCAGGTTGACCACGGCCACCACGCCGCCCATGATGACGGGGAACTGGATCAGGCCTTCCTTGTCCAGTTCTTCGGCCGACAGCGGCATGTCGGAGGCGCCGAAGTCGACGGTCTTGGCCTTGATCTGCTTGATGCCGGCGCCCGAACCGATGGACTGGTAGTTCAGGCCATTGCCGCTGATTTGCTTGTACGCTTCGGCCCATTTGGCCGCGATCGGGTACACGAAGGTCGAGCCGGCGCCGGTCATGTCGGCGGCCGAAGCGGAGGACAGGGCAACGGTCGCGCCGATGATGGCGGTCATGGTCTTCAGTACGGTGTTGATGTGCATGGTAAGTCCTCTACGGAACGGGGTGGAAAGCGCCGAATTCTAGGCAACGTTTGTGACAAAGGCATGACAATCGGCCATGGCGACCCCGGTGCATGAAAAAAAACACGGTCTGTGGAGAAATCGTGCTCTGCGGCAAGAAAATTAAGTGGGAGTTAAGTTGGGCTGGGCATAATGACGGCGCCGTGGTATAGCCACATTGCGGGCTGCAAGTCGCCGGCGGCACAATAGAAGCCCACAAGGCCATGCTTTGAGGCGTATCGGACGTAATCCAACACCAAGCAAAACTAGATGACCACTCCCATGAAAAATATCCTGACGTGCGCCGCTGCCGCCGCGCTGCTCGGCGCTTGCGCCACCACTCCTCCTCCAGCCGCACCGGCCGCTCCCGTGGCCGCAGCGCAGCCGGCGCCTGCCAAGCCAGTGGCCGCCGTGGTCGCGCCAGCGCCCGTGCTGCCACCGTACAAGGACCCTAGCAACATCCTGTACAAGGAACGCAGCGTGTTCTTCGACTTCGACAACTACACCGTCAAGCCTGTCTACAACACGGCCCTGACCGCGCACGGCAAGTTCCTGTCCACCGCCGCCGACATCAAGGTGCGCGTGGAAGGCAATTCTGACGAACGCGGCAGCGCCGAATACAACCTGGCCCTGGGCCAGAAGCGCGCTGAAGCCGTGAAGAAGGTGCTGGTGGTGCAGGGCGCCAAGGAAGCCCAGGTCGAGGCGGTCAGCTTCGGCAAGGAAAAGCCCAAGGCCGAAGGCCACAACGAAGCCGCCTGGTCGCAGAACCGCCGCGCCGACATCGTGTATCCTTGATGTCGCAGTAGCGCGCGGCCGCCAACGGGCGCGCGCTAGGAAGTCACAGTGAGGTCACAGCCTGACTGGGCCTCCCTGCCACACCGCCGGGTTCCCGCCCCCGGCACGCGCGCGCGTGCCGGGAACGGCGTGGACCCGGCTTTTTTCATGTCGAAGGAGCCGGCCGGCCATGCAAGTGCTGTTGATTGAAGACGATGCCCTGATCGGCGAAAGCGTGCGCCAGGCGCTCGTGAGCGAGGATATCGACGTCGAATGGCGGCGCGACGGCGCCGGGGCGGAACAACTGCTCGACAGCGGCGCCTACGACGCCGTGCTGCTCGACCTGTCTCTGCCCAGCCGCGACGGCCTGGACGTGCTGCAGGCGCTGCGCGCGGCGCGCCACGACGTGCCAGTGCTGATCCTGACCGCGCGCGACACCGTCGCCGACCGCGTGCAGGGCCTGAACGCGGGCGCCGACGATTACCTGGTCAAGCCATTCGACTGCGACGAATTGCTGGCGCGCGTGCGGGCCCTGGTGCGGCGCGCGCGCGGCCGCCAGCAACTGGCCTACCAGCACAACGGGCTGGCGCTGGACACCGATGCGCGCCAGGCCACGCTGGACGGCCAGAGCGTGGCGCTGTCGGCCAAGGAATGGGCCATCATTGACCTGCTGGTGTCGCGCCCCGGCATGATCTACTCGCGTGCCAAGATCGAGCTGGCGCTGTACGGCAGCGTGGCCGACGTCGACAGCAACGTGGTGGAAGTGCACATCCACAGCCTGCGCCGCAAGTTGGGGACGGACGCCATCATCAACGTGCGCGGCCTCGGCTACATGGTGCCGAAATCCACATGAACGGCATCCGCAGCCGGTTGCTGTTGTTGCTGGGCGTGCTGATCGTGGCCGCCAGCGGCATCCAGTTCGCCGCCACCTTCAGCGCCTCGCTGGCGCAGACCAACCGCCTGTTCGACGCCCAACTGCTGCGCATCGCCGTCACGCTGGGCCAGATGCAGGGCCAGGTGCCGGAAGCCTACCGCGAATACCCGCTCGAATACGACCTCGTGATCCAGCGCTGGCGGCACGACGAGATGACCGTCTACCAGCAGCGCGAACACCGCGAACTGCCGCGCCGGGCGGCGCTCGGCTATTCCACCGTCTCCATGGCCAACGGCGAATGGCGCATCTACGCGGCCGCCTTCGAGGGCGGGCTGGTGCAGGTGGCGCAGAAAATGTCGGCGCGGCGCCAGGAAGCGATCGCGCTGGCCATCAATACCTTGTGGCCTATCCTGTTGACGGCCGTGGTGCTGCCGGCCGCCATGTGGTGGCTGGTGTCGGTGGCGCTGCGCCCGCTGGCCGCCGTGCAGCAGCAGATCGCCCAGCGCGACGCCAACGCGCTGGAGCAGGTGGATTGCTCGCGCGCGCCGCGCGAGATCATGCCGCTGATCGACGCCATCAACGAATTGCTGCGCAAGGTGCGCGACGCCATCGCCTCGCAGCGCCAGTTCGTGGCCGACGCGGCCCACGAATTGCGTTCGCCGCTGACGGTGCTGCAGGTGCAGATCCAGATGCTGGGCCGCAGCCAGCCCGAGGCGGCCCGCAAGGCCTCGCTGGCGGCGCTGGGCGGCGCCATCGCGCGCAGCAGCCGCATGGTGGAACAGTTGCTGGGACTGGCCCGCCAGGACGCGCTGAGCCAGGCCAACGCCGGCGAGGCCAGCGTGGACCTGGTGCAGTACGCCAGCGCCGCCATCGCCGAGGTGGCGCCGTTCGCCAGCGGCAAGGGGGTGGAGCTGAGCTTCCTCGACGCCTCGCCGGTGGCCGTGCGGGCCGACGCCGACAGCCTGATGATCCTGCTGCGCAACCTGCTCGACAACGCGGTGCGTTACACGCCGCCCCACGGCGCCGTCACCATCGGCGTGGAGCGGCGCGGCACGCAGGGCGTGCTGACCATCGCCGATTCCGGCCCCGGCATCCCGCCGGCCGACCTGGCGCGCGTGACGGACCGCTTCTACCGCGTGCCCGGCACGACCGAGAACGGCAGCGGCCTGGGGCTGGCCATCGTGCAGGCCGTGGTGACCCACCTGGGCGCGGCGCTGGAGCTGCGCAATTCCGCGCACGGTGGCCTGGTGGTGAAAGTGCTGTTCCGCCCGGCGCCGCCATGAACGGCCCGGCGCGCTGGCGCGATGGCTGGCTGGAACGCCTGCGGCCGCTGGCCGCGCAGCGCACGCTGGCCGTGGCCGGCGTCATTGGCGTGCTGGGTGCGCTGGCCACCATCGGCTTTCGCAGCGCCATCGTGCTGGTGGAGTGGCTGGTGTACGGCGACCGCAGCGGCAGCCTGGTGCACATCGCCACCGGCTTGCCGGGCTGGCAACGGGTGCTGGCGCCGGCCGTGGGCGGGGTGCTGGCCGGGCTGTTGCTGGCGTGGGCCCGGCGCCAGCCCGAGCGTGACAAGGGCGGCGATTACATGGAGGCGGTGGCGCTGGGCAGCGGCGACCTGGGCGCGCGCGCCTCGCTGCTGCGGGCCCTGTCGTCGGCCGCCACCGTGGCCAGCGGCGGCGCCATCGGCCGCGAAGGACCGATGGTGCAGCTGGCCGCCCTGTGCGGCGCGCTGATCGGGCGCTGGCGCAACGTGCCGGTGCCGCGCCGGCGCCTGTACGTGGCCTGCGGCGCGGCGGCCGGCATCGCCACCGCCTACAACGCGCCCATCGCCGGCGCCATGTTCGTGGCCGAGATCGTGCTGCGCTCGCTGGCCATCGAGAGCCTGGGGCCGCTGATCGTGGCGGCCGTGGCGGCCAACGTGGTGGTCGGCTCGCTGACCGATTTCGGCCCGGCCTACCACATGCCGGCCCTGCTGCTCGGCCACGGGGGCGCGACGCTGGCGCTGGCCGCCGTGGGCGTGCTGGCCGGCCTGCTGGCGCCGCCCTACCTGGCGCTGCTGGACGGCGCGCGCGGCCTGTTTGGCCGCTGGCAAGGCCCGTTGTGGTGCAAGCTGGGCGTGGGCGGCCTGCTGGTGGGGCTGCTGTCGCTGGCCCAGCCGGCCGTGTGGGGCAACGGCTACAGTGTCGTCAACGCCATCTTGCAAGGGGGCTGGGTGTGGCAGGCGTTGCTGGCGGTGGTCGCGTTCAAGCTGCTGGCGGTGGCCGCCACCACCGGCTCGGGCGCCGTGGGCGGCATCTTCACGCCCACGCTGTTCACCGGCGCCGTGCTGGGCGCGCTGTGCGGTGGCGCGCTGCACGCCTTGTGGCCCGGCCTGATCCCGGTGCCGGCCGCTGTGGTGGTGGGCATGGGCGCCTTCCTGGCCGCCTGCACCCATGCGCCGCTGATGTCGGTGCTGATGCTGTTTGAGATGACCGAGAGCTACAGCGTGGTGGTGCCGCTGATGGCGGCCTGCGTGCTGGCCTACACCATTTCGCGCGTGCTGCACGCGCGCTCCATCTACGCCACCGGCGCCGGCCATGGCCAGCATGCGCCCATGCTGGCCATGGCGTCCGATCTGCTGTGCCTCGATCCGCCCGTGATCGGCCTTGGCAGCAGCACCGGCGAACTGGCGGCCCTGTTCCAGCGCCGCCGCTGGCAGCACGTGTACGTGGTCGACGGCGAGGGCGTGTTCGCGGGGGCCGTGTCGCTGCACGACTTCGCGCCGCTGCTGGCGGCCGGCGCCGCGCTGGCCGCGCCGTGGCCGGCCGCGCTGCTGCGCGTGGACTACCCGCGTGTGCGCGACACGGCGCCGGCCTGGCAGGTGATGGAGACCTTCGCCACCCACGCCGGCGAACGCCTGCCGGTGCTCGATGGGGCTGGCCATCTGCTCGGTTACCTGACCAAGACCGACCTGGTGTTGCTGTTCCGCGACCCGGTGGCCGGCGGCTGATCCGGTGCCTGGAATGCTGTTTGTCCATGACAAACAAGCCTGTCAAAAAATATTCTTAAAAAATCAAAAAAATCATGTCGATTTGAAGTGTGTTCGCCCGTCGTGGGGGTAGAGTACGAATCTTCCGGCGCGTGCCTGGACCGGACTCCGGATTGTTCTGCTCCCCAACCGACCATCAAGGAGAACATCATGACTGCACCAGTACGTCCCATTCCCGAAGGAATGCACACCATCACCCCCCACCTGTTCTGCGAAGGCGCGGCCGAGGCCATCGCCTTCTACAAGCAGGCGTTCAATGCCGTCGAACTGGGCCGCCTGGACGGCCCGGACGGCAAGATTGTGCACGCCCAGTTGCGCATCGGCGATTCGCCGCTGATGCTGTGCGACGCGGCGCCCCAGTGCGGCGGCTTCGGCCCGCTGGCGCTGAAAGGTTCGCCCGTCACCATCCACCTGTACGTGAACGACGTCGACGCCACCTTCGCCCAGGCCGTGAAGGCCGGCGCCACGGTCCGGATGCCGGTGGCCGACATGTTCTGGGGCGACCGCTACGGCGCGCTGACCGATCCGTTCGGCCACCACTGGTCGGTCGCCACCCACAAGCAGGAGCTGAGTTCGGAGCAGATCAAGGATGGCATGGCCAAGATGATGCAACAGGCATCCTGAGCGGAGGAGTGCGACATGCGATTCATGATCATCGTCAAAGCGACGGCCGATTCCGAAGCCGGCAAGATGCCCAGCCGGGAACTGCTGACCGAGATGGGCAAGTACAACGAACAGCTGATTAACGCCGGCGTGCTGCTGGCGGGCGAAGGGCTGCACCCGAGCGCGCGCGGCGCGCGCGTGAAGTTCGAAGGCAGCAAGCGCACCGTGGTCGACGGGCCGTTCGCGGAGACCAAGGAGCTGATCGCCGGCTTCTGGCTGATCCAGGTTAAGTCCAAAGAGGAGGCCATCGAATGGGTGCGGCGCTGTCCCAATCCGTTCGAGTGCGATTCCGAGATCGAAATCCGCCAGGTGTTCGAGATGGAGGATTTCGGTGACGCGGCCACGCCGGAACTGTGCGCGCAGGAGGAACGCATGCGCGCCCAGCTGGCGCAGGCCTGACGGGACGGCGCCATCATGGCTTACATGGTGATGCGCCGCTGCGGCGGCGACGGCGCGACGCCGTCGGGCGCGCCGTTGCCGGTGCCCGGCATCACGCTGCGCGACGGCGCCGATGCGGTGCGCCTGCTGCGCCGCAACGGCCAGTGGCGGGTGGAAGCGGGCCCGTTCCCGCCGGCCGAACTGGTGGACGCGTTCGCGCTGCTGGAGGCGGCCTCGCTGCCGGAGGCCATCGCCCAGGTGCGGGCGTGGCCGGGCGGTGACGACGCGACCGTCTACGAGCTGCGCGAAGCCGGCTGCGCCGGCGGTTGCGCGGGCTTCGACGAGCGCGGCACGGTGGGCGGCAACGTGCCGCGCCGCGATCCGGCGCTGACCCGTTATGTGTTCTTCATCCGCGCCGATGATGTGCTGGAGCAGGACCTGGTGCCGCCGCCCGAGGTCATCGCCGCGATGAACCGGCACAACGAGCAGGGTGTGCGCGACGGCGTGCTGCTGGCCGGCGAGGGTTTGAAGTCCAGCGCACGCGGCGCGCGGGTGCGGCTGGCCGCCGGCGCCAGCACGGTGGTCGACGGCCCGTTCACGGAAGTGAAGGAGCTGATCGCCGGCTACTGGATGCTGCAGGCCGGCTCGCCGGAGGCGGCGCTCGATTGCATGCGCCGCTATCCCTACCCTGGCGACGGCGACGTGACGCTGGAAATGCACCGGGTGCGCGAGCCAGCGGCGGCGCCGGGCGGGCCGCCGGAGCGCTGATGACGGCGGCGGTGGCGCGGGTGGTGGAGGCGGTGTGGCGGATCGAATCGGCCCGCATCATCGCCGCCGTCGCCCGCATGCTGCGCGATGTGGGCACGGCCGAGGAGCTGGCCCAGGATGCCCTGGTGAGCGCGCTGGAACGGTGGCCCGAAACGGGGATCCCCGACAATCCGGCCGCGTGGCTGATGACGGTGGCCAGGCACCGCGCGCTGGACGTGCTGCGCCAGCGCCAGCTGCATCAGACCAAACAAAACCAGATCAGCTACGAAATCGAAGGCGTGCTGCAGGACGCCGCGCCCGACTTGGAGGCGGACGTGGCGCGTGCGCTGGAGGACGATATCGGCGACGACGTGCTGCGGCTGGTGTTCGTGGCCTGCCATCCGGTGCTGCCCATGGATGGCCGGGTGGCGCTCACGCTGCGCATGCTCGGTGGCCTGGGCACGGGCGAGATAGCGCGTGCTTTCCTGGTGCCCGAGGCGACGGTGGCGCAGCGCATCGTGCGCGCCAAGCGCACGTTGGCCGAGGCGCGCGTGCCGTTCGAGGTGCCGCGCGCGCACGAACTGGTGGCGCGGCTGGCGGCCGTGCTGCAAGTGCTCTACCTGATCTACAACGAAGGCTACACGGCCAGCGCCGGCGCCGACTGGATGCGGCCGGCCCTGTGCGACGAGGCGCTGCGGCTGGGCCGCATCCTGGCCGAACTGGTGCCGCGTGAGGCGGAAGTGCACGGGCTGGTGGCGCTGATGGAAATCCAGTCCTCGCGCGCCCGCGCCCGGGTGGGGCCGGACGGCGCGCCCGTGCTGCTGCTGGAACAGGATCGCGCGCGCTGGGACCAGTTGCTGATCCGGCGCGGGCTGGCGGCGCTGGAGCGGGCCGGCGCCACCGGGCAGGGATTGGGGCCGTACGGCGTACAGGCCGCCATCGCCGCCTGCCACGCGCGGGCGCGCACGGCGGCCGATACGGATTGGGGCCGCATCGCCGCGTTGTACGACGCGCTGTCGCAACTGGCGCCGTCGCCGGTCGTGGAGCTGAACCGGGCGGTGGCGCTGAGCATGGCGTTCGGGCCGGCGCTGGGGCTGGAGGTGGTCGATGGTCTGCTCGACGAACCGGCGCTGCGCCACTACCACCTGCTGCCCAGCGTGCGCGGCGATCTGCTGGGCAAGCTGGGGCGCCATGCCGAAGCACGCGAGGAATTCGAGCGGGCCGCCGCGCTGGCGCAGAATACGCGCGAACGCGATCTGCTGCTGGCGCGGGCCGCTGCGGCCGGCGCCGCGTCGCTGCGTTGATTGTGCCGCCGTTGGGACGCGCGCGGCGTGGGCCGGGACGCGGGAGAGGGCAGGGGCGTGCACGGGCTGCAAGCGCGGCAATGGCGGCAATGGCGGGCGGCAGGTGAGGGCGGCAAGTGCGGCAAGGGCGTGCAACGGCGTTCAAGGGCGGTAACGGCGCGCCAGAATGTGCGCCTGACAGCGACCTCTTAGGCTAATGTGCGGCGCGCTAGGTCGGCCAGCATATCGGCGGCGGGGTGGCCGGGCGCCGTCACCAGGCCCAGCCCTGCCGCCAGTTCCTCGCCCTCGGCCAGCTTTCGGTATGCCACCCCGCGCCGGCGCAAGGCCGCGAACGAGGCGGGCAGCAGGGCAATGCCTTTGCCGGCCGCCACGTCGCTGAGCAGCACGTGGTGGTCGTGCGGCTCGCGCACGAACGGCGGTGCGAACTGGTGGCGTTTGAACACGGCGTGGCAGTGGTCGAAGAAGGCGGGCTGGCGCGCTCGCTCGAACCAGTACACGGGCTCGCTGGCCAGATCCGCCAGCGTCACGCTGCGGCGCCGCGCCAGCGGGTGGGCGCTGGACAGGGCGGCCAGCATTGGCTGCCGTCCCAGCGTCAGCACGGCCAGTTCGCGGGTGGCCGTGGGCAGCGCGATCACGGCCGCGTCCAGCCGGCCGGCGCGCACGCCGGCCACCAGTTGCGGCGAGGTGGCGAACACTGGATCCAGCGGCCCGCCCTGCGCGGCCGCAAGTGCCTCCGTGAACGGCCGGAACAGGTCCGCTTCCATCGATGATGTCAGGCCCAGCCGCACCCGCATGGGGGCGGGATGGTCGCGCATGGCCAGTTCGGCCGCGTCCAGCATGGCCAGGATGCGCTGGGCCATGGGCAGCAACTGGCGGCCGGCCGGGGTGAGGGTCACGTGCCGGGTGTCGCGCTCGAACAGTTGCGTGGCCAGCCGCGATTCCAGTTGGCGGATGGCGCGGCTCAGTGGCGGCTGGGTCATGTGCAGTTGCTCGGCCGCCTGGCGGAAGTTCAGGCAGGTGGCGACGGCGACGAACACTTCCAGGGCATGGCTGTCGAGTTTTCTCATGTCGGTTTCCGGTCTCGGCATTGATACCCAAAAGGTATCACTAATTTGGACATTCCTCCAGCCCGGGGCGGCGGCTAGACTGGCCTGCATCAACCACGGGAGGAGAGCGACATGCAACAACGTAAGATCGGTGAATTGACGGTATCGGCGCTGGGCCTGGGCTGCATGGGCATGTCCGAGTTCTACGGCGCCACGGACGACGCGCAGTCGCTGGCCACGCTGGAGGCGGCCTGGGAGGCCGGCGTGACGCTGTACGACACGGCCGACGCCTATGGCTTCGGCCACAACGAACAATTGCTGGGTCGCTTCCTGCGCGGCAAGCACGGGCGCGCCCATGTGGCCACCAAGTGCGGCCTGGTGCGCGCGCCGGGCCAGTACGCGCGCCGGATCGACAACTCGGCCGCCTACATCCGACAAGCCTGCGAGGCGTCGCTGGCGCGGCTGGGCGTCGAGCATATCGACCTTTACTATCTGCACCGGCTCGATCTGGCGCAGACGCCGCTGGAGGAATCGATGGGTGCGCTGGCCGAACTGGCGCGGGCCGGCAAGATCGGCGCCGTCGGCCTGTGCGAAGTGTCGGCCGCCACCTTGCGCCGCGCGGCGGCCCTGCATCCGGTGGCGGCCGTGCAGAGCGAGTACTCGCTGTGGACGCGCGACCCGGAGCAGGGCGTGCTGGATGCCTGCCGCGCTGTGGGGGCGGCGTTCTGCGCCTACAGCCCGCTGGGCCGGGGCTTCCTGACGGGCGCGTTCGCCGGCACGCATGACGGCGCCGATTTCCGCAGTTTCAATCCGCGCTTCGCCGCAGACAATCTGCGTAGCAACCAGCGCATCGTGGATTGCGTGCGGGAACTGGCGGCCGGCAAGGGCTGCACCCCGGCCCAGCTGGCGCTGGCCTGGCTGCTGGCGCAGGGCGACCACATTGTGCCCATACCCGGCACCAAGCGTATCGCCTACCTGCGCGACAACCTGGGCGCGCTGGACGTGCAACTGGATGCGGCGGACTGCGCCCGCATTGCGGCGGCATTGCCGCCTGGCATAGCCAGCGGGGCGCGTTACAGCGAGGCCGGCATGGCCGGGCTGGATGCCTGAGTCCGGTGCTCGGCGTATTCCTAGCCACCCCGGTGATGATCTGATCCCACACCGGGGTCGTATCCGATAGCGTGTCACAAGCGAGCCGTTTACCCTGTGGGCTGAACTTCGCCCCATGCAGGGCGCGGTCGGTCGCGGATCACACATCGGGGGGCGTATGGGGCGCAGAAAAAGACGGGCCAGCGGCCAGGGTGATACCAGCGCCGCGCAAGGCGGGCCGCTGGCGCAGGTGCGCGAGCCAGCGTCCGATGGCGGCCTGTACCGGCCGAACCTGCGCTACCGGGTGCTGCGCTTTGCGGGGCCGGAAGCCCGTTATGCGACCGCGTTGCGGCTGGCCCGCGACACGCCCGGCGCCGGCATCATCCACGTCGACAGCATGGCCACGGCCGAACGCCTGTGCCGCCAGTTGCGCGACGCCGGCGACAGCGCCTGCAGTTACCACGGCAAGCTGCCCCCGGCCACGCGCCGCTTGCGGCTGCACCAGTTCCGCCAGGGCGCGCGGCGCGTGATGGTGGCCACGCCGGCCTTTGGCGGCGGCATGGACCGCCGCGATATCCGCTTCGTGATCCACCTGCGCGTGCCCGCCACCTTGCAAGCCTATTACCGCGATTCGTGCCGGGCCGGCCGTGACGGGCTGCCGGCGCAGTGCACGCTGCTGGCGCCGCCGCAGGGCGGCCTGGGCGAGGCCGCGTCGCTGGCCGCCTATCTGCGCGGGGGCGCCTGCCGCTGGCGGCTGCTGCTGGCCGGCTTGGGCGCGGACGGCGACGAGTGGGATGGCTGCGGCCAATGCGACCATTGCGGCGGCGGCGCACCGGCGCCGGTGCCGGTCCACCCGCGACTGGATCTGGCTGCGCTGCTGACGGTGGCGGGGGAGCGCGTGCTGTTCGAATTTACCGACGACAGCAGCAAGACTTTCATGGCGGAATTTGTGCAGGCGCGCTGAGGCTAAGAGATGCTCTCGACAACACAGATACCGGCCGCCGGATTTCTCCTACATTCACACTTGAGCATGTCCTATGCCCGCCCGCTGGGCCTTGCACTACCATGAATGCTCCTCTCACCGGCCGCCGGGCCAGCCAGTCACAGCGCAGGCCCGGTCTCCGTGGGGAGGTTGGATTTCCACTCATCTGAAAGGATGCACGACATCAGGAGAAGATTATGGCCACCTCAAATCAGGATAACCCAGGCAGCAAACAAGGCAGTCAGGGCGGTAGCAAACAAAGCGATACCAGCAAGCGTGGTTTCGCCTCGATGGACCCGGATCAGCAGCGCGAAATCGCCAGCGAAGGCGGTCGGGCGGCCCATGAAAAAGGCACGGCACACGAATTCACCTCGGAAGAGGCACGCCGGGCTGGCAGCATGAGCCACAAGAATGACCAGGGCAGCAAGCAAAGCAGCACCACCGGCAGCGGCTCGCGCAGCGGCACCAGCGGCAGCAGCAACCAGGGCTCGCGCGACGAGAACGAGCGCAACGAGCGTAGCGGCAGCCGTAGTGGCGGCAGCACCGGCAGCAAGACCTGAGCCGTCCACGGGCCGGCTGAACGCTGACCCGGCCTAGTGAAAAAAAGGAATCCGCAAGCGTGCTTGTGGATTCCTTTTTTGCATGCCGGCCTGCTTGTGCGCTTGCTTGTTTGCGGGCTCGGCGCGGCGACGGCGGCGCCAGTGAGATTGTGTGTATTTCCTTGCCGCCTCACGGCCTATAGTGCAAGGAGGGGCACCTCCACCGCCAGGCCGGTCGCGCGTGCCGCCGCGCCGAGGGAGTATGCCATGCCGCCTGTAGCCTCCGCCGCGCCGCCAGACGAGTTGCGGCAGAACCTGATCCGCAAGCTCGATAGCCTCGGCTATGGCGCCAGCGACGATTTCGCGCAGGCAATGGCGCGCTTTCGCCGCGATGAACATCTGCAACAGACCGACGATCCGTGGCCGCGCCTGAACGCGCGCGCCGGCACCGTGTTCAGCGAAGTGTTCCAGTTCGAGCTTGATGCGCGGGACGGCGACCTTGGCGGCGCGCGTCCGGCCCGGCTGTCCGAGGTCTACCGGCGCGCCCAGCGCCGCAAGCTGGCCGGGTTGGCCTTTTCCGGCGGCGGCATCCGCAGCGCCACCTTCAACCTGGGCGTGCTGCAGGCGCTGGCCGAGCTGCGGTTGCTGCGCGACTTTGATTACCTGTCCACCGTTTCCGGCGGCGGCTACATCGGCGGCTGGCTGTCGCGCTGGATCAAGGAGCTGGGCGGCAACGTGGCGGCCGTGGAGGAGGCGCTGGCGCCGTCCGGCGCCGCTGTCGCCGGCGCACCACCGGGCGCGCCCGGCGCACCCGGCGCACCCCGCAGCGAACCGATCCCGGTGCAGTTCCTGCGCCAGTACAGCCACTACCTGACGCCGTCCAGCGGCATGTTCAGCGCCGACACCTGGACCCTGATCTGCACCTACGCGCGCAACACGCTGCTCAACCTGGGTCTGCTGACGGCGTGGCTGGCGGCCCTGTTCCTGCTGCCGCGCCTGTTGACGGCCGTGGTGGCGCACGAGATGGTGGCGCCGGGCCGCACGACGGCGCCGTGCGCCGTCGGCCTGTTCCTGCTGGCCGTGTATTTCATGGCGCTCAGCATTTCGCGCAAGGGCCGGCCGCCGCCGGGCAGCTGGCTGCCGCAGAATCAGGGCGATGTGCTGATCTGCATCTGCCTGCCACTGATGGTGTCGGCCTTGCTGGGCAGCCTGGCCGTGTGGCAGTACCATGCGCGGCTGATCGCGTTCTGGGACGACTTGCCGGCCGGGCTGGCGCATACGCCTTACACCTGGCTGCTGTTGCCCGGCGTGGTGTATTTCCTGGTGTGGGTGGCCGGCTGGGGCACGGCCCAATGGCTGAACTACCGGGCCGCGCAGCTGGAACCCTACGGCGAGACGGAACCGGTGGCCAAGGTGCTGCTGGAAGGACTGGGCCACCTGCTGTGCGCCATCGGTGCGCTGGGCGTGGCCACCATGCTGCTGCTGAAGACGCTGTCGATGGCGCATCGGGCCGGGCCGTTGCCGGTGGACGCCGTGCAACTGACCAGCCTGGGCCTGCCGCTGCTGCTGGCCCTGTTCGGCGTGACCATCACGCTGATGATAGGCCTGATCGGCCGCATGTACCGCGACCCCAGCCGCGAGTGGTGGGCACGCCAGGGCGCGTGGACCTTCATCTTCTGCCTGGCCTGGCTGGCCCTGTTCCTGTTCGCGTTCTACCTGCCGCCGCTGCTGGACTGGGGCTTCACCCAGTATTGGCGCACCAGCAGCGCGGGCGCGGCGCTGACCACGCTGGTCACGCTGGTCGGGCTCAAGTCCAGCAGCGGCGGGGCCACGGGCAAGCCCGGCGCGCCCACCCGGCTGGAACTGGTGGCCAAGGTGGCGCCGTATGCGTTCACGCTGGTGATCGTGGGCGTGCTGACCACGTGGCTGCAATACCTGGTGGCGCCGGCCCAGGTGCAGCGGGCCGCCAGCGCGCCGCTGTGGGCTTATTACAACGCCTATTTCGCCGCCACCACAGGCGCCGACGAAGGCCATGTGCTGGCGCTGCTGGCCACCTTCACCGTGGTGGCGTTGGTGCTGGGCTGGCGGGTCGATATCAACAAGTTTTCGCTGTACATGATGTACCGCATGCGGCTGGTGCGCGCCTATTTCGGGGCCAGCAATCCGCGCCGCAGTCCCCATCCGTTCACCGGTTTCGACCCGGCCGACGATCCGCCGCTGCACACCTTGTTGCGCAAGGCCGACCCGGCCGCGCCGGCGCCGCTGCAACGGCCCTACCACCTGATCAACGCGGCGCTCAACATGGTCAACGGCCAGGAGCTGGCCTGGCAGACGCGCAAGGCGGCCGCGTTCTGCCTGTCGCCGGCCTATTGCGGCTACGACATGCCGGCCATGCCCTCGCCGGACCGGCGCACGCCGGGCGCGCACCGGGGCTGCTACCGGCCCAGCGCCGACTATGCGGCGCGCCCGTCGCTATTCCGCGACGACGACGCCATCGTCAAGCTGGGTATGGCGGTGGCCGTGTCGGGCGCGGCGGCCAGCCCCAACATGGGCTATCACTCGTCGCCGCCGCTGACCTTCCTGATGACGCTGTTCAACCTGCGGCTGGGGCGCTGGTCGCCCAACCCCATCAAGGAAAAGCACTGGCAAAGCGCCTCGCCGCGCATCGGCCTGTTCAGCATCCTGGCCGAGCTGTTCGGCCTGACCGACACCAATGCCGATTTCCTCTACCTGTCCGACGGCGGCCATTTCGAGAACCTGGGGCTGTACGAGCTGGTGCGGCGGCGCTGCCGTCTGGTGGTGGCCGTGGACGCCAGCTGCGATGAGAAATTTGTGTTCGAGGACCTGGGCAACGCGATTCGCAAGTGCTACACGGACCTGCACGTGCCCATCGTGCTCGACGCGCGCCGCATCGTGCCGCAGGCGGGCGGCGGGGCGCTGGGCGGCGCCAGCTTCGTGACGGGCCACATCCAGTACCGGGCTGCCGATGGCCGGGGCCAGGATGGGGTGCTCCTGTACATCAAGCCGGCCATCACGGGCGCCGAGAACGCGGATGTGCTCAACTACAGCAAGACCCATCCCGAGTTTCCCCACCAGTCCACGGCCGACCAGTGGTTCGACGAGGACCAGTTCGAAAGCTACCGCACGCTCGGTTGCCAGATCGCGCGCGGCGCGCTGGCGGCAGCGGCCGAGGGCGCCGCCGTGCGCGATGCCGATGGCGCCGTGCTGGGGCACCGGATCGGCCGGCTGGCGCTGTTGCTGTCGCGCCAGGGCAAGCCGGCCGCGCCGGCGCCGTCGCAGCCGGACCAGCCGCGCCGCCCGTTCATCGAGCGGCGCCGTTCGCAACATGGCACGGCCCGTGGCGCGCCGCAGGCGTTGCCGGCCATGGTGCGGCGCTTGCGCATGCCGCCGGCGGCCGGGGTAAGGGTGCGGCGCCGACAGCCTGCGCCGCCGGTGCTGCATTGAGCGTCGGGAATGGGAAATGTCGGCAGTTAAGCCAGGAGGCTTGTGGAGCCGGGGCGAGCCCGTCAAATGATGGCCTGCAGGCCTTTGTCGGCGATGATGTTTAACAGTTTGAGTGCCGGCCCCGTGGGTTGGGTGTCGCCTTGCTCCCATTTGCGCACGGTCGAGGCCGACGTGTGCAAATGCAGCGCGAACACTGGCTGGCTGAATTTCAAGGCTTCGCGCAGGCGTTTGATGTCGGCCGCGCTGAACGCCCGCACCGGCGGCGGGCAGATTGTGTCGAATTCGCGCATCGTCACCTTGCTGATCGCTCCTGTTGCGCGGAGTGCTGCCAGGTCGCCGCGCAGGGATTCAATGATCTTGCTCACAATGCACCTCCAATAACACGCCCGATTGCAGCGCCTTCGACAAATCCTCGCTGGACAATTCCAGAAACACTTTCCCGGCGAATTGCAACGCCTTTCTTTCGTCCTGCGTGATGTTTGCCTTGTGGCTCTTGGGGAACCCATGCAGGAACACGTAGCGGCGACCAATCCGGGCCGCCAGCAGCGTGCGGTAACCACCGCTTTTGCCGCTGCCGGGGCGCGCAACCCGCTTCTTGTAGAGAAATCCGCCCAGGTCCGCGTCGATCAGACCGCTTTCCATCTCTTGAACCGCCTTGCACAAGGCAGCATCGGCCAGCCTTTCGCCGGCCTGCCATCGTGCGAAGCCCGCCCGCTTGAGGACGCGTGTCATTCTGATTTTAAAAATATACCCGAAACGGGTATGTTTTGCCAGTGCCTGGCCCGACACATGCATCTAGGCCCCGTCCCGCGAACTGCCGGGTCGGCATCATGGCAAAAACAAAAAAGGCCCGGCGCGGGCCGGGCCAAGCTGGGTGCAGCAAGGGTGCTCAGCAAGCAGTGTTCAGACGGACGCCACCAGCTGCGCGGGGGCGGCTGGCTCGGCGCCGGCCTTGCTCTTGGCCGTGGACTGCTGGCGGGCCCGCGCGCGCGACGGCGGCAGGCGGCGCAAGGTCTTCAGCGCTTCCGCGTCCTTGATGCCGATGGTGCGCTGGTCGACGCTGATCAGGCCGATCTCGTTGAAGGCCGACAAGGTGCGGCTTACCGTTTCCAGCGTCAGGCCCAGGTAGCTGCCGATCTCGTGGCGCGTCATGCGCAGGTTGAACAGTTTGCTGGAATAGCCCATCTGGGCGAAGCGCTCGGCCAGCGAGACGAGGAAGCGGGCCACGCGCGCTTCGGCCGACAGGGCGCCCAGCATGCCGATCATGGCTTGCTCGCGCACCAGTTCGCGGCTCATCACGCCGTACATCATGTTTTCCAGCTCCAGGTGGATGCGGCCCAGCGCCGTCAGCTTCTTGAACGGCAGCAGGATCAGGTCGCAGTCGGACAGGGCCACTGCCTCGGACGAGTAGTGGCGCGTGTGGATGCCGTCCACGCCCAGCATGTCGCCCTTCATGGGGAAGCTCAGCACTTGCTCATTGCCGAATTCGTCGATCAGCACCGTCTTGAGGAAGCCGGAATTGACGATGTAGAGCGTGTCGAAGGGCTGGCCGATGGTGTGGATGCGCTGGCCAGTCTTGAACTGCACGTGCTGGAACAGCAATTCCTCGGTGGCGATGGTGCAGGCAGCCGGAATATGGAGCAGGTCGCATACTTCCTTGAGGTTCGACCAGAGCCGCCCCTGGCGTTGCCGTCCTGCCTCCATGGACGGGGAGGGGACGGTCGCGGTGGTGGCCGGACGGGTTACGGACGCTTGCGTGGACAGCATGTTCATCTCCTGGTTTCTGAAAAGGCGGTTCGGTGGCGCTGGAAGCGCCGCGCATACGGCGCGGCTCCGGGCCGTCTGCCACGCGCGCAGGGATGAGGCGCGCCCGAAGCCGGCTGATCTTGTTCTGGCTTGTCCTGCCTGGCGCGCCGTGGTGTCCGGAGAACCGAAATGGCCGCGAAGCAAAACAATCGTATGGTTTCAGTATGCCAACGGGGGACGGTGATGAATATCGGTAAGTGCTGAATATGCGCGTAGGAGGCGGCGCGAGAATGTAGGAGTCTTCCTAATGGCCCCGGTCGCCGCTGCGGCGCCGGGCGATGGGGCGAGGTGAGCGGTCAGGTCTTGAACGGCGATAACAGGCGGTGCGCCACGGCATATTGCACCATTTCCGACAGCGAATTCATGCCCATCTTCTGCATGATGCGGGTCTTGTGGGTGCTGACGGTCTTGACGCTCAGGTGCAGGCCGTTGGCGATCTCCGTGATCGATTTGCCGGCCACCAGCAGCGAGAACACTTCGAATTCGCGGTCCGACAGTTGTTTGTGCAGCAGCGTCTCGCTGGGCATCATGATGTTGAGCGCCAGTTGCTCGGCCACTTCGGTGCTGATGTAGGGCCGGCCCGAGGCCACCTTGCGGATCGCGCCCACCAGCTGGGTGCCGGCGCTTTCCTTGGTCAGGTAGCCCTGGGCGCCGGCGCGGATGGCGCGCACCGCGTATTGCTCCTCCTCGTGCATGGTGAGGATCAGGATCGCCACCTTGGGCGCTTCGCTGCGGATCTGGCGGATCAGGTCCACGCCACTGCGACCGGGCATGGACAAATCCAGCAGCAGCAAATCGAAGCCGCCCTGGCGCACGTGGTTGAGCACTTCGAAGCCGTCGATCGCCTCGCCCACGATGTCGATGTCCGGCGCACCGTCGAGGATGCGCTTGAGACCCTCGCGCATGATGGTGTGGTCGTCAGCAATGACAATTCGTATCATAGGTCGGTCTGGATGATGCCTGTCGGCATGGGTTTATTGTTCTTAATGGGAAAAAGCATGCCCTGGCGCTTGCGGCGCGCCGGTCATACTACCCCAAATCAGGCAGCCATGCTTTTTACTTAATGTTGTCACGCGGTTGCCATCCAGGTGGCCGCCCCGTGGCCGGGGCCGGTTCAGGCCGTGCTGGGCGCCGGTTCCTTGATCAGGCGGTGCACCAGCACCGGGATGCGCGAGTGCGACAGCACCTTGTTGGTGACGCTGCCCAGCAGTAACTGGCCCCAGCCGCTGCGCCCGTGCGAGCCCATGAAGATCAGGTCGCAGCCCTCGCGCGCGGCCACCTCGACGATTTTCAGCGCCGGGCTTTCCGCGAACACGGTCAGGCCCTGGCAGCGCAGGCCGCGCCGCGCGGCCGCGTCGACGATGGGCTGCACGTGCTGCTGGCCGGCGCGCTGCATGGCCGCCATGTATTCCTCCTCGCTGGGATAGCTGGGGGGGATGATCTCCACGTAGATCGGATACTGGTATTCGGGCGCCACGAACAGGGCCAGGATGTCGGCGCCCATCTGCTCGGCGAAATCGACCCCGGCGCAGGCCGTCTTACTCGACACGGTGGAACCGTCGGTCGTAATCAAGATCTTGCGGTACATGGCAGTCCTCCTCTCGGTGCGCAATGCCGGCCGCGCCACTGGCAAACTGCAACTGCCCAGCGCGCCAGTTTAATTGTAGTCCTGATTCACATTATTGTTAGCATGGAAAGTCTTGATATGTATCAATAAGTACACTGGTGCTTGCTGTTAATGCAAGGTGAAGCCGGCATTTTTTGCACGTGGGCACTTGTTTTATGGTCGCCGCCATACCGGGGCGAACTTTCCAATGTTAGTATCTGCAAATACAACAGTAAACGTGGCCGATGACCGTGCGCGGCGGGTGAGCCGGCTGGCTTTCCGGCCCCGGAGATTGAATAATCCGGCGTCGCCCTGCTACACTCGCGTAAGCGCGTTATATTGCCGGGCGTCATCACTCTCGAGCCTGCCTGCGGATGGGGCGGCGCGCGGGGTGAACAAGCAAGTGAAGGGCAGCAATTTTACAAATTATGGAGAAGCAGGGATTATGACCAACGCCGCTGATGATTTCGACGCACTATTTGATGAAGTGTCTGCCCAAAGCAAGAGTGCGGCGCCTGCCCCAGCGCCCGCTCCAGCGCCGGCCGCGGCCGAAGATGACCTGGAAAGCCTGTTCGAGCAGGTAGCGGCGGCCCGTCCGCCCGATGTGGTGGCCGAAGCGCCAGCCCCGACGCCGGCCCTGGCCGCTGCCGCGGCAGCGGTGGCCGAGGTTCCCGATGGCGACAAGCCGGCCATGTTCGAACGCCTGGGCGGCATCGTACGCCTGCTGCACGATTCGTTGCGCGAACTGGGTTATGACAAGGCGCTGACGGAGGCCTCGTCGCAGATCGTCGACGCCCAGGACCGACTCGAATACGTGGCCTCGCTGACCGAGCAGGCCGCCAACAAGGTGCTCAACACGCTGGACGAGGGCATGCCGGCCCAGGACGTGCTGTCCAAGCAATCGAAGGACATGGAGAACCGCTGGAACGATCTGTTCGCGGGCAAGCTCAGCCTGGACCAGTTCAAGGTGCTGGCCGGCGACTCCAAGGCCTTCGCGCAAGCCGTATCGGAAGCCACCGAGGCGGAAAAAGCCCGCCTGCTGGAAATCATGATGGCCCAGGACTTCCAGGACATCACGGGCCAGCTGATCAAGAAGGTGGTGACCATCACCAAAACGGTGGAGAACGAGTTGGCGCAGCTGCTGCGCGACAACGCGCCGGCCGACGTGCGCGAGAAACTGGCGCAAAAAGAAGTGTCTCTGATGCAAGGCCCATCGGCTCCGTCGGTGGCGCTGAATCAGGATAGTGTCGACGACCTGCTTGCTGACCTGGGATTCTAATGGACGATATGCTCAAGGATTTCGTCGTCGAGGCGATGGATCTGGCTGTCAATGTGGAAGAACATCTGTTGCGCCTCGAACGCGACCCGGAAAACAAGGAAACCCTGAACGCGGTGTTCCGCTCGTTCCACACCATCAAGGGTGGGGCCGGCTTCATGAACCTGCCGGCGCTGGTGGCGGCCTGCCACCTGACGGAAAACCTGTTTGACGCGCTGCGCACCGGCGCCGCGCCCGTCACGCCGCTGGCCATCGAGGCCGCGCTGCAGGCGTCCGGCTTTGTGGCCGACCAGCTGGCCGAATTGTCGAACGGGGCCGAACCGGACACGCTGCCGGCCATGCCGGGCGACCTGGAAGCCATCCTCAAGGATGCCATCGAAGGCAAGGGCGACGCGCCCAAGGCCGCCGCCAAGCCGGCCGCCGCGCCAGCGCCTGCCGCCGCAGCCCCCGCCGCCGCAGTAGCAGCGCCGGCCGCCGCGCCGGCCGCCGTCTCCGACGATGGCCTGGACTGGGAAGGCATGTATATGTCG
>NZ_JACEZT010000026.1 GCF_014042345.1 Rugamonas brunnea
TTGCCAAGGTCGATACCGATCAACGTTACGCTGTCCATGATGGCGCCCTCCAGAAATGAAAACACCCTATAAGATTAGGACTTATAGGGTGAGGGTGACCATCTCATTAACCGGGGTCAGGTCATGCTTCCATGCAAAATGCGCGCGTTTTGCATGGAAGCATGACCTGACCCCGGTTGGTTGGGTGTTGCTTACGGCTCGCGGATCGATTCGTCCATGGCCTTGGTCAGCGGCCACAGCAGGTAGGACATCACGGTGCGGTGGCCCACCACCACCTCGGCCGACAGGGTCATGCCGGGCAGCAGGCGGGCGCCGGGACGCATCTTGCGCAGCTTGCCGTCGCCCAGCGCGATGCGGCTCACGTAGTAGGCGTCCATGCCCTGGCCCGGGTTGTTGGCGTCGCGCCGGAACGCGTCGGAACTGATGGTGCGCACCTTGCCATCGAGCGCGCCGTGTTCCTGGAACGGGAACGCATCCACCTTCAGGTGCGCCAGCGCGCCGGTCTTGATGTAGCCGATGTCGAGCGAGTCGATCTGCACTTCCGCCTCCAGCCCGCCATTGAGCGGCACCAGCGTGAACATCGGCTCCGCCTCGCGCACCACGGAACCGGCCGACACCGTCTTGCCGATTTCGAGCACGATGGCGTCGGCCGGCGCCGTCAGCTGCACCAGCTGGTGGCGTTTGTCGGCCTTGGCCAGCTGTTCCTTGATGCCGTCGCGGTCACGGGTGGCGGCCAGCAAGTCTTCCATCATCTTCTGGCGCCAGCCCTTGCCGAACGCGGCCCGCTCGGCCTGGGCGGCGGCCAGCTCGCGCTGCATCTCCTCGGCCTTGTTGCGCTGCAGGATCATGTCGCGTTCCACTTCCAGCCGGCGGTCGCGCGCTTCGAGCAAGTGCATCTTGGCGCCGAACTGCTCGGCCATCAGCTGCTCCTGCATCGCTTCCACTTCGCGCAGCGACTTGACGCGCTGGGCCAGGATCACCTGGTCGCGCTTGTTCGTCTCCAGCCCCGCCTGCAGGCGCGCGATGTTCTCGTCCATCTTCTTCTTTTGCGCCTCGAAGTTGGCCTGGCGCTCGCCCGACAGCTGGGCCTGCAGTTGCTGGTCGGCATCGCCGCGGCCGGCGGCGGCGGGCCGGCCCTGGCCCGCCAGTTCAGCCTGCAGCTCGGCCGTCTGGGTGTCGAGGCTGCGCAGGCGGGTGCGCAGCTGCGCTTCGTCGGCCTGGGTGAAGGTGGGGTCCAGCGTGGCCAGCAGCTGGCCCTGGCGCACCACCTGGCCCACCTGCACGTCGATGCGCTGCACGATGGACGTTTCCAGCGGCTGCACCACCAGGTTGCCCTGCGGGCTGACCAGCCGGCCCTTGGCGATCACGATCTTCTCCACGTGCGACAGGCTGGCCCAGACGATGAAGGTGACAAAGGCGGCCGCCAGCACGTGCAGCGTGAGCCGCACGAAGCGCGGCAGCGGGCTGCGCTCGATGGCGTCGGCGTCCGGCAGGAACTCGATTTCCGTCTCGTCCCGGCCGCGGCGCGGCGCGCGCGCGGACGTGGCGGTTACAGGTGGCTTGTTTGCTGGTTCCATAAGTGCTGGTAAGTTTCGCTACGGGTGAGCAGTTCTGCATGGCGGCCCGCGTCCATCAGGCGGCCCTGCTGCATGACCATGATCTTGTCGGCGTTGACCAGGGTCGACAGGCGGTGCGAGATCATCACCACGGTGCGGCCCACGGCGATGCGCGACAGGTTGTTGATGAAGATCGCCTCGCTCTCGGGATCGAGTGCGCTGGCCGCTTCGTCCAGGATCAGGATGCGCGGCTTGGCCAGCAGGGAACGGGCGATCGACAGCCGCTGCTTCTGGCCGCCCGACAGGTTGGCCGCGTTCTCCTCGAGCAGCGTGTCATAGCCCATCGGCAGGCGCTCGATGAATTCGTCGGCGCCGGCCGCCGCCGCCGCCTCGATGATCTCCTCGAACGAGGCGTCGGGCTTGGTGACGATCAGGTTCTCGCGCACCGTGCCGCGGAACAGGAAGTTCTCCTGCAGCACCACGCCGATCTGGCGCCGCAGGTGCGACAGTTCGATCTCGCGCGCGTCGATGCCGTCGAAGCGCACGATGCCTTCCTGCACCCCGTACAGGCCCTGGATCAGTTTGGTCAGCGTGGTCTTGCCGGAGCCGCTGCGACCCACGATGCCGACCACGGTGCCGGGCTGGATGGTGAAGCTGGCCTTGTCCAGCGCCAGGTTGGGCGCGCCCGGATAGCGGAACGTGACATCGTCGAAGCGAATCTCGCCCTGCAGGATGGGACGCAGGCCGCCGGCTCCGGCGCGGCCCTCGGGCGCACGGTTCATCACCTCGCCCAGCATCTTCACGGACAGCGCCGTCTCCTGGTATTCGTTGACCAGGCCGACGATGGAGATCAGGGGCTGGGTGACGCGCTGCGACAGCATCTGGAACGCGATCAGCGCGCCCACCGTCAGCGTCTGGTCGAACACTTCCTGGGCGCCGATCACGATCAGCGTGACGGGCATCAGCTTGCCCAGGAAATCCGTGATGGCGTTGCCCGTGATCGAGATCTGGCCGACCCGGAAGTGCATGGTGATGGCCTCGGCCGAGCGCTGGTCCCAGATGCGGCGCTGGCTCGGTTCGATCGCCAGCGCCTTCACCGTGCGCATGCCGTGGATGGTTTCCACCAGCATGGCCTGACGTTGGCCCTCGGCCGAATAGAGCGCGTTCAGGCGGCGCTGGAAGGTCGGCACCATGGCCATCACCACGCCCGCGATCAGGGCCGCGAACAGCAGCACGATGGCGGCCAGCTTGAATGAATAGGTGAACAGCACCGGCAGGAACACCAGCAGCGCGATCAGGTCCAGCCCCGTCATGAACAGGCGCCCGGTGAGGAAGTTGCGGATCTTCTCGAGCTGCTGCATGTGGCGCGTGATGATGCCGGCGGTGGTGGTCTCGAAATAGTCTATCGGCAGCGACAGCAGGTGGCCGAAGGTGCGCCGGGTCAGGCGCATGTCGATCTTGTTACTGGCCGCCAGCGTGAGGGTCTGGCGCAGGAAGCCGAAGATGGCGTCGAACGCCAGTGCCAGCACGATGCCGGCCGCCAGCACCCACAGCGTGGTCACGCTCTGGTGGGTCAGCACCTTGTCGATCACCAGCTGGAAGAAGATGGGCGAGGCCAGCGCCAACAGCTGCATGGCGACGGCGGCGATGAAGATGTCGCGGAACGCGGCCTTCTGCTTGAGGATTTCGGGAATGAACCAGCGCAGCCCGAACGGCTGGTTGGGATCGGTAAGCTTGTGCTGGCGTTTGACGAACAGCACCTCGCCCTGCCAGCGGCGGCAGAAGCTGTCGCCATCCTCCATCGTCACGCTGGCCTGCTGGCTGATCGGGTTGAGCAGTGCGACCTGGGCCGGCTGGCCCTCCGCGCCGGGCCGCACGCCCACCACGATCACCATGTTGCCGTCGTTCAGCCGCGCCATCAGCGGGAACACGCCGCCTTGCGCCAGCAGCCGGCTCCAGCTCAGGCGGTCGGCCTTGGCCTTCAGGCCGATGTCGCTGGCGATGCGCAGCAGCACGCCGTTGCCGGGTTCCTGGGCGCCCAGCGCGTAGTCGTCGATCAGACGTTCGGGATTGATTTGCAAGCCATGGTGCTGCGCGATCGCGGTCAGGCACTGGATCGCGGTGTGGGGAAATTTATCGTGCATTGTGCGGTAACGAACGCGATGGAGAGGATGACGGCATCAAGGTTGGCTTTCTCATGCGAGCGGGTGGACGACGTCACGCCGGCGCAGCGCCGGAACATGCTGAGCGATTCTACCGCAGCAACCGCGTTCCCGGCGCCTTTTTTAGTGCCTGTGTGCACTTTAAAAAAAAACGGCAAGACCGCGTGGTCTTGCCGTTTTTGCCCGGTCGCAGCGCGGTGGGCAACGCCCGCCGCGCCGCTGCCGCCGCTTACTTCTGTGGCGTGGCCAGGAAGCCGTGGCTGCCGGTGTCGCGCAGTGCCTTCAGGTGCAGCTCGGCGTCGGTGGCAGCCGTCTGCGTCGAGCCGAACAGCTGGCCGTTGGCGTCGAACTGCTTGAGCGCATCGGCCATGGCCGCCACCGCCGTGTTGACGCCGCCGCTCGCGTTGCTGCCGTCGAGCTTGAGCGTGCCGCCGGTGGCCGCCGCGCCTTCGCCGCTGCCGAAGGCCGACATCGCCTGCACCAGGCTGCTGACGTTGCCGCGCAGGTCCACCGCCGGCGCCGCCACATCGGCCTTGCCCGACTCGAACCAGACGTCGGCCGCGCCGTGGCTGCGACCATCGGCCGTGGTGTAGGTCGAGGTCAGGCCCGAGATGTTGCCGTTGTCGATCGCGCTGCCCTTGGTCACATCCAGGTTGAGCTGGGTGATGTTGAGCGAGGCGAGCGACTTGAGCTCACCGGCCTGGCTGACGCCGTCGGCATTGCTGTCGACCCAGACACGCAGGTCGGCGAAGGCGCTGTCCTTGCTGTCGATCACGCCGTCATGGTTGGTGTCGAGCTCGGCCAGGGCCTGGTAGCCGGTGGTGGCTTTCTGGCCGTCGGCCAGCGTGGTGCCCGAACCGAACAGTTCCGAACCATCGTCGATGGTGCCGTTGCCGTTGCGGTCCATGGCCAGGAAGCCGTCGCCGCCGGCGATCCAGCCGGTGTTGACCTTGCTGCCGTTGGCTTGCATGTCGAACTGCACGCCCTGGGTCACGCTCAGGGTCTGGATGCCGTTGTCGTTCAGGTCCAGCACGATAGGCGTCAGGCTCTGCAGCGCGTGGATCTGATCCGTCGTCATGGCCTGGACCTGCTGGCTGGTCAGTGCGTGGATCTGCACCGTGGTCAGCGAATGCACCTGGGTCGTGGTCATGTTGTGGATCTGGTCGGTCGTCAGGCTGTGGATCTGACCAGTCGACAGATGCGAGATCTGGTTGGTGGTCAGCGACGAGAAGTCCGACGTTTCCATCGCCACCAGGTTGGCCGTCGACAGCGCGGCCAACTGGCCCGTGCTGAGGGTGGTCAGCTGGTTGCTCGACAGCGCCACCACCTGGTCGGAGGTGAGGCCAGCCGAGATCGCTGCCGTGCTCAGCGCGGCGACCTGGTTGGTGCTCAGCGCCACCACCTGGTCCGTGGTCAGGGCGTTGATCTGGGCCGTGCGCAGGGTGGCGATCACCGAGGTCTTCAGCGCAGCGATGTCGGCCGTTTCGATGGCAACCATGCTGGCCGTGCTCAGGCCATTCACCTGGGCCGTGCTCAGCACGCTGAACTGGTCGGAGGTCAGCGCCACGATCTGATCCGTGCTCAGGCCGTTGGTCATCTGCGAGGTGGTCAGCACCATCACATCGGCCGTCGGCAGGCTGGCGATCTGGCTGGTCGTCAGCGCACGCACCTGGTTGGTGGTCAGGGCGGCGATGGCGGCGGTCTTCAGCGCGGCCAGGTCGGCCGTGGCCAGGTTGGCCACCGAAGCGGTCGCCAGCGCAGCCACCTGGCCACTGCTCAGCGCGGCAGCCTGGGCGGTGGTCAGCGCGCCAGCCTGGTCGCTGTTGAGCGCGGCCATGTTGGCCGTGGTCAGCGCGGCAGCCTGGTTGCTCGACAGCGCGGCTACCTGGGCCGTTGCCAGCGCAGCGATCTGGGCCGACTTGAGCGCAGCCACTGCGGCCGTGGTCAGGCCACCAATGTCGGCCGTCTCGATGGCGGCCACATTGTTGCTCGACAGCGCAGCCACCTGGGCCGTGCTCAGGGCGCCGATCTGGCTCGACGTCAGCGCGACGATCTGGTCGGTGGTCAGGCCGTTGGCCACATCGGCCGTGCTCAGCGCTGCCAGTTGGGCCGTGGCCAGGTTGTTCACCTGGGTCGTGGTCAACGCACCGACTTGGGCCGAGGTCAGGCCGGCGAAGGCGGAGGTCTTCAGCGCGGTGATGTCAGCCGTTTCCATGGCGGCGATGTCGTCCGTGGTCAGGGCAGCAACCTGGGCGCTCGACAGGGCGTTGGCCTCGGAAGTCGACAGCGCCACCACCTGGTCGGTCGTCAGCGCCTTGACCTGGTTGGTCGACAGGCCGGCGATGGCAGCCGTCTTCAGTGCGGCGAAGTCGGCGGTGGTCAGCGCGGCGATCGAGTTGGTCGACAGGCCTGCCACCTGGCCGGTGCTCAGGGCAGCTGCCTGGGCCGTGGTCAGGGCGCCGATCTGGTCGGTGTTCATGCCGGTCATGGCGGCCGTGGTGAGCGCGCTGACCTGGTTGGTCGACAGCGCGGCCACTTGTGCCGTGGTCATGCCCGCCACTTGCGACGACTTCAGCGCGGCAACCGCAGCCGTGGTCAGGCCAACGATGTCGGCCGTCTCGATGGCGGCGATGCTGTTGCTCGACAGGGCAGCCACCTGGGCGGTGCTCAGCGAGGCGAACTGGCTCGACGTCATCGCGACGATCTGGTCGGTGGTCAGGCCGGCAGCGACGTCAGCGGTGCTCAGGGCAGCCAGCTGGGCCGTTGGCATGTTGTTGACCTGGTTGGTCGTCAGCGCGGCGACCTGGGCGGTGCTCAGGCCGGCGATGGACGAGGTCTTCAGCGCAGCCAGATCAGCCGTTTGCATGGCGGCGATGTCGTCCGTGCTCAGGGCGGCAACTTGTGCGCTCGACAGCGAGTTCGCTTCCGCCGTGGTCAGCGCCACCACTTGATCCGTGGTCAGGGCCTTGACCTGGTTGGTCGACAGGCCGGCGATGGCAGCCGTCTTCAGGGCGGCGAAGTCGTCGGTGGTCAGCGCGGCGATCGCGTTGGTCGACAGGCCAGCCACCTGGCCGGTGCTCAGGGCAGCTGCCTGGGCGGTGGTCAGGGCGCCGATCTGGTCGGTGTTCATGCCGGACATGGCAGCCGTGGTCAGCGCGCTGACCTGGTTGGTCGACAGCGCAGCCACTTGTGCCGTAGTCAGGCCAGCCACTTGCGCCGACTTCAGCGCGGCAACCGCAGCCGTGGTCAGGCCAACGATGTCGGCCGTTTCGATGGCGGCGATGCTGTTGCTCGACAGGGCAGCCACCTGGGCGGTGCTCAGCGAGGCGAACTGGCTCGACGTCATTGCCACGATCTGGTCGGTGGTCAGGCCGGCAGCGATGTCAGCGGTGCTCAGGGCAGCCAGCTGGGCCGTTGGCATGTTGTTGACCTGATTGGTCGTCAGCGCGGCGACCTGGGCGGTGCTCAGGCCGGCAATGGACGAGGTCTTCAGGGCAGCCAGATCAGCCGTTTGCATAGCGGCGATGTCGTCCGTGCTCAGGGCGGCAACTTGTGCGCTCGACAGCGAGTTTGCTTCCGCCGTGGTCAGCGCCACCACCTGGTCGGTCGTCAGTGCCTTGACCTGGTTGGTCGACAGGCCGGCGATGGCGGCCGTCTTCAGGGCGGCGAAGTCGTCGGTGGTCAGGGCGGCGATCGCGTTGGTCGACAGGCCAGCCACCTGGCCGGTGCTCAGGGCAGCTGCCTGGGCGGTGGTCAGGGCGCCGATCTGGTCGGTGTTCATGCCGGACATGGCAGCCGTGGTCAGCGCGCTGACCTGGTTGGTCGACAGCGCGGCCACTTGTGCCGTGGTCAGGCCAGCCACTTGCGACGACTTCAGCGCGGCAACCGCAGCCGTGGTCAGACCGACGATGTCGGCCGTCTCGATGGCGGCGATGCTGTTGCTCGACAGCGCAGCCACCTGGGCGGTGCTCAGCGAGGCGAACTGGCTCGACGTCATCGCGACGATCTGGTCGGTGGTCAGGCCGGCAGCGACGTCAGCGGTACTCAGGGCAGCCAGCTGGGCCGTTGCCATGTTGTTGACCTGGTTGGTCGTCAGCGCCGCGACCTGGGCGGTGCTCAGGCCGGCGATCGCCGAGGTCTTCAGCGCAGCCAGATCAGCCGTTTCCATCGCAGCGATGTCGTCGGTGCTCAGGGCGGCAACTTGTGCGCTCGACAGCGAGTTGGCTTCTGCCGTGGACAGGGCCACCACTTGATCCGTGGTCAGGGCCTTGACCTGGTTGGTCGACAGGGCAGCGATGGCGGCCGTCTTCAGTGCTGCGAAGTCGGCGGTGGTCAGAGCGGCGATGGCGTTGGTCGACAGACCTGCCACCTGGCCGGTGCTCAGGGCAGCTGCCTGGGCCGTGGTCAGGGCGCCGATCTGGTCGGTGTTCATGCCGTTCATCGCAGCGGTGCTCAGGGCACCGATCTGGTTGGTCGACAGCGCGGCCACCTGGGCCGTGGTCAGGCCAGCCACTTGCGCCGACTTCAGCGCAGCGATGGCGTTGGTGCTCAGACCCACGATGTCAGCCGTTTCGATGGCGGCGATGCTGTTGCTCGACAGCGCAGCCACCTGGGCGGTGCTCAGCGAGGCGAACTGGCTCGACGTCATCGCGACGATCTGGTCGGTGGTCAGGCCGGCAGCGATGTCAGCGGTGCTCAGGGCAGCCAGCTGGGCCGTTGCCATGTTGTTGACCTGGTTGGTCGTCAGCGCGGCCACCTGGGCGGTGCTCAGGCCGGCGATCGCCGAGGTCTTCAGCGCAGCCAGATCAGCCGTTTCCATCGCAGCGATGTCGTCGGTGCTCAGGGCGGCAACTTGTGCGCTCGACAGCGAGTTGGCTTCTGCCGTGGACAGGGCCACCACTTGATCCGTGGTCAGGGCCTTGACCTGGTTGGTCGACAGGGCAGCGATAGCGGCCGTCTTCAGTGCGGCGAAGTCGGCGGTGGTCAGCGCGGCGATGGCGTTGGTCGACAGACCTGCCACCTGGCCGGTGCTCAGGGCAGCTGCCTGGGCCGTGGTCAGAGCGCCGATCTGGTCGGTGTTCATGCCGTTCATCGCGGCGGTGCTCAGCGCGCCGATCTGGTTGGTCGACAGCGCGGCCACTTGTGCCGTAGTCAGGCCAGCCACTTGCGCCGACTTCAGGGCGGCGATGGCGTTGGTGCTCAGGCCCACGATGTCAGCCGTCTCGATGGCGGCGATGCTGTTGCTCGACAGCGCAGCCACCTGGGCGGTGCTCAGCGAGGCGAACTGGCTCGACGTCATTGCCACGATCT
This sequence comes from Rugamonas brunnea, assembly GCF_014042345.1. GTDB lineage: Bacteria > Pseudomonadota > Gammaproteobacteria > Burkholderiales > Burkholderiaceae_D > Rugamonas > Rugamonas brunnea. The sequence continues at coordinate 9,029 of NZ_JACEZT010000026.1, forward strand.
GGTCGGTGGTCAGGCCGGCAGCGATGTCAGCGGTGCTCAGGGCAGCCAGCTGGGCCGTTGGCATGTTGTTGACTTGGTTGGTCGTCAGCGCGGCCACCTGGGCGGTGCTCAGACCGGCGATGGCCGAGGTCTTCAGCGCAGCCAGATCAGCCGTTTCCATGGCAGCGATGTCGTCGGTGCTCAGGGCGGCAACTTGTGCGCTCGACAGCGAGTTCGCTTCCGCGGTCGACAGGGCCACCACTTGATCCGTGGTCAGCGCCTTGACCTGGTTGGTCGACAGGGCAGCGATGGCAGCCGTCTTCAGTGCTGCGAAGTCGGCGGTGGTCAGCGCGGCGATGGCGTTGGTCGACAGACCAGCCACCTGGCCGGTGCTCAGGGCAGCTGCCTGGGCCGTGGTCAGGGCGCCGATCTGGTCGGTGTTCATGCCGTTCATCGCAGCGGTGCTCAGGGCACCGATCTGGTTGGTCGACAGCGCGGCAACTTGTGCCGTGGTCAGGCCAGCCACTTGCGCCGACTTCAGGGCTGCGATGGCGTTGGTGCTCAGGCCAACGATATCAGCCGTTTCGATGGCGGCGATGCTGTTGCTCGACAGCGCGGCCACCTGGGCGGTGCTCAGCGAGGCGAACTGGCTCGACGTCATTGCCACGATCTGGTCGGTGGTCAGGCCGGCAGCGACGTCAGCGGTGCTCAGGGCAGCCAGCTGGGCAGTCGGCATGTTGTTGACCTGGTTGGTCGTCAGCGCGGCCACCTGGGCGGTGCTCAGGCCGGCGATCGCCGAGGTCTTCAGCGCAGCCAGATCAGCCGTTTCCATGGCAGCGATGTCGTCGGTGCTCAGGGCGGCAACTTGTGCGCTCGACAGCGAGTTCGCTTCAGCGGTCGACAGGGCCACCACTTGATCCGTGGTCAGAGCCTTGACCTGGTTGGTCGACAGGGCAGCGATAGCGGCCGTCTTCAGTGCGGCGAAGTCGGCGGTGGTCAGCGCGGCGATGGCGTTGGTCGACAGACCTGCCACCTGGCCGGTGCTCAGGGCAGCTGCCTGGGCGGTGGTCAGGGCGCCGATCTGGTCGGTGTTCATGCCGTTCATCGCAGCGGTGCTCAGCGCGCCGATCTGGTTGGTCGACAGCGCGGCCACCTGGGCCGTGGTCAGGCCAGCCACTTGCGCCGACTTCAGCGCAGCGATGGCGTTGGTGCTCAGGCCCACGATGTCAGCCGTCTCGATGGCGGCGATGCTGTTGCTCGACAGCGCAGCCACCTGGGCGGTGCTCAGCGAGGCGAACTGGCTCGACGTCATTGCCACGATCTGGTCGGTGGTCAGGCCGGCAGCGATGTCAGCGGTGCTCAGGGCAGCCAGCTGGGCAGTCGGCATGTTGTTGACCTGGTTGGTCGTCAGCGCGGCCACCTGGGCGGTGCTCATTCCGGCGATCGCCGAGGTCTTCAGCGCAGCCAGATCAGCCGTTTCCATGGCAGCGATGTCGTCCGTGCTCAGGGCGGCAACTTGTGCGCTCGACAGCGAGTTCGCTTCAGCGGTCGACAGAGCCACCACTTGATCCGTGGTCAGGGCCTTGACCTGGTTGGTCGACAGGGCAGCGATGGCGGCCGTCTTCAGTGCGGCGAAGTCAGCGGTGGTCAGCGCGGCGATGGCGTTGGTCGACAGACCTGCCACCTGGCCGGTGCTCAGGGCAGCTGCCTGGGCGGTGGTCAGGGCGCCGATCTGGTCGGTGTTCATGCCGTTCATCGCGGCGGTGCTCAGCGCGCCGATCTGGTTGGTCGACAGCGCGGCCACCTGGGCCGTGGTCAGGCCAGCCACTTGCGCCGACTTCAGGGCAGCGATGGCGTTGGTGCTCAGACCAACGATGTCAGCCGTTTCGATAGCGGCGATGCTGTTGCTCGACAGGGCAGCCACCTGGGCGGTGCTCAGCGAGGCCAGCTGGTTCGACGTCATCGCGACGATCTGGTCGGTGGTCAGGCCATTGGCGACGTCAGCGGTGCTCAAAGCAGCCAGCTGGGCCGTTGGCATGTTGTTGACCTGGTTGGTCGTCAGTGCGGCCACCTGGGCGGTGCTCAGGCCGGCGATGGCCGAGGTTTTCAGCGCAGCCAGATCAGCCGTTTCCATCGCAGCGATGTCATCGGTGCTCAGGGCGGCAACTTGTGCGCTCGACAGCGAGTTCGCTTCTGCCGTGGACAGGGCCACCACCTGGTCGGTGGTCAGTGCCTTGACCTGGTTGGTCGACAGGGCAGCGATAGCGGCCGTCTTCAGTGCGGCGAAGTCGGCGGTGGTCAGGGCGGCAATCGCATTGGTCGACAGACCTGCCACCTGGCCGGTGCTCAGGGCAGCTGCCTGGGCCGTGGTCAGAGCGCCGATCTGGTCGGTGTTCATGCCGTTCATCGCGGCGGTGCTCAGCGCGCCGATCTGGTTGGTCGACAGCGCGGCAACTTGTGCCGTGGTCAGGCCAGCCACTTGCGCCGACTTCAGCGCAGCGATGGCGTTGGTGCTCAGGCCCACGATATCAGCCGTTTCGATGGCGGCGATGCTGTTGCTCGACAGGGCAGCCACCTGGGCGGTGCTCAGCGAGGCCAGCTGGTTCGACGTCATCGCGACGATCTGGTCGGTGGTCAGGCCATTGGCGACGTCAGCGGTGCTCAAAGCAGCCAGCTGGGCCGTTGGCATGTTGTTGACCTGGTTGGTCGTCAGTGCGGCCACCTGGGCGGTGCTCAGGCCGGCGATGGCCGAGGTTTTCAGCGCAGCCAGATCAGCCGTTTCCATCGCAGCGATGTCATCGGTGCTCAGGGCGGCAACTTGTGCGCTCGACAGCGAGTTCGCTTCTGCCGTGGACAGGGCCACCACCTGGTCGGTGGTCAGTGCCTTGACCTGGTTGGTCGACAGGGCAGCGATGGCGGCCGTCTTCAGTGCGGCGAAGTCGGCGGTGGTCAGGGCGGCAATCGCATTGGTCGACAGGCCAGCCACCTGGCCGGTGCTCAGGGCAGCTGCCTGGGCGGTGGTCAGGGCGCCGATCTGGTCGGTGTTCATGCCGTTCATCGCGGCGGTGCTCAGCGCGCCGATCTGGTTGGTCGACAGCGCGGCAACTTGTGCCGTGGTCAGGCCAGCCACTTGCGCCGACTTCAGCGCAGCGATGGCGTTGGTGGTCAGACCAACGATGTCAGCCGTTTCGATAGCGGCGATGCTGTTGCTCGACAGGGCTGCCACTTGGGCGGTGCTCAGCGAGGCCAGCTGGCTCGACGTCATCGCGACGACCTGGTCGGTGGTCAGGCCATTGGCGACGTCAGCAGTGCTCAGGGCAGCCAGTTGGGCGGTCGGCAGGTTGTTGACCTGGTTGGTCGTCAGCGCGGCCACCTGGGCGGTGCTCAGGCCGGCGATGGCCGAAGTTTTCAGCGCAGCCAGATCAGCCGTTTCCATCGCAGCGATGTCGTCGGTGCTCAGGGCGGCAACCTGGGTGCTCGACAGCGCATTGGCTTCGGAGGTCGTCAGGGCCACCACCTGGTCGGTGGTCAGCGCCTTGACCTGGTTGGTCGACAGGCCAGCGATGGCGGCCGTCTTCAGGGCGGCGAAGTCGGCGGTGGTCAGGGCGGCGATCGAGTTGGTCGACAGGCCAGCCACCTGGCCGGTGCTCAGGGCAGCTGCCTGGGCGGTGGTCAGGGCGCCGATCTGGTCGGTGTTCATGCCGGACATGGCGGCCGTGGTCAGCGCGCTGACCTGGTTGGTCGACAGCGCGGCCACCTGGGCCGTGGTCATGCCCGCCACTTGCGACGACTTCAGGGCAGCGATGCCAGCCGTGGTCAAGCCAACGATGTCAGCCGTTTCGATGGCGGCGATGCTGTTGCTCGACAGCGCAGCCACCTGGGCCGTGCTCAGCGAGGCCAGCTGGCTCGACGTCATCGCGACGACCTGGTCGGTAGTCAGACCGGCAGCGATATCAGCGGTGCTCAGGGCCACGAGCTGGGCCGTGGCCATGTTGTTCACCTGGTTGGTGGTCAGGGCAGCCACCTGGGCGGTGCTCAAGCCGGCGATGGCCGCGGTCTTCAGCGCGGTCAGGTCTGCCGTTTCCATGGCGGCGATATCATCCGTGCTCAGGGCGGCAACCTGGGTGCTCGACAGCGCATTGGCTTCGGAGGTCGTCAGGGCCACCACCTGGTCGGTGGTCAGCGCCTTGACCTGGTTGGTCGACAGGCCAGCGATGGCAGCCGTCTTCAGGGCCGCGAAGTCGGCGGTGGTCAGGGCGGCGATCGAGTTGGTCGACAGGCCAGCCACCTGGCCGGTGCTCAGGGCAGCTGCCTGGGCCGTGGTCAGGGCGCCGATCTGGTCGGTGTTCATGCCGGACATGGCAGCCGTGGTCAGCGCGCTAACCTGGTTGGTCGACAGCGCGGCCACCTGGGCCGTGGTCATGCCTGCCACTTGCGCCGACTTCAGCGCGGCGATGGCGTTGGTGGTCAGGCCGGTGATGTCAGCCGTTTCGATGGCGGCGATGTTGTTGCTCGACAGGGCTGCCACCTGGGCCGTGCTCAGGGCGGCCAGCTGGCTCGACGTCAGCGCGACGATCTGGTCGGTGGTCAGGCCGTTGGCCACGTTGGCGGTGCTCAGGGCGGCCAGTTGGGCGGTCGGCAGGTTGTTGATCTGGTTGGTGGTCATGGCGGCGACCTGGGCGGAGCCCAGACCGGCGATGGCCGAGGTCTTCAGCGCGGCCAGGTCGGCCGTTTCCAGTGCGACGATATCATCGGTGCTCAGCGCGGCGACCTGGGTGCTCGACAGGGCGTTGGCTTCGGAAGTCGACAGCGCCACCACCTGGTCGGTGGTCAGGGCCTTGACCTGGTTGGTCGACAGGGCGGCGATGGCAGCCGTCTTCAGGGCGGCGAAGTCGGCGGTGGTCAGGGCGGCGATCGAGTTGGTCGACAGGCCAGCCACCTGGCCGGTGCTCAGGGCTGCTGCCTGGGCCGTGGTCAGGGCGCCGATCTGGTCGGTGTTCATGCCGGTCATGGCAGCCGTGGTCAGCGCGCTGACCTGGTTGGTCGACAGCGCGGCCACCTGGGCCGTGGTCATGCCCGCCACTTGCGCCGACTTCAGGGCGGCGATGGCGTTGGTGGTCAGGCCGGTGATGTCCGCCGTTTCGATGGCGGCGATGCTGTTGCTCGACAGCGCGGCCACTTGCGCCGTGCTCAGGGCGGCCAGCTGGCTGGACGTCAGCGCGACGATCTGGTCGGTGGTCAGGCCGTTGGCCACGTTGGCGGTGCTCAGGGCGGCCAGTTGGGCGGTCGGCAGGTTGTTGATCTGGGTGGTGGTCAGGGCGGCGACCTGGGCCGACGCGAGGCCGGCGATGGCGGCCGTCTTCAGGGCGGCCAGGTCCGCCGTCTGCATGGCGGCGATATCATCGGTGCTCAATGCCGCCACTTGCGCGGTGGTCAGGGCGTTGGCCTGGTCGGTACCGAGCGCCACCACCTGGTCGGTCGTCATGGCTTTGACCTGGGTGGTCGTCAGGGCGGCGACGGAGGAGGTCTTCAGTGCGGCGAAGTCAGCGGTTTCCATCGCGACCACGTCGTCGGTGGTCAGCGCGGCGGCTTGCTGGGTCGACAGGGCATTGGCCTGGGAGGTGGTCATCGCAACGATCTGATCGGTCGTCAGTGCCTTCGTTTGCGCGGTCGTCAGGCCAGCCAGCGTGGAGGTGGTGATGGCGGCGAAATCGGCGGTGGTCAGCGAGGGCAGCGTGGCCGTCGTGATCGCGCCGATTTGCGTGGAACTGAATACAGCGATTTGCGTACTGGTGAAGGCGGCGATTTGATCGGAATTGAGCCCCGCAATGTCCGAGGTCACCAGCGTGGTGATCTCTTGCGTGGTCAGATTCGCGATCTGATCAGTTGTCATACTCGTTACGATGCTCATTGCATTTCTCCTGAAGTTCGCCGCTAATTTCTGATTGGAAACGAATGGGAGCCGACGGGCGACCCGTGGCTCCTTCTCCTGACCAGTGGCAATTGCCGATTTTTACTTGCTTTATGTTCTGTACGCCTGAAGCTGTGGCCACAAAAAACCCGGCCGTTCATTCTTAACGTCAACAAAAAAGTTAACTTTAGGAATTTCATGCCGGGCTAAGTCGTCATCCGCAAGCCCCACGCACTATCATTTAAACAACTTTTCTCTCTGTTTATGCTGCTGCCGACCCTGTATCCCGCAGACGGTCCGTTTCGGTATAAAGCGACCTGCCGGATACTTTCATTAAGTAAACTTGTTCTCGCTCAGCAATAAATTGCACCAGCAACCGGCCCGCGCACGGACCGTGTTTACGCAAAGCAATACCCTGAAGTATAACTCACCTAATTTCCTAAAAGAATGTTTCTGCGAAGCTGTCTCGTGCTCGCAACCTATTGATCTTGCAAGATTTTGATGCCGCTAACGCGACGTCCGACGATAGTCCAGTCCATTGTAGAGCTTGCAATTTGGATGCCATCTGGCAAACAGAATGGCGAAACCGTCTTAATTCACTAGGGAAACACCAGGCCAGGAACGACTGTGCATCAGCCACATGACGCCCACATGACATGGCATGGACGGGCGCTACCGCCCCGCGCCCCGGGCCGGAGCTCGCATGCCCTGTTTAGGGGATAGCCTGGCCCCGCCATCAGCGTTAGCCACCCGCCACCGCAGCACGAGATGAGCAAAACGATCATTTCGGCAAGGCCCGAGGGCGACGTAGGACCAGTCCTACACCGTTATTGTCGCTAAATTGTCGCGCAAATTTCTCTCGAAAACACACATGGGCGAAAATGCCGCCGAACAATACAACAACGGCGCCCCGTTGCCGGGGCGCCGTTGTCAGCGCTGTGGGGGAAAAGCCGCGTCACCGGGCGCCGGGCGCCCGCGTAACGCTCAGGTCCGTTGCTGCGCCGCGACCCAGGCCTTGATGCGCGCTTCCAGCACATCCATCGGCAAGGCGCCCGCGCCCAGCACCTCGTCGTGGAAGGCGCGGATGTCGAACTTGGCGCCCAGCTGCTGGCGCGCATAGTCGCGCAGTTCGAGGATCTTCAACTGGCCGATCTTGTAACCGAGCGCCTGGCCCGGCCAGACGATGTAGCGGTCGGTCTCGCTTTGCACGTCCACTTCCTCGATGCCCGAGTGCGCGTGGAAGAAGTCCACCACCTGCTGGCGGTTCCACTGTTTATAGTGCAGGCCGGTGTCGACCACCAGCCGGATGGCGCGCAGCATCTCGTCCTGCAGGTGGCCATAGTAGCTGTACGGGTCGGTGTAGAAACCAAGCTCCTCGCCCAGGCGCTCCGCGTACAGGGCCCAGCCTTCCGTGTAGGCCGTGTAGTTCGGCTGCTGGCGGAACGCGGGCAAGCCCTGCAATTCCTGGGCGATGGCGATCTGCATGTGGTGGCCGGGCACGCCTTCGTGCAGGGCCGTCGTTTCCACGTCGATCAGCGAACGCTTGGCGAACTCGCCCGTGTTGACCATCACCCGGCCCGGCCGGCTGCCGTCCGGCGTTCCCTGGTTGTACGAGGCGCCGGCCGCCCCTTCCTCGCGGAACTCCTCGACCGGCATGATCTTGACCTTGGCCTTGGGCAGCACGCCGAACTGCTGCGGCAGCTTGGCATACATCTGGTCCGTGTACTTGGTGTACAGGTCCAGCAATTCCTGGCGCGACTTCGGATGCAGGGCCGCATTGGCGTGGACGGCCGCGTTGAAGCTCTTCAGGTCGGCATAGCCCATCTTCTTCGCCACGGCCAGCATCTGGCCCTCGATGCGGGCCACCTCGGCCAGGCCCAGCTGGTGGATCTGCTCGGGCGTCTGGTCGGTGGTGGTGGCCGAGCGCACCCGGTAGCTGTAGCGGGCCGCGCCGTCCGGCAGCGACCACAGGCCCGGCTCGGTGCGGCCCTGGGGCAGGTAGACGTTCTTCACGAACGCGGCGAATTGCCTGTAGGCGGGCACCACGTCATGCTCGATGGCGGCCAGGATCTCCTTTTTCAGGCGCGCCTTGTCGGCCGCGCTGAAACTGGCCGGGAAGCGGTTCAGCGGTTCCGCGAACGGCGAGGCGGCCGGCGCCATGGCGGCCAGGTCCTCGCACTGGCGCGCGATCTTGGGGATCAGGAACTGGGGCGGCATCAGGTGGTCGTGCATGCCGTTCTGCATCTGGATGGTGGTGTCGGCGAAGGCGCGCGGCAAAGCGTGCAGGCGGGCCAGGTAGTCGTCGTAGTCCTTGACCGTGTCGAACGCCAGCGCCGACACCAGCTGCGGCGCGTCGATGTGGATGCCGGAATTTTGCAGCACCGGCATTTCCCATTCCTTGAAACGGGCGCCGTCCAGGTTCAGGCGCAGCGAGCGCACCATCAGCGCCTGGTTCAGCTGCTCCTGCTCGGGGAAGCCGGTGGTGTCGATGGCTTCGAAGCGGCGCAGGAAGTCGGCGCTGGCGCGGATGTCGGCGTCGATGGCGGCCTGGGAAAAGTCCGTCAGGCGGTCGTTGTAGCGTTTGTCGCCCAGCATGGAGGCCAACTCGGGGTTGGTGCGCATGGTGTAATCCCACTGCTCCTTGATCAGGCTGTCGAGCTGCTGGCGGCGCGCGGCCAGGTCGGGCGCGGGGGCGCCGGCATGGGCCGCGCCCATCACGAGGAATAACAGCAGCGCGCTGGCGCCGCTACGGGAAGTCAGAGTCATGGTGGCCGGTCCGTCGAAAAATGGTGAAGGCTGCAATGTAGACGGCGCGGCCACATCGGGCACGCGGAATGTGACAGACTGTTGAAATTCGGGCATGAATTGCAAACCGGCGGGACAGGGCGGGTCCGGCCCGGCGGCAATTCTTGGTATCATGGGGGACGCCCACGCCCAGCGTGGTCACCGGACAATGCATTTCCCCCATCCAGACCCACTTAACGACACCGACACCGTGAATACGCCCAACCTGACCATCACGCCCTCCACCCACCGCCTGAGCGACGCCGAACGCACCAAGCTGATCAGCAACCCCGGCTTCGGCCGCATCTTCACCGACCACATGGTGGTGATCCCCTACCGCGACGGCGCCTGGCAACAGGGCGAACTGAAAGCCTACGGCCCCCTGAACCTGGACCCTTCGTGCTCGGCCCTGCACTACGGCCAGGCCATCTTCGAAGGCTTCAAGGCCTTCTCCCAGCCCGACGGCAGCGTCAAGACCTTCCGTCCCGAAGCCAACGCCGAGCGCTTCAACCGCAGCGCGGCCCGGCTGGCCATGCCGGCCCTGCCGCCGGCCCTGTTCATGGAAGCGGCCGACGCCCTGATCAAGCTCGACGCGGCCTGGGTGCCGAAAGCCGTGGGCGAGAGCCTGTACCTGCGCCCGCTGATGTTCGCCACCGACCCGTTCCTGGGCGTGCGTCCCGGCAGCGAATACCTGTTCGTGCTGTTCGCCTCGCCGGCCGGCGCCTACTTCCCGCAAGGCGTGAAGCCGGTCACCGTGTGGATCAGCGAGGATTACGTGCGCGCCGCACCGGGCGGCACCGGTGAAGCCAAGTGCGCCGGCAACTACGCGGCCAGCCTGGCGGCCCAGTCCCAGGCCCAGGCCAAGGGCTGCGACCAGGTGGTGTGGCTGGATGCCGTGCACCGCGAGTACATCGAGGAAATGGGTGGCATGAATCTGTTCTTCGTCTACAAGGAAAACGGCAAGACCGTGCTGGTGACGCCGGAACTGACGGGCACCCTGCTGCCCGGCATCACCCGCCGCAGCCTGCTGGAACTGGCCGCCGACCTGGGCTTTGAAGCCGAGGAGCGCAAGCTCACCGTGCAGCAATGGCGCGACGACGTGGCCACCGGCCGCATGACCGAAGCGTTCGCCTGCGGCACGGCCGCCGTGATCACGCCGGTGGGCACGGTCAAGGCCAACGGTTTCGAGATGACCATCAACAACGGCCAGAACGGCCCCGTCACCCTGGCCCTGCGCGACGCCCTGCTAGGCATCCAGCACGGCACGGCGGCCGACACCCACCACTGGATGCACGCCATCTAAGCGGCCCCCTCGCCCTGCCCGCGCCCGCGGGCAGGGCGGCGCCACGGCCGGCACCGGCCGTGGCGCCCCGCTATCTTACTGACCCGACACGGTCGAATACACCTGCCGGCGCCTGGACGCGATGGCCGGCCGCACCTTCTGCGGGCTGATTGCCACGCTGGTGCTGCCGTCACGCTGCACGGCCCCGATCACCACCGACACCGGACGCCCGTTGACGGGCACGCCCGTCGCCATCACCGGCGATGGCGGCAGGCCGCCGCCCACGAACTCGCTGGCGCGCGCACCGTTGCAGGTGCCGGCCGTGTCGATGCCGCCCGAGCCATTGAACAGGTTGACCCAATACCCTTCCGCCTTGCCCAGCGCCGTGGCGCAGGTGCCCGCCGCTTGCGGCACGGGCCGGTTGGTGCTGAACGTCACCATGCCGCTGACGATCAGCGCCGAGGTGACGACCTGCTCGCCCTGGCCATACTGGTTCAGGTTCATGTACCAGCCGTTGAGGCTGGAGTTGGGCAGCACCGACGTCGTGTCGCAGGTGGTGCTGGTAGTGTAGTCGACCAGGTCGGTATCGAGGTTCTTGGCCGGGCTGTTGGCATTGCTGCTCAGGTCGTCCTTGTACACATAGAAGCGGTTGGTCACGGAACTGTAGGGATATTGCGACTGCAGCGGATGCTCGCGGTCGCCGCTGCCGATGGCCACGTATACCTTGCCGGACACGGCCAGCAGAGCCGGCGCGAACAGGAACTTGCGCCCTCCGCCGTTGGTGTAGGCGACCCGGTGCGCGCTCCAGTTGCTGGCCCTGAGCGGCGTGGCCGAGGCGGGGTTGGCGACGAAATCGATGCGGTAGATGTTGCCGCCGGTGTCGGCCGCGTAGGCATAGTCGGGCATGCCGTCGTTGTCGATGTCGACCATGGCAATGTCGGACGCCACGGCGCGCGTGGTGGCGAACGAGGCGACCACCGCGCCCGAGTTGCCGTCGAGGACGTAGACCATGCCGCCCTTGGTCGAGCCGCAGGACGGCGCGGCCGTGTCGGCATCCTCGCAACCGTCATAGCCGCCGCCCACCACCACCACGGGCTGGGTGGTGGAATAGCCGCGGATGAAGGCCACCGACGGGGTCGACCAGGTCTGGCCGATCTGGCTCATGCCGGCCGTGCAGTTGGCGTCGTCGGCCAGGTCCGGGCAGCCGACTTTCCACTTGAGCGCGGGCGAGCCCGGGTTGCTCACGTCGAGCGCGTAAATCATGCGGCCGCCACGGCGCATGGTGGGCAGCACCCACACGCTGGAACTGTCCTGGTTCTGGAACAGGCCGGTGGAACCGTCGAAGAAATAATCCTTTTTGGTCGGCGTGGGCACGATGCCGGCCGCCAGGTTGGGATAGGCGACCAGCGGGCTGTTGCTCATCAGGCGGCCCAGGCGGCCGTAGAATTCCGGCGCCACGAAGGCCCACCGCTCGGCGCCCGTGCCCGCGTCCACGGCGCGGAAGGTGCCGTCGTTGGCGCCGTAATAGACCGTCACCCCGCTGCCGCCGTAGTTGACGGGCAGGGGCCGCGAATGGATCACGTCGCCGTGGATGGATGGCCGCGTGGTGGTCAGCGCACCCGTGCCCTTCTCATTGTTGACATCCTCGCCGCGGATGAAGCGCACCAGCGAGTCGGACAAGCCGGAGCTGGCCGTGCTGAAACTGGTGAGGCTGTTGCCCGATGCCGTGTACACATTGCGGTTGACGGCCCAGGTCGGCGTCGTATCGGTGGTGGGCGGCTGGTTACCTTTGCGCAGCACCTCGGCCACGGCGCCCTTTTCCACCTGCGGGCCGTCCGGCAAGTCCGAGTACGGATCGTTGCCGCCCGTGGTGCAACTACTGGCCGGGTCGGGGTTCAGGCCCATGCCGCTCCAGTAGCTGCCGCTGTTGCTGGTCCAGTAACTGGTCGCGCACGGCGTGATGAAGCCGGTGAGCGGATTGACGGCCAGCGCGCCGTTCACGTCGCCCAGGTCGATGCCGCTGCCGTTGGCCACCAGCTGGTAGCGCTTGAGGTTGCCGAACCAGCGCGGCTTGGCGTCCGCGTCGGGACGGAACATGCCGATGAACACCTGGTTCTCATTCTGCGAACGGTTGGTGGCGTTCACGGGCAAGCTGGTGGAGGCGAACGTCGAGTTGACGGCCAGGATCTCGACCAGGATCTGCTTGAGCGCCGTCACGATGGCCTGCTCGTTGGTGGCGTTGAAATACTTGCCGCCGCCGGCCTTGGCCATGCTCATCAACAGGGAGGTGTGGGTGGCGTTGGGCTGCTGGTTGTAGACGTCGATGGTGTAGGTGGTGACGGAGGGCCGAACCGTGGTGCCCTCCACGGGCACGCCTTTGTCGTGCATGAAGCGGGCCCATTCGTCGGCATTGAACGGGTTGTTGTCGAGCGTGCTGCTGCCGGTGGGCGTGTTGGTGATGGTGGTGTTGGTGCCGATCACGCTGTAGCGGCTGGTGTTGCGCGAGCAGGCCGGCGCGCCGCCGCTGACGCTGGCGCCGATGCTGCAGCCCTGGCTGTACGCGGCGCACTGGGCGGCATAGTCGGCCAGGCCGGCCTGGGCGGCGTTGGTGCTGTTGTAGCACTGCAGGGTATTGCCCACCGTGGTGTTCTGGCTGGTGGAACTGGTGGTGAAATTGGGCAGGCTCAACTGCTTGCTGGAGCCGCCCAGCCCCGTCAGGGCCGCCGTGTTGGCCGCGTCATCGGCCGTGGGCCCGCGCGCGTCCGGATTGCCGATGAAGATGATGAAGCTGCGCCCGCAGGTGTCGTCCTCGGTCAGCGGCGCGGCGAACCGGCTGTAGGGCACGCTGTAGCCGTCGGCGTCGGCCAGCGTGGTGACGACGGCCGTGGGCGAATAATCGTTGGCGCCGGCGAAGTAATTGTAGGCGTCGTACATCAGGTTGCCGTACGGCGTGTTGGCGTTGCGCTTCTCGTTGGGCGTGGTGATGTTGTTGTAGATGGTGGTCAGGGCGCTGCTGAACGCGGTCTTGTTGGACGCCGTCATCGGCTTGACCGCGTAGCGGATGTAGCCGCCGTTCTGGTTGGCGGTGCCGCCCGTGACGAATTCCATCAAGCCCAGGTTGACCGAGCTGGTCAGCGTCGACACCACGGTCTTGATGGCGTTGGCCTCGGACTGGCCCTGCTGGATGCCGCCCGGCCACTGCTGGCTCTGGCGCGACCAGTTGGCCGTGTTGTCGAGCACGATCAGGATGCGCGGATTGATCGCACTGCCGGCCGAGGCGCCGGTGAAGATATCGATATCCTCGGCCAGCGCGCCGGCCGGCAGCGCGGCCAGGGCCAGCCACAGGCCCAGCCGGGACAGGGGGGGAACGTTCAACGGCTTCATCTTGCACCTCATCTCTCAGGAACGGCTGTCACGGACAGCTGCTTGCCACATCATCTTTGGCCACCCGCACGGCGATGCCGCGCGTGAGCTCGACCGACGCTTCGGTCACGGTGTCGGCGGCCACCGCGTGCACTTCCCACACGCTGTCCTCGCACAGCGAGTCGCCGGTGACGCTGCCGGCCACCCCGAAACTCTGGCCGGCGCCCAGCGCGCAGCCCACGTCCTCCGCCTTGGTCAGGTCCAGCGCCGAATTCTTGATCGCCTGCGCCTTCACGCATTTGGGCGCCGGCGTGATGGTGACGGTGACGTCGGGCTTGCCGTCGCCATTGCTGTCCACGCAGCGCGTGTTGGCCGTGCCATTGCAGGGCGACGGCAGGGCGTCGGTCGGCGTGGTGAAGAACTGGGTACTGCTGATCACTTCTTCCAGCGTCTGGTCGGCCGCCGCGATCGCCTCGTTGCGGGACTGCATGTTGGACACCACTTGCAGGTTGCTCTTGCCCAGGTTGAAGCTGGTCATGGCCAGCATGGTGACCAGCAACAGCATCACCAGCGCCACGATCAGGGTGAAACCGCGCTGGCGGCCGGGTACGGGCCGGCGCGGCGGACGGCGGGCGGTCATGGCGCTTTCCTTCCGGCTGGGTTGGACAACACCACGGTCGCGTCGAACGCGTGGCGCTTGTAGTGGTCGTTGGCGGCCGCGATCACATTGGGCGTGCCGTCGGCGTTGTCGCCCAGCACGTAGGACTTGCTGTCCGTATAGCCGCTGCTCTGTTCGATATTACGCGCCAGCACATGCACCTTGGCCGACACCACGCTGGTCCAGTTGGTGAGGGCGCAGGGAATGGCCGCGCAGCCGTTGTAGCCGGCCGGGTCGCTGGAATAGGCGTCGGCGGCGCCGTTGTTGTTGGCGTCGATCCCGTATTCGAGCTGCAGGTTCTCGATGCCCTCGGCCAGCGGCACGATGGCGACCGACAAGGTACCGCCGTTGTTGACGATCTCGGCGCGCTTGAGGGTGGGGATGCCGTCGCCGGCGTTGTCGTTGTTGGCGATGAAGTAGATATGGATGGCCAGGTAGCGCACCACGGCCGGCGTGCCGCTGCCGGCCGTGGCCGTGCAATCGCGCTGATGGCGCGTCATGTCGGCCGCGGTGGCGCCCAGCGCATAGAAGTCGGCGCTGCTGCCCGAGCCCAGCTCACTCAGGTTGCCGCACAACGCAGCCTGGAACAGGGGTGCGCCGGCGCTGTTGATCTCGCAGTCGGGATCGCTGGTCAGGCAGGAGCTGGCATGCCGGACCACGATCATGTCCGTGCCCACGCGCACGTCGGGCACGCAATTGAGCTGGCCGGCGGCCGCGTTATCGTAACCTTGCACGTACAGCGGCAGGGCGGCTTTTAAATCGGCCACCACCACCGAGCACGGGTCCGGCACGGCGGCCGGCAAGGTCAGCGGGGTAGGATCGAACTCGCCGTAATAGCCGGCGTTGCGCAATTCATCGCTGATCAACTGCACCGCGTAGCGCCCGTTCTCAATCTGGCGGTTCGATTTTTCCACTTCGGACTGGCTCTGGCTGTTGCTGACGAACATGGTCGTCATGGCGGCCAGCACCATCAGGCCGATCACGGCGGCCACCATGATCTCCACCAGGGTGAAGCCGCGCTGCCGATGCATAGGTCGGAACATCTCAGGTATCTCCTAGGAGCACGACGGTAAGCCGATGGTGACGTGCTCGGCGACGGCGCGCCGGTAACCATCGTCGCCGTACAGGCCGTTGGCGCAGGTGAGCGACGGGGCCAGGGTCTTATGCACGCCCTGCCAGGTCACCGTCACCTGGTAAATGCCGGGCAGGCACACGCCCTTGGTGGGGTCGGGCGCCTGGATCTGCTGCACGCAGCCGCGCGCGCCCACCATGGCGCCGACCTTGGCGCCCGCCTTCAGCTCGGCCGCCCCCTTCAGCGCATTACTCCACTCGCACACGTCGCGCGGCGCGCCGGCGGCCAGCGCGCTGCAATCGTCGGGCTGGCCGTCACCGGTGCCGGCCGGCGTGCTCTGCACGTAGTTGGCGGCAGCGGCCCGGTTGGCCTGCATGCGCGCCGTCATGTCCTCCAGCAACACCACCGCTTGCGCACGCTGGTAGGACTCGATGGTGCCCATCTGCATCTTGCCCTGCAGGGCAGCCACGCCCAGCAGGCCGAAGGCGAGGATGACCAGCGTGACCAGCACCTCGATCATGGTGGTGCCGCCCATGCGGCTTGCGGCAGGGTATCGTTGGTGGCGCATGTCAGCATGCTCCCTGTTTCACGTAGGGCCGCCCGCTCAGGTCCACCATCACACAACGGTGGTCGGGGTTGCCGGTGGTGCTGATGTCAAAACTGGGCGTGGTGTTGCCGCGCAGCCTGCCGTTGGGATGGAACACGACGCTGTCGGGCCCGATCACGGTGGCATTGACGACGCCCCCATGCTGCTCCAGAAAGCCGCCGGCCGGGCCCGGATTCTGGATCGCCCAACCCTGTTGCCACTGGCCGCCGGTGGGCAGCAGCGTCACATCCAAATTGCGTTTGATGGCTTCGCTGCGGGTGCGCGTGAGCACCGTGACCAGGTCGGCGGCGATGCTCTTGCTGCGCTGGACGGCGATCATGCGATTGAACGAGGGCGCGGCAAGGCCGGCCAGCACGGCGATCACGCTCAGCGTGACCAGTACCTCCGGCAGCGTGAAGCCGCCGGACCGTGCGGGCGCGCGGCAGGGCATGGACAGGACGGCCGACATGGCGTTACCACTTGCCGGCGGGCGACTTCAAGCCCGTGTGATCGATGGTCAGCACGCCGTCGCCCGCCTGGTTGCTGGTCGCGACCGGGGTGGCGGTGATGGTGAAGGTGGGGGGCGGACCATCCTGGGTGGCGATCGTGATCGTGTACTTGGCGGACACGGCGGCGGGCGTGGGCAGGTTGAGCAGGTCCACGGTGCCGGCATAGCTGCGGCTATCGGCCAGGTACTGGGTCTCGCGCTGGGCCAGATCCACCATGTAGGCCTGGGCGGCGGCGCGGTTCGACTTGATGACCTGGCTGGTGTAGGCGGGATAGGCGACGGCCGCCAGGATGCCGATGATGACCATGGCCACCAGCAATTCGATCAGGGTGAATCCCCGCGCGCGGCGCTGGCCGCCGTTGCCGTTTTGTCCATCACCACGCATATGCCCGCTCCCGTTCTCTGGCCGCACCATCGCTGCGGCAACAATAATTGACTCATTGCATATGAGATTAGGTCAACAGTCTTGCATTTCCCTGAGGAATTGCTGACAAATTGCTGACAACGCGACTTTTTTTCACAAAACGTGGATGATTATTAATAACCATTCAACCAGTTCCACGGCGCGCGGCACGCGCGCCGCCGTGCGCACCCATAGTATGATGGGCGATCGCCAGCTGCCGCCCCGCCCCATGAACGACGCCCAATTCGACCGACTGCACGACAAGATCGACGCCTACACCATGGAGGTCGACCGTTTTCACGACGACGTGGCGGATCTGGCCAAACAGGTGGCCAATTGCGACCGGCTGGTCAAGCTGGCCAATGCCAGCCTGGGCCAGATCGACGAGAAGGTTGCTGAGGCGGTGAGGGTGGGCGCCGAGGCGCGCCAGACCGCCGACGCGGCCGGCGAGCAGGCCAGCGCGGCGGCCACGGTCGCCGTCAACGCCGCCGTCAGCGAGCTGGTGGGCGCCATGCGCGAGGCCACGACAGCCGCGCACGAGGCCGGCGCGGCGCTGAACATCCAGCGTTTCAAGACCGGCGCGTGGATCGCGCTGTATGCCGCCGTCACCGTGCTGTGCTGCGTGGCCACCGCTTACATCACCAGCCGTGCCTTGCGCGGCAATGCCCTCACGCCCGAGCAGGTGCAATACATCGAACTGGGCAAGGCGCATGAAGCCTTGCTGGGCAACGCTACCGAAAAGGAACTGAAGCTGATGACGGCGATCCGCAACCGGCCGCCGAAGACGAAATAGCGCCTAGCGTTCGTATTGCGGGCCATCGTTGTCGCGCCTGGGCGCACGCCCGGCGGTGGGCGCAGATTGCTCGGGCGCGCGTTGCGGCGTGTAGTGGATGGTCAGCGCCAGCAAATGTTCGAAGCTGTTGAAGGTGATGGTCTGGAACTGCGCACGCCGTTCGCCAGCCGGCACGTACACCGTGATCAGGCCCTGGAAATCGGCCAGTCCGGCCACGCCGTCCGTGCCCACCAGCTCATACAGTTCAGTCAGGTAGCGCTTGAAGCGCTGGATGTTCGCACCGGCGATGGTGTTCTCCAGCCAGCGCGCGATGAACGCATCGTCACTCCAGCGCACCGTGCGCAACTTGGGGACCGCCAAGCCCAGGGCCGTGCCAACGCGGTCGACATAATGCCCCAACACCAGTTCCTGCTGGGTTTGCGCGCCCAGGCCCGGCAAATCGAGCTGCGCCGATTCGCCCCAGGCCGCGTGGTGGATGGCGCGCGAGCGCGCCAACCGGGCGCTGTCGCCGATGCAGTCGGCCAGCAAGCGCACGCGCTGCGGCTTGGCGCCCTCGGTCTTGAGCTGCTCCGCGTTGGCCTTGAACTCGATCAGCGCGAAGCGCCCGCCGGCCGCGAACAGGTAGTCGGCCAGCGCCTTGTCCTGCCCGCACAGCGCGCTGCCCACCAGGTAGGGCTGCGCTTTGCCGGCCCCATGCAACTCCCGGAAGCGCCGGTCGGCCTTCTTGGAAAACTCGACGATCAGCGCATCTTCCATGTGACGGAAGAATGTGGGAGAAGTCCTGGTCATGGCGTGGCAAGTTCGGAAAAACGGGCGTGGCTGGGACACGCCATCGATGCGCCTTCGATGAAAAAAGCCCCGCAACCTCAATGAGTCACGGGGCTTGGATGGCAACGCGTTCCGGGTATGCCTCAGAACGGAATATCGTCGTCCATATCCGAGAAGTTCGGCGCCGGCTTTGGTGCCGGGCGCGGTGCGGGGGCGGCCATCTGCGGACGCGGGGCCGGCGCCTGGCGGGCCGGTGGGGCGTCGTAGCCGCCGTCGTCCATGGCGTCGCCGCCGCCCATGCCCTGGCGGCCGCCCAGCATCTGCATCTGCTCGGCGATGATGTCGGTTGCGTACTTCTCCACGCCATCCTTGTCGGTGTATTTGCGGGTCTGCAGGCGGCCTTCCACGTAGACCGACGAACCTTTCTTCAAGTACTGGCCAACGATTTCAGCCAGGCGGCCGAAGAAGGAAATGCGGTGCCATTCCGTCAGCTCTTTCTGCTCGCCCGTGTTGCGGTCCTTGCTACGGTACGAGGTGGCCACGGCGATGTTGGCGATCGCGTCACCGCTGGGCATGTAGCGAATTTCCGGATCACGGCCCAGATTGCCGACGATGATGACTTTGTTGACTGATGCCATGAATTAAACTCCTGAATAACGGCCGCTGCTGCGCGCGGTGGAATGTTTTGTAAAACCAAACGGCGATTATATGCCAAGCCGCCAACCCGAGGCCAAGCAATTCTCACCCGCCCAGCCAGCCCACGGTGCCGCGCCTTTTTCCCGCGGCACCGTGATTTTTTTCATATCGCCACTGAAACAAGCGGCGCCAACACTGTTATTATATACAGTATTTAATATCCAACCCTTAGCGCTGTATCAATTCCGCCGCGATTGACACGCCCGGCCCGGCCCATGGCCGCCGCCGGCGCGCAAGCGGAATCCCGGCTATAGTACTAGGTTGACCCGTTAGTCCCGGTCCCGCCGGCGCGCCGGACCGCACCACTCACAGAAAGCAAGCCTCGACATGGAACAGATCCGCATCCGCGGCGCACGCACGCACAACCTCAAGAACATCAATCTCGACCTGCCGCGCAACAAGCTGATCGTCATCACCGGCCTGTCCGGCTCGGGCAAGTCCTCGCTCGCGTTCGACACGCTGTACGCCGAGGGCCAGCGCCGCTACGTGGAATCGCTGTCGGCCTACGCGCGCCAGTTCCTGCAGTTGATGGAGAAGCCGGACGTGGACCTGATCGAAGGCTTGTCGCCCGCCATCTCGATCGAACAGAAAGCCACCTCGCACAACCCGCGCTCGACCGTGGGCACGGTGACGGAAATCCACGACTACCTGCGCCTGCTGTACGCGCGCGTGGGCACGCCCTACTGCCCGGACCACCCGGAACAGCCGCTGGCGGCCCAGTCCGTGTCGCAGATGGTGGACGCCGTGCTGGCCATGCCCGAGGGCACCAAGCTGATGATCCTGGCGCCCGTGGTGGCCAACCGCAAGGGCGAGCACGCCGACCTGTTCGAGCAGATGCAAGCCCAGGGTTTCGTGCGCTTCCGCGTGCAGAGCGGCACCCACGACGCCAAGATCCATGAAGTGGACAACCTGCCCAAGCTGAAGAAGACGGAAAAGCACACCATCGACGTGGTGATCGACCGCGTGAAAGTGAACGCCGACCTCAAGCAGCGGCTGGCGGAAAGCTTCGAGACGGCGCTGCGCCTGGCCGACGGCCGCGCCATCGCGCTGGAAATGGACAGCGGCCATGAGCACGTCTATTCCAACAAGTTCGCCTGCAATGTGTGCGGCTACTCGCTGCAGGAACTGGAGCCGCGCCTGTTCTCCTTCAACAATCCGATGGGCGCCTGCCCCGAGTGCGACGGCCTGGGCCACATCGAATTCTTCGACCCCAAGCGCATCGTCGCCTTCCCCAATTTGTCGCTGGCCTCGGGCGCCGTCAAAGGCTGGGATCGCCGCAACCAGTTCTATTTCCAGATGCTGTCCAACCTGGCCGCGTTCTACGAGTTCGACCTCGACCTGCCATTCGAGCAATTGCCGGCGGCGGCCCAGCAGGTAATCCTGCACGGCTCGGGCAAGCAGCAGATTCCGTTCGCCTACGTCAACGAGCGCGGCCGCACCGTCATCAAGGAACACACGTTCGAGGGCGTGGTCACCAACCTGGCGCGCCGCTACCGCGAGACGGACTCGATGGCCGTCAAGGAAGAACTGGCCAAGTTCATCAACGAGAAGAAATGCCCGTCCTGCCACGGCGCGCGGCTGCGCGTGGAGGCGCGCTACGTCAAGGTCGGCAGCGGCAAGCAGGAAAAAGCCATCTACGAGATCGCGGAAAAGCCGCTGCGCGACACGCTGTCATTCTTCGAGCAACTGAAGCTGAAGGGCGCCAAGAAGGACATCGCCGACCGCGTGATCAAGGAAATCGTCTCGCGCCTGAAGTTCCTCAACAACGTGGGACTCGACTACCTGTCGCTGGACCGCAGCGCCGACACGCTGTCGGGCGGCGAAGCGCAGCGCATCCGGCTGGCCTCGCAGATCGGTTCCGGCCTGACGGGCGTGATGTACGTGCTCGACGAACCGTCGATCGGCCTGCACCAGCGCGACAATGACCGCCTGATCGACACCCTCAAGCACCTGCGCGACATCGGCAACAGCGTGCTGGTGGTCGAGCACGACGAGGACGCCATCCGCACCGCCGACTTCATCGTCGACATGGGCAAGGGCGCCGGCGTGCATGGCGGCGACGTGATCGCGCAAGGCACGCTGAAGGACATCCTGAAGAACAAGCAATCGCTGACGGCCCAGTACCTGAACGGCACGCTCAAGATCGCCGTGCCGGCCAAGCGCCACACGGCCGATCCCGACCGCCAGCTGGTCATCACTGGCGCCACCGGCAACAACCTGAAGAGCGTCACGCTTGACCTGCCGGTGGGCCTGATGACATGCGTGACGGGCGTGTCCGGTTCCGGCAAGTCCTCGCTGATCAACGACACGCTGTACCCGGCCCTGTCGCGCCACCTGTACGGCTCGCAGACGGAACCGTCGCCGCACGACAGCATCAGCGGCCTCGAACATTTCGACAAGGTGATCGCCGTCGACCAGGCCCCGATCGGCCGCACGCCGCGCTCGAATCCGGCCACCTATACGGGGTTGTTCACGCCGATCCGCGACCTGTTCGCCACCGTGCCCATGGCCAAGGAACGCGGCTACAGCGCGGGCCGCTTCTCGTTCAACGTCAAGGGCGGGCGCTGCGAGGCGTGCCAGGGCGACGGCGTGATCAAGGTCGAAATGCACTTCCTGCCGGACGTCTATGTGCCGTGCGACGTCTGCCACGGCAAGCGCTACAACCGCGAAACGCTGGAAGTGCAGTACAAGGGCAAGAACATCACCGAAATCCTCGACATGACGGTGGAGGATGCGCACGAGTTCTTCAAGCCGGTGCCGCTGATCGCGCGCAAGCTGCACACGCTGCTGGACGTGGGCCTGGGCTACATCAAGCTGGGGCAGAGCGCCACCACGCTGTCGGGCGGCGAAGCGCAGCGCGTCAAGCTGTCGCTGGAACTGTCCAAACGCGACACGGGGCGCACGCTGTACATCCTCGACGAGCCGACCACGGGCCTGCACTTCCACGACATCGACCTGCTGCTGAAGGTGATCCACCGCCTGCGCGACCAGGGCAACACGCTGGTCATCATCGAGCACAACCTCGACGTGATCAAGACGGCTGACTGGATCGTGGACCTGGGGCCGGAAGGCGGCGCCGGCGGCGGCCAGATCATCGCCAGCGGCACGCCGGAAGATGTGGCCGCCAACCCGGCCAGCGTGACGGGCAAGTATCTGCAGCCTCTGCTCAAGAGCAAATAAAGCGGGCGGCGACTGACGGGGACAGACCCTGAGCCGGTGCCCGGCGGCGCCGATCGATGGCGCCGGCTCAAAAGGGTCTGCCCCTGGTTTTGCCCTGGCCTGCTCACGCCGCCTTGCGCTCGCCGCGCAGCGCCTGCTCCAGCTGGACGAGCCGGTCGAAGCCCCAGTACGGTTCGCCATCCGCGATCATGAACGGCACGCCGAACACGCCCTTCGCGATCGCGTCCTCGCTGCCCTGCTTGAAGGCGGCCTTGACTGCCTCATCCTCCAGCGCGGCCAGCAAGGCATCACGCTCCACACCCAGACCGGCGGCGATGCCGGCCAGCACCTCCTTGTCTTCAATGTCGATCCCATCGCCGAAGAAGGCGCTGAAGCACGTGTGCGCGAACGCGGCGGCCAAGTCATCGCCATGGGTGGCGGCCAGCCACGTCATGGCCCGGCCCGGCGCCAGCAACAACTTGGGGAAACAGGCCGGCCAACGGAACGGGATGCCCGCCAGCCGGGCACTGCGCGCCACGTCATGCTGGATGTAACGCCATTTCATCGGCAAAAAGGGCAGCAACTGGGTGCCTGCCGCCTTGCTCAACACCGTCATCAGGACCGGCTTCCAGCGCACCTTGCGCCCGTGGGCGGCGGCCAGCCGCTCGATGCGGTTCGCGGCCAGATAGGCATACGGCGAAACAAAGTCGAAATAGAAATCGATGTCAGTGCTCATGGTCAGTCTCCAGGGAAAAGTCGTCATTACTATCGGGTAGGGAACGCAGCAACGCCAGCAGGCCAGTGGGCCAGGCCAGGTAGAGCGCGACGGGGACCAGCAACAGCAGGAAACGCATGTCAGCCTCCTCTTTCGCACACCTGTGCGAAATTACCGCAAAAAAAACCGGCGGGCGCGATGTGGGCCCGCTGGCTACACTTCGTTGAAGCTCTTGTAGGTGGAAATCAGCCGGTTGAACGCACGCTGCGCGTGGCGCAGCGCCGTCTCGTCCAGCAGGAAACGGGTATCGTGCAGCAAGCCCACGATCAGGCTGTAGATCTCGAACACCAGTTGTTCCGGGTCCGTGTCGGGCCGCAACTGGCCCGCCTCCATGGCCTGGGCGATGGTCCTGCGCAGCGACGCCCGCCAGGCCTGCGCGCCCTTGGCCAGCCGGTCGCGCAGCGGGCCGGGCTGGTCGTCGAACTCGAAGGCGCCGGCCGTGTACAGGCAGGAATGCAGCACCACGCCATCGCAGATGCGGCGCATCCAGTTGCCCACCATGGCCGTCAAGCGGGGCAGGCCGCGCGGCAGTTCCAGCGTGGGCAGGAAGATCTCGGCCGCGAAACGGCGGTCGTACTCATCGAGCACGGCTTCCTGCAACGCTTCCAGCGAGCCGACGCGCGAAAACACGCCGCTCTTGCTGATGCCGGTACGCTTGGCGATCTCGCCCAGCGACAGCTTGCCGATGCCTTCGGCGGCCGCCATGGCGCACCCGGCCGCGACGATGGCGGCAAAGGTGGCTTCGCTTTTGGCAGTCAGGGTATCCATGCGATTTAGTTTAGCACACCTGTGCGAAATTACAGAAAAAAACCGGGGGTCAGGTCATGAATTTGCGCAACTTGCGCAATTTCATGACCTGACCCCGGTTGAGGTCAACCGCTGGCTCAGCCGTTCAGGCGCTGCTCCAGCTTGGCCATGTTGTCCTTCAACTCTTGCGGCAGGTGGTAGGCCAGCTTCTCGAACAGTTCGGCGTGCAGCTTCAGTTCTTCGCGCCATGCATCCTTGTCGATCGAGGTGATGGTTTCGAACTCTGCCGGCGAGAAGGTCAGGCCTTCCCAGTGGATGTCGTCAAAGCGCGGGGTCATGCCGAACAGGTTTTCGACGCCGCCAGCCTGGCCTTCCAGGCGCTCCAGCATCCACTTCAGCACGCGCATGTTGTCGCCGAAGCCAGGCCATACGAATTGACCTTGCTCGTTGGTGCGGAACCAGTTCACGCAGTAGATCTTCGGTGCGGCGGCGCCCAGCTTGGCGCCCATGTCCAGCCAGTGCTGGAAATAGTCGCTCATGTTGTAGCCCATGAACGGCAGCATGGCGAACGGATCGCGGCGCACCACGCCCATCTGGCCGGCGGCGGCGGCGGTCGTCTCGGAGCCCATGGTGGCAGCCATGTACACGCCTTCGATCCAGTTGCGCGCTTCCGTCACCAGCGGCACGGTGGTCGAGCGGCGGCCGCCGAAGATGAAGGCCGAGATCGGCACGCCAGCCGGATCGTCCCAGGCCGGGTCGATCACGGGGTTCTGGGTCGAGGCCACGGTGAAGCGGGCGTTCGGGTGGGCGGCCTTGGTGCCGGAGGCCGGCGTCCAGTCCTTGCCCTGCCAGTCGATCAGGTGCGCCGGCGCTTCCTTGGTCAGGCCTTCCCACCACACATCGCCATCGTCGGTCAGCGCGACGTTGGTGAAGATGGTGTTCTCGTGCAGGCAGGCCATGCAGTTCGAATTGGTCTTGGTGTTGGTGCCGGGGGCCACGCCGAAGTAGCCCGCTTCCGGGTTGATGGCGTACAGGCGGCCGTCGGCGCCCGGTTTGATCCAGGCGATGTCGTCGCCGATGGTGGTCACTTTCCAGCCATTGAAGGTGGCCGGCGGGATCATCATCGAGAAGTTGGTCTTGCCGCAGGCCGATGGGAAGGCCGCCGCCACGTAGTGCTTCTTGCCTTCCGGCGATTCCACGCCCAGGATCAGCATGTGCTCGGCCAACCAGCCGTGGCCGCCGGCCTTGGCTTCCTTGTGGCCCATGTTGGAGGCGATACGCAGTGCGAAGCACTTCTTGCCCAGCAGCGCGTTGCCGCCGTAGCCCGAGCCGAACGACCAGATTTCGCGCGTCTCAGGGAAGTGCACGATGTACTTGGTGGCGTTGCATGGCCATGCCACGTCCTTCTGGCCAGCCTTCAGCGGCGCGCCGACGCTGTGCACGCACGGCACGAAGGCGCCGTCTTCGCCCAGCACGTCGTACACGGCGCGGCCCATGCGGGTCATCACTTTCATGTTGACGGCCACGTAGGGCGAGTCGGACAGTTCCACGCCGATGTGGGCGATCGGCGAACCGAGCGGGCCCATCGAGAACGGGATCACGTACAGGGTGCGGCCGGCCATGCAGCCGTCGAACAGGCCGTTCAGGGTGGCGCGCATCTCGGCCGGTTCCATCCAGTTATTGGTGGGGCCGGCTTCTTCCTTGGTGGCCGAGCAGATGAAGGTGCGGTCTTCCACGCGCGCCACGTCGGTCGGGTCCGAGCAGGCCAGGTAGGAGTTAGGACGCTTTTCCTGGCTCAGGCGTTTCATGGTGCCGGCGGCGACCATCTCTGCGCACAGGCGGTCGTATTCCTCTTGCGAGCCGTCGCACCAGTAGATACGATCCGGTTTGGTCAGGGCGGCCACATCAGCCACCCAATTGATCAGTTTTTGCTGCTTGATGTAAGCTGGGACGTTCAATGCAGCAACGCCACCCATAACGGGCTGATTCATAGTACCTCCAATGCCAATAAAAGAATTCTGGTCTAGTCCCGGCAGGCAGGATCGTCGTCAGCCGCGCGCGCTCGTAGCGCGCGCCTTGCGCCTGGAAGCCCTGGCGATGGTTGGCCAGGTTCCGGCGGAGTCGGCGGTCATGTCGTGCGCCCCGCGCCGGCGGGGCACGCAGCCCAATCATGTGCCTGGGCTGATGGAACGTATTGCGCGGGCCCGGTGGCCAGGCCCGAAAATAAGTGGGCGATTGTACACCCGTCCACCCCGCTTTCCGACAAAAATGTAGGAGAAATTGTTGAGTAAAGTAGTAAGCTATTCCGGAAATCCATAAACATGTTATTTCGCTACGAAATTCCCCACAAGATCGGCCAACTTCCATGAAAATCGCAATTCTCGACGATTACCAGAATGCTACGCCTACCCTGGAATGCTTCAAGCTCCTGGAGGGTCATGATGTCAAAATCTTCAATAATTCGGCGCGCGGATTGGGCCAGCTGGCGATCCGCCTGGCGCCGTTCGACGCGCTGGTGCTGATCCGCGAACGCACGGTGCTGAACCGCGCGCTGCTGGCCAAACTGCCCAACCTGAAGCTGATCTCGCAGACCGGCAAGGTGGCCGGCCACATCGACGTGGCGGCCGCCACCGAACGCGGCATCGCCATCGCCGAGGGCGTCGGTTCGCCCACGGCGCCAGCCGAACTGACGTGGGCGCTGATCATGGCGGCCACGCGCAAGATCGTGCCCTACGCCAGCAACCTCAAGGACGGGCTGTGGCAGACGGCCTCCATCAACCCGGCCCTGAACACGCTGGGCACGACGCTCAAGGGCCGCACGCTGGCCATCTGGGGTTACGGCAAGATCGGCCAGTTGCTGGCCGGCTATGGCCGCGCATTCGGCATGCGGGTGCTGGTGTGGGGCAGCCAGGGCAGCCGCGAGGCGGCCGTGCGCGACGGCCATGAAGCGGCCGCCAGCCGGGAAGCGTTCTTCGAGCAGGCCGACGTGCTGAGCCTGCACCTGCGCCTGAACGACGCCACGCGCGGCATCGTCACGGCCGAGGACCTGGCGCGCATGAAGACCAGCGCGCTGTTCGTCAACACCAGCCGCGCCGAGCTGGTGCAGCCCGAGGCGCTGGAACTGGCCCTGCCGCAAGGCCGGCCCGGCTACGCTGCGCTGGACGTGTTCACCGATGAACCGCTGCCGCCCAGCCATCCGCTGCTGCGCATGCCGGTGGTGCTGGCCACGCCGCACCTGGGCTATGTGGAGAAGGACAGCTACGAGCTGTACTTCCGCCATGCGTTCCAGAACGTGGTCGATTTTGCGGCCGGCACTTGCGACAAAATCCTCAACCCCGACTACCGCCAGCACCTGAAAGCGGAATGAGGGCGGAATGAGGACAGAATGAGAGCGCGCCGCTAGCGGATTTCGGGCAAGCCCGTCAGGTTGATGGCCGGCGTGGGCAGCGCGTGGACCTGGCTCCACAAACCGGCCCATCCGGGCGGCCACGGCAGTGCCGGCCCCGTGTAGGGCGGCAGCGTGGCCCGCACCGGGACCACGGGCACGGGCGGCATGTCGCGCAGTTCGCCGCTGGCCGGACGCTGCATGTCCAGGCTGTACATATAACCGGGCAGCAGGGCGTCGCACACGGCGGCGAACCAGGCCGTGTGGTCTTCGTCGCGGCCCAGCGCCTGGGCCAGCCCTTGCGGATCGAAACGGGCCAGCGCGTGGATCAGCTCGTCCGTGGTGGCGCCCGGCGAGTCGCCCCAGCCCATCACGGGATTGACGTTGTAATCGGCGCCCGAACCGTACCAGCCTTCGCGCCACGAACGCTGCATCCAGTCGCGCTGGCCGGTGAACAGGTGCCAGCGCCAGTGCAGGCCGGACGGCTTGGGCCATGAATACAGGTACAGCCGCTGGTAGCCGGCCTGGTGCAGCGCGCGCACCACCGCCATCAGCCGCGCGTGGGGCATGCGGTCGGGCGCGGCACGGCGGAACAGGATGGCCTCGCCGTCGGCGAACTGCACCTCGTCGGTGGACAGGTTCAGGTCCAGCGTCCGGCTTTCGCTGCCAAAACGGGCGCTGATCCAGCCCGTCAGCAGGTTGACGGCCGTGATGACGCCGTAGCCACGGTGGCGGTGGAAGATGACGGTGCCGGGAGCGAGGGTTTTCATGACAGGAAAGGCAAGCCAGGGGCGCACAAAGAATCCAGTGTAGTCACAGTATGCCCGACTTTCCAGTACGCGATGATCCGGAAGCCGGGGTCCGGTGCGGGCGCCGGGCGCCTACAGTTTGCGCGCAGTTCACTCGCAGTTCACTGTATCATGCGCCTCATTACACTGTAGAGGATTTCTCCCACCATGACCTTGCGCATCCTCGCCACCGGCGGCACTTTCGACAAACATTACGACGAACTCAATGGCAAGCTCGGCTTTGGCGAGAGCCACGTGCCAGCCCTGCTGGCGCGCTGCCGCCTGACGGTGGACGTGGCGCTGGAACAGTTGCCGCTGATGGATTCGCTCGACATGGTGGACGCCGACCGTGCCCGCATCCTGGCGTCGTGCCAGGCGGCCGGCGAACGCGCCATCGTCATCATCCACGGCACCGACACCATGCCGCAGACGGCCGCCGTGCTGGGCCCGGCCAACCTGGGCAAGACCATCGTCCTGACGGGCGCCATGATCCCCTACGAGATCGCCAATTCGGACGCCCTGTTCAACCTGGGCTTCGCCTGCGGCGTGGCGCAGACGCTGGCGCCGGGCGTATACGTGGCCATGAACGGCCAGATCTTCGCCTGGGACAACGTGCAGAAAAACCGCGCCGCCGGCGTATTCCAGCCACTGTAAAAAAGCAAAACCGGGGTCAGGTCATGCCATCATGCAAGATGCGTGCATCTTGCATGATGGCATGACCTGACCCCGGTTTGTTGTGCCTTGCCGTTCAGGCCTTGGCTTCGCCGCCCAGCGCTTCGACCACGTCGGCCAGCAGTTTGCTCAGCTCGCCCGTCATCAGCATGAAGTCGCCGTCGAAGCGCTCCTCGTCGTTGCGGGTCGACGATTCCTTCTCGGCGATCACGTCCAGCGGCTTGACGCCTTTGATGGCCAGCGATTCCGTCAGCACGAACGAGATCTTGCTGTCCCACGTCATGGCCAGGCGCGTGCACTGCTTGCCGGCCGCGATGTGGCGCCGCACTTCGTCCGCTTCCAGCGTGTGGCGCACATAGCGCACGGCGGCCTTGCTCTCGCCCGTGGCGCGCAGTTCCGTGTCCATGTCGACCGTGAAACCGGCCGGGGCGTCGTCCGCCTGCAGCCATTCGGTCATCACGCCCACCGGCGAGCGCTGCACGCGCAGGCTTTCCAGCGGCATGCGGTCGACGGCTTTCAACAGCAGCTTGATCACTTCATCGGCCTTGGCCGGGCTGGCCGCATCCACCACCAGCCAGCCGTTGACCGGGTCGATCCAGGTCCACACGTTGCTGCGGATGGTGAACGCGCGCGGCAGCAGTTCGTCGGCCACGCGCTCCTTCAGTTCCTTCATCGCCTTCTTGCCGGGCGCGAAACCTTGCGCTTCTTCCATCTCGGCCGCGCGCGCCTTGGCCACCTGGTTGATGACGGTCGAGGGCAGCAGTTTCTTTTCCGTGCCCAGCAGGATCAGCATCTGCTTGTTGACCACGTGCACCAGGCCGCCGTTCGGACGGGGACGGTCCCAACCCTGGCGCAGCAGTTCGTTGCTGCTGGCAGGCACGAAGGAATGGGGCGCCAGTGCTGCTTCCAGTTGTTCCGGGGTGTACGCCCAAGGGGCGGGCAGACGGTAAATCTGAAGATTCTTGAACCACATATGTGTATTTGCCTTGTTTCAGTGTTGCCAGGGGAACGACATTTTACACGCTCGCGCTCCCCGCCGCGCCGGATTTGCACCGGCGCGGCTGGCTCACTCAGGCCGGCAGGCTGTAGTCGCGGAACTGTTCGCGCAGCTTCATCTTCTGCAGCTTGCCGGTGGCCGTGTGCGGCAATTCCTCGACGAAGGCGACGTCGTCGGGCAGCCACCATTTCGCCACCCGCTCGGCCAGGTAGGTCAGCAAGTCCTCGCGCGTGACCTCGTGGCCGGCCTTGCGCACCACCACCAGCAGCGGCCGTTCCTGCCACTTGGGATGGGCGATGCCGATCACGGCAGCCTCGGCCACGGCCGGGTGGCCCACGGCCGCGTTCTCCAGGTCGATCGACGAGATCCACTCGCCGCCCGACTTGATCACGTCCTTGGCCCGGTCCGTGATGTGCATATAGCCGTCCGGGTCGATGGTGGCCACGTCGCCGGTGTCGAAATAGCCGTTTTCATCGAGCTGGTCACCGCCTTCGCCGCGGAAGTAGGAGGCCACCACCCACGGTCCCTTGACCAGCAGGTGGCCGAAGGCCTTGCCGTCGCGCGGCAGGGTGTGGCCGTCGTCGTCGGTGATCTTCATGGTCACGCCGAACGGGTTGCGGCCCTGTTTGGCCTGGATCTTGCGCCGCGCCTCCAGCGGCAGCGCTTCGTGCTTGGGCAGCAGCTTGCACACGGTGCCCAGCGGCGACATCTCCGTCATGCCCCAGGCGTGCATCACGGTGGCGCCGAAGTCCTGCTCGAAGCGCTCGATCATGGACACGGCCGCCGCCGAGCCGCCGATCACGCAACTGCGCAGGCACAGTTCGCGGCGCGGCTCCAGGCCCTCGGTGTCGACGTGGCGGAACAGCATCAGCCACACGGTCGGCACGCCCAGCGCCATGGTCACGCGCTCGTCGCGCATCAGCTCATAGATGCTCTTGCCGTCCAGCGAAGGGCCGGGCAGCACCAGCTTGGCGCCGCACATGGCGCCGGCATACGGCATGCCCCACGCGTTCACGTGGAACATGGGCACCACCACCAGGGCCGAATCGGCGCCCGACAGGGCCAGGCTGTCGACGCTGCAGGCCGACATCGAATGCAGCACGATCGAGCGGTGCGAATACAACACGCCCTTGGGGTGGCCGGTGGTGCCGGAGGTGTAGCACAGCGAGGCGGCCGTGTTCTCGTCCAGTTCGGGCCAGGCGAACGCCGGTGCGCCGCCCTCGATCAGCTCCTCGTAGCATTGCAGGCGCGGGATGTCGACCTGCGGCATGTGGGCGCGGTCCGTCATGGCGACAAAGGCCTTGACCGTGGGCAGCTGCGGCGCCAGTTCGGCCACCAGGGCGGCGAAGCCGATGTCGAAGAACAGGTACTGGTCTTCCGCGTGGTTGACGATGTACTCGATCTGCTCCTTGAACAGGCGCGGGTTGATGGTGTGCAGCACGGCGCCCATGCCCGACACGGCGTAGTACAGCTCCATGTGGCGGTAGCCGTTCCAGGCCAGGGTGCCGATCCGGTCGCCCTGCTGCACACCGAGGCGGGTCAGCACATTGGCCATCTGGGCGGCGCGCCGCGCCACCTCGCCATAGCTGGTTCGGTGCACCGGCCCTTCCGAGGTGCGCGAGACGATTTCGGCCTGCGGGTGGTTGAGGGCGGCGTGTTCAATCAACGACGAGACCAGCAGCGACTGGTGTTGCATTAATCCGAGCATGTACTTCTCCTGAAAACGATAGGTGTGTGTTGTTCGTGGGGTTGTTCGTGTGCTGTGGTTCGTGTTGGGCCTGCGCCAGCACGGCGCGCCGCACGGTGGCGGCATACCATCGGCCGCTGCGCTGGCCTTTGACGCCGCGCTCGTTCAGGTGCGCGGCGATCTCGTGAAACGCCGCACCGCGCGCCCGCAGCGCCAGGATTTCGGCGCGGATGGCGGTGTCGAGCGGTGCGGATTTGGACATAAGACGAAACAGGTGTTGCTTACACTTTTGCTTACACTGTCGCTTACACTTCCGCTTACACTTTCTTCAGCAGGAAGTGCGACAGGGCCGGCACCAGCACCAGCGCGCCCACCATGTTCAGCGCGAACATGAAGGTCAGCAGGATGCCCATGTCGGCCTGGAACTTGATCGGCGACCAGGCCCAGCACACCACGCCGGCGGCCAGGGTCACGCCCACCAGCGCCACCACCTTGCCCGTGAACTGCAGCGCGTGGCGATACGCCTCGTGCAGCGTGTCGCCCTGGCGCTGCTGGGTCAGTTGCACCGACAGCAGGTACAGCGCGTAGTCCACGCCGATGCCGACACCGAGTGCGATCACGGGCAGCGTGGCCACCTTCACGCCCATGCCCAGCATGACCATCAGCGCCTCGCACAGGATGGAGGTCAGCACCAGCGGCAGCACGGCCACCAGCACCGCGCGCCAGCTGCGGAAGGTGATGAAGCACAGCACGATCACGGCCGCGTACACATACAGCAGCATCTTGTGGTTGGCCTCGCGCACCACGATGTTGGTGGCGGCCTCGATGCCGGCGCTGCCGGCGGCCAGCATGAACTGGCGCTCGCCGCCGCTGTGGGCCTGGGCGAAGGCGTCGGCGGCGGCCGTGACCCGTTCCAGCGTCTCGGCCTTGTGGTCGGCCAGGTAGGCGATCACCGGCATCAGCGAGCAGTCGGCGTTGAACAGGTCGGGGTTGTTGGTCGAGGCCTGCTGGGCGCCGTAGTTGAGCACATCCTGGTTGCGCGAGATGGTCAGCCATTTCGGACTGCCCTCGGAACTGCCGGCCGTCACCTGGCGCACGGCGTCCACCAGCGACACCGTGGTCTGCACGCCGGGGATCTGCTGCAGCGTCCACGCCAGGCGGTCCGCTTCGACCAGGGTTTCGTATTTGAGGCAGCCTTCCTTGGGCGTCTTCACCATCACCGCGAACTGGTCGGACGAGAGCGAATAGTGGCCGGTGATGTAGGCGTTGTCGCGGTTGTAGCGCGACTCGGCGCGCAGCTCGGGCGCGCCCGGATCGAGGTCGCCGATCTTCAGGCCCGTGCTGACGATGAAGCCGCCCACGGCCAGCACCACGGCCACAGCGATGGCGCCGATGGCCCAGTTACGCTCGGTGAAGCGTTCCAGCAGATGCCACACGCCGTGTTCGGTGACGTGGGCTTCCTCGCGCAGGCAGCGGCGCGCGGCCGCCTTCGACACGCCAACGTAGGACAGCAGCACCGGCAGCAGCAGCAGGTTGGTGAAGATCAGCACGGCCACGCCCAGCGAGGCCGTCATGGCCAGGTCCTTGATGACGGGGATGTCGATCACCATCAGCACCGCGAAGCCGACGGCGTCGGCCAGCAGCGCCGTCAGGCCGGCCAGGAACAGGCGGCGGAAGGTGTAGCGGGCCGCCACCAGCAGGTGCGTGCCACGGCCCACGTCCTGCATGATGCCGTTCATCTTCTGGGCGCCGTGCGACACGCCGATGGCGAACACCAGGAACGGCACCAGGATCGAGAATGGGTCCAGTTCAAAACCGAGAGCGGCCACCAGGCCCAGTTGCCACACCACGGCCACGATGGAGCAGGCCACCACCAGCGCGGTGGAGCGCACGCAGCGCGTGTAGCCGTAGATGACGAGGGTGGCGATGGCGGCGGCGGCGCCGAAGTACATCACCACCTTGATCATGCCGGCCAGCAGTTCGCCGATCAGCTTGGCGAAGCCGACCGTGTGCAGCTTGACCTTGAACGGGCCATGCTCGGCGGCCTGCATCTGTTTGTCGAGCGCGGCCGAGAAGCTTGAGTAGTCAATCAGTTTGCCGGTGGCCGGGTCCTTGTCCAGCAGCGGCACGAAGATCATGGTGGACTTGAAGTCGTTCGCCACCAGGCTGCCGACGATGCCGGAGCGGGCGATGTTGATCTTCAGCTGCTCCACGCTGCGCGCGCTGCCGTCGTAACTGTCGGGCATCACGGGGCCGCCCTGGAAGCCTTCCTCGGTCACTTCGTTCCAGCGCACGGTGGGCGTCCACATGGACTTCATCCAGGCGCGGTCCACGCCCGGCGTGAGGAACAGTTCATCGTTGACGCGCTTGAGCGCCTCCAGGTATTGCGGATCGAAGATGTCGCCGTTCGGGTTCTCCACCACCACCCGCACCGCGTTGCCCAGGCCGCGCAAGGCGCCCTTGTTGGCCAGGTAGTTCTGGATGTAGGGCTGCGACTGCGGCATCATCTTCTCGAAGCTGGCATTGAGCTTGAGGCGCGTGGCGCCGCACCAGGCCAGCGCCAGCGTCACCAGCGCGCACAGCACGATGAACGCCACGCGGTTGTTGAACACCAGCCGCTCCAGCCGGTTTCCCGACTGCCGGTCGAACTGCTCCAGCGTGCGCACCACGGGCATGCTGTCTAGTTGATTGATCCCCATATCCATTCCTGTCTCTCTCCAAAGGTACTGATGGCCGTTGGCGCCTGGCGCGCGGGCTCTTGTGGTTGGTGTGCGATGTGTACTCGGTGCCTGATTAATGTGCCGCCAGCGGCTGCTGGCGCAGGCCGCGCACGCCGCCCAGCACCAGCTGGCCGCCGGCCGCCAGTGCGGTCGACACGGGGCCGCCCGGCGCGCCCGGCAGGCGCGTGAACGTGGCGCCGGCATCGGCGCTCACCAGCACCTGGCCGGCCTGGCTGACCAGCAGCAGCCGTCCATCCTGCGCCAGCGCCGACGCGGTCAGGCCCACCTGCAGGCCCGTCTCGACCTTGCTCCAGCTGGCGCCGCGGTCGGTACTGCGGTAGGCGTTGCCGCGCAAGCCGTACACCAGCAGCGCGCCGTCCTTGCCGGCCAGGCCGAAATAGGTGCCCTTGTACGGCGTGGCCATTGCTTCGAAGCGGCCGCGCTCGCGGTTCAGGCGCAGCACCAGGCCCTGCTCGCCCACGATGTACAGGTCGCCGCCCACGGCGCGGATCGCGTTCAGGTGGAAGGCGCTGGGATTGTCGGTGCGGTCGGCCCAGCTCTGCCATGTGCGGCCGCCGTCGGCCGTGTGGAAGATCAGGTTGAAGGCGCCCACCACGTAGCCGCTGTTGCGGTCCTCGAACCACACGTCGAGGAAAGGCTTGTCCGGGCCCTGCTCCACCATGCGCTTGGCGTCGGCGCGCTGGGCGTCGGTGGCGTTGGGGTCCTTGCTCACCTGCTCGTCGGCGATGGCGGCGGCGGCGCGGCCGTCGAGCTGCTTGCTCCAGCTGGCGCCGCCGTCCACGCTGTGCAGCACCACGCCGTCGTGGCCCACGGCCCAGCCCAGCTCTGGGGTGGGGAACTGCACCGCCACCAGGTCCGAGGCCAGCGGCACGGCGGCCTGGCTCCAGTGCGCGCCGCCGTCGTCGGAATACACGATGTGGCCGCGCTGGCCCACGGCCACCAGCCGCGTGCCGGCCTGCGCCAGGCCGTTGATCAGGGCGCGCGCGGCCAGCGGGCTGCGCACGGCCGCCGTATCGAGCGGATCGGCGAACGGTTGGGTGGCTGGTCCGCTTGTCACGGCGGCCACGCCGGCGCAGGCGGCGGTGGCCGCGCAGGCCAGCGCGGCGCGCTTGATCCAGGTGAGTGGTTTCATATTCTGTACTGAAAAAAATCGGTGAAACTGCAAACAGGCAGGGCGCCCAAAAAAGCCGCCGGCCGGCGGAGATCTGAAGGGTGGCCGGCGGCAAAGAGAAACACGGTGCGTGTTGCCTGACTCTTGCTACGGTTGCTGACTGCCAGTGGCGCTTAGCGCACGCCGGCGCCGGCCAGCGATTCGGCCGTCCATTCCGATGGCTTCAGCGGCTCGATGTACTTGATGCCGCCATGCATGCCCACCAGGCCGGTGACGTTGTAGGTGCCGCTGACGAAGTCGTAGATCATGTGGCAGGCCGACTGCGGCGCCTGGGCATCCCAGCTGAAGGTGAGGAAGTCGTACGAGGCGCGGTACAACTGGCCACGCGCATCGTATTCGTCCGACGCCAGCGCAGTCCAGCTATCCTCGTCGATGTAGAACGTGCGCTTGCTGTAGATGTGGCGCTTGCCCGGCTTCAGGGTCGCTTCCACCACCCACACGCGGTGCGTCTCCCAGCGCACCATGTCGGGATTGACGTGGTTGGGCTTGGTGACGTCGGCCGCTACCTTGGCGTAGGTGATCTTGTAGTCGTTGTACGGCACGATCATTTCCTTCTTGCCGATCAGCTTGAAGTCGAAACGGTCGAGCGCACCGTTGAAGACCCAGGCGTCGTCATAGGTCGAGGCGCCGGCCGAACCGGGGTTGGGCGTGTCGTAGGCGACGTCCGGCGCCAGCTTGACGCGGCGCTGGCCCGGCAGGTATTGCCACACTTTGCGCGGCTGCACCACCGGGTTGACGGCGTCCAGCGCCAGCAAGCCTTCGCCGGCGCGGCGGGCCGGCGCCAGGTAGGCCAGCTTGGTGCGGAAGAACACTTCATTCTGCTTGGCCGGCTCGGTGCGCTTGGGGTCCGACAGCGGGAACTCCTGGAAGATCTCGCCCGTGGTGGCCAAGGTCGGCACGCCGGACGCGTCCACGTTCCACGAGTCGTACTTGGTGGTGTTGGCCAGGCCCTGGTAGCGCAGCAGGTGGTTCCACATCACTTCGTTGCCCGTCTTGGGGATGGGGAAGGGCACGCCGGCCAGCGCGCCTTCCACGCCCACGCCGCCTTCCGTGGTCTTGGCGTTGACGGCGTTCTTGGCCGTGTTATCGAGGATGAACTTGGGCAGGTTCACGCTGCGGTGGGTCGGATAGACGTCGATCCGGTAGGTGGGGAAGCGCTTGAGCAGCTCGCGGGTGCCGGCCGTCAGCTTGTCTTCCTGGCCGGCCAGGTTCTTGCCGGTGATGACCAGGCGCGGCTTGTCGGCCGCGTACGGATCGGGGCGCATGCCGGTGCCCTTGGCCACGGCCGGGCCGTTGGTCAGGCCGCCCGTATATTCGGGGATCAGGCCATCCTTGCTGGCGCCCTTCTCGGCGCCGGTGGCCGTCAGGGTGGTGCCCAATTGCTTGGCTTCGTCCGGCGAAACGGCGGCCTGGGCCAGGGGCGCGGCCGTCAGGGCGGCCGCCATCAGCGTCAGTGTGAACAGTTTTTGCGTAGACATCGTCATCATCCAGGTCAGAAGGTGGTTTTAAAGGTGAGGGCCAGGAAGCCGCGGTCCTTGAGCAGTGGCGTCACGCCGGCGTTCGAGGTGATGGCGCCATTGGCGTCCGTCACGAACGGGCCGAAGAAGTCCACGTACTTCACGTCGAAGCGGTATTTCTGGTACACGTCGAAGCCCAGGCCGAAGCTGTAGTTGCCGGCGTGCTGGTTACCGCCCGACTGCACCGCCGAATTGCCCGACAGGCCCACCGAGTAGTTGAGCGGCATGGTCAGGTCCACGCCCGGCAGCACCTGGAACCAGGTCGGCGTGAAGTTCAGCGCCAGGCCGAAGAAGTCCTTGCTGACCTTGTCGGCGCCCACATAGCTGTCGCGGCCCTTGAAGAACTGCTCGCCCGAGGTCACCTTGGCGACCCGGTTCCAGGTCAGTTCCGCGATCCAGCTGGAGGCGTCGAACAGCGGCGTGGCGGCGGTCGTGCCCAGCGCGTTGAGCACGCCGTGCCAGGTGTCGCCGCGCGCGCCGCTGACCTGGCCCTGGCCCGGCTGGGCCGCGCCCGTCACCACCAGCGCGCTGCCGGTCAGCGCGTTCAGGCTGGCGACCAGCGCCGGATTGGTGCCCACTGGCATCAGCAGCGCCGGGCTGCTCATCAGCGGCATGTCGCGACGGTAGCTGAGGTCGGCGCCCACGGCCACCCCGGCCACGCTCTTGGACAGGCTCAGGCCGAACACGTCGATGCCGCCCGCATATTCGAGCTGGTAGCGGCTGGTGGTGCCCAGCGTGGACGGGTAGAACAGGCAGTTGCCGCCGGCGGCCAGCGCGCCGGGAATGGCGGCCGTGCAGGTGGCGTTGCCGACGGCCAGCGCGGTGGCGGCGCCGGCCTGCTGGGCGGCGGCCTGGGCGGCGGCGG
>NZ_JACEZT010000027.1 GCF_014042345.1 Rugamonas brunnea
CGCGCCATCGGCCGGCGCGGCGGCCGCGGCGCCGCCCGATTCGTCGGCCGCCGGCGCGGGCGCCTCGGCCTCGGGCAAACCGGCGTTGGCGAAATCGCGCGCGCGGCGCAGGTACTTGACCAGCACATCGAGGTTGAGCGCCTGCGAGGACCCCACCTGGCGCACCAGCAGGGCTTCGATGTTGACGGCGCTGTCATGGGCCTGGGACAGGGCCGCGCTCAGCGCCTGCACCCGCTCCGGGTCGGCGTCGCGCAGGGCCGCTTCGATCGACGACAGTTCGATCTTGGCCTCGCCCTCGGGCGGCGGCACTTCGCCGCTGGCGATATCGAGCGTGCGCAGGCTCACCGGGCCCAGCGCCGGCAGCACGATCAGCGGCGCCTCCTTCAGTTCACGCAGCAGCGTGGCGCCATCAGCCAGCACGGCCAGCGAATTGATGCGCAACATGGGATCGTTGTCGTCGTCCGGATCGAGCTGGGGATGGACGCTGTCCCAGCGCTGCACCAGCAGGCATTCGATCAGGCGCAGGCCGTCGGCGCAACCCGTCATGCCCTGCAGCGCCAGCTGGGCGCGCAGCATGGCCACGGCCAACCGCAGGTCGCGGCTGCGATCCAGCAGCTCGCTGGCCAGGCGCTGCACATGCTTCCAGTCCGGCGGCACGGCCGGGGTGATGGTGTCGCCGTACTGGACTTCGGGCTTGCCCTGCAAGGCCTGCTCCAGCTCCAGGAAAGCCGGGTCATACTCAAGATTGGGACCGCACGGATTGGCGGGGTCCACCTCCTGCAACAGCGCATCTATATTCAACATACCCATCTTGATCCAGAACCTCGCGTTGACGACGATCAGAATTGCGGAATGAAGCAGCGAAACAGAAACCGGACGACAGAAACTGGTGGAACAGAAGCGAATACTGGAACGAATACCACCGCCTCACCGGGCACGTGGTCCGGCGGGCGAAGCTTGAAGGCGGGTGAGGCTGAAACTGGTGAGGCTGTGTTCGCCTGTCAAGTTTTCAACAATGTGTTCGACTATACTCGAAAACCCAATAAATATCGGAAAAATAATTTTAGGTCGATTCAACTGGCTTGTGTGTCAGTGTTGTAGAAAGGTAACTCCCTCATCCAGGGGAGGCCGGGCGGGCCGTACTGCGGCGCAGCAAATTCAGGCCGCGGCTATTTCAGAGATCGCCGCGGCGAACTGGCTGGCGCTCTGGAAACGCTGCCCGGGGTCGCGCGCCAGTGCCCGCGCCAGCACGCCATCGAAACGGCAGCCCAGCGCCGGATGCCGGTGCGACGGCGCCGGCGGCGCGGCAGGTGCGGCGGCCAGCACCTGCTGCACCACGGCGCCGGCGTTGCCCTCGAACGGCAGGCGCCCCGTCAGCAACTGGAACAGCACCACGCCGGCCGCATACAGGTCGGCGCGGGCATCGGCCGGCGCGCCGCGCATCTGCTCGGGCGCCATGTAGGCCGGGGTGCCGGCCGCGCTGCCGCCCTGCCCTGCGCGCGCCGCCAGGCCAAAATCGGTGACGACTAGCTGGCCGTCCGGCGTGATCAGCAGGTTGGCGGGCGTGATGTCGCGGTGGACGATGCCGGCGCCATGCAGGCACGCCAGGGCCGCCAGCAACTGCGCCATCCAGGCCAGGGCCTGAACCTGCGGCGGCACGCCATCGGCCAGCACGGCGCGCAGCGGCCGGCCCGCCACCCATGCCAGCGCCGACCAGGGCTGGCCGTGTTCCTCGCCGGCCGCCAGCACGGCGGCCAGATGAGGATGACGCAAACCGCCCAGCAGCGCGTCGCCGGGGCTGCCCAGCTTGAGCAGCAGCGGCGCGCCCGTGGCCGGGTCGGCTCCCGCGCAGGCGCAGCGCCCCGCCCGCGCTGCCAACAGCGCTGTGACGGGGAAGCCGCCGATGGTGGCCGGTGGCGTGAACGGGGGAACAGGCATGGACAACGCGCTGGGTGCAGGGTGCGAGGTTGGGGTCGCCCCATGATAGCCCGGATTTGCTTTACACTTGGCCTTTTCGACAAGCTTAACCGCGCTCCATGGTTTATCCGATCCAGCATAAACTCGTCATCGGCATCGCCTCCAGCGCCCTGTTCGACCTGACCGATTCGCACCAGGTCTATCTGGAACAGGGCGAGGAAGCCTACCGCAAGTACCAAGAACAGCACCACGACGTCATCCTCGGCAAGGGCGTGGCCTTTCCCTTCATCCGCCGTTTCCTCAACATCAACAAGCAGTTCGCGCGCCAGTTGCCGGTCGAGGTGGTGCTGTTCTCGCGCAATTCGCCGGAGACGGGCCTGCGCGTGATGCACTCGATCGCCCACTATGGCCTCGATATCACGCGCGCCTGCTTCGTCACCGGCAAATCGGCCCACGCCTACCTGCCCGCGTTTAACACGGCCCTGTTCCTGAGCGCGAACGAGGACGACGTGCGCAGCGCGCTGGCGGCCAACCACCCGGCCGGGCTGGTGCTGCCGTCGCGCACGGAGGACGACGAGGCCGACGGCGAGCTGCGCGTGGCCTTCGACTTCGACGGCGTGATCGCCGACGACGAGGCCGAGACCGTCTTCAAGCGCAACAACGACGTGGACGAATTCCACGCCCACGAACGGCGCCACGTGGCCATCCCGCACCGTCCCGGCCCGCTGGCCGACCTGTTCCAGAAGCTGGCCCTAATGCAGCGCATGGAGGAAAAGCAGCTGCGGCGCGACCCGGGCTACCGCAAGATCCTGCGCATCGCCATCATCACGGCCCGCAACGCGCCCTCGCACGAGCGCGTCGTCACCACGCTCAAGAGCTGGGGCGTGTCGGCCAACGAGACCTTCTTCCTGGGCGGGATGGAAAAGGCGCGGGTGCTGGAGGTGTTCCGGCCCCATATCTTCTTCGACGACCAGCTCAGCCACCTCAAGTCGGCCGGCGGCACCATCCCCATGGTGCACGTGCCGTTCGGCGTGGCCAATCTGCGCCGTCCCGCCTGAGCCGGTCGCCGCACTGGCCGGACTACGCCGCCCGGGCGACGGGCCAGGGTAGCATCGTCTATAATGTCGCCTGCGGCATTGCCACGGTCGGCAGTGCGCCTAACCGTACTATTGTGTTGCAGCCTGCATGTCCTTCGACCTGAAAAAATCCCTTCCCAAGTCCGGCACCCGCTTCGCCCTTCCCGCCCTGCATGGATCGTCCGATGCGTACGCGCTGGCGCAATGCGCGCTTGAGCTGAAGGCGCAGGGCCGCATGCTGGCCGTGGTGGTGGCCGCCGCTAGCGACGGCCAGCGCCTGCTGGACGAGATGCCGTGGTTCGCCGAAGGCCAGCTGCGCTGCCACCTGCTGCCCGACTGGGAAACCCTGCCCTACGACGCCTTCTCGCCGCACCAGGACCTGGTGTCCGAGCGCCTGGCCACGCTGCACGAAGTCAGCGCCGGCCAGTGCGACGTGCTGATCGTGCCGGCCACCACGGCGCTGGTGCGCATGGCGCCGCCCTCGTTCCTGGCCGCCTACACCTTCTTCTTCGAGCAGGGCGAAACGCTGGACGAGGCGCGCCTGAAATCGCAGCTGACGCTGGCCGGCTACGCCCACGTGGCGCAAGTGATGTCGCCCGGCGAATACTCGGTGCGCGGCGGCCTGCTCGACCTGTTCCCCATGGGTTCGGCCCTGCCCTACCGGCTCGACCTGTTCGGCGACA
This sequence comes from Rugamonas brunnea, assembly GCF_014042345.1. Lineage (GTDB taxonomy): Bacteria > Pseudomonadota > Gammaproteobacteria > Burkholderiales > Burkholderiaceae_D > Rugamonas > Rugamonas brunnea. The sequence continues at coordinate 3,677 of NZ_JACEZT010000027.1, forward strand.
CCATCGAATCGATCCGCACCTTCGACGCCGACACCCAGCGCTCGCTGTACCCGGTCAAGCAGGTGCGCCTGCTGCCGGGCCGCGAATTCCCGATGGACGACGCGGCCCGCACCACCTTCCGCAGCCGCTGGCGCGAGCAGTTCGAGGGCGACCCGTCGCGCGCCGTCGTCTACAAGGACATCAGCGCCGGCATCGCCTCGGCCGGCATCGAATACTATCTGCCGCTGTTCTTCGAGCAGACGGCCACCCTGTTCGACTATCTGCCCGACGGCGCCCTGGTGGCCACGGTGGGCGACATCGACAGCGCCATCGGCCGCTTCTGGACCGACACCAGCTCGCGCTACCGCTTCCTGAAGGCCGACCGCGAGCGTCCCATCCTGGCGCCGGAAGCGCTGTTCCTGTCGGACGAGCAGTTCTACACGCTGGCCAAGCCCTTCGGCCGTCTCGCCATCGCGCGCGAAGCGGGCGCGCCCGCCTCCGAGCTGTCCGCGCCGGTGCCCAACATCGCCGTCAACCGCCACACGGAAGACCCGCTGACCAACCTGCGCGCCTACCTGCTGCAGGCCGGGCGGCGCGTGATGATCTGCGCCGAATCGAACGGCCGGCGCGAAACGCTGCAACAGTACTTCAACGAATACGACCTGGCGCTGACGCCGGTAGAAGGCTACGCCGGCTTCCTGGCGTCGGACGCCAAACTGGCGCTGGGCGTGGCGCCGCTGCATGCCGGCTTCGAGCTGTCCACGCCGGACGAGAACCTGATCTTCATCACCGAGACGGAACTGTACGCGGGCTCCGGCCGCCGCGCCGGCAAGAAGAAGCAGGAAGGCGTGACCCAGGTCGAATCCATGGTGCGCGACCTGTCGGAGCTGAAGATCGGCGACCCGGTGGTCCACATCAACCACGGCATCGGCCGCTACATGGGCCTGACCAGCATGGACCTGGGCGAAGGCGAAACCGAGTTCCTGCACTTGGAATACGCCAAGGACACCAAGCTGTACGTGCCCGTGTCGCAGCTGCACGTGATCTCGCGCTACTCGGGCGCCTCGCCGGAGGACGCGCCGCTGCATTCGCTCGGCTCGGGCCAGTGGGAGAAAGCCAAACGCAAGGCCGCCGAGCAGGTGCGCGACACGGCCGCCGAGCTGCTCAACCTGTACGCCCGGCGCGCGCTGCGCCAGGGCCACGCCTTCGAATACTCGGCCCACGACTACGAGCGCTTCGCCGACAGCTTCGGCTTCGACGAGACGCCGGACCAGGCCGAGGCCATCAGCAACGTCATCAAGGACATGACCTCGGGCAAACCGATGGACCGCCTGGTGTGCGGCGACGTCGGCTTCGGCAAGACGGAAGTGGCGCTGCGGGCCGCCTTCATCGCCGTCATGGGCGGCAAGCAGGTCGCCATCCTGGCCCCCACCACGCTGTTGGCCGAGCAGCACGCCCAGACCTTCGCCGACCGCTTCGCCGACTGGCCCGTGCGCATCGCCGAAATGTCGCGCTTCCGCACCGGCAAGGAGATCGCGCAGGCCATCAAGGGCATGGCCGATGGCACGCTCGACATCGTGATCGGTACCCACAAGCTGCTGTCGGACGAGGTCAAGTTCACCCGCCTGGGCCTGGTCATCATCGACGAGGAACACCGCTTCGGCGTGCGCCAGAAGGAGGCGCTCAAGGCGCTGCGGGCCGAGGTCGACGTGCTGACGCTGACGGCCACCCCGATCCCGCGCACGCTGGGCATGGCGCTCGAAGGCCTGCGCGACTTCTCCGTGATCGCCACGGCGCCGCAGAAGCGGCTGGCCATCAAGACCTTCGTGCGCAGCGAGGGCGAGGCCATCATCCGCGAAGCGTGCCTGCGCGAGCTGAAACGGGGCGGCCAGGTCTACTTCCTGCACAACGAGGTCGAGACCATCGAGAACCGCATGGCCATGCTGACCGAACTGCTGCCCGAGGCCCGCATCGCCGTGGCCCACGGCCAGATGCACGAGCGCGACCTGGAGAAGGTGATGCGCGACTTCGTGGCCCAGCGCTTCAATATCCTGCTGTGCACCACCATCATCGAGACCGGCATCGACGTCCCCACGGCCAACACCATCATCATGCACCGCGCCGACAAGTTCGGCCTGGCCCAGCTGCACCAGCTGCGCGGGCGCGTGGGCCGCTCGCACCACCAGGCCTATGCCTACCTGCTGGTGAACGACGTGCAGGGCCTGACCAAGCAGGCGCAGCGCCGGCTGGACGCGATCCAGCAGATGGAAGAACTGGGCAGCGGCTTCTACCTGGCCATGCACGACCTGGAAATCCGCGGCGCCGGCGAAGTGCTGGGCGACAGCCAGTCCGGCGAGATGACCGAAGTCGGTTTCCAGCTGTACTCGGACATGCTCAACGAGGCCGTGCGCGCGCTCAAGAACGGCAAGGAGCCGGACCTGGCCGCGCCGCTGTCGACCACCACCGAGATCAACCTGCACGTGCCGGCCCTGCTGCCGGCCGACTTCTGCGGCGACGTGCACGAGCGCCTGTCGATCTACAAGCGCCTGGCCAACTGCGAAGCCCCGGGGAAGATCGACGACATGCAGGAAGAATTGATAGACCGCTTCGGCAAGCTACCCGACGCCGTCAAAGCGCTGGTGGAGACCCACCGCCTGCGCATCGCCGCCCGCACCGTGGGCATCGTCAAGATCGACGCCCACGGCGAGGCGGCCACGCTGCAATTCATGCCCAAGCCGCCTATCGACCCGATGCGCATCATTGAGCTGATCCAGAAGAACCGCCAGATCAAGCTCAATGGCCAGGACAAGCTCAAGATCACGGCCGCCATGCCGGACCTGGCCGCGCGCGTCACCCACATCAAGAACGCCATCAAACAACTGACCGCCTAGCGCGAACGAACTGACTTTATGACCGACGCCACCACCTCCATGAACCTGGTCCTGCAAGGCCTGGACGACTGCAAGGCCCGCCTGGAGCGCATCGCCGCGCTGACCGCCCCCACCAACCTCACCTGGCTGAGCGACCGTGCCGTGCGCTGCGAGGGCATCGCCTTCTCGCCCGCGCTGCGCCAGACCATCGAAGTGGCGGCCCACGCCGCCCAGCTCGACGCCACCTACATGGTCGGCATCCGCCACCTGAGCGAATTCAAGCTGGTGGCGATGGACATGGACTCGACCTTCATCACCATCGAATGCATCGACGAGATCGCTGACATGCAGGGCCTCAAGCCGCAGGTGGCGGCCATCACCGAGGCGGCCATGCGCGGCGAACTCGATTTCTCGGCCAGCCTCACGCGCCGCGTGGCCCTGCTCGAAGGGCTGGACGCGTCGGCCCTGGAGCGCGTGTACGAGGAGCGTTTGCGCCTGTCGCCGGGCGCCGAGACCATGCTCAAGGCGGTGCAGGCGGCCGGCCTGAAGACGCTGCTGGTGTCGGGCGGCTTCACCTTCTTCACCAGCCGCCTCAAGGCCCGCATGGGCCTGGACTACACCCACGCCAACGAACTGGAGATCGTCGACGGCAAGCTGACGGGCAAGGTCCTCGGCGGCATCGTCGACGCCGACGAGAAGAAGCGCACCGTGGAGCGCGTGTGCGCGGAGCTGGGCATCGCGCCGGCCCAGGCCATCGTCATGGGCGACGGCGCCAACGACCTGAAGATGATGGGCATCGCCGGCCTGTCGGTGGCGTTCCGCGCCAAGCCCGTGGTGCGCGAGCAGGCCAGCGTGGCCCTGAACTTCGTCGGCCTGGACGGCATCCTGCCCCTGCTGGCCTGAGGCCGCGACCGGCGGCGCAAGCGATAACGGCGGCGTGGCGCGCCCGCGCCGCCGCGGCGACCGGCCGCCCCAGGGACGCGCCCCACGGTGACGCCCCTTTGCCGCGGCCCGCCATTGTGAGAAAATAAAAATTGTTCATCTCACCAAGGAAGCCGCCATGTCGCAACAACTGATCCTCGACGACCGCCTGGACGCGGCCAAGAACCTCGCCTGGTGGCTCTACCTGGGCCACGCGCTCAGCTTCCTGTTCTCGCTGGGCGCGTTTTCCTTCATCCCGCTCATCATCAACTACGTCAAGCGGCCCGAGACGGAAGGCACCTTCGTGCACAGCCACCACAGCTGGCAGATCCGCTCGTTCTGGTGGTATCTGATCTGGATGGCCGTGGGCGTGGCCCTGTTCCTGACCATCATCGGCATCCCGCTGGCCTGGCTGGTGTGGGTGGGCGCATGGCTGTGGAAAGCCTACCGGCTGATCGCCGGCATCAGCGCCCTGAACCAGAACCGTCCCATGCCCGAGTGAAGCGGACCGCGCGCGCCGCCGCGGCACCGTGCCAGCCGGCCGGTCTGCGGCATAGCGTGCCAGGGGAACGTGCTGTCCGAAAGCGCATATAATTCATGCAATTGATTGCCTGAGCGTCCGCGCCGTATGTCTCGCCTGTTCCCGACCGCCCTGCTTTGCCTTGGCCTGCTCTCCCTTGCCCTGTGCAGTACCGGCGCCCGCGCCGCCTGCGCGCCGCTGCGCATCGCCTATCCCGACCAGCACTATCCGCCCTACTGGCTGGGCAACGGCGACCAGGTGCCCGAACCACCGGGCGCCGGCGCGGAATTGCTGCGCAGGTTCGGCGCCAGCGCCGGTTGCCCCGTCACGCTCAAGCGCTTGCCGAACGGCCGCATCCTGCCTGCCCTGATGGAAGGCCAGGTCGAATTCGCTCCCCAGGGCGCGACCAGCGCCAGCCAGCCCGAACTGGCCTTCCCGCGCGACAAGGCGGGCCAGCTGGACCAGGAACGGTCGCTGCCGCAACTGCTGGTGGTGTTCGTGCGGGCGGCCGACGGCCCCGGACGCGACGCCGATCCGGCACTGTATTTCCGCGACCATGTGCTGGCCAGCGTGCTCAGTTCCGCCTATCTGCCGCGCATGCGGCGCGACGGCCTGCGCGTCGACAGCGGCGCCACCAACATCACCAGCAATCTGGAAAAGCTGCGCCTGCGCCGCGTCGATGGCGTGGCCGTGTCGATGATCTCGGCCGGCGATATGGACAACTTCATCGCCACCCACTACGGCACGGCGCTGGTGCGGCTGAACCAGTCGCTCTACAGCGACCGCGTGTGGCTGGCCGCCCATGCCCCGTACTACGCGGCCCACCAGGTCCAGGTCGAAACCATGTGGACCTGGCTGGCCGGCCCCGGCAAACAGCAATTTGCCCGCCTGCTCAGGAAATATGCCGACCATCCCTGAATCGCCAGCCGCCAGCCGCGCCGAATACGCGCGCCGCATCAACCTGGTGCTCGACTACATCGACCGCCACCTCGACACGCCGCTGGAACTGGCCACGCTGGCCGACGTCGCCCACTTCTCGCGCTTCCACTTCCACCGCATCTTCACCGCCTGGATGGGCGAGACCGTGGGCGACTACGCGCGCCGCCGCCGGCTGGAAGTGGCAGCCTTCCGGCTCTCGCGCAACACCGGCGAGACGGTGCTCGACATTGCGCTGGGCACCGGCTTCGGCTCGGGCGAAGCGTTCGCGCGCGCGTTCAAGCTCAAGTTCGGCTGCACGCCAAGCACCTGGCGGCAAGCCACTCCCGCACGCATGGCGCAGCAGGTGGCCGCGCTGGGCGAACACAAATTCACCCTGCATAGCAATCTGGATCAGGCCCTGGGCAAGCCCGGTCAGGCGCGCGCGCCGCACTTGGGCGAAGATGGCCACTCCCATCCAACCCAAGGAGCAAACAGCATGGAAGTTCAAGTGATCGATTTACCGCCTGTGCGCGTCGCCTGGCAGCGCCGCATTGGCGCCTACGGCCCCGGCATCGGCGCATTCTGGCGCGACACCATGGCGCCGTGGATGCAGTCGCACGGCCTGATGGAGCAGACCTGCTACGGCGTGGGCCTGGACGACCCGGTGCTGACCCCGGCCGACAAGTGCCGCTACGACGCCTGTGTGGCCCTGCCCGGGCATTTCCAGGCCAACGGCAACACCGCCACCACGATGCTGCCGGGCGGACGCTACGCCGTGGCCCGCTTCCGGGGTCCCACCACCAGCATCGCCGCCGCCTGGATGACGCTGACACGCGAATGGCTGCCGTCGAGCGGCCTGCAATGCGACGAGCGGCCATGCTTCGAGCGCTTCCACGCCACCACCGCGCTCGATCCTGCCACCGGCGAGTTCACCTGCGACATCTGCATTCCGGTGCGCCCGCTCTAGCCGCGCCAGCGCCAGCGCGAGCACCGGTACCGGCACTGGAACCCGCAGCAACAGCGGGCACCGGGCGCCGGGCCTGCTGCTTACATCGCCGCCAGCGCCTGTTCGATGTCGGCGATCAGGTCCACCGTGTCCTCCAGGCCGACGTTGAAGCGCACCAGGATGCCCTGGTCGCGCCAGGCCTGCCGCATGTGGGCGATCCGGTACGGCATCACCAGGCTGTTGGCGCCGCCCCAGCTGTAACCGATCTTGAACAGCTTGAGCGCATCCACGAAGCGGTCGGTGCGTGCCTCCGGGATGGACGGGTCGAACAGCACGGAGAACAGGCCGCCGGCGCCGCTGAAGTCGCGCTGCCAGATGGCATGGCCGGGGCAATCCTCGAACGCCGGATGCAGCACCTTGCTGATCTCGGGCCGCGTGCGCAACCATGCGGCCAGCTTGCGCGCGCTGGCGTCGTGCGCGTCGAAGCGCAGTTTGAGGGTGGGCAGGCCGCGCAGCACCAGGTAGGCGTCGTCCGCGCCCACGCCCATGCCCAGCCGCATGTGGGCCATGCTCAGGCGCTCGTGCAAGGCGCGGTCGCGCGTGATCAGGGCGCCCATCAGCACATCCGAACCGCCCGACTGGTACTTGGTCAGCGCCTGCATGATGATGTCCGCACCGAGCTCGAAGCCGCGCAGCGCCAGCCCGGCCGACCACGTGTTATCGAGCGCCACCAGCACCCCGCGCGCATGCGCGGCCTGGCAGATGGCCGGCAGGTCCGACACTTCCATCGACACCGAACCGGGCGCCTCGGTCCAGATCAGTTTCGTGTTGGGCTGGATCATGTCCGCGATGCCGGCGCCGATCAGGGGATCGTAGTAGCGGGCCGTGACGCCGAAGTCGGCGCTGAGCCACTTGCCTAGTTCGCGGTTGGGGTTGTAGACGTTATCGGGCAACAGCACATCGTCGCCGCTCTTGAGCAGCGCAAAGTCCACCATCGCGATCGCGGCCAGGCCGCTGGGCGCCAGCAGGCAGTGCCGGCCGTCCTCGATCTCGGCCAGCCGCGCTTCCAGCGTGAACGTGGTCGGCGTGCCGTGCAGCCCGTAGGTATAAGCGTTCTTCTCTTTCCAGTCACCCGAGCGCATGGCCGCCACGTTCTTGAACAGCACGGTGGAGGCATGGTGGATGGCGCTGGGGAAGGCGGCGAAACCGGGCGGCGCCTGGTAATCGGTATGCACCAGCGCGGTCTGCGGGGATTTTTTTGCGGTCATGGCGAAGTGGTGGCGGTTGCGGGAAGTTGCGAATCCGGGCCGGCGGTGTGCCAGCCCGTTGGCGATTATAGGAGCTAACGCCGGATTTGTCCGCGCAGCGCCGTCCGCGGCCGCCTCACATTACTTGCGCACGCACTTACTTCGCTGGCGGCGTGAATTCCGGATGGGGCACGGTCAGCTTCTTCTCCGACGAACCCGTGTACAGCACCAGCAGCTTGACGGGCTTGCCATCGAGCGCGCGGCCGTTGTGCAGCGTGTCCACCACTTCCGGCAGCACGTCGCCCACGTGCAGCACCTTGGTCTCACCGGTGGCGCGGGTCACCTCCAGCGTGCCCTCCATCACGTAGGCGAACGACGGCACCTGGTGTTCATGCCAGCCGGTCTGGCCGCCGGCCGCGATTTCGACCATCAGCGCCGTCACTTCGGCCGCGCCGGCGGGATAGGTGATGGGCTTGGCGTCCCAGCTGGTGGACGTCTTCAACAGCGGCGTCACCTTGACGGCGGCAGAATTGTCGAGCGCATACGCGCCCTGGATGGCGCCGACCAGCATGGCCGACGCGAGCAGCAGGTGTTTCATGGGCTTCCTTTCGTGAGAGCGAGCCAGTCTATACGAAATATGCTACATTGCGCAGATAATAATTGCCGCAGGTGCAATATTGAGCCGTCATGATCTGCGCACTGTTGCAAATGTGACGACAGGCTTATGCTATCGACTGGACAGCGCTGCCGACCTGCGGCGCGCACGTCCAGCGGGAGAGAAAACCGGATGAACGACCTGACCTGCCACATGGCCCCCGTCGCCTTGCGCAACAGCGCCTGTTTCTGCGTCAGCCTGGACGAGGAAGCGCTGCGCCAGGCCCTGCAAACACAACTGGACCAGCCCGACATCTATGCGCTGGTGCGCGAGCGCTGCCCCTACCTGTTCGCGGCCCGTCCGGTGTTCATGTCCACGGCGCGGCTGATGCGCATGGAGGAACTGGTGCAGACGATCGAATCGGTGGTCGCCCTGCCCGCCTACCGCGAGCGCGTGCTGGCCTACGCGCCCGAGATCGCCCACCACGACACGGGCGCGCGCGGCGTCTTTATGGGCTACGACTTCCACGCCGACGAGCAGCAATTCGGTCTCATCGAAATCAACACCAATGCCGGCGGCGCCATGCTCAACGCCGTGCTCGCGCGCGCCCAGCGGGCCTGCTGCGCCGAGGCCGAATTCCTCGTGCCGCCGGTGGCCACGGCCGGCGCGTTCGAACGGGAAATGATCGCCATGTTCCGGCGCGAGTGGGCGCTGGCCGGGCACCAGCGGCCGCTGCGCAGCATCGCCATCGTCGACGACGCGCCCGAGCAGCAATACCTGTACCCCGAATTCCTGCTTTTCCAGCAGCTGTTCGAGCGCCACGACCTGCGCGCCGTGATCGCCGCGCCGGAGCAGTTCAAGCTCGAAGGCGGCACCCTCTGGCACGATGGCCAGCCCATCGACCTGGTCTACAACCGGCTGACCGACTTCGCGCTGGCGGCGCCGGCCAGCGCCGTGCTGCGCGACGCCTGGCTGGCGCGCGCCGCCGTGCTCACACCCCACCCGCGCGCCCACGCGCTGTACGCGGACAAGCGCAACCTGGCCTTGCTCAGCGATGAAGACGAACTGCAGCAACTGGGTGTGCCGCCGTCGCAGCGCGCGATCCTGCTGGCGGGCATCCCCCGCACGGAACTGGTGCAACCCGAGCACGCCGAGCGCCTGTGGAAGGATCGGCGCGGCCTGTTCTTCAAGCCCTATGGCGGCTATGGCGGCAAGGCCGCCTACCGTGGCGACAAACTGACCCAGCGCGTCTGGCAGGAGATCCTGGCCGGTGGTTACGTCGCGCAGGCGCTGGTGGCGCCGGGTGAGCGCACCATCAGCTCGGAAGACCCGCCCCAGAAGCTCAAATTCGACGTGCGCAACTACGCCTACGACGGCGCCGTCCAATGGGTAGCCGCGCGCCTGTACCAGGGCCAGACCACCAACTTCCGCACCCCGGGCGGCGGCTTCGCGCCCGTCTACGAGAACGTGCTCTCCCCTGCTTAAATGCAAAACCGGGGTCAGGTCATGCCGGCGCGCAAAATGCGCACCGGCATGACCTGACCCCGGTTTCTTTTAACGCCGACGTGGCTTACTGCGCCTCGCCCCACAAATCGTGCGCGTCCGATGCGGTGATGGTCACGTCGACGAACTGGCCCACAGCCAGCTTCTTGTGCGGCTCGTACGGCGGCTTGACGTAGACCACGCCGTCGATTTCCGGCGCGTCGGCGGCCGAGCGGCCCACGCCGCCGCTGCGCGTCACTTCGTCGATCAGCACGCGCACGGTCTTGCCGACCTTGGCCTTCAGGCGCTGCTTCGAAATCTCTTCCTGCAGCAGCATGACGCGGCCACGGCGTTCCTCGCGCACTTCGTCCGGCACCTGGTTTTCCAGTTCGTTGGCGGTGGCGCCTTCCACCGGCGAGTAAGCGAAGCAACCGAGGCGGTCGATCTGCGCTTCCTTCAGGAAGTCCAGCAGGTATTCGAATTCCGCTTCCGTCTCGCCGGGGAAGCCGGCGATGAAGGTGGAGCGGATGGTCAGATCCGGGTTCATCTTGCGCCAGGCCTGGATGCGGTCCAGGTTCTTTTCGCCGCTGGCCGGACGCTTCATGCGCTTGAGCACCTCGGGATGGGCGTGCTGCAGCGGCACGTCCAGGTAAGGCAGGATATGGCCACCGCTCATCAGCGGGATAATCTGGTCCACGTGCGGGTACGGGTACACATAGTGCAGGCGCACCCACGCGCCGTAGGACTTGGCCAGCTCGCCCAGCGCTTCGGTCAGCTGGGTCATGTGGGTCTTGACGGGACGGCCGTTCCAGAAGCCGGAGCGGAACTTGACGTCCACGCCGTAGGCCGAGGTGTCCTGAGAAATGACCAGCAGTTCCTTGACGCCGGACTTGAACAGGTTCTCCGCCTCCAGCATCAGTTCCGCGATCGGGCGCGACACCAGGTCGCCGCGCATGGACGGGATGATGCAGAAGCTGCAGCGGTGGTTGCAGCCTTCGGAAATCTTCAGGTAGGCGTAGTGCTTGGGCGTGAGCTTGATGCCCTGCGGCGGCAGCAGGTCGATGAACGGCTCGTGCGGCTTGGGCAGGTGGGTGTGCACCGAGTTCATCACTTCGCCCAGCGCGTGCGGGCCGGTCACGGCCAGCACCTTCGGGTGCACCTTGGTGATGATGTCGTCGCCAGCCGCATCCTTCTTGGCGCCCAGGCAGCCGGTCACGATCACCTTGCCGTTTTCGGCCAGCGCTTCGCCGATGGCGTCCAGCGACTCCTGCACGGCCGCGTCGATGAAGCCGCAGGTGTTGACGATGACGAGGTCGGCGCCGTCATACGACTTGGCCGTTTCGTAGCCTTCGGCGCGCAACTGGGTCAGGATCTGTTCGGAATCGACCAGCGCCTTGGGGCAGCCGAGCGAGACGAAGCCCACTTTCGGCGCCGCGCCGGGCGTGGCGGGCGTGCTGTCGTCCTTGGGAATGCGGGAGATGGAATGCATGGTAACTTTGCTCAGGAAATTCAGGCCAATCGGACATTATACAGTGTTCCGCCCCGTGCTGGATGGCAACAACGCGGCGGCCACGGCCAGGCGCACCTGACGGGAAAGCCACAGCGACCCCACTTTGCCGCCGCACTTGAGCGGACAACGCTTGCGTCCGCCCAAAACGGTGTAACAATGACATGACACTTCATCCATACCAGTGACCACCCGAGGCCTCCATGACCAAGCTGCCCAACCCGACACCGCGCGCCGCCTGGCGCTCCCTCACCGCCCTGCTCCTGGCCGCCGCCTGTGCGGCGCCGGGCTTGGCCAGCGCCGCCAAGGGCGCCGCCAAGCCGTCGTATGAATACTATGCGACGGGCAATCCGCAGGCCACCGTCACCCTGCCCACCTCCTACGCCACCACCTCGCTGGTGCTGATGGGCGGCGGGCCGGACGTGGACGAAGCGTTCCGCTGGATGATCACGCGCGCCGGCATCAAGCCCGGCACCGGCGGCCGCTTCGTGGTGATCCGCGCCACCGGCACCGACGCCTACGATCCCTACCTGTACTACAGCGACGCCTCGCTCAGCACCTCCACCACCGTCGCCGACCAGTGGGTGGGCGGCGCCTCGCTGGGGCTGACGTCGGCCGAAACGCTGGTCATCCCCAGCGTGTCCGCCGCCAACGATCCGACCGTGAACGCCATCGTGGCGCGCGCCAACGCCGTGTTCATCGCCGGTGGCGACCAGAGCGACTACATCAACTACTGGAAAGGCACGGCGCTGGACCAGACCCTGCGCGGCCTGCTGGCCCGCAACGTGCCGGTCGGCGGCACCAGCGCCGGCCTGGCCGTGCTGGGCCAGTTCGACTACGCGGCGCTCAAGGGCTCCGTCACCACGGCGCAGGCATTGTCCAACCCCTACCACCGCTACATCACGCTGGACCCGAACCCGCTGGCGCTGACGGGCGGCTTCATCGCCCCGCCGGCCCTGAACAGCATGATCCTCGATTCCCACCTGGACGCGCGCGACCGCATGGGCCGGCTGGTCACCTTCGTGGCGCGGCTGGTGGCGCAGAACGGCAGCACCGGCTGCCCCGGCGGCGTGCTGCCGGCGTCCAGCAGCGGCGCGGCCACGGCCCGCGGCATCGGCGTGGATGTGGAAACGGCGCTGCTGGTGCAAGGCAACCAGGCCACCGGCGGCGTGTCGGCGCGCCGCGTGACCAATGTCTCGACCACGACCGAGAGCGCGGTGTACTTCGTGCGCCCGGCGGTAGCGCCATCCACCTGCGTGGCGGGCGCGCCGCTGGCCATGTATGGCGTGGAGATCCGCAAGCTGGCCGATTCGGCCACTGTGTTCGACCTGGGCAACTGGAGCGGCCTGCCCGTCTACAAGACGGTGGACGCGGTGGCCGGCCAGCTGTCGCCGGCCAACCCCTACTGATCAGGCCATGTGCATGCCGTCGGACGTGACGTAATCAACGATGCGCTCGACGGCGTCATCGGAAATGGAGAGGAAACGGGCGCCGTTGCGGAAGCGCCCTTCCGTGCCAAAGGGCGCGCTGTGCACGATGGTCAGCAGCACCTCGTTGCGCACGCTGCTGCCGGGGAAGCAGAAACTGAACAGGAACGGCACGTCGGTCGGGAACTGGTGGTAGCTGACGAAGGCCACGCCCATGCGCGCGATGTCGATGATCTGCACCGCCCATTGCTGCGAGCCGAATTCGTCGGCGATCGACGCGTCGACCTGCAGCAAGCGCCGCACGTGGGCTCTTCTTGGATCCGTTTGCACTGCCTGTCCCTGCTGTTTGTTTGATACCGGATGAGTCGGTGGCGGCCGCGGCCGCCCCTGAAAAAACGGCACAGGCACTCGCGTGCTGTGCCGTCTGGCCGCGCGGGACGAGGATTACTTCTTGTCGGTCGGCGGGGTCGGCACGAACGGGAAGGCGCCAAATATCGTCTTGCTCTGGTTCTGCATCTGTTCTTGCATCTGCACGAACAGGCTCTTGCTCTGGTCGATGTAGTTGTTCATCATGCCCTGCATCATCGGCCCCTGCACATTCATGAACTGGGTCCACATTTCCGGGCTGAACGGCTTGCCCTCGAAGGTGCTGCCCGTGAATTTGCGCTGGATGTCGGTGAAGGCCTGGATATTCTTTTCCAGATACGAGCCCATCATACCCTGCATTGCATGACCGTAGTAGCGGATGATCTGCGCCAGCACGGCGCTGGAGAACATCGGCACGCCGCTCGCTTCTTCTTCCAGGATGATCTGCAGCAGGATACTGCGGGTCAGGTCTTCATTGGTCTTGGCGTCGACCACCGTGAATTCTTCGTTGTCGAGCACGAGCTGCTTGACATCGGTGAGGGTGATGTAGGAACTGGTCTGCGTGTCATACAGACGGCGGTTGGGATATTTCTTGATCAAACGGTCTGCATTTTTTTTCGCACTACTCATCACAAGTCCACTTATTGCGCCGCAGCGCGTACTTTAACAAATCGAAAAAAAAGCGAACTTCGGTCCGCTTTCCCACCCGCCTACTTTGCCTATTATAGAGTGGAAAAACTGGTATATGCACGTCCACTTATAACTTTTGAGCTTTTATTGCAACGCAACGGGAATTGCAGGCAACCAATTGACGCGGCGCGCGCGGGGCCAAAGCGCAGCCCCGCGCGGTGCGCCAGTGCTTAGCCGGCCTTTACCTTCACGTAGCGGCCGGGCGCCGCCTCGATCGGCTGGTACTTGGCATTGCCATGCTGGGCCGGGGCCTTCACGTCCTTGCCGCCATGTTCGGCCAGGAATTCGGCCCACTGCGGCCACCAGCTTCCCTTGTGCTCGGTGGCGCCAGCGAACCAGTCTTCGGCCGCCACCGGCTTGGCGTTCTTGCCGCCTTTGGCGGGCGTGTCGTTGACCCAGTAGCTGCGCTTGCCCTTGGAAGCCGGATTGATCACGCCGGCGATGTGGCCCGAGGCGCCCAGGATGAAGCGGTTGGCCTTGCCCTTGCCCGGATTGAGGATGCCCAGCGAACCGTAGGCCGAGGTCCACGGCACGATGTGGTCTTCGCGCGACGCGTAAATAAAGGTGGGCGCATCGATCTTGCCCAGGTCAACTTTCTGGCCGGCCACGGTCAGCTTGCCCGGCACCTTGAGGCTGTTCTCCAGGTAGGTGTTGCGCAGATACCAGCAGAACATGGGGCCAGGCAGGTTGGTGCTGTCCGAGTTCCAGTACAACAGGTCGAACGGCGGCGGCTCGTTGCCCTTCAGGTAGTTCGACTGCACGTAGTTCCACACCAGGTCGTTCGGACGCAGGCTGGAGAAGGTGCTGGCCAGGTCGCTGCCCTTCATCAGGCCGCCCTTGCTCAGCATGCTCTCGCGCATGGCCACCTGGCTTTCATCGACGAACACGCTGATCACGCCCGTGTCGCTGAAGTCGAGGAAGGTGGTCAGCAGGGTCAGGCTGGCGGCCGGGTGTTCGCCACGGCCGGCCAGCACGGCCAGCGCCGTGGAAATGATGGTGCCGCCCACGCAGAAGCCCAGCATGTTCATCTGGTCCTGGCCCGAGATCTCCTGCACCACGCGGATGGCCTCGATCACGCCCTGGTCCACGTACTGGTCCCAGGTGGTCTTGTCCAGCGACGGATCCGGATTGCTCCACGAGACGAGGAACACGGTATTGCCCTGCTCCACCGCGTACTTGACCAGCGAATTTTCCGGCTGCAGGTCGAGGATGTAGTATTTGTTGATGCACGGCGGCACCATCAGCAGCGGACGCTGGTGCACGGTGGCCGTGGCAGGCGTGTACTGGATCAGCTGGAACAGCGGATTCTCGTACACCACCTGGCCCGGCGTGGTGGCCAGGTTGCGGCCCACTTCGAACGCCGTCTCGTCCGACAGCGAGATATGGCCCTTGTTCATGTCGGCCAGCATATTGGCCAGGCCGCGCGCCAGGCTCTCGCCCTTGGTTTCGATCAGCTTCTGCTGCGCTTCCGGGTTCGTCGCCAGGAAATTGGCGGGCGACATGGCGTCCACAATCTGCTGCACGGCGAACTGGATGCGCTGCTTCTGCTGGGGCGCCGCGTCCACCGCGTCGGCCATGGCGGTGAGGAAACGGGCGTTAAGCAGGTATGATGCTGCACTGAACGAGGACATGGCGCTGCCCTGCCATGCCGGCGTGGTGAAGCGGCGGTCGGCCATGGCTGGCGGCTTGCCGGCCATGAACTGCTGCCACAGCTCACCGACATTGGCCATGTAATCGTTTTTGAGTTGCTCGATGGTTTCAGGTTCGATGGCGGCGCCCACTTCCTTGAGCAGCGCGGCGACCGGGTTGGCTTCCGCCTCCGGCACCATTTTGAACCAGGATTGCCATTGGCCGGGGTCGCGCAGGTGCGACATCCATGCGTTGGCAATGACTTGAGGATCGGGCAAATTCATGTGTGATTCCCTAAAAATAGTTAAATTTTCTTACCAAGACTGCTTATGCTGATTGTCGCTATCGCATGGATCTACGTCGTGGGGCTGATGGCCCTGACGGAACCCACCGTTGTTGCCGGGATTGTAACGTTTTTGTTCTACTGCGTGGTGCCACTGGGGATATTGTTCTATCTGGCCGGCTCGCGCAAGCGCAAGGCGCGCCGTGTGGCCCAGGAACAGGCGGCCCATGCGGCCCGGATGGCGGCCCGCGAAGCTGGCGGGGATCAACCCGCCAAGGACTGAAGCGGCCGCCCCCGCCCTCATTTGAGCCACACCAGGCTCGCCTGCCGCCCCGTGACGCGGTCGCGCCGGTAGGAATAGAAGCGGCTGGCGTCCGTCACCGTGCAGTATTCGCCGCCGGCCACGCGCTCGACGCCATCGGCGCGCAGCATGTGGCGCGCCAGCGCGTAGATGTCGGCCAGGTATTTGCCGGGCTGGCCGGGCCTGGCGACGAAGGCCGAGTGCACCCGCTGCCGGCCTTGCGCATCGGCGGCGCCGGCCAGGAAGGCATCGAGCACATCGGCGCCCACCTCGAACTGCGACGGGCCGATGGCCGGTCCCAGCCAGGCAAGAATCTCGTCCGCGCCGGCCGCGCGCATGGCCGCCACGGTGCGGCCCACCACCCCACCAGCCAGCCCGCGCCAACCCGCGTGCGCCGCCGCCACCACCGTGCCGGCCCGGTCGCAGAACAGCACGGGCAGGCAGTCGGCCGTCATCACGACGCACACGGCGCCGCGCGTGGTGGCGATGCTGGCATCCGCCTCGAACGCGCCGGCGTAGTTGTCCGCGCCGGCCGCCTGGGCCGCCGAGACGGCCGCCGCGTCGGCCACCACCGTGCCATGCACCTGCGTCAGCCAGGCCGGCTCGGCCGGCAGCACGGCGCGCAGCCGGGCGCGGTTTTCCAGCACGTGCGCGCGCGTGTCGTTGACGTGCACGCCAAGATTGAGGCCGCCCCCGCCCGCCCCGTCATCGTACGGCGCAGGACTCACGCCGCCCTGGCGGGTGGTGGACAGCGCCCCCACGCCGGCCGGCAGGTCCGGCCAGTGGGGGATCAGCCACGATGGATGGTCCGGCATCAGTCCTGGCCCGCCTCGTCATCAGGCTCACGGCCCGGTTCGGCGATGCCGGCCTTGGCGATCAGTTCCGCGAAGTCGTCGGCCAGCGGCACCGTCCACTCGCAGTGCTCGCCCGTGGCCGGATGCACCAGGCCCAGGCGGCGCGCCTGCAGCGCCTGGCGCGGGAAGATGTTGGCCAGGTGCTGCTTGCCGTAGGTAACGTCGCCCACCAGCGAAAAGCCGATCGACATCATGTGCACGCGGATCTGGTGGGTGCGGCCCGTCTCCAGGCGGCACTGCACCAGGCTCACGGGACGGCGGTCCAGCTCGCCCGACGCCAGCACTTCGTAGTGCGTGATGGCGGGCTTGGAACCCATGCTGGTGGACACGGCCATCTTGATGCGGTCCTTCGGATGGCGGCCCATGGAGGCGTCGATGGTGCCGCTCTGGCGCGGGGTGCCCCACACCAGCGCGTAATACTCGCGCTTGACGGTGCGGGCGGCCAGCTGGCGCACCAGGTCGGTCTGCGATGGCAGCGTCTTGCCGACCACCATCAGGCCGCTGGTATCCTTGTCCAGCCGGTGCACGATGCCGGCGCGCGGCACGCCCGCCAGCTGCGGGCAATGGTGCAGCAAGCCGTTGAGCAGGGTGCCCGACCAGTTGCCGGCGCCCGGATGCACGACCAGCCCGGCCGGCTTGTTGATGACGATCAGGTGCTCGTCCTCGTACACGATATTCAGCGGCACCGGCTCGGGCTTGAAGGCCACGTCCTCGGGCGCCGGCTGCGGCAGGATGACGATGTGCTCGTCGCCATACACGGTATCCTTGGTGCTGCGGGCAGGCTTGCCGTCCACGGTGACGAAGCCGTCCGTGATCCACATTTGCAGGCGGCCGCGCGAGAATTGCGGCACCAGGTGGGAAATGACCTTGTCGAGACGCTGGCCGCAGACGTCGGACGTCAGTTGCAGTTCGATCGGCGCCAGGCCGTCGTCGCCGTCATCGGCCAGCAGCTCGCCCTCGAAATCATGGTCAAATTCCGTATCGGAGGTAGAATCGGCCGGATTCGGCTTTGGAGTTAATATCACAGCATTCCCATCGGCTATAATCAGCCCATTGTAAAACTTTGGTTAAACAGCTTCTTGCACAACTTTATGCAAAAAAAATTATCGGTAGTCGCAGCAACTGTCGTTCTGCTTGGTTTGTCCGGTTGCGGTCTCCTGCCCGAGAAAGTCGATGAGACCAAAGGCTGGAGCGCTTCGAAATTATACTCGGAGGCGATGGAAGAACTCGAGGGTCAACATTACGAACGTGCGGTGCAATTGTTCGAGAAGCTGGAAGCGAGCTATCCGTTCGGCACCTACGCGCAACAGGCGCAGATGGAAATCGCCTACGCTTACTACAAGTCGCAAGACCAGGCCCAGGCGCTGGCGGCCGTGGAGCGCTTCATCAAGCTGCACCCGAACCACGCCAACGTCGACTATATGTACTACCTGCGCGGCCTGATCAACTTCAACGACCAGATCGGCTTCCTGAATTTTGTCTACGAACAGGACCCGACCGAGCGCGACCCGAAGGCCACGCGTGAAGCGTTCACCGCCTTCAAGGCCCTGGTCGACAAGTTCCCGAACAGCAAATACACGCCCGACGCCATCGATCGCATGAAATACCTGATCAATGCGATGGCGTCGTATGAAGTGCACGTGGCGCGTTACTACTACCGTCGTGGCGCCTACCTGGCGGCCGTCAACCGCGCCATGGGCGCCGTCAACGACTACCGCGACTCGCCGGCCATCGAGGAAGCGCTGTACATCATGTACCGTGGCTACGACAAGATGGGCATGACCGTGCTGCGCGACGACACCCTGCGCGTGCTCAAGCTGAACTACCCCAAGACCGCTTTCCTCGACGAAGGCGTGAAGGCCGAGCGCCACTGGTGGAAGATCTGGTAAAGAAGATTGTCGTTGCTCCCCCGGAGCAACGACTTCCCGCGCAGGCGGGAACGACGCATAGAGCTTGGCGTTAGGATGGATTGACCCCGGTTTGGGTCAATCAGCCACGCGGCGGCGGAAGATCCAGGTCTTGGCGTTGGAATCTTCCGCATGGAAGGCATAGCCATCGACCGTGAAGTCCTTCAGCCGCTCGGGGTCGGTGATGCCGTTGACGGCCGCGTAACGGGCCATCAACCCGCGCGCCCGCTTGGCATAGAACGAAATGATCTTGTACTTGCCGTTCTTCCAGTCCTCAAACTGGGGCGTGACGACCGGCATCGCCAACTGGCGCGGCTTGACGGACTTGAAATATTCCTCTGACGCCAGGTTGACCAGCGTCTTCGCGCCCTTCTCCTCGGCCGTACGGTTTAGCGCGTGGGTGATGGTGTCGCCCCAGA
Source organism: Rugamonas brunnea (assembly GCF_014042345.1). Lineage (GTDB taxonomy): Bacteria > Pseudomonadota > Gammaproteobacteria > Burkholderiales > Burkholderiaceae_D > Rugamonas > Rugamonas brunnea. Next base: position 22,538 of record NZ_JACEZT010000027.1, read on the forward strand.
ACGCGTACAAGTCCTTGCCGCGCGGATTGGCCAGCCGCGTGCCCATCTCCAACCGGTGCGGGTGGATCATGTCCAGCGGGCGCAGCATGCCGTACAGGCCGGACAGGATGCGGATGCGCGATTGCGCATAATCGAGCTGGCCCGGCGTCAGCGTGCGCGCCTGCAAGCCGGCGTAGACGTCGCCGTTAAAGGCCATCACGGCTTGCCGGCCTTCCGCCGGGTCTGGCGACCACGAAGCGTAGCGGGTCACGTTCAGGTGCGACAGCGCGTCGGAGATATCCATCAGGCTGCCCACTTCGGCCGGCGAGAATTCGCGCAGGCGGGCTATCAACTGGGCCGAGTGATCGAGAAAATCTGGCGTGGTTTGCAACTTGGTGGTGGGAGGCGTCTCCAGGTCGAGACTTTTGGCGGGCGAAAGCACTATCAGCATAAGAATCCAGAACAACACATTTACAGAATTGCCGACATGATACCTGTTCCACCGAAACGCATCGTGCTAGACACCAATGTCTGCCTCGACCTGTTCGTCTTCAACGACCCGCGCTGGTCCGCGCTGCTGGCCGCCATTGAGAGCGGCGCCGTGGAAGCGATCACGCGCGAGGATTGCCGCGCCGAATACCGGGTCGTGCTGCACTACCCCCACCTGCCGCTGGACGAAGCAAGCCGTCCCGTGAGCGAAGCGCGCTTCGACGCGCTGATCAAGGTGGTGGCGCCGCCCGTCTCCGGCGTGCGCCTGCCCGTGTGCAGCGACCGCGACGACCAGAAATTCCTGGAACTGGCGCGCGACGCCCAGGCCGACATCCTCATCACCAAGGACAAGGCGCTGCTCAAGCTGGCCCGCCGGCTGGCCAAGGCCGGCATGTTCCGCGTGATGGTTCCGGAAGCCTGGTCGCTCGAAGGCTGATACCGGCAGTCCCGCGCGGCTCGCCAGGCCGCCTTTTTGGCAACACGCGTGCTGGTGCCCTGCGCTAGAATAAGCACAAGCCCATCACTTGCACTCCGTCATGAACCAGCCGCACCACCCGCCCGTCACGCCCGCCCTGACCAGCCGTTTGCCCAAGGTGGGCACGACGGTGTTCACCCGCATGTCGCAACTGGCGGCTGAATCGGGCGCGGTCAACCTCGGCCAGGGTTTCCCCGACTTCGCGTGCGAGCCGGCGCTGGTGGACCTGGTCACGGAAGCCATGCGCGGCGGCCATAACCAGTACCCGATGATGACGGGCGTGCCCGCGCTGCGCGCCGCCATCGTCGCCAAGATCGCCGCGATCTACGGCCACCAGTACGACGCCAACACGGAAATCACGGTCACGGCTGGCGCCACCGAGGCGCTGACCACGGCCATCCTGTGCTGCGTCCACCCGTGCGACGAAGTGATCGTGATCGAACCGGCCTACGACAGCTACCTGCCCGCCATCGCGCTGGCCGGCGGCGTGCCGGTGCTGGTGCAGATGACGGTGGACGCGGACGGCTACCGCGTGCCCTGGGACCAGGTGGCCGCCGCCGTCACGCCGCGCACCCGGCTCATCATCGTCAACACCCCGCACAACCCCACCGGCAGCGTGCTGCGCGCGGCCGACCTGCAAGCGCTGGCCGACATCGTGCGCGGCACCAACATGCTGATCCTGTCGGACGAAGTGTACGAACACATGGTCTACGACGGCCAGCGCCACGAATCGATGTGCCGCTACCCGGAACTGGCGGCGCGCAGCTTCGTCGTCTCCAGCTTCGGCAAGACCTACCACGTCACCGGCTGGAAGGTCGGCTACGTAGCCGCGCCGGCCGCGCTGAGCGCCGAGTTCCGCAAGGTCCACCAATACAACGTGTTCAGCGTTAACACCCCCATGCAGCACGGCCTGGCCGGCTACATGGCAGATCCGGCGCCCTACCAGCAATTGCCCGCGTTCTACCAGCGCAAGCGCGACCTGTTCCGCGACGGCCTGAGGGGCAGCCGCTTCGAACTGTTGCCGGCCGACGGCACCTATTTCCAGTGCGTGCGCTATGAACGCATTTCGTCGCTGCCCGAAGCGCTGTTCGCGGAGTGGCTGACGAGCGAAGTGAAAGTGGCCGCGATTCCGGTCTCGGCGTTTTACCAGCGCAGCCAGGAGTCGGGCATCGTCCGCTTCTGCTTCGCCAAGAAAGAGGAGACGCTGGCACTCGCCTTGCAGCGATTGACCAGCCTATAAAAATCAGCCTGCCGGTCCCCCATGCGGGCGCAGGCAGGCCAGCAGGACGGGAAAGATCATGGTGCAACGTCGCATTACCCTCAAGGATCTGGTGCTGGGCGAGCCGCTGCGGTGGGACTTGTTCGGCGCCGACTCGGGCGGCCGCCCGCTGCTGCACAAGGGCCAGATCGCGGCCGACGACAAACAGCTGCACACGCTGATCGACGCCGGCCTGTTCGCCGAGGAAGAACCGCCGCCCTCGGTGCTGCACCAGCTCAACCAGTGCAACCGGCGGCTCGAACGCATGCTGCGCGACCTGCGCAACGAGCACAACGCGGAAGCGGAACTGCGCGACATCGCACGCGACGTGATCGCCGCCGTCGAACTCAATCCCGACATCGCCCTGGCCTGCATCTTCCTGGCCCAGATCGCCGGCACCTATGCCGTGCGTCATTGCATCGAGACGGCCGTGGTGGTGGTCGTCGTCGCGCGCGGCATGGGCAAGCCGCCGGCGGAAATCCTGACCGTCACAGCCGCCGCGCTGACCATGAACGTGGGCATGCTGCGCCACCATGACACCTTCCAGAACAAACGCATGCCGCTCACGCGCGAGGAAATGGCCATCGTGCGGCGCCATCCCGAAGACAGCGCCGACCTGCTCAAATGCGCCGGAGTCAAGGATGAGGAATGGATTTCCTGCGTGCTGCTGCACCATGAGAACGACGACGGCAGCGGCTATCCGGCCGGCGTGGCACGTCCCGCCGTGACGCAGAACGCCAAGCTGATCAGCCTGGCCGACCGCTACTGCGCCCAGGTGTCGGCCCGCAATTACCGCTGTTCCATCCTGCCCGACCAGGCCCTGCAGGCGGTACTCACCGATCCCGCCATCCCGGTCGACAAGGAGCTGGCCGAGCATTTCGCGCGCGAGCTGGGCAGCTACCCGCCCGGCTGCCTGGTGCGCCTGCAGAATGGTGAAATCGGCGTGGTACGCCAACGCAGCGGCAATGGCGCGCTCGGCATATCCAGCCTGCGCGACGGCGCCGGCATCGTCCTGACGCCGGCCGCGCCCCGCAGCACGCAGGATGCGCAGTGCGCCATCGCGGCTGTACTCAGCGAGGATGAAGCGGCGGTACGCTTCAGCATGAAACAGATCTGGGGCGCACAGGCCAGCCTGTAGCGACGACAACCGGCGCCAAAACCGGTGTCAACGCCCCAGCGCTTCCAGCTTGCGGTCGATGAAGGCCTGCAATTCGGGCGTCAGGCCGCCGGCTGCCTTGGCGCGCGTGTAGGCGACGCGCGCTTCGGGCAGGCGCTTTTCGGCTTGCAGGGAAATGCCAAGGCCCATCCACCACACACCTTTCTGCGGCGCCAGCTTCAACGCGGCTTGATAGTGCTCCGCCGCTTCGCCATGGCGCTGCGCCCGTTGCAGCACGCCGGCCACAAAGCCCTGGTATTCGGCGTTGTCGCCCGCATAGGGCAGCGTGCGCAGCAAGGTGTCCAACGCGGGACCGCCGTTTTCCAGTTGCAGACGGGCCAGCAGCATGGCCATGTCCGGCTGGCGGGCGTCCAGTGCCAGCGCTTGCTGCAACTGCTGGATCGCCTCGTCCGTGCGATGGTTCTCGATCAGCAGCGTGACCAGCGTCTGGCGCGCTGCCTCGTGGCGTGGGGCAAGTTCGACGGCCCGCTGTAATTCCGCCATCGCTTCCGCATTGCGGCCTTCCTGCAAATCCTGCAGCGCACGGCGGTATCGGTTTTCAGCCAGCTGAGCCGGGCCGAGGTCGCGGCTGACGCCTCCAGCCGCCTGCGCGCCCTCCTCCTTGTTCGCCGGCTTGGACTGTGGCTTGGCCTTCTCGCCGTGGCGGCTGGCCAGCCCGTCCTTGTGACGTTCCGCTTTGCTGTGCGCGTTGGCTTCGCGCGCGTCGTGCTTGTGCGCGTCATGCTTGCGCTGGTGTGGGCGCGGCGCAGCAGCACTGTCCACGTCGTCGCTCAAGACAGGCCCGGTCGTGTCCGCGCCTCGGTGACGTGCGGGGGCGGACGCTCCGGCAAGGTGACTTGCGGGAACCGCCATCTCGGCAGCGGCTGCCACGGGCGCAGGAGCGGGTACAGCGGCAGCATCGCCGCCGGCATTGACTACCGACGCCTGCTCGGAGGCCGCCGCCGGCGCGGGCGCGGGCGCAGACGCCGGCGCCTGCGCCTGCGCCTGCGGCACCACCACCATCACCGGCGCCGGGCGTGGCTTCACGGTGTGGCTGGTGAAATAATGCCAGCCCCACCAACTGCCCGCCGCCAACCCCACCATCCCCACGGCGCCGACGCCCAACAACACCGGCAGCATGCGCTTGCGCGGCGCAGCCACGGGACGCAGTTCCTGTTCGCCGGGCGCCGCGCCGGGCTTGCCGCCGCGCGCGTCCAGATCTTGCAACATCTTGTTAATCAGGCTCATTTGTTCAGCGCCCACGTCAATCCGCACGCCGCCACCAGCGCACTGGTGGCAAGGGCGGCCATCCACGGCCAGCGCGCGCGGCGCACGCCGATGGTGTCGGCAGCAGCCAGCTGCACGTGACTGCGCGCCACCTGCTGCTTGCCCTGACCATACGCCAGCATCAGCGACTTATGGGCCATGATGTTGATCAGCCGGGGAATCCCGCCGCTGGCACGGTACAGCACGCTGATGGCGCCACGGCTGAACAGCCGGCTGCCGGTAAAGCCCGCCACCCGCAGGCGGTGCGCCAGGTAATATTCCATGTCGTCGCGCGTGAGCGGTCCCAGGTGGTAGTGGAAGGTGATGCGCTGCGCCAGCTGGCGGATGGAATCGAGCTGCAAATGCTGGTTCAATTCCGGCTGGCCGAACAGCACGATTTGCAGCAGCTTGCGCTTTTCCGTTTCGAGGTTGGTCAGCAGCCGCAAGGCTTCCAGGCTCTCCAGCGGAATCGCCTGCGCCTCGTCCAGGCACAGCAGCACGCGCTTGTCCTGCGCCGCCAGTTCCATCAGGCGCGAGGTGATCGCCTTGAGCAACTGGTGCTGGTCCACGTCGCGCGCCAGCGTGAGCGACAGTTCATCGGCCAGCGCCAGCATCAGCGAGCGCGGTTCCAGATAGGGATTGGGAATGTAGGCGGTGACGAATTCCTCGCCCAGCGTGGTGATGAACTTGCGGCACAACAGCGTCTTGCCCGTGCCGACTTCGCCGGTGATCTTGATGAAGCCTTCCCCGCTGCGGGCCGCCACCAGCAAGGTGTTGAGCGCCTCCTGCGAATGCGGGCTGGTGAAGAAGAAGCTGGTGTCGGGCGTGATGCCGAACGGCGCCTCCTTCAGGCCGAAGTGCTGCAAGTACATCATCAGTTGCGCTCCTTCAGGCCGCGCGGGTCGAGCTCCTTGACGCGGCGGCCCGTCTCCAGCAAGTCTTCGTTCCAGTCGCTGCCCTCGGCCACGATGGTGGGCTTGATCAGCACCACCAGTTCGCGCTTCTGCATCACGTCGCTGGTGTTGCGGAACAGCGCGCCCAGCACTGGCACATTGCCCACGCCCGGCACCTGCGAACGGTCGGTGGTCGTGGCTTGGCGCATCAGGCCGCCAATCGCGACCACCCGGCCATCCTGGCCGCGCACCATGCTGTCCATTTCGGAAGTGGACGAGGCGGCCAGCGGCAGGCTCAAATTGCCCGCCGTGCCCAGGTTGATGCCCTTGTTCACGGTCGACACCTGGCTCACGGACGGGTGGACGTGCAGCGTCACGTTGCCATGGTCGTCGATCTGCGGCGTCACGTCCAGCACCACGCCGGAGAAGAACGGCTGCAGCGTCACACTGGGCGACACCACGCCGCTGCCGGTGCCGTTGGTGGTGGTGGTGGTGCTCACGCCGGTGACGAAGAATTCATCGGTACCGATTTTCAGCACGGCTTTCTGGTTGTTCAGCGTGGCGATGCGCGGGCTGGACAACACGTGCACCGTGCCCTGCGATTCCAGGAACGAAATCAGGGCCGCGAAATTACTGGTCTGGAACGCCAGTCCGAACAGCGAGCCGGCCGCGTCGGCCGCGCTGCCCAGCGACACGCCGGTGGTGGCCGTAATGCCGCCCTTGCCCGCGCTGGCGATGGCCGTCTGCGGCGAGTTGAGCGGATTGAGCGAGGTGCCGGGCGTGAGGAAGCCGCCCGAAATCTTGTTGTTGCCATGGCCGTCGCGGAAGTTGGCGAAGCCGGCCCAGTTGATGCCGGTCTGGTAGCCGCTGTTCAGTTCAACTTCCAGGATCTTCGCTTCCAGGATCACCTGGCGGTCGACGGAAAGCTGGGTCGCTTTCAGGTACTGGTCCACGCTGCGCAGTTCATCGGGCATGGCCTTGATCAACAACACGCCCGATTGCGGGCTGATGACGACCTTGCGGCCATCCTTGCCCACCGGGACGATGGCTTCCAGCGCATCCTTCAGCTCGCCCCAGAAATCGCTGTTCGACGCGGTGCTGACGTTGCTCGCGTCGCGCTGGCGCTGACCGCCGGCGGTTGGATTGGCGGGATCGGTGGGGACGTTGTTGTTCTGGTTATTCTGGTTGTTCTGATTATTCTGGCCGCCGCTATTGCTGGTTCCGGCGTTGGCCACCGAGGTGGACGTCACGCGCAGGCTGGAACTGCCCTTGCGCGTCGCATTCAGATACTGGACGCGGAACATGCGGGTCTGCATGGTCAGCGGACGGATGTAGATGCGGCTGCCTTCCACGCGGTAATCGTAGCCATACAGTTCGCGCACCGCATCCAGCGCCTCGAACAGCGTCACATCCTTGAGGTTGGCCGTGATGGTGCCGCTGACGTTGGGATCGATCAGCATGTTGTAGCGGGTGCCGGCCACCAGCGAATTGAAGAACTGCTGCACCGGCACGTTGTTGAATGAGACGTTGAAACGCTCCTCCAGCACCGTGCGCGACTTGGGCAATTGCTCGGCCAGTTGGGCGGCAGGCGGCAGCAAGGCGCTGGCCACGGCATCGTTCTGCGACGGCGCGGCCGGTTTTGCGGCAGCCGACGCCAGCTCGGCGCCGATCTTGTCGTAGGTGTCGCGAGTGGACTGGGTGGCGCAGCCGGCCAATGCCAGGGCCATGGTCGGCACGATCAGTAATTTATGCATAATCAATCTCAGTCTATATTCGCTGGCGGTTGCGTTGCCTGTTGCGCTGGCTGCTGCGTTGCTTGTTGCGCCGGTTGTTGCGTTGGCATTTTAGTGATGTGCCGCTTGCCGGCCTTGGCGCCATGTTCGGCGCTATCCGGGTACAGCGTCAGCACCTGGGTCTTGCCGCCACGGCGCAGCACCGCATGGTTCTTGTCCACCTTGACCAGCAAGGCGCCATTGAACTTCTCGCCGCGCCGCACGGTCTGGCCGTCGATCACGGCCACTTGCCGCCCGTTGCTGCCCACCAGCACGGATTGCAGTTGCGGCCCCTTGGTTTCGGGTGGCGCCGCCTCCACGCCCATCGCCTGCCGGGCTTCCGGTGGCGGCACGGTGGGATCGGGCAAACCTTGGGCGCAAGCGCATGAAGCCCACAGCAGTATGGGCAACAACGCCGGCAGTCGCTTGCGCATGTGCGATGGGCGGCTCACAGTTTCATCCATTTCGTATCCAGGCTCAGGGTGTACAGGGTCAGCGTCAGGCGCGAGCTCGGGTACTGGCCCGCGTCCAGCTTCGCCTTGCCCCAGAACAGTTGGCTGGGCAACGCTTGCAACGCATCCATGTACTGGACCATGTCGGCATAGCTTCCTTGCAGGACAATTTCTACACCGTGCCGGTACAGCAGTTCCCTCGGCTTGGACGCAGCCGGTGCAGCAGCCACGGCGTTCGCGGGCTGGGCCGCCGCGTTGGTGGCCGGTGCGCCGGGAGCCGCCTGCGTGCCAGCCTGCCCAGCTTGGCCGGCCACGCCAGCCGCAGCGGGTTGCTGCGGCGAGGTGATCGCCGGCGCGCCCGTTTCCAGCCTGGCTTCGCTCAAGCCGCTGACCGGCAAGGTCTTCATGGACAACAAGCGCAACTTGCCGTTGCCGCGGAGGATATGCTCAAGCAGCGGCGCGATCTTCTCCGGCGCCACCAGTCCCTTTTGCATGTTCTGCAGCGCGGCACTGCCCTCGTCGATTTGTTTTTGCAACGATTGCAGGCGCGCGCGCCCTTCAGCATCGGGATCGACCACGAAGGCGGCTGCCATCTGCGCGATCTCCCGGTCGATGCCGGCGATCTGGTTCTGTTGCTGGTTGATCTGCGCCAGCAATACCTTCTGCTTCGCCAGCAACGGTTCCATCACCATCGTAAAGGCGAGGAAAACGATGCTGGCGGCGACGGCTGCGAACACCATCACGCGCTCGCGCAAGGTCATGGCGTCGAGCCGGGTGCACAACTTGATCCACTGTGCTTTCATTTGGCGGCCTCCGGCATGGCCGATTGCAGGCTGAATTCAACGTAAGGCGACAAGGCCGCGCCCTGCCCGGCCCCGGCGCCCGAGACCGGCTTTGCACCTGCTACCGGCGTCGTTGCGCCCGCCGCCGGTGCCGCGCCCGCCACCTGCGCAGCCGCCGCTGGTGCGCCCTCGGGCCGCGCGATCTGCAAACTGGCGAAAGTACGGCCGTGCATGACCTTCTCCGTCGTCAAGCGCGCGATATAGCTGGGAATCAGCGTCGGCTGCATGGCCTTGCCTTGCAGGCCTATGCCGTTGCCCGCACCTTCGATCGTCAGCCCCGTCAGCCACAAGCCGCTGACGTTCTGGCGCGCGAACGCGCGGAAATACTCGGCGTAGCCGGTCCGGTCACCCAGCGCGCCGCTGCGCAGCACCCCTTCCACGTCATGCAGCGACGCCAGCCGCGCCTCCGCTTCCGCGATGTTGGCGGCGATCACCGGGCTCTTGGGACGCGGCGCGAACTGGGCCACCGCCTTGTTCAGCATCGTCTCACGCCCCGCCAGCACGGTCTTGCCGGTGGCCGCACTGCGTTCGAGCATGCCGACCTTGTACGATGCGTACCACGTCAACGCGACCGTGCCGACCAGGATCAGCGCCAGCGATTCCAGCATGGGAACGGCGCCGAACACCTTCTTCTGTTTCAGGAAGATGGGATTGAACAGGTTGATCTGCTGGCTCACAGCGCCACCTCCTCAACCCGCAATGCCGCGCCCAACGTGAGGAAGAAACGCTGCTGCTGCGCCACGTCCTGCAATTCCGGGTGCTTGCCCAAATCAAAGACATCGCTGAGCTCCATCGCCTCGACCGGCATGTACATATTGCTGGCCAGGTGTTCATGCAGGCCTTCCGCACCAGTGGGCGCCAGCAGCAGCTTGGAGACGCTGACGAAGTTGAACTGGCGGTCGAAGTGGTCAAGCGAGCGTTGCAGTTCCAGCGTGATCTTGTCGAAGCACGCGTGCTGCTTGTCCGTATCCGGCTCCAGCAATTGCGGCAGCGTCACCTCGATCCGGCGCGCCAGGTACAGTTCACCCTTGAAAGTGATGGTCAGCAAGCCACCATCGTCGTGGAAAGACAGCATCGCCAGACCGCGTCCCGGCGGCTCCAGCAAGGCCGAGATGTTCCGCTGCGCCATTTCGGGAATGTCGATCACGGTCAGCGGGATCTTCGCCTCGCTGAACAATTCCTGGCACGACTGGATCAGGCTGTTGCGCGCGGCCACGGCGAACATGGAATGGCTGCGCGATCCGCCGGCGCTGTCGATGGGTATGTCGAGCACGTCGATGGTGGCGTCGTCGATATGGAAGTCCAGCATGTCCTTCAAGCGCCAGCGCACGGCCGTCTTCAGTTCTTCCGGTGGCACGTTGGGCGCCTCCACGGTGAGCAACTGGTATTCGCCGCCGGACAGCAAGGTGCCGCAGTGCTTGCGGGCGGCGTGCAGTTCCTTGCCGCCCCGTTCCAGGGCCTCGGCGGACCGGCTTGGCTGGGCCGGGAAAAAGGCCGCCACGTCCACCGTCGGTTTACCATCGCGGGCGCGCTTGACGCTGCCTGCGCATATGCCCTCGCTGTGAAACGAGAGCGTCAGCCAGCCATCATTTTTTTTTGCTTTAGAAAAGAAACCCATGCCGGCCATCTAGTGATTGAGCGCGCCGCAAAAGGCTGCGCTGCGCTTGATTATATTCAAAGCACATGGAAAATTTGCGGGATTGTTGCATTCCGCCCCCAAAAACGTCAGCTTTTTCACGCCTGTCCTCATCAAAGCTGCGCCTCCACCACGCGCTGCGCGTAATCGGGTCCCTTGCTCGCATTCGGGCAGCCGCTGGCGCCCGGCTGATTGCAGGCCGTGGCCCGTATCCAGAAGTGCTCCGTGCCGCCCGCCAGGCCCGCGTTCGCGCCGCAAGTGATCGTGACGCTGAAGGCCGACAAGGTGGTGTTGGCCGGCAAGGGGAACGTGACGCCGGAGCCGGCCGCCTTGGGGCAGCCGAGGCTGGCCGATGGTCCTGCGCCGGCGCCGCTGCGCAAGGCCCGCCACAGCGCCCATTCCAGCCCGGCCCGCGCGGCCTGGTAGGCGCGCGCGCCCTGCTGGTCCTGCGCGGCGCCCGCTTGCTGCGACGTCACCACGGATACGATGGCCACGCCGAGCCCGGCAAGGGCCACCAGCAGGAAGATGGCGGTCACGATACCGATGCCGGCCGCCCGCCGCATGGCCCGGATGCGCGAATAGTGTGGATGGATCATGGCGTATTCTCCACGGCGGCCTGATGCGCGAGCGTGACCGTTTCGTTGCTGTTGGCGCGGCCCACGATCAAGGTGATACCGACCAATCCGCTATGCACGTTCTGTAGCTGCGTGTACGAAAAATTGCAGCCCGCGACGTTGCTGGCCAGGATGGCGTGCTGGATGGTCTGGCCCGGCGGATTCGACATGGACGACGGATCGGTCTGGCTGGTATTGAATTGATAGTTCCAGTAGCGCGTCAATTCCATGCCGCCCGTGGCCGCCGGCGCGCAGCGGAACGTAACCGGCTGCGTGGCCACGCTGAAGCGCTGCGTGGGCGAGGTGTTCGGAATGCCATTGACGGGCACGGCGAACGGATTGCTGACCAGCGTCACCACATTGTTCACCGGTGCCGATGCCACCTGCGCCCGGTTGCCGCCGGCGTAGGCATCGGCCGTCACGTAATCGGGTCCCAGGTTATAGATCACGATGTAGTCGCCGGCCACGATGTTGTACGGGAAGGCGGGCATGTCGCCCACCACCTTGAAGGTCTTGTTGGCCGCATTCTGGAAGTCCAGCGCCGGGCTGCCCGCGTTGTCGTCCACGGACAGATAGGTGCCAGCCGCCTTGGTGGGAATGAATTCCAGCAGCACCACGCTGCCCGACGTCATCACGCGCACGCTGTTCGGCAAGGCGCTGTGCAGTTCGCGGGTGATGCGGCGCAGCGCCAGATCGGCCACGTCGCTCATTTCCGCCCTGCCCGCCGCGTCCACGTAATTCTGCACGGGACGGCGGATGAACAGCACCATGATGCCGGCCAGGATGCTCGTGATCACCATCACGACGATCATTTCGATCAGCGTGAAGCCGCGCGCCGTCGAGGGAGGGATACGGATGGCCATCATCAGTCCGTCGTCCTCGGTGCATAACGCGTGCGGTAGCCGTCCAGCGTGACGTCGTTGCCACTGCCGTAGTTGACGTTGATCGTGATGTGCAGCACCTCCATGTTGGCCGGCGTATCATCGCCCGTCACGGCCATGCCGGACGGGCCCAGCGTGGCCGGTTCCATGGCGACCGTGGCCGTGAAGCCCGTCAACGGTGTGCCCACGCCACCCATGGCGGTGCCGGCCGCGTCCACCAGCTGGCTGCCGCTCAGAAAGGATTGCTGGGCCGTGCTTTTGGCTGTCACGTAATCATTCACGTTGTTGTAGGGACGGGTTTCGCCATTCTCGGGGCCGAAGGCTTCCACTGTCGTTGCGCATTTGGTGGTGTCGCCGGGCGCGCCAACGGCGGCGCTGGTGGCCGTGGCGGCGTTGGCGTCGGACGGGTCGCAGAACGTGAAGCGGGCTTGCTCCACTTCCTCCATCAGTGCCTCGGCCAACAGCAGGGCCTGCTTGCGGCGGGCCGGCTCGGCGCTGGCCTTGGTGGACATGTTCAGCAGTTGCAGCACCGTGACGGCGGCCACGCCCATGATGACCATGAACATCACCAGTTCGATCAGGCTCAGGCCGCGTTGCTTAGTGTACATAGCCCGTCTCCGCTTCCACGACGACGTTGACGCTCGTGCCGCCACCACTGACGGTGATGATGAGCGGCGTGGTGAAGGTGGAAGCCGTGCCCAGAGGATTGGCGGCATCGGCCGCGTTGTAGGGACGGCCCATGGCATCGAAGAAGAACATGCCACCCGCGCCCACTTCGGTGGCACGGCTGGCGGTCACGGTGAGGGTGTCCGGTTTGCCTTCGCACATCCAGGTGGACAGGTAGCTGCCGCCGATCTGGCACTGGGCCTTGGTGTAGGAGCTGCCGCTGTTGTTGCCGCCCGGCGCGGGGATGGCATCGGTCGCCGCACAGGCCGCTTGCACGCACAGTCCGAAACGGTTGCCGGTCGCGCTCACGTACACGGGGCGGTTCTGGGCAATCGCCAGCTTCTGGCCATAACGGATGACGGCCTTGGCCTGGTCCGCATATTCGCGCGCCTGGATAGGTCCATTGTTGAAGAAGCGCGCCACAGCGACTGCAGCCAGCACGCCCATCACCACCATCACCGTGACGAGTTCGACGATGGTGAAGCCGGCGGCGCGGCACTCCTGCCCCACCGCGCCGCCTCGCCAATTCATGCGGGCCAAATTTCCAGACTCAGCCACAGGCCAGGGCCTGGCTAGTGCTTATTGGCAGGTGCTCTTAGTGAGCGTCACCACGGGCGGCGTATTGGCGTTTGCTGCTTGCTGATACGACAGGAAGCACGTTTCCGCCGTAGCCGTTCCCTTGATGCTGTTGGGAACCACCACAAATCCGTTGGCCGGAATGGCCGGCACGTGTGCCGCTGTGGCGCTCGTAGCCGAGCCGGTGGGATTGGCCGTGATTTCGTAATCGTTGGAGGTCAGACCTGCCGCGTTAGCCGTGTTGACGTCCGCTGCCGGATACGACGAGGCCAGGTTGATCTGGATGCTATCGTTGGTGATCGTGGTGGCCTGCGGATTAAGCAGCGACTGTCCATGCACCATGGCCGCCGTCGTATTCAGCGCGCCTTGCGCCGCCTGCAACGATGCAATGCGCGCATCGCCCCCAAGGCTCGCGAATCGTGGCAAGGCAGTCGCCGCCAGAATCCCCAGGATGACAATCACGACGATCAGCTCGATCAGGGTGAAACCAGCCTGTGCGGACGGACGGACGCTGTGCATTGCTTGCTTGTTCATTGACTTCTCCAAATCGCCATTCAAATCAGAAATTCACAAGGGACAGGGCGCGGCGAGCAGTTGGGCGGCGCTAGTCATTCACTTGCTCAAAGGTCACACCTGCGTTCTCAGATGCTCCTGACGGCTTGGCGACTTTTGTGGGCAAGCGCAACAATTTTACCTTGAATTTCAATAGTTTCGCGGGAGCATTTCCAAAAGATTCGCGGTTATTTAACAAATAAATCAGCGTCTTATCATGCCGGTCGAAGTACCAGTTTCCAGGTGGCAATTCGTTGTTGTCAGGAGAGAAATATTCCCCTAGGTAATTTGCTGGTTTGCGGTCCAGCAGCGCGATGGGATTTTGCGCCGCCAGCACACCGAGGTCGACCGCCCGGCCCGGCAATTGCGCCTGCGTCAGCTCGACATCCAGCGCTGCGCGGATGTTGGACGCCACTTCCTGCACGGCCACCAGTTCCGCCTGTTCCTGGTAAAACGCCACCCGCTCCAGCAACACCCCGGCCAGGATGGCCAGGATGGCGACCGCCACGGCGAACTCGAAGCGCGTCGCGCCGCGTTGCCGCCACCGTTGCAATCGCCCAACAGGCGGCCGCGTTTTCATTTGTGCAGGGCCACTTTGCCCAGGTCCCAGATCGGCAGGAAGATGCCCAGCGCCAGCACCAGCACCAGCACGCCCAGGAAAGTGATCAGGATCGGTTCGATCTGGGCCGACAAGGTCTTCAATTCATAATCGACTTCGCGCTCGTACATCTGGGCGATCTCGTCCATGAGGTCGTCGAGCGCGCCGGTCTCCTCGCCCACCGCGATCATCTGCAGCACCACGGGCGTGAACACGCCGGCCGCCGCCGCCGTGCGCAGGATGCTGTCGCCGCGCTCCACGCCGTCGCGCATCTGCTCCACGCGGGCGGCCAGGTAGGCGTTGTCCACCGTCTGCGCCACCACCGTCAAGCCCTGCACGATGGGCACGCCGCTGCGGGCCGACAGCGCGAAACTGCGCGCGAAGCGGGCCATCGTGCCCTTGAGGATGATCTTGCCCGCCACCGGCACCTTGAGCTTGAACTTGTCCCAGCGGTAGCGGCCCTTGGCCGTGGCGATCCAGGCCCGGAAGCCGAACACGGCCGCCACCACCATCGCCACCAGCAAGGGCCAGTAATGGACGGTGAAATTGGAACTGCCGATCAGGATGCGCGTCATCAGCGGCAATTCGGCATGGAACGATTCGAACACCTTGACGAAGGCGGGAATCACGAAGATGTTCACGATTACCATGGCCGCTACCATCGCCACCACCACGAAGGTCGGGTAGCGCATGGCCGTCTTGACCCGCTCGCGCATGTCGCGGTCGAACTCCATGTGGTCGAACAGGCGCAGGAACACTTCCTCCAGCCGGCCCGTCATCTCGCCCACCCGCACCATGGACAGGTAGAACGGCGTGAACACAGTCGGATGGCGGCGCATCGCGGCAGACAGCTCGCGGCCCGAATCGAGCGATTCGCGCATGTCCTTGATCACCCGGCCGAAGGCCTTGCTGACGGCCGACTCCTGCAGCCCGGCCAGCCCGCGCATGATGGGCACGCCGGCCTTGAGCAAGGTGTACAACTGGCGGCTGAACAACTGCACGTCCATCGCCGTCACCTTCTTCTCCATCAGCTTGACCCACCACGCGTCGCCGTTCGAGGCCTCCGTGGCGGCGCGCTTGGTGACGCTGATGTCGATCGGCGTCACGCCCGTATTAAAAAGCTGGTCGGCCACGGCGCCGCTGTCGGCCCCTTCCAGTACACCCTGCATCAGTTCGCCGCGCGCGTTGCGGCCCTTGTAGGCATAAAGCGGCACGTCAATCCTCGAACTGGTTGCTGATACGCATGGCTTCGGCCACCGTCGTGCGGCCCTGCACCACCAGTTGCACGGCGTGGCGGCGCAAGGTGTTGCCGGCCATCTGGGCCGCGGCCGCCTTCAGGAAGGCGTTGGCGTCGTGGTGGTTGGCCGCGTCCACCACGGCGCTGGTCATCTCCAGCAATTCGTAGACGCCGGTACGGCCCCGGTAGCCCATGCCGTTGCAGTGCGAACAGCCCTTGCCGTGGAAATAATGTCCGGCGCCGGCCTGGTCACCCAGTTCCAGCCGCAGCCATTCCGTTTCCGTGGGGCTGGGCTCGTAGGGCGTGGTGCAGCTTTCGCAGATCACGCGCACCAGGCGCTGGGCCAGCACGGCTTGCAGCGAGCTGCCCACCATGTAGCGCGGCACGCCCATGTCCATCAGCCGCAGCGGCGTGCCCAGCGCGTCGTTGGTGTGCAGCGTGGACAGCACCAGGTGGCCCGTCATGGCGGCCCGCAGGCCGATCTGGGCCGTTTCCTGGTCGCGCATCTCGCCCACCAGCACGATGTCCGGGTCCTGGCGCAGGGCCGAGCGCAGCACGCGCGCGAAATCGAGGTCGATCTTGTCGTTGACCTGCACCTGGTTGATGCCGCGCAGCCGGTATTCGATCGGGTCTTCCACCGTGATCAGCTTCTTTTCCACGGAATTGAGTTCGGCCAGCGCGCAGTACAAGGTCGTGGTCTTGCCGCTGCCGGTGGGTCCCGTCACCAGCACCAGGCCGTTCGGGCGCTGGATGATGGCGCGGAATTTGTCCAGGATGGGCTTGGGCATGCCGATCGCATCGAGCCGCAAGGTGGTGCCGGCCTGGTTGAGCAGACGCATCACCACCGATTCGCCGTACTGGGTGGGCATGGTGGAGATACGCACGTCGATGCGCTGCTGCTTCACGCGCACGGCGAAGCGGCCATCCTGCGGCAGCCGCTTCTCGGAAATGTCCAGGTCAGACATCAGTTTCAGGCGCAGCGCCAGCGCCGGCGCGATCTTGATGTCGGCCTCGGTCTGCAGGTGCAGCACGCCGTCGATGCGGAAGCGGATCTGCAAACGCCCTTCCTGCGGCTCGATGTGGATGTCGGACGCGCCCACCTGGGCCGCGTCGTCGAACACCGATTGCAGCAGCTTGACGATGGGCGCTTCTTCCAGGTTCGGGTTGACGGCCAGCGCGCCGAAGTCCACCGACACGTCGCCCAGGTCCTGCTCCAGCTCGCGCGCCAGGTCGGTGATGTCGTCCGTGCGGCGGTAGATGCGGTCGATGGCGCCCAGCACCTCGGTCTCGTTGACGACGGCCAGTTGCACCGTCTTCTTGAGGATGCGGGAAATCTCGTCGTAGGCGAACAGGTCAGTCGGGTCGGACATGCCGACCAGCAGCGCGGCGCCGCGGTCTTCCAGCGCCAGTGCGCGGAAGCGGCGGGCCTGGGTTTCGGGCAGCAGCCGCACCACGTCCGGGTTGATGTTGTAGAACTTCAGGTTCAGGTAGGGAATATCGAGCTGGCGCGCCAGGGCGCCGGCGATCTGCTCCTCTGTCACGTAACCGCTCTCGATGAACAGCCGGCCCAGCTTGCGCCCGCTGCGCTTTTGCTCGGCCAGGGCCAGCCCCAGCTGCTCCTCGGACAGCAGCTTTTGCTGCACCAGGATTTCTCCCAGGCGGACTTTTTCCGGCCTTGCCATGTATTCTCCTCGTCATCAACCGCACCCGCGCGCGCGTTGCGGCCATTCTAGTCCAGAAAATTGTCCTTGCCAGCAATCTACACTACGGAAAATCATGAACGTCGCCAGAATGCCGCTGCATAGGGGAATTTCGCGTTTGCACTAGCAAAATCCCCGGGGAATGCGCTACAGTGTGGGTCGCTCACCACTCGCGCGCCCAGACCGCCACACATGACCGACCCCGCATTGCGATTTCACCAGCTTGCCAAGCGTTATGGCGACACCAGCGTATTGCAAGGCGTGGATCTGGAAGTGGCACCCGGCGAATGCGTGGCACTGGTGGGCGTGAACGGCGCCGGCAAGACCAGCCTGATGAAATGCCTGCTCGATTTTTGTGCGCTCGATGGCGGCAGCATCACCATTTTCGGCCAGGACCACCGCCAGCCGGCCGCGCGTGCGCCGCTCGGTTTTCTGCCCGAACGCTTCATCCCGCCCTATTACCTGACGGGAGCGGAATTTATACAGTACATACTGACCCTGCAGGGACAGGCGGTGGAACCGGCCGCCGTCACCGCCATGGTGCAGGCGCTGGACCTGGAGGTATCAGCCTTGAAACGTACGGTACGCAGCTATTCCAAGGGCATGACCCAGAAACTGGGCCTGGCGGCCTGCCTGCTGGCGCCCAAGGCCCTGTATGTGCTCGACGAGCCGACCAGCGGCCTCGACCCGAAAGCGCGCGCGCTGCTCAAAGCCCAGCTGCTGGCCAGGCGCGCCGCCGGCAGCGCCCTGTTCTTCACCTCGCACCTGCTGGCCGACGTGGATGAACTGTGCGACCGCATGGCCATCCTGCACGACGGCCGTATCCGCTTCGCCGGCACCCCGGCCGAATGCCGCGCCCGCTACCAGGCCGACACCCTGGAGCAGGCTTTCCTGCGCTGTATCGCCTAAGGCCGCCACCATGTACCGTTCCCATTTCGGCCTGCAGGAATCGCCGTTCGGCATCACGCCGAACCCGGCCTTCTTTTACGCCGGCAACACGCGCGGCGAAATCCTGCAGGCGCTGCTGTACGTCGTCACGCATGGCGAAGGCATCATCAAGGTCACCGGCGAGGTCGGCAGTGGCAAGACCATGCTGTGCCGTATGCTCGAAAGCCAGTTGCCGCCCCATATAGAAGTGATCTACCTGGTCAACCCCAGCTTGTCGCCGCTGGAAGCGCTGTTCGCCATCGCCAGCGAGCTGGGCCTGCAACCGGCTGGCAAGCGCGGCGACGAGGTGCTGCGCGAACTGCACGCGGACCTGATCGCCAAGCACAGCGCCGGCAAGCAGGTGGTGCTGCTGGTGGAGGAAGCGCAGGCGATGCCGCTGGCCACGCTGGAGGAAATCCGGCTGCTGACCAACCTGGAGACGGCCCGCAACAAGCTGCTGCAAATCGTGCTGTTCGGCCAGCCCGAGCTCGACGAGCACCTGGACCTGGCCAGCATGCGCCAGTTAAAGGAGCGCATCACCCACAGCTTCGAAGTGCCGGCCATGGCGCCGGAACTGGTGCCCGAGTTCCTCGACTTCCGGCTGCGCGCGGCCGGCTACGCGGGGCCACCCCTGTTCAGCCAGAAGGCGGCGCTGCGCGTGGCCCGCGCCTCGGGCGGCATCGTCCGGCGCATCAACATCCTGGCCGACAAGGCCATGCTGGCCGCCTACGCGGCCGACGCGGACCGGGTCGAGGTAGCCCACGTCAACAATGCGATACAGGAATCACCGTTCAAGAAGAAAAACAGTATCGTATCGCACGCCACCACGGCGCTGTCGCTGATCATCGTGCTGTTGTTGGCCGGCATCGCGTGGCTGCTATGGCGTCCGCCGCAAGCGGCCCAGGGGCCGGCCCGGCCGGCCGCCGCGGCCCAGGCCGCGCCGCCGGCCACCGCCACAAGGGCTGCCACAACGGTGGCCGCGGCGCCGAAATATTTGCCGCAATGAAACGTAATAGTTGCTGGACAGATTAAATTGTAAGATCATGTCGACTAGAATTCCAAAAGCACAACATTCAGCACAAGGGGCGGACAAGAGAATGAAAAACCATGTTGCTCCCTTGATCCCGGCCCTGTGCGGCATGCTGCTGGCCGGTTGCGCCAGCGCGCCCATGCCCGACTCGCGCAGCCACATCACCGAGCCGGCCCGTCCGGCCGGCGCCATTCCCGAACCGGTGCAGGAAAGCGTGGCGCTGGCGCCGCCCAAGCCGGCCGCCAAGGTGGAAACCTACAGCGTGACCGTGCACAAGGTGCCGGTGCAATCGCTGCTGTTCGCGCTGGCCCGCGACGCCGGCCTGAACGTGGACATCCACCCCGGCATCGAAGGCACGGTCACGCTCAACGCGCTGGACCAGACCATGCCCCAGCTGCTGAACCGCATCGCCAAACAGGTCGACATGCGCTACGAGATCGACGGCAACAACCTGGTGGTGCAGCCGGACACGCCTGTCTGGCGCAACTACAAGATCGATTACGTCAACATCGCCCGCAGCACCAGCAGCAGCGTCAACATCGCCACCCAGATCTCGACCACCGGCGGCGGCTCGTCCAGCAACGTCAACACGGGCTCGACCAACAGCCCCAGCACCCTGAACAGCACCAACAATGGCGGCTCGGGCAACAACAATTCGACCACGGCCGTCAACAACCGTTCGGACAACAATTTCTGGTACAGCCTGGAAAAGAACATCCGCGACATGCTGCGCCCGTCCAACCTGTACGACACGCCGATCGACCCGCTGGCCGCCTTCCACGAGCAGCCGGCCAACGCGGCCGCGCAAAGCCAGGCGATGGCCATGCAGCAGCAAAACAACCAGAGCAACCAGATGACGCCGGCCGTGTTCAATCCGCAGGGCGCGCCCGCTTTCAACGCCAATCCGGCCGCCCAGCAGCAGCAGCAATTGCAGTTGCAGGAAAAGCAGGCCGCCATCAAGAACCAGGCCTCCGTCATCACCAACATCGAAGGCGGGCTGATCGCCGTGCGCGCCACCGCGCGCCAGCATGAAAAGATCCAGGAATTCCTCGACATCGTGCTGGGCGCGGCCAAGCGCCAGGTGCTGATCGAAGCGACCATCATCGAAGTGCGGCTGGGCGACCAGTACCAGCAAGGCATCAACTGGAGCAGCCTGGGCAAAGGCGGCCTCAAGCTCACGCAGGGCCAGGTCGGCAACGCCACCCTGCCGTCCGACGTCACCCCCGGCACCTCGCCCGGCGTCTTCGTGCTCAATTACGCCAACCCCACTTCGCGCCTGGGCAACATCGCCACCACCATCCAGCTGCTGGAGACGTTCGGCAAGGTCAAAGTGCTGTCCAGCCCCAAGATCAGCGTGCTCAACAACCAGACCGCGCTGCTCAAGGTGGTGGACAACAACGTGTTCTTCACCATCAAGGTCACGCCGGCCGTGCTGGGCACCAATGGCTCGATCAGTACCCCGGCCACCTATGAATCGCGGCTGGAAACGGTGCCGGTGGGCTTCGTGATGAGCGTCACGCCGCAGATTTCGGACAGCGACGAGGTCACCCTCAACGTGCGTCCCACCATCACCCGCATCGTCGGCTACGTGCAAGACCCCAACCCGGCGCTGGCGGCCGGCCAGGTGGTCAGCAAGGTGCCCGTGATCCAGGCCCGCGAACTGGAATCGATCATGAAGGTATCGAGCGGCCAGGTGGCCGTGATGGGCGGCCTGATGCAAGATTCGGTCGACAACACCAAGGATGGCGTGCCCGGCCTGAGCGCCCTGCCCGTGGTGGGCAACCTGTTCTCCTACCGTAACGAAAACAATGTGAAGACGGAGCTGGTCATCTTCATGCGGCCGGTGGTGGTCAAGGACGCCAGCCTCAATGGCGACTTCAAGGATTACCGCTACCTGCTGCCCAACCAGGACGCGGCGGCGCCCCCGGCCCCGGCCGCTAGCGCCGCCCCTGTCGCACCCTTGAAGGCGGACGGAACATGAGCCTGCTGATGCAAGCGCTGAAAAAAGCTGAGCGCGCCAAACAAAACAGCATTCCCGAAACGGAACTGGAAAAACCGTCCGAGGCCTTCGACGACCTGCTGGCCCTGACGCCGCAGGAAACGACACCCCCGGCCCGCGCCAGCGGCGAGTTCATGCTCGACCTGGAGCCGCTCGACGGCCCGGCCACGATCGGCACGACCGCGACGCCAGCGCCCGTCCCCAGCGCGCCGCCACCGGCCGCGCTCGACGCGGCGCTGGAACCGATGTCGTTCGACACGGAACCGCCGATTCCGGTGCTGTCCGTGGCCGACGAAGCGATCCACGACCCGGTGCCGCCCCAGGCGCGCCACCAGGAACAGCCACGGCCAGCGCCGCCAGCAGCGGCGCAGGCGGCGGCCCAAGCCGCCCAGGCCAGCCAGAACGCTGCGGCCGATGGCCGCGCCCGCGCCACCGCCAAGCCCGACGCCCCGCG
>NZ_JACEZT010000028.1 GCF_014042345.1 Rugamonas brunnea
TGCCAAGGTCGATACCGATCAACGTTACGCTGTCCATGATGGCGCCCTCCAGAAATGAAAACACCCTATAAGATTAGGACTTATAGGGTGAGGGTGACCATCTCATTAACCGGGGTCAGGTCATGCCATCACGCAACATGCACGGCATGTTGCGTGATGGCATGACCTGACCCCGGTTTGCGCCGGCTGGCCGGGTGAGGCTGGCTTAGCTCAGCACGGGCAGGCCGGTCAGGTAGCCGACGGCCGCGCCGAAGCGGTCGCGGTAGTTGGCGCGCACCAGCGGATCGAGCGTGGCCATCACTTTCGCATGCAGGCCGGTCAGGTTGCCGGCCGCGTCCTTGCCCACCTCCCAGTCACCGGGGTGCTGGAAGTTGCTCATGATGTAGGCGAAGCCGTTGATGTCGTCGACCGCGTGCAGGCCGGTCGATTCGGCGCCGGCCGGCGTGGACAACAGCCGCGTCAGCGCCTTAGTGTCGACGTTGTAGGCCCACAGGAAGTTGTTCACGTGCAGGCCGCTGTCCTCGCCGATGAACAGCGTGCGCAGCTTTTCCGAGAACTTGATGTTGTCGGGATTGGCCACCTTGTCCGGGTTGGCCAGGTTGCCCAGCGCGTCCGGCGTGGCCAGGTCCTCGCCCACCAAGGCCGGCACGGCGGCCATGTCGACCGGCACCCACTCGCTGTCGATGGCCGCGCCGCCCGTATCCTTCTGGCCGCCCTTGAGGTTGAGGCCGTACACGATGCCGGCGCTGGGGCCGGTGACCTTGACGCCGCCCGAGCCATCCTTCATGGCGCCGTTGATGTAGCTCATGGCCGAATAGGCGATCTTGTCCTTGGCGTTGACGGTCGTGCCTTCCATCTTGGTGAAGCCCATGCTGCCGCCCTTGAGCGCGGCGTAGCGGTGGGTTTCCAGGAACGCGGCCGCCTTGTCCATGCCCGGCTGCAGCTTGACCCAGTTCTTCTTGCCGCTGAACGGGATCTGGGTGTAGCTGGCGTCGGCCGGGTCGGTGGTCTTGACGGCCAGGATGTCGGCCGCCTTGAGCGTGTCGGCCAGGGCCTTGATCTCGGCGCTGGTGGCGCTGCCCAGCTTGATCCAGGTGAGGTCGGCCGAGCCGCCGTTGTCGGCCGTCTTCTGGGCCCACTTGGCCACGTACAGCGTGCCCGACGACAGGTCGCGCGCGCGGTCGGCCACGAACATGAACAGGCCGCCGTTGGTGGCGTCGTCGCCCATCAGCGCGGTGCGCTCGTCGGGCATCACTTGCACCAGCTCGTGCGACAGGCGGCCCATGCAGTAATGCTTCTTGATGCTGGCCGTGCCGTCCGGGTTCACCGTCACTTCCGGCAGGTGGCCGTAGTGGTAAGGGTTGGCCTTGGCGGCGTCGCCGAACAGGTTGAGGCTGAAGGCGGCGAACTGGCTGTTGCTGGCGATGGTGGTCGCGTCCGGTTCGTATTCTTCGCTCGACAGGTGGGTGTTCCATGGCGAACGGCTGGCGCCGCACGTGATCCACAGGCCGTTCACGGCGCTGGTGTCGACGTTGTGGTATTTCACCAGCGACAGCGCGCCGGTGGTCTTGTCCTGGTCCAGCGTCAGCACGGCGATCGGCGAGGGCAGCATGCCGTACATGGAGGCGCCGGCCACGTTGCGGGTCGTGTATTCGAACTGCACCACGGCGAACACGGTGTTGCCCTTCACGCCGGGCACGGTGGGCGCGTCCAGCTTGAGCAGCGAGGTGCCGTCCGGGCAGTCGGAGAAGAACTGGCGCTGGCCGGCGTCCGTCTTGTCGAGGATGGGCTGGTTGTGGATGTCGTAGTAGCCGCCGGCCAGGATGGTGCCGCCGCTGCCGTTGGGCACCATGGCGCCCGTGATGAAGAAGGTCTGGTACTGGAGCTGGTAGCTGCGCTTCGTGCCGTCGCTGTAGCTGGCTTGCAGGGCCGAACCGACCGTGGTGGTGGCCATCTTGGCGGCGTCGGCCAGGGCCGGGGCCGGCATGCCGGAGAAGGTGACCGTGCTCAGGGTGACGGTGGGCGGCACAGTGGCCGCGTCGGCGGACGAACCGCCGCAGGCCGACAGCAGCAGGGAGGCACTGCCCGCGCCGGCGAGCGGCAGCAGCGGGGCGCTGGACAAGAATTGCAGCAGACGGCGGCGGGACAGATCGGGGGACTCGTGCATGAAAAGCATCCTGTAATGGTGAAAGCCGGGGTTGAGCCATGCCATGTGCCGAACGGCTCTGCGCCGGCGGCATCATGCGAGGCGGTGGCGCGCCTCCATGTGCGGCATCTTAGTTATTTGATATGACGGGCGCGTGACATTGGTAACAATGTTATGCAACATGAACTGGCGTCCATGAAACGCGCTATAGTGAAAATGGGCGGTGTGTCCGCCCTGACCCGTCTGAAGTCTGAAAGGAATAACGACCATGCTTACCCGTTACCGTATCCTGGCCGCCGCGGCGCTGGCGCTGGCCGCCTGCGGACCGGCCCTGGCGGAGGTGACCGTCACCTACGTCAAGCCCGAGCAGTTCACTGACGTGCCCTACGGCGTGCGCGAACGCGAGCACGTGATGAAGGAGCTCACGGCCCACTTCAGCGATCTGGGCAAGCGCCTGCCGGCCGGCCAGAGCCTGAAGGTGGAAGTGCTGGACGTGGACCTGGCGGGCTGGGTTTATCCGCGCCGCTGGGGGCCGGACGATATCCGCGTGCTGCGCGGCGGCGCCGACTGGCCGCACATGCACCTGCGCTTCTCGCTGGAGCAGGACGGTAAGGTGCTGCGCAGCGGCGACCGCGAACTGGCCAACATGATGTACCAGGACCGCATGAACCGCTATCCGAGCGACGACTCCCTGCGCTACGAGAAGCAGATGCTCGATGACTGGTTCGAGAAGGAATTCGGGGCCAGCCGCAAGGCCGGCTAGTGGCTGGCGGCTCGCGGCTTGCGGCCAGGGACCGGCGCGGACGGCCGGTCAGGGCAGCCGCTCAGGGCTGCCGATTCGCTTGCGGGAAGCGGGCCGCGAACGCCTCCGGCATCGGCACTACCTTGCTGGCCGGGTAGTTGAAGAACACGAAGCCATACTTGGCCATGGCGACCAGTGCCGCGTCGCGCGGGCGCGTGACGCGGAAGATCACGTCGCCGCCGTACTTGTTAAAGTCCATCACCCCCACTTCGAACAGCAGCTGGTCGCGCGCGTGCGCCTCGGCCTTGTAGGTGGTGGCCAGGTCGGTGATGATGATGCCGGTGCCGTCCGGCTGCACTTCCGGCACGCCGGCGTCGTACAGGAAGCGGGCCCGCGCTTCGGACAGCATGGAGATCATGGAATCGTTACCCAGGTGGTTGGCGCCGTTGATGTCGGTCACGCGCACGGTGAGCTGGGTGGAATAGCAGAACAGGTGGTCGGGGAAGTCGAGGATGAGGCGGGCCATGGTGGTTCCTGTTGCGGGTCGTCTTATAGGTGCTCGCCCAGGAACAGCAAGGTGTTGCCGTGCGCCTGGGCGGCCGCGCGCTGCTGGTAGCTGGCGCGGTGGTTGCAGTTGAAGCCGTGCTGGGCCTGGTCGTAGACGTGGATTTCCACCGCGTCGTTGTCGTCGAAGGCGGTGGCGATGCGGGCCACGGCGTCGGCCGGGATGTGGGCGTCGAGCGCGCCGAAATGCAGTTGCAGCGGCACCCGCACCTGCGCGGCGCGCGCCAGCTGGTTCTGGATGCCTCCGCCGTAGTAGGCGGTGGCCACGTCCACCTGGCCATTGGCGGCTGCGTGGTAGGCCAGCAGGCCGCCGAAGCAGTAGCCGATCGCACCCACCTTGCCCTGCACGCCGGGCAGGGCCCGCAGCGCGCGCACGGTGTGGCCGATGTCCTGCTGGGCCAGCGCGACGTCGGTGGCGTTCTTCAGTTCGACGGCGCGCTGCCAGTCGGCGTCGTCGTAGCCCAATTCGATGCGCGCACCCTGGCGCCAGAACAGGTCGGGCGCCAGCACCACGTAGCCGTCGGCCGCGTACTGGTCGGCCACGTTGCGGATGTGGCTGTTGACGCCGAAGATCTCCTGCAGCAGCACGATGCCCGGGCCCCTGCCGCCGCGCGGCAGCGCCAGGTAGGCGTCGAAGCGGCCGTCGCCGCCCTGTATCTCGATCCAGTTGGAGGTGGTGTCCATGGCGGCTCCCGTGAGGTGCAAAGCCGCCATGCTACCGCAGATCGGGGCGCATCGTCAGTACACTTCGCGCAGGTAGACCACGGGGCCGGCCCGGTACACGCCGAACGTGGCGCGGCCCGTGGTGCTGGGCAGGTAGGGGATCGCTTGCGTGCCGCCCTTGCTCAGCGTGATGTCGACGGCGCCGCTCTTGCCGGGCGCGGCCACCGTGAACTTGCCGCTGCCACCCGTGAATGTGAGCTTGTCGTTGGCCAGCGTGAACGTGACAGCGCAGGTGTTGCTGCCGCTGTTGGCGAGGTTCTTCTGGCAGTTGCTGAACGTGACCAGTCCCGTCAGCGCGACGGCCGTGGCGTTCGCGTAGGCCGGATTGTTGACCCAGCCAATGGTGGCGCCGCCCCAGTACTGCGCCTGTACCATCACGGGCATGGGCAGCGCCTCGGAACCGTAGCTGTTGGCCACCGACAGGCGGCCGCTGACCACGCTCACCAGCGCCTCGTTGCTGCTCGCGCCGCGCAGCGAGGTGGCGCCGTCGGTGTCCGTGGCGCGCAGCCAGATGTTGGTCGGCGGCGCCAGCTGGGCCGACGTCGCCGGGTAACTGTAGGCGAACAGGTAGGCCGGCAGGCTGGCCGGATCGGCCGTGGCCACGCCCTTGGCGAAGCGCGCGGCGGCCACGGCGGCCGGATTGAGGCTGTTGCCGCCCGGCGGGATGGGCGGGTTCTGGTTGCCCGCGCCGCTGGCGCCCACGCCGTTGTAGGCCGCCAGCGCGACCGCCTTGGCGTACAGGCCTTCGTAATTCTGCGTTGTAACGCCGCTCTTGTTGTAGGCCGTCACGCGCAGGTCGAACGGCTGGGCCGCATACACGAACTTGCCGCTCGCGTTGGGCGCCGGGCACGGCGTGCCGAAGGCGGGATTGACGGGGCAGGTCATGGGCACGGTGCCATTGAGGGCCGTGTCGAAATGGTCGGGGATGAAGCGGCCGATATTGGTGCTGCCGGTCACGCCCAGCCCGGAGTTCAGGTAGCCATTGGCATTGGCCAGCGTGGCGGCGAATTTGATGATGCCCACTTCATCCCAGTGCATGGGCGTTGGCGGCGAGGGGCTTTGCGTCGAGGCGACGCCGTTGACCATGGCGGGCAGGCTGCCAGCGACGGCCATCATGTGTCCGCCCGCCGGCGCCACCAGCGATTGGGCCAGTGTGTAGCTTTCGGCGAGCGATTCGTTGCCGAAGTTGGCCGTCACGGCGTTGGCCGAATTGAGCGCTTCCAGCCTGGTGTGGAAGTCCTGGCCGGCGCCGATGAACACCGGGCCCGTGTCGTTGGTCGCGGCCGGATTGAGCGCGCTGTTGCTGGCGGCGGTGACGGTGAAGCGGAAGCTGGCCGGTGCGGCCGTGAAGCTGGCGGCGCCCTTGAGCACCAGGCCGGCGTACGGTCCGCTGGGCGGATTCAACTGGGCGCTCAGCGTCATGCGGCCGGCGTCGGCATATTGCAGCGTGGCGCTGGCCGTGCCGCTGGCGTCGAACGGCAGCGCGACGACGGCGCCGCCGGCGCTGCAGGCGGAGCTGGCGCTGGCCGCCAGTGCCGTGCCGTTCACGCGCGCCGGCACGGTGCCGCTGGCCGGGTTGGTGTAGTTGCAGTTGAAGGTGACGTTGTGGGTGACGTTGGCCAGCAAGGGCACGCACACGTTGCCGCCGCTGCCGGCCTTGAGCGCGCGCAGCGTGAAGCTTTGCACCTGTTCGGCGCGGTGGTCGGGGATGGTGAAGCTGAAGCCGGCGTCGGAGAACACCATGGTGCAGCTGCTGCTGCCCGTCACCGTGTTGTAGCAGGTGTTGGCATTGTTGGCCTCCGCCGCGCTGGCCGACAGCGTGGCGGAACCGGCCGTGCTTTGCTGCACGGTGCCGCTGCCGCTGCCGCCCGTGACGGTGAAAGTGGCGCCGCCCGGAGACAGGGTCACGTCCACCGGGTCGGTGTAGTAGGCCGAGCAGGCCGCGTCGGCGCAGGCCGTGAGGGTGACGGTCTGCGGCTCGCAGGTCAGGGCCGTGCCCGGGTGGCTGATCAGGATGTGGTCGAGGTCGGTGACCGGGCCGCCGCCACCGCGGCTGCAGGCGTTGGGATTGCCATGGCTTTTGCTGGTGACGCAGCTGTTGCCGCTGGCGCAGGTAATGCTCCCGCCGACCAGGCCTTGGGCGCCGATGTCGATCGCGGTGACGGTCGCATTGCCGCTGATGTAGGCGCAGGCGTTCTTCAGCACCACGTTATGGCCCGTCAGGTTGCCGTAGACGGAGGCGTGGTTATCGATGGTTACGTCGCCGCTGGCGCTGACGTTGCCCGAGAGGCTGGACTGTTTGCCCACGTACAGCGTGCCGGTTTTCACGTTGGCCACCACGTCGGTGTGCATATCGATGCTGATGCTGGCGGCCGTCACCAGGCCCGTCACGCGCATGCTGGACTGGAAGGCCAGCGCGCCGCTGGCCGTGACCGTGCCGTGGATGACGGCGCCGTCGCTGTTGTTGATGGCGATGGTGGCGGCGCTGATGTCGATGGTGGGGCTGGCCGCGCCGATAGTCAGCGCCAGGCTGCCGCCCACGGACAGGCTGCCCCCCGTCAGCGCCAGCTTGCTGGTCGCGAGGCTCAGGGCGCCGCCGATTTGCAGCGCCGCGCTGCCATCCATGGTCAGGGTCTGGCTTGAGGTGATGCTGGCCGAACTGCTGATGATGACGGTGTAGCCGTCGGCGATGGTGATGTCGTTGGCGCTCGACAGGGTGGCGCAAGTGTAGGTGGTGCTGGCATCGTCATAGCTGCAGCCGGCGACGTCGCCGCCATTGTAGGTATCGGTGGCGGCATGGGCGGCGCCGGCCAGCGACAGCGCGGCCAGCAGCAGCGCCGGGCGCAGCGCCTGCAGCAGCGCGCGCGGCACGGCGCGGGACAGGAAAGAAGACATGTTGGGATAGGGTGGACGGGCCTGCCCAGATTATAGGCTGATTCCAACCGTTGCCCTGTGGCATTTACAACACGGCCGGCGCTGCGTTGGCGTCAGCGTTTGACCTTGCCGAACGCGTCGCCCGCCTTCCAGGTCGGCATGGCGTTGCCGTTGGCCAGCGCATAGCCGAGGTTGAGCGTGAACTGGGCTTGCTGCACCATGCCCGACAGATCCCAGTCCGCATGGTATTCGTCGCTGACCTGGTGGTAGTCCTTCTTGAACGCCACCATCTTCGCGCTCGATGCCTGCTGGTCATGCGCGAACTCGAAGTAGCCGTCGCCCGAGAACACGGCAGAACCGACGTTGAAGGCGGGCACGCCGGCCTTGGCGAAATTGAAATGGTCGGCGCGGAAGTAAGCGCCCGACAGGTCCGGCACGGACGGCGCCAGCTTGAGCCCCATCTTGCGCGCCACCTGGCCGGCCGTGTCGATCAGCGAGCTGCGCTCGGCGCCGGCCACGCCGATGTCGCGCGTGGGGCCGACGAAGTTCATGCTGTCCAGATTGAGGTCAGCCAGCGTTTTGTTCAGTGGCCACAGCGGCTGCTGCACGTAGGCCGCGCTGCCCAGCAAGCCCTGCTCCTCGGCCGCCGGCCACAGGAACACCTGGCTGCGGCGGGCCGGATGTTTGACCGCTTCGGCCGCCATGGCCAGCAGCGCCGCGCTGCCCGAGGCGTTGTCGATGGCGCCGTTCCAGATATGGTCGGTCGGGTCGTCGCGGCGCGCCCCTTCGTCCATGCCCAGGTGGTCCCAGTGGGCCGAGTAGACCACGGCTTCCGCCTTCAGTTTCGGATCGGTGCCCGGCACCACGCCCGCCACGTTGAACTGCTCGACCTGGCGGATCGCGCTGCGCACTTCCGCATGCACCTTGATGTTCAGATCCACGGGCGCGAAGGCGCGCGTTTCGGCGCGCGCGCGCAGCGCGTCCAGGTCCTGTCCGGCGGCCGCGAATAGGGCGCGCGCCGTATCCTCCTGCAGCCAGCCTTCGACCGGATTGCCGGCGCCGGCCAGGTGGAAGCGCTCGTGGCTGAAGCCATTGGCCGGCACGCTCCATGGGTAGGAGGCCGATGGCGTGGTGTGGATCAGCAGCACCCCGGCCGCGCCCTGGCGCACCGCTTCCTCGTATTTGTACAGCCAGCGGCCATAGTAGGTGTAGGCCTTGCCGGCGAAGCGGTTCGGCTCCTCGGCCGTCGGCTGCGGGTCGTTGACCATCATGACCAGTACTTTGCCTTTGAGGTCGGCGCCCTTGTAGTCGTCCCAGTGCTCCTCTTCCGCGCGCACGCCGTAGCCGACGAACACCAGCGGCGCATCGAACTGCACCTCGCTCTTGCCGCTGGCCGTGCCGAACACGATCTCGCTGCCGATGGCTGGTGTGATCACCTGCAGGCCGGTGTCGAAGCGCAGCGCGCTGCCTTCCAGCAGCTTGCTGCCTTCGATGCGCACCGGCTGCCGGTAGCCCGCGCCCGCCAGCGGCTTGAGGCCGATGATGGCCGCCTGCGTTTCCAGGTAGCGCACCGCCAGTTCGCCGCCGCGCTGGCCCGTGCCGCGTCCTTCGAGCAGGTCGTCGGCCAGGAACGCCAGGTGGGCGCGCAGCGGCACTTCGCTGACCACCGGCTGCTGCGGCTGGGCGTGGAGCGTGGACGATGCCAGGACAAGTCCGGCGGCGATGGCGAACGGGGTAAGGCGCATGGCGGCTCCAGCGTGTAGTGGACAGGGCTGTCATCTTACTGCATTGCCGGCGCGGCGGAATGCCCCGCGTGGCCGGATTCAGTTAGCATCATGCGATAACAGACAAAAAGGGGACCCATGAAAGTCATCATCATCACCGGCAGCTCCGACGGCATCGGGGCGGAGATGGCGCGCCAGGTGGCCGCCGCGCATAAGAAGGAGGTGGCGCTGGTGCTGGCCGCCCGCAACCGCGCCCTGCTCGAACAGGTGGCCGGCCAGTGCGACGCGCTGGGCGCCTGCACGCTGGTGGTGCCGACGGACGTGTCAGTGCAGGCGCAATGCCAGGCGCTGATTGCGGCGGCCGTGGCGCGCTTTGGCCGCATCGACGCGCTGGTCAACAACGCGGGCCGCTCGGCCCATGCCTTGTTCGAGGAGGTGCAGGACCTGGGCTGGTACGAGGAGCTGATGCGCACCAATTTATGGGGCAGCGTGTGGTGCACGCACGCGGCGCTGCCGTACCTGAAACAATCGCGCGGCAGCATCGTGGCCGTGTCGTCGCTGGCGGGACTGATCGGCGTGCCGGGGCGCACGGCCTACAACGCCACCAAGTTCGCGATGGGCGGCTTCTTCGAAGGCTTGCGGGGCGAACTCAAATCGGCCGGCGTGAGCGTGACGATCGCCTATCCGGGCGTGGTGGCGACGCAGATACGCCATCGCGGTTTCAACGCGGCCGGCACGGCGCTGGGCCACAGCAGCCTGAAAGAGGACGACGCCATGCCGGTCGAGGAGTGCGCACGCCTGATCATCGCCGGCATGGAGCGCCGCAAGCGCGAAGTCGTCATGTCGGCCAAGGGTAAGCTGGGACGCTGGCTCAAACTGATCGCGCCGGGACTGGTGGAGAACATGGCGCTGGCCGCGCTCAAGGACGAACTCAAGCCGCACGGCTGAATTGGGCCGGTTGTAAGCGATTGTAAGACTCGGTAAGAGGTTGTAATGCCCGTCAACTGGACCGTTGCGGGCCCCGTTTTCTGCTCAGTGACACGGGAATTGTCCCGGCGCCGAAACCAGAAAAGGATTACACATCATGACCAAAATTATCGCTTCCCTGATCGCCGGCCTGTTCGCTACCGCTGCCTTCGCACAAGCGCCAACCGCCGGCGTCACCACCACCGCCGTCAGCGCACCTGTCGCGGTGAAAGCCGAAGCGAAAGATAGCAAGGCCGCCGTCAAGGCCGAAGTCAAGGAAACCAAGGCCGCCGCCAAGACCGAGGCGAAAGCCGACAAGGCCGCCGCCAAAACCGAGGCGAAGCTGGAAAATGCCGACGTCAAGGGCGACACCAAAGCCGCCAAGACTGAAGTGAAGACGGAAGCCAAGGTTGAGAAAACCAAGGAAACCAAAGAACACAAGAAGGCAGAAGAAGGCAAGGCCAAAACCGCCGCCGAAGCAGGCAAGGTGGCCGGCAAGGAAGCTGTCGTCGCCAAGTAATCAGCACCGGATTCGAACGCAGCGCCACATCGACACATAACGCACACTGACTGTTTAAAGGATGACCACCATGAGCAAAATTATCTCCGCCCTGATCGCTACCCTGTTCGCCACCGCCGCTTTCGCCCAGGCTCCGGCACCTACCGCGAACACCACCGCCGCCACGGCCAGCAGCGCGCCCGTCGCCGCCAAGGTCGCCACCAAGGAAGCCAAGCCTGCCGCCGTCAAAGCGGAAGCCAAGGACACCAAGGTGAGCGCCGTCACCAGCGAAGGCAAGGAAGGCGCCAAGGCTGACACCAAGGAAGCCAAGGTGAAAGCGCATCACCACAAGGCAGCGAAAGCCGCCAAGGCCAAGACCGAGACCAAGGATGCGGCCAAGGTAAGCGAGACGGCGGCCCCGGTGGCGCCAGCAGCGAAAGCGGCTCCTGCCGCACCTGCAGCGCCGGTGGCACAAGCTGCGCCGGCCGCCCCAGCAGCACCCGCAGCCGCCCCAGCACCGGCCGCGCCGGCAGCGAAGGTCGCGACGAAATAATCCGCGCTGCATCGCAATGACGAAGGACAGGGTTCGCGCCCTGTCCTTTTTTTTGGTTCTTCACGGATTAGCGGGAGCTCCAGGCGCTTCAGCTCCCTTACTGATAACCGCAAGCCGAAGGACACAGGGTGGTCCTCTCTTTTTCTTTCGGCTTTTCTAAATCGCGCGATTCACTAGTAGATCGTTATAGCTGCCACGATTCTGATCTGATTCGTGGCAAATCGTGGAACTAAAGCGCACGGGACGCCTCTAAAGACTATATAGCCGATTAGCGGAATATAGTGTTGCCGCAGCGGTCTTTTTAGTGCGCGATAGCGCGTTGCAGTAGTCCCTCGCAAGGATTAGCTGTGTTTATAGAACCGCCCTCACCGGGAGTGCCACCATGGCTGTCTACTATAAGCAGGTCCGTTTGCCTTCCGATGTACTGGAAGCATTGGGGGATCACTCCGGTCATTGGTGGTCGGCCCCCGAGCTGGAACCAGTCATCGTCGAGGCCATCCGCGCCTTCATCAAACCGGCATCGGCAACCCGCCAGCCGCCGGCGGACATGGATGCGGGCGGATATCAATGGAAGCAACTGTTCCTCCCGGAAGGCACCAGGCTGCGTGCCAGTTTCGGGGGAATACCCAGCTTCGCCGTGGTGGAAGGCGACGATATCGTGTGCGACGGGCGGACCGTCTCGCCGTCCGGCTTCGCCAACCAGCAAGGGTGTGGCAACCGCAACGCGTGGAAGGCTGTTTGGCTGCGCTTTCCCGGCAGTGAGCAATGGCTGCTGGCCGATGTATGCCGGGCACGGCAGAACGCGGCGATCTCACGCCTGTTCAACGGCGATGCGCCGACAGCCGATCGTGCCACCGCACCACATCCGGTGCCGGCGAGCCGTGCGAAGCGCGCCGGAAATCCCCAGTCCAAGCCGAAGAAAAAGGCGATCCGCCCACCCGATATGGCGGCGAGGGTGCAAAACGAAGGCAAGCAACGCGAGCATGGTGCCGGAAGAAGTGCTCGCCGCAAGCGCCGGGCTCAAAAACGCGTTCCCGGTAATCCGTGAAGAACCTTTTTTATTTGCGCCGCCCGCCACCGCGCAGGCGGCTATCCGAAAATGCCGGTAAATCGGTCGAGATTGCCGGGAGGGAGTAAACTACGCACCAATTTCTTTCGCAATTAGGCGATTCGAACAATTTTTGTGAGTGACGCCATGTCTGCATCCCCAATTGCCCTTTTCTCCGACCTGAACCTGAGTGCCCCGCTGCTCAAGGCGCTGAACGAAGTCGGCTACGAGTCGCCATCGCCCATCCAGGCCGCCACGATTCCCTTCCTGCTCGATAACCAGGACGTGCTGGGCCAGGCCCAGACCGGCACCGGCAAGACGGCCGCCTTCGCGCTGCCCATCCTGTCGCGCATCGACATCAAGCAGGCCACGCCGCAGGCGCTGGTGCTGGCGCCCACGCGCGAACTGGCGATCCAGGTCGCCGAGGCGTTCCAGACCTACGCCGCCCATATCCCCGGCTTCCACGTGCTGCCCATCTACGGCGGCCAGAGCTACGGCCCGCAGCTGTCGGCCCTGCGCCGTGGCGTGCACGTCGTGGTGGGCACGCCCGGCCGCGTGATCGACCACCTGGACAAAGGCTCGCTCGACCTGTCCAAACTGAAAACGCTGGTGCTGGACGAAGCCGACGAAATGCTGCGCATGGGCTTCATCGACGACGTCGAGCGCATCCTGCAGGAGACGCCGGAATCGCGCCAGACGGCGCTGTTCTCGGCCACCATGCCGTCCGTGATCCGCCGCATCGCCAACACCTACCTGCGCCAGCCCAAGGAAGTGACGGTGGCCGCCAAGACCGGCACCAACGAGAATATCCGCCAGCGCTACTGGCTGGTGAGCGGCATGCACAAGCTCGACGCGCTGACCCGCATCCTGGAAGCCGAGAACTTCGACGGCATGATCATCTTCTCGCGCACCAAGCTCGGCACCGAGGAACTGGCCACCAAGCTGCAGGCGCGCGGCTTCTCGGCTGCCGCCATCAATGGCGACATCCAGCAGGCGCAGCGCGAGCGCACCATCCAGATGCTCAAGGACGGCAAGATCGACATCCTGGTCGCCACCGACGTGGCCGCGCGCGGCCTGGACGTGGAGCGCATCAGCCACGTGGTCAACTACGACGTGCCGCACGACCCGGAAAGCTACACCCACCGCATCGGCCGCACCGGCCGCGCCGGCCGCAGCGGCGAAGCGATCCTGTTCATCACGCCGCGTGAAAAGAACCTGCTCAAGTCGATCGAGCGGGCCACCCGCCAGCCGATCGGCATGCTGGAACTGCCCACCATCCAGGCCGTGAACGACGTGCGCATTGCCAAGTTCAAGGAACAGATCACGGAAACGCTGGCGCAGGGCGAGCTGGAACAGTTCCAGAGCCTGATCGAGGACTACGAGCAGGAGCACAACGTCCCCGCCATCGAAATCGCGGCCGCGCTGGCCAAGCTGGCGCGCGGTAACGTACCTCTGCTGCTCGACAAGAAACAACTGACCACCTCGTGGGAAGAGCGCCCCGCGCGCGCGGCCGGATTCGACCGCCCCGAGCGCGGCGAGCGTCCTGAGCGCAGCGAGCGTTTCCCGAAAAAGGAACGCATCGTGCGCGCCGCCGATCCCGGCATGCAAACCTTCCGCATCGAAGTGGGCTACCAGCACGGCGTCAAGCCCGGCAACATCGTGGGCGCGATCGCCAATGAGGGCGGCATCGATTCCAAACACATCGGCCGCATTGAAATCTACGACGATTACAGTGTGCTCGACATGCCCGACGATCTGCCGGCCGACGTGCTGGACCACCTGGCCTCGATCAAGGTGGCCGGCCAGCAGCTGCGCATCAGCCGTGACGATGGCGGTGTGACGCCCGCGCCCATGACGAAGGCCGCACCGCCCGCACCGGCCGCCGCCGCGAAGAAGAAGGCCTCGCCGCTGACCAAGGCCGCGCAAGTGGCGCCGGACGAACTGGAAGCGGCGCCGGCCAAAAAGAAAAAGGAAAAGCCGGGCAAGGTGCAGGTTCCGATGAGCGCCTTCCGCATCGAAGTCGGCAGCAATAACGCCGCCACGCCGAGCAATATCGTCGGCGCCATCGCCAACGAAGCGGGGCTGGAAGCCAAGTACATCGGCCGCATCGAAGTGTTCGACACCTACAGCATGCTGGAGCTGCCAGCCGGTATGCCGGACGATATCTTCCAGCACCTGGGCAAGGTGTGGGTGGGCGGCGCCCAGCTGCGCATCAGCCACGCCGACCACATGCCGCCGGAATCGGGCAAGTCCACCCCGCCCAAGAAGCCGGCGCCTGGCGCCAAGGGCGACAAGTTCAAGGCCAAGCCGGCCGCCAAAGGCGCCAAGACCCGCAAGGACTATTGAGCGCCGCCAGCATGATGTGAACTGAACGACAGGGCCTGCGGGCCCTGTTGTTTTTTATGGCGCCACCGGCGCGCCAACGACGTGTAATGCGTGTAGCATGCCGCTCAACCTATCCGGTTTATCCAACCTGACACCGAGAGGATGACAGCATGTTGAAAAAAATGCGCAAGCGCCTGATGGCCGCGGCCACAAGCCCGGCATCCGGCGGCGCGGCCCCGGCGCCCATGACGCTGGACGATTATCTGGCCCTGAACGGCAGGGCGCCCGATCTGCGCGTCGATTACGGCGACGGGCCGTCCCAGTTCGCGGAGCTGTTCGTGCCGCAGGGTGCGGGCCCGTTCCCCGTGGTGGCCCTGATCCACGGCGGCTGCTGGACCGTGCAATACGGTGGCATCGCCCAGATGCGCAACATGGCGACCGAATTGGCGCGCCAGGGCATCGCCGTGTGGAACATCGAATACCGCTGCCATGATCAGCCGGGCGGCGGCTACCCCGGCATGTACCAGGACGTGGCGCGGGCGCTGGATGGCTTGCGCGCGCTGGCCGCGCCCCACGGCCTGGACTTGTCGCGCGTGGCGCTGGTGGGGCATTCGGCCGGCGGCCATCTGGCGCAGTGGGCCGCCGCGCGCGCGCGCCTGCCGCGCAGCAGTCCCTTGTTTGTGACCGATCCGCTGCCGGTGGCGGCCGTCATCAGCCTGGGCGGACTGGCCGACCTGCGCAACGAGGCCGCGCTGATCCTGTGCAGCTGCGAGCGCGAGACGGCGCAACTGGCGGGCCAGCCCAGCGCGGCGCGGCCGGACGTCTTCGCCGACACGTCGCCGGCCGAACTGCTGCCGTGCGGCGTGCGCACGGTGCTGATCCACGGCGAATTCGACACCATCTCGCCGCTGCGGGCCGGCGAAGACTACGCGCGCCGCGCCCGCGCGGCCGGCGACGCGGCCGAGGTGATCGTGCTGCCCGGTGGCAGCCATTACGACGAAGTGTCGGCCGGTTCGCCCTGCTGGCCCATCGTGGTGGGCCAGATCCGCAAGGCGTTGGGCATGGCGGCGTAGACCGTTGTGGCTAGGGGCGGTAGCGCAGCGCCTCCACCAGCAGCGCGAACGCGGGCGCGGCCTGGCGGCGGCTCGGGTAGTACAGGTGGTAGCCGGGGAAGGCCGGGCACCAATCCTCCAGCACCCGCACCAGGCGCCCCGCCGCCACGTGCTCCGGCACCATGTCCTCCGGAATGCAGCCCAGCCCGAACCCGGCCAGCGCGGCCCGCAGGATGGGCGGGCTGCTGTTGAACACCAGTTGTCCATCCACACGCACGCTGAGCGACTGGCCATCCTTTTCGAACTCCCACGCATACAGGCCGCCGTAGGTGGGCAGACGCAGGTTGATGCAGTCGTGTCCGGCCAGCTCGCCGGGCGTGGCGGGTGGTGGCCGCTTGGCGAAATAGGCGGGCGCACCGACGACGGCCATGCGCAGGTCGGGCGCGATGCGCACGGCGATCATGTCCTTGGCCACCTGGTCGCCCAGCCGCACGCCGGCGTCGTAGCGTTCGGCGACGATGTCGATCAAACCGTAATTGACGATCAGCTCCACCTTGATGTCCGGGTAGCCGGGCAGGAATTCGGCCAGCCGGGGCCACAGCACGGTGTTGGCCGCGTGGTCGGCGGCGGAGATGCGGATGGTGCCGGCCGGCTTGTCGCGCAACGCGCTGAGCGCGGCCAGCTCCGCCTCGATGTCGTCGAAGCTGGGTGCCAGCGTCGCCACCAGCCGCTCTCCCGCTTCCGTGGGCGCCACGCTGCGCGTGGTGCGCGTGAGCAGGCGCACGCCCAGCCGCGTTTCCAGCGC
The DNA here is from genome assembly GCF_014042345.1 of Rugamonas brunnea. GTDB lineage: Bacteria > Pseudomonadota > Gammaproteobacteria > Burkholderiales > Burkholderiaceae_D > Rugamonas > Rugamonas brunnea. Next base: position 16,022 of record NZ_JACEZT010000028.1, read on the forward strand.
CCGTATCGTGTGGCTCAGCGCCGACTGCGACACCCCCAGCTGTGCCGCCGCCCGCGTGAAGCTGCCCGCCCGCGCGACGGCGAGGAAGGCCACGAGGTCGTTGTAGTTCTCCCGCATCATTAATGAGCTCCACTCATAGGTTCATGCTGATTATAGCCACTTATCACAGTAGTCCCTGGCCGCTAAAGTGGCTGCACGGTCGCCGTCGTGGCGGCCATCGTGCAAGGACAGCTCACCATGGACATCATCCGCAGCGGCGCGCAAGCCGCCACCCCCGGCCCGGCCGACTACTTCACTGGCAGCGTGCGCGTGGAGCCCCTGTTCCAGCCACGGGCGCCGGCCCGCGCGCTGGGCGTCAGCGTCGCGTTCGAGCCGGGCGCGCGCACCGCATGGCACACCCACCCGCTGGGCCAAACTCTGATCGTGACGGCCGGCTGCGGCCTGATCCAGCTGTGGGGCGGTCCCGTCGAAGCGATCCATCCCGGCGACGTGGTGTGGATTGCGCCTGGCGAAAAGCACTGGCACGGCGCGGCACCCAACATGGGTATGGTGCACCTGGCGATCCAGGAGCAGCAGGACGGCAAGACGGCCGACTTCATGGAACACGTGGGCGCCGACCAGTACCCCAGCGCCCCCGTGCGCCATGCGAGGGCGCGGTGATGGCCGCCGCCGCCAACGCCGCCGCGGCGGCCCGCCAGCGTGCCGCCGTGCTGGCCATCATCCTGGTTAGCTACCTGATGATCGTGCTCGACGCCTCCATCGTTATCACGGCGCTGCCGAAGATACGCGACGAGCTGGGGTTCAGTGCCACCGGCCTGACCTGGGTGCAGAGCGTCTACACGCTCGCCTTCGGCGGCTTGCTGCTGCTGGGCGCGCGCGCCGGTGACATCCTCGGCCGGCGCCGCATGTTCATCGCGGGGCTGGGCGTGTTCACGGCAGCCTCGCTGGCCATCGGCCTCGCGCGCTCGGCCGCCTGGCTGATCGCGGCGCGCGCCGTGCAGGGGGCCGGCGCGGCCGTGCTGGCGCCGTCCACGCTGGCGCTGCTGACCGTCCATTTCGCCGAAGGCCCGCAGCGCACCCGCGCCGTCGGCTACTACGGCGCCGTGGCCGGCGTGGGCGCCGCCATCGGCCTGGTGCTGGGCGGCGTGCTGGCGGACGCGCTGTCGTGGCGCATCGGTTTTTTCATCAACCTGCCGATCGGCTTGGCGCTGATGCTGGGCGCGCGCCGCCACCTGGCCGAAACGGCGCGCCACGCGGGCCGCTTCGACTTGGCCGGCGCGCTCACCTCCACGGCCGGCATGGGGGCGCTGGTGTACGGCATCGTGCACGCGGCGGCGGCCGGTTGGCGCGACGCGCGCACGGCGCTGGCCGTCGGGATCGGACTGGCGCTGCTGGTGGCGTTCGTGCTGGTCGAGCGGCGCGCGCGCCAGCCCATCCTGCCGCTGCGCCTGTTCGGGGACCGCGCGCGCAATGGCGCGCTGGCGGCCCGCCTGCTGTTCCTGGGCGCCATGGTGGGCTTCTGGTTCTTCACCACCCAGCTGCTACAGGAGGTGATGGGCTACAGCGCATTCGCGGCCGGTGTCGCCTTCCTGCCCATGACGTTGGCCAACTTCGCCACGGCGCTGGCCGTGCCCCGGTTGACGGCGCGCTGCGGCAATGCGCGCGTGCTGGCCGCCGGCCTGGGGCTGGCGCTGGCTGGCATGGTCTTGCTGAGCCGCGTCGGCGCCGGTTCGTCGTACGGGGCGGCCGTGATGCTGCCGATGGTGCTGATCGGGGTGGGCCAAGGCGGCGCACTGAGCCCGTTGACGATCGCCGGCGTCGCCGGCGTGGCGGCCGGGGACGCGGGCGCGGCGTCCGGCCTGGTCAACGTGGCGCATCAGCTGGGCGGCTCCGTGGGACTGGGCATATTGGCCGTGGCGTACGCCAACGCCGTGCCGCTGGCGCCCACGGCGTCGCTTGCGCCGGATCCGCGCGCGGCGCTGGCCTGCCGCATCGGCGCCGCGTTGACGGGTGGCGCCGTCATGCTGGCGCTGGCCATGGCGCTGGCGCTGCTGTTGCTGGCGCGCCGGGCGCCCCGCTTGCAACAGGCGCTCTCATGATCCGAACGCCTGCGCGGTGCCGGTTTCAGTAGTCCGAGTATTTGCGGGCGTCGCCGCGCACGCGCTCGGCCGGGTACTTGCGGCGGTTCAGTTCCATCTTCTCGCGCAGGGCCGCCGCCAGGTCCACATTGGTCTTGTCGGCCAGCTGGATCAGGTAGGCCAGCACGTCGGCCAGCTCGTGGCGGATGCCGGTGCGTTTTTGCTCGTCCAGTTCCGCGTCTGCGCCCGTGGGCAGCCACTGGAAATGCTCCACCAGTTCCGCCACCTCCACCGACAGTGCCATGGCCAGGTTCTTGGGCGTGTGGAATTGCTCCCAGTCGCGCTCGCGCGTGAACGCGCGCAGCTCGTCGCGCAAGGCCGTCAGGTCGCTGGCGCGCGCCTGCGCGCCGCCGACCAGCGGCTTTTCCATGAACACGCTGAGCGGATCGTCGCGGTAGTCGCCATACGGCGCGCAGCGGCGGAAGCCGTGGCGCGCGTACAGGGCCAGCGCCGGCGGCTGGGACGGTCCCGTCTCCAGCGTCAGGCGCGGGCAGCCGGCCGCCCGCGCCGCGTCCTCCAGCATGTCCAGCAGGCGGTCCGCCGCGCCCTGGCCACGGCAGGCGGGCTGCAGGTACATGCGCTTGATCTCGCCATACCCGGGCGTCAGCACCACGGCGCCGCAGCCCACGGCCTCGCCGGCGGCGTCGCGCACCACGGCGAACTTCACGTGCGGCTGCTTGAGCGTGGCCAGGTCCAGCGCATACACGCTTTCCGGCGGATACAGGGTGAGGTGGTAGGCGTCGAGGTCGGCGATCAGGGCGATCACTTCGGGCTGGTCTGGGGTTTCGAAGGCGATATGCATGCCCGCTAGTGTATCGACAACACGGCGCGCACGCTAGGATCGAGCGCGCTGCGGTCGATATAGCCCACCAGGTTGGGATTGTCGGCCACCAGCCGCTTGATGGCCGCGTTGTCGCCCGATTCCACGGGCGGCTGGCCGCGTCCCGTGAACAGCATGCGGGCCCAGTGCGCCTTCATCTGGGCCGGCGCCTTGCCGCTGGTTTTCAGGTAGAACGCGTCGCGCACGGGCGAGCCTTCGCTCTGGTCGATCGGCACCGCGTGCAGGCCGTTGGGGAAGTCGGCCGACTTGCCGAGGAACAGATCGGCGGCCTGTTCGCCGCTGAGCGCCTTGACGGGATTCTTGGCCGAGACGATCACCACCACGTCGGCGTGGCAGCTGGCGCCGGCCAGCAGCGCGGCCGCCAGCAGCAGTCGGCGCAGGGTAGAGACGGGCGTATGCATGATGGGCCTCGTCGTCAGAAGATAAAGTCAGCCAGCGCGCTGACCACGTTGACCTGGCCGCCGCGCGGCGTGCCCGGCGCCACGTTTTGCAGCGTGCCGTAGGAACCGGCGCCCAGGTGCAGCTGGTCCCATTGCAGCTTGACGTCGACATTGCGCGCCAGGTCCCAGCGCACGCCGGCCGCGTAGGTGTGCTGGGCGATGGGCGCGGCGCCCGTGTCCGACAACGGTTTGAGGGCCGACACGGTGGCGTAAGGCGTCAGGTTGCCGATGCGGACCCCGCCGTTCACATACCAGGCCGCGCGCACCGCCTCGATGCCCTTGGCATCGTAATTGGTCACGCGCACCCACTCGGCCGAGGTGAACCAGTCGCCCGGGTCCCACGCCGCGCCCAGCGACATGAAGCGCCCGCGCGGCGGCTTCTGGTTGTCCACGTCGCGCTGCTGGTAGGCCGCGTGCAGCGTCAGCGGGCCGTGTTCCAGCGTGTCGAACACGCCCGCCACGCCGCTCGAATGGACGTCGACGCCGCGCGTGTTGGTGACGGTGCGCTTGCCGTACAGGATGCTGGTGGTGTTGCTGGTGTCGCCGCTGCGCACACGGTAGGAGGCATCCACGCCATCGCTCTCCTTGAGCGCCAGCAGCCGGTACACCTCGATCGGCGGACGGGCCGTGACGTTGCTGTAGCCAACCCGGCGTGAATCGGAGGCGAGGAAGCTGGCCAGCGCGATGCGCCCGGCGCGCACGCTCAGGTTGGGCGTGATCGCATATTTCAAGTTGGCCCAGTTGATGAACGGCTGATAGCTGTTGTTCCAGCGGTATTCGGACAAGACCTGCACCACGGCCTGCAATTGCGGCGTGAAGTTGGCCGTGAACTGCACGCCGAGCCGGCTGTCCACATCGCTGCTCCACTGGTGGTTGCGGCCCGTGCCTTGCGGTTGCAGATTGTCGAACACATAGTCGGCGCCATGCTGGTCCGAGTGGGCGTAGCCGAAGGTGCCGAAGCCGTTCACCGACAGCAGCGGGCGCACCGGGTCGGCCGGCGCGGTCCCGGGCGCGGTTGCCGCCACCGCGCCGGTCGCATCGTCAGCGGCATAGGCGGCATCGGCGGCATGCGCGGCGGCGCAGGCCAGCGTCAGCAGCAAGGCAGCGACGGCAGCCAGGGCCGGTGGCGTGGCGGGGAAGGTGGGCGATGTGGACATCCAGGCTCCGGGCATCATGGGCGGGGCACCGCCGTTCGGTTATTGTTCGAGGTAGTGCGATAGCAGTTTATCGAGTTCGTGCGTCTTGTCCAGCCGTGCCAGCCCGGCGTTTATAGTTTGCAACAGTTGGGCCGCCGCGGCGCCGCTGCCGGCCACGCCGAAATACAAGGCGCGCAGGGGCGAGCCGGGCAGGGGCTGGCTCACCAGCGTGCCGTCCACCAGCATGCCGCGCAGCGTGGGGTTGATCAGGTACTGGCCGGCCATGGTCTCGCGGCTATCGATGAACAGGTCGCAGCGGCCCAGGTGCAGCTTGCCGATCAGTTGTTCGTAGCCGATGGTGGCGCCGCGGTCCACGTCGGCGGTGGCGATGCCATACGCTTCGAAGCGGTAGCCGCCCAGGCCGCACAGGTGGTAGCGGTGCACGTCGGCCAGCTGCTGCAAATGGATGCCCTGCGGGCGCGCCCGGCGCGAATAGAAGTACACATTGTGCATGGTGAAGTACGGATCGCTGAGCAGCAGCTTGCTGGCGGCGGCGTCGGCCTGGCCGATGTTGAGCGCCAGCGCGATGCGGTGGTCGGCCACCAGCGCCAGGCAGCGCGCCCACGGCAGCAGCTGGACCTGCACCTGCCAGCCGGCGCGGGCGCCGATCAGGTTGAGCAGGTCCACGCTCGCGCCCACCACGTGGCCGCTGCGCTGGCCCTGCACGCGCTCGGCGTACACGAACGGCGGCATCTCCGCCTGGTCGGCGCAGGCCTGGATGGTCGCCGCCCGTGCCGGGGCCATGGCCAGGCTAAACAACAGGAGCAGCAGGGCGTGGACGCGGTTCATGGTGTGAATGGGGCGGCGGCAAGTGACCGATCCCCATTCTAGCAAATGCCATGGTCATGGCTGCCAATATTGTTGCGCCAATGCAAATCCAAGCGATCTCCGCGCCGCAGTCGCCCTTCCGACGGGCGCGCTCAGGCGGGCGCGCTCTCGCGCCGGAACGCCAGGTAGTCGCGCGCGCTCTGGCGCGGCGCTTCCAGCATGGGCAGGTGGCCGATGCCGGGCATCAGGATGGTGCGGCTGCGGCGGAACAGGGCGCCCAGCGCGGCCGCGCCGGACGGATGCAGGATGCGGTCCTGCTGGCCCCACACGATCAGCGCCGGCGGCGCCAGTTCGCGGTATTGCTGCTCCAGCAGCGGCGCCGTGGTCAGTTGGTGCATGATCCGCTGGTGCAGCGCGAGGTCGGCTGCGCCGCGCCGGCCCAGCCACGTGCGCACGCAATACGGCAGGAACGGTTCGCGGTGGGTGGTGCTGGCGATCAGGCGCTGCACGTCGCCCGGCTGGCGCAGCAGCAGCGGCATGTCGCCCGTGTCGCGGTAGCGTTCCAGTACGGCCGAACTCTGGGCGGCGGCCGTACCGGCCGGGTCCAGCAGCCACAGGCTGGCCACCCGTTGCGGGTAGGTGGCCGCGAACTGCGCGGCGATAAAGCCGCCCATGGAATTGCCGCCCAGGTGCACGGGGCCCGGCGCCACCTGGTCCAGGAAGGCGCGCAGCCGTTCCACCTGTTCGGCGATGGTATAGCTGGCGGCAGCGTCGCGCGTGGCCTCGCCAAAGCCGGGCAGGTCCGGGATCACCACGTGGTAGTGGGGCGTGAGGTAGCGGGCGATGCGCGTGAAGTTGTCCTTGTCGCCGCCAAAGCCATGCACCAGCACCAGCGGCGTGCCGCGCCCGCCCTCCAGGTAGGGCATCACGAAGCCCGGCACGGCGACCCGCTTGAGCCGCAGGCCGGCGCGCCAGCGTTCCAGTTCCATGCCCAGCCGGGCCGCCGTCAGCGGCGCCAGGCGGTTGAGCAGCAGCACCACCACCAGCAGCGCGCCGGCCAGCGTCGCCAGCACGGAAAAAACGGTATACACGGTTCCCATGTCAGGCGCTCCGGCGGCCGCTGGCGGTGGCCGTGGACGGTGCGGCGGCGCCCTGCCATGCGGCCGCCGTGGCCAGCCCTAGCGCCAGCAGGTTCTTCACCAGCACGGCCTTGGCGGGCTTGAAGCCGGCCAGGGCCCAGTTCTTGGCCGTCTGGTAGATGGCGCCCAGCAACGCGCCCGACAGCAGGCGCGGCGACAGGCCGTCGGCCGGCGTGGCCGGTAAGTCCAAGCAGATCACCTGTTCGATCAGGTCGGTGGCCAGCTCCAGCCGGCGGCGGTAGGTGGCGTTGGCAGCCTCGCTGGCGCCCTCGATCTCCATCAGCACCAGCCGCGCGCGCGCCTTGTCGGCCGCCACGGCAGCCAGGTAGGCGTCGAGCGCGGCCAGCATGCGGTCGTGCGGATTGGGCGCGGCGCGCGCCACCCGGGCCGTCACCTTGGCCAGGATGGTGTCGGCCGCCTCGTTGTAGGCGCTGCACAACAGGTCGTCGAAATTGCTGAACGATTCGTAGAAATAGCGCTCCGTCAGCCCCGCCTCGGCGCACAACATCTTGAGTGTGGTGTGGTGGTAGCCGTGGGTGCCGAAGCAGTGGATGGCCGCCGCCAGCAGGCGCTGGCGCCGTTCGCTCACGCGCTGTTCGTTGCTGGCGCCGCGGTACACGCGCTCGCCCTTGGCCGCTTCCGCCGCCGTCATCTTCTTGGCCATCTCGTCCCGCTTTCGTTGGTTTGACATCGTTCAATGTCAATTTGATGGCCGTATATTGACATTGGTGAATGTCAATTGTAAAGCGGTTTTGCTGGCGATGCGTGGCCGGTGGGTGCCGTCCTCACCGGCGCGGGCTGGGCCGGGGCGCCGCGCCGCCCTGGTGTTTGCCTCGTCAGCGCAGCGTGGCCACCACCAGTGTGGCGTCCTTGGCGACGCCGCCGATTTGGGTGGCCGGCACCACCATCGTCAGCGTGCCATTGATGGTGCCGTCGTCATGCGCATCGAGCTCCAGCTTGAGCTGGCGGTCGGCCGCCACGAACGTGTGGTCCGAGGCGGGCACCAGGCGGTGCCGTCCTTCGTTGTCCACTTCCGCGTACAAGGTGTAGCCACGGGTGAACAGGTACAGGCTTTTGCCGTTGGACAGGTCGTAGGCGCCCTTGTAGGTGTAGAGGTCGGCCTCGCTCAGGCGGTAGGGATGGTCGGGCAGGGTGAAGTGGGGGGCGCTGGCGGGGATGCGCACGGTGTCCGGCGTCTGGGCGTGCGCCGTCAGCGCCAGTACCAGCGCGCATGGCAGCGCGGCGAGTGGGATCGTTTTCATGATGTGCTCCTGTCGCAGTGGGTGGGCGCGAAGGCGGTGCGCGCATCGCGCGGGCCGGTGGCCAGCCGGTCGTGCGGGCGACCGGTGCGGACAGTGTAGGGAGGAGCGTCGCCGCCGTCGTCACACGAATGGGTGAGGCCCGGCACATCGTAGATGGCGGCCGAGCCGTGCAGCAGGGCCACCAGTTCGCCCTGGCGGCAGGCGCCGGTCTTCGCGTACACCCGCTGCAGATGGGTCTTGATGGTGTTCATGCTGATGCCGCGCGCCAGCGCGTGCTGCTCCAGCGAGCCGCCTTCGGCCAGCGCCTTGGCCACGTCCGCCTCGGCCGGCGTGAGCTGGTATAGCTGGCGCAGCGCGCTTGCGTCCACGGTGGCCTGTTCCGTCGCGCGCAACAGCAGCAGCGCGCGCGGCACCGAGCCGGCAGGGGCAGGCAGCGGCGCCACCGTCAAGGTCAACGGGGCCAGGCCGTGGCGCGGCAGGCAGCACGACTGGGCGCGCGGCGCGCGGCCCGGTCCGGGCAGGGCCGCGCGCACCAGTTGCGCGAGGCTGGCGCCGCCGGGCGCCACGGTGGCGCTGAGCCGGCCATGCAGCAAGCGCAGCGGCGACGCCGGCGCGAGCAGGGCGGCCGCGCTGTCGGTCGCGTGCAGTACGGTCAGTTCGGCGTCGACCACGATGGCGGCCACGCGCGCGCTGGCCAGCGCGGCCTCGTCGCAGCGCAGGGCCAGGCCGGCCTGCTCCAGCCGCAGCTCCAGCCGCAGTGCGCGTTGCAGATGGGGCAGCAGGGCCGCCAGCTGGCGTTGCGCATCGCGGTCGTAATGGCCGGCCCGGCGCGGACGGTGGATGCCCAGCACGGCGTGCCGGCGCGGCGCCAGCGGCAGCAGCGCGCCGACCACGTAGAAGATGCCGGCCGGGCGGCAAAAATCGGCGTAGTAGGACGAGCGCATGAAGTCGGCGTCGGCCACCAACTCGGCGCTGCTGTACACCCGGCCCGCGCCCAGCTCGCGCGCGCGCCGGGCCCATAAGTCCTCATGGCAGAAATGCTGCTCGTACTGGCTTTGCATGGCAGCCGTGAAGTTGGCGCTGTGGTCGAGCACACGGGCCGGGCCGCGCTCGTCGAGCAGGGCCAGCACGGCGCTGTCGGCGCCGAACGCGGCCGCGAGGCGCGCGCACAGGCCGCGCCAGTGGGGCGGTCCCATGGCCGCCTCGTAGATCTGTTCCACCAGGTCGAGCTGTCGCTGACGCAGGTTGTCGTCCATGGCTGTCATGGCGGTCTCCGCGGCGGACCGGCGCATGCGGTCCGCCATCCAGCATAGGACGGGGGCGCGCGCCAATCTACGCGGATTGTCACGCGCGGAAAATTTCATGGAGGCGTGGCCGGCGCGCGGGAAAAGTAAATGATACGGGCGGTGTAGGTGGCAGCTACGGGGTGACTCATGACGCCGCGTCGACGGGCGCTGACGGGCCAGGTGCCGGCGCCAATGCCGATGTCGATGTCGATGTCGATGCCGGGGCCGGGGGCGCAGCCGTAGCCGGCGCTGGCGCTGGCGCGCAGGCGGCCGCCGTCGCTGGCGCCGCCAGCCGCGCCAGCAGCGCGTCCACCGGCGCCGCGCGCCCATACAGGTAGCCCTGCATGCAATGGCAGTGGTGGCTGATCAGGAAGTCGGCCTGGGCCTGGGTTTCCACGCCCTCGGCCACCACCCGCAGCTTCAGGTGGCGCGCCATGTCCAGGATGGTTTGCACCAGCGCGCCGCTGCCGCTGTCGTGCGGCGCGTCCGTCACGAAGCTGCGGTCGATCTTCAGCTCGTACAGCGGCATGCGGCGCAGGTAGGCCAGGCTGGAATAGCCGGTGCCGAAATCGTCGATGGAAAAACGCAGCCCCAGCGCGGCCAGCGCGTGCATGCGTTCGATGGTGGCGTCCATCTTGTCGACCAGCAGGCCTTCCGTCACTTCCAGCACCAGCATGCTGGCCGGGGCGCCGCTGGCGGCCAGCGCGGCGCGCACCTGCTCGACGAAGCCGGCCTGGCGGAACTGGCTGGGGCTGACGTTGACCGACAGCGTCAGCGCGTGCCCCGCCTGCGCCAGCCGCAGCGCCGCGGCGCAGGTCTGCTCCAGCGCCCACTGGCCCAGTTGCAGGATCAGGCCCGACTCCTCGGCCACGGGGATGAACACGGACGGCGGCACGGCGCCGCCGCCGGTCAGCGGCCAGCGCATCAGCATCTCGGCGCCGATGGTGCGGCCGTGGCGGTCCACCTGGGGCTGGGCATGCATCTCCAGCCGGCCGGCCGCCAGCGCGGCGGCCAGGTCGCGCTCCATGTCGAGCCGGCGTTCCACGTCGGCCTGCATGGCCGTCTCGTAGAACGCGACGCCGTTGCGGCCGTCGGCCTTGGCGCGGTACATGGCGGTGTCGGCTTCGCGCAGCAGGTCCTGGGCGTTCTGGCCGCTTTGCGGCAGCAGCGTGACGCCGATGCTGGCCGAGCAGGTATAGCGCTGGCCGTCGATCTCGAACGGGGTGGCGATGGCGTGGCGGATCTTGTCGGCCACCGTGCGCGCGGCCAGCGTGGCCGTCTCCAGCGCCGGGGCCAGGTGCGACAGCACCACCACGAATTCATCGCCGCCGATGCGGGCCACGGTGTCGGCCTTGCGCATCAGCGGTTGCAGCCGCCCGGCCACGGCCTGCAGCAGCGCGTCGCCGGTGCCGTGGCCGCGCGCGTCGTTGATGAACTTGAAGCGGTCCAGGTCGATGAACAGCACCGCGCTGTAGTGGCGGTCGCGGGCGCTGGCGGCCAGCAGGTTGTCGATGCGGTCGATCAGCAGGCGCCGGTTGGGCAGGCCGGTGAGCACGTCGTAGAACGCGAGCCGGTGGATGTCGTCGTTGACGGCCACCAGGTGGTTGCGGCTTTGTTCCAGCGAGGCGGCGCTGGCGGCCAGCTCGTCGAGCGAACTGGCCAGGTGGCGCAGCAGCACCGCGCACGACAGCGTGAGCACGGCCGCGATGAACAGGAAGTTGAGCGCGATGATGAACGAGCGCTGCGCGCCATAGGCGGGCAGGCCCATCACCTGCGAGCCGGCGTCGGCCTGGTAGCCCAGGGCCAGCACGGTGGCCGTGGTCAGCGCCAGCATGCACAGGGCGGGGCGGAAGCCGAGCAGCAGCGCGGCCAGCACCGGGATGGCCAGCAGGTAGATCTGGCTGATGGGGCCGACCTTGAGCAGCAAGCCCACGCCCACCACGTAGATCACGCCGAGGAAGTGCCACACGCGGCTGGCGTAGGCCAGGCGCCGCAGGCGCCAGATGGCGCCTATCCACAGCATGGCGAGCACGTCGATGGCGGCGATCAGCCAGATGCCTTCGTGCGCGGCCAGCAGCGCGCTGGGGATGGCCGTGGCCACGCCCAGCATGAACACGACCAGCAACAGGCGCGCGAAGATTTGCGCGCGCCAGTGCGCAAGGGCGGTGGGCGCAGCCACGGTATCAGCCTCCAGGGTATGCGGACGGGAACTTCACTTTCGCTACCGATGGTAACGGCAATCGCCGGGCATGTCACTATGACAATTGTCCCGGTTGAGTCCGGCTGGAGCGCGACCAGCGCCGTTCGATCGCCCCGTCAGTCGCCGGCGCTGACGCTGCCGAAGCCCTGCACCGACTTGTTGATCACGCGCGGATGGCCGTAGTAGGACAGCGAGCCCATGCCGTGCGCGACGGCGTTCAGCGTGTCGTGCGCGTACACGCTGACCGCGCCCACGCCCTTGAAATTGACGTCCACGCGCTCGGCCTGCAGCGCGTGGGTGTCGACCTCGCCCACGCCCTTGGCGGCCAGGCGCAGCAGCTTGATCTTGCCGTTGGCCACCAGGTGGCCGGCGCCCAGGTAGCTGATGTCGAGCCGCTCGCCGGCCACCCGGTTCAGGATGGTCTCGCCCGCGCCTTCCACCTTGACCCGGCTCAGCGAGGGCAGGTTGATGGTCACGTGCGGGCCGCCGCCGCCGACCTGGCCGCTGTGCCGCTCGGGCAGCGTGATGTTCAGTTCGTTCTGCACCACTTCCGTCCTGATCTGGGAGAGCAGCTCGTCGCCGGCGCTGACGGTCACCGCTTGCGGCTGGCCCACGTTCACCGTGATGCTGATCGGCCCCTTGCAGTTGATGGCGATGAACGGCGCCACGGTGCGCACGCTGTTGGCGGCGCCGGCCGGCGCCGGCAGCAGCGTCAGCAGTAACAGCGGCAGCGGAAGCGCCACGGCGGCAAGCCGGGGCACGGACAGGGACAGACGGCACATGGAACGCTCCTTGTTGGGTAAAAATACAACATTATTGTTATGGCATCCTATCATTGTACGGCGTGCCTGCGGCGCCGGGGTGCGCGGCGCGACGAAGCGCCGTTTTGGTGGGATGAACGGTCGTCACTTGCAATAAGTATGTTGCTGTTTCGATACGTTTTTATGTTATTTTAAAACTAATCTGCATTTCGGCGCCGGCCCCGCCTTGGCTATACTCGACGAGGCCGGGCCGGCGCCGCTCCCTTCTGTTTCACTAGTGACTCACTGCGAAGGAATGACATGGAACACGTACATGCTGCAGGCTTGTCCCAGATCGACCGTTGGCAAAAGAACCGCCAGAAGGCGTTCAAGGCCATCCCGCCCGAGGGGCGCATGATCAAATACCTGGGCAAACAGTTCATGGTCTACCCCGGCACGTTCTGGCCGTTCACCGACAGCCAGCCGCTGGTGCGCCAGCTGCAGGTGGACCCGGGCGACGCCGTGCTCGACGTGGGCACCGGCTCGGGCGTGATCGCCGTGCATGCGTGCTACGCGGGCGCGGGCCGGGTGCTGGCGCTGGACGTGAACCCGTCGGCCCTGCGCAGCGCCACCTACAACGCGGCCCTGCACGGCTTCGAGGACGTGATGGAGGTGCGCGAATCGAATCTGTTCCAGAACGTGGGCGACGAGCAGTTCGACGTGATCACGGCCAACCTGCCGTTCCGCGACAAGCCGGCCCACGACGTGGTGGCGCGCTCCCAATGGGACACCAACTTCGAAACCAACACCGGCTTCTTCGAGCAGGTGGGGCGCTACCTGAAGCCGGGCGGGCGCATCTACTTCGCCCAGGCCAGTTTCGGCGCCATCGAGCAGACCCGCAAGCTGGCCGAGGCCAACGGCTACACCGTGCGCGAACTCGACAGCGCGGCGGCCGACAAGGCCGAGACGAAAAAATTCTTCGTGTACCTGATCCAGCGCGCCGCGCCGGTTCGGCCCGCATGAACCGGCTGATCGAGGCCGTCAATGCGATACGCGCCGTGGCGCCGTCCGAGCTGGGCGGCGCCGTGCGCCAGGTGGCCGTGGTCCTCACCAGCCCGCGGTCCGGCTCCAGCCTGCTCACCAGCGTGCTGGCGCGCCACCCCGGCATCGCCACGCTCGATGGCGAGATCGAACCCTACCTGGCCCTGACCGGCAACGGTTTCGGCTACTCCAGCAACAGCGACGCCATCGGGCCGCTGGCCAACCGGGCCGCGCTGGCCGACTGCGTGCTCGACGACCTGACCGTGGCCGGCGACGGCCCGCCCGACCTCGACCTGCTCAAGCGGCGCTGGCGCAACCGGCTGCTGCTGCAATTTCCGGCCGTGTTCGCCCAGCCGTCCGAACTGCGCCGGCTGGCCCAGTCGCTGGACGAGGCCGTGACGGCCGGCGCGGCCCAGCGCTGCGCCAGCGAGCGGGCCTGGCAGGAATACGTGCTGGGCAAGGTGTTTCGCCACGATGGCTGGCGCATGGCCTATTACGACGGCATGGCGCGCGACGGCGCCACGGGCGGCTTCGACGTGCCGCTCAAGCTGGAGGAGCCGCCGTTCGTGATGCCGCGCCACCACCGGCGCCGCTTCGGCGCCGCCGACGCGGCCGACAAGGTGCTGCTGTTCAAGACCCCGCCCGACGTCTACCGGCGCGGCCTGTATGAGCAGTTGTTCCCCAACGCCGAGATCAAATACATCCACCTGACGCGCGGCTACGCCCAGGCCGTCAATGGCCTGATCGATGGCTGGCAGTCGCCGGTCGGCTTCTTCTCGCACGACCTGCGCTGGGCCGGCGTCGACTTGCGCATCGCCGGCTACACCGACGTGCTGCCGTTCGGGCGGCGCTGGTGGAAGTTCGACATGCCGCCCAACTGGCGCGAATTCACGGCCGCGCCGCTGGAGCAGGTGTGCCTGAACCAGTGGCTGTCGCCGCACCGCGCCGTGCTGGCCTCTGGCGTGCCGGCGCTGCGCCTGCGCTTCGAGGATTTCCTGGCCGACCCGGTGGCCGCCATGGGCCGCGTCACCGGCTACCTGGGCTTGCCGCCCATGGCCATGCAGGCGCAACTGCCGGTGACCATGGCCACCGAGCAGCCGACCCGCCAGCGCTGGCGCAAGCGCGAATCCGCCTTGCTGGCGCTGGGCCGCCAGCCCGAGGTGGCGGCCATGATGGACGCGCTGTCCTACAGCATGGACCCGGAGCAGTGGTCATGAAGCGCCGCCTGCTGGTGCCGTTCCTGATGGGCCAGCGGCGCGACGGCCTGGCCCGCGTGTGCGAACTCGACCGCCACGACTGGCAAGTGGTGCAGGTGGACGAATGCCAGGCCACGGCCATCGCCGACCGCGGCGAGCAGATGCGCAGCATGGGCAAGGTCTATGGCCGGCTGGCCACGGCCGTGCGCGACATCGTGCGGGCCGGCGACGTGCCGGTCAGCATCTCAGGCGACTGCGTGTCATCGCTGGGCATGCTGGGCGGACTGCAGCAGGCGGGCCGGCCGCCCGAGCGCATCCTGTGGTTGGACGCGCACGGCGACTTCCACACCTGGAACACCAGCCAGACCCGCTACCTGGGCGGCATGCCGCTGGCCATGCTGGTGGGCCGCCCCGACCGCCGGCGCGACAACCGCGACGCCATCGGCGCGCTGCGCGCGGCCGTGGGGGTGACGCCGTTCCCCGAGCAGCGCATCGTGCTGTCGGACGCGCGCGACCTCGATCCCGGCGAAGCGGAGGCGGTGGCCGCCTCGGGCCTGGTGCATTGCGAGATTAGCGACATCCTGCGCCACCTGTCGCCGGCCGAGCGCCTGTACGTGCACTTCGACACCGACGTGATCGACGCCGAGGCCCAGATGCCGGCCCTCAAATACCACGTCAAGGCCGGCCCCAGCCTGGCCGACATGGGCGCGCTGTTCCGCGCGCTGCGCGGCTACAATATCGTGGCCGTGTCGGTGTCGGCCTGGCACGAGGAGAAGGACGTCGAGAACCGCGCCGCGCTCGCCTGCCTGGAACTGTTGCGCGAGCTGGAGCCTGAGCCGCAGCCGGTGAGGGAGCCAGTGAAGGAGCCGCAGAAGGAACCGCAGAAGGAGCACGCGCCCGCGCCGCGACGCTTGCGGGAGAACGCTTATGCCTTTCAAAAATATTGATGGCTACGAAGTCGAGTGCACCGGGGAATTGCTGGAGGGTACCAAGTTGTGGGGCGCGTACGTGTGCATCAACGCCCCGTCCAGCAACCCCATGCACATGAACACCATCTATCCCAAGCGGCGTGTGTCGGTGGAAGTGACGCTGGCGGACCGGGCCGCCGCCGAAGCGGAGGCCGAGCGCGCGGCGGCGCGCATCCTCAAGGAACTGCACCCCTAGCGCGGCGCCCGGACCGGCGCTGCTCGCACGGCCATTACGCCGCCTGCAATTCCTCGTACAGCGCGAGGAACTCCTGGCTCAGCTTGTGGCGCGCGTCCAGGTGGATCATGGGCAGGTTGCGGTCGTGCGATTCGCGGATGCGGATCGAGCTCGACAGCTTGTTGTCCAGCACCGGCAAGCCTTCCTCCTTGAGCTCGTCCACCAGCCGTTGCGGCAGCAGGGCGCGCGGCTGGAACTGGTTGACGACGATGCCTTCGATCTCCAGCCCCGGATTGTGGTCGGCCTTGATCTCGGCCACGTTGTTGACCAGCGTGTACAAGGCCTGGCGCGAGAAGTCGTCGCAGTCGAACGGGATCAGGCAACTGTCGGCCGCGATCAGCGCGGACTGTGTGAAGAAGTTGTAGGCCGGCGGGGTGTCGACGAAGATTTCATCGAAGTCCTTGCTCAGTTCGTTGAGCGTGTCGCGCAGCTTGTAGATCTTGTGGCGCGATTCCAGCTTCGACTGCAGGTCGCCCAGTTCCGGATGCGCCACCATCACGGACAGGTTCTCGAATGGCGTCTCGTGCACATACTGGCTGGCCGCCTTGGCGAACATGGAAAAACTCAGCAATTGCTCGAAATAGGCCCCCATGGTGGGGGCCACGTCGTCGGCCGCCTGGCCCAGCAGGTAGCGGCTGGCGTTGCACTGTGGATCTATGTCGATCAGCAAGGTTCGCTTGCCCTGGTGTGCCGCGATGGCGGCCAGGTTCACCGCAATGGTCGATTTACCGACGCCGCCTTTCTGATTGAAGATCACACGTTTCATTGCTGTTCCATGGGTGGATGAGGATGGAACGATTCTAGCATGGTGCGATGCAGCAACGAATGATGCGGATATCACGCTTGTGTCAATTTGATCACACTGGCGCAGCGCGCTGGGCGTCAATGTGCTAAGGCGGTAACAGGCGCGGCGATGGGGCCGGGGCTGGGCCCGGCTTCGGACGGGGACGGCGGCGCGGCGGCGGCCAGCGGCGGCTGGCAGGCCGTGATCCAGTCCTGCAGGGCCCGCCCCAGCACGCGCAGGCGCGCCGTCTCCACCTGGCGCCGCTTGTACGCCTCGTGGCTGGCCGGGCCGCTCAGGCTGCGCTCATGGCTGGCCTTGTCCATCAGCTGGATCTCGTATTCGAAGAAGAACCCTACGTCATAATCGCCGAGGTCGGCGCCGGGGTCCGGCTGCAGGTGGATCATCTTGCGCACCGTGACCTGGATGCTGTTGAAGCCGGCGCCGCTGTGCGGGTTGTCGGTGCGCGTCTGCGGCTGGGCCAGTTGCGCCATTTCCTCGTCCATGCGCTGCAGCAGTTGTTCCGGGTAGCTGTCGCTGTGTTCGAGCACGGCCCGGTACTTGCTGAATACTTGCTTGGCCGCTTCCAGGTCGAGCAGGGTGTTGCGTGTTCGCTGGGCGTCCACGTTGGTCACCGACAGCAGGTGGGCGCGCTGCAGGGTGCGCAGCGCCAGCAGGCATTCGAAGCGGGTGTTGAAGATCAGCCGCACGCCCAGGTGGTCGTAGATGTCGGCCGCCAGGTAGGCCGCCTTTTGCAGCAGCTTGAGCAGGATGCTGTGGCGGCCCTTGTTGTTCTTGCGTTCGAACTGCAGCAGCGGCAGGCACACTTCGCCGTCGGTGAGGAAATGGTGGCCGTCGGCGTCGCAGTGGATCACTTCGTCCAGGCTGGCGAACACCTGCTCGCGGATGGTGGCGAAGTGGCGCAGCTTGAGATTGTTTTCGAGGTAGAAGATGCCGTGCATGACCTTGAGCACGGCGCACGACCACATGCGCAGCAAGTCCGACTGCTGGCCACGCATGGAGGCGTACACCAGCAGTTGCAGCGGATCGTCCGGGGTGGCCACGGCGGCCGGGATCAGCTGGGCCTGGCTCGGTTCCAGGAAGGTGTGGGCGATGAACTCGACCGCCTCGCGGTGCACGCGGGCGATGTGGGCGGGCGCGGCCGGCTGGTCCAGGTCGAAACCGTATTCGCGCACGAACTGGCGCGCGTCATGCAGGTTGCGCAAGGCCAGCGCGGACAGGTCTATGGCCGACACCCCATTGGCGATCGCGTTCAGATAGCTCCAGTTGAGCGAAAACTTGTGCTTACTTTTGAGCGAAGCGCGTAGTTCGGTCATGGCACGCGGACAGGAAGCAGCAATCTGCCCCACCGCGCCAGTCACCCGTGGCGAGGGTGGGGGACGACGAGCGGGCGGCACACCGCACGCTCGTCCGATTCAGTATTGCAGCCTGCTGTGCGGCAGTCAATCTATCCGCGCCACAACTTGTTTTGCTCTGCACAAAAACGCCGGGGTCAGCGGCCCACCCAGGCGACTACGGTGCTGGTGTCGATGGTGGCGGTCAGGCCGGAGACGCTGCCGTTAGGGGATTGTTGGAACGCCATGCGCGTCCTGCCGTCCGTGGAGACGAACTTGTCGGCCGCTACGGCCAGGATTTCCATTTCGGGTTGGCCATCGAACTGGGCGAAATAACGGCGGTTGTGGCTGCTGATGGACAGGGTCTGGCCATTGTCCATGCTGTACTGGCCACGGAACTCGACGAATTCCCGTGGCGTGACCAGGTTCTTTGCCCGCGCGACGCGCTGGGTGGGAATGGCTGCCTGCTCCGTCGTGTCCGACGCGGCCGGCTGGGTTTGGGCTTGCAATGCGCTGGCGGCGCAGAGCAATGCCAAGGCAACTGGGGTGCGCATGATGAACCTCCCATGGAATCAAACGCAGTGTATTTTTGATAACTACATGGCTCAGTATAGTGGCCCCGTCCCTGATGTACAGGGAGCGGCCAGCCTTCGGCAGCGAAAGAGTGGTTGATGGTCAGGAGGCGACTGAAACGATATATGTCAAAAAAATGATGTTGTTTAAATAATATGTGTCATGTCGTCACAGTGCGCTCTGCAGGATGGCGCGGCTGACGTCGAGGTTGATGTCGCGCCGTTCGCCCAGCTTGCCCATGCCGTGCGCGGCCAGCTGGGCCAGCACGGCCTCCACCGCCTCCTGGCCCAGGCCGTAGCCGGACAGCCGGGTCGGGATACCCACGCTTTCGAAGAAGGCGCGGGTGCGGGCGATGGCGGCGTCGATGCGCTCCTCCTCGCTACCGTCCGTGATGCCCCACACGCGGGCGCCGTATTGCAGCAGCTTGTCGCGCTTGCTGTCGCGCCGCACCTGCAGCAGGGCTGGCAGCACGATGGCCAGCGTGCGCGCGTGGTCGATGTTGTAGAGCGCGGTCAGCTCGTGGCCGATCATGTGGGTGGCCCAGTCCTGCGGCACGCCGGCGCCGATCAGGCCGTTCAGGGCCAGCGAGGCTGCCCACATCAGGTTGCTGCGGGTGTCGTAATCGTCGGGCGCAGCCAGCGCGCGCGGCGCGATCTCCACCAGCGTTTGCAGCAAGCCTTCGGCGAAACGGTCCTGCGGCAGCGCTTGCGCCGGGTAGGTCAGGTATTGCTCGGTGGTGTGGACGAAGGCGTCCACCAGGCCGTTGGCCACCTGCTTCAGCGGCAGCGAGTAGCTGCGGGTCGGGTCCAGGATGGAGAACTTGGGGAACAGGTGTTCGCTGCGGAATGGCTGCTTGGTGTGGGTGGCTTTGCGCGTGACGACGGCGCCGTTGTTCATTTCCGAGCCGGTGGCCGGCAGCGTCAGCACGGCGCCGAACGGCAGCGCGCGCTGGACCACGGCGCCGCGGCTGCTGGCCACCTCCCACGCGTCGCCATCGTACACGGCGGCCGCGGCCACGAACTTGGTGCCGTCGATGACGGAACCGCCGCCCACGGCCAGCAGGTAATCCAGTTTTTCGGCGCGCACCTGGGCGATGGCGCCTTCCAGCGTCTCGAAGCTGGGATTGGGCTCGATGCCGCCGAATTCATGCACCACGCGTCCGGCCAGCGCGGCCCGCACGTCGGCCAGCGTGCCCGTCTTTTCCGCGCTGGCGCCGCCGTACAGCAGCAGCACGCGGGCCGTTTCTGGCACCAGCCGCGAGAGGGCGGCCGTGGTGCCGGCGCCGAATACGATCTTGGTGGGGTTGTAGTACTCGAAATTCAACATGGTGGCGTTCCTGAAGGCATGGTCAATGTCATGGCGCCACGCGCGGCCCGAGGGCGTGCGCGGCACGGGCAGTGTAGCAGGAGGGCGCCTTGAGCGTGCGGCGGCCGGCGCAACGGCCAGGACCGGCGGCCGGCGGCTGGCGTGCGGTGCGCG
>NZ_JACEZT010000029.1 GCF_014042345.1 Rugamonas brunnea
TTGAAGCAGCTCCACTTGGAACTTAAGGAGCTGGGCTATGAGGGGTCATACGACCGTGTGGCAGCGTTTGCCAGGCAGTGGAAGGTGGGTCAATCGGAGTGGGTCAATTCTGCGAGCAAACGAACAGGGCGCGTTTTGGCAGTTAACTGCTAGGTTTGTCGCCAGTTGCCAGTCGCCAGTCACTTGGCAAAACGATAAATTCTTCGGGAGCGGTTTGCGGAATGTAAGCCGCTTTGTTCAGGGGGGCGAAAATCGATGTGTAAGTGTTTCATTCCCAGGATTTTGTGCTAACTTGAATTTGGTACGTCAGCATTGCCGGAACAGGTGTAAGGAGCCAATATGTCTTGCCTCGACCATGATTTTACGAACTGCCCTGCCTACATAGAGCTGGCCGAAGGCGAGCACTGCAAACAGCCTGGTTGCCAGCGGCGAAAGGTCATATTCCAGACAGCGGAAAGGCTGAGAGACGCTCCGAGTGGTGACCTGGATGATGTTGTGATTCCTGGGAAAACAGGTGGTAGGCTAGGAACAATTTAACGCCGCCTGAGCTACTTCAGCGTTGTTGGTGACTGCATAACGTGGAGCATTTTTTTCATGCCCTTGGTTGTGTAATCCTTGCTCGATATCTCGAGCGTAAAGTATTCAGGGGGGCTAGGTCGTAGTTGTTGTTTTTTGAAATTCTATGAAGTCGAATTCTTGCAGGTACTGGAGTCCGGCGCCTGTAACATGAACCCCTCCGTCACCGATTGGCTCCACGAATCCTACGTCTTTGAGCCTCATCATATGGCTATGCAACGGCTGATACAGTCTCCCTAGGCTCACCAATTTTCTGAGTACGTCTCGTTCCTGGGTGGTCAGTTCGATTTCCACGCGTCCCCCTACACCGTGAAAAGCACAACAGATGAGCGATTTTCAGAGTATGCCAAGAAATTAGACGAAGCAAGTGTGATATGGGAGACGCCCGTCGCGTTGCGCTTCTGTGGCCGGCGGACTGGGGCGCTGCGACTGGGCCTCGAAGATGGAATTTCAACTTCACACCGAGAGGTGGCGAGCCAACGCGCGCTGCACAAATTCGCCACCGGCTCGATTGTTGGCAATGAGTGCACGTACATCCGCTTTGACCGTCGCAGCATCCACACCCATAACACTTGCCGCCTCCATCACAGCCTCGTACGCGTCGAGAACGTCTGTGCCAGTCACGTCATATCCGTATCCGCGCATGACGCCTTGTAGAGCGGTCATTCCGGACGCCATCGCGAAGTTGGGTTGCTTGATTGCGAAATCCCTTGCCGCGCGGACTAGGGTCTTCGGGTCCGCTGGGCTTCTGTTCGCAAGCTCGATGGCCAGGTCGAAGAATCCAGCATCCTTGGCGGCCGCAAACCATTTTCCTTCCTGGCCTGGCTGACTCGCGACCAGGTCGCACAAAATCGTCTCCTTAGGCTTTCCAGGGTATTTCTTGGCGATAGCCTTGAATGTCGCCAAGTTGGTGGTAGCATACGTGCCCTCAATCGCATAGCGTGAATACGCCTCATCCGCAAATCCTGAGTCGAGCAATACCCCTTCGCAAAACTGCGCAATTGCGGCCAACGGTGCATTCAACCCCTTCGAGTCCTCCGCGTAGCGAATTGCTTCCGTGCGCTTTCCCTGGGCTGCTAAGGCCATGGCACCCCAGCGTCGCTCATGCCACCATTTGTGACTGGATTTCTCAAGCAGCATCAGGAGCTCATAGTATCTGCTGGCAGTGTATAGCGCGCTCATGCATGCAGTCGTGCCTCTAAAGAACCCGTGCTCGCCAGCGGAATTTCGGGCCCAGATGCCTTCCACCGTAGGCTTCAGGTCGTCTGCCCACTTCGATGCGACTTCTGGACTAGCACACAATTCGCCCCAGTAGTCGCCCATCGGCTCGAGGTATGGCATGTCGTCTTCTAGGATGGCCTTGTACAACCGGTCTAGCCACTTCTCACGCACAGCACGCGCCACGTCCGCCTTAGCGATGATGGGTACGAGGGTCTCGATGGCACGATTGACGGCGCTGCCGATGCCACCCGAAGAGCTGTCGACCTGTTCGATGGCCGGTGCCACCTTTTCTAGAAACAGCACCGCACCCTCGGCGGCCAGCACAGGCTCCTTCTTGGTGACCGCCTTGATTTCAGTGAGGGCTTCTTTGATGCGCTGGATGGGGGTGTCGGATTTCCAGCCGAATGCGTTGCGGCGGAAGCGAGGGGCGAATTGCCATTTGTATGCTGTGACCATGCCTGTGCGGGTACCTTGGCGTTGGGATATCAATGATGGTTACAGGCGCGAGCTTGTATTGCCAGCTTATTCGTGCAGGGCGCGGCAATTGCTGATGGTAATGTCCAGCTGCGCCGTCTGTGCGCGGCCATCAGCGGCGCACGTATATGTAGAACATGCCGACCAAAACAAGTATTTTCAGTCGGCCCCAATCAAATGTGCGATTGACCCTATGCTTCTTTGATATTCGAAGCTTGTTTACCCTTCGGTCCTTCCGTAATGTCGAACTGAACTCTTTGACCTTCTTTCAGGGTCTTGAATCCTGCCATTGTAATTGCGGAAAAGTGCGCAAACAAATCTTCACCGCCGCCGTCTGGTGTGATGAAACCGAAACCCTTGGAATCGTTGAACCACTTTACTATACCGGTTGCCATGATGAACCTTCAAAGTTGAACTACATGAGTGCCGACTTGTGCGCAGCTTGGCCGCCTCGCGGTCGGGTGCTTCGAACGTCCCTTAGCGGGATGCCGAAATTATATTGTAGCCAAGTTGTCGGACTGTTGAAGAGCTTGACCAGCGCATTCTCGATTTTTTGCGTGATAGTCGCTATGAAGTGGCTGAGTAATAGAGCTGACCGGCTCGGAACAACTCGCCTAAGCCAACCGCTTCAATGAACGTGGCTTCGAGCTCCAATTCGGACGCAAATCCATATTCCTGAATTCGCTCAGATGCAAAGGACTGAAGCCGCCAAATATCGAATCCGGTCGTCTCGCCATTTGAGCCGAAGTCGAAGTCCACCAAGGCACCTGGCAGATGCACCGCACAACCATAGCCGTGCTTCACAAAGGTGACCGCACCCGGCAAAAGCCCTTCAGGCGCAACGTCATTTTTAGCCCAATCCCGATTGGTGACGGGGAGTGTGATGCCACCTTCAGTTATCAGGCGGACCGCTGAGGAGACAGAAGATAGGTAGTCCTGAATAAGTAGTGAAAGTCGCGGGTCCATGTTGTGCCGCCCAAGTCCGTTGAGTTTGGGAAGCATACACCCAGCGGGGAGGGAATGGCCAGCTGGGCTTTAGGTGGCATTCATCCTCGTGATACACCCCATTACAAATGATGATTGGCGAAAAATGGCGCAGTGCAGCATAATTGACTTGTCTCCTCCAACTCCCTCCAAGGATTGGATTTAACCCGCCCCCAGTTGGCGGGTTTTTTTTTGCCAAAATTACGGCTTCGAGATTGGCGCGATGGCCCGAAGGGCGGTGGGTACGGGTTTCGTATTGTGCGCCCCTTGCTGCCAGCAATATGCGACGCCAATTGGCCTAGGTCCCGTGCCGCCGGAGATTCGAGTTGGCCTTTGACTTGATGGAAATATAATTTCCATATAGAATTATTTTATAAAATCTATCGCCTGTTGCCGATAAGACTACAGGGCAGTCAGCGCTTGTCCAAATTGCGAGGACGTGAACAAAGCCGTGATTGAAACGTAATATTTATTGAGTGATACATGGGCGCTGACGACATTTCGCTGCTTCGCTATTCGGAGTCCTGCAAGGCCGTGGCCGCCGAATACATTGAGCGCGCGACCCGCTTCAATGTAACCGACCTGCGCGTACTTGACGCACGTCCGGTAGTGCGTCAGTTCCTCATTACGATTCGGCACGAACTGGAGGTTATTTCCGACGCTCGCGACCATCATGGTGTACACAAACCGGGACAGGGAGACTTTAGTAGCTCCGACTGGAAGTGGTACCAAGAGCAAGTCACTTCTCAGGCGCAATCCGAATTCGCGCGGCCAGAAACGATGGACGCGCTGGTCAGTGCGGTTAGGAACCAGGCATACGCTGCAATCTCGACCAAGACCTGCATCCGAACGCATCCCCGTCGCTTGTTCCATACCTATAAGTGCAGTGGTTGTCACGGCTCCGGTAAAGTAACCTGTCATGGCTGCTCTGGCTCGGGCAAGGTGCAGTGCGGTGGCTGCCACGGTAGTGGTCGTGTCAGCTGCGGCACATGTCATGGCTCTGGTAGCGTGACGCAGACTCGGCAGGTTCGTGATTACAACGGATACAGTCGCACAGAGACCCAATATCGTTCGTGCCATGCTTGTTCAGGCGGTCGCGTAAATTGCTTTAGTTGCGGCGGCTCAGGGCGCAAGCGCTGCGGCACCTGCGGTGGTTCTGGACAGCTCACGTGCACGGGGTGTTCTGGCCATGGGTATTTGACCAAAATCACAGCGACACAAACCTACACCAAGCCAATTTTCAGCGGCAGATATCCTCAGGGCACGCCGGATTATGTTCATTTGGCGCTTTCAAAGGTCGGGTTTGCCAATCTGGGAGGGCACGGCCGGATTGCGCTTCAAAATGTAAACGTGGTCCGTGAAAAATCTGCGGTCGAGTTTGTCTATGAGTGCACGATGCCATTCTGCGAGCTCTCGGTCGAAGTGCGGGGACTCAAGTCGAACTGGGTTCTGTTCGGCACGACTCCGCAGATATTCGACGCCGGAGGAGCCCTGGAAGCGTTGTTGCAAAGCGATTTTGAGCAACTGGCTGCCGTCGCGGGGAGCGGTTCACGCTGGTTACCTTGGTTTCATCGCTCAGCAAAAAAAGCGGTCACTCCATTCATGGAGTCGGAGTTGAACCAGGAAGTCATCGACGCCAGCGCCCAGGGGCTGGCGCCTAAAGCGATAGTTGAACGTGTGAGCCGGGCTGTATCGGAGGCGTATGTTCAAGAATCGTTATTGAACCTGAAGAAAACGATACAGGCCGCCGCCAACTGGTCCCGTGTGAAATGGCTTCTCACCTTTATTTTGTTGTCAATTCCTTTTGCGATTGGCGCCATGGCATATCTTGACCGCGCTCATCGCCTGGTGCTGACTGCTCCCGACACGCAGCTGTTTATCAACATGCCCAATGCATCCGGCTTTCTATGGGGAATTGGGCTGATGACTGTTCCCTTCACCGTTCTGGGGTGGTTCATCGCACGATGGGCAAGTATCCGCTGGCTGAAAAGGGCCGGAGGCAAGAGGGCGGTGGTGTGGGCAGAGCGAAACGGTCTGTTGATGGGGAAATGGACGGCCGTTACGATTGTCGTTGCTGCGGTCACGACTACCAGCGCGTTCTTCAATCGCTGGCCTCTTTGGATTGACGCGGCCGGTAAAGCATATGGGGCATTTGCGCTATTCCAGCCACCACTGACAATAGAAAGAACTGCGCCAGCGATGAAGGTGGTAGAGAAGAGGAGGCCACTGCGCAAGACAAAGACGTCGCCGAAGCCGACAACTCCGGATGCGATAGCGCGGCCGCAGACACAGTCCCAGCCACAGCCATCGAATTCTGAAAGTACTCCCGAGCGAGAGTGGACTCCGGTCAATGAGCAATGATTGTTGCGCAGATGTGGCACTTATCGGCCACGTCTCTATTGCTTGGGCTTGACGACGCTATCGAATAAACGGGATGCTCAGAACTGCCGCAATGGCGGCGCCACCGGAAACGTATCCGGCCACGCTCAAGAAGCGCAGGCGTTGCCGTAGCACCTGCGGGGTCAAAAATCCTTGAAGCCATTTTTCCATTCTGTTCTCCTTGCATTGGGGGGGGGTATTTTAGCTTTGATTTCGCTCTTTAGTTGAACGTTTTGATGGGATTCTCTATGTTGAATTAACGATATAAACGGTATAAATTGTTATATCATCTGTATAGTTGTAACCAACTCTGGCGCGCAAAGGTGGGGGCGCATGAAATGGATAAAACCGCTTCCTAGATTGTAAATGCTCAGCAAATAGCGAGCCCTTCCAACAATCAACCACCCATGGAGCATAAAATGAAACGCGTATTTATCTTGAATTCCCCAGTTTGCAGTATCCGAAACCTGACCTCGGCGGAGTGCGCGCGACTGCGTGCCGTGGGCGTGAGCTGCTCACCCGCCTGGATTGTTTCGCCGGATGGGGGCGAGCGCGGCAGTGGCGGACATCTTTACTCTCCGACAGCGCAAGGCGGCCATGATAATGCTGACATTTATGCGGGGCTGGCGTAACGCTGGCAGTTCTGGGCGTGAACCTGCTGGTGGCGCATATGCCATTCCGCCTGAATGTGATTGTGGCAGATGCTGCCAGTGTCGGCATCAATGCGTTGGTCGACATTCCGCCTGAATGCGGGCGGGGCAGATTCCTTCAGCCTCGCCAATCCGCGATGTGTTGATAATTCTTAAACAAAAAAAATGGATGCTGGCAATATTCTGGTGAGGTTGTAGTGCGGGGACGACAACGAAAGGAGTGTGAGGATGTCGGTGGCAGCTGTGACGTTCACTCGTAATGGGCGTGGAGTGCGCTTGACGCTTAACGTAGAAGGCGCTCTGAATATTTTCTTCGGTGAGTTCTGTTGTTGTGACAATCTGTGTACATTCCATGTGGGCAACGATGTAGACTATTAGTAGTACAAGGACGTAGTGTATCGGCAGTCCGACCTGAGCTATTTAAACTTCACAGTGGAAGAATGTGGAAAATTTAGACAAAATAATCCAAGAAGCTATCCAGAAAGCGATTTCTGAGCGTGGGCACATAAATATTCTCATTGCAGGTCGTTCAGGCGTTGGGAAAAGTACCCTTATTAATTCTGTTTTTCAAGGCAATTTTGCCGAGACTGGACAGGGGAAACCGGTTACGAAGAGTACGCGCCAGTTTTCGAAAGATGGCATTCCGTTAACTATATACGATACCCGTGGTTTGGAAATGGCTGAGTTTCAGCAAACCATAGATGAGCTTGAGAAGCTGGTCGCCGATAAGTGCTCAGAAAGGGACAGTAATCTCCATATTCATGTCGCTTGGGTTTGTATCCAAGAGGATGGTCGACGAGTCGAGGATGCGGAGATTAAATTGCATGAGATGTTGTCTCGCCATGTTCCAATTTTATCGATTGTTACGAAAGCTAGGTCCGATAACGGATTTAAAGCTAAGGTTGGCGAACTTTTGCCGAAAGCTAAAAATGTAATAAGGGTTCGTGCTATTCGAGAAGAACTCGATGAAGGGCAGGTATTAGAAGCGATGGGGTTGGGTACTCTAATTGAAGCAACCTCAGAGCTAATTCCAGAGGGAAAGCGTAGGGCTCTAGCAGCATCGCAAAAAGCTGATGTTAAATATAAAATTAGTCAGGCTAGGAAGGTTGTAGCAGGTTCAGCTACCCTTGCTGCTGCCGCTGGAGCTAGTCCAATCCCGTTTTCTGATGCTGCAATTCTTGCTCCTATACAAATTGGCATGATGGCGGGAATAACGTCCGTATTTGGACTGGAATTATCCAAAGCGACGCTCACTACCTTAACGGGTTCAGCTCTTGGAGTGACCGGAGCAACACTAATTGGTCGAACCATTGCGGTAAATTTGCTAAAAATGATTCCGGGGGCAGGGACGGCGGTGGGTGGGGCAATTTCCGCCGCGACCGCAAGCACATTGACAGTTGCATTAGGTGAGGCATATATCGCGGTTTTAGCGAATTTTTTTACTGAAAATCCAGAGGCTACTCCAGTAATCGAGGATATAGTAGACAGACTCAAAGAAAAAATGCGCTCTTGAAATGGAATTTTTATTTTTGAATTTTTAATTGAAAATTAAATTTCTTTATAATTTCAATATGTAAAACACAATATCATATGTTTTTTTCAAATATCTTTAATGGTGGTAATCAGGCCAAAATTCCCGTGGCGGATGCGAATTTGGAGGCCGAAGATGTAGCCAGTATTATTAAGGAGTTAGTTGCCAAGCAGAAGGCGGTGACTTTTGTTTTATGCGGCCGAACTGGTGTGGGAAAAAGTAGTACTATAAATTCCTTAATTGGTGCCGACATCGCACCTGTTGGAAAGTATGAGGTTACTACAAAATCTGTTTCGGTTTATAATCATGTTCGCGATGGCGTAAAATATAATATCGTTGATACGCCTGGCCTTTGTGATGATTTGCCCGAGGAAGGTAATGATGAGCGATATTTGAAGGAGATAAAGAATAAGGCGAGTAACGCGGATTCCGTTTGGTTTGTTACTGAATTGGATGCTACGCGCTTGTCAAGCGATGAAAAACGAGGAATAAGGGCAATCACAGATTCGTTGGGGGCTGAAATCTGGCAGCGGGCTATCATCGTATTTACGCGAGCAGATAAGGTATTAGCTACTGACTTCGATGACTGCGTTAGGCAGCGAACTCGAATCGTACGAGAGGAGATAGCGAAATATGCCAATCAGCATGCTGATGAAATTCCAGCTATAGCGGTCTCGAATCTAAACGGCACGTTGCCGAACGGTCAAATTTGGCTTCCAGAGTTGTTTACACAAGTTCTCCTTCGTTTCAGTTCTTCAGGTGCCTTTTCTTTTTTTTTCTCAATGAGGAAGGACATCGGAGATGGGAAAGAGTCTGGAGTTGGGCAAGCGACCGTTGACCGCCCCCGTATTGAATTGAACTCCTCACAAAAGAGTGATATAGAGAAAGGCCTTTGGGAAAAATTCCGGGATGGAGTTGCAAGCGGCGCAGTCACAGGCTCTGCTGTTGGCAAGATGATTGCGGGCGACATTGGCGCGAAGATTGGTGCTGGCATCGGTGCTTTTGTTGGTGGGTTGTGGTCGGTGTTTTCGTAAGCGTGTGTATTTCCTAGCAGCCACTTCGGAGATGTTATGGTCTTTATGATGGATTCGTATGTAGGGGCCTAAGCTTAATTTTATGGGTCTTGAGCTGTGCATTGCGATAGGTGAACCAAGCCCTCGTATATGTGTCAGTTGACGCTTCTGGACGGGGCGGCAGGTCCCTAGACAGCTCTTTGAAAGGGTAGAATGATGCTCAGTAGAATTTATCTTTTTTGCATCATTCGAAAGCAGGTCAATAGTGAATCATCAAGCCCTTTCATCCTTCATTTGGTCAGTCGCTGACCTCTTACGCGGCGACTACAAGCAGTCTGACTACGGCAAGGTCATTTTGCCGTTTACCATCCTACGACGCCTTGATTGCGTGCTCGAGGCCACGAAGCCAGCCGTGCTGGCTGAGTTTGATGCCAAGACCAAGGCAGGACTGAACCCGGAGCCGTTCCTGGTGCGTAAGGCTGGACAGTCCTTCTACAACACGTCATCACTGGACCTGACAACGCTACTGGGTGACCAGGACCACATACGTCAGAACTTGTATGCGTACATTCAGGCGTTTTCACCAGCAGCGCGAGATATCTTTGAGCGGTTCGACTTCTACACTCAGATTGAACGCTTGGCCAAGGCTGGTCTGCTTTATCTGGTTGTCGAGAAGTTTGCGAATATTGACCTGCATCCGAATGTGGTGAACAACGCTGACATGGGCTTAGTCTTCGAGGAGCTGATTCGCAAATTTGCTGAAATCTCCAACGAGACTGCCGGTGAACATTTCACCCCGCGCGAGGTCATCCGTCTGATGGTGAACTTGTTGTTCATCGAGGACGATGACGTGCTCACGCCAGGCAATGCAGTGGTGCGGACAATTTATGACCCGACCGCCGGAACTGGCGGCATGTTGTCCGTTGCAGGCGAGTACCTGTCGGAGCACAACCCCGACGCTCGCTTGACTATGTTTGGACAGGAACTGAACGATGAGTCCTACGCCATCTGCAAAGCAGACATGCTTATCAAAGGCCAGGACGTCGGCAATATCGTAGTCGGCAATACACTTTCTGAGGATGGTCACGGCGGTAAGAAGTTCGACTACATGCTGTCCAATCCACCGTTTGGCGTTGAGTGGAAGAAGGTTGAGAAGGAAGTGCGAAAAGAGGCTGCGGAAAAGGGCTTCGACGGTCGCTTCGGCCCAGGGCTGCCGCGAGTATCCGATGGCTCGATGCTGTTCCTGCTGCACCTCATCGCCAAAATGCGTCCTGCTGTCGACGGTGGCAGCCGCATCGGTATCGTGCTGAACGGCTCGCCGCTGTTCACAGGTGGCGCTGGTTCTGGCGAAAGCGAAATTCGTCGCTACGTGCTCGAGAACGACCTGGTCGAGGCCATCATCGGTCTGCCGACCGATATGTTCTACAACACCGGCATTTCGACTTATATCTGGATTTTGTCGAACAAGAAGCCTGATGACCGCAAGGGCTGGGTACAGCTAATTGACGGCAGCAGCTTCTGGCAAAAGATGCGCAAGAGCCTGGGCAGCAAGCGTAAAGAACTATCCGACGAGCATATTGAAGATATCACGCGTTTGTTCGGTGACTTCAGTGAGGGTGACCTGGTCACAGTGTTTGATGTCAAAGGCAATGAAGTAGAGCGGAAGCTGTGTGCACCTGGCGATAAAGCGCCGGACGCGCCAGATGGCGGCAAAGTAAAGGTGGCACCAATATCCCGCGTGTTCAAGAACCACGAATTTGGCTACACCACGATTACGGTCGAGCGTCCTTTGTACGATGAAGCAGGCAAGGTCGTTGTCGGTTTGAAGGGTAAGCAGAAGGGCTTGCCGCAGGCTGACAGCTCATTGCGCGACACCGAAAACGTGCCGCTGACTGATGATGTGCAGGCGTATTTTGAACGAGAAGTACTGCCACATGCCAAGGATGCGTGGATTGACCACGACAAATCCAAGGTCGGCTACGAGATTCCGTTCAATCGGCACTTCCACGTTTTCGAGCTGCCGCGTGACCTGCATACCATCGATGAGGAACTTAAGGGCGTAACCGCGACCATCATGAAGATGCTTGAGGAGTTGGCGGAATGAGCTTGCCACGTTACCCGAGGTACAAGGACAGTGGTTTGGATGCATTTGGAAGTGTTCCTGAGCATTGGAATATGACGCGTTTGCGCTTTGTTGCTACGCTAAATCCGTCGAAATCTGAAGTGGCTAATCTGGACAAAGAAACCGAGGTCTCCTTTTTGCCGATGGATTCGATAGGCGATGACGGTTCTATTAATCTCGAGCAAGTGCGGCCTATTTCACAAGTCGAAACGGGCTACACATTCTTTCGTGATGGCGATGTGACTCTGGCAAAAATCACCCCTTGCTTTGAAAACGGTAAGGGTGCGATTATGCGCGGCCTACTTGGCGGCGTAGGATTTGGCACAACGGAACTAGTCGTAGCGAGGCCAGTTGTTGGACAAACAATCAGTGAATACCTTCATTGGTTTTTTGTGTCGTCGAACTTCAGAAAGCCTGGCGAGGGCGCGATGTATGGCGCGGGAGGGCAAAAGCGAATTTCTGATGATTTTGTGCGGAATTTTCCGGTATCGTTTCCTCCATTGGAGGAGCAGTTCGCTATCGCCACTTTCCTCGACCGCGAAACCGCCAAAATAGACGCCCTAATTTCCGAGCAAGAAAAACTCATCACGCTGCTCACCGAAAAGCGCCAAGCTACCATTTCCCATGCAGTGACCAAGGGATTGAATCCAAACATGCCGATGAAGGCCTCTGGTGTTCGATGGATGGGTGAAGTACGGGGCGATTGGAAAGTTGGAAATATCCAGTCATTTGCTAGAAGAGAGTCAGGCCACACACCTAGTCGCCAGCACCCCGAGTATTGGGAGAACTGCACCATTCCCTGGTTTACTTTAGCGGACGTTTGGCGAATTCGTTCGGGCTCTGTTAAATATATTCACGAAACCAAAGAGCTCGTTAGTGAGCTGGGTTTAAAGAACTCGTCGGCTCGCTTGTTGCCCGCAGGTACCGTCGTCCTTTCAAGGACCGCGTCGGTTGGATATTCGGCCATCATGGGCGTCGATATGGCGACGACTCAAGATTTTGTAAATTGGGTTTGCAACGCAGAGCTGAACCCTGAGTTCTTGCTTTACGTTTTGCGATGTATGAGGCCGGAATTCGATAGATTGATGATGGGTTCTACCCATCAAACGATTTACATGCCAGACATCGCCAAACTCAGAATGGCTCTCCCATCTATTGAAGAACAATCAGAAATCATAGCATTCCTTGACGAAAAGACAGCCGCTCTTGACGCGTTGAGCGAAGCGGCAATTCGAGGAATTTCACTTCTGAAAGAGCGACGAAGCGCACTCATTTCTGCCGCCGTGACCGGAAAAATCGACGTTCGCGACGTAGTCCAACAGGAGCAATTAACAACACAGAAAGCCGCCTAATGTCCAGTCTGCACAAGGAACTCCACTTCGAAGCCGCTATCTGTGAACATCTGCGAGCCAACGGTTGGCTGTACGCTGAAGGCGATGCAGCCAACTATGATAAGCAGAACGCACTGTATTTGCCCGACCTGCTGGCTTGGCTTGAGGTTACGCAGCCGGACAGCTTACAACGGTTGAACAAAACGCACGGTGCCGCGACGGCAAAGAACCTAGCGGAGCGCGTCCGCAAGAATCTGAACGAACGTGGCACGCTTGACGTGCTGCGCCGTGGCGTCGAAATGCTTGGCTTGGTCAAGCCGTTGTCCTTTGTGCAGTTCAAGCCAGCACTTGCCATCAATCCGGTTATTCAGCAGCACTACGCTGCGAACAGGTTGCGTGTGGTGCGCCAAGTTCATCACTCGCCCAACAAGGGGCATGAATCGATTGACTTAGTGCTGTTCGTGAATGGCATTGCGGTAGCGACACTGGAGTTGAAATCCGAGTTCACGCAGAGCGTTGGCGACGCAATTGACCAGTATCGTTATGACCGTGACCCTGCACCGAAGGGCGGGGTGGTTGAGCCGCTGCTGTCGTTCCCGGGTGGTGCCCTGGTGCACTTCGCTGTGAGCCAAGCCGAAGTTCAGATGACGACGCGCTTGGCTGGCACTGCGACACGCTTCCTGCCATTCAATAAAGGTAATCATGGTGCCGCCGGTAACGCGCCTAATCCTGATGGCTACGCGACGTCGTACCTTTGGGAAGAGGTCTTTTCTAGAGACAGTTGGTTGGAAATTATCGGCCGTTACCTCATCGGAAAACGCAACGATAAGAAACAACTGGCCAGTGTGATTTTCCCGCGTTACCACCAGCTGGACGCGACGCGGAAATTGGTTGCTGATGTCTTGGCGAATGGTGCAGGTGAGCGGTATCTGATTCAGCACTCGGCCGGGTCCGGAAAGACTAACTCGATTGCGTGGACAGCTCACTTCTTGGCAGACCTACATGGCGCCGATAACAAGAAAATGTTCGACAGCGTGCTGGTGGTTTCCGACCGCACTGTGCTTGACTCCCAGCTACAGGAGGCCATCTTCGACTTTGAGCGTACCACCGGCGTCGTCGAAAGTATCACCAACGAGAACGGCAGCAAGAGCGCTCAGTTGTCGCAGGCCCTGAAGAACGGCAAAAAGATTATCGTCTGTACGATACAAACTTTCCCGTTTGCTCTGAAGGCTGTGCAGGAGCTCTCCAGTACGGAGGGGAAAACGTTCGCCGTCATCGCTGACGAGGCCCATAGTTCACAAACAGGTGAGGCTGCATCAAAGCTGAAGCAGTTGCTCTCGGCCGAAGAGTTGGCGGAGTTGCAGGACGGCGGCGAAATTGGCACCGAGGACTTGCTCGCCGCGCAGATGGCCGCAAGGACCGGGGCAGATGGATTGACCTACGTCGCCTTTACCGCCACACCAAAATCGAAAACGATGGAACTGTTCGGACGTCCAGGCCCCGATGGTCTGCCGCAGCCGTTTCACGTCTATTCGATGCGCCAGGCAATCGAAGAAGGATTTATTCTCGACGTGCTGAAGAACTACACGACCTACAAGCTCGCATTCAAATTGGCCAACGACGGCAAGGAATATGACGAGAAGGAGGTCGAGAAGAGCGAGGCGATGAAGGGCATTATGCAGTGGGTTCGACTGCATCCATACAATATCGCGCAGAAGGTTAAGGTCGTTGTCGAACACTTCCGTGAGAATGTTCAGCCGTTGCTACAAGGACGTGCCAAGGCGATGATAGTGGTCAGCAGCCGCAAGGAGGCCGTCCGCTGGCAGAAAGAGATTGCCGGATACATTCAGAAGCAGAACTACCCGCTTGGCGTGCTGGTGGCGTTCTCCGGTGAGGTGGCCGACCCCGTTAGTTTCCCGGACCCTGTGAGCGAGAATAGCAAGGACCTCAATCCTGGGCTGAAGGGCCGAGATATCCGCGAAGCGTTCAACGAGCAGAATTACCATTTGCTGTTGGTGGCTAACAAGTTCCAGACTGGCTTTGACCAGCCGCTGCTGTGCGGTATGTATGTGGACAAAAAGCTGGGCGGTATTCAAGCGGTACAAACGCTGTCTCGCTTGAATCGCGCAGCGCCTGGTAAGGATACGACCTACATACTGGACTTCGTGAACGATGCGGCGGAAGTGCTGGCGGCGTTCAAGGCCTACTTTGAAACGGCCGAGCTCGAGGCAACGACCGACCCGCACATGGTGTACGACTTGCGCGCAAAGCTTGATAGCGCTGGTCACTATGACGACTTTGAAGTGGACAGTGTCTCCAAAGTGGCGATGGACCCCAAGGGGATACAGAGCCAGTTGCTTGCCGCTATTTCACCCGTGGCGGACCGTTTGCTGAAACGTTTCACGTCGGCGTTGGCAGACAAAATTGCGGCTGAGGCGCAGAACGATGAGAAGGTCGTTCAAGCAGCCAAGGATGTCATGGCGGCGCTGCTCTTGTTCAAGAACGACATGGGCGCATTCGTCCGATTGTACTCGTTCTTGTCGCAGATTTTCGACTACGGAAATACTGACATCGAGAAGCGCTTCATATTCTATAAACTGCTTCTGCCATTGCTGGCGTTTGGCCGGGAACGCGACACTGTCGACCTGTCTCAGATTACGTTGACGCACCACACCTTGAAGAATATCGGCAAGCAGGCGCTACCGTTAGGGCAGGGGGAGAACCCAAAACTGCCGCCCATGGAAGGTGCTGGTAGTGGCTCGGCCCAGGATAAGGAAAAGGGTCTGCTCGATGAAATCATTGAGAAGGTGAATGGTCTGTTCGAAGGCGAGCTGTCCGACAACGACCAGCTCGTATACGTGAATGGCGTAATTAAGGGAAAGCTGCTGGAGAACGAGACGCTGATTCAGCAAGCCGCCAACAACAGCAAGGAACAATTCTCCAATTCCCCAGACCTGTCGAATGCACTGCTCAACGCCATCATGGACGCGCTTGACGCCCACACCAGTATGAGCACGCAGGCATTGGATTCGCAACGTGTTCGAGATGGATTGAAGGACACGTTGTTGGGGCCTGCGCAGTTGTATGAAGCGCTGCGTGCGCGTTCTGTAAACCTCGGCGGTATTAGGCCTTAATTATAGGAGCACGTAGTATGGCTATACCTGATTTCCAGACGCTGATGTTGCCAGTTCTTCGCATTTCGGCAGCGACAAAAGACGAGGTGAAAATCTCGGACGTCGTCACACAACTTGCGCATGAATTCGCTTTGACGCCTGAAGAGCTTTCGCAGCTACTTCCCTCTGGGAAGCAAACAACATTTGCCAATCGAATCCATTGGGCTAAGAGTTATCTGGGAAAAGCTGGGCTTATCGAGTTGACACGCCGGGCACATTTTCGTGTCACCGAGCGGGGCCTTGGCGTTGTTGAGTCTCCGCCTGAGCGCATTGATATCAAGTACCTCAACCAGTTCCCTGGTTTTCAGAAATTTAGAGAAGGCGTTAGTGAGGGCGGCGAAGCGGAAAATGGGTCAGCACTTGGCAAAGCCGGAGCCTCTGGGCCTGGCGCCGATATCGACGCTGAAGCAGATATGCTTGGCTCTACGGAAATCGCGACCATATTGACGCCTGACGAGGTTATGCGTAGCGCACATCACCAGCTAGAGGTCGCTTTGGCTGACGAAATGCTTCAGCGGATTCGCTCAGGTACACCAGCTTTCTTCGAAAGGTTAGTGGTTAATCTGCTCGTGGCCATGGGGTATGGCGGTGGCTCTGCATATGATGTCGAAAAGGCGTTGGTTGGCGGCCCGGGAGACGGAGGCATTGATGGTGTCATCGACCAGGACCCGCTTGGGTTGGACCGGATTTACGTTCAGGCTAAGCGGTATGCCTCCACCAACACCGTCGGCGCTGCGGATATTCGAGATTTTTTCGGGAGCCTGGACCGGTTTAAGGCAAGTAAGGGATTGTTTGTTTCTGCCTCGACCTTTACTGCGTCAGCTCGGCAAACGGCAGAGCAGTTGAGCAAGCGAATCGTTCTTATAGACGGCACGCACCTTACTCGCTTGATGATTCAGCATCGTGTTGGCTGCCAGATAGAAGAGACCCTGCATGTCAAGAAGATTGACGAGGAGTTTTTCGAGTGACGGCGGACGTGCTTGAGCACAGAATTTTCTATAAAAACAGTTTATATGATATCGAATATTAGGAAGAGCGTGCGAATCTCTCAATCACTCAGACTGGTTTTGGTCTCGGATGCCATCGACGGCCAAGGACTGCGGTCGGAACGCTTTCCCCGTCCGAAAGGAGGTGGTCTATGAATTTTGACGAACTCGACGCGCTGAAGGCGAAGCTCGAGTCGTTGCGGCCATTGCCAGCTGCGGCGCTGCGCAATCTGCATGATGAGCTGGTGGTGCGGTGGACCTACAACTCCAACGCCATCGAAGGCAATACGCTGACGCTGATGGAGACCAAGGTTGTGCTGGAGGGCATTACCGTTGGCGGCAAGCTTCTGCGCGAACACTTTGAGGCCATCAATCACCGTGACGCCATCTTGTATGTCGAGGATGTGGTGCGGAAGTTTGAGGCGCTGAGTGAGTGGCAGATACGAAACCTGCATCGCCTGGTGCTGAAACAAATTGACGACGACAACGCCGGTATCTATCGGAAGTTGAACGTGACCATTGCTGGTGCGCGCCATGTGCCGCCCGATATGCTGCTGGTGCCTGAGCAGATGGCGGCGTTGATGACCTGGTACAACACCGAAGCTGCATCAGCGCATCCGGTTGTCCGAGCGGCTAAGCTGCATGTCGACTTTGTAAAAATTCACCCGTTCGTAGACGGCAATGGCCGGACGGCTAGGCTGCTCCTGAACCTGGAACTGCTGAAGGCTGGCTTCCCGGCCATTGTGCTGCCGGTGGCGCGCCGCTTGGCTTACTACGAGGCGCTAGATACTGCACACGTGGACGGCAACATGGCCCCGTTTATTGAACTAGTGGGGGAATGCGTGCGCGAAGGGTTTGCGCCATATTGGCACGTGCTTGGGATTGACCCTGCTGCGTGAAGTGATTCCTCTGAAGAACCGAGCGCATTTGGTTATTGACACCGGGTGCTCACAGTACGCGATGATATTTTTTTTGAGATTTAGATGAAATCTAGTATCAGTGAAGTGCGACGAGCCCATCGCGTCATTCGGATGGTTGCAGAATTGCATAGGATGGGGTATCAGCGGTTGCGCATCATGCCGTTCGCACACCCCAACGCATGGCGTTTAGTCATAGGCTCGAGTGAGATTTTCTCAGACCGAAACGGGGCGTTTATTAGGTTCGACTCCTGGGATGGCGTAGCTATTTACTCGTCAGCAGGCGGCGGTGATTCGTATTTCGAGTGGGGGGATGCGAAGACCGACAATGCTCGCCAATTGGCGGAGAAATTTGTAGAGCGTTTTCCAGAATTGGTCGAGAAGGGGGCTGGTAGAGATTGGGGGTATGCTGGCTGGCTTGCCGAGCTGGTCGGCAGACTTGAGGGCAGTGACATTGTTCCAGTGACGTACTGGGAGTATATGGTTATTGGGCCAGAGGAGCTCACGTCATTGCCATTGTGGACTTGGCCAGGAACTGATACCGGCGCCACTTTTCCATTACCACCTCTCGCACAGAACGTTAGCGTCGACAGGTAGGCGTAGATTTTGCGAACAGAGGCGAGCTTGAAGCTCGCCTGAATTATAACTATGCGCCAGCGTCGCGTTTCAACACGGATAGCAAATATGCTCGCATGCCTGCTTCAAAATAGTCCCAGCCCATCGCCATGACGCTGTCAATCGTGCAGAACACCGCCAGGTTGCTATCGGTCGCTTCGAACCTAGCGCCACGGCTCTGGAACAGTTTCATCGCGGCCACTGCTTGTTCCGCAGGGCTGACCAGGTCGACGCTTGGTGGCGATGGTCCTTCGTAGAATACCTTGGTGCTGCCATCGTCGTCGGTGACCACGAGCGGGCCACCGTCCACACCGATAGCACCCTGGTGGACCACCTTTAGAAACGCACGCCGCAGCGCGCCGCCGGTCAGTACCGAAATATCACACTCATCCAAATTGACCTCAATGAAATCGCAGGACGTCCCTGCGGAGTAGTGTAGGTAACGAGTGTGGGGAATATGAAGGCAGGCGTTTCGGGCGCGCGCGTGCGGAGCCAGGTTGGCGGCGTCGGGCGTCTCTACGGTATTGACGCTGGTGTAGGGTATGCGAAAAAAGCGCCCTCGGATGAGGGCGCCTGAATCATTGGTGAGGCTTTTAAACTTGGCCGGTGTCCTGAGCTTGTTCCCACAGCTTGTCGGCTATGTCTCGGGCCTCCACAAAACTGTCCTCATCCGGCCATTCAATCATCTTACCGAGTGCCTGCCACCAGCGGTCGTGTGTCCGGTAAATGTCTGTGTAGCTCTGAGCGTAGTCGGCCAAGAACTTTTGCAAGACGTCCGTCGTGGTGAAGACCTGTGTTACCCATTTTTCAGAGTCCAGGAAACCGGCTTCTGCGGCCGCTGCGATAGCGTCCAAGATTTCTTCTACTGCCGACAATTCATCCGATATTTCTGCAAATGGGGTGAAAGTCTTGTTGGATGCATCGTACCCTCCACCCTTGCCCATCGGTTTGATGTCGCGCAGACGCGGGGTGTATGCCTTAACGATTGCCATGTTTATCCTTAATTATTAGTGTGCCTACAACGTATAGCAACTGGACTGGCCGGGCGCAGTTGCGGTGTCGCATATTGCGTGGCAGCAATAATAGCAATAATTTCGGAATTTGGCATTGAGGCGAGGGGACACCGTTCGCTTCCTCATTACGACCTAGAAGTCGCCGTCGCCAAGTCTCCACGACCACAACCGCGCGGTAACCTCCATCGTCGGTTGAGTTGACTGTAAAGAGGCCGTAAATTTAGACTCGGCATGTCAGGTGCCTGCCCCGATGAACGACGGATGCGTGAAGATGTGACTGCTGAAACACTGGCTGCGTGCTGCGGTTTTCCTATCCACAGATGGTATTTTTCTTAGTAAAATCTTTAGATTCCCAATGTACAGTGGCACTTCAAAATTTTTTAAGATGTTGTTTTTCTGCTTGATTTTCGTGGTGCAAAATGCTTGCACATGGCAGTGATGTGCGGTGTGCATGTGCAATTTTTGGTTCGATAAGTGTTTGATTTTTAATGATAAAATATTTAAAAATGTGGTGATTTAGGACTCATAATCCGTTGGTGCCCGGTTCGACTCCGGGGAGGCCTACCAATATAATCAATGACTTAGCCCGGTTCTTTGAACCGGGCTTTGTTGTTTTTGCCTCCTATTTAAGGGCGGATGTAAGACGATTTGCGCGATTGTCTTTATGCTGTGTCCATCGTCCACGACCTCTACAGAACAAAAGTATGGTAAAGCGCGACAATCATTATTGAAAGAGACTTTGAAACTCCCGCAGCGGATGCGTTTCAGCCGGTACTTGCGGATCAAGCGCCTCGCCCAGAAGAATGGCGGGCACTTATTCGATTTTTAGCTGCGCAAGATGTGAGGACGCCCGCGAGATTATTCGAGCGCTTGCGGCACTGGAATCGCATAATGCCCAAGTTGATTGATGACTCTGTTAACGAGTCTATCAGGAAGCGGGAAGTCATAGTACCGGCTGGCCGCAAAATTCCCCATGCGCCAGCAGTTTTGCACAGCGACCTATTTCCGGCTCGCACCTTTATAGATACAGTGCTTGGCGCGGACTATGGCAAGCTTCACGTTGAAGCTACTGTTGGCCGCAGTCTATGGCTGTGGAGTCTTAAGCATGCGCTAACGACGACCTTGGAATCGCTCTATAAGCAACGCTGGACCATTCAAATGTCTGGGCGGCATCTGCTATGTGGATTCGACGAACTAGATAGTCGTGGTAATAGGACACGGGGAGCCGAGTGTTGGATGCTCGCACCCCTTCGGAGCTATCGAGCAGTAGCAACTAGGCATATACCTGCGGCCGAATTCTTGAACAGGCTCACATCAGCTATGCGCCATCGTTCGCTGATGGGGTAACAATGCTACATCGTCAGTAGGTGCTATGTGGCGGGAGCTGCAACGGAGATGTGTTGTCGTGGACCGGCGGCGGAGCAATTGCTGACTACGATTGCATATGATGGTTGACCTCGCGATGAGTCGGCCGAAGTCGCCCCCACGCTCAGTGTAGTTTTGACCTACAAACTAAACGAAAAAAGGGCAAATTTTAGAAAAATTGGGGAAAACTTTTACGTACTCTGCTTCGAAAGCGCGCCGAGTTGCAATGTCTGGGGTGTCATTCTGCAGGCGACTACATCCAACTAGATTGTTGCCGTTGGAGAAGAAGGAAGCTTGGACTTTGCATTTCCCATTGGGAACTATCGAGTAGTTGCTACAATGTGAAGTCCTTGGCTGGCCGGAGTAAAAAAAATGAGCGCTTGTTCAAGAATCCAGGCCTCTATTTTTTCATGGTGCAGGCGTAGTAGGTCTAGCGGTCTAACCGTATATTGTTTTTCTGCGGTGGCGCTTGGCTTGTGTCCCATGATTTGCGTCACCACGCCCGCCGGGATTTCCAGCCACTAAATCAAGGACTTGAAGGAACGGCGCAAGCCGTGCAAAGTGAGGCCGCAGTAGATCAAGAGGGCGCGGCGCGGTGCGTCACGAGTCGGTTCAGCGCTGCAACGACATACTCACCGCGCAAACTGGTACCCACCTCGATGGTCAAGGCTTCCCGTCTATAACTTAGCGAATCCGACCGCACGTTGCAAGAAGACTTCTTCAGCACATCCTTATCGATAGAAATATGCTGCAAAGATTTGCGTAGCAAAGCCTCGTGTAGTTTTTTCTACTTTGCAATTTTCTTGCGAGAAGTATACTGTTCAATTTGGCATTGTTGTAGATGTAATAGGTGATTGGGATAAGTCACATGAGAAGCGGGGGCG
Organism: Rugamonas brunnea; assembly: GCF_014042345.1. Lineage (GTDB taxonomy): Bacteria > Pseudomonadota > Gammaproteobacteria > Burkholderiales > Burkholderiaceae_D > Rugamonas > Rugamonas brunnea. Next base: position 21,235 of record NZ_JACEZT010000029.1, read on the forward strand.
CAGAGTAACTATGAGGAAAGTAATCAGACCGTACGGGTCGATACCAGAGACTTTGCATAACGATGCAGTGCGCACGGCAAAGCACGAATTGACCAAACACTATCGACTTCCGGATGAGGAGCGTGCACGCCGACGCGTTGAACTCGACCGCAAAATTTGGTCGTCGGACAAAGTGCGTAATAGGTTATGGGAATTATTCTCGGCGAAATGCGCTTACTGTGAAACGCCTCTGAACTATAGTCAACGTGGCGAAGTTGCGCATCACCGTCCTACGGGAGGCGCCATAGGACTGAAATCCCGAAGCGAAGAGTCTTCCGCCAATCATTCTGATTACTACAATTGGTTTGCATATGAGTGGGACAACCTATTGCCGTCATGCCTTGATTGTAATCGGTCTAAACGCAATATATTTCCTGTAAAAGGTCCGCGGGCACGGCTGCGCTGCACATGGACCGAGGCGGAGGCCAATGAACAGGCTCTGATAATCAATCCCTGTCGTATAGAGCCTCGAAAGCATTTGCGCTTCGGGATAAATGGCCATGTTGCGGGAGTTGATGAGGTTGGTCGAACAACAATCGATGTGCTTTCGCTAAATCGGGGAGACCTCGTCGATGCCAGAGCCCAGAAACTAGAGCACTGCTTACGCGTTCTTGTTGGAGTTCGTGGTGAGCGCGACGTTGAACTTTTTAGGAAGGAATTGCTTGACGATTCGCCATATTGTGGTGTTGCGCGCATAGCATTTTTCTACATGCTTTCCGCTTTTGCTGGAATGTTCGATATTCCCAAGCCCTCATTTCGAACTATCGTCGAAGATTCGCTCAGAATTGTTTTGACCGCCAGTGAAGATCAACTTCAAACTCTCCAGGAGCTGGCGCGGTCGCACCCGCAGCCTGAAGAGTTCCCGATTTTGCGTGAGATAGTAACTGAGCAATTTCGAGAGGACTCCTTCTCTCCTCGTCTCCGAGCCTCCCAAGTTGAGCGTATCCGTATACGCAACTTTAAAGGCATTGCGCAACTCGATTTAGAAATACCGTCACTCCAAGACGAGCGTGGCGTTCCTTGCATGATGCTCTTGGGCGAGAACTCCACAGGCAAAAGTACCGCATTGCAGGCCATTGCCTTGGCACTCATGGGCCAAAAAATGCGGTTGCGTATAGGCGTGTCGCCTGAGGACCGTATGCCACGGGACGTTGCAGGCTGGCAGCTCGAGGATACAGTTACGCCTGAGGTTATTCTGGAGTTTGATACCGGTGAGCCGATCAAGTTCCAGATTGATCCACTCACAAGGCGGTTTGTAGGCGAGGAACACCCTTCAATTGTATTGTTCTCATTCGGCTCTAGGCGCTTCTTCGGGAAAGAGGTTATTCGACGGCAAACCACCTCGCCTGTTCGTTCCCTTTTTGACCCTTTCGCAAAATTGCAGCATCCGGGGCGATGGATTCAGACACTGGCCCCCGAAGCCTTCAATGCGCTGGCACGCGCTATGCGAGAAGTCCTGATCTTACGTGAAGACGATAAGATTGAGCGTGATGCGGCCGGACGCCTGTTTGTGCGAGCGAACGGGCGCGATACGCCACTTGAGGGACTCAGTGATGGATATCGCTCTTTGATGGCAATGGTGCTCGACATTATGCGTGGAATGATCGATAACTGGGGCGATCTGGAAAATGCGCGGGGCTTGGTACTGATAGATGAAATCGAAACACATCTGCATCCACGTTGGAAATTGCGCGTCATGTCGGCGCTACGTCGTGCTATGCCCAATGTCCAGTTTATCGCCACGACTCATGACCCACTTTGCCTTCGCGGAATGCATGACGGCGAGGTGCAGGTATTTGTTCGCGATGAAGATCAGCAGGTCGCGCTACTAAAGGGGTTGCCAGACGTGCGTGGTCTGCGCGCTGAACAGTTGTTGACGTCTGACTACTTTGGCCTTGCGAGTACCGCAGACCCAGAAGTGGAAGATGCGTTGGAGCGCTTGGTTATTCCTTTCGCGAGTAATAACTTGCAAAGAAACCGCGATCACGGCACCTTACGATCATTTCAATGGTTGGGGGATACACCTTTCGAGCAGATCGTCAACGAAGCGTTCAAACGGTTTATCGATGAAGACATTGCTGCTCGACAGGTAGATAGAAGACAGGTCAGAGAGGAGGCTGTAAATGATCTTCTGGTGCGATTGCGTGCTCTACGCATGGAGCGCCCATCATGAGGTGGGTTGATCGCAACCAAGTATTGATTCCGTTATCGCTGGATGGCCCGGGAAGTGCTGCTGGGCGGGAGAAAATAAGGGCGACAAATCACTTCAGTACTACACCCAATAAAACGTTCAACTTCACCGCATATAAGGAAGACGATGTCGTTGCGGCGCTGAACACTTTATTTCATGGAAAATGCGCATATTGCGAGGCGAGCATCAAAGCAGTGCAACCGACGGATATCGAACATTTTCGACCGAAGGGCCGCGTCGCTGATTGTCCTCAACACCCCGGCTATTGGTGGCTTGCCGCGAGTTGGCAAAATTTACTGGCCAGTTGCATCGATTGTAATCGTCGTCGCTACCAGAATGCCATTGAACTGGAGCACGATGCGCTCGACGATAAATTTGAGGGGGAGTTTTTTCTTGGCAAAGGTGACCAGTTTCCCATTTTGGGTGCCCAGTATGCGATGCTTGAAACTGATGATCACAACGCGGAAGATCCAGCGCTGATTGATCCTACACATCGCGATCCTAAGGAGCACCTGACTTGGCAGGAAATACAAGGACTGAGTCTGATTGCGCCTCGAGTGCATAACGGAAGTCTTGATCCTTATGGACGTCACACTTATCGTGTGTTCGGGCTGAATCGGCAAGGATTGGTGGAAGCGCGTACCGCACGAATGCTTGAGATCCGTGCCCAGATTGTATTTATTGAACAGATCATGGATATGGCGATCACGATGCCAGAACCGTACGCCACGCCGCAGAAAGACATAGCCTTGCAGCAACTAACCTCTTTATACAAATATGCCACGCCTGAGCAACCTTTTTCTGCTATGGTCGAGCACTTGCTGGATAGTGAGTCGGAGAGATTGATGAACAAGTATGCACGATTAGTCTCCTAAGTGGATATTCGCATTCGGCCCGCCAGTTACCTGCACAGTTCGGCGCTGCTCATTCTCTTATGCCGGAACCGTGCACTGTTGCAGAACACAGCCAGGTTTTCCTGTCGAAGTTTGCTAAGGGACCTGGTCTAAATTCCGGATTTTAAGGTGCGAAATTTTGGAAAAATAGGCGGGGATTTTTACGTGGCCTGCTTTGATGGCGGCATTAATTCCCAGGAAAAAATATCTGGGGTGTCACTTGATAAGTAATTTCAGTTATCAACTTTGATTGTTCAAAAAAAGGAGCTGAAATTTACTGGCTCCCTCTGATGATATTAGCCAGTTGCTACTACGCGAAAGCCGTGGCTCGATGGAGTGAAATCAATAAGAGCCTGCTCAATAATCCAAGCCTCGATTTTCTCAATACTGCTGCTTGGAAAACAGCACTGAAGCGTGCCTGGATTGACGATTTCCGTTGGCATGATTTGCGCCACACGTGGACAAGTTGGCATGTGCAGAATGGCACGCCTTTGAACGTCCTTCAAGAGCTAGGTGGTTGGGAGAGTCCTCAGATGGTGAGGCGTTATGCTCATTTTTCAGCAAGTCACTTGGCCGCTTATGCGGATCGTTTGCCGGCGCTAGTGGTAGCTGGTTGACGGATATTGAATCGGTTACAATTTTTAACAATAGGTCGACAGTTGACTCGTGCGTGGGGCGGAGTGCGGCCTGCAATTCAGCGGAGGGCGTCCATGAAATATGATGACTTCGTGCAATCTCTAAGAGCAAATGTTCCTGATGGGCTAATAATGAAAAACCCTGGACCCGGAACATCAACGGTCATGTGGTGTGATGGAGAGCGGATTTGTTATAAACGAGGGAACGCACGACTGTATATTGGACTTCTAGACTTGTATCGAGGATATAGAGAACATATTGGCCGGGAAATGTCAACGAATGGCCTTAAGTCGTTGGCGCCTTCTGTGTTTGATTCTCGATATAACGGTCATAACTGTCACTGTACCTTTCTTTTTTTGGTTCTAAAACAAATGGGACTTACCAAAGAAATTCAGGGTGCCGGTCGAGCAGGAAGTCCTTTTTGGGTAATGCTGTAAGCAGCCAAAACCAGACGCTCGAATTGATTATAAATTTCGTGGCTATTACCTAACTTTCCATTTGCCCAAGTTAAGTGCACGGGTATAAATAAAATAATAATAAGGAAAGAATGAAAACGCACAACAAAATTCAATTAGCTGGCGAAATGCTGGCGACTGCGGCTCGCGATTACAAGAGTGCCCAAGGGGATATGGACTACGTAAAGTGCATCTTACTAGAGGTGCTGCAATAAACATCGTATATCCGCTCGTTAAGGAGTTCGGTGGTAAAACGCGGGCTGTAGAGTGCGCCAAGCTCGCCACAACTATCATGGAAATCCATGAAGGCGTGAAATTCGGTAAAAAGAAACGCAAAGAGCAAATCGCGAGATTTATCGATCACGACAATTACATCTACAATTCGTTGAAGCACGCTGGTGACTCGAAGCAACGATTGAAACCGAGCGACGATATCAACTTCGATGCGGACTTAAAGCTTGAAGCTGAGCAGAAGATACACGATGCAAGGTCAGAATTTAAACGTCTGCCGTTTGCGCCAGGTGCGGCCTATCTGTTTTCAGATGAACTGCTTGACTTTCTATCATCGAACTGGCCAGCGTAGTTCTTGGCGCAAAAAAATGATAGGAAACGATAAATTAATGTATAGAAAGTGAATTGAGATGGCTAATTGCAATGATAGGTGGTCAAGGTTTGCATTGTTTTTTTTGTTTGTTTTTTTTATCTTCCGCGCCCCTGCTATTGCAGCGCAGCCGGGAGTGAGCGAAGAGTCAATTGAGATTGGAAGACTTAAAGAGGACTTTCAGAGGGAAGTTAAAAGGAATTCTGAAGAATTGGCTATTCTTCGTAGAGATCAAATCAATTATAAGATTGAAAAAGATCTACTTAAAGAATCATATTCAAGTACTTTGCAGAGCATTAGTACCGCGATATCTTTAATATCTGTTGCTGTTGGTTTTGTATTTACGGCTTTTGGTTATATTGGATTCAAAAGTATCGGGAAACTTAAAGAAGATTACTCCGAAGCGCTGAGGGAAAGCAAGAAATTGAAAGATGACTTGGAATCGGAGATTCTTGCGCTTGAAAGGAAGCAGAAGAAAATAGAAGGGGATGTGGCGGAGGTGATTGGGGTAAATGATCAGCAAGCACGTCGAATACAGCTTCTTGAGTTAACTGAGAAAATTGGTGGCCTTGTTCAGAATAGGCATTTTGATTGGGCGTTGGAGCATATTAAAACTGCTATGGAGATTGATTCTGAGTTTCCACCATTGCTGAAATTGAAGGCCATAACAGAATGCGGTCTGAAAGATTATCGGGCAGGCATCATCTCGTATCGCCAGGCATTCGATAAGGATAAGAAGATAGATACTGGTTCTTTGTTAAATTGCATGGAAGTAATCCTGCTTTTCGGAGATGTTTCTGAATATCGTGAAATGTATAATAAATACAAAGCTGTGGTTGATGCTGCGCATTCTGGGTTTATAGCCAAATTTTTTGAAGCAATATGTTGCATTAGAAATAATGATTTATTTTCGTTGAAGGCCTCTATGCGACCCGTCGTTGAGAGTTCTCCGCCAGGGAATTCGTCGAAGCTGGGAACCTGGAATCTTTCCGAAGTTGATGAGTATGTAGAGTTGATGGAGGATGGTGAATTGAAGGACGTTGGACTTAAGTTCTTAAAGTTCTTTGTTGGACAGGAGTCAAGAGAGACACTGTTGGAATTGCTGCGGTAGAGAATTTTTAGTTTAGGGGCGGGGTAGGGGCTTCAATATGTACGGTGTCAGCGTGGAATTGTTTTGTTAGTGTATTCTTGATAATATTCTTTATTTTCGTCGGATTGCGCTAACTTGCACGAGTATGTGACTCATAATCCGTTGGTGCCCGGTTCGACTCCGGGGAGGCCTACCAATTCGTTTTCTGCCGTTGAATCAAGCCCTTGCGAGGAATCGCCGGGGCTTTTTCATTTGGGGGCAGGTGGGCCACGGACAGGCCTTTGCTCGCTTGCGATACCTCTTTGGTGTAATCATTCCGTAGACATCCGCCATCGCTTGCCATCCGCGAAATCTGCGATACACTGATACATGTACGATTTATTGTACATGTTCAATTGCGTTCGCTACTGCTGACGACTACCACTGACGCCGACTACAAAAATGTATCGAAAGAATGGAGTAGGAAATGAGAATCATCAACTTTTCTGATGCGCGCAACAGTCTGCGGATGGTTATCGATCAAGTGGTTGAGGATGCTGACGTCACCGTTATCTCGCGTCGAGATGCACCGGATGCGGTCATCATGTCATTCGATCATTACAGCAGCCTCATGGAGACAGTGCACCTATTGAGTTCGCCAGCGAACGTGGCCCACCTTGCCAAATCCATCGCGCAGGCGCGTTCTGGTCAGGCGAAGCCTCGGGAATTAGTCGGTATTGCCGACGCGGAGGAACAGAAAAATGCGCAGCCTGAAGTTCACGGATGAGGCTTGGGCAAGCTACCTCTATTGGCAGACGCAGGACAAGAAAACGCTCAAACGCATTAATGATCTGATTCTGGCTGCGCAGCGGGACCCCTTTGCTGGCATAGGCAAACCTGAACCCCTGAAGCACAGCCTGAGCGGCTGCTGGTCCAGGAGAATAGACGAATCCAACCGGCTGGTCTACGAAGTGCATGACGACGAACTGATCGTCATTTCTTGCCGCTACCACTACTGACCGGACTTCTTGCGCCAGTCGATCCGCCGCCGATAGCGGATTGAAAGCTTGAGTCGATATAGTCGTCACTAACCCGGGCTCCATGCCCGGGTGAACAGAAGATGTTAACTTCAAGAGACGACGGTAAGCCCATGAATACTTCCCCATCCTGCCACGCCGACGGCGCCGCATCCGCCCAATTCTCCCCGATCCGCGCCTCGCTTGAAGCCAGCGAAGGCAAGCCGCGCACGCCATGGCATATGCACGCGTGGCGGCTGATGGACATGCGGATCGGCCTGATCCCGTTGCCGATCTATGTGCTGCTGCTGGCCTTGATCGGCGGCTTCATCGCGCTGGGCAAGCTGCCCACCGATATCTCGGTGGGTAATCCCCCCACCAGATGATAGCGTTTGAAAGTAGAATTTTCTCAATTTGATTTTTGAAAGTTCTGCAGCATGAAGACCTCCCGTTTTACCGACAGCCAGATCATCGCCATCCTGAAGCAGGC
>NZ_JACEZT010000002.1 GCF_014042345.1 Rugamonas brunnea
TTTGAAGCAGCTCCACTTGGAACTTAAGGAGCTGGGCTATGAGGGGTCATACGACCGTGTGGCAGCGTTTGCCAGGCAGTGGAAGGTGGGTCAATCGGAGTGGGTCAATTCTGCGAGCAAACGAACATTTGTCCCGCTGAAATTTGCTCCAGGTGAGGCCTTTCAGTTCGACTGGAGCGAAGACTGGGCTGTCATTGCCGGCGAGAGGACAAAGCTGCAAATTGCTCAGTTCAAACTGAGTCACAGCCGTGCCTTTTTCCTTCGGGCCTATCTTCTTCAGACGCATGAAATGCTTTTCGACGCACACGAGCACGCATTCTTAGCTTTTGGTGGAGTGCCACGGCGGGGTATATACGACAACATGAAGACAGCAGTCGACAAAGTCAAGCTGGGCAAGGAGCGAGACGTCAACGCCCGATTCGCCGCGATGGTCAGTCACTATCTCTTTGACGCTGAGTTCTGCAACCCAGCCTCCGGGTGGGAAAAAGGACAGATCGAGAAGAACGTGCGAGATAGCCGTCATAGGATTTGGCAAAGGGTCCCGGAGCATGAGTCCCTGGATGCGCTCAACCAATGGCTGACGGCTGAATGTGTGCGCTTTTGGAAGGTGCTGCAGCATCCCGAAACCGAAATGACAATCTGGGAAGTCTGGGATGCTGAACGGCTTCACCTCATGCCCAACGGGAGGCCCTTTGACGGATTTGTCGAACAAACAAAAAGGGTTTCGCCCACTTGTCTCATCACGTTCGAGCGAAATCGGTACAGCGTACCGGCGGCCTATGCGAATCGCCCTGTCAGCCTAAGGGTGTATGCCAGCAAGCTCCAGATCGTCGCAGATGGCAAGATCATTGCAGAACATCTGCGAGACATTACTCGTGACCACGGCCCTGGCCATACGATTTACAACTGGCGTCATTACCTGGCTGTGGTGCAACGCAAGCCTGGCGCGCTACGAAACGGAGCTCCTTTTGCAGAAATGCCCGGGCCGTTCCGTAAGCTTCAAAGCATCTTACTTCGGCGGGAAGGGGGAGATCGAGAAATGGTCGATATTCTGGCGCTTGTACTTCTGCATGAAGAACGCCACGTTCTCACTGCGGTGGAGCAAGCCATTGAAGCCGGTACGCCATCTAAGCAGATCATTCTCAACACACTAAGCCGACTGCTCGACGCCGGACCAGCTCCCCTTATCGACGCCCCACAGGCCTTAACCCTTGATGTAGAGCCAATAGCGGACTTCAGCAGGTACGACCAACTTAGAAATCGAAGGAAAAACCATGCAGCGTGATGCAATGACACAAATGCTCAAAGGACTCAGACTCCGAGGCATGCTACAGGCCATGGAAGAGTTGGCTGAGCAAAACTCTCCAGCTTTTCAGGCGGCCCTGCCGATTGTGACGGGGTTACTCAAAGCGGAGGCGGCGGAGCGCGATGTTCGCTCGTTGGCGTATCAAATGAAAGCGGCGAAATTCCCCGTTTATAAGGACTTGGCTGGATTTGATTTCACCTGCAGCCCCGTCAGCGAGCCGCTCATCAGGCAGCTGCATACGTGTGACTTTCTTGAATCAGGTCACAACATTGTTTTCGTTGGTGGTCCTGGTACTGGAAAGACTCATTTGGCCACGGCACTTGGAACCCGGGCCATCGAGGAACATAACAGCAGGGTTCGATTCTTCTCGACAGTGGAACTGGCAAATCTTCTTGAAGCAGAAAAGCAGCAAGGAAGGGCAGGTCACTTGGCAATGCGGCTTCTGCATACAGACTTGGTTGTCCTAGACGAAGTCGGCTATTTGCCGTTCAGCCAAAGTGGTGGGGCGCTACTATTCCACCTCATCAGTAAGCTCTACGAACGTACCAGCCTAATCATCACGACAAACCTTGGTTTCGCTGAATGGGGTTCTGTATTTGGAGATGCAAAAATGACGACTGCACTTCTTGATAGACTTACCCATCATTGTCATATTGTCGAAACAGGCAATGACAGCTATCGATTCAAAAATAGCTCGACCGAACCGTCGGGAAGGAGGAGGAAGCCAAGGCGCCAACCAGACCAAACGTGATTAAATAGAGGGTCGGAATTCAATGCAAATTCCGGGTCAGACTTCGATGCAATTGAACAGCATTTCCAACTATGCAAACAACCCAGTTCATCCAATTGGACGCAGCCATTCGTTACCAGAGGGCCGCGATTGAAGCACTAATGAGTACCCTTAGCCTTACGCACGGAGAAGTATTTGCAACGCATTTTCTAATCGAGCATGAGCAAGTAGTATTGCAAGCGGCGAAGAAGCGGCTATGCGGCCATAGCGAAGAGTGGCTTGTGACTGAAACCCTGCGTCTCAGAACAGAATGCAGTAGAACGGAGGGCCAACGCCGCCCTTAGTTGGCCTTGTTGAAGGGCCGAGCACGTATACGTCGATCAATGCTGCCAGCAGCGCCAGCAATGTCGACCCGGGTATCGGCCGAGCATCTGTCAAATATCTGTATGACCGGGCCTGCCGGTATCTTCATCCTCAACGCCGTGCGCATACCTGCCTCAGCCCCGAACGCGGCTCGCGTTAACAAGGCAAGAGAGATTTTTTCGGCCATCAGATAGTCTGCACGTCTCGTCACTCCGCCAGTTTAAAGGGGATACAGAGAAAGGTGCGCACACAAACGCAGGTTCCTTGACGATTCCTGTCACGTGGGAGCTGCGGTCCTAGTCAAACTCATTGCGCAACCTTTAGCCCTGGCACTCAGCCATCAGACACGAACTGCCAGATCAAGTCCAAACTACTACACATTAACGTCAAAGCCCTTGAACATGGGCTGCAAGTTTAATGGCGTCGACGTGAGTCACATTTTCTTTTTTTTGTGATGTGCGGGAGCATCCGTTCCTGCCTCATGCTCCGCGACCGAAAGCCGATCTACCGGTTCAATTTCCGTAAGACTATGCTGCTGATTGGCGATGGCGAGAAATGCTTCAAACGCTCCGCCTTGTCCTTCTTCATCGGCAAAGATTACATCGGTCAGCGCGTTCAATTTTGGCAAAAAATCTTTCGCCTCTTTGGCCCCTAGTTGAAGCCAACCGGCAACAACAGCGAATTTACCTTGCTTGATGTCTCCCTTGGCCTTAGCGGCCAAGAGCAGATCGGCGAAGCTGCCGAACGTATCGGCGGACGTGTCAACCTTTTTCGATTCGTCATCACCTAGGATCGCCTTGAGATGAGCGAGCGAAATCGACTTAGGAAATTTACCGGTCTCGCGCCAAAATACGTAGTGGGTCCACTTTAGCGATTCTTCTTCAGGAATACCGGCGGCGTGGGCAATGGTCCCCGCAGTATCGAGCAGTTTTTCCCATTGCGCCTCCGGGGCAGTCGGGCTACCACTCTGTCCAATATTGGCCTGCTCGCCGCGTGCCTTCTTCGCCTGAAATATCGCGACTCTCACTTCCTTTTTACTGATGGGGACCACTAAGGCGAAGTCCGCTCCGCGCTTTGATTCTGAGTCGTAACCTTGGCCATTTTTGCTGTACTCCCCCCATAAGGCAGCTTGGCCGCCCTTGTTGCCGATGCACTCCACTGCCCATGTATATTGCGCGGCCAGCCGTCCAGCAAAGTTTGCAGTCAGGCTTTCTTCATTCAGCGCAGCCATCGGACTACCTGTCATACCATCAACTGCCAGAACAAACATCGCTTCGGTGGGCGACAACTGTTGAAGTTTCGGTAGCGAGAGCGGTGCGGTATTTTTTAACGCCTTTAGGCATTTGTCTTCGATCGCCTGCTGTAAATTTTTATTTCCCACCGCGTAATCCTGTATATGCTTATCGGCAACCGGTCATCAACCTGAGTCGGTACGCCATCAAATGACTGCTCAGGGACGAAATGTCTTTTGCAATTTGGTATGGATGATAAATGTAAAGCCCAAGCGTGGATCGATTGACGCTCCAGATTAACGCCTGCCGCAGAACGCAGGGAGCTTATTTTTTCAGGATGCGGCCGGGTTGGCAGGCTGGCTAGGTTAGTTTCTCGGATTAACTGGCAAGCTTTAATTCGGACTCGGGAATTTGCAACGCCCATATCGATGCTGGTGCGTGCAGTTTAGGATCAAGAACAAGTAGCTCTGTACCCATGCGTTTGACTTGTGCTGAGTAGTTTAGCTTGGTTGTGAAGGTCGGGTATTTTGCGTAGAGCTGGCGGATTTCCGGCGTGTCGTCGTATGTGACCATCCAGCGGCGTTTGATCTTCGCAACTGCGTTCGCAAGCTGTGCGTGATCTTCAGGATTGTAGAAGTTGGTATAGAGATCCTGGCCTTTCGCAAAATATGGCGGATCGAGATTAACCAGCGTATCCTTGCCTGTCGTTGGAACAACCTGCGTAATGAATTCCGCTGCATCGAGGTTGGTCAACGAGATCTGCTCACGTCGAGCGCCTATTCTCTGAATCTTGCGCGTCAAATCCAACTTCTTGAATCGGCAGTCGAGCGAGTATTCGCTCTTCTGTTCAAGCCCACCGATTACTCCAGCTTTGATGATGCCAGACCTGTTAGTGCGATTTAAGAAGAGCGTTGCAAAGCCTTTCTTAAGCTTGGACATTCGCTTCGCAGAGAAGTAAGTTTCGCGCTGGCGATGCCATTCATCGATGGTAACGTCTGTGCTGTAAATGAGCTCACACAGCTCGTCAGTTTGGTGGACGATGCTATGCCATAATGCATAGATAGCCGGATCGAAGTCGTTCAAGTGAATGCGCGACACATAATCGTCCAGCAGCAGCTTGATGGCGATTCCAGCTCCGCCTGCGAAGGGCTCAGCGTATTCACCATAGAACAAATCATTGGTTCGCATCAGCTCGATCACGAATGGGATCAGCTGGCTCTTGCCGCCTGGGTAGCGAAGGGGGGTATCTGTTGTAGGCATGGCGCTATGCTACCGAAAAAAGGCTCTCTTGGCCATACCCCCCCCTCCCGCAAAGTCGAGCATTATTTGAGCTTCATGTAGATGTGTGCAAACGCTGCGGAGATGTTGTCCCACGTGCGGAAGACATCGTGCTTTGAGGGGATAGCCCCCCCATGGACGAAGTGCCCCAGCGTATCAGGAGAGCCCGCTGAGTCGATCTTGCTTACCATGACGCGCAGGTTCTTTCGAATGCGATCGTCGACACCCTCAGCCTCCAGTAGCTTCTCCACAGCGTCAACTTTCAGGTGCAGATCTTTTGGCAATGCCTTGCCCTTGCTTTCCTGTTTCAGGTACAGAACGCAAGTCTGTTCAATCAACGCTCGAAGTAGATAAGCTGCACTGAAAGCAAAGTCGTTGGCATCGAGCGTGCGTAGCTCATCGTAGATTTTCTTCAGCACTAAGTCTTTGCTGATGTGTGCTTTAAATGAGGCGGGGATGACGGTCTTGTCGTGCTCTCTTCCGCGATTGTTCCGCTGAGGCTTTGAGGATGACGTAGCTTTATTGCCGACATTCGCGGCTGCAGCGGGTGTGGCCGGTAATCCGCGCGTAGTTGGCGCGTCGCCGTCCTTCCGCAGCTTATCGGCGTACGCTTTCCGCTCCTCCGCAGACGAACGAGAACTTACTACCCCCGAATCCTTATCGCCAGCATCTCGGAGGAAGCGAGTGACGGCCCGATCAAACTCGTCTTGTGGGACAGTGATATTCAAATCGCGGCTGTTCTGCAATCCGACTGTGTCGCGGAAGACGGGATTGGTCAGATAACGTGTGAGGGTGGTGACGGCGATATTTGCTTTTTCATCGTCAGTGATTAGGCCGCCCTCAACAGCGTATTCAAGAAGCTGGGCGGCTTGCGCGTTAGGGTTTGCGCGCTCGCTACCTTCCATATTGAAGCGTGCTTTTTGTTCTGCGTTCCACTTCTTCGTGCCAACGCCGCCTTGTTCACCCTCGTGACGGATCGAGATCCACGGACGTGCATCTGCCTTGCTCTTGAAGACGCGAGCTTCGACCAACTTGATTGGCTTCGGCATCATATCGCGCAGGCTGCGGAAGTATTTCTTATCGGTTTCCGTGGGCGCGCGTTCAGGATCTTCGAGCAGTTTTAAGGCGCACACACGGCGATTACCCTCTGCGGGAATAAATGAACCTTTGATTTTCGGATGGGGTACTAGGGCCATCATGTCGAGTGGGCTCAAGCTACCCTTTGTGGCGATATCTTTTGCGAGCGCGCGTACGCCTTCGTGTTGAAGCAAGTACGCGATCATTTCCGGATCGCCATCCATCGGCTCATGCCTCGGATTTTCTCGGTCCATATAGATATTTGTCACGCGCACTTCCTTAGTTTCCATCATGTTCCCTCAAGAATATTTATTCCAATGATTTTGTGTGTAGGCTGCAAGTATATGGCTTAGGTCATTTTGACGGGGCCTTACCGTGGGAGTCTGTCAGGATTCCACCGATGACAAACGACATAGCCATTGATTGGTGAATGTTCGATGCGGCCGTGTAGTTGTGTGCACCCATTTGAAGCAACGGAACAATGTTCGTCTCAGTGACGCTTTGGGCAGCCAAAGTCGTCTTTTGGTCTTTGTTCAGCATAGCCTTAGCACTCTGGAACCTAGATTTCACGTAATTGGCTAGGTCCTCATCAACCTCATCCGCTGCGGTCTCGACGAGCAGCCGTAGCGCCATCCGGATAACGCTTGGAAACGACTGCGAAAACTTGGCCTTATTTTTTACATAGAATTCGTACAGGTCAGCCAAGTCACGGTAAAAATTGTTGACATCGCCGCTTTCCAAATAGAGTGTGCCGCCGAAAATCGGTGTTTCTTTTGGGCGCGTGCGTCTGGTCTGTCTCAGGCTCATCGCCGAGGCCAATGCCTCTTGACCGTCTTTGACGTCTTTGAATCTCTTCGATTCATTTGCTACTAGTATTGCTTTGGTGCTGTCGTCAAGCACGCCAACTACGTCACCGCGATTATTACGCGTGCTGATAGCCTTACTGCCCACCTTTTGCGCGATATCCGCAAGGATTGCGGCGGTCTCCTCGCTCGTATGTCTCGAATGGAACGAGTCGCCATCGATTCGAAGTCCGAGTTCTGCTAGCACATCATCGCGAAAGACTTCTTCCTTCACAAAGCGTTGGTTCAGTTTTGGATTTGCACTGATGATGCCTGTTCGCTCCTCTAAAACTAGGAACGGAGACTTGTCGCGTTTCATGTGCTTATGCAGGAATATATCCCGCTCCAAAGGCAGCCACGAGCCGCTGTCCGCGTGTTTTCGAAGTACGTTTTCGAGTGCAATTGTCTTGGAGCACACGTTGCAGGGGATTTCATCAGGGAAGTCCGGCAGCCCGGGAACGTCTATGCCGTCAACATTGACCAAGCCCTTCTTGATTTTTCCGATGACTACTCGACGGTTGCCGTCGTACACGACTGGGCGTCCTGATTGAAACACGACAGTGGGCAATTCACTGAAGTCGTAATGCTTCCCCATGTCCTTTGCGAGCTTCGGCAGTCCCCATTTACGATGACTGTCAAGGATTGCTCGATCGACAATATCTTGATCCTTGGCATCGGCCCTGATTGGATCGCGAGGATTCTCGGTCCAGAGCACTAAGTCCTCCAATTTCAGCGACATTACCTCTTGTGACATGCGTCCCCCAAAAGCTCAAAATCAGGATATGTTTAGTACAAACAGATTTTAAGTTTCCATCATACAACTTAACCCAAGGTTGCGCTATCAATATGACAAGCAGGAGATCGCCTGCGCCAATATGCGGAAGAAAAAGAAGATGTATAAAAAGACCGAAACAATGAAAGCTGTGGAAGGCTACTTCCATGCAAAACGCAAAGAACTAATGGCTTTGGCCGAGCTCCCCGTCTGCAATCATTCAGGGTTGATTGGCGGGCACCGCGAGCAGGTCTATCGTGCTTACTTAGCAGATCTTTTGCCACGCCGATACTCGGTGGGCCGGGGCATGGTCTATGACATTATGAACAGAAGCAAGGAGGCCGACATCGTAATTTGGGATTCGAGCAATTTCCCGTCCCTCCCTCTGTTGGACCATTCTTTTTTCTTTTCAGAGTCCGTAAGAGGAATTATTGAATGCAAGAGCAACTGGAGTTACGAGAATTTTCTGGATGTTTTAGAGAAAACAGCGGCAATTGATATGCTAGTGCCGCAGAAAGCACCAACGCTTACTGACGTAATTGAGACCATGGATATGCGGCTTGCGTCAATCGAGCATGGTGTGGCGTATCATGGCTCTTTACTTGTAAAACATCAGATTGGCACTGCGGCGATGTTTATGTGCGGCGGGCGTAGCCTTACACCTGAAAAATTGCTTAAAATGTCGGAGGGAAAGCCAATTGGTCACTATTGGCCACATGTGACAGTTTTCTTGGAAACAGGGCTTTTAATCGTTAAAAACGAATTGGAAGGTGACGGAGTTCTCGAGTTCTACAAGTTCAAGGACGACGTACTATTGGCATTCTCAATATCATTGCTTAGCTTGATCGAAGATAGAGTAGTTCATAGTGAGGCACGTTTTCTACTGGAGCGATACGCCATTCAAATTATTGACTGGAAACCAATATACGTCTATGAATTCCCTTTAACAAGGTTCGCTGTCGGCCGCCGAGATTTCACGTCACCTGTAACCGATCCCGATTCAAATGAATCGTAGTCGCTCAGACTCGGTTTGATACTTGACTCGGGATTGTTTGCAGTTCGCTCTCTCCGAAGCCGTGCAATAGCCGTTCTTAAAGTCAAGCAGAGATATATGCTGCCAAGACTTTAAAGAGTGCAATGTGTCGCGCATCCGGAGTAGGCTTCTCGAATGCTAATTTGATCTCAATGTCATAGGGACGCGGGTGTATTGTCCACGTTTCGAGTAGCTGAAGCGGTGTGCGCTCCATGACGCAAGCAGCAAAGATTAGGCGCTGTATATGTCCATTGCCGTCGAGAAAAGGATGAGTCAGCCCGAAGACGTAAAACAGCCGAACGATTTCTGAAATAACGATATGGGAATTCGTTCCCGAGGGCAGATCGAAGATTTTCGTCGCCTGTTTTGCTACTTCCCCCATCCAACGAGCGACTCTATCAGGCTCGCTAAAGTCCTGGAGCCGCCCGTCTTCACGATAAGCCCTACTGCGACGCCCCTCGAGTGTCGTTCCTAATGTCCCACGATAAGTACCTGCATATTCAGGATAACCTTCAGGGGCTAACCCCGCATACATGCGACTATGAACTTCCCTAGGATCGCTAATAAATCTTAGGCGCTCCTCGGAACTGGCGGCCGCTAGACGTTGCATCTCGGTCGCGCAACTTGTTCTCAAAATTTCGTCGTAGGCCGGTGACTCATGCGGCATCCACTCTGGCGGTTTTTCCGATTGATTTTCACCATCCATGCACGCGCTCCATTTCGCTATTGATTTGAGGATAAAGATATTAGCGTATCCTCATTTTGTAAGTCAGTCTCCTGGTGTTTCTGATTTCACACCGGAAACTATCTGGGGTCTAACATCTTTTGTGAACTCAAGCTTGGAGCACTCTCTAGTGAATTGGCACCTATAGCTTTGCCCCGTTCGCAAGCGCATCAGGATTTGGGCTGGGTGAAACGGGTAGGGTTGATACCGGATCATAGCAACCACTAGCTCGTGTGCCAGGAAATGCATCAATGAAGCGATTTCTCATATCAGGATTACCATCGAAGACGGTCATCCAGATACTGAAAAAACCTTTTGCCTTGGCTAGCTCCGTGATGCACAGCTTCAGTTCATTGCTTCGAGGTTGAGTGGCCAGGAGAGATTTGGCCATCTGAGCGGTGCCCCACGCTTCCATTCTTTGCGCGACCCGGTCAATTGCGACAGCCTTTCCATTTTCATCGAATACTTCACTGATCTTTTTGTTAAGACCTGTTAAAGCAAGAGTTTCGAAAGCGATGTTATCCAGTCCCAGAGCGATCGCAGCTGCGGACGGGATAATTTTCCCATCGATGGTATAGGTGAAAGCATAGGCGGTGTTATCTCTATCAGGAAGCAAGTATGCCGAAAGTACGACGTCCTTATCTCCTTTCGTCGAATTGCAATTAACGCAGCCTAGAAGGTAGTTTGTCCACGTGCCGATAAGGAGCGCATATGCAGGTAGACCCTTGGCCTGAATGTGTTCGACGGCGAGCCCGGTGAGAATCGGCCGCTCGCAATAGCTGCAGTAGTGGCCCAGTCTTGAAATTAAATGATGCTGCGCATCTGCATAAGGATCGAATTCTCCAGCTTGTGGAGACGCACCACGGCGCACTGGTCGCATGCATTACTCTCCGATCTTTGCTACGCGCTGCATTTCAAGCAATGCCTGGTAAGCCGGATTGTCCGCATAAGGACCAATAGAACTCGCCAGTTTTTCCTTAAATGCTTCTAATTTGTCAGCTGCATCCATTGGTGCGGTCTCTAGCTCTTCAAGGTAATGGCGAGCGACGGTTTTCATCTCTGTATACCGTGAGCTTACTTGAGGATGTGGAACCTGCATTAGTCCTGCCGCTATGTCGTCAATGTTTAGATTCGCGACGTCTGCGACCGGCTGTCCGTCCAAGACGATGAGCTCTTCTCCTGAACGTAGTGACTGAATCAGGAATGGTGAATGCGTCGTGCAGAGGAACTGCAGATTCGGAAACGTTTTTCGGAACGACTCGATAATGGTCTGCTGCCATTTCGGGTGCAGATGTAGGTCAAGCTCATCAATTAAGACGACACCATGAGTTAGTTCTAATGCGCGCTCGGCAAGCTGAGGGTTGAGCATCACAGCTTTAATGGCAAGATCCGCAGCGATCGCAAGGACATTTCGATAACCATCGCTCAGTTCTTGATATGCAAGAAGGCGACCGCTCTCTAACTCGATAAGCAGAGTCTTTTGCTTCATTTGATACCGCACGGCTTTCGCCCCCGGCAACATTGAGAGGATCGCCTGATAAACCAGCTTTAGCGAAACGGAGGCTTGCTCGTCGTCCAGTTCATTGCGACGCTCATATTCGATCCATCGAATAATATCGTCAGCACTGCAACGCTTGTCCACGCTGAACTTGTAGCCATAAAATGGCTTTTTCAGTTCTTCATGCTCTGCAAATGCTCTATCAAGCTCGTCTGCATCTGCCAAGTCCTGTGGCTGAAGATTCTTGTGTTTTGCTCTGTTCTTTTCCGAGTCGCGGACAGATTCCCACAGTCGCCCAGCACCGAAATAACGGATTAGCGGAAGGATTCGGGGCTGTCGTTTGTAGACTGTCGAAGCTAAGGTTTCCGCCAATTTCTTGATTGGTCGAGCATCCTGTTGAGTGGTTCGGCCGTTTTCGCCTTCGAGCGATCGCGACCATGCAAGACTGACTTCTTTTGCACCGGCTGAAATTTCTACTTGGCCAGTGCCGTCGTTGCGCTTCGCTTCCATAATAGGGAACGTGCCAGTTGCCCCGACTCTAACCGGGTACTGAGGTAGTTCACGATACCTTTGCTCAAGAAAGTCGCGTTCGATCCGAATGTCGCGAGCTCGTATATTTCGCGAGTCATAGCCGCGAATTCCCAAGAACCATGATCCAATTGCGACAGACGCAGCTTCTAGGAAGGAGGTCTTGCCTGCGCCGTTCTCACCGACAATCAAATTGAACTGAGGATGCAAAGAAAACTCGTGGTTTGCGTATCCTCGAAAATTTTGCAATTGCAGTGACTTAAGCCTCATACCTTACCCTTAGAATTTGTTGCCAGGCAACATCTTTTGCTAGTGTCTTCCAATTGACAGCGTCTGTTCAGCACTCTGCCGTTGCCCATCATTGGTGAAACGATGCAATGGCGACTTTTTGACTTCTTGTCGAGTTAGCGCAGAAAAAAAATAAAAATTTGTATGTCATTATCTAATAAACCCACTGCAGTTTGTAGCAATTCGCAGAAGCAACTTCATACGAAACGCGATAGCGTTCTGTGATAGATCGCTAAAGCGTTTTTTAGGGGATTGCAATCGTAAAAATGTCAAAGTGGCAATAGAGGCATGGGGGACGTGGAGCCGTTCAAATGGCGAGGGGATCAATATTCTCAAGCAATTGAGTTTTGTTGACGCCCAATTGAGATGTTCTTATCTAATTGAAACTTTTACAACCGCCCACCAGCGCGATGCCGGATGACGTGTGGTGGGGCGCCCGGAATGGCCGCTGTTTCCACTGCTCGGTACGGAATTCACCTGTGATCGACTGCACCGTCGCCGCTTCCAGCGCTTCGGCGTCCGTCATGCTGGGCAATAGCCCGGGAAAACGGTTGGCCAGCATGGTCTTGCCGGCGCCTGGCGGCCCCACCAACAGCACGCTATGGCATCCGGCTGCCGCGATCTCCAAAACCCGCTTGGGCACGCCTTGCCCCTTGACGTCGACAAAATCGGGGTAATCACGCCGGGACGCGGTGATCTGCGCCATGTGGCGAGGCAATGTGGCCGTGGCGTCCGCCGAGGCAAAGTGGGCGCACACCTGCAGCAGCGATTGCGCGGGGTGGATGACGGTGCCGCCTGCCAGTGCCGCTTCGTCGGCGTTGGCCTGGGGCAGGATGAACGCGCATTGCTTGCCGCCACGCAGCATGGCATAGGACATGGCCAGGGCGCCCCGGATCGGCCGCAATTCGCCCGACAGCGATAACTCGCCCGCATATTCATACAGATGGAGGCGATTAGCCGGCATCTGGCGCGACGCGGCCAGGATGCCCAGCGCGATCGGCAAATCGAAGCGACCCGATTCCTTGGGCAGGTCAGCCGGCGCCAGGTTGACCGTGATGCGGTAGGCCGGCATCTCGAAACCGCTGTTCTGGATCGCGGCGCGCACCCGGTCGCGCGCTTCCTTGACCTCCGTTTCCGGCAGGCCGACGATGGTAAAGGAAGGCAAGCCGTTGGCCAGGTGCACTTCCACATTCACTTCCGGCGCCTCCATCCCGGCCAGCGCACGGCTTTTCAGCACAGCTAAGCTCATCGGTATCCTTGGCGGGGCGGACAGGCTGCTGAAATCGTAGGACGTTACGGGGGCGCGGTATTGAGCTGGCCCAAGGGAGGTGGATGTCGCGTGCTGCGCCGTGGCGCGGCCAGGCAGCGGTTGGGCCAGGGCGAATGCCTGGCCCGGTGGGGATTACTTTTCGGCCGTCAGGCGGGCTTCCAGTTCGGCAACGCGGGCCTCCAGCGCCTCGAGTTTGGCGCGGGTCTTGGCCAGCACCTGGGCCTGGATGTCGAATTCCTCGCGGGTGACCAGGTCCAGCCGGGCGAAGCCCTGGGTCATCATCGATTTGACGTTCTTTTCGATGTCTTTGGCCGGCGAGTTCTCGATCGCCTGGTTGATCTTGTTTTGCAAGTCATTAAAAAAAGTATTCATGTCCATGATAGTCCTTGATGTTGTCGGCGATGCATCGCACCATTGCGGTGCACCCCGGCTTTAAGATGGTGCGAATTCTGTGATAGTTGTTCCGGCCCGCACGCGGACATCGTCCGCCGCCCCAGCAAGCGGCACCGGCTTGCCTCTTTCATAGCGTAATTTGATTCAACGCAAGCTGGCACGCATTCTGCTAAAGACAGGGGGAACGTTTGTTTTTCAGCCTGAATTGTAAACCGCAACCGCTATCCAAGTTCAACCTAAAGGAAATCATGATGAAATGCCTTACCAAGAAGCTTACTCTTGCCGCCGCGTTGACTGTAGCATTCGCTTCCCTGGGCGCCAGCGTGGCTCGCGCGGAAGATGCGAAACCTGAGGCAAAGCCAGACAACGAAATCAGCTACAACGTCGGCTTGGCCAGTGATTACCGCTACCGCGGCATTTC
Source organism: Rugamonas brunnea (assembly GCF_014042345.1). Lineage (GTDB taxonomy): Bacteria > Pseudomonadota > Gammaproteobacteria > Burkholderiales > Burkholderiaceae_D > Rugamonas > Rugamonas brunnea. The sequence goes on from NZ_JACEZT010000002.1 coordinate 13,756, forward strand.
GCAATCGCGCCTCAATCCTGCGCTGCAGGGCGGTGCGGATTACACGAACAACCCGACCGGTCTCTATGCCGGCACCTGGCTGTCGACCATCAAATGGACCAAGGACGCCGGCGGCAGCGGCGACGTCGAGTGGGATATCTACGGTGGCAAGCGCGGCGAAGTGACCAAGGACATTGCCTACGACGTGGGCGGCCTGTACTACTATTACCCGTCGAACGGCCTGCCGACCAACGCCAACACCTTCGAACTGTACGGCCAGCTCAGCGCCGGCCCGTTCTCGCTCAAGTACTCGCAATCGACCACTAACCTGTTCGGCACGGCCGACAGCAAGCGCAGCGGCTACCTGGACGCGGCCTTCAACTATGACGTGTACGACGGCTACAACCTGAACCTGCACGTGGGCCACCAGAACGTGAAGAACAACGGCGCGCTCAGCTACACCGACTACAAGGTGGGCGTCACCAAGGACTTCGGTTTCGCCTCCGTCTCGCTGGCCGCCATCTACGCCGACACGGAAGCGTACATCGCTCCCAACGGCAAGAACCTGGCCAAGACGGGCGCCGTCCTGACCATCACGAAAACCTTCTAAGCGAGGCTGTCATGAAACTGATTACCGCCATCATCAAGCCGTTCAAGCTGGACGAGGTCCGCGAGGCCTTGTCGGCGATTAACGTGCAAGGCATCACCGTCACGGAAGTGAAAGGCTTCGGCCGTCAGAAAGGCCACACGGAACTCTACCGTGGCGCCGAATACGTGGTCGATTTCCTGCCCAAGACCAAGATCGAAGCGGCTGTCGATGACGCTGTCGTCGACCAGGCCATCGAGGCCATCGAAAACGCTGCCCGCACCGGCAAGATCGGCGACGGCAAGATTTTTGTGTACAACCTGGAACAGGTGATCCGTATCCGTACCGGCGAAACCGGTAACGACGCTCTCTAAGGGGAAGATTGATGAAAAAAACGATAACAACGTGGCTGGCCGGATTCACCGTGCTGTTCGCCCTGGGCGCCGCACTGCCGGCCGTGGCCGCTGACGAGACGCAAGCTTCGGCCGCCGCGTCGGCGCCTGCCGCCAGCGCCCCTGCCGCATCGGCACCCGCTGCCAGCGCCCCGGCCGCCGCCCCGGCGCCGGAAGCGGCACCCGCCGCCGCAGCAGCAGCTGCTCCGGCCGCCGCCGCTGCCGCAGCACCAGCGCCGACGCCCAACAAGGGCGACACGGCCTGGATGATGACCTCCACCTTGCTCGTGATCATGATGAGCATCCCCGGCCTGGCCCTGTTCTACGGCGGCCTGGTGCGCACCAAGAACATGCTGTCCATCCTGCTGCAAGTGTTCACGATCTTCTCGCTGATCATTGTGCTGTGGTGCGTGTTCGGCTATTCGCTGGCCTTCACGGAAGGCAACGCCTTCTTCGGCAAATTCGACCGCCTGTTCCTGAACGGTATCTGGGATCCGGTCAAAGCTACGTTCTCGACCGCCGCCACCTTCAGCAAGGGCGTGGTGCTCAATGAATTCGTGTACGTCGCCTTCCAGGGCACCTTCGCCGCCATCACCTGCGGCCTGATCATCGGCGCCTTCGCCGAGCGCGCCAAGTTCAAGGCCGTGCTGGTGTTCGTCGTGCTGTGGTTCGTGTTCGCCTACCTGCCGATCGCCCACATGGTCTGGTTCTGGACCGGTCCGGACGCGATCAAGGACGCCGCTACCCTGGCCACCGAAACGGCCAAGGCTGGCTGGCTGTGGCAGAAGGGCGCGCTGGACTTCGCCGGCGGTACCGTGGTGCACATCAACGCCGCCGTGGCCGGCCTGGTCGGCGCCTTCATGATCGGCAAGCGCGTTGGCTATGGCCGCGAATCGATGGCCCCGCACTCGCTGACCATGACCATGATCGGCGCTTCGCTGCTGTGGGTGGGCTGGTTCGGTTTCAATGCCGGTTCCGCGCTGGAATCGGGCGACGTGGCCGCGCTGGCCTTCGTCAACACCCTGCTGGCCACGGCCGCTGCCGCCATGTCCTGGCTGTTCGGTGAGTGGATCCACAAGGGCAAGCCTTCCATGCTGGGCGCTGCATCCGGCGCCGTGGCCGGTCTGGTGGCCATCACCCCGGCCTGCGGTTATGTCGGTCCGATGGGCGCGCTGATCATGGGCCTGCTGGCCGGTGTGGTCTGCCTGTGGGGCGTGAACGGCCTGAAGCGCATGCTCGGCGCCGACGACTCGCTGGACGTGTTCGGCGTGCACGGCGTGGGCGGCATCATGGGTGCGCTGCTGACCGGCGTGTTCGCTGCACCATCGCTGGGCGGCCAGGGCATCTTTGACTACGTCACCAACAAGATGTCGACCGATGCGTATTCCATCGTCGGCCAGGTGACTACCCAGGCCACGGCCGTCGGCACCACCATCCTGTGGTCGGGCCTGGTCTCGTTCGTTGCTTACAAGCTAGTCGACATCGTCATCGGTCTGCGCGTGCCGGAAGAAGAGGAACGCGAAGGCCTGGACATCACCAGCCACGGCGAATCGGCTTACCACAACTGATCCGTCGCATCGCATACGGCCCGCCGCTGGCGGGCTACACCGGGGCGCTCCGCAAGGGGCGCCCTTTTTTCGTTATTGGGGGTTTAAAAAGGCAATATTGCCCCGATTTGGTATATTTGCACGGTAATATAGGCGGTTCAGTGTGCCTGGAGGGTCGTCCTCCCGCATCAATTAAGGAAGTGATCATGGTTCCCCATCTCGTTACGGCCCTGACCGGACCGCTGCTAGATCTCGAAGAAAAAATCCTGGCCGCCACGCCCGCCATCGAGCGCTGGTTCCGTCTCGAATGGCAGGAACATACGCCGCCGTTCTACTGCTCGGTCGATTTGCGCAACGCCGGCTACAAGCTGGCCCCCGTCGACACCAACCTGTTCCCCGGCGGCTTCAATAACCTGGCCACCGAGATGCTGCCGCTGTCCGTGCAGGCCGCCATGGCCGCCATCGACAAATATTGCCCGGATGCCCGCAACCTGCTGCTGATCCCCGAGGTGAAGGCGCGCAGCCCCCACTACTGGCAGAACGTGGCGCGCCTGATGCAGATCTTCCGCCAGACCGGCCTGCACGTGCGGCTCGGCTCGCTGTCGCCCGAGGTCACCCAGCCGACCCCGCTGGCCCTGCCCGATGGCAATATGCTGGTGGTGGAGCCGCTGGTGCGTTCGCCCAACGGCCGCCGCCTGGGCCTGAAGGATTTCGACCCGTGCACCATCCTGCTCAATAACGACCTGTCGGCCGGCATCCCGGACATCCTGCAGAACATCCATGAGCAAAGCCTGCTGCCGCCGCTGCACGCGGGCTGGGCCCTGCGCCGCAAGAGCAACCACTTCGACGCCTACGACGAGGTGGCCAAGAAATTCGGCAAGCTGATCGGCGTGGACCCGTGGATGCTCAACCCCTTCCACGCCAAGTGCGGCCAGGTGAATTTCCAGACCGGCGAGGGTGAGGATTGCCTGATCGCCAACATTGATACGCTGCTGGCCAAGATCAAGAAGAAGTACAAGGAATACGGCATGAAGGAGCAGAAGCCGTTCGTGATCGTCAAGCCCGACGCGGGCACCTACGGCACCGGCATCCTGACCATCAAGGACTCGGCCGAGATCAAGCAGCTCACGCCGCAGCAGCGCGAACGGCTGTCCATCGTCAAGGATGGCAAGGCCGTCACCGACATCATCATCCAGGAAGGCGTGCCCACCTTCGAGAGCATCAAGGACGCCGTGGCCGAACCGGTGGTCTACATGATAGACCGCTACGTGGTGGGCGGCTTCTACCGTGTCCATGGCGAAAAGGGCGTGGACCAGAACCTGAACGCGCCCGGCTCGGAATACGTGCCGCTGGCGTTCGCCCAGCAGCACGCCGTGCCCGACCTGAAGGCCAAGCCCGGCACGGCCGCGCCCAACCGCTTCTACGTGTATGGCGTGGTGGCGCGCCTGGCGCTGCTGGCCGCTTCGCTGGAGATGGAGCGCACCGACCCCAATCCGGAAGTGTATTGACGGGAGCGTGGAGCGGCCGCGCACGGCCGCGCCCGCTTGTCGGCTAAAATCAGGCATTACCCAGAATGGAAACCTCCATGAAAATCGCATTCCTCGCCGATCCCCTGGCCAGCTTTAAGACCTACAAGGATTCGACCTACGCCATGATGGTGGAGGCGGCCGCGCGCGGCCACGCCGTCTACGCGTTCGAGCAGAAGGACATGGCACTCGACGGCGGCATCGTGTACGCCAACGCGGCCCGCGTCATCCTCACCGGCGACGCCCACGACTGGTACCGGCTGGAGCCGCACCACGAGGCCGCCCTGACCGAGTTCGACGCCGTCATCCAGCGCAAGGACCCGCCGTTCGACATGGAGTACATCTACGGCACCTACCTGCTGGAGCTGGCCGAGCGCCAGGGCGCGCGCGTGTTCAACCGGCCCGACGCGATCCGCAACCACAATGAAAAGCTGGCCATCGCCCAGTTCAGCCAATTCACGGCGCCCACCCTGGTCACGTCCAGCGAGGCGCGGCTGCGCGCCTTCCAGGCCCACCACGGCGACGTGATCCTCAAGCCGCTGGACGGCATGGGCGGCGCCGGCGTGTTCCGGGTCCAGGCCGACGGCATGAACCTCGGCTCCATCATCGAGACGCTGACCGACAATGGCCGCCGCACCATCATGGCGCAGCGCTACATCCCCGAGATCGTCAACGGCGACAAGCGGATCCTCGTCATCAACGGCAAGCCGGTGCCCTACGCGCTGGCGCGCATCCCGCAGGCGGGCGAAGTGCGCGGCAACCTGGCTGCCGGCGGCACGGGCGTGGCCCGTCCGCTGAGCGAGCGCGACCGCGAAATCGCCGAGACGCTGGGGCCCGTATTGGCCAGCCGCGGCCTGTTGCTGGTAGGATTGGACGTGATCGGCGACTACCTGACCGAAGTGAACGTCACCAGTCCCACCTGCTTCCAGGAGATCACGCAGCAGACCGGCTTCAACGTGGCGGCCATGTTCATTGACGCGGTGGAGCAGGGCGCAACCCAGGCATGAAGTCACGACTTGAAAAAAAATTATGCGGCGCGCGTTGTAAAGCGGCGCCGCTCACTGGCGGTTTAAACTTATGGTAGGCATACTGCTTATGACTCACGCGCCGCTGGGGCAGGCGTTCATCGCTGCCTGCGCCCACGTTTTTCGCGGCCCGACGGAACGGCTGGAAGCGATCGACGTGGTGGCGGACCAGGACCTGGCCGAAGTGCAGGGACTGGCGGCGGCCGCCATCGCCCGGCTCGACGAGGGCGACGGCGTGCTGGTGATCACCGACATCAAGGGCGGTACCCCGGCCAACTGCTGCAATAAGCTGGCCGACGCCGGACGGGTGGAGGTGATCGCGGGTATCAGCCTGCCGATGCTGCTGCGGGCCATCACCTACCGGCGCGACACGCTGGACGTGGTGGTGGAAATGGCCCTGGCCGGCGCGCAGAGCGGCGCCGTGCGGGTCGACAACCGGATACGGCTGGGTCCGAACTAGTCGCTCCGGGTTTTGAGTGGCCGCCGTCGTCGCTAAAGGCGGCCTTGTTTGCAGTGCGCATTCCTGATTGAGAACAGAAAAATATGATTCAACAAGAACTTGAGATTATCAACAAGCTTGGTTTGCATGCGCGTGCTTCCGCCAAATTCACCCAACTGGCAGCAAAATATCAAAGCGACGTCTGGCTGACCCGCAATGCCCGCCGCATCAACGCCAAATCCATCATGGGCGTGATGATGCTGGCCGCCGGCAAGGGCGCCAAGGTCACGCTGGAGGCCGATGGCGCCGATGAGCAGGAATGCATCACGGCGCTGACCGCGCTGGTCAACGACAAGTTCGGCGAAGGCGAGTAATGCCCGCGGAACCCGGCCGTCCACGTATCCCGACAGGTTCACCCATGGCATCTTTCACGCTACATGGCATTCCCGTATCGCGCGGTATCGCGATCGGCCGGGCCCACCTGCTGGCGGCGGCCGCGCTCGAAGTCAAGCATTACCTGGTGGCCGAGGAGCACCTGGAGGCCGAGGTGCAGCGCCTGCAGCAGGCGCTGGTGGCCGTGCACAAGGAACTGCAGACCCTGTGGCTGGACCTGCCCAAGGATGCGCCCACGGAGCTGGGCGCGTTCATCGACGTGCATGCGCTGATCCTGTCGGACCCCATGATCTCGGAGGCGCCGCTCGACATCATCCGCACCCGCCATTACAACGCCGAGTGGGCGCTGCTGACCCAGATTGACGAGTTGTCGGCCCAGTTCGACGAGATCGAGGACCCCTACCTGCGCGAGCGCAAGGCCGACATCCAGCAAGTGGCCGAGCGCGTGCTCAAGGTGCTGATGGGCAGCGCCCAGCCGCTGGCCGCCGTCGGCGACGGCGAATACCAGGCCCAGATGATCGTCGTCGCGCACGACATCTCGCCGGCCGACATGCTGCAATTCCGCGACCGTTCCTTCATCGGCTTCGTCACCGACGTCGGCGGCCAGAACTCGCACACGGCCATCGTGGCGCGCAGCCTCGACATCCCGGCCGCCGTCGGCATGTCGCAGGCGTCCACGCTGGTGGAGCAGGACGACTGGATCATCATCGACGGCGACGCCGGGGTGGTCATCGTCAACCCCAGCGCGCTGGTGCTGGAGCAGTACCGCGAGCGCCAGAACGCGCTGCAACGGGCCCGCAAGAAGCTCAACAAGCTGAAGAAGACCCCGGCCGTCACCAAGGATGGCACCCCGATCACGCTGCTGGCCAACATCGAGCTGCCCGACGACTGCGCGGCCGCTATGGACGCCGGCGCCAACGGCGTGGGCCTGTTCCGCTCCGAATTCCTGTTCATGGGCCGCAACAGCCGCATTCCGTCCGAGGACGAGCAGTTCGAGCAGTACAAGCGGGCCGTAGTGGCCATGAAGGGCCGCCCCGTCACCATCCGCACGCTCGACATCGGCGCCGACAAGCCGCTCGACCAGACCGAGCACACGGCCCTGAACCCGGCCCTGGGCCTGCGCGCCATCCGCTACTGTCTCGCTGAACCGCAGCTGTTCCTGTCCCAGTTGCGCGCCATCCTGCGCGCCTCTGCGTTCGGCAAGGTGCGCATCCTGATCCCCATGCTGGCGCACGCGTTCGAGATCGACCAGTCGCTGGCCATGATCGCCCAGGCTAAGGCCGAGTTGCGCGAGGAGGGCGTCAAGTTCGACGAAACGGTCGAAGTGGGCGCCATGATCGAGATCCCGGCCGCCGCGCTGGCGCTACCCATGTTCGTCAAGCGCATGGACTTCCTGTCGATCGGCACCAATGACCTGATCCAGTACACGCTGGCCATCGACCGGGTTGATTATGAGGTGGCGCACCTTTACAATCCCCTGCATCCGGCGGTGCTGCAGTTGATCGCCATGACCATCGCGGCCGGCAACAAGGCCGGCATCGACGTGGCCGTGTGCGGCGAGATGGCGGGCGACGTCAAGCTCACCCGCCTGCTGCTGGGCATGGGCTTGCGCGAATTCTCCATGCACCCGGCGCAGCTGTTGTCGGTCAAGCAGGAGATCCTGAACAGCGACCTGGCGCGGCTGGCGTCCCAGACGCGCAAGATCATGCGTTCGATGGAACCGGATGCCATCGCCGACGCGGTCCAGCAATTGCAGCTGATGTAACCATCATCGCGGTACAATCTGCATTGCTGGCAAGCCTGCGGAACCCACCCTCGCGGTTCCGCATTGATTATCTGGCCCGTGGGGCCGCCCCCTAGACAACCCAAAAAACACATGCCATCCATTGGATACGTGTCGCCGCAAACCATGCATTTCCCGCAGCCGCTGGCGCTGCAAAGCGGCGCCACGCTGCAAGACTACACGCTGATGTACGAAACCTACGGCACCCTGAACGACGACAAGTCGAACGCGGTGCTGGTCTGCCACGCCCTGAACGCTTCGCACCACGTGGCCGGCGAATACGAGGGCAAGCCGAAAAGCACCGGCTGGTGGGACAACATGGTGGGACCGGGCAAGCCGCTCGACACCGACAAGTTCTTCGTCATCGGCGTCAACAACCTCGGCTCCTGCTTCGGCTCCACGGGCCCCATGCACACCAATCCGGCCACCGGCAAGCCCTATGGCGCCGCTTTCCCCGTGGTGACGGTGGAAGACTGGGTGGCCTCGCAGGCGCTGCTGGCCGACCGGCTGGGCATCCAGCAATTCGCCGCCGTCATGGGCGGCTCGCTGGGCGGTATGCAGGCGCTGGCCTGGAGCATCATGTACCCGGACCGGCTGCGCAACTGCGTGGTGATCGCCTCCACGCCCAAGCTGTCGGCCCAGAACATCGCCTTCAACGACGTGGCGCGCCAGGCCATCCTGTCCGACCCGGACTACCATGGCGGCGACTTCTACGAGCACGGTGTGGTGCCGCGCAACGGCCTGCGCGTGGCGCGCATGGTCGGCCACATCACCTACCTGTCGGACGACGACATGGCCGAGAAGTTCGGCCGCAAGCTGCGCGACGTCTCCAAGAACGGCGACGGCAACTACAAATTCGGCTTCGGCGTCGATTTCGAGATCGAGTCCTACCTGCGCTACCAGGGCGACAAGTTCAGCGAATACTTCGACGCCAACACCTATTTGTTGATCACCAAGGCGCTCGACTACTTTGACCCGGCCCGTGCCCACGGCGGCGACCTGGCCAAGACCTTGGCCGGCACCAAGGCCAAGTTCCTGCTGGCGTCCTTCACCACCGACTGGCGTTTCTCGCCCGCGCGCAGCCAGGAGATCGTGCAGGCGCTGGTGCGCAACCGCCGTCCCGTCACCTACGCCGAGATCGACGCGCCGCACGGCCACGACGCCTTCCTGCTGGAAGACCCGCGCTACATGAACCTGGTGCGTGCCTACTACGAGCAGGTGTGGAAAGAGCTGGGCGCGCCCGCGCAGGCGGCGCCCGCCAGCAGCAACAAGGAGTACGCATGAATTTTGAACAGTTAAGCAGCGCCCGTCCCGACCTCGCCTTCATCGCCCACTGGGTGCCCAAGCAGTCGCACGTGCTGGACGTGGGCTGCGGCGACGGCGTCATGCTCGACTACCTGCAGACCGACCGCCAGTGCAGCGGCTACGGCATCGAGATCGCAGACGACAAAGTGCTCGACAGCACCCGGCGCGGCGTGTGCGTGATCCAGCAGGACATGGAAAAAGGCCTGGGCCTGTTCGCCGACAATTCTTTCGACACCGTGCTGTGCCTGTCCTCGCTGCAGATGATGAAGCACGTCGAACCGCTGCTGCGCGACATTGTGCGGGTGGGGCGCGAAGCCATCGTCTCCTTCCCCAACTTCGCCTACTGGCCGCACCGGGTGGCGCTGCTCAACGGCCGCATGCCGGTCTCCAAGTCGCTGCCCTACCAGTGGTACGACACGCCCAACGTGCGCTGCGCCACCATCAATGACTTCCGCGAACTGGCCGAGGAGTGCGGGCTGGAAGTGCTCGAATGCGTGGCCCTGGCGGCCGGCGAGCAGGTCTCCGTGCTGCCCAACCTGCGCGGTGACCTGGCCGTGTTCCGGCTGCGTAAGAAGGCCCTGACCTGATGGCGGCGCCGGAGCCCGTGGCGCCCCAGCCGGCCGCACCCGCGACCAGTTGGCGCACCTACCTCAATGGCCGCACCGTGGCCATTTTGTTCCTGGGCTTCAGCTCCGGCCTGCCGCTGTACACGCTGATCTACCTGATGCAGGCCTGGCTGGCCACCTCGGGCCTGGACGTCAAGGCGCTGGGCCTGTTCGCGCTGGTCACGTCGCCGTACACCTTCAAGTTCCTGTGGGCGCCGTTCATGGACCGCTACAGCCTCGGCCCGCTGGGCCGGCGCCGCGGCTGGATGGCGCTGACCCAGTTGCTGCTGTTTGTGACCATGGGGGCCATGGGCATGCTGGACCCGAAAACCCAGCTGGGCCTGATCGCCGTGTTCGTGGCCGGCGTGGCCTTCCTGTCGGCCAGCCAGGACGTGGTGATCGACGCCTTCCGGCGCGAGTCGCTCAGCGACGCCGAACAGGGCCTGGGCGCAGCCGTCATCGTCAACGCCTACAAGGCGGCCAGCCTGGTGCCCAGCGCATTGGGGCTGGTGCTGGCCGACAGCATGCCGTGGCAGACCGTGTTCTGGATCGTGGCCGCCTTCATGCTGCCCGGACTGGCCTGCACACTGCTGGTCAGGGAGCCGGCCGTGTACGGCGAACCGCCGCGCAATCTGCAGCAGGCCATCGTGCTGCCGTTCCGCGAATTCGTGCGGCGCGACGGCTGGAGCAAGGCCTTCATGATCATCGCCTTCGTGCTGCTGTATAAACTGGGCGACAGCATGGCCACCGCCTTGTCGACCAAGTTCTTCCTCGATATCGGTTTCAGCACCAAGCAGATCGGGCTGGCGGCCAACGCCACCGGCTGGTGGGCCAGCCTGGCTGGCGGCGTGGTGGGCGGGGTGTGGATGGTCAAGTTGGGCATCAACCGCGCGCTGTGGGTGTTCGGCGTGCTGCAGGCGCTGGCCATCCTGGGCTTCGCGTGGCTGGCGCAGGTGGGCGCCAACCCGGTGCTGCTGAGCGCCGTGTACGGCTTTGAAGCGTTCGCCAGCACCGGGCTGGGCGCGGCCGCGCTGGTGGCGTTTATCTCGCGTTCCACCGATCCGCGTTACACTGCTACCCAATACGCGCTGTTTTCCAGCCTCGCCGCTGTGCCGCGCACCTTTATCAATTCCTCGGTCGGCTTCATCGTGGCCGAAACGGGCTGGTTCACGTTCTTTATCGTGTGCTTTGTCCTCGCATTTCCTGCCATGATGATGCTGCCGAAAATCGCACCATGGAATGCACCACATGAACACCCTCAAACGTAGCGCACTGGCGCTGGCGCTGGTGGCCGGACTGGCCGCCGCGCCGTTGGCATCGACGCAAAATTATTCGGACGGCATCCCCGTCAAGCCGATGTCGAAGTTCCGCAATTTCGAAGACCAGCAGCAGGTGGACCAGCAGTCGCGCCAGCAGTACCAGCAATTGCTGGGCCAGGCGCAGCAGAAGCAGGCGCTGATGCCGGATAACCACCCGCAGGTGATCCGCCTGCGCGCCATCGCGCGCCGCCTGATCCCGTTCACCACGCGCTGGAATCCGGAGGCGGCCAACTGGAAGTGGGAAGTGAACCTGCTCAATTCGGCCACCGTGAACGCGTTCTGCATGCCGGGCGGGCGCATCGCTTTCTACAGCGGCATCCTCACCAAGCTCAATCTGACGGACGATGAAGTGGCGATCGTGATGGGCCACGAGATCGGCCATGCGCTGCGCGAGCATGGCCGCGAGCAGGCCGGCAAGGCCACCACAGCCAACCTGTTCGGCCGCGTGGCCAGCATTGGCCTGTCGGCCTGGCTGGGCGTGGACCAGCGCCTGACGGACGCCGGCGCCAATGCCGTCACCCAACTGGCCGTGCTCAAATTCTCGCGCGAGGACGAGAGCGAGGCCGACGACGTGGGCCTGGACCTGGCGGCGCGCGCCGGCTTCGACCCGCGCGCGGGCGTGGCCTTGTGGACCAAGATGGGCCAGCTCAATCAGGGCCAGCCACTGGAATTCCTGTCCACCCACCCGAGCGGCAATTCCCGCATCGATGACATGAACCGCAACATGCCGCTGGTGCTGCCCGTGTTCGCGCGCGCACGCGGACTGGACCCGAACGCGCTGCCGCCGTACCACTCGATGGCCATCAGCCGGCGCTGACATGGCGGCCAACGCACACAAGCATGGCAAGCCGCCGCTGCCCATGCGCGACGGCGTCATGCCCAGCTATTTGTGGCTGCAGGGCGGCGACTGGCCGGACATGCTGACCTTCATGGCCGAGCGCTTTCCGGCCGTGACGAAAGAGGACTGGCGCACGCGCATGGAGAAGGGCGGGGTGGTGGACGCCAGCGGCACGCCGCTGCTGCCGCACAGCCCTTACCGGCGCGGCATCCGTATCTTCTACTACCGCGAGCTCGATGTGGAAACGCCGATTCCGTTCCACGAGGAGATCCTGTACCAGGACGACGACCTGCTGGTGGTGGACAAGCCTCACTTCGTGCCCATGATCCCGACCGGGCGCTTCCTGCATGAGTCGCTGCTGGTGCGCCTGAAGAAGAAGCTGGGCATGGAGGAGCTCACGCCCATCCATCGGCTCGACCGCGAAACGGCCGGCGTGGTGATCTTCTCGTGCCGTCAGGTCACGCGCGGCGCCTACCAGTCGCTGTTCCAGAAGCGCGCCATCGCCAAGGAATATGAGGCGCTGGCCGCGCCGCTGGCCGGCTACGACTTCCCGTTCACCTACCGCAGCCGCATGGTCGATGGCGAGAAATTCTTCGTGATGAAGGAGGAGGAGGGCGAGCCCAACTCAGAAACGGTGATCGACGTGATCGAACACCGGGCCGACGCCACGCTGTACCGCTTGCGGCCGCACACGGGCCGCAAGCATCAGCTGCGCGTGCATATGGCGTCGCTGGGCGTTCCCATCGTGAACGATGCGTTCTACCCGGTGGCGCTGCCGTGCAAGCAGGATGACGTATCGCAGCCGTTAAAACTGCTGGCGCGCGCCATCGCGTTCGACGACCCGTTCACGGGCGAGCGGCGCCAGTTTTTCAGCCGGCGCACGCTGTAAGCGCACGCACCGCCGGCGCACACCGTTGGGGCGCGCCATCGGCACTGGGGAGGGCGGCCGCTCAGGCCGTGTATTCGATGGTCAGCGGGGCGTGGTCGGAGAAGCGCTCATCCTTGTAGATGGCCACCGTGCGCGCTTGCGCCGCGATGCCGGGCGTGGCTACGTGATAGTCGATGCGCCACCCCACGTTCTTGGCCCAGGCCTGGCCACGGTTGCTCCACCACGTGTACTGTTCCTCGCGCTTGTCGAGGCCACGGTGCACGTCCACGTAGCCCACCTCATCGAAGATGCGGGTCATCCAGGCCCGTTCCTCGGGCAGGAAACCGGAATTCTTCTTGTTGCCCTTCCAGTTCTTCAGGTCGATCTCGTGGTGGGCGATATTCCAGTCGCCGCAGATCACCACTTCACGGCCTTCGGCGCGCAGCGCCTCCAGGTGCGGCAGGAACAGGTCCATGAAGCGGAATTTCGCTTCCTGGCGTTCGGGGCCGGACGAACCAGATGGGCAGTAGACGGAAATGATGGTCAACTGGCCGAAATCGCAACGCACGTAGCGGCCTTCGGCGTCGAATTCCGGGCTGCCGAAGCCGATCAGCACGCGGTCCGGTTGCATCTTGCTATAGACGCCGGTGCCGGAATAGCCCTTTTTCTCGGCGTAGTGGAAGTGGCCATGGTAGCCGCCCGGGTTGAGGAATTCAGGCGTCATGTCGGCTTGCTGCGCCTTGAGTTCCTGGACGCAGACGAAATCGGCATCCTGCGCGGCCATCCAGGTGAAAAAGCCCTTGGAGGCGGCGGAACGGATACCGTTCAGATTGGCGGAGATTATTTTTGGCATGGGATACGTTGCGTGGCGTCGCGGGCGGTGCCCGATGGAAAAGCCGCCAGTGTAGCGTGTTTTGCGCGGCCTCGTCCGCGCTGGCGGCGGGCGGCTTTGATTGTCCTGACCGGGCGCGCGGATTAAAATACAGGCACTTTTACAAAATGAGGCTATATGAGCAACGATACGAGCAACTTGCGACAAGAATTTATCGCGTTTTCCGTCGCCACCGGCGTGCTGCGCTTCGGTGAGTTCACCACCAAGGCGGGGCGCCAGTCGCCGTACTTCTTCAACGCCGGCCTGTTCCACGACGGCGCGACGCTGGCCCAGCTGGCCCAGTTCTACGCCCAGACCCTGCTCGACTCGGGTGTCGAGTTCGACATGCTGTTCGGTCCCGCCTACAAGGGCATCACGCTGGCCTCGGCCACGGCCGTGGCGCTGGCTGGCAAGGGCCGCAACACCTCGTTCGCCTTCAACCGCAAGGAAGCCAAGGACCACGGCGAAGGGGGCACCATTGTCGGCGCCAAGCTGCACGGCAAGGTCGTCATCATCGACGACGTGATCTCGGCCGGCACCTCGGTGCGCGAATCGGTGGACATGATCCGCGCCGCCGGCGCCGAACCGTGCGCCGTGCTGATCGCGCTGGACCGCATGGAACGCTCGGGCAAGGATGGCGCACTGTCGGCCAATTCGGCCGTGCAGGAAGTGAGCCAGACGTATAACATTCCCGTCATCTCGATCGGCAACCTCGACGACCTGTTCAGCTACCTGAACGGCGCCGGCGCCGATCCCCAGCTGCAGCAGTACAAGGACGCCGTGGCCGCCTACCGGGCCCGCTACGGGGTGGCTGCCGCCGCTTGATGCCGCGCAGCGTCGCTGCGTGGACTTTGAAATTGCTTTGGCGTAACATTCAATCGTAGTCTCCAAGCGTATTGCTGATCGGCCCTGGCCGGGAAAATAAAGGCTGAATGATGAACATCGCGACTTTGAAAGTGCATGGCGACGCTGAAGGCCTGGCGGACATCCGCGACGGCCTGCCGACCGAGCCCGACCATACCTGGACCAAGGGCGATCCCCGTCCCGATGGCCGCGTACGCATCGATTCCGGCTTCTACCTGGGCGTGGCGACCCACCAGGACCCGGACGTGCTGCTGCGCCAGATCCGTTCCTACCTGGCCGAATGCTCGGCACGCGGCATCCACTTCGAGCGTTCCGACGTGGCGGCCGAGCTGCGCATCGCCATCAGTCACACGGATGGCGAAACCGTCGTGCCCAGCCTCGATTTCGAGCTGGCGGACTTGCGGCTGTTGGTTGACATGGGTATTTCACTCAGTATCGCCACGCAGTGACGGCCAGGCGCTCCCCGCGCCCGGGAAATTGCGTTAAGCTAACGGTTTTGCCAAAAGCATAACTGGAGTGTAGCAATGCGATTTTCCGAAGACAGACTGGCCCGCCTGCCAGTTGGCGGCCAGACTGAACGCCAGATCCACATCTGGGAGCCGGCCGCGCCGCGCGCCGTCATCATGGCGCTGCACGGCGGCATGGCCCATGCGGGCGACTATGTGACGCCAGCCCTGTACTTCCGCGCCCACGGCATCGCCACCGTCAGCTACGACATGGTGGGCCACGAGATGGCGCGCCGGGTCGACATTCCCGGCTTCCACGTCTTCCTGGATGAAAGCGAACTGCTGCTGGCCTGGGTCAAGCGCCAGTACCCCGGCTTGCCGATCTTCATCATGGGCCACTCGATGGGGGGGCTGATCGCCACCCACCTGGCGCTGCACCGCTTGCCGGCCGACCCGGCCGTCAACGGCTTCATCCTGTCCTCGCCGTACTACGTCAACGCGATCAAGGTGGCGCCGGTGCTGCTGGCGCTGTCGGGCGTGCTGGCCGCGCTGCTGCCGCGCATGAAAGTGCCGCTCGATTCGCTGACCGACGTGCTGACCCACGACGCCACCATCACGGCCCGCCACCACGCCGACGAGCGCGACAACGTGCGCGCGACCGAGGTGACGGTGCGTTTCGGCCATGCGCTGAACCAGGCGCAGGCCGGGCTGGCGGCACACATGCCGGCCTGGCGCTATCCGCTGTTCGCCGCGATCGCCGGCGACGACCGGCTGGCCGACGCCGACGCAGGCGAGGCCATGCTGCGCTCGATCAAGCCGGAACTGGTGGAGCTGCACCGCTATCCGCAGAATTACCACGAGAACTTCAACGAACTCAATCGCGAGCAAATCTTCGCCGCCATCCTGCAATGGATGGGCGCGCACGGCTTGCCGGCCTGACGGGTGGCTGCGGGTCTGACCTACCGGGTCCGACCCGCCGGGCTCGGGCCGCTGGGCCTGGGCAGGTCCGGCGCGCGGGCGCGATCCGCGGTTTAGAGGATTCATACAAGCATTTATGCAACTGGTTGCGTAAACAAATGAAGCGGCCTACAATCGTGCAACTGATTGCATAAACGGAGACCCGCATGACCGCATACCCACACCTGTTGACCCCACTGGACCTGGGCTTCACCACGCTGCGCAACCGCGTGCTGATGGGCTCCATGCACGTGGGCCTGGAAGAAGCGCCCAATGGTTTCGCCCGCATGGCGGCGTTCTATGCCGAACGCGCGCGCGGCGGCGTGGGCCTGATGGTCACGGGCGGCATTTCGCCCAACGAGGCCGGCCGCCCCGTGCGCGGCGGTTCCATGATGACCACCGAGGCCGACGCTGAGCACCACCGCCAGGTCACCACGGCCGTGCACGCGGCCGGCGGCAAGATCGCCATGCAGATCCTGCACTTCGGTCGCTATTCTTACCAGCCCGGCCTGGTGGCGCCCAGCGCGCTGCAGGCGCCGATCAACGCGTTTGAGCCGCACGAGCTGACCACCGACGAAGTCGAGCAGACCATCGAAGACTTCGTGCGCTGCGCCGGCCTGGCCCAGTCGGCCGGCTACGACGGCGTCGAGATCATGGGTTCGGAAGGTTATCTGATCAACGAATTCATCGCGGCCCGCACCAATATGCGCGACGACGAGTGGGGCGGCAGCTACGAGAAGCGCATGCGCTTCCCGGTCGAGATCGTGCGCCGCACGCGTGAAAAAGTGGGCCCCAACTTCATCATCATCTACCGCCTGTCCATGCTGGACCTGGTGGAAGACGGCTCCACGCTGGACGAAGTGATCGCACTGGCCAAGGCGGTGGAAGCGGCCGGCGCCACCATCATCAACACCGGCATCGGCTGGCACGAGGCGCGCATTCCCACCATCGCCACCAAGGTGCCGCGCGCGGCCTTCGCCTGGGTCACCAAACAACTGCGCGGCCACGTGAAGATCCCGCTGATCGCCACCAACCGTATCAACACGCCGGAAGTGGCCGAGCAGGTGCTGGCCGACGGCTATAGCGACATGGTGTCGATGGCCCGCCCGCTGCTGGCCGATCCGGAATTCGTCGTCAAGGCCGAGCAAGGCCGCGCCGACGAGATCAACACCTGCATCGGCTGCAACCAGGCCTGCCTGGACCACACCTTCAGCGGCAAGATCACCTCTTGCCTGGTCAACCCGCGCGCCTGCCACGAGACGGAACTGGTGTTCCAGCCCATGGCCAAGCGCAAGCGCGTGGCCGTGGTGGGCGCCGGCCCCGCGGGCCTGAGCTTCGCCGTGGCGGCCGCCGAGCGTGGCCACGCGGTGGAACTGTACGAAGCGGCCGGCGAAATCGGCGGCCAGCTGAACGTGGCCAAGCAGGTGCCGGGCAAGGAAGAGTTCTACGAGATGCTGCGCTACTTCGGCAAGCAGATCGAACTGCGCGGCGTGCAGGTCAAGCTGAACACGCGCGCCACGGCGGCGCAGCTGAAAGAGGGCGGCTACGACGAGATCGTGGTGGCCACCGGCGTCACGCCGCGCCTGCCGGACATCGAGGGCGTGGACCATCCCAAGGTGATGGGTTACCTGGACGTGCTACGCGAGCGTAAGCCCGTGGGTAAATCCGTGGCCATCATCGGCGCCGGCGGCATCGGCTTCGACGTGGCCGAGTTCCTGACCCACAGCGGCGAGAGCGCCACCCTGCATCCGGAGAAGTTCTACGCCGAGTGGGGCATCGACACGGCCTACCGCGAGGCCGGCGGCCTGCGCGCGGCCGAAGTGGAAGCATCGCCGCGCCGGGTCTACCTGTTGCAGCGCAAGGAGAGCAAGGTGGGCGCCAACCTGGGCAAGACCACCGGCTGGATCCACCGCACCGGGTTGAAGGCGCGCCGCGTGGCCATGGCCTCCGGCGTCAGCTACCGCAAGATCGACGATGAAGGCCTGCACGTGACGGTGGACGGCGAGGATAAGGTCCTGCCGGTCGATAACGTGATCCTGTGCGCCGGCCAGAATCCGCTGCGCGAGCTGTACGACGAGTTGCAGGCGGCCGGCTGCGCCGCGCACCTGATCGGCGGCGCGGACGTGGCGGCGGAACTGGACGCCAAGCGCGCCATCGACCAGGGCGTGCGTCTGGCGGCCACGATCTGATCCCCGATCTTGATCCACGATCTTGATTCAACCCCGGCCAACCGGCCCAACCCTGAACTGGCGGAGAACGGCATGACAGAGCAACTCGCATCCTTGCACCCTTCCGTGGCGGCGTCGCTGGCCACCTGGCACGACATGCTGCACCGGCGCGACCTGGCGGCGCTACCATCCATCGTCCACCCGGACGCCGTGTTCCGGTCGCCGCTGGCGTTCACGCCCTACCAGTCGGCGCAAGCCGTGGTGCTGGTGCTGGGCACGGTGATCAATGTGTTCGAGGACTTTGTCTACCACCGCCAGTTCGCCACTGGCGACGGCCTGAGCGTGGTGCTGGAGTTCAGCGCCCGCGTGGGCGACAAGCAGCTCAAGGGCGCCGATTTCATCCGCTTCGACGAGGACGGCAAGATCGTCGAATTCGAGGTGATGGTGCGCCCGTTGAGCGGCCTGCAGGCGCTGGGTGCGGAGATGGGCAAGCGCATCGGCCACCTGATCCCCGCGTTCAAAGGCTAGGCCGTCTGCAACGATGACGGGTGGCATGGGATAATGTCGTCTTTGCCACATCGGGCCCCGCCTGCGAACACCATGTCTTTACCCCATGCCTTGATCACGGCCTTGCTGGAGCGCCCTTGCTCCGGCGTGGAATTGGCGCGCCGTTTCGACAAATCCATCGGCTTTTTCTGGCACGCCACGCACCAGCAGATCTACCGTGAACTGGGGCGGCTGGAGCAGGCGGGATGGGTGGAGTCGCTGGAGCCGGAATCGGGGCGCGGGCGCAAGCGCGCCTACCGCGTGCTGCCGTCCGGGCGCGAAGAACTGCGGCGCTGGACGGCGGAAAGCCAGGACCCTAAGCCGATGCGCAATGAACTGATGCTGCGCCTGCGTGCGGAAGCCGTGATCGGCCCCACCGGGCTGGATCAGGACATCGCCCGCCGGCTGGACATGCATCGCCAGCAGCTGGCGCTGTACCAGCAGATCGAAGCGCGCGATTTTCCACCGAATGGACAAAGCCGCGAGCAGCAATTGCAGCACCTGGTGCTGATTGCCGGCATCAAGATGGAAACCTTCTGGATTGAGTGGTCCGAACAAGCGCTGGCCGTGCTGGCGCGTAAGCCGTCCGTGTAAGGCCGGACCGGCACCCTATTTTTCGCATCGTTCCCGCAAAAAAAATGGCCGGGGATCGCTCCCCGGCCATGTCGTGATGCCTTGCTTGTTTAGCCAGCCAGCTTGGCCTTCAGCAGCTCCGTCAATTGAGCCGGGTTGGCCTTGCCGCGCGACGCTTTCATGGCCTGGCCGATCAGCGCGTTGATGGCCGCTTCCTTGCCGGCGCGGTACTGCTCGACCGACTTGGCGTTCGCCGCCAGCACGTCGTTGACGATCGCTTCCAGCGCGCCCGTGTCCGAAATCTGCTTCAGACCCTTGGCTTCGATCACCGTGTCGACCAGGTTTTCGTCGGCGGACTTGGCTTCCCACATGCCGGCGAAGACTTCCTTCGCGGCCTTGTTGGAGATGGTGCCGTCGGCGATCCGCTTCAGCATCGCGGCCAGCTGCGCTGCCGATACCGGCGCGTCGGCGATGTCCACGTTCTCGCGGTTCAGGGTGGACGACACGTCGCCCATCAGCCAGTTGGCGGCAGCCTTGGCGTTTTCCTTGCCGGCCTTGTCCACCACGGCCACGAAGTAGGTGGCCATGGCTTTGGATTGGGTCAGCACCAGCGCGTCATAGTCGGGCAGCGCGTATTCGCTCACGAAGCGCGCGCGCATGGCGCCCGGCAGTTCGGGCATGGTGGCCTTCACCTCATCGATCCACTGCTGCGAAATCATCAGTGGCGGCAGGTCGGGGTCGGGGAAGTAGCGGTAATCCTGCGCGTCTTCCTTGCTGCGCATTTCGCGCGTTTCCTTGCGGTCCGGGTCGTACAGGCGGGTGGCCTGCTGCACCTTGCCGCCGTCTTCGATCAGCTCGATCTGGCGGCGCACTTCCACGTGCACGGCTTCCTCGATGAAGCGGAACGAGTTCAGGTTCTTGATTTCGCAGCGGGTGCCGAATTCCTTCTGGCCTTTCGGACGCACGGACACGTTCACGTCGCAGCGGAACGAGCCTTCTTGCATGTTACCGTCGCACACGCCGAGCCACATCACCAGCGAGTGCAGGGCCTTGGCGTAGGCCACCGCTTCGGCGGCGCTGCGGATTTCCGGCTCGGACACGATCTCCAGCAGCGGCGTGCCGGCGCGGTTCAGGTCAATGCCGCTCATGCCGTGGTAGTCCTCGTGCAGCGACTTGCCGGCGTCTTCCTCCAGGTGGGCGCGCGTCAGGTTGACGGTCTTGGTGACGAATTCGCCATCCTTCTCGTAGCCGAAGGTGAGCGAGCCGCCTTGCACCACGGGGTCCTCGAACTGGCTGATCTGGTAGCCCTTGGGCAGGTCGGGGTAGAAGTAGTTCTTGCGGGCGAACACGGACTGCGGCGCCACCTTGGCGCCGACGGCCAGGCCGAAGCGGATCGCGCGGTCCACGGCCTGCTTGTTCATCACCGGCAGCACGCCCGGCAGCGCCAGGTCGACGGCGCTGGCCTGGGTGTTCGGTTCGGCGCCGAACTTGATCGGCGAACCGCTGAAAATTTTAGATTCGGTCGTGAGCTGCACGTGGTTCTCAAGACCGATGACGACTTCCCATTCCATATTGGTGTTCTCGCTGATGTATTCGTTGTAGGGGGCTTAGATGCCGGCCGGCGCGCGCAGGTGCCAGTCGGTGGCTTGCTGGAACTGGTGCGCCACGTTCAGCAGCTTGGCCTCGCCGAAGTAATTGCCGATGATCTGCAGGCCCACGGGGCGCTTGCTGTTCTTCTCGCCCTGGCCGAAACCGCAGGGGATGGACATGCCGGGCAGGCCGGCCAGGCTGGTCGACAGCGTGAAGATGTCGGCCAGGTAGGCGGCCACCGGATCGTCCGACTTGTCGCCCAGGTCCCAGGCCACGGTGGGGGCCACGGGGCCCATGATCACGTCGCAGACAGCGTTGGGGCCATTGAGCACGGCTTCGAAATCCTGCGCGATCAGGCGGCGGATTTTCTGTGCCTTCAGGTAGTAGGCGTCGTAGTAGCCGTGGCACAGCACGTAGGTGCCGACCATGATGCGGCGCTTGACCTCGGCGCCGAAGCCTTCGGCGCGGGTCTTCTTGTACATGTCCTGCAGGTCCTTGTACTCGGCGGCGCGGTGGCCGTAGCGCACGCCGTCAAAGCGCGACAGGTTGGACGAGGCTTCGGCCGGCGCGATCATGTAGTAGGCCGGGATCGACAGCGCCGTGTTGGGCAGCGAGATGTCGACCAGCGTGGCGCCCAGCTTCACGAACTGTTCCAGCGCGGCGCGCACGGCCTGCTCGACGTCGGCCGCCAGGCCTTCGCCGAAGTATTCCTTGGGCACGCCGATGCGCAGGCCCGTCAGCGGCTGGTTCAGCGCGCGCGTGAAGTCTTCCGCCACGCCGCCCTGTTCCGGCGTCAGGCTGGTCGAGTCGCGCTCGTCGAAGCCGGCCATGGCCGACAGCAGTAGCGCGCAATCCTCGGCCGTCTGCGCCATCGGGCCGCCCTGGTCGAGCGAGGACGCGAACGCGATCATGCCGAAGCGCGACACGCGGCCGTAGGTGGGCTTGATACCGGTGATGCCGCAGAACGAAGCTGGCTGGCGGATCGAGCCGCCCGTGTCGGTGCCGGTCACGCCGGGCGCCAGGCGCGCGGCCACGGCGGCGGCCGAACCGCCCGAGGAGCCGCCCGGTACGGCCGTCTTGTCCCACGGGTTCTTCACGGCGCCGAAGGCCGAGTTCTCATTGGCCGAGCCCATGGCGAATTCGTCGCAATTGAGCTTGCCCAGCGTGACCATGCCGGCCGCGTTGAGTTTTTCCACCACGGTGGCGTTGAACGGGCTGACGTAATTGGCCAGCATTTTCGAACCGGCCGTCGAGCGCCAGCCCTGGGTGACGAAGATATCCTTGTGGGCGATAGGCACGCCCGTCAGCGGCGTGGCCGTGCCGGCCGCGATGCGGGCATCCGCTTCGGCCGCCTGCGCCAGCGTGAGGGCGCGGTCCACGTGCAGGAAGGCGTTCAGGTCGCTCGCTTCGATGCGGTCGAGGAAGTGCTTGGCCAGGTCGGTGGCGGAAATCGCTTTGCTTTGCAGCAGGGCGGACAGCTCTTTAATGGTTTTGGTGTGCATGGCGTTTCAGTCAATTCAGGGCACGTCGTCCGCGCGTCGGCGGGGACCCATGCCTGGTATGGATTCCCGCCTGCGCGGGAATGACGGTGCGGCGGTGGTTCGGGCGTTCGGTGCGCAGTGGGGCGGGGCGCGCTTATTCGATCACTTTCGGCACCAGGTAGAGGCCGTCCTCGGTTTTGGGGGCGACCGCCTGGTAGGCGTCGCGGCGATTCGGTTCGGTGGCCACGTCTTCGCGCAGGCGCAGCGCGATATTGTGCATGTGGGCCGCCAGCGGATGGCTGAGCGGGGCGACGCCGTCGGTGTCGACCGCCTGCATCTGTTCGGCCAGCGCGAAGATGCCGTTCAGTTGGCCCAGCGCCGTGGCGGACTGCGTTTCGCTCATTTCGAGCTGGGCCAGGTGGGCGATGCGTTTTACGTCAGATAGGGTCAGGGACATGGCGATAGGCGCGGCCGGGCCGCGCGTTTAATTGTATTATTGATAAAAATCTGGAATTTACGGCAATCAGCCGCCAAAAGTTCATGAAAGCCGCTTAATTCGTGGCCTGAAGGGATACACTTTTGACTGGATTTTCGGCAAATCGCATTCAAATTATAAGGTAGAATGGCGGGTTGATGCGTTGCCGGCGCCGAATGAAGCTGCCGCCGCGTCGGAACTGATCGCGCAGCGCCCCCCGGGCGGGCGCGCCGATACTCCCTATAACGGCTTATGCGCACTGTAGAGGCGCCACAGGATACTCATGTTTGGTTTTTTACGCAGGTATATTTCCACCGATCTGGCCATTGACTTGGGCACGGCCAACACCCTGATTTATGTACGCGGCCAGGGCATCGTCCTGGACGAACCATCGGTCGTCGCCATCCGCCAGGAAGGTGGCCCGAACGGCAAGAAAACCATCCAGGCTGTCGGTAAGGAAGCCAAGCAGATGCTGGGTAAAGTGCCGGGCAACATCGAGGCGATCCGCCCGATGAAGGATGGCGTGATCGCCGACTTCACCGTCACCGAACAGATGCTCAAGCAGTTCATCCGCATGGTGCACGACTCCAAGTTCTTCCGGCCATCGCCGCGCATCATCATCTGCGTGCCGTGCGGCTCGACCCAGGTGGAACGCCGCGCGATCCGCGAATCGGCGCTGGGCGCCGGCGCCTCGCAGGTGTACCTGATCGAGGAACCGATGGCAGCGGCCATCGGCGCCGGCCTGCCCGTGTCCGACGCCACCGGCTCGATGGTGGTCGACATCGGCGGCGGCACCACGGAAGTGGGCATCATCTCGCTGGGCGGCATGGTGTACAAGGGTTCCGTGCGCGTGGGCGGCGACAAGTTCGATGAAGCCATCGTCAACTACATCCGCCGCAACTACGGCATGCTGATCGGCGAACAGACGGCTGAAGCCATCAAGAAGGCCATCGGTTCGGCCTTCCCCGGCTCGGAAGTGAAGGAAATGGAAGTCAAGGGCCGCAACCTGTCTGAAGGCATCCCGCGTTCGTTCACCATCTCGTCCAACGAGATCCTGGAAGCGCTGACCGACCCGCTCAACAACATCGTCTCGGCCGTCAAGAACGCGCTGGAACAGACCCCGCCGGAACTGGGCGCCGACATCGCCGAAAAAGGCATGATGCTGACCGGCGGCGGCGCGCTGCTGCGCGACCTGGACCGCCTGCTGATGGAAGAGACGGGCCTGCCCGTGCTGGTGGCCGAAGATCCGCTCACCTGCGTGGTGCGCGGTTCCGGCATGGCGCTGGAGCGGATGGACCAACTGGGCTCGATCTTCTCCTACGAATGATGACCCCGGCCCGGCGCCGCCGGTGGCGCCGGGCTGATGAAAGAGCATAGGCCGTTAGTTGGTTGGCGCGCGAGCGCCGGATAATTGGAAGTCATGGAATACAGTCCTCCGCCACTATTCAAACAAGGCGCCCCGGCCCGCGTCAAGATGACGGTGTTCGCGTGCATTTCGATCGCGCTGCTGCTGGTCGATTCGCGCATGCATACCCTGGCCACGGTGCGCCAGGTGGCCGGCACCGTGCTGTATCCGCTGCAAATGGCGGCCTTGCTGCCGCGCGACGCCATCTACGGCGTGGGCGATTATTTCTCCACCTTGTCGTCGCTGGAAAAGCAGGTGCGCGAACTCAAACGCCAGCAGATCGCCAGCGCCCAGGCCTTGCAGCAGGCCCAGTTCCAGTCCGCCGAGAACACCCAGTTGCGCAAGTTGATGGATGCGCGCCAGCGCCTGCCCGTCAAGTCCATGCTGGCCGAGGTGCTGTACGATGCGCGCGACCCCAATAGCCGCAAGATCGTGCTGGACCGGGGCACCCAGCAAGGCGTCTCGCTCGGCCTGCCCGTGATCGACAACATGGGTGTGGTTGGCCAGGTCACGCGCGTGTTCCCGTTCACCGCCGAGGTCACGCTGCTGACCGACAAGGAACAAGCGATCCCCGTTGAACTGCTGCGCACCGGCTTGCGCAGCGTGGCCTATGGCCGCGGCAAGTCCGGCATGCTGGAACTGCGCTTCACTGCGCCCAACGCCGATATCCAGGTCAACGATGTGGTGGTCACATCCGGCCTCGACGGTGTGTACCCGGCCGGCCTGGCCGTGGCCCGCGTGACGCAGGTGGAAAACAGCGCCGGCGGTTCGTTCGGCGGCGTCGTCTGCCAGCCGCTGGCCGGCATTTCCAACCATACCCAGTTGCTGATCCTGATGACGCCACCGGACATGCCGCCCCGGCCACCGGAGGAGGAAGTGCGTCAGCCGAAGAAACACGTGGGCAAGATGGGGCCCGTCAAGGAGACGGGCGCGATCGTGGGGGCAACGCCGGGCGCCACCCCGGCGGGCGCCGCACCAGCGACCATCCCTGGTGCCGCCGTGCCGGCCGCGACCAAGCCCGCCGCGCCGGCCGCGACCAAGGCCGCAGCACCCGCCGCCACGCCGGCCGCCGCGCCAGCCCAGCCCAAACCGAAGGAGGCCGCGCAGTGAGCCGTCCCCACTATATCCTGCTGCCCGTCAGCCCGCTGTTCATCGCGTTCAGCCTGTTCTGCGCCTTCCTGCTCAACCTTCTGCCCTGGGGGAATTTCATCGGCACGCCCGACTTCGTGGCGCTGGTGCTGGTGTTCTGGGGTGTGCATCAGCCGCGCAAGGTGGGCATCGGCACCGCCTTCTTCCTCGGCCTGCTGATGGATGTGCACGATTCCACGCTGCTGGGCGAGAATGCGCTGGCCTACACGCTGCTGTCCTATTTCGCCATCATGCTTCACCGGCGCGTGCTGTGGTTCCCGCTGATGACGCAGGCCATGCACGTGTTCCCGCTGCTGCTGATGGCGCAGTCGGTGCAACTGGGCATACGCTTCATGGTGTCCGGTAAATTCCCCGGCTGGTTCTATTTCCTGGAAAGCGCGGTGGCCGTCGCCCTGTGGCCGCTGGCCACATGGCTGCTGCTGGCGCCCCAGCGGCGCGCCGTCGACCGCGATCACACGCGGCCGATCTGATTCCCCACTTGACGCACCTGATTTACCCGCATGACTGAACTGAAGAACACGGAACGCGAACTACACCTGTTCCGCCTGCGCCTGACGGCACTGGGCTTGCTGGTGTTCGTCTGCTTTGGCCTGCTGCTGGCGCGCTTCATCTGGCTGCAGGTGGTCAAGCACAGCGACTACGCCGCGCAAGCCGAGGAGAACCGCATCGCCGTGGTGCCGATCGAGCCGAACCGCGGCCTGATCCTGGACCGCAACGGCGTGGTCCTGGCCCGCAACTACTCGGCCTACACGCTGGAGGTGACGCCGTCCAAGCTGCGCATGACGCTCGATGAGACCATCGACGAACTGGCCAAGCTGGTCCAGATCGAGGCCAAGGACCGCAAGCGCTTCAAGAAGCTGCTGGAGGAATCGAAGAACTTCGAGAGCGTGCCGCTGCGTTCCCGCCTGACGGACGAGGAAGTGGCGCGCTTTTCGGCCCAGCGTTTCCGCTTCCCCGGCGTGGAAATCCAGGCCCGTTTGTTCCGCCAGTATCCGCTCGGCGAGCTGGCCTCGCACGTGATCGGCTACATCGGCCGCATCAACCAGGCCGAGGCCAAGGCCATCGAGGACACGGACGACGCGGCCAACTACAACGGCACCGACCATATCGGCAAGGAAGGCCTGGAAAAGAGCTACGAGCGCCAGTTGCACGGCACCACCGGCTACGAGGAAGTGGAAGTGTCGGCCGGCGGGCGCGCCATCCGCACGCTGTCGCGCACCCCGGCCGCGCCCGGCAACAACCTGATCCTGTCGATCGACATCGAACTGCAGAAGGTGATCGAGGAAGCGTTCGGCGAATGGCGCGGCGCGCTGGTGGCGATCGAGCCGGAGACGGGCGACATCCTGGCCTACGTGTCGCGCCCCGGCTACGACCCCAACCTGTTCGTCGACGGCATCGATTCGCAAAGCTGGTCTGACCTCAATACCTCGCTCGACAAGCCGATGGTGAACCGTCCGCTGTCGGGCACCTATCCGCCCGGGTCCACCTTTAAGCCCTTCATGGCGCTGGCCGCGCTGGAGCTGGGCAAGCGCACGCCGGGCCAGACCATCTTCGACCCCGGTTCGTTTACGCTGGGCGGCCACAAGTTCCGCGACGATAAACCGGGCGGCCACGGCACGGTGGACATGTACAAGTCCATCGTCGAATCGTGCGACACCTACTACTACATGCTCGGCAACGACATGGGCATCGACGCCATCCACGACTTCATGAAGCCGTTCGGCTTCGGCGAGTTGACCGGCATCGACCTGGAACACGAGAAGGCCGGCATCCTGCCATCGAAGGAATGGAAGCGGGCTCGCTTCAAGAAAAATCCGGCCGCGCAGAAGTGGGTGGGCGGCGACACCATCTCGGTTTCAATCGGCAACGGCTTTAACAGCTACACGCCGCTGCAGATGGCCCACGCGATCGCCAACCTCGCCAACAACGGCGTGGTGATGAAGCCGCACCTGGTCAAGATCATCGAGGACGGCGTGACGCGCGCGCGCAAGCTGACCGTGCCCAAGGAGAGCTACCGCATCCCGCTCAAGCAGGAAAACATCGACATCATCAAGAACGCCATGGTGGGTGTGACGCTGGGCGGCACGGCGGCCAAGGCCTTCGCGGGCGCCGGCTACACCTCGGGCGGCAAGACCGGCACGGCGCAGCTGATCGCCATCAAGAAGAACGAGAAGTACAACGCCAACCTGATCGCCGAGCGCCTGCGCGACAACGCGTTGTACACGGCCTTCGCCCCGGCCGACAAGCCGCGCATCGCCATCGCCGTGGTGGTGGAGAACGGCGGCTTCGGCGCCGGCGTGGCCGCGCCCATCGTGCGCAAGGCGCTCGACTTCTACCTGCTGGGCAAGCGCCCGCAGGAGAAGGAGACCACCAAGGTGCCCAAGGAGGACGCCGAGCTGCGTTCCGTGGAAGACATCAAGGCCGAGCAGGGCGTGAGCGGCGAACCCAAGCCCGGCGCCGAAACGCCCGGCAATACCGAATAAGGAAGCCATCATGCCGATCAACGAAAGGCGCTCGCTGTGGCGCCGCATGCGCCCCTATTTCACCGTGTTCGACGGCCCGCTGGCCATCATCATCCTGATGCTGCTGTGCACCGGGCTGGTGACGCTGTACTCGGCCAGCATCGGCATCCCCGGCAAGGTCGAGGACCAGCTGCGCAACATCTTCATGGCCTTCCTCGTGATGTGGATGGTGGCCAATATCACGCCGCAGATGATGATGCGCATCGCCGTTCCCGCCTACGTGGTGGCGGTGGCGCTGCTGCTGGCGGTGGCGCTGTTCGGCACCGTCAAGCTGGGCGCGCGGCGCTGGCTGCACGTGGGCGTCGATATCCAGCCGTCCGAATTCATGAAGATCGCCATGCCGCTGATGCTGGCCTGGTTCTTCCAGCAGCGCGCCGGGCAGCTGCGCTGGCATTCCTACCTGATCGCGGCCATCCTGCTGGCCATCCCCGTGGGCCTGATCGCCAAGCAGCCCGACCTGGGCACGGCGCTGCTGGTGGTGGCGGCCGGCTTTTGCGTGATCTTCCTGGCGGGCCTGTCGTGGAAGGCGCTGGTGGCCCTGTTCGTGATGGGCGCGGCCAGCCTGCCCGTGATCTGGTCCGTGATGCACGACTACCAGCGCGAGCGCGTGATGACGCTGATCGATCCCACCTCCGACCCGTTGGGCAAGGGCTTCCACATCATCCAGTCCACCATCGCCGTCGGTTCCGGCGGCCTGACGGGCAAGGGCTGGACCCATGGCACCCAGGCCCACCTGGAGTTCATCCCCGAGCGCACCACGGACTTCATCTTCGCCGTGTTCTCGGAGGAGTTCGGGCTGACCGGTAACCTGATCCTGATGGTGCTCTACCTGCTGCTGATCGGGCGCGGCCTGATGATCGCGGCCAATGCGCCGAACTTCTTCACCCGCCTGCTGGCCGGCGCCATCACCATGATTTACTTCACCTACGCCTTCGTCAACATGGGCATGGTCAGTGGCATCCTGCCGGTGGTGGGCGTGCCGCTGCCGTTCATGAGCTACGGCGGCACGGCGCTGCTCACGCTGGGCCTGGGCGGCGGTATCCTGATGAGCATCCAGCGCCACCGCAAGCTGGTACAGACCTGATTTCTTCCTGAATCCTTCCTTCGCGGCGCAGCGTGGTCTGCGTCGCTAAAAAACCAGTGTGGCGCGGTCGCTTTGCTGTTTGAGCGATAATGCACGGTTGGCGGCGCATGCGCCGCCGGCCGGGCGGTCTGCCGCCCGGGTAAAAATAACAAGGATGGCAAGATGGTTATGTACAAAAACGGTTACTTGAAAGCGGCGGGCCTGGCGGCGATGCTGGCGCTGGCTGCCTGCGGCACGGTGCCGCAGCAAGGCACGCCGTCCGCCACTGTGCCCAAACCGGCGGGCGGCGTGGCCAAGACGCCGGGCCGCCCCGAGCCGGGTGTGCCGGCCCTGCCGCCGGCCGGCTCCGGCCGTGGCGGTTACTATCAGGACGACGGACCGGGCGACAATCCGCCGCCCAACCTGGCCGAGGTGCCGGATGCGGAAGTGCGCAACGATCCGCTGCTGCCGCGCTCCAACCGGCCCTACGTCGTCTTCGGCAAGACCTACACGCCGATCACGGACGATCAGCCCTACGTGCAGAAGGGGATCGGCAGCTGGTATGGCAAGAAGTTCCACGGCCAGCGCACCTCGTCGGGTGAGCTGTACGACATGTACAAGATGACGGCCGCCCATCCCACGCTCCCTATCCCGTCCTACGCACGGCTGACCAACCTGGCCACGGGCGCGCAGGTGATCGTCCGCATCAATGACCGGGGACCGTTCCACTCCAACCGCGCGATCGACGTGTCGTACACGGCCGCGTTGAAACTGGGCTTGCTGGGCAAGGGCAGCCATGAACTGCAGATCGAGCGCATCCTGCCGGCCGAGATCGACCGCATGCTGGCCGCGCGCGCGGCCGGCCAACCGGCCACCGCGCCGCTGGTGCTGTCGCCCAAGCCGGTGACGGCGGCGACCACGGGCACGACGGCGGCGGCGGGATCGCCGGAATTCGAAACCCTGGTGCAGGGGGCGGGCCAGACCGGCGCCACGGCCGGCGGCGCGAACAGCGCAGACAAGGGCGGCTTTTACCTGCAACTGGGCGCGTTCGCCCGCGCTGAAAATGCGGAAGCCGTGCGCAGCCGGCTGGCGCGCCTGATCGGCAACCTGGGATCGCTGGAAGTGGTGCAGGGCGGCACCGTGCACCGCCTGTTCAGCGGCCCGTTCGCCACCCGCCAGGCCGCATTGCAGGCCGCGCAAGCCTTGCCGGTGGCGCTGGCGTTGAAACCAATCGTCATTCAGCGCTGAGCGGCGGCGGCAACACCGGACGCTTTATTTGCAGCTGCGCGTTTCCGTGTTCGGGAAGCCGGACCGCAAGTCGTCGATGCGGGCCTTGATGTCGGTATCGATGTCGCGGAACTGGAAGACCAGCAGTTTGCCGCCGCTCATGCGCGGTGCGACGCGGGCGCTGTGCACGCCTTGCTTGACCAGCGCCGCCAGCTGGTTCTGGGCCGCGCCCTCGGTCTTGAACACACCCAGCGAAATGGCCCAGCGCATGGTTTGCGAATCGGACATCACGAAGTAATTGGTCACGCCCAGCGCGCGCAGTTCGCCCGCTTTCTTGTCGGCCGCTTCCTTGCTGCCTTGCGGCGGGATGAACACGATGTAGCTCGACGCTTCCGTGCCCGGCAAATTGCGGCGTGACTGGCGGTCGCCCAGGTCCAGCGGTTCCACCAGCTTTTCAAAGCGGCGCGCTTCGGCCAGCACGAAGTTGCCGACTTCGACGCAGGCCAGCGCTTGCGGCCCGGCCTTGGCCGCTGCCGACGCCGACGCGTTGGCGGATGCGGAGGCGGCGGCCGCCGCTTTCTCGGCCGGGATCACGGCCAGCTTGTCGGCGTTGAGCTGGTTCTTGAGTCGCGCCGGCTCGCGTTCATTGCCGCTGAAGTGGCCCAGGTAGCCCTGTCCATACGCGAACAGCGCACCGTTGACGGCCAGCAGGGACCAGAAGATAAATTTCAGCACGGGCTATCCAGGGTGGTTACGGGTTCGGCGCCGCACGCCGCGTGCAGGCCGGTCAGCACGATGTTGTCGACCACGCGGTACGGCACTTTCAGCATGGGCGCCACGAACGGCGCGGCGCCGCCCGAGATCAGGCACAGGCTGGCGCCATGCAGCGTGCACGCATGTTCGATGGCGCCGCTCTGGGCCGCCAGGCAGCCGCTGAGGATGGCGTCGTCCGTGTTGTCGGCAAATCCAGCGGGCAGCTTACCGTCTTGCGCGATCTGCGGCAACTGCGCCGTGTTGCGCGCCAGTGCGCTGGCCATCAGGCCCAGGCCGGGCAGGATCATCCCGCCCAGGAAGGCGCCGTCGGCCGTGACGGCGTCGATGGTGGTGGCCGTGCCGCAGGTGGCCACGATCACGTCACGGCCCGGCGCCAGCGCGTGCGCGCCGATGGCGGCGGCGAAACGGTCGCAGCCCAGCTGTGCCGGATTGCGGTAGCCGTTGCGTACCCCGGCCAGTTCCGGCAGCGACGCGAACCACGCCACCTCAGCCAGTCCGGCCGGCAGGATCTGTTCCAGCCGTGCGCGCAGCGCGGCGCCGGCCACGTTGGCCAGCAGCGCGCGGCTGACGCTGCGGTTGGCCAGCGCCCGCAGCCAGGCGGCTGGCAGTTGTTCCAGCTCCGCGTGCAGCACCGCGCCCGTGGCCAGCCAGGCGCCCAGCGGCGCATCGGCGGCGACCAGCGCCCATTTGACGCGGGTGTTGCCGGCGTCGATCAGCAGGATCATGCTTGCACCAGCCGCAGCGAGACGTCGCCCGACAGCACTTCGGTCCGCCCTTGGGCCGTGTCCAGCAGCAGGCGGCCGCTGTGGTCCACGCCAGCCGCGCGGCCCTGCTGCAGCACCTGGCCGCCATCCATGATGGTCACGTCCTGGCCCTGCCATGCGTGCAGCGCGTTCCAGCGTTCGCAGAACGGGGCGAAGCCGGTGTCGTCGAATTCGGCCAGCACGGCGGCCAGGCGGCTGAGCAGGGTGGCCATCAGTTCGTTGCGGTCCATTTGCGCCAGCCACGGGGCGCCCGCCACGTCGCGTCCGATTTGCGCTTCCAGTTCGTCCGGCATGATCAGGTTCAGGCCCACGCCGATCACGGCCCAGTAGCCGCCGTTGGCGTCCTGTTGGGCTTCGACCAGGATGCCGGCCAGTTTTTTCCCGTCGCGCAGCACGTCGTTGGGCCATTTGAGCTGGACCGGCACACCGAGCGAACCCAGTGTCTCGGCCAGCGCCACGCCCACGGCCAGCGGCAGGCCTGCCATGGTGTGCAAGCCGCCCTTGAATTGCCAGGCCAGCGAGAACGTCAGCGTGGCGCCGGGCGCGGACAGCCACGGGCGTCCGGCCCGGCCCCGTCCCGCCGTCTGGCGTTCGGCGATGCGCAGCACGGGGCCGCGCAACTGGCCCAGGCGCGCCATCAGGTCGGCGTTGGTGGAACCCGTCTCGGCCACCACTTCGATGGCGACATGGCTGGCGCTGGCGGCGCAGCGCTCCGTGATGGCAGGGGACGAGAGCAGGGACGATGCGGTGTGGTTCATGGCGTTACAGGACTTTGGCCGGCTGGCGCGGCTTGTGCGGCGCCTTGCTGAAGGCCAGATCGTACAGCGCGTTCGGCAGCAGGCGCAGCAGCTTGGCGACGATGCCCATCTGCCACGGGATCACGGCGTAGCTGCGGCCGGCCGCGA
The DNA here is from genome assembly GCF_014042345.1 of Rugamonas brunnea. GTDB lineage: Bacteria > Pseudomonadota > Gammaproteobacteria > Burkholderiales > Burkholderiaceae_D > Rugamonas > Rugamonas brunnea. Next base: position 46,141 of record NZ_JACEZT010000002.1, read on the forward strand.
TGGTGCGCACGGCGGCGGCGGCGAAGCGTTCCACCGGCATCAGGAATGGCATCGTGTAGGGATTGTGGCGCGTCATCGGCGTATCGATGTAGCCGGGGCAGATGGTCACCACGCGGATGCCGTAGGGCTTCAGTTCCAGCCGCAGCGATTCGCAGTAGCTGATCACGGCCGCCTTGGAGGCGCTGTACGCCTCCGCACCGGGCAGGCCGCGGATGCCGGCCACGCTGCCGATGCCCACCAGCCGCGCCGGCGTGGACTGCGCGCGCATGGTGGCGATGAAGGGGGCGAAGGTCGCGGCCGTGGCCACCACGTTGGTGGCGATGATGGCTTCAAACGCGGCCAGGTCTTCCGCGTGTTCGGTCAGGGTGCCGGCTGAGATGCCGGCGTTGGCGATCACCACGTCGCACCCGCCCGCGTGCGCGAGGAATGCTTGCGCGGCGGCGGCGATGGCGGCGTGGTCGCGCACGTCGGCCGCGTAGGCGCGGTGGCGTTCGGGATGGGGCAGGGTGGCGATCAGCTGGTCCAGCGCGTCCTTGCGGCGCGCCAGCAATCCCAGCGTGGCGCCGTCGGCGGCGTAGCGCGCGGCCAGCGCCGCGCCGATGCCGCTCGAGGCGCCGGTAATGAAGACGCGCTGCGGCGTCATGCTGCTAATGCGCGTGCGCCGGTCGCCGCCATCGTTATTTCTTTTCCGCTTTGGCCTTGGCCACCAGCGCATCCATCACCTGCAGCGCTTCCGCGTGCAGCTGGGTTTCCGAATTGGCGGACTTGCTGCCCGCGTCGGCCAGCGACGGCGAGGTGACGAATCGGCCGTCGATGGCCACCATCGGCCACGAGTCCACGTGGTAGGCTTCCATCAGCGCGTTGACGTGGCGGATGCGGCCGCCGATGCCGAACGAACGGTAGGCGTCCATGAACTTCTGGCGGTCGATGCCCTGCTTGGCCACGAAGTCGAACACCAGCTCGTCGCGGTTCAGGCGGTTGCGCGCCACATGCATCTCGTTGAAGATCTTGTTGTGCATCTGGTCGTTCATCAGGCCCATCGCGTCCAGCGTCAGGTACAGCTTCTGCTGCGGCGAAACGGCATCACCGCCCGACACGTGCACGCGCTTGAACACGATGTTGTCGCCCTGCTTTTTGATCCATGCTTCCAGCGATGGTTCGAAGGCGTAGCAATGGGGGCAGTAGTAGGCGAAGAACTCCAGCACTTCCACCTTCTTGCCGGTGTCGGTCGGCTGCGGCGTGGTCAGCACCTGGTACTCCACACCGGCCTTGGGATCGGCAGGCGAAGCGGCGGCAGTCACGGCGAAGGCGCTCAAGGTCAGCGCACCCAAAATCAGCTTCAGAAATCGCATTGCACCTCCTGTGGTTTATTTTTGATTGCGCACGACGGCCACGTCGACGCCATTTTCGGACAATTTGCTGCGTACCCGGTTCATCGCCTCGACCTGGGTGTAAGGGCCCAGGCGCACGCGGTGCAGCACGCCGGTGTCGGTGCTGCGGTCGGACACGTTGGCTTCAAAGCCGAGCAGGGCCAGCTTGGCGCGCGCGCTCTCGGCGTCGGCCAGCTCGCGGAACGCGCCCGCTTGCAGGTAGTAGATGTACTTGTCTTCGCCGGCGGCGGCAGCGGCGGGGGCCGTCGGCGCAGTGGCTGCCGCGGGCAGGGCGGGTTTGCTCTTGTCGACCACGGCGGGTGCGGCAGGCGCCGGCGCCGGTGCGGCAGCTGGCGCACGGGGCACCGGTGCCGGTGCAGCATCGCTGGCGGCCTGGATTTTGTCGACGGCCTGTTGCAGCGGATCGGCCGCCGGCGGTTTCGGCTCGCGCGCGAAGTCCTTGGCCGCCTCGCGGGCCGCGTCCTTGTTGCCGTACATCGGCTTGTTCGGATCGGCCACCTGGCCGGCCGTCGGCTCGGCCGCCTTGCCGGTCTTGCCCTTGTCGGTGAACGGCGTGGCGCCCTTGGTGATCATCAGGGCGACCACGACGGCGATCGCCAGGCCGACCACCAGGCCGCTGATAAAGCCGATCAGGAAATTGCCTTGCTGGCGCTGACGCGGGATAAAACCGGAGCGGTGATTCATTGTGCGCAATATCCTTCGCAATTACATTTTGTCGGGAGCCGAGACGCCGATCAGCGCCAGGCCGTTGCGCAGCACCTGGCGGGTGGCCACCATCAGCGCCAGGCGCGCCAGCTTGAGGGCCTCGTCGTCCACCAGCACGCGCTCGGCGAAGTAGAAGCTGTGCAGGTTGGCGGCCAGGTCGCGCAGGTAGAACGCGATCTGGTGCGGGCCCAGTTCGGCCTGGGCGCGCGCCAGCACCTCGGGGTAGGCCGCCAGCGTGGCCAGCAGGGCCGCCTCCGATGGCGCCGTCAGCGGCGCAAGGTCGACGCCGGCCAACGCGGCCTCGTCGCCGGTCCACTGCTCCAGCATGCGGCAGATGCGCGCGTGGGCGTACTGCACGTAATACACGGGATTCTCGTCCGAGGTCTTGAGCGCTACGTCCACATCGAACACGAACTCGGTGTCGGCCTTGCGCGAGATCAGGAAGAAGCGAACGGCGTCACGGCCCTTGCCGATGTCGCCGCCGCCCGACCATTCGATCAGGTCGCGCACGGTCACGTAGGAACCGGCGCGCTTGGAGATCTTCACTTCCTCGCCGCCCTTCATCACGGTGACCATCTTGTGCAGCACGTAGTCGGGGTAGCCCTGCGGGATGCCCATGCCGACCGCCTGCAGGCCGGCGCGCACGCGCGCGATGGTGCCGTGGTGGTCCGAACCCTGGACGTTGATGGCCTGGGTGAAGCCGCGCTGGAACTTGACGATGTGGTAGGCCACGTCCGGCACGAAGTAGGTGTAGGTGCCGTCGGACTTGCGCATCACGCGGTCCTTGTCGTCGCCGTACTCGGTGGTGCGCAGCCACAGCGCGCCTTCCTGCTCATAGGTTTTGCCGGACTTGACCAGCGATTCCACGGCGGCGTTCACCTTGCCGTCCTTGTAGAGCGACGATTCGAGGTAGTAGTTGTCGAACTTGACGCCGAAGGCCTGCAGGTCGATGTCCTGCTCGTTGCGCAGGTAGGTCACGGCGAAGGCGCGGATCGATTCGATGTCGTTGACGTCGCCCGAGCCGGTGACGGGCGCGCCGTCCGAGGCCGACACCGTTTTCTTGGCCAGGAAGTCGTTGGCGATGTCCTGGATGTAGTCGCCGTTGTAGGCCGATTCCGGCCATTCGGCGTCGCCGGGCTTGAAGCCGCGCGCGCGCGCCTGCACCGAGGTGGCCAGGGTCTGGATCTGCACGCCGGCGTCGTTGTAATAGAACTCGCGGGTGACCTGGTAGCCCTGCGAGATGAACAGCGACGACAGTGCGTCGCCCAGCGCCGCCTGGCGGCCGTGGCCCACGTGCAGCGGGCCGGTCGGGTTGGCCGAGACGAATTCGATGATCACATGCTTGCCGGTGCCGGCCGCGCTCATGCCATAGTTGGCGCCCTGCTCGATCACGGTCTTGACCACGGCCTGCTTGGAGGCGGCCGTCACGCGCAGATTGATGAAGCCGGGGCCGGCGATGTCGGCCGATTCCACCAGGCCCTTGCCGGCCGGGTTCTCCAGCAGCGCGGCGACCACCTTGGTGGCCAGTTCGCGCGGGTTCATCTTGAGCTGTTTGGCCAGCTGCATGGCGACGTTGCAGGCGACGTCACCGTGCGACGGGTCGCGCGGGCGCTCCAGTACCACGTTGGCGGCGATGCCGGTACCGTCGAGCAGGGGAGCGAGGGCGGCCTGGAACAGGGCGGTGAGGTCTTGTTTTTGTTGGGCGAGCATGTGCGAAATGGCGGCTTGGCCGCGCTAAAAAAACGTCCGTAAGCGAAAACGGCCGGCGCACGGGCACCGGCCAAACAGCGGTAATTATACTGGTTTGCCGCTGCCGGGTCACCGCGCGGACGGGGCGCCGGCCGGTGCCGGGCCTGCGGAGCGGGGCCCGGAGCCGCGGCCTGCTACTATCGGTAAAAACATCGGTGCAAACCCGCCGCCAGGGCCGCGCGCATGGCCCATCTTGCGGGCACTGCTGTATACTGCGCGATCGCGGCTGCCGGCCCGCCCTGGATCGCGCGCGGAACCCACCTGGAATTAGCATATGAACAAGCGTCCGACGCTCACCCTGAAGTCCTCCGCCCCGGCGGCGCCCAAGCTGCGGGCCAGCCACGCGCGCGCCCTGAAACCGGCCCTGCAGACCGGTTTCCAGACCGCGCTCAAGCCCGACGCGCTGGCCTTCAGCCTGCTGGGCGCGGCCCACGCGGTGGCCCAGGTGCGCACCGGCACCGCCTTGCCGCAGGCGCTGGCCACCGTGTTCGCCAAACAGGACGCGCCGCCGCAGGCGCGCGGCGCCATGCAGGACATCGCCTACCGCTGCATGCGCCAGCTGGGCCAGAGCGAGACCCTGATCGGCCTGATGGCGCCCAAGGCGCCCGAGCCGCTGGTGGCGGCCCTGCTGGCCTGCGCGCTGGCCCTGCTGACGGCGCCCGACGCCGTGGCCCCCTACGAACCGTTCACCGTGGTCGACCAGACCGTGACGGCGGCCGACGCCCATCCCGATACGGCGCGCGCCAAAGGCATGGTCAACGCCGTGTTGCGCCGCTTCCTGCGCGAGCGCCAGGCCCTGCTGGACACGGCCCGGCTGCAGCCGCTGGCCAGGTGGAATTACCCGCAATGGTGGCTGGACGCCGTCAAGACGGCCTGGCCGCAGCAATGGCAGGCCATCCTGGCGGCCGGCGACACGGCGCCGCCGCTGACCTTGCGCGTGAACGCCCGCAAGGCCACGGTGGCCCAGTACCTGGCCACGCTGGAGGCGGCCGGCATGGCCGCCAGCCAGATCGGCCCCTACGCCGTGCGGCTGGCCAAGCCGGTGGCCGTGGCCCAGATCCCCGGCTTCGCCGAGGGCGTGGTGTCGGTGCAGGACGCCGGCGCCCAGCTGGCCGCGCCGCTGCTGGACGTGGCCGACGGCATGCGCGTGCTGGACGCCTGCGCCGCGCCCGGCGGCAAGACTTGCCACGTCCTGGAACTGGCCGCCGCCGAGCTGACGGCGCTGGACGCCGACCCCAAGCGCCTGGCGCGCGTGGGCGAGAACCTGGAGCGGCTCGGATTGAAGGCGACGCTGCAGGCGGCCGAGGCCCAGTCGGCCGGCTGGTGGGATGGCCGCCCGTTCGACCGCATCCTGGCCGACGTGCCGTGCACGGCCTCCGGCATCGTGCGCCGCCACCCCGATATCCGCTGGCTGCGGCGCAAGGGCGACACGCTCCAACTTGCAACACTTTCGGCCAAAATCCTCGACAACCTTTGGCAGATGCTTGCACCGGGTGGTAAATTGCTGTTCGTGACATGCTCCTTGTGGCCGCAGGAATCGGAGGCGCAAGCGGCCGCATTCGCCGTCCGTCACGGGGCGACGCGGCTGGACGCGCCCGGTCAGCTGCTGCCGGTGGGTGGCCCGGAGCACGATCACGATGGATTGTTTTACGCGCTGTTCCAGAAAAATGCGTGACCGTTTTGCCCGCCATTTTCCGACGGATCTACTGAGCACCGGCCCACTCGTGACACGACGCATCCTTCGACTCATCGCCTGGCAATTGCTGCTGATGGTGGCCTGCGTGCTGGCCCCGGCGGCGCGGGCGGCCGAGGGGGTGGAGATCAAGCGCGCCTACATCGAGGCCGCCGACGAGGGCTACCGGCTGGCCGCCAATTATTCCTTTGATCTCAACCACGGCCTGGAAGACGCCATCCAGCATGGCGTGCAGCTGTACTTCACCACCGAGATCGAATTCACGCGGCCGCGCTGGTACTGGTTCGACGAGAAGGCCATCGTGGCCCACCAGACGGCCCGCATCTCCTACAACGTGCTCACGCGCCAGTACCACGTGTCCGTGATCGGCAGCGTGCAGCAGAGCTTCTCCTCGCTGGAGGATGCGCTGTTCCTGATCCGCCGGCCCAGCCGCTGGGTGGTGGCGCCGCGCGGCGCGCTCAAGGTGGGCGAGACCTACAACGTGACGCTGCGCATGGGCATGGACCGCGACTACCTGCCCAAGCCGATCCAGGTCAACGCCTTCAACAACAGTGAATGGCGCCTGGCGTCAGACAAGAAAACCTTCCAGTACAGGGCGGAGTAAGTGACCAAGGCCCTGCGGTATCTGTTCGTCGTTGGCGGCGCCATCGTCAGTATCCTGTTGTTCCTGCTGGCCACCGCCTCCGACAATTCCGGCTTCTTCGACCGCTATTATTCCTGGCTGCTGGGCCTGAACGCGGCCATGGCCGTTGCGCTGCTGGTGCTGGTGGCCGTGTCGCTGTTCCGGCTGTACGCGCGCTTCAAGAGCGGCAAGTTCGGCTCGCGCCTGATGACGCGGCTGGTGCTGCTGTTCGCCGCCATCGGCGTGTTGCCGGGGCTGGTGATCTTCCTCGTCTCGGTGCAGTTCGTGTCGCACTCGATCGAATCGTGGTTCAACGTGCACGTGGAAGAGGCGCTGGAGTCGGGCATCAACCTGGGCCGGGCCGGGCTGGACACGGTACTGGCCGAACTCGACAGCACGGCGCGCAAGACAGTGCAGCAACTGGCCGACAACCCCTACGGCAGCGAGCCGGCCATGCTGGCGCGCCTGGTCAAGCTGCAGCCGGGCATGCAGAACGCCATCATCGTCGACGCCGAGGGCGGCCTGATCGTCAGCGCCCGCGCCAACAACAGCGGCAATCTGAGCGCCGACCTGCCTACCACCGAGATGATGGAGAAGGCCAAGACGGACGCCTCGTACGGCGCGGCCGAGGGCGGCAGCGAGCTGCGCAGCGACATGATCACGGCCCCGCGCGAACTGCCCGAAGCCAGCAGCAAGCTGCGCCTGCGCGTGCTGATGGCCATCCCCGACCATGTGCAGCCGAACGGCACCCACCTGGCGCCGCGCTTTCTGCAGCTGATCCAGCTGGCGCCGGCCCAGCTGGCCAGCAACGGCGAAACCATCCGCAGCGCCTACAGCGAGTACAAGGAGCGCTTCGTGGCCCGCGTCGGCCTGCGCAAGATGTACATCGAAACGCTGACGCTGACCCTGCTGCTGGCCGTGTTCGGCGCCATCGCCAGCGCCTTCCTGATCGCCAGCGACCTGGCCCAGCCGCTGCTGCTCTTGGCCGAGGGCACGCGCGCCGTGGCCGAGGGCGACTTGTCGCCGCGCCCCATCGTGGCCACCTCCGACGAGCTGGGCACGCTGACCCAGTCGTTCAACACCATGACGCGCCAGCTGTCGGAGGCGCGCAGCGCCGTCGAGCGCAACCGCGCTGCGCTGCAGAACGCCAAGGCCCACCTGGAATCGGTGCTGGCCAATATGTCGGCCGGGGTGGTGGTGCTCGACGGCGAATTCCACCTGGTCAGCTGCAACGACTCGGCCGAGCGCATCCTGCAGCAGCCGGGCCCGGCCCTGATCGGGCGCCGCCTGACGGACGTGGACGGCCTGCAGGAATTCGGCGCCGCCATCGTCAACGCCTTCGCGGCGCAAAACGCGCAGTCGGCCGCCGGCCGCAGCGCCGGCCGCCTGCACTGGCAGCGCCAGATCGAAGTGCCGCGCCGTCCCGGCGGCGGCGAGGACAGCGAACTGACGCTGCTCACGCGCGGCTCGCGCCTGCCGGTCGAGAGCGGCAGCGGCTACATCGTCGTATTCGACGATATTTCGGACGTGATCTCGGCCCAGCGCTCGGTGGCCTGGGGCGAGGTGGCGCGCCGCCTGGCGCACGAGATCAAGAACCCGCTCACGCCGATCCAGCTGTCGGCCGAGCGGCTGCAGATGAAACTGGAGGACAAGCTGGCCCCGCCCGAGGCGGAGCTGCTGAACCGGGGCACGACCACCATCGTGAACCAGGTGGCGGCCATGAAGCGCATGGTGGACGACTTCCGCGACTACGCCAAAACCCCGCCGGCCGTGCTGGAGCCGCTGGACCTGAACGCGCTGGTGGACGAGATCCTGCACCTGTACGTGAGCGGCGAGGGCGACGACATCATCCATCCCCAGCTGGCCCCCGGCCTGCCGCTGGTGATGGGCGACGCCACCCAGCTGCGCCAGGTGATCCACAACCTGCTGCAGAACGCCCAGGACGCCATGGCCGAGCAGCCCGGGGGCGGCGTGACGCCGCGGATTGACGTCGTCACGGAAGCCATTCATTATCAGGGCGCGGACGGCAGCACGCGCACGGCCGTGCGGCTGGCCATCACCGACAATGGCCCCGGTTTCGCGCCCAAGATCCTGGCCAGGGCGTTCGAACCGTACGTCACGTCCAAGGCGCGCGGCACCGGTCTGGGCCTGGCGATGGTGAAAAAAATTATCGACGAACATGGCGGCAGGATCGATATCCAGAACCATGTCGATAGAAGTGGTGCGTCCGTGCTGATTTTGCTGTTAAAGTTAGCGCCGGCGACGCAAAATACCTAACGTTGCAATGACCACAAAAATCATTGCCGAATAAAGCGGCGAAATGAGGAAGGGCAGGGATAGATGGCAAACATACTGGTAGTGGATGATGAAATGGGGATCCGTGAGTTGCTCTCGGAAATCCTCAGCGATGAAGGACATGCAATTCAGCTGGCCGAGAACGCGCAACAGGCGCGCGAGGCTCGCGCGGGCGGGGCGCCGGACCTGGTGCTGCTCGATATCTGGATGCCGGACACCGATGGCGTCACCCTGCTCAAGGAATGGCAGCGCGACGGCTTGCTGACCATGCCCGTGATCATGATGTCGGGCCATGCCACCATCGACACGGCCGTGGAAGCGACCCGCATCGGCGCCCTGAACTTCCTGGAAAAGCCGATCGCGCTGCAAAAGCTGCTCAAGGCCGTGCAGCAGGGGCTGACCCGGGCCCAGGAAACCGTGCGCGCGCCGACGCTGGCGGCCCGTCCCGCCCAGCAGGCCCAGGCTGAGGAAAGCGCCGGCGCCGGCTTTGGCGCCCAGGCCCCGCAGGCGGCCGCGGCCCGTCCCGGCGCCGCCGTGGCCGGCGGCGATAACCACCTGTTCAACCTGTCGTTCGACCTGCCGCTGCGCGAAGCGCGCGACGCGTTCGAGCGCATGTATTTCGAGCACCACCTGGGCCGCGAAGGCGGCAGCATGACGCGCGTGGCCGAGAAGACGGGCCTGGAGCGCACCCACCTGTACCGCAAGCTCAAGCAACTGGGCGTGGAACCGGGCAAGCTGGCCAAGAAAAACGCATGACGGCGCAGGGGCAGGCGGGCGGCCCCGCGCCGCGTGCCCCCGTTGCCACCTGGCTGGTCACGGGCGCCACGCCCGGCGCGCGCGAGGCCGCCATCGCCGCCCACCTGCAGCCGGGGCTGGCCACCACCGTCATCCTTGAGGGATTGTCGGATGGCAACTCCGCTCTGGCCGACCTGGCCAACCCGGCCAACCCGGCCCCCGGGCAGCCCGCGCCCCCGGCCTTGCAACTGTTGCGTATTGCCCCTGGCTGCCTGCATTGCAGCGGGAATCTCGTTTTGCGCGTAACATTGAACCGTGTGCTGCGCCATGCCCCCGCGCGGCTCTACATCAGCATGGCAACGGCCAGCCACCTCGACCAGCTGCGCGATTGGCTGTCCGAGGCGCCCTATGGTTCCTTGCTGGCATTGCAAGCCGACATCGCGGCCTGAGCGCCGCTTGCCTCCCGGGCCGTCCTGAGGTCCCTTGAAAACGTCCGCCGCCAGCCCCAAGTGGGTGCTGAAGGCGGATCGCCAGCGTTCCGCCCCTTAGCGTGAAGGATGCAAAATGAACCTCATCTACAATAGCGAGCAGTATAGTGTGGTCGAATTCGGCGCCGACCGGGATCTGGAAGCCCTGCGTTTCGGCGGCTATGAAATTGTTGACAAGGGCGGCAAGCGCGAAATCTTTATCGCCGGCGTCCTGGCCCAGTCGTTCCGGCGCGACGTCAACCAGTTGATCGCCGGGGAACCCACCATGGCCGAGATCGATGAATTCCTCGGCAATTACGATTCGCTCATGAGTCAACCCGTCCTGTTGCATTAAGCGCGTCCCGGACGGACGACGGGGGCGCGCGCCGGATTCCGGCGACGCCGCCTCCGGCGCATGGTATGGTTGGGGCTTTACGCCGCCTTCCCCTCACCGAACCATGTGCCAACTTCTCGCAATGAACTGCAATGTCCCGACGGACATCGTGTTCAGCTTCACCGGCTTCGCCATGCGCGGCGGCCACACCGATACCCACCACGACGGCTGGGGCATCGCCTTTTTCGAGGGCGCCGGCGTGCGCCATTTCGTCGACCACCAGGCTGCCGTCGCCTCGCCCGTGGCCGAGCTGATCAAACGCTACCCGATCAAATCCAAGAACGTCATCGCCCACATCCGCAAGGCCACCCAGGGCCAGGTGGCGCTGGAGAATTGCCACCCGTTCGTGCGCGAGCTGTGGGGCCGCTACTGGGTGTTCGCCCACAATGGCGACCTCAAGCAATTCGCGCCCGTACTCGATGGGGCCTATCGCCCGGTCGGCGACACCGACAGCGAGCGGGCCTTCTGCTACCTGTTGCAGCAATTGCGCGCCCGCTTCGGCGACACGCGCCCGCCGCTGGCCCAGCTACGGGCCGCCTTGACCGAGCTGGTGCGTGAGATCGCCACCCACGGCACCTTCAACATGTTGCTGTCGAGCGGCACGGAACTGTTCGCCCACTGTTCCACGGCCCTGTACTACCTGGTGCGGCAATACCCGTTCGACACGGCCAGCCTGTCCGACGAGGACGTGAGCGTGGACTTTTCCCAAGTGACCACGCCGAACGACCGGGTCGCCATCATCGTCACCCAGCCGCTGACGACCAATGAGCAATGGACGCCGTTCGCCCCGGGCGAGCTGAAACTATTTGTAGATGGCATGCCGCAAGTAGGGGATAGCATTGAATTAATATAAGAATCGTGCTTAAACGGACGGCAAAATATTAGCAATAGGGAATAAATGCAGTAAAGTAGAGATATTCTCCGTTTTCAACCGCGCGTAGTGGTGATAGGTGTCGCCTGTGCGCCACCGCCGCTGCCGCCCGACCAGAGCAGGCAATGATCGATTTATCCCGCAACGATACGAACCCGCAAGGCTTGCGCGTGCGCGAGTTTTATCTGGGCCGCCAACCGATACTGGACCGCCACCAGGCCCTGTTCGGCTACGAGCTGCTGTTCCGCAACGCTCCCGTGGGCCCGGCCCATGTCACCGACGACCTGTCGGCCACCGCGTCCGTCATCGCCCACGCGGCCCAGTTGGGCATGGAGCGGGTGGTGGGCGACGCGCTGGGCTTCGTGCATGCCGATGCCGACGTCATCATGAGCGACATCTTTTCCTTCTTGCCGCGCGAGAAAGTGGTGCTGGAAGTCACGGACGCCGTGACGCTCACGCCAGCCGTGCTGCAACGCATGACGGAACTGGTGGGGCAGGGCTTCAGCTTCGCGCTCGATAACGTGACGTCCGACACGGGCCACGTCCAGGCCCTGTTGCCGCTGGTGGAATACGTCAAGATGGACATGCGCAACCTGCCGCTGGCCGAACTGATGAAGCTTGCGCCGCGCTTCCGCCAGGACAACAAGAAGCTGGTGGCGGAAAAAGTGGAAACCCGCGACGAGTTCAAGAACTGCCTGGACCTGGGCTTTGATTATTTCCAGGGCTATTACTTCGCCAAGCCCGTCATCATGAGCGGCAAGAAGTTGTCGCCGTCGCAGCTGGCCGTGATGGAGCTGATGACGCTGGTGACCTCGGACGCCGACAACCTGGAGATCGAGCGCGCCATCAAGCGCGACGTGTCGCTGGCCCTGAACCTGCTGCGCCTGGTCAACACGCCGGCCGTGGGCGCGCGCCAGCGCATCGATTCCCTGAGCCAGGCCGTCACCATCCTGGGCCGGCGCCAGTTGCAGCGCTGGCTGCAGATCATGCTGTACGCGGAACCGAGCAAACGGGGCCACAGCATGACCCCGTTGCTGATGCTGGCCACCACGCGTGGCCGCCTGCTGGAACTGCTGGCCAGTAAGCTGCGCCCCAGCCATCGCCATGCGGCCGATATCGCTTTCACGGTGGGCATCATGTCGTTGATGGACACCTTGTTCGGCATCCCCATGGCCGACATCCTGCAGCAAATCCCCGTCAACGACGAAGTGGCCGAGGCGCTGATGTTCCGTGGCGGTTTCTTTGGCGACTTGCTCAAGCTGGCCGAATGCATCGAACGCATCGAAGAAATGGACGATCACATCATCCCCACGCTGCGCGACCTGGCCATGTCCACCGACGAACTGGTGGAACTGGAAATGGCCGCCTTCGAGTGGAGCGATAACGTGGTGCGCTACGCGCTGTAACGACGCTGCCACCCCGGCCCGTTTTTCTCCGACCGCCGCGCCCCGCGCGGCGTTTTTTTGTCCGGCCGCCGCTCAGGTGGCATGGCCGGCGCCCGGCCAGTGCTTGTGCAGTTCGGGATCGGTCTGCATTTCCCACAGTGCCAGCACGACCACGGCCAGCCCCACGATCACTTCATTCCACATCAGCGGGCGCTGGTCCGCCACTTTCAGCACCCATGGCGAGATCGCCACCCAGATGCCGACGAACAGATTGACCAGCACGGCCCAGAAATAGGTGCGGTACAGCTCGAACGCGGCCAGGATCGCGATCACGGCGCCCGAGATGAAGGCGTTCCAGGCCGGCGCCGATGGAATCGCATAGGAAAACACCCACGGGGTGATGAACAGCCACAGCCCCAGCAGCAGGATCAGCTGGTCCTGCCATCGCTTGGCTGAAACGGGGTTGGTATCTGGATTGGTAGCCATAGTGCCTCCTTGGGAAGTTGGCCGGCGCTGCGCGGCGGCCCTGTGCATCTTAGGCCGGCGTTGGCGCCCAAAGTTCCCGGCTGGTGCACCGCGACGGGCGGGCCGGGGGTGGTGGAAGGCCCATGGTAGCCAGATCCCGCCGCCCCATGGCGCACGCTTGGCGCCGATCGAACGAGTTGCTGTCGGGTAAAGTTTCTGTGAAACATGCCGTTACAGAAGGATACAAAGCGCATACCGAAAGCAGCCCCATGCCCCTCACCATCAAATCGCTGATCGCCCATTGCGTCAACCAGACCATACGCAGCTATTACCCGCAGCAATACAGTTCGCTATGCCATGTGTATGCGGTGGTCGGCTCCAACCTGATCAGCATCGTGCTCGATCGCGTGTACCGGCCCGTGGCGGGGCTGGCGGCCGTCGATTGCGGCGGCGGGCAGCTGATGCGCATGGTTGATAATGCGGCGTTCGCCAACCCGGCCGGCGGCGCCTACCATTGCTGGATCGAGTCGGCCGACGGGCTGGGTGAACCGGACGTGGTGGACCTGACGTTCCGCCACAACCACACCTATGCGGAAAAGAATGGCTACACGTGGCACAAGGACACGCCACCCGACTACCTGTGGGGGCCGCGCAGCCAGATCGTGGTGCGGGCCGGGCTGGACGCGCTGCCGTCCTCGTTCCCGGACGGCACCGTATGGTTGCAGGAGACTGAGGAGGGCTGGCAGTGGATGACGCGCCAGCTGGCCGAACACCAGAACGCCTTCGTGGCGCTGACGGCCGAGGCGCTCAAGCTGCTGCAGGCCAGCCTGCCGCCCGATTCGCGCCTGCTGCCGCAGCCGCGTACGGAACAGCCCGGTGTTACGACAGGTTCGGCGCCAGCCAGCGTTCCAGTTCCTGTTTGCTGACGTGGCGGCGGGCCGCCATGTCGTCCAGCTGGTCCTGGCCGATCTTGCCGACCACGAAGTACTTCGAATCGGGGTGGGCGAAGTAGAAGCCTGACACGGCCGCGCCCGGATACATGGCGAACGATTCCGTCAGTTCCATGCCGATCTCCTCGGCTTGCAGCACCTTGAACATGTCGGCCTTGACCGTGTGTTCCGGGCAGGCCGGATAGCCGGGCGCCGGGCGGATGCCCTGGTACTTCTCGGCGATCATGTCGTCGTTGCTGAGCGTCTCGGCGGTGGCGTAGCCCCACAGGTCCTTGCGCACGCGCTCGTGCATGTATTCCGCGAATGCTTCGGCCAGGCGGTCGGCCAGCGACTTGAGCATGATGGACGAGTAATCGTCGTGCGCATCCTCGAAGCGCTGCTCGTACTTCTCGATGCCCAGGCCGGCCGTCACGGCGAACATGCCGATGTAGTCGTGCACGCCCGACGATTTGGGCGCGATGAAGTCGGCCAGGCACTGGTTGGGGCGCTGCACGCCGTCCACCACCGGCTTCACGCCCTGCTGGCGCAGACCGTAGTAGGTGAAGGCCACGGTCTCGCGGCTGTCGTCCGTGTAGACCTCGATGTCGTCGTCGTTGACGCTGTTGGCCGGCAGCAGGGCCACCACGCCGTTGGCCGTCAGCCAGCGGCCGTCGATCAGCTTCTTGAGCAGGGCCTGGCCTTCCTCATACACCTTGGTGGCCGCCTCGCCCACCACCTCGTCGTGCAGGATGGCGGGGAAGGGGCCGGCCAGGTCCCAGGTCTGGAAGAACGGACCCCAGTCGATGTACTGGGCGATGGTGGCCAGGTCCACGTTCTTGAACACGCGGCGGCCGATGAACTTGGGCTTGACCGGTGCGAACGGCAGCACGGCCTTGTTGGCGCGCGCCTGGGCCAGCGTCACCATCGGCAGCGCCTTTTTGCTGGCGTGCTGCTCGCGGATGCGCTCATAGTCCTGCGCCACTTCGGCGATGTATTGCTCGCGGCTTTCGGGCGTGAGCAGCGACTGCGCCACCGACACCGAGCGCGAGGCGTCCGGCACGTACACCACCGGACCCTCGTAGTTGTGGGCGATCTTGACGGCCGTGTGGGCGCGGCTGGTGGTGGCGCCGCCGATCAGCAGCGGAATCTTCATCATGCGGAAGTGCTCGTCGCGCTGCAGTTCCTTGGCCACGTGGGCCATCTCTTCCAGCGATGGCGTGATCAGGCCGGATAGGCCGATGATGTCGGCGTTCTCCAGCTTGGCGCGCGCCAGGATTTCGGAGCACGGCACCATCACCCCCATGTTGACCACTTCGAAGTTATTGCATTGCAGGACCACGGACACGATGTTCTTGCCGATGTCGTGCACGTCGCCCTTGACCGTGGCCATGACGATCTTGCCCTTCGGTTTGGCCACGATGCCGGTGCGTTTTTCCTCGGCCAGCTTTTCTTCCTCGATGAACGGGATCAGGTGGGCCACGGCCTGCTTCATCACGCGCGCCGACTTGACCACCTGCGGCAGGAACATCTTGCCCTGGCCGAACAGGTCGCCGACGATGTTCATGCCGTCCATCAGCGGGCCTTCGATCACGTGGATCGGGCGGCCGCCGGACGCGGCCACCTGCTGGCGCATCTCCTCGGTGTCTTCGGTGATCCATTGGGTGATGCCGTGCACCAGCGCGTGCGCCAGGCGCTTCTCCACCGGATGGCCGCGCCATTCGAGGTTCTGCGCTTCCTGCTTGCCGCCCGCTTTCAGCGTGCCGGCGAATTCGATCATGCGTTCCGTCGCATCCTCGCGGCGGTTCAGCACCACGTCCTCCACGCGCTCGCGCAGCTCTGCCGGCAGGTCGTCGTACACGCCCACCATGCCGGCGTTGACGATGCCCATGGTCATGCCGGCCTTGATGGCGTGGTACAGGAATACGGTGTGGATGGCTTCGCGCGCCGGGTCGTTGCCGCGGAAGCTGAACGAGACGTTGGACACGCCGCCCGAAATCTTCGCGTGCGGCAGGTTGTCCTTGATCCAGCGGGTGGCGTTGATGAAGTCCACCGCGTAGTTGTTGTGCTCCTCGATGCCGGTGGCGATGGCGAAAATGTTGGGGTCGAAGATGATGTCTTCCGGCGGGAAGCCCACCTGCTCGGTCAGCACCTTGTAGGCACGCGCGCAGATTTCGATCTTGCGCTCGAAGGTGTCGGCCTGGCCTTTTTCATCGAAGGCCATCACGATCACGGCCGCGCCGTAGCGCAGGCACAGGCGCGCCTGGCGGATGAATTCCTCTTCGCCTTCCTTCATCGAGATCGAGTTGACGATGGACTTGCCCTGCACGCACTTGAGGCCCGCCTCGATCACCGACCACTTGGACGAGTCGATCATGATGGGCACGCGCGAGATGTCCGGTTCGGACGCGATCAGGTTCAGGAAGCGCGTCATGGCGGCCTGCGAGTCAAGCATGGCCTCGTCCATGTTGATGTCGATCACCTGGGCGCCGTTCTCCACCTGCTGGCGCGCCACCGACAGCGCCTCGTCGTACTGCTCATTGAGGATCATGCGCGCGAAGGCCTTGGAGCCGGTCACGTTGGTGCGCTCGCCGACGTTGACGAACAGCGAGTCGTCGTCGATGGTGAACGGCTCCAGGCCCGACAGGCGCTGCGCCACCGGCACGGTGGGCACGGTGCGCGGCGCGGTGCTGGCCAGGATCTGGCCGATGGCGGCGATGTGGTCGGGCGTGGTGCCGCAGCAGCCGCCGGCCACGTTGATGAAACCGGCGTCGGCGAATTCGCGCAGCAGGGCAGATGTGTCGGCCGGCAGCTCGTCGAAGCCGGTGTCGCTCATCGGGTTGGGCAGGCCGGCGTTGGGGTAGATGCAGACGTAGGTGTCGGCGATGCGCGACAGCTCCTCGGCGTAGGGGCGCATCAGGGCCGCGCCCAGCGCGCAGTTGAGGCCGATGGTGAGCGGCTTGGCATGGCGCACCGAGTTCCAGAACGCGGGCACGGTCTGGCCCGACAGGATGCGGCCCGAGGCGTCCGTCACGGTGCCCGAGATCATCAGCGGCAGGCGCGGCACGGCGGGATGCTCGGTGAAGTACTGGTCGATGGCGAACAGCGCGGCCTTGCAGTTGAGCGTGTCGAAGATGGTTTCCACCAGCAGGATGTCGACGCCGCCTTCGACCAGCCCTTCCACCTGTTCGTGGTAGGCCGCCACCAGCTGGTCGAAGGTGATGTTGCGGGCTGCCGGGTCGTTCACGTCGGGCGAGATGGAGGCCGTCTTCGGCGTGGGGCCGAGCGCGCCGGCCACGAAGCGCGGCTTGTCGGCGCTGCTGTACTTGTCGCAGGCGGCGCGCGCCAGCTTGGCGGCGGCCACGTTCATTTCGCGCGCCAGGTGCGCCATGTGGTAGTCGTCCTGGGCGATGGTGGTGGCGCCGAAGGTGTTGGTTTCGATGATGTCGGCGCCGGCGGCCAGGTAGCGCTCGTGGATCTCCTGGATCACCTGGGGCTGGGTCAGCGTCAGCAGTTCGTTGTTACCTTTGACGAACAGCTCGCGCGCGCCGCTGTCGACGGGGGCGGCGAAGTCGATGAAGCGGCCGGCGGGGCCGCCACGATAGGCCGTCTCGTCCAGCTTGTACTGCTGGATGATGGTGCCCATCGCGCCGTCGAGGATCATGATCCGGCGCGACAGGATCTCGCGCAATTGGGCATCGGTCTTGGACATGGCGGGATGGGACACGGTATTGTTCATTTGATACTTTCTGAGGGCGGAAGGGCGGCCGCTGGAAAAGTTGACGGCGGTCTAAAATTATACGGCATCGCGGGGGAAGCTTCAGGCCGCTGCTGCGTCGCAGCAACAACGCCCATATTTGTGCAAAATATGCACAAATTATGTGGTGTTTGACGTCTGGTGCTGTGTTGGGTGCGCAAATAAGATGGCTGCACTGACCAACTTTTGAGGAGCACACCATGACCGCCACCCTGCGCAGCATCGCCGGCCTCCAACCCGTCCAGCAGCTGGACGCCGCCAGCACCGCCGTGCTGCTGATCGATTTCCAAAACGAGTACTACAACGGCCGCGTGCCCATCCCGGACGGCCTGCCGGCCCTGCGCAACGCCAACCGCCTGGCCGCGCTGGCGGACGCCCACGGCATGCCCGTGTTCCACATCCAGCATGTAAACGGCCCGGCCGCGCCGGTGTTCGCGGAAGGCAGCGTGATGGCCGAGATCCACCCGGAGCTGGCCGTGCGGCCGCAGCATGTCGTGGTGCGCAAGGACCGCGTCAGCAGCTTCGCCGGCACCGACCTGCACGCGCAGTTGCAGGCGCGCGGCATCCGCACGCTGATCATCGCGGGGCTGATGACGCATATGTGTGTGTCCACGGCCGCCCGCGACGCGCGCCAGTTCGGCGCGCAGAAATACGACGTGCTGGTGGTGGCCGACGCCAGCGCCTCGCGCGACATCGCCGGCTGGAACGGCGGCGTAACGAGCGCAGCCGATCTGCACAACGTGACGCTGACTGCCCTGTCCGACAACTTCGCGCAGGTGCTGACCACCAATGCCATCCTGGAGCTGCCTGTCACGGCATGAGGCTGCGCTGACCTGCCGCAAGCGCTGGCGGATCGATGGCGCGCACACTGCTCTAGGTGCGCGCCGTTGCGCATCCTATACTACGGTGTGACGCGATGCGCTTCGAATGGGATGAACGTAAGAATCGGATCAATGTTCAAAAGCACGGGCTCAGCTTTGAGGAGGCAGCAAAAATATTCGACCATCCTGCGCTGACTTGGTTCGACGACCGCGGACTGTATGGCGAGGATCGCTACATCTCAATTGGGTTCGTCGGGTCGGTACTGGCGACCGTGGTCTTTGTCCAGAAAAGTGACCACGTTACGAGGATCATTTCAGCAAGGAAGGCGACACGCCACGAGGAAAGGCAATATGAACGAGGTTACTAGCAAGAAGAGTTGGGTCAATCTTGCCGATGACGAGATCGACCTGAGCGATATTCCCGAGCTTGGCGAGGAATTTTTCAAGCATGCGCAGATGCGTGGGCCGTTGATACAGAAGAATACCGTGCTGGTCGATGCCGACATCTATGCGTGGTTCCAGCAGCACAGTCCCGACTATCAGCAGCGCATTAACCAATTGCTGCGTGATTACATGGATGCGCAGAAAAATGCCGACTAATCCCAGTCGCGCGACGCATACAGCTCGGCGGCGAACGCCACGAACACCCGCACCTTGGGCGACAGATGGCGATTGTGCGGGTATAGCACATACAGTTCGCGCGGACGCATCGGGTAATCGGGCAGCACCTGCACCAGTGCGCCGCTGCGTAGCTCGGCATGGGCGAGGAATGACGCGGTCGTGGTGATGCCGGTGCCGGCCAACGCCGCCGTGCACAAGGCCATGCCCGTGTTCGCTTGCAGGCTGCCGCGCACGGTCACGGCCACGTCTGCACCGTCCGGCCCAGTGAAGCGCCATTCCTGTGGCCGCGCCACTTGGGTGTAGGTCAGGCAGTTGTGCTGCAGCAGATCTTGCGGCGTGCGCGGCGTGCCGTGCCGGCGCAGGTAGTCGGGCGAGGCCACCAGCATCACGCGGCTGCTGGCCAGCCGTTTGGCGATCAGGGTGGAGTCGGGCAGGTCGCGCGTGAGGCGCAGCGCCACGTCGAAGCCATCCTCGATCAGGTCGACGATGCGGTCATTGCACACCAGGTCCACCCGCAGCTCGGGATAGCTGGCCAGGAACTGCGGCAGCCAGCGCGCCAGTTCCTGCGTGCCGAACGCCATCGGCGCGTTGATACGCAAGGTGCCGCTGGGATTGGCCTGGTGCTGGCCGACGGCACGGTCGGCGTCATCGAGCGCGTCGAGGATGTGTTTGCAGGCCGCGTAGTATTCGGTGCCGGCCGTGGTGAGTGCGAAGCGGCGCGTGGTGCGGTTCAGCAGTTGCGCACCCAGCTTCGCTTCCAGGTGGCTGATCTGCCGCGACACCACCGTGTGCGACAGGCCCAGCGCCTCGCCGGCGGCCGTGAAGCTGCCCAGTTCCACTACCCGGCGCAAGGCGCGCATGGCCGCTAGCTGGTCCATGCGGCCGTTCAGGCGAGGCGGGAAGGATGCGCGTTCACGCGAAGCGCTGGCCTTCGAGCGGGAAGGCTTTGATGAACTCGGAGGCCGGCATGCGCTTGCCGCCCGGCTTTTGCAGTTCCGTCAGGCGCAGCGCGCCGCGGCCGCAGGCGACCACGATGCCGTGTTGGCTGTCGGCCGCCACCACGTGGCCGGCCGGGACGCTGCTGTCGGCGTCCAGCACCTCGGCCGCCCACAGTTTGATGTTGACGCCGTTGACGGGCGCGCAGGCGCCGGGGAAGGGATTGAAGGCGCGGATCTTGCGGCTGATTTCGGCGGCGCTCAGGTTGAAGTCCAGCGCCGCTTCGTCCTTGCTGATCTTGGCCGCGTAGCACACGCCCGCTTCCGGCTGCGGCACGGCTTCCAGCTTGCCTTGTTCCAGCTTGCGCAGCGCCTGCACGATCATCGTGCCGCCCAGCGCGGCCAGCTTGTCGTGCACGGTGCCGGTGGTGTCGTCGGCGACTATGGCCACATGTTCGACCAGCAGCATGGGGCCGGTGTCCAGCCCTTCCTCCATCTGCATGATGGTGATGCCCGTTTCCGCGTCACCCGCTTCGATGGCGCGGTGGATGGGCGCGGCGCCGCGCCAGCGCGGCAGCAGCGAACCGTGGATGTTCAGGCAGGGTTTGATGTCGAGCGTGCTGCGCGGCAGGATCAGGCCATAGGCCGCCACCACCATCACGTCGTAGTCGGTGGCCAGCAGACGTTCGTGGGCCGCCTTCGCCTCGGCGGCGCGTTGCGGATCTTTGGCATCCATGCGCAAGGACAGCGGCTGCAGCACTTCCATGCCATGCGCCACGGCGTACTGTTTGACGGCTGACGGTTGCAGGTGCATGCCGCGCCCGGCCGGGCGGTCGGGCTGGGTCAGCACCAGGGGAATCTCAAAGCCTGCCTCGTGCAGCGCTTGCAGGGCCACGGCGGCGAATTCCGGCGTGCCGGCGAAGATCACTTTCATTTTTATTGTTCCTTGGTGATGCAGGCCGCCGCACCGGGCGGCAGGGGGAGATCAGTAGCGGCGGCCCTGGGCGCGCAGGTTCGCTTCGCGCGCCATGCCCCGTTCTTCCTTCTGCAGCTTGGCCTTGATGCGGTTGCGCTTGAGCGGCGACAGGTATTCGACGAACACCTTGCCCTTCAGGTGGTCCATCTCGTGCTGCAGGCACACGGCCAGCAGGCCGTCCGCTTCCACTTCGAACGGCTGGGCCTTGACGTCCAGCGCGCGCACCTTGACGCGGGCGTGGCGCTCCACGCCGTCGTAAATGCCGGGTACGGACAGGCAGCCCTCGTCGTAGACCTGCATCTCATCGCTGGCCCAGATGATTTCCGGGTTGATGTAGGCCACCAGCGCATCCTTGGTTTCGGAGATGTCGACCAGGATCAGTTGTTCGTGCACGTCCACCTGCGACGCGGCCAGGCCGATGCCGGGCGCGTCGTACATGGTTTCGGCCATGTCGGCCACCAGCTTTTCGAGCCGGGCATCGAACTGGGTAACGGGCTGGGCGACCTTGTGCAGGCGTGGGTCGGGGTAACGCAGGATATTGAGTATGGACATGCTGACTTTAACTGACTTTAACGATGCGATTAACTGAGTGATTAACTAAGCGATTAACTAAGCGATTTAATAACTGTGTGATTGCCTTAACAACTGGCGTGGTGTCGCGTGCGGCAAATGGTGGTCCAGCCCCGTCAAAAATGCAACAGCCGCGCCCGCCGCGTGGACGTGGTTTCGCTTGCTAGTTGAGGGTTTTGTGGGCAGAATTTGATTCAGTATGGCAAGCCCGAGGCCAGCCTTCTCGTTCCCCACTGGTCGAAACGGTCATGTATCGCCGCCATGATTGCCCTGTGGCGGGCCGGCTCCCGGCCCAGCGCCGAGCTGCACTTAACGGACATTATGAATGAAAAATTTTAGCACAGTCGGTACCCGCTTGTTCGTGGCGGCTTTTTTTTCGGCGGGCGCCGCCCTCCCGGCGCAAGCCATGAACTGCCAGTTCCGGCCCGACGCGCCGGACCAGCATCTGGTGGTCAAAGGGGACACGCTGTGGGACATTTCCGGCCGTTTCCTGGAAAAGCCCTGGTGCTGGCCGCAAGTGTGGGACTTGAACAAGGAGCAGATCCACAACCCGCACTGGATTTATCCGGGTCAGATCATCTGGTTCGACCGCGCCGCCGGCCGCCTGCGGCTGGGCAACAAGATCGAGGCCGGTGACGGCAGCGCCGCCGGTACGCTGCGCCTGTCGCCGCAGGTGCGCACGGAAGGCCTGGGCAAGGACGCCGTGCCCTCCATCCCGTCCGGCGTGATCGAACCCTTCCTGACCCAGCCCCTGATCATCGAGAACGATGAACTGAACAACGCGCCGCGCATCATCGCCACCCAGGAAGGCCACGTGTTCCTGGGCAAGGACGACAAAGCCTATGTGCGCGGCGACCTCAAGGATGGCACCTCGTTCCAGGCCTTCCGTCCCGGTAACGCGCTGAAGGACCCCGTCACCCATGCCGTGATCGGCTATGAAGCGTTCTACCTGGGCACGCTCAAGCTGCGCACACCGGCCAAGGCCGGCAGCGACGTGCATACGTTCACCGTGGCCACGGCCAAGGAGGAAATGGGCGTGGGCGACCAGCTGATGCAGGCGCCACCCACGCCGATGCGCAACTATGTGCCCCATCCGCCGGAACAGCGGGTGGAAGCGCGCGTGGCGGCCATCTACGGCGGCGTGACCCACGCGGGCCAGAACCAGGTGGTGAGCATTAATCGCGGCAAGCTTGACGGACTCGATATCGGCTCCGTGCTGCAGCTGTACCATACCGGCAGGACCGTCAGCGATCCGGGCGCCAGCAAGGGCTGGCACGGCATGAGCGATCCGCAGGTCAAGCTGCCGGACGAGGAAGTGGGCAGCTTGTTTATCTTCCGCGTGTTCAAACATATTTCGTATGGCTTGATCATGCAGGTCACGGCGCCGGTGGAGGTGGGCGACGTTGCCCAATCACCGGAGTAAGCCGCGCCGTGCAAGCCACGGATACCCAACCCGCCGCATCCCCGCCAGCGTCCCGCGCGCCGCTGGCGGACTGGCTGCGCCTGAGCCTGACGCCGCGCGTGGGGCTGCTGACGGCGCGCCGCCTGCTCGCTGATTTTTCCTCCCCAACAGCCATCTTCGCCGCCGGCCATGGCGGCTTGCCGGGCTGGCTCAACGCCGCCCAGGCGCGCGCGCTGGCCAGCGCTGCCAGCGGCGAGACGGCCGACGCCGTGGCCGTCCAGCTGGACGCCATCGATAGCTGGCTGCGGCTGCCGGCGCGCCGCGTGCTGGCGCTGGACGACCCCGACTATCCGCCCGCGCTGCGGGCCATTCCCGATGCCCCGCTGTTGTTGTATGTGCAAGGCCGGGCCGAACTGCTGGCGCGCGACGCGCTGGCCATGGTGGGCAGCCGCAACGCCAGCGCCCAGGGCGCGAGCAACGCGCGCCAGCTGGCCGAGGCGCTGTCCGGGACCGGGCTGGTGATCGTGTCGGGCCTGGCGCTGGGCATCGACGCGGCCGCCCACGAAGGCGGCCTGCTGGGCGGGGGCGGCACGGTGGCCGTGCTGGGCACCGGTGTCGACGTGATTTACCCGCAACGCAACGCGGGCCTGGCCGGCCGCATCGCCGAGCACGGCTGCCTGGTCAGCGAATTGCCGCTTGGTACGGTGCCGCGTTCGTCCAATTTCCCCAAACGCAACCGCATCATCAGCGGCTTGGCGCGCGCCGTGCTGGTGGTGGAGGCGGCGGCTGGTTCCGGCTCACTGATCACGGCCCGGCTGGCGCTGGACCAGGGGCGCGACGTGTATGCCATCCCCGGTTCCATCCACGCCACGCTGGCCAAAGGTTGCCACGCGCTGATTAAAGAGGGCGCCCGGCTGGTCGAATCGGCCGACGATGTGCTGGCGGCGCTGGCCGGGCAGGCGCCGGGCGTGGCCGGGGCGGCGCCCGACGACAGCTTTATCGATCCGCTGCTTGCGGCGCTGGGCGGCGATCCGGCCTCGCCGGAACTGCTGGCGCTGCGGCGCGGCCTGGACTTGCCTGCCGTGCAAAACCAATTGCTGGCGCTGGAGCTGGCCGGCCTGGTCGAGCGGCTGCCCGGCGGCCTGTTCCAACGCTGTGGCCGCTAGAAGTCGCGCCCATGGCGTCGTTTTCGCTGCGCCTCGCGGCGCAGCTGCCTTGCCGTGCAGGCGCACTGTCTTCGGCGCCACGCCTAGCCATGGTCATTTTGAAACGACTTCTTTTCCTGGTGTTGCGGCCAGTCGCTTGCACGGCCCGTGTGGCACTTGTGCCCCATCTGATTTAACTGATAGAGTAGCGCCATGTTCGACATCCTTGTTTATCTCTACGAGACGTATTACCGCCCTGATGCCTGTCCGGAACCGGAGGCATTGGCCAGGAAACTGTCGGCCGTCGGTTTCGACGACGTCGAGATTTCCGAGGCGCTCGTGTGGTTGACGGACTTGACGGCCATGGCCGGCATGGAACAGACCCTGACGGCGGCCTCCACCGGCACCCGTTTCTATGTCGACGAAGAGCAGGACGTGCTGGGCACGGCGGCCATCGGTTTCATCCAGTTCCTGGAATCGGCCAAGGTGCTGTTGCCACTGCAACGCGAGATCGTCATCGAGCGGGCCCTGGCGCTGGACGAAGTGCCCGTGTCGCTGGCCAAGCTCAAGGTCATCGTGCTGATGCTGCTGTGGAGCCAGGGCAAGGAGCCGGACGCGCTGATGTTCGACGACCTGTTCGGTTCCGACGAAGACCAGGCGCCGCGCCTGCTGCACTGACCCGTGCCGGCATGCCGGCCCCCCGCCGTTGTGTTCCGCGACACCGAACGGGCCGTCACGTACGGCCTGCGCGCCATGCTTGCCCTTTGCGCTGCAACCCGTTTATTATTGGCGCTTTGACAAGTTGCCACCGTCCGGGCCCGCAAAAATTCAGCCTTTGCCGCATTGCCCATGTATGATGCGCATGCTGTACCCACCCCAGAGTAACTACGAGACAACAAAATATGAGCAAAACCCTCATCATCGCCGAGAAGCCATCTGTCGCGAACGACATCGCGAAGACGCTGGGCGGCTTTACCAAGCACGATGAGTACTTTGAGTCCGACGAGTTCGTGCTGTCCTCCGCCGTCGGCCATTTGCTGGAAATTGCCGTACCGGAAGAACACGACGTCAAGCGCGGCAAGTGGAGCTTCGCCCACCTGCCCATGATCCCGCCGTATTTCGCGCTCAATCCCATCGCCAAGACGGAAGCGCGGCTCAAGGTGCTCAACAAGCTGATCAAGCGCAAGGACGTCACCACCCTGATCAACGCATGCGACGCGGGCCGCGAAGGGGAGCTGATCTTCCGTTTGATCGCGCAGAACGCCAAGGCCAAGCAGCCGGTCAAGCGGCTGTGGCTGCAGTCGATGACGCCGGGCGCCATCCGTGACGGTTTCGCCCACCTGCGCAGCGACGAGGAAATGCTGCCGCTGGCCGACGCGGCCCGCTGCCGCTCGGAGGCGGACTGGCTGATCGGCATCAACGGCACGCGCGCCATGACGGCCTTTAACTCGAAAGAGGGTGGCTTCTACCTGACCACGGTGGGCCGGGTGCAGACGCCGACGCTGTCGATCGTGGTCGACCGCGAAGACAAGATCAAGAAATTCGTGCCGCGCGACTTCTGGGAAGTGCGCGCGCAGTTCGTGTGCGCGGCCGGCGTGTATGAAGGCCGCTGGCTCGACACCAAGTTCAAGAAGGACGATACCGACCCCGAGAAGAAAGCCGAACGGCTGTGGAGCAAGGCCGCGGCCGACTCCATCGCCATGGCTTGCGTGGGCAAGCAGGGCAAGGTGACGGAGGAGGCCAAGCCGACCACCTCGATGGCGCCGGCCCTGTTCGACCTGACCAGTTTGCAGCGCGAAGCCAACTCGCGCTTCGGCTTCTCGGCCAAGAACACGCTGGGCCTGGCCCAGGCGCTGTACGAAAAGCACAAGGTGCTGACCTATCCGCGTACCGATTCGCGCCACCTGCCGGAAGACTACATGCCGACCGTGATGCAGGCGCTGGAAGTGGTGAAGGACAACCCGAACTACCACCAGTTCGCCAAGCAGATCCTGGACAAGGGCTGGGTCAAGCCGAACAAGCGCATCTTCGACAACGCCAAGATTTCGGACCACTTCGCCATCATCCCGACCACGATCGCGCCCAAGAACCTGTCCGAGCCCGAGCAGAAGCTGTACGACCTGGTCACGCGCCGCTTCATGGCCGTGTTCTTCCCGCCGGCCGAGTTCCAGGTGACGACCCGCTACACGGAAGTGTCGGGCCACCAGTTCAAGACCGAAGGCAAGGTGATGACCAACCCCGGCTGGCTGGCCATCTACGGCAAGGAAGCGTCGTCCGACGAGGACAAGGCCGACAGCACGGGCGGCAACCTGGTGCCGGTGGCCAAGGGCGAGAACGTCCATACGGATAAAGTGACGGCCAACGGCCTGGTCACCAAACCGCCTGCCCGCTACACGGAAGCGACGCTGCTGTCGGCCATGGAAGGCGCCGGCAAGCTGGTCGAGGACGATGAATTGCGCGACGCCATGGCCGGCAAGGGCCTGGGCACGCCAGCCACGCGCGCGGCCACCATCGAAGGCTTGCTGACGGAACGCTACCTGGTGCGCGAAGGCCGCGAGCTGATCCCCACCGCCAAGGCGTCGCAGCTGATGACCTTGCTGCGCGGCCTGGGCGTGAACGAACTGACGGCGCCGGAATTGACGGGCGAATGGGAATACAAGCTGTCGCAAATGGAGAAGGGCAAGATCTCGCGCGAGGAGTTCATGCGCGAAATCGCCCAGATGACCCAGATCATCGTCAAGCGCGCCAAGGAATACGACAACGAAACCATTCCCGGCGACTACCACACGATGCGCACGCCGTGCCCGAACTGCGGCGGCGTGGTCAAGGAAAACTACCGTCGCTTCGCCTGCACCAAGTGCGATTTCTCGATGAGCAAGACGCCGGGCAGCCGCCAGTTCGAGATCGAGGAAGTGGAAGAACTGCTGAAGAACCGCACCATCGGCCCGCTGCAAGGCTTCCGCTCCAAGATGGGCCGGCCGTTCGCCGCCATCCTGCGCATCGTGCGCGACGAGGACATCAACAACTTCAAGCTGGAGTTCGACTTCGGCCAGAACGATGAGGCGGGCGAGGACGGCGAGGGCGTGGACTTCACCGGCCAGACCCCGCTCGGCCCGTGCCCGAAATGCGCGGCCGGCGTGTACGAGATGGGGCTCGCCTATGTGTGCGAACACAGCGTGGCCAAGCCCAAGACCTGCGACTTCCGCAGCGGCCGCATCATCCTGCAGCAGGAGATCCTGCCCGAGCAGATGGCCAAGCTGCTCAACGACGGCAAGACGGACCTGCTGCCGGGCTTCATCTCGCAGCGCACGCGGCGGCCGTTCAAGGCCTTCCTCGTCAAGGGCAAGGATGGCAAGATCAGCTTCGAGTTCGAGGAACGCAAAGCCAAGCCCGGCGCCAAGGGCAAGGCCGGTGCGGTAGCGGACGACGGCGCGGAAGGTGCCGCCGGCGCGGAGGAGGCGGCAGCACCGGCCAAGGCAGCCAAGGCGCCGGCCAAGAAGGCCACCGCCACCAAGGCCAAAGCGCCCGCCAAGCGCGCCACGGCGACAGCCGTCAAGGCGCCGGCCAAGAAGGCTGCCGCCAAGAAGACGGCAGCGGCAGCGGAGTAAAACAAAACCGGGACCCCAGCGTCCCGGTTTTTTTTGTCTTCGGTCTGTGCCGATGGGGACGCCGCGAGTGGGGACGTAAGCCCAATGACGGTCTAGCGTTGTGAAAACGCGATGCACCAGCCGTTTGGATTGATGGCGCCGCTGATCAGGCGGCAACTGCCGGGTTCCCCCTCCGGGCCCGGCTGGAATGCGGCGCATTGCGCGCAGTGCTGGCCATCCTGCGGGTGGTCTTGGTACTGGAAGTCCGTTTTGGCGCCGTTGCCGGCCATTGCCGCGCGGGGGCGCGCCAGGCCGCCAGCGGCCGCCAGCGCGGCCAGCGCCAGCGCGCCGCGCAAGGCCCGGCGCCGGGATAGTGGTTCCTTGTTCATGGCGTCATCTCCTTTTCGATCTGATTTATACCGTTTATACCGTTTCTGGCGTCAGAACATCAGCCATAACATCAGGTAAAGCGCGTTATTGTCGCGCGCGTTGCGGCCCTGGCCGTCGTAGTTGGTGGCGGCGCCGTTGAACCTGTTGTAGCGCGTGTATTGCAGCATGAAGCGCACGTCGCGCCGGGGCAGGTAGTCGAACTCCCACAGGGTGCCGGCGCTGTTCGGACTGCCCGTGGCGCTGCCGTTGACCGGCTCGCCCGTGTTGTACAGCGCGTCGTCGGCCGTGCCATGGGTGGCGAAGCGGCCCACGCTGAAGCCGTATTGCTTGTCGAAGTAGTAGGTGGCCTTGGCGCGCAGGCTGTGCAAGTCGTTGCTGGCGTTGCTGGCGGCGCCGATGCGCGCTTTCTCGCTCACATAGTTCAACTGGGCCGACACGCGGTGCCGGTCCGTGATGTACTGGTATTGGGCGTCGACGCCGAGGTCGCGATAATGGTCGGTGGGGCCGCTGCGCACCGTGTTGTCGGGATAGCGGTCCAGCACCAGGCCGTAGGCGCCCACCATGGCCGAGTGGCGCGCGTGGTCCCAGTCATGTTGCAGGGCCAGCCGCCAGTACGGCGCATAGCCTTTCAGGGCGGCGTCCTCCGCATGGTCCGTGCCCAGGCGCAGCGGCGAGAACGCGCCGTCGGCCGTGCGGTAGACACTGAGTTCGCCATACACGGTGTCGCGCCACAGGGCGTAGGCGCCCAGGCCCGCCACCTGCTGGCCCAAGCTCTCGATGGCCGTGGCCGCGTTGGGTGCTGCCGCCACCGGCGAGCTGGCATAGGGAAAGCCCCAGGCCTGTCCCGTGTTGTAGACATCCTGCACGGTGGGGTTGTTGTGCAGCGTGAAGCCGTACACCACTTTGCCGGTTGCCTCCCCCGTGTGATTGGCATAGCGCAGATCGACATTGTCGATGCTGCCGTGATGTTCCACACCGTCGTAGCTGTACTGGGAAAACACGCCCACGTGCTCTGCCAGTTTGCCAGACAGGAAAACGCTGGCCTGCTGCAGCGTCGCCTGCCGGTCCTTGGGGAAGCTGTCCGCCACGCGTGGATCGACGCTGGCGGTGGACGTGGCCGACGCTTGCAGCATGCCCGCCAGCGGCAGGCGCAAACGTTCGCCCAGCGTGTAGCCATTGAGCTTGAACTGGCGGCCGGTGGGCGTCAGCTCCGGCCAGCTCAGGTGGCAGGTCATGCAATCGAGGCCGGTCTGGCGGGCGAAGCTGGGCACGGCATGCGCCGCGCTGGACACCCAGCAAAGCGCGATGGCGACGAGCGCGGCGCGGCGGGACGGGCGGAGTGGACGGGTGGGCATGGCGGCATCCTCTGATCGGTACGGGCTGGTGAACGATGCCCGTTGATGCCCGGTCGCCGCCACTTTGTTCAAGGGCAGGCGTCAGGACCAAGGTGCACCAAGGCGAGCCGATCAATTGTGGTGTGCCGCAGCACTGCTGGTTTGATTTATCTCAAACATTGTCAATATTGCACTGGAACCAGCAGCTTGCCCCGGTGCTCGCCCGTGAGGTGGCCTGCTTGTCGAAGGGGGCGAACCAGCGCCGCAAGGTTCATCGCTGCGCGGCTGCTGGGTGTGGATGGGGGACGCAAATGCAACAGCGCCGTCCAGCGCAAGCTTGGAATTCGCGCCCGCCGCCCGTATAGTTTCATGCGCCCATTTGAACATCTGCCTATGAATCAGGAAACCGTCACCCGACACTTGCTGGAGGATGCACTGGAACAGGTCCTTTGCAATCCCTCGGCCGCGCATTGCTGGCACCGGCTGCGTCCCCTGTACGAGGCCGCCCCGCAGTCCATGCAGTCGGCGGTGCGTGCCATGTTGGGGCAGCATGTGGACGGCGGCGGCGTCCCCGGTTTCCTGTGCGCGTCCTTCCTCGCCTACGTGACCCGCGAGGACCGCTGGTACGAGGCCGCGTCGGCCGCGCTGCTGGCGTTGCAGCCGGTCGATGCCGACCGTATCGCCGCCCACATGGGGGTGAGCTGGTACGACGCGCTGGCGGGCAAAGCGGGCCGCAGTGCCTTTGTGGACGCCATGCGCGCCATGCACATGCCGGCGCTGGCGCGCCGCGCCGGCCAGCGGCTGGCGGCGCACACGGCGCTGCGCTTGCCGGCGCGTGCCGTCACCCGTATCGAACGGGTGGCGCTGGTGGTGCCCCAACTGGGCATCGCCGGCCACGCGCCGACCAGGATGGCGCTCGCGCACGGCGCCATGTTGCAAGACGACGGGATGAGCGTGGAGCTGTACTGCGCCCGTGAACTGAACATCACGCAGATGCCGAACCTGCTGGGCTGCGGCCGTACCACGGCCAGTGAGCTGCCGGCGCCGGATGCGTGGGCGCGCGCGCTGCGGCGGCCGATGACGATCCACCTGGCCGATGAACGCATGTCGTTGCTGCGGCGCTGGAGCGCCTTGCTGGAAAGGATGGTGGCGTTCGATCCCGACCTGATTCTGTTTGTCGGCCTGTATTCCCCCTGGATTGAATTGCTGTATCCACAGCGTCCCGTGTTGGGCCTGTCGGTGCAGTCGACGGCGCCCATCGCGCCGGTCGATGTGTGGCTGGCGGCCGATGCGGCGCAAGCGGGGACCGTGCGTGCGCCGTGGGGACCGGATATGCCGCCCAGCATGGGTTGGCATTACCCGTACCGGGTACAGCTGGACCGTCCCGGGGCGCCGTTGTCGCGTGCGGACCTGGGCTTGCCGGCCTCGGCGCTGGTGCTGGTCTCCGTCGGTTACCGGCTGGGCGAGGAGATCGCGGGAGCGTGGGCGGAGCGCATAGTGGCGATGATGACGGCGGCGCCGGACGCGGTCTGGCTGCTGCCCGGCTGCGCCAGCATGCCGGCCGCGCTGCAGGGCTTGCCCCCAGGGCGGGTGCGCGCCATGGGGCACCTGTCCAATGTGCAGGAGCTGCTCGCCTGCTGCGACATCTGCGTCAATCCGCCACGCATGGGCGGCGGCCTGAGTGTGGCGCAGGCGATGGCGGCCGGCTTGCCGGTGGTGGCGTTCGCCGGCTCCGACGGCGGTGACAAGATTGGCGCGGCGGCCGTCACCGACAGCGACGCCTATTTCACCGCGCTGGATAGGCTGATGGCCGATCCTGCCGCCCGCGCCAGCGCGGGCGCGGCGATGCGGACGCTGTTTGCCGACACGCTGGACCTGGCGCGCGGCGGCCCCGCGCTGCGTGCGGCCAGTGAAGCGGCGCTGGCGCTGTTCCAGCGCCGGACCGCTATGCCAGCGTCTTCTTGAATTTGGCGGGGATGCCGACCACCAGCGTGGCCGGCGGTACGTCGGCCGTGGCCACGGCGCCGGCGCCGATGAAGGCGTGGTCGCCCACCACCAGCCGTTCCAGCAGGGTGGCGCCGATGCCGACCGTGACCCCGCGGCCGATGCTGGACAGGCCGCCCAGGTTGCTGCCGGGCTGGATGCGCGAGAACGCGCCGATCCGCGTGTCGTGCCCGATGGTGACGCCGCGGTTGACGAAGACATGTTCGGCCAGCACGGCGCCGGGACCGATCACGCTGTTGGCGCCCACGAACACGCCCGGCCCCAGCGTGGCCAGCGGCGACACATAGGCTGTCGGGTGGACCAGCGTGTGAAAGCGCAGGCCGTGGCGCGCCGTCAGCTCGTCGGCCAGCGCGGCCCGGGCAGGCGTGGTCGGCCCCAGCAGATACAGTTCACCGGGCTCCGGCCGGAATGCGTCGAATGGCTGGACCTGGGGCGGCGTGCAATGGAGGCTCAGCTGGCGCAGGCGCTCGGCCAGGCTGACGTCGCGCTCACCCACCTCCTCGCCCAGGTGCGGCACCACCTTGTGCAGCTGCAGACCGCGCGCCAGCGCGCAGTCGAACAGGTCGGACAGGATGTTGCTGGTGCCGAAGATGACCAGTTTTTGTGCGTCCATCATCAACCTCGCTGCGCCAGGCCCAGCATGGTGCGCACGGCGCGCGGCGTGGCGACGGGCCGGCCCATGGCTTGGGCCTGGGCCACGATGCGCTGTACATACTGGGCGTTGGTGGCCAGTACCGTCCGTTCCTGGTCCAGCCACAGGTTGTCTTCCAGGCCGATGCGGACCCCGTGGCCCATAACCACGCCCAGCGCCGTGGCGCGGGCCTGGAAACGGCCGAGTCCGGCCAGCGACCAGTACGATTGCGGCGGCAGGTCGGCGACGATGGCGGCCAGGTGCATCAGCGTCGCTTGCGCCGTGCCCGGGTTGCCGAGCAGGATGTTGAAGTAGTAGGGCGGCTCCAGCAAGCCCTTGTCGATCAGGATCTTGGCGAAGTTCACCATGCCCAGGTCGAACACTTCCAGTTCCGGCTTGATGCCGCGCTCCTGCATCAGCTGGGCCAGCCGGATGATGGTCTGCGGTTCGTTGACGCTGGCGGTGGTGGCGAAATTCATCGAGCCCAGTGTCAGGCTGGCCATGTCGGGCCGGAGATCGCCTTCCAGGAACAGGCTGGCGGCCCGCTTTTCCACTTCGCGCACCAGCCGGCCGCTGGTGGACGTGACCACGACCAGGTCGGGTGCGGCGGCCCGCAGCGCGCCTATCATCCGCCCATAGATGGCGGGGTCTTCCGTCGGTGTGCCATCGGGCGCGCGCGCGTGCAGGTGCACCATGGCCGCGCCCAATGCCGCGCATCGCGTCACATCCTCGACCACTTCCTCCGGCGCCAGCGGCACGTGCGGCGACATGGCGCGGGTGGGCACCATGCCGGTGGGAGCGAGGTTGATGATCAGGGGCGTGCTGTGGTCAGCGGCAGACGGTGAGGACATGGGCAAGAGGGCGGCAGTGCATGCGCCGCGGCGCGATGAATTTATCGCCATTATAGGTGGCAGGGTTGCGCGCCCCATTTGGCCAGTCAGCTTTTGTGCGGCACTGTTGCGTCGGAGTCACGATTGGCCAGCCCATCCTGGCATCCCCGGCCATCGTGCGCACTTGCGTGTGCCGGGTCCGCCACCTATAGTGAAAGAGTCAGGAGTGTCAGCCATGACCATTGCGCTTAATTCCGTCAGCTATCCATCGTCGTCCTTCCAGACCTATGTGCCGCCGGCCCAGACCAATGGCGGCGTTGGTTTGCCGGATGCCGCCGTCGCGCTGTCGGCGCAGCAAGCCGTGGTCGCTTCGCTTGGCGGTTCCACGGGCGTCACCGTCTACACGCCCAGCGGCTTGCTGGAATCGTTGCAACAGGCCGGCATCCTGGCCGAACCGGCCACCGTGCCCGTGCCGGGCAGCAACACGGCCAACCTGGCCCAGCAGGCGTTGCAGCTAGGTGTGATCGGCACGCTGACCGGCACCGACACCACGGCCACCTCCGGCATCTACAACGGCGCCGGCGTGCTGGCGGGCTTGCCGTCCACGCAGGCGTCCAGCAACTGGGCTGACTTGCTCAAAACCAACCCTTCGCTGGCCGGTGCCGTGATCCAGGCGTCCGTCAATTCCAGCCTGGTCAGCACCCTGTTCACCACCGCCTGAACGCCCGCTAGCGGGCCGTCATCTCCACGTTGACCATGTTGTCGTCCGGCTTGCGGTCGATCAGCTTGTTGTCGGGATCGATGCCGGCCCGGACCGGGCGGCCCGCCACCAGCAGCGTGTAGCGGTTGTCCTTGCGGTCCATGCGCACGCGCTGGCGCAGCAGCGGATTGCCGTTGGCGTCGTCCACGCCGATATCGATCCAGTCGTGCAGCGGCACGTCCTGCTCCGCGCCCTGCTCATCGGCCCGCACCTTGGCCGCGCTGACGGCCAGTTGCACTTCGTAGCGGCCGTCGGCCAGCTTGCGCGCCGTGGCCGACACGGCATGGTTTTCGTACAGCACGATCTGCTCGAACAAGTCGTCGATCAGGTAGGCATGCTCGGGCGGCGTGATGCGGCGCAGCGCGTCCACCAGCACGGTCACGCCGGGGTAGGGGCCGCTGCGCCGGCCGTAGTCGGCCAGCAGCGTGCGCAGCGCGGCGTTGACGCGCGCCTCGCCGATCCGGTCCTGCAGCAAATACATGGCCAGGCTGCCCTTGTTGTAGTGGACATAGTCCTGGTGTTCGTTCTCGGCCAGCGGCAATTCCTTCTTGCGTTCCAGCGCGCGGCCCAGCAGGTATTTGTTGAGGTCGTAGCGCAGGAAGCGGCGCATCTTGCCGGCCCCGTAGCGTTGCTGCATCACCATCAGCGCCGAGTATTCGGCCAGCGTTTCGCTCAGCGCGCTGGCGCCGCGCGCGTTGCCGCCCACCAGCTGGTGGCCCCACCACTGGTGCGCCAATTCATGGGCGCTCACGTAGAACGGGTAATCGATGTCCTTGGGATTCTTGTCGTCCACCTTGGCGATGAAGCCCACGCTTTCCGAGAACGGGATCGTGTTCGGGTACGACTGGGCGAACGCGGCGAAGCGGGGGAACTCCACCACGCGCAGCACCTTGAACTGGTAGGGGCCGAAGTTGCGGGTGCAATAGTCCAGCCCGTCCTTGAGGCCGTGGGCGATGCGCTCCAGGTTGAATTCGTGGCCGCGATGGTAGTACAGCTCGATACCGACGTCCTGCCACCAGTCGCGCCGCACCTGGTAGCGGGCCGACTGCACGGCGTAGAAGTTCAGGATAGGCTGGTCCACCGTGTAATGGAAATAGTGGCGGCCGTTGGCGCGCCAGTCCTTCTCCAGCGTGCCCGGCGCAATGGCCGTCTGGTCGGCGCTGGTGCTGACGGTGGCGTCGAAATGGATCCAGTCGGCGTCGTTGCTCACTTCGTTGTTGGCCAGGCCGCGCGGATCGTCGCGCGCCAGCATGCGTTCGCGCGCGGGCAGGGCGTGGCGGCGGCGGTCGCGCGCATCGTCGAGCTCGATGCGTTGCTGGTAGCCGATGTGGGGCAGCACGTCATTGTTGAAGAAGGTGCCGTTGGCCGCCACCGGCGTCTCCTGGCCCAGGCCGAAGCTGCCCTTGGGCGCGAATTCCAGGTCGAATTCCAGCGCCAGTGCGGCGCCCGGCGCCAGCGGCTTGGACAACTGGTAGCTGTAGAAGCCCAGCTCCGTGTCGCGCAGGCCGGGCCGCACGGGCTGGCTGAAGCGCATGGCGCGGATGGCCGCCGTCTTGTCCTGCTGCACCAGCACGGTGGTGATGGCTTGCGCCGTGCGGTTGCGCAGCACGTAGCGGCCCTTGGCCAGCAGCCGGCGTTGTTCCGGCACGATGTCCAGGTTCAGCGTCACGTCCGTGATGCGGGGCTGGGGCAGGGCGGCGAATCGCTTGTACTGGCGCTCGTAGCGGCCCCGCTGTTCCTCCTTGCCCCAGGTCGAATGGTAATCGTTGGCGATGTGCATGTTGTAGAACAGCACGCCGCCGGCGCCGCCGAACACCAGCAGGCCGCCCGCCAGCGCCCGCAGCACGGGTGCCGTGAGGCCGTGGCGCGCCAGTTGCAGCCGCTGGCGCCATTCGGCGTTGGTGCCGCGCGCCCAGAACAGCAGCGACAGCACCACCAGCACGATGGCCGCGCCGCTCCAGTACAGGTCGAACCACCATTCGCGCGCCAGCGCGTGGCCGTAGCCGTTCAGGGCCGAGTAGGTGAGGGTGGGGGTGATGCCGTACAGCAGCATCGGATGGTCGAGGCCGATGGAACTGAGCGTGATGGTCGCCAGGTAGTACACGATCATGGCGAAGTAACCCAGGTACTTGTGGTTGAGCAGCGCTTGCAGCGTGATGGCCAGCACGGCCACCAGCGCGTAGCCGGGCAGCTGGATCAGGAACAGCTGGTACAGGTACAGGCCCGGTTCGAGCAGGAAGTAACCCTTGAAGACTTGGATCGACATGCCGCACAGCATGACCACCACCAGCAGCATCGCTTGCAGGCCGACCAGCGCGATCAGCTTGGCCATCAGCGGCAGCCAGCTGGGAATGGGCAGCGCGTCCAGCATCTGCGCCATGCGCGCTTCGCGTTCGCGCCATACCAGTTCGCCCGCGTAGAAGGTGGTGAGGATCAGCATGAACAGCGCGAACATGCTGGACACGGCGTCGAGCACCATGTAGGTGACCGGGTAGGTGTTGGTGCCGAACATGGAGCCGAGGTCGATCGCGCTGGCGTACATCATCAGCACGCCGGCCAGCACGATGACGAGGAAGTAGATGTTTTTGGTGGTTTCGCGCAGGTTCAGCCAGCTCATGCGCGCCAGCAGCAGGCCCAGGCTGCGGGCCGCGAAATCGGGCCGTTCCGGCGCGGCCGTGGCGACGGGCGCGGCCGGCGGCGCCGCTTCCTTGTCGGTGCGCCGGTCGGCGCCGCTGTCGACGCTGGCGATGAAGTGGAAGCGCCAGTAGCCGAGTAGCAGCGCGGCCGCGCCCAGGCCGCACCAGATCGCGCGGTTGAGCAGGAACACCCCTTCCAGCCACACCATGCGCGTGTTGCGCTCGGCGATGGGCCAGTACTCGGTGAGGCGGATGATGGCCGTGGTGCCGAACGGGTCGATCAGGGCCGCCAGCGTCTTGTAGTCGAGGTCGCGGGCCAGGTCGGGCGCGACGATGTAGCCGATCAGCATGACGACGCTGCTGATGTAGACGGGCAGCATGCGCCGCGTGAGCGCGGCCAGGATGAAGAACACGGCGCCGAAGATGAAGATGTCGGGCAGCATCACGCTGGCATACGGCATCAGGAAGGCCAGCGGGCCCGGATGGCCAAGCCGTTCCACGTCGATGCCGGGCAGATAGGTGCCCAGCCAGGCGCCCAGCGGCAGGCTGGTGAAGATCACGGCCAGGCTCAGGAAGGCGCCCAGGAAGCGGCCGAAGATGTACTGGTGCTTGCCGATCGGGGCGCTGAAGAAGAAGTGGTGCATGTCATATTCGAAATCCTGCTGCACCGAGCGGCCCATCATGGCCGCCATCACGATCACGCCCAGCGAGCCGAGGTAGCTGACCGTGATCATCACGGAACGCGGCGCGTTGATGGCCACGCTGCCGAACGACACCACGGCGGCCTTGAACACGCCGCCGGCGGCCGCCATCCACAGCAGGGCCAGCAGCAGGAACATGCCGAAATAGACCCAGGTCGACAGCAGCTTGAGCCGCTGGCGCGCCTCGAACAGGGCAATGGCTAACATGGCTGGCCTTTACCGTTTCCGTTACGCACAGGGCTGGGCGGCGTGGTGGCGGCCGGCGATGGTGGCGAAATACACGTCCTCCAGGTCACCGATGGCTTCCTCGAAACCGTCGCCCGGATCGTCCTCGCTGTACACGTGGATCAGCGTGCGGCCCGACAGCAGGCGCGACGAGATCACCGGGTGGCGCAGCTGGAAGCTGGGCAGGTCGCGCTTGTCGATGAAGCGCACCCAGATCTTGTCGCTGACCTCGTCGATCAGCTGCTGGGTCGGGCCGCACAGCAGCACGTGGCCGTGGTTGATGATGGCCATGTTGGCGCACAGGTCGGCCACGTCGCTGACGATGTGGGTCGACAGCAGCACGGTGCGGTCGTCGCCGATGTCCGACAGCAGGTTGTGGAAGCGCACCCGTTCTTGCGGGTCCAGGCCGGCCGTCGGCTCGTCCACGATGATCAGGCGCGGATCGCCCAGCAGGGCCTGGGCGATGCCGAAGCGCTGCCGCATGCCGCCCGAGAAGCCGCCCAGGCGCTGGTGGCGCACATCGTACAGATTGGTTTGCTGCAACAGGCCGTCCACCACTTCGCGGCGCCGGGCCCGGTTCGACAAGCCCTTGAGCACGGCGAAGTGGTCGAGCAGCTCGTAGGCCGTCACCTTGGGATACAGGCCGAAGTCCTGCGGCAGGTAGCCGAGCAGGCGGCGGATCTCATCCTTTTCATCGAGCACATCGTATTCGCCGAAGAACACCGAACCGCTGTCACATTCCTGCAAGGTGGCCAGCGTGCGCATCAGGGTCGACTTGCCGGCGCCGTTGGGGCCGAGCAGGCCGAACATCCCGGCCGGGATCGTGAGCGAAATATTATCCAGTGCCACCACGCCGTTGGCGTAGGTCTTGGATAAGTTGCTGATGCGCAATTCCATTGTGACTCCTGTCCTGGTTCTGTAACGGCCGGTTGGCGGCATTGCAGAACGAATAAGCACTTTTTACATGGTGCATTGTATTGAATTTGCGACAGCCGCGGGGGGCGATTGCGACAGGCGGCGCGAAGGACGCGCCAGAGTGCGCAAACGGCGCACTGGAACGCGGGCCGCCGGCGGGGGCGCGGCGCGGCCCGTTGTAGGAACGTTAATTGCGAAACAGGACCTGCTCGCGGTTGAACCACCAGCGGCACAGGGCCAGCATGGCGCCGGCCGAGAGCGTGGTCGACAGCAGGATCACGGAAAACATGCGGTAATCCATGGTGCCCTTGACCAGCTCCTTCATGGCCAGCGACACATTGGTGAGCGGCACCATGGCCCAGAACCAGTTCATCTCCACGCCCGGCAGCAGGGCCACGATGGTGGGCAGGATGGTGACGATGATCAGCGGCGAGATCAGGCCGGCCGCTTCCTTGTAGCTCTTGGCGTAGACCGAGATGGCCAGCAGGATGGAGGCGAAGATCGCCGCCGTGGGGATCAGCATCAGCGCCACCATGGCCAGGTCGAGCACGCCGATGGCGTGCAGCATCATGGCCAGGTTGCCTTCGACGGCATGGCCGAAGAAGAACAGCAGCAAACCCAGGCTGACCACCATCAGCAGCGCCGAGGTCAGGCCGATCGTGAACAGCACCAGGAACTTGGCCACCACGATGGCCGAGCGCGGCACGGGCGCCAGCAGCAGCGTTTCCAGCGTGCCCCGTTCCTTCTCGCCCGCGGCCGTGTCGATGGCCGGGTACATGGCTGCCATCAGGCACACCATCAGCAGGATGTAGGGCAGGAAACCGCCGAACAGGGCGCCCATTTGTTCACGCTTGTCGGCGGTGGAATGCTCTTCGAGCTTGATCGGGTCGAGCGCGAAGCGCAACTGGTTCTGGCTCAGGCCCAGGGCCAGCAGCGCCTGTTCGCGCAGGGCGCTGTTCTGGGCGTGGATCACGGCCATCACGCGCTTGCGCGTCACGTCGATCGGTGTGGCGTTGTTGTAGTGCAGGGCGACGGCCGCCTGTTGCTGGCGCGCCAGCCGGTCTTCGAAGCCGTCCGGAATGACCAGCGCGAACTTGATGCGGTCGTCCGCGATGGCGGCCTTGATCTGCTCCGGCCCGGCCAGCTTCACTTCGCGGAACCCCTTCTCGTGGGCGAAGCGGGCGCTGAGCTGGGGCGCGTTCTGCTGGCCGAAGATGCTGTAGGTCATTTCCGCCGTGTTGGCATGGCGGAACATGGAGGAGGACAGGTAGCCAAAGCCGGTGAAGATCAGCGGCATGGCGAAGATGGGGATGAACACCGTGAAGATGAAGGTCTTGCGGTCGCGCACCAGCTCCAGCATTTCCTTCAGGTAGATGGTCCACATGGCGCGCCCCCGTGGTTGATGACGCAGATGAAGGCGTCGTACAGGTCGGCGCTGCCGCCCAGGTGGCGCAATTGCTCCGTGGTGCCGTGGAACGCCGTCTTGCCGTGGTTGATGATGCAGACCCGGTCGCACAGCTTTTCCACCTCGTGCAGGTGGTGGGTGGAAAAGATCAGCGGGATACGCAGCGCCTTGTAGCTGGCGATGAAGTCGAGCAGGATCTTGGACGACATCACGTCCAGTCCCGTGGTCGGCTCGTCCAGGATGACGATCTGCGGCTCGTGCACGACGGTGCGGGCGATCGCGCATTTCTGCTTCATGCCGGTCGATAGCTGGTCGGCCCGCTTGTTGCCGAATGCATGCATTTGCAGCAGGTCGAACAATTCGTCGCAGCGGCGTTGCAGGTAGGCCGGGCTCATGCCGTGCAGGCGGCCGAAATACTCGATGTTCTCACGCGCCGTCAGGCGGCCGTACAGCCCCGTGGTGCCGGACAGGAAGCCGATGCGCTGGCGCGCGGCCAGCGGGTCGGCCAGCAAATCCTCGCCGTTGGCCAGTACGCTGCCGGCGTCGGGCTTGAGTGCCGTCGACAGCAGGCGCAGGGTGGTGGTCTTGCCGGCGCCGTTCGGGCCCAGCAGGCCCAGCACCTCGCCCGGCGCGCAGCGGAAACTGACGTCGCGCACGGCATGGAACCAGCCATCATGCTCGCGCGGATCATGCAGCTGGTACGGTGTGCCTTTGTGCGACGGCAGCCGGAAACGCTTGGCCAGGCCCTTTACCTCGATCATCGGGCGTTCCTTATGACTCGGTAAGGTAGAGTAGCATGCAAAAATTCTGGCGTGCAAGGCACAAGCGCGGAATCTCTTGCTATAGTCTGCCCCATGAATCCGCAACTGCAGCAAAACATCCTGGCCGTCACCCGTTGCGGCACCAGCAAGAGCGAGGGCACCGGTTTTTTCCGCGTGGCCACGGGCCTCTGTTACCTGGCCAGCCTGATGACCAAGGAAAAACTCGACTTCAAGCAGATCGACCGCGCCTACAACCGCTTCATCTACCACAGCATCGGCCGCGGGCATAGCATCACCAGCGTGCTGCAGTTCATGAGCGGGGAGAAGGTGGTGCGGGTGGTCGAAT
Organism: Rugamonas brunnea; assembly: GCF_014042345.1. Classification (GTDB taxonomy): domain Bacteria; phylum Pseudomonadota; class Gammaproteobacteria; order Burkholderiales; family Burkholderiaceae_D; genus Rugamonas; species Rugamonas brunnea. The sequence continues at coordinate 86,591 of NZ_JACEZT010000002.1, forward strand.
CGAAGCGCTTCCTGGAGGCGTTCGCCACCTATTGCCCCGAAGTGCCGGTGGAGAGCATTCCATTCCTGCTGGGCCTGAACCTGGGCGTGGCCAAGGATATTTCCGGCATCGATGTGCGCGGCCCGGTGGCCGACTACATCGAGCGCCAGCGCCAGTTGCGCGAGGAAGCGGACGCCTGAACCCCGTCCGCCGGGCGCCATCTTTCCGCGATGGTCCTATAATGGCGCTTTCCGAACGATTGCGATAATGACCATGGCAGCGAACCGTTACCACCATCCCCTGGACCGTTTCATCGCCGGCGCCGACAAGGCGTTGCGCGTGATCACTGGCGTGGCGTCCGCGTCGCGCCCCACGCCGGGCGCGCACGCGGCCGACGGCGTGCTGAGCGAGGCCGAGCAGCGCCACAGCGCCGGCCTGATGCGCGTCAACCATGTGGGTGAAGTGTGCGCCCAGGCCCTGTACGACGCCCAAGCCCGTTTCGCCCACGGCGACGCCATGCGGGCCCAGTTTGAGCAGGCTGGACGGGAGGAGGAGGATCACCTGGCGTGGACCGCGCAGCGGCTGGCCGAGCTGGGCTCGCAGCCGAGCGTGCTGAACCCGTTCTTCTACGCGGGCGCGTATGCGCTGGGCACGGTGGCCGCCTACCTGGGCGACGCGCGCAGCCTGGGCTTTGTGGTGGAAACGGAACGCCAGGTGGAAGCCCATCTGGCCAGCCACCTGGAGAAACTGCCGCCGCAGGACGCCAAGTCGCGCGCCATCGTCGAGCAGATGCGGGTCGATGAAGTGGCGCATGGCGCGGCCGCGCAGGCGCTGGGCGCTGTCGAGCCGCCCGTGCCCGTCAAGCTGGCGATGACGGCCATGGCCAAGGTCATGACCGGCAGCGCCTACTACATTTAAGCGACTTCGTTTAAGCGACCTCGACGATCTCGAACGAGTGGGTGATCTCGGCCGTCTTGCCCAACATGATGGAAGCCGAGCAATATTTGTCGTGCGACAGCTTGATCGCCCGTTCCACGGACGCCGGCTTGAGGTTCTTGCCGGTGACGGTGAAGTGGAAGTTGATCTTGGTAAAGACCTTCGGTTCCGTGTCGGCCCGTTCGGCCTTCAGCGTGCATTCGCAGCCGCGCACGTCTTCGCGGCCCTTCTTCAGGATCAGCACCACGTCATAGGCGGTGCAGCCGCCCGTGCCCAGCAGCACCATTTCCATCGGACGCGGCGCCAGGTTGTGGCCGCCACCCTCGGGGGCGCCATCCATGTTGACCAGGTGGCCGGAGCCCGTCTGTGCCAAAAAACTCATGCCCGACGGGCCGTTCCAGCTCACTTTGCATTCCATGCCATTCTCCGGTTAAAAAAACTGGACTGTATTGTAATGGACGCGGGACGCCACCGTGGCGCGGCCCCGCAAAGCCGCACGGCGCTTGACCCGGCCGCCAACTGGCGGTTATAATTGCCGGCTTTCCGTTCGCTCAGGAAAGAATCAACAAAAAGGCCGAGTCCGCTGAAGCCATGGCGGAACCACCATATGAGCGTGTGTAATTCATTTAGGAAGTCAACATGAAAACTTTTTCCGCTAAAGGACATGAAGTCCAGCGCGACTGGTTCGTGATTGACGCGACGGACAAAGTCCTCGGACGTGTTGCCAGCGAAGTGGCACTCCGACTGCGCGGCAAACACAAGCCAGAATTTACTCCTCACGTCGATACCGGCGATTTCATCGTCATCATCAACGCAGGCAAACTGCGCGTGACCGGCACCAAAGCCACCGAGAAGACCTACTACCGTCACTCGGGCTACCCAGGCGGCATCTACGAAACCAACTTCCTGAAAATGCAACAGCGTTTCCCAGGTCGTGCGCTGGAAAAAGCGGTCAAGGGCATGCTGCCTAAGGGTCCGCTGGGCTACGCCATGATCAAGAAGCTGAAAGTGTACGCCGAAGGTTCGCACCCGCACGCTGCTCAGCAACCTAAAGCACTCGAAATCTAAGGAACTGACATGATCGGTAACTACAATTACGGCACCGGCCGTCGCAAGAGTGCAGTGGCTCGCGTGTTCATCAAAGTTGGCACTGGCCAAATCATCGTCAACGGCAAGCCAGCGGCTGAGTACTTCTCCCGCGAAACCGGCCTGATGGTTATTCGTCAACCGCTGGAACTGACCGGCAACGTCGAGCGTTTCGACATCAAGGTCAACGTGCACGGCGGCGGCGAGTCCGGCCAGGCAGGTGCAGTGCGCCACGGTATCACCCGCGCCCTGATCGACTACGATGCAGGCCTGAAGGGCGATCTGGCCCGCGCCGGCTTCGTGACCCGCGATGCACGTGAAGTTGAACGTAAAAAAGTTGGTCTGCGCAAAGCACGTCGCGCAAAGCAATTCTCGAAGCGTTAATTTCACGCTCTATCAGCGCACTGCTTGCGGTGCGCTGTACCAAAAAGCCGCCGGCATCCGCCAGGCGGCTTTTTGTTTTATGGTGCAGCGCCGCACGAATGCCGTCCATGCCTGATAAAATGGCAGACATTCTCCATTTACCCCTACCTTTCAAGGAAAGAACATGATCAAAGTTGGCATCGTCGGCGGCACCGGATACACGGGAGTGGAATTGCTGCGTCTGTTGGCCGTTCATCCCGACGTGCAGCTGACGGCCATCACCTCGCGCAAGGAAGACGGCTTGCCCGTGGCCGACATGTTCCCTTCGCTGCGCGGCCGCGTGAACCTGGCGTTTTCCTCGCCCGACAAGGCCGACCTGACCCAGTGCGACGTGGTGTTCTTCGCCACCCCGCACGGCGTGGCCATGGCCCAGGCGCCCGCCTTGCTGGCGGCCGGCGTGAAGGTGATCGACCTGGCGGCCGACTTCCGCCTGAAGGACCAGGCCACGTTCGAGCAGTGGTACAAGATTCCCCACACCTGCCCGGAACTGCTGGAACAAGCCGTGTACGGCCTGGTCGAGCTGAACCGCGATGCCATCAAGGGCGCCAAGCTGATCGCCAACCCCGGCTGCTACCCGACCACCATGCAACTGGGCTTCTACCCGCTGCTCAAGGCTGGCCTGGTGGATGCGGGCGGCCTGATCGCCGACTGCAAGTCGGGCGTGTCCGGCGCCGGCCGCAAGGCTGAAATCGCCACGCTGTTCTCCGAATCCAGCGACAACTTCAAGGCCTACGGCGTGGCCGGCCACCGTCACACACCGGAAACCGTGGCCCAGCTGCAGAATTTCACCGACCAGCCCGTCAACCTGATCTTCACGCCGCACCTGGTGCCGATGATCCGCGGCATGCACTCCACGCTGTACGCGCGCCTGACGCGCGACATCAGCAATGAGGAACTGCAAGCCTTGTTCGAAGCGCAATACGCCGACGCGGCCTTCGTGGACGTGATGCCGTTCGGCTCCCATCCGGAAACCCGTTCCACGCGCGGCTCCAACATGCTGCGCCTGGCGCTGCATCGCCACGGCAACATGGTGATCGTGCTGGTGGTGCAGGACAACCTGGTCAAAGGCGCATCGGGCCAGGCCGTGCAGTGCATGAACCTGATGTTCGGCCTGGACGAGGGCAAGGGCCTGAACCAGGTGGCGCTGCTGCCTTAATCAGCAGCCTCGGAAAACGGCGAGGCAGATCAAGGCGGGCGGCGCCAAACTTGGGCATAGTCAGGCATGCCGGTGTCCGCTGCCGGCCTTGCCGGGGAGTGCCATGTTCGCCAAAGCCCGTAATCCGATGGAAAGCCTGATCGGCCCGGCCACCCGGATCGACGGGCATTTGCTGTTCCGGGGCGGGCTGCGCATCGACGGCAAGGTGGTGGGCAGCGTGTGCGCGGAGCCGGGGCAGGACAGTTACCTGGTGGTGTCCGAGCATGCCTGCATCGACGGCGAGGTGCGCTGCGGCCACCTGATTGTGAACGGCGAGATACGCGGCGCTATCCATGCGGCTGAAAGGGTTGAAATTCAGCCCAAAGCCCGTATCGTAGGGGATGTTTATTACAAGGTGCTGGAAATGCACGGTGGCGCCCAGGTGCTGGGCAAGCTGGCCTGGCGCGACGGCGCCGCTGCGGCGGGCCAGGACGCTGCGATTGGCGTGGTCGAGAGCATAAATTGCGCCAAAGGTCTATAATGTACGGAATGATTTTATGTAGGAGTCTGATATGAGTGCTGTTGCTGAAGCGCAAGATGTAATCCCGTCGCCTATCAATTTTACCGATAGCGCGGCTGAGAAGGTCGCCCAGCTGATCGAGGAAGAGGGCAATCCTGACCTGAAACTGCGCGTCTTCGTGCAAGGTGGCGGCTGTTCCGGCTTCCAGTACGGCTTCACGTTCGATGAAATCATCAACGAAGACGACACCACCATGATCAAGAACGGCGTCACCCTGCTGATCGACTCGATGAGCTACCAGTACCTGGTGGGCGCGGAAATCGACTACAAGGATGACCTGGAAGGCGCCCAGTTCGTGATCAAGAACCCGACCGCCAGCTCGACCTGCGGCTGCGGTTCCTCGTTCTCGGTCTGAGTTGCACCCCTGAACGCACAGCCGCCAGCGCGGCTGTGGCGTCTTCGCATACACGGCGGACAGCGCAAGCTGCTCCGCCGTTGTTGTTTTTGGGGACGCCTGCCGCTTGCCGGGGGTGTCCGCAGCGTGCCGCCTGCCGCTTGCCGGGCGCGCGCGATGGCCGCGTCAGCGCGGGTACAGCGCGCCCAGTATCCGTTCCCCCGCCGCACCCGTGACGGCAGGCAGGTTGCCGGCCAGCCGCTCGCTAAAGCGGTAACCGAGCCAGGCGAACGCCAGCGCCTCCACCCGGTTCGGCGCCACTCCCAGCGCGTCGGTCGACGCCACCGTCACTTTGCCGTCCAGCGCAGCCGCCAGCATGCGCAACAGCGTCCCGTTGCAGGCACCGCCACCGCACACGTAGACCGCGTCCGCTTGCGCGCCGTAGCGCTGGATCGCTTGCGCCAGCGTGACGGCCGTCAATTGCGTCAGCGTTGCTTGCACGTCCGCTTGCGCGGCGCCGGGGAAGGCGGCCAGATGGGCGTCGAGCCAGTGCATGTGGAACAGGTCGCGCCCCGTGCTCTTGGGGGCTGGCAAGGCGAAGAACGGCTCGGTCAGCATGGCTTGGAGCAGCGGCGTGATGACCGTACCGCTGGCGGCCCAGGCACCGTCGGCGTCATACTCCTTGCCCAGGTGGCGAGCAATCCAGCCATCCATCAGCACATTGCCCGGTCCCGTGTCGAAGCCGGTCACGCTGCCATCGCTGTGCAGCACGCTGATGTTGGCAATGCCGCCGATGTTGGCCACCACACGGGCCTGCCCGGCAAGGCCGAACAAGGCTTGATGGAAGGCCGGTACCAGCGGCGCGCCCTGGCCGCCGGCCGCGATGTCGCGGCTGCGGAAGTCGGCGATCACGTCGATGCCGCACAGTTCGGCCAGCAGGGCGGGGTTGTTGGTCTGCCGCGTAAAACCGAGTTCGGGCCGGTGGCGGATGGTCTGGCCATGGACGGCCACCGCGCGCACCGCCGATGGCGCCAGGCTGGCTTGCGCCAGCAGGTCCGCCACGCAGCGCGCATAGCAGGTCGCCAGTTGATTGGCGGCCAGCGCCTCGCGTTCGATTTCGTCAGGTCCCGCCGCTTGCAGCGCCATCAGTTCGGCCCGCAGTGCAGGCGGGAACGGCAGGTAGGCGGCCGCCAGCGTGCGGACGGCGCTGCCGTCGAAGTCGGCCAGCGCGCCATCGACGCCATCGAGGCTGGTGCCGGACATAAGACCGATGTACAGGGCCATGAAGACATCCTTGGAACAGCGGAGTCGGTTCCGGCATGCCGACATGCGCACGTGTCCGGATGCCGGAACTGACTTCCGGGGTGGTTAAAGCGTGTATTTTGCCTCAGCGCTTGTGTTCCTGCGCGAACAATTGACATCCCGGCCGACGAAAAAAAACAGGCCGCGCTGGCCTGTTTTTTCGTTGGCGCTGGCCAGCCTTACTTGGCGGCCACGCGGGTGCTGCCGGCACCGACCGGCTGCAGCAGCGCGAAGCGGTGCGACATGTCGGCGGCATAGGCCTTGAAGCGGGCCATCTCGGCGGCCGTCAGCGGCGCCTGGGCTTGCACGTTCAGCTTCGACGGGTCCTTGGCTTCGCCACCGACGCGGAATTCGTAGTGCAGGTGGGCGCCCGTGGACCAGCCCGTGGTGCCGACATAGCCGATCACGTCACCCTGGCTGACCTTGCTGCCCTTCTTGATGCCGGGCGCGAAACGGCTCATGTGCGCGTAAGCCGTGGTGTAGTTAGCCCAGTGCTTGAGCACGACCACGTTGCCGTAACCGTTCTGCGTGCCTTCGAAGTCGACCACGCCATCGCCGGCCGCGCGGATCGGGGTGCCGGTCGGTGCGGGGAAGTCGATGCCCTTGTGCTGTTTCCACTGGCCCGAGATCGGGTGCACGCGCATGGCGAATCCGGACGAGATACGGCTGAATTCCACGGGCGACTTGAGGAAGGCTTTCTTGAGCGACTTGCCGTCGAAGCTGAAGTAGCCGCCGCCTTGCTTGCTTTGCGGATCTTCGAACCAGACCGACTGATAGGTGGTGCCGTGGTTGGTGAATTCACCGGCCAGGATGCGGCCCGCGCGCACGAACTCGCCGTTCTGCCAGAACGTTTCATAGACCACGTTGAAATGGTCGCCGCGCTTCAGGTCACCACGGAAGTCGATGTTGGTCGAGAACATCTCGATGATCTGCTTGACGATGGAGTCCGGCAGCTTGGCGCCGTCGTCGCTCGAATCGGTGGCCGCGTACAGCGTCGAGGTGATGGTGCGCGCGTGCATCTCGATGCGGCGTTCCAGCTTGGCCGCTTCTTCCTTGGCCTCGAAGCTGTCGCCCTTGCGGGTGATCGAGATGTTCTTGACCGGCATGTCCTTGCCGTCGACCACGGTCGCCTGCAGCCATTGCAGGTTGCCTTCGTCGTCCGTCTGCGCTTGCACGCGCTTGCCGGTGGTCAGTTGCATCACGCCGCGCGCTACCTTGTCCTTCTTGATGAAGGTCTCGGCCGCTTCGTCGTCCACGCCCAGGCGGTTCAGCAGCGCAGCCAGCGTGTCGCCGGCCCGTACTTTTTCCTCATGGATGTAGTGCTCGTTGGTCTGCTGCTGTTCCAGCGCGGCGATCTGCGTGGACAGGTTGGGCAGGGCCAGTTCCTCGGACACGGATTTCACGGGCAAATCCGCGGCATCCGGTGCCAGCGGCGCGACGCCGGCCGCACCGAACGCGCACACTGCCAGAAACAGTGCGGAGGCGCTGATGATGCGTGCCTTGCGCGTCGATCCTAGCAGTGTGAACAAGCGTGAGCTTGTGAATTTGTTTGTAGGGTTCATGCAATCAGTTAAAATTTGCCGCTTGAACTATTCAGGAACGTTTAATTTTTCTTATTCTTTATTCGGTTCGTTTTCATACGGCAAGATTGATGGGATCGGGCATTATAACAAACTCCTGAGCCAGCCTACCTTTTTCGGAAAATCGTTTACAAACATATGGATACCTCGTCTGCATCGCCTAAGAAGGCACCCGCCCCCGTCCTGCCGCTGTCGGACCGCGTCCAGGAAGCTCTTGCCATCACCAAGCGCGGTGTCGACGAGCTGCTGGTCGAAAGCGAGTTCGCGCAAAAGCTCGCGCGTTCCGAGCAAAGCGGCGTGCCGCTGCGCGTCAAGCTGGGCCTGGACCCGACCGCGCCCGACCTGCACCTGGGCCACACCGTGGTGCTCAACAAGATGCGCCAGTTGCAGGACCTGGGCCATCAGGTGATCTTCCTGATCGGCGACTTCACCTCCATGATCGGCGACCCGTCCGGCCGCAACGTCACGCGTCCGCCGCTGACCCGCGAGCAGGTCGAGGAAAACGCGATGACCTATTTCAAGCAGGCGTCGCTGGTGCTCGACCCGTCGCGCACCGAAATCCGCTACAACTCCGAGTGGTGCGATCCGCTGGGCGCACGCGGCATGATCCAACTGGCCTCGCGTTACACGGTGGCACGCATGATGGAGCGCGACGATTTCAGCAAACGCTTCAAGAGTGGGACTCCGATTGCGGTCCATGAGTTCCTCTATCCGCTGATGCAGGGTTACGATTCCGTCGCGCTCAAGGCCGACCTGGAGCTGGGCGGCACCGACCAGAAGTTCAACCTGCTGGTGGGCCGCGAACTGCAGAAGGATTACGACCAGGAACAGCAGTGCATCCTGACCATGCCGCTGCTGGAAGGCCTGGATGGCGTCGACAAGATGTCCAAGTCCAAGAACAACTACATCGGCATCACGGAACCGGGCAACACCATGTTCGCCAAGCTGATGAGCATTTCCGACGTGATGATGTGGCGCTACTACGAGTTGCTGTCGTTCCGCTCGCTGGCTGAACTGGCCCAGCTGAAACAGGAAGTGGCCGACGGCAAGAACCCGCGCGACGCGAAAGTGGCGCTGGCGCAGGAGATCGTGACCCGCTTCCATTCGCAGCAGGCGGCCGAGGAGGCGCTGGCCGATTTCGTCAACCGTTCCAAGGGCGGCATCCCGGACGACGTGCCGGAAGTGGCGCTGTCCGGCGCGCCGGTCGGCATCGCCCAGTTGCTCAAGCAGGCCGGCCTGTGCCCGTCCACGTCGGAAGCGATGCGCATGGTCGACCAGGGCGGTGTGCGCCTCGATGGCACCGTGATCAGCGACAAAGCCGTCAAGATCGAAGCCGGCACCTTCGTGCTGCAAGTGGGCAAGCGCAAGTTCGCGCGCGTCACGCTGAGCGCATGATCGCACTGCTGCAACGGGTCACGCGCGCCAATGTGGTGGTGGAGGGCGCCGTCATCGGCGCCATCGACGCCGGCTTGATGGTGCTGGTGTGCGCCGAGCGGGGCGACACCGAACGCGAAGCGGACGCGCTGCTGACCAAGCTGCTCGGCTACCGCGTGTTCGCCGATGCGGCCGGCAAGATGAACCTGAGCGTGACGGACGTGGCCGGCGGCCTGCTGCTGGTGCCCCAGTTCACGCTGGCGGCCGACACCAAATCCGGCAGCAGGCCTTCGTTCACGCCAGCCGCCAGTCCGGAGGACGGCCGCCGCCTGTTCGACCATTTCGTGGCCCAGGCCCGCGCCCGCCATCCGGTGGTGGCCACCGGCCAGTTCGGCGCCGACATGCAAGTGTCGCTGACGAACGACGGTCCGGTCACGTTCTGGCTGCAAACTTCGCCCAAATAGTATGATGGTTTGCGTGCGCTCAACGCCGCGCGCAAATCTGGCCAGAACATGGAGAGCGGAGCGGGGGAGCGATGAGACTGTGGAGTGAAACATTCCGCGACGGCGGCGCCATCCCTGCCGGCTGCGCGTTCGCCGCCATCGATCCCGCCAGCCGGGTGCGCCTGTCCGATAACCGCCATCCCCACCTGGCCTGGGACGAGGTGCCGGCCGGCACCGAGTCGCTGGTGTTGTTCTGCATCGACGGCGACGCGCCCCTGGATGGCGGCGACGTCAACCAGGAAGGCCGCAGTCTGCCGGCCACGCTGCCGCGCGGCGACTTCTTCCACTGGACCCTGATCGACCTGCCGCCCACCGTGCGCGCGCTGCCCGAGGGTGCGCTGGCGTCCGGCGTGGTGGCGCATGGCAAGCCGGGACCCGGCGTGACGCTGACGGCCAATGGCGCCACCCATGCGCTGCGCCAGGGCATCAACGACTACACGGCCTGGTTCGCGCACGACCCGGACATGGCCGGCGACTATTACGGGTATGATGGCCCCTGTCCGCCGTGGAACGACGAGCGCCTGCACCATTACATCTTCCGCATTTATGCGCTCGATGTGCCCAGGCTGGGGCTGGAAGGGCGCTTTACCGGCCCCGAAGCGTACGCGGCGCTCCACGGCCACATAATTGATGAAGCACAATTGATCGGCACTTATACCCTCAACCCGGCGCTGGTGCCCCCTCATAAATAAAATTGCATGAAACATACGACTATTTTGCTGATTCGCCACGGCGAAACGGCCTGGAACGCCGCGCGCCGCTTGCAGGGCCACACCGATATCGCGCTGAACGAGGAAGGCGAGCGTCAGGCTGAAGCGCTGGGCCGCGCGCTGGCCGGCGAACGGCTGGATGCCATCATCGCCAGCGACCTCGAACGCGCCGTGCAGACGGCCCATGCCGTGGCCGGCCAGCACGGCATGCCCGTGCACACCGACCCCGGCCTGCGCGAACGCTGCTACGGCGTGTTCGAAGGCATGCTGTACGCCGAGATCGCCGAGCGTTACCCGGCCGACTATGCGCTGTGGCAGGCGCGCGATGTGGATGCCGTGATGCCGGGCGGCGCCCGTCCGGCCGAAAGTTTCCGCCAGTTCTACCGCCGCGCCATCGGCGGCATCGCCCACTGGGCCGGCCGCCATCCGGGCCAGACCATCGCCGTGGTGGCCCATGGCGGCGTGCTCGAATGCGCCTACCGGGAAGCGGTCGGCATGACGCTCGACAGCCCGCGCGACTTCCAGGTCAAGAACGCCAGCGTCAACCGGTTCACCTACGGCGACGGCAAGCTGACCCTGGCCAGCTGGGGCGAAGTGGACCACCTGAGCCCCGCCGCCCTCGACGAATTGAGCTGAACGCGCGTGCTAAATTTTCCACGCCAGCAATACTAATTCGCGTCTGTCAAGCGCCTGGACAACAGTTCTGTTGAAAAATAGTGCTTATAAATTGAGCAGTCCTTCGGTTAAAATAGAAGGTTCCTTGTTCCCGTTCAGGCAAGTCCAGTGCAAATCGGCCCTTATTTATTGCGTAACAATGTATTCGTCGCCCCCATGGCGGGTGTGACGGATCGTCCGTTCCGGCAGCTGTGCAAGCAGCTCGGCGCGGGCTACGCGGTATCCGAGATGGCCGCCTCCAATCCGCGGCTGTGGGCCACGGAAAAGAGTTCGCGCCGGATCGACCATGCGGGGGAAATGGAACCGAAGGCGGTGCAGATCGCCGGCGCCGATCCCCAGGACCTGGCCGACTGCGCCCGCTTCAACGTCGAGCGCGGCGCCCAGATCATCGACATCAACATGGGCTGTCCCGTGAAAAAGGTGTGCAACAGCTGGTGCGGTTCGGCCCTGTTGCAGGACGAGGCGCTGGTCAAGGAGATCCTGCATGCCGTGGTGGGCGCGGTGGACGTGCCCGTCACGCTGAAGTTCCGCACTGGCTGGAACCGCGCCAACAAGAACGCGCTGACCATCGCCCGCATCGCCGAGGACGCCGGGATCGCCATGCTGACCTTGCATGGCCGCACCCGCGCCGACGGCTACAAGGGCGACGCCGAGTACGACACCATCGCCGCCGTCAAGCGGGCCGTGGCCATTCCCGTGGTGGCCAACGGCGACATCACCTCCCCGGAAAAAGCCCGCTACGTGCTGGACCAGACCGGCGCCGACGCCATCATGGTCGGCCGCGCGGCCCAGGGCCGGCCCTGGATCTTCCGCGAAATCGACCATTATCTGCGCACCGGCAAGCACTTGCCGGCGCCTTACGTGGACGAAGTGCGGACGCTGATGGACGAACATTTGCGGGCCCACTACGCGTTCTACGGCGAATACCTGGGCGTGCGCACGGCCCGGAAGCATATCGGCTGGTATGTGCGCGACCTGGAGGGCGGCGAAGCGTTCCGCCAGCAAATGAACTTGCTGGAGTCGACGGACGCGCAGTTGCAAGCCGTCGACCAGTTCTTTGAATCGCAGTGGCGTTTTGGCGAGCGGTTACAATACCGCCTCCCGGAACCAGCGGAGGCCGCATAACGGTCCTCCGTAGCTTCAAACAAGGTAGAAAAAAAAGGGCAAACGCTGCTGCCGCGTGATCCGCGACAACGGCGTCATAACAGATCAATTAGCCGAACGGTAACAAAATGAGCAAAGAAAGCATCCAGGAAGTGGTCCAGAAAAGCCTTGAAGATTACTTCAACGACCTGGGCGAGCAACAAGCATCGAATATCTACGACATGGTCGTGCTGACCGTGGAAAAGCCCATCCTCGAAGTCGTGATGACGCGCGCCGACGGCAACCAGTCGCACGCCGCGCAAATGCTGGGCATCAACCGCAACACCCTGCGCAAGAAACTGCAAGAGCACGGCCTGCTGTAAGCGCGCGCGACCTTCCGGCACCTGGGTGGCTGTGGATGGCCGCCGGCGCCGGGGCCTGAACCAAGAATACTCAACCAATTAGCCATAGCCATGATTAAACAAGCACTCATCTCCGTATCCGACAAGACCGGCGTCCTGGACTTCGCCCGCGCCCTGGCGGCCATGGGCGTCAACCTGCTGTCGACCGGCGGCACCGCCAAACTGCTGGCCGACAACGGCCTGGCCGTGACCGAGGTGGCCGACTACACCGGCTTCCCGGAGATGCTGGACGGCCGCGTGAAAACGCTGCACCCGAAAGTGCACGGCGGCATCCTGGCCCGTCGCGATTTCCCTGAGCACATGGCCAAGCTGGAAGAGCACAACATGCCGACCATCGACATGGTGGTGGTCAACCTGTACCCGTTCCAGGCCACGGTGGCCAAGGATAGCTGCACGCTGGAAGACGCGATCGAGAACATCGACATCGGCGGCCCCACCATGCTGCGCTCGGCCGCCAAGAACCACAAGGACGTGGTGGTGATCTGCGACCCGGCCGACTACGGCGTGGTACTGGCGGAAATGAAGGGCACCGGCGGCGCCTCCGGCCAGGTCAGCTACGACACCCGCTTCAAGCTGGCCACCAAGGTCTACGCCCACACGGCCCAGTACGACGGCGCCATCACCAACTACCTGACCAGCCTGGGCGCCGACAAGGCCCACGCCACCCGCGCCGCCTACCCGCAAACGCTGAACGTCGCGTTCGAGAAAGTGCAGGACATGCGCTACGGCGAGAACCCGCACCAGAGCGCCGCCTTCTACCGCGACCTGCAACCGTCGGCCGGCGCGCTGGCCAACTACCGCCAGCTGCAAGGCAAGGAACTGTCGTACAACAACATCGCCGACGCCGACGCGGCCTGGGAATGCGTGAAGAGCCTGGGCGGCTTCGACCAGAGCGCCGCCTGCGTGATCGTCAAGCACGCCAACCCGTGCGGCGTGGCGCTGGGCGCCAACGCGGTCGATGCCTACAAGCGCGCGCTGCAGACCGACCCGACCTCGGCCTTCGGCGGCATCATCGCCTTCAACACGGAAGTGGACGGCGTGGCCGCCACCGAGCTGGCCAAGCTGTTCGTGGAAGTGCTGATCGCGCCGTCGTTCACGGCGGAAGCGCTGCAGATCCTGTCGGCCAAGCAGAACGTGCGCCTGCTGGAAATCCCGTTGGGCAACGGCATCAACGCGATGGACTTCAAGCGCGTGGGCGGCGGCCTGCTGGTGCAGTCGGCCGATGCCAAGAACGTGCTGGTGGGCGACCTGAAAGTGGTGACCAAGCTCCAGCCTACCCAGCAGCAGCTGCAGGACATGATGTTCGCGTGGCGCGTGGCCAAGTACGTCAAGTCGAACGCGATCGTGTTCTGCGGTAACAATATGACGCTGGGCGTGGGCGCCGGCCAGATGAGCCGTATCGACTCGGCCCGTATCGCCTCGATCAAGGCGCAGAACGCCGGCCTGTCGCTGACCAATTCGGTGGTGGCGTCGGACGCCTTCTTCCCGTTCCGCGACGGCCTCGACGTGGTGGTGGACGCGGGCGCGAACTGCGTGATCCATCCGGGCGGTTCGATGCGCGACCAGGAAGTGATCGACGCGGCCGACGAGCGCGGCGTGGTCATGGTTTACACCGGCACCCGTCACTTCCGCCATTAAGCATTTCCGCCGTCAGGCGTTAAGCTAAAAACGGCGTTGCTTCTACAGTGCGGCGGACCAGCGTGGTCCGCCGCACTGTTTTTATATACAGCATTCAATTTTCCCGGTTACAATCCGGGGATGATTATTCTCGGTATCGACCCTGGCTTGCGCACGACCGGCTTTGGCGTCATCCACAAGCAGGGCGCGAAGCTGCGCTACATCGCCTCGGGCACCATCAAGAGCGGCGAGGGCGATCTGCCCACGCGGCTCAAGGTGATCCTGGACGGCGTGGGCCAGGTGGCCCGGCAGTACCAGCCCGATAGCGCCGCCATCGAGCAAGTCTTCGTCAACGTCAATCCCCAATCGACCTTGTTGCTGGGCCAGGCTCGCGGCGCCGCCATCTGCGCACTGGTGACGGCCGAGCTGGCCGTGGCCGAGTATTCGCCGACCCAGGTCAAGCAGGCCGTGGTCGGCACGGGCCGGGCCGTCAAGGCCCAGGTGCAGGCCATGGTGGCGCGGCTGCTGGCGTTGCCCGGCCTGCCCGGCACGGACGCGGCCGACGCGCTGGGCGTGGCCATCTGCCATGCCCACAGCCGCGAAACGCTGAGCCTGATCGCCGGCGCCGGTGCGGGCAGTGCCGCCGTCGTCGCCGCCGGCCTGCCAGGGCCGCTGGCGGGACTGCGGGTGCGGCGTGGCCGGCTGGTCGGTTAATTCCCTCATTAATACCAAAAAGGGTTCAAAATGATAGGTCGTCTGTCCGGCATCCTGCTGGAAAAGAATCCGCCACAACTGCTGGTCGATGTGCAGGGCGTGGGTTACGAGGTCGACGTGCCGATGAGCACGTTCTACAACCTGCCGCACGTGGGCGAAAAGGTGGTGCTGTTCACGCACCAGGCCATCCGCGAGGATGCGCACTTGCTGTTCGGCTTCGGCAACGCCGAGGAGCGGGCCGTGTTCCGCCAGCTGATCAAGATCAGCGGCGTGGGCGCGCGCACGGCGCTGTCCATCCTGTCGGGCATGTCAATCGCCGACCTGGCGCAGGCGGTGACGCGGCAGGAATCGGGGCGGCTGATCAAGGTGCCCGGCATCGGCAAGAAGACGGCCGAGCGCCTGCTGCTGGAACTGAAGGGCAAGCTGGGCGCCGACATCGGCGCCGGCGGCGCGCACGCCGTGCCCGACGCGCAGTCCGACATCCTGAACGCATTGCTGGCGCTGGGCTACTCCGACAAGGAAGCGTTGGCAGCCTTGAAGACGGTGCCGGCCGGCGGCAGCGTATCGGACGGCATCAAGCTGGCATTGAAGGCGCTGTCGAAGGGCTGATGCTTGTCCAAACGACGTGCAGCAATTTGCCGATGTCTTAGAATGGCACATCGGGAACACGGTTGGCGTCGCGGACATGAGGGCCTGACCCTGAAGCAATTGCCAGATCAACAGTAATATCCATTAGGCCGCCCACTGCATGAGCATCCAAACCGACAACTTCACCGAACAACGCATCATCGACGCCGCCCCCGCCTCGCCCAACGAAGAGGCGATCGAGCGCGCGCTGCGGCCCAAGCACCTCGATGAATATGTCGGGCAGGAAAAGATCCGCGACCAGCTGGAGATCTTCATCAAGGCCGCCCGCAAGCGCGGCGAGGCGCTCGACCATACCTTGCTGTTCGGCCCGCCCGGCCTGGGCAAGACCACGCTGGCCAACATCATCGCGCGCGAGATGGGCGTCAACCTGCGCCAGACTTCCGGCCCCGTGCTGGAGCGTCCCGGCGACCTGGCCGCCATCCTGACCAATCTGGAAGCGAACGATGTGCTGTTCATCGACGAGATCCACCGCTTGTCGCCTGTGGTGGAGGAAATCCTGTACCCGGCGCTGGAGGATTATCAGATCGACATCATGATCGGCGAAGGCCCGGCGGCCCGTTCCGTCAAGCTGGACTTGCAGCCGTTCACGCTGGTGGGCGCCACCACGCGCGCCGGCATGCTGACCAATCCGCTGCGCGACCGCTTCGGCATCGTGGCCCGGCTGGAGTTCTACAACACGGCCGAGCTGACCCGCATCGTCACCCGCAGCGCCGCCCTGCTCAAGGCCGAGATCGCCCCCGATGGCGCGGCCGAGGTGGCGCGCCGCGCGCGCGGTACGCCCCGCATCGCCAACCGCTTGCTGCGCCGCGTGCGCGATTACGCGGAAGTGAAGGGCAACGGCGACATCACCAAGGAAGTGGCGGACGCCGCGCTCGTCATGCTGGACGTGGACACGGTGGGCTTCGATGTGATGGACCGCAAGCTGCTGGAAGCCGTGCTGTTCAAGTTCGGCGGCGGGCCGGTGGGCATCGGCAACCTGGCGGCCGCCATCGGCGAAGCCGCCGACACCATCGAGGACGTGCTGGAACCTTATCTGATCCAGCAAGGTTTCCTGCAACGCACGCCGCGCGGACGGGTGGCCACGCCGGCCGCCTACCTGCATTTCGGCGTCAATCCCCCGCGCATCAACCCGAACGGCGAGCTGTGGGAGAGCTGACGCCGCCGGCCGCGCCCATGCAGATCTGGGTCGACGCGGACGCTTGTCCTGCCGTCATCAAGGAGATCTTGTACCGGGTGGCCGAGCGCACCCAATTGCAGGTGACGCTGGTGGCCAACCAGCTGATGCGGGTGCCACCGTCGCGCTTCATCCGCGCCCTGCAAGTGCCGTCCGGGGCCGACGTGGCCGACCAAGAGATCGTGCGCCGCCTGGCGCCGGGCGACCTCGTCGTCACGGGCGACATCCCGCTCGCTTCCGACGTGCTGGACAAGGGCGGCTACGCGCTCAATCCGCGCGGCGAGTTCTACACGCGCGACAACATCCAACAGATGCTGACCATGCGCGCCTTCCTCGACGAACTGCGCGGCAGCGGCGTGGACACGGGCGGCCCGGCCGCCTTCAGCCACGCCGACCGCCAGCACTTCGCCAACAGCCTGGACCGCCATCTGCACCAGATGCGCAAGCGTTGAGCGGTCACTGTTCCATTTCTCCACACTTTTGTTGCACCGTGGCGCAGCCCACTGCGCCAGCGGCCCGTGCACACGGTCCGAAACTTGACGGCATGGAACTTGCGTAGAGTGCTGTGATGGTCCGAAAACCATGTCCCCATGGTCCAGGACGGTCAATCAACCTATCTATTATTCAAGGAGACAGCCATGCAATGGAGCAAACCAGAGTTCGTCGATTTCCGTTTCGGTTTTGAAATCACGCTGTACATCGCCAACCGCTAACAGCGCCCGCCGCGGCCACCCGGCGCTTGCCGGGGGCCGCGCACTGTATCCGATTCGAGGCATCAGATGAAAATCATCGTACTTGGTTCTTCGGCTGGCGGCGGCTATCCGCAATGGAACTGCAACTGCCGCAATTGCGACGGCGTGCGCAACGGCACCATCAACAGCCGCGCCCGCACCCAGTCGTCGATCGCCATTTCGGCCAACGGCACGGACTGGCTGCTGGTCAATGCCTCACCCGATATCCTGACCCAGATCCGCGCCACCCCGGCCCTGCAGCCCGCGCGCGCCGCACGCGACACCGGCATCGCGGCCGTGCTGCTGATGGATGCCCAGGTCGACCACGTGACGGGCCTGATGATGCTGCGCGAAGGGCGCCGCATCCCCCTCTATTGCAGCGCGTCCGTCTGGGACGATCTGCAGACCGGCTATCCGCTGGCCGATGTGCTGTCGCACTATTGCGGCGTGCAGTGGCAGCCGCTGCCGGTGGCGGGCGAACCGCAGCCGTTCGAGATCGCCGCCCTGAGCGGCATACGGCTGACGGCCGTGCCGCTGCACAGCAAGGCGCCGCCGTATTCGCCGCACCGTGAACGGCCCCAGCCGGGCGACAACATCGGCCTGCTGGTGGAGGACTTGATCACGGGCCGCACGCTGTTCTACGCGCCCGGTCTCGGCAGCCTCGACGCCGCCACCACGGCCATCATGCGCAGCGCCGACTGCCTGCTGGTGGACGGCACCTTCTGGACCGAGGACGAAATGATAGACCTCGGCTTCTCGCCCAATCCGGCCGCGTCCATGGGCCACCTGCCGCAGTCGGGCGAGGGCGGCATGATCGAAGTGCTGGACCAGATGCCGGCGTCCCGCAAGATCCTGATTCACATTAACAACACCAATCCCATCCTCGATGAAGACTCGCCCCAGCACGCCACGCTGGGCGAGCACGGCATCGAGCTGGCTTATGACGGTATGGAGATTTCGCTATGAACATGATGTCGCAACCAGGGCCGGACAACCGCCCGGCGTGGGATGAACGTGAATTCACGGAACAGCTGATGGCCAAGGGCGCGGGCTACCACATCCACCACCACTTCAACGTGCGCATGCAGCAGGGCACGCTCACGCCCGAGCAGATCCGGGGCTGGGTGGCCAACCGCTTCTACTACCAGATCAACATCCCGCGCAAGGACGCGGCCATCATGGCCAACTGCCCGGACCGCGCCACGCGCCGGCTGTGGGTGGAGCGCATCCATGACCACGACGGCCACGGCGACAACCCCGGCGGCATCGAGGCCTGGAGCCGGCTCGGCGAGGCGGTCGGCATCGACCGTGACGACCTGTGGTCGCTGCGCGAAGTGCAGCCCGGCGTGCGTTTCGCCGTGGACGCCTACGTGAACTTCGCGCGCCAGGCGCCGTGGCAGGAAGGCGTCTGCTCGTCGCTCACGGAAATGTTCGCGCCCAAGATCCACAAGGACCGCCTGGCCAGCTGGCCGAAGAACTACCCGTGGATCGAGCCGGAAGGGCTGGCCTATTTCCGCAGCCGCATCTCGCTGGCCGAGCGCGATGTCGAACACGGCCTGGCCGTCACGCTGGCCCATTTCCGCACGCGCGCCCAGCAGGAGCAGGCGCTGGGCATTTTGCAGTTCAAACTCGACATCCTGTGGGCGATGATGGATGCCATCGCGCTCGCCTACGACTGAACGGGGAGGCCCATCATGCTGACCGAAACGACGACGCCCAAGCTGTCCAGGCTGTTCCGCCTGCAGTGGGAGGAAGCGCAGCAAGCGTACGTGCTGCTGTACCCGGAAGGGTTGGTGCGGCTCAATCCCAGCGCGGCGGAAATCCTCAAGCGCTGCGACGGCAAGCGCGAAGTGGCCGACATCGTGCGCGAGCTCGAAGCGGCGTTCCAGGCCAGCGACCTGGATGCGGACGTGCGGGCCTTCCTGGACGAAGCGCAACGGCGAGGCTGGCTTGGCTAGCGCGGCCACCCCGCAGGTCAGCACGGCGGCCGTCGCGCCGCCCATGTGGTTGCTGGCTGAGCTGACGTACCGCTGCCCGCTGCACTGCGCGTTCTGCTACAACCCGGTCGATTACGCGGCCAACCGCAAGGAGCTGAGCACGGAACAATGGCTGGACGTGCTGCGCCAGGGCCGCGAGCTGGGCGCGGCGCAGCTCGGTTTTTCCGGCGGCGAACCGCTGCTGCGCGACGACCTCGAACAACTGGTGGCCGCCGGCAACCGGCTTGGCTACTACACCAACCTGATCACCTCCGGCATCGGCCTGACGGAGCAGCGCATCGCCGCCTTCAAGGCGGCCGGGCTCGACCACATCCAGCTATCGTTCCAGGATTCGACCAGGGAGATGAACGACTTCCTCAGCAGCACCCGCACCTTCGACTTGAAGGCGCGCGTGGCGAAGCTGATCAAGCAGTACGACTATCCGATGGTGCTTAACGTGGTGCTGCACCGCTACAACCTCGACCATGTGGAACGCATCATCGACATGGCGCTGGAGATGGGCGTGGAATACCTGGAGCTGGCCAATACCCAGTACTACGGCTGGGGCATGGTCAACCGCGCCCAGCTGATGCCCACGCGCGAGCAGCTGGAGCGGGCCGAGGCGGTGGTGAACGCTTGCCGCGAGCGCATCGGTTCACGGCTGCGCATCCTGTTCGTGGTGCCCGACTATTTCGAGTCGCGGCCCAAGGCCTGCATGAATGGCTGGGGTTCCGTGTTCCTGGCCGTGGCGGCCGACGGCGCGGCCTTGCCCTGCCATGCGGCGCGCACCATCCCCGGCCTGAGCTTCCCCAACGTGACCGAAGAGAGCCTGAAACAGATCTGGTACGAGAGCGACGCCTTCAACAAATTCCGCGGCGACGCCTGGATGAAGGAGCCGTGCCGCACGTGCGACGACAAGCACAAGGATTACGGCGGCTGCCGCTGCCAGGCGCTGGCGCTGACGGGCGATGCGGCCAACGCCGACCCGGTGTGCAGCAAATCGCCGCAGCATGGCGACATCGTGCGCATCGTACGCCAGGCCCAGGCCAGCCAGGCGGCTGCCGGGGCGGAAGCGCCGCTGGTGTTTCGCAGCGACGCCAATTCGCGGTTGCTGTCGCAGCAGTAGGGCTGGCGGCGCCTGCCACCATGCGGGCAATAAAAAAACCGGCCAGTGCAGACGACGTGGCCGGTTTTTTTGCGTGGGGAGGGCAGCGCTTATTCCTGGCGCACCCAGGTCTGCGAACGGCCGAACATCGAGATACCGATGTAGCCGCGCACGTTCAGCTTCTTGCCGCCGTCGGCCAAGCTCAGCTTGCTCTTGTAGACCTTGCCGTTGTCCGGGTCGAGGATTTCACCGCCCGTGTATTCGTCGCCGTCCTTCTTCAGGCCGGACATGATGACCAGGCCGATCACGGGCGCGTCCTTGCGGGCGCCTTCGCACTTCTCGCACTTGGGGTTCTGGTCTTCCGTGGGGGCACGGAACAGTTTTTCGATCTGGCCTTGCAGGGCGCCATTGCTTTCCGTGATGCGGATCAGCGCCTTGGGCTTGCCGGTCACGTCATCGATATTTTTCCACAGGCCGACGGGCGAATTGCCGTCCGCCCAGGCTGGCGCGACCAGGGTGCTGGCCGCCAGGCTGGCGGTGGCGATGGCAAAAATGCTTGCTACTTGTTTCAAAGAACGCATCGTGGAGTCTCCGGGAGTAGTTGTTGTGTATTTGGCAGTTTAGCAAACTGTAGGTCCAATTTTAGCGTATGTTGCAAAAAAATTGACCACTCGTGCTATTTTGATTCTAATCCGCAACGACCACCTGTTGGCCCAAAGAAAAACCGGGGTCAGGTCATGAATTCAAGCAACTTGCTTGAATTCATGACCTGACCCCGGCGGAGTTGCTGTGATGCTTAGGCCGCTGGCAGCTTGGCGAACTGCTCGCGCATCTTGGCCAGCGTGGCCGAGAAGTTGGCGACCCGTTCTTTTTCCTGCGCCACCACTTCGGCTGGCGCGCGCGCCACGAAGCTTTCGTTCGACAGCTTGCCGCTGGCCTTGGCGATCTCGCCTTCCAAACGCGTGATTTCCTTGCTCAGGCGCTCACGCTCGGCCTTGACGTCGATCTCCACTTTCAGCATCAGCTTGGTGGTGCCGACAATGGACACGGCGGCCGGCGATTCCGGCAGCGCGTCCACGATCTGCACTTCGGCCAGTTTGCCCAGCGACTGGATGTAGGGCGCGAACACTTGCAGCGCGGCCTTGTCGGCGGCGTTGCCCGGCTCCACGATCAGCGGCACGCGCAGCGACGGCGCCAGTTGCATTTCGCCGCGCAGGTTGCGGGTGGCGTCAGTCAGCGCCTTCAGTTGCTGCATCCATGCCTCGGCCGACTCGTCGATTTTGGCCGTGTTGGCCAGCGGGTACGGTTGCAGCATGATGGATTCGCTGTTCGGCGCGGCGTCGGCCTTGACCTTGCCGGCCAGCGGGGCCACCGCCTGCCACAGTGCTTCCGTGACGAAGGGGATGATGGGGTGGGCCAGGCGCAGTACCACTTCCAGCACGCGCAGCAGCGTGTGGCGGGTGGCGCGCTGCTGGCCTTCCGTGCCGTGCTGCACTTGCACCTTGGCCACTTCCAGGTACCAGTCGCAGTACTCGTCCCACACGAACTTGTAGATGGTGGAGGCGATGTTGTCGAAGCGGTAGTCCTCGAAGCCCTTGGCGATGTCGAGCTCGGCCTTTTGCAGCAGCGAGATGATCCACTTGTCGGCCATCGACAGGTCGGCTTCGTTCTCGCTGCAATCCTTGCCTTCCGTGTTCATCATCACGAAGCGGGTGGCGTTCCACATCTTGTTGCAGAAGTTGCGGTAGCCTTCGCAGCGGCCCAGGTCGAAGTTGATGTTGCGGCCCAGCGAGGCGTACGACGCCATGGTGAAGCGCACGGCGTCGCTGCCGTAGGCGGCGATGCCTTCCGGGAATTCCTTGCGCGTGGCCTTGGCGATCTTCTCGGCCGCTTTCGGGTTCATCAGGCCGGTCGTGCGTTTTTCCACCAGCGCCTCCACGCCGATGCCGTCGATCAGGTCGATCGGGTCCAGCGTGTTGCCCTTGGACTTGGACATCTTCTGGCCCTGCGAGTCGCGCACCAGGCCGTGCACGTAGACGGTCTTGAACGGCACCTTGCCGGTGAAGTGGGCCGTCATCATCACCATGCGGGCGACCCAGAAGAAGATGATGTCAAAGCCCGTCACCAGCACGGACGAAGGCAGGAACGCTTCCAGGTCCGGGGTCTGCTCAGGCCAGCCCAGCGTGGAGAACGGCACCAGCGCCGACGAGAACCACGTGTCGAGCACGTCGTTGTCGCGGCGCAGCGGGCCGGTGCTGCCGGCCTTGGCGGCCTGGGCTTGCGCTTCCGCTTCCGACTTGGCGACGAAGATGTTGCCGGCCTCGTCGTACCAGGCCGGGATCTGGTGGCCCCACCACAGCTGGCGCGAGATGCACCAGTCCTGGATGTTGTTGAGCCACTGGTTGTAGGTGTTGCTCCAGTTTTCAGGCACGAACTGGATCTCGCCACTGGCCACCTTGTCGAGCGCCGTTTCGGCGATCGATTTGCCGGGGAAGAAGGTGCCTTCCGGGGCCGGCTTGCTCATGGCCACGAACCACTGGTCGGTCAGCATCGGCTCGATCACGACGCCGGTGCGGTCGCCGCGCGGCACCATCAGCTTGTGCGGCTTGACTTGTTCCAGCAAGCCTTGCGCTTCCAGGTCGGCCACGATCTGCTTGCGGGCGGCGAAGCGGTCCAGGCCACGGTAGGCGGCCGGCGCGTTGTCGTTGATCTTGGCGTCCAGCGTCAGGATCGATGGCATGCCGAGGTTGTGGCGCTGGCCCACGGCGTAGTCGTTGAAGTCGTGCGCGGGCGTGATCTTCACGCAGCCGGTGCCGAATTCCTTGTCCACGTAGCTGTCGGCGATGATGGGGATCTCGCGGTCGCACAGGGGCAGCTTGAGCATCTTGCCTACCAGCGCCGTGTAGCGCTCGTCGGTCGGGTCCACGGCCACGGCCACGTCGCCCAGCATGGTTTCCGGACGGGTGGTGGCCACGGTCAGCGCGCCGCTGCCGTCGGCCAGCGGGTACTTGATGTACCACATCGAGCCATCTTCTTCCTCCGACACCACTTCCAGGTCGGACACGGCCGTGCCCAGCACTGGGTCCCAGTTCACCAGGCGCTTGCCGCGGTAGATCAGGCCCTGCTCGTGCAGGCGCACGAACACTTCGGTGACGACCTTGGAGCGGGTCTCGTCCATGGTGAAGTATTCGCGTTTCCAGTCCGGCGAGGTGCCCATGCGGCGCATCTGGCCGGTGATGGTGTTGCCGGATTTCTCTTTCCACTCCCACACTTTTTCGATGAATTTCTCGCGGCCCAGGTCATGACGCGACACTTTCTGCGCGTCCAGCTGGCGTTCCACCACGATCTGGGTGGCGATGCCGGCGTGGTCGGTGCCGGGAATCCAGGCCGTGTTGTGGCCCAGCATGCGGTGGTAGCGGGTCAAGCCATCCATGATGGTCTGGTTGAACGCATGGCCCATGTGCAAGGTGCCGGTCACGTTCGGCGGCGGCAGCTGGATGCTGAACGACGGCTTGCCGGCGGTGAGCGTGGCGGCGTAGTAACCGCGCTGTTCCCACTCGTTGCGCCAGAATTGTTCAATGTCGGCGGGCTCGAAAGACTTGGCTAATTCCATGATTTGGTGAGTTAAATTTGCGAAAGCAGCCATTATAAAGGACGTCGCCGGCCGAACGCATGACCTTGGCGCCGGCAGGGGTAAATTCCGGGAAAAAGAAGACAGATATCGGCTCGTTCAGGCGAAATCTGTTGCAATCGAGGCGACGTGATGCCGGCGCTGGGGCGGGGGAGCTGCTCGACGGGCGGGCCAGGTCAGCTTGCGCGGCGGCGCGCGGTGCCGCTATGTGGTGCCGGGATCGGTAAGTGGTGTTTCTTCAGGGTGGCGATGGTTGCGGCCAGCGCCTCGCGACCGTTCGCCAGCGCCTGCTCGGCGGTTTCGCCGTCCGATATGCAACCTTCGAAATCGGTATAGGTAATCAGAAAGCCGCCGCCGTCAGCTGCGGTCAGTGGTGTGATCTCAAAAGGGTAATCATTCAAGTGTGCCATGTTTTTGCTCCCGCACGAGTGTGACAAATCGTTTGACATACACGGCCTTGATGGGCCGGTGGGCCGGCACCGACAGTATCTGGCCATTGGGATCCACGAATACACAGTGGCTACCCTCCTGATGCCATGCGATCCCGCTTCGCCTCGCAACGGTTTGCAGGTCGCGCAACTGCCAATCCAGTGGATGGGTGCACATCGCAGCAAAAAGTTTGGCCGCAGTATTCATCGCGTCGATACGAGCGTATGCCCAGAGCAGTGTGAAATCAAGGGAACACGTGACATTAAATCGACTTTGATGGCGGCCCGTATTGCGTATGCACAGTGCGGTGAAAAAAAAGAGGGGGCGCCGCAGCGCCCCCTCCGGGTCAAGCTGGCAGTTGCTTACGGCACCAGGTTGAAGTTCACGCCGGTCTGGTCGGCGGTCGAAATGTCAACCGAGGCCAGCGACTTGGTGGTGTAGCCGGCGGCCGATGCTTCCAGCATGTACTTGCCCACGCCCGGTTGCACCGTGGTGGCGCTGGCGAACGTCAGCGGCAAGGTGGCGCTGTAGGCCGCGTACTGGGGTGCTTTGGTCGGCAGGCCGGCCAGCGTGTAGCCGCCCGTGGTCAGGTCGGCACCCATGTATTTGATGGTGACGGTGGGGCCGGAGGCGATGCTCTGCTTGGCGTCCACATAGGCGGTGGCCGTGGTGCTGACCGGGGCCAGCAGGACCGTGCCGCTGATGCTGCCGGTGGTGGAATCGGGCAGCGTGATCGGCGCGGCCGAGGTGCTGACCGGGACGATGACGCTGGTGCTGGTCACCGGCACCGCGCCGACGATGGCGGCGGCGTGGGCGTCGGCCGTCACCACCACGTCGTAGTTACCGAGCGGCAGGCGGGTCAGCGAGAATTCGCCGGTGGTGGCGTTGGGCGTGGTGGCGCTGACGATGGCGCCGTTCTGCTGGGCCGATACCATCACGTGGCTGGTCAGCAGGGCCGGCGCGACAAAGCCGCCAATGCCGTTCAGCGCGGTCGGGATCACCTTGACCACGGGCTTCAGCGCGTACTTGCCGTTGCCCTTGGTGACCACCGATTTGCAGGCGTCGAAGTCGAGCACCAGGTCCACTTTCTGGCCGGCGGCGACGTCGAATTCATTGACCAGCTTGATGCCGCTCTGGACCGCGCTCGGCGTGTCGAGCGAGACCTCGGTCGTGCTGCCGGTGGGGACCACGGAGTTGGCCAGGCCGTTACCCGTGTTCGGGTCCAGCACCAGGCGCAACTGGGTGTAATGGCCGGCGCTCAGCGGCGTCTGGCCCAGTGCGTCGAGCGCGCCGTTGGTCAGGTTGAGCAGGTTGATCTTGCGGGCCGGGTTGAGCGTGATGTCGGTCCAGCCGGCATCGGTGTCGCTGGCCGTTGCGCTCTGGTTCACGCGCACCTTGTTGACGGTAACGTTGACGGCGTCAAAGCCACAAGAGGGCGCATCGGTCAGCGACACGGTGAGCGTGCCCAGGGTGGTGGTCGGCGCTGTGGAGCCGCCGCCACCGCCGCCGCATGCGGCAAGGGTGAGAGCGGTGAGCGCGGCAAGGGCCACGCTGGCGGTGCGAAGGGGGCGATAGCCTGGCTGTTTCATGATGGGCCTCTTATTCTGTTGACGTTCGACGGCAGTGACGAGTTCGCTGCACAGACATTATGCGTTCCTTGTGGAAACAAGAATGTTAGTTTCCGCACATAGTGAGGTTTTGTTACAACTCTTACTTTTGAGTTGACCCGGCAGCCAGGCCCGCCGGCACTTTAAAGCGGACTCGGCATGGAAATAGTGTCGCACATCTGGATGGCTGGCGGGGCGCTCAGCAGCGTCTCGAAGCGGGCCAGCGCCTGACGCAGCGGTGGCGAGGCCAGGTGCGCGTCGCAGGCGGCCTGGTCGCGGTACAGCTCGCACACGACGAACACATCGGGCTGGTCCCGGCGCCGGTGCACCGTGTAGGACAGGCAGCCCGGTTCGGCGCGGCTGGTGACGGCCAGCGCGCACAGCGTGGCGGCCACTTCGTCGGCCGTATGTGGATGGGAATGCAAGTTGGCAATTAACAACATAGTGAGCTCCGTGGAGGTTCAGGGAGCTTGTATGGTGCCGTCCCCGGCGCGCGGGGGATTGTAAAAATGCGTCGTGCCACTGGCCTGGCGCAGAAAGCGCTGGGGCGTGGTGTGCGCCAGCGCCCGGAAGTCGTGGATGAAATGGGCCTGGTCGAAATAGCCGTGGCGCAGCGCCGTATCGAGACCGGGGGCGCCGGGCGCCAGCAGCAGCGCTCGTACCGTGTGGTGGAACCGGCACAGGCGGCGCAACGCGGCCGGGGTCTGGCCGGTCCAGGCCAGCACACGCCGTTCGAGCTGGCGCCGCCCCAGGTGGAGCCGGTCCGCCAACGGTTCGATGCGCACGCCACCGTGGCTGCGGTACAGGATATCGACGGCCGCTTCGACCAGCGGGTCGGCGCGCTCGGGGCGCAACTGGCGCAGCAGGAATTGCTGGATCAGGGTGAGCCGCTCGGCATGCGTGTCGGCCCGGGCCACGCCGGCGGCGCACTGCCGGCCCGGCGCACCCCACACATCGGCCACGTCGCGCGGCCTGTCGTGCAGCTCGGCGGCGGGCACGGGCGTGAAGCAGGCCAGCATGCCGCTGCGGAAGCGCACGGCGATGAAGCCGACCTCGGCCATCGTCGCCAGCGCCAGCGGTACGGTGCGCAGGCTCAGCAAATGGGCCGGGGCGTGCGGCGCGGAACACAGCGCCGCGCCATCATCACCGGCAGCACCGGCGTGGCGGAATGGCCGCCGGTAGTGGAAATACAGTTCCGCCCCCGCGCCCGGCAACAGCGTGGGCAGCGCGATGGTTTCGCCGGGGGCGCTCTCCCAGCCCCATAGCCGGTCGATATACGGCTGCAATGGCGGGATGGGGAGCAGGTGAAAGCGGCGCATGGCGGATGGTGACGGTGGGCTGGCCATCATGCCATGCGGTCGCGCCGGCGGGAAGCGCGCGCGGGTAGGTCAGTCCCCGCTGTCGCCCGCCGGCAGTGGTTGGCCTTGCTCAGGCCTTGCGGCGGCGCGCGATCCAGCCCACCAGGCCCAGGCCGGCCAGCAGCATGGCGACCGTGTCGGGTTCAGGCACAGGCGCCATCGCGTCGATGCCGGTGTAGCGGATGTCGCTGTCGGGGAAGGTCATGTGGTTGAGCAGCGTGCCCGTGAGCGAGTAGTCGTAGATGTTGTTGCCCGAGGTCAGGAAGACGTCGTTGTTGGTGCCCAGCGTGAGCCGGTCGATGTCGAAACCGACGCCGAAATAGCTGGTCTGGTTCAGCGCCAGGTTGCGCAGCGTGACGCCATGCTGGGAACCGGCATAGGACGCCACCAGCAGATTGTTGCCATAGGCGACGTCGGTGTAATTGATGCCCAGGTCGGGGAAGGTCATGTTGGTGACCTGGGTGCCGTTGGTCAGGTAATCGTACAGGTGATTGCCCGAGGCCAGGTAGACGTGGTTGTTGTCGCCGGCGGCGATGCCGCTGATGTCAAAGCCGGTGCTGACGGCGTTCGACTGGTTCAGCGCGTAGTCGCGCACCGTGAAGCCTTGCTGCGATCCATTGTAGGAGGCCACCACATGGCCGCCGCCCACATCCACGTCGGTGTAATTGATGGAAGAGATGGGGAAGGCCATGTCGTGGATCAGGGTGCCGCTGGTGCTGTAGTTGATCAGGTGGTTGCCGGCCGCGATGTACAGGTCGTTGTTCGCGCCCAGCGCCAGGCCGCGTGCCTGCACGCCCGTGCCGAAGTAGTTGGTCTGGACCAGCGCGTCGGTACGCTGCGTCACGCCAAGCTGGGAACCGGAATAGCTGGCATAGACCGTGGCGTGGGCTGGCAGCGCGCAGCCGAGCGCGGCGCCCAACAACAGGGTGGAAAGGACGGGGGAAGTTGGTTTCATGGTGGCATCCTGAAAAGTAAGGGGAGGGTGCTGTGGCCGGACTAATATCAAAAAATAATTGTCTTTTTGCAATTGCTGGAAATTGTAGCAGTTTTTCATGCTTAAAAATAAGGCAAGTCCGGAAAATGATGCCGCTGTTGCAGGCGCGACACGGTAGGCGCGCGGCGTTCGTTGTCAAGCGGGGTACCGCGCATAGGGGCTATGGGCGATGTTGGATTTGCGCTCGCGTTCCGGTACGCCGCACGGGCGGCACACCGATGTATAATGCGATCCGCTGCCCCGCCTCACGGTGGAGCGGCACACGCTAGGGGTCCTGCAAAGCGCCATCAATTGAGCGCCGCGCGGGTGAGAAATACCCTCCGAACCTGATCTGGATAATGCCAGCGAAGGGAAGCTCAGGATATCGCCGGCCGCCGTCAGGCCATCATCAGCGCCATCCCCACCTCCTTTGCTGGCTCCTGTAGCCAACCAAGGAGCCAAATTGAACGCCAATCCGAAATTCCTCTCCGCCACCGCCACGGTCGACCAGGCCGCCATCGCACCGCTGCCTAATTCGCGCAAGGTCTACGTGCAGGGCAGCCGCCCCGACATCCGCGTACCGATGCGCGAGATCACCCAGGCCGACACGCCCGCCTCGTTCGGCTTTGAAGCCAACCCGCCCGTGTATGTGTACGACACCTCGGGTCCGTACACCGACTCGGACGCCAAGATCGACATCCGCTCCGGCCTCGCCTCCACCCCGCGCCTGCCTTGGATTTTGGAGCGCGACGACACCGAGGAGCTGGACGGCCCCACGTCCGACTACGGCAAGGCGCGCCTGGCCGATCCTGCCCTGGCCGAGCTGCGCTTCAACCTGCATCGCCAGCCGCGCCGCGCCAAGGCCGGCAAGAATGTGACGCAGATGCACTACGCGCGCCAGGGCATCATCACGCCCGAGATGGAATTCGTCGCCATCCGCGAAAACCTGCGCCGCAAGGAATACCTCGAAAACCTGAAGACCTCCGGCCCCATGGGCCAGCGCCTGGCCGACCTGATGGGCCGCCAGCATCCGGGCCAGGCTTACGGCGCCGCCATCCCGGCCGAGATCACGCCCGAATTCGTGCGCGACGAGATCGCCCGCGGCCGCGCCATCATCCCGGCCAACATCAACCACCCGGAAATCGAGCCGATGATCATCGGCCGCAATTTCCTCGTCAAGATCAACGCCAACATCGGCAACTCGGCCGTTACCTCGTCCATCGGCGAGGAAGTGGAGAAGATGACGTGGGCCATCCGCTGGGGCGGCGACAACGTGATGGACCTGTCGACCGGCAAGCATATCCACGAGACGCGCGAATGGATCATCCGCAACAGCCCGGTCCCCATCGGCACCGTGCCGATCTACCAGGCGCTGGAAAAGGTCAACGGCAAGGCCGAGGACCTGACGTGGGAGATCTTCCGCGACACGCTGATCGAACAGGCCGAGCAGGGCGTCGACTACTTCACCATCCACGCCGGCGTGCTGCTGCGCTACGTGCCGATGACGGCCAAGCGCCTGACCGGCATCGTCTCGCGCGGCGGCTCCATCATGGCCAAGTGGTGCCTGGCCCACCACAAGGAATCGTTCCTGTACACGCACTTCGAAGAGATCTGCGAAATCATGAAGGCCTACGACGTGTCGTTCTCGCTGGGCGACGGCCTGCGTCCCGGCTCGATCTACGACGCCAACGATGAAGCGCAACTGGGCGAACTGAAGACGCTGGGCGAGCTGACCCAGATCGCCTGGAAGCACGACGTGCAGGTGATGATCGAAGGCCCCGGCCACGTGCCCATGCAACTGATCAAGGAGAACATGGACCTGCAACTGGAGCAGTGCCACGAGGCGCCGTTCTACACGCTGGGCCCATTGACCACCGACATCGCGCCCGGCTACGACCACATCACCTCCGGCATCGGCGCAGCGCAGATCGGCTGGTACGGCACGGCCATGCTGTGCTACGTCACGCCCAAGGAGCACCTGGGCCTGCCCGACAAGAACGACGTCAAGGACGGCATCATCACCTATAAGATCGCAGCCCACGCGGCCGACCTGGCCAAGGGCCATCCCGGCGCGCAGATCCGCGACAACGCGCTGTCCAAGGCCCGTTTCGAATTCCGCTGGGACGACCAGTTCAACCTGGGCCTGGACCCGGACAAGGCGCGCGAATTCCACGACGAGACCCTGCCCAAGGATTCGGCCAAGGTGGCGCACTTCTGCTCGATGTGCGGCCCGCACTTCTGCTCGATGAAGATCACGCAGGAAGTGCGCGAATTCGCGGCGGCCAACGGCGGCATCGACGACAAGGCGGCGCTGGAGCAGGGCATGCAGACCAAGGCCATCGAGTTCGTCAAGAACGGCGCCGAGCTGTATCGCAAGCTGTGAGGCGGCCATGATCGCGATAGAACTGAACGGCGCGCCGCACAGCGTGCCGGCCGGCCACACGGCGAACGACCTGGTCGACGCACTGTCGCTGACCGGCCAGGCGCTGGCGCTGGCCATCAACCGCACGGTGGTGCCGCGCCAGCAATGGCGCGAGCGCCAGTTGCAGGCGCAGGACAAGGTGGACATCGTGCGCGCCATCGGCGGCGGCTAACCACGGACGAAAAGGACTATGAAAATGCAAGAGCAGAACCAAGACCTGCTGACCATCGCGGGCAAGACCTACAATTCGCGCCTGCTGGTGGGCAGCGGCAAATACAAGGACCTGGCGCAAACCAAGGAAGCGACCGACGCGGCCGGCGCCGAGATCATCACGGTGGCCATCCGCCGCGTCAACATCGGCCAGGACCCGAAGGCGCCCAGCCTGCTGGACGTGCTGCCGCCGTCGCAGTACACCATCCTGCCCAACACGGCTGGCTGCTACACGGCCAAGGACGCCGTCTACACGCTGCAGATGGCGCGTGAACTGCTGGGCGGCCACAAGCTGGTCAAGCTGGAAGTGCTGGGCGACGAGAAGACCCTGTTCCCGCACATGCCGGAAACCCTGGTCGCGGCCGAAGCGCTGGTGCGCGATGGCTTCGACGTGATGGTCTACTGCAGCGACGATCCGATCCAGGCCAAGCTGCTGGCCAGCATAGGCTGCGTGGCCGTGATGCCGCTGGCCTCGCTGATCGGTTCGGGCATGGGCATCCTCAACCCGTGGAACCTGTCGCTGATCATCGAGCAGGCCACGGTGCCGGTGCTGGTGGACGCCGGCGTGGGCACGGCCTCGGACGCCGCCATCGCGATGGAACTCGGTTGCGACGGTGTGCTGATGAACACCGCCATCGCCGGCGCCCAGGACCCGGTGCGCATGGCGCGCGCCATGCGTCTTGGCGTGCAGGCCGGCCGCGAAGCCTACCTGGCGGGCCGGATTCCGAAGCGCTTCGCCGCCTCGCCATCGTCGCCGATGGCCGGCCGGCTGGCATGACGGGCGGCGGCGCCACCGCCATGGACGGGCTGGCCGGCGCCACCGGCGTGCACGGGCCAGCCGGCGCGGGTTCGCCGGCGGCGCCGCCCGCACGCCGTCCCGATGAACGGGCCTGCGTGCTGGTGCTGGCCGGTGTCGACCCGTCCGGCGGCGCCGGCATCGCGGCCGACCTGCAGGCCGTTGCCGGCCAGGGCGCGCACGCGCTGACGGTGGTCACGGCGCTGACGGCGCAGGACAACGACCGCGTCTACCACGTGCAGCCGGTCGACAGCGCCATGGTGCTGCGCCAGGCCGAGGTGCTGGCGGCCAAGATCGCCATCGCCGCCGTCAAGATCGGCATCACGGGCAGCGCCGCCAACGCACAGGCGCTCGCCGGCCTGATCACGCGCCTGCGCGCACGCCAGCCGGACCTGCCCGTGGTGCTGGATCCGGTGCTGGCCAGCGGCCACGGCGACCTGCTGTCGCGCGACGACGCCGTGCTGGCGCTGGCGCCGCTGCTGCCGCTGGTGACCGTGCTTACGCCCAACGGCCCGGAAGCTCGGGCCCTGAGCGGCGAGGACGCGCCGGCCGCGCAGGCGCGCGTGTTGCGCGCGCGTGGCTGCCAGCATGTGCTGATCACGGGCGGCCACGACGACGGCGAACAGGTGGTCAACCGCTGGTACGGCCCGGAGCGCGAGCAGCAATGGCGCTGGCCCCGTTTGCCGGGCGGCTTCCACGGCAGCGGCTGCACGCTGGCCGCGTCCATCGCCGGCCTGCTGGCGCAGCAGGTGCCGATGGCCGTGGCGCTGGAACGGGCGCAGTTGTACTGCCACCACGCGCTGGAGGCGTCCTACCCGATCGCCGACGGCCAGCGTATTCCGCTGCGCTGACCACCCCCTACTTTTGAGAGAGCATGATGCAAGGACTTTATCTGGTCACCCCCAACTGGGACGATACGGAACGGCTGCTGGCCGTGACGGAACTGGCGCTGGGCGCCGGCGTGGCGCTGCTGCAGTACCGCCACAAGGATGCCAGTCCGGCGCTGCGCACGGAGCAGGGCGCGGCCTTGCTGGCGCTGTGCCGCCGCCACGGCGTCCCGCTGATCATTAACGATCACGTGGACCTGTGCCGCGCGCTCGACGCGGACGGCATCCACGTGGGCGGCACCGACGCCACGCTGGCCGAAGTGCGCGCCGCGGTGGGGCCGGACAAGATCGTCGGCGCCTCCTGCTACGGCGACTTGCCGCGCGCGCTGGCGGCGCAGGCGGCTGGCGCCAGCTACGTGGCGTTCGGCGGCTTCTACCCGTCGCGGGTGAAGCAGTACGCAGTCACGACGGCGCCGTCCATCCTGGACGAGGCGCGCGCCGTGATCACCGTGCCCAGTGTCGTCATCGGCGGCATGACGCCGGAGAACGCGGCGCCGCTGGTGGCGCGCGGCACCGACATGGTGGCGGCCATCAGCAGCGTGTACCTGGCCGACGACCCGGCCGCCGCCGTGCACCGCTTCCGGGCTTTGTTCTTGGCTAATTAACAACGGCATTGATAAGAGGCTGGTAATCCGTGGTCCGTTACGCCTTATAATTCAGGCGTTTACTTGTCCACGGGTCCGCCACATGAACGTCTCCGCCAGCGCTAAGCGACTGATCCTGATCGTCGACGACGACCAACTGCTGCTCGATTACCTGGGCGAGGTGCTGCGCCACGCCGGTTACGATACGCAGCAGGCTTCCTCGTCCGAGCAAGCCTTGCAACTGATCGCCCAGCGCGAACCTGACCTGGCCCTGCTCGATATCCACATGCCAGGCATGAACGGCCTGGAACTGGCCAAGCGCCTGCACGCCCAGACCTCGGTGCCGTTCATGTTCCTGTCCGGCCGCGGCGACGCGGACGCCGGCAAACAGGCGGCCGCCTATGGCGCCGTCGGTTTCCTCGTCAAGCCGGTCGACGAGAAGCACCTGATGCCCGCCTTCGCGGCCGGCCTGGCGCGTGCCGACGAGATCCGCCAGTTGCGCCGCACGGAACTGAACCTGAACGCGGCGCTGGCCGCCGGGCGCGAAACCAGCCTGGCCGTGGGCCTGCTGATGTGCAAATTCCAGACCGACCGCAACACGGCCTTCGAAGTGCTGCGCGACCACGCCCGCTCCAGCCGGCGCAAGGTCAACGAAGTGGCCGACCAGCTGCTGTCGGCCGAGGAAACCCTGAACAGCCTGCACGCGGCGTTCAACAACCGTCTCAAAAAGTAAACGCCGGGCCGGCCGGGCGCTTGCCGGCCCTGTGTTTTGTTGTAAGATGAAGCCCTGTGGCCGTAACAATCGGCCACGCCGATGATGGGCAGCAGGGCCGTAACCCGCCTCCGCTGCCTCGCCCCACCTTGCGGCCGCCCGTTCCCCGCGCCGCCATTCCAGTCCGGCCCAGCTCCGCCGAACCGATTCCGCCACCACCGTAGCCCTGCGCCGTTACCGCGCGGCCGCCGTGCGCGCGGGACAGTCCGATTCCCTTTTTTGCCGGAGAAATGCCATGACGATCAAGCCAACCGTTGCGCCAGTGCCGTTCAGCGCCATCGCGCCGCAGTTGGACCAGGCGCGCGCTGTCCATGACGAACTGCATGGGCAGGCCGCCGCGTCGCGCGTGCTGCATGTGGACGGCGACCATGAAAGCGCGCTGGTGCTGGCCACGCTGCTGGTACCGGAAACCCAGGTCACCCACGCCGGCACGCTGGACGCGGCGATGCGGGCCGTGCGGGCAGGGCGCTTCGCGCTGGTCGTGCTGGACCCGGACCTGCCCGACGGCGACGGCGCGGCCCTGCTGGAACTGCTGTGTGAAGCGCAGCAGGCCACGCCGGTGCTGCTGTATTCGGCGCGCCGGCCGAACCGCTACGACCAGGCCATGGCCTTCCTGCCCAAGCCGTGGACGTCGCCGCGCCAGTTGTGGCTGACCATGTCGCGGTTGTTGGCCCCCGCCGCCGCCACGGTGGCCCAGCCCGCGTACTGACGTTTCGTTCACGTTGGCCATTTGCTATGATGGTGCACCGGCCGTGCCGGATCACCTCTGACGCCAACAAGGACGAACACATGAAAACCAAAGCAGCCGTTGCATGGAAGGCGGGCCAGCCGCTGACGATCGAGGAAGTGGAGCTGGGCGGCCCGCGCGAGGGCGAGGTGCTGGTCGAGATCAAGGCCACCGGCATCTGCCACACCGATTACTACACGCTGTCGGGTGCCGACCCGGAAGGCATCTTCCCCGCCATCCTGGGTCATGAGGGCGCCGGCGTGGTGGTGGACGTGGGGCCGGGCGTGAAAAGCCTGCAGCGCGACGACCACGTGATCCCGCTCTACACGCCGGAATGCCGCCAGTGCAAATTCTGCCTGTCGCGCAAGACCAACCTGTGCCAGTCGATTCGCTCCACCCAGGGTCGCGGCCTGATGCCCGACGCCACCAGCCGCTTCTCCCTGGACGGCAAACCGATCTTCCACTACATGGGCACCTCCACCTTCTCCAACTACATCGTGGTGCCGGAGATCGCGCTGGCCAAGATCCGCTCCGACGCGCCGTTCGACAAGGTGTGCTACATCGGCTGCGGCGTGACCACCGGCGTGGGTGCCGTGCTGTTCACGGCCAAGGTGGAGGCGGGCGCCAACGTGGTGGTGTTCGGCCTGGGCGGCATCGGCCTGAACGTGATCCAGGCCGCGCGCATGGTGGGCGCGGACAAGATCATCGGGGTCGACATCAACCCGGCCCGCGAGGACATGGCGCGCAAATTCGGCATGACCCACTTCATCAACCCGTCCAAGGTGGAGAACGTGGTGGACGCCATCGTCCAGCTGACCGACGGCGGCGCCGACTACAGCTTCGAATGCATCGGCAACACCACCACCATGCGCCAGGCGCTGGAGTGCTGCCACAAGGGCTGGGGCCAGTCCATCATCATCGGCGTGGCGGCGGCCGGTCAGGAAATCGCCACCCGGCCATTCCAGTTGGTGACGGGCCGGGTGTGGAAAGGCTCCGCGTTCGGCGGCGCGCGCGGGCGCACCGACGTGCCCAAGATCGTCGA
This sequence comes from Rugamonas brunnea, assembly GCF_014042345.1. GTDB lineage: Bacteria > Pseudomonadota > Gammaproteobacteria > Burkholderiales > Burkholderiaceae_D > Rugamonas > Rugamonas brunnea. The sequence continues at coordinate 122,116 of NZ_JACEZT010000002.1, forward strand.
CTGGTACATGGAAGGCAAGCTCAATATCGACGACCTGATCACGCACCGGCTGCCGCTGGAGCGCATCAACGAAGGCTTCGATTTGATGAAGTCGGGCGAATCGATCCGTTCCGTGGTGTTGTACTGACCCGGCGGGCCGGCCATCACAGTGCTGGACTGTATAAAACCCCAGCACTGGCGCGCCGGCCCGGTATAATCACGGGATGCAAAATCTCCTCCACAACCTCAATCCCGAACAACTGGCCGCCGTCACGCTGCCGCCCCAGAGCGCCCTGATCCTGGCCGGCGCCGGCTCCGGCAAGACGCGCGTGCTGACCACCCGCATCGCGTGGCTGATCCAGACCGGCCAGGTGTCGCCGGCCGGCATCCTGGCAGTGACCTTCACCAACAAGGCGGCCAAGGAAATGATGACGCGCTTGTCGGCCATGCTGCCGATCAATACGCGCGGCATGTGGATCGGGACTTTCCACGGCTTGTGCAACCGGCTGCTGCGCACCCACTATCGCGATGCCGCGCTGCCGCAGACGTTCCAGATCCTCGATTCGCAGGACCAGCTGTCCGTCATCAAGCGGCTGCTGAAGGCGAACAACGTGGATGACGAGAAGTTCCCGCCCAAGGAAGTGCAGTACTTCATCAACGGCGCCAAGGAGCAGGGCCTGCGCGCCAACAAGATCGACCCGTACGGTCCGGACGAGCGCAAGAAGGTCGAGCTGTACCAGCTGTACGACGACCAGTGCCAGCGCGAAGGCGTGGTCGATTTCGCCGAACTGCTGCTGCGCACCTACGAGCTGCTGAGCCGTAACCAGCCCTTGCGCGAGCATTACCAGCAGCGCTTCAAGCACATTCTGGTCGACGAGTTCCAGGACACGAACAACCTGCAGTACAACTGGCTCAAGCTGATGGCCGGCCATGGCAGCCAGGGCGGCGGCGCGCTGTTCGCCGTGGGCGACGACGACCAGAGCATCTACGCCTTCCGCGGCGCCAACGTGGGCAACATGAGCGCGTTCGAGCGCGAGTTCAAGGTGCAGAACCTGATCAAGTTGGAACAGAACTACCGCTCGCATGGCCACATCCTCGACGCGGCCAATATGCTGATCGCCAATAACAGCAAGCGCCTCGGCAAGAACCTGCGCACGGACGCCGGCCACGGCGAGCCGGTGCGCGTGTACGAAGCCAGCTCCGACCTGGCCGAAGCGCAGTGGATCATCGAGGAGTCGAAGAACCTGATCGCGGACGGCGTGTCGCGCAGCGAGATCGCCGTACTGTACCGCTCCAACGCGCAGTCGCGCGTGATTGAGCATGCGCTGTTCTCGGCCGGCATCCCCTACCACGTGTACGGCGGCCTGCGCTACTTCCAGCGCGCCGAGGTCAAGCACGCCATCGCCTACCTGCAGCTGATGGATAACCCGCACAATGACTCTGCCTTCCTGCGCGTGGTGAACTTCCCCACGCGCGGCATCGGCCTGCGCTCAATCGAGCAGTTGCAGGCGGCGGCCGAGCAGCATGGCATCTCGCTGTACGCGGCCGTGCCTTACGTGGCGGGCAAGGCCGGCACTTCGCTCGGCGGTTTCGTGCGCCTGATCGAAGGCGCCCGGTTCGAGACGCAGCAGATGGCGCTGCCGGAACTGGTGCGCGTGACGCTGGAGATGAGCGGTCTGCTGACCCATTACCAGACCGAGAAGGAAGGCGCCGACCGCATCGAGAACCTGGAGCAGATGGTGAGCGCGGCGACTCAGTTCGTGTCCGAGGAAGGCTACGGCCAGGGCGCGCCGGCCCACATGGGACCGAAGGCGCAGGCCCAGGCGGGCGACGCCATCGTCAACGCCGACGGCGTCGAGATCTACGATGCCGACGCGCCGCTGCCGACCGTGATGTCGCCACTGTCGGCCTTCCTGTCGCACGCCTCGCTGGAGGCCGGTGACAACCAGGCGCAGGCCGGCCAGGACGCGCTGCAGATGATGACGGTGCACTCGGCCAAGGGCCTGGAATTCGACAACGTGTTCATCACGGGCCTGGAGGAGGGCTTGTTCCCGCACGAGAGCAGTTCGCGCGAGGATGGCGGCATCGAGGAGGAGCGGCGGCTGATGTACGTGGCCATCACGCGCGCGCGCAAGCGGCTGTACATGAGCTTCGCGCAGACCCGCATGCTGCACGGCCAGACCCGCTACAACATGAAATCGCGCTTCTTCGACGAGCTGCCGGAAGAATCGCTCAAGTGGCTGTCGCCCAAGGTGCAATCGCACTGGTTCGCGTCCAACAACCGCAAGTCGGCGTGGGACGACGTGGTGCCGCTGGTGGGCTCGGACAACGCCATCGCCCAGAAGATCGCGCAGAAATCGGCCGGCGCCGGCTGGCGCATTGGCGAATCGGTCGCGCACGGCAAATTCGGCGAAGGCGTGATCGTCAACATTGAAGGCAGCGGCGGCAACGCGCGCGCCCAGATCAATTTCGGCAGCCACGGCATGAAGGTACTGGACCTGAGCGTGGCCAAGCTGGAGCGGTTGGGCCGCTGACAAAAAACCGGGGTCAGGTCATGCCATTACACAACATGCGATCACGCATGTTGTGTAATGGCATGACCTGACCCCGGTTTTTTATTCCTGCGGGGCCGGTTCCGGCGTGGTGGCCGGCAGGCCGAAGATCTGGCGGTAGCTGGCGTAGAACGAGCAGTGCAGCAGCACCGTCAGGATCACGGACAGCGGCAGCAGCACCAGCAGCGCCGCCTGGCTGCGGCCCATCAGCATGATCACCACTTCGCTCACCGTGGCGGTGATGGCGAACCAGCCCAGCGCGAACACGATGAAGGCCTTGAGCGCGCGCAGCACGGCGAAGAAGCTGAAGAAGATGGCTTTGCCGAGTGCCATTTTCTGCCAGTAGATCAGCGGCGCGGCGAAGCAGAACGCCATCGCAGCCGGGATGTAGACGGCGCACGCGAGCAGCATGGCGCCACCGAGGTTGGCTTCCTTCAGTTGCTGGGCCGTGTCGGCATTGGCTTCGATTTGTCCCGTGATCAGCTGGAACAGCACGCCGCCGTCGGCCAGCGCCGAGGCGCCCAGGGCCAGCGCGGCCGCGCACAAATACAGCACGCCCAATTTCAGCAGCGTGCCCACGGCGGGCTTGTGAAAGCCCGTCAGCAGCCGGGCCGGCACGATGCGCTTGCCCTGCTCGATGTCGAGGCAGGCTTGCATGAAGGCGACCGAGAATACGGGCACCAGGATCACGGGCATGAATTGTCCCAGCAGCGGCACCACGCTGGCCAGCAGCGAGATGAACATGGAGCCCAGCAGCAGCGTCGAGAGCGCGGCCGGCTGTCGGCGGAACAGGGCCAGTCCCTGTTTCACCCACAGCCAGCCGGTACTTGCGGGCAGTTTGTTCATCAGTACAGGCCCGGCGCCGGTGTGGCGATGCGTTCGCGCAGGATGCGCTCGAAGTGCGTGGGGTCGTGCGGGGTCAGCATTTCCGCTTCGCGCGGCTGGTAGAAGTCATACAGGCGCGACAGCCAGAAGCGCAGCGCGGCGGCGCGCAGCATCGGCTGCCAGGCTTCCTGCTCGGCCGCCGTGAACGGGCGCACGGCGTGGTAGGCGTCCAGCATAGCGCGCACGCGGGGCGTATCCAGCACCCCCGTGTCCAGGTTGATGCACCAGTCGTTGACGGTGACGGCCACGTCGAACAGCCAGGTGTCGCAGCCGGCGAAATAGAAGTCGAAGAAGCCGGTCAGGCGCTCGCCGTCGAACATCACGTTGTTGCGGAACAGGTCGGCGTGCACCGGGCCTTGCTGCAGCTGGCGGTAGGTTTCGCAGCCGGCGAACGCTTGCTGGAAGTGCATCTCGGCGCGCAGCAGGTGGGCGCTTTCATCGGACAGATAGGGCAGCACTTGCGGCGTGGTCTCGTTCCACCATGCCAGGCCGCGCAGGTTCGGTTGCTGCAGCGGGTAATCCTGTCCGGCCAGGTGCATGCGCGCCAGCATGGCGCCCACGGCCGCGCAGTGCACGGGCTGCGGGTCCATCTGCGAGCGGCCTTCGAGCTTGCTGACGATGGCGGCCGGCTTGCCGTGCAGGGACGCCAGCAGTTCACCGGTGTTGGTGGCCACGGGCGCGGGCACCAGCACGCCGCGCGCGGCCAGGTGGTCCATCAGCCGCAGGTAGAACGGCAACTGCTCGAACGACAGGTTCTCGAAGATGGTAAGCACGTATTCGCCGCGCTCGGTGGTCAGGAAGAAATTGCTGTTCTCAATGCCGGAGGCGATGCCTTTGATGGTCAGTGCCTTGCCGAGGGGGAATTGCTGGATCCACTGGCCGATATCGTCCAGCGTGACCGGGGTAAAAACTGCCATGAGTGTCAGGGGTGAGGTTCGGTGGGCGCGCCCCGTGTGGGACGGGACGCGGCGGATAAACCGGCCTTATTGCTTGGCCGGTGGCGGTGGTGGCGGCACGCTGGTGTCGGCCGCTTCTTCCTCCGGGGTCTTCTTCTTTTTCTTGCCGATGTCGAATTCCATCACGGTCCAGTTGGGGCCGCGGTTGGCGCTGCCCATGGCGTCGCCCGGCAGCGCGCTGCCGACCGGGATGTTGGGCTTGACCGTGTAGGTGCTCTTGCCGCTCTTGACCTTGGCTTCGGTCACGCGGCCGCCTTCGCGCTTCTCGGTGATTTTTTTCTCAGCGGCTGCCGGCTTGGCGTTGACCGTGATCGGGTCGTCCGCCACTTCCTCGAGTTTTTCGAGCTTGGGCGGGGTGCTGGCAGCGGGCGTCTGGGCACTGGCCACGCCCACCTGCGCGCACAGCGCCAGGAGGAGGACTTGCCAGAGAGTGGAGGTGCGCATCATGGTGGGTTCGCCTGTGAAAACGGGATGAAGTCAGTGTCAGAACCCATTGTAACAAACAGACACGCTTCGCTGTTTCTAAAGCGTCATTTCCGGGCGCGATAGCGGCACGCGGCTGTTGTTTCATTGTCTTTCTGCAAATAATGCAATGACGGCGATGGGGCCCGTAAAGTCTGCGATAATGGTTGTTTCGCCCACGCGCGCGTCCCCCATTTTTTCCCGGCATTATGCATAAAACCCTGCTGTTAGTTGACGGTTCCAGTTACCTTTACCGCGCCTTCCACGCGCTCCCCGATTTGCGCAGCCCGGACGGCCACCCGACCGGCGCCATGCACGGCATGGTCAACATGCTGCGCCGCCTGCGGGCCGACTATCCGGCCGCCTACATCGCCTGCGTGTTCGACGCCAAGGGCAAGACCTTCCGCGACGAGATGTACCCCGAATACAAGGCCACGCGCGCCTCGATGCCCGACGACCTGCGGTTGCAGATCGAACCGATCCATGAAGCCGTCAAGGCCATGGGCTGGCCCATCCTGATGGTGGAAGGCGTCGAGGCCGACGACGTAATCGGCACGCTGGCCGTGCAGGCGGCCCAGGCCGGGATGGATGTGGTGGTGTCGACCGGCGACAAGGACCTGGCCCAGCTGGTCAACGAGCGCGTCACGCTGATCAACACCATGAGCAACGAGAAGCTGGACCAGGCCGGCGTGCTGGCCAAGTTCGGCGTGCCGCCCAACCGCATCATCGATTACCTGACCCTGATCGGCGACACGGTCGACAACGTGCCCGGCGTGCACAAGTGCGGCCCCAAGACGGCCCTCAAATGGCTGACCCAGTACGACAGCCTTGATGGCGTGATGGCCAACGCGGCCAGCGTGGGCGGCGCCGTGGGCGAGAATCTGCGCAAGGCGCTGGAGTGGCTGCCGCGCGGGCGCCAGTTGATCACCGTGAAGACCGATTGCGACCTGTCCGGCCACATGAGCACCATCACAGAATCGCTGGCGGCGCGGCCCGAGGACGTGGAATCGCTGCTGGCCTTCTTCACCAAATACGGCTTCAAGACCTTGCAGCGCGAATTGAGCGCGGCCAGCGGCAAGGCCGCGCCGGCCGCCGCCGCGGTTGCTGTTGCTGGCGGTGGCGCCGCCGTGGTGGTGGCCGGTGGCGTCACCGAGGACCTGTTTGCGGAAGCGCCCGCCGAGCTGCGCTACGACACCGTGCTGACGGACGCCCAGCTCGACCACTGGCTGGCCGTGATCGACGCGGCCGCCCTCACGGCCGTGGACACGGAAACCACGTCGCTGGAGCCGATGACGGCCCAGCTGGTCGGCATTTCCCTGTCCGTGGAGCCGGGCGTGGCCTGCTACATCCCCGTCGCCCACGCCTATGCCGGCGTGCCGGAGCAGCTGTCGCGCGAGCACGTGCTGGCGCGCCTGAAGCCCTGGCTGGAAGACGAGAACAAGGCCAAGGTGGGCCAGAACCTCAAGTACGACAGCCACATCTTCGCCAACCATGGCGTGCAGTTGCGCGGCATCGTGCACGACACGCTGCTCGAATCGTATGTGTTCGAGTCGCACCGTCCGCACGACATGGACAGCCTGGCGCTGCGCCACCTGAACGTGACCACGATTCCCTTCGTCGACGTGTGCGGCAAGGGCGCCAGCCAGATCACGTTCGACCAGGTGGAGCTGGGCCGCGCCACGGCCTACGCCGCCGAGGATGCCGACATCACGCTGCGCCTGCACCAGCACATGATCGCCAAGGTGGAAGGCGACGAAAAGCTGAACCACATCTACCGCGCCATCGAATTGCCGACGGCCGTGGTGCTGCAGAAGATCGAGCGCAATGGCGTGATGATCGATGCCGGCCTGCTGGCCACCCAGTCGGCTGAACTGGGCGCGCGCGTGGCGGAACTGGAGCAGAAGGCGCACGAACTGGCCGAGCAGCCGTTCAACCTCGGTTCGCCCAAGCAGATCGGCGAGATCTTCTTCGAGAAGCTCAAGCTGCCGGTGGTGAAGAAGACCCCGAGCGGCGCGCCGTCCACCGACGAGGAAGTGCTGCAAAAGCTGGCCGAGGATTATCCGCTGCCGAAAGTGCTGCTGGAGTACCGCAGCCTGTCCAAGCTCAAGTCCACCTACACGGACAAGCTGCCCAAGATGATCAACCCGCGCACGGGCCGGGTGCACACCAACTACGCGCAGGCCGTGGCCGTGACGGGCCGGCTGGCGTCCAACGATCCCAACCTGCAGAACATCCCGATCCGCACCAAGGAAGGCCGCCGCATCCGCGAAGCGTTCGTGGCGCCGGCCGGCAGCCATATCGTGTCGGCCGACTATTCGCAGATCGAGTTGCGCATCATGGCTCACATCTCGGGCGACGAGAATATGCTGCGCGCCTTCGCCGACGGGGTGGACATCCACCGCGCCACGGCCGGCGAAATCTTCGGCGTGCCGGCCGACGAGGTGTCGAGCGAACAGCGGCGCTACGCCAAGGTGATCAACTTCGGCCTGATCTACGGCATGAGCGCGTTCGGGCTGGCGTCCAACCTGGGCATCGAGCGCGGCGCGGCGCAAAGCTATATCGACCGCTATTTCGCCCGCTTCGCCGGCGTCAAGCAGTACATGGAAGACACGCGCGCGCAGGCCAAGGCGCGCGGCTACGTGGAGACGGTGTTCGGCCGCCGCCTGTGGCTGCCCGAGATCAATTCGCCCAACGGCCCGCGCCGCCAGGGCGCGGAACGGGCGGCCATCAACGCACCCATGCAGGGCACGGCGGCCGATCTGATCAAGCTGGCCATGATTGCCGTGCAGGGCTGGCTGGAGCGCGACGGCCTGCAAACGAAGATGATCATGCAGGTGCACGATGAACTGGTGCTGGAAGTGCCGGAGGCGGAACTTTCCCTGGTGCGCGAGCAGTTGCCGCGCCTGATGGCCGGCGTGGCCGAGCTGAAGGTGCCGCTGACGGCCGAAGTGGGCGTGGGCAGGAATTGGGACGAGGCGCACTGAGACGCGCCCGCCCGGTAACGGTGTTTGGAAAGGCGGGCCCTCACAAGGGGCCCGGTTGGAGACGTTAAACTATAAGAGGAGACACATGAAAGATCTGGTACAAGATGCTGCAAGTCTGCTGTCGAAAACGTCGTTGTCGGGCGGTGTGGACCGTCGCGATTTTCTGAAGGTGGCGCTGGGCACGGGCTTCGCCGTGGCCGCGCTGCCGGTGGTGGCGCAAAACGTCATCAAGACCGATACCGTGGGCCTGACGGCCGGCACGCTGCACCTGAACGTGAACGGGCAGACCGTGCCCGTCTACCGCGCCCAGCCCGAAGGCAAGACCAACCTGCCCGTGATCGTGGTCGTGTCCGAGATCTTCGGCGTGCACGAGCACATCGCGGACGTGGCGCGCCGCTTCGCCAAACTTGGCTATCTGGCGCTGGCGCCGGAGCTGTTCGTGCGCCAGGGCGACCCCAGCAAGGCGGCCAGCATCGCCGACCTGCAGCGCGACATCATCGCCAAGACGCCGGACGCCCAGGTGATGGGCGATATCGACGCCACGTTCGCGTGGGCCAAGGCCAACGGCGGCAATCCGGACAAGATGGGCATCACGGGCTTTTGCTGGGGCGGCCGCATCGCGTGGATGTACGCGGCCCACAACCCGCAACTGAAGGCGGCCGTGGCCTGGTATGGCCGCCTGGTGGGCGAGGCCAACGCCATGACGCCGACTTATCCTATCGACATCGCGCCGCAACTGAAGGTGCCGGTGCTGGGCCTGTACGGCTTGAAGGACCCGGGCATCAGCCAGGATTCCATCGCCCGCATGAAAGAAGCGCTGAACCGGGCTGGCAACAAGTCGCAGTTCGTCGTGTACCCGAATTCGGGTCACGCCTTCCATGCCGACTACCGCCCCAGCTACGTGGAAGCGGACGCCAAGGACGCGTTTGCGCGCGCCATCGCCTGGTTCCGTGAGCATGGCGTGATGTAAGCGATGGGCGTCCGATGAGCCTCATCTGGCGCCGATTGGGCAAATAAGCGGGCCGGGCGGTAAAATACCGTCCGGCCCGCGCCGCTTGCAGCCCTGCCGCCGCGCCTGGCCCCTGCCATAAGAGGTTCAAAATCGACTCGACACTCATTTCCATCCTGCTGGCCACCACCGTGGCCGGCGTCGTCAGCATCACGGCCGCCGCCATCTTCTCGTTCGCGCTGCTGTCCAAGGTGGTCGAGCGCATGGTCAGCCTGTCGGTCGGCATCATGTTGTCCACCTCCCTGCTGCACGCGCTGCCCGAAGCGTTCGAATCGCAGGCCGACGCGCGCAGCCTGTTCGCCACCTTGCTGGGCGGGCTGCTGGCCTTCTTCATGCTGGAAAAGCTGGCCATCCTGCGCCACTCGCACCACCACGAGGGCGACGGCCACCACCACCACCATGGCCACGACAAGCGCGAGGCGGGCAAGGCGGGCTGGATGATCCTGGTGGGCGACGGCATGCACAACTTCACGGACGGCATCCTGATCGCGGCCGCCTTCCTGGCCAATCCCGAGCTGGGACTGGTGACGGGCCTGGCCATCATCGCGCACGAGATCCCGCAGGAGATCGGCGACTTCATCGTGCTGCTCAACGCCGGCTTCACGCGCACGCGCGCCTACGTCTACAACCTGCTGTGCAGCCTGATGGCGATCGCCGGCGGGGTGCTCGGCTACTACATGCTGGACCGCGCCAGCGGCATGATTCCGTATGTGCTGGTGTTCGCTTCGTCCGGTTTCATCTACATCGCCGTGAGCGACCTGATGCCGCAAATGCAGCGTCGCGCCACGCTGCGCGAGACGGTGCCGCAAGTGATCCTGATCGCCGTCGGCGTGGCGATCGTGCTGTTCCTCACGCGCGGGCACTGACGGCCGGCTTGGTCGGCGTGGTGTGCTTTGCTGAGATTATCTTAAGCTTCGCCCGTGGCCACCGGCCGTGCCGGGTCGGCGCACCATTCGCTCCACGAACCCGGGTACAGGGCCGCGCCGCTCAGGCCAGCCACTTCCAGGGCCAGCAGGTTGTGGCAGGCCGTCACGCCCGAGCCGCACTGCATGACAACATCCGATACCGTGTCGAACAGCGGGCCGAACTCCTTGGTGAGCTGGGTGGGGTGCTTGAAGCGCCCGTCGCTGAGCAGGTTGTCCTTGAAGAAGCGGTTGCGGGCGCCGGGGATGTGGCCGCCCACCGGGTCCACCACTTCGTTTTCGCCGCGGAAGCGGTCCGGCGCGCGCGCGTCGATCACCTTGAGGGCGCCGTCGGCCAGGTTGGCCACCAGTTCGCCCGCCGTCACGGTGCGGGTCAGCGAGGGCTTTTCCATGATGTTGCCACGGGGGCGCGTGGCCACCGGCGTCACCAGCGGCAAGCCCTGGGCCTGCCATGCGGCCAGGCCGCCGTCGAGGACGGCCACGGCCGGGTGGCCGACCCAGCGCAGCATCCACCACAGGCGCGCCGCGTACATGCCGCCGTGCGCGTCGTACGCCACCACCTGCGACTGGTCGTTCACGCCCCACTGGCGCAGTTTTTCGATCAGGGCCGCGCGGTCGGGCAGGGGATGGCGGCCGTGGAATTTGCCGTCCGGGCCCACCTTGGGGCCGGCCAGGTCGTCCTCCATGCTGGCGAACTGCGCGTTCTGGATATGGCCGGCCGCAAAGGCTACGCGGCCCGCTTCCAGGTCGATCAAATCGTGGCGGCAGTCGATCACGATCCAGTCGGGATCGGTCAGGTGCCCGGCCAGGGTGGCCGCGTCTATCAACGTCGTGTGCATGGCTGCTCCTTAAACTTCGCTTGCGATCGGATCGGTGTTGGCGATGGCCTTACCGCGTTCGGTACTGCGGGTATTGTAAAACGTTGCGGCGCTGCCCGACGCGAGGATCACGGCGATGCCGGCCCAGCTGTGCCAGCCGAAGCGGTCGTCGAACACCAGCACACCCCACACGCTGGAGAACACGATGCCCGTGTACTGCAGGTTGGCCACCACCAGCGTGCTGCCAAGCCGGTAGGCGCGCGTCATGGCCATCTGGGCACTGGTGGCGCACACGCCCACGCCCAGCAGCAACAAGGCGCCGTGCACGGTGTTGATGGGATGCCAGCCGGACTGGCCAGCGGAGCCTGAGAGCATGGTGCCGGCCGCGCCGGCCACCAGGTTCATGACGGAGAAATAGAACACCACCCGGTACTCGGGTTCGCCGGCCAGGCCCAGCTTGCGCACCTGCATGTAGGCCATGGCCGACAGGCCACTGGAGCCCAGCGCCACCAGCGCCGGTCCTAGCTGGTTGGCATGGAAGGCTGGCTGCAGCAGCAGGGTGACACCGACAAAGCTCATGCCGACGGCCGCGAGCAGCGGCCACGCCACACGGTGTTTTGCGTGCCACCAGCCGGCGGCGAACAGGAACACGGCGATCCAGATCGGCGCCATGTAATTGAGGGTCATGGCCGTGGCCAGCGGCAGGCGGGCGATGGTCCAGAACCACAGCCACAGCGACAGCACGCCCACCACGCCGCGCCACAGGTGGGCGCCGGGCATGGTGGTGCGCAGGTCGCCGCGCTGCATGCGGATCATGCAGTACAGCGTGGTGACGCCCACCACGCCCCGGTAGAACACGATTTCCGAGGTGCCGAACTGGTCGGAGGCCAGCTTCACGCACATCCCCATGGCGGCGAACATAAAACTGGCAAACAACATCCACAGCGACTGCATCGACTTCCCGGTTCCGCCGCCTATGCGGCCTTAATGGTTACAGCGTGATCTTGCCGCGATACCACTCATGGAAGTGCTGCATGCCGTCTTCCATTGGTGACTGGTAGGGGCCGGCGTCCGTCGTGCCGCGCTCCATCAGGGCCTTGCGGCCGGCGTCCATGCGCAGCGCGATCTCGTCATCCTCGACCACGGTTTCCATGTAGGCGGCCCGTTCGGCCTCGATGAACTCGCGCTCGAACAGCACGATCTCCTCGGGGTAGTAGAACTCCACCACGTTCTTGGTGCGCTGCGGGCCTTCCGGCCACAGGGTCGAGACGATCAGCACGTGCGGATACCATTCGACCATGATGTTGGGGTACAGCGTGAGCCAGATGGCGCCATACGGCGGCGCTTCCCCGCCACGGAACTTGAGCACCTGCTCCTGCCAGCGCTTGTAGACGTCGGAGCCAGCCTTGGTCAGGCCGCGGTTTACGCCCACCGTCTGCACGCTGTAGTCGCGGCCGAATTCCCAGCGCAGGTCGTCGCAGCGCACGAAGCTGCCCAGGCCCGGGTGGAACGGCTCGACGTGGTAATCCTCCAGGTAGACTTCGATGAAGGTCTTCCAGTTGTAATTGCAGGTCTGGACTTCCACGTGGTCGAACATATAGCCCGAGAAGTCGAGGTCCTTGGTCACCGACAGCGCCTTGAGCTGCTCCATGACGTTGTAGCCGTTCTGCTCGAACAGCAGGCCGTTCCAGTTTTGCAGCTGGGTCTTGGGCAGGTTCAGGCAGGGCGTGGTCTCGAAGTGGGGCGCGCCGATCAGCTCGCCCTTGAGATCGTAGGTCCAGCGGTGCAGCGGGCAGACAATGTTGTCCGCATTGCCACGGCCGTTGAACATCAGCGCCTGGCGGTGGCGGCAGACGTTGGACACCAGTTCCACGCCGCTGGCGTTGCGCACCAGCATGCGCCCTTCGTTTTCGGAAACGAGGGTCGCGAAATCGCCGGCGTTCGGCACCATCAGCTCGTGGCCCACGTAGCGCGGCCCCGTCTGGAATAATTGTTGTATTTCGCGCTGCAACAGCGCGTCGTCAAAATAGACGTTAACCGGAAGTTGCGCTTCAGTCGGCGCGAGCTTGGCGTGGCTACCCAGATCGGACATCCAAACCCCCCTTAATATGTGCTTCAAACCAAAGAGAGACAGAATCCGTAAAGACCTGAATTCAAGTTGTTGAAAATGGTATTTCGGACAGAACCGGCGATTATACCGCGTTTCCACCCCCTTTGCGCCCGGAACTGCCGCCAACTGGGGTGCGCTTGATCCGGCAACGCAGTCCGCCGGAGGATTGCGATAAAATCCAGATTTCCCGGTCGATGTCCGTGCTGGCGCCCCGTGGTGGGCCAGACTGTGCGCCTATTATGTTCGACCGGATAAGTTGGTTTGTTCTAAAATAACGGGCTACACTGCGCCCGCAGCGCTGCTTTTTGCACAACTCAGGCGCGTTTTGCCTGTAAAGATCCGAATTCTATGTCTAAGAAATCTAGCGCGGACGCCGCGCAAACGGCCGCGCCGCCCGCTACCTTCGAGGAAGCGATGGCTGAACTGGCCCAACTGGTGGCCCAAATGGAGGCCGGCCAGCTGCCGCTGGAAGCGTCGGTGGCGGCCTACCAGCGCGGTTCGGAGCTGGTGAAATACTGCGCCCAGCAGCTCGACAAGGTGGAATCCCAGGTCAAGGTGCTGGAAGGGGACATGCTCAAGCCGTTCGCCGATAACCAGGAGGAACTGGCATGACGCCCGCGTTCGACGATTGGATGAAAACCGTGCAGGCCGCCTCCGAGCGCGACCTGGCCGCCTACCTGCCGGGCCCCGATGTGGTGCCCACCAAGCTGCACCAGGCGATGCGCTACGCGTTGCTGGGCGGCGGCAAGCGCGTGCGCCCGCTGCTGGTGTACGCGGCCGGGGCCCTGTTCGGCGCCGACGAGGCGCTGCTGAGCCGCGCGGCGGCGGCCGTGGAAATGATCCACGCCTATTCGCTCGTGCATGACGACATGCCGTGCATGGACGACGACGAACTGCGCCGCGGCAAACCGACTGTGCACGTGGCCTACGACGAAGCGACGGCGCTGCTGGTCGGCGACGCGCTGCAATCGCAGGCCTTCCTGGTGCTGTCGGAAGCGGCGCCGTGCGAGCGCCTGGTGCCCATGCTGCGGCTGCTGGCGCACGCCTCCGGCTCGGCTGGCATGTGCGGCGGCCAGGCCATCGACCTTGACAGCGTGGGCCTGAGCCTGACGCTGGAACAGCTGGAGCAGATGCACCAGCTGAAAACGGGCGCGCTGCTGCGCGCCTCCGTCGTGCTGGGCGCGCTGGCCGGCAAGACGCTGGACGCGGCCGAGACGGCGGCCCTGAACACCTACGCGCGCGCCATCGGCCTGGCATTCCAGGTGGTGGACGACGTGCTCGACGCGACGGCCGATTCGGCCACGCTGGGCAAGACGGCCGGCAAGGACGCGGCCGACAACAAGCCGACCTATGTCTCCATCCTCGGCCTGGAACCGTCGCGCGCGCTGGCCCAACAATTGCGGCTCGACGCGCACGCAGCGCTCGCGCCGTTCGGTGACAAAGCGCTGCGCTTACGCGAACTCGCGGACCTGATCGTGCAGCGGAAGGCATAAGAAAATGAACTTGCTCGAAACCATAGATTCCCCGGCCGATGTGCGCAAGCTGGCGCGCCATCAGCTCACGCCGCTGGCCCATGAACTGCGCCACTACCTGCTCGATTCCGTCTCCAAGACGGGCGGCCACCTGTCGTCCAACCTGGGCACGGTGGAACTGACGGTGGCGCTGCACTACGTGTTCAACACGCCGCACGACCGCATCGTGTGGGACGTGGGCCACCAGACCTACTCGCACAAGATCCTGACGGGCCGGCGCGACCGCATGCACACGCTGCGCCAGCTGGACGGCATCTCCGGCTTCCCCAAGCGCGACGAGAGCGAATACGACACCTTCGGCACGGCCCACTCGTCGACCTCGATCTCGGCCGCGCTGGGCATGGCGCAGGCGGCCAAGATCAAGGGTGAGCAGCGCCACGCCATCGCCGTCATCGGCGACGGCTCCATGACGGCCGGCATGGCCTTCGAAGCGCTCAACAACGCCGGCGTGCAGGAAGACCTGAACCTGCTGGTGATCCTGAACGACAACGACATGTCGATCTCGCCGCCGGTGGGCGCGCTGAACCGCTACCTGGCGCGCCTGATGTCGGGCCAGTTCTACGCGGCCGCCAAGAACGTGGGCAAATCCGTGCTGCCGGCCCCCGTGCTGGAGCTGGCCAAGCGGCTCGAAGAACACGCCAAGGGCATGGTGGTGCCGGCCACCATGTTCGAGGAATTCGGCTTCAACTACATCGGCCCCATTGACGGCCACGACCTCGAATCGCTGATCCCCACGCTGCAGAACATCAAGCACCTCAAGGGTCCGCAGTTCCTGCACGTGGTGACCAAGAAGGGCCAGGGCTACAAGCTGGCCGAGGCCGAACCGATCCTGTACCACGGCACCGGCAAGTTCAATCCGGCAGAAGGCATCAAGCCGTCCACGGCGCCGGGCAAGATCACCTACACCGAAGTATTCGGCAACTGGCTGTGCGACATGGCCGCCGCCGACAAACGCCTGGTCGGCATCACGCCCGCCATGCGTGAAGGCTCGGGCATGGTGCGCTTCGAGCAGCAGTTCCCGGACCGCTATTTCGACGTCGGCATCGCCGAGCAGCACTCCGTCACTTTCGGCGCCGGCCTGGCATGCGAAGGATTGAAGCCCGTGGTGGCGATCTACTCCACCTTCCTGCAACGCGCCTACGACCAGTTGATCCACGACGTGGCGCTGCAGAACCTGGACGTGACGTTCGCGCTGGACCGCGCCGGCCTGGTGGGCGCGGACGGCGCCACCCACGCCGGCAACTACGACCTGGCTTACCTGCGCTGCATCCCCAACATGGTCGTCATGGCCGCGTCGGACGAGAATGAATGCCGCCAGATGCTCACCACCGGCTACCAGTACAACGGCCCGGCCGCGATCCGCTATCCGCGCGGCGCCGGCATCGGCGCGGCGATCGACCCGGCGCTGACGACCATTGAAATCGGCAAGGGCGAGATCAAGCGCCAGGGCCAGAAGATTGCCATCCTGGCGTTCGGCTCCATGGTGGCGCCATCCGTCAAGGCGGCCGCCTCGCTGGACGCCACAGTGGCCAACATGCGCTTCGTCAAACCGCTGGACGAGGAGCTGGTCAAGCAACTGGCCGCCGATCACGACTACCTGGTGACGGTGGAAGAGGGGTGCATCATGGGTGGCGCGGGCGCCGCCGTGGCGGAGGCGCTGGCCGCCGCCGGCATCGTCAAGCCGCTGCTGATGCTGGGCCTGCCCGACAAGTTCATCGACCACGGCGACCCGGCCAAGCTGCTGGCCAGCGTGGGGTTGGACGCGGATGGCATCGCCGCCTCGATCCGCCAGCGTTTCGGTGCCGACGTGCCGCGACTGGTGGTCAACAACGGCTGATCGTTTCGCTGCCCGCCGCAGCGAGCGCACTTCTAAGCTAACGCAAAAAACCGGGGTCAGGTCATGCCGTCACGCAAAATGCGTGACGGCATGACCTGACCCCGGTTTTCTTCTGGTGCTTGCGTCGAGTTCACCTCGGGCCTATATTGGTATAAATCGTTTTGCGCAACTGGCTCGCGGGGAGGACGGCATGCACCGGATTTCCGTTTGGACGGCGGTTCTGTGGCTGTGCTGCGGCACGGCACGGGGCCAGGTGCCGGAATCGGGGCGCTGGCAGGAATTGCGCTTTTCCGCCGATGCGGTCGACAGCCAGGTCGAGGACCGCTATATCGAGCGCGTAGTGGAGCTGGCCGCCGACCGCAAGCTCGATGACGATCCCGCGCTGCTGGCCCGCCTGCGTTCCGTCAGCGCCGGGCTGATACGGGCCGCCATCGCCCTCAAGCCCGATGCGGCCCAATGGCAGTGGGAACTGCATACCACCAGCGATCCCGAAGTCGACGCCGTCTGCATGGCGGGCGGGAAAATCCTGGTCGGCAGCGCCTTTGTGCGCCAGCTGGCGCTGGACGATGGCGAGCTGGCCACGCTGCTGGCCCACGAGGTGGCCCACGCCGTGGCCGAACATGTGCGCGAGACCTTGTCCGAGGCGTTCCTGCTGGTGCGCCGGCCGCCGTTGCCGCTCGATGTGCTCATGGAGCGGCTCGACAGCGACCTGTCGCTGCAAATCCGCCTGTCTGATTTGTCGTCCATGCAGGAGAGCGAGGCCGACCAGTTGGGCATGGTGCTGGCCTACCGGGCCGGCTGGCCGCCGGCGGCCATGGTGCGTTTTTACGTCAAGCTGGCGACCCAGGAGCCGGCTGCGCTGATCGCCGACCATCCGGCCGCCGCTTCGCGCCTCAGCATGGCCAGGGGCATGGCCCTGCTGCTGGGCGCCGACGCGCCGCTGGCCGTGTCGCCGTGATCCGCGCGCGCTGAACGCGCTGCCGTGATCCACGCGCTGACCGCACCGCAATCACTTCGGCGTCACTGCGATGCCGGCGCTGCGTGGTTTGCTGATCGCCTCCGGGACGCTGCCCACTTCCGGCTTGAGCGCCATTTCGACGGCCGCGCGTATCGACGCCATGTCGCACTGGATGGCGAAGTGGCCGCATTCACTATCGAGCAAGGTCAGGCGCGCATGCAGCATCGGCGCCAGCGTCTGCGCCGCGCGCGGGTTGACCAGCTGGTCCTGCCTTGCGTTGATCAGGTGGACGCGCGCCCGCACCCGGGTCGCCGCCTGTTCCAGTCCTGGCGGGCCACCCGGCCCGGCGCCGATGTCCTGGCTGAGCAGGGCGCGGATCTGCGCCAGGTTGTCGTTGGCGTCCGGCGCTTCCGGGTCGGGCGCCACCGTCTCGCGCAGGAATTTGTCGAATTCGGCCGGCGTGGTCTTATGCTGCCGGAAATCGGGCGACGTGGCGTTCAGCGCGAACACCATCTGGAACAGTGGCAGCGGCGGGTTGCGCTGGTAGTCGCCGCCGGCGAAGGCGGCGTCGGTGACGATGGCCTGTTCGGCCGTGCGCCAGAACAGCAGGTCGTAGCTGGACAGGCGCGGGGTGGCGGCGATGGCCACGGCGGCGTCCATGAAGCGTGGATGGCTGACCGTCCACTGGAGCGTCTGCATGCCGCCCATCGAGTAGCCGACCACGGCCCGCAGGTGGTGGAGGCCCAGTTGTTCCGTCAGCAGCCGGTGCTGGCTGGCCACCATGTCGCGGATGGTGAAGGCGGGGAAGGCCTTGCCATGCTGGCTGGCGCTGTTGGACGGCGAGCACGAGACGCCGTTGCCCAGCGCGTCCACCAGGATCACGAAGTAGGGCGCCGGATCGAACAGGCCTTGCGGCCCCAGTACTTCAAGCAACTGCCCGCTGGTGCCCGTGTGCCAGGTGGGCACCAGGATGGCGTTGTCGCGCGCCGCGTTGAGCGTGCCCAGCGTGCGGTAGCCGAGCTGGCAGTCATGGATCACGGCGCCGCTTTCCAGCCGCAGGTCGCCGAGGCGGGCGAACTGCTGGGGCGCGGCGGGTGAGGTGGGGGCGGCGGCCGTGTCCGCGCGGGCCCGCGTGGACACGGCCATGGCCAGCATGGCGCCGCATAACAGCAAGGTCCGCGCAAGGGCGGAGGGCGAAGGGAGGCGTGATGTCATGCGGTCTCCAGGCGATGAGCGGCCGGTTCCGGCGCGCGCGGGGCGGAACGGCGTGTCAGCTGCGCTTGCGCTCGTGCTGCCACAGCACGTCGCTGCCGCCGGCGAAGCGGTTGAGCACGCGCGACAGCACGAACATCAGGTCCGACAGCCGGTTCACGTACTGGCGCGGGTGGTCGTGGATGGTTTCGGCCTTGCCCAGCGTGACGATGGCCCGTTCCGCGCGGCGGCACACGGTGCGGCACACATGCGCCACGGCGGCCGCCCGTGAACCGGCCGGCAGGATGAACTCCGTCAGCGCCGGCAGGTCGGCGTTGTATTTGGCCAGCAGGTCGTCAAGGCGGGCGACGTGGGCCTCCGTGATCATCTGGTAGCCGGGGATGCACAGTTCACCGCCCAGGTCGAACAGGTCGTGCTGGATCGTCACCAGCTCTTCGCGCAGGTCGTCAGGCATGGCTTCGCACAGCAGCAGTCCGATGTTGGAATTGAGTTCGTCCACGTCGCCCATGGCGTGCACCCGCACGCTGTCCTTGTCCGTGCGCGTGCCGTCGCCCAGGCCGGTGGTGCCGTTGTCGCCGGTGCGGGTGGCGATCTTGGAGAGTCGGTTGCCCATGTTGGTTCCTGATCCGTGAAAAGCTGTGAGGATACGCCAATTCCGCGCTCCGCAGCGCATTTCCCCCACCGGCGACGCGGCGAATCGGCCCCGACGACGGGCCAACGATGGGCCGCAATTGATCGCCCGACGGGACGGCAGCGCCGTTTGTGCTTACAATCGCTATCTATCGACTCGTTTCCTTCGCCGCCATGCATACCGCTCCCCCCGATCCGGCCAACCTGTTCGCGCGCCGCCAGCAAGTGGCCGAGGCCCTGCGCGCCGTGCTGCCCGCGCGCTGCGTGCTGGCCGAGCCGGAGGATACCCGGCCCTACGAATGCGACGGCCTGGCCGCCTACCGCCAGCTGCCGATGGTGGTGGTGCTGCCCGACAGCGAGGCGCAGGTGATCGCCATCGTCAACGTGTGCCGCCAGTTGCAAGTGCCGATCGTGCCGCGCGGCGCCGGCACCGGCCTGTCCGGCGGCGCCATGCCGATCGCGGACGGGGTGGTGCTGTCCACGGCGCGCCTGAACCAGATCATCCGCATGGACGCCTATTCGCGTACGGCCGTGGTGCAGCCGGGCGTGCGCAACCTGGCCATCTCCGACGCCGCCGCCCGCCATGACCTGTACTACGCCCCCGATCCCTCGTCGCAGATCGCCTGCACCATCGGCGGCAACGTGGCCGAGAATTCGGGCGGCGTGCATTGCCTGAAGTATGGCCTGACCGTGCATAACGTGCTGCGGGTGCGCATGGTCACCATCGAGGGCGAGGTGGTGGAGCTGGGCGGCGAATCGCTGGATGCGCCGGGGCTGGACCTGCTGGCGGTGTTCATCGGTTCCGAAGGCATGCTGGGCATCGTGACGGAAGTGACGGTCAAGCTGATTCCCAAGCCATCGACGGCGCGCGTGATCATGGCTTCCTTCAGCGAGGTGGGCGCCGGCTGCAACGCCGTGGCCGACCTGATTGCGGCCGGCATCATCCCGGCCGGGCTGGAGATGATGGACCAGACCTCGGCCCGCATGGTCGAGCCGTTCTGCAAGGCCGGCTACGACACCGAGGCGGCCGCCATCCTGCTGTGCGAGGCCGACGGCACGCCCGAGGAAGTGGAAGAAGACATCGCGCGCATGACGGCCGTGCTGCAGGCGGCCGGCGCCAGCGCCATCGCCGTGTCGCAGAACGAAGCCGAGCGGCTGCGCTTCTGGTCGGGCCGCAAGAACGCCTTCCCGGCCGCCGGCCGCATCTCGCCCGATTACTACTGCATGGACGGCACCATCCCCCGCAAACGGCTGGCCGAGGTGCTGGCCGGGATCGCGCGCATGGAAACCAAGTACGGCCTGCGCTGCGCCAACGTGTTCCACGCGGGCGACGGCAACCTGCACCCGCTGATCCTGTTCGACGCCAACCAGCCCGACGAATTCGCGCGGGCCGAGGCCTTCGGCGCCGAGATCCTGGCGATGAGCGTGGAAGTGGGCGGCACCATCACGGGCGAGCACGGGGTGGGCATCGAGAAGATCAATTCCATGTGCGAGCAGTTCACGGCCCAGGAGCTGGAAGCGTTCTTCGCCGTCAAGCGCGCCTTCGATCCGCTCAAGCTGCTCAATCCCGACAAGGCGATCCCCACCCTGAACCGCTGCGCCGACATGGGCAAGATGCGGGTCACGGGCGGCGTCCTGAAATTCCCCGACTTGCCGCGTTTCTGACGGAGTTCCTTTGCACGCCATCCTCACCCAATACCAAGAACAGATCCGCGCGGCCACGGCCGCCGGCACGCCGTTGCGCCTGCGCGGCGGCGGCACCAAGGACTGGTACGGCAACATGCCCACCGGCGAACTGCTCGACACGCGCGCTTACAGCGGCGTGCTGGCCTACGAACCGACGGAGCTGGTGATCACGGCCCGCTGCGGCACGCCGCTGGCCGAGATCGAAGCGCTGCTGGCCGAACGGCGCCAGATGCTGGCCTTCGAGCCGCCACGCTATGGCGCCGCATCCACCATCGGCGGCGTGGTGGCGGCGGCGTTGTCCGGCCCGCGCCGCGCCAGCGCCGGCGCCGTGCGCGACTTCGTGCTGGGCGCGGCCCTGATGGACGGGCATGGCGAGCTGCTGTGCTTCGGCGGCCAGGTGATGAAGAACGTGGCCGGTTACGACGTGTCGCGCCTGTTGGCCGGCTCGCTGGGCACGCTGGGCCTGATCATGGACGTGTCGCTCAAGGTGCTGCCGCAGCCCGTGTGCGAGGCCAGCGTGCGCTTCGAGCTGTCGGAGATCGACGCGCTGCGCCGGCTGAACGAGTGGGGCGGCCAGCCGCTGCCCATCTCGGCCAGTTGCTGGCACGACGGCATCCTGTCGCTGCGCCTGTCCGGGGCCGAGGCGGCCGTGGCGGCCGCGCGGCGCAAGCTGGGCGGCCAGCCGGTGGACCATGACGCGGCCTTCTGGGCCAGCCTGCGCGACCAGCGCCATGCCTTCTTCGATGGCGGCGAATTGTGGCGGCTGTCCGTGCCGCCCACGGCCAGCGCGCTGGTGCTGAAGGGCGAACAGCTGATCGAGTGGGGCGGGGCGCAGCGCTGGCTGCACGTGGCCGGCGGCGACGCGGCCAGCATCCGCCGCACGGTGGCCGCCGTGGGCGGGCACGCCACGCTGTTCCGCGGCGGCGACCGGAAAGCGGGCGTGTTCCAGCCGCTGGCGCCGGCCGTGGCGGCCATCCACCAGCGCCTGAAGGCCAGTTTCGATCCGGCCGGTATTTTCAACCGCGGCCGCATGTACTGACGGAGCACCATGCAAACTGATCTCGCCGATTTCATCAAGAACACGCGCGACGGCGAAGAAGCCGACGCCATCCTGCGCGCCTGCGTGCACTGCGGCTTTTGCACGGCCACCTGTCCCACCTACCAGTTGCTGGGCGATGAGCTGGACGGGCCGCGCGGGCGCATCTACCTGATCAAGCAGGTGCTGGAAGGGGCGCCCGTCACGGCCAAGACCCAGAGCCACCTGGACCGCTGCCTGACCTGCCGCAACTGCGAATCGACCTGCCCGTCCGGCGTCAAGTACGGGCGGCTGGTGGACATCGGCCGCAAGGTGGTCGAGCAGCGCGTGCAGCGCCCGCTGGCCGAGCGCGTCAAGCGCGCCGTGCTCAAGGAAGCGCTGCCGCGCAGCTGGGTATTCACGCCGGCGCTCAAGGCGGGCCAGTTGTTGCGGCCCTTGTTGTCCAGACCCTTGCAGGACAAGATCCCGCACGCGCACAGCGCCGGCCAGCGTCCGGCGCGTTCGCACGCGCGCAAGATGCTGGTGCTGGAAGGCTGCACGCAACCGGGCATGGCGCCCAACATCAACAGCGCCACGGCGCGCGTGCTGGACTTGCTGGGCGTGCAGTTGCTGAGCGCGCCCAAGGCCGGTTGCTGCGGCGCGCTGCGCTACCATCTGAATGACCAGGACGGCGGCCTGGATGACATGCGCCGCAACATCGACGCCTGGTGGCCGTATGTGGAAGGCACGGGCGGCGCGCCGCGCGTGGAAGCGATCGTGATGACGGCGTCCGGCTGCGGCGCCACCGTCAAGGAATACGGCCACCTGCTGGCGCACGACGCGGCCTATGCGGTCAAGGCCGAGCGCATCTCGGCGCTGACGCGCGACCTGAGCGAGGTGATGCCGGCGTTCGAGGAAGAGCTGGCGCGCCGGCTGCGCGGCAAGATCAAGCAGCGCGTGGTCTACCATCCACCGTGCACGCTGCAGCACGGCCAGCAGATCCGGGGCAAGGTGGAAGGCCTGTTGCGTGCGGCCGGTGTCGATGTGACGCTGTGCGCGGACAGCCATTTGTGCTGCGGCTCGGCCGGCACCTATTCTCTGCTGCAGCCGGAATTGTCGCTGCAACTGCGTGACCGCAAGCTGGCCAGTCTGGCGGCCACGGAGGCGGAAGTCATCGTGTCGGCCAACGTGGGCTGCCAGGCGCACCTGCAGTCGGGTACGCAGACCCCGGTGCAGCACTGGATAGAACTGATCGACCGCGCGCTGGCGCCGGCGGCTTAGCGCCAGCGTTCGGCCTGTTTGACGAGGTAGTGGTCGTACACGTAGCGCCACGGGATGATGAAGGGGAAGATCAGCACCACCAGGCACTGGATGGCATTTTCCAGCGTGGCCCCGGCCAGGCTGCCCGTTTTCCACAGCGGGTAGGCGACGGTGCCCAGCCAGATCAGCTTCCACGTCAGTTCCCACAGCAGCAGGGGCAGCATCTGCAACGGATAGCGCAGGCCCAGCACGCACAGCGCGGAGAACGCGGCCAGCATGCACACCACCACGCCCTGCATCAGTTCCCATGGCTTGTCATGGTGGATCACGCCGGGCCAGATGAGGAGGCCGAGGCCCACCACGACCAGCAGGTACAGCGCTCTGAGCAGATACAGCCGGATCACGGACACTTCTTTCATCTCGCTTGCTCCTTATTTCAGGGGAATGGGATTTACTCGACTTCCTTCAGCACTTTTTCCACCGTCGCCACGCGCGATTTCAGTTCGCCCAGCGCCGCGTCCATGGATGCCAGCCGGCGCGCCGTTTCCGCTTGCGCGGCGGCCGCTTGTTCGGCCAGCTGGCGGTAGGCGTTGTCGTTGGCCAAGCGCGCCTTGGCTTGCTGGATGGCCGCATAGGAGCGCATGCCGAACACCACGATGATGGTGATGAGCGGCAGGCAGATCGTCAGGAGAAACACACTTTCGGACATGATGGCCTCTACGTTTCAGTGTTATTGGACAGGGACCGCGCCGCCTGTGCGATGGCGGCCGGGGTAAGTTCGACGTCGAACGGCGCCGCCTCAAAAAATTTGAGCGCCTTGCCGTCCGGGGACAGTTCCAGCTGGCTCCTCACCAGGCCCGCGTCTTCCAGCTTTTGCAGGTGCAGGTGCAGCAGCGGGCGGCTGATGCCCAGCTCCCGCGCCAGCTGGCTGACGTAGTTGCGCCCGCCCGATTCCAGCATGGCGATGATGCGCAGCCGGTGCGGGTTGGCCAGGGCCGACAGCATGGCCAGCAACTGATCGCCGTCGAGTTGTAGGGTTTTCGTTTTCACGTGTAAAGAATATCTTACACATGAAAATAAAGCAAGCAAATTCGCCGTGGCGTGCGCACGGCGTTGCGCGCGGGCTGTGCTCAGTGGCGCTGGAACAGCGGGCAGAAGGCGCCGTTGTCGGTCACGCTGGGACCGGCCGTGCCGTCCGGCTTGAGCTCCTTGAGCCAGCCGTCCGGATGGGCAGGCGTGGGGCGCTTGCCGCAGTTGGTGTGCACCCAGTGGATGCCTACGCCGTTGGTGTACAGCTGGCCGCATACGCCGATCCGGTCGTTGACGCGGATGGCGGTCAGCGGCGCGGGGATGCCGGCCTGGTTGCGGTCGAAGCCGGGCACGAACACGTTGTCGATGGCCACGTCGTAGATGCGGCCATCCTGGTCCGCCTTCATGGTCAGGTGCGTGTGCGACAGTTCCACGCCCTTGCGGTACTGGCCATGCGCGAAGGCGGGGCCGCGCACCACCACGCCGGTGCGGTAGGAACCGGCGGCGGCGCTGCAAGCGGCGGCTTCGTCGGCGAGGGCGCTGTGGGCGCTGGTGATCATCAGCAGGCCGGCTGCCAGCAGAACGTTTTTCATGTGTTACTCCATGGGTTGAATTCAACCCGCCGCGAACAGCGGGAACTGGGCGCCGCCATCGGCCTCGGCGCCATGCAGCGTGACGATGGGCGGCAACTGCGCAGCCGCCTGCCAGACGGCCGCGCTGTCGAAGGCGGCCACCCAGGCCAGCACTTCGTCGGCCGGCATGGGGCGGGCGATGCCGTAGCCCTGGGCCAGGTCGCAGCCCAGGCGCATCAGCATGGCGCCATGCTCGGGCGTCTCCACGCCCTCGGCGATGATGCGCATGCCGAACGAGCGCGCCAGGTTGATGATGGCGCACACCAGGTGCAGGTCTTCACGTTCCACCAGCATGGAGCGCACGAAGCTCTGGTCGATCTTGAGCGTGTCGGCCGGCAGCCGCTTGAGGTAGGACAGCGAGGAATAGCCGGTGCCGAAATCGTCCAGCGCGAAGCTGATGCCCTGGCGCTGGCAGGCCTGCATGATGGCGCGCACATGGGCCACGTCGGACAGGGCCGACGATTCGAGGATCTCCAGTTCCAGCATGGCCGGCGGCACGTCCGGGAATTCGGCCAAGATGGCGCCCAGCCGTTCGACGAAATCGGCGCGCTGGAAATGGCGCGCCGCGATGTTGACGCTCACCACCCAGTGCGGTGCTTGCGCGCGCCACGCCTGCAACTGGCGCAGCGCCTCGCGCAGCACCCACTCGCCGATGTCGACGATGATGTCGCTGTGCTCGACGATGGGCAGGAACTCCATCGGCCCCACCATGCCGCGCACCGGATGCTGCCAGCGCAGCAGCGCCTCCATGCCGATGATGCGGCCCGAGCGCATGTCCAGCTTGGGCTGGTAGTGCAGCCGCAACTGGCCGGCGCGCAGCGCGGCGCGCACCTCCGTGCGGCGGTTGTGGTGGGTGCGCACCTGCTCGTCGTGATCGGCGTCGAAGAAGTGGTAACGTTTGCGGCCCGTGAGTTTGGCCTGGTACAGGGCCTGGTCGGCGTGGCGCAGTAACTGGTCGGCGCTCACCTCGTTGCCCGTGTGGATGGCCACGCCCACGCTGGCCGACATCTTCACCACTTCGCCTTCGCACAGGTAGTCCCGTTCCAGCGCCGCCATCAGCCGTTGCAGCAGCTGGCCGATGGCGGCCCGTTCGCCCAGTTCCGGCAGCAGCAGCACGAATTCGTCGCCGCCCAGGCGCGCCACGTACTGGCGCTGCCCGGCCATTTCGTGCAGGCGGCTGGCCACTTGCGTGAGCAGGGCGTCGCCGACGGCCTGGCCCAGGCTGTCGTTGACGTGCTGGAAGTGGTCGAGGTCGAACAGGCACACGGCCAGCCGGTAGCAGCCTTCGCGGGCGCGCGCGATCTCGTGTTCGAAGCGGGCCGCCAGCGCGCTGCGGTTGGGCAGGCCGGTCAGCACGTCGTGGTTGCTCTGCCACGACATCTGCTGGATCAGCTGGCGCCGTTCGCTCACGTCGCGGAACACCAGCACCATGCCGTGCACGGCGCCGTTGGCCGAGCGGATGGCGGCGGCCGTGTATTCGATGTTGGCCAGTTCGCCCGAGGTGTGGCGCAAGGCCTGGTTGGCCATCTTGACGGCCTCGCCGCCGGCGCAGATGGCGTCGGTGGCCTTGAGCAGCGTGTGCTGGCCGAAGTTATTGGCCAGTACGAACACCTGGTGCAGCTCCATGCCGCGCGCCTGCTCCCCGGTCCGCCCGGTGAGCGCTTCGGCCACGGCGTTGACGGTGGCGATGCGGCCGGCCGTGTCGGTGGTGATGACGGCGTCGCCGATCGAGGCCAGCGTCACCTCGATGCGCTCTTTTTCCTCGCGCAGTTGCTGCTGGCTGCGCCGCAGCGTGAGCACCAGCGCCGCCACTTTTTCGGCCATGTTGTTGAAGGTGCGCGCCAGCGCGCGCGCCTCCAGCGTGCCGCGCACGGGCATGCGCACGGCGTAGTCGCCGTTCTGGAAACGGTCGGTGGCCAGTTCCAGCCGGCGCAGCATGCGCTGGTTGACGCACACGAGCACGCCCAGCAGCGCATAGATGATGGAGATGTTGATGGCCGAGATCACGGCTTGCTGGCGCACCGAGTGCCACACGGCGTTCAGCGGCGCTGTGGGCGAGAAGCGCAGCGCCAGGTTGGCGCGCGGGCCGATGGCGCGCTCCATGGCCAGCGCCGGCACGGTGTCGAGCGCGGCGAACCAGTCGGGATGGCGCACCGGCGCGGGCGCCGCGCGCAGCGCTTCCAGGTGGCCGCCGGGGTAATCGAGATGGACGTCGGCCAGGTCGGGATTGAGCAGCAGGGCGCCGGCCAGGGTGGCGTCGAGCGCGGCGCGGTCGCGCGCGGCCAGCGCCGGCTGCAAGGCCGTGGTCAGGTAGCTTTCCAGTTCATGCGCCTGTTGCCGGTAGCGCGCGCCGGCCGCCTGCGATTCGCCGTCGACGAGCAGCGTGTAGCGCACGCCCGTGACGACGGCGATGATGACGAAGATCGGCAGGAACAGGCGGGAGTAGGTACCCATCTGTAACCAGCGCGACAGTAGTTTCCTCAGCAGAGGCATAGGCGGTCAAGATGATCCGGCGAATTAAACCATCCTCATTATTACCGAAAAGTTAATCCACCAGCATTTTATTTTGCCATTTGTAAAGTTCTTGCCACGACAGGGGCTATGCGGCCACCGCTCGCTTGCGGATTGCAAGCGAGGGGCCGGCGGACCGTCACTCGGCCAGCAGTTTCTCGATGTCGGCGATCAGTTCTTCAGGCTTGGTAGCCGGTGCGTAGCGCTTATAGACGGTGCCGTCCTTGCGCACCAGGAACTTGGTGAAGTTCCACTTGATGCCCTCCGTGCCCAGCAGGCCGGGCGCTTCCTTCTTGAGCTGCTTGAACAGCGGGTGGGCCTGGCTGCCGTTCACGTCCACCTTGGCGAACATGGGGAAGGTGACGCCGTAGTTCTTTTCGCAGAAGGCGCCGATCTCGTCGGCCGAACCCGGTTCCTGGGCGCCGAACTGGTTGCATGGGAAGCCCAGCACCACGGCGCCCTTGTCCTTGAATTGTTCGTACACGGCTTCCAACCCCTGGTACTGGGGCGTGAAGCCGCACTTGCTGGCCGTGTTGACGATCAATAGAACCTGGCCCTTGTACTGGCCCAGGCTGACGGGCTTGCCGGACAGGGTGTCCGCTTCCAGGTCGAAAATGGTGTGCATCAGATGATCCCCAAATGTTCGGTGCCGGCCGACAGGTCGCGCGTCTTGGCGGCCTTGCCTTCCAGCTTGATGGCGAGCCGCAGGTCGTTCACGGAGTCGGCGTTGCGTAATGCGTCTTCATAGGTGATCAGGTCGGCCTCGTGAAGGTCGAACAGCGACTGGTCGAAGGTCTGCATGCCCAGTTCGCGCGACTTCTTCATCAGCTCCTTGATCTCGTGCACCTGGCCCTTGAAGATCAGGTCCGAGATCAGCGGCGAATTGAGCATGATCTCGATCGCCACCACGCGGCCCTTGCTTTCCTTGCGCGGCACCAGGCGCTGCGAGATCATGCCTTTCAGGTTCAGCGACAGGTCCATCAGCAACTGCTGGCGGCGTTCCTCGGGGAAGAAGTTGATGATGCGGTCCAGCGCCTGGTTGGCGCTGTTGGCGTGCAGCGTGGCCAGGCACAGGTGGCCCGTCTCGGCGAAGGCGATCGCGTGGTCCATGGTCTCGCGGTCGCGGATCTCGCCGATCTGGATCACGTCCGGCGCCTGGCGCAGC
Organism: Rugamonas brunnea; assembly: GCF_014042345.1. Classification (GTDB taxonomy): domain Bacteria; phylum Pseudomonadota; class Gammaproteobacteria; order Burkholderiales; family Burkholderiaceae_D; genus Rugamonas; species Rugamonas brunnea. The sequence continues at coordinate 150,261 of NZ_JACEZT010000002.1, forward strand.
GTATTTTTCAGCGCCACTTCCCAGTCGTCCGTGTCCACGCCCACTTCGCGCTGGGTGACGATGCAGTTCTTGTGCGGGTGGACGTATTCGACCGGGTCCTCGATGGTGATGATGTGGCCGTAGCTGTTCTCGTTGCGGTAGCCGACCATGGCCGCCAGCGTGGTCGATTTGCCCGAGCCGGTGGCGCCCACCATGATCACCAGGCCGCGCTTGGCCATCACGACTTCCTTCAGCACTGCCGGCAAGCCCAGGTCTTCGAGCTTGGGGATCTCGCTGGTGATGGTCCGCAGCACCATGCCCACCGAGCTCATTTGCACGAAGGCCGAGACCCGGAACCGTCCCAGGTCGCCGGGGCTGATGGCGAAGTTGGCTTCCTTGGTCAGCTCGAAGCTGGCGGTCTGCTTGTCGTTCATGATGGAACGCGCCAGGTCGGCCGTGTGGGCCGGCGTCAGGGCCTGGGCCGAGACGGGCGTCATCTTGCCGTCGATCTTGATGGCGGGCGGGAAGCCGGCCGTGATGAACAAGTCCGAGCCCTTTTTGCTGAGCATGAGGCGCAGCAGGTCGAACATGAATTTGGATGCCTGGTCGCGTTCCATGGTGGCCGCTCCTTATGTGTGCGGCGTTCAGCCGGGGAAGTTGTCCGGCGTCTTGGCGGCCGAACGGGCGGCGGCCGACGAGATCACGTTGCGCCGTACCAGGTCCGTCAGGGTCTGGTCCAGCGTCTGCATGCCCACGTTGCTGCCGGTCTGGATGGCCGAATACATCTGCGCGATCTTGGCTTCGCGGATCAGGTTGCGGATGGCCGGCGTGGCGACCATGATCTCGTGCGCGGCCACGCGGCCGGAACCATCCTTGGTCTTGAGCAGCGTCTGCGAAATCACGGCCTGCAGCGATTCGGACAGCATGGCGCGCACCATCTCCTTCTCATCGGCCGGGAACACGTCGACAATACGGTCGATGGTCTTGGCGGCCGACGAGGTGTGCAGCGTGCCGAACACCAGGTGGCCCGTCTCGGCGGCCGACAGGGCCAGGCGGATGGTTTCCAGGTCGCGCAATTCGCCGACCAGGATCACGTCCGGGTCTTCGCGCAGGGCCGAGCGCAGCGCGTTGTTGAACGACAGCGTGTGCGGTCCCACTTCGCGCTGGTTGATCAGGCACTTCTTCGATTCGTGCACGAATTCGATCGGGTCCTCGATGGTCAGGATGTGGCCATACTCGTTCTCGTTGACGTGGTTGACCATGGCCGCCAGCGTGGTCGATTTGCCGGAGCCGGTGGGGCCCGTCACCAGCACCAGGCCGCGCGGCTTGAGCGCCAGCTCGGCGAAGATCTTGGGGCAGTTCAGTTCTTCCAGGCTCAGGATCTTGGACGGAATCGTGCGCAGCACGGCCGACGCGCCCCGTTCCTGGTTGTAGGCGTTGACGCGGAAGCGCGCCAGGCCGGGAATGGCGAACGAGAAGTCGCATTCGAGCATTTCCTCGTAGGCCTTGCGCTGGCCGTCGTTCATGATGTCATAGATCATGCCGTGCACGTCCTTGTGCTCCAGCGGCGGCAGGTTGATGCGGCGCACGTCGCCGTGCACCCGTATCATGGGCGGCAAGCCGGCCGACAGGTGCAAGTCCGAGGCCTTGTTCTTGACCGAGAATGCCAGCAATTCTGAAATGTCCATTTATAATCCCTGTGCCTGTTGTCGGGCGCGCGCCGGGACGGCGCACCGGCGCGGCGTTGTTCAGCCGCGTTGTTCAATCGAATTCGTATACTGTCCGCATACCACTGTTTCCTCATTGATTATGTCCACAATCGCCCAGAACTTGCAAGCCATAGCCGGCACAATTATTTCCGCATTACAAGAAAGTGGCCGCCCGGCAGGCGCTGTCCAGTTGCTGGCCGTGTCCAAGACGTTCGGGCCGGAAGCGGTGCTGGAAGCGGTGCGCGCGGGCCAGCTGGCGTTTGGCGAGAACTACCTGCAGGAAGCGCTCGACAAGATCGCCGCCGTGGCCGCCGGCGCGCCCGGCGCCGCGCTGGAATGGCATTTCATCGGCCCCATCCAGAGCAACAAGACCCGGCCCATCGCCGAGCATTTCGACTGGGTGCACACGGTGGACCGGCTCAAGATCGCCCAGCGCCTGTCCGAGCAGCGCCCGGCGGACAAGGCACCGCTCAACATCTGCCTGCAAGTGAACATCAGCGGCGAAGCGAGCAAGAGCGGCGTGGCGCCGGGCGAGGTGGCCGCGCTGGCAGCGCAAGTGGCCGCGCTGCCCAACCTGCGCCTGCGCGGCCTGATGGCCATCCCCGAGCCGGCCGCGGACTTTGAACAACAACGGGCGCCGTTCGCCCAACTGCGCGCGCTGGTTGAGCAGCTGCGCGCTGGCGGCCTCGCGCTCGACACGCTGTCGATGGGCATGTCGGCCGACCTGCGCGCCGCCATCGTCGAAGGCGCCACCATCGTGCGCGTGGGCAGCGCCATATTCGGATCACGCAACTACCATTAAAACGAGAGATCAACATGAAGATTGCATTTATCGGCGGCGGCAACATGGCCTCGGCCCTGATCGCAGGCCTGGCCGGCAAGCTGACGGCCGGCGCCAACATCCACGTGGTCGACCCTAACGGAGCCGCGCTGGAGCAACTGCGCAGCAAATTTGGCGTCAGCACGGCCAGCGCCGCCGGCGCCGAACTGGCGGGGCGCGACGTGATCGTGCTGGCCGTCAAACCGCAGAGCATGCGCGAAGTGGCGGCCCAGTTGCTGCCGCTGCTGGACAAGACCACGCCGCCGCTGGTGCTGTCGATCGCGGCCGGCATCCGCGCGGCGGACCTGTCGCGCTGGCTGGGGGGCTACGGTGCCATCGTGCGCTGCATGCCCAACACGCCGGCCCTGATCGGGCAGGGCATCACGGGCATGGTGGCCACGGCCGGCGTGAGCGCGGCGCAGAAGGACGCGGCCGACGCCATTCTGAAAGCGGTGGGCCAGACCGTGTGGCTGGACGATGAAGCGCAGATCGATCCCGTGACGGCCGTCTCGGGCAGCGGCCCGGCCTATGTGTTCTACTTCATCGAAGCGATGCAGCAGGCGGCGGCGGAACTGGGCCTGAGCGCGGAGCAGGGCAAGCAGCTGGCGTTGGCCACGTTCACCGGCGCGGCGCAACTGGCCGCACAGTCGGACGAGCCGGTATCGCTGCTGCGCGAGCGCGTCACGTCCAAGGGCGGCACCACGTACGCGGCCCTGACCAGCATGGAAGCGAGCGGTGTGAAGGCCGCCATCGTCACGGCCGTGAAAGCGGCGGCCCAGCGCGGCAAGGAGCTCGGCGACGAGCTGGGCGGCGCGGCCTGATCGACCTCAGGTAACTAAAACCAAAACCGGGGTCAGGTCATACCATTAAGCAAGATGTGAAGATCTTGCTTAATGGTATGACCTGACCCCGGTTTTTTGTTAGTGGCCGCAGCCGGGCGGCATGGCGGCGATCCAGGCGCGGATCAGGGCCACGCCTTCCGCGTGGACGGAGCCGCGTCCCAGTTCGGGCATCATGACGCCCGTTTCGGCTGAGGCCAGCCGGTACAGCATGATCGATTCATCGGGCTTCCCGGGCATGATGCCGTATTGCCGGCCACCCGTGCCGGCGCCGGCCGCCACCGGCGGCTTGCACAATCCCAGGTGCAGATCGGCCGGCGCGCCGATGTTCAGGTGCAGCGCCGTGGTGTTGGCCGCGCCCTTGTCGTTGTGGCAGTGGGCGCAGTTGATGTCGAGGTAGGCGCGGGCGCGCGCGTCCAGCGTTTGCTTGTCGTCGCGCCAGTTGGCGTTGCGCGGCGCGGCCTGCGGCGCGGGGGCGCCCGTCAGGTAGCCGATGCGGGTCAGGTAGGCGAGCTGGTTTTCCGTCACGCCGTCGTGCGTGTAGTCACGGTTCAAATGGCGCGCTTTCGGGCCGATGGGCTGGAACTGGCGCGTCTTCAGGTCGGCCACGTGGCACGAGGCGCACTGGTTCACATTGGGCACCACGTAGGTCAGCGGCCGGTGGCTGCCGTCCTCATGCTGCACGTCCAGCGCCACCTGCTGGCCGGTGCGGGCCAGCACGGCGTCCGTCTGTTCGGCGTTCCAGACGTAGGGCAAGGCGATCCAGCCGGTCTTGCGGCGCACCAGCAGCCGCGTTTCGATCAAGCGCACGTTGGCCAGGTCCAGCCGCTCGCCGCCGTTGCGGCTGCTGTCGTAGGTGGCCAGCACGGCATCGGGCTTGCCCGCGTCCGCACCCGCGCCCATACCCGGTTGGCGCGGATAGAAGAAAGTCTTGGAGATGATGGTGCCGACCGGGAAGTCGAAAGCGGTGTCGGCCTGGTAGGTGGCGCTGCTGCCCTTGGGCATCCAGATGGTGCGCAGCTTTTGCGCATAGTCGGTGAACAGCGGCGTGTTCAGATCGTACGGGACGACGCCGTTGTTGAGCACGAGACGGCCGCCATCGGCCGCCATCAGATGCCAGTCGCTCAGTTTGGGGGGATTGCCATCCGTGATGAAATCGACGGGCGGCTGGCCGCGCGTGCAGGCCGTCAGGGCCAGCGCGCACAGGGCCAGGGCGGCCGCGCGCCATGGGCGGCGGCCAGGTGGGGCGAACATCATGGGGATTCCCTGCTTGCTTGGTTTCAGGAGGCCGACAGTTGCGGGATGGTCACCGGCGGCAGCTTGGCCAGCTGGCAGCGGTAGGGCGCCGTGTCCTTGTTCGGGTTCTGGTATTTGTGGGGGCCGTCCGCGTTGAGCACGTCCACCCCGTCCTGGATGCAGATGCGCGCCTCGGCCGGCAGCTTGCCGTTCACCAGCAGCTTGGTGTCCACGTAGCCATCCCACAGCACGTCGGGCAGGTGGCCCGTCAGGCCGTACATGGCCAGCTTCAGGGCTTTCAGGTCCAGCCCGTCGGGCGCGTCGCCGCCGCCGTGGAAGCGGTTGCCGTACACGAAGATGGCTTTCGGATAGGGATCGTAGCCGGCCGAAACGCCTTTTTCCGTGTAGTAGCCGGTCGAGTGGTAACTGGAGATGATGACGTTGGCGGTCTGGTTGTCGGTGATGTCGTTGTCGAAGATTTCAACCTTGGAATTGGAGTTGATCACCACACCGGAGCCGGCCGGCACGCTGGCCACGGCCGTGCCGCGCGCGGCGAAGTTGCCGAGGTTGTTTTTGTCGACCTTGTTGTGGAACACCCGCGTGGCGTAGCCGGCCTGCGACAGGTTGGGCATGTTGAACACGAGGATGCCGCCCGTGTTGTTGGTGGCCACGTTGTCGTAGACGTCGGCGTTGACGGTGTTTTCGATCTCGATGCCGGCCACATTCTGCTCGGCGCGCGAACGGCGCACCACCACGTCGTGCGACTGGCCCACGTAGATGCCGGCGTCGGAGGCGGCGATGGCCACGCAGTCTTCGATCAGCACGTTCTTCGTCTTGACCGGGTAGATGCCGTAGGCGCCGTTGCTGACCTTGGAGCCGCCCGTCCACTGCACCTTGACCTTGCGGATGGTGATGTGGTCGCCGTCGTTGATCTTCAGGCCGTCGCCCTTGGAGTCCTCGATGGTCAGGCCTTCGATGGTGAAGTCGCTGGCGTACACCAGCATGCCTTCCGGTCCCGTCACCTGGCCCTTGAACGAGAGCACGGTCTGGTCCATGCCGGCGCCGCGCACGGTGACGCCGTTGGCGCGCAGCGTGAGGCCGCTGCTCAGGTGGTAGTGGCCGGCGGGAATGGTGATCACGTCGCCCGGTTTGGCGTCCAGCAGTTGCTCCTGCAAGTGTTGCTGGAACGCGGCGTCGGCGTTGGCGCCGGCCGGGGCGTCCGCCGTTTTGCTGCATGAAGTCAACAGGCAAACGGAACCGCAAAGCGCGAGCGCGCTCAGTACCTTGTGCATGAAACTGTCCCCTTGTTTTTTTATTGGTGTGCAGAGTACGGCTCTGGCAGTATAGCCGTGGCCGGCCGCTTTGCAACGCTCGTATTGGACATTCGTCCTGTTTTGTTGCGGCGACGACACCGGCCCGGCGCATCGGCTGGGTGCGGCCGGTAGTATTATGGCGGCTACACAACATTCGGGAGGCAACATGGCCAATCGCAGAATCTTCATCATGCAAGCCATGGCGGGGCTGGCCGCCGCCGGCCTGGGCCGGCTGGCCGTGGCCGACGACCGTACGCTGTTGCGCGAGGACGACCCCAAGGCGCTGGAATTCGGCTATGTGACGGAGACGGCCCGCGTGGATCAGGGCAAATACCCTGAACACCAGCCTGACCAGCAATGTTCCAAGTGCCAGATCTACGAAGATGGTCCCGATGGCAAGGGCGGCTGCCCGCTGTTCCCCGGCAAGCTGGTGCTGGCAGGGGCCTGGTGCAGCGCCTTTAGCTGAGAAGGCGTTGCAAAACGCCCATGGCGTCGTTGTGGCGCCTTGCTACGGGCGTTTTGAAACGACGTCCAAGGTCGCTAGTTGTTCTTGTCGTCACTCAGGTATTTCTGGTAGATGGCGTTGTAGCGCCCCGTTTCCTTCAAGTGCTTGAGGCCGGCGTTGAAGTCGTCGCGCACGCGGCTGTCGCGGAATACGGGGCGGTAATCCAGTGGGTTGAGCTTGACGAAGCTGTGTTCCTGGATCGGCTTGAGCGGCACGCCATGTTCGCGCTTCAGTTGCAAGCTGAAGTATTTGAAGATGTTGCGGTCGCTGAGCACCAGGTCGTAGCGGCCCTTGTCCAGCGTGAGCACCTGCAGCGCCTGGTCGTTCTGCTCGAAATACAGGCCCGCATTCTTGACCGGCCCCAGCCAGTCGGGATAGCGCTTGGCCGCGCCGGCAAAGGCGATCACGCGCAAGCCGCGCAAGTCCTGCGGCGTGCGGATCACAAGGTGGCGTTCCTTGAGGCTGATGAACACGTTGTCGTACAGGACGGCGGGGTCGCCGTAGTTGCCGCCGGCGGCCGTCAGGTCCTCGCCCAGGTCCGTCATGGCCGCGTCCACCACCCGGCCCTTGAAGGCGACCGGCACGCGGGCGAACGGGAAATACTGGGGTTTGAGCACATGGCCCCGGTAGGCCAGCGCTTCGCCGATCACTTCCAGTTCGATGCCCGAGTTTGTTTCGGGAAAGCAGAACGGGGGAATTTTCTCGCCGAACGCCATCTTCACGTCCACCGCCCTGGCGGGCATCAACACGGCACAGGCCGCCAGCATGGTGAGCAGACGATAGGACAAGCAAAGTTGCATGGGAATCCGGAACGGGAAGTTGCGCGCGGGTAAGCGCGGTGCAGCGCCATTATGGCATGGCGCTGCGCTCCCGGCCGGAATGTAAACCGCCGGGCGCGCGTGGGAGCACGCGCCCGTCCATGGCTCAGCGCCGCGCCAGCAGCAGGCCGGCGATCACGCCCACGGCCGCGCCCAGGCCCACGGCTTGCCACGCATGGCCCTTGACGTAGCCGTTGGCCGACTGGGCCGCCAGTTTGCCGCGCGCCGTCATGCTGTCCTGCAGGCGCAGCAGATCGGTCTTGGCGGTGCGCAGCGTGTCGTCGAAGCGGGCCTGCGCTTCGCCGGCGCTATGGGCCGCGTTGCGCTTGGCTTCCTTGAGCCAGCTCTCGGCGTCGCCGATCACCAGCTTCAGATCGTTCATCAGTTTTTCGCGCGCCTCGTGGTTGGCGGCCTGGCCTTGCGCCACGTTGCCGTTCACGGCGCCATTTCCTTGTTGCACAGTCTGTTCCATGATGGTCACTCCCTGGTTAGGTGGATCACTACATCGTGAAATGCCCAGTGTATAAGTTGCTGCGCGGACGGCGCTGTGCGCCAGATCAAGCGTATGCGGAACGCGCCTGGTGCCGTGCTTAGCGCAGCGCGTAATCCAGGGCCACGCCAGCGAACACCGCGGCGCCCAGCCAGTTGTTGTGGCGGAAGGCGTAGAAGCAGGCGTCCCGTTCACGGCCCCGTATCAAGGTGTAATGGTACGCCGCAATGCCGGCCGCTGCCAGAAGTCCCGTAACGAACCAGGCGCGCAGGCCCAGCAGCCAGCCGCAGGCCAGCAACAGCGTCAGGTTGGCGGCGTAGCAGAACATGACGGCGGCCACGTCATGCCGGCCGAAGGTGATGGCCGAGGTCTTGATGCCGATTTTCAAGTCGTCGTCACGGTCCACCATCGCGTATTCCGTGTCGTAGGCCAGGGCCCAGAACACATTGGCCACCAGCATCACCCAGGCCAGCGGCGGCACCGTGTCCTGCACGGCGGCGAAGGCCATCGGGATGCCGAAGCCGAACGCGATGCCGAGGTAGGCCTGGGGCAGGGCGAAGAAGCGCTTGAAGTAGGGATAGGTGGCGGCGATGATCACGGCGGCCACCGACAATTGCTTGGTCAGCGTGTTGAGCGGCAGGATCAGGCAAAACGACAGCAGCGCCAGCGCGGCCGCGATGGCCAGCGCTTCCTTGCCGCTGATCCTGCCGCTGGTGATGGGGCGCTGGGCCGTGCGCTTGACGTGCTTGTCGAAATCCTGGTCGGCGTAATCGTTGACGGCGCAGCCGGCCGAACGCATCAGCAGCGTGCCCAGCGAAAAGATCAGCACCAGCTTCCAGTCCGGCTTGCCGCCCGAGGCCAGCCACAGCGCGCTCAGCGTGGGCCACAGCAGCAACAGCGTGCCGATCGGTTTGTCGAGGCGCAGCAGGCGCGCGTACAGCTCCAGCTTGTTCATGGGGACGTTCCGTTGCAGGACAAAATGCGATTATCGCAAATCCTGGCCCGCTGCGTCACGGTGGGGCGGTCGCCGTCAGTGGGCGTCCATCGGCAGCGGGGTCACGCCGGGCAGGTGGCATTGCGCCACGGCGGCGCAGATGGCGTCGATGGCGGCCTTGCGGGTGAAGCTCTTGCGCCACACGATCACCACCCGGCGCGACGGCTCGGGCTGGGTGAAATGGCGGAAGCGCAGCATGCCGTCCGCGCTGTCCATGTCCGGCACGGAGGCGCGCGGCAGCACGGTCAGGCCGATGCCGGAGGCCACCATGTGGCGGATGGTGTCGAGCGACGAGCCTTCGAAGGTGCGCTGCATGCCATTGCCGGGCGAGGAGAAACGCGCCATCTCGGGGCACACTTCCAGCACCTGGTCGCGGAAGCAGTGGCCGTTGCCGAGCAACAGCATGTTTTCCGTCTTCAAGTCCTCGGCCGGAATGGCCGCCCGCTTGGCCCACGGATGCTGGGGCGGCATGGCCACCACGAACGGTTCGTCGTACAGCGCCTGCACGGCCATGCCGTGCTCGGGCAGCGGCAGCGCCATGATGGCCGCGTCCAGTTCGCCCTGGCGCAGCATTTCGAGCAGCTTGACGGTGAAATTTTCCTGCAGGATCAACGGCATTTGCGGCACGTTGGCGATCATGGCCTTGACCAGCGGCGGCAGCAGGTAGGGGCCGATGGTGTAGATCACGCCCAGCCGCAGCGGACCGGCCAGCGGGTCCTTGTTCTGCTTGGCCAGTTCCTTGATGGCGGCCGTCTGTTCCAGCACGCGCTCGGCCTGCGCCACGATCTGGGCGCCCAGCGGGGTGACGGAGATTTCCGCGCCGCCCCGTTCAAACAATACGACACCGAGCTCGTCTTCGAGCTTCTTGATTGCTACCGAGAGCGTTGGCTGGGCCACATAGCACGCCTCGGCCGCGTGGCCGAAGTGTTTCGCTCGTGCAACAGCAACGATATATTTCAGTTCGGTCAGTGTCATAAATGTATTTGAACACAGGCATTGCGGGGACGCAATGATATAAATGGGCCAATGTCAACCGCCATGGCGATGGCTATCGCATCCGTTGTGTCGTTGATGAAAAAACGGCGGTGGCAGGTGCTGCCGATATAATGGCGCGCAATGGCCGTGGTGCTGGCCGTGTCGCGGTAACGATAGATCGAAAGGTTAGCATGTCCTCCACTTTTGGCCCCGACGAGGCGCGGGATTACCTGCACAAGCTGCTCAAGGTGATGCACCACACGGGCGGTTCGGATTTGTTCATTTCCGCCGATTTCCCGCCCAGCATGAAATCGCAGGGGGCGATGAAGGCGCTCAGCCAGCAGAAGCTGAGCGGACCGATCACGCGCGCGCTGGCGCTGTCGATCATGAACGACAAGCAGCGCGCCGAGTTCGAGGCCGAGATGGAATGCAACTTCGCCATCTCGCTGCCCGACGTGTGCCGCTTCCGCGTCAACGTGTTCGTGCAGCAGCAGAACGTGGCCATGGTGATCCGCACCATCGCCTCCGAGATCCCCACGTTTGAAAAGCTGGACCTGCCCGAGATCCTGAAAGAGGTCATCATGACCAAGCGCGGGCTGGTGCTGGTGGTGGGCGGCACGGGCTCGGGCAAGTCGACCACGCTGGCGGCCATGATCGATTACCGCAACGCCAACTCGGCTGGCCACATCATCACGGTGGAAGACCCGGTCGAGTATGTGCACAAGAACAAGGGTTGCCTGATCACGCACCGCGAGGTGGGCGTCGACACGCTGTCGTGGCACAACGCGCTGAAGAACACCCTGCGCCAGGCGCCGGACGTGATCCTGATCGGCGAGATCCGCGACACGGAGACCATGGAGCACGCGATCGCGTTCGCGGAAACGGGCCACCTGTGCCTGGGCACGCTGCACGCGAACAACTCGAACCAGACCATGGACCGCATCATCAACTTCTTCCCCGAGGAGCGGCGCAACCAGTTGCTGATGGACTTGTCGTCCAACCTGCGCGCCATCGTCTCGCAGCGGCTGGTGCGCACCGAGGATGGCAAGGGCCGCAAGGCGGCCATCGAAATCCTGCTCAACACGCCGACCATCGCCGAGATGATCTTCAAGGGCAATTTCCAGTCGATCAAGGAAATCATGCACAAGTCGCGCGAGCTCGGCATGTGCACCTTCGACCAGGCCCTGTATGAACTTTATAATAAGGGCTACATCGGCTACGACGAAGCGATCCGCAACGCCGACTCGGCCAACGGCCTGCGGCTGCAGATCAAGCTGCGCGGCGATCGCCACGGCGAGACGTCGGGCGGCTCGGCAGGCGAACTCAGCATGCAGATGGATGACGAGGAAGAAGACGAATAAACCCGGCAGGCCATGCTGCGCCGCCCCACCCAAGAACAACCATGCCCGTATTTGAAAACAAGATTTGCACCCGTGAACAACTGGCCGCGCGCGTGGCCGCGCTGCCCAAGCCCGTGGTCCTGACCAATGGCGTGTTCGACATCCTGCACCGTGGCCACGTGACCTACCTCGCGCAGGCGCGTGCGCTGGGCGCCTCGCTTGTGGTGGCGGCCAACACGGACGCCTCCGTCAAGCGGCTGGGCAAGGGCGACGACCGCCCGCTCAACAGTTGCGCCGACCGCATGGCCGTGCTGGCCGCGCTGGAGTCGGTCAGCCTGGTGGTCGATTTCGACGAGGACACGGCGCTGCAGGTGGTGCTGCAAGCGCGGCCCGAGATCTACGCCAAGGGCGGCGACTACGACATGCAGGCCATCCCGGAAGGGCAGGCCGTGCTGGCCTACGGCGGCCAGGCCATCGCCATCGATTTCGAACATGACCGTTCCACCACCAAGCTGCTGAACAAGGTGCGGCAGGGATGAAGCAGCCTTCGTCGCCGCATGGCACGCAGGCTTGGCTGGCGACCGTGCGCGCCTACAACCTGTGCGAGGCGGTGGTCAGCAAGCGGCTGGCCGAGATCCACCTGCGGGTGGGCGACCTGGAAGTGCTGGCCACGCTGGCCACGCGGCCGGGCCTCAGCCAGCGCGAGCTGGCGGCGCGCTGCTTCATCACCAAGAGCGGCGTGAGCATGCTGCTGTCGCAGATGGAGGAGCGCGGCCTCGTCATGCGCGACACGGACGCGGACGACGCCCGCACCAAGCGCCTGACCCTGACGGCGGCCGGCATGGCGCTGGCGCAGCAAGCCATGAAGATCCAGGCCGAGGTGGTGCACGCCATGGTGGCCGGAACGTCGGAGGCGGAACTCGCCACCATCACCCGCGTGATGGAGCGCGTCTCGTCCCAGCTGGAAGCGCTGCTGTAAGCGCGCCTCAGGCGCCCGCGTCGCGGCGCGCCTGCAAGGCCGCGATCACCACCCCGGGCGCGACCACGCCCTGCTTACCCAATAACAGCCCTTTCGACGTGCCTTCGGCGATCAGCTTGTCGCCGATGGTGAAGCGGTGCGTCATGAAGAAATGCCGTTCATCCCAGTGGGTCAGTTCCAGGCTGGCCTTGAAGCGGCGGAACACGCCCAGCTGCTTGCGGTAGTTCATCGTGTGCTCGGTGATGACGGGCATCCAGCCATGCTTGACCATGAGCTTGGCCAGGCCGGAGCGGATGAATAGGTCGACCCGGTTCAGGTCGCACAGCGTCAGGTAGCGGCCGTTGTTGACGTGCAGGTTGATGTCCAGGTCGTTGGGCATGGTCATCAGCGCCAGCTCGCTGGTGGCCGGGCCGACCGGCAGGCGCGGGCGGAACAGGGTGGTGATCAGCACATAGAACAGGCGGACGAACAGATTCATGGCGGGAACTCCTGATAATGGTTCAATTTTGAACATTATAGTTCAAAATTGAACCTTGTTCGCGGTGTGCTTCAAAAACGGTTGGCCTTGCTACAGCGCGGTTTCCAGCCGTTCCAGCACTGGCTTGCGGTAACGCCGGCTGACGCGCAAGCGCCGCGCGCACCGCAATACGACTTCGTATTCGCCGTCTTCGCGCATACCGAGCGCGGCGATGCGCTCCAGGTTGACGATGGTGGAACGGTGGATGCGGGCGAAGCCATGCGCGGCCAGCAAGGCGTCCAGGTCCGCCAGGCTGCGCCGTAGCAGATGCGTGCGGCCGCCGACGTGCAAGGTCGAGTAATAATCGCTGGCCTCGACCCAGTCGATCTCGCTGAACTTCACCACCTCCAGCGTGTTGCCGTTCCTGATGAGGAAGCGTCGCGCGGCGCCGGACATGGCCAGGCGTTCTTTCGCGCGCGCCAGCACCCGTTCAAAGCGCTGGTCGTCGAACGGCTTTAACAGGTAGTCCAGCGCGCCCACGTCGAAGGCGCGCAGGGCGAACTGATGGTGGGCAGTGACGAAGACGATGGCGAACGCTGGCGCCGGGCCGAGCCGTTCCAGCAGGGCGAAGCCATCGCATTCCGGCATTTCCACGTCGAGGAACACGAGATCGGGGCTGGCTCCGGCGATCGCCGCCAGCGCCTCGTCGGCCGAACCGCATTGCCCGACGACGGTGACGCCGGGATCGCGCGCCAGCAAGGCGGCGATATTGCGCCGCGCCAGCGGTTCATCGTCGACGATCAGGGCGCGCAATGGCGTTTGGGCGGTGGTATTCATGCGGGCGCGCGGTAGGGCAGGGTGATGGTCGCCAGCACGCCGTGGCCAGCGAGGTTGTGCAGCGACAGGGCCGCCGCGTCGCCGAACAGGGCCAGCAGGCGCTGCCGGGTATTGGCCAGCCCCACGCGCTCCTGCAGCGGCTCCGGCAACGGCGGGCCGTCGTTGGCGACGCGCAAAGTCAGCACCGCGCCGTCGCAGGTGGCCGACACGCGCACTTCGCCGCCTTTGGCACGCCTGGCGATGCCGTGCTTGATGGCGTTTTCCACCAGCGCCTGGGCGATGAAATCGGGCACCTGCGCCTGCATCAGTTCGTCGGGAATGTCGATCTGGTAGCGCAGCCGTTCGGCGAAGCGCATGCGCTGGATGTCCAGGTACTTGCGCAGGAAATCGATCTCCTCCTCCATGCTCACGAACTGGCGCTGCGAGCGGTCCGTCACGCGGCGCAGCAGGTCGCCCAGCGCGGCGATGGCGGCGATCGCTTCCTGCTCCCGGTGTTCGCGGATCAGTCCGGTCACCGCGTTGAGCGCGTTGAAGATGAAGTGTGGTTCGATTTGCAGGCGCAGCGCGGCCAGTTGCGCCTGCGCCAGCAGTTCGGCCAGGCGGGCGCCGGCGGCGCGCTGCTGCCAGAGGCGGTTGTGGGCTTCGAGCGTCATGCTGAGCGCGGCGATGGCGCCATACAGCAGCACGTCGACCACCACCGTGCCGAGGAATTTCGCCTGCCACAGGGGGCCGAACGCGCCGGGGCCGGCGGCGTAGGCGTAGGGATTGGTCGCGTGTTCGAGCAAGGCCGACCAGGTGGCCCATGCCACGCCGACGGCCAGGCAGGCCGCGCCATGCACGCTCCAGTGCAGGAGCTTGGCGGACGGCAGGCGGAAGCGCCCCAGCAGGCGCAGGATGGCGGGCGTGAGCACCGCCCAGGGCGCCCAGGACGCGGCCGTCACCAGGTACAGCGTGAGCCAGGCGTGGTGCATGCCCATGGCGCGCATCGACACCACGGTCTGGGTCGCATCGAACAGGGCCAGCGCCAGCCAGGCGCCGGCCACGTAGCGCCACGCGCCGGGTGCTGGGTAAGTGGCTGTTTTCATGACGCCATCATAGGGTAAAACATTGCACTTTGCGAAAGTTTGCAGCCAATGCACGACGGCGTGCAGCCAAGCGTCTCGTGCCGGCAGCAGCGCGATGGGAAACTCATTGCTCGCCACCAGCCGGTGCGCACAGCCAAGGAAAAGCACATGATGAACAGACGCGATCTCTTTCTTTTATCGACGGCGCTGGGGTTGACGGCGGCATTGCCCGCGACCGGCCATGCCAGGGGCCAGCGTGCCGGAAGTACCCGGGCGCCGTCGCCGTTGCCGCTGCCGGCCGAGGGCAGCATTCCGGTGGCGTTCGTGTTGTCGGACGAAGCCGTCGTCATCGATTTCGCCGGGCCATGGGAAGTGTTCGAAAACGTTGTCGTTCCGGGCCGCAAGGGGCCGCCCGTGTTCCAGCTCTACACGGTGGCGGAAACGAAGGCGCCGGTCCGGGCGACCGGCGGGATGACCATCGTGCCCGATTACACGTTCGCTACGGCACCCGCACCCAAAGTGATCGTGATCCCTGCGCAAGGCGATCCGGACGAGGCCATGCTGGCCTGGATCAGGACGGCAGCCCAAACGGCCGACCTCACCATGTCGGTCTGCATGGGCGCTTTCCTGCTGGCCCGGACCGGCCTGCTGGCGGGACAGGCGGCGACCACGCACCACAGCGCTTACGTGCAATTTCAGATGGAATTTCCCGACATTGTGCTGAAGCGCGGCGCGCGCTATGTCGAGTCGGGCAAGCTGGCCAGCGCGGGCGGCCTGTCTTCGGGCATCGACCTCGCGCTGCGCGTGGTGGAACGCTATTGCGGCCGCGACGTGGCCGTGCGCACGGCCGACCACCTCGAATACCAGGGGCAGGGCTGGCTGAACCCGGATGCCAACGTGGCTTACGCAAAACGAAGGGTATCGACTGATCAACACCCTTGTTGCGTGGTGTGCGAAATGGATGTGGACAAGGCCAGCGCGCCGGCCTCCGTGTACCGGGGGCGCACCTATTACTTCTGCATGGCCGGGCACAAGACGTTATTTGACGCCAACCCGGGCCGTTTCCTGAGCTGAACTGCGCTGAGCATCGCGCCGCGCCCGCGTGCCCGCGTGCCCGCGTGCGTGCGGGCTGGCGTCAGGCGCCGCCCGCGTAGCCGTTCTGGCGCCAGGCCTCAAACACCACCACGGCCACCGTGTTCGACAGGTTCAGGCTGCGGTTGTCGGGCCGCATCGGCAGGCGGATGCGCTGGGCAGGCGGGAACGATTCGCGCAGGGCCGGGTCCAGGCCGCGCGTTTCGGAGCCGAACACGAACACGTCGCCGGGGCGGAAGCTGGCGTTGGCGAACGGCGACGAGCCGTGCGTGGTCATGGCGAACATGCGGGCCGGGTCCGGCTGCACGGCGGCCAGGAAGGCGTCCCAGTTCTTGTGCACCTGCATTTGCGCGTATTCGTGGTAATCGAGGCCGGCGCGCTTCATTTTCGAGTCTTCCAGCGGGAAGCCCAGCGGTTCGATCAGGTGCAACTGGGCGCCCGTGTTGGCGCACAGGCGGATCACGTTGCCCGTGTTGGGCGGGATTTCCGGGTTGACGAGGACGACGTGGAACAAGTGCTTCTCCTAAAAAATTCAATGGGGCGGCGTGCGCGCGAACACCAGGTTGCTCACGCGCGCGGCGCCGTAACGCTTGAAGGTGGCGGCCAGCGCATGCAGGGTCTGGCCGCTGGTCATGACATCGTCGACGATGCCGATGTGGCGGCCTGCCACCAGCGCCGGATCGGTCACGGCGAACGCCTGGGCCACGTTGCGGCCGCGCTGGTCGGGCGCGACGCGGCTTTGGGCCGGCGTGTCGTGCACGCGGCAGGCCAGGCGCGGCGCCAGCGCCACGCCCAGCAGGCGCGCCAGCGGACGGGCGATTTCCAGCGCCTGGTTGTAGCCGCGTTCGGCCAGCCGCTGCGGTCCCAGCGGCACGGGGCACAGCACGGCTGGCAGCACGAATCCGGGGCGTTCCAGCACGGCGTCGCGCAGCAGCCGGGCGAACAGCGCCGCGTGGGCCAGCCGGTGGCCGAATTTTAACTGCAATACCAGCTGGTCGAGCGGCAGGGAGTAATCGGCCGCCACCGCGGTGATGTCGAACGCGGGCGGATGCAGCAGGCAGCCGGCGCACAGGGCGGTCCCGCCATCGGCACAGGCCGGCAGCGGATTGGCGCATTGATGGCAGCGAGGAACCCGCGGGCAGTCATGGCCGAAAAACTGGGCGGTGCAGGGCGCGCACAGCGTGTCGGCGCAGGCGGCGCCGCACAGCGCGCAGGCGGTGGGCAACAAGCCGCGCTGCAGGGCCGTGCCGGCCCGGCGCAGCAGCGCGCGGGCGCTGGCTGGCATAGGCGGGCGCGGCGGTGGCGGGGCGGTCGGCATCGCGTTTGGCTACAACCATGTACACTGCCGACATTATCGCATCTTCACCGCTCCTGATTAAGAATCATGCAAGTGCCTGCCCAAGCGCCCAAACTCAGCGCACCCATCGACCTGGCGCGCGTGCGCGCCGCCTTCGCCCACCCGCAGCGGGTGCAACCGTCCGACTTCCTGCGGCGCGAGATCGCCGCCCGCATGCAAGACCGGCTGGGCCTGATCAAGCTGTCGCCCCAGCGTGTGCTCGACGCCGGCTGCGGCGAGGGCGCCGATCTGGCAATGTTGCAAAAAGCCTATCCTGCGGCCCAGATCCTGGGGGTGGACGCGGCCGAGGCCATGGTGGGCGCGGCCCGCGCACGGGCGGCGCGGCCCGGCGCCATCAACCAGTTGATGAGCAAGCTGTTGCCGGCCAAGTCCGGCGTGGACCTGCTGTGCGGCGATTTCGCCGCGCTGCCGCTGGGGCCGGGCGCCGTCAACCTCGTCTGGTCCAACCTGGCGCTGCACTGGCATCCGCAGCCGGACCGCGTGTTCGCCGAATGGCGCCGCGTGCTCAAGGTCGATGGCTTGCTGATGTTCTCCTGCTTCGGCCCCGACACGTTCAAGGAGGTGCGGGCTGCGTTCGAGGAAGTGGACATGGCGCCGCACGGCCTGCCCTTCGTCGATATGCACGATTTTGGCGATCAGCTGGTGGAGGCGGGCTTTTCCACGCCGGTGCTGGACATGGAAGTGATCACCGTCACCTACGATACGCCGCAGGCGCTGCTGGCCGACGTGCGGGCCTGGGGCGGCAATCCGCTGGCCACGCGCCGGCGCGGGCTGATCGGCCGCCAGGCCTGGGCCCGGATGCTGGCCGCGCTGGAGCGGGCGCGCCGTCCCGATGGCAAGCTGGGCCTGTCGTTCGAAATCATCTACGGCCATGCCTTCCGTCCCGCCCCGCGCGTGACGTCGTCGGGCGAGGCCATCATCCGCTTCGATCTGCCCCGCAAGCCGCGTTAGGCGACGCCGGCGGGCGCCCTGTCCGCCACCCATTCACTATCAAATTGCTATCAAAATGATGCGCAGCGGCGATCCGCGAGGGCCCGCCGCCGGGCCGCGTGCGGCCATTTCGGACGCGATTATGCTGCGCCGCCACTATGGGAAATAGGATTATTCCTTGATGGAAGTCATTTTTGTTCTATATAATCGTTGACTAATTTTGTCATGTCTTGACATCGCCCACCTAATATAGGCGGCGTCGGGGAGGCGAAGAGTAATTGCTAGTGCAGGCCGGGCATCTGATAGTAATATTAGGTACGCTTGGCGAAATATCAAGATTCTGCTCTATCGCAGCCTGATGTTTTTTGCGGGCGCGCCGGGCCGGGTCTGAAGGTGTTTAAGGAGCGGCGGCGGTTCAACTCATCGAATCTTCACGCCGTTTTAAAAAAAATATATCCATTTTTTTTGGTGGTTGGGGAAAACATGAAACATGCAAAGCGACTTCAATCGTTGATGCTCGGGCTGCTGGTCTCAGCGGCGGGCATGCCGGCGTGGGCGGCCGACGCCCCGGTGGCGGCCGGCACCTACACGGCGGCCACGGGCGGTACCGGCGGTCCCATGGTGCACGAACTGAACCTGCAGGCACCGGCGACCCAGATCGCGACCGAAGTCTATAGCCTGCACACCTGGATGATGGTGATCTGCATGGTCATCTTCGTCGCCGTGTTCGGCGTGATGTTCTATTCGATTATCAAGCACCGCAAGTCGCTGGGCCACAAGCCTGCCACCTTCCATGAATCGACCGCAGTCGAGATCGCCTGGACCGTGGTGCCGTTCCTGATCGTGATCGGCATGGCGCTGCCCGCCACCCGCACCGTGGTCGGCATGAAAGACACCTCCAACGCCGACATCACCATCAAGGCCACCGGAATGCAGTGGAAATGGGGCTACGATTACCTGAAGGGCGAGGGCCAGGGCATTTCCTTCCTGTCCAACCTGTCCACCCCGCGCGCGCAAGTGGGCGCGCCCGGCGTGGCGCCGACCCAGCCGCGCGGCGAGAATTACCTGATCGAAGTCGACAACGAAGTGGTGGTGCCGGTCAACAAGAAGATCCGCATCGTCACCACGGCCAATGACGTGATCCACGCCTGGTCCATCCCCGCCTTCGCCGTCAAGCAGGATGCCATCCCCGGCTTCGTGCGCGACACCTGGTTCAAGGCCGAGCACACCGGCACCTACCGCGGCAATTGCGCCGAACTGTGCGGCAAGGAACACGCCTTCATGCCCATCGTGGTCAAGGTCGTGACGGAAGACGAGTACAAGGTCTGGGTCGACGGCAAGCTCAAGGAAATGGCCGCGCTGGCGGAAGATCCGAGCAAGGTGTGGACCATCGATGAACTGAAAACCAAGGGCGAGAAAGTGTACGCCACCAACTGCGTGGTCTGCCACCAGGCCACCGGCAAGGGTCTGCCCGGCGCGTTCGCCGCGCTGGACGGTTCGCCCGTCGTCAACGGTCCCAAGGCGGACCAGATCCACGTTCTGCTGAACGGCAAGAAGAGCGGCAAGTTCCCTGGCGAGATGCCAGCATGGAAACAGCTGTCGGATACGGAAATTGCGGCTGTGATCACCTACACCCGCAACAACTGGTCGAACAAGGCCGCCGAAAACATCGTTCAACCAGCCGAAGTCGCGGCTGCACGCAAGTAATTAGGGGACTTACATGAGCACAAGCACTTTGGATCACGCACACGATCACGCGCACGACCACGCGCACGACCACCCGCACGGCCTGTCGCGCTGGTTGTTCGCCACCAACCACAAGGATATCGGCACGCTGTACCTGTGGTTCTCCTTCATCATGCTGCTGTCGGGCGGCGTGCTGGCCCTGATGATCCGCACCGAGCTGTTCAAGCCCGGCCTGCAGTTCTTCCAGCCTGAATTCTTCAACCAGCTGACCACCATGCACGGCCTGGTGATGGTGTTCGGCGCCATCATGCCGGCCTTCGTCGGCTACGCCAACTGGATGATCCCGCTGCAGATCGGCGCCTCCGACATGGCCTTCGCCCGCATGAACAACTTCTCGTTCTGGCTGCTGCCACCGGCCGCCATCCTGCTGGCGTCGTCGTTCTTCGTCCCTGGTGGCGCCACGGCCGCCGGCTGGACGCTGTACGCGCCGCTGTCGAGCCAGATGGGCATCGGCATGGACATGGGTATCTTCGCCATGCACCTGATGGGTGCCTCGTCCATCATGGGTTCGATCAACATCATCGTCACCATCCTCAACATGCGCGCGCCCGGCATGACGCTGATGAAGATGCCGATGTTCTGCTGGACCTGGCTGATCACGGCCTACCTGCTGATCGCCGTGATGCCCGTGCTGGCCGGCGCCATCACCATGACCCTGACCGACCGCCACTTCGGCACCTCGTTCTTCAACGCGGCCGGCGGCGGCGACCCCGTCATGTACCAGCACATCTTCTGGTTCTTCGGCCACCCCGAGGTCTACATCATGATCCTGCCGGCGTTCGGCATCGTGTCGCAGATCCTGCCGGCCTTCGCCCGCAAGCCGCTGTTCGGCTACGCTTCGATGGTGTACGCCACCGCCTCGATCGCCATCCTGTCGTTCATCGTGTGGGCCCACCACATGTTCACCACCGGCATGCCGGTGACCTCGCAGCTGTTCTTCATGTACGCCACCATGCTGATCGCCGTGCCCACGGGCGTGAAGGTGTTCAACTGGATCGCCACTATGTGGAAAGGTTCCATGACGTTTGAAACGCCGATGCTGTTCGCGGTCGGCTTCATCTTCGTGTTCACCATGGGCGGCTTCACCGGCCTGATCCTGGCTGTGACCCCGATCGACATCCAGCTGCAGGACACCTACTACGTGGTGGCCCACTTCCACTACGTGCTGGTGGCCGGCTCGCTGTTCGCGCTGTTCGCCGGTTTCTACTACTGGTCGCCGAAATGGACCGGCCACATGTACAACGAAACCATGGGCAAGCTGCACTTCTGGCTGTCGCTGATCACCTTCAACGTGACCTTCTTCCCGATGCACTTCCTGGGCCTGGCCGGCATGCCGCGCCGCTACGCCGACTACCCGGCGCAGTTCACGGACTTCAACATGATCGCTTCCATCGGCGCCTTCGGTTTCGGCCTGTCGCAAGCGTTCTTCCTGTTCTTCGTCGTGCTGCCGACCATCCGTGGCGGCAAGAAGGCCGAGACCAAGCCATGGGATGGTGCGGAAGGCCTGGAATGGACCGTGCCTAGCCCGGCGCCGTTCCACACCTTCGAGACGCCACCAACCGTCAAGTAATGACAAGGGCGGGCCGCCAGCCGGCGGTCCGCCAACGATCGATACAGCAGCGAGCAGGAAATCATGTCGCAAGCGAATAAACCAAACAATGTGAGGACCGGCCTGATCCTGGCGTCGGTGGCGCTGGTGTTCTTCGTGTCCGTGTTCGTCAAGCACATCTGGCTGAGCTGACGTGGCCATGGACCAGGAAACCCGCGGCCTGAACCGGCAATTGCTGGGCAAGCTGCTCGTCATCGCCGTCATGATGTTCGGCTTCGGCTACGCCTTGATTCCCGTCTACAAGCAGATCTGCGAAGTCTTGGGGATCAACGTGCTGACGCAGAAGGATGGCACGGTGACGCTGGACCAGAACACCCAGGTGGACGCGAGCCGCACCATCACCGTGGAGTTCGACGGCAACGCCCAAGGGCCGTGGCGCTTCCGGCCCGTGGTGGCCAGCGTCAAGGTGCATCCGGGCCAGTTGCAGACGGTGTTGTATGAAGTGGTCAACACGCAGCCGCGCACGGTGCAGGCCCAGGCCATCCCCAGTTACGCGCCGCAAAGCGCCACGCCGCACTTCAAGAAGGTGGAATGCTTCTGTTTCAAGCAGCAGACCCTGAAGGCGAACGAGGCGCGGCAGATGCCGGTCGTGTTCTACATCGACCCGGCCCTGCCCAAGGATGTGAAGACGATCACGCTGTCGTACACGTTTTTTGAAATCGCCGGTCTGGACAAGACGGCCTCGAAGTGAGCAAGGTGGACGCCATGGATGAAGTGAAGAAACCGCAGCAGCAGGCGTCGTTCCTGTACTCCATGAAGGCGGTGTTCTGGTCTTTCTTCGGCCTGCGCCGCAAAAGTGATTTCGACACGGATTCGGCTAAACTGAATCCCGTGCACGTCATCATCGCCGGCTTGATCGGGGTGGCCCTGTTCATTGCGTTACTGATATCGATCGTTAAATTTGTCGTTTCAAAATAAAAGCAGCATTCACGCATACAGTTAGATTTAGGGAGATGAAGATGAGTTCACAAAACGCCTCGGCACCGTACTACTTCGTGCCTGGTCCATCCAAGTGGCCGCTGCTGGCCGGCCTGTCGCTGCTGTTGACCATGGCTGGCGCGTCGGCCTGGGTGAACGATGTATCGTGGGGCCCGGCCGCCAACCTGGTCGGACTGGCCGGCATCATCACGGTGCTGTACTTCTGGTTCGGCGACGCCATCGGCGAGTCGGAGAAGGGCTTGTACAGCCAGCGCATCGACCACTCCTACCGCTGGTCCATGAGCTGGTTCATCTTCTCGGAGGTGATGTTCTTCGGCGCGTTCTTCGGCGCCCTGTTCTATGCACGCAGCATCACCATGCCATGGCTGGGTGACCTGGACCACAAGATCCTGTGGCCTGATTTCTCGGCCCACTGGGGCAATGCGGGCCCGGCCGGCACTATCCAGGAATTCAAGACCATGGGTCCGTTCCCGATCCCGACCCTGAACACGGCGCTGCTGCTGACCTCGGGCCTGACGCTGACCATCTCGCACCACGCGCTGCGCGCTGGCCATCGCGGCAAGACGGCATTCTGGCTGTTCCTGACCATCCTGCTGGGCGCAACCTTCATGGGCTTCCAGGCCTTCGAATACATGCACGCCTACAGCGAGCTGAACCTGAAGCTGACCTCGGGCATCTACGGTTCCACCTTCTTCATGCTGACCGGCTTCCACGGCTTCCACGTGACCATGGGCGCGATCATGCTGTCGGTGGTGCTGTACCGCGTGCTGCGCGGCCACTTCACGCCCGACCACCACTTCGCCTTCGAAGGCGCGGCCTGGTACTGGCACTTCGTGGACGTGGTCTGGCTGGCCCTGTACGTGGTCGTGTACTGGATGTAAGAGCGCTATAATTCTTCGCGGCGCGCCAGCCGCGAAGCTGAAAAAGCCGCATGCGGGGCAGACCCGGATGCGGCTTTTTTCGTGGCAGGAGGAGCGCTTATTGGCGGCTTATTGGCGCCTTATTTTCGGCTTATTGGCGGATGCCGGTGGGCTGGATGTAGCCGAGCTTGTAGCCAAGCAGGATCAGCAGGAACAGCGTGATCGACAGGCCCACCCGCACGGCCAGCGCGCGCACCGTGTTGTTGCTTTTGCCCTTGTCGCGCATGAGGAAGAACAGCGCCGAACCCAGGCTGCCGATGATCAGGATGAAGGCGATGGCGACGGCAATTTTCATGGCGCGATAGACTGTAGAGAGATTTGAGGCACCATTGTAATGCGTATCGCCTTCCGGTTTAAACTTATCCCATTGGCGGCCACCGTGCTGGTGGTGGCGCTCGGTATCGCCTTGGGAAATTGGCAAGAACGGCGCGCGGCGGAGAAGCTGGCGCTGCAGGCGCGGCTGGCGCAGGGCGCCGCCGCCGCACCGCTGGTGCTCGATGGCCGCACCGTGGCGGCGGCCGACGCCGAATTCCGCCGCGTGCGCGTGCGCGGGCAGTTCGTGACGGACTGGCCGCTGTACCTGGATAACCGGCCATACCAGGGCCGGGCCGGCTTCTACGTGCTGATGCCGTTCCGCATCGACGGCACGGCCGGCGCCGTACTGGTGGCGCGCGGCTGGCTGCCGCGCGATCCGGTGCAGCGCGACAAGCTGCCCGCCTACGCCACCCCGGCCGGCACCGTCACGCTGGAGGGCGTGGCGCGCCAGAACGCGGGCCATGTGATGCAGCTGGGCGCCGCGCCCGTGCTGCGTCCGGGCGCCATCGTGCAGAACGCGGACCCGGCCCAGGTGGCGGCGGTCAGCGGCCTGGCGCTAGCGCCGTTCGTGGTCGAGCAGGCCGGCGTCGCCGGCCCGGACGACGCGCCGCTGGTGCGCGACTGGCCGGCGCCGGCGCTGGGTGTGGACAAACATCGCGGCTACGCCTTCCAGTGGTACGCACTGGCGGCGATGGCCATCATCTTTTATGTGTGGAATGGATACCGACGTGGAAAAAGCAGTGGAAAATAAGACGGCCAATATCGACCCGGCGGCGCGGCAGATGGCGCGCGGGCGCTGGAAACTGCTGGCCGTGCTGGCCGTGTGCGCGGCGCCGCTGATCGCCTCCTACTTCACCTACTACGTGATCAAGCCCAGCGGCCGCACCAACTACGGCGATCTGATCGACCCGCGCCAGTACCCGATCCCCGCCATGGCCAGCACCACGCTGGACGGCAAGCCGGCCACGCTGGGCGACTACAAGGGCAAGTGGATCATGCTCAAGGTGGGCCCGTCCGACTGCCAGCAGGATTGCCAGGACCAGTTGTTCGCCATGCGCCAGCTGCGCACCATGCAGGGCAAGGACATGGAACGCATCGAGCGGGTCTGGCTGATCACGGACGACGCGCCGCTGGACACCATGCTGCTGCGCGTGAACGACGGCACCCACATGCTGCGCGCGCCGGCCAGCGCGGTGGAGAAGTGGCTGCCGCCCGGCACGGACGGCCCGCTCAGCGAGCACGTGTTCCTGATCGACCCGCTGGGCAACCTGATGATGCGCTTCCCGGCGCGCGCCGTCTCGTCCGATATCGATAAAATGGCCAAGGTGAAGAAGGACCTGGCCAAACTGCTCAAGGCTTCCGCCATAGGTTGAACCATCATGCATGCCGCCACCTTGCCCCAAATGGCCATCACCGCGCTGCTGGTGGCCCTGCTGCCGCTGTCCATCGTGTGGACCTCGTCCGACACCAGCAAGTACCGCAAGCTGGTGTGGGTGTGCGTGTTCCTCACCTTCGACCTGATCGTGTTCGGCGCCTTCACGCGCCTGACGGACTCCGGCCTCGGCTGTCCCGACTGGCCCGGCTGCTACGGCACGGCCAACCCCTTCCTGGCCCACGAGCAGATCCAGGCCGCCGAAGCGCTGCTGCCCAGCGGCCCGGTGACGGTGGCCAAGGCCTGGATCGAGATGATCCACCGCTACCTGGCCATGACGATCGGGGTGCTGATCGTGGCCATGGTGGTGCAATCGTGGCGCCACTGGCTGCGTGACCGTAGCCGCGCGGAATACGCGCCCTGGCTGCCGACGGCGCTGCTGGCCTTCGTCTGCCTGCAGGGCGCGTTCGGCGCCTGGACCGTCACGCTCAAGCTGCAGCCCGTGATCGTCACCACCCACCTGCTGCTGGGCATGGGCTTGCTGGCCCTGCTCACGTGGTATGGCGGCCGCCAGGACCAGCTGATCGCCCCCGTGCGCACGGTGACCGGCTCGCCGCCGGCCATGCGCAACATCCGGCTGCTGGCGGCGCTATCGGGCGCGTTGCTGCTGGTGCAACTGGCGCTGGGCGGCTGGGTGAGCACCAACTACGCCACGCTGGCCTGCACCGACTTCCCCCTGTGCGGCGGCAAGCTGGTGCCGGAGATGGATGTCGAACACGGTTTCACGCTGTGGCGTGAGCTGGGCAAGACGGCCGCCGGCCACTACCTGCCGTTCGCCGCGCTGACGGCCATCCACTGGGTGCACCGCAATTTCGCCTTCGTGGTGGCGCTGGTGGCCGGCTACACGGCGTTCCGCGCCTGGGGCCACACGGCCCTGCACAAGACGGCGCGCGCCATCGCCGTGGTGCTGGCGGCGCAGCTGTGCACGGGCGTGGCCACCATCTTCCTCAACTATCCGCTGGCCATCGCCGTGCTCCATAACGCCGGGGCGGCGCTGCTGGTGCTGTTGCTGACCATGTTAAACTACCGGGCTAAGTTCCAATTCGAGATTGCGCAGAAGGCAGCCGCCAGCGCCGTATTCCCGCAAGCCACCGCTGCCAGACACCACTAATGACGACCCACACCGCCACCCATAAACCCAGCAACCGTTTCGCCCAATACTGGACGCTGACCAAGCCCCGCGTGACCCAACTGGCCGTGTTCTGCGCCGTGATCGGCATGTTCCTGGCCACCGACGGCATGCCCGACTGGCGCGTGGTGGTGGCCGCCACGGTCGGCATCTGGCTGCTGGCCGGCGCCGCGTTCGCCGTCAACTGCCTGGCCGAGCGCGAGATCGACGCGCGCATGGCGCGCACGGCGCGCCGCGCGGTGGCCACCGGTGAGCTGAGCGTCAGCGAGACCATGCTGTATTCGGCCATCATCGGCGGCGCCGGCATGTGGATTTTGTACGCGCTGGTGAACCCGCTGACCATGTGGCTGACCTTCGTCACCTTCGTCGGCTACGCCGTGATCTACACCATGATCCTCAAGCCGGCCACGCCGCAGAACATCGTCATCGGCGGCCTGTCGGGCGCCATGCCGCCCGCGCTGGGCTGGGCCGCCGTGGCCAACGACGTGCCGATGCAAGCCTGGCTGCTGGTGCTGATCATCTTTGTCTGGACCCCGCCGCACTTCTGGGCGCTGGCCATGTACCGGCGCGACGACTACGCCCGCTCCGGCCTGCCCATGCTGCCCGTCACGCACGGCCTGCCGTTCACCCAGTTCCACGTGCTGCTCTATACGATCGCGCTGGCCGCCACCACCTTGCTGCCGTTCGCCGTCCACATGAGCGGCCTGATTTACCTGGCCAGCGCCGTGGTGCTGAACGCCGTGTTCCTGCACCATGCGTGGAAAATCTACCGTCACTACACCGACCTGATTGCCCGCAAGGCCTTCACCTGGTCCATCATCTACCTGTCGCTGCTGTTCGCCGCGCTGCTGGTGGACCACTACTTCAAGTTTTAAAGCACACCATGAAAAAACTGTTAGCCCTGTTGACGCTGGCCGTACTGGCCGCCGGTCCGCTGGCCGGCTGCGGCGAAAAGCCCGCGCTGCCGAAAGTGGAATTCAAGAATACCGACCTGTCCGGCCTCGATTACGCGCACGATTTCGCGCTGACCGACCACACGGGCAAGCCGCGCAAGCTGGCCGACTTCAAGGGCAAGGCCGTGGTGATGTTCTTCGGCTATACCCAGTGCCCGGACGTATGCCCGACCACGATGGCGGAAATGGAGAGCGTGATGCAGGCCCTGGGCCCGTTGTCGGACCAGGTGCAGGTGCTGTTCGTGACCGTCGATCCCGAGCGCGACACCCAGGCGCTGCTGGCCCAGTATGTGCCCGCGTTCGACAAGCGCTTCATCGGCCTGTATGGCACGCCGGAGCAGACGGCCGCCGTGGCCAAGGAATTCAAGGTGTTCTACGCCAAGGTGCCGGGCAAGACCAAGGACAGCTACACGGTCGACCACACGGCCGGCAGCTATGTGTTCGACAAGACGGGCAAGCTGCGCCTGTTCGTGCGCCACGGCCTGGGCCCCGAGCCCATCGTGCACGACCTCAAGCTGCTGCTGAACTGACAGCCTGACCGGGCGGCGCCGCGCCGCCCGCCGTCCAACCGACCGGGGAATGCATGGAGCAGCGCTTCCAACCCTACACCCGCCTGGCGGCCACCGTGCTGCTGATCCTCGGCTGCCTGATCGTGCTGCAGCCGTTCCTGGCCGCGATCCTGTTCGCGGCCGCCATCGCTATCTCCAGCTGGCCCTTGTACCTGTGGTTGCTGCACCGCGTGCGCCAGCGCCGCACGCTGGCCGCCGCGCTGATGACCACCTCGCTCACGCTGGTGATCCTGGTGCCGCTGGCGCTGGTGGCGTGGAGCGTGGCCGACAACGCGGCCAGCTATTTCGACCAGGTGCGCGCCGCCCTCGACGACGGCACCATCGTCCCGCCGCCCTGGCTCAAGCAATTGCCGCTGGTGGGCGAGCCGGTCGACGCCTACCTGCGCAAGCTGGTGGCCAGCCGCGAGGAACTGATTGCGCTGGCCCAGCGCCTGCTGGAACCGGCGCGCAAATTGCTGCTGGGCGGCAGTCTGGTGCTGGGGCGCGGCGTGGCGCAGGTCAGCCTGGCCGTGTTCGTGTGCTTCTTCCTGTACCGCGACGGCCATTCCATCGTGGCGCTGGTGCGCGGCGGCATGGCCAAGCTGATTGGCGAGCAGGGCGAGGCCGTGGCCGACACCGTGGGCCGCACCGTGCGCGGCGTGATGTATGGCCTGCTGGGCACGGCGCTGGCGCAGGCCGGCGTGGCCGCGATCGGGCTGGCGCTGGCCGGCGTGCCCGCCGTGGCGCTGCTGTCGATCACCACCTTCGTGCTGTCGCTGATCCCCGTGGGGCCGCCGCTGATCTGGGGCGGCGCCGCCGTCTGGCTGTTCAACGAAGGCCGCACCGGGTGGGGCGTGTTCATGCTGGTGTGGGGTTTCTTCGCCATCAGCGGCGTGGACAACGTGGTCAAGCCCATGCTGATCAGCCGTGGCAGCAGCCTGCCGTTCATCCTGGTGCTGCTGGGCGTGATGGGCGGCGTGCTGGCGTTCGGCTTCGTCGGCCTGTTCATCGGCCCCACGCTGCTGGCCGTGGGCCTGGGCCTGTTGCGGCACTGGGGCGACGCCCCCACGGTCGATTAGTCCAGGTCGTCCGTATCGTCGGGCGGCGCCGCCTTGGGGATCACTTTCACCAGCAGGATGCGCGGCCCCGTCATCTTCTTCGCCACGATGTCGAAGTAGCGGAAGCTCACGCGCTGGCCCTGCTTGGGGATGTCGCCCAGCTTGAGCATCAGCAGGCCGCCCACCGATTCCACTTCGTCCAGCCCCAGTTCCTCGTTCTCGATGTCGATGCCCAGCGCCCGCTCCAGCGAGAAGATGGGCAGGCTGGCCTTGCCCACCAGCGTGCCGTCGGGCTGCTTGAGCCAGTCGTTCTCGTTGAGGCGGAATTCGTCGTGGATTTCGCCGACCATGGCGCCCAGCAGGTTGTCGAGCGTGATGAAGCCCAGCGGCCTTTTGCCTTTTTCACCGATCAGCGCGAAGTGGGGCGCGCCGTCGCGGAAGCGGCGGAACTGTTCCAGCGCGGGCGTGCGCGCGGAGATGGTCTCCACCGGCCGCAGCAGCGGCGCCAGGTCGGTCACCGGCTTGCCCGATTGTTGGGCGAAGAACAGGTCTTTCAGGTGGATCAGGCCCAGCACCGTCTCGCCGTCCGCGTCGTAATACGGGTAGCGGCTGAAGCGGTTGCGCAGCATGGTCTGCAGGTTCTCCTCCAGCGGCAGGTCGGCGTGCAGCGCGATCACCTCATTGATGGGCCGCATCAGGTCGGAGACGGACAACTCGCTGAATTCGAGCGAGTGGGCCAGGATGTTGCGCTCCTCCTTGCTGTACTTCTGGCCCGGCTGGTTGCTGCGCAGGATGAGCTTCAGTTCATCGACCGAGTAATGCGCCTCGTGGCCGCCCTTGCCGGACAGGCCCGCCAGGCCCAGCACCATGCCGGCGCTGGCGTTGAGCAGCCAGATGGCCGGGTACATGGCCCAGTAGAAGCCGTACAGCGGCAGCGCGCTCCACAGGCCGATCGCTTCGGGCATGCGGATCGCCAGCGACTTGGGCGCCAGTTCGCCCACCACGATGTGCAGGAACGAGATGACGGTGAACGCCAGCGCGAAGGCCACCCCGTGGATCAGCTGCGGCGACGTCACGCCGAGGGCGGCGAACAGCGGTTCCAGCAGACCGGCGAAGGCCGGCTCGCCGACCCAGCCCAGGCCCAGCGAGGCTAGCGTGATGCCGAGTTGGCAGGCCGACAGGTAAGCATCCAGATCGCCGTGCACCTTGGCCAGCGTGCGCCCGCGCAGGCCCTGGCTTTTGGCGATGGCGCGGATGCGGGTGGGGCGCAGCGTGACGATGCCGAATTCGGCCGCCACGAAGAAGCCGTTGAGCGCGACCAGGACGAGGGCGAGCAGGACGAGCAGGAGGTTTTGCATAGGGGCGCGCTTGGCGGGCGTTCAAAACCTGCATCTTAGCCGACCCGGCACCCCGGCAGCGCAATTTTCGCGTCCCGCGCCCTGGCGGTTTGACGCGGCGCGCGTGGACGGGCCGCCGCCGTGTTCACGGCGCGACAGCGAACGGCCCGCTGTGCACGGCCGTCAGGATCGCTTCCACGGCCGGGTGCTTGATCTTGCGTTCGTTGGAGATGGCGTAGAACTGTTCGCGCAATTCCGGCGCGTCGCCGGCCAGCACGGCGCCGAACTGCTCCTGGATGTCGTGCGCCAGCGCCGACGGCGCGAAGAACAAGCCCAGCCCGTTGCGGCCGAAGGTGTTGAGCATGGCGTTGTCCTCGAATTCGCCCACCACGTCGGGCCGCACGCCATGCTGCACCAGCCAGGCGTCGATGCGTCCGCGCAGCGCGTTGTTCCGCGTCGGCAGCAGCAGCGGCGCGCCATCGAGGCTGGCGGGGAAGTTGCGCCGCACCTTGCGTACCAGCCGTGGCACGCCGAACAACTGCATGCCGCTTTCGCCCAGCAGGTGGCTGAACACGCGCAGGCCGCCGCCGGGGCGCACGGCGCGGTCGGTCAGCACCACGTCCAGCTTGTTGAGCGCGAGGTCTGCCAGCAGCGACTCGAATTCATCCTCCAGGCATACCAGTTTCACCTGCTGGCCCATTTGCTGGGTCGCCTCCAGCAGGCGGAAGGCGATCAGTTTGGGCAGCGAATCGGAGATGCCCACCGTGAGCCGCATCTTGCCGGTGTCCGTCTCCTCGAGCGCGTCCTGCAACTGGTCGCCCAGCAGAAAAATCTGGTCGCAATAACTGAGCGCCACCCGGCCCGCCTCGGTCGGCGCCAGCCGCCGTCCCTGCGGTTCCAGCAGTTGCTTGCCCACCGATTGTTCCAGCAGCGCCAGTTGCATGCTGACAGTCTGCACGGCCAGTCCCAGGCGCTCGGCCGCGCGCGTGACGCTGCCTTCCTTGGCCACCATCCAGAAAAAATACAGGTGGCGGAAATTGAGTCCGGTTGTTTTCATCTTCTGCTTTTTCGAAGTAATGCTTCGATTATCTTCTATTTTTTAATATCGCGTCCGGCCCTACACTGCACCCCATTCATCACAACAACGGGGTATCGCAATGAAACACTTCAAGGTGTCGTTCCTGGTCACCTTCGTCTGCCTGGTGGCGGCGGGGTGGTGGGGCTATGAACATACGGGATGGGCCGGCGCGCTATCGGCCATCGGCATCGCGGCCATTCTGGGCGTGATGGAAGTCTCGCTGTCGTTCGATAACGCGGTGGTCAATGCCTCCGTGCTGAAAACCTGGGACGCCTTCTGGCAGAAGCTGTTCCTGGGCGTGGGCATCATCATCGCCGTATTCGGCATGCGCTTGCTGTTCCCGCTGGTGATCGTGGCCATGGCGGCCGACCTGGGGCTGATGGAGGTGTGGAACCTGGCGCTGAACGATCCGGCCGCGTATTCCACCCATCTGACCAACCACCACGCTGAAGTGGCGGCCTTCGGCGGCATCTTCCTGCTGCTGGTGTTCCTGAACTTCCTGCTGGACGAGGACAAGGAACTGCACTGGCTGGGCCACGTGGAGCAGAAGCTGGGCGCGCTGGGCAAGGTGTCGTCGATCTCGGTGATGGTGGCGCTGGGCGCGCTGCTGGCCAGCCTGACGCTGGTGGAACCCGAGCAGAAGCTGGTGGTGCTGGTGTCCGGCCTGTGGGGCGTGCTGACCTATGTGGGCGTGGACGCCGTCAGCAGCCTGCTGGAGAAGGAGGAGAACGGGACCAACGTGGGTGACCTGATCAAGCGTGGCGGTATCGGCGGCTTCCTGTACCTGGAAGTGCTGGATGCGTCGTTCAGCTTCGACGGTGTGATCGGCGCGTTCGCCATCACGACGGACGTGGTGATCATTATGCTGGGCCTGGCCATCGGCGCCATGTTTGTGCGCTCGCTGACGGTGTTCCTGGTCAAGCAGGGCACGCTGGATGAATTCGTGTTCCTCGAACATGGCGCCCACTACGCGATCGGCATCCTGGCCGTGATCATGTTGGCCAGCATGAAGTTCCACATCCCCGAGGTGTTCACGGGCCTGGTCGGCGTGGCCTTCATCGCCGCCTCGCTGTGGTCCTCGATCCGCCACCGGCGCAAGCAGCAGGCGCCGGCGCTGGCAGCGTAACGCAACCTCAGGCACAAGTTGGACCACGCGGCGGGCATCAGGCACCGGCCCGCCGCGTGCAAGTGGTACAGGCCCATGCGGCCAGGTGCTCATACAAGCAAACAGGAGTAACACATCATGGCAATCAGTCTGCAAAAAGGCGGCAACGTCAACCTGAGCAAGGAGGCCCCCGGCCTGTCGAAGATGGTGATCGGTCTCGGTTGGGACGTGCGCGCCACCGACGGCAACAGCTTCGACCTGGACGGCTCGGCCTTCCTGCTCAAGGCCGACGGCAAGGTGCGCGGCGACGCCGACTTCATCTTCTACAACAACCTCAAGTCGGTGGAGGGCTCGGTGGCCCACTCGGGCGACAACCGCACCGGCGCCGGCGATGGCGACGACGAGACGGTGACCATCAACCTGGGCGACGTGCCGGCCAACGTGGACCGCATCGCCATCTGCGTGACCATCCACGAGGCCGATGCGCGGCGCCAGAACTTCGGCATGGTGCAGAAGGCCTTCGTGCGCTGCGTGAACGCCAGCGGCAACGCGGAGATCGCGCGCTTCGACTTGTCCGAGGATGGCTCGGCCGAGACGGCGATGGTGTTTGGCGAGGTGTACCGCAACGGCGGCGACTGGAAGTTCAAGGCCGTGGGCCAGGGCTTCAAGGGTGGCCTGGGGCCACTGGCCTCGTCGTTCGGCGTGAACATATAAACCGTATAAACGGTATAAAAAACGAGTTTCAGGAAGGAACACTATGCCAGCATTTACTGTTACCGGGGACGTCGACCCGTTCCTGCACGTGTCGCTCGCGCACGGCGAAAAAATCTACTGCGAGTCGGATGCGATGGTGATGATGGAGGCGGCGCTGGACTTGCGCGGCAAGGTCACCGGCGGCATCGGCGCCGCGCTGATGCGGCGCTTTGCGAACGGCGAATCGTTCTTCCAGCAGCACATCGAGGCCGTGCGCGGCGCAGGCGACTGCCTGCTGTCGCCCACGTTGCCGGGCGCCATGCAGGTGGTGGACGTGGGGCCGCGCCAGTACATGCTGAGCGACGGCGCCTTCGTGGCCGCCAGTGCCGGCGTCGAGCTGCGGGTGCGCACCCAGAACGTGGGCAACGCGCTGTTCGCCCAGAACGGTGGCTTCTTCATCACGGAGACGGCCGGCGCCGGGCAGGTGGTGGTGTCGGGTTTCGGTTCCATCTCGCAGCTGGAGGTGACGCCGGGCCGCGACGTGGTGATCGATAACGCGCACGTGGTGTGCTGGGACAGCGCGCTGCGCTACGAAATGTCCATCACCACCGGCGGCAGCGGCGGCTTCCTCGGCAACCTGATCAACAGCCAGACCAGCGGCGAGGGCATGGTGCTGCGCTTCTCCGGACAGGGCAAGGTGCTGGTGTGCTCGCGCAACCGGGAAGCCTTCCTGAACTGGACCCAGCGCCGCCAGCAATAAGGCGTTCGCCCGCAACTTCTAACGAAAGGAAATAGCAATGTCAGTCAATCTGCAAAAAGGCCAGAAGATCTCGCTGGACAAGGAAGCCGGCGCCACCCTGGGCCGCGTCGTCATGGGTCTGGGCTGGGATGCCATCAAGACCAAGGGCTTCTTCGGTTTCGGCGCCCGCAGCGAAGCGGTGGACCTGGACGCCTCGTGCGTGATGTTCGACGAGGCCAACCGGCCGCTGGATGTGATCTGGTTTCGCCAGTTGCGCAGCCGGGACGGCAGCATCGTGCACACGGGCGACAACCGCACTGGCGCCGGCGATGGCGACGATGAACAGATCAACGTCGACCTGGGCCAGGTGCCGGCCGGTGTGCGCAGCCTCGTGTTCACCGTCAACAGCTTCACGGGGCAGAATTTTGCGCAGGTGGAGAACGCCTACTGCCGCCTGCTGGACGCGGCCAGCGGCAAGGAGGTGGCGCGCTTCAACCTGTCGGTGCAGGGACCGCACACGGCCCAGATCATGGCCAAGGTGTACCGCCACAACGGCGAGTGGAAGATGCACGCGATCGGCGAGAACGCCAGCGGCCGCACCTTCGACGATCTGCTGCCCCTGATCGCGCCGCACCTGTAAGCGGGCAACGTGGCGTCGCCAGGGCGGTGGACGCGCTAGGATGGGTGATCGGGAGATCAGCGCCATGCCCCATCGCACACCGCCGCCGCCACCACCACCATCGCCGCCACCATCGCCACCACCCGCGCCGGACGACTTGCAGCAGTGCCGCCGCTGTGACTTGTGGCGGCAGGCCACCCAGGCCGTGGGCGGCGCCGGCCCGGCGCACGCGCCCATGATGGTGGTGGGCGAGCAGCCGGGCGACCAGGAAGACCTGGCCGGCCTGCCGTTCGTGGGCCCGGCCGGCCACCTGCTCGACGCGCTGTTCGCGGAGGCGGGTGTGGACCGCGCCGGCGTCTACGTCACCAACGCCGTCAAGCATTTCAAATGGGAGCCGCGCGGCAAGCGGCGCCTGCACAAGACGCCGGCCCAGCAGGAAATCGACGCCTGCCGCTACTGGCTGGACGGGGAACTGGCCCGCGTGCGCCCGCGCGTGGTGGTGGCCCTGGGCAGCACGGCGCTCAAGGCCGTCACCGGCAATCCCCACGCCACCCTCAGGCAGGCCATGGGCCAGCCGCAGCGGCACCAGGGCCGCTGGATCGTGGCCGTCTACCATCCTTCCTTCGTGTTGCGGGTGCCGGGTGCGCAGGCCAAACAGGACGCGCGCGCCCAGCTGGTGGCCGGGCTGCGCGAGGCCGTGCGCCTGTTGCGCGCGCCCGACGCCGGCGTTTAGCGCCCTGATCGACCAAAGTGTTGTTGGCGCGCACGCCGCCGCCCCCCCAGCCTGTCCGCTGGCGGAGGGGCACGGGTATAATGTTTCCATGGAAAAACTAAGAGACTTCGCCCAGATAGTGTCGCAAGCCGAACGTGGCGAGCTGGTTTTTCCCACCAGCGTCAATGCCGCGCTGCGCCTGCAGCTGGCGCTGGCCGATCCCGATTGCGCCACGGACGACGTGGTGCGCAAGGTGCTGGCCGAGCCGCAACTGGCGGCGCGCACGGTGGCGCTGTCCAATTCGGCCGTCTTCAACCGCCGCGGCCCGCTCGTCACGGGCGTGCGCACGGCGGTGCTGCGGGTCGGCTACCGCAATTTGTACACGATGGCGGCGGCCATGGTGGTGCGCCAGTTCGGCAGCCGCATCCGCGATCCGCAATTGCGCGCCATGGCCGGGCAGTTGTGGCGCCACACGGCCCACGTGGCAGCGCTGGCCCATGTGCTGGCCCGCCATGTGACGGCGGTCGACGCCGACACGGCGCTGTTCGCCGGCATCGTGCACGAGGCGGGCGGCTTCTACCTGCTGTCGCGCGCCGACGAGCTGCCCGGCCTGCTCGACGATCCGGCCGAGTGGATGGGGGCGGCCCGGGAAATCATTACGCGCGAGATGATGCGCAAGCTGGCCATTCCGGAGCCGGTGGCGCTGGCCATCGTGGCGCTGCGCGGCGCGACGCTGACGCCGCCACCGGCCGGCCTGCGCGACACGCTGTTGCTGGCCAAACGGCTGGCGCCCGTGGCGTCGCCGCTGGCGCTGCCCGTCGACGCGACCGGCACGGACCAGGCGCTGGAAGATTATGTGCGCGACAACGCGCGGCTCGACGATGTGCTGCGCCAGTCGGCGGCGGACGCCGACTCGATGAGCGCGGCGTTGCTGGTCTGAGGCGGCGCCCGCACTTCAACTGCTGTCAGGTCGCGCTGCTATAATGGGCCGGCCCGTCACCGCCCATCCGCGTCATGTCCCACACCGTTCCCGTTCCCTTGTTCGTGCCCCGCAATAAGAAGCCGCGCAATCTCGCCCAGGGTGTGGTGGAGAGCGTCACCGCGCGCATCCGCAGTGGTGACTGCAAGCCCGGCGACAAGCTGCCGGCCGAATCGGACATCATGGAGCAGCATGGCGTGAGCCGCACCGTGGTGCGCGAGGCGATCTCGCATTTGCAGGCGGCGGGGCTGGTACAGACCCGGCACGGCGTGGGCACCTTCGTGCTGGCGCCGCAACCGGCCCGGCTCAGCGTGGCGGCCGGCGCCGTGCACAGCCTGCCCGACCTGCTGGCCGTGCTGGAATTGCGCATGAGCGTAGAGACGGAGGCGGCCTGGCTGGCCGCCACCCGCCGCAGCGCGCAGCAGGTGGCGCAGATGGAGGCGGCGTTGCGCCGCATCCTGAGCGGGGCCGCGCTGCCGGGCGTGTCGGAGGAAGCGGAACAGCGCTTCCACCTGCTGATCGCGGAGGCCACCGGCAACCGCTATTTCATCGACCTGATGACGGACCTGGGGCAGGCCATCATCCCGCGCGCCCACCTGGCGCCGGACCAGCTCTCGCGCCTGTCGCAAGGGGCGGCCGGCGACTGCCTGCAGCGCATCTACCGCGAACACGAAGACATCTACTACGCGATCGAGCGCCAGGACCCGGAGGCGGCGCGCGCCGCCATGCGCACCAACCTGTGCAACTGCCGCGAACGGTTGCGCCGCGCGCAGGCCATCGATGGCGCGCCGGCCACGGTCTGACTCAGTGCCAGTCCCAGTGCCAGATTCAGTGCCGGGTTCAATACCAGAGCTGCCACGACACGACGGCCGCGTTGTACAGCGCGTGCACCAGCATGGGCGCCAGCAGCCGCTTGCTGCGCTCGTAGCTCCAAGCGGTCAGTAATCCCAGCACGAACACGGGCAGCATCGACAGCGGCGGGTGGACGATGGCGAACACCGCCGCGCTGACCAGCATGGCGGGCAGCGCGCCCATCGAACGCCGCAGGCCACCGAAGATCAGGCCACGGAAAATGAATTCCTCGCACAGCGGCGCGGCCAGCACGGCCAGGGCCAGCATCCAGCCCGGGTGCAGGGTGGCGCCGGTCGCGGCGGCTGACAGCGCCGGCGCCAGCGCGCTGTGGCGCAGCGCCGCCAGGTAGGCCAGCCCTACGGCGATGGCCGGCACGGCCATGGCCAGGCCCAGGCCCGCCGCCGCCCCCGCCCCAGTCCCAGTCCCAGTCCCCGCATCGCCGCCGCGCACGATGGCCGGCACGCCGGCCGTCCTGTTGCGCCAGTAGATCAGGCGGGTGCAGCCATACACGGTGGCGCCGGCCGAGGCGAAGGCGATGGTCAGGCCTTGCAGCCCGATCTTGCCCGGCCCGTCGCTCAACAGCATGCCGATCAGCGCTTGCAGGACGAAGAAGGCGGTGGCCGCCATCAGGCCATCGGCCGTGGAGACGCGGGCTGGCGGCGCGGCGGCCGGGTCCAGCAGATAGGGCAGCTCGTCGCGCGCCTTCTGCCACATGGCCAGCGCCAGCGCGCCGCACAGCACCATCACCACCAGCTTTTGCGGCCAGAAGGTGGTGTAGATGGAATAGCCGTAGAAGCTGGCCAGCAGCATGTACAGGTAGACGTAGCTGGGCCGCACGCGGGTCCGCACATCCGTCGCCAGCGGGTCGCAGGCGAACACGCCCAGCGCCACGGCGATCACGGCGAAGACGGGCATGCCGGTCAGGACCAGGAGGAACGAGCCGGCCAGTGGCCAGTCCAGCGGTGCGCCGGCATGGAGCGCCAGGCCGAACACGCCGAGCGGGTAGAACAGGGCCAGCACGCCCCACAGCTGCACCTTCTCGCGCAGTACGCTTTCCACGTTGCGGGGGAAGGTGTACAGCAGCCACAGCACCGGACCTTCGTTGTTGAGGGTCTGGAAGGCCGACAGCATCAGCACGTAGCTGCCGATGCCGAAGGCGACGGCGGCCACCACCGACGGATGGTGGGCGAACTGGCCCAGGTCGTGTAGGGCGCCGTTGAACATCAGCTGGCTGCCGATGATCACCACCGGCAGCAGCAGGCTTTGCACCAGGAAGTTGCGGTCGCGCGACAGCAGGCGCAATTCGCGCCGCTTGACCGGCGATAGCAGCCCGCGCGCACCGGCGCGCGGGGTGGCCGTGGCGTGATCGGCGCCGGCCTTGGTGGGTTCGTCCATGGTTGTCCGCACCCTGGGGCGCCCGCTGGCGCGCTCGCCGGAGGCCACCACGCCGTGGCGCAACTGGTATCCCAGCAAGGCCACGCCGCCAGCCAGCAGCAGGCCCACCTGGGCCAGCAGCAGTGCGGCCAGCGCGGCGGCGCGGCCCGGCGTGGCCGCCTGCAGCAGCTGGATCATGACGCCGGGCGGCGTCCATGCGCTCCAGGCCGGATACGCAGCGGCCCATTCGATGGGGAAGCTGGCGCCGTTGGGCATGCCGAGCGCCATCACGAAATAGAGGATGGGCATGGACGCCAGGCTGGTGAGCGCCTGCAGGTTGCGCAATTGCGAGGCCGGGAGCCACATGCGCAGGCCCGTGTCGGCCAGCGTGTGGCACAGGGCCGTCAGCGGCAGCAGCAGGGCCGCCATCGCCAGCATGGCCAGCGGCACGCTCCAGCGCAAGCCGGAATACCAGGCCAGCAGGCCGCACAGGGGCAGCAGCGCGAACAGGGCGGTGGGATTGCTCACGCTGCGTTCGAGCACGCGGCCCCACAGCAGCGTCTTGCGCCGCACGGGCAGTGTGGCCAGCCATTCCAGGTCCCAGTCGGCCTGGGCCAGCTCGCGGCTGCCCACCGCGAACAGCACGCTGACCAGCAACAGCAGGGTGAGCATCATGGTCAGTGCGCTGGCCAGGTGCGGGCTGAATGGCGTGGTGGCCAGAGCGGCCGCGCCCTTTTCCAGCGCCATGTAGGTGGCGCCCTGGTCGTCGGTGGCGGCGCAGGCGGCGTCGATGTGGCAGTGCAGGTTGAGCACCGCGTTGCGCGCCAGCTGGGTGAACGAGAAGCCGGCCATCAGTGCGATCAGCAGGGCCAGCAGCCACGAGTTGCGGCGCTTGCCCGGCGTGGCCGCGCGGCCGGCCCGCTTGCGCCGCGCGGCGCGGAACAACAGGGCATCGGCCTGGTTGAGCAGCCGCGTCAGGCGCAGGCGCGCCATCAGCAGCATGGCGCGGCCGGGCGACGGCGCGGCCATCATGGCGCGACGCCGTCGTCGCCGGCTGTGATCTTCAGGAATACGTCCTCCAGCGACGCGGCGGCCGAGGCGTCGCCACGGATTTCGTCCAGCGTGCCGGTGGCCACCAGCTCGCCGTGGTGGATGATGCCGACCCGGTCGCACAGCTTTTCGGCCATGTCCAGCAGGTGGGTGGAGACGAAGATGGTGGTGCCTTGCGCGGCGGCGGCCAGCAGGCGTTCCTGCACCTCGCGCGAGGCGCGCGGATCGAGGCCGTTGATCGGTTCGTCGAGGATCAGCACGGCCGGTTCGTGCACCAGCGCGCAGGCCAGCCCCAGGCGCTTTTTCATGCCCAGCGAGTAGTTGACGGCGTAGTCCTCGCCCGCTTCCTCCAGCCCGAACTCGGCCAGCAGGCGTGCACCGCGGCGGGCCGCTTCGGCGCGGTCGTAGCCGTGCATCTCAGCCACGAACTGCAGGATCTCGCGGCCGCGCAGGTAGTCGTAGAACACCGGCGTGTCGGGCAGGTAGCCCACGTGGCGCTTGACCTCGTGGGCCGCGCCGTGGCAATCATAGCCGTTGATGCGCACCTGGCCGGCGCTGGGCACGAGGATGCCCATCATCATGCGGATGGTGGTGGTCTTGCCGGCGCCGTTGGGGCCGAGGAAGCCGAACACTTCGCCACGCCGTACGGTCAGCGACAGCGGCTTGACGGCGTCGAAGGCGCCGTAAACTTTGGCCAGGCC
Source organism: Rugamonas brunnea (assembly GCF_014042345.1). Classification (GTDB taxonomy): domain Bacteria; phylum Pseudomonadota; class Gammaproteobacteria; order Burkholderiales; family Burkholderiaceae_D; genus Rugamonas; species Rugamonas brunnea. Next base: position 189,883 of record NZ_JACEZT010000002.1, read on the forward strand.
TGCAAATTCGATCATGGTGTGCTCCGTGCCGGCCGCCGGCGCGTCGCGCCCGGAGCAGCCGGCTAGTGTTATGACAAGTTTGACTGGATCATAACACCACGGCAACGGGCCCGGGCTGGAGCTGGATCAATGCGGGCTGTACAGGTCCATGCCGAAGCGCTCGGTGCGCGGGTGCCAGTTGCCCTGGATGTCGGCCGAGGCCAGCACCCGCACGGCGCGGCCGATCAGCAGCGCGCGCGGCACCAGGCCGATGTAGCGCGAGTCGGCGCTGTTGTCGCGGTTATCGCCCAACATCATGTACTGGCCGGGCGGCACCGTGATGGGGGCGAAGTTGCGCCGCGCGTTCACCTGCGGCAGCAGCTGGATCGCGTGCGGGGCGGCCGCGCCGGCGGCCATGGTTTCGCGCAGCTGCACCGTGCGCAGCGTGCCGGCCGCGCCCACCGTCTCGCGGCCATCGCCGAGCAGGGCGTAGCTGGACGGCTGGCCGTTGATGATCAGCTGCTCGTCGCGCATCTCGACGCGGTCGCCGGGCAGCGCGATCACGCGCTTGATCAGGCGCGTGCCATCCTGGGGCGAGCTGAAGGTGACGATGTCGCCGCGCTGCGGCTCACCGGTGTGGCCCAGCACGATGTCCGTCAGCGGCAGCTTGACGTTGTAGGCCAGCCGGTTCACCAGCACCACGTCGCCTTCGAGCAGGTTGGGATGCATGGAGGCGGACGGGATAGGATTCCAGTCCGCCACGGCCGTGCGGAAGATGCCGAACAGCGTGAGGAACAACAGGAACCCTTTGTTGGCGCGTATCCAGCCTTGCATGATGTCTCCGTGTGGATGTTGAATGTGTTGCCAGTATCGTCACGGTTTCTTAATCAGGACTTAGCGGTTGTTGCAAACTTCTTAGCGCCCCGGTTCGGGGGCGGGGGCGTGGCTCACCTGCACGCTGACCCGGTAATCGGGTACCGGCGCCTTCATGTGGGGCACGCTGTCGGGCACCACGCCGAGCAGGGTGAAGGTCAGGCCGCCCTGGTTGGCGGTCTTGCTGGCGCCGGGCATGTCGGCCGCCAGCACGAAGCTGGTGCTGGTCCCGCCCTTGGTGAGGGTGAAGGTGTAGCTGATGTAGCCGGCCCACACGCAGACGGCGCCTACACGGCAGCGGCTGTCGTTGACGCGTTCCAGCCGCAGCACGGTGTCCGGCGCGATGGTGGCGCTCTGGCCCTGGGTCAGGGCGACGGTGATTTTGGTCGGCGCGGGTGGCGCCGGGGGCGCGCCGTCGCTGGCGCGCGCGCCGCTGCCGGCCAGGGCCGGCAGCAGTAAAAGCAGTAACAGATAGTGCCAAACATGGCGCGACAACTTGCTGTTCATGCGTATCCTTTCAGTCAGGAATGCAACGAGACGAACAAATCGAGAATAGCAGCGGCTGCCCGGCGGCGGCGCACGGTCGGCGTCACCCATCACGGCGGGATGGATATGGTACACGCACCGGCGGCCGCGCCAGAAAAAATGCCGCCCGGCGCGGTCGCGGGGCGGCATGTGTGCGGCACGGGGGCCGGCCGGTCTTGCCAGATTCTTACACGTAGGCGGCCAGCGCGCCTTTCATCTTCTTGAGCGCGGCCGATTCGATCTGGCGGATGCGTTCAGCCGACACGCCGAATTCGTCGGCCAGCGTGTGCAGCGTGGCGCCGGAACCGTCGTCGTTGGCCAGCCAGCGCGCTTCGACGATGCGGCGCGAGCGCGGATCGAGCTTGCCCAGCGCCGTTTCCAGCCCTTCCGACTGCAGCCGCGTGACCTGCTCCGCTTCCAGCACGCGGGTCGGCTCGCTCTGCTCCGAGGACAGGTAGGCGATCGGGGCGAACTTGTCGTCCTCGTCGTCCGATGGCGATTCGAGGGCGATGTCGCGGCCACTCAAACGGGTTTCCATCTCGATCACTTCCTCGCGCTTCACGTCGAGCATCTTGGCCAGGCCGTCGATCTGCGACGGCGTCATGGCGTCCAGGCCCTGCTTGTGGCTGCGCAGGTTGAAGAACAGCTTGCGCTGGGCCTTGGTGGTGGCCACTTTGACCAGGCGCCAGTTCTTCAGGATGTACTCGTGCATCTCGGCCTTGATCCAGTGCATGGCGTACGACACCAGGCGCACGCCCTGGTCCGGGTCGAAGCGCTTGACGGCTTTCATCAGGCCGATATTGCCTTCCTGGATCAGGTCGGCGTGCGGCAGGCCGTAGCCGAGGTAGCCGCGGGCGATCGACACCACCAGGCGCAGGTGGGACAACACCAGCTCTTGGGCGGCGGCCAGGTCATTCTTTTCCTTCAGGCGGCGGGCCAGCGAGACTTCGTCGTCGTGCGACAGCATCGGCAGGCGATTGACGGCCGAGATATAGGCATCCAGGTTGCCCAGGTTGCCAGTGAACCCGAGGCCCAGAGCACGGTTGGCGGCCGGGACCAACGCGTTCGGTGCGGACATCATATTCATGTAATTCCTCGCTAGCTGATATTGCTAAGTGTCAATGTGCCATGCAGCCGGGTGGTTCACATCCGATGTTACCGTTTGTTACCCCATTTATGACCCGCTGCGGTAGTGCTTGAGGAAACCGGGATTCTTGCGCTAAAAAGTTGCTTCTAAGAATACCCAGCCCCACGATGTTTCATATATTAGCACTCTCCGTCGATGAGTGCCAATCGCCATCCATAATCGCTTTGATAGTAAAAATGCTATCGGTTTTTAGCGGTCTATGGCGTTTGCGTATCCAGTCCCGGCGCAGTGCCGGCGCTGGATGTGGGCGTCATATTGACCAAGGCAATACACCGCAGCTGACGACGCGATCAGCATGCGGTGGCGAGCTTAAGCGGAACTTAATTGTAGGCCGGTGCGCGCCGAAAAACCGTGCGCGAACGCACGATTGGGGCATACACGGCTTGACGGGACTCAGTCCAGGCGCGACAGGTGGCGCTGGACCGACAGCATGGCGCCCACCAGGCCCAGGGTGGCCGACACGGCCAGCAGGGCAGCCATGGCCAGCGGCGGCAGCGGTGTGAGCTGGAATTCGGATGCGTACAGGCGGGCGAACTCGGCGATGGCCGTGTTGAGCGGGCGCAGGGCCAGCGCCACGGCGCCCAGCGCCACGGCGCCCGCGCACAGGCCCAGCAGGGCGCCCGTGTAATAGAACGGGCGGTGGATGAAGGTGTCGGTGGCGCCGATCAGCTTGGAGACGATGATCTCGTCGCGCTGCGTCATCACCTGCAGGCGGATGGTGTTGAACACCACGGCCACCACCACCGTGCCCAGGGTGGCGGCCAGCAGCAGCAGGGCCAGCCGCAGCACCTTGATCAGCGCGGCCAGCCGCTTGACCCAAGCCGAATCGACCTGCACCGTGTCCACGCCGGGCAGGGCGCGGATCTGGTCGGCCAGCGCGTCCACGTCACCGCCGGCCTGGGCGTTGCGGAAGGCGTCGAGCTTGAGCACGTAGCTGTCGGGCAGCGGATTCTCGCCCAGCGTGCCGAGCACGTCGGACAGTCCGCTCTTGGTTTTCAGGTTGTCGAGCGCCTTTTCGCGCGCCGTGAAGATGATCTTGGCCTGCTTGTCGGCCACCAGCTGGCGCAGCGTGGTCGCCATCGCCTCGGCGTCGGCGCGCGGCAGCTCCTGCTTGAGGAACACGCTGACTTCGGGATCGACCGACAATTGCTCGGACATGGGGCGCACGTTGTCGAGCAGGGTCACGCCCGCGAACGGCAGCGCCAGCGCGATCGCCACCACGATGATATTGAACAGGAAGCTGCCGGGCGCGCGGCGCACATGCACCAGCGCCGCCGCCAGCGCAAAACCGTGTTGCCGTAACCAGTTGCTCATGCCTGCGCTCCCGCTGCGGACTGGCCATCGATCTGGCCGTGTTGGAGGTGGATCACGCGGGCCGCAGCGTCCAGCATCTGTTCATCGTGGCTGGAAATGAGGCAGGTCACGCCCACGGAATGGAAGGCCTTGAGCGCGTCGAGCACCTGGTTGGCGCTGGCGCGGTCCAGGTTGGCCGTCGGTTCGTCGGCCAGGATAATCTGGGGCCGGTTGACGATGGCGCGCGCGATCGACACGCGCTGCTGCTCGCCGCCCGACAGGGCCAGCGGCTGGCCCAGCGCCCGGTCCAGCAGGCCCACCTTGTCGAGCGCGGCGCGGGCGCGCTGCTCGGCGGCCGCGCGCGGCGCGCCCGTCACCAGCAGCGGCAGCATCACGTTGTCGAGCACGGAACGGTCGGTCAGCAGCCGTTGCTGCTGGAAGATCAGGCCCAGGTTGCGGCGCAGGAAGGGCAGGCCGGCCGGCTTGATGCGGCCCACGTCCTGGCCGTTGACCAGCACCCGCCCGCTGCTCGGGCGCTCCATGGCCGCGATCATCTTCAACAGGGTGGATTTGCCGGCGCCCGAGGGGCCGGCCAGGAAGACCAGTTCGCCTTTCTCTACCGTCAGCGACACGCCGCGCAGGGCGGTGGCGTCGGGGGAATATTGCTTGGTGACGTTCTGGAATTCAATCATAGGCTTATCCGAGCAGGGCTTCGACAAAATCGGCCGCCACGAAGGGCTGCAAGTCTTCAATCTTTTCACCGATGCCGATGAAGTACACGGGCACCGGGCGCACGCGCGCGATGGCGGCCAGCACGCCGCCCTTGGCCGTGCCGTCGAGCTTGGTGATCACCAGGCCCGTCAGTTGCAGCGCGTCGTCGAAGGCCTTGACCTGGGCCAGCGCGTTCTGGCCGGTGTTGCCGTCGATCACGAGCAGCGTTTCATGGGGCGCGCCTTCCATGCCCTTGCCGATCACGCGCTTGACCTTTTTCAGTTCCTCCATCAGGTGCAACTGGGTCGGCAGGCGGCCGGCCGTGTCCACCATCACCACGTCCATGCCGCGCGCCTTGCCCGATTGCACGGCGTCGAACGAGACGGCGGCCGGGTCGCCCGAAGCCTGCGAAATCACGGTCACGTTGTTGCGCTGGCCCCAGACCATCAGTTGCTCGCGGGCGGCGGCGCGGAAGGTGTCGCCGGCCGCCAGCAGCACCGACTGGCCGTGCGACTGCATGTGCTTGGCCAGCTTGCCGATGGTGGTGGTCTTGCCGGCGCCGTTGACGCCGGAAATCATCATCACCAGCGGCTGGTGGCGGCCCAGCTCGAACGGGCGCTGCAGCGGCGTCAGCAGGTCGATCATCAGCGTTTTCAGGGCCGCCTTGACGGCCGCCGCGTCCAGCAGCTTGTCTTCCTTGACCTTGCGCTTGAGCGCGTCGAGCAGGTACTGGGTCGCCTCCACGCCGGCATCGGCCATCAGCAGGGCCGCTTCCAGTTCATCGTACAGGTCGTCGTCGATCTTGGCGCCCACGAACAGGATGGACAGGTTGGCCGAGGTCTTCGACAGGCCCGCCTTCAGGCGCGACATCCACGATTTGCGCGGCGCCGGTTCCTCCACCGCCAGCAAGGGCTCGGCGGACGGCGCGCTGGCCGGCAGCGGCTGCGGCGCGGCGGCGGGCGGAACTTCGGGAACGACGGGTTTTTTCTTGAAGAAACTAAACATGGATGTGTGATCGAAGGCGCTTCAAGCGGATGGCCGGCGGCGCCGGACACTGGGAATGGCGATATTTTACCAGAGCACGGGGCGGGGCGGCCCGCCGGGGCTGTCTGAATGGCAAGACCGCAGCCGCCGATGACGGGCCAACAACGGACCGGCAACGGGCCGACGGCGGGACGGCGCGGGGCCGGCCGCCCGGGTGTCAGCCGGCGCGCGTGCTCTGGCGCGGGTGGCGCAAGCGCCATTCGGCGATGGCGTGGCCGATTTCGCTCAGGTTGAGCACGCGCACGAATTTGGGATTGCGCCGGCGCAGCGCCGCGTTGTTGCCGCCGGCCCATAGCTCGGCCGCCTCGGGCAGGCGCATGTGCAGTTCGGCCAGGCTGTCGAGCGCCTGGCGCGGGTTCATCGAGGCCGAGAACGACAGCGCCACGATGTCGCCCTGCAGCACGCGCACCGCCTCCACCACTTCCAGCAGCGGCGTCTGCACGCCCAGCGACACGCAATAGGCGCCTTCGACCACGCACATGGCCTCGGCCATCAGCAAGCCGAGGCTGTGGCGGTCCTGGGGCAGGGTGGTCAGCAGGATGCGCGGCGCGCCGATGCTGGCCGCGTTGGCCTGCGGCACGGAGAAGATGGCGCTGCGCATCACCATTTTCAGCGTTTCCGTGTACAGGTGCTCTTCGAACACGGCCAACTGGCCGCTGGCCCAGGCTTCGCCCACCAGCCGGGTCAAGGGCGCCACCAGGTCGATCACGAAGCTTTTCAGGCCCATCACCAGCAAGGCCTGCGACAGGCGGCGGCGCAGCGCGTCCATGTCGTGCGCCTTGCACAGTTCCAGCAATTGCTGCTGCTCAGGATGGGGCTGGGATAACTGGGGACCGGACTGAACGGCGCGCTCGGCCATCGCCTGCAATTGTTCGACGTCGTAGCCGATCACCTTGCCGGGCCGGAAACCGAGGTCGATCAGGCGCTTGATCAGGCGCAGCTTGCGCACCTGTTCCACCGGGTAGCTGCGTTCGCCGTGGGCGTCGCGCAGCGGTTGCGGGAAGTCATAGCGCCGTTCCCAGACCCGCAGCGTTTCCTTGGCCACGCCGGTGTCGCGCTCGACGTCGCTGATGGTGCTCGAAACAGGCAAAGTGTGGGCGTTAGTTTTCATCAGCTTGTGCGGCTACGGGAATCGGGTAGACGCTGGTTTGCGCACATGGTTTTGGTGCCTCTGGTGCAGGCATCGGTTCGGTTTGGGTTCCGCGTTGCCAGCAGCAACTGAGCCTCAACTTAACAGCAATCTGGCTGCAATCGGGCTGCAACATCACTGGAACGCGACCTGCATTCTAACCGTGTTTAAGAGAAGAAAGTGGTGGTGCCGGGCCGCGTTTCCAGGCCACTTATCCACAGTATAGAACCTTGTCCACGACACACTGTTGACATAAAGAACTAATCTCAAAAATAGTGCGAATGCTTCCTATTTGCCATGGACAAAAAAGTTGGCGCGCCGGTGAAAAAAAACCAAGAATGTTGTGGCGGAGCAGTGTCCGGATGGCGTCTCCGGTGCGCGTGGCGGCGCCAATTGTTAAATCGCCAGGGCAGCCCGGCGCCATTGGCCCGGTCGCTGCTTTCATGAAGGCGTTTCATGTTGTCGGGCCGCCCCGTCGGCCGCCGGCAGGGGCGCGGAGGGGCCCCGGGACCAACTTTTTGTCGCCTCTCGACAACAAGTAGCAATTGCTTACAAATTGCTGCTGCGGCGCAGCAGCAGGGTGCGCGCGCAGAATTTATTTCATTAATTGAGCACTCTTACTATAGACAAACACGGTTCCGCCCCCTGTTTTCCTGCGGAAACTGCCAAACATTCTCCGGGTAAGGCGGCTTCTACACATTTGGTATAAGTGTGCCGAGCAAGGGTTCGGTATAAAATACAGCCAGAAATAGCAATGTAGCTATTTTTACTTAGTCCGACACTGATGCATTTTTCAATTGCAGCAGCTTCAGGCGGTCCGGTTCGCCGGGCGCCGCACCAAGTTCATCTGTGCGGATTTGACAAGTTAGTGGGCTGTCTCGGCAGGATATATTGCGATGCGGTAAAATATTGCAGTTTTTGAAAATCCAGCACGGTGACATGAAGGAAATCGCCGCAAGCGATAACCAATATGAGCGTTTTTACACTTGATGGATACTCAAAGCGTCAGTATAGTGCCGCCTCCGGTGCCACAAGCACCGCGATAAAGCCGGCATCGATTAAATCGGCCGCAACACAATGTGAACGCGTCCGGCAACAAGGACTGCAACGTGGCAGCTGGGGAGAATGCCCTCACGCATAAACGACGCCCCAACCGGCGCCGAATAAGCACCGAATTTAGGCGTAGCACTAGCTTTACCTTTTTACCCGCAACACAACTGAAGGAATTACGTAATGAAAAAATCTCTTATCTCCATCGCAATCCTGGGCGCAATGAGCAACGTTGCCTTCGCACAGTCGAACGTGACGATCTACGGTACCGTTGATGCCGGCATCGTGAGCGAGCGTGGTGGTGCGGCTGGTACCGTAACCAAAGTGACCTCGGGCGTGGCTTCGGCTTCGCGTCTGGGCTTCAAGGGCACCGAAGATCTGGGCGGCGGTCTGAGCGCCGTGTTCGTCCTGGAATCGGGCGTGAAAGCTGACACCGGCGCGTCCGACGTTGCTGGTTCGATCGCTAACCGTCAATCGTACGTTGGTCTGGTGTCGAAAGAAGCCGGCACCGTGCTGCTGGGCCGTCAGTACACCCCTTACTACGAAACCCTGCGCGACGTGGCTGACCCGTTCGCTCTGGGCCTGGCTGGTACCGCCAAGAACCTGTTCGCAACCCAGGACACCCTGACCCGCAACAGCAACGCCGTGACCTACCGCACCCCTTCGCTGAACGGCGTGCAAGCTGAACTGTCGTACGCCGTGGGCGAGCAAGCTGGCTCGAACAAGGCACAGCGCCAGATCGGTGGTTCGGTTGGCTACTCGAACGGTCCTCTGAACGCAAGCTTCGCTTACAACGCACGTAACAACGACACCGCCGCCGTTGACGCGCCTATGGGCCACAACTCCCTGCTGGCCGTGAACTACGACTTCCAGGTTGCCAAGGCCTTCTTCGCCTACGGCCGTGACAAGGGCCAGCTGTCGCAGCTGTCGCCTGTCGTTGACAGCAACAACATCCTGGTTGGCGCCACCGTGCCAGTCGGCCCAGCAGGCAGCGTGATCGCCTCGTTCACCCGTAAGAACGACAAGCTGGCCGCTAACCAAGACGCTGACCAGTGGGCCATCGGCTACACCCACGCTCTGTCGAAGCGTACCAGCGCCTACGTCGCTTACGCCAAGATCAAGAACAAGAACGGCGCGTTCTACACCGTTGGCAACAACACCGAAGCCGGCACCGGCGACAAGGCTTTCAACGTTGGCCTGAAGCACAACTTCTAATTTCCGCCTAGTTCGGATTTAGATGACACATCGGCCGCGTTCGCGCGGCCGATGTGCGTTTACGGGCGGCTTTGCACCGTCCACCACCGCCGGCGTCCGCCAGGCGGTAAAATATTCCCTCCCTACCATTTCCGTTTCCGCCATGATGCCCACCCGTTCCGCCGGCCGCGCCGCGCTGGCCTGTCTGATCCTGCTCGCCTCGTGCGCCGCGCTGGCCGCGCCCAAGGTGGCGCGCCGGCCCGCCGCCACCTTGCCCCGTTTCGGCATGCTGGTGTTTTCCGACCTGTGTCTGCACCCGGACAGCGGCGAGTTCGGCGGCCAGCGCATCACGCTGCAGCGCTTCGCGGAAGTCGATACGGTGATTTATGAGTACACGGCCGGCGGCTTGAGCTGGCCCGTGGTGGCCAGCGATGTGAATATCGACCCGCGCGGGCGCCAGTTGTATTTCGTCGTCACGCCGCCGGGCGAGGATGAGCGCACCATCAGCGGCAAGCTGTCCGACGATGGCAATACGCTGCTGCTCGATGGCGCTTACTGCGACGATGGCGCGGTGCCGATGCGGCTGCAAAGGGTGGTCGATTTCGGCCGCAAGCCGGGCGCTTGCCGCGCCTGTCCGGCGCCGCGCAAGCCGGCCGCCGGGGACGCCGACGGCGGCCAGGCGCCGGCTGACGGCCACGGCGAGGACGACGCGCCGATGCTGAAGAATGAGGGCGGCAAGCGGCCTCCGCAGCGTCAGCCCGCTGCGGAGGCTTTGCCGGGTACGCAGGCCTGAAACCGGGGTCAGACCCCGATGAGGCCGGGGTCAGACCCCAAGGCCGCCCGACGAGGGAGCCTTACGTCTTTGCCGCGCGCTCAGCCAGCGCGTTGGCGCGGATGGTGGACAGGGTGGCGCCCGGCGTGATCAGGTCGCCGTCGTAGCGCAGCTCGATCACGGCCGGCAGCCGCTTGGCGCGCGCGTGTTCCAGTGCCCGCTCCAGCGCCGGCCCGAACTGGGCCGTCTCCGTCACCGTTTCGCCATGCGCGCCATAGGCCTTGGCCAGTGCCGCGAAGTCGGGGTTATGCAGTACCGTGCCCGACACCCGGCCCGGATAGGTCCGTTCCTGGTGCATGCGGATGGTGCCGAACATGCCATTGTTGAACACGAGGATGACCACGCCCGCCTTGTATTGCACGGCCGTCGCCAGCTCCTGGCCATTCATCATGTACTCGCCGTCGCCGGCGAAGGTGATCACGGTGCGTTCCGGCGCCACGATCTTGGCCGCCACGCCCGACGGCACGCTGTAGCCCATGGCGCCGCTGGTGGGCGCGAGCTGGGTGCGCATGCCGCCGTAGCGGTGGAAGCGGTGGGCCCAGGTGGCGTAGTTGCCGGCGCCATTGGTGATGATGGTGTCGGCCGGGGCGATGGCGCGGATCTGCTGCACTACCTGCCATAAATCCAGCGGCGCCTGGCCATCCTTGAAGATGGGCGGCTGCTGCTGGTAGGCCAGCAGCTCGGCCTTGGCCTCGGCCACGCTGGCGCGCCAGGCGCCGGCGTCCACCGGCGCCATCGCGGCCAGCATGGCGCACGCTTGCGGCATGCCGCTGTTGATCATCAGGGCGGCCTGGTAGACGCTGCCCAGTTCCTCGGCGTCGGCGTGGATGTGGATCAGCTTCTGTTTGGGCACGGGCGATTCCAGCAGGCTGTAGCCGCTGGTGGTCATCTCGCCCAGGCGCGGGCCGATGGCCAGGATCACGTCCGCCTCGCGCACGCGCGCGGCCAGCTTGGGGTTGATGCCGATGCCCACGTCGCCCACGTAGTTCGGGTGCGCGTTGTCGAGCAGGTCCTGGAAGCGGAACGCGCACGCCACCGGCAGCGCGTTGGCTTCGGCGAAGGCGCGCAGGTCGGCGCACGCTTGCGGATTCCAGCCGCCGCCGCCCAGCAGCACCAGCGGCCGTTTGGCGCCGGCCAGCAGGGTGCGCACATGGTCGATCTGGTCGGCCGACGGCGAGGCCTGCACCGGCTGGTAGCGGGCCGTGTCGGCCACGGCCGCCACGCTGGTCAGCATGTCCTCCGGCAGCGCCAGCACCACCGGGCCGGGGCGGCCGCTGGTGGCCACCTGGAAGGCGCGCGCCATATATTCAGGGATGCGGTCGGCGCGGTCGATCTGGGCCACCCACTTGGCCATCTGGCCGTACATGCGGCGGTAGTCGATTTCCTGGAACGCTTCGCGGTCGGTGAAGTCGTTGCCGACCTGGCCGATGAACAGGATCATGGGCGAGGAATCCTGGTAGGCCGTGTGCACGCCGATCGAGGCGTTGGTGGCGCCCGGCCCGCGGGTGACGAAGCAGATGCCGGGCTTGCCGGTCATCTTGCCGTAGGCGTCGGCCATGAAGGCGGCGCCGCCTTCCTGGCGGGCGATGATGAAGCGGATATCGGAGTCGTGCAGCGCGTCCAGGACGTCGAGATAGCTTTCACCGGGCACGCCGAAGGCGGTGTCGACACCGTGGATCTTCAGGGCGTCGACCAGGATCTGGCCGCCGGTGCGGGAGGGATGGGTCATGGTATAACCTTATCGTGGGGGCGAGCGGGATGGTCGCCGGCAGCCCCATTCTAAGACGCTGCGCGGGGCCCGGCTTTTCTAATGGCGACACCAAATTTCAGATTTGGCGGCCGGCGCGGTACAATATGCGTTGAAGCAAGCCAGACAGCCGCTGGCCGGTGCGTAATGCCCGGCGGGAGGAAGGTCCGGACTCCATAGAGCGGGGTGACGGTTAACGGCCGTCCGCCGAAAGTCCCTCGGGATATAAGGCGAGGAATAGGGCCACAGAGACGAGCGTATTAAGTTACGGTGAAACGCGGTAACCTCCACCTGGTGCAATTCCAAATAGGCACGCGATGATGTTGCTCGCGGAGCGTGCGGGTAGGAAGCTTGAGCGCCGGAGTAATTCGGCGCCTAGAGGAATGGCTGTCATAGCGCGGGTTCGCCCGCGCCGTAACAAAATCCGGCCTATCGGCTTGCTTCAACTAAATTCTGTTGTATTACTTTGCTTAACACGGCGGCCGCCCGCTGGTGCATGCGCAGGTCCGGAGCGGCGACGCCAGGGGATCTGCCGATGACACAATACATACTGGCCCTGGACCAGGGCACTACCAGCTCGCGCGCCATCCTGTTCGACCACCACGGTCGCATCTGCGCCAGCGCGGCCCAGGAATTCCCCCAGCACTATCCCCAGCCCGGCTGGGTCGAGCACGATCCCAATGAAATCTGGAACAGCCAGCTGACCGTGGCGCGCAAGGTGCTGCACGAGCTGCACGTGGACAGCGCCCACGTGCGCGCCATCGGCATCGCCAACCAGCGCGAGACCACCGTCGTCTGGGACCGCAAGTCGGGCGAGCCGATCGCGCCGGCCATCGTGTGGCAGGACCGCCGCACGGCCGACTACTGCGCCCAGCTGCGCGCCGACGGCAAGGCCAAGCTGGTGGCCGACGTCACGGGCCTGGAACTGGATGCCTATTTTTCCGCCACCAAGCTCAAATGGCTGCTCGACCACGTGCCCGGCGCGCGCGAGCGGGCCCGCCATGGCGCGCTGGCCTTCGGCACCATCGACAGCTGGCTGGTCTACAAGCTCACGGGCCGCCATGTGACGGACGTGAGCAATGCGGCCCGCACCATGCTGTTCAACATCCACCTGATGCGCTGGGACCAGGACATGCTGGACCTGTTCGACATTCCCGAGGAGATGCTGCCGCAGGTGGTATCGTCGAGCGAGGAGGTGGGCAGCACGCGCGACGGCCTGTTCGGCGGCGCCATCCCGGTGGCCGGCATCGCCGGCGACCAGCAGGCCGCCACCTTCGGCCAGGCCTGCCACCAGCCGGGCATGGTCAAGAACACCTACGGCACCGGCTGCTTCATGCTGATGCACGCGGGCCGTCACCCGGTGGTGTCGCACAACCGGCTGCTGTCCACGGTGGGCTGGCGCGTCGATGGCCGCACCGATTACCTGCTCGAAGGCAGCGTGTTCATGGGCGGGGCCACCGTGCAGTGGCTGCGTGACGGGCTCGGTATCATCCAACACTCGTCCGAGGTGGAGGCGCTGGCCGCCAGCGTGCCTGACAGCGGCGGCGTCTACATGGTGCCGGCCTTTGTCGGCCTCGGTGCACCGCACTGGGACCCGTACGCGCGCGGCACCATCGTCGGCCTCACGCGCGGCAGCCACAAGGGCCACATCGCGCGCGCGGCGCTGGAGGCGATCGCGTTCCAGAGCGCCGAACTGCTGGCGGCCATGCAGAAGGACGCGGCCATCCCGCTGACGGAGCTGCGGGCCGACGGTGGCGCGGCCCGCAACGATTTGCTGATGCAGTTCCAGGCCGACCTGCTGGGCGTGCCCGTGGTGCGGCCGCAGGTGACGGAAACGACGGCGCTGGGCGCGGCCTACCTGGCCGGCCTGGCCGTGGGCTTCTGGGACACGCAGGAAGAAATCACGGCCCAGTGGCAGTGCGAGCGCCGCTTCCTGCCGCAGATGGGCGCCGACCAGCGCGCCACGCTGCTGGCCCAGTGGGCGCGCGCCGTCGAACGTTCGCGCAGCTGGGAAACGCCGGCCTGAGGCCGTCCCCGCCCCCGCGCACGCAGGTGTGCGCGGGGGTGCTTGGCTGATTCCGTATAATAGCGGCGGTGGTGTGGACTGCGCCGCATGTCTCTTGGCTCGTCAGGCAATGTTGTCTATACAAGCTGGCGATTCGCATGCGGCTGTCCACTGAAAAATTGGGCAACAAATAGGCAACAAACCGTGGTCTTGATTGTGCAGTGTTGAAAGTCTCCATATCCGCGAAATGCGCGCCAGGCGCGCCAGGCTGGTCATTCTCTACAAAAATCACACTTTTTCCTCCCGGCTTGCGGCCATCCCGCCCCGCTGTTCGGCCTGTTGCCGGATCGCTACTGTGATGTTGGCGATTGGCAACTGTATGCAATTAATTTAATTATTTTCATCCAACATTTACTGCCCTCCAGCACAGCGAAAAGCGCGCGCATAGATGAGGTAGCACATTCACAATCTTCTATAAGTATTTAATTTCTCAATATATTTTTGCGCGAGACGGCTTCAAGGAAGTACGCTAAGTCCTTAATTTCATTAATAAAATCCCTGTTTCGGTTGGGCGAAAGCGCTTGACCACCCATCTTCCATCCTCTAAAGTGGGCATCTGTGTGAAAAAGTGTCTTTTTGTGGGATTTTTCTCCTGACTTAGCGGCGGGGGAGGAGGCGACAAAAGATGGCGTTTTCCACTCCGCTAACCAATCAGAGGTCTAAAGGTAACTCCCGTGTTTCAAGGCGCGTCCGCAATCAGTCTCGATGCCAAAGGCAGGATGTCCATCCCTGCCAAGCACCGTGACGCGCTGGCCATCCAGTGCGAAGGCCGACTCACGCTGACCAAACACCCGGACGGCTGCCTGCTGTTCTTCCCCCGCCCTGTGTGGGAAAGCCACCGCGAACAGATCGCCGCCTGGCCCATGTCGGCCCGGGCCTGGCAACGCATCTTCCTCGGCAACGCCTGCGACGTCGAACTCGACAGCGCCGGCCGCGTGCTGATTTCGCCCGAACTGCGCAACGCCGTCGGGCTGTCGCGCGAGATCATGATGATCGGCATGGGCAGCCACTTTGAAATCTGGGATGCCGCCAAACTGGCGGAAAAAGAGCAGCAGGCGATCGAAGCCGGCACTCCCGATGTCCTTGCCAACTTCTCCTTCTAAGGCCCCGCGATGACGACAACGGCGGTGCCGGAATTTCAGCATCGTACGGTGCTGCTAGACGAAGCGGTCGACGCGCTGGCCCTGGCCGGCGCGCGCGCCGGCGGCGTGTATGTGGACGGCACCTTCGGGCGCGGTGGCCACAGCCGCCTGATCCTGTCGCGCCTGGGGCCGGACGCGCGCCTGATCGCCTTCGACAAGGACCCGCAAGCCATCGCCACCGCCGAACAGGTGGCCGATCCGCGCTTCACCATCGTGCATGACAGCTTCGCCACCATGCGCGCCGCCCTCACGGAACGGGGCGTGGACCAGGTGGACGGCATCCTGCTCGACCTGGGCATCTCCTCGCCGCAGGTGGACGACGCGGCGCGCGGCTTCAGTTTCCGCAACGATGGCCCGCTCGATATGCGCATGGACACCACGCGCGGCATGTCGGCGGCCGAGTGGCTCGCCACAGAATCCGAACAGACACTGGAAAAGGTGATCAGAGAATATGGGGAAGAACGGTTTGCTTTTCAGATTGCAAAGGCGATTGTTGCTCGCCGGGCAGTCGAGCCAATTTCAAGCACACGACAGCTTGCCGGCATCGTGGCAGGCGCGGTCAAGACTCGGGAAAAGGGCAAGGATCCGGCCACCCGTACCTTTCAGGCTATCCGGATTTTCATCAATAAAGAGCTTGAAGACCTCGAGGCCGGACTAGAGCAAGCGTTCGACTGCCTGGCGCCGGGCGGCATCCTGGCCATCATCAGCTTCCACTCGCTGGAAGACCGCATGGTCAAGCGCTTCTTCGCGGCCAAGGCCAACGTGCCGCAGCCGGACCGCCGGCTGCCGATCCGCGCCGTGGACCTGCCGCAGCCGCTGCTCAAGCTGATCTCCAAGATCAAGCCGTCCGACGCCGAAGTGGACGCCAACCCGCGCGCCCGTTCCGCCGTGATGCGCGTGGCGCGCCGCCTGCCGCTGCCGGAGGGGGCGCCATGAGCGGCAAGATCAACCTGGTGCTGACGGCATTGCTGGTCGCTTGCGGCCTGTCGCTCGTTAACGCCCAATACCAGGCGCGCCACCTGTTCATCGAACTGGAACGCAGCCAGTCGCAGGCGCGCCAGCTCGACATCGAATGGGCGCAGCTGCAGCTGGACCAGTCCACGCTGGGCAAGCACGCCCGCATCGAGCAGATCGCGCGCGGTGACCTGAACATGGTGCCGCTGACGGCCACCCGTACCCAGTACCTGTCGCCGGAAGAGGGCAAATGAAGCGCGCCTCCAACGCCAGCGTCTCGCGGGTAGCGGCCTCCAAGGGTGTGCCGTTCTCGAAAAATCCCGTGCTGGCCGTGCGCCTGCCCGTGTGGCGCTCGCGCGTGGTGCTGTTCGTGCTGTTCTCTGCGTTCGCGCTGCTGGCCGGCCGCGCCGCCTGGCTGCAGGGCCTGTCGACCCAGTTCCTGCAAAAGCAGGGTGAGATCCGCTACGCGCGCACGCTGGACCTGCCGGCCACGCGCGGCAAGATCACCGACCGCGACGGCCAGGTGCTGGCTTCGTCGATCCCCGTCAAGGCCATCTGGGCCATCCCGGACGACGTGCAGGAAGCGCCGCCGGAAAAACTCAAGGCGCTGGCCAAGCTGTTGGAGATGAGCGACGCCGAGCTGCAGAAGAAACTCGATTCCGACCGTGGCTTCGTCTACCTGAAACGCCAGGTGGAGCAGGACGTGGCCGACCAGATCACCAAGCTCGGTATCGAGGGTATTCAGACCCGCAAGGAATACAAGCGCTTCTACCCGCAGGGTGAAGTGGCCACCCACGTGGTGGGCTTCACCAACGTGGAGGACGTGGGCCAGGAGAGCATGGAACTGGCGCAGCAGAAAACGCTGATGGGCGTGCCGGGCAGCCGGCGCGTGATCAAGGACCGCCTCGGCCACATCGTCGAGGACATCGAATCGATCCGCGAGCCGCACGACGGCAAGGACCTGACGCTGTCGATCGACAGCAAGATCCAGTACATCGCCTTCACCCAGCTCAAGGACGCGGTGGAGAAGTTCAAGGCCAAGGCCGGCGCCGCCGTGGTGCTGGACGTGCACACGGGCGAAGTGCTGGCGCTGGCCAACTGGCCGTCCTACAACCCCAACGACCGCACCGCGCTGACGGGCGAGCAGTTGCGCAACCGCGTGATGACGGACACCTTCGAACCCGGTTCCTCGCTCAAGCCGTTCACGGTGGGCCTGGCGCTCGACACCAAGCGCGTCAAGCCGCTCACGCTGATCGACACCGGGCCCGGCTACTACGCCATCGGCGACAAGGTGGTGCACGACACCCACCCGCACGGCGTGATCACGGTGCAGCAGGTGATCCAGAAGTCGTCCAATATTGGCACCTCGAAAATGGCGCTGCAGATGCCGCCCCAGGAGATGTGGGAGATGTTCACCAAGGTGGGCCTGGGCCAGCAGCCCAAGTGGGGCTTCCCCGGCGCCGTGGCCGGCCGCGTGCGTCCGTACAAATCGTGGCGCCCGATCGAGCAGGCCAACATGAGCTTCGGCCAGGGTATTTCCGTGTCGCTGATCCAGCTGGCGCGCGCCTACATGATCTACGCCCGCGACGGCGACATCATCCCGCTGTCGTTCCAGAAGGTGACCGAGCCGCCCGTGGGCACGCGCGTGGTGAGCGCGCAGACGGCGGCCGAGATGCGCGACATGCTGGAGATGGTGACGCAGCCGGGCGGCACGGCGGAGAAGGCCCAGGTGCCAGGCTACCGCACGGGCGGCAAGACCGGCACCGCGCAAAAGGTCATCAACGGCCGCTACTCGCAGAGCAAATACATCGGCAACTTCGTCGGCATGGCGCCCATGTCCAGCCCCCGTTTCGTGATCGCCGTGATGATCGACGAACCGGGTGGCGCGGTGCACGTGGGCGGCGACGTGGCCGGCCCGGTGTTCTCCACGCTGGCGGCCAACGTGCTGCGCGCGAAGAACATCACGCCCGACGCCAACGTGACCCATATCATCATTCCTGAGAATTCCGAACAGGGGAAAATGTGACGACTTCCAACTTCGACCCGTTGACTATCGCCGACGCGATCCGCAGGCTGGCGCCCACGGCGCAGCTGGCGTCCGACTCGCGCCGCATCAAGGTGGGCGATGTGTTCTTTGCTTATCCCGGCGACGCCGGCGATGGGCGCAACTATATTGAAACGGCCATCGAGGCCGGCGCCGCGCTGGTGGTGCTCGACCCGGCCGGCTTTACCTGGAATCCCGACTGGGCCGCGCCCTACATCACCGTCGAGCAGCTCAAGGCGCGCGCCGGCCTGATTGCGCATGCCTTCTACCGCCAGCCCGACAGCGCCATGTTCACCGTGGGCGTGACGGGCACCAACGGCAAGACCTCCAGCGCCGTGTGGCTGGGCCAGGCCCTGTCGCGCGGTGGCGAAACGGCCGCCGTGGTGGGCACGCTGGGCGTGGGCCTGTTCAAGGGCCGCGCCGAGGCGGAATTCGATGTCACTGGCTATACGACGCCGGATGCGGTGCTGCTGGCCCGCACGCTGGCCGAGGCGCGCGACGCCGGCGCCGCGTCGCTGGCGATCGAAGTGTCGTCCATCGGCCTGGAGCAGGGCCGCGTGGCCGGCATGCACTTCGACGTGGCTGTGTTCACCAACCTCACGCGCGACCACCTGGACTTCCACGGCGACATGGCGGCGTATGAAGCGGCCAAGACCAAACTGTTCGACTGGCCCGGCCTGAAGACGGCCGTGATCAACCTGGACGACCCGATGGGCTTGCGGCTGGTGGAGCATGTGCGGGGCAAGCTGTCCGGCGCCATCCCCGTGATCGGCTACACGCTGGCCGATGCGGCCACCGTGCCCGACCTGCCCGGCGTGATGATGCTGCGCGCCAGCCAGTTCCGCAGCAGCCGCACTGCTGGCACCGAATTCCACCTGGACTGCCCGCTGAGCGCGGCCCAGGTCAAGACCCAGCTGGTGGGCCACTTCAACATCAGCAACGCGCTCGGCGTGCTGGGCGCGCTGCTGGCCAAGGGCGTGGGCCTGCGCGCCGCGCTGGACGCCATCGAATCGCTGCGCCCGGCCCCCGGCCGCATGCAGCAGGTGGGCGGCCAGGATGCGCCGATGGTGGTGATCGACTACGCCCACACGCCCGATGCGCTGGAAAAAACGCTGCAAGCGCTGCGCCAGGTGGCGCAGGATCGCGGTGGCCAGTTGTGGTGCGTGTTCGGCTGCGGCGGCGACCGCGATCCGGGCAAGCGCCCGCAGATGGGCAAGATCGCCCAGGCGGCCGATCACGTGCTCGTCACCAGCGACAATCCGCGCAGCGAAGACCCGCACGCCATCATCGCCCAGATCGTGGCTGGCATGGACCAGCAGCATCCGTCGTCCACGCTGCAGACGGTGGAGGACCGCGCCGCCGCCATCCTGCTGGCCATCAAGCATGCGGCCAAGCCGGACGTGATCCTGCTGGCCGGTAAAGGCCATGAACCCTACCAGGAGATCAAGGGCAAGAAGCTGCCGTTCTCCGACGCCGACCACGCCCAGCTGGCCCTGTCGGCCCGCCTGACCATGATGAGGCCGAACTGATGCGCGCTACGCTGGCCCAGCTCGCGGGCGCCATTCCCGGCGCCACGCTCGTC
Source organism: Rugamonas brunnea (assembly GCF_014042345.1). Lineage (GTDB taxonomy): Bacteria > Pseudomonadota > Gammaproteobacteria > Burkholderiales > Burkholderiaceae_D > Rugamonas > Rugamonas brunnea. The sequence continues at coordinate 209,194 of NZ_JACEZT010000002.1, forward strand.
AACGACGCCAACACGGCGTTCGACGGCGTTTCCACCGACAGCCGCAACGTGGCCGCCGGCGCGCTGTTCGTCGCCCTGCGCGGCGACGTGTTCGACGCCCACGACTTCCTGCCGCAAGTGGCGGCCAAGGGCGTGGCGGCCGTGGTGGCCGAGCGCCTGCCGGACGGCTGGACCCTGCCTGCCATCGTCGTGCCGGACACGCTGGTGGCGCTGGGCCGCATCGCCAACTACTGGCGCCGCCAGTTCAGCGTGCCCGTGATCGGGGTCACGGGCAGCAATGGCAAGACCACCGTCAAGGAAATGATCGCGGCCATCCTGGCCGAGGCCTGCGGCGGCGAGGACGCGCGCCTGGCCACGCGCGGCAACCTGAATAACGAAGTGGGCGTGCCGCTCACGCTGTTCCGCCTGGAGGCCGCGCACCGCGCCGCCGTGGTGGAACTGGGCATGAACCATCCGGGCGAGATTGCGCGCCTGAGCGCCATCGCCGAACCCACCGTCGCCATGGTCAACAACGCCCAGCGCGAACACCAGGAATTCATGCACACGGTGGAAGCCGTGGCGCGCGAGAACGGCGCCGTGCTGGCCGGTTTGGGCGACGACGGCGTGGCCGTGTTCCCACATGGCGACGAGTTCACGCCGATCTGGCAATCACTGGCCGGCCAGCGCCGCACCGTCACCTTCGGCCTGACGCCGCAGGCGGACGTCAGCTGCACCTACCGTGCCGGCGACTTCGGCAGCGAACTGACCATCACCATCGGCCATGACGCGGCCACCACGCCGTTCTTCGTGCGCCTGCAGGCGGCCGGGGAACACAATGTGCGCAACGCGCTGGCCGCCGCCGCCTGCGCCTACGCGGCCGGCATCTCGGCCACCGCCATCCGGCTCGGACTGGAGGCGTTCGCGCCCGTGGCCGGACGGCTGCAGAAGAAGACCGCCGCCAATGGCGCCGTCGTCATCGACGATACCTACAACGCCAATCCAGACTCGGTGCGCGCCGCCATCGACGTGCTGGCGAAAGCCGCCGCGCCGCGCATACTGGTGCTGGGCGACATGGGCGAAGTGGGCAGCAAGGGCCGCGAGTTTCACGAAGAAATCGGCGCTTACGCGCAGAGCAAGGGCATCGAACAGGTGCTCGCGACGGGCGAACTGGCGCGCCACATGCACGGTGCGTCCATCCGTCATTTTGAACAGTTCGGCGATCTGCTGGCGGCGCTCGACGCCGCCAACACGCCGGATGCAACCGTATTAATCAAGGGCTCCCGTTTCATGAAGATGGAACGGGTCGTGCAGCATTTGATTGGATCGCAACAAGCTAACAAGGAAAGTCACTAATCATGCTGCTTTGGCTCGCGCAATATTTTCAGCAGGACCTCGGACCTTTGCGGGTCTTTAACTTCATCACCTTCCGCGCCGTGTTCGCGACCATCACGGCGCTGGTGATCGGCCTGGGCGCTGGCCCGGCCGTGATCCGCAAGCTGACCGCCATGAAGTACGGCCAGGCCGTGCGCACGGACGGCCCGCAGACCCACCTGAAAAAACACGGCACGCCGACCATGGGCGGGGTGCTGATCCTGATCGCCATCGGCATCTCCACGCTGCTGTGGTGCGACCTGTCGAACCGTTTGATCTGGCCGGTGCTGGTGGTCACGCTGGGCTTCGGCGCCGTGGGCTGGGTGGACGACTACCGCAAGGTGGTGCGCCAGGACCCGGAGGGCATGCGCTCGGCCGAAAAATACTTCTGGCAGTCGCTGGTGGGCATCAGCGCCGCGCTGTACCTGGCGTTCTCCGTGTCCGCACCCAACGCGGGCAAGGTGTTCGAGCTGTTCTTCGCCTGGGTGCAGTCGGGCTTCTCGATGGACCTGCCGCCGAAGGCCGACCTGATCGTCCCGTTCTTCAAGACCATCAGCTATCCGCTGGGCGTGTGGGGCTTCATCGCGCTGACCTACTGCGTGATCGTCGGCACCAGCAACGCCGTCAACTTCACGGACGGCCTCGATGGCCTGGCCATCATGCCGACCATCATGGTGGGTGCGGCGCTGGGCCTGTTCGCCTACCTGACCGGTAGCGCCACCTATTCCAAATACCTGTTCATCCCGCACATTCCCGGCGCGGGCGAACTGATTATCTTCACCGGCGCGCTGACGGGCGCCGGCCTGGCCTTCCTTTGGTATAACACCCACCCCGCGCAAGTGTTCATGGGCGACGTGGGCGCGCTGGCGCTGGGCGGCGCGCTCGGCACGCTGGCCGTCATCGTGCGCCAGGAGATCGTGCTGTTCATCATGGGCGGCGTGTTCGTGGCCGAAACCGTGTCCGTCATCATCCAGGTGGGCTGGTTCAAGATCACCAAGAAGCGTTATGGCGTGGGCCGCCGCGTGTTCCTGATGGCGCCGCTGCACCACCACTTTGAACAAAAAGGCTGGAAAGAGACCCAGGTCGTCGTGCGGTTCTGGATTATCACGATGATGCTGGTCCTGGTCGGACTCACTACCCTGAAGCTGCGCTGATGAACTACGAAGGCAAAACCGCACTGGTACTGGGGCTGGGGGAATCCGGCCTGGCGATGGCGCTGTGGCTGGCCCGCGCCGGCGCGCGCGTGCGCGTGGCCGACACGCGCGAAGCGCCCGAGCGCCTGCCCGCGCTGCGCGCCGCCGTGGCAGACGTGGAATTCGTCGCCGGCCCGTTCGGCGCCGCGCTGCTCGACGGCGTGGACTTCGTGGCCGTCAGCCCCGGCCTGGCGCCCAACCGCGAGCTGGCCGAGATCGTGCCGGCCGCCGCCGAACGCGCCATCCCTGTCTGGGGCGAGATCGAACTGTTCGCCCAGGCCCTGAAAGCGCTCAAGGAAGAACGCGGTTACGCGCCCAAAGTCATCGCCATCACCGGCACCAACGGCAAGACCACCGTCACCAGCATGGTGGGCCAGTTGTGCGAACGCGCCGGCAACACGGTGCGCGTGGCCGGCAATATCAGCCCGGCCGCGCTGGACGTGCTGCGCGAAGTGCTGGACGCGCCTTCCGAAGAAAACCAGTTGCCGCAAGTGTGGGTACTTGAGTTATCAAGCTTCCAGCTGCACACCACTTACAGCCTGAACGCCGATGCCGCCACGGTGCTCAACGTGACCCAGGATCACCTGGACTGGCACGGCGACATGGCCGCCTACGCCGCCGACAAGCAGCGCATCTTCGGCGCCGACACCGTGCGCGTGCTGAACCGCGACGATGCGGTCGTGATGCGCATGCAGGACCCGACTGGCGAGAACATCACTTTCGGCACCGACACGCCGCAGCACGCCGACTGCCTCGGCCTGCACAACGAGCGCGGCATCTACTGGCTGGCCTCGGCCGACCCGGGCGAGGAAGTGGAACGCAAGAAGCGCCGCAAGAACGACCCGGCCCCCGAGCCGGTCGAATGCGTGCTCAAGAAACTGATGCCGGTCGACGCGCTGCAAGTGCGCGGCCAGCACAACGCCGCCAACGCGCTGGCCGCGCTGGCCCTGTGCCGCGCCATCGGCCTGCCGCTGGCGCCGCTGCTGCACGGCCTGCGCGAATACCGTGGCCAGCCGCACCGCGTGGAGCTGGTGGCGGCCATCAATGAAGTTGAATACTACGACGACAGCAAGGGCACCAACGTGGGCGCCACCGTGGCGGCGTTGATCGGCCTGGGCAAGAGCTTCACGGGCGAGAACCAGCGCCTGGTGCTGATCGCCGGCGGCGACGGCAAGGGCCAGGACTTCGCCCCGCTGGCCGATCCGGTGTCGCGCTACGTGCGCGCCGTGCTGCTGATCGGTCGCGACGCGCCGGCCATCCGCGCCGCGCTGGACGAAACGGGCGTGGTTCTGGAGGATTGCGCCGACCTGCCACAAGCCGTCAAGCGCGCCTGCGCGCTGGCGCAAGCCGGCGACGCCGTGCTGCTGTCGCCCGCCTGCGCCAGCCTGGACATGTTCAAGAACTACGCGCACCGCGCGCAGGTGTTCATCGACACCGTGCGTGACATCGCGCTGGACGCGGGACAGGAGATCTGATGGCCTTCCAGCTGCCATTCCGCTTCAACGCACCACCGGCCTCCATGCCGGTGGGCAGTCGCGCGCGGCAGTCCAAGATGATGGAATACGACCAGCCGCTGGTGTGGGTCACGCTGCTGCTGATGCTGCTGGGGATGGTGATGGTGTATTCGGCCTCGATCTCGCTGCCCGATTCGCCCAAGTTCGCCAACTATGTGCGCTGGCAGAACACCTACTTCCTCACGCGCCAGGCGCTGTTCATCGCGGTGTCGCTGGTCGCAGGCCTGTTCGTGTTCCGCATCCGCATCGCTGACCTGCAGAAGGCCGCGCCCTACCTGTTCATCGGCACGCTGGTGCTGCTGGTGCTGGTGCTGATTCCCGGCCTGGGCGTGGTGGTCAACGGCGGGCGCCGCTGGCTCTCGCTCAAGGTGATCAACCTGCAGCCGTCGGAGCTGATGAAGGTGGTGGCCGTGCTGTATGCGGCCGACTACACGGTGCGCAAGCAGGAATACATGCACAAGCTGACCAAGGGCTTCATGCCGATGGCGGCGGCGGTCGGATTCGTCGGCCTGTTGCTGCTGCTGGAGCCGGACCTGGGCGCGTTCGGCGTGATCGTCTGCATCGCCATGGGCATCCTGTTCCTGGGCGGGATCAACGCGATCTGGTTCGGCGGCATCGGCGCCGTGCTGGTGACGATCTTCATTTCCATCATCGCGCTGTCCAAGTTCCGGCGCGAGCGCTATTTCGCCTACCTCAACCCGTGGCAGGAAGACAATGCGCTGAACAAGGCTTACCAGCTGACGCACTCGCTGATCGCCTTCGGGCGCGGCGAGATCTTCGGCGTGGGCCTGGGGGGCAGCGTGGAAAAGCTGCACTACCTGCCCGAAGCGCACACCGACTTCCTGTTGGCCGTGATCGGCGAGGAACTGGGGCTGGCCGGGGTGCTGGTGGTGATCGCAATGTTCTACTGGATCGTCAAGCGCTCCTTCGACATCGGCCGCCAGGCCATCGCCATCGACCAGACCTTCGCCGGCCTCACGGCCAAGGGCATCGGCATCTGGATCGGGGTGCAGACGTTTATCAATATGGGTGTCAACCTTGGCCTGCTGCCGACCAAGGGCTTGACCCTGCCGCTGATGAGCTATGGCGGCACGGGGGTGGTGATTAACTGCGTCGGGCTCGCGATCCTGCTCCGGATCGACTACGAGAACCGGGTCCTGATGCGTGGTGGCAGATTATGAAACGATTGATGATCATGGCGGCCGGCACCGGCGGCCACATTTTCCCCGGCCTGGCGATTGCGCAGACCATGCGCGCGCGCGGCTGGGAAGTGAGCTGGCTGGGTACGGCCCACGGCATGGAACAGGACATCGTGCCGAAACACGGCATCGCGATGGATGCGATCGACTTTTCCGGCATGCGCGGCAAGGGCCTCAAGCACACCGTGGCGGGCGCGTTCAAGATGCTGGCCGGTTTCGCGGCCTGCTTCGGCTACATCGGCAAGCGCAAGCCGGACGTGGTGCTGGGCATGGGCGGCTACGTGACCGTCCCCGGCGGCATGATGTCGCGCCTGCGCGGCGTGCCGCTGGTGCTGGTGAACGCCGACGCGGCCCTACTGCTGTCGAACAAGACCCTGACGCCGCTGGCGCAGCGCGTGTGCTTCGGCTTCCCGGCCGAATTTGGCCGCGCCGCCGGCAAGGCCGTCGTCACCGGCAACCCGGTGCGCAAGGAGATCCTCGACATGGCCGGCCCCGAGCAGCGCTTCGCCGGCCGCGAAGGCCCGCTGCGCATCCTGGTGGTGGGCGGCAGCCTGGGCGCCAAGGCGCTGAACGACAACCTGCCGGCCGCGCTGGCGCTGATCCCGGCCGCGCTGCGCCCGCAGGTGACGCACCAGTCGGGCAAGAAGAACATCGATGCGCTGCGCGCCGCGTACGCGCAGGCCGGCGTGGAGGCCAACGTGGTCGACTTCATCGACGACATGGCGCACGCCTACACCCAGGCCGACCTGGTGATCTGCCGCGCCGGCGCCATCACCGTGTCGGAACTGACGGCGGCCGGTGTGGCCAGCGTGCTGGTGCCCCTGGTGGCATCGACCACCAGCCACCAGCGCGACAACGCCAAATGGATGGCCAAGCAGAACGCGGCCATCCACATGCCGCAGACGGAAATGAATCCGCAAAGCCTGGCGACTTTGCTGGAAACGCTGACCCGCAACGCCTGCCAGACCATGGCCATGGCGGCGAAGAAGGCCGGCAAGCGCGACGCCAACGACGCGATCGCACAAGTATTGGAACAACTCTCATGAAACACAAAGTACAGAATATTCACTTCGTCGGCATCGGCGGGAGCGGCATGAGCGGCATCGCCGAAGTGCTGCTCACGCTCGGCTACACCGTCACCGGCTCGGACCTGGGCAGCAACGCCGTCACGCAGCGCCTGGCGTCGCTGGGCGCTACCGTCCACCAGGGCCACGCGGCGGAAAACATCGGCAACGCCGACGCCGTCGTCACCTCCACCGCCGTCCAGCAGGACAACCCGGAAGTGGTGGCCGCCCGCGCCCGCAAGATCCCCATCGTGCCGCGCGCCGTCATGCTTGGTGAACTGATGCGCCTCAAGCGCGGCATCGCTATCGCCGGCACCCACGGCAAGACCACAACGACCAGCCTGGTGGCGTCCGTGCTGGCGCAGGGCGGGCTCGATCCCACCTTCGTCATCGGCGGCCGCCTGACCAGCGCTGGCGCCAACGCCAAGCTGGGCACGGGCGACTACCTGGTGGCCGAGGCGGACGAATCGGACGCCTCGTTCCTGAACCTGACCCCCATGATCGAAGTCATCACCAACATCGATGCCGATCACATGGAAACCTACGAGCACGATTTCGAAAAGCTCAAGCAGGCCTTCGTCCACTTCACGCACCGCCTGCCGTTCTATGGCCGCGCCATGCTGTGCATCGACGATCCGCACGTGCGCGCCATCATCCCGCACGTGACCAAGCCGGTGACCACCTACGGCTTCCACCCGGACGCCGAAGTGCGCGCCGTGAACGCGCGCGCCGTGGGCGTGGAAATGCACTTCACGGTGCTGCAGGAAGGCTATCCCGACCTGGACGTGGTGCTCAACCAGCCCGGCATGCACAACGTGCAGAACGCCTGCTCGGCCGTGGCCATCGCGCGCGAGATCGGCATCGCCGACAAGGACACCCAGGCCGGCCTGGCCGGCTTTGCCGGCGTGGGCCGCCGCTTCACCCGCTATGGCGACATCGCCATCCCCGGCGGCGGCACCTTTGCGCTGGTGGACGACTTCGGCCACCACCCGGTGGAAACGGAAGTGACGCTGGCTGCCGCGCGCGCCGCGTTCCCGGGCCGCCGCCTGGTGCTGGCGTTCCAGCCGCACCGCTACACCCGCACCCGCGACCTGTTCGAGGACTTCGTGAAGGTGCTGGGCAGCGTGGACGTGCTGCTGCTGGCAGAAGTGTACGCGGCCGGCGAGGCGCCCATCGTGGCCGCCGACGGCCGCGCGCTGGCCCACGCGTTGCGCGCGCGCGGCAAGACGGAACCGATTTTTGTGGAGGCGATCGGCGACATGCCGGAAACCATCATGGGCGTGGTGCGCGACGGCGACGTCGTCATCACCATGGGCGCAGGCTCGATCAGCGGCGTCCCTGCCAAACTGACTAACTATCCGAAGGTCTGAACGTGAATCAAATGACTGCAACTGAGGCTAAGGCGCTGGGCAAGGTCGGCGTGCTGTTCGGCGGCCGCTCCGCCGAGCGCGACGTGTCCATCATGTCCGGCACTGGCGTGCTGCAGGCCCTGCAAAGCCAGGGCGTGGACGCCCACGCCTTCGACCCGGGCCAGCGCTCGCTGGCCGAGCTGGCGGCCGAGCAATTCGACCGCGTGTTCATCGCGCTGCACGGCCGCTACGGCGAAGACGGCAGCATGCAGGGCGCGCTGGAACAACTGGGCATTCCGTACACGGGCAGCGGCGTGATGGCCTGCGCCGTGGGCATGGACAAGATCTACACCAAGATCGTGTGGCTGATGCACGGCCTGCCGACGCCGAAATACGCGGTGCTGGACGCGAACTCGGACCTGGATAAAGTGGCGGCCGAGCTGGGCCTGCCGCTGATCGTCAAGCCTCCGCACGAAGGCTCGACCATCGGCATCACGAAAGTGGTGGCCGCCGACGCCTTCAAGGCCGCCTACGACACGGCCGCCGCGCTGGACGATTCCGTGCTGGCCGAGGAATTCGTCACCGGCCGTGAATTCACGGTTGCCGTGCTGGGGCAGGGCGCTAGCGCCCGCGCGCTGCCGATCGTGGAGATCGTGGCGCCGGAAGGCAATTACGACTACCAGAACAAGTACTTCACGGACGACACCAAGTACTACTGCCCGGCCGTGCTGGACGAGGCGACGACGGCCGAGATGCAGCGCATCGCGGTGGAAGCCTACCGCGCGCTTGGTTGCGAGGGCTGGGGCCGGGTCGACGTGCTGCTGCGCGAGCGTGACAACAAGCCGTTCCTGCTGGAGGTGAACACCTCGCCCGGCATGACCACCCATTCGCTGGTGCCGATGGCGGCGCGCGCGACCGGCATCAGCTATGAGCAGCTGTGCGTGGAAATCCTGCGCTCGGCGCGCCTGAAGATGGCCGCGCCGGCCACGGGCAAGGAGTAAGCGCATGTGGCAAGACGCTAAAGCCTTGAATGCTACCGCCAACGGCATCTTCGCCCTGGCGCTGCTGGCATGCCTGGCCGCCGGCGTCTGGTGGCTGGCGCAGCGGCCCATGTTCAACCTGCGCACGATCCGCGTGGAGAGCCTGGCGGCGGACGGCGAACTGCGCCACGTGAGCCAGCTTACGCTGCGCAACAACGCGCTGGGCCGCATCAAGGGCAACTTCTTCACCACCAACCTGGACACCGTGCGCCAGGCGTTCGAGTCGGTGCCCTGGGTGCGGCGCGCCACCGTGCGCCGCGAATGGCCGGACCAGCTGATCGTGGCGCTGGAGGAGCATGAGGCGCTGGGCACCTGGGGTGCCGATGGCCGCCTGCTGTCGACCAAGGGTGACGTGTTCACGGCCAACCTGGCCGAGGCCGAGGAAGACCACGCGCTGCCCGAGTTCGACGGGCCGGAAGGCAGCGAGAAGGAAGTGCTGTCGCGCTTCGAGGAATTGCGCCAGTGGTTCGCGCCGCTCAAGCTGGTGCCGGAAGCGCTGTCGCTGTCGGGCCGCTATGCGTGGACCGTGAAGCTTGATAACGGCATGAGCGTGGCGCTGGGGCGTGAGCAGACCGCCACCACGCTGAAGGAAAGGGTGGACCGGTTGCTGGGCATTTATCCGCAGCTGGTCAGCCATTTGCAGAATATCGAGACCATCGACATGCGGTACCAGAACGGCCTGGCGCTGAGCGCGGCCGACCTGAAGATACCGGCCGAAGGCGCCAGACCGAAGGCGCGACCGGCAGTAATGAAGCAGGGCACACAGACCAACAATTTAAAGCCAATCAGCAAGCACATACAGTAGGCGAGAGAAATGACTAAAGATGCGAAAAACCTGATCGTCGGCCTCGACATCGGCACCTCGAAAGTGGTGGCGGTGGTGGCCGAGGTGATGTCCGACGGACGCCACGAAGTGATCGGGCTGGGCCAGCACGAATCGAAGGGATTGAAGAAGGGCGTCGTGGTCAACATCGAGGCCACCGTGGAATCCATCCAGCGCGCGCTGGAGGAGGCCGAGCTGATGGCCGACTGCAAGATCCGCAACGTCTACGCCGGCATCGCGGGCAGCCATATCCGCAGCTTCAATTCCAGCGGCATGGTGGCCATCAAGGACAAGGAAGTGACGGCCACCGACGTGGCGCGCGTGATCGAGACGGCCAAGGCCGTCAACATCCCCACCGACCAGCAGCTGCTGCACACGGTGCCGCAGGAATTCATCGTCGACAGCCAGGAGGACGTGCGCGAGCCGATCGGCATGAGCGGCATCCGTCTGGAAGTGAAGGTGCACATCGTGACCGGCGCCGTGTCGGCCGTGCAGAACATCGTCAAGTGCGTGCGCCGCTGCGGGCTGGAAGTGTCGGACCTGATCCTGCAGCCGATGGCCTCGGCCGACGCCGTGCTTACCCCGGACGAGAAGGAGCTGGGCGTGGTCTTGATCGACATCGGCGGCGGCACCACCGACGTGGCGGTGTTCTCGGACGGCGCGATCCGCCACACGGCCGTGATCCCGATCGCCGGCGACCAGATCACCAACGACATCGCGATGGCGCTGCGCACGCCGACTTCGGAGGCGGAGGAAATCAAGATCCGCTACGGCGTGGCCAAGCAGGTGCTGGCCGATCCGGGCGAATCGCTGGAAGTGCCGGGCCTGGGCGACCGTGGTCCGCGCAACCTGTCGCGCCAGGCGCTGGCGGCCGTGATCGAGCCGCGCGTGGAAGAGCTGTTCGCGATGGTGCACCAGGTGGTGCGCGAATCCGGTTACGAAGGCGTGCTGTCGTCGGGCATCGTGCTGACGGGCGGCACCTCCATCATGCCGGGCATGGTGGAGATGGCGGAAGACATCTTCCTCAAGCCGGCCCGCCTCGGCACGCCCGACTACCGCGGCCAGTTGGCCGACGTGGTGCGCAGCCCGCGCTACGCGACGGTACTGGGCCTGCTGCTGGAAGCGAAAAAGCAGTACCTGCGCGGCCACATCGTGACCCGCCAGGATGGTTCTGTGAAGGCGGTGTGGCAGCGTATGAAGGAATGGTTCCTCGGTAATTTCTAAGCAGTGCAGGTCAAGTGGTAAAGGTCAGCAGTAAATTCGGTTGGTGCAGTGTGGTTTGTGGTTTTTAGTACGGCGATTCCAATACATTTAGCTAAACAATTTATATAATTCAACCGCAGTTTTCAATCTCCAGTTCTCCTAAAAGATATGAGGCCTGGCGCTTGGAAACCGCATACTGATAGGAGCACATCATGGAGTTTGATATGGTCGATAACGCAGCTTTGGGAACCGTCATCAAGGTCGTCGGCGTCGGCGGAGCAGGTGGCAATGCAGTTCAACACATGATCAACAAGGGCATGTCGGGCGTCGAGTTCATCGCCGCCAACACCGATGCCCAGGCCCTGTCGACCTCCAAGGCCGACAACATCATCCAGATCGGCGAGACCGGTCTGGGCGCGGGCATGAAGCCTGACGTCGGCCGCAAGCTGGCCGAGGAATCGCGCCAGCGCATCGAGGACTCGCTGCGCGGCGCGCACATGGTGTTCATCGCCGCCGGCATGGGCGGCGGCACCGGCACTGGCGCCGCACCGATCGTGGCCGAAGTGGCCAAGCAACTGGGCGCGCTGACCGTGGCCGTGGTGTCCAAGCCGTTCTCGCACGAAGGCCAGAAGTGCATGGACATCGCCGACGAGGGCCTGGAGCAGCTGTCGGCCAACGTCGACTCGCTGATCGTGATCCTGAACGAGAAGCTGGAAGAGATCTACGAAGACGAATCGCTGATCGAATGGCTGCAGCACGCCGACGATGTGCTCAACAACGCGGTGGCCGGCATCGCCGAGATCATCAACGTGCCGGGCCACATCAACGTCGACTTCAACGACGTCAAGACCATCATGGGCGAGCAGGGCAAGGCCATGATGGGTACGGCCACCGCCTCCGGCGTGGACCGCGCCCGCATCGCGGCCGAGCAGGCCGTCGCCTCGCCGCTGCTCGATGGCGTGGACCTGTCCGGCGCGCGCGGCGTGCTGGTGAACGTGACGGCCAGCCGTGGCCTGAAGGGTAAGGAGATCAAGGAAGTGATGGCCGCCGTGCGCGCCTTCGCCGCACCGGACGCCTCCATCGCCCAGGGTATCGCCTACGACGACGACATGGGCGACAACATCCGCGTGACCGTGGTGGCCACCGGCCTGGGCAAGGCCAAGAAGCACGTGCAGCTGGTGCCGCAGCAGATGCTGCGCACGGGCACCCACAACAGCCCGCTGATGCCATCGGCCTCGCTGGGCGGTGGCGCGGCTGCCACTTCCGTGTCCGTGGGCGCGGCAGGCGGCCTGGGCAACGCTGCTTACGACGGCATGAAGGCGCCGGCGGTATGGCGCCGCGAAACGGCGTCCGAGCAGGTGCAGGCGCTGCAGAAGAACGGCATGGAAACCTACGACATCCCGGCCTTCCTGCGCAAGCAGGCTGACTAAGATGCGCGGCGGCGCCCGGCCCGCAGGCTTGAAAGCGGGGCGGGCGCCGTTTTGGCGTCTTCCAGCAGAATCATCGCGCTTCAGGCATACTGCACGTTCTATGCCGGGGCATACCGCGCCGAGGCGCGGTTTTTTTATTCAAATTCAGAACAGAGGAGTCAAACATGACCATCAAGATCGGCGATACCCTGCCAGAAGGCAGCCTGTCGGAATACATCGAAACCGAAACGGAAGGTTGCGCACTGGGCCCCAACACGTTCAACGTGCAAGACCTGGTCAAGGGCAAGAAGATCGCCATCTTCGGCCTGCCAGGCGCCTACACCCCGACCTGCTCGGCACAGCACGTGCCTGGCTACGTCAAGCACGCGGCCGAACTGAAGGCCAAGGGTGTCGATGAAATCTGGTGCATCTCCGTCAACGACGCGTTCGTGATGGGCGCCTGGGGCCGCGACCAGAAAGCGACCGGCATCGTGCGCATGATGGCCGACGGCAACGCCGCCTACAGCAAGGCGCTGGGCCTGGACGCCGACTTCAGCAAGTTCGGCATGGGCACGCGCTCGCAGCGCTACTCGATGCTGGTCGAGAATGGCGTCGTCAAGCAGCTCAACGTGGAGCAGGGCGGCAAGTTCGAAGTGTCGAACGCGGAAACGCTGCTGGGCCAGCTGTAATTCCGGCTGCACCACTTGCAAGACAAAACGGCGCCGCGGCGCCGTTTTGTTTTGGTGGCATCATCCCCGGGCGCGTCTTTGATTTGATGATGGGCAAAGCCGATTTGGGCGTTGCGGCGGGTGTGATGGGACAGGCGTATGATCTAGCCTTATCCATTGTCTTTGTGCTTAGAGAAGATGAGTCAATTCCTGACACCTGATGAATTGCGCGTGCGCGTGCTTGCCGATCTGACGGCTGCGGTGACGCTGCGCGCGCAAGGCGCGAGTTTTCAGGTCTGGATCGAAACGGCCGATGGCATCTACATGCTGGCGGATGCCGGCGGCGATGTGCAGCGCTTTGTTGATCCGCGCGATGCATTATCATTGTTGCGTGGAACTGGCATCGAGCAAGTGCGCGTGGAATACGCAGCCTGGGTGCCGGAGGCGGCCGAGGCCGAGTGTACTTACGATTCCTGGTTACAGGATAAGGTGGAAACCGCGTTGGCTGGCTTGCGCGACGGTTCCAATCCTACCTTTTCGAAGGAGGAGTGGGACAAGATCAAGGCAGAAAGAATGTCCCGGCTCGCCGCATCATGAAGCGGGTCATCCGGACCGCTACCTATCTAAGCGATCTGGATGACATCTGGCGTTTCGTCGCCCGCGATAGTCCGCAAGCGGCAACCAATCTTTGGGCGCGTATTGACGCGCAAGTCGATCGTCTTGCAGATCCGAACTTCCCCCGCCGCCGTGGCCGCGTCAAGGGAACGGTCGAGTTGATCGCGCATCGCAACTACATCGTGATCCTGCTTGAGGACGCTGACGCCGTGATTGCGTTGAACGTCGTTCACGCGAAAAAGCGTTATCCGTGAAAACGCGCCCTTAATCGATCAATAAATCTCTTCCTCCTGCTTGCAGGCCACGAACATCGCCGCGTCGATAGTGAACGAATGGTCGGCCTGCACGGCGAAGTAGTCGCGCGCCTCGCGCGGGGCGGAATCCCACAGGCTGCGGATGGCCTGTTCGCGCAGCGCCGGCGTGCGCATGCGCGCCACCCATTCGGCGAAGCGCATCTCCAGTTTCCACTGGCTGTCGAGACGGTGGGCGAAACCGGCCATGCCCAGCTTGTGGCCCCATTCGCACAGCCGGTAGTCGCGCACGTGCGAGCCGTCGCGCAGCAGTTCCACGGCCTGCAAGGTGGTGTCGCACAGGGCCGATGCGGGCGCCACAATGTCCACGATCACCAGCTTGCCGCCCGGGCGCAGCACGCGCCAGGCTTCCTGCAGGGCGGCCGGCACGTCCAGCCAGTGGTGGGCCGAGAAGCGCGTCACCACCAGGTCGAAGATGGCGCCGGCGAACGGCAGCTGGCCCACGTCGCCCTGCTGGGTGCGGATGTTTTCCAGGCCGCGGTCGGCCGCCGCCTGCGTCACTACGTCCAGCATGGCCTGCGACAGGTCGAACGCCACCACCGACTGCGCCACGGGCGCCACGGCGAAGCTGGCGTGGCCGGCGCCGCAGCCCAGGTCCAGCACGCGGGGCAGGGCCATTTTGCGCGCGATGTCATGCATGGCGGCCAGGTCCGCGCCCTGGGCGTGGACGGCGCTGCTCAGGTAGGCTTGCGCGGTGTTGCCAAATTGCTCAACGATGACGGCTTGCTGTTTCATGGTGGCTTCCTCGTGTGGTGGGGAAGCGTCAGGATAGGCAAATTCCTATCCTGTAACAAGACAAGGACTTATACTGGTATAACTTCTACCATGCACACCACCCTCGGCGATTACATCCGCGCCCACCGCGAGCGCGTCACCCCTGCCAGCGCCGGCCTGTCCGGCGGTGGACGGCGGCGCACGCCCGGCCTGCGGCGCGAGGAGTTGGCCCAGTTGTGCGAGGTCAGCCCCACCTGGCTCACGTGGCTGGAGCAGGGGCGGCCCGTGGCGGCCTCGGCCCGCCTGCTGGCCCGGCTGGCCGACGTGCTGCGATTGTCGGTGGCCGAGCGCGCCTACCTGTTCAGTCTGGCCGGCCGGCTTGATCCGCAGCATGACCTTGATGCGGGCGCAGCCGGGCAGGGGCTGGACGCGCTGGTGCGCGCCATCAACGCCCCGGCCTACATCCTGGACCGCCAGTGGGACGCGCTGGCCTGGAACGCCGACGCGGCGGCCCTGTTGCGCGGCTGGCTCGACGGTGGCCAGGGCGCGGGAACGCCCAACCTGCTGCGCTTCATGTTCCTGCAAGCGCAGGCGCGCAGCCTGACGGTGGACTGGCCGGAGCGGGCGCGCCGGCTGGTGGCCGAGTTCCGCGCCGACACAGGCCGCCACGCGGCCCAGGAACCGCTGGCCAGCCTGATCGCGGAACTGGTGGCGGCCAGCGAGGAATTCCACCAGTTGTGGACGTTGCAGGACGTCGTGGGCCGCGAGGGCGGCGCGCGCCGCTTCCGCGACGCGGCCGGCGCCGAGCACACCTTCAGCCAGGTCACGCTGCACCTGGCCCAGCGGCCGGACCTGAAACTGGTGATGTTGCTGCCGGCGCCTGGCTAAGCCATGTACTCAGGCGCGGCGGCCCTAGTGGGCGCGATGGCCGCAGTGGCCGCAGTGGCCGCGGCGGCGCCGCTGGCCATGTGCCGCGCCCGCCGTCACATCGATGGATGCCATTCCCGCACGCAATTGCGCCCCGCCGCCTTCGCCGCATAGAGCGCCTTGTCGGCGCGTTCGATCGAGGTCGCTGCCGGCAGCTCCGGGTCGAGGTGGGTCAGGCCGATGGACACGGAAATGTGCACCGGTTCGTCCAGGCCGATGTCGATGGGCAGCGCGGCGATCCGGGCGCGCAGCAGATCGATGCGCGCATAACTCATGGCCGGTTCAGCGTGGGGCATGCAGAGCAGGAACTCTTCGCCGCCATAGCGGAACACCTTGTCGTAGGGGCGCAGCTGTTTGATCAGATAGTGGATGGTGGTCGCCAGTACCCGGTCCGCCGCCGGATGCCCGTAGCGGTCGTTGACCGCCTTGAAATGGTCGAAGTCCACCATCGCGATGAAGCAGGCCTGGGTCTGGCGCTTCTCTACCTGCTGCTGTTCGCGCAAGGTCGGCAGGATCTCGTAGCGGGTGATCGCCCCGGTCAGCGCGTCGTGATTGAACAGCGAGTTTTCCAGCTCCCGTTCGAGGGAGGTGATTTCCAGCCGCATCCGGTCGAGTGCGTTGGAGAAGTTGTCGTAGTCGAGCGTGGCGATGTGATTGCCCCCGCCGGCGACGAGCAGCAACTGCTTGGCCAGCTGGTGCAAGCGCTGGTGTTCTTCCCCCATGGCGATGAAACCAGGGTGCTTGCGCAGTTCCTCGGGGGCCTCGCTATAAAACCATTGGCCGAACCGGCACATGGTGTGGGCCAGTTCGTCGATATCGCGTTTGTCGCCCGGCAGCCCGCACACCAGCGTGCGGACCAATGCCCCGTACCACGCCTGGTGGTAGTTGAGCGCTTCTTTCAGTTGCGCGAGTATCGATTGCAATTCTTCCCGGGTCGCCGCTTCGAGCGCCATGCGCATCTCCTCAGAATAATTGATCAACATGCATTCAATTCAGCTTACCATCAACGGGTTTGCCATACAGCAGCAATCGGGGGAGAGTGTGGACAAATTGCGCACGCTGGCGCCGGCACGGGGCCGGGCGCGCCCAGCACAAATATTTCCGCCTTGCTATAATTTCCCGGAGCGCTGGCCACACGCCGCCGCTGCTGGCTCTGGACGTCGCCATGATGACGTTCCATGCGGCCGCGTCCCACCCTCGCAGCGGCCACCGTTATCCTGAGAGGCCCGCTCTGTCCGCCGTCATCGTCTCCCGCAGGGAAAACCTGCACGCCATTTACGCCATGCTGATCGCCGTGGCCATGTTCTCCATGATGGACACGGCCATGAAAGTGCTGTCGGCCCATTACCCGGCCATGCAGGTGACGGCCTTGCGCGCCCTGTGCTCGCTGCCGCTGCTGTGCGCCTACATGGCCTACCGGGGCGCGTTCGCGCGCATCCTGCACGTGCGCTGGTCCATGCACCTGTTCCGCGGCGCGCTCGGCATCGGCATGCTGACCATGTTCGCGTTCGGCCTGCGCAACCTGTCGCTGGCCGAGGCGTATTCGATCTTCTTCATCGCGCCGTCGCTGATCGCGGCCCTGTCCGTGTTCGTGCTGAAGGAAAAGGTGGGGCGGGCCCAGTGGGCCGCCATCGTGGTCGGCATGATCGGCGTGCTGGTGGTGCTGCGGCCGGAAGGGACGGGTTTCCTGTCCATCGGCGGCCTGTCCATCCTGGGTGCAGCGGCCTGCTATGCCGTGTCGGCCATCGCCAGCCGCGTGCTGAGCCGCACCGACAACAGCGAATCGATGATGTTCTGGTATCTGCTGATCATGGCCGGCGGCGGGCTGGCCATGGCGGCCGGCGTCTGGGTGCCGGTGCGGCAGGAGGACTGGCTGGTGCTGGTGGGGCTGGCGCTGAGCGGCTTTTTCGGCCAGCTGGCCATCACGGAAGCGTTCAGCAAGGGCAAGGCGTCCACCGTGGCCTCGTTCGAATACTCGGCACTGGCCTGGGGTGTGGCCATCGACTGGCTGTTGTGGCACACGCTGCCGGACGGCTACACGGTGCTCGGCGCGCTCATCATCGTGGCCAGCGGCATCTACCTGGTGCGGCACGAGGCCGTGCATGCCGAGGCGGAACATCCGTGATCGGCTGGCAACAGGGCGGAAACGTGGCTGGCCCAACTTCGCTATAATCGCGGGATGCTTAAACAACGCACCATCAAACAACTGGTCCGCACCACCGGCGTGGGCCTGCATTCCGGCACCAAGGTCGAGCTGACCTTGCGCCCGGCCGCGCCCGATACGGGCATCGTGTTCCGCCGCGTGGACCTGGACCCCGTGGTCGATTTCCCCGCCAGCGCCATGGCCGTGGGCGACACGCGCATGGCCTCCGTGCTGGTCAAGGATGGCGCGCGCGTGTCCACGGTCGAGCACCTGATGTCGGCCTGCGCCGGCTTGGGCATCGACAACCTGTACATCGACGTGAGCGCCGAGGAAATCCCCATCATGGATGGCTCGGCCTCGTCGTTCGTATTTCTTTTGCAACAGGCGGGCGTGCAGGAGCAGCCGGCGGCCAAGAAATTCATCCGCGTGCTGCAGCCGGTCGAGATCCGCGACGGCGTCGGCGACAAGGAAAAATGGGCGCGGTTGTCGCCATACAACGGTTTTAAATTAGACTTTTTCATCGAATTTAACCACCCGGCCGTCGATGGCACCAGCCAGCGGGCCCAGGTCGATTTCGGCGACGTGTCGTACGTGCATGACGTGGCGCGCGCGCGTACCTTCGGCTTCATGCAGGACGTGGAAATGCTGCGCGGCATAGGCCTGGCGCGCGGCGGTTCGCTGGAAAACGCCATCGTGATGGATGAGTACCGCATCCTCAATTCGGACGGCTTGCGCTACGACGACGAGTTCGTGCGCCACAAGATCCTGGACGCCATCGGCGATTTGTACCTGGTAGGCCATCCCTTGCTGGCCAGCTACGAGGCGCACAAGTCCGGCCACGCGCTCAACAACCAGTTGTTGCTGGAGCTGCTCAAGCATCCGGAAGCGTATGAAATCGTCTCGTTCGACACCAACGAGGCGGCGCCGCCGTCGTATCTGCGCCAGATGGCGCGCGAGTGGGCGCTAACTTAACAAATCGGGGCTGGTCCCCGATTTTTTTTAACCGCCACCCTGGCGCCGGCGCGCCACCATCCGTTGCAGCGCTTCGATCAGGCCGGCGTTCTGGCTGGTTTGCTCCAGCGTGTGGCCCAGCTCGTCGAACGCGGCCACGGCCGCCTCGGGCAGCGACAGGGCCCGCATCTGTTCCTTGATCTCGGCTGCCTTCACCATCTGCACCCGCAGCTTGACGCCCTCCACCTGCCAGCCGCGCCGGGCCAGCGTGTCCTGCAGCTTGGGCACTTGCTGCTTGAGCTTGGCCGCCAGCGCCGCGTTGGGCGTGGCCAGCACCAGCTGGCCTTCCTCGAACGACAGGATTTCCACGTACTGGAACATGGCCGGCAGGGCCGCCGCGCAGTCGCGCTGCAGCGACGCCATGCGCTCGATGGCCGGCAGCAGCGCGGCCATCTTGTCGTCGCGCCGCAGGAAATCGGTGGCGCCGACGGCCGTGGGCCGCTTCAGGGACAGGTTGGAGGAGTTGAATCGCATGGGCCGAAACATATCACAAGCCGGCCCGTCCGTGCCGGCCGCTGTCACGCCATTGCAGCAATTGCGCGCTACCCTCATACAAAATATATTGATTTTGTGGCATTGTTCTGATTTGGGCTATTGTTATATAGGCCAATACCCCAATGTGGGCGACTGCGCATGATAAAATCATCGTCTTTTGCCATAGTCGAACTCCGTGCGGTAAGGCAACTTTCACCAACAGAGCTTTTTTTAACGGCGTTTTTTCAAGAATTCAAGCATGTCATTACTGACCCAGATTTTCGGTAGCCGCAACCAGCGGCTGCTCAAGCAATACCAAAAAACGGTACGCGAGATCAATGCGCTCGAGCCTGTCATTGAAAAGCTGTCGGATGCCGAGCTGCAAGCAAAGACGCCCGCCTTCAAGCAACGCATCGCCAACGGTGAGTCGCTGGACGCGATCCTGCCCGAAGCGTTCGCCGTCTGCCGCGAAGCGAGCAAGCGCGTGTTCAAGATGCGCCACTTCGACGTGCAGCTGATCGGCGGCATGGTTCTGCACTACGGCAAAATCGCGGAGATGGGCACAGGCGAGGGCAAGACGCTGACGGCAACGCTGCCGGCCTACCTGAACGCGCTGGCCGGCAAGGGCGTGCACATCGTGACGGTCAACGATTACCTGGCCCAGCGCGACGCCGACACCATGAGCAAGCTGTACGGCTGGCTGGGTCTGACGACGGGCATCAACCTGTCGCAGATGGAGCACGCCGCCAAGCAGGCCGCCTACAACGCCGACATCACCTACGGCACCAACAACGAATTCGGTTTCGACTACCTGCGCGACAACATGGTGTTCGAGGCCCGCGACCGCGTCCAGCGCGTGCTGAACTTCGGTATCGTCGACGAGGTGGACTCGATCCTGATCGACGAAGCCCGCACCCCGCTGATCATCTCCGGCCAGGCCGAGAACCACACCGACCTGTACTACAAGATCAATGAAGTGCCGCGCTTACTGACCCAGCAGATCGGCGAGGAAACCCCGGACGGCAAGGGCAAGGTCGAAGTCCCCGGCGACTACACCAAGGACGAGAAGGCGCACCAGGTGCTGCTGACCGAGGCCGGCCACGAGAAGGCCGAAGCCATCCTGACCAAGATGGGCTTGCTGCCCGAAGGCGCCTCGCTGTACGACTCGGCCAACATCACGCTGGTGCACCACCTGTATGCGGCCCTGCGCGCGCACGCGCTGTACTTCAAGGACCAGCACTACGTGGTGCAGAACAATGAAGTGATCATCGTCGACGAATTCACGGGCCGCCTGATGACGGGCCGCCGCTGGTCCGACGGCCTGCACCAGGCCGTGGAAGCGAAGGAAGGCGTCAAGATCCAGAACGAGAACCAGACCCTGGCCTCGATCACGTTCCAGAACTACTTCCGCATGTACAGCAAGCTGGCCGGCATGACCGGTACGGCCGACACGGAAGCCTACGAATTCCAGGAAATCTACGGCCTGGAAACGGTCGTGATCCCACCGAACCGTCCATCGCAGCGCAAGGACCGCCACGACCAGGTGTACAAGTCGTCGGCCGAGAAGTACAACGCCATGATGCTGGAAAT
Organism: Rugamonas brunnea; assembly: GCF_014042345.1. Lineage (GTDB taxonomy): Bacteria > Pseudomonadota > Gammaproteobacteria > Burkholderiales > Burkholderiaceae_D > Rugamonas > Rugamonas brunnea. The sequence goes on from NZ_JACEZT010000002.1 coordinate 229,791, forward strand.
CCGCGCCTGCTACGACCGTGGCCAGCCGGTGCTGGTGGGTACCACCTCGATCGAGAACTCCGAGCTGCTGTCGGGCATCCTGACCAAGGGCGGCCTGCCGCACAACGTGCTGAACGCCAAGCAGCACGCGCGTGAAGCGGAAATCATCGCCCAGGCCGGTAGCCCCAAGGCCATCACCATCGCCACCAACATGGCCGGTCGCGGTACCGACATCGTGTTGGGCGGCAACGTGGAAAAGCAGATCCAGTTCATCGAAGCGAACGCCGAACTGAGCGACGCCGAGAAAGCGGCCCAGGCCCAGGCACTGCGCGACGGCTGGCAGGCACTGCACAACCAGGTGGTGGCGGCCGGCGGCCTGCACATCGTGGGCACCGAGCGCCACGAGTCGCGCCGGGTCGACAACCAGCTGCGCGGCCGTGCCGCGCGCCAGGGCGACCCCGGTTCCTCGCGCTTCTTCCTGTCGCTCGACGACCAGCTGCTGCGCATCTTCGCGGGCGACCGCGTGCGCGCCATCATGGACCGCCTGAAGATGCCGGAAGGCGAGCCGATCGAGGCGGGCATCGTGTCGCGCTCGATCGAATCGGCCCAGCGAAAGGTGGAAGCACGCAACTTCGACATCCGTAAGCAACTGCTGGAATACGACGACGTCGCCAACGACCAGCGCAAGGTGATCTACCAGCAGCGTAACGAGCTGCTGGAAAGCGTCGACATCTCCGAGCTGATCCAGTCGCTGCGCCACGGCGCCTTCACCGACATGGTGCGCGAATACGTGCCGGCCGAGTCGGTGGAAGAGCAGTGGAACATCAAGGGCCTGGAAGCGGCGCTGCTGGCCGAATGGCAGATCGAACTGCCGCTGCACGCCATGCTCGAATCGGAGCAGAACCTGACCGACGAGGACATCCTCGAGCGCGTGCTGGCCGCGGCCGATGCGCTGTACCAGTCCAAGATCGACATCGTCGGCAAGGAAGCGTTCGCCGGCTTCGAGCGCAACGTCATGCTGCAAAGCGTGGACAGCCACTGGCGCGAGCACCTGGCTGCGCTCGACCACCTGCGCCAGGGCATCCACCTGCGCGGCTATGCGCAGAAGAACCCCAAGCAGGAGTACAAGCGCGAAGCGTTCGAGCTGTTCGGCCAGATGCTGGACATGATCAAGAACGAAGTGGTGCGCCTGATCATGACGGTGCGCATCCAGTCGCGCGAGGAGATCGACGCGGCCGAGGCGGCCATGCAGCAGCCGCACGTGGGCAATGTGCACTACCAGCACGCCGACTTCAACCCGAACGCGGCGCCGGAAGACTTGCTGGCGCCCACCGCCAACGCGGAACCAGCCACCGGCGAACCGCTGCTCAACATGGGCGTGAAAGTGGGCCGCAACGACCCATGCCCTTGCGGCAGCGGCAAGAAGTACAAGGCTTGCCACGGTAAGCTGGCCTGATCGCCTTCTGCGCCCCTAAACCGGGGTCAGGTCATGCCATCAAGCAAGCCGCGTGTGGCTTGCTTGATGGCATGACCTGACCCCGGTTTTGTTTTTTAGGGGCGGGCGGGGTCGCGCTGGGGCGCCACGCGCGGGATGGTGAGGTGGATGGTGGTGCCGGCGCCGGGCGCGGAGTCGATCGCGATCCGTCCGCCCAGCACGCCAGTGACGATGTTGTAGACGATGTTCATGCCCAGCCCCGTGCCGCCCTGGCCCATCTTGGTGGTGAAGAAGGGGTCGAACACGTGCCGCAGCACGTCTTCGGTCATGCCGGCGCCGTCGTCGCAGAACACCAGGTCCACCATGTCGTCCTCGACCGCGCCGGCTTCGATCGTGATGTTGCCGCTGGCGCGGTGCTCGAACGCGTGCGCCAGCGCGTTGTTGAGCAGGTTGTTGAGGATCTGGTACAGGCCGCCCGGATAGGAGTCGAGCTTGATGCCGTCGGGCACTTCCACCCGCACCGCGCAGTTGGCGCGCCGCAGCCGCGGCATGTAGGTGGCCACCGTGTCGTGCACGGCCGTGGCCAGGTCGAATTCACGGCGCTGGTCGTTGGTCTGGTCGACGGCGATCTGCTTGAATGACGAGATCAGGTCGGCCGCCTTGCGCAGCGAACCCGAGATCAGTTCGCTGGCCAGCCGCACCTCGTCCAGGTATTGCTGCAGTTCGGAGCGGCGCAGGTTGCCGCTGGCCACCAGGGCGTCGAAGCTGAGCACCCGGTCGCCCAGCGTGGTCGAGGCCAGCAGGCTGTTGCCGATCGGCGTGTTCAGTTCGTGCGCGATGCCGGCCACCAGCGAGCCGAGCGAGGCCATCTTCTCCGACGCCAGCAGCTCGTGCTGGGTTTGCCGCAGGGTGTCGAGCGCGGCGCTCAGGTCGGCGTTGGCCCGCTCCAGCGCGGCCGAGCGCTCGCTGACCCGGCTCTCCAGCGACACGTTCAGGTCCTTCAGTTCGCGCTTGGCGTTCAGTTCCTCGGTCAGGTCCAGCAGGGCCCAGATGATGGCCTGGCGGCCGTCGAGCACCAGCGTCGAGGACCAGATCGCCACGCTGCCCACGCTGCCGTCGGGCAGCAGCACGCCGGCCACGTCGCCCTGCACGGCGCCGTCGCGCAGGAAGATGTCCCACATGCGGTCGCGCTCGCGCATGCTGGCCCAGAACGACAGCTGGTCCGAGCGCCGGCCGATCAGCTCGTCGACCGGGTGGCCGAAGGTGCGCGTCAGCGCCTGGTTGGCGGCGATGATGTGGCCGTCGAAATCGGTCACGCTCAATGGTAACGGCGCCATGTCGAACAGGGTCTTGAAGCGCGCTTCCGATTCGGACAGGCGCTGTTGCGATTGTTCGAGCTGGGCCACGCGCTGGCGCAGCGCGGCGCTCATCGCGTTCAGCGAGCGCGAGAACTGGTCGATCTCGTCGCCTTCGCGGCGCGGCGCTTGCGGCGCCACCGCTTCCAGGCCGGGCGCCAGTTCGCGGGTGCGGCCCGTCAGCGCTTGCAGCCGCTTGCCGATGCCGTGGGTGAACAGGTAGAACAGGGCCACGCCCAGCACCAGCCCGGCCAGCGAGATCACACCGCCTTGCCACATCACCTCGTCGCGCGCCTGTTGCAGGTCGCGCGTGGACAGGCCGAAGTTGAGCGAGCCGACCTTGTTATCCTGCAGCAGCAGCGGGGTGCGCGCGTGCAGCGTGTGGCCGTCGTCATAGGTGCGCAGCACCTGGCCCAGTCCGGTATTCGCGGCCAGCGCGAACGGCAGCGTGGCGGCGCGGGTGCCCACTTCGAGGATGGGGCGGCGCTCGGCGTCGAGGATGACCAGGTAGCGCAGGTAACTGTCGTTGGGATCGGCCAGCATTTCGGCCAGGTAGTTGCTCAGCTCGGTCAGCTTGCCGCGGGTGGCGTAGGGACCGAGGGAAAGATTGAGGGTGACGGCGTATTCATGGGCCACCCGTTCGGCATTTTTGCTGACAGCGCTATCCATCAGCCGCAGGCTGTTCCAGATCAGCAGACCGACCACCAGCGCCTGCACCACGGCACTGAGCAGCAGAAATTTCGCGCGCAGCGATAAACTCAAGACTTGCCTCCCATGCCAGCATCTCTACGCCGGACGAGACAGCGCCCGCGCTCCCGACATGGGGCGCGGGCGCGGAAGACGCCAGCTCTTACGGCAGGGTCAGGATCACTTTGACCGTGTCGTCCACTGCCGACTTGTCAATATAACCGATTGCCTTGGGATCGGCAGCAACGGCTTTCTTGACCTCGGCGTTGGAGCTGTACTCCTTCGGTGGCGTGCCCTTACCCGTAAACACGATCTTGGACCAGATCGCCTTCACCTGGGCCGGGTCCTTGTCGGCCGCCTTGTGGTAGAAGTCGGCGCGGATGGGCGAACCTTCGGCCTGGTCGATCGGCGTGAACATGGTCGACTTACCCAGGAAGAACTGGGACGCCTGTTCCGAGAACATGCGGGTGGCCGGGTTGGCCTTGTTGACGATGACCACGGTTTCGGCGCTGGCCGACAGGGCGGTGGCGGACAGGGCGCACAGCAGGGAGGCTTGGATCAGCAGTTTCATGGCATCCTCCCCATCAGAACACGAAGTCGAGCGACGCGGCCACCACGGTGACGTTGTCCTTCAGGCCGCCAACTGGGCCGTTGATCAGCATACCGCCTTTGGCGCCGGGCTTGACGCGGTCGACCTGGAACTTGGCGTCCACGTTCTTGGCGAAGTCCCAGCGTACACCGACCAGGTTGGTGCTCTGCAAGTTCGCTTGCAGCAGGTTGCCGACCACGGCCGCCAGCGGACCGCTGGTCGGGAAGCCGGTCGGCAGCGTGACGGAGCGGCCATGCTGGGTCACTTGCGCGTGGCTGAAATACGGCAGGAATTTGCCGACGCGGTAGCCGACCATGGCATACCAGGAATTGGTGTCGGGGATGTAGACCGGCTCCTTGGCGCGGCGCATGCCGTACTCGGCCTGGCCGACGATGTTGTTCCAGTCCAGCGTCGCGCCCACTTCCGTGAAGGTCACCTTCTTGCGGTTGTTGAACGTCAGATCATTGGCCAGGCCGGAGAAGCCGACCGCCGTCAGCGTCGCGCTCAGCTGGTTGAGCGGGACGGCGTCGTTGCCGCTCAGCTTGGCTTCGACGTGGGCGGCGCGCAAGGTGACGGGACCATGCTCGACGGCCAGGCTCAGGCCCATGACGGGCGCGCGGTAGGTGGCCACGGCCGTGGTGCCGGCCAGCACCAGCTTGCCGCGGCTGACGCCGATGAGGCCCTGGGCCGTGAAGTTGGTGTCGCCGAAGGCGTGCTGGTAGTTGAAGTCGGCGCCGTCGGCGCTTTCGATCGGATCCTGCGCGTACATCTCGACCGGCGGCCGCATCATGGTGTTGGCGTAGCCGACGTTCTGGTAGTCCGAAATCAGGAAGGTGGGGATCACGACCCGGCCCACGCGCACGTTGAGCTCGTCATTGATCTTGTACTTCAGGAAGGCCCAGGTCAGGTCGGTGGTGAAGCTGGTGCTGGTGTTCTTGCGGGTCAGCACCTGCACCGTGCCCGACAGCGCATCGTTGACCTTGTAGCTGGCCTGCAGACCGAGGTTGGAATCGAGGCCGATGCGGGCCTTCTCGCCCACGCCTTCGGCCTGGTTGTAGCGGATGAACTGTGCCTTGTCGGTGTTGATCTTGGCCTCGCCCAGCGTGCCAAAGCCGCCGATGGTGAGATTGCCGTCATCCATCGCGCCCGCGTGGGCGGCGCCGAATGCCGTGATTAATGCACTTGCCAGTACGAGTTTTTTCATAAGTCCCCTCTTGTTGTCTCTTACGTCGAGAAATTTTTTTACTTGCACGCGTTGCTCGCTCAGGATCGCTGCCGCCGCCCTGCGCGCTTAGATGTAACCTTAGACGAATTTCCATGAGGCATAAAACTAGAATGCGCGGAATTGCGCCGCCGGTGGGAAAACTGTGGTTTTTTCACCGACGTCCAGGACAAATTCGTCTGGCCTCGTTCCAGATATGACAACGCCCAGCACGGGGCCGGGCGTTGCGTGATGGCTGCAGTGTGGGCCGGACGGTTGCTTATGGCAGCGTCAGGATCACTTTCACGGTGTCGTCCACCGCGGCCTTGCTGATGTAGCCGATGGCCTTGGGATCGGCGGCCACGGCCTTGCGAACTTCGGCGTCCGAGTGATACTCCTTGGGCGGCGTGCCTTTGCCGGTGAACTCGATCTTGGACCAGATGGCCTTGACCTGGGCTGCGTCCTTGTCGGCCACCTTGTGATAGAACTCGGCGCGGATGGCCGAGCCTTCGGCCTGGTCGACGGGGGTGAACATGGTCGATTTGCCGAGGAAGAACTGGGCTGCCTGTTCCGAGAACATGCGGGTGGCCGGGTTTTTCTGGCTGACGATCACAACGGTTTCAGCCGATGCCGGCAGCGCCGCCGCGGCCAGGGCGGCCAGCAGCAAAGAAGTCATCATGGATTTCATGGAGGGGCTCCCGATCAGAATACGAAGTCAAGCGCGGCCGCAACGACGGTCACGCTGTTGGTGATGCCGGCGGCCGGCTGGACAAAGATCAGCGAACCGGACTTGACCTTCGGCTTGACGCGGTCGACCTGGACCTTCAGCGCCACGTTCTTGGCGAAGTCCCAGCGCACGCCGACCAGGTCGGAACTTTGCTCGGTGGACACCAGCAGGCCGCGCACGGTCGCGCCCAGCGGGCTGTTGGCCGGCAGCGTGGCGGGCACGGTGACGGAGCTGCCCGCGCCGGTGACGGCCGCGTGGGCGTAGTACGGCAGCACCTTGCCGACGCGGTAGCCAGCCAGCGCGTACCAGGCGTTGGTGTCAGGCACGTACACGGCTTCCTTGTCGCGGCGTTGCGCGTATTCCGATTGCAGCAGGATGTTGTTCCAGTCCATGGTCAGGCCGACCGAGGTGAACGCGATCTTCTTGCCCGGGGTCAGGCTCAGGTCATTGGCCAGGTCCGTGAAGCCGAACTTGTTCAGCACATTGGTCAGGTTGTTGACCGGGGTCAGGTCGTTGGTGGTCAGCTTGGCGCGCGCATGGGCCAGGCGCATCTGGAACGGGCCGTATTCGGCCGCCAGGGTGATGCCGCCGGCCGGGGCGCGGTAGGTGGCCACGGAACCGGCGCCGGTCGGGATGAACAGCTTGCCGCGGCTGACGCCGCCGAAGGCCTGGGCCGTGAAGTTGACGTCGCCGAAGGCGTGCTGGTAGTTGACGTCGGCGCCGTCCACGTTCTCCAGCGTGTTCTGGCCGTACAGCTCGATCGGCGGACGCATCATCGTGTTGGCGTAGCCCACGTTCTGGTAGTCCGAGATCAGGAAGGTCGGCACCACCACGCGGCCCACGCGCACGTTCACTTCATCGTTGATCTTGTACTTGAGGAAGGCCCAGGTCAGGTCGGTGGTGAAGCTGGTGCTGGTGTTCTTGCGGGTCAGCACTTGCACCGTGCCCGAGAGCTGGTCGTTGAATTTATAGGTGGCTTGCAGGCCGAGGTTGCTGTCCAGGCCGATGCGGGCCTTGTCGGACACGCCTTCAGCCTGGTTGTAACGGGCGAACTGGGCCTGGTCCGTATTGCTCTTGGCCACGCCCAGCGTGCCGAAGCCGCTGATGCTCAGGTCGCCATCGCCCATCGTGCCCGCTTGCGCGGTCGACACACCGAAGGCGGCCAGGATGCTTGCTACTAACAGTTGTTTTTTCATTCGTCGGGTTCTCTTAAGTTCTTTATTCTTGTCGGCGTTCTGTCGTATGGCGCAGCTCGCCAGTCGGTCGCGGCACGCTCTTGGCGTACGCAGCCGCCACCTTAGTCTAATTTCCACAAGGCATCTGTTGTTCAGGAGGGAAATAGAATGAGTGTTCTATTTTTAATGTGGTTTTTCGACCAAAAAGCGACGCCATTGTCGACGTTGGATCAATAAGTTATTGATATTGAATGTCTTTTTTATATCTTGGCAGGCCAGGACCGAAAGTGCGTGCGGTCCGGGTCCGGCGTGTGACTGGCGGTCGATCGCGACGCCATCCGGGCCACGTTGACGGCAGCGGCCGCGACACCAATTCGCCCGCCAGGGATTACAATAGCGGCTACCTTTTTCCCTCCATTCCTAGCACGAGAACATACTATGGCCGTCAACTCCCCCAAGCCCATCGCCGCTGACCTCAAGCCCGTCGCGGGCGTCGACATCGGCTACGCCGAAGCCGGCATCAAGAAGCCCAACCGCAAGGACGTGCTGGTGCTGCAGGTGGCGCCGGGCGCCACGGTGGCCGGGGTGTTCACGCTCAACCGTTTCTGCGCCGCGCCGGTGCAGGTGGCCAAGGCCCACCTGGCGGCCGCCCAGGCCGGCGGCAAGCCGGTCCGCGCACTGATGGTCAACACCGGCAACGCCAACGCCGGCACGGGCGAGGCCGGCCTGGCCGCCGCCAACGCCAGCTGCGCCGCGCTGGCCGGCCTGCTCGGCTGCGAGGCGCAGCAGATCCTGCCGTTCTCGACCGGCGTGATCCTCGAGCAGCTGCCGGTCGACAAGATCGTGGCCGGCCTGCCGCAAGCCGTGGCCAGCCTGAAGGCCGACAACTGGTACAACGCGGCCGAAGCCATCATGACCACCGACACCCAGCCCAAGGCCGCCTCGCGCAGCGTCAACGTGGCCGGCCACGCCGTCACACTGACGGGCATCAGCAAGGGCGCCGGCATGATCAAGCCCAACATGGCCACCATGCTGGGCTTCCTCGCGTTCGACGCCAAGGTGGCCCAGCCGGTGCTGGACGTGCTGGTCAAGCAGGTGGCCGACCTCAGCTTCAACTGCATCACCATCGACGGCGACACCTCGACCAACGATTCCTTCATGCTGATCGCCACCGGCGCCGGCACCTTGGAAGTCAATTCGGTCGACAGCCCTGAATACGCCGCGCTGGCGGCCGCCGTGACCGACCTCGCGCTGTTCCTGGCGCAAGCCATCGTGCGCGACGGCGAGGGCGCGACCAAGTTCATCACCGTCACCGTGGAGGACGGCAAGGACGTGGCCGAATGCCGCAAGATCGCCTACTCGATTGGCCACTCGCCGCTGGTCAAGACCGCCTTCTTCGCTTCCGACCCCAACCTGGGCCGCATCCTGGCCGCCATCGGCTACGCCGGCGTGGACGACCTCGACGTGAGCAAGCTCAACCTGTACCTGGACGACGTGTGGGTGGCCAAGGATGGCGGCCGCAATCCCGACTACAAGGAAGAGGATGGCCAGCGCGTGATGTCGCAAAGCGAGATCACGGTGCGCGTCAAGCTGGCGCGCGGCGCGGCCGCCGCCACCGTCTACACCTGCGACCTGTCGCACGACTACGTGACCATCAACGCCGACTACCGTTCCTGATCATGAGCACGCCACTGGAACAATTCCTGGTGCGGGCCGAGGCGCTGCTGCAGCGCGTCGAGGCCATCCTGCCGCAGACGCCGCGCGCGCCGGACTGGCGGCTCGGTTTCGCCTACCGCTGGCGCCGCCACCACAGCGGCGCCAGCTACCTGCAGGCCGTGGCGCACGCCTCGTCCATCACGCTGTCGGACCTGCACAACATCGGCCCGCAAAAGGCCCAGATTGAGCAGAACACGCGCCAGTTCGTGGCCGGCCGCCCGGCCAACAACGTGCTGTTGACGGGCGCGCGCGGCACCGGCAAGTCCTCGCTGATCAAGGCCTGCCTGAACCAGTTCGCGGCCGACGGCCTGCGCCTGATCGAGGTCGACAAGGCCGACCTGGCCGAGCTGCCCGACATCGTGGACCTGGTGGCCGGCCGGCCCGAGCGCTTCATCATTTTCTGCGACGATTTGTCGTTCGAAGAGGGCGAGAGCGGCTACAAGGCGCTCAAGGTGGCGCTCGACGGCAGCGTGGCCGCCCAGTCGGACAACGTGCTGATCTACGCCACCTCGAACCGCCGCCACCTGATGCCTGAGCGCATGTCCGACAACGCCAGCTACCAGCATGACGAGGATGGCGATCTGCATCCGGGCGAGACGGTGGAGGAAAAGATTTCGCTGTCCGAGCGCTTCGGCTTGTGGCTGTCGTTCTATCCGTTCAAGCAGGACGATTACCTCGACATCGTGGCCCACTGGCTCACCTCGTTCGGCTGCGACGCGGCGCAGATCGAGACCGCCCGCGCCGACGCCCTGCGCTGGGCCTTGCAGCGCGGTTCCCGCTCGGGCAGGGTGGCCTGGCAGTTCGCCAAGGATTACGCGGGCAAGCTGCCGCAGGACGGCGTGGCATGAGCGGTGGGGGTAGCGTGAGTGACACGAACGGCAAGAGCAGCAAGAACGGCACGGGTGGCGAGGCGCCGGCGCGTCCGATCGACGTGGCCGTCGGCATCCTGGTCCAGCCCAACGGCGACGTGCTGCTGGGCCAGCGGCCGGCCGGCAAGCCCTACGCCGGCTATTGGGAATTCCCCGGCGGCAAAGTCGATCCGGGCGAGACGGTGCTGGAGGCGCTCAAACGCGAATTCGTCGAGGAGCTGGGCCTGACCATCCACAGCGCCGAGGAATGGTGCGGCATCGAGCACGTGTATCCGCATGCGCACGTGCGGCTGCATTTCTTCATCAGCCGCGACTGGGCAGGCGAACCGCAAAGCCTGGAAGGGCAGGCGTTCGCCTGGCAGGGCACGGTGGGGGTGGAGCCGCTGCTGCCCGCCACCATCCCCTTGCTGGCATGGCTGGAGCAGGTGCGCTACGGCTAGGCGCCGCTAGCGGCCGCGCTCATTCCTGGTCGAGCGGATCGACGGGCGGTGCGGCGGGGATGGTGTATTTTTCCTCGGCCCAGGCGCCCAGGTCGATTTTTTTGCAACGTTCCGAGCAGAACGGGCGGAATTTGTTCTCCGGCTTCCATTCCACTTTGGCGCCGCAGGTGGGGCAATCTACAACGGTCATAGCAATCGATCAAAAATTACAGAGCGTGAGCTCGAATGGGACATCGTCTTCGAGCGGCTTGGGCTTGAGGTCGCCGCCCTGGGTGGTGAAGCGCACCCACAGCATGTATTTGTTGGCCGAGATCTCGGGGATGGCGCCCAACGTCTCGTCCAGCGTCAGCCGCAGCATCTGGTACACCTTGCCCTGCAACATCTGCTGGTAGCTGCCGGCCGAGGCGATCATCTTGACCGGGCCGCCCGAGTCGCGCAGCAGGCGCAGCACCAGGGCCAGCGCGTCGAACAGCGGCGCCAGCGGGGCGAACCAGTTGGCGATGTCGGCGAAGCGCTGTTCGGCGCTGCGCTGCTGCCACGCGTAATAGGACGGCAGGTCGAACTCGCAGGCGCCGCCGGGGATGATGGTGCGGCCGCGGATCGACATCAGCCATTCGTTGTCGCGCACGTTCTGGCCGGTCTTGCCCTGGGCCGCCACCAGCGCGCCGCTGACGGCGTCCAGCTCGCCCAGGATGGCGTCCAGCGTTTCGGTCTGGACGTTGGGATTCATGCGGTAGCCCAGCAGGCTCTGGCGCTGGCGTTCCAGCTCTTGCAGCAGGTCCGACTTGAGATCGGCCCGTCCCGCCACTTCCAGCATGTCGAAGATGGTGGCCAGCGCGACATGGTGCTGCATCGGGTGTTCTTGATGCACAAAGAACTTGAATTTCTCGTACAGGTCCTCCAACCGCAACAGGGTACGTATGCGTTCGTTGAAAGGATATTCGTAGACGATCAAAATAACATCCCTCTATGTGTGGACCCGCTGATAATCCCGTGATTTTGAAGCAAGCGAAGCAAAATTACAAACGTTGAGGCCCGTTTGGCGCCATTCCGGTCGAAAAAGTCAGATATAACTGGTGCAGGCGCTCGATCTGGGGCGTCAGCGCGTCCAGCCCGGCGTCGTTGGTGATCACGTCGTCGGCCGCGTCCAGCCGCTGCTGGCGCGTGGCCTGTGCCGCCATGATGGCCCGCACTTGCGCTTCTGGCAAGTGGTTGCGCGCCATCACACGGGCTAGCTGAACCGTTTCCGCGCAGTCTACCGCAAGCACGCGCGTCACCCGCGCACGCCACGAGCCCGATTCCACCAGCAGCGGGATGGCCAGCATCACGTAGCAACCGGTGGCGGCGGCCGTGGCCGCCTCGGTGGCGGCCCGGATGCGCGGGTGCAGGATCGCTTCCAGCCTGGTCTTGGCGGCGGCGTCGGCGAACACCAGCTGGCGCATGCGGGCGCGGTCGAGCGCGCCGGTCGCGTCCGCGTATTCGGGGCCGAACTGGGAAACGATGTCGGCCATGGCGGCGCCGCCGGGCGCCGTCAGGCTGTGGGCGATCTGGTCGGTGTCGACGATGGTCACGCCGCGCGCGGCGAACAGCTCGGCCACCGTGCTCTTGCCGCTGCCGATGCCGCCCGTCAGGCCGACCGTGAAGCGAGGCTGGCCGCCCATGTCAGCCCAGCAGGCCGGACGTGAAGCCCGACAGTTGTTTGTCGCACAGCAGGGCGATCACGCCGGCCGCCGCCAGGTAGGGGCCGAACGGGATCGGATTGTGGCGGCCGTGGCGCGCGAACACGATCAGGCAGATGCCGACCACGGCCCCCACCACCGACGACAGCAGGATGATGGCCGGCAGCATGCTCCAGCCCATCCACGCGCCCAGCGCGGCCAGCAGCTTGAAGTCGCCATAGCCCATGCCTTCCTTGCCGGTGGCCAGCTTGAACAGCCAGTAGATCGACCACAGCGCCAGGTAGCCGGCCGCCGCGCCGATCACGGCGTCCTGCAGCGGCACGAAGGTGGCGTTGATGTTGAGCAGCAGGCCGGCCCACAGCAGCGGGAAGGTCAGGTCGTCCGGCAGCATCTGGGTGTCGAAGTCGATGAAGGTCATGGCCACCAGCGCGCACACGAAGAAGATGGCGGCCAGGCCGGCCCAGCCGCTGCCGAAGTGCCACACCATCACGCCCGACAGCACCGCCGTCAGCAGTTCCACGGCCGGGTAGCGGGCCGAGATCGGCGCCTTGCAGGCGCTGCACTTGCCGCCCTGGATCAGGTAGCTGAGCAGCGGGATGTTTTCCATGGCCGTGATCTGGTGGCCGCAGTGCGGGCAGGCCGAGCGCGGCACGATCAGGTTGTAGCGGTCGGTGTGGGGCGGCTCCTTGCCGCTTTCCGTGGCCACGTAGTTGTCCGATTCGCGCTGCATCATCTTCGGCAGGCGGTGGATGACGACATTGAGGAAGCTGCCGAACATCAGGCCGAACAGGCCGGCGATCAGGCTGATGACGAGGTTGGCGGGCGGGGCGAAGAAGAGGGTAGTTTGCACGATGGAGTGTTGCGCCCTGGGGGCGTCGTTATTGTCACGGGTCGAGTGTAATGCATTCCTGGCTGGCATGGGGCCGGCGCGCGGCCCCATGCTGCCAACCGGCCGTCAGACGACGGAGCCGAGTTTGAAGATGGGCAGGTACATGGCGATCACCAGGCCGCCGATCAGCACGCCCAGGATCACCATGATCATCGGTTCCATCAGGCTCGACAGCGAAGCGACGGCGTCATCGACTTCCTCCTCGTAGAAGTCGGCCACCTTGCCCAGCATGGCGTCGAGCGAACCCGATTCCTCGCCGATGGCCACCATCTGCGTCACCATGTTGGGGAACACGTCGGCGTTCTGCATGGCCACCGTCAGGCTGGTGCCGGTGCTGACCTCGCTCTGGATGCGGCGCGTGGCGTCCAGGTAGACGGCGTTGCCGGCCGCCCCGCCCACCGAGTCGAGCGACTCGACCAGCGGCACGCCGGCCGCGAACATGGTCGACAGGGTGCGGGTCCAGCGCGCGATGGTGGCCTTGCGGATCACGTCGCCGAACACGGGCAGTTTGAGCATGGTGACATCCATGAAGCGCTGCACCTTGGCCGAGCGCTGCCAGGCGCGGAAGAAGAAGTACAGGCCGCCGAAGATGCCGCCGAAGATCACGTACCACCACTTGACGAAGAATTCCGAGATCGCCATTACGGCCAGCGTGGGCGCGGGCAGGTCGGCGCCGAAGCTCTTGAACACTTCCTTGAAGGCCGGCACCACCCAGATCATGATCACGGCCGTGACGATGAAGGCCACGGCCAGGATCGACACCGGGTACATCAGGGCCGACTTGATCTTGGCCTTCATGGCCAGCGTCTTTTCCTTGTAGATCGCGAGCCGGGTCAGCAGGTCCTCCAGGATACCAGCCTGTTCGCCGGCGCCCACCAGGTTGCAGAACAGCGGGTCGAAATACAGGGGGAACTTGCGGAACGCCTGGTTCAGGCTGGTGCCGGTCTCGATGTCGGCCCGCAGGTCCAGCACCAGCTTGGACACGGACGGGTTGGCGTGGCCCTTGCCGACGATGTCGAACGATTGCAGCAGCGGCACGCCGGCCTTCATCATGGTGGCCAGCTGGCGCGTGAACAGCGAGATATCCTTGTCCGTCACCTTCTTGCCGCTGCGGTAGACCTTCTTCTTGACCTTGGTGACCATGATGCCCTGGCGGCGCAGGGTGACGTTGACCACGGCCTCGCCGCCGGCGCGCAGCTCGCCGCGCACGGTCTTGCCGGTCTTGTCCTTGCCTTCCCAGGTAAAGATGGATTCCTTGATCGGGGTGCCGCTCGATGTGGCCATGGTCGCTTTCCTATTCGTTGGTGCAGCCGAGTACTTCTTCCAGGCTGGTCAGGCCGCTCTTGACCTTGACCAGGCCGGACTGGCGCAGCGACTTCACGCCTTCGGCCTCGGACTGGGCCGCGATCTGCATGGAGTTGCCGCTGGCCAGGATCAGCGCTTCGATGGCCGGGGTGATGGGCATGATCTGGTAGATGCCGACCCGGCCCTTGTAGCCGCCGCCGTTGCAGCGTTCGCAGCCGACCGGGCCGTACGGTTTCCAGCTGCCGTCCAGTTCCTCGGGCTTGAAGCCGGCCTTGATCAGCAGGTCCGGCGAAATGTCGACCGGCTGCTTGCAGATGCACAGCCGGCGCGCCAGGCGCTGGGCCGTGATCAGGATCACGGATGAGGCGATGTTGAACGGCGCCACGCCCATGTTCATCAGGCGCGTCAGGGTGGACGGCGCGTCGTTGGTGTGCAGCGTGGAGAACACCATGTGGCCGGTCTGGGCCGCCTTGATGGCGATGTCGGCCGTCTCCAGGTCGCGGATCTCGCCGACCATGATGATGTCCGGGTCCTGGCGCAGGAACGATTTCAGGGCCACCGGGAAGGTCAGGCCGGCCTTGTCGTTGACGTTGACCTGGTTCACGCCCGGCAGGTTGATCTCGGCCGGGTCCTCGGCCGTGGAGATGTTGATGCCGGGCTTGTTGATCACGTTCAGGCAGGTGTACAGCGACACCGTCTTGCCCGAACCGGTGGGGCCCGTCACCAGCACCATGCCGTAGGGGCGGTGGATGGCGTCGAGCAGCAGCGCCTTCTGGTCCGGGTCGTAGCCGAGCGCGTCGATGCCCATCTGGGCCTGGGTGGCGTCCAGGATACGCATCACGGTCTTTTCGCCGAACAGCGTGGGCAGGGTCGAGATCCGCAGGTCGATGGTCTTGGTCGGCGACACGATCAGGCGCATGCGGCCATCCTGCGGGATGCGCTTTTCCGAGATGTCGAGCTTGGCCAGCACCTTGATGCGCGACACCAGCTTTTCCTTGATCGAGATCGGCGGCTGGGCATGCTCGATCAGCACGCCGTCGACGCGGAAGCGGATGCGGTAGAACTTTTCGAACGGCTCGAAGTGCAGGTCGGAGGCGCCCATGTTGACGGCGTCCATCAGCATCTTGTTGAGGAAGCGCACGATGGGCGCGTCCTCCACCTCGCTGGCGGCCTGGTCGGCGGCGGCCGTGGTGGCCGGATTGTCGTCCTCGGCGAACTGGATGTCCTGTTCCTCGCCGGCCAGCTCGTTGATGCTCTGCTCGGCGCTCTTGCTGAGCGCGGCCAGCAGCTTGAGCAGCGCGTCGTGGGCCACGATCACCGGCTCCACCGTCGATTCGGTCTGGAACTTGATCTGGTCCAGGGCCTGGGTGTTGGTGGGGTCGGAGATGGCGACCGACATCTTGTTGCCGCGCTTGGCCAGCGCCACCACGCGCTGGGTGTACATCAGCTTGCCGTCGATGGCCTTGGGCGGCAGCACGTCCAGGTTCAGGCAGGCCAGGTCGATCAGCGGATAGCCATAGGTTTCCGCGCAAAACGAGGCCAGCGTGGACGCGTCCAGGGTGCCGCTGGCCAGCACGGCGTCGATGAAGGGCAGCTTCTCGGTCAGCGATTTTTTTTGCAGCGCCTCCGCCTGCTGGACGCTCAGGCGTCCGGCTTGCATCAGGGCGCGGGCCAGCCCCGGCAAGGAGGTGCTGGGCGCCGCGTTGGGGAGGACTGCTGCCATAAGAGCGCGCTGTAAAGATAAGGGTAGGGAACGTGGAGCGGACAGGGTCGGCCTGGCCCTCGGCTACCCGTCGGATAATGCCCTCAGGAAGCTGGTTTGTAAAGTAATTTGTTGCCGTACGGTAACAATGTGTGCCCCATCATGGCCGCCGGCGCATCGCCGCGGGGCAGGGCGCCCGCAACGGCGGGGTTGCGGCGGTTCTGCTCAGGCGGCGCGCTTGCCGGACGGACGTATCAATTTCACCACTTTGATCGACTGGTGCTGCACTTGCACCACCTCGATCACGCACTGGCCGATCTTGACGCTGATCGGCGATTCCGGGATGTCCTGCAACAATTCCAGCATCATCCCGTTCAGGGTTTTCGGCCCGTCCAGTGGGAAGTTTAATCCCAGACGCTTGTTAATGTCACGTAATGCCGTGGCCCCTTCCAGCAGGCATTCGCCCTGTTCGTTCCAGTCGAAGCTGTCGGCGCGGGCGGCGCCGGGCATGGAGGTGGTGAACTCGCCGATCATCTCCTCGATGATGTCGTCCAGCGTGACCAGGCCCTGCACCTCGCCGTACTCGTCGACGATGATGCCGAGCCGCTCGCGGTTCTCCTGGAAATATTGCAATTGGGTGAACACGCGCGTGTCCTGCGGGATGAAATAGGGCGCCGTCAGCAGCGCGCGGAAATGCTCGACCGTCAGTTCCTGCTCCTGGTTGAGCAGGGCCACGGCCTTGCGCACGTGCAGGATGCCGACGATCTGGTTGATCTCGCCTTCATAGACGGGCAGCTTGTTGTGGTAGCAGGTGGTCAGCTCGTGCTTGATCTCCTCCACCGGCAGCGCCAGGTCCAGCGCCTCGATCTGCGAGCGCGGCGTCATGATGTCCTCGACCGAGATGGTTTCCAGGTCGAACAGGTTGAGCAGGATGCTCTTGTGCTTTTGCGGGATGAAGTTGCCGCCTTCGAGCACGATCGAGCGCAACTCCTCGGGCGACAGGCGGGCGTCGTGCTGGTGCGCGCCATCCTTGATGCGCAGCGGCTTGAGTAGCAGGCTGACGAACAGGTTGACGAACCAGATCAGCGGCTTGGCGGCCGCCATCAGCGGCTTCAGCACCATGCTGGTGGGCAGCGCGATCTTTTCCGGGTAGGTGGCGCCGATCACCTTGGGCGAGATTTCCGCGAACACAATCAAGAGGAAGGCCACCACGCTGGTGGAGATGGTGATCACGTTGTCGTCGTGGCCGAAGGTGTCGATGGCGATGGCCGTCACCAGCGCCGTGGCCATGGCGTTGATCAGGGTATTGGCGATCAGCACCAGCGACAGCAGCTTGTCGGTGCGTTCGAGCAGCCACAGCGTGGTGCTGGCGCTGCGGCTGCCCCGTTTGGCCAGGTGGCGCAGGCGGTGGCGGTTGGCCGCCATCAGGGCCGTTTCCGCCATTGCGAAAAAGGCCGAACACAGTATCAGGAGAGCGAGCGCAAGTAATTGCACCCAGAACGGCACGGTATCCAAGGGTCACCGTCAAGAATCTTGCATGGGGAAACTGGCCGGCATACTGCGGCACGGAGCCAGGGCGGGCTGGCCCGGAACGCGGCCATGGAGTTCTGGATTTTAAGGCAAGGGCGGTAGCGATGCAAGTTTGCCTACCCGGCCTGGGCCGGCGCCGGCCCGCCAGGGGGAGGGAATACGCCGCCCGGCCGGCGTATTCCCCGCGCTCACGCGCGCGTCGCCTCGCTCATGCGCTCATGCGCTCATGCGCTCACGAGAGGCTTGCCGCCGCCCGGCCGGGGCGCCGGCGCGCATCGACGCTGAGGCGGCCGGCGCCGGCGACGGCCAGGCACAGCAGGCCGCCGGCGATGGCCAGGTTCTTCATGAACATGGCAACCTGCACCGGGTCGGCGAACTGGCGGTGGAACAGGGCGCCCGCGACGACGCAGAACGCGGCCAGGCCCAGCGCCGCCGGCCGCGTCGCTGCGCCCAGCACGATGGCCAGGCCGCCACCGAGTTCGAGCGCGATCACGGCCGGCAGCAGCCCTCCGGGCACGGCCATCGTCTGCATGTAGGCGAGCGTGGCGTTGTAGTGGCCCAGCTTATCGATGCCGGCGGCGATGAAGATCAGTGCCAGCAGGATGCGCGCCACCAGCAGCGCGTAGCCGTGCCCTTGCCCGATCGGTGGTGGTGGGGTGGTGTGTTGTCGCATGGTGCGCTTCTCCTTCATGAGGCGGCGCGGGCGGCGTTGGCGGCGTCGCGCGACTTGCGCAGGTCGAGCGCCACGTCGACGATCATGTCTTCCTGCCCGCCCACCATGCCGCGGCGGCCCAGTTCGACCAGGATGTCCATCGTCGCCAGCCCGTATTTGCCGGCCGCCACCTCCGCGTGGCGCAGGAAGCTGCTGTAGACGCCGGCATAGCCGAGCGCCAGCGTTTCGCGGTCGACCCGCACCGGCCGGTCCTGCAGCGGCCGCACGATGTCGTCGGCCGCGTTCATCAGTGCGAACAGGTCGCAGCCGTGCTGCCAGCCCAGGCGGTCGGCGGCGGCGATGAACACTTCCAGCGGCGCGTTGCCGGCGCCGGCGCCCATGCCGGCCAGGCTGGCGTCCACGCGGTCACAGCCTTCCTCCACGGCGACGATGCTGTTGGCCACCCCCAGGCTGAGGTTGTGGTGGGCGTGGATGCCGGTCTGGGTCTCGGGCCGCAGCGTGTCCTTGAAGGCGCGCAGGCGGGCGCGCACGTCGGCCATGCCCAGCGCGCCGCCGGAATCGACCACGTAGCAGCAGGTGGCGCCATAGCTTTCCATGCGGCGGGCCTGCTCGGCCAGGCCTTGCGGACTTTGCATGTGGCTCATCATCAGGAAGCCGACCGCGTCCATGCCCAGGTTGCGCGCGTACTCGATGTGCTGGGCCGCGATGTCGGCCTCGGTGCAGTGGGTCGCCACGCGCACGACGCGCGCGCCGGCATCGTAGGCGGCGCGCAGGTCGTGCAGGGTGGCGATGCCGGGCAACATCAGGGTGGCGATCTTCGCCTGCTTGACCACCCCGGCCACGGCCGCGATCCATTCCACGTCCGTGTGGGCGCCGAAGCCGTAGTTGAAGCTGCCTCCCTGCAGGCCGTCGCCGTGGGCCACTTCGATCGAATCGACGCCGGCCGCGTCGAGCGCGCGGGCGATCTGCTGCATCTGCGCCACGCTGTACTGGTGGCGGATGGCGTGGCTGCCATCGCGCAGGGTGACATCGGAAATGTAGAGTTTCTGGTTCATGGCAGGCTCCGGGAAATGGTGGCGGCGGGGGCGGGGGCGCGCTGGCGCTGCGCCATCTGTTCAGCGGTGCGCAGGGCGGCGCTGGTCATGATGTCGAGATTGCCGGCATAGGCCGGCAGGTAGTGGGCGGCGCCCTCGACTTCGAGGAAGATCGAGGTCTTCAAGCCATGCATGCGCGGGCCGACGCCGGGGATGTTGAGGCCTTGGCCCGGTTCGATCCGGTCGAACTGCACCTGCTGCTTGAGGCGGTAGCCGGGCACGTAGGCCTGCACGGCGGCGGCCATGGTGGCGACGGAGTCGGCGATGGCGGCTTCGTCGGCCATGTCGCTCAGCGTGTAGACCGTGTCGCGCATGATCATCGGCGGCTCGGCCGGGTTCAGGATGATGATGGCCTTGCCCTTGCGGGCGCCGCCCACCACCTCGATCGCGCGCGAGGTGGTCTCGGTGAACTCGTCGATGTTGGCGCGGGTGCCGGGGCCGGCCGAGCGGCTGGCGATCGAGGCCACGATCTCGGCGTAATGGACGGTGGCCACGCGCGCGACGGCCGCCACCATGGGGATGGTGGCCTGGCCGCCGCAGGTGACCATGTTGACGTTGGGCGCGGCTATGCATGCGTCGCCGTTGACCACTGGCACGCAGTAGGGGCCGATGGCGGCCGGCGTCAGGTCGACGCAGACGATGTCCGGCCGCGCCGCCCGCAGCAGCGCGTCGTTGTGGCGGTGGGCGCCGGCCGAGGTGGCGTCGAACACGATGCCGATGTCGGCGAACTGCGGCATGCGCAGCAAGCCTTCGACGCCCTCGTGGCAGGTGGCCACGCCGAGCCGCGCCGCGCGGGCCAGGCCGTCGGACGCGGCGTCGATGCCGACCATCACGCTCAGCTCGATATGCCGGGCATGGCGCAGGATTTTGAACATCAGGTCGGTGCCGATGTTGCCGCTGCCGATGATGGCAGCCTGGATTTTTTCAGTCATGTGGACTCCTCAAATGAAATGGCAGCCGACGTGGCCCAGGCCGTCGACGATGGCATGCAGCTCGTCGCCGGCCGCGACCGGCACCATGGGCCCGAGCGCGCCCGACAGCACCACCTGGCCGGCCTGCAGGGGGCGGCCCAGGCCGGCCATGGTGCGGGCCAGCCAGTAGGCGGCCCGCAGCGGATGGCCGAGGCAGGCGGCGCCGCTGCCGGTCGACACCAGCTTGCCGTTGCGGTACAACTGCATGCCGGCCTCGGCTAGGGACGTGCGGCCCAGCGCGACAGGTTGCTGGCCCAGCACGTAGAGGCCGCAGGAGGCGTTGTCGGCCACCGTGTCCTCCAGCTTGATGCGCCAGTCCGTGATGGCGCTGTCGACGATCTCGATGGCCGGCAGCGCGTAATCGATGGCGCGCACGAACTCGGCCCAGCTGGGCGCGTGCCCGGCGAGGGTGTGACCGACGATGAAGGCGACTTCCACTTCGGCCTTTGGCTGCAGCAGCCGGGCGGCAGGGATGGCGTCGCCGTCCAGGTATTCCATGTCGTCGAACAGCACGCCGAAATCGGGCTGGTCCACGCCCAGCTGCTGCTGCACGGCGAGCGAGGTCAGGCCGATCTTGCTGCCGACGATGCGCGCGCCCTGCGCCAGCCGGGCCTCCGTGTTGACGGCCGCCACCGCGTAGGCTTGCGCCAGTCCGGCGATGCCGTGGCTGGCGGAGATGGGGGCGATGGTGGCGCCGCCCGCGCGCGCCCGGGCCAGCGCGGCCGCCGCGCTCAGTACCGCGTCGTCGCGGACCGGGGCGCTCATGCCGCCTCCCGGGCGTCGATGCGGGCCGGCCGGCCCAGCTGCGCGCGCAGCGCCGCCACCAGTTGGCCGGCCAGCGCCGCCTCGACCATGCCGAAGGCGAACTTGTCCGGCCGCACCAGCGCCACCGCGCCGGCGCCGATGCCGCTGCGTTTGAACCAGGCGATGCCCTGGCCGCTCAGGTCCTCCAGCTCCTCCAGGCCGGCCGGGCCGGCGCGGGCCACGTCGCCCTGGGGCCGGCCGCCGTGCGGATACAGCGCCACGTAGCGGGTGCCAAGCGCGTCGAGCAGTTGGCGGTCGGCCGGCTTGAGGTGGTCGCGCGGATCGACGCCGGCGCCGATCAGTGCGTAGCCGTGGCCGGTCACGGCGTCCAGCAGCAATTGCTTGCCGTTGCGGGTCAACACCATCGGCTGCGGCGTCAGGCGCCCTTCGGGGCCGTTGCGCTTGCGCCGCGCCAGCCCGAAATAGCTGCCCTGGCGGTAGACCGGCTGCGGCTTGAAGCGCGCCTCGGTGAGCAGCACGCGCAATCCCGGCGTGCGCCGGATCAGCCGCACCAGGCCGTTGCGCAGCATGGCCTTGAGCGGATTGGACATGGACACGAAGTCCTTCATCAGGATGGACATATTGATCATGGCCTGGGCGTGCGGCATGCGCTCGCTCTGGTAGGTGTCGAGCAGTTGTTCGCCGGCCTGGCCGGCCAGCACGGCGTCCAGCTTCCAGGCCAGGTTGCAGGCGTCGCGCACGCCGGCGTTCATGCCCTGGCCGATGAATTGCGGCGTCATGTGGGCCGCGTCGCCGGCCAGGAACACCCGGCCGCGGCGCCAGTCCTGCGCCATCAGGGCGTTGAAGGTGTAGACCAGGCGGCGCAGGATGGTGACCTTGTCGACGTCGATGTAGCGCGACAGGTAGTGCCGGATGGTGGCCGGGTCCTCCATGTACTCCTTGCTCTGGCCGGGCATCAGCATGAACTCGAAGCGGTGGTGGCCGTTCGGCTGGCGGCAGCTGACGGTGGGGCAGGCCGGGTCGCAATAGAAGTTGAAATAGGGCAGGTGGCGCAGGCAGTCCTCGCCGGGGTTCTCCTTGATGTCGACCACCAGCCACGGGTTGGGGAAGCTCTGGCCCGTCATCTGGATGCCGAGCTGGCTGCGGATCACGCTGCGCCCGCCGTCGCAGGCGACGAAGTATTTGCCGCGCGCCACCTGTTCGCCCGCCTGCGGCAGGGGCGTGACGCCGGGCACGGGCGCCGGCTTGCTGTAGTTCTGGCCCTGGCTGGCCAGGTGGAACACCTGCACGCCGCGTCCATCCTGCTGGCAGCGCGTGACTTCGCGCCCGCGCCGCAGCCGCACCGAGGGGTAGCGCGCCAGCAGGGCCGCCATCTTCTCCTCCAGGAACGGCTGGTAGAACAGGTTGCAGATCGGCCAGCCGTAGGGGCGCGCCAGGTCGTGGTACTGGTTGAGCACGGTGTCGTCGGGCAGCACCCACTGGAACGGCATGTCGAGCAGCATGTCCTCGGCCAGTTCCTGGGCCAGGCCGGCGTCCTGGAAGATGCGCATGCATTCGTCGTCCGTGTAGACGGCGCGGGCGTTGCCGTAGAAGGCGGGCTCGCGCTCCAGGATCAGCACGCTGCGCCCGCGCATGCCCAGCAGGTGGGCCAGGGTCAGTCCGGTCGGCCCCAGGCCGGAAATGACCACGTCGTACTCGAACGTGGCATCGGTGTCGGCATTCATATCGTTGTCTCCCATTTTTGTGTGGTGTGGTGTGGTGTGCGGCGTTAAAAGCCGTTGGGCATGAATTCCCTGCCCACCAGCGAGCGCAGGGCCCGCCCCATTTCGCCCAGCTTGTCGCCCAGCGTCTGCTGCTGCGGCCGGTGGCCCCAGATGCTGATGCCCTGGTGGATGCTGGGCTGCCAGGCCTGCTCGTCGACCTGGATCGGTTGCCAGCCGTATTCGATCTCGAAGCCCGATGGCGAGCGCACGTAGAACGACAGTTCCTTGTCGTTGGTGTGTTGGCCCATGCCCAGCACGATGGGGTAGCCGAGCTGGCGGCAGCGCACGTAGGCCGCGCTCAGGTCGTCCAGCGTGGCCGCCTGCACATTGAAGTGCTGGATGCGGGTACGGATCGGGTCCATGCGCCGGCCGCGCGTGCACGCCACGGCGATCGAGTGGTGGCGCGGGTTCAGGCGCAGGAAGCGGATGTCCAGCGTCAGGCCGCTGATGTGGGCCACGATGTCGTCGCTGTGGCGGGCGTCGAAGATGTCGTGCCAGAACGCCAGCATGGCTTCCGGCCGGCGCGACGTGATCGCCACGTGGCCCATGCCGGACTGGCCCGTCACGAAGGCGCTGGTGCGCATGCGCAGCGGCGCCTCGTTCAGCAGCGGCGTGGTGAACAGCTCGATGCCCAGGCCCTTGGGGCCGGTGCATTGCCAGTACCCCGCCACGCCGCGCGTGCGGGCCTGCTCGGCGCTGGCGGCCGACACGGCGATGCCGCGCCGGCGCAGCCGCGCCAGCACCTCGTCGAGCGCGGCCTGGTCGCGCAACTGCCAGCCGATGGCGAGCACGTCCTCGCCGGGGCCGGCCTGCACGATCAGGCGGCGCTGGTGCCGGTCCATGCGCAGGGCCAGCGTGTGCGCGTCGCGGTGGGCCAGTTCCATGCCGAGCGCGTCCTCGCCGAACTGGCGCCAGTCGTCCAGCCGCGCGGACTCGACCACCAGATAGCCGAGCGTCACGGCGTCGAACAGGGCGCCCGGGGCGGGGTGGGCGGCGCTCATGCCTGGCCCCGCGTCTCGGCGCCGTGTTCGAGCAGGAAGGCGGTGGTGACGGCGTTGAACTGGGCGGCCCGCTCCCACTGCACCCAGTGGCCCGTTTCGCTGAACAGGTGGACGTCGCAGCGGCGCATCCGCTGTTGCAGCGCGCGCGCGCCGGACGGGCGGTTGACCTTGTCCTCGGTGCCCCACAACACCAGGGTCGGTGTGCTGCACTGTTGCAGGCGCGGGTCGCGCGTGAAGTCGAGCTTGCGGAACTTGGGCAAGCCCTTGGGGCGGCGCAGCGGCGGCGCCGCCAGCACGCCCGGATCGATGCTGGAACGGTAGCGCTCGGCGATCACGTCGGCGCTGACCAGGCTGCCATCATAGACCAGGTCGCCCCGGATGAAGCGGGTCAGTTTTTCCATGCTGGGGCCGTCGCCGTTGTAGTAGTCGAACAGGCGGTTCAGGCCCGGCGTGGGCAGCGAGCGCGTGGTGTTGACGCCGCCCGGCCCCATCAGTACCAGCCGGTCGGCCCGTTCGGGATGGTCGAGCGCCAGCCGCAGGGCGCAGGCGCCGCCCAGCGAATTGCCGATCAGGTGCGCCGAGCGGATTCCCAGCGCGTCGAGCAGGCCGGCCATGCTGCCGGCCAGGTCGCCGAACGGGTCGTCGCGCGCGATGCCCTTGCTCGACTGGCCATAGCCGGGCATGTCCGGCACCAGCACCCGGAAATGCCTGGCCAGGGCGCCGATGTTCCTGGTGTAGTTCGATACCCCCGAGGCGCCGGGGCCGCCGCCGTGCAGCATCAGCACGGGCGGTCCTTCGCCGGCCTCGGCCAGCTGGATGCTGCGGTTTCCGACCTGGACCTTTCTCGTGGCCAGCGCCGGCAATGCGAGTTCGTTTCTCATTGTGCAATATCTCCTGTGGTGGCGATCGTCAGTGCCCGCCTGATGCGCACCTTAACTTTGTTTCGACATTTGTGTCAAGTTGATGTTTTTGTCGAATTGAGGTAGGCTGCTCACATGGCTGGCACTGGCGCCGGCGTATTCACAGAGGGATAGAGAGGGATAGCGATGGGCATCAAACAGGGACGGCTGGACGTCCACCACCACATCATTCCACCCGCGTTTGTTGAAGAAATGCGACGCCGCGGCCTGTCGACGGTGGCCGGCGCCCGCTTGCCGGACTGGACCCCGGCCGACTCGCTGGCCGTGATGGACGCCAACGGCATCCAGACCGCGATCACCTCGCTGTCGGCGCCCGGCGTGTATTTCGGCGACCGCGACGCGGCCGTCGGCCTGGCCAGGCAGTGCAATGAATTCGCGGCCGACATGGAGCGGCGCGCGCCGGGCCGTTTCGGCTCGTTCGCCGTGCTGCCGATGCCGTTCGCCGACCTGGCCGCGCGCGAGGCCTGCCACGCGCTGGACGTGCTCAAGGCCGACGGCGTGGTGCTGCTCGGCAGCACCGACGGCGTGTTCCTCGGCGATCCGTCGCTGGACGAATTGATGGCGGAGCTGGACCGGCGCGGCGCGACCGTGTTCGTGCATCCGAACATGCACGCCACCAGCGAGCAGCTGGGGCTGGGGGCGCCCGGCTTCCTGCTTGAATTCCTGTGCGACACGACCCGGGCCGCCGTCAACCTGATCCTGACCGGCACCCTGGAGCGCTACCCGCGCATCCGCTGGATCCTGGCCCACGCCGGCGGCTTCCTGCCCTATGTCGCCTGGCGCATCTCGCTGGCCAATGCCCTGCCCGAGTACGCGCGGCAGGCGCCGCAGGGCGTGCTCGAGTACATCAAGCGCTTCTATTTCGACACGGCGCTGTCGCCCTCGCCCTACGCGCTGGGGGCGCTGCGCGAGCTGGTGGCGCCCACCCACATCCTGTTCGGCAGCGACTTTCCGTTCGCGCCGGCGCCCGTCACGGCCATGTGCTGCGCCACGCTCGACCGCACCGACATGCTCGACGCGGCCGGCAAGTACGGCGTCGCGCGCGGCAACGGCTTGATGCTGTTCCCCCGCCATGCCGTGGCCGGCGAGCAGGTGCGGGCCACGCCGCTGTACCAGGGCGACACGCTGCGCACCATGGGCCGGCGGCTGGGCGCGCGCGTGGTCGGCAAGGTGGCCGAGCGCATGCGCAATCGTTGACCGGACGGCGGCGGGGCGGGGCCTGAACTGTGGGACAATACCGGCTTCGCGCGCGCCGGGCCGGGCTGGCGGGGCGGCGCGGCCCACCGAATAACCACAAAATGGCGTAGCCGATGCACATGAAGCAAGAGGACCACCGCGTCCGTGTTGGCGCCGAGCGCAGACAGAAGATGCGCCGGCATTTGATTGAGAGCGCGCTCAAGCTGTTCGCCGAGCGGGGCCTGGAGGAAGTGGTGATCGACGACGTGATCGTCGCCGCCGGCGTGTCGCGCGGCACGTTCTACCATTACTTCAAGACCAACGCGGAACTGCTGGCCGCCGTCGTCGAGGACCTGGGCAACGAGTTGATGCAGATGATCGAGGCGGTGGTCGGCACGCTCAAGGACCCGGCCGAGCGCCTGGCGCTGGGCCTGCGCCTGTACCTGCACGCGGTGCAGGCCTACCCGACCTTCGCCGCCTTCATGGCCCGCACCGGCCTGCACGCAGCCGGTCCGAACAACCTGGTGTACGAATACATCCCGCGCCACTTGGAAGACGGCATGCGGGCCGGCCGCTTCAAGATCGCCGACGTGGGCATGGGACTGGACGTGGTGGCCGGCATCGCGCTGGCCGCCGTCAACAGCATCGTCGGCCGGGCCGTGCCGCCGCACTTCCCCGAACAGGCCACCAGCCATATCCTGATGGGGCTGGGCATGACGCCCGCCACGGCGGGCCGCCTGGTGCAACTGCCGCTGCCCGCCGTCGCCTTGCCGCCGGATTCGCTGCTGGTCCGCACCCACCCCGCGCCCGCCGCCTGATCGTCCTCCCTCCCGTCTTAGCCGGCGCCGCCCCGCAGGCGCGCCGGCCATCGCCCGCGCCCGTCGCTTGACGTGCCGTTACAACGCTCGCCTTCCGTCGCCATTTTTTCGTATCGACAAATTCGTCAAATCGATAAAAATGTCACTATAATTGACCGGGCAGCCGGTGGTGCACTTGCCTTGCGCGCCGCCGGCTGCACCTCAAACGAAAAAATGACGGAGACGACAATGAAAGTGAAACACAAGCGCATGCCGAACCGGGCCATGCTGTTGCTGGCCGCCCACCTGGTGGTGGCGCCCGCCCTGGCGGCCGACGCCTTCCGCGTGCGCTATAACATCGCCGGCAGCCTGGGCGGCGAGATCTTCGCGCCGCTCGACCAGCCCGGCGTGGCCGTGGCCGGCGCGCTGACCCGGATCGACATCGACAAGCTCAGCGGAGACCATGGAGAAGTGCGGACCATGGCCGTGCCGGGCGGTGTGCTGCCGTTGCCGGCGCCGACGCCGGCCGCGCTGTATCCGTCCTATGGCGGGCAGGATGGCGTGAGCGGCACGGCCGGTTCGTCGCAGAACCAGCAGAACGTGGCCATCGGTTACATGAGTCCGGAGGTGGTCGGCGGCGGCCACTTCACGTTCGGCGTCAACCTGGCCTATGCCGTGATCAAGCAGCGCCTCACGCTGGCGGCGCCGACGCCGGCGCTCAGCTATCCGAATCCGCTGGTGCCGTCGACGGCGGCGCGGGCGCAGGTGGCGGTCGGCTTCGACGCCGGCTACCAGGCCGGGCTGGCGGCGCAGGGCAACGCGGTGTCGGGCAACGACGAAGGCATGGGCGATGCGGAATTATTGGGTGGGTGGACGTATTCGAGTGAGCGCTGGCGTATCGTGGCCGGCGGTTCGATCGTCCTGCCGACCGGCCATTACGACAGCGCGCGCGCCGTCAACGTCGGCTTCGGCAATTTCTACACGCTGCGCCCGGCGTTCCAGGCGGCCTGGCTGGCCACGCCGCACTTGGCGGTGGCCGGCAAGTTCACGCTGGGCCTGAACGACCGCAACCGCGATAGCCATATCCGCAGCGGCAACTGGGCCGGCGCGGA
The DNA here is from genome assembly GCF_014042345.1 of Rugamonas brunnea. Lineage (GTDB taxonomy): Bacteria > Pseudomonadota > Gammaproteobacteria > Burkholderiales > Burkholderiaceae_D > Rugamonas > Rugamonas brunnea. The sequence goes on from NZ_JACEZT010000002.1 coordinate 257,341, forward strand.
AGCGGCGCTGGCCTATCTGTCGCCGGTGGGCGTGGTAGGCGCGCACACCGTGCTGGTGCGGCAGTACCAGGACGACGACGGTGGCGCGTTCGGCGCCAACCGTTATGCGCTGACGGGTACGGGATTGTTTTTCACCACCAAGCTGCCCGTGATCGACGCGGCGTTGACGGTGCAGTACATGACCACCAGTTCGTCGCGCAACGCCAAGGCGGGCAACTTCGCCCAACTGCGGCTGGTCAAATTGTTCTGACGGCGGCCGGGCGGCCTCAGGATACGGTGCTGGCCGCCTCCTCGTCCTGCGGCGCCCGTTCCAGCGGCAGCACCACCCGGAACACGGAGCCCTTGCCGACCTCGCTGTGCACGGTGATGTGACCGCCGTGCTTTTGCACGATGCCATACGACAGCGACAAGCCCAGCCCGGTGCCCTTGCCGACCGGCTTGGTGGTGAAGAACGGTTCGAAGATGCGGCCCAGCAGTTCGGGCGGAATGCCCTTGCCGCTGTCTTCGACCTCGACCCACACGTGGCCCTCGCCGCCGCCGGTGCGCACGGTGATGCGGCCGCGCTCCTCGATGGCGTGGGCGGCGTTGACGAGCAGGTTCATGAACACCTGGTTCAGCTGCGACGGGAAGCACGTCACCTGGGCGATGCCGCCATATTCCTTGACCACTTCGGCCTTGTACTTGATCTCGTTCCACACCACGTTGAGCGTGCTGTCCAGCCCCTGTTCCAGGTTGGCCAGCACCAGGCCGCTGCTGTCGACGTGCGAGAAGTACTTCAAGTCCTGCACGATGCGCATCACGCGCTCCAGCCCCTCGCGCGATTCGTCGAGCAGGTTGCCCAGGTCTTCGCGCAGGAACTCGGCGTCGATCTCTTGCTTCAGGTGCTCGATGGCGGCCAGTTGCCCGGGCGTGAGCGTGGCCGTGCTGGCCTCGTAGGCGTCGAGCAGGCGCAGCATGTCGCGCCCGTACTGCTGCAGCGCGTTCAGGTTGGAGTTGACGAAGGCGATCGGGTTGTTGATCTCGTGCGCCACGCCGGCCGCCAGCACGCCGATCGAGGCCATCTTTTCCGATTGCAGCAGCTGGTTCTGGGCTTCGTTCAGTTTGCGGATCAGCTCCTGCTGGCAAGCCTTTTCCGTCTCCAGCGTGGCGTTGGCGCGCTGCAGGTCGGCCGTGCGGCTCAGCACGCGCGCCTCCAGTTGGTCGCGCGATTCGCGCAGGGCCGCCTCGGCCCGCTCGCGCTCGGTGATGTCCATGTAGCTGAACACCCGGCCCACGATGCGCTCGCCCAGGTACTGCGGGCGGGCGCGGCATTCGAATACGCGGCCATCGAGCAGGCGCAGCAAGTGTTCCGTCTCGTCCTCGCTGACCACGGCGCTGAGCAGGCTGCGGCACAGCGCGCTCTCGGCCACCTGGGCCGACAGGAAGGCCAGGATGGCGGTGTCGTCGCGCGCGTCCAGCAGCGCCGCCGGCACGCCCCACATATTGCTGAACAGGCGGTTCATGCTGGCGATCTTGCCCTGCCAGTCCAGCACCAGGATGCCGTTGCCGGTCGATTCGAGCGTGGCGCGCAGTTGCGACAGCGTCTGCTCCAGCACTTCCTCCACCTGGCGCTCGTGGCGGATATCGCGCGCCTGCACCAGCAGCAAGGGCGCGCCGTCGTGCTCGATCACGCGCACCGACTTGGCCACCGTGATCATGCTGGCGTCGGCGCAGCGGTATTCGCCCTCCTGGGCTTCGATATCCTGGTACAGGCCGTTGCGCACGTCCTCCCAGTAGAACACGTCGGGCAGCGAGCTTTCGATGTCGGTGATGGCCATGCCGGGCAGCGCCTCCTCGGCGTAGCCCAGCGTCTGGGCCGCGCCGCGGTTGGCGCCGATGATGCGCAGGCTGTGCGGCTCGACCAGCAGCATCATGTGCGGGCTGTGGTCGAGCATCAGTTGCTGGAGGCTGCGGCTGCTCATGGGGCGGCGGCCCCTTGCCCGGCCGTGCTGGCGTCGAAGTAGTAGCTGACCCGCTTGCGCGGGCTCAGGTACAGCAGCACGTCCTGCGGCACTTGCGCCGGCTTGAGCGATTTGACGATGTTCAGGCTGCTCTCGCGCTCCAGGTCGACCAGGATGGCTTCGTGCTTGGGCACGGCCGCGTCGTAGATGACGACGATGGGCTTCATCGGCTTGCTGGTGTTGATGGTGGCCACCATGCCCAGCACGCCGTTGGACAATTGCACCACGGTGCCGGGCGGGTACACGCCCAGGCAGCGGATGAAGATCTGCAGCAGCTTGGGATCGAACTTGTCGCGCTGGCGCGCGAACATCTGCGACAGCGCGTCGTGCGGGGTGAGGGCGGCGGACAAGTGCGGCGGGTTGCACAGCTCGTCGTAATGGTCGGCGATGGAGACGATGCGGGTCAGCACGCTGATGGCCTCGCCCTTGAGCGCGCGCGGGTAGCCGCTGCCGTCGTACAGTTCGTGGTGGTCGCGCACGATGGCGGCCACGGCCGGCGCCAGCGCCAGTTCCTTCGCCAGGTCGGCGCCATACTGGCAGTGCAGCTGGTAGGCGTTCTGCTCGGCGCGGCTCAGCGCGTCGGGCTTGTTGAGGATTTTGTCGGACACGTTCTTGAGGCCGATGTCATGCAGCAGCGCGCCCATGCCCAGCAGCGAGATGACGGCGTGCGGCAACTGGATGTCGCGCGCGATCATCATGGCCAGCATGGTCACGTTGAGCGAATGCAGATACAGCTCCTCGCCGCCGACCTTGTCGCCCATCACGTGGATCGCCAGTTCCGGCGCGCACAGGATGGAATCGACGATCTGCGTGACGAGCTGGCTGGCCTGTTCGACGGCGCTGGCCGGATTGCTGAACAGCTTGGTTTCGATGGAACGGATGGTGCGGGCCGCGTCGAGGAAGGCTTTCTCGATCTGGCCGGCCTGTTCGCGCTGCTGGTTGATGCGCTCGACCATGGCGCGCTTGGCTTGCTGCATGGAGGACAGGGCCGGCGCCGGCGCCGGTGCGCCGTCCGCCGCCGTCCCGCCGGCGCTGGCGCCGTCGCCGGCGGCCGGTCCGGGCGAGGCGCCGGGATCGCTCAGGGCCGGGCTGATGCGCACCTTGCGCAAGCCCAGGCCGCGCAGCACCTGGATCTGCTCCTCGTCCTTGATCTTGAAGTGGCTGAACGCGAACGGATGCTCGAACCACTTCAAATCCAGGTGCACGTACAGCCCCACCCGCAATTGGTCGATCGAGATTTCGGCTTGGTCGAGCATGATGGCGCGGATCCCCCGGTGGCCCGTAACTTCCGGTATGCAAGCATCGCGCCACTGGTCGTGGCTGATTGCTGATCTACATCATGCTACGGAATCGGACTTTGTACACCACAAAATCTGACTTTCTTGAATGAAAGTTGGCGGGTGGCGATACCCACAGGCGCGCCGCCCGTGGTGATTGATGCTATCAAATTGCTAGCGTTGCGCGCAGGTCGCACCGGCCGGCGCGCGCGGCCCGGGGGATGGGGGCGCGGTTAGCTGCCGCGGTAGGTGGAATAGGCCCATGGCGATACCACCAGTGGCACGTGGTAGTTCTGTTCCACGCTGGCGATGCCGAACGCCAACGTCACCCGGTCGATGAAGCGGGGCGAGGGCAGTTCCACGCCTTGCGCCGCGAAGTAGTCGCCCGCGTCGAACACCAGCTCGTACTGGCCCACTTGCATGCCGTCGCCTTCCAGCAGCGGCGCGCAGCGGCCGTCGGCGTTGGTGACGTCGGTCTTCAGCAAGGTCTTGCCGGCCGGCCCGACGGCGTACAGCGCCACTTTCACGCCGGCGCCAGGCTTGCCGACGGTGATATCGAGCACGTGCGTACTAAGCTTACCCATGGTCTCTCCTCCATATATGTTTGGGTGGTGGTGTTTATGTAGCAAATCATATACTGGGGCCGGCAGAGCAATATATGATGCGCCATATATCCTTCATTGCCCCTCTTTCTTTCTGACCGACGATGACAACATACGATCACTACCCGCGCGACATGATCGGCTACGGCCGCACCCCACCGCACGCCAACTGGCCGGGCAAGGCCAGGGTGGCGTTGCAGTTCGTCCTCAATTACGAGGAGGGCGGCGAGAACAACGTGCTGCATGGCGATCCGGCGTCGGAAACCTTTCTGTCCGAGATCATCGGCGCGGCCGCGTTCACCAACCGCCACCTGAGCATGGAATCGATCTACGAATATGGCTCGCGGGCCGGCCTGTGGCGCCTGCTGCGCATGTTCGAGGAGCGCAAGCTGCCGCTGACCATCTTCGGCGTGGCCATGGCGCTCAAGCGCAACCCGGAAGCGGTGGCCGCGTTCCAGCAACTGGGCCACGAAATTGCCTGCCATGGCCTGCGCTGGATCTCGTACCAGAACCTGGACGAGGCCACGGAACGCGCCCACATGCGCGAAGCCGTCGCCATCATCAAGGAGCTGACGGGCACCGCGCCGCAAGGCTGGTACACGGGCCGCGATTCGCCCAACACGCGCAAGCTGGTGGTGGAACACGGCGGCTTCCGCTACGACGCCGATTACTATGGCGACGATTTGCCGTTCTGGCAAAAGGTGGACTACACGGATGCCAGCGGCCAGGCCGCCGTGGCGCCGCAACTGATCGTGCCCTATACGCTGGACACCAACGACATGCGCTTCGCCGCCATGCAGGGCTTCAATTCGGGCACCCAGTTCTTCGACTACCTGAAGGACGCCTTCGACGTGCTGTACGCGGAAGGCGATCCCAATGGCCTGAACCAGCCCAAGATGCTGTCTATCGGCCTACACTGCCGCCTGGTGGGCCGCCCGGCCCGCGCCGCCGCGCTGGCGCGCTTCCTCGATTACGTGCAAAGCCACGACCAGGTGTGGATCACGCGCCGCATCGACATCGCCGAGCACTGGCACCAGCACCACCCGTTCACAGGCTGACCGGCGGCCGGCCGCGCCGATTCGGGCGTATGATGGCGTAGTCTGAAAGGAGGTCGCCATGAACTACGCCGGCGCAACGGAACGACACGCCACCGCATGGGCCGCCGTGGGCCTGCCCAGCGCCCACGAATCGGCCCGGCTCCACGTGCTGGGCAAGGCCACCTACACCGACGACGTGCCGGAACTCCAGGGCACGCTGCACGCGGCGTTGGGCTTGTCGGCGCGGGCCCATGCCAGCGTGGTCGGGCTGGACCTGGCCCCGGTGCTGGCCGCGCCCGGCGTGGTGGCCGTCTACACGGCGCGCGACTTCCCCGGCGTGAACGAGTGCGGCCCTATCCTGCACGATGATCCCATCCTGGCCGACGGCGAAGTGCTGTACGTGGGCCAGCCCCTGTTCCTGGTGGTGGCCGACAGCCACGACAACGCCCGCCGCGCCGCGCGGCGCGCCGCCGTGACTTATGCCGACCTTCCCGCCATCTTCACGCCGCAACAGGCGCGCGACGCGCGCGCGCATGTGCTGCCGCCCATGCTGCTGCAGCGGGGCGACTGCCAGGCGGCGCTGGACCTGGCGCTGCATAAGGTACGGGGCCGGCTGTTCGTGGGCGGCCAGGAGCACTTCTACCTGGAAGGCCAGGTGGCCTACGCCATCCCGCGCGAAGACCAGTGCCTGCTGGTGCACTGCTCGACCCAGCATCCGAGCGAGATGCAGCACGTGCTGGCCCACGCGCTGGGCTTGCCGTCGCATCGGGTGCAGGTGGAATGCCGGCGCATGGGCGGCGGCTTCGGTGGCAAGGAGTCGCAGTCGGCGCAGTGGGCGGCGCTGGCCGGGCTGGCCGCGCACCGCCTGCAGCGCCCCGTCAAGCTGCGGGCCGACCGCGACGACGACATGCTGGTCACCGGCAAGCGCCACTGCTTCTACTACGAATACGAGGCCGGCTACGACGCGGACGGCCGCATCTTGGCCGCGCGCGTGGACATGACCTTGCGCGCCGGGTATTCGGCCGACCTGTCCGGCCCCGTCGCCACGCGCGCCGTGTGCCACTTCGATAATGCCTATTACTTGTCGGACGTGGAGATACGCGCCGCCTGCGGCCGGACCAACACCCAGTCCAACACGGCCTTCCGCGGCTTCGGCGGGCCGCAGGGCGCCATCGCCATCGAATACATCATCGACGACATCGCACGCCACCTGGGCCTCGATCCGCTCGACGTGCGGCGCCGGAATTTCTACGGCATCGGCGGGCGCAACGTCACGCCTTACGGCCAGACCATTGTCGATAACGTGATCGCCGACCTGGTGGCCGACCTGGAGCGGGGCAGCGATTACCGCGTGCGGCGCGCCGCCGCCGCCCGCTTCAACGAGCGCAGCCCCGTGTTGAAGAAGGGGGTCGCGCTCACGCCCGTCAAATTCGGCATCGCCTTCAACGTCACCCACCTGAACCAGGCGGGCGCGCTGGTGCACGTGTACGCGGACGGCTCGGTGCTGGTCAACCACGGCGGCACCGAGATGGGGCAGGGCATCAACACCAAGGTGATGCAGGTGGTGGCGCACGAGCTGGGACTGGACCTGGACCGCGTGCGCATCACGGCCACCGACACGGCCAAGGTGGCCAATACCTCGGCCACGGCCGCCTCCACCGGCGCGGACCTGAACGGCAAGGCGGCGCAGGCGGCGGCGCGCCGCATCCGCGAGCGGCTGGCCGTGCTGGCCTCCTGCCTGTATGGCGGCGGCGCCGCCGCCGTGCGCTTCGCCGGCAACCAGGTCCACGTGAACAGCCAGGTGCTGCCGTTCACGGAGCTGGTGCGGCAAGCCTACCTGGCGCGGGTCCAGCTATGGTCGGACGGCTTTTACGCTACGCCCGGCCTGCACTGGGACCCCGTCACCATGCAGGGCCACCCGTTCTCCTATTTCGCCTACGGCGCGGCCGTGTCCGAAGTGGTGGTCGATACCCTCACCGGCGAATGGAAGCTGCTGCGCGCCGACGTGCTGTACGACGCGGGCCGCTCGCTCAATCCGGCCATCGACATCGGTCAGGTGGAGGGCGCCTTCATCCAGGGCATGGGCTGGCTGACGACGGAGGAACTGTGGTGGAACGCGGACGGCAAGCTGATGACGCACGCGCCCTCGACCTACAAGATCCCCGCCGTCTCGGACTGCCCGGAAGAATTCCACGTGCGCCTGTACCAGAACGCCAACGTGGAGGACAGCATCCACCGCTCCAAGGCCGTGGGCGAGCCGCCGCTGCTGCTGCCGTTCTCGGTGTTCTTCGCGATCCGCGACGCCATTTCCAGCGTGGGCCAGCACCGCGTGCGCCCGCCGCTGGACGCGCCGGCCACCTGCGAGGCCATCCTGCGCGCCATCACGGCCGTGCGCACGGCCCATTGAACGGGAACATCGATGCAAGCCTACCGCGCCAGCCTGCTCCACTTCCACGCCGATCCGGCCTTCCGCGACGACGCCCATCATTGGCACGAGGATGGCCTGCTGCTGGTCGACGAGGGCCGCGTGGTGGCGGCCGGCGATTACGACGCGCTGCATGCCACGCTGCCGCAGGGCACCCCGCTGCACGACTACAGCGGGAAACTGATCACGCCCGGCTTCATCGACACCCACGTCCACTATCCGCAGACGGACATGATCGCCTCGCCGGCGCCTGGCCTGCTGCCGTGGCTGGACACCTACACCTTCCCCACCGAGCGCCAGTTCGCCGATCCGGCCCACGCGGCCCGCACGGCCGAATTCTTCCTCGATGAGCTGCTGCGCTGCGGCACCACCACGGCCATGGTGTACTGCACCGTGCACGCGGCCTCGGTGGACGCCCTGTTCGCGGCCGCCGGCCAGCGCCAGTTGCGCATGGTGGCGGGCAAGGTGCTGATGGACCGCCATTGCCCCGAATGGCTGCGCGACACGGCCGAAACGGGCGCGCGCGACAGCGAGGCGCTGATCCGGCGCTGGCACAACAAGGGCCGCGCGCTGTACGCCATCACGCCCCGTTTCGCGCCCACCTCCAGCGAGGCCCAATTGCGGCTGGCCGGCGAACTGGCCACAGCCTGGCCGGACACCTTCGTGCAAAGCCACGTGTCGGAAAACGCCGACGAATGCCGCTGGGTGCGCGAACTGTTCCCGCAGGCGCGCAGCTACCTGGACGTGTACGAGCGCTGCGGCCTGCTGCGACCGCGCGCCGTGTACGGCCACTGCATCTGGCTCGACGACGCCGACCGCGCCCGCATGGCCGCCACCGGCGCGGCGGCGGCCGTCTGCCCCACCTCCAACCTGTTCCTGGGCAGCGGCCTGTTCGACTTTGCCCAGGCCGACCGCGCCGGCATGCGGGTGGCGCTGGCCACGGACGTGGGCGGCGGCACGTCGTTCTCCATGTTGCAAACAATGAATGAAGCCTATAAAGTAGCGCGCTTGACGGGCAGCTATCTGCCGGCCCTGCGCATGTTCTACCTGGCCACGCTGGGCGCGGCCCGCGCCATGGGACTGGAGGGCACGATAGGCGGTTTCGCGCCGGGGACGGAAGCGGATTTCATCGTGCTCGACCCGCAAGCAACGCCGCTGTTGCAGCGCCGTACCAGCCACTGCGCCAGCCTGGAAGAATTGCTGTTCGCGCTGGCGCTGCTGGGCGACGACCGCGCCGTGGCCGCCACCTACGCGGCCGGCAACCGGGTCCACGTGCGCGACGCTGCCTGATGTTTGACGTCCAACCTTAGCGAGACCACCGCATGCCAAGAAAAATCGCCAGCCTGATGCTGCCCGCCACCGCTGCCGCCGTCCTCGCTGCCAGCGCTTTACCCCACGCGGCGCACGCGGCGCACGCCGCCGCTGGCGCCAAGGCGGCCAATGCTGCCGAAGCGACCAATGCTGCCAATGCGACCAGCGCAGTCAACGCAACCAGCGCAGTCAACGCAACCAGCGCTGCCAAGGTGGCCGCTCGCAACGAAGCGATCACCCAGCGCCATTTCGCCGCGCTGCTGGCCGGCAGCGAGCCCAAGTTGGCCGAGCTGACCATGTTCTTCACCATGATGCCCAAGGGCGGCGACCTGCACCACCACTATTCGGGCGCGCTGTACGCCGAGCAGTACCTGGAGTGGGTGGACCAGCAGCACTACTGCGTCAACCGCAGCAGCTACCGGATCGAGACGGACAAGGCCACCATCGCCGCCGAGCAGGCCAAACCGGCCGCCGAGCGCGCGTGCGTGACGGGTCAGCAGGTGATGGGCGATAACACGCTGCTGGCGCAAGTGCTGCAGCACTGGTCGGACAAGGACTTTTACAACCACAGCGGCAACCAGTCGCCGCCGGACCGGCAGTTCTTCGACACCTTTGGCTATTTCGGTCCGGTGGCGTCGAGCAACGCGCATGACGGCCTGCTGCGCCTCAAGCAACGCGCCATCCAGGAAAACCTGAGCTACATCGAAACCATCTTCGAGCTGGCGCCGTTCACCCATAACGACGATTTCGACCGCGAAGCGCTGGCCCACGGCGTGACGGATGCGGCGCTGGAAGCCTACAGCGCGCAACTGGAGCACGAGCAGGGCTACCAGCAGTGGATCGCGTCCTACCTGGACAACCTGAAGACGGGCAGCGCCGGTATCGATGATGCGCAATTCACCATGCGCTACCAGCCATTCGTGCTGCGTTTCCTGTCGCCGTCGCAGGTGTTCGCGTCCATGGTATCGAGCTTCAAGCTGGCGGCCATGAGCCCGCAGGTGGTGGGCGTCAACATCGTGGGGCAGGAGAGCGTGAATGTCTCGATGCGCGACTATGCGATGCACATGCAGATGTTCAAGTTCCTGAAAGCGAAGTACCCGAACGTCAAGCTGGCGCTGCACGCGGGCGAGCTGGCGCTGGGCATGGTGCCGCCGGAAGGATTGACCTTCCACATCAAAGAGGCGGTGGAGGTGGCCGGCGCCAGCCGTATCGGCCACGGCATGGATATCGCGCATGAGACCAATCCGCTCGCCATCATGAAAACCATGCATGACAAGGGCATCGCCGTCGAAGTCAATTTGAGCAGCAACGACTTCATCCTCGGCATCAAGGGTGCGGCGCACCCGGTGACGTTGTACCGCAAGTATGGTGTGCCGTTCGTGCTGGCCACCGATGATGCGGGCGTGTCGCGCAACAACCTGTCGGGCGAGTACGTGCTGTACGCGGCCCGCTACCGGCCCGACTACGCCGAAGTGAAAAAATTGTCCTACGACAGCCTGCGCTATGCCTTCCTGGCGCCGGCCGACAAGCAGCGCCTGCTCAAGGCGCTGGACGGCAAATTCGCCCGTTTCGAAGCGGCCATCGCTGCCGCCGAACCGAAGCGCAAATAAGCTGTTGCCAGGCAGTTGCCCACCCGCTGCGCCGCTGCGCGCAGCCGGGCGGCGCGTCGTTGCCCTGTCGCGACACAAATTGGTGGACTTACTCTAGTTTCCCCGCATTTCAAAGATGAATTATTTTCATGCCATGATGGCCTGAACTATAATCCGGCCCGGCAGCCCCGGCCTGGCCTTTGCTTCCAGCCTGTCATGCCGTTTCCGGTTTCATTTATTCGCTCCTCGTCTTAATCCCTAAGTTAAATCGTATTTGTCAACGATTTTGGCCTCATGCATAGTGGGACGATGATCCAAAAAATGCAATATTTTTGCTTCTACAACAGCTTAGGAACGGGCTTACGCAGGAAGTTGACGTAGTACGGCGGCGCTTATCGGCGCCATTTTCTTTATGAGCAATGTTGCCATAAAGCTGTCATTACCGTGAAATATTGAACCGTTACACTTGTGCGCTGCGCCCGCAGGGGCAGCGCCAGGCATGGCGCGCAGCGGCAGATGTCCGGCCACGCGGCCACGCGGCTTACCAGTTGCAACACAGTAAAGAGGAGCTCCCGCTATCCGCGCGGATTTCCATATAACTATTCGTCTATTTTGGGGTACCACCATGATTGATCACAAACGGCTCCGGCTGACGCAGATCGCGCTCAGCCTGTCCATCGCCCTCGCGGCAGCGCCCGCCTTCTCGCAAAACACCACCTCGGCCATCGGTGGCCGGATCTCGGCTGCCGACGGCAAGCCGGCCAGTGGTGCCGTCGTCACCATCGTCCATACCGAATCCGGTACGGTCAACAATGTGGTAACGGACGCGGAAGGCCGCTACGTGGCGCGTGGCCTGCGCACCGGCGGTCCGTACACGATCACCATCACCAAGGACGGCGTGACGGAAAAGCGCGAGAACGTGTACATCCAGTTGGCCGAGACGGCCAACGTGGACGCCACGCTGGGCGCGCCGGCCATGCAGACCGTGACCATCGCCGGCGTGGCCGGCGGCCGTTCCGAGAAGTTCTCCAAAACCACCATGGGCACGGGCACCAGCATCGGCCGCACCGAACTCGACATCCAGGGTTCCATCAACCGCAACCTGCAGGACTATGCGCGCGCCGACCCCCGCGTGTCGCAGACCGACAAGGAACGCGGCGAAATGTCCGTGGCCGGCCAGAACTCGCGCTACAACTCGCTGACCATTGACGGCGTGGCCGTCAACGACACCTTCGGCCTGGAGTCGAACGGCAGCCCGACGGCCAAGCAGCCGATCTCGATCGAGGCGATCCAGTCGGTGCAGGTCAACGTGGCCAACTACGACGTGACCCAGAAGGGCTACACGGGCGGCAACATCAACGCCGTCACCAAGTCCGGCACCAACAAGGTGCACGGCAGCGTGTACTACGTGTTCCGCAATGACTCGCTGGCCGGCAAACGCTACAACGCCAGCACCGACACCTACTACGATCCGGCCCCGTTCAAGGAAACCACCAAGGGCGCCACCGTGGGTGGCCCGCTGATCAAGGACAAGCTGTTCATCTTCGCCGCCTACGAGAAGCTGGAATCGACGCGCGCCGCGCCGGCGTTCGGCCCCATCGGCAGCCCGATGACCAACGTCGGTATCACCAACTCGGCCATTGCCGGCGCCACTGCCATCGCCAAGAACCAGTACGGCTTCGACGTGGGCACCTCGGCCCAGCCAGCCAACTCGGCCCTGAACGTGGACGACAGCATGGTCAAGCTGGACTGGAACATCAACGATAACCATCGCGCCATGTTCCGCTGGGCCAAGACCAAGCAACAGGAGCCGCAGTTCCCCGGCCTGGACGCGTCCAGCATCTCGCTCAACTCGCGCTGGTTCAACCAGGGCAAGACCATCGAGACCAAGGTGGCCCAGTGGACCGCCGACTGGACCCCGACCTTCTCGACCGAGGTCAAGCTGTCGCAGCGCGATTACGACCGGCTGCCCAGCCTGAATTCGCAACTGCCGCTGGTCAACCTGTCGTTCACCGGCCCTACGCCGGACGGCACCCCGGCCGGTGTCTCCACGGCCAGCCGCACGCTGTCCTTCGGCACCGACAACAGCTACCAGCGCAACATCCTGAACACCAAGACCATGGATGGCTACCTGGGCGCCAACTGGACCCTGGGCGACCATGAAGTCAAGTTCGGCGGCGACTACCAGAAGAACGAGGTGTACAACGCCTTCCTGCAAAACGTCTGGGGCAACTACACCTTCTCGTGCATCAACAAGCTCGACTACGCGTTCGCGGCCGCCGGCACGCTCGACTGCGGCAAGGCCACCAACGGCCAGATCGAACAGGCGGTGCTGGAGAACTTCAGCCGTGGCCGCCCCTCGTCGTACACGCTGCAGGTGCCCAACACGGGCCTGACGATGGACGACGCCGTGGCCCGCTTCACCATGAAGAACTACGGCCTGTTCGCCCAGGATACGTGGAGCGCCACCAAGAACCTGACGCTGAGCTACGGCGTGCGCCTCGACACGGCCCACGTCGACGGCCGTCCGCTGCGCAACGCCGCCGCGGCCGCGCCCATGGTGCCTGGCAACCCGGCGACGGGCACGCGCCAGACCGGCGGCTTTGGCCTGGACAACACCGTCACCTTCGACGGCCAGCAACTGTGGCAGCCGCGCGCCGGCTTCAACTACACCTTCGACAGCGCGCGTCCGATGCAGGTGCGCGGCGGCACCGGCCTGTTCCAGGGCGCGGCGGCCACCGTCTGGCTGTCCAACCCGTTCTCCAACCCCGGCGTGGCCACCCACAACGTGGTATGCGGCGGCTCGGGCGCCTGCCCCACGACGGACGGCAACTTCAGCCCCGACATCAACAAGCAGCTCACCAGCCTGCCCGGCGTGAGCGCCCAGGCCAACGTGGATGCGCTGGCGCCCGGCCTGAAGCAGCCTTCCGTGTGGAAGTCCAACATCGCGCTGGACGCGGAACTGCCATGGTTCGGCCTGGTGTTCGGCGCCGAGTACTTGAACACCAAGGTGCGTGACGGCATCTACTACCAGAGCCTGAACCTGGGCACGCCGACCAAGACCGGCACCGACGGCCGCGCGCTGTACTACTCGGCGCAAGCCTACAACCCGGCTTGCTGGACGGCTGCCGGCGTGATGGTCAGCAACGGCGCCACCTGCACCGGCGCCCGCAACAAGGCGCTCAGCAACACCGCCTTCGGCAACGTGCTGGTGGCCACGGGCACCGACAAGGGCCGCAGCAACCTGGCCACGCTGTCGCTGAGCCGTCCGATGACGAACGGCCTGAACTGGTCGGTGTCGTACACCTACTCGGACGCGACGGAAGTGTCGCCGCTGACCTCGTCGACCTCCGGTTCGACCTTCAACGGCCGTTCCATCTTCAACCCGAACGAGGAAGTGGCCGCCAACTCGGCCTACCTGGTCAAGAACCGCATCAACGCCCTGGTCAACTTCCAGAAGCGCTTCTTCGGTTCCTACAAGACCACCTTCGGCATGTTCTATGAAGGCCGCAGCGGCAAGCCGTACAGCTGGACCTTCAACAACGACCTGAACGGCGACAGCCAGGGCGGCAACGACCTGATGTACATCCCGTCCGCGCCCGGTTCGGGCCAGGTGGTGTTCGCTGGCGACACGGCCACCAGCCACGCCAACGAGGACAAGTTCTGGTCCATCGTCAACGCCAACCCGGTGCTGAAGAAGGCTGCCGGCGGCATCGTCAGCCGCAACTCGGACTTCTCGCCTTGGACCAACTCGGTCGACCTGCGCATCAAGCAGGAGATCCCGGGCTTCTTCAAGGACCACAAGGGCTCGTTCACGTTCGACATCTTCAACGTCGGCAACCTGCTGAACAAGAAGTGGGGCCGCATCAACGAAGTGGGCTTCCAGCCTGCCGGCGGCCAGGCCCGCAGCTTCGTCGACTACGTCGGCCTCGATGCGCAAGGCCGCTACATCTACAAGGTGCGCGACGTGGAAACGCTGGACACCCGCCAGGTCAAGGGCGAGTCGCAGTGGGCGATCCAGGCCACCGTCAAGTACGAGTTCTAAGCGTACCGATGCGTAGCTGAGCAAGACCGGACGGCTGATGGCGACATCAGCCGTTTTTTGTTCCATATAATATCGCGATGACTACTTTCCTCCGCCCCCTGGCCGCCGCCGCGCTGGCGGCCCTGCTGGTCGCTTGCGCCAGCGCGCCCCAAGCACCGCCGCACACGGCCGTCATCAACCTGGTGGCGCTCAACGACTTCCATGGCAACCTGGAGCCGAGCACCTTCACCTACACCAGCGCCCGCGCGCGGCGCGAGACGACGGCGCAGGCCGGCGGCATCGCCACGCTGGGCGCGGCCTTGCAGGCCTGGCGCAAGGACGACAGCGAATTGCTGCTGGTGGGCGCGGGCGACCTGGTGGGCGCCAGCCCGTCCATCTCGGCCATGTGGGCCGATGAACCGGCAATCGGCGCGCTTGACCTGCTGGGCTTGCGCGTCAGCGCGCTCGGCAACCACGAATTCGACCTGGGCCGCGCCGAACTGCTGCGCCAGCAGAAGGGCGGCTGCGTCTCGCCGCGCGCCGACAAGGCGTGCCAGTTCGCGCCCAATTACGGCGGCGCCCGGTTCCACTACCTGGCCGCCAACGTGATCGACATGGTGACCCGCAAGCCCATCGTTCCGGCCTACCAGATCGAGACGGCGCATGGCGTGCGCGTGGCCTTCATCGGCGCCGTGCTCAAGGACACGGCGGCGCTGTCCCTGCCGTCCAGCGTGAGCGGGCTGGAATTCACCGACGAGGCCAACGCCATCAACGCCTTGCTGCCGGACTTGCGCAAGCAGGGCGTGGGCGTGTTCGTGGTGCTGATCCACCAGGGCGGTCGCACCACCGATTATTTCGACCAACCGGGCTGCGACCATTTGACGGGGCCCATCGTCGATGTCGTCAAGCGCCTCGATCCGGCCATCCGCCTGGTCGTCAGCGGCCATTCGCACAAGGGCTATCTGTGCCAGGTGGACGGCCGCGTGGTGACCCAGGCCGAGACGGCCGGCCACGTGCTGTCGCGCATCCGGCTCACGGTGGACACGGCCGACAACCGCGTGCGCGCCATCAGCGCCAGCAACGAGGTGATGCTGGCCGGCCGCTATCCGGCCGATCCGGCGCTCGACGCCTACCTCGCCCGCGCCCGCGCGCGCAGCACGGCGGCGCTGGCGCGTCCCGTGGGGCGGCTGGCCGTGCCCGCCGTCCCGCTGGGCAAGGATGACGTGGACGAGTCGCCGCTGGGCGACCTGGTGGCCGACGCCATGCTGCAGGCCGGCACGCCGTTCGGGGCCCAGTTGGCGTTCATGAACCTGGGCGGCATGCGCCAGGACCTGGAGGCGGGCCACGATGGCCGCGTCACCCTGGGCCAGGTGCAGACCGTGCTGCCGTTCGTGAACACGGTGGTGGTGATGAACCTGACGGGCGCCCAGATCGCCACGCTGCTGGAGCAGCAATGGCAGGGCGGCGATGGCGACAAGCACATGCTGCTGCAAGTGTCCGATGGCTTCAGCTACCAGTGGAATCCCAACCTGCCGGCGGGCAGCCGCGTGGTGCCGGGCAGCGTGACCCTGCATGGCGTGCCGCTGGAGCCGGACAGCCCGTACCGCGTGGCCACCAACAACTTCCTGGCCGAAGGCGGCGATGCCTTCCCCGTCTTCACCAGCGGCCGTAGCCGCGCCGATACCGGCATCTACCTGAGCGACGCCGTGGCCGCCTACCTGACCCACCGCGACCAGCTCAACAAGCCGGCCGGCAGCAAGCAATCCCAGGGCCGCATCCAGCGCGCCCCGCAACCATAAGGACCATGATGCGCCGTCTGTCTTCTTCCTTGTATTCTTCCCTGTTATTGTCCGCGCTGCTGGGCACGGCCTCGCTGGCCCACGCCGCGTTCACCATTCCCGGCTTCGAACTGGTGCAGACGGCGCCGCGCGAAACCACGCTGGTCAACGCCGACCTGCGCGACCCGGCCACCGTCTGGTGCGAGCTGTTCGACCAGGCCCGCAAGGAGATCGTGCTGGGCCAGTTCTACGTCGTCGGCCAGGCCGGCAGCGCGTTCGAGCGCGTGCTCACGCGGCTGGAGGCGGCTGGCCGGCGCGGCGTGCATATCCGCTTCCTGCTGGACCAGAAGGGCGTGCGGCTGTCCGACGCGGCCACCATCGAACGGCTGAAGGCGATCCCCAACCTGGAACTGCACATCATCGATTTCAACCAGTTGACCGGCAACGGCATCCTGCACGCCAAGTACCTGGTGGTGGACCGCGCCACGGCCTACGTGGGCAGCCAGAACTTCGACTGGCGCTCGTTCGAGCATATCCACGAGACGGGCTTGCGCATCACCGAGCCGCGCATCGTGGCCCAGGTGCAGGCCGTGTTCGACCAGGACTGGCGCGCGCAGGTGCTGGCGGCCCAGGGCCTGCAGGCGCCGGTGCTGAACGCGCACACGGTGGCGGCCGACCTGAACCAGGAGTCCTTCCTGCTGGCCAGCCCCAACCGCTACAACCCGGCCGGCGTGGGCGACTCGGAGACGGGCTTGCCGGCCTTGCTGGCCTCGGCCCGGCGCGAGGTGCGCATCCAGCTGCTCGACTACGCGCCGCTCAGCTACGGCCCCAAGGGCACGCGCCCGTATTACGCCGTGATCGACAACGCCGTGCGCAGCGCCGCCAACCGCGGCGTCAAGGTCAAGCTGCTGGTGTCGAACTGGAACCTGGAGGAAGCCGAGCAGCCCTACCTGAAAAGCCTGGCCGTGCTGCCCAACGTGGAGGTGCGGGTGGTGACGCTGCCGGTGGCTTCGACCGGCTTCATTCCGTTCGCGCGCGTCATCCACAGCAAGATCATGGTGATCGACGACCAGCTGGCCTGGGTCGGCACCAGCAACTGGGCCGGCGGTTACATGGATTTGTCGCGCAACCTGGAGGTGGTGATGCGCAATGACGCGATGGCGCGGCGGCTGGCCGCGCTGCATGAGCAGACGTGGAGTTCGTCGTATGCCCAGCCGCTCGACATCAACAAGGCTTACGCCAAGCCGGCCAAGGGCACGCCGCAATGAGGCGCTTCGTCATGTAATGCTGGGTGATGGCGGCCGCTTACAGGCCGGCGTCCCAGCGGTAGGCGGGCACGGTGTACTGGGGTGCGCCCAGTTCGATGGTGATGGAACGGTGGCTGGTCAATTCGAGCGCGCCGATGTCGCCGGTCCATTCCAGCACCGTATCGCTATCGTTGTACAGCACCGTGACAGGCAAGCCGGTGATGCCGGCCACGTTGCTGCGGCTGAGCGGCTGGCCCCAGACGGCGAACAACTGGCCCAGCGTGAACTGGCGGGCACTCGACGTTTCGATGTGGATCACGCCCGACTGGTCGTGGGTGTGCAATTCGTAGGCGCAGCCTTGCAGGCCGATGTGGGCTGGGATGGCCAGCGCGTTGCCATCGCGCAGAATCGTCAGGTGGGCGTGGATGTGGTAATCCTCCGTGACCAGGCAGTTGATGCCGGCCACGGGCGCGCCGTTGCCGCCGCTGGCGGTGGAACCGTCCGGCCAGTTCGGCGTGCCGACCGTCACACCTGCCGTCAACAGCGTGCTGGTGGCCGCCAGCTGGTAGGTGGGGGTGGTGGGCGTGACCGGCGTGACGACGGCCGCGGCCGGGGCCGATGCGCCGCCACCGCCGCATGCGCTCAAGGTGGCGCTCAAGGCGCTGGCCAATAGCACTGCGACCGTATGCCGAAGCGGTGATTGTGTGGCTGTCATGGCGTTGATCCTCGTTGGCGTGGGGTGAAAGGACGCGTGCGGTGCAGGCGGGCGAAATGGGCAATTATAAGTAAAATGCAACATTTCCTCTATGCCCGGTTTGCGCGACCGCAAGCGGTGGCTACCTTCACTTGCCGTTGAACGGGTCGAACCACAGTTCGCTGCGCGCCAGCGGGGTGTGTGGCGACAGCGTGGGGTTGGGGATGGTGAGCACGCGCCGCTGTTTGAGGTTGGCGGCGGCGATGGTGGCGCCCTTGTAGCGCTGGAACAGGGTGTTGAGCGAGCCGTCGCGCACCATGCTCTCCAGGCCGGCCTCGATGCGGGCGGCCAGCCGCTTGCCTTCCGCGTCGCGGCGCAGGAAGAAGTAGCGCGGCAGCGGGTAGTGCAGCAGCAGGGTCGGTTCGATGGCCAGCTTCGGATGGCTGGCGCGGCGCTCGTCGTATTCGCGCAGCGCTTCGTCGGTGCCGCGCGAGAAATAATCGAAGCGGCCCGCTTCCAGCATCGAGAACAAGCCCTCGTAGGCCGAGCCTTCTTCGGTCGGCAGGCCGGCCGCGCGCAGCACGGGCACGTCGATCCAGTCCTTGCCCAGGCCGGCGCGCAGCTTGCGCAAGTCGTCCAGCGTATGCACGGCGGCGAAGCGGGGCAGGTCGTCGCGGCGCACCAGGAACACGCGGTAGCCCAGCAGGCCACGGTCGACGGGGATGCGCACCGGCAGGAACTGCCGCTCCAGCTCGGGCGCCGTGGCCCGCACCAGCACGTTGATGTGGCCGGTCGGCATCAGCAATTCCTGTGTGATGCGGGCCGGCGACATGGAGGTGGTGGCCTGGTGCAGCGCGTAGGGGCCGAACTGGGGACGGCTCTTGTCGAGCGCCATGCGCAGCACGGCCCAGTCGTACTCGTAGCGGCTGTCCACGCCCACCGACAGCGGGTAGACCAGCCGGTCGTAGGCCTGGGCCCAGGCGCCCTGCAGGCACAGCATCGCCAGCAGGGCCAGCCGGCAGCACTGGAGGCGCCAATTGTCGTCTTGTCTCATGGAACTGCGTCGTGGGTGCGGTGATCTTCGGCAACAGTGTGGCATGCCGTCCTATTGTCGTGCAAGCGATCTCCGTCAAGCCGGCGCCCTGTTGGTGGTAGACTGCGCGGATTTGGAGCTTGCATGTCGAGATCAGCAAGTCACTCCGTGCGTTGCGCGCTGGCCGCCGCCGCGTTATGCGCGCTGGCCCCTGCGCGCGCGGGCGGCGACGTGGCGGCGGGCAAGGCCGCGTTCAGGAAATGTGCATCCTGCCACCAAGTGGGGCCGTCCGCGCGCGGTGGCTTCGGCCCGCAACTGAATGCGGTGATCGGCCGGCGCGCCGCCTCGACCACGGATTACACGTATTCGGACGCGATGCGCCGGTCCGGCATCGTGTGGAACGAGCAGACCTTGGGCGCGTTCCTGCGCGGCCCCGGCGACGTGGTGCCGGGCACGCGCATGCGCTTCTGGGGCATCAGCGACGCGCAGCAGATCGCCGACCTGCTGGCCTATTTGCGCACGCAGCGCTAGTTGGCTGGCGTCGTGCTGCGCCCAGCGTCCGCGTCACCGCGGTGCCGCAGCGCGCGGCCCTCAGCGCGAGGTCTTGTGGCCGATGTTGTCGTTGCGGCCCGCGTTCTTGTGGCGGCCCGCCACTTCGGCCTGTTCGGCGCGTTGTTTCTGCTGGCTGACGGCGTCGACTTTCGAGGGCGGCGCGTGCATGGGGCGGGGCGGGTGGCCTTGGCTGGACTTGGACATGATGACCTCCTGTGCGGTGGACGGGGCGATGGCCGGAACCGGCATCGCGGAAGTCCATCATACGCCCGCCATCGGCCCCCGTACCGCGCGTCAAATCAAGCGGAACCACGCCGGACATGCCCGGCGGAAATGCGGCTCAGTGCGACTCAGCGCGACTTGACGAACGGCGTGCCCAGCGCCTTGGGCGCCACCGACTTGGCCATCAGGCCGGCCAGCACCACCACGGTGACCACGTAGGGCACCATCTGGATCAGCGAGCCCGGGATACGGCCCACCACGGGCAGCTCCACCCCTTCGATCTGGATCTGCACGGCGCCGAAGAAGCCGAACATCAGGCAGCCGAGGAAGGTGTACACAGGACGCCAGTTGCCGAACACCATGGCCGTCAGGGCCAGGTAGCCGGCGCCGGCCGACATGTCGCGCAGGAAGAAGCCGCTTTGCACGATGGCCAGGTAGGCGCCCGAGAACGAGCACAGCACGCCGGCCACCAGCATGGCCAGGTAGCGCTGGCGTTCCACGTTCACGCCGGCCGCGTCGGCAGCGTGCGGGTTCTCGCCGCAGGCGCGCAGGCGCAGGCCGAAGCGGCTGTGGTAGATCACCCAGTGCACCAGCGGCACCAGCGCGAAGGCCAGGTAGACCAGCACCGAGTGGCCGCCGATCAGGTGTGCGTATAGCCAGCCGATGAACGGGATGTTCTCGACGGCGCTTGACCCGGGCAGCACCACGTCGAACAAGCGGGCCTGGCCCAGGTCCGGCGTGCGGCCGCCCTGCTGGAAGAAGAACTGGGCCAGCACGAAGGTCAGGCCGCTCATGGCGATGTTGATGGCGATCCCGCCCACCAGCTGGTTGCCCTTCTGGGTGATGGCCACGTACGCTTGCAGCATGGCCAGCGCGACCGAGATGGCCATGCCGGCCGCGACGCCATACCACGGGTTCTGGGTGGCGAAGGCGACGGCGGCCGAGACGAAGGCCGAGGCCAGGATCTTGCCCTCCAGGCCGATGTCGATCACGCCCGAGCGTTCCGCGAACAGGCCGGCCAAGGCGGCGAAGATGAGCACCGGCGCGTTGCGCACGGTGGAGACGAGGACGCTGTCGAGGTGCAGGTCTGCGAATGTCATGGTCAGCCTTTCGTGCGCTTGAGCAGGGCGATGATGGCCGGCGCGTAGAAGTATTCCATCGCGCCGCAGAACAGGATGATCAAGCCCTGGATGAAGATGAAGGTCTCGGTGGGGATGTTCGGCTTTTCCAGCGACAGGTCGAAGCCGCCCTGGATCAGGGCGCCGAACAGCACGGCCGACAGCAGGATGCCGACCGGGTGCTGGCGCCCCATCAGCGCGATGGCGATGCCGATGAAGCCGGCGCCGCCGACGAAGTTCAGGCTCAGGTAGTGGGTCGAGCCGAGGATGGAGTTGACCGAGCCGAGGCCGGCCAGCGCGCCCGAGATCAGCATCACGGTGATGATCATCTTCGACAGGCCGATGCCGGCGTAGTGGGCCGCGTGCGGGTTCTGGCCCACGGTGCGCAGCTTGAAGCCCCAGGCCGAACGGCTGACGACGAGGCCGTAGATGGCCAGCGCCACCAGCGCGATCAGGAAGCTGATGTTGAGCGGCGTCTCGCCCAGCACGGGCAGCCACTTGTTCAGCAGCGGCATGGCGGCCGCGTCGGAAAACGCACGGCTGGCCGTGTTCTGCTCGCCGGCCGGGATCAGGTATTTGACGATGATGAAGTTCATCAGCGAGGCGCAGATGAAGTTGAACATGATGGTGGTGACGACGATGTGGCTGCCCCGTTTCGCTTGCAGGTAGCCGGGCACGAAGGCCCACAGCGCGCCGAACAGGGCGGCGCCAACGATGGCGGCCGGGATCAGGGCCCAGGTGGGCAGCGTGCTGTCGCAGGCCAGCATGGCCAGCGTGAGGCCCAGGCCGCCGAAATACATCTGGCCTTCCGAGCCGATGTTGAACAGGCCGGCCTGCATGGCGATCGACACGGACAGGCCGGTAAAGACGAAGGTGGAGGCGTAGAACAGCGTGTAGCCCAGTCCCTCCGGGTTGAGGATGGCGCTGTGCAGCAGGATGCCCAGCGATTCCGTGGGGCTCTCGCCGAGCAGGTAGATGACGCCGGCCGCGACCAGCATGGCCGACAGCAGGTTCAGGATGGGCAGGACGAAGGCCGTGGCCCAGCGTGGCAGGTCGTGGTTGTTCATGATTTATGCATGCCCCCCATCAGCAGGCCGATGCGGGTGGTGTCGAATTCTTCTATCTTCAGTTCGCCCGTGATGCGGCCGCCGCACATGACGAGGATGCGGTCGGCCAGCGCCCGCACCTCCTCCAGTTCGACCGACACCAGCAGGATGGCCACGCCGGCGTCGCGCAGGGCCAGCAATTGGCTGTGGATGGACTCGATGGTGCCGATGTCCACGCCGCGCGTGGGTTGGCCCACCAGCATCAGCTTGGGCTGCGCCAGCACTTCGCGCGCGATCACCACCTTTTGCTGGTTGCCGCCCGAGAGCAGGCCGATGCGCAGGCCGCCGTCGGCCGGGCGCACGTCGAAGGTCTTCATCAGGCCGGCGCAGCGGGCCGCGATGGCCTTGAAGTCGAACAGGCCCCAGCGGTTCTTCAGCTTGTCCTGGTAGCCGAGGATGGTGTTGTGCATGACGGAGAAGCTTTTCACGACGCCGTCGCGCAGCCTGTCCTCGGGCACGTGGGCGATGCCCAGTTCGCGGAACGCGCGCGGCAGGCCGTCGGCGTCGTGGCGCCTGGCGTATGGCAGTTCCTGGCCCAGGTAGCTCAGCTTGCCGGCCGTGGGCAGGCGCATGCCGGCCAGGATCTCCATCAATTCGCTCTGGCCGTTGCCGGACACGCCGGCGATGGCGACGATCTCGCCGGCCCGCAGCGTGAAGCCGATGTCGGCCAGCAGCTTGACGTGCTGGGCGTCCTGCAACTGCAGGTTCTCCACCGTCAGCACCGGCGCGCCCGGGTTGTACGGCGCGCGCGGCAGGTTGTTCTCGATCGGCCGGCCCACCATCATGTTGGCCAGTTCCTCCTTGGTGGTGGCGGCCGTGGGCACGGCGCCGATCACGCGCCCGCCGCGCATGACGGTGACGGTGTCGGTGATGTCGAGGATTTCCTGCAGCTTGTGGGTGATCAGGATGATGGTTTTGCCCTGCTCCTTGAACAGGCGCAGGATGTCGAACAGTGAGGCCGTCTCCTGGGCCGTGAGCACGGCCGTCGGCTCGTCCAGGATCAGGATGTTGGCGCTGCGGTAGATCTGCTTGAGGATCTCGACGCGCTGCTGGGCGCCCACGGACAGGTCGGCGATGGTTGCCAGCGGATCGACGTCGAGCCGGTAGCGGGCGCAAATCTCGCGCAGCTTCGCTTCCACGGCGGGGCGCTGGGCGGCCAGCTTGAAGCCGCCCTCGGCGCCCAGCATCACGTTGTCGAGCACGGTCATGTTCTCGACCAGCATGAAGTGCTGGTGCACCATGCCGATGCCGAGCCGGATCGCCTCCTGGCTGGTGCGGATGGCCTGGACCTGGCCGTTGAGCAGGATCTGGCCGCTGTCGGCACGGTAGTAGCCGTACAGGATGCTCATCAGGGTCGATTTGCCGGCGCCGTTCTCGCCCACCAGGCCGTGGATGGACCCGGGGGCGATGGAGAACGACACATCCGCGTTCGCCTGCACGGCGCCAAACTGCTTGGAGATGGCGCGGAATTCAACTGCTGGCTGCATAGGAAGTAGAGTGTTAAAACGCGCCGCGCGGGGGATCACCCCGGCGGCGCGTCATGTCATGAAGCGGGAGATTAAACGGGGCAGTGGTTGGCGGCGCGGTAGTCGACCACCTTGACCTTGCCGTCGATGATGTCCTTGCGCGCGCCCAGCACGCGCTTTTCGATCTCGGGCGTGATCAGCTTGCGGTTGTTCTCGTCGAGCGCCCAGTCCACTCCGCCTTCCTTCAGGCCCTTGGCCGTCACGCCGGCCTTCCAAGTGCCATTCTTCATCTGCATGAAGGAATCGTAGATGGCGTTGTCCACGCGCTTGACCATGGAGGTCAGGATGGAACCGGGGTACAGGTGGTTCTGGTTGGAGTCCACGCCGATACCGAGCTTGCCTTTTTCCTTGGCCGTTTGCAGCGTGCCCAAGCCGCTGCCGCCGGCCACGGCGAACACCACGTCCACGCCGCGCTCGAACTGGGAGCGGGCCAGCTCGCCGCCCTTGGCCGGGTCGTTCCAGGCCGCGGCCGTGGTGCCCACCATGTTCTGGATCACTTCCACTTTCGGATAAGTGGCCTTGGCGCCCTGCTCATAGCCGCAGGCGAAGGCGCGGATCAGCGGGATGTCGATGCCGCCCACGAAGCCCAGCTTCTTGGACTTGGAGGCCATGGCGGCGGCCACGCCCACCAGGTAGGAGCCTTCCTCTTCCTTGAAGGTGACGGAATTGACGTTGGCGCCTTGCGCCACGCCGTCGATCAGCACGAAGTGCACTTTCGGGAATTCCTTGGCCACCTTTTGCACGGCCTGGGTCTGGGCGAAGCCGATCGAAGCGATCAGGTCCAGGTTCTTGCGGGCCAGGCCGCGCAGCATCTGCTCGGCCTGGGTGTCGCTGGACGCCTGTACTTCGATGAAATTGATGTTGGTTTCCTTCTTGAAGCGCGAAGCGCCTTCAAAGGCGGACTGGTTGAACGATTTGTCGAACTTGCCGCCTGCGTCATACACGATGCCCAGCTTAGGGTCAGCCGCGGACGCGCTGGCGCAGGCGCCAGCCGCGGCGAAGGCCGCGATCGTCAAACTGAATGGTGATAGTTTCATGAATAGGCTCCTGGAAGATCGGTATTGTATATTTTTATTGGCCAAAACATCTAATTTAGCAACATTTAATCCGGGCCCGCCCGCCCCGCAGGGCGCAGGTTTAGAGGCTTTCCTCGGAAAAGCGGCGGTCTGATGCTGCGGTGCAGCAATGTTCATTGACTTATTCTTTAACTAATCTTTCGCGGCTGCTGTCGCGGGGCGGCAACAGTGGTTTGCTGTCAAGATTTTTAATTGTTGTTGCTTTTTTGTCCGTTCGGAAAAAATTTAGTCCAGCAACAAGGACAACGATCGTGGCCATTTCATGGGGCGGCGCCGGAATGCGCACGGCCAAGCCCGTGCCGGGGCCGTCCCCTACTATGCTACAGCCCGGATATGTTCGACAAATACGATTTTATTTCGTTATTTATACGAAATAGATATGAATTTTTGCGACTAATTCACGTGCTAGCATGGCCACTACTTTGCAGAATGCAAAGGCAAATGTGCGGAATGTCACATGTTTCCAGCGCCCGCGCGCACTGTCGCGGACGCGACGACCGATCTCCTGCCCGGCCCATCCGGCCGCCGGCATGGAATTTTCAACAGGTGTTAGACCTATGGGAGTTGCACTCATGATAAGAAAAAGTAATGGATTTGCCACCCGCACGCTGATCGCGCTGGCCGTGGCCGGCACCTTCCCGCTGCACGCGGCCATGGCCGACGAGGCGGGGCAGGCCGCGCCCGCCGCCGAGCAGACCGCGCCGGGCCAGCTGGAAACGGTGATCGTGACGGCCCAGCGCCGCGCCGAGAACATCAAGGACGTGCCGATGTCGATCGCCACCCTCAAGGGCGAAAAGCTCGACGTGCTGACCTCGGGCGCGGCCGACATCCGCTTCCTGGCCGGCCGCTCGCCCAGCGTGAACGTGGAATCGGACTATGGCCGTACCTTCCCCCGTTTCTACATCCGAGGCCTGGGCAATACCGACTTTGACTTGAACGCCTCCCAGCCCGTGGGCCTGGTGATGGACGACATCGTGCAGGAAAACCCCATGCTCAAGGGCTTCCCCGTGTTCGACGTGGACCAGGTGGAAGTGCTGCGCGGCCCGCAGGGCACGCTGTTCGGGCGCAACTCGCCGGCCGGCGTGATCAAGTTCGATTCGGCCAGGCCCGTGTTCCGCCAGGAAGGCTATGTCACGCTGGGCATCGGCAATTACTCGGCTAAGACGGCCGAAGGCATGTTCAACATCCCCGTCAGCGACACCGTGGCGCTGCGCTTCTCGGGCACCAGCCAGCACCGCGGCAACCGCGTGCACAACACCAATCCCAATCCCAACACGGGCACCAAGGACTTCGAAGGCTATGGCGACCAGGCGTTCCGCCTGCAGGCCCTGGTGCAGCCGAACAAGGACTTCAGCGCGCTGTTCAACTACCATGAGCGCGACTACCACGGCAGCGCCACCCTGTTCCGCGCCAACATCATCAAGAAGGGCACCAACGACCTGGTGGACGGCTTCGATTATGGTTCCTACCCGACCGACGGCCAGAACTACCAGCACCTGCAGACCAAGGGCGGCAACATCCGCCTCAAGTACAACGCGGGCGACATCACGCTGCATTCGATCACCGGCTACGAGACGCTGGACTTCTACAGCCGTGGCGACGTCGATGGCGGCTACGGCTGCACGCTGTTCTGCGGTCCCGTGATCGGCGCCCAGCCGAGCGGTCCCGGCGTGATCCCGTTCCCGGTCGAGACGGCCGACCTACTGCCCAGCCACCGCCAGTTCTCGCAAGAGCTGCGCGCCGAGTCCAATTACAAGGGCCCGCTGCAGTGGATCGCCGGCCTGTTCTACTTCGATGAGCACATCCGCATCGACAGTATCGCTTTCGATTCGCTCACGCCGGGCAATCCGCTGTCGCCCAAATACGCCACCCAGACCCAGGATGCCAAGTCGTGGGCCGCGTTTGGTTCGCTCAACTACACCGTCACCGACCAGCTGAAACTGCGCGGCGGCATGCGCTATACGAGCGACAAGAAGGACTTCACGGCCAGCCGCATCGAACCGCCCCAGTCGTCGTTCAACCAGATCGACAACACCTCGCACAACGTGAGCTGGGACCTGAGCGGCACCTATGAGCTGGACAAGACCACCAACCTGTTCGGCCGCGTCGCCACCGGCTACCGCGCGCCCAGTATGCAGGGCCGCCTGTTCGGCCTGACCGACAAGCCATCGTTCGCCGGCGCGGAAAAGGCGCTGTCGTACGAGGCCGGCATCAAGCAGGACTTGTTCAACAAGCGGGCCCGTTTGTCGGCCAGCGTGTTCCAGTATCGCGTCAAGGACAAGCAGCTGACGGCCGGCAGCGGCACCGTCAACATGAACCAGCTGGTCAATGCCGACAAGGTGACGGGCCAGGGCATGGAAGTGGACTTCCAGGCCAACCTGAGCGACGCGTTCAGCATGACGCTGGGCGGCAGCTACAACGACACGGAGATCAAGGACAAGAACCTTTTCGTGCAGTACTGCGGCAACTACACCAACAACGCCGCGTCGGGCTGCTCGCCGAGCAATATGAATCCACTCGTTCCCGGCACCTCCAAGGTTGACGGCAACCCGCTGCCGCGCGCACCCAAGACCCAGCTGAACTTCACGCTCAAGTACAGCAAGGAGATGGGCGACGGCGAGTTCTATGCCTACACCGACTGGACCTACCGCAGCAGCTACAACTTCTTCCTGTACGAAGCGCCCGAGTACAAGGCCAAGCCGCTGACGGAAGGCGGCCTGCGCGCCGGCTACCGCTGGAACGGCGGCAAGTATGAAGTGGCTGCGTTTGGCCGCAACATCACCAACAAGCAGGTGCTGATCGGCGCCATCGACTTCGACAACCTGACCGGCATGCTGAACGAACCGCGCACCTGGGGCGCCACGTTCAAGGTCAACTTCTAAGCCGCCGTCGTTCAGGTGTTCCCGCCGCAGCCCGCGCGCCGCAAGGTGCGCGGGCTGTTTTTTTCATCTTGCCGGCGGGGCCGACCGGGGTGCCATTGATTTCCAGCAGTATGTTGCTGTGGAAAGAATTTCTATTAGACAATAGAATGAGGGCGGAATTTCCCCGGTGTTAGCACCTGTTCATATTCGGATAAAGGACTTGTTGAATGAAGAAACAAATCGCGGCATTGCTGATTTCGGTGCTCTCGATGGCGCATGCCAGCGCTTGCACCTTCACCTGGCACCACTACGGTGAGGAGTCGACCAGGTCGCTGATCAATCCGGACATCGGCAGCCATGTGACGGACGCGTATTGCGCGAAGTTCAATGCAAAAAATGAGTTGTTCGTGCAAACGTCGACCTACGTGATGAACAATATGGCGGCGGGGCATGCGATCGTCGGCATCCGGCCCAAAGGCAGCAACGCTCACCCCATTGAAACCTTTACCATGCTGTCCACCGATACCAACGGACGCACCTCGGGCGACGCCCAGGCCCTTGCTGTCCGGGCGACGCTCAAGGCGATGGATAACCTGATGTCGGAACTGCAGACCTACAAGGTGCGCAACTGACACCGCTTGGCGAGGACGTAACGCCGTGCTTCCTGACGGTGTTACGTCCCCATGCGTCGCGCACAGGCGCATGCACAGCGGCTTAGTGGGCTTGCGGGTGGTGCTTGCGGGTCTGCGCCACGTCCATGTCCGCTTCCGTTTCCGGCACCTCGCCCTTGCTGCGGGCTTCGAACAGGGCGGCGCGTACCTGCTCGCGCGTCAGGCCGGTTGCGGCGGGCTGGGTTGGCGCGGCTGCCGAAGAGGAACCGGCGGCTTCCGAGCGCGTGGCGTCGGGAGCGTCGGCGGCGAAGGCGGTGCTGCTGGCGGCGATGATCAGGGTGGCGATCCAGGTGGTGGTTTTCATGATGTAGCTCCTGTCGTAAGTAAGTACTGCGGTTGAGAGAACAACGGTGAAGCGGAAACGGTGAATAAAACGGTATAAATCGTTTAGTGGGCGCCGCCTGCGTCGACTTTGCCGGCGGCGGCCACGGGCCGGGCCAGCCACACGACGCCGATTAGCAGGACAAACAGCAGGGCCGAACCCCAGAACAGGTCATTGGCGGCCAGCATGTAGGCCTGCGTGTTGACCTGGCGTTCCAGCAGCTGCCATGACTGGGCGGCCGAATAGCCAAGCTGCGACAGGCGTTCCAGCGTGTCCTGGGTGGCTTGCGCATACGGCGACACGGCTTCGGCCAGGCGCACGTGGTGCAGGCTGGCGCGGTCGTCCCACAGGGTGCCGGCGGCCGAGGCGCCGAACGCGCCGGCCGTGATGCGGGCGAAGTTGCACAGGCCGGAGGCGGCCGCCAGCCGCAGCGGCGGCAGGCCGGACAGGGCCAGCGCCGTCAGCGGCACGAAGAAGGTGGCCATGGCCGCGCCCTGGATCAGCTGCGGCAGCATGATGGTGGTGACGTCGGCCTGCATGTTGAACTGCGAGCGCAGCCAGCACACGACGGCGAACACCAGGAAGGCGAAGCTGGCCAGCCAGCGCACGTCGAAGCGGCCGATATGTTTGCCCACCAGCGGCGACAGCAGCAGCGCCAGGATGCCCACCGGCGCGCTGACGATGCCGGCCCAGGTGGCCGTGTAGCCGGCGAACTGCTGCAGCCACAGGGGCAGCAGCACCAGGTTGGCGAAGAACACGCCATAGCCCAGCGACAGCGCCAGCGTACCGATCGAGAAGTTGCGGCCCTTGAACAGGCTCAGGTCCACGATCGGGTGCTGGTGGGTCGTCTCCCAGATCACGAACACGGCGAAGGCGATGGCCGCCGTCAGGCCCAGCACCACCGTCTCGGGGGAGCTGAACCAGTCCAGTTCCTTGCCCTTGTCGAGCATCACCTGCAGGCAGCCGACCCACACCACGAGCAGGCCCAGGCCCACGCCGTCGATCGGTTTCTTCACGCGGGCCGACTCGCGGTCGCGCAGCAGCACCCACGTGAGCCACGCGGCGAACAGGCCGGTGGGGATGTTGATGTAGAAGATCCACGGCCACGAGATGTTGTCCGAGATCCAGCCGCCGAGGATGGGCCCCATCACGGGCGCGATCATGGTGGTCATGGCCCACATGGCCAGCGCCATGCCGGATTTCTCCTTCGGATAGCTTTGCAGCAGCAGCGCCTGCGACAGCGGGATCATGGGGCCGGCCACGGCGCCCTGCATGATGCGGAACACGATCATGCTTTCCAGGTTGGTGGCCAGGCCGCACAGCAGCGAGGCCAGCACGAACAGCAGCACGGCCGCCACGAACAGGCGCACCTGCCCGTAGCGCTGGGTGAGCCAGCCCGTGAGCGGCACGGCGATGGCGTTGGCCACGGCGAACGAGGTGATGATCCACGTGCCCTGGCTGGCCGACACGCCGATGTCGCCCGCGATGGACGGAATCGACACGTTGGCGATGGTGATATCGAGCACGTTCATGAACGTGGCGAGTGCCAGCGCGATGGAGGCGAACACCAGCCGCATGCCTGTCAGCGGCGGCACGGCGGGTGCGGCTGGCGCGGTGGCGGTGGTACCGGTGGCGCGGGTGGTGTTGGCGATGGCGGCGGTGGCCTTGGCGGTGGTCATGGCGATGCTCCGTTCAGCGCAGCAGGTTGGCGCGCACGATCTGGTTGGCGATGTCGGCCACGCCGGCGCGCGCCCCGGCCTGGGCCTGATACACGCTGGTCTGGGCCACGGGCGCGCCGCTGATGGCGCCCGCCAGTTGCGCGCCGCTTTGCTGCGACACGTCCACCTCGGCCACCATCGACAGCCCCACGCGCAGCGGATGGGCCGCCACCTCCGACGGCTCCAGCGCCACCCGCACCGGCAAGCGCTGCACCACCTTGATCCAGTTGCCCGTCGCGTTCTGGGCCGGCAGCAGCGAGAACGCGCTGCCGGTGCCGGCGCCCAGGCCGGCCACGCGGCCGTGGTACACCACGTTGTGGCCGAACAGGTCGGCCGTCAGCGTGACGGGCTGGCCGATGCGCATGTGGCGCAACTGGCTTTCCTTGAAGTTGGCGTCCACCCACAGCTGGTCCAGCGGCACCACGGCCAGCAGCGGCGCGCCCACGGCCACGCGCTGGCCGATCTGCACGCTGCGCCGCGCCACGTAGCCGCTTTGCGGCGCGATGATGGCCGTGCGGTCCAACGTCAACTGGGCTTCCTGCAGCGCGGCCACGGCTTGCGCCACGGCCGGGTGCTCGCGCACGGCGCCGGCGCCGGCCAGCGCGCGGCTGGCCGCGTATTGCTGGCGGCTCGCCTCGAGCGCGGCGGCGGCCGTGCGCGCGCCATCCTCGGCATGGCGGATCTCCTCCTCGGACACGGCGCCGCTGCCTTTGAGCACGCTGCGCTGGGCCAGGTCGGCTCGCGCGCGGCGCAGTTCCGCTTCACGCAAGGCCACGGCGGCCGACTGGGCCGACTGGTTCAGGAACAGCGCCTCCGTCTGGCGCACGGTCTGGGCCAGCTGGGTCTTGGCTTTTTCCAGCGCCAGTTTGGCGTCCGTCGGGTCGAGCTGGGCCAGCACGGTGCCGGCCTGCACGAAGTTGGTGTCGTCGGCGTGGATGGCGACCACAGTGCCGGCCACCTGGGGCGTGAGCTGGATCACGTTGCCGGCCACGTAGGCGTCGTCGGTCGAGATCTGGAAGCGGGCGCTCGAGTACCAGTAGGCGCCGTAGCCGACGGCGGCCACGCCCAGCGCGGCGGCCAGCGCCACCAGCATGGCCTTGCGGCGCGCGGCGGGCGCGGTGGCGGCCGGTTGGGCTGCAGCTTGGGCGCCAACGGCCTGGTTGGGAACGGCGGGGGCTTGGGTAGTCATGTTGGTCTCCGATCAGAAAGAGGGTCAGGATTGGGCCGGCGCGGCGCCCAGCGCCACACCGTCGCCCAGTGCATGGTTGAGGCGGATCGCCGTCTGCAGGCGGCGCGCCCGCAGGTCGGCGTCGGCCTGGGCCTGGGCCAGCTGGCGCTGCTGCACACCGAGCACCACCAGGTAGCTCGACAAGCCTTGCTGGTAGCGCTGGCTGGCCGCCTTCTCGGCCGCGTCCAGCTCGCGCACGGCGCTGCCGTGCGAGGCCAGGCGGCTGTCGAGTGCGCGCCAGGTGGCCACCTGGTCGGCCACGTCGCGCATGGCGTCGATTACCAGCTGGTTGTAGCGCGCCACTTCCAGCGCGTAGTCGGCGTGGCGCATGGCCAGGCCGGTGCGCAGCCGGCCGGCGTCGAACAGCGGCAGGTGCAGGGCCGGACCGAAGCCGAACAGGCGGCTGTTGCCTTGCAGGAGATTGCCGGCGTCCAGCGCGGCCACGCCGGCGCTGGCCGTCAGGTCGATGTTGGGATAGAAGTCGGCGCGGGCGGCGGCCACGTCATGGCCGGCCGCGTCCAGCCGCAGGCGCTGGGCCACGATCTCGGGCCGGCGGCCCACCAGGTCGGCGTCCAGCCGCGCGGGCAGCGACAGCGGCTGGTCCAGCTTGAGCGTGGGCGCCGTCAGCGCCTCGCCGAACGCGGGCCCGGCGCCGGCCAGCGCGGCCAACTGGTGGCGCAGCATCGTGGCCTGGTTGGCCAGCTGGGCCACGGCGGCCTGCGCCATCGGCACCTCGGCCAGCGCCTGGCGCCATTCCACTTCCGTATCGAGGCCGGTGCGCATGCGGGCCTGGCGCAGCGTCACTTCGCGCTGGCGCAGCTCCACCTGGCGCTGCGCCAGTGCCAGTTGTTGTTCGGTGCGCGCCAGTTCCACGTAGTCGTGGGCGATGGCGCCGGCCAGCGTCGCCTCGGCGGCGCGGGCCTCGATGCGGGCCGCGTCGGCGCGCGACAGGTCGGCCGCCACCCGTTCGCCGTTCTGGCCCCAGAAATCGAATTCGTAGCGGAAGCCCAGCGTCAGCGCGGCCGAGGTGTGGCTGGTGCCGGCCAGCGCGGGTGGCACGGCGCCGTTGCCGCTGTAGCGCAGGCGGGCGGCGGCCGCGTCGGCGCTCAGTTCCGGGCCGCCGTCGGCGCGGCGCGCCTGCAGCAGGGCGTCGGCCCGTTCCAGCCGGGCACGCGCTTCAGCCAGGCCGGGGGCGCCGGCGATGGCTTGCGCGATCAGGCGGTCCAGCTGGGCGTCATGGAAGGCGCGCCACCAGTCGCTGGCCGGCCAGTCGCCCACGGCGGCGCTGACGCCGGTGGCCACCGCGTTCGCGGCCAGCGGCGTGGCCAGCGGCCGTTGCGGGCCGGGGCTGGCGCAGCCGGCCAGCAGCAGGGCGGCCAGCACGGCCGGCATGGAAAGGGACGGTTTCATGTCAATTCTCCTTCAGTTCTGCGTGTCGCGTTGTTTCAATGTCAGGCGTTGTGCAGCGGGGCTTCGGCCACCGGCGCGCTTTGTACGTACAGCAGGGCGCCCAGCGCGATCAGGATCATGGTCAGGTGCACCGACTGCACGGCGCCTTGCTTGATCCAGTAGCCGAACCACAGGCCGCCGCAGGCGAACCACAGCCACAGCAGCAGGAAGCCGGACAGGGCCAGCACGCCGGCGCTGCGGGCCTGGCGCAACTGGCGCTGCTTGCCGCTCCAGCTGGCGCGGGCGAACAGCAGGGCTGCCAGCCACAGGGCCGAGGCCACCGTCACCTGCACGGCCGCCACCGCGTACAGCAGCGTGGGCACGTGATCCACGGGCCAGGCGTGCCACGCCAGGCCGTTGCCCAGCACCGGCTCGCCGCGCAGCAGGTCCATCGACAGCATGTGACCCAGCAGCTGGCGGTTGGTGCCCGGGTCGGTCAGGTTGTTGAACACGGCGATGCTCAGCCACAGGGCCAGGCCGGTCAGCAGCACCAGGCGGCTCAGGGCGGAAATGCGGGTAGACATGACTCTCTCCTTACATGGTGGGATGGGGGATCAGCACCGGCCAGCCGCGTTCATTGGCCAGCGTCAGCATCGACAGTTCGTGCGCCACCACGGTGGGGTGGCCCACGGCTTCCAGCAGCGGCAGGTCGGACAAATGGTCGCCGTAGCCGTAGCACTGTTCGCCGCTGGCGCCATGGGCCGCGAGGAAGGCGTCCACCGCTACGCGCTTGCCGGCGCCGATGGTCTGCGGCGCCAGCAGTTCGCCCGTGTAGCGGCCCTGCTCGACGGCCATGCGGTTGACCAGCAGGTGCTGCACGCCGAGCGCATCGGCCAGCGGCTGGATGATTTCCAGCGCCGAGCCGGACACGAACACCGGCTGCACGCCGTCGGCCTGGTGGCGGCGCAGCGCGCGCAGCACGGGGGCGATGTAGAAGCCGGGCTGGGTCGACGCTTGCGCGAACCAGCGCCGCGCGCTGGCCGCCAGCGCGCGCTGCTCGTGGCCGCGGAAGGCGCGGTAGTAGGCGCGGTTCACTTCGTTGCGTTCGCGGCCCTGGCGCAGCAGCGCGCGCAGGCGGCGCTGGGCCAGCCAGTCGGCCAGCGCGCCGCGCACGGGGCCCAGCCGTTCGCGCAGGTAGAAGGCGCGGAAGGTGAACATGCTTTTCTGGTCGATCAGGGTTTCGTCGACGTCGAAGAAAGCGTAGCGGTTGCGGGACATGCGGTTCTCCTGTGGGCCGGCGCACGCTGGCGCGCCGGCCGGTTGCGGTGGACGGTCAGGCCGGCAGGGCCACGGTGGACGCGGGGGCTGCGGCGGGCTGGCCCAGGCCGCGCGAGATCAGGTCGGCCATCAGCAAGTCCATGCTGTGCGACAGGGCCTGGTCGGCCAGCTGGTTCTCGCGCGGGCCCAGGTAGGCGTCGTCGAACACGCCGAACTTGACGGCCATGCCGGCCACCGCGCGCCCGTTCTGCCACACCTCCATGTCGGCCACCACGCTCACGCGGTCCGCGCGGGGGCGCTGCAGGTCCAGCAGCGTGTAGCGGATGGTGGCCGGCAACGGGAACGCGAACTGCAGGAAGCGCATGTTCATCTCATTGATCACGAAGTAGCGCTTGGCCGGCGCGTCGGCGCCCATGCAGTGCGCCTCCGTGGTGGCGATGAACATCTGGCGGCACGCTTCGGTCAGCACCATGCCCTGCACGTGCAGGCCGGTCAGGTGGTCGAGCATCAGTTCGCTGCGGGCGTCGATCAGCAGGTCCGCTTCGAAGTGGCTGTCGTCGATCTTGCGCGGCACGGAGATCAGCACGTTCTGGTCCTGGTGCTTGTGCGACAGCGCATGGCCGGCGCGGCTGTGGCGGTTCAGTTCATTCCAGCAGGCGAATTCCTGGCCCAGGCCCAGGCTGATGGCCAGGCAGTAGGCATGGTCGATCTGCATGCCGCTCAAGCCCTGGCCGGCCACCAGGGTCTTGCCGCGCAGGGCCTCGACCCGGTTGTGGCGCAGTTGATCGAGCAGGGTCTGGTAGGCCAGCACGCCCGGTTTTTGTACGAATTTGTTGAAGTCTTCAGCGATAACGAGTTGCAGGTTCATAAAATCCTCCTTTAAGAAAGTGAATGGAAAAGTGCAATGCCTTCGGTCCGAAGCGCCAGGCTCAAGCCAGGGCGGCGTGCCCCATCAACCAACTGTCATGCAGCCATTTCTCGGTCTGGCGCAGGCTGCGGGTGAAATCCCAGACGATGTCGCGTTCAAAGGTCAGCACCACGCCGTTGGGGCCGACGATGATCCAGAAGTAGCGTCCGTCGCGCTCGTTGCGGCACTTGACCTTCATGCCCGTCAGCGTGTGGGTGCGGACCCGGCCGTCGGCCGCCGTGGTGTGCAGTGTTTCGTCGTGCGGCTGTACCCATTGCAGCGCCATGCCCGGCAGCAGGTCCGGCGCCTGCTGCTCCAGGTAAGCATGGGCGATGCGCTGGGCCTGGGCCACGCTGGGCAGCGCGCCGTGGCACTGGGCCGCGCTGAACCATGTCTTGCCCAGCAACTGGCCCGACGGCGCCAGCACCATGCTGTAGTGTTCGCCGCCAAGGCCGCCGTTCTGGCCGTCGTTACGCTCGTAGCGCAGGTGCCAGGCGGGGGCGCCGTCCAGCGTGACGGGATTCACGCTGGCCAGGGTCTCGAAGCCGGCCGGCGGACGCAGGCGCGCGTCGAGGCGCACGGGCAGCGGCTGGCTTTGCTCGGCCAGGAGGTCGGCCACGGGTGCGGCCAGGTGGTCGGCCAGCGGGGCGGCCAGGTGGTCGTTGGCGGCGGTGGTGTTCGGTTTCATCGTGCTTCTCCTTTCAGGATGGGGGCGGTCAGCGGGGCGCCACGGCGGCGCCGGCGGCCAGCCGGCCGGTGGGCAAACTGACGATCAGGGCGCCGGCCACCAGCAGGGCCAGGCAGCCGAAGTAGCGGGTGGCCGGCAGCGGGGCGGCCGTGCTGGCCAGCCATGGACCGAGGCTGGCGCCGCTGAACAGCACGAAGGTGTACAGCGATACGGCCTGGCCACGCCAGCTGGCCTCGGCCAGGGCACTGGTGCGGGCGATCAGGCTCGGCACGCTGATGCCCACGCCAGCCACGAACAGCACGCTGGCGGCCAGCGTGGTGGCCAGCTTGCCGCCCGCGCCGCTGGCGATGGCGGCCATGGCCAGCCCGGCGGCGGCCGTGGCCAGGCCCACGTTCACCATGCGCTGGGCGCCGAAGCGGGGCAGCAGTACGGCCACGGCCAGCGGCATCAGGAAGCCGGGCACGGCGATGGCACGCACGGCCAGCGGGCTCAGGTTGGCGGCCCGCAGCGCGGCGCCCAGGTGGTGGTCCAGGCCCAGGTAGAAGGCCACGAAGCTCATCATCAGGGGCAGGGCGGCGCCGTACACGGTGCGCAGGGCGGGCTGGCGCAGCACCCGCAGCAGGCCGCTGTAGCTGGCCAGCAGCGGCGTGGTGACGGGGGCGCGCAATTCCTGCGGCAGGCGGGCCAGCATCCAGGCCGTGACCAGGTAGATCGGGCAGGGCAGGGCCACGGCCCAGCCGAAGCCGTAGGCGGCGCCGGCCAGGCCGCCGTAGATCTGGCCCACCAGGCCGGCCAGCAGGAAGGCCGTGCTCAGCCATGCCAGGCCCCACAGGCGCAGCCGGCCCGGCAGCGCTTCGGCCAGGAAGGCCAGCGCGGCCGGCGGGAAGGCGGCCGTGGCCAGGCCTTGCAGGGCGCGCCCCGCGTACAGTTCGGCGGGCGTGCTGGCCTGGCTCAGCAGCAGGGTGGTCGCCGTCAGGGCCAGCAGGCCGCCCACCATGACGGGCTTGCGGCCGACGCGGTCCGATAGCGGGCCGAACAGCAGGAAGCCGCTGGCGTAGGCGAAGCTGAACGCACCCAGGGCGGCGCCGGCGCCGGCCGCGTCCAGCCCGAACTGGCGGCCGATCTGGCCCAGCAGCGGCAGCGGCAGGTAGAGCTGGGACACGGCGGCCAGGCCGCACAGCGCCAGCAGGGTCAACACGGCAACCGGATGTTTCATCGTCTATCCTTTCGTTGGCTATTAATACGACAGCTTTTAATTAGCTAGGCACTATGTAGTAAGCTAAATAAATCCGTCAAAAAAAACTGGCGTCGCCAGCGGGTTGAATAAATTGTTATTCAGTCATGATTTCAATATTAGCATAAAAATAGCGCTTAACTATGTAGCTTGCTAAATATTTTGCGCAAAAAAAATCCCTACCTTCTGGGCCGCGCGGCGCCTGCCGCCCGGCCCCGGCCGGCCTCAGGCGGTCACCGCCTTGATGTCGGCCATGCTGGTGTTGAGCTTGCGCATCAGGTTGCGCAACTGTTCGCGCTCCTGGGGGCTGAACACGCTCATCAGCTGCGCCACCCAGCTGTAATGCTCGGGCAGGGCTTCGGCCAGCAAGGCTTCGCCGGCCGGCAGCAGCCGCACCACCCAGGCGCGGCGGTCGCCCACGTCCTGCTCGCGGCGGCACAGCTTGGCTTGTTCCAGGCGGTCGACGATGCCCGTCATGGTGGGCGACGATACGCTCACCCCTTCGGCCAGCCGGCCCACGCCCAGTCCGCCGGGGCTGCGCTTAAGCAGCAGCAGCACGAAGAACTTGGTCTGCGACAGGCCATGGCGGGCCAGGTTCACTTCGAACTCGGCCATCATGTCGCTGCAACTGCGCGATAGCAGCAGCCACGTTTGCAAGCCCTCGACATCGGGATTCGGATAGAGCTTGGCAAATTGCGACAAGGTATCGAAGCTGGGTAAATCCTTGAGTTCCAACATGGTGGTGTCTCGTTTGATTAGTAGTTGGATAAATATTAGCGTGCTAAATTGTGGCTGTCAAAAGAATTTTTTGTCTTTTTGCTTAGATGCCGTCGCGCCCGGGTGACGGACGGGGGCGTTAGCGCGTTTGGGCCACGCACGGCGGGCCGGCTGGGGTAAGATCATGCCAGCATTTTTCCGGGGAAAGGAACGCGCATGCAGGCAGCCGTCAATCTGTGGCCCTTGATCGGGGTGGCCGTGATCGTGGCCGGCTTCGCGTTGCGGCTTCATCCGGTGCTGGTGGTGGTGGCCGCCTGCGCCGCCACCGGCGTAGCCGTCGCCATGCCGCCCGGCGACTGGCTGGCCGCGCTGGGCACGGCCTTCGTCAAGACCCGCAACCTGCCCCTGATCCTGCTGTTGCCACTGGCCGCCATCGGCCTGCTGGAGCGCTACGGCCTGCGCGAGCATGCCCAGGCCGTGGTGACCCGCATCCGCTCGGCCACCACGGGCCGGCTGTTGATCGCCTACCTGCTGGCGCGCGAGCTGAGCGCCGCTTTCGGCCTGACCAGTCTCGGCGGCCATCCCACCATGGTGCGCCCGCTGGTGGCGCCCATGGCCGAAGGCGTGGCCGCCGCCCGCCATCCGGGCTTGAGCGAAGTGCTGCGCCAGCGCATCCGCGCCATGGCCGCCGCCACCGACAACGTCGGCCTGTTCTTCGGCGAGGATATCTTCGTCGCCTTCGGCGCCATCGTGCTGATGCAGACCATCCTGCGCGGCGAGGGGCTGGAAGTCGATCCGCTGCGCATGGCGCTGTGGGGCATCCCGACGGCCGTCAGCGCCTTCGTGATCCACGCCTGGCGGCTGCGCCGGCTCGACGCGCGCATCGCGCGCGAGGGCGCGCAGGCGCTGGTGCGCGCGGCCGCGTCGGAACCGGCGCGCCACCGCCAGGCGCCGGACGGCAGCGCGGCAGGAGACGGCGCATGACCATCACCCTCGATTTCTTCTACCTGGTGGTCGGCGCCATGCTGCTGCTGATCGCCCTCATGACGCTGCGCGACCGCCACCACCCGCGCCGTCACGCGGCCGCCTTGTTCTGGGGCCTGTACGCGCTGGTCTACCTGGCCGGCGAGCGCCTGCCGCCGCAAGTGGTGGGGCTGGCCATGGTGGTGATGGCGCTGCTGGCCGGTTTTGGCGGCGTGCTGCCGGGGCGCCACGGCGAACGGCCGGCCGCCGAACGGGCCGCCAGCGCCCGCCGGCTGGGACACCGCCTGCTGCTGCCGGCGCTGCTGATCCCCGCCGTCACCATCGCCGGCGCCACGCTGCTCAAGCAGGCGCAAGTCGGTGGCCAGCCGCTGCTGGAGGCGAAGAATCTGACGCTGGTGTGCCTCGGTTGCGGCGCGCTGCTGGCCGTGGCGGCGGCCTGCTGGCTGACCCGCGCCACCCCGGCCCAGGCACTGCGCGAGGCGCGCCGCCTGGTCGACAGCATGGGCTGGGCCGTGGTGCTGCCGCACATGCTGGCCGTGCTGGGACTGTTGTTCGTGCAGGCCGGCGTCGGCAAGGCCGTGGCCCATGTCGTCACGCAGTGGATCGCGCTCGACACCCGGCTGGCGGCGGTGGCCGTGTACTGCGTGGGCATGGCCTTGTTCACGATCGTGATGGGAAATGGCTTCGCCGCCTTCCCCGTGATGACGGGCGGCGTGGGCATCCCGGTGCTGGTGGAGGTGTACCATGCGGATCCGGCCGTGATGGCGGCCATCGGCATGTTCAGCGCCTACTGCGGCACCCTGATGACGCCGATGGCGGCCAATTTCAACATCGTGCCGGCGGCCTTGCTGGAGCTGGACGACAAGCATGGCGTGATCAAGGCGCAGTGGCCCACCGCCTTGCCGCTATTGGCCGTCAACATCGGCCTGTTGTATTTTTTGATGTACCGGTAACCGGAGTGAAATGCATGAACAAGATCATATTGTTGACTGGTTTTGAACCGTTCAACAACGAAGACATCAACCCGTCGTGGGAAGCCGTGCGCGTGCTGGGCGACTGGCAGGAGGGCGATTTCACGGTGGTGGCGCGCCAGCTGCCGTGCGCGTTCGGCGTGGCCAGCAAGCTGCTGCACCATATCGTGGAGGAGGTCCAGCCCAGCGTCGTGATCATGGTGGGGCAGGCCGGCGGCCGGGTCGACATGTCGGTCGAGCGCATCGCCATCAATGTCGACGACGCGCCCATCCAGGACAACCGCAAGCGCCAGCTGGTGGACGTGCCCGTGGTGGCCGGCGGCCCGGCCGCCTATTTCTCCACGCTGCCGATCAAGGCCATCGTGCACCAGCTGCGCGAGGCGGGCCTGCCGGCGTCCGTGTCGCAGTCGGCCGGCACCTTCGTGTGCAATCACGTGTTCTACAGCCTGATGCACCAGGCGGCCGATTGGGGCACCACCATGCGGGCCGGCCTGATCCACGTGCCCTACCTGCCGCAGCAGGCCGCGCGCCACCCGGGCGCGCCCAGCATGCGGCTGACCGACATGATCGAAGGCTTGCGCATCGCCGTGCGCACGGTGCTGGCCTACGACGTCGATCTGCGCGAGGCGGGGGGCGTGACGCACTAAGCGCTTAGACAGTATTGACCGCATCCGGGCGCATGGCGGCGCTTGGATGTGTGCGGGATGTGTTGGTATTGCCCCCACTCTTTTCTCTTTCTTTCATCATAATAGTGTTATCAGTATTGCCAACGGGCTATAATCGTTCCGACGGTAAACACTAGTTGCCGTGAATCCCCTCCGCCCTGGATCTGGCCCATGCATAGCACATTACGCCGCGTCTTGACCGCCATCGTGTTGGCGTGGGGGATACTGCTGCCCGCGCTGTGCCTGGCGCAGGCGGCACAAGTGCGGCTTGACTACCGCTGCGCTCCGCCATCGCCTTCGCCAGCGCCGGTGATGCCGGGCTGGCAGGCCGCAGCAGGCTGGCTGCCCGTGCCCGACGCGGGCGCCCTGATCGCGCGTGGCGACGCTTGCTGGCTGCGGGTCGCCGCCGCCGGCGCGCTGGCGGCGCCGCAGGCGGAATACCTGGTGTTGCAGCACTCGACCATGCTGCACATGACCCTGTTCGACAGCGGCGGGCGCCAGCTGCCCGTCGGCACCGCCCGCACCGATGCGGGCGGCGCGCTGGAGCAGGGCTGGCGCACGCTGTTGCCGCTGGCCGGGCTGCAGGCCGCGCCTTTCTATCTCAAACTCGATTCATCCAATCCCGCCTTTCCCGAGCGCGTGATCGCGCGCGGGCAGGGGCCCTTGCCCGCCGTGTTGCAGGAGCAGCAGCGCACGCTGATGACGACGATGCTGGCGTCCACCTTGCTGCTCACCTCGGCCATGTTCACCGCCGCCTTCGGGCTGGCCTTGCGCGAGCGCGAATTCGGCGAATACGCGGGCTATTCATTCGCGCTGGGCCTGTCGTTGCTGTGTTACGCGCGGCTGGACGTGATGCTGCTGGACGTCGATGCCGGTTGGCTGTGGCAGCTGGCCACGCCGCTGTCGACCTGTTTGCTGTGCTGGCTGGCGCTGCATTTCGGCCGCTTCGCGCGCAGCAGCGTGTGGCTGGCGCGCGCGCTGCATATGGTGATCGCCGTCGATGTCGCCCTGATGGGTTGGTCGCTGCTGGCGCTGGCCGGCGTGCCCCTGCCCATGCCGCCGATGGACCGTTTCGAGTTCGAGAATCGGCAGGACATGGTGGTCGAATCGCTCATCATGCTCGGCGGTTGGCTGGGCTGGCGGCGCGCCGAGCAGGACAGCCAGGATGGCTTGCTGCTCATGCTGGGCCTGGCGCCGTCGCTGTACATTGACCTGGTGCACCAGCTGTGGGACCCCTGGCTGGCGCCCTGGCTGCGGGCAGGCTGGGGCTACACGCTGCCGTCCGGCGTCGATTACGCCATCCACTTCAACGGCGCGCTCACCTGGCTGCCGTTGCCGGCCATGTTCTGCTTCGCGCTGGCGCGCCGCGCGCTGCGCCTGCACCGCGCGCTGGGCGAGGAACGCTTGCAGCTGGAGGCGCGCGTCGCGCTGCGCACCCAGGAACTGCGCAGCGCCAACGCGGAACTGGAGCAGCGGGCCAGCACCGATGAACTGACAGGCCTGCCGAACCGGCGCCGCATGATGGAATGGATCGAACACGAGATCGAGCGCGCGCGCCGCTATGGCCACGAACTGACCTTGTGCATGCTCGACATCGACCACTTCAAGCGCATCAACGACGAGCATGGCCACATGGCGGGCGACCGCGCGCTGGTGGCCATCGCCAACGTGTTGGGCAGCACCATGCGCGGCGCCGACCTGATCGCCCGCTTCGGCGGCGAGGAATTCGTGCTGTTGCTGGCCAATACGGGACCGCAGGTGGCGGTGGAGCTGGTGGAACGCCTGCGCGCGTCGGTGGCGGCCATGCCGCTGCGGGGCGACGATGGCTGCCACTACAGCATGACCGTCAGCGTCGGCGTGGCGGCGCTGGAAACGGGCGGCAGCGACAGTATCTCGCGCCTGCTGCTGCGCGCCGACCAGGCCCTGTACCGCGCCAAGAACGGCGGGCGCAATTGTGTGATGGTGGCCTGAACGGCGGCCGGCCTGGCTACCGGCTTTCCGTTCCCGGCCGGCTCTGTGTTTATTTCGCGCCGCTGGCGGGCGGGCGCTCGGCGCCATAGGTCTTGACCAGGTAGTCGACCATGTCGGCCATCTCGCTTTCCGGGAACGGCGCGCCGAACGGCTTTTTCATTTTCTTGACGGTGGCTTCCCAATAGGCGCGGGGCAATTGGGGCGGCTGGCTCTGGATGTAGTGCACCGAATGGCACAACATGCAGTTGCGCTGCACCAGCGCATAGCCGGGCAGGGTGCTGGGTTTGAACAGGGCCGTCTCGGGCGGCAGGTCGATGCTGGCCGCGGGCGCGGCCGGCGCGGCCAGCGCCGCGGACAGGGACAGGGCAAACAGGATGGGGCGCATGCGGTGCTCCTCAGACGGCGACGATGTGGGTGGATTCGACGACATTGCGCATATAGCCGGCCGGATTCCACAGCGGGTCCATGGGCTGGCTCTGGCCGATGCGGTTCACGGCGCGCACCTTCAGTTCATACGCGCCCTTGCGCGGCGGGGTGAAGGCGATGCTCCAGCGCCGGAACGAGTAGCGGCCCAGGTCCTTGCCCAGCCGCGCGGCCTGCCAGTTGCGGCCGCCGTCGGCCGAGAAGGCCACTTCCGTGATGCCATAACCGCCATCGAAGGCGATGCCGCGCACTTCCAGCGGCCGGCCCTTGGCCACCTGCGCGCCGTCGGCCACGCTGGTGATGAAGGAACGTACGTTGAAGCGGCTGATCGGCACCGTCTTCGCGGGCGCCACGCCGGGCGTCGCGCTGGCGCCGGCGTTGTCGGGGATGCGGTAGGCGGGGTTCATCCAGAACCCGTCGAATGGTTTGTCGAGCACCGTGATATCGGACAGGTGCTTGACCCAGTAGGTGCCGTAGTGGCCCGGCACCACCAGCCGCAGCGGATAGCCGTTCAGCACCGGTAGGTCGGCGCCGTTCATCTGCCAGGCCAGCAGCACCTCGCCATCCATGGCCTGGTCCACGCTCAGAGCCTTGACGAAATCGGGGCCGTCGCCCAGTGGCGGCGTATCGAGGCCGTTGAAGCTGACCTGCACCGAGCCGGCCTTGATGCCGGCTTTTTCCAGCACGGTCTTGAGCGGGATGCCGGTCCAGCGTGCGTTGCCCATGGCGCCGTTGCCCAGCTGGCCGCCACCCACGCGCGGCGCGAGCAGGGCGCGGCTGTTGCCCGAGCACTGGTTGACGGCCACCACCTCGACCGGCTGGCCCAGTTGTTTGAGTTCGTCCAGCGTCA
Source organism: Rugamonas brunnea (assembly GCF_014042345.1). Taxonomy (GTDB): domain Bacteria; phylum Pseudomonadota; class Gammaproteobacteria; order Burkholderiales; family Burkholderiaceae_D; genus Rugamonas; species Rugamonas brunnea. The sequence continues at coordinate 300,835 of NZ_JACEZT010000002.1, forward strand.
GCGTCAGCGGCTGGTTCACGTTGCCGCCCACGTTCAGGCGGTATGTGTTCAGGTCGATGGAGGTCGGGATCCCGCTCCAGTGGTAGCGCACGAAGAACGCGTCGTTGGGCGTGATGTCGCCCTGGTCGAAGATGGCGAACGGCGTCTCCAGTTGCGGCGGGCGGGCCGTGAGCAGGATCAGCGGGCGCTTTTGCGGATAGGCCACCAGTTCTCGCTCGCCGTTTTCAAACGGCAGCACGATGCGGCCCGGCGCGGCGGCCAGCGCCGTCAGCGCGGTGCCCCCCAGGGTGCCCGCCGCGCCCAGCGCGCCGGCCTGTTTGAGGAATGCGCGCCGTTGCGGCAGGGGTAGCGCCGGCGGTTTCTGGAACTGGGTCATGCGGGCCTCCATGCTGGTTGGAATAGAAATGGAGTCTGCCCGGCGCGCGGGGGCGCGGTCAATCGTATAGCGGAAAATGTGTGGTTTTTGTCATCAAATGGCAGCGCGCTGTCGTCAAATGGCAAGTGCGGCGGCGCGCGTAAGCGACAGTCACGTTGTTCTCTCTGTTCCTTAGCGTTCGGTCAGAGAGAGGACAGTGGTGGCGCGATAGCATGGGGCATGACTGATAAAAAGATTATCGACGAGACGTGTTCCATTACCAAAAAACGCGGTAATGGCCAGTTACGGCGTGAAGTCTGGGTTGATTCGTGCGGGCGCGTCACGCGGTACAATCTGGCGTATATAAACCATCGCGTATTCCAACGCGACAACGGACGGGTTGTCGGTTATGACAATGCGCATGGCAATGGTCATCACAGGCATTACATGGGGCTGGTTGAACCTGTTAGTTATACAAATTTCGACGATGTCGAAGCCCGCTTCCGACGTGACTGGACTGCCTTTCTGGAGCACAAATGACTAAGCTTATTGTTAAGGTAGAAACTGTGGAAGAGTTTTTCGAGCGCGGACGCAAGATCGCGCAGTTGGCCGACCAACAACTTCCGATTCCGCCCTCGCACGTCGTCAGCTTCGAAGACCCCGACGACATGCTTAAGTGGCTGGCGACCCTCAGCCCTCGCCCGGCGCTGGCGGATTGATGATGTTGAGGAAGGCGCGCACCACCGGGGCGTCGTCGTTGGCCGGGTAGGTGATGTACAGGTTGGCCGACGGCGGATCGCGCAGCGGCACGAACACCACGCCGGGCCAGCCGATGCGGCTGGTCGTCTCCGGCAGCAGGGTCACCCCCAGGCCCGCGCCCACCATGGCCAGCAGCGTCTGCGGCTCGTTCGCTTCCTGGAAGATGGTCGGCTGGAAGCCGGCCTTGACGCAGCATTCGATCAGGTAGCGCGGGAAGGAGGACTTGTCGAGCGCCAGCGTCAGCATCGGTTCCTGGGCGATGTCCATCAGGTCGATCTCGGCCCGCGCGGCCAGCGGGTGGTGGTCGTTGATGGCCACGCACACGTTCTCGCGGTAGCACAGTTCCTGGCGCAGGTTGTCGCGCTTGAGTTCATCCTCGTCCAGCTTCGGCTCGCGCCAGAAGCCCACGTCCACCTGCTTGGCACGCAGCGCATCGTACTGAACCGTGGGGCCCAGCTCGTGTAGGGTCCACGTCACGCGCGGGTACTTGGTCTGGAATTCCTCCAGCAGGCTGGGGATCGGGCCCCACATGGCCGAACCGACGATGCCCACCCGCAGCCGTCCCACTTCGCCGCGGTCGATCTGGCGGATAGTGTCGATGGTCATGCGCATGCGCGCCAGCAGCTCGGCCGCCTCCTGCATCAGCGCCTTGCCCGCCACCGTCAGCTCAAAGGTGCGGGTGGTGCGCGTGAACAGGCGCACGCCCAGTTCCGCTTCCAGTTTCATGATCTGCTGGCTGAGCGGCGGCTGCGAGATGTGCAGCCGCTCGGCCGCCCGGCTGAAGCTTTTTTCCTCGGCCACGGCCAGGAAGTAGCGTAACTGTTTCAGGTCGATGGACATGGCGTGGTGTCTGGAGTGGTTCAGCGTGGATCAGCGGGTCGCCGGATGGGCGTGCAGCGCGCAAGCCAGCGCGGCGCCCACGCGCGCGTTGTGCTTCACCAGCGCGATGTTGGTGGCCAGGCTGCGCCCGGCCGTCAAGTCCTTGATGCGGCCCAGCAGGAATGGCGTGACCTGCTTGCCGGTGATACCGCGTTGGGCCGCCTCGTTCAAGGCCTGTTCCGTGATGGCGTCGATCTCCGCCTTGGGCATGGCGTCCGCCGCCGGCACCGGATTGCTGACCACCACGCCGCCGTTCAGGCCCAGTTCCCACTTGGTGCGGATGAAGGCCGCCTGTTCGGCCGCCGTGTCGAGCTGGAAGTCCGCGTTGTAGCCGCTCTCGCGCGTGAAGAACGCGGGAAAGCCGGGCTGGCCGGCGCTGACCACGGGCACGCCGTGCGTCTCCAGGTATTCCAGCGTGAGGCCGATGTCGAGGATGGACTTGACGCCGGCGCACACCACGGCCACCGATGTGCGGGCCAACTCCTGCAGGTCGGCCGAGATATCGAAGCTGGTCTCGGCGCCACGGTGCACGCCGCCGAGGCCACCCGTGACGAACACTTCGATGCCGGCCAGTTCGGCGCAGATCATGGTGGCGGCCACAGTGGTGGCGCCCAGTTTGGCTTGCGACAGCACGTAGGGTAGGTCGCGCCGGCTCACCTTCATGGCATCGGGCGCCGTGGCCAGCAGTTCCAGCTGTTCGGGCGAGAGGCCGATGCAGATCTTGCCGTCGATGATGGCGACGGTGGCCGGCACGGCGCCGCCGTCGCGGATGATCTGTTCCACTTCGCGCGCCATCTGCACGTTCTGCGGATACGGCATGCCGTGCGAGATGATGGTCGATTCCAGTGCCACGATGGCTTTGCCGGCGGCGCGGGCGGCCGCCACTTCGGGCGAGAATGAGAGGAAGGAGTGCATGGTGTCGGTCCTGATGGTGGCGATATTGGCGATGGTGGCGGTCGTTGTAGCGGGCGATGGTTGGGCCGTGCGCTAGCGCATGTGCGGCGCGTCCGGCGCGGGGAAGGGCGGCGCGTTCAGGTCGAAGTCGTTGATTTCGTCGAGCACGTCGGCCGCCAGCACGGGCGAGACGGTGTCCGGGCTTTCCAGCGTCATGGCGGCGACCTTCAGGCCGCGCCGGCAGGCCAGTCCCAGGTCGTCGCTGCCTTGGTAGAGCGACCAGCAGACGGCGGCCGCGAACGCGTCGCCGGCGCCCGTCACGTCCACCACCTCGACCTGGTGGGCCGGCAGCCAGGCCAGCGGGCCCTGGTTGGCCGTGGTGTGGAACACGCCCTGGCCGCCGCAAGTGACGATCACGTCGCGCGCGCCCTGGGCCTGCACTTCGCGGCAGGCGGCGGCCACGTCGTCCCCGGTGGGCAGGGCGCGGCCGACCCGGGTTTCCAGTTCGCCTCGGTTGAGGATCAGCAGCCGCAGGCCGTGCAGGTCGGCCGGCAGGCGCGCCATCTTGGGCTGCGACACGGCCACGACGATCAGCGGCACGGCGTCGTGGCGGGCGTCGGCCAGCAGCAGGGCGACGGCGTCGCGCGGCAGGTTCAGGTCGGCCACCGTCATGGCGGCGGCCGCGCGCTGCGGCTGGCGGCTGGCCAGGAAGGCGGGCGTGAGGCGGTCGTACAGCGCCATGTCGGCCAGCGCCACCGTCATCTCGCCGCCCGCGTCCAGCACGGCCGTGTAGGTGCCGGTGGCGCAGTCGGCCACGTGCAGGCTGCCGCGCATATCGATGCCGGCCGCTTCCGCGTGGTCGGCCAGCGCGCGTCCGGCCGCATCCGTGCCCAGCGCCGTCAGCAGGGCCGCCGGGATGGCGAGCCGGGTCAGGTTTTCCGCGATGTTGCGGGCCACGCCGCCGAACACTTCCTCGGCGCTGGCCGGGTTGGAGGTGCCCAGTTGCAGTGGCGCCAGCGTGCGCAGCTTGCGGTCCAGGTTGGCCGCGCCGATGCAGACGATGGGGCGTTTGTCGGGCAGCACATAGGCCCGGCCCAGCAACCGGCGCTCGCGGATCAGGCCGGCGATGTGGCCGGCCACGGCCGAGCGCGACAGGCGCAATTCGATGGCCAGGTCCTGCTGGGAGATGAAAGGGTTGGCGCGGATCAGCTGGTATAGCTGTTCCTTTTTCGACAGTTCCGTCACGGCCACTCCACAAGACATTTGTTTTTAATGCTAAACAAATGTTTTCTGCCTGTCAATTGAGCAGCCCTATTATCGCGCTTATTTATTCATTACACGTATAAATGGTGAAGAAAAATGGTATTTGCCATACATATAACGATCAGGCATAGTGTCGTTCAACCAGTTTTGATCCACAGCATACCCGCATCACCAGCAGTTGTTGTAGCGGCGCCCGGCGCCCGGCCAGACTGCGCTGCGCGCGCAGGGCAACACAGCATCGCCATTCCGAACCATACCGATTACAACGAGGATATCCATGTCTAACAATTCCCCATTCCAGGCCGCCGCCATCATCCGCGCCCGCATCCCGGCCGATTTCAAGCCGCGCATCGCGATGATCCTCGGTTCCGGCCTCGGCGTGCTGGCCGAACAGATGACGGACGCGGTGACCATCAGCTTCGACGAACTGCCCGGCTTCCCCATCAGCACCGTGCACGGCCACGCCGGCGAACTGGTGATCGGCACCCTGGCCGGCGTCTCCGTGGTGTGCATGAAAGGCCGCGGCCACGTGTACGAAGGTTATGGCATGGGCGTGATGACGTCGGCCGTGCGCACCATGAAGCTGCTCGGCTGCGAGATGCTGTTCGTGACCAACGCCGCCGGTTCGCTGCGCGCGGAAGTGGACGCCGGCTCGCTGGTGGCGCTGACCGACCATATCAACTTCATGCCCGGCACGCCGATGATCGGCCCCAACGACGAGCGTTTCGGCCCGCGCTTCTTCAGCATGGCCAATGCTTACGACGCCGACCTGCGCAAGCTGCTGCAAGCGACGGCCGCCGACAAGAACATCACCATCCACGAAGGCGTGTACATCGCCTACGCCGGCCCGAACTTCGAAACCCCGGCCGAGATCCGCGCCTTCAAGACGCTGGGTGCCGACGTGGTGGGCATGTCCGTGGTGCCGGAAGTGGTGTCGGCCCGCCATTGCGGCCTGAAGGTGGTGGGCGTGTCCGTCATCACCAACCTGGCCGAGGGCCTGTCGCCGTTCCCGCTGTCGCACGAGCAGACGCTCAAATACGCGGCCGTGGGCGCCAAGTCGTTGATCGAACTGATACTGGGCTTCCTGGCCAACGTGGCGAAGACGCCGCAAGCGTAAATCCCTGTGGGGGCGGCCTGGTCCGCCCCTTTGTATTTCTGCGGCGTGGTCCGCCCCTTTGTTTTTTGGGCCATCGGCCTACACTGCTTACACTGAATACCTCGCCGCACCGGAGCACATCATGAAACGCGCATTTATCCTCCTGCTGGATTCCTTCGGCCTCGGCGCCACGCCGGACGCCGCCAAGTACAACGATTCGGGCGCCAACACCTTCGGCCACATCGCCGCCTGGGCCGCCAAGGCCGGCACCCCGATGAACATGCCGACGCTGGAAAAACTGGGCCTGGCCGCCGCCGCCCACACGGCCTGCGGCCGGTGGGCCGACGGTTTCAGTCAACGCGACGGCTTCACGGCCGCCTACGGCGCCGCCCGCGAGCGCTCGACGGGCAAGGACACCCAGAGCGGCCACTGGGAGATCGCCGGCGTGCCGGTGGAATTCGACTGGGGCTACTTCCCCCGCACCGTGCCCTCGTTCCCGGCCGAGTTGACGGCCCGCCTGCGGGAGCTGGGCAATGTGCCCGGCTTCCTGGGCGACTGCCACGCCTCCGGCACGGAGATCATCAACAAGCACGGCGACGAGCACGTGGCCACCGGCAAACCGATCATCTACACCTCGGCCGACTCAGTGCTACAGATCGCCGCGCATGAGGAATCGTTCGGCCTCGAACGCTTGTACGAACTGTGCGAGATCGCCTTCAAACTGGTCGAACCGTACAACATCGGCCGAGTGATCGCGCGCCCGTTCGTGGGCGCCAACGGCAAGTACACGCGCACCACCAACCGCCATGACTACGCCGTGGCGCCGCCCGCGCCCACGCTGCTGGACCACGTAAAGAACGGCGGCGGCGAGGTGATCGCGCTCGGCAAGATCAGCGACATCTTCGCCGCGCAAGGCGTGTCGCGCGTGGTCAAGGGCGCCGACAACATGGCCCTGTTCGACGCGCTGCTGAAGGTGGCCGACGAGGCGGGCGACGGCGCGCTCACCTTCGTCAACTTCGTCGACTTCGACCAGGCCTTCGGCCACCGCCGTGACGTGGCCGGCTACTCGAACGCGTTGCACGAGATGGATGCGCGCCTGCCCGAATTCATGGCCAAGCTGCGCGAAGGCGACCTGGTGGTGGTGACGGCCGATCATGGCTGCGACCCCACCTGGACCGGCTCGGACCACACGCGCGAACACATCCCGATGATCTTCTTCGGCCCCGGCGTGCAGCCGCGCGCGCTGGGCATCTCCGACACCTTCTCCGACATCGGCCAGACCGTGGCCCACCACCTCGGCGTGCAACCTCTTTCGAACGGAACCAACCTGTTATGAGCACTCTCCCCGGCTTCAAGCGCAACGAAGCGGTCCCCCTCGACCTGGGCTGGATCAACCACATCCACATCAACAAGGCCGCCGCCGACCGCCGCGCGGCCAGCCTGGCCAACCGCCGCACGGTCAAGAAGGAATACCAGGCCGCGTGGCTGGTCAAGGCCATCGGCCTGATCGACCTGACCACGCTGTCGGGCGACGACACGCCGGGCCGCGTGGAGCGCCTGTGCCGCAAGGCGCTGCGCCCGCTGCGCGCCGACCTGGTGCAGGCCATGGGCTTGCAGGATTACCCGCTGACGACGGGCGCCGTGTGCGTCTACCACGAGATGATCAAGCCGGCCGTGCAAGTGCTGCAGGGCCGTTTGCCGATCGCCGCCGTCTCCACCGGCTTCCCGGCCGGTCTGACCAGCCTGGAAACCAAGGTGCGCGAGATCGAGCTGTCGGTGGCCGCCGGCGCGTCCGAGATCGACATCGTGATCACCCGGCAGCACGTGCTGACGGGGAACTGGCAGGCGCTGTACGACGAGATGGTGGCCTACCGCCAAGCTTGCGGCGAGGCGCACGTGAAAGCCATCCTGGCCACGGGCGAACTGGTCACGCTGGAAAACGTGGCCAAGGCGTCGTGGGTGTGCATGATGGCGGGCGCCGATTTCATCAAGACCTCGACCGGTAAGGAGCCCGTCAACGCCACCATCCCGGTCTCGCTGACGATGGTGCGCGCGATCCGCGACTACCACGAGCAAACTGGTTTCAAGATCGGCTACAAGCCGGCTGGTGGCGTGAGCACGGCCAAGGCCGCGTTGCAGTATTTGACGCTGATGAAGGAAGAACTGGGCAATGAATGGCTGCAGCCGCACCTGTTCCGCATCGGCGCCTCCAGCCTGTTGACGGATATCGAGCGCCAGATCGAGCACTACGTCACCGGTGCTTACTCGGCCGCCCACCGCCACGCGCAACCTTAAGATCACAACGGATTCGTCATGCCAACTATTAACGAGATTCTCAATACCATGGAATACGGCCCAGCACCCGAGAGCACCAAGGAAGCGCAAGCCTGGCTGGAGCAGCGCGGCCGCACCTTCGGCCTGTTCATCGACAATGCGTGGAGCGCGCCGGGCGAGCTGTTCGCCTCAGCCAATCCGGCCGATGGCAGCAAGCTGGCCGACCTGACCCAGGCTACGGAAGCGGACGTGGAGCGCGCCGTGGCCGCCGCCCGTCGCGCCCAGCCGGGCTGGCAGGTGCTGGGTGGCCATGGCCGCGCGCGCGTGCTGTACGCGCTGGCGCGACTGCTGCAAAAGCACGCGCGCCTGTTCGCCGTGCTCGAAACGCTGGACAACGGCAAGACCATCCGCGAAACGCGCGACGTCGACCTGCCGCTGGCCGCGCGCCACTTCTACTACCACGCCGGCTGGGCCCAGCTGCAGGCCGAGGAATTCGCCGACTACCGCGCCGTAGGCGTGGTGGGCCAGATCGTACCGTGGAACTTCCCGCTGCTGATGCTGGCCTGGAAGATCGCACCTGCCATGGCGGCCGGTAACACCGTCGTCTTCAAGCCGGCCGAGTTCACGCCGCTGACGGCCATGCTGTTCGCCGAACTGTGCGTGCAGGCTGGCGTGCCGGCCGGCGTGGTCAACATCGTCACCGGCGATGGCCGCGTGGGCGAAGCCATCGTCAAGCATACCGGCATCGACAAGATCGCCTTCACTGGATCGACGGAGGTGGGCCGCGCGATCCGCATCGCCACCGCCGGCAGCGGCAAGAAGCTGTCGCTGGAACTGGGCGGTAAATCGCCGTTCATCGTGTTCGAGGATGCCGATCTGGATGCGGCCGTGGAAGGCCTGGTCGATTCGATCTGGTTCAATCAGGGCCAGGTCTGCTGCGCCGGTTCGCGCCTGCTGGTGCAGGAATCGGTCGAAGCCAAGTTCCTGGCTAAGCTGCGCGCCCGCATGGATAAGCTCACGCTCGGTTCCCCGCTCGACAAGTCGATCGACATCGGCGCGCTGGTGGACCCGGTGCAGCGCCAGCGCATCGCCGGGCTGGTGGAATCGGCCCGCGCCGAAGGCTGCACCATCTACCAGCCGGCCTGCGAACTGCCGGCCGACGGTTCGTGGTTCCCGCCCACGCTGATCACGGGCGCGTCCACCACGGCCGCCGTGGCCCAGGCCGAGATCTTCGGCCCGGTGCTGGTGGCGATGAGCTTCCGCACCCCGCCCGAGGCGGTCCAGCTGGCCAACAACACCGTGTACGGCCTGGCTTCCTGCGTGTGGACCGAGAACATCAGCCTGGCGCTGGACGTGGCGCCGCAGATCAAGGCTGGCGTGGTGTGGATCAACACCGCCAACCAGTTCGACGCCGCGTGCGGCTTCGGCGGCTACCGCGAATCCGGCTTCGGCCGCGAGGGTGGCCGTGAAGGCATGTTTGAATACATGACGGCGCTGTCGGAGGACGCCCGCCCGCCCGCACCGCTGGTGGAAGCGCAGGCCAAGGCCAAGGCCAACGCACACGCGGCGGCCCCGCACGACAGCCCGTTCGGCATCGACCGCACGGCCAAGCTGTACATCGGCGGCAAGCAGGCGCGCCCGGATGGTGCTTACAGCCGCGCCATCCACGGCGCCAACGGCGAATTCATCGCCGAAGTGGGCGAGGGCAACCGCAAGGACATCCGCAATGCCGTGGAAGCAGCCCACAAGGCCGGCGGCTGGACCAAGGCCACGGCGCACAACCGCGCCCAGGTGCTGTACTACATCGCTGAAAACCTGGCCGCGCGCGGCGAGGAATTCGCGGCCCGCATCGCCGCCATGACGGGTGCGAAGAACCCTGAACGCGAAGTGCAGGCCGCCATCGAACGCCTGTTCTACTATGCGGCGTGGGCCGACAAGTATGACGGCCAGGCGCACCAGCCGCCGATGCACGGCATCACGGTCGCGCTCAACGAGCCGGTGGGCGTGATCGGCATCGTGTGCCCGAACGAGGCGCCGCTGCTGGGCTTCATCTCGCTGGTGGCGCCGGCCATCGCGCTGGGCAACCGCGTGGTGGTGGTGCCCTCGGAAGCGCATCCGCTGTCGGCCACGGATTTGTACCAGGTATTCGACACCTCCGACCTGCCGGGCGGCGTGGTCAACATCGTCACCGGCAGCGCCGACGAACTGGCGCGCACGCTGGCCACCCACGCCGACATCGACGCCGTCTGGCGCCACGACGGATCGGCCGAGGGCTGTGCCGAAGTGGAGCGCCTGTCGGCCGGCACGCTCAAGCGCACCTGGGTGGGCGGCGCAAAAGGGCGCGACTGGTACAGCACCGCGCAAAGCGGTGGCCGTGCCGTGCTGGCGCACGCATCCCAGGTGAAGAACATCTGGATTCCGTACGGCGTTTAAGCGGCCACAGGCCCCACTTTCAACACAAAGATTTTTCAAGCGGAGCATCGCATGTTTTTAACCCAAGAGATCATCCGCAAGAAGCGTGATGGCGGCGCCCTGAGCGCCGAGGAGATCCAGTTCTTCGTACGCGGCATCACGGACGGCAGCGTCAGCGAAGGGCAGATCGCCGCGCTGGCCATGGCCGTGTTCTTCAATGACATGAACATGGACGAGCGCGTGGCCTTCACGCTGGCCATGCGCGATTCGGGCGAAGTGCTGGAATGGCGTTCGCTGAACCTGCCCGGCCCCGTGCTGGACAAGCATTCCACCGGCGGCGTGGGCGACGTGGTGTCGTTGCTGCTGGGCCCCATGATCGCGGCCTGCGGCGGCTACGTGCCCATGATTTCGGGCCGTGGCCTGGGCCACACGGGCGGCACGCTCGACAAGTTCGACGCCATCCCCGGCTACTGCACGGTTCCCGACAACGCGCGCTTCCGCCAGGTGGTGCGCGAGGTGGGCGTGGCCATCATCGGCCAGACCTCGTCGCTGGCGCCATCCGACAAGCGTTTCTATTCGATCCGCGACGTGACGGCCACGGTGGAATCGGTGGCCATGATCACCGGCTCCATCCTGTCGAAGAAGCTGTCGGCCGGGCTGGATGCGCTGGTGATGGACGTCAAAGTGGGCAGCGGCGCCTTCATGCCGACCTACGAGAAATCGCTGGAACTGGCGCAGAGCATCGTCGCGGTCGGCAATGGCGCCGGCATGCGTACCTCGGCCATTCTGACGGACATGAACGAATCGCTGGCGCCGTATGCCGGCAACGCGCTCGAAGTGCGCGGCGCGATGGATTACCTGACGGGCCGTTCGCGTCCCGCGCGCCTGCATGAAGTGACGATGGCGCTGTGCGCGGAAATGCTGGTGCTGGGCGGCCTGGCCGCCGACGAAACGGCGGCGCGCGCCAAGTTGCAAGCGGCGCTTGACAGCGGCGAAGCGGCTTCCCGCTTTGCGCGCATGGTGGTGGCGCTGGGCGGCCCGGCCGATCTGCTGGAAAACCCGGACCGTCACCTGGAACGCGCGCCCATCGTGGTGCCCGTGCCCGCGCCCAAGGCCGGCTATGCGGTCAGCACCGACTGCCGTGGCATCGGCCTGGCCGTGGTCAGCCTCGGTGGCGGCCGTCGCCGTCCGAGCGATGGTATCGACTTCGCCGTCGGCCTGACGGAGCTCGCTGGTTTGGGCGAGCGCATCGAGGCGGGCCAGCCGCTGGCGCTGGTGCACGCGCGCACAGAAGCGGCGGCCCAGCAAGCGGTGCGCGAAATCCAGGCCGCGTATCATATCGCCGATGCCGCGCCAGCCGCCAACCCCGTGATCTACCGCGCGATCCGGCCCTAATATAGAGAACACAGATGAACAACGAACAACTGATCGCGGAGGCCGCCGCCGCGCGCCTCAAGGCCTACACGCCGTACTCCAACTTCAAGGTCGGCGCCGCGCTGCTGTGCAATGACGGCCGCGTGTTCCACGGCTGTAACGTGGAGAACGCGTCCTACGGCTTGTGCAACTGCGCCGAGCGTACGGCCTTCTTCAGCGCCTTCGCGCATGGCTACCAGCCGGGCGACTTCGACAAGCTGGCCGTGATCGGCGAGACGGACGGTCCCATCGCCCCGTGCGGCGCGTGCCGCCAGGTGATCCTGGAACTGGGCGGCAACGAGCTGCCCGTGGTGCTGAGCAACCTGAAGGGCGACGTGTTCGAGACCACGGCGGCGGCCCAGCTGCCCAACGCCTTCGGCGGCGCCGACCTGAAAAAGAAGTAAGCACCTTGGCGCTCAAGAAGACCATCGACGTGCAGGCCGCCGTCGCCATCGCGGCGGCCGAGGCTATCGCGGCCAAGACCCAGGGCACCTTCGGCGTGGGCGGGGTGATGCTCGACCAGCATGGCGCCGTGCTGATGTCGCTGCATAACAATGTGGTCCGCCACGGCTTGGTGTTCGATCCCACGGCCCATGGCGAGCGCCAGTTGATCGACTGGTATTTCTCCGAACTGGCCAAGGGCCGGGACTTGCCGGCGCCGCAGGACATCACCATCGTCACCTCGCTTGACCCGTGCTGCATGTGTAGCGGAGCGATCTTGGCCGCCGGCTTCAATGTGGTGGCGGCCGCACCCGATCATCAGGCGGGTGTCAACTTCGATGCCAGCGCTTCCTTCCCGTCGCTGCCGGCGCCGTTGCGCGAACAGGCCGGGGCCGCGTTCAGCTATCCGGCCGTATTGGGCTCGTCGCAGTATGCACGGCCCGCTGCGGGCGCCGCGCCCAAGTCCTTCTTTATCGGCAAGACCATCGCGGAGCCGACCCAGGCCTTGTGTTCGCTCGTGTTCGAGGCCACGCAGGAGGAGGTGACCGCGCTGTTCAATACCGACTTGCCACAATCGCAGCTCAAGTGCCCGGCCACGCTGGCGCCCGACCACGCCATCGTGCGCGCGCTCAGGGCCGTTTATCCCGACGCGCTGCATTACCGTTGCACCCCGCAGCAGCCGGACGCGGACCTGGCGCCCTACCTGCTGCGCGCCATGGCCGAGGACCGCGAGCGTGGTGGCGCCGGTGACGCCGTCGCACTGCTCGATTCGTTCGGCAACCTGCTGCTATGCCTGCCCGGTGGACGTGATCGCTCCGGCATCCGCACCGCGTTCATGGAGACCACACGCGCCTACGCGCGGCTGCGCTACCAGCTGATGGTCGAGGCATGTCCCGCCCAGCGCGAGGAAGTGCGCCAGTACCTGGGCCACCCCAAGGACGGCACCTTCGTGTTCGCCCAGGGGCCGGACGACAGCGCGCGCAGTTTCATGGACCTGGGCGCGTATGGCTCGACCATGGAAGGCCCGTTGCCGTTGCGGAATCCGGCGCAGTTCCAGTACGTGCGCCCGCGCATGGACCCGGACGCGCTGGCCGCGCTGTGCGCGGGCTTGCCGCCGCTGTACCGTGGCGTGATCCGCATCCGCCCCACGCAGGTGGCCGACGCGGCGCTGGTCGCGGCGCTCGCCTGAGACTGGGCAGCCGGCGCACCCTCGAACCGGCGCGCCCTTCAACCCTGCCAGGGATCATAGGTGCCGATACTCCACAGGTGGCCTTCCGGGTCGCGGCAGGTGAAGCCGCGTCCGCCGTAGTCCTCATCCTTGATGTCGAGCACGATGTGGGCGCCCGCTTCGAGCGCGCGGCCGTACACGAGGTCGGCGTCGTTGACCACCAGGTAGGCGGACTGGGTGACGGCCTTGTCCTTCTCGCCCGGCTGCCGGATCAGGCGGCCGTATTCCGTGTCGAACACGGAGGCGAGCATGATCATGCCATTGCCGTATGAAAGCTGGGCATGGGCGATGGTGCCGTCCTCGTGGGGCACCACCAGTTGTTTTTCAAAGCCGAAGGTGTCGCACAGCCATTCGATGGCGGCGGGCGCGTCGCGGTAGCGCATGCAGGGGATGATGGTGGCCTTGGTGGCTTTCGGTATCGTGGACATGGTTCTCTCCCAATCTGGTGTGGAACTGCTTCGATCGTGCCGAGGCCCAGGGGGTTCGCCGTGGCCGGCCCGCGCGGGGGCCGTATTGATGTCGCTCAGAAGGACGGTCATTGGGTGGCAAATCCGGTGGCTGGCTCCAATATAGACCAGTGGGGACGCCGCCACAACCGGCGCGCCGTCACATCTGCTGGAACAGGTGGGCGTGGCCCCGGCTCACTTCCAGCAGCTCGGGAAAGTTGCGCACGCGCACCATCTGGCGTCCGCGCAAGTCGCGTGTGACTTCCTCGATGGCGTCCACCCGCACCAGCGTGGAGCGGTGGATGCGCCAGAATTCGTCGGGGTCGAGCTCATCGGCCAGTTCCTTCAGCGTCTTGCGGATCAGGACTTCGGACTGCAGCGTTTGCACCCGCGTGTATTTTTCGTCGGCCCGGAAGAACAGCACTTCGCGCGTGCTGATCATGCGCAGGCTGCTGCCCACCACGGCCTGTATCCAGCGCAGGTAGTCGGGCTTGGCCGCCGCCTTGCCGCCGTGCTGGCTGCGCAGCAGGGCCGTCAATTGCTGTTCGATGTTGGCCGGCTGTTTGCCCAGCCGCGTTTGCAAGCGGTCGCAGGTCGTCTTCAGGCGCTCGCCGCCGGCCGGCTTGAGCACGTAGTCGAGCGCGCCCTGTTCGAACGCTTCGATCGCGTACTGGTCATAGGCGGTCACGAACACCAGGTGGCAGCGGTTGAACAGCATGCGGGCCGCCTCGATGCCGGACAGGCCGGGCATGCGGATGTCGAGGAACACGATGTCGGGCTGGTGCTGGCCGGCCAGCGCCACCGCTTCGATGCCGTTGGCCGCCTCGGCCACGATCTCCAGCGCCGGCCACACGTCGCGCAGGCGGGTGCGCAACTGGTCGCGCATGGCGTCCTCGTCGTCGGCGATCAGCGCCGTGGCGCGCAGTTGCGGATTCATGCGGCTCCCTTGGCGAAGATGTCGGGCGCGTACGGCAGCCGTATCGTGGCGCGCGCGCCGCCCGTCAGCGGCGCTTCGATCACCAGTTCGGCGCGCGCGCCGTATAGCAGTTGCAGCCGTTCGCGCACGTTGGCCAGGCCCATGCCGTCGCCGGCGTGGGTGGAAAAGCCCACGCCGTCGTCGATCACGTCCACCTGCAACTGGCTGCCCGTGACGCTGGCGCGGATGTCGATGCGGCCGCCCTCTATCTTCGGTTCCAGCCCGTGCTTGATGGCGTTCTCGATCAGGATCTGCAGCATCATGGGCGGGAAGCTGGCGCTGTGGAATTCGGCCGGCACGTCGATCGACACGGCCAGCCGCGCCTTCATGCGCGCCTGCATGATGGCCAGGTAGGCGCGCGCCATGTCAAGCTGGCGGCCCAGCGTGCCGTTGCCCCGGGAGCGCATCTGGGGCAGAGTGGCGCGCAGGTAGTCGATCAGGTGGGCATGGATGCGGGCCGCCTCGGGCGGGTCGGTCTCGATCAGCTGGCCGATCAGGGCAAGGGTATTGAACAGGAAGTGCGGCTCAACCTGGGCTTGCAGGGCCGCCAGCCGGGCTTCCACCAGCCGCCGTTCCAGCGTTTCCTCGCCGGCGTGGGCCGCGGCCTGGCGCGCTTCCAGTTCGGCCTTGCGCTTGCCGCCGGCCAGCACCTTGAGCCCGAACGAGGCCAGCACGAAGGCCAGCGCCTGTTCGGGCTGGCCGAACGGCGTCAGATCCAGCAGCAGCACCAGCACCCAGATGATGATCAGCTTGCGCCATGCCACCTGGGCCAGCCAGTCGAAAAAGCGCCACCACAGGGCGCTGGCCGTATCGCCCAGCTCCCGCACGAAGCCGACCACGCGGCCCGGGGTGCGCTTGGCCGATGTCACGAATGGTGCTCCGGCGGCCGGGCCTTGTGGTGGCGTTCGAGGATGCAGGCGCCCACGGCCAGCTTGAGCAGCAGGAAGGCCGTGAACAGCAGCAGCGCCAGCGGCAGCAGGGTCAGGATCATGGCCATCAGCACGCAGACCAGCAGCAACGCCGGCCACGACATGCGCTGCAGCGTGCGCGCGCCGTAGCGGGCCGTGTGCAGGAAGGCGGTGCCCACTTCGTTGAGGACGTCCAGCACGCCCTGGCGGGTGATTTTACTCATCTGGCAACTCCTTGTGAAAGATGGCCGATGACGTCAATGTAGCGTAGCCGGGCCGGCGGCGACAGCGCCATCCGACCAATTGCGCATAGCGGGGCCTGACCTGCGGCAACGCGCGATGAATGGCGGCCGTGGCGCTGGCAAAGAATCAGACCACCGGGGCCGGACCGGGCTTGCCGCCGTTGTCGTTGCCTCGTGCCGCCCGCCAGTCGCTGCGCAGCAGGCCGTAGATCACGCTGTCGGACAGTTCACCGTCCACGAACCAGCGTTCGCGCAGCCGTCCTTCCTGGCGGAAGTGCAGCCGTTCCAGGATGGTGGCCGATGCGTCGTTGGCCGGATGCAGGTCCGCTTCGATGCGGTGCAGGTCGAGCGCGCCGAAGCCATGGTCGATCAGCGCGGCCAGCGCTTCGGGCATGTAGCGCTGGCCCCAGTGGGAGCGCGACAGCATGTAGCCGATCTCGCAGCGGCGGTTGGCGCGGTGGAACGCATACAGCGTGGCGGTGCCGATCAGCTCCCCGGTGGCGGCCAGCGTGATGGCCAGGCGCAGCGATTCGCCGCTGTCGTAGTGCTGGCGCGACGTGGCGATATGGCTGGCGGCCTGGCCCAGTTCGCGCCACGGCGCGCAGCTCCAGTAGCGCATTGCTTGCGGGTCGGCGTAGATGGCGAACAGGGCGTCGGCGTCGTAGGGTTCCAGGAAGCGCAGTGTCAGGCGCGGCGTTTGCAGGGTGAATGGTTCGAACACGGGCATGGTGGTCAGCAGGATGAAAAGTTTGTTTAGTCGGCGGCGGACAGCGGCGCCGGCGGCTGCACGCGGATGGCGGCCAGCACCATGTCGACGATCAGCTTTTCCCCATCGTCGAAGTCCTTGCGGGTCAGCTGTTTGCGGCCCAGCACGAGCGCCATCTGGGTCGAGAAGTCGGCATAGGACTGGGTCATGGCCCAGATGGCGAATAGCAGGTGGGTGGCGTTGATGGGCGCGATCTTGCCGGCCGCGATCCAGTGCTCGAACACGTCGATGTCCTTGCGCAGCAGCGGCACCACGCGGTTCTGGATCTGGGCGCCGTACAGGGGCGCGCCGCCGATCACCTCCATCGCGTACACGCGCGAGGCCCAAGGCTGCTCGCGCGAGAAGCGCAGCTTGGCCTGCACGTAGGCGCGCAGCACGTCCTGCGGTTCCTGGCTGGGATCGGCCAGGTTCTCCATCCGCTCCAGCCATTCGTCGAGCACGTTGTCGAGCACGCGCTGGTACAGCGCCTGCTTGGACGGGAAGTAGTACATCAGGTTTTGCTTGGACAGGCCCGCGTTCTCGGCCACGGTGGCGATCGAGGTGCCTTCGTAGCCGCATTCGGCGAACACGCGCACGGCTTCGGCGGCGATGTCCGCTTCCAGGCGGTCGCGGTTGAGGGCGCGCCGGCTGTTCTTCGGCAGGGGGGCGGCAGGGGATTTGGCGGTCGGCATGGAGTCGTCTTTCAGCGAGGGCGTATCGAACGCAGGAATTGCAGCAGTTGCGGATGGTCGGCGTAGGCCGCGTTGAAGCGGAACCAGACCGTGTCGGCCGGGTGCAGCAGGAAGAAGTCGTTGGGCGACAGCAGGATGCCGGCTTTCAGCGCCAGTTCGGCCACCACCTTGCCGTTGAATTCCGGGGTGGGCGCGTCCGGCCAGCCGGCGCTGACGAACATGCCGCCGCGCGGGCGCGCCAGCGGCACCATGCCCGCTTCGCGCAGCAGGGCGATGGTGCGTTCGCGTCCTGCGTCGAGCTGGGCGACCAGCCGTTCCACCATGCGCTTGTAGGGCCGCGCCGTGATGGCGTGGTACACGGCCCGTTCGTTGATCTCGGAGGTGGTGAGGCCGGCCAGCATCTTCACCCGCAGCAGCTCGGGCAGCAGCGAGGACGAGGCGCAGATGGAGCCGACGCGCAGCACCGGCGACAGCGTCTTGGAAAAGCTGCCGATCCGGATCACGCGCCGCAAGCCATCCATGGCCGCCAGCGACGCCTCGCCGCGCGGCGCCAGTTCGCGGTAGATGTCGTCCTCTACCAGCCAGAAGTCGAACTGTTCGGCCAGGGCCAGCAGGCGGTGGGCCTGGGCCGCGATGAGCGAGGTGCCGAGCGGGTTTTGCAGCGCCGTGTTGACGAACATGAGCTTGGGCTGGGTGGCCTTGGCCTGGGCCGCCAGCTGGTCCATGTCCAGCCCCTGTTCGCTGCGCGTGATGCCCACCGCCACGCAGCCGTGGTGGCGGATCAGCGACAGCAGGTTGCTGTAGCCGGGGTCCTCCACCAGCACCGTGTCGCCCGGCTTGGTGAGCGTGCGCAGGATCAGGTCGAACGCGTGGGTGGCGCCGTGGGTGAGCAGGATCTGCTCCGGCTCGATCGCATACAGCTCCTCGCTCAGCGTGGCGGCCATGTGCTGGCGCAGCGTGGGAAAGCCCAGCGGATGGCCGTAGCCGCGCAGCCGGTTGGCCGGGATGCGCATGGCGTGGCGCACGGCGTCGAGGATGGTGTCCTCGCCATACCACTCGGGCGGCAGCCAGCCGGCGCCCACGGGCAACGCGTCCGACATGCCCGAATACAGTTCCGGCGTGAGCGCGTCGATGGCGGCCGGGGTGGGGTGGAACGGGGCCGGCAGCAGGGCGGCCGGCACGTCCTGGCGGGCCAGGAAGTAGCCGGAACCGCGCCGCGAGGACAGCAGACCCAGCGTGACGAGCCGGTCGTAGGCCTCCACCACAGTGAAGGTGCTGACACCATTACACTTGGCGAATTGGCGCACGGACGGCATCTTGGTGCCCACGCGCAACTCGCGCCGGCCCACCAGGGCGCTGATGGCGGCCACGATCTGGTCCACCAGGCTGCCTTTGCCGCCGCGCGCGATGGACACCACGGGCCAGCCGCCGTCGGGCGGCGTGTCCGGGTGCCGATCGGGCGCAGTGTGCGCGTCCTCCATCCGTGCTCTCCTTCATGTTGCGCTGAACAAAACTGTAGTGTTTTTGCCGCCTGTACGGTTGGCGAGTTTTGATATTTGTGTATCTGTGCCATAGTTGTTGTGCTGTCTATTATTGCATCATCATTTTGCCAACTGGTAAATTATTTTTACGATGCGCCCGCGCTGCGGCGCCGTCCCGAGGAACTGGAGACAGACATGAATGAAACCCGTCCGGCATCGATGGCGTCCTTCTGGATGCCGTTCACGAACAACCGCGATTTCAAGATCCATCCGCGCCTGCTGGTCTCGGCCGAAGGCATGTACTACAAGGACGTGGACGGCAACACCATCCTGGACGGCACGGCCGGCCTGTGGTGCGTGCCCTGCGGCCACGCCCAGCCCAAGATCGTGGCGGCCGTGCGCGAAATGATAGGCCAGCTCGATTTCGCGCCCACCTTCCAGATGGGCCACCCGGCCGCCTTCGATCTGGCCGAACAGCTGATGGAGTACACCAACCACCGCTTCGGCCACGTGTTCTACACCAACTCCGGCTCCGAGGCCGTGGACACGGCGCTCAAGATCGCGCTGGCCTATCACCGCGCGCGCGGCGAGGGCACCCGCACCCGCCTGATCGGCCGCGAGCGCGGCTACCACGGCGTGGGCTTCGGCGGCATCTCGGTGGGCGGCATCGCCGGCAACCGCAAGCCCTACGGCGCCATGCTGCCCTACGTGGACCACCTGCCGCACACCCACAACCTGGAGAAGAACGCGTTCACGCGCGGCGAGCCCGAATACGGCGCCCACCTGGCCGACGAGCTGGAACGCATCGTCGCCCTGCACGACGCGTCCACCATCGCTGCCGTGATCGTGGAGCCGGTGGCCGGTTCCACTGGCGTGCTGATTCCGCCCAAGGGTTATTTGAAGCGCCTGCGCGAGCTGTGCACCAAGCACGGTATCCTGCTGATCTTCGACGAAGTGATCACGGGCTTCGGCCGCCTGACGACGCCGTTCGCGGCCGACTATTTTGACGTCGAGCCGGACCTGATGACGACGGCCAAGGGCCTGACCAACGGGGTGGTGCCGATGGGTGCCGTGTTCACCAAGCCCTTCCTGTACGAAGCGTTCATGCAGGCGCCGGCCGGCATCGAACTGTTCCACGGCTACACCTACTCAGGCCACCCGCTGGCTTGCGCCGCCTCGCTGGCCACGCTGGAAGTGTTCCGCGAACAGCAGATCGTCGAGCACGCGGCCAGCCTGCAGCAGTACTGGGAGGACGCGGTGCACTCGCTGCGCGGCCTGCCGCACGTGATCGACATCCGCACCATCGGCCTGATCGCCGGCATTGAGCTGGAACCGATCGCCGGCAAACCCGGCGCGCGCGCCTTCGACGCGTTCAAGAAGGCGTTCGCGGACGGCCTGCTGATACGCACCACGGGCGACATCATCGCCTTGTCGCCACCGCTGGTGCTGGAGAAGAAGCACATCGACGAGTTGTTCGGCAAGCTGGCCAAGGTGCTGAAAACCCTCGATTGACGGAGACGGACAGGCCGGGGCCATGTCCCCGGCGTTGCTGAAGCGGCTACACACACTCATATAACAACGAGGAGAACAGCATGCTAGTAGGCGTACCGAAAGAGATCAAGAACCAGGAGTCGCGCGTGGGCCTGACGCCGGCCAGCGTGAAGGAGCTGGTCTTGCGCGGCCACCAGGTGCTGGTGCAGCAGAACGCCGGCGCGGCCATCGGCCTGACCGATGCGATGTACGAGGGCGCCGGCGCGACCATCGTCGACACGGCAGCGGAAATCTTCGCGCGGGCCGAGATGATCGTCAAGGTCAAGGAACCGCAGCCCGAGGAATGCGCGATGCTGCGCCACGACCAGATCCTGTACACCTATCTGCACCTGGCGCCCGACCCGGACCAGACCCGCGCCCTGGTCGCCTCCGGCGCCGTCTGCATCGCCTACGAAACCATCACCGGCCCGAACGGCGGCCTGCCGCTGCTGGCGCCGATGAGCGAGGTCGCGGGGCGCATGGCGATCCAGGCCGGCGCCGCCCATCTGGAAAAATCCAAGGGCGGCATGGGCCTGCTGCTGGGCGGCGTGCCCGGCGTGGCGCCCGGCCATATCGCCATCATCGGCGCCGGCGTGGTGGGCACCAACGCGCTGCAGATGGCCGTGGGCATCGGCGCGCGCGTGACCATCCTCGATAAAAACATCGACCGCCTGCGCCAGCTCGATCTGATCTACGGCAACCGCGTGAGCACCATGTACTCGAACGCGCACACGGTGGAGGAGGCGGTGCTGGACGCCGACCTGGTGGTGGGCGGCGTGCTGGTGCCCGGCGCGGCCGCGCCCAAGCTGGTGACGGCGGCCATGATCTCGCGCATGAAGCAGGGCGCGGTGGTGGTGGACGTGGCCATCGACCAGGGCGGCTGCTTCGAAACGTCGCATCCCACCACGCACGAAAAGCCCACTTTCGTGGTGGACGGCGTGGTGCACTACTGCGTGGCCAACATGCCGGGCGCCGTGGCGCGCACCTCCACCTTCGCGCTCAACAACGCCACCATCACCCACGCGCTGGCGCTGGCCGACAAGGGCTGGCAGAAGGCGTTGCGGACCAACCCCCATCTGAAGAACGGATTGAACGTCTGCCACGGCCACGTCACCTATGAAGCGGTGGCGCATGGCCTGGGCTATCACTATGTCGAAGCGGACAGCCTGCTGGGCTGAGCGCATTTAAAGAGAACGGAACATCATGACCATGCTTGACACCATCACCCATTACATCAACGGCGCCAAGGCCGACACCACCAGCGGCCGTTATGCGGACGTGTACAACCCGGCGCTGGGCGAGCCGGTGGCGCGCGTGGCGCTGGGCACGGCGCAGGAGGTCGACGCGGCCGTGGCCGCCGCCGCCGCCGCCTTCCCGTCGTGGTCGGCCACGCCGCCGCTGACGCGCGCGCGGGTGCTGTTCAAGTACCTGCAACTGTGCCAGCAGCACACGGATGAATTCGCGGCCATGCTCACGCGCGAGCATGGCAAGACCTTCGCCGACGCCCAGGGCGAGGTGGCGCGCGGCATCGAGATGGTGGAATTCGCGGTCGGCATTCCGCAAATGCTCAAGGGCGAATTCACGGACCAGATCTCGCGCGGCATCGACGCCTGGTCCATGCGCCAGGCGCTGGGTGTGGTGGCCGGCATCACCCCGTTCAACTTCCCCGTGATGGTGCCGATGTGGATGTTCCCCGTCGCCCTAGCCTGCGGCAACACCTTCGTGCTGAAACCGTCCGAACGCGACCCGTCGCCGTCGCTGCTGCACGCGCGCCTGCTCAAGGAGGCCGGTTTGCCGGACGGCGTGTTCAACGTGGTGCAGGGCGATAAGGTCACCGTGGACGCGCTGCTCGACCATCCCGTGGTGCAGGCCGTGAGCTTCGTCGGCTCCACGCCGATCGCGGAATACATCTACGCGCGCGGCTGCGCCAGCGGCAAGCGGGTGCAGGCGCTGGGCGGGGCCAAGAACCACATGGTGGTGATGCCGGACGCCGACATGGACATGGCGATCGATGCGCTGATGGGCGCGGCCTATGGTTCGGCCGGTGAGCGCTGCATGGCCATTTCCGTGGTGGTGGCCGTGGGCGACGCGGGCGACAAATTGATCGGCGCGCTGGCCAAGCGCACGGCCGCGCTGAAGATCCGCGACGGCATGGCGGCCGACGCAGAAATGGGCCCGGTGGTGTCGCGCGCGGCCAAGGAGCGCATTGAGCGGCTGATCGGCGAAGGGCTGGAGCAGGGCGCCACGCTGGTGGTCGATGGCCGTAACTACCACGTGGCCGGGCGCGAGAATGGCTTCTTCGTGGGCGGCACCCTGTTCGACCATGTGACGCCGGACATGAGCATCTACAAGGAGGAGATCTTCGGCCCCGTGCTGTGCGTGCTGCGCGCGCCCGACGTGGGCCAGGCCGTGGCCCTGATCAACCGCAACGAGTACGGCAACGGCGTGGCCATCTACACGCGCGACGGCGGCGTGGCGCGCGAGTTCGTGCGCCAGATCCAGGTCGGCATGGTGGGCGTGAACGTGCCGCTGCCCGTGCCCATGGCCTTCAACAGTTTCGGCGGATGGAAGCGCAGCCTGTTCGGCGACCATCACGCCTACGGCCCGGAGGGCGTGCGTTTCTACACGCGCCACAAGGCCGTCATGCAGCGCTGGCCCAACACGGCCAGCGCCGGCGCGGAATTTGCGTTCCCGCAGATGAAGTAAAGGCCGGTCCCGTGCAGCATGTTTGACCGCGTCCCCGTCAACCAGCCAAGTCAGGAATTGTGCAATGATGATCGAATCCCTGAAGTACATGCCGCAGTCCCCGCAATCGGGCAGCGCGCTGGCCGAGCATTTCACCGACCTGGCGCCCGCGCTTAACGCGCGCCAGGCCGCCATTGAAAGCGCGCGCTGCCTGTATTGCTACGATGCGCCCTGTTCGCGTATCTGCCCGTCCGAGATCGACGTGGCCAGCTTCATCCGCAATATCCACGAGGGCAATGTGAACGGCGCGGCGGCCGGCATCCTCAAGCAGAACATCCTGGGCGGCAGTTGCGCGCGCGTGTGCCCGACCGAGATCCTGTGCGAGGACGCCTGCGTGCGCAACCACGACGCGGAAGGCCAGCCCGTGAAGATCGGCCTGCTGCAGCGCTACGCCATCGACCACATGGCGTTCAGCCAGCATCCGTTCCAGCGCGCGCCGGCCACGGGGCGCAAGATCGCCGTGGTGGGCGCCGGCCCGGCCGGCCTGTCGTGCGCGCACCGGCTGGCCATGCTGGGCAACGATGTCGTCATCTACGAGGCACGGGAAAAGTCGGGCGGCCTCAATGAATACGGCATCGCCAAATACAAGCTGACGGACGATTTCGCGCAGAAGGAAGTGGCGTTCCTGCTCGGCATAGGCGGGATCGAAATCCGCCACGGCCAGACCCTGGGCGGCAATGTGCAACTGAAGGATTTGCAGGCCCAGTACGACGCCGTGTTCCTGGGCCTGGGCCTGGGCGCCAGCCGCCGCCTGGGCTTGACCGGCGAGGATGCCCCTGGCCTGCTGGCGGCCGTGGACTACATCGCCGCGCTGCGCCAGGCCGACGACCTGTCGCAACTGCCGGTGCCGGCGCGCGCCATCGTCATCGGCGCGGGCAACACGGCCATCGACATGGCGGTGCAGATCCAGCGCCTCGGTGCGGAGGAGGTGACGCTGGTGTACCGGCGCGGCTTCGATGCCATGAGCGCCACCGGCCACGAGCAGCACATCGCCAAGGAAAACCAGGTCCGCATGCGCACCTGGGCCCAGCCGCAGCAAGTGCTGCTGGACGAGGCCGGCCGCGTGCGCGGCATGCGCTTCGAGAAAACGGCGCTCAACAACGGCCGCCTGGCCGGCACCGGCGAGACGTTTGAGATCGCGGCCGATGCCATCTTCAAGGCCATCGGCCAGAGCATGGACCCGGACAGCATCAGCGATCCGCTGGCCAAGACCTTGCAGCGCGACGGCGACAAGATCCACGTGGACGCCCACTTCCGCACCATCCTGCCGCGCATCTACGCGGGCGGCGACTGCGTGGCGCCGGGACAGGATTTGACGGTGCAAGCCGTGCAGCACGGGAAGCTGGCGGCGCTGGCCATCCACCGCGACATACAATCCAATAAGGAGCCGCATCATGGCTGATCTGAGCATCGAATTTTGCGGAATCAAGTCGCCCAATCCCTTCTGGCTCGCGTCCGCGCCGCCGACGGACAAGGCCTACAACGTGGTGCGCGCCTTTGAGGCCGGCTGGGGCGGCGTGGTGTGGAAGACGCTGGGCGAGGACCCGCCGGCCGTCAACGTGTCGTCGCGCTACTCGGCCCATTACGGCAAGAACCGCGAGGTGATCGGCTTTAACAACATCGAACTGATCACGGACCGCGCGCTGGAGATCAACCTGCGCGAGATCACCCAGGTCAAGAAGGACTGGCCGGACCGCGCGCTGATCGTGTCGCTGATGCTGCCGTGTGAGGAAAAGGCCTGGGCCGATATCCTGCCGCTGGTGGAGGCGACTGGCGCGGATGGCATCGAACTCAATTTCGGCTGCCCGCACGGCATGCCCGAGCGCGGCATGGGCGCGGCCGTGGGCCAGGTGCCCGAGTATGTGCGCATGGTGACCAGCTGGTGCAAGAAGCACTCGAAGCTGCCGGTGATCGTCAAGCTCACGCCCAACATCACCGACATCCGCGGGCCAGCGCGCGCGGCCAAGGAGGGCGGGGCGGACGCCGTCTCGCTGATCAACACCATCAACTCCATCACCCATTTGGACCTGGACCGCATGGTGGCCTTCCCCACCGTGGGCGGGGCCAGCACGCACGGCGGTTACTGCGGCACGGCCGTCAAGCCGATCGCGCTCAACATGGTGGCCGAGATCGCGCGCGACCCGGCCACGGCGGGCCTGCCCATCTCCGGCATCGGCGGCATCGGCAACTGGCGCGACGCGGCCGAGTTCATCGCGCTGGGCGCTGGTTCGGTGCAGGTGTGCACGGCGGCCATGCTGCACGGCTTCCGCATCGTCGAGGAGATGAAGGACGGGCTGTCGCGCTGGATGGACGAGAAGGGCTACCGCAGCATCAGCGAATTCTCGGGCAAGGCCGTGCCCAATACGACGGACTGGAAATACCTGGACATGAACTACCAGGTGATCGCCCAGATCAACCAGGACGATTGCATCCAGTGCGGCCGCTGCTACGTGGCCTGCGAGGACACGTCGCACCAGTCGATCGCGCAGTTGATCGACCAGCAGGGCGGGCGCCGCTACGAGGTGATCAAGGAGGAATGCGTGGGCTGCAACCTGTGCGAAATCACTTGTCCGGTGCAGGGCTGCATCACGATGGTGCCGCAGAAGACGGGCAAGCCGTACATGAACTGGACGCAGGACCCCCGCAATCCGCGCGCAGAATCAGCACAAAGCGCCGTGCAAAGCACAGCACAGGAGCCGGCGGCGGAGGTGGCCCAGAACTAGTGCGCAGCGAAGACAGGGTTAGGTATAAAAATTGCAAAGACTGGGATACACTGGCCCGGCCACTTGATACGTTCACGTGGCCGGGCCGGATGCATCATCAACCCTAGGAGAGACCAACGTGAGCAAAGAAGCGACTGGCAGCACGCAACTGTGGAATGAAGACCTGGCGCCCACCTCGGCGGCGCAACGTACCTGGCGCTGGTATCACTTCGCCGCGCTGTGGGTGGGCATGGTGATGTGCATCCCGGCCTACACCCTGTCGGCCAGTCTGATCGAAGGCGGCATGTCGGGCTGGCAGGCCGTGCTGACCGTGTTCCTGGCCAACGCCATCGTGCTGCTGCCGATGCTGGCCATCGGCCACGCCGGCACCAAGTACGGCATCCCTTATGCGGTGCTGGCCCGCTCCTCGTTCGGCACCATGGGCGCGCGGCTGCCGGCGCTGATGCGCGCCATCGTGGCCTGCGGCTGGTACGGCATCCAGACCTGGTTCGGCGGCCAGATGATCTACACGCTGCTGGGCGTGATGATGGGCGGCGAGATCGGCGGCGCCAAGCTGGCGGGCCTCGGCATCAACGGCGCGCAGCTGGCGTGCTTCCTGGCGTTCTGGGGCATCCAGTTCTGGTACATCGTGCACGGCATGGACGCCATCCGCAAACTGGAAACCTACACGGCGCCGCTCAAGATCCTGATCTGCTTCGTGCTGCTGGGCTGGGTGTACAACAAGGCGGGCGGCTTTGGCGATCTGCTGTCGGCGCCGTCGCAGTTCGTTGCAGGCGGCAAGAAGGCCGGCCAGTTCTGGTCCACCTTCTGGCCTTCGCTGACGGCCATGGTGGGGTTCTGGGCCACGCTGGCGCTCAACATCCCCGACTTCACCCGTTTCGCCCGTTCGCAGCGCGACCAGGTGCTGGGCCAGTCCGTCGGCCTGCCTGTTCCCATGGGCTTATTGGCCATGATGGCGGTGATCGTCACCTCGGCCACCGTAGTCCTGTATGGCAAGGCGATCTGGGACCCGGTCGACCTGTCCAGCCGCATGACCGGCGTGGCGGTGCTGGTGGCGCTGCTGATCCTGCTGATCGACACGGTCAGCGTGAACCTGGCGGCCAACCTGGTGGGGCCGGCCTATGATTTCTCCTCGCTGGCGCCCAAGCTGATCTCTTACAAGACGGGCGGCTACATCACGGCCTCGATCGCGATCCTGATGATGCCGTGGAAGATACTGGAATCGACCCAGGGCTACATCTTCACCTGGCTGATCGGCTATTCCGCGCTGCTGGGCCCCATCGCCGGCATCCTGATCATCGACTACTACGTGGTGCGCAAGACGGAGCTGGATGTGCCGCAGCTGTACCGCGAGGATGGCAGCTACTCCTACGGCAACGGCTGGAACATGGCGGCGCTGGTGGCGTTCGTGATCGGCGTGCTGCCCAATATCCCGGGCTTTTTGAACGCAGCATTCCCCGCGTCGTTCCCCGGCGTGGCGGACGGCTTCAAGACCATTTACACCTACGCCTGGTTCGTCGGCATCGCCATCTCGGCGCTGGTGTACGGTGTGCTGATGAAGGGCAAGGCGCTGCCGGCCATGCGCGCGGCGGCCCAGCCATAAC
The DNA here is from genome assembly GCF_014042345.1 of Rugamonas brunnea. Taxonomy (GTDB): domain Bacteria; phylum Pseudomonadota; class Gammaproteobacteria; order Burkholderiales; family Burkholderiaceae_D; genus Rugamonas; species Rugamonas brunnea. The sequence continues at coordinate 327,941 of NZ_JACEZT010000002.1, forward strand.
GGAAAGGACCAGCCTATGACCATGATTATTCGCGGCGGCACCGTCGTCAACGCGGACCGCGCCTTTCGTGCCGATGTGATGACCTTCGGCGACAAGATCGTCGCTGTGGGCGAGAACCTGGAGGCGCCCCATTCGGCGCGCGTGATCGACGCCCACGGCCAGTATGTGATGCCGGGCGGGATAGACACGCACACCCACATGAACCTGCCGTTCATGGGCACCGTCACGCAGGACGACTTCTTCACCGGCACGGCGGCCGGGCTGGCCGGCGGCACCACCACCATCATGGATTTCGTTATCCCCAGCCCGCAGCAGTCCTTGCTGGAAGCGTTCCACACGTGGCGCGGCTGGGCCCAGAAGGCGGCTGGCGACTACACCTTCCACGTGGCCGTGACGTGGTGGGACGACAGCGTGCGCGAGGAGATGGGCATCCTGGTGCGCGACCATGGCGTGAACAGTTTCAAGCACTTCATGGCCTACAAGAACGCCATCATGGCCGACGATGAAACGCTGGTGAACAGCTTCCGCCGCGCGCTGGAACTTGGCGCCATCCCCACCGTGCACGCGGAGAACGGCGAACTGGTGTTCCAGTTGCAGCAGGACTTGCTGCGCCGGGGCTTGACGGGGCCGTCGTCGCACCCGCTCTCGCGCCCGCCGGCCGTGGAGGCGGAGGCGGCCAACCGCGCCATCACCATCGCCGGGGTGCTCAACACGCCGCTCTACATCGTGCACGTGTCGTGCGCCGAATCGCTGGAAGCCATCGCGCGGGCGCGCGCCAACGGCCAGCGCGTGTACGGCGAGGCGCTGGCCGGCCACCTGGTGATCGACGACAGCGTGTACCGCAGCGCCGACCCGGAGTTCGCTGCCGGCCACGTGATGAGCCCACCGTTCCGCAGCAAGCACCATCAGGCTGCGCTGTGGCACGGCCTGCAGGCTGGCAACCTGCACACGACGGCCACTGACCACTGCACCTTCTGCGCCGCGCAGAAGGCGGCCGGCAAGGACGACTTCACCAAGATCCCCAACGGCTGCGGCGGCGTGGAGGAGCGCATGGCCGTGGTGTGGGATGCGGGCGTGAACACGGGCCGGTTGACGCCGTCCGAATTCGTGCGCGTGACGTCGGCCAACGCGGCCCAGATTTTCAATATGTACCCGCGCAAGGGCGTGATCGCCGTGGGTTCGGACGCCGACATCGTGGTGTGGGACCCGGAAGGCACGCGCACCATCAGCGCCAAAACCCAGCACGCCAAGGGCGGCTTCAACGTGTTCGAAGGGCGCACCGTGCGCGGCATCCCCAGCACCACGATGGCCGCCGGCAAGGTCGTGTTCGACCGCGGCGTGCTGATGGCGGAGGAGGGCGCGGGGCGTTATGTGGAACGGCCGGCCTTCGTGCCGGTGTCGGCCAAGTCTTGATCGGGAGCGAGAGATGAACGAACTGCGGAACGAACTGCGGAACGAACTGCGTATCAACGGCGAACGCCTGTGGGCGGCGCTGATGGAACTGGCCCGCATCGGCGCCACACCCAAGGGCGGCGTCAAGCGCCTGACCTTGACGGACCTGGACCGGCAGGGACGCGACCTGGTGGTCGGCTGGGGCAAGACGGCCGGCCTGTCCGTCACGGTGGACCAGATCGGCAATGTCTTCATGCGCCGCGCCGGCCGCAACAACGCGTTGCCGCCGGTGGTCACGGGCAGCCATATCGACACCCAGCCAACCGGCGGCAAGTTCGATGGCAACTACGGCGTGCTGGCCGGGCTGGAAGTGGTGCGCACGCTGAACGATCTGAACATCCAGACCGAGGCGCCGATCGAAGTCGCGTTCTGGACCAACGAGGAAGGCTCGCGCTTCGTGCCCGTGATGATGGGCTCCGGCGTCTTCTGTGGCGCCTTCACGCTGGAGACGGCCTACGCCGCGCGCGACGTGGACGGCAAGACCGTGGGCGAGGAACTGGAGCGCATCGGCTACAAGGGCAGCGAAGTGCCGGGCCGACATCCGATCGGCGCCTATTTTGAAGCCCACATCGAGCAGGGCCCGGTGCTGGAGGATGCGGATAAGGTGATCGGCGTGGTGCCGGCCGTGATGGGCCTGAGCTGGTACGACTGCGTGGTGACCGGCATGGAGGCGCATGCCGGCCCCACGCCCATGGGCCTGCGCAAGGATGCGCTGCAGGTGGCCACCAGGATCATGCAGGAGGTGGTGGTCATCGCCAACCGCTATCCGCCGTATGGGCGGGGCACGGTGGGCATGGTGCAGGTGTTCCCCAACAGCCGCAATGTGATTCCGGGCGAAGTCAAATTCAGCATCGACCTGCGCAATGTGAACGACACCCTGCTCAACGCCATGCACGAGGAGATGCTGGCCTTCGTCGAACGCACGCGCGGCGAGACGGGGCTGGGCATCACGATCGAACGCGTGTCCTACTACCCGCCATGCCCGTTCCACCCGGACTGCGTGGGCGCGGTGCGCAAGGCCACCGAGAAGCTCGGGTATTCGACCATGGACGTGGTATCGGGCGCCGGACACGATGCGATTTACGCGGCGCGCGTGGCGCCGGCCGGCATGATCTTCGTGCCCTGCAAGGACGGCATCAGCCACAACGAGATCGAGGACGCCAAGGCCGAACACCTGGAGGCTGGCTGCAATGTGCTGCTGCACGCGATGCTGGAGCGGGCGGGCGTGGCAGCCTAGCGGTGCGCTGGCCGGCGTAGCATCTCGTTACATCCCTTACAGCTGGGCGGTACACCATTCTGCCGGTGTTTCGTTAGAGTGTGCATGGGCGCGTTGCCCGCAACCCCGACGATAGAGGATACGAACATGAAGATCAATAAAGTGCTGTTGACCGCTGCCCTGGCCACCTTGATCGCGCCGGCCTTCGCCCAGAACACGGCCACTCCGAAAATCGATGCCCGCCAGGAGCGCCAGGAAATGCGCATCGACCAGGGGATCAACAGCGGCCAGCTGACGGGCAAGGAAACGGCCAACCTGGAAAAGCGCGAAGCGAAGATCGAGGCCGACAAGGTAAAAGCCGAGGCGGACGGCAAGGTGACGCGTCAGGAGCGCGCCCATTTGAACCGGGAACTGGACCACAGCAGCAACAAGATCTACCGCAAGAAGCATAACGCCCGCACGGCCGGTTAAGCCGTCATCGGCCCGTGGCCCGCGCAACGCCCGCCCATCGCAAGATGGCGGGCTTTTTTTTTATGCGCCAGCTTGTCGGATGCCCACCTTAAGTCGAAAAAAAACCCGCCATGGTGGCGGGTTAAATCCAATTCTTCTTAGGAGTTGGAGGAGACAGTTCCATTATGCTGCGGCGCGCCAGGCGTGGCCAATTTATATTTCCAATAAGCATTATTTTCAGTTTGTATATCTGATGGCGTTGCGTTTCGCCGCTGGCGCGCACCCATGGACGCGATGATGGGCAAAAAAAAAACCCGCCATGGTGGCGGGTTAAATCCAATTCTTGTTACGGAGTTGGAGGAGACAAGTGAATTATGCTGCATCGCGGCAGACAAAGCCAATCAATCTTTCCAATAAGCATTATTCCGGAATCGCATGTCTGATGCGGTGCCAGTGGACGCGGCAGGGGAGTGTAACAACATGTTATTTTTAACAACTGCTGCGTAGCCGGCATATATAGTGAAAAATGGCTCGTGTGCGCGGCGTCGTCGCGCGGCCTACCGTATTCCTGCTCCCTATGCGACGTCTGGCTCAAGTCTGTGTCGTCATTACCCTGGCCGCTTTCAGCAGCGCGACCTGTGCCGCGCCGCCAGCCACCTCCGCGCGTGCACCTGGTCCGACGCCAGCACCAGCACCGTCGCTCGCCCAGGCCAGCGGATCAGCCGTCCCTGATCCGTTCGCGCCCGCCCCCGTCGCCGGCCATCCTCCACTGAGCGACGCCGCCATCCACGAGGCGATCCATGCAACCCTGGTGGAGGCCGATCAGCAGGCTGCCGCCGAACGACAGGCTGCGGCCAACAAGCAGATGCAGCCGGGCGTGGCGCCCGGAGGCGTCGTCTATCGTGGCAGCGCGCAGGCCGACGTCCTGTCCGCCGCCTTCGACCAGGCCCAGATACCCAGTTGTCTACACGCGGACGGCTTGAAATTCCAGCCGACCTACATCTTCTTCGGCCTGCTGGCATTGCCGTTCGTGGCGGTGGCCAAATTACGGGGCAAGTGCGACTAGCGCCATCACCGTCGCAAGGCCTAATCGAAAACGGGGAATAGCGGTGTCGCGCCGACGCATCGTGCCGCGAAAAAAAAGCCGGCAACGCGTGGCTGATATATGTCGTGGCTGATAAGCGGCGTTTATTTTTGCAGCGTGCGGGCCGCCGCGCTGACCTGGTCGCGCAGCCATTTGTGCTCCGGCGCCTGGTGCACGCGCTCGTGCCATAGCTGGTAAAAGCGCATAGCCGGGAATTTGACGGGCACGGTGAACATCTTGAGCGGCAGATTGCGCTCGTAGTAGCGCACGAACTGGCGGCCTGTGGTCAGCACCAGGTCGGTCTGGGTCAGCATGTAGGGGATCAGGCCAAAGTAGGCCGATTCCACCATCACATTGCGCTGCATGCCTTGCGCCTCCAGGTAGGAGTCCACCACGCCGTGGTAGCCGGGCAGCATCTGCGTGGGCCGCACGTGGGGCAGGCTCAGATAATCGGACAACGTCATGTCCTCGCTGCCGGTGCGCATCGCGTACGGACAATCGGCCCGCATGGTGCAGATGATGGGGTCCTCGAACAGCTTGGACATGTGCAGGTGCTCGGGTGGCTCGTCCCAGTTGGCGATGACGAGGTCCATGTCGCCGTCCGACAGCAGGCGGACGTAGTCCGAGCCCGGTCCCAGGCTGTGGATCTTGATGCGGCTGAGCGGTGAGCCGCGCCGCAGCAGGGCCACCACATTGGGCAGGAACTGGCTGTCCAGGTAATCGGGCGCGGCGATGTGGAACACGCGCGCTTCCTCCTGCGGCACGAACGGCGTCTTCTTGACGAACAGATTCTCCGTCTCGTCGAGAATGCGCTTGGCCGGCGCCAGCAGGCTCTCGCCATGCTGGGTGGGCACCATGCCGCGCGCGCCGCGCACCAGCAGCGGATCGCCCGTCAGTTCGCGCAGCTTGCGCAGCGAGGCGGAAATCGACGGTTGCGGTTGATTGAGCTTGAGCGCCACGCGCGACACGTTCTTCTCCACCAGCAGCAGATAGAGAATGCGGATCAGGTGCAGGTCCAGGTGTTGCGGCAATGCTGGCATGGTGCGATATATGTTAGGCGATATGTTAAATATACTCTAATCTTCATGTTGCCGGAATCAAATCCGATTATCTTCTGTAAATTCGCCACTCCTCTTACCCAAGGAACGCATGGACGCATTTGCCTATCTGATCCCGTATGGCCTTGAGTGGCTCAACCTGATCGTGCGCTGGCTGCACATCATCACCGGCATCGCATGGATCGGTGCCTCGTTCTATTTCGTCTGGCTCGATAATTCGATCCGTCCGCCCGCGCCGGGGTCCGATCTGGCGAAGAAGGGCGTGTCCGGCGAACTGTGGGCCGTCCACGGCGGCGGCTTCTACAACCCGCAAAAATACCTGGTGGCGCCGGCCGAACTGCCCAAGGAACTGCACTGGTTCAAATGGGAGGCCTACACCACCTGGCTGTCGGGCATCGCGCTGCTCACCATCGCCTACTACTTCAACGCCCAGGCCATGATGATCGACAAGCAGGTGGCCGACATCGGAAGCTGGCAGGCGGTCGGCATCGGCGTCGGCACGCTGGTCGCCGGCTGGACGGTGTACGATCTGCTGTGCCGCTCGCCGCTGGGCCAGCGCGAGCTGCCGTTCGGGATCGTGATCTTCGCGCTGATCGTCGCCGCGGCCTACGGCCTGACCCATGTGCTGAGCGGGCGCGCCGCCTACATCCATGTGGGCGCGCTGATCGGCACCATCATGGTCGGCAATGTGCTGATGCTGATCATTCCCGGCCAGCGCAAGATGGTCGAGGCCATGCAGGCCGGCGGCCTGCCCGATCCCAAGCACGGCCAGAAGGCCAAGCAGCGCAGCGTCCACAATAACTACTTCACGCTGCCGGTGCTGTTCATCATGATCAGCAACCACTACGCGATGACCTACCGGAACGACCACGCCTGGCTGGTGCTGGCCTTCATCATGGCGGCCGGCGTGTTGATCCGCCACTTCTTCAACCTGCGCCACAAGGGCCGCGTGGAATGGCGTTATCCGGTGGCCGGCGTGGCGCTGCTGCTGGGCGTGGCCGTGGCCATTGCGCCGCCCGCGCCGGTGGCCGTGGCGCCGTCGGCCGATCCGGCGGCCGCCTTCCAGAAGGTCGAAGCCATCATCGCCCAGCGCTGCGTCGCCTGCCATTCGGCCCATCCCACCCAGCCCGGCTTCGCCACGGCGCCGCTGGGCATGGTGCTCGACACCGACCAGCAAATCCACCAGAGCGCCGAGAAGATCTACAAGCAGGCCGTCCAGCTCAAGGCCATGCCGATCGGGAACCTGACCAACATGACGGACGCGGAGCGGGCCACCATCGCGGCCTGGTACGAAGCCGGCGCCAAGTAAGCGCGACCCACTATCAAGGAGAACAACGGGATGAGCAATCAAAAGGAACAACTGGCGGCCTGGATCGACGCCCATTTCGACGAGGAAGTGGGCGTGCTGCAGCAGGTGCTGCGCGTGCCCACCGACACCCCGCCCGGCAACAACGCGCCCCATGCGGACATGGTGGCGGAACTGGTCAAGGCCTACGGCTGGCAGGCGGAAAAGCACGCCGTGCCCGAGCCGGTGGTGCGCGACTACGGCATGGAAACCATCACCAACCTGATCGTGCGCCGGCCCTACCAGCCGGGCGGGCCCACGGTGGCCCTGAACGCGCACGGTGACGTGGTGCCGCCGGGCGACAACTGGACCTATCCACCGTACGGCGGCGTGATCGACAACGGCTACATCTACGGCCGCGCGGCCGCCGTCTCCAAGTGCGACTTCGCCACCTACATCTTCGCCGTGCGCGCGCTGGAAGCGCTGGGCGTGCCGCTCAAGGGCGGGCTGGAACTGCACTTCACGTATGACGAGGAGTTCGGCGGCTTGCTGGGACCGGGCTGGCTGCTGCAGCAGAAGCTGACCAAACCGGACTTCGTGATCGCGGCCGGCTTCAGCTACAACATCGTCACCGCGCACAACGCCTGCCTGCAACTGGAGATCACCGTGCACGGCAAGTCCGGTCACGGCGCCATGCCGGAGACGGGCCACGATGCGCTGCAAGCGGCCACCAAGATCCTCAACGCCATCTATGGCCAGCTGCCGGAACTGAAGAAGGTCAAATCGCAGGTGCCCGGCATCGACTCGCCCACCATGCTCGTGGGCCGCATCGACGGCGGCACCAACACCAACGTGGTGCCCGGCAAAGTGGTGATGAAGCTGGACCGCCGCATGATCCCCGAGGAAGATCCGGTGGCGGTGGAGGGGCAGGTGCGCGCGTTGATCGAAGACGCCGTGCGCGGCGAACCGGGCATCCGCATCGAGATCAAGCGCCTGCTGTTGTCGCACGCGCTGCGCCCGCTCCCCGGCGGCGAACGGCTGGTAGCCAACTTGCAGCGGAACGCCAAAACCGTGATCGGCGAAGATATCCCGGCCCAGGGCACGCCGCTGTACGCGGATGCGCGCCTGTACGGCGAGCAGGGCATCCCGGCCGTGCTGTACGGTGCAGGCCCGCGCACCGTGCCCGAGTCGAACGCCAAGAAAGCGGACGAACGGCTGCTGCTGGAAGATTTGCGCAAGGCGACCAAGGTGGTGGCGATGACGCTGTTCGATTTCCTGGCCGCTTAACGTCATTCCCGCGTAGGCGGGAATCCATGCGTCGCGGCAGCCATTGGCGCCGTATGGATCCCCACTTTCGTGGGGATGACGCCTCTAGCCATTTTTAGAGGAAATCGCGGCCGCTTGTCGTATCATGCATGCTGGACTCAGCCTGAGAGTGACCGTGCACAGATACGAACTGATCAGCTGTCATGACTGCGGCAAGCTGCACCGCCGCCACCCGCTCGCGCCGCGCCAGAAGGCGCGTTGCGTGCGCTGTCGTTCTGTTCTCTATCGCGGCATCGCTTCCGATGCCAACCGCATGGCGGCGCTGGTGCTGGGCGCCGTGGTCACCTTCCTCATCGCCCAACTTTCCCCCATCGTCGCGCTCGAAGTGAATGGCCAGCGCTCCAGCGCCACGCTGCTGGGCGCCATTCATGTGCTGTGGAACGAGAACATGCAGGTGGTGGCGGCCATCGTCTTCCTGTGCACCTTGTTGCTGCCGGCCGTGGAACTGGGCTGCCTGTTGTACGTGACCCTCAGCCTGCGCGCCGGCCTGCATCCGCCCGGCCTGCACCGGCTGCTGCGCATCGTGCGCGCCGCGCGCCACTGGGGCATGACGGAAGTGCTGATGATCGGCATCCTGATCACCGTCGTCAAGATGACCAGCCTGGCGCAAGTGGAGCCCCAGCCCGGCCTGTTCGCCTTCGGCGCGCTCACGCTGATGCTGGCCATCGTCACCGCGTTCGACCCGCGCATCCTGTGGCACCTGGCCGACGAGCAGGCCCGCGCGCGCGGCGCCGCGCTGCCCGCGCCCGCTTCCGTGCTGGCGGGCCGCGCGCCCGCGCTTACCTGCCATGCGTGCGGGCTGGTGTCCCTGGACCGGGGCAGGCATCAACAACGGCGCCAGCACTGCCCACGCTGCGGCGCCGTCCTGCACCGGCGCCGGCCCGACAGCGTGGCGCGCACCTGGGCGTTGCTGCTGGCCGCCGCCATCCTCTATATCCCAGCCAACCTGCTGCCGGTGATGTACACCCACTCGCTGTTCGGCAAGGAGGACGACACCATCATCAGCGGCGTGATCTACTTCTGGCACAGCGGCTCGCCGGCGCTGGCGGCCATCATCTTCATCGCCAGCATCGTGGTGCCCGTGCTGAAGCTGGCCGCGCTGTCGCTGCTGGCGTGGACGGCGCAGCGCCGCTCGCGCTGGCGGCCGTTGCAGCGCACCGTGTTGTACCGCGTGGTGGAACTGGTGGGCCGCTGGTCCATGCTCGATATTTTCGTCATCACGCTGACGGTGGCGCTGGTGCGCTTCCAGACGCTGGCCGTGATCACGGCGGGACCCGGCGCGCTGGCCTTTTGTGCGGTGGTGGTGCTGACCATGCTGGCATCGATGCAGTTCGATCCGCGCCTGATCTGGGATCATCTTGGAGTGAATGGAGAAACCGATGGAAGAAACCGGCCCTGACGCCGAGCATGGCGATGTCCACCTGCCGGCGCCCGTGGTGGAAAAGGCCAGCCGCTGGCTGCCCTCGCTGGTGTGGCTGGTGCCGCTGCTGGCGGCGCTGATCGGCGCCACGCTGGTGATCAAGTCGATACTGGACCAGGGCCCTACGGTGGTGGTCAGCTTCCGCACGGGCGACGGACTGGAACCGGGCAAGACCAAGGTCAAATTCAAGGATGTCGATATCGGCCTGGTACGCGCCATCTCGCTCTCGCCCGACCTGTCGAAAGTGCTGGTGACGATCGACATGAGCAAAGAAGCGAAGCGCTTCACGGCCGAGGACACGCGCTTCTGGGTGGTGCGCCCGCGCGTGGGCGCGAGCGGCGTGTCGGGCCTGGGCACGCTGCTGTCGGGGGCCTACATCGGCGTGGACGCGGGCAAGTCGGCCGTCACGCGCGACGAGTTCACGGGACTGGAACGGGTGCCGCAGGTGACGGGCGACCAGAAAGGCCGCCAGTTCACGCTGCACGGCGAGAGCCTTGGCTCGATCGATGTCGGCTCACCGGTGTTCTACCGCCGCATCCAGGTCGGCCAGGTGATCGGCTTCGACCTGGACGACCAGGGGAACGGCGTGAGCATGACAGTGTTCGTCAACGCGCCCTACGATCGTTACGTGGGCCAGAACACGCGCTGGTGGCATGCCAGCGGTGTGGATGTGCGGCTCGACTCGAACGGCTTCAAGCTCAACACGCAGTCGCTGACGGCGCTGCTGGTGGGTGGCATCGCGTTCGAATCGATCAGCGGCCAGAAGCCGGAGGCAGAGGCGCCGGCGGGCGCCAATTTCCTGCTGGCGTCTGACCAGGCCAGCGCCATGCGCGAGCCGGACGGGCTGCCGATTACCACCGTGCTGTATTTCGACCAGTCGCTGCGCGGGCTGTCGCCGGGAGCGGCGGTGGACTTCCGGGGCATCGTGCTCGGTGAGGTGCGTTCCGTCGGCGTCGAATACGACCCGGTCAAAAAGAGCTTCCGCATGCCCGTCACGGTGGACATGTATCCCGAGCGGCTGGGCAAGCGCTTCCAGCAGGCGATGGCGGCCGATCCTGACCGCAACGCCGGCCAGGCCGTGCTGGAGCGCATGGTGAGCCGTGGCCTGCGGGCCCAGCTGCGCACGGGGAATCTGCTGACGGGTCAACTGTACGTGGCGCTGGACTTCTTCCCGAAAGCGCCCGACGTGAAGCTGGACGTGAGCCAGTATCCGATGGTGATGCCGACCGTGCCCAATAGCCTCGATGAACTGCAGACCCAGATCGCCAGCATCGCCCACAAGCTCGATCAGGTGCCGTTCGCGGAAATCGGCGCCAACCTGCGCGACACGCTCAAGAGCGCCGACAACCTGTTCAAGCAGGTCGATGCGCAGTTGATGCCGGAAATGAAGCAGACGCTGGGCGCCGCCCGCCAGACCTTCGGCACGGCCGAAGTGCTGCTGCAAAAGGACTCGCCGGTGCAGTCCGATTTGCGCGAAGCCTTGCAGCAGTTGACGCAAACGCTGCAATCGCTGAACGCGCTGTCGGACTACCTGGAGCGCCACCCCGAGGCGCTGATACGCGGCAAACAAGGAGAACGCAAATGAGGTCCAAGTCCCCGGCGCACCGCTTCGTGGCAACACCGTCATCCGTCATGCGGATGCATTCGGCGCCGGGCGCAGTGGCGCTGGCGTTGGCGACGATGGCAACGATGGCGGCGCTGGCCGGCTGTGCCAGCCCGCCGCCCGAACATTTCTACAGCTTGAGTAGCGGCTTGCCGGCCGCGCCGCAGGCGGCCACCGGGACAGCCGCCGAACGCGCCGCCGCCGCGCCATACTTTATCGAAGTGCTGGCGCCCAGCGTGCCGCCGCAGGTGGCCCGCAGCCAGATGGTGATCACATCCGGCGCCGGACGTGTCGACTTGCTGGAGCAGGAACGGTGGGCCGCGCCGCTGGCGTCGGAATTGGGCCAGGCCTTGTCGCTGGCGTTGACGGCGCGGCTGGGTGCGATCGACGTGTTCCGCACGCCCACGCCCGAGCATGCGTCCATCTACCGCATCAGCACCAGCGTGCAGCGCTTTGAATCGGCGCCCGGGCAGTACGCTTTGCTGGACGTGGTGTGGAGCGTGCGGCTGGCCGGCAGCCCGAAGGTGCTGACCTGCCGCAGCGAACTGCGGGAGCCGGTCGCACCAGGATACGACGCGCTGGTGGAAGGCCACCGTCGCGCCCTCGGCAGGTTGGCCGACGCCATCGGCGCGGCCGTCCAGCGCGTGGCCAGCGGTGGCGCCGGCTGCTAAAAACCGGGGTCAGGTCATGCCGTCACGCAATCACGCAAAATGTCATTGCGTGACGGCATGACCTGACCCCGGTTTAAGGCGACTAGCCCGGCAAGGTCGCCGTCACCGCCGTCAACCGCTCGCGCAGCCACACGTTGGCCGGGTCGTTGTCCACGTTGGCGTGCCAGTACAGGTAGATGTCGAGCGACGGCATGGTGAGCGGGAAGGGCAGGATCTGATTGTCGAACTGCTGGTTCACGACCTGCGCCAGCCGCTCCGGGATGGTCAGCGCCAGATCCGTCTGGCTCACCACGCGGCAGGCCGAGAAGTAGTGCTGGCAGCGCAGCCGGATGCGGCGCTGCAGTCCCATGCGGCTCAACTCGAAATCCTCCAGCCCCGGCCCGCGCCGGCGCGAGCTGGCCATGATGTGCTCCAGCGCCAGGTAGGTGTCCATGTCCAGCATCCCGTCGCGCACCAGCGGGTGGTCGCGCCGCACCAGCACCACCGTCTTGTCGCGCACCAGCCGCGTGTGGCGCACGTCCGGCGACAGCGGCAGCAGGATGTCGATGGCCGCGTCCAGCGTGCCGGCCGCCAGTTCGCTTTCCAGTTCGCGCCGCCCCACCTGCAGCGCGTTCAGCCCCACCGACGGCGCGCTGTGCGCCAGCTCCGCCATCAGCGGCGGCAGCACGCTGGCCTCCAGCACGTCGCGCAGCGCCACCGAGAAGGTGCGCTCGCTGCTGGCCGGATCGAAGCGCTCCACGCCGTTCAGCGTCACCTCGAAGCCGCGCAGCGCCTGCCGCACCGGCTCGATGATGGAGCGCGCCAGCGGCGTGGGTACCATCACGTGGCCCTGGCGTTCGAACAGCGGATCGTCGAACAACTGGCGCAGCCGGCCCAGCGCGTGGCTGATGGCCGGTTGGGTGAGGTTCATCTTCAGGCTGGCGCGCGTGAGGCTGCCTTCCGCGTAGATGGCTTCGAAGACGATGAACAGATTGAGGTCGACGCGCGATATATGCATGGTATTTATACAGGACGATTAATACTATTCATTTGATGAATTATAGGCGTGGCGGTAAGCTGTGTCTTAATCTGATACGAATGAGTGAGCGAAATGGGAACTATTTATCTGGTGCGCCACGGCCAGGCGTCGTTTGGCAGCGCCAATTACGACCAGCTGTCCGAACTGGGCTTCGAGCAGGTGCGCTTGCTGGGCCAGTGGTTCGCCAACACGCGCCAGGGCTTCCACCGGGTCGTCATGGGTGGCATGCAGCGCCACCGCCAGAGCGCGGACACCTGCCTGGCCGAGCTGCCCAAGGCCCTGCTGCACGACACCGAATGGCGCACCGACACGGATTTCGCGGAATTCGACCACCACCAGGTGCTCCAACGCCACTGCCCCGAGTTCGGCCACGCGGACGCGTTCAAGCGCCTGCTGGCCCGGTCGCCGCAGCCGCAACTGGCGTTCCGCAACCTGTTTGAGCAAGCCATGCTGCGCTGGATGAGCGGCGCGCACGCGGACGATTATGTGGAGAGCTGGCCCCAGTTCCGCCAGCGCTGCGTGGACGCGCTCGAGCGCGTGGCGGCCCAGGCCGACGCGGCCCAGGGCGCGGGGGGCGCCGACGCGCCGTCGCAGGCCAGCATCGTGTTCACCTCGGGCGGCGTGATCGCGGCCCTGACCCAGCATCTGCTTGGCCTGCCCGATCAGCAGGTCGTCACGCTCAACTGGAGCCTGGCCAACGGCGCCGTCACGCGGCTGCGCCACACGCCGGGCCAGATCAGCCTGAGCTCCCTGAACAACTACGCCCATTTGGAATGGCTGGGCGAAGCTGGCGCCATCACCTACATCTAACCAGGAACCCAACACTATGGACTTCGCATACAGCCCGAAAGTACAACAGCTCCAGGCCCGCCTGACGGCCTTCATGGAACAACACGTGTACCCGGCCGAACCCGCGTACTACGCCGAGGTGGAGGCCAACCGCGCCGCCGGCAACGCGTGGATTCCTACCCGCGTGATCGAGGACCTGAAGGTCAAGGCGCGCGAGGCCGGCCTGTGGAACCTGTTCCTGCCCGAGTCCGAACTGGGCGCCGGCCTGACCAACCTCGAATACGCGCCGCTGTGCGAGATCATGGGCCGCGTGATCTGGTCGGCCGAAGTGTTCAACTGCTCCGCGCCCGACACGGGCAACATGGAAGTGCTGGCCCGCTACGGAACGCCGGCCCAGCAGGAGCAATGGCTGAAGCCTCTGCTCGATGGCCGCATCCGCTCCTGCTTTGCCATGACGGAACCGGCTGTGGCCTCGTCCGACGCCACCAACATCGAAAGCAGCATCGTGCGCGATGGCGACGATTACGTGATCAACGGCCGCAAGTGGTGGTCGTCCGGCGGCGGCGATCCGCGCTGCCAGGTGTTCATCTTCATGGGCAAGACCTCACCCGATAACCCGGACCGCCACAAGCAGCAGTCGATGATCATCGTGCCGCGCGACACGCCCGGCGTGACCTTCGTGCGCCAGTTGCCCGTGTTCGGCTTCGACGACGCGCCGCACGGCCACAGCGAGATCGTGTTCGAGAACGTGCGCGTGCCGGCCTCCAACCTGCTGCTGGGCGAGGGCCGCGGCTTCGAGATCGCCCAGGGCCGCCTGGGCCCGGGCCGCATCCACCACTGCATGCGCCTGATCGGCCTGGCCGAGCGCGCGCTGGAGCACATGTGCCGCCGCAGCGTGAGCCGGGTCGCCTTCGGCAAGCCGCTGGCGCAACAGGGTGTGACGCTGGAGCGCATCGCCGAAGCCCGCATCCTGATCGACCAGGCCCGCTTCCTGGTGCTCAACGCGGCGCACCTGATGGACACGGTCGGCAACAAGGTGGCGGCCAAGGAGATCGCCATGATCAAGGTGGCCGCGCCCAACATGGCGTGCCAGGTGATCGACTGGGCGATCCAGGTGCACGGCGGCGGCGGCATGGCCGATCCCTTCCTGGCGCCGGCCTACGCGGGCGCGCGCTCGCTGCGCCTGGCCGATGGTCCGGACGAAGTGCACCGGGCCCAGATCGGCAAGATGGAACTGAAGCGCTACCGCGCGGCCCAGTAAATGTCCTCGGCGGCGCGGGCCTGGCCCCGCGCCGCCGGCGTGGTCCACGCCGCTGGCAGCCCATCTGCACTTTTTTTTCGCAAGTTGCGGAAATGCCTATTGTTTGACGGAAAATCGAACGCACCTGAAAGCCACGGACATGACGAGATGCAATGCCGAAGCGTTGACGCGGCTGGCGTATGCTCTTAGCATGGTTTCATAACGATAGCCGCTAACGGCAAATTCAGGGAGAACGACATGAACAAGTGGATGATGGGAGTGCTGCTGGCTACGGCCTGGCAGCTGCCGGCGCTGGCGGTGGAGCGCAGCAACGCTGAGGATGCGGTGGCGCTGGTAAACAAGGCCATCGATTATCTGAAGAAGAATGGACCCGAGAAGTCCATCACGGAATTCAACACGCTCACCAGCCCCTTCAATTCGACCAGCGACATCAACAAGAAGGGCGATCTGTACCTGTTCATGTTCAACGCCAAGCAAGTCACGGCGGGCCAGCTGGTGCATGGCAAGAACCCCAAGATTGTCGGCAAGGACTTGTCGGAAATGCGCGACGCGGACGGCGTCTACCTGATCCGCGAAATCTTCAAGACCTGCAATAGCAAGGAAGGCAAGGGCTGGGTCAACTACAAGTGGCCCAACCCCGTCACCAACACGGTGGAAGCCAAGCAAAGCTACGTCGTCAAGGTGGACGACTTCTGCCTCGGGACCGGCATCTACAAGCCCTGACGCCGGCCCCGCGCCGGATCAGCGGGCGGCCCGCCGCAGTCGCCATTCCTGCAGCAGCCGCCACGCGGCGGGGATCACGAACAGCGACAGCAGCGGCGCCGTCACCATGCCGCCTACCATGGGCGCGGCGATGCGCTGCATCACCTCCGAACCGGCGCCGCTGCCGAACATGATGGGCAGCAGGCCGGCCAGGATCACGGCCACCGTCATGGCCTTGGGCCGCACCCGTTGCACGGCGCCTTCCCGGATCGCCTCCAGGATCAGCTCATGCGACAGCGGCCGGCCCTGCGCCAGCCGCGCGTCAAGCGCGTTGCGCAGGTAGACCAGCATCACCACCCCGAATTCGGCCGCCAGCCCGGCCAGCGCGATGAAGCCCACGGCCGTGGCGACGGACACCGCATGGCCCAACGCCCACACGAACCAGAAGCCGCCCACCAGCGCGAACGGCACGGTGCACATCAGCAGCGCCGCCTCGCTCACGCGCCGAAACGCAAAGTACAGCAACAGGAAGATCACCCCCAGCGTCAGCGGCACCACGGTGCGCAGCCTGGCCTCGGCCCGCTCCAGGTATTCGAACTGGCCGGACCAGCCGATGGCGTAGCCGGGCGGCAGCGCCACCTCGCGCGCCACGCGCGCCTGCATGGCGCGCACGGCGCCGGCCAGGTCCACGCCGCGCACGTCCACGTACACCCAGCCGGACAGGCGGGCGTTCTCGCTGCGGATCATGGGCGGGCCGTCGTTGACGGCCAGCGTGGCCACGTCGCCCAGCAGGATCTGCGCGCCGCGTGGCGTGACCACGGGCAGCGCGCGCAACGCCTGCAGCGAGTCGCGGTAATCCTGCGGATAGCGCACGTTGATGGGGAAGCGCTGGCGGCCATCCACCACTTCGCCCACGTTCTCGCCGCCGATGGCGGTCGCCACCACCGACTGCACGTCCGCCACGGCCAGCCCGTAGCGCGCGGCGCGGGCCCGGTCCACCGTCACGTCGATGTAGCGCCCGCCGCGCAGCCGCTCGGCCAGCGCCGACGTCGCGCCCGGCACCTGCTTGACGGCCGCCTCGATGCTGGTGGCGATGGCGTCGATCCGGTTCAGGTCCGGCCCCGTGACTTTCACGCCCACCGGTGTCTTGATCCCCGTCGAGAGCATGTCGATGCGGTTGCGGATGGGCGGCACCCACACGTTCGACAAGCCGGGCACCTTGACCACGCGGTCCAGCTCCTCCACCAGCTTGGCCGGCGTCATGCCGGGCCGCCACTGGTCGCGCGGCTTGAACTGGATGGTGGTTTCGAACATCTCCATCGGCGCCGGATCGGTGGCCGTTTCGGCGCGGCCGGCCTTACCGAACACGGTGGCCACTTCCGGCACGGTCTTAATCAGGCGGTCCGTCTGCTGCAGCAGTTCGCCGGCCTTGGCGGCCGACAGGCCGGGCAGGGCGGACGGCATGTACAGCAGGTCGCCCTCGTTCAGCGGCGGTAGGAATTCGCCGCCCAGGCGCGACAGGGGGATGGCCGTCAGCGCCAGCGCCGCCAGCGCCACGGCGATGGTGGTGCGCGGATGCAGCAGGCTGGCGTCGAGCAGCGGCCGGTACAGGCGCACCAGCAGGCGGTTGACGGGATTGGCCGCTTCGCTGGGGATGCGGCCCCGGATCAGATAGCCCATCAACACCGGCACCAGCGTGATGGCCAGGCCGGCGGCCGCCGCCAGCGTATAGGTCTTGGTGTAGGCCAGCGGCGAGAACAGTTTGCCTTCCTGCGCCTCCAGCCCGAACACGGGGATGAAGGACAACGCCACGATCAGCAGCGAGAAGAACAGGGCCGGCCCCACTTCGATAGCCGCTTGCGTGATCAGTTCCCAGCGTTGGGCCGCGCTGATGCCCTGGCCCGGATGCGCGTGCTGCCACGCCTCCAGGTGCTTGTGGGCGTTCTCGATCAGCACCAGCGCCGCGTCGGTGGCCGCGCCCACGGCGATGGCGATGCCGCCCAGCGACATGATGTTGGCGTTCACGCCCTGGTAGCGCATCACGATGAAGGCCGCCAGCACGCCCAGCGGCAGGGAAATGATGGCTACGGCGGCGCTGCGCAGATGGAACAGGAACAGCGCGCAGACGATGGCCACCACGATGAATTCCTCCATCAGCTTGTCGCGCAGGTTGGCCACGGAGGCGGCGATCAGCGTCGAGCGGTCGTAGGTGGTTACCACTTCCACGCCGGCCGGCAGCGAGGCCTTGAGCGCCGCCAGCTTGGCCTTGATGGCGGTGATCGTGTCGAGCGCGTTCTTCCCGGAGCGCATCACGACCACGCCGCCAGCCACTTCGCCTTCGCCGTTCAGTTCCGCGATCCCGCGCCGCATTTCCGGCCCCAGGCGCACGCTGGCCACGTCGCGCAGCAGCACCGGCGTGCCGCTTTCGCCGGCGTCCAGCACGATGTTGCGGAAGTCGTCCAGCGAGCGCAGGTAGCCGTGCGCGCGCACCATGTATTCCGTCTCGGCCATCTCCACCACCGAGCCACCCGATTCCTGGTTGGCCTTGGCGATGGCGTCGAGCACCTTGGCGTGCGACATGCCGTAGGCGCGCAGCCGGTCCGGGTCCAGCACGATCTGGTACTGGCGCACCATACCGCCGATGCTGGCCACTTCGGCCACGTTGGCCACCGTCTTGAGTTCGAACTTGAGGAACCAGTCGTTCAGCGCGCGCAGCTGGCCCAGGTCGTGACGACCGCTGCGGTCCACGAGAGCGTATTCGTAGACCCAGCCCACGCCGGTGCCATCCGGCCCCAGTTCGGCGCGCACGCCGGCCGGCAGGCGGCTTTGCACCTGGTTGATGTACTCGGCCACGCGCGAACGGGCCCAGTACTGGTCGGTGGCGTCGTCGAACAGCACATAGACGAAGGCGTCGCCGAAGAAGGAATAGCCGCGCACGGTCCTGGCGCCGGGGACGGACAGCAGGGCCGTCGTCAACGGATAGGTCACCTGATCCTCCACCAGCTGCGGCGCCTGGCCCGGATACTGGGCGCGCACGATGACCTGGGTGTCCGACAGGTCGGGCAGGGCGTCGAGCGAGGTCTGGCGCAGCGACACCAGGCCCCACGCGGCCAGCAACGCGGCGGCCAGCAGCACCCAGATGCGGTACGCAATGGCGTGCCGGATGACGCGGGCGATCATTGCATGCCTCCCTTGGGCGGCGCGCTGTCAACTGGCTTCGGCAGGTCCTTGGGCAGGAATTTCGGCAGGATTGCACGCAGGTTCGCTTCGGAGTCGATCAGGAACTGGCCGGAAGCGACCACCCGCTGGCCTGCTTCCAGGCCGCTGAGGATTTCCGTCTCGTCGCCATGCTCGCGGCCGGGCGTGACGGCCACCGGGCGGATACCGTGCTGCTCGTCGGCCACAAGCACCACGGCGTGCTTGCCCGAGGTGATGATGGCTTCCGTGGGCACCAGCAGTCCGTGCCCGGCGCTGGCGCCTTCCAGCTGCACCTGCATCAGCATGCCGGGAACCAGCGCGCCGTCGCGATTGTCCAGCTCCAGGCGCGCCTGCACCGTACGGCTGGCGGGGTTCACGGCCGGCAGCAGCTCGCGCACGCGGCCCGTGTAGCTGCGCTGCGGCGCGCCGGCGAACGCAGCGTGGACCGTCATGCCGGGGCTGACAGCGGGCACCAGCGACTCGGGCACTTCCGCCAGCAGCCAGATTTTATCGACGGGCGATATCTTGGCGATCGTCATGCCGGGACTGGCCATGGCGCCTTCGCGCAGGCCCAGTTCCGTGACGATGCCCGACACGGGCGCCGTCAGCGTGTAGCCGCGCTGCGCCTTGCCGCTGCGTTCGGCCTCCGCCACCAGCGCGTCGGGAATGGACAGCGCGCGCATGCGCTGGCGCGCGGCGGCGGCCAGCGCGTCGTTGCCGCTGCGGCGCAGTTCCAGGTATTCCTCCTGCGGCGCCAGCCATTCCGGCACAAACAGTGTAGCGATGGGCTGGCCACGGCGCACCGCCTGCATGGGCGCGCGCGCGTGCAGGCGTTCGACGTAGCCCGTCACGCGGCTTTGCACCACGGCCGTCGTGCTGTCGTTGAACTGGGTGGTGCCGACCAGCGACAGCGTGTCGCGTACTTCCGCGTGGCGCACGGTGGCGTAGCGTATGCCCAGGTTCTGGCGCAAGGCGGGGCTGATGCGCACGCCGGCGCCGTCGTCGGCTTCGGCCTCGCTGCCGGCGGTGCCAGTGGTGCCGGCGCTGGCGCTCGCGCCCTCGTCCGCGAACACGGGCACCAGCTCCATGTCCATGAATGGACTTTTACCGGGCTTGTCGAACCGCTGGTCGGGCTTCATGGGGTCATGCCAGTACAGCACGCGACGGCCAGTGGCCGGATCGATCTTGTCGCCGCCGGCTTGTGCCTCCTTTGGCATCGTGTGCGTCGTATGCGCCGGTGCCTGCGCTGCAGTGGATGCTGCCGCCATCGTTCCTGTGGCCGCTCCCTGCGCGCCCGCGCGCGTGCCGAGCAGGTAGCCGCCGTAGGACAGGCCGGCTGCCGCCAACGCCAGGATCAGGATGGTGGGAGTGGATGGTTTGTTCATTGTGCGTCCCCAGCGGCTTGCGCCATGTCGGTTGGGATCAGATCCAGTTCCAGCCGGGCCCAGGCCAGTGCGGCCTGCTTTTCCAGCTCGTTGCGCTGCAGTTGTTTTTCGAGCAGCGTGCGGCGGGCCTTGAAGATGGCCGCCAGCGGACCGGCGCCGGAGCGGTAAGCGGCCGTGGCCAGTTCGACCTGTTCACGCGCCAGCGGCAGCAGGTCCGCATCGAATCGGGCGATGCGTTGCCGCGTGCTGTCCAGCTCCAGCACCATGGCGTCGTGCTGGGCCCGCAGTTCGAGCAGGGCGTCGTCGCGCAGCAGGCGGGCCCGCGTGGCCATGGCCGACTTCTCGGCCACCTCGCGGTCCTGGCGCTGGCCGCGATTGACGGTGAGCGGGATGCTCACGCCGAACGAGAACATGTTGGCGTACTGGCTGCCGCGCTGGCTGAAGCCCGCTTCGAAGGTCCAGTCGGGATTGCGCTCGCGCACGGACAGCGCCGCGTCGGCATCGGCCAGGGCCAGCGCGCGCTGGGCCGCGATGGCGGCGGGGTGGCGTTGTTCCAGCGTGGCGTCGGCGGTGCTGGCGTCGTGTGCCGAGAGTGGTGGCGTTGCGTCGGCCACGGCATCGGCCCGCACGCCGGTCCAGCGCGCGAGGACGATGCGCGCCGCTTGCAGCTCCTGCTCCGCGCGGCGGGTGTCGTCGTTGGACTGGG
Source organism: Rugamonas brunnea (assembly GCF_014042345.1). Classification (GTDB taxonomy): domain Bacteria; phylum Pseudomonadota; class Gammaproteobacteria; order Burkholderiales; family Burkholderiaceae_D; genus Rugamonas; species Rugamonas brunnea. The sequence continues at coordinate 348,565 of NZ_JACEZT010000002.1, forward strand.
CCTGTTCCAGCTGCGCTTGCAGCACGTCGGCCGCCGTGGCCTGGGCGCCGCGATGACTGGCGCGCACGGTGCGCAGGTCGGCCGCCGTCTCCTGGTCCACTTGTTGATACAGGCGCAGGCCGCGCTGCGCGTACAGCATCGCCAGCCAGGCCTTGCCGGCTTCCGCGCGCACTTTGGCCACGGTGTCGAGCCGGGCGCCTTGTTCCGCTTCCACGGCGCGGCTGGCGCGCAACTGGCGGGCGGCCCGCTTGTCGGCCGAGACCCACTGCTGCTCGATGCCGAGCTTACGCATGGTCATGAAGTCGGCCGTGGTGCTGAATTGATCGGGGCCGCTGAGCGGCACGTTGTCGATGCCCAGCTTGAGCATCGGGTCGGGCAACTGGCCGGCCCGGGCGGCGGCCTCGGTGCTGGCCTGCACGGAAGCCTGCGCGGCGCGGTTCGCGGCCGACGCCTGCGTGGCCAGGCGCAGCGCCTCGTCCAGCGTCAGGTTGGCGGCCTGGCCGAAGGCGAGCGTGGAGGCGCAGCACAGCGCGGCGAGCAGCGCCAGTCGCAGCCCGCCATGATGCGGACGGCCGGCGCCCGCAGTCGGTGTGAAAAGTGTGGACATGAAAACCCCTTCTGGTGAAAGACGAGCGCCGACCTGGCCTGGGGCCGGGCGGCGCGAACCGGAAGGGGCGGTGTCAGATTCTCAGGCGTTGCGTGCGCAGGTAGGGCGGATCGGTCCCCGCTGGCGTCACGGTGTCGGTCCAGGCCAGCGCCAGTTGCGGCGGCACGACCGGGGTGGCGGCGGGGATGATGAAGGCGATGGAGACAGGCACCAGGTCGGGCGCGTTGCCCGCATGGTCATGCGCCACCTTGGCGGCGGACTGGTATTCGGCGCACTGGATGGGCTTGTCCATGTCCATGCCGGCGCAAGGCATGCCGGCCATGGCGCGCGCCTGCGCCGGTTCCACCGTCTGCTGCGGACAGACGTACAGGGCCATCGCCATGCCCGAATTCATGATGGTCATGATGAGCAGGCACGCGATCAGCCGGAACAGGGATGGAAAAGAGCGGCGCATGCGGATAGTGTAGCGAAAAATGCCGAGCGCAGGCTTAAGAAAGTCGGGCCGGATTGACGGCGCGCGGCATGGCGCGGCCAGTGCGCTGTCCGCGCAACGGCCGCATTATTTGTCGGGACAAGTGCGCCGCGATCGGGCCGCGCCTTCTATAATTTTGAACGAAGCATAACTTTTTGGGAAAGCGAGCACACCATGAAACTGACCAGTACCAGCTTCGCCGACAACGGGACCATCCCCGGCGAATTCGCGTTCGCGGTGATCGATCCCGCGAACCATGTCGCGCTGTCGGGCAACCGCAATCCCCAGCTGGCGTGGAGCGATGTGCCGGCCGGCACCCAGTCCTTCGTCCTGATCTGCCACGATCCGGACGTGCCCAGCCGGGGCGACGACGTCAACCAGGAAGGCCGTGAAGTGCCGGCGTCGCTGCCGCGCGTGGACTTCTTCCACTGGCTGCTGCTCGACATTCCGGCCAGCGTGCGCGAGATCGCGGCGGGCAGCCACAGCGAGGGCATCACGCCGCGCGGCAAGTCCGGCCCGGACGCCCCGCATGGCATGGTGCACGGCGTGAACGACTACACGGGCTGGTTCGCCGGCGACGGCGAGATGGGCGGCGACTACCATGGTTACGACGGCCCGTGCCCGCCATGGAACGACACGCTGCTGCACCATTATGTGTTCACGCTGTATGCGCTCGATATTCCCGTGCTGCCCAAGGAGCGCGTCATGGATGGCCAGGCCGTGCTCCGCGCGATCGCCGGGCATGTGCTGGCCGAGGCGCATATCACCGGCACCTACACGCTCAATCCCAAGGTCCGGTGAGGGGGGGCTGCGGCGCTGTGGCGCCGTGGCCAGCGGGATCGGGCAAGCTGAAGTCGCGTACCCGGGCGCTGGCGTTGGTCAGGCAGGTTGGGCGAGCTCGCCCGCGAGGATCAGGGTTTCCCGCAAGCCGTCGCCGTCGCGCAGCACGAACAGCGCGTCCATGCCCCGTTGCCTGGCCAGCGCCACGCCCTCGACGGGGCCCAGCACCATCAGCGCCGTGGCCCAGGCGTCGGCCAGCATGCAGGTCGACGACAACACGGTGACGGCGGCCAGGCCATTCGACAGCGGCCGCCCTTGTGCCGGGTCCATCGTGTGCCCGTAGCGCGTTCCGTCCACGTCCACCCAGTGCCGGTAATCGCCGGAGGTGGCGATCGCCATGTCCTCCAGTTCCATCACGCCGGCCACTTCGCGCGTACCGTAGGTGGGCTTTTCGAGCGCCACGGCCCAAGGCGCGCCATCGGGTTTTGTGCCGCGCGCCCGCATTTCGCCGTCGATGCCGACCAGGTAGCGGTCGATGCCCCAACCGTCCAGGCAATGGGCCAGCTTGTCGACGCCGTAACCCTTGGCGATGCCGCACAGGTCCAATGCCAGCGGGGCATGCTTGCGCACCCGCAGCCGCCCCAGGTCCACCTCCAGCGCCGTGGTGGCCGGGGTGAACACGGCGGGCGGCGGCGCCATGCCGGTCGTCGTGGGCTGGCGCTGCGCCGGACCGAAACCCCAGCGCGCCACCAAATCGCCGACGCCCATCTCGAACGCGCCGTCCGATTGCAGACTGATCCGCAGACCCGTCGCCAGCACTTGCGCCAGCTCCGCAGGCACGGCGAGCCACGCATGTGCGGGCGCCGCGTTCAGGCGGCACAGGTCGGAGTCCGGGTTCCAGTTCGACATCTGGCGGTCGACCTGATCCACGGCCGCGAACAGGCTGGCGTGGATGGCGGCGCGGTCCAGTCCCGGCGGGCCGTAGAAGAGCGCCGTGTAGCGCGTGCCCATGGTCTCACCATTGAGGCTGTAGCGCTCCGGTTGTTCCGGCGATAGCTCAGAAGACGTCTTCACGATACCTCCCATTTTCCTGCAGTGTGCGCACGTCCAGCTTCAGTGGTGCGAGGATTTCGTCGATGGCTTGCCGGACGCTGGCGGCCATCGCGCGGCTGCCGCAGACCAGCACCTGGCCGCCGCTGTCGATCAGGCGCCGCATATGCTCGGCGTCTTCCAGCAGGCGGTTCTGCACGCGCACGCCATCCTTGACCCGGGAGAACGCCGTGTGCAACTGGGTCAGGCGGCGGTCGGCCAGGTAGTTGCGCAACTCCGGCTCGTACAGGAAATCGGACTCGGGATCGCGCCCGCCCCAGTACAGGAACATCGGGTGCCGGCCGGTATTGTTGCGGATGAAGCCCGCCAGCGGCCCGATGCCGGTGCCGGCGCCGATCAGGATCACGGGCGCCTTGCCCGAGCTGGGGCGGAACTGGGGATTGGGCTGGATGAAGGCCTCGATGCGTTCGCCCGGACGCAAGCCATGCAGGTAGCCCGAACAGACGCCGCCCGGTTGCTTGCGCACGCAGATTTCAAGCACGTCATGCCGCGAGTCGCTGGCCAGCGAATAGAAGCGCGGTACCGGGCTGCCGGGCGGGATGATGCCGGCCAGGTCGCCCGCTTCGAAATGGGGCAGGTGGCGCCGCGCGAACCGGCGCGCCAGCCAGCCCGCGTCGGCGGGCGGCGGCGCCGCGACAAAGCGCAGCACCACCGTAGGCTCTTGTTCCAGCAGGCCGTAATCGTGGCGCTCCAGCAGTTGCAGCGCGTGGGTGCGCGGATGCGCCGGCGTATGTTCGAGCACGAGTTCGTGGCCGAGCAGCTTGCCGACGCCGAGGCCCCAGCGCGCAAAGTCCTGCGACGACTGGCGGTCGATCAGGGCCAGGTCCAGCGCGCGCCGCCAGCCGCTTGCCGCCAGCGCCGCGTCCACGTCGTGCGCGAACTGGCAGAACTTGGGAAACTGGCGGTCGCCGAAGCCCAGCACGACGAAGCTGGCGTCGGGGCCGGGCTTGACGCCCTTCAGATGGGCCAGGAACTGCTTGCCGCTGGCCGGCGCGTCGCCGTCACCGTAAGTCGAGGTCAGGATGAACAGCTGGCGCGCGGCGCCATAGCGGGGCGAGAAACGGTTCATGGCCGCCGTGTGCACGCGCAAACCGGCGTGGCGCAAGCCCACATGCAGTTCGCGCGCGAAGCCCCAGGTGCTGTTGTTCTCGCTGCCGACGAGGATCACGGCGTCGGCCGAGGCCAGCGCGCTGTTGCCGGGCAGGCGGGGCTTGGCGCGCTGGCGCTGCCACCAGACGATGGCGCCTGTCACGGCCAGCCACGGCGCGCCCAGCGCGCACAGGCCAAGAAGCAGGCCCAGCCACCACAAGCCTTCGCCCGTATGGAGCTGGTAGATCAGGTCGTACACATCGCGCACGCCGCTGTGGGGACGGTAGCCGAGCAGCGCGCCGTTGGCGGGATCGACGTAGCCATCGCCGTGCACGGTGCGCAGGGTGTAGACGGCGGGCTGGTTGCCGGGCACGGGCAGCACCAGTTCGCGCAGGTCGCCCAGGTCGGTGGCCAGCAGGGCGGTCAGGCGCGCGGCCGGCAGCGGCGGGCCGCTGGCGGTGGCGGCGGGGAAATCGGGTTCCTCCTGCGCCCCGTCGGACACCAGGCTGAACGTGGCGGCCGACATGTAGCTGCCGGTCAGCGCCGACAACAGCAGGCCGGCCACGGCCAGCCGCGCGACCTGGGCATGCCAGCGCTGGCTGCGGTTGCCGTGCAGCGGGCGCGCTAGCTGGCGCCAGCCGCCCACGCGCTTGACCAGCAACAGCAGGCCCGAGACGGACAGCAGCAGCATGGCCAGCGCCGTGATGCCGGTGGCCGCGCTGCCGGCCGTGTCCAGGAACAGGGAGCGGTGCAGTTCCTTGATCCAGCGTAGGGTCACGGGCGGCACATAGGGCGCGCGGCGCTGGCCGCTGGCCGGATCGACCAGGTCCGCGCCGGACTGCCCGTCCGCACTGTAATAGACGATGATGGAGCCGGACGGCGAGCGCTGGATCTGTTCCACGCCGGGGTAATGGCGCAGCACCCGGTCCGCCAGCTGGGCCACGCTGACGCCGGCGGGCACGCTGGCGCCGAGGCGGTCGAGCGCGGGATCGACGGACAGCACGGCGCCCGTCAAGCCGATCAGCATCACCAGCAGTGCGCTGATCAGGCCGGGCAGCGCATGCAACTGGCGCAACATGCCGGGCGATTACATATCGTAGGTGAAGGACTTGACGTAGCCGCGTCCGCCCACCGGCTTGCCGGCGCCCTGTTTCGTCAGCGGCGCGCGCGCGTCGGCCGGATGGTCGCGGCCATCCTCGACGGCGCTGTCAACGCGGATTTCATAGTCGGCGTCGATCAGGGCATCGGCCAGTTCCACCGTCACCTTGAGCGCCTTGCCGCTGCCGACGCTGGCGCCGCTCACGCCGTCGAATTCGCGCGGATTCATGCCGCTGCCGCGGGCCCAGTCGCTCAGGTGCTTGTAATACTTGGCCTTCTTGCCGGCCACCCAGAGCGTCTTCTTGTACTTGCCGGCGGCGTCAGTGACGTAGACGGCCAGGTAGGCGCCGTTGCCGCCATAGTTCTGCATCTGGGCCGTCAGCGTGACGGGGCGCGCCTGGGCCAGGCCGGGCAGCACCAGGCTACCGGCCAGGCAGGCGCAGGCTGTTGTGATCTTCATTTGATTTCTCCGTGTGCGTTGGGGCCGAGACGCTGCCGGCGCGGTCCGGGCGGCGCCAGGTCCGGCAAGTAGTCGGATGCGTCGCCAGCCGCGTCGAATTCCACCGCCAGCGTGCGGATGCGCAGCGATGCGGGCGCGAATTTGGCCTTGATTTTGTTGCCCTTGCGGTCGACGGCCCGCAGTTCGTAGCAACCGTCGTCGATCTTGATGCGCTGGACAGTCCAGCCGCGCCGCTCGGCTTCGTGCTGCAATTGCTCCCTGGGCTGCCAGTCGGCGATGGGGTCGGAACAATAGACTTCGGCGGACGCCGCGCCGCTGACGGCCAGGGCGGCCAGCGCCATGCACATGCGGTTTAGGACCATCGTATGCTCCTCGCTAGACATATCCCATGCTGGCAGCATCCGCTGACGCAAGCCTTACATCGTCCGGGGGTGCCATGCCGCCGACTGCGTCCCGGCTGCTGAAGATTGAAGCTGAGCTTCTTCGTCATTGTTGGCACGTTTGCAATGTCGCGAATTGAGTACACCATGTCATGAAAAGTGCAGCGACACGCCCGCATTACGATGTAAAGTTGCCTTGCGTCAACCAAAACGGAGGGCTAGCGCATGCGTTCCAATTTCCCTGTCACCCAGAACGAATACCCTTTCCCTAAAGGCCAGACGCTGGTATCGACGACCGATACCAAGGGACGTATTCTTTACTGCAATTCGACATTCATCGAGGTCAGCGGCTTCAGCAAGGAGGAATTGCTGGGGCAGCCCCACAATCTCGTGCGGCACCCTGACATGCCGGAAGAAGCCTACCGCGACATGTGGGCCACGATCAGCGCCGGCAAGCCGTGGTCGGCGCCGGTGAAGAACCGCCGCCGCAACGGGGATTATTACTGGGTCATCGCCAACGCCACCCCGCTGATGAACGACGGCACGCCGATCGGGTACATGTCGGTGCGCACCGAGGCGACGCGCGAGCAGATCCGTGCCGCCGAGCAGCTATACGCCGCGATGCGGGAGGAGAAGCAGCGCGGCAAACAGACTTTGCGGCTGTCAGGCGGCAGCGTGATGAGCGACACCTTGAAGGGACGGCTGGCGCGACTGTTCCGTTTCGGGCTGTCGGCCAATATCTTGCTGGCGTTGCTGGCGGTGGTCTTAATCAATGCCGTGGTGGGGGCGCTGATTCCCCCCGACTTGCCGGCGGCCGGGCCAGGATTTTTTGTCTTCAAACTATTTACCCTGTTTTGCGCCTGGCGCTACCTGAGCGGGTTGATGGTCAAGCCGCTCGACGTGCTCATTAATGCCGCCAATACCATGGCGGCGGGCGACCTGACCCGGATCGTGGCGCGCACCCGCCACGATCAGTTGGGGGAATTGCAGCAAGCCCTGGCACAACTGAACGTCAACATCCTGTCCATCGTGCGCGACGCGCGCGAGCAGAGCATGGTGATGCTGCAGGGAACGCATGAAATCGCGCAAGGCAACTCGGAACTCTCTAACCGAACTGAGCTGCAGGCGGCCAATCTTGAAAAGACGGCCGCCGCGATCGACCAAATCAGCGGCACGGTGCGCCAGACGACCGAGGCGGCGGATCAGGCGAACAAATTGTCCGAGCAGGTTTCCGAGGTGGCCGAGCATAGCCGCGTGGCGGTGGATGAGGTCAACAGCACCATGCAGGAAATCCAGGCCGCCTCGGGACGTATCAGCGAAATCACCCAGGTCATCGACAGCATCGCGTTTCAAACCAACATCCTGGCGCTGAACGCGGCGGTCGAGGCGGCGCGGGCCGGCGAGCAGGGGCGCGGCTTTGCCGTGGTGGCGAGCGAAGTGCGCGCTCTGGCGCAGCGTACCTCCGGCGCGGCCAAGGAGATCAAACAGTTGATCGACGACTCCGGCGGCAAGGTGGAGCAGGGCCATGCGAAAACGGCGGCCGCGCAGGTCACGCTGAACAAGGCGGTGGACGGCGTGCGCCGCGTGTCGGCCCTGGTCAGTGCCATCAGCAGCGCATCGCACGAGCAACTGACGGGGATCTCGGAAGTGAACCGCGCCGTCACCGAGCTGGACGGGATTACCCAACAAAACGCCGCGATGGTGGAGGAGATGGCCGCAGCGGCCGGTTCGCTGGAGGGAACGGCACAGTCGGTCGCTGAAACCATGCAAGTGTTCTGGCTGGATAATGGTGCCGTTGCCCGGACTGATGCGGTCGCATTGCGCCGGTCGATGAAGCAGTCCCGTGTCACCGCCCGCTTGACCTGAAGTGCGGGCTGGAATGTGCTCGGGTTGGTGGCTGGCGTGCGGCTTGTGGAGCGGTTTGTGGCGTGATTAATCCAGATTCGTGATTTTTTGCAGAATGGGCAGTGCCTGCTGCAGGATGGCGCGCTCATCCGGCGTCATCGTCGTGGCCAGGACGCTGCTTAGCCATTGCGTGCGGGCAGCGCGGGCGCTGGCGGTTTCCGCCAGCCCCGCCTTGGTGAGCGTCACCAGATAGCCCCGGCCATCCTGAGGGTCCTGCTGCAACGCCACCAGGCCGGACTCTTCCAGCTTTGCGATCACCAGCCGCATGCTTTGATGCTTGACGCCACGGTTCTCCGCCACGGCGGCAATGCTGACAGGACCGCTGCGCTCCAGGAACGCCAGGGTTTCCCCTTGTGCGGTGCTCGGCGTTCCGGCGTGCCTGCGCACTGCACGTACGAAGTTGCCTATGGTGTCGCGCATATTTTCCGCCAGCAGTTGCACATCGGGCTGTCCCCCGTTCGGCGGGCTCGCTTTTTTGCCCATGTGCTTCAGCCCGCGCGCAGCTGCGCGAGTACAGCTGGCAAAGTATTGATGCCCCAATGTTCGGCATAGCGGCCATCGCGCACATGCACAATGTCGATCACGTCGATCGACACCTGACGGCCGGTCGGCGCGATGCCCATCAGCGTGCCGGTATGGCGGCCGCTGATACTTTTCCGGGTAGTGACCTTGTCGCCCTCGCATAGCTGCTCATGAATCTGTACTTGCAGTTCGCTCAGTGCCGGACGCAGAACGTTTTGAAAGGTGTTCCACATGCTTTCCGGGCCAGTTGGTGCGCCGGCAGGTGCTGAGTGATTGACGAAGCTGTCGTCCATGATCGCGTCGAACGACATACGGTTGCCATCCTCGATGACCTCCTTGTTGAAACGCCGTACGACAGATTTTGGTGTGATGTCCATTTGTTGCTTGCTCCTACGATTGCTAGCCAGTACGTCAGCGGCTGGTATGTAGGGCAATATATACAATTAAACTGTATAAATCAAGCCGGCGCAAGTTGTCCTTCAGTCCATTCGCCGAATGAAGAAGAAAACAGGTAAGGAATTGAAGATTGGTCGGGTGAAGGGATTCGAGACCGCGGCCTTCGGCTGGGCTATTCGCTGATGCTAACGACAATTGCCGCGACCATCGCAAATTCAGCTTGATCGTTACGTGAGTCCGACGGAAGTGACCCCAAGCGGCGGACGTAATAGCTGACTGTCCGTAAAGAAGATTTTGGTCGGGGTGAGAGGATTCGAACCTCCGGCCTCTACGTCCCGAACGTAGCGCTCTACCAGGCTAAGCTACACCCCGCTTAGGAACAATTACACCAGAAATTTGTGGATTGTTCAACTATCGACCTGCAATTTTTAATCAAAATTGATGCGACGCCGTCCTGCCGCCATTTCGGCGATAATGCCTGCCGCATTTTCCCACTATCCAATCCAGAACGAGCAAGGACTATCATGGGCATCACCATCTATCACAACACGGCATGCGGCACGTCGCGCAACACGCTGGAACTGATCCGCGCCACCGGCGTTGAACCGCAGATCGTCGATTACGTGAAAAACCCGCCCACGCGCGAGGCGTTGCAGCAGATGATCGCGGCGGCCGGCCTCACGGTGCGGGGCGCCATGCGCGACAAGGGGGATTTGTACAACGAGCTGGGCCTGTCGGACATGAGCTTGCCGGATGAGGCTTTGCTCGATGCGATGATGGCCCATCCCATCCTGATCAACCGTCCGTTCGTGGTGACGGACAAGGGCGTGCGCCTGTGCCGCCCAGTCGATCTGGTGAAAGAGATTCTGTAAGGACGGCGCGCCGCACGCGCAGGATTAATGCGTGCGGTCGACGGCGAAGCTGGCCAGTTGCAGCAGCGATTGCTTGTAGACGCTGTCGGGCAGGTCGGCGATGGCGTCGGCGGCGCGTTGGGCGGCCGTCACGGCTTGCTGGCGCGTGTATTCGAGCGCGCCGCTGGTGGTGATGGCGGCCAGGATGGTGTCGAAATGCTGTTCGTCGCCCTGCTCGATGCAGCTGCGCACCAGCGCCCGTTGTTCCTCGGTGCCGTTTTCCATCAGGTAGATCAGTGGCAGCGTCGGTTTGCCTTCGCGCAGGTCGTCGCCCACGTTCTTGCCGATCTCGCCCGCGTCGCCCGCGTAGTCCAGCACGTCGTCGATCAGTTGGAAGGCCGTGCCCAGCGAGCGGCCGTATTCGCCGGCCGCCGCGATCTGGGCGTCGGTGGCGCCCGACACCAGCGCGCCCAGCTCGGCCGCCGCCTCGAACAGCTTGGCCGTCTTGGAGCGGATCACTTGCAGGTAGCGTTCCTCGTTCACGTCCGGGTCGTGCATGTTCAGCAGTTGCAGCACTTCGCCTTCCGCGATCACGTTGGTGGCGTCCGACAGGATCTGCATCACACGCATATTGTTCAGGCCCACCATCATCTGGAACGCGCGCGAGTACAGGAAGTCGCCCACCAGCACGGAAGCGGCGTTGCCGAACAGCGCGTTGGCCGTGGCGCGGCCGCGGCGCAGCGACGATTCGTCCACCACGTCATCGTGCAGCAGGGTCGCGGTGTGGATGAATTCGACCACGGCCGCCAGCTCGTGGTGCGCCGTCCCCTGGTAAGAATAGGCGTTGGCCACCAGCAGCACCAGCACCGGCCGGATGCGCTTGCCGCCGGCGCTGATGATGTACTCAGCGATCTGGTTGACGAGGCTGACCTCGGAATGCAATTTCTGGCGGATCACCGTGTTGACCGCGTCCATGTCGGCGGCGATCGTTTGGGCGATGGTGTTTTGCTTGGTGTGTTGGGTAGCGTCGGACAAGGCGAACCTGCAATGGACTGTGTAGTGTGCCGCGATTATACGACATGGCCCTGCGGCAAGGGGCATTTGGCCGCCAGGGCCTGCAACTTGGATATCATTTGCATAACGACTGGCGCCGGCGCGCAGAGTGACATACCACGCCGCATCAAGTTTGTGAATAGTTTTTGACGCGAAATCCCAACGCATGTATAATCAGCGGTTCCCCCGTTTTCAGCCTGCTTGCAACGCCGAGTCGGGAGGGAATTTTTCTAAACATTTGATGAGGTTTCAAATCATGTACGCGGTCATAAAAACCGGTGGCAAACAGTATAAAGTTGTCGCTGGCGAAAAACTCAAAGTAGAACAGATACCGGCAGACATTGGTTCCGAAATCACCATCGATCAGGTTCTCGCCGTTGGCGCGGGCGACAGCATCAAGTTTGGTGCTCCATTGGTCGAAGGTGCGAAGGTACTGGTAACTGTTGTGGCACACGGTCGTCACGATAAGGTGAAGATTTTCAAGATGCGTCGTCGTAAGCACTACCAGAAGCATCAGGGCCATCGCCAGAATTACACCGAAATCCAAATCGTTTCGATCAACGGCTAATCGCCGCTGTCCTAACCAAACTAGTATCGAAGGAGCTTTAGCATGGCACACAAAAAAGGCGGCGGCACTACGCGAAACGGCCGTGACTCAGAATCAAAACGTCTGGGCGTTAAAGTCTACGGCGGCCAGGCGATCAACGCCGGCGGCATCATCATTCGTCAACGCGGCACCCCAGTGCGCGCCGGCGAAGGCGTAGGCATGGGCAAGGACCACACCCTGTTCGCCCTGGTGGACGGCAAGGTGAAGTTCGTTGTCAAAGGCCCGAACTCGCACCAGTTCGTGACCGTCGTACCAGCGTAATTGGTACCGGCATGCCCATGCGGCATGCCACCCCGTAAGGCGCAAGCCTTCAATCGAAAGGCTCTGCCCAAGGTAGAGCCTTTTTAGTTTTATGGCGGCACACTATGAAGTTTATCGACGAAGCAAAAATTGAAGTCATCGCCGGCAACGGCGGCAATGGCTGCGCCTCTTTTTGCCGTGAAAAATTTAGACCCTTCGGCGGCCCGGACGGCGGCGACGGCGGACGCGGCGGCTCGATCTGGGCCATCGCCGACCGCAACGTCAACACGCTGGTCGACTACCGCTACTCCAAGATGCACAAGGCCAAGGACGGCGAGCCGGGACGCGGCGCCGACTGCTACGGCAAGGGCGCGGAAGACATCCAGCTGCGCATGCCGGTGGGCACCCTGATCATCGACAACACCAGCGGCGAAATCATCGCCGACCTGACCGAACACGGCCAGATCGAACTGCTGGCCAAGGGCGGCGAGGGCGGCTGGGGCAACATCCACTTCAAGACGTCGACCAACCGTGCGCCGCGCCAGAAGACCGAGGGCAAGGAAGGCGAACGGCGCGAACTGCGCCTGGAGCTGAAGGTGCTGGCCGACGTGGGCCTGCTGGGCATGCCCAACGCGGGCAAGTCGACCTTCATCTCGGCCGTCTCCAACGCCCGTCCCAAGATCGCCGACTACCCGTTCACCACCTTGCACCCCAACCTGGGCGTGGTGCGCGTGTCGCATGAGCGCAGCTTCGTGATCGCCGACATTCCCGGCCTGATCGAGGGCGCGGCCGAAGGCGCGGGCCTGGGCCACCAGTTCCTGCGCCACCTGCAGCGCACCGGCCTGCTGCTGCACATCGTCGACCTGGCGCCGTTCGAGGCCAACGTCGATCCGGTCAAGGAAGCCAAGGCGCTGGTCAAGGAGCTCAAGAAGTACGACGAGGCGCTGGCCGACAAGCCGCGCTGGCTGGTGCTCAACAAGCTGGACGTGGTGCCGGCGGACGAGCGCAAGACGGTCGTCAAGGACTTCCTCAAGCGCTTCGGCTGGAAGGGCCCCGTGTTCGAGATCTCGGCCCTGAGCCACGAAGGCACGCAGGACCTGGTCAACGCCATCTACCTGCACCTGGAGCAGAAGAAGCACGAGGAGCAGCGCGCGGAAGAAACCCAGATGACGGAAGAGGCGCGCGGCATCTCGTCCATCGACCCGGACGATCCCCGTTTCAAAATCCTGGACTAAAATCCTGGACTGATCGCACTGAACGGCAAGCCCGTCTTCGATTACAATCACAGTACGTGATTCCCATTCGGCCGCCTCGCGCGGCCGATTCGCATTTTCCCTTTGAGATAAACGGTTACCACTGTTTGTGTCATCCATGTCGGCGCAGGCCCCGCTACCACGGGCGCGGCGCCGGTTGCGGCAAGACCGGGCGACCCGCCCGTCCCAGGCGATATCACAGCAAACCCTGTCCTGGCGCGTGCGCCGGGGTGTTTGATAGCCATGCGCGGCCAGGCCGCGCCTTGAGATAAGAACCGCCGCACTATGAATTCCGTCATACAGAAAGCCACCCGCGTCATCATCAAGGTCGGTTCCTCGCTGGTCACCAACGACGGCCGGGGCCTGGACCACGCCGCCATCGCGCGCTGGGCCGCGCAGATCGCCGGCCTGCGGGCGCTGGGCAAGGAAGTGGTGCTGGTGTCGTCGGGCGCGGTGGCCGAGGGCATGCTGCGCCTGGGCTTCGAGCAGCGCCCCACCGACATCCACGAACTGCAGGCTTGCGCGGCCGTGGGCCAGATGGGCCTGGCGCAGATCTACGAGACCAGCTTCCGCGCCCACCAGCTGGGCACGGCGCAGGTGCTGCTCACCCACGCCGACCTGGCCGACCGCGAACGCTACCTGAACGCGCGCTCCACGCTCACCACCTTGCTGCGCCTGGGCGTGGTCCCCATCATCAACGAGAACGACACGGTGGTGACGGACGAGATCAAGTTCGGCGACAACGACACGCTGGGCGCACTGGTGGCCAATCTGATCGAGGCCGACGCGCTGATCATCCTGACCGACCAGCACGGCCTGTATTCAGCCGATCCGCGCAAGGACCCGAACGCGCAGCTGATCCGTCAGGGCCGCGCCGGCGATCCGGCGCTGGAAGCCATGGCCGGTGGCGCCGGCACCAGCATCGGCCGCGGCGGCATGCTGACCAAGATCCTGGCCGCCAAGCGCGCTGCCAAGTCGGGCGCCCACACCATCATCGCCTGGGGCCGCGACAGCGACGTGCTGAGCCGCCTGGCGCAAGGTGAAGCCATCGGCACCGAGCTGACGGCGCAGACGGGCCACCTGACGGCGCGCAAGCAGTGGATGGCCGACCACCTGCACACGGTGGGCCAGGTGGTGCTGGACGCGGGCGCCGTGCAGAAATTGAAGGATGAAGGCAAGTCGCTGCTGCCGATCGGCGTGACGGAAGTGAAGGGTGAGTTCGGCCGTGGCGCCGTCATCACCTGCGTCAATCCGGAAGGCCATCCGGTGGCGCGCGGCCTGTCCAACTACACGAGCGCCGAAGCGCGCCGCATCATGCGCAAGCCATCGACGGAAATCGAAGCCATCCTCGGCTTCGTGGAAGGCCCGGAGCTGATCCACCGCGACAACCTGGTGCTGGTGTAAGCAAAGCGATGGCCGCCGCGCGCGTGACGGGCGCGCGGGCGGCTGTTCGTCAAGCGCCTTCCGGCGCCGGCGTCTTTTGGCGGTAGTCGCACAGGTCGGCCACCATGCAGTTCCAGCATTCGGGCTTGCGCGCCTTGCAGGTGTAGCGGCCGTGGAGGATCAGCCAGTGGTGGGCGTCGTGCAGGAATTCCTTGGGCACGAACTTGAGCAGCTTCTGCTCCACGATGTCGACATTCTTGCCCGGTGCGAGGCCGGTGCGGTTGGCCACCCGGAAGATGTGGGTGTCGACCGCCATGGTCGGTTCGCCGAAGGCCGTGTTCATCACCACATTGGCCGTCTTGCGGCCCACGCCGGGCAGCGCCTCCAATGACTCGCGGTCGCGCGGCACTTCGCCGCCATGCTGCTCCAGCAGGATCTTGCAGGTGGCGATCACGTTCTTGGCCTTGGTCTTGTACAGGCCGATGGTCTGGATATAGCCCTTGAGTTCTTCCTCGCCCAGCGCCAGTATCTTGGCCGGCGTATTGGCCACCGGGTACAGCTTGCGGGTGGCCTTGTTCACGCCCACGTCCGTGGCCTGGGCCGACAGCAGCACGGCGATCAGCAGTTCGAACGGTGTGGTGTATTCCAGTTCCGTGACGGGTTTGGGATTGGCTGCGCGAAAGCGCGTGAACATTTCGTAGCGTTTGGCTTGATTCATTCCGGTTTGTTTTCCTTGGCGGCCTTGTCTTGCGGCGCCTGCTGCTGCTCCTGCTGCGCCGCTTCCTTCTTCAGGCGCGCCCGTTCCATGGCGGCTGCGATGATGGCGCGCTTGCGTTCCTTCTCCGCCTCGTCGGCCGCCGTGGCCGGGTCCAGCGCGTCCACCGCCTTCATCTTGGCCACGGCCTTGGCGGCCAGCCGCGCGTCGTTTTCCTCGGCGTCGCGGCGCAGGCGCTGCGCGCGGAAGTCGTGCCGCTCGCGGGCGGCGTCGGCCAGCGGCTGGCTCCAGGCATCCCAGCCGG
Source organism: Rugamonas brunnea (assembly GCF_014042345.1). Classification (GTDB taxonomy): domain Bacteria; phylum Pseudomonadota; class Gammaproteobacteria; order Burkholderiales; family Burkholderiaceae_D; genus Rugamonas; species Rugamonas brunnea. The sequence goes on from NZ_JACEZT010000002.1 coordinate 363,790, forward strand.
TCGTCTCCGTCACCGGGTACATGACGATGCAATCGACCGGGCACGGATTCACGCACAGATCGCAACCGGTGCACAGGTCGGGCACGATGGTGTGCATCTGCTTGGCCGCGCCCACGATGGCGTCCACCGGGCAGGCCTGGATGCACAGCGTGCAGCCGATGCACAGCGCTTCATCGATGTAGGCCACGGCGCGCGGACGTTCCATGCCGTTGACGGGGTTGATGGGAATGACCTTCTGACCCGTCAGCGCGGCCAGGCGGGCCACGCCTTCCGCGCCGCCGGGCGGGCATTGGTTGATCCCGGCCTGGGCGGCCGCGATTGCCTCCGCGTAAGGGCGGCAGCCCTGGTAGCCACATTTGGTGCACTGGGTTTGCGGCAGCACGTCTTCGATGCGGTCGGCGAGGGTGGGGGTGTTGGTGGACGACACGGTCAGCTTGAATGCGGTAAAACGTCATTATCCAATATCCGCGCGCGATGGGCCGAAAAATATCGGCCATCATTGCGCCGTGCGCATGATCCGGAAAGTTGCTGAAATACAACCGTGTTGTGTGGCCTTTTGTGGGACGATAGTGACCGATCATACCGGCGGCATGGTAACCGCCGGGCTTACGATGGAGTATGTGGATGGGGCGGTTGAAGTCGAGCATTGTGGTGGCGTGGCTGGCCTGCGCGTGTTGGCCGGCGTGGCTGGCGGCGGCGCCCTTGCCCGTGGTGCGTTTTTCGGCCGACGAGTGGCCGCCGTTCGTCACCGCCGCGCTGCCGGGCGATGGCTTGTCTGGCGCGCTGGTGGCCGCCGTCTACCAGAAGCTGGGCATGCGCTCGGAAATCGAATATTTTCCATGGAAGCGGGCCATGGAGTTTGGCCTGCATAATCCGCGCTATGCGGGCTTGCTGCCGGTGTGGCGCACGCCCGAGCGCGAGAAGCTGTGCCATTTTTCCTCCCCCATCGGCAGCACGCTGACGGTGCTCGCCTACCTGAAATCGGCGCCCGTGCGGCCCGACACGCTGGCCGGCCTGCGCGGCGTGCGGCTGGGCACGGTGGCCGGCTACGCGTATGGCGAGCAGTTCGACGCGGCCCGCGCGCGTGGCGACGTGTCGCCGGAGGAGGGCGTCAACGACGAGACCAATCTGCGCAAGCTGTTGATCGGGCGCTATTCCGTGATCGTCATCGAGCGCCACGTGCTCGATTACCTGTTGCACGAGCCGCAGTTCGGGCCGGCCGAGCGCGAGCGCGTGGGCATCGCGGACAACCTGTTCAAGGAGCGGCCCGTGACGGTGTGCTTCAAGCACACGGCGCAGGGGCTGGAACAGCAGAAGGCGTTCAACAACGCGGCCCGCGAGCTGGACCTGGAGCGGCTGGAGAAGGAATACTGGCAGCGCGCCCACCTCGACGGCGGCAGCGTGCCGCGCCGGACCGGCACGCCGCACGCGCGGGCGGTGGCCGACTAGTCACCGCGCGCAGCGGGGCATAAAAAAACGGGACGTCACACCAGCCTGGTGTGACGTCCCGCCTTGTGGGACTGCCTGGTCGGGATCAGCCGTGCTTGCGGATGAACTCGCCAATTTTCGGGCAGATCATCTCGCGCCAGCGGCGGCCCGAGAAGATGCCGTAGTGGCCCGCTTGCGGCGCCACGAAGTCTTGCTGCATGTCGGCCGGAATGCCGCTGCACAGCTCGTGCGCGGCCTGGGTCTGGCCGGCGCCGGAGATGTCGTCGAGCTCGCCTTCGACCGTGAACAGCGCCACCGTCTTGATGTCCTGCGGGCGCACGGGCTTGCCGCCTACCATCCAGGTGCCTTTCGGCAGCCGGAATTCCTGGAACACGGTCTTGATGGTGTCGAGGTAGTACTCGGCCGGCATGTCGAGCACGGCATTGTATTCATCGTAGAACTTGCGGTGGCTGTCGGCCGGCTCGTCGTCGCCCTGCACCAGGTGCATGTAGAACTCGCGGTGGCTCTGGGCGTGGCGGCCCGGGTTCATGGCGATGAAACCGGCGTGCTGCAGGAAGCCCGGATAGACCTTGCGGCCGAAGCCCGGGTAGTTGGGCGGCACCGCGTAGATCACCGTATTCTCGAACCACGAGAATTTCTTTTCCGTGGCCAGGTTGTTGACCTGGGTCGGCGATTTGCGCGGGTCGATCGGGCCGCCCATCATGGTCATGGTCTTGGGCAGCTTGGGATCGTTGTCCGACGCCATCAGCGAGATGGCGGCCAGCACCGGCACCGTCGGCTGGCACACGGAGATCACGTGCAGGTCCGGCGCCAGCAGGCGGATGAAGTCCTGCACGTAGAAGATGTAATCGTCCAGGTGGAACGGGCCGGCCGAGACCGGCACCATGCGCGCGTCGGTCCAGTCCGTGATGTAGACGTCGTGTTCCACCAGCAGGCCGCGCACGGTGTCGCGCAGCAGCGTGGAGTGGTGGCCCGACAGCGGCGCCACCAGCAAGACCTTCGGTTGCTTGAGGGCGCGCAGCGCTTTCTCGCCCAGGTCCTTGCGGAAGTGGATCAGGCGGCAGAACGGCTTGGTTTCCACCACTTGTTCGATGATGCCCACTTGTTCGCCGTTGATCTCGGTGCTGTCGATCTCGAACGCCGGTTTTTCATAATCCTTGCCCAAACGGTACATCAACTCGTAGCCGGCCGCGATCCGCTGCGAGAATGGCGTGTGCGCCAGCGGCGAGACAGGGTTGGTAAACAGTTTGGACGACGCGTCGGCCCAATGCATCAAAGGCGTCAGGAACGAGCGTTGCATTTCGTGCAGTTGGTAGAGCATAAATATTCCTGGCAGTGAGGATGGTGCGGCGCACCATACCTATACATCATGGATCAATTATAGGATATTTGTTCGTGTCGTAAAGCATTTCGAGATTCCCGCGAGAAAGGCGGGAGCGGCATGTTTACTGGCGCCTTGCATGATGATACCTCTGTTTCCGCAAGGGAATGAGCGAACTTTTTGGCTCTATGAGTCATCATAACGCAGCCAGAATAAAAAAAAGCAGCGTTTCCGCTGCTTTTTTGTAGGACGAACGGCCAAGCCGCTGCCGGATTCCTAGTCGAATACGGGGGTCTCCACGCCTAGCACCTTGTGCAGCTTGGGCGAGGTGGTCGTGTATTGCATGTGGATTTTCTTGTCGGGGAAAATGTATGGCGCTGCACCAAAAGCGGCCAGAGCAGCTTCGTGGAAGCCCGACAGGATCAGTTTTTTCTTGCCCGGATAGGTGTTGATGTCGCCCACGGCGAAGATGCCGGGCACGTTGGTTTCGAACTTCTCCGTGCTCTGCACTTTGAGCTGGCGGCGCTCGATGTCCAGGCCCCATTCGGCGATCGGGCCCAGCTTGGGCGACAGGCCGAAGAACACCAGCAGCATGTCCAGCGGCACGCGGCGCGTGACGCCGTCGGCGCCCGTCACCTTGAGGTCGGTCAGCTTGCCATCCTTGGCGTCGAAGCCGGTGGCCTGGCCGATGATCAGTTGCATTTCGTAGTCGTCGCACAGGGCCTTCATCTTGGCCACCGAGGCCGGCGCGGCGCGGAAATCTTCGCGCCGGTGCACCAGCACCACCGATTCGGCCTTGCCGACGAAGTTCAGGGCCCAGTCCAGCGCCGAGTCGCCGCCGCCGCAGATGACCAGGTTCTTGCCTTCGAACAGGGCGGGGTCCTTGACGCGGTAGAACAACTGGCTGTTTTCGAACTGCTCGATGCCGTCCACTTTCAGCGTGCGGGCCTGGAACGAGCCGACGCCGGCGGCGATGAAGATGGTCTTGGCCAGGAAACGGGTGCCGGTGCTCGTTTCAACGTTGAAACGGCCATCCTCGCGCCGCTCGACGATGGTCACTTCCTGGCCCAGGTGGAAGGTGGGCTCGAACGGGGCGATCTGCTTGAGCAGGTTGTCCGTCAGCTCCTGGCCCGTGCACGAGGGCACGGCGGGGATGTCGTAGATGGGTTTGTCCGGGTACAGTTCCACGCACTGGCCGCCGACGACGTGCAGCGAATCGATCACGTGGGCCTTGATTTCCAGCAGGCCCAGTTCGAATACCTGGAACAGGCCGACCGGGCCGGCGCCGATGATGACGGCATCCGCTTCGATGACGCCGGCTGGGGTGGGGGTGACACTTTGCATACCATTTTCCCTGTTGTTGCGTAAACATTCGGGCTAAATGTTCAGGCAACAACGGGGCACGCCGCGTACGCGGCGGACACGCCTGAACACTGCCTGTTGCTGCCTGTCGTTGCCAGCCGGCCGTGCCGGACGCGCGCCGGTGCGGGGCGGGACGCGATCAGCGTACCAGCAGGTGCAGCTTCTCTTTGACGTCCTTGAACTCTTCGGCTTCCGGCAGGGCCGCCTTGGTCTTGGTGATCGAGGGCCAGTTACGGGCCAGCTCGACGTTGATCTTGATGAATTGCTGCTGGTCCGACGGCACATCTTCCTCAGCGAAAATGGCGTTGACGGGGCATTCGGCCACGCACACGGCGCAGTCGATGCATTCGTCCGGATCGATCGCCAGGAAATTCGGGCCTTCGCGGAAACAATCTACCGGGCAAACATCGACGCAATCGGTGTAACGACAGCTGATGCAAGATTCGGTGACAACGTGAGTCATAACAGTCCTATCAATGTTGGTGCGCTGGTCCGTCAGCGGCGTCGTATCGGCCATGCCAACTTCAGCAAAGCACTGTATTTTAAGGTAATTTGCCACATCTCACAAATTGCGCTTATATACAATCTCTATAAGCAAATGCGTGCCGCGCGCTGGTCCGCGCACGGTCACGCACCGCCGGCGCCGGGGCCTGGCGGTCTGCTGACAGGTGCTTTTTCTACTGGGGAATGACAGTAGCACACCCCGGCGCGCGGGGTGATGACGCTAGTCAAGATTGGCCCGAACAGGCCGCAGGCCGGGAGGCGCGGCTCAGGTGGCGGCGCGGATCTGGTTCAGCAGCTTTTGCCAGCGCTGGTTGGCCGGCCGCCCGTCCTCGCAAAACGAGACGCTGTGGCGCCGGCCCCGGTCGTCGACCGTGATGGTCCAGTGCAGCTGGTCGGCCCCGGCCGGCGGCGGGGGTGAGGGCGGGGTGGCGAAGAAGTGATCGTTGTCCAAGGTCGCCTCCAGGGCCTTGCCCTGCACGTTGGTGTCGGTGTCGACCTCGTAATGTCCGCCCTGGCCGGCGATGCCGCCCTGGGCCGTTGCTAGAATTTTCATGCGCGCTCCTTGCTGGATGAGTGGGGAATGGCGCTGGCGCGCCAGCCAGCGTCCATCGTCGCGCCGCGCGGGCCGGCCAGGTTTGCGTGGCCGCAAAGGTTGCGCCATTGGCCGTGGCCGGGTCCGGTGCGCTAGAATCCCAGCCAAACACGACAGCCGGCCCAGCCGGCGCACCTACCTGGAGACCGCATGCCCCATCCCGTCACGCCGGCCCTGGCCGGCATCCCGCTGGAATTCCTGTTGTTCGCCGTGGTGCTGGCCATGGTCGCTTTCGCCCACGTATCCACCATGCTGACGGCGCTGGGCGGGGCGCTGGTGATCACCATCTACAAGGTGCTGTGGGCGCCGTTCGGCGAGGGGGCGGGCGTGGCCGGCCTGCTGGCCCACGCCGGCCACGAGTGGGTGGGGCTGGCCAACCTGCTGGCGCTGCTGCTCGGCTTCGCCCTGCTGGCCAAGCACTTCGAGCGCAGCCGCATTCCCGACATCCTGCCCGACTACCTGCCCGACGACTGGAAGGGGCCGTTTGTGCTGCTCTGGCTGGTGTTCTTCATCTCCAGCTTCCTCGACAACATCGCTGCCGCCATCATCGGCGGCACCGTGGCCCACAGCGTGTTCCGCGGCAAGGTACACATCGGCTACCTGGCCGCCATCGTGGCCGCCTCCAACGCGGGCGGTTCGGGCAGCGTGGTGGGCGACACCACCACCACCATGATGTGGCTGGCCGGGGTGGCGCCGTCGCAGGTGCTGCATGCCTATGTGGCGGCCGGCGTGGCGCTGCTGGTGTGCGCGCTGCCGGCCGCGCGCCAGCAGCAGGCCTACAGCCCCATCGTCAAGGATGCGCCGGCCGGGGTGCGCATCGACGCGGCGCGGGTGGCCATCGTGGCCGGCGTGCTGGTGGCGGCCGTGCTGACCAATGTGCTGCTCAGCGTGCGCTTTCCGGACTGGATAGGCGTGTTCCCCTTCCTGGGCGCGGCCGTGTGGCTGACGCTGGGCGCCACCGCCCTGTGGCGCCGGCCCGACTGGCACGAGCTGCCCGGTGCGCTGCGCGGCGCCGTATTCCTGCTGGCGCTGGTGTGGTCGGCGTCCATGATGCCGGTGCAGGCGCTGCCGGCCGCGTCCTGGCCCAGCGCGCTCACGCTCGGCTTCGTGTCGGCCGTGTTCGACAACATCCCGCTGACGGCGCTGGCGCTGCGCCAGGGCGGCTTTGACTGGGGCTTTTTGGCCTATGCGGTGGGCTTTGGCGGCTCCATGATCTGGTTCGGCTCCTCGGCCGGCGTGGCGCTCAGCGGCCAGTATCCGGAGGCCCGTTCCGTGCTGCTGTGGCTGCGCCACGGCTGGCATGTGGCGCTGGCCTATGTGGTCGGTTTCGCGGCCTTGCTGGTGGTGCTGGGCTGGCAGCCGCACCAGGCAGGGGCCTAGCGCGGGCACTAGCGCCGGGCGGCCCCAACTGGCATCATGGCGGCTGGTTCAATTAGTGAGGAAGGCCAGATGGCGGACATCAACATCGTGCAGGATCACCACCTGTCACACAAGAAAGCCCGCGAAGCGGCGGAGAAAGTGGCCGAGCAGATGGCCGAGGAATTCGACATCGAGTGCACCTGGCAGGGCGATGTCCTGCATTTCGAGCGTAGCGGCGTATCCGGCTCGCTCACGCTGCACAAGCATCAGGCGCAGATGCAGATCAAGCTGGGATTTTTGCTGAGCGCGTTCGCCCACAAGATCGAACACAAGGTGGCGGAAAACATGCAGAAAGTCTTTGGCGGCAAGGCCTGAACGGCGGCCGAAAAAAAAGAGAGGGGCCGCGGCCCCTCTCTTTTTTTGCGTTGGGCCTGATCAGCCCTTCAGTTCTTCGATCAGGTCGATGTATTGCTGCATCGCCTCATCCTGGCTGTTGCCCTTGAGGGCGGCCCAGGCATCATACTTGGCGCGGCCCACCATGTCGGTGAAGCCAGGACGCGCACCTTCCACGTCACCGCTGCTGGCCTGCTTGAACAGGGCGTAGATCTTCAGCAGGGTCATATTGTCCGGACGCTCCGGCAGATTCTTGGAATCGGCCTGCGCCTGCGCGAATTGCTCTTGTAAACTCATAACGGCTCCTGTGGACGAAAAGTGTTGCACATATTGTTGTTAGAGCAATGTCACTATAAATACTTAGCGCATTGACATCCCGATCAGCGACATAATACAAACAAACCGCCTACAAACCTTAGAGGAGATGCTCGAATGTTGTCCAAAGCCTTGTTTGGCCGTAAGAAGATGTCGACCGTGGATACGGCATGGCTGAGGATGGATTCGGAAGGCAACCAGATGATGATCGTGGGCGTGGCCATCATGAGCCAGCCCATCGCGCTCGACGGCCTCAAGGAAGCGCTCACCACCCGTTTCCTGGCCTACCGCCGCTTCCGCAGCCGCGTGGTGCAGGACGTGACGGGCGCCTGGTGGCAGGAGCAGGAGGTGAACCTGGACGACCACGTGGTCAACCTGCGCCTGCACGATGCGCCCGATGGCGGCTGCAACAAGCCGGCGCTGCAGGGGCTGGTGGGGCGGCTGTCGCAGCAGCCGCTGGACCCGGTGCTGCCGCTGTGGCAGATGCACCTGGTCGACAACTGCGTGGGCGAGGACGGCAAGGTGCGCCAGGCCCTGATCGTGCGCATCCACCACTGCATCGCCGACGGCGTGGCGCTGGTGGGCGTGTTCATGTCCATGTTCGGCGCCCATCCGGACAGCCAGTTGCACCGGCCGTCCGAGGTCGCCGTCGAGGCGGCCGAGGAGAATCCGTGGGAGCAGATCCTGCTGCCGATCACGGCCACCACCGTCAAGGCCATCGACCTGTCGTCGGCCATGTGGCTCAAGTCGATGCGGCTGTGGACCGACATGCCGCAGATGGTCGGCAAGATCGGCCAGCTGGGCCAGACGGCCACCAAGCTGGCGCTGGACGCCGTCAAGCTCACCACCATGGACTCCGACAGCGCCACGCGCCTGAAGGGCAAGCCCAATGGCCGCAAGCACGTGGCCTGGAGCGAGCCGCTGCCGCTGTCCGAGGTCAAGGCCATCAGCAAGGCCTACGGCTGCTCGATCAACGACGTGCTGATGGCCAGCGTGGCTGGCGCTTTGCGCGCCTACCTGCGCGCCTGCGGCGACACGGTGGACCCGGCCTGCCAGGTGCGGGTGATGGTGCCGGTCAACCTGCGCAAGGCCGACGGCCACCAGAAGCTGGGCAACGCCTTCGGCCTGGTGCCGCTGGTGCTGCCGGTCGGGCTGGAGGACCCGGTGGCGCGGCTGCGCGAAGTGCAGCGCCGCATGGACGAACTCAAGGGCGGCTACACGGCGCTGGTGGCCATGTCGGTGCTGGGCGTGCTGGGCGCCACGCCCAAGCAGGTGCAGAATGAGATTCAGAATTATTTCGCCCGCAAGGCCACGGCCGTGATGAGCAATGTGCCGGGGCCGCGCACGCCGCTGTACATGGCCGGCAGCCAGCTCGACCAGGTCATGTTCTGGGTGCCGCAGTCGGGCGACATCGGCATCGGGGTATCGATCCTCAGCTACAACGGCGGGGTGCAGTTCGGCATCGTGACGGACGACGCGCTGGCGCGCGATCCGGAGAACATCATCCGCCGCTTCGAACCGGAGTTCGAAAAGCTGGTGCTGCTGGCGCTGATGGACGAGGTCTGAAAAACAGAACGGCGGCCTGCGCTTGCGCGCCGGGCCGCCGGTTCCGGTGCCTGGGCAGGCACTTGTCCAGTATTGCTACTGCGGGCAGATCACTTCTTCTTCGGATTGACAGCGGCTTTCAGCGTCGCGCCAGCGGAGAATTTCGGGGTCTTCGACGCGGCGATCTTGATCGCTTCGCCGGTGGCAGGATTACGGCCTTTGCGTGCGGCGCGCTTGGCAACGGCGAAAGTGCCGAAGCCGGTGATGCCTACCGTGTCACCCTTTTTCAGGCGCTCGGTGATGATGGCGATCAGCGTGTTCACCGCACCGTTGGCGGCAGCAGCGGACATCTCGGTGCGTTTCGCAAACTCTGCAATCAATTCGCCTTTTTTCATTACTACCTCCTTGGTTAATAGAGCGCGCAGATTAGCATAAATATTGTCAAATGTAATGGTTTCTCGTTGAAGTAGGCCATACAGTAGCTGACATGCCACGCCGCGCGCCCGAAAAACACCTGTGCTGGCAGGCTTTATGACGCGCCGCACCACGTTTTGCCTTGTCTGGCGGCGCCCCGCGCGGCATGCGAAAAAGCCGCAACGCCGGCGCCTGTGGCGCGCCCGCGCGGCCCCGCAAAGGGTTATGATCTGTACCAGCGAGGACACCATCATGAGTTTTTCGGACGAGATCCTGATTGCGTACGCGGACGGCGAACTGGACGAGGCGACCCGCCGCGCCGTCGAGGAAGCCATGCGGCAGGACGACAGCGTGGCGCGGCGCGTGGCGCACTACCGGGCGCTGCGCCAGGGCCAGTACGCGGCCCAGGCCCCGCGCGAGAGCGCGCGCCCGCGGCGCGGCGCCAACGTGGTGCAGCTCGACGCCGTGCGGGCCAGCCGCGCCGCCAACCACAGCGCGGCCCGCCGCGCGCGCCGGCGTCACTGGGGCTGGCTGGAAGGGGGCGCGCTGGCGCTGGCGCTGCTGGTCGGGGTGGTGGCCGGCAAATTCGGCCTGGCCCGCTGGCAGCCCGGCTGGTTCGGCCCGCCGACACCGGTCACGGTGGTGGCCAGCCATGACGGCATGCTGGCCGCCCAGGGCGCGCTGGCGTCGGCGCTCAGTTTGCAGATGGGGGGCGCGGCCACGGCGTCGAGTGAAGTGCGGATCGGCCTCAGTTTCCTGTCGCGCGAGGGCGGCTACTGCCGCACGTTCACCTTGGCCGGCACGGGGCAGGAGCTGACGGGTCTGGCTTGCCGGGCCAGCGACGAGTGGCGCATCCCGGTATTGGTGCAGGGCGGCAAACCGATGCCGCAGATAGGCGTCTACAAGCGGGGCGGGGCGGAGATGCCGACGGCCTTGCTGGAAGCGATAGACCAGCGCATCGTGGGCGACATGCTGGAGCCGAGGGCGGAACTGGAAGCGTTGCGGCGGGGTTGGCAGCGCTGAAGATGAAGCTGGCAGCGGTGAGGCTAGGTTAGCACGTCGTTCCCGCGCAGGCGGGAACGACGTTCGTGGATAGCTTAAACAGCCAGCAGTTCCACGTCGAAGATCAGGGTGGCGTTTGGCGGGATCACGCCGCCGGCGCCACGCGAGCCGTAGCCCAGGTCGGACGGGATGATCAGCTGGCGCACGCCGCCGATCTTCATGCCTTGCACGCCTTCATCCCAGCCGCGGATCACCATGCCGGCGCCCAGGGCGAATTCAAACGGATCGTTGCGGTCTTTGCTCGAATCGAATTTCGGGCCCTTGCTGCCGTCGTCGTTGCGCAGCCAGCCGGTGTAGTGCACGGTAACGTTCTGGCCGGCCTTGGCTTCGGCGCCTTCGCCGACGGTCAGTTCGATGTATTGCAGGCCCGAGGCGGTGGTGATGGTGGACATGGTTTTCCTTGGTGTTCGTTGACGATAATCCCGCATTGTAGAACAAGCGGCCGTGGCCCGCCAAAAAGCGCCGCCGCTGGAGTATCATCGCCAGGCGTCGCCGGCAGGGGCCGGCCACCACCCTGGAATGGAAGCGAATTCGCCATGTCACACGATTTGAAGCCCGCCGCGCGCGGCACCCTGCGCTGATGGGCGCGCTGATGCGGTCCTATGGCCGCGCCTGGATGTCGCAGCTGCATGGCCGCATGCTGCTGCTGAGCGTGATCCCCTTCGTGCTGGCCGTCGTGCTGTGGGGCGGCCTGCTGTACGTGGGCCTGCAACCGCTGATCGATTACCTGCACGCCCTGTTCATCCAGTACGACGGCTTCGCCTACAGCAGCAACCTGCTCACCTCGCTGGGCCTGGGCATGCTGAAGACGGTGGTGGTGCCCATGATCGCCATGCTGCTGCTGTTGCCGTTGATGATATTGACGGCCCTGGTGTTCATCGGCGTGGCCGCCATGCCGGCCATCGTGCGCCACGTGGGCCAGCGCCGCTACGGCCAGCTCGAACGCAAGCACGGCGGCAGCCTGGTCGGCAGCGCGCTGACGGCGCTGGCGGGCATGGCCGTGTTCATCGGCCTGTGGCTGCTCACCTTGCCGCTGTACGCGTTTCCACCGCTGGCGCTGGTGGTGCAGTCCCTGCTGTGGGGCTGGCTCACCTGCCGCGTGATGGTGTACGACACCCTGGCCGACCACGCCAGCCCCGAGGAACGGGCCGACGTGCTGCAGCGCCACCGCTGGCCGCTGCTGGCCATCGGCGTGCTGTCGGGCCTGGCCGGCGCGCTGCCGGGCATGTTGTGGCTGGGCGGCACGGCTTTGTCCGTCGTGCTGTTCCCCTTCCTGGCGGCCGCCTCGATCTGGCTGTACGTGGTGATCTTCATCTTCACCGGCTTGTGGTTTGCCCACTACTGCCTGGAGGCGCTGGAACGGTTGCGCGCGGCGCCGCCGATGCGCGACATCAGTGACCATAATGCGGCGGTCAACTGATACCATTTGGGTATCAAAGCACACCCACACACTTCGAGGACTGACATGGCAATCGGATTGATCATCATCGGCGACGAAATCCTGTCGGGCCGGCGCACCGACCAGCACTTCACCAAAGTGGTGCAGATGCTGGCCGAGCGCGGCTTGCAGCTGGACTGGGCCGAAGTGCTGGGCGACGACCCGGCCCGCATCACGGCCACGCTGCGCCGCACCTTCGCCAGCGGCGACATCGTGTTCAGCTGTGGCGGCATCGGCGCCACGCCGGACGACCATACGCGCAAGGCGGCCGCCGATGCGCTGGGCCTGCCGCTGGTGCTGCATGAACAGGGCAAGCGCAACATCCAGCAGCGTATTCTGCAGATGGGCGAGGAGAGCGGCCAGCCGGCCGACCTCAACTCGCCCGAGAACCTGCACCGGCTGAAGATGGCCGAATTCGCCGAAGGCGCCGCGCTGATCCCCAACCCGTACAACAACGTGGCCGGCTTCGCGCTGCGCGAGCACTACTTCGTGCCCGGCTTCCCCGTCATGGCCCATCCCATGATCGCGTGGGTGCTCGACCACCACTACGCCCACCTGTTCCACCGCGCGCCGCACAGCGAGCAATCGGTGCTGGTGTACGGCACGGCCGAATCGGCGCTGACGCCGCTGATGGAGGCGCTCGAAGCGCAGTTCGCCGGCGTCAAGGTGTTCAGCCTGCCCAGCGTGGGCGACGCCAACACGCGCCGCCACATTGAGCTGGGCGTGAAGGGCGCGCCCGAACCGACGGCCGCCGCGTTCGCCCAACTGTGCGCCGAATTGTCGCGCCTGCAGGTAGAGTACAAGCACCTCTCTTGACGCCTCGCGGCGCGCCGTCTTCACGGCGATACGCGCCGGGCGCGAACGGCGTTCCCCCAGCGCTTCCCCGCCGCTTCTCCTGCGTGGCGAACGCCGTTGTTTTTTTGCGAAAAGCCCCGGCGAACGAAGATTTTTCTGCGCACCGGCCCATCCATGTGGCGCCGATGTGGTGGAATGGATAGCAGGCTGCGCGTGTCGCGCGACCCGGTCAACGGGGTGTGCGCCACGCGAGTTAAGTGCAAAAGAAGGTGCGCTTGTAACGCAGCCAACTAAGTAGTGAACATGGCAAGCATCCGCTGTCGCGCGCCCGCTGTTCACCACGGCCATGTGGATGCGGTGCGGCGCGCAGTGTGACTGAACAAACGACTGACCGGTTTGAATCATATGTTAAGCAATCGACGTTTCCGCCGGCCCCGCATCGTCCTGCGCGCGGTGCGCAAACTGCGCGCAGGCGCGGCCGCCATGGGCTATGGGCGGCGCCGCCATCTGCGTGCCGTGCCCCCGCCCGCAGCCGTTGACGAAGCCGTGCTGCTGGCCCACACCCAGCCGGCCTCGCCGCCGCCATCCGAGCCGGTCCAGAGCAAGCGCTCGCGCAACGCCTTCATCGTCGCCATGCTGGTGCTGCTGTCGTGCGGTGTGTACTGGGTGCTGCAGGAAATCCGTACCTCGACCATGCAAGCGCAGTTCTTCTCCGGCCTGGTGGGCAAGCTCACTTACCGCGTGGAGCCGGGCCCCAGCGCGGCCATCCGCTTCCCCAAGGACAGCCCGTACGACGAGCGCCTCGGCTACGCCAACATCCCCGACTACCTGGGCAAACTGAAGACGCGCGACTACACGGTCACGGCCCAGTCGCGTTTCTCGCCCAAGCTGGTCGAGCTGACCGACATGGGGGTGTTCACCACCTACCGCGAAAAGACCAAGACCGGCCTGGCCATCGTCGATTGCCGCGCCCAGCCCCTGTTCACGGCCAGCTATCCCGAGCGCGTGTACGGCAAGTTCGAGGAAGCGCCGCCGGCGCTGGTGCGCAGCCTGCTGTTCATCGAGAACCGCGAACTGCTCGACAGCAAATACCCGAAACGCAATCCGGCCGTCGAATGGGACCGCCTGAGCAAGGCCGTGCTGGAAAAGACGGCCAGCACTTTCTCCGGCGGCCACCGGCCGGCCGGCGGCAGCACGCTGGCGACCCAGATCGAGAAGTACCGCCATTCGCCGGAAGGGCGCACCAGCACCCTCAAGGACAAGCTGCAGCAGATGGTGTCGGCCAGCCTGCGCGCCTACCAGCAGGGCGAGGATACCTCGGCCGTGCGGCGCCAGATCGTGATCGATTACCTCAACACGGTGCCGCTGTCGGCCAAGCCCGGTTACGGTGAAGTGAACGGCATCGGCGACGGCATGTGGGTCTGGTACGGCCGCGACTTCGCACAAGTGAACCACCTGCTCAGCGGCAAGCTGGACCAGCCCGACAGCGCGCTCGCCTTCAAGGAGGCGCTGAGCCTGATGATTGCCCAGCGCCGCCCCAGCTACTACCTGGGCGACGGCACGGCCGACCTGGAAACGCTGGCCAATTCGCACCTGCGCCTGCTGGCCCAGGAAGGCGTGATCACGCCGGCCGTGCGCGACGCGGCCCTCAAGCAGCGCCTGCATCCATCGGCCGGCTCCGGCGTGCAGGCCGCGCCGGCCATGACCTATGTGACGCGCAAGGCCTCGAACGCGGTGCGCACCCACCTGGCCAGCCTGCTGGGCGACAACCGCCTGTACAACCTGGACCGGCTCGACCTGAGCGTGGTCAGCACGCTGGACGCGCGCGCCCAGAAAGCCGTCACCCAGGTGCTGCGCGATCTGCGCGACCCCGAGATGGCCAAGGCCGCCGGCCTGACCGGCAAGGGCATGCTGGGCAACGGCGACCCGGCCCACGTGGTCTACAGCTTCACGCTGCTGGAAAAGGGCGAGCAGGCCAACCTGCTGCGTCTGCAGACCGATAACTTCGACCAGCCGCTCGACATCAACGAGGGCGCCAAGCTGGACCTCGGTTCCACGGCCAAGCTGCGCACCCTGGTCACCTACCTCGACATCGTCGACCAGCTGCACACGCGCTACGGCGGCATGGACACGGCGGCCCTGAACAAGGTGGTGGTCGATCCGCAGGACAAGCTGTCGCAGTGGGCCATCGACTACTTCAAGGCGCTGCCGGTCGACAAGGGCGGGCGCGAGCTGACGCCGATGCTGAACGCGGCCATGGAGCGCAAGTACTCGGGCAATCCGGGCGAGGGCTTCTTCACGGGCGGCGGCCTGCACCACTTCGGCAACTTCTCCAAGGAAGACAACAGCAAGATCCTGACCGTGACGGAAGCGCTGCGCCACTCGACCAACCTGGTGTTCGTGCGCCTGATGCGCGACGTGGCCAAGTTCTACATGTTCCAGTCGCCCGGTTCCTCGGCCTCGCTGCTGCAGGACGCCGACGATCCACGCCGCGCCGAGTACCTGGCCCGCTTCGCCGACAAGGAAGGGCGCGAGTTCCTGAACCGCTTCTACGTCAAGTACAAGGGCAAGAAGGGTGACGAGCTGGAGAAGACGCTGCTGGCCAACATCCGCGGCACGCCGGTGCGCCTGGCCGTGATCCACCGCACCCTGTATCCGGAAGCGACCGAAGAGCAGTTCGCCGCCTTCCTGAAGGACAACCTGCCGTCGCAGAACGAAGTGCCGCCCGAGCGCGTGGCCAAGCTGTACGAGCAGTACGCGATCGACAAGTGGTCCTTGGCCGACCGTGGCTACCTGGCCTCGGTGCACCCGCTGGAAATGTGGATGGCGGCCTACATGCTGACCCATCCCGGCGCCACGCTGAGCGAGATGACGGCCGCCAGCGAGCAGCAGCGCCAGGAGGTCTACCAGTGGCTGTTCAAGACCCACCACAAGCACGCGCAGGACAAGCGCATCGCCGGCCTGCTGGAGATGGAAGGCTTCATGAAGATCCACGCCCAGTGGAAGAAGATGGGCTATCCGTTCGACTCGCTGGTGCCGTCCTACGCCACCACGCTGGGCGCCTCGGCCGACCGGCCGGCCGCGCTGGCCGAGCTGATGGGCATCATCGTCAACGGCGGCATCCGCAAGCCCAGCCAGCGCATCTCGTCGCTGCACTTCGCGGCCGGCACGCCGTACGACACCCAGGTGGCGCCCGGCAAGAGCACGCTGAGCGAGCGGGTGCTGTCGCCGGAAGTGGCGCGCGTGGTGGCCGACGCCATCCGTGGCGTGGTCTCGGACGGCACGGCCAAGCGGGCCCGCATGGCCTTC
This sequence comes from Rugamonas brunnea, assembly GCF_014042345.1. Classification (GTDB taxonomy): domain Bacteria; phylum Pseudomonadota; class Gammaproteobacteria; order Burkholderiales; family Burkholderiaceae_D; genus Rugamonas; species Rugamonas brunnea. Next base: position 379,648 of record NZ_JACEZT010000002.1, read on the forward strand.
GTCAAGTCGGACGGCAGCGTGATCCCGGTCGGCGGCAAGACCGGCACCGGCGACCAGCGCTTCGACATCTTCGCGCCCGGCGGCCGCCTGATCGAGTCGCGCTATGTGAACCGTTCGGCCACCTTCGTGTTCAACATCGGCGAGCGCTTCTTCGGCAGCATGACGGCCTATGTGCGCGGGCCCGAATCGAAGAACTACGACTTCACCAGCGCGCTGCCGGTGCAGTTGCTGACGGTGCTGGCGCCCAGCCTGATGCCGTTGATCGAACCGAATCCGGTCAAGCCGGCCACCATCCAGAACGTGGCCGCCGGCACGGCCGCAGCCGCCGCCGCCGCCGCGCCGCTGCCGCCGTGCGGCGGGGGCAGCAACGGCGGCTGATGCTGCCCCGGGCCGTGCGCCGCGCCACCGCGCGCGCCCGGCCCGCCGCCGCGTCCGTGCGGTCCGGCGTGCGGCGCTTGCAAAACAGCGCAATTGTTGGCAAGGTGACAGCCCATGAAACCTGTACGCCACACCATGTCGAAAATCCTCAAGTTCACGCAATTTTCCGTGCGTGACCTGCTCGTCGCCGCCGCGCCTACCTTGCTCGCCATCGTCGGCGTCTGCGTGCTTGCCTATGTGCTGGTCGATCCGTCGCCGCCGCGCCACGTGGTGCTGTCCACGGGCCAGGAAAACAGCGCCTATGAACAGATCGGCAAGAAATACGCGGCCGCCTTGGCCAAGCACGGCGTCAAGGTGACGCTGATGCAATCGGCCGGCTCGGGCGAGAACCTGCGCCGGCTCAAGAGCGGCGCCGTCGATATCGCCTTCGTGCAAAGCGGCTCGACCGACGAGGCGGCGGCGGAGCGGGAAGGGCTGGTGTCGCTGGGCAGCCTGTTCACGGAACCGATGTGGCTGTTCCTGCGCGAGACCAAGGGCAAGCCCATCACCCGCCTCACCGAACTCAAGGGCAAGAAGATCAACTTCGGCCCCAAGGGCGCCGGGGCGCCGCGCTTGTTCAAGCAGGTGCTGGCGCTGAACGGCATCGAACCGAATGAAGTGATCCGCAGTTCGCTGGCCAACACGCCGGCCACGGTGGAATTGCTGGAAGGGCGCATCGACGGCCTGGTGTTCACCTCGGCGCCGGAAGCGCCGCTGATCCAGATGCTGCTGCAAACGCCGGGCATCCAGTTGTTCGATTTCGACCAGGCCGAAGCCTACGCGCGCAAACTGCCCTTCCTCAGCCATGTGGTCCTGCCGCGTGGCATCGTCGATCTGGGCCGCGACATACCGCCCGTCGATTACAACCTGATCGCGCCCACGGCCACGCTGGTGGCGCGCGACAGCCTGCATCCTGCCCTGATCGATTTGTTCGTGCAGGCGGCCGCCTCGATCCACAGCGGCGCCGGCTGGTTCCAGCAGCAGGGCCAGTTCCCGTCCGCGCGCTACACGGAAATTCCCGTCGCGCCCGCCGCGGCCAAGTTCTACAAGGACGGGCCGCCGTTCCTGCAACGCTACATGAGCTTCTGGCTGGCCAATTTCTTCGACCGCATGTGGGTGCTGGTGCTGGGCCTGGGCGCGCTGATCCTGCCGCTGTCCAAGGTGGTGCCGCCGCTGTACGTGTGGCGCATCCGCTCGCGCGTGTACCGCTGGTACGGGCAGTTGCGCACGGTGGAGCAGGCGCTGGAGGATGCCCAGTCGCAGTCGCAGGGCGAGCGCCGTATGGAGATCTATGCCGCGCAGTTGGTGCGGCTCAATGAGATCGAGGAACTGGTGAACCAGATTTCCATCCCGCTGTCGTTCGCGGATGGCTTGTATGGCTTGCGCAGCCATATCAATTTCGTGCGGGAGCGGGTGCTCAGCCTGCTGAACGAGGCCGCGCCCGCGGGGCCGGTGGTGCCTGCGGCCGTGCCCGTCTGACGGGGCCGGCCGCCGGCGGCGTCACCAGAGGGGATGGGCGCGGTTCAGGCGCCCAGCCACGGCAGGCCGGCCCGGCACCAGCCGTTGACGTTCTTGCGGTGGCCGTTCTCATCCTTGTCGCCTTCGAAGCCTTCCAGCACGTCGTAGCAATGTTGATAACCAAATTCCGTGGCCAGCTTGGCCGCGTGGCGCGAACGCACGCCGGAGCGGCATAAAAACAACAGTACCTGGTCCTTACGGGCCTGGCTGTTGAGCTGCTCGATGAACTCATGGTTGGCCACGCCACCAGGGTAGGTGGCCCACTGCACCGCACCATGTTGGGTCTCCGGGATGGCCACACGGCCCACCCAGTCGCGCTCGGCGTTGGTGCGCACGTCGATCAGCTTGATGTGCGGGTCCGCTTGCAGCAGTTCCCACGCCTCCTGCGGGTTGACGGCGCCGGCGTACGGCCAGTCCTTGCTGCGGGCGCGGGCCAGGGCCAGGATTGCATCTACATCGCTCATGTTATGTTCCGGAAAGGAGATTAAGTTTATTATAGAGGCCCTGAACGTCCGTGACGCGCGCACGCACCAAACGAGGGCATTTTTCGCATTTTTTTCGAAAATGCACGAAATAGGTGCATTTCCGCAAAATCGCACCATAATGGAGCAGTCTTGCGCTGGCGCAAACCAGGCCCATTTGGCTGGCCGGACGATTTTAGAATCATTTGCCAGCAAGTTCCAAGTTGGTTCTGGCAGATGGTGAGAATTTTGAGCTGGCACGGATACTGCTTAACCCGATGATGAGTTTCGGTCGCACTACACGGGGACGCGCAGAACATCCGCGCACGCACAGTTGGTCGGCTCACCCACACATTCCCTTTTAGGAGATACGCATGGCATTGACAGCCGCAGAAGTGATGAAGATGGTGAAAGACAACGAAGTCAAATTCGTTGATTTTCGTTTCGCCGATACCCGTGGTAAAGAACAGCACGTGACCGTGCCCGTGTCGCACTTCGACATGGACAAATTCGAGTCCGGCCACGCCTTCGACGGTTCGTCGATCGCCGGCTGGAAAGGCATCGAAGCATCCGACATGATCCTGCTGCCTGACCCGAACACGGCCAATATTGACCCGTTCATGGAAGAAACCACCCTGTTCATGCAGTGCGACGTGATCGAACCGTCGGACGGCAAGGGCTACGACCGTGACCCACGCTCCATCGCCAAGCGCGCTGAAGCCTACCTGAAATCGTCGGGCCTGGGCGACACCGCCTACTTCGGTCCTGAGCCAGAATTCTTCATCTTCGACAGCGTGCGCTGGAAAGTCGACATGTCCGGCTGCTTCGTCAAGATCGAATCGGACGAAGCTTCGTGGAGCACCGACAAGGAAATCGAAGGCGGCAACAGCGGCCACCGTCCAGCGGTCAAGGGCGGCTACTTCCCAGTGCCACCAGTCGACAGCTTCCAGGACATGCGTTCGGAAATGTGCCTGATCCTCGAATCGCTGGGCATCCCGGTCGAAGTGCACCACCACGAAGTGGCCGGCGCCGGCCAGAACGAAATCGGCACCAAGTTCTCGACCCTGGTCGAGCGCGCCGACTGGACCCAGAACCTGAAGTACGTGGTGTGGAACGTGGCGCACAGCTACGGCAAGACCGCCACCTTCATGCCTAAGCCTATCGTGGGCGACAACGGCTCGGGCATGCACGTGCACCAGTCGATCTGGAAAGACGGCAAGAACCTGTTCGCCGGCGACGGCTATGCCGGCCTGTCCGACACCGCGCTGTTCTACATCGGCGGTATCATCAAGCACGCCAAGGCACTGAACGCCATCACCAACCCAGGCACCAACTCGTACAAGCGCCTGGTGCCAGGCTACGAAGCCCCGGTCAAGCTGGCCTACTCGGCCCGTAACCGTTCCGCTTCGATCCGTATCCCGCACGTGGCCAATCCTAAGGGCCGCCGCATCGAGACCCGTTTCCCAGACCCACTGGCGAACGTGTACCTGTGCTTCGCCGCGCTGCTGATGGCCGGTCTGGACGGTATCATCAACAAGATCCATCCGGGCGAAGCCGCTTCCAAAGACCTGTACCACCTGCCGCCTGAGGAAGATGCACTGATCCCGACTGTCTGCACCTCGCTGGAAGAGGCGCTGGACAACCTGAACAAAGACCGCGAGTTCCTGACCCGTGGCGGCGTGTTCAGCGATTCGATGATCGATGCTTACATCGAACTGAAGATGCAGGACGTGCAGCGTATGCGCATGACCACGCACCCGATCGAATTCGACATGTACTACTCGCTGTAATGGCAGCGCGCCGGCCGCAAGCCGGCGCCCGCCGTATGGCCAGAACGCGAGGCGAGCTCCGGCTTTCCTCGCGTTTTTCTTTGGATGTTGTATATTCGGGGTGCACCAATGCTCTTCACGGATAGGGAATGACAACACGCTTACTAACGGTACTGGTCTTGCTGGCCGCCAGCGCCGCCGCCAGGGCCGACGGCCCCATCTACCTGTGCGTGGACGCGGCCGGCCACAAGGAACTGACGGACGCCAATAAGCCGGGCTGCAGACTGCTCGATGTGCCGGGCAATGCCGCGATCCCGGCCCCGCCGCGCCGCCCGGCGGGCGCGCCGCAGCGGGCTGCCCCGGCCGCGGCCCCGGCCGATTTTCCGCGCGTGGACAGCGCCGAGCAGCGCGCGCGCGACGCCGACCGGCTCGGCATCCTCAACGAGGAGTTGCGCAACGAGCAGCAGAAGCTGGCCGACCTGCGCAAGGAGTTCAACAACGGCGAGCCGGAACGCCATGGCGATGAACGCAATTACGCCAAATACCAGGAACGGGTGGCGCAGATGCGCGACAGCATCAGCCGCTCGGAAAAGAATATCGAAGCCTTGAAACGCGAGATCGCGACTATCCGATGAATGCTGTGACGACGAACGCCCGCGCGGGCGCGGCCATGCCCTCGCTGGCCGGGCTGGAATTGCTGGCCTCGGCCGTGGTGCTGGTCGATGGCGCCGGCCAGATCGCCTACGCCAACGCGGCCGCCGAGAACCTGCTGGAGAGCTCGCTCAAGGCGCTGTCGCGCCAGAAGCTCAGCGCCCAGTTCCTCAACCCCGAGGAGCTCGAACACATCTGCGCCCAGGCGCGCCAGCACAAGTTCGCCGACCTGCGCCAGGACCTGACGCTGGAGCGGGCCGGACGCGATCCGCTGCACGTGCACAGCATCGTGTCGGCGCTGGAGGAACCGCGCGACCACATCCTGATCGAGCTGCGCGAACACTTGCAGCATCTGAAGCTGGACCGCGAGGAGCGCATGCTGGACCAGAGCCAGGTCAACAAGGAGCTGATCCGCAACCTGGCGCACGAGATCAAGAATCCGCTGGGCGGCATCCGCGGCGCGGCGCAGCTGCTGGAGATGGAATTGCCGCCGCTGCACCTGGGCCAGTTGCGCGAGTACACCCAGGTCATCATCAAGGAAGCGGACCGCCTGCAAACGCTGGTGGACCGCCTGCTGGCGCCGCACCGCCGGCCGCACATCGTGGGCGACGTCAACATCCACGAAGTGTGCGAGCGCGTGCGCAGCCTGATCCTGGCCGAGTTCCCGACCGGGTTGGCGATCCGGCGCGACTACGACGCCTCGATCCCCGAGTTCCGGGGCGACAAGGAACAGCTGATCCAGACCGTGCTCAACATCGCCCACAACGCGGCCCAGGCCCTGTCGGCCCGCATCGAGGCGGGCGACGCGGAGCTGATTTTCAAGACCCGGGTGGCGCGCCAGGTGACGCTGGCCAAGGTCCGCTACGGGCTGGCATTAGATTTGCATATCATCGACAATGGACCGGGCATCGCGCCCCAGATCCGCGACCGCATCTTCTATCCGCTCGTGTCGGGCCGGGAGGGCGGCAGTGGTTTGGGGCTGACCTTGGCGCAAACCTTCGTGCAGCAGCACCTGGGTGTGATCGAGTGCGAAAGCCGGCCTGGATACACGGATTTCCGCATCCTGCTGCCGCTGCCATAAGCGGCGTGCGAGCCGGTGCGTTTCCGGGGTCCCTTGATAGCCGATCCAACGCGGGAACCACATAACACATGAAGCCAATCTGGATAGTAGACGACGACGAGTCGATCCGTTGGGTACTGGAAAAAGCGCTGGCGCGGGAAAACCTCGCCACCAAGAGTTTCTCCAACGCGCGCGAAGCGATCGCGGCGCTGGAGTTCGAGACGCCGCAGGTGCTGGTGTCCGACATCCGCATGCCGGGCGACTCCGGCCTCGATTTGCTGGCGCTGGTCAAATCGCGCCACCCTGGCCTGCCCGTCATCATCATCACGGCGTTCTCCGACCTCGACTCGGCCGTGGCCGCGTTCCAGGGCGGCGCCTTCGAATACCTGGCCAAGCCGTTCGACATCGACAAGGCCGTGGAGCTGATCCGGCGCGCGCTCGACGAGAGCCTGCGCGAGACCAGCGTGGAATCGGGCCCGGCCGACACGCCCGAGATCCTCGGCCAGGCGCCGGCCATGCAGGAAGTGTTCCGCGCCATCGGCCGCCTGTCGCAATCGAACGTGACGGTGCTGATCACGGGCGAATCCGGTTCCGGCAAGGAGCTGGTGGCGCGCGCGCTGCACAAGCACAGCCCGCGCGCGTCGCAACCGTTCATTGCGCTCAACACGGCCGCCATCCCCAAGGACTTGCTGGAATCGGAACTGTTCGGCCATGAGCGCGGCGCGTTCACGGGCGCCCAGGCCACGCGTCGCGGCCGCTTCGAGCAGGCCGAGAACGGCACGCTGTTCCTGGACGAGATCGGCGACATGCCATTCGACCTGCAGACCCGTTTGCTGCGCGTGCTGTCCGATGGTCACTTCTACCGCGTCGGCGGGCACCAGCCCTTGAAGGCCAACGTGCGCGTGATCACGGCCACGCACCAGAACCTGGAGCAGCGCGTGCGCGACGGCCTGTTCCGCGAGGACTTGTACCACCGCCTCAACGTGATCCGTTTGCGCCTGCCCAGTTTGCGGGAACGGCGTGAGGATATCCCCATCCTGGTGCGCCACTTCCTGGTGCAGAGCGCGCGCCAGCTGGGCGTGGAAGCCAAGCGCATGAGCGACGCCACGCTGCACTTCCTGAGCGGCCTGGACTTGCCGGGCAATGTGCGCCAGCTGGAAAACCTGTGCAACTGGATCACCGTGATGGCGCCCGGCCAGACGGTGGAAGTGAAGGACTTGCCACTGGAACTGACCCAGGGCCAGGATACCGGCGGCCACAGCCCGGCCGCGCCGGCCCCGGCCCACGAAGCGTACAGCATGACGCACCACGGCACCGTTTCCACCGTGCCGCCGGCGCTGGCCGAGGCCACCGCGCACGGCGGCCCGGACAGCTGGCTCACCCTGCTGGAACTGCAGGCCGCGAGCATGCTCAGCAACGGTCAGCATGAAGTGATGGACGTGCTGGGCCGCCAGTTCGAGTCGGCCCTGATCCGCACGGCCCTCAAGCACACCCACGGCCGCAAGAACGACGCGGCGGTGCGGCTGGGCATAGGCCGCAACACCATCACCCGCAAGATCGCGGAACTGGGCATCGACGGCGCCAAGGACGACTGAGGCCCGTCGCGCTCGCGGCAGCCCGCGCATTTGCAGTAAGCTCTTGGCTTGATTGCCAGGAGCTTTTTTTTATGGATTCGTATGCTGATTAATTGCGTGGTGTACCAGGATGGCCAGAAGCTGGCCGACATTCCCGTCGAGGATATCAGCGAGTATGTGTCACGGCCCGAGTGCTTCGTGTGGGTGGCGCTGCGCGATGCCGACGCGGCCGAGCTGTCCGTCATGCAGGAGGAATTCGGCCTGCACGAGCTGGCCGTGGAGGATGCGCGGCGCGGCAACCAGCGCCCCAAGATCGAGGAGTACGGCGACTCGCTGTTCGTGGTGGCCAAGATGGTGGAGTTCGAGCGCGATCAGTTGACGGTGGGGGAGGTGGACGTGTTCGTCGGCCCCAACTATGTGCTGTCGAACCGCAGCAACAGCAGCCACGGTTTCCTCGGCGTGCGCGCGCGCGCCGAGCGCGAGCCGCATCTGCTGCGCCAGGGCCCGGCCTTCGTGCTGTACGCCTTGCTCGACGCCGTGGTCGACCGCTACTTCCCCGTGGCCGATGCGCTGGAAGTGGAACTGGAGGAGATCGAGGAACGCATCTTCCTGCACGGCTCGCAGCGCGACAACATCGAACGGCTGTATGAACTCAAGCGCAAGGTGATGGCCGTGCGCCACGCCGTCATGCCGCTGATGGAGGCGACCGGCAAACTGCACGGCGGCCGCGTGCCGGCCATGTGCCTGGACACCCAGGAATACTTCCGCGACGTGCACGACCACCTGCACCGCATCAGCGCCACGCTCGACAACGTGCGCGACACCATCAGCACGGCGATCCAGGTCAACCTGTCGATGGTGGCCATCGAGGAGGGCGAAGTGAATAAGCGGCTGGCCGCGTGGGCCGCCATCTTCGCCATCTGCACCGCCTTCGCCGGCATCTGGGGCATGAACTTCAAGGTCATGCCGGAGCTGGAATGGAAGTATGGCTATCCGGCCGCCGTCGCCATCATGGTGTCGGTGTGCCTGTACCTGTACCGGCGCTTCAAGCGCGCCGGCTGGCTGTAGCCGCGTTCCGGCGTTCCCGCGTTCCGGCTCAGGCGGCCGGCTGTTCGGCCGCCATCGACAGGGCCACGGCTTCGGCCACCTTGATGCCGTCCACGCCGGCCGACAGGATGCCGCCCGCGTAGCCGGCTCCTTCGCCGGCCGGGAACAGGCCGCGCGTGTTCAGGCTTTGCAGCGTGTCGTCGCGGCGCTTGATGCGCACCGGCGACGAGGTGCGCGTCTCCAGTCCGGTCAGCACGGCGTCGTGCTTGAAGTAGCCCTTGATCTGCTTGTCGAACGCGGGGAACGCTTCGCGCAGGGCCGTGACGGCGAATTCGGGCAGGATGGTGGCCAGGTCGGTCAGGTGCACGCCCGGCTTGTAGGATGGGATCACGCTGCCGAATTCGGTCGAGGCGCGGCCGGCCACGAAGTCGCCCATCAACTGGCCCGGCGCGTTATAGGTGCCGCCGCCCAGCTCGAACGCCTTTTCCTCCAGCCGACGCTGGAATTCCACCCCGGCCAGCGGGTGGCCCGGATAATCAGTTTCGGGCGAGATGTTGACCACGATGGCGCTGTTGGCGTTGCGCTCATTGCGCGAATACTGGCTCATGCCGTTGGTGACCACGCGGCCCGGTTCCGACGCGGCCGCCACCACGGTGCCGCCCGGGCACATGCAGAAGCTGTACACGGCGCGGCCGTTGGAGGCGTGGTACACCAGCTTGTAGTCGGCCGCGCCCAGGATGGGGTGGCCGGCGTTGGGGCCGAAGCGGCACTGGTCGATCAGCGATTGCGGGTGCTCGACCCGGAAGCCGATCGAGAACGGCTTGGCCTCGATGTACACGCCGCGGTCGTACAGCATCTGGAAGGTGTCGCGCGCGCTGTGGCCGATGGCCAGCACCACGTGGCGGGTGGCGATCTTGTCGCCGTTTTCCAGCGTCACGCCGCGCACCTGGCCGCCCTCGGGCGTCTGCTCGATGTCGATGTCGACCACCTTGCTCTCGAAGCGGTACTCGCCGCCCAGCGCCTCGACGGTGGCGCGCATCTGTTCCACCATCTTGACCAGGCGGAAGGTGCCGATGTGCGGCTTGCTCACGTACAGGATTTCCTCGGGCGCGCCGGCCTTGACGAACTCCGTCAGCACCTTGCGGCCGTAGTGCTTGGGGTCCTTGATCTGGCTGTACAGCTTGCCGTCTGAGAAGGTGCCGGCGCCGCCTTCGCCGAACTGCACGTTCGATTCAGGGTTCAGCTTGCGCTTGCGCCAGAAGCCGAAGGTGTCCACGGTCCGGTCGCGCACCTGCTTGCCCCGTTCGAGGATGATGGGGCGCAGGCCCATCTGGGCCAGGATCAGGGCCGCGAACAGGCCGCACGGGCCGGTGCCGATCACCACCGGGCGCTCGTTGCGGTCGTGGCCGGCCAGTTGCTGCGCGTCGGCCACGAATTTGTAGGCCGTGTCGGGCGCGGGCATCAGGTGGATGTCGTGCTTGAGGCGGGCCAGCACGGCCGCCTCGTTGGCCACGTCCACGTCGATCGAATAGATGAGGACGATGGCCGCTTTTTTGCGCGCATCGTAGCTGCGTTTGAAGACCGTGTAGCCGCGCAGGTCGGCGGCGGGGATGCCCAGCCGGGCCAGGATGGCGGCCGGCAGTTCCGGCTCGGTGTGGTTCAGCGGGAGTTTGACTTCATTGATTCGCAGCATGATGTTTTCGTTCTGTGGTTCCAGGGCTCCGTAGCTAGCGGAGAGCGGGGCGGCGCCGGGGCGCGCGACAACCCGCCATTTTACCGTACCGGGATCAGGCTGGTTCGTTTCGCGGGAAATTTGCTTGTCAAGCGCCGCGCGCGATTTATTGTCCGATGTGTTGTATTTCAGGCGAAATTGCCAAAAAATCCTCATTGCCTACAGCGCTATGTATCTTAATGTATCTTAATGTTGCTACAATCAAAATCTTGTTGGTAGGAACAATGTTCATTTCTACTAACAAACGGACAGGACCGCTGCGGCGGTTTTTTTATTGGTGCAGGCGGCCACGAACCGCTGGTCACCACGTTGAGGGAGTCTTTGAATGCAGAAGAAAGTTATTGTCCAGGCCATCGCGCTGCTTGGCTGCGTGGGCTGGAGCCAGGCGGCGTTTGCCGCCGACGAGGCGAACGTCGAGCGCGTCGTCATTACCGGTTCCAACCTGAAGCGTACCGCGACGGAGAACCCGTCCGTGGTGCAGGTGCTGACCAAGAAGGACATCGAGCACACGGGCGCCGTGTCGGTGGCCGACCTGATCGCCAAGGTGCCGGCGCTCGGTTCCAACAACCAGGTTGATGCGCGCGACGGCGGCTTCTCCAAGGGCCTGGCCACGGCCTCGTTGCGCGGCCTCGGTTCCGCCTCGACCCTGATCCTGATCAACGGCCGCCGCATGTCGCCGGCCGCCTACGCCGACCCGAACGCGGGCCAATCGACCCAGTACGACCTGAACTCCATCCCGCTGTCGGCGCTGGAGCGGGTCGAGATCCTGAAGGATGGCGCGTCGGCCGTGTACGGTTCGGACGCTATCGGCGGCGTGATCAACTTCATCACCAAGAGCAACTACAAGGGTGGCGAGCTGACCCTGCAGGCCAGCCGCAACCAGGATAACGCCTTCGGCCGCTCGGGCCTGAACGGCGTGGTCGGCTTCGGCGACCTGGAAGAGAACCACTACAACGCCTTCGTCGCGTTCGACGTGTCGCAGCGCGACCGCACCCTGCTCAAGGACGCCAAGTCGTCGCAGGTGGAACAGAGCCGCATCATGGACGGCCGCCTGAGCAGCTTCTACAGCGGCATCAGCGGCTACCCCGTGTTCTACAAGGAATCCAAGCTCGGCAGCGGCAGCTTCAACAAGTATGTGAGCGCCGACCTGGGTTGCAACCCGGCCGACATCCGCACCGGTTCCACGGCCCTGGTACCGATGCGTTCCAACGATCCGCTGATCGGCAACAAGTTCTGCAACTACGATGGCTGGCAGTACGAGGATGCGGAAGGCAAGAACCGCAGCGGCAACCTGCTGGCGCGCGCCGAGTTCAAGCTGGGCGCCGACCTGAAGGCGTTCACGGAAGCGGCCTACAGCCAGTCCGAACTGTTCTACGACGGCGTGTCGCGCTCGATGACCGGCCGCAGCCTCACCACCGTGTTCCCGAAAGACGGTGCCGGCACCCCGTTCCGCCCGGTGCTGGGCGTGGACCATCCGGACAACCCGACCCGCGGCACGGCCAATCCGGTGCCGGTGGCCGTGGCCTACCGCTTCGTCAACGCCCCTGGCGGCAGCTCGAACGAGAACAAGGCCACCCGCCTGCTGGCCGGCCTGCAGGGCACGAACTACGGCTGGGATTGGGATAGCGCGCTGCTGTACAACGAATCCAAGCGCCACCAGCTGTCGAACGGCTTCCTGTACCTGCCCATCGTGCAGACCCTGATGACGCAGAATGTGCCGCTGGCCACCATCGCCAGCACCCCGGGCGTGACGCGCAACGTCACCCTGGACGGCAAGTCCAGCATCACCCAGTGGGACCTGAAGGGCTCGACCGAGTTCGGCCAGCTGCCGGGCGGCGCACTGGGCCTGGCCGTGGGCACCGAAGTGAAGCAGGAAAAGATGAACATCGTGCCCGATCCGCTGACCGTGGACGGCAAGATCATCGGCCTGGTCAACACCTACTCGGACGCCAAGCGCAACGTGCGTTCGGCCTTCGTCGAACTGCGCACGCCGTTCTTCAAGTCGTTCGAGATGGACTTCGCCGGCCGCTACGACAAGTACGATGGCTTCAAGTCGCACTTCACGCCGAAAGTGGGCGCGAAATGGGACGTGACCCCGACCTTCGCGCTGCGCAGCACCTACTCGGAAGGCTTCCGCGCGCCATCGCTGACGCAGATGGTCAACGGCGGCACCCAGTACTTCGTCAACAACTTCGAAGACAAGCTGCGCTGCAACAAGCCCGGTTCGGATTCGACCGACTGCGCCAAGAGCCTGTCGGGCATCGCGGCCGCCAACAAGGAACTGGAACCGGAAACCGCGCGCAGCTTCACGGCTGGCCTGATCTTCTCGCCCACCAGCAGCATCGACATCCTGGTCGACTACTACACGATCCGCAAGGACAAGGAAGTGGACCTGTTGCCGAACACGGCCGTGGTGGACAATCCGAAGTACGCCGACCTGGTCAAGCGTGACCAGAATCCTGGCACCTGGCTGGTAGACGCCAACGGCAAGCCGATCCCGAACACGGGTCCGCTGATCTCGATCGCCACCCCGTACGTGAACGCCGGCGGCACCCGCACCAGCGGCGTGGACCTGGAACTGGACGTGCGCAATTCGCTGGGCGACCTGGGCAAGCTGTCGTCGCGCCTGAACTACACCTATGTGTTCGACTACAAGAAGGCCGCCGTGGTGGGCGATCCGATGTTCGACCTGGTGGGCACCAACGGCGCCATCAGCAACGACACCACCAGCGTGGGCGAACTGCCGCGCGTGCGCGCCACCCTGTCGACCACCTGGAGCTACCAGGCGCACAACCTGACGGCCAACGTGAATTATGTGTCCTCGCTGTCGATGATGGCGCGCTACAGCACCCAGGACGACGGCACGGTCGGTCCTTACGAGCAGCCGTTCTGCCAGTATGGCCGCCCCGGCGTGAACCCGCAGTACACCAAGTTCTACCCGGACTGCGAAGTGCACAGCTGGACCACGGTGGACCTGGCGTACGCCTATTCGGGCTTCAAGAACACGGTGCTGAGCTTCAACGTGGCCAACCTGTTCGACTCGAAGGCGCCGTATGACCCGAGCTATGCAACGGCCGGCTACAACACGGCGCTGCACAATGCCCGTGGCCGTTACTTCACCGTGAAGGCCAACTACAAGTTCTGATGACCGCCCGGTCCTGAACCTGCGACAACGCCGCCGCGCGCAAGCCCGGCGGCGTTTTTTTATGTGCTGACCTGCCTGTGCTTACATGCCGCCCCAGATGGCGTTCAGCGTGGCCAGCGCCGTCAGGCCGGCCGTCTCCGTGCGCAGGATGCGTGGCCCCATGCCCAGCGCCAATGCGCCGTGGGCCAGCGCGGCCTGTTCCTCGGCCTCGCTCAAGCCGCCTTCCGGGCCGATCACCAGCGTGAGCGGCTGCGGCGCCTGGTGGCGGGCCCAGTCCGCCAGCGACTGGTCCGCGCGCGGCGACAGGATCACGCGCCGGTGCAGGTCGTGCTGGGTGATCCACTGGCGGTAGTCCTGCAGCGCGCCCAGCTGGGCCAGCCGGTTGCGCCCGCTCTGCTCGGACGCGGCCACGATGATGCCCTGCCAATGGGCCAGCTTCTTTTCGGCCCGCTCGGCCGCCAGCCGCACCACGCAGCGCTGGGCCGCCAGCGGCACGATGGCGGCCGCGCCCAGTTCCACCGCCTTTTCCACGATCCAGTCCATCTTGCTGCCCTCGGGCAGGGCCTGGGCCAGCGTGACGGCATAGGGCAGCTCTGCCTCGCGCGCCGTGTGCGCCTTGACCGTGGCCGTCACGCTGCGCTTGGCGATGTGGCCCAGGCTGGCGCTGTATTCGCCGCCGTCGCCATTGAACAGGGTGACCAGCTCGCCCGGCGCCAGCCGCAGCACCTGGATGTGGTGCGCCACGGTGTCGGGCAAGGTGACGTCCAGGCCGATGGCGAGGGGCTGGGGGCAGTAAAAACGGGGCATGGCGCTTCCTGAGGTGGATGGGTAACGATGAGCACGGCTTCAGGGCCGCTGGCAGGATGGTAATGGCGCGCGCCGCGGATGGGAAGCGCTTTCGGCCGCCGGGGACGGGGCGGCTGGCGGCCGGGCGGGGCGGGGACATAAAAAAAGCCCGTCGGCAGGCCGGCGGGCTGGGTATCGCCGGGCCGGTGGCGGCCCGGGCGCGGGGTCAGCTTAGAACTTGGCCGACGCGGTCACGTAGAACTCGCGGCCCAGCGGGCTGTTGTAACGGCCATCGTAGCCGACCTGGTTGCCGCCGCCGGCCGTGCGGTCGGAGAACGACGGTTTGGTGTCAAGCAGGTTCTTGATGCCGCCGGTGATGGCGAAGGTCTTGTTGATCTGCGCGCGGGTCTGCCAGTCGAAGGTCTGGTAGGACGACACATCGCGTTTCATGTCGACGAAGTCACCCAGCGTACCATCGGCGTTGACCGACTTGACCACGGCGTCGTCGGCGGACACCACCTGGTCGTGGTAGCCGGAACGGTAGTTCATGGTCAGCGTGTGGGTGTACATGCCCGCTTGCAGGCTGGCCGCCAGGTGGGTGATGACGCGGGCGGTGGCGTTGTTATAGGCGTCGAAGCGGCCCAGGCTGCTCTCGGTCGGGTTGCCCGGCACATCCTTTTCCGACTTCAGCATATAGGTGCCGGTCCAGCTGACGGTCAGGTTGCCCAGGCCGGTCTTGCTCTTGACCGTGCCATCCCAGTCGATGCCGCGGTACAGCGAACCGGCCAGGTTGAAGTACGGCAGCAGCGTGACCAGCTTGTTCTGGCCCTGGCCGGCGTCGTACACGGTCGAGAACAGGTTGTTGTACTGGGCCGGATTGGCGAACGGGAAGGTTTCCGGCAACTGGTCGATCTGGTTCTTCAGCTTGACGTTCCACAGGTCCATGCCGAACGACACGTTGTTGTTCGGCTCGACGCGGAAGCCCAGCGTGTACTGCTTCGATTCTTCCGGACGCAGGCCGTTGGAACCGGTCAGCGCGTTGCCGCCCGAGGTCAGCGCGTACTGGGTGTTGCCCATGCAATCGTTGGCGCGCGGATCAGGTGCGGTCACCGGGCAGGCGTACTTGCCCGAGGTCACGCCGAAGTCCTGCACCGGCTTGGTGATCTGGTCCAGTTCGGCCACCTTGAAACCGGTGCCGTAGGAAGCGCGCAGCAGGACCGTCTCGACCGGGTTGTAGCGCAGCGACAGTTTGTAGGTCGTCTTGGACGCCGAGTTGCCTTGCGTGGCCGAACCGATCAGTTTGCCGTCCAGGTCGTACACCTTGTTGTTCTTCGGTGCGTCGTAGCTGTCGTAACGCAGCGCGCCCGACAGGTCCAGGTTCTTCAGCACCGGCACCAGCATTTCAGCGAAGCTGCCCCAGTTCTTGCGGCTGGCATCGACCGGCAGGGCGCCGGGCGCGCTGCCCAGCACCGTATCGGTCCAGTTGGGCTGCTGCGGGTTCGGACCCTGGGTGATGGAGCTTGGGGTGTTGGTGTAGCTCTGCTTGGTGTAGTCGGCGCCCACGCCGAGCTGCGCCGCGCCGGCCGCCGTGTTGAACACGGTGCCGGAACCGCGCAGGCTCAGCACGTCGAGCTTGGTCTTGATTTCGTTGTCCAGCTCATGCAGCACGGCCGGGGCCAGGATGGCCGCCGAGTTGCCGGGCATGCCGAACGGATCGAAGGTCAGCGTCTTGTACGTATTGCGGCTCAGGAAGCCGCCATCGTAGTTCATGGTCTGCTTGTTTTCCGAATGGACGTAGGAGGCGCTGTAATCATAATCTTTATAGCTGCCTTCGACGCCCAGGGCGATGTGGCGCGCTTCCGTGTCATAGGTTTCGGCACGGCCGCCGGCGTCGACCAGGCGCAGGTTCATCTGCGCTTTCTGGACGTCGGCCGGGTTCACGCCCAGCTGGCTCAGGTAGGGCATGACGTTGGCCGCGTACTTCGGATCGGTCAGCGGCAGCGACAGGGTCTGGGCCGGTGGCGCGAAGCGGGCCCGTTGCTTGAACTTGGAGTCCACCACTTCGGCGAACAGCTTGGTGTCGGCGTTGAGCTTGAGATTGCCCGAGGCGAAGAAGCTGTCGCGCTTCGATTCGGGGATCAGCTGCACGGTGCCGGAATAGTCGAACCAGCAGGACTTGTCGGTGGCCGTGCCGATGTAGGCCGTGTTGGGCGCGCACTTGCCGTCGCGCAGGTAGTTGGGCGAGAACGTCAGCGGATCGCGCGTCTTGTCCTTGAAGTTCAGTGTGACGGAGGCCGGGGCCGTGTTGACGGCCAGCTGGTACATCGAGTATTGCTTGCCGCCTTCGGAGAAGCGCACCAGGCCGGTCTTGGCGAAGTCGCGGTCGGCCGCGTTCAGCTCCTTCTGCTCGTCATGGGCATAGGACAGCAGGACGTTGTAGCCATCGTTCTCCAGGTCGCCGAAGCCCTTGGACATGGAGAACTTGCTGCTCTTGCCACCCGATTTCTCCGGCGCGCTGTAGGTGCCGTCGATGTTGAAGTCCTGCTGGTTCTTTTTCAGGATGAAGTTGACCACGCCGGCGATGGCGTCCGAGCCGTACAGGGCCGAGGCGCCGTCGGTCAGGATCTCGACCCGTTCCACGGCCGCCAGCGGGATGCTGGCCAGGTTGACGCCGCTGCCCGAGTTGTAGGACGCCATGCGGCGGCCATTCAGCAGCACCAGCGTGTAGCCGGTGCCGATGTTGTGGATGGAAGCCGTCTGCACGCCGCCGCCGCCGCCGTTGACCGATTCGGACGCGGCGATGAAGCCCTGCATGGCCGGCAGCGCCTGCACCAGGTCTTCCACGCTTTTCGCGCCGGTCTTGGCGATGTCGGCGCTGGTCAGGGTCTGCACCGGCAGCGCGCCCTCCTTGGCGATGCGCTTGATCGACGAACCGGTGATCTCCACGCGCTGGATCGGCGCTTCCTGCGCCAGCACGGGCTGCGCCAGCATGCCGAGGCCGGCGACCACGGCGCCACCGGAAAACATCAGGCGTAAGGAACGCGATAACACTTTTTCCATCATCATTGCTCAACTCCTCTTGGTACCAATCTGGATAAATGGGATGCTGCTGATCGATCGGCGAAATATTTAAATAACATTGAGTATTTCGCAACTGCCATCAGACACCCTATATGTCTTTTTGTCAACAATGCTCTGGTATATTATTTTGCCAAGTGTAATAATTTCGCAACGCCGGAGTGGGCGCATGAAGGCCGCGCGGCGGGCGTAAGCACCACGCGCGGGCGCAAGCGGGGTCGCCATTTTTCTGTTGAACAGATCGGGTCTGGTAAAATAATGGGTTCAGCCAGTGGCCGGCCGCCGCCAGAGTGGCGCGCAAGACCGCAGCGCAACCAGTTTCCCTACTTTCGTGATAGATAGACGATGACCTCTACGCTCCCCACCACCAAAATGGCTAACGCGATCCGCGCGCTGGCAATGGACGCCGTCCAGAAGGCCAATTCCGGCCACCCAGGCATGCCGATGGGCATGGCCGAGATCGCTGTCGCCCTGTGGAGCGGCCACTACAGCCATAACCCGGCCAACCCGAAGTGGGTCAACCGCGACCGCTTCCTGTTGTCCAACGGCCACGGTTCCATGCTGCACTACGCGCTGCTGCACCTGGCCGGCTATGCGGTGAGCATGGATGACATCAAGGCCTTCCGCCAGATGCATTCGAAGACCCCGGGCCACCCGGAAGTGGATGTGACGCCGGGCGTGGAAACCACCACCGGCCCGCTGGGCCAGGGCATCGCCAACGCCGTCGGCATGGCGCTGTCGGAATACCTGCTGGCCAGCCAGTTCAACAAGCCCGGCTTCGACGTCGTCAACCACTACACCTACGCCTTCCTGGGCGACGGCTGCCTGATGGAAGGCATCTCGCATGAAGTGTGCGCGCTGGCCGGCACCCTGCGCCTGAACAAGCTGATCGCCCTGTACGACGACAACGGCATCTCGATCGACGGCAAGGTCGAAGGCTGGTTCACCGACGACACGCCGAAGCGCTTCGAAGCCTACGGCTGGAACGTGATCCGCGCCGTGGACGGCCATGACGTGGCCGCCGTGAGCGCCGCCATCGCCGCCGCCAAGCAGGCCGACCGTCCGACCCTGATCTGCTGCAAGACCGTGATCGGCAAGGGCTCGCCCAACCTGCAAGGCGGCGACAAGGTGCACGGCGCCGCGCTGGGCGACAAGGAAGTGGCGGCCGTGCGCGAATACATCGGCTGGGACGCCGCCCCGTTCGAAGTGCCGGCCGACGTGTACGCGGCCTGGGACGCGAAAGCGGCCGGCGCCGCCCGCGAAGGCGCGTGGAATGAACTGTTCGCCGCCTACGGCAAGCAATTCCCGGCCGAAGCGGCCGAACTGAGCCGCCGCATGGCAGGCGAACTGCCGGCCGCCTTCGAAGGTGCGCTGGCCGCCGCCATCGCTTCCTGCGTGGAAAAGAAAGAGAACATCGCCACCCGCAAGGCCAGCCAGAACGCGATCCAGGCGCTGGCCCCGTCGCTGCCCGAGTTCCTGGGTGGCTCGGCCGACCTGACCGGCTCCAACCTGACCAACTGGAAGGAATGCGTGGCCCTGCGTTCGGGCCAGCCTGGCAACCACATCAACTACGGCGTGCGTGAATTCGGCATGAGCGCCATCATGAACGGCGTCGCCCTGCACGGCGGCTTCATCCCGTTCGGCGCCACCTTCCTGACCTTCTCGGACTACAGCCGCAACGCGCTGCGCATGGCCGCGCTGATGAAGCAGCGTTCGATCTTCGTGTTCACCCACGACTCGATCGGCCTGGGCGAAGACGGCCCGACCCACCAGTCGGTCGAGCACATCTCGTCGATGCGCCTGATCCCCAACCTGGACAACTGGCGTCCATGCGACACGGTGGAATCGGCCGTGGCATGGGGCGAGGCCGTCAAGCGCCAGCACGGTCCGTCGACCCTGATCTTCTCGCGCCAGAACCTGCCGTACCAGGAGCGCAGCGCCCAGCAGATCGCCGACATCCGCCGCGGCGGCTACGTGCTGCGCGACGCGGCCGACGCCAAGGTGGTGCTGATCGCCACCGGCTCGGAAGTGGAACTGGCCGTGGCTGCCGCTGACGCGCTGGCCGCCCAGGGCGTGGCCGCCCGCGTGGTGTCGATGCCGTCGACCGACGTGTTCGACCGCCAGGATGCCGCCTACAAGGCCGCCGTGCTGGGCAAGGGTCTGCCGCGCGTGGCCGTGGAAGCCGGCGTGACCGACTTCTGGTACAAGTACGTGGGCCTGGAAGGCGCCGTGGTCGGCATCGACACCTTCGGCGAATCGGCCCCGGCCGGCGTGCTGTTCAAGCACTTCGGCTTCACGGTCGACAACGTCGTGGCAAAAGTTCAATCGGTATTGGCCGCCTGAGGACTCAGGCAGCCAGTGCCTAGTCGCTGGAACCCTTTTTTTTCATAATCAGGAGTAAAGTATGACGATCAAAGTTGCAATCAACGGTTATGGCCGCATCGGCCGCAATGTGCTGCGCGCTTTCTACGAAGGCGGCAAAAAGCAGGACATCCAGATCGTGGCCATCAACGACCTGGGCGACGCCAAGTCCAACGCCCACCTGACCCGCTACGACACGGCCCACGGCAAGTTCCCCGGCACCGTGGAAGTGGACGGCGACAACATGATCGTGAACGGCGATAAGATCCGCGTGTTCGCGCAGCGCAACCCAGCCGACATCCCATGGGGCGAGCTGGGCGTGGACGTGGTGCTCGAGTGCACCGGCTTCTTCACCAGCAAGGAAAAAGCCTCGGCCCACCTGAAGGGCGGCGCCAAGAAAGTCATCATCTCGGCCCCGGGCGGCAAGGACGTGGACGCGACCGTCGTGTTCGGCGTGAACCAGCACGTGCTGAAGTCGACCGACACCGTGATCTCGAACGCATCGTGCACCACCAACTGCCTGGCCCCGCTGGTCAAGCCGCTGAACGACGCCATCGGCGTGGAAACCGGCCTGATGACCACCGTGCACGCTTACACCAACGACCAGGTGCTGTCCGACGTGATGCACGAAGACCTGCGCCGCGCCCGTTCGGCCACCATGAGCATGATCCCGACCAAGACCGGCGCCGCCGCCGCCGTGGGCCTGGTGCTGCCTGAGCTGAACGGCAAGCTGGACGGCTTCGCCATCCGCGTGCCGACCATCAACGTGTCGCTGGTCGACCTGTCGTTCATCGCCAAGCGCGACACCACCGTGGAAGAAGTGAACGCGCTGATGAAGGCCGCTGCTGAAGGCCCGCTGAAAGGCGTGCTGACCTACCAGACCGAACCGCTGGTGTCGATCGACTTCAACCACAACCCAGCCTCGTCCAACTTCGACTCGACCCTGACCAAGGTGTCGGGCCGCCTGGTCAAGGTATCGTCGTGGTACGACAACGAGTGGGGCTTCTCGAACCGCATGCTGGACACCACCGTCGCCCTGATGACGGCCAAGTAATGGTGCGCGTGGCCGCCGCGGCGGCCACGGATGTGAAAAAAAACGCTGCGTGGAAGCCCCGCAGCGTTTTTTTATCGTCTTTCTGATTTGGTGTGGTCAGGCGGCGGCGGGCCGTGCCTCCGCTTTGGCGTCGCCATCGCCGGCGCCGAAGATGGCAGTCCACAAGGCCCGCACCTGGGCCGCATGGCCGGACACCAGCGCCGGATCGACGCGCGCCAGGTCCTGGCCTTGCAGCCGCAGCTGGTGCTGCAGCTTGCGCAGCGCGCGGTAGGCGTCGGCCACATGGCCGGCCAGCGTGGCGTCGATCAGGCCCAGTTCACCGCACAGCTTGAGCAGGGCGATGTTGCCGATATTGCCGGTCAGGGCAGGGTAGTCGGCCGCGTGCTGCAACACCAGGAACTGGACGATGAATTCGATGTCGATCATGCCGCCCGGGTCCTGCTTCAGGTCGAACAGGGCCGAGCGGTTGGGCTTGGCGTCGAACATGCGCTGGCGCATGGCCAGCACTTCGCCCTTGAGCGGGCCGTCGGGCGGACGGGGCGTGCGCAGCACCTGCTCGCGGATCTGCTCGAAACGGGCGCCGATGTCGGCGTCGCCGGCGCAATAGCGGGCCCGGGTCAGCGCCTGGTGCTCCCACACCCAGGCCGAGCTGGCCTGGTAGCGCTCGAACGCCGCCACGCTCGACACCAGCATGCCGCTGGCGCCGTCCGGGCGCAGCGCGATGTCGATGTCGAACAGGATGCCGGCCGAGGTGTGCGAGGTCATCCAGGTGATGAAGCGCTGCGCCAGCTTGGCGTACTGGGCCGGCGCGTCCTGGTCGTCGTCGTCGAACAGGAAGATCACGTCCAGGTCCGACACGTAGCCGAGCTCCTTGCCGCCCAGCTTGCCGTACGCGATCACGGCGAAGCGCGGCACCTCGCGGTGGCGGGTGGCCACCGTCTGCCACACGGCCTGCACGGTGGCGGCCACGATGGTGTCGGCCAGCGCCGACAGGTGGTCGGCCAGTTTCTCCACTGTCAGGTCGCCGGCCAAGTCCTGGGCCAGCAGGTGGAACAGCTGGGCGTGGTGCACTTCGCGCAGGATGTCCATCTGGCGTTCCGTGTCGCCGGCCGCCGCGTCGAGCTGGCGCGCCAGGTCGGCCGCCAGCGCCTGCGGGTCGAACACCAGGTTGCGGATGCGGTCGTCGAGCAGCTCGTCGAGCAGGATGGGGTGCTGGCTGAGGAAGGTGGCGGCCCAGCCGGACGCGTGCACCATGCGGATCACCCGCTCCAGCGTGTGCGGGTATTCCGTCAGCAGCGACAGATAGGCCGAGCGGCGCGCGATCGCTTCCAGGAAGTCGAGCAGGCGGCCCAGCGTATCGTGGCGGTTGCCGGCGCGCGCCTCATCGGCGCAGCGCGCGATCAGGGGCAGGGCCGTGTTGACCAGGGCCACCAGCCGGTTGCGGCTGGCCTCGGGCAGCGATTGCAGCCGCGGCGCCTGCCAGGTGGCGATCAGGCGCTTGGCCGCGCCGGGGGCGTCGTCGAAGCCGAGCGCGGCGAAGCGGGCCTCGATCGCCTCGCGGTTGTCGGGGTCGGCGCACTCGTTGCTGGACTGGGGATCGATGTCGGCCTCGGCGCCGGCCGACTTGTCGGCGAACATGGCGTCGAACTGGGCGGCGACGAAGGCGCGGCATTCGTCGAGCCGGGCCAGCAGGGTGGCCGTGTCGGGCAGGCCCATCATCTGCGCCACCACGCGCCGGTCGGCCTCGTTGGCGGGCAGGGTGTGGGTCTGGGCGTCGTCCAGGTATTGCAGCCGGTGTTCGAGGTTGCGCAGGAAGGTGTAGCAGGCCAGCAGTTCCTCGACGATGGCCGGCGCCAGCAAGCCTTTCTCGGCCACTGTGCGCAGCGTGGCGCGGGTGGAGCGGTCGCGCAGGGCGGCGTCGCGCCCGCCCCGGATCAGCTGGAACACCTGGGCCAGGAATTCGATCTCGCGGATGCCGCCGCGGCCCAGCTTGACGTTGTTGCTGCGGTCCGGGTGCAGCCGTTCCTGGCGGTTGACCTCGGCGCGGATCTGGGCGTGCATGGTGCGGATCGCCTCGATCACGCCGAAGTCCAGGTAGCGGCGGAAGCAGAACGGGCGCACGATGGCGTCCAGCGCCGCGATGTCCTGCGCGCGGCCGCTGACGGCGCGCGCCTTGACCCAGGCGTAGCGCTCCCATTCGCGGCCTTGCACGATCAGGTATTGCTCCACCATGCCCAGGCTGGCCGCCAGCGGGCCGGAGGCGCCGTTCGGGCGCAGCGCCATGTCGACCCGGAAGGTGTAGCCGTCTTCCGTGATCTCGGACAGGGCCGCGATCAGTTTCTTGCCCAGCCGGATGAAGTATTCGTGGTTGGACAGGCTGCGCTGGCCCGCTTCCGTGGCCACCGTGTCGCCATCCTCGGGGTAGACGAAGATCAGGTCGATGTCGGACGAGACGTTGAGCTCGCCGCCGCCCTGCTTGCCCATGGCCAGCACCATCATCTGCTGTTCCTCGCCGCTGTCGTGGCCGGTGGGGATGCCGTGGGCGGCCCGCATTTCCGCGTCCAGCTCGGCCAGGTGGCTCTGGATGGCGAAATCGGCGAAGCGGGTCATGGTGGTGACCACCTCGTCCAGGTCGGCCGCGCCGTCCAGGTCGCGCCGGATCAGGCCGCACACCACCAGGTTGCGCAGGCGGCGCATGGCGCGCACCAGCGGCAGGCCGGCGCCCGTCTCTTTTGCCAAAAATTCAGCAAAATCGAGCCGGGCAAGCGATAATTGCGCCAGTTCATCGACCTGGCTCTGGCGTTCGGGGCTGGCGGCCAGCCAGCGTTGGTAGAAGCGGGATGCGGACGTGAGGGAAGTTGGGCTCATGAAGAATGGTGTCGGGCGTGGTGGCGGTAACCGGATGTAAGCGGGGCGAGGTCGGTTCGGCGGTTGCGGTAAAATTGCCGCGCAGGCGAAATGGCTTGTGCCCGGGGAGTGTGCCCGGACCCAAGTGCGCTGGACGATTGTAGCGATGTATTTTACGCCGGGCCTGAATTTATTAGCATACTCGACAAAAAAACAGCAGAGGAGACCGTGACAGGCAACGTGCCCTTGGCCGTGCGCTGGCAGCGGCTGCGTGCCGTCTATCGGGTCTGCAACCTGGCCAGCCACCATGTGCTCGGCTTCGCCATCAAGTCGGTGGCCTTGCTGTACTTCGTGTTCGGCGTGCTGTTCCTCGTGCTGCGCTA
This sequence comes from Rugamonas brunnea, assembly GCF_014042345.1. GTDB lineage: Bacteria > Pseudomonadota > Gammaproteobacteria > Burkholderiales > Burkholderiaceae_D > Rugamonas > Rugamonas brunnea. The sequence continues at coordinate 403,531 of NZ_JACEZT010000002.1, forward strand.
CGCCATCCTGCCCAATATCGACCACTACAAGCCCGACATCGAACGGCTGGCCAGCCGCGCCGTCGGCAACCAGGTCACCATCGCGCGCCTGTACGCGTCCTGGAATGGCCTGCATCCCAACCTGTTCCTCGGCGACGTGCTGCTGCGCGACGCCCAGGGCCGGCAAGTGCTGGCCCTGCCCAGTGTGTCGGCCACCTTGTCGTGGTGGAGCGTGCTGGCGGCCGACGTGCGCTTCGAATCGCTGGAGCTGATCCGGCCCGACCTCGATGCGCGCCGCCTGCCCGACGGCACGCTGGTGGTGGCCGGCGTGCACATCGACCTGAACCAGGGCGGCGACGGCCGGGCCGCCGACTGGCTGCTGGGGCAGCGCGAGATCGTGGTGCGCGAAGGGCGCATCGTGTGGACCGACCAGTTGCGCGCGGCCCCGCCGCTGGCGCTGGACCAGCTGACGCTGGTGCTGCGCAACCAGTGGCGGCGCCACCAGTTCGCCCTGAAGGCGACGCCGCCGGCCGCGCTCAGCGCGCCGCTCGACGTGCGGGCCGACTTCACCCATCCGCCGTTCACCTCGCGCGTGTCGAACGTGGCCATGTGGACCGGCCAGTTATACGCGCAATTGCGCGACGCCGACCTGGCCGCCTGGAACACCTACCTGACTTATCCATTCACCGTGCAAGCGGGCCAGGGCTCGCTGCGGGCCTGGGTCGACCTGGACCACGCCAAGCTGGCCGGCTTCATGGCCGACGTGCGGCTGGCCAACGTGGCCGCCGTGCTGGGCAAGGACTTGCCGCCGCTGGACCTGGTGCAGGTGCAGGGCCGGCTGGCCGCACGCGAGGAGTATCCGGCCGGCGACAAGGAGGGCAAGCCCACGTTCGGCGCGCGCGGCCACACGGTCGAACTGAGCAACTTCTCGCTGACCACGCGCGACGGCCTCACGCTGGCGCCCACCTCGCTGTTCGAACACCACCTGGCCGCCAGCGGCAAGCAGCCGGAAAAGACGGAATTGCGCGCGCCGCTGCTGGACCTGCAGACGCTGGCCAGCCTGGCCGGCCGGTTGCCGCTCACGCCGCGCCAGCGCAAGATGCTGGCCGATTTCGCCCCTCATGGCCGGCTGCTGGACGTGGTGGCCGAATGGCAGGGCGCCTATCCGGCCCTGCAAACCTACCGCGTGCGTGGCCGCCTGGACGGGCTGGGCCTGAACCCGCTGCCGGCCCAGCCGCCGCAGCCGAAGACGGCGCGCAGCCCGGCCATTGCCGGCATGCCCGCCATCCCCGGCTTCGACAACCTGAGTGGCAGCATCGACGCCACGGAAAAAGGCGGCACCCTGAGCCTCGATACCCAGCAACTGGTGTTGCAGATGCCGGCTTATTTCACCGAACCGTCGATGCCGTTCGAGCGGCTGGCCATGCGCGCCCGCTGGTCGTTCGAAAAGGACGACAAGCTGCGCGTGCAGGTGGACAGCCTGGACTTCGCCCAGCAGGGCTTGACGGCCTCGCTGTCGGGCAGCCACGTGCTGCCGCTGGCCGGCAAGGGCCTGGGCCAGGTGGACTTCACGGGCAAGTTGAACGGCTTCGCGCTGAACACCATCGACCGCTACCTGCCGCTGCAGACGCCCCATGACCTGCGCGCCTGGCTGACGGGCGCGCTGGAGGATGGCATGGCGCAGGACGTCACGCTGCGCCTGCGCGGCGACCTGGCCCAGTTCCCGTTCCGCACCGACACGGCGGCCGAGCGCGCGCGCGGCGAGTTCCGCGTCGCGGGCCGGCTGGAGAACGCGCGCCTGAACTACACGCCGGGCGAGACGCTGCGCGACGAGGGCAAGCTGCCCTTGTGGCCGCAGGCCGAGAAGATCAAGGGCAGCTTCGTGTTCGAAGGGCCGCGCATGGAGATCCGCGGCGACACGGCGCGCACCGGCGGCGCCGCGCTGTCGAATGTGAAAGCCGTGATCCCCGACCTGACCGTGCACGACATGATGCTCGACATCGACGGCACGGCCACCGGCCCGATGCAGGAATTCCTCAAGTACGTGACGGTGAGCCCGGTGCAGGAATGGATCAACCACTTCACGGATGAAACCCAGTCCAGCGGCAACACCAAACTGGCGCTCAAGCTGCATTTGCCGCTCAACCACCTCATCGACGCCAAGGTGCTGGGCGTGTTGCAGTTGCAGGGCAACGATGTGACCTTGTTCAACGACCTGCCGCCCGTGCTCGGTTCGCAGGGCAAGATCGAGTTCAACGAGCGGGGCGTGAATCTGAACGGGCTGGGCGGCAGCTTCCTGGGTGGACCGGTGTCCATCAGCGGCGGCACCCAGCGCGACAACGCCATCGTCGTCAAGCTGGCCGGCACCGTCACGGCCGATGGCTTCCGCCGCAATTATCCGGCGCCGGCCATGCAGCGCCTGGCCAGCCATTTCGCCGGCGCCACCCGTTTCGGCGGCCAGGTCACGGTGCGCGACCACCAGCTGCAGGTGGCCGTCGACACCAGCCTGGTGGGGGCGGGGCTGGACTTGCCGGCGCCGCTGAAAAAGGCGGCGCCCGAAGCGTTGCCGCTGCGCTTCGTGATGAACAGCAACCTCAATCCGGAAGGAGGCGCGTGGCGCGACGATATCCGCATCGGCATCGGCAACGCCATCGCGGCCCGCTACCAGCGCCAGAAGACGGGCAAGGGGCCGTGGCGGCTGGTGCGCGGTGGCGTGGGCGTGAACGCGCCGGCGCCCGAACCCGACAGTGGCGTGGCGTTCAACCTCAACATGCGGGCGCTGAACGTGGATGCGTGGCTGGACCTGGCCAGCGCCATGAGTAGCGCGCCCGCTGCTGTTCCTGCGCCGGCGCGCCAGGCGGCCGAGGAGGAGGGCATGGACGTGGCCCAGTTCGTGCAGCCGGACGCCATCGTAGTGCGGGCCGGCGAATTGCTGGTGGGCGACCGCAAGCTGGAGAATGTGCTGCTGGGCCTGTCCCACCAGAAGAATGTGTGGCAGGCCAACATCGATTCCAGCCAGGCCAACGGCTACCTGACGTGGGCCGAGGCGCCCGGTGGCCTGGGCAAGGTCACGGCCCGGCTGTCGACGCTGATCATTCCCGAGTCGGCCGCCGGCGACGTGCGCGATCTGCTGGAGGGCAAGAACAGCACGGCCACCATCCCCGCGCTCGACATCATGGCCGAGCGTTTCGAACTGTTCAACAAACCGCTGGGCAAGCTGGAGTTGCTGGCCAATAACGTCATGCTGAGCACGGGACGCGAGTGGCGCGTGAGCAAGCTCTTGCTGGCCAATCCCGATGGCGAATTGAAAGGCACGGGCCGCTGGATCAGCAAGGATGGCGTGCAGAGCAGCAGCCTCAATTTCGGACTGGAGCTGATGGACGCGGGCAAGCTGCTGGACCGCTTCGGCTTCGCCGGCACGCTGCGCGGCGGCAAGGGCACGCTGTCGGGCGATATCGCCTGGAAGGGCTTGCCGTATGCGTTCGATATCCCCAGCCTGTCGGGCCAGATCACGATGAACGTGGAGAAGGGCCAGTTCCTCAAGCAGGACCCGGGCGCGGCCAAGCTGCTGGGCGTGCTCAGCCTGCAAGCCTTGCCGCGCCTGCTCAAGCTCGATTTCCACGACGTGTTCTCGGAAGGGCTGGCGTTCGACGGCATCACGGCCAACGCCGCCATCGACCACGGCATCGTCAAGACCGAGAACTTGAAAATGCACGGCGTGGCCGCCACTGTACTGATGGATGGCACGGCCGACATCGCCAACGAATCGACCAATCTGCACGTGGTGGTGATCCCGCAGGTGAACCTGGGCACGGCGCCGCTGGTGTACGCGCTGGCCGTCAACCCCGTGATCGGGCTGGGCAGCTTCCTGGCCCAGCTGTTCCTGAGCGCGCCCGTGATGAAGGCACTCACTTACCAGATGCAGGTGACGGGGCCGTGGAAGGCGCCCGTCGTGACCAAGCTGGCCAGCGCCCAGCCTGATTCCCCGGCGCCGGCCGCCGTGCCGGCCCAATAACTTTCTCCGAGGTGTAGCCATGCATACCGTTGCCGCCGTCCAGATGATCTCCTCGCCCGATGTGGCGCACAACATCGCCACCGCGCGCCGCCTGATCGCCCAGGCCGCCGATACGGGCGCGGAACTGGTGCTGCTGCCCGAATACTGGGCCATCATGGGCCTGAGCGACAGCGACAAGGTGGACCACGCGGAGCGCCCCGGCAGCGGCCCCATCCAGGAATTCATGGCCGCCATGGCGCGCCAGTATGGCGTGTGGCTGATCGGCGGCACGCTGCCGCTGGTGTCGGACCAGGCTGGCAAGGTGATCAACACCACGCTGATCTACAACCCCGAGGGCGAGCACGTGGGCCGCTACGACAAGATCCACCTGTTCGGCTTTTCCAAGGGCACGGAATCGTACGACGAGGCGCAGACCATCGTGCCGGGCCGCACCGTGGGCACGGTGGACGGGCCGTTCGGCAAGGTCGGCCTGTCGGTCTGCTACGACCTGCGCTTCCCCGAGCTGTACCGCGCCATGGGGCCGGTGGCCATGATCGTGGTGCCGGCCGCGTTCACCTACACCACCGGCCGCGCCCATTGGGAGGTGCTGCTGCGCGCGCGCGCCATCGAGAACCAATGCTATGTGCTGGCCGCGGCCCAGGGTGGCTTGCATGTCAATGGCCGCCGCACCTGGGGCCACAGCATGCTGATCGACCCGTGGGGCGAGATCAAGGCCGTGCTGCCCGAGGGGGAAGGCGTGATCCATGGCGAGGTCGATCCCGCTTTCATGGCCAGCGTGCGCGAGAGCTTGCCGGCGTTGAAACACCGCACGATGTAAGCCGCCTTCCGATACAATGGCAGCAACTAATCAGAGGCACCATCCAGAGGCACCATCATGACCCCATTTGAACCGAATCTTTCCACCCTGGCCGTGGCGCGCGACATCCTGCTGACGCCGTTCGGGCTGGACGAAGCCAAGCTGCTCAAGGCGCTGGGCTCCATGTTTACCCACAAGGTCGATTACGCCGACCTGTATTTCCAGTTCACCAAGAACGAGGGCTGGAGCCTGGAAGAGGGCATCGTCAAGACGGGCAGCTTCTCGATCGACCAGGGCGTGGGCGTGCGCGCCGTGTCCGGCGACAAGACGGCGTTCGCCTACTCGGACGACATCTCCGAAAGCGCGCTGCTGGACGCGGCCGCCGCCACCCGCACCATCGCGCGCGCCGGCGCCGGCAAGGTCAAGGTGGCCGGCCAGATGACGCAGCAGGGCGTGCGCTCGCTGTACCTGCCGCACGATCCGCTGGTGTCGCTCGACGCGACGGCCAAGGTCAAGCTGCTGGAAAAGGTCGAGAAGATGGCCCGCGCCAAGGACCCGCGCGTGGTGCAGGTGATGGCGGGCCTGGCCGGCGAGTATGACGTGGTGCTGGTGGTGCGCAGCGACGGCGTGCTGGCGGCCGATATCCGACCGCTGGTGCGGGTCTCGCTGACGGTGATCGTGGAACAGAACGGCCGCCGCGAAATGGGCTCGTCCGGCGGCGGCGGCCGCTACGACTACGGCTATTTCAGCGACGCGCTGCTGGAGCAGTACGCGACGGACGCCGTCAACTCGGCCATCGTCAACCTGGACGCGCGCCCGGCCCCGGCCGGCCCCATGACCGTGGTGCTGGGCCCGGGCTGGCCCGGCATCCTGCTGCACGAAGCCATCGGCCACGGCCTGGAGGGCGACTTCAACCGCAAGGGTTCGTCCACCTTCTCGGGCCGCATCGGCGAGCGCGTGGCTGCCAAGGGCGTGACGGTGGTGGACGACGGCACGCTGGCCGACCGCCGCGGTTCGCTTAACATGGACGACGAGGGCAACCCGACCCAGTGCACCACGCTGATCGAGGATGGCATCCTGAAAGGCTACATCCAGGACACCATGAACGCGCGCCTGATGAAGATGCCCGTGACCGGCAACGCGCGGCGCGAATCGTTCGCCCACCTGCCCATGCCGCGCATGACCAACACCTACATGCTGGGCGGTGACAAGGACCCGGGCGAGATCCTGGCGTCCGTCAAGAACGGGCTGTACGCCGTCAATTTCGGCGGCGGCCAGGTCGATATCACCAACGGCAAGTTCGTGTTCTCGGCCAGCGAGGCCTACATGATCGAGGATGGCAAGGTCACCTACCCGGTCAAGGGCGCGACCCTGATTGGCAACGGTCCGGACGTGCTCAACCGCGTGTCCATGATCGGCAACGACATGCGCCTCGATCCGGGCGTGGGTGTGTGCGGCAAGGAAGGCCAGAGCGTGCCGGTGGGCGTGGGCCAGCCCACGTTGCGGCTGGACGGCGTGACGGTCGGCGGCACGGCCTGATCCTTCGCCGGATCAAGTGAAGAACAACAACATGGCTCAGATATAAGCTTATTCCAAGGAAAGCCTTGCCAATTTCAGTCTATTGTTGTTATAGTCGTTCAAACACCACGGATTTCGTTCATGCGCTCGATTGTTTTCTTTACCGGCTATTTTTACTTTAGCAATTCCAGCCTCAAGGCGGTGGAGTAGCGGCCGGTACACGTAGCAGCAAAACGTAACCCAGCAGAATCCGAAAAAACCGCCAGCGATGGCGGTTTTTTTTTACCCTGAATTTTTCCAGACTTCACCATCGAACCCTTAAGGAGTAACAGCATGCCCCGTACCGACGACCTGCGTATCCGCGAAATGAAGGAACTGACGCCGCCCTCGCACCTGATCCGTGAATTTGCCTGCACGGAAGCGGCCGAGCAGACGGCCGCCGCGGCACGCGTGGCGCTGCACCGCATCCTGCACGGCCAGGACGACCGCCTGATGGTGGTGATCGGCCCGTGCTCGATCCACGACCCCAAGGCGGCCATGGACTACGCCCAGCGCCTGGTCAAGCTGCGCCAGGAACTGGCCGGCGAACTGGAGATCGTGATGCGCGTCTATTTCGAGAAGCCACGCACCACCGTGGGCTGGAAAGGCCTGATCAACGACCCCTACATGGACAACAGCTTCCGCATCAACGACGGCCTGCGCATGGCGCGCGAACTGCTGCGCGACATCAACGAAATGGGCCTGCCTGCCGGCACCGAATACCTGGACGTGATCAGCCCGCAGTACATCGCCGACTTGATCAGCTGGGGCGCGATCGGCGCCCGCACCACGGAGTCGCAGGTGCACCGCGAGCTGGCCTCGGGACTGTCGTGCCCGGTCGGCTTCAAGAACGGTACGGACGGCAACGTCAAGATCGCCGTGGAAGCGATCAAGGCCGCTTCCCAGCCGCACCACTTCCTGTCCGTGACCAAGGGCGGCCACTCGGCCATCGTGTCCACCAACGGCAATGAGGATTGCCACATCATCCTGCGCGGCGGCAAGGCCCCCAACTATGACGCGGCCAGCGTGGAAGAGGCGTGCAAGGCAATCGCGGCCCAGGGCCTGGCGGCGCGCCTGATGATCGACGCTTCGCACGCCAACAGCTCCAAGAAGCCGGAGAACCAGGTGCCGGTGTGCGCCGACATCGCCAGCCAGGTGGCCGGCGGCGACAGCCGCATCGTCGGCGTGATGGTGGAATCGAACCTGGTGGCCGGCCGCCAGGACCTGGTGCCGGGCAAGGAACTGGTGTACGGCCAGTCCGTCACCGACGGCTGCATCGACTGGGACACCAGCGTGCAAGTGCTGCACAGCCTGGCCGACGCGGTGCGCCAGCGCCGCCTGAAGGCCGAGGAACGGGCCGCCGACTGAGGCGGTCCCGGCGCGGGCCCTGCACGGGCCGGTGCCGCAGCCCGTGGCGCCGTGCGCATGGCGCGCCCGCCACAATGAAAAAAGCCCGCCGGTGCGAACCGGCGGGCTTTTTGACTACTGAGTCAGGCGTATCAGAACTTGTACGAACCGCTCAGGTAGAAGGTGCGGCCCACAGGGCTGGCGTAGCGTGGGTCGTAGCCCAGCTGGTGCGAACCCGTGTTACGCAGCGACAGCGGTGGATTGCGGTCGGCCAGGTTGTTGATGCCGGCGGTCACGTCGAAGTTCTTCATCACGTGGTACTGCGATTGCAGGTCGAACGTGGTGTAGCTCGGCACTTCCAGCTGGACATCGACGCAATCCTGGTTGGCGTCGTTGGTGGTCACGGCGCAGTTGTCGATGTCATGGTGCTTATCCTTGTAGCCGTTGCGATAGTTGGCGGTCAGGGTATGCGTCCATGGGCCCAGCTCGTAGGTGCTCGATGCTTTCACCACGTTGCGGAACGTGACGGCGTCGTTGCTGCCGTATTCGTTCAGGCTGGTTTCCCACTGGTCGTTGGTGCCAGGGGTGGTGAAGCGCGACTTGAGCATGTAGGTGCCGGCCAGACGGTTGGTGATCTTGGCCTCGCCCAGCTTGGTCTTGAACAGCAGGTCATAGTCGATGCCGCGGTTTTCCTGACGGCCGATGTTGATCGGCATCAGTTTGATCGCCAGCGCGTTCACACCCGTCGACGCCTTGTACTTGGTGGTGTACAGGTCGATATACTTGTTCGGGTTGTTGGCGATCAGCGATTCGCTGACCGACGTCACCGCGTCGCGGATTTCCACGTTCCACACGTCGACCTTGGCGCTGAAGGAAGCGTTTGGCTCCCACACGGTGCCGAACGACCACTGCTTGGAGTGCTCAGGCTTCAGGTTGGCATTGCCGCCCTGCCACACTTCCAGCTGGTTGCGGCCGTCGCAGTACTGGGCCAGCGGGTGGTTGGCCAGGCCGTTGGCGGCGCTCAGCGGGCAGTTGTAGGTGCCGCCGGTGACGCCGAAGTCAGCCAGTGGCTGGCCGATCTGCTTCATGCTGGCGACGCGGAAGCCGGTGCCGTAGGCAGCGCGCAGCAGCACGGTCTTGGTTGGCTGGTAGCGGGTGCTCAGCTTGTAGGTGGTGGCCGACTGGTTGTTGCCCACGGAGCTGTTGGTCAGGTTGTCGGTCAGCTTGCTGATGCTGTCGTAACGCAGCGAGCCGGTCACTTCCAGGTCCTTCACGATCGGCATCAGCAGTTCGGTGAAGGCGCCGGCGTTGTGACGGGTGAAGTCAAACGGGGTCTGGTCCGAATCGAACAGGATTTCCGAGTGGCTGACGGCGTCGTTGCCTTTTTCCGAGTAGCTGGTCTTGCGGTAGTCGGCGCCCACGGCGATCTGCGACTTGCCGCCTGGCAGGTCGAACAGTTCATGCGAGCCGTGCACGTCGAAGCCGTGCATCTTGATGTCGGTGTTGCTGTAGTTGCCGATGTACTGGGTTGCTTTCAGCGCATCGACCATGGCTGCCGGCATCGTGCCCTGGGCGTACGGGAACGGATCGATGGTGCCGCTGGCCAGTGCCGCGTCGAACTTGTCGGCCAGCGGGAAGCCGCCCACGTAGTTGGTCGGCGACTTGTTGGTCGAATAGGTGAAGGCCGAATTGATGTCCCAGCCCATGGCGCTGCCGTCGACGCCGGCGACGATGTCGGCGGTCTTGCTCTGGTAGTCGTAGGCACGGCCGCCCAGGTCCTGCAGGCGGTACTTGACGGTGGCCGAGGTCATGCCGCTCAGTTGTTGGGCCGTCAGGTAAGGCGCGACATACTTGGCGAACAGGGGCGAGGACTTGTCCAGCGAGAATTCAGCCGGATAGGCGGCGATGTTGGCGTACACATGCGATTCGCCCAGCGACACTTCCGTGAAGGCCTTGAAGCCGCTGTTGCCCAGCTTGATGCTGGCCGAGCCGTAGGCGTTGTCGCGCTGGACTTCAGGCGCGATTTCCACGGTCGAGGTGTAATCGAAATAGCACTGGCCATCGCCGAATGCGTCAACGTGCGCCGGTGGGCACTTGCCGTTGATCTTCATGTAGGGATTGACGTTGACCGACTTCTTGGCGCCGGCCGCGTCCAGGTAGCGGATCGTGACGTTAGGCGGGATCGAACGCGAGGAGCCGTTGAAGAACTGCAGCGGCTTGCCGGTGACGGGGTCGTTGAAGTTGATGATACCGGTCTTGGCGAAGTCGCGCTGCGACGCTTTCATGCGCGTCGATTCCTGGTGGCTGGCCGACAGGAACACGCTGTAGCCGTCGTCCTCGATGTCGCCGAAGCCCTTGCTGATGCTGACCGACTTGTCCTTGCCGCCTGGGCTTTGTGGCTTGCTGTACTTGGCGTCGATCTGCAGAGGCGCGGCGCCTTTTTTCAGGATGAAGTTGACCACGCCGGCGATCGCGTCGGCGCCGTACAGGGCGGAGGCGCCGTCGGTCAGCACTTCCACGCGCTCGATGGCGGCCAGCGGAATGGCGTTGATGTCGATGGTGGTGCCGGAGTTGGCGGGCGCGATGCGGCGGCCGTTCACCAGTACCAGCGTGTACTGCTCACCCACGTCGTGCAGCGAAGCGGTGGTCAGGCCGCCGCCGCCGCCGCCGACCGAGTCGGCCGCCACGGTGAAGCCCTGCATGACCGGCAGTTGCTGGATGAAGTCGGTGGCCGACGTGACGCCGGCGCGCTTGATATCTTTTTCATTAAACGTTTGCACCGGCAGCGACGCTTCGGCCGCGATGCGCTTGATGCTGGAACCGGTAATTTCGATCCGTTGCACCGTCTGAGGTTGGGCTTCCTGTGCGTATGCCGCATGCATGCCCAGAGCCAGACCGCCAGCGCACATCAGGCGGATCGAGCGCGATAAAACTGTTTCAACCATCATTTTTTTAGACTCCCCGAAGTTCTACTAAAAGCCCAGAGACGATCACCACTGGTCGTCGCGTCGTTCGCTGGGCCGCGCAAAAGAGGCTATGTTTCCCCTCCCAGAAAAAAGCGGGCTGGTTTGCCCCTTCTTCGGCTCGCATCTAAACATTCGCGTTCTGGGGTGTCAATCTGTAAATGTTGGCGTCTCAGCCTAATAATGTGTCTTGTCCTGCGCGCGTTTTTACAGGCAAATCGGACGATGCTGATTTTGTTTATAAATCAATAGGTGAAGGAAAATTAAAGTGGTTTAAAGACGATCTGACAACCATAATGTTTTGGAAATTCTTGTCTAGTTCAAAATTTTCGAAAGTTTCCGGAAGGGTACAAGATTGTATTTAAAACATTTTTTGTGGTGCTGGAACAACAGGCGTGGCCAGGCTGCAGCAACGGGAATGCGCCATGGGCGGGTGGGGCGGCGGGGAGAAATCGAGTGGCATGGTCGCAGCATTGTCCTGATATCCCGGACAACGTTTATTTCATGCTAAGACTGAAAAGCGACAGTTTTTCGGTGTGTGGAGGTGGGGCATAGCTCCCCAGTATCTAATGGTGCACCAAGAATCGGGCTGAGGGCGAGGAATACTTGCATGTTTGTTGTTTTATTACATCTTGATGACATGGGGCGCGTTGACACTGTTTGTGCTGCCATGTTCTCATCCATGATCAGTTAAGTGGCTGTTTTGGTCCAAAAGCCTACTTAAATTTGCCTGAAATGGTGAACTGGTAAATAAATCGGGGAGAAACCGGCCCCCGGCCTTGCTTGAACCATGCAGGTTTGTGGCATCACAAAATGCTCAGATCCGCGCAATTCATGCTTCAAAAACGAGCAGTGTTTAGTCGACGCATCAACCTACCAGCCGGTGCGCCGCTTAATAAATTCAAATTCAAGGATAGCAATGATTAAAGAAACTGTACTGTCGCGCTCGCTGCGCCTGATGTTCTCGGGCGGTGTAGCTGTAGGTTTCGGTTTGCTGGCCCAGCCTGTGCTGGCGCAGCAAGCAACCACTGACACGACCATCCAACGGGTGGAAATTACCGGTTCGTCGATCAAACGGATCGCCAAGGAAGGCGCTTTGCCGGTTCAAGTGCTGAACCAGGACGAGATCAAGAAGAGCGGCGCTACCTCGGCGTCCGATCTGATCCAGATGCTGCCATCGATGCAAGGCTTCGTGCCATCGTCGAGCTCCGTCAACGGCGGCGGCGGCGGCGCCACCACCGCGGCACTGCACTCGCTGCCATCGAAATACACGCTGGTGCTGCTGGATGGCCAGCGCATGGCGCCAACGGCCGTGGGCTCGGGCCAGGGCGGCGGCTATGCCGTCAACATCGAATCGATCCCGCTGGAAGCGGTTGAGCGCGTCGAGATCCTGACCGACGGCGCTTCCGCCCTGTACGGTTCGGACGCCATTGCCGGCGTCGTCAACTTCATCCTGAAGAAGAACAACACCAAGGGCGAAGCCTTCGCCACCTACAACCAGCCGAAAAAATCGGGTGGCCGCTCGTCGAGCATGGGCATCACCAAGGGCTGGGGCGACCTGGACACCGACAAGTTCAACGTCCTGTTCTCGTACAGCCACGACGAACAGCAGCGTCTGACCGCGCTGCAGCGTGACTTCTCGGCCAAGGGCGCTTTCTTCAAGTTCAGCAGCGGCGGCAAGGACTACTTCTTTGACCAGCGCACCGGCAACACCGAGCCGGCCAACCTGACCTTCAACGTGCGTCCAATCGGCTCGACCGTGGATACCCACGGCGTGGCCATCAATCCGTACCTGGCCGCCAACGGCAACTGCGGCAGCGCGCTGGCTGGCGCCGCCGGTTCCCAGTGCCGCTTCAACTACGCCGCCACCGTGGAGAACATCCCCGGCAACCGCCGCGACAGTGGCCTGCTGAAAGGCACGCTGCAACTGAACGAAGACACCAAGCTGTGGGGTGAACTGGTTCTGTCGAGCTTCGCCATGACCGCCCAGTTCGCACCATCGGCGCAGCCGATGGGCGTGAACTCGACCACCCGCTTCCCTGGCCTGTACGCCAAGTATGTGCAGCCTTACCTGGACGCGAACGGCCTGGAAAACCCAACCCAGAAAGCAACCCTGGGCTACCGTTCCGTGCTGGTCGGCGGTCGTACTGACGAGTTCGTGACCGACGCACGCCACTTCGCGGCCGGTATCGACGGTGCAGCGGCGGGCTGGAACTACACGGCCAGCCTGATCCTGTCGAGCAGCAAGATCAAGGACAACGCGGCTGGCGGTTACACCGACTTCACCCAGCTGTCGAACCTGGTCGCCACCGGCGCCTACGACCCTGTGATGGGCACCGGTGCTGGCCTGCTGAAGAACGCGCTGCTGAACGGCGTCAACTTCTCGACCACCGACTCCAAGCTGAACACCATCCATGCTGGCGCTCAGCATGACCTGATGGAGCTGGGCGGCGGTACGTCGATCATCTCCCTGGGTGGCGACTACTCGAAGACCCACTACCAGACCGCGTACAGCCCGCTGATCCTGTCGCAGTCCGGCTTCTCGACCCAGCCAGCGTCCGACGACTACCCAGTCGGCGGTAACTATGGCCAGGTGCCGTTCGACGCCAGCCGTAACAACTGGGGTGCGTACACCGAGATCCTGCTGCCTGTCACCAAGACCCTGGAAACGACCATTTCCGGCCGTTACGACAGCTATGGCAAGACCCACAGCAACTACATCTTCGCGACCGTGCCTGATGCCAACGGCATCCAGCAGCAACTGGCCAGCGGCGATCTGGGTAACACCAGCAAAGCCGGCACCTACAAGATCAGCGCCCGTTGGACGCCGGTCGACACCGTGCTGGTGCGCGCAGCGTACGGCACCGGTTTCAAGGCGCCTAACATCAACGACATCGCCGGTGCCAACACCTTCGGTGGCAGCACCTCGGGCAGTTATGCTTGCCCATTCCCTGGTTCGACCGGTTGCCTGGTGGGCAATGCCCAGTACGACCTGCTGAGCGGTCCTAACGGCGCCAGCGGTTCGGCCGGCCTGCAGCCTGAGAAGTCCAAGCAGTGGACCTTCGGCGGCCGTATCGAACCGGCGAAGGGCCTGTCGCTGGGTCTGGACCTGTGGAACGTGCAGATCCGCAACCAGGTGCTGTCCGCTGGTACGCCTGAGCAAGTTGGCTTCGCCAACCCGCAGCAGTACAAGTACCTGTTCACCAACCCGTACCCGGACCCAGCTGGTTACACCACCATTGCTTACCTGCTGGCACCGATCAACGGCGGTGTGGCTAACTACCGCGGTGTGGATTGGGACTTCACCTACCGTGCCAAGTCGTCGATCGGCGACCTGCGCGCGGCCTGGAACGGTACCTACATGATCAAGCAGAACTACACCACCGAAGCTGGTGGCACGGTGAACTCCGATCTGGGTACCTTCGGTCCTGACAATGCTGTCGTGTTCCGCGTGCAGACCAACCTGTCGCTGAGCCTGACCAACGGCAAGATGACCAACACCGTGACCGCGCACTACAAGTCGGGCTACCACGACCAGGCATACCCGGTCGGTACCTCGATCTACGCTGCGAATCCAGATGGTACGAAAGGTTCGTCCGTGGCATTCGATGGCCTGTGGACGCCTTCGTACACCACCTTCGACTGGCAGGGTAAGTACGACTTCGGTAAGTTCAGCCTGACCGGCGGCGTGAAGAACATCTTCGATCGCAACCCACCACTGACCCTGCAGAACGCAGGTGGTGGTAACCAGCTGGGCTACGATGGTCGTTACGCTGATCCGATCGGCCGTTCGTTCTACCTGACCGGCAACGTCAAGTTCTAATGCCGTAAGGCTTAGTACCCACAAAAACCCCGGGCTTGCCCGGGGTTTTTTTACGCCTGTTGAATGGGCCGGGCCCCGTGGCGCATGTTTGCCGGGCATGAAAAAAGGGCGGTGATCGCTCACCGCCCTCCGTTCCGGACCGGCCGGGCCGGTCACGTCAGTTCAGCTTAGTTGAACTTGTACTGCGCGCCCACTTTGAAGTAGCGGCCGGTGGCGCCGGAAGCGTCCATCGGGTTGAAGCTCATGCCGCCGTAGGTCAGCGGGTCGAGCGGGGCGATCTTGTCCAGCACGTTGTTGATCGACGCGTACAGTTGCAGTTGCTTGCTGTAGTTGTAGCGGGTCGACAGGTCCAGCGTGGTGAACGAGGCCAGGCGGCAGGCGCCGTTCGGCGATTTGCTGCCATCGGCCATCAACGTGGCGCAGTTGGCGCCTTCATAGCGGATGTTCTTCATGTCCGAACGGTAGTTGATGGTGCCGCTGACGTTCCAGTCACCCTTGTCCCACGAGGTGATCAGGTTGATCTTGTCCTTCGGCGTGCCGGCGCAGTCCGACGTATCGCAGTTGCCATGGGTGCCGGCGAACTGGAAGGTCTGGTTCTTGTCGGCGCGTACCCAGGAAGCCACGTGCGACCACACCAGGTTGATGGTGGCCTTGCCGTAGTTGCCCAGGCGCAGGCGCTGTTTGACGTCCAGGTCGATACCCTTGACTTCCGTGTAGCTGGAATTCTGGTAAGGGGCCTTGGAGATCAGCAGCGTGCCCGAGTTCGGGATCACGACGCCGTTCACCACCAGGTTGTTATCCAGGCGCACGGCCGACGGCAGCGATGCCGCTTCCACGTACGACAGCGGGTTGATCTCGTTGGTGCGGCGGATCTTCCACGCGTCCAGCGACATGTTGGTGTCGTTCAGCGGGTCCCAGACCATGCCCAGCGTGTAGCCCTTGGACTTCTCCGGCGCCAGGTTGGGGTTGCCAACCTTGACGGCGCCGATCTGGATGTTGCAGTCCAGCGTGGTGGCGCCGCCGGCGGCTGGCTTGCCGCCCGGGCAGCGGACTGGATCGACCACCGACGACGAGCCGGTCGACTGGCTGTCGGCGCTCGCTTCGGCCACGCCGGGGGCGCGGAAGCCTTCCGTGTAGGTGCCGCGCAGCGCGAAGGTCTTGACCGGGGTCCATTTTAGGCCCAGTTTCGGCGTGGTCGAGTTGAACTGGCTGTAGTGGTCGTAGCGCAGGGCGGCCGACAGTTCCACCGTCTTCACGATCGGCGCCAGCACTTCGGCGTACATGGCCGAGACCTTGGTCTCGCCCTTGGCGGCCACGTAGCTCGAGTTGGTCGAGCCATCGGCGGTGCCGCTCAGCGATGGGTTGTCCAGTTGCTCGCGGCGGTGCTCGGCGCCCACGGCCAGGCCCAGGTTGCCGCCTGGCAGCGCGAACAGTTCACGCGAGGCCTTGAAGTCGACGATGTCGAGCTTGGTGCTCGAATCGGAAGTGGCGTTGGTCACCATGGCCGCGTACAGCGAGGCCGGGTTCTTGTACGCCTGCGAGCCAATGTAGTACGGGAAGTACTGGCTGGTCGGGTCGCCCAGGGCGGCTTTCACCACCTTCATGTTCAGCTGGTTGGTCCACTCGATGTGCAGCTTCGATTCCGAGTGGGTCAGGCCGGTGTCGTAATCCCAGCCGAAGGCCGTGCCCTTGGCGCCGATGACGAAACGGTTGAACTGGTTGTTGGCGATGTGGTTGCTTGGACCCACGTCGAACATGGCGTAGCGCATGCGGGTGTTCACGCCGAAGATGTTCTGCGGGTGCGATGCGGCCATCTGCACGTCGTTGCTGTACAGGATGATGCCGGTCGGATTGGCCGCCGTGCCGGGGAAGGTCACGTTAGGCGTGGCCGAGACGGGTGCCAGCATGAACGAGCTGTTACGCTGCGAGTAGCCCAGTTCCGTGTAGATCTGGTGGTCGGCGTTCAGTTGCAGCGTGCCGCGGGTGTACAGGTTGACCGTTTCGACGTTCGGTTGCAGCGAACGGAACTGGTCCTGCGACCACAGGCAACCACCGGCCGGGTCTTGTTTGACGGTTTGCGAGAACTGGCTGCAGCCGTCCAGCGACACGAAGTTGCCCGTCTTGGGATCGCGCAGCGCGCCGGTCGGGGTGTAGGAGGCGTTGCCGGGGGTGATGTAACCGCCCATGTACTGGGTGTTCTGGGTGTAGCCCCAGGGACGGATGTCGCCATGGCCGATCCAGCCGCGGTCGGCGCGGTCGGCGGCGGCCAGCAGGTCCGATTTCTTGTACTCGGCGTTGAACACCAGGTTGTACTTGTCGTCGTCCAGGTTGCCCTTGCCCACGGTCAGGGCGATGTTGTTCTGCTTGTTGTCGCTGTAGCGCGAAGCGCCGGTGTCGGCCTTCAGTTGCACGCCTTCGAAGTCCTTGCGCAGGATGATGTTGACCACGCCGGCGATGGCGTCGGCGCCATAGGTCGAGGAGGCGCCGTCCTTCAGCACTTCGATGCGTTCCACGATCTGCATCGGGATGGTGGACAGGTCGGTGAAGCTCTTCTGGCCGTCATCGGCACGGGCGTAGGGCGCCATGCGGCGGCCGTTCAGCAGCACCAGGGTCGAGGTGGCGCCCAGGCCGCGCAGGGAAATGGCGGTCGAGCCGGCGGCGAAGCCGCTGCCGAAGCCGGTGGGCAGCGAACCGGCGCCGTCCACGGTCAGGGTTTGCAGGAATTCGGCGACCGTCGCCTTGCCGGACTTCATCAGTTCCTCGCGGCCGATCATCTGGACCGGGGAGGCGGTTTCGGCCGAAGCACGCTTGATGCTCGAGCCCGTGATTTCGACGCGCTGGATGTTGGCGTCTTGTGCGAATGCCGGCTGGGCCAGGCCCAGGCTTACTGCCGCCACGCCGCCCGAGAACATCAGGCGCACGGAACGGGAAATTACCGTTTCCATCATCATTACCAAAAACTCCATAGAAAGATATCTAGACGGCGGCAAAACGCCCACCCTGCCACCTCGTGGGTAGCGGAGCGGAAAGCATCAGTCGCCAATTCTTTCCAAAAATCACTAAATGTATTTTTAGAAGGGGCGCATCAGACACTACGTGATCTTGCTTGTCAAACAAAATCGTCATTATTGATGTGTAAATACAACGTTTTGTTTGCACTCTGCAAATGCGGGAAAACAGATTTGCTGCGACGCAGCATCCGACTTTACGGAAAATTTGGGGAAACGGCAGGAAAGCCACTGCGCAAGTTGCGTGGCATTGCAGCATATTGGCCTCAGTTATTGTGCGACGCGGTATCGATGCACCTTGACGGTGCGAAAAATGCACCAAATTGATGCAAAAACTTCGATGTCGGGATGGGGGAATTCGGTTATCGTTATGGTTGTTTGCTCATTAGAAACCACCCATCGCGAGCCACCGGATGACGGCAACACGCATCAGGAATCTGTCCATGCTGGCCTGCCTGCTCGGCTTGCCAGCGGCAATCCCGGCGCACGGCGCGGACGCGGCCAAGACCCTGCACTACATCCTGCCGGCGGCTGAAACCAGTTTCGATCCGGCCATCGCGCGCGACCTGTACACGGGCCACGTCAACGAAGCCATCTTCGAGACGCTTTACACCTACGATTACCTGGCGCGCCCCGTCAAGCTGGCGCCGCAGACGGCGGCCGCGCTGCCGGAGATCTCGGCGGATGGTAAGACTTACACCATCCGCCTCCAGCCTGGCATCTTTTTCACGCCCGACCCCGCGTTCGGCGGCAAGCGGCGCGAACTGACCGTGGCCGACTATGTGTACGCGTGGAAGCGGCTGTTCGATCCCCGCCTGGCGTCGCCCCACACCTGGCTGCTCGAAGGCAAGATCGTCGGTCTGGACCAGCTGGCGGCCGACGCCGCGCGCAGCGGCAGGTTCGACTATGACCGTCCGGTGGCGGGGCTGGAACAGCTTGACCGTTACACGCTGCGCATCCACCTGACGCAGACCGATTTCAACCTGGGCATGATCCTGGCCTATGTGCCGTTGGCGGCCGTGGCGCGCGAAGTGGTGGCGCGCTACGGCGACGGCAAGGGCGAGGTGGCCGATCATCCGGTGGGCACGGGCGTCTACCAGTTGGGGCAATGGGTGCGCGGTAGCCGCATCGTGCTGGAAGAAAATCCCGGCCACCGGCCCATGGTGTGGAATTTCCAGGCCGGCGACGATCCCGACGACCAGCGCATCGTGCGCCAGATGCGGGGCAAGAAGATCCCGCAGATCGGCCGCATCGAGATCACCGTGCAGCTGGAGGACCAGTCGCGCTGGCTGTCGTTCACCAGCGGCGCGGCCGACCTGTTCTGGCTGGACGGCCCGCTGGCGCCCAAGGCCCTGCTCGACGGCAAGTTGCGGCCGGAGCTGGCGGCCAGGGGCATACAGTTGTCGCGCCTGATCGACCCCGAGATCACCTATTACTACTGGAACATGCAGGACCCGGTGCTGGGCGGCCTGAGCAAGGAGAAGATCGCCCTGCGGCGCGCGATCGCCATGGCCCACAACGTGGACGAGGAAATCCAGCTGGTGTGGAACGGCCAGGCCACGCCCGTGCACTATCCGATCCCGCCGGGCGTGGTGGGCCATGACCCCCGTTACCGCAGCCTGCTGCAATACGATCCCGTGCTGGCCAACAAGCTGCTCGACCGCTACGGCTACAAGAAGGGCGCCGACGGCTGGCGCACGCTGCCCGATGGCAAACCGCTGCGCGTGCGCTACACCTCGCGCAACGAAGCCAGTGGCGTGCTGCAGGCCGAGCTGTGGCGCAAGACCTATAATGCGCTGGCCATCCACATGGACAACGAGCGCATGATCCTCGCCGACATCATGCAGGCGGAAACCCTGTGCAAGCTGCAAACCCGCAATTTCCAGTGGATCGCCGATTTCCCCGATGGCGACAACTTCATGCAATTGTTCTACGGCGCCAATGTGCATCAGAACAACGCCGCCTGCTACCGCGATGCGCAGTACGATGCCTGGTACACGGCCAGCCATGCCTTGCCGGCGGGGCCGGAGCGCGACGCGCTGTACCACAAGATGGCGCGCAGCCTCGAAGTGAACGGCGTGGCGTTGATGGGCTACGCGCGGTATCGCAATATGCTGGCGCAGCCGGCGGTACTCGGGTATAAAAAGCATCCCATCCTGCACCAGGAATGGCCCTATATCGACCTGGACCGCTCGGCCGGGCCGGCCAGATAAGCGCAGCTAATAAAAGAAGAAAAAGTTCATGTTTGCTTATATCGTCCGTCGCCTGTGGCAAATGCTGCCCACCATGCTCGGTGTGGTGCTGCTGGTGTTCATCCTGTTCAACTGGGTGGGCGGCGACCCGGCCTATATCCTGGCTGGCAAGATGGCCAATGCCCAGAGCATCGCCAATATCCGCCACCAGTTGGGCGTGGATGAACCTTATTACGTGCAGTTGTGGATCTTTATCAAGCAGATCGTGACGTTTGACTTCGGCCAGAGCTGGGCCACGGGCGAGGCCGTGTCCAGCATCGTGACCACCCGGCTCGGCCCGTCGCTGACGGTGCTGGTGCCACTGACGGTGCTGGAAACGGCGCTCGGCATCGCGCTGGCGCTGGCCATCGCGTTCGTGCGCGGTTCGCTGACGGACCGCGCCGTGATGGTGGCGTGCACGGTGGGCATGTCGGTCAGCATCCTGGTCTATATCATTGTGTTCCAGTATGGCTTGGCTTACCGGCTGGGGTTGTTTCCGGTGCAGGGCTGGGGCGACGGCTTCTGGATCAACCTGCTGCGTTATGCGCCGCTGCCGATTCTGATCGGGCTGGCCGTCTCGGTGGCGCCCACCTTGCGCCTGTTCCGCAGCTTCGTGCTGGACGAGGTGGGGCAGGATTACGTGCGCACGGCCCGCGCCAAAGGGCTGTCCGAGCGGCGCGTGATGTGGGTGCACGTGCTGCGCAACGCCGCCATTCCCATCATTACCTACGTGATGTCCAACCTGCCGGCCTTGCTGATCGGCGCGTTCCTGCTGGAGCGCTTCTTCGGCATTCCCGGCATCGGGCGCGAGGTGATCCTGGCGGTCGAACGCAGTGATTTTCCCGTCATCAAAGCCATCACGATCTACGTGGCGGCTGCCACCATGGTGGTCAACCTGCTGACCGACCTGTTGTATCAGGCCGTCGATCCCCGGGTGCAACTGGCATGAGGCGGCGCGATGCGTGACGCGCTGGCATCCCCCGGCCTGTGGGCGCTGGCCTGGCGCCGCTTGCGCGCCGATCGTCTGGCCATGGCGGCGCTGGCCGTGGTGGCGGCGTTCCTGCTGACGCTGTTGCTGTCGGCCAGCGGCCTGATCGTGGCGGACTGGGAGGACGAGGTGGCCGTCAACTACGCGCCGCCCACCTTCATGCTCGATCGTACCGGCCAGCCCCAGTCCACCGCCGCGCCGCCGGTGCCGGATGCGACCGGTTTGACAGCGTCGGCAGACGCCCCGGGCGCACGGGCTGCTGCTGCGCCGCCCGACAATCCCTTCGATCCGCTGGCCGCCGACCTGGCCGAACTGCGCGCCCAACTGAAGGAGCCGGCTGCCGATGCGCCCGATATGTATGGCCTGACCGATCCGCTCGCTGCCGATCTGGCGCAGTTGCGCACCACCTTGCCAGCCAAGGCCCACGGCCACGGTGCGCGCCTGCCCAGCCTGCCATTTGGCGCCGACAAGTGGGGTCACGACGTGATCAAGAAAACCATCAAGGGCGGTGAAACCTCGATCGTCGTGGGGCTGGTGGCGGCCTTGCTGGCGGTGACGCTGGGCACGCTGTTTGGTGCCGTGTCCGGTTACTTTGGCGGGCTGGTCGATGATCTGTTCAACTGGTTCTACAGCATCTTCACCTCCATCCCGTCCATCCTGATGATCCTGGCCGTGGCCGCCGTGCTGCAGCAGAAGGGCGTGCTGACCATCGTGCTGATCCTGGGACTGACCGGCTGGACCGGCCCGTACCGCCTGATCCGGGCCGAGTACATCAAGCACAAGGGGCGCGAATACGTGCTGGCGGCCGACGCCATCGGCGCCTCGCATGGCCGCAAGATGTTCGGCCACATCTTCCCCAACGTGAGCCACGTGGCGCTGGTGCAGTTGTCCATCCTGGTGGTGGGCTTTATCAAGGCCGAGGTGATCCTGAGCTTCCTTGGCTTTGGCGTGCCGGTCGGTGTGGTGTCGTGGGGCAGCATGCTGAACGAGGCGCAGAACGAGCTGATCCTGGGCAAATGGTGGCAGCTGACGGCCGCCGCCTCCGCCATGGCCTTGCTGGTGACGGCGTTCTCGCTGCTGACGGACGCGCTGCGCGACGCGCTCGACCCCAAGGTAAGGAGCTTCGCATGAGTGGCGAACCGTTGCTGCAAGTGCGCGACCTGCGCGTGCGTTTCCGCGTGGACCGGCAACGCAGCGTGGAAGCCGTCAAAGGCGTCTCGTTCGACGTGCCGCGCGATGCGACCGTGGCGCTGGTGGGCGAATCGGGCAGCGGCAAATCCGTCAGCGCGCTGGCCGTGATGGGCTTGCTGCCGCCGGACAGTGCCGCCATCGCGCCGGCATCCGGCATCCGTTTTGACGGGCGCGAGCTGCTGGCGCTTGATGCGCGCGCACGGCGCGCCTTGTGCGGCAAGGACGTGGCGATGATCTTCCAGGAGCCCATGTCCTCGCTCAATCCCGTGTTCACGGTCGGCTTCCAGATCGGCGAAGTGCTGCGCCGGCACATGGGCATGAACCGACGGCAAGCCCGCGCCCGCGCGCTGGCGCTGCTGGACGAAGTGGGCATCCCGGACCCGGCGCACAAGATCGACGCCTATCCCGGCCAGTTGTCGGGCGGCCAGCAGCAGCGCGTGATGATCGCCATGGCCATCGCGTGCGAGCCCAAGCTCCTGATCGCCGATGAGCCGACCACGGCGCTGGACGTGACGATCCAGAAGCAGATCATGGCCTTGCTGGCCAGCCTGCGCCGCAAGCACAAGATGTCGATGCTGTTCATCACGCACGACCTGGCGCTGGTCGGTGAAATCGCCGACCACGTGATCGTCATGCGCCATGGCGAAGTGCGCGAGGCTGGCCCGCTGCGGCAGGTGTTCGACCAGCCGCAGGATGCCTACACGCGTGCCTTGCTGCATTGCCGGCCGCCGCTGGCGACGCGGCCGTGGCGGCTGCCGGTGATCGCCGACTATCTGGAGGGCAGGACGGGCGCAGGCCAGCCCGCGCCCGCGCGCGAACGCGTGCGCGGCGTGGTGCCCGGCGATGACACGGTACTGACCGTGAACAACCTGGGCAAGAGCTTCGACGTGCGCGAAGGCTGGTTCGGCCACCGCGCGTTCCATGCCGTGCGCGACGTCTCGTTCACCCTGGCGCGTGGCAAGACGCTGGGCGTGGTGGGCGAATCGGGTTCCGGCAAGACCACGGTGGGGCTGACCTTGTTGCGCCTGCATCAGGCCACGGCCGGCAGCGCCATCTTCGAAGGCCGCGACCTGCTGGCCATGAGTGCGCGCGAGTTCCTACCTTACAAGCGGCGCATGCAGATCATCTTCCAGAATCCCTACGCCTCGCTCAATCCGCGCTACACGGTGGGGCAAATCCTGCTGGAGCCGATGCGCATCCACGCCATCGGCGCGGACGACCGCGCGCGGACCGCCATCGCCTGCCAGTTGCTGGAGCGGGTGGGTTTGCCGGTGCAGGCCATGCACCGCTACCCGCACGAGTTTTCCGGTGGCCAGCGGCAGCGCATCGCCATCGCGCGCTGCCTGACGATGAAGCCGGAGATCCTCGTGTGCGACGAATCGGTGTCGGCGCTCGATGTGTCGGTGCAGGCGCAGGTGCTCAACCTGCTGCAGGACTTGCAGGATGAGTACGGACTATCCTACTTGTTCATTTCGCACGACTTGTCGGTAGTGAAATACATGGCCGACCAGGTGATGGTGATGCAGCAGGGCAGGGTGGTGGAGCTGGCCAATTCGGATGAGCTGTACCGCAATCCCACGCATCCCTACACGCGCAGTCTGCTGGCGGCCATACCGGGGTCAGGTCATGCAACCACGCAAGATGCATGATTGCATGACCTGACCCCGGTGGTTTTCCGAATTGCGCTAAGATAGCGGGATGGCCAATCTCATCCCATTGCTGCAACAATACGGCGTCCTCATCGTGTTCGCCGTCGTGCTGGTCGAGCAGATCGGATTGCCCATACCCGCCTATCCGGTGTTGATCGTGGCCGGCGCGTTGGCCAAGGATGGCGACCTGGCATGGCCGGGCGTGCTGGCCGTGAGCCTGATCGCCTGCGTGATCAGCGACCAGTTCTGGTTCCATGCCGGCCGCTATTTCGGCAAGCGCATCCTCAAGCTGCTGTGCCGCATCTCGCTGTCGCCCGATTATTGCGTGAGCCAGACCGAGGACAACTTCAAGCGCTGGGGGCCGAAGGCGCTGATGGTGTCCAAATTCATCCCCGGCTTCAATACCATCGCCTCGCCGCTGGCCGGCGCCATGGGCACGGCCAAGGCCACGTTCCTGGGCTTTAGCATGGCCGGCGGCTTGCTGTGGAGCGGCACCGGCATCGCCATCGGCGCTTATTTCCACGCCAGCGTGGCGCAAGTCCTGGGCATCCTCAGCACCATGGGCACGACGGCCTTGCTCGTGCTGGGGGTGCTGCTGGGCCTGTTCGTCATGTTCAAATACGTGGAGCGCAAGCGCTTCCATCAAGCAACGCAGATGGACCGCATCACCATCGACGAGCTGAAAAGCCTGCTGGACGAGGGGCACGAGCCGGTGCTGGTGGACGCCCGTAGCGCGACCGCCCAATCGCTGGAACCGGCCGTGCCGGGCGCGCTGCTGTTCAAGGGCGGCGCAGGGCTGCCCGATCTGGCGGCGCTGGACAAGGACAGCCACATCATCGTCTATTGCAGCTGCCCCAATGATGTTACGGCGGCCCAGGTGGCCAAGGAATTGCTGGCCCACGGCTTCCACCGCGCCCGCCCGCTGCATGGCGGTCTGGATGCCTGGAACGCCGCGTTCGCGCCGGCGCCAGCGGCGGCCCCTGAGGAAGTTACCGAGGGCGTGAGTCAATAAGCGTCAGGCGATCCTGTTTGAGCACGTAGTAGTGCGTTCCGTCGCCTTTCTCGTTACGCATGCCGTTAATGACGATCAGGGCGCTGTCGGGGCGAAAGTCCACGGGGCGCGCGCTGGCATCGCTGCCGCAGCACACGGTGAATGGCAGCCAAAGCACCTTTCCATTTTGCGCGTTGATGATGGCGCCCATCACGCACGATGCACCGCATCCGAACGTGACCATCCGATAATGCCCGGCGAAGTTCGGTTCCCCTTGGGCGCCGCGCCGTAGCTGAGTTTGAAATTCCTTGTCCTGCCGCGTTGCCAGCAACGGCCTTGCCATGGGGCCGGCATAGTGCTGCGCCACATAATACCGGGCAAACTCGGGCGGTCCGTTTACGGCGGCCTCGTTCAACGTTGGCGCGAATGCTGCCGCTAGAACAAGCAGTTTTAGTTGGATTTTCATTTGTTTTCCAGCGTAGCCGCGCCGTCCAAATCCAGATTTGACTGGCCGCAAACGGACGTGCCGAGGATGTTTAGAGCAGTTTTCAGTTGCTCCTATGCACGAAAACGGTAGTCATACTACGACGCCATTATTTCGTAATGTAATTTTTTGTAGGAAATTTCGCTGAGCGTGTACTAAAACTACAAACAATGCTTGCGGATCGGCTTAGAAATCCATTAAGCTTAGGGCTCAACTTCTTTTAGTTCATCATGACAGCCCAGTCCTTGCACGCACCACAGTCTTCCTCCATCGCTTTTCCTGGCGGCGCACGCCTGCTGGCGGATGTGGGGGGAACCAATGCCCGTTTCGCTCTGGAACTGGCACCGGGCAAGATTGAGCTGATCAACGTGCTACCGTGCGCCGATTACCCGACCCTGGCCGCCGCTTTGCAGGCTTACCTGGCCTTGCCGGCCGTGGTGCAGGCCAACGTGGGGCCGGTGCGGCAGGGCGCCATCGCCATCGCCAACCCTGTCACGGGCGACCTGGTGCGCATGACCAACCATCACTGGGAATTCTCGATCGAAGCGCTGCGCGTCGCGTGCGGCTTCGAGACGCTGGTGGTGGTCAACGATTTCACGGCGCTGGCCCGTTCGCTGCCGCTGTTGTCCGACCTGCAGAAACACCAGGTCGGCGGCGGCGAGGCGCAGGCCGGCGCGCCGCTGGGGCTGATCGGCGCCGGCACGGGCCTCGGTGTGTCCGGCCTGATCCCGTCCGGCGACAGCTGGACGGCGCTGCTCAGCGAGGGCGGCCACGTCAGCTTCTCGCCGTTCAATGAAACGGAAGTGGCCATCCTGCGCTTCGCCTGGCGCGAATTCGAGCACGTGTCGGCCGAACGGCTGATGTCGGGTGTGGGGATCGAACTGATCTACCGCGCGCTGGCCGACCACACGGGCGTGCTGGCCGAAGACATCGGTGCGCCGGAAATCACGCGCCGCGGCCTGTCCGGCGAGTCGCCCCTGTGCGACCAGGTCATCGAAGCGTTCTGCTGCATGCTGGGCACCGTCGCCAGCAACGTGGCCATCACGCTCGGCGCCCAGGGCGGCATCTACATCGGCGGCGGCATCGTGCCCCGCCTGGGAGCGCGCTTCGACCGCTCCGGCTTCCGCGCCCGCTTCGAACAGAAGGGCCGCTTCGCCGCTTACCTGGCCAAGGTGCCCACCTTTGTCATCACGGCGGAATACCCGGCCTTCGTTGGCGTCTCCGCAATCTTGTCCGAAAGACTTGCTCAAGCGTAAGCCCTGTTACATTTCGCGGTTGCGAAATGCGCTTTTCAGTCTTTTATCAGGTACAATTCGCTGTGTTGGATGAAACGGCATGGATCGTTCCAGGTAGTGCGCACCGCTTTTCGCCCGAAAACGGCGCGCCAGGACTGCGTTTCACTTGAAATCATCGGTAGCTGCCACGTCATCGCGGCGGCCCCGTAAGTGGTCTGTCTCTCCCTCCCGCTCAGCGCGCATCGGCACGAGCGTCGGAAAAACCAGCTTCAGCGAGTACTCCAGCCAGGCGGCATCCCGTATGCCTGCCATACGCCTCACTGATTGTTATTGATTTCTTTCTTGCATGTGAATGCAACCATAAGATCGCTATGAATACTGGTGAGGCGAAAAAAGTCCTCGAAACCGCGCTGCTGTGCGCGCATGAGCCTTTGTCCATTCACAGTCTGAAAAAGCTGTACGTCGAAGTGGATGACCAGGGCCGGCCACGTGGACCGGGCGTGGGCGCCGACACGATCAAGGTCTTGCTGGAAGAATTGCGGCTGGACTGGGCCGGCAAGGGTATCGAAGTGGTCAGCCTGTCGAGCGGCTGGCGCTTCCAGAGCCGGCCAGAAATGAAGTTGTACCTGGACCGCCTGAATCCGGAAAAGCCGCCCAAATACTCGCGCGCGACACTGGAAACGCTGGCCATCATCGCCTACCGTCAGCCGGTGACGCGCGGCGACATCGAGGAAATCCGCGGTGTGGCCGTCAACTCGCAGACGATCAAGATGCTGGAAGACCGCGGCTGGGTCGATGTGATCGGCTACCGCGATGTGGTGGGCCGCCCGGCCTTGCTGGGCACCACCAGGCAGTTTTTGGATGATTTGGGCTTGAATTCGCTGTCCCAGCTGCCGCCGCTGCAGCAAATCAGCGAAATGCAGGGCGGCGGTCCCGATATGGAAGCGCTGGAAGCGGCCCTGCAGGAAAATTTTGCGGCACATAATGCCGCGCAACAAGCAGTTGGTACGGATGGTGAGGCGGAAGTGGCTGTGGATGTCACGGCCAGCCCGGATGCCGGCCACGACGCGGGGGTGGCCGATGATTCGGCGGCCCCGGCCATTACCCACGGCCCTGCGCCAGATTTAACGGTTGACGCTGAGCACAACCAAGAAATGAATAATGAACAATCCTAATTCTCCAGAGTCAGTCAGCGGCGCAGTCGCCGCCGAAGTGGTCGCCAAGCCTAAACGCCGCACCAAAGCCCAGATCGAAGCCGACGCAGCGGCCGCTGCCGCCGCCGGCGAGCCGGTCGCGGCCAAGCCCAAACGCAAGCCCAAGGCGGTAGCCGAAGCTGCACCGGCCGCGCCGGCCGATGCGCCAGCGGCCGCGCCGGCTGAAGCGCCAGTCAAGAAACCGCGCGCCAAGCCGGCCGCCAAGGCAGCCAAGCCTGCAGCCGGTGCGCCAGAGGCAGCGCCCGCTGCTGCCCCGGCCGCCGCCGCTGCCCCTACCGCTGCGCCGGCGCCGGTTGCTGCCGTTGCCGCCGCCGCCGATACCGCGCCGGTCGCGACCGCGCCAG
>NZ_JACEZT010000030.1 GCF_014042345.1 Rugamonas brunnea
CGTCCTATTTCATTACTTCTTGTGAACATTTGATATTTTAAGTATCACGAGGACTAGCCTCGTGTGCACTTCCATCAAACGTCCACACTTATCGACTGTGAATTGTTAAAGAACTTTATTCGGTACTGCTTGCTGCGAAGCGTTTTGTTCGTCAGCAGAGAAGCGAGATTATGCGGTGTTTCGTGCAGCTCGTCAACCCCTCGTTTTCGCCCCGCTCAACTCGCATTTGCACGCGCCGTTTTGCGGGGAGGCGAACTATAGCAAACCGGCGCCATAGCTGGCAAGGCGGTTTTGAAATAATTCCGTGTGCTATCGTAGCGCCGATCAAAACCAGCCATTGCACATTGACCATGTCCATTCCAGCTATCGCCTCCACCCGAAACGACGCTCTCGCCTCGCTGCTTGATAACGCCATCAATAACAAGACCAAGCCCTTGGGCAGCCTGGGCATGCTGGAGACGGTGGCCAAGCAGATAGGCCTGATACAGAACACGCGCGTCATCGCGCTGGAAAAACCTGCCATCCTCGTGTTCGCGGCCGACCACGGCGTCGTCGCCGAAGGCGTGTCCGCCTATCCGCAGGACGTCACCTGGCAAATGGTGGAGAACTTCCTCGCGCGCGGCGCGGCCATCAACGTCTTCGCCCAACAGAACGGCTGCGCACTGCATATCATCGACGCGGGCGTGAACCATGACTTCGGCCCGCGCACCGGCCTGACCGACCGCAAGCTGGCCCATGGCACCCACAACTTTGCCCAACAACCTGCCATGAGTAGCGACACCTGTGCCACCGCACTTGCGGCCGGCATGGCGCTGGTCGCTGAACTGGATGGCAACGTCGTCGGCTTTGGCGAAATGGGCATCGGTAACACGACCGCCGCCGCGGCACTGATGCACAAGCTGACCGGCATCCCCGTCGCCCAGTGCGTGGGCGCGGGCACCGGCTTGTCGGCCGATGGCATCTCGCACAAGCAGCGCGTGATCGAGGCGGCCGTTGCCCTGCACGCATCGGCCACCGAACCGCTGGATGTCCTGGCTACTTTCGGCGGACTGGAAATCGCGATGATGGTCGGCGCCATGCTGAAAGCGGCCGAACGCCGCATGGTGCTGCTGATCGATGGCTTTATCGTGACCAGCGCCCTGCTGGTGGCGGCCCGTCTGCAACCGGCCATCCTCGACTACTGCGTGTTCGCCCACTGCTCCGACGAGAGTGGTCACAAGAAGATGCTGGATAACCTGGGCGCCCGTCCCCTGCTCCAGCTGAACCTGCGCCTGGGCGAAGGCACGGGCTGCGCACTGGCACTGCCGCTGCTGCACGCGGCCGTCAACTTCCTGAACCAGATGGCGACCTTCGAATCGGCCCAGGTCAGCGAAAAATCGGAATAGCAGACGACAGCAAGGACCCGCCATGCACCAGATCCGCCTGTTCTTCACCGCGCTGCAGTTCTTTACCCGGCTGCCGATTCCGCGCTGGGTGGGCTTCGAAGCGGCATGGCTGAACCACGCATCGCGCTACTTCCCGCTGGTGGGCGTGGTGGTGGCCGCCATCGCCGCCGCCACCTACGCGCTGGCGGCGCTGCTATTCCCTGCTCCCGTTGCCGCCGTGCTGGCGACGGCCGCCACCGTCTACGCCACCGGCGCCTTCCACGAGGACGGTTTTGCCGATATGTGCGACGGCTTCGGCGGCGGCCTGACCGGCCAGCGCGTGCTGGAGATCATGAAGGACTCGCGTATCGGCGCGTATGGCGCGATCGGCATCGTCTGCATGCTCGCGCTCAAATGCGTAACCTTGTCCCTGCTGCCGCCGGCCGTGGCCATCGCCGCGCTGTTTGTCGCCCATCCGCTGTCGCGCCTCACGTCGACCGCCCTGATCTGGCGCCTCGACTATGCGCGCGACGAAGGCAAGGCGAAACCGCTGGCGCAAAAAATGAGCGACGCGGAATTCACCATCGCCGCCACCTGCGCGCTGCTGCCGGCGGTGCTGTGCGGCTGGTTCGGATGGCTGTCCTGGTCCGCGCTGGCGGCCAGCCTGCTGGGCGCCAGCGCCGCCGCATACTGGCTGGCGCAGAAATGCGTGAAGCGCATCGGCGGCTACACGGGCGACTGCCTGGGCGCCGTGCAGCAGGTATCCGAAGTGGTCATCTACCTTTGCCAGCTGGCCAGCCTTGGCCACGGCGCCTGGCGCTGATGCGCATCACGCTGATACGCCACCCGCAACCGCAGGTCGCCACCGGCGTTTGCTACGGCAGCACCGACCTGCCGGTCGCCCGGCAGCAGATCGACCTGGTGCACGCCGCGCTGGCTGGCATACTACCCGCTAGCGCGCCGCTGTATTCCAGTCCGTTGCGGCGCTGCGCCGACCTGGCGACGCAGCTCACCCCCCTCCCGCCCATGCACGATGCCCGCCTGGCCGAAATGCACTTCGGCGCGTGGGAGATGCACCGCTGGGATGACATCCCGCGCGCCGAGATCGACGCCTGGGCCGCAGACCCGGTCCATTACCACCCCGGCGGCGGCGAAAGCGTGCTGCAGATGGCCACGCGCGTGGCCGCCTTCTACGCCGCTTTACGCGCGAACGCGCAAGCGGACGCACGACCGGACGCCATCGTCGTTTGCCACGCCGGCACCATCCGCCTGCTGATGGCCTGCCATGCCGGCCTCGCCCCCGCCGACATGGCGCAGCGCGCCGCCAGCACCCCGCACAGCATCGCCTACGGCCAACGCATCGTCCTGCAGGACTGACAGGCAGATCGCAAGCCGCGCTTGCCCCCCGGCGCGCAAGCCGTATAATGACGACGTTTTGGTGCCCGCATGTCTGTCCAGACGTGCAGTTAAACGGGAAACACGACGCCATCCAGATGGCCAACGTGTGCTGCCCCCGCAACGGTAAGCAAGTGTCGCGCAACCTGCGACGAACCGCCTCGAACAACCACTGTGCTTAGGCATGGGAAGGTGAGGCGGCGCCACTTGCCAGCCCGGATACCGGCCAAATCAGGTGGAAGTGAGCGAACGGGGAGTTGCGCGACACGGACCATGCCCGCCACGGCGGGCTGCCATGTGCTATCCCGGTTCACCGCTTCTGTTCAATCTGGCCCACGGGGACGTCGGCCGGTTGCTCTCTTACAGAAGATTTGTCATGACTTTTCCTGTTTCCCGCCGCGCGGTGGCGACGTCGATCGCGCTCGCTTTCGCCACGCCCTCCGTGTTCGCCGACACCCAGAACGATATCGCCGGCAGCGCCGTCTTCATCACCGCCGCGCGCGCGCCGCAACTGGCGGCCGACATCCTGAGCGATACCCTGACCATCGACTCGGCCCAGATCGCGCAATCGGGCGCCGGCTCTGTGATCGAACTGCTGCAACGCCAGCGCGGCATCGAAGTGGCGCGCAACGGCGGGCCGGGCACCAGCGCCAGCGTGTTCATTCGCGGCGCCAACGGCAACCAGAACATCGTACTGGTGGACGGCGTGCGTATCGGCTCCGCCACGACGGGCGCGGCCAACTGGAGCGCCATCCCGCTAACGGCCATCGACCATATCGAAGTCGTGTACGGCCCACTCAGCACCCTGTATGGCGCGGACGCCATCGGCGGTGTGATCCAGATCTTCACCAAACAAGGCCAGGGCGCCCCGTCACTGGCGGCCGCCGCAGGCTACGGCAGCGACCACACCCGCACCGCCGACGCCCATGTATCGGGCGCGACGGACGGTGAGCACAGCATCCGTTACGCGCTCAGCGCCGGCAAGGAAAAGTCGGACGGCTTCTCCTCCACCGTTCCCGGCAACTACTCCTACAACCCGGACAAGGATGGCTACGACAAGGAAAGCGCAGCCGGCCAGGTCAGCCTGCGCCTGGCCCCCGGCCACGAGATCAGCGCGCTGTTCATGCACAGCAGGCTCGATGCCCAATACGACAGCGGCCCGTCCAGCTATGACACGCGCAGCCTGCAAAAGCTGGAGAACGCCGCCATCTACAGCCGCAACCAGCTACTGCCGGGTTGGACCAGCCTGCTGCAGTATGCGCAAGCGCGCGACGAGTCGGGCAATTTCACCAGCGACCTGCCCAAGGACCGCGCCCAGCTCAATACCAGGCAAACCGACTTCACCTGGCAGAACGACATCGCGATCGGCGCCGACGTGCTGCAACTGCTCTACGACCACCGCCAGGAATCGGTCAGCTCCACCAGCGTCACCTCACTGAACCGCGACCGCAGCACCAACGCCTACGCCGCCTCCTACAACGCCAAGCGCGGCGCGCAACTGTTCAACGCCAGCATCCGCCGCGACAATTCCGAATATGGCGACAAGACCACTGGCGCGGCCGGCTACGGCTACAACTTCACCCGTCAACTGCGCGCCAGCGCCAGCGTGGGCACCAGTTTCCGCGCCCCGACCTACAACGAGTTGTACTACCCCGGTTACGGCCTGCTGACCAACAAGCCGGAGCTGGGCCGCAATGCGGAAGCGGGCCTGAACTACGACGACGGTAACACCACGCTGGCCGCCCGCTACTACCACAACCGGCTCACCGACCTGATCGTCAGCGTCACCCCCTGCCCTTACAACACTGTCCCGAAAAGCAGCAGCTGCGCCTACAACGTCAACCACGCGCTGCTCGAAGGCCTGACGCTGGAAGGCGCCCGCAAGCTGGGCGACTTCGAACTGGCCGCCACGGTCGACCTGCAGGACCCGAAGGACGAAACCACCGGCAAGCGCCTGGCGCGCCGCGCGCAACGGCACGCCAACCTGGCGCTCGATTACGTCGCCGGCCCGCTCAAGGGCGGCGTGGAACTGACGCTGTCCGGCGCCCGCTACGACGACGCGGCCAACAAAAACCGGCTGGGCGGCTACGGCCTGGTGAACCTGTACGCCACCTGGCAGATCACGCCGGACTGGTCGGCCCTGCTGCGCTGGAATAACGTCGCCGACAAGCAGTACACGCTGGCGCGCTTTTACAGCACCGCCGGTTCCACCGTGTTCGCCAGCCTGCGCTACGGCTACAAATAAGGTGTAACCTGCCGGGCGAGGCTTCCCCGTCCGGCGGCGGCACATTGACTAACAAAAGGCAGTCCATGCATCCTTCCCTCCACAACCTGCGCCAGCGCACCAGTGTGATCGTCACCACGCTGCTGCTGCTCGCCGTCGCCAGCCTGCTGTTCGCCAGCATGACGGGATCGGTGGCGATTCCGCTGTCGGACCTGCCCGGCGCCATCGGCGCGCTGCTGCACGGCCGCGCCGACTCGCTGGCCGCCACCCTGCTGGAACTGCGGGGCGGGCGCGCCACGACGGCGTTCGTCACCGGCGCCGCGCTGTCGCTGGCGGGAGTCATGATGCAGGCGCTGTTGCGCAATCCGCTGGCCGATCCCTATGTGCTGGGCATTTCCGGCGGCGCTTCGGTGGGCGCGCTCGCCGCCCTGCTGTTCATGTGCTCCACGTGGACGATCGACGCCGCCGCCTTCGCGGGCGCCGTCGCCGTTTCGCTTCTGCTGTACATCCTGGCCCGGCGCGACCTGCGCGGCGGCACGGCGGCCGAAGGCGGCACCGCCCTGCTGCTGCTCACGGGCGTGATCCTGGCCTCGGTCTGCATGGCCATCGTCACCCTCATGCTGTCGATCGCGCCGGAGAGCCGCCTGCGCAGCATGGTGTTCTGGCTGATCGGCGACCTGGCCGGCGCGCCGCAACGGTGGATGCCGTGGGCCGTGCTGGCGGCGGGCCTGTGGTTCGCGCTGCGCAGCGCGCGCGCCATGAACGTGATGGCCCTGCATGCAGAAGCGGCCGCCACGCTGGGCATCCGCGTGGGCGCGCTGCGCAAGGGTTTGTTCTTCTGTTCCGGCCTGCTCACGGCCAGCGCCGTGACCAGCGCCGGCAGCATCGGCTTCGTGGGCCTGATCGTGCCCCACGCCTGCCGCTTCGCGTTCGGCCCCGACCATCGCGTGCTGATCCCGGCCGCTACGCTGGCCGGCGGCAGCTTCCTGGTGCTGGCCGACACGCTGGCGCGCACCGTGCTGGCGCCCCAGCAGCTGCCGGTGGGCGTGGTCACCTCGCTGGTGGGCGCGCCCATCTTCCTGTATCAATTGCACCGCTTGCGCAAATAACATGATCCACACCCAGCAACTCACCCTGCGCGCCGGCGCGCGCACACTGATCGACCAGTTGACCTGGCACGTCGAGGACGGCCAATGCTGGAGCGTGATCGGCCGCAACGGCGCCGGCAAGAGCACGCTGCTGCGCACCCTGGCCGGACTCTGCGAGCCGGACGCGGGCAGCGTCAGCATCGGCCAGCGCCCCCTGCGCGACTGGCCGCTGGAAGAACTGGCGCGCACCCGCGCCTTCCTGGCCCAGTCCCGCAGCGACGCCTTCGCCTACACGGCGCTCGAAACCGTGCTGGCAGCGCGCCACCCCTACCACAGCAACCGCTACTGGGAAGGCAGCGACGATCACAAGCTCGCGCTCGACGCGCTGGCGGCGATGGAAGTAGCCGACCTGGCTGCGCGCGACGTGCGCACCCTGTCCGGCGGCGAACGCCAGCGCGTGGCGATCGCCGCCATGCTGGCGCAAGACACGCCGCTGCTGCTGCTGGACGAACCTGCCAACGCGCTCGACCTGGCGCACCAGGTCAGCGTGATGCGCCTGCTGGCCCGCCTGTGCCGCCAGCAGAACAAGACCGTGGTCATGATCGGCCATGACCTGAACCTGGCGCACAGCGTTTCCACCCACGCGCTGCTGCTGATGGGCGACGGCCGCTGGCGCGCCGGCCCCGTCGCCGAGGTGATGCAGGCGCCCATCCTGAGCGAGTATCTGGGCCATCCGATCGAAACCATCCAGCACGGCCAGCGCAGTATTTTCATCCCCACCGAGGAACACGCATGAGCGAAGCGAACACCGACGACATCAACCAGCGCCACCGCCTGCGCATGGAGCGCAAGAAGGCCATCATCGACGCCAAGATCGCCGCCGCCGACAAGCAGATCGGCATCATCATCGTCAACACCGGCAATGGCAAGGGTAAGAGTTCAAGCGGCTTCGGCATGGCCATCCGCGCCATGGGGCACGGAATGAAAGTGGGCATCGTCCAGTTCATCAAAGGCGCCATGTCCACCGGCGAGGAGAAATTCCTGCGCCGTTTCCCCGATGAAGTCAGCTTCCACGCCATGGGCGAGGGCTATACGTGGGAAACCCAGGACCGCGAACGCGATATCGAAAAAGCCCGGGTGGCATGGGAGCAGGCCAAGGCCTTCCTGTCCGATCCCGCCATCGGCCTGGTGCTGTTCGATGAGCTGAACATCGCGCTCAAGTACCGCTATCTTGACGTCGACACCGTGATCGCGGACCTGCTGGAGCGCCCGGCCATGCAGCACGTCGTCATCACGGGCCGCGGCGCGCCGCCGGAACTGATCGCCATCGCCGACACGGTCACCGAAATGGGCGAAGTCAAACACGCTTTCAAGGCCGGCATCGGCGCGCAGGAAGGCACGGAGTGGTGATGGACAAGCGGATCGCCGTAAAGGCCGTGCTGGTGGCGGCGGTCGCCTCCGGCCAGGGCAAGACCACCACCACCGCCGCGCTGGCGCGCAAGCTGGTGCGCATGGGCCAGCGCGTGCGCGTGTTCAAGTGCGGCCCCGACTTCATCGACCCCATGCTGCTGGAGCGGGCCAGCGGCGCGCCGGTGCGCTCGCTGGACCTGTGGATGGTAGGCCATGAGCAGTGCCGCGCCCAGCTGGCGCAAGCAGCCGCCGAAGCGGACGTGATCCTGATCGAAGGCGTGATGGGACTGTACGACGGCACGCCGTCCAGCGCCGACCTGGCGCGCCAGTTCAAGGTGCCCGTGATGGCCGTGATCGACGCGTCGGCCATGGCGCAGACGGCCGGCGCGCTGGTGCACGGCCTGCGCGATTACGGCCCGGTCGACATGGCCGGCGTGATCGCCAACCGCGTCGCCAGCCCCGGCCACGCCGCCATGATCGCCGCCTCGCTGCGCGACATTCCCCTGTTCGGCACCCTGGCGCGCCAGGACAAGTCGCTGCCGGAACGCCACCTCGGCCTGGTGCTGCCGGACGAAGTGGGCGGCATCGACGCCCTGCTCGACCATCTGGCCGATGGCCTCACCTTCGACGAAGCTGCCTGGAACCGCCTGCCGCCCGTCGAACTCGACATGCCACCAGCGCCAGCGCCACAGGTGCAGCAGCTGGCCGGCAAAACCATCGCCGTGGCGCGCGACGCGGCCTTCATGTTCCTCTACCCGGCCAACCTGGACACGCTCGAAAAACTGGGCGCCACCTTGCGCTACTTCTCGCCGCTGGCCGATGACCCCGTGCCGGACGATGCGGATGCGGTCTACCTGCCCGGCGGCTATCCCGAACTGCACGCGCAGGCGCTGTCGCAGGCGCACACCTGGCGCGATTCGATCCGCGCGGCCCATGTGGCCGGCATGCCCATCGTGGCCGAATGCGGCGGCATGATGGCACTGGCCGAATCGCTGGCCGACCAGCAGGGCGCCGTATGGCCCATGGCCGGCCTGCTGCCGGGCGCCATCCAGATGCAAACGCGGCTCGCGGGACTGGGATCGCAAGGCATCATCACCCCGCACGGCCTGCTGCGCGGCCACACCTTCCACTACTCGCAACTGCACACGGCGCTGGCGCCCATCGCCTACACGATCAAGCATCCGTCCGACGCGCAGGGCGAAGCCGTGTACCGCACCGGTTCGCTGACGGCCTCCTACTTCCACGCCTATTTCGCCTCCTGCCCGGCCGCCACGGCAGCGCTGTTCCTGCGGAGGGATGCGGCATGACGCGCACCCTGGTGCTGGGCGGCGCGCGCTCCGGCAAAAGCGGCTTCGCGGAAAAGCTGGCGATCGCCACCGGCAAGGAGCTGGTCTACATCGCCACCGCGCAGGCGGGCGACGGCGAAATGGCCCACCGCATCGCCCACCACCGCAGCCAGCGTGATGACCGCTGGATCACGGTGGAGGAACCGCTGGCACTGGCCGACGCGCTGTCGCGCTGGTGCGCGCCGCAGCGCGTGGTGCTGGTGGACTGCCTCACCCTATGGTTATCGAACCTGTTGTTCAGCGCGGGCGACACCGCCCCCGGCGACGAGGAGTTTGTGCTGCCGCCCCGCTTCCATGCGGAGCGCGCCGCGCTGCTGCAAGCGCTGGCCGGCTGCGCGGGCGACGTGCTACTGGTGTCGAACGAAGTCGGCATGGGCATCATCCCCATGGGCGCGATCTCGCGCTGCTTCCTGGACGAAGCGGGCCGCCTGAACCAGGCCGTGGCCGCCGTGTGCGACCGCGCCGTGTTCGTGGCCGCCGGCCTGCCGCTGTATCTGAAGGGCGTGCCGTGCTGACAGGGCTGTCCCTGCCCGCCATCGCCGTACTGCTGGCGGCCGGCGTGCTGCTGGATCTGCTGCTGGGCGAAGCGCGGCGTTGGCATCCGCTGGTCGGCTTCGGCAACCTGGCCTACGCGCTGGAACGTTGGCTCAATCGCGGCCCGCTGCAATTCTGGCGCGGGCTGTTGGCCTGGCTGCTGGCCGTGGTCCCGCCTGTGCTGGCGGCCACGCTGCTGTGCATGGCCGGCGGCCCGGCCGTGGACGCGCTGCTGCTGTATCTCTGCATCGGCCTGCGCAGCCTGCGCGACCACAACCTGCCCATCGCGCAAGCGCTGCACAGCGGCGACCTCGATGCGGCGCGCCGGCTCACGGCCCGCATCGTCAGCCGCGACACGGCCAGCGCCAGCGCAGCGGAGCTGGCCAAGGCCAGCGCCGAATCGCTGCTGGAAAACGGCAACGACGCCGTCTTCGGCACCCTGTTCTGGTTCATGGTGGCGGGCGGCCCCGGCGCCGTCCTGTTCAGGCTCGCCAACACGCTGGACGCCATGTGGGGCTACCGCACCGCGCGCCTGCTGCGCTTCGGCTGCGCCGCCGCCCGCATCGACGACGCGCTGAACTACCTGCCGGCCCGGCTCACCGCCCTGTCCTACGTGCTGCTGGCGTCCTCCATGGAAGGCAAGCGGCGCGCCTGGCGCTGCTGGCGCGCGCAGGCGCCCGCGTGGAGCAGCCCGAATGCCGGCCCGGTCATGTCCAGCGGCGCCGGCGCGCTGGGTCTGGCGCTGGGCGGCCCCGCCACCTACGACGGCGACGTCGAACAGCGCCCGCCGCTGGGCAGCGGCCAGCCAGCCGCCGCGCACGACATCGCGCGCGCATGGCGGCTGGTGGCCCGCACCACCTGGCTATGGCTGGCTTGCGCCGGCCTCGCCGCCGCCATCCTGACCTTGAAAGACCACTATGCTTGAACACGGCGGCAACCTGCGCGACGCGGCGCAGCGCTTCGGCCGGCACGACTGGCTCGATCTCTCCACCGGCATCAACCCGCACCACTACCCTGCGCCCACCGTGGCGGCCCATGCGTGGCATCGCCTGCCGGAAGCCGATCCCGCGCTGGCCGCCGCCGCTGCCGCCTACTACGGCGCGCCGCTGATGCTGCCCGTGGCAGGCACCCAGGCAGCCATCCAGGCCCTGCCCCGGTTGCGCGCGCCATCGCGCGTGGTGGTGGCGGCGCCGTCCTACGCCGAGCATGCGCACCATTGGTCCGGCCATGGCCACACGCTGCGACAGGTTGACTATGCGGCGCTGGATGGCGCCGTCGATGACTGCGACGTGCTGGTGGTCTGCAATCCGAACAACCCCACCGGCGCCACGGTAGCGCCACAACAGCTGCTGCGCTGGGCCGACGCGCTGGCCGCGCGCGGCGGCTGGCTAGTGGTCGATGAAGCGTTTGGCGACACGGCCACCAGCGCCAGCATCTGCGCGCAGACTGGCAGACCGGGTTTGATCGTGCTGCGCTCGGTCGGCAAATTCTTTGGGCTGGCCGGCATCCGGCTTGGCTTCGTAGCGGCCCAGCCGGCGCTGCTGGAGCAATTGGCCGACCTGCTGGGGCCATGGACCATCAGCGGCCCCGCCCAGCAAGTCGCGCTGGCCGCGCTGAACGACCAGCCGTGGCAGGACGCCATGCGCGCGCGCCTGTGCGCGGAAGGCGCACGTCTGCAACAGCTGCTGGCCGGCCACGGCATCCACGCCAGCGGCAGCGCCCTGTTCCAGTGGTGGCCGGAACCGGACGCGGAACGCTTCTGGCAGCACATGGCTGAACGGGGCATCTGGGTGCGCCTGTTCCGCCACGCCGCGCGCGGCATCCGCCTTGGCCTGCCGCCCGACGAAGCGGGCTGGCGCCGGCTCGATCATGCATTATCCGAATGGAAACCCATCCAATCATGAAGATTCTTCCCACCCTGTTTGGCTTGCTATACGCGTGCCAGGCCGGCGCCGCCATCACCGTACGCGACGACGACGGCGTGCCCGTCACGGTGCAGCAGCCGGCCCGCCGCATCATGTCGCTGGCGCCGCACGCGACCGAGCTGCTATTCGCGGCCGGCGGCGGCGACCGCATCATCGGCACCGTCAGCTACAGCGATTACCCGCCAGCGGCCAAGGCCATCCCGCGCGTGGGCGACAACCGCGAAGTGGACCTGGAACGCATCATCGCCATGAAGCCGGACCTGCTGGTGGTCTGGCTGCACGGCAGCGCGCCGCGCCAGATCGACGCGCTGCGCCAGTTGGGCATCCCCATGTTCCACAGCGAGCCGCACAAGCTGGAGGCCATCCCGGACAGCCTGCTGCGCCTGGGCCAGTTGATGGGCACCGAAGCCGTCGCCCAGCCGGCGGCGGCCGAGCTGCGCCAGCAGCTCGACGCGCTGGCGGCCAAATACGCGGGGCGGCCGCCGGTGCGCATGTTCTACCAGGTGTGGGACAAGCCGCTGTACACGCTCAACGGCGCACACATCGTCAGCGACAGCATCCGCCTGTGCGGCGGCGAAAACATCTTCGGCAAGCTGAAGACGATCGCCCCCACCGTCAACGTGGAAGCGGTGCTGCAGGAAGACCCGGAAGCCATCTTCGGCACGGCCGAGAAGAACTACGGCGGCGTCAACCTGTGGCGGCGCTACGCCTCCATGAAGGCGGTCCGCAACGGCAACCTGTTCACGCTGAACGGAGAATTACTCAACCGCGCCGGCCCCCGCATGATCGCCGGCACCGCCGCCTTGTGTGAAAAATTAGAGCTGGCGCGCCAGCACAGGACCCAACCATGAGCCACTACCAACGCATCGCCTGCCTCTCCACCGAATCGGTGGAAACCCTGTACGCGCTGGGCGCGGAACAGACCATCGCCGGCATCTCCGGCTTCACCGTGCGCCCGCCCCGAGCGCGCGAGGAAAAGGTCAAGATCAGCGGCTTCTCCTCGTCCAAGCTGGAACGCATCCTGGCCGTGCAGCCGGACCTGGTGATCGGCTTTTCCAACCTGCAGGCCGACATCTGCCGCGACCTGGCGCAGGCCGGGGTGGAGGTCCACCTGTTCAACCAGCGCAGCGTGGATGGCATCCTGCGCATGGTGTCCGTGCTGGCCGCGCTGGTGCAGCGCGAGGATGCGGGCCACGCGCTGGTGGGGCAGTTGCAGGCCTGCGTGGATGCGGCGCGCGCCCGCGCCGCGCAGTGGACGCGCAAACCCGTGATCTACTTCGAGGAGTGGAACGACCCGCTGATGAGCGGCATCGGCTGGGCGGCGGAACTGATAGTCATCGCCGGCGGCGAGGATGCCTTCCCCGAACTGTCCGTCCGCCAGAGCGCGAAGGAGCGCATCATCGCCGACCCGATGGAGGTGGTGCGGCGCGCGCCGGACATCATCATCGGCTCCTGGTGCGGCAAGAAGTTCCAGCCCGAATCGCTGCGTTCCCGCGCAGGCTGGGACGCGATCCCCGCCGTGCGCAACGGCATGGTGTTTGAAATCAAATCGCCCGACATCCTCTCCCCCGGCCCGTCCGCCATCACGGAGGGCCTGCGCCAGATCAGCGACATGGTGGCCCGCTGGCAGGAGTCGCAGCCATGAGCATCTCCCGAATGAACTTCCCCTTCACGACCCTGATGGTGCAAGGCACCACGTCGGATGCCGGCAAGAGCACGGTGGTGGCCGCGTTGTGCCGCCTGCTCAAGCAGCGCGGCGTGCGCGTGGCGCCATTCAAGCCGCAGAACATGGCGCTCAACAGTGCCGTCACGTCCGACGGCGGCGAGATCGGCCGCGCCCAGGCGCTGCAAGCCATCGCCGCCGGCCTGGCGCCGCACACGGACATGAACCCGGTGCTGCTCAAGCCTTCCAGCGACACGGGCGCCCAGGTCATCATCCACGGCCAGGTCCGGGCCGACATGAACGCGCGCGACTACCACCAGTACAAGACCATCGCCATGGAAGCCGTGCTGGCCTCGCACCAGCGCCTGACCGCGCAGTACGAGGCGGTGGTGGTGGAAGGCGCCGGCAGCCCGGCCGAGATCAACCTGCGCGACCGCGACATCGCCAACATGGGCTTCGCCGAAGCCGTGGACTGCCCGGTGATCCTGGTGGCCGACATCGACCGCGGCGGCGTGTTCGCCCACATCGTCGGCACGCTTTCCTGCCTGTCCGACAGCGAGCGCCGGCGCATCATCGGCTTCGTCATCAACCGCTTCCGGGGCGATATCTCGCTGCTGGAACCGGGCCTGGATTGGCTGGAGCAGCAGACCGGCAAGCCGGTGCTGGCCGTGCTGCCCTACCTGCACGGCCTGTTCCTGGACGCGGAGGACGCCGTGCAGCCGGTGCAGGCCGCGCGCGGCGCCTTCCGCGTGGTCGTTCCCAGCCTGCCGCGCATGAGCAACCACACCGACTTCGACGCCCTGCGCGCCCATCCCGACGTGGACCTGCGCTTTGTTCGCCAGGGCGAGGCGATACCGCCGGCCGACCTGCTCATCCTCCCCGGCAGCAAGAACACGCGGGCCGACCTCGAATGGCTGCGCGCGCAAGGCTGGCCGGCCGCCATCGCCCGCCACCTGCGCTACGGCGGCAAGGTGATCGGCGTCTGCGGCGGCTTCCAGATGCTGGGGCGTGGCGTCTGCGACCCGCGCGGCATCGAAGGCACACCGGGCACCTCGCCCGCGCTCGGCCTGCTCGACATGGAAACGGAAATGACGCCGGAAAAGCGGCTGGTGCAGGTGCACGGCGTGTGTGCCTTCGACGACGGCGGCGCGCCCGTCAGCGGTTATGAAATCCACATGGGCATCTCCACCGGTGCCGCGCTGGCGCGGCCCGCATTCAGCATCAACGGCCGCCCGGAAGGCGCGCGCTCGGAAGATGGCCAGGTGCTGGGCACCTACCTGCACGGCCTGTTCGACACGCCGCAAGCATGCGCTGCCCTGCTGCGCTGGGCCGGCCTGCACTCGACCGCCACGGTGGACACGGCGCAGCTGCGCGAGGCGAGCCTGGACCGCATCGCCGAGGCCAGCCGCCCGCTGCTGGACGCGCTGCTCGCGCTGCAGCCGCCATACGCACAACAGGAGACCGCATGAACCCGCACGCCTTTGACGACGCCGAAATCGCCGGCGTCTACCGCGCCATCCGCGAACGGCGCGACATCCGTCACTTCACCTCCGCCCCCCTGGAACCGGGGCAGCTGGAACGCTTCATCGCCGCCGCCCACGCCGGCCCCAGCGTGGGCTTGATGCAGCCGTGGCGCTTCATCCGCATCGCCAGCGCCGACCTGCGCGCGCGCATCCACGCCCATGTGAACGAGGAGCGCCTGCTCACCGCGCAGGCGCTGGGCAAGCGCGCCGAGGAATTCATGCAGCTCAAGGTGGAGGGCATCCTCACCTGCGCCGAAGTGCTGGTGGTGGGGCTGATGGACAAGCGCGACAACTTCGTCTTCGGCCGCCGCACCATGCCGGAGATGGACCTGGCGTCCGCTTCCTGCGCGCTGCAGAACTTCTGGCTGGCCGCCCGCGCGGAAGGCATCGGCGTGGGCTGGGTCTCCATGTTCGATCCGCAGCGTCTGCGCGAGCTGTGCGCCATGCCCGAGGGCAGCCAGCCGATCGCCGTGCTGTGCGTGGGCCAGGTGCCCGAGTTCTACCGCGCCCCAATGCTGGAGCTGGAGCGGTGGGACACGCGCCGGCCGCTGGCCGACGTCATGTTCGAGGATAGCTGGGGCAACAGCGCCGCCTAGCCGGTGCACTCCTCCAGCTTGCGGTTGCCCGGTCCCGCCAGGGTGCGCAGGCTGCGCTCCGTGGCCGCCGTGTAGCGCCGGTCGAACACGGTGTCCACGAAGCGCCAATCGCAGCGCACCTGTTCGTGCGTGGCCGTTACCACCATATAGCCACGCTTGCTGGTCTGGGCATAGTACAGCGGCGCGATCAGGTCCACCATCATGGCCGCCACGTCGTCCGGGTCGCGGTCCGGATACGCGCCTTCCATGCCCGGCGACGAGACCGACGCGGTGGCGAACTCCACGCCCACCTGCCGACCCTGCGCGTCATGCAGGTCGCTGGCCCAGGCATTATGCGAATCACCGGCCAGCACCACCATGTTCTTGCGGTGGCGCTGCATCATGGCGAACACCAGCTCGCGGTCGTTCTGGTAGCCATCCCACGAATCGAGATAGCACGGCAGCGTGGGTGCGGCCAGCCAGCGCCGTTCCCGTTCGCCCACACTGGCCGGATCGCAGGCGGCACGCCGCTTGAGCGCGGCGAAGTCCGTGCAATTGCACTCGCCCATGGCGACGGCGGTCGGATACTCCATGCGCGCCATCAGCACCTGCTGGCCCAGCATCTGCCAGCGCGCGCGCGACGCGGCCACCTGCGATTCCAGCCATGCCATCTGCTCGCTCCCCATCATCGTGCGGTGCGGGGAACGCAGGTCGCGGTGGTATTTTTCCGCGTCGAAGCGGTGCTGTTCATCGTAATAGGATGCCAGCACCAGTTGCTGGTCGCGGCCGATCAGGCGCGTATCGAGCATGTGCAGCGACAGCACGCTGCCGAAGTCGAACGAGCGGTAAATCTTCTCCGGCGTCGACGGATCGGGCGCCCGGATCGGCAGCCATTCGTGGTAGGCCGTCATGGCGGCCGCCTTGCGCAGCGAGAACGGCCCCTGGCGCGAACTCACATGGTCGGCCGAACCGTCGCGCCACGCGTCGTCGGCGAATTCGTGGTCGTCCCAGACGGTGATGAACGGCACGCTCGCGTGCAGCGCCTGCAGGTCCGGATCGGTGCGGTACTGCGCGTAGCGGCGCCGGTAGTCGTCCAGGTGCAGCAGCAGCGCGCGCGGCTCGGAGACGCGGCCCAGTTCCTCGGCGCGGTCGCAGGCGTAACCGTCGCTTTCGTATTCGTAGATGTAGTCGCCGATGTGCAGCGCCACGTCGATATCGTCGCGCTGCGCCGCATCGGCATACACGTTGAAGTAGCCGGCCGGGTAGTTCGCGCACGAGAACACGGCCAGCCGCACCTGGCGCGCGTCCGCGCGCGGCAGCGTCCTGGTACGGCCCACGGGCGACTTCACCGTGTCGGCCGCGAACTGGTAGTAGTACACACGGCCCGGCAGCAGGCCGGTCGCGTCCACCTTGACCGTGAAATCAATGGCCGCGCTGGTGATCGCCGTGCCGGCCGCCACCAGCGATTGCATGGCCGGGTCAGTGGCCACGTACCAGCGCACGGCGACGTCCGCCGCCTGCCCTTGCGGCGCAGGGCGGGGCGTCACCCGGGTCCACAGAATCACGCGGTCCGTGAGCGGATCGCCGCTGGCCACGCCATGCCCGAAACTGGCCGCCACGTGCGCGGCGGGGCCGCCGCCCGTGCTGCCGCAACTGGCCAGCGCCAGCCCGCCCGCGCCCAGCAGGGCGGTGGAACACGCCTGCCGCATGAAGTTGCGCCGCCCCGTCGCCGCCGGCGGAAACAATGCCTTGCCGTCCATCGCGCCTCCATCCCCGTGTCGATGAGACGCAACTTACGCGCCATTCGTGACCGCCTTGTGACGCACGGCCGGAACACGGCATCCTGTGGCGGAACCGACACGGATCAGCCAATTATGTGACAATCGGTGTATTGCA
The DNA here is from genome assembly GCF_014042345.1 of Rugamonas brunnea. GTDB lineage: Bacteria > Pseudomonadota > Gammaproteobacteria > Burkholderiales > Burkholderiaceae_D > Rugamonas > Rugamonas brunnea. Next base: position 16,944 of record NZ_JACEZT010000030.1, read on the forward strand.
TCGCGCGCATCGACAGGCACAAAAGAGCACTATGACCGAGACGACCAGCTCCGCCGCCAAACGCTACCTGCCCTGGGTGGTTGCCACCGCCCTGTTCATGGAGCAGCTCGACTCCACCATCGTCAACACGGCCGTGCCCAGCATGGCCGCCAGCCTGCAGGTGACGCCACTGAGCCTGAAGGCCGTGGTCACCAGCTACATCCTCAGCCTGGCCGTCTCCATCCCCGTCAGCGGCTGGATGGCGGACCGCTTCGGCACCCGGCGCGTGTTCACCACCGCCGTCGCCATCTTCACCATCGCCTCCATCCTGTGCGGGCTGGCCGTCAATTCGCCCATGCTGGTGGCGGCGCGGCTGCTGCAGGGCTTCGGGGCGGCCATGATGATGCCGGTCGGGCGCATCACCATCATCCGCACCTTCCCCAAGTCCGAACTGCTGCGGGCGATGAACTTCGTGATCGTGCCGGCCCTGATCGGGCCGTTGCTGGGCCCCACTGTGGGCGGCCTGATCGTGCACTGGCTGTCCTGGCGCGAGATCTTCTTCGTCAACGTCCCGGTGGGGGTGGCCGCCATCGCGCTCGCGCTGCGCTACATGCCCGACTACCACGGCGAACAGGAACGACCACTCGACCTGATCGGCCTGGTGCTGTTCGGCGCCGGCATCGCGCTGCTTTCGTGGCTGCTGGAGATTTTCGGGGAACACCGGATCGATGCGACGTCGACCGGCGTCCTGTTCCTGCTGGCCGCCAGCCTGCTGGGCGCCTACGTCTGGCACGCCAAGGACGAGCCCCATCCGCTGCTGCGGCTGGCGTTGCTGCGCATACGCACGTTCCGGGTATCGGTCGCGGGCGGCTTCGTCACGCGGCTGGGTGTGGGCGGCATGCCCTTCCTGCTGCCGCTGCTGTACCAGCTGGGCCTGGGGCTGCCCGCCTGGCAATCGGGTTTGCTGATGATGCCGGCCGCCGCTGCCGCCATGGGCATGAAGTTCATCTCGGTGCGCCTGCTGTCCACCTTCGGCTACCGCCAGGTGCTGGTGGTGAACACGGTGTTGATCGGCCTGACCATCAGCCTGTATTCGCTGGTGCAGGCCGGCACCCCGATCTATGCCATCGTGGCCATTGGCCTGTGCCTGGGCTTTTTCAACTCGCTGCAGTTCTCCAGCATGAACAGCATCGCCTACGCCGACGTGGAAGGGCGCGACACCAGCATGGCCAGCACCATCGCCAGCTCCATGCAGCAGCTGTCGATGAGCTTTGGCCTGGCCTGCGGTTCGCTGGTCACCGGCTGGTTCCTGGGCGGCCTGCCGCAGACCAACCGGGCGGCGCTCACGTCCGCCCTGCACCACGCCTTCCTCGCGCTGGCCGTGCTGACCATCCTGTCGTCGCTCACCTTCTGGACCCTGCGCAAGGGCGATGGCGACAACATGAGCAAGGGCGCCGCCTAGTGTCTTATTTCAGGGGCTTGTAGATGCCGCAGCCAACCAGCGTGTCGTCCAGCCGCTCGACGTAGCTGGACTTCTGCTCGATGGCCTTGCTGACCGGATTGGGCCATTTGTAGTCGAACCATCCCTGGCCCTTGGTCTTGGCCACGTTGACCAGCCCCTTGATCAGGTAATTGCCCTCGGCGTCGCGCATGTCCATCAGGTTCTTGCCCACCATGCGCGCGCTGTTGCCGTTGCCGATGGCCAGATTGACGCCGTTCAGGTCATACACAAAGATGTACAGGTTCCCCTCGACGAACTGGCCCTTGGGATTGCTGAATTCAGCGTAGGCCTTCTCGGTGCCGTTGGCCTTGATGTAGGCCACGGCGCGCTTGACCAGCGCCACCGCCTCGTCGGCGCTGCCGCCGTTATTGGCTGCCAGCGCACCGGCCTGCAGCAACAGTGCCGCGCACAGCACAGCGAAAAATCTCCATATGCTTTTCATGCCCGTCTCCTCGTTGTGGTTGAGTTCATCCCGCCTGCGCCAGCAACTGGTCGACCAGTTCTATCCAGTGGCCGACCGGGAGTTCCGTCCCGGACTGCAAATGGGTCTGGCAACCAATATTAGCCGATACGATGCGGGCCGCGCCGGTCGCTTCCAGATTGGCCACCTTCCTGTCGCGCAGCTGGTACGACAGCTCCGGCTGCAGCACGGAATAGGTGCCGGCCGAGCCGCAGCACAGGTGGCTGTCGGCGCACAGGCGCACGTCCACGCCGATCGCCCGCAGCAGTCCTTCCACCTTGCCCCGGATCTTCTGGGCGTGTTGCAGGGTGCAAGGCGGATGGTAGGCAACCGGCTGCGCCAGTTTGCCACGAATGCGCGCCGCTAGGGCGTCCTCGAACTCGCACACCACTTCGCTCACATCCCTGGCCAGCGCCGACACGCGCTCTGCCTTCTCGGCATAGACCGGATCATCGCGCAGCAGGTGGCCGTATTCCTTGACCGTGGCGCCGCAGCCCGATGCCGTGATGACCAGCGCCTCCACGCCAGCTTCCACTTCCGGCCACCACGCGTCGATGTTGCGGCGCATGTCGTCCAGGCCACCATCCTGGTCATTGAGGTGATAGCGGATCGCGCCGCAGCATCCGGCGCCCGGTGCAACCTCCAGTTCCACGCCAACCGCAGCCAGCACGCGCGCGGTGGCGCTGTTGATATTGGGCGCCATGGCCGGCTGCACGCAGCCATCGAGCAGCAGCATGCGCCGCGCCTGCGGGGCGGTGGGCCATGTCCCGGCGGGATGGGCGTGCGGCACCTTGTCGCGCAGGGCTTGCGGCAGCAATGGCCGCAGCATCTGGCCGGCCTTCATGGCGGGCGTGAACAGCCATTCACGCGGCAAGGTCTCCTTGAGCAGGGTGCGGGCGAAGCGCTGCCCGGCGGGCCGGGGCACCTGCTGGTCCACCACCTTGCGTCCGATGTCGAGCAAACGGCTGTAGTGGACACCGGACGGGCAGGTGGTTTCGCAATTGCGGCAGGTCAGGCAGCGGTCCAGGTGCGACTGGGTCTTGACGGTGGCCGGGCTGCCTTCCAGCACCTGCTTGATCAGGTAGATGCGGCCGCGCGGACCGTCCAGCTCATCGCCCAGCAACTGGTAGGTGGGACAGGTGGCCGTGCAAAAGCCGCAGTGCACGCACTGGCGCAGGATCGCTTCGGCTTCGTCGCCGTCCGGCGTGTTGAGGAATTGGGCTGCGAGATTGGTTTGCATGGCTACAGGTCCTGGTACATGCGGCCCGGGTTGAAGATGCCGGCCGGGTCGAAGGTGTGCTTGAGATTGCGGTGGATGGCGTGGACGGCCGGCGCCAGCGGATGGAACACGCCGCCGTCGCGCGAACCGCCCCGGTACAGGGTGGCGTGGCCGCCCAGCTCCTGGGCCAGCGCGCGCACGCTGGCCGGATCGGCCGCCGAGCGCAGCCAGCGCTGGGCGCCGCCCCATTCGATCAGCTGCGTGCCGGCATGCGGGCAGGCCGGGGCCACGGATGGCACGGACAAGCGCCACAACGGCGTCGCCGGATCGGCCGTGAAGAAGGCGCCGGTTTGCTCGCGCAGGCCCTGCCAGTAGGCGTCCGCTTCGGCCGCGTCCATCACCACGCCGCCGATCTGGCGCAGCGCCGCCGTCACGGCTGCCTGAGCGCCGGACAGGCGCACGGCCAGCACGTCATCGTGCCAGGCGCTGGCCGACAGCGGCAAAGGCTTGCCGCCCCAGCGGTTCAGGTTGTCGAGCGCCTGCTGCTGGTTCATCTGCAGCCGCACCGTGGTTTCCGCCACGGGACGCGGCAGGACCTTGAGCGACACCTCCAGGATCAGCCCCAGCGTGCCGAGCGAACCGGCCAGCAGGCGCGAGACGTCGTAGCCTGCCACGTTCTTCATCACCTGGCCGCCGAAGCGCAGCAGTTCGCCGTGGCCATCCATCAGCACGGCGCCCAGCACGAAGTCGCGCAACGCGCCGACGGTCGCACGGCGCGGCCCGGACAGGCCGCAGGCGACCATGCCGCCAACGGTGGCGCCGGGGCCGAAGTGGGGCGGCTCGAACGCCAGCATCTGATTCTGCGCTGCCAGCGCCGCCTCGATCTCGCGCAGCGGTGTACCGCAGCGGGCCGTGATCACCAGTTCGGTCGGTTCATAGGCCACGATACCGCTGTAGGGCGTGGTGTCGAGCACTTCGCCGCGCGGGTGCTGTCCATACCAGTCCTTGCTGCCGCCACCGCGCAGGCGCAGCGGCGTTTGCGAGGCGGTGGCGGCGGCGATGCGCTCGCGGAATTGAGTCAGTTGCGATTGCATGCCGGTCATCCTTTGACGAACTTGAACAGCCCGCCCCGCGTCTGCCGCTTGCCGTAGGCGGCGCAGCGGTCCAGCGTGGGGATGGCCTTGTTGGGATTGAGCAGGAAGGCCGTGTCGAACGCGCGCTTGACGCCGATGAAGGCCGCCACTTCCTGCACGGTGAACTGGGCGCACATGGAGTCGATCTTTTCGATGCCCACGCCATGCTCGCCCGTGATGGTGCCACCCACCTCCACGCACAGCGCGAGGATCTCCTCGCCGAACTGTTCGGCGCGGTGGAACTGGCCGGGCAGGTTCGCATCGAACAGGATCAGCGGGTGCAGGTTGCCGTCGCCCGCGTGGAATACGTTGGCGCAGCGCAGGTCGTATTTGGTCTCCATGGCGGCGATCCCCAGCAGCACTTCGGCCAGCCGTTTGCGGGGAATGGTGCCGTCCATGCAGTAGTAGTCGGGCGAGATGCGGCCCGCCGCCGGGAACGCGTTCTTGCGGCCGGACCAGAAGCGCATGCGCTCGGCCTCGTTCTGCGACACGGCGATGGCGGTGGCGCCGGACTGTTTCAGCACCGCGCTCATGCGGCCGATTTCCTCTTCCACTTCCTCGGCCAGGCCGTCGGACTCGCACAGCAGGATGGCTTCCGCGTCCGTGTCGTAGCCAGCCTTGCAGAACGGCTCCACCATGCGCGCGCTGGTGCGGTCCATCATCTCCAGGCCGGCCGGGATGATGCCGGCCGCGATCACGCTGGCCACGGCATCGGCACCGCGCACCACGTCGTCGAACGAGGCCATGATCACGCGCGCCACCGGTGGCTTCGGAATCAGCTTGACCGTCACTTCGGTGACCACGCCCAGCATCCCTTCTGAACCAATGAACACGGCCAGCAAATCGAGGCCAGGCGCATCCAGCGCGCCGCCGCCCAGTTCGACGATCTCGCCGTCGATGCTGACCATGCGCACGCGCATCACGTTGTGCACGGTCAGGCCGTATTTCAGGCAGTGCACACCGCCGGAGTTCTCGGCCACGTTGCCGGCGATGGTGCAGGCGATCTGCGACGACGGGTCAGGCGCGTAGTACAGGCCGTGCTGCGCGGCCGCATCCGAGATGGCCAGGTTGCGCACGCCCGGCTGCACCACGGCCGTGCGGGCGTTGGCGTCGACGGCGACGATGCGGTTCATCTTGGCCGTCGACAGCACGATGCCATCGGCGATCGGCATGGCGCCGCCTGACAGGCCGGTGCCGGCGCCGCGCGGCACGATCGGCACTTGCAGCGCGCGGCATGCCTGCAGCACGGCGATCACCTGCGCCTCCGTTTCGGGCAGCGCCACCACCATCGGCAGCTGGCGATAGGCCGTCAGGCCATCGCACTCATAGGGTCGGGTGTCTTCTTCGTTGTACAGAACGCAGTGCGCGGGCAGCGCGTTGCGCAGCGCGGCCACAACGGCGCGCTGGCGTTCTGCGGTAAAGGGAATGTCGGGGGACGGCGCGTTCATGGATGGCCTCACGATGTGAATGCCGTCCAGTGTAGCGATAGCAGCAGGGGCACTGCGGTGAAAAGAATTAACCGCAGAGCTTAACTATTTTCATGTGCCGGCGTAGGTCGCCATCAGCCAGTCGATGAACAGCGTCACCTCGGGCCGCAGGCGCGGGCTCTGCTCGTAAACGATGTAATAAGCGTGCGGCGGCGATGCCAGGCGGATGTCGAACAGCTCCACCACTTCGCCGCTGGCGATCATCTGCTGCGCGAAATGCTGTCGCGTGAGACCCACACCGTGGCCATGGCGCACGGCTTCCAGCAGCAGGCCCAGGTCGTCCACGCGCAATGCCGTCGTCGGCTCGGGCCAGTCGAGGCCCGCCTCCTTGAACCACGGCTGCCACATCTCCAGCGCGGAACGCAGCAGCGTGGCCTTGGACAGGTCGGCCGGCGTGGCGATGCCGCCGATGCGCTCCAGATAGGCGGGCGCGGCCACGGGGAAGGCCGGTTCCTCGAACAGCTTGGTGGTCACCATGTCCGGGTACTTGCCCGCACCGAAGCGCACTTCCAGGTCGGACTCGTTCAGACACAGGTCGTACAGCGGCACGGACAGGAACACCTCGACCACGATGTCGGGATGGGCCTCCGTGAAGCTGGCCAGCTTGGGCATGAGCAGGTAGCGCGCAAACGTCGGCGGCACCGTGATCTTCACGCGCTGCTGCGCAGGCAAAGTCTTGTGCGGCAACGGGAAGTCGGTCAGCGTGCGCAGCGCCTGGCATACCACGTCCAGGTAGCTGCGGCCGAATGGACTCAGCGTCGCGGCCCGGCCATCGCGGATGAACAGCCGTTCACCGACAAAATCCTCCAGCAGGCGGATACGGTGCGACAGCGCGGAAGGCGTGATGCAGAGGGTGTTGGCCGCTTCCGCGAAGGAGCCGGCACGGGCCGCCGCTTCGAACGCGGACAGGGCATGAACTGGAGGGAAACGACGTGGCATGGTGCTCTCACCGGCGGTACATTAAACGCAACAACGCCCGTCCGGTGACGGACGGGCGTTGCAAGGGCCACGGGGAGAATTAGTGCGGAATCATCCCCGTGAACACGTAAGCCTGCAACACGGTCATGATACCAACGATGGCCGCAAATAGCAGGCTGTGTTTAAGGGTAAACCGGAACAGTTCAGATTCACGCCCCACCAGGCCGGTGGCGGCGCAGGCCACAGCGATCGATTGCGGGGAAATCATCTTGCCAGTCACGCCGCCCGTCGTGTTGGCCGCCACCAGCAGCGTGTCGGAGACGTTGATCTGGTGGGCGGTTGTATTCTGCAAGGAACAGAACAGCGCATTGGACGAGGTATCGGAACCGGTAAGGAACACGCCCAGCCAGCCGAGGAACGGCGAGAAGAACGGGAACGCGCCGCCAGTGCCGGCCAACACCAGCGCCAGGGTGGACGACATGCCGGAGTAGTTGGCGACGAACGCGAACGCCAGCACCAGGCCAATCGACAGGATGGGACGGCGCAGCTCAACCACGGTGGCGCTGAAGGCGCGCACGCCGGCGCTGGGCTTCATGCGCAGCAGCAGCATCGAAATGAACGCCGTCAGCAGGATGGCGGTGCCCACTGCGGACAGAAGGTCCAGCTTGTACAGCGCTTCATAAGCCTTGGGGGTGGCGACGATAGGCGCGGTCTTCATCACCATCTGGTCGAGGAAGGGCACGTGGAATTTGAGCACGGTGCCGGCCAGCGCACCCTTGGGGCCAAACATGGCTTTGAATTGCGGCAGGCTCCATACGGTCACGATGGCGGTCAGGATGCCGAACGGTGCCCAGGCACGGATCGTCTGTGCGGTCGTGTAAGGCGACTTGGTGCGGCCGCCAACCGGCGCCGTGCCGGCGGCGGGGAAGCCGCCGAAGGTGGCCATGGCTGCCGTGCCACCGCCCATCGAAATCGTGCTGCGTGCACCAGCCTTGGCGCCGGCGGGCTGCCATACCTTGAGCAGCGCGGTGAGCGATACCAGGCTGACCAGGGCCGAGGTGATGTCCGGCAGTTCAGGGCCAATGTAGTTGGAGGTGATGTATTGGGTCACCGCAAAGCTGCCGCCGGCCACCAGCGCTGCGGGCCACACTTCCTTGATGCCGCGCTTACCATCCATCATGAAGACCAGCCAGAATGGCACGGCCAGCGACAGCAGCGGCAACTGGCGACCGGCCATGGCGCCGATCTGCATCGCCTCGATGCCCGTCACCTGGCCGGCGACGATGATGGGAATACCCATCGCGCCAAATGCCACCGGCGCCGTATTGGCGATCAGGCACAGGCCCGCTGCGTACAGGGGATTGAAGCCCAGGCCGACCAGCAGCGCCGAGGTGATCGCCACCGGCGCGCCAAAGCCTGCCGCACCTTCCAGGAAGGCGCCGAAGGCGAAACCGATCAGCAACATCTGCAGGCGCTGGTCGTCCGTGATGGACAGGACGGAAGCGCGGATGATGTCGAGCTGGCCCGTCTGGTCCACGATCTTGTACAGGAACACAGCGGTCACGATGATCCAGGCGATCGGCCACAGGCCGTAGGCGAAACCGAAACCGGCGGCGGCCAGCGCCTGTGGCACCGGCATACCGTAGGCGAAAATGGCGACGGCCAGCGACAGTGCCAGCGTAATGGTCGCTGCTACGTGGCCCTTGATGCGCAGGACAGCCAGCGCAAGGAAAAAGAAAATGATGGGGATGGCGGCGACCAGGGCGGATAGCCCCAAGCTGCCTAACGGCGTGTATATCTGGTTCCAGGCTTGCATGTCTTCTCCTCCGGTTTGGATTTTTTTAGAACTGGAGGAAGTGTAAGTCGCGCGCACCCGCTTGCATCGTCGTAGGAAGTTGAAATGAATTGACCGCTGAAGTGAAAAGTTTTCACCGCATGCAGCAACAACGAGGATGGACCGTCAGGGACGAAAAAAAACCCCCGACTGCACTGAGCGCGATCTTGAGCGCGTTCAGGCTGACGGGGGGTTTTTCATATAACTAGCTTGACGATAACCTACTTTCACACTGGTTGCAGCACTATCATCGGCGCAGAGTTGTTTCACGGTCCTGTTCGGGATGGGAAGGGGTGGGACCAACTTGCTATGGTCATCAAGCTTTGAC
>NZ_JACEZT010000031.1 GCF_014042345.1 Rugamonas brunnea
GCGTTGGTTATGGACCTACAATCACGACCGGCCGAACATGGCCTTGGGCGGAATTACGCCAAAACAGAAATTGGCCCTCGCCGCTTAGCCTCTACTTTCAGAGCGCATCAAATATGGGGGGATTACCGGTGTCGATCGCCGTGCTGGCCGTCGGCGGCTTCACTTGCGCCGAGTTCGGCAAACGCATGCCGCTGTTGCGCAACATCGGCGCGGCCGCCATCTTCGCCACCTTCGTGCCCTCCTTGCTGGTTTACCTGCACGCGGTTCCGCCCGTGCTGCTGAAGAACGTGGTGGAGTTCACCAAAGTGAGCAATTTCCTCTACCTGTTCATCGCCTCCATCATCGTCGGCAGCATCTTCAGCATGGACCGCACGGTGCTGGTGCAGGGTTTCCTGAAGATCTTCGCGCCGCTGGCGGCAGGCACCGTGGCGGCCGCGCTGGCGGGCACGCTGGTCGGCGCCATGCTCGGCCTGGGCTGGCAGCACACGCTGTTCTTCATCGTCGTCCCCATCATGGCCGGCGGCGTGGGCGAGGGCGCCATTCCGCTGTCGATCGGTTACGCGGCCATCCTCGGCCAGGCGCAGGGCGATATGTTCGCGCAGGTGCTGCCGCCGGTGATGCTGGGTAGCCTGTGCGCCATCCTGATGGCGGGCACGCTCAATTTCGTCGGTAAGCGCTACCCGCACCTGACCGGCGAAGGGCGCTTGCAGCCGGGTGTCGAGAACGATGCGCGCGTCGTCGAGCTGCCCGCCGGCACGGTGGATGTGGCCCAGGTGGCCTCCGCCGGCGTGACCGCGATCTCCCTGTACATGGTGGGTCTGATGTCGGCCAAGCTGTTCGACTTCCCGGCGCCGGTGGTGATGCTGTTCGTCGCCGTGATGTTCAAACTGGGGCGGCTGGTGTCGCCGCAGCTGCAGCAGGGCTCGCTGGTGGTGTATAAATTCTTCTCCACGGCCGTGACCTATCCGCTGCTGTTCGCGATCGGCGCCGCCATGACGCCGTGGGAAAAGTTGATCGCCGCCTTCACGCTGGCCAACCTGGTCACCATCGTGGCGACGGTCGCGACCTTGATGGCCACCGGCTTCCTGGTGGCCCGCCGCATGAACATGTATCCGATCGAGGCGGCCATCGTCAACGCCTGCCACAGCGGGCAGGGCGGAACGGGCGACGTGGCCATCCTGACCGCCGCCAACCGCATGCAACTGATGCCGTTCGCACAGATCGCGACCCGCATCGGCGGCGCCATCGTCGTGACCCTGGCGCTGTTCGCGCTGGCCAGGCTGGCGGGGTAAGACGCTGGCCGTGTGATGCGCTTGTGCGGCGCCGGCAGTGGGTACGTGAAATCAGTACGCGCAATCAGTACGCGACGGTGAAGCGCCGGCGCGTATGGGCCGGATGCTCCAGTTCATCGAGCATCGCCACCGCATAATCGGCCACGGAAATCTTGCTGTCGCCGTTTTCGTCGGTCAGCAGCTGGTCGCCGCCGAGGCGGAACTGGCCGGTGCGCGGGCCGGGGGCGATCACCGCGGCCGGGCTCAGCAGGGTCCAGTCCAGCGCGCTTTCCTGGCGCAGCTTGTCCAGCGTGTCCCGTGCGCCGAGCGCCGATTCCTTCCACTGGGCGGGGAAGTCCGGGCTGTCCACCACCTGCACGCCGGGCGCCACTTCCAGGCTGCCGGCGCCGCCCACCATCAGCAGGCGCGGCACGCCGGCCTGTTTGGTGGCGGCCAGGATGGCGTCCACGCCACGGTTGTAGTAGGCGCGCACGCCTTCCTGGGCGTGGCCGCTGAAGGCGCTGATCACGGCGTCGTGGCCGGCCAGCTGGGTGGCCAGGCGGGCCGGGTCGAGCACGTCGGTGGCTTGCGCCGTCAGGCCGGCGGCGGGCGCCAGGCGCTCGGGACGGCCGACCAGTGCCGTGACCTGGTGGCCGCGCGCCAGCGCTTCGGCCAGTAAACCGGAACCAATAAAACCGCTCGCGCCGATCAGTGCAATCTTCATCTCAATTCTCCTGCTTGGTTGAAAGTGGATTCAGTATGAGGCCTTTACGATGGGGCGATAAGACGGCAAAATCCACAATCACTATGAAGCAGTTCTTAACAATCGACCGTTTGAAGCGCATGGCCGTCTTCGCCCGCGTGGTGGAGGCCGGTTCCATGAGCGCGGCCGCGCGCGAGTTGGCGATGACCACCTCGGCCGTCAGCCAGCAGATCCGCCAGCTGGAGGCCGAGATCGGCCTGGCCTTGCTGCACCGTTCCACCCGGCGCCTCAGCACCACGGAGGCGGGCCAGGCTTACTACGAGGATTGCGCGACCATGTTGCTGGCGGCCCATACGGCCGAGCAGCGCCTGTCCGACCTGCGCGACGAGCCGCGCGGCGAATTGCGGCTCGCCTTTCCGGTCGGGTTCAGCGGCCATCTGGCGGCGGCGCTGGCGCCGCTGCTGCGCGAACAGCCCCGGCTGGCGCTGCGGCTATTCGCCGAGGACAGGCGCATCGATCTGATCGCCGAGCGTATCGACCTGGCGATCCGCATCGGCACGCTCACCGATTCGAACCTGGTGGCGCGCCGGCTGGCCGAATGGCCCCACGTGCTGGTGGCGTCCAGCGGTTTCGCCCATGCGCACGGTTTGCCGCAGGCGCCCGAGGAGCTGGCGCGCTATCCGGTGATGAATCTGAACGTGATGAACCAGACCGAGTTCATCGACCTGTCGCGCGCGGGCGAGACGCGGCGCGTGCGGGTGCAGGGCGCCGTGGCGGGCAACAGTTTCGTCGCGCTGCGCGAGATGATGTTGCAGGACGTGGGCATCATGCGCATGCCCGGGCCGGACGCCATGCCCTTGCTGGCGTCCGGGCACGTGGTGCAGGTGTTGCCGGAATGGACGATGCCGCCCATGGGCGTTTACGCGCTGACCGTGCAGCGCGAGGCGCAGCCGGCCAAGGTGCGGCTGGCGATCGCCGCCATCCGCGATTATCTGCAACGTTAAACGGCGAACAAGCTTGGCGGTGGCAACGTTGCAGTTGCGCCCACACCCGTTGCCGCAACTGTCACTTTTTTGGGCAAACTGCCGGCCTGCGGATTGTGTCCTGCACGGAAAGGTAGTAAATTGCCGTGTGGCAATTAATTTGATGAAATGGACAGTGCGCCATTCCCATCCCCCTTCCTTTCAGCAGAGGCAATAGTGAGCAATATCGTCGACAGCGCCAAGACCTTGGGCGACAAGATCTGGTTTTCCCGTGAAGCGTGGGCACGCGCGGAATCACGGCTGCTGTCCAATCAGGGACATGCGCAACGGTTGCTGGTGGTCTATTCGGTCTACAGCCTGTGCTTCGCCATCGCCTTGCTGAAGTACAAGGTCGTGTCGGACGACTTCCAGAACATTTTTTCGGTCGTGCTCGCCGTCATGCTGATGGCGTTGTCGCTGCACCTGAATACCCGCAATTTCCGCGACCGCGCGCAGCAATTCAAGAGCGGTTACCTGAAGTTGATGGACATTGAGAGCAGGATCATGCAGGTGGCCCTGCAGCGCACGCCGCAGGCGATGCTCGATGACTACAACGACCTGGTCGCCAGCTACAAGCAGTTGCTGAACGACGTGGAAAACCACACCACCGGCGACGCCTTGCTGGCCCGCTACCGGGCCGGCGCGGAGCGCGGGGGCGCCGCGCTGACCGTGCTGGAACGCAGCCATGTGTTCCTGTTGCAAGCGTGGCGCGCGCTGTGGCTGGCCGTGTTCTACCTGGGCCCGGTGCTGGCGCTGGCCGTCTGCTACGTGGGCATCCGCAACAACCTGTTCTGATGCCCTGGCCGTTCAGTGCGACAGCGGGGCGCTGGCGTCGAAGGTATTGGTCGAGCCCCCCTCGGCCGTGACGATGTAGAGCTGGCCGCTGGCCAGGAACAGCCCGCCGGGGTTGGCGCCCAGCACATTGATGATCTGGATATCCGTGCCGCCGCCGCTGTAGGCGATATGCCACACCGTCTTGCCGTTCACCACCGATGACGTGACGCCGCTGCCGCTGAAGCTGACGGTGGCGTCCGATGCCGTGGCCGTGCCGCGGTCCACGGCGCCGGTCAGGCTCTGGCCCGATTGCAGGTGGACGGTGGCGTTGTTTTCCGTCGTCACATATTGCAGCGTGGCGATGGGTTTGGAGAAGACGCCGGTCGCCACCAGCGCGCCGCTGCAATCTGCATTGTCGTAATAATCGATCCGGTCCGACAGCGTGGCCGAGGTGGCGCTGGCCGTCAGCGTGGCCACGGTGATGGTCTCGCGGTGGTGGAATTGGCACACGTCTTGCCAGTCGCCCACGTATTTGGCGAACGGCGCCGTCGTCGGCGGATTCACGACACTGCCGGACGAACTGCCGCCGCCACCACAGGCGGATAAAACAGACGCTGCTACCACGCAGGCGAGGACATGTTTCATATTGGATTCCGAGGCTGTCGAAGATATAGGAAAGTTAATTATAGCCAATGCCCTTCGCCATCCATCACGCCATTCTGGAGGATTCCCACTAGGCGCATGCCAGCTTCTGGCGCCTACGCGCTAAAAACTGGCATGTTTTGCAATAAATTCCATGCTGCCGCCGCCGTCAGAAGCGGAAATCCGCCAGCCAGCCCGGTCGTGCTCACGCCGCCGCCTGTGCGGACAGGGCCTCGGGCGGGACGGGCGCCGTGAAGCGCAGCGCGCCGGCGATCCGGTTCCAGGCGTTGATGTTGGCCACGGCCGCGCTCAGGAAGGCGATCTCCGACGTGCTGAAATGGCGCTGCAATTGCGCGTACACGGCGTCGTCCACATGCTGGCCGGCCATCAGGGTCAGCGCTTCCGTCCAGGCCAGCGCGGCCCGTTCGCGCGCCGTGTAGACGTGGGCGTCGCGCCACGTGGCCAGCAGGTCCAGCTTGGCCGGGGCCGGCGGCTGCGGCAGCGCGCGCGCCAGGTTCAGGTGGAATTGCAGGCAGAACGCGCAGCCGTTCAGTTGTGAGGCGCGCAGTTTGATCAGTTCCGTCAGCGATTTTTCCAGGCCGGAATCATCGACCGCCTGGCCCAGCGCGCGCAGGGCGGTGCCGGCGGCCGGGGCCAGCTCGTTGAACGAGGCGTAGGCGAGGCGTGGGGTGACGGTGTCCAGGGTGGTGCTCGGGGCGGTGGTCATGGCGATGCTCCAGTGGGGCGCCGGGTGGCGCGTGTTAATATCAGAGTTCGAACACAAAAATTATATTCGAATTCTGACATTATGGGTAAAGCAATCAATTCCCCCGTCATCCCGGCCGTGGGTGAAGGCAAGCGCGGGGTGGATGGCCACCTCGGTTATCTGCTGCGGCAAGCCCATGCGGCGCACCGCATCCGCATGGAAAAGGCGCTGGCCGAGCTGGACGTCACCTTGCCCCAGTTTTCCGTGCTCACCATGCTGGCCGCCTATCCGGGCGCGTCCAGCGCCGACCTGGCGCGGCTGTCGCTGCTCACGCCGCAGACCATGAGCGTGATCGTGCACAACCTGGAGCGGGCCGGCGCGGTCAGCCGCCACCCCCATCCCGTGCATGGCCGCATCCAGGTGATCGCGCTGACGGACGCCGGCCGCCAGCTGCTGGACGCGTGCCGCGCGCGCGTGCAGCCGGTGGAGGCGGCCATGGATGGTGGTCTGGACGAGGCCGGCCAGCAGCTGGTGCGGACCTGGCTGGTGCGGCTGGCCCAGGCCGACGGCGTGTTGTGAACGGGTTGGCCTAGCCCATCAACCGGGGTCAGGTCATGCCTTCGCGCAAAATGCGTGAAGGCATGACCTGACCCCGGTTTGCGGGTGTTACTGGTCGGGTTCCTGCACGGTGTGTGGTGTGACGGCGGGCAGGGTGAAGTGCAGCCGCACCCCCTGGCCGGGCGCGCTGTCGAGCCGCAACTGGCCCTTGAAGATGGCTTGCACCAGGTTGTTGACGATCGATAGCCCGAGCCCGGAGCCGCCCTTGCCCAGCCGGGTCGTGTAGAACGGTTCGAACACGCGGTGCTGGACGTCGGCCGGGATGCCGTGGCCGTCGTCGCGGTAGTGCAGTTCCACCATGCCGTCGATGCTGCTGGCTTCGATCACGATCCGGCCGCCGGCCTTGCCGTCGAAGCCGTGGGTGATGGAATTCATGACGATGTTGTTGATGATCTGTTCCAGGTGGCCCGGGTAGCTGTCCATCATGATCCCCTCCGGGATGCCCAGCTCGACGGCGGCCTTGGCCCGGCGCAGCCGCGCGCCCAGCGCCGTCAGGCTGTCCTGCACCGTGGTGCGCAGGTCGAAGTTGCGGCGGCGCTGGCTGGTCTGGTCCACCGACACCCGCTTGAAGCTTTCGATCAGTTCGTTGGAGCGGTGGCCGTTGCGGGCGATGATGTCGCTCGCGCTCAGGCATTCGTGCAAGCCTTGCAGCAGCCCCGAGCGGGTCAGGCCGTTGTGCTCGGCCGCGCCGCACAGCTCGGCCAGCTTGTCGGCCAGCGAGGTGGCGGCCAGCACCATGTTGCCGATCGGCGTGTTCAGTTCATGCGACACCCCGGCCACCAGCACCCCCAGCGAGGCCAGCTTTTCCGATTCGACGATCTGGTCCATGGCCAGCCGCAGTTCGCGCGTGCGCGCCTCGACCCGGTTCTCCAGTTGTTCGTTCAGTTCGCGCAGCGCTTCCTCGATGCGCTTGCGCTCGGTCAGGTCGATGTGGGTGCAGATCATGCGCAGCGGCTGGCCGGCGCCGTCGCGGCTGACGATGGTGCCGTTGTCGAGCACCCATTTCCAGGAACCGTCGCGGCCGCGGGTCCGGTATTCCTCCTTGTAGCGGCGGCTGGCGCCGCTGAAGTGTTCGCGCAGCGCCGCCTGCAGCCGCGGCAGGTCGTCCGGGTGCACCAGGCTGTCGCGCCAGGTGGCCGTGGGCACTACCTCGTGTTCGGCGTAGCCGTGGATGGTGCGCCAGCACGGCGAGAACAGCACCTGGCCGTTGGGGATGTCCCAGTCCCACACGCCGTAGCCGGCCCCTTCGAGCGCGAAGTTCCAGCGCTCCTCGGCGGCCCGCAGCGCCTGGGCGGCGGCGCGGTGCTGCTGGCGGCGCTGGGCTTCCTTGAGTTCGCGCGCGATGGCCGGGGCCAGCCGGGCCAGGTCGCCCTTCATCACGTAGTCGTGGGCGCCGGCCCGCATCAGGGCCACGGCCGTCTCCTCGCCGATGGTGTTGGAGACGACGATGAACGGCAGGTCCAGCCCGGCCGCGTGCAGATGGGCCAGCGCGACGCTGGCGTTCAGGTCCGGCAGGTTGTGGTCCGACAGCACGATGTCCCAGTGCGGCGCGGCCAGCGCCGCGTGCAGCTCGGCCGCCGTTTCCACCCGGTCCAGCGCCACGTCGTAGCCAGCCTTGCGCAGGCAGCGCTCGATCAGGTCGGCATCGCTGTCGCAGTCTTCCACCAGCAGGACGGCAAGCGGGGTCATGGGGGATCTCAGGGCGCTTCGTTCAGTACCAGCCAGTATAAACCCAGCTGGCGCACGGTTTCGGAAAATTGCGCGAAGTCCACCGGCTTGCGGATGTAGCTATTCACGCCCAGGTCGTAGCCGGCCGCGATGTCCTGTTCCTCGCGCGACGAGGTCAGGATCACCACCGGCACGCGCCGGGTGCGGGCGTCGGCGCGGATCTGGCGCAGCACGTCCAGCCCGTCCACCTTGGGCAGCTTGAGGTCGAGCAGGATCAGCACCGGCAGCGTGGCCACGTCGCGCCCCGCGTACGGGCCGGCGCCGAACAGGTAGTCGAGACCTTCCTGGCCGTCCTGCGCCACCACCAGCGTGTTGCTGATGTTGTTGCGCTTGAGGGCGCGCTCGGTCAGCGCCACGTCGCTGGGATTGTCCTCGATCAGCAGGATGGCTTTGGCGCTCATGGCGCGTCCTCCAGGGTGAAGTAGAAGGTGGCGCCGGCGCCGGGCGCGGCGCTGGCCCACACGTGGCCGCCATGGCGCTGGACGATGCGCTGCACGGTGGCCAGGCCGATGCCGCTGCCGGCGAATTCGCTGGCCTTGTGCAGGCGCTGGAACACGCCGAACAGCTTGTGGGCGTGGCGCATATCGAAGCCGGCGCCGTTGTCGCGCACGAACCACGCGTGCACGGGCTGGCCGGTGGCCGGGTCGGTGGCCAGCTCGTGTCCGAACGCGATGCGGGCCGGGTCGCGCATGGCGCTGAACTTGCAGGCGTTTTCCAGCAGGTTGTACAGCACCGCCTCCAGCAGCGCGCGGTCGCCCCAGGCCCGCAGGCGCGGCGGGACATCGAAGTCGATGTGGCGCTCGGGATAGCCGTCGCGCACGCGCGCGGCCACGCTGGCGGCCAGCGCCGACATGTCGAGCGGGCGCCGGTTGAGCGCGGCCCGGCCCAGCCGCGACAGTTCCAGCATGCCGTCGATCAGCTGGCCCATGCGCCCGGCCTCGCCCTGCACGCGCGCCAGGTAGAGCCGGGCCGTCTCGTCGAGCCGGTCGCCGTAATCCTCCTCCAGCGCCTGGGCCCAGCCGGCGATGCCGCGCAGCGGGCTGCGCAAATCGTGCGAGACGGAATACGAGAACGCTTCCAGTTCCGCGTTCGCCTGCCGCAGCTGCGCCGTGCGGTCGCGCACCTGGGCTTCCATGGTGTCGTTGGCCTCGCGCAGTTCGGCCCGCGCGTGCTCGGTCTGCTCCAGCAGCTTGCTCATCGCTTCCTCGGCCGCGCGCCGTTCGCTGAAATCCGTGTGGGTGCCGATGATGCGGGTGGCGTGGCCGCGGGCGTCCTGCTCCACCACCATGCCGCGCGCCACCACCCACTTCCAGCTGCCGTCCTTGCAGCGCATGCGCTGTTCGATGGCGTAGGTCTTGGAGCTGCCGTTGAAGTTCGCCTCCAGCAGCCGCATGGCCGTGCGCAGGTCGTCCGGGTGGGCCAGCCGCTGGTAGGTGTCGAGGTGGTTGGGCAGCTCGTCGTCGCGGTAGCCGAGCATCTCCTTCCAGCGCTTGGAGTAGATCACTTCGCCCGTCAGCACGTGGTAGTCCCACACCCCGTGGCCGGCCCCTTCGAGCGCGTGCTGCCAGCGGAATTCGCTGTCCTGCACCTGCTGGAACGAGGCGGCCAGCCGCTGCCGCATGGCGTTCAGCGCCGCCACCACCTGCGCCAGCTCATCGTGCGCATGGTGCGCGGCGGGACGCCGGTCCAGCGTCAGCGGCTGGTCCAGGTGGCCGGCGAACAGCAGGTCGGAATAGGCCGCGATCTTCTTCAGGTGGCGTCCCACCAGCCACTGGAACAGCACCAGGATGAACAGCGACACGAGGAAGGTCTTGATGGTCTGGGCGATCAGGATCGTCACCACCTTCTCGCGCAGGCGCTGCCAGGCGCCGTCCAGGCTGGCAATGGCGTGCACCTTGCCGATGTAGACGGGGCGCCCGCGGTGCTGGTAGTAGAGCGGGAACTCGCGCGCCAGCACGCCGCCCTCGTCATGGCTGCGCGCCTTGCCGGCCCGCGCCACCGTCTGGCCCTGGTCGTTGGCGACGTCCACAGTCTGCAGGTCGGGCAGGCGCAGGATGCCCTGCAGTTGCAACTGCAGGTCGCCGGTGCTGGTGATCCACAGGCTGGAAGCCAGGCTGTCGGCGTAGCTGGCCTGGATCTGGTCGAGCTGGGTGGCGATGTCGTTCACGTCGCGCCGGTATTCGAGCGCCAGTTGCAGCGCGGTCGACACCAGCGTGACGACCGAACTGAACAGCAGGATCTGCACGGCCAGCCGCCGCCCCAGGCGGGCGCCCGCCAGGTTGTGCAGCCAGGGCCGGGTCATGTCCATGGCGGCCTCAACGGGGTGTGCCGCGCAGGGCCTGGTCGAACAGGCGCTGGTAGCTGCCGTCGCGCTTCATCAGGCGCAGCTGTTCGGCCAGCCGCGGCGCCAGCGCCGCGTGCTTCTTGTGCAGGTAGAGGAACCACTCGCCTTCCACGTAGGCCGGCGCCAGTATCCGCACGCCCTGCAAGCCCATGCTCTGGATGAAATGCAGGCCCTCTAGCTTTTCGATCACGGCCACGTCGATGCGGTCCATGGCCAGCATGGCGAACAACTGGCGTCCCGTTTCCAGCTTTTGCAGCGAGCGGGTGCCGGTGATGCTGCGTTCGAGGATTTTCCAGCCCCGCAGGATGCCCACGTCGTACGGCCGCAGGCTGGCCGGGCCGTCGACGGTGAAATCGGCATGGCGGGTGAACACCGCCATCTGGTAGGTCATCACCGGCTCGGGCACGCGCACCAGGTTGGTGTAGCTTTGTTCGATGCCCAGCACGCGCGAGACGTCGCCATCGTCGATGCCGCTGTTGGCGTTGAGCAGGCCGCGTTCGGCCGAGGCGGGCTGTATCACCACGTCGAGGCCCACGCGGCGGAACAGTTCCGCGTACAGCAGGTCGAGCGCGCCGTCGTGTTCGGGGGAGGTGATGGGGGCGAAGAACGAGGTGTTGAGCACCAGCCGGGGCGCGGCCGCGCCGGGCAGGGCGAACAGCAGTGCGGCCAGCAGCGTCAACAGGGATTTCATGGTCACCCTCGCGTGAGGCGCACGCCGTTCACGGCGTTTGGCCTTGCCAGACAGTATGCCCAGATTCGCCCGCTTTGGCTATTTGTCGCCGCGTTGCCGCCGCGCTGGTGTTGCCGAACGTTGCCAATTTCTGCTAATTTTGCCCAAAAGTCCAATTCTGTGCCGGCAGGCAACACTATCATGTCCGGCGCCCGTTATTCAGACTACAATAATGAGAGTGAGCGCCGGCTGTCGTGGACAGCAGCGGCCCCTAGCTCCGGCGCCCCTGTGGCGGCCGGCCCCCAGTGGTGGAGAGAATGAGTCCGGACCCCAGTCAGTACGCCTATATCTCGGTGATGGCCGACGCCATCCTGAGCGCCATCCTGCTCTTCCTGTGGCTGATGCAGCGCAAGGAGCGCCACGCCCTGTACTGGGCCATGGGCCAGCTGTCCATCATGGGGGCGTTCGCGCTGTGGTTCTCGGGCGTGCCGGCGCTGGAGCCGCTGCGCCGCCCGCTCGGCGCGCTGCTGATCACGGCCGGCGCGGCCGGTTACTGGGCCGGCACCCAATTCTTCCTGGGCGGACTGCGGCGCGCCGACCGCGCGTGGCCGCTGCTGGGCTTCGTGCTGCTGGCCGGCGCCCTGCAACTGTGGTGGAACGCCGACCCGGCCGTTGTGTTCCCGTCCGGCGGTGTATTGCTGTGCGTGGTCATGGTGTGGACCGGCTTGCGCCTGGGGTGGGGCCGCCACCTGCACCGCTACCGCCTGCTGGGCCTGACGATGGTCTTGCGCGGCCTGTTCAACCTCGCCGGCAGCCTGAGCATGGTGCCGCAAGCCTATCTGTACTGGTTCGTCGCCAGTTCCGTGCTCAAGTCGCTGTCCATGCTGGGCTTGATCTACGCCGTCCAGCACGAGATCCGGCAGCGCTACGCCAGCACCATCGACAGCCTGAGCAACGGCTTTCTGATCCGCGACAAGCGCGGCTACGTGCACGTGGCCAACGAGCGCTGCGCCAGCCTGCTGGGCTACGGCAGCGCGGCCGACCTGATCGGGCGCAACGTGACGGATTTGCTGCCGGGCCTGACGCGCCAGATGGCCGACGATTATTTCGCCGCCTTCGAGGCGGCCGGCGCCCGCTATCCGCTGACCCAGGAGGCGGAGCTGACCCTGCACAACGGCGCCCGGCTGCCGGTCGAGATGATGGCCTCGCCCTACATCGAACGGGGCCGCCTGTACTGCCTGGTGCAGCTGCTCGACATTTCCGAACGCAAGAAGAAGGACGCGCTGCTGTACCAGGCGGCCCGCGTCGATCCCGTCACCGGCCTGGGCAACCGCTACGCGCTGGCCGAGCGCCTGCGTGACGACATCGCCCAGGCCCACGCGGGCGGGCGCGCCTGCGCGCTGCTGTTCATCGACCTCGATAAATTCAAGCGCGTCAACGACTCGTTTGGCCACAGCGCCGGCGACGAACTGCTGCGCAAGGTGGCCCAGCGGCTGCAGGCGCTGCTGGGTCCGCGCGACATGCTGGCCCGCTTCGGCGGCGACGAATTCATCGCCGCGCTGCCGGACCTGGCGCCGGCCGACGCCGAGGCGCGGGCCCGGGCCTGCGCCCAGGCCATCCTGGCCGCCATGGGCCCGGCGTTCGACGTCTCGCACCACACGGTGGCCGTCACGGCCAGCATCGGCCTGGCCTGCTATCCGCGCCATGGCGACGATGGCGAAACCCTGCTGCGCCACGCCGACATCGCCATGTACGAGGCCAAGAAGGCGGGCCGCGGCGAGCTGCGTTTCTTCAGCGACGCCATGAACGCGGCCGCGCGCGACGCGCTGGTGATCGACGGTGCGCTGCGCCACGCCATCGCGGCCAACGAGTTCCGGCTCGAATACCAGGTGATCGCGGAAGCGGGCAGCGGCAAGGTGGGCAAGGTGGAAGCCTTGCTGCGCTGGCGCAGCGCCACGCTGGGCACGGTGGCGCCGGACCGTTTCATCCCGGTGGCCGAGGACAGCGGCCTGATCGTCGAGCTGGGCGGCTGGGTGCTGGAGGAGGCGTGCCGCCAGGCGGCCCAGTGGCGCGGCGGCCCGCTAGCTGGCGTGCGCATCAGCATCAACGTGTCGGCCTGGCAGCTGGCCGACCCCGGCTTTGTGCCGTTGGTGGAAGCCACGCTGGCCCGCCACGGCGTGCCCGGTGCGCTGCTGGAACTGGAACTGACGGAGCGCGTGCTGATCGACGACGGCCCCAACGTGCGCAACGTGCTGGAACGGCTGCGGGCGCTGGACGTGAGCGTGTCGCTCGACGATTTCGGCACCGGCTATTCCTCGCTCAGCTACCTGACCCAGTTCCAGCTCAACACGCTCAAGATCGACCGCGCCTTCGTCATGGACATCGAGCACAGCACCCGCAGCAACAGCCTGGTGCACGCCATCATCGCCATGGGCCACAGCCTGGGCCTGCAACTGGTGGCCGAGGGCGTGGAGACGGACGGCCAGGCCCGCATCCTGGCGCGCATGGGTTGCCATTACCTGCAAGGTTTCCACATCGCCCGTCCCGCCGCGCCCGAGCAGTTGTTGCTTTTTGTGGCGCCCCGCTCGGATGCGGCCAGTGGTGCGGCCGCCTGAGGTCCGCGCCACGTAAAATCTGCTACACAACGCCGGCTGGACGATTATCATAGGAAAGTAAAACATCCGATCTGCAAGTAACGCCGGCCCGGCCCGAACTCTGGAGGTGGACATGAATGCCTTTGCCCTGGTGAGCCGTTTGCGCTTGCCGCATAAGTTCCTGATCCTGAGCGTGATCGCCGTCGTGCTGGCCGCGATTCCCAGCTATTTCTACCTGCGCGAGGCGGCCAAGAGCCTTGATGCCTACGTCGCCGAGCAGGAAGGCTTGCCGCGCGTGGCCGACATGCTCAAGACCATCCAGTTGACCCAGCAGCACCGTGGCTTGTCGGCCCTGTTCCTGGGGCAGGTGCCGGGCGTGGACGGCAAGCGCCAGGCCAAGCAGGACGAGGCCGACCGCCAGTACGCCAAGGTCGACGCCTTCGTCAAGGCCATCAACGACAAGGGCGTGACGGCGGCCTGGGACGAGGCCCGCGCCGACTGGGAGCGCCTGCGCGCCGGCGTGGCCGGGCGCACGCTGACGGTGCCGCAAAGCTTCGCCGCCCACACGGCGCTGGTGCCCAAGCTGCTCAAGGTGAACGACCTGGTGGGTGATTACTACGGCCTGAGCCTGGACCCGGACAAGGACAGCTACCAGCTGATCCAGTCCACCTATTACCAGTTGCCCTACCTGACCGAGGAGCTGGGTAAGACGCGCGCGCTGGGCGCCGGTTTGCTGGCCCGGCACGAGGCCACGGCCGAGGAACGGGCCCGGCTGGCTGGCTACATCGGCCGTGCCAAC
The DNA here is from genome assembly GCF_014042345.1 of Rugamonas brunnea. Taxonomy (GTDB): domain Bacteria; phylum Pseudomonadota; class Gammaproteobacteria; order Burkholderiales; family Burkholderiaceae_D; genus Rugamonas; species Rugamonas brunnea. Next base: position 13,872 of record NZ_JACEZT010000031.1, read on the forward strand.
GACCGCCAGGCCCAGGCCCAGACGGCGTTCGCCAAGGCCGCCGCCACCAATCCCGCCATCGAAGCAAAGCTGGGTGCGGCCATGCGCGAGGCCGTGGGCGCCGGCGCCGCCTTCACCAAGGTGGCCGAGGACGAGGTGGTGCAGGCCGAAACCCTGCACTATTCCCCCGAGCAGTTCGTGGACCAGGCCACCCGCACCATCGACCTGCAGTTCAAGGTCAATGAACTGGCGGCGACTGAGATCGCCGCCATGATCAAGGCCAAGATCGCCGAGTTCCACGTCACGCGCTGGATCATGCTGGGCAGCATGCTCGGTTTGCTGGCGCTGGCTGGCGTCGTGGCCTGGCTGATTTCGCGCTCGGTCACGGTGCCGTTGCAAAACGCGGTGACGGTGGCGCAAAGCGTGGCGCGCGGCGACCTGGTGTCCGAGTTCGACGTGGGCGCGCCCAACGAAGTGGGACAGATGCTGCGCGCGCTCAAGCACATGAATGACAGCCTGCGCACCATCGTCAGCGACGTGCGCGCCAGCATCGACAACATCGGCGCGGCCACACGCGACATCGCCAGCGGCAACGCCGACGTGTCGGCCCGGCTGGAGGCGCAGGCGTCCAGCCTGGAGGAGACGGCCTCGTCAATGGAGCAGCTGACCAGCACCGTGCGCCAGAACGCCGACAACGCGCGCCACGCCAATGTGCTGGTGGTCAACGCGTCCACCGTGGCCACGCGCGGCGGGGAGGTGGTGTCGCAGGTGGTGCAGACCATGAGCGAGATCAACGACAGTTCGCGCCGCATCGTCGACATCATCGCCACCATCGACGGCATCGCGTTCCAGACCAATATCCTGGCCTTGAACGCGGCCGTGGAAGCGGCCCGCGCGGGCGAGCAGGGGCGCGGTTTTGCCGTGGTCGCGTCCGAAGTGCGCAACCTGGCCCAGCGCTCGGCGGCGGCGGCCAAGGAGATCAAGGAGCTGATCGGCCAGAGCGTGGAAAAAGTGGACGCCGGCAACCGGCTGGCCGACCACGCGGGACAAGCGATGGGCGAAATCCTGGGCAGCGTGGAACGCATCACGGCCATCATGAGCGAGATCGCCACCGCCTCGGCCGAGCAAGGCAGCGGCATCGAGCAGGTCAACGAGGCTGTTACCCAGATGGACGACATGACCCAGCAGAACGCGGCGCTGGTGGAGCAGACGGCGGCCGCCTCGGCCAGCCTGCAGGAACAGGCGGAAAGCCTGATCGCCTCGATGAGCGTGTTCCGGCTGGAGGACGATGGCCGCTCCGCGTCAGCACGCGCTTCGGCGGGGGCCGGCCCGTCCGCGCGTGCCACCGCACGCGCGGTGGTGGTGGCGGCCGGGCGTCAAGCGTTACCGCGTTAAGGGTCGGAGCCTTGCGGGCCTAGGGATCTGACCCTTGGGTCTGACCCCGGTTTGGCGCTTCGATTTTCGCTAGTCTGACGAACCACCGCACCAGACGAGGGTCAGCCCGCAGGGGCTGCCCCTTTGGCGGCCTTCGCGGGCAGGCCCTGCGCCGCTTCCTCGTCCGTCAGTATCCACACATCCTTGATATCGCCATTCGCGTCTTCCGTGTAGTACACCAGGATGCCGCTGCCGCGCAGGCTGGCCGGCATCTCGATCATGTTGTCCTGGTTGAAGATGCGGGATGATGGCGACAGCTTGCGCGGCTGGCCGTCCATGGTCAGGTCCGGGTAATAGCCGGGCGTCATCCGGCCGCGTTTGATGTCGGCCGGGAACGGCCGCGCGCCGGCCAGCAGCGGCAGCGCCATCACGGCCGCCAGCAGCGCGGCCACACTACGTTTGATCCACATAAGCAATCCACAGCGAGGTCGGGGAGCGCCTAGCTTACCGCAGATCGGCGCGCCCGGCACCTGCCGCCGCGCGCCGCGTCGTTTTGGAGGCTTTCCTCTAACGGCGCCGCGCCCGCGTCGCCGCAACCCCCGTCATTGCCTGCGCCGCTGGGCGCGGCGTGCAACTGCGTGCATGAACGGCGGTGATGGAATTTTGTCCAAACGGCAAAATTTGTAATCCAGTCATCAAACTGTCACGTGGCCGTCACGCAGCCGTCATATCGCCTTCCTACAATCCTGCAAGTTTTATTTTTCGGCAAGTTCGCCGGGGCGCGGCTTGCCGCAACTTCTCCCATCAACGTACGAAAGTCCTATCATGCAACAGCATCTCCGTTTAAAACCGATCTGCCTGCTGGTCCTGCAATCGCTGGCCTGCTACGCTTACGCCGCCCCGGACGCGGCCGACGTGGCCGTGGTGGCCGCCAGTGCCGGCCAGGCTGAAGCGGCCGTGGCGGGCGCCGCCGGCGCCCCGGCGCAGGTGGTGGAAGTCCTGGGCCAGGGCCAGTCGCGCCAGGTGCAGAACCTGAACCATGTGGAACTGGCCAAGGCGCTGCCGGGCACCAGCCCGCTCAAGGCGCTGGAGAAGCTGCCCGGCGTGAACTTCCAGTCGTCCGACCCGTTCGGCGCCTACGAGTGGTCGACCCGCTTCAGCGTGCGCGGCTTCAACCAGAGCCAGCTGGGCTTCACGCTGGACGACATTCCGCTCGGCGACATGAGCTACGGTAACAACAACGGCCTGCACATCAGCCGCGCCATCTCGGCCGAGAACATTGGCCGCGTGGCCATCTCGCAAGGCGCGGGCGCGCTGGGCACGGCCTCCACCAGCAACCTGGGCGGCACCGTGCAGTTCATCACGCTGGCCCCCACTGACGAGCGCGGCGTGACCGTCAGCCAGACCGTGGGCCAGGACCGCACCTTGCGCACCTTCGTGCGTATCGACAGCGGCTTGATCAACGACGCCACCAAGTTCTTCATCAGCGGTACGCGCCAGCGCGCCGACAAGTGGAAGGGCGCCGGCGCCCAGGACCAGGATCAGGTCAACACCCGCGTGGAACACCAGTTCGGCGAAAACACGCTGACGGCCTTCTACAACTATTCCGAACGCAAGGAAACCGACTACCAGGACTTGTCGCTGGAGATGGCGCAGCGCCTCGGCTACAACTGGGACAACTACGCGCCGGACTGGCAGCGCGCCGTGAATGCGGCCAAGGGCATCTTCACCGGCCCGGACAACAACATGGACGACGCCTACTATCTGGGCCGCGGCCTGCGCAAGGATACGCTGGGCGGCCTGTCGGCGGACCTGAAGATCACGCCGTCGGCCTGGTTCAAGAGCAGCTACTACCACCACAGCAATGAAGGGCAGGGCCACTGGTACACGCCGTACCAGCCATCGTCGCCGACCATGCCGATTTCGATCCGCACCACCGAGTACTCGATCGGCCGTGACGGCCTGGTCAACGACCTCAACGTGGAGTGGGGCCAGCACACCATCGCCGCCGGCTTCTGGGGCGAGCGCAGCCTGCACCGCCTGACCCGCAACTTCTACGCCGTCACGGGGCCGGACGACACCAACCACTTCCTGAGCAACCCGTTCAAGACCGGCTTCAAGCAGGACTTCACCACCACCACCACCCAGTTCTACCTGCAGGACACCTACCGCGCGCTGGACGGCAAGCTGAAGATCAACGCCGGCTTCAAGAGCCCGAAAGTGACGATCGATGCCACCAACCTGATGCCGGGCCGCGCCGCTGGCGAGCTGGTGGCGTCCAAGTCCTTCCTGCCGCAGCTGGGCCTGAACTACAGCCTGAGCCGCGACGACGAAGTGTTCGCCTCGGCCTCGCAGAACATGCGCGCCTTCCAGCCGGGCGTGAACGGCCCGTTCTCGCAGACCCAGGACGCGTTCAACCAGAGCGCCGCGAACCTGAAGCCGGAAACCTCCGTCAACGTCGACCTCGGCTACCGCTTCAAGCGCCGCGACCTGCAAGGCTCGCTGGCCGTGTACCACGCCGACTTCGACGACCGCCAGCTCAACGTGGCCACCTGCGTCGGCATCGCCGGCTGCCCGAGCACCGTCGTCAACGTCGGCAAGGTCGAGACCAAGGGCCTGGAAGCGGTGGCCGAGTGGAAGTTCCTGCCGGGCTACACGTGGTTCAACACCTTCACCTACAACGACTCCAAGTACAAGTCCAACTACCTGGATAACGGCAAGCTGGTGGCCGTCAGCGGCAAGCAGGTGGTGGACACGCCGCGCACCATGTTCGACACCGAAGTGGGCTACGACAACGCGGTGTGGTTCGCCCGCCTGGGCGCCAAGTACACGGGCAAGCGCTACTACACCTACCTCAACGATGGCGCCGTGCCGTCGTTCTGGGTGGCAAACCTGTCGGCTGGCTATAAACTGAAATCGGTGGGCATGCTGAAGGAGCTGTCGCTGCAGTTCAACGTGACCAACCTGTTCGACAAGCAGTACTTCAGCTCGATCGGCACCAACGGCTTCACCGCTTCCGACCCAACGGGCACCTTCGCCACGTTGCAGGCGGCCGCGCCGCGCCGGGCCTTCCTGGCCCTGAGCGGCAAGCTGTAAGCACAGTCGCAGCACGCGCGGCGGGGACGTCACGGCAGCGATGCCGTGGCCGGCCCCGCCGCGCGGCTTTTCATTTGCGAGAGAGAGTCCGATGCCATCGTCCCGTTCCACCATCCCCGCGCTGCCCCAACTTGCCGCGCTGGCCGCATGTGTCGCGTTAGTTCAGGTGCCCGCGCATGCGGCCGCCACTGCCACCACCCCGATCGAACACGTGATCGTGCTGGTGGGCGAGAACCGCACCTTCGACAACCTGTACGGCGTGTACGAGCCCACCCGTGGCCAGAGCGTGGCCAACCTGCTGTCGAAGAAGATCGTCAACCGCGACGGCACGCCCGGCCCCCGCTTCCGCGACGCGGCGCAAAAGCTTGGCCTGTCCACGGGCACCTACACACCCACCCCCGAGTTCAACGGCGTTTACGGCCAGTTGCCGCAGCCGTGGGCGGCCGGCGCCTTCGGCCAGCGCCAGGATGTGCCGGACGCGCGCTTCCCGGCCAACCTGCCCAACGGCCCGTTCCAGATCACGCACCACGTCAGCTACGGCGCCCACACGGGCGACCCCACGCACCGCTTCTTCCAGATGTGGCAGCAGGTCAATGGCGGCAAGCACGACCTGTTCGTGTGGGTGGCCGACCAGACCGGGCCTGGCCCCAGCAACCCGTTCCCGCTGGCGCCGGGCAAGACCTACCAGGGCGCCATCGCCATGGGCTTCTACAACATGGCGGCCGGCGATGCGCCCCTGTTCAAGCGCCTGGCCGACCAGTACGCGATCGCCGACAACTACCACCAGCCGGTGATGGGCGGCACCACCGCCAACTACTTCGCGCTGGCCACGGCCGACGTGGGCGTGTACACGGACGCGCAGACCGGCCTGCCGGCCACGCCGCCGTTCAAGCAGATCGAGAATCCCAACGCCCAGCCGGGCACCAACAACTGGTACGTGGAAGACGGCTATCGTGGCGGCACCTACGTCAACTGCGCCGACGCGGCGCAGCCGGGCGTGGCTGGCATCCGCGACCTGCTGGGCAAGCTGCCCTACCGCGCCTTCAACGATGGCAACTGCGCGCCCGGCGCCTGGTACATGGTCAACAATATGGAACCGGCTTACGCGCCGCTGGGCAAGCCGCTGGTGCTCGGGGATGACAAATTCATCCTGCCGCCGCAAACCATGCCCCACATCGGCGACGCCATGACGGCCGGCGGCGTGGCGTGGAAGTGGTATAGCGGCGGGCGCAACGACGGCGCCAGGGTGGACAAGGAATACTGCGGCATGTGCGACACGCCCACCTTCTTCCGCTCCACCATGACGGGGCCGGACAAGGACAAGCTGGTGGACCTGATGCAGTTCTACGTGGACGTGAAGGATGAGGCGAGCTTCCCGCAGGTGGCCGTGATCGCCCCCTACGACAGCATCTCCGGCCACCCCGGTTACGCCATGCAGCCCAGCTTCGACCAGCTGGTGGCCGACGTGCTGGAACGCGTGCGCGCCAATCCGGCGCTGTGGAAGAAGACCGCCATCCTGGTCACGTTCGATGAAGGCGGCGGCTATTACGATTCCGGTTATGTGCAGTTGATCGACTTCTTCGGTGACGGTACGCGGGTGCCGCTGATTGCCATTTCGCCGTATGCGCGCAAGGGCGCCGTCGACCACACCTATTACGACCACGCCTCGATCGCCAAGTTCATCGAGCGCAACTGGAGCCTGCCGCCGCTGTCTGTGCGCAGCCGCGACAACCTGCCCAATCCCGTGCACGTGGCGGCCGATCCCTACGTGCCCGCCAACCGGCCTGCCATCGGCGATCTGATGAACCTGTTCGATTTTCGTAGCGCTGGCACGGTGGCAGCCAAGCGCAAGCGCGAGGGCGCGGTGACGGCAGGCAGCGGCCAGCCATAACGCGCAACCCCGGTTTGTTTGCTTAGCCGGCCGGGTGGCGCTGCTGCCAGGCGGCGAGGGCGGCGAAGTAGGCGGCCCGTTCTTCGGCGTACAGGTCTTCCACGCAGTGGGCGCAGCCGCTGTGGCAGCAGGCGTTGGGATCGGGTGGCTCGGGCGCCACCGGCATGGGGTCGTGCTCCGGCGCCGCTGTCCCTGGCGCTGCCATCGTTGCCTGCTCAGTCATGGTCGCCGGCTCAGTCATGGTTGCTTGTTCAGTCATCGTCACGTGTTCGTTGTCATTCATTGTTCATCGGTCGGCAGCGCCAGCAGCGCCATGTTGCGGCCCTTTTCCTTGGCCCGGTACAGCGCGCGGTCGGCCATGCGCACCAGCATGTCAGGCGTGGTGCCTTCTGTCGGCACCATCACGGCCACGCCCACGCTGATGGTCACGGTGCCGAACGGCGAGCCGTCGTGCGGCAGCCGCAGCCGCGCCAGCTCGGCACAGATGGCCTCGGCGATGCCGAAGGCGTCGGTGGCGTCGGTGGCGGCCGCCAGCAGCGCGAATTCCTCGCCGCCGTAGCGCGCCACCAGGTCGCTGGTGCGGCGGCCATGGGCCGTGATCAAGGTTGCCACTTTTTGCAGGCAGGCGTCGCCGGCCAGGTGGCCGTAATGGTCGTTGTATTTCTTGAAGTGGTCGACGTCAAGCATCGACAGCGCCAGCGACTGGCCGGTGCGCGCGGCGCGCCGCCATTCGGCCGCCAGCGCTTCGTCGAAGCCGCGCCGGTTGCGCACGCCCGTCAGGCCGTCCGTCGTGCTCAGCGCGGCCAGCTTGCGGTTGCTTTCCTCCAGCTCGGCGGTGCGGGCCGTGACCAGTTGTTCGAGCTGGCGCTGGTGCCGCGTCAGCCGCGCGATGCGCCAGCGGTGCGCGCCCAGCAGGGCGGCTGCCACCAGCACGCCGGCCAGCGCGCGGAACCACCACGTTTGCCACAGCGGCGGCTCGATCGTCACCAGCAGCGTGGCCGGCTCCGGGCTCCACACGCCGCGGTGGTTGGCGGCGCGCACCCGGAACACATAGGTGCCGGGATTGAGGTTGGTGTAGGTGGCGCTGCGGTGGGCCGCGTCCGTTTCCACCCAGTCGCGGTCGAAGCCTTGCAACTGGTAGGCGTAGCGGTTGGCGGCCGGGTCGGCGTAGTGCAGGGCGGCGAATTCGAGCGAGAACACGGATGCCTGCGACGACAGCGTGAGCGCGGTAGGCGCCGTCAGCGGGCCGGTCACCGTCACGCCCGGCCCCAGCTTGCCGTCGTAGATCGAGTGGTTGAAGATGGTGATGTCGCTGATCGCCACCTGCGGCGCCACCGAGGTGCTGCGCACGGCGTCCGGCGAGACGGCGGTCAGCCCGTGCACGCTGCCGAAATACAGGTCGCCGTCGTCGCCGGCCACGGCGGAATTGATGATGAAGCCTTCCGTCAGGCCATCGGTGGCCGTGTAGTGGCTGGCCTGGCCGGTGGCCGGGTCGAGCCGGTACAGGCCGGTGAGCGTGCTGCACCAGATGCGGCCGTGGGCGTCGTCGCGGATGGCCAGTACTTTTTCGCCGCCCAGCGCGGCGCCGTAGTAGCGGAAGTGCAGGCCGCCGTCCGGCTGCGGCTGGGCCAGGTGCAGGCCGCGCCCGGTGCCGACCCAGATCCGGCCCTGGCGATCGCGGTGCAGGCTGGCCACGTTGTCGTCGGCCAGGCTGTGCGGATCGCCGTCGCGGTGGGTGTAGTGGTGGAACTGGCCGCTGGCCGGATCGAGCACGTCCAGGCCGCCGCCATTCCATTCGGAGCCGGCCCACACCTGGCCGCGCTCATCCTCCAGCACGGCCGAGGTGCCGTCCACGCTGCGGCTGTGGGCGTCCTGCGGGTCGTGGCGGTACACGCGGCGCGCGTCGCTGGCCGGGTCGTAGCGGATCAGGCTGTTGCCGGTGGCCAGCCACAGCACGCCGCCGGCGCCCGGCGCGATGGCGTTGATGTAGTCGCTGGCCGGATTGCCGAAGTGGATCACGCGGAACGGCCCGTCCGGCCGGTCCAGCCGGTTCAGGCCATCGGAGGTGCCCAGCCACAGCGGGCCGTGGCCATCGTTGCGCTGGTCCTGGTACAGGCTATAGATGATGTCCTGGCTCAGCGTGCCGCGTTTGCCGGGCTGGGCCCGGTAGTTGCGCAGCACGCGGTTGCTGCCCGGGTCGTACAGGCTCAAGCCCGTATCGCTGCCCAGCCACAGGCGGCCGCCGGGCGCGCGTGCCATGGATAGCATGGCGTCGCTGGCGTTGGCAGACTCGCCGGCCGGCGGCAGCGGCACGTAGCGGGCCAGGCCGGCGCTCGACAGGTTGGCCAGGCTGATGCCGTCCGTGTACGAGGCGACCCACAACATGCCGCCGCGATCCTGCATCACGGCCTTCAGGTTGTCGCTGGGCAGGCTGTAGGGATCGTCGGGCGCGTGGTGGAAGCGCTCGAACTGGCCGGCCGCGCCATTCCAGCGCAGCAGGCCGGCCGACAGCGTGGTGGCCCACAAGGTGCGCTGGCGGTCCAGGTAGAAGCTGGTGACGCGGCTGGCCGGCGCCGCCACCACGGTGCGCGCTTGCCACGGGCCGCGGCCATCCCAGCGCAGCACGCCGGCCTCGGTGCCTATCCACAGCGCGCCGCTGGGATCGAACTGCAGCGCGCGCACGATGTTGCGCCGGGCTTCGGCCTGGGGCGCGGGATCGGCCTGGCGGTGCACGAAGCCGGTGGCGCCGGGCGCCAGGTAATCGAGGCCGCCGGGCCAGGTGGCGGCCCAGACGCCGCCAATCGGGTCCAGCGCCAGCGCGTTCAGGTCGTTGCTGGCCAGGCTGTCGGGCCGCGCCGGGTCGTGGCTGTAAACGGTGAAGGCGCCGGTGGCCGGGTCGAAGTGCTGCAGGCCGCCCCAGCTGGCCAGCCACATGCCGTGGCCGCCGTCGGAGATGATGGCCTTGATGATGCGGTGGTTGTGCGGCCCGGAGGCCGGCGCGTAGACGGTGAAGTCGTTGCGCTCGGGGTTGTAGCGGGCCAGGCCGTCCTGGGTGCCGGCCCAGATCCGGCCCTGGCCATCCTCGTACAGGGCCGAGACGCGGTTGTGGGGCAGGCTGTGGCTGTCGCCGGGCTGGTGCGCGTATTTGACGGCCTGGTAGCCGTTGTAGCGGTACAGGCCGTTGCTGAGCGTGCCCACCCACACGTAGCCCTGGCGGTCCTGCAGCAGGGTCAGCATAGTCGGTTCGTCATTGCCCAGCGGGCCCAGTTTCTGGAAGCGCAGCGCCGGCACCCCGGCTTGGGCGGATGGCAGGGCGAGCAGCAGGGTCAGCGCCGTCAGCCAGGCCAGCAAGGCCAGCAGAACCGGTCGCCCGTGCGCCGCCCGCTGCGCAGCCAGGCGGCGTTGCGGCAGGGATGGGGTGGGGCGCTCCGGACGGAGCGGCATCGACACGGGCATGGGCGGGGGCGTCGGCGGCGCGGCGGCGCCAGCCCGGAGGGACGGGGCGCGCCGGTGGCGGGGCCGGAGGTTCAAATTGCGGGACGGAACGGCCATTATACCTTCCATCGCGGCAATAGTTTGCCGCTAACGTGCTGTTTTCGTGGGCGGTTGCGGCGATTTAGGGTATAGTTTACGGCGCTGATATTGTATCCACGTCTGCGCGCGCCATGACGGGCACGCACCGCGCTGGCTGCGCGGCCTGGCCGCCGTAGCGCGCCCTGCCCGTCTTGCCGCTTCCCCCTGTGTCCGCATTGCTCGCGACGGCGAGTACAGGTGCTTTTGGCCGGGCGGATCGTTGTTCGCAGAAAATGTTGTTAATTGAAGAAAGCATGGCTGACCGCTGGACGGCGGCCGAACCCTACTATGCCTGAAAACGAGATCATTTCCACCCCCGGCACGGCCCCGGCGCAGGCCGCCCCGGCCGCCGAAGCGGCCACCACCGACGTCGCCGCCGCCGCCGCTGTCCCAGCGGCCCCCGCCGCGGCGTCCGCGCCGG
>NZ_JACEZT010000032.1 GCF_014042345.1 Rugamonas brunnea
TAGTAAAGCCACGTCGATCACTCCGATCTCCTGTCGAAAGGACAGGAAGGATTGTGCTATGAACGTGGGTCAGATTCCGTTGCAAATTCGTGGGGAAGATGGGTCAATTTTCAATGCAAATTAACACAAAGGTCCTCGCCACCCTTTGTAGCGTTTAGGTGGCGAGGTAGTGAAGCATATAGAAACGATGGGGAGTATGAAAAGTTGACCTGACCAGCGCTCACGTCAACCGGACTGACATACGATCCGCAGCACCTTTTCCAGCGGCAATACGCCGTCAATGAACTGGGGCGCCCGCAGCCTGGCCTCCCGGTAGCCAAAGGACTTCGTCCACTCCTCAGTCATTGCAGCCAAGCAGCGGTTGTAGACAATGCTCTTGTTTCGAATGCCATTCGCGTTCCACAACTCGCCCTTCCATGTCGCCGCACTATTTTCTCCTACTCTAAATACTTGCTGAGCGTGAGCGCGACGTGCGCGACGGGATCAGTTCCGGCATTGTGCCAAATTGAAGATGAGAATGATGCTCAGAGGAAAATCGCGCTACGCGCGGCGCCTCCGGCGCGCCACCGCGTAGCGGTGGCAATCGGACGATTCGGAGCGGCCCGCCCCTGCAGGGGCGATGCCTTCGAACCTGCCGCCTTGGCGACCACGGAGAGCGCGCAGGCGCTCTGCTTCTCTCCGCCAGGAAACAAATGCAAAAAGGCCACCCGAGGGTGGCCTTTTTTACATTTGTATTCCTGGCGGAGAGAGGGGGATTCGAACCCCCGATAGGCTATGAACCTATACACGCTTTCCAGGCGTGCGACTTCAACCACTCATCCATCTCTCCTGCTTTTCCCTTTTTCGGGAAGCGGCAAATTATAGCAAAGATTCTGGAGAGTACCAATATTATTTGCAAACAACCTTACCACTTCGCCCATCAAGGTGCCCGGTCCCAGCCGGGCACCCGCCCTCAACTTAGGACGCTTCCTTCAGCTGCTCCAGAATCGCTGGATTTTCCAGCGTGGACACGTCCTGGGTGATGGTCTCGCCCTTGGCCAGCACACGCAGCAGACGGCGCATGATCTTGCCCGAGCGCGTCTTCGGCAGGTTGTCGCCAAAGCGGATTTCTTTCGGCTTGGCGATCGGACCGATCTCCTTGCCCACCCAGTTGCGCAGCTCCAGCGCCAGACGCTTGGCGTCTTCACCGGTCGGACGTGCCTGCTTCAGCACCACGAACGCGCAGATCGATTCGCCCGTCGTATCGTCCGGCTTGCCCACCACGGCGGCCTCGGCCACCAGCGGATTGGCCACCAGCGCCGATTCGATCTCCATCGTGCCCATGCGGTGACCCGACACGTTCAGCACGTCGTCGATACGGCCGGTGATGGTGAAGTAACCGGTTTCCTTGTTGCGGATCGCGCCGTCGCCAGCCAGGTACATCTTGCCGCCCAGTTCCTCGGGGAAGTAGCCGGACTTGAAGCGCTCCGGATTGTTCCAGATGGTGCGGATCATCGATGGCCACGGACGCTTGACGACCAGGATACCGCCCTGCCCGTTCGGCACGTCGTGACCGGCTTCGTCCACGATGGCGGTCATGATGCCCGGCAGCGGCAGCGTGCACGAACCCGGCACCATCGGCGTGGCGCCCGGCAGCGGGGTGATCATGTGACCGCCCGTTTCCGTCTGCCAGAAGGTGTCGACGATCGGGCACTTCTCGCGGCCCACATTGTTGTAGTACCACATCCAGGCTTCCGGATTGATCGGCTCGCCCACCGTGCCCAGCAGGCGCAGCGTGGACAGGTCGAAGCTGTTCGGATGCACTTTCGCGTCCGCGTCCGAGGCCTTGATCAGCGAGCGGATCGCCGTCGGCGCCGTGTAGAAGATGCTGACCTTGTGCTTGGCGATGGTGTCCCAGAAACGGCCCGCGTTCGGGTAGGTCGGGATGCCTTCGAACACCACTTGCGTCGCGCCCACGGCCAGCGGGCCATAGGCGATGTAGCTGTGGCCGGTCACCCAGCCGATGTCGGCCGTGCACCAGAACACGTCGGCCGGCTTGATGTCGAAGGTCCACTTCATCGTCAGCGCGGCCCACAGCAGGTAGCCGCCGCTCGAGTGCTGCACGCCTTTCGGGGTGCCCGTCGAGCCCGACGTGTAAAGGATGAACAGCGGATGCTCGGCGCTCACCCATTCAGGTTCGCATTCGGCCGACTGGTTGTCGACCAGGTCGCTCAGCCACATGTCGCGGCCGGCCACCATGTTGATGTTGCCGCCCGTGCGCTTGTAGACGATCACGTCCTTCACGGTCTCGCAACCGCCCAGCGCCAGCGCTTCGTCGACGATGGCTTTCAGCGGCAGTTGCTTGCCGCCGCGCATTTGCTCGTCGCCCGTGATGATGGCCACGGCGCCGGCGTCGATGATGCGCTCCTGCAGCGACTTGGCCGAGAAGCCGCCGAACACCACCGAGTGGGTGGCGCCGATACGGGCGCAGGCCTGCATGGCGGCCACACCTTCCACCGACATCGACATGTAGATGATGACGCGGTCGCCCTTCTTGATGCCGCGCGATTTCAGGCCGTTGGCGAATTTGCACACTTTCTCGTGCAGTTGGCGATAGCTGACCGGGGTGCTGGTGCCGTCGTCCGCTTCGAAGATGATGGCGGTCTTGTCGGCGTTGCCGTTCTGCAGGTTGCGGTCCAGGCAGTTGTACGACACGTTCAGGTGGCCGTCTTCGAACCATTTGTAGAACGGTGCGTCGTCTTCATTCAGCACGCGGGTGAACGGCTTTTGCCACACGAGGTTTTCCTTGGCCAGACGGCCCCAGAAACCTTCATAGTCGGCGGCCGCTTCGGCGCACAGTGCCTCGTAGGCGGCCATGCCCGAGATTGCGGCCTGGTCCGCGAACGCCGCCGGCGGTGCGAAGACGCGGGATTCTTGTGGGCCCTGCTGTTGGGCGCTTTGAGCTTGGCTTGCAGTGCTGGTCATGCTGATCTCCAGTGTAGTAATCGTTTGATAACAACATTAAACTTGATCGCTTACTGAGTCCTTACAGGCCGTCCCCGGCGAAGGATTTGATGCGAGTACCCGTTGCAATCACGCCTGTTGTGCCATTTTACCAATCATTCAAATCAACCACAGCTGACGTATCAAGCCGCCGCGCGGATGCGGTTGCCGATCAGCACGTGTAGAATGTCGGCAGTTCCCATCTGCCCGCTAGCATACCGGAGTCCCGTCCCGATGACCTGCCTGTGTTTCCGACCACCCGCGCCACGCTGCTGGCCGCCGTGCGTCGTACGGTCGTCGCGCGCGCCGGCGTTGCCAGCGCCAGGCCGCTGTCCCGGTTTCCGCATCACTCCTCGTTCCACTCGAATTTAACCACGCGAGATCACCATGACCATCATCAAGCAAGAAGACCTGATCGACTCCGTCGCCGCCGCGCTGCAGTACATCAGCTACTACCATCCAGCCGATTACATCCAGCACCTGGCGCGCGCTTACGAGTCCGAACAGAGCCCGGCCGCCAAGGACGCCATCGCGCAGATCCTGACCAACTCGCGCATGTGCGCGGAGGGCAAGCGTCCGATCTGCCAGGATACCGGCATCGTCAACGTGTTCCTGAAGATCGGTATGGGCGTGCGCTTCGAGGGCTTCACCGGCACCGTCACCGACGCCGTCAACGAAGGCGTGCGTCGCGCCTACAACTACGATGACAACAAGCTGCGCGCCTCCATCGTGGCCGACCCGCTGTTCGACCGCAAGAACACCAAGGACAACACGCCTGCCGTGGTCCACATGGAACTGGTGGAAGGCAACACGGTCGACGTGAAAGTGGCGGCCAAGGGCGGCGGCTCGGAGAACAAGTCGAAGATGATCATGATGAACCCGTCCGATTCGCTGGTGGACTGGGTACTGAAGACCGTGCCGACCATGGGCGCCGGCTGGTGCCCGCCCGGCATGCTGGGCATCGGCGTCGGCGGCACCGCCGAGAAGGCCATGATGATGGCCAAGGAAGTGCTGATGGACGACATCGACATGTACGAACTGAAGCAGCGCGGCCCGAAAAACAAGCTGGAAGAACTGCGTATCGAGCTGTGCGACAAGATCAACGCGCTGGGCATCGGCGCCCAGGGCCTGGGCGGCCTGACCACGGTGCTGGACGTGAAGATCATGATGCACCCGACCCACGCGGCATCGAAGCCCGTGGCCATGATTCCGAACTGCGCGGCCACCCGCCACGGCCACTTCGTGCTCGACGGTTCCGGCCCGGCCTACATGACGCCGCCACCGCTGTCGACCTGGCCAAACGTGAGCTGGGCGCCTGACACGGAGAAGTCCAAGCGCGTCGACCTGAACACGCTGACCAAGGAAGAAGTGGCGTCGTGGAAACCGGGCCAGACCCTGCTGCTGAACGGTAAGATGCTGACCGGCCGCGATGCCGCCCACAAGCGCATCCAGGACATGCTGGCCAAGGGCGAGCCGCTGCCGGTGGACTTCAAGAACCGCGTGATCTACTACGTCGGCCCGGTCGATCCGGTGCGCGACGAAGCCGTCGGCCCGGCCGGCCCGACCACGGCCACCCGCATGGACAAGTTCACGGAAATGATGCTCGACAAAACCGGCCTGATCGCCATGATCGGCAAGGCCGAGCGCGGCCCTGCCGCCATCGAGGCGATCCAGAAGCACAAGTCGGCTTACCTGATGGCCGTGGGCGGCGCCGCCTACCTGGTATCCAAAGCCATCAAGAGCGCCAAGGTGCTGGGCTTCGAGGACATGGGCATGGAAGCGATCTATGAGTTCGAAGTGGTCGACATGCCCGTCACCGTGGCCGTCGACGCGGCCGGCACTTCCGTGCACAACACGGGTCCAAAAGAGTGGCAGGCCAAGATCGAGCAGCTAAGCACCGTGGGCAATATCCCCGTCACCGTCGCTTAAGCCGTCCCCTTGCCGCCCCGCTGCGTTTGCGCCGCGGGGCGGTTGCCGTTTACGATACGCACATGAATTCCATCCCAGCTATTTCCACCGCCCCGGACGCGCCCATCGGCGTGTTCGATTCCGGCGTGGGCGGCCTGTCCGTGCTGCGCCACATCCGCGCCCAGCTGCCGGACGAGCATCTGACCTATTTCGCCGACATCGGCTACGCGCCCTACGGCGACAAGCCGGAAGCCGTGGTCACGGCGCGCGCGCTGGCGGTGGCGGACTTCCTCGTCACCCAGGGCGTCAAGGGATTGGTGGTGGCCTGCAACACGGCCACCGTGGCCGCCATCAAGGCCATCCGCGCCCGCTACCCGCTGCTGCCCGTGGTGGGCGTGGAGCCCGGCCTGAAGCCGGCCGTGGCGGCCAGCCACAATGGCAAGATCGGCGTGCTGGCCACGGACCGCACGCTGTCGGGCGAAAAATTCCTGCAATTGCGTGAACAGATCAGCGCCAGCAGCGGCGCCGAGTTCGTGCTGATGCCGTGCATCGGCCTGGCCGACCAGATCAACCTCGGCGAGCTAGACACGGCGGCCACGCAGGCGCTGCTGCAACGCTACGTGGCGCCGCTGATCACGCAAGGGGTCGACACGCTGGTGCTCGGTTGCACCCATTACGTGTTCGTCCAGCCCGGCATCGAGCAGGTGGTCGAGCGCACCAGCGCCCACCCGGTCGCCATCATCGACACCGGGGACGCCGTGGCGCGCCAGATCGCCCGCCTGCTGCATGCGGCCGGCCTGGAGCGCGTGCCGGCGCCGGACGACGCCGGCGCGCCGGCCCGGCTGCTGGGCTACACGAGCGCCAGCGCGGCCGAACTGTCGGCCGCGTTCGGCAATCTGCTGGGCCTGAACCCGCCTGTGGCCAGCGTGACCATTTAGACACGGCCGCGCTTGCCGGCGGCGCCAGGACTTGTCGATCTGTGCATTTAGATTTGCACGTTTCAACATCGGCTTGTATAATTCGGCACCTGTCCCGCAAACACCGGGACAAACGTAAGACCAGTGGTGGCTGTAGCTCAGTTGGTAGAGTCCAGGATTGTGATTCCTGTTGTCGTGGGTTCGAGCCCCATCAGCCACCCCACCGGATTCGTAGTACGCATAAGGCCATAAGTTCAACCTTATGGCTTTTTTGTTTTAGTAGAAACACCCGCTGTCGCGCAAGTTGCGCCGGCGGTAGCAAGTCAGTGGTGGCTGTAGCTCAGTTGGTAGAGTCCAGGATTGTGATTCCTGTTGTCGTGGGTTCGAGCCCCATCAGCCACCCCAAGAATTCGCAGCAAACAAAAAGCCACAAGTTCACGCTTGTGGCTTTTTGCTTTGCAAGCGGCGCGGCCGCCCGGGCACACGGCACCACCCAGGAATGACGGGAAAATGTTGGGCGACATTGCCCGATGGAACTGGTTTAACGCTACAATAAAGCGTCGCCGCGCACGCCCGTGCGGGGCACCGAAGCAGCAATCCGGGCCGAACCGCCGCCCCTGCACTCCATCAACACTGAACAGGAATGCCCCGCCGTCACCGGCAGGAGGCGCATGAGTATATGTCTGAAGAAATCTCCAACCAGGAAGTCACCACCTACGGCAAGGACACGCCCGTGGGCCGGCCCGATATCGACGGCCGCGCCGGGGTGTTCGTGCCCACCAGCGCATTTGACCTGAGCAACACCACCACCATCCGCAAGGGGGCTGGCGTAGTGGGCTTTGGCAATCCGGACGGCTCGCTGACCGTCTATTTCGAAGCCAACCGCTTCGACGACAGCAGCTTGCACAAGTGGGAAAACAAGGCCCGCAAGGCGTATGACCGCATGGTGATGAACGCGCCCACCGTGTCCAAGGCCAAGCTCGACGCCCGCATGCTGGAACAGATCGGCACCATCGATGGCGTGGGCATCCAGCTCAAACATCCGGAACGGTTGCAGCAGTGGCTGGAACTGTCCAATGCGCTCGACACAGCGCCGGCCGGCCCGGTCGTGCTGTGGCGCACCAAGTAAGCGTAAGCACGAAGTAAACACTCCCCTCGCATCCACGCCAACGCGCCATCGTCCTACAACAGCGAGGACGATGGACCGACGGCAGACCGCGCGTTCATGTACTAGACTGAATACATGAACATCTCACATCACCTCCCCTTCCACGTTCCCGAGGCCACGCTGTCGCACATGCGCCATGTCGCGTGGGGGACGCTGCTGCTAGGCCTGGCGGGCACTTCCGCCTACCTGCTGTGCTCGGAAATGGCGATGCTCGATAACGGCACGCTGTACATGCTGCCCTGAGCTGTCCACCTTGAAAACAAAAAAGCCCGCAGCGCCAGAAATGGCGCGGCGGGCTTGCGTTGTCGTTGGGCCTGTCAGCGGTGACGGTAGTAACCGCGCCCGCCCCCACGGTGGCCGCAGCACCAGCTCCCGAACACGAAGTCCAGACCTATCGACACCGGCGGGTAGTAGTAGGAAGGCGCCGGCGCGGCATAGACGGGGGCTGGGTAATACACTGGCGCCGGTGCATAGACGGGTGCCGGTGCGTACACGGGCGCGCTACTGTATTCGACGCGCGACGGCCCTGCCGGTTCCACCGACACGGTATGCCACTGGTAAGGATCGACCGGGGCGGCACGGCCGCCGTAATACGCAGGTGCCGGTGGCGCGACCACGCAGCCGCTCAAGGCCGCCATTGCCAGCACTGCCAATATGGTTTTCATCGCATGTTCCTCCTTTTCGTACTATAGGGAAAATTGAAGTCCCGCGCTGCAGATTTACAGCTTGTTACACCCGTAGGGAGAGCGGAAAAATGCGGCCAGCCATGAAAAAAACCGGCGCAAGGCCGGTTTCTTGTTGGGGATGCAGCGCTTCGCCTCAGTCCAGCTTCCACGCGTAATCAACCTTGGTCCAGGTTTCGGCCGGCGCGCCATCCTTGGTGCCCGGCTTGAACTTGCAGGCACTGATGGCCTTGATGGCTGCCTTGTCCAGATTCTTGAAACCACTCGACTTTTCCACCTTGGAGTCGGCCACCGTACCATCAGCCTTGACCAGGAACATCATCGAAACCGTACCCTGCTCCTCGTTCATCAGCGATGCCTTCGGATATTCCGCCTTGCAGTTCTTGGCGTCGAAACTGGCCGGCACTTCGCCCGCATAGGCTGCCGTCGCGCCCGACATGAGCACTGCCGCAAAAACACTCAACCAACGCTTATTTGTAGACATCTGATTTCCCCAAGTGGCTAATTCTTGATCAAGTTCCCGGCGGCTGGCGCCGTGTCTTTATTACAGTTTCCAGTCGTAATCGACCTTGGTCCAGGTCTGAGCCACGGCGCCATCCTTGGTACCGGGCTTGAACTTGCAGGCACTGATGGCCTTGATGGCGGCTTTGTCCAGGTTCTTGTAGCCGCTCGATTTTTCGATCTTGGAATCGACCACGGTGCCATCGGTCGAGACCAGGAAAGCCATCGACACATTGCCCTGTTCTTCGTTCATCAGGGATGCCTTGGGATACTCGGCGCGGCAGTTACGGGCGTCGAAGGTGGCAGGGACTTCGCCCGCGAAGGCGGCGGCGCTGGCGCCGGACAGGAGGATGGCTGCGATGATGCTGGTCGAAACTTTGTTCATATTGTCGTTATTCCCACTACGTTTATTATTCAAAACTGTCGGTGCAAAGAAACGCTTAAAACTCTTCCCACTCATCTTCCGCCTGTGCGGCGGCGGCAACTTTCTTCGGCTTGGCGGCGGGCGTTGGCGCGGCGGCCAGCTTGCGCACCGGTGCAGCCGGACGGCTCACGGCGGCCGGCTTGGCCACTGCCACCGGCGCGACCGGGGCGATGTAGGCCACAGGCGCCATGCGCTCCTCGCCTTCCACCAGCTTGAAGATGCTGACCACGCGCGCCAGTTCGGCGGCCTGGTCCTGCAGGCTCTGGGCGGCAGCGGCCGCTTCTTCCACCAGCGCCGCGTTCTGCTGGGTCATGCTGTCCATCTCGATGATGGAATGGTTGACCTGCTCGATGCCGGCGCTCTGCTCCTGGCTGGCGTTGGCGATCTCGCTCATGATGTCCGTCACGCGGCGCACGGAGGCGACCACCTCGTCCATCGTCACACCGGCCTGGCCCACCAGCTTGGTGCCGGCGCCCACTTTTTCCACCGAATCGTCGATCAGCAGCTTGATTTCCTTGGCGGCGCCAGCGGAACGCTGGGCCAGGTTGCGCACTTCCGACGCCACCACGGCGAAGCCGCGGCCCTGCTCACCGGCACGGGCCGCCTCCACGGCGGCGTTCAGCGCCAGGATATTGGTCTGGAAGGCGATGCCATCGATCACGCCGATGATGTCCACGATCTTCTTGGCCGACGCGTCGATCGAGCTCATGGTGTCGACCACTTGCGACACCACGGCGCCGCCCTTCATGGCCACATCCGATGCGGTGGCGGCCAGCTGGTTCGCCTCGCGGGCGTTGTCGGCGTTCTGCTTCACGGTCGCCGTCAGTTCTTCCATGGCGGTGGCCGTCTTTTCCAGCGAGCTGGCTTGCATTTCCGTGCGCGACGACAGGTCGATGTTGCCGGCCGCGATTTCGCGCGACGCCGTGCCGATGGTTTCCGTGCCGTTGCGCACCTGGCCCACGATGTCGACCAGGCTGTTACGCATTTCCTTCATCTCGGCCAGCAGGCTGTCCTGGTCGCGGCTGTCGGTATCGATCATCACGGACAGGTCACCCTTGGCGATGCTGCCGGCGATGCTGGCGGTGTAGTCGGGCTCGCCGCCCAGCTGCTTGAGCAGGCCACGGGTGATGACGACGGCGGCCAGCACGCTGATGGCCACGGCCAGCGCGCCCAGCACGATCATGAAGGTACGGGCGCTGGCGAAGCCGGTGGCGGCGTCAACCTGCACCTGGGTGTTCAGTTTGTCTTCCAGCGTGGCCAGCTGATCCAGCGCAGCCATCCACTTCTTCTGCACCGGACGGATTTCCTTGATCATGACCTTGGTGGCGTCTTCGGCCTTGTTGGCCAGCCACAGGTCGGAAGCCTTGGCGATGGCGGGCATGGCAGCCGCCTCGAATTCCTTGACCTGGCCCAGCAGGGCTTTTTCTTCCGGGGTCGCTTCCACGGCGAACTGGTCACTCAGCTTCTTCTGGGCTTCGGCATACTTGGCCGCCAGGTCCTTGACGCGGTTCATTTCCGGTTCCAGGTCCGAACCTTCGGGCATCAGGGTCAGAATGCGCAGCGAGGTGATGCGGTCGCTGACGTTGGCACGCATATCAATCACCAGCCGGGTGACGACGTTGTTGACGCCCACCACATGGTCCAGGCGGTCCTGGATTTGCGCCATACGGCCTATGCCGACAGCAGTCACGGCCACCAGAAACAGCAGCACCAAGGCGAACCCGAGACCCAGTCGCGTCCCAACTTTCATTTTTGCTAAATTCATTTCGTCTCTTCGTAAGTGACACTATTGATAAGAATTTGCCCTGGAAACCAGGCGTTGTGCGCTTGGAATCCACCGGCCCGTGCTGTTAGGCGTGCGACAGTAGCAAACAATGACTGCGAATGCAAAACGCGCGGCTCCACCAGCAGCGCGTTTCCTGACATGCAATACCCAAACGGAATTCGGTGGATTTGTGTGAGTATTCAGGAATTATAGATGTGAAATTTGCCTCAAAGCAAGCAAAACCTGCCTCAATTTTACGCAAACGAACTTTCTGCGAGGAAATTGAGTTGCCGCCGAAAATTACTTGGCGAAAGCAGGCTTACGGCGTGGAAAGGCGCAGCCGGGCGGCCGCTTCGAGCAGTAAACGTGGGTCGCCGGCGGCCAGTTTTTTCGAGTCCGACAGTGTCTGGCGGAAGCTTTTTGCGCCGGGCAAACCCTGCATCAGACCGAGCATGTGGCGAGTGATGGAATTGAGTTTGAGGCCGCGCCCGCCCTCGTTTTTGAGCTGGGCTTCGATGTAGGGCACCATGGCCGCCAGCACCTGCTCGCGCGTGGGGCGCTCGGCCGTGTCGCCATAGTAGCGCTGGTCGAAACCGGCCATCATGAACGGGTTGTGGTAAGCCTCGCGGCCCAGCATCACGCCATCGACGTGCTGCAGATGCAGGTCGATCTCGGCCTCGGTCTTGATGCCGCCGTTGATCAGGATTTCAAAGTCGGGGAAGTCGCGCTTGAGCCGGTAGGCGTACTCGTACTTGAGCGGGGGGATCTCGCGGTTTTCCTTGGGCGACAAGCCCTTCAGGATAGCGTTGCGGGCGTGGACGATGAAGGTGCGGCAGCCGGCGTCGGCCACCGTGCCGACGAAGTCGCGCACGAAATCATAACTTTCGGTCTGGTCGATGCCGATCCGGTGCTTGACGGTCACGTCGATGGTGACGGCGTCGCGCATGGCCTTCACGCAGTCGGCCACCAGTTGCGGCTCGGCCATCAGGCAGGCGCCGAACGCGCCCTTCTGCACCCGTTCCGACGGGCAGCCGCAGTTGAGGTTGATTTCATCGTAGCCCCAGTCCTGGCCCTTCTTGGCGCTCACGGCCAGGTCGGCCGGATCGCTGCCGCCCAGTTGCAGGGCGACCGGATGCTCTTCCTCGCTGAAGCGCAGGTGGCGCTCGACGTCGCCATAGACCAGCGCGCCCGTGGTCACCATCTCCGTGTACAGCCAGGTGTGGCGCGTGATCTGGCGGTGGAACACGCGGCAATGGCGGTCGGTCCAGTCCATCATGGGGGCGACGGACAGGCGGCGGGAAGGCAGGATCTTGGCGGTCATAATAATACTTGTGCAACGGTGGTCTGAAAACGTCAAACCCGCTGCCCCGCATGGGGCTCATGCGGACACAGCGGGCCGGGTGCGCGCGCCGGCTGGCGCGCGCCGTCATGCAGCGGCGATTACGCCTCGCGCGAAGCGCGCTTGCGCTCGTGCTCTTTCAGGTAACGCTTGCGCAGACGGATCGATTTCGGCGTGATTTCGACCAGCTCGTCGTCCTCGATGAACTCGACCGCGTATTCCAGCGACAGCTGGACTGGCGGCACCAGGCGCACGGCTTCGTCGGTACCGGAAGCGCGCACGTTGGTCAGCTGCTTGCCCTTGATCGGGTTCACGACCAGGTCGTTGTCGCGCGAGTGGATACCGATGATCATGCCTTCGTACACAGGGTCGTTGTGCACCACGAACATGCGGCCGCGATCCTGCAGCTTCCACAGCGCGTAGGCCACGGCGGCGCCGTCGTCCTGCGAGATCAGCACGCCGTTGCGACGGCCGGCCAGTTCGCCTTTCGAGGTATCGACCGGGGCGTAGGCGTCGAACACGTGGCTCATCAGGCCGGTGCCGCGGGTCAGGGTCATGAATTCGCCCTGGAAGCCGATCAGGCCACGGGCCGGGATGCGGTATTCCAGACGCACACGGCCTTTGCCGTCCGATTCCATGTTCTGCAGGTCGCCACGACGACGGCCCAGTTCTTCCATCACGCCGCCCTGGTTCGCTTCTTCCACGTCCACGCTCAGCATTTCGTACGGCTCTTCGCGCACGCCGTTGACCATCTTGAACACCACGCGCGGACGCGACACGGCCAGCTCGAAGCCTTCACGGCGCATGTTTTCCAGCAGAATGGTCAGGTGCAGCTCGCCGCGGCCCGACACTTCGAACACGGTATCGTCGTCGGTCGGCAGCACGCGCAGCGCCACGTTCGACTTCAGTTCTTTTTCCAGGCGGTCGCGCAGCTGGCGCGAGGTGACGAACTTGCCTTCGCGGCCAGCCAGCGGCGAGGTGTTGACCATGAAGTTCATGGTCAGGGTTGGTTCGTCCACAGTCAGCATCGGCAGCGCTTCCGGGGTGTCCGGTGCGCAGATGGTCGAACCGATGCCGATGTCTTCGATACCGTTGATCAGGATGATGTCGCCGGCGACGGCTTCATCGACCAGCACGCGCTCCAGGCCCTTGAAGTTCAGCACCTGGTTGATGCGGCCCTTGGTCGGGGTGTCGCCAGGACCGTTCAGGAACACGACGTCCTGGCCAGCCTTGACGCGGCCACGCGACACGCGGCCGATACCGATCTTGCCCACGTAGGACGAGTAGTCCAGCGAGGTGATCTGCATCTGCAGCGGACCGTCCGGGTCGTCGTTACGCACCGGCACATATTTCAGGATGGCTTCGAACAGCGGCTTCATGTCGCCGTCGCGCACGTCTTCGGTCAGGCCGGCGTAGCCGTTCAGGCCCGAGGCGTAGACGATAGGGAAGTCCAGCTGCTCGTCGGTCGCGCCCAGCTTGTCGAACAGTTCGAAGGTCTGGTTGATGGCCCAGTCGGCGCGTGCGCCCGGACGGTCGATCTTGTTGACCACCACGATAGGCTTCAGGCCCAGGGCCAGCGCCTTGCGGGTCACGAAACGGGTCTGCGGCATCGGGCCTTCCTGGGCGTCGATCAGCAGCAGCACGGAGTCGACCATCGACAGCACGCGTTCCACTTCGCCGCCGAAGTCGGCGTGGCCCGGGGTGTCGACGATGTTGATGTGGGTGCCTTCGTACTCGACCGCGCAGTTCTTCGACAGAATCGTAATGCCGCGCTCTTTTTCGAGGTCGTTCGAGTCCATGACGCGGGTATCGACCTGCTGGTTTTCACGGAAGGTACCCGACTGGCGCAGCAGTTGGTCCACCAGGGTGGTTTTGCCGTGGTCAACGTGGGCGATGATAGCGATATTGCGAATTGCGCGTTTAGTATTAGACATAGTCGTTATATTTGCTGAAAAACTGCGGGGGGCGTACGGGGGTGTACGAGGCGTTACAGTGCTTGCCAATTTCTGGAACCGCGTAGTATAGCATGGTGCGTTGCAACTCTCCTCGAAATTCCTAATATTTTCAAAGAGTTGCCAGACCACGCGGGCCAGGGTGCTTCAGGTGTGGGCGGTGGCGATCAGCCGCTCGGGCGCCAGGATGCTGTATTCGCCCAGCTGGGCCGTGCCCAGCAGCTTGTCGTCCAGGTAGACGCGCACGCGCCCCTGCTCCGCCGGCACGGTGACCGGCTCCTTGCCCAGCGCCAGCCGCTGGCCTTGCAGGAAGCGCTTGGCCAGCTCGGCGTTCAACTGCACGGCCGGGAAACTCGACAGCAGCGCATCGACCGGCGCCAGCAGGCTGCGCGGATCGGGATGGGCCAGCAGCGCCTCCAGCGTGATCATGCCGTCGGCCGTCAGCGCGCCCACTTGCGTGCGGCGCAGCGCGTTCAGGTGCGCGCCGCAACCGAGCGCTTCGCCGATGTCCTGGCCCAGCACGCGGATGTAGGTGCCCTTGCTGCAGGTGACGGACAGCTTGAGGAACGGCGCCTCGTAGCTGATCAGCTCCAGCTTGTGGATGACCACGTTGCGCGCTTCGCGCTCCAGCGTGATGCCGGCGCGCGCGTATTCGTACAGCGGTTTGCCGTCGCGCTTCAGGGCCGAGTACATGGGCGGCACTTGCGCGATGGGGCCACGGAAGCGGGCCAGCACGGCCTCGATCTGCTCCAGCGTCACGTCCACGTCGCGCGTGTCGACCACTTCGCCTTCGGTGTCGCCGGTGTCGGTGGTCTGGCCCAGGTGGACCACGGTTTCATAGGTTTTGTCCGCTTCGAGCAAGTCCTGCGAGAACTTGGTCGCTTCGCCGAAGCACAGCGGCAGCAGGCCGGTGGCGAACGGGTCCAGCGTGCCCGTGTGGCCGGCCTTCTTGGCGTTGAGCACGCGCTTGGCCTTGATCAGCGCGTCGTTGCTGGAAAAGCCGACCGGCTTGTCGAGCAGCAGCACGCCGTCGACCAGGTCGCGGACTTTCTTGGGATGGTTTTGCTTCATGGTGATGGCGGCGGGAATCCGGGGCGCACGCGGCACCCCGCCCCTGCTTATTCCGCGTCCTTGTCTTGCTGGCTTTGCTCGTCGTCGAGCGAGCGGGTGGCGTTGGCCTGGTCGATCAGGGCCGACAGTTCCATGCCGCGCGCGGTCGACACGTCATGCACGAAATGCAGCTGCGGCAGGGTGTGGATGTGCAGACGCTTGCCCAGCTGGCCGCGCATGAAGCCGGCCGCCTTGTTCAGGCCGGCGATGGTGTTCTGCACGGCTTCCTTACTGTCCTTCAGCATGGTGAAGAAGATCTTGGCGTGCGCGTAGTCGGGCGTGAGCTGCACTTCCGTCAGCGTGATCATGCCCACGCGCGGGTCCTTCAATTCGAACGCGATGATTTCGGACAGGTCGCGCTGGATCTGGTCCGCCACGCGCTGGCCGCGCTGTGGAATGGTTTTGCTATGTTTTGCCATGATTCGGTACTGCCTTCCTAAAAC
This sequence comes from Rugamonas brunnea, assembly GCF_014042345.1. Classification (GTDB taxonomy): domain Bacteria; phylum Pseudomonadota; class Gammaproteobacteria; order Burkholderiales; family Burkholderiaceae_D; genus Rugamonas; species Rugamonas brunnea. Next base: position 15,193 of record NZ_JACEZT010000032.1, read on the forward strand.
GGCAAGTGGACGGAAGCGCTGCGCCTCCGTCCACTTGCCTGGTATCGCCGGTGCGTTGTGGATTACAGCGTACGCGCGATTTCCTGTACTTCAAACACTTCCAGCGAGTCGCCCACCTGGATGTCGTTGTAGTTCTTCAACGACAGGCCGCACTCGAGGCCGGCGCGCACTTCCTTCGCATCGTCCTTGAAGCGCTTGAGCGAGTCGATCTCGCCCGTCCAGACGACGATGTTGTTGCGCAGCAGGCGGACCGAGGAGGTGCGCTTGACCACGCCGTCGGTGACCAGACAGCCGGCAATCGCGCCCACTTTCGACACCAGGATGACCTGGCGGATTTCGACCTGGCCAATCACGGTCTCGCGCTTCTCCGGCGCCAGCATGCCCGACAGCGCCGACTTCACGTCGTCGATGGCGTCGTAGATGATGTTGTAGTAACGGATATCCACGCCGTTCGACTCGGCCAGCTTGCGCGCCTGCGCATCGGCACGGGCGTTGAAGCCGATGATGACCGCTTTCGAGGCCACCGCCAGGTTGACGTCCGATTCCGTGATGCCGCCGACTGCCGCGTGCACCACCTGCACCCGCACTTCCGAGGTCGACAGTTTCTGCAGCGAGCTGACCAGCGCTTCCTGCGAACCCTGCACGTCGGTCTTGATGATCATCGGCAGGTTCTTCACTTCGCCTTCGGCCATCTGGTCGAACATGTTCTCCAGCTTGGCGGCCTGCTGCTTGGCCAGCTTCACGTCGCGGAACTTACCTTGACGGAACAGACCGATTTCACGCGCCTTGCGCTCGTCGGCCATGACCATGACTTCTTCACCGGCTTGCGGCACTTCCGTCAGACCCTGGATTTCGACCGGGATCGATGGACCGGCTTCGGTGATCGGCTTGCCGTTCTCGTCCAGCATGGCGCGCACGCGGCCATAGGAGGAGCCGGCCAGGATCACGTCGCCGCGCTTCAGGGTACCGGACTGCACCAGGATGGTGGCGACCGGGCCCTTGCCCTTGTCCAGGCGGCCTTCGACCACCAGGCCACGGGCCGGCGCTTCCACCGGCGCCTTCAGTTCCAGCACTTCGGCTTGCAGCAGCACTTGCTCCAGCAGCGCATCGATGCCCTGGCCGGTCTTGGCCGACACTGGCACGAATGGCGATTCGCCACCGTATTCTTCCGGCACCACTTGCTCGGCCACCAGTTCCTGCGTGACGCGGTCCACGTTGCCACCCGGTTTGTCGATCTTGTTGATCGCCACCACCAGCGGTACACCGGCTGCCTTGGCGTGCGAGATCGCTTCCTTGGTCTGCGGCATCACGCCGTCGTCGGCTGCCACCACCAGGATCACGATGTCGGTCGCCTTGGCGCCACGGGCACGCATGGCCGTGAACGCTTCGTGACCCGGCGTATCGAGGAAGGTGATGATGCCGCGCGGGGTTTCCACGTGGTAGGCACCAATGTGCTGCGTAATGCCGCCGGCTTCGCCCGACGCCACTTTGGAGCGACGGATGTAGTCCAGCAGCGAGGTCTTACCGTGGTCGACGTGACCCATCACGGTCACCACCGGCGCGCGCGGCACGGCTTCGAAGTGGGCGTGTTCGCCCTGGTCGGCCAGCAGCGCTTCCGGATCGTCCTGCTCGGCGGCGTAGGCCTTGTGGCCCATTTCCTCGACCAGAATCATGGCCGTTTCCTGGTCCAGCACCTGGTTGATGGTGCACATCTGGCCCAGCTTCATCAGCTGCTTGATGACCTCGGATGCCTTGACCGACATCTTGTGCGCCAGTTCGGCCACGGTGATGGTTTCAGGCACGTACACGTCCTTGACCACGGCTTCCGTCGGCGCCTGGAAGTTGCTTTCGCGCTCTTCCACATGGCCGCCACGGCGACCACCGCCCTTGCCGCCGCTACGCCATGCGTCGCGACCGCCGGTCGGGGCATTGCCACGGCCTTTGGAGGCGCCAGGCGCACCGCGCTTCTTGGCGTCGTCCTGCCAGGTCGAGGACACGTTGGCCGACTTGATCGACTTCTTGTCCGCCGTGACCGGCTTCTTGTCTTCCTTCTTCTCGCCAGGCTTCTTGTCGGCAGGCTTGTGCAGCGTGCCTTCCGGCGCCTTGGCCTTGACCGGGGCCGGTGCCGGCTCCGGTGCCTTGATGGCGCGCCGCGGCGCGTTCATCATGGCCTTGATCTGTGCCACTTCGTCGGCCACGGCCTTGCGTGCGCGCTCGGTGGCGGCCGCTTTCTCGGCGGCTTCCTTGGCGGCAGCATCGGCCTTCTTCTTGGCTTCCTCGGCGGCGGCGGCCGCTTTCTTCTCTTCCGCGGCGGCGTCGGCCACCGAGGTGGCGGCGCCCGCTGCAGCGGCAGCGGCGGCCTTGGCGGCGGCCTGCTTGGCTTCCGCTTCGGCTTGTTTCTTCGCTTCCGCTTCGGCGGCGGCGGTCGCTTTCGCTTGCGCTTCCTTCTCGGCGTCCAGCTTGGCCAGCGCTTCCTGCTTCTCGCGCAGTTCCGCTTCCTGGCGTGCGATCAGTTCAGCCTGCTTACGGGCTTCCTCTTCGCGGCGCGCCACTTCGGCGGCGTCGACCACGGGCGCGGCAGGCGCGGCGGCCGGCGGCGGCACGATGTCGTCGCGCTGCACGAAGGTGCGCACTTTCTTGACGGCGACCTGGATCGTGCGCGACTTGCCGGTGGCATCAGCCTGCTTGATCTCGGTGGTTTCCTTGCGCGTCAGCGTGATTTTTTTCTTTTCGGTGTCAGCCGCTGCGCCGTGGGTACGGCGCAGGTGATCGAGCAGCTTATCCTTATCATCTTTCGACAATGGATCTGACGTCGAACTTTTCTCGACGCCGGCAGAACGCAGCTGCGTCAGCAGCAAATCTGCAGGCATCTTCAGTTCGGTGGCAAATTGGGCTACGTTGTTACTCGCCATTCAGTCCTCTTTTCTATGTGTCGCGGAGATGATAAAGATACTCAAATTAAGCCTTTGCGGATTCGACCAGACTCCAGGCCTTGGCTTGCAGCGCCTTGGCACGGTCGTCGTACTTCGAATCAACCAACTTCATCTCATCGTCGGTCACATCTTCAAATTCACTCTTAATCAGTTCTCGTGCACGGTCGGCCGACAGCGCCAGGATGGCGCCGAATTCGTCGTAGGCCAGTGCGGCAAATGCTTCCACGGTCTTGATACCAGCCAGACCCAGCTTGCCGGCGGTGATGCGGTCCATGCCTTCCAGACCAACCAGCGCCTCGTCCATGCCTTCCAGGCCTTCTTCCGAAGCGATCGCCTCGGTCACCAGCGCGTCGCGGGCGCGGGTCCGGAGTTCATTGACGGTATCTTCGTCGAACGATTCGATTTCCAGCATCTCGGAGATCGGCACGTAGGCGATTTCTTCCAGGCTGGCGAAGCCCTCTTCCACCAGGATGTCGGCCACTTCCTGGTCGACGTCCAGCTTCTCCATGAACAGCGCGCGCACGGCGGCCGTTTCCTGGGCGGCTTTGTCGGCCGATTCCTCGGCCGTCATGATGTTGATCTTCCAGCCGGTCAGATCGGACGCCAGGCGCACGTTCTGGCCCGAGCGGCCGATGGCGATGGCCAGGTTTTCCTCGTCCACCACCACGTCCATGGCGTGCTTCTCTTCATCGACCATGATCGACGACACGTTGGCCGGGGCCAGCGCACCGATCACGAACTGGGCCGGATCTTCCGACCACAGCACGATGTCCACGCGCTCGCCGCCCAGCTCGCCGGTCACGGCTTGCACGCGCGAACCGCGCATGCCCACGCAGGTGCCGATCGGGTCGATGCGCTTGTCGGCCGTGTAGACGGCGATCTTGGCGCGCACGCCGGCGTCGCGGGCGGCCGATTTGATTTCCAGCATGCCTTGTTCGATTTCCGGCACTTCCAGCTCGAACAGCTTCATGATGAATTCCGGTGCGGTGCGCGACAGGATCACCTGCGGGCCGCGCATGTTGCGGTCGATGCGCAGGATATAGGCACGCACGCGGTCACCGATACGCAGGTTCTCTTTCGGGATCATCTGGTCGCGCGGCAGGCGCGCTTCGATCTTGCCCGATTCGACGATGGCGTCGCCGCGCTCCATGCGCTTGATGGTGCCGGTCACGAGCGAGTCGCCGCGTTCCAGGAAGTCCACCAGGATCTGTTCGCGCTCGGCGTCGCGCACGCGCTGCAGCACCACTTGCTTGGTGTCCTGCGCGAAGCGGCGGCCGAATTCCACGGATTCGATCGGCTCTTCGATGTGGTCATCCACTTCGATGTCGGGGATCTGTTCCTTCGCTTCGAACAGCAGGATTTCCTGGTCCGGCAGCTGGAGGCCAGCTTCGTCCGGCACCACGTGCCAGCGGCGGAAGGACTCGAATTCACCCGACTCGCGGTCGATCGAAACGCGGATATCGACTTCACCTTCATAGCGTTTCTTCGTGGCTTGCGCCAACGCGAATTCCAGCGCGCCAAAAACGACATCCTTGTCGACGTTTTTCTCACGCGCCAGCGCGTCTACCAATAACAAAACTTCGCGACTCATGCTTTGCGTCCCTTAAAAACCACCTGCGGCACCAAGCGTGCCTTATCCACATCGGCGAGCGTAAACTCCAACAACGCCGGACCATCTGTTCCTTCAAATTCCAACGACAATTTCTCGTCCTGGGGCTCCTGCAGGATGCCCTGGAACGTGCGCCGGTTGTTCGTACCCGGCATGGCCACGCGCAGCTTGACGCTGGCTTCGCAGCCGGCAAAGCGCACGTAATCGGCCAGTTTGCGCAACGGGCGATCGAGGCCCGGCGACGAGATTTCCAAACGTTCGTAGTTGACGTTCTCGACCGTCAACACGTGCGACAGCTGGTGACTCACCGTGGCACAGTCCTCCACGGTGATCGGGCCTTTTTCGGCCGCATCTTCCGCCGAGAAATCGATATACACGCGCAACAGTCCGCGCTCGGCCCGTTCGACATCAACCAGCTCATAGCCCAGACCAGACACGGTCTTTTCAATTAATTGCGGCAGCTGCAAGAAATTCTCCAGATCAAAGTCCGTTTCTACTTTGAAAAACGGACCACTCAAAACGGTTCACCAAAAAAAAAATGGGCATCTGCCCATCTTCTTGTCATTCCAACCAGATGGAAGCACTCTTGGCAAACAGACCTTGCGAAGAACTTCAATCAGGCTGTGAATTATAACCCGTTCTTCCTTGTGCCGCAATGCCGGACATACCCCAACGGCAGGCTTACAACAAGGAAAATCGGGCTACAAGGCCCAAAAACAGGCCAAACAGCGGGCAGCGGCCGAAGCCGCCGCCTCATCAACCTTTACGGCGGCGCGGCATGCCGTGGTCGATGGCGCCGCCACGCGGCGGCTGGTTGCGGCGCGGCGCGCTGGCGTTGCCGAAACCAAAAGTCGTTTGCAGCGGATCAGGCTGGCGCGGACCGCGTTGCGGACCCTTGGCGGCGCCGAAACCCTGACCCTGGCCACCTTGACCACCCTGGCCACCCTGACCACGTCCCTGGGACTTGCCCCGGCTCTGGCCCTGGCCTTCGAAACCACCACCGAGCGGACGGCCGCCGGCGTAGGCGCCCAGCGTGCCGCCTTGCGGACGGCCACCAGGACGGCCACTCTGGCCCATGCCCATCCCCATGCCGCCACGGCCTTGGCCGCGGCCCTGGCCACGGGCCGGTTTTGGGAACGGCAGCGCATTGTCGTTGCTGACGTCCAGACGGTTGCCGTTCGGCTCGTCACGATCATCGCGCTCACGCTTGGCATTGCCGCCCTTGGCGTTGCCGCCTTTGGCATTGCCACCGCGCTGCGCCTCGCCGCCACCCTTCTTCTCCACGCCGTAGGCGGCCATCAGGTCGCGCACGGTGTTTTCTTCCATCTCCTCCCAGCGGCCACGCTTCAGGCTGCTTGGCAGGGTCATGGCGCCGTAACGGGTACGGATCAGGCGCGACACGGTCAGGCCGATCGCTTCGAACATGCGGCGCACCTCGCGGTTGCGGCCTTCGCCGATCACCACGCGATACCACTTGTTGATGCCCTCGCCGCCGCCATCGGCAATCTTGGAGAACTGCGCCAGGCCGTCTTCCAGCTCCACGCCGGCCAGCAGTTTCTGGCGCATGCCTTCTTCCAGCTCGCCCAGCGTGCGCACCGCGTATTCACGGTCGATTCCGTAGCGCGGGTGCATCAGCCGGTTGGCCAAGTCGCCCGAGGTGGTAAACAGCAGCAAGCCTTCGGTGTTGAAGTCCAGGCGACCCACGGCCAGCCATTTGCCCGCCTTCATGGTGGGCAGGCGGTCGAACACGGATGGACGGCCGTCCGGATCGTCGTTGCTGACGATTTCGCCGGCCGGCTTGTGGTAGATCAGCACGCGCGGCGGCTTCTTGCTCACGCGGCGCTGGATCAGCTTGCCGTTGATGCGGACCTGGTCGGTGCCCAGGATGCGCTGGCCGATGTGGGCCGGCTCGCCATTGACCGACACGCGGCCGGCGATGATCAGTTCTTCCATGTCGCGGCGCGAACCAAGGCCCGCTTCGGCCAGCACCTTATGCAGCTTGGGCGCGTCGTCGTCCGAGGTCAGGTCGCGGCGCACGGCCTTGGCCGGCGCGCGGCCCGTGCCACCTTCTTCCGAGTCATAAGCTTCCGAGGTCACGAACGAGAACACGGCGTCGGCATCGGCCGCCTTGGACGCTCCGCCCTTGCCGCCTTGAGCGCCACGCTGTTGCTGCTGCTTGCCGCCCTTGCCTTTTTTCTGGTTCTGCTGGCCCTTGCCATTGCCGCGCGCTTCGTTGCGCTGGCCTTGCTCGTGGCGTGGTTTGCCTTCCTTGGCGCGCACCGCCTCGCCTTCGGCCGGCGCTTCGCCCTCCACGGCGGCGACCGGCTCGGGACGCGGCATGGCCGCCTGGCGGGCGGCGCGCTGCTCACGCATCTGGCGCGGGCCACGCGGCGGACGCGGGCCACGTTCAGCGCGCTGGCCAGCCGCTTCAGCCGGGGCCGCTGGCGCG
>NZ_JACEZT010000033.1 GCF_014042345.1 Rugamonas brunnea
GCGTTGGTTATGGACCTACAATCACGACCGGCCGAACATGGCCTTGGGCGGAATTACGCCAAAACAGAAATTGGCCCTCGCCGCTTAGCCTCTACTTTCAGAGCGCATCAAATATGGGGGGATTACCTCCTGGCGACTGGCGGTCGACGACAATCGAACAGTTCGTGGAGGTGCTCGATAAATACATTCGCTGGTACAACGAAAAGCGCATCAAGAGCTCTCTTGGCTATCTGAGCCCGATCGAGTATCGTGAAAGCTTGGGGTTAACGATGTAAACCAGTCCAAGAAAAGGTCCGCATCCCCGGTGGGTCAATATTGGGTCGGCGCCAACACGCCTGTATCTCATCGGGATCGAAAAACAGGCCGGCGTCAAGGTCCGGGCAAGTACGGCCCATGCGCATCAAGTAGGCGATCCGCCATGCCACTACCAAGTACAGCGCGAGCGCGCGTTCGATACGCTCAATTGCCCCCAGTTGCAGTTGCTCGATCTTACAGCCAGCCTTGAACACGTTGAACAGCATCTCGATTTCCCAGCGGGCGCGGTACCAGTCAATCAGTTCGGCCACGTCGGCTGCCGTGGTGGCCATTCTGTTCGTCAACAAGCGCCATTCGATGGCTTTCGTGCCAGCCGGCGCGCCGTACTCGCGCGCCACAACGCAGGTCGCGGCCACCGTTTTACCCTTGCCCGCCTTCAGTTCGACACGGCGCGCCCACAGGTGTTGGCGCACGATGCGCGCCTTGCTGCCCGGCCTGGCGGCAAGCGTGAACTCGATCTCGCCCAGCGCCGCCCCTTCCGTGGTGTGAGGCCACAGCTTCTCGCTGTTGGGCAGGCAGCGGTTGTGCGTCGCGCGCACCAGCCAGTCGACCGGAGTGCCCAGTTGCTGGGCACACGCCATCAACGGCATCATGTCCGCTTCGCGGTCAGCCACATACACCAGACGCGTCGATGCCAGGCGTGGCGCCAGGTCCGCCAGCCGCTCGTAGCCTTCGATCCAGCGCAAGCTCTCTTTCGGGCCGCCGCGCTTGCCATGTTCGTCCTTTGGTTCGCGCGCCCACATCCAGACGTCCAATATCCCCAGCGGCTCGCGCGTCGTCGTTACCGCGTAGGTCGGGTGCAGGTACATGCCGCGCTGCGCCTCGTAGCTCAGTGGGCCAAGGCCTTTTGCCTGCTGGCCGTTGAAGTCCAATTCCGTCGTGTCCTGCAGGCACAGCACCACCGATTCAGCCGCCATCCGCTGCTCCGTCTGCTGCCAATGGGGTTCCAGGATGGCTTGCCATTCCACGCTGTCGTTATCGAAGAAACGATACGCCGCCATCGTTTCGCTCCATCCGTTGCACGCCTTCGGCACGCTCGCCGTCGGGGCCGCAGCCATACTTTCCATCAGTGTCCTCGCTCGCCGGTTCAGGCGCGCATCGCCCAGATCGAGTTGCCCAAATTCCGCTTGTGTCCAGCTTGTCGATCCGTTTGCCAATTGCGCCACGCAAAAGACGAGAGTAAACGCGATTTCGCGGCAGTTTACAAGCCCGGCGCTAACTCACTGAATGTAAACGGAAAATCCGGCGGTCGCCATCGTGTGGCCGGACTTGTGTATAACGAGGTGCCCTTAGCTATGTCGAAAAAATCGTTTGTGGCTCGTTTTACGAGGTCGCCAATTCGGCGCCAGAGGCCGTCAACCAGTATTTCAGCAGCCTGCTAGAGGATTAGAAACACCGTCCTCAGCCGTAGACACGCCAAAATCAAGTCAGTTCCACTGAGTTATTCGAGATTTTCTCTATAAAAAAGACAAGAATATAAATGGTGCTATTTGCATGAATCCGACGAAAGTAAACAACGCCACTTTCGCCCATCCCATATTATGTCCGTTTTTAAAAATCGCAAATAGCGCAAAAAAAACACCGAGAACGTTAAAAACCGACATTACAATGTATCCAATTACGCAAAGAATACCTAAAGCCTCAATACCCCCTCCTGCTTGTTTATCAGAACTACTACTTGAAAGAACGTAGGCCGCATGCAAAAGAAGAAATAAATATGGTATTGATGCAATACACATCAATCCTTCGCTCATCCGAATTATCGAACCGTATTTCATGCTTATAGCAATGAATCTGCTAATTCCATTATTATCTTAGGTGTCTTCTCGGGAGTGCCATATGCATCAACCTTGTCATTTACATAAAGTTCGAAGGCCCTACCATTCTTCCACCAACTAAGTTTCCATAATGCCTTTCGCATTCCATCTGAGACAGCCAGGGCCAAAATAGCTGGTACGCCATCTACAGTTTGATTGAAAAACTCCTCCTCTGTCGTAACAGTCGCGCCAGCATTTTTGTATCTCCAAATAGTAAACACTGCTTTTTCATCCCCATAATAGTAGACATTGCTGGATCGAAATTCGTCCTCTTGCAACATACCTATCAAGTGAAGTGGACTATATTTGCGATCTTGCGGAATTTCGCTTGACTCGCCCTTCTTGAATCCTGGATGGGATATAAATGCATCAAGCAACTCGATGTAGGAAATTGAACTTTTGACGCGAATATAGCCATCTCGATCCGCAGTAGTCCCTTCCCAAAGGTATTTAGTTTGTTCGTCGCTCAAATCATCTTTCTTGATCACCCGATCCTCGCGTAACATAGGCGTTTCAAGAGGATACTTCGTCGAGTTTATTTTGCGCTCACTGCTATAAGACTGAGCATACCCGTCCAACGCAAAGAAAACAAGAAATATCGTAACGGAAATTTTTTTCATAATTATCGATCAAATATCCCAAATCCAAGATTTGTCAAATTGCAATCTTTGGCTCTTGTTTCACCTAGATCAACCGTACTTTTATTGACTGGATCATAATAAAAATGTCGCCCGACAACAAGAATAGTGTTTAGCGGGGCGGGGGTATTGGGAAAGTTCGTAAGGTACCATCTCTGGAGTATTCCCGACTCGCCGGCCCGAGCACTATACCAAGGAGCTGGGCCTCGATTGGCGTAGCTGGGAGCAAAAAGCGGATCGCTCTGTATTGCCTTTTTCACTTCTTCTACCGACCACTTGCTAGCGTACGAAAACCGCAAATTGTAGAGATTGGGGTCGGCATTACCGTAGGGGCCTGTAGCATAGACATTTGCCTTTGCAAACAAAAAATAGCGAACTTGAAAATAGTCAGTCGTCAATGCTTCATTGACCCAATACATCGCTTGTTCGTCGCCTGATTTGCTGGCAAGGTCGCCAAATTCCGGATTTGCACCCATCTTCACAAAAAATTTAGCAGCGATGTATTTTGTTCCAAACGGAATCTGATCAAACCTACAAGCGCGACTAAATTTTCCCACACCGAAGACAGCCGCCTGAGCCATAGATGATTGCAAGCAATAGAAACAACCGATAATAATAAAATAGTATACTCGTTTCATAGTTTGCCTAAGATAGCGTTTCAATTAATAATTCAATTGGCATAGGAGTTTGGCAGATATGGATTTGGCACACTTGACGGTGGAGTACCTGCTAAAACAAGACTATCTACGCCACTTGGCCCGGTTCCGCTTGGTGCAGGATCAGGGCCGATACCCCAAACACTACCCGAGAAGCTACCAGTGGAATTAGACCAGTTAATTGCAAGATCTCCATTGTCATAAATTTGCAAATATGCCGGGTATGGACAGCAATTGGCGGTGTTTGAATTCCAGAGCGGAGTAGTTCCCGCATATTCTACAAAATTCCCGTCGCCTTGCATTATCGCAACGGTTCCGTGTTTAGCCATGGAATAGCGAATAGATCCATCGTTGCGGTACATAACCAAACTTCCATCTGATTGCATGGCTAAAAAATATATTCCATTTGGCGAGATAATAAATGCATCATTCTGCAAAATCTCATTCGCCCGCAGGACATCTTTCGCACAACAAATGGACGATTTTACAACAAAAAAAGCTAACGCAATTTTAATGCAGAGTATCTTCATTGCATTCACCAAGGTTATTTAAGTAAATTTTGAAATATCTTCGCTGAAACGTCATATTTCACGAAATGCCGTAAACAAATTATTGCCTTGTCTGCTCGAAACGAGCTCTGGTAACAAATCAATTGCTTTATTTGTGAAATGAGCATCGAGTATTATTTAAATGTGATTATTTAACAACTATCATATATTAGCAATAAAGACAGAAAAGAATCTATCAAAATGTCACTATTTTAAAAAAAAACAACAAATGTGGCGTTATACGTTGGCAGTGACACAAAATTGAACCGGTCCAGGATTCGTTGAGCCAGGTTATTTCGCAAAAACCTACTGCCTCCCTTTGTGATGGCGCGAAACTCGATGCCCACCCGGTGCTCGCGGGTATGTGTTCGCTTCGCCGGACAATACTCTCGCTAGCCGTTTCATGACTGGATTGCGCTTTACGATCGAGATGGGCAGGGAGCGGCAACGAATGGCGGGCAAGAGATGGGGCATATTGAAGGCAGTCGACGCAGAATTTCTGGTCCCAGACAATTTTTCGGCATACAGCGTCCTTCCGCTATCGCCTACGATCGCTCTCGTGGAGGGACACGCGGACCTGCAGATCGGTTTCCACTAGGTCGCCGATATCAACGGCCGGGCGGTCCATGGCTCCTGCCGCTACTATTTTGCTCGGGACATCACCCGCTGTCCCATCCTGAAACTTCGCATCCTGGATGGTGTGTTCCAGCGACCGGCGGGCTAGGTCGCTTCTTCTGCCGTGATCAGGCCGAGATCCAAAAGCAGCCGCCCCCAAACGAATACCAGCATAAGCACAAGGTCGGGGCCAGAAATACTATTATTTCGCGTCCTGACCATGATTTCCTGAACGGCGACAGGCTGCTGCCCAGCAAATGCGGGGTCGATTTGAAAGTCGATCATGGTGATCACTTCGGGGCCCGCATCCGCATTCACCACAAAATGCTTGGCGGCCGTAGCGAGCTGAAAGCTCATGTTCATCCACGGGCTGTTCGCCGTAAGAAAATTGCCAAAATCCCTCGTCCCGGCAATTCTGCGGCCGGCGACTCGATGCAGCACGTCAAGCTGGCTTGCCTGGCGTATGGCCTCATAGACCCAGTCCTTCATCTGCCACGCGCTGGTCACGGCGTTCATCACGGCATAGGCGCGCTCCGACAGATCGTCGGGCGGCGCCTGTCGAAGTGTGTGCGCTTCGAACTGCATTTTGCGAAATAGGTCTGCCGGAGTTTGCAAGCAAAAGGTGCGTGCGTTGGTGCCTGCAGGTGGCATAGCGGATATCCTCAAAAGAGACTTGGGCGGCAACCAGGGGCGCTGGGATGACGACCTGTCTAACTCGTGGGGGCGGCTGCTCATGCTGTGCTCCATCCGGCCCCTTGCATACGAGACTGACGCATCCAGATATCTTATCGCCGACTTGATGTCCCGCCAACCGACATATTCCATGAGGCTCTTTACGTCCCAGCCATCAGACGCCGCCCAGTTTGCAAACCCCCGGCGCAGCGAATTGGTTCGCGTCAACTATCTTGGCCGGTCGGCGTCAATTATCTTGGCCGGTGAAGCGAGTTGTTGTTAATCCTTCTTGGTCGTCGATTTTTCACTGGCCGGGGCCTGCCCGGACTTGGCTACGCGCCGTCGGTAACTCTCCACGTTGAGCTCGAAGATGGTCGAGTGATGCACCAGCCGGTCAACCGCCGCCAGCGTCATCGCCACCTCCGGAAACACCTGATCCCAGCCCGAGAACGGTTGGTTGGCGGTGATGGCCAGGCTCTTGCGTTCATAGCGCGCCGCGATCAATTCAAATAGCACCGACGTTTCTGCCTGGTCGCGTCGAACATAGCTCAGGTCGTCGAGGATCAGCAGGTCAAAGCGATCCAGCTTCGCGATCTCGGCTGGCAACCGCATCTCGCGGCGCGCCACCTGAAGCCGCTGCACGAGGTCGCTGGTGCGCGTGAAGTGCACGCGGTAGCCGCGATCAATCAGGCCATTGCCGATAGCGCACACGAGGTGGCTCTTGCCCACGCCTGGCGGCCCGAACAGCAGCAAGTTCGCGCCTTGTTCGATCCAGCCGTCACTCTCGACCAGTGCCGTGACATGGGCTTTCGACACGGTGGGCACGGTCGTGAAGTCGAAGCTCGACAGCAGCTTGCCGGGCAGCAGTTGCGACTCCAGCCGGTGCCGCTCCAAGCGCCGCGTTTCCCGTTCGGCCAGCTCATGCTCCATCACGGCGGCGAGGAACCGTTCGGCGGGCCATCCTTCCTTGTTCGACTGGGCCGCCAGCGCACCCCACAGCCGCTTGATGGTGGGCAGGCGCAGTTCCGTGAGGATCAGCGGCAGGCGCGCCGCCACGTCCGTCACGCGGCCTCCAGCAGTTGATCGTAGGTGGCCAAGTCGGGCAGCATCACGGCCACGTCCTGATAGTGCGCGGGGCGCGGCGCCAGTTCCAGCCGCAACTGCTCCAGGTCCGGCAATTGTCCGCTGGCGAGCAGCAGCGCCAGACGCTGGGCCAGTACCGCCTCGCAGCCGCCGTTGCCGGCCAAGTCCAGCAAGCCCACCATCAGCCGGCACGCGCGAGCTTCCGGCAGTTGCTCCTTGATCTGAGCCCACATCAGGCGGTATTCGGTGCGCGGAAACAGCGCGTCGCGCAGCACAGAGCGCGCCAGCGCGCCGGGTTTGCGTTTGAGCGCCGGCAGCAGGTGACGGTAGTCGACGACCTTGCCGCGCCCGGTTGCCGCGTCGGGTTGGCCGCGCGTCAGTTCCAGCACGCACACATTGCCCAGCCAGCACTCAAGCTTGTCGCTGAAGACGCGCACCTTCAGGCGGTGTCCCACCAACCGCGACGGCGCCGTGTAGAGCACTTTCTTGACCGTCATCGTGCCGTACTTGGTGACGCGGGCGTCGACCTCCTCGTAATCGCTGCTGCGCCGCGCCGGCAAGGCTCTGAGCAGCTTGCGCTCTTCGTTGAATTTGCGCGCCACCCGGGCGTTGAGCCGTCCGAACACCTCTGCGACGAATTGCCGGTAGGCGTCAAGGTCGCTGAAGTCGCGGTGCCCGCGCAGCAACAGCGCTTGCTCCATGGTGCGCTTGAGCGTGCCCTGGCGCGCTTCAATCGAGCCGTTCTCATGGCTCACACCAAGGTTGTTTCGGCTCGGCCGCATTCCGTAGTGGGCGCACAGCGCCGCATAACGCCGCGTCAGCAATTCCTGCTCCGTCTTGTTTTTATACGCCGCCGCCAGGCTGTCGGTGCGGTGCTCTTCCGGCACGCCGCCCATCATCCATGCCGCGTTCTGCAGGCCCGAGGACAGCGCGGCGAAGCTCTCGCCGCCAAGCACCACCTCAACGTAGCGCCAGCCCGAGTAGGCCAGCACGAACTGATACAGCAGGTGCATCAGCGCCACCCCGGCCACCGTCACCTGCAGCACGGCGGCGTGCGTGAAGTCGGACAGGCCGAGCCGGCCCGGCGGGTGCTCCTGCGCGAAGAATACTTCGTGCTCGCCGCCGTGGCTGGCCGGGGGCAACGTAGCGATTGCGCTGCTGGCCAATGCGATCGCCACCGGCGCCGGCTTGATCGCGCTGATCCTGATGTTCGGTACCATCTCAGGCGCGCACTTCAACCCCGTCGTAACACTGTCTGAGGCCGTGCAGGGCAATCTGCCCGGCCGGGAGGTGCTCCCCTACATCGCCATCCAGGTCGTCGGCGCCTTCGCTGGCGTCGCGGCGGCACACGGCATGTTCGGCGAGCCGCTGTTCTTTGCGTCGGAGCACGTCAGGACCGGCGCTGCGCAATGGTGGAGCGAGTGCGTGGCCACGTTCGGCCTGATCGCTGTGATCATCGGTTGCTCGCGCAGCCGGCCGGCCGTCACGCCGTTCGCGGTGGCTGCCTACATCACGGCGGCGTACTGGTTTACCTCATCTACATCGTTTGCCAATCCAGCCGTGACCCTGGCCCGCAGCGCGACCAACACCTTCGCCGGCATTCGTCCTGTCGATGCGCCAGGATTTATTGTCGCGCAGCTGGTGGGCGCGGCCGCAGCGACGGCCGTGTTCTGCTGGCTGTATCCAGCCATTCCCGCCAACGCCACGGTGGCCGGCACCGTACCTCCGGGCGATTTCGCCGTTAAACCGGAACAGTAAAAGGAAATTGCATGTCCATTCCGAATCTTCCCAATATCAAGACCGAGTTGCTGGATATCCCCACGATCGGGAAACTGGATCCCGTGGGTGACTTGAGCCATCCACCACGCATTTTGATGCTCTACGGTTCGTTGCGCGAGCGCTCGTTCAGCCGCTTCCTGACCGAGGAAGCGGCCCGCATCTTGGAGCACCTGGGCGCCGAAGTCAAAATCTTTAACCCCATGGAGCTCCCGATGGCTGGCAGCGCGCCGGAGGACCACCCGAAGGTGGTCGCGCTGCGTGAGCTGTGCCTGTGGTCTGAAGGCCAAGTCTGGTGCAGCCCGGAGCGCCATGGCGCCGTCACCGCCGTCATGAAAAACCAGATCGACTGGATACCGCTGGAGATGGGGGCGATCCGCCCAAGCCAGGGCCGCACACTGGCGGTGATGCAGGTCTGTGGCGGTTCGCAGTCTTTCAACGTGGTCAACACGCTCCGCCTGCTGGGACGCTGGATGCGGATGTTCACGATCCCGAACCAGTCCTCGGTGCCGATGGCCTACAAGGAATTCGATGAGGCCGGCCACATGCGACAGTCCGGCTACTACGACCGCGTGGTCGACGTCATGGAGGAGCTTTTCAAAATGACGCTGCTGCTGCGTGGCCGCACGGCCTATCTCACTGACCGCTATAGTGAGCGCAACGAACAGGCGCGGCAGGCAATCGACCGTCAGATCCAGCGCATCTGATGCCAGGTCCATCGGCGCCACTTCTCAGGGGCGTACCGGGCTAATTTCCAACGTTGGAAACCGTGGGCGGGGTTTAATTGCCTAGCTGTCGCAAGAGGATCTGGCCGCCGTCCACGACCGTCAATCCCAGCCGATGCAGCATCGGATCGACGATCAGGTTGAGCACCGCCGTGGCGATGTCCACGCCAGTGCGCGCCTGCGCCTCGCTGGCGGATGCGCCCGAATGCACAATCCGGTTGCGCAGCCCGCGCTGCGTGTCGCATTCGGCCAGCAGCTTTGCCGCCGATTCGGGGCGCCGCAGCGAACGGATGTCGATACCGACAAACTCTGTGAACAAGCGGGCAAGCAGCTTCGCATAGCGTGTGTATCCTGGTCCCGAGAGCGTGTTTTCCACCACCACGTCGGCCAAGCTTTCGATATGGACCAGGCCGTGGACCACCGGCGTGAGAATAGCGGCCTTGAGCAGCAGTTCGGTACTGGAAACCGCAAAGACCACGGCGGCAGCGAAATGGCCATCGTCCGCCAGGCGCTGTGCCTCCAGCAACGCCTCGACTGCCGGCCGCATGACGCCGGGATTGTCCACATAAAAAGAACAAAGTCGTTCAGCGGTAAACTCGCCGATGGCCTGGCTCTTGTGCTCGGGATAGAGTTCATCCGAGATCCGCTCGTACATGTCGTCCATCGCACCGTCGTTTGGGTCGTAACTCATCCGGATTTCCATTGTCATTTTTTCACCACCGATATTAGTCCAATCCCGTGATTTTGGCTTGACAAAAAACTTGCAAGTGATGCATTATTTTTAACAACTTTCTCACAGGGCCGTTGCCGACTTATTTGCGATGACGAACGCGCTTGAAACCGTCTACCCATGCCTGGAGCTTTCCATTCCAGGGATGCATCGACGACAGCGCTGGCAATTGAGGCACCTCCCACCACTGCATTTGCGGTATCCACGCCGCGCGCTCTTTCCGATGCTGCACAAGGCTTCATATCGGCTGAGCCAAATCCCCCTTGCGCAGCTCAGCTGCTGCTGTTGTGCGACACATCCCGCGAACGCACCTTCATGGAGTGAGATCCTATGGCGAGCATCGAAAGAACCGCATATCCGCAATTTCCGCGTACCCTGACACTGAAGGATCTCCAGACATCATTCTCTCCGCGCCCCGACGAGACGGAGTGGGCGCAAGGAAATTCCCGAAGTCCCGATAGGCGCCTAGCGCTGTTGGTATTGCTCAAGTGCTTCCAGTTCCTGCGGTATTTTCCCGCCCTGGAGGAGATACCACCGGATGTAGTGGAGCACGTGTCCGCCACCTTGGCGATGCCGCCGGCGCAGGCCATCGACTATCCCAGCCCTACGGCGCTATACCGTCATCACAAGGCGATTCGCACGCTGCTTGGTGTGAAATCGTATACCGACGCTCATACCCGGCCCTTGGCCATCGGTATCGCGAAGACCGCCGCCGCCGTGGTCGATACACGCACCGACATCATCAACATTACGATCGACGAGCTGGTGCGGCTAGGTTACGAGCTGCCCGTGTACCGCACGATCGACGAAATCGCAGAGCAGGCATATGCGGCGGCCGAACTGGAACTACATGCGCGCATTGCCAAACGGCTCTCCGAAGATCAGCGAAAATGGCTCGATTCATTGCTGAATGCGGAGCTGCCTGTACGCAGGACCCTGTACAACAAGATCAAGCGGTCCGCCAAGAAAACGTCGCGCAAGCACCTCGACGCCGTACTGGACCAGCTCGACTGGCTCGAATCGCTGCCCGACAGCGACGTACTGCTCGATGGTGTACCGACGACCAAACTCAAGCATATCGCCGACATGGCCTCGGCGCTCGACGCTGGCGACATGAAGGACTTCACGCCCGACAAGCGCCACACATTCATCCTGGCGCTGATTCGCCAGATGCGCGTGAGCGCGCGCGACGATATTGCCGAGATGTTCATCCGCCGCGTGGGCACCATGCACAAAAGCGCACGCGAGGAATTGCAATCGATACAGGCCCGCCAGCGTGAGATGAGCGAAGAGTTGGTGGCGACACTCGAACATGTGCTGGAGATTCTGGCCGAAGGGCTTGACGATGCGGCCACCGGTGTGCGCGTGCGCGAATTGTTAGCACCCAATGGCGACCTGGAAAAACTCAGCGCGGACTGCGAAGCGATTCGGATTTGGAGTGGCGGAAATCATTTGTCGCTACTGTGGAAGCCTTACAGCAGCTGGCGGGCCGGCATGTTCAGGATGGCCAAGGTCTTGCGCTTTCAGGCGGCGACGGCGGACCGCAGCCTGCTCGACGCCCTCGATATCGTGCTGGAAAACGAGCACAAAAAGACCGAGTGGATTGCGGCCGAAGTGTCCTTGAGCTTTGCCTCCGAACGCTGGCGCAAGCTGGTGCGGCGGTCGCACGGCTTGGGTAATCCCACGAACCGCCGCCATCTTGAAGTCTGCGTATTCAGCCATTTGAGCAGCGACCTGCGCTCAGGCGACGTGTGCATCGACGGCTCGGGCTCTTTCGCCGATTACCGCAAGCAGTTGTTACCATGGGACGAGTGCCAGGTGTTGCTGCCCGCATACTGCGATCGCGTCGGCATCACCGACAACGCGAAGGACTTCGTCGACGGCCTCAAGAAAATGCTGACGGATACCGCAGGCGACGTCGACAAGGGCTTCCCCGCCAACATCGGAGATTTCACCATCGGCAGCAACGGCGAGCCCACCGTGCGACGCAGCACCGCGCGCGAAGTGCCTGCCTCGGCTATCGCGCTGCAGGCGGCGATCGAGGCTCGCACCGTCCCGCGCAACCTGCTCGATATCCTGGCCAATATTGAACATTGGACCGCCTTTACGCGCAATTTTGGACCGCTCTCCGGCGACGAACCCAAGCTGCGCAACGCGCGCGAACGCTACTTGCTCACCGTCTTTGCGATGGGTTGCAATCTGGGGCCGACCCAGGCGGCACGGCACCTCTCCAACGGCGTGACACCCCACCAGCTGTCCTACTCGAACCAGCGCCACATGGGCCTCGAACAACTCGACAACGCCTGTCGCGACCTCACCGAGCTATACCTGCGCCTGGAGTTGCCAAAGCTGTGGGGCGAAGGCAAGAAGGTGGCCGCCGACGGCACGCAATACGAATTCTACGAGCAGAATATGCTGGTCGGCATGCATTTCCGGTACCGGAAAAAAGGCGCCGTGGCCTACCGCCATGTGGCGGACAACTACATCGCCAACTTCAGGAGCTTTATACCGCCGGGGGTGTTCGAAGCGTTGTACGTTATCGAAGGCTTGATGAAGGCGGGATTGAGTGTGCAGGCCGATACGGTGTATTCGGACACCCACGGCCAGTCGGAGACCGTCTTTGCCTTCACGCATTTGTTGGGCATCCAGCTGATGCCCCGCATCCGTAATTGGAAGGACTTGAAATTCTACCGGCCGACGAAGTCCGCCTCATATCAGCACATCGATCGGCTGTTCACCGATGTTGTGGACTGGGACCGGATCGCCGATCACTGGCAGGATCTGATGCAGGTCGCGATATCGATCCAGACCGGCCGTATTTCGTCACCCATGCTGCTGCGCAAACTGAGTTACGAAGGCCGGCATAATCGCCTGTTTGCGGCGACGCGCGAACTGGGCCGGGTGCTGCGCACGGTGTACTTGTTGCGCTGGATCTCCAGCAAGGAAATGCGGCAGGAAGTGACCGCGACAACGAATAAAATCGAGTCTTACCACGCCTTCACAAAATGGCTCGATTTTGGCGGCGACGTCATCGCTGAAAACGAATTTAACGAGCAGCAGAAGCGGCTGCGCTATATCGACCTGGTCGCCTCGGCCGTGATCCTGCAGAATACGGTCGACATGATGAGGATCATGCAGGAAATGCACGCCGCCGGCGAGCCCGTTTCAGCGGCCGATGTCGAATACATGAGTCCGTACGGGACCTTCGGCGTCAAACGGTTCGGCAATTACCACCTGGACATGAAGCGTCCACCTGAGCCGTGGCTGAAGGAGTCGCAGTTCAGGCGGGCGGCGAAACAGGCTAAGGCCGCAGCATCCGAGAAAAAGCGAAATGACCAACCAGGAAACACCTCATGACTAACGCGTCCAATACGATCTCAACCGCATACGGGCTCGTCGATAGTGCTGCCCTCGATGAACTGCAGGCCAGTTTTGATACAAGCATGCTGCTGCGCATGGTCGACGAAATCGATGCCGCAGCATCGGCGGCAAGAGGGGAGAACAGTCTGCGGGAGATGGTGCTACGTCTGCACGCGATGTCGCATACGGTGATCAACGGCGCTGGTATGTCCGTGGGTACGGGCGCTGAAACGCTGCCGGAGCTGGCAGACACAATAGTGGACGACATGAGGGATACGGTCACGCGAATGCGTACATGGATTGCCAGGTTGGAGCCACTGCTGAAGTTAGAGCCGCGTCACTGATTGCCAACGGCAAAAAGGCTGAACGTTTCTTTATGTGCGATTCAGCAGAAAATCTACCGCGTTTATTACTTTTACGCTTATGTGCTATTACTGGCCTTATCCCGGCTGACCCTCGTACAGGGCAAGGCCGTGTCAATGTCTGCGCGCAGCGTGGTCGTCGACACCAGCACCGGCAGCGAAGTCATTGCGTTCGACTACGCCGTGGTGGCGACGGGTTCGCGTTATGTCGATCCGTTGATCAAGGCCGAAGTGGCAGGCGAGGGCGCCCGGCGCGCCCAGATCGTGGCGGCGCACCAGCATCTGAAGACGGCGCGCAACGTCGTGGTCGCCGGCGGCGGCCCGGTTGGCGTCGAGATCGCCGCCGAATTGCGGGAATCGTTCCCGCACCTGTCGGTGACGTTAATGCATGGCGCCGGCCAATTGCTGGAAAACGCTCCTACGAAATTTGGCGACTGGGCGCTCGACAAACTGATCGCCATGGGCGCCAACGTGCTGTTGGACGACCCGGTGGTTCAGCCCGCCATCGGCACCCAGCCGGCCGACGGCAAGGCGCGCACGCGGGGCGGCAAGGTGCTGGATGCGGATCTTGTGATCTGGGCCGCCGGCACCCGGCCGAACACCGGCTTCGTCGCGGCATCGTGGCCGCAACTGGTTCAGGACGATGGCTTGCTCATGACGGACGCCTACCTGCGCCTGCAGGGGCATGCCGATATCTTCGTCGCGGGCGACGTGACGAACCTGCCCGAAGGCCGGCTGGCGATCACCGCATCGTTCCATGTACCGGCTATCGTGGCCAATATCAAGGCCATGCTGGCTGCGGCGACGACGGATGCGGCCCGGCTCAAACCCTATGCACCGCGCCTCCCGGGCAAGGGCATGGGCAAGATGATGATCGTCACCCTGGGCCGCCGGGGCGGGCTGACATCGCTGCCGTTTGGCCAGTTTCGCGCGGACTTCCTTGCCCGTAAGATCAAGTCGGAGAACATGTTCGTCAATCAGTATCGCAAGGATGTCGGCCTGCTCTGATCGCCTGACAAGGCATCGCAACAGTATTAAAATGGCAATTCCATAAATTCTCCTTGAATATCCATAACCGTTTAGCTATAGTTTAATCCATAACCTAACGGCTATGGATTGATATGACAACGACGCAAGACGCGCTGTTCCGGGCATTGGGTGATCCCACGCGGCGCGCCATCTTTGAACAGCTTTGTGCCGGCGGTGAACAGACCGTGGGCGCGCTGACCGGCCACGCCCAGGTGTCACAGCCGGCCGTGTCCAAGCATCTCGCGATACTGAAGCAAGCTGGCCTCGTGCTGGACCGCCATGCCGGACGCCAGACCCACTACAGCGCACGTCCCGGTGCGCTGGCTCCATTGCAAGACTGGACGAACCAGATGACCCGCTTCTGGGAAAACCGGTTCGATGACCTTGAGGACCTGTTGAAAAGGATAGACCAATGAACGTCACCGCCCAAGAACTGCGCACCGTTATCGTTGAACGGGACTTTCCCCATCCGCCGGAAAAGCTCTGGCGCGCCTTGACCCAGCCTCATTTGATCGAGGCCTGGCTCATGCAAAGTGATTTCCGGCCCGTAACCGGCCACCACTTCAATTTCCGCGCCGACTGGGGCGCGGTCGACTGCGTGGTGACGGAAGTGGAACCGCAGCGCACGCTGGCCTACACCTGGTCCGCCTATGGCCTGGAAAGCGTCGTCACCTGGACCCTGGAACCGTCGGCAGCGGGCACGCACCTGCGCATGGAACAGTCCGGTTTCCGGCCCGACCAGGAACAGGCTTACCAAGGCGCCAAGTTTGGCTGGCAGAAATTCTTCGGTGCGCTGGAACAGGTGCTGGCTAAGGAGGCCGCATGACGACGGCGCCCATCGCAGGCCAGCCCGCCACGGACTTCATCGACCAGAAAATCGCCAAACTGGACGACTGGCGCGGGGCGACCCTGGCCCGGATGCGCGCCCTGATCCACGAAGCCGTGCCGGACGTGGTGGAGGAGGTGAAGTGGATGGGAACGCCGGTATGGTCGAGCGGCGGCATCATCTGCACGGGCGAAACGTACAAGGCGGTCGTCAAGCTGACCTTCCTGAAAGGCGCTTCGTTGCCCGATCCGCACAAGCTGTTCAATTCCAGCCTGGAAGGCAACGCGCGGCGCGCCATCGATATCCAAGCGGGCGGCACGGTCGATGCCGACGCATTCAAGCAATTGGTGCGGGCGGCAGCGGCCTTGAATGCCGAGGGCGCCACGGCGAAGCGGCGTCCGAAAGCGGCTGGGTGAGCCGTCGTGCTGGCCTGCGCCTTTGCGGCCCAGGCCAAAAGCACCGATAATAGCGGCCACGTCATTTTGCGCACTATTTGGAATCCCCATGGAAATTAAGGTCAACTTTCTCGATAAGCTACGCCTAGAAGCGAAGTTCGATGATTTCACGGTCATCGCCGACCAGCCCATCCGCTACAAAGGCGACGGCTCGGCGCCCGGTCCGTTCGATTACTTCCTGGCATCGTCGGCCCTGTGCGCGGCTTACTTCGTGAAGTTGTATTGCACGACGCGCAATATTCCGACCGAAAACATCCGTCTGTCGCAGAATAATATTGTCGATCCCGAGAACCGCTACAAGCAGATCTTCAAGATCCAGGTTGAGCTGCCCGAGGATATCTCGGCCAAGGACCGCGAAGGCATCTTGCGCTCGATCGACCGCTGCACGGTGAAGAAAGTGGTCCAGACCGGCCCCGAGTTCGTGATCGAGGAAGTGGAGAACCTCGATGCCGACGCCCAGGCCTTGTTGACGCTCAATCCATCGTCCGACACCAGCACCTACATCACCGGCAAGGATTTGCCGCTGGAGCAAACCATCGCCAATATGTCGGGCCTGCTGGCGAACCTGGGGATCAAGATCGAGATCGCGTCTTGGCGCAACATCGTGCCCAACGTGTGGTCGCTGCACACGCGCGACGCGCACTCGCCGATGTGCTTTACCAATGGCAAGGGCGCGACAAAGGAAAGCGCGCTGGCGTCGGCTCTGGGCGAATATATCGAGCGGTTGAGCTGCAATCACTTCTACGCCGGTGAATACTGGGGCGAGGAGATCGCCAATGCGCCATTCGTTCACTATCCCGATGAGCGCTGGTTCAAGCCCGGCCGTAAGGATGCGTTGCCGCCGGAAATCCTTGATGAATATTGCCTGGAGATCTACAACCCCGATGGCGAACTGCAGGGCTCGCACTTGTACGACACCAACTCGGGCAACGTCGAACGCGGCATATGCTCGCTGCCATTCGTGCGCCAGTCGGACGGCGAGGTCGTGTATTTCCCGACCAACCTCGTGGAGAACCTGTTCGTCAGCAATGGCATGAGCGCCGGCAATACCCTGGTGGAAGCCCAGGTGCAATGTTTGTCGGAGATCTTCGAAAGGGCGGTCAAGCGCGAAATTCTGGAAGGTGAACTGGCCCTGCCGGACGTGCCGCAAGAAGTGCTGGCGAAATACCCTGGCATCGTGGCCGGCATCAAGGGGCTGGAAGAGCAGGGCTTCCCGGTGCTGGTCAAGGATGCGTCGCTGGGAGGGACTTACCCGGTGATGTGCGTGACCTTGATGAACCCGCGCACGGGCGGCGTGTTCGCCTCGTTCGGCGCGCACCCCAGCTTTGAAGTGGCGCTCGAACGCAGTCTGACCGAATTGCTGCAAGGCCGTAGCTTCGAAGGCTTGAACGATCTGCCACGGCCCACTTTCGTCAGCAACGCCGTGACCGAACCGAATAACTTCGTGGAACACTTCATCGATTCCAGCGGCATCGTGTCGTGGCGTTTCTTCAGCGCCAAATCGGATTATGACTTCGTCGAGTGGGATTTCTCGGGCCAGGGGGAGAACTCCAATGCCGAGGAAGCCGCCACCTTGTTCGGCATCCTTGCCAGCATGGGCAAGGAGTCCTACATGGCCGTGTACGACCAGTTGGGTGCCACCGCATGCCGGATCCTGGTGCCCGGCTACTCGGAAATCTATCCGGTCGAGGATTTGATCTGGGATAACACCAACAAAGCGTTGCAATTCCGTTCCGACATTTTGAATATACACAAGCTGGACGATGACAGCCTGGAAGCGTTGCTCGACCGGCTAGAAAACAGTGAGCTCGACGAATACAGCGACGTCGCCACCCTGATCGGCATCGAATTTGACGAGAACACGGAATGGGGCCAGTTATCCGTGCTGGAGCTCAAGCTGCTGATCCACCTGGCCTTGCAGGATTTCGAGGCTGCGAAAGAGTTGGTCGAAGCCTTCCTGCAATACAACGACAACACGGTCGAGCGCGGCCTGTTCTACCAGGCCATGCTTGCCGTGCTGGAAGTGCTGCTCGATGACGAGATGGAACTGGACGATTACGTCGTCAACTTCCGTCGCATGTTTGGTGACGCGCGCATGGACGCGGTGCTGGGCTCGGTGGACGGCAGCGTGCGTTTCCACGGCCTGACGCCGACCAGCATGAAGCTGGAAGGGCTGGACCGGCATCAGCGCAAGATCGACAGCTACCGCAAGCTGCATGCGGCGCGGGCGAGGGCGGTCCAACCGGGCTGAGCGCAGGCGCGTAGTCGACTACAGAGATTAGTGTAGTCAAACTAAACTGTCGGTGTTGCGCAAATCAAGCGCAGAATTCACTTTGACCCAGTGAATTAGTTTGTTACCCTGAAATGGCGGAGTAAAACTACAAATCCAATCCGCCTATCTATTGTGTATCACTACAATTTTCAGGAGACTACATGCGCAAGAAACTTGCTCTCTTAGCAGGTGCGGCTATCCTATGCTGCACGGCTAGCCAAGCTGCGACACCACCCGAACAGGCCGGCGGCAGCCGCGCGATCCTGTTGCAAGGATTTCACTGGAATTCGTCCAGCTACACCAGTCCGAACTGGTACAACACGCTGGCCGGCAACGCGGCCGACATCCAGAGCCTGGGGTTCACCCATGTCTGGTTCCCGCCGCCATCGGATTCCTCGGCTAGCCAGGGCTACATGCCGCGGCAGCTCAACAGCTTGAATTCGTCGTATGGCAGTGCAAGCGATCTGCAGTCGGCCGTGTCGGCATTTACCAGCCGCGGCGTGCGCGCCGTGGTCGACGTGGTCGTCAACCATCGGGTCGGCTCGACCGGCTGGTACGATTTCACCAATCCCACCTGGTCGCAATATACAATTGTCAACAATGACGAATGCAACTGCGGCTGGGGCAATCCGGACACGGGCCAGGGTTTCAGCGCCGCGCGTGACCTTGACCACAAGAATGTGGCGGAAGTCCAGAATGGCATCACATCCTGGCTCAACAACGTGCTGAAGCCGGTCGGATTCAGCGGCATTCGCTTCGACTATGTAAAAGGCTTCGGCGCCCAATATGCCGGCCAATATTCGAACGCGTTCGGTTCGGAACTGTGCGTGGGTGAAATGTGGCCCGATTCCTTCGATTTGAACAATCTGAACGCCAACCGTCAGGCGATCATGGACTGGATCAACGGCAGCAACAACAGCTGCGGCGCGTTCGATTTCACCACCAAGGGCATCCTGAACGACGCACTGGCTAATGGCAATTATTGGCGCTTGAAAGACACGTCGGGCAACCCGGCGGGCGCGATCGGCTGGTGGCCAGCCATGTCCGTGACATTTGTCGACAACCACGACACCGGTCCAGCCGAGAGCTGCGGCAGCGGCCAGAACCTGTGGGCCGTGCCATGTGGTTCGGTGATGGAAGGCTATGCGTACATCCTGACGCATCCGGGCATTCCCAGCGTTTTCTATCCGCACATCTACAACTGGAATCTGGAAACGCAGATCCGCGCGCTGATCAGCGCACGCAAGTCGGCCGACGTGACATCGACGTCGCCGGTCGCGATCCAGCAGGCGACCCAGGGCTTGTACGCAGCCATCATTACCGGCAACACCGGCAAGCTGGCCATGAAGATCGGCCCGAACAGCTGGTCGCCAGGCAGCGGCTGGAAGCTTATGACTTCCGGCAATAACTATGCGGTGTGGATGCAGTAAATTTCGCTGGATAGAACGGCAACGCGTGACCAGGCGGTCACGCGTTTTTTCTAACCTCATTTTACGCATAATTTATATTATGTAAAATGTGGTGCTGATACGAAACCGGCGCTATGCCCTTGTTTTTCGTCCGATGAAGCAAATGTGTGACTGTTTACGAAGCAAATGTGTGACTTGTTCGTTTGCTCGCAGAATTGACCCACTCCGATTGACCCACCTTCCACTGCCTGGCAAACGCTGCCACACGGTCGTATGACCCCTCATAGCCCAGCTCCTTAAGTTCCAAGTGGAGCTGCTTCAA
>NZ_JACEZT010000034.1 GCF_014042345.1 Rugamonas brunnea
GCAAGTTGGTCCCACCCCTTCCCATCCCGAACAGGACCGTGAAACAACTCTGCGCCGATGATAGTGCTGCAACCAGTGTGAAAGTAGGTTATCGTCAAGCTAGTTATTATGAAAAAACCCCGCTGACTTAAAGTTGGCGGGGTTTTTTTTCGTCTTCTGTCCCTCCAGTATTCCCGGCCTGGGTGTCACATGGAACACCTGTCCCAATATGGGACAACCACACCTGCCATGCCCGGGAAACAGCCCCGGAAACAGCCCGTCAAGCGCATGGCACGGCAATTGCTCACTACCTTGATATTAGTCATTTCAAAACGGTAGGAGACCATCATGCAACATCCAATTCGCACTATCTTCGCTGGCGCCGCTTTCGCAACGGCCGCTCTCACCTCCATGATCGCTTACGCCCACGGCAACGTGACGCCGCAGGCCGTCGATACCACGGGCCTGCCGTCCGTGGGCGACAAGTGGCTGGACCAGAACCCGTACCGCGGCAACAAGCTGGCCCTGAAAATCGGCAGCTCCGCCTACAACCAGAACTGCGCCCGCTGCCACGGCCTGGAAGCCATCACGGGCGGCATCGCCCCTGACTTGCGCAAGCTTGACCGCGACTGCTTCGACATCAAGAACGACAAGAAGAAACAAGCCTGCTACAAGGAGACGGACAACTACTTCCTGACCTCGATCCGCCACGGCAAGGTGCGCAATGGCGCCGTCTACATGCCACCGTTCGAGGGCGTGTTCAACCAGGAAGCCATGTGGGCCATCAAGACCTATCTGGAAGACCGCCGCGAAGTCAAATAAGTCGCGTTCACCCAGCTTTTCCGACAGGTCGTTTTGATTCCGAGGTGCTCACATGTTCAAGTTCTCCCTGCGTGCCACAAGCGCGACGATTGCCCTGGCTGGTGTGCTGATGTGCGCCGTTTCCCCTGCGCGTGCCGACTGGAGCAAGATCCAGCAGTCGGGCGCGCTCAAGGTGGCGGTGTACAACGACTTCGCCCCTTTCTCCGACCATAGCGCCGGTATCGATGTCGACCTGGCCCAAGCGCTGGCGCAGAAGCTGGGCCTCAAACTCAGCCTGCTGCCATTCCCGGCCGGCGAGGAGTTGAACGACGACTTGCGCAATATGGTCTGGAAGGGCCACTACATGGGCTACGGCCCTGCCGACGTGATGTTGCACGTGCCGGTGGAGCCCAAGCTGATGAACGAGAATGACAAGGTCCGCATCTTCGCGCCCTATCACGTGGAGTCCGTGCGCCTGGTCCGTAACGCCAAGAGCATCCCCACCTTCGCGGGCCTCGATTCGCTGAATGGCAAAACCATCGGCGTTGAGAAAGTGTCGATCGCAGGCATGGTGATGCTCGGTGAAGGCAATGGTCGATTCCGTGACAACGTGCGCATTTTCGACACAGCGGAACAGGCGCTGGAACAACTCAAGGCGGGCAAGATCGACGCCGTGCTGGCCAATCGTTCGGAGATCGAGGCATCGCTCAAGGGCGATCCCGCGTTCCCGATCGATGAAGCCAAGTTCCAGCGTCTGCCGCGTGCCGGCTGGGCAGTCGGCATGGCGGTGCGCAAGGATGATGTGGAAGTGGCCAAGCTGCTGCAGTCGGCCATGAACGACTTGCGCAGCAGCGGCGAGTTGCAAGCCATCTTTGCCAAATACGGCGTGCATCTGGTGCAGCCGTGAAGCCGGCGCCGCAGCGCACACGGCTGGCAACGGCCGTTGCGCTGGCACTGGTGACGGCTGCCGCCAGCGCCGAATCGGGCGCGCCGTCGGCGCAATCGGCGGTGCCGGAACTGGTGGCGGGACCGGCGATGGCGCTGGCGTCGATCGATGTGGTCGGCGTCGCGCCCTTGCCCGGCCTTGGCATAGACCGCAACCTGTTGCCCTATGCCGTGCAGACCGCGTCGTCCCGCGAGTTGCGGCAATCGGCCGGGGAGAACCTAAGCGAATTCATGGCCCGCACGCTGACCGGCGTGGGGGTGAATGAAATCTCGGGCAGCCCGTTCCAGAACGATGTGACGTTCCGCGGTTTTCGCGCTTCGCCCGTATTGGGCAGCTCACAAGGCATTTCCGTCTACCTGGACGGCGTGCGGGTGAATGAACCGTTCGGTGACGTCGTCAATTGGGACATGGTGCCGGAAGCGGCCATTGGCAGCGTGCTGCTGGCGCCCGGCTCCAATCCTTTATACGGCCTGAATTCGCTGGGCGGCGCACTCGCGCTCAACAGCAAATCGGGCAAAACCCATCCCGGGCTGGACGTCAGCGTATCCGACGCCAGCAACGGACAACGCCGCACCGACCTCGCCTATGGCTACAGCGGCGACCAGCCGTGGCATGCCTTCCTGGCTGCCACGCTGTTCAACGACCGTGGCTGGCGCGAACATTCAAACGGCCGGCTCGGTAATCTTTATCTCAAACTGGGCGGCACCAGTGGCGCCAACGAATGGAGCCTTGCGTTATTGGGCGGCAGCAGCAGCCTGGTAGGCAATGGCCTGCTGCCCAGCTATCGCAGCGACGATAGCGGCCAGGGTTTGTACGAAACCAACCGCCGCGCCATCTACACCTACGCCGACGAAACACGCAACCGCCTGCACCAGGCCGTGTTCAGCCTGGTCCACGATCTGGGCACGGCGGGCGAACTGTCCGCCAATGCCTATGTGCGCAACAGCCGCCGCGACACCGTCAACGGCGACATCGGCGAGGCCTACGGCGATTACGTGGCCGACTGCAGCGCCGGTTTCCTGGCCGATGGCAGCGCCGCCGATCCCGCCACCTGCGGCTACGACCGCAACACGGCAGCGGCGCTGCATCCGGCTTCGTTCAATACCACCAGCACACGCCAGAACAGCCAGGGCGCAAGCGTCAACCTGAGCCGCGATGTGGCAGCCCACAAGCTGCTGGCCGGACTGACCTTCGATCGCAGCAGCGTCAGTTTCGCCCAGTTCGCGCAGGACGCGTTCTTCACACCGGACCGCGGCGTGCTGGCCGATCCCACCGCCGAGCGCGAGGCCACGTCGTCCGTCTCCGGCAGCACGCGCACGGTGGGCCTGTACGGTTCGGACACGTGGAGCGTGACCAACCAGACCCACGTGACGGCATCCGCGCGCTACAACCGCGCGCGCGTGGCCAACACGCTGGTCAACGCCGGCGACGCGCAAGCGCCGGAGGCGTTCAACTACCAAAAACTCAATCCGGCCCTCGGCGTCGCGCATGACGCGGGCGGCGGCCTGTCATTGCTGGCCAATTGGTCGCAGAGCACGCGCGTGCCGACCGTGATCGAACTGGGGTGCGCCGATCCCGCGCTGCCGTGCCGCTTGCCGGTCGGCCTGCAATCGGACCCCTATCTGAAACAGGTGGTCTCGCGCACCATCGAGGCGGGCGCGCGCTGGCAGGGCGGCCATCACGCCAGTGCCACGCTGTCGATCTACCGCACGATCAACCAGGACGATATCCTGTTCCGCAGCGCCGGCACCACCCAGCAGGGCTACTTCTCCAACTTCAAGCGCACGCTCCACCAAGGGGCGGACCTGAGCGCGAGCGGCCAGTGGGGCGACCTGACGGCGCGCATCAGCTACAGCTATCTGCAGGCCGTGTACGACGCCGATGGCACCTTGTTCACGGGCGCGCGCAACGTGCACGTGGCGGCCGGCACCCGCATCGCCGGACTGCCGCGCCATACGCTCAAGCTGGGCGCGGACTGGCGCGCCACGCCAGCGCTGACGCTGGGCGCCGAAGTGGTCGCCAAGTCGGATCTGCTCACGCAGGGTAATGAGGATGGCCTGATCGCCGATACGCAGGCGGATCAGCCGCCGCAAACGGCCGATCTGCGGATTCGCGGCTACGCCTTGCTTGGCCTGCACCTGGACTATCATCCCACCCAGCGCTGGGAGCTGTACGCCCGCATCAATAACGTGACGAACCGGCGTTATGAAACCTTCGGCGCCGTGGCGCAGGACATGTTCCCGAATGGGCGTCTGCTACAGCCCCTGGATGGCGCCGTGCAAGCGGCGCCGGTGCGCTTCGTCGCACCCGGCGCACCACGTTCGGTGGTGGCCGGGTTACGCTATCACTTCTGATCAGAACCCGTACCGGGCACTGGCGCCCATCAGCCAGTTGCGACCCGGTGCGGCTTCGTAATAGCGCTTGTTGGTGTCGCCCACGATCACCGAGCCCACGTAGACCTTGTCGAGCAGGTTGTTCACGCGCAGGAACTGCTTGAAGGTCCAGCCTTTCCACTCCTGCTTGGCCGTCACGCGCGCATTCAGGATGCCGTAGCCGGGGGCGGGCTTCTCTGCGTTGGCGTCTTCCGCGTAGATGCGTCCACTGGCCACGCCTTCCAGTGCGGCGCCGAGGTGGCCGCTGCCGTCGGCCCATGCCAGTTCCGCGTACATGTTCGCGTTCGGCACGCCCGGCAGGCGGCTACCCTGCTGCACGGTGCCGAAGGCCTGGTCATACACGGCGCGCAGCGTGGTCAGCGCCAGGCGCGTGCTCAGGCCGTAGCGCCAGCTCGAATCGAGCGACAGTTCGGCGCCCTGGCGCAGCGTGCTGCCGCCGTTGCGGTAGCTGGTGCGGCCGCCCACGGAGCTGTCGACCACCAGTTCGTCGCTGGTGCGGACCTGGAACAGGGCGGCGTTGACGCGGGTGTCCTGCATCGGCTGGGCCTTGATGCCCGCTTCCAGATGGGTGCTGTTGGCCGCCTTCAGATTGAAGTTGAAGCCGGCGCCCGAGCCTGAATAGAACAGTTCATTGAGCGTGGGCGTCTCGAAGCCGCGTGCGGCGCTGCCGTACACATTAAGCTTGGGCGAGACCTGGTACAGCAGGCCCAATACCGGCGTGGTGTGGCTGTAAGTCAGGTTGCCGCTGTCGTTGCCGTTGCCGAGGAAGTGGTCGTCCACTTCGATCTTCACGCGGCTGTGGCGCAGGCCCGCCGTCGCCAGCCAGGGGCCGGACTGCCATTCCGCCTGCAGGTAGGGATCGACATTCGACACGATATCGTCCTCGTCGCGCCGCAGCTTGCCCTCCACGCCGAACTGGGTGCCGATGAAGTTCTCGAAGCCCTTGCGCGCGTCGCTCGAATGGCCGTATTCGATGCCGACCGTGGTGCTCAGTTTGCCGCCGGCCAGCTGGTTCACGTGCAGCCAGTTGAGGTCCGTGCCATGGAAATTGCGCTCGAAGTCCACCACGCCGCCGGAATGGCTGGCCGGCGCCTGGAACGCTTTGGAGAACGCCTGGTACTGGACCACGTCGCGGTTGCCGCCGTAGACGGTGGCGCGCAGGCGGTCGTCGCCGAACGCCTGTTCCCATACGGCGCCCGCTTGTTCGTGGTGGATGCTCTTGCGGGTGTTGTAGCGGTCGGCCAGGGTGCGTTTGGGCGATAGCGGATCGGTGGTGTCGATCTCGCCGGCGCGCGGGTCGCGCTGGAAGGTGGCCCAGGTCACGCCCAGCGGGTCCTGGGTGTCGTCCTGGCGCAGGCCGTTGGCGACGATGCTCAGTTTGGCGCCGGCCATGGGGGCCAGCGTCAGCTTGGCGTAGGCCTGGTCGCGCCGGGCCGCGCTGTGGGCACGGTAGCCGTCCGTATCGAAGCGCGAGGTGTCGACCACGTAGCCGATGCCACCGGACTTGCCTTGCGCGTTCAGGTCCACCTTGCGCGTGCCATAGCTGCCGCCGGTCAGGTTCATTTCGACCGAAGGCGCGCCTTCGCCGTCGCGGGTGACCAGCTGGATCACGCCGCCCGAGTGGTTGCCGTACAGGGCAGAGAAGGGACCGCGCAGCACTTCGATGTGGTCGGCCATGTCGAGGTTGAAGGTGGCGGCCTGGCCCTGGCCGTCCGGCATGCTGGCCGGGATGCCATCCGTCACCAGGTGCACGCCGCGCACGCCGAAGGCGGAACGGGCGCCAAAGCCGCGCGAGGAGATTTGCAGGTCCTGCGCGTAATTCTGGCGGTTTTGTACCACCAGGCCGGGCACGGCCACCAATGCCTCGGAGGCGTTGACGCGGGCCTGGCTGTCGCGCACGCGCGAGGTGTCGACCACATCGAGCGCGGCCGGCAGCTCAAAACTGGTATGCCCGGCGCGGCTGCCGCTGATGACCACAACGTCGGTTACCGCGCCTGTGCCGGCATCGGGCGCCGCGTCGGGGGCGGCGGCGTAGGCCTGCGGCGCCAGTGCGCTGCCGGCCGCGAAAAGCGCGGCGACGGCGTTGAGTCGGAAGGCTGGGTGTTTCATTGCAAAGTCTCCATGTTGTTTAACGGTTCACGCTTGCTCCAGGCGCCTTGCGCCAGCAAGTCTGCCCATCATGTAAGCAATTTGCCTGCCATGCTGCGGCGCTGCGTCAACGGTCGTGGCACGGCGATTGCATAAATATTCGCGCACGCGCGCGTTGGCGCAAAGCTGTTCGATATTCGACCATCCCCGATCAACCTCCGATGAAAGGCCGTACCGTGAAAACCTCCACTTTATTCGCCCTGTCGCTGCTGTGCGCACAGGTGCATGCGGCGCCGTTCGCCTACGTGCCGAACGAAAAATCCTCCAGTGTCAGCGTGATCGACGTGGCCACCGGCACCGTGGTGCGCGAGATCGCGGCCGGCAAGCGCCCGCGTGGCATCGCTGCCGATCCGGCCGGCCGCCACCTGTACGTGACGGACGCCGTCAGCAACGCCTTGCTGGTGATCGACACGGCCAGCGGCGCCACCGTGCGTACCATCGCGCTGGGCAAATCGCCGGAAGGGGTGAACGCCTCCGCCGACGGCGCCCTGGTGGCCGTGGCGGTCGAGGAGAGCAACAGCGTGACGCTGATCGGCGCGGCCGATGGCCAGGTGCTCGCCGATATCAAGGTGCAAGGCAAGAACCCCGAGCACGCCGTGTTCAGCCCGGACGGCCGCTGGCTGCTGGTGAGCGCGGAGGAGGCCGAGCAGGTCGACGTGATCGATGTGGCCGCACGGCGCCAGGTGGGCACGGTGGCGGTGGGGCGACGCCCGCGCGGCATGGGCTTCTCGCCCGATGGCAAGCTGGCCTACGTGGCCTGCGAACTGGTGAACACGGTCTATGTGATCGACATGGCCCAGCGCAAGGCCGTGGCCCAGGTCGCGGCCGGGAAGAACTCGAACGGCATCGCCGTCAGTCCGGATGGTGCGCACGTCTACGTCTCCAATGGCATCGACGGCAGCGTGATGGTGATCGATACGGCCACCAACACCGTGAGCCACACCATCGCCGTGGGCAAGCGGCCGTGGAACATGGCGCTGACGGCCGATGGCGCCACGCTGTATGTGGCCAATGGCCGTTCCAACAGCGTGTCGGCCATCGATACGGCCAGCGCCGCCAAGCGCGCCGACATCGCCGTCGGCCAGCTGCCATGGGGCGTGGTGATCCGCTAGTGATCCGCTAGTGATCTGCGAACGCGCAGAGGCTGTGTCACACCTGTTCCAATCCTGAACAGGTGTGACAGCCCGGCGCCAACCCGGCCCGCGCCGCACAGCCCCCGCAGATACCCGTGCTCACTGTGGCGCAGCCCTGAAGCGGGGCCGGTTGGCGGTGCTGGCACGGTGTTTGCGAATAGGAGCATGTGCCTTACCAACGCCGTTACGGAACGGTCCCATAACCACAGCAGAAAGAGGATGACATGAATCTCGCGGATATCAGCAAACTTGGCGTCGCTAACCCATTCAAAGCACGCTACGACAACTACATCGGCGGCAAATTCGTTGCGCCGGTCAACGGCGAATACTTCGCCAACATCACCCCGATCACCGGCCAGCCGTTCTGCGAAATCGCCCGTTCCAACGAAGCGGACGTGGAGCTGGCACTGGACGCCGCCCACGCCGCCAAGGCCGCATGGGGCAAGACCTCGCCAGCGGAACGCGCCAACATCCTGAACCGCATCGCTGACCGCATGGAAGCGAACCTGAAGCTGATCGCCACCGCCGAGACCATCGACAACGGCAAGCCGATCCGCGAAACCATGGCCGCCGATATCCCGCTGGCGATCGACCACTTCCGCTACTTCGCCGGTTGCATCCGTTCGCAGGAAGGCTCGGTCGCCCAGATCGATTCCGAAACCTACGCTTACCACTTCCACGAGCCGCTGGGCGTCGTGGGCCAGATCATCCCCTGGAACTTCCCGATCCTGATGGCCGTGTGGAAGCTGGCCCCAGCGCTGGCCGCCGGTAACTGCGTGGTGCTGAAACCCGCCGAGCAAACCCCTGCCTCGATCATGGTGCTGATGGAAGTGATCGGCGACCTGCTGCCACCTGGCGTGGTCAACGTGGTCAACGGCTTCGGCCTGGAGTGCGGCAAGCCGCTGGCATCGAGCAAGCGCATCGCCAAGATCGCCTTCACCGGCGAAACCGGCACCGGCCGCCTGATCATGCAATACGCCGCGCAGAACCTGATCCCCGTCACCCTGGAACTGGGCGGCAAGTCGCCCAACATCTTCTTCGAAGACGTGATGGAAGCGGACGACGCCTTCTTCGACAAGTGCCTGGAAGGTTTCGCCATGTTCGCGCTGAACCAGGGCGAAGTGTGCACCTGCCCATCGCGCGTGCTGATCCAGGAATCGATCTACGAGAAGTTCATCGAGCGCGCGCTGGCCCGCGTGGCCGCCATCAAGCAGGGCAACCCGCTGGATGCCTCGACCATGATCGGCGCCCAGGCTTCGCAAGAGCAGATGGAAAAGATCCTGTCGTACATGGACATCGGCAAGCAGGAAGGCGCCGAGCTGCTGGCTGGCGGTTCGCGCAATGCCCAGACGGGCGACCTGGAAGGCGGCTTCTACGTGCGTCCTACCGTGTTCAAGGGCAACAACAAGATGCGCATCTTCCAGGAAGAGATCTTTGGCCCGGTGGTGTCGGTGACCACCTTCAAGGATGAAGCCGAAGCGCTGGCCATCGCCAACGACACGCTGTACGGCCTGGGCGCCGGCCTGTGGACCCGCGACGGTTCGCGCGCCTTCCGCGTCGGCCGCGCCATCCAGGCTGGCCGCGTGTGGACCAACTGCTACCACCTGTACCCTGCCCACGCCGCCTTCGGTGGCTACAAGCAGTCCGGTATCGGCCGCGAAAACCACAAGATGATGCTGGACCACTACCAGCAGACCAAGAACCTGCTGGTCAGCTACAACCCGAACGCGCTCGGTTTCTTCTAAGCGCTTGATGAAGTCCCGGCGCCGCGTGGTGCCGGGACTGCGAAAGGAAGCCCATGAACAATGCCATCGCCCGCGTGACCGCCACCCCGGCGGCACTGGAATTCCTGGCGGCCTTGCGCCGCCAGCATGGCCCGCTGATGTTTTTCCAGTCCGGCGGCTGTTGCGACGGCAGTGCGCCGATGTGCTACGGCGCCGGGGACTTCAATCTCAGCGACACGGACGTCTACCTGGGCAACCTGGATGGTACGCCGTTTTACATGGGACTGGAGCAGTTCGAGTATTGGCAGCACACGCAGCTGATCATCGATGTCGTGGACGGGAACGGCGGTATGTTCTCGCTCGATAACGGTACCGGAAGGCGCTTCCTGACCCGCTCGCGCCTCTTTACGGACGAGGAGCTGGCGGTGCTTAACAGCGCAGAGTAGCAGGCAGTAAAACAGAGTAGCTAAATTCCAAAAACGGGAACAGAGGAGAAGATTGTGCAGAAAAAAATTATCGCAACGCTGGTCGGCTTGAGCGTCCTGACGATGGCGCATGGCGCCGCAAACGTCACCACGGCCATGCTCAACGATGCCAGCAAGGCCACCGACAGCGTGCTGTCGTTCGGCATGGGCTCGGAAGGCCAGCGTTTTTCCTCGCTCACGCAAATCAACACCAAGAACGTCGACAAGCTGGTGCCAGCATGGTCGTTCTCGTTCGGTGGTGAGAAGCAGCGTGGCCAGGAATCGCAGCCCGTGATCTACAAGGGCAAGATGTTCATCACCGCGTCGTACTCGCGTATCTTCGCGATCGACCTGAAAACCGGCGCCAAGCTGTGGAAGTATGAGCACCGCCTGCCTGACGCCATCATGCCTTGCTGCGACGTGGTCAACCGCGGCGCCGCCCTGTACGGCAACCTGGTCATCTTCGGCACGCTGGATGCGCAGCTGGTGGCACTGGACCAGGACACGGGTAAAGTCGTCTGGAAGGAAAAGATCGACGACTACGCAGCCGGCTACTCGATGACGGCAGCGCCGCTGATCGCTGACGGCGTGCTGCTGACCGGCGTGTCGGGCGGCGAGTTCGGTATCGTGGGCCGCGTCGAAGCACGCAACCCGATGACAGGCGAACTGCTGTGGACCCGTCCGACCGTCGAAGGCCACATGGGCTACAAGTACGACAAGGACGGCAACGCCATCGAGAACGGTGTGTCGGGCACGGTCAACAAGACCTGGCCGGGCGAACTGTGGAAGACGGGCGGCGCCTCGACCTGGATGGGCGGCACCTACGACCCGAGCACCAAGCTGGCCTACTTCGGCACCGGCAATCCGGCGCCATGGAACAGCCACCTGCGTCCCGGCGACAACCTGTACTCGTCGTCCACCGTGGCGATCGATCCGAAGACCGGCCAGATCAAGTGGGCTTACCAGAACACGCCTAACGATTCGTGGGACTTCGACGGCGCCAACGAGTTCGTCACCTTCGACATGGACGGCAAGCGTTACGGCGGCAAGGCCGACCGCAACGGCTTCTTCTACGTGATCGACGCCAACAACGGCAAGCTGCAGAACGCCTTCCCGTTCGTGAAGAAGATCACCTGGGCCACCAGCATCGACCTCAAGACCGGCCGTCCGAACTTCGTGAAGGAAAACCGTCCGAGCGATCCGACCACGGGTCCTGAAGGCAAGAAGGGCAGCACCGTGTTCGCGGCGCCGGCCTTCCTGGGCGCGAAGAACCAGATGCCGATGGCGTACAACCCGCAGACCAAGCTGTTCTATGTGCCGGCCAACGAGTGGGGCATGGACATCTGGAATGAGCCGATCAGCTACAAGAAGGGCGGCGCTTACCTGGGCGCTGGCTTCACCATCCGTCCGCTGAACGAGGACTACATCGGCGCCATGCGCGCGATCGATCCGAAGACCGGCAAGATCGTCTGGGAAGACAAGAACTCCGCTCCGCTGTGGGGCGGCGTGATGACCACCGCCGGCGGCCTGGTGTTCTACGGTACGCCTGAAGGTTACCTGAAGGCGGTCGACGCCAAGAACGGCAAGGAGCTGTGGAAGTTCCAGACCGGTTCCGGCGTGGTCGCACCTCCTGTGACGTGGCAGGACGGCGGCACCCAGTACGTGGCCGTGGTGTCGGGCTGGGGTGGCGCGGTGCCGCTGTGGGGCGGCGAGGTAGCCAAGAAGGTCAACTTCCTGGAGCAGGGCGGTTCGGTGTGGGTCTTCAAACTGCCAGCAAAATGATTTACGTCGGCAGCGTTCATATCATGCGCGGTTAGTCTCCCCTTGGCGCTTGAACGCTTCTTTTTACTGACGGCTTCGGCCGTCAGTTTTTTTTTGTGCGGTGCCGTTCGTCGCGTGCGTGGCGATCAACGCGGCGATCAAATTTAGGACAGTGCGCGCACACGCTGATCCGATACAGCACAGCGAATGCCGCGATCTGTACCGTTTTCCCTCTGTGTAGCGACAGGCACGCAAATTGCCATTACACGCTTACATCAAACGTGATGTGTCTGACCAAATCTAGAACAAATACATGGAGAATGTGATGAAGAAGATTTTCTTGCTGGGCGCGCTGGCAGCTGCAGGTACTCAATCGGCACAAGCGGTGGACATCAAGGCCGGCGACTGGACGGTCAATGTCGGTGGCATCGTCAATGCCTATTACACGCAGGTGTCGTGCTCCGGCGATGCCGTGGGTGGTCTGGCGCTGGCCGGTA
Source organism: Rugamonas brunnea (assembly GCF_014042345.1). GTDB lineage: Bacteria > Pseudomonadota > Gammaproteobacteria > Burkholderiales > Burkholderiaceae_D > Rugamonas > Rugamonas brunnea. Next base: position 11,847 of record NZ_JACEZT010000034.1, read on the forward strand.
AGGGCCTGGGCTGCGGCGGCGAATCGAACCGCACCACCATCGGCAACGGCCTGCTGCCAAACGGCCTGGTGACGTCGGCTTCGTCGCGCCAGGGCGACTACGACGTCAAGGCGCTGATCGGCATCTACAACGCCACGGCCACCGACAGCGCCATCGCCGCCAACAGCGGCGTGGACGTGCGTCAGGCCTACTTCACGTTCGGTAACGCCGAAATGGGCACGGTCAAGCTGGGCCGCGACAACGGCATCTTCGGCGCCAACCCCATCTTCGGCGACATGACGCTGATCGGCTCGGGCGCGCCAGTGCAGGCCACCCAGCGCGGCCGCGTCACGCTGGGCCACATCGGCGCTGGCTACAGCTACGTCGGCTACTATGGCCAGATCGCCTACAGCGCACCGAAGTCGACCTCCGGCATCGGCTTTGACGCCGCGCTGGTGAGCCCCGTGTCCGACACGCCTATCGTCGCCGCCGCCACCTACTCGGCCAAGAACAGCCCGCAGGTGCAGGCGCAGGTCACGTATGCGGCCGACGGCTTCAAGGGCTGGCTGGGCGCCAAGTCGCAGAAGTTCTCGTCCACCACGCCAGGCGTGAACGACTTCACCATGTCGGCCGTGGAACTGGGCCTGTCGTACCAGGCTGGCGCGGCCGGCCTGCTGGCCAACTTCCAGGGCGGCAAAGGCCTGGGCGTGCTGTCGGATGCGGATCAGGGCGATGTGAAGGCCAAGAACTACTTCGTGCAGGCGACCTACAAGCCAACGGAGAAGCTCAAGCTGGGCCTGGGCTACGGTATCAGCAAGAACGACGACAACACCGTCGGCACCGGCGGCCTGAAGTCGAACGCCAACCTGACGGCCGGTATGTACTACTCGCTGACCAGCGCGATTTCGCTGGTGGGTGAAGTGGGCCAGACCCGCTCCAAGGGCTTCAACGGCGGCGAGGCGAAGATGAACGGCGTCTCGGTGGGCGGCATCATCTTCTTCTGATAGCGCCTCACTTATCGCGGCGCGGCGGGGATGGCCGCGCCGCGGTAGGAGACGACATGACTGCCATGCGAGTTTTGTATTCGATGTGGAGCGCGACGTTGCTGCCCCTTCTGCTGGCCCTGTTGCTGGCGGCGGCGCCGGCGCGTGCCGGCGTGCTGGACAAGGCGGAGCTGGAACGCCGCTTTCCCGCGCCGCTGATGGTGGGCGAGCGCGACGCGGACTTGCCCGTGTGGCCCATCTTCAAGCAGAACGCCACAGCCACGGAGCTGGTGGCCTATGTGTTCGAGTCTGTCGACCTGGCGCCTGTGCCGGGCTTTGCGGGTGTGCCGCCCAACCTGCTGGTGGCAATCGATCCGCAGGGCGGATTTCTCGATGTGGCCGTGCTGTCGCAGCACGAGCCGGTGTTCCTGGATGGCCTGGGCGAGGGCCCGCTGATCCAGTTCGTCAAGCAGTACAAGGGCCTGTCGCTCAAGCAGAACATCAGCATAGAAACCAATACCAAGCGTGAGCGGCATGCCGACGCCGCGCACGCGTATATCGATGGCGTGTCCAAGGCCACGGCGTCGGTGCGCATCATCAACCAGAGCGTGCTGGCGGCGGCGCTCAAGGTGTCGCGCAAGAAGCTGGGCTTCGCGCAGGGGCGCGACCCGGATCAGATCGCGCGCATCAAACCCGATCTGTTCGAAACCATGGACTTGCTGCGCATGCAGTCGGAAGGACTGGTGCAGCATCTGCGCCTGCGTAACCGCGACGTGGAACGCCTGTTCATCGGCGGCGATGGTGCTGGCCTGGACCCGGACGGACTGGCCCACCCCGACGACCTGTTCATCGACCTGTACGTGGCCTGCGTCTCCGTGCCATCGGTGGGCCGCAACCTGCTGACCGAGCGTGGCTGGCGCAAGCTGAAAGGCCGGCTGGAGGAGGGCGATCACGCCATCCTCGTGATGTCCACAGGGCGCTACAGCGTGACCGGCGACGACTTCGTGCGCGGCAGCCTGTCCGAGCGCCTGCTGTTAAAACAGGACCAGCTGCCGATCGATATGCGCGACCTGGACCTGGACCTGGCCGTGGCGCGTGAACAGCTGCCGGGCTATTCGGTGACGGCGTTTCGCGTGATCTCGCAGGCGGGGCTGGACCCGGCCGGCGTGTTCCACTTTTCGCTGCCCATCACGCGTAACAAGGGCATCGTGTACCCGGAGCGGATCACGCGCAGCTTCGATATCGAATACCGGTTGCCTGAACGCTTCTACGTGGCGCCGGAGGGCAATGACAAAACCTGGCGTGCGATCTGGCGTGGCCGCGCCGTCGACCTGGTGGTGCTGGCGGCCGGGCTCGCGGTGCTGTCCTTCGCCCTGATCCGGCAGAAGTGGCTGACCGCCAATGGTGGGCGCTTCGCCTGGTTCCGGCGCGCTTACCTGGTCTTCACCATCGCGTTCATCGGCTACTACGCACAGGGCCAACTATCGATCGTCAATATCACCGGCGTGGTGCAGGCGTTGCTGGCCCATCGCAGCCTCGAATTCATGCTGTTCGATCCGATGACGGTGGTGTTGTGGGCATTCGTGCTGGTCACGCTGCTGGCGTGGGGACGGGGAACCTTCTGCGGCTGGCTATGCCCGTTCGGCGCCATGCAGGAGTTCATCGGCAAGGCCGCGCGCAAGTTCGGCATTCCGCAGCATCGCTTGCGCAGCGCGACCGATGCGCGCCTGAAGCGCATCAAGTATGTGCTGCTGGCGCTGATCCTCACCAGCGCCGTGCTGTCGGACGTGTGGACCGACCGGCTCGTGGAGCTGGAGCCGTTCAAGACATCGATCACGCTGGGCTTTGTCCGTTCCTGGTCTTACGTGGCCTATGCCGTGGCGCTGCTGGCGGCGAGCGCCTTTGTCTACAAATTCTTTTGCCGTTACCTGTGCCCGTTCGGCGCCGGGCTTGCGCTGCTGGGCCGGTTCCGGCTGCTGGCGTGGATCGCGCGGCGCAGCGAATGCGGCAAGCCATGCCAGACCTGCCGCCACAGTTGCGATTACCAGGCCATCAAGCCGGCCGGTGACATCGACTATGCGGAATGCTTCCAGTGCATGGACTGCGTGGTGATTTACGAGAGCGATGAAAAATGCGCGCCCCGGATCATGGAAGTGAAACGGCGCCGCACCATTCCCATCATGCCGATGGCCGGAGGACAGTCATGAAACGCCGTACATTCTTGTGTGCTTCGATGGGCGTGCTGGCGGGCGCCAGCGGCCTGGCCTTGAGTTCGGACCAGCACCTGCATACGGGAGCGGCGCTGGCGTTCGGCACCACGATCTCAATCTCGGTATTGCATGCCGACGAACGCCTGGCGCGGCAGGCCGTGGATGATGCCCTGCATGCGGCGCAGCGGGTGGACAGGCTGATGAGCATCTACAATCCGGCCAGCCAGGTGTATCAGCTCAATCGCGATGGCAAGCTGGCGCAGCCCGATGCGCAGTTGCTGGCCGTGCTGAGGCAGGCGCAGGATTTGTCCAGGCTCAGTGACGGCGCGTTCGATATCACGGTGCAGCCGCTGTGGCGCGCGTTCAGCGAGGCGGCCGCGCGCGGCACACTGCCCACCGGCGCGGCCCGGCGGCAGGCGCGCGCGCTGGTCGGCTGGCAAGGGCTGGAGTTCGACCAGGAGGCAGTGCGGCTGGCGCGGCCCGGCATGGCCATCACGCTCAACGGCCTGGCCCAGGGGTATGCGGCCGACTGCGCACTGGCCGCGCTACAGGCGCGGGGCATCCAGCATGCGCTGCTGGATACCGGGGAATTCGTCGCGCGCGGCCGCAAGCAGCACCAGCAGCCCTGGACGCTCGGCATCCGCGCGCCGCGCGATGCCGATGCGCTGGCCACCACCTTGTACATCGAAGGCTGCGGGGTGGCCACATCCGGTGACTATGAGGCCACATTCACGCCCGATTTTGTCCACCATCACATCTTCGATCCTGCGCTTGGCGATTCGCCGGCGGAACTGGCCAGCGTCAGCGTGCTTGCGCCCAACGCCATGCTGGCGGATGGCCTGTCGACCACGTTCATGGTGATGGGGCGGGCGCGGGCGGCCGCCTTGGCCGCCCAGTTGCCGGGTGTGGACATGATGACCATCGATAAGCAGGGCCGCAGCTGGCAGACGCGTAACTTCCCGCCGCCGGCGTGACGGCGCCGCTACTTCAGGTTGGGCACCTTGCGGTAGATGGTGTTGCGCGACACGCCCAGCGCGCGCGCCGTGGCCGACACGTTGCCACCGTTGGCCTCCAGCGAGCGCAGGATCACCGACTGCTCCATTTCCTCCAGGTTGGCGCCGGTGGCGATCATTTGCGTCGTCGTGGCTTGGGTGTCCAGGGCCTGGGTCTGCTCGATATCGTCGAGGAAGTCGTCGGGCATGTGGCGCAGACCGATCTCCTGCTCGTCACCCGCCATCACGATGGCCGTGCGCAGCAGGTTGGTGAGCTGGCGGAAGTTGCCCGGCCATTTGTGGCGCCGGAACAGGTGCAGGATTTCGGGCGAGACTTCGTAGCCGCCGTGCTCCGATTCGGCCGCCAGGATCTTCTTGACGACCGTTTCCAGGTCGGTGCGTTCGCGCAGCGGCGGCAATTTGACCACCAGGCCGTTGAGCCGGTAGTAGAGGTCTTCGCGGAACAGCCCTTGCGCCATGCGTTCGCGCAGGTTGTGGTTGGTGGCGCAGATCAGTTCCACGTTGACGGGGATGGACTTGTCGCTGCCGAGCGGCGTCACCATCCGTTCCTGCAGGACGCGCAGCAGGCGCGCCTGCAGGCTGAAAGGCATGTCGCCGATCTCGTCGAGGAACAGCGTGCCGCCATTCGCCTGCAGGATCTTGCCGGCAGCGCCTTTCTTGCGGGCGCCGGTGAACGCGCCGTCTTCGTAGCCGAACAGTTCGGACTCGATCAGCGTTTCCGGAATCGACGCGCAGTTCACGGCCACAAAGGGGCTCATGGCGCGCGGCGAATCGTTGTGGATGGCCTGGGCCAGCAACTCCTTGCCGGTGCCCGTCTCGCCCATGATCATGATCGGGATGTCGCGTCCCAGCACTTTGCTGACTTTTTCGATCACCAGTTCCAGCTGCGGATCGCCGGTGCGCAGGTAGCGCAGGCCGGACAGGCGTCGCGCGTTGCCGACGGCGGCGCGGCTCGGCTGGGGCACGGCGCTGGCCGATGCGCCATGCGGTTCCGTCAGCACTTGCTGGAACACGCTGTTGGACAGTCGCAGCTGGGCGCGGCCAAACACGCGCACGCCGTTGTGCATGCACAGGTTCAGCAGGCCGGGCGAGGCGGTGCGGTAGTGCTCATACAGCGCCGATACCGGCAAGCCGAACAGGGAGCTGAACGTGTGCGATTGCAGCGCCGCGTAGGACAGGCCAAGCTGGAACAAGCCGTTGCGGTTGGCCGACAGGAAGCGACCGCCGGGGCTGAACGAGGCGATGCCTTCCATCAGCGTGCCGATGAATTCGGGACGCACATGGAAATGCAGTGTGATCGCATCTTCGAATGTGGCGGAGAACAGCTGGTTTTCAATCATCAGCGCCGACATGCGCACCAGGGCCATGGTGTGCTTGTGGAAGCTGCGCTGGTCGCCGGACACGTCGAGCACGCCGATCACATTGCCGAGGTGATCGGTGATGGGGGCGGCGGAGCAAGTCAGGAAGTGGTTGGCCGACAGGTAATGCTGGTCGGCGTGGACCAGCGCTGGCGCTTTTTCGGCAATGGCGGTGCCGATCGCGTTGGTGCCGCGGCTTTGCTCGGACCAGGCCACGCCAGGTTGTAATGCCACGCGGTTGGCTTTTTCCAGGAAATCGTCGTCGCCCAGCGAGTGGACGATCACCCCGTTGGCGTCGGTCAGGATCACCATGTTGTGGGTGTTGACGATCTGCTGGTACAGCGTTTCCATGGCCGGCAGGGCGTGGGCGTGCAGCAGGCGGTTCTGTTCTATCAGCGCGTTGAGGTCGCCCCGCGCCAGCGGGTTGAAGTCTGGCTTGCCCTCTGGGTTGAGGCCGTAGGACAGGGAGCGCTGATGTGAGGTTTCAATGATAAGCGGCATCTTGTCCGCCCACGCGTTTGCGGAAGTTGCCCCTAATGCGGACGAAGGGGCACTGTGCAGATCTGGAGCAGTCTGTTGGTGCATGGCGTTCTCAATATCTCCGTTAGGCCGTTATTGACGGCTCTCTCTCGCATCAGGTGTTCCATAATGTAACACCTGTGCAAATTTTGAGCAAAATCAGATGTCCCTTTCGTGTGGACACCGCTGCTTAAGCTGTAATAAGCAAGCATGGTGCCAGCTGATCAGAAGGACTTGCCAAAGTTCGAAGGCCTTTGCTATAGTTCGCCTCCCCGCAAAACGGCGCGTGCAAATGCGAGTTGAACGGGGCGAAAACGAGGGGTTGACGAGTTGCACGAAACACCGCATAATCTCGCTTCTCTGCTGACGAACAAAACGCTTCGCAGCAAGCAGTACCGAATAAAGTTCTTTAACAATTCACAGTCGATAAGTGTGGACGTTTGATGGAAGTGCACGCGGAGCTCGTCTCCGCGATACTTAAAATATCAAATGTTCACAAGAAGTAATGAAATAGGACGCTTCTTAGGAA
>NZ_JACEZT010000035.1 GCF_014042345.1 Rugamonas brunnea
TTGATGACCATAGCAAGTTGGTCCCACCCCTTCCCATCCCGAACAGGACCGTGAAACAACTCTGCGCCGATGATAGTGCTGCAACCAGTGTGAAAGTAGGTTATCGTCAAGCTAGTTATATGAAAAAACCCCGCTGACATGTGTTGGCGGGGTTTTTTTTCGTCCCTTTCCTCGCTGATGGCGGACGTAAAAAAAGCGCTTCATGACGAAGCGCTTTTTGTCCTGCCTGCCGATGTTGCCGGCAATCAGACTCCCCAGATGATGTCCTGACCTTCCTGCTTGGCACTGCGCAGCATTTCCAACAGGGGGAAGGCCCGTTGAGCAAAGCCGACACGCAAGTTCAGCTTGTTTTCGGGCAGATCCCCGTTATCTTCTTGCTCGGGCGTATGCACCTCATGCTCCGCATCCACTTCCGGATGCAGTTTGCTTAGCGCGACCTCATGTTCCAGGACAGATAATGCTTGGGCGGCCTCTGCCGCCGTAATCACCCCGCGGGTGGGATTTTTGTGTAACAGGTCGAGGATGCGCTGTGCATGTTCCTGATACATCATTACTTCTGGCAACGATTTGGATTTGAATGTGATCAGCATAGGCACTTTCCGAGTCTTGTTGTTTATAACGATAACATGACTTGTCCGTTCGCATACATCGACATCAACGTCCCGACAAACCACTCCCGGTCAGGCAAACATCCGGCGGCGAGGCGGATTTTGCAAGACTATTCATCATTGTTTCTCCCCGCGCTTAGTGATTAGTTTAGTTTAAAGGAGCTCATGAAGGTGTCAACAGTGTCGCGAACGACATGTTTTTCTGCGCCCATGATGATCACCTGGTAAATCCGGTTGTCCTTGGCGATGAAATGACCGATCAGCAACGTCGCCTCCCCATTGTGCGCTCCTTTTGCTTCCACTTCCACCATGGTTTGCTGTCCGGACAGGCTGCCCGTTCCCGACGAGGTCGCCGTGGTCTTGTCGGACACGATGGCCGCGCCGATATTGTTCACCAGCGCCGTCTTCATGGCGGCCAGCGCCGCTTGCGCCTTGGTCGCGTCGGCCAGCTTGGCGCTGCCCACGGCGAACGAGACACCGTCGACTTCGGCCGCCGTCATCGTCATGCTCACTTCCTGGCCATCCAGATTGATGGTGCGGGTCTGGCTGGCCGGTTTGCCGGGGAAGAGCACGGCATAGGGCGCATCGGCGCTGCGGAAGTCGCGCCAGTCATACTTGGGGCTGCAGGCGGCCAGTACACCGGCAGCGAGCAGCGTGGTCAGGAGGAGGGGAATGGAGATTTTTCGCATGTCCGATGGTAGCAGGGCGGATGGCGGCCAGGCAATCGTTTCAGAGCTGGCGTAACGCTTGCCGATACTGTATGGCTTCGCCAACGTGCTCGTTGCGGATGGCTTCGCTGCCTGCGAGATCCGCAATGGTCCGTGCCACGCGCAGCACGCGATGATACGCCCGTCCCGACCAGTGAAAATGCTTCATTGAAGTGCGTAGCCGCAGTTCGGAGGCGCGGTCGAGCTTGCAGAACTGGTCGATTTCGCGCGTCGCCAGTTGCTGATTGCTCTTGTTCTGGCGCCGCAATTGCCGCTGATAGGCCCGTTCCACCCGGACCAGGATGGCAGCTGAGGTCTCGCCGTCCACATTGGCCGCCAGCACTTCCGCCTCGATCGGCCCGACCTCGATTTGCATGTCTATACGATCCAGCAGGGGACCGGAGATACGGTTCTGGTAGCGGCTGATGGCATCCGGCGGGCAATGGCATGTGCCGGCCAGATGGCCGAGGTAGCCGCAAGGACAGGGATTCATGGCGGCGATCAGCTGAAAACGGGCCGGAAAGTCCGCCTGCCGCGCCGCGCGGGAAATGGTGATGCGGCCCGACTCCATCGGTTCGCGCAGCACTTCGAGCACGCGGCGGTCAAATTCCGGCAATTCGTCGAGAAACAGCACGCCATGATGGGCCAGCGAGATTTCACCGGGGCGGGGCACGCTGCCACCGCTGTAAAGATTTTAAATGAATGAGAAAACTAATCCGAAAAGAATCTCAAAAAACCGAATTGGTCGAGAAAGCCGCCTCAAGTGAGCGCGTTTTTCCCGCCGAAGAGTTCATTTATTCGAGAACTTTTGGTGAGTTACCAAAGAATTTTGTGTGGACTAACGTTCAGAAAAGGGGGGCCGCCTTAGCTCTCAGTTGGTAGGCGGCTCCTGCCGCTTTGGTGGCGTTGAAACTCTTGCAAAGCGGTGGCTCAACGGTTGAGCTATGAGTTGGGGCCTCATTCGCCACCGCATGAACCGGTACATACCTCGCACTCTTTGACATTCTGATACCTCGGGTCAAAGATGAACTTCCGAAACGGGTCCGCGAGCAAGCCACAGCGGATTTTTTCTTCGTAGGTCTTGAGCGATGCAATTGGTCGCTCAGAAGCTTCGAGAATATACCCATCCCAGTCTGAGTTACCTCGGGTGGTGAGATAGAGACTGTTCAGTACGAACAGTGTGTCATTGCTCCGCTTTTGAACTTGGGCACGCACCTCGTTTGGTTTAGTCGCGAAATCGATCTTCGAATACGTCTTTGCAGCTAGCTCGGTAACCAACGCAGCAATCTTGGCATTTCTTTCCGCTGACGAGTATTGCTGTTGAATTTGATTGGCTTGCTCTTGCTTCAAAGTGCCATCGCGAGAGAAGTAGAACGAAACCAAAAGGGCAAGGACAGAAACGAATAGCGAGGCGATCGCTATCCGATCTGAAGCATCTTTCCGAGGCGTGGACGATGTCGGTATGTTGCCACTACGCCGTCGAAATCGGATGGAGTAGCCAGTTGAGCGATAGCTATGTCGTTTCATGAATTACGTCGGTACGTGGAAAACGAGGACGGTCAATATTATTTCTCGATTCACATCCCCGCTGCTATGTAGCACATAGCGGAATCCGCTTTCATGTGGCCAGCTCACCAGACGCTTAAAGTTACCATGCGCTGTTGCGGTCGCGTTAATTCCGGTCAGAACGGTCGATGTGTCGGTGCCACGGTTGAATACAAGGATTGCAGTCTTACTATCGCGCCATGTGGAATAACCAAGGAGCTGGTCGATGGCCGCACCAAACGCCTTGGGCCCCTTCCAAAATTTACACTCGGCAATAAAGACGTTTCGGTCTCCTTCGCGCAGGAGGATGTCGGTTTTCCCCTCCATATTGAAGGTCTCACCGGTAGCTTTGCCTTCAAACTGCCCATTCAGTTGCACCAGGAAGTGCTGACGTAACGCCTCTTCATCCATCAATTTGAATGCCTCGGGGCTGCGCTCCATCACCAATGCCATATCCTGCATGATTTTGAGGGCGTGCTCGTATTGCTCCATTGCCCAGATAGGCTCGGGCTTGAATTGCGCGGTCGATGACGGTGGAAGGCTCGGCGCTGCTTTACGACGTACAGTGGGTACGGCGTAAGTCTTCGGCGCGTCGCCGCGTCGTCTGATCGGGATTCCAAGAGCTTCCGCTCGCTGCGATTGTGCGAGTAAGCGCGCTCGTCGTTGCTTGATCGCGTGCTCCGCCGCAGCGGGCAGCGCGGTGTTGTGCGCGTCTATCATTCCACGCTGCCAGCTCAGATGCTGCTCGATATCCGCTAACGCTTGATCTACGAGTGGGCGCACGTCGAGCGGCTGATCGACCGGCGACTCATAGCGCAGCACCAGCTCCGTCCTATCGATAACGGCGCGTGGTGGGTTCATGTTGAATGTGCTTGCGCGTGCGTAGAAAAGTTCTGATTCACCTTCGAAAGGAACCCGAACCTCGAATAGTTCGCCAGGAACCATCACCGGGCGACCTCTGTCCTCAATCCAGCGCATCCTGTCCCTGCTGACGTCTACCTGAACTTCTTGGTGGTCGGCGTACCATTGATCTCGTAGCAGTTTGATCGGGGTAATGCTGTGCCTCTCTACGAGGTAGCGTTTAAGATCCTCCGGGGAGGTATTGAGTAGTCTATTTGCATCCAACCTTTCAACTTCTTGCTGCATAGCCCCCATCGTATTGCCAACGATGAGACTGAGATCATAGGTAACGAACAGCAGTCCTTTGCTCTTGTCAATGCTTCCAAACATATCTTCGTCCTGGTTCCATTTTCCGATTACAAAGGGTAGTGGGCGACAAAACTCCGTTTGATTTTATTGCAATTGGTTATGGATTGTCGAATGTGAACTTCCCTGCCAGGCTTTTGGCTGTGTAGAAGAGTGACACCTTATCGCCGTTCACATCGAAGCCAGCAACGTGGACTCGTAGGAGTTCAGACCTAGAAAAATTGTGCACTTTGAATGTTTGGCTTCCGCCTCTTGGAAGTCGGGCGAAAGACCCTACCGCCTTGTCGTTAGCCTGCACCTCTGCTGTCAGGACGTCGCCACCAAGATTTTTCATAGTGAACGTATATTCATTTTGGCCGATGGTAGCTGAGTAACTTGTCTCGTGGAAGGTCAGCTTGGGCTTAGCCAAGTTGCTGTGAACGCGGGTTGCTCCGCCTTCTGCTGAAATGCTCCCAATGTTAATAGTGGAGCCATGGTTTCCCGAGACGTTGGTGACATTTGTGCTATCCGAGACTTGCAGTTGCGGTAGCTGAGGGCGCTTGAACAGGTCCTTAACCCAAGAGATCGCCCTGCCTACGTAAATCCCAATTTTTAGTTGTTCTAGGTTCATAGTTTTAGTTAATGCATTTAGCCGTGACGATCTACCGTATTGTTGTGGGTAAAATATGGAATTTTCCACCATGCAATTAATATACCCCAGTGCAGGACGGGGCGGCAACTTGCGTCTTCTATGTCAGTTAGAAAGATACCGATAGGTAACAGAGCGGTGACGGGGTTACATGCACGCAGCGGAGCCCGTTATGAGTCGTCGCTCGAGCGCGATTTCTTTGAACTAATGATGGCCGATCCGGACGTGGACAAGGTTGAAGAGCAGCCGGTTACGATTACCTACCTCACGGGAGACGGGAAGCAACGCCGTTACACACCTGATGCGCTCGTAACCTTTCGCCCTGATCGCTTCACTGGACGTGCTGCTGTGCCGCTGCTCTGCGAGATCAAATATCGCGACGAGTACAGGGCAAGGTTCCTGGAGTTGAAGGAGCGTCTACAGGCGGCGCGCCAGTATGCTCGTGAACGAGGCTGGCGTTTCCGCGTGATGACGGACAGGGAAATCCGCACAGCTCGGTTTGCGAATCTGCGCTTTCTCGGTGGCTTTAGGGACCGAACTCCAGAAGAAAGCCAGGCTCAGTCGGTGCTGGGTACGCTACGAGTGAGCGGCGAGGCTACGCCTGCAGCACTACTGGCCAGCTTGGCTCCAGATCCTTGGAAGCAGGCTGAACTGCTGCCCGCCATTTGGTGGCTAGTTGCCCATGGCCGAATACATACAGACTTGTCTCAACCTCTTTCCATGAGCTCGAAAATATCAGCACACGATGAATTCAACATTTAAGGTGAAGCCTGGAACCCTGGTCGCGTATAGCGGGGAACGATACATTGTCGTTGAGCTGCAAACATTGGATACGGCGCTGTGCCGACGCATATCCAGCAATGAAACCGTCGTTTTGGCGTGTGCTGACCTGCAGGCCGCTGATAGTCAGGAGCTGGGCTCAGCAGCTCAGCCGCAACGGCCGGAGTTGGCGACCATTCCTGATGATGTGTGGAAGTTGGCGTCGTCGCAAATGGAGGTAATCCGTCGCTTGCATGAGGTTGGGCGTTATAAGCGCACTCGCGAGCAGGTGCGTGAAGCAGCCGCGACACTCGGCAAGTCCCAGCAGACCATTTATCGCTGGCTGAAAGAGTTTGAGGCCGATGAGACGATCGCTATATTTCTTCCCAAAGAGCGTGCGGATAAGGGCGGCTCTCGACTTTCCGACGAAGTCGAACTCGTAGTTGAAGAGGCAATGAAGCGGCATCTTCTTAAGCGCGAGGCGAGTACGCTCAAATCTGTTCACGCGGACGTCGTCAAAGAGTGCGGGCAAAGGGGGCTGCAGCCACCGGGCCTCACCCTTATCCGACGACGCTACTTGGCCATTCCGGAGAAAGTGCGAGTGGCTAAGCGGCAGGGCTCCAAAGTAGCCAAGGAACGATTTACGCCTTTGCGTGGTTCCTTTCCCGGCGCTGATCACCCTCTCGATGTCATCCAAATTGACCATACGCCGGTGGACTTGATCATTGTTGACGAGGTCTATCGCAAGCCGATTGGGCGGCCTACGCTGACGATCGCAATTGACGTCTGCACGCGGGTCCTTATGGGCTTCAATCTTTGGCTGGAGGCCCCAGGAGCCGCGTCTGTGGGCCTTTGCTTATCGCACGCCATGCTGGCCAAGGAGGCGTGGCTTAGTGAGCGCGGTATCGATGCGACGTGGCCGTGTTACGGAAGGCCACGAAAGATCCACACCGACAATGCTAAGGAGTTCCGAGGAACTGTTCTTGAACGTGCGTGCCAGACATATGGAATCGATTTAGAGCAGCGGCCGCGTGGTGCCGCGAATTACGGCGGCCATGTCGAGCGTGGTTTCCGGACTTTTATGCGAAAGGCCCACACGCTTCCGGGGACGACTTTTTCGAACACACGAAGTAAGTATGATTACGATTCCTCAGGCAAGGCTATCATGACGCTGAAGGAGTTTGAGAAGTGGTTCGCAATCTATATCACCAAGGTCTACCACCACGACTTTCACACCGGCATTCAGAACACCCCGCTCGCCCGCTTCCAGGAAGGACTGCTGGGGACAGACGATAAGCCAGGGATCGGCCTTCCGGAACGTTTTGTTGATGAGGAACGCTTGAAGTTGGATTTCCTCCCCTTCATTGATCGAACGGTTCAGCAGTACGGCGTGCGCTGGGATCATGTGCACTACAACAGCGATATTTTGCGTAGCAGAATTTGCGAAAGAGATCCGAAAAATATCAACGAAGCACGGACGTTTATCTTCCGGCGCGACCCGAGGGACGTCAGTGTCATTTACTTTTGGGACCCGGATCTGAAGTCTTACCACGAGATTCCATATGCCTATCTGGGAAGGCCCCCAGCATCCCTCTGGGAAGTTCGGGCAGCGGTTAGGGAGCAGAATGCGCGCGGCAAAAATAACGTCGATGAAAATTCTATCTTTGAAGGAATCGCAGAAATGCGCGAGATCGAGGTCAACGCTGCGCGCGATACGAAGAGTGCCCGCCGTAACGAGGAACGTCGGCGCAGCGTCGATAAGAAAAAAAAGAATGCGAAGAAGGATGCCCCTGAGATGAAAACAAAACCCGTGGGGCCGGAAGCCAAGGCTATCTCAGAACCGATAGACCTCGACGAAGAGATCATCATGCCGTTCGATGACATTGATGTGGGGTGAGCGGATGGACGATTTAACTCACCTGCAGCCAACGGTAAGGAATTGGCTTGAGCTTACTGATGAAGAGCGCATCTTTGAAATGAAGAGAGACCTTTGGATTGGATATCCTCAAGCCATAAAAATACTCGGGCAAATGGAGGACTTACTAAAGCATCCTCGAATCAGCCGAATGCCGAATTTGCTTATCGTGGGGAAGACAAATAGCGGCAAGAGCCAAATCCTTGAGCGGTTTAAAAGCCTCCACCCGGCATCTGACAATCTCGGTGGCGAGGCCATCAGTGTGCCGGTGCTTTACGTTGAGGCCCCAACTATGCCTGATGAAAAGCGATTTTATATTGAAATCCTTGACGAGCTGTTCGCCAAGTATTCCTTCTCTGATTCGGCGGCAAAGTTGTTTGTAAACGTCAGAGAAAAGTTTGAGCGCGTTGGAGTTCGCATGCTGCTCATCGATGAGTTAAACAACCTCGTGACGGGTTCGATGGCCAAACAGCGGCACTTCTTGACGGTGCTGAAGTATCTAAGTAACCAGCTTCAGATTCCGCTGGTTTGTGCTGGTACTGAAGAAGCTGTTCGGGCATTGCAAACAGATCCGCAGCTATCTAACCGATTTGTCCCGGTGACTTTGCCGCGTTGGAGCATGGACGCTGACTATCGGCGCTTTCTAGCAAGTTGGGAAAAAATTCTACCGCTTCGCTTGCCATCTGGGCTTTCCGAAAAAGCGTTGGCACATGAAATTTTGTCCAAATCAGGAGGAACGACTGGTGAAGTCGTAACGCTGCTTAAGAAGGCTGCGAGCTACGCTATTGCCAGTAAGCGAGAGCGAATCGATATGCACGCGATTGAACATTGCGACTACATAGGACCAGGCGGCAGCAAGCCGCGTCTGATCGAAGTATAGTGTCGATAGCGGAGTCATGTTGGAGAACATTTCTAATTTTCAGGTCCGTGAACTTTCCGCCGATGACAATTGCTGGCGCGTGGATTGGTTTGGTGCCGTTTCCTACGCTGAGCGCTTCCGGCGTCAGAGTCAGCCGCTAATCGAAGTTCAGTTTTCTTTAGTCGCTGATGAAGAGTGTGACGAACTTAGCCTATTCGATTTTCAAGCTAGGGAAACGCCGATCACTAAGCACATCAGGTTTCCGGTCGGCTTGCTTCCTCTGTTTAAGGTAGGCGATTTTTGGCGCAGCGGTAGACGGGTTCGGAGCCCTGACTATGACATCGCGCACTTCGACAATGTCATTGTTGGGAGTGGGAGCACTTCGCTGATCAAGGCTGGTCTACCACACAACGAGGCGGGTGACTTCTACCTCCCACTTGGCGCGCACCCTTACCATATAAAGCATACCCAGTCGTATTGCGTTCACGTGGAGACTGAGGCGGGACACCTGATAATTCCGTCAGTTGAACTGCTGCGCTTTTACTTTGGTTCGTCCAGCACGCTGGTCGCCAGGCTCTTTGATGCCCCGTTAAAGTTGGAAACGCTTTGGATCGGTGTAGAAGAGGCTGACTCACGCGGTATGCCGAAAATTCACCTGGCACCGGGTTTGTCCGGGCGCTCAGCGTCGGACATCGGCCGAATTGCATTTTCCAAAGAGGCGCGGTCAGCTGCGGAAATTGTGGGGAATTCCTGCCTCGTAGCGACGGCCAATGGAGAGCGTGCGTACGTGAAGGCCGTGTTTCCGTTTTTCGGGAGCGCGGATCTCAAGGCTTCAGGAAAGTGGCTGCCGCTTGGCGACGATAGCCGTGGTGTTTTTTTGGTGTTTAAGCTCCTGTCGTGCTCACATCCGTTTCCATTCGCTAGTCTGCGTTATACGTCCGAGCTTACGAACCGAGCAAATGGCAAAGGGAAGACTAAGGAGAATCGTGCTACCAGAGCGTCTTCCCAGCGCTATTGGAAGCCGAGCATTTCTGAGAAAGCTATCGTGGACGCAGAGCCAGGGCGAGGGAGGCCCACATCACGGCTCGGTCTCTTTACTGAGGGAATAAAGTTCACAGATTTGGTGCGAAAGCCAGTCAGTAAAATTGAACCCGACCAGGCGCCAACAGTCTTGGTGGCAAAAGACGGCATATCGATTTTTACGGGCAGTGCGGTGGGCGAAAATGGCCCAGACGCGAGCATCAAACCTATGGATCTAGTCGAAGCGTCAGAGGTATCTTCAAGCTCTACCGTGCGCAAGTATGAAGACCATTTCATTGAAGTCTTTAGAAGTGTCCTGCAGCAGCTGCAAGGTTCAAGGATTTTTGCGTCTCTGAATATCGTACGGCTTAGCCCGCGTCAGAAATCTGGCGTTGTGTCCAGCATGCCTCAGATCGTCGATGAAAACGGCGAAATTGCGGAAGTCTGCCTCATGCCGATGTCAGGTGGTGACTCCAATGTCCAACAGACAAGGCGGCGACGAATAGCTATTGGATGCGCTGCCCGTGCGCTGGACAGAAGCTTCTTCTTCATTCCAGAACCTTTGTGCGAGATAGGGGAGATCGAATTGCATGTGATTGAGGATCGTCATCGAATGATTCAAGGAGCCTCAAGCTTGCTATCAGTGATCGCGCTTCTTTTTTCGGAAGTTGAGCGTCCGACTGAAGCGCGTCAACTAATCTCGTCGATGACTGCCTTCACGGTCAAAAGTACAATGATAGATGGCTCGGCAGAGCAAGTTGCCGAGGACTTGTTGCTCCGATGCGGCCATGTTTTTGGCATCGAAAATTGCAATGGTTTATCGCCGTCGGGACGAGATGAGGGATGCCCGGAATATCTGCGGTGATTAAATATCTCTCCGAGGACAGGTGTGTGGGCAGCTTCGGCCAGGTCACTTTTTCGCTTTTCCAATAAGGAAGTATTTTAGCTGGGAGGCGCTACCAGGCACATCCCTGGAGTAATCGAAAACGAAAGTTCCAGATGTTGGCTGCCCTTGCCCAGATGGCGGCGCATAGCAGGTTTTCGGGCTAGTGTATGTTATTAAGTCGCCAGGTTGAAGGTCTACTACCGGCCAGGTATATTTAAGGCCATTTTCAACGAAGATTGGGGCACTAACAAATCCCAAAACCAATTGGAGTTTGTCATCTGCGAGGACGGTGCAGTCGCTAACAGATGTGAAAGTTTTTGTGGGCCTTGCTGGTGCTCCCTGGGGCGGAACACCGGGGATTGGAGTTGGATGTGTCAAGTCATATTCTTTTGCGGCTGACGTTGCAGCATCTAAAAGGATCAAGACGGGATCTCCACCTGTTGCAAAAAACATTAAATAGCCCCGCCCAACTACCGCGTTGACAAATGCTTGGTCACCTGCATTCAATTGCGAAACCGCTACGGCACAACCTAAACAGCTCGCTTTAATGACCAAGCCGCCGACCCCTTGGGACAGTTTGCTAACGTTGCCATGTATGACTCCATCCACGGTAGTTAAGACATCCGGAAACGGATTCAATGCTGGGGGAATAGGATTACACTTTCCAGGGTCTGGTACACATGCGCATACCGGCCCTATGCACTGGTTTGTTTGACAGTCCGGGCATGCTAAAGCAATGTCAGATAAAAGAAAGAGGAGCGTGCACGCGACGAATCTCACCAATTTCGACATTTGGAAACTCCTTAGAGTTAGTGAGAGCAATGTTTTTTTAAGTGTAAGAGTGGCACCATGGACTCCTGCACGGCGAACGTGCCGAAACGCTTTTAAAGGCCAGCCTGCCGAGGCATTGTTTCGTACGATCTATCTAAGATAGCCCAACTATTTCCCAGGATTCTCACACTTTGTCACGATTGGGGCTCCACTCCTATTTCTGGGACCAAGATCAAGGATTGTGGGAGATGTGCCGATTTTGATGTGGGAATTCCTTTGCTCAGCGTTCGCGGTCATTCAGCATCTGTGATATCGAATTATTTGCAAGGCGCCTCTTAATGACTCTCCTTAACGCTTTCCTCTGTAGGGGAGACCAGTTCTGCTCAAGAAGGACTCTCATTGCTGCAAGTTCGCCCGTTGACGGGCCAACCGGTTTGAATCCGAGCTGACTTGCTTCTTTCTCAAACCAATACGGTGGATAAAATTCTCGCATGAGCTCGGAATATCGAATTTTCAGTTCTCCACATGTGCTTAAAAATCGACGCGGCCAATCCTGCAGATGCCAAGTGGCCACTTGAAGAAAGACATGTCGATCATGAACGTTAAAGTACTCGAACGGCTGATTGAATCGTTCGGAGGTCGGTTGTGAAGCCCCAAGCATCAAGGCAGCGTGCGTAAGCAGACGGCTAGTAGACCAACGTCCGCGCATTTTTTGGATAAGGTTTCGAACGACGGCGAAGTAGAGGTGGGAGTATTGAACGGACAGGTGTCCATCGATAAACCAACCTGAGTTCAGCGTTTCACGTTGGCGCTTCAATGCGGCCCATGCGCCTTGCTCAAAAATCGGGACGGGAGATGCCGGTGACAGTTTCAGGTCATAGCCGCAGCTGGTACAAAGCGACAGCGATATGGTAATCCCCCCATATTTGATGCGCTCTGAAAGTAGAGGCTAAGCGGCGAGGGCCAATTTCTGTTTTGGCGTAATTCCGCCCAAGGCCATGTTCGGCCGGTCGTGATTGTAGGTCCATAACCAAC
>NZ_JACEZT010000036.1 GCF_014042345.1 Rugamonas brunnea
GGCGCCCGCGAGCGCCGCGCCGGCCGCCGCCCTTGGTCGCCCCGCCGGGCTGCCGGCCATGGCGCTGCCGGCCCCGGCTCCCGCCCCGTCGACCACGGGCGGCCTGCTGCAAAGCATCTTCGCGCTGCTCTTCGTGCTGGCCCTGCTGGTGGGCGCGGCCTGGCTGCTCAAGCGCTTCGGTCCCAAGACGTTCACGGGCGGCGCCCATGTGCGCCTGGTCGGCGCGCTCAGCGTGGGCGCGCGCGAACGCATCCTGGTGGTGGAAGTGGGTGAACAGTGGATCGTGGTGGGCGCTTCGCCCGGCCGCATGAACGCGCTGGCGACCATGGCGCGCCAGCCGCACGACCCGGCCGACGACGCCGTGGCCGCGCCGGCCCTGCCCGGCGCCCAGTTCGCCGAGTGGCTCAAACAGACGATAGATAAACGTAATGGTAAATAAGCAAGGCGGCCTGACGCCGGCCGCAGCCTGCAAGTGGCTGCTCACTCTGGCCGCGCTGGCCCTGCCGCTGTGGGCGGCGGCCGAACCGGGCATCCCGGCCTTCATCAGCAGCCCGGCGCCGGGCGGCGGCACCAGCTACACGCTGCCGATCCAGACCATGCTGCTGATGACGGCGCTGTCGTTCATCCCGGCCGCGCTGCTGATGATGACCAGCTTCACCCGCATCATCATCGTGCTGTCGCTGTTGCGCCAGGCCATGGGCACCCAGTCGGCCCCGCCCAACCAGGTGATGGTGGGCCTGGCCCTGTTCCTGACGCTGTTCGTGATGGGGCCGGTGTTCGACAAGATTTACACGGAAGCCTACCAGCCTTTGCAGGAAAACAAGATCACCATGGGACAGGCGATGGACAAGGGCGTGGCCCCGCTCAAGGAGTTCATGCTCAAGCAGACGCGCCAGGCCGACCTGGCCCTGTTCGTCAAGCTGTCGCGCAGCCCCGCCCTGCAGGGTCCGGAGGACGTGCCGCTGCGGGTGCTGATCCCGGCCTTCGTCACCAGTGAACTGAAGACGGCGTTCCAGATCGGCTTCGCCATCTTCATCCCCTTCCTCATCATCGACATGGTGGTGGCGTCGGTGCTGATGTCGATGGGCATGATGATGATGTCGCCGGCCGTCATTTCGCTGCCGTTCAAGCTGATGCTGTTCGTGCTGGTCGATGGCTGGCAGCTGCTGCTGGGCTCGCTGTCCCAGAGCTTTTACTGACGAGGCGCCGCGATGACTCCGGAAAGCGTCATGACCATGGGCCGCCACGCGATGGAGGTGACCCTGATGATCGCCGCCCCGCTGCTGCTGGTGGCCTTGATCATCGGCCTGGTGGTGAGCATCTTCCAGGCCGCCACCCAGATCAACGAGGCCACGCTGTCGTTCATCCCCAAGCTGGTCGGCATTTTCGTCGCGCTGGTGGTGGCCGGGCCGTGGATGCTGGCGGTGATGCTCGATTACATGCGCGAGGTGTTCGGCGGCATCCCGGGCCTCGTGGGTTGAGGCCGCCATGGCGATCCTGAATCCGGGCGGTGGCGCATGATCACGCTGACCACGGCCGAGATGAACACGTGGATCGCGGCGCTGCTGTGGCCGCTCACGCGCATCCTGGGCCTGATCGCGGCCGCGCCCCTGTTCGGCAACTCGGCGGTGCCGGTCACCATCAAGGTCGGGCTGGGCGTGCTGCTGGCGATGATCGTGGCGCCGGCCGTGCCGGCGCTGCCGGCCACCGACCCGCTGTCGCTGGCCGGGCTGCTGATCCTGGCACAGGAGTTGCTGGTGGGGCTGGCGATGGGCTTTACGATCCGCATCGTGTTCGCGGCCGTGGAAATGGCCGGCGAGATCGGCAGCCTGACCATGGGCCTGGGCTTCGCCACCTTCTTCGACCCCAACACCCAGGGCCGCTCGTCGGCCATCAGCCAGTTCCTGGCGCTGGTGGCCACCATGGGATTTTTGGCCGTCAATGCGCACCATGTGCTGCTGTCGGCCCTGGTGGAGAGTTTCAGCAGCCTGCCGGTGTCGGCCCGGCCGCTGTATGGCGGCGGCTTCAAGCAACTGGCGGACTGGGGCGGCATCATCTTCAGCACCGGGGTGCAGCTGTCGCTGCCCATCGTGGCCGCCTTGCTGATCACCAACGTGGCGCTGGGCATTTTGACGCGGGCCGCGCCGCAACTGAATTTGTTCGGGATCGGCTTTCCCATCACGCTCGGGGTCGGCCTGCTGGTGATCGCCATGTCGCTGCCCTACCTGGCGACACCGATGCAGAACCTGTTTTTGCAAGGCATAGAACGGGCCCGGCTGCTGCCGCGCACGTGGTCGGAACGGCAAGAAGTGGTCAGGAAGCCAACGTCGCCTTTGGCTCCGCTCAACAGGCCATAGCGAAAATCAATAAGCGAACGCGACAATTATGATTTCCATGAGGCAATTAAAAGCGTATCATGGTAAATCCCCGGGAGAAGCAGCATGACGTCCATCATCTATGGCTTTACGACAGACCAGATCATTGCCTTGGGCACGGACAAGGTCATGCAGCTGTCGACTGAAGACATGCAAGCCTTCAACACCGACCAACTCCAGGCCCTCACCAGCAGCCAGTTGCGCGTCCTCAGCAGCACCCAGCTGCAAGCCCTGACCACCACCAGCATCAGCGCCCTGACCACCGACCAGTTGCCCACCCTGTGGTCGCAGCAGGTGGCCGTGCTCACCACCGGCCAGATCGGCGCCCTCACCACCGACCAGTTGCCGGTCCTGACCACCAGCGAGACGCGGGCGCTGCGCAGCGACCAGCTGCAGGCGCTGGCCGCGTCCCAGGTGGGTGCGCTGCGCACCGACGACGTGAGCGCGCTGCAAACGCTGCAACTGGCCGCGCTCGGTTCGAACCAGTCGGCCGGCCTGCGCAGCGACCAGCTGGCCGCCCTCAATTCGGTGCAACTGCGGGCCCTGAACACGATGGCCGTGAGCGCCCTGGGCACGGACCAGGTGGCCGCGCTGGCCACGCTGGCCGTGTCGCAGCTGCTGACCAGCCAGATCAACGCGCTGACGGCGGACCAGTTGCTGGCCCTGAACACCGACCAGGTGGTGGGCCTGTCCACCAGCCAGGTGGCCAACCTGTCCACGCTGAGCCTGCAATCGCTGACGACCGACCAGATCGCGGCGCTGGAAACGCGCGACCTGGTGTGGCTGGGCAGCGCCCAGATCGCCGCCCTGGGCCAGGTGCAGGTGGCGGCGCTGACCACGGCCCAGAGCGCGGCCCTGCGCAGCAACGAAATCGCGGCCCTGACCACGGACCAGTTGCCGGTCCTGAGCAGCGACCAGATCGCCGCCCTCGCCACGCTCGCGCCGCTGGGCTCTGCACAGATGCAGTCGCTCACGACGGCACAGCTGGCCTCGCTGGCCACGCGCCAGGTGGCGGCCCTGAACAGCCTGCAACTGGCGGCGCTGCTGGACTTCCAGCTGGCCGCCCTGACAACCGACCAGATCGTCGCCCTCAGTTCGCTGCAAGTGGGCGCGCTGGCCACGGCCACGCTGTCGCTGCTGTCGACCGACCAGGTGGCTGCGCTCGAGACGCGCGACTTCGCCGTGCTCACCACGCGCCAGATCAACGCCCTCAACACGGCCCAGGTGGCGGCCCTGACCACGGCCCAGATGAAGGCCATGAGCAGCGCCGACCTGGCCGTGCTCAGCACCGACCTGCTGCCCGTGCTGAACAGCGACCAGATCGCCGCCCTCACCTCGCTGGCGCCCCTGGGCACGCAGCAGGTCGCCGTGCTCACGAGCGACCAGGTCGCCACGCTGACGACGCGCAACGTGGCCGCCCTCAGCAGCACCCAGCTGGGCGCGCTGAACGGCTACCAGCTGGTGGCGCTGACCAGCGACCAGCTGGTGGCGCTGAGCGCGCTGCAAGTGGGCAGCCTGCCCACGGCCACTCTGAACCTGCTCACCACCGACCAGATCGGCCAACTGGAAACGCGCGACATGGCCGCCCTGCGCCCGGCCCAGGTGGCGGCGCTGGACACGGACCACCTGACGGCCCTGACCACCGGCCAGTTCGCCGCCCTCGGCAGCGGCGCCATCGCGGCGCTCACCACCGACCAGGTCGGCGTGCTCACGACCGACCAGCTGGGCGCGCTGGCCACGCTGGCGGCCATGTCGAGCCGCCAGATCGGCGCCCTGACGACCGACCAGCTGGCCAGCCTGGCCACCCGCAGCCTGGCCACGCTGGCCGCCAGCCAGCTGGCCGTGCTCAATTCGGACCAGGTGCGCGCGCTCAACACCGACCAGGTGGTGGCGCTCAGCACGGCCCAGTTCCGCGCCCTCAGTTCGGACGCCATCGCCGCGCTCACGACCGACCAGGTGGCGGCGATGGAAACGCGCGACGTGGCTGCGCTGGCCACCAACCAGCTGACCCAGCTCAGCACCGACCAGATCGTCGCGCTGACGACGGCCCAGGCGGGCGCGCTGACCAGCGCCGAAACGGCCGCGCTGACCTCCGACCAGGTGGCCGTGCTGTCGAGCGCCCAGCTGGACGCGCTGCGCAACCTGCCGGCGCTGACCACGCGCCAGATGCAAGCGCTCACCACCGACCAGGTCGCCACGCTGGGCACGGCCGACCTGGCCTCGCTGCTCACGCGCCAGGTGGCCGCCCTGGGCAGCGACCAGGTGCAGGCGCTGACCACCGACCAGATCGTGGCACTGGGCAGCGCCCAGCTGCAGGCCCTGTCCACGGCCAACTTCGCCGCGCTGGCCACGGACCGCATCGCCGCCATCGAAACGCGCGACATCCCCACCCTGCGCACGGCCCAGCTGGCCGCCCTGTCGACCGACCAGGTGGCGGCCCTCACCACGGCCCAGTTCGCCGCGCTGACGACGGCCGAAGTGCGCGCCCTCAACACGGGCCAGGTCCAGGTGCTCAACAGCGACCAGATCACGGCCCTGCCCGGCCTGGCCGGCTTCAGCAGCAAGCAGATCGCCGCCCTCACCTCCGACCAGCTGGCCGCGCTCAGCACGGCCGACTTCGCCAGCCTGCTCAGCAGCCAGGTGGCCGCCCTCGGCAGTACCCAGGTGCCAGGCTTGACGACGGACCAGGTCGGCGTGCTCAACACGGCCCAGATGCGGGCCCTGGCCACCAGCGCGCTGGCCGCCTTCAACAGCGACCAGATCGGCGCCATCCGCCTGGCCGACCTGGTGGCGCTGAGCACGCGCCAGGTGGCCGCGCTGGGCACCGACCAGCTGGCCGCGCTGCACAGCAACCAGTTGGCCGCGCTGACGACGGCTGAAGTGGCGTCCCTGACGACGCTGCAAGTGGCCAACCTCAGCAGCACCCAGCTCGATGCGCTGAGCGCGGCCGCGCTGGCCGCGTTCACCACGCGCCAGCTGGCCGCGTTCACCACCGACCAGATCGCCACGCTCAACACGGTGGACCTGAATGCGCTGCGCAGCACCCAGATCGCATCGCTCGGCACCGACCAGCTGGTCGCGCTCACCACCGACCAGTTGCGCGCCCTGAACAGCACGCTGCTGCGCGCGCTGGCCACGCAAGCCATCCCGGCGCTGACGACGGACCAGGTGGCGTCGCTGACGCTGGCCGAGGTGGTCAACCTGCGCACGGCCCAGCTGGTGGCCCTGACGACGGACCAGGTCGCAGCCCTGGGCACGGCCCAGATCGGCGCCATGACGACCCAGGAAATCGCCGCCCTGACGCCGCTCCAGAAAGCGGCCCTGAGCAGCAGCCAGCTGGCCGCGCTCAGCACGCTGGCCAGTTTCTCGACGGCGGCCATCGCCGCCCTCACCACCGCCCAGATCGCCTCACTGTCGCTGAACGCGCTGCGCAGCCTGACCACCCAGCAGGTGGCCGCCTTCACCAGCGACCAGATCGCGGCCCTCACGACGGACGAGATCGTGGCCCTGACGACGGCCCAGTTCCGGGCCCTGACGGCGGCCGAACTGGCGGCCCTGACGACGGACCAGGTACCGGCCATCGAACTGGCCGACATCGCCGCCCTCAAGACCGGCCAGGTGGCGGCCCTGACGACGGCCCAGATGGCGGCCTTCACCACCGACCAGTTCGCCACGCTGAGCACGCCCGACATCGCAGCCCTGACCACGCAGCAGATCGCCGCCCTGTCCACCGACCAGATCGCCAGTTTCGCCTCGCTGGCACCGCTGGGCAGCGGCCAGATTGCCGCCCTCACGACCGACCAGATCGCCAGCCTGGCCGTGGCCCGCATTCCCACACTCAAGACCAGCCAGATCGCCGGCCTGACCTCGGCCCAGGTGGCGGCCCTGACCACCGACCAGATCGTCGCGCTGACCAGCGTGCAAGTGCGCAGCCTGACGGCCGCCACCCTGGCCGCCTTCAACACCGACCAGCTGGGCGCGATCGAGGTAGCCGACATCCGGGCCCTGACGACGGCCCAGGTGGCCGGCCTGGCGACGGCCCAGGTGGCCGGCCTGACGACGACCCAGCTGGCCGCGTTCACCTCGCAGGAAATCGGCGCGCTGACGTCGCGCCAGCTCAACGCCCTCAGCACGGCCCAGCTGGCCGCGTTCACTTCGCTGGCCGGCCTCGGCACGGCGCAGATCGCCGGCCTGACCAGCGACCAGCTGGCCGCGCTCACGCCGGCCCAGGTGGCGGCCCTGAAGACCAGCCAGATCGGCGCCCTCAGCTCGCGCCAGATCGCCTACCTGACGACGGACCAGGTGGTGGCGCTCAGCTCGGCGCAGTTGCGCGCCCTGTCCAACCCGGTGCTGGCCGCCCTCACCACCGACCAGCTGGTGGCGCTGGACGCGGCCGTGGCCACGCTCAAGACCAGCCAGATCCCCGCCCTCAACAGCGACCAGCTGGCCGCGCTCACGCTGGCCCAGTACGCCGACCTGACGACGGGTGAGATCCGCGCCCTGGCCAGCAACCAGATCAGCGTGCTCACCAGCGCCCAGCTCGACGCGCTGAGCAGCCTGCTGCCGCTGGGCACGGAACAGATCCGGGCCCTCACCAGCGACCAGGTCAGCACCCTCGGCAACGCCGACCTGGCGGCCATGAAGACCAGCCAGATCGCCGCCATGAGCAGCGTGCAGGCGGCCGGCCTGACCACCGACCAGATCGTGCTGCTGTCGTCGGCCCAGCTGCGGGCCATGGACAGCCACACGCTGGCGCGCCTGAACACGGACCAGATCGAAGCGATCGAGCCGCTCGACCTGCGCATGCTGAGCACGGCCCAGCTGCAGGCGCTGACGACCGACCAGATGATGGCGCTGTTGACCACCCAGTTGCGCGCGCTGAGCAGCCAGGACATCAACGCCTTCACCGTCACCCAGCTGTCGGTGCTGACGACGGCCCAGCTCAACGCGCTGGGCAGCCTGGCCGACTACAACACGGCCCAGATCGCGGCCATGTCGACCGACCGCATCATCGCCATCTCGACCGACGACCTGGCGCTGCTGTCGACGCGCCAGCTGGCCGCGCTCACGCCTGTGCAGGCGGCCGTGCTCACCAGCGACCAACTGATCGCCCTCACCGGTCCCCAGCTGGGCGCGCTGTCGACGGCCGCCATGCGGGCCCTGACCACCGACCAGTTGCCATGGATCGAGCCGGGCGACGTGGCCTACCTGAAGACGGCCCAGCTGGCCGCGCTGGGCAGCGACCAGCTGCAAGCGTTGACGACGGACCAGGTGGCCTCGCTGACGACGGTCGAAGTGGCCGCCCTCAAGACCAGCCAGATCCCGGTCCTGACGACCCAGCAGATCGTGGCCGTGGCCGACCTGCGCAGCCTCACCACGGGCCAGGTGGCGGCCCTCACCAGCGACCAGCTGGCCGCCGTCACGCCGGGCCAGCTGGCCATGCTCAAGACCAGCCAGATCGCGGCGCTGAGCAATGTGCAGCTGCCGGCCCTGACGACGGACCAGGTCGCTGCCCTGCAGACGGCCCAGTTCGCCTCGCTGTCGAGCAAGGCCCTGGGCGCGCTCACCAGCGACCAGATCGGCGCGCTGGCGCCGGCCGACCTGGCCGCGCTGCGCACCAGCCAGGTCAGCGGCCTGACCACCGACCAG
This sequence comes from Rugamonas brunnea, assembly GCF_014042345.1. Lineage (GTDB taxonomy): Bacteria > Pseudomonadota > Gammaproteobacteria > Burkholderiales > Burkholderiaceae_D > Rugamonas > Rugamonas brunnea. Next base: position 8,025 of record NZ_JACEZT010000036.1, read on the forward strand.
CTGGCGGCCATCAACACCGACCAGATCGCCGTCATCAGCACGGCCGCCATTGCCGCGCTCAGTTACCTGCAGGCCGACAGCCTCAACACGGACCAGCTGGTGGCGCTGACGGCGGCCCAGGTGCGGGCCCTGTCCACGCGCGCCATCGCCAACCTGCTGCCGACCCAGTTCGCCGCCATCGAAGTGGGCGACATGGCCGCCATGCGCACCGACCAGGTGCGTGCGTTCAATTCCGACCAGTTCGCGGCCATGACGACCGACCAGCTGGCGGGCCTGACCTCGGTCCAGGTGGCGGCCCTCACGCCGCTGCAGATCAGTTTCCTCGACGCCAGCCAGTTCGCCTTGCTCGGCTCGCTGGCCGCCTACAGCACGGCCCAGTTCGCGGCCCTGCCCACGGACCGCCTGGCCGCGCTCGACGACACCCAGCTGGCCGCCCTCACCTCGGTCCAGCTGGCCGCCATGACGAGCCGCCAGTCGCCGGCCCTGACGACCCACGAGATCGTCGCGCTGAGCGTGCCCCAGTGGCAAGCCATCAGCACGGCCGCGCTGCGGGCCCTGACGACGGACCAGATCGCGGCCATGGAAGGGGCCGACCTGGCCGGCCTGAAGACGGTCCAGGTGGCGGCGCTCACTACCGACCAGATCGTTGCGCTCAGCACCGACCAGCTGGGTGCGTTCGGCTCGGGCGCCATCGCCTCCCTGACCACGGGCCAAGTGCGGGCGCTGACCACCAACCAGCTGGCCGGACTGAGCAGCCTGGCCGGCCTGGGCAGCGCGCAAGTGGCGGCCCTCACCAGCGACCAGCTGGCCTCGATCGACGTGGGCCACCTGGTCACGCTCAAGACCAGCCAGGTTGCCGCCCTCACCAGCCGCCAGATCCAGTACCTGACGACCGACCAGATCGCCGGCCTGACGACGGCCCAGGCGCGCAGCCTGAGCACCTCGGTCGTGGCCAGCCTCAACACGGACCAGTTGCAGGCGCTGGCCATCGACGACCTGCGCGCCCTGAGCACGCAGCAGCTGACCGCGCTCACCAAGACCCAGGTCGGCAGCCTGACCAGCGACCAGCTGGGCAACCTGACGACGCAGGAAGTGGCCAGCCTGGCCACTTCCCAGCTGCGGGCCCTGAGCACCGACCAGATCAACGCGCTGGCCAGCCTGGCGCCGCTGACCACGCTGCAAGTCGGCGCGCTCGGCACCGACCAGCTGCCGGCGATCGACGCGCCCCACTTCGCCACGCTCAAGAGCACCCAGATCGGCGCCCTGAGCAGCCGCCAGATCGTCCAGCTGACCAGCACCCAGCTGTCGGCCCTGACGACGGCCCAGACCCGCGGCATCAGCCTGGCCGCGCTGGTGGCGCTGACCAGCGACCAGCTGCCCTACCTGCCGGCGCCGGACCTGATGGCGCTGACCACGCTGCAGCTGCTGTCGCTCAAGACGTCGCAGCTCGGCGCGCTGACGACGGACCAGATCACGGCCCTGAGCACCAAGCAACTCAATCTGCTCAGTTCGGCCCAGATCCGCGGCCTGACCAGCAGCCAGTTCTCCGCCTTCGGCTCGCTGAGCGTGTTCAACACCACCCAGATCGCCGGCCTGACGTCGGACCAGATCAACAGCATGGACGCCGGCCTGATCGATGGCATGAGCACCCAGCAACTGGCCAGCCTGGGACCGGTGGGCTTGTCGGGCATGACGACCACCCAGCTCAACGGCCTGAACACGGACCAGGTGGGCGCGCTGACCACGCGCGCCATGACGGTGCTCAATTCGGACCAGATCGATGCGCTCGACGCCAACGCCGTGCGCGCGCTCAAGACCTACCAGCTGGCCGCCCTGACGACCAGCCAGATCGCGGCCATGACGACGGCCCAGATCAGCAACCTGAGCACGCAGCAGATACGCGCGCTCAAGCTGGCCCAGATCGCGGCCCTGACGACGGACCAGATGGTGTCGCTTGGCAATGGCGAACTGGCCGCGTTCGCGTCCAACCAGGTGTGCGCGCTGACGACCGACCAGACGGCCGTGCTGACGGCCGACCAGCTGGCCGCGCTGCCGCTGGGCAGCCCGCTGATCCTCGACCTGAACGGCGACGGCGTGCGCACCCTGTCCATCACGGCCGGCGTGCAATTCGACTTGTACGGCACCGGCAGCAAGGTGGCCACGGGCTGGGTCGCCCCCACCGACGGCCTGCTGGTGCTGGACCGCAACGGCGACGGCAAGATCGACAGCGGCAGCGAGCTGTTCGGCACCGCCACCGTGCGCGCCGACGGCAGCCGGGCCAGCGATGGCTTCGCCGCCCTGTCCGACCTCGATACCAACCATGACGGCGTGGTCAACGCCAGCGACGCCCTGTTCGGCGAACTGCGGGTGTGGGTGGACGCCAACGCGGACGGCATCAGCACGGGTGCCGAACTGAAGACGCTGGCCCAGGTCGGCGTCACCAGCCTGGACGTGACGGCCCACAAGACCAGCATCAGCGACCAGGGCAACTGGACCGGCCTGGCGGCCACCTTCCAGCGCAGCGACGGCAGCCGTGGCCAGCTGGCCGACGTCTGGTTCCTGACCGACCGTCCGGCCATGCAGGCGCCGCTGAGCGCCCACGTGAGCGCGCTCACGCAGGCGATCGCCACGTTCGGCCAGCAGGCCGACATGCCAGTGACGGGCCAGCTCGGCTACACGGCCGGTACAGCGCAGGCCGCGCCGGCGCCGGCCGCGTTGCCGGGTAGCGTGGCTGGCAACGTGGCCGAGCTGGCCCGCCAGCTGCAGCAATTCGCCAGCGCCCACGGCGGCCAGCAAGCGGCGCCGGTGGAGCCCGGCCGCGACGACTGGCAGCGCAAGCTGGCCATCACCACCTTCCTGGCAAGCAAATAAAATCTATGGTCACCCTCTTTTTTGCAAGCTGATTTTTTGTATGCTGTAAGAAGGCTCGCTTAAATCTATCCGGCGTCTAATTGGAGATGTACTCCGCGCCACGATGAGAGTCGCGCCTGT
>NZ_JACEZT010000037.1 GCF_014042345.1 Rugamonas brunnea
CGGGCCTGCCTGGCATGGCCGTGGCCGGCGCCCTGCCCGGCGTGGACGGCGCCGCGCCCGGCATGCCGGTGGTGCCGCTGCTGGAGAACTATGACTTGCCGCCGGCCGGTTCGCCGGTGGACGTGATGGTCGATCACTTGAAGGTGCTGGCGGAGAAGGAACCCGAACGCGTCGCCGAAGTCGTCAAACAATGGATGCAGAAAAATGGCCGAACTCAATAGCATACAAGAGTCCCAGGAAGCCCAGCCGGTCTACCTGACCCCGGTCGAGCAGGCCGCCATCGTGCTGCTGAGCATAGGCGAGGAGCCGGCCGCGGCCGTGCTGCGCTGCCTGTCGCGCGAGGAATTGCTGGAGGTGACGCAGGTGATGTCGCGCATGAGCGGCATCAAGGTCGAGTCCGTCAAGCACGCGATGCAGACCTTCTTTGACGATTACCGCCAGCAATCGGGCGTGCATGGCGCCTCGCGCAGCTACCTGAAGCGCTCGCTGGACCTGGCGCTGGGCGGTGACATCGCGAATACCGTGCTCAACAGCATCTACGGCGACGAGCTGCGGCCCAAGATGGCGCGCCTGCAGTGGGCCTCGCCCAAGTGGCTGGCCGAATACATCTCCAACGAACACGTGCGCATGCAGGCCGTGTTCCTGGCCTTCCTGCCGCCGGCGCTGGCCGGCCAGATCATCGAGGCGCTGCCGGTCGAGGGCCGCGACCTGGTGCTGCTGAACCTGGCGCGCCTGGACGAGATCGACCGCGACCTGCTGCTGGAGCTGGACCAGCTCGTCATGCGCTGCCTGGGCACGTTCGACATGCAAAGCACCAGCGTGGAAGGGATACGCCAGGCGGCCGAGATCCTCAACCGCCTGCCCGGCAACCGGGCCCAGATGGTCGAACTGCTGCGCGCCCACGACCCCGAGGTGGTGGCCCAGATCGAACTGTCGATGTACGACTTCTTCATCCTGTCGACCCAGTCCGAGGTGGCCCTGACCCGCATCATCGAGGAAGTGCCGCTGGAACAGTGGGCCATCGCGCTCAAGGGCGCCGAAGTGTCGATCCGCGACGCCGTGCTCAAGACCATGCCCAAGCGTCAGGCGCAGGCGTTCGAGGACATGATGCGGCGCGCCGGCCCGATCCCGATGTCGCGCATCGAGCAGACGCGCCAGGAAATCATGGCCACCGTCAAGGCCCTGGCCGACGCCGGCGAGATCGAAATCCAGCTGTTCGCTGAAGCGGTGGTCGAATGAAGCAGTTCCGTCCCTACCGTTTCCCGCCCCTGTCGCAAGTGATGGCCGCCAGCGTGCGGCCGCACGGCAGTGCGGGCGACGGCGCTGCGTGGCAAGCCTCGGTCAGCCAGGGCTTCGAGCAGGGCCAGCGCGACGGTTACGAGATCGGGTTGACGCGCGGCCAGGAGGATGGCTTCGAAGCGGGCCGCGCCCAGGGCCTGGAACAGGGCCGCACCGAAGGCCGCCACGAGACCCTGGTGGCCTACGACCAGCTGGCCCGTCCCGTGGACGCGATGCTGAAAAACCTGAAGAAACTGCGCGCCGACTACCGCGCGGCCCAGCGCAAGGAAGTGGTGGACCTGGTGGCCAAGGTGGCGCGCCAGGTGATCCGGGCTGAACTGGCGCTGCAGCCGGTGCAGATCATGGCCCTGGTGGACGAGACGCTGGCCTCCATGCCGCCCACGCGCGAGGAGATCGACGTCTACCTGAACCCCGAGGAATTGAAGCGCATCAGCGAGCTCGATCCCAAGCGCGCCAAGCGCTGGAACCTGATCGGCGACGCGCGCCTCGACGCCGGCGAGTGCCGGATCAAGGCCGGCGACAACGAAGTCGATGCCGGCTGTCATCAACGGCTTGCCGCCGTCATGGAACAGGTCGATAATCAACTTCAGGCTGCCGATGGCGGCGACGACGACACCGAGAGCGAAGAATGATCGCTGACGCGCTGCGCAATCTGGAACTGGACGCCGTGCCCGTGGCCACCCCGACCGGGCGGCTGGTGGGCGCGTCCGGCCTGTTGCTGGAAGCGGCCGGTTGCCGTCTGCACACGGGCCAGCGCTGCCAGATCGAAACCGTGGGCGGTCCCTGGCTGGACGCCCAGGTGGTCGGTTTCCGTGACAAGCTGTCGTTCCTGATGCCGTTCAAGAAGGCCACCGGCCTGACCACGGGCGCGCGCGTGCTGCCCTCGCCCGACAAGGTCAACCTGCAGATCGGCCCCGGCTGGCTGGGCCGCATGGTCAATGGCCTGGGCGAACCGATCGACGGGCTGGGCAAGCTGGGCGGCGAATTCCCGCTGGAAGCCCAGCCGCCGCGCATCCATCCGCTGAAGAAAAAACCGGTCACCGAGGCGCTCGACGTGGGCGTGCGCGCCATCAACGGCATGCTGACCCTGGGCAAGGGCCAGCGCGTGGGCCTGATGGCCGGTTCCGGCGTCGGCAAGTCCGTGCTGCTGGGCCTGATCACGCGCCAGACCGTGGCCGACGTGGTAGTGGTGGGCCTGATCGGCGAACGCTCGCGCGAGGTGCGCGAATTCGTCGACATGTCGCTGGGCAAGGAAGGCCTGGCCAAGGCCGTGCTGGTGATCGCACCGGCCGACGAGAGCCCGCTGATGCGCATCATGGCCACCGAACTGTGCCATTCGATCGCGGCCCATTTCCGCGACCAGGGCAAGAACGTGCTGCTGCTGGTCGATTCGCTCACGCGCTACGCGATGGCGCTGCGCGAAGTGGCGCTGGCGCTGGGCGAGCCGCCGGCCACCAAGGGCTATCCGCCGTCCGTGTTTTCCAGCCTGCCGCAACTGGTGGAATCGGCCGGCAACGGCGAGAACCCGGCCGGCAGCATGAGCGCCATCTACACCGTGCTGGCCGAGGGCGACGACCAGCAGGACCCGGTGGTCGACACCGCGCGCGCCATCCTCGATGGCCACATCGTGATGACGCGCGAACTGGCCGAGCGCGGCCACTACCCGGCCATCGACATCAGCGCCTCCATCAGCCGCTGCATGAACCAGATCATCAGCAAGGAACACGTGCAGGCCGCGCGCGCCATGAAGGCCGCCATGGCCCGCCACGACCGGGTGCGCGACCTGATCCCGCTGGGCGCCTACGTGCCCGGCGCCGATCCTGTCACCGACCAGGCCGTCAAGCTGCATCCCCACATCGAGGAATACCTGTGCCAGGGCACCAAGGAAGCGGCGCCCTTCCCAGCCTGCGTCGAGCAACTTGAGAGGTTGATGACATGAACCAACACATGATACGCAATCTGAGCACCCTGGTCGCGCTGCGCAACACGGAGGTGGAGCGTCTGCAGACGGAAATGGCGGAAAAGACCAGCTTGCGCGAACGCTATCAGAAAAACCTGGAACGCCTGACGGGCCTGTACACCAACAGCGGCGCCAGCGGCAACCTGCCCCTGGCGCTGGCCGGCAACTGCGGCGACTACAAGCAGGCCGTGATGCAGATGGCCGACAACCACCGGCTCGACCTGCACATGCACGAGGCTGACATGGCCGTGGCGCAACAGGCGCTCAACGCGGCCTGGGTCAAGCGCGAGGTGCTGGACAAGGTGCTTAACAAGCAACAAAAAGCCGTGCGCCAGCAGCACGACGCCAAGGAACGCAAGCAACATGACGAACTGGCAACCCAACTGTGGTTCCGCGGCCAGAAGTAAAGCCCAGGCATGACACGATTTTTTTCGGATTATTTTCATAAGGAAACGATTTAGGTCGCCTTAGAACAAGGTACACTTCCTAATACTTTCCCTGGAGCACGATCATGTCCGTCATCAACAGCCCCACTTACGATCCGGTCACCACCGCCACCAACCTGGCCACCTCGTATATCGCCGGCAACAAGGCGATCCTGGATGACCAGACCAGCACGGCCAACGCCACCGCCAACGCGCTCAGTTCGCTGAGCTCGGCCATGGGCGCGTTCCAGACCGCCATCAGCGGCATGGCCTCGGTGACCACGTCGGTGATGGCCAACAGCGCCACCTTCAGCAGTGCCGTGGGCACGGCCAGCGCCAACGCCAGCGCCGTGGCCGGCACCTACTCTTTCTACGTCGAACAACTGGCCACGGCCGGCCAGATTTCCTACGGCAACGTGGCCGACAGCACGGCCGCCGGCGCCGGCACCCTGAACGTCACGCTGGCCGACGGCAGCTCGTTCCAGATCGACCTGGCCAACGCCGACACCAACCATGACAACGTGCTGTCGGCCAAGGAAGTGGCGGCCGCCATCAACGTCGCCGCCGGCAACAACTCGCGCGTGACGGCCTCCACCCTGAACGTGAACGGCCAGACCACGCTGGTGCTGAGCGCCAACCAGACGGGCGCGGCCAACGCCGTCTCGCTCGACGTGTCGGGCGTGACCGATCCCGGCCTGCAGGCGGCGCTGGGCGCGGGCAACCAGAAGACCATCACGGCCGCCCAGGACGCCATCGTGTGGATCGGCGCCCAGGGCACCGGCACCAAGGTACAGCAAGCGTCGAACACGTTCAACCTGATCGACAACGTGTCGATGACGTTCAACCAGGTCCAGGCGCCCGGCGCGGCGCCCGTCACCCTGACCGTCGGCAACGACCTGAGCGCCACCCGGGCCAATGTGCAAAGCTTCGTCGACGCTTACAACAAGCTCAACACGGTGCTCAACTCCCTGACCCAGACCGCCGACAGCAGCAAGGGCGTGGCCTCGGGTCCGTTCGCGGCCGACGCCGGCGTGGCCGCGCTGCGCAGCCGCATGGTGGCGGCCGTGCGCACGCTGGGCGCCAATGGCCAGTCGCTGGTGGCCTACGGCATCACGGCCCAGCGCGACGGCAGCCTGGCGCTCGACAGCAGCCGCCTGAACAAGGCCATCGCCGCCAATCCGACCGGACTCGACAGCCTGTTCGGCCGCGTCAGCGGCGCCAGCGGCACCGGCGCCCTGGGCGCGCTCAACAAGCTGATGGACCAATGGACCAATTCGGCCACCGGCCAGATCGGCACCCGCAAGACTTCCGTCAGCAAGCTGCAGACGGCGCTCACGGACCGCCAGGCCACGCTGCAAACCCAGTACGACAGCGCCTACAAGCGCTACCTTGGCCAATTCACGGCGCTGCAGCAGTTGCAGTCGCAAATGAACAGCAATTCCAACCTGTTTACCGCCCTGTTCTCATCGAACAGCAGTAACAGTTGACGGGGCCGGGGGCCCGCCCCCGTGCCGCGCCTTTCTTTCAATGGTGAACATCATGATGAATCAAGAAGCCTACGGTTCCTACCACGCCGTCAACCTGGAAGCCCAGACGGCCCGCGCCTCGCCCGTCGAACTGGTGCTGGTGCTGACCGATGGCTTGCTGGAGGAACTGGCGCGCGCGCGCGGCCACATCGTCGGCAAGCGCTACGAACTCAAGGCCAACAGCCTGAACAAGTGCACGGAAATCATCAACGGCCTGTCGAGCTCGCTGGACTTCGAGCACGGCGGCGAAGTGGTGGCCAACCTGGGCCAGTTGTACGACTATTGCGCGGCACGCCTGTACAAGGCGGGCGTGAGCATGGACCCGGCCATCATCGACGAGGTGACCCGGCTGCTGACCACCATCAAGCAGGGCTGGCTGGGCGTACAGGCCAAGAATGGATAGGCAGCGGGCGCTGGTCCGCCTGGCCAACAAACTGCGCGCCGCCCTCGCCGCCGACGACTGGCAGGCGCTGGCGGCGATTAATGTTTCCATGGCCACGGCCTTGCCCGCCATGGCCGGCCAGGCCCCGTGGAGCCCGGCCGAGCAGGCGGCGCTGGCCACGCTGCAGGCATTGCACCTCCAGGCCGCCGGGCGCTGCGACGCGGCCGTGGCCGACATGAGCAAACGATTACACGATATGCAAACCAATAAAGAAGGCTGGATCGCCTACGCATTGAGCAACGACAGCACCGACCCGGGAACCCCAGCATGACCTTACTGACCAGCACTGCCCCCGCCCATGCGAACGCTGCCGCCGCCGCTGCCACCGCCAGCGACGCCAGCGACGCGGCGCCGATCGCCGCCGCGCCCGACGCGGCAGCCGCGCTGCCCCTGTTCGCCCAGTTACTGAACCTGACGCAAGGGGACGCAGCGCCAGCCGCCAACAGCGATGCCGGCCCGGCCCCGGCTGCCGATGACGGCGCCCCGGCCGCGCCCGTGGCTGACAGCACCGCCGCCATGGCGTCGATGGCCGCCACCATGCTGGCCGTGGTGCTGCCGCCGGCCGGCCAGCCGGCCGCGGCGGGCGAGTCCGCCGGCACGCCG
>NZ_JACEZT010000038.1 GCF_014042345.1 Rugamonas brunnea
CTATGCGCTGGTGGCGCTGCCCGGCTACGATTTCGGTCAACGCGAACACCTGGCCTTGTTGCTGGTGTTGCCCTATCTGGCCGAGGCGGCGCGCCGGGCCGATGGCGCGGCCGCGCCGCGCGGCGCCCGGCTGGCCGTGGCGGCCTGGGCCACGGTGGGCATCGCGCTCAAGCCGCATTTCCTGCTGGTGCCGCTGCTGGTGGAGATGGTGGTACTGGCCCGTGTCCGGCGCCGCCCCGGCGCCGGCATGGTGCTGATGGCCGCGCTGCTCGCCACCTACGGCGTGGCCGTGCTGTGGCTGACGCCCGACTACCTGCCCATGATGCGCCTGTTCTCGCGCGCCTACTGGCATTACGGCAGCGACAGCTGGTTCGACTTCCTGCGCGTGCCCCAGTGCCAGAACGCGTTGATCCTGGTGGCGTGCCATTGGGCGCTGCGGCCAGCCCCGCGCGCTCCGGGCCACGTGCTGTCGGCCGCCGCGCTGGGCTTCGCGGTGGCGGCCATCGTGCAGCACAAGGGGTGGAGCTACCACTGGTATCCGGTACTGGCGCTGGGCTGGCTGTTGTTCGCGCAAGCGGGCGCGGTGGCGGTGGCGCAACGCGTCTGGCGCGGCCGGCCGCTGGCGCCGGCCATCGCCGCGGCGCTGGCCGTCGGGCTGGCCGGCCTGGCGCTGCTGATGGCGCCGCGCGATGGCCAGCGCGCCAATCCGTATCCGGCCATGCTGGGGCCTGCCATCGGCGCGCTTGGCGGCGGGCCGGTGCTGGTGCTGGCCAGTCCGCTGCGGGTCGCCTATCCGCTGGTGACGCAGCCTGGCATAGGCGCCACCGCCCGTTTCCCCAGCATGGGCCTGGTGGCGGCCGCGTGGCAGACGGGCGACGTCGCCGTCGGCGACTACCTGCGCCACACGCTGGCGCAGGACGTGCGCGCGCGGCCGCCGCGCCTGCTCATCGTCGAAACCGCGCCCTACGGTTTGCCGCCGGGCTTCGACTACCTCGCGTACTTCGGCCGCGAGCCGGCGCTGGGCCGGTTGTTCCAGCGCTGCCGCCAGGTGGGCGTGGTGGGGGAGTTCCGCATCCTGCAGGTGGCGCCGGCGCCGGTTGTGTCTGAGATGCAACATCGGCCCTGACAAATGCCGGCGGCGCGCGGCGCGGCGGCCGCCGGCCCGGGCGGCATCGTTACGGATTAGCCGGCGCGGCCCTTGCGGCGCGCCGTCCAGCCCAGCAGGGCCAGGCCGGCCGCCAGCATGGCGTAGCCGCCCGGCTCGGGCACGGCTTCCACCACGCCGAATTTGGGGCCGGCGTAGCCGCTGTCGTCGGACACGTCGTTCCAGTGGCCGTTGGTGTAGGTGTGGGCGTATTGCTCGCCGCCCCAGTTGTTCGGCTCGCCGGCCGCCCAGTTGGTGTAGGTGACGGCGTCGCCGTTGGTCCAGGCGAAGTCGCCCGGGTTGGGGCCGGTGCGGTGGAAGCCCAGCCACAGCGCATGGCCGCTGCCGAAGGTGCTGATCAGGAAATCGTTCTCGGCCTGGCTGTTGACCGCCACCAGATGGGCGCCCATGGACACGGCCGTCGCTTCCGCGTCGGACCAGTTGCTGGCGTTCAGTTCGATGTAGTGATGGCCGCCGAAATCGCCGGTCACGCCGGTCGTGGTGACGGCCTGGGCCGAGGCGCTGGCCAGCAGGATGGCGGACAGGGCGACCTGTTTCAGGATGTGCATGGATGGCTCCGTGTTGGAAAGGGAAGGGCGGGTGGACGTGCTGCGGGAATGAAAGATTGATAATAAATTGCCTATATTGCATCGTCAACGGCAAGTTGATGCTTGTGGCAAGATTGCGTCACTATCAATCCTGATGCCGGAGCCCGCGGGCGCCGCGCTGATCGACAGGGGCCGATGCGCTTCGTACAATAAGGTGCCGGCGCCGTGCCGGTTCAGCAATGTGCTCCCGCAATACCATTCGTGCGCCACGGAAATTTGTTTTCCGCTACGCTTGATCATTTGCCATAACAAGGAGAACACCATGCCCCATCCGTTCAAGAAGCTGTGCGTCCATGCCGCCATGATCGCCTTTGTCAGCGTGGGCATCGCCCAGCCCGCCCAGGCCGCCCTCGTGGGCACCGCGCAAGTGGTGGCCGCCGCCAACGCCGAGCAGGCGCGCGCCAGCCTGGCGGCTGCCCTCAACCGGGCCGACGTGCAGGCCGAGTTGCAGCGTTACCACATCGACGCGGCCGACGCCCAGGCCCGTATCGCCGCCCTGAGCGATGCCGAAGTGGCGTCGCTGGCGCACCAGGTCGACAGCCTGCCGGCCGGCGGTGACGGTGTCGTGGGCGCACTGGTCTTCATCTTCGTGCTGTTGCTGGTGACCGACATCCTGGGCCTGACCAAGGTGTTCCCGTTCACCCGTCACCGTTGATGGAGGCGCGCGGCGCGGGCCGGGCCCGGCTGCTGCCGGCCCTGGCCTTGTCGGCGCTGCTGCTGGGTGGCTGCGCCACGCAGACGGCGGCGCTGCGCGCGGCCGCGCCGCCGGGCGTGCCGCCCCGGCTGGAACTGGCGGCCATGCCCTTTTTCGCCCAGGAACGCTACCAGTGCGGCCCGGCCGCGCTGGCCATGGCGCTGGGCGCGGCCGGGGTTCTCGTCGCGCCCGACGCGCTGGTGCCGCAGGTCTACCTGCCCGAGCGCGAAGGCAGCCTGCAAGTGGAAATGCTGGCCGCGGCGCGCCGCAACGGCGCGCTGGGCGTGACCATCGCGCCGCGCCTGGACGCCTTGCTGGAGGAACTGCAGGCCGGCCATCCGGTGCTGGTGCTGCAAAACCTGAGCCTGCCGATCTTCCCCCGCTGGCATTACGCCGTGGTGACCGGCTACGACTTGGCGCAGGGCGATATCGTGCTCAATTCGGGCACCACGGAACACATGGTGATGGCCATGTCGACCTTCGAACACACCTGGGCGCGCAGCGGCTACTGGGCCATGGTGGCGTTGCCGCCGGGGCAGTTGCCTGTGTCCAGCGACAAGCAAACCGTGCTCGACGCGCTGGTGGCGTGGGAGCGCAACGGCAAGCCGGACGCCGTGCGGCACAGCTACGCGGCCGCCGACCGCCGCTGGCCCGGCGAGCTGGGCTTGCAGCTGGGGCTGGGCAACACAGCCTACGCGGCCGGCGACCGGGCCGGCGCCGCCGACGCGTTCCGCCGCGCCACGCTGGCCCATCCGGACAGCGCGCCCGCGTTCAACAACCTGGCCTTCGTGCTGAGTGAATTGGGCGACTATGGCGCGGCGCGCGCCGCGGCCGGCCGCGCGCTGGCGCTGGGCGGCCCGTGGCGCGCCGAGGCGCAGGCCACGCTGGAAACGATAGAGCGGGCCGAGCGGGGGCGACGGTAGATCCTCTGCCGGCCAAAAGCGGAGGTTACTTGCATCGGATTGCAGTATCTGTAGTGGTTTAATGTACCCGGACACTGAAGCGGGCACGCGTTAGCGTCAATCGCGTCACGAAGTTCTGTTGGAAATTTCGGGACTCCAACAGATGTCCGCCGAATCGATTGCGATTGCAGAAGCTGAAGGGATTGACCCTCATGCACTGGTCCTTCCGAAACCGGATGAAGAGGCCAGCGGATACCAAGTAATCCTTCGTTGCCGGAGACCGCGAACTTGCAAAAAATAGTCATTTTGGGATTTACTTTCGTCCGCTGCCACGCTGGCGTCGTTCGGTTCTTACGCTAAAAATACGAATGTGAAGATTGTTCATTTGACGGCAATGTCTCGTACTTGCCATTTGAATGTGAGGTCAAATTCGGTGAGGTCTTTAAGTTTGATGAGGATCGCAAACGAAGAGTTCTTTGGATAGATAACAGCAATTTGCCCAACTTTCATCCTCGCAACATGAGCTGTCTCGCGAAATACGAGAGGATCAGGAATATCATCAAAATCGCGAGCGCCGGATGCCTCGCGTACTGCGTCGTCGCCGTAATCTGCATGAAGATCGACTATTCCATGTCCGAACTGAATCAAGCGCCATCGAATCTGTATGCTGGCCAAGTCCGTGCGCGAACGTTGAACAGTAAATCGCTTTCCGGCTGTACCAACAACGCCAACGCGACGTGTTCCCTGGGGGCCATAACCTCTATTGATATCGCTATCCTTGAATGTACGTGCCTCAATTTCTTCCCGTAGCGTAGGGGCGAAGAAACTTACTTTAATTCCCGCGCTAAGCAACGCTTTGTAGCCTTGACTGTTAATTTGCATTGAAAATTGACCCATCTTCCCCACGAATTTGCAACGGAATCTGACCCACGTTCATAGCACAATCCTTCCTGTCCTTTCGACAGGAGATCGGAGTGATCGACGTGGCTTTACTAG
>NZ_JACEZT010000039.1 GCF_014042345.1 Rugamonas brunnea
CTAGTAAAGCCACGTCGATCACTCCGATCTCCTGTCGAAAGGACAGGAAGGATTGTGCTATGAACGTGGGTCAGATTCCGTTGCAAATTCGTGGGGAAGATGGGTCAATTTTCAATGCAAATTAACATGGGTCATTTTGCATGCAAAATGACCCATGAAAAACTCAGTTTTTTCCTGCAAAACAAAGACTTTTAGAAACAAATTTGCAGAACAACGCGGACATCTCTTTGCCAATTTTAGACGGGTCAGATTGACCCACATGCAAATGCTTTTAGCCTAACCACAGTGAAAATTATCTGCGCCTATCCGAGCAAGGACAAAGGAAACCATGCGGCCTTCTTCTTGCGCCACGGGGCGCCATCCACCATGACGATCTCAAAACTTTCTTTTGCCGGTACTGTGCGCGGCCAGGACGTTGAGAAATGGACCCAGCTTAGCGAGATGGTCGGCGTAGAAAAATGGATGGCATGCTTCTACGGAGAGAACGGGCAACATGACGTCCTCCTGTCGAAGCGGATTGACGACAGCACGGCCGAATGCACCGAGACCTATCCGAAAAAGAACGACAAGCTGATGGACATTCGTTGCCAGTGGCAGAAGAGTCTTGGGCTATGGTACCGTCCAAGTTAAACAAACGCTTCCGGATGTGCTTCAATCCAGACATCCAATTGCTCTTTGTATCCAGCCATGGAGCCCTTTAAGTTTTGTGCCATGGGCAAGGCCCGCATAATCATTTGAAGCGCCTCAGTCGCGTCAAATTCAACGTGTGTTTCCGCTTCGTCGTTTGCATGCTTGGCCTGGTTTCTGACACGATTCAAGATCCCCAACAGAACCTTCTTCCGCTGCCCTTCTGGAATCGTCTCATCGACGTCTTCATAGTGATACTCAGTTATAAAGTCGACCGCAACTGGCAAGCCAGCTCTAATGGACAGCTTCCCCAAAATCTCTTCCGCCGCGCCGGCGAGGGTCAGTGACGATAAATAATCGCCTTCAAAAAACAGACGCATCGCCACAACAAGCTGGTGGACTGCCGCGTCAAGTTTTGTCATTTCCATTTCTGAGAGTCCTTTGTTGTTTGTAGCGTCAAGAGGCCAATATGTCGATTCGAATTTGCAGAAGCGCGCACACTGTTCATCGTCGGAGCGGGCAATCCAACGCCACAACGAAGCAGCTATTCTTCGTCACGAAAGATATCGTGTAATTGATCTTCGGTGGGACGTCCTGACGCAGGACGGACATCGATCTGCAAGCCGATTGAGGCCACTATGCGTAGCAACCGCCGGACGCAAAGGTCGTTACGTCCATGCTCCAGCTCGATCAGCGTGCGCCTGCTGACATCGGCCCGGTCTGCCAGAGACTGCTGGGTTAGTCCAAGCTCCTTGCGCTTCGCCGCGACGATTTTTCCAATTTCCACGGTATCCATAAAGTGCAGGATACTGCACATCATTGGAACGGAAAAGCATTTTGTGCAGTATGTTGCACATCACAGTCTCTCTGCAAATGCCGCCAGGAGACCGCGTTTCTAGAGCATGAGGGAAAACTCGCCGGAGGCTACTTCCACCAACTGAGTCGTCCCATAAATTTTGCGGGAGGCTCTCCTAATGCGTGCAGCCAGTCGCCCAGTTCGATGACATCCAATCTTCGATCAAGCGCCTCGACTTTAGCAACATAAGACTGTGGCTTCACCAGCCGAGCCGCCAGTTCAATTTGCGTTACCCCATGGGCATTACGCGCTTCCACTAATTTCTCTATGAGCTCGACGTATTTCGGGCGATGGATGGATTTCATCCCCCGATGGAACCATTTGCGAGAAATTATCCCAAAATAGGATAATATGCCGATTGCTTGGTTTAGGACGTTCCCGTTGACCTGGGAACACCTCGCAATGGCTGCGCAAATATGCGCATCAAGGCTGGAGAAAAGGGATGGAATACGTAATTTTGTTGGTCGTTGGACTCGTGATTTACTGCCTTTACTGGGGCTATCGAAAGATCTTTTGGCATGGAGTGGACCAGTTCTACGCGATGATGGCAGACCTCAATAAGCGCCACGGGACTTCGTTTGGCACCACACGCGAAGACTACAACACTGTGATCGGCCGAAATACAGCAAAGGGCGTAATGGCCTTTGATAAAAAGAATCGCAAGATCGCATACGTCACCAAAGCCGGAAAACAGGTCGAGATTCTCGACTACAAATTTATTCGCACCTGGCGAATTACGTATGACGAAAAAACGAGCGGCGGCGGCATCGCTATTGGCGCAACCGTTGCGGGCTCGGGCCGCACTACGCGGCACAATGTGGCCATCGAAATTGGCACTACCGACATCAATCGCCCGACTGTGCGAATCTGGATGCTGAATTACGCGCACGCCCAGGACTCGATAGAGCGTCTGGACATCCTCATCAATCACTGACATGTCATCACGTCCTCAAAAGTCTGATAGCCCAGCACCCCAGCTGGAAAGACACTTCCAGAATTACTTTGAGCTCTTGCTCTCGGCGGAACGATCGCGCCTATTGGCGTCGATCGCTGACGGTGCGCCAGCACGCAAACAAGAACTGGTGACTGAAATCGATATGCGCATCAGTTACCTGAAGGGAGCCGTGCGAATCGGGAAGCTGCTTTGCCTTATCACTTCAGAGGAAGCGAAAGGAAAGCTTGGACTTCTGGGCGCAGAGAGAGAGGCGCTTCTCGATCGCTGCGCCGTGAGATTCAACGGGCCGGTGCACACATCCTAATACTGAAGGATTCAGTGTGACAGGTTTATCAGGGCGGGTTTTGCCAGTGCATCCGCAACCAAAGGATGACGAGATTTTCTCGTCTTGGCTTTGTCGAATAGCCCAGGCAAATGGACTGAAGCTGCATACTCTGGAGGTCCAAGTCTGGGGCCGAAAAAAGCAAATATGGACCCGCGACATTGACCGGTCCATCGACGATGCTACTTTAGCCCGAGTTGCCGAGCTGTCAGGAACACCGCTCGACAGGGCAAGGGAGACGTGCTTGCAAAGTCTTGAAGGCAAGCTGTTTGAGCGCCTGGTTGTGAAATCAAATTCCGACTGGGTTCTGCCCTCGGGGGTCTATCATCGGAAGCGCAGACGACATGCCATGCAGTTTTGCCCGTTATGTCTCGCACAGGATGCCTCCCCTTATTACCGAAGGTCTTGGCGCCTGGCGCTTTCTACTTTCTGCACGGTGCACGACATCATGCTTCACGAGTGCTGTCCGAGTTGCGAAGAACCGGTCGCGTTCCATCGCCAGGAGCTGGGCGATAGGTGGACAAGCCGAATCATATGGTAATCCCCCCACCAGATGATAGCGTTTGAAAGTAGAATTTTCTCAATTTGATTTTTGAAAGTTCTGCAGCATGAAGACCTCCCGTTTTACCGACAGCCAGATCATCGCCATCCTGAAGCAGGCCG
>NZ_JACEZT010000003.1 GCF_014042345.1 Rugamonas brunnea
TTGAAGCAGCTCCACTTGGAACTTAAGGAGCTGGGCTATGAGGGGTCATACGACCGTGTGGCAGCGTTTGCCAGGCAGTGGAAGGTGGGTCAATCGGAGTGGGTCAATTCTGCGAGCAAACGAACATCGCACGATTTTTTGCCATCCAGATTGCATGCGCGGTCGCCTTGGCCGCGTCCAGCCCGATCTGATGGTCGTGCGTGCAGGCAGTGACCTTCGTTGCCTTAGCCAGCACGTCATCCCATGTGTCTCCCAGCATGGCTGCTGGCGACACCCGCATCGCGCCGCCGTTGCCAGCGCTCCCATATGGCTCATCATCCGGGTTATTTAGCCATACCCAAAAAATCGCGCCATACCCGCCACGCTGCGGTTTAACGCGCTGGGCCCAAGCGCGCATTGAAGTAGCAGGATCAACGTCATTCAACAACGCGTCCGCGACCGCAACGGTCATGATCGTATCGTCCGTAAACGCGCATTGGGCCGAAAACATCTCGAAGCGATCATGTTTGATCCGGTTGAACTCCCAAGGCGATCCTATGAGATCGCCAAGCAATGCTCCATACATAAACAGCCTTAACTCAGTCGAGGGGGAGGTGACCATCAAAACGCCGCCTGACGATCACCGCAACTAACGCTCACCGTGGTATTGACCATCCCCCAACCGTGCTGGCCACCTGGTTACTCTTAGACCAGATCAGAACTTGCTCGACAAGCTCATCCCAATGCTGCGTGGGTTCACGCGGTAGCCCTGCACGATCGACGCCACCTGCGGATGCTGGATCAGCGTGTCCTCATCCAGCGCATTCTTCACAAACACAGTCAAGCTGACGCGGTCGAAGCTCATGCCGGCGCTGAGGTCGACCGTGTGATAGGCCGGCCGCAGGTAATCGGTCTGGCTCGGATCGAGCGAACCATGGCTGGAACCCACCCACTGCATGCCACCCATCACGAATGCGCCGCGCTCGCCCACGGCGAAGTTATACTGCGCATTGATGGCCGCGTTGTACTTGGGTACGCCCTGGATAGGCGCGCCCTCGTGCGCGCCCACGATGCCCGACTGCAGCCCGATATCGTTCGACAGTTCCGCCTTCACATAGCCGCCCGACGCGCTCAAGGTCAGGCCGGACATCGGCTTGCCCTTGATCTCGAACTCGAAGCCCTTGCTGGTGGCATCGCCCGCGTTGGCGTTGTAGGTGTAGGCGCAGGTCGGCAGATACACGCCCTGCTGGATGTTCTTCCACTTCACATAGAACAGGTCGGCGTTGACGGTCAGGCGGCCACCCATGAAGCGCGATTTGTTGCCGACCTCGTAGCTCCACAGGCTGTCCGGCGCGTAGGTGCCCGGCGCGGCCGTGATGCCGTTGGCCGCCAGATCCGGGCCGCAGGTGGTGGGCGGCACATAGACGTTGGAGCCGCCCAGACGGAAGCCCTTGGCCACGCTGGTGTAGACCGTGTTGCTGGGGTCGATCTCCCACGTCAGCGCGTATTTCGGCGTGAACGCCTTGGACGACTGCTCGCCGCCGCCGTTGCTGCCGGCGCCGGCCAGGTAGTTGCCGTTGAGCTGGGACAGCGTCGAGGTGGCTTTCAGGTAGCGCGCGCCGACGGTCGCGTGCACGGCTGGCGTGAAGTAGTAATTGGCCTCGCCAAACACCGAGCCCTGGCGTTCGCGGTAGTGGAAGTTGCCGGAGAACGAATTATCGTTCGGGAAGTCGTTCGGGAAGGCGCCCGGCAACACATCAGGGTCCGACGTGCTCAAGCCAAACTGCTGGAACAGCGCGTTGACGCCGAAGATGGGGTCGTTCTCGGTCACGTTGGTGTGCTGGTTGGCGTAGTAGGCGCCGGCCAGCCAGGTCCACGGCGACACGGCCGCGTCGTACGGCTTGGACGCGAGCCGCACTTCCTGCGCGATCTGGCGCACCTGGTTATTCAGGTAGACGGCCGACGGCAACGCCGCCACGCCATCGATCAATTCCTGCGGCGCCGTGCCGCCATCGGCCACGGAGGTCAGGAAAGTCGACAGCGAATAGCTGTTGTAGGCCGAACCGTTCTGGGTGCGGTCGAACTTGCGCTGGAAATAGCTGGTGCTGGCCGTGAGGTCGGCCGCGCCCATGTCCCAGTTGATGGTCACGCTTGGCGCGAACAGCACGTCGTTGGACGGCTCGCGCACCTGCTTTTGTGACTGGTAGCGCGGCAGCTCCAGGTTGAAGGCGGCGATATCCTTGGCGTTGACCCGCTGGTAGTAGACCGACGGCGACACCGTCAGCGTGCGGCTCGGCATCCACTTGAGCGCCACGCGCAGTTCCTGGTCGTCGATCTTGTTGATGTTGTTGGCCAGCGTGTTGCCGGCGCCGTCGACCTGGTTGATGAAGCCGCCCGTGTGCTGCACTTGCGCACCGATGCGCAGCGCCAATTCATCCTTCACCAGCGGGAAGTTGCCGACAATGTTGGCGGCGTAATTCATGCTGCCGCCCTTGGTGCTGGACGCTTCCGTGTAGGTGGTGAATTCGCGCTCCTTCAGGTCAGGCTCGTTGGGCACGAACTTGATGGTGCCGCCCATGGAGCCGGCGCCGTACAGCGTGGCCTGCGGCCCGCGCAGCACTTCCACGCGGTCGAGGTCGAAGAATTTGGGTTCGATGTTGCCCATCGTGTAGACATTGCCCACCGTGACCGGCACTTCGCCCAGGTAGATGCCCACCGTGGCCGCGCCGGCGGCCGAGCTGATGCCGCGGATCTCGATGTTCGACGTGCCCGGCCCGGCGCCGCCGTTGCCGGTGGCGGCCGTGAAGGAGACGTTGGGCACCACGCGCGTGAGGTCGGTGATGTCGTTGACGTGTTCGTTCTGCAGTTGGGCACCGGTGACGGCGCTGATGCTCATCGCCACCTTGCTCGGGTCTTCCTTGCGCTTTTGCGCGGTGACTTTGACGACTTCGATCTGGTCGGACTGCACCTGTTGCGACCATGCGGGCGCGCCCAGGGTGGCGGCGACGGCGACGACGAGAACTTTTCTGCGTATTTTCATGCGAATTCTTTCCGAGAGTGGCGAGGTTGCTCCAAGTAACGACATCTGCGCTCTCGCATGGTGCACGAATCAGTGCAAGATTGGCAAAAAAATGCCACCAAGTGTGGCGTTTTTTCATCTTTTCCACCGAGATCATCTTGCTTGATAGATAAGCAAGAAACCTGCCACCGCCCTGCGCCGCCCTATTTGAGGATGCTGACGATGCTGCTGTAATCGTCGGTCCACGGCCGGATCGCGCTGTGGCGCGGCGCTTGCGCGGCCACGTGGCGTATCCGCTCCGGGTGGGCGATGCTGGCCGGCCGCCCCACCAGCACCCACTGCGCGCGGGCCACGCCTGTTTGCGGGTCGGAATACGAGTCGACCAGGAAGCTGTCGCGCTGGTAGTAAGCGGCCGCGCTTTGCACCACGGGCACCAGGTCCAGGTGCAGGTTGGAGACATGCACCGCCAGCACGCCCCCGCCGTTGAGGTGGCGGAAGTACTCGCCGAACGCTTCGCGCGTGAGCAGGTGGACGGGGATGGCGTCGCCGGAAAACGCATCCAGCACGATCAGGTCGAAATGCTGGGGCGGCTCCGCTTCCAGCGACAGGCGCGCGTCGCCGTGGGCGATGTCCACAGTGGCCTTGCAATCGGACAGGAAGCTGAATGCCGACCTGGCCAGCTGGCTGACCAGCGGATTGATTTCGTAAAAGCGGTAGTAATCGCCGGGCCGGCAATAGGCCGCCATGGTGCCCGCGCCCAGGCCGACCACGCCCACGCGCTGCGGCGCTTCCGTGCGGCTGGCGGCCATGCCCACGCCAGCGCCGCTGGCGGTACCGTAATACGACGTGGGCCAGCGCCGCCGGTCCGCCCGCTGATACTGGAAGCCATGCAGGATGATCCCGTGCGACAGCTGGCGCACCGCATCCTTGCCCTCGCCCACGTCGCGCACCTTGACGATGCCATAGAAGTTCCTGGCCTTGTTGATGCCACGTTCGACCAGCAATTCCTTGCCCACATACAGGCAGACGCTGAGCGTGGAGGTGAACACGATGGCCTTTTTCCACGATTCGCCGGACCAGTTGAAGGGCATGACCACGTCCGGTTCCCGCCAGACGGTGTGAAATACCAACAGCAGCGCGCCAATGGCGGCGACCGGCAGCTCGTAATTGTCATTGAACAGCCGCGGCGCCAGCAAGGCCACGAACATGCCGCCGATGGCACCGCCGGCGGCGATCATCAGGTAGTAGGCCGTCAGCCGCGCGGGGGCGGGCTTGAGCCTGGCCAACTCACCATGGCACACCATGCAGCAGACGAACAGGCCGATGCTGAAGAACAGGACTTGCAAGAGCACGTGCTCATTGAGCAGCAAGGGGAACATGCACAACACGATCATCAGCGGCACCATGGCGGCGAACGCGGGCAAATACCAGTCACGCCGGTACCAGCCACCGCCCTCGAAGCACAGGATAAAGCTCAGCAGGTACAGCACCAGCGGCAGCACCCACAGCAGCGGAATGGGGGCGATATTTTCCGTCAGGTGGCTGGTGACGGACATCAGCAGCACCGTCGGCAGCGCCGCCAGCGCCGTCCAGCGCCAGCGCGCGCCCTGCTGCACCGCCTCCTGCGCCGTGGCGGGCGCGCCCGTCGACATCGCCGCCGGCAACCGGGCGCCCCGCACGGACAGCGCCATGCAGCACAGCGCGAACACCCCATAACCAACCGACCACCCCAGCGACATGGCGCGCGTGGCCAGCCGGGGCTCGAAAAACAGGGGATAGCTGAGCAACCCGATCATGGAGCCGAAATTGGACAGCGCGAACAACCGGTAGGGAATCCGCCCCGCTTCCTCGCGCGCATACCAGGCCTGGAGCAAGGGGCCGGTGGACGACAGCAGGAAATACGGCAGGCCAATCATCGCCGCCATCAAGCCCAGGATGCGCCACGATGGGTCGGCATCGCCGGCGGGCTTCCAGCTAGCGTCCGGCACAATGGGCAGCAGCGCCACGCTAGCGGCTAGCAAAACGATATGCAGCACGGCCTGGCGGCGCGGACGCAGGTAGCGTACCGTCAGGTGGGCGTACAGATAGCCGAGCAACAGCAACAACTGAAAGAACAACATGCAGGTGCTCCAGACGGCGGCCGAGCCGCCGAACCACGGCAGGATCATCTTGCCGACGATGGGCTGGATCTGGAATAGCAGGAAGGCGCTCAGGAAGATCGTGCTGGCATAGAGTAGCGTCATCGTTGCGGTCCCGTCCCTGGACTAACTGTCGATGTGCCAGCTTAGAGTGCCGCCAGACGGGGCGCAATAGCTGATTTGTCCTGCTCCCGCCTCCCGTCACTACCGTCGCGCCACCGCGCTTCCCGCTTGCTATCGGCATTCTGGCCCGCAAAAAACGCAGTTCGTCGCATCCCGATGGTGACGTGGGCGGGCCCTGTCTATAGTTCACTCATCGCAGCACACATCCCAACGCAGCACCAACGACAAGGAGCATCAAAATGAACATCGCTAAAAACATGGAAGCCATCTTCATCATCGCCACCGTGCTGGTCGCCGGCACCAGCCTGGCCACCGCCGCCGTCCCCGCGCACCACGCTGCACCGCGCGTCGTGGCCAAGGTCGACAACGCCCCCATGCAAGTGGTGACCATCAGCGCCAAGCGCCTGACGGCTGAACAGAAAGCGGCGCTGGGCAACTAAGCGCTACCCTCACCACACCACCACATCACGACCTGACGACGACGGGAGCATCCACATGAAACGAATCTTTCGCGCCGCATTCCTGGCCACGGCACTGTGCAGCGGAGCACTCCCCGCGCTGGCCGATGAAACCGCCAGTGAACAGCGCGCCGTCGATGCCCGCACCGTCAACATCAACCTCGATGGCGTGATTAGCCTGAACGTGAAGCAGGGACCGGCCGCGCTCACCATCTACGGCGACCCGCGTTACCTGCCCAAGGTCGTGGTGGAGCAGCACGGCGACAGCCTGCACATCGGCACCGAGCTGCGCGGCCTCCACATCGGCAAGACGGACCTGCGCGCGGAACTGACCCTGCCCAACCTGCATGAACTGGTGTCGGGCGGCGTGGGCTCCACGGAGATCAGCGGTTTCAGCGGCGACACGCTACGCCTGTCCCTCGATGGCGCCGGCAGCATCAACACCAAATCCCAATACCGCAATGTGAACGTCAAGCTGGCCGGCGTAGGCAGCATCAACCTCGACGCGGGCAGCAGCGACAACATGGATCTGAACCTGCGCGGCGCGGGCAGCATGCACGTCCACGGCCAGGTCAGGAAGCTGCACGCCATCCTGAGCGGCGTGGGCAGCCTCGATGCGCGCCAGCTGCAGGCCGACAGCGTCGACGTGAGCCTGACGGGCATGGGCAGCGCGCGCCTGTTCGCGAAAGACAGCGCCAACATGAACCTGACGGGGCTCGGTTCGGCCACCGTCTACGGCAAGCCGGCCAACCGCCAGGCCAATGCGCGCGGCATGGGCAGCGTGCACTGGGAATAGCACGCCTTACTTCAGATAGCGCTGCCGCAGCACGGCAGGACTGAGCAGATCCCGCCCCAGCACGATGCGCACTTCCGCGCGCTGCTGTCCCTCACGCGGCGCCGTCACTGTCATACCCAGCCGGGTGGCCAGCGCCTCCGCCGCCTCCTGCTGGTCGGCCCGGTATTCGACCCGGCTCACGGGAACCGCAAACGGCCGCACATTCGTCAGCCGCACCACCTTTACGTCATCGCCGCGCATGGTGCGCGCCAGCGCCGCCGCCATGCCCGTCACGCCGTTGCCGTTGCTGATCTCCAGCCGGACGGGCTGGTTGCCGGCCACTGCCACCGGTGACGACGACGATGCCGCTTGCCCCATCAGCGCTGATCCCGCCGGCGCTTGCGCCGCGACGCGCCGCAGTTGCACCATCGCGCCGCCGACGGCGATCACCTCGATCCGCGCCAGCGCTTGCGGTGGATGCGGTGGCGCCTCCTCCGCGCGATTCGGCATGGACCGCTCAAGCTCCTCTCGCCGGCGGGCGGCCAGCAGCGCGTAGTCCCTTTCCAGGTCGTGCGTCCGCAGCGACTGCGCCTGCCGGCGCATCAACGCCGCCCGCTCACCTTGTCCCTGCAGTTCCAGCGCTTGCGCCAGTTGCTCCCAATGGCCAGGGTCCAGGGGATCATGCACGCAGGCCTGCTCCAGCGCCGTGACAGCCTGCTCGCCTTCGCTCGCCAGCACATGGCCAGCTGGCCCGGGCGGCGCCACGCCGGCGCTGCCGCACGCCAGCAGCGCCGTGCCGGCACAGGCGGCGCTCAACAAACGGATCGCGGTTCGCATGGTCGACTCCTCCGGTTAATTTGTGTTGGCCAGCGTCGGCAGCAGGACGCGCACGATCTGCATGGCCGCAGGTCCCAGCAACACCAGCATGAGCGTAGGGAAGATGCAGAAGATCAGGGGGAACAACAGCTTGAGCGCGATCTTGGCGGCCGACTCCTCGGCCGCCAGGCTGCGCTTGTGGCGCAGGTTATCCGAGTGCACGCGCAGCGAATCGCCCATGCTGGTGCCAAAGCGCTCGGACTGGATCAGCATGGCCACCAGCGTATCCACATCCTCCACCCCGCTGCGCAGGGCCAGGTTGCGCAAGGCCTTTTCTTTGCTGAAGCCGGCCCGCATCTCCATCAGCACCAGTTGCAGTTCCTGGGCCAGCGCCACGCTCTTGATATGGATCTCGCCGGCCACCTTGGCCAGCGCCCGTTCCAGGCTCAGGCCCGCTTCCACGCACACGGTGAGCAGATCCAGGCCGTCCGGGAAGTTCTCGAAAATCTCGCGCTGGCGATGGGCTGCGGCCCGCGCCAGGATCACGTTGGGGCTGTAGTAGCCCAGGCTGGCGCCCAGCAGCAGCAACAGCAGGAAGCCGTTCTGCATGACGCTATCGAGTGCAGCCGCACCCAGCACGGCCATCATGGCCGGCACCCCCAGCGCCAGCACCGTCTTGGCGCCGAAATACAGGGTCGGCGCGTTGGCGTTGCGCCAGCCGGCATTCATGAAGCGCGTGCGCAGCGGATGTTTTTCCCAGCCCTCCTCCGGCAGCGACAGCTTCATGAACGGCTGCGCCACCTTGGCCACCTTCTCGACCCAGCCATTATCGTCGTTATTGTCCTGCCCCTCGGGCGCCGGCGGCGCGATGAACATGCCCAGCCGCTCGCGCAACGGCACCGGGGACAGCATCAGCATGGCCAGCAGCACCAGCGCCACCACCACCGCGAATACGATCACCAGAAACAGGATCTGCCGCCCGTCCATATCGCCTCCCCGCTCACACGCGAATGCGGATCAGGCTGCGCATCCAGGCCACGCCCAGCGCGCTGATGCCGGCCGCGTACCACATCAGGCGCACCCCGGTCGGATCGTGCCACAGGGGACGCACGTATTCCGGATTCACCACCGTCATCACCAGCAGCACGCCGATCGGCAACAAGCCCAGTATCCAGGCCGACATCCTGCCTTCGGCCGACATCACCCGCACCTGGCCCAGCAGCTTGAGGCGGGCCCGTATCAGGCGGCTGATGCTGCCCAGGATCTCGGCCAGGTTGCCGCCCGATTCGCGCTGGATCAGCACCGCGATCACCAGGTAGCGCAAGTCCGTCAGCGGCACGCGGGTGGCCAGGTTGTGCAGCGCCTCATTCATCGGCACCCCATAATTGATCTCCCGGTGGGCGTAGCGGAATTCCGCGGCGATCGGATCGGGCATCTCCTCGCCCGCCATCTGCAGCACGTTGGCGAAGGAATGGCCGGCGCGCAGTGCGCGGCCCAGGAAGTCGGCCGCCTCCGGCAACTGCTGCTCGATCTTCTTCAGCCGCGCCGCGCGCGCACGCAGCAGCAGTCCGCCCGGCAGCAGCGGTCCCGCCGCCATCGCCGCCAGCGCGGCCGGTGTCGGCCAGTCCAGCAGCTGGGGCAGCACCAGCCCGGCCAACATGGTTGCCGTGGACACGCCCAGCAACTGCGCCACCGTCCACGACACCCCTGCCTGCAACAGCAGCCGGTCCAGCGCCGCCAGTTGCGGCACGCGGCGCAGCAGGCGATCCAGCGCCGGCGCGGCCGCATAGCGGCGCTGCTTGAGGATGCTGAGCTGCTCCGTGCCGCCGGCGCCGCCGCCCGACATCAGGCGCAGGCGCCGGGCGATACGGCGCGCGCCGCCACCATGGCTGCCGGACCACCACAGCCAGCTCCCTTCGATCGCCAGGATCACGGCGGCGAACAGCAGCACCGCGAAGCCGGTCATGAACATGTCCATCGCCGCCTCCTATTCGAACACCCGGTCCGGATCGAACACGGCATCCGGCACGGGCACGCCGAACATGCGCAGCCGCTCCGCGAAGCGCGGCCGCACGCCCGTCGCAAAAAACTGCCCCAGCACCTTGCCCGCCGCGTCGACCCCGGTCTGCTCGAAGCGGAAGATCTCGTGCATGGCCACCACCTCGCCCTCCATGCCAGTAATCTCCTGCAGGCTGACCAACTTGCGCGTGCCGTCCGTCAGGCGCGACACCTGCATCACCACCGTCACGGCCGAACAGATCTGCTGCCGCATGGCGCGCGGCGTCAGGTGCACGCCGGCCATACCCACCATGTTCTCCAGCCGCGACAGCGCGTCGCGCGGGGTGTTGGAGTGGATGGTGGCGAGCGAACCCTCGTGGCCCGTGTTCATGGCCTGCAGCATGTCGAGCGCCTCGGCGCCGCGCACCTCGCCCAAGATGATGCGGTCGGGCCGCATCCGCAGCGCGTTGCGCACCAGCGAACGCTGGTTGACCTCCCCCTTGCCTTCGATGTTGGGAGGCCGCGTCTCCAGCCGCACCACGTGGGCCTGGCGCAGTTGCAGTTCGGCCGCGTCCTCGATGGTGACCACACGCTCGCTGGCCGGGATGAAGCCGGACAGCACGTTGAGCAAGGTGGTCTTGCCGCTGCCCGTGCCGCCCGAGATCAGGATATTGACCTTGGCCTGGCCCAGCGCCTGCAGCACCTGCACCATGGGCGGCGTGAGGCTCTTGTATTCCAGCAGGCGCTGCACGGTGAGCGGATTGGCGGCGAAGCGGCGGATCGACAGGATGGGGCCATCGACGGCCAGCGGCGGAATGATGGCGTTCACGCGCGAGCCGTCCGGCAGCCGCGCGTCCACCATCGGGCTCGATTCGTCCACCCGCCGCCCCACGCGCGAGACGATCTTCTCGATGATCTTCATCAGGTGCGTGTTGTCGTGGAAGCTCACGTCGGTCAGCTCCAGCCGGCCGGCGCGCTCCACGTACACCTTGTCGCAGGTGTTGACGAGGATGTCGGAGACGCCGGGATCGGCCAGCAGCGGCTCCAGCGGCCCGAAGCCCAGCATCTCGTGCTGGATGTCGAGCACCAGGCTGTGGCGCTCATTCTGGTTGAGCGCGATCCGCTCATCCTCGATGATGCGCTGGACCAGCAACGCCAGCTCGTGCTTGAACTGCTCCGGCGTGAGCCGCTTGAGGCGCTCCAGGT
This sequence comes from Rugamonas brunnea, assembly GCF_014042345.1. Lineage (GTDB taxonomy): Bacteria > Pseudomonadota > Gammaproteobacteria > Burkholderiales > Burkholderiaceae_D > Rugamonas > Rugamonas brunnea. The sequence goes on from NZ_JACEZT010000003.1 coordinate 10,513, forward strand.
CGATCCGGTCCAGGATGGTCTGGTGCATGCGCTTCTTCAGCTCCAGGTAGGCGCTGGCGGCCAGCGCCGGCGGGCCGCCGTGGTTCGCCCTGGGCTCGTCGGCCACGGCCAACCGTTCGCGTAGACTCATGTCGCTCTCCTTGCGGTGATATGCGGTGGTGTGCGGTGGCTGCGGCGCTGTGCGCCCTACTCCGCCTCGCTGCGCCCGAACAGGCGGTCGAACAAGCCCTTGCTCTCGGAAACGCGGCGCGCCGTGACCAGTTCCACCAGGTCGGCCAGGCTGCGCGCCACGGCGCTGCTGCGCGACAGCTGCAGCACGGGGATGCCCTGGTTGACGGAATCGGTGGCCGAGATGTAATCGTTGGGCACCGTGTGCACCACTTCCGCGCCCAGCGCGTGTTCCAGGTCGGCCAGCCGCAATTTGCCGCCCTTCTCGTAGCGGTTGACGATCAGGCGCGTGCGGTCGGTCGGATAACCGAGCGAGCGGAAGATGTCGAGCAGACGCCGGCCATCGCGGATGTCGGGCAGCGCCAGTTGCAGCACCGGGTGAATGGCGTCCGCCTGGTCCAGCGCGCGCAGCGAGATGGCGTCGATCTGGCGCCCCACGTCGAGCACGATGTAGTCGTAGTGCTGCCGTGCCACGCGCAGGATGGTGTCCATGTGCTCTGGCTTCATGTCCACCGTGTGGTTGGGGTCATCGGCGGCCGCCAGCACGCCGAAGTTGGAGGCCACGTGCACCAGGCAGGAATCGAGGAAGGCGCCATCCATGCGCGTGATCTGGGCACAGATGTCCGACAGCGTCATGGCCGGTTTCTGGTCCGACACATAGAGCGTGGCGTCGCCGAACTGGCCGTGCAGGTCGATCAGCAGCACCTTGCGTTCGGCCAGTGCCGCCAGCGCATAGCCAAAATTGGTGGACAGGAAGGTCGCGCCGCTGCCGCCCTTGCAGGAGATGAAGGCCAGCACCTTGCCATCGCGCATGTGGCTGACGCCGGCCGCCACCTCGATCCGGTCCATCGCCTCGTGGAAGGCGCGGTGCACCAGCGGCAGTTGCAGCACCTCCCGCATGCCGGCCCGCATGGCGCGGATCAGCAAATCCTGCTGGGCCTCGCGCGTGAGCAGGATGAACGAGGCGGACGGATAATGCTTGCTCAGGCGCTCGACCAGCTCGGCCTCGCCGGGCGCCACCTCGCTGGCGTCGAAGATCACCAGCGCGGGCGGCTCCGGCATCAGTCGTTCCACCGCGTCGCGCAGGCCATTGCGGGACGCCACCAGCTGCACGGGCGGCATGCGGGCCGAGCCCTGGGCGGCGATTTCCGCATGCAGCAGGCTGTCGCGGCTAATCATCAGCGCTTTCATTCCGGTTCCTTCACATCGTCGTTGGGATGGCCGTCCGCCGTCGGGCGGCTCGGTACGTCATCGGGCGCCGCTCACGCCGATGGTGAAGCTGGCCGGCTGCGGCTTGGGATCGGTGAACGATTTCTGGTAGCGGGCCTGGGCGGCGGCGGCGGCCCGCCCGTCCATGCCTGCCACCGGATCGGTGTTGCGCGCCGCCTCCGGGTGCAGCACCTGCTGCGCCAGCGTGGCGCGCGCCGCCAGGCCGAAGCGGCGGTCCCAGTCGGGCGTGGTAGCGGCGCAGCCCGACAGCAGCGCGGCGCCCAGGCACAAGGTCAGGTACATGCGCAGGTACATGCGCAGGCGTGCAGCCAGGCTGGCGCGGGATGGGATCAGGAGCGACATGGCCGGGCCTCCGTTCATTGGTGTTCGCGTACGCGCTCGCCACCGTCGCGGACGGCGGCCGGCGCGGGCGGCTTGCCTTCCATGCGCCCGCCGAGGAACAACTCGGCCCGGCCAGGCGTGCTGATGGCGTCCGTCGGCAGCGCATAGTTGGCCGGCAGCGGCTTGACCAGGTGGGCCGTGACGACGAACAGCAGCTCCGAGCGGTCGTGCTGGAAGTCGGTGCTGCGGAACAGCGCACCCAGCACGGGCAGCTCGCCCAGCACCGGCAGCGCGTGGATGTTGCTGACCTGGTTGTTCTTGATCAGGCCACCGATGGCGAAGCTCTGGCCATCCATCAGTTCCACCGTGGTGGCCGCGCGCCGGGTGGTGATCAGCGGCAGAACGGCGCCGCCCGAGAAGCCGGCCGCCGAAATGCCCACGCCCTCGCGCGACAGCTCCGACACTTCCGGCGCCACCCGCAGATTGATGCGGCCACCGGCCAGCACGGTGGGCGTGAAGCGCAGGCCGACGCCGAACTCCTTCTCCTCCAGCGTGACCTTGTTGTTGTCCTGCGCCACCGGGATGAAGATCTTGCCGCCGGCCAGGAAGCTGCCCTCCTGCCCGCTGATCGCCATCACGGTCGGTTCGGCCAGGATGCGCACCAGGCCATCCTGCTTTTCCGCCTCCACGGTGAACTGGCTGCCATTCGACTTGCTGGCATCGACCATGCCCCGGACGGTACCGCTCAGGAAATTCGACAGCAGCTTGGCGCTCCAGCTGCCGGAGGCGAAGCGCAGCGTGCTGCCCGCTTCCAGCTTGTCGAGCAGGGTCTTGGACACTTCCGCGATCTTCACCTCCAGCATCACCTGCTGCGGCGCGCTTACGCCCAGCAGGTTGACGATGCGCACCGTGCCGCTGCTGCCCCCGGACGACGCCCCCGGCGTGGCCGCAGCCGTGGCCGAACCGCTTGCCGCCTCCTCGCCCTTGCGGTTGACCAGCGGCTGCGCCGGCCGGCGCACGTAGGCCGCCGCCAGGTCCAGCACGTGGGCCAGGGTGGGGCCATCGTCCACGGTGCCGCTCAACACCAGCGTATCGGCCGCCGCGCTGACGCGGATGTTGCGCTCCTGGGGCAGCAGCGCTGCCAGCGTGGCTTGCAGCGCGCCCACGTCCATGCCCACCGTCACGTCCACCACGCTGCAGGTGCCGCTGCGGCCTTGCACGATCAAGTTGGTGCTGCCCACGTCCACGCCCGCCAGGTACAGCGTGTCGGGCGATACCAGCATGGCCTGCACCACGGCGGGATTGCCGACCGCGCGCGCGGCCACCGCCTCGGGTAGCCGCATCAGCGTGGACTTGCCCAATTGGAGCGTGAGCTGGCCCGGCGTCGCCGCCTCGCCCGTGCAGCGCAGCTGCGCCTCCGGGCGCGCCGCCGGCGCGGACGCCGTTCCGGGCGCGCCGCCGGCACGTGCCGCCGCCAGCGCCGCGATGGCGGGCCGCATGTCGGCCTGCGGCAAGCCGCCCGCCGCCGGCGCAGCGCAGGCGCCCCCGGTCAGCATAGCGAGCAGCAAGGCCGCCATGGCGTTCACCCGCAGCGCCTCCTGCGCCGGCGCGTTCACAGGCACTCCTGCGTGCTGCGCAAGCCGTCGATGACGGCGATGCAGTGGCGTTGCGCAAGGTGCTGCGCCGGTGCCAGTGCCGCGTGGATGGCCGGCATGTCGGCCGGCGCTTCGGCCGGCGCCGCGGCCACGGCGGGCATGGGCGCGGCGCGCTGGCCCAGCAGGGAGGCCTTGGTGGCGCCGTCCGTCACGCCCGGCTGCGGATCGACCTGGTTGCGCAGCACCAACGACAGCGTGCCCACGCTGCGCGCCAGGTCCAGCTTCTCAGCCTGTTCCGGCGTGACCTCCAGCGTGACGGCGTTCACCACGCGTGGCTTGGTTTCGTCGCGCCCCACCTCCTGCGCCACGGCCAGCACCAGTATCCGTTCCAGCACGATCTTGGAGATGCCCTGGTCGCGGCCCGCCGCGCCCTCGCTCTGGGTGTAGACGATGATGTCGACAAAGTTACCGGGCAGGGCGAAGCCGGCCACCCCCACCACATCGTTCACGCGGACCGTGATGGCGCGCTTGCCTTCCGCGATCAGGGCCGACAGGCCGCCCAGGGTGCCGGCCGGCGCCAGCTTCGACTCCGTCAGCGGCTCGCCCCGCAGCACGCTGCTCTTGATCACCCGGCCACTGAGCTTGGCCGGATCGCGCAGGGCGCCGCGCGGCAGGCTGTCGGCCGGCCAGTCCACCAGTTTGAGCAGCTCCGGCGCCAGGCGCTGCCCCAGGTTGACGTCGGCGGCGGCCACCACGATCTTGTTGCCGCCCCCGGCCGCCTGGTGCAGCAGCCAGCGCGACGCCATCACCACGGCGCCCAGGCCCAACAGCACGGCCAGCCCCAGCATCAATATGGCGCGCCGGTGCTTCATGCTATTTTCTCGCACAGGATGGTGTTCTCGCTGTCGGCCGCGCCACCGCAAGCGGCGAACATGCTGATCCAGGCCTGGTCCAGCGCGGCCACCGTGAGCCGGGGCGGCTCGCCGGCGAAACCGGCGAAGTCGGCGATGCGGGCCAGGATGTCGCGCGGGTAGCTGGCCAGCAGCGGTTCGCCGCTGCCCGCGTGCAGCTGCTCGATCAGGTAATCCAGCGCCGCCTCGTCCTGCGCCACGGCGGCGCTGTCGCACAGTTCACGGAACAGGCTGCGGTAGCGTGCTTCGCTCAAGGCCCCCACTTCGATCTTGTAAGCCAGCCGGCGCAGGGCGGCCGGGTCCAGCAAATGCTCGGGCGGCCGGTTGGTGGCGAACATCAACAGCAGCCGGAATGGCGCGGCGAACTTGTGGCCGCCCTGTAGCGTGACCTGGTCGCAGCCGGCGTCGAGCGGACGCAGGTAGCGGTTGAGCACATCGGCGGCCGGCATGCGCTGGCGCCCGAGGTCGTCCACCACCAGCAAGCCATTGTTGGCCTTGAAATGGGGCGGCGCGCGGTAGCTGCCGCTGCTGGCGTCCCACTGCGGTTCGAGCAGGTCGGCGCTCAGTTCCGCGCCCAGCGACACCAGCGGCCGCTGGCACAGCATCCAGCGCGAATCGCAGCTGCGCCGCTCCAGCGCCTGGCGCACGCGCGCGGCCAGCCGCGGCGGCGGCGCCTGGTGCACGGCCGCGTCGTACAACTGGATGATGTCCTGGCCCACGGCCACCGCGTGCGGCACGGCCACCACGCCCTGCAGCAGGCGCCCCAGTTTGCGCGCCAGCCAGGTCTTGCCGCTGCCGGGCAGTCCGTACAGCAGGATGGAGCGGCCCGAATACATGGCCGCCCCCAGCAGGCCATGCATGGCCGGCGCCAGGTGGTCGTCCGCCACCTCGACTGCCAGGTCGTCGGCCGTCACCGGCGGCAGCAGCGCCGCTTGCTGTTCGACCATGGCGCGGTAGGCGTCCAGCGTGACAGGCGCCGGGCCGGCGTAGGGGCAACGTTCCAGCCAGGCGGCGGCGCGCTGCTTGCCCACCGTGGTCAGCTGGTATTGCACGTCGATGTCGGACTCGCCGCGCCATGCCACTTCGGCCAGTTGCTCGGCCAGCATGAAGTCGAGCGTCTCTCGCAGCACGTTGATGGACAGGCGCAATTTGCCCGTCAGAATGGGTAGATGGGTGCGGCCACCGATGTACAGGCACTTGGCGATCAGCTCCACCAGCAACGCTTGCTCCAGCCCCGTCTCCCGTACCGATTTGGGCTGGGGCGGCAGCGGCGGCAGACCGTAGTCGGTGCTGACCTGCAGTTCAAGCTCGGACATGATGGTCCTCCTCAATCTGTCTGGCTCGCAAGATTGTTCCCACGAGCAATCGATTCTAGCGATGGGGGCGCACTGGACTTTGATCCGCAGCAAGCCCCCGGCGGCGGCACTTGGCCTGGGCCGTCATCGGCCCCACAGCACATAGCCCATGGTTCCCAGCGCGACGGCCAGGCCGTAGGGCATGCCGCCCACGCTGGCGCCCGGCGGCAGCGGCAGCGGTTGCAGCGGCACACCTAGCAGGCGCAGCAACAGCGGCTTGCCCAGCGCGGCCAGGTTGCGCCACAGTGCGCGCCAGCGACCGTTGTAGAGCAGCATCGCCAGCGCCATCAGGCCGCCGATCAGGCAAGACAGCAGGCCGATCAGCACGGCGCCCCACGGTCCTGTGAACGCGCCCACCATGGCCAGCAGCTTGACGTCGCCGGCGGCCATCCCACGCGCCAGGTACAGCGGCAGGAAAAGAAAGAAGCCGGCCAGCGCACCGGCCAGCCAGTCGGTCATGGGCGCCCAGTGGGGTCCGCCCAGCAGGTGCAGCACCAATGCCAGCAACAAGCCACTGAGCACCAGCACGTTGGGGATGCGGCGCGCCGACAGGTCCGTGTAGGCCGCCTGCGCGACCATGCAGATAAGGATCAATGCGGTGGCGTGGTTCATGGCGTCGCCTTTGCGCGATAGTCCTCCCGGCATGGCCTGCCCGGGAGGACGGACCCGTTCAAGGCGAGGTCAGCTTGTTGCCGATACCGGTGAAGGTATCGATCAGCGGCTGCTTGAGCAGCGCCACCGAGGCCAGCACGGCCGCCGCCATCACCGCCGCGATCAAGCCGTATTCGATGGCCGTGATCCCCTCGTCATCCCTGGCGAACTGCTTCGCCGCTGCAAGTAATGCATCCATGACAAACTCCCAAAAGTGATTGACATACCTACCCCTGGCGCAAGCGATACATGTAGAGGAGAAACTCTCCTTTCCTACTATCATTACCGCGCCATTGCGTTCACTATAGGGTCTGCAGCACTTCGGGAATTGACTTGACGCAAGCTTTCCATGTGGAACTATTTACATGATTTGCGGAAAATTTCAGCAGCATGTACACGCGGACGCTGGCTTATGTCAAACTGCACGGGTTTTCCGGCGGGTACGCTGGCACAGGCGATGGCCGGCCGCCGCTGTCGGGAAAAAGTTGCATGCAGTCGAGGGGAATGTTTTTTTTCGCACACATGAATTGCCTAGAATGCAAAAAGCTATTATCCTGCTTAGCTGTTCTTTGGAAAGGCCCCGTGCAAGCGTTTCACTGTGCGCCTTACTATCAAAAAAACATTGCGCTGATGCTTGATAGACGTGAACGGAATGAGGCTAGACACAAGGGTTGTGTGAAAATTTTCCAGAGACGAGAATGGATTCCCTACTGAAACACATGGTGGACATGACTGGCCACCGCGATCACACGATGCTCGACATCTCCGTGATCTCGGCGGTACAGGAGCTCGCCCATGCCACTCAGACCCGGGTCTTGTCGCTGGCGCAAGTGCGCGGCCAGCTGTTCGTGCGCCCGCGCGCCATCATCACCGATGGCTTGCCCGCCAAAATGGTGGACAACCCCGACCCCGGCAGCCCCGGTGAACCGATCAGCAACTTCCCCGCGCTGGCCGACTGCATCGCGCGCCATGAGGCGAGCGCCGACGAGGCCAACGCGGCCGGCGAACACACCCTGTGGCTGCCCATCTGGCTGGGCGACAAGGCCGACACCTGCCTGGAAATCGTCAACCCCACGCCCTACACCAGCGACACCATCCACGTGATCGGCGGTATCGTCAGCGTGTACCGCAATTTCCAGAACCTGCTCGACTACAGCGAACGCGATTCGCTGACGGGCTTGCTCAACCGCAAGACCTTCGACGACCAGCTCAGCAAGATGCTGGCCGCCAGCCCCGAACCGGAACCGGTGACCCTGCCCGGCGAACCGGAGCGGCGCCACCACCAGGAACAGGAAAAGCAATGGCTGGCCGTGGTCGATGTCGACCATTTCAAGCACGTCAACGACCGCTTCGGCCACCTGTACGGCGACGAAGTGCTGATCCTGATCGCCAACCTGATGACGTCCTCGTTCCGGGCCCAGGACCGGGTGTTCCGTTTCGGCGGCGAGGAATTCGTCGTGCTGCTGCGCTCGACCACGCTCGACAACGTCAAGAAGATCATCGACCGCTTCCGGGTGAACGTGGAATCGCACGAATTCCCGCAAGTGGGCCGGGTCACCGTCAGCGTCGGCTTCGTCAGCATCAGCGCCGTGGAGGCGCCCGTGATCATCCTCGGCAAGGCCGACCAGGCGCTGTATTACGCCAAGAGCCACGGCCGCAACCTGGCCTGCCACTACGACGAACTGGTCGAAGGCGGCTTGCTGCAAACCATAGAATCGAACGATACGGCCGAGTTCTTCTGACGCCGGCGCGCGCCAGCGTCAGGCCAGCGTGAGGAAACGCATGGGGTCGACCTTCCACTTGGACGGCGACTCGTGGCCGACGATCTTGTCGCCGCCGCCAAAGCCCAGCCCGCGCGACAAGTCGATGGTTTCCGGCTTGATGTAGAGATTTTGCTTGGTGTTGAAGAACACGTTGACCTTGGGCGCCAGCAGATTGGTCTCATGCGGTTCGATCACCACGCCCAGCCGCCCCGATTCCAGCAACACCATGGTGCCGACCGGATAAATACCCACGCAGCGCATGAATTCCTGCGCATACACGGGATTGAAGTGGAATTTGCTCCACTCATAGATCTTGCGCAAGGCGGCCGCCGCCGACATGCCCTTGTGATAGCAGCGATCTGCCGTGATCGCGTCATAAACGTCGACAATGGCCGCCATCTGCGCCAGTTCGCTGATGCCCTCGCCGGCCTGCTTGTCGGGATAGCCGCTGCCGTCGCGGCGCTCGTGGTGGTGCAACGTGATGTCGAGCGGTATCGGTCCCACCTCGGGCGACTGCAGCAGGATGTCGTAGCCATCCTTAGGATGGCGCTTGATGATGGCGAATTCCTCGTCCGTGAGCGGCCCCGGCTTGTTCAGGATGGCGTCCGGCACCAGCGCCTTGCCGGTGTCGTGCAGCAAACCGCCGAGGCCGGCCTGGTGGGTCAGCGCGGGGTCCATGCCGCGCGAACGGCAAAACGCCACCAGCAGCGCACACACGCTGACGGAATGGAGGAAGGTGTAGTCGTCCTTGGTCTTGATGCGCAGCAAGCCCACCAGCGCACCCGGGTTGCGCAGGATCGATTCCGTGATGTTCTGCACCACCGGCTGCACCTGGTCCAGCTCGATCGCCTTGCCCAGCCGCGCGTCGCGCATCACGCTGCGCACCAGGGTCGACGCCTGGTGCCGGATCTGGGTCGCGCGCGCCATTTCCTCGCCCAGCGACACGCGCGTCACCACCACCGGCTTGGCCGCCAGCTCCACCAGTTCGCGCTCCGTTTCCGCCTGCGCCTCGGCCAGCGTGGGCGCGTTTTCCACGTCCAACCCCTTGTCGCTGTCGATCACGACGTCGTGGATGCCGGACTGGATGATCTTGCGGATCTCGTCTTCGCTGCTGATCAGGAAACGGTTGCGGATAAACGGATGGGTCATCCAGTCACAACTGAGATCATGGATGTACATGCCCACTTTCAGCTGTGAGGAATCGACTTTCTTAAACATACAGAACACTCACAAAGGAAGCTGGAAGGGCAAGAAGCGTTAGAATGAGTATAACAAATAGTTTCTGTCCAGGACTATGTTTTGCAATTCCGGCAGCATTTGTATCCGGTTTTTTACATATTACGCAACACAAGTTCCATGGAATTACGCCAACTTCGCTATTTTGTCGCTATCGTCGATCATGGTTCGCTATCGCGCGCCGCACTGGTGCTCCATGTGGCCCAACCCGCCCTGACCCAGCAACTGCGCCAGCTGGAACAGGAGCTCGACGCACAACTGCTGCACCGCACGGCCCAGGGCGTGCTCAGCACCGACGCCGGCAAGGTGTTCTACCAGCACGCGCAAGCGATCCTCAAGCAGGTGGCTGACGCGCGCTCGGCCGTCACGCAATCGGCCACGCGCCCATCCGGCAGCGTCACCCTGGGACTGCCGCACAGCATCTCGGGCGCGCTGGCGCTGCCGCTGTTGATGGCCGCCCGCCAGCAGTATCCGGAAATCACACTGCAACTGACGGAGGAATTGACGGGTAACCTGAGCGAGCAGCTCAAATCGGGCCGGGTCAACCTGGCCGTGCTGTTCGACGATGGCCAGCTGACGCCGTTCGCCTGCACCGCGCTGGCGGAGGAGGAGTTGCGCTTCATTTGCCGCGCCGACGCCGCCTGTGCGCCGGAAGGCGCATCGATCACGCTGGCGCAGGCGCTGGCCGCGCCGCTGATCCTGCCGGGCCTGCAACATGGCGTGCGGCCGCGCATTGAAAGCGTGGCGCGCACGGTGGGACTGGCGCCGGGCGACGTCATCGAGATCAATTCGATCGCCATCCTCAAGTCCGCCATCCTGGCCGGCATGGGCGCCACCATCCTTCCCGTCGCCCCTGTGCTGGATGAAGTGAAACGGGGCACCATGCGCAGCTACCGCATCCACAATCCCGCCATCTCGCGCACGGTGGTGTTGTGCGCGTCGAAGAACATCCCGCTGACCAACGCGGCCGCCGCCATCAGCCGGCTCGCGGTACAAGTCACGGCCGAGCTGTGCGCCGGCGGCACCTGGCTGGGCGCCAGGGCGCTGTCCTCATAAGCGACGGCCCGGTCAGACCAGCAACATCTGCAATTCCCGCTGCAAGTGGGGTACCAGCGCGGGCGCGGCCTTGGCCAGATTGACCTGCTTGGCCGTCTCCGCCACCTCGGCCACGCCGGCGGCGACCGGGTAAGCCCCCCTGGCCAACAGCCACTTCAGCACGTCGATCAAATGCCACACGGCGATGCTGCCGTCATGCACAGGCGCCGGGAAGCTGGTGGCATGGTTGACCATCAATTTGCGCATGTTCTGGCGCGTGGTACCGACCAACTCGGCCACATCGGTCAGACCGACGAAGTCGGGACCGGCCTCGATCAGGCGGGCGCTGGGCACGGCCTGTTTGACGTCGGCCAGCGCGCTGAGCAGCGCGGCCTGTGCGCTTTCGGCCTCGCGCGTGAATTCCAGCGCGATGCGGCCCGGCTGCCCGATACCGATCAGCGCATCGTCGCAGCCCGCAGCGCCTAACCGTTCCACGATGTCTTCCTGATGGCAGTCCTGCGGGGACAATTGGTACTTGAGGATAAACAGATATTCCATAATCTCACTCCGTTTTTTTGCCGCTACAACGGTCTTATGTACTGTGCAATTGTCGACTGCGCGCCGTATGGACTTGGCGTGGTTGCCCGGGTTCTTGGGTGTGCTCCAGATACTGGTAATACAAAATTCCCCGCAGCGGCAATCATTATTGTTGAAGGGACAGTAAATGCGCCCCCAGGCGTGGCTGCCGCCCACTTTGACTGACCATCCATGCTCTTCCGCATACCGCAGCGCGGCATCAACATCTTTGTGCGGATGTGATGTTCGGTTCATTGCTGCCTCCAGATTAATCACTGCCCTCGCGGTTGTCAAGTGAAACCAATTTAACGGCGATGCACTTGCCAACCGCCCCAGTCTGCGCTTGGCCTATCGGCCAGGCTTGTGGCAGCGCAGCCGCGCACCTGATCAGCCCCATCACTTTTTCTTATGCCCCCATCCAGAAACGCTATTTCCGTTAACGTCAACTAATCTCTACACTTGCCGCACTGCGGATGGTTGAGCCCCAACGATCCGCATCGCCGCCATAACAGGCGGCCAATGGCCCGACCCTGGTGCGCCTACCCGGCGCTCCCACAGACCGGGCGCGATCTGATACCACGGAGACAACTCATGCCTGATACCACGGCCACCGGCCCTGCCACGCCCACCGGCGTCGCAGCAACCGCCACCGACCGCCTCACCACCGTCACCCTCGACGACAAGTACACCGCCACCGAAGGCGCCATCTTCCTGTCTGGCATCCAGGCCCTGGTGCGCCTGCCCATGATGCAGCGCCAGCGCGACCAGGCCGCCGGCCTGAACACGGCCGGCTTCATCTCCGGCTACCGCGGCTCGCCGCTGGGCGGCCTCGATGAAAACCTGTGGAAGGCGCAGAAACACCTGGCCAGCCACCACGTCCAGTTCGTGCCCGGCGTCAACGAAGACCTGGCCGCCACTGCCGTGTGGGGCTCGCAGCAGGTGGATCTGATCGGCGAGGCCAAGTACGACGGCGTGTTCGCCATGTGGTACGGCAAGGGCCCCGGCGTGGACCGCTGCGGCGACGTCTTCAAGCACATGAACCACGCCGGCACCTCCAAACACGGCGGCGTGCTGCTGGTGGCCGGCGACGACCACGGCGCCTATTCGTCCACGCTGCCGCACCAGTCCGACCACCTGTTCTCGGCCTCCATGATCCCCGTGCTGTATCCGTGCAATGTGCAGGAATACCTGGACCTCGGCCTGCACGGCTGGGCCATGTCGCGCTTCTCCGGCTGCACGGTGGCGTTCAAGGCGCTGGCCGACACGGTCGAGTCGTCGGCCTCGGTGGACGCCAACCCCTTCCGCGTCGACTGCAAGATCCCGCAGGACTTCCAGATGCCCGAAGGCGGCCTGAACGCGCGCCTGTCCAGCATCCCGCTGGGCCAGCAAGCGCGCAACCAGGAAGCGCTAATGCAGGACTACAAGATCTACGCAGCCCTGGCCTACGCGCGCGAAAACAAGCTCAACCATACCACCATCACCAGTCCCGACGCCAAGCTCGGCATCATCGCCTCCGGCAAGTCCTACCTGGACGTGCTGGAAGCGCTGGAGGAACTGGGCATCGACGAAGCGATGGCAGCCAAGGTCGGCCTGCGCCTGTTCAAGGTGGCCATGCCGTGGCCGCTGGAACCGGACAGCGTGCGCGAATTCGCGCAAGGCCTGGACGAGATCCTGGTGGTCGAGGAAAAGCGCCAGATCGTCGAGTACCAGCTCAAGGAACAGCTGTACAACTGGCGCGACGACGTGCGCCCGCGCGTGATCGGCAAGTTCGACGAGAAGGGCGAATGGGTGGCCCCGCGCGGCGAATGGCTGCTCACCTCCAAGGCCGACTTCTCCGTGTCGCAAGTGGCGCGCGTGATCGCCAGCCGCGTGTCGCGCCTGATCTCGGACCCCGTCACGTGCGACCACATCAAGGCGCGCCTGTCCTTCCTGGACGCCAAGGACGCCGTGCTGAAAAAAGCCATCGACACGCCGTTCCGCCCCGCGTTCTACTGCTCCGGCTGCCCGCACAACACCTCGACCAAGGTGCCCGACGGCAGCCTGGCGCTGGCCGGCATCGGCTGCCACGTGATGGCCACCTCGATCTACCCCGAGCACAACAAGCTGACCACCCACATGGGCGGTGAAGGCGCGCCGTGGATAGGCCAGGCCGCGTTCTCCAAGTTGCCGCACGTGTTCCAGAACCTGGGCGACGGCACCTACTTCCACTCCGGCTACCTGGCGATCCGCGCGGCGGTGGCGGCCAAGGTCAACATGACCTACAAGATCTTGTACAACGACGCCGTCGCCATGACGGGCGGCCAGCCGGTGGACGGCACCACCTCGGTGCCCATGATCGCCCAGCAGATGGCGGCCGAGGGCGTGAAACGCATCGCGCTGGTGACGGAAGACCTGAACCGCTACACCGACCGCTCGGCCCTGCCCGCCATCGTCAGCCTGCACGACCGCAAGGAGATGGACGCCGTGCAGCGCGAACTGCGCGAGGTGCAGGGCGTATCGGTGCTGATCTACGACCAGACCTGCGCGGCCGAGAAGCGCCGCCGCCGCAAGAAGGGCGAGTTCCCCGACCCGGCCAAGCGCATGGTGATCAACGAAGCCGTGTGCGAAGGCTGCGGCGACTGCGGCATCCAGTCCAACTGCACCTCCATCCTGCCCAAGGAGACGGAGTTCGGCCGCAAGCGCACCATCGACCAGTCCTCGTGCAACAAGGACTACTCGTGCGTGAAAGGCTTCTGCCCCAGCTTCGTGACGGTGGAAGGCGGCACGCTGAAAAAGACCAAGACCGGCGTCAGCAAGGATGACGCGGACGACGGTTTCGGCCCGCTGCCCGTGCCCTCCCTGCCCGACTGCGAACAGCCGTACAACATCCTCATCAACGGCATCGGCGGCACCGGCGTGATCACGGTCGGCGCGCTGATGGGCATGGCCGCCCACCTGGAGGGCAAGGGCGCGTCCGTGCTCGACATGACGGGCATGTCGCAGAAAAACGGCTCGGTCACCTCGCACGTGAAGATCGCCCGCACTCCGGCCCACCTGCGCGCCCAGCGCATCGCCACCGGCGAGGCCGATTTGGTGCTCGGTTGCGACATGCTGACGGCCGGCGCCGCCGACGCCGTCTCCAAGATGCGTCCGGGCCGCACCATGGCCGTGGTCAACCTGCACGAGCAGCCGCCCGGCACCTTCGCCCAGAACGCCGACTGGCAGTATCCGGTGGATGAAGTGCGCGCCCTGATCAGCGAATCCGTCGGCGCCGAGCAGTTCCACAGCGCCGATTTCATCAATGCTACCAAGCTGGCCACGGCGCTGATGGGCGACTCGATCGCCGCCAACCTGTTCATGCTCGGTTACGCATGGCAGAAGGGCCGCATCCCGCTCACCGAAGCGTCGCTGCTGCGCGCCATCGAATTGAACGGCGTGGGCATCGCCGCCAACAAGCGCAGCTTCCTGTGGGGCCGCCGCGCCGCCGTCGACTTCCGGCGCGTGGAAAAGATCGCCACGCCGACCCAGGCCGTGGTGGTGCAGATGCCGCAAAGCCTGGACACGGTCATCAAGCGCCGCGTGCAATTCCTCACCGACTACCAGGACGCGGCCTACGCGGCCCGCTACGAGCAACTGGTGGCGCAGGTGCGCGCCAGGGAAACGGCGCTGGGACTGGGCAACAAGCTGACCACGGCCGTCGCCAAGTCCTGCTTCAAGCTGATGTCGTACAAGGATGAATACGAAGTGGCGCGCCTGTACACGGATGGCCGCTTCGTCGAGCAGCTCCAGCAGCAGTTCGAAGGCGACTTCACGCTCAAGTTCAACCTGGCGCCGCCGCTGCTGGCGCGCAAGGATGCCAAGGGCCACCTGGTGAAGGCGGAATTCGGCTCGTGGATGTGGCACGCCTTCCGTCTGCTGGCCAAGGCCAAGGGCCTGCGCGGCGGCATGTTCGATATCTTCGGCTACACGGAAGAGCGTAAGATGGAACGTGCCCTGATCACGGAATACCGTGACATGACGGCCGCCATCCTCGGCAAGCTGACGGCCGAAAACTATGAAACGGCGGTGGCGCTGGCGGCGCTGCCGGAAAAAGTACGCGGCTTCGGCCACGTGAAGGAGAAGGCCGTGGCCCAGTTCCATGTCGAGAAAGCGCGCCTGATGGGCGTGCTTGACGGCGGCCACCAGCACGCGGCCTGATCCCGAAGGCGCGGCCGGCCCCGCTTTCCTGGCAATCTTGCCCGGAAATCAAGGCCGGCCCGCCGCCACCAGACACCACCCCGGCCGGGGCGTGGCTGGCGTCATACAAGCCAACGCCGAGCCAGCGATTTCGCTTGACTTGACGTTAACGTAAACGTCATATAATTTGACGACTGCCTGACCACGCCTCGCGCCCAGAATGACAAGGACACCCATGAACGACCTCTCCGCTCCGAAAATCGCCGCCGTGCCGGAACAGCCCAAGCTGGCCAACAAGGTACGCTTCGTCACCGCCGCCTCCCTGTTCGACGGCCACGACGCCTCGATCAACATCATGCGCCGCATCCTGCAATCGAACGGCGTGGAAGTGGTCCACCTGGGCCACAACCGCTCGGTCGACGAGGTGGTGACGGCGGCCCTGGCCGAAGACGTGCAAGGCATCGCCATCTCCAGCTACCAGGGCGGCCACGTCGAATACTTCAAGTACATGATCGACCTGCTGCGCCAGCGCGGCGGCGCCCACATCAAGGTGTTCGGCGGCGGCGGCGGCGTGATCGTGCCCGACGAAATCGCGGACCTGCATGCCTACGGCGTGACCCGCATCTTCAGCCCCGAAGACGGTCAGCGCATGGGCCTGGTGGGCATGATCCAGTGGATGGTGCAGCAGTGCGACATCGACCTGTCGCAGTATTCGCCCACCTCGCTGGCCCCGCTCAAGGAAGGCGACATCGCCGCGCGGCACCGCCCGCTGGCACAGCTGATCACGGCGCTGGAAAACGAAAAAGCCTCGCCCGCGCTGCGCGCCGAACTGCTGGACGCCGCCATCGGCCTGGGCGTGCCCACGTTGGGCATCACCGGCACGGGCGGCGCCGGCAAATCGTCGCTGACCGATGAACTGATCCGCCGCATCCGCCTCGACCAGGGCGACGCGCTCAACATCGCCGTGATCTCGATCGACCCGTCGCGCCGCAAATCGGGCGGCGCGCTGCTGGGCGACCGCATCCGCATGAACGCCATCAACCCGTGGGCCGGCCAATCGCGTGTGTTCATGCGCTCGCTGGCCACGCGCGAAGCGGGCTCCGAGATTTCGCAAGCGCTGCCCGACGTGATTGCCGCCTGCAAGGTGGCCGGCTTCGACCTAGTGATCGTGGAGACCTCGGGCATCGGCCAGGGCGACGCGGCCATCGTGCCGCACGTGGACGTGTCCATGTACGTGATGACGCCCGAATTCGGCGCCGCCTCGCAGCTGGAAAAAATCGACATGCTCGATTTCGCCGACTTCATCGCCATCAACAAATTCGACCGCAAAGGCGCGCAGGACGCGCTGCGCGACGTAGCCAAGCAGTACCAGCGCAACCGCGAACTATGGTCCAAGCGCCCCGACGAGATGCCCGTCTACGGCACCCAGGCGTCGCGCTTCAATGACGACGGCGTCACCGCCCTGTATCAAGGCTTGCTGCCCAAGCTGGCCCAGTTCGGCCTGCAGGCCAAGCCGGGCAAGCTGGCCGCCGTCGACGTCAAATATTCGAGCGGCAAGCACGTGATCGTGCCGCCTGCCCGCGCCCGCTACCTGGCCGAAATCGCCGACACCGTGCGCGGCTACCACAAGTTCACCGGCAAGCAGGTGACGCTGGCGCGCGAACGCCAGCAACTGACGGAAGCCAAGCGCATGCTGGCCGCCGCTAAGAAGAACCTGAACCTGGGCGCCGATTTCGACGAACTGATCTCCGACCGCGACAGCGCCATGGACGCCGGCGCCAAGAAACTGCTGGCCCAATGGCCGGACCTGCAGCAGGCCTACGCGGGCGACGATTACGTGGTCAAGATCCGCGACAAGGAAATCCGCACCCGCCTGATCCAGCACACGCTGTCGGGCACCAAGATCCGCAAGGTGGCCCTGCCCCGCTACGAGGACCACGGCGAAGTGCTGCGCTTCCTGATGCTGGAAAACGTGCCCGGCTCGTTCCCGTTCACGGCCGGCGTGTTCGCCTTCAAGCGCGAAGGCGAAGACCCGACCCGCATGTTCGCCGGCGAAGGCGACGCCTTCCGCACCAACCGCCGCTTCAAGCTGGTCTCCACCGGCATGGACGCCAAGCGCCTGTCGACCGCGTTCGACTCGGTCACCCTGTACGGCGCCGATCCGGCCGTCCGTCCCGACATCTATGGCAAGGTCGGCAACTCGGGCGTGTCCATCGCCACGCTGGACGACATGAAGGTGCTGTACGACGGCTTCAACCTGTGCAGCCCGAGCACCTCGGTGTCGATGACCATCAACGGCCCGGCGCCCACCATTCTGGCCATGTTCATGAACACCGCCATCGACCAGCAGGTCGACAAGTTCAAGGCCGAGAACCAGCGCGAGCCGAGCGCCGACGAAGCGGCCAAGATCCGCGCCTGGGTGCTGCAGAACGTGCGCGGCACGGTGCAGGCCGACATCCTCAAGGAAGACCAGGGCCAGAACACCTGCATCTTCTCCACCGAGTTCTCGCTCAAGGTGATGGGCGACATCCAGGAATACTTCGTGCACCACCAGGTGCGCAACTTCTACTCGGTGTCGATCTCCGGCTACCACATCGCCGAGGCGGGCGCGAACCCGATCTCCCAGCTGGCCTTCACGCTGTCGAACGGATTCACCTTCGTGGAAGCCTACCTGGCGCGCGGCATGCACATCGACGATTTCGCGCCCAACCTGTCGTTCTTCTTCTCCAACGGCATGGACCCGGAATACACGGTGCTGGGCCGCGTGGCACGCCGCATCTGGGCCGTGGCCATGCGCGACAAGTACGGCGCCAACGACCGCAGCCAGAAGCTCAAGTACCACGTGCAAACGTCGGGCCGCTCGCTGCACGCGCAGGAGATCGACTTCAACGACATCCGCACCACGCTGCAGGCGCTGATCGCCATCTACGACAACTGCAACTCGCTGCACACCAACGCCTACGACGAAGCCATCACCACGCCGACCGACGAATCGGTGCGCCGCGCCCTCGCGATCCAGCTGATCATCAACCGCGAATGGGGCCTGGCCAAGAACGAGAATCCGAACCAGGGCTCGTTCATCATCGACGAGCTGACCGATCTGGTGGAAGAAGCCGTGCTGCAGGAGTTCGAGCGCATCGCCGAGCGTGGCGGCGTGCTCGGTGCGATGGAGACCGGCTACCAGCGCGGCAAGATCCAGGAGGAGTCGCTGCTGTACGAGCACCAGAAGCACGACGGCACGCTGCCCATCATCGGCGTCAACACCTTCCGCAATCCGAAGGCCAGCGACGCGCCGCAGAAGATCGAACTGGCCCGTTCCACGGACGATGAAAAGCAGTCGCAGCTCACGCGCCTGGCGGACTTCCACGCCCGCAACGCGGCCGCCGCCCCGGCCGCGCTGGCCGCGCTGCAGCAGGCCGCCATCGACAACGCCAACGTGTTCGACAAGCTGATGGACGCCGTGCGCGTCTGCTCGCTGGGCCAGATCACCACCGCGCTGTTCGAGGTCGGCGGCCAGTACCGCCGCAACATGTAAAGCGCAGGCCCCAGCCAAAACCGGGGTCAGGTCATACCTTCAGGCAAGATGCGCGCATTTTGCCTGAAGGTATGACCTGACCCCGGTTTGCTTTTAAGAAGCCGGGCGCGGGCCGACCGTGGAGCCGGGCACCAGCACCGGCTGCCACATTTCCTGCAGCTCACTGGCCGGGGTGCCGTCGGTCAGCGCCAGCAGCATCTCGATCATGCGCTCGCCGGCGCGGCGCGGTTCCGGCTGGTCGATGATGGTCACGTCGGAGCAGGCCAGCGTATCGGGCATGTTGCCCCAAACGATGATGGACATTTCCTTGCCGATTTCGATGCCGGCGTCCACCAGCGCGCGCACGGCGCCCACGCCGGACAGGTGGTTGTCTACGATCACGGCTGTCGGCCGGGGTGAGCAGGCCAGCAGCTGCTGCATGGCGTGGTGGCCGCTGCGCCGGTCCAGCGTGTTGTCGATCAGGTGGCGCGGATCGGGCGTCAGCCCCGCCTCGGCCAGGATGGCCAGCAGGCTGGCTTGGCGCTCGCGCGCGAAATTGAGTTCCAGCGGCGCGCTCAGCATGGCGATGCGCTGGTGGCCATGGGCCAGCAAATGCTCGACGGCCAGCCGCATGCCGGCCTCGTGGTCATAGTCGAACCACGCGTAGGGCGCATCGAGTTCCGTGCGGCCGTGGGCCACGAACGGGAAGCCGACCTTGTTCAGGTAGGCGATGCGCTCGTCGCGCACCAGCGTGCGCGCCACCACCAGCCCGTCCACCCGGCGTCCGCGCACCACTTGCTGGTACGAACGCAGCTCGTTCTGCGGCGACACGGGCGCGATGATCAGGTTCTGGCCTTTCTGCTCCAGCGCCTCCGACATGCCGCCCACCACGTCCAGGAACATGGGGTCGCCCAGGTCGCTGGGCGCCAGCGGATAGATGATGCCAAACACATTGGTCCGTCCCAGCGCCAGGCTGCGCGCCATGGGATTGGCCTGGTAGCCGGCCTCCTTGGCCGCCTTCAGCACGCGCTCGCGCGTGCGGCGGTTCACTTCCGGATAGCCATTCAGCGCACGGCTCACCGTTGTCTTGGACATACCCAACAGATTGGCCAGACTCTTGAGATTCATACCTGCTTCATTCCATGTTGATCGTTGATTATAGCTTAATCAGCAATCTTTCTGCCGCTGCCGGCTCCGCCTTGATCTTGAAAATATGCAACGTAATCAACATGATAGCGCAGCCAGCGCGCGCGGTGATTTTGCGCGCCGGCATGATGCGATGCATGATGACATCGTGACAACCGGTCCGTTTTGACAGATACTGCTGGCATCCGGGCGCATTTTGGCCTACGCTTGAAATGTACAAGCTTGGTAGCGATGGCGCATTCGCATGCCTGAAAAATCGCTGCCGGTTTCCGTTTAAGGTGATCGAGGTGGCTACCCTTACATCCGTCAACGCGCTGCAAGCATCCGTTGCCCAGGCTCAACAGCTGGTGCAGCAGGATCAGACGCGCGTGAACCAGGATAGCAGCCGGCTGGAACAGAGCCAGAACCAGCTGACCAAGGACAAGCAGCAACTGAGCGAAGCCCAGCAGCAAAGCCGCCAGGCCTCCCAGCCGGCGCTCAAAGCCGCCACCCCGGTCCGTATCGACAACGCGATCGAGAATCCACCACCATCCCAGCAAGTGCTGCCGGCCGCGCTCACCACGGCCAAACCGCAGGTGAACACGCTGGGCCAGACCATCGGCAAGTTCATCAATACCGTCGCCTGAACGCCCGCGCCGCCCCCGGCGGCCGCCTCACTTGGCGTGCAACCACCAGTGCTCCGCCGCTTCCGGCTCAGTCAGGCTCAGCGCCTTGCCGATGGCCGGCGTGGCGATCGGCAGCGCGCGCTCGCGCGCCAGCGCGACGATGCGTTCAAACGGTTCATGCCAGGCATGCATGGCCAGGTCGAAGGTGCCGTTATGGATCGGTAACAGCACCTTGCCGCGCAAATCCACGTGGGCCTGCAGGCTCTCCTCCGGCTGCATGTGGACGTCCGGCCATTGCGGGTCATACGCTCCGGTCTCGATCATGGTCAGGTCGAACGGGCCGTACATGTCGCCGATCTCCTTGAATCCCTTGAAATAACCGCTGTCGCCGCTGAAAAAGATGCGCGTGTGGGCCGTTTCGATGACCCACGACGACCACAGCGTGCTGTTGCCATCGAACATGCCGCGGCCCGAGAAGTGCTGGGCCGGGGTGGCCACCAGTTTCACCCCGTCGAGGTGCTTGCTTTGCCACCAGTCCAGCTGGTGCACCTTGCCGGCCGGGACGCCCCAGCTCACCAGCGTGTCGCCCACGCCCAGCGGTGCGACGAAATGGGTGGTGCGCTCGGCCAATGCCAGCACGGCGGCCTTGTCCAGGTGGTCGTAATGGTCGTGCGACAGGATCACGCCATGGATGGGCGGCAAGTCGGCAATGGCGATCGGCGGCGCATGGAAACGCTGCGGGCCGGCCCACTGCACGGGCGAGGCCCGCTCGGAGAACACGGGGTCGGTCAGCCAGAACTGGCCGCCCAGCTTGAGCAGCAGGGTCGAATGGCCGAGACGGAACAAACTATTGTCATCGGCTTCAAACAATTGTTCGGCGCTGAGGGCGTGGACGGGCAAGGGTTTGCCGGGCACCGTGTTGGCCGGCTTGGCGAACAGGAAACGCAGGGCGATGCCGAGGCTTTTCAGCAGCCCGCCCCTGCGCATGCGGGCCGGATTGCGGTATTTGCCATCCTTCTGGTGATACTGGCTCAAGGTGGCGTTGAGGCGGGCGGTGACAGTCGTCATGGTGGTCGGCGCCGGGGCGTCCGGTGGTGGGTATCGTCGCTATGTGGGGGCATCCGGCCCGGCTGCAAGCGTGCCGGGCTGGACATCGATGGGCCTTCAGCCGAACGCCACCGCGTACACGGGCGGCAGGTTGTTGCCGATGGTTTGCCAGTGCTCGCCGCCATTGGCCGACAGCCACACCCCGCCCGTCGTCGAGCCCATCAGCAAGGTCTTGCCATCATCATTGACGGCCAGCCCGTGCCGGTAGATCAGGTCGTAGCAATGCTCCTGCGGCAGGCCGCTGCGCATGGCCGCCAGCGTCTGGCCGCCGTCCGTCGTGCGCGTGACGGACAGGGCCGCGTTGGGCGGGATGCGGCGCTGGTCGGCCTCGGCCGGCACGAACCAGGCCGTCTCGCCGTCCTGCGGGTGGACAGCCACGGCGAAACCGAAACCGGACAATGGCGCCGTCTGCACGGCCGTCCACAACGCGCCATTGTCCGTGCTGCGCCAGATGCCGCAGTGATGCTGGCACCACAGGGTGTCGGGCGCGCCGGCGCAGCGCACGATGCGGTGCGGGTCTTGCGCCAGTTGGTCTTCTTGCAGTTCCGGCGGCATGTAGCATGCGCGCAAGCCTTTGCCGCCGAGCGTCCAGCTGGCGCCGCCGTCGGTGGTCCGCCACACCCCGCCGGTGGACACCCCCACCAGCACCGAGCGGCTGTCGCGCGGATCGACGCAGATGCTGTGGATGCCGGGCACGTCGTAACCGCCGCCGGCCCACTGGCTGCGCCCGGGCGCGTTCCACAGCGACTCCACCAGCTGCCAGGTGGCGCCCCGGTCGGCCGAGCGGAACAGGCCGCCCGGCAGGGTGCCGGCCCACAGCACGCCCGGTTCATCCGCGCCGCCGGCCGCCAGCGACCAGATCTGTTTGAGCGTCCATTCCAGCTTGTCTTCGCTGCCGTCGGGCTTGGCCGGATAGGCGGGCACGCCCACTTCCGTCCATGTGTCGGCGCCGGCGTCGAGGCGGTGCAGCTTGGTGCCAAAATGGCCGAGGTTGAGCGCCGCGTACAGCGCCCCGTCGCGCGGATCGGCCAGCACCATGGACACGGGGTCGCCGAGGAAGTGGCTGGCGCCCAGCTGCCACACGCCATTGACGGGCGCCAGTTCGAACAAGCCCTTGCGGGTACCGAGAAACGCGCGTGCCGCCATGTCAACCTCCAGATAACGCTTGCAGGATATACACCCGGGAATCGGGACGCAGGGCATCGTCGAGCCGCTGGCGCTCGCGCGTGCGCTGGCCGTCGATGAAGATGACGACGTTTTCCCGCAGATGGCCATGCTCGTCGAGCACATAGCCGCGCAGGCGGGGCTGGCCGGCGAAGGCGTCATCGAGCGCGCCACGCAGGTCGGGCGCGGGCGTGTCCACCTCGGGCACGGGGAGGAAACGGGCCAGCTGCTGGGTGAAGATCAGGTGCGCCATCGCCGTTACGTTTTCGTCATCGGAACAGCGATTCTAACGCGGTTCGCGCCGCGCCCGGTCTACAATTGAAGCGTGCCAACCACCGGAGCGCGCCATGTCGATCACCCCGCAACAACTGGAATTGCTGATGGAGGAAGTGGAGCAGGAAGACCCGATCGATTTCGCCGACCTGCCGTTCGACGAACACGACCTGCGCGCCCTGATCGCCAACCACCTGTGCGAGATGGCCGACGCGATGGAGAGCTTCAGCGAGGAGGACCGGCAGCTGACGCTGCTGGCCGTGGCCGCCAAGCTGGTGCTGGAGAACCTGGTCCTCAATGTCCAGTTGCTGCGCCGCCATGGCCTGCCCCTGAGCGACAGCACGGCCGCCCTGCTGAGCCGGCTGCGCAAGGGCGACTGAGCAGCGGCGGCAGCGGCGGCGGTGCCAGTCCGCGCCGACGCGACCGGCGCGGCGCGGTGCTACACTGGCGGCACTTCAGCCGCCCTATCCGCTTCATGCTTGATCAACTCGACAATGTTTTCTGGCACGCGCTGAGCGGGCCGCAAGCGCACCTGGCCACCGGCGCCGGCGCCGCGCGCCGCTACGCCCCCGGCTTTTCGCCCATCATCGGTTTCGCCATCCCGGAACAACCGGACTTCGCGGCGCTGGCGCCGTTCTGCCAGCCGGGCGAACTTTTCTACTGCGCCGGCTGGTCCGGCGCGGCGCCCGACGGCTGGGCAGTGGAAGTAGAGGCCATGATGATCTGCATGGTGTGGCGCGGCGCCCTGCCCGCCGCCGACGACGCGCCCGACGCCATCGCACTCGGGCCGGAGCACGTGGAACAGGCGGTGCAACTGGCCGCGCTGACCAAACCCGGCCCGTTCGGCCCGCGCACGCTGGAACTGGGCGACTACTACGGCTATGTCGACGGCGACCGCCTGATCGCCATGGCTGGCGAGCGCAGCCGCCTTCCGGGCCTGCGCGAAATCAGCGGCGTGTGCACCCATCCCGATTACCAGGGCCGGGGCCTGGCGCGGCGCCTGATGTTCAAGCTGATCCGCAACCACATGCTGCGCGACGAACAATCGTTCCTGCACGTGATGGCGGCTAACGAAGCGGCCCACCAGCTCTACCTGCGCATGGGCTTTGCCGACTACCGGCACACGGTGGTGCGGGTGGTGGCCAGGACCGGCCAGCCGGCCCGGACCTAGCCTCAGGCGATCTTTTTGGCGGCCGGCGCGATGAGGGTCAGATCCGTCTCGGCCAGCGCCACGCAGGGCAGGATGTAGCCCTCGCGTTTTTCATCGAGGCTCAGGCCCGGCCACTCGATCTTGTAGCGCACGCTGCCGCTGCGCAGCTGGCACAGGCAGGTGCGGCAGGTGCCGTTGCGGCAAGAGCTGGGCAGCCGGATGCCGGCCTGTTCGGCCGCCACCAGCACGGTCGTCTCCGGCCCCGCGTCAAATTGCCATTGCTTGCCTTCCAGCGTGATGCGCCGCGCCGCCGTGTCCATCCTGTGCCGCCCCGTTGTCGTTGAATCGACATGATAAAGGGAAACAGCAAGCGACGGTGCAGCCCGGCCTGGCACGGCCGCAGGCCGGGCCGCAGAGGCGCAGGCCGGGCGCCCCTGCCTCAGGCCAATTGGCGTACCTGTTGCGGCTCCCGTGCGGCAGGCCGGGACGGCGCGCGGCGCGAAAGCGTGGGTGGGGATGGAGGCTGGTGCGGCGCGGCGCCGGCCGCCGCCGCGCGTGCCGCTTGCAGCTTGAACACGGCCATCGCCTGCGCCACGTGCTGCGCCTGCTGGGCCAGGTTGCCGGCGGCGGCGGCGGCCTGCTCCACCAGCGCCGCGTTTTGCTGCGTCAGATCGTCGATCTGGCCCACGGCCATGTTGACCTGGCCGATGCCGTGGCTCTGCTCGCGGGTGGCGGTGGAAATCTCGTCCATCACCTGCGTCACCTGGCACACGGACGCGATCACCTCGTGCATGGTGGCGCCGGCGCTGCTGGTCAGTTCCGCGCCCGCGTTGACTTTGGCGATCGACAGGTCGATCAGCTGCTTGATCTCGTGGGCCGCCGTGGCCGCCCGCTGGGCCAGGCTGCGCACTTCGCCCGCCACCACCGCGAAGCCGCGTCCTTCCTCGCCGGCGCGGGCTGCTTCCACCGCCGCGTTCAGGGCCAGGATATTGGTCTGGAACGCGATGCCGTCGATCAGGCCGATGATGTCCTGGATCTTGCGCGACGAGGCGCTGATCTCGTCCATCGTGTGCACCACGCGCTCGACGATCTCGCCGCCATGCTCGGCCACCTTGGAGGCGCGCCCCGCCAGTTCGTTGGCGCTGGCCACGCTGCTGGCGCTTTGCTGGAGGTTGGTGGTCAGTTGCTCCATGCTGGCCGCCGTCTGCTGCAGGCTGGACGCCTGCGACTCGGTGCGCCCCGACAAGTCCATATTGCCGGTGGCGATCTCGCCGGTGGCCACCGTGATCTCGTCGAAATTGCGGCGCACGTCGCCGATGATGCTGTGCAGGTTGACGTTGGTCTGGCGCAGCGCGGCCAGCAACTGGCCCATCTCATCGTCGCGCGGCACCTCGATCACGCCCGTCAGGTCGCCGCCCGCCATTTTGCGGGCCGCGCTGGTGGCGCGCCGCAGCGGCTCGGCCACGCTGCGGTGCAGGCTGTACCAGAACGCCAGCATCACGGCCGCCGCCACGCCGGCCGCCGCCGTCAGGAACATGCGCGCGCCATCGGTGGTGCTGGCGTCGATGCGCCAGAACGCCACCGCGAACACGGCCATCATCAGCGTGATGAAGCCGGCGTTGAGCGCCACGTGGCGGCTGAACGACAGCCGCGTGAGCGCGCGCAGCCGCGCCAGCACGCCGGTCGACACGGCGCGGCCGTTGACGATGCGCAGCCGCTGCGGATTGCCGGCCTTGAACTGGCGGTACAGCGCGTCGGCCTCGGCCACCTGCTGGCGGCTGGGCTTGCTGCGCACGGACATGTAGCCGACCGGCTTGCCCTGCTCGATCACGGGCGTCACATTGGCCAGCACCCAGTAGTAATCGCCGTTCTTGCAGCGGTTCTTGACCATGCCGGTCCACGGCATGCCGTTCTTGATGGTGCCCCACAGGTCGGCGAACGCTTCCACCGGCATGTCCGGATGGCGCACGATGTTCTGCGGCGCGCCGATCAGTTCCTCTGCCGTGAAGCCGCTCACTTCGATGAAATAGGGGTTGGCGTAGTTGATATTGCCACGCAAATCGGTGGTGGAGACGATGGTCTTGTCGTCGTCCAGCATGTATTCGTGCTGGGTGACCGGCATGTTGTTGCGCATTGTCGCTATCCTCGCAGAAGAAGAACCGTGGACAAAATGATGCACATCGAAGCCGCGAGCCGGGGATGGGGGCCGCCTGTAGATTTGCGCGGGCGATCTGGCCCGTCCGGCCGTGATACCAGCCGTATCTATGGTTTTAGTATAGTCGGTAAGTTTCGCAACAAACTCTCACATTATTGCGACATGGAAAACAAACGCCCGCCTCAGAGGGCGGGCGTTGCGCAGCGTCATGGCGGGCGTCGCGCGCCCGCCACACCGGCTCAGTCGGCGCGGAAGTTCTGGCCCAGCGACATGGGCTTGTTGAGCAGGATGGTCTGCGGATTGCGGCAAATGATCACCAGCACCACGATGGTGGCCAGGTAAGGCAGCATGGACAGGAACTCGGACGGCACGGCGAGGCCCATGCCCTGGCCATGGAACTGCAGCACCGTCACCCCGCCGAACAGGTAGGCGCCCACCAGCACGCCGCGCGGCTTCCAGGTGGCGAACACCACTTGCGCCAGCGCGATCCAGCCGCGGCCGGCCGTCATGCCCTCCACCCACATCGGCGTGAGCGCCATCGACAGGTAGGCGCCGCCCAGGCCGGCCATGGCGCCGCCGAACAGCACGGTGCCGTAGCGCAGCCCGATCACGGGGAAGCCGATGGCGTGCGCGCTGTCGGGCGACTCGCCGACGGCGCGGATCAGCAGGCCCAGCCGGGTGCGGGCCAGCATCCAGCCCACCACGGCCACCAGCGCCACCGAGGCGTACACCATGATGTCGAAGCGGAACAGCAGCGGCCCCACGAACGGCAGTTCCGACAGCACGGGGAAATGCAGGTGCGGCAGCGGATCGATGGTCTGGCCGACGAAGCCGCGCCCCATGAACGCCGACAGGCCCACCCCGAACAGGGTCAACGCCAGCCCGGTGGCCACCTGGTTGGTTTGCAGCGTGAGCACGAGGAAGCCGAAGATCAGCGCCATCGCCATGCCCACCGCCATCGCGCCGAGCAGGCCCAGCGTCATGCTGCCGGTGCCCAGGGTGACGGCGAAGCCGGTCACGGCGCCCACCAGCATCATGCCCTCCAGGCCGAGATTGAGCACGCCCGAGCGCTCCGTCACCAGTTCGCCCATGGAGGCGAGGATCAGCGGCGTGGCGGCGCCGGCGGTGCTGGCCAGGAAGGCGATCAACAACTCGGTATTCATGATGCGGTCCCTTCGGTTGGGGTGGGCGCGGCGGCGGCCACATGGGGCACGGCGCGGTGGCGCGGCTTGAAGCGGTAATGGATGAACAGGTCGGCCGCCAGCAGGTAGAACAGCAGCAAGCCCTGGAACAGGCCGGTGATGGCCGACGGCAGTTGCAGTTCGATCTGGGCCGTCTCGCCGCCGATGTAGAGCAGGGACATCAGCAGCGCCGACAGCAGCACGCCCAGCGGATGCAAGCGGCCCACGTAGGCCACGATGATGGCGGCGAAGCCGTAGCCGGGCGACACCGACGGTTGCAGCTGGCCCAGCGGACCGGCCACCTCGCCCACGCCGGCGATGCCCGACAGCGCGCCGCTGATCATGAACGCCACCCACACGTTGCGCGGCTCGCTGAAGCCGGCGTAGGCGGCGGCGGCCGGCGCCATGCCGCTCACCTGCATGCGGTAGCCGGCGAAGGTGCGGGCGCAGAAGAACCAGGCGCCGGCCGCCACCAGCAGCGACAGCGGGAACGCCGCGTTCACGCGCAAGCCTTCCATCAGCAGCGGCAGCATGGCGGCATCCTGGAACATCTTGGACTGCGGGAAGTTGAAGCCGGCCGGGTCGCGCAGCGGGCCATGCACCAGGTAGCTGAGCAGCAGGTAGGCCACATAGACCAGCATCAGGCTGACCAGGATCTCGCTGGTGTTGAAGCGGGTGCGCAGCAGCGCCGGGATGGCGGCCCAGGCCATGCCGCCCAGCGCGCCGGCCACCAGCATCAGCGGCAGCAGCCAGCCGGCCTGCACGTCGTCGAAATACAGGGCCACGCAGCCGGCCGCGATGGCGCCCACCGTGAGCTGGCCGTCGGCGCCGATGTTGGCCACGTTGGCGCGGAAGCCGAGCGCGAGGCCCACGCCGCACAGGATCAGCGGGGTGGCCTTGAGCAGCAGTTCGCCGACACCGTACAAGGTGCTGGCGGGCTTGATGAAGTAGACGAAGAAGGCGTGCAACGGGTCCTGGCCCAGGAACGAGAACAGCACGGACCCCGTGACCAGCATGGCCAGCGCCGCGATCAGCGGCGAGGCCAGCATCATGGCGCGCGAAGGTTCGGGACGTAATTCAAGCCGTGACATGGGCAGCTCCTGGTGCGGGTTGGTCGGCGGGCGGGTCGACATGATCGAAGTCGCCGCTCATCCACACGCCGATCTGGTGGATGGTGGTGGAGGCGGCCGGCACGGTGCGCGACAGCCGGCCCTGGGCCAGCACGGCCAGCCGGTCGCTCATCTGGAACAACTCGTCGAGCTCCTCCGACAGCACCAGCACGGCCGCGCCCTGGTCGCGCAGGTCGATGATGGCCTGGCGGATCAGCATGGCCGCGCCGATGTCCACGCCCCAAGTGGGCTGGGCGAACACCACCACCTTGGGCGCCAGCATGATCTCGCGCCCGACGATGAATTTCTGCAGGTTGCCGCCCGACAGGCTGGCGGCGGCCGACTCCTCGCCGCCGCACTTGACCTTGAAGCGTTCGATGACCTCGCGCGCGAAGGTGCGCACGGCGCCGAACTGGATCAGGCCGCGCTTGACCATGCCGGCGCCGCCGGCCGGGATGTAGCCGGTCAGCAGCGCGTTGTCGGCCAGCGACAGGGCCGGCGCGGCGCCGCGCCCGAGGCGCTCCTCGGGCACGAAGCCCAGGCCCAGCTGGCGGCGCTGGGCCGCGTTGAGCCGGCCCACAGGCTGGCCGTTCATGCGGATCGCGTCGCCGTGCGCCAGCAGGCGCTCGCCCGAGATAGCCTTCAACAGCTCCTGCTGGCCGTTGCCGGAGATGCCGGCGATGCCGACGATCTCGCCGCTGCGCAATTCCAGGCTGATGTCCTTCAAATGCACGCCGAACGGATCGTCGCTGGCCACGTTCAGGTGGGCTATGGCCAGCCGCACTTCGCCCGGTGCGCGCGGCAGGTGGCGGCAGGTAGGCAGCTCGCGGCCTATCATCAGCTCGGCCAGCGAACGAGCGCTTTCCTCCTTCGGCACGGCGGTGCCCGACACGCGCCCCATGCGCAGCACGGTGGCCTTGTCGCACAGCGATTGGATCTCGTCGAGCTTGTGGCTGATGTAGAGGATGCTCATGCCCTCGGCCGCCAGCCGGCGCAGCGACTCGAACAGCTTGAGCACGGCGTCCGGCGTCAGCACGGAGGTCGGTTCATCCATGATCAGCAACCGGGGCGACTGCAGCAGGCAGCGCACGATCTCGACCCGCTGGCGCTCGCCCACGGACATGCTGTGCACCAGCCGGTCCGGGTCCAGCGGCAGGCCGTATTGTTCAGATACGCTGCGGATGCGCGGCGCCAGTTGTTCCGGCGACGCCTTCTCGTCCAGCGCCAGCGAAATGTTCTGCGCCACCGTCAGCGTCTCGAACAGCGCGAAATGCTGGAACACCATGCCGATGCCCAGCTTGCGCGCGTCGTGCGGCGAGTGGATCGCCACTTCCCGGCCTTCCCACTGGATCTGGCCTTCGTCGGGTTTGGTCACGCCGTAGATGATCTTCATCAGCGTGCTCTTGCCGGCGCCGTTCTCGCCCAACACGGCGTGTATCTCGCCCGGCATCACCGTCAGGTCCACCTCGGCGTTGGCGACCACGGACGGATAAATCTTGGTTATGCCCCGCAGCTGCAGGCGCGGCTCGTGGCGCGGCGGCGTGGCCGGGGCGGCGGTGTCGTTCATCGGGCGGAACCTCCTCGTTGTATACAAATGCTTGCGAGCATAGTCATCGAACTACGCAAGCTCCGTGCCACCGCCCGGTGGCCGGCCTCTGCGCGCGATGGTTGAAAGCATACGCTCTCGCGCATGACTTCACGCACTTTTTTTGCGCAGCTTGTGGGCAAAAACGCACTATATAAAGCGTGCGGATTCACCACAAACGTGCGAAATTGTATCCACTCGCCACCAAATTGTGGCCAGTTTCGTACACAATATGAGCACGAATCCTGCTTTACATGGCGCAGACCCGCCGGGCCCGACCCGCGCACGCTACAGGAGAACCAAGATGAGCAGCCCCACCCCCGCGCCCCGCGCCACGGGCAAGCGTAAAACCCGCGCCCCGGCAGCTTCGGCCGAGACCACCGCGGCCACGGCCGTTGCAACGCCCGCGCCCGCGCCGGCCGCCCGCCTCAAGCGCGGCACCACCGCCATCGACCTGCGCATCTACCGCGCCGTCGTCAACGCCGTCATGAGCCACCGGTTGCCGCCCGGCACCCATCTGGGCGAAGCGGATTTCTGCGAGCTGTACCAGGTCAGCCGCACCACCGTGCGCAAGGCGCTGCAACGGCTGGCGCACGACCACATCATCGAACTGCGCCCCAACCGCGGCGCCGTGATCGCCTCGCCCACGCCGGAGGAGGCGCGCGACATCTTCGCCGCGCGCCGCGCCGTGGAGCGCGAGATCGTGCCGCTGGTGATCCGCAACGCCACCCCCGCCTCGCTACAGCAGATCCGCGCCGCGCTGGAGGCGGAAGACCAGGCCCGCCGCACGGGCGACCGCGCCAGCTGGATCCGGCTGGGCGGCGAATTCCACCTGCTGCTGGCCGAACTGGCCGGCAACCAGGTGCTGCTGCGCTTCATGTCGGAACTGGTGTCGCGCTGCTCGCTGATCATCGCGCTGTACGAAAGCCCGGGCGCGCCCATGTGCGAGAACGACGAGCACCAGGACCTGATGTCGCTGATCGAGCAGCGCAAGGTGGCCGAGGCCACGGCCCTGATTGACCATCATTTGCTGGAAATCGAAGGCCGGCTGCGGCTGGGCGAACCGGAACGCAAGATCAACCTGGCCGAGGCCCTGTCGGGCTTCTGAGGGCGATTGCATACACATGCGCCGCGCGCACCAGCGCGTGGCGTTTTGCCGGCCGCCGCCCACCCGTGGTGCGCCGCGCGCCCAGTCGCGAGGCGCAAAGCCAGTGGCGGCGCGGCCCGGCGCCCGCTCCGGCATGGCGTAAAAACCACAATTACATAATGAAATGCAGCATTTATTTCATTTCGATGACACTCTGGCCTACTATTTGCTAGATCACCAAAGCAAGAATCGCATCCAATTATTGCCAATGATTGGATTCAAACTGCAACACACCGGTATCATCGCTGCCGTCCGATTTTCGTTATCAACCTCTGTTCCAGGAGTTCGCATGAAGCCACTGCCATTCAAACGTACCGCCATCCTCGCCCTGCTCGCCGCCGGCGCCTGCACCGCCGCCCAGGCCGCCGACTGGAGCGACACCTCGCTCAGCTACCGCTACGGCACCAAATTCGCCGAGCCGTTCAACAACCAGGACATCAGCAAGAGCATCGTCAACCTGAGCAACGTGAGCGGCTACAAGTACGGCACCAACTTCTTCAGCGTCGACTTCCTGATGTCGGACGACAAGGACCCATCGTCGGTGGGCGCCAAGACCGGCGCGCACGAAGCCTACGCCGTCTACCGCCACACGCTGGACCTGGGCAAGGTGACGGGCGCCAACTACGCCTTCGGCCCCGTGCGCGGCATGGGCATCACGGCCGGCTTTGACGTCAACAGCAAGACCGACGCCGGCTACAACTCGAAGAAGCGCATGCTGGTGGCCGGCCCCACCCTGATGATGGACGTGCCCGGCTTCCTCAACATCAGCCTGCTGGCCCTGTGGGAAAGCAACGCGCCCTACAATGGCTACACCAACACCGCCATCGACCGCTACCGCTACAAGACCCACCCGATGCTGACGGCCGCCTGGGGCATCCCGATCGGCACCGCCATCCCGCTGTCGTTCGAAGGCTACGCCAACTTCATCGGCACCAAGGGCAAGGATGAATTCGGCGGCGACACGGCCAAGGAAACCAACATCGACATGCAGCTGATGTACGATGTGGGCGCGGCCATGGGCTCGGGCAAGAACGTGTTCAAGGTCGGCCTCGAGTACCAGTACTGGAAGAACAAGTTCGGCAACTCGGACCACAACAACCCGGGCGCCACGGCCAAGACCCCGATGATCCGCGTCGAGTACCATTTCTGATCCCCGCCCCCACTCAAGAACAGGAAACGTCATGATGAAACGTCGTACTCTGCTGGCCTACGCCACCCTGGCGGCCACCCTGGGCATGGCCGCCGCCGCGCCCGCGCAAGCGGCCGAACCGTTCAAGGTCGGCTTCGTGTATGTGGGCCCCGTCGGCGACGCCGGCTGGACCTATGCCCACGAGCAAGGCCGCCTGGCCCTGGAAAAGGAACTGGGCGACAAGGTCAAGACCACCTACGTGGAAAACGTGCCCGAGGGCGCGGACGCCGAGCGCGTGATCCGCAAGCTGGCCGCCGACGGCAACAAGCTGATCTTCACCACCTCGTTCGGCTTCATGAATCCGACGGAAAAGGTGGCCAAGGCCTTCCCCAACGTCGTGTTCGAGCACGCCACCGGCTTCAAGACCGGCAAGAACATGGGCACCTATGAAACCAAGACCTACGAAGGCGCCTACCTGCTGGGCGTGGTCGCGGGCAAGATGACCAAATCCAACGTGCTGGGCATGGTCGCCTCGTTCCCGATCCCGGAAGTGATCCGCAACATCAACGCCTTCACGCTGGGCGCGCAGAGCGTCAACCCGGCCGTCAAGACCAAGGTGATCTGGGTCAGCTCGTGGTACGACCCGGCCAAGGAACGCCAGGCCGCCGAGACCATGATCGCCCAGGGCGCCGACGTGCTGACCCAGAACACCGACTCGCCGGCCACGCTGCAAGTGGCCCAGGAAAAAGGCATCTACGCCTTCGGCTGGGACTCGGACATGGTCAAGTTCGCCCCCAAGGCGCACCTGACGGCGGTCGTCAACAACTGGGGCGGCTACTACATCGATACCGCCAAGGCCGTGATGGCGGGCACCTGGAAGCCGACCGACATCCATGGCGGCATCAAGGAAGGCATGATCAAGATGTCGCCCCTGAACGCGGCCGTCAAGCCTGACGCGGCCAAGGCCTTCGAGGAGAAAAAAGCCCTGATCGCCAGCGGCAAGTTCACTCCGTTCCAGGGCCCGATCAAGGACCAGTCGGGCGCCATCAAGGTGGCCGCCGGCGCCGTGATGCCGTTCAAGGACCTGATGTCGATGAACTTCTACGTGCAAGGCGTGGAAGGCAGCATTCCGAAGTAAGGGCCTGACGAAGTAATGGCTTCGATATACGGTATATATCGTTTATACCGTATATTTCGCCGCCTGGCCGGCATACCATGCCTGCACCAGTTGCAAGCGGCGGGGCGGATGGTCCGCCCCGCCGCAGCCATCCAGGAGAGCGCATGAGCACCGCCACCCCGCAAGACCAGCAATTCCTGACCCAGGTTCTGGCCCTGGCCCAGCGTTCGCGCGACGCGGGCCACCATCCGTTCGCCGCCATGGTGGTGGGCGCCGATGGCGCCATCATCTCGGAAGCCATGAACGCCTCCAGCAGCGACCGCACGGCGCACGCGGAAATGAACGCGCTGCGCCAGGCGTCGTCGCGCCACAGTCCGGCCGAGTTGGCCGGCGCCACCTTGTACTCGTCCGCCGAACCGTGCGCCATGTGCGCCGGCGGCACCTACTGGAGCGGCGTGGGCCGGGTGGTGTACGCGCTGTCCGAGGCGAGCCTGCTGCAACTGACGGGCAGCGATCCGGAAAACCCCACCCTGTCCCTGCCCTGCCGCGACGTGTTCGCGCGCGGCCAGCGTCCCACGGAAGTGATCGGTCCGCTACGCGAGGACGAGGCGCGCCAGGCCCACGCGGGGTTCTGGCACAAGTAATCTGAGCGCACACACAATCCGCCACGGCCGCGCTTGTCTCGGCTATCGTACAGGCTTATGCTGACCCAGTGATGACCCAACTGGCGGAGGGCACATGCTGTACGATTTCATCCAGCAACACCGCTCCTGGCTGCTCGATCACGCCAGGAAGTTGCGCGAAGCACGGGGGCAGGTGGCCCTCGATCCGAAGATGGAACAGGGTTTCTCGCTGTTCCTCGACCAGCTGGTCGACAGCCTGAAGATCGAACAGGAACGGGGCATGTACAGCAGCAGCGCGATTTCCGGCCCCGCTTCCGGCGTTCCCTCACAATCGGCAATCGGCAGCACGGCCTCTGTACAGGGCGCCCAGATGTACGACCTCGGCATCTCGCTGGACGACATGGTGCACAGCTACGGCGACCTGTGCCACTCCATTGTCGGCCTTGCCGAGGCGCATGATTTGCGGATGGAAGTGGCCGAATACCGGCTGCTCAATCATTGCCTGGACAGCGCCATCGCCAACGCCGTCTCCGAATACAGCTTCCGGCACGACTCGGCCGCGACCATCGCGTCCGAACGCGACGAGCACCGCCGGCTGACGGCGTTGAGCGAGCAATTCAGGAAACACCTGGGCACGGCCACCACAGCCATCGCCGCACTCAAGGCGCGCGAACTGACGCTCGGCGGCATCACCGGCACCATCCTCGAACGCAGCCTGTTGAACCTGGACGCCATACTCAATGAACTGCCCAGTGAAGCAGCGGCCGCCCGGCCGTCGCCGGCCTTGCTCGACCTGTTTTCGCTGGCCACGTTTCTTGAGCAGATCGCGGCAACCATGGGGCCATGCGCGGTGGCGCTGTCGCAGCACCTGACGCTGGCGCCGGTCGATCACAGCCTTGCCCTTGCCGGCAGCCCGGACATGCTCCAGGCCGCCGTCATCTGCCTGCTGCAGGCCTGCCTGGACCAGAGCCATCCCGGCGACGAGATCACCTTGCAGGGCTACCGGCGCGGCAAGTACATCATGATCGACATCCTCTGCCCCAGCCACTGGCTTGGGACCGATGACGAAGCGGCGGCGCTGCTGGTGGCGCGCCGCCTGCTGGCCGACAATAGCGGCCAGTTGCAGGTGCGCGACCATGCCGGCGAGCCATTGACGTTCTCGCTGCGCCTGCCCCGGCATCACCTGCCCACCTGACGTGCTGCGCACCGCACAGGGCGGCACCAGTCGTCGTCGCGCCACAGCCCGGCAGGGCCGTTGGCTGGCTCAGTCGGCGTGCTTGCGCAGGAAGGCTGGAATTGAGGAATCGTCGTGCTTGCGTGGCAGGAGCCTGTGCCACCAGCGCGCCCGGCGCCGCTGTGCACCATCCGTCGCGAGAAAGTGCGCCAGTACCTCCCCGACCACCTCTTGCAACGCTGGCGCCACCACCGTCTGGGCGGCAAGGCGCGCCAGCGCGCCACGCTGGGTACTGTCCAGGCCCATTTGCTCCGCCATCGGCATCAGCGCGGCCAGCAAGGCGGCGAACACGTCCGCCTCCCCGTAGCCAGCCTCCACCAGCAATTGCAGCTGCTCCCGCAACGCCCAAGGCAGCCCGGGCTGCGAAACAGCGAACGACGATGGCAGTCGCGCGCCCTCGCGCGCCCAGTCTTTCAGCAACGCAGACAAGGCGTCCGCACGCACCACCGGCTCGCTCTTGCGCAGGAAGGCCGGCACAGCGTACGCCTCCATGCCGCTGTCCATGAGGGCCCGCACCTGTTCGCTCGCCGACTCGCGCCGCCAGACCGCCACGCTGTACTGCGCGCCAGGCTGCGCGACCTGCCCCACGCCGCCCCAGCCGGCGGCCAGCATGTTGGGATTGTGTTGCAGCACCGGTAGCCGCAGCGCCTTCTCGTGGGCCTGCCGTTCATGCACGATCAGGAAGCTGGTCGCTTCCGTCACCAGCTGGTATTGGACGGCCAGCGCCAGCCGTTCACCCGCCTCCGCCTGCAGCAGTCGCAGCGAAGCGGCCATGCGCGCCAGCGTGTCGCCATCATCACAGCCACCGTCAAAGCGCAGTTGCGTGCGCTGAGTGTCATCCACGCCCGCCTCGCGCCACGTCAGCGTCGCCACCGCCGGCGGCGCGCCCTCGAATCCCGCGAACGCGTGCAGCGTCTCGCGTGCGAACAGGGCGCCGGACGGCGCCACCTGCCATCGCGCGGCTGCCGGCCACTGCACACTGACTTGATCGACACCGCTCTGGCGCATGCGCCTGAACATGCGGACGATGGCATCCTGCGCTTCCTCGCCCGACGCGACCAGCTCGCACGCGCCACGGCTCTGCTCCGCCAACTGGCGCAACAGGCTGGAGGCCGGCGCGCTGCCGACGCCAATGGCGAAGATGCGCTGGCCTTTATCGCGCGCGGTCCGGATCAACTCCTCCGTCTCCCACACTTCGCCGTCGGTGACCAGCAGCAGATCCGCCTGCGCGCCGCCATCGAGCTGGTAGACCGCGTTCAGCGCCAGGCCGATTTCCGTGCCACCCATGTCAGCGCGCAGCCGTTCGACCCAACCGGCCGCATGGCGCACCGCCCGTCCTGTGGCGCAGGTCATGCCCTCACTGTGGTGCTCGACATTGTTGCCAAACCGGGTGCAGCTGAAGCGGTCCTGCGGCTGCAAATGGGACAGCACCTCGTGCAAGGCCCGCTGCGCGCCCGCGATGCTGCCGCCAGCCATGGAACCGGAACAATCGACCACCACCTTCAACCGCAGCGGTGCAGCCACTGTCTCCCTGAGCTCCGGGCAAAAACTGGCCAGCGCCACGTAGCCATCGCCGTCGCGCCCAACCGTCGTCAAGCCCTGTCCTTGCAGGCCGTCGATGGAAAGCACGAAGTCGCGGTCCAGGTAACCGGTGCGCGACAGCGCCACTTCGGCCCTGCCATCGCCGGCCTGCAAGGTGATGGGATGGGTGGGCGAGCCTATCCTGGCACGCGCCAGCTGGCCATCGAGCGTGATGGCGATGTCGAACGGATAGGATGCCAGCGGCTCGGCGCCCGGCATCTGGTGCGGCGCCAGCATGGCGGCCGCGTCGCCGTAACGCGGCGCCACCACGGTCGGCACGGTGATGCGCACGGCGCCCTGCTCGAAGCGCAGCAACTGGGTGTAGCGATAGCGTATCGATGCCTTCTCGCCCGCCATCAGGTTACCCAGGCTGACCGTGTAGAGGCCATCGGCGGCCCGTTCGAGCAGGATGGCGGTGTCGCCTTGTTCGAGCGCGTCCTCGTAGGCGGCTTCGGCCTTGGCGCGGGGCCGGACCACGCCGCGCAGCACCTTCCCGCCCATGGACACTTCCAGGTCCAGCAGGACCGCGCCCCACGGCAACGGGAACGTATAGACCGCCTCCACGTTGTCGGCGCCGTCATTGCAATAGTGCTGCTCCACCGCCAGCTCGAACAACAGCCCGCGCACGGCGCCCGTAGCGCGCACCGACCGCAAGGTCAGCGGTGCGCCGTAGCGCCCGCGCAGCACCGCACTGCCCTGGCTGACCAGTATCTGACCGTTCATCACGCTTCCTCCCCTTTGGTAATCCGCTCATAGACGGCCAGCACACCTGCATACAGGGCGCGCGCCTGTTCCGGGTTCAAACCGGCCCGGCCCGGTTCCACATGCAGTTCCACCCCGTCGGCGAGCACCAGGTGGCTCCACACTTCCACCGTGCCGGCGGGCCGCGCCGGCAGCGCTGGCGCCTGCTCCGGCGCCTGCAGCAATGCGCCGATGCGTTCGAGCGAGAGCCCGGCCTTGCTCCATTTCCTGATCTGCAGCAGTTGCTCCATGTGCCTGGCCGTGTAGCGGGCGGCGCGCGTCTCGCCTTCGGGACGG
The DNA here is from genome assembly GCF_014042345.1 of Rugamonas brunnea. Classification (GTDB taxonomy): domain Bacteria; phylum Pseudomonadota; class Gammaproteobacteria; order Burkholderiales; family Burkholderiaceae_D; genus Rugamonas; species Rugamonas brunnea. Next base: position 48,367 of record NZ_JACEZT010000003.1, read on the forward strand.
TCGACCAGGCCCAGTTGCATGTAGTAGCGCACGGTGCGCTTGGGCAGGTCCGCAAGGTTGCATAGCTCGTCGAGGCTGAAATCGGCGCGAAATTCGGAAGACACGGCAAAGCTCCGTTGTTGCACAATATAGACACAGTAATTAATGACACTATTACTGTCAATAAATTTGTTACTATTTATTGAAGACCAGCCGGAGCGGCAATCACGCGGAGCGAACTGGAACATGACCGTGACACAGCGACCATCCCCGCCTGCACCCTGGCCAGCCCGGTTAATGGCGGCCATCGGCCTCGCCTTGCTCGCGTCCTGCGGCGGCGGCGGTGGCGGCGCGCCCGCCACGGCGCCGCAAACCCCGCCAGTCGCGCCATCCGTGCCGGGCGCCTACGCCGACGCCACGCTGTACGCCAGCGATCCCCTGGGCACGCTGGCCACCCCCAACGAGAACGCCGCCGTCATCCACAGCACCATCGAGCTGGCCGGCAAGCCGTTCAGCTACACGGCCACCACTGGCCACCTGACGGCCCGCGACCTGGGCACGGGACAGCCGGTCGCCTCGTTCTTCTACGTGGCCTACACAGCCGGCACGCCGGACGCGAAACGGCCGCTGACCTTCTTCTACAACGGCGGCCCCGGCTCCGCCTCGCTGTGGCTGCACCTGGGATCGTTCGGGCCGCGCCGCCTCGTCACGGGCATTCCCGGCACCACGGTGCCGCCGTTGCAGCTGGTCGATAACCAGGAGACCTTGCTCGACCATTCCGACCTGGTGTTCGTGGACGCCATCGGCACCGGTTACTCGGCAGCCGTGGCGCCCAACGCCAACCAGGACTTCTGGGGCGTGGACCGCGACGCGGCCGCGTTCCGCGACTTCGTGCGGCGCTACGTGGAAGTGAACCAGCGCCAGGCCTCGCCCAAGTTCCTGTTCGGCGAATCGTACGGCGCGCCGCGCACGGCGGTGCTGGCCAACCTGCTGGAGACGGCCGGCGTGCAGATCGACGGCCTGGTGCTGCAATCGTCCATCCTCGACTACAACAGCAACTGCGGCGTGTTCTCGCCCAACACCATCAGCTGCGAGGGCTACGTGCCGACCTACGCGGCCACGGGCGCCTACTTCCTGCGCAGCACACCGTTGCCCGGCGATCTGACCAGCTACGTGCAGCAGGCACGCGACTTCAGCGCGGGCCCCTACCGCAGCGCCATGAGCGGCTGGCTGAACGGCAGGCTGGCGCCCGGCGCCAGCGTGACCACCCAGCTGTTCAACTACACCGGCATCGCCACGCTGACGTGGCAACAGAATTTCGACCTCGGGCCGGACAGTTTCCAGTCCACCGTGCTGCCCGGCCAGCTGGTGGGACGTTACGACGCGCGCGTGGCGGCGCCCACCGGCAGCACACTAGCGGCCGGTGGCGATCCGTCGCTGACCGTGATCGACAACAGCTTCGTGCGCGCCATCGCCAGCTATGTGGCCGGCGAACTGCACTACACGGCGCTCTCCGCCTACGTGGCCGACAACGACATCGTCAGTCGCTGGAACTTCCAGCACGACGGCAAGGCCTTGCCCGACACCGTGCCCGACCTGTCGGCCGCGCTCACGCTGAACCCGGCCATGCAGGTGCTGGCGATGAACGGCTATTACGACCTGGCCACGCCGTTCCACCAGACCGAGCTGGACCTGGCGCGGCTGGGCAGCGATCCCGCGATCCGGCTGCGCTACTACACCAGCGGCCACATGAGCTACCTGGACGACGCCGCGCGGCGCGCCCAGTTGGCGGACCTGATCAGTTTCTACAACAGCGTGCTGGCGGCGCGCTGACCGGCCCCGCCAGCCCCCCGGAGTGACGACCATGCAAACTTCCCGCCCTTCCCGATACCGTGCCGCGCCGGCCGCCCTGCTCGCGCTATGCGCAGTGGCCGCCGCGCTGCATGCCGGCGCTGCCATCGCGGCCGGTCCGCCCGCCAGTAACGACACCAGCGGCACCAGCAGCGCCAGCAACGACGGCGCGCCCGTGGTCGCCCATCCCGATCCCTGGGTGCCGCCGGCCAAGCGCCAGCGCGCGTCGGAACCGGGCGCCGCCGGCCCGGCCCTGCAGCATCAGATATGGGAAAAAATGCGCCAGCGCTTCAAGGAGGCCGACCTCGATGCCAACGGCAGCCTCAGTGTGGACGAGGCGCGGCGCGCCGGCATGGGCTTCGTGGTCAAGCACTTCGACCAGATCGACCGCAGCCACAGCGGCCAGGTCACGTTCGACGACCTGCAAGCGTTCCTGGCCCAACGCCGCGCGGCTGCCCGCGCGCGCCGCGAGGCCGCGTCGCGGTAGGTGGTGCAGCCAGCGCCGCGTTCAGGCGTGGTGCAGCAGGTTGGCGATATCCCATTCCAGCCCGGACGATGCCTGCTCGCGCTGCGCCAGTTCGTGGCGCTTGAGCGCATCGTAGGTATCGACGAAGGGGACGCCGAACAGCGCGCGCGTCCAGTCATCGTGGCGGAACGCCTCCAGCGCCGCGTCCAGCGACAGCGGCAACGGGTCCGGCGACGATGTCGGCTCCAGCCGGCGGTCCATGCCGTCCAGCCCCGCCGCGATCATGGACGCCAGCAGCAGGTAGGGATTGGCGTCCGCGCCCGGCAGCCGGTTCTCGATGCGGCGGTTGGCCGCGTTCGAGACCGGGATGCGGAACGCCACCGAGCGGTCGTCCTGGCCCCAGCTGGCGGCGGCCGGCGCGGCCTCGTGCTTCTGGAAGCGCATGTAAGAGTTCTGATAAGGCGCGATCAGGGCCGTCGTCGCCAGCGCGTGCCGCTGCATCCCGGCCACGAACGCCAGCAGCTCCGCCGACGCCGCGCCATCGGCGCCGCTGAACACATTGCGGCCGCTGTCGCGCTGCTGCATGCTCATGTGCCAGTGCATGCCCGAACCGGGGCCTTCCACGTACGGCTTGGCCAGGAAGGTGGCGGCGAAGCCATAGCGCAGCGCCACGTCGCGCGCCAGGCGCTTGAAGCGGAACACGGCGTCGGCCTGGGCCAGCGGCGCGGCGGGCGCGAAGTTCACTTCATACTGCGACGCGGCAGCCTCGTGCGAGAAGCCGGTGACGGGGATGCGCTGCGCGCGGCAGGCCGCGAACAAGGTGGTGAAGAACGGCTCGAAGGCCGAGGTGCGCTCCAGCGAAAAAATATCGATGAAGCTTTCCCGCACGTTCAGATGGAACGGGCTTGGGGCCGGCGGCAGGCTGGTGCCCTGGCGCGCGGCGGGAATGGCGACCAGGAAGAACTCCAGCTCCGGCGCCACCAGCGCCGCCAGGCCGCGCTCGTCCAGCCGCTTGAGCACGCGCTTGAGGATACTGCGCGGCGACAGCGAGGCCGCCTCCACGGCCACGCCTTTGGGTGTGGTGAAGCCGCCGCCCACGTCGCACAGCACGGTGGCCCGGTGCGCGATCAGCGGATCGGGCGCGAAGGTCGACCAGTCCGGCGTGAGGGCCACGTCCGGATAGGTACAGGGGATCAGGTCTTCGTACACGGAGCGCGGTTCGCCGCCCACCACCGTGGTGCCGAAGATGATGGACGGCAGCCGCGTGCCGCGTTGTTCGGCAAATTCGGCGGTGGTCTGGATTTTGCCGCGCGCCACCGAGGCCAGGTCCGACAGCGCGCATTCCACGCTGCGGATGTCGCGTAACTGGCACACGTGCAGCGCCTCGTTTTCGGCATGGCCGGTGTGGGATGCGGGGAACGGTTCGGCGACGGTGATCGTTGGATAGGCTGACACGGCGGGCTTTCCAGGCTGGTGGTGGTGGAATCGATACAGGATGCCGCCAGCATAGCGGGGCCGCGCGCCCGCGCACAAGAACCACTGCGCGCCCGTTCGTGTGGACCAGTTGCGCACCGTCCCGCCACCGTGCCCCTTGACAGGATGGCCCCGGCGGCGGCACGCTGATGCCTGATTCCGCAACCGTAGGCCACCTTCCCCCATGCCCACCGCCGCAACGCAGCTCGCCCGACCCCATGTTCTCCCTGCCACTCCATGAATGGCTGAACCAGCAGCTGCCCGGCGCGCAAGCGGCCTGGCCCACGCTGTCGCGCAAGCACCTGATCATCCGCCTGATCCGGGACGCCATCCTGGACGGCACGCTGCCGGCCGCCGTGCAGCTGCCGTCCACCCGCATGCTGGCGGCCGAACTGGCCATCGCCCGCAACACCGTGGTCAGCATCTACGAAACGCTGCAGGATGAAGGCTTCGTCGTCATCGGCCACGGCTCGGGCACCTATGTGTGCCGGGTCGAGCCGGACGTGGTGGCCGGCGCGCGCCAAGAGGCGGCCACGCCCGAGGGACCGGCCTTTTCCGCGCGCGGCCGCGGCATCGTGCAGCATCCGCTGAACCGCTACTACATCAAGCGCCCGTTCTGCCCCGGCGTACATGACCTCACGCTGTTCCCGCTGAAGGTATGGAACCAGCTGCAGCAGCGCCACTGGAAACAGGCCGAGGCCTCGTCGCTGGTGGAGGGTGAGCCGGGCGGCCTGCCCGCGCTGCGGCAGGCCATCGCCGAGCACCTGCGCGTGTCGCGCGGCGTGCACTGCGAACCGGAACAGGTGATCATCACCGACGGCACCAGCCAGTCGCTGGACCTGATCGCCCGCCTGCTGGCCGACACCGGCGACGAGGTGTGGTTCGAAAGCCCCGGCCACTGGGCCGCCAGCAAGGTCTTCGACGGCAACGGCCTGCGCCTGCGCCCGGTGGACGTGGATGATCAGGGCATGCCCTGCCCCACCGAAGGCGGCACGCCGCCGCGCCTGGTGTACCTGACGCCGTCGCACCAGTTTCCGCTCGGTGGCGTGATGCCGCTGCAGCGCCGCCAGGACTGGCTGGACTTCGCCCGTCGCCACGACAGCGTGCTGCTGGAGGACGACTACGACAGCGAATACCGCTTCGGCGCGGCGCCGCTGCAATCGCTGCAAGGGCTGGACCGGCACCACCGCGTGATCTACCTGGGCACCTTCAGCAAGACGCTGTTCGTCGGCATCCGGTTGGCCTACTTCGTGGTGCCGCCGGCGCTGGCCAAGGACTTCGCCCACGCCTCGGCCGACCTGTACCGCGAAGGCGAGCAGGTGGGGCAGGCCGTGCTGGCGGCCTTCATCCGCGAAGGCCATTACGACAGCCACCTGCGGCGCACCCGCCTGATCTACGCCGAGCGGCGCCAGGTGCTGACGGACACGCTCAAGGCGGCGCTCTCGCCGTGGTTCGCTTGCGGCGCCATCGCCTTCACCGGCGAGGACGTGGGCGTGCACTGCGCGCTGCGCCTGCCCGACACGGTGGACGACCAGGTCGTGGCCCAGGCGGCGGCCGATGCCGGCATCAGCGTCATGCCGCTGTCCGGCTACTGCCTGGGCACCCGGCGCAGCGGCCTGGTGCTGTCATACGCTGCCACCACGGCCGAGGAGATCGTCCCGCTGGCACGCCGGCTGGGTGCCGTGATCGCCGCCTTATTGCCATAAACACTGGCACAAACATTGGCATAAACAGATGCCTTTTTGATAATTTTAAAGTTATAATTGGCCTTCCGAAACTTTATGTCAGGACAGGTCATGCATGTCACCAAGCCAGCGGTTCCAGCTCTCACTTTGCTCGCGCTGACGGCGCTGGCCGGATGCGGCGGCGGCGGCGGCGCCACCACTGCCGCCAGCACCACCGTGGCCAGCCCGCAAGGCGTCTACCAGGGCAGCTTCTCGACCGGCGGCACGCACAACACGCTGGTCCTGGAAAACAACCAGTTCTACACCCTCTACGGCAGCACCGTGGCCGGCGCCTTCACCGTTGAAGGTTTTCTGCAAGGGAACGGCCAGGCCAACGGCGGCAGTTTCACGGCGACCGACGTCAGGGACGCCACCGCCGCCGGCCAGTTGCTGGCCGGATCGCTGAGCGCCAGCTACACGGCCAGCAATACCCTGAACGGCACGCTGACGGAAGGGAGCAACACGGTCACCTTCACCAGCAGCGCCGTCGCCGCCTCCGTCTATGACTACAACGCCGCCGCCAACCTGAACGACATCGCCGGCACGTGGAGCATGACCTCGCTGCGGGGCTATGCCAACACCTTCAGCATCGCCGCCTCGGGCGCCTTCACGGCCACCTCGGGCGCCTGCACCTTCAGCGGCAGCTTCAAGCCGCGCGCTTCCGGCAAAAACGTGTTCGATGTGAGCATGACCTTCGGCCCCGCGCCGTGCATCCTGGCGGGACAGACACTGGCCGGCATCGGCATCGACTTCATGCTCAACAACGGCAAGCGCCAGTTGCTCGTCGCCGGACTGGATGCGAACCGCAGCAGTTCGGCCGCCTTCTTCGGCGCCCGCTGATCCGCCACCACCGCTACCACCACCACTACAAGGAGCTCACCATGAAACGCCATCTGGCGCGCAGCGCCCTGGGTCTTAGCCTGATCGTGTCCTTCCTGAACGGGGCGGCGGCCGACGAACACGCCCCCATCGCAGCGCCGCAGGTGGCCGTGGGCGACAGCTGGACCTTCCAGTACACCGACGTCTGGAAGAAACTGCCGGGCAATCTGAACCGGATGGAAGTGACGGCCGTGGACGACAGCGGCATCCATGTCGACATCAAGCGGGCCGCCAGCGGCGCCCTGTTAAGCAAACAGCGCTTCAGCAGCGATCTGAATCCCATCGACCGCGGCCGCATGCATTTCGACCCCGCGTTCCAGCGCTATGCCTTCCCGCTGGAGCCGGGCAAGGAATGGAGCAGTGATGCCACCGGCGAAAACCCGGCGGCCGGCAAGCGCTGGCGCTACCGCTTCAAAGGCAAGGCAGTGGGCTGGGAAAGGATCAAGGTGCCGGCCGGCGAATTCGACGCCATGAAGATCGAAGTGACCGGCTACTACCACGGCGAACAAGTGGGCAGCAACGGCGGCAGCGGCCAGTTGACTGAAACGGTGTGGTACGCGCCGGCCGTCAACAACTTCGTCAGGCTGGAGTACCAGGACACCGACTGGAACGGCCGCACCTTCAACCGCGACCAGTGGGAACTGGCCGCCTACCAGCACAAACAGAACGTCAGAAGCCCGGTGGAGGATTGAGCGGGATCTGGTTGCGGAAGCTGACGTTGAGCAGATTCCAGCCCGTGATGACGGCGATCGCATAACCGAGTTCCGCGATCTCGTTGTCGCTGAAGTGCTGCTGCAGTTCGGCGAAATCGGCGTCGTCGGGCGTGCGCAGCGGGATGCCCGCCACCGCCTCGGCCCAGCGCAGCGCGGCCCGTTCACGCGCGGTGAAGAACGGCGCCTCGCGCCAGGCGGCGACGGCGTTCACGTGGCGCGGCTCGGCCTCCTGGCGCATCAGGTCGCGCCAGTGCATGTCGACGCACACGCCGCAGCCGTTGATCTGCGAAACACGCAGCAGCACCAGTTCGATCAGGCGCGGCCCCAGCGCGCTTTTCTTGACGGTGGCGGACAGGTTGACCATGGCCTGCAGGCAGGTCGGAGACAGTTCGAAAAAGGCGAGGCGGGAAGCTTGGGTCATGATGAGGTCTTTCCATGTGGTGGCCGGCGCCCAGTGCGCCGTCCTTGCATGTAAGACGTGGCCGCCACGCCATTTGTGACAGATGACAGGCCGCTCAATACAGCGGCGCGATGGCCGCCAGCTTGTCCGGATTGCGGATGATGAACACGGCCACGATGCGCCCGTCATCGACGATGAACGCCTGCGCCGACTCCACCTTGCCGTCCACGTAGCGCAGCAAACCCGGTTCGCCGTTGACCAGCGCCTGCCGGTAGCCGACTTTGCCCGGGTTGGCATGTTCGAGCGACCAGTACAGGCCGGCGATGCGGCCCGCGCCGCGCAGGATGCGGCCGAACGACGGCACCTTGCCGCCGCCGTCGCTGACCAGTTGCACATCGTCGCCCAGCATCGCCTTCATGGCGGCGCGGTCGCCGCTGGCGGCGGCCTGCATGAAGCGGCCCAGCAACTGGTGATGCTGGGACCGGGGCACGTCGAAGCGCGGCTGTTCCTGCTGCACCCGGCCCTGCGCGCGGTGCACCAGCTGGCGGCAAGCCGACTCCGACTTCTCCAGCATGGCGGCGATGTCGGCGTAATCCTGCTCGAACACCTGGCGCAGCAGGAAGGCGGCCCGCTCCTCGGGCGACAGCCGCTCCAGCAGCCATAAAAACGCGACCGACACGTCGCTGGCCAGTTCGGCCACCGCTTCCGGGGTGCGCTCGTCCAGTTCCACCAGCGGCTCGGGCAGCCACCAGCCGATGTAGGTCTCGCGCTCGGCCTTGCGGCTGCGCAGGCGGTCGATGGCCAGCCGGGTGGTGACCGTCACCAGCCAGGCTTCGGCCGACTGCAACTGGCCGGCGTCGGCGCCATGCCAGCGCAGCCAGGCATCCTGCACCACGTCTTCCGCGTCGGCGCGCGTGCCCAGCATGCGGTAGGCGATCGAGAACAGCCTGGGCCGCAGGGCGGCAAAGGTGGCGAGGTCGGTGACAGGCGTGGTGGCGGTCATGGCAGTTCAAATTGTAGTACGCGAACTGCTTAGACGCAGCAGCCTGCCCATTTGTGACAGCCGCTGGCAAGGCTGGACTTACCGGACCGGCGCCGCCCCCATGGGCGCGGTCCAGTTGCGCAAGGCGGCGATGGCATCCTCGTTGCCCTCGCCGGCCGCCGCCTCGAACCACTGGCGGGCCGCTGCTTCATCCCGCGGCACGCCCCTGCCCAGATAGAGCGCACGGGCGTAATCGAGCTTGGCCAGCGTGGCGTAGCCGGAGGTGCCGCTCATGGCGGCGCGGCGCACCAGCTCAACGGCCCCTTGCAAATCAGGCGCCGCGCCGCCGGCGCCATTCTCCAGCGCGGCCGCTTTCCAGATCATCGCGCCGACATAGCCGGCCGCGATGCATTTATCGAAAATCCGGTAGGCGGAGGTGAAATCGCCGCACTTGGCCGCCTCGTAGCCGGCGCTGCAAACGACCGCGCTGGCCGGCTGGTCGACCGCGTACTCCACCGTCTGGTCGCCCACCACGTGGGCCAGGTCGGACGGCAGGTCCGAACGCTGCACCGCGCCGCCGCAAAAGCGCAAGTCCTCACCGTGCGCGCCAGCGACACCGACACTCAAACTCAGGGCCAGCAGGCCAGGTCGTGCCCATCCTCTCATGATCGTCCATCCCTTTCCATGGTTGATGACGCGTGCATTGCGCCGCATCTGTGGCCATCTTAGGCAGCCGGACGGCTTGCCGACACGGAGAATCGCCCGCCGGCGAACGGGCAATCTGCCCGGCGCCAGCCGGCCAGGCAGCACGGGCAAAACGCCCGGCCCGATGCGGGCAACGCCCCCTAGGTGCGGGCCCGGGCGGCGGGTTGTAATGACGTCGCTGTCCACACAACCCAAGGAGATATTGCAGATGACCAGTTACCTGTTCGACGACCGCGCCATCCACTGGAACCGCTTCGGCGAATTCGAGCCCCCGTTTTACTTCCACATCCAGCACCTGGACCGGCAAAGCCGCATCGCCGACGTGCTGTTCAAGTTGCCCGCCCACGGCCAGATCGTGCTGCACCGCCACCGGGCGCTGAACCACACGTTCGTGGTGCAGGGTGAACACCGCCTGTACGAAACGGACGGCAGCTTGCGCGAGATCCGCCCGGCCGGCAGCTACACCGTGTCGCCGGCCAGCGAACGGCCGCACCGGGAAGGCGGCGGCGACGAGGATGTGATCATTGCCTTCAGCATCCGGCCGGACGCCGACGACGTCCTGTACGAGCTGCTTGACGACGCCGGCCAGCCGCTGGGTTTGGTGACCTTCCCCATGCTGGCCGAGCTGTACCAGGCCCAGCTCGCCGCCGTTCCCGGCTGAGGCGGCGCACAGTCCCCTGCCCCGTGCGGCTCAGGCGATCAGCTTGAGCCGCACGGCCAGGCGGGTCAGTTCGATATCGGTTTTCACGCCCAGCTTGGCCTTGATCTGGTAGTGGCTGTTCTGCACCGTCTTCGGGCTGATATTGAGGGTATTGCCGATCTGCTCGGCGCCGTGGCCGTCGAGCAGCAGGCGCAGGATTTCGAATTCGCGCGGACTGAGCTCGTCGAGCGGATTGGCCTCGCGCTGCAACAGGCTGAGCGCGATCGCCGGCGCGATGTCGGAGCTGAGCACCTTCTCGCCGCGCGCGATGCGGTAAATGGCGTCGATCAGCACGTCCGGGCTGCTGCTCTTGGTGACGTAGCCCAGCGCGCCCGCGCGCAAGGCTTGCGCGGCGAACAGGGGATCGCGGTGCATGCTGAAGGCGAGCATGCGCAGCTGCGGATGGCGCGGCGCGATGCGCTGGATCAGCTCAATCCCGCCCATGTCCGGCAACGACAGATCGAGCACGACGACATCGACATCCAGATCGCGCAAGCGGCGCAAGGCCTCCTCCGCGCTGCCCGCTTCCGCCTCCACCCGCAGGTCGGGACGGCGTTCCAGCAGGCGCCGATAGCCTTCGCGCACGACAGCGTGGTCATCGACCAGGAAGATACGGATCATGGCTGCACCCCGCCTGCGCACGCCGGCTGCGGCTGCACCAGCGGCAGCTCGACCCGCACCATGGTGCCGCCGCCCGCGTTGGAACGCACCCGCAGGCTGCCACCCAGGGCCAGCACCCGTTCCTCCATGCCGAGCAGGCCATAGCCACCACTGCCGGTGCCGCTGGCCGTATCAGCTTGTGCGGCGCCGGTACCGCCCGCGCCGGCGGCGGCCGGCACCAGTCGCGGCACCGCGCCGCCCTGGCCGTCGTCACCGATGGACAGGCGCAGGCCGGTGTCGCCGCAATCGAGCGTGACATCCACCCGGGTCGCGCGGCCATGGCGCACGGCGTTGGTCAGGCTTTCCTGCACGATGCGGTAGACGCTCACGCCCACGTCATCCGGCATATCGGCCGGCAGGCCATCAGCCGCCAGCGTGAAGACGGTGCGGCCACGGCTGCGCGTGTTCCAGTCGGCGACCAGCTGTTGCAGGCTGGGCAGCAGGCCGAATTCCGTCAGGCCGCTGGGACGCAGCCGGTGCAGGATCTGCTGCAGCACCTCCATCATGTGGCCGCTGGTCCTGCCGATCGACTCGGCGCAGGGCAGGAGCGCCGGCACCCCCTCCAGCGCCAGCTCGCGCGCGAAGGCCGCCTCCGCGTTGAGCGAGGCCAGGTACTGGCCCAATTCGTCATGCAGCTCGCGCGCCAGGTGGGCGCGCTCCTCCTCGCGCACCGACAGCAGCCGGTGCGCCAGGCGTTGCTGGCCCCGGATCGTGTGGTCCAGCCGGTCCAGCAGGTGGTTGAAGGCGGCGCCGATGCGGTTCAACTCGATCAGGGCGAAGGCCGGCATGCGCGCGCGCAGGTCGCCCGCCTCCATGCGCGACAGGGTGTCGAGGATATCGGCCGACGGCGCAAGCGCGTTGCGCACCGGGCGGTAGATGAAAAAGCTCAACAACAGCAGCATGGCGCTCAGCGCCAGCAGCCGCGCCAGCTTACCGGCCAGGTCCAGCAATTCGCGGTCATAATCGGGCGTGACGGTCAACTGGCCGATGGCGATGCCGGGGAAGCGCCCGACCGCGCCCTGGTACACCGCGTCGGCGCCGATCACGGCGCGCATCCACTGGCGCAACGCGGCCGGCAGGCGTGGCTCGCCGGCGAAACAGCGCTGGGCCACCGGATGGGAATAGATGTCGGTCAGGCGCACGCAAACATGGACCAGTTTGGCGATCGGATGCAGCGGCGCCGAATCCAGGTCATCCTCGCTCAGCGTGCGGCTGTAGGCGTTGTCGCTGCGCCCCACGGTGTCGCTGATCAGTTGAGCGAGCAAGGGGCCAGTACGGTCGATATCGCCGCGCACCCGCTGGCGCGCTTCGAGCAGCGCGGCCGCCGTGCTCACCACCAGCAGCACCAGCGTGAACCAGCCTACCCGCAACAACAACTGCCGTTTGAGATCGAGGGGACGCGGCGGGGCGCTGGCGGGCATGGGCGGGACACGTTGGCTGACGGAGCGCCGATGATGCCATAAAAGCGGCGGGAAATTTGCCCGACGTGGCCCTGCGGCGATCCGGCGTGCGCGGAACGTGGGCGCCGCTACAACAACGCCCCCGCCGCAGGCCAGCTGTTACGGCAACGCGACCATGGCGGCCTGCCCGGGCAGCGTGAACGCGCTGACCACCTGCGCCAGCCGGGCCGATTGTTCCTCCATGGCGCCGGCGGCGGCCGTGGCCTGCTCCACCAGCGCCGCGTTCTGCTGGGTGCTCTGGTCCATCCGCACCACGGCCAGGTTGACCTGTTCGATCCCGATCGATTGCTCGCGGTTGGCGGCGCTGATGTCCGCCATGATGTCGGTCACGCTGCGGATGCTGGCCACCACGTCCTGCATGGTGGCGCCGGCCTGGCTGGCCAGTTCGGTGCCGGCCTCCACCTTGACCATCGAATCGCCGATCAGGCCCTTGATCTCCCGGGCCGCCGCCGCGGCACGTTGGGCCAGGTTGCGCACCTCGCCGGCCACCACCGCGAAGCCGCGGCCTTGCTCGCCTGCACGCGCCGCCTCCACGGCCGCGTTCAGGGCCAGGATATTGGTCTGGAACGCGATGCCGTCGATGACGCCGGTGATGTCGGCGATCTTGCCGGCGGCGGCGTGGATGCCCGTCATCGTCTCTATCACCCGTGTCACCACCACGCCGCCCTCCTGCGCCACGTGCGAGGCGGCGATCGCCAGCTGGTTGGCGTGCTGCGCGTGGTCGGCGTTGTGCCGCACGGTGCTGGTCAATTGTTCCATCGAGGCGGCCGTTTGTTCCAGCTCGCCGGCTTGCTGTTCAGTGCGCGCCGACAGGTCCTGGTTGCCGGCGGCGATCTGCGCCGAGGCGGTGGCGACGCTGTCGGCGCTGCCGCGCACCTGGCCGACAATGCGCACCAGGTTGCCGTTCATCTCGGCCAAGGCCTGCAACAGCAGGCCGACCTCATCGGCCGAGCGCGCGCCGACCCGGCTCGACAGATCGCCGCGCGCGACCGCTTGCGCCACCCCCACCGCCGCCACGATGGGGACGGTGACCGAGCGCGTCATGCGCCAGGCGGCGCCGGCGCCGAGCGCGATGGCGGCGCCGCTCAAGGCCAGCATCCACCAGCGCGCGTCGCGGTAGGCCAACGCGGCCTGTTGCGCGTCATGCCGGCTCTTTTCGCGCTGCACGGCCATGAAAGCGTCGATTTCCATGCGCCAGGTCTCCGTGGCCGGGCCTGCACGCCGCAGCAACAAGGCCACCGCGCCATCCTTGTCGTCCCACATCATCTTGTTGAACTGGTCGTTCAGTGGCTGCGCCGACGCCTGGTCACGCTTGATCCTGGCCACGAACGCCTGCCCCTCCTGGTCCAGGCCGGAGGCCTCCAGCGCGGCCAGCGCGCGACCGTATTGCTCGCGCGCGCGCACGATCTCCTTGCGCTCGGCGTCCATCGCCGCCTGGTCCGACAGCAGCGCGATGGTGCGCATGACGCGCGCCACGACGTGGGTCGAACCGGCCATCTGTTCCAGCATGCTGATGCGCTGGGCGTTGACCTGGACCACATCCTGCAAAGCCGCGTTCGAGCGGGCCATGCCGGCCAGGCCCAGGCCGGCCACGCCGGCCAGCAACAGCAGCACCAGTCCGTAGCCGAGCGCCATGCGGGTGCCGATGGTGAGATTGCCGAATTTCATCATGTCCTTGCTTGTATATGCGCCAGGGCGGCGGGCCGACCGGCCCGCCGCCATTACCATCAGAACGTGTGATGGATGCCCACGTCGACCGTGTTATTGGTCTTGCCGGCGGCCGGCTTGCGGCTGCTCACGTCGGTGTACAGGTTGGTGCGCTTGGACAGCGTGTGCCAGTAGCCCAGCGAATACTGTTTGTCCGAACCACTGCCCTCCGGCTTGATCTGGCCATAGCCGACCTTGATGGCGCCGGTCGCCACTGCGATGTCGGCGCCCACCAGCCAGTTGCGCTCGTCGACGCCCAGCACGCGGTTGAAGCGCGAGTAGGACGCCATCAGATTGGCCGTGCCCACCTTGTAGGAGCCGTTCAGGCTCAGGAAGGTGTCCTCGTTGGTGCTGCGCTCATAGCCGACCATGGCCGCCAGCGGGCCGCCCGTGTAGACGGTGGCGATCGAGTAGGGATTGGACTTGACCACCGGCACGCCGTTGAGCGGCTCCTTGGTGGCCACCGAGACATTGACCTGGAAGCCACTCATCACCGGGGTACTGTAGAACACGGCATTGGAGAAACGGTTGCCGGACGAGGCGATCGAAGTGTCGGACATGTAGTTGCCGGTGATGGCGTCGATCGCGCCCACGGTCTGGAAGCCGAACGGATCGAAATCCGAAGCCGCGTCCTGCACCGCCGTCATGTCGCGGCCAAAGCGGATCGCGCCGAAGCCACCGGACAGGCCGACCCACGAACGGCCCTGGAACAGCGGACGCTGGCCGTTCGCCTCGGTGGTGCCGGTGTCGGGCAGGAAGCGCATTTCCAGGCGGAAGTTGGCCTTCAGGCCGTCGCCCAGGTCTTCCGTGCCCCGGAAGCCGAGGCGGTTGAAGTCGCCCTTGCCCTCTTGCAGGGTGCTGCCGGTGCCTTTGATCAGGCCGACGTCGACGATGCCGTAGATGGAGACGTTCGATTGGGCTTGGGCCATGCCGGCGCAGGCGCAAAGGATGGCGACGGCAATTGCGTTCTTGTTCACTGTGTATTTCCTTCTTCTGATAGTTAAGTGCTGCGTTGGAAAGTGAGACACCTGCTGTGCTGCTTGCTGCTACACGGGTGGCTGGGCTTGAATGCCGCCCAGGCACATGTACTTGATGACCAGGTAGTCATCCATGCCGTATTTGGAACCTTCGCGGCCCAGGCCGGACTGCTTGACCCCGCCGAACGGCGCGATCTCGTTGGAGATCAGGCCGGTGTTGATGCCGACCATGCCGGACTCCAGCCCCTCGGCCACGCGCCACACCCGGCCGATATCGCGGGCGTAGAAATAGGCGGCCAGGCCGAACTCGGTGTCGTTCGCCTGCGCCAGCACCTCGGCCTCGTCGCGGAAGCGGAACAGCGGCGCCAGCGGGCCGAAGGTCTCCTCGCTCGCCACCTGCATGCCGGCGTGCACGTCGGCGATCACGGTGGGCTCGAAGAAGCTGTGGCCGAGCGCGTGGCGGCGCCCGCCCAGCAGCACGCGGCCGCCCTTGGCCAGCGCGTCCTCGACGTGCTGTTCGACCTTGCGCACCGCCTTGTCGTCGATCAGCGGGCCCTGGGTGACGCCGGCCTCGCGGCCATCGCCCACCTTGAGCGCGGCCACCGCCGCCACCAGCTTGGCGGCGAAGGCCTCGTAGACGCCGTCCTGCACATAGATGCGGTTGGCGCACACGCAGGTCTGGCCGGCGTTGCGGAATTTGGAGATCAGCGCGCCTTCCACGGCCGCGTCCAGGTCGGCGTCGTCGAACACGATGAAGGGCGCGTTGCCGCCCAGTTCCAGCGACAGCTTCTTGATGGTGGACGCCGACTGCGCCATCAGCGTGCGCCCCACTTGCGTCGAGCCCGTGAAGGACAGCTTGCGCACTACCGGGTTGCCGGTCATTTCGGCGCCGATGGCGCGCGCGTCGCCGGTCACCACGCCGAACACGCCGGCCGGCACGCCGGCCCGCTCGGCCAGCACCGCCAGTGCCAGCGCCGAATACGGCGTCGCCTCGGCCGGCTTGACGATCATCGGGCAGCCGGCGGCCAGCGCCGGCCCCACCTTGCGGGTGATCATGGCGGCCGGGAAGTTCCACGGCGTGATGGCGGCGCACACGCCGATCGGCTCCTTGGTCACGATCAGGCGCTTGTCGGCCCACGGTGACGGCAGCGTGTCGCCGCTGACCCGCTTGGCCTCCTCGGCGAACCATTCGATGAACGAGGCCGCGTAGCCGACCTCGCCCTTGGCCTCGGCCAGCGGCTTGCCCTGCTCGGCGGTCATGATGCGCGCCAGGTCGTCGGCGTTGGCCAGCATCAGCTCATACCACTTGCGCAGGATGGCGGCGCGCTCCTTGCCGGTCTTGGCGCGCCAGGCGGGGAAGGCCCGGTTGGCGGCGGCGATGGCGCGCGCCGTTTCCGCCGCGCCCATTTTCGGCACGGTGCCCAGCAGTTCGCCGGTGGCGGGATTGGTCACGTCCAGGGTGTCGCCGTTGTCGGCGGCGCACCATACGCCGTCCAGATAGGCGTGTTGACGCAACAGAGTCGAGTCTGTCAATTGCAGCATGGTTAATCTCCAAGGAAAAATTCAGGCTAGCGGCGTGGCGGCGGGTGGCGACGGGACGAGCGGGACCGCAACGCGCGCCGGGTGCCGCGCGTTGTGTGCCGCCGGCATGGCCGGCTTACGTCCTGTCGGGGTGGCCGCTGGCCGCTAGAATTTGGCGGCGGCCTTGTTGCGGCCGCGTAGCCACTCCAGCACCAGCAGCAAGCCGGTGGAAAACACGATCAGGATGGTCGCCAGCGCCGCGATGGTAGGACTGATGTTCTCGCGGATGCCGGTGAACATCTGGTACGGCAAGGTCACCTGGTTGGGGCCGGCCAGGAACTTGGTGATCACCACTTCGTCGAACGAGGTGGCGAAGGCGAACAGCGCGCCCGAGATCAGGCCGGGAGCGATCACCGGCAGCGTGACCCGGAAGAAGGTCATCAGCGGCGAGGCGCCCATGCTCAGGCTGGCACGCACCAGGTTGTGGTTAAAGCCCTGCAGGGTGGCGGACACGGTGGTGACCACGAACGGCGCGCCCAGCGCGGCGTGGACCATGATCAGGCCCAGATAGGTATCGGTCAGGCCGACCTGGGCGAACAGCAGGTAGACACCGACCCCGACCACCACCACCGGCACCACCATGGGCGCGATCAGGATCGCCATCAGCAAGCCCTTGCCCGGGAAGCTGGCCTTGTTCAGGCCCACGGCCGCCAGGGTGCCGAGCACGGTCGCCACCAGCGTCGCCAGCGGCGCGACGATGAAGCTGTTGCGCGCGGCGCGCATCCATTCGTCCGATTCGACCAGGTTCTGGTACCAGCGCAGCGACAGCCCCGGCATCGGGTAGGCCAGGAAGGTGCTGTCGGAGAACGACAGCGGGATGATCACCAGCACCGGCACCATCAGGAATACCAGCACCAGCCCGTTGAAGCCGCGCAGCAGGAAAAACCAGGCCCGTTCAGCCAGCGACAGATAGGGTGGGAAATATGGCAGATTGGTCTTCATGGTGGTCCCTTACAGGCTGACTTCGAGTTTGGCGAAACGGCGGTACACGCTGTACAGCACCAGGGTGGCGCCGAACAGCAGCGCGCCCAGGGCGCAGGCCATGCCCCAGTTGATGGTCACGTTGGTGAAATACGCCACGTAGTAGCTGACCATCTGTTCGTTCGGCCCGCCCAGCAGGGCTGGCGTGATGTAGTAGCCCAACGCCAGGATGAACACCAGCAGCGCGCCGGCGCCGATGCCGGGATAGGTCTGCGGCACATACACGCGCCAGAACGCGGCGAACGGATGGCTGCCCAGCGACACGGCGGCCCGCACATAGGTCGGCGGTATCGACTTCATCACGCTGTACAGCGGCAGGATCATGAACGGCAGCAGGATGTGGGTCATCGAGACATACACGCCGACGCGGTTGAACAGCAGTTCCAGCGGCGCCTTGGTCAGGCCCAGCGCCATCAGCGCCTGGTTGACCAGGCCTTCGGACTGCAGCAGCACGATCCAGGCCGCGATGCGCACCAGGATCGAGGTCCAGAACGGGATCAGCACCAGGATCATGAACAAGTTGGCGCGCCGTTCCGGCATGGTCGACAGCCAGTAGGCCAGCGGATAGGCGATCGCCAGCGCGGCGGCCGTGACGACCAGGCTGATCCAGAAGGTGCGGCCGAAGATCTGGATATACACCGATTGCTCGGCGTCGGCCTGGTGGACGTTGCCGAACGCATCCTGTTTCAGGTCGAGCGAGGCCAGCAGGTAATACGGCGAGTAGCGCGCGCCGTTGCTGGCGATGACTTGCCAGAATTCCGGCTGGCCCCACTGTTCATCGAGCGCGATCAGGGCCGGCTTGATGGCGGCGCCCGACAAGGGCTTGCCGTCGGCGTCCACCAGCGGCGTGGCGCGCATGGTCTTGAGCACCACCGAGCGGGCGCCCGGCAGGTCGACGTTCATGCGGCGCGCCAGGGCGCCGCCGGTGTTGGCGGCATGGGCCACCTCCAGGTCGGCCGCCAGCGCCGCGTAGGCGGCGTCGGGCGGCGCGCCGTGCCGGTCCCAGGTGGACAGCGCGGCCACGGTATGGGGCAAGGTGTCGGCGACTTCGGGATTTTCCACCGAGCGCATCAGCAGCGCGGCGATCGGCACCACGAAGGTGATCAGCAGGAAGATCGCCAGCGGCGCGATCAGCGCCAGGGCCGTGACCCGCTTGCGCAGCTGGGCGCGGTGCAGGTCGCGCTTGAGCTGGGCCTTGCTGGGCTCGGCGAGCGGCATGGAAAGCGGGGCGGTGGGGGCCAAAAAAGTCATGGCGGGAGCGTTTTCAAAAGTGTGGCTGGATAAAACGGGCGCCGCGGCGCGCGCACGGACCGCGCGGGGCGGACCGCCGCCCTGCGCGGCACCCGGAACTGAGACGGCTTACTTGACGGCCCAGGCGGTGAAGCGCTGTTCCAGGTCCTCGCCGTGGTCGGTCCAGAATTGCAGGTTGTTCTGCACCGCATCCTTGACGTTGGCCGCCGCCGTCGGCAAGCCGGACAGGGTCTTGGCATCGAGCAGCTTGAGCGTGTTCTTGTTGGTCGGGCCGTAGGCGATCTTGCCGGCGTAGACCTTCTGGGCTTCCGGCGTGCTGGCGAAAGCGATGAATTTCTCGGCCTCGGCCTTGTTCGGCGAACCTTTCGGGATCACCCAGTAGTCGAGGTCATAGATGCCGCCGGTCCAGTTCACCTGCAGGTTCTTGCCCTCGCGCTGGGCGGCGTCGATGCGGCCGTTGTAGGCGGTCGACATGACCACGTCGCCGGCCACCAGGAATTGCGCCGGCTGGGCGCCCGCCTCCCACCACTGGATGTGCGGACGCAGCGCGTCCAGCTTCTTGAACGCGCGGTCGACGCCGGCCTTGGTCGCCAGCACCTTGTAGACATCCTTGGTCGGCACGCCGTCGGCCATCAGCGCGAACTCCAGGTTGTAGCGGGCGCCCTTGCGCATGCCGCGCTTGCCGGGGAACTTGCTGACGTTCCAGAAATCGGCCCAGCTGGTAGGCGCCGTCTTCAGCTTGTCGGCGTTGTAGGCCAGCACGGTGGACCAGACGAAGGCGCCCACGCCGCATTCATTGACGGCTTCCGGCAGCAGGTCGGCCTTCTTGACGATCTTGGCCAGGTCCATTTTTTCGATCAAGCCCTCTTCGCAGGCACGGCCGATCACGCCCGATTCCACTTCGACCACGTCCCAGGTCACGTTGTGGGTCTCGACCATGGCCTTGATCTTCGACAGCTCGCCGTTGTATTCGACCATCACCACTTTCTTGCCGGTCTTCTGGAACGGTTCGATGTACGCCACCTTTTGCGCCGCGCCGTTGGCGCCGCCAAAATTAACCAGCGTGATATCGGCATGCGCGGCGCCAGCGGCCAGGAGAGTGCTCAGCAAGACAGGGGAAAACAGTTTGTTCATAGCAGTCTTTCTAGTTGGGATGAGATTTTGGAACAACGGAACAGCGCTTAAATGAAGACCCGCAAATGGGTAGGCTCGATCTCGAGCGCCACCGGCGTGCCCTCGGACAAGCCGGGCAGGGCCGGATCGTTCAGGGTCAGCTTGACGAAACATTCGTCGCTGTTGGGCAGCACGCAGCGGACCCGCACATGGTCGCCAAAGTAGATCAGGCTGGTGATGCGGGCCGCCACGCCGTTGGCGGCGGCGGCGCCGCGCGCCAGCAGGCGGATGCGTTCGGGACGGACGCAGCCGACGGCCGCGTGGCCGGCGCCCAGGCCGTTGACGTTGACACCGAGCAGCGCCGAACCATCCTGCATGCGCAGGCGGCACAGGCCGGCGTCGGGCGCCTCGACCACACCATGGAAGCGGTTGTTGTCGCCGATGAAGCCGGCCACGAACTGGTTGTCCGGCTGCTCATACAGCTGGTCGACCGGCGCCAACTGCTGGATGATGCCGTGCTCGAACACGGCAACCCGGTCCGACATGGTGAGCGCCTCGCTCTGGTCGTGGGTCACGTAGACGAAGGTCACGCCCAGCCGCTGGTGCAGGTCCTTGAGCTCGATCTGCATGCGTTCGCGCAACTGCTTGTCGAGCGCGCCCAAGGGCTCGTCCATCAACACCAGCTTGGGATCGAACACCAGCGCCCGCGCCAGCGCGATACGCTGTTGCTGGCCGCCCGACAACTGGGCCGGATAGCGGTCGGCGAACTGGCCCATCTGCACCATGTCCAGCGCACGCTTGACCTTGTCCGCACGGGTGGCGGCGTCGACCTTACGCACTTGCAATGGATAGGCCACGTTCTGGCCCACCGTCATGTGCGGGAACAGGGCGTAGTTCTGGAACACCATGCCAATGTCGCGCTTGTGCGGCGGTACCTTGTTGAGCAGCTTGCTATCGAGGCGGATCTCGCCGCCGGTGGGGAACTCGAACCCCGCCAACATCATCAGGCAGGTGGTCTTGCCGGAGCCGGAAGGCCCCAGCAAGGTGAGGAACTCGCCCCGTTCGATGTTCAGGTCCAGTTGTTTGACGACCAGGTTTTCGCCGTCGTAGGTTTTTTTGACACCCCGAAACTCCACCAGAGTCTCACGCTTGGCCGCCTGGGGGGTATTCCTGACCGCCGCCAGGGGCGGGCGCTTCGCCGTTGTGCTTTCCAAAATCTTATCTCCACAGATGTAGACTATGCCGGCCAGGAAGGCCGGCATGACACTCTTTTCTTATTTTCCCAGCAAGGCGTCGGCCAGTATCGCCAGCGCCTCGTCCATGAGGGCATCTTCAATCGTCAGCGGGAACAGGAAACGTATCGCGTTGCCGTAGACGCCGCAAGTGAGCAGGATCAAGCCCTTGGCCAATGCACGGGTCTGGACCAGCTTGGTGAATTCCGGGTCCGGCGCGCCGCTGCCGGGCTGGACGAATTCCACCGCCACCATCGCGCCCAGGCCGCGCACGTCGGCGATCTGGGGCACCACCTCGCGCAACTGGTTGAGTTTATCCTTGAGCCGCTGGCCCAGCACGCTGGCGCGCTCCACCAGTTTCTCGTCGTGCAACACGTCCAGTACCGCCAGCGCGGAGGCGATGGCCAGCGGATTGCCGGCGTACGTGCCGCCCAGCCCGCCCGGCGCCGGCGCGTCCATGATCTCGGCACGGCCCACCAGGGCCGCCAGCGGCATGCCGCCGGCCAGGCTCTTGGCCAGCGTCATCAGGTCGGGCACCACGCCGGCGTGTTCGATGGCGAACATCTTGCCGGTACGGGCGAAGCCGGTCTGCACTTCATCGACGATCAGCAGGATGCCGTGCTCGTCGCAGACCTTGCGCAGCGCCTGCATGAAGGCCGGCGGCGCGGCGTAGAAACCACCCTCGCCCTGCACCGGCTCCAGGATGATGGCGGCCACGCGCTTGGGATCGACGTCGGCCTTGAACAGCGTCTGCAAGGCCGCCAGCGAGGCCTCGGCGGTGACGCCATGCAGTTCGACCGGATACGGCACGTGGTAGACCTCGCCCGGGAAGGGACCGAAGCCGACCTTGTAGGGCACCACTTTGCCGGTCAGCGCCATGCCCATCATGGTGCGGCCATGGAAACCGCCGGCGAAGGCGATCACGGCCGAGCGGCCGGTGGCGGCGCGGGCCACCTTGATGGCGTTTTCCACCGCTTCCGCGCCGGTCGAGAACAGCGCGGTCTTCTTGGCGTGGCTGCCCGGCGTCATGGCGTTCAGGCGCTCGGCCAGTTCCACGTAACCCGCATACGGCACCACCTGGTAGCAGGTGTGGGTGAACTTGCCCAACTGCTGCTCGATCGCGGCGATCAGCCGGGGATGGCGGTGGCCGGTGTTGAGCACGGCGATACCAGCGGCGAAATCGATGTAGCGGTTGTTTTCCACATCCCAGATTTCCGCGTTCAGCGCGCGCTCGGCGTAGAACTGGCACATCACGCCCACGCCACGCGGGGTGGCGGCGTTCTTGCGCTGTTGTAGTTGAGTGTTCGTCATGAATTTACCTTTATTGTTGTTACCAGAGTGTTACGAGGACAGCGCATCTTATTGTTGAACTGGAGCATCAACGTAGAGCCACTTTCGTTTTTCTCATGGAGCCACTCCTGGCGCCACGCATGGCACCACTATCCCCGGCGGCCTATGCTGCACCGCAACCACCGGGCCCGCGCGAGGCCGCAAAAAGCAGGCGCGGCGATCGCCAACGCGCGCCGTGCCACAACGGCGCACACTGGCGCCAGATACGACCTCTTGACGTTTTTTAACAACAATTGACTACTGGTTGGCGGTCTGATGCCGCGCAAGTGGCGCTACAATGGCACGCAAATTTTTCCCACCCCACAAGGCCACTATGCGGATCGCATCCCTGTCCGATTTCCTGTTGCAGCGCATCGATCGCGGCCGCGAAGCCAATGGGGCGCGCAAGGCGGTGAACCGCCAGATCTACCAGGTGATCCGGGAGGCCATCCTGGACCAGTCGCTGCCGGCCGGGCTGCAACTGCCGTCCTCGCGCTTCCTGGCCCAGGAATTGAAGATGTCGCGCAACACGGTGACCTACGCCTACGACCAATTGCTGGCCGAAGGATTCCTGGAGTCGCGCGTCGGCGCCGGCACCTTCATCGCCAACACCGAGCCGGACCAGATCGTCACCGCGGCCGCGGCCGCGGCCCCGGCGGGGCCGCTGCAAGGGGGCGAGCTGTCCCTGTCGACGCGGGGGCAGCAACTGGTTGAGCTGGCAGGCGTCAGCAAGACGCAGTGGGGCGCCTTCATGCCGGGCGTGCCGGACGTGACGCAATTTCCCAACAAGATATGGGGCCGGCTGCAAAACAAATACTGGCGCCGTTCGCGTTCCGAGCTGCTGACCTATTCCGGCGGCGAAGGCTACCTGCCGCTGCGCGAAGCGATCGCCGACTATCTGCGCGTGGCGCGCTCGGTGAACTGCGACGCCAGCCAGATCCTGATCACCACCGGCATCCACCAGTCGCTGGACCTGGTGGCGCGCATGTTGAGCGATCACGGCGACCATGCATGGGTCGAGGACCCCTGCTATTGGGGCACGCGCAGCGTGCTGCGCTCGGTCGGCGTGCGGACGGTCGCGATTCCGGTGGACGGCGAAGGCTTGCAACTGCGTCCCGAGGACTTGCGGCATCCGCCGCGCATCATCGTCGTCACGCCCTCGCACCAGTATCCGCTGGGGATGGTGATGAGCCTGTCCCGCCGGCGCGCCCTGCTGGAATACGCGGCCGCCAACAACAGCTGGATCGTCGAGGACGACTACGACAGCGAGTTCCGTTACGGCAGCCGGCCGATCGCCTCGCTGCAGGGACTCGACGTGCATGAGCGGGTGTTATACCTGGGGACGTTCAGCAAGACCCTGTTCCCGGGCCTGCGGGTCGGTTACATGGTGGTGCCGCCGGTGCTGGCCGAATCGTTTTCCACCGGCCTGTCGGAGCTGTACCGCTGCGGACACAGCTACACCCAGGCGATCCTGACCGACTTCATGACCGAGGGCCACTTCGCCTCGCACATCCGGCGCATGCGGGTGGTGTACGCGGAGCGCCTGCGGCTGCTGCACGAAGCCATCACCTTCCATTTCGACGACCGCATCATCATCACCGGCGGCGAGGCCGGCTTGCACCTGGCGCTCGGTTTGCCCGATGCATGCGACGACATCGCGATCTGCGAAGCGGCCAGGCAACAGGGCATCATCGTGCGGCCGCTGTCGAAGTACTACAGCGACGCGGCGAGCGCGCGGCGCGGCCTGATGCTGGGCTACGGTTGCGTGCCCGACGAGCAGATCCGCCCCGCCTTCGACATCCTGGCGGGCGTGATCAAAGCGCACTGGCCGGGGGCGCACACCCAGGCCGAACGCGTGAAGTAAGCAAGCCTGCCGCGTGCGGCGACGCTCTCCAGCCAGTGCGGATATGCGCAGGCGACAGAAAGCGCGCGAAATCAATTTTCGCCAAGTACTTGAGTTGAGAGGGGAAAATGGTGCGGCTGGCGGGGATCGAACCCACGACCCTTGGCTTCGGAGGCCAATACTCTATCCACTGAGCTACAGCCGCTTGGGGGAAGATTGAATCGACACGAAGGATACCGTCTTTCGTCAAATCCGTCCATGGAAAGTGTCGTTTTAGCCGGCATTTCCGTTCCAAGGGGCAGTTTTTGAGTCTATAATCGCCCGTTTGGCGAGGGTTTGTACGGCAAGACGCAAAGACAATTCTTCGCATGGCCCACCTGCTTCGAAACTAAAAAGGACATCATGAGCGACGCACACAACGAACACGAATCCGCCATCAAGACCCCTAAACAACTGATTGTCGCCGTGATCGGCTTCTTCGCTGTGGTCATCTTTGGCATCATCCTGCTGGTGCAGTATGTGACCACCGACAAGCTGACCGGTCGTGGTTCCGACAGCCAGTCGGCTGAATCCGTCGCCGCCCGTTTGCGTCCCGTCGCCGATGACGGCTTCACCCTGAAAGATGCCAGCGGTCCCAAGCAGCTGCAAAGCGGCGAAGCCGTCTACACCGCTGTTTGCGCGGCTTGCCACGGTTCCGGCGCGGCCGGTTCGCCCAAGTTCGGCGACGCCGGCGCCTGGGGCCCACGCATCGCCCAAGGCTACGACACGCTGCTCAAGCACGCCATCGAAGGTATCCGCGCCATGCCGGCCAAGGGCGGCAACCCCGACCTGGACGACGTGGAAGTGGCGCGCGCCGTGGTGCACATGGCCAACGCCGGCGGCGCCAAGTTCAAGGAGCCTGCCGCTCCCGCCGCCGCTGCGGAAGGCGCTTCGGCTGCCTCCGCCGCCTCGGCGCAGTAAGCGCTCCGCTCGCGGCGCCGGACAATCCGGCGCCATCATTAAAACCGCTCCGTCAGACGAGCGGTTTTTTTTTGCAATGTGCGCAGGTCAAAACCAGGGTCAGACCCAAGGGTCAGACTCCAACATCGTTATAAAAAAGGGCCGCCCGCAGGCGGCCCTTCGTGTTGCCTCAGCAGGCGATTACCACATGATCACGCGGTCTTTTGGCTCCAGGTACATCTTGTCGCCCTTCTTCACGCCGAACGCGCTGTAGAAGCCGGGCTGGTTGCGCATGGTGCCGTTGGCGCGGAACTGGCCCGGCGAGTGCGGGTCGGTCTTGATCTGGACGATCTGTTGCGGTTCGCGCATCTTCATGCGCCACACTTGCGCGAAGCCCATGAAGAAGCGCTGGTCGCCCGTCAGGCCGTCGATCACCGGCGCTGGCTTGCCGTGCAGCGACAGCTTGTAGGCCTTGTACGCGATCGCCACGCCCGAGTTGTCGGCGATGTTCTCGCCCAGCGTCAGTTCGCCGTTCACATGGTAGCCAGGCAGCGGGCTGAACTGGTTGTACTGGTCGACCAGCATCTTGGTCTTGGCCGCGAAGTTCTTGTGGTCGGCCGGGGTCCACCAGTCGCGCAGGTTGCCGTCGCCGTCGTATTGGGCGCCCTGGTCGTCGAAGCCGTGGCTGATCTCGTGGCCGATCACGCCGCCGATGGCGCCGTAGTTGACGGCGTCGTCCGCGTTGGCGTCAAAGAACGGTGGCTGCAGGATCGAGGCCGGGAACACGATCTCGTTCATTTCCGGGTTGTAGTAGGCGTTCACGGTCTGCGGCGTCATGCCCCACTCGTCGCGGTCGATCGGCTTGCCCAGCTTGTTCAGTTCCTTGTCGTAGTCGAACTTATTGGAGCGCAGCACGTTGCCCACCAGGTCGTCGGCCGACACGGTCAGCTTCGAGTAGTCGCGCCATTTGTTCGGGTAGCCGATCTTGGTGGTGAACTTGGCCAGCTTCGCTTGCGCCTGCTTCTTGGTGGTCGGGCTCATCCAGTCCAGCGTCTCGATGCTGGTCTTGTAGGTGGCCAGCAGGTTCTTGACCAGCTGTTCCATGCGCGCCTTGCGCTCGGCCGGGAAGTACTGCTCCACGTACAACTTGCCCACGGACTCGCCCAGCGCACCTTCGGTCACGCTCACGCCACGCTTCCAGCGCGGACGCATTTCCGTCACGCCGCTCAGCACGGTGCCGTAGAAGGCGAAGTTCTCGTCCACGTAGGCCTTGCTCAGGTAAGGCGCGTTGGCGTGGATCACCTGCCACTGGAAGTAGGCTTTCCAGGTTTCCAGCGGGGTGGCGGCCAGCACGTCGTTGAAGCCTTGCACGTAGGTGGGCTGGCCCACGATCACGTAGCCGGTCTTGCCGGCGATGCCGGTTTCATTGAGCCAGGTGGTCCAGTCAAAGCCCGAGGCCAGGCCGCTCAGCTTGGCCAGCTCGACCTTGTTGTAGCCCTTGACCGGGTCGCGCAGTTCGACCTTGGTCCATTGCACCTTGGCCAGCGCCGTTTCCAGCGCGACGATGGCCTTGGCATCGGCGGCCGCGTTGGCGTCGCCGGCCAGCGTCAGCATCTTGGCCACGTGCAGTTCATACTTGGCCAGCGTGTCGGCCATCTTGGCGTCGTCCAGCTTCAGGTAGTAGTCGCGGTCCGGCAGGCCCAGGCCCGATTGCTGGATGTCGGCCACGTACTTGGTCGAATCCTTGTTGTCCTGGTGGATGCCGAAGTTCAGCGGCGCGCCGAAGCCAACCTGGTTGAAGTGGGCGATCAGGGCCGGGATCTGCTGCTTGTCGCTCAGGGCGGCCACTTTGGCCAGCTCGGCGTTCAGCGGGGTCAGGCCCAGTTGTTCGATCTTCGCTTCGTCCATGAAGCTGGCGTAGAAGTCGCCGATGCGCTGCGCGTCGGAACCGGCCACCTTGTTCTTGGCGTTGGCGGCGTTCTCGATGATGGCGCGCAGTTGCGGCTGGATGTCGTCGCGCAGCTTGGCGAACGTGCCCCAGCTCGACTTGTCGGCCGGGATTTCCGTGGTGGCCAGCCATTTGCCGTTCAGGTGGGTGAAGAAGTCATCCTGCGCGCGCACGGACGATTCGATGTATTCGGTGGCGATGCCCGAGGTCAGCTTGGCGCCGGCGGCCTTGGTGGAGGCGGCGGTCATGGTCTTGGCCGTGTTGGCAGGTTCGGCGGCGCCGGCGTAGCCTGCGATCAGGCTCAGGGTTAATGCACTCAACAGATAACGTTTCACGGAAATATCCTCATTGTTTGTAACGAAAAAGATCGCCCCTGGACTTTTGGCCCATCATTGACTTTATCACAAGCCCATGACCGGGAGCGAATGAAAATCGCCCTGCTTACCACATGCTCACGCGCTGCTTGGGCGGCAAATACATCTTGTCGCCGGGCTTGACCCCGAACGCCGCGTAGAACGGCGCCTGGTTGCGCACCGTGCCGTTGGCGCGGAAGCGATCCGGCGCGTGCGGGTCGCTCTTCAGGTAAACAATCTGCTGGGCGTCGCGGATCTTGCTGCGCCATACCTGGCCGAAGCCCATGTAGAAACGCTGGTCGCCCGTGAGGCCATCGATCACCGGCGCCGGCTGGCCGTTCAGCGCGATCTGGTAAGCCTTGTAGGCGATGGCGATGCCGGAATTGTCGGCGATGTTCTCGCCCAGCGTCAGCGCGCCGTTCACGTGGTAGCCCTTGACCGGACTGAACGCGCTGTATTGCTGGACCAGCATCTTGCTCTTGGCCGCGAACTGCTTGTGGTCGGCCGCCGTCCACCAATCGCGCAGGTTGCCGTCGCCGTCGTACTGGGCGCCCTGGTCGTCGAAACCGTGGCTGATCTCGTGGCCGATCACGGCGCCGATGGCGCCATAGTTGACGGCGTCGTCGGCGTCCGCGTCGAAGAACGGCGGTTGCAGGATGGCGGCCGGGAACACGATCTCGTTCATCTCCGGATTGTAGTACGCGTTCACGGTCTGCGGCGTCATGCCCCATTCCTCGCGGTCGATGGGCTGGCCCAGCTTGGCCAGCTGGCGCTCATAGGCGAACGCGTTGGCGCGCAGCACGTTGCCCACCAGGTCGTCACGCTGCACCACCAGGCTGGAATAATCGCGCCATTTGTTGGGATAGCCGATCTTGGTGGTGAACTTGGCCAGCTTCGCCTGCGCCTGTTGCTTGGTGGCCGGACTCATCCAGTCCAGGGTGGCGATGCTTTGCTTGTAGGCGGCCAGCAGGTTGGCCACCAACTGCTCCATGCGCGCCTTGCGCTCGGGCGGGAAGTGCTGTTCCACGTACAGCTTGCCCAAGCTCTCGCCGAGCGCGTTGTCGGTGGCGTTCACGGCCCGCTTCCAACGCGGCTGCTGCTCGGGCACGTCGCTCAGCACCTTGCCGTAGAAGGCGAAGTTCTCGGTGGCGAACCCTTGCGACAGGTAGGGCGCGTTGGCGTGGATCACCTGCCACTGGAAATAGGCTTGCCACGTGGCCAGCGGCGTCTGCTCCAGCAGGCGGGCCATGCCCTTCAGATAGCTGGGCTGGCTGACGATCACGTAATCGACCTTGCCGGCCAGGCCGGTCTGCTGCAAGTAACCGGCCCAGTCATAGCCGGGCAGCAGCTTGGGCAACTGGTCCAGCGCCACCTTGTTGTAGGCCTTGACGGGATCGCGCAGCTCGACCTTGGTCCACTGGATCTTCGCCATCGCCGTTTCCAGCGCCACGATGGCGCGCGCCTCGTCGACGGCTTGCGCATGGCCGGCCAGCGCCAGCATGCGCGCCACGTGCTGCTGGTATTTGGCCAGCGTGGCGGCGAGCTTGGCGTCGTGCGGCTTCAGGTAATAGTCGCGGTCGGGCAAGCCCAGGCCGTCCTGGTACAGGTCGGCCACGTACTTGGTCGAATCCTTGTTGTCCTGGTGGACGCCATAGGCATACGGCGCCGTGAAGCCCAGGCGGTTGAAATGGGCGATCAGGGCGGCGATGTCCTGCTTGCCACGCAGGGCGGTTACGCGGTCCAGCTCGGCTTGTAGCGGGGCCAGGCCCAGTTGCTCCAGTCTGGCCTCGTCCATATAACTGGCGTAGAAGTCGCCGATGCGCTGGGCGTCCGAGCCGGGCGCCCGGTTGGGGTCGGCGGCGGCCGCTTCGATGATGGCGCGCAGTTGCGGCTTGGTGTCGTCATCGAGTTTTTCGAATGCGCCCCAGCTGGCCTTGTCGGCCGGGATGGCCGTGCTGGCCAGCCATTTGCCGTTCAGGTTGGTGAAAAAGTCGTCCTGGGCCCGCACCGACGGGTCCATATTGGCGACGGCGATGCCGGAGGCGCGCAGGGCGGCCGTTCCCTGCCGCGCGGCGGTGGCGCCCTCTTCCGCTTGCGCGCAAGGCAGGCCAGAGCCGGCCATTGCTGCCATGACGGCCAGCGCGCCGGCGCTGATGACATGAATTTTCAAGGTCTCTCTCCCCCAGGTAAAGGTCATATTTCAATTTTTATGGGTAGCATGACGGGACTGTATCATGTCATCGAGACATTAGTAACAAAAAGACCACGCCGGATCGCTCGGGCATGGTCTTTTTGCTACGACATCGTGCTTTACCAGGTACGCGTTACCAGATGCGCATTACCAGATGCGCATTACCAGATGATCACGCGCTGCTCGGGCGCCAGGTACATCTTGTCACCCGGTTTCACACCGAACGCTTCATAGAAACCGGGCTGGTTGACCATGGTGCCGTTGGCGCGGAACTGGCCCGGCGAGTGCGGGTCGGTCTTGATCTGCACGATCTGCTGCGGCTCGCGCATCTTGCTGCGCCATACCTGGGCGAAGCCCATGAAGAAGCGTTGGTCGCCCGTCAGGCCGTCGATCACGGGCGCCGGCTGGCCGTTCAGCGACAGCTTGTAGGCCTTGTAGGCGATGGCCAGGCCGGAATTGTCGGCGATGTTCTCGCCCAGCGTGAGCGCGCCGTTCACGTTGTAGCCGGGCAGCGGGCTGTAGCTGGCGTACTGCTGCACCAGCACATCGGTGCGGGCCTTGAAGTTGGCGCGGTCTTCCTTGGTCCACCAGTCGCGCAGGTTGCCGTCACCGTCGGACTGGCTGCCCTTGTCGTCGAAGCCATGGCTGATCTCGTGGCCGATCACGGCGCCGATGGCGCCATAGTTGACGGCATCGTCGGCGCCAGCATCGAAGAACGGCGGCTGCAAAATGGCGGCCGGGAACACGATCTCGTTCATGGTCGGGCTGTAGTAGGCATTGATGGTCTGCGGCGTCATGCCCCACTCGGCGCGGTCGATCGGCTTGCCCAGCTTGTTGATCATGCGCTGCGAGGCGAAGGCCGCGGCGCGCATCATGTTGCCCGACAAATCAGAGGGCACGATGGCCAGCGCGCTGTAGTCGCGCCACTTGGCGGTATAGCCGATCTTGGGCGTGAACTTGGCCAGCTTGGCCTGGGCCTGCTCCTTGGTGGCCGGACTCATCCACTCCAGCGTGTCGATGCTCGATTTGTACGAGGCCAGCAGGTTGGCCACCAGCTGTTCCATGCGCGCCTTGCGCTCGGGCGGGAAATACTGGGCCACGTACAGCTTGCCCAGCGCTTCGCCCAGCGCGCCTTCGACGGCGCCCACGCCCCGCTTCCAGCGCGGCGGCTGTTCCGTCACGCCCGTCAGCACGGTGCCATAGAAGGCGAAGCTGGCATCGGCGAAGGGCTTGGACAGATACGGCGACTGGCTGCGCAGCAGTTGCCATTCGAAATACGATTTCCACGTGGCCAGGTCGGTCTGCTCCAGCACCGTGTTGAAACCGCTCAGGTAGCTGGGCTGGTTGACGATCACATAATCGACCTTGCTGGCCACGCCGGCCTCGGCCAGCGCGTGCTTCCAGTCGTAGGCGGGCGCCAGTTCGGCCAGCTTGTCGATCTGCACCTTGTTGTAGCGCTTGACGGGGTCGCGGTTCTCGACCTTGGTCCATTGCACCTTGGCCAGTGCCGTTTCCAGCGCCACGATGGCGTGGGCGGCGGCGGCGCTGTCCTTCACGCCGGCCAGCGCCAGCGTTTTGGCCACATGGGTTTCGTACTGGGCCAGCACGGCGGCCAGCTTGGCGTCGTCCTTTTTCAGGTAGTAGTCGCGGTCCGGCAGGCCCAGGCCGCTTTGCGCAACGCTGACGGCATACTTGGTCGATTCGCGCGCATCCTGGCTCACGTAGATGCCGTAGGGCGTGGCCACGCCGATCGCGTCCAGGTGCGCGATCAGGGCCGGCAGCGCCTTCTTGTCCTTGATGCTGCGAATGCGGTTCAGTTCGCCGGCCAGCGGCTTGATGCCCAGTGCGTCCAGCTTCTGTTCATCCATGTAGCTGGCGTACAGGTCGGCGATCTTCTGGGCTTCGGAACCGGGCTTGCGGCCCGCCTTGTCCTGCTGGGCCGCTTCGATCAGGCCGCGCAACTGCGGCAGCGTCGCTTCGCGCAGCTG
This sequence comes from Rugamonas brunnea, assembly GCF_014042345.1. Classification (GTDB taxonomy): domain Bacteria; phylum Pseudomonadota; class Gammaproteobacteria; order Burkholderiales; family Burkholderiaceae_D; genus Rugamonas; species Rugamonas brunnea. Next base: position 79,792 of record NZ_JACEZT010000003.1, read on the forward strand.
GATGAAGGAGCCCCAGCTGGCCTTGTCGGCGGGGATTTCCGTGTTCTGCAGCCACTTGCCGTTGAGGTAGCGGAAAAAGTCATCCTGGGGCCGGACGGCGCTGTCGATGTATTGCACGTCGATGCCGGAGCGCAGGGCGGCAGTGGCCGGCTCGGCGGCGCCAGCGGAGGCGGTAGCGTTCAACAAAAGGCTCATGGTCAGGGTGCTCAGCAGATGTCGTTTCACGAAAAGTCCTTGTAGGGCAGCGATGGCGGTGGTGCCGCGCGGTTCGGTTCAGGCGGATAGCCCGGAATCCGGCAATGTAGCACGAGCTGGCGGGCACGGCACGCAAAAATCGCGCGCCGTGCCCGCCCTGCCAAAAGCGCAAAAGGGTCAGACTCCCCGCCTTGGCGCTTGGGTCTGGCCCTACGGACAAGCGACATCAGAACTTCGTTTCGAGCTTCACGCTCCAGACCGTATAAGTCTGGTAATCCGAGTCGGCCGAGGACGTCACGCCGCGCGCCGTGACGACGTTGCCGCTCAGGCTGTCGAGCGGCGCCAGGTTGCTGGCCGAGAGGCGCAACTGGTTGCGGCTGTCGATCTTCCACAGCGCGTAGGCGTCGAACGCGCGCTTGCGGCCCGTTGACACCTGCTGGGTGAGGCTGGTCTGGATCACCGTGGCCGGGGTCCAGTTGACGCTGCCGCCCACGGTCAGCGGCCATTGCTTAAGGTGGTAGTCCAGGCCCAGGTTGGCGGTCTGCTTGGCCTGCTGGTCGAGCCGGTTGTTGGGGCCGGGGATACCGTCCACGCTGGACCAGAAGCGGCTGTAGTTCGATCGGACATCGACGGCCGGCGCATCGTCGAACAACTCGACCAGCTGGAACTTGGCTTCCAGCTCGATGCCGCTGGTGCGCGCATGGCCCACGTTCGATGGCGTGGACACGTAATGCGGCCCTTGCGGCGTGTCGTAGCTGACCAGCGTGCGGCGGATCAGGTTGTCGATGTCGCGCACGAAGCCGCTGACGCTGACGATGCCGCTGCGGCCCAGGTAGTGCTCGTACGCCAGGTCCAGTCCCGTGGCCAGTTCCGGCTTGAGGTCGGGATTGCCCATGCGGTCCGGGTGGGTGGCGTTGTTCGGATGGGCCAGGTAGGGCAAGGCGATCAGGTCCTGCACATTGGCCGCCTTGTAGCTCTTGGTCAGGCTGGCGCGCACCTGGTCGCGCGCGTGGCCGGGGATGCGCCACACGCCATGCAGCAAGGGACTGAGCACGCTGCTGGTGTTGTGCACGTCGCCGCTGTCGCGCCGGCTGGTGGTGGTGATGCCTTCCCAGCGCAGGCCCGCAAAGGCCGACCATTGCGGCGTGATGTCCCACTCGTCCTGCGCGAACACGGCGTAGCGGCGCGTGTCGGCGCTCAGGTTGTCGCCGGAATCGTCGAACTGGGCCACGCCGTTCTTGTCGAGCGAGGTCTTGGTCTGCTCGCGGTGGCTTGCCTCCACGTCCCAGCCGGCGGCCAGCGTGTGGTCCTTGCCCAGCGGCGTGCTGTACTTGCCGCCGCTGCTCACGCTGCGGTCGCGCGTGCTGTCGCTGTCGGTAAAGCGGTTCGATTCCTGGCCGGCGCCGTCGTACTGCAAGCGCAGCGCGTCGCTGCTGCTGTGGCCCAGGCCGAAGCCGAATTTAACGTCCAGCTTGGCCGCGCCTTCCAGCTTGTGCACCCAGTTGCCGAAGCCGCGCATGAAGGTGGAATCGGCACGGCTGCGGGTGGCGGCCGTGGCGTACTCGGGCGGCAGCTGGCCGATGCTCTGGTCGAGCACGCTGGTGGCCGTGGTGTCGCTGTGCAGGTGCATCAGGAAGGGCTGGAAGTTCAGCTGGTCGCCGCCGTCGAACTTGTAGGACAGGCGCGGCGTCAGGTGGATGCCGCGCGCCTTGCGGTTGCTTTCATCCGTTTCCAGCTGGTCCTTGAGCACGGTGCCGGCGGCGTCCGTATCCTGGTAGGCGATGGTGTTGTGGTCGTGCTGGCGGTTCTCGAACACCGAGCCGGTCAGCAGATAGGTCAGGCTGCCGACCTTGCCCGGCACGGTCAGCGACACGTTGGGCGCGTGGCGGCCCTGCTCCACCGTATCGGTCAGCTTGAGCTGTTTGTCCTTGAGCTGGTAGCCGTCGCGCAGAATGATGTTGATGGTGCCGGCGATGGCGCGCGTGCTGTGTTCGGCCACCGGGCCGCGCATGATCTCCACCCGTTCCACCTGGTCGGGCGACAGGCTGTCCATGGAAAAACCGGCCGGCGGGCGTTCGCCATTGACGAGGACTTGCGTGTAGCCGCTGCCCAGGCCGCGCATGCGGATGTCGCCGCCACGGCCGGGGCGGCCGCCAATGGTGACGCCGGGCAGGCGCTTGAGCACGTCGGCCAGGCTGGTGTCGCCGTTGCGGTCCAGTTCCTCGCGGCCGTAGACCTGCTTGGCGGCCGTGGCGCGGCGGCGCTCGTCCATGTCGCTGGCGCGGCCGCCGCTGACCGTCACTTGCTGGATGGGATGGCCGTCCGGCCCGGCCGGTGGCCGGGTGGTGTTGGCGGAGTTGGCAGCGGCGGGGGTGGCGATGCCGGCATCGGCTGGCTGGGGGGCCGCGTTCTGGGCCTGGACGGCCGTATTGGCCACGGTGCCCAGCAAGGCCAGGCAGGCATAGGGAAACAATTTGCGCATAAAGTATCGGGGTAGCTTCGTCGCGGACGACCATCCGCGCCGGCATTCTAGCCCGGCTGCCGGGCCCGGATGGGCGCCAACAGTTGTTTTTTACTTTACGATACACACCCCGCGCATGGCGCGCGACGGGCGCACATCAACCGCCCGGCATGCCCATGCCTGCGCCGCCCTGCCGGTGATGGCCGCCACGGCTGCGCTCGCCACCCTCGTCCTTCGCGCGCGGGGCGCCGCCGCTGTGGCCGCCGTTATCTGGCATGCGCAGCAATTGTTCGGCCAGCAGGTTGGCGACCACCCGGCGCTGGGCGTCACTCAGCGCATCGTTGACGCTCAGCCACCATTCGCGCAACTGCTTTTCCTCGGCCGCCGTGGTGGCCGATTCGGCATCCACCGCACCGACCAGGTCGCGCAGCTCGACACCGGGCGCGTCGAGGCCGGCCTTGCTGGCCGCCTGCAGGCGCTCGCGGCGCGCCTGGCGTTCGCGCAGCAGCGCGCGGGTCTTGCTTTCGGTCTGCTGCCACAGGGTTTGCTGGTTGGCGTTCAGGTTCAGCGTGGTCTTCAGCTCGGCGGCCAACGGCAGCATGTCCTCGGCCTGCATCTCCATCACGGGCAGGGCAAAGACGGGCAAGGTGGCAGCGCTCAACAGCATGGCGGCCACCAGGTGACGTGGACGAAAAGGCAGCAAGGTGGACAGCATGAAGACTCCCGGGACGAAAAATGCCTGCACAAAAAAAAGCCTGCGACTTGGAGCGCAGGCAAAGAACCACTTCAGGGTAGAGAGAAATACAAGTCCAGTGTAGGCCGCGAACGGAGGCGAGGCAGGGATTCTTACAATTGCTTACCGTCGTCAACCCAGCCGTTACACGCTGCAATCAAACTGCGGCCTGGCGCAACATTTACAGTCGTACATGCTGCTATCGTGACTGCAACCGCCGCAGTGAAAAAACGTGTAAATCATTACGCATTGGATACTACGTTTGCCGGAAATCAGGTTTATACTGAATCGTAGCGTTGCCCCGGTGCCGACCGCGCCGCCGCAACGCCGGATGGATAGATTCGACAGGTGAAACATGGGCAAGAAACTCAAGAATACCGGGCTGGTAGGCCTGGGTGTCATCGCCGGCATCGCCGTATCGTTACAGTTTTCCGCGATGGCGCAAAAGCCCGTGGAGCCGGCCCTGCCGCTGGAGGAATTGCGCCAGCTGGCCGATGTGTACGGCCTCATCAAGTCGGACTATGTGGAACCGGTCGAGGACAAGAAACTGCTGACCGAAGCCATCGCCGGCATGGTCGCCTCGCTCGATCCCCATTCCGCCTACCTGGACAAGAAAGCCTATGCCGAGCTGCGTGAAGGCTCGCAAGGCAAGTTCGTCGGCCTCGGCATCGAGATCGGCCAGAGCGAGGAAGGCTATATCAAGATCGTCTCGCCGATCGAGGATTCGCCGGCCTACCGGGCCGGCATCAAGGCGGGCGACCTGATCACGCGGCTCGACGGCACGCCCGTCAAGGGCATGAGCCTGGACGACTCCGTGAAGAAGATGCGCGGCGAGCCGCACACCAAGGTCAACCTGACCGTGCTGCGCAAGGGCGAGACGGAACCGCTGGTGTTTGCCATCGCGCGCGAGGAAATCCACCAGAAAAGCGTGAAAGGCAAACTGATCGAGCCCGGCTACGCCTGGCTGCGCATCTCCCAGTTCCAGGAACCGACGGTCGACGACCTGGCCGCCAAGATTGTCGAACTGTACAAGCAAGACCCCAACATCAAGGGCCTGGTGCTCGACCTGCGCAACGATCCCGGCGGCGTGCTGCAAGGGGCGATCGGCGTGGCCGCCGCCTTCCTGCCGCGCGACTCGGCCATCGTCTCCACCAACGGCCAGTTGCCCGACTCCAAGCAGATCTTCTACGGCCGGCCCGAATACTACGCGCTGCGCAATGACAGCGACGCGCTGGCCAAGCTGCCCGACGCCGTCAAGAAGGTGCCGATGGTGGTGCTGGTCAACACCGGTTCCGCCTCGGCCTCGGAAATCGTGGCCGGCGCGCTGCAGGACTACAAGCGCGCCGCCATCATCGGCACCCAGACCTTCGGCAAGGGTTCCGTGCAGACCATCCGCCAGCTCACGCCGGACACTGCCGTCAAGCTGACCACGGCCCGCTACTACACCCCCAATGGCCGCTCGATCCAGGCCAAGGGCATCTCGCCCGACCTGCTGGTGGACGAGAACGCCGATGGCGACGGCCTGAACAGCCTGCGCACGCGCGAAGCCGACCTCGACAAGCACCTGTCCAACGACCGCGACCAGGAAGGCGCCAAGACCAACCGCGACGAGCTGGAAGAGCAGCTGCGCGTGCTGGCGATGGAAAAACAACGCAAACCGCTCGAATATGGCAGCGGCGACGATTTCCAGCTGGCCCAGGCGTTGAACCACCTGAAAGGCTTGCCGGTGCAGCTGGCCAAGACGGAATCGAAGCTGGTGCAGGTGGCCGCCCCGGCCGCCAAGAAGGACTTGAGCAAAAAATAAGCGGCGGCGCGCCGGGCCGCCCCGGCCGCGCAGGCGCGCCCCGCAAAAAAATCAAGCGGGCGATTAGAAAATACGCTGACCGGGCCCGCCATTGTGTAGAATTTGCTCACTAGCGGCGCCAGCCCATTACCATATTTGAAAGCTTACCCATGAAACAAGCCGTCATCAGCGGTACCGGCCTCTTTACGCCAGCGCAATCGATCTCCAACGAGGAGCTGGTCGCCTGCTTCAATGCCTACGCCGAAAAATTCAATGCCGACCACGCCGCCGCCATCGCGGACGGCAGCGTGACCGCGCTGGAAATGTCCAGCGTCGGCTTCATCGAAAAAGCCTCCGGCATCAAGTCGCGCTTCGTGATGGAAAAAAGCGGCATCCTCGATCCCGAGCGCATGGTGTCGCGCATCCCCGAGCGCGCCGACGATGAACTGTCGCTGCAAGCGGAAATCTGCGTGGCCGCCGCGCGCCAGGCGCTGGACCGCGCCGGCCGCACCCCGGCCGATATCGACATGGTGCTGGTCGCCTGCAGCAATATGCAGCGCGCCTATCCGGCCATGGCAGTGGAAGTGCAGCAGGCGCTGGGCATCGACGGCTACGGCTTCGACATGAACGTGGCCTGCTCGTCGGCCACCTTCGGCATCCAGACGGCCGTGGCGGCCATCAAGAGCGGCCAGGCGCGCGCCGTGCTGGTGCTCAATCCGGAAATCACCAGCGGCCACCTGAACTGGCGCGACCGCGACAGCCACTTCATCTTCGGCGACGCCTGCACGGCGATGGTGATCGAGGACGCGGACACGGCCCAGGGCCCGCACCGCTTCGAAATCCTGGAAACCCAGCTCAAGACGGCGTTCTCGAACAACATCCGCAACAACTTCGGCTTCCTGAACCGATTCGACGAGTCGGGCATCGGCCAGCCGGACAAGCTGTTCCGCCAGCAGGGCCGCAAGGTGTTCAAGGACGTGTGCCCGATGGCCGCCGAGATGATCAAGACCACCATCGCCGGCGCCGGCCTGGAAGTGCCGCAGGTGAGCCGCTACTGGCTGCACCAGGCCAACCTGAACATGAACCTGCTGATCAGCCGCATGGTGCTGGGCCGCGACGCCGAACCGGGTGAAGCGCCGGTGATCCTGGACACCTACGCCAACACCTCGTCGGCTGGTTCCATCATCGCCTTCCACAAGTATTCGGACGATCTGGCCGCCGGCCAGCTGGGCGTGATCTGCTCGTTCGGCGCCGGCTACTCGATCGGCTGCGTGGTAGTGCGCAAGCTGTAAGGACGCCCTATGATCACTGTCCAGCTATCGGCAGAAATGGAGGCGGCGGTGATCGCCGCCGCCGGTCGTCATGGCCAGTCGATCGATGACTATCTGACGACCGTGTGCGCGGAAGCCCTGCTGCTGGAACAAGACCGCGCGCGCGTCCAGTCCTATCGCGATGGCGAGCCGGCCGTCTCCCACCAACGCGCCGATGCCTGGCTGGCCGAGCTTGCGGCCGGCAAGCGAAGCGCATGCCCGCGCTAACCTGGCATCCGGACGCGCTGGCCGACGTGGGGCGGCTGTATGACTTCCTCGCACCAAACAGTCCCTCTGCTGCCCGGCGCGGCGTCAACGCAATTCGCAACGCTGCCAATCGGTTGTTGAAGGACCCGTACCTGGGTTCACCCTACGCCGAATTCCGGGAATGGCCGGCCAAATTCGGCCGGCGCGCCTACATCCTGCGCTACCTCATCCTGGAAACCGGCGACATCCTGATCGTTCGCGTCTGGCACAGCAGAGAACTGCGGCCGCGCTGACGGTAGCGCGCGTCGTCAGAGCCGCACGGCCAGCTCCGCGCCTTCCTTGATGGCACGCTTGGCGTCCAGCTCGGCCGCCAGCGCGGCACCGCCGATCTTGTGGAAACGCGGGCCGCTCTTGGCCTGCTCCTCGGTCGGCATCAGTTCCGTCAGGCTGTCCTGGCCGGCGCACACCACCACGTTGTCCACCGCCAGCAGGCGCTGCTCGCCGCCCACGGTGATGTGCAGGCCGTGGTCGTCGATGCGGTCGTACTGCACCCCGGCGATCATCACCACCCCGGCGCGCGCCAGCGTGGCGCGGTGCACCCAGCCCGACGTCTTGCCCAGGCCCGCGCCCAGCTTGGAGGTCTTGCGCTGCAGCAGATAGAGCTGGCGCACCGGCTCCGGCGCGTGCGCCGGCACCAGGCCGCCGGAGGTGTCGCCCTTCAGGTCCACGCCCCACTCGCGCGCCCATACGTCCAGCGCCAGCGGCAGCGCATGGCGCGGGTCGTGCAGCAAGTATTCGCTGACGTCGAAGCCGATGCCGCCGGCACCGATGATGGCGACGCGCTTGCCCACCGGCGCCTTGTTCTGCAACACGTCCACATAGGACAGCACCTTGGCGTGCTCGATGCCGGGAATCGGCGGCCGGCGCACCTTGATGCCGGTGGCCACCACCACGTCGTCATAGCCGCCGGCCAGCAGCTGCTCGCGCGTGACGCGCTCACCGAGCCGCAGCTTGACGCCCGTCAGTTCGATCTTGCGGCCGAAGTAGCGCACCGTCTCGGAGAATTCCTCCTTGCCGGGAATCTGCATGGCGATGCGGAACTGGCCGCCGATGCTGGTGTTCGAATCGAACAGGGTCACGTCATGGCCGCATTCGGCGGCCACGGTGGCGGCCGACAAACCGGCCGGTCCCGCGCCCACCACGGCCACCTTGCGTTTGGTGGCCGCTTTGGCGTACACCAGTTCCGTCTCGTGGCAGGCGCGCGGGTTGACCAGGCAACTGGCGCGCTTGTTGGAGAAAGTGTGGTCGAGGCAGGCCTGGTTGCAGCCGATGCAGGTGTTGATCTCGTCGGCGCGGCCCTCGGCCGCCTTGACGACGAACTGCGGGTCGGCCAGGAGCGGGCGCGCCATCGATACCAGGTCGGCCTCGCCGCGCAGCAGGATGCCTTCCGCCTCGTGCGGCATGTTGATGCGGTTGGATGCCACCACAGGGATCGTCAGTTCGCGGCGCAAACGTCCGGCCACGCCGGAGAACGCGGCGCGCGGCACCGAGGTGACGATGGTAGGCACGCGCGCCTCATGCCAGCCGAAGCCGGTGTTCAGGATGGTCACGCCGGCATGCTGCAAGGCCTTGGCGACGGTGACCACGTCATCCCAGGTATTGCCGCCGTCGACCAGGTCGAGCAGCGAGTGGCGGTACATGATGATGAAGTCCTTGCCCACTTCGGCGCGGATGCGCTTGACGATTTCCACCGGCAAGCGCATGCGGTTCTCGATGCTGCCGCCCCAGCGGTCGGTGCGCAGGTTGGTGCGCGCGCACAGGAACTGGTTGATCAGATAGCCTTCGCTGCCCATCACTTCCACGCCGTCGTAGCCGGCGTCCCTGGCCAGGCGCGCGCAGCGCACGTAGTCGCGGATGGTCGACTCGATGCCGGCCTCGGTCAGCGCGCGCGGCTTGAACGGCGAGATCGGCGACTTCTGCTCCGAGGCCGACACCACGAACGGCTGGTAGCCGTAGCGGCCCGCGTGCAGGATCTGCATCACGATCTTGCCGCCCTCCTCGTGCACTGCGCCCGTCAGGCGGCGGTGGTTGAACACGTCGGCCTTGAAGTTGACGGTGCCGCCGAACGGCAACAGCCAGCCGGCGCGGTTGGGCGAGAAACCGCCCGTGACGATCAGGCCCACGCCGCCGCGCGCCCGCTCGCGGTAGTACGCGGCCAGCTTGCCGAAATTGAAGAAGCGGTCTTCCAGCCCCGTGTGCATGGAGCCCATGATCACGCGGTTGCGCAGCGTGGTGAAGCCGAGGTCGAGGGGGGCCAGCAGGTGCGGGTAGCTAGAAGTAGTCATTATCGTTATAGGCGTGGTTGACGTGTGATGGCGGCATTAAAACCGAATTCTCTAGACCCGTGGTTCTAAACGAGTCGCCTGGGCGAGTCGCCTTGGCGCGACCGGCGCGGTGACCGGCGCGCCGGCCCGATTTGTAACCAGAACGTACCGCGCTTGTATTCTGCCACCCTTTCCCTTACGCTGGAAAGATGATGCGATTCCTTCTGTTCCTGATGCTCGGTGTGGCCGCCCCCGCGATGGCGCAAACACCAAAGCTTGAATTACCCAAGCTGGAAGTGTCGGTCAACCGGGTGGAACTGGACGTGCGCCACTTGTTCGAAGTACATGCGGTCGGCGCCGTGCAGGCTTCGCCCGCCACCGTGTGGCGCATCCTCACCGACTATGAACGGATGGCCGAATTCGTGCCCGACCTGGAGTCGTGCAAGGTGCTGGCCCGGAATGGCAATGAAGTCATCGTTGAACAATTCGGCACGGCCCGCTTTTTGTTCATGTCCAAGTCCATCCACCTGATCGTGCGCGCCACCGAGCAACCGATGACGGCTATCGACATCGCCCTGATCTCGGGCGACATGAAGCACTATGAATCACATTGGGAGCTGGTGCCCGTGCCCGAGACGGGTGGCACCAAGGTGATCTACACGGGCCGGCTGGTGCCCAACTTCTACGTGCCGGGCATCCTCGGCGCCAAGATCATCCGCCATGACATCGAACGCATGATGGCGGCCGTGCTCACGCGGCTCGACAGCAAGCGCGATTAACAGGCAGTGCGATGGCGGCGGCCGGCCGCGCGCGGGCCTTACGCCAGATAGGTGTCGCGGTCGCGCAGTTCGGCGAAATTCTCCAGGCTGCCGATCTTGATCAGGATGGGATTGAGACTGAGCTGGCTTTGCATGGCGCGCCACGCGAACAGCCATTCGTGCTCATCGGCCTCGGCGGCCGTCTTGGTGAAGGCCGCGCCCAGCGCGGCGCGGGTGCCGTATTCGACGGCGCCGTCGATGCCCGCCCAGCTGGGCAGCGCGCGCTGCACGGCGCGGTGCACGCGCTCGCCGAATTCTTCCGTGTTGTGGATGATCAGGCAGCTATCGGCGTTGAACTGCTCGAACAGCTTGCCGTCCCATACCTGGGAAAAGCTCAGCGTCAGGCAGTTCGACGCGGGACGCAGCACGAATTGCCCCTGGCGCAGGGCCAGCTCCAGGTCTTCGCGCACGCCGTAGCGGTACAGGGTGGGGGGGCGTTGATAATCGTGCATGATGGTATTCGGTTCGGTCTAAAGAGGCGGCGGCGGGGCGCCGGAGGATCAGGCTTATTCTACCGGCTGGCGCACGTGGCGGTGGGAACGCATGGCGGCCGAGGCGATAAAGATCTCGCGCAGGAACGACACCAGGCTGCCGATCAGGCACATCATGGCCAGCACGAACATGCCGGCGATGTACTTGTCGAGCGGGAGATTGGTGATATCGTCCAGGAACAACATGGCGATGATCAGGCAGATCAGCAAGGCGCACGAGGTGGCCAGCGTGATCGACACGTTGATCAGGTGCGAGCGCCGGTACAGGGTGTCGAGCTCATTGAGGTAGGTATCGTTGTAACCCACGTCCAGCCGGTCCTCCAGCACCCGCGAACGGTCGATGATGCGGGCCAGGCGGTTGATCAGCACCATCAGGAAGGTGCCCACGCCCGTCAGCAGGAAGACGGGCGCGATGGACAGCTGGATGATGTGGCCGATGTCGCCAATCTGTATGTTCATGAGAGCGATGATGGTTCCTCGATGCTGGTTGTCGCGCAGGCCGTAGTGTAGCAGGCGGCCCGCTTATTCAAAACGCCCGTGGCGACGGAACTGCTCGGTGGCCGCCACCAGCGCGCGCGCGATGCCCTGCTCCAGCGCGCCGTGGCCGGCGTCCGGGATCATCTTCAGCACGGCGCCTGGCCAGGCCCCATGCAGGCGGTGCGCCGACAGCGGCGGGCAGATCACGTCGTAGCGGCCCTGCACGATCACGGCCGGCAGGTGGGCGATGCGGCCCATGTCGCGGATCAGCTGGTCGTCCGTGAAGAAACCGAGGTTGGCCATGTAGTGCGATTCGAGCCGGCCCACGCCCAGGTCCAGCGCGTCGGACGAAGCCTCGTCCGGCTGCGGCAGCAGGAACACGCGCCGGCCCTCGAAGCGGCTCCAGGCGCGCACGGCCGGCCAGTAGACGTCGGGGTTGTCGCTCATGATGCGGTCGACATAGGCCTGCAGCAGGTTGCCGCGCTCGGCCAGCGGAATCGGCGCGATGAATTCCTCGTACAGCTCGGGATAGAACCACTGCACGCCGTGGATGAACCAGTCGATCTCGGCCTGGGTGCACAGGAAGATGCCGCGCAACACGAAGCCCAGGCAGCGCTCGGGGTGGGCCTGACCGTAGGCCAGCGCCAGCGTGGAACCCCACGAGCCGCCGAACACCAGCCACTGGCTGATGCCAAACAGCTCGCGCAGGCGCTCGATGTCCTCCACCAGCAACTGGGTGGTGTTGGCCTGGCATTCGCCGAGCGGGGTCGATTTGCCGGCGCCGCGCTGGTCGAACAGGATCACCCGGTAATGGTCGGGATCGAAGAAGCGCCGGTGCTGCGGCGACAGGCCGGCGCCCGGTCCGCCGTGCAGGAAGATCACCGGCATGCCATCCGGGTTGCCCACCTCCTCCCAGTAAATCGTGTGCAGGTCGTCGACGGCCAGCATGCCCTGGCGGCGCGGCGTGATGGGAGGGAACAGGGGCGACGTGTCGGGCATGGCGACTCCTTTGCATGAGCGGGACGGGTGATACCGCATTGTACTTGAGCCCGCCGCACATAAAAAAAGCGCTGCCCGAAGGCAGCGCTTTTGGTGTCGCGTGCGACCGCGATCAGGACATGTGCTGGCCGCCGTTGATGGCGATGTTGGCGCCGGTGACGAAAGCCGCTTCGTCCGACGACAGGTAGGCCACCAGGCCAGCCACTTCTTCCGGCTTGCCCAGGCGGGCCATCGGAATTTGCGGGATGATCTTGGTGTCCAGCACTTCCTGCGGGATCTCCATCACCATCTTGGTGCCGATGTAGCCAGGCGAGATGGTGTTGACGGTCACGCCCTTGCGGGCCACTTCCAGCGCCAGCGACTTGGTGAAGCCGTGCATGCCGGCCTTGGCGGCCGCATAGTTGGTCTGGCCGAACGCGCCCTTCTGGCCGTTGACGGAGGAAATGTTAATGATACGGCCCCAGCCGCGCTCCACCATGCCATCGCACACCGGCTTGGTCATGTTGAACACGGAATCCAGGTTGGTGGCCATGACGGCGTCCCAGTTGGTCTTGTCCATCTTCTTGAACGTCATGTCGCGCGTGATACCCGCGTTGTTGACCAGCACATCCACCGGACCGATATCCTTGGTGATGGCTGCCACGCACGCTGCCGCCGAATCGTAATCGGCCACGTCGCATGGATACGCCTTGAAGTTGAAGCCCTGGTCACGGGTGGTGGCCAGCCAGTCATTGACTTTGGTATTGCCAGGGGAATACGTTGTCACGACGGTGTAGCCCAGTGCTGCCAGCTTGAAACACACTGCTTCGCCCAGACCACCCATGCCGCCCGTTACTAATGCAACTCTTGCCATTTTTCGTCCCCTCGTTTTCAACAACTACAATAAAATCGTTGCCCGCCTACCGCGCGGGCCGCTGACTGCTTACTGCTAACCGTGCTTACTCGCGTTCGACCGCCAGCGCCACGCCCATGCCGCCGCCGATGCACAGCGAGGCCAAGCCCTTCTTGGCGTCGCGCCGCACCATCTCGTGCAACAGCGTGACCAGGATGCGGGCGCCGGAGGCGCCGATCGGGTGGCCGATGGCGATGGCGCCACCGTTGACGTTGATCTTGCTGGTGTCCCAGCCCATCTCCTTGTTGACGGCGATGGCCTGGGCCGCGAACGCTTCGTTGATCTCCATCAGGTCCAGGTCCTGCGGCGTCCAGCCGGCCTTTTTCAGGCACAGGCGGGCGGCCGACACGGGGCCCATGCCCATCACGGACGGGTCGATGCCGGACGAGGCGTAGGCTTTCACGCGCGCCAGCGGGGTCAGGCCCAGCGACTTGGCTTGCGAGGCCGGCATCATGATCACGGCGGCGGCGCCGTCGTTGATGCCCGAGGCGTTGCCGGCCGTGACCGTGCCATCCTTGGCGAACGCGGGGCGCAGGCCCTGCAGCGATTCGAGCGTGGAACCGGGTTTCACGTATTCATCGTTGTCGAACACGATGGTGCCCTTCTTCTGGGCGATTTCCAGCGGCAGGATTTCATCCTTGAACTTGCCGGCCTTTTGCGCCGCTTCCGCCTTCAGTTGCGACTGCAGCGCGAACTCGTCCTGCTCGGCGCGCGAAATCTCGTATTTCTTGGCCACGTTCTCAGCCGTGATGCCCATGTGGTACTGGTTGTAGACGTCCCACAGGCCGTCCACGATCATGGTGTCGACCATCTTGAAGTCGCCCATGCGGAAACCGTCGCGCGAGCCGTTCATGGCGTGCGGCGCAGCGCTCATGTTCTCCTGGCCGCCGGCGATGATGATGCTGGCGTCGCCGCACTTGATGGCCTGGGCCGCCAGGTGGGTCGCCTTCAGGCCACTGCCGCACACCTTGTTGATGGTGTAGGCGGGCACGCTGTTGGGCAGGCCGGCCTTGATCACGGCCTGACGGGCCGGGTTCTGGCCCACGGCGGCCGTCAGCACTTGTCCCAGGATGGCTTCGCTGATCAGTTCTGGCGCAATGCCAGTCTTGGCCAGCAAGCCCTTGATCACGTGCGCGCCCAATTCCGAGGCGGGGATTTTCGCCAGACTGCCACCGAACTTGCCGACTGCGGTGCGGCCTGCGGCCACGATAACTACATCTTCCATGTGTTTCTCCAATGCGCCGGTGGGAACCGGCTTAGTTATGCCACAAACTTCAAGACTCCATCAAGCAACTGGTTGCTCAATTACAAAATGCATTGTCGTTGCGTCTCGTGCATGTCATATCGACAAGCCCGCGCTTCGATCATACGCCGGCCGTGCGAACGGCGGCGCCCGCTTCTAGCGCTTGGAATCAACTGGCGCCCACAAAATCTGTCTAGCAGCAACCGTGCCAGTGGCTAAGGTGCTGCGGTAAACATCGGCCTGGCGCTCTGCGCACAACAGGCCGCCGTCCAGCATCGCTTGCGTGTAAGCGCGCAGCGCGGCCAGCTGCGCGTGCATCAATGTGGTGCCTGCTTCGGAACATTGTTGTGCAATATCAAACATGGTGACCTTTCGTTCTCACTGTTGAGCTGAGCCCCACATCGTATGCGGCGGGCGCCAGTGAGCGTTGATCTGTATCAAAGCTACTTAATCATTCTGAAGAACGGATGCCAATTTGTCACGATAATAATTTGATACCATCAAGGCTGGCCGCACACTGCTCCCGTATCACATTGACGAAGTCCAGCACGTAGGCTTTCTGCCGCAGCGCCTCGGGCACGGACACGAACAAATCACTCCACAAGCCCAGCTCGCCCACCGGCTTGGCGATCACATAGTCGTAATCGACATAGTTCTTGATGGCCCAGTTGGGCAGGGCCGCCACGCCGCGGCGGCTGGCCACCAGTTGCAGGATGGCCACCGTCAGCTCGGCCGTGCGGCGCTCGAAATGGATGCCGGCCGGGCGCAGCACTTCGCGGATCAGGTCGATACGCTCCTCGGGCACGGGATAGGTGATCAGGGTCTCGCCCTCGAAATCGGCGGCGGCCAGCCGGCGCGCGCCCTGCAAGCGGTGCTTCTGCGCCATTACCACCAGGATCTCAAAGCGGAACAGGGGGAAGGTGGCGAACTCGCTGCTGTAGTCGGAACCGATCACGAGGTCGGCCGCGCCGCTGCGCAGCAGCTCGGCCGGCTCGCTGTGGAAGCCCGACACCAGGTCGATCTCCACGTCCGGCCAGCGCTGGCGGAACTCATCCATCACCGGCATCAGCCAGTCGAAACAGGTGTGGCATTCCAGCGCCACGCGCAGCTGGCCCTGGTCGCCCTGCGACAGCCGGGCCACGTCGCGCTCGGCCTGTTCAATTTCCGGCAGCAGCAGATCAGCCAGCTTGAGCAGGCGCGAACCGGTGGCCGTGAAACCGATGGGCACCGACTTGCGTTCGAACAAGGGACCGCCGTAGCGGTCCTCCAGCAGCTTGATTTGGTGCGACAGGGCCGATTGCGTGAGGTTCAGCAGCTGGGCCGCACGCACCAGGCTGCCTGCGGAGCGCAGCGCGCTCAGGGTTCGGAGGTGGCGAATTTCGAGCATGGTCTATATATGAAACTTTTTCATGTGAAGCCGCAAAATCTTTCGTTTTGATTATAGACCGGAATGCCGCACACTTTATCGCACCATTATGAAATGTAGATGACAAAACATGACAAACATACAAATTCACATCCCCGGCTTCCCCCGCATCGGCGCAGCACGCGAACTCAAGACGGCGCTCGAACGCCACTGGCGCGGCGAACTGCCGGCCGCCGCACTGGAGCAGACCGGGCGCGACCTGCGCGCCCGCCACTGGGCCGTGCAGCGCTTGGCCGGCCTGGACCACGTGACCGTGGGCGACTTCGCGTGGTACGACCACGTGGCCAACCACATCCAGCTGCTCGGTTGCGAGCCAGCCCGCTTCGGCTTCACGCCCGGGCAGGACGCCTTGCAGCGCTACTTCACCATGGCGCGCGGCGATACCGGCCACCATGCCCATGCCGGCTGCGCGCACGGCCACGCGTGCCAGCAAGGCGCAGCGCTGGAGATGACCAAATGGTTTGACACCAACTACCACTACCTGGTGCCCGAATTCGCGGCGGATACCGCATTTTCCCTGCACGCCGAACGACTGCTGGCGGAAGTGGCGGAAGCGCAGGCGCTGGGCCACCCGGTCAAGGCCGTGCTGCTGGGCCCGCTCACTTTCCTGTGGCTGGGCAAGGAAAAAGGCGAACCCGGTTTCGACCGGCTGGACCTGCTGGAACGCCTGCTGCCCGTGTATGGCGCGCTGCTGGCGCAACTGAAGCGCGCCGGCGCAGCCTGGGTCCAGATCGACGAACCCATCCTGGGCCTGGACTTGCCGGCAGCGTGGCGCAACGCGTTCGAACCGGCGTACTGGCAATTGAGCCAGGCCGGCGCGCCCTTGCTGCTGGCCACCTATTTCTCGCCGCTCGAAGAAAACCTGGGACTGGCCTGCCGCCTGTCCGTGGCCGGCCTGCACGTGGACGGCGTGCGCGCCGCCCACGAACTGACCAGCGTGGCCGACTGGCTGCCCGGCCACAAGGTGCTGTCGGTCGGCATCGTCGACGGCCGCAATGTATGGCGCACCGACCTCGACGCGGCGTTGGCCGTGCTGCGCCCCCTGTGCGCGAAACGCTCAGGCCAGTTGTGGCTGTCGACCTCGTGCTCGCTGCTGCACGTGCCCTACAGCCTGCAGCAGGAATCGGCGCTGGACCCGGAGATCCGCTCGTGGCTGGCATTCGCGACGGAAAAACTGGACGAACTGGCCCTGCTGCGCACCGCCCTGGCCGGCGCTGATGCAGCCAACGCAGCCGACACAGCCGGCACAGCTGATACTGCTGACATAGCCGCCCCAGTTGGCACAACCGGCACCGCTGACACCGCCGACCTGACTGCCGCACTGGCGGCAGCGCGGGCCGCCGTGGCCAGCCGCCGCGCCAGCCCACGCGTCCACAACGCCGCCGTGGCGGCCCGCCTGGCCGACCTGGCGCAGGGGGAACGCTGCGCCGACCGCCGCGCCTCGCCGTTCCCGCAGCGCCAGGTGGCGCAGCGCGAACGGCTGGGCTTGCCCTCCTTCCCCACCACCACCATCGGCTCGTTCCCGCAGACGGCCGACATCCGCGCCGCGCGCGCCGCGCACAAACGCGGCGAACTCGACGCGGCCAGCTACGAACGCGCCATGCTGGCGCACATCGCCGACGCCGTGCACCGCCAGGAACTGCTGGGCCTGGACGTGCTGGTGCACGGCGAGGCCGAGCGCAACGACATGGTCGAGTATTTCGGCGAACAGCTCGATGGTTTCACCTTCACGCAGCATGGCTGGGTGCAATCGTACGGTTCGCGCTGCGTCAAGCCGCCGCTGATCTATGGCGACGTGTCCCGCCCGCAGCCGATGACGGTGGCCTGGACCGCGCACGCCCAGCGCCTGACCAAGCGCCCGATGAAGGGCATGCTGACGGGGCCGGTGACCATCCTGCAATGGTCGTTCGTGCGCGACGACCAGCCGCGCGCCACCACGGCACGCCAGATCGCGCTGGCCATCCGCGACGAAGTGGCGGACCTGGAGCAAGCCGGCATCGCCATCATCCAGATCGACGAACCGGCGCTGCGCGAAGGCTTGCCGCTGCGGCGCGCGCGCTGGGACGACTATCTCGACTGGGCCACGGGCGCGTTCCGCCTGACGGCGGCCGTGGCGAGCGACAGCACCCAGATCCACACCCACATGTGCTATGCCGAGTTCAACGACATCCTGCCGCAGATCGCGGCCATGGACGCGGACGTGATCACGATCGAGACCAGCCGCTCGGACATGGAGTTGCTGGCCGGCTTCGGCCAGTTCCGCTACCCCAACGAAATCGGGCCGGGCGTGTACGACATCCACTCGCCGCGCGTGCCGGACCAGGAACAGATGGTGCGGCTGCTGCGCAAGGCCAGCGCCGTGATCGCGCCCGACCAGCTGTGGGTCAACCCCGACTGCGGCCTGAAAACGCGCGGCTGGGATGAGACGGAAGCGGCCCTGCGCAACATGGTGGCCGCCGCCCGCCAGTTGCGCGAGGAGCACGCGATCTACTAAACACCACAACGAAAACCGGGGTCAGGTCATGCGATAGGGCAAAATTGCTTGATCGCATGACCTGACCCCGGTTTTGGCATTGCGCATGCCAACCGGCCCGCAAGCCGCGCCAACAGCCGCTTTGATGTCGTGCGGCCCTCCCATTTCCGGACTTTCCACAGTAAAATGTGTGCGCCTGCGCATGCGCGCGGGCTAACCCTTACCCTGTCGCCCATGTCCAACAGCCTGTTCCAGAAGCCTATCGAAATCAAGATTTCCACCGTGGTCGCCGTGTCCGCCATCCTGTCCACCGCGGACCGCATCGCCTTGGGCGCGGCGCTCAACGATATGACGGGTGGCTCGGCCGACTTTTTCGAAGATGACCTGACCGTGATCGACATCGGCGCGCTGCCACCGGGCGGCGAGGCCATCGACTGGGAAGCCATCATCGCTCTGCTGAAAAAATACCGGCTCAATCCCGTGGCCGTGCGCAACGCGCCGCCCGAGATGGCCGACGCCATCCTGGCCCACGGCCTGAGCCTGGAAACGGCCGCCAAGCCGCGCAAGGAAGCGGAGGCGCCAGCCGCCGCCGCCCCGGCCGCGATCGCACCAGCGCCAGCACCGGCGCCGGCCGCCGCGCCCGCCCCGGTGGCGGCCCCGGCCACGGCCGTGGTCAGCCCCGGCACCCTGATCATCGACACCCCGGTGCGGGCCGGCCAGCGTATCTACGCGCGCGGCTGCGACCTGATCGTCACGGCCGTCGTCAACAATGGCGCCGAACTGATCGCCGACGGCAGCATCCACGTCTACAACACCCTGAACGGGCGCGCGCTGGCGGGCGCCTCGGGCAATGCCGACGCGCGCATCTTCGCCATGGCGATGGCGCCGGAACTGCTGTCGATCGCCGGCGTGTACCGTACCTTCGAGGACGGTTTCCCGGCCGAATATGCACGTGCGCCGGCACAAATTCGCCTGGTGGGCGACCGAATCGATATACTATCTGTCAACTCCGCATCCCGCGCTTAAGCACCGGGCTCTCTGAAAAGGATTATTTGTGGCAAGAATTATTGTTGTAACGTCCGGTAAGGGCGGTGTCGGTAAGACGACTTCCAGCGCCAGCTTCTCCACGGGGCTGGCCCAGCGCGGCCACAAGACGGCCGTGATCGACTTCGACGTCGGCCTGCGTAACCTGGACCTGATCATGGGCTGCGAACGGCGCGTGGTCTACGACCTGATCAACGTGATCAACCAGGAAGCGTCGCTGACCCAGGCCCTGATCAAGGACAAGCACTGCGACAACCTGTTCATCCTGCCCGCGTCGCAAACGCGCGACAAGGATGCGCTGTCGGAAGACGGCGTGGAACGCGTGCTCAACGAGCTCATCAACATGGGCTTCGAGTACATCATCTGCGATTCGCCGGCCGGCATCGAGCACGGCGCGCTGATGGCGCTGACCTTCGCCGACGAGGCCATCATCGTCACCAACCCGGAAGTGTCGTCCGTGCGCGATTCGGACCGCATCCTGGGCATCCTCCAGGCCAAGTCGCGCCGCGCCCAGACGGGCGGCGAGCCGGTCAAGGAACACCTGTTGATCACGCGCTATTCACCGAAACGGGTGGAGGCGGACGAGATGCTGTCGCACGAGGACGTGCAGGAAATCCTGCGCATCCCCCTGATCGGCATCATTCCAGAGTCGGAGTCGGTGCTGCACGCGTCCAACCAGGGCAACCCGGCCATCCACTTCAAGGGCACGGACGTGGCGGAAGCTTACGAAGACGTGGTGTCGCGCTTCCTCGGCCAGCAGATGCCGCTGCGTTTCACCACCTACGAAAAGCCCGGCCTGCTGCAGCGCATTTTTGGGGGCAAGTGACATGGCTCTGCTTTCCTTCCTGTTCCCGTCCAAACCCAAGACCGCGTCAGCGGCCAAGGAACGGTTGCAGATCATCATCGCGCGCGAGCGCAACGGCCGCGGCGGGCCCGACTTCCTGCCGGCCCTGCACCGGGAACTGATCGAGGTGATCTCCAAGTACACCAAGGTCAACGCCGACGACATCAAGATCTCGCTGGACCGCCAGGGCAACCTGGAGGTGCTGGACGTGAACGTGGTGCTGCCGGACGCTTAATTCCCTAGGCTGTCCTCAGTTGGCGGCCGCCATGCGGCCCGCCAGCAGTTGCTGCGCCACCTCGGCGCACGCTTCCACGTGCTGGTAGCCGAGCTGGCGGAATACGGCGAAGCCGATCGCGGCCGACGCCAGCTGGCCGGCGATCGGCACCAGCTTGCCCGCCTGGCGCGCCAGCAGCTTGCCGCCGCTGCGCCGCAGCAGCGCCGTCACCAGGTCGCGCGTGACAATTTTTCCCACTAGCATGCCTCCGGCGCCCATGGCCGCCTCGTAGGCCAGCATGCGCCATTGCGGCTGCAGCCGGGCGATCTGGTCGGCGCTCAGGCCGAATTCCTGGTTGACGTCCTCGATCAGCAACGCGAACAGGCGCAAGTCCGACACCACGTCCACGCCCGGAATCGGCACCGCCGCCATGCCGGCCGACCACACGGCGCGCCGCCGCACCAGGCGCCGGCAACGCTCGCGCACGGCGGCGATGTCGCGCGCCGAACCGGGCACCAGCACCCATTCCGACTCAATGTTGCCCGCCATTACGTCCTCCTCCAGGCTTGCTTCCCGTCATCTTGCGTATTGAAATCAGGGTGATGTAAGTGTACCGTGTAATCGTGCAGGAGACGCACGGACTGAAAATAGTTATATCCAATCGGAAATATTTAGCTTTTTTACTAACTATTTTTGTAAATCTCTGTTATATTCAATGTGACTTCTCCTTAACATTCAAGGACGGGCGGCGCATGCCGACGCCACCGGCCAGACACGCCCTGCACAACCATGAGAATCGCCGTACTTGACAACGACCGCAGCCAGGCCGATCTGATCTGCCAGGTTCTCACTTCCGCCGGTCATGCCTGCCACAGTTTCCAGACCAGCCGCGAGCTGCTCAACCACGTGCGCAAGGACAGTTACGACATGCTCATCATGGACTGGCAGGTGGCCGACCTCAGCGGCACCGAGGTCATGCGGCGCGCCCGCGAAAAGCTGCCCGACAACGCCCCCGTGCTGTTCCTCACCACTACCTCGGGCGAGGACGACATCGTGGCCGGCCTGGCCGCCGGCGCCGACGACTACATGATCAAGCCGCTGCGGCGCAGCGAGCTGGTGGCCCGGGTGCAGGCGCTGCTGCGGCGCGCCTACCCGTCCCAGAACGGCGCCGAGCAGTTGCAATTCGGACAATACACGTTCGAAACCCGCCCCGGCCGCCTGCTCAAGGATGGCATCGTGCTGGACGTCACGCACAAGGAGTTCTACCTCGCGTTGTTATTTTTCCGCAACATCGGCCGCCCGCTGTCGCGCGCCTACATCCACGAGGCGGTCTGGATACGCGAGACCGACGTGCCCTCGCGCACCATGGACACCCACGTCTCGCGCGTGCGCAACAAGCTGCAGCTGAAGCCGGAAAACGGCTACCGGCTGGTGCCCGTGTACAGCTATGGTTACCGGCTGGAAAAACTTGGCGCCTGACGCGGCACGCCGCCCGGCGCCCCGCCCGCCCGGCTAGCCTATAGTGCGTAGATCAAGCTCGTTCGGATGACGGGGGCGCGCCCCGGGCAGAATACGGACACAACACGCTATAATGTCGGCTAACAACCAATCGTCCCGCTCCGAAATGCAACTGCTTGCCGTCGGCCTCAACCACAACACCGCGCCGGTCGCCTTGCGCGAACGGCTGGCGTTCGCGCCCGACCAGTTGGGGCAGGCAGTGGTGGCGGCGCGCGCGTGGTTCGACCGCCTCGCGCCCAGCGGCACGGACGAGGCGGCCATCCTGTCGACCTGCAACCGCACCGAACTGTACGCGGCCAGCCCGGCCCCCAATCCGCTCGACGCGGGCGCCCACTTCCTGGCCGACTTCCACCAGCTCAACTACAGCGAACTGCGGCCGCACCTGTACATGCTGCCCCAGCACGACGCCGTGCGCCACACGTTCCGGGTCGCCTCCGGGCTGGACTCGATGGTGCTGGGCGAAACCCAGATCCTGGGCCAGATCAAGGACGCCATCCGCACGGCCGACGAGGCCGGCGGCCTGGGCACCTATCTGCACCAGTTGTTCCAGCGCAGTTTTTCCGTCGCCAAGGAAGTGCGCAGCACCACCGAGATCGGCGCCCACAGCGTGTCGATGGCGGCCGCCGCCGTGCGGCTGTCGCAGCGCATCTTCGACAAGGTGGCCGAGCAGCACGTGCTGTTCATCGGCGCCGGCGAGATGATCGAACTGTGCGCCACCCACTTCGCGGCCCAGAACCCGAAAAGCATCACCATCGCCAACCGCACGCTGGAACGCGGCGAAGTGCTGGCCCACCGCTTCGGCGGCAAGGCGATCCGGCTGGCCGAACTGCCCGACAAGCTGCACCAGTACGACATCATCATTTCCTGCACCGCCTCCTCGCTGCCGCTGATCGGGCTGGGGTTGGTGGAGCGGGCCATCAAGGCGCGCCGCCACAAGCCCATCTTCATGGTCGACCTGGCCGTGCCGCGCGACATCGAACCGGAAGTGGCGCGCCTGAACGACGTGTTCCTGTACACGGTGGACGATTTGGGCAAGGTGGTGCAGACCGGCCTGGAAAACCGCCAGGCGGCCGTGGCCCAGGCCGAGGCCATCATCGAGACCCGGGTCCAGTCCTTCATGCACTGGATCGACGACCGCGCCGTCGTGCCCGTGATCCAGAGCCTGCATGAAAGCGGCGAAGCGCTGCGCCAGCTGGAACTGGAACGGGCGCGCAAGATGCTGGCCAAGGGCGAGGATATCGACGCCGTGCTCGAAGCCCTGTCCAAGGGCCTGACGGCCAAATTCATGCACGGGCCGCAGCAGGCGCTGCACCGCGCCCAGGGCGACGAGCGGGCCCAGCTCGCCACGCTGCTGCCCCAGCTGTTCCGCGGCCGCCGTTAGCGTTCCCGCCGCAGCATCCCGTCCGGCCCGCGGGCCGCGACCGCCCGGCCCCGCGCCGGTCCCTCCCCGATCACTTAAGACATACACGCTATGAAACCATCAATGCTGGCCAAGCTGGACCAACTGGCCAACCGCCTGGCCGAACTCGACGAACTGCTGATGTCCGAAGGCGCCACGGCCAACATGGACAGCTACCGCAAGATGACGCGCGAACACGCCGAGCTGGGCCCGCTGGTGGCGCTGTACCACGATTACCAGCAAGCCAACGGCGACATCGCGGCGGCCCAGGAAATGCTGGCCGATCCCGACATGAAGGAGTTCGCCCAGGACGAGATCGAGGCGGCCAAGGGACGCATGGCAGCGCTGGAACTGGAGCTGCAGAAGATGCTGCTGCCCAAGGACGCCAACGACGAGCGCAACATCTTCCTGGAGATCCGCGCCGGCACCGGCGGCGACGAATCGGCCCTGTTCGCCGGCGACCTGCTGCGCATGTACACCCGCTTCGCCGAGCGCAACCGCTGGCAGGTGGAGATGGTGTCCGAGTCGCCGTCCGACCTGGGCGGCTACCGCGAAGTGATCGTGCGCCTGATCGGCCATGGCGTGTATTCCAAGCTCAAGTTCGAATCGGGCGGCCACCGCGTGCAGCGCGTGCCGGCCACGGAAACCCAGGGCCGCATCCACACCTCAGCCTGCACGGTGGCCGTGATGCCGGAGGCCGACGAGGTCGAGGACGTCAACATCAACCCGGCCGATCTGCGCATCGACACCTTCCGCGCCTCGGGCGCCGGCGGCCAGCACATCAACAAAACGGATTCGGCCGTGCGACTGACCCACCTGCCGACCGGCATCGTGGTCGAATGCCAGGACGACCGCAGCCAGCACAAGAACAAGGCCCAGGCCATGAAGGTGCTGGCGGCCCGCATCAAGGACGTGCAGCTGCGCGAGCAGCAATCGAAGGAGGCGGCCACGCGCAAGAGCCTGATCGGTTCGGGCGACCGCAGCGAGCGCATCCGCACCTACAACTACCCGCAGGGCCGCATGACGGACCACCGCATCAACCTCACGCTGTACAAGCTGGACTTCATCATGGACGGCGACCTGACGGAGCTGACCAACGCCCTGGCCGCCGAGCACCAGGCCGAGCAGCTGGCGGCGCTCGGCGAATAAGGCCGGAGGCCCGTCTCCGGGGTTTAACCCCACGCTAAGATTGAAACAACAACTTGTGCGAGAATGGCCCGCACATCGCTTTTGACCGGATTTCCCCATGACATCAACCCGCAACCTGCTGCTGTCCATCGCCATCGCCTGCTTCGGCCTGATCGGGGTCGCGCTCTACCTGCAACACGGACTGGACATGCTGCCCTGCCCGCTGTGCGTGATCCAGCGCTACCTGTTCCTGGGCGTCGCCTTCAGCTGCCTGCTGGGCGCGTGGTCCGGCAAGCCCGTGCTGGGCGCCGGCCTGGGCTTGGCCAGCGCGCTGGGCGGCATGGGCGTGGCCGGCAAGCACCTGTGGGTGCTGGCCCACCCCGGCCTGTCGTGCGGCATCGATCCGATGGAAACGGCGCTCAACAAGATTTTCCTGGCCGAGTACCTGCCCTCCATCTTCCGCGCCGACGGCCTGTGCGAGGACGCGCTGGCGCCATGGTTCGGCCTGTCCATCCCGCAGTGGTCGTTCCTGTGGTTCGGCCTGTTCGCGATTGCGCTGGGCTGGCTGCTGATCCGCCGCCGCCGCGCATGAGCACGGCCCCCAACCAGGCCGAGAATCAGGCCGGGAATCAGGTCGAGATTCGGCCCGAGGTTCAGGCCGCGATCCGCACCGGCGTGACACTAGCCGAGCTGCAGCGCCTGCCGCTACTGGACGCCGTCGACCGCCGCATCCTGCTGTGCCACGCGCTGGGCCTGTCGCGCGTGGGCCTGATCACGCAATCGGAGCGGGCCCTGACGCAAGACGAGGCGCAACGGCTGGCCGCGCTGGTGCAGCGCCGCCTCGATGGCGAGCCGGTGGCCTACCTGATCGGCCAGCGTGAATTCTTCGGCCTACCATTCGAAGTGAGCCCAGCCGTGCTGATTCCCCGGCCGGAAACGGAATTATTGGTGGAA
Source organism: Rugamonas brunnea (assembly GCF_014042345.1). GTDB lineage: Bacteria > Pseudomonadota > Gammaproteobacteria > Burkholderiales > Burkholderiaceae_D > Rugamonas > Rugamonas brunnea. The sequence continues at coordinate 104,725 of NZ_JACEZT010000003.1, forward strand.
CTGACGCTGGAACGCTTGCCCCCGCAGGGCAGCGTACTCGACATGGGCACCGGCAGCGGCGCCATCGCCGTCGCGCTGGCCCACAGCCGGCCCGACGCGGCCGTCATGGCGCTCGACGTGTCGGCCGACGCGCTGGCCGTGGCGCGCCGCAACGCCAGCGCCAACGGCGCCCGCGTCACCTTCCTGCAAAGCGACTGGTATGGCGCGCTGGCGCACGAACGCTACGATCTGATCGTCTCCAACCCGCCCTACATCGCCAGCGGCGACCGCCACCTGGGCGAGGGCGATTTGCGCTTCGAACCGGCCGGCGCGCTGACCGACCACGCCGATGGCCTGTCGGCGCTGCGCACCATCGTGGCCGGCGCCGCGCGCCATCTGGCGCCGCAAGGCTGGCTGCTGATGGAGCACGGCTACGACCAGTCCTCGGCCGTGCAACAATTGTTGAGTGCTCAAGGATATAGCGACGTGCAAAGCTGGGCCGACCTGGCCGGCATCGCGCGCGTCACGGGCGGGCGCGCGCCGTGAGCCCGGCCATGCGCCGTTAAGAACGCGCCGGCGGCGCTTTGATAAAATAAACACCGATCTTTGCAGTGCTGGCGGTGCGGCGTACCGCTCCCGATCAAGGGTGCGCCAACCGCTTTTGACGGTCCCCGGCGCGGTTTGCCGTTTTCGGTTACTCTCGCACCCATCATTGTGTGCTGCACGAAAGGAAGATCCAATTGTCCAATCTCTTGACACGCCGCCTGGCCCTGCTGGGACAGGACACGCACCGCGCGGTGCTGACCGGCCTGCGCGGCATCGAACGGGAAACGCTGCGCGTGGACGCCACCGGTCACCTGGCCAGCACGCCCCATCCGGCGGCGCTGGGCTCGGCCCTCACGCACCCGCAGATCACGACGGATTACGCCGAAACGCTGCTCGAATTCATCACGCCGGCCGAAGCCGACATCGCCACCACGCTCGTCAAGCTGGATGGCATCCACCGCTACGCCTACAGCAAGCTGGGCAACGAACTGCTGTGGAGCGAATCGATGCCGTGCCAGTTGCCGGCCGAGGAAGACATCGCCATCGCCTGGTATGGCAGCTCCAACATGGGCATGCTCAAGCACGTGTACCGGCGCGGCCTGGCGCTGCGCTACGGCAAGGCCATGCAATGCATCGCCGGCATCCACTACAACTACTCGCTGAGCGAAGACCTGTGGCGCGTGCTGGCCGGGCATGAGGGCAAGCCGGCGCGCCAGTCCGCCATGGCCTACCAGTCGGAAGCCTACCTGGCCACGATCCGCAACTTCCGCCGCTACAGCTGGCTGTTGATGTATCTGTTCGGCGCCTCGCCCGCGCTGTCGAGCAGCTTCCTGCGCGGCCGCCCGCACAAGCTCGAACGCCTGTCGGACGACACGCTGTACCTGCCCTATGCCACCAGCCTGCGCATGAGCGACCTCGGTTACCAGAACGACGCCCAGTCCGGCCTCTCGCCGCGCGAGAACTGCCTCGACAGCTACGTGGCCGCGCTGACCAAGGCCGTCAACCAGCCGTATGAGCCGTATGCCAAGCTGGGCACCAAGCAGAACGGCCAGTGGGTGCAGCTGAGCACCAACGTGCTGCAGATCGAAAACGAGTACTACGCCACCATCCGTCCCAAGCGCGTGATCCGCACGGGCGAGCGGCCGATCCAGGCGCTGTGCTCGCGCGGCGTGCAATACATCGAAGTGCGTTGCATGGACGTGGACCCGTTCGAACCGGTGGGCATCAGCCTGCCGACCGGCCGTTTCCTCGACACCTTCCTGCTGTTCTGCGCGCTCGAAGAAAGCGGCCCGATCTCGGAACAGGATGGCGCGCGCTACACGGACAACTTCGCGCGCACCGTCAAGGAAGGCCGCCGTCCCGGCCTCATGCTCAACAACAGCGAAGGCGAGATCAGCCTGCAGCAATGGGGCCGGCAGATGCTGGAACGGCTGGCGCCCGTGGCCGCCCTGCTCGACCGGCACCACGGCGGCGGCGAGCACGCGGCCGCGCTGGCCGACGCGGCCCGCAAGCTCGATGACCCGGACCTGACGCCGTCGGCGCGCGTGCTGGCCGCGCTGCGCGAGCACGGCGGCTCGTTCGGCGCGTTCGGCCTGGCGCAAAGCCAGAAGCACGCGGCCTACTTCCGCAGCCACGCGCCGTCGGCGGCCGAGGCGGCGTATTTCGACCAGCTGGCCACCGCCTCGCTGGCCGAGCAGGCCGAGATGGAGCGCACCTCGACCGGGAATTTCGATGACTACGTGGCGGCCTACCGCGCCAGCAACCTGTGCCACTCCACGCCGGACTGCGACTGACGCCTTGCTGACCTTCTACAACGAACAGCATAGCCAGCACCAGGGGCGCGACCGATCGGTCAACGGCCAGCCGGTGCCATGCGCCGAAGCGCCGCTGCGCGCCGACGCCGTGCTGGCCGAGCTGGGCCGGCGTGGCCTGGGCCGCATCGTCACGCCGCACGGCGTACCGCTGATGTCGCTCGAACGCATCCACACGCCGCGCTACCTGCACTTCCTGCGCAACGCGTGGAGCGAATGGGTGGCGCTCGATCCTGCCAACGCAGGCAAGGATGCGTTCCCGTCCGTGTGGCCGGTGCGCACGCTGCGCTCGGACGTGGAGCCGGATAACCTTCGTGCCAAACTGGGCCTGTATTCGATGGACAGCGGCACCCCGCTCACGGCCGGCACCTGGAGCGCGGCCAAGACCGGCGCCGATTGCGCCGTGAACGCGGCCCATGCGCTGCGCCTGGGCGAACGCAGCGCCTTCGTGCTGAGCCGCCCGCCCGGCCACCACGCGGGCGCCGACTTCTACGGCGGCTACTGCTTCCTCAACAACGCCGCGCTGGCGGCCCAGCACATGCTCGACGATGGCGCGCGCAAGGTCGCCATCCTGGACCTCGACTACCACCACGGCAACGGTACCCAGAGCATCTTCTATCAGCGCGACGACGTGCTGTTCATCTCGCTGCACGCCGACCCGCGCTTCGAATTCCCGTTCTACCTGGGCCACGCGGATGAACGCGGCGAAGGGCCGGGACTCGGCTACAACCTGAACCTGCCGCTGCCGGCCGGCACCACGGCCACGGCCTGGCTGGCCGCGCTGGAGACGGCCTGCATCCGCCTGGGCAGCTTCGGCGCCGACGCGCTGGTGGTCTCGCTGGGCGTGGACACCTTCGCCGGCGACCCGCTGTCGCGCTTCGCCCTGCACAGCGCCGATTACCTGCGCGTGGGCGAGCGGCTGGCCTGGCTGGGCCTGCCCACGGCCTTCATCTTCGAGGGTGGCTACGCCGTCAAGGAACTGGGGGTGAATGTGGTCAATGTGCTGGAAGGGTTCGAGACGGCGCTGTGAAGAGGCCGGCGCAGGCGTGCAAAAAAAATCCAATAAAAATCGCTTGCTATTTGATCGTGCACGATCTATAGTTTGGTCATGGGCGATGCAGTGCAACTTAACCAGCAAGCCCTGCCGCAGTCACGCCGGCCATTCAGGCATGAACGGGATGCATGTGTCAGATGTGGCCGAATCAAATAAGTAGCACACGATTTAATCGAACGCACTTTAACTCTCGCTAAAAGGAACCATCATCATGTCGATCAAACAAGTTCTGTACCGTGCCAACGCCAAAGCCACCGGTGGCCGTGAAGGCCGCGCCGTCTCGTCGGACGGCGTGCTGGACGTTAAACTGACCACGCCCAAGGAACTGGGCGGCGCCGGCGCCGTGGGCACCAACCCGGAACAACTGTTCGCCGCCGGCTACTCGGCCTGCTTCATCGGCGCGCTGAAATTCGTCGGTGGCCGCGACAAGATCGCCGTGCCGGCCGACGTGTCGGTGGAAGGCACGGTGGGCATCGGCGCCATCGAAACCGGCTTCGGCATCGAAGTGGAACTGAAGATTTCGCTGCCGGGCCTGGAGCGCGAACAAGCAGAAAAGCTGGTGGCAGCAGCCCACATCGTGTGCCCGTACTCGAACGCCACGCGCGGCAACATCGACGTCACGCTGACGCTGGTCTAAGCCACGCCCTCACCCGCCGCACGGCCACGCCGGCCGTGCGGCCTCTTCCCCTTCCCTGCCGGAATCGCCGCGCTGCCGTACAATCGTTGTCTTCTTCAACGAACGAGGCACACATGATCGACTGGCAATGGCTTGCATTCAACGATATTCCCGGCGCTGACCTGTACGAGGTGCTGTACCAGCGCCAGCAAGTGTTCGTGCTGGAGCAGCAATGCCTGTATTCCGATATCGATGGCTACGACCTGGCCGCCCACCACCTGCTGGGCTGGCGCACGGCCGACGGCAAGCGCGAGCTGGTGGCCTATCTGCGCTGCCTGGCGCCCGGCGCCAAGTACACGGAAATGTCGCTGGGCCGGGTGCTGACGACGCAGGCGGCGCGCGGCGGCGGCATCGGCCGCCAGTTGGTGGAGCAAGGCATACGGCTGGCCGAGCAACTGCATCCGGGCCACCGCTTCCGCATCGGCGCCCAGGCCAGGCTGGAGAAGTTCTACGCCAGCCTCGGCTTCGAGACCGTCACCGCGCCATATGACGAGGACGGTATCCTGCACATCGACATGGTGCGCTAACCCCGCAGACGACGGGCGGCGCTCCAAAAAAACAAAGGCGGCCTCGCGGGCCGCCCTGTTCGCATGACCGCGTGACGCGGCCAGCCCTTATTTCACCGCCACCAGTTCGATGTCGAAAATCAGCGTGGAATTGGCGGGAATGCCCACGAAGCTATAGCCATTCACGACGCCCTGCGAAGGCTGCGCCGTGCTGCCATAACCCAGGCTTGGCGGAATGGTCAGCGTGCGTTTGCCGCCCACCAGCATGCCTGGCACGCCCTGGTCCCAGCCCGCGATGACCTTGCCCGCGCCCAGCACGAAGTCAAACGTGGTGCCCTTGATGACCGAGCTGTCGAACACGTCGCCCTTGCGGTCGGGACGGGTGCCGTCATACAGGTAGCCGGTGTACTTGACCGTCAGGGTCTTGCCGGCGGCGGCGGTGGCGCCGGTGCCCACCGTCGTGTCGAAGCTTTCGAGATTGACCGGCGGCGCCACGTAGACCGGGGTGACGGCCTTGGCCACGCTGACCAGTTCCACGTCGTACACCAGTGCCGAATTGGCGGGGATGGCAGCATAGGTGATGCTGCCCACGGTGGCAGCGGCTGCCTTGGCGTTGGCGCCGTAGGCCATCGAGGCGGGGATGACCAGCGTGCGCTTGCCGCCCACCTTCATGCCCAGGATGCCCTGGTCCCAGCCTGCCAGCACCTGGCCGGTGCCCAGCGTGAACGCGATCGGCGCATTGCGGTCGACCGAGCTGTCGATCTTGGCGCCCTTGAAATCGGACTTGGAGGCATCGTACAGCCAGCCCGTGTAGCTGACCACCAGCAGGTCGTTGTTGGCCGCTTCCGTGCCGGTGCCGGTCACAACGTCGCTCTTCTGGAACGCGGGCTGGGTCACGGTCGGCGTGGTGGCGGTGGTGGTGCCGGAACCGCCGCCGCAAGCCGCCAGCGTCAGGGCGACGGCGACGGCAGCGATAAATTGGAACTTCGATTTCATGGTTACCTTTGAGTTGTGGGGTCGAGTAGATGCGCGCCGCCGCGCGCCGATCGGAGCAGAAGTTTAGCAGACTGCGTCCCTTCCGCTCCGGGCCCTACATTCAGTTACATAATTGTTGGCTCAGATTTCCACCTGCGTGCCCAGCTCGATCACGCGGTTGCTGGGGATCTGGTAGTAGTCGGCCGCGCCGCGCGCATTGCGCGACATGGCCACGAACAGGTGTTCGCGCCATGGCGCCATGCCGGCGCCGGGCGTGGAGATCACGGTCTGGCGGGCGATGAAGAACGAGGTCTCCATCATCTCGAACGGCAGGCCGTGGTTGGCGCACAGCGACAGCACACGCGGGATGTCCGGCTCGTCCTTGAAGCCGTAGTGCACGTTCAACTGGAAGCAGTTGTGGCCCAGGTCGATGATCCTGATCTGTTCCGCCTCCGGCACATAGGGTTCCTCGATGATGTGGATGGTGAAGAACACCACGCGCTCGTGCAGCACCTTGTTGTGCGACAGGTTGTGCAGCATGGCGTGCGGCACGCCGTCGCTTTCGCCGCGCAGGAAGATGGCGGTGCCCGGCACGCGCGTGGGCGGCGCCACGAACAGCGAGGACAGGAAGTCTTCCAGCGGAATGGCGTGCTTCTGCAAGTTCTGGAACACCAGCGCGCGGCCGGCGCGCCAGGTCAGCATGACGATGAACAGCACCGAGCCGAGCAGCAGCGGGAACCAGCCGCCGTGGAACAGCTTGAGCGCGTTAGCCGAGAAGAACAGCACGTCGATCAGCAGGAAGAAGCCGGTGGCGGCCCAGCACAGCACCAGGTTGATCTGCCAGCGGTAGCGGATCACGAAGAAGGTCAGCACGGTGGTGGCCAGCATGGTGGCGGTGACGGCGATACCGTAGGCGGCAGCCAGGTTGTCGGACGAGCCGAAACCGATCACGGCCAGCAGCACCACCACCAGCTGCAGCCAGTTCACCATCGGCATGTAGATCTGGCCGATCTCGCTGGCCGAGGTATGCAGGATGCGCATGCGCGGCAGGAAGCCCAGTGCGATGGCTTGCTTGGTCATCGAGAAGGTGCCCGAAATGGTGGCCTGCGACGCGATCACCGTGGCCAGCGTGGACATGGCCACCAGCGGGTACACGCTCCACGCGCCCAATTGCTGGTAGAACGGATTGGAGATGGCTTCAGGATGCGCCAGCAGCAGGCCGCCCTGGCCCAGGTAGTTCAGCGCCAGCGACGGGAACACGATCAGGAACCAGGCCATGCGGATCGGCTTTTTGCCGAAGTGGCCCATGTCGGCGTACAGCGCCTCGGCGCCCGTGAACGCCAGCACCACCGCGCCCAGCGCGATAAAAGCGATGAAACGATTGGCCAGCACGAACTGCAGGGCGTGCCAGGGGTTGAGCGCGGCCAGGATTTGCGGCGCGGCGATGATATTGACCACGCCCATGGCGGCCAGCGCGCCGAACCACAACAGCATCACGGGGCCGAACCAGCGGCCGATGCCGGCCGTGCCATGCTGCTGCAGCGCGTACAGGGCCATCAGCACGGCGATGGTGAGCGGCACCACATACGGTTTCAGGGCCGGCGTGGCCACTTCCAGACCTTCAATGGCCGACAGCACGGAAATGGCGGGCGTGATCACGCTGTCGCCGTAGAACAGGGCGGCGCCGAACACGCCGCACAGCATCAGCTTGTAGTGCAGGCCGGGCGATTTGCTGACGGAATTGAGGGCCAGCGCCATCAGGGCCATGATGCCGCCCTCGCCGCGGTTGTCGGCGCGCAGCACCAGGGTCACGTACTTGAGCGAGACGATGATGGTCAGACCCCACACGATCAGCGAGATCACGCCCAGCAGGTTGTCCGGGGTGAGCTTGAGGCCATGCTCAGGCGAGAAGATGGTCTTGAGGGTGTACAGCGGGCTGGTACCGATGTCGCCATACACGATGCCGATGGCGGCCAGGGTCAGGGCGACGAGATTGCTCTTCTTGTGATGCGCGGTCAAGATTGCACCTGTTGTTGTTTTGGTGCATTGCACAATAGGATATGTATTAGCAAATAGCAAGAATATTTTGACATGCTGTGGCGTTCCAAGCGATGCGAATCCCGCAGTGTACGCTGGCCGTGACAAAGTGGAAACTGCCGCGTTAGTGGAGGCGCTCAGCGGGCTTGCACCAATTCAGGGATAATGGCAGACCGTGCCTCGCGCCCTCCCCTCTCTCACCATGAATACCGGAATAATGTACGCCGCGCTGGCGTTTCTCGTCTGGGGCCTGTTCCCCCTGTATTTCCACGCCATCGACGAAGTGACGCCGATGGAAATCCTGGCCCACCGCATGGTGTGGTCGCTGCTATTTTTGGCCATCGTGCTGGCCGTGCGGCGCCAGTGGGGCTGGTTGCCCAAGCTGCTGAACCAGCCCAAGGTGCTGGCCGGCTTCGTCGCTAGCGCCATCTTCCTTAGCAGTAACTGGTTCATTTATATCTGGGCCGTCAACAACGGCCATGTGATCGACGCCAGTCTCGGCTACTTCATCAATCCACTGGTCAATGTGCTGCTCGGCTTGCTGGTGCTGAAAGAAAAGCTGCGGCGCGGCCAGTGGCTGGCCATAGTCGTGGCAGCCTGCGGCGTAGCCTGGCTCACGTGGCAGGGCGGCCAGTTGCCGTGGATCGCGCTGCTGCTGGCGGGCACCTTCGGCGTGTACGGCCTGCTGCGCAAGACGGCCGCGCTGGCCGCGCTCGAAGGTTTGTCGCTGGAAACCATGCTGCTGTTCCCGCTGGCCGTGGCCTACCTGGGCTGGCTGAGCTGGCACGGCCAGAACACCTTCATCAACACGGCGCACGACAGCACGCGCTGGCTGCTGGTGGCGGCCGGCCCCATCACGGCCATCCCGCTGCTGCTGTTCGCGGCCGGTGCGCGCCGCATTCCGCTGTCCGTGCTGGGCCTGCTGCAATACATCGGCCCCACGCTCCAGATGCTGCTCGGCGTATGGTTCTTCCACGAAGCGTTCACGCCGGCCCGGCTGGCCGGCTTCGCCGTGATCTGGGGCGCGCTGCTGCTGTACGTGGCCGAAGGGCTGTGGCTGATGCGCCGCCCGGCGCCGCAACCGGCCTGAAAAAAACCGGGGTCAGGTCATGCGATCATGCATCATGCGTGATCGCAAGACCTGACCCCGGTTTTTGTGTATGCTGTCACCCTTCCTCGCTTTTCCACCCGTTTTACAGTTTTTTAACCGAGAGTTTCAATGGCAAATTACGTCTATACCATGAACCGCGTGGGCAAAATCGTCCCGCCCAAGCGCCAGATCCTGAAAGATATCTCGCTGTCCTTCTTCCCGGGCGCGAAGATCGGCGTGCTGGGCCTGAACGGCTCCGGTAAGTCGAGCTTGCTCAAGATCATGGCCGGCATCGACACCGACATCCAGGGCGAAGCGCGCCCCATGCCGGGCCTGAACATCGGCTACCTGCCGCAGGAACCACAACTGGACCCGGAACAGACCGTGCGCCAGGCCGTTGAAGGCGGCCTGGGCGAGGCGTTCGAGGCGCAAGCCAAGCTGGACGCCGTGTATGCCGCCTACGCCGAAGAAGACGCCGACTTCGACGCGCTGGCCGCCGAACAGGCCCGCCTTGAAGCCATCATCGCCGCCTCCGACGGCGGCAACCTGAACCTGCAGCTGGAAATGGCGGCCGACGCGCTGCGCCTGCCGCCCTGGGACGCCAAGATCGGCGTGCTGTCGGGCGGCGAGAAGCGCCGCGTGGCGCTGTGCCGTTTGCTGCTGTCCAAGCCCGACATGCTGCTGCTCGACGAGCCGACCAACCACCTGGACGCTGAATCGGTGGAATGGCTGGAGCAATTCCTGCTGCGCTTCCCCGGCACCGTGGTCGGCATCACCCACGATCGCTACTTCCTCGACAACGCCGCCGAATGGATTCTGGAACTGGACCGCGGCAGCGGCATTCCATGGAAAGGCAACTACAGCTCGTGGCTGGACCAGAAGCAAGCCCGCCTGAAGCAGGAAGAGGCGACGGAATCGGCGCGCCAGAAGGCGCTGCAGAAGGAACTGGAATGGTCGCGCCAGAATCCGAAGGCGCGCCAGGCCAAGTCCAAGGCCCGCCTGGCCCGCTTCAATGAGCTGAGCGAGCACGAATACCAGAAGCGCAATGAAACCCAGGAGATCTTCATCCCCGTGGCCGAACGCCTGGGCAATGAAGTGATCGAGTTCAAGAATGTGTCCAAGGCCTTCGGCGACCGCATGCTGATCGACAACCTGTCGTTCACCATCCCGGCCGGCGCCATCGTCGGTATCATCGGCCCCAACGGCGCCGGTAAGTCGACCCTGTTCAAGATGATCACCGGCAAGGAAACGCCGGACAGCGGCGAAGTGGTGATCGGCAAGACGGCCAAGATTTCCATGGTCGACCAGCACCGCGACGCGCTGTCGGACAGCAAGACCGTGTTCGAGGACGTGACCGGTGGCGCCGACATGCTGAGCGTGGGCCGCTTCGAAATGCCGTCGCGCGCCTACCTGGGCCGCTTCAACTTCAAGGGTGGCGACCAGCAGAAGATCGTCGGCAACCTGTCCGGCGGTGAACGCGGCCGCCTGCACCTGGCCAAGACGCTGCTGATGGGCGGCAACGTGCTGCTGCTGGACGAACCGTCGAACGACCTGGACGTGGAAACCCTGCGCGCGCTGGAAGATGCTCTGCTGGAATTCGCCGGCAGCGTAATGGTGATCTCGCACGATCGCTGGTTCCTGGACCGCATCGCCACCCACATCCTGGCGTTCGAAGGCAACTCGCAAGTGACCTTCTTCGACGGTAACTACCAGGAGTACGAAGCCGACAAGAAGAAACGCCTGGGCGAAGAAGGCGCCAAGCCCAAGCGCATCCGCTACAAGCCGCTGACGGTGTAAGCGTCTGCGTTCAAAGGAAAAAGGCACGGTGCGCAAACACCGTGCCTTTTTTTGTTACCCGGGAGGCCGAACGGCGCTCCCGTTTCCAAGTGAGATCTGCGTGAGGCGCGAGGTCGGACTTAGAAGTTGTAGCGCAGACCGCCCGTGATGGCGCCGGTCTTGCGGCCCTGGTCGATGTCGTTCTTGCCGTAGTGCTCATATTCGAGCGACAGCGACACGTTCTTATTGAGCGCGTATTCACCACCCACGGACGCATACAGCGCGTTCTTGTTGCCGCTGCCGCCGTAGCCTGCTGCCACGCCCGTCGCGTCCACGCTGTTGTGGTTGCGCGAGACGCCCAGCTTGCCGAACACGTTGAATTGCTCATTCACCGGCATGGTGGCCTTGCCAGCCACGTAGAACGAGTGCGCGTCGCTTTCCAGGCGGCCGTTGGCGCCGTTGAGCGTGTAGTTGTAGCTCTGGCTGCCGAAGTTGGTGTAGCCGCCTTCCACCGCGAAAGTCTTGTCGATGTTGTAGCCGGCGAAGATCTTGCCGCTGGCCTTGTTGCCACTGTGGTCATCGGTGGCGGACGTGACGGGCACGTCGAAGTTGTAGCGGCTGCCGACCAGGCCGGCGCCAACATAAGCCGTGCCGGCATCGGCGGCGTAGGCAGTCACACCGCTCAGGGCGGTAGCGGAGGCAATCAATGCGAACAGAATCTTTTTCATTTGTTGGATCTTTCAGCAAAAAGTTGAGGGACTTGCCTGGGATCGCAGTTCTCTGAATTGCGATGTGACCAAGATAGCAGTTAGGCCGGGCAACGTCCGTCCTGATTTCGTAATATTTGTGTCCAGTTGTAAGCCCTGCCGCGTGCGCGGCACAGGCCAGCCATGGTGGCAGATGCGCGCCGTAGCACGCAATTAGGTAGGGTTTGACGGAGATTAAAGAATGCAGCGGAAGGTCAGGTTGACCCGCGGCCCGCATGGCGTGCTTTGCTTGTTGATGCCGTGGCGCCAGTGGCGCTGCAGGGTGCCCGCCATCAACAGCAGGCTGCCGTCGCCCAGCGCCAGCTTGACCGTGCGCGGCAAACGCTTGTGCTTGAGGATGAAGGTGCGCGGTGCGCCGAAGCTGACGGAGGCGATGGCCGGTTCCGGCCCCAGTTCCGGCTCGTCGTCGCTGTGGAAACCCATGCTGTCGCGCTCGTCGCGGTAGTAGTTGAGCAGCACGCTGTTGTAGCGCCGCCCCGTGGCCAGCTCAACGGCGGCCTTGATGGCCAGTTGCAAGTCCGTGAACGGCTGCGGTTCCAATGTCATGCCCGAATAACGGTAGCGCGCTTCGCCATACCAGGCCGTCAGGCGCGGTTGCGGATGGGTCTTGCCCCACAAGGTGATCGCTTCCGCGCGCCAGTCCGTCTCCGCGATCAGGCGCGCCAGCACCTGCTCCGGTGGCCAGGGCAAGGCCAGCCGTTGCTGGAACGCCAGTTCGCCATCCTCGATCGGGATGGGCGTCAGGCCGGTGGTGACGTCAAACAAGTCCATGCACGCTATGATAGCGACATCCCACCAGCCGAGGACGCCAACGATGAAAAAACGCCAGTTCCTGACCGCCGCCGGCGCCGCCGCGCTGGCCTTGCCCGCCGTGCACACCCGCGCCGGCACGCCAGCCTCAGCCAACACACCCGCCTCGCGCGGCCCGGCCCTGCTGACAGTGACGGGCGCCATGGTCCAGCCCAACCGGGGCCCGTTCGACCCCGTGACGGACCAGATGATGCACAAGCAAAAACTGAGCTTCGAGAAAGCCCACGCGTTCGACTTCAACGCGCTGCTGGCCTTGCCTGCGTTCACCATCCGTCCCACGCTTGAATATGACGGCAAGCCGCACCTGCTGCGCGGTCCGGCACTGGTGGACGTGGTGAAGGCGGCCGGCGCCAGCCTGGCCGACAGCGGCAAGCTGGTGTTGCGGGCGGTGGATGGCTATGCGGCCGTGCTGAGCCTGGCGCAAGCGCGCGCGCAACGCTACATCGTGGCCACCCACCTGGATGGCGCACCGATGGCGTTGGGAGGATTGGGCCCGCTCTGGGCCATCTATGACGCAGACCAGGTGCCCGGGATGGCCGCCAAACCGCTGCCCGAGCGGTTCGGCGCCTGCCCGTGGGCCCTGTACCACATCGAAGTCCAGGCCTGAAGCCCGGGCCGGGCTAAATCAGGCGTAGGCTTCGGCCAGCGACATCACGCGCGGCGTGATCTGGATGCCGATGCCATTGAACAGGCTGGTGATGGCGGCCAGGTTGGCCTCGCATTCCTCGGCCTTCCAGCCCTTGAACAAGTCGGTGCCATCCTTCTGGAAATGCAAATCCAGCACCTTGCCGCGGTCCTTATGGGTGTAGCCGCCGCTGTAGGTGTTGTGGAAACCCATGGCGGCCAACGCCGCCAGCACTTCGGTTGGCTGGTTGTCGGGATCGGTGGCCAGGAAGACGCCGTAGGTCTTGCCGGGCGGCTTGGCGGCGATGTCCACTTCGTAGATGCCGGGCGCCTTGGTCACCGTCGTACTCTTCAGAAATAACATGTTCTTACCCCTATCCTAGTGGCGCAGGCCTGGGCCGCGCGCGTGCTGACTTGTTTTTCTGATTGCTTGATTCGTCAAGAAAAGATTCCAGAGAACAAGCTTATTGCTAATTCGGGGGTTTGTCGACACCTCCCGACATTAAATTGCAATTTCGTATCTCCGTGGCGGCACCGGCGCCCGGGAACGCGCCCGCCTCTTGTCTAAAATATAGTTGTGAACTAGTAATTTGCAAGGATGGCGCAGGCGGCACCAACGCTAGCGCGGCTTGCGACGCGCCACGTCAGTCGTGGGCGCCACCAGCGCCTCGTACAGCGCCCCCGTGGCCGCATCCCACGCCGTCACGGCCTGCTGCTGGCGCGCCACGGTCGCGTAGTCGCCGCGTGCCACCGGGCCGCTGAGCGCGGCCGGCGCGCCCAGCCGGAACACATTGGCCAGCGACTCGGTCGCCAGCGGCTTGGCCAGTTCGCGCGCCACCGCCTCCGGCACGCCGGCAGCCTGGTAGGCGCGCAGGGCCGCGTCCAGCACCGTCACCAGGTAATTGCTGGCGAACACGGCCGCCGCGTGGTACACGGTCTTGGCCGAGGCATCGATGGCCACCGGCCGCGCACCGATCGCTTCCAGCGCCGGATTGAGGATGGCCAGCGCGGCCGCGTCGCCCTCCACGCCGCAATACGTGCCGGCGAAACCGGACGCCACGGCCTGCGGGTCGGCGAAGCTGCGGATCGGGTGGACGCTGGCCACCAGCGCGCCGGCCGCGCGCGCGGCCTGCAACTGGTCCGACGCCAGCGCGCCGCTGCAATGGAACACGACGGCGCCCGCCAGCGGCACGGCTTGCGCCAGCGCGGCGCAGGCCGGCACGATCTGGTCGTCGCTGACGGCCAGCATATACACATTGGCCGGGCGCAACTGATCCCAGCCGCCGGGCGCGCGGCCGGCGCCGATGAAGTCCAGCGCCGCCTGGGCCGAAGCGGGCGAGCGGGTCAGCACGTCTTCGATGGTGAAGCAGCTGGCCCGGGCCAGCAGGCGGCCGAACACACGGCCCACGTGGCCGGCGCCGATCAGGGTCAGGGTCGGTACTGGCATCAGAAACCCGATCCCGGCTGCTGCAGGAATGCCAGCTCGTCCGGCGTGGAGGGACGGCCGAGGATGGCGTTACGGTGCGGGAAGCGGCCGAAGCGCTCGATCACGTCGCGGTGGCGGTGGGCGTAATCGAGCATGCTCTCGAAGCCCGTGCCGGCCGCCGCCAGCCGCGTGAACAGGGCCACCGACTGGCGCTGCATGTCGAGATCCTCGGCATGTTCGAACGGCAGGTAGACGAAGGCGCGCTGCAAAGGCGTCAACGCCAGGTCTTCATCGTCGTCCACCATGTCCTGCGCCGCCTGCAGCGCCAGCCGGTCGCCGGCGAACGCGCGCGGGGTGCCACGATAGACGTTGCGGGTGAACTGGTCCAGCAGCAGGATGCGGGCCAGCGCGGGCTGCGGGCCGCCCGCGTCCCAGTGATGCAGGCCGCCGGCCAGCGCCTGTTCGATCAAGGAGCCGAAGCGGCGCTCGATCTCGCGGTCAAATGCCTCGTCCTTGCGGAACCATTCGGCGCGCGCGGCCCCCGCGCCGGGCGTACCGGCCGGCAGGAACCAGAAATCGAAGATCGCCTTTGCTTGCTCGTTCATCATGTCGGCCTCCATCGGGGAACTGCCTCGGTTGCGGCTCACTGCGGATCAGTTTCGGCTCAATTGCGTGCGTGGGTCAGCTGGAAGCTGTCGATGCCGTCGAACACGGCCAGCTCGGCCGCCACCTGCGGCAGGGTCGAGCCGCTGCGTTTGCTCAGCGCGATGGCGACGAAACGCCACTCCTGGGCGCCGCCCTCGCTGCCTATCATCAGGGTGCCGCTGGCGATCTCGTACCCGCGCGCCAGCGCCATTTGGCGCAACGCCGGCTCCTGCGGCATGTAGCCGGGCCGGAAGCGCATGGTGATGGCGACTGCGTGACGCGACGGCAGCCACGCTTCGACCCGGGACAGGAAGATCATGGCCATCGCGCACAGGATGGCCAGCCCCATGGCCGACATGTAGAACCCGACACCGACCATGATGCCGATCACGGACGAGGCCCAGATCGAGGCCGCCGTGGTCAGGCCGCTGATGTTGAAGCCCTCGCGCATGATCACGCCCGCGCCCAGGAAGCCGATGCCCGTCACGATGCCCTGGATGATGCGGGTGGGGTCGGTGCCCATGGCCGACGGGATCACGTGGCCGCCGAACCAGAACTGGGGATAGCCCGTGACCACGGTCAGCGCGGCCGAGGCCATGCACACCAGGCCATAGGTGCGCATGCCGGCCGCGCGGCCATGGTAGGAACGCTCGTAGCCGACCAGCAGGCCAAGCAGCAGCGCGCCGATCATGTTGAGCAGGATAAGGCCGTTGGTGGCGAGTTCGCCGGAGGACCAATAGGCGATCAGGAAATCGATGGTGGGCATGACTGGCCTCTTGTCTGTGTTGGTGTCAAGGCGCGCTCCAGCGGGCGCGCCGCGGCGCTTAAGGCGCCTTCTTGTTCAATTGCTTTTCAAACGCCACATCGAGCTTGCTGACGCGCTTGGGCGTCTGCGGTCCGAGACCGTTGACGAAGGCGACGAAATCATCCAGCTCCAGCGGCGCGCACAATGGCGGCAGGCCCGGTCCCTCGGTCAGGAAGAACAGGCCGCTGCCGGTGCGCGACATCGTGTATTTGGCGTTGCCGCTGCGCTCCTTGAGGCGGGCGATGGCCGACGTGGCGCGGGTCGAGCGGGCGCTCATACGGCCTCCGTGCGGCGCTCCAGCCACGCCAGCGCGTCGCCGGCCAGATGCGGACGCAGGCGCGCGCGCACGGTGGCATGGTAGTCGTTGAGCCACTGGCGCTCATCGTCGCGCAGCAGCGCCAGATCCACGCAGCGCGTGTCGATCGGGCACAGCGTGAGTGTTTCGAAGCGCAGGAAGCTGCCGAATTCCGTGCTGCCCGCGTCCACGTTGAGCACCAGGTTCTCGATCCGTATGCCCCATTGGCCGGGGCGATACAGACCAGGTTCGACCGAGGTGATCATGCCCGGCTCCATGGCCGTATGCGGCTCCGGCATGGCGGTGGGCGAAATCGACTGCGGGCCTTCGTGCACATTGAGGAAGTAGCCCACGCCATGGCCGGTGCCGTGGCCGAAGTCCATGCCGGCCGCCCACAGGGGCGCGCGCGCCAGCGCGTCGAGCATGGGCGAGCGCGTGCCGCGCGGGAAGCTGGCCGACGACAGCGCGATCACGCCCTTCAGCACCAGCGTGAAGTCGCGCCGCTGCGCGGCCGTGGGCTCACCAACCGGCACCACGCGCGTGATGTCGGTGGTGCCGCCCAGGTACTGGCCGCCCGAGTCGATCAGCAGCAGGCCGTCGCCCGCGATGGTGGCGTGGGCCGCCTCGGTGGCGCGGTAATGCATGATGGCGCCGTTGGCGCGGAAGCCAGCGATGGTGCCGAAACTGGGGCTGACGAAGCCGGGCCGGCGGGCGCGGGCCGCCGTCAGTTCGCGGTCGATGTCCAGTTCCGTCAGCGGCGCGCGCTGCGGGTTGGCCAGCGTCTGCTCCAGCCAGGCGAAGAATTCGCACAGGGCCGCGCCGTCCTGCTCCATGGTCTGGCGCACGTGGGCCGCCTCGGCCGCCGTCTTTTTCGACTTGGCGAAGGTGGTAGGGTTGATCGCCTCCACCACCTTCACGCCGGCCGGCACGGCCTCGCGCGTGCCGTGGGTGACGCGGCGCGGGTCCAGCAGCAGCACGGCGCCGGCCGGCAGCGCGGCCAGTGCGGCGGCGGCATCGGCATAGGGCGCGAGCGTCACGCCATCTTGCGCCAGGGCCGCGCGCAACTGCGGCGCGACTTTGCCGTCGGCGACGAACAAGGTAGCGCCGGCTGCGTCGACCAGCGCATGTGACAGGAACACGGGGTTGAAGTTGACATCGGCCCCGCGCAGGTTGAACAGGTAGGCGATATCGTCCAGCGTGGAGAGCACGTGGTGGCTGGCGCCCTGCTCGCGCATGGCCAGTCGCAGCGCAGCCAGTTTGGCGGCGCGGCTCAGGTCCGCGTGCGGCGGCGTGTGCTCGAACACAGGCGCGGCTGGCAACGCGGGGCGGTCTTGCCACACTTCGTCCAGTACATCGCCGTCGGTGCGCAGCAGCGCACCTTTCGCTTGCAGCGCCTGGGCCAGCAGGCGGGCCGTGGCCAGGCCCAGCACGGCGCCATCGACAGCCAGCGTCTGGCCGGCCTGCAGATGGTCGGCCAGCCAGTCGATGTACAGCACACTGGCGCCAGACGGAATCTTCATCAGCTGCACGCCGGTGCCGGCCAGTTCCGTTTCGGCCTGGGTCCAGTAGCGCGCGTCGGTCCACACGCCGGCGAAATCGGCAGTGATGATGAAGGTGCCGACCGAGCCGGTGAAGCCGCTCAGCCACTGGCGGCCCTGCCAGCGGGCGGGCAGGTATTCGGACAAGTGCGGGTCGGAGGATGGCACCATCAATGCATCGATCTGCTGGCGGCGCATGGCCTGGCGCAGCTGCGCCAGGCGGGCTGCGATGTCGGGACGGTCAGTATGGGGCATAAGGGTAAGAGGGCGCGCCAAGCGGGGCGCATATCGTTTATACGGATCTGCCAGCGGCGACAGATGCTGGCCCTATGATACCGCGATTGGGGCCGTGGCAGAAGGCGGCGGGGACGCGAACTGTCACGCCTCGAACCGCCGCAAGCCCTCCAGATCCAGTATCCGTATGCCGCAGTAATCAATGCTGAGCAAACCCTGCTTCTCCAGCAGCTGCAAGGCCTGGTTGGCGCGCTGGCGCGAGGCGCCCGACAGGAAACCGAGCTCCTCCTGCGAAATCTGCACCAGCGGCTCCAGCCCCGGATACAGGTGGGAATTGAACATCGACGCCAGGCAGCGCGCCACCCGCGTATCGACGTTGAGCAGGCGGTCGTTCTCCACCATGCCGATGAACTGCCCCAGCCGTTCATTCAGCTGGATCAGCAAAAAGCGCGTGAACGGCAGGCTCGTTTCCAGCAGCCAGTGGAAGGTGGCGGCCGGCATGCGCGCGATGCGGCTGTCGCGCAGCGCCATCGCGTCGTACTTCAGGTGTTCGTTCTTGAGCAGCGAGCCTTCGCCGAACCAGCCGCCGGGCGGCACGCCGGTGAAGGTCACGCTCTTGCCCGAGGCCGAGAAGTTGTTCATCTTGACCATGCCGCCCACGATGCCCAGCCAGTTTTCCACCATGTCGCCTTTACGGCACACATAGCCCCCCTTGGGGACGAACGTCTCGAATGTATCTGCCTCCACCCGCGCCATCTGCTCGGGCGTCAGGCAGCTGGCCCAGTTGGCCGCGCGCAGCGCTTCCTTCAGGCTAGGTTGTTCTGTTTGCATTGTTGCATTGCACCATAAAAAAGTCGGGTGATTGTCATCGAAAAGACATCCTGGCCCCTTCCATCAGGCTACTATCATCACACAAAAAGGATGACGGGCCGCAATCTGGATGGCAATCCGCAAGCGAGCACGGCACCATAACAACAGACCGCAACAGGAGACACTGGTGCAAACTGAATTGGATACGTTCCCGCGCCGGCTATTGCAGCACGGCGTAGACCGGCCCCTGCGGCCCGCATTCCGCGAAAAATACCTGGGCATCTGGCAAAGCTGGGACTGGGCGCAAGTGAACGCGGAAGTGCGCGCACTGGCCTGCGGCCTGGCCGCGCTGGGCTTCGAGCGCGGCATGCACCTGGCCATCATCGGCGACAACCGCCCCCGCTTGTACTGGGCCATGCTGGCCGCGCAAGCGCTGGGCGGGGTGCCCGTGCCGCTGTACCAGGATGCGCCGGCCGCCGACATGGCCTACGTGCTGGACAACGCGGAAATCCACTACGCCGTGGTGGAAGACCAGGAGCAGGTCGACAAGCTGCTCGAACTGCGCGCCGACTACCCCGGCATCGCCCACATCATCTACGAGGATGAACGCGGCATGCGCCACTACCGCCAGCCCGAGCTGTCCTCGTTCGCCGCCGTGCAGGAACTGGGCCGCGCGTGGGACCGCGACCATCCGGGCGCCTACGAGGCCGCCATCGCGGCCGGCAAGGGCAGCGACCACGCCATCATGCTCTACACCTCCGGCACCACCGGCAAGCCGAAAGGCGTGTGCCAGAGCCACGCCGCGCTGCTCGCGGCCGGCACCGGCGGCGTCGGTTTCGACCGGCTCACGGAACGCGAAGACATCCTGTCCTACCTGCCCATGGCGTGGGTGGGCGACTGCCTGTTCTCGCTGGCCCAGGCGCTGGTGGCCGGCTTCACCGTCAACTGCCCCGAGTCCGGCGACACGGTGCTGACCGACATGCGCGAGATCGGCCCCACTTACTACTTCGCCCCGCCGCGCATCTTCGAGAACATGCTGACCACGGTGATGATACGGATGGAGGACGCGGGCGCCATCAAGCGCCGCCTGTTCCACCACTTCATGGAGGTGGCGCGCCGCTGCGGCGCCGATATCCTGGACGGCAAGCCGGTGCCGCTGGCCGACCGTGCCGCCTACGCGCTGGGCAATGTGCTGGTGTACGGCCCGCTGAAGAACGTGCTGGGCCTGTCGCGGGTGCGCGTGGCCTACACGGCCGGCGCGGCCATCGGCCCTGACCTGTTCCGCTTCTACCGTTCGATCGGCGTCAACCTCAAGCAGCTGTACGGTTCCACCGAGACCTGCGCCTACGTGTGCCTGCAACCGGACGGCCACATCAAGTTCGACAGCGTGGGCCTGCCCGCGCCGGGCGTGGAAGTACGGCTGGCCGACAACGGCGAAGTGCTGGTGCGCTCGCCCGCCACCATGGAGGGCTACTACAAGCGCCCCGACGCCACCGCCGAGGTGATCGACGCCGAGGGCTACTTCCACACCGGCGACGCCGGCATGTTCGATGCCGAAGGCCACCTGAAGATCATCGACCGCGCGGCCGACGTGGGCCGCATGAACGACGGCGCCATGTTCGCGCCCAACTACATCGAGAACAAGCTCAAGTTCTTCCCCTTCATCAAGGAGGCGGTGGCGTTCGGCCACGCGCGCGACCAGGTGTGCGCCTTCATCAACATCGACATGGAGGCCGTTGGCAACTGGGCCGAGCGGCGCGGCATCGCCTATTCCGGCTACACGGACCTGGCGGCCCACCCGCAAACCTATGAACTGGTGCGCGACTGCGTGGAGAAGGTCAACGCCGGCCTGGCCGCCGAGGCCATGATGGCGGGCACCCAGGTGCACCGCTTCCTGGTGCTGCACAAGGAGCTGGACCCGGACGACGATGAGCTGACCCGCACCCGCAAAGTGCGCCGCAAGTTCATCGCCGAAAAATACGCGGTGCTGATCGACGCCCTGTACAGCGGCAAGAGCACGCAGTTCATCACCACCCAGGTCAAGTTCGAGGATGGCCGCACCGGCGCCGTCTCGGCCGACCTGAAAATCCGGGACTGCAAGACTTATCCAGCGGTCCAGGCAGCGGCATGACGGAGGACGCCACCATGCAAATGAACGAAATCGAAGCGCATCTGGGCGCCCATGCCGGCCGTCGCACCGGCCCCGTGATCCTGGACCTGAAAAACATCTCCCTGTCGTTTGGCGGCGTGCGCGCGCTGACCGACATTTCCTTCAACGTGAAGGAGCACGAGATCCGCGCCATCATCGGCCCCAACGGCGCCGGCAAGAGCTCCATGCTCAACGTGATCAACGGCGTGTACCGCCCGCAGCAAGGCGAGATCATCTACCGCGGCGAGCACCGCCGCAACATGGATTGCTATGCGGCCGCCAAGTCCGGCATCGCGCGCACCTTCCAGAACATCGCCCTGTTCAAGGGCATGACGGTGCTCGACAACATCATGACGGGCCGGAACCTGAAGATGAAATCGAACTTCCTGATGCAGGCCCTGTACTGGGGCCCGGCGCGGCGCGAGGAGATCGAACACCGCATCAAGGCCGAGGAGATCATCGACTTCCTGGAGATCCAGGCGATCCGCAAGACGCCCGTGGGCCGCCTGCCCTACGGCCTGCAAAAGCGCGTGGAGCTGGGCCGGGCGCTGGCGGCCGAGCCGGAAATCCTGCTGCTGGACGAACCGATGGCCGGCATGAACGTGGAGGAGAAGCAGGACATGTGCCGCTTCATCCTGGACGTGAACGACCAGTTCGGCACCACCATCGTGCTGATCGAGCACGACATGGGCGTGGTGATGGACATCTCGGACCGCGTGGTGGTGCTCGACTACGGCAAGAAGATCGGCGACGGCACGCCCGACGAGGTGCGCACCAACCAGGACGTGATCAACGCTTATCTCGGGGTGGAGCACTAAATGAACGTGAACTTTTTCTTTGAAGTGCTGATCGGCGGCCTGCTGTCGGGCGTGATGTACGCGCTGGTGGCGATCGGCTTCGTGCTGATCTACAAGGCTTCCGGCGTGTTCAACTTCGCCCAGGGCGCGATGGTGTTCTTCGCCGCCCTCACCTGCGTGGGCATGGTCGACAAGTTCGGCCTGTCCGTGTGGCTGGCCATCCCGATCACCATCGTCGTGATGATCGCATTGGGCCTGGCGATCGAGCGCGTGGTGCTGCGCCCGCTCGTCAACCAGCCCGAGATCACGCTGTTCATGGCCACCATCGGCCTGGCCTTCTTCATCGAGGGCCTGGCGCAGCTGATCTGGGGCTCGCAGGTGCACAAGCTGGAACTGCCGATCGAGGACGTGCCGCTGCAATACCTGCTCGATAAATTCAACATCATCGTGTCCCAGTTCGACGTGGCGGCGGCCGGCGTATGCGCGCTGCTGGTGACGGCGCTGGCCCTGCTGTTCGCCCGCACCAAGGTGGGCCGCGCGCTGCGCGCCGTGGCCGACGACCACCAGGCCGCGCTGGCCGTGGGCATCCCGCTGCAGCGTATCTGGGCCGTGCTGTGGTCGGTGGCCGGCATGGTGGCACTGGTGGCGGGCCTGCTGTGGGGCGCCCGCAATGGCGTGCAGTTCGCGCTGACCTTCGTCGCGCTCAAGGCGCTGCCGGTGCTGATCCTGGGCGGCTTCACCTCCATGCCGGGCGCCATCGTCGGTGGCCTGATCATCGGCGCGTCGGAAAAGCTGGCCGAAGTCTACCTCGGCCCCATGGTCGGCGGCGGCATCGAGGGCTGGTTCCCTTACGTGCTGGCCCTGGCGTTCCTGCTGGTGCGGCCTGAAGGGCTGTTCGGCGAAAAAATCATCCGCAGAATCTGAGAGGAACGACCATGTTCTACCGCGAAGCCGGACAATTCAAGACCAGCTACCAGGCCGACAACCAGATCTTCCCGATCCGCCAGGACCGCATCGCCCTGACCGCGCTGCTGGTGGTGGCGCTGGCCGTGGCGCCGGTGCTGGCCTCCCCCTACACGCTGTCGGCCATCCTGATCCCGTTCCTGATCTTCTCCCTGGCCGCGCTGGGGCTCAACATCCTCACCGGTTACGCCGGCCAGCTGTCGCTGGGCACGGCCGCCTTCATGGCCGTGGGCGCGTTTGGCGCCTACAACTTCGTGCAGCGCATCCCCGGCATGCCCATCCTGCTGGCCTTCGTGCTGGGCGGGCTGTCGGCGGCGCTGGTGGGCGTCGCTTTCGGGCTGCCGTCGCTGCGCATCCGCGGTTTCTACCTGGCCGCCGCCACGCTGGCCACCCAGTTCTTCGTGCTGTGGTGCCTGACCAAGATCCCCTACCTGACCAACTACAGCAGCTCGGGCGTGATCACGGCGCAGAAGATCACCATCCTCGGCTACGAATTCGACAGCCCGGCCAGCAAATACCTGCTGGTGCTGGCCGTGGTGGCCGTGATGGCGCTGCTGGCCAAGAACATGATCCGTTCCAACGTGGGCCGCTCATGGATGGCCGTGCGCGACATGGACGTGGCGGCCGAGGTGATCGGTTTCCGCCTGATGCGCACCAAGCTGCTGGCGTTCGCCGTCAGCTCCTTCTACTGCGGCGTGGCCGGCGCGTTGTACGCGTTCGCCTACCTGGGCACGGTGGAGCCGGAAGCGTACAACCTGGACCTGTCGTTCCGCATCCTGTTCATGATCATCATCGGCGGCGTCGGTTCGGTGCTCGGCTCCTTCCTGGGCGCGGCCTTCATCGTGCTGCTGCCCGTGTGCCTGAACGTGCTGGCGCACGGGCTGGCCCTGCCCACCAGCGTGGCGTCCAACCTGGAGCTGATGGTGTTCGGCGCATTGATTGTGTTCTTCCTGATCGTCGAGCCGCATGGCCTGGCGCGTCTGTGGCAAATCGGTAAAGAGAAGCTGCGTCTGTGGCCGTTCCCGCACTGAACGCGGTCCCTGGCATCACCACTACCAGTATCACCTGAGGTCTGTAACTTCGAGGAGACGAGTATGAAATGCATCAAAAGCTTCGTGCTGGGCGCCGCACTGACGGCCAGCGCCATTGTTCCAGCATGGGCCGACCAGTTCATCGCCCTGCCGTCGTACCGCGTGGGGCCGTATGCGGCCGGCGGTTCCGGTTTCTACGGCGGCGTGATCGACTACTTCAACCTGGTCAACATGAACGGCGGCGTGAACGGCGTGAAGATCAGCTGGGAGGAATGCGAAACGGAATACAACCCGTCGCGCGGCGTGGAATGCTACGAGCGCCTGAAGACCAAGAACGGCGGCGCCACCATGGTCGAACCGCTGTCGACCGGCATCGCCTACGGCATCCTGGACCGTCTGCCGCAGGACAAGATCCCCATGACGATGCTGGGCTACGGCCGCTCGGACGCGGCCAACGGCAAAGTATTCCCCTATGTGTTCCCGCTCATCACCAGCTACTGGAACCAGGCCGCCGGCATGATCAAGTACCTGGGCGACAAGAGCGGCGGCATGGATAAGCTGAAGGGCAAGAAAATCGTGCACCTGTACCACGATTCGGCCTTCGGCAAGGAACCGCTGCCGGTGCTGGAGGCGCTGTCCAAGCAGTACGGCTTCGACCTGATCAAGATCGCCGTGCCGCCGCCGGGCAGCGAGCAGCAGTCGCAATGGCTGCAGATCCGCCAGGCCAATCCCGACTACGTGATCCTGTGGGGCTGGGGCGTGATGAACTCGGTGGCCATCAAGACGGCCCAGCGCAACGGCTTCCCGCGCGAGAAGATGCTGGGTGTGTGGTGGGCCGGCTCCGAGGAGGACACCGTGCCGGCCGGCGACGCCGCCAAGGGCTATAGCGCGATGACCTTCAACACCCCCGGCAACTACCCCGTGATGGACGAGATCCACAAGAAGCTGTACGACGCCGGCAAGGGCAACCTGGCCGACCGCAACCGCGTCGGTTCCGTCTACCACATGCGTGGCGTGACGGCCGCCATCCTGTGGGTGGAGGCGATGCGCACCGCGCAGGACAAGTTCGGCAAGGGTAAACCCGTCACCGGCGAACAACTGCGCTGGGGCCTGGAGCACCTGAACGTGGACGAGGCGCGCGAGAAGGCCATCGGCGCCTACGGCATGCTGCCGGTGGTGAAGACCAGCTGCGAGGACCATGAAGGCTCGGGCGCCGTCAAGGTCCAGCAATGGGACGGCAAGAAGTGGAACGCCATCACGCCGAACTGGGTGGTGGGCGACAAGGCGCTGACTCGCAAGCTGCTGGAGGAGTCCTCGAACGCCTACGCCGCCGAGAAAAAAATAACGCCAGCCTGCGCCAAGTAGCCACGCCATAGCTACGAGGTGAACTAGTGCGGGGAGTACCTCCTTCTCCCCGCACGTTTTTTCAACCAGCGAAGAACGACCATGAACACAGCCGCCGCAGCCGAAACCGTCAGCAGCCAGCCCTACCTGTCGGTCAACAACATCGAAGTGATCTACGACCACGTGATCCTTGTGCTCAAGGGTGTGTCGCTGCAAGTCCCGCAAGGGAAGATCGTTGCCCTGCTGGGCGCCAACGGCGCCGGCAAGTCGACCACGCTGAAAACCATTTCGACCTTGCTGCGCGGCGAGCGCGGCGACGTCACCAAGGGCGAAGTGCAGTTCAAGGGCGAGCGGGTGGACCAGCTCACGCCCAATGAACTGGTCAAGCGCGGCCTGTCGCAAGTGATGGAAGGCCGCCACTGCTTCGGCCACCTGACCATCGAGGACAACCTGCTCACGGGCGCCTACACGCGCACGCTGTCGCGCCCCCAGCTCAAGGAAGCGCTGGACAAGGTCTACCACTACTTCCCGCGCCTGAAGGAGCGCCGCGCCAGCCAGGCCGGCTACACCTCCGGCGGCGAACAGCAGATGTGCGCCATCGGCCGCGCGCTGATGGCCAAGCCGTCCATGATCCTGCTGGACGAACCGTCGATGGGCATCGCGCCGCAGATCGTCGAGGAGATCTTCGGCATCGTCAAGGACTTGAACCAGAAGGAGAACGTGTCCTTCCTGCTGGCCGAGCAGAACACCAGCGTGGCGCTGCGCTACGCCGATTTCGGCTACATCCTGGAGAACGGCCGCGTCGTCATGGAAGGCGCGGCCAGCGACCTGGCCAGCAACGAGGACGTCAAGGAGTTCTACCTGGGCGTGTCCGGCGCCGGGCGCAAGAGCTTCCGCGACATGAAGTTCTACCGCCGCCGCAAGCGCTGGCTGGCCTGACGCCACCGCCCAAAAAACCGATCTCACACAAGGATTAAACATGGCCGATACGCTCGATAGCCTGGAGACGCGCGACCCCGTGCAGCGCGAACGCGACCTGATGCAACGCCTGCCGCGCCTCGTCGCACGGGCCCAGGGCACGCCCGGCTGGGCGCGCATCCTGCAAGGCGTGCCGGCCGGCGACATCGCCAGCCGCGCCGCGCTGGCCCAGTTGCCGGTCACGCGCAAGTCCGGCCTGAAGGACCTGCAGCGCCAGCAGCCGCCGTTCGGTGGCCTGAACGCCACCCCCACCGGCCAGCTGGCGCGCGTGTACATGTCGCCCGGCCCCATCTTCGACCCCGAGGGCCGGGGCCAGGACTGGTGGCGCTTCTCGCGCCCCATGTACGCGGCCGGCGTGCGGCCGGGCGGGCTGGTACAGAACTGCTTCTCCTACCACTTCACGCCGGCCGCCTTCATGGTCGAAGGGGGCGCGGCCCGCATCGGCTGCGCCGTGATCCCGGCCGGCGCCGGGCAGACCGAGATGCAGGTGCAGGCCATGGCCGAACTGCGGCCCGACACCTACATCGGCACCCCGTCGTTCCTGAAGATCATCATCGAAAAAGCGCAGGAGATGGGCGCCGACATTTCCAGCGTGCGCCAGGCCATGATGGGCGCCGAGGCGCTGCCCGAATCGCTGCGCGCCTGGTTCGCGCAGAACGGCGTGCCGCACGTGTTCCAGACCTACGCCTCGGCCGACATCGGCAGCATCGCCTACGAGACGGCCAGCGCCGGCGTGCTCGATCCGGGCATGGTGCTCGATGAGGAAGTGATCCTGGAGATCGTCCGTCCCGGCACTGGCGAGCCGGTGGCGCCGGGCGAAGTCGGCGAAGTGCTGGTCACGCTGTTCAACCACGATTACCCGCTGATCCGCTTCGCCACGGGCGACCTGTCGGCCGAGCTGACACACACGCCGGCGGCCACCGTCCGCACCAACACCCGCATCCGCGGCTGGCTGGGCCGGGCCGACCAGGCCACCAAGGTGCGCGCCATGTTCGTCCATCCGTCGCAGGTGCACGACATCGCGCGCCGCCATCCGCAGATCCACAAGGCGCGGCTGGTAGTGTCGGGCCACATGGCGCAGGACGTGATGACGCTGCATTGCGAAGTGGACGATCCGCAGGGCGCCAGCACCAGCCTGGGCGCGGCCGTGGTCGATTCGATACGCGACCTGACCAAGCTGCGCGGCGAAGTGTGTTTCGCCGCGCGCGGCAGCCTGCCCAACGACGGCAAGGTGATCGACGACGTGCGCGATTACCGCTAGCGGCGCGCCGCGGCCGGTGTTGTGGCGCAAATCCAACTACCCCGGCATGGCGCGATATGGCGGATAATAGCGGGATTGTTCACCCGTTTTTAGAAAAACTAGAAGATCATGCAAGACTTCCACCACAACCGCGCCCGCGCCCTGCTGGAAACGGCAGAAGAACTGTTCAACAAAGAGACCGTCGATGCCGCCGTCACGCGCATGGCCGACACCCTCAACGCCCGCTTCAACGCGCCCGACAGCCAGGAGTTCCCGCTGGTGCTGGGCGTGATGGGCGGCGCCGTCGTCTTCACCGGCAACCTGCTGCCGCAGCTGACCTTCCCGCTCGAATTCGACTACATCCACGTGAGCCGCTACGGCGACGAGGACCAGGGCGGCCAGGTGGTGTGGAAGGTCGTGCCGCGCTCGAACGTGACGGGCCGCACCGTGATCGTGCTGGACGATATTCTGGACGAAGGCGAAACGCTGGCCCACGTCAAACAGCGCCTGCTGGACATGGGCGCCTCCGAAGTGATCCTGGCCGTGTTCTGCGACAAGGCGATCGGCAAGGCCAAGCCCTGCAAGGCCGACATCGTCGGCATCACCATCCCCAACCGCTTCGTGGTCGGTTTCGGCATGGACGCCTACGGCTACTGGCGCAACCTGCCAGGCCTGTGGGCCATCAAGACCGACAGCGAGTCCTGACAACGCGCGTAAGGCCTAGGGTCTGCCCCCTTGGGGTCTGACCCTGGTTTTCGGAGTCTGCCCCCTTGGGGTCTGACCCTGGCTTTCGCAACCTGCCACCGCCATCAAACCAGCAACGACGCGGCGATCGTCCACATCACCACCGCGATCACGCCATCGAGCACCTGCCACGCCCGTGGCAGGGCGAACACGGGCGCCAGGTAGCGCGCCCCCCATCCCAGCCCGCTGAACCAGGCCAGCGAAGCGGCCATCGCGCCGGCCGCGAAATACAGCCGTCCATTACCCGCCTGCTGGCCGCCGATGGAGCCGAGCAGGATCACATCCAGATACACGTGGGGGTTGAGCAGGGTGAATGTCAGCATGGCCGCCACCACGGCGCCGCGGCTGGCCACAGTGGCCCCGTCGCCCGCCACCAGCGCGGCGGGCCGCAGTGCGGAACGGGCCGCGCGCCAGCCATAGGCGAGCAAGAACGCCGCACCGCCCAGCTTCAGCCACCACAGCAAAGCCGGCACGCCCGTGATCAACTGCCCCATGCCGGCCACGCCGGCCGCGATCAACGCCATGTCGCACACCACGCAAACGGCGACGCAGGTGAGCACGAACTCGCGCTTGAGCGCCTGCCGCAGCAGGTAAGCGTTCTGCGATCCGATCGCCACAATCAGGCTGCCGCCCAAGCCCAAACCCTTCAAGAATGCCGTCGCTGCCATGTTTTCTCCTCAAACAGGCCACCAGCTTACGGTCCCGGCGCAGATAAGTATAATTAATAATATTGGACAAACATTAGAGAAATTAATGAGCGCAGTGGACTACCGGGGCCTGGCCGCCCTCGACGCCGTGGTCGAATATGGCAGTTTCGACAAGGCGGCCGTGGCCCTGTCGATCACGCAATCGGCCGTGTCGCAGCGCATCCGGCTGCTGGAGAACGACGCCGGCGAACTGCTGGTGGTGCGCACCCAACCGCCGCAGGCGACGGAGGCGGGCCAGCGCCTGATCGCCCACTACCGCCAGGTGCGGCTGCTGGAAGCGGCCCTGAAGCAGCGCCCCGGCCAGACCGACGCGCGGCCCGACATCGCCATCGCGGTCAACGCCGACAGCGCCGCCACCTGGCTGCAGGAAGCCGTGGCGCCTCTGCTGCTGTCGGACGCCTGCCTGCTCAACATCCGCATCGACGACCAGGACCACACCTTAAGCCAGCTGCGCGAAGGCCGCGTGTTCGCCTGCGTGACAAGCGAATCGACGCGCGTGGCCGGCACCACGGCCACGCCGCTCGGCATGATGCGCTACCTGTGCGTGGCCTCGCCCGCGTTCGTGCAGCGCTGGTTCGCGCACGGCTTCACGCTGGACGCGGTGCGGCAAGCGCCGGCGCTGATATTCGACCGCAAGGACGCGCTGCTGGAGCAGTACCTGGCCCGCCAGTTCGGCCAGCCGGTGCGCTATCCGCACCACGCGTTCTCCAGTTCGGACGGATTCGTGCGCTTCCTGGAAGCGGGCTACGCTTACGGCATGGTGCCCGTGCAGCAGTGCGGGACCAACCTGCGCGCGGGCACCCTGGTGGACCTGGTGCCGGGCGTCAGTCTGAACGTGCCGCTGATCTGGCACGCGTGGGACATCCAGACCCCGCTCACGCGCCGCCTGACCGAGCAGGTGGTGACGACGGCACGCAAGTGGCTGGAACAGGAGTGAGCGAATTGCAATTTGCGCAATTTTGTCCTATTGTCTGCTACGTCAAATTCTTTCCCCGGCCCGAACCGATGCGCATCGTTACCCCTTTCCTGCTCTCCACCGTGCTGGCCACGGCCAGCGCCCACGCCGCGCCGCCCACCGCCCCCGCCGACGCCCGCCCCGCCCTGCTGCAAGCGCTGGACGGCGACTGGATCATGACCGGCGACGTGATGGGCAAGCCGGTGCGCTACACCATGGCCGCCACGCCCACGCTGAACGCCACGTTCACGGAAATGCACATGAAGGACGTGCAGGTGCCGGCCAAGTACGAGGCGCGTGTCTTCATCGGCTACGACCAGGGCAGCCAGTCCGTGATCGCGCACTGGATGGACATCTTCGGCGCCAAGGGCTCGATCCCCCACGCGACGGGCAAGATCACGGGCAGCACGATCGAATTCATCTTCCCCTACGCCAGCGCGCCGTTCCGCGACACGCTGAGCTACCATGCCGAGACGGCATCCTGGACCTTCGAGATTGAATCGGCCAAGCCGGACGGCACGTGGAAGCACTTCGCGCGCTACGATATCCGTCGCCCGCAGTAACCTGAAAAGGAACGGACCATGGTATCGCCTGATTTCCTGGACTATCTGACCGACGTACTGGCGCCACTGGGGAGCGTGCGCAGCAAGCGCATGTTCGGTGGCGTGGGGATCTACATCGATGGGCTGTTCTGCGCCATCATCCTCGACGACTGCCTGTACTTCAAGGCCGACGACGACAACGAAGCCCAGTTCAAGGCCGCCCATTGCGTGCAGTTCACCTACCAGAAATTGGGCGAGACAAGCGCGCTGCGTTACTACCGCGTGCCCGACGAGGCGATGGACGACGCCAGCGACATGCTGCGCTGGGCCAGGCTGGGCATGGCCGCCGCGTTGCGCAAACAGGCGCAGCCCCAGGCGAAAAAGAAGAAGCCGGCGAGTGCCGCCGGCAAGCCCCGGCCGGCACGCGCGGGTGGTCTGGCAAAGTAGCGCCAACCGCCTCCAGCCGCCGGCCTGCCAGTGGTCGTTACAGGGCGCCGGTTACAGGCTAAGCCGCGCGCGCGCCGCGTCGTACTCGCGCTTCAGGCGCGCCACCATCTCGGCCGTGGTGGGCACGTCATCCATCAGACCCACGCCCTGACCCGCGCCCCAGATGTCGCGCCACGCCTTGGCAGTGCCGGAGCCGAAGCTCATCGCGCTCTTGTCCGACTGCGGCAACGCCTCCGGGTCCAGCCCTGCGGCGAGGATGGATTTCTTCAGGTAGTTACCATGGACGCCGGTGAACAAATTGGTATAAACGATATCCGCCGCGGACGACTCCACGATCGCATCGCGGTAGCCCTCCGTCACATTGGATTCCTTGGTCGCCAGCCAGCGCGAACCAATGTAGGCGAAATCGGCGCCCATGGCCTGCGCCGCCAGGATCGCGTCGCCGGTGGCGATAGAACCCGACAGCGCGATCGGCCCCGAGAAGAACTTGCGCACCTCCCCGACCAGCGCGAACGGCGACAGCGTGCCCGCATGGCCGCCGGCGCCGCTGGCCACCAGGATCAGGCCATCCACGCCCGCCTCCAGCGCCTTTTGCGCATGGCGGATCGAGATCACGTCGTGCAGCACGATGCCGCCGTAGCTGTGGATGGCGTCCAGCATCTCCTTGGGTGGCGCGCGCAGCGACGAGATGATGATGGGGATCTGGTGTTTGACGCACACCTCCACGTCATGCGCGAGCCGGTCGTTCGAATGGTGGACGATCTGGTTGACGGCGATCGGCCCCACGCGCTGGTCTGGATGCGCGCGCTGGTAGTCGGCCAGCTCGGCCTGCAAATCTGTCAGCCAGGTGTCGAGCAGCTCGGCCGGGCGCGCATTCAGGGCCGGGAACGAGCCGACGATGCCAGCCTTGCACTGTGCCGCCACCAGCGCCGGCCCGCTGGCGATGAACATGGGGGAGGCGATCACGGGGAGGGTGAGGTTTTGCAGCACTGCGGGCAAGGCCATATCGAACTCGCTGATGGAAGTGGATAAAGAAGATGGAAGTGGAGGGAGTCAGTCGTTGAGTAAGTATTCACTCTCAACGTGCGCCGCGCCACCCTTGACCAGTTGGCCCACGGCCCATTGCGCCAGTTCATCCGGCGTCTGGCGCAGGTAGCGCGCGTTGGCGGTCGCAAACACGGGCATGGACAACAGCATCTGCGGCACGTCGGCCAAGGCGATGCGCTGGCGTTCCAGCAGCAGGAACTTGAGCAGCACCTTGATCGCGTTCTGCGCGTTGCGCACCGGATCGGCCTCCAGGTAATCGACGCGCGAACGGGCCCGCGCCAGCGCGCCCTGCACGTCCGTGAACGGCGCGCCGTGGCCAGGAATCACCAGCCGCACGTCCAGGCCTTCGATCAGGTCCAGCGTGGCGCGCTCCTCTGCGAAGCCGGATTCGCCGTCCAGCTCCGGGAAGATGACGCCGAAGCCGTTCTCCCACAGCGCATCGGCAGAGGCCAGCACGCGGTGCTCGGGGCAGTAGAAAATCAGCGAATGGGGATCGTGGCCGGGCGCGCCCAGGGCCCGCCACTCCATGTCGGCCAGCGTCAGCACGTCGCCGCAGGACACGGTGCTGTCGAAGCTGAAGCGCTCGCACTGCTGGCCGGTAGCCTTGAAGCTGAGCGCGTCCACGTCCCAATGCCGCACCTTGTCCGCCTCGGCCGCCGGGATCGCCGTGTCGCAGCCATAGTGGGCTTGCAGGATGGCGTTGCCGCCGCAATGGTCGGAATGCAGGTGGGTGTTGATCAGCCGGTCCAGGTGGCGGCCATGCAGCGCGTGGCGCACCAGCGCCAGCGTTTGCGGCGCGTGGGTCAGGTAGCCGCTGTCGATCAGCGCCGTGTCGTGGCGGCCGATCAGCAGGATGTTGTTGGACGAGAGCCAGCCGCGCTCGAACACCTGGATGGAATCGGGTAATCCCTGCATGCCTGCCACCTTTCCTTAAAAGTCGACCAGCGCCTCGCGCCGCCGGATTTCCGCCCACACGGCGCGCTTGTAGGTATCGTCCGCCTTGGACCAGGCGATGATTTCCTCGATGGTGCGCATGCAGCCGACGCAATAGCCGGTCTCGGGACTCATCTTGCACAGGCTGACGCACGGCGACGGCACCGGTGTGGCCAGCTCGGGCAAAACAGGTTCGGTGGATGGCGTTGCTGGATTCATATTGCGATATCGGTAACGAAGAATGCGCCCATTATGCCGCGCCCCCAGCGGGGCCGCTCGGTCAATTGCTGCTTCACGATAACGCAAAGCGCGCGAACGCGCTTGACCTGCGACGTCATGGGTCTATACTACCATCCATGTAGATGGTGGATGGATGGCTACCAGATGCCACCAGCCCACCCCAGTGCCGGACGGAGACTTATGGCCAAGCAAGAACTGAAGCTCAAGACGAGCGAATCGGAAAAAATCACCATCAATCTGGGACCGATAGACCTGGGACAAATCGATTTGCTGGTGCAGGAAGGGTTTTACTCCAACCGCACCGATTTGATACGCACGGCGATCCGCAACCAGCTTAATGCCCACGCGGACGTGGTCAAGCAGACGGTAGCGCGCAAAAGCCTGGTGCTGGGCATGCAGCACTATTCGCGCGCGGACCTGGAAGCCATCCAGGCGGCCGGCCAGCGCCTGCAGATCCAGGTGCTGGGCATGGCCAGCATCGCCAGCGACGTCTCGGTGGAGCTGGCCCTGGCCACCATCGAATCGATTTTCGTGCTCGGCGCACTGCACGCGAGCACCGTGGTCAAGACCGCCCTGGCCGGGCGAATTCACTAACGCGCCTGTCCACCGGCAGT
Source organism: Rugamonas brunnea (assembly GCF_014042345.1). GTDB lineage: Bacteria > Pseudomonadota > Gammaproteobacteria > Burkholderiales > Burkholderiaceae_D > Rugamonas > Rugamonas brunnea. Next base: position 137,860 of record NZ_JACEZT010000003.1, read on the forward strand.
CCGGGCATGGCGCAGCTTTGTTGAAGGACGGCTTATGAAATTCGATTCCACACTGCTGGCGCAGATGCGCGCCGCCACCCAAAAACTGATCAGCAAGGGACCAGCCGCCGCCACGGCGGCCATCCAGCAGGCGCTGGGCGGGCTGCGCGGCGCACCGCGCGCCACGACGCCGCCGCCCATGCGCGACATCAACACACCACCCGCCAAACCTGCCGATACGCCCGTCGCCCGCCAACATGGCGCGAGCGGCGAGGTGGAGGATGCCATCTGCGTCGACACGCCGGCCGGCCACGCCTCGTCCGGCGCGCTGCACCATGCGAACACTGCGCATGCCACGCACGACGCGAGCGCTGCGGACGCCCGGCAAGGCCAAGCCACCAGCAGGCCCGCACCGCAAGCGCCGCAGGACGAGCCTCCCCCCGCCGGTGCCGCGCCCGATCCGGCCACCCACCCCATCGAATATGCGCAAGACCTGCTCAACCGCATGGGTATCGCGGTCGACATCCACGGCGCGCTGCCGTCCGGCTTGAAGCATTTCGAACTGCCGACATTCGACGTCGCCAACCTCAACCTGCCGCCACTGGACCTGTCCGGCCTGGACCTGCCCGGCTACGACGCACCGCGCCCGGCGCCAGCACCGTTGCCGGAAGGGGCGCAATTCATCACGGGCAGCTACGCCAACCACGCGGGCGAGCGTCAGTACAAGCTGTACATCCCGTCCAGCTACCACGGCCAGCCCATGCCGCTGCTGGTGATGCTGCACGGCTGCACCCAGAATCCGGACGACTTCGCGGCCGGCACCCGCATGAACCAGGTGGCCGAGGAACGCCAGTGCCTGGTGGTCTATCCCGAGCAGACCAAGCAGGCCAACAACGCCAAGTGCTGGAACTGGTTCAACGCCATCGACCAGCAGCGCGGCCAGGGCGAACCGTCGCTGATCGCCGGCATCGCCGAACAGGTCAAGCGCGACTACCGCGTGCTGGACAAGCAAGTGTACGTGGCCGGCCTGTCGGCGGGCGGCGCCATGGCCGTCATCGTCGGCACGCTGTATCCGGACGTGTTCGCGGCCGTGGGCGTGCATTCCGGTTTGCCGTACGCGTCGGCGCAGGATCTGCCGTCGGCGCTGAGCGCCATGAAGCGCGGCGCCGGCACGCACAAGGCGCCCGGCGGCAGCCTGCCCATTATCGTCTTCCACGGCGACCGCGACACCACCGTCCACCCGCGCAACGGCGACGCGGTGACGGCCCAGCGCCTGAACGGCCACGCGGCTGGCAGCGCGCCGTCGGTGCAATCGGGCAGCGTGCCCAACGGCCACCGCTACACTCAGACCACGCACCACGACCACGATGGCAAGCCCGTGGTCGAACACTGGGTAGTGCACGGCGCGGGCCACGCCTGGTCGGGCGGCAGCGCGCAGGGCAGCTACACGGACGGCAAGGGGCCCGATGCGAGCCGGGAGATGATGCGGTTCTTCAGCACGGTGGGTTGAGGGCACGGCGGGCAACCTGACGCCCGCCCTTGATTATTGTAGTTGCGATTAATTCGTTTATTTCGTAGGATACGTTTACAATCGATCACTCAGGAGAGCTCCCATGCCAGCCGTCCTTGACCGCCTGGAAAACAAGGAAGAAATTGAGCTTGCCAAGGCCGCCCAACGTTGCATCGTCGCCGCGCTCGACCATTCTCGCGCGGTCAATATTGCCATTGTTGAAGACGGCATCGAGAAAATTGAAGAGTCGCCATTGCTCAAGTTGCCGCCCAAAATACTGCGCTTGTTCGCTGATATGCTCGGCTCGCTAGCGCAAGGAAAGGCCGTCACCGTCATTCCAAGGGAAATGGATATCACTACGCAAGAGGCAGCCACGTACCTGAACGTGTCGCGCCCCTACCTGGTGCGCCTGCTCGAAGAAGGCAAGATACCTTTTCACAAGGTTGGCACCCACCGACGCATCCATTTCGAAGACGTGGTGAAATACAAGGAAGACCGCCGCAAAGTCTCCCAGTCGGCAGTCCAACAGCTAGTCGACCAAGCGCAGGAGCTTGGCATGGGCTATTGATGGCAGGATATTTTCGCTATACAGCCGTACTGGACGCATGTGTTCTGTACCCGGCGCCCTTACGCGACCTGCTGATTAGCCTGGCCGAGGAAGGGCTCTTTCGCGCCAGGTGGACCAAGCGCATTCAAGACGAATGGATCAGAAACCTGATCGCCAAGCGCAAAGACATTGCACCCGAAGCAGTCGCCAAAACAGCGGCGTTGATGGCCGACGCGATCGAAGACGCCATCATCGAAAACGCCGACCATCTGATTGACTCCCTGGTATTACCGGACCCCGATGACCGGCACGTATTGGCCGCCGCTATTGTTGGCCATGCCGACGCCATCATCACATTCAATCTCAAAGACTTTCCTGAATCAAGCATCGTTGTACACGGCATTGAAGTCCTGCATCCGGATGACTTCCTGGTTGCACAATATGACCTCGATTCAATCAAATTTCTGAGCGTCGTAAAAGGGTTACGCGCGCGGTTACGCAATCCCAAGAAGTCGCCGGAAGAACTGATCGCTACGTTCGAACAGCAAGGTATCCCGCAGACCTGCAAACTGCTTCGCGAAGCTATTGAACTCATTTGAACGGCCCAAATAAGCAACTCGACATGCTCGATAAATCCAACGCAATGCGCACCGCCATTCCTACCCCATCCGACCACTGGATCGTCACGCCGCGGGGACGCCTGTTCGCCCGCCGCTGGCAGCCTTCGGCGTCTGCCGATGGCCATGCGCCTATCGTCTTGTTGCATGATTCGCTGGGCAGCATCCAGCTGTGGCGCTCCTTTCCCGCCGCGCTGGCGGCCGGTACGGGCAGATCAGTCATCGCCTACGACAGGCTAGGTTTCGGCCAGTCCGATCCGCGCACCGGCGATATCGGCACCGGGTTTATTGACGAGGAGGCGGCGGCATTCTTCCCGCTCGTGCTGCGCCATTTCGGCCTTGAACACTTCATCGCCATGGGCCACAGCGTGGGTGGCGGCATGGCCGTCCATTGCGCGGCGCGCCATGCGGACGCTTGCCAGGCCCTGATCACCGAGTCGGCACAGGCGTTCGTGGAAGAGCGCACGCGGACTGGCATCCTCGAAGCCAAGGCGTCGTTCCAGCAGGAGCAATCGTTCGCGCGGCTGCGCCAGTACCATGGCGACAAAGCCCGCTGGGTGCTCGATGCGTGGACGGAAACCTGGCTGTCGCCAACGTTCGCAGCCTGGTCGCTCAACAACGTGCTGCCGCTGGTGCGCTGCCCAACGCTGGTGCTGCACGGTGGCGACGATGAATACGGCTCCAGCCAGCAGCCTGAACGCATCGCCGGCCTGGCGGGCGGCCCCGCCCAACTGACGATCATGCCGGGCGTGCGCCACGTGCCGCACCGCGAGCGCGAAGGCGCCGTGGTGGACCGCATCGCCACCTTCCTGGCGAGCGCCGTGCCGCCACTGCGCACACCAACGTAAATGCAGGCTAAACGCTGCGGTCCTCGGGCGCCAGCCGCTCGAAGTGCCACTTCATCCCCAGCACGCTGAGCGCTAGCAGCAAGGTGATGGTGTTGGCGATGATGATGGGCCACGCCGTGATCGCCACGCCGTAGCACAGCCACAGGAACACGCCGAAGCTGAAGATCGAATACATGCCGGTGGAGATGCCGGCGGCAGCGCGTTCGCGCCACACCAGCCAGACCTGCGGAATAAAGGAACAGGTGGTGCAGCTGGCCGCCGCAAAACCCAGCATGTCTACGTCAATTTGCATCCGCTACTTTCGTGAATAATTCCAGCGTTTCGCGCTTGCGGGCCATGTCCTGGTCGGAATCGGCATACCGTTTCGCAATCGCGATGAATTCCTCCTGCAAGGCCAGGAAGGCGTCCACCATGTCCGGATCGAAGTGCACGCCGCGCCCGGCCGTGATGATGGCCACGGCCTCCTCGTGCGACATGCCTTCCTTGTATACGCGCCGGCTGATCAGGGCGTCGTACACGTCGGCCACCGCCATCAGCCGCGCCGAGATGGGGATGGCGTCGCCAGCCAGCCCTTGGGGATAACCGCTGCCGTCCCACTTCTCCTGGTGGCCATAGGCGATCTCCTTGGCGTACTTGAGGAAATCGACCTCGATGCCCAGCTCGCGTTCGGCCGTCATGATGGCGTCGCGCCCCAGCGTGGTGTGGGTTTTCATGATCTCCATCTCGTACGGCTCGAAGCGGCCCGGCTTGAGCAGGATGCGGTCGGGGATGCCGACCTTGCCGATGTCGTGCAGCGGGGCGGATTTGAACAGCAGTTCGATGGTCTCGTCGGTCAGGAAGGCGGCAAAGCGCGGATGGGTGCGCAGCTTTTCGGCCAGCGTCTTCACGTAGTGCGCGGTGCGGCGAATATGGTTGCCCGTCTCGCTGTCGCGCGTTTCGGCCAGCGAAGCCATGGTGTGGATGGTCACGTCCTGCAGCGCCACGATCTCGCGCGTGCGCAGCTCCACCTCCGTCACCAGGAACTGGTTCTGGTCGCGCAGGAAGTCGTGCACGCGCTTCATCGACAACTGGGTCTTGATCCGCGCCAGCACGATGGGCGCCGACACGGGCTTGGTGATGTAGTCCACCGCCCCCAGGCTCAGGCCCAGCTGCTCGTCGGCCACCTCGCTCATGGCGGTGACGAAGATGACGGGAATGTCGCGCGTGGCCGGATCGGCCTTGAGCGCCTTGCACACGTCGTAGCCGCTCATCCCCGGCATCATGATATCGAGCAGGATCAGGTCCGGCTTGGATTCGCCCCGGGCGATCTTGAGCGCGCGCTCGCCGTTGACGGCGATCTTGGTGCGGTAATCATGTTCCAGCACGGCGCACAGCAGGTCGATGTTGTCCGGAGTGTCGTCCACCACCAGGATGGTCGGCTTGGCTTGCAATGGGGTCATCATCTTCCTCGGCTAATACCGTATTTTATAGCGATATTTGCAAGGCCGTCGCCGCGCTACGCAATTCGTCCAGCGCGCCCTCGAAGTCGTACTGCGCCAGCATGCGGCGCAGCTGGCGCGATGGCTCGCCCTGCCCGGCCGCCGCCAGCATCGGGCACACGCGATCGAGCAGCTTGACGGCCGCCGCGTCGTCCTGCGCCAGCAGGCGCGCCATCTCGCGTACCTCGCCGGCCAGTGCCGCCGGATCGACGGGCGCCGGGGCCGAGGCCGCAAGCGCCCCCTGCGCCGCCGCGGGCGAGGCGGCTGCCGTCGCGCGCAAGGCCATCGACACCCGCGTCACCATCTCGCCCAGTTCCTGCCCCATGACGGCGATGGCGTCGTCGCGCCCTTCAGTGGCACCCTGGGCCAGCATCTGTTCGACCCTGGCCGCCGCATCGGCCAGCGCCACAGCGCCGATATTGCCCGCCAGCCCCTTGACCGTGTGCGCCTCGCGCGTGGCCGCCGCCAGGTCGTTGTTGTCCATCGCGTCGGCGATGCGCTGCATGGCGTCGATCTGGGTTTCGACGAAGCGTCCCAGCAGCTTGCGCATCAGGGCCGCGTTGCCGCCCACGCGCTGCAACGCCGCGTCCATTTTCAATCCGGCGATGGCGGGCAGCGGCTGCGCCGGCGCCTCAGGCGACGCTTGCTGACCAGCCGTTTCCGGCGCCGGCGCGCGCGGCTTGATCCAGCGCGCCAGCGTTGTGAACAACTGCGCCACGTCGATCGGCTTGGCGATGAAATCGTTCATGCCGGCCGCCAGGCATTTCTCCTTGTCGCCCACCATGGCGTTGGCCGTCATGGCGATCACGGGCAGCTCCGCGTGGCGCAGCTCCTCGCGCAGCTTGCGGGTGGCGTCGTAACCGTCCATCACCGGCATCTGGCAGTCCATCAGCACACCGTCGTAGTCGTTGACGGCGATCCGGGCCAGCGCCATGGCACCGTTGCTGGCGATATCGACGCGCACCCCGGCGTCGCACAGGATCTGCTGCGCCACTTCCTGGTTCACTTCGTTGTCCTCCACCAGCAGCAGGTAGGCGCCGCGCACGGCCTGCTCGGCCTGGCGGTAGCTTTCATCGCGGCGCGCCTTGCGGCAGCGGCGCAAGTCCTGGCCGAACACGGTGGAAATCGAATCGAGCAGGGTCGAGGCGCTCACCGGCTTGCTCAGCGTGGCCTCCACGGCCAGCCCGTGCAACTCGTCGAGCAGCGCGTCGCGACTGTAGGCGCTCACCATCACCATGGCCGGCGGCGCCACGCCCGCCGCCTCGGCCTCGGCGCGGATCGCCTTGACGGCGGCGATGCCATTCATGCCCGGCATCTGCCAGTCCATCAGCACCACGCGGAACGGGCGTCCCTGCTCGCGCGCCTGCGCCACCGCCTGCACCGCGTGCACGCCGCTGTCGGCCGACGCCGCGTCGAACTTCATGGAGCCCAGCATGCCGAGGAAGATCTCGCGCGCGCTGGCGTTGTCGTCCACCACCAGCACCCGCAGGCCGCTGATGTCGGGTAGCGGTTGCGGCTCGTCCTGCTGGCCCACGCCGAAGCGGGCCGTGAAATGGAAATTGCTGCCGACGCCGGGTTGGCTGTCCAGGCCGATCTGGCCATCCATCATCTCCACCAGCCGCTTGCTGATGGTCAGGCCCAGGCCCGTGCCGCCGTGGTGGCGCGTGGTGGAGGTGTCGGCCTGGGTGAAGGCCTGGAACAGGCGCGCCTGCTGCTCGGGCGACAGGCCCGGCCCCGTGTCGCGCACATCCACCCGCAGTGTGACCTGTTCCGCATCGCGCGCCAGCACGCGGATGGTGACCACGATCTCGCCCCGCTCGGTGAACTTGATGGCGTTGTTGGTCAGGTTGATCAGCACTTGCCCGAAGCGCAGCGGATCGCCCACCAGCGCGTGCGGCACGTCCGGCGCCACGTCGAACAGCAGCTCCAGGCCTTTTTCCTGCGCCCGCATCATGGACAGGTCGGCGATGTTGCCCATCACGTCTTCGAGGAAGAAGTCGACCCGCTCGAACGACAGCTTGCCGGCCTCGATCTTGGAGAAGTCGAGAATGTCGTTGATGATGCCCAGCAGGTTGCGCGCGGCCGATTCCACCTTTTCCAGGTAGTTGCGCTGCTTGGGCGTGAGGTCCGTTTGCAGCGCCAGGTGGGTCATGCCGATGATGCCGTTCATCGGCGTGCGGATCTCGTGCGACATATTGGCCAGGAAGTCGGACTTCATCTTGGTCGCGTCCTCGGCCGCCGTCACGGCGCGCCGCAGCTCCTGCTCGGCCGCCAGGCTGGCCGTCATGTTCTTGAGCGCCTGCAGCAGCTCGCCCGTTTCGTCGCGCGAGGTGACCTCGATCACGGAACTGAGGTCGCCCTGGCCGACGCGGGTGGCGATGGCGATGGCCGCATCCAGCGGCCGGGTAATGGAGCGGGCCGAGATGGCGAAGCCCACGCCCACGGCCAGCGCCGCCACGCCCATCAGCGACATGATCAGCAGCGAACGGTTGATGTCGGCCCGCGCGCGGTCGGCGCTGGCCATGACCTGGCGCTGCTGTATCCCGTCCAGCGTCTTGATCTCTGCCAGCAGGTGGTTCAGGGCCGGCAGCGCCATGGTGTTCATCCTGGCCTCGGCCGCGTCGCGCTCCTCGGCCTCCACCAGGTCGGCCACGGCGATGAAGGAATCGTAGTAGCGGGCGCGCGCCAGCTTGACCAGCTCGATTTGCAGCCGCGCCTCCGGCGTGGCATCCAGCGCGGCCAGCTTGTCCAGTTGGGCGTCGATCTCGTGCTTGATCTGGTCGATGCGCGCATAGCTGTCCACCCGCTGGCGCTTGTCCTTCTGGATGATGAGCGTGACCACGCGGGTGGCCGCCTCGCGCGACTGGGTGTCGATGATGTTGATGGCGGAAGCGGCGGCCCAGTCCTGGCTCAGGATATGGTCAGCCTCGGCGCGGATGGCATAGATGCGGCCCACGCCGACCATGATCACGCCCATCATCAGCACGATCAGGATCGCGTAACCGATGCCGACCCGCGCCCGGATACGGATGTCGCTGAAACGCATACTGCTTTCCTTCGCTGCGGTGGATTATTCTGGGTTTGCCGGAGCGGCGCCGGTGGCCGCGCTGGTGGTGGCGATATGGCGCTTCAGGCAATCGGGGCACCAGCACGACGGGTCCTCCGCCGGCGCCGGCATGGAAGCTGACGCCGGTGCGCCGGACGACAATGGCGGCACCGGCATCACCAGCGGCAGGCTGGCACACCAGCAGGGTTCGCTGCCATCGCCGTCGGCCATGGCGCAGATGAAGGTGGCGCCGCAGCGCGCGCAGACGCTCATGGGCGGCCGTCCTTATCGTTGGGGTTGGTGGGGTTGCTGGGATTGGCCGGGCCGGGCGGCGCGTCCATGTCCAGCGGGAAGCCGCGCATGGCCTGGCGCAGCAGCGCCATCTGGCCGTTGAAGCGGGTGCAGGCGTCGCACACCATCAGGTGCAGCCGCATACGGGTGCGTTCGACCAGCGACAAATCGCGGTCCATCCCTTCCGACACCAGCCGGTGCACTTCGCGGCAGGTGGGCTTGAGGCGGGTCTTGTGTGTATCCGTCATCGCTGGCAGTCCAAGGCACGGTCAGGTGGTCTGGCGGTTGCCAAACCAGTTCAAATCCAGGCATTCACGCAGGCGTATGCGGGCCCGGTACAGCAGTACCCATGCATTAGACGTGGTGATCGCCAGTTCCTTACAAATTTCGTCCGTTTCCAGCTCCAGCCACTCGCGCATCATGAAAATGCGGGCCGTCTTGGCGGGCAGCTTCTCCAGGCACACCTCCAGCACCTTGAAAAAGTCCTTCTGCTCCAGCGTGCGGTCCGGATCGCCCCAGGCCAGCGGCTGCTCGCGGGTGTGGCCGTCGGCTAGGAACAGGGCGTCGATGGCGTCGTCCTCGGACTGGTCCTCGCAACTGTCGATCTGGCGCTCGCGCGTGCTGGCGCGCAGGTTGTCGATGATCTTGAACTTGAGGATGCCCGTCACATAGGTGCGCAGCGAGGACTGGCCGGCAAAACGCTCGGGTTTTTCCAGCACCGCGATCAGCGCGTCCTGCACGGCATCCTCGGCCAGCGCCTGGTTGCGCAGCTGCAGATGGGCGAAACGCACCAGCAAGGGCCGCATGGCTTCCAGTTCGCGGTGGAGGGTGGGGTTGGAGGTCATAAGGGCCCAGACTAGCGGATGATCTCTGAAAATACAACACGTTGGCCCTATAATGCGTACTTGACCGCAGCTGCAGGCTGTAAAATCGCAAAAATCTTAATTCCGGACCCGCCATGACCCACCTGACCAACCTGAACCTAGGCATGAATGACGACCTGACTGCGGTGGCGCCGCAGATCAAGGCCCAAATTCTGGCCGAGGCGCTGCCGTACATCCGCAATTTCCACGGCAAGACCATCGTCATCAAATACGGCGGCAACGCGATGACGGACGAACGCCTGAAGCACGGCTTCGCGCGCGACGTCATCCTGCTCAAGCTGGTGGGCATGAATCCGGTGGTGGTGCACGGCGGCGGTCCCCAGATCGACAACGCCCTGAAGAAGATCGGCAAGCAGGGCACCTTCGTGCAGGGTATGCGCATCACCGACGAGGAAACCATGGAAGTGGTGGAGTGGGTGCTGGGCGGCGAGGTGCAACAGGACATCGTGATGTTGATTAATCACTACGGCGGCCAAGCCGTGGGCCTGACCGGCAAGGACGGCGGCTTGATCCGCGCCCGCAAGATGGCCATGCCGGACAAGGACAATCCGGGCCAGTTCCTCGACATCGGCTTCGTGGGCGAGATCGACGCCATCAACCCGGCCGTGGTCAAGGCGCTGCAGGACGACGCCTTCATCCCCATCATTTCGCCGATCGGCTTCGGCCAGGATGGCCAGGCTTACAACATCAACGCGGACGTGGTGGCCGGCAAGATCGCCGAGATCCTCAAGGCCGAAAAGCTGATCATGATGACCAACATCGCCGGCGTGCAGGACAAGCAGGGCAACCTGGTGACCGACCTGTCGGCCCGCGAGATCGACGAGATGTTCGCCGACGGCACCATCTCGGGCGGCATGCTGCCTAAAATTTCATCGGCGCTGGACGCGGCCAAGTCCGGCGTGAACACGGTGCACATCATCGATGGGCGCATTGAACACTCATTATTGCTCGAAGTCTTGACCGAACAGGCTTTTGGCACTATGATCCGTTCGCACTGAAAAAACGGCGACGCCTTGCGCACCGTTTTGGCAGCGCGTCGCCACAGTAAAATGCCCTTGTAGCTCAGTGGTAGAGCACTCCCTTGGTAAGGGAGAGGCCACGTGTTCAATCCACGTCAAGGGCACCATCCGCAGCACCTCCGGCAGCACCCTCCCCCTCAGTCAGGCTATCCTCAGTAAATCCGCTCCACCGCCAGCCCGCGTTTGCGCAGCAGTTCCGGCACGCTGTTCGTTCCCACCAGATGCAACACCCCGATCGCCGCCAGGCTGTCCGTCTCGCGCGCCAGCAGCGCCGCGATGCCGTCGGCCAGCGCCGGATTGCGCGCATCCAGCAGCATGCGCTGCACGAAGCGGCCGGAGAAAGTATCGTCGTCGGCCGCCTTGCGCGCCAGCGCGTCGAGCGCCGCCGCGTCAGCGTTGCGCCACGCGTCGGCGATCTCGCGCGCCTGGCTGGCCTGCTGATGGTCGTCGATGGCGTCTATGCCCTCCTGCAGGAAGCGCGACTGCTCGTCGGCCGTCATGCGGTCGAACAGCGCCATCTGGCTCTCGGGCGATTCCAGCTCCAGCACCGGCAATTTGCGCTGGTGCGCCTGGCGCGCCAGCCATGCGTCCACCGCCAACGCCGTGTCGTAGCCCTGGGCCGAGAATTCGCTCACCGTCAGCACGCTGGCCAACAGCCAGGGCTTCATGCCGGCCACCGTGTCGGCATCGAGCGCGTACTGGCGCAACAGCCGCTCCAGGCGCGGCCGGTATGGCGCGGGCAAGGCCCCCTGCGCGCTGCCGGCGCCGCGCGCGTACATGCCGTACTGCTGCACCGCCTGCGCCATGCGGCCCGGGTCGGCCAGCGGATCGATTTCCAGCGCCAGCACGGAGGCGCGTTCCAGCGCCCCCAGCACCCGCTCCTCCAGCGGATAAAAATCGGGCGCGCCGACATGGATGGTGCCGAACAAATACAGCGTGTGGCCGTTCTGCGCCACCTTGAACAGCGCGCCCCGGTTGGGCGCGGTCTGCCGGGCGCTCTGCTGGACGGGCTGCTGCACTGCCTCCTGCGCCCGCAGCGCCGGGACGGCGAACCAGAACAAACTGCAGAACAACACTATAATCTGGCGTCGCATGCTTTCCTTTGCTGCTATTGATCGAGACGTCCGTGAATATTAACCGCAACCCGCCCGTGTGGCTGTTCGATCTGGACAATACGCTGCACAACGCCTCGCACGCCATCTTCCCGGCCATCATGGCCAACATGAACGACTACATCGCCCGCGTGCTCGGTGACGGCACCACCCCGGCCAGCCAGGATGCCGTCAACGCGGCCCGCACCCTGTACTGGCGGCGCTACGGCGCCACCATGCTGGGACTGGTCAAGCACCATGGCGTGCGGGCCGAGCACTTCCTGGCCGAGACCCACCGCATGCCGGAACTGGCGGCCATGATCCGGGCCGAACGCGGCCTGCGCCACCTGCTGCGCCGCCTGCCCGGTCGCAAGATCCTGCTGACCAACGCGCCGCACGGCTATTCGGCCCAGGTGCTGCGCCATCTGGGCCTGCACCGCCAGTTCGACCATCACGTGGCAGTGGAGGCGATGCGCGTGCACGGCCACTTGCGGCCCAAGCCATCCAAGCTGCTGCTGCGCCGGCTGATGCGGCGCCACGGCCTCACGCCCAGCCGCTGCGTGCTGGTGGAGGACACGCTGGCCAACCTGCGCAGCGCCCGCGCGCTGGGCATGCGCACGGCGTGGATCACGCAATACCTGCGCGTGGGCGACGCGGTGGGCCTGGCCCATCCGACGAAAACGCTAAATCGCCCCGGCTATGTCGATGTCAAAGTAAAATCTGTCAGGCATTTGCCCGCGCGCCTGCACCGGCTGCGCTGACGCGGGCGCGCGCCGCATTGACGTTTTGTTCATCCTTCCTATCGAGATCACATGGCAAGCACACCGCCGGGCCAGCGCCGGATGCAAATTCTCCAGGCCCTGGCCGAGATGCTGGAACAACCCAAGGGCGACAAGATCACCACCGCCGCGCTGGCGCGCAAGCTGGCATTTTCCGAGGCAGCCCTGTACCGCCACTTCGCCAGCAAGGCCCAGATGTTCGAAGGGCTGATCGAGTTCATCGAAACGTCCGTGTTCAGCCTGATCAACCAGATCACGGAACGCCAGGACGATGGCCTGGCGCAGGCGCGCGACATGGTCGCCATGCTGCTGCAATTCGCCGCCAGCAATCCCGGCATGACGCGGGTGCTGATCGGCGACGCGCTGGTCAACGAGGATGAACGCCTGCAGCAGCGCATGAACCAGTTCTACGACCGCGTGGAACTGGCCCTGAAACAGGCGCTGCGCGTGGCCGCCGCCGAAGGCCAGGCGCCCGAGGCCGAAGCGACGGCGCGCGCGAGCATGCTGGCCAGCTTCGTGCTGGGCCGCTGGCACCGCTACGCCAAGAGCGGCTTCAAACAACATCCGGCACAGGACGCGGCGCTGCAAATCGCCCTGCTGCTGGCGTAACACGAATCAACGCAATGAACCCTGAAGTATTCGCCCTGCTGGACGACGCCAGCCCCGATGGCACAGCCCAGTCTCGCTCGCGCCTGTACACGGGCCACAGCGCCACGCTGCGCTGCCGCGACATCGCGCAATGGCCGGCGCTGCTGGAACAGATGCAGGCGGCGCTGGCACGCGGCCAGCACGCCGTCGCCCTGTGCACCTATGAACTGGGCGAGCACCTGCAAGGACTGGCCGTGCCCGGCGACGCGGACACGCCGCTGGCCCAGGTGCTGCTGTTCGACCAGTGCCAGCTGCTGTCGGCGCCCGAGGTGGGCGAATGGCTGGCTGCCCGCTCCTTCCCCATCGACCGCCCGGCCGGCATCGCCGCCGTGCGCGCCAACGTAGATGAAGCGGCCTTCACGGCCGCGCTGGACCGCATCCACGCTTATATCGAGGCCGGCGACACCTACCAGGTCAACTACACGTTCCGGCTGCGCTTCGACGCGTTCGGCAGCCTGCCCGCCCTGTACGCGCGGCTGCGCGCGCGCCAGCCCGTGCCCTACGGCGCGCTGGTGGCGCTCGATGACGGCACGGCAGTGCTGTCGCTGTCGCCGGAACTGTTCGTGCGCCATGCGGACGGCCTGCTGACGGCGCGCCCGATGAAAGGCACGGCGCCCGCCGCGCCGGCGGCCCAACAGGAAGAAAACGTGCGGCGTGCCGCCGCACTGGCGGCCGATCCCAAGAACCAGGCCGAGAACCTGATGATCGTCGACCTGCTGCGCAACGACATCGGCCGCGTGGCGCAGACCGGCACGGTGGAAGTGCCGGCCCTGTTCGACGTGCGCCGTTACAGCGGCGTGCTGCAAATGACCTCCACCGTGCAGGCCCGCCTGCGCGACGACGCCACGCTGGCCGACATTTTCGACGCGCTCTACCCGTGCGGCTCCATCACGGGCGCGCCCAAGCGCCGCACCATGGAAATCATCCGCGAACTGGAGCCGGACCGGCGCGGCCTGTACACGGGCGCCATCGGCTGGTTCGAACCGACGCAGGGACGGCCGGTGGGCGACTTCTGCCTGTCCGTGCCGATCCGCACCCTGGCCCTGCAGCCCGAGGCGGACGGCGTGCGGCGCGGCGAAATGGGCGTGGGCGCCGGCATCGTCTTCGACAGCGACGCCCAAGCGGAATACGCCGAATGCGCACTCAAGGCCCGCTTCCTGACGGGGCTGGACAACGACTTCGACCTGTTCGAAACCCTGTACGCCACCCGCGAGGACGGCATGCGCCACCGCGACCGCCACCTGGCGCGGCTGGCCGCATCGGCCACCTACTTCGGCTATCCCTGGGACGCGGCCGCCGCCAACGCTTACCTGGACATGGCCCGCGCCGCCCTGCCGGCGGGCCAGCCATGCCGCGTGCGGCTGGCGCTGGCGCCGTCGGGCGCGTTCTCGATCCAGCACGCGCCGCTGGTGCCGCTGGCCGAGCCAGTGCGGGTGCTGCTGGCGCCCGATGCCACCAGCGCCAGCGACCTGTTCCTGCGCCACAAGAGCAGCGTGCGCACCCGCTACGACGCGGCCTGGCGCGAAGCGGAAGCGCAGGGCGCGTTCGACACCCTGTTCTTCAACGAACGCGGTGAACTGACGGAGGGCGGACGCAGCTGCGTGTTCGTCAAGCTCGATGGCCGGTGGTTCACGCCTCCCCTGTCGAGCGGCGTACTGCCCGGCGTGATGCGCGCTGTGATGCTGGAAGACCCGGCCTGGCAGGCGCAGGAACGCGTGATCACCCGCGCCATGTTCGAGCAGGCGCAAGAGATCGTGCTGTGCAACGCCCTGCGCGGCCCCATCCGCGCCGTGCGCTAATACCCAAAACCGGGGTCAGGTCATTCCATCGAGCAAAATGCTCGATGGAATGACCTGACCCCGGTTTTTCTTGCGGAAATCAGTCGGCGTAGCCGGGGTTGGCGCGGTCCAGCCGCCGCAACAGGCCGGGCCAGGCCAGCTGGCCGGGACGCACGCCGCGCGTGGCCACCTGCATCTGCTCGCGCACACCGTCCAACACCGCCTGCGGGATATGCACCAGCGGCCCGCCGCCCGCCTGCGCGCGCAGCTGGATCATGCAGGCGCTTTCGAAGAAGTACATGGCCACGAACGCGTCGGCCGGCGTGGCGCCCACCGTCAGCAAGCCGTGGTTGCGCAGCATCAGGTAGGTATGCTTGCCGAGGTCGCGCACCAGGCGCGGCTTCTCGTCCGGATTGAGGGCAATGCCTTCGTAGTCGTGATAGCCGAGCGACGACAGCACGCCCATCGATACCTGCGAAATCGGCAGCAGCCCGCCCTGCTGGGCCGACACGGCCACGCCGTTCACGGAATGCGTGTGCATCACGCAGTGCGCGTTCTCGCGCGCCGCATGCACGGCGCTGTGGATGACGAAGCCGGCCGGGTTGATCTCGTACGGCGAGTCGCTCACCTTGTTGCCCTCGCCGTCGATCTTGACCAGCGACGAGGCCGTGATCTCGTCGAACATCATGCCGTAGGGGTTGATCAGGAAATGGTGCTCCGGCCCCGGCACCCGGGCCGAGATGTGGGTGAACACCAGGTCGTCCCAGCCAAACAAGGCCGTCAGGCGGTAAGCGGCCGCCAGGTCGACCCGGATCCGCCATTCCTCCGCTGATACCGTGTCGCGCAAACTACTGCCGGCAATGCTCATGTCGTCCTCCGCAAGGTGATGTGGTCGCTGAGCCGCCAGCATACGCGCATCGCCCCGCGTTGGACAGCCTCACAGATCCACCAGCATCTCAAAGCCGCCGAAGAACATGCGCTTGGCGTCGAATGGGCAGTTCTTGGGATCCATGTACTCCTTCATGCGCGGATCGTTCATGACCTTGTCGTTGACCGCGTCGCGGTGCGCGCGCGACTCGTAGATGATCCACGAGAACACCACCACCTCGCCCTCCTCCAGCAGCACGCTTTGGGGAAACGACGTCAGCTTGCCGGGCTTGACGTCATCGCCCACGCATTCACGAAATTCCAGCGCGCCATATTCCTTCCAGATGGCGCCACAGGCTAGCGACATTTTTTCGTACGCATCCAGCTTGTTCCTGGGCACCGGCACTACAAATCCATCCACATAAGCCATGATCGCCTCCGTCGCCGTTGATCCAACCAGCGTAGGCAACGATGGTCAAAATAACAAGCGCGAGGTTTCAATCGTGCGCGCCCTCACACGGTGTTGGCGAACTGGCGGCGATAGGCGCCCGGCGTGGTGGCGGCCAGCCGGCGGAAATGGTGGCGCAGCGATTCCTCGGAACCGAAGCCGGCCCGCTCGGCCACCAGCGCCAGCGGGATCCCGGGCGCTTCCAGCAAGTCCTTGGCGATGGCCAGCCTTTCGTGGATCAGCCATTCGACCGGCCCCAGTCCCGTCGCTTCCTGGAACTGGCGCTGCAGCGTGCGCGGGCTCATGGCCGCCTGTTCGGCCATGCTCTTGATCGTGTGCGGCTGGGCCGGATGGGCGCGCAGCCAGTCCATCAGGCGCGACAGGCGGCCACGCTCGTCGTGCGCCATGGGGCGCGGCAGGAACTGGGCCTGTCCCCCTTCGCGGTGCGGCGCCACCACCAGCCGCTGCGCCACCAGGTTGCCGATCCGCGCGCCATAATCGCGGCGCACCACGTGCAGCAGCATGTCGAGCCCGGCGGCGGAACCGGCCGCCGTGATGACCTGGCCATTGTCCACGTACAGCTGGTCCGGTTCGACGGCGATGCGCGGATAGCGCTGCGCCAGCTTGTCGGCATAGCGCCAGTGGGTGGTGGCGCGCTGGCCGTCCAGCACGCCGGCGGCGGCCAGCACGAACACGCCCGAGCAGATCGAGCACAGGCGCGCGCCGCGCTGGTGGGCGGCCCGGATCATGGCCAGCAGCGGTTCCGGCGGCGTTTCATCGGCGTCGCGCCAGCCGGGGATGACGATGGTGTCGGCCTGTTCCAGCAGTTCGGGCGCATACGGCGCCTGCACGGTGATGCCGCCGGCGGCGCGGATCGGCCCGGCTTCCACGGCGCACACGGCGAACGCGTACCAGTCCACCTCCAGCTCGGGACGGTCGAGCGCGAACAGTTCGACCGTGCAGCCGAATTCGAAGGTGCAAAGCCGGTCATAAGCGAGGGCGACGACGAGATGTTTGCGCATGGCGTGATCTTAACGCATATTGTCGTTTGCGCCACTGCCTGCGCTGAGGCGCGGCGCCGATAATGGCCTCACTGTCCACCCAACAAGGAGTCCAGCATGTCCCACGTGAGCGCGATCGCCGCCGCCCCTTCCGCCGCCGCCCTGGCCCATTTTGAAGCCCAGTTCGGTTTCGAGACCGATTGCTGGGACGTGCACCACGCCATCAGCAACGGCCAGCAGGATTTCGTGCTACTGGACGTGCGCGGCACGGAAAAATACGCGGCCGGCCATGTGCCCGGCGCGCTCGACCTGGCGCACGGCAAGATCATCGGTTCAAAGATGGCGCCCTACCCGGCCGACACGCTGTTTGTCGTCTACTGTGCCGGCCCGCACTGCAACGGCGCCGCGCGCGCGGCCGTGCGGCTGGCGCGGCTGGGCCGGCCCGTCAAGCTGATGACGGGCGGCATCACGGGTTGGCTCGATGAAGGTTTTACGCTGGAACGCCCGGCAGCGGCCTCCGCCTAAAGACGGTCACAGCCATCAAAGCCATTCGAGCATCAGGCGCGCCACCTCGGGCGAATTGAGCAAGTCCATGTGATTGCTGCGGTACACCTTGGCCTGGTGTGCCGGCGCGAAGTCGAGCTGGCGCTTCTTGTGCGAATGCTGGCCCAACGCGCTGGCCACCGGCACCAGGCCATCGCCGGCCAGCCGCGCACCCTCCTCGGCGGACGGCTTGCTGATGGTGGCTGCCACCGCGTAGCACGCCACATTGGCCGGCAGCGGCACCGTTTGCGGCAAGGCGCTGCCGTGTTCAAAGCGGTCCCGGCCGTTCCAGTCCTCGTCCAACAGGCTGCCATGGCGCAAGTCCGTGATGCCGGCGCTGCGGATCTTGCCCAGCCGCGAGAACGGCGCCGTGTAGCTGCTCATGCCCGTGATCACATGGAACCAGTTGCCGCCACGCTCCAGCGGCGCGCCGTGGTGGGGCGAACCGAGACAGACCAGCTTGCTCAAGCGCTTGAGCCACTTCTGCCCGTCCGCTGCGCCATAGTGGCAGGCGCTGCGCGCCACCAACCCACCCATGCTGTGGCCGACGATCACCAGTTCCTTGACGGGCACGGGCCATTGCGCCAGCAGATCTTCCAGCTGGTCCGCGAATTCGCGTCCATTCTCGGAGATATGGCGCCCGCTGTTATAGCGCAGATAGACGGGCGTGTACCCGCGTTCGCGCTGCAATGCTTCGCCATGGTCGAAACCGGCGCGCCGCCATTGCAGGTCGTTCATGCACAAGCCGTGCACCAGCACCAGCACGCGGCCCGTGACGGCACCCGCCTGCGGCACGAAGGGCACGCCATCGCGCCGGAACTGCATGTGGATCTGCAATGGATTGTCGGTCTCGGCCAGGTAATCGCCGAGCACACCGTTGACGGCGGCCAGCAGCGGCTCGCGCCCGCCCCAGCTGCTGCCCTCACCCAGCAGCGGCTCCAGGCGGCCCAGCACGCCATCCATGCCGCCGCCCACCAGCCGCGTCACGCCGCGTACGCCACTGTAGACGAGCGAGGTGGCGCGCGCCAGCGGCCGGGCGACGGCGCCCGGCGCCTGCCCGATCAGTTTCAAATGCACTTCCTCAGCCAGGTCGGCCACGCCCATCACGGCGCTGACCGTCAATCTGGACAAGCCGAGCAGATCGGCCGCATGGGAGACCTTATTTGACATCATCGGGCGGCCCCTGTTCATGGTTTATTGTGCCAGCGCCTGTTCAACCGCCGTCACCAGTTCCTGGTCGGCCGGGTTGACCTTGCTGGGGAAGCTGCCGACCACCCTGCCTTTGCGGTCGATCAGGTATTTGTGGAAATTCCACGCCGGCGCCGTGCCGGTGAGCCTGATCAGGTTCACGTACAGCGGATTCGGATGCTCGCCGTGCACGACGGACTTGGCGAACATGGGGAACTTGACGCCATAGGTGTTGTAGCAGAAATCGGCGATCTGCTTGCTGTTACCGGGCTCCTGCTTGCCGAAGTCGTTCGACGGGAAGCCCAGCACCACCAGACCCTTGGGGGCGTACTTGGCGTACATGGCTTCCAGCCCTTCGTACTGGTAGGTGAAGCCGCAGTAGCTGGCCGTGTTCACCACCAGCACCACCTTGCCCGCGTACTGGCACAAGTCCTGCGGCGCCTCGTCCTGCAGGCGGTTGAAGGTCTGCCGGAGGATGGCGGGGCAATTACCGGCGCCGGCTGCTGCCACGGGTGCGGCTGGCGCGGCGGCGGCAGCGTGGGCCGGTGCGGCGCCCAGCAAAGCGCTGGCCAGCGCGGAAAGCAGGTACAGTTTAACGGTCATTGTGGACATGTTGGCGACAACTTGGAGTGAATTGACGACCCATTCTATGTCAAACCGGCGCCACATGTGCGATCGGGGCGACGATTGGCTCGGTGCGCACGATCATCGGCGCGGTTGAGCAAGATTAAACCGCCGCCGCGCTCCTCGCCCACAATGGCAGTTCCGGCTCTCCCCGCACCTGTCCACCGGAGTCTTCCATGTTACTGCGCGTATTACTTCGCCTCGCACTTCGCCGATTACTTCGCCTGTGCCTGCTGATGTCCTGCTGCCTGGGGCTGCTGCCAGCCAGCGCACAGGTGGTGTCACTGCCGGCCATGCAAACAGCCAACGTCAGCGTGTCCGGCCTGTCCTCGGGCGGCTTCATGGCGGTCCAGTTCGACGTGGCCTATTCCGCCAGCGTGATGGGCGCCGGCGTCGTGGCCGGCGGGCCATACTACTGCGCCCGTGGCAGCGTGGCCAAGGCCACCACCATCTGCAGTTGCACGGGCACGCCCTATTCCTGCCAGGTGGCGCCCGGCGGCACGGGCGTGAACAGCCTGGTCAAGCTGACCGACCAGAACGCGGCCAACGGCACGGTCGACCCCACGGCAGGGCTGGCCAGCCACCGCATCTGGATGCTGTCCGGCACGGCCGACTCCGTCGTCCCCCAGGCCGTGATGAACGACCTGCAAACCTACTACCGCCACTACATCAACACCGCCAACATCTTCTACAAGCAGGACTTGCCAGCCCAGCACGCCATGCCCACGGACAACTACGGCAACAGCTGCGACAAGCTCGGTTCGCCCTACATCAACAACTGCGGCTACGACGCGGCCGGGGAACTGCTCAAATGGATTTACGGCAGCCTGAACAACCGCGCCAGCGCCAGCCCGGCCGGCCGCTTCATCGAATTCGACCAGTCGGAATTCCTGTCCGACCCGACCTCGCACGGAATGGCCGCCAGCGGCTACCTGTACGTGCCGCCCGGCTGCGACAGCAACGGCGGCCAGGGTTGCCGCCTGCACGTGGTGTTCCACGGTTGCCTGCAGGACACGGGCAGCGTCGGCGACACCTACCTGCGCCACGCCGGCTACAACGCCTGGGCCGACAGCAACCGCATCGTGCTGTTGTATCCGCAGGCGGCGCCCATCTACCCGCTGACCAACCCGAACGCCTGCTGGGACTGGTTCAACTATGACGACGCGCACTACGCCCAGAAAGGTGGCCACCAGATGGCTGCCGTCAAACAGATGGTGGACCGCCTGACGGGCGGTGCAGCCCCACCGCCGCCGCCGCCAACCCAGTGCTTCACTTCCAGCAATCGCGACCACGTGCTGGCCGGCCGCGCGCACGACAGCCTGTTCCGCGCGCTGGCCAACGGCTCTAACCAGAACATGGGATTGGACAACATCTTCATCCACAGCACGCTCAAGCGCACGGGCCCCAATTTCTACGTGGTCGGCAGTTGTCCCTGACGCCGGCCCTTGCATGCCACCACAGGAGGGTATATGTATCCGATGCAATGGTTTTGGGCGCCCCAGTTGCACTTCCCGTGGAGTGGCGGGGTGGCCCAGCAGATTGAACTGGACCGCTTCTTCGACGCCATCCCGCCCGAGGCGGGCGACGGCAAGATCGAGCGCAAGGCGTTCGACGTGGCGTCCTACGGCCGCCAGCTCGGCTGGATTTCAGAAGTGCTGCTGGATCTTGCCAAGGTGACCCCACCCTCCTCCATTCCGGCGCGTAAGGCGCTGGAAAGCCTGACGGTGGCGGACCAGGAGATCCAGCACATCAAGCATGCCGAGGACGCGTGCCGGCTCGCGATGACGGCCCAGACCATCACCGACGCCGTCGTCACCCTGCGCGCGCGCGACGGCGAGCAATTCCGCCTGCTGTGCGACCGGCTGCTGCCACTGCTGCAAGCGCCACCTGCACTGGAAACGCCCGTCCTGCTGGCGGCCGGCGGACTATGAACCGCTAGTCGACCGTGATGGCCGTTAGTGCCGGATCGGGCGCTGGGAAATTCAGCTTCATGGCCGTCAGCGTTTCCAGCAGGATGGCGGCGATCACCAGGTTGCGGTGGGTCTTGGAATTGGCCGGCACCACGTACCATGGCGCATGTTCAGCGTCCGTGGCGCGGATCGCTTGCTCGTAGGCGCGCTGGTAATCGTCCCACTTCTCGCGCTGGGCCAGGTCGGTGGGATTGAATTTCCACTGCTTGTTGGGATCGTCGAGCCGCTCCTGCAAGCGTTGCCGCTGCTCCTCGCGCGAAATGTGCAGGAACACCTTGATGATCACGGTGCCGTTCTCGGCCAGCATGCGCTCGAAATCGCGGATCTGCGCGTAGCGGCGCCGGCATTCGCGCCCGTCGATCCAGCCTTGCACCTTGGTGATCAGCACGTCCTCGTAATGGCTGCGGTTGAAAATGGCGATCTCGCCCTTCACCGGCACTTGCTGGTGCACGCGCCACAGGTAGTCGTGCGCCAGTTCGATGTCGGTCGGCTGGCGGAACGCCACGGCCCGTATGCCCATGGGATTGATCATGCTGAACATGGTGCGCACGGTGCCATCCTTGCCGGCCGTGTCCATGCCCTGCAACACCAGCAACACCTGCTGCTTGCGCTGCGCGTACAGCATCATCTGCAATTCCGACACCCGTTCGATCAGGCTGGCCGTGTGGCGCTGGTCCTGCGCCTTGGCCTTGGCCTTGCTCAGCTTGGGATTGGCCGCGCGGCTCGACAGCGCGCTGTCGTCCGCGTCCTCCTCGCGCAATTTGAGCTTGGCGTGGGCACGGAAGCGGCTGCGGGCGGATGCTGGCATGGTGGTGGACTCCTCTCGGGTGCTCATTCTCGTCATGGCGCGCCGGCCGGCGCAGCTTGTGCCAACTAGCGTAACAGATCAGTACGCCAGCTGTCTGCTCCGATCGCGGCGGAACGGGATCAGGCGGGACGGGCCGCCAGCCGCGCGGCGCGGTCGCCCCACCACGCCGCTTCCTCGAACACGGAAAAGCCGGACAGGTCGGCATGGGCGAACAGGATGGGTCCCTCGGCCTCGCGCAGCGCCTGCAATCCGGCGTTGGCGCGGAAGCCGGGCAACGGCGCCGCCATCGCATGGCCGCGCAGGGTGATGTCGACGCGCTCCACGCACAATGCGAAATTAGCGCCGTAGGCCGTCTTCAGATCGACGCTGGCCAGCGCCAGCAATTCTTCCGGGCTGGCCGAATTGAGCCAGCGGCGCGCCTGCTGCGGCGTGCGGTCCGACAGCGCGGTGTAGGCGCTGAACACGGTTTTTTCCGGCGGCCGCACGCGGATATCCTGGTGGGTGGAGACGACGAAACCGAGCCCCGGTTCCTGGTACACCACGTTATCCCACGACAGCGGCTGCGCCGGCCGCTCGTCCGGGAAGCGCTTGAGCAGGAAATTGGCCACCATCCACGGCGCGTACTGTGGCATGTGGCGCGCCGGGTCGAAGCCGTAGCTGGCCATGTCGCGCACCACGCGCGCCGCGACCATCAACGGCATGGCGCAGATGGCCTTGCGCGCCCGCACCAGGTAGCTGCGCGGCTGGCCACCTTCGAACCGGAAGCACAAGGCCTCCACCGCGCCGGCCTTGCGTTCGATGGAGACGGCCGTCCCGGCGAGGCGCCGAATCCCTGAGGCCTCGCCCATGGCCCTGGCCAGCGGCTGCAGCCCGCCCGGCCACGTGAGCCATGCGCCGTTGCCGGCATTGGCGGCCTGCCCCCAGCGGCTGCAGTAGTAGTGCAGCCCGGCCCAGGCCGACACCTTGTCGTAGCGCGTGCCGTAATCGTCGCGGCAGCAGTAGTTCAGATACCAGTGCAGCGTGGGGGAACGGTAACCGTTCCGGTCCAGCCACTGCTTGAGCGTGTAGCCATCGAGCGCCTGCCATTCCGCATCCTCCGACGACATCACGGTGGGGAACACGAAGATGCGCCGCCCATCGGTGCCGCGCAGCTGGCGCAGGCGGTGCACCTCCGCGAAAAAGCGCGCATGCTCGTCCAGCTCCCAGCGCGGCACGCCATCGGTGGGAATGAAGCCGTCCTGCCAGCGGCCGTTATACAGCAAGCGCTCCTCCGGCGCGTGCAGGATAAAACGCTCGTCGTAGTAAGGCTTCTCGGCCATCGCATCGCGTTGAATGATGCCCAGGTCGGCCAGCAGCTCGCGCACGTGCACCGACTCCGGCGACGGCAGCGGCAGATAGTGCGCGCCGGTGGGAAATTCCAGTTCGCCGAACGCGCCGCCGAGCGCATTGCCGTAGGGCTGGGGGCCATCGATCATCAACGCATCCTGTCCGCCCAGCTTGCGCAGGCGCCAGGCCGCCATCAACCCGCCGATGCCGGAGCCGAAAATGGCGATATCCGTCTCCACCACCTCCGACGGCGGCGGCAGCGCGCGCCGGTCGCGCAGGAAGTGCCCTTCATCGCGGCCCGGATAGTGGACGGTGGGCGTGATCTCCTGCCAGCGCTGGAAGCCGGCCACGCTGCCGGCGGCGGCCAGCCCGCTGGCGGCGGCCCACAGCAGGAAGGAACGGCGCTCCATCAGCGGATCACCCGCCGCCAGTCCTGTTCGAACTCGCGCACCAGCGATTGCGTGTTGAGGCGGTTGGGCTCCATCGGCAGGCGCTGCATATCGGGCGGGAAGATGAACATTTCGCGCGTGGTGTCCGCGTTCAGGTAGCGCATGGGCAGCCGATACGACGCGGGCGGCTTGAAATCGAGCTGCGGCGAAGCGAGGATGAAGCCCCACTCGCCGAACGACGGCACATAGGCGTGGTAAGGCCAGGTGCGCAGCCCCACTTCGCGCAGCGTGGCGTCCACCGTCCAGTAGGCGTGCGGCGCGAAGAACGGCGATGTCGATTGCACCACGATCAGGCCATTGGCCGCCAGGTGGCGCTTGACCATGCCGTAGAACGGCACCGAATACAGTTTGCCCAGCGCGAAGCTGGATGGATCGGGGAAGTCGACGATGGCCGCGTCGAACAGTTCATCGTTGTGCTGCAGCCAGATGGCCGCGTCGGCGTTGATCACGCGCACCCGCTTGTCGCTGAACGAGCCGTGATTGAGCTTGACCAGTTCCGGCCGCGTGGTGAAGGCGCCCGTCATGGCCGGGTCCAGGTCCACCAGCGTGACCTGCTCGATATTCGGATAGCGCAGGATTTCGCGCAGCGCCAGGCCGTCGCCGCCGCCCAGCACCAGCACCCGGCGCGCCCACGGCAAGGCCTGCAGGGCCGGATGCACGAGCGCCTCGTGGTAGCGGTATTCATCGCGCGACGAGAACTGCAGGTTGCCGTTGATGTACAGCCGCAGGTCGTCCTTCCAGCGCGTGATCACCAGCCGCTGGTAGGGCGTGGTGGTGGAGTAGATGATTTCATCGCCGAACAGGCCATGTTCGCCCCAGTAGGTCATACGGTCGGCCAGCGCGAAGCCGAACACCAGCACGCACATCACGGCGCTGGCGCGCAGCAGCCGGCCGCCAAGGTTGGCCAGCTCCTGGCGGAAGGTGACGATGGTCCACAGTGCCACGCCCACGTTCAGCATGCCGAACAAAAAGCCCGTGCGCACCAAACCCAGGTAGGGCGCCAGCACCAAAGGGAACAGCAGCGACACGGCCAGCGCGCCCAGGTAGTCGAAGGTGAGCACGCGGCTCACCAGCTCATTGAATTCAGTCTGGCGCGCATTGAGGGCCCGCATCACCAGCGGCACCTCCATGCCCACCAGCGCGCCGACCAGGAACACCAGCACGTACAGCAAGGTGCGGAACGGCGCCGCCATCCACGAAAAGGTGAGGAACAGGGCCGCCGCCGACACCCCGCCGATCAGGCCCACGGCCAGTTCGATGTCCACGAAGCGGGCCAGCACGTCGTCGTCGCGCACGAACTTGGAAAAATGCGCGCCCACGCCCATGGCGAACAAATAACAGCCGATAATGGTGGAGAATTGCAGGATCGAGTCGCCCAGCAGGTAACTCGACAGCGCGCCGGCGATCAACTCGTACGCCAGGCCGCAGGAAGCGACCACAAAAACGGAAAGAATCAGAATTTTTTTGGTCATTGACGCGCTTTTGCACTAAGATTGATTTGGGTTATCAAGTTAACCACTTTAACCGAAGGTACGCCGTGTCCGCCATCCTAAACTATCTGATTCACCTGGTGCTGGCCGCCGCGCTGCTGGCCGCGTTCTTCGCGGCCTACACCCGCATGACGCCGTTCGACGAAGTGCTGCTGATCCGCCAGGGCAACCATGCGGCCGCCCTGTCGCTGGGCGGCGCGCTACTGGGCTTTTCCGCCACCATCGGCTCGGCCCTGCTGCACACGGCGGACTACCGCGAATTTTTCGCCTGGGCGTTCGGCGCCATGGTGGTGCAGATGCTGGCCTATGCCGTCACCACCCGGCTGCTGCGCATGTCCAAGGACCACATCGAGGCCAACAACGGCGCCTTCGGCGGTTTGCTGGGCGCCATTTCGCTGTCGATCGGCGTGATCAACGGCGCGTGCATTTCCTAATTTTTGCGAAGGACTCCATCATGGGCATCGGCAGCTTTATCAAGAAGCAGTTTATCGACGTACTGCAGTGGAACGAGGACGTGGACGGCGTGCTGTCGTGGCGCTACCCGATGCAGGACTTCGAGATCCAGAACGGCGGCGTGCTGATCGTGCGCGAATCGCAGATGGCGGTGTTCGTCAACGAAGGCCAGGTGGCCGACGTGTTCGGCCCCGGCACCTACAAGCTCACCACGCAAACCCTGCCGCTGCTGACCAACCTGAAAAACTGGGACAAGCTGTTCGCCTCCCCGTTCAAGTCGGACGTGTATTTCTTCAGCACCCGCGTGCAGACCGGCCGCAAATGGGGCACGCCGCAGCCCATCACCATCCGCGACAAGGACTTCGACATGATCCGGGTGCGCGCCTTCGGCATGTACTCGTACCGGGTGGCCGATCCGCGCCTGTTCTTCAAGGAGATCAGCGGCACGCGCGACAGCTACACGCGCGACCAGGTGGAAGACCAGCTGCGCGGCATCCTGATGGCGACCATGGCCAGCTCGCTGGGCGGCGCCAACGTGCCCTTCCTCGACATGGCGGCCAACCAGGCGCTGATGGCGCAACAGGTCAAGGGCGACCTGGCCACGGCCTTCGCCCGTTACGGCATCGGCCTCGATGAATTCAATGTGGCCTCCGTCAGCCTGCCGGAAGAACTGCAGGCCGCGCTGGACGAGCGCATCTCGGCCGGCATGAAGGGCGGCATGAGCGCCGACAAGATGGCCGGTTTCACCAAGTACCAGGCGGCCAGCGCCATCCCGCTGGCGGCCCAGAACGAGGGCGGCATGGCCGGCATCGGCGTCGGCCTGGGCGCCGGCGTCACGCTGGGTCAGACCATGGGCCAGGCGCTGGGCGCGGCCCTGAATCCAGCGACCGCGCCGGCCGCCGCACCGGCACCTGCCGCTGCGGCCCCGGCCGAAGACAGCATCGAAGCGCGGCTGGAAAAACTGAAAGGCCTGCTCGACAAAGGCTTGATCTCTGCCGCCGACTACGACAGCACCAAGGCCGAACTGCTCAAGAAACTGATAGGCTAAGCCGACTACATGCAAATCGTTTCCTGTCCCAGCTGCGGGGCGGAGGTCAAGTTCCGCTCGCACGCTTCCGTGATGGCCGTGTGCGAGTACTGCGGCACGAGCGTGCTCAAGGACGCCGACGCCGTCAAGGACCTGGGCAAGATGTCGTCCGTGCTGGAGGACTACTCGCCGATCCAGATCGGCACGGCCGGTGTGCTGGGCGGGCGCCATTTCACGGTGGTCGGCCGCATCCAGCTCAAGTACGACGCCGGCCTGTGGAACGAGTGGTATCTGCTATACGACGATGGCGCCACGGCCTGGCTGGGCGATTCCTCCGGCATGTTCACCATCACCACCGAGCGCCAGGTGGAAGGCCCCCTGCCCGCCTTCGAGCAACTGGCGCCGGGGCGCAACGTCCCGATCGGCGGCGAGTACTACACGGCGGCCGAAATCCGCACCGCCGACTGCATCGGCGGCCAAGGCGAACTGCCGTTCAAGGTGGGACAGGGCTGGCAGGCGAAAGTGGCCGACTTCCGGCGCGGCGCCACCTTCCTCACGCTCGACTATTCGGACAGCCCGCGCCCCGTGGTCTACACCGGCCTGGCCGTCACGCTCGACAGCCTGCAATGCCAGCTGCTGCGCGACGACGACCAGATCCAGCGCAGCGCCGGCCGCTACCGGGGCAAGCTCGACGCGCTCGACTGCCCGTCCTGCGGCAGCCCCATCAAATACCTGCCCGGCATGACGGCCCACCTGGTCTGCCCCGCCTGCCAGGCGCAAGTGGACGCGGCCAGCCCCAAGGCCCAGGTGCTGGCGGCCGGCGAGCGCGTGGCCACCGTCGCCACCACGCTGGAACTGGGCGCCCAGGCCAAGCTCAACAACCAGGACTACACGGCCATCGGCGTCATGCGCCGCGCCGACGACGAGGGCACGCAGTGGACCGAATACCTGCTGTACGCGCCGCGCGCCGGCTTCTCCTGGCTGGTGGAGACGGATGAAGGCTGGTGGCGCGCCAACGTCATGCCCGAGTGGCCCCAGTTCGGCGGACCGTCCGGGCAAGACGTGATGGTGGATAAGTCGCCGTTCCGCAAGCTGTACGAATATGGCGCGCGCGTTACCTTCGCGGCCGGGGCCTTCAACTGGCGGGTGCAGGTGGGCGACCAGTGCCACGTAGCCGAGTTCTCCAGCGGCCAGGTACGGCTGGCGGTGGAGACGACGGACGCGGAAATGACGTGGTCCCGTTCCACTCCCGTACCCGTGGATCAGTTGCGCGCCTGGTTCGGCGAACAGTTCCACGGCCGCGCGCCGGCGCCGGGCGCGCCGTTCCAGCACCAGCGCTACCAGAGCGTGGCCAAGAAATTCATCATGGTCATGCTGGCGATAAACGCCGTGCCGCTGCTGGCCAATTTCTCCCGTACCTGGGCCTTGAGTGCGCTGGGCGCACTGGCGCTGTACCTGCCAGCCGTTTTCCTCGACTCCTACGACGACAGCAAGAAATAGCGGAACAAGTTAAGCACATGAGCAAATACGTCATCTACGCCCTGGTCGTCACCATGTTCACCTCGTGTTCGACATGGGTACGCAGCTTTAGCGGCAGCAACTACGGCGGCGGCGGCAGCAGCTGGAGCTCGCACACGGGCGGCGGCGGCGGCAGCTTCGGCGGCGGCTCCGGCGGAGGTGGCCACAAATGAACGTGCAAGCCCGGGAGCAGCCGCCCCGGTCCACGCCGGCGCCGCATCAGGCGGCCGGCGTCCACCTGCTGGCCGACCTGGGCGGCATCGCGGCGGACCGGCTCAGCGCCTGCGGGCGCATCGAACACTTGCTGCGCGCGGCGGCGGACGCGGCCGGCGCGCGCGTGCTGCACAGCCATTTCCATGGTTTTGGCGAGGGGCTGGGTGTGACGGGGGTGGTGCTGCTGGCCGAGTCGCACATCTCCATCCACACCTGGCCGGAGGCGGGATTTGCCGCCGTCGACATCTTCATGTGCGGCCAGGCGCAGCCGGAGTTAGCGCTCGCTATCATCGCAGAGGCCTTGCAGCCTCAATCACGCACGCTCAACACCATACGCCGCGCGGTGCCGGCAGCGTAAGCGCAGCGCCGCACCCTGCACTCAGGCGGGCAGATTCTGGGCCGCCACCAGTTCCGCATCCTTGGCGTTGGCGGCGATATAGGCCGGGCGCGCTTGAATCCGCTCGATATAAGCCGCAATGGCGGGCGTCTTGGGGATCAGCCCGAACGCCGTGATCCAGGTCAGCGCCGTGCCCCACAGCACGTCGGCCGCCGTGAACCTGTCGCCCAGCAGGTAAGGTCCTGTTTCCAACTGATCCGTGAGGGTTTTCAGCATGGTGTCCCAGTCGCCCCAAGGGCACATGGACGGCGGTGCCGGCGGATGCTTCAAGGCCCGGTCGCACAGGGCCGGTTCGAAGCTGGAGCCATAGAACGCGATCCATCGCAGATACGGCCCCCGCAACGGATCGCCGATGGCCGGCGCCAGCCCCGCTTCCGGATACAGGTCGGCAAGGTAGAGGTAGACGGCCACCTGCTCCGTCACCAGCGCGCCATCGTGCAGCACGGCCGGCACCTTGCCCATGGGATTGACCGCCAGGTATTCCGGCTGGCGCTGCTCGCCCGCCTTCATGTTCAGCACGTGGAGCGTGTAATCGGCCTGCAGTTCATGCACCAGCACCAGGGTACCGGTCGAACGCGACTGGGGAGCGTGAAACAGGGTGAAATGGCGTGACATGGTGAGCTCCGTATCGGGGAGGATGAGAAGCTTATAATATCAGCAACGTTGGGCGGAAAACCCGGCGCACGGCAGTCTGCGCAAAAGAAAAGGGGGAACGTCACACCATCGATTGCGTGATGGTGTCGCGTTCCCCCGCTTGCTGACTAAACGACTTAGTTGGTTTTGACCGGAACATCCGCCGCCGAAACAGGTGCCAGCGGGGCGTTCTTCGGGATACCGGCGCTGTCGACCTGGCGCAGCACCACGGTGATGTTAGCTGGATAGTCGAAGCCGGCACCGGTGTTGCGGTCGACGATGTAGCCGATGCCGCCACCCAGCAGGATATTGCCCCAGACAGCGCCGTTCGACTTCGAGACGGCCGTGGCAGTGCCCGCGTAGCGGTCCTTCTTGCAGTCGATGGCCAGGTCGCCCGTGCTCTTGTGGACAGTGACGGTGGCAGGCGAAGTCAGGAACCAGGTGCCCGTATCGTTGCTCAAGGTGCAGCCCAGACCGGCGACTTCCTGGTTCTCGAAGATGGTCTTGATGGCCACCGGCTGCAGTTTTTCGCCGGCGACCGAGGCGCATCCGGTCACGGCCAGTACGCCGATCAATCCAATAAGGTGTTTCATATTTTTCCCTGTGATGTGGTTAGTTTTTGTGTTTTGGACAAGCGCTAGCACAATAGCTTATCCGGGATGATTGAAAACTAACCAATATTCACTTTGCGGAAATATTATTTTTCTGTAGACAACACTGCGGCCGGGGCCTCGGGCGCTGGCGGCGCTGGACGAAAAAAAAGGCAGCCGAAGCTGCCTTTCTTGTGTGCCGCATGACGATGCTTAGTGCTTCGCGCGCAGCTTGGCGATGGCGGCCAGCTGGCCGATCGCGCTTGCCAGTTCGGCTTGCGCCTTGGCGTAGTCGATGGCGCCGGTGTTGTTGGCCAGTGCTTCCTCGGCCAGCTTCTTGGCGGCCGTCGCTTTCGCTTCGTCCAGATCGTGACCACGGATCGCGGTGTCGGCCAGCACCGTCACGGCGTTCGGCTGCACTTCCAGCAGGCCGCCAGCGACGAAGACAAATTCTTCCTCAGCTTGACCTGGTACCTGGATGCGCACCGCGCCCGGACGGATGCGGGTGATCAGCGGCGTGTGCTTGGGGTAGATACCCAGCTCGCCCTGTTCGCCCGGCAACGCGACGAATTCGGCTTCACCGGAGAAGATCTGCTCTTCGGCGGAAACCACGTCAACGTGAATAGTGTTTGCCATGTGTGTCCTGTCGGGTTGAAGCGGCGCCGCCCGGGGGGCGGCGCCGCGCCAGACTCAATGATTAGTTGAGCTTCTTGGCTTTTTCGATGGCTTCTTCGATCGTGCCGACCATGTAGAACGCTTGTTCTGGCAGGTGATCGAGTTCGCCGGAAGCGATCATCTTGAAGCCCTTGATCGTGTCCTTCAGCGAAACGTATTTACCTGGCGAGCCGGTAAACACTTCAGCGACGTGGAATGGCTGCGACAGGAAACGCTGCATCTTACGGGCGCGGGCCACCAGCAGTTTGTCTTCCGGTGCCAGTTCGTCCATACCCAGAATCGCGATAATGTCACGCAGTTCCTTGTAGCGCTGCAGCGTGCCTTGCACGGCGCGGGCGGTGTCGTAGTGGTCCTGGCCCACGACCAGCGGGTCCAGCTGGCGCGAGGTCGAATCCAGCGGGTCCACGGCAGGGTAGATACCCAGCGAGGCGATGTCACGCGACAGCACGACGGTCGAATCCAGGTGGCCGAAGGTGGTGGCTGGCGACGGGTCGGTCAAGTCATCCGCAGGGACGTACACGGCCTGGATCGAGGTGATCGAACCGGTCTTGGTCGAGGTGATACGCTCTTGCAGGCGGCCCATTTCTTCGGCCAGGGTAGGCTGGTAACCCACGGCGGAAGGCATACGGCCCAGCAGTGCCGACACTTCGGTACCGGCCAGCGTGAAGCGGTAGATGTTGTCGACGAAGAACAGCACGTCCTTGCCTTCGTCACGGAACGATTCCGCGATCGTCAGGCCGGTCAGCGCCACGCGCAGACGGTTGCCTGGTGGTTCGTTCATCTGACCGTAGACCATCGCCACTTTCGAGTTGGCGGGGTTTTCCAGGTCCACCACTTTGGCGTCGGCCATTTCGTGGTAGAAGTCGTTACCTTCACGGGTACGCTCACCGACGCCGGCGAACACGGACAGACCCGAGTGCGCTTTTGCGATGTTGTTGATCAGTTCCATCATGTTCACGGTCTTGCCCACACCTGCACCGCCGAACAGACCCACTTTACCGCCCTTGGCGAACGGGCACACCAGGTCAATCACCTTGATGCCGGTTTCCAGCAGATCCTGCGATGGCGACAGTTCGTCGTATGCAGGCGGGGTACGGTGGATCGATGCGATCTGGTCGTGTGCGACCGGGCCGCATTCGTCGATCGGGTTGCCCAGCACGTCCATGATGCGGCCCAGCGTGGCTTTACCCACAGGCACCATGATCGGCTTGCCGGTGTTCTGGATGCTCATGCCGCGACGCAGACCGTCCGACGAACCCAGAGCAATGGTACGGACCACGCCGTCGCCCAGCTGTTGTTGAACTTCCAGGGTCAGCTCGGAGCCTTCCATTTTCAAGGCATCGAATACCTTGGGCATCGCGTTGCGGGGAAACTCAACGTCCACCACAGCGCCGATACACTGAACGATTTTGCCATCAGCCATGTTCGTTCCTTCAAATATAGTTAAATTCGTATTTAAACCGCCGCCGCACCGGCAACGATTTCAGAGAGTTCTTTGGTAATCGCAGCTTGGCGCGTCTTGTTGTAGATCAGCTTCAGTTCGCCGATCACATTGCCGGCGTTGTCGCTGGCCGCCTTCATCGCCACCATACGCGCCGATTGCTCGGACGCCAGGTTTTCCGCCACTGCCTGGTACACCAGCGCTTCCACATAGCGCTCCAGCAGTTCATCGATCACGGTCGCAGCGTCGGGCTCGTAAATGTAATCCCACGAATGGTTACCTTTGTCGCCTTGCTTCTTGCCCGCTGGCAGGGGCAGCAGCTGCTCCACCATCGGTTCCTGCTTCATCGTGTTAATGAACTTGGTGTAGCACAGGTAGACGGCGTCGAGCTGGCCGTTCTGGAACTGCTCGAGCATGACCTTCACAGGTCCGATCAGCTTGTCCAGGTGCGGCGTGTCGCCGATCTGGGTAGCCTGGGCCACCACAGGAACGCCTACGCGATTCAAAAACCCCAAACCCTTGTTACCGATAGCTACCGCAGCAATCTTGTTGCCAGCCGTTTCCAGCTCGCGCGTCTTCGACGTCACCAGGCGCAGCACGTTGGTGTTCAGGCCACCGCACAGACCCTTGTCGGTCGTGACGATGATGAAGCCCACCGCTTTTGCTGCCACGCTCTGCTCTTCAGCGAGGAACGGGTGCGTGTATTCCGGATTGGCGGTTGCCAGATTGGCGGCGATATTACGAATCTTGTCACTGTAGGGACGGGCGGCGCGCATACGATCCTGCGCCTTGCGCATTTTCGATGCGGCGACCATTTCCATCGCCTTGGTGATCTTCTTCGTATTCTCTACGCTCTTGATCTTGCCACGTATCTCTTTGCCTACTGCCATGAGTCCTTACTCCTTCTGCGCTGGGGGCGGCCCGCCGCCGTAACGGGGGGCCGCCGTATGCTTAAAATGCGCCGGATTTCTTGAAATCAGCAATGGCGGCCGACAGCGCAGCTTCGCCGTCCTTGTCCAGTTGCTTGGTTTCTTCGATCTTGGCCAGCAGCGCAGCTTGCTTGGTCTTCAGGTACGAATGCAGACCGGCTTCGAATGGCAGCACTTTCTTGACTGGGACGTCGTCCAGGTAGCCCTTGTTCACGGCGAACAGCGAGGCGCCCATCAGCGAAATCGACAGCGGCGAGTATTGCGCCTGCTTCAGCAGTTCGGTCACGCGGGCACCGCGGTCCAGCTGCTTACGGGTCGATTCGTCCAGGTCGGAAGCGAACTGCGCGAACGCAGCCAGCTCACGGTACTGCGCCAAGTCGGTACGGATACCGCCGGACAGGTTTTTGATGACCTTGGTCTGGGCGGCGCCACCGACGCGCGACACGGAAATACCGGCGTTAATCGCAGGACGGATACCGGCGTTGAACAGCGAGGTTTCCAGGAAGATCTGACCGTCGGTAATCGAAATCACGTTGGTCGGCACGAATGCGGACACGTCGCCAGCCTGGGTTTCGATGATCGGCAGTGCCGTCAGCGAACCGGTCTTGCCCTTGACGGCGCCACCGGTGAAGGCTTCCACGTAGTCGGCGTTCACGCGGGCTGCGCGTTCCAGCAGACGGCTGTGCAGGTAGAACACGTCGCCTGGGTACGCTTCGCGGCCTGGTGGGCGGCGCAGCAGCAGCGAGATCTGACGGTAGGCCACAGCTTGCTTGGACAGGTCATCGTAGACGATCAGCGCGTCTTCACCGCGGTCGCGGAAGTATTCGCCCATCGCGCAGCCCGAGTAGGCCGAGATGTACTGCATGGCAGCCGATTCGGCGGCCGAGGCGGCCACAACGATCGTGTACTCCATCGCGCCGTGCTGTTCCAGCGAACGCACGATGTTCTTGATGGTCGATGCCTTCTGGCCGATGGCGACGTAGATACACGTCATGCCCTGGCCCTTCTGGTTGATGATGGCGTCGACGGCAACGGCCGACTTACCGGTCTGGCGGTCGCCAATGATCAGCTCACGCTGGCCGCGGCCGATAGGCACCATGGCGTCGATCGACTTCAGGCCGGTCTGCATTGGCTGCGACACGGATTCACGGGCGATCACGCCCGGAGCGATCTTCTCGATTGGCGAGGTCAGCTTGGCGTCCACGGCGCCTTTGCCGTCGATTGGCTGGCCCAGCGCGTTGACCACACGGCCGCGCAGTTCAGGACCGACCGGCACTTCCAGAATGCGGCCGGTGCACTTGACCGTGTCGCCTTCCGAGATGTGCTCGTAAGCACCCAGAATCACGGCGCCGACGGAGTCGCGCTCCAGGTTCATTGCCAGACCGAAGGTGTTGCCAGGGAATTCCAGCATCTCGCCTTGCATCACTTCGGACAGGCCGTGGATGCGGCAGATACCGTCGGCAACGGAAATAACCGTGCCTTGGTTGCGCACTTCAGCGCCGCCGTCAAGGCCTTGGATCCGGCTCTTGATCAACTCGCTGATTTCAGATGGGTTGAGTTGCATACTAACTCCTAAAAGTGTTTCTCTCAGCTTGCGCGAGGGGAAGAATCTGTTCTAAGCAGGCGGTCCCTTAGGCCACCAGCGCAGCACGCATTTGCTGCAGCTTGGCGCGGACCGAAGTGTCGAGCACTTCATCGCCCACCACCACGCGCACGCCACCGATCAGCGATGGATCAACCGTGACGGCTGGATTGAGCTTGCGGCTGAATTTCTTCTCCAGCGTCGCGACCAGCTCGGCCACTTGTGCCGCGCTCAGCTCGAAGGCGCTGGAGATGGCTGCATCCGCCGCACCTTCCACGCTGTTTTTCAACAGCTGGAATTGCGCGCCGATTTCCGGCAGCAGACTGATGCGGCCGTTTTCGACCAGCATCGCCAGGAAGTTCTTGGCTTCCGTATTCAGCGGCGACTTCACCAGGGTGGTGATAGTGGCGATCACATCGCTCTCCGACACTTTCGGATTGCGGGCGAACGCTTGTACCTCGGGGTGGGTACCGATCTGGGCCAGTTCGGACACCAGTTCGGACCACGCCGCGAGGCTGAACGATTCCTTACCTGCTTGGGCTACGCGGAACAGGGCTTCCGCGTAGGGACGGGCGACGGTTGCGTTTTCTGCCATGATTACAGCTCGACAGCCAAGCGCGACAGCAGGTCGGCGTGGGCCGCTGCCGAAACTTCGCGCTTCAGGATTTGCTCGGCGCCCTTGACAGCCAGGTCAGCCACCTGAGCGCGCAGTGCTTCGCGAGCCTTGGCCACTTGCTGATCGGCGTCTGCCTTGGCTTGCGCAATGATGCGGTCCGCTTCGGCTTGTGCGTTCGCTTTGATTTCTTCCGCGACCAGTTGGGCACGCTTTTCAGCGTCCGCAACGCGTTGCGAAGCTTCTTCGCGTGCACCGGCCAGTGCTTCGGCCGCACGCTTCTCAGCCACGACCATGGCTTGCTGGCCTTGGTCAGCGGCGGCCAGACCGTCGGCGATACGCTTGGCACGCTCATCCAGCGCCGTGTTCAGCGCTGGAAATACGAACTTCATCGAAACCCAGACCAACACCGCGAAGGTGATCATCTGGCCGATGAGCGACATATTGATGTCCATACCTTTGCTCCTAACTAAAAGTTTCTCCTAGGGTTGGAGCAGATTACTTACCAGCAGCAGCGATGATGGCGCTCAGGAATGGGTTGTTGAAGGTGTACAGCAGAGCAACGCCGACGCCGATCATCGAGATCGCGTCCAGCAGACCGGCGATAACGAACAGTTTGGTTTGCAGTTGTGGCATCAGTTCAGGCTGACGTGCCGACGCTTCCAGGAACTTGCCGCCCAGAATAGCGAAACCCAGTGCGGTGCCGATGGCGCCCAGGCCGATGATGATAGCTGCTGCCAGAACGGTCATGCCTTGTACTTGTGCGATCAGAGCTTGCATTTATTTCTCCTAAGATTTTAAAAAAGACTACAGATACCAAAAAAATGAAAAAACGATTTGTTGCTTAGTGCTTCTCAACCGCGAGGCTCAGGTACACAACAGTCAACGCCATAAACACAAACGCTTGCAGGGTCACCACCAGGATGTGGAAGATTACCCATGGACCACCGAGCAGCCACTGCGCCCACCATGGCAGCAGAGCGATCAGAATGAAGATCAGTTCGCCGGCATACATGTTGCCGAACAATCGCAGCGACAGCGACAGTGGTTTTGCCAGCAGCTCGATCATCTGGAAGATGAAGTTGACGGGCGCCAGCACGATGGCCATGAAGCCATGCGCGTGGAATGGGGCCGTCAGCAGTTCCTTGAACCAGCCGCCCAGGCTCTTGGCCTTGATCGAGAAACCAATAATGCACAGCATGACGCCGAACGACATGCCGAAGGTGTGGTTGACGTCAGCCGTAGGCACTACGCGCAGCTTGTGCACGCCCAGGTAGCTGAACACCTTGGGCAGCAGGTCGACTGGCAGGAAGTCCATGGCGTTGAGCAGCCAGACCCACACGAAGATGGTGATGGCCAGCGGTGCGATGACCTTGCTCTTGGCGTGGAAAGCGGAATTGACGACTTCGTTCACCAATTCCATCACGGCTTCGACGAAGTTTTGCAGCTTGCCCGGCACACCGGCCGTGGCGCGGCGCGAGGCGAGCCAGAACACGCCCAGGAACACCAGGCCCAGGAAAGCGGAAATCCAGAACGTGTCCAGATTCCACATGCCATTGGCGTCGTGCAGGTGGCTCAGGTGGTGTTGGATATATTCGGTGGCATTCGCCGGCGCCCCGTGGGCCGCCTCAACAGCGTGTTCTGTGGTCATATAAGTAATAGATTTTGGTGATTAAACTGCGAGCAGTGAAAACCAGTAAGCCAGGGTTGCCACCGCGAAACCTAAGATCAGCCATAACCAAGAGGCCGACTGAAACAGCGCCAGTGCCAGTACGAACAGCACTACCGTGATAAAAATCTTTACGACTTCGGCGCGGATATGCATCCGAAAAGCTCGGTTGGCGTCATTTGAGCCGCCCGCGACGATCATCGCGTACATCAGACTCCCGATGACTGCGATTCCTCCGCCGTATGCGGCCGACCAACCTTTCAACGCGCCACTCATGGTTCCCACGAGCAACGCAAACCCAGTGGCGATAACCAGCTGGAGGGCGACAACTCGGTACACGGGTCGCGAAATACTTTGTTTTGTATCACTCACGAGCCGGTTTCCTAGAGATGCCGATATACCAAAGACACGGGATTATAAGTGTCTTTACGTACTAGCGTCAAACATTGCTGCACCGCAGCAGAGCATTTGCGGCTTGAAAGCGACGCTTTTAGAACCATATAACTAATATTTGCACCTTTTTGGGGCGCTTGATCCGAGGCAGTATTTTATGGGTTTTTGCTTATGTGAAACTGACAGCGGGACCGGTTTGCAACGGATTCTGTGGAAAAGATGGTTACAGTAGGATTTAGCCAACAGTCACAGCCGGGGCCGTCCGGCCGCGCCCGGAATTTATCCACATGGCAATTCCCGTTGCGGACGGAAGTTGCAAAAAGAAAAGGCGCCACGCGGGCGCCTTGCATTTTTGCAACAGTTGGTGCTCAGGCGCGCAAGCGGGCCAGCACCCCGTCCAGGATGTCGAGGTCGGCGAAGTCGATGATCATTTGACCACGGCCTTTGGCGCCCATCTTGAACACGACCGGCGTGGCCAGCGTGTCCGACAGTTCCTCTTCCAGCCGCAGGATGTCGCCCGACTTTTCCTTCTGGGCTTTTTCGGCCGGCTGGGCTTTTTGCTCCTCCAGCGTCTTGTTGACCAGCTTTTCCGTTTCCCGCACGGAAAGACGCTTGGCCACCACCAAGTTGGCCAGCGTGATCTGGGTGGCCGCGTCCACGGCCAGCAGCGCGCGCGCGTGGCCCATGTCGATGTCGCCGGCCATCAGCATGGTCTGCACCGGCGTTGCCAGATTCATCAGGCGCAGCAGGTTGCTGACGGCGCTGCGCGACCGTCCCACGGCCGTGGCCGCCTGTTCATGGGTGAAACTGAAATCCGTGATCAGGCGATGGATGCCCTGCGCTTCTTCCAGCGGATTCAAGTCTTCGCGCTGGATGTTCTCGATCAGCGCCATGGCGGCGGCCGCCTGATCGTCCACATCGCGCACCAACACCGGGAGTTGTTCCAGGCCCGCGATTTGTGCGGCGCGGAAGCGGCGTTCGCCGGCGATGATTTCGTACTTGGTCAGGCCGCTGGCCTTGTCCTTGCCGACCGGGCGCACCAGGATAGGCTGCATGATGCCCTGGGTCTTGATGGAAGCGGCCAGTTCCTGCAGACCGCCCTCGTCCATCCGGGTGCGGGGCTGGTATTTGCCCGCTTGCATTTGCGACACGGGCAATTCGGACGGCGTGCCCAGTGCCGGGTTGTTCAGGTCGCCATCGCCGCCGAGCAGCGCGTCCAGGCCGCGACCCAGGCCCTTGAGTTTTTTGGTTGCCATGCTAAAAACTTCCCTTACATTTTCTTGATGCGTTCCACCATCTCGGCGCCGAACGCGATGTACGCCTGCGCACCCTTGGATGATGGATCGAAGGTGACGCCCGGCAAACCGTACGATGGCGCTTCGGCCAGGCGCACGTTGCGCGGGATGATGGTGTTGAAGACCTTGTCGCCGAAGTGCTGCTCCAGCTGGGCCGACACTTGCTGCGACAGCGTCATGCGCGGATCGAACATCACGCGCAGCAGGCCGATGATCTTCAGATCCTGGTTCAGGTTGGCGTGCACCTTCTTGATGGTGTTGACCAGATCCGACAGCCCTTCCAGCGCGTAGTACTCGCACTGCATGGGGATGATCACGCCGTGCGCCGCGCACAGGCCGTTCAGCGTCAGCATCGACAGCGCGGGCGGGCAGTCGATCAGGATGAACTCGTAGTCCTTGTCCACCAGCGCCAGCGCATCCTTCAGGCGGCGCTCGCGGTTATCGAGCTCCACCATCTCCACCTCGGCGCCGGCCAGCTCGCGGTTCGATGGCAGCACGTCGAAGCGCCCTGCTTCCGAACGCTGGCGCGCGGTAGCGACATCGGATGTGCCCAGCATCACCTCGTAGGTGGAGGCGGCCAGTCCCGCCTTGTTGATGCCGGCGCCCATGGTGGCATTGCCCTGCGGGTCCAGGTCCACCAGCAGCACGCGCTGGTCCAGCTTGGCCAGGCCGGCCGCCAGGTTGACGCTGGTGGTGGTCTTGCCCACGCCGCCCTTTTGATTCGCTACGCAAAAAATTTTCGCCATGTATATTCTTATCAGGAGTTGCCGTATCTGCGCGGCCATCCTCATGGGATGTCCGGCGATACGATTAATATTATTTATACTATTACTACGGTATAAACGATTTATACTGTTTATACTGAATAAACCATTTAAACCATATAAATCGTTTACTCAGTTTTGGCGATGAACACCAGATGGCGCTCCGCGCCCAGCCCCGGCACCTCCAAAGGCTGTAATTTGCTCACTTTCCATGGTGCTGGCAGTCGCTCGCGCTCCTCTGCCGGGGCCACCCCTTTCAAGGCGATGAATTGCCCGCCCTCTTGCAGCAGGTGTCCCGACCAGTTGACGAAGTCGGACAGGTCCGCGAACGCCCGCGAGGTGATCACATCGAACGGCAGCTTCACTTGCAGCTGCTCCACCCGCATCGTGTACACGGTCACGTTGGCCAGGCCCAGCTCAGCCTTCACCTGGCTGAGGAAGGCCGTTTTCTTGTGCACGGTGTCGATCATCGACACTTTCATGTCCGGCCGCGCGATGGCCAGCACGATGCCGGGCAATCCGCCGCCCGCGCCCACGTCCAGCACGTTGCGCGCGCCTGCGAACGCCGGCACGGCGGCCAGCGAATCGAGCAGGTGCAGGGTCACCATCTGCATCGGGTCGCGCACCGACGTCAGGTTGTACACGCTGTTCCACTTGTTCAGCAGCGCCAGGTAGTCGAGCAGCTGTTCCACTTGCTGCCCGCTCAGGTCCAGGTGCATGGCCTTGATGCCGTCGTTCAGTACCTGCGACAGCGCGTTACGGTCAAACACCTTCATCAAGCTACCTCATCCTTGAGGGTGGCGAAACCGCCATACCCGGCTTTCTTCAAATGCACCAGCAGCAGCGAAATAGCAGCCGGCGTTACGCCGGAAATGCGCGATGCCTGGCCCAGCGTTTCAGGGCGCTGCGCGTGCAGCTTCTGCCGCACTTCCACCGACAAGGCCGTGATGTCCAGGTAGTTGAACGCTTCCGGCAGCTTGAGGTTTTCGTAGTGTTCGTGGCGCTCCACTTCGCGCGTCTGGCGGTCGATATAGCCCGAATACTTGAGCTGGATTTCCACCTGTTCGCGCACCGCGTCGTCGGTCACGCCGGGGCCGGCCAGCTCGCGGCCATCCACGCCGGACAGGCTCATCAACTTGTCGTAGGCCACACCGGGACGGCGCAGCAGATCAGCCAGCGAATACTCGCGCTCGATGGCCTGGCCAATCACACGCTCAGATTCCGCTGCCGCCAGGATGCGCGGGTTGACCCACGTGGAACGCAGCCGTTCCAGTTCCTGTGCCACGGCTTCGCGCTTGCGGTCGAATGCTTCCCACTGGGCATCACCCACGCAGCCGAGCTTGCGGCCGATTTCCGTCAGGCGCATGTCGGCATTGTCTTCACGCAGGCTCAGGCGGTACTCGGCGCGGCTGGTGAACATGCGGTACGGTTCCTGCACACCCTGCGTGACGAGGTCGTCGACCAGCACGCCCAGGTAGGCTTCGGAACGGCCCGGCGTCCACGACTCGCGGCCCGAGGTTTGCAGCGCCGCGTTGATACCGGCCAGCATGCCTTGCGCAGCCGCTTCCTCGTAGCCGGTGGTGCCGTTGATCTGGCCCGCGAAATACAGGCCTGAAATGGCCTTGGTTTCCAGCGAGGCCTTCAGGCCGCGCGGGTCGAAATAGTCGTACTCGATGGCATAGCCGGGGCGCAGGATGAAGGCGTTTTCCATGCCCTTCATCGAGCGCACCAGGTTCAGCTGCACATCGAATGGCAGGCTGGTGGAGATACCGTTCGGGTAGAACTCGTTGGTAGTCAGGCCTTCCGGCTCCAGGAAAATCTGGTGCGATTCCTTGGCCGAGAAGCGGTGGATCTTGTCCTCGATCGACGGGCAGTAGCGCGGGCCCACGCCCTCGATCACGCCCGTGTACATGGGGCTGCGGTCCAGGCCGGCGCGGATGATGTCGTGCGTCTGGCTGTTGGTGTGGGTGACCCAGCACGGCATCTGGCGCGGGTGCATGGCGGCGTTGCCCATCACGGAGAACACCGGCACCGGATCGAGGTCGCCCGGCTGTTCCGTCATGGCGGCGAAGTCGATGCTGCGGCCGTCGATGCGCGGCGGCGTGCCCGTCTTCAGGCGGCCTTGCGGCAGCTTCAGTTCCTTCAGGCGCGCCGACAGGGAAATGGCGGGCGGATCGCCAGCGCGGCCGGCCGAATAGTTTTGCAGGCCGACGTGGATCTTACCGTCGAGGAAAGTACCAGCCGTCAGCACCACGGCACGCGACACGAACTTCAGGCCGATCTGCGTGACGGCGCCGACCACGCGGTCGCCCTCCACCATCAGGTCGTCCACGGCTTGCTGGAACAGCCACAGGTTGGGCTGGTTCTCCAGCCGCGAACGGATGGCTTGCTTGTACAGCATGCGGTCGGCCTGGGCACGGGTGGCGCGCACGGCGGGCCCTTTGGAGGAATTAAGGATGCGGAACTGGATGCCCGATTCGTCGGTGGCGATGGCCATCGCGCCGCCCATGGCGTCGACTTCCTTGACCAGGTGGCCTTTGCCGATACCGCCGATGGACGGGTTGCACGACATCTGGCCCAGCGTCTCTATGTTGTGCGTCAACAGCAGAGTCTTCTGCCCCATGCGGGCGGAAGCAAGGGCCGCCTCGGTACCGGCGTGACCACCGCCGACAACGATGACGTCGAATTCAGTAGGAAATAACATGATGGAATGGATAAATGCGAAGGGATTGAGGTCAGATTATAGAGTCTTTTTCTAGCTGCGAATTTTTTCAGCACAAATTTTCATCAAACCGGGCATAAATTGTTCCACGTGGAACAGTGCCAAAGTACTGAAAAAGTGACGAAAATTGGCAGCCCAAAAAACAAAAAGGGCGCCCCTTCCGGTGGCGCCCTGTGTTCCACGTGGAACAATCTATGCTAAGCGGATGATGGCATCGTAGCCCGTCTTGCAGATCAACAGCGCGACCACGATCAGGAACAGCTTGCGCACGAAGCGGCTGCCATGCTTGAGCGCCATGCGCGACCCGACGATGGAACCACCGATCTGCGCCACCGCCATCATCGCGCCCAGTTGCCAGACCAGGTGGCCGCTGTAGCCGAACCACAGCAACGCCGCAAAATTGCATGCCACGTTGACGATCTTGGCCACGGCCGACGCCCCCAGGAAGTCGAAGCCGAACACGCGCACGAACAGGAATACCAGGAAGCTGCCCGTGCCGGGGCCGAAGAAGCCGTCATAGAAACCGATGCAGGCGCCGACGCCCAGCGCCAGCGCCTGTTCCTTGGCGCCGCTGTGCATGGGCGCATGGACGCTGCCCAGGTCCTTGCGGGCAAAGGTGTAAACGGCCACGGCCAGCAGGATGAACGGCAGCAGCGCGCGCATGAAATCGGGCGACACCTTGGTCACCGTGTAGGCGCCCGCGAAGGCAAACACCAGCGCCGCGATGGCGGCCGGCGCCGCCGTCGACCAGGCGATCTTGACCCGGCGCGCATAGCTAGCCGCCGCCACGCCGGTGCCGCAGATGCTGGCCAGCTTGTTGGTGCCGATCAGCGTGGCCGGCGCCATATTCGGAAAGACAGAAAACAGCGCCGGAATCTGGATCAATCCCCCGCCCCCGACCACCGCATCCACCAGACCCGCGCCAAACGCAGCCACACCCAACACCAGATAATCAACCATCACCTACCCTATCAAGACTGAAAGCAAGGGTAACATTGTACGGAAGAAAGCCCTGCCCCAACGGCGCGCCCCGATGCCGATTCTGCATAGTTCGCCAACCCGGCAAACGCGGCGCGCGCCCAGCCCTACACCGCCCGCACCCGCAGTGGCGGGGCCGGCGCGCATCTTGCCGACAGAAGGCAACAGGGAGCCTATGCCGATCACGCATAGTTGCCTGCTTGGTGTAAGCTTCAAGGCAATCCATCACCTGCGGAAACAGCCATGCACGATATACCAGCGTTCGCATTCAGCACCGTCCCACAGATCATTTCCGAACTGGGCGCCACCCGCCAACTGGGTGCGCTGCTCAGCCAGCACTTCCCCTCCGCCCGCCGCGCACTACTCGTCACCGACCCCGGCTTCCTCAAGACGGGCCTGGTCGATGCGCCCATGGCCAGCCTGCAAGCAGCCGGCCTGCACGTGCGCGTGTATTCGGATGTGGTGTCCGATCCGCCTGAACAGGTGATCCAGGAAGCCGTGGCCACCGCCCGCGCCGACGAGAGCGACATCATCATCGGCTTCGGCGGCGGCAGTTCGATGGACGTGGCCAAGCTGATCGCCGTGCTGGCCGACGATACCCAGCAACTGAGCGCCATCTACGGCATCGGCAATGTGCGCGGCACGCGACTGCCACTGGTGCAGATTCCCACCACGGCCGGCACCGGTTCCGAGGTCACCAACATCGCCATCGTCACCACGGGCGCCACCACCAAGATGGGAATCGTGGCGCCGCAGTTGTACGCCGACCTGGCCATCCTCGACGCGGAACTGACGCTGGGCCTGCCCGCCATGGTCACAGCGGCCACCGGCATTGACGCCATGGTCCACGCGATCGAAGCCTACACCAGCCGCCACAAGAAGAATCCACTGTCCGACATGCTGGCCCGCCAGGCGCTCGGCCTG
Source organism: Rugamonas brunnea (assembly GCF_014042345.1). Lineage (GTDB taxonomy): Bacteria > Pseudomonadota > Gammaproteobacteria > Burkholderiales > Burkholderiaceae_D > Rugamonas > Rugamonas brunnea. The sequence continues at coordinate 181,905 of NZ_JACEZT010000003.1, forward strand.
CTCTCGGCCAACCTGATCCATGCCTGTGAAAATGGCAGCAACCTGGCCGCGCGCCAGGCGATGCTGCTGGGCGCCATGCTGGCTGGGCAGGCATTCTCGAACGCGCCCGTGGCCGCCGTGCATGCGCTGGCGTATCCGATCGGGGGCTTGTTCCACGTGCCACATGGCCTGTCGAACTCCCTCGTGCTGCCCCATGTCCTGCGCTTCAACGCACCGCAAGCGGCCGGACTGTACGCGGAACTGGCCGCCGTCGTCGTGCCCCAAGCGAGCGGCAGCGAGGAAGCCCGTGCGGAAGCGCTGATTATTGCAATGCAGCAATTTGCCATCATTGCGGGGATTGAGCGCACCTTGCAGCAGGTGGGCATCCAGGAAAGCGACCTCGACCGTCTGGCCGACGAAGCCATGCTGCAGACCCGGCTGCTCGGCAACAACCCCCGCCCCGTCACCCGGGCCGACGCCCGCGCCATCTACGCCGCCGCGCTGTAAAAAAAACGGGGACGTAACGCCCGTTACGTCCCCCTCCCAACTTCCGCGAACCTAAAACTGTCGTCCCCGCGAAAGCGGGGATCCATACACCGTCAGCGCCTTCCGTGACGTATGGATTCCCGCTTGCGCGGGCGCTGGCATCAGTTCGGCACGTCCACCACCGTCCCCGACACGTTGATCGCATCCCCAGCGGCCGGCGTGGCGGCAATCGGCGGCACGTTGGCAATCGTGATCGGCGTGGTGGCATCGGCCCGCGTCACCGTCCGCACCACCTGCGATGGCGGCAAGGACGACGTCGAACCGCTCTTCAGGCTCGCATACATGGCATCCAGCGCGCGGAACAGGTAGACGTGCAGGGGCACGATACTGGCCGGCAGCGCGTTGGTGAACGAGTCGAAGTGATTGGCATGGGTCACCTCGATGTAGCGCAGCTTGCTGGTCGCGCCCTCCGCCATCGCGTTCAAACCCAGGTAGGCGCGCGAGGCATGGTTGACGGGGATCAGCGTGTCGCTGCGTCCCTGCACAATGATGGCGGGCTTGCCGTGCAGATTGCCGGTCGCGGCGACCTCCGCCATGCCAGCCCGCACCCGTGCGCTCTGCGCCTGCAAGCCCACGTCCAGCACGCCGCCTGTCACCGGGTCCATGCCCGTGGCCAGTGCGCGCAGGCACAGGAAACCGTCGAGCGACTGGTCGGCCTGGCCATTGCTCGGCGAAATGCCCGCCGTGTACACCTTGGGGATGCCGTCAGCCGAGTTTTCATAGATCACGCTGCCGATGATGCCGTTCTGGGTCGCGAAGCTGGACGCCTTCTGCGCCGCCGTGAACGCCACCGGCAAGCCCGTCGCATCCACCGGCGCGAACGAAAAGCCGCACACCTTGTCGGTCACGGAGAATTTGCCGTACGCATTTGCGTACGTCACCGCCACCAGAATGTTGGTGCCGGCATGGGCCGCCTGCAGCACGTCCGAATCGGGCAACCAGCCGTAGGCTTTCAGGCGCGCCTTGGCATCGGCCTGCTGCGTGGGCAGATCGCCCGCCACCAGCAAGCCCTTGGCCGTCAGCGCCGTGCAGCGGCCCGCGCTGCCGGCGATGCAGGGCTGGTACAGCGCCGCGTAGGTGGAGTAATCGAACAGCGCCTTGCCCTGCGCCGTCGCCGCGGTACCGCCCTGCCGCACGGTGTAGCCGGTCGTGGTCTTGGGCTGGATCTGAGGCTCGGTCGCCGCCACGCCGCCGATCAGGCCCTTGGTGTCCTGCTCGGCAGCCAGCAGCGCGGACCCAGCGCCATTCGAAATGCTCGACGCAATCGTCACCGTGTTGCGCGGCGTGAGGCGGACGATGTGGCTCTTGTTGTCCGATGCCAGCACCCCGTACTTTTCATTGAGCACATAGAACGCGAACTCCATGGCCTGCAGCGTAAACTTGCCCCAGTCCTTTTCCGGATTCTGCTGCGAATGGGCGTGCTTGAAGGCGACCCGGCCCGTCAGCTTGGCGAACGCGGCCCGGTCGGCGTCGCTCAGCACCGGCGCGAAATTGCCGTTCTTGCCGGCCGCCGTGCGCGTGGCGCGGATGCCGTTCTGCAGGTTCACGCTGTCGTCGTCGAAGGTGTACAGGCCGGTGCCGCTGCCCTTGTCGGCATAGGCCACCGCGCAGTTGTTCTTCAATCCCCACTCGCCTGCGCTGCCGATGGCGCCGTACACGCCCCGCGAACCGCTCGACGTGCCCGTCACGATGCAGGCATGGTCGGGATCGAAACTGGCTGGCACCTGCACCATCAGCGTCACGTTCTGGTTGCCCGTGCCATCGTCGGCATACGCCAGGTATTCGGTGCCGGCCACCTTGCCTTCGCTGGTCGTCACATTGCCCTTGGCGTCCACGTTGGGGCCGTACAGCGTGCCATAGCCGCTGTTGGCGTTGATATCGAGCACGGCCCGGTAGTTGGCCCAGATCGCGTTGCGGCGCAGCTCAGAGGCCGTAGGATTGGCGGGATCGGCGTAGGCGGGCGCGGCGGCCGCCAGTCCGGTCTTGCCCAGCCCGGCCGTCAGCAAATCGTCGCTGGCGCCGTCGTAGGTGGTGCTGGTGATGGTGCCGAGGTAGGACGGCAGCGTGTTCAGCTCGTCGGGCATGTGGCTGTTGCTGCCGCAGGAGGCCAGCGCCGCGCCGGCGCCGGCCAGCGCGGCAAATCTTGTCAGTGTGCGTTTCATGTCTTCCCCTTGTTCCGTTAGAAGTGAATTTCCGGCCCAACCAGGCGCAATCAACAACGTCAGGGACGAGTTTCCCCATCCAGGCCGAATGCTAGATACAAAGACAATATTGCAAGAAAAAACGCCGGACAGGAAGTCCGGCGCCGGTTGCTACATCAGGCGTGCTTGCCGCCGCCGTTGCCGCCGAAGCGGGCCACGAATTCCCCGACGATGCCGCGCCGGAACAGCAGCACGCAGGCCACGAAGATCAGGCCCGTCACCATGCTGACGGCCTCGCCCAATTGGTTGAACCAGTCGATGCCCGTGTGGCCAGCCAGGAAGCCGCCCAGGTCGCCCAGCTTGTTCTCCAGCGCGATGATGATCATGGCGCCCAGGATGGGGCCGGCAAGCGTGCCCATGCCCCCTACCAGCGTCATCAGGATCACCAGGCCGGACATGCTCCAGTGCACGTCCGTCAGCGTCTCGAAGCCCTGCACCAGGGTGTTGGTGGCGCCGGCCAGCCCGGCCAGCGTGGCCGACAGCACGAAGGCCAGCAGCTTGTACTTGTCCACGTCGTACCCGAGCGAGATGGCGCGCGGCTCGTTTTCCTTGATGGCCTTGAGCACCTGTCCGAACGGCGAATGCACGGTGCGCACGATCAGGGCAAAACCGCCGACGGCGATGGCCAGCACCACGTAGTACAGCACGAAGTCATTGCCCAGATCGAGCATGCCCAGCAGCTTTCCACGTGGAACACCCTGCAAGCCATCCTCGCCGCCCGTCAGCTCGCCGGCGCGCAGGCAGCCGAAGTAGACCATCTGCGCCAGCGCCAGCGTGATCATCGAGAAGTAGATGCCCTGGCGGCGGATGGCCAGCGCGCCCATCACAAGCCCGATCACTGCCGCCGCGCCCGCCCCTGCCAGCAAGCCCAGCTCCATCGGCAGCCCCCATACCTTGAGCGCGTTGCCGGCCACATAGCCGGCCGCGCCGAAGAACGCCGCGTGGCCGAACGACAGCAAGCCGGTGAACCCGATCAGCAGGTTGAACGCGCACGCGAACAGCGAGAAGCACAGCAGCTTCATCAGGAACACCGGATAGCCGACGAACGGCGCGGCCAGGGCGATGGCGAAGGCGATTGCGTAGCCTGTATTCTTGTTCATGCGTGACCTCTTTATTTTTCTTTGCCGAACAGGCCGGCAGGACGCAGCAGCAGCACGATGATCATCACCACGAACACCACCGTGGCCGAGCCTTCAGGGTAGTAGACGCGCGTCAGGCCCTCGATCACGCCCAGCGCCAGGCCGGTGAGGATGGAGCCCATGATGGAACCCATGCCACCGATCACCACGACGGCGAACACGACGATGATGAGATTGGAGCCCATCAGCGGCGACACCTGGATGATGGGCGCCGCCAGCACGCCGGCAAAGCCCGCCAGCGCCACGCCGAAGCCATAGGTCATGGTCACCATCAGCGGCACGTTGACGCCGAACGCCTCCACCAGTTTCGGATTCTCCGTGCCGGCCCGCAGGTAGGAGCCAAGCTTGGTTTTCTCGATCACGAACCACGTGCCCAAGCAGACGGCCAGCGACGCCACCACCACCCAGGCCCGGTAATTGGGCAGCACCATGAAGCCGAGGTCGGTGGCGCCGGCCAGCAGTTCCGGCACCTCGAACGGTTGGCCGGACACGCCGTAGAACGAGCGGAACACGCCTTCCACCATCAGCGTAATACCGAATGTCAGCAGCAAGCCGTACAGGTGGTCGAGCTTGTAGAGCCAGCGCAGCATGGTCTTCTCGATGATGATGCCGAACACGCCCACCAGGACGGGCGCCAGCACCAGCATCACCCAGTAATTGAGGCCCAGGTAGGTCATGCCCATCCAGGCCAGGAAAGCGCCCATCATGTACAGCGCGCCGTGGGAAAAGTTGATCACGTTCAGCAAGCCGAAGATGACCGCCAGGCCCAGCGACAGCATGGCGTAGAACGAGCCGTTGACCAGCCCCAGCAGCAACTGGCTCAGCATCGCGGGCAGAGGAACGCCGAATATATCCATGAGATCACAGTCAAGTATCACCGCGCGCGGTGAGGGTGAACAGGGAAACGCCGCCGGCGCGGGGCCGGCGGCACACAGCACGATGCGGGCGGGACGCCGCGCGCCCCGTTAGCTTATTTCCACAACGAGCACTTGGTCTCGGCCTTGGTCACGTAGGCCTGGGCGCCCGGCACCACGGCCGCCACCTTGTAGTAGTCCCATGGATACTTGGACTCGCCGGGCTTCTTCACTTCCATCAGGTACATATCGTGCACCATGCGGCCATCGGGACGGATCTCGCCGGCCTTGGTGTACATGTCGCTGATCTTGGTCGACTTCAGGCGCGCCATCACCTTGTCGGAATCATCCGTGCCGGCCGCCTTGACGGCCTTCAGGTAGGTGCTCACGGCCGAATAGTCGGCCGCCTGCAGGCTCGACGGTTCCTTCTTCATCTTCTCGAAGTAGCGCTTGGCCCAGACACGGGTTTCCGGATTCATGTCCCAGTACCAGCTGTCGGTCAGGTACATGTTCTGGGTCAGGTTCAGGCCCAGCGAGTGGATGTCGTTGATGAACATCAGCAAGCCGGCCAGCTTCATCTTCTTGGTGATGCCGAATTCGTTGGCGGCCTTGATCGAGTTGATGGCGTCGCCGCCGGCATTGGCCAGGCCCAGGATCTGCGCGCCCGACGATTGCGCCTGCAGCAGGAAGGACGAGAAATCGGACGCCGACAGCGGGTGCTTGACGCTGCCCAGCACCTTGCCGCCATTGGCCTTGACCACATCGGCCGTATCCTTTTCCAGCGACTGGCCGAACGCATAGTCGGCGGTCAGGAAATACCAGGTCTTGCCGCCCTGCTTGACGATGGCGCCGCCCGTGCCGCGCGCCAGCGCCACCGTGTCGTAGGCGTAGTGCACGGTGTAGGGCGTGCACTCCTCGTTCGTCAAACGGGCCGAGCCGGCGCCGATCGAGATGAACACTTTCTTCTTCTCGGCCGCGACCTTGGCCATGGCCAGGTTGGCGCCCGAGTTGGTGCCGCCGATCAGCAGGTCCACGCCCTGCTGGTCGAACCATTCACGCGCCTTGGAGGCGGCGATGTCGGCCTTGTTCTGGTGATCTGCGGAAATGAACTCGACCTTCTTGCCGGGGATAACCACACCGGCGTCGGCGATCGCCATCTTGATCGCTTCCGCGCCGCCGGGACCGTCGATGTCCGAATACAGGCCCGACATGTCGGTGATGAAACCGATCTTGATGGTATCGCCCGATACCTGGGCTTGCGCGGCATAGGACAGGCCCATGGCGCAGACGGTGGTGGCGGCGATGGCGATGGTCTTGAGTTTCATATTGTCTCCGTTCAGGATTGGTATTGTTAGTCAGCAGTACAGCAGCACTACACGCCCAGCAGCTCGGTCAATACCGGCATCTTGGCGCTCAATTCAGACGCAACAAAGGTTTCCACGATCTGCCCGTGTTCCATCACATAAAACCGGTCCGCTAGTGGCGCGGCGAAGCGGAAATTCTGTTCCACCATCACGATGGTGTAGCCCTTGGCCTTGAGCGTGGTGATCATGCGGGCCAGGCCCTGCACGATGACGGGCGCCAGGCCTTCCGAGATTTCATCGAGCAGCAGCAGCCGCGCGCCGGTGCGCAGGATGCGGGCGACGGCCAGCATCTGCTGCTCGCCGCCCGACAGCCGCGTGCCCTGGCTGTGCTTGCGCTCCTCCAGGTTGGGGAACATGGCATAAATCTCGGCCACCGACATGCCCGGCTGGCCCGTCGCCAGATGGGGCGGCAACATCAGGTTTTCCTCGGTCGACAACGACGAGAAAATGCCGCGTTCCTCCGGGCAGTAGCCGACGCCCAGATGCGCGACTTTATGGGTAGGCAGGCCGATCGCCTCCACGCCGTTGACCTTGATCGAGCCCTTGCGTGCCCCCGTCAGGCCCATGATGGCGCGCATGGTCGTGGTACGGCCGGCGCCGTTGCGGCCCAGCAGCGTGACCACTTCGCCCGGCTGCACCTTCAGGTCCACGCTGTGCAGAATGTGGGATTCGCCGTACCAGGCATGCAGGTTCGATATTTCCAGAGCGGCCGTCATCAGTGCGCTCCTTCCAGCACCGTCGCTTCGGTGCCCATATACGCTTCCATCACCTGCGGATTGCTCGAGACTTCCGCATAACTGCCCTCGGCCAACATGGCGCCGCGCTGCAGGACGGAAATCTTGTCGCAGATGCCGGACACCACTTTCATGTTGTGCTCGACCATCAGGATGGTGCGGCCAGCCGACACTTTCTTGATCAGTTCCGTCACCCGGTGCACATCCTCGTGGCCCATGCCCTGGGTCGGTTCATCGAGCAGCATCAATTCCGGTTCCATGGCCAGCGTGGTGGCGATTTCCAGCGCCCGCTTGCGGCCGTAGGGCATATCGACCGTGATGGTGTCCGCGAATTCCGTCAAATCCACTTCCGCCAGCAATTCCATCGCGCGCGCGTTGAGCTTGGATAAGCTGCGTTCGCTTTGCCAGAAATTGAAGCTGGTGCCGAGCTGGCGTTGCAGGCCGATGCGCACGTTCTGCAGCACGGTCAGGTGGGGGAAAACTGCGGAAATCTGGAAGGAACGGATGACGCCCATGCGGGCGATCTGGGCTGGCTTGTCGGCCGTGATGTCCTTGCCGTTGAACAGGATCTGGCCGGAGGTGGGGACCAGGAATTTGGTGAGCAGGTTGAAGCACGTTGTCTTGCCTGCGCCATTGGGACCGATCAGCGCGTGGATATGACCGCGCTGGACCTTCAAATTCACGTCATTAACAGCCGTGAATCCCTTGAACTCCTTGGTCAAATTCTTTGTTTCCAAGATAACGCTGGACATCCTGTCTCCTAGTTATTCTTTGCAAACTACAAATTTTTTTTAGATCATACACACTAACAATTTGGCTAACAATACAGTATAAATACCATTGATTTTTGATCCATGCCTAGCAAATGTGCGGCAAAAAACAGTTTAAAAAAACCATTCTTTTACCGGTTTTTCCAGGCTGAATGGATCAGTCCGGCTGCTTTCTCCGCAATCATCATAGTGGGAGAGTTGGTATTCCCGGAAGTAATATTCGGCATGATTGACGCATCTACCACACGCAAGCCGCGCACGCCGATCACCCGCAAGGCAGAATCAACGACGGCGGTGGCGTCATCGGCCCGTCCCATCTTGCAAGTGCCCACCGGATGGAAGATCGTGGTGCCGATGGCGCCCGCCGCCCGCGCCAGTTCTTCTTCGGTCCGGAAATCCAGCCCTGGCTTGAACTCCTCCGGCGCGAATGGCTGCAATGCAGGCGCGGCTACGATGCGGCGCGTCAGGGCCAATGCGGCTGCCGCTGTCTTACGGTCTTCCGCCGTGCTCAGGTAGTGCGGCGCGATGGCCGGCGCTGCATAGGAATCGGCCGAAACGATGCGCACCTGCCCGCGCGACGAGGGCCGCAAGTGGCACACACTGGCCGTGAACGCGGGAAACGCGTGCAAAGGCTCGCCAAATTTCTCCAGCGATAAAGGCTGGACATGGTATTCCAGGTCCGGCGTGGCCAGGCCGGGATCGGATTTGGCGAACGCACCCAGCTGCGACGGCGCCATCGACATGGGTCCGCTTTGCCGCAGCGCATATTCGAGCCCGATTTTCATCTTGCCGTACCAGGTGCTGGCTATGGTGTTGAGGGTTTTCGCCCCCCTCACCTTGTACACCATGCGCAACTGCAAGTGGTCCTGCAGGTTCTCGCCCACGCCGGCCAGCTCGGCCACGGGGGCAATGCCATGCGCGCGCAGCAGCCCCGCCGGCCCGATACCCGACAATTGCAAGATCTGTGGCGAGCCGATGGCACCGGCGGTCAGCAAAGTCTCGCGCCGGGCACGCGCGCTCCACGCCGTGCCGCCGCCCGTAAATTGCACGCCGCGGCAGACGGGGCCATGCTCGCTCTGCTCGATCAGCAAACGTTCCACGTGGCAGCCCGTCATGATGGTCAGGTTGGGCCGCGTCGCAACGGGCCGCAGGAACGCCTTGGACGCGTTCCACCGGATGCCCCGCTTCTGGTTCACGTCAAAATAGCCGCAGCCGGCATTGTCGCCGCCGTTGAAATCGTCCACCCTGGCAATGCCGGTCTGTTCTGCCGCGTCGCGAAAGGCATCAAGGATTTTCCACGACAGCCGCTGCTTTTCCACCCGCCATTCGCCGCCCGCGCCATGCACGGCCGAAGCGCCGCCATGGTAATCCTCGCTCTGCATAAACAAGGGCAACACCGCATCCCAGCGCCAGCCCGGGTCGCCGGTCACTTCGGCCCAACGGTCGTAGTCGCCGGCCTGGCCGCGCATATAAATCATGCCGTTGATGGAAGAACTGCCTCCCAGCACCTTGCCGCGAGGATAAATCAGGCTGCGTCCGCCGAGGCCGGCATCGGCTTCAGTCCGGTAGAGCCAATCCGTGCGCGGGTTGCCGATGCAATGCAAATAGCCAACCGGGATATGAATCCACACATAATCGTCCTTGCCGCCCGCCTCGATCAACAACACCTGGGCGTCCTTGTCGCGGCTGAGCCGGTTGGCCAGCACGCAACCGGCCGAACCGGCGCCCACGATGATGTAGTCGTACTCTCCCGCTGATTCCAATGCCGTTCCTCCACAATAAAGTTGCGGCCACGACGGCTGATCAAGCCGCCGCGATTTCCGCCAGCAAAGTCTGCACCAGTTGCGCAACTGCCATCGGACGCGCCCGTGCTACCCCCATGCCGCACCACAAGGACATGAATTCCGTATCGCCACGCTTGGCCGCTTCAGCCCGGATGCTGCCGGTAAGCGCATTTTGCACAGGATAGGGTGGCACTTTTTGCTCAACGGACGCCATCATCTGCATGAAGCGGTTGTCCAGACCACGCGCATAACGGCCGGAAAAACTGCGCGTGAGCCGGGTCGGATGGTCGCCAGCCATCAACAAGCGCTGCTTGTATGCGGGATGGATACCCGATTCGTCCGTGACGAGGAACGCCGTGCCCATTTGCACCGCCTGGGCGCCGGCGTTAAGCGCGCGCTTGATGTCGGCGCCATCCATGATGCCGCCCGCCGCGATTACAGGAATACGCACGGACGCCGCCACTTGCGGTAACAGCTCAAAAGTGGTCAGTTTCGCCTCCGTTTGAGGACCGAGGAACGTGCCGCGATGGCCGCCCGCCTCCACGCCGGACGCGATCACGGCATCGGCGCCGCACTCCTGCCAAGCCAGCGCCTCGTCCACGGTGGTGATGGTGCCGATTACGAAAATACCGGCATCATGCAAACGCGCCACCTGCTGCGCGCTCAGGATGCCGAACGTGAAACTGGCGACGGCCGGTTTCAGCTCGATCAACGTTTCAAACTGGGCCGCGAAGTCCTCGCACCACTTGGCCGGCTTCGGCAATTCCGACCACCCCAAGGCCGACCATACCGGTTCCAGCATGGTGACAGCCGCTGCAACCTCGGCCGCATCGGGCGATGGCGTCTGCAAAACAAAGAAATTGAGACAGAAAGGACGGTCCGTCAGGCTACGGATCTGGGCAACCTGGGCACGCAGGCTATCTGGCGACAACAATGAACCGGCCAGCGATCCCAGCGCGCCCGCGTTCGATACGGCCGCCACCTGGGCCGGTGTGTTGGGACCGCCAGCCATCGGGCCCTGGATGATGGGATGTGGAAAAAGTGTCCGTAAATCCATGCATTTCCTCCTGAAACATCGTCCCGTGGTGGTTCATGCACAAAAAACCGGCAAATTCGGCCGTTTTTCTTGTGGATAAATCTCTGGATATCCACAGGCGCGAAATGTGAGTAAACAAACCGAAAGTCCGGCGCCGTTTTTTTATCCCAAAACAATGCGCCGGTCATACAAGGTTTACGCGCCTGCTTATGCATCGCGCAAACGCTTGATTCTAATCCAAATTGCAGACTTATCCACAGAAACGTGTCTGCGTTAACAACTACTACTATTTTTATATACGACTTTACAGTAAACCGAAGCCAACACAACGCGAAGAAAAATTAAACCCGGAAGTGGCAAACACAACGAGCGCGGCTCACGCCGCGCGAAACCAAACGCCTGGCTGGCTGACAACCCGAACTACCGGCCCTGAACTGTCATTGCCCACCAACGTTACACCTGAAAAATTGCCGCCACCATCACCCAGCGTGGAAACGTTGTGGTTTTTCAAATGAGGAAGGTGAGCATCGCGGTCCACTAACCAGCTATCCGCCGAGCCGACTACGCTGGCTGCTAACAATGCCAAACACCTCGGGAAGTGATTTTGAGCAGAAAAGTCCGCCGTTCTGGACGGCTGAAGACTGGAAAGCAGCTAAAAACGGCCGTTTTCGCGATGTCTCTGTTGATAACTTACTGGATATCCACAGGAAGAGTTGTGCGTAAGGACAATTTTGTCCAGAGGCCGTCATTTTATACAGAATTGCTCCTGAACTGATACAGCGATTATGCAAGCGCTTATCTACGTCGTAAACGGATGATTTTTAAGCCGTTAACCGACTTATCCACAGGAGTTTGCACGTTTACTATTACTACTATTTTGATATAAAACTCTTGTAAACAGCTAAAACGCAAAAGCCGCGGGCTGCTCAAAAAAAAATGCGCTGAAATCCGCCCTGGAAAACTGTGCTGCAAACGCCTGCTTCGCATCCAGGACCGCAAAGTTGAGCAAGAAACGGCTCTAATCGCGTCTCTGCTGGCGCTGTGTTGTGGATAAGCGCCTGCATATCCACAGGACGAGATGTGGGAAAACGCGTCACTTGTGCACACGAAATTTTTTATCCCAAATTCATCCGTCGTAGATACAATGCTTGTGCAGCCGGTTTTCGGTACGCTAAGACCATGATTTTGTTATGGTTTGCCTACTTATCCACAGAAAAGTTCCGGTTTACTATCTACTATCAGGTTTATATATACATCTTTATATAAAACACTGAGCAACGATTCGCGGTGGAAAAAACGGACCTTGTCCACTTCGAAAAGCCATCACAGGACGATGAATTCACAGAAAAGTATGCGTTTAGGCATCATCAGCGCGTTGGCTGAAGAACAGCACGGGCTGATAGAAGCCATAGAAGGGCCCTGCAAGCGCACGCACGGCATGCGGGACTACACGACAGGAAAGTTGTGGGAAATCGACGCTGTGTGCGTTTTATCGCGTATAGGCAAGGTTGCAGCGGCCATGACAGCCGCAATCCTTGTGGAAAAGTTCGAAGTTACGCACATTGTGTTCACGGGCGTGGCTGGAAGCGCCGATGCCGACGTCAATGTCGGGGATATCGTGGTGGCCGAATCGCTGATTCAGCATGATTTCGACGCCAGTCCCCTGTTTCCACGCTACCAGATCCCATTGACCGGTTTGTCGCACTTCGAAACGGATGTGAAACTGAGCGAGCGGATGGCTGGCGCTGGCCAGCAATTCATCGAGCATGGCCTGGCGAACGTGATCAGTCCGGAAACGGTACAGACATTCAAATTGAACAATCCGCGGTTGCACCGCGGCTTGATCGCCAGTGGCGACCAGTTCATCGGCAAGCCGGGCCAGGTCACGCAATTGAAAGCGGCTTTGCCCGCGTTGCTGGCGGTGGAAATGGAAGGCGCCGCCGTCGCGCAAGTATGTTTTGAGCTGGGCATCCCGTTTGCCGTGATTCGGACGATTTCCGACAAAGCCAATGAAGACGCAGCCACTGACTTCATGCATTTTGTTAAAACCGTCGCCTCCCCCTACGCCTTTGACATTCTCCAGCGCTTCTGCCGCGCATAAAAAAACGGGGACGTAACGCCTTTGACTCAACATCAAAGGCGTTACGTCCCCGAATCGGCGGTGCAGGCGGCCTGCGGGCCGCTTTTGCTCTTGCGCTTTTGCTCTTGTTTAAGCTTCCAGCGTCATCAGGCTGGCGTTGCCACCGGCCGCCGTCGTGTTGACGCACAGTGCGCGTTCAGCGAGCAGACGCCACAGCGGGATCGCGCCGTCTTCGTCGGTGTCGATCAGGGCCACGAGGGCGCCATCGCGGGCCGCCAACTGAGGACGCACCGTGTTGACCAGCGACGATTCCACCAAGGCAACCTGGAAGCCACCATCAAGCTGCTCAAGCGACGCGACCGTACAAATGCTTGCCATCACCGACGCCGGTAAGCCGGCCGGCAGCAGGCAAGCCGTTTCCGTGCTCATCACGGCCTTATTGCCAGTCGCCAAAGTGGCTGCCAGTTGATTCAGCAGGCAGCTTGCGGTCGATGCCGCGCACACGATCGCGCCACGGCCGACGAAACTCAGCGTATTGCGTTCCCCGGTTGGGCCTGGCAGCACGGTGGTGCTGCCCAGCATGGTCGTGCGGCTGTATTGCTCCACCATGCTGGCCAGCTGGTCCTTGCCGTGCTGCTTGGCCCAGATTTCCAGGTCGTCCAGCGCCGCCGAACCCTGGTGACCATGCTGGGCCACGATGGCGGCGCCGCGCTGCAGTCGTTTCAGGTACAGCGGGCCGCCCGCCTTGGGGCCGGTGCCCGATTTGCCTTCGCCGCCAAACGGTTGCACGCCGACCACGGCGCCCACGATGTTGCGGTTCACGTAAATGTTGCCCACGTGAGCGCGCGTGCTGATGAATTCGATGGTTTCATCAATGCGCGAGTGGATGCCCAGCGTCAGGCCGTAGCCGCTGGCGTTGATTTGCTCCACCAGCTTGGGCAAATCGGCGCGCTTGTAGCGGATCACGTGCAGCACGGGGCCGAACACTTCCTGTTTCAGCTCGCTCAGCGAGCGGATTTCCATCACGGTCGGCGGCACGAAGGTGCCGGCCACGTTGAGCGGCAATTCCAGCGCGAAATGGCTGACGGCCGTCTGCTTGAGGCGATTGATGTGGCCCAGCAGGTTTTGCTGCGCTTCCGCGTCGATCACGGGGCCAATGTCGGTCGCCAGCCGGTCCGGATTGCCGACTTTCAGCTCCAGCATCGCGCCCTTGAGCATCTTGAGGGTCTTGTCGGCGATATCTTCCTGCAGGAACAACACGCGCAGGGCCGAGCAGCGCTGGCCGGCGCTGTCGAAGGCGGACGAGATGGCGTCCTGCACCACCTGTTCCGGCAGCGCCGACGAATCGACGATCATGGCGTTCTGGCCGCCCGTTTCCGCGATCAGCGGAATATCGGTGCCTTCCGCCACGGCGCGGCGCGCCAGCGTGCGGTTGATCAGTTGGGCCACTTCCGTCGAGCCGGTGAAGATGACGCCCTTGACGCGCGCGTCGTTGCACAACCCCGCACCCACCACCTCGCCACGGCCGGGCAGGAATTGCAGCGCGCCGCGCGGCACGCCCGCTTCGTGCAGCAGCTCCACGGCGCGGCAGGCAATCAGCGGCGTTTGTTCGGCCGGCTTGGCCAGCACCACGTTGCCGGCGGCAAGCGCTGCGGCCACCTGGCCCGTGAAGATAGCCAGCGGGAAATTCCATGGGCTGATGCACGTGACGGGACCGAGCGCCAGCGCATTGGTGGCGCCCTGCACCTGCCCCGCGTAGTAGCGCAGGAAGTCCACTGCCTCGCGGATTTCCGCGACAGCGTTCGGCAGCGATTTGCCCGCTTCGCGCACGGCCAGCGTCATCAGTTCCAGTTGATGGGTTTCGAACAGGTCGGCGGCACGGGCCAGCGCGGCCGCGCGCTGGGCTGGTTCCGTCGTCTGCCAATCCATCGCATATTGGCTGGCGCTGGCCAGCGCCGTTTCCACGTCCGCAGCGCTGGACTCGACGAGCTGGCCCACCACGTCGGTGCGCTGGGCCGGGTTGGTCACGGCTTGCGACGGCTGGCCCACGCTGACGGGGCCATCCAGCAGCGGCGCGGCGCGCCAGCTGCGTGGCGCCGCCAGCGCATCGGCCAGCGTGCGCAGCACGTCTTCATTGGACAAATCGACGCCGGCCGAGTTCTGGCGTTCGGCACCGAACATGGCTAGCGGCAGCGCGATGCCCGGATGGGGCGCGCCGCCCAGCGCGCGTGCCTGTTGCAGCGGGTCCTGGATCAGCGATGCGATCGGCACGTTGGCGTCGACGATCTGGTTGACGAACGAGGAGTTGGCGCCATTTTCCAGCAGGCGGCGCACCAGGTAGGCCAGCAAGGTTTCATGCGAGCCTACCGGCGCGTAAATGCGGCAACCCTTGTCCAGCTTGTCCTTGCCGACCACCTGGTCGTACAGGGTTTCGCCCATGCCGTGCAGGCACTGGAATTCGTAGTCGGTCACGCCGTCGCGCTTGGCCCAGGTGTAGATGGTGGACAAGGTTTGCGCGTTGTGGGTGGCGAACTGCGGATAGATGACGCTGGTGGCGCCCAGCAGTTTTTGCGCGCACACGAGGTAGGACACGTCCGTGTACACCTTGCGCGTGTAGACCGGATAGCCGCTCATGCCGTCCACCTGGGCGCGCTTGATTTCCGCATCCCAATACGCGCCCTTGACCAGGCGCACCATGAACTTGCGGCCGCTGCGCTTGGCCAGGTCGATCAGGTAGTCGATAACGAAGGGGCAACGTTTCTGGTACGCCTGCACCACGAAGCCGATGCCGTCGAAACCGGCCAGCTCGGGGTCGAAGGCCATCGCCTCCATCAGGTCCAGCGACAGTTCCAGCCGGTCGGTTTCCTCGGCGTCGATGTTCAGGCCGATGTCGTAGTGCTTGGCCAGCAGCACCAACTGTTTTAAGCGCGGCAGCAGTTCATCCATCACGCGCGCGCGCTGGGCCCGGCTGTAACGGGGGTGCAGCGCCGACAGTTTGACGGAAATGCCGGGGCCGTCCTTGATGCCGCGGCCGTTCGATGCCTTGCCGATCGCATGGATCGCCGTTTCATACGAGGCGTAATAGTTGGCCGCGTCCGCGTCCGTCAGGGCCGCCTCGCCCAGCATGTCGTAGGAATAACGGTAGCCGCGTGCTTCATTGTCGCGGCCATTCTTGATGGCTTCGGCGATGGTCTGGCCCGTCACGAACTGGTTGCCCAGCATGCGCATGGCCAGGTCCACGCCTTTACGGATCAGTGGTTCGCCGCCCTTGGCGATCAGCTTGGTCATGGCCGAGCCGAGGCCGGTTTCGCTGCTGGTGGTCACCAGCTTGCCCGTGATCAGCAAGCCCCAGGTGGCGGCGTTGACGAACAGCGAAGGCGATTCGCCCAGGTGTTTGCGCCAGTCGCCCTTGCTGATCTTGTCGGCGATCAGGCGGTCGGCCGTGGCGCTGTCGGGAATGCGCAGCAGCGCTTCGGCCAGGCACATCAGGGCCACACCTTCTTCCGACGACAGCGAGAATTCATGCATCAGCGCATCCACGCCGGACGAACGCGTGCGTTTTTCGCGCACCGCGCTCACCAGCTTGTGCGCCAGTTGTTGCGCTTGTTCGCCGGTGGCCTCGTCGCTGGTGCGCACCTGCTCCAGCAGCCATTGCACGGCCGTCGCCTCGTCACGGCGGTAGGCGCCGGTGATGGCGGCGCGCAACGGGGTGGGATCACGCAGGATTTCCGCCTGCAGCGCGGCGAAGGGAAGGGTGGAAACCGGGGTAGCGGCTGGGTGCATTGAATACTCTTGTAGGTAAAGTTTTTTGACGAGTCCACGTGCAAAAAACGCCCGGCAGGCTTGTGGGCTGGCGGGCGCAATCGGCGCTAAATAAAGGAACTGCTGATGATTTGATTGTAAAGCGGAATCTTCTGGATTAATTCTGGTATTGCAGGGGACTAGCAATAGATAGTTTTTGGTGCGACAATTTGACCAAATAAAATTGAGGGGGAGAATGCAGTATGCTGGACAAGATCAGCAAGAAAATTCTGATGGAATTGCAGAGCGACGGCCGCATCAGCAACGTCGAGCTGGCAGCCCGCGTCAACCTGTCGCCGGCCGCCTGCCTGGAGCGGGTGCGCAAGTTGCATGAATCGGGCTATATCATGGGCTACACGGCCCAGCTCAATCCGCAACTGCTGGATGTGTCGCTGCTGGTCTTCATCGAGGTCGTGCTCGACCGCACCACGCCGGAGGTGTTCGATGCCTTCAAGCAGAGCGTGCAGGTGATCCCGGAAGTGCTGGAGTGCCACATGGTCGCCGGCGGCTTTGACTACCTGGTCAAGGCCCGCGTCAAGGACATGGCTGCCTACCGCGAATTCCTGGGCAAGACGCTGCTGCAAAAAGGCGTGCGCGAAACGCACACCTATGCCGTCATGGAAGAAGTGAAGAATACCACCAAGTTGCCCATCAAATAGCATGGCTCGGCGCCCTCTAGTTACAAATAGCGATTGAGCTAGATTAAGTTCTGTTGTATTTTGGAATCAGTTTGTCGCATGGGAATCGGACGCATTCGTGTCCAGGACAGCGCTTGAGTAGGCGTCGTCTTCCGTTGTGACGAACGGACGGAGGGCAAATGAGATTCTTGCAGCACACGATGGTGCGCCAGGCGGCCTGGCTGCTGGGCGCGACGGCGGGTGGCACCTGCCTCGCTTATCTGGGATCGCTGGCGTTCGGCGGCGGACCGTTGCTGGTTGCGGCGCCGGCCGCGCTGGCCGGTGCGCTCATCGTCAGCCTGGGCCGGCGCAACGCCGACGATGACGGCGCGCACCGCTTCGCTCATACCGTGGGCGAGGAAATCGACGCCATCATGATCGGCGCCGCGGAAACTTCGTACTTCGTTGATTCCGTCAAAAAGAAGATCGAACAGGACGTGGAAACGGCCAGCGGCATCGCCGACAGCTCGGGCCGCAATGTAGACACCATCGAACGCATCGCCGCCAACGCGGAACGGGCCGCCCAACAGGCGTCCAAGGTGCGGATGGAAACGGAAGCGGGCCGCAAGGAAGCGGACCAGGGCTTGCAGCGCATTAGCGCGGCCCGCCAGGATGCCCAGACGGCGGCCACCGTGATGACGGAACTGCAAGCCAATTCCCGCCGCATCTACGGTTTCACGGAAGCGATCAGCGAAATTTCCGCGCGCACCAACCTGCTGGCGCTGAACGCCGCCATTGAAGCGGCGCGCGCCGGCGAACACGGGCGCGGCTTTGCCGTGGTGGCGGGCGAGGTGCGCCAGCTGGCCATGCGCACCAAGGAGGCGACGGACGAAATCAGCCACATGGTGCGCGAGATTAATGAGCAGGCTGAGCGGGCCACCGCTGGCATGCACACGTTGGCCGATGCCGTCAGCCAGGCGGCCGGCAACGTGGAAACGGTGCATGGCTTGCTGGGCAATATCGAGCGTTCGTCGGGCGTATCCGAGGAGGAAATCGGCCAGATCGCGCGCGCCTCGCGCGAGCAGGTGGCCACCATCCACGATATCGCCGACGCCATCCGCAGCATCCATGACAGCATGATGTCCACCGACGCGGAATTGCCCAAGGCGGCCAGTTCCGCCATGGCGCTGGCCGAGCGCGCCGAAGTGATCACGGGCGCGCTGGGCGACACGGCCATCGAAACCTCGCACGACGCGATCCGCATCGCGGCCCAGCAGGCGGCGCTGGAAGTGGGCAAGATCTTCTCGCAAGCCATCGCCAACGGCCAGATCACACGCGAAGCCCTGTTCGACCGCCATTACACGCCGATTCCGAACACCAATCCGCCCAAGCACAGCACGCGCTTCGACGCCTTCACCGACCGCGTGCTGCCGGAGTTGCAGGAAGCCGTGCTGCGCGCCCTGCCCCAGCTGACCTACGCGGGTGCTGTGGATAACAATGGCTATTTCCCCACCCATAACAAGAAGTTTTCCCAGCCGCTGACGGGCAATTACGACGTCGACATGGTCAACAACCGTACCAAGCGCATCTTCAGCGACCGGACGGGCAAACGCTGCGGCGCCAATACCAAGCCGTTCCTGCTGCAAACGTACAAGCGCGATACGGGGGAAGTGATGCACGACCTGTCGGCGCCCATTTATGTGGACGGCCGTCACTGGGGCGGATTCAGGGTCGGCTATAAGTCCAGCGGCCACGCCTGAGCGGGCGCTGGGATTGGCCAGGCAGTGTGATTAATACGTGTCGTTCTTCGGGCTGGTGCCGGGCGCCAGGCGTTGGGCCACGGTGTTCATGCCTTCCAGGTGCTGGCGCAGCCATTTGTGCGCCGGGCTGCGCGCATCGCGTTCGTGCCACAGCATGTCCAGGTGCACGGCCGGCAGCGTGAACGGCAAATCCTTGGAGACCAGCGCGTCCGTCATGCCGGTGGAGGCGATCAGGTGGCGCGGCAGCACGGTGATCAGGTCGGAATTGGCCACCACCTTGCCGGCCGTGAAGAACTGGTTGACCGTCAGCAGGATGCGGCGCTCGCGCTGCAACTGGGCCAGCGCCTCGTCCACCAGGCCGTGGGCCCGGCCCGAGAAACTCACCAGCAAGTGGTTGGCCGCGCAATAGTTGTCCAGCGTCAGCTCACCCTTGGCTAGCGGGTGGTCGCGCCGCATCACGCACACATAATGCCCGGAATACAGGCGCTCGTGGCGGATCGGCGAACCGACGTCGCTCGACAATTGGGCCGCCACGCCGGGGAAGAAGCCGACGGCCAGGTCGATGTCGCCGCGCAGCAGCATGGGGCGCGGCTCGCGCGTGGTCAGCGGCATCATGCGCACGTTCACGCCCGGCGCTTCGCGCTCGATCGAGCGCATCAGCGATGGCAGCCAGAACGCGGCGGTGGCGTCGGCCATGGCCATGCGGAAGGTGGCGTGGGCTTTCGAGACGTCGAAGGTTTCCGGCGCCACGGCCGCTTCCAGGCTGGCCAGCGCGCTACGCACGGAGGGCCACAGGGTTTCGGCGCGCGGCGTGGGCTTGACGCCGTAGGCGGTGCGGATCAGCAATTCATCGCCCAGGCTCTCGCGCAGGCGCTTGATGGCGTTGGATACTGCGGGCTGGGTCATGGCCAGGTGCCCGGCGGCGCGAGTCAGGTTTTGTTCCGTCATCACGGCGTCGAAGACGCGCAACAAATTCAAGTCCAGCGTCAGAAAGCTCATGGCAGCCCAGCGGTTAGTTGATTAGAGGCAAGTGTAGAGTATCGCGGGAAAATTCAGAAATATGATTTTCTCGTCAACTATAACCCATCCCATTCACCATCCGCATAATTGTTATGGGGAAATGAAATTGGATGCTTATGTTGCGCTGCACTATAGTTACGGTAGATTCTAAATGTACCTGCACATCATGTCTACCATCATCTCCCTCGTGCACGCGGCTGCACAGCATTTTTCCCTTATCGCCGCACTGGAAATCACCGCCGGCCTGACCGTGGCGCTGGCCTTGCTGCTGCTGTTTAAACCATTGCTGTTGGGGGTGGCGCGGGCGCTGAAGCTAGTGATCAAGCCAAAGTTGACCAAGGAACAGCGTTTGCAGCGCCGCCAGATGCGCGACGCGATGATGCTGAACCGCATGTTGAATTCGATGGAAGGTTCGCCCAGCCACGCGGCCGAACTGCGCGCACTGGCCGCGCGCGCCTGATCAAAACAGCGGCGGCAGCGGGCGGGGCCCGATGCCGCATCGCAGCAATTACTTCGCCGCGCCCAGCAGATGGGGCTTGAGCGAGCTGTCCACGGGCTTGTCGCCCAGCCAGATACGCAACACCGCGTTATAGAAAGCCAGGTCGGGCAGCGGCTCGCCGAGCTTCTTGCCGTTCAGCTGGCACTGCGTGCCCTCGCCCGGCGTCCAGTCCAGCGCCAGCACGTCGCCCTTCTTCAGGCTGGGGATCTGGGCGAAGATCTCACCGAATTTCATCGTTTGCGACAAGACCTTGGCGCGCTCCGCCTCGGTCGAGTTGGCCTTCAGGCCCGCCATGAAGGCTTCGCCGAAGTCTTCCGAGCTCAGGTCGCGCATCATGACGATGGAGACGCGGCGCGGACCTTGCAGGGCCAGGACGTCGGCCACGGCCGTCTTTTTTTCCGGCAGGTACAGTCCCAGCGCATATACCTTGAAGATCAGCTTGGTGCGCAAACCGGCGCCGTTCAGTTTCAATTCCTTGCCGGCCAGGGTGACGTTGTCGTCAAACTTGATGCCGGCCACTTCGGTCGCGGCCACGGCGGGCAGGCTGAAGCTCGTTGCCAGCATGGCGGCGGCCAGCAGGCTTTTCAGGGTGGTTCTGCGATTGGTCATACTGTCTCCAGAAGGTAGTGGTAAGCCGCCTCCATCGAGTCCGTAATGTTGGCGTGGCTGAAATATACCATCGGCAGGCGCGCAGAAACGCGCCGTGCGGCCAATTAGCCGCACGGTCATGCTATTTTAGAGGAAGTTCCCTAGGGAAGCGCGCGGACGACCGCCCGCGCGTGCAGGGCAGCTCAGGCCTTGGCCGCTTGCAGGCGCGCGAACTTGTCGCGCAGCTGTTCTTCGGACTCGCGCCAGGCGGGATTGAAGGGGATGCAGTTGACGGGGCAGACGATCTTGCACTGGGGCTCATCGAAATGGCCCACGCATTCCGTGCATTTTTCCGGATCGATCTCGTAGATTTGTGCGCCCATCGAAATCGCGTCGTTCGGGCACTCGGGCTCGCATACGTCGCAATTGATGCACTCGTCGGTAATCATTAATGCCATGACAGAACTCGCTTACTTGCTTACTTACTCGCTTACTTGCCGGCTTCCTCGTCGCGGGTGGCGGCGATTTTCTTTTGCAGCCAGCGGTCGACGGAGGGGAAGACAAACTTGGATACATCGCCGCCCAGCACGGCGATTTCCCGCACGATGGTGCCGGAAATGAACTGGTACTGGTCGGAGGGGGTCAGGAACAGGGTTTCCACGTCCGGCAGCAGGTAGCGGTTCATGCCCGCCATCTGGAACTCGTATTCGAAGTCGGACACGGCGCGCAGGCCGCGCACGATCACGCGCGCATCATGCTCGCGCACGAAATCCTTGAGCAGTCCGGAAAAACTTTGCACCTCGACGTTGGGATAGTGGCCCAGCACTTCGTTGGCGATGGTCAGGCGCTCGTCGAGCGAAAAGAACGGCTTCTTGTTCTTGCTGTCGGCAACGCCCACTACCAGCTTGTCGAACAGACCGGATGCGCGGCGCACCAAATCTTCGTGACCACGGGTCAGCGGATCGAAAGTTCCCGGATAAACGGCTACAACCATTGCGGCTCCCTGCAGATGCACCAATAAACGCGCATTATGCCTCAAAAACGGGCGTTCGCCCCCATAGCGGGCCGTTTGCCATGATTTCCAGGGGTTTTGGCGATGTACAGATGGTCGGTCCGGCGCGCCTTCCGGTTCAGGCGGCCGTGGGCTTGAGCTTGAGCAAGTGGTAGTACACCATGCCGGCCTTGTCGGCCCGGATGATCTCCCACGGCGCCAGCCAGTCCGGCGTTTCCATGCCTTCTTCCATGATCAGCGACAGGCCCGACTCGGCATACACCAGGCCACCCTCCTTCATCAGTGTCGCGCACAGCGGCAGGCTGCGGCTGAGAAAGTCCTGCTGGTAGGGCGGATCGAGGAATACCAGGTCGTACCGCTGGCCACGGGCGGCCGCGCCTTGCGCCACGGCCAGCGCGTCGCCGCGCAGCAATTGCACGTTGTCGGCCTTGAGCTTGTCCTTGATCACTTCCAGTTGGCGCACGACGGGGCCATGGCTGTCGACCATGGTCACGGACTGGGCGCCGCGGCTGGCCGCCTCGAAACCGAGCGCGCCGCTGCCGGCGAACAGGTCGAGCACCTGGGCGTCGGCCCAAGAGCCGTCGCGCAGGTGGTTGATCCAGTTGAACACGGTTTCGCGTACACGGTCCGGGGTCGGCCGCAGGCCCAGCGCTTCCAGCACGGGCAACGGCGTGCGCTTCCATGCGCCGCCGATGATGCGGACCTGGTTGCTGTGTTTCGGACCGTGGACCGGGGTTTTGGCGGGCTTGGCTGGCTTCTTGTGCATGGGGCTAAGGCATTGATTCAACAGCGGGCACTATAGCATACGGCCTTGCTGGCGCTGGCGCCGTGCTGGTCAATGGGCTTGCGCCGCCAGCGCGTTGCAGTCGTCGATCCAGCCTTGCATGCGCTTGAGCGCGTGCGCTTTCTGGGCCGGCGTGGCGAGCCGGATCACCGTCAGTACGAGCTGCGCCGTGCCCTGGTCATATTCGCCGAAAAACTCCTTGCGGTCGGACTGGTCGCGGCGCGCGAAGTTGTCCTCGATCAGGCTGCGGATCAGGGCCATGGTGGCGTCCTGGCCCAGCTTCTCGCGCTGCACGCGCCGCACCAGGGCCAGGATGGCTTGCTGGCGCCGGATGCGCTCGTCCAGCCACAGCGCGTTGTCGAGCGGGCGCGCGTCCGACGCCTGGCGGATGGCCGCCTCCTGCTCGCGGCTGAAACTGCCGAACCACAATTCGAACTGGTCCATCGCCTTGTCGTAGCGGAACGCGAGCTGGTGTTCGCGGTCGCCCTTCATGTTCTTGTGGCGGAACGTGTCGTTGTTGGCGGCGAACTTCTTCTCCATCTGGGCGATCTGCTGGGGCCGCAGCGAGCGCGCCAGTTCGGCCAGCTCGGGCAGCGCCTTGAGCAGCAGCACCTGGGTACGCTCGCGGATATCGTCATAGTCGGCCAGCAAGTCCGCCTCGGTGGGCGTGCCCTGCAACTGGCGGCGGGCCGTTTGCAGCACCTGGGCATAGTCGCGCAACTGCGTCTTGCGGTGCCACTGGAAAAAATTGTCGATATCCTGGCGGACCCAGGGCTTCTGGTCGCTGTCGAGATCCACGTAGCCATCGAGCCACCAGTACAGCAGCGTGTCGCCATGGTTATAGGCAAGTTGCAGCGAGCTGCACGCGGCCAGCAGCAGCGCGATGCCCAGCAGGAAAAGACGTGTCGCGCGCCGTAGCATGGCGGCGTGCATGTTAAACTTTTCCATCTTTTCAACTTTCAGAGTTCTACGGCCCTATGAATGTAGTCATCCTCGCCGCCGGCATGGGCAAACGCATGCAATCGGCCCTGCCCAAGGTATTGCACCCGGTGGCCGGCAAGCCCATGTTGTCGCACGTGATCGATACCGCGCGCAGCTTGTCTCCCCATCAATTATGCGTGATTTATGGGCATGGCGGCGCGGCCGTGCTGGAGTTGCTGGCCAAGCAGGCCGAGCCGGTCGCCACCGCCCTGCAGGAGCCGCAACTGGGCACCGGTCACGCCGTCATGCAAGCCCTGCCCGCGCTGGACGAGAACTTGCCCACCCTGATCCTGTACGGCGACGTGCCGCTGACCAGCGCCGCTACCCTGCGCGCGCTGGTGGATGCGGCCGGCAACGATAAGCTGGCCATCCTGACGGTGGAGCAGGACGATCCGTTCGGCCTGGGCCGCATCATCCGCGAGGATGGCCGCATCGTGCGCATCGTCGAGCAAAAGGATGCCACCGAGGCCGAGCGCGCCATCAAGGAAATCAACAGCGGCATCATGGTCGCCCCCGGCGGCAAGCTCAAGCAGTGGCTGGGCGCCCTGTCGAACAACAATGCCCAAGGCGAGTATTACCTGACGGACATCGTGGCCATGGCCGTGGCCGACGGCGTGCCCGTCGTGTCGGCCCAGCCGGGCGCGCAGTGGGAAGTGGCGGGCGTCAACAGCAAGGTGCAGTTGGCCCAGTTGGAGCGCATCCACCAAGGCAATATCGCCCAGCGTTTGCTGGAACAGGGCGTCACCCTGCTCGACCCGGCCCGCATCGACGTGCGCGGCGAACTGGTGTGCGGCCGCGACGTGACCATCGACGTCGGTTGCGTGTTCGAAGGCAAGGTGGAACTGGCCGACGGCGTGACCGTGGGCGCGCACAGCGTGCTGGTCAACGCTACCATCGGCGCCGGCGTCGCCATCAAGCCGTTCTGCCACATCGAGCAGGCGGTGGTGGGCGAGGCCTCCATCATCGGCCCATATGCGCGGCTGCGCCCCGGCACGGAGCTGGGCCAGGATGTCCACATCGGCAACTTCGTGGAAATCAAGAACGCCCAGATCGCACCGCACAGCAAGGCCAACCACTTGGCCTACGTGGGCGATGCCACAGTGGGATCGCGCGTCAACATTGGCGCCGGCACCATCACCTGCAATTACGATGGCGTCAACAAGTTCCGCACCGTGATCGAGGATGACTGCTTCATCGGCAGCGACACCCAGCTGATCGCGCCCGTGACGGTGGGCAAAGGCGCCACCCTGGGCGCCGGCACCACGCTGGCCAAGGATGCGCCGGCCGGCAAGCTGACCGTCTCGCGTGCCCGCCAGGTGACGGTGGAGGGCTGGACCCGCCCCGTGAAAATCAAGAAATAGCCAGTGCCAGCCTGCTCGCAGCTTTGTGGATAAAGTTGTGGGCAAGTGCCTGAACGAGCCGGGATAACTTCCCGGCTTTTTTACGTCCGGAATTTTGTCCTGAACAGGGTGATTATTGTTCTGTGGATAAGGATGTGGAGAAGCACGGGCATAAACGGAGGAAAACAGTGGTATAAGGGCGGGAAAACCAAAGGATAACTTTGTGCTCGTGAACAAGGTGGAATAGCTTGGATCGCGCAAAGCCAGCAATCATGCGACTTTGCCGTCGCGCCGGCCTTATGTGTGGATAAGCCTGTGGGAAAACGGTGGGAAATGCAGGAATAACATATTTCTGTGGATAAAGATGTGCAAAAGCATCGGAATAAGCACTGGATAGCAGCTGGAAAACCCGGGATAAGTTCTCCGGCGGCAGCATGTCCTGCGAAGTAATGTGGATAAGCTTGTGTAAAACCGGGGGAATAAGGCGGGGATAAGTGGCTCAAACGTGGCTCAAACCACGATGCGCGTCTCGAACTTGCTGCGGAAGGTGGAGAAATACGCTTTCACGTTGCGCACATTGGCCTGGGCCGCGAACAGGCGGTGCGCCAGCGCGTGGTAGGCTGGCATGTCCGTCACCTGCACGATCAGCACGAAATCCGGCCCGGGCGCTACGCGGTAGCATTGCAGCACCGCATTCTCGCCCGCCACGCGTGCTTCGAACTCGTCCATGCGCTCGGCGGCCTGGATATCGAGCGAGATTTCCACAATGGCCGTCAGGCGCGCACCCACCTTCTCCGGCGCCACGATCGCCACTTGGCGCGCGATCACCCCCGATTCCGTCAACTGCTTGACGCGGCGCAGACAAGTGGGCGGCGACACGTGCACTTCCTGCGCCAGCTCACTATTGGTTTGTGACGCATCAATTTGCAGGGCATTGAGGATGCGACGATCGATATCGTCTAGCGGCAAGTTGGTATCAGTCATGGCGGTATGATGAATTCGTAAAAAATATAGAAAGAAATGAAATAATATTTCATTCGTCTGCATCGGTGAAATTTTATTTCAAAAACGGCTGAATTTAGAAAGCATATTTCATTGCCGCTGCTCTACGATGCATTCATTGCAAATTTCTCATCCAAGAGGTCAACATGTGCGGCATCGTCGGCGCGGTAGCGCAACGTAACATTACCCCCATCCTGCTCGAAGGCCTGAAGCGGCTGGAATACCGTGGCTACGATTCCTGCGGCGTGGCCTTGCACACGGATGGCCAGTTGCAGCGTTCGCGCAGCACCTCCCGCGTGGCCGACCTGGAAAAGCAGACCCAGGAATCGGGCCTGCAAGGCTACACCGGCATCGCCCACACCCGCTGGGCCACTCACGGCGCGCCGGCCACCCACAATGCCCACCCGCACTTCTCGCCCAGCGCCGAGCAGGCCCGCATCGCGCTGGTGCACAACGGCATCATCGAAAACCATGACGAACTGCGCGCCGAACTGACGGCGCTCGGCTACGTGTTCCAGAGCCAGACCGACACCGAAGTGATCGCCCACCTGGTTGACCACATGTACAACGGCGACCTGTTCGACACCGTGCAGCAAGCCGTCAAGCGCCTGCACGGCGCCTACGCCATCGCCGTGTTCTGCCGCGAGGAACCGCACCGCGTGGTGGCGGCGCGCCAGGGCTCGCCGCTGATCGTCGGCCTGGGCCAGGGCGAGAACTTCGTCGCCTCCGACGCCATGGCGCTGGCCGGCACCACCGACCAGATCATCTACCTGGAAGAGGGCGACGTGGTCGACCTGCAACTGGGCCGTACCTGGATCGTGGACGCCAGCGGCAAGCCAGTGCAGCGCGAAGTGAAGACCGTGCACGCGCATACCGGCGCGGCCGAGCTGGGGCCGTACCGCCACTACATGCAGAAGGAAATCTTCGAACAGCCGCGCGTGATCGGCGACACGCTCGAAGGCGTGACCGGCATCATGCCCGAACTGTTCGGCGACGGCGCCTACAAGGTGTTCAAGCAGATTGACCGCGTGCTGGTACTGGCCTGCGGCACCAGCTACTACGCCGGCCTGACGGCCAAGTACTGGATCGAATCGGTGGCCAAGATCCCCGTCAACGTGGAGATCGCCAGCGAATACCGCTACCGCGACAGCGTGCCCCACCCCAACACGCTGGTGGTGACCATCTCGCAGAGCGGCGAAACGGCCGACACGCTGGCCGCCCTCAAGCACGCCCGCAGCCTGGGCATGGAGCACACGCTGACCGTCTGCAACGTGGCCACCAGCGCCATGGTGCGCGAGTGCAAGCTGGCCTACATCACGCGCGCCGGCGTGGAAGTGGGCGTGGCGTCCACCAAGGCCTTCACCACCCAGCTGGCCGCCCTGTTCCTGCTGACGCTGACGCTGGCGCAGGTGAATGGCCGCCTGACGGACGAGGAAGAAGCGGCCCACCTGAAAGCCATGCGCCACCTGCCGGTCGCCATTTCGTCGGTGCTGGCGCTGGAACCGCTGATCATCGCATGGGCCGAGGATTTCGCCCGCAAGGAAAACGCCCTGTTCCTGGGCCGTGGCATGCACTACCCGATCGCCCTCGAAGGTGCGCTCAAGCTCAAGGAGATTTCCTACATCCACGCCGAAGCCTACCCGGCAGGCGA
The DNA here is from genome assembly GCF_014042345.1 of Rugamonas brunnea. Lineage (GTDB taxonomy): Bacteria > Pseudomonadota > Gammaproteobacteria > Burkholderiales > Burkholderiaceae_D > Rugamonas > Rugamonas brunnea. The sequence continues at coordinate 209,447 of NZ_JACEZT010000003.1, forward strand.
GCTCAAGCACGGCCCGCTGGCGCTGGTGACGGAAGAAATGCCGGTCGTTACCATCGCCCCGAACGACACGCTGATCGAGAAGCTGAAATCGAACATGCAGGAAGTGCGCGCGCGCGGCGGCCAGCTGTACGTGTTCGCCGACGTCGACTCGCGCATCACCCCGGGCGAAGGCGTGCACGTGATCCGCATGCCCGAGCACTACGGTCTGCTGTCGCCGATCCTGCACGTGGTGTCGTTGCAGCTGCTGGCCTACCACTCGGCCCTGGCGCGCGGCACGGATGTGGATAAGCCACGCAATCTGGCCAAGTCGGTGACGGTGGAGTAAGGCGCGTCAGGCCAACGGAATGCTAAATGGCACCGCATTCTTGATCTAACTGGATTGCGGAGTCGTTGCGGAATGGCCATGCATAACCAGATGGTCTGACCGGCTACGACAACGGTACGTCATCAGCGCGCCCAGCCCCGCTGCTGGGCCGCCCGCTCGCCTTTGGCATCCAGCGCCTGCCCGGCGATACGGGCATCGATCGCGTCCAGCACGGCGGCCGGCATGGCGCTGCCGGCTTGCCGGTAATCCCCCGCCGCCGCCTTGTCCGCTTCCGCCAGCACCGGCAGTTTCCATTCACCGCCGGCGCGGCAAGCCAATCCGGCTGCTGGCCCCATCGTGAAGCTGCGGCAAAGTGCGCCGTCCCGGGCGGCGAAACTGACGCCGATCTTGACGCTGGAACCAGGTGCCGCACTGGCCGCCAGTTGTTCCGTCAAGGCCTCGGCCAGCTTGCCGCGCGCCACCAGCGTGCCGTCAGCCGCAGTCGCCACCGTCACCCGGTCGTTCACACCTTTTAGTCCGCCGTATCCGGCCATGATGCCGACCAGCAGCGCGGCCGCCATGCCGCCCCACTCCGGCCACGACCAGCGGCGGGCGGCGGTGCGCTGGGGACGGGTGGCGCGTGCGGCGCTCAGGTCGACCACCTTGCCCGCCGCCACCGCCGCCAGCCGGGGCGGCGGCGCCTCGCCGGCGATCGGCGCGAACGCCGCGAACACATCCATCCGCAGGCTCTGGTGCTGCGCCACCCGCGCGGCAAGCGCCGGGTCGTCGCGCATGGCGCGTTCGATCCGGGCGCGGGCGGCTTCGTCCAGCTCACCGTCCGCATAGGCCATCAGGACTTCATCGGTAATGGTCGTACTCATCGTGTCACTCTCGCATGTTCGGACAATATTTCTTGCAGCGCGGTGCGGGCGCGCACCAGCCGGCTGGTGAGCGTGCCCATGGGAATTTCCAGCACCTCGGCCGCTTCTTTGTACGGCAGGCCTTCGACCAGCACCAGGCCGATCACCAAGCGGTGTTCATCCGACAGCAGGCTGACCGCCTTCTGGATCGCCAGGCGCTGTTGGTGCGCCTCGGCCGATTCGTCCCCCACGTGCTCGCCCGCCTCCTCCGGCGCGAACAGCCGGTCGCGCCGGGTGCGGGCGCGTACTTCGTCGATCCAGGCATTTTTCATGATGCGGAAGATCCAGCTGTCCAGCCGCGTACCCTCTTCCCATTGCTCGCTGCGGCCCAGCGCCCGTTCGACCGCGATCTGCACCAGGTCGTCGGCATCCTCGCGGTGAAAGGTGATGGTGCGCGCGAACCGGCGCAGGCGCGGCAGCAGGGCGGCGATGTCTTGGTGGATCGGTCGTGCGGTGGCGGTCATGGCTACACAGGAAAACGATGCGGCGAGGGATTTTCATCCCCGTCCCGTTCGTTTTATCGTCGGAAAGGCCGGATCCTTATACTATCATCCATACATCATGCCCATCAGACAGTTACTCCTATCGCGCCCTGTGCGGTTGGCCTGCGCGTTCGTGGCGGCGCTGGGCAGCGCCAGCGCCAGCGCCCAGTTGCGCCTCCCTTCGGTGCAGTTGCCGCAATTGCCGGGCCGCGTAGACAGCCTCAACGACGACATGCTGCGCGACGCCAACCGCCGCCTGCTGGCGCCGGTCGAGCGCCTCGATCTGCGTGAGCTGCGTCTGAACCAGATCGACGCCTTGCTGCGGCGCCACGGCGACGTGCTGGAGCGCGACCCGCATGGCGAACCCATCGTGCGTCACGAGCTGTTGGCGTGGTCGCCCAGCGCGGCGGCGCTGGCCGCCGCCAAGGCCGCAGGCATGGAACCGGTGCCGCAGCCCGACACGGGCGCCGGGGCTTCGCCGCTGGTGGTGCTGCGCGTCCCCGAGAGCGTCGACACCGCCGCCATGCTGGATCGCTTGCGCGCGCTCGACCCGGACGGCGCCTATGACTTCAACCACATCTATACCGGCAGCGGCAACCCGGCGCCGCCGCAGGGCACGCCTGCCGCCGACCAGGACGCGCCCCGGCAAAAAACGGCCAGCGGCGTGCGTGTTGGCCTGATCGACGGCGGCGTCCAGGGCGACCACGAGGTTTTCCGCGAAGCGCCCGTCGTGCCGTGGGGCTGCGACGGGGCATCCCATCCGTCTGCGCACGGCACCGCCGTCGCGGCGTTGATGGTGGGCCGTTCGCCGCGTTTCGCAGGGGCCGCGCCGGGCGCCACGCTGTATGCGGCGGACATCTACTGCGACAGCGGCAGCGGCGGCTCGGCGTCGCGCATCACGGCGGCGCTGGATTGGCTGGCGCAACAGCAGGTGGCGGTGATCAACCTCAGCCTGGTCGGGCCGCCCAACCAGATACTCGAACGCGCGGTGCGCGGCATGGTGCGGCGCGGCCACCTGCTGGTCGCGGCGGTCGGCAACGACGGCCCCGCCGCGTCGCCGCTTTATCCGGCCAGCTATCCGGGCGTGGTCGGCGTGAGCGGGGTCGATAAGAAGGGGCAGCCGTTGCCGGAGGCCGCGCGCGGACCGCAGGTGATGTTCGCCGCGCCCGGCAACCAGATGGTCAGCGCGGCCGTCGGCGCGCCGCCCTACCGCGCCGTGCGCGGCACCTCGTTCGCCGCGCCCATCGTGGCGGCTTTGCTGGCCAAGGTGCACCACCGCCCCGACCCGGCGGCCGCCCGGCAGGCGCTTGCCTCGGTGGCGGCGAACGCCACGGGCGCGGCAGCCGGCAACGTCGACAACGGCGTGGGACTCGGCATCCTCGGCATGGCGTTGCGCACCGATCCGGCCAGTTTCCGATGAATTAAAAATATTTTCTGCGTCATGGATGAAACCGCCAGACGCCGGCGTTTTCCTTGTAAGCGCTGCGGACAGGCCGCGGCACAGACAAGGAGAATCACCATGAAAAAGACCACCATCGCTAAACACATGATCATCGCGCTGTCCCTGGGCATGGCCTGCACGGCGCACGCGCAACTGTTCGGCCGCAGCGGCAGTATCGGGGGCGGCGTCGGCGGCATGTTGGGCGGAACCGCCGGTTTCGGCGGTCAAGTCGGCGGATTGGCCGACCGTGGCATGGTGCGCGACACGCTGCGCGGCGATACCGAAACGGCGGCCACGCGCCAGTCCCGCTCGGCCGCCGGCGCCGCCAGCGGCGGTGCGGCGGGCAATGGTTCGGCGGCACAGCAGCTTGCCCCTGTGCCGGGTAAGCCTGCGTTACTGGACGGTCAGTCGGCGGCGGGTGGCGCAGGCAATCCGGCAGGCGCGGTCAGCAAGTCGCCCGCCACCCATTCCGCCGACGCGGCGCCGGCCGCCAGCAAGCCGGGCTTCTTCAGCGGTTTGTTCGGCGGCGGCGCGCAGGCGCAGGCGGCCGGCAGCGGCTCCGGCAGCGGCAGCGTGCAGGGATCGGCTGGAACGGATGGTGGTGGCCAGCAGCTGGCGGGCGCCGCTGCGCAGGGCGCGCGTGACGTGGCCGCGCCGATGCGCGCCGGTGCGAAGACCCAGGCCGAAAGCACGCGCACTTACGCGAAATCGAGCGGGACGACGGCGACCGGCGCCGCCAAAACCAGCTCGCGTGCGGTCGCCGACGATGCGCGCGGTTCCGGCGATGCCGTCCCACATGCGATGGGTGCGAACGGCGCGGTGAATGCGAATGGTTCGGCAAACGGTTCGGCATCTTTGCTGTGACAGGACAACGGCGTGTGGCGCTTGCTCCACCTGCTGTACTGGGCGCCCATCATCGAGGTTGTCGGTGGCGGCATCCGCCGCCGCCGACGTGCTACCATCATTGATTGCCTGCCTCGTTACTGGTCTTCATGAAACACCGCCTCTTCCTGTTCGATCTCGATGACACGCTGCTTGATTTTCGCGCGTCTGAGCAACGGTCTTTCGTGAACACCATGCAGTCGCTTGGCCTGTCGGCCGATGTGGACAGCATGTTCAGCCAGTATCAGGAAATCAATATCGCTCTCTGGCGTAGCTTTGAAGCTGGCGCTGTGTCAAAGGAATTCCTGAAGGTGGAACGATTCAGGCGGACCTTTGACGCCCGTGGGCTAGCTCTGGACGCGGAGGAGGCTAGCCGGGTTTATCTGGAATCGCTGTCGAACACAGTGGTCCTCATCGACGGTGCCAAGGCGCTGGTGGCATCGCTGGCCGCCATCGGCGAGATCGGTATCATCACCAACGGGGTAGCGTCCATCCAGCAAAAGCGCATCGCCAGTTCCGGCTTGGGCGAATACATTTCATTCATCGCCACGTCCGAGGCGTGCGGCTACGCGAAACCGGATGTACGGTTCTTTGAATATACGGCGAAGATGGCGCGTCCATTTGCCAAGCATGAGGCGGTCATCGTCGGCGATCGGCTGGATGCGGACATCCTTGGCGGAAATCGATACGGCATCGATAGCTGCTGGTTTAACCCCGGCCAACTGCGTAACGATACGGAAGCGGTTCCGACCTACGAGGTTGCGACCTTGCACGAGATCATTCCGGCGTTTGCCGCGTGGCAGGAACAGGTATGAGCCACGATGGTACTGACCGTGTGGCCGCCGACTGCTCCCCCCATTAACCGAGACGAAGTTCCGGCCCTTATGCGCTGGCCTTGAGCGCTTCCAGCTCGGCCCGCAGCGCGATGCGCTCGGCGTTGGATTTGTCGAGCTTGCTGCGCAGCTCCTTGGCCTCGGATTCGAAGTTGTCACGCGCCGTGACGGCGCCCACCAGGTCCATCTCGGCCTTCAGGCGGGCATCCGACAGGCTGGCCGACGAGGCCACGTTGCGTTCGATCTGCTGGCGCAGGTCGGCCAGCTGGGCATCCTTGCCGTCGATGGCGAGCTGATCCTTGGCCTTGCCCACCAGCGCGTCCGTGGCCACCTGGCGCGCGTCGCGCAGCTCGGTGCGCAGGCGCTCGATGTCCTCGGCTTGTTCGGCCGACAATGCCAGCGCCTGGTCGCGCGCGATGGTCACGCTGGCCAGTTGCGCCTGCAGGTCGTCGCGCTCGCCTTCCAGTTCTTCGCCGGCCTTGATCAGGTCATCCAGGTCGCGCTCGGCCTGGGCCAGCGCTTCACGGCCGCGCCATGCGGCCAGGTGGCGGTGGATGGTGGCCGCCGAACCACTGCCCAACGCCTCGCGCACCGTCTCAAGCGACACGGGCTTGCCCTCGTTCTGCAGGTCGGTGGCCACCGCCGTGACTTCGTCGAGTGTGACTTCTTGGCGTGGCATAGCGGTCTCCAGAAAAAGGTTGGGTTGGGGTAAAGGTCAATGGTAGCGCATCGCACTCGCTGTGGCGACCGATACGATACCGTACATTCTTGCCTCGAAGCAAGGTGGAACCGCGTTCGCCGTGCCGGCCAGCCACGGCCGGCCGGGCATGGCGGCGGCGGGGCGCCGCGCGCTGTTGTTTCCACGCCGCGTGGCCGGCACGGTCCGCCTTGGGGAGCACCGCCCGCCACGGCCTTATCGTGTTGCCGGCGGGGTACAGGATATTGACCAGTGGCACGCCGCAGAGTACAACAGTTAATCAGCGGTGACTTGCATCGCCAGAGCCGCCTGCGGCCGTCCTGGCGCAGCGCCGCAGCGGGTGGGCCATGCCCCGGAGGATCAGCGTGAAACGATTTATACCGTTATGCGTCGCATTGGCATTGCCGCCGGCGTTGGCCCAGGTCGAGGTGTACGGCGTGCTGGACCTGGCCGTCACCTCCGACAGCGATGCGGGCAAGCGCGTCACCAAGGTCGACAGCGGCCAGCAGACGGCCAGCCGGCTCGGCATCAAGGGCTCGGAAGACCTGGGCAGCGGCTTGCGCGCCATCTTCGACGTGGAATCGCAGATCGAGGCCGACACCGGCCAGCCCTCATTCGCCGGACGTCCGTTCGGCAGCCAGTCGTGGGTGGGCCTGAGCGGCCCGTTCGGCGCCGTGCGCGCCGGCCGCATGTTCACGCCCTATTTCGGCGCCATCGCCAGCAACGATCCGTTCGACGCCAAGGGCCCCGGCGAATCGACGCGGGTGTTCTACGATTCCGGCGTGCGCATGGACAACACGGTCAAGTATTCGCTGCCGGCCACGCTGGGCGGCGTCTATGGCGACCTGGCCTACGGCGCGGGCGAGGTGGCCGGCAACAGCCAGGCCAACCGCCAGCTCAGCGGTGACGTCGGCTACGCGGCCGGCCCGCTCAACGTGGTGCTGGCCTACCACAGCGCCAACGACGGCCAGGGCATGAAGCTGGCCCGCAGCCACCTGCTTGGTGGTAGCTACGATTTCGGCCGCCTCAAAGGTTGGCTGGTGCTGGCCCGCAGCCGCAACGACCGCACGCTCGACACGCGCGACACGCTGTTCGGCGTCAGCGTGCCTGTCGGCCGCCACCTGATCGCGGCCGACTACGTGCACAAGAGCGATTTCACCAACCGCGACGCCGACGCCACCCAGCTGGCGCTGGCCTACTATCACACGCTGTCCAGGCGTACCAATTTGTATCTGATCGGCTCGCAGTTGAGCAACGATGGCGGGGCCAGTTACCAGGTCTCGCTGCCCGGTGGCACGCGGCGTGTGATCGCGGCGGGGATGCGCCACCAGTTTTGAACGGAGTGTGTCATGGCTGCGCGTGGTGGTCGGCGGCGCTGGTGGCGGATGGCGGTGACGGCGACGGCATTCTTGTGCGGGGGGCTGGCGCCGGCGCGCGCCGATGAGATTACCATGGCGTTCGGCGAGAAGATCCCGCCGTTCTGCTTCCCGGAAACCAACTCCGGCATCGAGATCGAAGTGCTGAGCCAGGCGCTGGCGTTCCGCGGCCACGTGCTCAAGCCGGTCTATTATTCGTTCGCCCGGATTCCCGTCGCGTTCAAGTCGCACCAGGTGGACGCGGCCATGACCGACCTGGGCCAGGACATGACGGCCGTGGGCGCCTACTACGCCGACCCGGCCGTGTTCTACGACAACGTGTTCATCACGCTCAAGGAACGCAACCTGGTGATCCACAAGCCCGACGATTTGCAGGGCTTGAGCGTGCTGTCCTTCCCCGGCGGCGCCAAACGCTATCCCGACTGGCTGGGGCCGGTGAACAAGGCGGGCCGCTACTTCGAGCAGAACGACCAGGCGCTGCAGGTGCTCACGCTCGACAAGGGCCGCTACGACGTGGTGCTCAGCGACCGCAACATCTTCCGCTATTTCACCTTGCTGCTGTCGCTGAACAAATCGATCCAGCTGCGGCCCGTCACGGAGCACAGCTTCGTCAAGTTCAACCCCATGGATTACCGCGCCGTGTTCTGGAACAAGCGCTACCGCGACGATTTCAACGCCGGCCTCAAGCACATCAAGGAAAACGGCCATTTCGACGCCATCTACCACAAATACCTGGGCGATAACATGGCCGAGCCGAAGCCGGAGTAAGCAGCCTGCATCAGCAGCCTGAATCAGCAGCCCACATGGGCAGCCGGAACCACTACCCGGTGGCCGTCAGCCCTGCTCGCGCGCCAGCCAGGCCCGGGCCTGCTCCAGCGTGGCGGCCAGCTCGGCGTGGACGGCTTGCCAGTGCGCCTGGGCTTCGTCATCGCGGCCCTCGGCGATGGCCGCTTCGGCCGCCAGCGTGGCCTGCACCAGGCGCTTGGCGCCCAGCACGCCGACGGCGCCCCGCAAGCTGTGGTACAGCCGCGACGCGTCCTGCGGGCGGCCTTCGCGCAGCGCCGTGGCGGCGTCCGCCAGCGGCTGCTCGCCCGCGTCGAGCGCGCCGCGCACCATCTTGAACATGACCTCGCGGCCCTTGGGGTCCTTGCCCATCACACGCATCAGGCTGTCCATGCTGAACACGGCGGCATCGGCCGGCGCGTCGCCATCAACGGCGGTGGCGGCGGTCGGCGGCGTCTGAGCCGCTGCCGGCGCAACCTCGGATGCGGCGCGCGCCAGCGTGGCCGGCAACTGGCGTTCGATCACGGCCAGCATCTGCTCCACCTCGATCGGCTTGGGGATGAAGTCGGAAATGCCGGCCTCCACGCAGCGGCTGCGTTCGGACGCCAGCACCCCGGCCGTCATGGCGATCACGGGCAGGCGCAGGCCCAGTTCCTGGCGCAGGATGCGGGTGGCGCTGAAACCGTCCAGCACCGGCATCTGCATGTCCATCAGCACGGCGTCGTAGTGGCCGGCCGAGCTGCGCAGCAGGTCCACCGCCTGCTGGCCATCGCCCACCACGTCCAGCGTGGCGCCGGCCTGCTCCAGGATGCCGCGCGCCACCGTCTGGTTCAGCAGGTTGTCCTCCACCAGCAGCAGGTGCACGCCGCGCAGGCGGCCGGCGATGCCGCGCGCGGGCGCCGGCGCGTCGGCGGGCCCGGCGTTGGCGGCCAATGCCTGGTGCAGCGCGTCGAACAGGTTGGAGCTGGTGATCGGTTTGACCAGCACCACGTCCGCCTCGGGCGCGCTGGAAATCTGCTCCAGCCGGTCCAGCGCGAACGCGTTGATCATCACCACGATCGGCTGCTTGCCGCCGTGGGCGGCCTTGCAGATGGCCTTGGCCGACGCCAGGCCGCCCATGTCGGCCATGTGCCAGTCGGCCAGCACCACGTCGTAGGGCTGGCCCGCGTCACGCTGGGCCCGGTAGTGGGCCAGCGCGGCCGTGCCCGATTCCACTTCGTCGGCCTGCCAGCCCCAGGCCCGGATCAGTTTGCCGATCAGTTCGCGGCTGGTGCGGTTGTCGTCGGCCACCAGCACGCGCAGCGGTCCCAGCGCCGGTGCGCGGCGCGGCCGTTCCTGCGCGGGCAGCACGTCGAACGGCAAGGTGAACCAGAAGCGCGCGCCCTGGCCCACCACGCTGCTGACCTCGATCCGCCCGCCCATCATCTCGATCAGCCGCTTGCTGATGGCCAGCCCCAGGCCGGTGCCCCCGAAGCGGCGCGTGATGCTCTCGTCCCCCTGGGAAAAGGCCGTGAACAGCTGGCCCTGCTGCTGTTCGGTGATGCCGATGCCGGTGTCGCGCACCTCGAAGCGCAGCCGGGCCGTCCCGGCGTCGCCGCCGTCCCGGCCGGCGAGCGCGACGCTCACCACCACCTCGCCCTGGGCCGTGAACTTGATGGCGTTGCCGGCCAGGTTGACCAGTACTTGCTGCAAGCGCAGCGCGTCGCCGCGCAGCAGGCGCGGCACGTCCGGCTCCACCTCGATGGCCAGCTCCAGTTCCTTGTCGCCCGCGCTCATGGTCATGGTGGTGGCCAGCGTGTTGAGCACTTCGTCCAGCTCGAATTCGGTGGGCGACAGCTCCATGCGGCTGGCTTCGATCTTGGAGAAGTCGAGCACATCGTTGAGGATGGCCAGCAGCGACTGGCCCGACATGCGCACCATGGTCAGGTATTTGCGCTGTTGCGGCGTGAGCGGCGTATTGCCCAGCAGGTAGACCATGCCCAGCACGGCGTTCATCGGGGTGCGGATCTCATGGCTCATGTTGGCCACGAAGTCGCTCTTGGCCCGGTTAGCCGCCTCGGCCCGGTCGCGTTCGCGCTCCAGTTCCTGCGCGCGCGCCTCCAGCTCGCCACGCAGGCGCTGCGGCTCGGTCACGTCGGCGATCACGGCCAGCACCTTGGTGCCCTGGTCGGTGCGCACGGCGCTCAGGTTCACTTCGATGGGGAACTCGGTGCCGTCGCGGTGCAAGCCCAGCAGCACGCCGCCCTTGCCCATGCGGACCGGCTCGTCGCTCAGGCGGCTGGTCACGAAGCGCTGCCGGTGGCCCGTGTGCACGTCGCGCAGCCGGGCCGGCATCAGCGTTTCCAGCGGCTGGCCGATGATGTCGGCGCGCGCGTAGCCGAAGCAGCGCTCGGCTTCGCGGTTGAAGGTCTCGATGCGGCCGTTGCCGTCCACCACCACAATGGCGTTGGGCGCCAGTTCGATCAGGCGTTGCAGGCGGGCGTCGGCCGCCAGCCGCTCATGCATCAGGCTGTTGAAGGCCGTGGTCAGCTGGCCGATCTCGTCGCCGCTGTGCACGGGCAGCGGACTGAAGTGGCTGGTGTCGCGCCGCAGCCGCACGATGGCTTCGTGCAGCCGCAGCAGCGGCGCCATCAGGCGCAGCGTGAGCCAGCCGATCAGGGCTGCGGCCAGCGCGGCGGCCAGCGCGCTCCACAGGGCCACGCGGTACAGCACGCCATTGAATGGTTCGAACGCCTCATCGGCCGGCAGCGAGGCGCCCAGCACCCAGTCGACCGACTTGAGTGACTTGAGGCTGGTCAGTGCGCGCACGCCGGAGCTGTTGGTGGAGATCACTGTGCCCTCGAAGCCTTCGCGCAGCGCGCGCGTGGTGGCTGGGTTGGCGTTGGGCGGGCGCGGGTGTAGCAGGCGGTTGGGGTCCGGATGGAGCACGTAGATCGGCGTGTCGGTGCGGGTGAGCGCGAAATAGTAGCCGCTGCGGCCCACCTTGGCCGTGCGCAGGTGGCCCAGCAGGTTATCCTTGTAGAGCCGCAGCACGCCCACCAGCACGCACACCACGCGGCCCTGGGCGTCCAGCACCGGCGCGGCCATCTGCACGATCGGTTGCTTGCCGATCTTGCCGATCAGTGGTTCAGTGATCATCGGCTTGCGGGTGCGCATCACCTGCTGGAAGAAGGCGCGGTCGGCCGCGCTCACGCCCAGCCGCGCCGGTACGGCCGGCAGGTCGGCCACGATGGCGCCGTCCGGCGCCAGCACCAGCAAGTCGTCGAACAGCGACAACACGGCGCGCGCGCCGTAATAGGCGCGCAACTGCTCGGTCGAGGTGGCGATGGCCGGCGGTTGCAGCCTGGCCGAGCGCTCCACGATGCCGAGCAACATGAGCAATTTGTCATCGAGTTCCTCGGCCGTGCGGTTGATCAGCGCCGTTTGCTGGTCGAACAGGACTTTGGTGAAATCGTCGCGCATGCGTTGTGTCTGCACCACGGTCACCAGCGCGATCATCACGATCGAGGTGAGGCTGGTGGCGAGGGCGACTTTGGCTTTGATGCCGAGGGGCTTCATGGAGTCCTTGTGGGGGGAGCGTAACGGTCAACAGGGCGCGGCCACGGGGCAATTCTCCTATCAATGTCTGTCCATGGCAAGAACGATGGCGGCGCGTGCGCGGCCGCTGCCGGCGGCGTGTTTCTGACAGGAATACTTGATTGGATGAGTGCGGCTTTGCCGGTATTTGGCGGCAAATCAGCTACACTGGCAGCATGATACAAGCTCTTCCCTCCCTAGTTTTGCCGGGTGTGTCGGTGGAAGCGTTGCGCGCGCGCTGTTCCAGTTGCAGCATGCACCAGCTGTGCTTGCCCATGGGGCTCGATACGGCGGACATGGAGCGGCTCGACCAGATCATCGGCCGGCGCCGCAAGGTGCCGCGCGGCGCCACCCTGTTCCGCATCGGCGATCCGTTCGCCAGCCTGTACGCGATACGGCTGGGCCACTTCAAGACGTTCCAGGTCAATCCGGACGGCGCCGAGCAGATCACCGGCTTCCAGATGTCCGGCGAGCTGCTGGGCATGGATGCCATCAGCACCGACCGCCACCATTGCAATTCCATCGCGCTCGAAGACAGCGAAGTGTGCGAGATCCCGTTCGGCAGCCTGCAGCAATTGCTGGTCGATATGCCAACCTTGCTGCGCCACTTCCACCGCATGATGAGCCAGGAGATCACGCGCGAGCAAAGCGTGATGCTATTGCTGGGCAATATGCAGGCCACCCAGCGCTTCGCCGCCTTCCTGGTCAACCTGTCGTCGCGCTACGAGGCGCGCGGCTATTCGGCCACCACCTTCCAGCTGCGCATGACGCGCGAGGAGATCGGCAACTACCTGGGACTGACCATCGAAAGCGTAAGCCGGCTGCTGTCCAAGTTCAAGAAGGAAGGCATGCTGCGGGTCAGCAACCGCGAAATCGAGTTGCTCAACCCGGCCATGCTGAAGGCCATCACGGCCGGCACCCGCACCTGCGGCTGAGCAGGCGGGCATAAAAAAAGGGCGCCTGCGGGCGCCCTTGTTGTTTCTGCGGCAGCGTTGCTGCCTGTCCGCCCGCTTATTCGGCAGGTGCGTTCGACGGGGTGTCGGCGCGCAGCTGGATTTCGCGTTCGGCCGGCCAGTTCCACACGCCGTCGAGGCGCCAGTCGCGCTTTTCGCTTTCCACCTGCACCAGCCAGCGGCTGCGTTCGAGCATGGGCAGCGCCACCGAGAACGCGCCGTCGGCGTCCGGCTGCACCACCAGTTGCACATCCTTTTCCGGCAGCGTGGCGTGGGCCAGGTGCAGCAGCAGGCGACCGGGCTGGGCCTTCACGGGGCTGTCCAGGCGGCCCAGCAGTTCGCCTTTTTCCGGCTCGTAGCGCAGCGCCACGTCCAGCTTGAGCGCGGTGGCCACGCGGTCGCGCCGCAAGTCCTGGTTGATGGCCTTGCCCTGCTTGTAATAGTCGCCCACCACCAGCGCGTCCTGGCGCGTGTAGGCCAGCCACATGGTGTAGCTGCCGGCCACGATCACCAGGAACGGGCCCAGCATCAACAGCCAGGGCCAGCGGTGGCGGTACCAGGGCAGGCTGCGTGCTTGCTGGTCGATGGGAATCACTTCTGCCATGGTGTTACTCCTGATCCTTAGCGCGGTACGATGAAGACCGCATGTTCACTGACGTGCAGGCTGGGGTCGTCGATCGCCTCCAGCTCCACCTCGATCTTGTTGGAACCCTTGTGGCCGGCGTCGTGGTCGGCGCGCAGGCGGATCGGGTAGGCCAGCGTTTCCGTGGCGCCCACCTTGACCGTGTCGGCCGTCACCTGGTGCAGGTGCTCCATGCCTTCAACGCGGATGCGGTAGGTATGCGCTTGCTCGGTGGTGTTCATGATCTGCAGGCGGTACACGTTCTCGATCATGCCATCCTCCACTTCGCGGCCCATGGCGCCGCGGTCGCGGATCACGTCCATCTTCAGCGGGGTGCGCAGCCACAGGGCGCTGCCCACGGCCGCCACGATCAGGCACAGGATGCCGGTGTAGATCAGCACGCGCGGACGCAGGGCGTGGGCGCGGATCTGGGCCGTCGTGTAGTTTTCCGCCATCGCGTGGTCCGTGCTGTAACGGATCAGGCCGCGTGGCAGGTCGATCTTGTCCATCACGCCGTTGCAGGCGTCGATGCAGGCCGCGCAACCGATGCACTCGTATTGCAGGCCCTTGCGGATGTCGATGCCGGTCGGGCACACCTGGACGCACATGGTGCAGTCGATGCAGTCGCCCAGCTTGCTCGTGTCGGCATTCTTGCCGCGGGCGCCGCGCGGTTCGCCGCGCTTGCTGTCGTAGGTGATGATCAGGGTGTCGCGGTCGAACATGGAGCTCTGGAAGCGCGCATACGGGCACATGTATTTGCACACTTGCTCGCGCATCCAGCCCGCGTTGCCGTAGGTGGCGAAGGCGTAGAACACGACCCAGAACCATTCCCACGGGCCGAAGCTGAGGGTGGTGACCTCAGCGGCCAGTTGTTTGATGGGGGTGAAGTAGCCGACGAAGGTGAAGCCGGTCCAGAGCGCCAGGGCGGCCCAGACCACGTGTTTGGTGGTTTTCTTGAGGAACTTCTTGAGCGAGGGGCCTTGCTTGTCGAGCAGCATGCGCGCGCTGCGCTTGCCTTCGATCTTGCGTTCTATCCACAGGAAGATTTCCGTGTAGACCGTCTGGGGGCAGGCGAAGCCGCACCACACGCGCCCGGCCACGGCCGTGGCCAGGAACAGCAGGTAGGCGCAGATGATGAGCAACGCCGCCAGGTAGATGAAATCCTGCGGCCACAACACCAGGCCAAAGATGTAGAACTTGCGGGCCGCCAGATCGAACAGCAGGGCCTGGCGGCCATTCCACTGCAGCCAGGCGAAGCCGTAAAAGACCAGCTGGGTCAGCCAGACAAAGACCCAGCGCAAGCTGGCGTAACGGCCCTTGGTTTCGCGCGGGTAGATTTCCTCCCGCGCCGCATACATCTTGATGACTTGAGGTTGTGGCGCATTCATTGCATTGCTTCTTTACGGCTTGGCGGCAGCGGCTGTGGCGTCGGCGGTGGCCGCCACCTCGGCAGTGCCGGGGGTGTTGGACAGGCTCCAGATATAGGCAGCGAGCACATGGACCTTGCCTTCACCGAGGAACTCGCCAAAGGCCGGCATCGTATTGTTGCGGCCCTTGCGGATGGTTTCCATGATGGTTTCCAGACTACCACCATAGAGCCAGATCTTGTCCGTCAGGTTAGGCGTGCCCAAGGCTTGGTTGCCATGCGCGTCGGCGCCGTGGCAGGCCATGCAGGCGCCAAACTTGGCCTTACCGAACACGGCCTTGATGGGGTCGTGCGTGGAACCGGACAAGCTCAGCACGTAGTTTGCCACGTTTTCGACATCCTTGTCTCCGCCCAGCGCCGCGCCCATCGGTGGCATCACGCCGTGACGGCCGCCCATGATGGTGGTCTTGATGATTTCGGGCGTGCCGCCGTGCAGCCAGTCCTTGTCGGTCAGGTTGGGGAAGCCCTTGTTGCCGCGGGCGTCGGAACCATGGCACTGCGCGCAGTAGGTCAGGAACAGGCGTTCGCCCATGGCGTGCGCCTTGGGATCGGCCGCCACGGCCTTCAGGTCCTGCTTCAGGTACTGGTTGAACAGCGGGCCGTAGTCGTTCTCGGCCTGCTTCAGTTCCGCCGCGTGCTGGCCACCGGAAGTCCAGCCCAGGCTGCCCTTGTAGGTGCCCAGGCCCGGATACAGGAACAGGTAGGCCAGCGCGAAGATGATGGTGATGTAGAACAGGAACATCCACCAGCGGGGCATCGGGGTGTTCAGTTCCGTCAAGTCCTCGTCCCAGATGTGGCCGGTGGTGCCGACCGGACCGTCGTGTTGCTGGTTCGGGTCGGCCTTGATCTTGGACTGCGAGTACAGCAGGATGGCGCAGCCGAACACGCCCAGCATGGTCAGGACGACGATGTAAATGTTCCAGAAACCGCTGGTGAAATCAGACATGGGTATGCTCCTCGTCATCGGCGAACGGCAGTTGGGCTGCGGTCGCATAGGCGGATGCGCGGTGGCCCGAATAGGTCCACCACAAGATGCCGACGAAGGTGATGAAGGAGATCACCGTCATCACGCTGCTGGCGTTATCAAAAATGGTCTCGAGTGCCATGACTAGTTCCTCGTCTTGATTGCGGTACCCAGGCCTTGCAGGTAGGCGATCAGGGCATCTTCTTCAGTCTTGTCTTTCAGCTCGTCCGGTGCGGCGGCGATCTCCGCGTCGCTGTACGGATGGCCCAGCTTGCGCAGCGCGCGCATCTTGGGCTGGATCTCCGAAGGATCGAGCTTGTTCTGCGACAGCCATGGGTAGTTCGGCATGTTCGACTCGGGCACCACGTCACGTGGATTGTTCAAGTGCGTCTTGTGCCATTCGTCGCTGTAGCGGCCGCCCACGCGGGCCAGGTCCGGGCCGGTGCGCTTGGAACCCCACTGGAACGGACGGTCGTACACGTACTCGCCGGCCACCGAGTAGTGGCCATAGCGTTCCGTTTCAGCGCGGAACGGGCGGATCATCTGCGAGTGGCAGTTGTAGCAGCCTTCGCGCACATAGATGTCGCGGCCCGTCAGGCGCAGCGCCGAGTAGGGTTTCAGGCCGGCCACCGGTTCGGTGGTCGACTTCTGGAAGAACAGGGGGATGATCTCGACCGCGCCGCCCACGCTGACCACCAGCGTGACCAGGGCGATCAGCAGCCAGGGCTTGGTCTCGATCCATTCATGCGTAAATTTCATTTGTCGGCTCCAGGGTTAGGCGTGCTTGGTGGCCAGCGCGGGGATGCGGGCCACGGCCGTTTCCCGGTTGCGCAGCGTCATGTAGGTGTTGTAACCCATCAGGCACATGCCGGTCAGGTACAACAGGCCGCCCGATACGCGCACCACGTAGTACGGATAGGTGGCCTTGACGCCTTCCACGAAGGTGTAGGTCAGGGTGCCGTCCGGATTGACAGCGCGCCACATCAGGCCCTGCATCACGCCGGCGATCCACATGGCGGCGATGTACAGCACGATGCCGATGGTGGCGACCCAGAAGTGCACGTCGATCAGCTTGGTGCTCCACATCTTTTGCTGGCCCGACAGGCGTGGCAGCAGGTAGTAGATCGAGCCCATGGTGATGAAGCCCACCCAGCCCAGTGCGCCGCCGTGAACGTGGGCGATGCCCCAGTCGGTGTAGTGCGACAGCGAGTTGACGGTCTTGATCGACATCATCGGGCCTTCGAAGGTGGCCATGCCGTAGAACGACAGCGAGACGATCATGAATTTCAGGATAGGGTCGGTACGCAGTTTGTGCCATGCGCCCGACAGCGTCATGATACCGTTGATCATGCCACCCCACGACGGTGCCAGCAGGATCAGCGAGAACACCATGCCCAGCGACTGGGTCCAGTCAGGCAGCGCGGTGTAGTGCAGGTGGTGTGGGCCGGCCCACATGTAGGTGAAGATCAGGGCCCAGAAGTGCACGATCGACAGGCGATACGAGTACACGGGACGCTCGGCCTGCTTGGGGATGAAGTAGTAGACCATGCCCAGGTAGCCGGCCGTGAGGATGAAGCCCACGGCGTTGTGGCCATACCACCACTGGATCATGGCGTCCTGCACACCGGCGTAGGCCGAGTAGGACTTGAAGGCCGACACTGGCAGGCTGGCGCCGTTAACGACGTGCAGCAGCGTCACCGCCAGGATGTAGCCACCGAAGAACCAGTTGGCCACGTAGATGTGCTTGACCTTGCGGGTGATCAGGGTGCCGAAGAACACGGTGGCGTAGGCCACCCACACGACGGCGATCAGGATGGTGATCGGCCATTCGAGCTCGGCGTATTCCTTGCCGCGGGTCAGGCCCATCGGCAGGGTGATCACGGCGGAGAGGATGACGGCTTGCCAGCCCCAGAACGTGAAGGCGGCCAGCTTGTCAGAGAACAAACGCACCTGGCAGGTGCGTTGAACGACGTAATACGAGGTGGCGAACAGGCCACTGACGCCAAAGGCGAAGATGACGGCATTGGTATGGAGCGGGCGTAGCCGTCCATACGTCAGCCAAGGGATGTCCAGGTTCAGAGCCGGCCATGCCAGCTGGGCGGCGACAATGACGCCTACCAGCATGCCCACTATGCCCCAGACTACCGTAGCGATCGCGAATTGCTTCACGACCTTGTAGTTGTAGTTCAGTGCTTGATCCACTTGATGTTCTCCTGAGAACGCTTCGATGATGTGGATCAAAGGGTACGAGGAAGGACTTCAAAAATCTTTGATTTGGATCAAAATTGCCGGAATGAAGCCATGTGGAGACGGGGCCACGAGATTTCAATCACTTTTTTTGTCGTCAGGGGCAGGCGGACGGTCATCGTCCTGCAACACGCGCAGGCCGGGGCCCACCAGGTCGTCGAACTGGCCATGGTCGGCGGCCCGGAAGAACAGCCACAGGGCGCCGAACACCAGCAGCACGCTGAGGGGGATGAGCAGGTACAGGGCTTCCATGATGGCGAATGAATAATCTTTTAAAAATGATCAGGCGCGCCGCAGCCGCACGGCGTTGAGCACCACCACGGCCGAGCTGATCGCCATGCCGGCGCCCGACAGCCAGGGATTGAGCCAGCCCAGCGCGGCGGCCGGGATCGCCACCAGATTGTACAGCGTGGCCCAGGCCAGGTTCTGGCGGATCACGGCCATGGTGGCGCGCGCCGTGCGGGCCGTGCCGGCCACCGCGTCGAGCGAACCGGACAGCAGCACCGCGTCGGCCTGGGCCTGCGCCAGCGCCGCGCCCGAGCCCATCGCGAACGACACGTTGGCCGCGCGCAGCACGGCCGCGTCGTTGATGCCGTCGCCCACCATGGCCACCACGGCGCCGTCCGCTTGCAGTTTTTGCACATAGGCCAGCTTGTCGGCCGGCAGGCAACCGCCCTGCGCCTCCGTGATGCCGAGCGCTTCGGCCACGTGGCGGGTCAGGCCCGGCGTGTCGCCGCTCAGCAGCACCACCGTCTTGCCGGCGGCGCGGAAATAGTCGACCGTGGCGCGCGCGTCCTCGCGCAGCGCGTCCTGCAACAGGAAGCAGGCCAGCCAGCCTTGCGCGCTGCCGAGGAACACGGCCGTGGTGCCGGGCGCGCCGGCCACCAGCGGACCGTCGCCGTTGGGCCCGGCCAGGCCCGCCACGAAGGCCGCGTTGCCTAACCGGTAAAGTTGTCCATCCACCATGCCGGCCAGGCCCTGGCCCGGCGTTTCCTCCACTTGCGTCGCATTCCACGGCAAGGGGCCGTCGGCCGCCGCCGCCAGCGCGCGCGCCAGCGGGTGGGCGCTCGACGCTTCCAGCGCGGCGGCGATCTGCACGCAGTGGGCGCGGCGCGCGCCGCCATACAGCAGCACGTCCTGCAGCACGGGTTTGCCCACGGTCAGGGTGCCGGTCTTGTCGAACACGATGTGGGTGGCGCGGTGCAGCGTTTCCAGCGTTTGCGGGCCCACGGCCAGCACGCCGCGCCGCAGCAGCCGGTCACCGGCCGCTGCCAGCGCCGTCGGCGTGGCCAGCGACAACGCGCACGGGCACGACACCACCAGCACGGCGATCGCCACCGGCCAGGCGCGCGACGGGTCGTACCAATACCAGAAGCCGAAACTGAGCAGCGCGAAGACCAGCAGCGCCGTCACGAAATGGGCGGCCGCCTTGTCGGCCCACAGGGCGATGCGCGGCTTGCCCTGGCCGGCCCGCTCCACCAGCCGGATCAGGTCCGACAGGGTGCTGTCGCGCGCCGTGCGCGTGACGCGCGCCAGCACGGCGCGGCTGGCGTTGATGGCGCCGCCGGGCACGGCCTCGCCCACGTGCTTGAGCTGGGGCGCGCTCTCGCCCGTCAGCAGCGAGACGTCGAACGCCGTGTCGGCGTCGAGCAGCACGCAGTCGGCCGCCACCGCCTCGCCCGGCTTGACGAGGATCACGTCGCCCACGGCCAGCGTGGCGGCCGGCACCACGGCGCCGTCCAGTTGTTGCGGATAGCCGGCCACGCGGGTGGCCGAGGCCGGCAGCGCGTGGTGCAGCCGCTGCAACGCGCCGGCCGCCTTGCGCCGCGCCTGCAGCTCCAGGTAGCGGCTGCACAGCAGCAGGAAGATGAACATGGTGACGGAATCGAAATACACCTCGCCCGTGCCGCGCCACGTCGCCACGAGGCTGGCGCCGAAGGCGGCCACGATGCCCAGCGTGACGGGCACGTCCATGCCCGGCACCCGGGCCCGCAGGCTGGACAGCGCGCCGCGGTAGAACGGCAGCGCCGAATAGCAGACCGCCGGCAGCGTCAGCAGCAGGCTGGCCCAGCGCATCAGGGCCGCCATGGCCGGTTCCAGCGTGCCGTCGTCGCCGGCCAGGTAGGCCGGCGCCACGTACATCATCACCTGCATCATAGCCAGGCCGGCCACGAACAGCTGGCGGCCCAGGGTCTTGACGGCGCGCTGCAACTGCTCGCCGTGGCGGCCCGCCTCGTACGGGTAGGCCGTGTAACCGACTTCGCGCACGGCTTGCAGGATCCGGGCCGGCTCGCACAGCGAGGGGTCCCAGCGCACGTGGAGGGTTTCCGTGGCCACGTTCAGGTTCGCTTCGATCACGCCCGGCTGTTGTTGCAGGCGGCGTTCGATCAGCCACACGCAGGCGGCGCAGCGGATGCCCTCCACCGACAGGGCGGCGGCACGGCCATCTTCGCAGTCGGCGAAACGCGGATCGGCGTTGGTGTAGAGCTGCAGTTCGGGCGGCACCAGCTGGTCGGCGCTGGCGGTGGCGCCGAACTCGGTGCGGTCGCGGTAGTAGGCGCTCTGGCCGATGTCGACGATCGCCTGCGCCACGCTGGCGCAGCCGGGGCAGCACATGGCCCGGTCCACGTCATCGATGCGCACCGACCAGCGGCCGTCGCGCGGCAGCGGCAGGCCGCAGTGGAAGCAACCGGCCGGCGCGTTGGCAGCCGTGGCCATGGTCGCGTCTGCACCCGCGCCTGCGCGTGGCGCACCGCTGTCCATGACGGTGGGCGCCATGGCCGGTCCCGCCGGGGTGATTTCCGGCACGCTGCGTCGTTCAGTGCTGATGCTCATGTTGAGGTTTCCTTGCCGCTTCACGGATGACCCGTCAAGCATAGCGCATCGAGCCAGCCCAGCGAGGCGCCATGGCTGGCGCGCACCAGGCCCAGCACGCCAAAGCCCAGCACCAGCAAGCCGCAGGCGATGCGCACTTTGCGCTGTTGCAGACGGGCCCGCACGCCGGCGCCCATCAGGCCCAGCGTGACCAGCATGGGCAGGGTGCCCAGGCCGAACGCCAGCATGACGGCCGCGCCGTCCAGGGCCGAGCCGCTCAGCAGGGCTGTCAGCAGCACGCTGTAGACCATGCCGCACGGTACCCAGCCCCACAGCCCGCCCAGCGCCAGCGCCTTGAGCTGGCTATCCATGGGCAGCAGCAGCTTGAGCAGCGGTTGCACCCGGCGCCACACGATCTGGCCCGCGCTTTCCACGTGGGCCAGGCCGCGCCACGCATCCATCAGGTACAGGCCCAGCGCCACCAGCATCAGGTTGGCCAGCCAGTAGAACGCCAGTTGCAGCGTGGCCAGTCTGGCAAGGCTGGCGGCGCCTTGCGCCAGGCCGCCGGCCAAGGCGCCGGCCACCATGTAGCTGCTGATGCGGCCCGTGTTGTAGGCGGCCACGCGCAGCAGGCGCTGGCCGGCCGGCGCCAGCGACGCGGCGGGGGTAATGGCGATCACGCGCGCGGGCGGTGGCGTCGGTGCGCGCGGGGCGGTGGCCGACAGCGCGCTGACGATGCCGCCGCACATGCCGATGCAATGCACGCTGCCGGCCAGGCCGACAGCGAACACGGACAACAGGTGCGCGCCATTCATGGTGAACCGCTCAGATGGTGCGCGAGAAGCGCAGCGGCTGGCCCGGCTGCGGCTGCGTGCGCGCCATGCGCAGGTAGCGGTCGAACACCATGCAGATGTTGCGGATCAGCAGCCGGCCCTTGGGCGTGACGCTCAGCCAGTGCGGCTCCAGCGTGACCAGGCCGTCCTGTTCCAGCGGCGCCAGCGCTTCGAGCTCGGTGGCGAAATAGGTGCGGAAGTCGATCGGGTAGGCTTGTTCGATGGAGTCGATCGACAGTTCGAAATTACACATCAACATCTGGATGATGATACGGCGCAGCAGGTCGTCGCTGGTCAGCTTGATGCCGCGCGCCACGGGCAGCTTGCCCTCGTCCAGTTTTTCGTAATAGGCGTCCAGCGTCTTCTCGTTCTGGCTGTAGGTGGCGCCCACGGCGCTGATGGCCGACACGCCGCAGGCCACCAGGTCCGATTCCGCGTGGGTCGAATAACCCTGGAAGTTGCGGTGCAGCCGGCCCTGGCGCTGGGCCACGGCCAGGTCGTCGGTCGGCTTGGCGAAGTGGTCCATGCCGATGTAGACGTAGCCGGCCGCGCTCAGGCGGCGGATGCACAGCGCCAGCATGTCGAGCTTGACGGCCGACGGCGGCAGATCCGCTTCCAGGATGCGGCGCTGCGGCTTGAACAGGTGCGGCATGTGGGCGTAGTTGTACAGCGCGATGCGGTCCGGGCTGGCCGCGATCACCTGCTCCAGCGTGCGCGCCATGCTGTCCATGTTCTGCTTGGGCAGGCCGTAGATCAGGTCGATGCTGATGGAGCGGAAGCCGGCGTCGCGCGCGGCCTGCATCACGGCCAGCGTGTCCTCGGCCGGCTGGATGCGGTTCACGGCTTGCTGCACGTCGGGGTCGAAATCCTGCACGCCCAGGCTGATGCGGTTGAAGCCTTGCGAGCGCAGCGACTGCACCCGCTCGCGGCTGACCGTGCGCGGGTCGATCTCGATCGAGTATTCGCCGATGTCGTCGGGCGCGAACTCGAAGTGGTGGCGCAGGTGGGCCATCAGGTCGTCCATCTGGCGGTCGCTCAGGTAGGTCGGCGTGCCGCCGCCGAAGTGCAGCTGCTCGATGTGGTTCATGCCCGAGAACAGCTTGCCCTGCATCTCAATTTCCTGCTTCAGGTAGCTGAGATAGGTGGCGGCCTTGCTGCGGTCCTTGGTGACGATCTTGTTGCATGCGCAGTAATAGCAGATCGTGTCGCAGAACGGGATATGGATGTACAGCGACAGCGGGCGGCGGCCGCCGCGCATGCGCAGGCCGGCGATGGCTTCCAGGTAGTTACCGTAGCCGAAGTCCTCGCTGAAGCGGTCGGCCGTGGGATACGAGGTGTAGCGGGGGCCGGACTGGCTCAGCTTGCCGATGATGTCAGCGTCGAACTGCACCGTCGGGAAGTACGCGACGCTGGATGAGGCGCCGGCTGCGGTAGGGGACATGATCATTTCTGCTATCTAACTAACGGTGCGGTGAAGTCAAAAGGTGCGCGTTCAGGCCGCCAGGCGCTTGAGGTTGCTGGCAGGTTGCGCGCTGGTTCTGGCGGCGCGGCCACCACGATTCTGGCGCAGCGCGTGGCCGAAGTTGAACAGGCTCACGGCCTGGGTCAGTCCGGTCGCTTCCTGGGCCAGGCTGGCGGCGGCGGCGGCGGCCTCCTCCACCAGCGCGGCGTTCTGCTGGGTCACCTGGTCGAGGTGGGCGATGGCCGAGTTGACCTGGTCCACGCCAATGCTCTGCTCGCGCGAGGCGGTCGAGATGTCCTGCATGATGGTGGTCACCTGCTGCACCGACTTGACCACCTGCTCCATGGTGGCGCCGGCCCGGTGCACCTGCTCCATGCCGGCGCTGACCTTGCCGACCGACATGTCGATCAGGTTCTTGATGTCCTTGGCGGCCGTGGCGCTGCGCTGGGCCAGGTTGCGCACCTCGCCCGCCACCACGGCGAAACCGCGGCCCTGCTCGCCGGCGCGGGCCGCCTCGACGGCCGCGTTCAGGGCCAGGATGTTGGTCTGGAAGGCGATGCCTTCGATCAGGCTGATGATGTCGACGATCTTCTTGGACGAGTTGTTGATGTCGTCCATGGTGGCGATCACGTCGGCCACGATCACGCCGCCCTCCTGCGCCACGTTGGAGGCGTTCACGGCCAGCTTGTTCGCTTCCACCGAGTTGTCGGCGTTCTGCTTGACGGTGGCGGCGAACTCCTCGATGCTGGACGCCGTCTCCTCCAGGCTGGCGGCCTGGGCTTCTGTGCGGCCCGACAGGTCGGCGTTGCCGGCCGCGATCTGGCGCGTGGCCACGGCCATGGTTTCCACGTTCATGCGCACGTCGCGGATGGTGGCGATCAGGTTGCTGTTCATTTGTTCGAGCGCGCGCAGCAACTGGCCGACCTCGTCGGTGGAATCGGTCTCGAAATGGGCCGACAGGTCGCCGGCCGCGATCGAGCGGGCGCCGTGCAGGGCGCGGTTCAGCGGCTGCAGCATGCCCACCCGCAGCGTGTACCACAGGAATACGTTGACGATCAGGCCGATGAAGGTGGCGCCGAAGATGCCGTAGCTGACGGCCGTGTTGCGGCCGTCCGAACCGAGCAGGCTGGCCACGCAGACGCCAGCCAGCAGCGTGTTGACCAGGCTGGTGCAGGCCCAGATGCGCATGGCCAGCGACAGGTGGCGCATGCGGCCCAGCAGGCTGGCCAGGCCCGGTTGCACCACTTCGCCGTGGCGGATCGTGATGCCGGGTTTGTCCTTGGGTTGCTGGCGGATCGCGCGGTAGGCTTGCTCGGCCTTGGCCACCTGGTCACGGTCGGCCCGCACCCGCACCGACATATAGCCGATGGTGCGGCCGGCGTCGCGGATCGGGGTGATGTTGGCCTTGACCCAGTAAAAGTTGCCGTTCTTGCAGCGGTTCTTGACCAGGCCCGTCCATGGATAGCCGGCCTTGATCGAGCACCACAGGTCGGCGAACGCCTCGGGCGGCATGTCGGGATGGCGCACGATGTTTTGCGGCGAACCGATCAGTTCCTCGGCGGAGAAGCCGCTCACCTCGCAGAAATACGGGTTGACGTAGGTGATATTGCCGTCCAAATCTGTCTTGGACACGATGGCGTGATCATCCAAAACTTCCTGTTCGCGGTCGGTGACGGGCAGGTTGGTGCGCATGACGGCTATCTCCAAGGAAAAAAGTCTATTCTTGCTCTATCGCAAGCTATGTCGTCAAGTGTAAGGAGTCAGCCTCGTAAATTTATTGATTTAGATCAAAAATCTCCAGATTGGGATGCGCTAGGCGGCGGGCCCGCCAAGCCTGCCGCCATGCGGTTTTCGCAAGATTTGTCGTGCACGCGGCCGGCTGGCGCGGCTGTTGCTCCATGTCACGCGCGGCCGGCCGTCAGCGGGCGCAACGGGCCCACGGCGTAGCCCTGGGCGTAGTCGACGCCGATGGCCCGCACCTGGTCCAGGATGGCCTCGTCCTCCACGTATTCGGCCACCGTGCGGATGCCCATCACGTGACCGACCTCGTTGATGGCCTTGACCATGGCCCGGTTGATGGCGTTGGTGGCCAGGTCGCGCACGAAGATGCCGTCGATCTTCAGGAAGTCCACCGGCAGCGCCTTCAGGTAGGCGAACGAGGACAGGCCGCTGCCGAAATCGTCGAGCGAGAAGCTGCAGCCGAGCGCCTTGAGCTTGCCCATGAATTCTTGTGCTTTCGGCAAGTTGGCGATGGCGGCCGTCTCCGTGATCTCGAAGCAGATCTCGTCCGGCGCCACATCGTAGCGGCTGAATTGCTCGACGATGTAGTCGTGCAGCACGTCGTCGTTGAGCGAGGTGCCCGACAGGTTGACCGCGTAGCGGGCCGGGTGGCGCTGGCGGCTGTCGAGGTAGGCCTGGTCCGGCGCCAGGCTGTCGCGCATGCTCTGGATGTGGCGGCACACGGAGCAGATCACCCAGCGGTCGATATCGAGCATCATGTCGTAGCGTTCGGCGGCCGGGATGAAGGCGCCGGGCAGGATCAGGTGGCCCTTGGCGTCGCGCAGGCGCAGCAGCACTTCGTCGTGCGGCTGGCCCACGGCCGTCAGGCAGACGATGGGCTGGGCGTACAGCCGGAAGCGCTGCTGCCGGAACGCCTCCGTCAGGCGCGACACCCACAGCATCTCGCCATGGCGCTGGATCAGCCGCGAGTCCGACTCCTGGTACTGGTGCACGCGGTTGCGGCCCCGTTCCTTGGCCAGGTAGCAGGCCTGGTCGGCCGCCACCAGCAGTTCGCTCAGGGACTTGCTGTCGTGGTTGACCTCCACCAGGCCGATGCTCACACCCAGCTCGAAACTGCGGTTCTCCCACACGAAGCGGAAGCCCTTGACGGACTGGCGCAGGTCCTCGGCCACGTGCAGCGCCTGGGCCGGCGGGCAGTGGGGCAGCAGCACGCCCAGCTCGTCGCCGCCGAGCCGGGCCAGGATGTCGGAGTCGCGCATCTGGGTCTGCAGCAGCTTGGCCAGCAGTTGCAGCAGCAGGTCGCCGGCGCCGTGGCCGCAGGTGTCGTTGACCACCTTGAACTGGTCCAGGTCCAGGTACAGCAGTGCGTGCACGTGGCCTTCCTGCTTGGCGCTGTGCAGGGCGCCGGCCAGCTGGTTTTCGAATTCGCTGCGGTTGATCAGGCCGGTGAGCATGTCGTGCGTGGCTTGCCAGCTGAGCTGGCGGCTCAGGCGCCGCTCGTGGCTGACGTCGCGGAACACGATCACCGCGCCCAGCAGTTCGTTCTCGTCGGACCAGATCGGGGCGGCCGATTCCTCGACGGCGATGTGGCGCCCTTCGCGCGTTACCAGCAGGCTGTGGTCGGTCACGGCGATGGTCTGGCGCAGCCGCAGGCATTTCAGGGCCACGTGCTCCTGCTCGGCGCCTTGTTCTCCCTGCTCGTCGACCAGGCGCAAGGTGGTGGCGATGCCCACCCCCTGGGCCAGTTCGGTGGTCCAGCCCGTCAGTTGCTCGGCCACCCGGTTCAGGTAGAGGGTGCGGCCGTCGGCGTCGGTCGTGATGACGCCTTCGCCGATCGAGCGCAGCGTGATCTCGGCCAGCTCGCGCTGGCGCGCCAGGTGCCGTGCTTCGGCTTTGCGGCGGGAAATGTCCCAGATCATGCCCAGGGTGCCGGTGGGCTGGCCTCCGGCCGAGAACATGACCCTGGCCTTGGCCGTCAGCCAGTGCACGGTGGTGTCGGGCCAGATCACGCGAAATTCCAGCTCGTAGCCATCGCCACGGTCCACGCCGGCCTGCATGCGCCGCTGCACGGTATCGCGGTCGGCCGGGTGTACCAGGTCCAGGAACTCGGCATAAGGCTGCGACAGGTCCTCGGCGGCAAGGCCCAGCAGCGCCGGCCCCGGCGCCCGCCAGTGCACGGTGCTGCCGGTAACGTTGCCGTCCTGCAGTTGCGCATCCCACAAGGTCATGTGGGCCGCCTCCAGCGCCAGCGCCAGCGCCAGTTTCTGCTGCTGTGTATCCATGGTGTACTCCCGCGCGCGGCGGGCGTGCTTGCGCCGTGCCTGCCGTGCACGGACCGTGCGCGGACCAAGTGCCGTTCCAAGTTGGACTGCGGCGGCGCGGCGCGGTTCCGTGCCCGGCCGTCATCGGCGTCGTCGGCGTCAGCGGCCTGGCAACAGGCGCCGCAGGCGGCCGGCCAGGCCGGCCACGGCCAGCGCGGCGGCGCCGGCCAGCACCCCGGCCACGGCGTTCAGCACGCTGGGCGTGACGGGCGCCAGTACGGGGCCGGCCACCGGCACCAGACCGGCTGTGCGCGCGGCCGCCTCCAGCAGCGCGTGGCTGCCCGGCACGCCGTGCAGCAGGATGCCACCGCCGACCATGAACATGGCCACCGTGCCGGCCACGGAGAGCAGCTTCATCAGCCGGGGCGCGGCCGCCAGCAGCAGGCTGCCCAGCGCCTTCAGGGCGACGCCGCCATGCTGGCGCAGGTACAGGCCGGCGTCGTCGAGCTTGACGATGGCCGCCACCAGGCCGTACACGCCCACCGTCATCAGCACGGCCACCCCGGCCAGCACGGCCACCTGCTGGCCGAACGGGGCCCCGGCCACCGTGCCCAGCGCGATCACGATGATTTCGGCCGACAGGATGAAGTCGGTGCGCACGGCGCCGGCGATCTTGTCGCGCTCCAGCGCCACCATGTCGATGGCGGGATCGGCGACGGCGTCGGCCAGCTGGTCGAGGTGCTGCGCGTGCTCGGTCCGGTGCAGATAAGTGTGGGCCAGCTTTTCAAAGCCCTCGTAGCACAGGTAGGCGCCGCCGGCCATCAGCAGCGGCGTGACGGCCCACGGCGTCAGCGCGCTGATGGCCAGCGCGGCCGGGACCAGGATGGCCTTGTTGCGCAGCGAGCCACGGGCCACGGCCCACACCACGGGCAGCTCGCGCTCGGCCTGCACGCCGGCCACCTGCTGGGCGTTCAGGGCCAGGTCGTCGCCCAGCACGCCGGCGGTCTTCTTGGCCGCCATCTTGCTCATCAGGGCCACGTCGTCGAGGATGGCCGCGATGTCGTCGATCAGGGCCAGCAGGCTGGAGCCGGCCATGTCAGTGGCGCTCCGCGGGGCGGGTGGTGGAAGATGTGTGGCGCATGGTGGGGCTCCGGGATGAAAGTCTGGCAATCTTACCTCAGCCGGGGCGGGCGGCGCGCGGCGGGAGCCGCTACAATGGCCGTTGCCGTGTGGCGCGTCGCCGGCAGCCAGCATCTTCCACGCGCTTTTTGAATCGGATACCGCCATGAGCTTCACCACCTGGATCACGTTTGTCATCGCCGCCACCATCATTGCCATCTCGCCCGGATCGGGGGCCGTGCTGTCGATGTCGCACGGCTTGTCGTACGGCGTACGCAAGACCAGCGGCACCATCCTGGGCCTGCAGGCCGGGCTGCTGCTGGTGCTGTTCATCGCCGGCGCCGGCGTCGGTTCCCTGCTGCTGGCGTCGGAAATCGCGTTCAACGTGGTCAAGACGGTGGGCGCGCTGTACCTGATCTACCTGGGCCTGAGCCAGTGGCGGGCCCGGGTCAGCGTGGACGCGGACGCGCCGGCGGCGCAGGCGGTGGCCGTGGCGCCTTCGCTGCGCAGGCGCGTGCTGACCGGTTTCCTGACCAATGCCACCAATCCCAAGGGCATCATCTTCATGGTGGCCGTGCTGCCCCAGTTCATCGCGCGCGGCGCGCCCGTGCTGCCGCAGTTGCTGATCCTGGCCGCCACCATGTGCACCATCGACCTGATCGTCATGCACAGCTATGCCTTCCTGGCGTCGTCCATGCAGCGCTTCTTCCGCGACCCGCGCGCCGTGCGCAAGCAGAACCGCTTCTTCGGCGGCCTGCTGATGGCCGTGGGCACGGCGCTGTTCTTCGTCAAGCGGGGCGCGGCGGCGACGGCCTGAGTTTCGGGTGCGCCGACGAATGTGCAAACATTTGTAACCCCGGTATTCCTCATTTGCTGTGCCGCGTTAGATAAACAATGATAAACAGGGCCGTTCCGACGCCGGCGGCCACACGCTTAGGAGCGCCGCCATGAGCCGCAGCACCCTCACCTCCGCCGTCCTCGCCGCGTTGCTGGCCTGGACTCTGCCCGCGCTGGCCGACGATATTCCGGGCCGGGTGGGTCGCATTTCCAGCGTCGAAGGCCAGGTGACGGTGGTGGGCGAAGGCGACCCGGCTGACGCCATGCTGAACTGGCCGGTGACCACGGGCGACCACCTGAGCACGGCCACCGGCGCGCGCGGTGAATTTCGGGTGGGGCCGGCCGCGATCCGGCTCGATGGCGATTCCGACCTGGAAGTGGTGCAGCTGGATGACGACAACGTGCGGCTGCGCCTGAATTACGGCAGCGCCAGCGTGCACCTGCGCGACGGCAGCCTGCTGCGCGATTTTGAACTGACTACCCCGCAGGCCCGCCTGACCCTGGTCGAACCGGGCACGGTGCGGGTGGACGCCGAACGCCTTCCCGACACCACCGTCGTCAACGTGCTGGCCGGGGTGGCGCGGGTGGACGGCGCCGGCAGCCAGCTGGTGCTGCGGGCCGGTCACCGGGCCGAGGTGAGCAGCGACGATGTGCGCACCGGGGAAGCACTGCGCGATGGTTTCGACAGCTGGGCCGACCTGCGCGACCGCCAGTACGAGTCGTCCATCGCCAGCCGTTACGTGCCCAGCGAAGTGACCGGCTACGAGGAGCTGGACCGCTACGGCAGCTGGAGCGACAGCCCCGATTACGGCCCGTTATGGACGCCGCGCGTGGTGGCGGCCGACTGGGCGCCCTACCGCGACGGGCAATGGATCTGGATGGTGTCGTTTGGCTGGACCTGGGTCGACAGCGCGCCGTGGGGTTATGCGCCTTCACACTACGGGCGCTGGGTGATGGTCAACCAGCGCTGGTGCTGGGCGCCGGGACGCTACGTGGGCCGGCCCGCGTGGGCCCCCGCGCTGGTGGGCTGGGTGGGCGGCGATCGGCTGGAAGCGTCGCACCGCGATGGCCGCCGGGGACCCGGTTTGGGCTGGTATCCGTTGGCGCCCCACGAGCGCTATGTGGCCCCGTTCCAGTTGTCGCCCGAGCACGAGCGGCGCCTCGTATGGACCCACAATGGCCGTCCGGCCGAACGCCGCGATGGCCCGCATGAAGGCGTGACCGTGGTGCCGCGCGACCGCTTCGATGCGGGCCACGTGGTGCCGGTGCATGCCAGCCCGCAGGTGATCCTGCCTCCGGCGGTGGTGCGCACCGCGCCGCTGGTGGCGGCCCCTGCCCCGGCCGCGCCCGCGTTCGTGCGCAATGACGGCCGGCGCCGCGGCGACGGCGACGACCGGCGGCCGGAGCGCGGTGGCGCCACGTATGCGCCGCAGGGCCAGACCGTGCAGCCGCAGCAGCGCTGGCAGCAGAATGCCGCACCGGGACAGGTGTTGACGGCGCCCGCGCGCCCATCGTACCCGCAACCGTCGCAGCCGGCGTACCAGCAGCAGCAACAGCAACAGCAACAGCAACAGCAACAGCAACAGCAACAGCAACAGCAGCAGCAACAGCAGTTACAACAACAGCAGTTACAGCAACAGCAGTTGCAGCAGCAACGGCAGCGGCAAGACGATCAGCAGCGGCAGCAGTGGGAGGACCAGCAGCGGCGCCAGCGTCAACAGCAACAAATGCAGAACCAGCAGCAAGCCCAGCCCTTGAGCGCGCAACCGCCTGGCCGCCTGATCGAACCACGTGGCACCCAGCAACCGGCACAGGACGATCGCAGCCGTGAGCGCTTCGAGCGCGGCGACCGGGGCGAGCGCGGTGTCCGTTATGAAGACGGCCGGCGGCAGATCCGGCCGGAAGGCGAGCTAGCGCGTCCGGCCGCCCAGCCGTTCCAGGCGCCGCCCCAGCAGCAACCGGTCCAGCCGCCGCCCCAGCGCGTGGTGGTGCCTCAGCAACCGGCGCCGTCCCAGCCGCAGCAACTCCAGATGCCGGCCCGGCCCGCGCCGCAACCGCAAGTTATGCCGCAGCCACAGCCGCAGCGTGAGCAGGCGCATCCGGGAGGCGGGCGTCCGGCGAACGAGAACGACCGGCGCCGCGATGAAGACCGCGAAAAGCGGGGGCACCAGGTGGAGCGCTGACGGGGCGCGGGTCCGCCATCACGGGCCCATCTTGCATTCCAGTCGGGGAAATCGGCCGTTCAGGCCGCAAATGTTGCCGTTCATCACAAAGTTGTAGCCAAAAACATTACTTTTATATACAGTATGCGTTTTAGGCAACAACGGCGGCAGCGCGGCATGACAGGGAGTTCACTCCCGCAACGCCAGGTCGTCGGGATCGTACCGAGTCTATCCCGACTATTTTCAAGACAGTGAGAATAGTTTTTCAAGCCAGCTTCTCCAGCTGGCTTTTTTTTGTCCGACAATCTGGGGCGGCGCGCTTATCCCGGCCTGCGGCCGCTCGCGCTCACGCTGTTCCGGCCAGCGTTCCGATTACCCAGCCATACGGCCCCAGTTTAGCGTGTTCATCCTGCCAGCCTGATGCGTAGAGAGGGCTGACGGGCACCCGTCCGGCATCGAGCGTCAGCGTGGTTGACGACATATTGGCCAGCACCACGATCTGTTCGCGCTGGTCGGTGCGGGTGAAGCCGATGGCGCCGGGCGGCAAGTTGTCCAGGAACGCCGTCGCGCCGGTACGCAGCGCGGTGTGGCGACGGCGCAGATGGATCAGGGTCTGGTAATGTCGGTACAGCTCGCCATCGAAGGCTTGCCAGTCGAGTTGATAGGGGTTGAACAGGACCGGCCAGCCAGTCCAGGTCGGCTCATCGAATTCCTGCCCCATCAGGAGGTGCGGTACCCCATCCAGGGTCAGCATCACGGCGGCGGCCGGTCGGTGGGCGGGGCGGCCCAGGAAGTCGGAGGCGCGGCCCTGCTCCTTGTCTTCCAGCCAGCGCATGCGCAGCGCCCCGCGCGGGAAGCTGAAGGTTGACTCGTTCCAGTAGCGGGCGAAGGCGGTGCCATCCGCCCCACCCTGGGCGCAGCGCCGCAACATCTCGCGCGTGCCGCCCTCGTAGGTCAGGTCGCAGGCGGCCAGGTGGTGAAATTCGTCATAGGACTGCGAGATCAGGGCGATGTCCGGCCGCAGCGCCGCTAGGTCCGCGCGGATCTCGTCGAGGAAATCGCAGGGGGTGATGTCGCTATCGTCGAAGCGCAGGCCATCAAAGCCGAAGCGCTCGATCCAGCCGCGCATGCTGCCGATCAGGTAGCGCCGCAGGGCGCGGTCGGTGAAGTCGAAGCCGGCGAAGTAGTCGCGCTCGGGGACGGCGTAATAGATGCTGCCGTCGGCGCGCCGCGTGTACCAGTGGGGATGCGTGCGCGTGAATGGGTGGTCCACGCTGCTGCGGTTGAGCGTCCAGTCCAGCAGCACGCGCATGCCGCGCGCGTGCGCGGCGTCCACCAGCGCGCGCAAGGCAGCCGCGTCGCCCAGGGCCGGATCGATGGCGTCGAAATCGCGCACCGCATACGGGTCGCCCAGTGTGCCGCGCCGTCCTTCGACCCCGATCGGTTGGATGGGCATGATCCAGAGGATGTCGGCGCCTAGTTCGCTCAGGTAGCCGAGTTTGGCGCGCACGCCGTCGAAGTCGCCGCCGAAAGCGGGCACCGACAACTGGTAGATCACGCCATGGCGCAGCCAGTCCGGGCTGGCCAGCGCCGCGCGCGCGTGCAGCGGGCCGGGCGCGGCGGCGCTCAAGCCAGCCTCGCGCATCAGGACGGCGCCCGTTTCATCCACCGTCAGGCAGGAGTTGTTCTGGCCGTCTTCCGAGAGCCAGGGGTTGGCGGGGTCGGCAATCCAGTCCCTGCCGTCGATGACGAGTTTGTAGAGGTGCCGCCCGGCCGGGATGGGCAGCGTGGCCTGCCAGCGCGTGGGCGCCACGTATTCCAGCATGCAGGCGTCGCCCACCCAGCTGTTGAAGGTGCCCGCCAGCGCGACACTGCAGGTGCCGGGCGCGGCATCGAAGACAAAGCGCACGCCGCCGGGAACGGCATGCGGCAGCATGGCCGGGTCGGCGCGAAACTGCAAATCCACGGTGATCCTTTCTGAGAGGCGGGTTGGCCGACGTCCACGCGCTGCGAGGTGGGTAGCAAATTCCCCATAGTGCTGACAATGCGGTATCGTGTAATTTAACTACATGAGTATAAAAAAGTAAACGCCACACATTGATGTTGCCAGCCAATCCATATGCTGTTGTCTTTGTGGTAGTCGTATTGCTTGGTAATTTGGTTACACGCTGTGAGTGTCATTCCCCAACATGCTATTTTTCAGACAATATGCCGTCATGAAGAGAGCTACATTGCTGCCTATCCTCCTTGCGCTGCTGCCCGCCGCCTATCTCAGCCTGTGGCCGGTGCCGATCGAGCCCGTCGCGTGGCGGGCGCCACCGGCGCCCGGGTACGTGGGCGTGCACGCCGTCAATACCCGGCTGGCGCACGCGCACCAGATCGACCTGCACGGCGAAGTGGGGCCCGAGCACGTGGCTGCCGGCCCCGACGGCAAGCTGTACATGGGCGTGGTCAGCGGCCACGTGCTGCGCATGGATCCGGACGGCAGCGCCCAGCAAGTGTTGTGCGACACCGGCGGGCGGCCGCTGGGCCTGGCGTTCGACGCCGGCGGCCGGCTGCTGGTGGCCGATGCCGTCAAGGGCTTGCTGTCCGTCGATGGCGACGGCAAGGTCACGGTGCTGGCCGACGCGGTGGATGGGGCGCCGATCCGGTTCGCGGACGGCGTCATCGTCGCCCCCGGCGGCAAGGTGTATTTCACGGACGCGTCCATGCGCTTTTCGCCCGGCCCCTGGGGTGGCACGCTGGAGGCTGCCACGCTGGACGTGCTGGAACAATCGGCCACGGGACGGGTGCTGGAATATGATCCGCTGGCCCGCGCGGTGCGCGAGGTGGCCCACGGCCTGAGTTTCGCCAACGGCATCGCCTTGAGCGGCGACGGCCAGGCGCTGTACGTGGGCGAAAGCGGCCGCTACCGGGTATGGCGCATCGCCGCCACCGCATCCCGGCTCGACCTGGCCCAGCCATCGGCCCAGGCCCACGTGTTGCTGGATAACCTGCCCGGCTATCCGGACAACCTGACGCGGGGCGCCGATGGCCGCTTCTGGCTGGGCCTGTCCGGCCCGCGCAACGCGCTTGATGCGATGGCGCCCTGGCCGGCGCTGCGCCGCGTCATGCTGCGCTTGCCGCGTGCGCTGTGGCCTACGCCCAAGCCCTACGGCCACGTGCTGGCCTTCACGGAGGACGGCGCCGTGGTGGCCGACCTGCAGGATCCGGGCGGCCACTCGCCTACCACGACCGGCGTGACGGAGCTGGCCGGCCGCGCCTACATCCACAACCTGGACGGCCGGCATCTGGACTGGCTGGCGTTGCCGCCGCCCGCCGCGCCCCGGTAGCGCCTGGCGGCGGCGCACATGGCACTGGTAATTCCCGGATTAGCTACAATATGCGGGTGAGCGCCGCGTTGGCGCGCACGTTTTTTATATTGATTGGAATGACCATGGCAGCGACGATCCCACCCAACATCCCTCCATCGGAGTCCCTCATCGAGTACCCGAGCGACTTCCCGATCAAGGTGATGGGCTTGACGCATGTCGAGTTCACCACCACGATCCTGCAGGTGGTGCAGAAGCACGACCCGACCTTCCATGAAGGCAAGCTGGAGGCGCGTCCCTCGGCCAAGGGCAATTACACGGGCCTGACGGTGGTGGTGCGCGCCACCAGCCGCGAACAGCTTGACGCGCTGTACACTGAACTGTCGGGCCATCCCATGGTCAAGGTGGTGCTGTAAGCCACAGTTGTGCTGTGATCAGCCGCCCTGCTGCTGCCGGAATTTGTCGATTTCGGCCAGCAGCCAGGCGCGGAACGCCTGCACCTGCGGCTTGGCGGCCGCCGCCGGCGGGCTGACGAAGTAATACTCATCCGGGCACGGCGTGGCGATGTCGAACAGCCGCACCAGCTGGCCCGAAGCAATTTCCTGCATTGCCACCACATGGCGCACCAGCGCCACGCCATTGCCGTCCACGGCCGAGCGCACCAGCATCGACAAATCCTCGAACATCACGCCGCCCGACGGTTCGGCCATTGCCAGGCCGGCCGCGTGGAACCATGGCGTCCACGGCTCCACCGAGCGCAGCAGGCAAGCCTGTTCCAGGTCGGCCGGCGTGGTTGGCAGGCGCCCGCCCCGGTACGCGGGGCTGACCACCGGATAGTAGACATCGCCCATCAGCCGCTGCACCACCATGCCCGGATAGTGGCCGCGGCCAAAACGGATACCGACGTCGACCGCGTCGCGCACCAGGTCCTGCAACTGGCCGCTCGCTTGCAGCACCACTTCCACGTCCGGATGCTGCTCGATGAACTGGCCCAGCCGGGGCGCCAGCCAGCGCGCCGCGAACGAGGGGATCGACGACACGGTCAGGCGCCGGCTGGCGCTGGATGGCCGCAGCGCGTCGGACGCCGTGGCGATGTCGCTGAAGGCCTTGGCCAGCTGGCGCGCGAAGCGCAGGCCATCCGCCGTCACTTTCACGTGGCGGCCATTGCGCACGAACAGTGGCGTGCCCAGTTCCTCCTCCAATGCCCGCACCTGGTGGCTGATGGCGCCATGGGTCAGGTGCAATTCCTCGGCCGCGCGCGAAAAATTCTGGTGGCGGGCTGCCGCCTCGAAGGCGCGCAGGGCGGAAAAATTGGGCAGGCGATGCGGGCCGGACATGGTTTTATGTGAATAAAATTAGCTACAGTTGCCAAAATATATCGTTATGTCATCAGCATCGCAAGGCTTACCATGTGAAATCCATTCAATCAGCATACGGAGCCTTCATGTCTTTCAAACTGGTCGTCGACAGCCTGTTCGCCAGCCCTTATGCCATGTCCGTGTACGTGGCGCTGACCGAGAAGGGCCTGCCCTTCAGCCTGGAAACCATGGACCTGGAGGCCGGCGTGCATCGCCGCCCGCCCTACCGCGACCTGGCGCTGACGGGCCGCATCCCGGCCCTGGTGCACGACGGCTTCGTGCTGACGGAGTCGAGCGCCATCACCGAGTACCTTGATGAAGCGTTCCCGGCGCCGCAATACACGGCCCTGTATCCGCAGGAGATCCACCGCCGCGCCCGTGCGCGCCAGTTGCAGGGCTGGCTGCGCAGCGGCCTGATGCCGCTGCGTGTCGAACGCGACACGGAGTCCGTGTTCTTCCGTCCCACCAATGTGCCGCTCAGCGCCGAAGCGCAACTGTGCGCCGACCAGGTGATCCGCGCTGCCGAGCAACTGGTGGACGGCGCCCACCTGTTCGGCCAGTGGAGCATCGCCGACACCGACCTGGCCATGATGCTGCAGCGCCTGATCGTGAACGGCGACCCGGTGCCGCCGCGCCTGCGCGACTACGCGGACGCCCAGTGGCAGCGGCCGTCCGTGCAGCGCTGGCTGGCCCACCACCAGCCGAACTGAAGGGCACCCCGCAGCAACACATGCGTCGTTCCCGCGCAGGGGGAATCCAGGCACTGCCTGAATTCCCCCCATGCTGAGCCCTTGAGGACGCGGCCAATGGGGGGGCCAGGCAATGCCCGGATTCCCGCTTGACGGGGCAGGCAGCCTGGAATGCCGGGCTGGCTTATAATGCGGGGTTCCGGTTTCCCGCCGTCCGGCTCCGAAGCCAGCCTGCAGCCTGTCATTATGTCCACACTCCAAGCCGAACCGGCGCTGATCCGCCACCTGGGCCGCGCCGACTATGAACCGACGTTCGCGGCCATGCGCGCCTTCACGGACGCCCGCACGCCCGACACCCGTGACGAATTCTGGATCGTCGAGCACCCGCCCGTGTTCACGCTGGGCCTGGGCGCCGACCGCGGCCACCTGCTGGCCGGCGCCGATTCGATACCTGTGGTACAGACTGACCGTGGCGGCGAAGTGACCTACCACGGCCCCGGCCAGGTCGTGATTTACCTGCTGATGGACTTGCGCCGCAACAAGCCGGGCGGCAAGCTGTACGCGCGCCAATTCGTGCATAAAATCGAGCAAGCGATCATCAACGTATTAGCGGCGTATAATCTCGCAGGCGAGCGCGTCGAAGGCGCGCCCGGCATCTACATGGCCGACGGGCCGAAGAAGGGCGCCAAAATCGCCGCCCTCGGCCTGAAAGTGCGCGGCAACGGCTGCACCTACCATGGCTTGTCGCTCAACGTGGCGATGGACCTGGCGCCGTTTTCCTGGATCAATCCTTGTGGCTATGCCGGACTGGAAACGGTCGACATGCGCTCCATGGGCGCGGCGGCCGAACTGGCCGACGTGCAGCAGGCGCTGGCCGGGGAACTGGTGCGCGTACTGGCGCACACTGAAACATAAGCAAGGTGGCGCCGCAAGCGCACCGCAAGCAGGCAATCCTGCACAACAGGCAAGCCGATCTCGAATAACCAACCACCGCCCCTGTGGGCACGCAGCCAAATGACGACTCCAGATACCAACTCCACCGTCGCCCCCGCTTACAACCCGAGCGAAAAGCAAAAAGGCGCCAGCAAAACGGCGCGCATTCCGATCAAGATCGTGCCGGTCGAGCAGGTGGAGCGGTTGAAGAAGCCGGACTGGATCCGCGTCAAGGGCGCCTCCGCCTCGACCCGCTTCTACGAGATCAAGGACATCCTGCGCGAGAACAAGCTGGTGACCGTGTGCGAGGAGGCGAGCTGCCCCAACATCGGCGAATGCTTCGGCAAGGGCACGGCCACCTTCATGATCATGGGCGACAAGTGCACCCGCCGCTGCCCGTTCTGCGACGTCGGCCACGGCCGTCCGGACCCGCTGGACCAGAACGAGCCGGCCAACCTGTCCAAGACCATCGCCGCCCTCAAGCTGAACTACGTGGTGATCACCTCGGTGGACCGCGACGACCTGCGTGACGGCGGCGCCGGCCACTTCGTCGAGTGCATCCAGCACACGCGCAACCTGTCGCCCAAGACCCAGATCGAAGTGCTGGTGCCGGACTTCCGCGGCCGCCTGGAAAAGGCGCTGGAGCTGTTCAAGGACGGCCTGCCGGACGTGATGAACCACAACCTGGAAACGGTGCCGCGCCTGTACAAGGAAGCGCGTCCCGGCGCCGACTATGAGCACTCGCTTAAGCTGCTCAAGGACTTCAAGGCCATCTACCCCGACGTCAAGACCAAGTCCGGCCTGATGGTCGGCCTGGGCGAGACGGACGAGGAAATCCTGCAGGTGATGCGCGACATGCGCGCGCACGACATCGACATGCTGACCATCGGCCAGTACCTGGCGCCATCGAACAGCCACCTGCCGGTGCGCCGCTACGTGCACCCGGACGTGTTCAAGATGTTCGAGGAAGAAGCGTACAAGATGGGCTTCAAGCACGCCGCCGTGGGCGCCATGGTGCGCAGCTCGTACCACGCCGACGTGCAGGCGCATAACGTGCTGGCCGGCGAATAAGCGCCACCGCGCCGCGCCGCAATCACAAGGCCGCTGATGTCAGCGGCCTTTTTTGTATGCGTTGATCCGCAGTTCTTGGCGCGCCGGCAACGCGCCTGAATAAAAGTTGCTATCATCGTTGCGACCCGCTGGCGCGCGCCGGCGTGCATCGTCCACCCGCAACCGATACCCACCGAGTCGCCATGAACGACAATAAATTCACTCCCGCCTATTTCAACGCATTCGGCGTCGGCACCCTGCCGGCCCACCTGGGCATCACCGTCACCGACGTGCGCGAGGGCAGCGTGACGGCGGAATTCGAGGTCACGCCGCAGCACCTGGCGCCCAACGGCTACCTGCACGCGGGCAGCGTGGTGACGCTGGCCGACACGGCCTGCGGTTACGCCTGCGTGGCCCACCTGCCCGAAGGGGCTGCCAGCTTCACCACCATCGAATTGAAATCCAACCACCTGGGCACGGCGCGCGAAGGGACGGTGGTGGCCACGGCCACCGTGGTCCACCTGGGCAAGACCACCCAGGTGTGGGACGCCACCGTGCGCAACAAGGCCAGCGGCAAGACCATGGCGCTGTTCCGCTGCACGCAAATGCTGTTGTATCCGAAATAAGGAGGCGACATGGGGTGTTCGATTTCACGGGCCGGACTGGCCCTGCTGCTGCCGGCCGCGCTGGCCACGGCGCAGCCGTCCGCGCCGGACGATGCCGTCTACCGTGGACTGGGCGGCCAGGAAGGCATACACAAGATCGTCGCCAGCTTCATTCCGCTGGTGCTGGCCGATCCCAGGATCCGCGACACCTTCGAGGATTTCGACATGGAGCAGCTGGCCAAACGCCTGGGCGAGCAGTTCTGTGAAGTGAGCGGCGGCCCCTGCACCTACACGGGCAAATACCGCGACAAGACCATGGACGGCGTGGGCACCGTGCGCGACATGGTCACCGTGCACCAGGACCTGAAGATCACCGACGCCCAGTTCAACGCGCTGGCCGAGGACCTGCAAGTGGCCATGGCGCGCAACCAGGTGCCCAACGGCGTGGCCAACCGCCTGATCGCCCGGCTGGCGCCGATGCGGGCCATGATTGTCACCGCCCGCGCCGATACGGGCCGGCCAGACTTGGGCAAGTTCCTCGCCACGGGCGGCGTGAGCCAGCTGGAAGGCGCGGCCGGCGGCGGCCTCACGCCGTGGGCCCTGATCGGCGGCTACGGCACCCGCGACAGCTGGGGCGCCAACG
Organism: Rugamonas brunnea; assembly: GCF_014042345.1. Taxonomy (GTDB): domain Bacteria; phylum Pseudomonadota; class Gammaproteobacteria; order Burkholderiales; family Burkholderiaceae_D; genus Rugamonas; species Rugamonas brunnea. The sequence continues at coordinate 248,770 of NZ_JACEZT010000003.1, forward strand.
CCCATTACACTTGGGTACGCACGCAGGATTACGCATTGGGCAGCGGCGGCGTGGCCGTGGGCCTGGCCGACCGGCTGGAATTGTCGCTGGCCGAGCAGACCTTCACAGGCAGCCTGGCGCCGCTGGACAGGCTCCGGCTGCGCCAGGACATCCTCGGCCTCAAGCTGCGCGTGGCCGGCGATGCCGTCTACGGGCAGGACAGCCTGATGCCGCAGCTGGCCATCGGTGTGCTCTACAAGCGCGACAAGGGCGTGGGCGGCCTGGGTGCGCTGGGCGTGACGGACGTGCGCCAGCTGGGCGCGCGCGATGACCACGGCTACGATTACTACGTGGCGGCCACCAAGCTGCTGCTCGAACACAGCCTGCTGTTGAACGGCACCGTGCGCGCCACCCGCGCCAACCAGATGGGCCTGTTGGGCTTTGGCGGCGACCGCGGCGACAGCATGCGCCTGATGCCGGAACTGTCGCTGGCCTGGCTGGCCGACCGCAAGCTGGTGCTGGGCGTGGAGTATCGCCGCAAACCGCACAACCTGGGCGTGGACAACGAGAAGGCGTATTACGACGCGTTCGTGGCCTGGTTCCCGACCAAGCAGGTGTCGGTGACGGCGGCCTACGCGGTGCTGGGCGATATCACCGTATTCAATCCGGTGCGCCAGCGCGGCCCCTACCTGTCACTGCAGGCGGGTTTCTGACGTAAAAAAGGAGCCGGCGGCTCCTTTTTCTTATCCCTGCAGGGCTTTTTCCAGCAGCTTGTGCAGGGCCGGGAATTCCGGCTGGCCCACGTAGCGCTTGAGGATCTTGCCATCCTTGTCGATGACGAAGGTGGTGGGCGTCATGGCCACGTTGCCGTAGGCCTTGGCGGCGTCGCCGGCCACGTCCAGCGCCACCTTGAACGGCAACTGGCGCGTTTCGGCGTAGTTGACGACGTAGTTGGGCGGGTCGTCCTTCATGGCCACGGCCACGAATTCCAGTCCCTGCGACTTGTATTTATTGTACGTTTCCACCATCTGCGGCATCTCGGCCACGCAGGTGGCGCACGAAGTCGCCCAGAAATTGACCATCACCACCTTGCCATGCAGGCTCTCCGGCGAAATCTTCTCGCCCTTGATGCTCATGAACGTGACGGCGGGCGCGCTGCTGCGCTGGTTCAGCGTGGCGTAGGCGGCCAGGCCGGCGCCGGCCAGCAGCACGGCGGCCAGTGCGGGCTTGAGCCAGGCCTTGGAGGAGGAAGTGGTCGCTTGCATGGTCAAAATGGGGCAGCTAAGTAATGTACGGGCCATTATAGACCCGTATTCTTAAGCGTGCCTTGCGGGACGTTGCGGCCTTACTGGCCGCCGCCCTGCGCCGCCTGGGCCGGCGTCGGCTTGGGCTGGTAGGTCTTCCATTCCTCTTCCGAGATGTATTCGAACACCTTGACCACTTTGGTCACGCCGCTCACGCCGCGCGCGACTTCGGCCGCGATGGTGCCTTCGCGCTGGGTCACGCGGCCCATCAGGAATACGGCGCCGCGCTCCGTCACCACCTTGAAGGTGTTGGCCGAGATGTCCTTCTGGTCCACCAGGCTGGCCTTGACCTTGGTGGTGATCAGGGCGTCGTTGGAGCGCGAGGTGAAGCTGCTCAGGCCCGCGACTTCCAGCTCGTTCACGGTCGAGGCCACGCCTTCGATGCCGCGCACTTCACGTTCGACCTGTTCCTTCATGGCCTGGTCGCGCACCTCGCCCGTCAGCAGGGCGCGGCGGTTGAAGCTGTTGATGTTCACGTGGCCGGCGTCGCCCACCAGGTTGTGGACCTTGATCTCGGCCTTCACGACGATGGCCTGGTCTTCCGTCTGGGCGCCGAAGGTGCGGCGGTCCGAGGCGGCCACGGTGCCGACCACGGCGCCGCCGACCATCATTTCCACGCAGCCCGACAGGGTGGCCAGCATGGCGCCGCACAGCAGCGTCATGGCCAGCGGGCGTTGCCAGCGGCGGCCGGCGCCCGCGTTGATCAGTGGCTTACTCATTGACGTCTCCTCCGAACAGGGCGACATCGATGCCGTCGCAGATGCAGTGTATGGTCACCAGGTGCACTTCCTGGATGCGGGCCGTGCGGTCGGCCGGCACGCAGATGTGGACGTCGGCGTCGGTCAGCATCTTGCCGATGGCGCCGCCGCCCTTGCCGGTCATGGCCACCACGCGCATCTCGCGCTCCAGCGCCGCCTCGATGGCCGCCATCACGTTGGCCGAATTGCCCGAGGTGGACAGCGCCAGCAGGATGTCGCCGGCCTGGCCGAACGCCTGCACCTGCTTGGAGAAGATGTCGCGGTAGCTGTAGTCGTTGGCCACGGCCGTCAGGATCGAGGTGTCGGTGGTCAGCGCCAGCGCCGGCAGCGGGAAGCGTTCGCGCTCGAAGCGGCCCACCAGTTCAGCCGCGAAGTGCTGGGCATCGGCGGCCGAACCGCCGTTGCCGCACACGAGGATCTTGTTGCCGTTCGAGAGTGCGGAGAACATCATCTCGATCGCCTGCGAGATCGGCTGGGCCAGCACGGTGGCCGATTGGATTTTGAGTTCGGCACTTTCGTGGAAGTGCGACAGGATGCGTTGAGTATTCATAGTCGGCGATTATAGTGCAATGGCCGTGCCCGCCCCACAAGCGCTGAAAAAAATGCTTACATTTGCAGCACATTGCGCAGCCAGCGCAACTGGCCGCCGTCGATGGCCACCACGTCGAAGCGGCACGGCGGCAGCGGCGCGCAGCGCAGCAGGTAGACCTGGGCCGCGCGCACCATGCGCTGCTGCTTGCGCGCGGTGATGCTGGCGGCAGCCCCGCCGTGGCGTGTGTCGGCCCGGCGCCGCACTTCGATAAACACCAGGTGGGCGCCGTCGCGCATGATCAGGTCGATCTCGCCGCCCTTGCACAGGAAATTGCGGGCCACCAGCGCCAGGCCGTGCCGGGTCAGGTGGGCCAGCGCCTCGTCCTCGCCCTCGCGGCCCAGTTGCTGGCGCTCGGTGCGGGCCATGGCGCGCTCACGGCGCCACGGGCTGCGGCACGCCGTTCTTGTAGACGGCGGCCTGCTCGATGCGCTCGAAACTGGCCGGCCCGAGGCCGAAGCTGACCGTCAGGCGGCCCGTCACGCCATCGAGCTGGAAGCGCACACCGGCATGGTGGCCGATCTCGCGCGCCACGCGGTAGGCGTCGATGCCCAGTGCGTACAGCCGTTCCAGGTCGGCCGCGCCGGGCTTGCGTTCCTCGGATTGGGGCGGATGGGGATAGACCATCACGGCCGGATGGTCGGCTTGCAGTTGCCACGGCAGGTCCAGCAGGCGCACGCCGTCCAGCTCCTGGGTGGGGAAGTTGCTGCCGTTGCCGGGATTGAGCGAGGAGGTGCCGTAGATGGGCGGCTGCTCCGGCAGCGCGCCTTCGAGTGCGCCGCGCAGCTGGCGGGTCTGGGCCGCGTCCAGCGCCGCGAACAGCAGGCCGGGTGCGTCGGTCTGCAGGCGCGCGCGTAGCTGCACCAGTTCCGGGTCGTTCAGGTAGCCGTTGGCCGCGCCCAGTTCCACCGTCCTGACGGCCAGGCCCTGGCGTTGCCACTGGCTGGCGAAGGCGGTGGCGATGCGGCGCTGCCACGGCGTGCTGGTGGCCAGCACCAGCGCGCTGGCGCCCGGATGTTCGCTGGCGGCCCAGTTGGCGGCCTGGCGCGCCTCCTCCTCGATCGACAGGCCCATGGCCAGCATGCGGGGCGGCAGCGGCGACTGGCCGGGATTGCCGTAGCCTTCGGGCGTGTTGAGGGCGATGGTGGGCTTGCGCAGCAGCGGGCTGGCGGCCAGCGCGCCGACGGCGGAGCGGCCCAGCGGACCGACGATCAGGTCCGCCTGCTCCTGGGCGCTGGCGTAGGTGGCCAGCACGTCGCTGGTGGCGTCGCCGGTGTCGGCCACGGTGACGGTGACGCCGTCGCGGTCGCGCTCCCAGGCGGCCAGGAAGCCGGCTTTGACGGCGGCGGCGGCCTGGCCCAGCGTGTCCGAGCGCAGCGGCAGCAGCAGCGCCACGCGCAACGGCGTGTTGGAGGGGATGGCGTCCATGTCGGCCGCCGGCGCGGTGGCCTGCCCGTTGGACAGCGATGGCATGGCGGTGCCCGCCGTTTCGGACTGGCCGGCGGCGCCGGGCATGGCGATGGCGAAGGTTTCCACCCGCGCCGGCGGCGGTGCGGGCGCGGGACGTGGCGCCGCGACAGGCGCGGCCGGCGGGCTTGCCGGGCTTGTAATTGAGGTGATAGGCGCGCACAATCGCCCGGGCGCGTCACAGGGCGTGCTGCAGCCGGCCAGTCCGGCCGCCACGCCCAGCAACAGCAAACTCACACTTTTAGCCAGCATCCTACCCCCAATGACCGTACACGATTCCAGCACCATCGCCACCCTGCCCGTGATGGGCGAAATGGCGCACCAGACCTATCCTAGCGCAACATTGTATGTAGTGGCGACGCCGATCGGTAACGTTACTGATATTAGCTTGCGCGCGCTGCATGTCTTGAGCCTGGTCAACGCGGTGGCGTGCGAGGACACCCGCAACACGGCCCAGCTGATGACCCGCTTCGGCCTGCACAAGCCCCTGATCGCGGCCCACCAGCACAACGAGCGCGAGGTGGCCGACACCCTGATCGCCCGTTTGCAGGCCGGCGAACGGATCGCGCTGGTGTCGGACGCGGGCACGCCGGCCGTGTCCGACCCGGGCGCGCGCATCGTGGACACCGTGCGCGCGGCTGGCTTGCGCGTGTTGCCGTTGCCGGGCGCCTCGGCGGCGGTCACGGCGCTGTCGGCCAGCGGGCTGGTGAACGACCAGTTCTACTTTGTCGGCTTCTTGCCGGCCAAGGCCAAGCAGCGCGAAGGGTTCTTGCAGTCGCTGCGGAGCGTGACGGCCACCATGGTGTTCTACGAGGCGCCGCACCGCATCCTCGACTGCGCCGGCGCGCTGGCGGCTGTGTTCGAACCGGAGCGGCAGGTGGTGTTCGCGCGTGAGCTGACCAAGATGTTCGAGGAAATCCACCGCTGCCCGTTGTCCGAGGCCGAAGCGTGGATCAAGGCCGACCCGCACCGCGAGAAAGGTGAATTCGTCGTGCTGCTGGCCGGCGCCCCGGCCGCCGACGAGGCGCAGGACGCGGAGGCCGAGCGCATTTTGTCCATTCTGCTGGCCGAATGCCCGGTCAAGCAGGCGGCATCGCTGGCGGCGCAGATCACGGGGCGCAAGAAGAACGCGCTGTACGAACTGGCATTGAAGATGAAGGCGGACGGTGGCGAATAAGCAGGCTTTGTGTGGCATTAAGCTTGAAATTTCTGCCATTTCACCTTGAATTATTCGCGCCATGGTACATACTGTTTGCCACGCCCCTTGACGGATCGCACATGAACCGGTATGATTCTCTTTATTCGGAGTGTAGCGCAGCCCGGTAGCGCATCTGGTTTGGGACCAGAGGGTCCAAGGTTCGAATCCTTGTACTCCGACCAAAATTTAAAACCCCGTGTGATGGCGACGTCACACGGGGTTTTTCCTTTTCCGAAGCCAGAAAGCGGGTTTGGGGTCTGACCCAGAGGGTCTGACCCCGGTTTGAGATGCCGGTTTAAGCCGCCCGCTTGGCGGCGATGGCGTTGCCGGCCCGGCTGGCGCCTTTGCGGCCCAGGAATTGCGAGATGAACTGGCCGGCGTCGACCACGATGTCGAGGTCGATGCCCGTTTCCACCCCCAGCCCCTGCATCATGTACAGCACGTCCTCGGTGGCCACGTTGCCGGTGGCGCCCTTGGCGTACGGGCAGCCGCCCAGGCCCGAGACGGACGAGTGGAAGATGGCGATCCCCACTTCCATGCTGGCGTAGATGTTGGCCAGCGCCTGGCCGTAGGTGTCGTGGAAGTGGCCCGACAAGCCGTCCACCCGGAACGCAGCGATGGCGCGCTCCATCACGGCTTGCGCCTTGCGCGGGGTGGCTACGCCGATGGTGTCGGCGATGTCGATCTCGTCGCAGCCCAGGTCGCGCATGCGGCCCACCACGTCGGCCACGGCGTCCAGCGGTACCTCGCCTTGATACGGGCAGCCGAACGCGCAGCTGATGCTGCCGCGCAGGCGCAGGCCGTTGTCCTTGGCGGCCTTGGCCACGCCTTCAAAGCGGGCGATCGATTCGGCGATCGAGCAGTTGATGTTCTTTTGCGAGAACGCCTCCGAGGCCGAGCCGAAGATCACCACCTCGTCGGCGCGCGCGGCCAGCGCCGCCTCAAAACCCTGCATGTTGGGCGTGAGGGCCGAATAGATCACGCCCGGCTTGCGCGTGATCGCGTCCATCACTTCGCGGCTGGTGGCCATCTGCGGCACCCACTTGGGCGAGACGAACGACGCCGCTTCGATGTTGGGGAAGCCGGCGCTGGTGAGGCGGTTCACCAGCTCGATCTTCACGTCGGCCGGGACGTTTTCCTTCTCGTTCTGCAGGCCGTCGCGCGGCCCCACTTCGACGATCTTGACTTGCTTGGGCAGGCTCGCTTGCTTGTTCATGTGTTCAATATCCCAGGTTGCGGTCGACGATGCCGTCGACCAGTTCGCCGTTTTCGATCTTGCGGATTTTTTCCGCGATCTGCTGCACGCTTTCGCGGCGCAGCGTGAGCGCGGAGATGTGCGGCGTGATGGTGATGCGCGGCTCCTGCCAGAACGGGTGCTGGGCCGGCAGCGGTTCGTTGCGGAACACGTCCAGCGTGGCGCCGGCGATGTGGCCGGCCTTGATCAGGTTGAGCAGGTCCGGTTCGGCCAGGTGGGCGCCGCGCGCCACGTTGATCAGGTAAGCCCCTTGCGGCAGCTTGGACATGTTGCTGCGGTCGATGATGTTGCTGGTGTCGGGTGTGAGCGGCAGCATGCACACCAGCACGCGCGTGCCGCGCAGGAAGGTGTCCAGCCCGGTCGGGCCGTGGTAGCACTGCACGCCGGCCACGTTCTTCTCCGTGCGGCTCCAGCCGCGCAGCGGGAAGCCGAACGGCGCCAGCGCCTTGAGCACCTGGCCACCCAGCGCGCCCATGCCCAGCACGCCCACCGTGAAGTCCTCGCGGTGGTATTGCGGCAGCGGGGCCCAAGTGCCGGCGCGGGCCTGGCTTTCGTACTCGTCGAAGCGGCGGAAGTAGCGCAGCACGGCGTGCGCCACGTATTCGGCCATCTGCGCGCCCATGCCGGCGTCACCCAGGCGGATGATGGGCACATGGCGCGGCAGCGCGTCGCCGAACTTGAGCAGCGCGTCCACGCCCGCCCCCGTGTTGAAGATGGCCTTGACGTCGGCCAGTTCGGGCAGCATGGTCTCCGGCGGCGCCCACACGACGGCGTAGTCGCACGGCGGGGATTTCTCGCCCGCGTGCCAGATCGCGATCTCGGCCTCCGGCAGGAATTTGCCGAAGTCCTTGATCCACGGCTCGGTCTTGCCGTCCGCGCGGTGCAACAGGATGCGCATGATGCCCTCCGCTTACGCCGCCGCCTTGAAGGCCAGCAGCGGCGCGCCGTCCGCGACCTGGTCGCCGACGTTGTACAGGATTTCTTCCACCAGGCCGTCATGCGGGGCGGCGATGGTGTGCTCCATTTTCATCGCTTCCATGATCACCAGCGCCTCGCCCTTCTTGACGTCCTGGCCCTTGGCGGCCAGCACGGCCACCACCTTGCCCGGCATGGGCGCCGTCAGGCGGCCGCCCTCGGCCTCGCTTTCGCCGGCGTGGGCCATCGGATCATTGTAGTGCAAGGGATAATGATGACCGCCCGTGAACACGTGCAGCAGTTCGCCGTCGCGGCGCACGGTGCCATGCACGGCCGTGTCGCCCAGCTTGATGCTGAGGTCCGAGCCGTCCTGCTGCATCAGGCTCAGCACCTGCGGTTCGCCGCCGTCGCGCGCGAACAGCCAGTCCGTGGCGCGGTAGGTGACGGCCACGCCGTAGGCCTTGGCCGGCAGCGCGGCCGCGTAGTCGTCGCTGAACGACAGCGCGCGCGCATACGGGAAGTTCATGCGCCAGCCCAGCGCCTGGCCCCACGGGTCGGCGCGGTTGGCGCCCGACTGGGCGGCCGCGGCGTCCTTCTCCGCTTCGATCAGGGCCACGGCGGCCAGCGCCAGCGCGGCCGACGGCGCCGAGTGGGCGGCCGGGAACAGGCTGTCCTGGTTGCGTTCGATCAGGCCCGTGTCCAGGTCGGCGCCGGCGAAGGCGTCGCCTTCCACCAGGCGCTTGAGGAAAGCGATGTTGGTGGCCAGGCCGACGATCTTGTACTGCGCCAGCGCCTGGGCCATGCGGGCCAGCGCCTGCTTGCGGTCGGCGCCCCACACGATCAGCTTGGCGATCATGGGGTCGTAGAACGGCGAGATGGCGTCGCCCTCGCGCACGCCCGAGTCGATGCGCACGGCGGCCGGCACGCCGGTGCCGGGGGCCCCACCCAGTTCAAAGGTGACGGCGGCCGGAGTGTCCATGTGGCGCAGCGTGCCGATCGAGGGCAGGAAGCCCTTCTCCGGGTTCTCGGCGTAGATGCGGGCCTCGATGGCGTGGCCGTGGATGGCCAGTTCCTGCTGCTTGCGCGGCAGCGCTTCGCCGAATGCGACGCGGATCTGCCATTCCACCAGGTCGGTGCCGGTGATCATTTCGGTCACGGGGTGCTCGACCTGCAGGCGGGTGTTCATCTCCATGAAGTAGAACGAACCGTCCTGGTTGGCGATGAATTCCACCGTGCCGGCGCCCACATAGCCAACGGCCTTGGCGGCGGCCACTGCCGCCTCGCCCATGGCGGCGCGGCGCTCGGGCGGCATGTTGGGCGCTGGCGCTTCCTCCAGCACTTTCTGGTGGCGGCGCTGCACCGAGCAGTCGCGCTCGAACAGGTAGATGCAGTTGCCGTGGGTGTCGGCGAACACCTGGATTTCGATGTGACGGGGGCGCAGCAGGTATTTCTCGGCCAGTACCTTGTCGTCGCCGAAGGAGCTGATCGCTTCGCGTTTGCACGAGGCCAGCGCCGCTTTGAAGTCAGCCGCGTGTTCGATCACGCGCATGCCCTTGCCGCCGCCGCCGGCCGAGGCCTTGAGCAGCACCGGGTAGCCGATGCGGTCGGCCTGGGTCTGCAGGAAGTCGGCGTCCTGCTCGTCGCCGTGGTAGCCGGGCACCAGTGGCACGTTGGCCTGTTCCATCAGCGACTTGGCGGCGGACTTGGAGCCCATGGCGCGCATGGCCGACGCGGGCGGGCCGATGAACACCAGGCCGGCGGCGGCGCAGGCGTCGGCGAATTCGGCGTTCTCGGACAGGAAGCCGTAGCCGGGGTGGATGGCCTGGGCGCCCGTGGCCAGCGCCACTTCGATGATCTTGTCGCCGCGCAGATAGCTTTCCTTGGCCGGGGCGGGGCCCAGCAGCACGGCTTCGTCGCACACGGCCACGTGCTTGGCGTTGGCGTCGGCCTCGGAATAGACGGCGACCGTTTTGATGCCCATGCGGCGGGCGGTGGCGGCCACACGGCAGGCGATTTCACCGCGGTTGGCGATCAGGATTTTTGTGAACATACGTCTCCTCTATTCAGCGCGTGGCTGGGGTTGTTTTTAGAGCCTGCTGCGAACCAGGGGCAGGCCCGGGGGCTGACCCTTGATCCGCGTACGTCGTTTTCGCTTAGCAGCCGCACTTCTCTTTCGGCGCCGATTCGAGCACCGTGCCGCGGGTTTTCAGGCCCAGCTTGGCCAGCAGCGCGCGGTCGTCCTCCGCTTCCGGGTTGCCGGTGGTGAGCAGCTTGTCGCCGTAGAAAATCGAGTTGGCGCCGGCCAGGAAGCACATGGCTTGCACGGCCTCGCCCAGCTGCCGGCGGCCGGCCGACAGGCGCACGCGCGCCTTCGGCATGGTGATGCGGGCCACGGCGATGGTGCGCACGAATTCCAGCGGGTCCAGCGGGTCCAGGCCGTACAGCGGCGTGCCTTCCACCTGCACCAGGTGGTTGACGGGCACCGATTCCGGATACGGGTTCAGGTTGGCCAGCTGGGCGATCAGACCGGCGCGCTGCAGGCGCGATTCGCCCATGCCGACGATGCCGCCGCAGCAGACCTTGAGGCCCGCTTCACGCACGCGGCCCAGCGTGTCCAGCCGGTCCTTGTATTCGCGGGTGGAGATCACGTTGTCGTAGAACTCGGGCGCCGTGTCCAGGTTGTGGTTGTAGTAATCGAGGCCGGCGGCCTTCAGGCGCAGCGCCTGTTCTTCCTCCAGCATGCCCAGCGTGGCGCAGGTTTCCATGCCCAGCGCCTTCACTTCACGCACCATCTCCTCGACCTTGTCCATGTCGCGCTCTTTCGGGCTGCGCCAGGCGGCGCCCATGCAGAAGCGGGTGGCGCCGCTGGCCTTGGCCTGCTTGGCCGCGTCCAGCACAGTGTCGATGTCGAGGATCTTCTTGGCCTCGACGCCGGTGTCGTAGCGGGCCGCCTGCGGGCAGTAGCCGCAATCTTCCTCGCAGCCGCCGGTCTTGATCGACAGCAGCGTGGCCAGTTCCACGTCGCCGTCCGGGAAGTTGGCGCGGTGGGTTTGCTGGGCCTGGAACATCAGGTCGTTGAACGGCAGCTCGAACAGGGCCAGCACGTCGTCCACCGGCCAGGTGGCGGCGGCCGGCAGCGTGATGGGTGCCGTGGGGCGGTGCAGTTCGACGGTTTTCGGTTCTTGGGTCAGGGACATCGTGTTTCCTTCTACGGTCAATCAGGTTAGGCAGCCGGCCAGTTGGGCAGCTTGGTAAAGTCCAGGTATTCGGCGGCGGCGGCGGCCGATGGTTGCGCCAGGCGCGGCACGCGGCCCAGCAGCGGCGCCGGGATGCGTTCCTCCAGCGCGGCGATGTTCTCGTCGATGAAGGCCATGTCGGGGTCGACCTCGTTGGCGACCCAGCCGGCCAGCATCAGGTTGCGGTTGGCGATCGCCTCCACCGTCAGCAGCGCGTGGCTGATGCAGCCCAGGCGCAGGCCCACCACCAGCACCACGGGCAAATCGAGTTGCTCGGCCAGGTCGGCCGTGTCGAATTCTTCGTTCAGGGGCACGCGGAAGCCGCCCACCCCTTCCACCACCACCGCGTCCGAGGCGGCGCTCACTTCGATGTAGGCGGCCAGGATGGGCACGGGGGAGATGTATTCGTCTTCCAGTTCGGCCGCGATATGGGGCGCGGCCGCTTCCTTGAGCAGGAAGGGCGTGGTCAGCTCCTGCGGCAGCGAGACGTTGCCGGCCGCGATCAGCTGGTCGGCATCTTCGTTGTGCCAGCGGCCGTTGCGCAGTTCGGCGCCGGCCGCGATGGGCTTCATGCCGCAGGCGCGCACGCCGCTTTGCACCAGCGCGTGCAGCATGGCGGCCGAAATCAGCGTCTTGCCGATTTCCGTGTCGGTGCCGGTGGTGAAACAGGCGAAGCGGGGGCGCGCGCCGGCGGCCGCCGGTGCGGGCTGCACCTGCGGCGTGGCGGCCAGAACGGGGTCGTCCAGACTCATGTCACATCCTTTCCAAGGCATTGATGGCGTTGATCAGCGTCGCCACGTCCGCGTGGGTGTGGCCGGCCGACAGCGTCACGCGCAGGCGCGAGGTGCCCGGCGCCACCGTCGGCGGGCGTATCGTGCCCACCCACAGGCCCTGCTCGTACAGGGCGGCGCCGGCGCGCATGGTTTCGGCGTTGTCGCCGATCAGAATCGGCTGGATCGCCGTGTCCGAGGGCAGCCGCTGCCAGCGCGTCAGGCGCAGGCCATCGTTCAATTGTGCCACCAATGCCTGCAGGTGTGCGCGTCTTTGCATGCCTTCCGGGCCTTCCAGCAGGTCCAGGCTGGCCAGCAGCGCGTGCGCCAGCGCGGGCGCGGCGGCCGTGGTGAAGATGTAGGGGCGGGCTTTTTGTATTAACGTTTCGATCACGGTTTCGTGGGCCGCCACGAAGGCGCCGCCCACCCCCGCCGCCTTGCCCAGGGTGCCCATGTAGACCAGGTACGGCGATTGCAGCTTGAAATGCTCAAGCGCGCCGTGGCCATGTTCACCCAGCGTACCGAAGCCGTGGGCATCGTCCACCACCAGCAAGGCGCCGTACCGTTCGCACAACGCCAGCAGGGCCGGCAGGTCGGCCAGGTCGCCGTCCATGCTGAACACGCTGTCCGTGACCACCACCTTGGTGCTGGCGGTGCTGGCTTGCAGCATGGCGGCCAGCGCCTCCAGGTCGGCGTGCGGGTAGACCTGCACGGCGGCGCGCGCCAGCCGGGTGCCGTCGATCAGCGAGGCGTGGTTCAGCGATTCGGAGAAGATGGCCGCGTCGCGGTCGCCCGCCGTCAGGCCCGAGATGATGGCCAGGTTGGCCATGTAGCCGGTGCAGAAGTACAGTGCGCGCGGGCGCTCCAGGTGGGCGCCGACGAATTGGGCCAGCCGGTCCTCCAGCTGGGCGTGGGCGCGGCTATGGCCGGAAATCAGGTGCGAGGCGCCGCTGCCGGCGCCGTACAGCCCCGCGCCCTCTTGCAGCGCGGCGGCCAGCGCCGGATGGCTGGCCAGGCCCAGGTAGTCGTTGCTGCAGAAGGCCAGCAGCTCGCGCCCGTCCACGCGCACGCGCGGCCCGCACGGCGAGTCCACCACACGGCGGGTGCGCACCAGGCTTTGTTGGGCCAGCGTTTGCAGCTGGGCGTCCAGTCGGTTCAACAGTTCCATGGTCAGCCCGCCAGTACTTTGTCGAACACGGCCAGCGTGTTGGCGGCCAGGCCGTCGATGTCGTCGTCGCTGAGGATGTAGGGCGGCATCATGTAGACGGTGGAACCAATGGGGCGCATCAGCAGTTCGTGTTCGAGCGCCGTGGAGAAGAAGCGGCGCGAGAAGTCGGCCGGGGCGCGGATCGCGTCGAAGGCCCAGATCATGCCGCGCTGGCGGAAGTGGCGCACGCGGTCATGGTTGGCCAGCGGCGCCAGCGCCTGCGTCAGCCGTTCGGCGCGGACGCGGTTGTGTTCGAGCACGTGGTCGTCCTCGAAGATCTGCAGCGTGGCCAGGGCGGCGCGGCAGGCCAGCGGGTTGCCCGTGTACGAGTGCGAGTGCAGGAAGCCGCGCGTGACGTCGGCGCTGTAGAAGGCCTGGTAGATGTCGTCGCGCGTCATCACCAGCGACAGCGGCAGGTAGCCGCCGCTGATGCCCTTGGACAGGCACAGGAAGTCGGGCCAGATGCCGGCCTGCTCGCACGCGAAGAAGGTGCCCGTGCGGCCGCAGCCGACGGCGATTTCGTCCAGGATCAGGTGCACCTGGTGGCGGTCGCACAGTTCGCGCACCAGCGTCAGGTACAGCGGGTCGTGCATGGCCATGCCGGTGGCGCACTGCACCAGCGGCTCGATGATGATGGCGGCGATCTTGTCGCCGCGTTCGACGAACAGGCGCTCCACGTCGGCCGCCGCGCGGCGCGCCACGTCCTGCGCCGTTTCGCCGTCCACGGCCTGGCGCGCGTCGGGCGACATCACGGTCTGGCTGGCGCGCAGCAGCGGGCCGTAGGCGTCCTTGAACAGGGCGACGTCGGTGACGGCCAAAGCACCGATGGTTTCGCCATGGTAGCTGCCCTTGAGGCAGACGAATTCCTGTTTTTCAGCCTGGCCGCGGTTGCGCCAGCTGTGGAAGCTCATTTTCAGCGCGATTTCCACGGCCGAGGCGCCATCGCTGGCGTAGAAGCAGTGGCCCAGCACATCGCCCGTGAGGGCCGCCAGTTGCTCGGACAGGCGGATCACCGGCTCATGGGTGAAACCGGCCAGCATCGCGTGCTCCAGCAGGTCCAGCTGCTCCTTGAGGGCGGCGTTGATGCGCGGGTTGGCATGGCCGAACAAGTTCACCCACCAGGAGCTGATCGCGTCCAGATAGCGCTTGCCTTCGTGGTCGTACAGCCAGGCGCCGCGGCCATGGCTGACGGGGATCAGCGGCACAGTTTCGTGATGCTGCATCTGGGTGCACGGATGCCACACGCTGCGCAGGCTGCGTACGACCCAGTCGCTTTGTTTGTTCGGTTCCAAAAATACTCCAGCTGAAAAATGGCCCGCCTAGTTCAACCAGGCCGGCTTGCGCTTATCCAGGAAGGACTGCACGCCTTCGCGGCCCTGCTCGGAAGCGCGGATATGGGCGATGCGCTCGGCCGTGTCGGCCAGCAGCGCATCGGTGACGGGGTGCCCGGCCACGTCGCGCACCAGCACCTTGGCTTGCTGCACGGCGTTCGGACTGTTGTTGACCAGCGCCTTGACGATGGCGGCTACGGTGGCGTCGAGTTCACCGGCGGCCACCACCTCGTGGGTGAAGCCGATGCGCAGCGCCTGCTGCGCCGTGAAGCGCTCGGCCGTGAGGAAGTAGCGGCGCGCCGCCTGTTCGCCCATGGCCTTGATCACGTAGGGCGAAATGGTGGCCGGGATCAGGCCCAGTTTCACTTCGCTCAGGCAGAAATTGGCTTCCTCCACCGCGACCACGATGTCGCAAGCGGCCACCAGGCCCATGCCGCCGGCGTAGCAGTCGCCCTGTACCTTGGCCACCACGGGCTTGGGGCACAGGTAGATAGTACGCAGCATCTCGGCCAACTGCATGGCGTCGGCGTTGTTCTCCTCGTGGGAGTAGCCGGCCATTTTTTTCATCCAGTTCAGGTCCGCGCCGGCGCAGAAGGCCGGGCCGTTGGCGGCCAGCACGATGGCGCGCACGGCTTCGTCGCGGCCCAGCTGGTCGAAGGCCAGCGTGATGTCGCTGATGGTGGTTTCGTTGAAGGCGTTGCGCACGTCGGGCCGGTTCAGGGTGATGGTGGCTACTTTGTCGGCGATGGCGATGGTCAGGGTTTGATAAGTCATGGCAGCCTCCATTACATGCGGAACACGCCGAATTTGGTATCGGGGATTTCCGCATTGAGCGCGGCCGACAGGCCCAGGCCCAGCACCATGCGGGTGTCGGCCGGGTCGATCACGCCGTCGTCCCACAGGCGCGCGGTGGCGTAGTAGGGATGGCCCTGATGCTCGTACTGGTCCTTGATGGGCTGCTTGAACGCGGCCTCCTCCTCGGCCGACCACTGGCCGCCCTTGGCCTCGATGCCGTCGCGCTTGACGGTGGCCAGCACGCTGGCCGCCTGGTCGCCGCCCATGACGGAGATGCGGGCGTTGGGCCACATCCACATGAAGCGCGGCGAGTAGGCGCGGCCGCACATGCCGTAGTTGCCGGCGCCGAAGCTGCCGCCGATGATGACGGTGAACTTGGGCACGGCGGCCGTGGCCACGGCCGTCACCATCTTGGCGCCGTTGCGGGCGATGCCTTCGTTCTCGTATTTGCGGCCGACCATGAAGCCGGTGATATTTTGCAGGAACACGAGCGGGATCTTGCGCTGCGCGCACAGCTCAATGAAGTGGGCGCCCTTCAGCGCCGACTCGGAGAACAGGATGCCGTTGTTGGCGATGATGCCGACCTTCATGCCGAAGATGTGGGCGAAGCCGCAGATCAGCGTGGTGCCGTAGCGGGCCTTGAATTCATCGAACTCGCTGCCGTCGACGATGCGGGCGATCACTTCGCGCACGTCGAACGGTTTGCGGGTGTCGACCGGGATCACGCCGTACAGCTCCTCGGTCGGGTATTTCGGCTCCACCGATTCGCGCAGCGCCATCTGCTGCGGCTTGGTGCGGTTCAGGTTGGAGACGATGGTGCGCGCCAGCGACAGCGCGTGCAGGTCGTTCTGCGCCAGGTGGTCGGCCACGCCGGACAAGCGGGTGTGGACGTCGCCACCGCCCAGGTCCTCGGCCGTGACCACCTCGCCGGTGGCCGCCTTCACCAGCGGCGGGCCGCCCAGGAAGATGGTGCCCTGCTCCTTGACGATGATCGACTCGTCGCTCATGGCCGGCACGTAGGCGCCGCCGGCCGTGCACGAACCCATCACCACGGCGATCTGCGGGATGCCCTTGGCCGACATATTGGCCTGGTTGTAGAAGATGCGGCCGAAGTGGTCGCGGTCGGGGAACACGTCGTCCTGGTTGGGCAGGTTGGCGCCGCCCGAATCGACCAGGTAGATGCAGGGCAGGTTGTTCTGGTCGGCGATCTCCTGTGCGCGCAGGTGCTTCTTCACCGTGACGGGGTAGTAGGTGCCGCCCTTGACGGTGGCGTCGTTACAGACGATCACGCACTCCTGGCCGGCCACGCGGCCGATGCCGGTGATGATGCCGGCGGCCGGCGCCGCGTCCACGCCGTTGGCGTCCTGGTACATGCCATAGCCGGCCATCTGGGAAAACTCGAGGAAGGGGGTGCCGGGATCGAGCAGCATCTGGACCCGGTCGCGCGGCAGCAGTTTGCCGCGCGCCACGTGCTTGGCGGCGGCCGCCGCGCCGCCGCCGGCCGCGATCTGCGCCACCTTGGCGCGCAGGTCGTCGACCAGGGTTTGCATGGCGGCGGCGTTGGTCTTGAAATCCTCGCTGCGCGGATTGAGTTTGCTTTCGATGTGCGGCATGTGGTTGTTCCTCGTGTTGTGGCGCTGTCTCCGGCGCCTTTATTCTGGAAAACTCCCGTCAACGTAATACCAGCGCAAGCCGCCCTCACCCTCCTCACGCACGAAGTTGCTGACCTCGTGCAGGCGCTGGGCGCGGCCATTGAGCTTGCAGCGCGCCACGAATTCGACGGTGTCCTGACGCAGCGCATCGTCGGATTCTGCTTTACGTTGACGTAAACGTAAAGCAGATTTTACCTCAAGTCCCAGCCACTGCAATTTTTCGCCGGCCACGATGATGGGTTCCGTGGGGCGCGTGCTGCTATGCCAGGTGGCTAGCAGGTAGGCTTCGTTGCCTAAAGTGTAGGCAGTGTAGCGTGAACGCATCAGTTGCTCGGCCGTGGCCGGGATGGCGGCGCCCTCCAGGTAGGGGCCGCAGCAGGTGGCGTAGGAAGGGCCGCCACACGGGCAAGCCGCGGACGTCGTTGTTTTTTTGGACATGAATGAGGGGGTGGACGGCGGAACAATCCCGCATTATCCGCCAATTCGGGATGGGACGGGCTGCGGGGCCATCCGCCACGGCCGCCGCAGTGCTTGCGCGCCGCGACAAAAAACCGTCGTTGCGCCCCCCGGCGCAACGACTTCCCCCTGAAAGCAGCCCGAGCCTAGCGCAGCCCCAGCCCCGCCAGTGGGAACGGCGTGGGCTGGCCGCGCATCACGCCGGCCAGAAGGCTGGCGCTGCCGCAGGAAAAGGTGAAGCCCAGCGCGCCGTGGCCCACGTTCAGCCACAGGTTGGGCAGCGGCGTGGCGCCGATGATGGGGGCGCCGTCCGGCGTGGCCGGGCGCAGGCCGGACCAGGCGACGGCATGTGCGTAGTCGGCCGCGCGCGGCATGGCGGCGCGGGCCGTGCGCGTGAGGCTGGCCACGCGGCGCGGGTCGATGGCGGGACGCTCGCCCACCATGTCCACCATGGCCGCGATCCGCAACTGGTCGCCGATGCGGGCGTACAGGGTCTTGCGCTCGAAATCCGTCACGCTGATGAACGGGGCGTTGTCGCCGGGGCGGACCGGCGCCGTCAGGCTGTAGCCCTTGAGTGGATACAGCGGCAGCCGCAAGCCTGCGCCGGCCGCCAGGTCGCGGCTCTGGATGCCGGCGGCCAGCACGAACTGGTCGGCGCTGAGCGGCCCGAGGCTGGTTTCCAGCGCCGCCACCTTGCCGTGCGCGACGCGCCAGCCTTGGGCGCTGCCCGGCAATGTGCCGTCGTAGCGCGGATGGCTGCGCAGCAGGTCCGCCAGCGACAGGCAGAAGGCGCGGCAGTCGGCCACCGCCTCGCCGCCCGTGTAGATGGCGCCGGCCAGGGCGGGCGCCAGCGTGGCCAGCGCCGGTTCCAGCGTCACCGTTTCATCCGGCGACAACAGCCGCACCAGCCCGCCATCGCGCGCCCCGTCCGCGCGGGCGCGGGCGGCGGCCGCGTCGAACAGGGCCGGCGAACGGTAGAGTACCAGCTTGCCCGGCTCGCGCCAGGCGAAGTCGGCTGGTGGGATCAGCGTCATCAGCTGTCCCATGGCCTCGCGGCTGTGTTCGCCCAAGCGCAGCAGCATGGCCGTGGTGCGGGCGTTGCTGGCGCTATTGCAGCGGAACAGGAATTGCGCCAGCCAGCGCCACTGGCGCGGGTCGGCCTCGGGACGCAGCCGCAGCGGGCCGTCGCGCTGCAGCAGCCAGTGCAGCGCCTTCAGTGGGACGCCAGCGTCGGCCAGCGGCGCCACGTAGCGGTAGCTGAGCTGGCCGCCGTTGGCGTGGCTGGCGCCACTGGCCGGCTCGGCCGCGCGTTCCAGCACGCGCACGCGGTAGCCCGCTTCCAGCAGCCACCAGGCTGTGGTCAACCCCACCACCCCGCCGCCGATGACGATCACCTGCTGTGCCATTGCCCCTCCTGATAGACAGTCCTAATCGCGTGTGGCGGACCCAATCGACCCGGGCGCATTCCGGGCGGCTGGGCCCTGCCGCCAGCATAGCGCCGTTGCCGTGCCTGGCATGATGAAAATACGCGATTCGCCTGCGCGAGCGTAGGATTGTTTGTCATTTTTCGCCAAACTGAAGGAAATTCGACTTTCCGGGCTACACGCCGGCCCCAACGCCAGTACACTAGCGCCGATAGGAGATTCATATGAGCCAGAGCAGTGCCGCATTCAAACCCGACGACAAGGACAATTCGCCCCTGTACATGCAAATCGCGCGCAAGCTGACCGACGACGTGCACAACGGCCGCTACCAGGTGGACCAGGCCCTGCCGTCCGAGCGCACGCTGTCCGAGTTGCTCAACGTGTCGCGGGTGACGGCGCGCAAGGCCATCGACCAGCTGGTGGACCAGGGCCTGGTGGTGCGCCGCCGCGGCTCGGGCAACTACATCGCGCCCCGCATCGAGCAGCCGCTGTCGAACCTGACCAGTTTTTCCGAGCAATTGCAGCAGCGCGGCCACCAGCCCGGCTCGCGCTGGCTCAAGCGTTCCATCGTCGCGCCGTCGCCGGACGAGCAACTGAGCCTGGGCCTGTCGCCGTATTCCAAGGTGGCGCGGCTGGAGCGCCTGCGCCTGGCCGACGACGTGGTGATGGCCTACGAGGTCAGCGTGCTGCCGCAGACCATCCTGGCCGATCCCGAGGCGGTGGGCGATTCGCTGTACCGCTACCTGGACAGCATTGGCAAGGCGCCGGTGCGCGCCTTGCAGCACATCCGCGCCATGAACGCCTCGGCCGAGCTGGCCCGCCAGCTGGGCGTGCCGGAGGGGCAGGCCGTGCTCTACATCACCCGCATCGCCTACCTGGAGTCGGGCGAGGCGATGGAATTGACCCATTCGTACTGCCACAGCGACCACTACGATTTCGTGGCGGAGATGCGCCGCCCCATCTGACTTGCCGGGGGGCAGTAAAGCTTTCATGGCGGTAGGCGGGGGTTTGGGATTACACTGAGCTTGTCTCGTTCTCGGACCACGGCGATGCTGAACACGGAAACCCCCCATCCGGACCACGGCCAGCTGGACCAGTACCCGCTGCCGGCGCTGATCGCGGCGCTGATCGACGATCAGGCGCGCGCCGTGCAAGCCGTGCGCGCCGCCGCGCCGGCCATCGCGGCCGCCGTGGAAGCCATGCTGCCGCGCATCAGCGCCGGCGGTCGCCTCATCTACGTGGGCGCCGGCACCTCGGGCCGCATCGGCGTGCTCGACAGCGTGGAACTCCATCCCACCTTTTCCTGGCCCCATGAGCGGGCCGTGGCCGTGCTGGCAGGCGGCCAGCCGGCCATGTTCGCGTCCGTCGAGGGCGCGGAGGACAAGCCGGAACTGGGCGCGGCCGACCTGCGCCGGCTGTATCCGGCCCCGCACGACGTGGTGCTGCTGCTGGCCGCGTCCGGCGCCACGCCCTATGTGCTGGGTGCGCTGCAGGCGGCCCGCAAGCTGGGCGCCTACACCATCGGCATCGCCAACAACGCCGGCTCGCCGCTGGCGCGCGAAGCCGACCTCGGCATCACCATCGACACCGGGCCGGAAATCATATCCGGCAGCACCCGCCTGAAAGCGGGCACGGCGCAGAAGATCGTGCTCAACACGCTGTCGAGCGCGCTGATGGTGCGGCTGCATAAAGTGTACGGAAACTTGATGGTAGACTTGCAGCCGACCAACGCCAAGCTGATGGCGCGCGCCGTGCGGCTGACCATGCACGCCACCGGCGCCGACGCGGCCGCCGCCCGCCTCGTGCTCGAGCAATGCCGCTTCCACGTCAAAGTGGCCATCGTGGCCTTGCTGCGGCAGGTGGACGTGGAGCAAGCCCAGGCCTGGCTCGACGAGGCCGACGGCAGCGTGCGCGCCGCGTTGACAAAATGATACAAATTTGCCGTCGCGGCACCGGAAACTGACTCATTAGGAAAGCATGGAGCAACGCAGCCCGTGGTGGTGGGTGCCCACCCTGTATTTCGGCCAAGCCATCCCCTACGTGGTGGTGATGACGCTGTCGGTCGTCATGTACAAGAACCTGGGCGTGTCGAACACCGATATCGCGCTGTACACGGGCTGGCTGTACCTGCCGTGGGTGATCAAGCCGCTGTGGTCGCCCGTGGTCGAGTTGTTGCGCACGCGCCGGCTGTGGATCGTGGCCATGCAATTGCTGCTGGGCGCGTCGCTGGCGCTGGTGGCCCTGACCACCAGCCTGCCGCAGTTCTTCCAGATCAGCCTGGCCTTGTTGTGGCTGATGGCGTTCAGCTCCGCCACGCACGACATCGCGGCTGACGGTTTTTACATGCTGGGCCTGCCCCAGCACCAGCAAGCCGCGTTCGTCGGCGTGCGCTCCACGTTCTACCGGCTGGCCATGATCGCCGGCCAGGGCGGGCTGGTCTACCTGGCCGGCAAGCTGTCCGAGTCGCTGGACAGCGTGCGGCTGGCGTGGTCCATCGTGTTCTTCGTACTGGCCGTGCTGTTCGTGCTGCTGTTCGCCTACCACCAACTGGTGCTGCCGCGCCCGGCTGCGGATCGCCCGCCGGCGGCCGGCGGCGCCCTGCTGCGCGATTTCCTGGCCACCTTCAAGAGCTTTTTCCGCAAGCCCGGCATCGGCGTGATACTGGGCTTTTTGTTGCTGTTCCGTCTGGGCGAGGCGCAGTTGCTCAAGCTGGCCGTCCCGTTCCTGCTCGATCCGGCCGACAAGGGCGGCCTCGGGCTGACGACGGCCCAGGTGGGACTGGTGTACGGCACCATCGGCGTGGCGGCGCTGACCGTGGGCGGCCTGCTGGGCGGCGTGGCTGTGGCGCGCTACGGCCTCAAGCGTTGCCTGTGGGGCATGGTGTTGGCCGTGCACTTGCCGGACCTGGTGTTTGTCTACCTGGCCAGCGCGCTGCCGCACAATGTCTACCTGATTGGCGCCAGCATTGCGCTCGAACAACTGGGCTACGGGTATGGCTTCGCCGCCTACCTGATGTACATGATCCTGGTGGCCGAGGGCGAACACAAGACGGCCCATTACGCCATCTGCACCGGCTTCATGGCGCTCGGCATGATGGTGCCGGGCATGGCCAGCGGCTGGATCCAGCAGCAACTGGGCTACCAGCACTTTTTCATCTGGGTGTGCGTGGCGACGGTGCCGGCCTTTGTCATGGCCGCGCTGGTGAAAATCGATCCCGAATTCGGCCGGAAACAGGCGCCGGCCGCATTACAATAGGGCATTGCGGGCATCGCGCGTGATCTGGATCGGGGAATGGTAAGTGGAGTTTAATGCGAAAAAGCGGCAGTCCTTGGCCGCCTGCGTGGCTGGCGGCCTGGCCGCGCTGTTGAGCGCTTGCTCGTCGACGCCGATGGCGCCGGGCCAGCCTGCGCCATCGGGCTCCGGCACGGGTTCTGGCGCCGGCATAGGTTCTGCCGGCGGCGCTGGCGCTGGTGCGGGCCCCAATTCCGGCGCAGCCGCCGATCCGGCCGTCCCGCCGCCGGCCCCGCGCGAATTCCGCGCCGCCTGGGTCTCGACCGTGGCCAACATCGACTGGCCCAGCCGCAGCAACCTGAGCGTGGACAAGCAGCAGGCCGAGGCGCTGGCCATCCTGGAGCGGGCCAAGGCCCTGAACCTGAACGCCATCGTGCTGCAGGTGCGCCCCAGCGCCGACGCCATCTACCCGTCCGAGCTGGAACCGTGGTCGGAATTCCTCACCGGCCAGCAGGGCCGCGCGCCCCGTCCCCTGTACGACCCGCTGCAATTCTGGATCGACCAGGCCCACGCGCGCGGGCTGGAACTGCATGCGTGGTTCAACCCGTACCGGGCCCGCCACGCGACGGCCAAAAGCCCGCTCACGTCCGGCCACATCGCCAACACCCAGCCGGAAGCCGTCAAGCCCTACGGCCGCTACCTGTGGATGGACCCCGGCGAGCAGGCCGCCTCGCGCCACACGCTGGAGGTGGTGCTGGACGTGGTGCGCCGCTACGATATCGACGGCGTCCACATCGACGATTACTTCTACCCGTATCCCATCGACGCGCCCAATGCCCCCGGCGCCGAGGGTGCTGCGCTCGATGGCGGCGCCGGGACCAAGGCGGAACTGGAATTCCCCGACCAGCCCTCGTGGCAGCGCTACCTGCTGGCCGGCGGCCAGTTGGACCGGGCCGCGTGGCGCCGCCAGAACGTCAACCAGCTGATCGAAGCGCTGTACAAGGGCATCCACAAGGAAAAGGCGTGGGTGCGCTTTGGCATCAGCCCGTTCGGCATCGGCCGCCCGGACCGGCGCCCGGCCGGCATCGTCGGCTTCAGCCAGTACGACAAGCTGTATGCGGACGCCGAACTGTGGCTGGCCAACGGCTGGCTCGATTACCTGGCGCCCCAGCTGTACTGGCCCGTGGCGCAGGCGCCGCAGGCGTTCGACGTGCTGCTCGACTACTGGCTGGCGCAGAACACCCAGGGCCGCCACGTGTGGCCCGGCCTCTACACCAGTCGCATCGACAATTCCAGCAAGGCCTTCCCGCCCGAGGAGATCGTCAAGCAGATCGGCGTCACGCGCAGCCGCACGGGCGGCCACGGCCACCTGCATTTCAGCGTGGCGGCCCTGATGGAGAACCGCAAGGGCGTGTGCGACCAGCTCAAGACCCAGGCTTACCAGTACGCGGCGCTGGTGCCGCCCACGCCGTGGCTGGGCGCCGCGCCGCCATCCGCGCCGGCCGTCACGGCCCGCCGCGACGGCGCCGGCGTCGCGCTCAAGCTGGCGCCGGGCGCCGGCAAGGCCGTGGCCCAATACGCCGTCTGGTCGCGCTATGGCAATGAGTGGCGCTTCGCCGTCGCTCCCGGCACGCGCACGGAATTGCGCCTGCCCGACGACGGCACGGCCGGCGCGGCCAGCGCGGTCGTCGTCAGCGCCGTCGACCGGCTCGGCAACGAGAGCGCGCGCGTGACGGTGGCCGCCGCGTGAACGCCATGCACATGCGCCATTCCTCATCCCGCTTCGGCCTGGGTATCGACGCGGGCGGCACCCAGACCCGCTGGGCGCTGGCCAGCGCCGATGGCGTGATCGTGGCCGAGGGCCACGTGGGCGGCCTGACGGCCCTGCAGATGGAAAGCGAGACGGGACGCGCCGCCGTCCACGCCAGCTTCACGGCGCTGTGCGCGGCCGTGCTGGCGGCCGGTCGTCCGGACGCCGTGTGCGCCGGCCTCACCGGCTTTGGCGGCGACAGCGTGAAGCTCGCGCACTGGCTCGCCACCCTGCTGGCCATCGCGCCTGATGCCGTCTCGGTGCGCAATGATATCGAGATCGCCTGCCTGGACACCTTCGCACCGGGTCACGGCTACCTGGTCTACGCGGGCACGGGTTCAATCGCGGCCTGGGTCGACGAGCATGGCCAGTTCCACCGGGCCGGCGGGCGCGGCGTGCTGCTCGACGATGGCGGTGGCGGCTACTGGATCGCGCGCGAAGCGCTGCGCAGCATCTGGCGCCGCGAGGATGAAACGCCGGGCGCGTGGCGCGAATCGCCGCTGGCGCAGGCGGTGTTCGCCCACGTGGGCGGGAGCGACTGGGCCCACAGCCGCCAGTTCATGTATGGCCAGGATCGCGGCACCATAGGACGGCTGGCGCTGGCGGTGGCCGCCAGCGTGGAGGCCGACCCGGAAGCGCGCCGCATCCTGCTGGACGCGGGCCTGGAGCTGGCCCGGCTGGCCAACGCCATGGTGCGCCGCTACGGCATGCGGCCCGTGGTGCTGGCCGGACGCGCGGCGGAACTGCATCCGCTGCTGGCGCAATCGATGCGCGCCGAGCTGCTGGCCGGCGTGCCGCTGCAGCAAAAGACGGTGCGCCCGCACCACGCGGCGGCCCGCATCGCTGCCCAGGCCCGCCATTTCCCGTTCCACCGGCCCGATACCACGTATGAATAACCGTTCCCACCCGCGTCCCGGCCGCCCGCGCGCGGTGTTGTCATCGCTGCCATCGCTGCGATCACTGGCGTCGTTGCCGTCGTTGCCCACGTTGCCATCGCTGGCGCCGCTGGCCATGCTGGCGCTGCTGGCCGGTTGCGCCGTGGCGCCGTCCGGCCCCCGGCTCGACCACAGCTACACGGCGCGCAGCCAGAGCGACCGCGTCAAATTCATCGTGCTGCACTACACGGCTGGCGACCTGACCCGTTCCCTCAAGACCCTGACCCAGGACGTGGTGAGCAGCCACTACCTGCTGACGGACGGCGAGCAGCCATTTTTCTACACGTTGGTGGACGAATCGCGGCAGGCCAACCACGCGGGTGTGAGTAACTGGAAGACTTATACACAGCTGAACGTCAGCTCGATTGGCATCGAGATCGTCAACCCCGGCTTCCGCGACACGCCCGAGGGCCGGATCTGGTATCCGTTCTCGCAAGCCCAGATCGACCAGCTGATTCCGCTGCTCAGGCAGATCATGGCGCGTCATAACATCCCACCCGAGAACGTGCTCGGTCACAGCGACATCGCGCCCCAGCGCAAGCAGGACCCCGGTCCGCTGTTCCCGTGGAAGCAACTGGCCGACGCGGGACTGGTGCGCTGGCCCAGCCCCGTGCAAGTGGCCGCGCGCCTGCCCGTGTTCACGGCGCAGTTGCCCGATATCGGCTGGTTCCAGCAGAAACTGGCGCAGCATGGCTATGCCGTGCCGCAGACGGGCGAATTGGACGCGGCCACCCGCAACGTGCTGGTGGTGTTCCAGTCCAAGTACCGGCAGGCCCGGTTCGACGGCGAGCCGGATGCGGAAACGGCCGCCATCCTCGACGCGCTGACGTCGCCGGCCATGCCTACACCGCCGTCAGCCGTGTCCCCGCCAACTGTAGCGCCGCCAACTGTCGCGCCGCCGGCGCCGCCCGTGGCGCCATCCGTGCCGCCGCCCCCGGAGCCGGCCCAGGAAAACTGAAGGGGCTTACGCGCGCGCCATGCGCGGAGCCAAACTTGCGGTTATGCTTAGCTTGGCCCGTCATGGAGGACAGCATGCATCCAGCCATATCCTGCGAAGCGATCGCCAGCGACGGCGCATTCCGGCCGTTGGCCAGCGTGGCCGGCATCGCCATCGACCTGCGCTATGCCACGCCCGACAACTTCGTCGGCCGCGACCTGTACACCCCGCTCGATTGCGCCTGGCTGCACCAGGAGGCGGCCGCCGCACTGGAACTGGCCGTCGATTGGCTGGCCTCGCGCTGGCCCGGCTACCGGTTGCTGGTGCTGGATGCGCTGCGTCCGCAGCGGGTGCAGGAACAACTGTGGCTGGCGCTGCAGGGCACGGATTTGCTCGGCTATATCGCGGAGCCGGGGCGTGGTTCCATCCATTCCTTCGGCATGGCGGTCGACCTGACCATACTCGACGACGCGGGTTGCGAGCTGGATATGGGCACCGCCTTCGATGACCTGAGCGAGCGCTCCCACCCGGTGCTGGAGCCGGAACTGCTGGCTAGCGGTGCGCTCACCGCCACCCAGACCGGCAACCGTCAATTGCTGCGCGACGCCATGGCGCACGCGGGCTGGGTCGGCATCAACACGGAATGGTGGCACTTCGATTGCGGCGACCGCGAGCGGGTGCGCGCCAGTTACACCCGTGTGTTGTGAACAACATTCCGTGCGAAACGATATAAACAGTATGGTTCGATTATTTCCGCTGATCGGCGGTTAATCGGCGGCTCGTCAGCGGGTGGCCACCGGCGGTTGCGGACCACGCGCGACCCAATCGACCAGCGCATCGAGCACCGCGCGGCCGGCGCCGTTGGCCACGTGCTCGTCGTTGATGAGGGCCACCACCACGCACGGGTGGCCGCTGGCGTCGGGCACGTAGCCGGCGATGGCCACTACGGCGTGCAGGCTGCCCGTCTTGAGGCGCGCGTGCAGGGCGGCGGGGCTGTCCTTGAGACGCTTGCGCATGGTGCCGTCCAGGCCGGCGATGGGCAGGCTGGAGAGGAATTCGGGCATCCACAAGCTGCGCTGGCCCGCCTGCAGCACCCCCGCCAGCTGGGCCGGCGTGGCACGTTCGAGCCGCGACAGGCCGGAACCGTTCTCCAGCACCAGGCCTTCGGTGGCGATGCCGTGTTCGCGCAGCCATGCGTGGATGCGTTGTTCGGCGCGCACTGCCGTGCTGTCGGCCGATGGCGGCAGCGGGTGGCTGCCCAGCGCGCTGTCGGTTTCCAGGCTGCCCAGGCTGAGGAACAGGGTGCGGGCCAGCGTGTTGTCCGATGGCTTGTTGATGTCGCGCAGCAGCTCGGGCAGCGGGCGCGACACGTGGGCTGCCAGCAGGCGCGAGGTGGGCGGCGTGGTGGCGTCCGGGCTGGCCTCGCGTACGTCGCCATTGAGCACGCCACCCAGGCGTTTCCATGTGGTGCGCAGCAGGCGCTCCAGGTAGTCGTGGCGGTCCAGCACGTTGACGCTGGTTGAGATGCTGCAATCGCGCGGGAAGGTGCCGCGCAATACCACGTTGATTTTGCCGTCCGTGCGCACGGCTTCGGGCCGCTTCCAGCCGTTTTCCCATTCAGCGCATGGCGCGTCCACCAGTTTCAGGTCCGCTTTCAGGCCTACCTTGTCCATGGCCGGCAGCATCACGGCCGACAACTGGCCGCCCGTCGAGCGCAATTCCAGCCGCAGCAGGTTGGTGTTGAGCAGTAGCGCGTCCGGCACCACGTTGTAGTAGGCGTATGGGTATTCATCGAACGGCGGAGCGTGCGGGTCAGGCTGGGCCGGCTGGAACAGCTGGCGGTCGAGCACGATGTCGCCCTTGATGCGCCACACGCCCTGATTGCGTAACTCCTGCAGCATGCGGGTCAGCACGTCCTCGCTCAGATCGGCATCGGCCCCGCCGCGCAGGTACAGGTCACCGCGCAGCACGCCGCGCACCAGTTCCGCATCCGTACGCAATTCCGTACGTCCGCGGAACACGGGGCCCAGTTCGTCCAGCGCCACCATGGTGGTGAACAGCTTCATCGTGGACGCGGCCTGCATGCTGCGCTCGGCGCCATGGGACAGCAGCGGCACGCCGTCGCGCAGCACGATTGCGCCCACCGCTTCCTGTGGAATGCGGGCCGCCTGCAGCAGCTGGGCCACAGGTTCGGGCAGCTGGGCGTGGGCGGCGGTGGCCAGGGTGGCAAACAGGATGGCGAGTAGCGAACGGCGCATGGCGATGGTCAGTGGAAGAAGGCGTAGGACACGAGGATGGCGGCCACCACCCCGGCAAAATCGGCGATCAGGCCGCAGGAGATGGCGTAGCGGGTCTTGCGGATGCCCACCGAGCCGAAGTACAGCGCCACGATGTAGAACGTGGTGTCGGCCGAACCCTGGAACACGCAGGTGAGGCGGCCGATGAAGGAATCGGGGCCGTAGGTCTTCATGGCGTCGATCATCAGGGCCTTGGAGGCGCTGCTGCTCAAGGGCTTCATGAGCGCCGTCGGCAGCGAGGGCACGAAGTCCGCGTTCCAGCCCAGCTGCGTCACCACCCAATCGAGGCCGTTGATCACGAAACCGAGCACGCCGGCGTTGCGGATCACGCTGATGGCCACCAGCATGCCCACCAGGTAGGGAATGATGGTGATGGACGTCTGGATGCCGCCCTTGGCCCCTTCGATGAACGCTTCGTACACATTCACCTTCTTCCATAGCGCGGCGATGATGAAGGCCGCGATGACCACGATCAGCACCAGGTTGCTCACCACCTTGGACACCTGCTCGATCTCGCTGCGCGCCAGATATTGCGTGAAATACCACACGGTGGCGCCGATGAAGGCCGTGATGCCGCCCAGCCAGCCCATGACGACGCCGTTGAACAGGTTGATGCGCTGGCGGATCGCCACGCCGATGATGCCGGCCATGGTGGCGACGTAGGTGGCGATCATGCAGGGGATGAAGATGTCGGACGGGTCGTGCGCGCCCTGGATCGCGCGCTGGGCCATGATGGCGACCGGGATCAGGGTCAGGCCCGAGGTGTGCAGCACCAGGAACATGATTTGCGCGTTGCTCGGCTCATCTTTGTTGGAGTTGAGGGTTTGCAGGCTCTCCATGGCCTTCAGGCCGAACGGGGTGGCCGCGTTGTCCAGGCCCAGCAGGTTGGCCGAGAAGTTCATCACCATGTGGCCGGTGGCCGGGTGGTTCTTCGGCACCTCGGGGAAGATGCGCGAGAAGAACGGCGAGATCACGCGCGCCAGCAGGTTCACAATGCCGGCCTTCTCGCCGATGTTCATGATGCCCAGCCACAGCGTCATCACCCCGGCCAGCGGCAGCGCGATATCCATCACGCCCAGCCGGGCTGAATCGAAGGTGCCTTCGATGATGCGCTTGAAGATTTCCGTATCGCCCATGAGCAGCCACTGCGCCAGCGCGGCGGCGAAGCCCACCAGGAAAAAGCCAGACCAGATGTAATTGAGCGACATAAAGCGGGAAATTCCTCAAACGGGATGGGATAGGCAATATTGCAGCCAGAGTATAGAGTATGCTGGCCGCGCATTCTCAACGGAAGATCACATGAAGCGTTACTGGACATCGATTGTGGCCGCCGCCGTGCTGGCGCTGGCCGGCTGGGGCTCCGCCGCGCAGGCCGCCGCTGCCGCCGCGCCCGCAGCCGCTGGCACCGCACCAGCAGCCGCCACCGCCGTGTCGGCCGCCGCTGTCGCCATCACCGCACCGAAAGTGCTGCACGCCTTCCTGAGTACGGGCGAAACGGGGCTGGACCCGGCCGTCGCCTCCGACCTGGCCAGCCTCAGCCTGCTGGAAAACCTGTTCGACCCGCTGCTGCGCTATGACTACCTGGCCCGTCCCGTGCGGTTGCAGCCGAACACGGTCAGCGCCATGCCCACCATCGACGAAGGCGGTCTGCGCTACACCTTCCACCTCCAGCCCGGCATTGTGTTCTCGCCCGACCCCGCCTTCCACGGCACGCGGCGCGAAGTGACGGCCCAGGACTACGTCTACAGCCTGATGCGCCTGTACGATCCGGCATTGAAATCGCCTTGGCTGTTCCTGCTCGAAGGCAAACTGGAAGGCGACAGCGCGCTCAAAGGCGACGGTTTCCGCTATGACCGCCCCATCGCCGGCCTGCGCGCGCTGGACAAATACACGCTGCAACTGCGGCTGACGGCGCCCGATCCCAACTTCCTGTTCTATCTCGCCATCCCTGCGACTGGCGTGGTGGCGCGCGAAGTGGCGGACGCCTACGGCAACCAGTTCGGCAACCATCCGGTCGGCACCGGCCCGTTCGTGATGGGCGAGTGGAAGCACAGCGACAAGATCACGCTGCTGGCCAATCCTGATTACCGCCCCACCATCTTCCATGCCGGGCCGGACGTGGCGCCGGCCGACCGCGCGCTGGCCGCAGCGCTGGAAGGCAAGCGGCTGCCGCTCGTGCAGCGGGTCGAGGTGAAGATCATGGAGGAATACCAATCGCGCATGCTGGGCTTCCTGAACGGCGAATTCGACTACCTGGAGCAGGTGCCGGAATCGATGAAGGACATGGTACTGACGCCCGACGCCACACCCACCCTGAAACCCGAACTGGCCCGCAAGGGCATGACGCTCACGCCCTTCCCCGTGCTGCAGACCTACTACATGTGGATGAACATGGACGCCCCGCTGATCGGCGGCTACAGCAAGGACAAGGTGGCGCTGCGGCGCGCCATCGCGCTCGGCTACAACGGCGCGGAAGACATCGCACTGTTGAAGAAAGGACTGGCGCTGCCCGCGCAAACCCCGCTGCCGCCCAATGTGCGTGGCTACGATCCCGCTTTCCGCAGCCCGACCGTGTACGACCCCGCGCTGGCGCGCGCGCTGCTGGACCGCTACGGCTATCGCCTGGGCGCGGATGGCTACCGCCGCCAGCCCAATGGCCAGCCGCTCACGCTCATCATGCACACGGAACCGACCACGGTCGGCCGGCTGCGCGACGAGCTGTGGCGCAAGAACCTGAACGCCATCGGCCTGCGGGTGGAATTCAAGAGTGACAAGAAGACGGAAGTGATCAAAGCCTCGCGGCTGGGCAAGGTAATGATGTTCGAAACCAACTGGATCGCCGACTTCCCCGACGGCGACAACTTCTACCAGCTGCTGTACGGCCCCAACAGCGGCCGCGCCAACTACGCCCGCTTCAACCTGCCCGCGTTCAACCAGCGCTATGAGCAGGCCAGCAAGCTCGGCGACTCGCCCGAGCGCACCAAACTGTTCGACGAGATGGCCCAGCTGCTGCACGCCTACGCGCCTTGGGTCCTGCTCACGCACCCCATCTCGGCCGACCTGCAACAACCGTGGCTGCAACACTACAAGCGCCACCCCGTCGCGTTGACGGCATGGCGCTACGTCGACATCGAACGGACTGCGCGCTGACAAGAGACCGGGGTCAGGTCATGCACTGGTGCATGACCTGACCCCGGTTTCATAGCGCGCACCAAACTATTTTGTGCGCCGCACAAAAAACTGTGCTACACTGCGTTCTGTGGTGAGGTTTGTTTGCAAACAGCACCGCTATCCAGTAGCATGCGCCGCGATTTGTATTGTGTAAGTTCAAATTGTGCAAAGCCGCAAACGCTTGGATTTGTAATTCCGAATACGTTGGTCGATTTACACGTTGGGGGCACCACGCAGATAGCATGGGCGCCCGAGACTCTGGAGGCACTTTGCAGATAGCACTGGCGTCCGGAACGATTAAAGCATAGGTGATACATTGGAACAAAGCTCGCTTCGGCGGGCTTTTTTTTCGTCTGTAAGACTGCGGGGCCGGAGCCGGCCCCGCAGTTTGTTACAGCGCGCGGGCGATCAGCAGTTTCTGAATGTCGCTGGTGCCTTCGTAGATCTGGCATACGCGCACGTCGCGGTAGATGCGTTCGACCGGGAAGTCCGACACGTAGCCGTAGCCGCCGTGCACCTGGATCGCGTCCGAGCACACGCGCTCGGCCATCTCGGAGGCGAACAGCTTGGCCATCGCCGCTTCCTTCAGGCAGGGCAGGCCGGCGTCCTTCATCGACGCGGCGTGGCGGATCAGCTGGCGCGCCGCTTCGATCTGGGTCGCCATGTCGGCCAGGCGGAACTGCACGGCCTGGTGGTTGAAGATGGGCTGGCCGAAGCTTTCGCGGTCTTTGGCGTAGGTGAGCGCGGCTTCATACGCGGCGCGCGCCATGCCGACCGACTGCGAGGCGATGCCGATGCGGCCGCCTTCCAGTCCGGACAGGGCGATCTTGTAACCCTGGCCTTCCTCGCCGATCAGGTTCTCGGCCGGGATGCGGCAGTTCTCGAACAGGATCTGGGCCGTGTCCGACGAGTGCTGGCCCATCTTCTGCTCCAGGCCCGCCACGATGTAGCCGGGCGTCGAAGTCGGCACCCAGAACGCGCTGATGCCCTTCTTGCCGGCCGCCTTGTCCGTCACGGCCATCACGATGGCCACGTCGGCGTGCTTGCCGCTGGTGATGAATTGCTTGACGCCGTTCAGCACGTAGCTGTCGCCGTCGCGCGTGGCCGTGGTGCGCAGCGCGGCCGCGTCGCTGCCCGTGTGCGGTTCCGTCAGGCAGAATGCGCCCAGCATCTCGCCCTGGGCCAGTGGCCGCAGCCATTGTTCCTTCTGGCGCTCGTTGGCGTACATCATGGCGATGCTGCACACGGGGCAGTTGTTGACGGAGATGATGGTGGAGGTGCCGCCGTCACCGGCCGCGATCTCTTCCAGCACCAGCGCCAGCGACACGTAGTCGAGGCCGGCGCCGCCCAGCGCCTCGGGCACGGCCACGCCAAACGCGCCCAGCGCCGCCAGTTCCTTCAATTCCTGCTTGGGGAAGTAGTGTTCCTTGTCCCAGCGCGCCGCGTTGGGCGCCAGGCGTTCCTGCGAAAACGCGCGCAGGGCGTCGCGGATCATATTGTGTTCGTCGCTCAGTATCATGTCTTCTCTTGTTCGTTGTTGAAGGCGTCCGCGCTGCCGCTTACCAGCCGATCGGCGTGCCGTCGTAGTTGCGGTAGACCGCGTGTTCCGCGTGCGGCAACCCGGCCAGCGTGCGGCGGATGCCGGCCGCGCTGGTGGCCACGTCCAGGTCGGCATCGCTGCCGCCCATGTCGGTGCGCACCCAGCCCGGATGCAGGGCCACGCAGGTGGCGCCCTTGGCGCCGTACTGGAGGGCGATGTCGATCAGCACGGAGTTGAGGGCCGCCTTGCTGGCCCGGTACAGCGTGCCGCTGGCGTTATCGCGCTCGGACAGCGAGCCCATGTGCGACGACATCACGGCCAGCTTGCCGCGCGCCGCGCACACCAGCGGCGCCACGATGGGCAGCAGCCACATGGCCGCCAGCACGTTGGTGTGCATCACGGCGTCGAAGTCCGATTGCAGCGGGAAGCCGTCGTGGCGCGGGCCGTACACGCCCGCGTTGAGGATGGCTACCTCCAGCTGTTCGCCATCGAGCCGCCAGCCGAGGGCGGCGCACGCTTCCACGTTGGTCACGTCCAGCGTGTGCGATTCGGCGCCAAGGTCGGCCAGCGTCTGGCAATCCTGTGGCTGGCGGGCGGTGGCGATCACGCGCCAGCCGTCGGCCAGGTATTGGCGCGCCAGTTCGTGGCCGATGCCGCGCGAAGCGCCGATGATGAGTGCGGTGGGCATGATCAGGCCAGTTCGATCGCCATCGCGGTGGCCTCGCCGCCGCCGATGCACAAGGCGGCCACGCCGCGCTTGCCGCCGGTGCGCTTGAGGGCGCCGATCAGGGTGACCAGGATGCGGGCGCCGGACGCGCCGATCGGGTGGCCCAGCGCGCAGGCGCCGCCGTGCACGTTGATCTTCTCGTGCGGGATCTCCAGGTCGCGCATGGCGGCCATGGACACGGCGGCGAACGCTTCGTTGATCTCGAACAGGTCGACGTCCTTGGTGCTCCAGCCGATCTTCTTGTACAGCTTCTGCACGGCGCCGATCGGGGCCGTGGCGAACAGGTCGGGCGCCTGCGCGTGCGTGGCGTGGCCATGCACGGTGGCGATAGGCGCCAGGCCCAGCTTCTTGGCGGTGGAGGCGCGCATCATCACCAGCGCGGCCGCGCCGTCGTTGATGGACGAGGACGAGGCGGCCGTGATGGTGCCGTCCTTCTTGAACGCGGGGCGCAGCGCGGGGATCTTGTCGAGCTTGGCCTTGAGCGGGCCTTCATCCTTGTCGATCACGGTGTCGCCGCCGCGGCCGGAGACGGTCACGGGCGCGATCTCCCACTTGAAGTAGCCTTCGGTCGTGGCTCGCTGGGCGCGCTTGACGGATTCGATCGCGAACGCGTCCTGCTCCTCGCGCGTGAACTGGTACTTGGCCGCGCATTCTTCGGCGAAGGTGCCCATGGAGCGGCCCTCGCCCGTCTTCTCGTTGCGCGAGTAGGCGTCTTCCAGGCCGTCGTACATCATGTGGTCGAACAGCATGCCATGGCCGATGCGGTAGCCGCCGCGTGCCTTGGGCACCAGATAGGGCGCGTTGGTCATCGACTCCATGCCGCCGGCCACCACCACTTCGGCGCTGCCGGCGACCAGCTGGTCGTGCGCGAAAATGGCCGCCTGCATGGCCGAGCCGCACATCTTGGACAGCGTGACGGCGCCGGTGGAGGTGGGCAGGCCCGCCTTCAGCAGGGCCTGGCGGGCCGGGGCCTGGCCCTGGCCGGCCATCAGGCAGTTGCCGAAATAGACGTGCTCGACCAGCTTGGGATCGACGCCGGCGCGCTCGACGGCGGCGGCGATGGCCACGCCACCGAGGTCATTGGCGCTCTTGGCCGAGAAATCGCCCTGGAAGGCGCCCATGGGGGTGCGCGCGGCACCGACGATTACGATGGGATCATTCATTTTCTAACGTCTCCATAAAGGGGGGCGGAGTGACCGCCGGGGGTGTAGTGAGGTGCTGGTGACAAAAACGGATGTGCTGCGGATAGGGGAATACGTCGTCCACGTAGCCATCCTGGATGCGCTGCTTGCGGGCCTGCCAGTAGGACGCGGTCAGCAGGTCGGCGTGGTGCTTCATGAAATACTTGCGGATCTTGGCGTTGCCTAGCAGGAAGGTGCCGAACTGCTCGGGGAACACGTCGTTCTTTGCGACCGGGTACCACGGTTCGGACGCCATTTCCTCCTCCTCCGTGCGCGGGGTGGGGATCACGCGGAAATTGCAGTCGGTGATGTACTCGATCTCGTCGTAGTCGTAGAACACGACGCGCTGGTGGCGGGTGACGCCGAAGTTCTTGTACAGCATGTCGCCGGGGAAGATGTTGGCCGTCACCAGTTCCTTGATGGCGTTGCCGTATTCGAGCACGCCATGCTCGATCTGGGCGTCGTCGCCATCCTTCTCGGCGTTGCTGAGCCACATATTGAGCGGCACCATGCGGCGCTCGATGTACAGGTGCTTGATGATGATTTTTTCGCCCTCCTCCTCCACCAGCGACGGTGCGTAGTGCTGGAGTTCGGCGATCAGCTCGTCCGTGAAGCGGTGCCTGGGGAAGGCCACGTTCGAGTATTCGAGCGTGTCGGCCATGCGGCCCACACGGTCGTGGTTCTTCACCAGCAGGTATTTTTCCTTGATCAGCGCGCGCGTGGTCTCCTTGGGCGCCGGGAAGAAATCCTTGATCACCTTGAACACGTAGGGGAAGGACGGCAGCGCGAACACCAGCATCACCAGGCCGCGGATGCCGGGCGCCATGTCGAACTGGTCGGACGAATGCTTGAGGTGTTGCAGGTAGTCGCGGTAGAACAGCGTCTTGCCCTGCTTTTGCAGGCCGAGGATGGTGTACATTTCGCTGCGCGGCTTGCGTGGCATCAGGCTGCGCAGGAACTGCACATAGGCCGACGGCACTTCCATGTCGACCAGGAAGTAGGCGCGCGTGAACGAGAACAGCACCGTGATCTGTTCCAGGTCGAACAGCACGGTGTCCAGGATCAGTTCACCGTTGCGGTTGTGCAGGATGGGCACGATGAACGGGTATTCCTTGTTGCCGTTGATGCCCTTGCCGACGATGTAGGCGCCCTTGTTGCGGAAGAACAGGCTCGACAGCACCTGGATCTGGTGGTTGGGCTCCATGCGGATGGTACCGAACAGCTGGCGCAACCGCGCCTCCACCAGGTCGACGTCGCGGTCGAGGTTGGCGAACTTGGCGTTCAGCTGGAAATTCGTGATGATGCGTCGCAGCGCGAAGTGCAGCCCATCCTTGCCCGGATAATAGACCCGGTAGGTGGGCGACAGCTCATCCGTCTCGATGTACTCGGTGGACACCACCGGGCGCACGAAGATGAAATCGTTGTGGAAATAGGTGCGGTGCAGGATGTTGCAGCAGACGGAGTTGAAGAAGGTTTCGGCCAGTTCCGGCTGCTTGTGGTCCGACAGCATGCCGATGTAGTGCAGCTTGAGCTCGCGCCACACGTCGTCTGTCAGTTCCTCCTGGTCGTACTCGTCTTCCAGCATCTGCACGCATTCGTGCACGCGCTTGTCGTAAAAGCCGATGCGCTCGCGCGCGGCCCGCTGGGCCTCGCGCCAGGCGCCCTGCTCGAAGTGCTGCTTGGCCTGCTGGCTGGTCTCGCGAAAGAGCCGGTAGTGCTTGTCGAAACCGTCGCGTATCGTGCGCGCAATATCGAAAGCGATCTGGGAAGACAGCAGTTTAGGGAAAGCAGCTTGGGTCATGTCCTACTCGCGGTTGGGCTGGTGGGTAAGCGCCGCTCCCGCGCGGGAACGGCGTACGGACCGCCCCAAACTTACATGGTCTCTGCGAACAGTTCGCGACCGATCAGCATGCGGCGGATTTCGCTGGTACCGGCGCCGATCTCGTACAGCTTGGCGTCGCGCCACAGGCGGCCCACCGGATACTCGTTGATGTAGCCGTTGCCGCCCAGGGTCTGGATCGCCTCGCCGGCCATCCAGGTGGCTTTTTCCGCGCTGTACAGGATCGCCCCTGCCGCGTCCTTGCGCAGCTGGCGGACCGCTTCCGGGGTCGTGGCCCGGTCGCAAGCCTGACCGACGGCGTACACGTATGCCTTGCACGCCATCATGGTCGAGTACATGTCGGCTATCTTACCCTGCATCAGCTGGAATTCACCGATGGACTGGCCAAATTGCTTGCGGTCGTGGATGTAGGGCACCACGTTGTCCATGCAGGCCTGCATGATGCCCAGCGGGCCGCCGGACAGCACGGTGCGCTCGAAGTCCAGGCCCGACATCAGCACGTTGACGCCCTTGCCCAGGCCGCCCAGCACGTTCTCGGCCGGCACCTCGCAGTTCTCGAACACCAGTTCGCCCGTGTGCGAACCGCGCATGCCCAGCTTGTCGAGCTTCTGGGCCACGGAGAAGCCCTTGAAGCCTTTCTCGATCAGGAAGGCGGTCATGCCGCGCGGGCCGGCTTCCAGGTCGTTCTTGGCGTAGACCACCAGCACGTCGGCGTCAGGGCCGTTGGTGATCCACATCTTGCTGCCGTTGAGCACCCAGCGGTCGCCCTTGAAGTCGGCGCGCAGCTTCATGCTCACCACATCCGAGCCGGCGTTCGGTTCGGACATGGCCAGCGCGCCCACGTATTCGCCCGAGATCAGCTTGGGCAGGTATTTGCGCTTCTGCTCTTCGGTGCCGTTGCGCTTGATCTGGTTCACGCACAGGTTGGAGTGGGCGCCGTAGGACAGGCCGACCGAGGCCGAGGCGCGCGAGATTTCCTCCATCGCCACGATGTGGGCCAGGTAGCCCATGTTGGCGCCGCCGTATTCCTCGCCGACGGTGATGCCCAGCACGCCCAAGTCGCCGAGCTTGCGCCACAGGTCCATGGGGAACTGGTCGTTGCGGTCGATTTCAGCGGCGCGCGGCGCAATTTCGGCGGCGGCGAACTGTTGCACGGCAGCGCGCAGGGCGGCGATGTCTTCGCCATGGTCAAAGGTCAGGCCGGGGAGATGGAGCATGTCATCCTCTATTTGTCGTATGGGTGGCTGGGTGGTGATGCGGCAATGATA
This sequence comes from Rugamonas brunnea, assembly GCF_014042345.1. Lineage (GTDB taxonomy): Bacteria > Pseudomonadota > Gammaproteobacteria > Burkholderiales > Burkholderiaceae_D > Rugamonas > Rugamonas brunnea. The sequence goes on from NZ_JACEZT010000003.1 coordinate 286,043, forward strand.
CGCTTATGTGACGTTAACGTAAACGTCAAGTGAAACGCGCGGGGCGGCGGCCTCAGGGCCCCGCCCACGCTTATCGGGTGGCGCCCTCCGGTTGTTCACCGGCTTGCCCTTCGCCGGCCTGGGCCGCCAGCAGGCGTTTGCATTCGTCTTCATGGGCGGTCAGTTCGGCCAGCGCCATTTCCAGGTCCTCGCGCTGCTGTTCCAGCGTTTCGCGGTGTTGCGACAGCACGTTCAGGAAACGGTGCATCTGGGCCGCCGTGTCCTTGGGCGATTCGTACATGTCGACCAGGCTCTTGATCTCCGACAGCGACAGGCCCAGGCGCTTGCCGCGCAGGGTCAGCTTGAGCCGGGTGCGGTCGCGCGGCGTGTAGACGCGGTTGCGGCCGCCCGCGCCTTCGCGCGTGGGGCTCAGCAGGCCCTGGTCTTCATAAAAGCGGATGGCGCGCGCCGTCACATCGAATTCACGGGCCAGTTCGGTAATAGTATAGGTCGGCATGGTTGGGCTTGCGGTAAAGTGGCGGAATCAGGGTGACGGGGGCGGTTTGCGCCGCTTACAATCGTCGCTCATCTTCCGTTTACGTCAACGTCAACCACATTGTAGCGCGCCTGCACCGAAAGATCGCCATGAATCCACTTGAATCGCAATTGCAGTATCCGTTGGGCGACACCGTGCCCGCCATCGGCACCGTCACCGCCGTGGCCGACGGCATTTCCTGGCTGAGGATGCCGTTGCCATTCGCGCTCGACCATATCAACCTGTGGCTGCTGAACGACAATGACTGCGACACGGGCGCCCCCGGCTGGGCCGTGGTGGACTGCGGCGTGGCCACGGACGCCACCCGGGCCGGCTGGGAAGCCATCTTCGCCGGCCCCATGGCGGGCCGGCCGCTGCAGCGGGTGCTGGCCACCCATTGCCATCCCGACCACATCGGCCTGGCCGACTGGCTGGGCCAACGCTGGCAGGCGCCGCTGTGGACCACGACCGGCGAATACGCGTTCGCGCGCCTGATGTCGGCCGCCCTGCCCGGCGTGGACGGCTCGTCGGCGGTGCCGCACTTCCAGCGCCACGGCCTGCGCGACCCCGACATGCTCGACAAGATGCGCAGCCGGCGCCAGTATTATCCGTCGCTGGTGCCGTCGGTGCCGGAAAGTTACCACCGCATCCAGGACGGCCAGTTGCTCACCATCGGCGCCCACCAGTGGCAAGTGATCACCGGCTTCGGCCATGCGCCCGAGCACGCATCGCTGTACTGCGCCGCCCTCAACGTGCTGATCTCGGGCGACATGGTGTTGCCGCGCATTTCCACCAATGTGTCCGTGTTCGCCGTCGAGCCGGAGGCGAACCCGCTGGGCCTGTACCTGGACTCCCTCGGCAAGTTCGCCGCGCTGCCCGACGACGTTCTGGTGCTGCCGTCGCACGGCAAGCCGTTCCGTGGCCTGCACACCCGCATCGCCCAGCTGCGCCAGCACCACGTGGAACGGCTGGCCGAGGTGATGGCCGCCTGCGCCGAGTGGCAGTCGGCGGCCGACATCGTGCCCATCATGTTCAAGCGCACACTGGATGCCCACCAGCTCAGCTTCGCGCTGGGCGAAGCACTGGCCCACCTGCATAAATTGTGGCAGGAGGGTATCGTGCGCCGCGAAACGGGTGCGGACGGCATCATAAGATTTCAGCGGCGATAAGCCGGCCTGGCAGGCGCCGGGCGTGTCGCAGGTCACGACGCAGGTAGTTTTATAACGGAAATTGCGCCGGTGGGCTGGCCGGGGGCGGGCATAAAGTGTTATGGTATCAATCTTGCCATTTAACCTCCATTCGCATTCCAATTGCCTGGAAAATACGCTGGCCGTCACCAAATTTAGTTTGGTGGCGGTGTTGGTCATTGGTGTGACGCCTGTGAGATAGAATGTCAAACGTTAAATCAATTTGTGTCACAATTAGTGTTTGCATACTAGAGACTGACTTTCATGCGGCAACGTGAAATAGTGCAATTATGAATTCTTCCAATGAACGCGAAAGCTTTAGCCAGCGCCTGCAACAGGCTCTCAAGAATGCTCACTACTCTCCCGACAGTCCCACCCGTCTGGCACGGGAATTTAACATTCGCTTCGACGGCCGTCCGATCACGGTCCACGCGGCGCGCAAGTGGCTGGTAGGCGAGGCGATTCCCACCCAGGAAAAGCTGCGCATGATTGCGCAATGGCTGGGCGTACCGGCTGAATGGCTGCGTTTTGGCGGACCCGAGGCCGGCGCACCGGCCAGCGAGGGCGGCAACGGCTTGTCGCGCTTCGAGTCGGCCGACGTCAAGCTGATCGCTGATTTGCAACGGCTGGACGAACATCACCGCCAGATCGCCCGCGAATTTATCCGGATGCTGGTCCGCGTGAACTACCAGAAGTAACAAACACCCATAGATTGTCCTGGACAAAACGGTAGCCGGACAGGCTGCCAACTCCGCATAAATTTAAGCACACTTAAATCATCGTCGATTTTTATTCGGTCTCTTGCCCCTTGGTAAGGCCTTGGGCGGCCTTGCCCTGCCCGCATGCGCGTTCACTTGCGGTTGCGCTGTGTCATACGCGCGACACGCGCCCGGCGCACAATACCTGACAGACCATTTTATTTTTTGGCAATGACTCGCTTCTTTACAGCGCAGTTGCCAATAGTGGCTCATAATTGGGAAAGTTTCGCGTCGCAGCAGTCTTCACTACGGAGTCAGCATTTGAGCCGCCTTATCAAAAGTAACTACAGCAACGTCGCACAGCTGAAAGACCTGATGACCGCACCGCCCATGACGGCGGCCCAGCATGCCGAAGTGATGCGCAAGCGCATCGCCCAGCGCCGCATGGTGGAAGAAGCGCGGGAATTGAAACAGGCCTGCGGCGCCCAGTTCGATAAACGCTAGGGTGTCGTGCCGGGACCGCCAGGACCCGGCAGCTGGTGCAGGGAGTGCTGTCGCCGCCGCAGGCATGCGGCTGGCGCGGGCAGGCTGACGCCGCGCAATCAAGATCCACCACGCTGAATGCGTTATGCCGGGAACAAGGGAGGCCGTTCAGGCGTCCGTCGAAGGCTTCAGGCCGTGCCAGCGGGGCGCCAGCGCGTGGTCGATGCCGAACAGGTCGATGACGCGGGCCACCGTGTGGTCGACCATCTCGTCTATGCTTTGTGGGTTGTGGTAAAAGCTGGGCAGCGGCGGGAAGACGATGCCGCCCATTTCCGTCACGGCCGTCATATTGCGCAGGTGGGCCAGGTTGAACGGCGTTTCGCGCACCATCAAGATCAGGCGGCGGCGTTCCTTGAGTACCACGTCGGCCGCGCGTGCGATCAGGTTGTCGGACAGGCCGTGGGCCACGGCCGCCAGCGTCTTCATCGAGCATGGCGCGATCACCATGCCGTCGGACTGGAAGGAACCGCTGGCGATGGACGCGCCCACGTCGCGCGTCTTGTACACGACGTCGGCCAGCGCCTCGACGGCGCGCCGCGTCATGCCCGTCTCCTGTTGCAGGGTCAGCACGGCGGCGTCGGAGACGATGACATGCGTCTCCACGCCGGGCATGGCCTGCAAATGTTGCAGCAGCCGCACCCCATACACGGCACCGGTGGCGCCCGTGATGGCGATGACGAGCCGCTGCGGACGATCAGGCACCGAGCAGGGCCTTCAGTTCGCCCGACTCATACATTTCATTCATGATGTCGGAACCGCCGATGAATTCGCCCTTGATGTAGAGCTGGGGAATGGTGGGCCAGTTCGAGTATTCCTTGATGCCCTGGCGCACTTCCGGATCGTCCAGCACGTTCACGGTGGCGATATTTTCCACGCCGCAGGCTTTCAGGATCTGGATGGCGCGGCCGGAAAAACCGCACTGTGGGAACTGGGCCGTGCCCTTCATGAACAGCACCACGGGGGTGTTGGTCACGGTCTCTTTGATCCAGGTTTGTACGTCGCTCATAGCTGCCTCAGGGGAAAAAAATAAAGATGCCTGTATTTTATAAGAAAACGGCCGGACGGGTATGCCGGGCCATGGCCCGGAGATCATGGTTTGGACCGAAATCCGGTATCTGGAGCGCCGCTGCGGCAAATGCGGGTATCCTATGCGCATGCCAACTCCCCATCCCGACACCGCTCATTATTTCTGGCGCGATGCCAGCCTGCCGTTCATCGAGGCGCGGTCTATTGTGGACGGGCGCAAGGTCCGCTACGCCAGGCATTCGCACGAGACGTTTTCGATCGGCGTGATCCGTTCCGGTCGGACCGACTATTTCAACCAGTCCAAGCGCCAGTGCGCCGGCGCGGGCAGCGTGGTCGTGATGAACCCCGGCGACGTCCACGGCTGCAATCCGATCGCCGGTGAGCCCTGGTCGTACCGGATGTTGTATGTCGATCATGCCTGGCTGGGCCGCTTGCAGCAGGGGTGGGGTTTCAGCGCCAACCGGGATTTCCACCCCTTTGCCGCCACCATGAGCACGGCACCGGCCCTGTACGCGGATTTCAACCGCTTTTTCGACGTATTGACGGACGAGTTGGCGGACCCGCTGCTGCGCCAGAGCGCGGCGGTGGTGTTTTTCGAGCAAGTCCAGTCCAGTTTCGATCCGGCCACGCGCACGGAGCGCGACGCCAACCACAAGCTCGCACGCGCGGCCGAATACATCAGCGACAACTGCGGCGCCGCCCTCAAGCTGGACGACATCTGCGCCGCGGCCAACCTGTCGCCTTCCTACCTGATCCGCGCTTTCAGGAAGCACTACGGCATGACGCCGCACACCTACCTGCTGAACCGCCGCGTGCAGCGCGCGCGTGGCTTGCTCCAGCGTGGCGGCACGATCGCCGACGTGGCGTTGGCGACGGGATTCGCCGACCAGGCCCATTTCCAGCGCATCTTTAAACACTTCCTGGCGGCGACGCCGGGCCAATATCGCCGCTGAACAGCAGGTAGATGGCGCTGGCCGCCAGCAGCAACGCCATCGTACGGTTGAACAGCCGCATGCCGGCCGGATCGGCCAGGCGGCGCTGCAGGAAGGTGCCGGCCCAGGCCCAGCAAGCGATCGACACATAGCACACCACGCCATACAAGGCGGCGAAGCGCCACACCAGCGCCGTGTCGCCGTTGGCGGCGAACGCGCCCATGCCGGCCACGGCCGCCACCCAGGCCTTGGGATTGAGCCACTGCATCGCCGCCCCCACCGCCAGCGACGGGCCTTTGCCGTCGCCGGAGAACGCCAGCTCGCCGTCGTCGCGCGCCAGTTGCCACGCCATCCACAACAGGAAGGCGGCGCCGGCCAGCTGGGTCGCCCGCGTCAGGGCGGGCACCTGCGCCAGCAAGGCTTGCAAGCCCAGGCCGGTCAACAGCAACAGCGCGGTAAAGCCGACCGTGGCGCCGGTGACATGGCGCATGCTGGCCCGCAGCCCATGCCGCGCCCCGCTGCTGAGCGCGACGATGTTGACCGGGCCGGGGGAAATGGAGGAGGCCAGCGCGAAGGCGGCCATGGAAACGAGGATGTTCATAGTTAAAGTCTCCGGTGAATGAACGCTACCGGAGCGGACGATACGTGGCGGGGGCGCGGCTGTATTGAAGAAAATGACCCCACCGTTCAGGAAATAAAAAAAGCCACCCGAAGGTGGCTTCTTGCTTGTTGCCTGACCGCCTGGCGCTTAGCCGCGCAGCTTGGCGAACGCCGCCGCCATGCTGCCGCCCATCGGTTCCGAGCGTGCCGCCTGCTTCTGGTGCTGGCCCAGGCTCTTGCGGTCGTTGCGGTCGCCGCGTTGCTGCGGGTTGGCGCCGGCCTGGGGCGCGCTGTCCGTCAGGCGCATGGTGAGGGCGATGCGCTTGCGCTTCTCGTCCACTTCCAGCACTTTCACCTTCACCACCTGGCCCGCCTTGACCACCGTATGCGGGTCCTTGACGTAATTGTTGGACAGGGCCGAGATGTGCACCAGGCCATCCTGGTGCACGCCGATGTCGACGAAGGCGCCGAAGGCGGCCACGTTGGTCACCACGCCTTCCAGGATCATGTCCGGACGCAGGTCGCGGATTTCCTCCACCCCTTCCTTGAAGGTGGCCGTGCTGAATTCCGGGCGCGGATCGCGGCCCGGCTTTTCCAGTTCCTTCAGGATGTCGGTCACGGTGGGCACGCCGAACTGTTCGTCCGCGTACTTGGCCGGGCTCAGCGTCTTGATCAGGGCCGTTTCGCCGATCACGGCGCGGATATCCTTTTTGATATCGCCCAGGATCTTTTCCACCAGCGGGTACGATTCCGGGTGCACGGCCGAGGCGTCGAGCGGGTTTTCGCCGCCGATCACGCGCAGGAAGCCGGCCGCCTGCTCGAAGGTTTTGTCGCCCAGGCGCGGCACGGCTTTGAGTGCTGCGCGCGATGGGAAGGCGCCCTTCATGTCGCGGTAGGTGACGATGGACTGGGCCACCGAGGCCGACAGGCCCGACACGCGCGCCAGCAGCGGCGCCGAGGCCGTGTTCACGTCCACCCCGACCGCGTTCACGCAGTCTTCCACCACGGCGTCCAGCGAGCGGGCCAGCTGGGTTTGCGACACGTCATGCTGGTACTGGCCCACGCCGATCGATTTGGGGTCGATCTTGACCAGTTCGGCCAGCGGGTCCTGCAGTCGGCGCGCGATCGAGACGGCGCCGCGCAGCGACACGTCCATGTCGGGCAATTCGCGCGAAGCGAATTCGGAGGCCGAGTACACCGAGGCGCCCGCTTCGGACACGACGATCTTGGTCAGTTTCTGTTCCGGATGGCGCTTGATCAGGTCCTGGGCCAGCTTGTCCGTTTCGCGCGAGCCGGTGCCGTTGCCGATCGAGATCAGCGAGACATTGTGCTGGGCGGCCAGCCGGCCCAGCGTGTGCAGCGCGCCTTCCCAGTCGTTCTTGGGCTGGTGCGGGTAGATCACGGCCGTGTCCACCACCTTGCCGGTGGCGTCCACTACGGCCACTTTCACGCCCGTGCGCAGGCCCGGGTCCAGGCCCATGGTGGCGCGCTGGCCGGCCGGCGCGGCCAGCAGCAGCGCCTTCAGGTTGGTGGCGAAGATGTTGATCGCGTCCTGCTCGGCCCGCTCGCGCAGCGCGCCCATCAGTTCCGTTTCCAGGTGCATGAAGCTCTTCACGCGCCAGGTCCAGCGCGCCGTGTCGGCCAGCCATTTGTCGGCCGGGCGGCCGGCCTGCTTGATGCCGAAACGGGCCGCGATGCGGCTTTCGCACGGGTTGTGGGGCGCGTCCCACTTCGGTTTTTCCGCTTCCGTGTCCAGCCGCAGCGTCACGTCCAGGATGCCTTCGCGGCGGCCGCGCAGCAGGGCCAGCGCGCGGTGCGAGGGCACCGTGCCCAGGGTTTCCGAATAATCGAAGTAGTCGGCGAACTTTTCGCCCTCTTCTTGCTTTCCTTCAACGACTTTCGATTCCACCACGCCATGATCGAGCACATATTCGCGCAGCGATTGCAGCAGCGTGGCGTCCTCGGCGAAGCGCTCCATCAGGATCTGGCGCGCGCCGTCGAGGGCGGCCTTGATGTCGGCCACGCCCGGGTTGTTGCCGTCGGCCGTGGTGAACGGTTCGCGCAGGAACTTGTTCGCTTCCATCTCCGGCGTCAGTTCCGGGTTGGCCAGCAGGGCGTCGGCCAGCGGCGCCAGGCCGGCCTCGATGGCGATCTGGGCCTTGGTGCGGCGTTTTTGCTTGTAGGGAAGATACAAGTCTTCCAGCCGGGTCTTGTCTTCCGCGTGCATGACTGCATCTAATAACTCAGGCGTCATCTTGTTTTGCTCGGTGATCGAGGCGACGATGGCGGCGCGGCGCTCTTCCAGCTCGCGCAGGTAGCGCAGCCGTTCCTCCAGCAGGCGCAGCTGGGTATCGTCCAGCCCGCCGGTCGCTTCCTTGCGGTAGCGGGCGATGAAGGGCACGGTGGCGCCTTCGTCCAGCAGGGCGATGGCGGCGGCGACCTGGACGGGCTTGGCGGCCAGCTCCAGGGCAAGACGTTGTTCGATGGAAGGCAACATGAGGGGTGGTTCCTAAGCGGTCAAGCCCGGAATGATACGCAATCGTGGCGATTGCGCCAGTCTTGACAGTCCAATTGGACTGTGCCCGCCCCTACGCGCCGTAAAGCTTGCTGAAGATTACGCAAACACGAAGCCGCGTATCGCGGATAATATTGCCTGTTGCCGTTTTTGAACCATCTTTGACCAACAATGCGCCCTATGGATATCACCCGCGACGACGCCACCGATGCCCCAGCCGTACCGGCACGCCCCGCGCCGCCCGCGACCCAATTGTCGTACGCTGTCGCCACCTGGCTGCAGCGGGTGGATGCGGCCGCGCATCCCAAGGCCAAACTGCCCGCCGTCCCGGTCGATGCCGATCCCAAGCAGCCTCAGTTCCGTTTGATCTATGTGATGGCGCCCACCAGCGGCGGGCGCCACGTGGCCCTGTGCCTGTACAAGGCGCGCCTGCGCCCCAACGGCGACGTGGCCGCGGCCAGTCCCGTCAGTGAAATCTTCTCCCTGTTGTCGGCCCCGCCCACCTTCCTGGCACCCGGCGACGAGGACTTGATCCGTTTCTTCGTGGCCATGCGCAGCGGCGCCGCCTCGCAGACCGGCAGCGCCACCGAGCCGCGCGGCAAGATCGGCGCGGCCCTGCTGCAAATGCTGTCGGACCAGGAGAAATTGCTGTGGGCAAACTCCTGGGCCGACGTCGGCAATGGCCTCGTGTATCCGCTCAAGGCAGGACCGTTGCGTCCAGCCAACCTCGTGTGGCGCGAGGAAGGCAAGGGGCTGCGCCTGGGCTGGCAGGTGCAGGCGCCCGAAGGCGCGCGCCACCACGGCGCCGACCAGATCGACTACATGCTGCCGACCGATCCGCCGTGGTATATCGACAACCTGTCGTGCGGCGTGTTGCAACTGAACCAGGGCGGCGCCGCCATCCCGCTGGCCGAATTGCAGGCGCTAGTGGCCCAGGCGCCGTTGTTGACGGCCAACGACAAGGTGCGCGTGTCGCAACTGCTGCTGGCCCATGGTTTGCAACAACTGATGCCGCTGCCGCAACCGCTGCCCCAGCGCGTGCGCGAGGACGTGCGGCCGCGCCCCGTGCTGCTGCTGGACGCGGCCATGCTGGCCGATGGCAGCTTGCAGCGCTGGCATGATTTCGCCGTGCTGTCCTTCGATTACGACGGCGAGCGCGTCTCGTTCGACCCGTCCCAGCGTGTGGTGCGCCAGCGTGGCGAGGTGACGGAAATCATCCAGCGCGACACGGCGGCCGAGACGGCCGCCCTGGAATTGCTGCAATCGATGGCGTTCCGCAAGCCGACGGCCCTGCCGCTGAGCAGCGTCAAGGGCGGCCAGTTGCTGCCCGGCCAGGCGGACTGGATACGCTTCGCCGGCGACGGCCTGGCCGCCCTGCAGGCGCAGGGCTGGAAAGTGGAGAAAAGCCCCCGTTACCGTTATGACATGACCGCCGTGGACGACTGGTACGCGGACGTGGAGCTGGACAGCGCCGACGGCGGCCACGCCTGGTTCGACCTGGAGCTGGGCATCGTCGTCAACCAGCAACGCGTGCCGCTGCTGCCCGTGCTGGTGCAACTGATCCGCGGCGCGCCCAACGATTTCAACCCGAAAACCATGGACAGCCACGCGGCCGAGGACCAGATGCTGGCCACTTTGCCCGACGGCAACCGGGTGGCGCTGCCCTGGGGCCGGGTGCAACCCATCCTCAACACGCTCGGTGAGTTGTATTTCAGCGACAAAATCAAGACGTCGCTGCGCATGGCCACGCTGGACGCGGCCCGGCTCGACGAACTGGCGCGCAACGTGGACTTGCGCTGGACGGGCGGCGAGGAATTGCGCCAGATGGGCGCGCGCTTGAACCAGTTCGGCGCCGTCAAGCGGGTGGCCACGCCGGCCGGCCTGCAGGCCACCTTGCGCGATTACCAGGCCGACGGCCTGGCCTGGATGCAATTCCTGCGCGAATACGGTTTCGCCGGCATCCTGGCCGACGACATGGGCCTGGGCAAGACGGTGCAGACGCTGGCCCATATCCTGGTGGAAAAAGAGGCGGGCCGGCTGACGGCCCCCACGCTGGTGATCGCGCCCACCAGCCTGATGGGCAACTGGCAGGATGAGGCGGCCCGGTTCGCCCCCAGCCTGCGCGTGTTGCTGCTGCAAGGCAAGGATCGCATGGGCCAGTTCGACCAGATCGCCCAGTCCGACCTGGTGCTGACCACCTATGCCTTGTTGCCGCGCGACGAGGAAAAACTGCGCGAGCATGATTTCCACCTGGTCATCCTGGACGAGTCGCACTACATCAAGAACACCCGCTCCAAGGCGGCCCAGAGCGCCGGCCTGTTGCGCGCGCGCCACCGGCTGTGCCTGTCGGGCACGCCGCTGGAAAACCATTTGGGCGAGCTGTGGTCGCAATTCCACTTCCTGCTGCCCGGCCTGCTGGGCGATGAGAAAACGTTCAACACCCAGTTCCGCCACCCGATCGAACGCCAGGACGACCCGCTGCGGCGCGCGCTGCTGAACCGCCGCATCAAGCCGTTCCTGCTGCGTCGTACCAAGGACAGCGTGGCCAAGGAATTGCCGCCCAAGACGGAGATGGTGCGCAAGGTGGAGCTGACGGGCGCCCAGCGCGACCTGTACGAAACCGTGCGGCTGGCCATGGACCAGAAGGTGCGCGAGGAAATCGACCGCAAGGGCGTGGCCCGCAGCCAGATCGTGATCCTGGAAGCGTTGCTCAAGCTGCGTCAGGTCTGTTGCGACCCGCGCCTGGTCAAATCGCTGCCGGCCAAGAAGCAGACGGCCGGCTCGGCCAAGCTGGCCGACCTGATGCAGATGGTGGAGGATTTGCTGGAGGAAGACCGCAAGATCCTCGTGTTCTCCCAGTTCACCTCGATGCTGGAGTTGATCGAGCAGGAGCTGGAGGCGCGCGACATCCCCTACGCCCTGCTGACCGGCGACACCAAGGACCGCGGCGCCCAGGTGGCCGCGTTCCAGCAGGGCGCCGTGCCGATCTTCCTGATCAGCCTGAAGGCGGGCGGCGTGGGCCTGAACCTGACGGCGGCCGACACCGTGATCCACTACGATCCGTGGTGGAACCCGGCGGCGGAAAACCAGGCCACGGACCGCGCCTGGCGCATCGGTCAGGACAAGCCCGTGTTCGTCTACAAGCTGATCGCCAAGGGCACGCTGGAGGAGAAAATCCAGGTCTTGCAGCAGAAGAAATCGGACCTGGCGCAATCGATCCTGGCCGAAGGGGAATCGCAGAAGATGGCGCTAACTCAAGAAGATTTGCAGCAGATCTTCGCCCCGCTGGTCGATTAAGGCCGAGGGGGCTATACTCGCGATGTTGCTTTATAAATGTAGTTTCATCCATGCAAACAGCTCAGGAACTCGACACAGCGCTGCGGGAGGCCCGGTTGAACGAGGCCCGCTACCGGCTGCTGCTCGAGCACAGTAGCGAAGTGAGCTGGATGGCCGACTGCGCCAGCGGCCGGTTGACCTATCTGAGCCCGGCGGCCGAGCGCCAGTTCGGCTACCGGCTCGACACCGTGCAGCCGCTGGCGGCCGCCCTGCTGGCCGATCTGCCGGCCCGGCTGGCCCGGCTGGCGGCCGGCGACCTCAGCCGCATGCGCGTGGTGCGCCAGTCCGAGCAGCCGCATGCCGACGGCCACCCGGTGCCGGTCGAAATCGAATCGACGGTGGTGCTGGACGCCGAGGGCCGGCCCGCTACCCTGGTCGGCGTGGTGCGCGACCTGAGCGGGCAGCGCGCGCTGGCCGAGCAGCAGAAGAAATTTGCCTCCATGGTGTCGCACGAGTTCCGCAGCCCGCTGGCCACCATCGACGGCGCCATCCAGCGCCTGGAAATGACGGGCGCCCACCACGACGAAGCCACCCGCAAGCGTTACCGCAAGATCCAGACCGCCGTCGACCGCCTGCTGGCCATGGTGGACGATTATCTGTCGCCCGAGCGCCTGGCCAGCATCGGCCGCGCCCGCCAGCCCAATGAAATCTCGCCGCAGGCCCTGCTGGAGACGGCCACCGCCCAGGCCCGTGCCCGGCGCGCGGCCATCACCGTGCGCTGCGACGGCTTGCCGCAATGGATACGGTGCGAGCCCGATGGCTTGCGCCTGGCGCTAGAAGTTTTACTCGACAATGCAATTAAGTACACAAAACCCGATACCGCGATAGAATTGATAGGTAAAAAGGCAATGGAAGGCGGGATCGAATTCCTGGTGCGCGACCGTGGCGAAGGCATCCCCGAAGCGGACCTGGCGCGCGTGTGCGACAAGGGCTACCGGGGCGCGAACGCGGCCGGCACCGCCGGATCGGGCCTGGGCCTGTACATGGCGCGGGCCGTGGTCGACGTGCACGGCGGCACCCTGGAGATACAAAATCTGCCGGAAAGCGGCGTGGAATGTCGGATTTGGTTGCCGGCCCCCGCCGCTGCCGGGAAAAGCCTTGCACAAGCACTAGGCAGCAGTGATAATTCCCCGATGCAAGTTCACTCTGCCGCGGGGCGGAACTGAGCACGATTGCTCACTCATCGGACCAAATGGCGCATCAATGACGCAAATACTCATCGTGGAAGACAATCTGGACTATGCCGAGGAAATGGCAGAGTTTTTGACTGAGCTTGAACACGAGGTGCACATCACCAACAACGCCAGCGAGATGTGGTCGGCCCTCAGCCAGGGCAAGGTGGGCGTCGTGGTGCTGGACCTGGGCTTGCCCGATGAGGATGGTTTCAATGTGATTCCGCGCATGCGCCAGCTGTATCCGCAGATCGGCTTGCTGGTGCTGACGGGCCGGGTGGCGTTCGACAACCGCATCCTGGGCCTGCGCCTGGGCGCCGACCATTATCTGACCAAGCCGATCAAATTCCCCGAGCTGGCCGCCCACATCGAGGCGCTGGACAGGCGGGTGGGCCCGCAAGATCCCGTGCCCGTGCCCAGCAAGTGGACGCTGCGGGTCTCGGCCCGCCAGCTGGAGCTGCAGGGCCTGGCCATTACGCTGACGGAAAAGGAGTGCAACTTCCTGCACTTGCTCACAATTAACACCCGGCCCGTGCCGCGCCAGGTGATCGTGGCCGGCATCGGCGGCGACGATCCCGACGCCGGGCGCCGGGTCGACATGCTGGTCTACCGTTTGCGCAAGAAGGCGCGCACCGGCCTGGGCCAGGACCTGCCGTTGCGCAGCGCCTACGGCGAAGGCTACAGCCTGTCGGCCAGCTTCAATATTTCTTGACTTTTACTCAACTAAACCACATATATTTTTGTTGCTTGTGGGAATATGTGAGTTTTCTCCCGCTATCCATCACGTAGTATGAACTTTCCACGCACCATCTAGCCGGTCCACCGGACAACAGATGGGCGCCTTGTCCACGGCTGGGGAGTTCGCGATGAAGATTTCCGATTTAAAGATTGGGGTAAGGCTAGGGGGCGGCTTCGGCCTGATCCTGGTATTGATGATGGCAATGGCGGCGGCCGGCATCTGGCGCCTGCAGGAAGTGGGGCGGCTGACCGAGAAGATGGTCAGCGAAGCCATGCTCAAGGAACGCCTGACGGCCGAATGGCATAACCTGATCAGTATTTCCGGCATCCGCGTGATCGCGTTCGCGCGTAATTCCGACCAGGCCGAGTCGCCCACCGAGGCGCAGCAGGCGGCGGCCACCCGGTCCCGTGTGAATGCGATCCAGAAACAACTGGAACCGATGCTGGACAGTCCCGAGGAAAAAGTCTTGCTGGACGCCGTGGCCGGCGTGCGCAAGGATTACGCCGCCACCCGCGACGCCGTGTTCAAGCTCAAGAAGACCGACCAGGAGGCGACCCGCCAGCTGGTCGACACCAAGCTCGAAGGCCAGTTCGCCGCTTACCTGAGCAACGTGGAAAAGATCGGCGCCTACGAGGCCGACGTGGGCCGCACGCTGGCCGCGCAAGTGCAGCAGCAATACCGCGACGGCCAGCGCTTCCTGCTGGCGCTGGTGGCCGGCGGCCTGGTGCTGGGCAGCTGGTTCGCCTACCTGATCGCCGTCTCCATCACGCGGCCCCTGCATAAGGCGGTGCAAGTGGCGCAGACCGTGGCCGCCGGCAACCTCAACAGCAAGATCGACGTGCGCAGCGCCGACGAGACCGGCATGCTGCTGCAAGCGCTGAAGGACATGAACGCCAGCCTGGTCAACATCGTCGGCCAAGTGCGCCAGGGCACGGAAACCATCGCCACCGCCTCCAGCCAGATCGCCAGCGGCAACCTGGACCTGTCGGCCCGCACCGAGCAGCAGGCCAGCTCGCTGCAGCAGACGGCATCCTCGATGGAACAGTTGACGGCCACCGTCAAGCAGAACGGCGACAGCTCGCGCCAGGCCCACACGCTGGCGCTGTCGGCGTCGGAAGTGGCCGTCAAAGGCGGCACCGTGGTCGAGGAAGTGGTGGACACCATGGGCATGATCAACGACTCGGCGCGCAAGATCGTCGATATCATCGCCGTGATCGACGGTATCGCGTTCCAGACCAACATCCTGGCGCTGAACGCGGCCGTGGAAGCGGCCCGGGCCGGCGAGCAGGGGCGCGGCTTCGCCGTCGTCGCCACCGAAGTGCGCAACCTGGCCCAGCGCAGCGCCGCCGCCGCCAAGGAGATCAAGGAACTGATCGGCGATTCCGTCGACAAGGTCGAGGCCGGCGCCCGGCTGGTGGACCAGGCCGGCAGCACGATGAAGGAAATCGTGATCAACGTGCGGCGCGTGACGGACATCATCGGCGACATCACGGCCGCCAGTTCGGAACAGACGATGGGGATCGAGCAGATCAACCGCGCCATCTCGCAGATGGACCAGGTGACCCAGCAGAACGCGGCCCTGGTGGAGGAAGCGGCCGCCGCCGCCGCCTCGCTGCAGGACCAGAGCTCGTCGCTGGCCGAGGTGGTGAGCGTGTTCCAGCTGACGGGCCACGCGCAGGCGGCCCCCCGTTCGCTGGCCGCTGTGGCGCCGCGCACGACCTTGCCGGCGGTGCGCCCCGGCAAACAAGCGGCGGCGCCCGCGTGGGAAGAATTCTGACAGGCGGAACGGCGCGGGTCCGCCCGCGCCGCGTCAGAAAATAATCAGGGACAGAGTGGCGTCGGACGGGTAAGATAAGGGCTTACGCCACCTTGGCGCCGTCACTTTCCCCTGCATTTTCATGGCTCGTCTGCCCCGCCTCATCATTCCCAACCAGCCGCACCACATCATCCAGCGCGGCAACAATAACCAGCCCGTGTTCCAGGACACGGCGGACTACCTGGCCTTCCTCGGCTGGCTGCGCACGGCGGCCCGCAACGACCAGGTCGCCGTGCACGCCTACGTGCTCATGCCCGACCACCTGCATTTGCTGGTCACGCCGTCCGACGAGGAAGGCCTGGGCCACATGATGCAATGGATAGGCCGCTACTACGTGCCCTACTTCAACCAGAAATACGGCCGCACCGGCACCTTGTGGAATGGCCGTTACAAGACCTCGGTGATCGACGCCGACCATTTCTTCATGCAATGCAGCCGCTACGTCGAAGGCAATCCCGTGCGGGCCGGCTTGGCGGCGGCGGCGGCCGACTATCCGTGGTCCAGCTACGCCCACCACGCGGGCCAGCGGGTCGATCCGCTGATCACCGACCACCCGCAATACTGGGCGCTGGGCAACACGCCATTCCAGCGCGAGGCGGCCTACATCGCGCTGGCCGAGACGGCGCTGACGGTGGAACAGGTCGACACCATCGAGCGCGCCGTGCTCAAGGGCTGGCCGCTGGGCTCGGACCAGTACAAGCGCGAGCTCGAAAAGAAGATGCAGCGCCAGGTGCTGCCGGCCAAGCGCGGCCGGCCGTTCAAGAAGCCGGCGGTCGAAGCGGAGGCCGCCACCGCCACCACCAGCCCGGACCCCGGAACCTGACGGCCCGGCGGGCTCCGTAACGCGGCGGCGCGCCGGCAACGGCGCCCGGCCGCGTTTCTTTTTCCCTGCCTTCACTCTGTCCCTATTTAATTTTTCGGAGAACATTTAAAAAATTAATTCGACTCCGACCCTAATTGTTATTGTTGAAGTTTCTGCTGCATTGCACTACTCTAGGGTTTCGATATTCCAATTGCAGTGGAGAAGCCCATGAAAGCCCAAGGTCTGTACGATCCGTCCAATGAACACGACGCCTGCGGCGTCGGTTTCGTCGCCCATATCAAGGGCAACAAGAGCCATTCGATCATTGAACAGGGTCTGCTGATCCTGAAGAACCTCGATCACCGGGGCGCCGTGGGCGCCGATGCGCTGATGGGCGATGGCGCCGGTATCCTGATCCAGATTCCCGACCAATACTACCGCGATGAGATGGCCAAGCAAGGCATCGAACTGCCGCCGCCCGGCGAATACGGCGTCGGCATGGTGTTCCTGCCGAAGGAAAACGCCTCGCGCATCGCCTGCGAACAGGAAATCGAACGCGCCGTGCGCGCCGAAGGCCAGGTCGTGCTGGGCTGGCGCAATGTGCCGGTCGACTGCGACATGCCAATGTCGCCGACCGTGCGCGCCAAGGAACCCGTGATCCGCCAGATCTTCATCGGCCGCGGCGCCGACATCATGGTGACCGACGCGCTGGAGCGCAAACTGTACGTGATCCGCAAATCGTCGGGCCACGCGATCCAGGCCCTGAAGCTGATCCACGGCAAAGAATTCTTCGTGGCCTCGATGTCGGCCCGCACCATCGTCTACAAGGGCCTGCTGCTGGCCGACCAGGTGGGCGTGTACTACAAGGACCTGCAGGACGCGCGCTGCGTGTCGGCCCTGGCCCTGGTGCACCAGCGCTTCTCCACCAACACCTTCCCCGAGTGGCCGCTGGCCCACCCGTACCGCCTGATCGCCCACAACGGCGAGATCAACACCGTCAAGGGCAACTTCAACTGGATGCGCGCGCGCGAAGGCGTGATGAAGTCGGCCGTGCTGGGCGACGACCTGAACAAGCTGTTCCCGCTGATCTATGAAGGCCAGTCCGACACCGCTTGCTTCGACAACGCGCTGGAACTGCTGCTGATGGCCGGCTACCCGATCGCCCAGGCCATGATGATGATGATTCCGGAAGCGTGGGAAAACCACAGCCTGATGGACGACAACCGCCGCGCCTTCTACGAATACCACGCCGCCATGATGGAACCATGGGACGGCCCGGCCGCCATGGCCTTCACCGACGGCCGCTACATCGGCGGCACGCTGGACCGCAATGGCCTGCGCCCTGCCCGCTACATCGTCACCGACGACGACCTGGTGGTGATGGCTTCGGAATCGGGCGTGCTGCCGATTCCTGAATCGAAGATCATCCAGAAATGGCGTCTGCAACCAGGCAAGATGTTCCTGATCGACCTGGAAGCGGGCCGCATCATCGGCGACAAGGAACTGAAGGACACCTACGCCAACGCCAAGCCCTACAAGGCCTGGATCAACGCCGTGCGCATCAAGCTCGACGAGATCAAGCTGAGCGAAAGCCAGCTGGGCCACAACCGCGCCAAGTACGCGGCCGCGCCTGGCGAAAAACCGGTGCCTTCGCTGCTGGACCGCCAGCAAGCGTTCGGTTACACCCAGGAAGACCTGAAGTTCCTGATGGCGCCAATGGCCGTGGCCGGCGAAGAAGCGACCGGCTCGATGGGCAATGACTCGCCGCTGGCCGTCATGTCCAACAAGCTCAAGCCGCTGTATAACTACTTCAAGCAGCTGTTCGCCCAGGTGACCAACCCGCCGATCGACCCGATCCGCGAAGCGATGGTGATGTCGCTGGTGTCCTTCATCGGCCCGAAACCGAACCTGCTCGACACCAACAACGTCAATCCGCCGATGCGCCTCGAAGTGTCGCAGCCCATCCTGGGCTTCAACGACATGGCGCGCCTGCGCGGCATCAGCGGCCACACGGGCGGCAAGTTCAAGTCGTATGAACTGAACATCTGCTACCCGCTGGCCTGGGGCAAGGACGGCGTGGAAGCCTGCCTGGCCTCGCTGTGCGCGGAAGCCGTAGACGCCGTCAAGTCGGGCCACAACATCCTGATCGTGTCGGACCGCTCGGTATGCGCCGACCGCGTCGCCATCCCGGCCCTGCTGGCCACCTCGACCATCCACCAGCACCTGGTGAGCAAGGGCCTGCGCGCCTCCACCGGCCTGGTGGTGGAAACCGGCTCGGCCCGTGAGACGCACCACTTCGCGCTGCTGGCCGGCTACGGCGCGGAAGCCGTCCACCCTTACTTGGCGATGGAAACCCTGATCGAACTGGCGCAGGACATGCCGGGCGAACTGTCGGGCGACACGGCGATCTACAACTACACCAAGGCCATCGGCAAGGGCTTGATGAAGGTGATGTCCAAGATGGGCATCTCGACCTACATGTCGTACTGCGGCGCGCAGATCTTCGAAGCCATCGGCCTCAACAAGTCGCTGGTCGACAAGTACTTCAAGGGCACGGCCTCCAACGTGGAAGGCATCGGCGTGTTCGAAGTGGCGGAAGAGGCGCTGCGCCTGCACCACCTGGCCTTCGGCGACGATCCATTGCTGGCCAACCACCTCGACGCGGGCGGCGAATACGCGTTCCGCGTGCGCGGCGAAGACCACCTGTGGACCCCGGACGCGATCGCCAAGCTGCAGCATTCGACCCGCGCCAACAACTATTCCAGCTACAAGGAATATGCGCAGATCATCAACGACCAGAGCAAGCGCCACCTGACGCTGCGCGGCCTGTTCGAGTTCAAGCTCGATCCGAAGAAGGCGATCCCGCTGGAGGAAGTGGAACCGGCCAAGGAAATCGTCAAGCGCTTCGCCACCGGCGCCATGTCGCTCGGCTCGATCTCGACCGAGGCGCACGCCACCCTGGCCGTGGCCATGAACCGCATCGGCGGCAAGTCCAACACCGGCGAGGGCGGCGAAGATCCGGCCCGCTACACGATGGAACTGAAGGGCATCAAGATCAAGCAGGGCGAAACCATGTCGTCCGTGGTCGGCAAGGAACGCGTGGTGGTCGACATCCCGCTGCAGGAAGGCGACTCGATGCGTTCGCGTATCAAGCAGGTGGCGTCGGGCCGCTTCGGCGTCACCGCCGAGTACCTGAACTCGGCCGACCAGATCCAGATCAAGATGGCACAGGGCGCCAAGCCCGGTGAAGGCGGCCAGCTGCCGGGCCACAAGGTATCCGAATACATCGCCCAGCTGCGCTTCTCGGTACCGGGCGTGGGTCTGATCTCGCCGCCGCCGCACCACGACATCTACTCGATCGAAGACCTGGCCCAGCTGATCCACGACCTGAAGAACGCCAATCCGCGCGCTTCGATCTCGGTCAAGCTGGTGTCGGAAGTCGGTATCGGCACCGTGGCCGCCGGCGTCACCAAGGCCAAGGCCGACCACGTGGTGGTGGCCGGTCATGACGGCGGCACGGGCGCTTCGCCGCTGTCGTCGGTCAAGCACGCCGGCACGCCATGGGAACTGGGTCTGGCGGAAACGCAGCAGACCCTGGTGCTGAACGGCCTGCGCAGCCGCATCCGCGTCCAGGCCGACGGCCAGATGCGTACCGGCCGCGACGTCGTGATCGCCGCCATGCTGGGCGCCGACGAAATCGGCTTCGCCACCGCGCCGCTGGTGGTGGAAGGCTGCATCATGATGCGCAAGTGCCACCTGAACACCTGCCCGGTGGGCGTGGCCACGCAGGATCCTGTGCTGCGCGCCAAGTTCTCCGGCAAGCCTGAGTACGTGGTCAACTACTTCTTCTTCGTGGCCGAGGAAGCCCGCCAGCTGATGGCGCAACTGGGCATCCGCACCTTCGACGAGCTGATCGGCCGCGCCGACCTGCTCGACAAGTCGAAGGCCGTGGCCCACTGGAAGGCCAAGGGCCTGGACTTCAGCTCCGTGTTCTACCAGCCGGAAGTGACCAACGGCCAGTCTGTGTACCACACCGAAGAGCAGGACCACGGCCTGGACAAGGCACTGGACCACAAGCTGATCGCGCAAGCCAAGGCCGCGCTGGAGAAGGGCGAGCGCGTCTCGTTCATCTCGCCGGTGCGCAACGTCAACCGCACGGTCGGCACCATGCTGTCGGGCGAAGTGGCCAAGCGCTACGGCCACGCCGGTCTGCCGGACGACACCATCCACATCCAGCTGCAAGGCACGGCTGGCCAGTCGGCCTGCGCCTTCCTGGCGCACGGCATCACCATCGACCTGGTGGGCGAAGGCAACGACTACGTGGGCAAGGGTTTGTCGGGCGGCCGCATCATCGTGCGTCCGAACACGGAATTCCGTGGCTGGGCCGTCGATAACATCATCATCGGCAACACCGTACTGTACGGCGCCATCAGTGGCGAAGCCTTCTTCAACGGCGTGGCCGGCGAGCGTTTCGCTGTGCGTAACTCCGGCGCCACGGCCGTGGTGGAAGGCCTGGGCGACCACGGTTGCGAATACATGACCGGCGGCACGGTGGTGGTGCTGGGCGCCACGGGCCGTAACTTCGCGGCCGGCATGTCGGGCGGTATCGCCTACGTGTACGACCCGGACGGCGACTTCGCCGGCAAGTGCAACACGGCCATGGTGCGCCTGGAATCGGTGCTGACGGCGAGCGAGCAGCAAGTGGACCGCGCCACCTGGCACAGCCAGCACCGCGACGGCGAGCCGGAAGCGGACGAAGTGATCCTCAAGCGCCTGATCGAGCGTCACTTCAAGCACACCGGCAGCACCCGCGCCCGCTACCTGCTCGACAACTGGGCCGAAGGCCGCAGCAAGTTCGTCAAGGTGTTCCCGAGCGAGTACAAGCGCGCGCTGGCCGAACTGGCCGAGGACATGGCGAACGAAGCGTCCGTCGTGCAGCCGAAAGCGGCTTGAGCCAACCAGCACATTACGACCGAGGGCAGGCCACGGCCTGCCCCCCGCCAGCACATTATTTGAGGATTTATCGTGGGTAAAATCACCGGCTTCATGGAATTTCAGCGTCAGGAAGAAGGCTATCTGCCGCCAGCCACGCGTCTTAAGAACTATGCGGAATTCGTCATCCCGCTGACCAACGAGCAAGCCAAGGTCCAGGGCGCGCGCTGCATGGATTGCGGCATCCCGTTCTGCAACAACGGCTGCCCGGTCAACAACATCATCCCCGACTGGAACGACCTGGTGTATCGCGGCAACTACCGCGAAGCGCTGGACGTGCTGCACTCGACCAACAACTTCCCCGAGTTCACGGGCCGCATCTGCCCCGCGCCGTGCGAAGCGGCCTGCACGCTGGGCATCAGCGAAGACCCGGTCGGCATCAAGTCGATCGAGCACAAGATCATCGACGAAGGCTGGGAACATGGCTGGGTGGTGCCGCAACCGGCGGCCCAGCAGACCGGCAAGAAAGTGGCCGTGATCGGTTCCGGCCCCGCCGGCCTGGCAGCGGCCCAGCAGCTGGCGCGCGCCGGCCACGCCGTGACCGTGTTCGAGAAGAGCGACCGCGTGGGCGGCCTGCTGCGCTACGGCATCCCCGACTTCAAGATGGAAAAGTCGCACATCGACCGCCGCGTCAAGCAGATGGAAGCGGAAGGCGTGGTGTTCCGCACCAGCGTGCTGGTGGGCAAGGACTTCCCGGCCAACGTCAACAACTGGGCCAAGGAAACCATCTTCCCTGAAGACCTGGCCAAGGAATTCGACGCCGTGGTGCTGGCCGGCGGCGCCGAGCAGCCGCGCGACCTGCCCGTGCCGGGCCGCGAGCTGAAGGGTGTGCATTTCGCGATGGACTTCCTGCCCCAGCAGAACAAGGTCAACGCGGGCGACAAGGTCAAGGACCAGATCAAGGCCACCGGCAAGAACGTGGTGGTGATCGGCGGCGGCGACACCGGTTCCGACTGCGTGGGCACCTCGAACCGCCACGGCGCCGCGTCCGTGACCCAGTTCGAACTGATGCCGATGCCTCCCGAGCAGGAAAACAAGCCGCTGGTGTGGCCGTACTGGCCGACCAAGCTGCGCACCTCGTCCTCGCACGACGAAGGTTGCTCGCGTGACTGGGCCGTGGCCACCAAGCGCCTGGAAGGCAAGGGCGGCAAGGTTGAGAAGCTGATCGCCTGCCGCGTCGAGTGGAAGGACGGCAAGATGAGCGAAGTGCCGAACTCGGAATTCGAAATGAAGGCCGACCTGGTGCTGCTGGCCATGGGCTTCGTCTCGCCCGTGCAGCAAATCCTGGACGCGTTCGGCGTGGAAAAGGATGGCCGCGGCAACGCCAAGGCGACCACGGACGGCGACGGCTGCTACCAGACCTCGGTGCCGAAAGTGTTCGCGGCCGGCGACGTGCGCCGTGGCCAGTCGCTGGTGGTGTGGGCGATCCGCGAAGGCCGCCAGTGCGCGCGCGCCGTCGATGAATTCCTGATGGGCTCGTCGGTACTGCCACGCTAAACCGCCGTCACGTTCCATCAGGCCGGAAGCCGGCGGGTGCCCCCACCCGCTGCTTCCGGTTTTTTTCGTCAAGATTTGGTGCGATGCAGCAAGTTAAACTGGTTTCCAATTGTAACTTGCTGACTTTTCGTTCATTAGTGTTGTATTATCAGCCATTTGCCGTGCCGAATCGGGGCGGCGCCAGCAGAGTTGTGTCTTTCTGCACTACAATACGGCATCCCAAAAAATGAGTACCGATGTGCCCAATCTAGTCGAAATCCGCGATTTGCACTTCTCCTATGGAAAGCGCCCCATCCTGTCGGGCCTCCAGATGGACTTTCCGCGCGGAAAAGTCGTGGCCGTCATGGGCGGTTCGGGCAGCGGCAAGACCACCGTCCTGCGCCTGATCGGCGGCCAGTTGCGTCCCAACAAGGGGCAAGTGACCGTGCACGGCCAGGTTGTGCACCAGCTGAAGACCGACGACCTGTATCTGCTGCGCCGCAAAATGGGCATGCTGTTCCAGCACGGCGCCCTGTTCACGGACCTGACCGTGTTCGAGAACGTGGCCTTCCCCCTGCGCGAGCATACGGATTTGCCGGAAGAACTGATCCGCAACCTGGTGCTGATGAAGCTGCACGCGGTCGGCCTGCGCAACGCGGCCAAACTCAAGCCGGCCGAGATCTCGGGCGGCATGGCGCGCCGCGTGGCGCTGGCCCGCTCGATCGCGCTGGACCCGGAACTGATCATGTACGACGAGCCGTTCGCCGGCCTCGACCCCATCTCCATGGGCGTGACGGCCAACCTGATCCGCAACCTCAACACGGCGCTCGGCTCCACCACCATCCTCGTGTCGCACGACGTCAAGGAGTGTTTCGCCATCGCTGATTACGTGTATTTCCTGTCGCAGGGCAAGATCGTCGCCCACGGCACGCCGGACGACATGATGGTGTCGACCGATCCCTATGTGAAACAGTTTGTCCACGCGGAAGCGGACGGCCCGGTGCCGTTCCACTACCCGGGCAAATCGCTGGCCGACGACCTGGGCCTGGGAGGCCGGCCATGATCGCGGAAACCCTGCTGGCCCGGCTGGGCGCGACGGTGCGCGAGCAGATCGCCAGCGTTGGCTATGGCGCGCGCATGTTCGCGGCCATGCTGGGCCTGTCGCCGGGCATGCTCAAGCGGCCCCGCCTCGTGGTCGAGCAACTGCATTTCATCGGCAATTACTCCCTGCTCATCATCACCCTGTCCGGCCTGTTCGTGGGCATGGTGCTGGGCCTGCAGGGCTATTACACCCTGAACAAGTACGGCGCCGAGCAGTCGCTGGGCCTGCTGGTGGCGCTCGGTTTGACGCGCGAACTGGGCCCCGTCATCACGGCCTTGCTGTTCGCGGGCCGCGCCGGCACCTCGCTCACGGCCGAGATCGGCCTAATGAAGGCGGGCGAGCAACTGTCGGCCATGGAGATGATGGCTGTCAACCCGATCCAGCGCGTGCTGGCGCCCCGTTTCTGGGCCGGCGTGCTGGCCGTGCCGCTGCTGGCCTCGATCTTCAGCGCCGTGGGCGTGTTCGGCGGCTACCTGGTCGGCGTGAAGCTGATCGGCGTGGACGATGGCGCGTTCTGGTCGCAGATGCAGGGCGGCGTCGATATCTGGAAAGACATCTTCAACGGTTTCTTCAAGAGCGTGGTGTTCGGCATCGCCATCACCTTCATCGCCCTGTACCAGGGGTATGAGTCGCAGCCCACGCCGGAAGACGTGGCGCGCGCCACCACCCGTACCGTGGTGCTGTCGTCGCTGGCGATCTGGTGGCTGGACTTCATGCTGACGGCCTTGATGTTCAGCAAATAAGCGCCGTTTCGGCGCCAGTAAACGCAATGCAGTGGCTGGCGGCACGCGCCGCCGCCCGAAAAATTCTTTAGGATGATGTTATGCAACGTAAATCTCTGGATGTGTGGGTAGGCTTGTTCATCGTGATCGGCGCGGCGGCGCTGATGTTCCTGGCCCTCAAGGCGGGAAATATGAGCTCCCTGTCGTTCGGCAAGACCTATACTATCGTGGCCAAGTTCGACAACATCGGCAGCCTGCGTCCCCAGGCGCCCGTCAAGGCGGCCGGCGTGGTGGTGGGCCGGGTGGGCCAGATCCAGTTCGACGACAAGAGTTACCAGGCGCTGGTCAAGCTGGACATGGACGAAGGCTACAAGTTCCCCAAGGATAGCTCGGCCAAGATCCTCACGGCCGGCCTGCTGGGCGAGCAGTACGTGGGCATCGAGGCGGGCGGCGACACCAACAACCTGGTGGGCGGCGACAAGATCGCGCGCACCCAGTCGGCCGCCGTGCTGGAAGACTTGATCAACCAGTTCATCTACAGCAAGGCAGCGGAAGGAAAGGACTCCTCCAAATGACTCCCATCCCCGGTAAATGGCGTGCGCTGACGCTGGCGCTGGGCGCGGCTGCCCTGCTCAGCGGCTGCGCCGGCCCCAACCCGCGCGACCCGTACGAGGGCTTCAACCGCGCCATGTTCAAGTTCAACGACACGGTGGACCAGGTGGCCCTGAAGCCAGCCGCCACAGCCTACCGCGCCGTGCTGCCGTCGTTCGTGCAGACCGGCATCGACAACTTCTTCGGCAACCTGGCCGACGTCTGGAGCGCCGTCAACAACTTGCTGCAAGGCAAGGGCGAGGCTGGCATGTCCGATGTGGCCCGCGTCACACTGAACACCAGCTTCGGCTTGCTGGGCGTGATCGATTTCGCCTCGCAGGCGGGCTTGCCCAAGCACAATGAGGATTTCGGCCAGACGCTCGGCTACTGGGGCGTGCCATCGGGTCCTTACCTGATGCTGCCGCTGTTCGGCGCCTCCACCGTGCGCGACACGGCCGCCCTGCCGCTGGACTTCAATGGCGACCTGTGGCGCTACAAGGAGCCGGTCTACCTGCGTAACATCGGCACGGCCACGCGCGCCGTGGACCAGCGCGCCAACCTGCTGGACGCCTCCACCCTGCTCGAAGATGCGGCGCTGGACCGCTATGAATTCGTGCGCGACGGCTTTTTGCAACGGCGCGAAAACAAGGTCTACGACGGCGACCCGCCGCCGCGCAAGCCGCAGCCCAAGGACGACGATGGCGACGGCAATGGCGACGGCGATGGCGTGAAAAAAGTTGACGGCGGGGAAACTTCCGCACCGGTGTCATCCGAACCGGCGCCAAAAGAGTTAAACTCGGAAGCACCGGCTGCAAAAAAAGACAGCCTGTGACCCCGTTTAAAATCAGACATAGGTAAAACAAGATGAAATATATTAAACAACTGATCGCTCTCGCCACCATCGCGCTGGCAAGTTACGCCGGCGCCGCTACCGCCACCCCGGCCGCCGTCGAGGCGCCGGACGTGCTCGTCAAACGCATTTCGCAGGACGTGATCGACACGGCCAAGGCCGACAAGGCGATCCAGGCCGGCGACCAGAAAAAGGTCATGGACCTGGTGGAATCCAAGATCCTGCCCTACGTGGACTTCCAGCGCATGACGCAACTGGCGTCGGGCCGCTTCTGGCGCGACGCCACGCCCGAGCAGCAAAAAGCCCTGTCGGCCGAGTTCCGCACGCTGCTGATCTACACCTATTCGGGCGCCCTGTCGCAGATCAAGAATGAAACGGTGGAATTCAAGCCGCTGCGCGCCGACCCGTCGGACACGGAAGTGGAAGTGCGCTCGCAGGTCAACGTGCCGCGCGGCGAACCGATTCCGCTCAACTACCGCGTGGCCAAGTCGGCCAACAACGGCTGGAAGATCTATGACATCAACGTGCTGGGCGCCTGGCTGGTGGAAACCTACAAGGGCACCTTCGCGTCCGAGATCAGCAAGGGCGGCATCGACGGCCTGATCAAGGCGCTGTCCGAGAAGAACAAGAAGCTGGCCAGCAAGCCCCTGAAGGCCGCTTCCAACGCGAAATAAGACCACCCAGGACCACCGACGACCATGGCCGACACCGTAGACAACCTGCAATCACTGTCGTCGCTGACCGTGCTCAACGCCACCGCGGCGCTGGAGCGCGGCCTGGCGGCCATCCGCGCCGGCCAGAAGGAATTCGACCTGCGCCATGTGCTGACGGTCGATTCGGTGGCCGTGGCCGTCATGCTGGCCTGGCAGCGCGCCGCGCGCGAGGCCGGCTTCGCGCTGGGACTGCGCAACCTGCCGCCAGCCCTGCAAAGCCTGACCAAGCTGTACGGCGTGTGCAACCTGCTGTTCCCCGACGCGGCCCAGGCCGAGTCGCTCCCCGTGGCTGGCGCGCCCGCGTCCGCCGCCATCGGCCTGACGGCGGCCGAACTGCATCACCATTGACCCTGTCCCGTCCCCCGCGAATCGCCCGGTCCGGCTCTGCCGGATCAAAATTCCCCTATAATTGAACGTTGCCGCCGCCAAAAACGTGCCGCGGCGCCAAGCACCACCTTCCGCCAACGAGCATCCCTGCCGTGTCCTTGCGCTGCGGCAACAACTGACAAGTCAAGCATGACAGCTATCCAAATCAACCAGGTCCAGAAGCGCTACCAGTCGCTGCAGGCACTGGGCGGCGTTTCCCTGTCCATCGAGGAGGGCGAGTTCTTCGGCCTGCTGGGCCCGAACGGCGCCGGCAAGACCACCCTGATCTCCATCATCGCCGGCCTGATCCGGCCGGACGCGGGCAGCGTCACCATCCACGGCCACGACGTGCAGAGCGATTTCCGCGCCGCCCGCCGCAAGCTCGGCGTGGTGCCGCAGGAACTGGTGTTCGACCCCTTCTTCACCGTGCGCGAGACGCTGCGCCTGCAGTCCGGCTATTTCGGCCTGTCGCGCAACGACGACTGGATCGACGAGGTGATGTTCAACCTGGACCTGACCAACAAGGCCGACACCAATATGCGCGCGCTGTCGGGCGGCATGAAGCGGCGCGTGCTGGTGGCCCAGGCGCTGGTGCACAAGCCGCCCGTGATCGTGCTCGACGAGCCGACGGCCGGCGTGGACGTGGAATTGCGCCAGACGCTGTGGAAGTTCATCTCGCGCCTGAACCGCGAAGGCCACACGGTGGTGCTGACCACCCACTACCTGGAGGAGGCGCAAGCCATGTGCAAGCGCGTGGCCATGCTCAAGGCCGGCAAGATCGTGGCGCTCGACACCATGAGCGCGCTGATCCGCCGCATTTCCGGTTCCCAGCTCAACCTGCACTTGAAGGGCGCGCTGCCGCCGCAGTTGCAGCACCTGATCACGCACGCCGAGCAAACCGTGCCCGGCGAGTACAACCTGCGCATCAACGATTACGCGGAAGTGGAGAACATCCTCGCACGCGTGCGCGAAAGCGGCGCCGTGATCGACGAGATGCAGTTGCAGCAGGCCGACCTGGAAGACATCTTCCTGCAAATCATGGAAAAGGGGACCGTATGAGCCTGATCTCGACCGGCTTCCGCACCCTGGTGTACAAGGAAACCCTGCGCTTCTGGAAAGTGGCGACCCAGACCGTGGCCGCGCCCATCCTGACGGCCATGCTGTACCTGCTGATCTTCGGCCACGTGCTCGAAGGCCGGGTGCAGGTGTACGCCGGCGTCAACTACACGGCCTTCCTGATCCCGGGCCTGGTGATGATGAGCGTGCTGCAGAATGCGTTCGCCAACTCCTCGTCCTCGCTGATCCAGTCCAAGATCACGGGCAACCTCGTGTTCGTGCTGCTGACCCCCTTGTCGCACTGGGAGATCTTCTCCGCCTACGTGCTGGCCTCCATGGTGCGCGGGATCGTCGTCGGCCTCGGCGTGTTCATCGTCACGGCCTGGTTCGCCCACCTGTCGTTCACGGCGCCCGTGTGGATCGCCGTGTTCGCGCTGCTGGGCGCGGCCATCCTCGGCACCATGGGCCTGATCGCCGGCGTGTGGGCCGAGAAGTTCGACCAGCTGGCCGCGTTCCAGAACTTCCTCATCATGCCGCTGACCTTCCTGTCCGGCGTGTTCTACTCGATTCATTCGCTGCCCACGTTCTGGCTGACCGTGTCGCACCTGAACCCGTTCTTCTACATGATCGACGGCTTCCGCTACGGCTTCTTCGGCCAGTCCGACGTCAACCCGGTGGTCAGCCTCGGCATCGTGTCGGCCTTCCTGGTGGTGCTGTCGCTGGCGGCCATCCGCCTGCTGCGCAGCGGCTACCGGCTGCGCCACTGATAACTATTCATACCGTTTATACCGAATTCAATACCAAGGAATTATCGTGTCCACTACTCCAGAACTGATCCACAGCTACATCGCCGCCGGCCTCGAATGCACCCACCTCGAAGTGGAGGGCGACGGCCAGCACTTCCAGGCCGTGATCGTGTCGCCCGCATTCGCCGGCAAGCGGCTGATCCAGCGCCACCAGCTGGTGTACGCGGCGCTGGGCGACCGCATGCGCGAGGAAATCCACGCGCTGTCGATGAAGACCCTGACCCCCGAAGAATTCCAAGGCTAAGCATGGACAAGCTCCTCATTCAAGGCGGCAAGCGCCTGTCCGGTGAAATTTCCATCTCGGGCGCCAAGAACGCGGCCCTGCCCATCCTGTGCGCGGGCCTGCTGACGGCGGGCGACCTGGAACTGTCGAACGTGCCGCACCTGCACGACGTGGCCACCATGCTCAAGCTGCTGGGCCAGACCGGCCTGAAAGTGGCGCAGGACGGCGAGCGCGTCACCCTCAACGGCAGCGCCATCACCAAGCTGGAAGCGCCGTACGAGATGGTGAAGACCATGCGCGCCTCGATCCTGGTGCTGGGCCCCCTGCTGGCGCGCTTCGGCGAGGCCAAGGTATCGCTGCCGGGCGGCTGCGCCATCGGTTCGCGTCCCGTGGACCAGCACATCAAGGGCTTGCAGGCGCTGGGCGCCGAGATCTCGATCGAAGGCGGCTACATCTACGCCAAGTGCAAGAAGCTCAAGGGCACCCGCATCGTCACCGACATGATCACCGTCACCGGCACCGAGAACCTGCTGATGGCGGCCACCCTGGCTGAAGGTGAAACCATCCTGGAGAACGCGGCGCGCGAGCCGGAAGTGACGGACCTGGCCCACCTGCTGGTGGCCATGGGCGCGAAGATCGAAGGCATCGGCACCGACCGCCTGGTGATCCAGGGCGTGCCGGAGCTGCATGGCGCCAAGCACGCCGTGATCTCGGACCGCATCGAAGCGGCCACCTTCCTGTGCGCCGTGGCGGCGGCCGGCGGCGACATCACGCTGCGCAACACCCGCACCGACATCATGGACGCGGCGCTCGACAAGCTGCGCGAAATGGGCCTGGAGATGACCATCGGTACGGATTCGATCCGGGCCCAGATGCACCGCCGCCCCACGCCGGTCAGCTTCCGCACCACCGAATACCCGGGCTTCCCGACCGACATGCAGGCCCAGTTCATGGCCGTCAACACGGTGGCCGACGGCGCCAGCCGCGTCACCGAGACGATTTTCGAGAACCGCTTCATGCACGTGCAGGAGATGAACCGCCTGGGCGCGGCCATCGAGACGGACGGCAACACGGCCTTCATCAAGGGCGTCGAGCAGCTGATCGGCGCGCCCGTGATGGCGACCGACCTGCGCGCCTCGGCCTCGCTGGTGATCGCCGCGCTGGCGGCCCGCGGCGAAACGCTGGTGGACCGCATCTACCACCTGGACCGCGGCTACGACCGCATGGAAGTGAAGCTGTCGGCCGTGGGCGCCGACATCCGCCGCATCAAATAACGGGAACCACCATGAGTGCATTTAACGGCCAGTCCAACTCGCAACTGATCCTGGCGCTGTCGAAAGGCCGCATCTTCGAAGACACCCTGCCGCTGCTGGAAGCGGCCGGCATCACCGTGACGGAGAATCCGGAAACGTCGCGCAAGCTGATCCTGAACACCAACGATCCCAACGTGCGCGTGATCATCGTGCGCGCCACCGACGTGCCGACCTACGTCCAGCACGGCGCTGCCGATTTCGGCGTGGCCGGCAAGGACGTGCTGCTGGAGCATGGCGGCGAAGGCCTGTACCAGCCGATCGACCTGAACATCGCCACCTGCCGCATGTCGGTGGCCGTCAAGAACGGCTTCGACTACGAGACGGCCGTGCGCCAGGGCGCGCGCCTGCGCGTGGCCACCAAGTTCGTGCAGACGGCGCGCGAGCACTTCGCCGCCAAGGGCGTGCACGTGGACCTGATTAAGCTGTACGGCTCGATGGAGCTGGCGCCGCTGGTGGGCCTGTCGGACGCCATCGTCGACGTGGTCAGCACCGGCAACACGCTGCGCGCCAACGACCTGGTGGAAGTGGAAGCGATCATGCCGATCTCGTCGCGCCTGATCGTCAACCAGGCCGCGCTGAAGCTCAAGCGCGAGCGCCTGCAGCCGATCATCGAAGCGTTCGAACGCGCTTCCCAGCCCAAGAGCCAATAAAGACCAGCCGGAACCGCCCATCATGCCGATTCAGATCACCAAGCTCGACTCCAGCCAAGCCGATTTCCAGTCCGCCCTGTCCGCCCTGCTGGCGTTCGAGGCCAGCACCGACGACGCCATCGAAACCGCCGTCACGGCCATCCTGGCCGACGTCAAGGCGCGCGGCGACGCCGCCGTGCTGGAATACACCAACCGTTTCGACCGCATCCCCTACGGCGGCGCCACCAGCATGGCCGCCTTCGAAGTGTCGCAGCAGGAGTTGCAGGCTGCGCTGGCCGCGCTGCCCGACACCCAGCGCCAGGCGCTGCAAACAGCGGCCGACCGCGTGCGCGCCTTCCACCAGCGCCAGAAGCAGGAACTGAACGGCTTCACCTACACGGAAGCCGACGGCACGGTGCTGGGCCAGAAGGTCACACCGCTCGACAGCGTGGGCATCTACGTCCCCGGCGGCAAGGCCGCCTACCCGTCGTCGGTGCTGATGAACGCGATCCCGGCCCACGTGGCTGGCGTGGGCGAGATCATCATGGTGGTGCCCACCCCGGACGGTGTGAAGAACCAGATGGTGCTGGCCGCCGCCGCCATCGCCGGCGTCACGCGCGTGATCACCATCGGTGGCGCCCAAGCCGTGGCCGCGCTGGCCTACGGCACCGAAACCATCACGGCCGTGGACAAGATCGTCGGCCCCGGCAACGCCTACGTGGCCGCCGCCAAGCGCCGCGTGTTCGGTGTGGTCGGCATCGACATGATCGCCGGCCCGTCCGAGATCCTGGTGGTGTGCGACGGCACCACCGACCCGGACTGGGTGGCCATGGACCTGTTCTCGCAGGCCGAGCACGACGAGCTGGCCCAGGCCATCCTGCTGTGCCCGGACGCGGCCTACATCGCCCGCGTCGAGGCGAGCCTGAACAAGCTGCTGCCGGCCATGCCGCGCGCGGCCACCATCCGCACCTCGCTGACCGACCGTGGCGCCCTGGTCAAGGTGCGCGACATGGACGAGGCCTGCGCCATCGCCAACGCCATCGCGGCCGAACACCTGGAAATCTCGGCCGAAGAGCCGCAGCAGTGGGCCGACAAGATTCGCCACGCGGGCGCCATGTTCCTGGGCCGCTTCTCGTCCGAATCGCTGGGCGACTATTGCTGCGGTCCTAACCACGTGCTGCCCACGTCGCGCACGGCCCGCTTCTCGTCGCCGCTGGGCGTGTACGACTTCCAGAAGCGCTCGTCGATCATCCACGTGAGCGAAGCCGGCGCCCAGACCCTGGGCAAGGTGGCGGCCGAACTGGCCTACGGCGAAGGCTTGCAGGCGCACGCGCGCAGCGCCGAGCTGCGTTTGAAGTCGGCCATCTGAGTCCCGTATGAGCGAGTCCGTGGGCACGTGGCTGAACCAGGTTTTTTGCGAGGATGCGCTGGCCGGCCTGGCCCGCATCCCCGATGGTTCCGTCGATCTGATCCTGACGGACCCGCCCTACAACCTGGGCAAGGACTACGGCAACGCGTCCGACAAGCAAAGCGTGGACGA
The DNA here is from genome assembly GCF_014042345.1 of Rugamonas brunnea. Taxonomy (GTDB): domain Bacteria; phylum Pseudomonadota; class Gammaproteobacteria; order Burkholderiales; family Burkholderiaceae_D; genus Rugamonas; species Rugamonas brunnea. The sequence goes on from NZ_JACEZT010000003.1 coordinate 318,302, forward strand.
TTACCTGCGCTGGACCGAGCAGTGGATCGACCTGGCCCTGCCCAAGCTCAAGCCCAACGGCAGCCTGTACATCTTCCTCACCTGGCGCTTCTCGCCCGAGATCTTCGTCATGCTTAAGCAGCGCATGACGATGATGAACGAGATCATCTGGGACCGCCGCGTGCCGTCCATGGGCGGCAGCGTGCGCAGCTTCTCGTCGGTGCACGACACCATCGGCTTCTTCGTGCGCCGCAAGGATTACTACTTCGACCTCGACGCCGTGCGCATCCCCTACGACGCGGCCACCAAGAAGGCCCGCTCGCGCTCCATCTTCGTGGGCGCCAAGTGGCTGGAAGTGGGCTACAACCCGAAAGATTTGTGGAGCGTGTCGCGGCTGCACCGCGAGCATCCCGAACGGGCCGACCACCCGACCCAGAAGCCGCTGGAAATCATCGAACGCATGGTCAAGGCCTCGTGCCCGCCGGACGGCGTGGTGCTGGACCTGTTTATGGGCAGCGGCACCACGGCCATCGCGGCCCGGCGCTGCGGCCGGCATTTCGTCGGCTTTGAATTGAACCCCGATTATTGCGCCATCATCAACGAGCGGCTGGCGCAGCTGGACGACGACGCCGTCGCCGCCTAGCCCGCCAACTATTCCAGGAGCCCCGCCCGATGTCCGCCGTATCCAAGCTGATCGCCGCCACCATCCGTTCCGACGTGCGCGCCATCGGCAGCTACCATGTGCCCGACGCGGGCGGCTACATCAAGCTCGACGCGATGGAGAACCCGTATGAACTGCCGGAGCCTTTGCTGCGCGAGCTGGGCCAGCGCCTGGCCGACGCCACGCTGAACCGCTACCCGGTGGCCTCGTACAGCGCGCTCAAGCAGCGCATCTGCGCCAAGCTGGGCGTGCCGGCCGGTTACGACGTCATGCTCGGCAATGGTTCCGATGAACTGATCTCCATCCTCGACATGGCGTGCGCGCTGCAGGAGCGGCGCGCCGTGGTGCTGGCGCCCTCGCCGTCGTTCGTCATGTACCAGCGCTCGGCCCAGTTTGCGGGCATGGATTTCGTCGGCGTGCCGCTCAAGGACGACCTGACGCTGGACTTGCCGGCCATGCTGGCTGCCATCGCCCAGCACCGGCCGTCGCTGGTCTACCTGTCCTACCCGAACAACCCGACCGGCAACCTGTTCGACGCCGACGCCATCGTCGCCATCATCGCCGCGCTGGGCGAGACCGGCATCGCCGTGGTGGATGAAGCGTATGAACCGTTTGCCCAGGCCAGCTTCATGGAGCGCCTGCCCGAGTTCCCCAACCTGGTCGTGATGCGCACCGTGTCCAAGCTGGGCCTGGCCGGCATCCGCCTCGGCTACATGTCGGCGGCGCCGGAATTGCTGGCCCAGTTCGACAAAGTGCGGCCTCCTTACAACATCAACGTGCTGACCCAGGCGGCGGCCGAATTCGCGCTCGACCACGTGGACGTGCTGAACCAGCAGGCGGCGCAATTGCGGGCCGCGCGCGCTGAACTGGCGGGCGCCATGGCCGCGCTGCCCGGCGTGACGGTGTTCCCGTCGGCGGCGAATTTTATCTTGATCCGGGTGCCAAACGCCGATGATGCCTACGCGAAACTCCTTGATCGCAAGGTATTAGTCAAAAATGTGAGTAAAATGCACGCTGTGCTGTCCAATTGTTTGCGCATCACGGTCAGCACCCCGGAAGAAAACGCGGCCTTCCTCGATGCCCTGCAAGCATCGTTGGCAGCCTGATACCATCGTAGAGCCCTTCATGAACCGCACCGCAGAAATCACGCGCAACACCAACGAGACGCAAGTCCGCGTCGCCATCAACCTGGACGGCACCGGCCAGCAAAAGCTGAACACCGGCGTGCCCTTCCTCGACCACATGCTGGACCAGATCGCCCGCCACGGGCTGATCGACCTGGAGGTGGAAGCGACGGGCGACATCCACATCGACAACCACCACACGGTGGAAGACGTGGGCATCACGCTGGGCATGGCGGTGGCCAAGGCCATCGGCGACCGCAAGGGCATCCGCCGCTACGGCCACGCCTACGTGCCGCTGGACGAGGCGCTGTCGCGCGTGGTGCTCGATTTCTCGGGTCGTCCCGGCATCGAATACCACATCCCGTTCACGCGCGCCATGATCGGCACCTTCGACGTCGACCTGACGCTGGAATTCTTCCGCGGCTTCGTCAACCACGCGCTGGTCACGCTGCACATCGACAACCTGCGCGGCACCAATGCCCACCACCAATGCGAAACCGTGTTCAAGGCCTTCGGCCGCGCGCTGCGCATGGCGGCGGAACTGGATGAACGGGCCGCCGGCACCATCCCTTCGACCAAAGGTAGCCTGTAAGCACGCCCCAGCCGGGCGGGCGGCTCCGGTCACATTTTGATGCTTGAATATGAATAAAATTGTTGTAGTGGATTACGGCATGGGCAACCTGCGCTCGGTGGCGCAGGCGTTGCGCGCCGTGGCGCCGGAAGCGGACGTGAAAATTTCCGGCGAGGTGGCCGACATCGAGAACGCGCACCGCATCGTGCTGCCGGGCCAGGGCGCCATGCCCGACTGCATGCGCAGCCTGCGCGAGTCGGGCGTGCAGGAAGCGCTGATGCGCGCCGCTGAGACCAAGCCGCTGATGGGCGTGTGCATCGGCGAGCAGATGCTGTTTGACGTGAGCGAGGAAGGCAACGCGGCCGGCCTGGGCCTGCTGCCGGGCAAGGTGGTACGCTTCCAGCTCGACGGCATGCTGCAGGACGACGGTTCGCGCTACAAGGTGCCGCAGATGGGATGGAACCAAGTGCGCCAGACGGCGTCTCACCCGTTGTGGCAGGGTATTCCGGACAACAGCTATTTTTATTTCGTGCACAGCTATTACGTCGAGCCGGCGCAAGCGGCCCACGTGGTGGGCGAGACCGTGTACGGCAAGCCGTTCGCCTGCGCCGTGGCGCGCGACAACATCTTCGCCACCCAGTTCCACCCGGAGAAGAGCGCGGCCATGGGCCTGCAACTGTACAAGAATTTCGTTCACTGGCAACCTTGAGTTCCACCCTTTTTCACTCTCACATCTGACACGATCATGCTGCTCATTCCTGCCATCGACCTCAAAGACGGTCACTGCGTGCGCCTGAAACAAGGCGATATGGAACTTGCCACCGTATTTTCCGAAGAACCGGCCGACATGGCGCTGCACTGGCTCAAGCAGGGCGCCCGCCGCCTGCACCTGGTGGACCTGAACGGCGCGTTCGCCGGCAAGCCCAAGAATGAAGGCGCCATCAAGTCCATCCTCAAGGTGGTGCAGGACTTCGCGCTGGAAAACGACATCGATGAGATCCCCGTCCAGCTCGGCGGCGGCATCCGCGACCTCGACACCATCGAGCGCTACCTGGACGCCGGCATCAGCTACGTGATCATCGGCACGGCCGCCGTCAAGAGCCCCGGCTTCCTGCACGACGCCTGCGGCGCCTTCCCCGGCCACATCATCGTCGGCCTGGACGCCAAGGATGGCAAGGTGGCCACGGACGGCTGGAGCAAGATGTCCGGCCACGAAGTGATCGACCTGGCCCGCAAGTTCGAAGCCTATGGCGTGGAATCGATCATCTACACCGACATCGGCCGCGACGGCATGATGGGCGGCGTGAACATCGAAGCGACCGTCAAGCTGGCCCAGGCCGTGAAGATCCCCGTGATCGCCTCGGGCGGCCTGCACAACCTGGGCGACGTGGAAGCGCTGTGCGCGGTGCAGGACGAAGGCATCGAAGGCGTGATCTGCGGCCGTTCCATCTACGAGGGCACGCTGGACCTGGCCGCGGCCCAGGTGCGCGCGGACGAACTGACCGACGGCGCCGCTGAGTAAGCGCGCCAGATTCTTTGATTATGGCCTGCGGGCCGACGGGTTCCAACATGCTTGCAAAACGTATCATCCCCTGCCTGGACGTGACCGATGGCCGCGTCGTCAAGGGCGTCAATTTCACCGAGCTGCGCGACGCCGGCGACCCGGTCGAGATAGCGCGCCGCTATGACGAACAGGGCGCCGACGAACTGACCTTCCTCGACATCACGGCCACCAGCGACAACCGCGGCCTGATCCTGCACATCATCGAGGCCGTGGCCTCGCAGGTGTTCATTCCGCTGACGGTGGGCGGCGGCGTGCGCGAGGTGGCCGACGTGCGCCGCCTGCTCAACGCGGGCGCCGACAAGATCAGCATGAATTCCTCGGCCGTGGCCAACCCGCAGCTGGTGTTCGACGCCTCGCAGAAGCACGGTTCGCAGTGCATCGTGGTGGCGATCGACGCCAAGCAGGTGTCGCCGGGCAAATGGGAAGTGTTCACCCACGGCGGGCGCAAGGCCACCGGCCTGGACGCCATCGAATGGGCGCGCAAGATGGAACAGCTGGGCGCGGGCGAGATCCTGCTGACCAGCATGGACCGCGACGGCACCAAGTCCGGCTTCGACCTGGCGCTCACGCGCGGCGTGTCGGACGCCATCAGCATCCCCGTGATCGCCTCGGGCGGCGTGGGCGGCCTGCAGGACCTGGCCGACGGCATCAAGCTGGGCCGCGCCGACGCCGTGCTGGCGGCCAGCATCTTCCACTACGGCCAGCACACGGTGCAGGAAGCCAAGCAGTTCATGGCGGCCCAGGGCATTCCCATGCGGCTGGCATGAGCGGAGGAACGACGATGGCTACGCCACCCAACAACAACGGCCTCGCCAAGGCCAAATGGTTGAAAAAAGTACAATGGGATGAGAACGGGCTGGTGCCCGTGATCGCCCAGGAAGCCGGCACCAACGACGTGCTGATGTTCGCCTGGATGAACCGCGAGGCGCTGGCGCGCACGGTGGAGCTGGGCGAGGCCGTGTACTGGAGCCGCTCGCGCAAGAAGCTGTGGCACAAGGGCGAGGAGTCCGGCCACGTGCAGAAGGTGCTGGAAATCCGCCTCGATTGCGACGAGGACGTGGTGCTGCTCAAGATCGAGCAGGCCGGCGGCATCGCCTGCCACACGGGCCGTCACTCGTGCTTCTTCCAGAAATTCGAGGGCGACGCGCTGGAAGGCGACTGGCAGGTCGCCGAGCCGGTGTTGAAAGACCCGGCCATCATCTATCCCGAACCCGCCAAGCCCGCGCCCAAGGCCGTGGCCAAACCGAACAAGACCAAACCGACATGAGTACCATCCTGGACCGCGTTGCGGACATCATCGAATCGCGCAAGCTGGCCAACGGCGGCGACCCGGCCACCTCCTACGTCTCGCGCCTGTTCGCCAAGGGCGACGACGCCATCCTGAAGAAAATCGGCGAGGAAGCCACCGAGACCGTGATGGCCGCCAAGGACGCGCGCGCCGGCGGCGATGCCTCCAAGGTGCTGTACGAGTGCGCCGACCTGTGGTTCCATACGCTGGTGCTGCTGGCCCAGTTCGACCTGACCCCGCAGCAAGTGCTCGACGAGCTGGCCCGCCGCGAAGGCGTGTCCGGCATCGTCGAAAAAGCGTCGCGCAAGGATGCGAACGGCGACGGCGCCTAACCCTGGCGGAAACAACCCGACTTTTTAGGAGTGTTTGTGGATAACTGTATTTTTTGCAAGATCGCGGCCAAGCAGATTCCTTCGACCATCGTCTACGAGGACGAGGACGTGCTGGCGTTCAAGGACATCAACCCGGCCGCGCCCGTGCACTTGCTGCTGATCCCCAAGCAGCACCTCTCCACCCTGTCGGACTGCACGGCCAACCAGGCCGCGTTGCTGGGCAAGATGCTGGCCCTGGTGCCGCGCCTGGCCGAGGAATTCGGCTGCGCCGTCAGCTACGACGCCGACGGCACGCCAACGGGCGGCTACAAAACCATCATCAATAGCGGCCCCGACGGCGGACAAGAGGTGTACCATCTGCACCTGCATCTGGTGGGCGGTCCGCATCCGTGGCGCCGGCTGCATTAATAAGCATTCCGGACGAGATCATGTTAGTCCAAGTGACAAATACATGACGGCCCGCGCATCGCTTATACTGTGCATATTGGTTATAACTGAATTCTTTGGGCGTATGCCCTTGCAAGGGGATTAAGATGGGTTCTATGAGTATTTGGCACTGGCTGATCGTGCTGGTGGTCGTGATGCTGGTGTTCGGTACCAAAAAGCTGGGCAATATCGGTTCGGACATCGGCAAGGCCGTCAAGGGCTTCAAGGATGGCGTGCGCGGCGAGGAAGACAAGCCTGCGGCCACCACCCCGCCCACCATCGACGTCGACGCGAAAGAGAAGAACAAGCTGTAAGCGGCGCGGGGCTCCGGCCCCGACCGCGATAGCCTGCGCCTTATGATCGATCTCGGTCTTTCCAAACTAGCCATTATCGGCGTCGTCGCCCTGGTCGTAATCGGTCCCGAAAAGCTGCCCAAGGTGGCGCGGATGGCCGGGTCCTTGTACGGCCGTGCCCAGCGTTACCTGAACGAAGTCAAATCCGAAGTCTCGCGCGAGATCGAGATGGAGGAATTGAAGAATTTGCAAAAGGAAGTGCAGCAGGCGGCCCAGAACGTCAAGCAGGACGTGGAAAAGGCGGTCTCGGACAACCTGGGCGAGATCCAGGGCGACCTCCAAGGCGCCTGGGATGGCACGCCCTTGCCGGTGACCGAGCGCCTGATCAGTGCCACCCCGGACGACCTGTCCCGCAAGGCGCGCGAGTTCCGTCGCAAGAAGCTGGTGCGCAATTCCGCCATCCCCGGCTGGTACAAGCAGCGCCACGGCGGCAAGATGCACGTGACGTCGGGCGCGGCCCGTGTGGCCCGTTTCCGCCCGCGCGGCAATTCCTCCTCCTCGTTTTACTAAATGACTACACCTGCGCCGGGCGAAGAGACCTTTATTTCCCACCTGATCGAGCTGCGCGACCGCCTGGTCAAGGCGTCGATCGGCATCGTGCTGGTGTGCATCGGGCTGCTGGTGTGGCCCGGTCCCTCGCATATCTATGACATCATTGCCCGTCCGATGATCGCCTCGCTGCCGGTGGGCTCGAAGATGATCGCCACCGGCGTCATCTCGCCGTTCCTGGTGCCGATGAAGGTGACGCTGGTGATCGCCTTCATCCTGGCCCTGCCGTGGGTGCTGTACCAGCTGTGGGCCTTCATCGCCCCCGGCCTGTATGCGCACGAGAAGCGGCTGATCGCGCCGCTGGTGATTTCGTCGTCGGTGCTGTTCATGATGGGTGTGGCGTTCTGCTACTTCTTCGTGTTCGGCCGCGTGTTCAAGTTCATCAGCGAGTTTTCCCCGCAGTCGATCGCCGTCACGCCCGATATCGAAAACTACCTCGATTTCGTCATGTCGATGTGCCTGGCGTTCGGCGCCACCTTCGAGGTGCCCGTGGTGGTGGTGATCCTGGTGCGCATGGGCCTGGTGAGCGTGGAAAAGCTCAAGGAAGTGCGGCCCTACGCCATCGTCGGCGCCTTCGTGGTGGCGGCCGTCGTCACCCCGCCCGACATCGTCAGCCAGTTCTCGCTGGCCCTGCCCATGTGCCTGCTGTTCGAACTGGGCTTGCTGGTCGCGCCCATCTTCGTGCGCGTGACCCAGGCGCCCGAAGAAACCTCCTGATCACACCTGCCGGAAAGCAAACGGGACGCTCGCCGCGTCCCGTCGTGTCACTGCCTGCCCGCGACCGCGCTTACTGCGTCATCAGCTCGCGGATCATGGGCACGGGCGCACTGCCATAGCTGAGGAATTGCTCGTGGAATTCCTTGAGCGAGAACTTGCTGCCCAACGCCTGCTTGCGCTGCTCACGTAATTCCATGATCGCGCTGTAACCGCTGAAATAGCTGGTCAGCTGCACCGACGTCACCTGCACCCGGTGCCATTTCTCCTCCGCCTCGCTGCGGGTCTGGAAGGCCTGGCGCGTCAGCAGGTCCATGGCCTGTTCCTGCGTCATGCCCAGCACGTGCACGCTGTAGTCGAGGATGGTGTTGGTCACGCTGCGCAGGTTCCATTTGGACCACATCAGCCACATCTCGGGTGCGTTGTCGCCGTAGCCCGATTCCAGCATCATGCGTTCGCCGTAGACAGCCCAGCCTTCCACCATGGCGCCGTTGCCGAAGATGGATTTGACGATGGACGGCGAACGGTTGGCATACACGAGCTGCGCGTAGTGGCCCGGTATCGCTTCGTGGATGTTAAGGATCTGCAATATCCAGTCGTTGTATTCGCGCAGGCTGCTCTCGGCCGCCTCGGGCGTGGCGCCGTCGAGCGGGGTCACGTTGTAGTAGGTGCGGTCCTGCGGCCGGTACGGGCCGGGCGCGTCGATGCTGGCGCCGGCCACGCCGCTCTGGTAGGCCGGGGTGGCGCGCACTTCGAGCTGTTTGCTGGGGTCGAGCGTGAGCAGGTCGTGGCTGATCACCCAGTCCTGCAGCAGCGGCACCTGGCGCCGGATCTCGTTGAAGAAGTTCTCGCGCGCCACGTGGTGGCTCGACAGCTTGTCGATCACCATGGCGACCTTGGCGTAGCGGTCGTCGGGCTTGGCGGCGTCGCCCATGGTCTTGGTCCACAGTTCGTCGGACAGCTTGTCCATATTGGTCAGCAGTTCCTCGCGGGCGGCCAGCGCCTTGCGATAAGTCTGCTCGGCCGTGTCGCCGGACTGGATGTCAAACGCGAATTTCTGCTCGTACAAGTCCTTGCCGATGCGGAAAGAGCGGCCGGTGCCGTTCTTGGCCATGGTCTGGTCCAGGTCCTTCAGGTAGGCCACGTAGCCATCGACGGCCGTCAGCGCCGCGTTGATGCGCTGGGTGAACAGCTGCTTTTCCACCGGCGTGAGGATGGACGCCTGGGCTTCCTTGTCGAGCTGGGTCAGTACGGTGAGGACGCCGGGCGCCTGCGCGATGGCCAGTTTGGTGTGCTCGGGGGTTGGATCGGTCAGGTTGGCGCGGGCCGCGTCGTAATAGGCGGGGATGCTGGCGATGCGCTTGAGCAGCGTGCGCAGCCGCTGCGGCTTGGCCGCGTAGCGCGTGTTGAGGATCAGGTCGATCGGCCCGGCCGGGTTGTACAGCGCGGGATTCCACTGGTATTCGCGGAACGTGGTGAGGTTGAAGCGGTCCGAGTTCAGCTTGTTGATGAGCAGGGCCAGGTCGGTGCGGCGGCTGGCCGACAGCTGACGCGTGTCGACCTTGGCGAAGCGGCCCAGCCAGTCGTCCGTGAACGCCTGCTGTTTGGCCAGGGTGGCTGCGTCGTAGACGGTCATGGCGGCGGCCGTGTCGTACTTGCCGGCGTAGATCGCGCTTTCCGGGTCCATGCGCCACAGCGCGTTCAGGAATTGCACGCTGAGCGCATCGAGCGCCTTGTCCTGGCGCCGCTCGGGCGAGACGGGCTGGGCGTGGTGCACGGCGGCGGCCACGGTGGCCGCCGCTACCGGCGCGGCCGCGTGGGATTTGCCCTTGCCGTGCTTGCTGCTGCCTTTGCTGCTGGTGTTTTTACTGCCGCTTTTTCCGCTGGCTTTGCTGTCGCCCTTGGCATGTTTGCCGTGGGACGAACTCTTGGTCCCCGACTTGGCCGTGCTGGCGGATGCCTTGGCATGGTGTTGATGGGTGCTGGCGCTGGCCGGCGCCAGCGCGATCGACGTCAGCAACGCGGCCAGCGCGATAGGGGTCTTCATCATAAAAAGCAGCCTCGTGTATGTTGGGCAAGACGCGCATGTTCGCAGGTTTGGGGCGGCGCGCCAAGGTCAAGCGTGGGAGATTATCACTAAACGGGGCCTGCGAGGGCGCCCGTTACATGCCGCTACATGTCCTGCGGCGGCACCGTCAGCGTTGCATGCCTTCAGCCAGCATGGCCAGCATATCGGCGGCCGACATGCGCGCGGCCAGGTCGCTGCCGTCGAGCAGGCTGTCGGCCAGGTCGCGCTTGTGCTGGTGCAGCGCCACGATGCCCTCCTCGATCGTGTGGCGCGCCACCAGACGGTAGATGGTGACGGGCCGCTGCTGACCCATGCGGTGCGCGCGGTCCGAGGCCTGGTCTTCCACGGCAGGATTCCACCACGGGTCCATATGGATCACGTAGTCGGCCGCCGTCAGGTTGATGCCCATGCCGCCCGCCTTCAGGCTGATCAGGAACACGTCGCCGTCGCCAGCCTGGAACGCGTCGACCCGCGTTTTGCGCTCCTGCATGGGCGTGGCGCCGTCCAGGTACTGGTAGCGGATGCCGTTGGCGTCCAGGTGGTCGCGGATCAGTTTTAGATGATCGACGAACTGGCTGAACACCAGCACCTTGTGGCGGTTGTCGAGCAAGCCTTCCAGCAGTTCCGCGAAGGCGGCCAGCTTGCTGCTGGCCAGCCCCAGGGCCGGCGCCACCAGCTGCGGATTGCAGCAGGCGCGGCGCAGCTTCATGATCTCGGCCAGGATCTGGATGGTCTTGCGGTCGACCGGACCTTCGGCCTGTTCCAGCTTTTCCAGCGCGGCACGGCGCAGCGATTCGTACAGCGCCGTTTCCTCCTTCGACAGCTCCACCTCCAGCGTGATCTCGGTGCGCGAGGGCAGCTCGGCCAGCACCTGGGCCTTGGTGCGGCGCAGGATGAAGGGCTGGATCAGGCGCCGCAAGCGCTGGCGCGCACCCACTTCCGCCTTGTGGTTCTGGGCCTTCTCGATCGGCCCCGCGAAGCGCAGGTTGAACTGCTCGATGCTGCCCAGCAGGCCGGGATTGATGAAGCGGAACAGGTTCCACAGTTCACCCAGGTGGTTCTCCAGCGGCGTGCCGGTGGCCACCATCTTGAAGTCGCCCTGCAAGGCCATCACGGCTTGCGAACGCTTGGTTGCGCCGTTCTTGATGGCCTGCGCCTCGTCCAGCACGATGGTGTGCCAGCGCACGCCGGCAAACAGCTTGGCCTCCAGTTGCAACAGGCCGTAGCTGGCCACCACCACGTCGTAGGGCTGCAAGGTGGCCAGCGTTTCGCCCCGATCACCGGCCCCGAACAACTTGATGTTGAGCGTGGGCGCGAAGCGGGCCGCCTCGCTGATCCAGTTCAGGCACACGGAGGTGGGCGCGACCACCAGTGTCGGACCGTGCGGCGCGCGCGCGAGGATCAGGGCCAGCGCCTGCAGCGTTTTACCGAGGCCCATGTCGTCGGCCAGGCAGGCGCCCACGCCCCAGTGGGCCAGGCGCGCCAGCCAGTCGTAGCCTTCGCGCTGGTAGTCGCGCAGTTCCGCCTGCAGGGTGCTCGGTAGTTGCGGCACGAATTCCGTGCGCGCCTGCATGCGCGCCAGGTGTTCGCGCCACAGCTTGTCCGCCTTCAGCCCGCCCGCGTCGTCGGCCAGCTCCTCCAGCGCGAACGCGGCCAGCGGATGCAGGCGCACGCCGTCGGCCGTCAGTTCGCCGTAGGCCGACACTTCGCGCAGGCGGCGGTGCAGCTCCTCCGTCAGCGCCAGGAAGCGATTGCCGCCCAGCTCCACGAAGCGTCCCTGGCTGTTGTGCATCAGCTCCAGCAGGGTGCGCAGGTCCAGCACCTGGTCCTCGTCCACCTGCACTTCGCCGCTGGCCGCGAACCAGTCCTTGTGGCTCCTGATGGCCAGCCGCAGCTGGCCGCTGCCCACTTTGGACGTGACGCGGAAACTCTCACCTTCCGGCCAGGCCAGCACGATGCTGTCAGGGTCCAGCGCCTGCAGTTCCACCAGCAGTTGCAGGCACAGCGCCGGTTGGCCCAGCAGCCACTCGCCGTGTTCCTGCTCGGCCGATTCGAGGATGGGGCAGCGCGCCACCAGCGCCCGTTCCGCGTCGCGTTCGCCGTTCAGGTCGCGGCGCGCCTGCACCGGCTTGCCGCCGGCGTCCGCGATCACGCTGTCGGCGCCGGTGCCGGGCGGGTAGTAGGCGCCGCCGGCCAGCGGACGCACCAGCAGTTGCATCTTCAGGCCGTGCTGGTAGGGCAGCAGGTGCACGTGCAGGCGGGCGTCGGCCGCCACCTGCTCCATGTCGGCGCCGGCGCCGCCGATTTCCGACTGCACCGTCACCAGCGACGAGATCGAGCCGATCGCCTGCAACACCTGCTGTTCCGCGTGGCGCGGCACGGTCAGGCCGTCGCCGACGATGGCGGCGATGCGGCGGTGCTCGTCGAGGATCTGGATCACGCGCAGCCGGGTCGGCGTTTCCTTGTTGATGATGACGGTGCTGCCGTCGTCGGGGATGGCCGGTTGCAGCGCGATCGTCAGGTTGTCGCCCTGCTTGCGGATCAGCAGTTCCGGCTCGCCGGCCAGCAGTTCGACCCGCGTGTCGGGCGCGTCGTGCCAGAACAGCAGCGGGTGACCCACCAGCGCGGCGGCCGCGCGTTGCGGGTCGATCTCGTAACTGAGGCCGGACGAATGGTAGTGGCGGTGCGCCACGCCGATGGCCTCGGCCGCGCGCAAGTCCTGTGGCGTGAGGAAATCGAACTGCTCGGCTTCGAAGCGCAGCCGCTTCAAGGCCACGGCGCGGCCCTTGCCCCAGATGCCGCGCGCGTCGCGCTTCTGTTCGCGCGGCTCCACCGCCGTCAGGCCGTGGCGCGGATGGAAATCGAGCACCCAGGCCAGGCGCGTGTTGCCGCCGGCCGTGGAGGTCGCCGGCTGCTGCAGATTGATCAGGGCGGCCAGCTGGCGCTGCCATGCTTCCTGCCGCTCGAACCATGCCGTCAGGTCGGCGTAGCCGTGCTGGCGGCGCAGGGCTGTGCCGTGGCGCGCCTGCTCCGCGTCGCCCAGGTGGCCCAGCAGGCTGGCCGCCTGGCCGGCGATGAAGTGGTAACCAGCGCGGTCGGCCTGCTGCACCAGCTCCACCAACTGCGGACGGTAATCGGCCAGTTGCGGCTGCGATAGCCAGAAGTACAGCAAGGCCTGGAACATCTGGGCTTGCAGGCCCGTTTCCCATGCGCGCTTGGTGACGGTGTCCGGCGTCAGCGTGCCGGCGCGCACCTGGCGCAGCAGGTCCAGTTGCTGGTAGACGGCGCTGTCGTGGTTGTGCGGCGCGCGCAGCGCCGCTTCCAGGTAGGCTTCGGCGGCCTTGTCCAGTTTGGGGTCGCCTTGGCGCAGCATGGCCAGCACGTACAGGTGGCCGCCCAGGCCAGCGAACAGTTGCTTGCGCTTGCCCGATTCGCGCCGCAGCATCTTGAGCGCCGCGTCGAAGCCGGTGATGGCGGCCGAGGCGGCGCCGCGCAACAGCACGATCACGCTGGCCAGGAACTGGCTTTGCGCGCCGGCCGTGCCCTCCAGGTAGCGGCCCGCGTCGTCCAGCCGGCCGCACAGGATGGCGTCTTCCGCCAGCGCCAGGCGCAGCGCGGGCGCCAGCTCGTCGCCGCCGGCGTGGCGGCGCTGGAAGTGCTGCTCGATGAAGTCGCGCAGCACGGGCGCGCTGGCGATATCGCGCTGTGCGTTCTGCAGCAGCAGCGTCAGGATATCGTCCTGCAGCAGCGGGTGGACGCGGGCGATCATGCCCGCTTCGAACGGGCGGCCGAAGATCTCGATAATGGGATGAAGCTGGGCCGCTTCGTAGCAGTTCTGGCAGAACGTCAGTAGTGGCAGCACGCGCTGCGGGTCCTGGCCGCGCAGCAGCGCCATGCGCAACCGCGCCACGCCGGCCCGGTAGCTGCGCGGCTCCACCGTGTTCCAGGTCTGGCGCAGCGGCACCAGCAGGTCGTGCGCCTGGCTGATGTCGTCGAGCGCGTGGGTGCCGATGGCGGCCCGGATGGCGGGCCAGCGCAGACCGGGGTTGCAGCTGTGGCCGCGCCCTGTCACCACGTTGGTGAAGGCCAGCCGCTCCAGCTTGCGCAGCGCGTCGTCCAGCGAGTCCACGCTGAGCGCTTCATGATGCTGGTCCTCGATGCGGGCCGCCTTCAGATGGTCGAGGATGGCGGTACGGCCCATCGGCTCGCCGATCAGCGCGAGCAGGGCCAGCGTCATTTTCTCGTGGTCGGCCAGCGCGTCGAATTCGGCCTGCAGCTGCGTTTCGTTCATGCAGGAAGATTGTCGATGTGGACGGCGCCGGGCGCGTCGCCCGGGTGCAGGCCGAACAGGCGTTGATAGAAGTACAGCTCCGCCTCCAGCGTGCGCACGATGTTCTCGGCCTTGCGGAAGCCGTGGCCCTCGCCTTCCAGCGGCACGTAGGCCACCGGCACGCCGCGCGCGCGCAGCGCCGCCACCATGGTTTCCGATTGCTGCGGCGGCACCACCTTGTCATCCAGGCCCTGGAAGAAGATCATGGGGCGCGCCAGCCGGTCGGTGTGGTTGATCGGCGAGCGGGCCTGGTACAGCGCCTCGGCCGCCGGTTGCGGCGCGATCAGGTATTCGTTGTAGTGCGATTCGAACTTGTGCGAATCCTGGTCCAGGCCCTTGAGGTCGGACACGCCGTAGTAGCTGGCGCCCAGCTTGAACACGTCGTGGAAGGTCAGCGCGCACAGCGTGGTCAGGCCGCCGGCGCTGCCGCCACGGATGATCAGCCGTTCGCCGTCGGCCAGGCCGCGTGCCACCAGCGCGCGCGCGCCGGCGATGCAGTCCTCGACATCGACGATGCCCCACTGGCCCTTGAGCGCATCGCGGTAGGCGCGGCCGAAACCGGCGCTGCCGCCGTAGTTCACGTCCAGCACGCCGAAGCCACGGCTGGTCCAGTACTGGGTGGCCAGCTTGAGGGTGCTGGTGGTCATGCTGGTGGGGCCGCCATGGCTGATGACGATCACGGGCGGCAGGCTGGCGGCCGGCGCCTGCACGGCCGGATTGCAGGGCGGATAGAAGAAGGCGTGCGCCGTGCGGCCGTTGGCGCTGGGGTAGCTGATGGACTGCGGCACCGACAGTTCGGCCACGGCCGGCAGCGTTTCGATGGAACGGGCCAGCACTTCGACCTCGTCACTCGTATATTCGATGCGGGCCAGTTCCAGCGCGATGGTAGGGCTGCCGCCCATCAGCGCGATGAAACCGGGGCCCACCTTCAGTTCGCGGATTTCCTGATACGGATTGGCGATTTCTTCCAGCTTGCCGCTGCCCACATGCAGGCGCGCCAGCTTGCTCACGCCCTGCACGATGTAGGTGCAGATGATCTCGTCGGCCGAACGGAAGCCGTACATGGAGGCGCCGAACACCCAGTGCGGGGTGGCGAATTCGGCTTCCATCGGGCACAGGGCCTGCAATTGTTCGCCGGCCAGCCGGTACAAATTCCACCAGCCGCTGCGGTCGGACACGAAGTGCAGCACGCCGGCCGGCGACCATTCGGGCTGGCACACGGCTTCCTCTGGGCCGCCGGCCACGCGGCGCGCGGCGCCCAGGCTGCCGTCGTCCAGCACGGGCGCCAGCCACAGTTCCGTGCCCTGCCACGGCATGCGCGGGTGGTCCCAGCTCAGCCAGGCCAGCTGACGGCCGTCCGGCGACAGGCGCGGCGCCGCGTAAAAATCCGCGCCTTCAACCAGCACCGTCTCGACGCCGTCAGCGCCGATCGCGCACACGGTGTTGACCGGCTGTGCGTGCGGATCGTCGCCATGCAGTTCGCGCACGCTGATCAGGCGCGCGCGGGCGCGGTCGGCCACGAAGTCGGCGTGGCGCTGCTTGCCGGGCCGGGTCAGGGCCACGGCCGGAGCGTTGCCGTCCTGGCGGTACAGCAAGTTGTCGGCATAGTGCGAGAAGTAGATGGTGTCGCCATCGACCAGGCAGGCGCCGCCGCCGTATTCGTGCACGCGGCTGCGCACATTGAACGGCAGCGGGGTCAGTTCGGCCGTCGTCGCGCCACGGTGGCGCAGCAGCGTGTTGCGGCCCGCCTCGGCGGCGCGGCCGGCCAGCCAGTAGATATCGTTGCCATCGGCCCCGCCCAGGGCCAGTTGCGACAGTGGCGTGGCGCCGGCCGCCACGCGCGCTGCGCTGATGGTCGATGGCCAGGCGCCGAACGGTGCGGTGGGCAGTGGGGTGGCTGGGGTCATGGTCGCTCCAAGAGTGGTCGGGATCGGGGTGCAGGCATCATAGTGAATGCGGACATAATGTTCCAGTGCAAACTAGCGTCGCGCCGGGCCTACGTTTCGTCATGCCTGGCACAGGGCAAAGCGTAAAAACGGGGCGCGGGATGCGATAATAGCTTTTTTATTCCCGCCATTGATTGCCTTCCATGCCACAATTCGCCCCGCTCCAGAACGACACCTTCTTGCGCGCGTTGCTGCGCCAGCCCACCGACTACACGCCCGTGTGGCTGATGCGCCAGGCGGGGCGCTATTTGCCGGAATACCGCGCCACGCGCCAGAAGGCTGGTTCCTTCATGGGCCTGGCCACCAATCCCGATTACGCCACCGAGGTGACGATCCAGCCGCTGGACCGCTTCCCGCTGGACGCGGCCATCCTGTTCTCCGACATCCTGACCGTGCCCGACGCCATGGGCCTGGGCCTGCACTTCGTGGAAGGCGAAGGGCCGAAGTTCGAGCGCCCGCTGAAAACGGAGCAGGACGTGCTGGCCCTGCGCCAGCCGGAACCGGGTTCGCTGGACTATGTGTTCAAGGCCGTGACCCAGATCCGCACCGAGCTCAATGGCCGCGTGCCGCTGATCGGCTTTTCCGGCAGCCCGTGGACGCTGGCCTGCTACATGGTGGAAGGCCAGGGTTCGCGCGAGTTCCACACCATCAAGAAGATGCTGTACAACCGTCCGGACCTGATGCACCACGTGCTGGCCACCAACGCCAAGGCGGTGGCCGAATACCTGAACGCCCAGATCGACGCCGGCGCCCAGGCCGTGATGATTTTCGACTCCTGGGGCGGCGCGCTGGCCGATGGCGCCTACCAGGAATTCTCGCTGGCCTACATGCAGCAGGTGGTGTCCCAGCTCAAGCGTGAAAAGGATGGCGTGCGCATCCCCGCCATCGTGTTCACCAAGGGCGGTGGCCAGTGGATCGAGGACATCGCCGGCATCGGCGCCGACGCCGTGGGCCTGGACTGGACCGTCAACCTGCGCCAGGCGCGCGCGCTGGTGGGCGACAAGGTGGCCCTGCAAGGCAACCTGGACCCCGCGATCCTGTTCGCCAGCCCGGACCAGATCCGCGCCGAAGTGCACAAGGTGCTGGACGCGTTCGGCAAACCCGGCCCCAACAGCGGCCACGTGTTCAACCTGGGCCACGGCATTTCCCAGTTCACCGAGCCCGACCATGTGGCGGCCATGGTGGAAGCCGTCCACAGCCACAGCCGCGCCCTGCGCGCCTGACCTCGTTGCCGGAAAAAAGGGGCCGTTTCCGCGCACACGCGCCCTTTTTTCATGTTGTCTTCGTT
Organism: Rugamonas brunnea; assembly: GCF_014042345.1. GTDB lineage: Bacteria > Pseudomonadota > Gammaproteobacteria > Burkholderiales > Burkholderiaceae_D > Rugamonas > Rugamonas brunnea. Next base: position 335,495 of record NZ_JACEZT010000003.1, read on the forward strand.
CGTCCGATACCGACTTATACACAATTTTATTTGCTGCTGAAATAACAGGCAGGGTATTTTTCCCCAAGGGGAACGGTGTTGTAAGTAATTGATTGTATTAGGTTTATTTTTGCCTCCCCAGAGGCAAGATTAGCGATAGGTAAACCTTATCCCAGCAGCGAAACGGGCTTGTCAGTCCATTGTCCACAAAGTTATCCACTAAAACTGTGGATAAAAAAGAAAAGACCTTAGTAAACCGCCACTTAGGCGTTTTGTTAGCATCTTGGTTCAAGAGCATGTTGCGCTGCACTAAATCGAGGCAATGTTTTTGCCGTGATAAGGACCTTGTTTTCGCGTAAACGTTGTCGTTGCAGTATGTGTAGAATGCGCAGCGTCCGGCCGCGTGCTGCAAACGGTTGCTGCTCTGCGGCAAACGTGATCTGTGTGGCATCCGGTGCAAAAAAGTGCTTGATTTCGGCCCAGAAAGTCCTCTAAATACTTCACTTATGCACAGCGGCGCGGATCTGGCGCGATTTTTTCCTCCCCTAGGGAGCAATTTTCAAGTTGTTGATTTATAAGGGAATTAATTTTGGTTTTTTGCCCGGTTTATGACACTGGCAAGGCGGAAGTCATCGGTTTCCGTGAATTAATTTTCCTTTGTCCACAAAGTTATCCACAAAAACTGTGGATACTTTCAAGCGCCCCCAGCGTGGCGGGGCGGCCGGGGAAAACCGCGTGATTTGTGCAGCCACACGATGACGACGCCGGACCACCTTTCCCATTGCATCCTGCAGATCGTGCTCGACACGCCGCTGAACGCGGTGTTCGATTACCGCTGCGCTTGCGATTCCGCACATCCGCCGCAGATCGGTCAACTGGCGCTGGTGCCGTTCGCCCGGCGCGAAGTGGTGGGCCTGATCGTCGGCATCAGCGACCGCAGCGACGTGCCAGAAGCCAAGCTCAAGGATGCGCTGGCCGTGCGCAGCCAGTTGTCGCCGCTGTCGCCGCAATGGCTGGCGCTGGCCGGCTTCGCGGCCGATTACTACCAGCGCCCGCTCGGTGAGGTGGCGCTGCCCGGCCTGCCCAAGAACCTGCGCGTGCTGACCACGGTGGCGCTGGACCGGGCGCTGAAAAAGCTGGCCAAGCATGACACGCCGCACGACGGCACGCCGATCGCCATGCCCCGCCTGAACCCGGCCCAGCAGCAAGCGGCGGACGCCATCGGCGGCGCCCAGGGCTACGCGCCCACGCTGCTGTATGGCGTGACGGGCAGCGGCAAGACCGAGGTCTACCTGCAGGCCTGCGCCCAGGTGCTGGCGCGCGAGCCGGAGGGCCAGATCCTGATCCTGGTGCCCGAGATCAACCTCACGCCCCAGCTCGAAGGCAACATCCGCGCGCGCTTCCCGGGCGTGATGCTGGCCACCTTGCACAGCAGCCTGTCCGAAGGCGAGCGCATGCTGCACTGGCTGGCTGCGCACCAAGGCAAGGCCCGCATCGTGTTGGGCACGCGGCTGGCCATCCTGGCCTCGCTGCCCCAGCTCAAGCTGATCGTGATCGACGAGGAGCACGACCCGTCATACAAGCAGCAGGAAGGCTTGCGCTACTCGGCGCGCGACCTGGCCGTGTGGCGCGCCTGGCAGCTTGGGATTCCCATCGTGCTGGGTTCGGCCACGCCGTCGCTGGAGAGCTGGCACCACGCCCAGTGCGGCCGCTACCGCAAGCTGGAGCTGCGCGAACGGGCCGTGCAGAACGCCACGCTGCCGCAGGTGAAGCTGCTCGACATGGAGCGCGACAAGCCCAAGGATGGCCTGACGTCGCAACTGGTGGCCGCGCTGCGCCTGCGCATGGAGCGCGGCGAACAATCGCTGCTGTTCCTGAACCGGCGCGGTTATGCGCCCGTGATCTGCTGCGAGTCGTGCGGCTGGATCAGCGATTGCAAGCGCTGCACCTCGTTCATGGTGCTGCACAAGCCCGAGCATCGTTTGCGCTGCCACCATTGCAGCCTGGAGATGCGCATCCCGCGCCACTGCCCCACGTGCGGCAATGTCGACTTGCAGCCGCTGGGCCGTGGCACGCAGCGCGTCGAGGAAGGCTTGCAGCAGCTGTTCCCGGAGGCGCGCATCCTGCGTATCGACGCCGATTCCACCCGCAAAAAGGGTAGCGCCCAGGAAGCGTTCGACACCGTGCACCGGGGCGAGGTCGACATCCTGATCGGCACCCAGATGGTGGCCAAGGGCCACGACTTTAAAAAGCTGACCCTGGTCGGCATCCTCAATCCGGACACGGCCCTGTTCTCGCAGGACTACCGGGCCAGCGAGCGCCTGTTCGCGCAGCTGATGCAGGTGGCCGGGCGCGCCGGACGGGCCGGCCGCGCGGAAGGCGGCAGCGCCAGCGAAGTGCTGATCCAGACCCGCTATCCGCAGCACCCGCTGTACGGGGCCGTGGTCAACCACGATTACGACCATTTCGCCACGGCCCTGCTGGAGGAGCGCGAACAGGCTGCGTTGCCGCCCTATCTGTTCCAGGCCCTGCTGCGGGCCGAGGCGCCGGAGCTGGCCACGGCCATCGCCTTCCTGCAGGCGGCGCGCGACTGCGTGGAGCATGGCGGCATCACCATCAACGACCCCATCCCGATGAGCATGACGCGCGTGCACAACGTGGACCGCGCCCAGCTGCTGGTGGAGTCGCCGTCGCGCCCGGCGTTGCAGGCCTTCCTCAAGCACTGGATGGCCACCCTGCGCGACATGAAAAGCCGCGTCAAATGGTCGCTGGAAGTGGACCCGCTCGATATTTGAGGTGCGTCATGAGTGAGGTCTGTCGCGTCAGCAGCGATAGCGGCGGGCGTATAATGGTCGGATGACCGCATTGAACCTTCAATCCCTTGATCCGGCAGAATTGCTGCCGACACCCGAAGTTCCGGAGCACTATGGCCCGCGGAACGAGGAGGAAGCGCGCGTGCATGCGCTGGTCAAGGAGGCGCTTCTGGCCGGCCCCGGCAAGACTTACCCCACGGTAGCCGACCTGATAGACGAGCTGCGCGCGGGAATTCCCCGTCGCCCCTGAGCGTATGCTCAAGCTCAACGTCCGGACATCGGCCTCGGCCGATTTGGCGGAGGTGCTTGCGTACCATGCGGATATCTCACCAGAATTGCCTGAGGCTTTCTTGCAGCAGCTTGAGGCCGCGCTGACATTGCTGCGAGAGCGGCCACATGTCGGGTCCCGATGCTTCGCTCATCTATTTCCTGATGTACCGTTGCGGACCTGGTCGCTCGATCGCTTCCCATTCCGCCTTTTCTATATGGTCGATGGCGACACCTTGCATGTGCTTCGTGTCGACCATGAACGGCGCAATGTTACGTCCGGGACCTTCGCCTTGTCTGTCCATAAGCAACAGGAGTGACACAAATAGCGTTCCGCGCCCCGGTGTGCGCTCGGAGCGTGGGCTGTGATGGCTGGTGTCGCCTACGGCTGCAGCAGATAGCGCCGCGCCGTCGCCACCACCTGTTCGGACAGGGCGCGCGTGAACGGCGTGTCGAGGTTCCAGGCGTGCCAGGCCAGCGCCACGTCCACGTGCTGCTCCGGCGCCAGGTCGACCAGCCGGTCCTGCGCCAGCGCGCCGCGTACTTGCGGCAGCGGCAGCAGGCCATAGGCCAGGCCGCCGTGGATGCATTCGCCATACGCGGGCGACAGCGGCATGGTGTGATGGGGATACGCACCCTGCACCTGCACGGCGCCAGCCAGGTAGCGCGCCATCAGTTCGCCATCGCTGACGACGGCCGGCGCCAGCGCCACCGCCTCGGCCGAGAAACCGTCGCCGAACCAGTGGCCCGCGAACACGGGCGTGGCCACGCAGACATAGCGCATCAGCCCCAGCGGGGTGACGTTGGGGCCGTTGGGCTGGTCGGCGCCGGCGGGCGCGCTGGCGGCCACGCAGCCGAACACGCTGCCTTCATGCACCAGGTGCAACGCCAGCTCGGGCGCCGCCGCCTGCACCTGCAACTGGCAGCGCGGCGGTGACAGCAGCGGTTGCAGGCTCAGGGGGAACCAGGTGGCCAGGCTGGCCGCGTCCACGGCCAGCGCGATTTCCGGCATGCTGACCGGGTTGCCCAGGTCGATGTCGAGCGCCGCTTCCATCAGCTTGACGTTGCGGTGGTGGGACACCAGCCGCTGGCCCAGCCCGGTGGGCACGGCCGGCTGGCCGCGCACGATCAGCAGCCGCCCGCTGGCGTCCTCCAGGGCCTTGATCCGCTGCGAGACGGCCGATTGGCTGATGCCCAGGGCCAGCGCGGCTTTTTCAAAGCTGCCATGGCTGGCGACAGCGTCGAGTACGGCCAGGGCACGATAGTCCAGGTTTCCCATAAGCTGCACTTATAAAAGTTTCGACGGATAAGTAATACTAATGCGATTTTGCCGCAAAGTAAAACTTAAACGTGCAGTGAAACGCAAACCGGCTTGTGCCCGCGCAACGGCGCGCAGGCACGCGCTGCCTGCGCGCGAAGCGGCGTAACATCGGCCCCATGCCGGCTTGCCGCCGGGCGGGAGCACATCATGCGCAGCATAGCGACGGAAGTGGCCGTGATCGGCGCCGGCACGGCCGGTTTGAACGCCTACCGGGCCGCGCGCGCGGCCGGCAGGCGGGCCGTGCTGATCGAAGGCGGGCCCTATGGCACCACTTGTGCGCGCGTGGGCTGCATGCCCAGCAAGCTGTTGATCGCGGCGGCCGAGGCGGCCCACGCGCTGGCCGCCGCGCCCGGGTTCGGCGTCCACCCGGGCGCCGTGCGTGTCGACGGCGCGGCCGTCATGGCGCGCGTGCGCGCCGAGCGCGACCGCTTCGTCGGCTTCGTGCTCGACTCGGTGGAACAGGTGCCCGTGACCGACAAGCTGCATGGCCACGCCCGCTTCGTCGCGCCGGACTGCTTGCAGGTGGACCAGCACACGGAGGTGCGCGCCCCGCGCGTGGTGATCGCCACCGGCTCCAGCCCCGTCCTGCCGCCGGCCTGGCTGGCGGCCGGGCCGCGCGTGACGGGCAGCGACGCCGTGTTCGACTGGACCGCGCTGCCCGCCTCGGTGGCCGTGATCGGCAGCGGCATCATCGGCCTGGAGCTGGGCCAGGCCCTGCACCGGCTGGGCGTGCGGGTGGCGCTGTACGCGCGCGGCGACAGCATGGCCCAGCTGGGCGACCCGGCCGTGGGTATGGCCGCCGCGCAGGCGCTGGCGCGCGAACTCGATATCCGCTTCCACACGGTGGTCAAGGCCATCGCGGCCGACGGCCAGCAGTTGCTGGTGCGCAGCCGTGACGGTGAGGGCCGCTTGCGCGAGGAGCGCTACGACCATGTGCTGTGCGCCATCGGCCGCCAGCCCAATGTGCACCAGCTGGGGCTGGAAACGACGGGCCTGGTGATGGACCGCCACGGCGTGCCGCTGGTCGACCCGCACACCATGCAGTGCGGCGCCAGCGCCATTTTCATCGCTGGCGACGCCAGCAATGAGCGCCCGCTGCTGCCGGAGGCGGTCGATCAGGGCAAGATCGCCGGCCACAACGCGGCCCGCTATCCGCAGGTGGCGCCGGGCTTGCGGCGCACGCCGCTGGCGGTGGCCTTCACCGAACCGCAGATCGCCACGGCCGGCGCCAGCTACCGCACGCTGTGCGCAAGCCATGCGGGCCGTTTCGCCACCGGCCAGGTCAGCTTCGAGGACCAGGGCCGCAGCCGCGTGATGCTGCAGAACCAGGGCTTGCTGCGCGTGTACGGCGAGTTCGGCACGGACCGCTTCCTGGGCGCGGAGATGGTGGCGCCGCGCGCCGAACACCTGGCCCATCTGCTGGCCTGGGCGTGCCAGGCCGGGCTGACCGTGGCGGCCATGCTGGACATGCCGTTCTACCATCCGGTGGTCGAAGAAGGCTTGCGCACGGCCCTGCGCGATTTGTCCCGCCAGTTGGCGCAAGGACCGGCGCCAGCGCAGGACGGCGTGCCCTGTTGTCCCGGCGAATGAGGCCGCTTTTGCATCGGTGCGGCGCTGCTATTTCATTGCAATATAGAAAATAAAGATGCGTTAAAGCAAAAATACAACAGTCTGTCGCAATTTTTCCCCGCGCTGTGCCGGAATCGCTACGGTCCAGCCCGCCAAACCCGTTATGCTTCTGTCCAGTGGTTTTTTACTAACGGGCAAAGACGATGCGCCAGCCAGCTTGGCCGCGCGGGGGAATGAGTGGGGATTAACAGAGTCAGCCGGGCAGACCTGAAGCTGGGGACGCTGGTGCCGTGGGACGTGTATGCCAGCAATGGCATGCTGCTGGTGCGCAAGGGACACCTGATCGCCAACGTCAACCAGATCGATTACCTGGTCGAGCGCGGCTCGTATGAGGACAACAGCGATGCCGTGGCGCCCGCGCCGGCGCCGCAATCGGTGCTGCGCAAGCTCAACACGGCGTGCGTGGAATTGCAGCAGGCGCTGGAACTGGTGGCGGCCCGGCTGGCGCCGAACGACACCGTGCGCCGGCTGGAGGAAGTGGCCTTGCTGGTCACGCAGGCGCTGGACCTGAGCGCCGACGTGGCCGTGGCCAGCATCCTGCACAACCAGCAGGCCGCGCCCTACGCGGTGCGGCACAGCGTGGACACGGCCGTGCTGGCCCAGCTGGCCGCGCGCGCCCTGCGCCACGATGCGCGCGCCATCTTCACCACCACCCTGGCGGCGCTGACCATGAACGTGGGCATGCAGGAACAGCACGTGCGCCTGCAGGAGAGCCGTGACAAGCTGAGCCAGCAGGACCTGGAACGGGTGCGCCAGCATCCGCAGCGCGGCGCGGCCCTGCTGCGCCACGCGGGCGTGACCGACCCGGACTGGCTGGCTTGCGTGCTGCACCACCATGAGAACGAGGATGGCAGTGGCTATCCGGTCGGAAAAAAGGGTGAGGATATTCCCGTCGGCGCCAAGCTGATCGCGCTGGCGGACCGCTATTGCGCGCGCGTGGTCAGCCGGCATTATCTGCAACCGCTGCTGCCCAACGCGGCCCTGCGCGACATCCTGCTGGAAGGACGCAGCGTGCTCGATGGCCAACTGGCGGCCGTGATGATCCGGGAGTTGGGCATTTATCCGGTGGGCACCTGGGTCAAGCTGTTGAACGGAGAGGTGGGCGTGGTGTCGCGCAAGGGGCTGCGCTCGACCATGCCGCACGTGGAATCGGTGATCGGCCCGCGCGGCGCGCCGCTCAGCGTGTTCCTGCAACGCGATACGCGCGGCGAACTGCATGCCATCCGCGAAGTGCTGGCGGCCGAACAGGTGCTGGCGCTGGGTGGCGAGCCGTTGCGGATGGAGCAGGTGTGGGGCCGGCTGGCCCGGCCCTGAAGCCGTCTCAACAAGCCCGTGGCGTCGTTGTGGCGCCTTGCCGTGCACCAGCACTGTCTGCGGCGCCAAGCCTCGCCACGGTCATGTTGAAACGACTGCTTTTTTAGTTGAGGATGGCGTCCAGGCGGCCGTTGGCGGCCAGGTCGCGCAGCACGCGGATGGTGTCGATGTCCGATTCCTGGTAGGCCGAGCGCCGGAATTCGTCATACATGGCGTTGGCCGCGTCCGTGGCCGCGTCGTGCGCATCCACATATTCGAAGCGCACGAACAGCACGTGCTGCTCGGGCCGTTCGATGGTCATGGTCAGGCTGGAGGCGGCGATATCCTGCTGGGGCGCCACTTCGTAGCGGATCTGGTGCATGGGCGTGAGCAATACCTGGTCCTCGATCACCAGCTCGCCGTAGCGCAGCCGGCGGCGGAAGGTGTGCTCGCTGCGCTCGACGATCACGCATTCGTCCAGGTGGGGCACGAACAGCTTGGGCGACTCGGCACGCAGCACCAGGCCGCGCCACAGCTGGTCCACGCTGAGGGTATCGATCAGCGGATTGAGCGGATCGTTAATTTCAATTAAGTGTTCGAATTTCATAGTAGTACAGCCAATCAAGTTCGGGCGCGTGGTGCGCCGCTACCTGAACATGGTAACGCAAATGACGGCCGTCATCATGCGCCGCGTCAGGCGCGCGCGAGGCTGCTACAATGGCCGGCTCACCCCAGCCAGTCTGCCATTCCGATGTCCAAAGCACCACAATTCGGCCTCAACGTCCCGCAAAGCGCCGCCGTCACCTATCTCGACGGCCCGTGCCTGGTGCTGGCCGGCGCCGGTTCCGGCAAGACCCGGGTGATCACGCAGAAGATCGCCCACCTGATCGAGGACCGCGGCTACGATCCGCGCACCATCGCCGCGCTGACCTTCACCAACAAGGCGGCGCTGGAGATGCAGGAGCGTATCGCCAAGCTGCTCAAGCAGCCACGCCAGGCCAAGCAGTTGACCGTGTCCACCTTCCACTCGCTGGGCGTGAAGATCCTGCGCCAGGAAGCGAATGGACTGGGCCTGAAGGACCGCTTTTCCATCATGGACAGCGACGATTGCGCCTCGCTGGTGCAGGACCTGGCCATCACCACCGACAAGCAGCTGATCCGCCGCATCCAGACCGATATTTCGCTGTGGAAGAACGGCCTGGTCGATCCCGAGGTGGCGCTGGAGCGGGCCAAGGACGAGGACGAGGCCCAGTCGGCCCGCATCTACCGCAGCTACGTGGCCACGCTGTCGGCCTACCAGGCCGTCGATTTCGACGACCTGATCCGCCTGCCCGTGGAACTGTTCCGCAACAACGAGGCCATCCGCGACAAGTGGCAGCGCCGCCTGCGCTACCTGCTGATGGACGAGTACCAGGACACCAACACCTGCCAGTATGAGCTGGTCAAGCTGATGGTGACGGGCATCGGCAAGAAGCCCATGTTCACGGCCGTGGGCGACGACGACCAGGCCATTTACGCCTGGCGCGGCGCGTCGGTGGAGAACCTGAAGACCTTGCAGACCGACTTCCCCAACCTGGAAGTGATCAAGCTCGAACAGAACTACCGCTCGACCACCCGCATCCTGCAGGCGGCCAACGCCGTGATCGGCAACAACCCTAAACTGTTCGAGAAGTCGTTGTGGTCCGAGCACGGGCTGGGCGAGCCGATCAAGGTGCTGGGCATGGCCAATGACGACCAGGAGGCCGAACAGGTGGCCATCATGATCTCGGCCGACCGTTTCGAGCGCAAGAACAAATGGTCCGACTACGCCATCCTGTACCGGGGCAACCACCAGGCCCGCGTGATCGAGCAGGCGCTGCGCAAGGAACGCATCCCGTACACGATATCGGGCGGCCAGAGCTTCTTCGACAAGGCCGAGATCAAGGACATCATCAGCTATCTGCGCCTGCTGGCCAACACGGACGACGACCCGGCCTTCATCCGCGCCGTCACTACGCCGCGCCGGGGCGTGGGCCAGTCCACGCTGGAAGTGCTGGGCACGTTCTCGGGCCAGTGGCAGTGCTCGCTGTTTGAGGCCGTGTTCAAGGGCGGCATCGAGGGCAAGCTCAACGAGCGCCAGCTCAAGCCGCTGCGCGACTTCTGCAATTTCATCAACAACCTCGAAGCGCGCGCCAGCCGCCCCGGCCCGTCCGGCAGCGGCGACAACGCGGCCCAGGTGCTCGATGATTTGCTGGAAGCGATCAACTACGAAAACTATTTATACGATATGTTCGAGGAGCGCGCGGCCCAGGGCAAGTGGCAGAACGTGCTGGAATTCACCAACTGGCTCAAGGACCGTGGCCGTGGCGGCAAGGACCGCGACGGCGAGGAAAAGAACGTGCTGGAACTGACCCAGATGGTGGCCCTGATGTCCATGCTCGAAGGCCAGGACGAGGACCCGGACGCGGTGCGCATGTCCACCCTGCACGCGTCCAAGGGGCTGGAATATCCGCACGTGTTCCTGGTCGGCTGCGAGGAAGGCATCCTGCCGCACAAGGGCGATGCCGACGCGCCGGCCGAAAGCATCGCGGCCCGCGTGCAGGAGGAGCGGCGCCTGATGTACGTGGGCATCACGCGCGCCCAGCGCACCTTGCAGATCACCTGGTGCAAGAAGCGCAAGCGTGCCGGCGAGCAAGTCCATTGCGACCCGTCGCGCTTCATCAAGGAAATGCAACTGGACGTGGGCACGGCCGCGCCCACCGAGTCTGAAGTGCTCACGCCCAAGGAACGGCTGGCGCGCATGAAAGCCTTGCTGACCACGCCCAAGGCTTGATCTGATAGCGGTTGGCACGCTTGCAGCCCCGTTTTGTCCAGTGCAAAAAAGTTTTACACCTTGATCTGACGCCGGTGCTACGATTCAATCATGCCAATTCGGCATCGAGCAAGGGAGGCAAGCATGTCACTACGCTGGAAACATTGGGCGCCAGGAATGCTGGTGCTGGCTGGCCTGCTGGGCCAGGTGCAGGCGGCCGAATACGCCACCAAGCCGGAAGCGGAGGCCATGGTGCGCAAGGGCTTGAACTATCTGAAAGCCAACGGCCGCGACAAGACCTACGCCGAGATCGACAAACGTGACGGCCAGTTCGTCGACCGCGACCTGTACCTCGTGGTCTATGGCATGGATGGCGTGGTGCGCGCGCATGGCGCCAACCCCAGGATGATAGGCAAGAACCTGATGGAACTGAAGGATGTCGATGGCAAGTCCTTCATCCGGGAACGCGTCGCGCTGGCCCAGAAAAAGGCGCCGTTCTGGCAGGATTACAAGTTCACCAACCCCGTCACCGGCAAGATCGAACCGAAGTCCATGTACTGCGTGCCGGACGATGACTTGATCCTGTGCGGCGGGATCTACCTGAAGTAGGCGCGGCGGGCGGTAGAATGCATGCTTTCATGCAGGAGTTACCGTGAGTACCGAAGAGCATTTCATCGATATCGAAATCAAACTGGCGCACCAGGAAGACCTGGTGGAAGCGCTGAACCAGCGTGTCTATGAGCAGCAACAGCAGATTGACAAGCTCGAACTGCTGTGCGCCACGCTGGCCCAGCGCCTGCGCGAACAGCCGCAGGGCGGCGGGGCCGGTATGCCCCATGAACGTCCGCCCCACTACTGAGCACGCAGTGCGCTTCCCCGGCCGCCTGGCCGGGGAAGCCGCACCTTGCCTTACACGGTCGCCAGGGCCGCGTTGAAGCTGGCGCTCGGACGCATGGCGGCCGAGGTCTTCTCCGGATTGGGCGCGTAGTAGCCGCCGATGTCGACCGGCTTGCCTTGCACGGCCGCCAGTTCCTCGACAATCTTCGCCTCGTTCGCGGCCAGCGCTTGCGCCAGCGGGGCGAAGTGGGCTTGCAGTTCCTTGTCTTCGGTCTGCGCGGCCAGGGCCTGGGCCCAGTACAGCGACAGGTAGAAGTGGCTGCCACGGTTGTCCAGCTCGCCCGTGCGCGGCGACGGCGACTTGTTGTTGTCCAGCAGCTTGCCGGTCGCTTCGTCCAGCGTCTTGGCCAGGATCTTGGCCTTGGCGTTGCCGGTCTTGATGCCCAGCTCTTCCAGCGACACGGCCAGCGCCAGGAACTCGCCCAGCGAATCCCAGCGCAGGTGGTTTTCTTCCACCAGCTGTTTCACGTGCTTCGGTGCCGAACCGCCGGCGCCCGTCTCGTACATGCCGCCGCCGGCCATCAGTGGCACGATGGACAGCATCTTGGCGCTGGTGCCCAGTTCCATGATGGGGAACAGGTCGGTCAGGTAGTCGCGCAGGATGTTGCCGGTCACCGAGATGGTGTCCAGGCCGCGCATGGCGCGCTCCAGCGTGTAGCGCATGGCGCGCGTCTGCGACATGATCTCGATGTCCAGGCCGCTCGTGTCGTGGTCCTTCAGGTAGACCCGGACTTTCTTGATCAGCTCATTCTCATGCGGACGGTAGGAGTCCAGCCAGAACACGGCCGGCATGCCCGAGTTGCGGGCGCGGGTGACGGCCAGCTTGACCCAGTCGCGGATCGGCGCGTCCTTGACCTGGCACATGCGCCAGATGTCGCCTTCCTCCACGTTCTGGCTCAGCAGCACTTCGCCGGTGGCCAGGTCGGTGATGTTGGCCACGCCGGCTTCCGGCACTTCGAAGGTCTTGTCGTGCGAACCGTATTCCTCGGCTTGCTGCGCCATCAGGCCCACGTTGGGCACGGTGCCCATGGTGCGCGGATCGAAGTTGCCATGCCATTTGCAGAAGTTGATCATCTCCTGGTAGATGCGGGCGAAGGTCGACTCCGGCATCACGGCCTTGACATCCTTCGGACGGCCGTCGGCGCCCCACATCTTGCCGCCCAGGCGGATCATGGCCGGCATCGACGCGTCGACGATGATGTCGTTGGGCGAGTGGAAGTTGGTGATGCCCTTGGCCGAATCGACCATGGCCAGTTCCGGACGGTTGGCGTGGCAGGCGTGCAGGTCTTTCAGCACTTCTTCCTTGAGCGAGGCGGGCAGGGTCTCGATCTTCTCGTACAGGTTGACCATGCCGTTGTTGACGTTCACGCCCAGTTGCTCGAACAGCTTGGCGTGCTTGGCGAACGCGTCCTTGTAGAAGATGCGCACGCAGTGGCCGAACACGATCGGGTGCGACACTTTCATCATGGTAGCTTTGACGTGCAGCGAGAACATTACGCCGGTCTTGCGTGCATCTTCCAGCTCGCGCTCGTAGAATTCCAGCAGCGCTTTCTTGCTCATGAACATGCTGTCGATCACTTCACCGGCCAGCAGCGAGACTTTTGGTTTCAGAACGATGGTCTTGCCCGAGGCGGTCAGCAGTTCCATCTTGACGTCGCGCGCCTTGTCCAGCGTCATCGACTTTTCGCCATGGTAGAAGTCGCCATGGTGCATGTGGGAAACGTGGGTGCGCGATGCCTGGCTCCATTCGCCCATCGAGTGCGGGTGCTTGCGTGCGTATTCCTTGACGGCCTTCGGTGCGCGGCGGTCCGAGTTGCCTTCGCGCAGCACGGGGTTGACGGCGCTGCCGATGCACTTGCCATAGCGGGCCTTCAGTGCTTTCTCTTCGTCCGTCTTCGGGTCTTCCGGGTAGTCGGGCAGGGGGTAGCCGCGGCCTTGCAGCTCGCGCACGCAGGCCATCAGCTGCGACACGGAGGCGCTGATGTTGGGCAGCTTGATGATGTTGGTGTCGGCCTTTTGCGTCAGTTCGGCCAGTTCGGCCAGCGCGTTCGGCACTTTTTGCGCGTCGCTCAGGTAGTCCGAGAATTCAGCCAGCACGCGCGCCGCGACGGAAATGTCGCTGGTAACGACGTCGACGCCCGCGGGTTCCGTGAACTTCTTAATGATAGGCAGCAGGGAATAGGTTGCCAGCAGCGGCGCTTCGTCCGTCAGCGTGTAAATGACTTTTGGTTTCTGTGTTGCCATAATGTTCCCTCGTAGATGGTAGGTACCCGCTGCCTGATATCGTGTTTCAGGCACGGACTTTTCGGGCGTCGCGCGGGGCGGCGGTGGGGTTTCCACGGCCCAAATGCGTATTTTAGACTCCCGCCTCTAGTTCGCGTAAGTCTTGTGATCATGAAGGCGCGCCGCCAGTGGGGGATTACGCGGGCGCGGCAGCACGGCGCCCGGGGGAAACGGGGCGCCGGATGGGGTACACTGACCACTCCATTCATTAACAAGGAGACAAGATGTTCAGCCATATCATGGTCGGCGCCAACGACATTGAAAAATCGAAACAATTTTATGATGCCGTCCTGGGCGAGTTGGGCATTCCGCCAGGCAAGCTCGATGACAAGGGCCGGGTGTTCTACGTGACCAAGACCGGCGTGTTCGCCATCACCAAGCCGATCAACGGCGAGCCGGCCTGCCACGGCAATGGCGCCACCATCGGTTTCGCGGCGGAAACCCCGGAGATGGCCGACCGTTGGCACGCGGCCGGCGTGGCCAACGGCGGCGTGGCCTGCGAAGACCCGCCGGGTGAGCGCGCGAACGCGTATGGCGCGTTGTACCTGGCCTATTTGCGCGATCCGTCGGGCAACAAGATTTGCGCGTTGAAGCGCATGGGCTAACTGGCCGGCGGCCGGGCGGGCCTGCACCGTCCGCTTTACCGAACAGGCGGACGACAGATGGCTTAAGCAACAAGTGCAAAGGGAAGACATGGGCAAAGGCAGACTGGAAGCGTTCAGCGACGGCGTGATCGCCATCATCATCACCATCATGGTGCTGGAACTGAAGGTGCCGCACGGGGCCGACCTGGCGGCGCTGCTGCCGCTGCTGCCGGTGCTGCTCAGCTATGTGCTCAGCTTCATCTACGTGGGCATCTACTGGAACAACCACCACCACATGCTGCACGCCTCGTCCGTGGTCGATGGCTGCGTGCTGTGGGCCAATCTGCACCTGCTGTTCTGGCTGTCGCTGATCCCGTTTGCCACCGGCTGGATGGGCGAGAACCATTTCGCGCCCGTGCCCGTCGCCTTCTACGGCGCCATGCTGTTCATGGCGGCCGTGGCCTACCGCATCCTCGAACGCGCCCTCATCTCGCGCAATCCGCACAACCCCACGCTGGCGCTGGCCGTCGGCAAGGACCGCAAGAGCCTGATCTCGCCCGTGCTGTACCTGGCCGCTATCCCCTTGTCGTTCCTGCACGTGTGGGCTGCGTTCGCCATGTATGTGCTGGTGGCCGTGGTCTGGTTCGTGCCCGACCGGCGCATCGAGGCCCACCTGAAGCCGTGATCGTCCGGCGTGCCGGCAGGCGCGCTTGTGTGCGCTGCAACATTGCTTTCTGGTGAAAGTTGATTGTCTCCCTGCTATCATCTGGCGCTCCCATGCTGCGCTACCCGCGCCAGCATCCCTTGGCGTCCTTTGAAAGATGAAAACATGCCCCGTCCTCAGATGCTCGTACTCGTGGCCAGCCTTGGCCTTGCCATGACCCAGTTCGCCCACGCCGCTGCGCCGGCCGCACCGGCCACCGCCATCAACGCCGCCGCGCTGGCCGGCAATCCCTTCCTCAAGCCCAGCACGCTGCCGTTCGGCTACCCGGCCTTCGACAAGATCAAGGACGAGCATTTCGCGCCCGCCTTCGCCGAGGGCATGCGCGTGCAGCTGGCCGAGATCGACGCCATCGCCAATAATCCCAAGCCGGCCACGTTCGACAACACCATCGTCGCCATGGAGCGTTCGGGCCGCCTGCTGGACCGCGTGCAGACCACGTTCCAGAACCTGCAGGGCGCCAACACCAATGACGCGCTGGACGCCATCGACCGCGACATGTCGCCCAAGCTGGCCGCCCACGGCGACGCCATCTTCCTGAACGCCAAGCTGTTCGCGCGCGTCGACACCCTGTACGCGCAGCGCGACAAGCTGCACCTGAACCCGGAAGCCAAGCACCTGCTGGAGCGCTACCACACGGACTTCGTGCGCGCTGGCGCCAAGCTGTCGCCCGCCGACAAGGAAAAACTGAAAGCCATCAACGCCGACATCGCCAGCCTGCAGACGGCCTTTACCCAGAACGTGCTGAAGGAAGCCAACGCGTCGGCGCTGGTGGTGGACAACCGCGCCGACCTGGCCGGCATGACGGACGCGGCCATCGACACGGCGGCCGCCGCCGCCAAGGCCAAGGGCATGGACGGCAAGTTCCTGATCGCCATCACCAACACCACCGGCCAGGCGCCGCTGGCCGTGCTGAGCAACCGCGCCGTGCGCGAACGCCTGATGGCCGCCTCGCTGGCGCGCGGCAGCCACGGTGGCGAGTTCGACAGCCGCGACATCGTGCTCAAGATCGCCAAGGCCCGCGCCGACAAGGCCGCGCTGCTCGGTTACGCCAACTTCGCCGCCTACGCGCTGGAAGACCAGACGGCCAAGACCACCACCGCCGTCAATACCCTGCTGGGCGAGCTGGCTAAGCCGGCCGTCAACAATGCGCGCAAGGAAGCGGCCGACCTGCAAACCGTGGCCAATGCCGAAGGCGGCAATTTCCAGATCGGCGCGGCCGACTGGGCCTACTACACGGACAAGCTGCGCGCCCAGCGCTTCTCGCTGGACGAGAACCAGCTCAAGCCCTACTTTGAACTCAACAACGTGCTGACCAAGGGCGTGTTCTACGCGGCCGGCAAGCTGTACGGCCTGTCGTTCAAGGAGCGCAAGGACCTGCCCGTGTACAACCCCGACGTGCGCGTGTTCGACGTCTTCGACGCCAACGGCAAGCAGCTGGCCATCTTCATCGCCGACATGTACGCGCGCAGCAACAAGCAGGGCGGCGCGTGGATGAACGCCTACGTGTCGCAATCGAAGCTGCTGGGCACGCATCCGGTGGTGGCCAACCACCTCAACATTCCCAAGCCGGCCGCCGGCGAGCCGACGCTGCTGACCTATGATGAAGTGAAGACCGCCTTCCACGAGTTCGGCCACGCGCTGCACGGCATGTTCTCCAACGTGACCTATCCGCGCTTCTCGGGCACCAACGTGCCGAGCGACTTCGTCGAATATCCGTCGCAAGTGAACGAGATGTGGGCCGTGTGGCCGGAAGTGCTGGCCAACTACGCGACCCACTACAAGACCGGCGCGCCCATGCCCAAGGAATTGCTGGACAAGGTGATCGCGTCCAAGAAGTTCAACCAGGGCTTCATGACGACCGAATACCTGGCAGCCGCCCTGCTGGACCAGCGCTGGCACCAGCTGACCCCGGCCCAGATCCCGACCGACGTGCTGGGCTTTGAAGCGACGGCCCTGAAGGACATGGGCGTGGACTTCGCGCCCGTGCCGCCGCGCTACCGTACCACTTACTTCTCGCACAGCTTCTCGGGCGGCTATTCGGCCGGCTACTACGCTTACCTGTGGAGCGAGAAGCTGGACGCCGATTCGGTGCTGTGGTTCAAGGAGAACGGCGGCCTGCTGCGCAAGAACGGCGACTGGTTCCGCAAGACCCTGCTGTCGCGCGGCGGCACGGACGACGCGCTGCAACTGTTCCGCGATTTCCGCGGCCGCGACGCCATCATCGCGCCGCTGCTCGACCGCCGCGGCCTGAACGCCCAGTAAGCGCAAGGGGGCGGCAACGTCCGCGCTACAATGGAGGGCCAGTCGCGCCACGGGCGCGGCTGGCCCTTTTTCCATGTGCCGGCGCAAGCGGGCCACAGGAAACAGGGCTGCCCACCCCGAATTTGAGTAAGATGGAACCATGAACAAACCCAGCCTGGACGGCGTCACCCTGGAAGCCATCGTCACCCGCCTGCAAGCCCATTATGGATGGGAACAACTGGCCTTGCGGATTGACATCAACTGCTTCATCAGCGACCCTAGCATCAAGTCGAGCCTGAAATTCCTGCGCAAGACCCCGTGGGCCAGGAAGAAGGTGGAAGACCTGTACCTCGCGACCACATTCACCAATTGACCGGAAACTGAAAATGGACAGCAATCTCAAAGCATCGCTCACTTCCCTGCACCACCGCCTGGCCTCGGCCGGTCCCGTGGATGAGGAATTGCTGGAACTGCTGCAGCAGCTCGACGGCGATATCAAGGCCCTGATGGAACGGGCGCCGGCCCAGCGCGCGGCCGACGCCGGCACCACCACCTACGGCCTGGCCGAGCGCACCCAGGAACTGTCGGCCAAATTCGCCGCCAAGCATCCGCAACTGGAACCGGCCTTGCGCGAGCTGGGCAACATCCTGTCCAGCATGGGCATCTGAACACCTGGCGCCCGTACTGCGCACCCCGCGTGCGCACTGCGCGCGCATAAGAAAGCCGGCCTGCGCACGCGCGCCAGGCCGGCCGGAATGAGAACCCGGGGCCGGTAGCCCCGGGCAGCCAGCGTTACGGAAACGCCAGCATCGGCGGTTCAATACCGCCAAAGCTGATTTCGGGATGGCGCTTGGCGATCATGTCTTCGATTTCATCCACGCGCCGCACCGGCACGTCCACGATCAACAGCACCTGCCCTTGTTCGATACGGCTGGAGAACTGCTTGAGCCGCGTATTCGGCACGGCGGCCGCGTTCATGCCGGAAGCCCAGCCCCCGAACAGCGCGCCGCCCAGGGCGACCAGCAGGATGGCGGCCGTGCGCACCGTGTAGCCGTCGAGCGGGAACAGGGTCAGGAACACGCCTGCCGCCAGCCCCACCACGCCGCCGATGATGATGCCCAGCTGGGCGCCGTGCACCACGTCCGTTTTCTGCAGGATGTTCACGTCCGGCATGTCGGCCGGCAGCGTGCCGTCGCGGGCCATGAAGCGCATGTGGCTGATCTCGATACGGGCCAGCAGCAGTTCGTCGAGCATGGCGCGGGCGCTGGCGATGTCGGGCAGCATGAAATAGAGGCGGCGTCGCATGGTGACCTCCCGGTTGATTGGTTGGAGCAAGTTGCCACGTTTCAGTTATAGCAAAGATGACCGGTAAATCAATGGGACTCTGACATGACTTGTCGCAGCGCCATGTTTGCCAGCTCAGCCACAAGTAATTGAATAATAAAAGAATTCCGGAAACGGCTTGCCCAAAAAACGGGCAATTGGTGCGCGGCATCATGGCATTTCCGGTACAATGTCGTCCGATATGAGCTCCCCTACCCATTTGTTTGCGACCGTCCCCAAGCGGTCTGCGCGCGCTGCGGCCGCGCCTTTCCTCCCCATGTCCCGCGCCGAAATGGACGCGCTGGGCTGGGATGCGTGCGACGTCATCCTCGTCACCGGCGACGCCTACATCGACCACCCCAGCTTCGGCATGGCCCTGGTGGGCCGGCTGCTGGAGGCCCAAGGCTACCGCGTCGGCATCATCAGCCAGCCGGACTGGCTGTCGGCCGACGCCTTCCGCGTGCTGGGCCAGCCGCGCCTGTTCTTCGGCATCACGGCCGGCAACATGGACTCCATGGTCAACCGCTACACGGCCGACCGCAAGATCCGCTCCGAGGACGCCTACACGGCCAACGCCGAACCGAACAAGCGGCCCGACCGCGCCGTCACCGTGTACGCCCAGCGCGCGCGCGAGGCCTTCCCCGGTACCCCCATCGTGATCGGCTCGATCGAAGCGTCGCTGCGCCGCATCGCCCACTTCGACTACTGGTCGGACAAGGTGCGCCGCTCGGTGCTGGCCGATTCCAAGGCCGACCTGCTGATCTTCGGCAACGCCGAACGGGCGCTGGTGGACCTGACCCACCGCCTGGCCGCCGGCGAGGACATCAAGACCATCCGCGACCTGCGCGGCACCGCCTTCATGGTGCCGCATGGCTGGCTGCCGGGGCCGGACTGGGGCGAGCACAATTCCACCCGCGTCGACGTGCCGGGCAAGATCGACCCCATCCCCGATCCGTACGCGATGGCCAAGGAGGACAAGGCCGCCTGCGCCACCGAGAATGCCGCCACGGCGCCCGAGGTGCTGAAGCCGATCCGCATCATGAGCCGCGAGGAGCGGCTGGCCATGGCCAAGGAGAAGCACAACAAGACCGTGGTGCGGCTGCCGTCCTACGAGACGGTCAGCACCGACCCGGTGATGTACGCGCACGCCTCGCGCGTGTTCCACCTGGAGTCGAACCCCGGCAACGCGCGCGCCATCGTGCAGGCGCACGGCGAGCGCGACGTGTGGCTCAACCCGCCGCCGCTGCCGCTGCAGATGGACGAGATGGACGGCGTGTACGACATGAACTACGCGCGCGCGCCCCACCCCAGCTACGGCAACGCCCACATCCCGGCATGGGAAATGATCCGCTTCTCGATCAACATCATGCGCGGCTGCTTCGGCGGCTGCACGTTCTGCTCGATCACCGAGCACGAGGGCCGCATCATCCAGAGCCGCTCCGAGCCGTCCATCCTGCGCGAGATCGAGCACGTGCGCGACAAGACCAAAGGCTTCACCGGCACCATCTCCGACCTGGGCGGGCCGACGGCCAATATGTACCGCCTCTCGTGCCGCAGCAAGGAGATCGAGACCACCTGCCGCCGGCTGTCGTGCGTCTATCCGTCGATCTGCGTCAACCTGGGCACCGACCACAGCAAGCTGATCTCGCTGTACCGCAAGGCGCGCGCCATCCCCGGCGTGAAGAAGATCCTGATCAGCTCCGGCCTGCGCTACGACCTGGCCGTGCGCTCGCCCGAGTACGTGAAGGAGCTGGTGACCCACCACGTGGGCGGCCTGCTGAAGATCGCGCCCGAGCACACGGAAACCAACACGCTGTCGAAGATGATGAAGCCGGGCATCGGCGCCTACGACGAGTTCAAGGAGATGTTCGACCGCTTCTCGCTGGAGGCCGGCAAGAAGCAGTACCTGATCCCCTATTTCATCGCGGCCCACCCCGGCACCACGGACGAGGACATGCTGAACCTGGCCCTGTGGCTGAAGAAGAACAACTTCCGCCTGGACCAGGTGCAGACCTTCATGCCCACGCCGATGGCCATGGCCACCACCATGTACCACACGCGCAAGAACCCGCTGCACAAGGTGACGGCCGACTCGGAAGTGGTGGAGACGGCCCGCAGCGGCAAGATCCGCCGCATCCACAAGGCCTTCTTGCGCTACCAGGACCCGGACAACTGGGCCCTGCTGCGCGAAGCCCTGATCGGCATGGGACGCGCCGACCTGATCGGCAATGGCGACAAGCACCTGATCCCGGCCTGGTCGCCGGGCGAGGCCGGCGGCAAGGCGCTGGTGGCCGAGCAGCGCCGCACCGCGCCCGCGCCCGTGTCCAAGCCTGCGCCAGGTCCGGCGGCGGCCCGCGGCGCGCGCGCCAACGCGCTGACCGGCTCGCTGACGGCGCGCGCCGCCATCGAGACCAAGGCCCGCCCGTCCATCCTCGACACCATCAAGGTCAAGAAGCCGGCCGCCGCGCCGGCCAAGGGCGGCAAACCGGCCCGCGCGGCCGCGCCGGCCCGCGGCCGCAAATAAGGCCCGTTCCCCACCTGCCAGGCCACAGGCCGGCGCCCATCCGTCGCGCAGACGGGCGGGCGCCGGCCTTTTTTCTTATAATTCTCAAAAGAAATGTTGCAAAATGCCGCAATTGGTCCATTTGCGTGGATAATTCAGGCTTGCTCGGCTGATGGCTTGCCGGCGCCCACCGCTACACTGGCTGCATGCTGGCGGCAATGGCGCGTTGCCCGCCCTGCGCGCCCCGGCCAGCCCGGCGCGGCGCCTCCCCTTTTTGTAGAGAACTGGAAGACCATGAAAGCTACCTTCAAATTGTCGTCCCTGCTGCTGGTGCCGCTATTGGCCGTGCTGACCGCCTGCGGCGGCGGCAGCAAGGGCACCACCACCACCTCCACCTCGCCGACCGTGGTGTCGATCGCCATCACACCGTCCCCCGCCAACGTCCCCCTCGGCTCCAGCACGCAGTTGACGGCCACCGCCACCTATTCGGACTCCAGCACCAAGGACGTGACCAAGAGCGTGAACTGGAGCGCCACCGGCAGCCTGGTGACGGTATTTTCCAGCGGACAGATCACCGGCGCCGCGCTCGGTACTGACACCGTCACGGCCACCTACGTCCAGACCGGGGGCAATGTGACGAAGGACGTCACAGTGACCGTCCAGCCGCCATGGACCGCGGTGGTGGCAGGCGGCAACCAGACCTTCTCCCGCAAGGCCGACGGCAGCCTGTACAGCTGGGGCCTGAACAACCGGGGCCAGCTGGGCGACGGCACCACCACCGACCGTTCGACCCCGACCCCCGTGGCCGGCAATGTGCTGACCTGGAAACAGGTGGCCGTGGGTGAGCAGTTCACCATCGCGCTGCGCACCGATGGCACCTTGTGGGCCTGGGGCTTCAACCAGAATGGCCAGCTGGGCGACGGCACCACGGTCGACAAGGCGACCCCGGTCAAGATCGGCGGCTCGAGCGACTGGACCTACGTGGCCGCCGGCAAGGCCCACGCGCTGGCCGTCAACAAAGGCGGCGTGCTGTGGGGCTGGGGCCGCAACTTCGACGGCCAGCTGGGCGACAACACCAATATCGACAAGTTGGTGCCGACCAAGATCGGCACGGCCACCACCTGGCTCAAGGTGGCGGCCGGCACTACCCACAGCCTGGGCTTGCGCACCGACGGCTCGCTGTATTCGTGGGGTGGCAACCTGAACGGCCAGCTCGGTAACGGCCTGAGTGGTCCCGACGTGCTGGTGCCGGCCCGCGTCGGCAGTTCGACCTGGATCGCCATGTCGGCCGGCGACACCCATTCGATGGCCATCCGCGCCGACGGCGCCCTGTTCGGCTGGGGCGGCAACAGTTCCGGCCAGGTCGGCAACAATGGTTCGCTCAACGTGACGGCGCCGGCCCAGATCACCACGGCCAACAACTGGACGGTGGTGGCGGCCGGTGGCAGCCATACGATGGCGGTACGTAATGACGGCACGCTGTGGGGTTGGGGTTCCAACAGCGACGGCCAGCTGGGCGACGGCCTGGGACTGGACACGAGCAGCCCGAACCAGATCGGCACGGCCAAGAACTGGAGCAGCGTCAGCGCTGGCGCCAGCCACACCTTTGGCCTGCAGACCGACGGCTCGCGTTGGGGCTGGGGCCGCAATGCCGAAGGCCAGCTGGGCAACGGCAAGACCACCGCGGTGACCACCCCGGCCAACCTGCCCTGAGCCACACGCTGACGTCACACCGGGGTCAGGTCATGCGATCAAGCAAATTGCTCGATGGCATGACCTGACCCCGGTTTTTTGTCGTAATGCAACGACACGCGATGCGTGACAGCGGCGGGACGGGCTACAATTTGCGGGCAGCCCCGTGTCCCTTCCCCCGCCACTGGAATCCGCCGTGCCCGACCTGTCCGCCCTCGCCGCCCGCTGTCGCCGCGCCATCCGTCTGCTGAGGCGGGACGGCTGCTGGCTGCTGGCCATGGCCTTGCTGGCCCTGATGGCGGCGCCGGCCAGCGCGCTCGACGCCGTCACCCTGCAGCTCAAGCACCACCACCAGTTCCAGTTCGCCGGCTATTACGCGGCGCTGGAACAGGGCTATTACCGCGAGGCGGGGCTGGATGTGCGCATCCTCGAGGGCAGCGACAGCAACGACCCGGAGCGGGCCGTGCTCGGCGGCCAGGCCAACTATGGCGTCGGCGGCAGCAGCCTGCTGCTGGCGCGCCTGGCCGGCAAGCCGGTGGTGGTGCTGGGGGTGGTCTTCCAGCACTCGCCGTACGCGCTGGCCATTCGCCAGAGCGGCAGCGAACCGGACCTGCGGCGCATCATCGGCAAGCGCGCCATGATAGGCTCGCTCACCGATGAGATGAGCAACGCCGACGAATTGCTGGCGTACCTGAAGCAGGAAGGGATACCGGCCAGCAGCTTCCAGCGCGTCGAACACAGCTTCAATCCCGACGACCTGGTGGCGGGCAAGGTGGACGCCATGTCGATCTACACCACCAACGAGCCCGACATCTTCGACCGGCTCGGCTTCCCCTACGATGTCTACACCCCGCGCACGGCCGGCATCGATTTCTACGGCGACAACCTGTTCACCAGCGAGGCCGAGCTGGCGGCCCATCCGCAGCGGGTCAAGGCCTTCCGCGCGGCCAGCATGCGCGGCTGGCAGTATGCGATGAGCCACCAGGAGGAGATCGCCGACCTCATCCTCAACAAGTATTCGCGCCGCAACGACCGCCAGCATCTGCTGTACGAGGCGCGCCAGATGGTGCCGCTGGTGCAGCCGGTGCTGGTCGAGATCGGCTACATGAACCCCGAGCGCTGGCGCCACATCGCCGACGTGTACGCGGGCCTGGGCATGCTGCCGGCCCACGCCAGTTTCGACGGCTTCATGTACGACCCCGGCAACGGCCGCACGCCGTTGCGCTGGCTGTACCGCGTGCTGGGCGCGGCGGCACTGCTGCTGGTGCTGGGGCTGGCCGTGCACTTTTCCCTGCTGGCGCGCGAACGCCAGCGGGCCGAGGAAACCATCCGCAAGGGCGAGCTGCGCTTCCGCACCATGTTCGAGCGGGCGCCGATGGGCATCGCCCTGATCGATTCGCTCACCGGACGCTTCAGCGACATCAACCCGCGCTACCTGGAGATCGCCGGCCGCACGCAGCAGGAGATGGTGGCCAGCCGCTGGTTCGACATCAGCCACCCGGACGACGTGGTGCCGGAGCAATTGCAGATGGAGCAGCTCAACGCCGGGCGCATCGCCGGCTACAAGCTGTCCAAGCGGCTGCTGCGGCCCGACGGCACGGTGGTGTGGGTGGACGCCTCGATCGTGGCCGTCGACACGGCCGACCGCGGCCACCCGCACCACCTGTGCATGATCGAGGACGTGACGGACAAGAAGGAGACCGAGGCACTGGTGTGGCAGCAGGCCAACTTCGATCCACTGACCCAGCTGCCGAACCGGCGCATGTTCCACGACCGGCTGGCGCACGCCATCCTCAAGTGCCAGCGCGACGGCGGCCGCATCGCCGTGCTGTTCATCGACCTCGACCACTTCAAGGAAGTCAACGACACGCTGGGCCACCACCAGGGCGACGTGCTGCTGGTCGAGGCGGCCCAGCGCATCGGCGCCTGCGTCCGCAAGTCCGACACGGTGGCGCGGCTGGGCGGCGACGAATTCACGGTGATCCTGTCCGGCGTGGACGAGGGCGGCCGGGTCGACAGCATCGCCCAGCACGTGCTCGACAGCCTGCGCGCCCCGTTCGCGCTGGGCGAGGAGCAGGCTTTCGTGTCGGCCTCGATCGGCATCACGCTGTACCCGGACGACGCGCGCGACATCGACAACCTGCTCAAGCACGCCGACCAGGCCATGTACGCGGCCAAGGGCGGCGGGCGCAACCGCTTCAGCTATTTCACGCCCACGCTGCAGGTGGCCGCGCTCAACCGCATGCGCCTGACCAACGACCTGCGCGGCGCGCTCAAGGGCGGCCAGCTGGCGCTGTACTTCCAGCCCATCGTGCACCTGCGCACCGGGCGCATCCACAAGGCCGAGGCGCTGATCCGCTGGACCCATCCGCAGCGCGGCATGGTCAGCCCGCTGGAATTCATCCCGCTGGCCGAGTCCAGTGGCCTGATCATGGAGATTGGTTCGTGGGTGCTGCGCGAGTCGGTGCAGTGGGTGCGGCGCTGGCGGCGCGAGCACCATCCCGAGTTCCAGGTCAGCGTCAACCAGTCGCCGCTGGAATTCCAGCGCGACGATGGCTCCTACCAGGCCTGGCTGGGCGAATTGCAGGCGCTGGACTTGCCGGGCCAGTCGGTGGTGGTGGAGATCACGGAAGGCTTGCTGCTCGACGCCAACAGCGCTGTCAGCAACAAGCTGCTGCAGTTGCGCGACGCCGGCATCCAGGTCGCGCTCGACGACTTCGGCACCGGCTATTCCTCGCTGTCGTACCTGAAGAAATTCGACATCGATTACCTGAAGATCGACCGTTCCTTCACCCGCAACCTGGCGCCCGATTCGAGCGACATGGCGCTGTCGGACGCCATCATCGTCATGGCCCACAAGCTGGGCCTGCGGGTGATCGCGGAAGGGGTGGAAACGGCCGAGCAGCGCGACCTGCTGGCGGCGGCCGGCTGCGATTATGGCCAGGGCTATTTGTTCGCGCGGCCCATGCCGGCCGAGCAGTTCGATGCGCTGCTCAAGGCCCAGGCGGCGCAGGCGGCCCAAGCCGCGCAGGCTGTGCAGGCCGCACCGACGGCGCCGGCGCCGACCACCTAGGCCGCCATCCGGCCGGCGCTAGCCCGCCTTGCCGCCGCGGGCCCGGAACTGCTGCGGCGTGCAGCCGGCCCAGCGCCGGAAGGCGCGGATGAAATTGCTGGTTTCCGCATAGCCGAGGCGCTCGGCAACCTGGTCGATGGTCCAGTTCGGATCGTGCAGCAGGCTTTGCGCGTGCAGCTTCTTGACCTCGTCGATCAAATCCTTGTAACTGCTGCCTTCGCCGTTGAGAGCGCGGCTGAGGCTGCGCGGCGACGCGCCCAGCCGCCGCGCCGCCGCCACCAGCGACGGATAGGCGCCGTCGCTGTCGGCCAGCAGGGCGATGACCTTCATCGACACATCGCCGGCGCGGCTCTCGGCGTCGAAACGGCATTGCCGGACCGCCGCCTGGTGGGCCGCGCGGTCGGCCGTCTCGCACGGCTCGGCCAGCAAGGCGGCCGGGATGCGCAGCCGGCACACTGGCGCGCCGTAAGCGATCGGGTATTGGAAGAAGGCCGCGGCGGCCTCGCCCCAGTCAGGCTGGACGAAGGGGAATTCCTGCCGCAACCGCCGGCTCGCTTCGCCGATCAGGGTGCCCGCGATCCGGGCCAGCAGCACGGCCATGGCCAGGTACAGGAAGTCGTGCAAGTCGGCCAGTGCCGGCTCCAGCCCGATCTCCAGGCAGGCTTCGCCGCCATCCTCGGCCAGATGGAAATGAAAGATCGTGGCGCGCAGCGGCGAGAACGCGCAGATCGTCTGCAGCGCTTCGCGCAGGTCGGCGCTGGTCTGGATGGCGGCGCCCAGCATGCCGTGCGCATGGTTGGCCGCCGCCATCGAGGCCCACTCCAGCGGCAGCAAGGGATCGGGGCACTGTTGCCGCACGGTGCGCAAGAACACGGCCATCCTGGCCGGCGCGATGTGCTTGCCCTCCAGGCCGATGTCGGCCGGCTTCAGGCCCGCTGCGGCGAGCAGGGCGCCGGTGTCGTAGCCGCGCGCGCGCATGACGTTGCACAGCAGACGCAGATAGACGTGGTGGAACATCGGAACCGGCTTGGCCTGGCGGGCGGGAGGGATGGGTCGTTCCATGCAGGTGGTGGCGCAAAGTGATTATTTGTTGTCTTGCACGGCCATAGCGAGGCGGCGTGTCCGAAACAATAATAGCAGCACAATTATTGCAATCATCCTTAACGGAGGGGACGCCATGCTGGATACGACAGAACAGAGACAACCACCGGCCGCCATTACGACCACCATGCGGCAGCACATCCACCTGGCGCCGCGGCGCATGGCCTGGGACTTCAGCGCCGTGCCGGCCTGCCCGGTGCGCGACGATCCGAACCTGGCCGCCTTCCTGATGGCGGTGTCGTGGTTCGTGGTGGCGTTCGAGGACTGGGGCATCGTGGTGGTGCGCAACGACAAGGCCAGGCTAGTCGATTTTCCCGCCCTCAACCGCGAAGCCCAGGCTTTCCTGTCGCAGGAGGCGCTGCACTCGCAAGGCCACGATCTGTTCAACAGCGTGATGATCGAAGGGCATGGCTTTGATGTCGACGCCATCGAACGCGAATGCGCGCGCCTCAAGCGCGATATGGCGGAAGGAAGCCAGCAGGCCCAGCTGGCGGCCGTGGCCGCGTTCGAGCACATCATCTTCAGCGTGGCGCACTGGTATGAGAACGCGCCGGAGGTGCACCGGCTGATCCATCCCGAATTCCATCGCCTGCTGATGTGGCATGCGATGGAGGAGACCGAGCATACCGCCGTGGTGCACGACATGTACCTGCACCTGTACGGCGGGCGCGCGGACGCGCATGCCGTGCGGATCGCCGCGCTGCGGCGCGCCACCCGCATCGGCGTGCGCAGCCTGTACCGGATGTGGCAGGCATTGCTGCCGCAACTGGCTGTGCGGATGGGCTGCCGGCCCGCGCGCTTCACGCCCTGGGCCGCAATTTTGCGCGAATCGCTGAAATACGTCGGCGACTACTTCAGCTTCCTGTCGTCGTCGTTTTCGCCGTGGAACCGGCCGGTGTCGCCCGAGGTGCTGCCGGAACTGCGCAAGCACATGATCCCGGCCCATGCGCCCGACGCGGCGCAGTGGCGCGCCTGCAAGGTGGCCGCCATCCGTCCGGTGGCGGAAGACGTCTGCGCCTATACGCTGGTGGCGGCCGATGGCGGTACGTTGCCGTCGTGGACGGCCGGCGCCCATCTCGATGTCGAGATCGAAACGGGCGTCGTCCGGCAATACTCGCTGTGCGGCGACCCGGCCGTGCGCGACCAGTACCAGATCGCCGTCAAGCGCGAAGCGCTGGGCCGAGGCGGTTCGTTGCGGCTGCATCAGGAAACCAGGGCCGGCGCTGTGCTGCGCGTGGGCATGCCGCGCAACCAGTTCCCGTTGGCCGGCGCGGAGGGCGCTGGCCGGCAAGCCGTGCTGATCGCGGGCGGCGTCGGCGTCACGCCATTGCTGGCCATGGCCTGGACCCTGCACCATGCCGGCGTGCCGTTCAACCTGCACATCTGCTCGCGCGACGTGGCGCACCTGCCGTTCGCCGGCGAGATCGCGGACTGGCCATTCGCAGCCAGGGTGCGGGCGCATGCGGACAGCGCGGCCGCCGGCGGCCGGGTGGATGTGCGCGCCCTGATCCCCGCGTGGGACGCGGCGCGGCCGCTGGAACTGTACACCTGCGGACCGGCGCCCTTCATGGATGCCGTGTGCGCCGCTGCCACGGCCGCAGGCTGGCCCGCGTCGGCGCTGCACCTGGAGCGCTTCACGGGCACGGCGACGGTCAGGCCGGACGACCGCCCTTTTACGCTGACGCTACAGAAGAGCAACATCACGCTGCCGGTGGCGGCGGAGCAGACCATCGTCGAGGCCATGGAGGCGCGCGGCCTGCAGCCCAAGGCCTCCTGCCGCGAAGGCATGTGCGGCGCCTGCGTGTGCAGCGTGGTCGAAGGCGAGGCCGATCACCGCGACGTGGTGCTGACCCAGGACGAACAGCGCAGCGCGCACCGCATGGCGATCTGCGTCTCGCGGGCGCGCGGCGCGCACCTGACGCTGGACCTGTGAGGATGACGTCGTCGTCGCCATCCTGCGCGGCGGCGATGCATGCGGCGACGGCCAATCGCGCGGTCGCCGTTGGCGCAAGGCGCCGCCAGGTGTTTTGACGCCGGATGGCATACGCCAGTAAGATTGTCATATTGAGAACACTTCCGGTCAGGCTCATGTCCCATCCACGCGCCGCATCCGTCCCACCCGCCGCCGACCTCGACGACACCTCCCTGCGTCGCCGTTCCCTGCTGGCCGCCTGCGGCGCGCACGCCGTGCATGACGGTTTGACCGACCTCATCTACGTGTTGCTGCCGATCTGGCAAACGCAATTTGCGATCAGCTATGCGATGGTCGGCCTGTTGCGCAGCGCCTACTCCGGCATGATGGCCGGCTTCCAGTTGCTGGCCAGCCGGCTGGCGCGGCGCTGGGGAAGGACGCGCATGCTGGTGGGCGGCACGGCGCTGGCCGGCGTGGCCTACCTGATCGCGGGCCAGGCCGGTGGATTGACCGCGCTGCTGGTGGCGTTGCTGCTGGGCGGGCTGGGCGCCAGCACCCAGCACCCGCTGGCGTCCTCGATGGTGACCGACAGCCACGAGGCCGGCGGCGGCGTCAAACAGGCGCTGGCGCAGTACAACTTCGCCGGCGACATCGGCAAGACGCTGATCCCCGGCCTGGTCGGGCTGTTGCTGGTGGTGCTCAGCTGGCAGACGAGCGTCACATTGATGGGCTTGCTTGGTCTGGCGGCCGCCGCCCTGCTGTGGTGGCTGATCCCGGCACAGCATCGGACCTTGGCGCAGCAGCACGCGCAGGCGGCAGCGGCGCCCCATGCGGGCTCGGCCAGCGGGCTGCGCGCGCTGCTGCTGACGGGCACACTGGACAGCGCCGTGCGCATGGGCTTTCTCACCTTCCTGCCATTCCTGCTGAAGAGCAAAGGCGCCGGCACGGCCGGCATCGGGATGGCGCTGTCGCTGCTGTTTGTGGGCGGCGCGTTCGGCAAGCTGTTTTGCGGCTACCTGGGCGCGCGCATCGGCATGATGAAAACCGTGTGGATCACGGAGTCGCTGACCTCGCTGCTGATCGTGGCGACCGTGTGGTTGCCGCAGGCCGGCGTGCTGGCCGTGCTGCCGCTGCTGGGGCTGGCGCTGAACGGCACCTCGTCCGTGCTGTACGGCACGGTGCCCGAGCTGGCCGCGCCCGGCAAGCGCGAGCAGGCGTTCGCACTGTTCTACACGGGCACCATCGGCGGCGGCGCCCTGTCGCCGGTGCTGTTCGGCCGCCTCGGCGACGTGGCCGGCGTGCCCGCCGCGCTGGTCGCGCTGGCGGCCATTTTGCTGCTGACCTTGCCGTTGGCGTGGCGTGTGAACCGGGCGCTGGCGCACGCCTGACCATCTCAATTCACCTCAACGCGCTTGCACAGCTGGCCGCGCCATCCGCGCGCGGAACGGGGATAATAGCAATTCTATATGTTTAGTCGATAGTCAAAGTATATTGAATATATTGCGACAATCAATTTTGCATATGGCTCAAAAGACTTTACACTGACGTCTCATTGATTCACAACCTCACGAGGAAACCACAATGTCTCTGATCAACACCCAAGTAAAACCATTCAAGGCCACCGCTTACCACAACGGCAAATTCGTTGACCTGACGGAAGCGTCCCTGAAAGGCAAGTGGTCGGTATTCGTGTTCTACCCAGCCGACTTCACCTTCGTCTGCCCGACCGAACTGGAAGACCTGGCCAACAACTACGCTGAATTCGCCAAGCTGGGCGTGGAAGTGTACGGCATCTCGACCGACACCCACTTCGCCCACAAAGCCTGGCACGACACCTCGGACGCCATCAAGAAAGTCCAGTACCCACTGGTGGGCGACCCGACCGGCCTGCTGGCCCGTAACTTCGAAGTGATGATCGAAGAAGAAGGCCTGGCCCTGCGCGGCACCTTCGTGATCAATCCTGAAGGCCAGATCAAGGTCCTGGAAGTGCACGACAACGGCATCGGCCGCGACGCCACCGAGCTGCTGCGCAAGGTCAAGGCTGCCCAGTACGTTGCTTCCCACCCAGGTGAAGTGTGCCCGGCCAAGTGGACCGAAGGCGCCGCCACGCTGAAGCCTTCGCTGGACCTGGTTGGCAAGATCTAAGTTGAACCTGACCGTTCACCTACAGTAGTACCGCGATGCCGGTCCGGGCATCCGGCCCGGCATACGCCTCAAGTTTGAACAAGGAAGAAAAAATCATGTTAGATGCAGACCTGAAATCCCAATTGAAAGCCTATTTGGAAAAGGTGGTGCAGCCGATTGAACTGGTCGCATCTCTCGATGACAGCGCCGCCGCACGCGAAATGCGGGCGCTGCTGCAGGATATCGTGTCGCTGAGCGACAAGATCACGCTGGTCGAACGGCACGACGACAATGTGCGCAAGCCTTCGTTCAGCATCAACCGCCCCGGCACCGACATCGGCGTGCGTTTCGCCGGCGTGCCCATGGGCCATGAATTCACCTCGCTGGTGCTGGCGCTGCTGCAAGTGGGCGGCCACACCATCCGCCTGGACGACGCCGTGATCGAGCAGGTGCGCCAGCTGGACGGCGATTTCAATTTCGAGACCTTCATTTCGCTGTCCTGCCACAATTGCCCGGAAGTGGTGCAGGCGCTGAACGCGATGGCTGTCATCAACCCGCGCATCAAGGTCACCACCATCGATGGCGGCGTGTTCCCGCAGGAAGTGGAAGCGCGCCAGATCATGGCCGTGCCCATGATGTTCCTGAACGGCGAGCACTTCGGCCAGGGCCGCACCAGCGTGGAGGAAATCCTCGCCAAGCTCGACAAAAATGCCGGCGCGCGCCAGGCGGCCGAGCTGAACAAGAAAGACGTGTTCGATGTGCTGATCGTCGGCGGCGGTCCGGCCGGCGCGGCAGCCGCCATCTACGCGGCCCGCAAGGGCATCAAGACCGGCGTGCTGGCCGACCGCTTCGGCGGCCAGGTGCTCGACACCCTGTCGATCGAGAACTTCGTGTCGATCAAGGAAACGGAAGGACCCAAGTTCGCCGTCGCGCTGGAGCAGCACGTCAAGCACTATGAAGTCGACATCATGAACACCCAGCGTGCCAGCAAGCTGGTGCCGGGCAAGCTGATCGAGGTGCAGACCGAGAGCGGCGCCACCCTGAAGAGCAAGTCCGTGATCGTGGCCACCGGCGCGCGCTGGCGCGAAGTGAACGTGCCCGGCGAGAAGGAATACCGCAACCACGGCGTGGCTTACTGCCCGCACTGCGACGGCCCGCTGTTCAAGGGCAAGCGCGTGGCCGTGATCGGTGGCGGCAATTCGGGCGTGGAGGCGGCCATCGACCTGGCCGGCATCGTGTCGCACGTGACGCTGCTGGAGTTCGGCGCCGAACTGCGGGCCGACGCCGTGTTGCAGCGCAAGCTGCGCAGCCTGGCCAATGTGACGGTGATCGTGTCGGCCCAGACCACCGAGATCCATGGCGATGGCCAGAAGGTCAATGGCCTGAGCTACACGGACCGCGTGTCCGGTGCCGCCCACAAGGTGGAGCTGGAAGGGGTGTTCGTGCAGATCGGCCTGGTGCCGAACACGGAATGGTTGAAGGGCACGGTGGCCCTGTCGCGCCACGGCGAAATCGAAGTGGATGCACGCGGCCAGACCTCGGTGCCTGGCGTGTTCGCGGCCGGCGACGTGACCACGGTGCCGTTCAAGCAGATCGTGATCGCCGTCGGCGAAGGGGCCAAGGCCGCCCTGTCCGCCTTCGATCATCTGATCCGTGCCGACGATAGCACCGAAGCGGCGCCGCTGGCCAGCGCGGCCTGAAGCACGGCCAGCGTGCAGCGTGCAGCAAACGGGACCGGACTTCGGTCCCGTTTTTTTTTGGGCACAATTCAGGGAGCACAAATGAATAAGGGCCCGACATGGTCGGGCCCTTAAGGGATGTTGGCGGAGCGGACGGGACTCGAACCCGCGACCCCCGGCGTGACAGGCCGGTATTCTAACCAACTGAACTACCGCTCCAAACTGCGGCGTCGGTTTGCGACGTTTGTTACTCTGTGTGCTGACAACCCATCAGGTCATCGGCGGAATGCTGGCGGAGCGGACGGGACTCGAACCCGCGACCCCCGGCGTGACAGGCCGGTATTCTAACCAACTGAACTACCACTCCTTTTCGTCTTTGTTTTCAGGTGCATGGTGGGTGCTGAGAGGGTCGAACTCCCGACCTACGCCTTGTAAGGGCGCCGCTCTACCAACTGAGCTAAGCACCCATGCTCGCTTGAAAACAGGCAGTCATTGTCACAACTGCTGAACGAGGCCGTATTCTACAAGCAGCGCGCCGCGTTCCGCAAGGGATTTCGCAAATAATTGCAGGCTGCCCGTCAGGGCAGGTAGCCGTCGAGGATCTCGCGCGTGCCGCCGGCGAAGATTTGCCTGGCCAGGTCGGCGCCCACATAACGGCCGTAGATGGCCTGCACCGTGCCGTCGGCGACCATGGCGCGGAAGGCGGCGCTGAACGCTTGCTGCAACTCGGGCGCCACGTTGGCGCGCGAGGCGTAGGCGCCGGACATGCTGCGCGGCGACTCGGCCACTTCGTAGTGCGCCATATCCTCGCCCACCCCCAGCCGCCGGCTATGCCACAGGTGGATCACCAGCGGCGCCAGCGTGCCGTCGGCGCGGCCGGCCTGGATCTTGCGGAAGGCCGTGTCGAAATCGTTCACGTATTCCAGCCGGCCCGTTTGCTGCAAGCGGTCCAGCTGGCGCTGGACGGCTGGCGGGTAGTAGACGCCGCGCGTGACATTCAGCCGCCCCGTGCCCTGTTCGACGAACTCGGCCAGGCTGGCGTAACCGCCACCGGCCCGGCGGTTCAGCACCAGTTCGAAGCGGGTGTAGGCGTAGGGCATCCAGCGGCCGGCCTGGTCGCGGGTGCTATCGGCTAGCGAGCTCATCACCAGATCGACGCGGTTGGCGCTGAACTCGGCGAACAGGCGGCCGCGCGGATACCACTCGAACTGGAAGCGGCAGCCGGTGCGCCGGCCCAGCTCCTCGACCAGGTCCACGGCCGTGCCCCGGTAGCGGCCATCCTCGCGGTAGGAGGCATAACCGAGGTCGCTCAGGCCGACCCGCGTGACGGCCGGGCACACGTAGCCGGCCGTGGCCGCCGGTGCCGCGGGGGCGGCCAGGGCCAGTGCCAGGACGAGGGTGAACAGCGGTGGGCGGACGGACATGGGGCGACGAACGTTCAGTTGAGCCCCAGTGTAGCATTGCTGCCTGCCGGCTATCTTCCTGTCCGAAGAGAAAGGCCGGCCGGGCCGGCGTTGGCTGTTGCGAAAATGCGATCCGGGCGCGGCCGGGCCGGCTCTTGCAGCCGAGGCCGTTTGCGGCGATACTGTATGTATTCACAGTATCCGGCCCTCACGGTTGCCTGCCACCACCATGACTGCGCGCGCGCGGCGCATTGCCCACCTCGATATGGATGCGTTCTACGCCTCCGTGGAACTGCTGCATTATCCGCAGCTGCGGGGCCAGCCCGTCGTCATCGGCGGCGGCCGCGACAGCGCGCCCGAGCAACTGCCAGACGGCAGCTGGCGCTACGCGCGCCTGCGCGACTACGTGGGCCGTGGGGTCATCACCACCGCCACCTACGAGGCGCGGGCGCTGGGCGTCGGTTCGGCCATGGGCATGATGAAAGCGGCCAAGCTGGCGCCCGATGCAGTATTGTTGCCCGTCAATTTTGACCGCTACCGCCATTATTCGCGGCTGTTCAAGGCGGCCGTGGCCGCCATCGCGCCCGAGATCGAGGATCGCGGCATCGATGAAATCTATATCGACCTGACCGACGTGGAAGGCGAGACGGAGGCGCTGGCCCGCCGTATCAAGCAGGCCGTGCGCGATGCCACGGGCCTGAGCTGCTCGATCGGCGTCACGCCCAACAAGCTGTTGTCGAAGATCTGCTCGGACCTGGACAAGCCGGACGGCCTGACCGTGCTCGGTTACGACGAGATCCCGGCCCGCATCTGGCCGCTGGCCGTGCGCAAGATCAACGGCGTGGGCCCCAAGGCCACCGACAAGCTGGCTGCGCTGGGCATCGCCACCATCGGCGACCTGGCCGCCGCCGATCCCGGCCTGTTGCAGCAGCATTTCGGCCACCATTACGCGGGCTGGCTGGCCGACGCCGCGCGCGGGGTGGACACGCGCGAGGTGGCCACCAGTTCGGAGACCAAATCGATCAGCCGCGAGACCACCTTCGAGCGCGACCTGCACGCGCGCCAGGACCGGGCCGCGCTGTCGGCCATCCTGACTTCCCTGTGCGAACGGCTGGCCGAGGACTTGCGGCGCAAGGGCTATGTGAGCCGCACCATCAGCATCAAGCTGCGCTTCGACGATTTCCAGATCGTCAGCCGCAACGTCACCGTGCCGCAGGCCGTCGACGACGCGGCCGCCATCCTGCATGCGGCGCGTGCCGGTTTGAAGCGGGTGGGCCTGGAGCGGCGCTTGCGCTTGCTGGGCGTGCGCGCCAGCACGCTGGAGCCGCGCGGTGCCGCGC
Organism: Rugamonas brunnea; assembly: GCF_014042345.1. Taxonomy (GTDB): domain Bacteria; phylum Pseudomonadota; class Gammaproteobacteria; order Burkholderiales; family Burkholderiaceae_D; genus Rugamonas; species Rugamonas brunnea. The sequence continues at coordinate 370,467 of NZ_JACEZT010000003.1, forward strand.
CAGTGGCGGCGCGGCCCGTGCAGGGCGAATTGTTCGCGTGATGGCGACGCCGCGCCGGGCGGCCGATCAGCCCTGGCGGCGACGGCGCGCCATCGCGCCCACCAGCAGCAAGCCGGCGCCCAGCATGGCGTAGCTCTCCGGCTCGGGAACGGGGGCGGCCGTTTCGCTGGCGGCGGCGTTGGCGTAGAAGCCCAGCTGGTAGTAGCGGTCCGCGTTGCTGGTGTTCTTGATGGTCAGTTTCAGCGTCTGGCCGTCCAGCGTCGATTCATAGGCATCCGTCGACCAGGGCCAGGCACTGCTGCCCGAGGTGCCCTGGTTCGCGTTGACCTGGCCGACGTACATGTTGGCCCAGATCGAGGAGGAGTCGATGGTGCTGTAGTTGCCGCCGGGAAGGGCGGACCAGCCGCTGGTCGGGCTGGTGCCGGAGATGCTGCCATTGACCACCACGCTGAACGTGGCCTGCGTGCCTGCCGTGAGTGTAAACGCCTGGTACTGGCTGGCAGTGCCGGAGACGTTCTGGCCGGCCTGCGCATGGGCGAACACCGTCATGCTATCGAGGCCGCTCGCGGTGTTGACCACTTGTTGGGTTGAATAGCCATGCGCCGAGGTGCCGTTGAGGGTGCCTGGCAATGCCGATGCGTCGCTGGTGTTGATGTTGGCGCCCCAAACGGGATTCCACACCGATCCCCAGGGATAGGCGGTGGTGCTCCAGCCATGCTGGATATTTTCGACCGCACTGACGTTGGCGTTGCTGTTATTCCAGTCGATGTGGGGCGCGATGCCATCGCCCTGGTTCAGGTCAGTCAACTGGGTGGTGAAGCCGGATAGCGTCACGGTGGCCTGGCTGTCGGCCAGGGCGGGTAAGGACAGGCCAGACAGCAAGGCCGTTGCCAGCATCATGCGTGGATTCATCGGTGGTTCTCCCTTCGTGGTGGGCCGACCGCTCATGCGCCCGGTGGATGGTTAACATACGAAGGTTGAACTTAAAGCAACATCACGTTGTTGTCAATATTTCATGGCTTTTTTATTATCTTTTGATGGCCGGCCGGCTGCTGGCGCAACGACCGGCACGGCTAGCTGCGGTGCTGTTCCATGTAGGCGGACGGGCTCACGCCATTGCTCTTCTTGAACGAGCGGCTGAAGTTGGCGATGTCCGTGTAGCCGAGCCGGTAGGCGATCTGCGACACCGGGTGCTTGCCGCTGGCCAGCATTTCGCAGGCGCGCTCGTTGCGGATGGCCAGCGCCAGGTCGCGGAAGCTCACGCCTTCGCGCGCCAGGTAGCGGTCCAGCGTGCGCGAGGAGATGTTGAGGATGCGCGCCAGTTCGTCCAGCGTGGGCTGGCTGTCCTCGGCCTCGCGCAGCATCATGGCCACCCAGTCGCACCACTTGCCGGCCGCCGTCATTTCCTGCAGCAGTTGCTTGCAACGCGCCTCGGCCTTGGCCAGCGCGCGCAGGTCGGCCATCGGCAGCGGCTGGTCGAAGCCGGCCGCGCTCATGGTGATGTGCACGCCCAACTGGGCCGCGCCGAAATGGAAACGGGCCGGCGCCAGCTCGCGGTAGCGCTGCACGTGCGCCGGTTCGGGCATGGACATGGTGACGTCGTATGGCCCCAGCTTGCCGCCGGCGATCGTCATCAGTTGCGCATGGAACGACAGCGCCACCGCCTCCAGGTAGAACTGCAAGGTCAGCTCGTTCATCGCCACCACGGGCTGGAAGCTGACCTCGGCCCGCTCGCCCAGGCGCTGGTAGCGGAACACGAACATGGGCGACATCAGCCGGTAGTAGCGCGCCACCAGGCGCAGCAGGTGGTCGATGGTGGGGCTGCTGATCATGGCGTAACCCAGCACGTCGTGCGAGTTGAGCTTGATCAGCCGCCCCAGTTCGAAGCCGAGGTCGTGCCGGCCCGTCAGCCGTGTCATCTCGCGCACCAGCGTGTCGACCTGGCTGGTGGTGAGCAGGGCCAGCGGGTCGTTCAGGGTGCGTACCTGGGCCGCGCTGAGCGCGTCGCGGCAGGGGGTGCCGTGGCTTTCCAGGTAATCCATCAGCATCGCGAAATAGCGCGCGGGTACGGATTGTTCCAGCGTATTCATGTCTCTCTCGTTGTCGTTGCGGCGGCATATGCTTGCCACTCGATTTACATCATAATGAGTTCTGTCTTTGAATGACAGACGCTTGTCGAAAAATGACAAGCGGCGCAACAGGGCAGGGCTAACAATGCCTTTTTTCGATCCGATCCCGTCCGATCCACTCCCACCGCCCGCGAGATTCCCATGTCCACACCGTCCGATACCGCCAATCCGCCCGCGCAGGAGCAAGGCCTGCACCTGATGGCCAAGCCGATCGGTCCCTTGTGCAATCTCGATTGCGATTACTGCTTCTACCTGGAGAAGGAGCAGATGTATCCGCCGCGCGAGAAATTCCGCATGACCGACGAGGTGCTGCGCGCCTACGTCCAGCGCTACATCGCGGCGCAGAGCACGCCCGAGGTGGAGTTCACCTGGCAGGGCGGCGAGCCGACCTTGCTGGGACTCGATTTCTTCCGCCGCGCGCTGGACCTGCAGCGCGAATACGGGCAAGGCAAGACCATTCGCAACAGCCTGCAGACCAACGGCACCTTGCTTGAAGAGGAATGGTGCGCCTTCCTGGCCCACCACCAGTTCACGGTCGGCCTGTCGCTCGATGGTCCGCAAGCGTTGCATGACATGCATCGCCCCGACAAGCAGGGCCGCTCCAGCCATGCGCAGGTGATGCACGCGCTGCGCTTGCTGCAGCAGCACGGCGTGCAGTACAACGTGCTGGTCACCGTGACCCGCGACAGCACGGCGCACGGGCTGGCGATCTACCGCTTCCTCAAGGGCGAAGGCGTGCGCCACATCCAGTTCAATCCCGTGGTCGAGCGCATGCCGGCCCCGCGCGAGCAGGTGATCGGGCTGCACTTCGCCACCCCGCCCAAGCTGGCCGCGCGCGCGCCCGCACCCGCCACTGCGCCCACGCCCGCGCCGGCCGGCGAGGTGGCCGTCACGGCGCAGACCGTGGCGCGCGGCGCCTACGGCGATTTTCTGATCGCCATCTTCGACGAATGGGTGCGCAACGATGTCGGCACGGTGCACGTGATGAACTTCGAATGGGCGCTGGCCGCGTGGCTGCAATTGCCGGCCACCGTGTGCCTGTTCGCGCCGCGCTGCGGCAAGGCCATGATCGTCGAGCACAGCGGCGACGTGTTTTCGTGTGACCACTTCATGTATCCCGATTACCTGCTTGGCAATATTGCGCAGGACGACCCGCGCACGCTGGCCGCCAGCGCCCAGCAGCAGGCCTTCGGCGCGGCCAAGGAGGAGGCCCTGCCCGATTACTGCCGGCGCTGCCCCTACCTGTTCGCCTGCCACGGCGAGTGTCCGAAGAACCGCTTCATGGTCTCGCCCGATGGCCAGCCCGGCATGAACTACCTGTGCCCCAGCTATGAAAAATACTTCCGCCACATCACGCGCGCCATGAACGCGCTGGGCCAGATCGTGGCCAGCGGCATGCCCGCGTCGGCCATCATGGAGGCCTACAAGGGCCCCTTGATCCTGAAAACCACAGCTGTCACAAAATGACAGTCGCTTGACAAAAAATGACAAGCGCGGCCGGGGTGATCGTCGCAAAATGCAATCAAGAAATCATCCATAGATTTCACGGTAGCGAAAACAACAGCGGCACGACAAGGGAGACACCACCATGCAGCTCAATCACCAGCGTCAGCGGCGCCGCGCGCCGCCAGCGCCATCCCACCCTTAAGCAGCAAGCCTGAATTTTTCCAGTATGTCCGGCCGGCAGGCACCCTGCCGTCCGCGGGGCCCGCTCGCCCTGGCGTACGCCGAACCGCTTTCTCAACACACAGCAGTTGCAGTACATAGCGTTGCATATAACGATAACCAAGGAGATGGTGCAGCATGAAACACACACAGCAGAAACAGGCTTACGCCCTGCGCGCAACCGCCCTCGCGGCCGCCCTGTGCGCGATGGGCGCGGCGGGTGCGGTGGAACTGGAGACCAGTAATCCCGACCTGGCGATCCGCTTCGACAACACGGTCAAGTACAACTACGCCAACCGCCTCAGCAAGCAGAACCCCAACATCCTCAAGTCCGTCAACTCGGACGACGGCGACCGCAACTTCGACCAGGGCACGGTCTCGAACCGCGTCGACCTGCTGAGCGAATTCGACTTCGTCTACAAAAAGAAGATGGGCTTCCGCGTCAGCGCGGCCGGCTGGGCCGACGGCGCCTATTCCCACCTCGACAACGGCAGCGTGGCCACCTCCAACCACGTGGGCGCCGATGGCAAGCCGGCGCTGGGCCTGTCGGACTACGCCAAGCGCTACCACAAGGGCCCGTCGGGCGAAGTGCTGGACGCCTTCGTGTTCGCCGGCTTCGACCTGGGCGACATGCCGGTCAACGTCAAGCTGGGCCAGCACACGCTGTACTGGGGCGAGAGCCTGCTGTCGGTGATCCACGGCGTCAATTACGGCCAGTCGGCGGTGGACCTGATCAAGGGCTTCTCGGTGCCCAACACGGACGCCAAGGAATTGTTCCTGCCGCGCCAGGCTGTCTCGGCCCAGTTCTCGCCGACCACGGAACTGTCGTTCGCGGCCCAGTACTTCTTCAACTGGAAGCCGGCCCGCCTTCCTGAAGCCGGTTCCTTCCTCGGCTTCTACGACTACGCGTTCCAGGGCGGCGAGACGTTCAACCTGTCCGCGCTGGGCCTGCCGAGCGCCGTGCGCGAGAAGGACCGCGAGCCCGACCACAAGGGCGATTTCGGCCTGGCCGCGCGCTGGAGCCCGGAATGGCTGGACGGCACCATCGGCTTCTACGGCCGCCGCACGGCCGACCTGCTGCCGCAGGCCAACCTGCGCCTGGCCGGCCTGCCGTCGGCCCTGTTCGGCAAGAACAGCCCGCTGGTGGCGGCCAATGCCCAAAAGGCGGCCGCCGCCGTGATCGCGGCCGGCGGCACGCCCGCCGCCGCCCAG
>NZ_JACEZT010000040.1 GCF_014042345.1 Rugamonas brunnea
ATTGGCGGTGGCCGCGGTGGCGGCGGTGGCCGGCGCGGCTGCCGCTGGTGCTGCCGCTGCGGTTGCGGTTGCGGTGGCTGGCGCCGCCGGTGCGGCGCCGATGGTGCCCGACACGCTGCGCTGGGCCTGCGCCGGAGCGGCGGCCAGCGCCGCCAGCAGCAGGCCTAGGAGGAGGGCAGGTTTCATTTATTTATTGAGTTTTCGTATGCGTTCGGACGGCGTGATGATGTCGGTCAGGCGGATACCGAACTTGTCGTTCACCACCACCACCTCGCCCTGGGCGATCAGGCAGCCGTTGACCAGCACGTCCATCGGCTCGCCGGCCAGGCCGTCCAGTTCCACCACCGAGCCCTGGGCCAGTTGCAGCAGGTTCTTGATGGCGATCTTGGTACGTCCCAGTTCCACCGTCAGCTGCACCGGGATATCGAGGATGAAATCGATATCGTTGTGGGTTTCCGTCTTGCTCTGCTGCTTGGAAAAATCCTGGAACACGGCGGCGGTCGCGGCCTGCTGGTTCTGCAGCGCCTCGGCTTCGGCCTTGGCCTGCTCGGCGATCGCGGCGCCCCAATCATCATCCAAGCTTTGATCGTCTTGATTGTCCGACATGTTTCTCTCCTGTGTAGCTAGGGTCGCTGGACCACTTATTTGATGTTATCGGCATTGGCCAGCAATTTCTCGACCTTGAGCGCGTATTGTCCGTTCAATACGCCGTAACTGCAATCCATCACCGGGACGCCGTCCACCGTGGCCGAGATCATTTCCGGGATGTTCAGCGGGATGATGTCGCCCACCCGCATGTTGAGGATTTCATCGAACGACACGCGGGCCGTGCCCAGCGAGGCCACCAGTTCCACCTCGGCGATCTGGATCTGCTGCGTCATCAGGCGGATCCAGCGCTTGTCCACTTCCAGCGCCTCGCCCTGCAGGCTGGAGGTGAGCGCGTCGCGGATCGGCTCGATCATCGAGTACGGCATGCAGAAGTGGATCTGGCCCGACACGGAGCCCAGTTCCACCGTGAAGGTGGAGGCCACCACCACCTCGTTGGGGGTGGCGATGTTGGCGAACTGGGTGTTCATCTCGGAGCGGATGTATTCGAACTCGACCGGATAGACCGGCTCCCACGACTTGGTGTACGCCTCGAACACGATGTCGAGGATGCGCAGGATGATGCGCTGCTCGGTCTGGGTGAAATCGCGGCCCTCGACCCGGGTGTGGAAGCGGCCGTCGCCGCCGAACAGGTTGTCCACCAGCAGGAACACCAGGCCCGGATCGAACACCATCAGGGCCGTGCCGCGCAGCGGCTTCATGTGCACCAGGTTGAGGTTGGTGGGCACCACCAGGTTACGGATGAATTCGCTGTACTTGGACACCCGCACCGAGCCGACCGACACTTCGGCGCTGCGGCGCAGGAAATTGAACAGGCCGACGCGCAACAGGCGCGCGAAGCGCTCGTTGATGATCTCCAACGTCGGCATCCGGCCGCGCACGATGCGCTCCTGGGTTGCCAGGTTGTAGGTTCTGACTCCCGCGACTTCTTCCGGCGCCTGCGCGTCGTCCTGATCGCCGTTGACACCCTTTAACAGGGCATCGACTTCTTCCTGGGAGAGAAAATTATCGGCCATGACAGTGTTACTGAATGATAAACGAAGTAAATAAAACGTCGGTCACGTCCTGCGGCGAACCGTGGTCTTCGAACGGTTCCTTGACCTGGGCGATGATTTCCGCGCTCAGCTGCTTCTTGCCCTCGGGCGTATTGATTTCCGACGCGTGCTTGCCCGACAACAGCAACAATATGCGGCTGCGCACCTTGGGCATGTTGTTCTTGATCAATTCCACTTCCTCCAGGCCCGACACCTGCAGCGTGAACGCCAGTTGCAGATACTGGTCGCCGCCATCCTCGGGCTGCAGGTTGACGGTGAACGGCTCGATCGGCACGAACACGGGCGGACCGGCCTTGGCCTGCTTGTGCTTGGTCTTGACCGGTGCTTCCTCGTCCGCTTTGCCGTGCAGGAAGAACCAGGCCGCGCCGCCACCGATCCCGCCCAGCGCCAGCACGGCCGCCACGATGATGATGATCAGCTTCTTCTTGCCGCCACCGCCAGCCGGTGCGGCATCCGCTTTGGTGTCAGCCTTCAATTTGGGATTCGCTTTCAAAATAATCCTTGCGTCGTGCGGTAGTGGTTCATGCCGTCATTATGTCATTATCGGGAAAGACTGCGCAGCAGCATCTGTGGAAAAGAGGGCGGAAGCGGCCCTTGCTCGGCGTTTCCTTGATGAAACAGACAACAATGTTGACGCAAAAAAGACGGGGTCAGGTCATGCCATTACGCAAGATGCGCGCATCTTGCGTGATGGCATGACCTGACCCCGGTTTGGATTTTCAGGCGAAGGTGTCGACGGCGCCGGCCGGCAGGCGCCGCACGGGCGGGGCGCTGCGCGGGGCCGGTTCGGCGCTGTCGCGGCCGAAGCGCGCGCCGCCGTGGCCACCGCCGCCGCCGCCATTGCCCGACTGGGTCGAGGCGGCCTGCTGCTGGAAGTTGTTGTCCTGGTTGCTCATGCCGGCCGAGACGGTGGCATTGCCCAGCTGGATGCCGGCGTCGCTCATCATTTCACGCAGCTTGGGCACGGCCGCTTCCAGCGCCTGCCTGACCTCCGGCTGGGCCGACGAGAACGCGACCGTGGCGTGGTCGTTCGACACGTTCAGCACCACTTGCAGCGGGCCCAGGTCCGGCGGGTTCAGTTCCATGGTGGCGCTCTGCTCGCCGCCGGCGGCCATGAAGACGATCTTCTGCCCCAGTTGCTGGTCCCAGCCCGGCGTGCCGACCCGGGCCGGTAGCCGTTCGGCCGGCACGGCGGCGGCCGCCGCCTTGGCCACTTCCAGTCCGGCCACCGCGGCCGGCGCGATCGGCGTGGCTGGCGCGGCCTGGGCGGCCGGGGTGGCCGCTTTCAGCACGGCGGCAGCCTCGGCCGGCGTGGCCTTGGCGACCGTGACGGGGATGGCGGTGTCGGGCGCGGGCCGTTCGCCGCCTGCTTGCAGCGCGGCCTGGTCGGCGGGCGCGGCCTTGGCCTTGAGCTGGGCGAGGCCGTCGGCGCCGGCATCGGCCTTGGCGCCGTCGCCCCCGACCAGTTGGGCCAGCGTGGCATCCTTGGCGTCCGGCGCACCGTCGGCGGCGCTGGTGGCGGCGGCCTTGGCATCGCGCGCGGCGGCCGGCATGGCGGGCACGGCGACGGCCGTGGC
>NZ_JACEZT010000041.1 GCF_014042345.1 Rugamonas brunnea
AAGTTGGTCCCACCCCTTCCCATCCCGAACAGGACCGTGAAACAACTCTGCGCCGATGATAGTGCTGCAACCAGTGTGAAAGTAGGTTATCGTCAAGCTAGTTATTATGAAAAAACCCCGCTGACATCTGTTGGCGGGGTTTTTTTTCGTCCTTTCTCAGCTGCCCGGTTGTTTGGTCGGCGCCAGCATCGGCAACTTCAGCGTGAACTTGGTGCCCCTGCCCACTTCGCTGCTGACCTCGATCGTGCCGCCCAGGATCTCCGTAACGATGTTGTGCACGATATTGAGCCCGAGTCCCGATCCACCCACTCCCATCTTGGTGGTGAAGAACGGATCGAAAATCCGATGCAAGTCGGCCGGTTTGATGCCCATGCCCTGATCTTCCACCACCAGCGTGACCCAACCAAACGAAGACAACCTGGCGCTGACATTGATCGCGCCGTCGCAATAGCCATCGTAGCCGTGCAGGATCGCATTGTTGATCAGGTTGTTGACCACCTGGCCCAGCGGTCCAGGGAAGCTATCCATCATCAACGATTCCGGAATATCCTGCCGGATCACAAACGGCGTGCGCTTGATGGTCGGCTGCAAGGTCAGGATATTTCCAGCCACCACCTCGGACAGCAGGAAACTGCGCCTTTGCGAGCTGGTCTGGTCGACGGCGACCTGCTTGAAATTGGTCACGATATCGGCGGCGCGATGCAGATTGCGGGTCAGGATATCCACCGTCAGTCGGGCGTTTTCAATGTAGCGTTCGAAGACGGAACGTTTGACGCTGCCATCTTCGGCCAGCCCATGCAGGATGTCGCCTGTTTGGGTTTCAAACGTGCTTGCCGCCATCAGGCTGTTGCCGATGGGCGTGTTCAGTTCATGCGCAATACCCGCCACCATCGCGCCGAGGCCGGCCAGCTTTTCATTGCGGATCAGGTCTTCCCTGGCCTTGGCCAGAGTGGCGATCATGTCCTGCAGCTCGCGGTTGGCCTTGCGCAATGCGAGGTGGGTGTTGATGCGCGCGAGAACTTCTTCGATCTGGAATGGCTTGGTGATGTAATCGACGCCGCCCACATCGAATCCCGTGACTTTCTGTTTGGGGTCGGTCACGCCGGTCATGAAGATGACGGGAATGTCCTTGGTCGCCTTGCCGGCTTTCAAGCGCCGGCACGCCTCGAAACCATCGATGCCGGGCATGACAACGTCCAGCAGAATGAGGTCGGGCTCCGCGAATTCGGCGCGCATCAGTCCTTCGGCCGCAGTCTGGGCCAGCACGACCAGGAAGCCGTGCCGTTCCAGCCGGTCCAGCAGCGCGCCGAGGTAGGACAGGGAATCGTCGACAATCAGGATTGTCGGCATTGGCACATTGGGGAATGCACTTTGATCCATCTGGCGCCCTGGTGGAAGTCAAATCTCCCCAAGTATAGGCATACTCCGTTTTGGATAGGAAAAAAACACTGGTCCGTGAGCCAATTGCGTTGGGATTTTTTCGCTTTGTTAAAGTAGGTTCAGGCCCTTGAGCATGACCAGCAAAGTGAGCACCGGTGACACGTAGCGCAACAGGAAAAATGCGGCCCGCGTGACGGTCGGATTGTTCAATTTCCCTTGGTTGGACAACGCGTGCCCGAACTTTTCCTTGCCCCATACCCATCCCACAAACACCGCGAGCAAGATGCCTCCAGCTGGCAAAATGACATTCGACGAGATGAAGTCGTACAGATCGAACATGTTCAGGCCAAAGAGCTTGAAGTTGGCCAGGACATTGTTAGTCAGCGCGCAGGTCGAGCCCAGCAATGCCAGGCTGAGGATGGTCAGCATCGTGGCGCGGCGGCGTGGGATATTCAGGCGTTCGTGAAGAATGACGACAGGCACTTCGGTCAGTGACAGCATGGCGCCAGTCGCCGCGATGGCGGCCAGTACGAAAAACGCGACCATGAGCAACTGTCCCATAGGGATCTGGGAGAATACGGCTGGAATTGTGATGAATACCAGGGCAGGGCCAGCCGCCGGCGCGAAGCCAAAGGTAAAGACGGCGGGGAAGATGGCCATGCCAGCGAGCATGGAGACGCACAGGTCGGCCGCCATCACGCGCACGGTCGTCATCGGAATATTCTGGTCGTCGCGGAAATAGCTGCCGTAAGTCAGCATTGCACCCATGCCGAGTGACAGCTTGAAAAATGCCAGGCCCATGGCCGTCAGGATGGCGGAGGAGGTGATTTTGCTGAAATCAGGGTTGAACAGGAAAGCCAGACCTTCACTCGCCTTATCCAGTGACAGGCTGACCGCGCAAAGTACTAACAGCAGCAGGAACAGCAGTGGCATCAGTTTCTTCGCCAGGGCTTCAATTCCCTTGGTCACGCCCAGCAATAAAATCCCGCCGATGAAGATCAGCACACCCCACTGCCACAACAGCGATTGCACAGGGTCGCCGATCATTGCATTGAACGCGGCTTCCGTGACATGGGGATCGTTGCTCAGGATCGAGCCGCCGATGGCTTTGAATACGTAGGCGAACACCCAGGCGACCACTTCCGAATAAAAGGACAGGATCAGGAAGGCGGCGATCATGCCCGCGGCACCGATCAACCACCAAGGTTGTCCCTTCGGCGCCAGCTTCTGGAGTGCGGTAATTGGGTTGGACCTGGCTTGGCGCCCCACTGCGAGTTCTGCCATCATGACCGGCAATCCGATCACGAGCGTTGCCAGCAGGTAGATCAGCAAAAAGCCGGCGCCGCCGTTGGCGCCGGTTAGGTAGGGGAATTTCCAGATATTGCCCAGACCGACTGCTGATCCCAGCGTCGCGGCGAGTACGCCGAATCCGGAGCTGAAGGTACCGCGCTTGGCGGTATGGTTGTTGGCTTCTTGCATGGCCATGTTCCTTGTTCTGCATGCCAAAAGTGGCAAAAGGCCGGCATTGTAGCAGTTGTGCATTGCAAAAAAACCTTGCCAAATCCTCGCCCTGTTTGCTATAGTTCGGTCCCTCGCGAAACGATGCATCTGAAGTGCAAGTTAAGCGGGAAAAACGAGGGGTTGACGACTTATACGAAACACTGCATAATCTCGCTTCTCTGCTGACGAACAAAACGCTT
>NZ_JACEZT010000042.1 GCF_014042345.1 Rugamonas brunnea
CGTGGCAGCGGTCGCTCCCGTCGCCGCTGAGCCGACCGCTCCCGTTGCGGCTGCGCCCGCAGCTCCTGTCGCCGCTGCGCCGGCCGCGCCCGCCGCCGCCGCGCCCGCTGCTCAGGTCCGCTTCGCCGACTTCGGCCTGTCGCCGCTGATTGAGCGCGCGCTGACCGACCAGGGCTATGTGCATCCGACCCCGATCCAGGCCCAGGCCATCCCCGTGCTGCTGCAAGGCCGCGACGTGATGGGCGCAGCCCAGACCGGCACCGGCAAGACGGCCAGCTTCGCGCTGCCCATCATCCAGATGCTGCTGGCGCACGCCAACGCCAGCATGTCGCCGGCGCGCCATCCGGTGCGCGCGCTGATCCTGACCCCGACCCGCGAACTGGCGGTGCAGGTGGCCGACAACGTCAAGGCCTACGCCCAGCACACGCCGCTGCGTTCGACCGTGGTGTTCGGCGGCATGGACATGAAGGGCCAGACCGTGATCCTCAAGGGCGGCGTGGAAATCGTCATCGCCACCCCGGGCCGCCTGCTGGACCACATTGAGCAGAAGAACATCAGCCTGAGCCAGGTGCAGATGCTGGTCATGGACGAAGCCGACCGCATGCTCGACATGGGCTTCCTGCCCGACCTGCAGCGCATCATCAACCTGCTGCCCAAGCAGCGCCAGAACCTGATGTTCTCGGCCACGTTCTCGCCCGAGATCAAGAAGCTGGCCAACACCTTCCTCAACAACCCGCTGACGATCGAAGTGGCGCGCAGCAACGCCACGGCCGACAAGGTGACCCAGGTGGTGTACAAGGTGCCGGAAGAGCAGAAGCGCGACCTGGTGGCGCACCTGCTGCGCCAGCGCGACCTCAAGCAAGTGATCGTGTTCTCCAACACCAAGATCGGCGCCTCGCGCCTGGCGCGCGGGCTGGAGCAGGAAGGCATGAAGGCCTCCGCCATCCACGGCGACAAGACCCAGCAAGAGCGCATGGCCGCGCTGGACGCGTTCAAGAAGGGCGAGATCGACGTGCTGGTCGCCACCGACGTGGCCGCGCGCGGGCTCGACATCTCCGACCTGCCGTGCGTGATCAACTACGACCTGCCGTACAACGCCGAAGACTATGTGCACCGCATCGGCCGCACGGGCCGCGCCGGCGCCTCGGGCGACGCCATCTCGATCTATTCGGACAAGGACGAGCGTCTGCTGGCCGACATCGAAAAGCTGATCAAGCAGACCATCCGCCGCGGCACGCTGGACGGCTTCACGCCCGGCACCTCGCGTGGCGGCGACGAGCGCCACGGCGACCGCCGCGCCCGCCGTCCGGCCGACTCCGACAGCCGTGCCCCGGCCACCCGCATGGCCGAGCGCAGCCCCCGTCCGACTTCCTCGTACAACGGCGCCGGCCCGCGCCGCGAGAAAGTGGACCCGTGGTTCCTCAAGCCCTACGAGCCAGCCCCGCGCAGCGCCGCGCCAGCCGCCGCGCCGGCTGCGGCTGCACCGGCCAAGTCCAAGCAGAAAGTGGCTGCCTTGCTGGGCGGCCTGCCCAAGTCCTGACGCACTGACGACTCCGCGCAAGCACCAAAACCGCAAAACCGGGGTCAGGTCATACCATTAGGCAAGCTGCGAGCAGCTTGCCTAATGGTATGACCTGACCCCGGTTAATGAGATGGTCACCCTCACCCTATAAGTCCTAATCTTATAGGGTGTTTTCATTTCTGGAGGGCGCCATCATGGACAGCGTAACGTTGATCGGTATCGACCTTGGCAAACACAGTTTCCATCTCCACGGACAGGATCGCCAGGGCAAAGCACTGCTGCGCAAGAAGTTCGGGCGCAAGCAGCTCATGGAATTTCTCGCCCAGTTCCCACCCTGTACGATTGTGATGGAGGCATGTGCCGGCGCCCATCACATGGCGCGGCAGCTGGCAGCGCTGGGACACCAGCCGAAGCTAATTTCGCCGCAGTTTGTGCGTCCTTTTGTTAAGAGCAACAAGAATGATTTCATTGATGCAGAAGCGATTTGCGAGGCTGCGTGCCGCCCTGCAATGCGCTTCGTCACGCCCAAAAATGAAGCCCAACAAACTTTAGCGGCGCTGCACCGGGTGCGTGATTCCCTGGTGCGCGACCGAGTCAAGGCCAGTAACCAGATCCATGGTTTTCTGCTGGAGTTTGGCATCAGTCTGCCTATTGGCCACGCGGCGATCCGCCGCCTGCCCGCCATCCTGGCGGAACAGGCGTTGCCACCAAGACTGGTACAAGTGCTGGAGCGGCTGCAGACCCATTTCAAGTACCTTGAGTCGCAAATCGCCGACATTGAAAGGGAATTGACACGGCAGGTAACCGAGGACGATCTGGGCCAACGCCTGATGACTGTCCCTGGTATCGGACCGATCAC
>NZ_JACEZT010000043.1 GCF_014042345.1 Rugamonas brunnea
ATATGGTAGGAGAGCGTTCTGTAAGCCTGTGAAGGTGGCTTGTAAAGGCTGCTGGAGGTATCAGAAGTGCGAATGCTGACATGAGTAGCGATAATGGGGGTGAAAAGCCCCCACGCCGTAAGCCCAAGGTTTCCTGTTCAACGTTCATCGGAGCAGGGTGAGTCGGCCCCTAAGGCGAGGCAGAGATGCGTAGCTGATGGGAAGCAGGTTAATATTCCTGCACCGTCGTATGATGCGATGGGGGGACGGATCGCGGAAGGTTGTCCAACTGTTGGAATAGTTGGTTTCTGGTTCATAGAAGGCGCTTAGGCAAATCCGGGCGCGTGATTCAAGGGACTGGGACGAGGCACTTAGGTGCTGAAGCAATCGGAAGTGGTTCCAAGAAAAGCCTCTAAGCTTCAGTCATACGAGACCGTACCGCAAACCGACACAGGTGGGCGAGATGAGTATTCTAAGGCGCTTGAGAGAACTCGGGAGAAGGAACTCGGCAAATTGGTACCGTAACTTCGGGAAAAGGTACGCCCCGGTAGCTTGACCACTTTACTGTGGAAGGGTGAAAGGGTTGCAATAAACTGGTGGCTGCGACTGTTTAATAAAAACACAGCACTCTGCAAACACGAAAGTGGACGTATAGGGTGTGACGCCTGCCCGGTGCTGGAAGATTAAATGATGGGGTGCAAGCTCTTGATTGAAGTCCCAGTAAACGGCGGCCGTAACTATAACGGTCCTAAGGTAGCGAAATTCCTTGTCGGGTAAGTTCCGACCTGCACGAATGGCGTAACGATGGCCACACTGTCTCCTCCCGAGACTCAGCGAAGTTGAAGTGTTTGTGATGATGCAATCTACCCGCGGCTAGACGGAAAGACCCCATGAACCTTTACTGTAGCTTTGCATTGGACTTTGAACCAATCTGTGTAGGATAGGTGGGAGGCTTAGAAGCGGGGACGCCAGTTCTCGTGGAGCCATCCTTGAAATACCACCCTGGTTTGTTTGAGGTTCTAACCTAGTCCCGTAATCCGGGTCGGGGACAGTGCATGGTAGGCAGTTTGACTGGGGCGGTCTCCTCCTAAAGTGTAACGGAGGAGTTCGAAGGTACGCTAGGTACGGTCGGACATCGTGCTAATAGTGCAATGGCATAAGCGTGCTTAACTGCGAGACTGACAAGTCGAGCAGGTACGAAAGTAGGACATAGTGATCCGGTGGTTCTGTATGGAAGGGCCATCGCTCAACGGATAAAAGGTACTCTGGGGATAACAGGCTGATTCCTCCCAAGAGTTCATATCGACGGGGGAGTTTGGCACCTCGATGTCGGCTCATCACATCCTGGGGCTGTAGCCGGTCCCAAGGGTATGGCTGTTCGCCATTTAAAGTGGTACGTGAGCTGGGTTTAAAACGTCGTGAGACAGTTTGGTCCCTATCTGCCGTGGGCGTTGGAAATTTGAAGGGGGCTGCTCCTAGTACGAGAGGACCGGAGTGGACGAACCTCTGGTGTACCGGTTGTCACGCCAGTGGCATTGCCGGGTAGCTAAGTTCGGAAGAGATAACCGCTGAAAGCATCTAAGCGGGAAACTTGCCTTAAGATGAGATTTCCCGGAGCCTTGAGCTCCTTGAAGGGTCGTTCGAGACCAGGACGTTGATAGGTCAGGTGTGGAAGTGCAGTAATGCATTAAGCTAACTGATACTAATTGCCCGTACGGCTTGTCCCTATAACCTTAGCAGGTTGTGGTGAAT
>NZ_JACEZT010000044.1 GCF_014042345.1 Rugamonas brunnea
GGCGTACCTTTGTCTCACGGGCAACCTGTGACGCCGACTGCGATATCGCGGATGAAGCAACGCGGTTAATGGCCATTGCGGCGGCACCAGGCACCGCCGTTTTGCTGATACGGCTGAGGTTTTCAACGGCCTGCTCAAGACCTTTTATGGCCATACATCCCCCTTTCAGCGGCGACGGTTAACGGCAGGCGGTACGCCCCGTCCAAGCCAGAGATGACAACTTCCGCCATCATCCGGCGAAACCCGATCTACCCAGAAATTTTCCTCACCGATGGTCAGCGTGTCTCCACGCCGCAGCTGCCGCACCTCATCAGTCCGGACAAACAGGGACGGGCTGGAGCCTTCAACGCGCACGCCCTGTCCGGCATAGCTGATATTTTCAGGGTCATCAAAAACACCACGTATCACCGCACCTGACTGCTCACCGGATGTAATGGTGGCTGACGTTCCCATGTACCCGCGTATCGTTTCATCGGCGCGGGCAATGGCAGCATCGAACAGGTTATCGAAATCAGCCACAGCGCCTCCCGTTATTGCATTCTGGCCAGGCCGCGCTCTGTCATTTCGGCTGCCACACCGGCAGAGACACGAAACGCCGTTCCCGGCAGCACAAATGCCACAGGTTCATCCCGCGTGGCGTGAAGTGCATCAGTATGCAGCTTCACCAGTGCCACGACCGTGACCAGTTCAGACGTATCCAGAATCACGGTATCCGGCTGCGCTGATCCCACCTCATTTTCATGTCCGGTCAGCACATTTTCCCGGCTGAGAGGGGTGTCCTGACCGGCAGTTTCATCCGTGTCATCAAGCTCCTCTTTCAGCTCTGCCACACGGAGCGCCAGTTCTTCTTTCGTCCCCGTCAGGCTGACATCACGGTTCAGTTGTTCACCCAGCGAGCGGAGACGGGCAATCAGTTCATCTTTCGTCATGGACTCCTCCACAGAGAAACAATGGCCCCGAAGGGCCATGATTACGCCAGTTGTACGGACACGAACTCATCGTCATCAAGCTCCTCTTTCAGTTGTACGGACACGAACTCATCGTCATCAAGCTCCTCTTTCAGTTGTACGGACACGAACTCATCGGTCATCAAGCTCCTCTTTCAGTTGTACGGACACGAACTCATCAGGTCATCAAGCTCCTCTTTCAGTTGTACGGACACGAACTCATCACTGTCATCAAGCTCCTCTTTCAGTTGTACGGACACGAACTCATC
>NZ_JACEZT010000045.1 GCF_014042345.1 Rugamonas brunnea
GGTAATCCCCCCATATTTGATGCGCTCTGAAAGTAGAGGCTAAGCGGCGAGGGCCAATTTCTGTTTTGGCGTAATTCCGCCCAAGGCCATGTTCGGCCGGTCGTGATTGTAGGTCCATAACCAACGCGTGGCAAAGTCCTGGATTTCATCGAGCGTCTCGAACAGATGATGGGCGAGCCAGTCGTAGCGAACGGTCCGGTTGTAGCGCTCGACGTAGGCGTTCTGTTGCGGCTGTCCCGGCTGGATGAACGCGATGTCGATACCGCGCCGCGCTGCCCATGCCTTGGTTGTCTCGCTGATGTACTCGGGGCCATTGTCGCAGCGGATGACACAAGGTTTGCCGCGCCATTCAATGAGCTGGTCCAAGGACCTGACGATGCGCTCCGACGGTAGCGAAAAATCCACGTCGATGATCAAACCTTCGCGATTGTAGTCGTCGATGACATTGAACAGACGGATGCTTCTGCCATCGGCCAGCTGGTCGTGCATGAAATCCATCGACCAGGTCTGGTTGATCGCGGTGGGCACAGCCAGTGGCAAAGGCTTTTCCCGCACGATCCGCTGGCGCGGCTTGATGCGCAGGTTTAGTTCAAGTTCGCGATAGATCCTGTAGACCCGCTTGTGATTCCAAGGGAAGCCCTTCACGTTACGCAAGTACAGGAAGCACAGGCCGAAGCCCCAATTGCGCTGATTATTGGTTAAACGGACCAGCCAGTCCGCGATCGCTTCATTCTCCGCATTGAGCTTGGCCTGGTAGCGGAAGCAGGTCTGGCTGATGCCAAAAGCCAGGCAGGCATTTCTGATCGTCGTACGGCCGGCATCAACGTACCAGCGCGCCATCTCACGTCGGCGAGATGGCGCTACCACTTTTTTGCCAGAGCCTCAGCGACGATCTCGGCCTTGATTCGCTCGTCCGCGTACATCTTCTTGAGCCGACGGTTTTCCTCTTCCAGCTCCTTCATACGGGCCATCAGCGAGGCGTCCATGCCGCCAAACTTGGCACGCCATTTGTAGAACGTGGCCATGCTCAGGCCGTGCTCCCGGCAGAGCTGCGGAATCGGAGAGCCAGCTTCGGCCTGCTTCAGGATGGCGATGATCTGGCTGTCGGTAAAACGGGAGGTCTTCATGCTGCAGAACTTTCAAAAATCAAATTGAGAAAATTCTACTTTCAAACGCTATCATCTGGTGGGGGGATTACC
>NZ_JACEZT010000046.1 GCF_014042345.1 Rugamonas brunnea
CAGAAGTAGGTAGCTTAACCGCAAGGAGGGCGCTTACCACGGTAGGATTCGTGACTGGGGTGAAGTCGTAACAAGGTAGCCGTATCGGAAGGTGCGGCTGGATCACCTCCTTTCTAGAGTCGCACTGGTCTACGGACCATCCTCAAGCGTTCACACTTATCGACTGTAATTAAGAAGAACAGCATTTGGGGCTGTAGCTCAGCTGGTTAGAGCACCGTGTTGATAACGCGGGGGTCGTTGGTTCGAGTCCAACCAGCCCTACCAGTTTCACCCATAGGGGGATTAGCTCAGCTGGGAGAGCACCTGCTTTGCAAGCAGGGGGTCGTCGGTTCGATCCCGTCATCCTCCACCAAAAGTTCAAACGTAAGTCAGCCAGGCTTGGTTGCGATTTAGGTTTGATCTTTTAGAGATCAAGTGCTGTATGTTCTTTAACAATCTGGAAGAAGTAAAAGTAAAGATTATTTATTGATCGTTTTACTGTAAAAGGTGGAACGATGGGTAATGATTGTATGTATCAACAAACGCAACAACGTAGTACTTCTTATTTCTATAACCGCTCCTTGTTTAGTCGCAGGGGCTAAAGTTATAGGGACAAGTGAATAAGTGCACATGGTGGATGCCTTGGCGATTACAGGCGATGAAGGACGTAGTAGCTTGCGATAAGCTGCGGGGAGTGAGCAAACACACTTTGATCCGCAGATTTCCGAATGGGGAAACCCGGCCTTTTAGGTCATTGCATGCTGAATACATAGGCATGCAAAGCGAACGCGGCGAACTGAAACATCTAAGTAGCTGCAGGAAAATAAATCAACCGAGATTCCCAAAGTAGTGGCGAGCGAAATGGGAACAGCCTGTACGTGATAATCGGGCTGATAGTGGAATCCTTTGGAAACAGGAGCCATAGCGGGTGATAGCCCCGTACACGAAATCAGAGCGGTGGTACTAAGCGTACGACAAGTAGGGCGGGACACGAGAAATCCTGTCTGAATATGGGGGGACCATCCTCCAAGGCTAAATACTCGTAATCGACCGATAGTGAACCAGTACCGTGAGGGAAAGGCGAAAAGAACCCCGGGAGGGGAGTGAAATAGATCCTGAAACCGTGTGCATACAAAC
>NZ_JACEZT010000047.1 GCF_014042345.1 Rugamonas brunnea
AGCAAGTTGGTCCCACCCCTTCCCATCCCGAACAGGACCGTGAAACAACTCTGCGCCGATGATAGTGCTGCAACCAGTGTGAAAGTAGGTTATCGTCAAGCTAGTTATATGAAAAAACCCCGCTGACTCTTGTGTTGGCGGGGTTTTTTTTCGTCTTCAACGCATATCAGAACTGCAGGCACAATCCGACGGTCAGAAAATTGACCTCCGTTTTCGTCAGGCGCGATGCTTCCAGGTTTGCCGACCATAGCCGGTTGAATGCGTAGCTGGCCCCGATGCCGATGCTGGGATCGGTTTCATGCGAGGTCGGCAGCGATGCGCGCGTGGACGCCATTTTTGTGCGTCCGATACCCAGGCGTCCATAAACGCTGAGTCGATTGCTGATGGGGGTTGATCCCAGTATTGCGGCGCCGATATGGCTATCGGGATAATTTCCTGGTGCTGCCAGAAGTCCCTTGAACGGATCAAAACTCAACGTCTGCGCGAATATTTCGGCGCCAAAGTTTGGCGTTGCCTGATATCCGACGGCGAGCGCACCGCTCGCATCGTTTCCACTTTCAACATACTTGGATGAGATGCTGGCCCTGCCCAGGTTGAGGCCTATGTAGGGGCCCGGCTCGAATACATTGTCGGCGAATGCCGGCATTGCGAGTGAAAGGCTCAATAAGGTTGCGAGGGGGGATCTGATCTGCAACGTGCGCATATAACTCCTTGATGAGATGCCAGGCCAGGCCTTTTTTCTGGCTTGATGAATGGATAGAGCCGTCAGCAGAAATGCATTATTGATAATTTTCCGCTGGCAAATTCTAATATCCGATTGTTTTTATTGCAAGTTCTAAGGCATCTCCGCGGAATCTCCGCCTTGTCGGGGTGAGGCACTTGCAGAATCGCCCTGATCTTTGTTATAGTTCGCCTCCCCGCAAAACGGCGCGTGCAAATGCGAGTTGAGCGGGGCGAAAACGAGGGGTTGACGAGCTGCACGAAACACCGCATAATCTCGCTTCTCTGCTGACGAACAAAACGCTTCGCA
>NZ_JACEZT010000048.1 GCF_014042345.1 Rugamonas brunnea
ATGGGGGGACCATCCTCCAAGGCTAAATACTCGTAATCGACCGATAGTGAACCAGTACCGTGAGGGAAAGGCGAAAAGAACCCCGGGAGGGGAGTGAAATAGATCCTGAAACCGTGTGCATACAAACAGTAGGAGCGGACTTGTTCCGTGACTGCGTACCTTTTGTATAATGGGTCAGCGACTTACATTCAGTGGCAAGGTTAACCATATAGGGAAGCCGTAGAGAAATCGAGTCCGAACAGGGCGTCCAGTCGCTGGGTGTAGACCCGAAACCAAGTGATCTACTCATGGCCAGGATGAAGGTGCGGTAACACGCACTGGAGGTCCGAACCCACTAATGTTGAAAAATTAGGGGATGAGCTGTGGGTAGGGGTGAAAGGCTAAACAAACTTGGAAATAGCTGGTTCTCTCCGAAAACTATTTAGGTAGTGCCTCAAGTATCACCATCGGGGGTAGAGCACTGTTATGGCTAGGGGGTCATCGCGACTTACCAAACCATTGCAAACTCCGAATACCGATGAGTGCGAGCTTGGGAGACAGACGTCGGGTGCTAACGTCCGGCGTCAAGAGGGAAACAACCCAGACCGCCAGCTAAGGTCCCAAAGATTGGCTAAGTGGAAAACGAAGTGGGAAGGCTAAAACAGTCAGGATGTTGGCTTAGAAGCAGCCATCATTTAAAGAAAGCGTAATAGCTCACTGATCGAGTCGTCCTGCGCGGAAGATGTAACGGGGCTAAGCCAGTCACCGAAGCTGCGGATAT
>NZ_JACEZT010000049.1 GCF_014042345.1 Rugamonas brunnea
AAAATCTATGGTCACCCTCTTTTTTGCAAGCTGATTTTTTGTATGCTGTAAGAAGGCTCGCTTAAATCTATCCGGCGTCTAATTGGAGATGTACTCCGCGCCACGATGAGAGTCGCGCCTGTCGGTCCTAAAAAACCGGTCGGCTTGAGCAAGCCGATTTATTTGCCAGGGTATCCGTCAGGCCGGTGTGCCGTTTACGTCATCCAATATCAGCAGTCGCAAAACCGGTAGGTGGTCTTTACAGTGAGTCGGAGGCTCCGCTCAGGCCATGAGCGGAGCCTCATTCATTTCAAATTCTGTGTGATGGGCCGCGATGGCCCACGCGATGCGTGCCAGCTTGTTGGCCAAGGCACAGGCCACCACGTTGGAGTGGCGTCGCCTCAACATGGCGCTGACCCATTGCGCCAATCGCCCTTGCTGACGCTCCAATCGTTGCATGTATGCGCGGGCGCATTGGACCAGTAAGCGCCGCAGATCCTTGTCGCCACGCTTGCTAATGCCCAGCAGCCTGTTTCTTCCACCGGTGCTGTATTGGCGAGGCACGAGTCCGACCGACGCCGCAAAATCGCGCCCGCAGCGATAATGTTTGCCATCCCCCACTTCGGCTGCGAGAACGCTGGCCGTGATCGGTCCGATACCAGGGACAGTCATCAGGCGTTGGCCCAGATCGTCCTCGGTTACCTGCCGTGTCAATTCCCTTTCAATGTCGGCGATTTGCGACTCAAGGTACTTGAAATGGGTCTGCAGCC
>NZ_JACEZT010000004.1 GCF_014042345.1 Rugamonas brunnea
TGAAGCAGCTCCACTTGGAACTTAAGGAGCTGGGCTATGAGGGGTCATACGACCGTGTGGCAGCGTTTGCCAGGCAGTGGAAGGTGGGTCAATCGGAGTGGGTCAATTCTGCGAGCAAACGAACATTGCGATGGCTGTCATGCAAGCGATTGCATATTTTAGGCTGTGCATGCTACATCTTCCGATGATGACCCAATCGTAGTCATTCTAGAGTGAATCTTTCAGCTAAAGATCGATGGTATCTTGTCAGAGCTCGAATCTGGACCTGGTCATTTGAATGGCAGCGGTTCTTTGAAGGGCGCTCATCGCGACACCGTTCCCTTATCCTGCTGGTTAATTGAGACGCAGCGCTTGAAAGCGATCATAGAATTGACTGGTCAGCGCGCTTTGGTCTTCCACAAAGGACTTGGTAGTGGTGTTCGTGCCGTACTTCGCCAAGTATTCTGCCGCGTCGCGCGGAGCATGAAATTTCGCTGGGTGGCATCTTACGTTCAATATGGCGGATTGCCTACACGGACCTTGGTGTGTCGAAGCGTGTGTCGGCCACAACATGTCTCGACGCTATCCGTGTGCACTTTCAGTCCAAAATCTCTCCAATTGTAATTTCCTGTTGGGAATTTCCTCCCAATTCGTGCTAACCTAAATTATTCCTTTGCGGAAATAAAGTTGCAAATTGTTGAATGAAAAATCAACAACGCCACTTGCCAGCCGCCCGGAAACGTTAGCCGACAGGTGTCTCGCCATGACCGTCCCGTGCTGATCCAGGACGCATAGCGCAAGTTCAACCATTTCGAAGACACCGATGGCATTGAGGCGACCGCCGCCCACCATTGCCTACCAATCTGGAGTCAAAATGAAACTGATAAATTTGAAAATCGGAACCCGCCTGACAGTCTGCTTCACGATACTGGTGGGATTGTTGATCCTGAACGTCATCATCGGCCTGTCCAATTTGTCGGCGACCAACCAGAGCCTGGTCAACATCGTGGACAGCAATAACGTCAAAGTGGCGGCGGCGAATGACATGTCGCTGGCGCAGCGGCGTAGCGGCGGGCGCCTGCGCAATATTCTGATCTACCAGGACCCGACGCAGATGGCGGAGGAACAAAAGAAGATGCAGGCGGCCGACGACGACTATGCGGTGGCGTCGAAGAAATTGCACGAGCTCGTGACGCTCTCTGCGGGCAAGGACATTCTGGCGCGCATCGACAGCGCGCGCGACGCGGCACTGCCGCTCATCGCGAAAGTGGTCAAGCTGGGCCTGGAGAACAAGAACGATGAAGTGCCCAGCGTGCTCGCCAACGAGCTGTCGCCGGCGGTGGACAAATGGCAAGCCGCGCTCAAGGACATGGCCACCTTCCAGGCCAACCTGAGCACGGAGGCGAGGCAGCAGGCGGAGCGCAATTACGACCGCGCGCGCCTGACTTTGTCGCTGATCGCGGTGATCGCAACGGCCGCCGCCATCGCATTGGCCTGGATGGTGACGCGCTCGATCACGCGGCCGCTCAACGCAGCCGTCCGCGTCGCCAGGACGGTGGGCGAGGGCGATCTGACCGGCGAGATCAAGGTCATGTCTACCGATGAGACGGGGCAGTTACTGCTCGCCTTGAAAGCGATGAACGACAAGCTGGTCAGTATCGTCGGGCAAGTGCGCGAAGGCACCGACGCCATTGCCACCGGGACCAGCCAGATCGCATCGGGCAATCTTGATTTGTCCACCCGCACCGAGCAACAGGCCAGCGCGCTGGAGGAGACGGCATCGTCGATGGAGCAAATGACCTCGACCGTCCGGCAGAATGCGGACAACGCCCGCCAGGCCAATGCGCTGGCCGGGTCGGCCTCCGAAATCGCCGTCAAGGGCGGGCAGGTCGTGTCGCAGGTGGTCGAGACGATGGGATCGATCGACGCCTCGGCGCGCAAGATCGTGGAGATCATCAGCGTCATCGACGGTATCGCGTTCCAGACCAACATCCTGGCCCTGAACGCGGCGGTCGAGGCGGCGCGTGCCGGCGAACAAGGCCGGGGCTTCGCGGTGGTCGCCTCCGAGGTGCGCAACCTGGCGCAGCGTTCGGCCGCTGCCGCGAAGGAGATCAAATCGCTGATCGACGATTCCGTGCAAAAAGTCAGCACGGGCAACCAACTGGTCAACCAGGCCGGGGCGACCATGGAGGATGTGGTCGCCAGCGTCAAGCGGGTGACGGACATCATGGCCGAGATCGCATCTGCCAGCCAGGAGCAGGAATCGGGCATCGGGCAAATCAACCAGGCCGTCACGGAGATGGATAACGTCACCCAGCAGAATGCGGCGCTGGTGGAGGAGGCGGCCAGCGCCTCGGCGTCCCTGCAGGAGCAGGCAAATCAGCTGGCCGCCGTGGTGAGCATATTCAAGCTCGACCGGGTACAGCGAACGATTGTCGCGCCGACGGCAATCAGGCAGGCGCCCCAGGCAGCGCAACTGGCCAGCGCGAAGCCGGTCCGCAACAAGGCCGAAGTCGTCAGAATCGCCGCAGATCAAGGCGTGCGCCGCAAGGCTGTTGCGAACGCGGATGCGGATTGGGAGGAATTCTAAGGCGCCAATGGTGGGCGCGAAAAGTCGCTCGACACTAGCGGCATGCAAAGGTTCAAAAATGTCCGATAGTCAGACCTGACACCGAATCGAGCGTTCGTGGTGTAATCTTCATAAACCCCATTTGATCAAGCGGGAGGTGGCTATGAAGCACGCAAATATTCGATTGCAAGTCATGGCAGGTGCGGCGATGGTGGCGTCGGCCGCCGCGCTGGCCGACGACAAGATCACGCTCAGCTTCAACGAACGCCCGCCTTACCTGATCGCCGATGCCAGCGGGGCCGCGACCGGCCTGACCGGCACGCCGGCAGCGGAAGCGTTCAAGAAGGCGGGAATCGATATCGCCTGGAGCAAGGTGCCGCCTAACCATCAGCTGGACGTCATCAAGGCGGGCGGCCCCAACTGCGCCATTGGCTGGTACAAGACGGCCGAGCGCGAGCAGTTTGCCAAATTCACCAAACCGCTCTATCGTGACAAGCCCACCATCCTGCTGGCCAATCTCAACTTCAACGGCAAGGACGGAGAAAAGCTCGGTGATATCCTGGCCAGCAAAGGTGTGCGCGTGCTCATCAAAGAACATTTTTCCTACGGTCCTTTTATCGACAGCGCGCTCGAAAAATACAAGCCGGCCACCACCATATCGAACGGCACCTCCACTCAGATGCTGCAACTGGTCGGCGCCAACTCGGTCGACTTCATGTTCGTCTCGGAAGAGGAAGCCCAATACCTGGTGGAGCAGTCCGGCCTGGGCGCCCAGAAGTTCAAGCTGTTGCACATGAGCGACATGCCCAAGGGCGACTACCGCTACATCATGTGCAGCAAACAGGTACCCGATGACGTGATCGCCAAATTGAACAAGGCCATCGCGGAGAAAAGGATCAAGTAGCGCGGCCACCTGTCCGCACGGTTGCAGCCACAAGGGGACGTTATGCAAGGCATTGCGCACGCACGACGGGCGCTTTGGTTGGGACTGGCCATCGCCGGCCCCGCCGCCGCGACGGCAAACATCACGTTGTTCTACAACGAGCGCCCACCCTACCTGATCGCGGCGCATGATGGTTCGGTGTCGGGCTTGACCGGCACACCGGCCGGGCGCGCATTCGCAACGGCGGGCATTCCCTTCATGTGGGCCAGGACGCCGGCCAATCGCCAACTCGCGGCCATCAAACAGAACAAGGCGATGGACTGCGCGGTGGGCTGGTTCAAGAATCCCGAGCGCGAACAGTTTGCGCAATTCACCAAAGCGATCTATCGCGACAAACCGGCCGTTGCGCTGGCCAACAAAGGATTCCAGGTCAACCAATACGATACGCTGGAGCGCGTGCTTGCCACGAGCGGCATACGCGTGCTGCTCAAGGAGAATTACTCCTACGGCCCCTTCATCGACAACAGCATCGCCAGGTATTCGCCGCACCTCACGCATACGACAGCGGAGAATGCGCTCATGCTCGAGATGATACGGAAGGGCCGCGCCGACTTGATGTTCATGGCCGAGGAGGAGGCGGACTATCTGTTGGCGAATGCGGGCGCAGGCGGCGGGGATTTTTATCTGCTCAAATTCAGCGATATGCCGGCCGGTGAGAAACGCTACATCATGTGCAGCAAGCAGGTGCCGGAAGACATCATCGAGCGTCTGAACAGGGCGATTACATTCGAGTAAGGCCTGTCGCAGGCTTGGCCAACTGGTTACCTCGCGTGCCGTGAGCGGCGATTCAAGTGTGGAACATGAGCAAATACAAACCGAACTGGAAGCGCCCGCTGTTCTACCTGTTGCTGCCCGTCTTGCTGGTGATGGTGTTCGTCGGCTTCCCACTGCCGGTCGCGCCGCCACCGGCGCTCAGGGCGGGGCAGGAGCAGTCCACCACGGTGAAGCGCCGCAAGCGGCGGCTGCCGTGGTGGATGCGTTATGCGCGCACGGACGATGACGAGGTGGCGCGCTGAGACAGGCCGCACCGGCCAGGTGTGGCTTACGGTGCGACCGGTGCCGGCGGCAAAGATGCGAGCGCCGCCGCGACGTAGACCAGCGGCGCGTTCCAGTTGATCGCAATTTCATTGCTCGCATAACTACAGACCTGATCCAGATAGGATTGCGCTGCCAGATGCGAGGGGTAGGCCTGGGCGCATTCCCGCTGGTCCTGTTGCCCTGGTTGCGGGCCGCCGACCAGGAAGCCCGGCACCGGCGCGGCCACGTGGTCCGCTTGCGAGGGCCGGTGGTGCGGGTGCAGCGGCGATCGACTGCCGAAACCGGTGACGAAGGCATAGCCAGTCGCATTGCGACCGAGCACATAGTCGAACGCCGACTGCGCCGCGTTCAGGTAGGCGCGCTGGCCACCGAGGCGATAGGCCTGCAGCAGCATGATGGCTTGATTGAGCGCCACCGCGTTGCTGCCCCAGACAAAATCGGCTGGCTGCATCGCGACCGCGTAGGCCGAGTGCTTGCTGGCCGCCAGCAATGCATCGGCCAGCGTCATGATGCGATTGGTGATCAGGGCCCGGTCGGCGATGGGGCTCAGCGCGTCGCGGTGATGCGCCAGCGAGATCCAGGCGAGGCTGCCCACATCGTCCCATGCCGGCACCGTGGCCGGGCCTGCGGCCGGCGGCATGGCGCGGTAGTAGCTGTCGTCGGCGGTGCTGATATAGAGTTCCGCCGCCGCCCACATGAACTCGTCATCAAGTTTGGCATCGCCGTATTCGCCGGTGACGATATCGGCCGGCTGGCGGTAAACCTGGTCCGGATGGGCCTGCGCCCAGGCCCAGGCCGCCTTGGCGGCCGCCAGCATTTTCGCCGGCAAGCCAGGCAGCTTGTCCTGGTAGGGGCGCAGCACGCGGCTGGCGCTGGCCATCACGGCGGCAAAGTCGAGCGTTGCCGCCGTCGTTTTCTGGACCACGTAGCGTGGGCTGGTGGCCTGTTCCGGCATCACCATGGGATCGAAGGTTTTGTTCGTCAGCTTGTGATACACGCCACCGTCGTCCGGATCTTGCATCGACAGCATCCACTCCAGATTCCAGAGGGCTTCGTTCAATATGTCCGGAATGCCGTTGCCCGATTCGGGGAGATTGACGTGCTGCGCCTGGAAGTACGCCGGGAAATGCTCATACGCGGCCAGCAGCGTATAGGTCGCGATGCCGGAGTTGACCATGTATTTGTTGTAGTCGCCGGCGTCATACCAACCTTTGGGGCTGGCGATGACCGTGCCCTCGGGCCGCGCGGCGGAGGCTGCGGAGCGGTGCACCAGTACCTGCGTATCCGGATGGCCGGCCGCGCGCGCGTAGGCGCCGGCGTACTGCGCCGGCAGGGCGGTGCTGGCACGGTTGAAGTAAAAGGCCTTGAGCGCGGCCTCGCTGAGCGCGCGGTAGACATCCGTGCCGATGGTAAAGCGCGTGGAACCGGTCAGCCCGTCGACCTTGATCTGGTAGTCGCCCGGCGCGGTCAGGCCTGAAAAATCCGCCAGGCTGACAATTTCGCCGGACGGTGCCCAGCGTGCGGGCGTTCCCAGCATGCCGTGCCAGGCCACCGCGCCGGTCGCGGTGTTCGTGACCGAGAAAACGGTCGCCGGGCTCGCGGGGACCACGGCCAGTTTGGCCGAAGCCGGCAGGAAGCCCAGTTGATTGAGCTTGATGCTGGCTGCGGCGGTGGCGGTGGGCGCGGCGCACGCCCCGGCAGTGGCGGTCATCGCCGACAACAGGAGCGCGCCGGCGGCCGGGCGCCAGCCGGTTTTCCGCCATGGCGCGTCATTCATGCGCAGCCCCCGCCAGGGGCGTCGGTGCCGGCTGCTGCTGCGCCGGGCCTTCCTCCTGGTAAAAGGGCGCGAACCAACATGCCAGGAACGACGGGATGGTGGCGACCATCACGAAGACGAAGTAGCTGACGTAGCCGAGCCGCTGCTGCAGGTGGCCGCTGATCACGCCGGTGACCAGGCCGCACAGGCCCATCAGGCCGGTGCCGAACGCGTAGTGGGTGGTGGCGTATTTGCCGGGAGCCAGTTGCTGCATCAGGTAGATCATGAAGCCCACCGCGCCGAAGCCGAAGAAGAATTTTTCCACCACCACGCCGATGCTGATCGCCAGCAGACTGCTGGGCTGATAGATGCTCATGATCAGGAAAGTGACGTTCGGAATATTCACCGCGCAGCAGAGCAGGAACAGCGTCGCCCGCAGGCCGCGCCGGGCAACGAACAATCCGCCGAGCAAGGAGCCGAGCAGGACGGCGGCCAGGCCGTAGGTGCCGTAGATTATGCCGAGCAATTCGTTCGACAGCCCGAGTCCGCCGCTGGCGGGCGGGTCGACCATGAAAAATGGCCCTATCTTTTCCAGAAAGCCTATGCTGAGCCGGAACAGAAACGCGAACGCGATCATGCGCCACACACCGCGTTTCTGGAAGAAGGTGGTCAGCGCGTCGCCCAGGATGCCTGCCGCGTCCCCGATACTGGCCGGCGTGTTGGCGGCGCGGGCGCCGTCGGGCATGAAGCGGGCATGCCACACTGCCATCAGGATCGTGATGGCGGCGACGATGAAGAAAACGATGCGCCAGGCGTCCATCCATGCGGGGCCCGGCGTGCCGGGGTCATGATGGAACCATTCCGTATGGAGTTTGCCGCTCAGGTAGACCAGGCCGCCGGAAGCGACGATCGGCCCGATATTCCAGCTCAGGCTCTGGATGCCGCAATACAGGGATTGGCTGCGCTGGTCGAGCGAGGTGACATAGACGCCATCGCAGGCGATATCCTGGGTGGCCCCGACCAGGGACAGCAAGCCGAACATGGGCAGCAGCACGACCATGTAACCGGGCAGCGCCATGGCCAGGGCGATGCCGGCAAAGCCAAGGCCGATGATAGCTTGCGCGCACAGCACAAAGAATTTCTTGGTGCGGTACATTTCCACGAACGGCGCGAACAGTGGCTTGATGGTGTAGGCAAGAATGAGCATGCTCGAATATTGCGCGGCCTGGCCATTGCCCATGCCCAGGTTCTTGAACATGATCGCCGTCACGCTGGTGAGCATCACATAGCACAGCGCCATGGTGAAGTAGCCGCTGGGTACCCATAGCAGCGGAGAAACTGCCCGGTTAGCTGCGCGCATGGTGGTGCTCCGTTTCGTTGGTCATAAGGTGTGATCCTACATTGGTGTCGGCCATCTCGGCCATGTTGGCCAGCAAGGGTGGCCCTCCGGCGCAGAAATCCTGCTGCATAG
Source organism: Rugamonas brunnea (assembly GCF_014042345.1). Classification (GTDB taxonomy): domain Bacteria; phylum Pseudomonadota; class Gammaproteobacteria; order Burkholderiales; family Burkholderiaceae_D; genus Rugamonas; species Rugamonas brunnea. Next base: position 7,757 of record NZ_JACEZT010000004.1, read on the forward strand.
CGTTCTCCCGATTGCGGTGTTGTGTCGTGAGCCAGGTTCAGGCCGGAACTTGCCGCTGGCCGGCGATGAAGTCGCGGTACCAGATGGCGCTGTCCTTGAGCGTGCGCTGTTGCGTCGCGTAGTCGACATGGACGATGCCGAAACGCTTGGCATACCCGGAATTCCACTCAAAATTGTCCAGCAGGCTCCACAGGAAATAGCCGCGCACATCGACCCCTTGCTCCATCGCTGCGGCCAGCGCGGCGAGGTGCTGGCTGATATAGGCGATGCGGGCACTGTCCGGCACCCGGCCATCGATCAGGCTGTCCGCGTTGGCCATGCCATTTTCGGTGATGTAGATAGGGGGCAAGGCATACTCGCGCTTGAGCGCCAGCAGCAGCTCGGTCAATCCCTGCGGGTAGATTTCCCAGCCCATGTCGGTGTAGCCTTGTCCACCCTGCGGCGTGCGCGGCGGCGTTTCGGCGCTGCAGTAGGCGCGGAAGTAATAATTCACGCCGAGGAAATCGAGCGGCTGGCCGATGATCCCGAAGTCGCCCGCCAGCACTTCCGGTCCATGCTCGCCATGCGCGCGCAAGGCCAGTTCCGGATAGCGCCCTTTGAAGATCGGGTCCATGAACCACTGGACCGAGCGTGCATATTCGAGCTCGGCCATGGCGCGGTCGGCTTCCGACGTGGTGGCGGGGTCGGCGGTCCACTGGTTCAGAACGATGCCCAGTTTGGCCGTGGTGCCCGTTGCGCGCATCGCCTGCATGGCCAGCCCGTGGGACAGCAGCAGGTGATGGGATACCTGGATCGCCGATTTCTTATCGGCGATGCCGGGCGCGAATTGGGCATTGCCATAGCCCAGGTTGGCGCTGCACCACGGTTCGTTATGGGTGGCGATGGCATCGATCCGGTCGCCGAAGCGGCGCGCCACTTCCGCCGCGTAATCAGCGAAACGATAGGCGGTATCGCGATTGAGCCAGCCGCCGTGGTCCTGCAATGCCTGGGGCAAATCCCAATGGTAGAGCGTCAGGTGCGCGCCCAGCCCTTTTTCCTGCAAGGCGTCGAGCAGGCGGTCATAGAAGTCAAAGCCGGCTTCATTCCAGGCGCCTCTGCCCTCGGGCTGCACGCGTGACCACGCCATGGAAAAACGGTAGGCGTCGACGTTGAGCGAGGAGATCAGGTCAACGTCCTCGCGATAGCGGTGATAGTGATCGCACGCCACGTCGCCGGTGCTGCCATCGATGATCTTGCCGCCCTGGTGGCAGAAGGCGTCCCAGATCGACGGCCCTTTGCCGTCTTCCGCCCACGCCCCTTCGATCTGGAAGGCGCTGGTGGCGACGCCCCAGGTGAAATCGGTGCTGAATGGATGTGGTTCTCTCATGGTGTGTATCGGTGTAAGGTGATGTAAATGAGGGCGCGCAGATCCGCTGCACGCGTGCTGGCCGCGCGCAGCGTCCTTCGGCTGCACCGCTGCCGCCACAGGCGGAGCGGTGCCCTGTGGCTTAGAAGTCGAAGCCGGTGTTGATGCCAAACGTGCGTGGCGGCAGGTATTGCGCGAGCCAGACGTTGCCGCCGTTGGAGGCGCTGGTCTTGACGTTGCCGTTGCCCGCATTGCGCACAAAGGCGTCGATCCACCAGTTCTTTTTGCTGTAGCGCAGCCCCAGATCGGTGCGGGTGTACGCTGCTTGCTTATCGCCGTCGCCCAGATTGAAGACGCTGAGCCAGGACGAGGTTTCGTAGTGGGTGCTGATGCGCGGCGTTAACGTGGCCTCGTCGTTCAGATGGACCGTGTGCTGGTACATCAGTTGCAGCGAAAATTTGGGCGAATGCGGCATCGTGTTGCCCGTCACGTCGAGGCAGGTGCTGATGCCCGGGATCGCGCACGCCGGCAAGGAATAGTCGTTCGAGCCGGCGCCGCGCAGCGTACCGAGCACCGCGTGGGTCCAGGCCAGCGACGCCTGCAGCTTGTCGTCTTTGCTGAGTTTGGCGGCAATTTCCGACTCGAAACCATATACCGTCGCGCCTTCGGCATTGCTGGTGGCCAGCGAATGGGAGCCGTCGGGGTTGGTCACCGGCGAGCTGAACTGGAAGTCCTTGAATTTCGAGTAGTACAGCGCGTTGTTGATCTTCAGCGCCCCGCCCATCAGCGTGCTCTTGGAACCGATTTCATAGTTGGTCAGGGTTTCCGCGCCATAGGGGCGGCCGCCGTCCTGCAGCCCGCCCGATTTGTAGCCGGTCGAGAGGCTCGCGTAGACCATGTTATTGCGGTCGATGTCGTAGCCGATGCGGGCCAGGCCGGTCGTCTTGTGGCCGGTGAACTCGCCGTCGTTCGATGGCACGCTCGGGTTGTAGCCCTGGCCCGGTTTGGTCGGGTCGATATTCGGGCTGAGCGGCACCTGCGGCACCGACGCGTCGTAATTCCAGGTGTAGCCGTTGCCGCCGACGTTGGTGCGCTTGTCGGACGTGTAGCGCAGGCCGCCGGTCAGGTGCAGGCTGTCGCTGACGTTCCAGGTCGACTGGCCGAACAGGGCGGTCGAGGCCACGGTTTCCTTGGGCTGGATGAAGGAACCTTGCCAGACCACCGTGCCTTGCTGGGTGCCGTTAAAGATGGGAATGTCGAAGCGCATGCTGTTCTTTTCGGCGCCGTAGTACAGGCCGAGCTGCCAGTCCACTGCCCGCTTGCCCACCGATTGCAGCTCCAGTTCATGGCTGTAGTTGACGTAGTGGGACGACACCGTGTTGTTGGCCTGGTAGGTGGCGCCGGTGGCGAAGCTGGTCGGGACGTTGGCGCCGCCGTCGGCGTCGAACGTGGACGCGCCGCTAAAGCGCGAATAGCCGGCGATGTAGGTCAGCATGGCCGCGTCGTTGAGGCTGTATTCGAGGCGGCTGCGGAAGGAGTTGGTGTCGCGCGTGAGCGATGGGGCGGTGTCGATCAGGGCCGACCACTTGTCCTGGCCGGGGCGCTGGTTTTGCAGCAGGTTCATGCTGAGCGTGCCGCGGTCGGCGAAGTTCTCGTAGGCCAGATTCCATTTCAGTTGCGCCGTCGGCTGCCACAGCAAACTCAGGCGCAAAGCGCTCTGGTTTTGCGCGCCGTACTTGGGGCCGTCCGTGACGAACAGGTTCGGGTTGATCGGCTGGAAACTGGCCAGCGTGCCGCCGCTGGCCAGATAGGCGGCCTGCTGGCTGGCCACGGAGGGGACGGGCAGCTTCTGGAAATCGACATACCCGTCGTGCTGCTCGTGGACGAAGGCGATGCGCATCGCCGCCGTGTCGCTGAGCGGCACGTTCACCGCGCCGCGCGCGCCCAGGCGGCTGTAGCTGCCGGCGCCCATTTCGACGTTGCCGCTGCTGTCGCCCAGGACCGGCTTCGCCGTTTGCATATTGACCGCGCCGACCGACGAGTTGCGGCCCCACAGCGTGCCTTGCGGGCCGCGCAGCACTTCAATGGCGTCGAGGTCGAACAGCAGCGAGGTCGCGCCTTCCGGGCGCGGCGAGTAGATGCCATCGACGAAGGAGGCCACTTCCGGGTCCGCGTATTCGGTTTTGGCACTGTCGTTGCCGATACCGCGCAGGGTCATGGTGATGACGCCATGATCGCCTTCGGAGGTAGCCTGGAAGCCGGGGACGAGATTCACCACATCCTGGATGGTCTGGACATGGTTGTCCGCCAGGGCGTTGGCGTTCAGGGCGGTGATGGCCACCGGGGTGCGCTGCAATGGCGTGGCGCGTTTGGTGGCCGTGACGATGATTTCCTGAATGGCGTTGGCGTCTTTCGCAGCCGGCGCGGGGGCAGGGGCGGCGGCTGGCGCCGGCTCCTGGACCTGTGCCTGTGCCGTCGTCATGCCGGCCAGCAGCGTCAGGATGGCAAATTGAATCGGGGATGCCGCCAGGGGGCGGCGCGGCGGTGCGGAATGGGTCATCTTGTCTCCAGATGGAATTATTGGACTTATTGGTTTTTGGTCTTGCCGTTGGTTTCACCGTGAATGGATCTCGTTGAGCTGAAATCGGTTTCATATTTCGTGAAATCGATTTCATAATACATTTGAAAAAACGCGGATGTCAAACGGAAAAATCGTGGTCCGGATAAATTTGACCGTCAAAGCCAACGCATCACGCCGCGTGGCCGCAGGCGCGCAGGGGCGGGCGGGCGCGCCCGCGGCGCCGCATTTCCCAGGGCGATGCATGCTGTCCGCCATGTGTCGGCCTCGCGCCGGAGGCTTTGACGGACTGATTTCAGAAACCGGTTTCATGTTATGCTGTCGAAGGGCGTGGTCTTGCCGCGCCAGCTTTCGTGCACATAAGGACCCATGAAGACAGATACGAACAATGCGACAACGACGACCGTCTATGAGGTTGCGCGCGTGGCCGGGGTGTCGCCGGCCACGGTTTCCCGGTACTTGAACGGCACGGCCAAGATCTCGGACGAAAAGCGCGCGAGCATCGAAAAGGTGATCGAGCAGCTCAATTACAAGCCGAATGTCCTGGCCCAGAGTCTGAAGATGGGTAGCTCGCGCACCATCGGGGTGCTGACGCAGTCCCTGGTCAGCGGCTACTTCAATGAGGCGATGACCGGGATAGACGAAGCGATGAAGGATGCGGGCTATGTCCCGCTCATCATGTCCGGCCACTGGCATGCCAGTGAAGAAGCCGAGCGCGTTGAATTGTTGATCGCGCGCCGCGTCGACGGACTGGTCATTTTGACTGGCAATTTGAGTGATGCGCAAATTCTGCAATATGCGCGTCGGGTACCCATCGTGGCGTTCGGCCGCAAACTGGAAGGCAAGCAGGCATTCGGATTTTGCCTGGACAATTACCAGGCCGCCTGCGACGCCATGGACTACCTGATCGAGCAGGGGCACCGGCGCATCGCCTTCATCGAGGGGCCGCCAGAGCAGGAGGATGCGCGGGCCCGTCTGGCAGGCTATCGCGATACGCTGGCGCGCCACAACATCAAGGTGCATCCGAAACTGATCGTGCCGGGTGATTTCCAGGAATCGGGGGGGCTGTTGGCGGTCAACCAGTTGCTCGAAACGGGGCAACGCTTCAGCGCCATTTTTGCCGGCAATGACCTGACCGCCTATGGCGCCCGGCTCGCGCTCTACCGGCGTAACATCCGCGTGCCGGAAGACGTTTCGATCATCGGCTTTGACGATCTGCACAGCTCCATGTGCACGACCCCGCCGCTGACGACGGTACGCCAGCCATTGTTTGATGTCGGCATCTGTATCGGCCAGATCATGCTGAAGATGATCAACCATGAAAAATTCACGGTCGATATTCCGGCGCTCAGTCTGGTCGTGCGCGAATCCGTCAGGCGCATAGGCTAGCAGCCAGTCTCAGTCCTGTTTCAGCACCGGCACGCCGGGCGTATCGCTCGCTTCCAGGCGCGCCAGTTCCTCCTGGTCGAAACGTTCGGCGCGCAGTTGCGCCAGTGTCGCCGCGCGCTGTCCGGGCGTGTCGTCGCCGCGCCCGGCCACGCGGGCACGCTCGGCGCGATACGCCTGCACACGCTGCTGCCATGCCGTCTCCGCCAGTTCGCGCTCGGCCAGTTGCGCCGCCAGTTGCGCGTTGACGCGTTGCGCGCGCAAGCGGTACACGGCCTGTTCGTCCGCTCCCTGTTGACGCAGCGTGCGCACCTCCGCTTCCATTTGCGCCAGCGCGGTGGGGGAGGGCGGCGCGTCCACCGCAGCGGGAACGGCGGCATCGCGCCGCGCACCGGCGACAGCGGCCGGCGCGGGTGGCGCGGCTTGTGCGGACGGCGTGGCCTTGACGAAGGCGAAGTAGTTATCGTGACCCACAACGACCGTGCGTTCGGGCGCCGCCGCCGGCCATGCCGCGTACAGCAGCACAGCCAGGACGGCCGCCCCAGCGCAGGCGTGGGGTAAGCCTGGGCCGGGGCGCATGGTTACAGCCCGAAGATGATGCCGGCGATGTTGTCGTAGATCGGATAGACGCCCGATGCCGGTTGCAGCCAGCCGATCACGTCGAAGTGGTCGTAGGTGCTGTAGTAACCCAGGTAGTTCCAGGTGCCGCGCACCGAGCTGCCGTTGTAGTTGCGCACCGGCTGTCCGGCCGGCGCCTTCATGCTCACCGTGTTGACCACGCCATCGTTGGGGAACCAGCTGCTGTCGATCAGCACGCGGCTCGGGTCCGTTTGCGTGTACGAACCCATGCCGCGCTGGAGGATGGACGGCACTACCCATTCGCCGGCCGTATTCTTGGTGAAGAAGATCATGTCATCGCGCGCGTACTGATAGCTGCTGCTCTGGAACGGGGCGATGATGCGGTCGGTGCCATTGCAGCACCAGCTGCCTTGTTCCGTGGCGTCGCTGCCGATCGAGTAGTAGTAGACGTTGGGCGAAGTCTGCACCCAGCTATTGAGTTCGCGCGCGCCATCGGGACCCAGGTCCCACTGGGCCGAATCGTGATTGGCCAGTTGCCAGAACGGTGCGCCCTGGGTGCGCGAGATAAAGTCGCTGATCGACTCGGCCGGCCCCTGCGCCAGGCCAAACTGTTCGAGGCGGAATTTGTAGACCGGATTGGTGCTGCCGCCCAGTCCCGCCACCTGCACGATCTGGCCCGCCAGTTCCGACACCTTGGGCACGTAGTCCACGATCACGTCGCGCAGCGTGGTGCCGTTGTGCGGCGTAGAGATGGTGGTGGCGCTCTTGACCCAGCCCACCTTGCCGCCGGTGTACAGGTCGCCGCTGCCTTCGTTACCGTTGGGCGAGCCGTTCTCCATCAACTGGATCAGCGTGCGCACCGTCTGGCCGCCCTGGCTGTGCGAAATCAGGTGGACAGGGTGGTTGGCGTCCCACGCCGGATACAGGGCCAGCGGATAGTGGTTGGGATTGTTGTTCGGATCAGCGGCCCAGCATTTGCCGGCCGGCGTCTGGATCGCGCCGAATGCGGCGTAGGCGGCCGTGTGTTTGGCGCCGTAGTCGGCGCAGCCGCCCTTGATCTGGTAGTACAGCTCCACCGCGCGGTCCCAGTTGGAGCTGACCGGCCCCACGCCGGCCACGTAGACCTGGTGGTTGGCGCTGCTCAGGTGACCGGCGATGTCGTTGGTGCCGCCCCAGTACAGGAAGCCCGTGCCTTGCAGTTCATCCGTGCCGAAGCCGAGGAAGCCGTGCACCATCACCACGGGGAAGTTGTTGGCTGCCTGTGCCTGCGGCATGGCCAGGCAGGCCGCCGCTATCGTCAGTTGCGCTACATGGCCCGCCGCTTGTACTACGATCCTTCGCATCATGTTGGTCTCCGTATTTTGGTTTGTGTTTCGGGTGAGCTGATTTCAACACGAATGCACCAGACCTCCAGCGCGCACGGCCGTTCGCGGCAAGCCAACCGCATGGCCGCGCAAGCCACGCCGGGGCGCGCACACGAGGCGTGTGGCGCGGGCGTTGTGGACACGTTACAACAAATTCGAACAGACGAGAACAGATGCGAACATGCGCGCCGCATGCTAACCGACCAGCGGTAACAGGCGGTGCGCGAGGGTGTGTCATGCCACGCAGAATGCTGCGGCAGATCAAAGGCAGTGCGTGCGAGCGGCCTAGCATGTCTTCATGGTTGCCGCGACGGCACCCCGTCCGGGGTGGGCGGCACCGGCACTGTTGCGGGAGGGCTGGCCATGACCGTCTTTATCGATACCAGCGGGACACCTGACATCGCGTTCGGCGACCTGTTCACCGCCACCGGCAGCGACAGCGGCCTCGGTGAAGTCAACGTCCCCACCGACAGCACCGTGTTCCAGGTCACCTACATCGAAACGGCTGGCGCGCCGGCCACGGCGGACCGGATCAACCAGCTGGTCAACACGGACTTCGGCGTGCCGATCGTGATCAGCGCGCTCAACGACGGCACCGATCCCATCACCGGCATCGACCTCACGACGGTGGCAGGCGAAACGTACGTCGACAGCAGCAGCGGCACGTCCATCGTGCGCGTGGTGTACGACTCCAGCCAGTGCCTCGGCTCAGGCTTCTTCGCGTTCGACGTGAACGGCAAGCAGATCAGCTTTCCCGGCCCTGTGATCCTGTACCACGAACTGTCGCACGCGTTGCGCGCTGCCACCGGCACCACCCAGACCAACGACGAGATTCCGGCCGAGACGGACGAGAATGTGCTGCGCAGCCAGGAAGGCCTGTGCCTGCGCGACGTGAACAACCACGGCGGCGGTTGCGGCGCCGGCGACACCTGCGGCGGCACCGTCAACGGCTGCTTCATCGTCTCGGCCACCACCGGCTCGGCGGAGTCGGAGGAAGTGCAGCGTTTGCGGGCGCTGCGCGAGATGGTGGCCGGCGCCACGCGGCTGGGCGCCACGCTGATCGACCGCATCTACGACGAGTATTACCAGTTCAGCCCCGCCATCGCGGGCCGCCTGGGGCAGGACGCGCTGGCGCGCCAGGCCGTGCTGCTGGTGGCCGTGCGGCCTTTGCTGGCCTGGTACACGCTGGCCGGCATCCTCGCCTTCGATGGCGAAGGGTATGGCGCTACGCAGGCCATGCGTGACCTGGAGCGGGTCTGTCCGCGCTACCTGGGGCGCACGTCGGTGGCGGGTGTGCTGGCCGGCCTGCGCGCCGGGCAGCCGCTGCCGCCCAGGATGCCGCCGTTGCTGCAATCGTTCGCGGAAGATGTGCGCAAGGCCGCCACGCTGCCGCACGCCGGCTGGGCCATACTCGATCCGCTGGCGCGGGCCTGGGGCGCGGCCGGCGGCCGGCGCGACATCCGGGCCGAGGTGGCCCAATGGCTGGCCGATGCGCCGCTCGACAAGCTGGCCGCGCCCGCCGACGCCATGCTCGACGGCGAGCTGTCCGCGCTGGCCGGCCTGTTCGATTTCCATCCCGAGTCGCGGCGCGTGCTGGGCGCGCGCTTGACCCGGGCCTGGCCGCAAGCCATCAGCGCGCTGGCGCGGCATGGCTTTATCTGAACCGAGGTGCATGATGACGATCCAACCGTTGAACATATTGGGCGCTGAGCTGCGGCGCCGCAGCGCCGAGGCGCTGAGCGCGGCCGCGCCATGCGACCGCGAGCCGCGCCAGCTGCTGGTGGAGGTGGACAATCCCGGCGGCGTGCCGCTGCACGTGTGGACCAGCCGCCGCGCCTACGAGTACGACACCGCCAGCGGCGTGCTCACGCTGTACCTGACCGAGCGCACGCCGGCGCTGCCCGACACCATCAAGATGATTTCCGACCATCCGCGCACGCCCGGCCAGGTCGAGGTGCCCGCGCACAGCCGCGCCACGCTGGAGCTGGGCGTGCCGGCCGTGATACGGCGCCGGGTGCCGGCCAAGGGCCTGGGCCTGGCGTTCGTGGAGGAGCCCATCACGCGGATCGACAAGGTCGAGCTGCACATCCAGTTCGCGGACGCGCCGTTCGACAAGCCGGCCGGCGCCACGCCCGAGGAACACCGCCAGCGCCTGCGCACGCAGGGCGAGCTTGCGCGGGCCACCATCAGTCCCACCGGAACGAAGGAGTAAGCATCATGGCATCGATCGACGACGTATTCCACCAACTCCAGGCGGTCAACACCAACCTTGCCACGCTGCACGCGGACGGCATCGCCGAGACCAACGCCACCAACCAGGTCAAGAGCAGCGTCGACACGGTCGATGCCGACGTCAAGGCCGGCTTCAATGCGACCGTCCACGGCCTGACCACGATTGCCCTGATCGATATCGAGGCCGTCAAGCTGCTGTTCCATCTCACGCAGCAGACCGACACGGTGATCTGCACGCTGGAGAACATCTCGCGCAATACTTGCGCCATGCTGACCCAGATGACCATGCAAACCGAACTGCAAAAGCGCATGGCCGACGACCTGGACGCGATCCGCGCCATGGAGGAAGCGGAGCAGCCGGCGGCGGCGCTGGAGCGCGCGCGACTGGCCGCGCTGCAGGCCGAGATCGAGCGCTGCTGCCCGCCGGAGCAAACGCCGCCGGCCTGCACCTATCAACCGTGCCCGAAAGTGGACCCGGCCCGCATGCCCGACTTGCCCAAGGTGGGCGGCGACGGCAATCGTCCGCCCGGCATCAACTAGATTCGTCGTTCCCGCTCATGCGGGAACCCATGCTGCGCGACCGATCATGCGACGTATGGATTCCCGCCTGCGCGGGAATGACGGTTTTAGGTATCGTAGAGATTGCGACCGCCAGCCTTCGGGAGTCCGCGCATGACCATCTTTCTCGATCTGGCGGGCCAGACGGCCACCGCCTTCAATAATTTCGACGTGGTGTCGGGCCAGAGCGGCGGCGTGGGCCTGCTGGATGTGGTGGGCGACGCCACCATGAAGCAGCTCACCTACGACGACGTCAGCGGCCAGTTGCCCACGGCGGACCGGTTGAGTGCACTGGCCAATACGGACTTCGGCGTGCCCATCATCGTCACGGCGCTCAACGGCGGCAACGACCCGTACAAGGGCAACGACATCACCGGCAACGCGCAGGCCTACACGGACCACAGCCCCGGCCACCTGGTGATCCGCATCGTCTATGACGTGAGCCAGTGCTGCGGCAAGGGCATCGTCGCGCGCAACAACAATGGCGACAACATCACCGTGCCCAATCCCGTGCTGCTGTACCACGAGATGGCGCACGTGTTCCTGGAAGTGAATCACCAGCCCGATGTGGAATCGACGGTGATCGGTGACGAAAACGTGCTGCGCGCGCAGCTGGGCCTGTGCCTGCGCAATGTGAACGATCACGAAGGTGGCTGCGGCGATGGCAGCGATTGCGGCGGCAGCGACGGCGGCGCCGATAGCGGCCCACCGCCCGGTGGCTGCGCGGCCGGCACCACGACCGTGTGCTTTGTCGTATCGGCCGCCACCGGATCGCCGCAGTCCGACGAAGTGCATGTACTGCGCCGGTTGCGCGCGCGCGTGGCGGCCCGCTCCGTGCTGGCGGCCCGGCTGATCGACGCCGTGTATGCGGAATATGCACAGTTCAGTCCCGCCATCGCGCACCGGATCGAAGGCGACGTGCTGGCGCGGCGGGCCGTGCTGCTGGCCGTGGTGCGGCCGCTGCTGGCGTGGTACGCGCTGGCCGGCACGCTGGCCTTCGATGGACGCGGCGAGACGGCCACGCGCGCCGCGCGCGCGCTGGCGGCCGCCTGTCCCCGTTACGTGGGCAGCGCGCTGCTGGTGGACGTGCTGGACAGCCTGAATTCCGGTGGCGCCTTGCCGGCCGCCGCGTCGCCGCTGCTGCGGGGACTGGGGCCGGAATTGCGCGCCGCGTCCGGGCTGCGCTGTGCGCGCTGGGCCGTGTTCGATCCGCTGGTGCGGGCGTGGCGCGCGGCGGCCGGCGTGGCTGTTGGGACGCATGCGGCACATGCAGCACGTATGGCACATGCGGCTAATACGGCGCGTGCAGCCGGTGCTACGGCGACGGTCGATCTGGTGGAGGAAGTGGCGCAGTGGCTGGCGCAGGCGCCGTTCGAGCTGGTGGCTGGCGTGGCGCCGCCGGCCGATGGCGCGTCGTCACCGTGCGGCATTGTGGAGGAGGACTGGCTGGCGCTGGCCAGTCTGTATGGCTTCCAGCCTGCCGCGCTGCGCGTGCTGGGCACGCGGCTGGCGGCGGCCTGGCCGCAGGCGGGCGCCATGCTGGCGCGCTGCGGCTATCTGTGAGGTTTGGGCAGGTCAGGCGTCCACTTCGGCGCTGGCCAGGAAGCCGGCGATCAGGTCATTGACGATGGCCGCATGGGTGATGGGCGCCATGTGGCCGCCCTTGGTCTGTTCGGCTGCGCCGTTGGGCAGGGCGGCGGCCAGTTCTGCCGCCACGCGGCGAGTAGACGCGGGGCTGGCGGCACCGGACAGCACCAGCGCCGGCATCGTCAGCGCCGCCATGTCGGCCAGCGTGGCGGGTTCGCCCAGCAAGGCTTCGAAATCCAGCTTGACCTTGGCGATCTGCGACGCGAAGCGCTGCTGTTGCGCGGCCGGCAGCGTATCGAACACGCCTTCCCGGTTCCAGTAGTCGATGAACACGCGGGTCGCATCATGTGCACTGGCGGCGCGCTCGATGGCGTCCACCACCGCCACAATCTCGCGCCGCGCGGGATCGGCCGGCGGCAGCAGGTGGAAGGCCACCGGCTCGAACACGGTCAGCGACAACACCCGTTGCGGCATCTGGCGCGCCAGGCGCAGGGCCGTGGCGCCGCCATACGAATGGCCCACCAGGTGGAACGGTTCGCCGGGCGCCAGCCGCGATGCAATGGCGGCGTTGATGGCATCCACTTCGTGGCCCAGCGTGTATGGTCCGTCCACGGCCGGGAACGGCGATTTGCCGTAGCCGAGCAGGTCGACTGCGATGCAGCGGAAGTTGGCTTCCTGGCTGGCCATCAGGTCGGCCCACTGGGCGCGGGCACTCATGGAGCTGTGGAGCAGGACGAGGGCGGGCCGCGTGTCCGGCGGCAGGTTGGCGGTGATCATAAAGGGGCGGCTGCGAAAACAAAGCGGGCATTATACGCGCCCGTTCGCCATACCGAAATCGATATCAATTTTGAAATAAATGTCATTAGTACGATATTTACCTTTCTCCTACCATCTCTGAACAGTAACGGCCGATACAGGCCGGGGGGCGTGCCCGACGATCCCGTTGGCGGCGCCCGGAATGGTAATAAAAACCTCAAGGAGACTGGTATGAAAATCGCCCGCACAAGCATCACCCGCAGAACCATCCTGGCCGCAGCCGTCCTCGCCGTCTGCACCGCTTCCCCGTTGACCGCCTTCGCCGCCAAGCCGCTGGTGATCGGTTTTTCGCAAGTGGGTGCGGAGAGCGAATGGCGCACCGCCAATACCGTCTCGATCAAGGACGCGGCCAAGAAGGCCGGCGTGACGCTCAAGTTCGCGGACGCGCAGCAGAAGCAGGAAAACCAGGTCAAGGCGATCCGCTCCTTCATCGCGCAAAAGGTCGATGTGATCGCGTTCTCGCCGGTGGTGGAATCGGGCTGGGACACGGTGCTGCGCGAAGCCAAGGCGGCCAAGATTCCCGTCATCCTGACCGACCGCGCCGTGAGCGTGACGGACGATTCCCTGTACGTCACCTTCATCGGTTCCGACTTCGTGGAGGAAGGCCGGCGCGCCGGCAAGTGGCTGCTGGAGCATGCGAAGAACGCGGCGCCGGACGGCAGCGTCAACATCGTCGAGCTGCAAGGCACGGTCGGTTCCGCGCCGGCCATCGACCGCAAGAAGGGCTTCGAGGAGGTCATCGCCGCCAATCCGAAGTTCAAGATCATCCGCTCGCAGACCGGCGATTTCACCCGCGCCAAAGGCAAGGAAGTGATGGAAGCGTTCCTGAAAGCGGAGGGCAAGAAGATCAACGTGCTGTATGCGCATAACGACGACATGGCCATCGGCGCCATCCAGGCGATCGAGGAAGCGGGCCTGAAGCCGGGCAAGGACATCACCATCGTTTCGATCGACGGCGTCAAGGGTGCGTTCGAGGCCATGATCGCCGGGAAGCTCAACGTCACCGTGGAATGCAGCCCGCTGCTTGGCCCGCAGTTGATGCAGATCGCCGCCGACGTGGTGGCGGCCAAGCCGGTCCCCAAACGCATCACCACCCAGGAGGGCGTGTTCCCGGCTGAAATCGCGGCGCGGGAATTCCCGAACCGTAAATACTGACGCGCCATGAGCATGTCCCTCAGTGGCGCCGGTGCAGCGCCGGTGCTGGAGCTGCGCGGCATCTGCCAGTCCTTCCCCGGTGTGAAGGCCCTGAACAACGTCGCGCTGCGCCTGTACCCGGGCGAAGTGCATACGCTGATGGGCCAGAACGGGGCCGGCAAGTCAACGCTGATCAAGGTGCTGACCGGCGTGTACACGCCCGACCAGGGCCAGATCCTGCTCGACGGCCGGGCGATACGTCCGGCCTCCACGCTGGATGCCCAGCACTTGGGCATCAGCACCGTGTACCAGGAAGTGAACCTGTGCCCCAACCTGTCGGTGGCGGAGAACATCTTCATCGGCCGCTATCCGCGCAAGTGGGGCGCGGTCGACTGGGGGAGCATGCGGCGGCAGGCTGCGGATCTGCTCAAGCGATTGCAGATCGAGGTGGACGTGACGGCGCCGCTGGCGCGCTATCCGCTGGCGATCCAGCAGATGGTGGCGATCTCGCGCGCGATCAGCGTCTCGGCGCGCGTGCTGATCCTGGACGAGCCCACGTCCAGCCTGGACGAATGCGAGGTCGAGCTGTTGTTTGCCGTGCTGCGCAAGTTGCGCGCGCAGGGCATGGCGATCCTGTTCGTCACCCACTTCCTGGACCAGACCTACGCCATCTCGGACCGCATCACCGTCATGCGCAACGGTGAACGGGAAGGGGAGTACACCTGCGCCGAGCTGTCCCGGCTGGCGCTGGTGAACAAAATGATAGGCGCGCCTGCAGATGCCGGCGCCGATACGGCGGCCGTTGCCAATGCGAGGGAAGGGGGGCATGCGAGTGACGGTGCCAATGCAAGCGACGGTGCCAATGCCGCCGATCCTGCCAACGCTGCTAAGGCAGCTAATGCAGCCAATGCTGCCAATGCAGCCAATGCTGCCAATGCGGCCAATGCGGCCACGCCCGCCCAGGCTGGCGGCGGGCCCTTCCTGCGTGCGGTGGGGCTGGGCCGCAAGGGGGCGCTGGCGCCACTCGACATCGCGCTGCACCAGGGCGAGATGCTGGGCCTGTGCGGGCTGCTCGGTTCCGGTCGCACGGAGACGGCGCGGCTGCTGTTTGGCGCCGACCGGGCCGACAGCGGCGCTATCGCCATCGATGGCAAGGCGCGCCCTATCCATTCGCCACGCGACGCCATCGCAGCCGGGGTGGGCTTCTGCTCCGAAGACCGCAAGCATGAAGGCGCGATTCTCGACCTGAGCGTGCGCGAGAACATCGCGCTGGCGTTGCAGGCGCGCGCCGGACTGCTGCGCCCCATCCCGCTGCAACGCCAGCAGGCGTTGGCCAGGGAATACGTGCAGGCGCTGGGCGTGAAGACAGCCAGCATCGAAACGCCGATAGGCTTGCTTTCGGGCGGCAACCAGCAAAAGGTGTTGCTGGCGCGCTGGCTGGCCACGGCGCCGAAGATGCTGATCCTGGACGAGCCCACGCGCGGCATCGATGTGCGCGCCAAGCAGGAGATCATGGACTACGTGGCCGCACTGTGCCGCAAGGGCATGGCCATCCTGTTCATCTCCTCCGAACTGCCGGAAGTGCTGCGCTACAGCGACCGCGTGCTGGTTATGCGCGACCGCAAGGCGTGCGGAGAATACCAGCGCGGCGCGCTGGACGAAACCTCGGTGCTGCAAGTGATCGCGGCGGGAGAGCATTGTGCATGAAACCTTGAATCCGCCAGCGGCCAATGCGCGCCTGCTGGCATCACGTGGTCCGCTCGCGGCCACATCGGCAGGATCAGCAGGATCGCCAGGGGGCGCAACTTCGGCAAAGTCGGCCTGGCTATCGTTGGTGGCGCTGTTTCTTCGCCACCCCTTGGCCCGTCCCGCCGCCGCGCTGGCGCTGCTGTTGCTGTTCGACCTGCTGCTGGTGCCGGACTTCTTCCGGCTCACGCTGCGCGACGGCCACCTGTACGGCAGCGTGATCGACATCATCAACCGCGCCGCGCCGCTGATGCTGGCGGCGCTCGGCATGACGCTGGTGATCGCCACGCGCGGCATCGACATCTCGGTGGGCGCCGTGGTGGCCATCAGCGGCACGGTGGCCGCCATGCTGATTGGCGGCACGTTGACGATAGACCATGGCGTGCCCCGTTACGTGAGCAATATGCCGATGGCGTGGGCGCTGTGCCTGGCCATGGGCGCGGCCTTGCTGTGCGGCGCCTGGAACGGCTTGCTGGTCGCGGGGCTGGGCCTGCAACCGATCGTGGCCACGCTGATCCTGATGGTGGCCGGGCGCGGCCTGGCCCAGTTGCTGACGGACGGGCAGATCGTCACCGTCTATTACCAGCCGTTCTTCTTCATCGGAGGTGGCTACCTGTTTGGCTTGCCGTTCGCGCTGTACCTGGTGGCGGTGGTGTTCATCGTCACGGCCCTGTTGATGCGCAAGACGGCGCTGGGCCTGTTCATCGAGGCCGTCGGTATCAACCCGGTGGCGGCGCGGCTGGCCGGCGTGCGCACGGCCATGCTGGTGTTCTTCGTCTACCTGTTCTGCGCCGCCTGCGCCGGGCTGGCCGGCCTGATGATCTGCTCCAACATCAAGAGCGCGGACGCCAATAACGCCGGCATGCTGCTGGAGCTGGACGCCATCCTGGCCGTTACGCTGGGCGGCACCTCGCTGGCTGGTGGCAAATTCAGCCTGCTGGGCGGGGTGCTCGGTGCGCTCATCATCCAGACCCTGACCTACACCATCTACTCGCTGGGCTGGCCGCCGGAAGTGAACATGGTGCTCAAGTCGGTGGTCGTGTTCCTGGTGTGCCTGTCGCAATCGCCGGAGGCGGGCAATATGTGGCGGCGCGTGTTCCCTCGCGGCGCGAACGGAGGTGCGGCATGAACCAGTTGACCATGCGCGGGCGGGCCTTGCTGGCGTCGCCGTACTTCACTTCCGTGGCTACCTTGCTGTTGCTGGTGCTGTTGCTGGGCGCCGGTGGCGCGGCGTATCCCGGCCTGCTGGCGCCGCAGGTGCTGCTCAACCTGTTGATCGACAACGCCTTCCTGTTGGTGATCGCGGTCGGCATGAGCTTCGTGATCCTGTCCGGCGGGATCGACCTGTCGGTCGGCTCCGTGCTGGCGCTGAGCACCATGGTGGCGGCCACGCTGCTGCACCGCTGGCATGTGCATCCGCTGCTGGTGATCGCGCTGGTGCTGGCGCTGGGGGCGGGTTTGGGCGCGGCCATGGGCGCGTTGATCCACTATTTCCGGCTGCAGCCGTTCATCGTCACGCTGGCGGGCATGTTCCTGGCGCGCGGCCTGTGTTATCTGATCAGCATTAATTCGATCACCATCGACGATCCGCTGTTCGTGCTGATGTCGCGCACCCAGCTTGGCGTGCCTGGCGGCTACCTGTCGCCGGGCGCGGTGGTGGCCTTGCTGGTGCTGGCGCTGGCCATCTGGCTCGCCCATTTCACGGCGTTTGGCCGCACCGTGTACGCGATCGGCGGCAACGAGCAGTCGGCCCGGATGATGGGTTTGCCCGTGGCACGCACCAAGGTGCTGATCTATGCCTGCAGCGGCGCCTGCGCGGCGCTGGCCGGGGTGCTGTTCGCGTTCTACATGCTGTCCGGTTATGGCTTGCACGCGCAGGGCACGGAGCTGGACGCGATCGCGGCCGTCGTCATCGGCGGCGCCTTGCTGAGCGGTGGCTACGGCTATGTGGCGGGCGCGCTGTCGGGCGTGCTGGTGCTGGGCACCATCCAGACCCTGATCGCCTTCGACGGCACCCTCAGTTCCTGGTGGACCCGGATCGTGATCGGCGGGCTGCTGTTCCTGTTTTGCCTGGTGCAGCGGGTGCTGGCCATGGGCGCGGCGGGCCGGGCCGGGCGGCTGTCCTGACCAAATCGACGGCCCCGTGGCCACTTGTCTCGGGCACGCAACGGCGGGCGCGGCCCGCGCCCCGGCCGTCCGCCGGAAAAAACTTGGCGTTTGACAACCTCCGCTGCCTTGTTGATACTCTCAGGATATAACGAGACTGGCGAGGCGAGCGATGGGACGATGGCGGCTGTTGATGGCATGGATGCTGGTCGCCGCGTGCGCCGCTTGCCGTGCCGACAACGGTGTGGAACCGGGCGTGATCCGGATCGGCATGGCCAATGCCCTCAGCGGCCCGGCCGCCGGCCTGGGACTGCAACTGCGGGCCGGCGCCCATGCCTATCTCGACAAGATCAACGCGGCCGGCGGCGTCAATGGCCGCCGCATTAACCTCGTCAGCATGGACGATGCCTACGATCCCCAGCAGACCGTGGCCGCCACCCGCACCCTGCTGGACGTGCACAAGGTGTTCGCCCTGTTCGGCTACGTCGGCACACCCACCTCCACCGCCGCCGTGCCGTTGGCCGTGCAGCGCGGCGTGCCCTATCTGTTCCCGTTCTCCGGCGCCGAGTTCCTGCGTCATCCCGTGCAGCCGGTGGTGTTCAACCTGCGCGCCTCTTATTACGATGAAGCGGAAGCGCTGGTGGCCCAGGCCACGGCCGGCCATGCGGAAGCGCGCATCGCCTTGTTCCTGCAGGATGATGAATTCGGCGAGGCGGGCAAGGCCGGCGTGCTGCGCGCGCTGCAAAAGCGTAATCTCAAACTGGCGCAGGAAGTGCGCTTCCAGCGCAATACCATCGACGTGAGCGCGGGCCTGGACAAGCTGCTGCGCCAGCCGCCGGACACGGTGATCTTCATCGGCACCTACCGTCCGCTGGCCATGCTGCTGCGGCGCGCCCGCTCGGCCGGGCTCAAGTCGCGTTTCATGGCCGTGTCGTTCACCGGCACCAGCGAATTGATCAAGCACGCGGGCGTGGATGGCGAGGGCGTGATCCTGAGCCAGGTGATGCCGTCGCCGTCCGACGCCAGCGACCCGCTGGTGCGCCAGTACCAGGCCGACGTGGTGCCGGCCGCGCGCAACTACGGTTCGCTGGAAGGCTATGCGGATGCGATGCTGCTGGTCGAGGCGCTGCGCCGTTGCGGCAACGCGCCCACGCGCGAACACTTGTTGAAGGCGCTGGAACAGTTGAGGATGACGCTGGGCGAGAACCAGGTCTCCTTCAGCGCGCATGAGCACCAGGGCTGGAACCGGGTCTACCTGACCCAGGTGCAGGACGGCACCGCCGTCCCGCTGCGCCCGCACTAAGCGAACGAAGCGCTCAGGCGGGCGGAGGAGGGGAGCGCGCTCAGTGGCGCGCCGTGTGCAGTTGCTTGTGCAGCTTGCGCAGGAACAGCCAGACCCCGGCCATCACCAGCGGCACCATCAGGCCAGTCAGCAGCTCCGGGTTGACGGGCAGGTTGGCCGCCTTCAGCGCCTTGCCCGCGTAGCCCACCAGTCCCAGCGAATAGTAGGAAATGGCCATCACCGACAAGCCTTCCACGGCTTGCTGCAGGCGCAGTTGCTGGGCCGAGCGGGTGTCCAGCGATTGCAGGATCTGGCGGTTCTGGCGTTCCTGTTCGATGCCGACCCGGGTGCGCAGCAGGTCGTTGCTGCGCGCGATACGGGTGGCCAGCGCTTCCTGCCGGCGCGCCACCGAGGTGCAGGTGTGCATGGCCGGGGCCAGCCGCCGGCCCATGAATTCCTCCAGCGTGGGCATGCCTTCGATGCGCACTTCGCGCAGCTCCTGGATGCGGGCCTGCACCAGGCTGAAATACGCCTGCGCCGCGCCGAAGCGGTAGCTGTTGTTGACTGACAGTTCTTCCACCCGCGCGGCCAGGCTGGTGATGCGGTGCAGCAGCTGCTGCTCCTCCTTGCTGTCGCGCGTCACCGCGGTGGTGGACACGTCATGGTCGCTTTGCACCAGCGTGGCCGTCAGGCCGGCCAGTTCATTTTCCACCGCGTTCAGGGCTGGCTGGGTCGCTTCCGCCTGGGGCAGGGCCAGCAGCGCCATCATGCGGTAGGTTTCGATTTCCAGCAGCTTGCCCACCAGGCGCCCGGCCTGCGATTCGCGCAGCGTCCGGTCGCGCACCACGAAGCGCGAGAAGCCGTCCGGCTGGATCAGGAAGTCGGTCCAGATCTCGCCGCCGTGCTCCACGCTGCTGCCCACCAGGTTGCCCTGGAAAAGTTCGCGCATGGCCGCCACGTCGGCCGGCTGGTCGCCGTCGCCGTTGGTCAGCGCCACGTGGGCCGCCACGATGATCTTGCCGTGCAGGCTGGCCAGCCATTCCTGCGGCACGTGGCGCAGCGGCGGCTGGCGGAACGCATGGCGCCAGTCGGCGCCGGCCTGCGCCTGTTCGACGAAGGTGTAGGTGGCGAACTCCGTGTGGCATTCCCACTTGAGGCGGAAGCGGCCGAAGTCGTGGTAGAAGTAGCGCGCCTGCGGATGCGGCACGGCCACGCCGAAGTGGCGGCACAGCTCCTGCAGGATCACGTGCTGGGCCGCACGGTGGTTGGCGCCGGCCGTGGCCTCCTGCGGCGCATACAGGGCGAAGTGGGTCAGCGTCTCCGGCGCGTCCAGTTTGAGGAATGGACGGGAGTGGATTTCGGCCGCGAGCGGCACCCGCAGGGCGTGGTTAAGTTTGGCGAAGTCGGTGTGGTCGCGGTAAGCGTCGGACATGGGCGCACCAGGGCGGTTGGATGGATGGTTGCGAAGCAGTATATCGGCCCGCCCAAACGGGCACAACCGTGTGATGGCACGACTGTCTATACAACGTTGCGCGGCACGTTGCCGGGTAGCGCGGGACGGTCGCGGCCAGCTGTTGCGAGGCGTCCCGGACGCCGTTTTTTGTGTCGGGACGGAACACTGTGAACAGCACCTGTCCCACAATGTCGCCATGGCTGTCCCGGTCCATTTCGGCGTCGGCGCCGATGGTGTTGGCCGGCGACAACGCGGGTGCCCCTCAACAGCTGATGCGGTTGGCGCACGGCGCGCCGCGCAGGTAGCAGTCCAGGTTGTGCCAGGTGGTGGCGGCGATCTCGCGCATGGCTTCCACCGTGAAGAAGCCCTGGTGGCCCGTCACCAGCACATTGGGGAAGGTGAGCAGCAACTGGAACACGTCGTCGTCGAGGATGTCGCCCGAGCGGTCGCGGAAAAACAGCGCGCTTTCCTGCTCGTACACGTCGATGGCCAGCGCGCCCAGGTGGCGCGACTTGAGCGCGTCGATCACGGCGGCCGTCTCGATCAGGCCACCGCGCGAGGTGTTGACCAGCATGGCGCCCGGCTTCATGCGCGCCAGGTTGGCATGGTTGATCATGTGGCGCGTGCTGTCGAGCAGCGGGCAATGCAGGGTGACGATGTCGGACGCGGCCAGCAGGGCCGGCAGCGCCACCAGCTTGCCCAGCGCGGCGAAATGGGGATCGGGCGCCGGGTCGTGGCCCAGCACGCGGCAACCGAGGCCGTGGAAGATGCGGGCCGTGGCCAGTCCGATCTGCCCCAGGCCGACGATGCCCACCGTCTTGCCATGCAGGGTCACGCCCAGCAGGCCGTCGAGCGCGAAGTTACCTTCGCGGACGCGGTTGTAGGCGCGGTGGGTGTGGCGGTTCAGCGTCTGCACCAGCGCCAGCGTGTGTTCGGCCACGGCCTCCGGTGCGTAGGCCGGCACGCGGGCCGCGAACATGCCCAGGCGTTCGGCCGCGTGCACGTCGAGATTATTGAAGCCCGCGCAGCGCAGCAACACGGCCCGCACGCCCAGCCCGTGCAAGGCTTCCAGCACGTGCGCATCGAGGACGTCGTTGACGAACACGCAGACGGCCTGGCAGCCCTGGGCCAGCGGCACAGTGTCGGCCGCCAGCGCCGCATCGAAATAACGCAGCGTGATGTCGCCGTGCGGCGCGTGATGGGCCAGCGCTTCGTCGAGGAAGCGACGGTCGTAGGGCTGGGTGCTGTAGACGGCGATCTGCATGGTGGAGCGGTTCTGCGCTTACTCGTCGGGGATGCCGGCCAGCAGGTCGGTCACGCCGAATGCGATGCCGGCTTGCGACAGCATGGTCGTGACCTGGCCCCGGTGGTGAGTCTGGTGGTTGAAGAAGTGCAGCACCAGGCTGGACATGCGCTTGCGCGCCACCACGCCCTTGGTGTTGGTGTATTCAAGCACGTGGGCCAGGTGCTCTTCACGCACTTCGCGCACCCAGGCGTTGATGATGGCATCGAGCTCCATGCGGTGCGGGTGCCAGTGGCCCAGCTCATAGAACTGCATCTGCGACAGGGCCGTCGGCGCGGGCATGTCGCGCATCGGCGCCAGCGCCGCGAAGTTGGCGGGGTGGTGGGAGAAGCGCTGCAGCCACAGCGTGTCGCCCACCACGAGGTGGTTCAGGGTGCCGAGGATGGAACCGAAGAACGCGCGCCGGTCGGCCAGCAATTCTTCTTCCGGCAACTGGGCCGCCGCTTCGTACATGCGTTGGTTCATGGCCGCGTTGTAGTCGGCCAGCAGGGTCAGGTTTTCGCTCAAGCTCATGCAGTGCTCCAGGATATCGGTGTCGATAGGGAATTGTCCCGCCTTCAGCGCCAAATTGCAAATTCGGCTACAGTAAAGCCTGCGGCGCGTCATCTGCGGCGGCCGCGCACACAACGGGAGAGTTTGAGTTCAGGGGAGCGCCATGAGCGAAATACTGGCAGTGGTAGGGATAGTGGGATTGGGCGCCAGCATCGTCGTGAACCTGGTGCTGATTGCCTGCATGCGCAAGGCGGACGAAGCGCGCGACTAGGCCAGGCCCAGTCGCGCGGAAGCAGATCAGTACAGTTTGACCGGCGGCACCAGCTTGGCGCGCAGCCAGTCCACCAGCGTGTGGACAGCCATGCGCGCCATGCCGTGCAGGGCCAGCAGGTGCTTCTGGTACATCAGGCGGTACAGCAGCCGCGCCGTGGCGCCGCTGACCTGGATGCGGCGTCCCGTCACGGCGCCCGACAGCACGCCGACGGCGGCCAGCGGGCCGAGCGACACCAGCGAGCCGTAGTCGCGGTAGCGGAAGTCCAAGCCGCCCGGCGCGTCGCGCCGCGCCAGCAGGTCGGCCAGGAACATGGCCTGCTGGTGCGCCACCTGCGCCCGCGGCGGCACCGCGCCCTTGACGGGGCAGGTGTAGCTGGCGCAGTCGCCCAGCGCGTAGATGGCCGTGTCGCCGGGCGCGCGCAAGGTGGCGTCCACCACGATCTGGTTGATGCGGTTCACGGGCAGGCCCAGCGTGCCGCACAGGGCCGGGCCTTCCACGCCGGCCGCCCACAAGGTCAGGTCGGCGCGGTGCGCATGGCCGGCCGCGTCATGCACGGCATGGGGCGAGACGCTGGACACGGCCGTTTCCGTCAGCACGTCGATTCCCAGCGAAGTGAGATGGCGCGCGGCCCGCACCGACTGGCGCGGATGCAGGTGCGGCAGCAGGAACTTGCCGCGTTCGATCACGCTGATGCGCACGTCCCGCAGTGGGTCCAGCGCGTGCACCTTGTACTGGGCCAGTGCGCGGGCGCTGTGGCTCAGTTCCGCCGCCAGCTCGACGCCGGTGGCGCCGCCGCCAACAATCACCACATGGACCTGGCCCTGCGCCGCGTCGCCACGGGCCTTGCGTTCGCCGGCCTGGATGCAGGCGGCCACGAAGCGCTTGCGGAAGGCTTCAGCCTGATTGACGTTTTCCAGTGTGAGCACATGCTCGGCCGCGCCGGGCACGTTGAAGAAATTGGTGACGGAGCCGAGGGCCAGCACCAGCTTGTCGTAGGGCAGGCGGCGGCGTGGCTGCACTTCCAGCCCGTCGCTGCAACGGGGCGCCAGCTCGATGCTGCGGCCCGCGCGGTCCACGGCCATCACCTCACCTTGCACGAAGTCGAAATGGTGGGCCGCCGCCTGGGCCGCAAATTCCACCTGCGTCACTTGCGGGTCGCATTTGCCCGAAGCGACCGTGTGCAGCAGCGGTTTCCAGAAGTGCCCCGGTGCGCGATCGATCAGCAGCACGCGTGCGCGTGCGCTCTTGCCCAGGGTGTCGCCCAGGCGGGTGGCCAGTTCCAGTCCGCCGGCGCCGCCTCCTACGATAACGATGGTCTCCATGCTGTCGTCTCCCAAAAAGGTTGATGAAAAGGTGTGACCGCGTCGCTGGTGCTGCGCCTGCCGGCGGCAGGCGTCCGGCGCCCGCCGTCCGTGCTACGTTGCTCTATGCTGCCAGGCTGTCCGCTTGCTGCGGATTGACTGTGAACGGGCTGGTTCGCAGTTCACGCAGCGCATCGAAGGTGATGAATTGCTGCGGGCGTACTACATCGGCTCCATACGGCGCCACCGATACGGTCCACAGGCCGCTTTGTTGCGCCGCCTTCAGGGCCGGCGCCACCGTGTCGATGGCAATGGCGGCCGCCGCTTCGATGCCCATCGCATGCAGCGCGTGGCCGAAGGGGCCGGGGCCGGCCTGGTCGTCGAAGCCGACGCCGCCGGCCACCACCGAGAACAGGCTGGTGACGTCGGCGCCGAAGCAGTGTTCGAGCAGGGCGGCGGTCACCGGGGCCGGCAGGTCCGACAGCACGGCCAGCTTGCAGCCGGCGGCCAGCGCGTCGTCGATCAGGGCCAGCGCGGCCGGCGAGGCCTTGGGCGGGTTGGCCGCCACAGCCAACTGGAATTGACGGTGCTTCCCGGCGTGCAGCGCGGCCACGGCGGCCTTGTCGCGCAGGCCGGCGCCGGCCACGGCGGCCGTGATGGCGTTGGCGTAGCCGTGGGTGGCGGCGGCCGCGCGCAGGGCCGGCAAGGTCCAGCGCAGCGACAATTCCGCTTCCGCGAAGGCGGCGTTGCAGGCTGCAAGGTGCAGGGCTTCGGTGTCGAACAGCACACCGTCCAGGCCGAGGAAGATGACGTCGATGCTCATATCGCGCTTTCTGTTTAGGTCGCAGTGGGAAGATAACGTTAGATGAGTGTCAATATAGGGGTAGAATGAACAAAAGAAAAATTAAAGATTTTTGATAATTGATAAGGAAAAGCTTATGCATCACGCCAGTTTCCGCCAATTGGAGGCGCTTACCCTCGTGGCGCGGCATGAAAGCGTGTCCCGCGCGGCGGATGCGCTGCATGTGACCCAGCCCGCCATTTCGTTGCAAATTCGCACGTTGGAGGAGATCACGGGCATCGCGCTGACCCGCAAGGTGGGCCGCAACATCCAGTTGACGGCGGCCGGCGAGGTGATGCTGGAGTTCTCCGAGCGCATCCTGAGGCTGTGGGAGCAGGCCGCCGACGAGCTGGCGGCGCTGCGCGGCGTGACCAGCGGTACGCTGCGCATCGGCGCCGTGACGACGGCCGAGCACCTGCTGCCGCCGCTGCTGGTGCCGTTCACGATGGAGCGCCCCGACGTGCGCCTGAAACTGCAGGTGGGTAACCGGGCCGAGATCGTCAACATGCTGGCGCGGCACGAGATCGACCTGGCCATCATGGGTACGCCGCCACGCGAGCTGCGCACCAACGCGGCCCGCTTCGCGCGCCACCCGATGGCGTTCGTGGCCAGTCCGTCGCACAAGCTGATGAAGAAAAAGAAGCTGACGCTGGACGATGTGATGGCGGCCAACCTGCTGGTGCGCGAGCGCGGTTCGGGCACGCGCACGGCCATCGAGCGCCTGTTCCGCGAGGCCGGGCATCCGCTCAATTTCGGTTCCGAAGTGTCGAGCAATGAGGCAATCAAGCGCATGGTGTCGGCCGGGCTGGGCATTGGCTTTTTGTCGGTGCACGCGTGCGGGCTGGAGTTCGAGGCGGGCCTGCTGGCCATCCTGCCGATGCAGGAGCATCCGGTGGAGGCGGACTGGCATGTGATGCACTTGACCGATCAGCCGATTCCGAAGGTGGCGGCGGCGTTCCAGGACTTCGTGATCGAGCACGGACAGGAACTGGTGCGGCGCGAACTGGAAGGCCTGTACAAGCAGCTGGGCCGGCAGCGCAAGCCGCGCGCGGGCGGCGTGGCGGCGGACGAATAAGGGACTCGGAGTGGTAAAAGGTTGCTCAGGAAGGCCAGCGATGGCTCAGGACTGCCGGGCCAGTCCGGGCAGCGTGGTGTGGCGCACGGCGCCACAGGCCGCGTGCAGGGCCGCCGCATCCTGCGCGTGCAGGGCGCGCAGGTAGCCGCGCACGTAGGGCAGCGCAGCGTGCGCGCTGCGGTCCGGTGCGGCCGCGTCCTGCTGGCATTGCAGCAGCAGCCGGTCGGCCACCACCAGGTCGTTGTCGCGTCCCAGTTCGTCCTGCATGGCGGACAGGTGGTCGAGGTAGCGCCGGGTGGCCCCGGCCCGCAGCAGCGACGCGAAGAATTCCACGCCGTAGCGGCACCGCTTGCCGGCAATGCGCAGCCGGTGCACGGCACGCGCGGCTGCGTCACGCGCACTGGCACCGGCATCGCCGCTCGCACCCAGCGCCTTGCGCGCGATCGCGGCGCGGCGCAGCAGCTTGCGGTGCAGCCGCCCCAAGGTGTGCTGCGCGAACGCGGCGGCGGGACGCGCCAGCGGATTGTGCTTCGACGGTGCGCAGGCGGCGGCCAGCTGCAACTGCTGCAGCCACAGGTTCAGTCCCAGCATCAGGCGCGCGTAGCGGGGCGATTGCAGGGCGTGCGCGGCGGCGCGGCGGTGGTGGTGCGCTGTCGCGATGACTTGCTCTTGCAGCGGCGCCAGGTCCACCGTGTCGTCCTGCACGCGCGGCAGGGTGGTGGTGGCCAGCACGTCCCAGTCGCGGGCCGCGCCCAGTTCCGTGCCCAGCCACGCGAGGTCGGCCAGCAGCGCGGCCGGGCAGGGCGCGCACGTGGCGAACAGGCGCAGCGCGGAACGCAGGCGGCGCGCACCCACCCGCAACTGGTGCAGGCTTTCGCTGTCGTGGCCGTGGATCACGGCCGCTTCGTTGTCCTGCATGTGGCGCAGGCAGTTGGCCAGCACGGCTTGCAACGCCTGGCCTGTGGTGGCGTCGCGTTCCAGCGTGAGCGGGGCGGCCTTGACGGCGGCCAGTGGCTTGTCGAGGCACAGCGCGTAGCCGCGTTCGGCCTTGTTGACGTTGCTGACCTGTAGCGGCAGGCTGTCCAGCAAGGCCAGCGCGCACGCGAACAGGCTGGCCGGATGGCCGGCCTTCAGTTCCAGTTCGATTTCGTTGACGGGAAGGTGGCGGCCCTGGCGGCTGATGCGGCCTTCGTCGAGCACCAGTTCGATGGTGCTGCCGTCGTAGTCCAGCTCCCATGTGCTGCGCGCCACCTCGACCGAGAACAGCGGCGCCAGTTGCTGCCTGAGATCGGGCGCGTCCAGCACGGCCAGCCAGTGCCGATCGTCGCCGATCAGTTTGCGCAGCTTGCCCAGCCGGGGCACGTCGTCCGGCACCGGGCCTTCCCATTCAAGCCGCGCGTGCAGGCCGCCCTGCACGCTGCCGCCGGCCTTCATGGTCTGTATCCATTGCCCTTCGACCTGGCGCACGCGCAGGCCCGCGCCTTGGCGCAGCAGGTGCAGGCCTGGCGTGTCGAAATAGCGGGCTGTGAGCGGCGCCTTGCGCCCGCGCGCGCGCGCGTGGGCGGCCAGCAGCGGATGGTGGACCAGCTTGCCGTTATCGGCCGGATCAAGCAGCAGTTTCAGTTCGACTTCCATGGGGATGCGGATGCGGGTGATCTTCCAGTGTAGTTGAATTCGTCCGGGCCGGTCGCTCGCCCCGCGTCACGCCGGATGGCGCAACTGCTGCCATGCCGGCACGGCGGCGCGCCAGAACGCATCCAGCGTGTCGGCCCGCAGGTCGAGGCCGAGGAAGCGGGCTGCCGGCAGTATCGCCTCGCGCAGCAGCAGTTCCGGCGCGGCGCCCGTGTCGAACGCTTGCGCGCCTGTCTGCTTGGACAGCTTTTCACCCCGCTCATTGACGACCACCGGCACGTGCAGGTAACGCGGCTGCGGCAGGCCCAGCAACCGTTGCAGGTAGATCTGGCGCGGCGTGGAGTCGAGCAGGTCGGCGCCGCGCACGATATCGGTGATGTGCTGCGCGCCGTCGTCCACCACCACGGCCAGTTGGTAGGCCCAGTAGCCGTCGGCACGCTTGATGACGAAATCGCCCACGTCATCCGTCAAATCCTGGCTCACGTAACCGGCCCAACGGTCCTCGAAGCCGATCACGCAGTGCGGCGACTGCGGCACCTTGAGCCGCAGCGCGCGCGCCGTCTTGCCGGGCGCGAGGCCGTGGCGGCAGGTGCCGGGATAGATGTTGGCCTGCGCCTGCCGGGCGCTCAGGGTCAGCTGGGAGTCGGCGATCTCCCTGCGCGAACAGCCGCAGGGATAGACGGCGCCGGCCGCTTCGAGCTGGCGCAGCGCCGCCTCGTACAGGGCGGTGCGCTGGCTCTGCCAGGTCACGTCGCCATCCCACTGCATGCCGCAGCGCTGCAGCGAGGCGAGGATGTGGCGGTCGGCGCCATCGACGTTGCGGTCGCCGTCCACGTCTTCGATGCGGACCAGCCACTGGCCGCCGTGGGCGCGCGCGTCCAGGTAGCTGGCCATGGCGGCCACCAGCGAACCGAGGTGCAGCGGGCCGGTGGGGGAGGGGGCGAAGCGGCCGATGTAGGGGGATGCGGAAACTGTCATACCGCAATTTTAGCGCCTGCCGCGCCGGCTGCGGTGGCGCGGCGCGGTCGTGGCTGGCGCTTCGGTGCAATCTGTGGTGCTACCGGTGGCGCTATTTTTTCCGTGCCGGTTCGGCCAGCGGCCGCACATAGCGCAGCAGGCTGACCAGCACCTTGCCCGGCTCCTCCCACGGGATCATGTGGGCCGCGTGCTCGAACCACACGCCCTGCTTGTAGGGCGCCTTGACCTGCGCCAGCCAGCGCGCGGTCGGCTCTGACGGCGTGGTGTAGTCGTGGCGGCCCATGAACATGATGACCGGGATGGGGAAGCTGCGCACGGGGGAATAGTCGACCTGCACGAACTCGGGCAGCAGCCGGCCCAGCGTCAGCAGGTTGCCCCGGTCGATGTTGTGCACGTCGGCGGCCGTGTATTCGGGCGACAGCAGGGGACCATCGAAATAGTAGTCGGACTCGTTGCGGTAGGCCGTCATGCCGCCGTAGTACTGCGGCCATTTGCGGGCCAGGATGATGCGCTCGCGTGTGATGGGCTGGTTGCCGGGGTAGGGCGCGATCGACTGCAATTCCTTGAGCGCCTCGGTGTTGTTGTGGGCCTTGGCCTGTTGCAGCGCGTAGTCGAAGCTGACCCCCTCATTTTCGCGCACGCTGATCACCTGGCCCATGCCCACGTAGGCGTAGAACAGGTCGGGCCGCTTGAGCGCGGCGCCCATGGCTACCACGGTGCCCCAACTGTGTCCCATCAGGATCAGCTTGTCCTTGTGGTACTTCTTGCGCAGGAATTCGGCCACTTCGATGGCGTCGTCGATGTAGCGCGGGATATGGATGGTGTCGCCGACAACGTTCGGGTCGGTCTCGGCGTAGCTCTTGCCGGCGCCGCGCTGGTCCCAGTTGACGACCGTGAAGTATTCCTCGATCGGACGCTGGTACTGCCAGATGGTGGGCATGGCCGGCGCTGCGGGGCCGCCGTGCACGAACAGGATCATGGGCTGGTCGCGGTCCTGGCCGCGCACGTTGAGCCACTGCTCGACCCCGCCGATCATGGTCTTGTAGGTTTCCTGGATGCCCGACGGGGCGCTGATCTTCTCCAGGTCGGCCACGGCCTG
Organism: Rugamonas brunnea; assembly: GCF_014042345.1. Classification (GTDB taxonomy): domain Bacteria; phylum Pseudomonadota; class Gammaproteobacteria; order Burkholderiales; family Burkholderiaceae_D; genus Rugamonas; species Rugamonas brunnea. Next base: position 36,918 of record NZ_JACEZT010000004.1, read on the forward strand.
CCTGGCCTTGCGGTAGTTGGCGGCGTCCTTCGCCACTTGCGCGGCATCGGCCTGCGCCGGTGGCGCGGTCGGCGCGGATGGCGTTTCTGCCTGCGCCATGTTCATGCACATCAATAACAAACCCAGCCATGCCAGCTTCATACGCGCTCCTTGAACGGGTGGAAAATGCGAGTTGAGAAATAATAAACTTCTTTGCCCGGGCCGGAAAGCGTGTCAGCGGTTAAGATAGCGGCCATGGAACTGCTCACCGACATCATCTTGCGGGCCGGCAAATCGGCCGTGGAACTGGCTTTCTTCATCCTGCTGCCCGTGATGGTGGTGATGCTGTCGCTGATGCGCCTGCTGGAGGCGAAAGGCATCCTGGACTGGCTGGTGGCGCGCCTGGCGCCGCTGCTGCGTCCGCTGGGGCTGACGGGCTTGTCCATTTTTGCGATGCTGCAGATCAGTTTTGTCAGCTTCGCCGCGCCCATCGCCACGCTGGCCATGATGGACCAGCGCGGCGCGTCCGACCGCCACCTGGCCGCCACGCTGGCGCTGGTGCTGGCCGCCGCCCAGGCCAATATCTCGATCCCGATGACGGCCATGGGCCTGCACTTCGGTTTCACCTTGCTGTGCGCGCTGGCCGGCGGGCTGGCCGCCTCGGCCTCGGCGTATTACGTGTACGGCCGGCACCTGAACGGCGCCGAACTGAGCGTGGACCAGTCCGTGCCCCATCCGGTGGCGGAGGACGCCAAGGGCGTGCTGGACGTGATCAACCGGGCCGGAGCCGAATCGTTCCGCATCGCCGTGGCCGCGCTGCCCATGCTGATCCTGTCGCTGGTGGCCGTCACCATGCTGCGCTCGGCCGGTGCCATCGACCTGCTCACGCGCGCGCTGGCCGCGCCCATGGCCTGGCTGCGGCTGGACCCGGCCATGATCCTGCCGGCCGTGACCAAGTTCCTCGGCGGCGCCACGGCCTGGATGGGCGTGATGGATGAAATGATACGGCGCGGCGCGGCCAACGCAGCCATGCTGAACCGCAGCGCAGGCTTCCTGCTCAATCCCTTCGATTTGCCCGGCGTGGCTATCCTGATCTCGTCCGGGCGGCGGGTGGCGGCCGTATGGCGGCCGGCCGCGTTCGGTGCGCTGACCGGCATCGCGCTGCGCACAGCGGCCCACCTGGCGTTCGCTTAATTGCTCACTTGATTGTTCGCTTAGCGGTTCGCTTCACTTTTCACCATTGTTGCAGCGCGCAATAACGGGCGCGGCCAGTTGCCTTACAATGTGCGCGCGGCATACCCGGACCGCGCCTATCCGTCGCATTCGTCCGTCGCACTTATCCTTCGCACTTATATCCTTACCTACCCCCACAGGATCCCATGCAGAAAATGACCCCTACGTTCGCCGCCACCGCCCTGGCCCTCGGCCTGGCGCTGGCTTTTCCCGCCCATGCAGGCAGCGCCACGAGCGCGCCGCAGGTGCAGGAAGCGCCGCTGCGCGCCCACCTGGCCTTCCTTTCCAACGACGTGCTGGAAGGCCGGGGAACCGGCCAGCGCGGCGCCGACCTCACCGTGGCCTACCTGGAAAACCAGGCCCTGGCGGTGGGCCTGAAGCCGGCCAACGGCAACAGCTATCGCCAGTCCGTCAAGATCGCCGGCGTGGTCGGCCTGCCCGAGCAGAGCTCGCTGCACCTGACGGCCGGCGGCCAGCCGCTGGCGCTGACCTATGGCCAGGACTGGGTGTGGGCGCCCGGCGACGCCCAGGCCACGCACACGTTCAACGCGCCGCTGGTGTTCGTCGGCTATGGCGCCACGGCGCCGGAAGAGGGCTGGGATGACTACAAGGGCCAGGACGTCACTGGCAAGCTGCTGGTGATGATGGTCAACGACCCGCAACCGACGGCTGAAGAACCGAACCGCTTCGCCGGCAAGGGCCTGACCTACTACGGCCGCTGGACCTACAAGTTCGAGGAAGCCAAGCGCCGCGGTGCGGCCGGCGTGTTGCTGATCCATACGGACGCCAGCGCCACCTACGCGTGGAGCGTGGTGCAGCACAGCTGGGCCGGCGTGGAGCGCTTCCAGCTGGCCGAACGCGCCACCGGCACCGGCCTGCAAGGCTGGATGACGGACGCCACCGCGCGCGCCCTGTTCAAGGCGGCCGGCCAGGACCTGGACCAGTTGCGCGCGGCCGCAGAGCGCAAGGACTTCCAGCCCGTGGCCCTGAACGCCACGCTGGATGGCGAAATGAAAGCGGCGGTGCGCAAGGTGGAACAATTCAACATCGCCGGCGTGGTGCCGGGCACCGATCCCAAGCTGAAAGACGAAGTGGTGATCTACAGCGCCCACTGGGACCACCTGGGCAAGCACGGCGACAGCGGCGACACCATCTACAACGGCGCCGTCGACAACGCCTCCGGCTCGGCCGCACTGCTGGCCATGGCCAAGGCGGCCATGCAGGCGCCGGCCAAGCGCAGCCAGATGTTCCTGTGGGTGGCGGCCGAGGAGCAGGGCTTGCTGGGCAGCGCGGCCTACGCGGCGGCGCCGCTGTGGCCGCTGGCCAAAACGGCCGCCAACCTGAACTTGGACAGCCTGAACTTCGTGGGCCAGACGCGCGACATCGGCACCGAGGGCAGCGAGCGCACCGAGCTGGGCAAGCTGGCCGCCGTGGCCGCCAAGGGCATGGGCATGCACATCGCTTCGTCGGAGCCGGATCTGATCGGCGGCTACTTCCGCAGCGACCACTTCAATTTCGCTAAGGCGGGCGTGCCGGCGTTCTCGATCGATGCGGGACGCGAGTTCATCCATGATCCAGCCGGTTCCAAGGCCAAGATGGATGCCTACCAGGCGCGCTACCACCAGGTGACGGACGAGTATGACCCGAGCTGGGATTTGTCGGGCATGACGCAGCAGGCCCAGTTCACGTTGAACCTGGGCCGGCTGGTGGCGAATGCGCCGAAGATGCCGGCGTGGCGCGCTGGCGACGCGTTCGGCAAGGCGCGCGTCGCCAACTGACCTATACCACCGACTAGGCCAACGGGGCCGGCCAGTCCGGGACGTCGCGCAATGTTCACATTGCGGTACGTCCCGGATTGGCCGGCCCCGGTCTTTTGGGGACTCAGTGGTGGAACGACAGCGAAATCACGGTGCCGGTCAGGTCGATGCCCTTGATGGCGATGCTGCCGAAGCTGGGGCCGTCCGAACCACGGATGCGGATGTTGTTGAAGTTCATCTCACCGATCGAGGTGGGCAGGCTCAGCGTGAGCGAGCCATCCTTGTTGATGGTGGCGGCCGCCTTGGTCGGATCGTACAGCACGTTCTTCATCGTCACGTCCGATTCCAGGAAACCGAGTACGGGGTTGACGATCTTGGCCATGTCGCCAATGATCTCCAGGCCGTTGCTCTTGACCGAGTTCTTCACCTGGGCCACCAGGTCTTCGCTCAAGCCTTGCGCGGCCGTGTCGCCGAGCTCGTCCTCGGTGAGCATCTGCATGCCCGACTGTTCCTTGCGCAGCGTGACGGGGGTGGTCACGGCCAGCGTGGGCAGCACCTCGGCCGCGTAGGTTTCCAGCGGCGCCAGCAACGACGTGGCGATGGCCGCCGCCATACGCAGGTTGCGCTGGGTGCGCAGAATGTCGTTGATGTGCTCATGGGTGATGATGTCCCACTCGGCAAAAATGTCACCGAGGCGCTGGCCCGTGTTGCGCTGGTGTTCGATAGCGCGGTCCAGCTGTTCCTGCGTAATCAGCTTCTTCTTGACGAGCAGCTGACCGAACATTGACTTGTGGTGATTGGTGGACAGCCATCCCATGGCGTACTCCCCTTCTTCGTGGTTAGAGTGGATCGTTGAGGTCGATAACAACTACGCTTGCGGCCTGTGTCTCCCTTCAGGCCGTTTCGCGCAGCGGCGGCAACATCGCGGGCACTTGCGGGCCCGGCTGGTGGGCCAGGTGCACGATGTCCGATGGCGCCATGCCGAACCAGCGTTTGCAGGCCCGGTAGAACGCGCTGGGCTCGGAGAAGCCCAGCTGGAAACTCAGCATCTTGAGCGACAGCTCGCCCGCGCTCAGCGACTGGCGCGCCAGCTCGCGCCGGGTGTCGTCCACCAGCGTGGTGAAGCTGGTGCCTTCTTCGGCCAGCCGGCGTTGCAGCGTGCGTTCGCTCATCATCAACTGGGCCGCCACGTCGTCGCGGTGCGGTGGGCCCTTGGGCAGCAGCGTGGCCAGCAAGCCTTGCACCTTGGCCGAGAACGTGGGCGGCTCGGCGCGCGCCAGGCTGGCCAGCACGCGCTGGCCGCCGCCATCCTGCAGCGGCGGGTTGGGCGGCAGCGCCATCACCAGGTCGGCGTCGGCGAACTCCATCACGTTGTGCGGCATGTCGAACTTGACCGGGCAGCCGAACGTTTCCTCGTACGCGTGGGCGTTGGCCGGCTTCGGGAACGCGTATTCGACCACCACCGGGGTGGCGTCGTCGCGTCCGGCAGCGCAGCGCAGGGTGCGCAGCAGCACGCACCAGACGAAGTCATAGCGCTGCTGCGGCACGGCGCGGCGGGCGCCGGGCAGCACCAGGCCGACCCGGGTGTGGCCATGGCAGCGTTCGATCGTGCTTTGCACGGTGGGCGAGACCAGCATGATGTGGCCCATCACGCCCAGCCAGCCGAGCCGGTGCGGGGTGGACACTTTCAATCCCAGCAGGGGATCGCCGGACTTCTCGACCAGTAATTCCCACAGGTGGCTGAGCTTGTCGGACAGGGTCAGCGCGTCGCAGGCGAGACCGTCGCCTTCATTCAGGCCGGCCTCGGTGAACAGGGCGTCGGCCTCGACGCCGGACTGGGCCAGGCGCGATTTGACGCCGCGCACCAGGTGCAGGGCGGATGAGTAGGTCATGGCGCCACCTCCAGCAAGGTGGACGGGGCGCGGGCCGGGGCGGGGGCAGTGTACGTGGACAAGTTGGACCTCCTGTGTGTCACCACTGAAAACATGGAACCGGGGATGCGGGGGCGCGGCATCACCGCTTCAGGGCGTGACGGCGGCGCGCAGGCGCAGGCCGATCTTTTCCGTCAAGCCCTTCATCTTGGCGTCGATCACGGGACGGCTGTCGGCCGCCACGCCTTCGCCCAGCTTGCGCTGCATTTCTGGTACCAGCGATTCGAATTTCTTCTTGACCGGCGATTCGAGGATGGTCACCAGCTGGCGCAATTCCTCTTCATTGAAGCGTTCGGCCAGGATGGGCGCCACCGTGGTGGGGATCAGCTTGTCGGCGCTGGCGCGCGTGATCGGCGTGGCTTCTTCCATGAACTTGCGGGCCTCGGCCACGATGTCGGTCATGGCGGCGTCGCGTTTTTCCACCGAGGCGCGGCCTTGCAGCATGGCGCGCGCCTGCTGCACGGCGTCGGCCACCGGCGCTTGCAGCATGGACTGGCCGATGCTGTCGATATTCCACAAGGCGAGGATCTTGTTGATCAATTCCTGCTTGGCCGGGCTGATGGGGGCCGGCGCGGCGGCCGGGGCAGGCGTCGCGGTGGCGGCCAGCGCGCTCAGGCTGGCGCCGCACAGGGCCAGCGCCACGATGGTGGTTTTGATGTTTGCTTTCATGGTCACTCCTCAAAAAATCCGTCGCGCCGTGCTCAGAAGCGCTTGGTCAGCTCGAAGCCGAAGTAGCGCACGTGGATGTCGGCATTGACGTCCAGGCCGGCATACGGGTTGTAAATAACGTTCAAAAACGTGTTGCAGTTCATGTTGCAGTCGGTGTTGGCGGGGGTGCTGAACTTGCCCGTCATGTAGGAACCGGTCACGCTCAGGTCCATCGTCTTGCTCAGCTTGAGGTTGAAGCCCGCGCTCAGCAGCTTGGTGTTGGGCAGCGGCGCGATCAGGTCCACCTTGTCCGACGGGATCGAGGTCTTGCGCGGTTCATAGCCGAAACGCAGGGTGACGCGCTCGTGCGGATACAGTTGCAGGCCATAGCCGAGGTTGACCAAGCTCTTGTAGCCGCGCGGGATGGTCAGCTTGCTCGAATCGGGGATGCCGTACAGGCGCGCCACTTCCAGCAGCTTGATGCTCTGGTCGAACTGGAACGTCAGCGCGTTCCATTCGTTCCAGTTGGCATAGCTGGCGTCCACGTTCAGCTGCACCATCTGCACCGGACGCAGCTTGATGCCCACCTGCACGTGGTAGGGGAAGGGGATGGTGGCGCTCATGTTGCCATGCTGGACGGCCGGAATCGACGATGGAAAGCCGAGTACGGCGCCGGCGATCGGGCCCAGCAGGCTGGAATTGAGGCCGCGCACGAAGTTGCGCAGCATCGGATCCGCGCTGAACTGGTAGTTGCCCGTGTAGTGGGTCTTGGAGCCGCCCTGGTAGACGGCGCCCAGCGCGAACCACGGCTTCGGTTCCCACAGCACGCCCAGGTTCAGCGTCGGGTCGACCGGGGCCGTCATTTCCAGCCGCATGTTGGCCGCCTTCTTGAACGGGCTGACCATGCCATCCTTGCCGCCGCCGCACACGCCGAAGCCGAAGGTGTCGATGATGTTGCCGCCGTTCTCGGGGCACCAGCCCTGCTGCAGCTTGCCGAACACGCCCAGCAGTTCGTTGGGGAAGCGCATATTGGTGTCGACCACGAACGCGGCGTGGGCGATCGGCACGGCGGCGCCGAAGCGCAGCGTGTCTGAATACTTGTAGCCGACCGACGGCGACAGGTAGACCAGGCGCTGGATCTGGATCTGGCGGCCTTGGTACTGGCCGGGGTCGTTCACGTCCGTGGTGCGGTCCACACTCATCGCCTGCGACATATAGCTGTCGGTGGCGAAGGTCCACGGCGAGCCCTTCTTGTTCCAGGCCATGCCCAGGCCAGGTACTGCCACGCCGGGCAGGCGCCAGCCCGGCATGCCGTAGCCGGGCACGTACATGATCTGGCGCACCGGTCCCGTGCTCTTGCCGTTCAGCGGGTCGTCGGTCCAGCCGCCCACGTCGAAGCCGGCTGGCTGGCGGAAGCTGGCGCTGGTGCGGATCGAGGCGGCCCAGTTGTGGATAGTTTCGCTGTCGCCTTCGAGCCGCGCCAGGCCGGCCGGGTTGAAGTGGACCGAGCCGATGCCGGGCGGGTCGGCCGTGACCGCGTTGCCCAGCGCCATGGCCGTGACGTTGGTGGTCAGGTTCTCCGTCAGCGCCGCGTGCGCGGCCGGCGCGCAGGCGGCGGCCACGGCCGCAGCCAGGACCAGCCGCCGCAGCGGCTGCATTGCAGTACGCGCCGCCATTTAGAACGACAGCGGCAAGTTCATGCCCACCGTGATGTTGGGCGAGTCGGCCGTCAGGCCGATGCCCACCGACAGGTTGACCGTGGTCTTGGGCGACACTTTATAGCCGAGGCCCATGTTCAGGATGGCCGAGGTCTGCATGGTGGTCTTGGCCACCAGGCCGTCGGCGAAGTGCAGCTTGGAGCCGGCCGAGATGGCTTCCTGGAACGACATCGTGGTGGAAATGTCGTACGACAAAGCGTACGCGAAGCCCATGCCGAAGCCGACCGAGGCGCCCGGCTGCACCTTGGTCAGGATGCGGGTGCCGTTGACCTGGTACAAATGGGCGGCCGGCAGGCTCAGGGTGGCGTTCATGGAGCCGAACAGCGCCACCGGATCCACGATGCGGTTCAGGTTCAGGCCGGCCGAGAAGGCCGTCACGCCGCTGCCCGTGGCCTGGCCGCTGCCGGCGATGATCTTGAACGGGCTGCGGCCGGTGGGCAGGCGCACGTTGCCCGTCAGTGTCACGCCGGGCGCGTCGCGCTTGGCTTCGAACGGCTGGAAGCGCGCGCCGACCGAGATGTCGCCCAGCGAGTTCGACACGCCGCTGGCCGAGCCGCTGTCGGAATAACGCGACAGCACCGGCAGGGTGACGTTGCCGGTCAGGTTGTCGCGCACGCCGTAGTCGGCCGAGAAGGTGTTGGTGATGGTGTGCGAGCTGGTGTTCTCGATGCTGAACAGCGACACGCCGCCGCCCGCGAGGTCGGTGATGATTTTTTCCTGGCCGATGTAGCTGTAGGTGAGGTCGTAGCTGAACTGGAACTGGTTGTGGCGGATCAGCGTGTATTGCTTGTCGACCGAGGTCAGGGTTTCCTTCAGCAGCGTGCTCTGGTCGCCTTCGCCTTCCTTCTTGGCCAGCGCTTCGCGCACGGCGGCCGCATCGGCCGGCTTGGCGGCATCGGCCGGCGGGGTTTGCTGGGCGTGCGCTGGCATGGCCAGCAGCAGGGCGGACGCGAGGGCGCCGGCGAGGGCGGGGCGGGCGTATGGCGTGGTGCGTGCAATCATGAACTATCCTCTGGCGAAAGTTGGGGCAGATAGACGGGGGGAGCTGCCTTGCCGTTATTGGCGGTGCATCCAGGTGCCGGCGGCGCCTGAATTGACGGCCCGTTCCAGCAGGTGGGCGGCGTTGTTGAGCGCGTCGAGGCGCCCGTGGTTGGTGACCTGGTCCATGTCGACCATGCCCAGTTCCTTGTCCGTCAGGGCCAGCTTGCCGGCGGCCGTCTTGCCTTTGCCGGGGCTGATGATGAACAGGGCGTTCTTGTCCCACAGCTTGGCGAACTCGTCGAGCGAGAACACCAGGTTGCCGCGCGACGGGTCGGCGATGTAGACCACATCCTTGCGGATGCCGCGCAGCACCACGAAGTGCTTGGTGCCGAAGTCGATCGGCACGATGCCCGGTTCGGTCAGGGTCAGGAGGTCGGCGATCTCGGCGCGGTAGCCGGCGCCCGAGGCGCCCAGCGAGGCCACGTAGCGTTTCATGTCGAGCAGCGAGAAGCCGCGCCGTTCGATGATCTTTTCCTTCTCGCCTTTTTCCAGCATGCCTTCCATGGCCTGCTGTTCCGTCACGTTCAGGCCCAGGTGGTAGGTCAGCAGCGTGACCAGCGCGGCCGAGCCGCAGCTGAAGTCATACGCCTGGTGCACGATGTTGTGGTATTTGAGCTCGGAGTAGGGCTCGACGTCGAGCGTCTGGTTGTAATGGCCGCCGCCCAGCAACGCTTGCGGCATTTCCAGCTGGCCCTTGGGGCGGTCCAGCGGTTCGTGGCGCGACATGGCACCGGCGCCACCGATCAGGGCGGCGACCACGCCCAGCAGAATCATCAGCATGGGACAGTCCCCCTAGTGGGTGACGAACCAGATCGGCCGCACGCGCGGCGTGGGGGCAGGCGCTTCCCCGAGTCCCATGACTGCTTCCATCGTATCTCCAAGTTATCTCGATTAGAACGATCGTGCTTTATTAAGGCAACAACTGTTCTTTGTATTTTTGTAACTTATTAACGCATTTTTGGAAGAGATCGGCATCTGTTTTTTTAGAAAGTAACTTCTAACATGCGCGCGAGAACTTATGCTATCGCAAGCAACAGCGCCACAACACCCACTTCCCTCTGGGTGGCTCGCAAGGTCAAGTGGTTGGCTTTGCGAGTCAGTGCGAGACAGTAGACCGGGGCCAAGACCGGCCAATATCATAAATTTAATTAATATTTAAATATTAAGAGTTCATGGCGATCCCGCCCGCTGCTTCGCAGTTGGAGATTGCGGTAGACAGGCGGCAATTTCCGCACAGTGGCCCTTTATCCGGGGTCATGGGCCTGGTGGTCATGACAAGAACACTAAATTTTTAAATAACTTAATCTTGGAGAACAACATGCAAGTGATCAAATCCGCAGTCGCAGCAGCTCTGGCAACCCTGGCCCTGTCCGCATCGGCCATGACCCCGATCCAGGATACCGAACTGAGCGCCGTTAGCGGCCAGGACGGCGTGTCGATCGCCGCCAACCTGAACATCAAGATGGATTCCTTCGTCTACACCGACACCGACGCGCTCGACGCCAACGGCATGGGTGGCGGTTCGATCAGCTTCAACGGCATCAAGGTCCAGGGCCTGATCGCCGCCAGCATCGACATCCTGTCGAAGAACTCGTTCCTGGCAGCTGCTGGCGCCGCAGGTGTGACCAACCCAGGCACGTTCTACAACCCAGCTACCGGCGGCGACGTGGTGCAGATCGCCATCCCAGCCGACGTGCAAGTGGCCGCTGGCAAGCTGATGAACATCTCGGTTGACTCGATCAAGATGGGCAACAACGCCGCTTCCTACGGTTCGGTCGCCATGAACCAGGTTGACCTGCGTGGCACCCAAGTGTGGATCTGGGCACACTAATCCGCGCCACTCTGCGCTGGCTTCCCAGGCCGTTTTGTTGGCCTGCAAAGTCAGCGCAGCAAGCTGGACGGACCCGGCGGCAGTGCCTAACATGGTCCTGCAACCTTAGAAAAATAGAAATACCTCTTAATTAAAACCAAACTTTCGGAGACTACCAAATGCAAATCATCAAAACCGCAGTCGCAGCCGCTCTGGCAACCCTGGCCCTGTCCGCATCGGCCATGACCCCGATTCAAGATACCGAACTGAGCGCTGTTAGCGGTCAAGACGGCGTGTCGATCGCCGCCAACCTGAACATCAAGATGGATTCCTTCGTCTACACCGACACCGACGCGCTGGACGCCAACGGCATGGGCGGCGGTTCGATCAGCTTCAACGGCATCAAGGTGCAAGGCCTGATCGCCGCCAGCATCGACATCCTGTCGAAAAACTCCTTCCTGGCAGCTGCTGGCGCCGCTGGTGTGACCAACCCAGGCACCTTCTACAACCCAGCTACCGGCGGCGACGTGGTGCAGATCGCTATCCCTGCTGACGTGCAAGTTGCCGCTGGCAAGCTGATGAACATCTCGGTTGACTCGATCAAGATGGGCAACAACGCCGCTTCGTTCGGTTCGGTCGCCATGAACCAGGTTGACCTGCGCGGCACCCAAGTGTGGATCTGGGCACACTAATCCGTTCGTGACCGCACCGGCTCCGGCCGGCACGGTCTGACGGCAACGCAACACGGCGGCGCCGGCCCGGCGCCGCCCGCAACACACAACTATAAGCAAAAAACCAAAACTACTTTTCGGAGACCATCAAATGCAAATCGTCAAAACCGCAGTCGCAGCCGCTCTGGCAACCCTGGCCCTGTCCGCATCGGCCATGACCCCGATTCAAGATACCGAACTGAGCGCTGTTAGCGGCCAGGACGGCGTGTCGATCGCCGCCAACCTGAACATCAAGATGGATTCCTTCGTCTACACCGACACCGACGCGCTCGACGCCAACGGCATGGGTGGTGGTTCGATCAGCTTCAACGGCATCAAAGTGAAGGGCCTGATCGCTGCCAGCATCGACATCCTGTCGAAGAACTCGTTCCTGGCCGCTGCCGGCGCCGCTGGCGTGACCAACCCAGGCACCTTCTACAACCCAGCCACCGGCGGCGACGTGGTGCAGATCGCCATCCCTGCCGACGTGCAAGTTGCCGCTGGCAAGCTGATGAACATCTCGGTTGACTCGATCAAGATGGGCAACAACGCTGCTTCGTTCGGCTCGGTCGCCATGAACCAGGTCGACCTGCGCGGCACCCAAGTGTGGATCTGGGCGCACTAATCCGGCTTTGACCGCACCGGCTCCGGCCGGGACGGTCTGACGGAGTCCCAGGACGGCGGCGCCGGTCCGGCGCCGCCCGCAACACCGGCAACACCCGTAACACCGGCAGCACCTACAACTACAAACATAAATTACAAATACAATCGGAGACCACACCATGCAAATCGTCAAAACCGCAGTCGCAGCCGCTCTGGCAACCCTGGCCCTGTCCGCATCGGCCATGACCCCGATCCAGGATACCGAACTGAGCGCTGTTAGCGGTCAGGATGGCGTGTCGATCGCCGCCAACCTGAACATCAAGATGGATTCCTTCGTCTACACCGACACCGACGCGCTCGACGCCAACGGCATGGGTGGTGGTTCGATCAGCTTCAACGGCATCAAAGTGAAGGGCCTGATCGCTGCCAGCATCGACATCCTGTCGAAGAACTCCTTCCTGGCCGCTGCCGGCGCCGCTGGCGTGACCAACCCAGGCACCTTCTACAACCCAGCTACCGGCGGCGACGTGGTGCAGATCGCCATCCCTGCCGACGTGCAAGTTGCAGCTGGCAAGCTGATGAACATCTCGGTTGACTCGATCAAGATGGGCAACAACGCTGCTTCGTTCGGCTCGGTCGCCATGAACCAGGTCGACCTGCGCGGCACCCAAGTGTGGATCTGGGCGCACTAATCGCTCCTGTCTGCTGACCCAACGGCCGCGTGCGCGGCCGTCACATTGCAAGATGCGGGCGCCGCGGCGCCGGCATCCTGTTCATCCAGTCCGGACGCGCGGCGCCCGGCCACTGCCAGGTTGAACCGATGATGAAGTCCTTCCCCTACCAGCCGAGTCTGCGTGCTCGCCTGTGCCGCGCGGCTGTGCTGCTGACGGCCGGCCTGACGGCGCAACTGGCGACGGCCCAGATGCGCCCGCTCAATGACGAGGAGCTGTCGGCCACGCACGGCCAGGGCTTGATGGCCATGACCAACAGCAGCTATGGCGGCTTCGATTTCACCAAGGTGGCGCTGGACGCCGACATCACCCTGAGCGCCAATTTCAGCAACCTGCGCCTGGGTGAATACAACTACGCGCCGCGCAACGGCACCGGCGCCGATATCGACATGTCGCTGCTGCAGTTCGGCCGCAGCGACGGCACCGAGGCCCAGCGCCTGGTGCACATCAGTAATCCCTATTTCGAATTCGTCTATCGCAACGCGGGCGACAACGCCGCGCGCGAAGTGATCGGCATGCGCTTCGGTTTCGACGCCATCAGCGGCGACGTGGGCCTGAAGCTGAGCACCCTGTCCGGCTCCATGCTGGTGCAGGGCCAGGCGGCCGACGGCAGCGCCATCACGCTCGACAGCCACACCGACACCACGGGCGGCGGCAAGCGCTGGGATGGCAGCTGCACGGCGCCTTGCCTGTCGCTGGCCAACCTCGGTGGCGTGACGGCCGGCGACGCGAACGGCCCCAGCCGCGACTTCTGGATTTCCGTGCTGAAGACGGGCGTGCAATTCCAGGCGCCGTCCGGCACCACGCAGCTGCCCGACGCCGCCCAGGCCGGCATCTGGCTGAACTGGCGCGACAAGCTGCAAGCGATCAGCACCAACGGCGTGACGCCACCCAACCTGCCCAAGGTGCGCTGACATGACGGCCTCCCGCTGCCTGTTCCTCGTGCTGGGCCTGCTGTGCTGGCAAAGCGCCGGCGCCATGCAGCCGTTGACGGACAACGCCATGTCGTCCGTGCGCGGCGGCGATGGCGTGAGCTTCGACCTCAACGGTTTCTCGATGGGCGGCGACGCCCGCCTGACCTACACCTCGCCCGATGGCCGCAGCCTGTGGGTGGAAAAATTCAGCGCCTCGCGCAGCGACAATCCGCAGCCGTATTCCGACCCCTACCGGCTCGACATCGAGCCCGGCGCGAGCGGCCTGGCCGACGTGATCGACCTGCGCTTCCCCGTCAACACCAACGCCGACCAGCGCTGGCAGTTCGCCTGGGACTGGGGCGTGAGCGGCGACGGCATCGATCGCAACGCCGGCAGCGTGGTGGTCAAGGACCTGGTGATGTATGGAGGTGGTCTGCAGTTCACCACGCCGCAAGTGAACGATGGCATCGCCTTCGGCGCCGCGCTGCGCATGGACGTGGGCCAGCTGGCCTTGCGTCCGCGCGGGCGCGACGACGCCACCGAGCAGATGACGCTGAGCGGCATCCATATCGGCGGGGTGGACGCCAACGGCGCCTTCAACAACACGCCCTGGGCCATCGCCTCGGTGGCGTCCCAGCCCGGCGTGATCAACGCGCTGACGGACGAGACGGGACCGCGCCTGCACATCGGCATCGACTGGCCCGACAGCCGCTACGGCAACGGCACGGTGCCGGCCGGCGGCCTGGTGATCGACAACATTTCGTTCAACAGCCCCAACCAGCCCACCGTGGACCTGGGCTCCTCGCGCATCGGCTCGATGCAGATCCAGTATCTCGACATCAAATTCAGGCGCTGACAGATGAAACGTTTATGGTTCACCTTGCTGGCGCTGGCCGGCTGTACCCAAGCCCTGGCCGGCGGCCTGCGTCCGCTGGAAGACGCGGAAATGTCGAACGTGACCGGCGGCGACGGCATCAGCTTCGCGGCCCACATCGTGCTCAACGATCCCACGCTGGTGGGCGCCGTGGCCGACAGTCGCTTGTCGCTGGGCTTCAATGGCGACGGCCAGAACCGCTATCTCGTGATCAAGAACCTGCGCGGCAGCATCGACATGTGGGCCGTCAGCCTCGGCGTGCAGCAGCGCAGCGATGGCGGCGGCGACACCATCACCATCGGCTTGCCCGGCTATGTCAAGTACGGGAATTTCGGCTTCGAGTCGCTTAGCGTGCAGACCGACCCGACGGCGCCCGTCACCGGCAACCTGGGCAGCCTGAACATCAACGGCAACGTCTCGTTGCAAGGCCAGGTGCGGCTATGGTCGCATTGATCATGCGGATCGTCTAACCGTCAGGCCGGCTGGCGTTGTGCGGAAGGCGCCAGGTATTCGGTCACGAACACGCACAGCGCCAGGCCGGGAAAGGCCAGGCCCGTCAGCAGCACGCCATGCCAGCCATGGTGGGCGTACATCCATCCGCCCAGCGACGAGCCGGCCGCGCCACCCATGAAGAACAGCGCCATGTACAGGCCGTTCAGGCGGCTGCGGATTTCCGCGCCCAGCGCGAAAATGGCGCGCTGGCCCACCACCAGGCTGGCTGAGACACCCATGTCGAGCACGATGGAGGCAGCCACCAGCAAGGCCAGGTCGGCCACGCGGCCCAGTTGCAGCAGCAGCGGTGCGGCGAACGCCAGCGCGCCCAGGCTCAGCGCCAGCGCCGTGGTGGGGCGGCTGTGGCCACGGTCGGCCAGGCGCCCGGCGATGGGCGAGGCGATGGCGCCGGCCACGCCGGCCAGTGCGAACAGGGCCACGCCGGTCTGGTCCTGCCGGAAATACGGCCCCATCAGCGCCAGCGGCACCGTGGTCCAGAACAGGCTGAAGGCGCCGAACATGCACGCCTGGTAGGCGGCGCGGCGGCGCAGGATGGGCGTCGTTTTCAACAACTGCCACATCGAACCCAGCAGCGCCGGATAGCGCAGCGTGGCCACCGGCTGGCGCCATGGCAGGCGGCGGTGCAGCAGCAGCGCCAGCGCCGCCGTGCCCACGGCCGAGATGATGAAGATGGCGTGCCAGCCCAGCGCGCCGGCCACCAGGCTGGCCACGGGCCGGGCCAGCATGATGCCCAGCAGCAGTCCGCTCATGACCTTGCCCACGGTCTGGCCGCGCGTTTCCGGCAGCGACAGGTGGGCCGCGAACGGCACCAGCACCTGGGCCGCGACGGAACCGAGGCCGATGCACAGCGCGGCGGCCAGGAACACGGGCGCGCTGCCGGCCACGGACGCGGCCAGCAGGGCCGCCGCGCTGGTGAGCAGGGCGGTGACGATCAGGCGCCGGTTTTCCAGCAGGTCGCCCAGCGGGACGATGAACAGCAGGCCCAGGCAGTAGCCGATCTGGGTCAGCGTGACGATCAGGCCGGCCGCGCCGGGCGCCATGCCGGTGTCGTGGCTGATGGGGCCGACGAGGGTTTGCGCGTAGTACAGGTTGGCCACGATCAGGCCGTTGGCGATGGCCAGCAGCCACACCATGGCCGGGGCGATGTCTTGTTGCTGGGCGTGCGTCGTGGTCACGGCGGACTCCGGTAGTCGTTAGCCGGCCATTCTAACTGCGGCTGCCAATTGTTGCTGAGCGTGCCTCAGTTTGATCGGGGATGGAAATTCCGGAGCGCAACAACGCATATAATTCCCTCATGGCTGGACATCACAACACAGGGGACTTGGGCAACGGTGGCGTGGACGGGGGCGTGGCCCGTCGGCCGGCCCATGCGCGGCTGGCGGACCGCGTGCTGGCCCCGGTCCTGGGTGCGGCGCGGGGTTCGGCATGGGGCGCGGCACTGGGCCTGGCCCTGACGCTGGTTGCGGCCGGCGCGGCGGCGGCGCCGACGCAGGCATCGCTGGTGGTGCTGGTGGACACGGGGACGGAAATGCCGATGGCCGCGTTTCGCGACAACCAGCTGGTCGATGGCATGCACCGCGACCTGGGCTTGGCGCTGGCGGCCAGCCTGGGCCGGCAGGCCGTGTTCCTGGGCTTGCCCCGCAAGCGCATCGGGCTGGCGCTGGAGCAGGGCAAGGGCGACCTGATCTGCATGTACATTCCCGCTTGGTTGCCGGGCAATTTTCTCTGGAGCCAGCCATTCTTTCCGCTGCGCGAGGTGGTGGTCACCGACACGTCCGTGCCCCGGCCCGCCGGGCTGGCCGACCTGAAGGGGCAAGCGATCGCCACCGTCCTTGGTTACTTCCACCCGGAACTGGAGCGGCTGCTGGGCCCCGGTTTCGTGCGCGAAGATGGCCCGTCCAGCTCCGCCAATCTGCGCAAGATGGCCGTGGGCCGGCTGCACCATGTGGTCACCCAGCAAAGCACGCTCGACTATCACCAGAAGACCGGGCAACGGCTGTCCGTCTACCCACCGTTGCTGGTCAAGTCCTACCAGGGGCAATGCGCGGTGTCGCCGCGCGGGCAGGTCGGCGTGGCGGCCATCAACAAGGCCATCGCGCATATCGTCAACGACGGGGAAGTGGCGCGCATCGTGGCGCGTTATCAATAGCGGGTGGTGCCCTGCAAGGCGGGCGCGCCCATGCTAGACTCGTTGCCCGATTATCACCATTGCGAAAAGCTCATGTTGAAAAAACTCGTGCTGTTGCCACTGCTACTGGCGCCGTGGCTGGGCGCCGCGTCGGCCGCGCCGCTCAGCAAGACCGCCACCGGCACGGCGGCCTACGCGCTGGCCACCTACCGTGGCGCGCTGATCGATACGCTGGGCCAGCTGGTGCGTTACAACACGGTGGCCGATCCGGCCGTGCCGTTCGAACAGAATCCGCAGCAGCAGGCGTTCAAGCGCTATCTGCGGGGCGAAGCGCAACGGCTGGGGCTGGACTATCACGACTATGGCCATGTGATGGTGATCGGCCTGGGCAGTGGCAAGGAGCGGGTCGGCATCATCACGCACGGCGACGTGCAGCCGGTCGATCCGTCCAAGTGGGCCCGCTCGCCGTTCGATCTGGACCGCACCAGCGAGCCGGGCCGCCTGCTGGGCCGCGGCACCGAGGATGACAAGGGGCCGATCGCCACCGCGCTGTATGCGATGAAGGCCATCAAGGACCGCCAGGTTCACTTGAGCAAGCGGCTGGAGCTGTACGTGTACATGGCCGAGGAATCGGACTGGGCGCCGTTGCAGGCGTTCCTGAAGGACCACCCGCCGCCGCAGATGAACATCACGCTCGACTCCGAGTATCCGGCCGTGACGGCCGAAAAAGGGTGGGGTGCGCTCAAGATCAGCATGCCGGCCCAGCCCGCGCCGGCCGTGGATGGCCCCGTGCTGCAATCGTTCAAGGGCGGCTTTTTCGGCAGCCAGATACCGGAGGATGCCAGCGCCGTGATCGCCCACGCGACGCCGGCGCTGGAAGCGCAGATCCGCGCGCGCGGTGCCGCCCAGTCCGGCATGCACTACCAGTTCCAATGGCAGGATGATGCGCTGACGGTCACCGCGCGCGGCCTGTCGGCCCATTCGTCCAAGCCCGAGGCGGGCGTCAACGCCATTAGCATGCTGGCCGACGCGTTGCAGGTGCGTCCGTGGCAGGGCACGGCGCCGGCGGCCATGGTCAGCTTGCTCAACGAGCTGGTGGGCACCGGCCTGTACGGCGAACGCTTCGGCGCCATCGCCTACCGCGACCCGTTCATGGGGCCGATGACGGTGGCGCCCACCGTGCTCAAGCAGGACGAGGCGGGGCTGGAGCTGAACATCAACTTGCGCCGTCCGCGCGGCAAGAGCAAGGAAGAACTGGAAGCCCAGGTACGGCAAGCGTTCGATGGCTGGAAAGCGGCCCATCTGCCGCAAGCGACGTTGACGGCCGAGATCGGCGACCCGTGGCTGCAGGACAGCGCGCCCCAGCTCGATACGCTGCTGACCGTGTTCGGCCATTACACGGGCCAGCGCGATGCCCATCCGGTGGCCATCGGCGGCAGCACCAATTCGCGGCTGTTCCCGCACGCCGTCAGCTTCGGCCCGGCCATGCCGCACACGGTCTACACGGGCCACTCCGAGCACGAGTTCATCACGGAAAAGCAGCTGTTGCTGAACTTGCAGATGTACACGACGGCCATGGTGGAAATGGCGCGCTGAGCCACGCATCCGGCCTGCTGCGCGACGCGCGCGCCCGCACTGGGGCGCGCGTCGCCACGACTGTTTCCCCGTCATGGACAGCGCCATTTTTTTGCTTCCCCGCGCCAAATAAATGCTGCCAGCAGGCACGCCCTGATTTACCATAGGCAACGGTGATGCCCGTCCTGGGCGCACTTTCTTCCTCGTTAATGTTGATCAATCCGCCCGCCGCACCGTCCCCGGTCCGGCAAGGGGAACGTATGCGTCTGCCTGTCCTCCGTTTGCTTGCGTTGCGGCCTGTGTTGCCGCGTGTTTTGGCGCCTGTGTTGCCGCGTGCGTTGCAGCCTGTGTTGCGGCCTGTGCTGCTGTATATGCTGCCAGCCGTACTGAGCCTGTTCTGTGCGGGCACCGCGCGCGCCGTCGACAGTTTGCCCACGGATGGCGCCGCCATCGCGGGCGCGGCGGCATCGGTGCGCCATGGCGCGCTCTACCGCATCAGTCACGACGGCCATACGGGCTACCTGTACGGCACCATCCACGTCGGCCAGGGCGACGATACGCTGATGACGCCGGAAGCGGCGCATGCGCTGGCCACGGCCAGCAGCGTCGTGGTCGAACTCGACATTCGTTCCAACGATGCCTTCCAGGCGGCGCTGCGCCAGCATGGCATGTACGCGGACGGCGACAGCATCGTCCACCACATCTCGCCGGCCACCTTGCGCCAGCTGGTGCAGGCACTGGCACGCGCCGGCATGGCGCTGCATGAGGTGGAACGCTACAAGCCCTGGCTGATCGGCAACCTGCTGCAAGGCCTGGAACTGGACCGCAACGGCTACCGGCGCAGCGGCGCCGCCGAGTACGTGTTGCTGGCGGCGGCCAAGCAACAGGACAAGAGGGTGCGCGAACTGGAGAGCGCCGATTACCAGTTGGCCATCTTCGACACGCTCGACGCCGCGCAGCAGGAGCAGTATTTGCGCGAGAACCTGGCCGACCTCGAAGACGGCAAGGCGCTGCAACGCTCGCGCGACCTGATCGATGCCTGGCGCGCGGCCGACACGCCGCGCATCGACGCGGCGCTGCATGCGTTCACCGCCGGTTGCTCCGTCAACGCGACCTTCATGCAAACGACCTTGCTGGGCAAGCGCAATCCGGAAATGGCCAGCGCCATTGAACGCATCCTGCAGCAGGACCGCGTGGCCTTCGTCGGCGTGGGCCTGCTGCACCTGGCTGGCGACCAGGGCTTGCCGCAATTGCTCAAGCAACGCGGTTACGCCATCGAACAGTTGTACTAGGCGCGTCGCCTGGCCCCGGCCCGCGTGCGGGTGGCGCCGCGCGTTGTCAGTAGCGCTGCACGGTGCCGTTGCTGTAGCGGATACGGTCACCCACCTGGTAAGTGGGCATGGTATCCACCACGACCGTTTGTTCCGTGCCATCGTCGAGCTTGATTTTGACGCGGTAGACCTTGTCCGTGGGGGCGCCCATGGTGCCGCCCGCAGCTGCCGCGCCAACGGCGCCCACGCCCACGTCCTGGCGCATCACCTGGTCGATCGTCTGCACCACGCCGTAGGAAGTCTGCGCCGTGGCCGAGCTGCCGCCCGTTGCACTGGTGGCGGACGCGCCGCTGCCGGTGGTGGCGGCCGTGTTGCCGCTGCTGCTCATGTTGCCCGTCGTTTCGTTGCTGTTGCCATAGTTGCTGCCTGTGTTGTTGCCCGTGCTGCCCGTGCTGCCATAGCTGCTGCTGGTGCTGCCTTCCGTTGAGCTCATGCGGTTGCTGTCGGTGCTGCTGCAGGCAGCCAGCAGCACGCACACGGCGCCCATCCAGCGTATCGGTGATTTGTTGTTCATGCTGTTCTCCTTGTGGGGTGTCGACGCCCCGTGGTGCCGGGGCGGCATGGCAAGCCCGCCATTGCGATGGGCCGCCAACGTAAGAGTGGCCATGTCGTCATTCGTTCGGCGCGCAATCGTGCGTATTGAGCGGGATCAAATCCAAGGTTGGCCAGCTTGTATCTGGCACAAATGATTGTCTGAAAATCATCTTCATTCCCCCGGCGAAAGAGTTGATGCATCTCAAAAGAATGCCGTCGCGGACACGTGATAATCGCTGGGTAGCCATTCACAGGACATCCCAATGTTGACACGCGCGACAGATAATATTATTGAAGAATTAATTGATGCGACGTATGGCGACCCGGCGGACGTCCGCCAGCGGCATGTGTTCGCCCATGCCTTGCACGGGCTGGTGCGGCTGGCCAAATCGGAGCAGTTGCTGGATATGCGCCTGGACGTGGCGCGTGCCACGTCGCCCGTACCCGGCCACAGCAGCCGGCATCAGGCGCGCGCGTTGTTACGCAAGATCGGCATGGAACTGGCGCGCGACGCGGAGGGCGGCGCGGCTGGCCGGCCCGATACCCTGCACGGGGGGCTGGAAGACCGTTGAGGGTGTGCGGCCGGGTCAGCCGGCCAGCGGCGCCTTGCGGCGGCGCCACAGCAGCCACAGCACGCTGGCGGCCACCACGGCGGCCGTGCAATCAACCAGCCAGTCCGACACGGCCGCATGGCGGTAGGGGAAGAAACTCTGCACGGTCTCATCGAGCGCGCCCATGGCGGCGATGGTGAACACGGCCTTGGCGGCGCGCGCCGTGATTCCGCCCGTGCCACCCGTGAACAGCAGGAAGGTCAGGCCGGCGTAGGCACAGGAATGCAGCACCACGCCGGACGCCACTTCGCCGATATCGCTGCGCGCACCCGGAATCGAACCCAGCACCAGGATCAGCACGTAAAGGACGATGGCGCTCCAGTAGCGCAGGCGCGCGTGCGAGTCGGTCAGGAAAATCTGGTGGAGCAGGGCGGGCATGGGCTGGGCCTGGGAAAAATGATGGGAAAGATACCACGTCCCCGATGAAAAAAAAGCCCGCTGGTCAAAGCGGGCGCAAAAAACCCATGCGGGCCAAGAGAGGTGTGGCGGGCGCAGCCAGCGGCCTGCGCCTGGAATCCGGAGGTGGCGCGCCGGAACCGGTCCGGCGCGCCTGGCTGCAATCATGCGTATCGGTTGCATGTATTGCAGATGTGGCCAGTATAGGGAGGCAATATGACGCGGGCATGACAGCGCGCAACAAAAATCGGCGCGAAAAAAAAAGCCCGCTGATGAAAGCGGGCTTAAAACTATTTTCTTGGAGGAGAATAGTGGAGACAGGTGTAATTATGCTGCGATGCGTTATATATGTCTAATTGTCGTTTCGGATACCAGTCATGCCTTTGAGTTATATCTCCTCGGAAACACTCAATCCTTGACGGGAACGGTGTAATTCAGCGCCAGCCGGCCGCCATCGACGAACAGGGTCTGGCCCGTCATGTAGCTGGCGTCGTCGCTGGCCAGGAAGGCGGCGATGGACGCCACTTCCTCGGGTTCGCCGCAGCGGCCCATGGGCGTGCGCGACAGGATGGTGTGGCGCGCTTCCGGGCTGCCCAGCACGGCTTTCTTGGCCAGTTCGGTCAAAATGGTGCCGGGGCCGATGCCGTTCACGCGTACGCCGTGCGGCGCCAGGTTGAGCGCCATCACCTTGGTCAGCTGGTTGATGCCGCCCTTGGAAACGACGTAGGGCACCTGGTTGGGAATGGCCAGTTCCGAGTTGACGCTGGACATGTTGATGATGCAGCCACTGTGGCGCTTGACCATTTCGCGCGCCACGGCCTGTCCGCACAGGAACATGGATTTGAGATTGATGCGCAGCACGCGGTCGAAATCCTCCTCGGTCAGGTCGAGGAAGTCGGCGGCGTGGGTGACGCCGGCGTTGTTGACCAGGATGTCGATCTGGCCGAACGCGGCCAGGGTGGCGGCCACCAGCGCGTCCACGTCGGCTTTCTGGCTGACGTCGGCGGCGAAGAAGCGGGCCTGCGCACCCAGCGCGGCGGCCGCTTGGGCGCCGTCGGGCTTGATGTCGACCAGCATGACCTTGGCCCCTTCGGCCACCAGGCGTTGGGCGCACGCCAGGCCGATGCCTTGGGTGGCGCCAGTCACAATCGCAACTTTGTTTGTCAGTTTCATTGGGCTCGTTTCCATGCTGAAGGTTGAGGGCGCTTGTGGCGCCCGGACGGGGAGGGTGTAGCGGATTTTACTCCACCGTGGCGGCCGTTTTCGCGCGGGCTGCGGGTGGCCGCGTTACAATTGAGGGTTTGCAATCGAATAAAGGGCCCTGTCGTGAATTTCATCAATAAATTATCCGCCGCCTGGACGGCCAACGACTCCCTGCTGTGCGTGGGCCTCGATCCCGACATGGCCAAACTGCCGGCCCAGTTCCAGTCTGCGCCGGACGGCATCTACCAGTTCTGCCGCGAGATTATCGACGCCACCGCCGACCTGGCCTGCTCGTTCAAGCCGCAGATCGCCTACTTCGCGGCGCTGGGCGCCGAGCAGCAACTGGAACAGATCTGCGCCTATGCGCGCGCCAACTATCCGCACATTCCGCTGATCCTGGACGCCAAGCGGGGCGACATCGGCGCCACCGCGCGCCAGTACGCGCGCGAAGCGTTCGACCGCTACGGCGCCGACGCCGTCACCGTCAATCCCTACATGGGTTCCGATTCGGTCGAGCCTTACATGGAGTGGAGCGAGCGTGGCGTCATCATCCTGTGCCGCACCTCCAACCCGGGCGGCTCGGACCTGCAATTTTTGAACGTGGACGGCAAACCGCTGTACCAGCATGTGGCGCGCCTGGTGGCCGAAAAGTGGAACAGCAACGGCCAGTGCGCGCTGGTGGTGGGCGCCACGTTCCCGGAGGAACTGGCCCAGGTGCGCGCCATCGTTGGCGACATGCCGCTGCTGGTGCCGGGTATCGGCGCACAGGGCGGCGATATCGCGGCCACCGTGCGTTCGGGCCGTACGGCCAGCGGCCACGGCATGATGATCAATTCCTCGCGCGCGATCCTGTACGCACCGCAGCAGGCCGGTGAGGATTTCGCCGCCGCCGCCCGCCGCGTGGCGCTGGAAACGCGCGACGCCATCAATCAGTACCGCGCCGGCTGAGGCGTATCTCCAGGGGCAGACCCCGGCGCCAAGGCGGGGAGTCTGACCCTCTGCGCTGCGCCGAAGGTCAGTAGCGCGCCGGCGCCACCATCTCCGCGTAGTCGTACAACTCGCCCAGGATGTGCTCGCCGCGCTCGTCGGCCGTTTCCTGCAACTGGTCGATCTCGGTGAACAACTGGTCCACCGTGCGGGCGCCGGCTTCGCCATCGAACAGGCGGGCCGCGCGGTGTTGTTCCCAGTGCTCCATTTCCGCCGCCGACAGCGTCTCGGGGAAGTTGCGGGCGCGGTAGCGGAACAGCAGTTCGGTCAGCCGCGCGTCGTCGAACACGGGCGACAGCGTGGCCAGTCGGGCCGGGCTTTCCTTGCGCAGCGATTCGAGCAGGCGGCGGTCGCCCGTGCCCACGAAGCCGTTGTACAAATCCTCGTCCACGTCCAGCGCGGGCACGCCGGGCCGGTGGAATACCTCGGCCCAGATGGCCGCCATGTCCGGCGCTGCCGCCGCCAGCGCGGCGTTGGCGCGGCATTGCTCGACGTCGATGCCCCAGCGCGCGGCCATGGCCGGCGACAGCGTTTTCAGGTTGGACACCAGCATCGGCGATTTGTTCAGGTGGATGCTCTTGATCGGCAGGCGCGTCATGCCTTCCGGCAGCGCGTCGGCCTTGCTGAACAGGCGCAGCCGTATCGTGTCGGCGTCCAGCTTGGCCAGCTCGCGCGGGTCGTAGCTGCAATCCCACACGATCACTTCATTCTTGTTGGTCGGATGGACGCCCAGTGGCCAGACGATGCCCAGGCAGCCGCGTTCGGCCGGGAACATGCCCGATACGTGCAGGAACGGCGCGCGCAGCGCGGGCGCCAGGTGCATGCCGATCTCGTCGGCCACGCGGTCCTTCTTGTGCAGCGCGAAGCAGAAGTCGAACAGCTTCGGTTGCTTCTGCTTGATCAGGCGGGCCAGCGCGATGGTGGCGCGCACGTCCGACAGCGCGTCGTGCGCGGCCTCGTGCAGCAGGCCGTTGGCGGCGGCCAGGTGTTCCAGGCGGAAGCTGGGCTTGCCGTCCTCGCGCGTTGGCCATTCGATGCCTTCCGGGCGCAGCGCATAGGTCATGCGCACCACGTCCAGCAAGTCCCAGCGGCCGCACTGGTTCTGCCATTCGCGCGCGTAGGGATCGATCAGGTTGCGCCAGAACATGAAGCGCGTGATCTCATCATCAAAACGGATGGTGTTGTAGCCCACGCCCACCGTGCCCGGCTTGGAGAATGCCTGCTCGATGGTGGCCGCGAACTGGTGCTCCGGCACGCCCCATTCCAGGCACTGCTGCGGCGTGATGCCGGTGATCAGGCACGATTGCGGGTCGGGCAGGAAATCGTTGGCCGGCTTGCAGTACAGCATGATCGGCTCGCCGATCTCGTTCAGGTCGGCGTCGGTGCGGATGGCGGCGAACTGGGCGGGGCGGTCGCGGCGCGCCTGCGCGCCGAAGGTTTCATAGTCGTGCCAGAGGAAAGTGTGGGAAGTCATAGAATTGTCAAAAATACTGCAGTTTTCTGGCCGCGGGCCGATAGTATAAGGTGGGAGACCAGGCCGAGTCCGTGCGCGCCCCGGCAGCGCCGCACACAACTGGTTTGCCCCGGGGCTGGCGGCATGGCCGCTGGCCGCGCGCTGAGCAAGTTTGTCCAATATGCTGGGGCAAGGAGCACCATCATGTCAAATCACGTTTCCGTCAACGCCACCGTGGCGGCGCCGAGCGCGCCAGTGAACGTGGCGGCCAGCCAGCAGACGGGCGAGGCCGGACCGGCGCCGGCCGCCCAGGCCAAGCTGCAGTTGAATGCCTCCATCGTGCAGGCCTCGCTGACGGTGTCGATCGGCGCCCAGGACGATCCGCTGGCGTTGCTGCTGAAGTCGGCGCTGACCGGCATCAACGAAGCGTTGCGCGGGCAGTTCGGCGAGAACGCGATCCAGAACGCCATGTCGCAGGACAATACGCCGGAGGGCACGGCGGGGCGCATCGTGTCGCTGTCCACGGCGTTCTATGGCGCTTACCAGAAGCAGCATGCGGGCGAAGACCCGGAGCAGATGCTGAGCAATTTCATGGCTACCATCAAGGGCGGAATGGAGCAGGGCTTCAAGGAGGCGCGCGATATTCTTACCGGCCTGAACGTGCTGAACGGCGACATCGCCGGCAACGTGGACAAGACCTACGAACTGGTGCAGAAGGGCTACGCGGACTTCGAGGCGGCGCAGCGCAAGGCGGCCAGCGTCGCTGCATCGCCGGCTCCCGCGGATGCCGCATCCGCAGCGGGCACAGCTGGAGCAGGCATCTCTGCGCCAGCCACCTCCACGCCCGCCACGCCGGCAGCGGTGGCGGTTACTCACACGGCGTCCGTGTCGGCCCAGGCCTCGGTGGTGGCCACGCCGGCGGCCGGCGGCCGCGCGTGAACTGTCAGGCCGGCTGTTCTTGCAGGGCCACGCGGTTGCGGCCCGCTTCCTTGGCGCGGTAGAGGGCCGCGTCGGCCGCTGCGATCAACGCGTGCTCGTCCTGTTGCGGCTGCAGGCTGGCCACGCCCAGCGAGGCCGTGATGTGGGGCAGCGGCAGGCGCATGTCGCCGAACACGACGGCTTGCCGCATCCGTTCGCACAGCCGCTCGGCCACGGCCGCCGCCACCTTGTCGCTGGTGTCGGGCAGCAGCACCATCATTTCCTCGCCGCCGTAGCGCACGGCGCAATCGGTCGGGCGCAGTGCGCCGCTCAGCACCTGGGCCGCCGTGCGCAGCGCCTGGTCGCCGGCCAGGTGGCCGTGGCTGTCGTTGAATTTCTTGAAGTGGTCTAGGTCGATCATGATCAGCGCCAGCGGCGTGCCGGCGCCGTGTGCCGTGGCCACCATGGTGGGCAGCACATCGTTGAGCCAGGCCCGGTTGTACAGGCCCGTGAGGCCGTCGATCATCGACAGCTGGCGGTAGAACTCGCCCAGCTTCTGGCGCCGGCGCAACTGGGCGTTGGCGGCGCGGATGCGGAACGACAGCAAGCGCAGCAGGTTGCGCGCCAGCGCGTTCGACTCGTCGATCAGTTGCCACACGAGGTCGGCCTCGATCACCAGCAGGTCGCTCTGTTCGAGCGCGGTGATCGACGCCAGGTTGGCTTCCTCGTCCAGCACCGATTGCTCGCCCACGCTTTCGCCCGGCAGCACCTTGCTGACGGTGCCGTCGGCCATGCCGGTGCGGGTGTCGGCCGCCACGGCCAGCGCACCGCTCAGCACGATGTAGAGCCGGGCCTGTTGGCCGTGCGCCACGGGTTGGCCCGCCTCCACCCGCATGACGGCGCAGCCGGCCAGGCGGCGGGCGATGGCGGGCGCGTCATCGGAGCCGCGGAACAGTTGCAGTTCGCTGAGCTGATGGCCGGACGCGCCAAAGGTGCTGATGTGTTTCACGATCGTCTTTCAGGGGAACGCGGCTGCCAACATGCAAGCCTGGGCATGATCATAACGCAAACAAAGTTGTCACGGCACCTAAGACCGACACCGGGGTCAGGTCATGCTTCCGCGCATTTTGCGCGAAGGCATGACCTGACCCCGGTTTGAAGGGGGCTTTTGACCTTGGTGTGCGGCCGTGTTTCAATAGCGCCATTCTTCGCTACCGGGACACTCGGATGAGCTTCATCGACGCCATCGGCCAGCACCATGTGGCCGCGCCGCAGGCCCGCATCGTATCGCTGGTACCTTCCATCACGGAATTGTTGTGCGACCTGGGCCTGGCCGGCCAGATCGTGGGCCGCACGGGCTTTTGCATCCACCCGGCCGAGGTGGTGCAAGCCATCCCCAAGATCGGCGGCACCAAGGACGTCAACCTGGACAAGATCCGCAAGCTGGCGCCCACCCACCTGGTGGTCAACATCGACGAGAACGAAAAGCCCACGGTCGATGCGCTGGCCGCGTTCGTGCCCCACATCGTCGTCACCCATCCGAACCAGCCCTACGACAACGTGGCACTGGCGCGCCTGATGGGCGGCATCTTCTGCGCGGAGGAGCGGGCGCAAGCGTGGTGCGCGGCGTTCGAGGACGAATACCAGGCCTTGCGCGCAGAGCGGGCGGCGGCGCCCGCGCGCCCGCAAACGATGTTGTATTGCATCTGGCAAGACCCGTGGATGAGCGTGTCGCGCGACACCTACATCGCCAACATGCTGGCCGAGATAGGCTGGCAGGTGCCGGACCTGGGCGCGGACCGTTATCCGCGTTTTGCCTGGACGCCGGAATTGCTGGCCGCCATCGATGGCGTGCTGTTGTCGAGTGAACCGTACCGCTTCACGGAAGCCCATTGCGATGCGCTGGAACGCCAGATCGGCAAGCCGGTGCTACTGGTCGATGGGGAAATGATGTCGTGGTATGGCAGCCGGTCGCTGCAGGGATTGCGCTATTTGCGCCAGCTGGCGCAGCGCTGACGGCGCGCCGCGCAGGGCGGCGGGCCGTCCAGGCTATATCAATCAGCCGTTTCGGTGGCGCTGTCCGGGGTGGACGCGCGCAGTTTGGCGTCGTTCAGGCGGCCCAGGGCGCTGTCGATGGCGCGCTTGAGCTTGTCGGCGGAGCCGCCGATGGCCTGGTGCAGCGTGGCTGCGTGGTCGCTCACGGCGATCGGCTGGTAGCCGGTCACGCGCGCTTCCATCAGGCAGCGGTTGTCGCCGTCGGCCGACTTTTGGCCCTTGTTGTCGCTGAGGTGGACTTCGACGCGGCTGATATGCTCGCCAAACCGGTTGAGGGCGGCGCTGACGACAGATTGCACATGTTCGTCCAGGCCTGCATGACGTTCGATGGTTTTATCGGTGTTGATATTGATCTGCATATGCTTACTCCCGGTTATACAAGAAGGCAGGGTCAAAGCATCGCGCTTCGAGGCCGGCGCCCATGGCGCGGCCGGTGTGCACCCAAACCTGGTGGCCTCATCGCCTTGCACACGGTTTTATCTTACTCCTTTTCGGCAACGGCGAAAGCCATGCCAGATCATGTCCCTACGCGATGCTTGGGTATTCCTCAGGTGTTGATAATGCCCGCTGCAATATTGATCGACAGCCCCAATATGACCAGGTTGAAGAAGAAGCTGAGCACCGACTGGCCCAGCACCAGCTTGCGCATCAGCGGCGCGCGCACCGTCACGTCCGAGGTTTGCGCGGCCACCGCGATGGTGAACGAGAAGTACAGGAAGTCCCAGTAATCGGGCTGCTGTTCGCCGTCCGGGAAGGCCAGCGGCGGGGCGCCGGGCTCGGTGTAGTACAGGTGGGCGTAGTGGAAGGTGAACAGGGTGCCCACCAGGAACCACGAGCCGAGCAGGGTGAGCACGGCCAGGCCGTAGTGCCAGGCCCGCTCGTCGGCAGCCACGTCCTTTAGTGTCGACAGCTGCGACACGATGGCCGCCAGGCTGGCCAGCGCGGCCACGCACAGGGTGGACAGGATCACGGGCGAGCGCTCGTCCTGGCGGGCGGCGATCCGTTTGACCACCGCGTGGTCGGCGCGCATCATCATCCAGGCCATGGTCACCAGGTAGCCCCAGGTGCCCGCGTTCCACGCCACCAGCAGGCGCGTCAGCCACGACCAGGCGTCGGGCAGGAACGGCGCCACCACGGCGCCGAGTGCGATGGCTCCGATCAGGTGCGGGCGGCTGCGGACGAAACCGCGCAGCGGCAGCCGGAGACGTCTTGTCATGGGGCGAGCGTGGTGGCCGTCATCACGGCTGGTTGATGTCGGCTTCGCTGGTGAACGCGTCCGCGTAGAACTCGTCGGCCGGCAGCTTGCACTGGGCCACGAAATCCTGGCGGGCCGTGTCGACCATGATGGGTGCGCCGCAGGCATATACCTGGTGGCCGGACAGGTCGGGCAGGTCGGCCATCACGGCCTGGTGCACGAAGCCGGTGCGGCCCTGCCAGTTGTCCTCGGCCAGCGCGTTCGACACCACCGGCACGTACTGGAAGTTGGGCAGCTCGGCGGCCCACTTGCGGCACAGCGTATCCATGTACAGGTCCTGCGGGCGGCGGCCGCCCCAGTACAAGGTCATGGAACGCTGCGAGCCCTGCTGCACCAGGTGTTCGACGATGGCCTTGATGGGCGCAAAGCCCGTGCCCGAGGCCAGCAGCACCATCGGCTTGTCGCTGTCGTCGCGCACGAAAAAGGTGCCCAGCGGGCCTTCGAAGCGCAGGATGTCGCGCTCCTTGAGCGTGGTGAACACCTGCTCGGTGAACAGGCCGCCCGGCATGTGGCGGATGTGCAGCGCCAGTGGTTGTTCCGAGTCCGGCGCCGTGGCCACGCTGTAGCTGCGGCGCTTGCCGTCGCGCAGCATGAATTCGATATACTGGCCGGCCCGGTACTTGAGCTTCTCGTTGGCCGGCAGTTGCAGCGTCATCACGATCACGTCCGGCGCCACTTTTTCGAGCGTGCTCACGCGCGAGGGCATTTTCTTGACCGGGTACTCGCTGCTGCCTTCCACTTCGCGCGCCTCGATCACCAGGTCGCTGTGGGCGGTGGCGCAGCAGAACAGCGACCAGCCCGCGCTTTCTTCTTCCGGCGTCAGCGCTTTCTGCTGGTGGGCCTTGTGGCTGACCGTGCCCGACACGACCTTGCCCTTGCACGAGCTGCAGGCGCCGTTCTTGCAGCCGTAGGGAATGCCGACCCCGGCGCGCATGGCGGCCGTCAGGACGGTTTCGTCTTCCTCACAGGTGAATTGATGGCCGCTGGGCTGTACAGTAATTTGAAACGTCATACAATCTTTCTTATGAAAAAAACCGTTATTCGAAAATTCCACCGTCCGCGCCTGCTGATCATTGGCTGCGGCGATGTGGGCATGCGCTTGCTGCCCTTGTTGCGGACACAGTTCCGTGTGTTCGCCGTCACCAGCCAGCCGGCCCGCTGCGCCGAATTGCGCGCGCTTGGCGCGGTGCCCGTGGTGGCCGATCTGGACCAGCCCGCCACGCTGCGTCGCCTGCAAGGCCTGGCGCCTTACGTGGTGCACCTGGCGCCACCGCAGTCCGACGGCGCGCGCGATTTGCGCACCCGGCATTTGACCGCCATTCTACCTGAGGGTGGGCGCCTGGTTTACGTCAGTACCAGCGGCGTGTATGGCGATTGCGGCGGCGCGATGATAGACGAGAGCCGGCCGGTGGCGCCGCGCAACGGGCGTGCCCTGCGCCGGGTGGATGCCGAGCAGGTGCTGCGGGCCTGGGCCGTGCGCCGCAAGGCGGTGCTGTCCATCCTGCGCGTGCCCGGCATCTACGCGGGCGACCGGTTGCCGCTCAAGCGCCTGCGCGAAGGCACGCCGGCGCTGATCGAGGCCGATGACGTGTACACCAACCATATCCACGCCGACGACCTGGCCCGCATCGTGGCGCGCGCGCTGCTGCGGGGGCAGGCGAACCGGGTCTACCACGCGGTCGACGACAGCGACATGAAGATGGGCCAGTACTTCGACCTGGTGGCCGATGCCCATGGGCTGGCGCGCGCACCGCGCCTGCCGCGCGCGGAGCTGGAGCGGGTGGTCACGCCAACGCTGCTGTCGTTCATGTCCGAATCGCGGCGCATGCGTAACACGCGGCTCAAGCAGGAGCTGGGCATGCGCCTGCGCTATCCGACGGTGGCCGACGCGCTGGGCGGCGGTTGTGGTTGCCAGTGCGGTTGCGCCGGTTGACGCGTCGCGTATCCCTCACGCCACATTTTTTGATTTTTTATCAATGGACGCCGGGTACTATTGGTAGAATCGCGTGCAAAAATGAAAGGTTGTCATTCGGAAAATCTTCCGGACAACCTTTCCCACGTTGATCCATCCAGAACAAAGGCAACCATGTTGATTTCTTCTTCCAGCCGCAAGGGCGCGCGCTGGACCACTTTCGCCTGCGCGGGCGTGATGCTGGCGCTGGCCGGCTGCGGCGGCAGCGATCCGTCCGCCCCCGCGTCCACCCAGGCGGCGCTGATCGTGCCGGCGGGCGACAACGTTGTGCTGCAGTGGGAGCAGGCCCACCTCCAGGCGATCCGCACCGTCAAGCTGGGGCCGCCGATCTCGGCGCGCGGGCTGGCCATGGTGTCGACCGCCATGTACGACGCCTGGGCCGCCTACGATGCGCGCGCCAACGGCACGCGCTACGGCGACACGCTGCGGCGCCCGGCCAGCGAGCGCACCGACAGTTACAAAGCCAAGGCGATCAGCTACGCGGCGCTGGAAACGCTGCTCGACATCTATCCCAGCCAGAAGAGCAGCCTGGAGGCGCTGATGGTCAAGCTCGGTTACGACCCCGCCGTGCGCTCGTCCGACCCTGCCACGCCGGAAGGCATAGGCCACCTGGTGGCCCAGGCGTTGCTGGCTTACCGCCACGTGGACGGCGCCAACCAGTTGGGCGAGCTGGCGCCGCCCGGCCCCGGCGGCAATCCGGTGCCGTACGCGGATTACACCGGTTATGTGCCGGTCAACCCGGCCATGACGGTGGCGGTGGCCACGCCGCTGTCGGCCATGCCGCACCCGGAGGCCTGGCAACCGCTGAGCTATCCGAACCTGGCGGGCGCCACCGTCACGCCAGCCTACATCGCGCCGCACTGGGGCAAGGTGCTCGGTTTCGCGCTGACCCGCAGCGACCAGTTGCGGCCCGCCCCGCCACCAGCGTTCGGCAGCGCCGACTATGTGGCGCAAGTGCAGGAAATCATCGACCTGACGGCCGCCCTGGACGACCGCCAGAAAAGCATGGCTGACTACTGGGCCGACGGCCCCAATTCGGAACAGCCGCCCGGCCACTGGCATTTGTTCGCCCAGCTGGTGTCGGCCCGCGACAAGCACACGCTCGATGACGACGCCAAGATGTATTTCGCGCTGTCGAATGCCATGTTCGACGCCGGCATCGGCACTTGGGAAGCGAAGCGCTACTACAACACCTCGCGTCCGATCACGGCCGTGCGCTACCTGTTCAATGGCAAGCGTATCCGTGGCTGGGGCGGCCCGGGCCTGGACAATGTGGACATGGATGGCGCAGCCTGGATCCCGTTCCAGCCCAGCACCTTCCCGGTGCCGCCGTTCGCGGAATATGTGAGCGGCCACAGCGCGTTCAGCGCGGCGGCGGCCGAGGTGCTGCGCCGCTACACGGGCGCCGACACGTTCAGCGCCAGCGTCACGGTGCCGGCGCACAGCCTCAAGGCGGAACCGGCCTCGCCGGCGGCGGACGTGGTGCTGGCATGGCGCACCTTCTCGGAAGCGGCCGATGAGGCCGGCATGTCGCGCCGCTACGGCGGCATTCATTTCCGCGCCGGTGACGAGGCGGGCCGCCAGCTGGGGCGCAGCGCCGGCGCGCAAGCCTATCTGAAGGCGGCGTCGTTCTGGCAGGGGGATGCGCGGCCCTGATGGCGGTGCTGCGCGGTGACGGGCGTTGAGGGCGGCCCCGGCCCGGCACGGGCCGGCCGCCCGGATGGCTCAGCGCTTCTTCTGTACGCGCTGCTGGTGCAGGCGCTGCTGTTGTTTTTGCTGCGTCTGCGTTTTTTTCTGGCGGGCGTCGTACAGGGCCACGGCTTCCTTCTTGGCCTGCGCGAACGTGCGCAGTTCGGGCTGGTCGTCGTGGGTGACGAAATAATCGGCGGCCTGGGCGTCCATCACCAGCTTGATGGCGGCGTCGTCGGCCATGTCATACAGCTCGGTGAGCAGGGTGGTGACTTCATCGAGGAATTCTTCGTAGGTCATGGCGGTCATCTTTTGCGTCGGTTGCGTTCGTGGGCAGGGCCGTCATTCTAGCGCAACGCCGGCCGTGGGCCGCGGCCAGGCTGCAAGTTACGTGTAAGCTTAATCCGACACACTTGTAAGACGAGTTGCATGATGTGCATCAACCAGGCGGCTCTATGATACGATATCGTGAGCAAAATCGTCGTGGCGGCTGCGGAAATCGCTTAGCTGGCCGTTAACGATACTATCGCCAGCGCAAGCCGGTGGTGACCGTGAAGGAGCGCGACATGCCTACCTCTCTGCATCCGACCAAGGAACAGGTCCGGGCTTATATGCATTTGCGCGAATTCGACCGCCGTCCCCCTCCCACCCCGGATGAGATCCGCCGCCAGCTGGGCTGGTATGGCGAGTCCCACTGTGGCGTCCCCTCCACAGGCCAAGGCCTGTTCCTCCCGGGCACAATCGCCCAGCTGGCCACGCTGTTGGCCGTCGAATGGTGTTTCCTAGCAGCAGGTTTCAGCCGCAAACGCTAAGGTTTTTTACTTATTTCGCAAGGAAAATGTTCCTACCACAAGAAATAGGCGTAAAATCTCTCTAAATCTCACAGAAATGTCTGATGAGTTAGCCTTACGTTAACGGAAGCGTGCATTATCCCGGTTGTGCGCCGTATGCCAGTAGGAAAACTGGCGTCCGGGGCCGCGAGCGGGGAAATGTAGCTGCATATTTTTTATTTGAGTGTCGTTTTCTTACCAAGAGACGGCCGGAAACCTAGTGAACATCATGTCTATCAAAGAAATCACCGCATCGCCTACGTACAACCCGAACCGTGTGCTGGATGCCATCATTGAGAAACTGCAACTGAAAAATGATGCGGCACTGTCGCGCGCGCTGGAAGTCGCTCCACCCGTGATCAGCAAGATCCGCCACAACACGCTGCCGATCGGCGCGACCATCCTGATCCGCATGCACGAGATCAGCGATTTCAGCATCCGTGAACTGCGTGAGCTGATGGCTGCCTAAGCAGCCATTGCCTGGGGCGTCAGCGCAGCCTGACGCCCTTGCTCGTCTGTGCGCCAGGCCCGGCGGGCCTGCCATGACGGCGCCGTCCGGCGTACCGTCTTCTCCGCGCTTCTTTTGTCCTGCCGCCCTCGCGCGTGGCGCGGCGTGCGCGTCTTCCCCGGCCTTGCGGCCAGCCTCGTTCCCTTCCTTGTACCGTCAAGCCGTGGTGCTGATGGTCGTGCCTATCTTCTGGCCCTGGGTGTTGACCGCCGGTGCGGGAGGTGGTGGCGGAGGCGGCGCCGCGACCTGCTCGGCGGCCGGCTTTTGCGCCGGCTTGGGCGGCGGTGCGGGCGGCGCCTGGACGGCGGCGCTGCTGCTGGTGGTGACGGCGTTGACGCTCATGATGCCCTCCACGAAAGAATGAAAAATGCCGGCGGCCCTTGCGAACCCCGGCATCATGGTCTGGCCGCTGGCGGCCGTGCCGCCAGTACGTGCGCTTAGGTGTCCATTATGCGCTCAGGCGTGGCCGCACCGTGTACATGCTGTCGGGCTGGGCCGCGACCGCCGCGCCGGAGTAGGCTGTCTGCTGTTCTGCCTGTAATCCAGAATAGGCCATTTTGTTGGCGTTCGCATCAGAAATCGCGGCACCGGAGTGGGCCACCGTTTGCGCGCCCGAGTACGCCGTTTCCTTGGCCTGCCTGGTGGCTGCGCCGGAATAGGCGGTCTGCGCGCCCGAGTAAGCCGTTTGCTGAGCTTGCCGGGTGGCGGCGCCCGAATAGGCCACCGTTTGCGCCCCCGAGTAGGCCGTTTCCCTGGCCTGTTTGGTGGCCGCGCCCGAGTAGGCGACAGCCTGTGCGCCCGAGTAAGCCGTCTGCTTGGCCTGCTGGGTGGCGGCGCCCGAATAGGCGACCGTCTGGGCGCCGGAATAGGCCGTTTCCCCGGCCTGCCTGGTGGCCGCGCCAGAGTAGGCCGTTTCCGCGCCGCCCGCCTGCACCGCCGCGCCCGAGTAGGCCGGACGGGCGCTGCGGTCGTAGCTCTCGCCGAAGGTCGCTTCATACAGCTCGCGCATGCGCTCGCCCACGCGGTGGTGCACTTGCTCGTCGTCCTCGCCGCGCAGGCCGATGTAGGGGAAGTGGTGCAGGAAATAGCCGAACACGGCTTCGCAGTCGGCTGCGTATTTCATCGTGTCCAGGATGTGGTAGTGCCAGAAAATATCCACGTCCATCAGCGGCGCCGTTTGCTCATGCGGGAAGGTCTTCATCAGGTACAGGAAGCGGCGGTACTCGAACTCGACCGCATTGACCTGCTCCAGCGACCATCCTTCGCCGGACTCTTCATGCATCAGTTTGACCTTGATCGGTTCCAGGTCCAGGTCGGCGATTGCTTGAAAGCTGTCATGTGAAATCATGGATGAATTCCCTTTGCCTTGAGTGAGTTGAAAACGAAGTGGGTGGCGCGGCGCGCTCCGCCGGAAGCGGTGGCCTGGTCGCCGGCCGTTGATGCAGTGTTGCCCGGGCCGCGCTGCTACGGAGGTCGGGTAGCAGTTAGTTGATGCATATCAACATCACCAGTATATTCGGCGCACCACCGATTGCAACGTGAAATTTAAAAAATTGTCGGTAATCGGCACTATGAGAATGGCTTGCAAAATGACAGTAAGTCGCGGCCCGTGACGCCGCCGCGTTGCGGTCCCGGAACGGCTGTGGCGAGCGCGTCAGGAGGGGAAATTGTTGCCCATGGAAAAGATCCCCTTATTGATATTTCTCAATGAACTGGCAGGTTTTTCATGCCGCCAGCACCCGGCCGTCCTGCGCCTGGGTATCTGCCCGCTCGCCCAGCGGCACCACCACGGTCACCGTGGTGCCCGTGCCGTGCTCGCCGGCGCCGATGGTGCAGTGGCCGCCCAGCAGGCCGATGCGCTCCTCGATGCCGACCAGGCCAAACGAGCCGGGCTTGTTGCGTACCGTGGGCGCGATGCCGACGCCGTTGTCGCTGACGGTCATGGTCAGCACGCCGTCGCGCTGGCGCAGCGCCACCCGCACGGCGCTGGCGCGCGCATGCTGCAGAACGTTGCTGAGTGACTCTTGTAGCACGCGGAACAAAGCGGTGGCGCACAGGTCGTCGACGGCGATCTCGTCCCCGACGTCGAGCTCGCACGCCAGCCCGCCATGCCGGCGGAACTGCGCGATCTGCCATTCGACGGCCGCGTTCAAGCCCAGGTCCAGCACGGCCGGGCGCAGGTCGTTGATGATGTGGCGCACGCTGCGGATGGTGCGGTCGATCTGGCCCAGCGTGGTGCGCGCGCGCGCATGCAGGCGCGGGTGGCGCTGGCGCGTGCGCGCGGCCAGCAGGTCGGCCTCGATGCGCAGCACCAGCAGGTTCTGGCCCAGGTCGTCGTGGATCTCGCGCGCGATGCGCTTGCGTTCCTGTTCCTTGATGCGGTCGGCGTGCGCGACCAGGCGGCGCAACTGGTAATGCGAGCGTTGCAGGCTGGCCTGGCTGTCGCGCAGTTCGCGTGTCATCCCCTTGGCCATGCGCACGGCTTGCCGGCGCGACGTGGCCAGCGTGTGGAACAGCAGGTACAGCAGCAGCGTGACCAGGCCGCCCATGCCCAGCGCCAGCCACGGCAGGTAGCGGTCCACCCGCGAGTGCCAGGCTGCCTTGGGCGCGCTGAATTGCGCCTGCCACAGGCGGCCGCCGCATTCGACCGTCAGCGTAGTGGTGAAGGCGTCGCCTGCCGGCCCGCCACGGGCGCCGCCCGCCGGGCTGGAGAACAACAGCTGGTCGGGCGCCGTGCGCGGACGCGGCTCGTACAGTGCGCCGTCGTCGTACAGCGCCAGGCGCAGGTCGTGGCCGCCGATTTCGTCGAGCGCCGCCTGCACCAGCCGGCGCACGCTGAAGCCGATGCCGACTGAGCCGAGGTAGGCGGCGCGCCGCTGCGAGACGCTGTCGAGTACCGCGTCCTGGCGGTAGACGGGCAGGCGCAGGGCCAGTTTGGCGTGGCCCGGCTGGCCGGGCACGGTGATCAGCTGGCCGGAGGTGGCCGGCGCGCCCGTGTCCCGCGCCAATGCCAGCGTCGCGGCCACGGCCGGACGGGCGGCGATGTCGAGGCCCAGCTTGTCGCCGTACTGCTCGACCGGTTCGATCAGCGTGATGATGGTGTAGTCGGGGCGCCGGCCCGGCGGTTCGACGGCGAACGCCGGATAGCCGTCGTGCGCGCTGGCGCTGGCGCGCACGGCCCGTTCGAAGCGTGCGCGCTGGCCATCGCCCACGTAGCGGGCGAAGTTGATGTTGTCGATGGTGGCGAATTCCTGCGGCAGGTTCAGGCCGTTGACGTAACGGTGGAAGCTGGCGCGGTCCACCCCGTCTGTCGCCTGGAAGAAGCTGGCCGCGCCGCGCAGCACGTCCGTATAGGCCCGCACCCGCGCCGCGATGGCATACTGGGCGTTGCGGGTCTGGTTCTGGAAGCGCAGGTGCGCATCATGCTCGATCGACAGTGCCGTGACGACATACAGCGCCAGTCCCACGCCCAGCGACAACAGCGCGCCTGTCCACCACACGGAAGCCGCATGGGAAAGCCAATTCTTGTACGCGGGAATGGTGGGCATGAGGGTGGTCGCCGGACAGTTCCTGGTGGTGGGAAGCGAGGCCGGGGCGTGGCGGCCTGGTCGGCGGGGAAATGTTGCTTGATTTATAAACCCGTTTTACAGTCGCGTCAAGTTGTTTGTCAAATTGCTATTTGTCCTATGCAAAATGGCGCACGCTTTGCTGTCGCGCGCGCAAAAAAAAACCGCCCGAAGGCGGTTTTCCGGGCGGGCGTCCGCTTACTTGGCGACCCAGCTGTCTTTCAGCGTGACGATGCGGTTGAACACCGGCTTGCCAGGCGTGGAATCGACGCGGTCGGCCACGAAGTAGCCATGGCGCTCGAACTGGAAGCGCTGGTCGGGTTGGGCCGCCTTCATGCCAGGCTCCAGGTAGGCCGTGATCACTTCCTTGGCGTTCGGATTGAGCGCCTGCATGAAGTCCTTGCCGCCGCCGTCCGGCTGCGGGTCGGTGAACAGGCGGTCGTACAGGCGCACTTCGGCTTCCAGCGCGGTGGCGGCCGACACCCAGTGGATGTTGCCCTTGACCTTGTAGTTGTCGGAACCGGGCGTGCCCGATTTGCTGTCGGGGAAGTAGTTGACGTGGACGGCGATCACTTTGCCGTTCTCGTCCTTGTCATAGCCCGTGCATTCGGTCACATAGCCGTGGCGCAGGCGCACGCGGCTGCCCGGCGCGTCGCCGATCGGCGGGTAGTAGCGGAAGTAACCCTTGCTCGGCGTTTCCATGAAGTCTTCTTCCTCGATCCACAGTTCACGCGTGATGGGGAAGGTGCGCACGCCCATTTCCGGATGGTGCGGGTGCACGGGCGAGCTGCAGTCTTCGCTGGCGCCGGCGTCGAAGTTGTCGATGATCAGCTTGAGCGGGCGCAGCACGGCCGTGGCGCGCGGCGCTTTCGGGTCCAGGTCTTCGCGCAGGCAGCCTTCGAGCGTGCTCATGTCGATCCAGCCGTCGGACTTGGTCACGCCGATGCGTTCGCAGAACAACTGGATCGCTTCGGGCGTGTAGCCGCGGCGGCGCAGGCCGACGATGGTGGGCATGCGCGGATCATCCCAGCCGTCGACGATCTTCTCGTCGACCAGCTGGCGCAGCTTGCGCTTGCTGGTGATCACGTAGGTCAGGTTCAGGCGTGAGAATTCGTACTGGCGCGGCACCGGTTGCTTGAAGAAGCCGCCTTCGGCAAGCGTCGCCAGCAGCCAGTCGTAGAACGGGCGGTGGTCCTGGAATTCCAGCGTGCAGATCGAATGGGTGATCTGTTCCAGCGCGTCCGAGATCGGGTGCGTGTAGTCGTACATCGGGTAGATGCACCAGGCGTCGCCCGTGCGCACGTGGTGGGCGTGGCGGATGCGGTAGATGGCCGGGTCGCGCATGTTCATGTTGGGCGAGGCCATCGCGTCTTCGCTGGTCTTGGCGCGCAGGATGTGGGCGCCGTCGGGGAATTTACCGGCGCGCATGTCGCGGAACAGTTGCAGCGATTCCTCGCGCGGGCGGTCGCGGAATGGCGAGTTCTTGCCCGGCGTGCTGAAGTTGCCGCGGTTGGCCGCCATGTCCTCGGCGCTCTGGCTGTCTACGTAGGCGTGGCCCGAGGTGATCAGGTATTCGGCCATCGCGTACAGCTGCTCGAAGTAGTCGCTGGCGTAGTGCAGGTGGTGCTCGGTGCCGTTCGGGCCTTCATGGTCCCAATTGAAGCCCAGCCACTTGACGCTGTCGATGATGGTGTCGACGTATTCCTGTTCTTCTTTTTCGGGATTGGTGTCGTCAAAGCGCAAATGGCAGCGGCCCTGGTAGTCGCGCGCCAGGCCGAAATTCAGGCAGATCGATTTGGCGTGGCCCACGTGCAGGTAGCCGTTCGGCTCGGGCGGGAAACGGGTGATCACGGACGGCAGGCCGTCGCGCACATGGGTGCCGGCCGCCAGGTCCGATTCGACGATGGCGCGCAGGAAGTTGGAGGCCAGTGCCGGCGCGGTGCTGTTTTTATCGTTGCTCATCTGAAAAGTTGCTTTGCAAAGTGTCGAGTAGCGGGCATTTTACCGTATCGCTCCCGCGTGGAGCGGGATTTGCTGCGGCGCGCCATCGAAATGGAAGAATAGACAAGATTGTGACGGCGATGACGCTCGCGCGGCCGCGTTTTGCGTGCCGATGGCGGTGGGTTGCTGCCCGTATGCCAGCCAAAGCGGGGCCAAAGCGGGACGGCGGCACCCGATCTATAGGATAATTCGTCTTTAATGTTTATGGCATTCGGCCCGGAGAATTTCCTAATGGAAAATTTATACAATGTGCTCGGTGTCGCGCCCAACGCCACGGACGATGAAATCAAGAAGGTCTACCGCTCGCTGGCGATGCGTTACCACCCCGACCGCAACCAGGCGCCCGGTGCGGAAGTGCGGTTCAAGAGCATCACCAAGGCGTATGAAATCCTGTCCGACCCGGTCAAGCGCGAAGAGTACAACCAGAGCGTGAACCACCGCATCATCATTGACCCGGAGGCGGAGGCTTACCAGTTGTGGCGCTCGGTCTTCGGCCTGCACGGCACCACGTTGCCGGCGGCCTGACGCCACCCCGGGCCGCCCGCGCGGCGCCCCGTTTCAATCCGATCAGCAGTACAGAACGAAAGTAATCATGAGAAAAGTACACCCTGAATTTGCCTATCAGTCGCGCGAACTGGGCGGCCAGATCGAAGGCATTCTGGGCGATCCGCCCGATCACAAGAACTACAAGAACATGGTCGACGCCCTGGTGTCCGAATACGCCAGCGGCGGCGGCATCGAGGATGTGAACATGCTGGCCTTCGCGCTGGTCGATCACATCGAGTTTTCCAACCCCAAGGGCTTGCTGGCCGAGGCGGAAGACTATGAATTCGGCGACCCGTCGCGCGTGTTCGCCATGGCTTCCTGCCAGGGCGAGGAGCCGGCCAGGATGTACGCGGCGCTGGAAGAAAGCTTCCCCGACCTGGCGCGCCAGGCCATCATTACCGCCTTCCTGTACAAGAACCCGCGCAAGTGGGACGACGACGACCAGTCGCTGGACCAGCTGTCGGCCAACGACGACGGCGACGACGAGTACGAGGAAGACCAGGCGAGCGACGACTTCGCCCAAATGTTCGATCAGGAAGGAGAGTGACCATGTCGGAAAAAAGCAATCTGCCCGCGCTGCGCAAGCAGGTGACGGAACTGGTGCTGGCCGGCTCGCTGGGCCACGCCGAGCAAGCGTTTGCCGACGCGGCCGACCAGCACGGCGACCTGGCCGTGGTGGAGGTGCTGCAGGACCTGCCGCCGCAGGTGACGGCGCTGCACATGGCCGGTTTTGACGGCGGCAAGATGTCGCTGGCCACTTTGCTGGTGCCGCCCAAGGCCTGGGCCGACAGCCTGGCCTTCTTCGCCGCCACCTGGCCCGATGATCTGATCGAGGACGATCCCGAGCGCATCGCCGAGTCGCTGTTCGCGCACGTGCACGGCGTGGTGTTCGCCAACGACGACGAGGACCGCCGCAACGCGCTGCTGGCGGAAGCCTCGGCCACCGACTGGGGTTCGACCGTGTTCGCCATCCTGTTCTCGATGGCGCCCAAGGAAATCCTGGAAGTGGCCGGCGAGATCATCTCCAAGGGCCCTTACCTGACGGGCCAGACCTCGTCCGACAACGACGTGGTGCCGCTGGCCGTGGCGCTGGCGCAGGCCTCCGAGGATGGCTGGGACCGCGCGCTGTTCGAGCTGTTCCCCGAATTCCGCCACAGCGCCGACCTGGCCGACGCCGAGTTCAGCGACGATCCGGACGAGGAGCCCAAGCACTTGCAGCGTTCGACCAAGGAACTGCTGTACCGCTTGCGCAAGCAGGTGCCGTCCACGCGCAGCGCGCCCAAGCCCGGCGCTCGCCGCAGCATGGGCACCAACATTTTCTCGTGATGGAAGTCCGATAGATGTTGCCTGCAATCGTAGTAGAAACCCTGCCGCGCCTGACGCGCGCCATCAAGCTGCTGGCGACGGATTCCCGTCCCGACGCCGCCGTCAACCTGGCCGACGAGCTGACCGGCATCACGGCCATGGTGGCCGAAAAGTTCACCAACGACCGCACCGCCGATGGTATCCAGAAGGCGCTGCAGTTGACGGTGGGCGGCGTGTCGCTGGGCCTGGAGAGCGTGCTGCTGGCCGAGAGCGACGAGGCCGCGCTGGACTTCCTCGTCGAGCACGGCGCCGAACATGCGTTCCAGGCCGGCTTCCGTCTGATCCGCGAACTGGCCGCGCTGCCCGAGGATGCGCTGGTGGGCGAGTACGACCAGGACCCGGTGTATGCGCAGCGCCGGCTGCGTGAACTGTTCATCGACATCTGCCAGGCCGACCCGAACCAGAACTGGTCCGGCTATGAGCGTTACGCCCAGCAGCTCAAGCAGCGCAAGGAGGTGCAGGCCATCGTGCGGCTGGCGTCCTGGCTGCGTCGCCACAACAGCGAAGGCCCGGTCAGCGATGCCGACCTCAATGCGGAAGGCGTGATCGCGCTGGCCATCATCTTCGCCGTCGAAGGCGGGGGCAGGGTGGTGGCGCGCACCGGGCAGAAGGAGTTCGAGCGCTTCGTCAAGTCGGTGCGCAAGAACAAGCCGGACTTCGAAGAAGGCTGGGCGGCGCTGGTGGCCGCCGTGCCGGCCCAGCACCATCCGGTGCTGCTCGACCGCATCGACAGCTACCGCAACACCTGCACGGTGCTGCAGCATATCCGTGGCCGCACGGCCATGAAGACGCTGTTCTCGGAACTGGAAAACTACGCCGGCTCCGAGCTCGATGCCGATTACGCCTGATCGACTTTTTCAGATCAGGTCGTATCGCTAAACCAGGGTCAGATCCGCGGGTCTGACCCTTTTGCTTCCTCCTCCTTTTGTTCTTCCTGCGCCGCCGCCAGCGCCAGCGCGACGAATGCCTCCACCAGCGGTGACGTTTCATCCTTGCGCTGCGCCAGCAGCAGCGTGGTGGTCGCTTCCGGCTCGGCCAGCGCGCGGTAGCACACGCCTTCCATCCGGATGCTGTTGAAGGAACCGGGCAGGATGGAAATGCCGCAGCCGGCCGCCACCAGCCCGATGATGGACGACACCTCGCCCGCCTCCATCGCCACCTGCGGTTCGAAGCCGGACGCGCGGCACAGGCGCAAGATCTGGTGGTAGATGCCGGTGCCCGCCGTGGGCGGATACATCACGAACGGCAGCCCTTGCAGCTCGCGCGCCGCCACCACCTCGCGCTGCGCCAGCGGATGGCCGACCGGCAGCACCAGCAGCAGCGGGTCCTTGCGCAAGGTGGTCATGCGCACCGTGTCCAGCACGGCCACTTCGGGCGGGCGCACGAAGGCCAGGTCCAGCGTGCGCGCGGGCAGCGCTTCGATCTGGGGCAGGGTGGGCATTTCATGCAAGGTGAGCGTGACGCCCGGATAGCGCTGCCGGTAGCGGTTGATGACGGTGGCAAACAGCGGCGTGAACGGGGTGGAGAAGGTGAAGCCGATGCGCAGCTCGCCCGCTTCGCCGCGCTGGGCCCGGCGCGCCGTCTGCATGGCCTGGTCGGACAGGGCCAGCACGCGGCGCGCGTCGTCGAGGAACAGCTTGCCCGCTTCCGTCAGGCGCACCCAGCGTTTGCTGCGTTCGAGCAGGCGGGCGCCCACTTCGGCTTCCAGCGCCTGGATCTGCTGGCTCAGCGGCGGCTGGCCGATGTGCAGGCGCTGCGCCGCCCGCGTGAAACTGAGTTCCTCGGCGACGGCCACAAAGTAGCGCAGGTGGCGGAGTTCCATTTTCAGTAATCGTTTTTATGTATTAGTAACGCCTTAAATATATATTGGACGATATGAATGGGCAATCCTAAGATGAAGGCATTGTTCCAGCCCAAGCCCATCATGTCCGCCTCTGCCTCTGCTTCCGCCTCTCCCCGCATCGCCGCCGGCACGCCGGCCTTCCGGCGCACCAACCGGGCGCTGTTCTTCGGCGGTTTTTCCACGTTTGCGTTGTTGTATTGCGTGCAACCGCTGATGCCGGTGTTGTCGCACCAGTTTGCGCTCACTCCGGCGCAAAGCAGCCTGGTGCTGTCGATCTCGACGGCGGCGCTGGCGTTTTCGCTGCTGCTGTCGAGCGCGCTGTCGGAGCGCCTGGGCCGCAAGCCCATGATGGTGACGGCCATGGCGCTGGCGGCCGCGCTCACCGTGCTGTGCGCGCTGGCCCGCAACTATCCGCAACTGCTGGCGCTGCGCGCCATGCTGGGGCTGGTGCTGGGCGGCATGCCGGCCGTCGCCATGGCTTACCTGGGCGAAGAAATCGAACCGGCTTCGCTGGGCTTGTCGATGGGGCTGTACATCAGCGGCAGCGCGTTCGGCGGCATGAGCGGGCGCTTACTCACGTCGCTGCTCAGCGATTATTTCTCGTGGCGGGTGGCGCTGGCCGTGATGGGTGTGGCTGGGCTGATGGCGGCCTGGGATTTCTGGCGCAGCCTGCCTGCCTCGCGCCATTTCGCGCCGGCACGGGGCGGCTGGCGCGCCATGCGCGATGGCTGCCGCCTGCACCTGACGGACGCCGGTTTGCCGCTGCTGTTTGCGCTGGCGTTCCTGCTGATGGGTAGCTTCGTCAGCATGTACAACTACATCGCCTACCGGCTGCTGGCCGCGCCGTATGGCCTCAGCCAGACTTCGGTGGGGCTGATCTCCCTGTTGTACCTGCTCGGCATCTACAGTTCCGTGTGGGCCGGCCGGTTGGCGGACCGGCTGGGGCGGCGCGGCGTGCTGTGGCGCGTGCTGACGCTGATGCTGGCTGGCTTGCTGCTGACCTTGTCCCAGGCGCTGCCGCTGATCGTGGCCGGCGTGGCGCTGTTCTCGTTCGGTTTCTTCGCCACCCATTCCGTGGCCAGCAGCTGGGTCGGGCGGCGCGCCGCCGCGCCACGGGCGCTGGCCTCGGCGCTGTACCTGTTCTTCTACTACTTCGGTTCCAGCGTGGTTGGTTCCGCCACCGGCATGGTGTGGGCGCGCGGCGGCTGGCCGGGCGTGGTGGCCGTGCTGGGCGCGGCGCTGTGCGTGGCGCTGCTGATCGCGCTGCGCCTGCGCCAGTTGACCCCGCTGGCGCCCGCCGCACCGGCGCTGGCGCCGGGCTGAGGCAGGCCGAGACGGGCACGACGGTGCGCTAGCGCGGGCAGTTGGTGTAGGCCTTGCGCCCGTCCTCGTACTGGGTGAAGCAGTAAGTGCCCATTGCCGTCATGATCTTGTAGACGCGCGTCTTGCTGTCGGGCTGGCTCAGTTCCACCATCTTCGCACCTTCAT
The DNA here is from genome assembly GCF_014042345.1 of Rugamonas brunnea. Taxonomy (GTDB): domain Bacteria; phylum Pseudomonadota; class Gammaproteobacteria; order Burkholderiales; family Burkholderiaceae_D; genus Rugamonas; species Rugamonas brunnea. Next base: position 81,634 of record NZ_JACEZT010000004.1, read on the forward strand.
ACCACTTGGGGCCGACGGCATCGTGCGCGGCGTTGATGCCGCGTGCCAGCCTGGCCTGCACGCCGTCGGGCGGCAGTTCAATTCCCCGTGATGGAAATTCCTTGCGCAATTGCTTGTCGATGCCGGCGATGTCGCGCCGTGCGCGGCTCATGATGTCGGCCGCGCTGGGCGGGGCTGGGCCGAAATCCGGCTCCGGCGGCAGTTGCTCGGGCGGCGTGATCGCTTGCGGCTGGACGGGTGCCGTGATGGGCGTCTGCGCGGCGGGCTGCCCGGGTCGGGGTGGCGCGGGCGTGCGCGTCAACGGGGCAGGGCGGGGCGGAAGCAAGGGCGGCGCGACCCGCTCCGGGGCCGGACGCGGCGCGAGCGGCAGCAGCCACTGGATGGCGGGCCGGCCATCGGACCGCCCGGTGGCGGGACGGTCAGGCATCTGGCGCCACAGGGCGAACAGCAGCGCGACGTGGATGAGTGCTGTCAGCAGCAGGCCGGGCCAGCGGCGGGCCGTGTGCGATACGGGGTCGTCCATGCTTCAGGTGTGGATGGATGAGGTTGCGCATGGTAACTTATATTTTCGATATGTTTTGTGTTTGTCGCAATTTTTTACAACGGCTGTCAGGTTGCGGCCTGCGGCCCGACAAAAGGGCGTACGGTTTGCATTGGAGACGTCATGAAACACTTTGTATTGAGCCTGGGGTTGAGCCTGGCCGCGGCTGCCGGGCTGAATAGCGCCCCTGCGCTGGCCGCCGGCAGTTGCAGTGCGCACAGCCCCGCTTACCGGGTTGCGCTGCTGGAGTTGTACACCTCGGAAGGTTGCAGCAGCTGTCCGCCGGCCGACCAGTACGTGAGCGGCCTGCGCGCGGCCGGCGTGACGCCGGAGCAGGCCGTGCTGCTGGCGCTGCACGTCGATTACTGGAACGACATCGGCTGGAAAGACCCGTTTTCGCATGCGGCCTACAGCGCGCGCCAACGCTGGCTGACGGGGCTGGCCGGTTCGCGTACCGTCTATACGCCGGAGCTGTTCGTGGCGGGGCAGGAGTTGCGCGGCGGCGTGGAGCGCTGGACGGGCGGCGTGCCGGCCGCCGTCAAGCGCATCAACGCGCGACCGGCGCAGGCCGATATCCGCATGACGCTGGGGCCGGCCAGCGCGGCCGGGTTACCGGTGGAAGTGAACGCCAGCGCGGCCCGCAGCGGCACACTGTTCGTGGCGCTGGTCGAAAGCGGCCTGGCCAGCAAGGTGACGGCCGGTGAAAACAGCGGCCGCCTGTTGCGCCACGATCATGTGGTGCGCACGTGGCTGGCCCCTGTTCCCTTGTCGGCGGGCGGCAAGGCGGGCCTCAACATGGCGACCGTCGCGCGCACACTGCCGTTGCCGCCGGGCGCCGCGCCGGGCAAGCTCGGCGTGAGCGCGTTCGTGCAGTCGGAGCGCGGTGATGTGCTGCAGGCGTTCTCCTTGTCCGTGTGCGGGAACTAAAAGTACAGCAAGTGTTAGCTGGTCCAGTCCTCCACACGCAGCCCCGGTATGCGGTCAAATTCCCGGCGATTGTTGGTAACGACGATCAGCCCACGCGAACGGGCATGGCCGGCGATCATCTGGTCATAGGGGCCGATTGGCGTACCGGACCGGGATAATTCCGCGCGGATCTGTCCAGTGTGTGCAGCGGCATGACTGTCGAAGTCCATTACTTCCAGTCGGGCCGAGAAGCCTTCCACCTCCGCCAAGTTTCGCGTCGGGTCGGTCGACTTCTCCGCGCCATAGATCAGCTCCATCAAGGTAACCGTACTGATGCACATCAAACCATGTTGCCGTATGAACTGCTCCCGAACATGGGCCGGCTTATTCTTGATGGTGAAAATGCAGATATTGGTATCGAGCATGAACTTGAGCATTTAAAACGACGCCCTTTCTTGCTCAGCGGGCTGCTCGCGTTCCGTCATAAAGTCAACTGTGACGCCAGGGCCATCAAACCAGCTTTCCCAGGACGTACCCGCCGGTGCAATGATTCTGGTTTGGCCCAGTACGACGACATCAACCCGCTTCACATCGTCAGGAAAGGCAACCGCCTTGGGCAAACGTATGGCTTGGCTGCGATTGCTTTGAAAAACGGCACCTTGTTCCATCATGCTCTCCACGGTATATACAATGCATATATCCCATCTTAGCTGGTTTTGAGGATATGTCAAAGGCATATCCCAGTGCAATAGCGCAAACCGTTTTCGCCGTGCTTGTGCTGGCTCAAGCGGCATGACGGAACCGGGGCGCCATCGTGCGCCTCCAATGATCACGTGCGCATCGTGCGCGCGAACTACTTTGGAGGAAACCATCATGCTGCAAGCGAATGAGATTCAACGGCGGTTCAGCAGTGTGGAACACGCGATCGGGCAGGCGTCGCAAGCGTGTTCGGCCGAGCGCAACGTGCCGGGCGAATTGCGCGACTGCATCGAGCGCCTGGACAAGCAGGCCGACATGGCGAAGGACGTGATCCAGTCCAACGACGAGAACCGCATCCGTCAGATGGTGGACGACCTGGAACAACTGGGCGACCGCGCCAAGCGCGTGTGCAGCAGCGGCGCCGACCTGACGCCGCAAATGAAAAGCGCCGTCAACCACATGCACCATGAATTGTCGGAGTTGAAGCATCAGTTGCACTAGCATTGGTGGTATAGAAAATGCACCATGTTGGTGCATTTTCTTTCGATGATGTCCGCAAGCGAGAAGCGGGGCACGGCCATTTTCCGCCGCGCCCAAGGCAGGCATGGTAAGGTTGAAACAACAATCTTTTGCGAGGCGTTCGCCATGTGGCCTTATCCTAAAATCGTTGCGCACCGGGGCGGCGGCACGCTGGCGCCGGAAAACACTATCGCCGCCCTGCGCTGCGGGCTGGCCTATGGGTTCCGGGCCGTGGAATTCGATGTCATGCTGTCGCGTGACGGCGTCGGCGTGGTCATGCATGATGAGCAATTCGGCCGCACCGTGCCCGGCCTGGGCAGCGTGCCCACGACGGACGCGGCCGACCTGGCGCGGCTGGACGCGGGCGGCTGGTTCGGGCCGGAATTCCAGGGCGAGCCGGTGCCCACGTTCGCCCAGTTTGTCGATTACTGCCGCGCGCAGCGCATCTGGATGAACATCGAGATCAAGCCGGCACATGGTTTTGAGGCGGCCACCGGGCGCTGGGTGGCCGAGGCCACCCGCGACAAGTTCACCGATGCGCTGGCCGTTGGCGACCCGGCCGGGCTGCCATTGCTGTCCTCATTCAGCATGACGGCGCTGGCCGCCGCGCGCGACGCCGTGCCGGCCCTGCCGCGCGGCTGCCTGTTCGACACCATGCCCGCCGACTGGCAAGCCCAGGCCGCCGCGCTGGACGCGGTCGCCCTCCACACCAACCACAAACACCTGACGCCGGTGCTGGCGCAGGCCGTCAAACAGGCGGGGCTGGGGCTATTTTGCTACACCGTCAACACCCCGGAGCGGGCGCGCGACATCCTGGGCTGGGGCGTGGATGGCTTCTGCACCGACCGCATCGACCTGATCGGCCCGGCGTTCGCCTGAGCGCCACCTGGCACGCCTAGAGGCCGCCGCCAACACCGGCAGGTATTTACCGGCCATTTCTTCACGTATAATCAACCCTTTGCACATGCCAGCCACCATTGCCAACCGACATGAAATCATCTGAAATCCGCGACAAATTCCTCAAGTTCTTTGAATCCAAGGGTCACTCGATCGTCCGTTCCAGTCCATTGGTGCCTGGTAACGACCCGACCATGTTGTTGACCAACAGCGGCATGGTGCAGTTCAAGGATGTGTTCCTCGGCCTCGACACGCGCCCGTACTCGCGCGCGACCACCGTGCAGCGCTGCGTGCGCGCCGGCGGCAAGCACAACGACCTGGAGAACGTGGGCTACACGGCCCGCCACCACACCTTCTTCGAGATGCTGGGTAATTTCAGCTTCGGCGACTACTTCAAGCGCGATGCGATTCACTACGCGTGGGAGCTGCTGACCAAGGTCTACCAGCTGCCAGCCGAGAAGCTGACCGTCACCGTCTATTTCGAGGACGACGAGGCCTACGACATCTGGGCCAACGAGATCGGCGTGCCAAAAGAGCGCATCATCCGCATCGGCGACAACAAGGGTTCGCGCTACGCGTCGGACAACTTCTGGCAGATGGCCGACATCGGCCCCTGCGGTCCTTGCACGGAAATCTTCTACGACCACGGTCCGGACATCTGGGGTGGTCCTCCCGGCTCGCCCGAGGAAGACGGCGACCGCTTCATCGAAATCTGGAACCTGGTGTTCATGCAGTTCAACCGCGACGAAGCGGGCAACATGAACAAGCTGCCCAAGCCGTGCGTCGACACCGGCATGGGCCTGGAGCGCCTGGCCGCCGTGCTGCAGCACGTGCACAGCAACTACGAGATCGACCTGTTCCAGAACCTGATCAAGGCCGCCGCGCGCGAAACCGGCGCCACCGACCTGGAATCGAAGTCGCTGCGCGTGATCGCCGACCACATCCGCGCCGCCGCCTTCCTGATCGTCGACGGCATCATTCCGAGCTCGGAAGGCCACGGCTACGTGCTGCGCCGTATCATCCGCCGCGCGCTGCGCCACGGCCACAAGCTGGGCCAGGCCAAGCCATTCTTCTACAAGCTGGTGGCCGACCTCAACACCGAGATGGGCGCGGCCTATCCGGAACTGACGGAAGCCATGGAGCGCGTGGCCCAGACGCTGAAGGCCGAGGAAGAACGCTTCGGCGAAACGCTGGAACACGGCATGAAGATCCTGGAAGCGGAACTGGCCAAGGATGCAAGCAAGCTCGACGGCGGCACCGCCTTCACGCTGTACGACACCTATGGCTTCCCGCTGGACCTGACGGCCGACATCTGCCGCGAACGCAATGTGACGCTGGATGAGGCAGGCTTCCATGCGGCCATGGAAAACCAGAAGAAGATCGCCCGCGCGGCCGGCAAGTTCAAGATGGCCGCCAACGTTGAATACAGCGGCGAGAAGAACAAGTTCGTCGGCTACGACCAGTTGCAGCACAACTCGAAAGTGATCGCGCTGTACGCCAACGGCGCGCCGGTGACGGAGCTGAAGGCGGGCGAGCAGGGCATCGTGGTGCTCGACACCACGCCGTTCTACGCCGAGTCGGGCGGCCAGGTGGGCGACCAGGGCTTGATCCAGGCCGCTGCCGCCAAGTTCGAAGTGGAAGACACGTTGAAGATCCAGGCTGACGTGTTTGGCCACCATGGCGTGATGGCTTCCGGTGTGCTGAAAGTGGGCGATGCCGTGGGCGCGGAAGTGGACCAGCACCTGCGTGGCCGCACCATCCGCAACCACTCGGCCACCCACCTGATGCACAAGGCCCTGCGCGAAGTGCTGGGTTCGCACGTGGCGCAGAAAGGCTCGCTGGTCGATCCGGACAAGGCCCGCTTCGACTTCAGCCACAACGCACCCGTGACGGCTGAACAGATCGCGCAAGTGGAAGCCATCGTCAACCGCGAAATCCTGGCCAACGTGGCCACCCAGTCGCACAACATGTCGTTCGACGACGCCGTCAAGCATGGCGCCATGGCGCTGTTCGGCGAGAAGTACGGCGACGTGGTGCGCGTGATGGACATCGGCACCTCCAAAGAACTGTGCGGCGGCGTGCACGTGCACCGCACCGGCGACATCGGCCTGTTCAAGATCGTCGCCGAAGGCGGCGTGGCAGCCGGTATCCGCCGTATCGAGGCGGTGACGGGCGAGGGCGCGCTGGCGCTGGTGCAATCGATGAATCGCCGCCTGCTGGACGCGGCCGCGGCCCTGAAGGCGACCCCGGACGAACTGACGGCCCGCATCGTGCAGATGCAGGACAACGCCAAGGCGCTGGAGAAGGAACTGGCGGCCCTGAAATCGAAACTGGCCGCCGGCCAGGGCGATGAACTGGCCACCCAGGCGGTGGTCGTGAACGGCATCAAGGTGCTGGCCGCGACCCTGGACGGCGCCGACGTGGCCGGCCTGCGCGAAACCATGGACAAGCTCAAGGACAAGCTGAAGACGGCCGCCATCGTGCTGGCCAGCGTGGCCGACGGCAAGGTCAGCCTGATCGCCGGCGTGACGGCGGACGCCACGTCCAAGGTCAAGGCGGGCGAACTGGTCAACTTTGTGGCCCAGCAGGTGGGCGGCAAAGGCGGCGGACGCCCCGATATGGCGCAGGCGGGCGGCACCGATGCTGCGGCGCTGCCGGGTGCGCTTGCGGGCGTTGCAGCATGGGTGGCACAACGGGCATAATAAGCGTCCATGCGGCCTGCGCCCCGGTGCAGGCCGTTACCACGCTGAATTTCTCGTTGTGAACATACAACGGTATGCGAACTATTTTGGTGCAGCGCGTCAAACGCACTATTTTGGGGTAGTATGTCTGAAACCAGCGGAACATTTGGAAGCGGGATCGCAATGACAGATACACTACTCGACAACGAAATCATGGAATTTCACAAAGAGCTCGACGCGCGGGGCCTCAATTGCCCGCTGCCGATCCTGAAAGCCAAGAAGGCACTGGCCGAGCTGCAAAGTGGTGAAGTGTTGCGTATCATGGCGACTGATCCCGGCTCCGTACGCGATTTCCAGGCCTTCGCCAAGCAGACGGGCAATGCCCTGTTGTCGCATGTGCAGAATGGCCGCGAATTCGTGTTCCTGATGCGTCGCAAGTAATTCGTTGTATCCTATGCAACCGGGCCAGCAATCCCGTCCCGGTTCTTACTCCCCCGGAAATGTTTTAGCAGTAAATGTCTTTTTTAGGGGTTTTGCACTAGCAAAAAATCGCACGATCGTGCTTAAATTTAGTTTAGGTGGAAAATTTCTTTTATAATCTTCCCCTACTTAGTTCCGTTACTCTTTATTTTTCCCAAAGGCACAGCTATGAAAGTCTTGGTACCCGTCAAACGCGTGGTCGACTATAACGTCAAAGTGCGCGTCAAATCCGACGGCAGCGGCGTCGATATCGCCAACGTCAAAATGTCGATGAACCCATTCGACGAGATCGCTATCGAAGAGGCCGTGCGCCTGAAGGAAGCGGGCAAAGTCACCGAAGTGGTGGCCGTATCGTGCGGCGTGAGCCAGTGCCAGGAAACCCTGCGTACCGGTATGGCCATCGGCGCCGACCGTGGCATCCTGGTGGAAACGGGCGTGGAGCTGGAGCCGCTGGGCGTGGCCAAGCTGCTCAAGGCGCTGGCCGACAAGGAACAGCCACAGCTGATCATCCTGGGCAAGCAAGCCATCGACGACGACTCCAACCAGACCGGCCAGATGCTGGCTGCCCTGCTGGGCTGGCCACAAGCCACCTTCGCCTCGAAAGTGGTGCTGGAAGACGGCAAAGCCGTCGTGACCCGTGAAGTGGACGGCGGCCTGGAAACCCTGTCGCTGACCCTGCCAGCCATCGTCACCACCGACCTGCGCCTGAACGAGCCGCGCTACGTCACGCTGCCGAACATCATGAAGGCCAAGAAGAAGCCACTGGACACCGTCAAGCCGGAAGACCTGGGCGTGGACGTGGCACCGCGTCTGAAGACCCTGAAAGTGGCCGAGCCAGCCAAGCGTTCGGCCGGTATCAAGGTTCCGGACGTCGCCACCCTGGTCGCAAAACTGCGCACCGAAGCCAAAGTCATCTAAGCGCGGCCTGGCCGTTCACATTTTTGAGGAAGAATCATGGTCGCATTAGTTATCGCTGAACACGACAACGCTAGCCTGAAAGGCAGCACCCACCACACCGTTACCGCAGCCGCCCAGTGCGGTGGCGACGTGCACGTCCTGGTCGCTGGCGCCAACGCCGGCGCCGCCGCTGCCGCCGCCGCGCAGATCGCCGGCGTATCGAAAGTGATCCTGGCCGACGCGCCGCACTTCGCCGACGGCCTGGCCGAAAACGTGGCCGAGCAAGTGCTGGCCCTGGCCGGCGCCTACAGCCACATCCTGGCTCCCGCCACCGCCTACGGCAAGAACATCGCGCCGCGCGTGGCCGCCAAGCTGGACGTGGCCCAGATCTCGGAAATCACCAAGGTCGATTCGCCCGACACCTTCGAGCGTCCTATCTACGCTGGTAACGCCATCGCCACCGTGCAATCGGGCGACAAGGTGAAAGTCATCACCGTGCGTACCACCGGCTTCGACGCCGCTGCCGCCACCGGCGGTTCGGCCGCCACCGAAACCGTGGCCGCCGTTGCTGATCTGGGCAAGTCGGCCTTCGTGGGCCGCGAGCTGGCCAAGTCGGACCGTCCTGAACTGACCGCCGCCAAAGTCATCGTCTCCGGTGGCCGTGGCATGGGTTCGGGCGAAGCGTTCAAGATCCTGGAACCGCTGGCCGACAAGCTGGGCGCCGCCATGGGTGCTTCGCGCGCCGCCGTCGACGCCGGCTACGTGCCGAACGACTGGCAGGTTGGCCAGACCGGCAAGATCGTCGCGCCTACCCTGTACATCGCCGTCGGTATCTCGGGCGCCATCCAGCACTTGGCTGGTATGAAGGACTCGAAGACCATCGTCGCCATCAACAAGGATCCTGAAGCCCCGATCTTCTCGGTGGCCGACTACGGCATCGTTGGCGACCTGTTCGAAGTGGTACCGCAACTGGTCGCAGAACTGGGCTGATCGATTTAGCGCCTAGATGAATTACAGGCCACGCTGGTTCCGGCACAATTGCCGGACCACCGTGGCTTTTTTCTTGGAGAATAGAGAATGCCGTATCAAGCACCCGTAAAAGACATGCTGTTCGTGATGAACGAACTGGCCGACCTGGCCGCTGTGAACGCCCTGCCTGGCAATGAAGACGCCACCCCCGACACGGCCGAAGCCGTGCTGGAAGAGAACGCGAAGTTCTGCAGCAACGTGGTCGCCCCCCTGAACAACCCCGCCGACAAAGAGCCCAGCTACTGGCACGATGGCCAGGTCACCACCTCGAAGGGCTTCAAGGAAGCCTTCAAGGCCTTCGCGGAAGCCGGCTGGCAAGGCGTGCAGCACCCGGTGGAATTCGGCGGCCAGGGCCTGCCCAAGCTGCTGGCCACCCCTTGCATCGAGATGCTGAACTCGTCGAACGTGTCGTTCGCCCTGTGCCCGCTGCTGACCGACGGCGCCATCGAAGCGCTGCTGACGGCCGGTAGCGACGAGCAGAAAGCCACCTACCTGGAAAACCTGGTGTCGGGCAAATGGACCGGCACCATGAACCTGACCGAGCCGCAAGCCGGTTCCGACCTGGCCGCTGTGCGCAGCCGCGCCGTGCCCCAGGGCGACGGCACCTACAAGATTTTCGGCACCAAGATCTTCATCACCTACGGTGAGCACGACATGGCCGAGAACATTATCCACCTGGTGCTGGCCCGCACGCCGGACGCGCCACCGGGCGTGAAAGGCATCTCGCTGTTCATCGTGCCGAAGTTCCTGGTCAACGCCGACGGCTCGCTGGGCGCGCGCAACGACGCGCACTGCGTGTCGATCGAGCACAAGCTGGGCATCAAGGCCAGCCCGACGGCCGTGCTGCAGTTCGGCGACCACGGCGGCGCCATCGGCACGCTGGTCGGTGAAGAGAACCGCGGCCTGGAATACATGTTCATCATGATGAACGCGGCCCGCTTCGGCGTCGGCCTGCAGGGCATCGGCGTGGCCGAGCGCTCGTACCAGCGCGCCGTGGCCTTCGCCAAGGACCGCGTGCAGTCGCGCGACCTGGCCGGTTCGGCCGGTCCCGTGTCCATCATTCACCATCCGGACGTGCGCCGTATGCTGATGTCCATGCGTTCCCAGATCGAGGCGGCGCGCGCGCTGGCCTACGTGGGCGCGGGCCTGAGCGACATTGCCCACACCCATCCCGATGCGGCGGTGCGCGCGGCCAACCTGGCCACCTACGAATTCCTGGTCCCGCTGATCAAGGGCTGGTCGACGGAAATGGCGCAGGACGTGACCCGCGACGGCGTGCAAGTGCACGGCGGCATGGGCTTCATCGAAGAGACGGGCGCTGCGCAGCACTACCGCGACGTCAAGATCCTCACCATCTACGAAGGCACCACCGCCATTCAGGCCAACGACCTGGTGGGCCGCAAGACCGTGCGTGACGGCGGCGCCGTGGCCAAGGCTATCATCGCCCAGATCCGCGCCACGGAAGCGCAACTGGCAGCGCAAGGCGGCGCGGAGTTCCAGGCCATCGCCAAGCACCTGGCGGCCGGTAGCAAGGATATGGAAGCCGTGGTCGACTACGTGGTCGCCAACATGAAGAGCGACATCAAGGGCGTGTTCGCGGGCAGCGTGCTGTACCTGAAGCTGGCCGGTATCGTGGTCGCAGGCTGGCAGATGGCGCGCGCCGCGCTGATCGCCAAGCAGAAACTGGACGCCAACGAAGGCGACGCCAGCTTCTACCAGGCCAAGATCGTCACCGCGCGCTTCTTCGCCGACCATATCCTGTCGCAGTCGTCGGGTCTGCGCAGCGCCATCGTTGAAGGCAGCGCCGGCGTGCTGGCATTGACGGAAGACCAGTTCTAAGCAGCGTTCCACGCTTAGTCTGAATAGGAGCCTGTCGCGGCATCGTTCGCGGCAGGCTCTTTTTTTCGCGCTGCATCAAGCGCGGTAGATGGTCAGCAGCAGCCAGCCGGGCATGCCGAGATAGAGCGCCACGTGGCCGGCCCGCTCCAGCCAGCGCCGCATGGCGATCGCGCGCGCGGGGCGCAGCAGCGCCACCAGCAACGTGGCCATGCTGATCGCCATCCGCAGCAGCGTCTGCGTCAACACCACGCCGATGGCCCACGCGGCCCACCACAGCGCGAATGCGCTCAGATACGCTTTCAAGCCGAAGCTGTAGTACTCGCCGAACGCACTGCCGTAGGCGATGTGCTGGTACAGGTGGAACGCCGGCAGCGCCAGCGCGAATGGCAGCAGGATGTGCTTGAGCAGCGGATGGTCGAGCCGCGAGCGGCCGATTGCCAGGCTGGTTTGCGCATACACCTGCGGCACGCCGCGCACGCTCGGTTCCGCCGCTTGTGCCGATTTTGCCGACTGTGCCAGCTGTGCAGCGGTGGCGGCCCGTGCGGCGGCGCGGGCGTCGGCATTGGTCAGTGCCAGTCCGTAGCGCCAGCGCCGTCCCGTGTTCAGTCGCAGCGACAGGCCGGGACCGGGGAAGGGCAAACGCCACAACTGGACTTCCGCCACCTCGCTCAGCGCCAGTTCGCGCCGGCGACCGCCACGCGTCAGTGCCAGCTTGCCATTGACCACCATGGCCTGGGCCGAACACGCCGTAAGCACGCACCACGCGGCCGCTTCAGGCAGCAGGAACAGCATCGAGAACAGACGGATCTGCGCCAGCGTGTTGGTGCGCAGCGCTTCGTTGAGCAGCAGGACGAGGCACATCCACAACAAACCACCGCGCGCGCCCGCACGCAGCAAGCCTGCCAGCAAGCGCGTGGCCGGCGACAGCACGGCCACCCGGGCCGGCAGCGCCGCCGCCAGGCTGATGGCCGGCGCTGCGGTCGCCTCTTCGCCCGTATGCGCGGAGCGCCACGCCGGGAAGGCTGCAACGACCGCCAGCAGGACCAGCGCCGCCGCCGCCACGCGCCCGACCCAGTCGCCCCAGCGCACGATCAGCGTGGGCGCGGGCGTCTGAACGGGTAGGGCGCCTACCACCAGCGTCTGCTCGCCCATGCGCGTGCCCGCGAGGATGGCGCCGGTGGCGTCGATCACGCCGCTGTAGCCATTGCTGGTGACGCGGAACTGCGGCAGCCGCGTTTCGATGCTGCGGAACGCCGCCGCCGACTGGTGCAGGCGCGCACCCAGCGGGTCGGCCGTGAACCACGAATCGTTGGACATGGTGAGAATCGCTTGCGCGCCCAGGCGCACGCCGTCGATGGCGAGATTGGTGTCCATGTCGTCGAAGCAGATCAGCGGCTGCACCGGAATCTCGCGGCCATCGGCCAGCCGCAGCGGCAGTACGCGCGCGCCGTTACCAGGCTGCCAGTTGCCGGTCCACGGCAGCAGGCGCCGCAGCTGCGGGCCGTCCAGCCACGCGGGCACGTATTCCGTGAGCGGGAACAGACGCGTCTTGCGGTAGAAGCCCAGCAGGCCGGCGCCCGGTTGCACGAAGGCGGCCGCGTTGTATTCGCCGGCGCGGTCGCGGTCGTAGGTGCCGAACACGAAGGGGACGCCGGCCGCGTTGACGATGCCGACAATCTCGCGATCGAGTTCGGCACCGGCCGCGCTCTTGGGATGGCCGAAGGTGGTGGGATAGACGGTTTCCGACCACACCACCGCGTCCACGTGCTGGCGCTCGACGGCGTCGTAGCTCATCGCGTAGTGGGTGTCGAGTACCTCGCGCACGAAGGCGGCCGTGCCTTTCTCCTGGCGCTGGCGTTCGTAGTCGATGATGTTGGACTGGATCATCCCCATGCGCAGTGGCTTGCCCTGGGGCGCGGGGCTGGCCGAGAGCGTGAACTGGCCGTAGCCGGCCAGCAGCAGCGGCGCCAGCGCGGCCATTGCCAGCGGGCGGGCGATGGCGCGCGGGCCCGCCGCCCGCCATGCCGGCGCCAGCGCGGCGGCCACACCTTCGTTGGCCAGCAACAGCAGCAGCGTCAGACCGGCCGTGCCCACCACGGCGGCGCCCTGGCGCAGCGCCACGGACGGGTAGAGGCCGTAGCCCAGCGTATCGCCGAGGAACTTGGGCAGCAGCCATTCCGTCGCCACCCAGGCTGCGGCGCCGGCCAGCGCGCCGGGCGCGGCGCCGTAGCGCTGGCGCGTGAGGTGGCGCACCACGGCGAAGCTGAGGAACTGCGGCTGGAACAGCGGGGCGGCGAGCAGCAGGATCGCCAGCCCGGCCGCGCCGCCGATCTGCGTGTAGTGGCCGAAGGCGATGCCGAACCAGGCGAAGGCGCCGGCCGTGTAGCCGATCGCCATGGCCCAGCCGCGCAGCAGGGCGCGTGTCACGGTGGGGCTGGCGTCGAGCGCGCGCAGGCATGGCACTAGCAGGACGAAGCCGAGCAGCCAGCCGGCGCCGCCGCGCGCATACAGGGCGGACATCAGCGCGCTGGCGAGGATCGCTGCCGGCACGCGCATTTTTACAGGAAGGGTCAGGGTCATGTCTCTATTGGCCGGGTCTTGCCGGCTCTCGTGGTGCGGGGATGGTGATGCGCCGCTGCGGCAGGCCGGGCGGCGCAAGTTCCGGCGGCACAACGCGGTCCTTGGGCATGGCGACCGGCTGGTTGTTCGCGTCATACAATTGGAAGTCGGGGGCGAACATGAGGATCGCTTCGATGGTCTGGCCATCATCGGTCACCTGGTGGTGGCGCACATACCCTTTGGGCAGGTCGAAGTCTTCGGGTACGGCCAGGCCGACCAGCGGCGGGCGGGTGCCGGGCGGCGAGAACGCACCGAGGCCGCTGAAGATGCCGCGTTCATGCAGGCGCTCGATCACTTCGGGCATGCTGGGATTGGCGCCACGGGGGATGTAGCTTTTCAGGTCGCGCGTGGGATCGGCGTCGCCTTCGGGCGCATGCGCCGGCTCCTGCGCCGGCCCGGATGACATGCCTGGCAGGTCCGACAGCCAGCCCGGCTTCGCGCCGGCGGCGGCGGACGGCGCCGCCGCCGTGGCTTCACCGCCTTCGCCGGCCGACGAGGCGGACCACAGCCACAGCCCGCCCAGCACGGCGACGCCCGCCAACGCCAGCAGCAGGCCGATGTTGGAGCGGCCGTGCGCATGCGTGCGCGCGCGGCCGGCGCCGTTGCAGCGGGCGCCGGCCGGTGTCGCCTTGGTTCGAGGTGGCATGGTCAACCCAGATCCGGGCCGGGACTTGGCTGGTGCTTAAGGCGTGGCCGGATTGAAGGTCGAAACGGCCCAGCCCATGCGCTCATGCCCGTACTGGTTCCAGATCGGGTTCTTGCCGGCGGTGAAGGAGGTGTAGCGCGGCGCGCCGCTGCCCGTGGTGTCGCCGAACAGGCCGGAGGTGATGGTGCTGCCGGTGTAGGTCGGGTGGGTATCGTCGGACTGGATGTAGTCGTAGCTGCTGCTGGCGGAGACGAAGTGCGTGTTGGCGTCGCGCAGGGTCGAGCGCAGCGTGGTGGTGATGCGGGTCACGTAGCTGGCCTGGCTCTCGCCGGCCACGTAGCGCAGCGCGTCGGAGTCGATCTGGCCGTCGCCGTTGCTGTCATAGTCGCCGCCCATGTACTGCGCGAAGTTGTCGGCGCAGGTGAAGCCCTTCTGGCGCGCCGTATCGCACATCATGTAGTTCATGCGGGCCAGCGATTGCAGGAAGCGGTCCTGCATCTTCACGGTCTGGCCGGTGGTCGCGTCGGTGCACGAGCTTTGCACGTTGTCGGCCGCGTAGCCCGGATAGTGCAGGTTGGAGATCACCTTCAGCTTGACGCCGGGGTAGGCGTTGGCGTTGATGTAGTCCATGGCCGCCGCCACGTAGGTCTTGCAGCTCGCTTCGGCGTTGTCGAGCACCGTGTAGTCGCAGGTGCCGGTCTGGCTCTTGAAGCTGGTGCGCGCCTGCAGGCCGTCGTTGCCGCACATTTCGAAGGTCACCACGCGGGTGCTGCTGGCCTGCATGTAGGAACGCTCGGCCACGATCTTGTTGTTGTACACGTCCGAGGCGACAGCGCCGGACTTGGTGCGGCGCACGCTCTCGATGTCGGCGCCCCACAGGGCGGACATGTATTCCGCGTCCACCGTCGGCGCCGAGTATTTGGCGGCGCTGGTGATGGAGCCGTTGTAGCCGGCGTAGATGGAATCGCCGTAGGCCACCACGCGGTACTTGGTGCTGGTGTTGGCGCGGTCGATGGTCCACGAGGCGTTCTGGTTCAGGGTGCTGGCCGATGCTTCAGCGCCGGCGGCGAGCAGGGCGAGCATGGGTAGCAGGGTGCGTAGTGTGTGGCGAATACGAGTAGGCATGCAGTGTCTCCTTGGTGTGGTTATATGTCTGGACTGCGTCTCTTGGGAATTCGGACTACGCTTAAATGTAGGGCAAAAACAAGTGCAAAAACCGAGCAGGTGCTCGCAATTGAGTGAAAAAACCTGCATGTAAATTAATTTGTTGTATTTTCACAATGCTGTCGAACTGCTCACTTTTCGATACGGTGGCCGGTGCGGCGGGCGGATACTCGCGCTACACTGATGCTCCCATCGAGTGCGCGCGAGTGAGCCATGCGTTATGCCATCGTTTCCGACATCCACGGCAACCTGCCGGCCCTGCAAGCCGTGGTGCGCGATATCGCGCGGCGGGGCGTGGACCGGGTCATCAACCTGGGCGATTGCGTGTCCGGCCCCTTGCTGCCGCTGGAGACGGCCCAGTTCCTGATGGCGCAAACGGAGTGGGTCCACCTGGCTGGCAACCATGAACGCCAGCTGCGCTCGCCGCGCGGGCGCGAAGCGTCGGACGCGTTCGCCTTTGCCCAGCTGGGGCAGGCGGAGCTGGACTGGCTGGCGACGCTGGAGCCCGCATTACGACTGAACGCGCAGGTGCAGCTATGCCACGGCACACCGCGCAGCGATTTCGAATATTTCCTGGAGTCCGTTGAGCCCACCCATGTGCGGGCCGCCACGCTGGCGGAAATCGACGACCGCCTGGCCGGCTGCGACGCAGAGTTGATCGTCTGCGGCCATACCCACGTGCCGCGCGCCATGCGCTCGTCGGCTGGCCAGTTGATCGTCAATCCGGGCAGCGTGGGCTTGCCCGCCTATGACGACAACCGGCCCTGTTTCCATGTGATCCAGAACGGTTCGCCCGATGCGCGCTACGCCATCGTTGAACAGGGCGAGGGTGGCTGGCAATGCGACCTGATCGCCGTGCCGTATGGACATGCCGCCATGGCCGACCTGGCGCGCCGCAACGGCCGCGCGGACTGGGCGCGGGCGCTGGCCAGCGGCTACGTGTGAGCACACAACAAATCGGGCAATATATCGCGCAACACGGGACCGGCCACGGAATCAATCCGCCGCCACAATTGCTAAGGATGGGATCGCCAGCAGGTCTAGAATGAATCCATCGCTCGCCGCCCCGGGCGGGACGTCCAACAGGAGGAAACAGCATGAACCTGCAGCGTAGTTCGATACTCTTCGCCGCCCTGTGGGCGGCCGGCGCAGCCAGTGCGCAGACGGCGCCCGATCTGAAACCGCCATCGGAAGCGAGCATGCCATCGGGGCCGCGCGGCGCCGCCATCGCGGCCGGCAAATTGCTGCTGAGTGAAACCCATCAGCGCTTGCCTGGCAACGTGGGCAACGGCCTGACGTGCACCAACTGCCACATGACAGGCGGCACCGTCGCGCAGGCCTCGCCATGGGTCGGGATCTGGGGCGTGTTCCCCGAATACCGCGCGCGCAGCGGACGCCTGATTTCCTTGCAGGAGCGCGTCAACGATTGCTTTGAACGGTCCATGAACGGCAAGCCGCTGGCCTTCAATTCCGAGGAGATGAACAACATCCTCGCCTACATGCAATGGCTGTCGAGCGGGGTGCCGACTGGCGTCAGCGTCAAGGGGCGCGGCTTCGGGCCGGTCGACCAGAAGCTGGTGCCGAACCCCGTGCACGGCCAGCAGGTCTATGCGGAGAAATGCGCCAGTTGTCATGGCGCCGGTGGCGAGGGCTTGAAGAATGGCGTCGCGTATGCGTTCCCGCCGCTGTGGGGGCCGGCGTCGTTCAATGATGGGGCCGGCATGGCGCGCACTTATACGGCGGCGGCCTTCGTCAAATACAACATGCCGTTGGGGCAGGGCGGTACGCTGTCGGATCAGGATGCGGTCGATGTGGCGGAATATTTCACCCACCAGCCACGGCCCGTCTACGCCGGCAAGGCCAAGGACTGGCCCAAGGGTGACCGGCCGAAGGATGCCCGCAACTGAGGCCATAACGATGCCGTTCAGTCATGCTGAACGGCATCCGTTGGACCGAACTTGTCGGGCGGTGCGCTGCCGGACTTCGTTGCGTCTTAGTTGCGTACCACGGTGCCGTTGGCGTTGCGCACCTGGTCGCCGGCCAGCAGGCCGGGATCGTGGTCGAAGTTGAAGCTGGCGTGCTGGCCGTTGTTGTACTGCACTTCCACGGTCCACACCTTGGTCGACTTGGCCTTCTGCTCGATCTGTTTGCCGGCATAGGCGCCGCCGGCGGCGCCGGCCACGGTGGCCAGTTCGCGGCCATGGCCGCTGCCCACCTGGTTGCCCAGCAGGGCGCCGGCCACGCCGCCGGCGATCAGGCCCAGCGCGCTGCCTTCGCCGGCTTTTTCGGTGACGGTCACGTTGACCACCTTGCCGCAGTCGTTCATGCAGGCGCCGGCCTTGGCGGGCGAGGCTTTCATCGCGGCCTTGGCCTGGGCGATGCTCTTGTCGTATTCGGATTTGGCGTCGCGCATGCACTGCATGCGGGTGCTGGAATCGGTCTCCTCGGCGCACAGTTTCTTGTCATCCGCATAGCGGGTGGCGGCGTGCTTGCTGTCGATCGCATATTGTTCTTTTGCGCTCACGGGCGCCTGCGCCCAGGCGCTGCTCATCAGGCCAGCCAGGCTCAGGGCCAGGATCAGGGGACGACTCGTCATGTTGTTCTCCTAAAGTTGTTGATCAGCCATACGCACCGCCAGTGTACAGCAAGTCAAACAGGCGGGAAATCGTTGCGATGAGCATGCCGGCGCCCACCATTAATGTGAGCACCAGCAACACGGCCAGCGGCCAGTTGGCAGCCGATTGCCGGCCCGATCCGGCGTTATAGCGGGCATCCCATTTCTCGTCCGGCATCAGGCCCAGCACCAGCGCTTCCAGGAAGCCAATCAGCGCCGAGACCACCAGCGGCAGGATCTTGTAGAACCAGTCGGCGCCCGGCGCGGCCACGGCCACCACGGCGGCGGCCGGCAGGCTGGCCAGGTGCAGCCACAGCCAGCGGTCGCGCGCGCCGTGCAGGTAGAGCCGGTGGCCGCCCAGTCCACCCAGCACGAAGGCCAGCAGCGTGGCCACCGTTTTGTTCTTGTGGGGAAGATGTTGCGTTTGATGCAAATTGGCCATGGTTTTGCTAACAAATTGCGGGAAAGCACGCAGTATCGGTCATAATACGGCCCCCGGCGGATCTTTTTTGAGATCGTGAGGCACTTGCCCAGTTCGCCGGAACGGGGGATAATCATCGATTGCCCCAACCCGCCCAATTATGTGCATTAATGCTTGCTGCTACGTGGCAAGGCGCGCTATAATTTGCGGCTTTTTCCGTCTCAGCACACTTTTTGGAAATATTATGGTCGTTATTCGTTTAGCTCGTGGAGGCGCCAAGAAGCGTCCGTTCTACAACATCGTTGCAACCGACTCGCGCAATCGTCGCGATGGCCGTTTCATCGAGCGCATCGGTTTCTACAACCCGATGGCAGCTGGTGGCGAAGTGCCGTTCCGCATTACCGCTGACCGCCTGGCACACTGGGAGTCCGTGGGCGCGCAACTGTCGCCTGCCGTGGCCCGTCTGGTCGCTGCCGCTAAAAAAGCAGCCTAAGTCTGGTTTCTGGTTTGGCCGCTAACAGTGCATCCGGGGTGAAAGTCCCCGACGATCTGGCGCAAGTGGGCTTTGTCTACGGCGCGTACGGCGTTGCTGGCTGGGTGAGGGTAAGACCTTTCTCGGAAGATGCAGATGCATTGCTCAAGGTGAAAACCTGGTGGCTCGACAAGCCGAATGTGCATGACGTGGACGTCAAACAGGTCAAACTGCATGGCGGCGACGTTGTTGCCCAGCTGGTGGGAGTGACAGACCGCAACGTGGCAGAAGCGCTCAAGGGCGCCGCTGTTTCGGTGCCGCGCAGTCGTTTCCCGGCGCTGTCGGCTGACGAATTTTACTGGGCCGATCTGATCGGCCTGGATGTAGTGAACTTGCAGGGTGAGCACCTGGGGCAGGTCACCGACATGATGAGCAACGGTCCGCAGTCGATCTTGCGCATCACGCCGGCCGCCGCCGCCGACAGCGCTCCCGACGATGAAGCGGCGCAAGAGCGCCTGATTCCATTTGTCGATCACTATGTGATCACGGTGGACAAGGCCGCCAAGCGCATCACCGTCGACTGGGGCCTGGACTATTAAGACTCACCTGTGCAACACGGTACAGTCGGAAGGGACGGTCCATGCAATTTGATGTCGTGACCCTGTTCCCCGAAATGTTTGCCGCGCTGACGCAGTCGGGCGTGACCCGGCGCGCGTTCGAACAACAGAAGTGGGGCCTGACGTTGTGGAATCCCCGTGATTTCACCACCGACAATCACCGCACCGTGGATGACCGCCCCTATGGCGGGGGGCCCGGCATGGTGATGCTGGCCAAGCCCCTGGAAGCGACGATCAACGCCGCCAAACAGCGCCAGGCCGAAGCCGGTCTGCCCGCGCCGCGCGTGGTGTTCATGTCGCCCCAGGGCAAGCCGTTGACGCATGAGCGCGTCATGCAGCTCAAAGCCGAACCGGGTCTGGTGATCCTGTGCGGCCGCTACGAGGCGGTCGACCAGCGCCTGATCGACCGTTGCGTCGATGAGGAGATCAGCCTGGGCGACTTCGTGCTGTCGGGTGGCGAATTGCCGGCCATGGCCCTGATGGATGCCGTGGTGCGCCAGTTGCCCGGCGTGCTCAACACGGACGCCTCGGCCGTCGAGGATAGCTTCGTCAATGGCTTGCTCGATTCGCCGCATTACACGCGGCCGGAAACGTATGAAGGCGTGACGGTGCCCGCCGTGCTGTTGGGCGGCAATCACGCCGAGATCGAAAAATGGCGCCGCCAGCGCATGCTGGAGGCGACGGCGCGCAAGCGCCCCGAATTGCTGGTCCGCGCGCGCGAGGCAGGATGGCTGAGCAAGCAGGACGAACAGTTTTTGGCAGGTTTGTAAACCTGCAATTTGCAGTAGCTAGCGGGCATGTTGCCCGCGTGTTTAACCCCATCCTCTACTGGGCGAGTGTCTGAACAGCACTCATTGCGCGCCAGCATGATGGTTTTTGGAGTTTAAAATGGATCTGATTCAACAACTCGAGCAAGAAGAAATCGCTCGCCTGGGCAAGAGCATTCCTGAATTCGCCCCTGGTGACACCGTGGTCGTCAACGTTAACGTGGTCGAAGGCACCCGCAAGCGCGCCCAGGCATACGAAGGCGTCGTGATCTCCCGTCGCAACCGTGGCCTGAACTCGAACTTCATCGTTCGTAAGATCTCGTCCGGCGAAGGCGTCGAGCGTACCTTCCAGCTGTACTCGCCGCTGATCGCTTCGATCGAAGTGAAACGCCGCGGTGACGTGCGTCGCGCTAAACTGTACTACCTGCGTGATCGTTCCGGTAAATCGGCACGTATCAAGGAAAAACTGCCAAACCGTCGCCCAGCAGCGGCGAAAGCAGACGCTTAATCGCGTTTGTGTTTGGATGGAAGGGGCGCCGCTGGTGCCCCTTTTTTGCATGTGGAGGTAAGATTTTTGGCCCAGCTTCCGTTCGATCCCCAGCAATTGCCCGTCGATGGCGTGGCCGGCGAGCCGGCCGTGGCGCCCGAGCGCCTGTCGCCGCAGTGGCTGCGCCAGCGTTTCGCCGCGCCGCCCATCTGGACGCCGGAAACGGCCCAGGAATCGCTGATCGCCCGGCCCCAGCCCACGCCGGCCTCGGTGCTGGTGCCGCTGGTGCAGCGCGACGACGGCCTGACCCTGCTGCTGACCCAGCGCACCGCCCACCTGACCGACCATGCCGGCCAGATCAGCTTCCCCGGCGGCCGCGCGGAAGATTATGACGCCGACGCCGTGGCCACGGCGCTGCGCGAATCGGAGGAGGAGATCGGCCTGCACCGCCGCCATGTGGACGTGCTGGGCGCCTTGCCCGATTACCTGACCGGCACCGGTTACCGCGTCACGCCCGTGGTGGGCCTGGTGCTGCCGCCGTTCGAGTTGACGGCCGACCCGTCCGAGGTGGCCGAGATCTTCGAAGTGCCGCTGCAGTTCCTGATGGACGGGCGCAACCACCAGCGCCTGTCGGTGCAACTGCCGGGCGGCGCGCGCTCGTTCTACGCCATGCCGTACGAGCGCTTCTACATCTGGGGCGCCACGGCCGGCATGTTGCGCAACCTGTTCCACTTCCTGCGCGCCTGACCCGGACGGGCAATATTGCAATAAGTTTGATTCCGGCACTGCACTGCGTTATCGTAGCGGGCATTACGGCTTTGTGACAAAAAGGACGCTTGATGACTTTTCTTTCCATACTCTGCGCGCTGCTGATCGAACAGATGAAACCGCTGCGTGCGGATAACCCGATCTACGCCGAGATCAAGAGTCTGGCGATGCGGATGGAAACCTGGTTCAACGCGGGCCACCCACGCCACGGCCGCATGGGCTGGTTCCTGATGATGGCGATCCTGATGGTACCCACGGCCCTCATCTACGGCGTGCTGATGCACTACAACCTGACGCTGGCCGCCTTCGCCTGGAACATCCTGATCGTCTACCTGACGCTGGGCTTCCGCCACTACAGCCACTATTTCACCTCGATCCAGCTGGCCCTGAACGCCGGCGACGAGGCCACGGCCCGCGCGCTGCTGGCCGAATGGACCAAGCTCGACACGGTGGGCATGGAGACCTCCGAGATCGCCCGCATCGCCGTGGAAAAATCGCTGATCACCACGCACCGCAACGTGTTCGGCGTGTTCTTCTGGTTCCTCATGCCGCTGGGCCCGGCCTGCGCCGTGATGTACCGCGTGGCCGAGCACCTCGCGCGCGCGTGGAACGAACCGGAGCACATGCGCAACGAAGCGTTCGGCCAGTTCGCCGCCCGCGCGTTCTACTGGATCGACTGGATTCCCGTGCGCCTGACGGCCGTGGCCTTCGCCGTGGTCGGCAACTTCGAGGACGCCATCTACGCCTGGCGCAATTTCGCCGACCGCTGGCAGGACGAGGCGATCGGCATCATCCTGTCGGCCGGCGGCGGCGCCATGGGCGTGCGCCTGGGCACGCCGGCCGAGAACGCGGCCAAGGTGGTGCTGGCCGACGCCTCCACCGTCGATACGACGGACGTGGAGCCGGAAGTGCTGCCCGGCGAGGAGCCGAACGTGCGCGCCCTGCAAAGCACGGTCGGTCTCGTGTGGCGCGCGCTGCTGCTGTGGATGCTGTTGCTGCTGTTGCTTTCCGGCGCGGTCTGGCTCGGCTGACGCGGGCGCGGCATACAAGTCCATACAACCGGCATACAATGGAGCTTGCTGGGGCAGGGCCGCACCGCACTGGTGCGGCCCTGCACTTCATTGGCGCCCATCCAGAAAAGCTCGTTTGGAATCAAGGGTTTATGCGGATAGGTCTTCTATAAGATATAATACCTGAAGTTCTTACAGAATCGTACCGCCACCCGGCGCACCTGCCGGGATCTTCCACGCATCCTTGTTACCAACAAGCCGCCTATGGCCGAGTCAGCTCACAACAAGAAAGAACTGCACGACGAGTTCTTTATCCTTGGCGTCACCAGCAATGGCAGACAGTTTCGTCCCAGCGACTGGGCCGAGCGTCTGTGCGGTGTCATGTCCTGTTTCCGTCCCGAGGGCACGGCAGGGCGCCATGCACACCTGCAGTTCTCCCCCTATGTTTGCCCGACCGTGATCAACGGCGTTAAGTCGGTGGTGGTCAACAACCGCCTGCGCGACCTGGAGCCGATGGCCTACCACTTCGTCGTTTCGTTCGCCAAGGACAACGACCTGCAAATCGTGGACGCCTGCCTCGTGCCCGAGCCCGAACCCAAGCAAGGTTAAGCCGCACCGCCCGCCACCGCTGCGCCACGCCCGGTCCTGCCTGGCGACGGCGCACGCTTGATTTGGCAGCCTCCCATTCGCTCCGGATCGCGCTACACTGGGATTTTGACGGAGGAGGGAGCGGCCATGCGTATCGGCGACATCTGTACCGTACAAACTGTGCATTGCAAGCGCGACGTCACCGTGCAGGACGCGGCGCTGTTGATGCGTAACCATCACGTGGGCGACCTGGTCGTGGTCGAGCAGCCGAACGGCGAGCGGGTGCCGGTGGGCATCCTCACCGATCGCGACATCGTGGTCTCCGTCATCGCGCTGGGCCTGGACCCGGCCAGCCTGCTGGTGGGCGACGTCATGAGCGGCGAGCTGATGACGGCCAACGAGGAAGACGACGTCTACGAAACCATCGACCGCATGCGTTTCAAGGGCATACGGCGGCTACCTGTCGTCAACAGCCTGGGCGGCCTGGCGGGCATCGTCTGTATCGACGACCTGATCGAATTCCTGGCCCAGGAAATGGGCGAATTGTCGCGCATCAGCGCCAGCCAGCTCGAACACGAGAAAAAGGCCCGGCACTAGGCCGCCAGCCTGCGGCCTGCCCGGCGCCGCCTCGTTCCCAGCGCTGATCCCGGCGCGGGGAGGGTGGCTTGCATCCTGCCGTCGACGATAGGCATATAACAATATTTTACGTTTTTGCACTGCCACGGCGGTTCGCTTGCGGTTATGCTGGCGCTTTCTGAATTTCCCTAGAGAATTTGCGATGACTCCAAATGCGAAGCGCGTGGCCGTCTGCGGCCTGATGGTGTGCAGCCTGTCTTTCCTGGCCCCGCAGGGCGCGTGGGCGCAAACGTTGCCGGCAGGCGTCACCAAGGGCCCGTCCGTGGAAGGCATCACGGAATACCACTTGCCCAATGGCCTCAAGGTGCTGCTGTTCCCGGACGCATCCAAGCCCACGGTGACGGTCAACGTCACCTACCTGGTCGGCTCGCGCCACGAGAACTACGGCGAGACGGGCATGGCCCACCTGCTTGAACACATGATGTTCAAGGGCTCGCCCAAGAACCGCAGCATCCCCAAGGAATTCAACGAGCGCGGCATGGAGTTCAACGGCACCACCTCGTTCGACCGCACCAACTACTATGAAGTGTTCCAGGCCGGTAACGACAACCTGAAGTGGGCGCTGGACATGGAGGCGGACCGCATGGTCCATTCCTTCATCGCGCGCAAGGACCTCGATTCCGAGATGACGGTGGTGCGCAACGAATACGAGTCGGGCGAGAACCAGCCGTTCTCCGTGCTGCTCAAGCGCATGCAGAGCATCGCCTACGACTGGCACAGCTATGGCCGCTCCACCATCGGCAACCGCAGCGACATCGAGAACGTGCGCATCGAGAACCTGCAAGCGTTCTACCGCACCTACTACCAGCCCGACAACGCCGTGCTGCTGGTGGCCGGCAAGTTCGACCCCAGCCAGACGCTGGCCTGGATCAGCAAATCGTTCGGCGCCATCCCCAAGCCCAAGCGCAAGCTGCCGCCGTTCTGGACTGTGGAACCGACCCAGGATGGCGAGCGCTGCTTCACCGTGCGGCGCAAGGGCGACATGCAGATCGTCGCGCTCGGCTACAAGATCCCGTCCGCGTTGCAGGCCGACGCCGACCCGCTGTCGTTCATGTCCGAGATCCTGGGCGACACGCCGACCGGCCGCCTGCACAAGGCGCTGGTGGAGACCGGCATGGCGGCCGAAGTGTTCAGCTTCGGCCAGACCGGTTACGCGCCGGGGCTGGAAGTCATCGGCGCCGTGGTCAAGGTCGGCCAGCCGGTGGAACCGGTGCGCGATGCGCTGATTGCCGCCGTGGAGAACTTCGCCAAGACGCCGCCCACGGCCGAGGAGATGGAGCGCACGCGCCGCAACTTCGCCAACGGCATCGAGAAAGCCTTGAACGATCCGCAGAAAGTGGGCGTGACCCTGTCCGAGGAAATCGCGCTGGGCGACTGGCGCCTGCTGTTCGAAGGCCGCGACAAGCTGGATCACATCACCCCCGAGCAGGTGAGCGCGGCGGCCGCCCGCTACCTGCGGCGTGACAACCGCACCCTGGGCCAGTTCCTGCCCGACGATGCGCCGCAGCGGGCCGAGATCCCGCCCGCGCCGACCGTGCAGGAAGTGATGAAGGACTTCAAGGGCAAGGTCGCCACGCTCAGTTCGGAAGCGTTCGACCCCAGCCAGGCCAACATCGACGCCCGCACCCAGATCCAGACCATCGGTGGCCTGAAGGTGGCCATGCTGCCCAAGAAGAACCGGGGCGAGGCCGTGTCCGTGGACCTGCACCTGCACTGGGGCGACGAGCACAACCTGTTCGGCAAGAGCACCATCATGGCGGCGGCCAGCGACATGCTGATGCGCGGCACCAGCAAGTACAGCCGCACGGAACTGGCCGACGCGTTCGCCAAGCTGAAGATTTCGGGCAGCTTGTACCACTTCGACACCACCGGCCCTAACCTGGACCAGGCGTTGCGCCTGGTGAGCCACGTGCTCAAGGAGGCCAGCTTCCCGGCCGCCGAATTCGAGCAGATGCGCCAGCAGTGGATCGTCAGCATCGAATCGTCGCGCAACGAGCCGCAATCGCTGGCGCACCAGGCCATGTCCGAGTACTACAACCACTATCCGAAAGGCGACCCGCGCGCGGTGAAGACGGTGGATGAACAGCTGGCCGAGATCCGCGCCCTCAAGCTGGAGGACGTGGTGGCCTTCCACCGCCAGTACTACGGCGCCTCGCATGGCGAGCTGTCCATTGTCGGCGACTTCGATCCGGCCGCCACCAGCAAGACCATCGCCGACAGCTTCAATGGCTGGGACAGCCAGGTGGCCTATGCGCGCATCACCAACACCAACGCCGACAAGCCGGCCCTGCACCAGCACATCAACACGCCGGACAAGGAGAACGGTTATTACGAGGCGCGCCTGAACCTGGACCTGAACGTCAACGATCCCGATTATCCGGCGCTGGAAGTGGCCACCTACATCTTCGGCGGCGGCAGTCTGAAGTCGCGGCTGATGGACCGTATCCGCCAGAAGGACGGCCTGTCCTACGGCGGCGGGGCCGACATCGGCGCCGGCGAGATCGACCGCGCCGGCGGCTTCGGCATGGGCGCCATCGCCGCGCCGCAGAATCTGGGCAAGCTGGAAGCGGCCATCCGCGAGGAACTGGACCGCGCGCTCAAGGATGGCTTCACGGCGGCCGAACTGGCGGGCGCCAAGTCCGGCCTGCTGCAGCAGCGCTTGCAGAACCGCTCCAAGGATGAGGTGCTGGCGGCCGGCTGGTCGCGCAACCTGTTCCTGGGCCGCAGCTACGCGTGGAGCAAGGCGTTCGAGGACAAGGTGAAGGCGCTCACCGTCGAGCAGGTCAACGCCGCGTTCCGCAAGTTCATCACGCCGGCCAAGCTGAGCGTGGTGACGGCGGGCGACGACGCCAAGGCCGGCGCCGCCAAGCCGCAGTAAGACCACCCCCGGGGTCGGAGCCAACATTCATACAACAGCTCGTGTATGGATGTTGGATCCGACCCCGGTTCTCTTTGGAATCAGGCCGTGTTGAGTTCGGCCACGAAGTCGTACATGTCGCCGCGGAAGATGGAGCGGCAGAATTCCACGGCGCGGCCATCGCGCAAGAAGCCCAGGCGTTCCACGGCCAGGCCGGCGTCGCCGGGCTTGGCTTGCAACAGCTCGGCCTGCTCGGCGCTCAGCAACAGCGCGCTCAAGCGCTGCAACGCCCGCACGGGCCGGTTGCCGGCCTGTTCCAGCGCCTCGTACATCGACACCTGCACCGCTTCCAGCGAGGGCAGGGCGGTCGCCACGATGGTCGCGTACTCCAGGCACATCGGTATCTCGTCCGCATAACGGATGCGGTGGAAGCGGTACACGGGCGCGCCCGGACTGAGCCGCAACCGCAGCGCTTCTTCCGGCGTCACCGTCCCTTCCGACCGCTTGAGCCACACGCTGCGCGGCGTGCGGCCGCGCGCCCGCATGTCCTCCGAGAACGAGGTCAGCTTGGCGAAGTTCTTTTCGATGCGGGTGTTGATGAAGTTGCCCGAGCCGGGCCGGCGCACCAGCAGCCCTTCCTCCACCAGGCCGTCGATGGCCTTGCGCACCGTGATGCGCGAGATGGACAGGTCGGCCGCCAGCTGGCGTTCGGCCGGCAGCGCCTCGTCCGGCCCGAACACGCGCTTGTCGATGGCTTCGCGCAAGGCGCGCTGCAGTTGCTGGTACAGGGGCAGGCTGCTGTTCTGCCCCTGATGATGCATGAGCTGGACTAGCGTGGTCATACGGTCGGATCTCCCATGGCGCGGCCTGGCGGGGCGGTGTGTGGTCCGATCATACCAAAAAGGCTGGGCCGTTGGTATTGTCGTGGTATCAGGCCACTCCCCTGTGCTCCCCCTCTGGTAATTGCAAAAATAAACACGAAGTGGTCTGTGTGTCATGCACAACAGACAAAAAAAATCGCGAAACTGGTAGTGTTCTGGTATTGGATTGCGGTATATTGGCGTTCAATTGGTTTTGTAAGTGGTTGTAAAGAGGAACCTGCTGACGATCGCGGCGACGATCGCTGCAGGGGCCGAACGATCAGAACGCTAACAGGCTTGGGTAGCCAGGCCGCAATCAAGGGGGACTACATGAAAAACAATACCGCAACGACGCACCGGATACTGAAACAAGGCTCCAGCCATCTGACGCCGATCGCGTCGGCCGTGGCCCTGCTGGCCATGGGCCTGGCCATGCCGGCTTACGCGCAGGACGCCAAACCGGAAGGCGAAGTGGTGGTGGTGACGGGTATCCGCGCCTCGCTGCAGCAGTCGCTGAACCAGAAGAAGAACGCGGAATCGCTGGTGGAAGTGATCACGGCCGAAGACATCGGCAAGATGCCGGACAAGAACGTGGCCGACTCGCTGTCGCGCGTGGCTGGCGTGACCACCACCAGCGCCGGTTCGGCCGAAGGTTCCTTCGGCGAGAATGAGCACGTGCAGCTGCGCGGCATGCTGTCGCAGATGACGCTGACCACCCTCAACGGCCACACCGTCTCCAGCGGCGACTGGTATGGTCCCAACATCGCCAACGGCGGCCGCAGCGTGTCCTACACTCTGCTGCCATCGGACCTGGTGGGCCGCATCGTGGTGCACAAGTCCTCGCAGGCCGACCTGCTCGAAGGCGGCGCGGCCGGCACGGTCGATATCCAGACCCGCAAGCCGCTGGAATTCCGCGACAAGCTGACCACCTCCGCCTCCGTGGAAGCGGCTTATTCGACGGCTGCCAAGTCCACCGATCCCGCCGTCACGGCACTGATCAACTGGAAGAGCGACGACAACAAGTTCGGCATCCTGGGCCAGGTGTTCTCGCAGACGCGCAAGCTGCAGCGCGCCGGTTCCGAAGGCGTGTGGTGGGACAAGACGGGCGCCAACTACCCCGATCCGGCGCTGGCCAACAAGAACATCAGCCTGTTGAGCGGCGCCGTGCTGTTCCAGCAGGAGCGCAAGCGCCAGGGCGGCTACCTCGAAGCGCAGTGGAAACCGGCCTCCAACGTGACGCTGGACCTGTCGGGCTTCCTGTCGACCGTCGACGCGAAGAACTACAACACCAACTACATGGCCGACACCATCAACGCCGTCAACGGCCCGGGCTGGAACGGCAACGCCGTCAAGCCCACCCAGCCGGCCACCGTGGTGGGCAACACCATCACCTCCGTGTTCTACGGTAAGGACGCCTTCGGCGCCAATTCGGCCGGCGCCTGGTCGGTGGTGGAAGACGTGGCGGCCCGTCCGGACGCCAAGACCGATTCCAAGTTCCTCAACTTCGACGGCAAATGGGTGGTCAACAAGGACCTGACCCTGAACGGCAAACTCGGTCACACCAGCGGCAGTGGCAAGACCACGGACGTGGGCTTCGAGGTGCTGAGCGCATGGAACCAGGGCGCCGGCTACACGCTCACGCCGGACGGTATCTTCGTGCTCAACGTGCCGGGCGGCGACAAGTTCGTGCGCGCCGGCGGCGGTATCGGCGGCTGGGGTGGTTATAGCTCCTCGTCCGACAAGGAAAACTACGGCCAGGTGGACGGCGAATACAAGCTGGCCTTTGACGCGGTGCCGTCGATCCAGTTCGGCGTGCGCATGGCCAAGCACGAGCGCGACCTGACCAAGCTGAACATGGTGCTGGGCGCCGGCGCCACCGACGACACCCAGATTCCCGACAGCGCCATCGGCAATTACGGCAACAACTGGTATGGCAACCTGCCCGTCAATCCGACCCCGGGCTTCAACCCGTTCAAGATCAGCAATGACTACGTCGCCTCGTGGGTCGCCAAGTACGCCACCTTCAACACCCACGCCACGCAGCAGGAATTCAACATCAAGGAAGACGCGACGGCCGCCTATGTGATGGCCAACCTGCAGCCGTCGGAAGCCATCAGCGGCAACGTGGGCGTGCGCTTCGTGCGGACCAAGATGGACATCCACGCCTTCCTGCCCGGTGGTAAGCCAGAGTACGAGCAGAGCTTCAACGACGTGCTGCCCAGCCTGAACCTGCGTGCCGACCTGGCGCAGAACCTGGTGGGCCGCTTCGCCCTGAACCGTGGCATGTCCCGTCCCGACTTCGGCCAGCTTGCCGGCAACGACTTGCGCGACACGGAGCACAACGGCGTGGGCAGCAACCCTTACCTGAAGCCCATCCGCAGCAACAACATCGACTTCAGCGCCGAGTGGTACTTCGCGCCCAAGGCCTTGCTGTCGGCCGGCATCTTCGCCAGCAAGCTTGATGGCGTGATCGCCTACGGCCACAGCATCTTGCCGTATGCCGACGCTTCCCACGGCGGCGCGATCGCCAACTACGACATCTCCTCGCCGGTCAACACGGACGGCAAGCTGAAAGGCATGGACCTGGCGTATGAGCAGAACATCTGGGGTGGCATCGGCGTGAACGCCAACTACACCTACGCCGATGGCGAACAGACCGGCAAGCTGGCCGAGGGCACTTGCAACGGCAAGGCTGGTGAGGATTGCACGCTGTATGGCACGTCGAAGAACTCCTACAACGTCGGCGCCTTCTACGAGGACGACCGCTTCAGCGCCCGTATCGGCTACAGCCACCGTTCCACCTACAAGCTGGGTAACCGTGGCGGCGCGGACTACTTCCAGAGCGCCAACGGCTCGCTGAACATCGCGCTCAACTACACGCTCAACAAGTCGGTCATGTTCACGCTGGAAGCGCAGAACCTGAA
The DNA here is from genome assembly GCF_014042345.1 of Rugamonas brunnea. GTDB lineage: Bacteria > Pseudomonadota > Gammaproteobacteria > Burkholderiales > Burkholderiaceae_D > Rugamonas > Rugamonas brunnea. The sequence continues at coordinate 111,572 of NZ_JACEZT010000004.1, forward strand.
CGATCCGCTGCTGACCGTGTACAAGACCGATACCACGCAGATCGCCGGCGTGTACAAGAACGGCAAGACCGTGTACGGTGGTGTGCGCATCAAGTACTGATCCGTAGCCTGACTGGCCGGGCCGACCCGCCTGGCCTTAGCGGCACCGGGCCCGCCGCCGCGCAAGCACAACTTGCCGGCGGCGGGCCCTTTCACATCATGCACATCATGCACATCAACGCCTTACGTTCCCCATTCTCCACCATGGCACATGACAAACACCGGACCGCAGCCATCGCGGCGGCGGCATTGCTGGCGGCGGGCGCGCCGTGGGCGCAGGCTGCGCCGCCCTTTATCTACAGCCCCTACAAGCACCTGGCCATGTGGAACGACCCGGCCACCAACGTCATCACGGCCGCGCCGGACGGCGTGCGCACGCCCTACATTAATGGCGACGGCAGCCCGTTCGGCCGGCAGGCGCTGACCTGGGCCTTCGCCAGCGGCGAATGCGGCGACGAGCAGTGGGGCACGCAGCGCGGCCAGGACGTGGCCGACGCCAACGTGGCCGCGTTCGACCGGGCCGGCATCCGCTACCTGATTTCCACCGGCGGCCAGGGCGCTGTGTTCACCTGCGCCAGTGCCGAGGGCATGGAGCGTTTCGTCGCCCGCTATGATTCGCCGCACCTGGCCGGCATCGACTTCGATATCGAAGCTGGCCAGAGCGCGCAGCAGATTGCGTCGCTGCTGGCCGCCGCCGCCAGCGTGCAGGCGCACCGCCCGGCGCTGCGTTTCAGCCTGACCGTGCCCACCCATGCCGCCTCGGACGGCAGCCTGCGTAGCCTGAACGAAACCGGCGTGGCCGTGCTGGCGGCGGCGCAGCGCAGCGGCTTGCGCGACTATGCGCTGAACCTGATGGTGATGGATTACGGACCCGCGCACCCCAACGCCTGCGTGGTGCGGGCGCGGCGCTGCCAGATGGGATTGTCGGCCATCCAGGCCGCGCGCAATGTGCATCGCAAGTACGGCGTGCCGTACGAGCAGATCGAGCTGACGGCCATGATAGGCGTGAACGACGTGCGGGAAAATGTGTTCACCGTGGCCGATGCGCGCACGGTGGCGCAGGCCGCGCGGCGCATGAAGCTGGCCGGCCTGCATTTCTGGTCGCTGGACCGCGATACGCCGTGTCCCGTGCCCACCATCGGCGCGCAGGCGACTTGCAGCAGCATGCCGGGCACGCCGGGCGGAGCCTATGGGCGGGCGTTCACGACGGGGTTAGGATCTGGCGACGGCGCCACAGCGTCGTCAGGCCAGCCATAAGCAGCAGGACGCCAAGCCAGGCCGCATACACCACCGGCAGCGAGGGCGTGTACCCCGGCGGCAGCGTGTAGCGGATCGGCGTACCCTGCGGCAGGGCGCCGAAGCGCAACAGGAAGTACAGCCCCGCCAGCGCGTGGACCAGCGCGATGTGCACCACATAGAAGAACAGCGGCGCGCCGCCGAACAGCAGCAGCACCGGCACCGGGCGCACGCGTTCGAACACGGCCAGCAGGGGCAGGGCAATGCCCAGCGTGACGCAAAGGTAGAGCAGCGACGGTGGATATTTGTGCACGCGCAGGAAGGAGATCAGGTCCCAGATCCAGCCCCGCCCCTGCGGCGACCACGGATCGGGATCGCCGTAGAAATTCCCGCTGCGCAGAACGGCGAAGGCCAGCAGCAGCACCCCGCCGGCCAGCCACAGGAAGCGCTGGCGGCGCGTCGCCTCCCAGCGGAACACGGGGCCCAGCGCGTAGCCGGCCGCAATCAGCCCGAGCCAGGGCATCAACGGATAGATGAAGACGATGCCGAAGTTCGCCCCCAACGGCAGAAAGCCGCCCTGGTGCCACGCCAGCCACAGGGGATGGCTGGACTGGATGGCGTCGAGCAGGTTGTGGGGCAGGATCAGCAGCGCCGCGACGGCGGCGATCACCGCCTGCGGCAGCCACACCAGCGCGGACAGGAACAGCATGCCCATGCCCAGCGCCCAGATCACTTGCAGGATCAGGACGCCGTAGCCGAACTGCCAGCTGAAACTGATCCATGTCGCTTCCAGCACCAGCAGCAGCAAGCCGCGTGTGGCCAGGTAGCGCGACAGGGCCGCCGTGCCCGTGCGATCGCCGCGCAGCCACGCGGAACTGCCGGCCAGCAGCACGAAGGTGGTGGCGCACAGGTGGGTGATCCAGCGCGTGGCGAACCAGGCCGGCGTGGTCTGGTCCAGTTGTTCCGGGCTCCAGTTGGCGGGGCCGAAAAAATCGCGCACATGGTCCAGCGCCATCACGGCGATCACCAGCCCGCGCAGCATGTCGATACTGGCCAGCCTTGCAGTCTTGACCATGTCCGCCTCCCGTTGTCCAGGATGCCCATTGTGCTGGCGGATTATCAGGAAAGCAAGGGCGAAAAAAAAGCCAGACGGTGGCGCCGTCTGGCTTGCGTGCGGAGGCCGGCGCGCGGCCGGCATCCGTCTTATTTTTCCGCTGGCGCTGCCGGTGCCGACGGGTTCTTGGCCCACATGATCCAGTAGCGGGCCAGGTCGCCGCGGCCGTCGTTGCCGGTCACGGTTTGCAGCGTCTTGATGGCGTCATCCTTGCGGCCGGCCATCACGTAGGCGTAGCCCAGGCGCAGCTTGGCGTCTTCCGGATTTTTCAGCACGCCCTTGGCGATACCCTTGTTCATCAGTTCCAGGCCGTGGTCGAACTGGCCCATGGTCACGTAGGCGTAACCGAGGTTGACCAGGCCCACGCCATCCTTGGACTTGGCGGCCGAGGCTTCGCCGCTGCCGATGTTCTTGGCGTCGTCGGCCGCGCCCTTGACGGCCTGCTCATGCAGCTTCTTGCGCTTGGCGCCGTCCGGGCCGCTGCCCATCTGGCCGTTGGGGAAGCCCTTGTCCAGCGCGTTCTTCGCTTCCGTGTAGAAGCCGCCCAGCAGTGCCAGTTCGGCCAGGTCGGAATAGTCGTCCGCTTCCATGCGGCCCGGCACCACCAGCGCCTTCATGCGCAGCACATCCAGGTCCAGGCGCTGGTTGTAGTTAGGCTTGCCGCGCGTGCGGTTCAGCAGGTCGAACCAGTAGGCTTCGGTCGGGTAGTACTTGACCAGGTATTCCACGGCCTGCAGGTACAGGGCGTTGTCCTTGCTCTTGATGCCCACGTTGCCCAGCAGGGCCAGTTCGTCGGAGGTGGGCGCGGTGCCGGCCTGCTCGGCGGCCGCAACATCCTTCAGCACTTCAGTCTTGACAGTGGGGTAGTCGTTCTTGAAGAAGTAGGCGCGCAGCAGTTGCGGACGCACCTTGGTCGCGTTGCCCGTTTCGGTCTGGTAGCGGTTGAACCAGACGATGGCCTTGTCGAAGTCCTTGGACGTGTAGTAGATGTTGCCGACCGCTTCAATGAAGTTGGTCTTGTCCTTGGGCGCCAGGCGGCCCGAGTCGATCATCGCTTCCAGCGCTGGCAGCATCAGGGCGTTGTCCGAGGTGGCCGAACCGACCTGCACGCGCATCTGGTTCAGCACGAACGATTCGAACGGGGTCAGGTTGGGCATGGCCGCCGACTGGTCGATGCGGTTCTTCACTTCCGCGTAGTTTTTCGCCGCCATCAGGTCCTTGATCTGGGCCGGGTCGATCAGCTTGAAGATCTCGGGGCGCACCGTGTCCTTCGGCGCTTCCGGTGCCGCTGCGGCCTTCTCTTCGGCGTGGACGGCCGTCATGCCAAGCATGGCCGGCGCTGCGGTCAGGCCAAGGGCGGCCAGGATCAGGCTAATACGGGCGAAACGAAATTGGGACATGGTAAATCCTTCAATCAAAGACAAATGGAGGCGAGGCGGTTGGCGCCGCGCCGTCACGGTAAGGGGGGACAAGCCGCACATTCTGCCACTCATCGGCGGGCGGGAGAAGGGCGGTCCGGTCAAACCCGCGTATTGTTACATAAATTGACTAGCCGCCGCCAAATCATCCGTGCGCGCCGCGCCGTGCGCACCGCTGGCGGCGGGGCGCGGCAGGGCGCGGCCGTCGGCGCCGAACAGCAGGCAGCGCGCGGGCGGCAGCACAATGCGGGCGCGCGCGCCGGCAAGCGGAGGCGCCGCCTCGGCCGGCAGGCGCGCGGCGATCATTTCCGGCGCGCCGGCCAGCGTGGCGTAGACGATGGATTGGTCGCCCAGGTATTCGATATGGCCCACGGTCACGTCGGTGCCGTTGGCCTGCTTGCCGGCATGGTTCGCGCCGGGCGCGCACAGCGCCAGGTGCTCGGCGCGCACGCCCACAGTGACGGCGTCGTCCCGCTTGAGCGCAGCGCCATCGACGGCCACGTCGATGATGGCGCCGCCCGGCAGCAGCACGCTGGCATGGTCCGGCCCCGTCGCGAGGACCTGGGCCGGAATGAAGTTCATCTTCGGCGTGCCCAGGAAGCCGGCCACGAACAGGTTGCACGGCGCGTTGTACAGTTCATGCGGCGTGCCCACCTGTTCAATACGCCCGCCATGGAAGACGGCGATGCGCTGGCCCAGCGTCATCGCCTCCACCTGGTCGTGCGTCACGTAGATCATGGTGGTGCCCAGCTCGCGGTGCAGCCGGCTCAGCTCCACCCGCATCTGCACGCGCAGGCTGGCGTCCAGGTTGGACAGCGGTTCGTCGAACAGGAACAGTTCCGGCGTGCGCACGATGGCGCGGCCGATCGCCACCCGCTGGCGCTGGCCGCCCGACAGTTCCTTGGGCCGGCGCTGCAGCAGCGGGGCGATGCGCAGGATGTCGGCCGCACGCTCCACGGCGGCCCTGACCGTGGCCGCCGGCTGGCCCGCCAGCTTAAGCGCGAACGCCATGTTCTCGTACACCGTCATGTGCGGATACAGCGCATAGGACTGGAACACCATGGCCAGCTTGCGCTCGGCCGGCGGCACATCGTTGGCCACGCGCTCGCCGATCTTGAGCTGGCCGGCGCTGATCTCCTCCAGCCCCGCGATCATGCGCAACAGCGTGGACTTGCCGCAGCCGGACGGGCCGACGAACACCATGAATTCGCCATCGGCCACGTCCAGGTCCACGCCATGGATCACGGTTTGCGTGTCGTAGCGCTTGACGATGCCTTGCAGGCTGACGCTGGCCATGGCGTCAGCCCGCCGTGGCCGCGTGCGGGGCCACTTGCGCTTCGGGCTGGGGCCGCGCGCTCATGGGGATGAACTGCGACAGCACGGCCACCGGAATGGCGCTCAGCATCACCCACACGAAAAAGTGCTGGTAGCCGAGCGCGATCTGGATGTCGCCGCTGACCAGCTTGAACAGCACGAAGCCCAGCTGCATGATGCCGGTCGAGAAGGCGTAATGGGCGGTCTGGTATTTGCCCGGCGCGACCACCTGCATCATGTACAGGATCAGGCCCACAAAGCCGAAGCCGTAGCCGAACATCTCCGCGCTCAGCGCCGCGCCGATCACGGTCAGGTCGGTCGGCAGCCAGGTGGCCAGGCAGTAGAACGCCACGTTGGGCAGGTTCAGCGCCAGGATCAGCCACAGGATGGCGCGCCTGAGGCTGAGCCAGGACGTGAAGTAGCCGCCCGCGATGCTGCCGACGATGAAGGCCACCGTACCCACCGTGCCGTACACGGCGCCCACTTCGGCCGTGCTCAGACCGAGCCCGCCCAGGCTGCGCGCCTCGCGCAGGAACAGCGGGCCGATAGCCTGCACCTGCGCCTCGCCGGCGCGGAACAGGATGATGAACAGGATGGACACCCAGATGCCGGGCTTGCGGAAGTATTCGACGATGACCTGCCACAGCGTGCGCGCGATGGCGGCCGCGTTGGTGTTCTCGTCCGCCACGTTCTTCGCCTGCGGCAGCGCCCAGCTGTTGTACAGGGCCAGCGCCACCATGATGGCGGCCAGGATCGCGAAGCTGATGGTCCACGCGGGCACCACGCCCAGCGTCTTCTCGAAGTGGCCGGCCAGCAGCAGCAGCGCGCCCGTGGTGAAGAACTTGCCGGCGTTGAAGAAGGTGCCGGTCCAGCCGGCGTAAGCGGCCTGGCCCTTGTCGGACAGGCTGGTGATGTACAAGCCGTCGCACGCGATGTCGTGCGTGGCCGAGGCGATGGCCACCAGGGCCAGCATCGCCAGGCAGGCGGCGAACCAGAACGGCGCGTGCAGCGCCAGCGCCACGGCGCCCAGGCACAATCCACCGACCAGCTGGAAGCCCACCACCACCAGCTTCTTGCTGCTGGCCAGTTCCAGGAAGGGACTCCACAACGGTTTGAACACCCAGGCGAAGCCGATCAGCGCGGTCCAGTGATTGAGCTGGTCGTTGGGCACGCCCATGCTCTTGAACATCTGGTTGGCCACGATGGCCACGGCGAAGAACGGCAAGCCCTGCGCCAGGTACAGGCTGGGCACCCAAAGCTTGGGATTGCGCACGTGCGGTTTGGTATGTTCCATCGTTGTCTCTGCTTTTCTGATTTTCTCGTGGTGGCGTGGCGGCGTGCGGCTTTACTCGAAGCCGGGCACCGGCACGCGGCCCGTCGCTTCCAGTTCGCCGGCCAGCCAGGCGTTGACGGCTTCCAGCGCCGGCGCCGCGAAGCCGTAGGTCATCAGCGCGGGCGCGGCGATGTCGAGCGCCTGGTACGGGTTCCACAACGCCAGGTGCAGGTCGGGGCGCCAGCCGTCGCGCGCGCGCGGGCCGTAGCGCAGGCGCGAGGTCGAGGCCAGGATGGTGTAGCGGCCATCATGCGGCAGCGCGCTCCAGTCGAATGCTTCCGCGTCGTCGAAGGTGACCAGGTCCACGTCATACAGCTTGCGCAACGACGCGGCCACAGTGGCGGCTGGCACGCCCGCTTCGGACACGCCGTCGCTCACCACGTCCTGGCGCATCACGAGGCGCACCTTGGCGCCGGCGGGAGGGCGCTGCGGATTGCCGCGCGCGCTCAGGGCGCGGCGCCAGCCTTCGGCCATCACCACGCGGTCGGCCGCGTCTTCCAGATAGTCGCGCGGCTGGCACGGGTAGTTGCGCGCCAGCGCCGACAGGCGCGCCAGGCGGGTCTGCATGTCATCCATCGCCAGCTCGCCCGAGGCCAGCGCGTCGGCGATGGCGTTCAGGGTTTCCTCCTGCGTTTCCGGGGTGCCCAGCGCCATCACCATGTCGGCGCCGGCCGCCAGCGCCCGCACGGCGGCCTTGCCCACGCCATAGCGGCCGGCGATGGCGTGCATGTCCATGCCGTCCGTGATGATCACGCCCTGGTAGTTCCACTCCTCGCGCAGCAGCTGGTGCAGGATGCGGCGCGACATGGTGGCCGGATAATCGGGGTCGAGCGCGGGATAGACGATGTGCGCCGTCATCATGGCTGGCGCATGGCTGGCCGCCTGGCGGAACGGGGCGAATTCGAACTGCTCCAGCTCCGCCAGTGGCTTGTCCACGGTGGGCAGGTCGCGGTGCGAGTCGACGTGGGTGTCGCCGTGGCCGGGGAAGTGCTTGACGCAGCAGGCCACACCTTCGCTATGGCTGCCGGCCATCCAGGCCATGCCCAGTTCTGCCGCGCGCTGCGGCTCCGCGCCGAACGAGCGCTCTGCGATGACGGGGTTGTGCGGGTTGTTGTTTAGGTCCAGCACGGGCGCGAAGTTCCAGTTGAAGCCCAGCGCCTTCACGGCGCGCGCCACTGCGGCGCCGGTGCGCTCGGCCAGACTGGTGTCGTCGGCCGCGCCCAGCCCCATGGCGGCCGGCGGCGCCGGCACCCAGGTCGAGCGCACCACGGCGCCGCCTTCCTGGTCGATGGCGATCAATGATTCGGGTCCCATCAGCGCGCGCAGTTCGGCCGTCAGCGCGGCCAGTTGACGGGAGTCCGTCATATTGCCCCGGAACAGACAGACGGCGCGGATGCCGTTGGCCTGGATGAAACGGGCCGTGGCGGCATCGAGCACGGGGCCGGGGAAGCGGATCATGATCAGCTGTCCGGCGATTTTTCTCAGTTCGTTCAAGGTCATAGTCATTTCACTGCTCCGTCCATGCCGCGCATGAAGAATCGTTGGGTAAAGAGGAAGGCTGCCAGCGTGGGCAGGATGGTCAGCACGGTCCCGGCCGCGATCACGCGGGTGCTGCTGCCGAAGGTGCCGCGCAAATACAGCACGCCTACCGACAGGGGGAAATCGTCCGGCTTGCTCATCACGATCGAGGGCCAGATGTATTCGTTCCAGGATTCCACCGCTGTCAGGATGCCCACCGTGGCCAGCCATGGGGCGATCAGCGGCAGCATGATCCTGCTGAAGATGGTCCACTCGGAAGCGCCGTCCACGCGCGCCGCGTCGATCAGGTCCTGCGGCACTTCCTCGAACGCCTGCTTGAGCAGCAGGATGGCGACGGCCGTCACCACGTTGGGCAGGATCACGCCGGTGTAGGTGTCGACCAGGCTCAGTTTCGTCACGGTGATGAAGTTGACGAGGAAGTTCACTTCCGACGGCAGCACCAGCGTGGCCAGGATCAGCGCGAACACGAGCTGGCGGCCACGGAAGCGCATGCGCGCCAGCGGGTAGGCCGCCATCGAGCACAGGGTCAGCTTCCAGAACACGGTGCAGGCGGCGATGAAGACCGAGTTGCGGAAGAAGGCCAGCATGGGAATCGCGCGGAACGCTTCGGCGAAGTTGGCCAGCGATGGCGCGCGCGGCCAGAACGTGGGCGGGAACGCGAAGATATTGCCCTCGGTGGACAGGGCCGTCACCAGCGTCCACCAGAACGGGAACACGCACAGCAGGGCCAGCGCGCACAGCACGGCGTAGTGGAGCAGGGTACGCGCTCTCATTGCTGGCCCCGGGGCTTGATGTAGCGCAGGCACAGCACGGCGATGGCCACGCAGAACAGCGAGACGACGAAGCTGGCGGCCAGCGCGCGCGGCAGCTTGAGGTGCTTGAGGCCCTGGTCGTAGGCGTAGTACAAGCCGGTGAAGGTGGAGTTCATGGGGCCGCCCTGGGTCAGCACGTCCACCTCCTGGTAAGCCTTGAGCGCGGCCAGCACGGACAGGATGGTGCACACCATGATGGTGGGCCGCAGCATGGGCACGGTGATTTTCCAGAAGCGCTGCCAGCGCGTGGCGCCGTCGAGGATGGCCGCTTCCTGCATGTCGGCCGGGACGGCTTGCAGCGCGGCCAGGTACATCACCATGTACCAGCCCAGCCCGCGCCACAGCGTGACGAACATGATGGAGAACAGGGCCAGCGTGTCGTTCGACAGCCAGCCGACAGGCGCGCCCACCACGTGCATGGCCAGCAGCACGTAGTTGAGCGCACCCTGTTCGTGGAACATGAAGCCCCACATGATGCCGACCACGGACACCGTCGTCACCACCGGCACGTAGAACGCGGCGCGGAACAGGCGGATGCCGGGCAGGCGGTTGTTGACCAGCACGGCCAGCCCCAGCGCGCCCACCTGCACGCAGGGCACGATGAGCAGGAAGGCCAGCGAGTTTTTCAGGCCGGTGACGAACATCTCGTTCTCGAAGATGGCGCGGAAGTTGTCGAGACCGACCCAGTGGGTGGGGCGGATCAGGCTGTAGTCGGTGAACGCCAGCCAGGAGCCGAAGGCCACGGGCCAGAATGAAAACACGGCCAGCAGCGCCAGCGCGGGCGCGAGGAACAGCCAAGGGAGGAGGGCGCGGCGCGTCATCTCAATGCCTCCGCTGCGCGGCCAGCTTGCGGTTCCAGATGGCCGCAGCCTGGTCCAGCGCCTGCTGGATATCCTGCTTGCCCGTCACGCCCGCTTCGACCGCTTTCACCAGGTAGCGCCGCAGTTCGTCGTAGTCCGTCACGCCGGCCACGTACAGCGTGTGCGCATGCGGCATGGAGACGGCGCCGGCGGCGACGGCCTTTTCCGACGCACCCGCGCCGGCCCGCACGGTGGTGAAGAAGACGTCGTTGGCGGCGCGTGCGCTGGCCGGGTAGACGCTGGCCTGGCGCGCGAACGCCAGTTCGTTCTCGTCGCTGGTGAGGTAGCGGGCGAACTTGCCCACGGCCGGCAGCAGCGCGGGATCGACGTTGTTGGGCACGGCGAAGTGGATCAGCCAGCCGCCGTCGGCGATGCCGGTCGGGCCCAGCGGCGCGGGCGCCACGTCGGTGACGGCGTAGATGTCGGTGGCGTCGGCCTCGATGCGCTTGAGTGCCGTGGGCGGCGCCAGCAGCATGGCCAGCCGGCCGCCCTTGTAGGCGTCGATCGCGGCGGGGAAGTTATCCTCGGCGAACAGGCTGTCCTTGAGCAGGCCCCCGGCCCGGTAGGTGTCGGCCAGCTTGCGCACCAGCGCCACGTGGCGCGGCGAGTTGAACACGGCGCGGCCGTCGCGGATCACGTCCAGGCCCTGCTGCATCATCAGGCCGTCGATCTTGGACAGGGCGGGGCACAGCCCGGCCTTGCCGGTGCGGGCGGCCACGCGGCGCGCATAGTCCAGTTGTTCGTCGAGGTCGCGCGGCGGATGGGTGAGGCCGGCCGCCTCGAACAGCCGCTTGTTGTAGGCAATGACGGCCACGTTGCTGTACAGCGGGAAGCCGTAGGTCTTGCCGCCGAAGGTGAGGTCTTGCAGCGCGGCGGGCAGGTAGCGCGGGCGCTCGCCGGCCAGCAGCGCGTCCACGGGCGCCAGCAGGCCGTCGCGCGCGAATTCCTCGGCCCACGGCACGTTCAGGTTGACCAGCGCCGGCGGCGTGCCAGCCACGATGCGCGTGACCAGCTTGGTCTGGATCACGTCCCACGGGAAGTCCACCCATTCGAGCTTGACGCCGGGATTGGCGGCCTCGTAGCGGCGTGCCAGCGCCTCGAAGTAGGGCGTGAAGCGGGGCTTCATGCTGAAGGTCCAGAATTCGATCTTCTGCGGCGCGGCGTTCGCGCCGTAAGGCAAGCCCGCCGTGCACGCGCCCAGCGCCAGCCATGCTGTCAGCAGTAACTTGATCTTCATGGCGGGCGCAGGGGCGGTGGGACTTAGTTGGTCTTGGTGACTTTGCTCAGGTGGCGCGGGCTGTCCGGGTCCATGCCGCGCGCTGCCGACAGCTTGGCCGCCATCACGTAGAACGCCTGGATCGCGACGATGGGGTCGAGGTCCGGGGTGGCGGCCGTAGGCAGGGTCAGGTCGCGCTCGGCCACGTCGGCCGGCGCGGCCAGCAGCACGCGCGCGCCACGGCCGCGCATCTCGGCCGCCAGTTGCAGCAGGCTGGCCTGGGTCGGCCCACGGGTGGCGAAGATCAGCAGCGGATAGCCTTCCTCGATCAGCGCCATCGGGCCGTGCTTGATCTCGGCGCCGCTGAACGCTTCCGCCTGCAGGGCCGAGGTTTCCTTGAATTTCAGGCCCGCTTCCAGCGCCACGGGGAAGCTGATGCCGCGTCCCACCACCATGATGTTGCGGGCCGGGGCCAGGATGTCGATCGCCGGCGACCAGTCCTCGCGGGTGGCGGCGCGCAGCGAATCGGGCAGCGCTTCCAGGCCGGCCAGCAAGTCAGGATCGTTCTGCCACTGGGCCACCATGCGGGCGGCGGCCACCAGGCTGGTGATGAAGCTCTTGGTGGCGGCCACGCTTTGCTCCTTGCCGGCGCGCAGCGGGATGGCCCATTCGGCCGCGTGGGCCAGGGGCGACTCGATGTCGTTCACCAGGGCCACGGTGGTGGCGCCGCCGTCGCGGAAGTAGCGGATCGGTTCCACCACGTCCGGGCTCTGGCCTGACTGCGAGATGGAGATGGCCAGCGTGTCGCGCGTGATCAGCGGCGACTTGTTGAGCGTGACGAGCGACATCGGCAGCGACGCCACCACCCGGCCCAGGCGCGCCATGATCAGGTAGGCGGCATACGAGCAGGCGTGGTCCGAGCTGCCGCGCGCGATGGTCAGCGCGGTCGAGAAGGACGTGCTCCTCAATTTGCGGCCCAGCTCCGCGTAACGGTCGGTGTCGCTGGCCAGTTGCAGGGCCACGCAGTCGGCAGCCGACAGCGCTTCTTTGAGCATCATTGAGGTCACAACAGTTCTCCTTCGATATAAACGGCTTTGAGATTCAGGTCGCGGTCGAGCACCACCATGTCGGCCCAGGCGCCGGGCGCCAGCCGGCCCCGTTCCTGCAGGCCCAGGTAGTCGGCCGCGTAGGTGGACACGCGGGCCGAGGCATCGGCCAGATCCAGCCCCAGTCCCACCAGGTTGCGCAGCGCCTGGTCCATGGTGAGGGTGCTGCCGGCCAGCGTGCCGTCGGGCAGGCGCACGCCACCCATGCACTTTTGCACCGTGTGCCGGCCCAGCATGTACTCGCCGTCCGGCATGCCGGTGGCGGCTGTGGAATCGGTCACGCAGTACAGGTGGGGGATGGCGCGCAGCGCCACCTTGATGGCGCCCGGATGCACGTGCAGCAGGTCGGGGATCAGTTCCGCATATTGGGCGTGCGCCAGCGCTGCGCCCACCATGCCGGGCTCGCGGTGGTGCAGGCCGCTCATGGCGTTGAACAAATGGGTGAAACCGGCCGCGCCATGTTCCAGCGCGGCCACGCCGTCCTCATAGGAACCGAGCGTGTGGCCGATCTGCACGCGCATGCCGGCGTCGGCCAGTTCGCGCACCAGCTGCAAATGGCCGGCGATTTCCGGCGCCACCGTGATCAGCTTGAGCGGGGCGAAGGTGGCCAGCCGCTGCACGTCGGCCAGCTTGGCGGCGCGCGCGAAGTTGGGCTGGGCGCCGAGCTTGCCGGAGTTGATGTACGGGCCTTCCAGGTGCGCGCCCAGCACGCGCGCGCAGCCGGGACGGCGGTTGGCGCAGGCCTCGCCGATGGCCTTCAACGCCAGGTCGATGTCTTCCGGCGGCGCTGTCATGGTGGTGGCCAGCAGGCTGGTGGTGCCGTGTTTGGCGTGGATGGCGGCGATGGCGTGGACGGCGTCGCCGCCTTCCATCACATCCTTGCCGGCGCCGCCGTGCACGTGCAGGTCGATAAAGCCGGGGATGACGTAATCGTCGCCGTTGGTGGCCGGATCGGTGGAGGCGCCGTGGATGGCGCCGATACGGTCCGAGAACGCGATCTCGCCGCGGACCCAGCCCGCCGAGGTCAGGATATTGCCTTTGATTGCACCGCTCATCTGCGTGACTCCGCTACGAATTCATAATAGTCGCTCCGGCAGAACGAGTGGGTCAGTTCCACCGCGTTGCCGTTGTCGAGATAACTGACGCGGGTGATGTGCAGCATGGCGGCACCCGCGGGAATGTTGGCCAGGCGCGCCTGCTCGGCGTTGGCGTTGACGGCACGGATGTGCTGCAACGCGCGCATCGGCACCGCGCCATTGGCTTCCAGGTAGCCGTACAGCGAATCCGTCACACTGTGCGGATTGGGCATGTAGGCGGCCGGGATGGTGGTCGTTTCGATCGCCATCACCACGTCGTCGGCCGTGCGCAAGCGCTTCAGGCGCGCCACCGGCATGTTGGGCGACAGCCCCAGCGACAGCAGTTCCTGCGGCGAGGCCACGCCGATGTCGCGCTGCAGCCAGCGCGAGCCGGCCGTGAAGCCGCGCTGGCTCAGTTCTTCGGAAAAGCTCGTCAGGCGCGACAGCGGCTGCTCCAGCTTGGGCGTGATGTAGGTGCCCGAGCCGCGCTTGCGGGTCAGCATGCCGCGTTCGCACAGCATGTCGATCGCCTTGCGCGCGGTGACGCGCGAGATGGTCAGCATCTCCGACAGCACGCGCTCGGACGGCAGCGCCTCGTTGGCGCGCCAGTCGCCGCTGGCGATACCGTCGGACAGCTTGTTGGCCAACTGCATATAGAGCGGGGTGTCGCTGCTGGCGTCGGGCCGGAAATCGCTCAACTGTGCTAGCACTGGCTACTCCTTCCCCGATTGTTGGATCAGCCGCAGCGCGCCGGCGGCGGAATCGCCTTGCGCCGGCACCACGCGCGCCAGCAAGGCTGGCGGCAGGTAAGGGCGCAATGGCGCGGCCAAGCCACCGCACAGGGCGACCGGCAGGCTGGCGCTGGCGTCGAGCGCATGCGCGATCAGGTCCACCTGGCGGCCCGCTTCAAGCAGGATGGCGCGCGCGGTGGGATCGGCGTCGGCGCTGGCATCGGCGTACTGCAGCACCAGCCGCGCCAGTTGCGCGTATTGGGTTTGCGTGGCGTTGGCCAGCCAGACCTGGATCGCGTCACGCGTGCCGCCGCAGGCGTCGATGACGGCGCTGGCGAACGGGCTGCCGGTGGCGCGGCCATCGACCACTTGCTGGATATGGTTCACGGCGCGCAAGCCGATCCATGCGCCGCCCGCTTCATCGCCGGAGGGGAAGCCCCAGCCGCCCACTTCATAGCGGCTGCCGTCGGCCAGCATCACTTCGCCCACGCTGCCGGTGCCGAGCGCAATGATGGCGCCCGGCTGGCCCCGGTGGGCGCCCAGCAGCGTGGTGCCGGCGTCCGTCTCCAGCGCGACCCTGGCGTAGCCGGGATTGGCGGCCACAAATTCAGCCGCCCATTGCTTGTTGTGGACCCCGGCCAGGCCAAGGCCGATGGCGACGCGTTGACGGTCGGGGATGGCCAGGCCGGCGGCGCGGAAGGCCTGGGCGGCCGCGTCCTCCACGGCGGTCCAGGCGCGCGCGATGCCGTGCATCAGGCCGGATGGGCCGCTGGCGCCTTCGGCCAGTTCGCGTCCGTCGCGGTCCGCCAGCCGCACCCGGGTGCCGCTGCCGCCGCCATCCACACCGATGAAATATTCGATCATGATTTTGCCCACGCTGTTGTGCCATCCCGGCCGGGCTTGCATACCGCCTGCCAACCGGGGAGTTGTGGGGCACTATAAGTTTGCAAAACCAGCTTGTCAACAGGTATTTAACTGGTATTGTTAAATCTTGAAGTGGACTGCGCGCTTAGGGCCAGAAATTTCCAGTAAGTCGTTGTTTTATATGGTATTGATTCTTTCTGGAAATGGTATGGTTTTTTGTGTGGTTGAAGGCCAATTTGGTCTTGTTGTGGTAGCTTGGTGACGGGCAGAGTACACTGGCGTCTTTCGCTTCAGGAATTACGCAGATGAACAAGGCAGGACAGAAGGATTATTGGGATGAATGGCAGCGCGAGGCGCTGGCGGCCGGCGTGAAGCCGGCGCTGGCCAAGCTCGGCATGGAGGTGCTGCGGGCACACCGCAAGAATCGCTGGCCCAAGCATTTCCTGGGCCGCATGGAAGATGGCCCGGTGATGCTGGCCATGTGCTTGGAGGAACCGGATGAAAGCGAACTGCTGTTCATCGAAAACCTGTACCCGTACGACGCCAAGCTGATCGCCGCCACCAAGAAGCGCCTCTGCTTCGACTAAGCGCAGCGTTGTTAGTTGGCGCGTTCACGCGTGCCGCTGCGGTCGATGCTGACGAGCCGCGATTTGTCGGCCGTTTTCACGTTCACCAGCGCGTGGCCGGGGCCGCGCACCACCACCTCCGCCTGGCCGGCCATCAACTGGCGCGCGTGCAGTTCGCCCGAGCCGCTCAGTTGGGCATCGAGCTTGTCGGTCTTGCCCGCCAGCGTGACCTGGCCGGGGCCGTTCATGGTCAGCTTGACTTGCTTGCAGTCGGTGTTGGCGTTGAGGTCGCCCGAGCCGGTCAATTCGGCATCCAGCGTATCGCTGACCTTGCTCAGGAAGATGTTGCCGGGGCCGCGACTGCGCGTGACGGCCCGCATCACTTGCAGGCCTTTGGCATCCAGATCGCCCGAGCCCGTCACTTCAGCACTTAACGTGCCGCCACTGCCCGACAGCACCATGTTGCCGGCGCTGGTGAGGACGGCATGCACATTCTGCGCCTGCACGCCGCGCGCGGTGAGGTTGCCCGAGCCGTGCACTTCGGCGTCGAACTGGTGGATGTTGCCGGCTACGCAGGCGTCGCCCGAGCCGCGCAGCACGGCCGTCACGGCTTCCGTCTGCAACTCACACGCTTGCAGGTCGCCTGAGCCCGATACCTCGGCCCGCACTTCCTTGCTGGCGCCGTGCACGCGCATGGTGCCGGAGCCGCGCAGCATGGCGTTCACGCGCCCGCCATGCACCCCGTCCATGTCCAGGTCGCCGGAGCCGTTCAGCTCCGCATTCACATCCTGCTCGACCGCGCCGGCCGCCACGTCGCCCGAACCGTTCATGCGCAGGTTCAGCTTGCCCGCCGTCATGGAGCGCAGGTTGACGTTGCCGCTGCCGCTGGTGCGCAGGGTCAGATCGCGCGCATCGCCGCTGGCGTGCAGGGCGCCGGAGCCGGCCGTGGACAGCGTTAGTTGCTGGCCGTGGAATTGCTGCAGGTCCACGTCGGCGCTGCCGCCGGCTTTCAGGCTGGCCAGTTGCGGCACAGCGACCCGGATCGTCAGCGGTGCGTGTTTGCCCCAGCCAAACGAAAAATGCCAGCCCTTGCGTTGGCGGTACCGTATGATCAGTGTGTCGTCCGTGACCAGCGTTTCGACGTTGGCCATTTCCTTGCGTGGCCCGCTCAGTTCCAGTCCCGGCTCGCCCTGCGCCGTGACCACCACCGGCCAAGGCCCTTCCACGGCGACGGCGTGGAACGGAGCGACGGTGCGGCTTTCCGTGCTGTTGGTATTGTCGGGCTGGGCGGTGGCGGCCAGCAGCGGGGCGCTGGCCAGCGTCAGCACGGCGGCCAGGGTGGTACGTTGGATGGGGTGCATGATCTCTCGCAACACGTGGTGGGGATGGCGAAAAGATAAGCCATCTCCGGGCACGCCGCGATGGAAAAGGGATGGATGCACGGATCAACGGCACCAGCTGCAAATTCGGGGCACTGAACGGTGCGCCGTCGTCATTCCTCGGTGAACTTCTCGTCCTTTTCCTCTTGCACGGTGAGGAAGAGCAGGATCAGGCCGATCAGCAACATGGAAGCCATGGGCGGCTCGGGCAGGTCGGAATACTTGCTTTTGAGCGCGGCAGCCCGCGCATCCTTCTTGTCGGTGGACGGACGCTCGGCGGCCGGTTGCACTTTGGCGGCCGTCAACCGGGGCCGCACCCAGTAAGCGGCCTGCTGGCGCGGCAACATCATGTCGTCGGCCAGGTAGGGTTGCAGCACATGCATGTGATCTTCGATCTCGATGAAGCCGCGCGGCGCCTGGGACAGGTTCTCGGCATCGTTGTCGAGAACAACAGCATCCCCTGCCACGGCACTGGCCGAACCAAGCAGGGACAGCGTCAGGACAGCCGCTGTGATGATGCGATTCATTTCCCTCTCCACATAGTTTCGGACCCAGTGCGCCAAGTATCACAATTTATTAGAGCATACGGCTCTGGCACTGGATACTAGAATTTCATAATGGGTGTTATCGAACTTGAATGTTTGAGCTATCAATCACGTTCGCGCCCGATCAACACTGTCCCATACGCTACAGTTTATACATTGGAGAGCCGATATCTACCCTGTACCACCGGCGAAACAGTATGTGATTTCAAGGCGCAATGTCATAATGCCATCCAACAGGCGGCCAACGCGCGGGCCGCTGACCGGTGAAGGGAGTCAGCATGATCAAATATATGGGAACCAAGAAGACAGACGATGGCGGGGTACTGTATATTTTTCTGATCAATGGTTTGCAGAAGGAAGTGCGCGAAAGTGCATTGAAGCAATATCCTGGCTGTTATGAGGCGCTGCCTGCCGCAGCCAAGGCGCGTATCCTGGCCAACCGGGCCTGGATGTCGAAGCTGTAGCATGCCAGCCGGGCTGAATCCCGCAGCGCGCCGCTGGCGGCCGGGCTTGGCATGCTGCGCGTTGATGCTGGCGCTGGGCTGCGCCAGCGCCCGGGCCGCCGTTCCCACCACGTTTGGCACCATCGTCGGCAACGCCTTGCTGTGCCGCGATGAAGTCGACAACAAATATTTCTACAACTACTTGCTGAACGCTTTCGGTCCCGCCTACAAGCACGACGGCGGCGCCTACTGGTTCAAGTCCGATGGCGCCACCCTGTGGGGCGTGGAGATTTCCGAACTGATGGTCAGCGACGACACCAGCACCTTCGTGTTCGTGGGCGCCGTGGCCGAGACCACGCCGGAACTGCTCGAACAGGCCATCACCACGCAAGTGGGCATGCGATATGCGAAAATCGACAGTTCGGCGTTCCCGGTGCGCGAAGCCAGACCGGCCAGCCGCATCGTCTATTTCGATCGCAAGTCCAAGATTTACTGCGCCAAGTTCAAGCCGCTGCCGCCCGTCCAGCCCAAGGCCGTGCGGACGCGCTGAGCCGCACCCAGGGGTTTCATGTACACGCAATTTTTCAGCCTGAAGCAAGCGCCGTTCTCGATCGCGCCCGATCCGCGCTACCTGTTCATGAGCGAACGCCATCGCGAAGCGCTAGCCCATTTGCTGTACGGCGTGGGCAGCGGCGGCGGTTTCGTGCTGCTGACGGGCGAGATCGGCGCCGGCAAGACCACGGTCTGCCGCTGCTTCATGGAACAGATCCCGGCCAATTGCAAGCTGGCCTATATCTTCAATCCCAAGCTGTCGGTGGAGGAATTGCTGCTGTCCGTGTGCGACGAGTTCGGCATCACGCTGGCGCCGCAGGGGACGGGCGCCGTCAGCGTCAAGACCTACGTCGACGCGATCAACCGCTACTTGCTCGACAGCCATGCGCAGGGCAACAATAACGTGCTGGTGATCGACGAGGCGCAGAACCTGTCGGCCGACGTGCTCGAACAGTTGCGCCTGCTGACCAACCTGGAGACGAACGAGCGTAAGCTGTTGCAGATCATCCTGATCGGCCAGCCTGAACTGCGCACCATGCTGGCGCGGCCGGATCTGGAGCAACTGGCCCAGCGCGTGATTGCGCGCTACCACCTGGGGCCGCTGACGGAAGCGGAAACGGGCAGCTACATCGAACACCGGCTGGCTGTGGCGGGCGCGGCGGCCAGCTCGCCATTCCCGCGCCGCCTCACGGGGCTGGTGCACAAGCTGGCCAAGGGCGTGCCGCGCCGGATCAACCTGTTGTGCGACCGGGCCTTGCTGGGGGCGTATGTGGAGAACCAGCCGCAGGTTACGCCCGCCATCGTGCGGCGCGCGGCGGCGGAAGTGTTCGCGGCGCCAGCGGGCGGGGCGGGTGCTGTGCGCCGTGCCTGGCCGCAGTGGGGCGCGGGTCTGGCGGCCGGCGTGCTGGCCGGCGTGGCCATCAGCGCGGCAGCTTGGCAATGGCTGCCGGTGCGTGATACCAAATTGGTATCAATGCCGGTGAGCCGCGCCGCGTCGCAGGTAGTCGGGGCGGGCGCTGGTGTCGCCAGCAAGGGCGATGGTTCCACGTCCGCCTTGCCGGTTGCCGTTGGCGCAACCACTGGCATGGCGCCCGCGCAGGCAGGCGCCGCCACCACCGTTGCAACGGGTACGGCACAGGCCGGGGTTGCCACCGCCCCAGCCGGTGTAACGGGCACGACGCCGGCCCAAGTTGCCGCCACAGCATCCGGTGCCTCGGGCGCGCCCGCCGGGGCCGCCGTCGCGTCCAGCATCGTCCCATCGGCCGCCGCCGTTGCTGCGCCGGCCGGCGAGGGCGGCGCGCAGTCCGCACCGCCGTTGCGTGAGCTGGCCGCGCTGTGGGGCCAGTCGCTGCCGCCCGGCGAGCCTTGCCAGGTGGCGGCCAGACTCAACCTGCGTTGCCTGCAAACGCGCGGCGGCGTGGACGAATTGCGCCAGCTTGACCGTCCCGCCGTGCTCACGTTGCGCGACGAGCCCGGCATGCCGCGCTACGCCTTGCTGACGGCGCTTGACGCCAGCGGCGCCACCGTCGCCCTCGACGGCAAGTCTCAGCACCTGAGCCTGGCTGCGCTGGCCGAACGCTACGATGGCAGCTATACGACGTTCTGGCGCGCCCCGCGCAGCTGGCGCGACGAAGTATCGGATGGCGACCGTGGCCCGGACGTGGACTGGCTGGCCAAACACCTGTCCCAGCTGTACGGCTTGAAGAAGCCGGTCGAGAACCAGCCGCTGGACGCAGCCTTGATGCGCCGCCTGCGCGAGTTCCAGTCCGTCCAGCACTTGAAGGCGGACGGGGTGGCCGGTCCGAAAACCTTCATCCGCCTGCTCCAGCTGGCCGGCGTGCGCGAGCCGCGCCTGAGCCCCGGCCGCTGATCGGCCCGTTACGGCTGGCGCGTCTTGAAGCGCGCCGGAATGGCGCTGCGGAAGGTCTGGCGTTGCTGCTCATCGCCGAACAGGGTGGCGGCTGGCTTGATCAGGTCGCTGCGGCTGACCAGGCCGATCAGTTTCATCGATTGCGCATCCTCCACCACGGGCAAGCGTTCCAGCCCGTGCACGGCGAGCCGGGTCGCCACCGAGCGGCAGGTCTCCGTGCCCAGCGCCACGTTTGGCACGTTCACGCCGAACAACTGGCCCACCGTCTGCGCCGCGCCCCGTTGCAGCGCGGCCCGGTCCACCATGCCCACTAGCCGCTCGCCATGCAGCACCGGATAAGCCCGGTGCAACTGGCCATCGCCGAAATGGCTGGCCAGCACGTCGGCCACGCGCGCCTGCGCGTCCACGCACACGGGCTGGGTGGTCATCACTTCCGCCACACTGTGCTGTTCCATGGGATCGATGCCGTACTCGCGGTAGATGTGGTAGCCGCGGCGCGCGATCTTCTCCGTCAGGATCGAGCGGCCCATCACCAGCACCGTGAAGCCGTAAGCCACGGCCGACGCCGCCAGCAGCGGCAGCATCGCGTTGACGTCGTGCGTCAGCTCCAGCGCGAACACCACCGACATCACGGGCGCGCGCATCATGCCGCCCAGCGTGGCGGCCATGAACACCAGCGGCCACAGGGCCGGATCGTGGCCGGGCAGGTAGGGGCCGAGCAGGGCGCCCAGGCCCGCGCCCAGCATCAGCAGCGGGGCCAGCACGCCGCCCGAGGTGCCCGAGCCGAGCGCCAGCACCCACATCACGGCCTTGCACAGCAGCAGGCCCAGCATGAAGTGCAGCGCCAGGTGGCTGTGCAGCAGGTCGCCAATCACGTCGTAGCCCACGCCCAGTGCGCGCGGCTCCAGGTAGCCGCCGATGCCGACCGCCACGCCGCCGATGGCAGGCCACCACATCCAGTGCACGGGCAGCCGGTGGAACCAGTCCTCGACCCGGTACAGCGAGGTCGACAGCAGCCAGGCCAGCGCGCCGGCCACCACGCCAGCCACCAGGCAACCCGGCAGTTCGGCCGCCGTGGGCGCCAGCGTTTGCAGCGGGAACAGCGGGCCGTTGTCGAGCAGCAGTCCGCGCGCGAAGCCGGCCACAGCGCACGCCACGGCCACCGGCAGCAGGCTGCGCGGGCGCAGTTCGAACAGCAGCAGTTCGACCGCCATCAGCACGGCCGCGATCGGCGTGCCGAAGATGGCCGTCATGCCGGCCACGGCGCCGGCCACCAGCAGCGTCTTGCGTTCGGCGCCCGTCAGGTGCAGGTGCTGGGCCACCAGCGAACCGAGCGCGCCGCCCGTCATGATGATGGGACCTTCCGCGCCGAACGGCCCGCCGCTGCCGATCGCGATGCCCGACGACAGCGGCTTGAGCATGGCGACCTTGGGCGACATGGTGCTCTGGCCGAACAGGATGGCTTCAATCGCTTCCGGAATGCCGTGGCCGCGGATCTTTTCCGAGCCGTAGCGCGCCATCAGGCCGATGATCAGCCCGCCGATCACGGGCACCACCAGCACCCACCAGCCCAGCGTGTTGAGGGCGGGCGAGCGCTCGTCCAGCGACAGTGTCTGGAAGAAGAACAGGTTGGTGAAGAAGTGGATCAGGCGCAGCAGGGCGCAGGCAGCCAGCGTGCTCAGCAGGCCCACCAGCGCCGCCACGGCCACGATCATCAGGCGTAGGTCGCCCGCGAAATCGCGCCGGCTCATGGCGTGTCCCAATCGACCACCGGCACCATGAACTTTCCTTCCATCGATTGCAGTTCGGCCCGGTGCAGGTCGGCCAGTTGCACCAGCAGCGCCTCGCCATGGGGCAGCAGGTGCACTTCCACCTGGCGCTTGTCGGCCGTGCTCACGCGCCGCTCGACCAGCCCGGCAGCCTCGCAGCGCGACACCAGCGCCACCACGCCGTGCTGCTGCGACTGCAGCCGCTCGGCCAGTTCGCCGATGCTGGCCCATTCGCGGCCGGGGAAGCCTTTCACGTGCAGCATCAGCAGGTATTGCAGCGGCGTGATGCCGGCCGCGCGCGCGGCCGATTCAGAGAAATGTTCGAAGCGCCGCATCTGATAGCGGAAATTGGAGAGCGTTTCAAAGTCGCTCTTGCTCAGTTCGTGGGAACGGGGGGACATGAGGCCAGTAAAAGTGATATGGGGAAAGCTAATATATCACAATATGATGTAATGAATGTGACTGGATGAAATTCGGGGCGGCAGGCCGTACAATCGCGGGGTCGATTACTTTTCAACGGGCCGGCCGGGCCAGCCGCACACCACATGTCCTACATCCTGGAAGCACTGAAGAAGGCGCAGGCGGAACGCCAGTTGGGTGACGTACCCACTATCCATGCGCCCGCCATCGCCGCCGCGCCGGCCGGCGGGGCAGGACTGCGCAACAAGCCGCTGGTGCTGGCGCTGGCCGCGCTGGGACTGGTGACAGCGGGCCTGCTGGCGCTGGTGTTGCGGCCGACGCCGCCGGTGCCGGCCGCCGCGCCACCTGTGGCCAAATTGCCCGTGGTCACCCCACCGTCCGTGGCGCAAGTGCCTGTGTCGTCGCCAGTTCCCGCCGCCGTTGCGCCAGTGCCAGCGCCTGTGTCGTCGCCTGTTCCCATGGCCGCCGCGCCTGCGCCTGCGCCGTTGCCAGTTCCCATTGCCGCCGCGCCAGCGCCCGCCGCCGTGCCACAAGCGAGCGCGCCGCCCCCGTTGGCTGTGGTCGCGCCTGCTTTGTCGGAGGCGGTGGTGCCGCATCACCGCGCGGGCAAGCCGGATAAGGTGGCCGAGGCGGCGCCATCCGCCGCCGTGGCCGCAACGCCGGCGCCACCAGCGCAGGATGAGGCAATCCAGAACTTGCGCGATTTGCCCGAACCCATACAACGCGCCATTCCCCCCATCACCATGGGCGGCTATATGTACTCGCGCAACCCGGCCGACCGCCTGCTTCTGATCGACAAGGTGTTGCGCCACGAGGGCGAGGAGGTCGCGCCGGGCCTCGTGCTCGACAAGCTGCTGCCCAAGGCGGCTGTGTTCACCTTCAAGGGCTACCGCTACCGCGTGCCTTACTGACGCCTTCCGGATGGCGGGCAATGTGATCGTTATGTCATCATTGCGTCATGTCTGAATGATATTTTTACCGCATAGTCAACTATGCCGGGGAATATCATGCAACACCTGAAGCTGATGCCGCTGCTGATCGCCGCAGCGTTTTACGTGCCGCGCGCCCATGCCGTGGAACTGATCGCCGTGGGCAGCCTGAGCGGGCTGTCGTCCGACCTGTCGACGGCCACGGCCGGGCCGCTGGAAAATGGCGTGGCCGGCAACCTGCTGGGCGGCCTCGGTTCCGGCCTGGCCTATGCTGGCGGCAACACCTTCATCGCCACGCCGGACCGTGGCCCCAACGCCAGCGTCTACAACCCGCTGGTGGACAACACCACGTCCTACATCAACCGCTTCCAGACCATCAACATGACGCTGACGGCCAACGCCGGCCCCGGCCTGGCCTACACGCTCACACCCACGCTGACGGCCACCACCTTGCTGTCGAGTGCAACCCCGCTCAGCTACGGCAGCGGCGCGCTGGGCACGGGCGGCGGCGCCACGCTGGGCAGCGGCACGCCCGCGCTCAACAGCGCCGGCCATTACTACTTCACGGGCCGTTCCGACAACTTCGATCCGGCGCTAAGCAGCGCCAACCCGAACAACGGCCGGCTGGACCCGGAAGCGGTGCGCGTGTCGCGCGACGGCAAGAGCGTGTTCGTGTCCGACGAGTACGGCCCGTATGTGTACCAGTTCGACCGCGCCACGGGGCAGCGCATCGCCAGTTTCGCCTTGCCGGGCAAGCTGGCCGTGTCCCATCTGTCGGCCAGCGGCGACGCTGAGATCGCCGGCAACACCAGCGGCCGCATCGCCAACAAGGGCATGGAAGGGCTGGCCATCACGCCCGATGGCAAGACGCTGGTGGGCGCCATGCAAGCCAACCTGGAGCAGGACGCCAGGGGGACGCTGCGCATCGTCACCATCGACATCGCCACCAAGGCCACCCATGAATACGCCTACCAGCTCAGCACCGGCACCGGCGTGAGCGAGATCGTGGCGCTGAACGACCATCAGTTCCTCGTCGACGAGCGCGACGGCAAGGGCCTGGGCGACGGCAGCAAGGCCGTCAACAAGCAGTTGTACATGGTGGACCTGGCCGGCGCCACGGACGTGAGCGGGCTGGCGGCGATCAACGCTGGCACGCCGTCGCTGAACAAGCAATTGTTCCTGGACCTGGTGCCCGTGCTGGTGGCCAACGGCTACAACGCCAGGCAGATCCCGTCCAAGATCGAAGGGCTGGCGTTCGGCGCCGACATCATGCGCGGCGGCGTGCTGACCCATACGCTGTACGTGGCCAACGACAACGACTTCAGCGCCGACAGCGGCGACAACAAGTTCTTCGTGTTCGGCGTGACGGACGCCGACCTGGCCCGTATCGGCGCCAGCTACACGGCGCAGACGCTGTCGCCGGTGCCGGAAGCACCTGGCTACGGCATGCTGATGGCCGGCGTGGGCATGATCTGCCTGGCGGGCCGCCGCAAGCGCAACGAGGTCTTCCGCCAGGACGTGTGAGCCCGCCGTGGCGGCCGCCGTGCGTATAATGGCGGCACGACAACAAAGCGGAGCGATGGGACTATGCAGGGCGATTCGGTTGGGCTGGCGCTGACGCACAAGGTGCTGGGCGTGGTAGGGCGTTCCGGCAGTGGCAAGACAACCTTGCTGGAATGGCTGGTGGCGCAACTGGCCGTCGCCGGGCTGAAGGTCAACGTCATCAAGCACAGCCATCACGACCTGGAGCTGGAGCCGCCCCACAAGGACAGCGCCCGCCTGCGCCGCGCCGGTGCGGCCGAAGTGATGGTGGCCTCGCCTTACCGTTACGCCATCGTGCACGAATTGCGCGGCGCGCCCGAGCCGGCGCTGGAAGACCAGCTGGCGCGGCTGTCGCCGGCCGATTTGACCTTGCTCGAAGGCTTCAAGTCTTATCCTATCGCCAAGCTTGAAGTGTACCGGCCATCGTCCGGCAACGCGCCGCTGTATCCGGACGATGCCCACGTGGTCGCGGTGGCGTCCGACGTGCCCGCGCCCGACGGCCTGCGCGCCGGCCTCGTGTGGCTGGACCTGAACCAGCCAGCCACCGTGCTGGCCTGGCTGCGCCGTCACGCGGGCTGCTAGCAGCATCGCCAACGTAAATATTTGTGCCGCGGGCCTAAAGTTCCGTTCGGCGTGTCCGTAAAAGAAGGTGATACGCCTTATTGGAGATGGACATGGACGTCACAGGTATTGCTCAAGCGTCAACCACGATCGCAGACACCGGCACCAAGCAGGCCGTCGGCGTTGCCGTGTTGAAAAAAGCCCAGGACATCCAGGCCTCCAGCGCCGCTGCCCTGATCCAGGCGATTCCTCCCGTGCCCTCCACGCCGAATCTGCCTTCGCACCTGGGCAACACGATCAACACCACTGCCTGACGCCAGCGGCTGCCGCTGCCGTCCTCGCCGCGCGCCTGCCGGACGCGCCGGGGACGTGTGCGCGGCCTCCGCATGGTATTTTCCCTGCCGCTAGTCCCCGATTTTCTCCGCTTTTCCCCGCTTTTCCCTACGTCCACCCACGCCGCGCGCACCGCCTTACCTGGCCGGCTGACTTTATTTCGTTTTCCGTATCGGTTTGCGCTATTCTTGTCCCGCCTTCTGAGTAAAATCGCTCAGGCTTGCCCGGGTTGAACTTCCCTGTCGCAACAAAATAAAAAGTAGAAAAGTGTGTAAGGTTCGCGCCCGGTGCGGCGACTACCGTCCAGATGCAGACGATAGCCGTCACATCGCACATTTGATTTTTACCCCGTTACTTTTTCCTTCAAGGAGACTTACCATGAACAAACGTCAAGCCCTGATCGCTGCCGCCCTCGCTACCGTGTGCGCCTCCGTCAGCACGGCCAGCAGCGCCGCCGCGTCCGCACCGGCCGCCGGCGAGAAAGAGAAGTGCTTCGGCATCGCCAAGGCTGGCCAGAACGATTGCGCCGCCCCCAATGGCGCCCACTCCTGCGCCGGCCAGTCCAAGGTCGACAACGGCGCCGCCGAGTGGAAATACGTGGCCAAGGGCACTTGCGAAAAACTGGGCGGCAAGACCACGGCCCCTGCCAAGTAATTCGCGCTGACGGTTGCGGCCATGTCCCTCGCCAGGCACCCACGCACTGCGGCAGCCACGGCAGCCGCGCTGGACGTCGGCGTGGGCTTGCGTGCGCCGCACTACCGCCAGTTTCTCGAACAGCGGCCGGCCATCGGCTGGCTGGAAGTCCACACCGAGAACTATCTCGACCAGGCAGGCTGGGACTGGCACGTGCTGTCGCAGCTGCGGCGCGACTATCCGCTCAGCCTGCACGGTGTCGGCCTGGGCCTGGGCTCGGCGCGCGGCTTTTCCAGTGAGCACCTGGAGCGCGTGGCCAGCCTCGTGCGCCGCGTTGAACCGGCGCTGGTATCGGAGCACTTGTGCTGGGGCGCCGTGGCCGGCCGCCAGCTCAACGACCTGTTGCCGGTGACGCTGGACGCGGCCGCGCTGGACTTGCTGTCCGAGCGCGTGCAGCGGGTGCAGGACAAGCTACAGCGCCAGATCCTGCTGGAAAACGTGTCGACCTATGTGCGGTTCCAGGCCGACGCCATGGGCGAGATGGAATTCCTGGCGGCCCTGGCCGCGCGCACGGGCTGCGGCTTGCTCGTTGATATAAACAATTTATACGTTAATCAGTGCAACCACGGCGAGGATGCCTTGCAGGCCCTGGCCGCCATCGCACCGGGCACGGTGGGGGAGATCCACCTGGCCGGGCACCTGGTCACGCCGCTGGCCGTGATCGACCACCATGGCGACACGGTGGCCGAGCCGGTCTGGCGCTTGTACGAGGCGGCGCTGCACCGCTTCGGCCGCGTGCCCACGCTGATCGAGTGGGACACCGACATCCCCGCGCTGGACGTGTTGCTGGGCGAGGCGGACAAGGCGCGCGCGCTGGCTGACCGGCTGGTTCCCGGCGTGCCCGTCAGCGCGCCCGCGTGTGCGCCGCAGGCATGGCCGGCGGTGGCCACGACGACGGTGGGCGGGACCGTGGATGCCGCGCCCATGGCGCCGGCCGGCGCCGAACCGGCTCCCATCTTCGCGCACACCCAAAGCGACTTCGCTGCCGCGCTGTTCGATCCCGGACAGGAATCGGCCGTGCAAGCGCGCTTCCGGCAAGGACAGGACGGCCGCCGTTTCGGCCTGTACCGGGGCAACCTGACGGCGACCTGGGACAAAACGCTGGCCAACGCCTATCCCGTCATCCGCATGCTGGTGGGCGAGGAATTCTTCGGCGGTTTGAGCCGGGCCTATGGCCATGCTTATCCGTCCGACAATGCCGACCTGAACCGGTTCGGCGCCCAGTTCGCCGCGTTCCTGGCCGGCTTCCCGCACGCGGCCCAGTTCCCGTATCTGCCGGACATGGCGCGGTTGGAGTGGGCCGTGCACCGCGCCCACTACGCGCCGGCCGCCGAGCCCGTCACGCCCGCGCAACTGGCGGCTGTGCCGCCGGAGCGGCTGGAGCTATGCACGATGCGGCTGCATCCGGCCTGCAGCCTGCACGCGTCGCCGTGGGCCGTGGTGCCGCTGTGGCTGGCGCATCAGGCGGACGCGCAGCAGGCGTTTCCGGCCGTGATGGAGCAGGCCAGCCACGGCATCGTGCTGCGGCCGCAATGGCAGACCCGGCTGCTGCGGCTCAGTCCGGCCGCGCACGCCGCGCTGGCGCAGCTCGCAGACGGCGCCACCTTCGGCGCAGCGCTGGACGCCGCCTTCGACCTCGATGAGGCGTTCGACATCGGCGGCCAGTTGAGCCTGTGGCTGGAACATCACTTGATTGTCGATACGGGAGGTTGATTTCCACGCCCATTCAATGTAACACTTACAGCAAGCGCAACAGCAGTACCCGCCTCGCCACCAGCGAGGTTGTCCCTCTCTTTATCAATGAACGAGAACAACATGATGAAAACGATACTTGGGCTGCACCAGCAATTTTCCCGTTTCGACGCCAACCTGACGGAGTGGGGTGGTTCTTTACTGAACCTGGCGTTGCGCTTCTATGTGGGCAGCCAGTTTTTCAAGGCCGGCATGATCAAGGTGGGCGACTGGGCCACCACGCTGGCGCTGTTCCACGATGAGTACAAGGTACCGGTGCTGCCGCCCGAGCTGGCCGCCTGGATGGGCGCTGGCGGCGAATTGCTGTTCCCGGTGCTGCTGTTCGCCGGCCTGTTCACGCGCCAGGCGGCGCTGGGCTTGCTGGCCGTGAATGTGATGGCGGTGATTTCCTACCCGGTGCTGTTCAGCTACGACTGCCCGGCCGCCCTCAACGACCACCTGTACTGGGGTTTGCTGTTGCTGGTGCTGGCCGCGTTCGGGCCGGGCCGCTTCTCCGTTGATGAAGTGATCGAGGAAAAGCGCGCCGGTAAATAGGCGTACCGTCAGCACTCCCTGAGCGCACCCCGCGCGAGCCGGGGCGGCGGGGCGTGCGGCAGGGCGGGTCAGCGCGTGTTGAATGCGCGTAGCACCCGCGCCTCGCCGGTGGTTTCCCCCTGGGCCGCACTGGCCGCTTCGGTGGCCGCTATCATGCGCAGCAATTGCGCATCCTCGAAACGGGTCAGTTCTTCGGTAGCCGTGTGCAGCGCCTGGGCCAGCCTGGCGCGGGCGCTCTGGTACAGGGCGCTGTCGTACTGGTCCGTGTTCTTCAGCAGTTCTTCCGCGTTCTCGATCACTTGCCGCAGGTCGCCGATCAGCCTTTCCTGGGTCTGCATGTTGTGCTCAGGGCCGTCCATGGCGTTCCCCTTGTGTCGGTTGATCTGGCCGCACGGCGCGGCAGGCCGATATAGCAAGCGGGCGTGGCGGCGGTGTGTGCCGGATCAAACGGGTCCGGCCATGGTATCAGCTTAGAAGGTTATTGCTCAAACGCAAGAGCAAAATCCGTAGCGACATCAAGCGGCGACCACGTTGATCTCGATATCGCCCACCTTGACGCGCTGGCCGGCGCGGATCTTGGCCGTCTTGCGCGACTCCGGTTTGCCGTCCACCTTGACGGCGCCGCTGGCCACCATGACTTTGCCGGCGCCGCCGCTGTCGCACAAGCCCACCAGTTTCAACAACTGGTTCAGCTCAACAAATTCACCGTTCAATTCGAAACTAACCTTCTGCATTTTGATCCTCTGTTACGATAGTGGCTAGCGGGTGTGCTGTGCCACCGGCTAGTTTAGCGTCAATTTGACGGGGTCGTAGTTTACTCGATGGCCGATGATGTTTTTATATTGCCACGCGGAAAATTGATTGCTATGCTGAATTAACTGCATCGCGCAGTGCTCGTCAGCGAGAAGTATCATGAAACCGTTCGCGCTTGCCGTCTCGTTCGCCGCCGCGTCGCTGGCCAGTGGGCCGGTGTGGGCCGCCGGACCGGATACGTCCACTTCTTCCCCCTTTGAAACCAACCGTACCGCACTGCCACCGGCGTTGCAGTGGAGTCCTTCAGCGCAATGGTTCGCCACCATGGACCGCCAGGGAGCGATGCAGGAGCGCCAGGGCAACGGCATGTCGCTGAGCTACCTGGCCGACGGCAGCGCCGTGGCCGCGTCGCGGCGCGACGGGCGCGGCACGGTGGTCGGTGTGGGCGCGGGCGGCATGAGCGGCCAGTTCTTCGGGCTCGAAGCGTCCGGCCTGACGCCGCTGGAAATCGCCGCCACCGACCGCTTCAACGCGCCTTACTACGGCATGGTGCGCGACGCCAGCCATGCCGGCGTCAGCATCGTCGCCGGCGATGGCGGGCGGCTGCGTTTCGGCGCGCTGTCGGGCCAGGGCATGGTGCAGACCGACCCGTTCGGCCAGGCCATCAACGACCGCAGCAAGCGTTTCCTCAGCAGTGCGGAATTCGAGCAGAAGATGGGGCGGGCCGTGGGTATCGTCAGTGTGGGCGTGCTGCGCGAGAATGGCTCCATGCTGGGCAGCCAGCTGGTGCAGTCGCTGGCGTTCACCACCAATCCCACCACCACGTTCACCTCGTTGTCGGTGGGCTACGCGCTGTCGCCGTCCAGTTCGCTGGTGGCCATGGCCTCGTCCGGCCGCACGGCCGGGCTGGGGACGACCGACAGCTTGCTGGCGCAGGTGTCGGAAGTGCGCACCGTGGCCTACAGCTTTGGTTACTCGGCCAAGCAATTGTGGCGCAAGGATGACCGTTTCGGCCTGACTTTCGCCATGCCGGCCAAGGTGCGTTCGGGCGTGCTGGCGCTGGGCGGGCCGGCCCTGCAATCGCCGCTGACGGGCGCGCTGGGCGATGTGACCCAGCCCCTGAACCTGCATCCGACGGCCACCGAACGCGACCTGGAAATGACCTACAGCACGGGCGTGGGCTCGGATGCGCGCCAGGGACGGGTGACGGGGGCCATGATGTGGCGCGTCAATCCCGGCCACGACGCCACGGCCAAGCCGGACTGGATGCTGGGCGTGCGCTACGTGCGCGGCTTCTAGCGCACAGTCATCCTTTGGCGCCGGCGTGGGTCATGTCCAGCGGCACGATCCACTGGTCGAACTGCTCCGCCGTCACGTAGCCGAGGGCCAGCGCCGCTTGTCTGAGCGTGGTGCCTTCGTGCTGCGCCTGCTTGGCGATCTGCGCCGCGCGGTCGTAGCCGATGTGGGGCGTCAGCGCCGTCACCAGCATCAGCGAACGCTCCATCAGTTCGGCGATGCGCGGCCGGTTGGGCTCGATGCCGCGCGCGCAATGCAAATCAAAGCTGGCCATGCCGTCGGCCAGCAGGCGCGCGCTTTGCAGGAAGTTGTGCGCGATCAGCGGCTTGTACACGTTCAGTTCGAAATTCCCTGACGCGCCACCGAGCGTGATCGCCACATCGTTGCCGAACACCTGGCAGCACAGCATGGTGACGGCTTCGCATTGGGTGGGATTGACCTTGCCCGGCATGATGGAGCTGCCCGGCTCGTTTTCCGGGATGGTGATTTCGCCCAAGCCGGAGCGGGGGCCAGACGCCATCCAGCGCACGTCGTTGGCGATTTTCATCAACGCCGTGGCCAGCGTCTTGAGCGCGCCGTGGGCCGCCACCAGCGCCTCGTGGCCGGCCAGCGCGGCGAACTTGTTGTCGGCCGTGCGGAACGGCAAGCCCAGCGCCTGCTCCAGTTCGGCCGCGATGCGTACCGCGTACTCGGGATGGGCGTTCAGGCCCGTGCCCACGGCCGTGCCGCCGGCTGCCAGTTGCAGCAGGCCGGGCAGCGCGGCGTCGATCGCACGTCCGGCGTGATCGAGCTGCGCCACGTAGCCGGAGAATTCCTGGCCCAGCGTGAGCGGGGTGGCGTCCTGCAAGTGGGTGCGGCCGATCTTGACGATGCCGTCAAACTCGGCCGCCTTGGCATCCAGCGTGGCGCGCAGCAGTTGCAGGGCCGGTTGCACGGTGTGCACCAGCGCCTGGGCCGCCGCCACGTGGATGGCCGTGGGGAAGATGTCGTTCGATGACTGGCCCCGGTTCACGTCGTCGTTCGGGTGCAGCAGGCGGTTTTCGCCGCGCTCGCCGCCCATCAGTTCCGAACCACGGTTGGCCAGCACTTCGTTCATGTTCATATTGGTCTGGGTGCCGGAGCCCGTCTGCCATACGGCCAGCGGGAATTCGGCGCCATGGCGGCCGGCCAGCACTTCGTCGGCGGCGGCCACGATGGCGTCGGCCTTGACCGGCTCCAATTGGCCCAGCGCCACGTTGACGCGGGCGGCGGCGCGCTTGACGCTGGCCAGCGCAGCGATCAGCTCGGGCGGCATGCGCTCGCTGGAAATGCGGAAATGTTCCAGCGAGCGCTGGGTCTGGGCGCCCCACAGCTGGCTGGCTGGCACCGCGATGGGGCCAAAGCTGTCGCGTTCGGTTCGGCTGTTCATGGCATGCGCTCCGGTTGGATGGGATGGCAAAAGTGTAGCGCGGAATGGGAAAATTGATGCAGGGCTACAAATCGGCGAATTTCAGCCGTTATAGTCATTACTCTTCAGCATAGGCCATGACCGACTTGAACATGCAGCGCAAACCCCGACTCGTTTCCACCCTGTGCGCGCTCGCCTGTGCGGCGTCGCTGGCGCCGGCCATTCACGCGGCCGAACTGGGCGAGGCGAGCGTGCGCTCCTTCATTGGCCAGCAACTCGCGGCCGATATCGAGCTGGTGTCGCTCACGCCAGACGAGGTGACCGGCTTGCAGGTGCGGCTGGCGCCGGTTGATGTCTACCAGGGCGCCAGCATCACCATGAATCCGGCGCTGGCGACCATCCACCTGTCCGTGGTGCGGCGCGACCAGCGTCAGTTCCTGCACATCACCACGCTCAAGCCTATCGACGCCAACTACGTCCACCTGTTCCTGGAGCTCGGTGTGCCGGGGCGCACCGATGTGCGCGCGGCCACGCTGTGGCTGCAACCCGATCCCCATCCCGCGCCACAGCCGGCGCCGGTGGTGGCGGCCGCCTCCGGTTCCGCCACCGCCACTGTCGCCCCCCAGTCTGCTGGCGCGGCGGTGACTGAGCTGGAGGCGGCGGCCGAAGCGTCGCTGCGGGCAGCCAGGGCGCGTGGCGCCCGCCCGGCCACGGCCGCTGGGGGGGCACCGGCACATCCGCCGCATCCGGCCGCCAGCGGCACCGGTGATGGTGGCGCAATGGTGGAGGCACCCACCGAACCGGCCAGGGCTTCTGGCGCCCGGCGCCGCGCGGCGCTTGTGCCGCCAGCGACGCAGGGACAGTCCGGGGCCGCCTGTGCGCCGCAGACTTCCCGCCTCAGCGCCCGCGAATGCGCGGCGCTCGATCATCGCAGCGCCGCCCTGACGGAAAAACTGGTGGCGCTGGAAGACAAGGTCAAAGTATTACAGACCGCGCTGGATAGCAAAGGCACTCCCGACAGCAAAGCAGCGATCGGCGGCAAGGCAGCAACCGAAGGCAAAGCGGTAAATGACGGCAAAGCAGGGGCCGACGGCAAAGCAGGGACCGACGGCAAACCGGCCTCCGACAACAAAGCGGCGGCCGATGGCAAACCGTTACGCGCCCATGTACCGCCCCGGGCCGGCGCCAGCCGTCCTGCATCGACCAGGCTCAAGTACAAGAAGGAGCCGCCGGTGGAAACGGGGCCGGACCTGACGACGATGCTGGCGGCCGGCGGCGCCGTGTTGC
Source organism: Rugamonas brunnea (assembly GCF_014042345.1). Taxonomy (GTDB): domain Bacteria; phylum Pseudomonadota; class Gammaproteobacteria; order Burkholderiales; family Burkholderiaceae_D; genus Rugamonas; species Rugamonas brunnea. The sequence goes on from NZ_JACEZT010000004.1 coordinate 144,841, forward strand.
TGGCGCTGGCCGGCGGCGTGTATTACTGGATGCGCCGTCGCAAGCAGGGTGGGGAGGCGCGCGCGCCGCTGAAGATCTGGCAAGGCTGGCGCCGCAAGAAGGGCGAGGAAGCCGCCCCCGACGACGCACAGCCTGAAAAAGATGCTCTAAATCAAGCCGAATAGCGAAAGTCAGCGCACGGTATGCATGCGTTGAAGAACTGGGCTATACTAAACCCGTAGTTTCAATACTACGAATAAACAGGCCATGATCTGGCGCAGTCACCAACGATAGTGTGGCGCGCACCCAGAATGAGCGTTGATGAAACGACTTGGCCTGGAAGCGGTCTGCGCGCCGACAATGCGTGCGCGGACTCCGGATGCAACCGGAAGCGGGGCGACGCCAGGAGATACCTGGTGTTCGCTCTCCACCAATTCCCGAAAAAGCCCGGCTCGCTGCCGGGCTTTTTTACATCCGCCCGAAACAGGGCAGTTCGCCAATTCATTTGCCCATCCGGGACGTGCCCCGGATTCTTCGGCCATAAAAAAAGCGCCCGCAGGCGCTTTCTTCGATTCGGATGAGGGGCGCTTACTGGCGCGGGGCGCTCATGCCGGGCATCTGGTTCATCCATGGCTCGGTCACGTCGCGGATGGCGCGGTCGTTGGCCAGGATTTGCTTGAGCAGGTCGATCTTGCGTTGACGCGGGGCGCCGCTCAGGGCTGGCATGTCGCTGGCGGCCGGGCGGGCGGCGATCGCGCACTGGTCTTCCAGGCGGCTCAGGCTGTCCCAGTCGCTCACGCGGGCGGCGGCCACCATCTGGTTGCTCAGTCCGGCAATATTTTCGTACATCGAGAGGACTTCGGAGGAGGTCATGGCGCGCCCTGAAAAGTGGAAAAAGACTACCGCTTGTCTGGGGTAACGTCGTCTGCGGGAAGAACTTTAGGGTTTTTCGAAAATATTTTGCGAAAAATCGAAAATATTTTTGAAAGCGGGGGCGGCCCCTATGAAAAACGGCCGCCTGCCCAAAAATTGGGCGGCGGCCGCGTGCGAATTCGATATCAGTCTGATATTAAATTCGATATTAATTTTTCCAGATTGATTATTTAATCAGTTCCTCCAGGCCCGCGCTCAGCTCATCCGGTGGCGGCATCTTGTCGATCAGGTCGCCGTCGTCCAGCCCCAGCGCTTCGGCCATTTCGGTTGGGTAGCAGGCGGCGATCTCGTCTTCGCTCAGTTTGTTCTGCTCGACGCGGGCGCGCCAGGCGGCCAGGTTGACGACGGCAGCCAGGCGGTTGGGCGGCGTGTGGTTGAGCGGGTCGGGGAAGGCGCTGATGGTTTCCGAGAACGTGGCCGGGAACTTCCAGCGGCGGGCCAGCTCCGCGCCCACATTGGCGAAGGTGTAGCCCAGCGAGGCCTGTTCCGCGTCCAGGCGGCGCGCGTCCATCGGACCTGCCACCTTGTCCAGTGCCAGCGCCTGTTCCGGCATGGCCGAGTGGATCACCAGCTGGCCGATGGCGTGCATCATGCCGATGGTGAAGGCGAGGTCGGTGTTTTCGCCCGTTTGCTTGGCGATCCACTTGGCCGACACGGCCGTGTGAAGGCTGTAGCGCCAGAATTGTTTGAGGTCCAGGCCCGGCACGGTCTTGAACCCGCTCACCAGGCCGGAGCTGATGACCAGCGTGCGCACGGTCACGAAGCCCAGCATCAGCACCGCGTCTTCCACCGTGCCGATGCTGCGCGACACGTGGTAGTAGGCGGAGTTGGCCAGACGCAGCAGCTTGGCGCTCAGTACCGGATCCGTGGACAATTTTTTCGCGATCTCTTCGGTCGAGACGCTGGCCTTGTCAAAACTGCTGATCAGCTCTTCCACGACCTTCGGCGCGGTAGGCAACGCAGTCGGATTCTGGAACAGGGCATCAAGCTTCATTTTCTTCTCCTCGTTGGTTTCGCGTTGCTGTCAGTGAACTATATAGCGATTCCCGCGATCAAAAAAGACATTTTGATGCTCTGGCGTATCTTTTCTGCCGATGGCGGAGGGTGGTGTTTTTTTACCATCCATGCCGGCGATCCTGCAGTTCGTCGCATCGCGCGCATGCGCGGGCCGGGTTGGCGCTACAGTGCACGCTGGCCCATCACGCCAATCCCACATCCAGATCCACGATAAAAGGACAACCATGCAAGCTCACTCCCGACCGCTGCACCGCGCCGCCCGCAAGACCGCCCTCAGCCTGGCCGTGCTTGGCGCCACCTTGGGTGCCACGTTCTGCGCCACCTTCGCGCAGGCCCAGGCCCACGCCGCACCGGACGACACGGCGCCGGTCGCCGCAACGGCCATCAACGCCAACGGCGCCACCGCCGCCGCCACCGCCACGCTGCCCGGCGACGACTTCTTCGATTACGTCAACGGCGATTGGCTCAAGTCGGTTGAGATCCCGGCCGACCGCAGCAGCTGGGGCGTGGCGGCGAAGCTGGTGGAGGACACCAATGCGCGCATCGTCAAGCTGATCGAAGGACTGGCCGCCGATCCGGCCGCCAGCGCCGAAGCGAAAAAAATCGTGGCCTACTACAACACCTTCATGGATGAGGCCGGCATTGAGGCGCGCGGCCTGGCGCCGCTGCAAGCCCAGCTCAAGGACATCGCCGCCATCAAGGACAAGGCCGCCCTTACGCGTGCGCTGGGCGCCACGCTGCGGGCCGACGTCGATCCGCTCAACGCCACCAACTTCTTCACCGAGAACCTGTTCGGCCTGTGGGTGGCCCAGGGCCTGACGGACGCCACCCACTACACGCCTTACCTGCTGCAAGGCGGCCTGGGCATGCCCGACCGCGCCTACTACCTGGACGATACGCCATCGATGGCGGCCCTGCGCGGCAAATACCTGGCCCACATCGCCGCCACCTTCCGCCTGGCCGGCGTGGACGACGCGGACGCCCGCGCGGCCCGTGTGTTCGACCTGGAACGCCAGATCGCCCAGTCGCACGCCAACCGCGAGGACTCGGCCGACGTCCTGAAAGCGAACAACCAGTGGCAAGTGGCTGACTTCGCACGCAAGGCGCCGGGCATGGACTGGAAGGCGTATTTCCAGAGCGCCGGGCTGGCAGGCCAGCGCAAGTTCATCGTCTGGCATCCAAGCGCCATCACCGGCGCGGCCAAGCTGGTGCAGACCATGCCGCTGGAAACGTGGAAGGATTTCCTCGCCTTCCACCGCATCAACCACGCGTACAGCGCCTTGCCCAAGGCCCTGGCCGACCAGCATTTCGATTTCTACGGCCGCACCCTGAACGGCACGCCGCAGCAGGCCGTGCGCTGGAAGCGTAGCCTGGCCGCCGTCAACGCGGCCATGCCCGATGCGCTGGGCAAGATTTATGTGGCCAAGTATTTCCCGCCCGAATCCAAGCAGCGCCTGCAGCAGATGGTGGTCAAGATCGTGGATGCTTTCCACGCCCGCATTGACCAGCTCGACTGGATGGCCCCCGCCACCAAGCAGGAAGCGCACGCCAAGCTCAAGACGCTGTACGTGGGCGTCGGCTATCCGGAAAAATGGGCCAGCTATGACGGCCTGCAAGTGACGCCGGGCGATGCGCTGGGCAATCTGCAGCGCGCTGAACAGGCGGAAACGCGCCGCCAGATCGCCAAGCTCAAGCAGCCAGTGGACCGCGCTGAATGGTGTATGCCGGCCCAGCTCGTCAATGCCGTCAACATGCCGATGCAGAACGCGATCAACTTCCCCGCCGCCATCCTGCAGCCGCCATACTTCGACCCGAACGCCAGCGACGCCATGAACTACGGTGGCATCGGCGCCACCATCGGCCACGAGATCAGCCACAGCTTCGACGACCAGGGCGCGCAGTTCGATTCCAAGGGCTTGCTGCGCGACTGGTGGACGGCCGCTGATGGCGCCCACTTCAAGCAGGCCTCGTCGGCCTTGGCGGCCCAGTACTCGGCCTACAAGCCATTCCCCGACCTGGCCATCAACGGCCAGCAGACGCTGAGCGAGAACCTGGCCGACCTGGCTGGCCTGGCGGCGGCCCATGATGCCTACCGCGCCTCGCTGGCCGGCAAGGCGCCCGTGGCCGATGCCGACCAGCAGTTCTTCACCGGCTACGCGATGAGCTGGCGCGAGAAGGCGCGCGACGCCGCCCTGCGCCGCGCGATCCTGACCGACGGCCACGCGCCGGACAAGTGGCGCACCGCCACCGTACGGAACATGGACGCGTGGTACAAGGCCTTCAACGTGCAGCCGGGCCAGACGCTGTACCTGGCGCCGGAACAGCGGGTCAGGGTCTGGTAAAGTAGCAGGGCAGGGCGCCACGCGGTGTGGCGCCCGCAGCGACGGGGACGGCATGGAAGACGAAGCGGCGCGGCGCGCGCAACTGGAGCAGATCACGCAGCGCACGCTGGCGCATTACGAGCGCACGGCCGAGCAGTTCTTCGCCGGCACGATAGACCACGATGTCAGCCAGAATATCGACGCGCTGCTGCGCGCCATCGCCGCCCCTGCGCCGTTGCGCATCCTCGACCTCGGCTGTGGTCCGGGGCGCGACCTCAAGGCTTTTACCGAACTGGGCCATGAAGCCATCGGCATCGATGGCTGTCCCCGCTTCGCCGAGATGGCGCGCGCGTGGAGCGGCTGCACCGTATGGCAGCAGGATTTTCTCGCGCTCGATCTGCCGGCCGGCTATTTCGATGGCGTGTATGCCAACGCCTCCTTGTTCCATGTGCCCAGTGCGGCCTTGCCGTCCGTGCTGCGCACGCTGCGCGCCGCGCTCAAACCGGGCGGCGTGCTGTTCAGTTCCAACCCGCGCGGCCACAACGAGGAGGGCTGGAACGGTCCCCGCTACGGCAGCTACTATGATTACCCCACCTGGGAACGGCACCTGACGGCGGCTGGCTTCCTTCCTGTCGAACACTACTACCGCCCGCCCGGGTTGCCGCGCGCGCAGCAGCCCTGGCTGGCCAGCGTGTGGCGCAATCCGGGGCCTTGAGGAATTGCCTGTTTTTGTACGCCAGCGCACGGAGTGGCCCGTATAGCGGGCATAGCATGGGGACCGCGAATACACGGACACGTGTGTTTCGCTCCCATCCACAACCAAGGAGTGCACGATGAACAAGGACCAGGTCAAAGGGAAAGCCAAGGAAGTCGGTGGCAAAATCCAGCAGGAGGCCGGCAAGCTGGTCGGCAGTACCCAGCAACAAGTCAAAGGCTTGAACAAACAGGCCGAAGGCAAGCTGGAAAAAACGATGGGTGATGCCCGCCAGGCGGCGGAAGACATGGTGAAGGACCGCGGCAACCGCCAGTAAGCTTGGCTCCCGCATAGAAAAACAGCCGCGCTTGCGGCTGTTCGCACATCAGGACAGGCCGCGCGTCAGGCGGCGATGCGGTTGGTGGACAAGTCCCAGCCGCCGGCCGTGTTGCCGCCCGCGCCGCCGCTGATCTTTTGCTGCATGTAGCGCCACTTGACCTTGGAGAACTTGAGCGCCACGCTCTCGCCCAGGATGTCGCCTTCCTCCACGCTGGGGGTGACGGCGCCGATCAGCACGTTTTCCAGCTCGATCTCGTAATACTTGACGCGCTCGCCCTGGCCGTCCGCGCGCATGAATTCGAACTTCGCTTTCGGGATGGTCTTGCCGGACGCGCAGGTTTGCAGCAGCACCGGCGAGGACAGGTCGGCCAGCTTGGACAGCACGATGTCCTGGTGCTCGCAGCGCTCGGCCGTATGGCCGCCGCCGGTCGAGGCGGTGGCTGACTTGGGCTGGGTCACGGCCCAGTTCACGGACTTGCATTCGATCCAGTCCTTGTGGCGGTCGTCCGCCGATTCGCCACGGATGCCGTCTATGTGCAGATATACGTCGATAGCCATAATTCCTCCAGACAATGAATGAGGCGGGGCGGAATCGTCCCGCAGTCCGCATTATTCACGGGATTAATAAAATGGCATTTGTGGGCTATCAAACTGCATGTCTGATGAGCTTGTTCAGACGGGGGCGGGGATTGCCGTCCGGCCAGCACTGGGCTGGCCGGACGGCGCGGGACGGCTTATTTGCCGTTCAGCAGGTGCTTCTTGAAGAACGCTTCGATGTTGCCGTACACATGGCGTTGCTGGGCGCGGCTGGACATGCCGTGCTTGCCACCGGGATAGGTCATCAGTTCGAAGTGCACGTTGCGGTTGACCAGCGCGTCGATCATGCGCGTGGTATTGGTGAACAGCACGTTGTCGTCGGCCATGCCGTGCATCAGCAGCAGCGGCGATTTCAGGCCGTCCAGGTGGGCATACACGCCGCTGTCGCGGTAGCCATCCGCGTTGTCCTTGGGCGTGCTCATGAACTGTTCCGTGTAGTGGGTGTCGTACAGCGACCAGTCCGTCACGGGCGCCACCGACACGCCCAGCGCGATCTTGTCCGACGCCGCCGCCAGCAGGCGCAGCGTCATGAAGCCGCCGTAGCTCCAGCCGAACACGCCGATGCGCTTGCTGTCCACATAGCTTTGCTGGCCCAGCCAGGCGATGCCGGTCAGCTGGTCTTCCACTTCCACCTTGCCCAGCTGGCGGTAGATGGCGTCCGTGAACGCGCGTTCGCGCCGGAACGAACCGCGGTTGTCGAGCCGGAACACGACGAAGCCTTGCTGCGCCATGTACTGGTCGAACAGGTTGCCCCACTTGCGCGCCACGTGCTGCGCATGCGGGCCGCCGTAGGTGGACAGGAACACCGGGTATTTCTTGAACTGGTTGAAGTTGGCCGGCTTGAGCAGCGAGTAGTACAGCGTCTGGCCATCCCTGGCCTTGAGCGTGCCGTACTCGGTGTGCAGGTGGGCATTCTTGTAGCGCGCGTAGGGATGGCTGGCGTTCAGCTCATTGTGTTCCAGCCAGGCCACCATGCTGCCATCGGGACGGCGGATGCTCACTTGCGGCGGCGTGTCCGGGTCCGACCAGGTGTCGACGAACACTTCGCCGTTGCGCGCGAACGCGGCGTCGTGCCAGCCGTCGGCCTGGGTGATGCGCTGCGGGTGGTTGGCCGTGCTGCCGTCCAGGGCCAGCGCGTAGGTCTGGCGGTCGATCACGGCGTCGCGGTTGGACGACACGTAGACCTTGCCCGCCTTTTCATCCACGGCCAGCAGGTTGTCGATGCCCCAGTTGCCGCTGGTGATAGGGTGCAGCAGCTTGCCGTCCATGTCGTACAGGTACAGGTGGTTGCGGCCACTGCGCTCGGACGACCAGATGAAACCGGCGTCGTTGGCCAGGAAGCGCAAGTCGTCATGGATGCCGACCCAGGTGGGCGAAGTTTCCGTCACCAGTACGCGCTGGGCCAGCGTGGCCATGTCCACCGACACCAGCTCCAGCGTTTTCTGGTCGCGGCTCTGGCGCTGGAACAGCAAGGCCTTGGCGCTCGCGCTCCAGTCGGCGCGCACCAGGTAGATGTCGGGATTGGGGCCCAGGTCCACGTTGCGCTGCTCGCCCGTGGCGGGCGACACGATGCGCAGTTGCACCAGCACGTTGGGATCGCCGGCGGCCGGATAACGCTGCTCGACCACGTCGGTGCGGTCGGCAAAGATCTCGAAGCGGCGCGCTACGGGCACGGGCGATTCGTCGTAGCGCTTGTAGGCGATGGCGCTGTCGTCGGGCGCCCAGTAGTAGCCGGTGGTCTGGCCCATTTCTTCCTGCGCCACGAATTCCGCTTCGCCGTTGTGGACGGTGCCGCCGCCGTCCGTGGTCAGCTGGTGTTCCTTGCCGGTGGCCAGCTCGATCACGAACAGGTTCTGGTCGCGCACGAACGACACGTAGCGTCCGCGCGGGGAAATCTTGGGATCGAACACATTGCCGGAGGCGACCAGGCGCGCCTGGTCCGGCTGGCTCACGTCGATCAGGTACAGGTTGCCGGCGATGGGCACCAGCAGCTGCTTGCCGTCCGGCGACCAGCTGTAGTTGAGGATGCCTTTCAGGCTGGCCACGCGCTCGCGCTCGCGGCGCGCCTTCTCGGCGGCCGACAGGTTTTCCTCGGGCACCAGGATCTTGGAATCGACGAGGCGGTGGGCGCTCTTGTCCTTCAGGTTGTATTCCCACAGGTCGAGCTGGAACTGGTTGTCGGCGCGGCCGCGCAGGAAGGTGACACGGGCGCCGTCAGGCGACACTTTCAGGTTGCGCACGCTAGGCCCGCTCAACGCCGGATCGGCGTGGATGCGGTCCAGCGTCAGCTGTTCGGCGGTGGCCGGCACGGCTGCGAGGGCGGCGAGGAAGCACAGGATAAAACGCATGGGAGTCTCATGGTGATTGGCTTAGCGCAAGACGATACCAGACGGAGCCTTGAATAACCATCAATTCGTCGTTGCGCCACCGGAGCAACGACTTCCCGCGCAGGAGGGACGCCAGGCATTGCCTGAATTCCCCCCACGCTGCGCCTGTGGTCATACGGCGCATGGATTCCCGCGTGCGCGGGAATGACGATGTTCAGTGCAGTGCCCCGTGTCCTGCGGTGGCGGTGCTGACGGCGGCGCGCGCCCCTTGGCGCACGCGCTGCAGCGACAGCCGGTTCAGCGACCAGCTCAGCAGCACGGCGGCGATGGTCAGGCCCACCACCAGGCCGATCCAGAAACCATCGGCCGCCATCGGCGCGGCCGGCGCCCACGACAGTCCGGCCGGGGCCATGCCCAGCACGTAGCCGAGCGGCAGCGCGAAGCCCCAGAACGACAGCAGCTGGATCTGCATCGGCGGACGCGTCACCTTGTAGCCGCGGATGGCGGACGAGGTGGCCACCTGCGTGGCGTCGGACAGCTGGAACAGGGCCGCGTACAGCAGCAGGTGGGCGCACAGCTGCTGCACTTGCGGATCGGACGTGTAGGCTTGTGCGATCTGCTGGCGGAACACCAGGATGAACAGGGCTGACAGGATGGAGAACGACAACGCCATGGCCACGCCCACCCACGCCACGAAGCGGGCCCGCTCGGGATTGCCTTCACCCACCGCGTGGCCCACGCGCGTGATCAGGCCGATGCCGAAACTGAGCGGCACCATGAACACCAGCGAAGCGAAGTTGAGCGCGATCTGGTGGGCCGACACCTGCACCACGCCGTAGCGCGCGATCAGCAGGCTGACCGAGCCGAACACGCTCACTTCCGCGAAATAGGTGATGCCGATCGGCAGGCCGAGTTTCAGCATGTAGCGGATTTCCGGCCAGTGCGGCCATTCCCAGTGCGTGAACGGGTAGGTGGGGCGGTAGGCGGGCGAGATCCGCATCCAGACCAGCATGGTGCCCAGCATCAGCCACATGCACAGGCCGGTGGCCACGGCGCAGCCCACGCCGCCCAGCGCCGGGAAACCCAGGTTGCCGAAAATGAGCAGCCAGTTGACCACCACGTTGAAACACAGGCCCAGGATGGCGATCACCATCACCGGCTTGGTCTGGTTGATGCTGGCGCTGTAGCCGTACAGCGCGCGGTAGGCGGCGAAGGCGGGCAGGCCGATGCTGATCATGTGCACGAAGCGCGACGCCTGCGCCTGCACATGGGGCGTCAGGTACAGGTGGTCGAACAGCAGCGTGGCCAGGTTGATCAGCGCGGCCGCCACCACGCCCACGCCCAGCGCCATCCACAGCGACTGGCGCACGGTGTGCGGGATCTTGCCCAGCTCGTTGCCGCCCACGTCGTGCGCCACGATGCTGTTAATGGCCATCACGATGCCCATCACCGTGACGATCACGATCGACCACACGGAGGCGCCCAGCGACACGGCGGCCAGCTCGTCGGCGCTGGCGTGGCCCGTCATGGCCACGTCGGCCACGCCCATGCCCACCGACGCCAGTTGCCCGACCAGCACGGGCCAGGCCAGGCGCCACAGGCCGGCCGCTTCGGCACGTATATTCGGTAGGGTGAAGGAGTAGGACATGGATGCACCAGAATGGGGAAACGTTCTATTTTACTAAGGATGGCGGCGTCCTGCCGAAGCAAACAATGCGCGGCACGGGCGCTTGATGTGGCGAAGCGAAAACGCCGTCAATCGGAGTATGCTAGCCTGTGCTGCTGCCAACCACCGGGAGTGTGAACCGTGGAATACAAGGATTACTACCAGACGCTGGGGGTGAAGAAGACGGCCACCGAGGATGAGATCAAGAAGGCGTACCGCAAGCTGGTGCGCAAGTACCATCCCGACGTCAGCAAGGAACCCGATGCGCAGAAGAAAACCCAGGAACTGAACGAGGCCTACGGCGTGCTGGGCGACGCGGAAAAGCGCGCCGCCTACGACGAGCTGGGTCAGGGCCACCATTACCGCGCCGGCCAGGAATTCCGGCCGCCGCCGGACTGGAGCCGTACCTACGGCGGCGGCGACTTCGCCGGCAACGGCTTCGGCAATGGCGGCGCCGGCCCCGGCGCAAGCGACTTCTTCGCCGACCTGTTTGCCCACCTGGGCGGGCGCCGGCGCGCCGCGCCCACGCGCGGCGAGGACAGCCACGCCAGCATCGCCATCGACCTGACCGACAGCTATCAAGGCGCTACCCGCCACATCACGCTCTACATTCCCGAGCGCGACGCGCACGACCGCATCATCACGCGCGAGCGCACGCTGAGCGTCAACATTCCCAAGGGCGTGACGGCGGGCCAGCAGTTGCGCCTGAGCGGCCAGGGCCAGCCCGGCGCGGCCGGACCGGGCGACCTGTACCTGGAAATCCAGTTCACGCCCGACGCGCGCTACCGGGTGGACGGGCGCGACGTCTACGAGACGGTGCCGGTGGCGCCGTGGGAGGCGGCGCTGGGGGCGGAAATCAACCTGCCCACGCCGTCGGGCAAGGTGACGGTGACGGTGCCGGCCGGTTCGCAGGCGGGGCGCAAATTGCGCCTGCGCGGACGCGGCATTCCCGGCAATCCGGCCGGCGACCTGTATCTGCTGCTGGAGGTGGTGCTGCCGCCGGCCGACAGCGCCCGTGCGCGCGAGCTGTACCAGGCGATGGCGCGCGATCTGGCATTCAATCCACGGGGAGGATAGACGATGGGGCAGAACAATAACCTCAGCGGCGTACTGCTCGACGACGTGGCGCTGACACTGGAAGAACTGGCGCGCGCGTGCGACGTGGAGCCCGATTGGGTGGTGCAGCGCGTGCGCACCGGCATCCTGCTCGACAGCGCACCCGAGGAAAGCGCGGCGTGGCGCTTCACCAGCGTGGATCTGGTGCGGGCGCGCCGGCTGCGCCAGGTCGAGTGCGACTTCGACGCCAATGACGACGTGGCCGCGCTGGTGGTCGACCTGTCCGACGAGATCCGGCGCCTGCGGGCCCGGATGCGCATGGCCGGCTTGCGCTAGCGCGCGGCGTGCGTCAGGTAGGCGCGGGGCCGGGACGCCACTCGCTGTCCGCGATGGGCTCGTCGGGCGCTTGCGCCGCCAGGAACTGCTGCATCAGCCACTTGCCGGCCGGCCCCGGTTCCCGGTCGCCACGATGGATCACGAACAGGGGAAACTGCTGGGCGCCGCCCTCGGCCACGTCCAGCCGCACTAGATGGCCCGCCGCAATATCGTCCTGGATCATGTGTTCCGGCATGTTGCCCCAGCCGATGCCGCTGCGTAGCAACGCGTGCTTGGCGCCCAGGTCGCCCAGGCGCCAGTCGCGCAGCGCCATCACACCGAAATCCTGGCCCTTGGTGAGCTGGCTGCGGTCCGTGATGACCAGTTGCGTGTGCTCGCGCAATTCGGCGCTGGCGATCTTGCCCTTGAACTGGCCCAGCGGGTGCAGCGGCGACGCCACCGGCACCATGGTCATATGGCCCAGGTGCTGGCGCTCGATGCTGTCGGGCAGGTTGGGCATCCAGCCGCTGATGCCCACGTGGCACTCGCCGTTCAGCACCAGCTCCGCGATCGCGCCCAGCGCTTCCATGCGCAGCCGCAGCGCCACGGTGGGGAACTCGCGCTGGAATGCGTGCAGGATGCGCACCAGCGTGCAGGTGGGGAACACCACTTCCACCGCCAGCGACACTTCCGCCTCCAGTCCGGACGACAGTGCCTTGGCGCGCGAGCGCATGCTGTCGACCTTGAGCGAGACGGCGCGCGCGTCGGCCAGCAGCGCCTTGCCCGCTTCCGTCAGCACCGGCTTGCGCTTGCTGCGGTCGAGCAGCACCACGTTCAGCTGCTCCTCCAGGTTGGCGATGGTGTAGCTGATCACGGACTGGGTGCGGTGCAGCGCGCGCGCCGCATGGGCGAAGCCGCCATGGTCGATCACGGCGATGAAGACGCGCAATTGTTCGAGCGAGGGCAGGCCGGGGTCGCGCATATCCAGGAAGTCGATGCTATCGACAGTGAGTGGTTGAATCTGTCGATGCTAACCGGCTTGCGTGGCCCTTACAAGTGCTTGACGTAGACCACCGAGCCGGGGAACTCGGCCACCTGGTCGTACAAGGCGCGCGCGGTGCTGTTGGTCTCGCGCGTGTGCCAGTAGACGCGGGTGGCGCCGGCTTGCGCCGCGCTGGCATACACGCCTTCGATCAGGCGCCGGCCCACGCCCTGGCCACGGGCCGTGTCCAGCGTGAACAGATCCTGCATGTAGCAGATGGGCTCGATCAGGATGGTGTTGCGGTGGAACAGGAAATGGGCCAGGCCCAGCAGTTCTCCGTCGCGCTCGGCTACCAGCGCGTGCACCGGTTCATGGTCGTTGAAGAAGCGCGACCAGGTCGTCTCGATGATGGCGGGCGCCAGCGCCGTGGGGCCGGAGCGGCCGTAGAAGGCATTGTAGCCAGCCCACAGCACGGACCAGGCCGGGAAATCGGCTGGCCGCACGGGGCGGATGATGAGTGCGCTGCGCGGCTCTGCGGGCGTGTGGGCTTCCATGGTGCTCCGTGCTGGTCGATGTGGTGCCGGCGTGGTGCAGCCGGGTATGATACGGTAATCATACGGTAATATTGCCGATATTGAATTTCCGGCCCTGTAGGGAGCACGACATGAAACGCCAGTTGCACTTGCTCGTCATCGATCCGCAGAATGATTTTTGCGATCTGCCGCCCGCCTACCTGCCGGACAATCCCGCCACCCGTCAGCCGTACGCGCCCGCCTTGCCTGTGCCGGGCGCCCACCAGGACATGTTGCGCCTGGCCGGCCTGATCAACCGGGGCCGCCACGGCCTGACGGCGATCACCGTCACGCTCGATTCCCATCACCGGCTCGATATCGCCCACCCCACCTTCTGGCTGGCCGGCGATGGCGGCCCGGTGCCGCCATTCACGCCGATCGCGGCGGCCGATGTCCAGGCGGGGAAGTTCCTGCCGCGCCAGCCGGCCGCCTTGCCGCGCGCGCTCGCCTACCTGGAAGCGCTGGAAGCGGCCGGGCGCTACCAGTTGATGGCGTGGCCCGTGCACTGCGAGATCGGCAGCTGGGGCGCCAACGTGCATGACGATGTGCGCGCCGCCTACAACCGCTGGGAAGACGCCACCCAGTCCATCGTGACCAAGGTGCTCAAGGGCAGCAATCCGTGGACCGAGCATTATTCGGCCGTGCAGGCCGAAGTGCCGGACCCGGACGATCCCGGCACCCAGGCCAACGCGGCCCTGATCGGCGCGCTGGCGGCGGCCGACCAGGTCTACATCGCCGGCGAGGCCGGTAGCCATTGCGTGCGCGCCACGACCGAGCATATCGTGCAGCAGCTCGGCGCGGATCAACTGAGCAAGCTGGTCTTGCTGACCGATTGCATGAGCCCGGTGACCGGTTTCGCGTCCGCCTACCAGGACTTCCTGGACGGGATGCGGGCGCGCGGCGTGCGGCTGGCCCAGTCCGGCGACGTGTTGCAGGAGTTGCTGCTCAACGCGGGGCGCTAGTGGCGTAAGATGCAGGCTGATCTTCTTTTTTGGAAACACCCGATGACGCCCATCGTCCGCAGCCTGCTGGAAACCGACTTGTACAAATTCACCATGTGGCAGGCGCTGCTGCATGGCCATCCGAATTCGCATACGGAATACGAATTCGTGTGCCGCAACACGCCCGTGTTTCCGCTGGCCGAACTGCAGGAGGAAGTCGAGCGCGAGCTGGACCAGTTGTGCACGCTGTCGTTTGCGGAGGATGAACTCGATTACCTGCGCACGCTGCGCTACATGAAAAGCGACTTCGTCGACTTCCTCACCGTGTTCCGGTTCCAACGCAAGTTCATCCAGGTCAGCACGCAAGGCGACACGCTGGTGATCCACGCGGCCGGGCCGCAAGTGCACGTGATGGCGTTCGAGATCTTTGTGCTCTACATCGTCAACGAACTGTATTTCCGCCGCTTCGAGCGCGACGACGCGCTGGCCGAGGGACGGCAGCGGCTGGCCGCCAAGATCGCGCGGTTGAAGGCGTTCAGCGCCGAGCCCGCGCTGCGCCATCCGTTCGAGTTTTCCGACTTTGGCCTGCGGCGCCGTTTCTCGTCGGCCTGGCAGGACGAGGTGGTGTTCAAGCTGGCGACCGAACTGCCGCAGTATTTCAAGGGCACGTCCAACGTCTACCTGGCCAAGAAGTTCGGGCTGGTGCCGATCGGCACCATGGCGCATGAATACATGCAATCGTTCCAGGCGTTCGGGGTGCGGCTGCGCGATTTCCAGAAGGCCGCACTGGAGGACTGGGTGCAGGAATACCGTGGCGACCTCGGCATCGCGCTGACGGACGTGGTGGGGATGGATGCCTTCCTGGATGACTTCGACCTGTATTTCGCCAAGCTGTTCGATGGCCTGCGCCACGATTCGGGCGATCCCGTCATCTGGGGTGAGAAGGCGCTGGCCCATTACGGGGCGCTGCGCATCGACAGCAACAGCAAGCGCCTGGTGTTCTCAGACGCGCTCGATCTGGACAAGGCGCTGGCGCTGTACCGCCATTTCGCCGACCGCATCATGACCGGCTTCGGCATCGGCACCCACCTGACCAACGACGTGGGCCTGACGCCACTGAACATCGTCATGAAGCTGGTGGCCTGCAATGGCCAGTCAGTGGCCAAGTTGTCCGATGCGCCGGGCAAGACGCTGTGCAAGGACGAGACGTTCCTGGCCTACCTGCGCCAGGTGTTCCACCATCCCGTCCTGGCGTGATGCTTACTGGCCGAAGCCGTTGACGACGGTTTCAAAGTGCTCGACCTTGGGCGGCTGCGCGAAATGGCCGCCGACCAGGCCGCGCCAGTCCGTGAAACCCTGGCTGCCGCGGAAGTCGACCGTGTGGTTTTCCAGCGTGGCCCAGCCGACGACCAGGTGGTAGGTGTCGGGCACTTCGATGTCGCGGTCGAGCCGCATCGACAAGCAACCCTTGGCGGCCTGGAAGATGGGGATGGCCTGGGCCACGGCGGCCTGGAAGGCGGCGTGCGCGTCGGGTTTGATGTACAGCTCGGCGATTTCATAGATCATGGTGATGCGTCCTTTCGTAAGAATGCGGCCATTTTGCCTGAAACCGCCATAGTTTGCGTTGCCGCCTTGCATTAAATCAATCACTTGCTTTATTATTTGGGGTCCACCATCAGGGAGTCGCCATGTACCGTTCCGTCTTCAAGCCCGGCCTGTTCAAGGATCAGCTCACCATCGTGACGGGCGGCGGCAGCGGCATCGGCCGTTGCACGGCGCATGAACTGGCGGCGCTGGGCGCCACGGTGGCGCTGGTGGGGCGCGACCCGGACAAGCTGGCGCGGGTGCGCGAGGAGATCGCGGCGGTGGGCGGCGTGGCCCAGGCATGGCCATGCAACATTCGCGACGAGGCGGCCGTGCAGGCGCTGGTGGCGGCCATCGTGGCCGAACACGGCCGGATCGACGGCTTGGTCAACAACGCCGGCGGCCAGTTCCCGGCCCCGCTCAAGGATATTTCGCTCAAGGGCTGGGAGGCCGTGCTGCAGACCAATTTGACGGGCGGCTTCCTGATGGCGCGCGAGTGCCTGAACCAGGCCATGCAGGCGCGCGGCGGGGCAGTGGTCAATATCGTGGCCGATATGTGGGGCGGCATGCCGAACATGGGGCATTCGGGCGCGGCGCGGGCCGGCATGGTCAATTTCACGGAGACGGCCGCCTTCGAGTGGGCACAGTACGGGGTGCGGGTGAACGCGGTGGCGCCCGGCTACGTGGCCTCGTCGGGCATGGACGCCTATCCGCCGTCGATGAAACAGACCATCCAGGCGTTTCCGCAAACGGTGCCGCTCAAGCGCTTCGGCACGGAGGCGGAAATTTCGGCCGCGATCGTGTTCCTGTTGTCGGAGGCGGCCGCGTTCATCACGGGCACCACCTTGCGCGTCGACGGTGGCCGCCCCAATGTGCGGCCGGGCATGCCCATGCCCGCGCTGCGCAACCCCAGCGTGCCGTTCGACGGCTTCCACCTGGCGCAGACGCCCAAGGTGCTGGGCGGGGATTAATGCACCGGGATTAACGCTCCGGCGTGCGCAGGATGAATTGCATGGCCGCGTCGGCCAGTTGGGCGATGTCGGCGTCGCCGTCGGCCTTGTACCACTGCACGGTCCAGTTGAGCGCGCCGAACATGAACAGGCGGTCGAAGCGCGTCGGCAGGGCCCAGTCGCCCGCGTCGTGCAGCCGGGCGATCGCGTCATCCCACACGGCCTCGTAACGGTCCTTGAGCGCCACGATGCGGGCGCGCGACGACTCGTCCAGCGAGCGCGCCTCGTACAGCAGCACGGGGATGAAATGGTGGTCGGGCGCCAGCAGCGTGTGCAGATGCACTTCCACCAGTTGCCGCAGCAGTGCGCGCGGCGCCAGGCCCTGGGCCGCGATGGCCTCGATCCGGGCCAGCGATTGCGCCACACCCTGTTCCATGATGGCGGCCAGGATGTCCTGCTTGGTCTTGAAGTGGTAGAACCAGCTGCCGGCCTGGATGCCGGTGGCGGCGGCGATATCGCGCACGGTGGTGTTGTCGTAGCCGCGTTCGCGGAACAATTGCGCCGACTTTTCGATCAGTTCGGCCCGCAGGTTGCCACCGGCTCCTTTGAGCGGACGGCCGCGTTTCTTGGGGCTGGCGGGATCGGAAGCGGGAACGGTCTGCATGGCGGCGGCGGCAAAATCTAAGATGGACAGCATTTTAATGCAGGCCATGCCGGGGCCGCCATCCAATGATCATGGCGGAATGCGCGCAATGCGCAATAAAAGGCCCGGACTTGTGATCCGGGCGGTTGTTATGACGGGTTGGAAGTCGGATGGCTGGCAGCCCGCCGCGCCTGTCACGCTTTCCTCGGCCGTGCCAGGAAGGCCAGGATGCCCAGGCCCATGAGGAACATGCCATAGCTTTCCGGTTCCGGAACGGCCGGGATGTTCATCGACAGCAGGCTGCCGACTTTATCCGTGCCATCGCCGTTGTAGAAAGCCAGCTTCAGGTGCGGATCGCTGAAGTTCTGCGTGCCGCCGGTGAAGGTGAAGTGGAAGATCATGTCGTCGGCCAGTGCGATCCGGTTGGACGTGTTGGCGGCGTAGAAGCAGGCGCGCTGTACGCCGGTGCTGCCACCATCGCAACCGTTGGCGGTCAGTTCACTGGGCGAGTACGTCCACAGCGAGGCGGCCGTGGTGTTCGGTGGCCCGGCTTCGCCCGACAGGGCGGCGGTGGTGAACGTGCCGATGTCCTTCACTTGCAGCATGCCGATGTTGGTTGCCGTGGCCCAATCGCCGGTGCGGCCGGCGGCATCGATCTCCAGGGTCAGCACATTGGCGGCTTCCGTGAAGGTGAACGTCACGCCCTGATAAGTCAGCGTGCCAGCGCTGGCGAGCGGTGCTGCGATCATGCCCGCTGCGAGCAGCAGGCTGCCGGCAGTTTTCTGGAAAAGCATTTTTTGCATTTTGGTTCCCTCTTTTTCTAATATGTTACTGGTCAACAAGCAAGCTCAATTGCGGTGCGGAAAATAGCCATCGCGAATTTAGCTCGACAATTCAATCTAGCAAAAAATAATACGAATTAAAGTATTATTTTCATCATCTTAGTTTCTTAAGATAAACTGGCTATCGAGCATCTTTATTAGATAGTCTGTTGGCTATATCCTCCTTTCTTTTTTATTGCCTGGTTTAATGCTCATCATCGCTTTTCTCATGGCGCCGCCGCTTTTCCCTCTGTGGTTGTGGGGGCGCGGCGTGATGCGCCATGAAGTTGTTATTTACTCTAATAAATTCCTTATTTACCTTTAAAGTAATATTTCACTTCGTCACGTTATCGTTGTTCGTTCATTTTTAATTATTAATAACGTAAGCTTATGTGATAAATACTATCATGTGAGAAGAGACGCAAAACTTGTTTTTTATAATCGTAATGACCTTTTGGTTGAATTTTTTCAATAACCAGTGTTTCTTGATTTGATCAAGTTTATTTCTGAATGGATATTTGAAATACGTTTATTCAACTTTTAATTCATTTCTTTAATTCATTCCGACCATAGACATATTATTCCTATGGGAAATTTCATATTTGTACGGATATAGTATTTATTCGCGGCCGGGGCCGATATCGAGGGGGAAATGGGTCACCATAGCGAGCAGTCCGGCATGGCGTATAAGCACGCGCATATAGCTTTCCGAGTGGCAAACAATTCATGCGCTTGTCAGACGGACTCGGGTAATCCATCCTCATCAGCAGCACCTGCACAACAGAAAGGAAGATGTTCCCCACGGCATCACGCGATGGCTTGATGTAAAGCAGATTGGCCAACATGGAAATTTCGCTATTGCCGGAAGCGGGCGCGTCAAAACCGCAACAATGACATTGACCCCACCCACCACCATGAGCGCGTTGACGGCCGAACAGAGCGCAGTGCTGATCCCCATCGAACACTATTTCCTCGGCCATGCGCGCGACGACGCGGCCCACATGCGGCAGGCATTCCTGCCCAGCGCGCACATCGAGTCCATGCGCGACGGGGTGTTCACCTCCTGGCCGCTGGATGTGTATTGCGAACGCTTCAAGGGCGTGCCGGCGGCCGACGAGGCCACCCGCCGCCGCACGGTGGACTGGATCGACGTGGCCGGCCTGTCCGCCTGCGCCAGGGTCACGCTGGTGCACGGCCCCGTGACCTTCACCGACTACTTCGTCCTGTTGAAAACGGCCGATGGCTGGCGGATCGCCAACAAGGCCTTCCACGGCCAGCCTGGCTGAAGCGTTGTTGGTTGTGGCGTTAGTTGTGGCAGCTTGATCTGGGACTTCAAATGGTTGATCGCAAAGTCTCCCGACCTTGATACACTTATCTTATGCAAGCTGCCGGTGGCCGGCTTGCTGCGCGGGCTGGCGACAGCCCTGAAGGCGAGGCAAGGCGGGGTGGCACATGGCAGACCTAGCACAACCGGAGCAGCCGGTTTTCCTATCGACCGTACCGGCCGCACCGCGCCAGCGGCGCCTCGCGTACGCGGTAGTCATGCTGTCGGTCGTCATCTTCCTGGTGGCCGCGCCGTTCGCGAAGGTGCAACTGCAGCGGGTGTGGGCCTTCATCCCGGCCTATGAATCGGCGCTGGTGATCTGTGACCTGGTTACGGCCTCGCTGCTGTTCGGCCAGTTCCATTCCTTCCATGTCCGTTCCCTGTATGTGCTCGCCTGTGGCTACCTGTTCACGGCCCTGACGGCCTGCGTCCACCTGCTGACCTTCCCCGGCGTGTTCGACACCGGCGGCATGCTGGGCGCCGGACCGCAGACGACGGCCTGGCTGTACATGCTGTGGCATGGCGGCTTCCCCCTGTTCGTGATCGCCTATGCGCTACTCAGGCGCAGCGCCACGGACGACGTGTTGCCGACCCGCCGCACCAGCCTGATGATCGTGCTGGGCGCGCTGCTGGTGCTGGCGGTCGTGGTCGCACTGGCGCTGGTGGCGACGCGCTACCATGACATGCTGCCCAACATTATGACGGCGGACCGCTATACCCCGTTTATGCTCTCCGTGGTGGGCACGGTCTGGTGCCTGAGCCTGCTGGCGCTGGTGGTGCTGTGGTATGGCGGCGCGCGCTCGCTGCTGGATTTGTGGCTGGTCGTGGTGATGTGGGTGTGGGTGGTCGACGTGGCGCTGTCGGCCATGCTCAACGGCGGACGCTTCGACGTCGGTTTCTACGTGGGCCGCCTGTACGGCCTGCTGGCGTCCAGCTTCGTGCTGATGGTGCTGCTGGCCGAGAGCGGCATGATGTACAGCAGCCTGCTGGACATGATGGAGCGGCTGCGCCGCATCAACCTGACCGATGGTTTGACGGGAATTACCAACCGGCGCGCGTTCGATGCCGAGTTGCTGCTGGAGTGGCGCCGGGCCCTGCGTGGCCATGCACCGCTGGCCTTGCTCATGATCGACGTTGATTATTTCAAAGCCTACAACGATACCCATGGCCATGTGGCCGGCGACAGTTGCCTGCGCGCCGTGGCGCAGGCGCTGGCGGGCGCCTCGCACCGGGCCGGCGACATGGTGGCGCGCTATGGCGGCGAGGAATTCGTCGCGCTGCTGCCGCAGACGGGCCTGGCCGACGCCGAACTGATCGCCCAGCGCATGCGCCTGGCCGTGGCTGACCTGGGCATTCCCCATGGTGGCGCGGCCGGCTGGCCGCAGGTGACGGTGAGTATCGGCGTGGTGTCGGCCAGTTGCCGCGCGCCCGACGCGGAAGCAGGGCAGGCCGCGCAGCAGCAACCCCCGTCGACCCTGCTGGTGGAGGCGGCCGACAAGGCCTTGTATGTGGCCAAGTCATCCGGACGCAACCGTATCTCGGCCAACGGCCTGCGCGTGCAGGATACGCACGCGCTGCATCCGGCTTGACGGCGCCGGAACATCGTCCCGGGCCGCCGGTCTAATCCCATAGTGCCGCATGGCGGCGAAGGGAGCGGACATGGCGATGCCGGACGAGCAGGATGGCTGGGACGCGCTGGCCAGGCGGCTGCGCGAAAAGCGGGCCCAGCTCGCTGCCTTCAATCACAAAGCCAGCGCACGCGGCGCCGGGCTTACCAACACGGGCATCGTCGCCAGCGCGCTGGCCGCCGTGCTGACGGCGGCGCCGGCCCTCGGTGGCTTGCGCCTGACGCAGGCGCTCGGTTCGGCCGGTGCGAATAGTCCCAGTTGGCGCATCCTGTGCGCGGTGGCCAGCTTGTGTTCTTTGGTGGCCGCCATTGCCACCAATCTGCTGCGCAGCCACGATATCGCGGCCCGTCTGGCCAAGGCGCAGGCGGTCGACGCCCGGCTGGAGGGACTGGAATTGCTGGTCGAACTGCGGCAGTTGTCGCTCAAGGACGCCACGGAGCGCTACGAGAGCGCGATACCGGAAGTGGCGTTCATCGCCTCGGAACCGTAGCGGCGCCGGGGGCGCCAGCCGGTGTCAGGCTGCGGCGTCCTGCGCGCTGTCCACCACCACGCAGTCGCGGCCGGCGTGCTTGGCCGCATACAGGGCGCGGTCGGCCGCGCCCAGCAGGCTTTCGGCGTCGGCCAGCCGGTTCTTGTCGAAGCTGGCCACGCCGATGCTCATGGTCACGTGGTTGCGCACGGCGGCCGGGGCGTGCGTGATGCCGAGCGCGGCGATGCGGGCCCGGATCGCTTCCGCGTGTTGCTGCGCCTGCGCCGGTCCCGTGTCGGGCAGCACGGCGGCGAACTCCTCGCCACCGTAGCGGGCCGCCAGGTCGGCCGGACGCTGCAGCATGCCGGCGAACGCCTCGGCCACCAGGCTCAGACAGGCGTCACCCTGCTGGTGACCGAAGTGGTCGTTGTAGGCCTTGAAGGAATCGATGTCCATCAGCAGTAGCGACAGTTCGTTGCCGTTGCGGTGCGCGCGCCGCAGTTCGCGGTCCAGCGCGACGTCGAAATGGCGGCGGTTGGCGATGCCGGTCAGGCCGTCCACATAGGACTGGGCGCGCAACGCTTCGGCCTGGCCCCGCAACTGGCGCTCGCGGCCCACGGTGGTGCTGACGTCGCTCACTTCGATCAGGCAATAGCGCTCCTTGCCTTCCGTGAACGGGGTGACGGACACGCTTTGCTCCATCCGTTCGCCGCCCCAGGTGCCGGCGGGGTAGAGCGCGAACGGGGTGCGGTTCGATGCCTGCGGCAGCTGGGTGGGCAGGTTGTTGACCAGGGCCGTGTGCACGGCTTGTTCCAGCCGCTGGCCGCGCAATTCCGGGATCAGGTCGAACAGTTCATTGCCTTGCACGCGGCTGGCGGACCAGCCCGAGTGGCTGGCCATCCACTGGTTCCACAGCACGATGGTCTGGCTGGCATCGAGCACCACCAGGCCCAGGTTGGCCAGACCCAGCACGCGTTCGAACAGCTTGGGGTGGATCATGGGCGGACCTCCAGAGGGCGTTGGGCGGGCAGGGGACGGGCGGATACTTGCATGCGGTTCTTCCAGGCGTAAACAGGTTGCGGGCAAGGCAGGTGCAACATTGCAAGATTATATGCGTTTGGATGCGCGCCGCGAGGCTTAGTTGTTGGCGGCTATGCTGCCGCCGCGTTGCCTGCGGCGCCCCAGCCACAGCACCAGGCCGGTGATCATGAAGGCCAGCGGCGCCAGTCCGCACAAGGACACCAATACCCGGCCCGCCGGCCCGAACGCTTCGCCCGTATGTAGCGGGAATTGCCAGTTGAAGAAGGTGTCGCCGGAGGCGGCGGCCAGCGGGTCGCGCACGCGCAGGACCGCGCCGCTGTAGGCATCCACGCTGACACGGGTGCTGCCGTCGCCGGCGCGGATTTCGTCCGGCTGGCGCAGGCGGATCTCGTACGGCGCCCTGGCCGACCCCAGCGACAGGCGCGTCAGGCGGCCTTGCGGCATCCGTTGTTGGGCCGCTTCCAGCGCCGCCGCCACGCTGACCGGCTGGCGGCCCAGGGCCGCCGGTCCATTGGTGGCCTTGCCCTCATGTTCCAGCGTCGCCACCGCGCCGACCACCGGGCGCACCCACTCGGGCAGGTTCATCGCCATGCCCGTGAAGCCAAGCACGGCCAGCACCGGCGTCAGGAAAAAGCCGGCCGAGCGGTGCAGGCTGTAATGGAACTGGCGGCTCGTGGGCGCGCCGTGCACGCGCAAGGCCTTGCGCAGGCTGGAGAGCGTGTGTTTGGGCCACCACAGCACCAGGCCCAGCAGCGACGTCAATGTCAGCAGCAAGCCGCAGATGCCGGTCACGGTCTTGCCGACTTCGCCCGCGAACAGGAAGCGGTGCAGGTGGAACAGGGTGGGCATCAACAGCGCGGGCGACAGGCCGAATTCGCCATAGTTGCGTTCGCCCAGGATGGCCAGCGTGTAGCGATCCAGCATGACCTGGCGCGTCCTTGAAGTATCGAAGCTGCCCTTGTTCGGGTTCGGTTTGCGGTACCAGGCCACGTAGACGTCATCCGCCGCGTAAGGCAGCTGCAGCATCGTGGGCCGGCCGTAGCCGGGCGCGGCGGACAGGCGCTCGACGGCGGCCTCGGCCTGGGCCGGCGTGGGCGCCGCATCGACCTTGCCGGCCGCGCCGTGCGAACGCAGCAGGGCAGGGTTAAGTGCGGCATCGAGTTCATCGGTCCAGGCGATGGCCGCCCCGGTCAGACCGGCCAGGATGAAGATGGCCCCGAAGATCAGGGACACATACAGGTGGAGTGTGCGCAGCCGCGCACGCAGCAAACCAGTCAGCATATTTTCAAGGGAGTAATAAAAGTGCTTGAGATTATAAATGATAATGATTATCATTTGCGTTTCTTTATTGAGTTTCTTTTTGTATCGTTTTGTTGAGGAGAGCGTGCATGACCCCATTGAATCCCTTGGCCCGTGCCGTGGCGCTGGCTTGTCTGGTTTTGTCCGGCAGCGTGGCGCTGGCGCAGAGCGCCGATGCGCCTGTCCAGGAAGTGGTCGTGACGGCGACCCGCAACAGCAAGAGCGTGGACAGGATTCCCGGTGCGGTCAGCGTGATCTCGCAAAAAGAGCTGGAAACGCAATACCTGCTGGCCGACGATCCCTCGGCGGCGCTGGCCACCTACATTCCCGGCTACGCGCCCAGCCGCCAGAAGATGAGTTCCACCGGCGAATCGCTGCGCGGACGCAGCGCGCTGATCCTGCTCGACGGTGTGCCGCAAACCAACCCGCTGCGCGGCGGCATGCGTGAAGGCTATATGGCCGATACCGCCATCATCGAGCGGGTGGAAGTGATCAACGGCGCCTCGGCCATGCAGGGCATGGGCGCCACCGGCGGCATCATCAATTACATCACCAAGTCGCCGAAGGTGGATGGCACCACGCAATCGGTCAACGTGCGCATGGCCTCGCAGTTGCGCGGTGACAGCCTTGACTGGAAGACGGGCTACAGCTTGCAGCACAAGTCGGGCGACTTCGACCTGCTGGCCTTTGGCGGAATCCAGCGGCGTGGCCTGGGCTACGACGGCAGCGGCCGCGCGCTGGGCATCGAAGCGGTGCAGGGCGACACCATGGATTCCGAGGGCACCGACCTGTTCCTGAAGATTGGCCGTAACTTTGGCGAGCAGCGGCTGCAACTGACCATCAACCGCTTCCGCATGGAAGGCGATGGCGACTACGCGCCCGTCAAGGCCGACTTTGCCGCCGGCATTCCCACCAGTTCCACCGCCGGCACGCCGCCGGGTGCGCCGCCGCGCAACAAGGTGGAAACCAGCAGCCTGGAATACCGCCACAATGCGCTGCTGGGCGGCAGCTTCAATGCCCAGGTATTCAAGCAAAATTTCGCCTCGTTGTATGGCGCCACCAATACCTCGACCTTCCAGGACGTGACGATCGCGCCGAAAGACACGCTGTACGACCAGTCGGAAGTGGTGGCCGATAAGCATGGCGCCAAGCTGACCTATGTGCGGCCCGATACCGTGGTTGCCGGACTGGAATTGACTGTCGGCCTCGACTACCTGCGTGACCGCACCAAGCAGTGGCTGGCCGGCACGGGACGCACCTGGGTGCCGACGCTGGACTTCACGTCGCTGGCGCCGTTCACGCAGCTCGAATATGAAGCCGGGCCGCTGACCGTGCGCGGCGGGGTGCGCCATGAGGACGCGACACTGGACGTGGACACCTACACCACGCTGGCCGCCTACAACAGCCGCGTGGTGCAGGGCGGCGAGCGTTCATTCAGCAAGAACGTGAAGAACATCGGCGCGGTGTGGCGCTTCACGCCGACCTGGTCGGCGTTCGTGTCCAGTGCGGAAGGCTTTGGCCTGCCCGATGTGGGGCTGGTGCTGCGCGCCGTGAAGCTGCCCGGCCAGTCGGTGGCGACACTGTTCGACATGGAACCCATCATCACCCGCAACAACGAGATCGGCGTGAACTGGCGCGGTGCGATGGGCAGCCTGAGCGCGTCGTTCTACGATTCGCGCTCCAAGCTGGGCAGCGTGCTGCGCGTGAACGCCGCCGGCATCGGCCAGCTCGATCGCGTGCCGACGACGGTGCGCGGCTGGGAGGTGTCGGGCGAGTTGCGCGCGGCTAAGCAGTTGTCGGCCTTCGGTTCCTACGCCCGCACCATGGGCAAGACGGCCGCCACGGTGGATGGGGCGATGGACGTGGCGCTGGGCGCGCGCTCGCAGGGCCCGGACAAGCTGGTCGCGGGCGCCAATTGGCGCTTCATGCCGAAAGCCAATCTGCGGTTGCAGGCGACCACGCTGTTCGACCGCGACATCAATATCGGCCGCGTGGTTGGCACCAGCAATCTGGAGGAACACTTCAAGGGCTACACGCTGGTGGATCTGGCCGGCAGCTACGATGTTGCGTGGGGCAAGCTGGGCGTGGGCATCGAGAATCTGGCCGATCGTCAGTACATCGGCTACTATCCGCAATCGGCCAGCTATAAGGATGCGAGCTCGTATTTCGCGGGGCGGGGGCGGACGTTGTCGGTGAGCTTGACGCGGAGTTTCTAGGCGAAGGGGGAGTGCTCAGGCGCAGGCCAATTCCCGTTCGTTCGCGATCACTTCAATGGTCGCCGCGCGCGATCTGGTTCCATCTTGCTAATCGATGAAGACCAGCCGCAGCGCGGCGTACCCTAACTTCACTTCATCGGCGAGAGCAGCTTGTCATCGGTGACGAGGTTGCGCACGCCATGGGCGTGGTCTTCCTTGAAGACATTGGCTTTGCACCAGGCGCCGACGGACTCGGCATTCACCTTCAGCACCTTCGGCCGCACGCTCCACGTGACCTGCAAGGGCGAGCCTTTTTCGTTGTAGCTCGGGCCCGTGGTGGAGCCCGCGTATTGGATGGGCCTGCCCGTGTGTTTCGGAATGTGCTCGGCCTGCTGGTAGCCATTGACTTCGCCGGTCTTGGTCAGCTCGGCAAAATCGGCCGCCTTGGCGTCGTTGACCAGCACCAGGACCTGGGCTTCGACCCGCAGTTGGGGATTGCTGTCGGCTTCGCTGAGACAGGCGTTGAGAGTCGGGCCGGGCGTCACTTGCGCCGTGCTGTGCACGTAGTGGAGTTCGATGGTGTCGCCCACTTGCAGGCCGCCGTGCTCGCTGGGGCAAACTTCCGCGTCGAGCGGCTTGGCTTCGGCGGGTGTCAGCTTGCCTGCGTATTTGAAGCCGGCGTCGGATGGCAGCGTGAATTCACCCCCTTTGTGTTCGGCATTCTTGTGGATATGGATATTGCAGAGATTCATTTTCGACGCTGCCGGCGCGGCGTTGAACACGCGTCGATTGCTGCCACCCTTGGCGTTCAGGTCGCGCGGCGACTGCGGACCGTAGCCTTTGCCTTCCGTGTTCTTGGCCAGGGCTGCGTTCTGGGCTGCGACCGTGTCGGCGCTGTCGTGGTGGGCATCTTGGGCATGGGCGCCTGCGCTCAACGCGAAGGCCAACAGGGGCAAGGCGAAAGACGGTTTCATTCGGCGTTCTCCTAGGTGGGAAGAGGGGGATTGATTCTAGCGGCTTTTGGTTTTGGAAGGCGCTCGCATTTGATGGTTTTGCCTTGAGCTTGCAGAGGCATATAGATGACGCTTGCCGAAAATCGCCAAAGGCGATTTTCAAGTCAGATGAATCGGAGAGGGTTGCGCTTGCAAGCGCAACCCGCTTCGCGGGCGGCTCGCATGCGAGCCGATTTCCCCGCTACGCCCCGCGTCCGTACCGTCCGCGGATTCGATTCCCGCCAACTCAGCGCTGCCGAATAAAAAATTGGGGCCCCACCGCTTGCGCGGTGGAGCCCCAATTTTTTATTCGGTGGTGGAGACGGCGGGAATCGAACCCGCGTCCGCAAGCACTCTACAGACAGTTCTACATACTTAGCGCTGCCAATTAATTTAACCTGTACGGCGCGGACGCGCACGCTACGGACAGGCGAGTCACCTATTATTTAGTGTTTTGCCAAGTGACCCGGCAAGACACGATTCCCTGTAAATGACTCCATGACTTTTGACGGTCCGCCCCAGGGAAGAAGCGTTTAGGAGCTAACAGCCCTTAGGCTGCCAGTGCGTACGAGTTATCGTTTGCAGTTAAGTTTTTCTGGGTGTATTTACGAGGTAACCAGCCCTCGGTATGCCCTGTTCTGCTTTGCAACCCACGTCGAAACCAGGTCGTCCCCACAGAACTTCCATTCTACTCCAATTCCCCGCGTGCCGCACAGCTGTTCACATTTACGCTTTGCGCTCGGGCGGCAGGATCGTCAGGGCAATGTCGCCGTTGATGAGATGACAATGCATGCGGTGGCCGCGCGAGACGGGCACGTAGTCCGACATCAGGTCGTAATAGCGGTCGCCGTCGGAGTCGGGCGAGGTCAGGTCGATGTTGACGTCGTTCACATTGTGCGCCGCCTGCACCTCCACCATGCGGGCGCGCCGCACGGCCAGCTCGTGGTCCTTGCGCCCGCGCATCACGTCGCCTTCGAAATACTTGATCACGGCGCATTCGACCAGGTCCATCCTGTCCTTGAGCAGCGAGTCGGCCGCGACGGCGTTCTGGTTGGCCGGCAGCAGCGCGGGGTCGCCCTGCGCCGAGTCGATCTCGAAATTGAGCCGCTGCACCAGCAGCAGGGTGTCGCTGTGCTCGCTGTTGTTCTGCTGGATCTTTTGCAGTGCCGTCAGGCGCCCTTTGGCCAGCCGGCCCGAGGTGTCCTTGGTCTGGCCCACGTAATGCACGCGGCTCACGTACTTAAGGCCGTGGTCATGGTGTTGCAGCACGTCGTGGATGGACATGGCTTCCACCAGCCCGCCCCAGTTGAGAATCAGGAAACGGTCCTGCACCGTCACCACCGGCTTCTTCATGGTGGCGGCGAACGGCACCTCCAGTTCCAGCGTGACGCTGTCGCGCTTTTGCTCAGCGCCCAGCAGCAACGGCACCGTCAGCTTGAGCGAGAAGAAGCCCCAGCTGGGACTGCGGTTGGTGTCGAAGCGTACCAGTGGCCGGCTCACCACCAGGTACAGCAGCCGCTTTTCCATGGTCGCTTCCAGGTCGAACTGCATGCGGCGCAGGTAGCGGCCCACCGGGTCGCGGATGTCCGGCACGGCCGGGAAGCCGGCCACCAGGTCGTACCAGTGGAACTTGGCGTCCGACACGGTGACGTTCCAGTTTTGTACGGCGACCGTGCGCTGCGGTACGTTGGGCAGCAGATCTTCGTACGGCTCGGGAATATCCTCGATCGGCTCGGGATCCGGATAATCACTGGTCATGGTGCGGCGTGCTCCTGGGCTGGGGAAAAACTAGACCCAGTATAGTACGCCATTTTTCACATTGCCACGAGGCAAGTGAGAATTGGTGGGAATGTGTCGAAATTGTAATTTTCCGTCGCCGTGCCGCCACAGCGGCCACCGCTCAGGCGGCCGGCGGCAGTGGCAGTTTGGCCACGCTGACGCTGCCATCGGCCAGCTTGCAGCGGAACAGGTGGCGGCGCGCGGCGGCCACGTGTTCCGACGCCAGGTAGCGGTAGCTGCCGCCTTCTTCCAGTTCCAGGCTCACTTCCAGCGTGTCCAGTTCCCACGCCTGCTGCACTTCCTGCAGCCGGTGGCGGCGGCGCTCTTTTTCCTCGCCGTAGCGGCCGGCCGGGGTGGGGCCTTCGAAGTAGCAGATCAGCGCCGCCTCCACCACATCCGCGCGGATGCGGGCCAGCGCGGCGGCGGCGTCCGGAATCTGGTTTTCGGGCAGATCGGCCGGGTCGCCGTCCGGACTGGTGGCGGTGATCTCCGCTTGCAGCACCAGCAGCAGCGTGTCGCTGTGCTCGTTGTGCTGCTGGCGCAGCCGCTGCACGGCGGGCAGGCGGCCCTTGGCCAGCCGCCCCTCCGGGTCCAGGGTCTGGCCCACGTAGATCACCTGGCTGGCGAGCTTGCGGTCGTGGACATATTGCAACAACAAGTCGTGCACGGACAGCACTTCGATCACGCCGCCCCAGTTCAGGCTGAGGAAGTTCTCCGTCAGGATCACGCTGGGTTTCTTGACGGTGGCGCCGAACGGCGCCTTTAAATCCACCGTCACGCTGTCGCGCGTGGCATTGGCGCCGGTCAGCAGCGGCACCGTCAGTTTCAGGGAGAAGAAACCCCACTGGGTGGCGCGCGCGGGGTCGTAGCGCACGCGGGGGCGGGTCACCACGCAATACAGCAGGGGGCGCTCATTGGCTGCCTCCAGGTCGAACTGCATGCGGCGCAGGTAGCGGCCGATCGGTTCGCGGAAGTCGGGCTTGTCGGGAAAACCGGCCAGCAGGTCGTACCAGTGGAATTTGCCGTCCGTGATGCGCACTTGCCAGCGCTGGGGGCCGCTGCCGGCGACCTGGCCGGTGGTGGGGATGACAGGCGGCTGCGGGGATGGGGCAACCAGATCGGGCTGATGCATGAGACATGCTCCTGAGAGGAAACAGAGTTCGGGTGACTGCTTCTCTTTCCAGCCGGACGCGGGTGTTGGGCGTTGCCTTGTGGGAAAAAATAATTCCGTCAGTCAACTAAGAGTTTATACGTAGTTTCTTCGTCTATACAAGAAACTTCGTACACATGCATTGTGGAGCAGTGATTCGGAAAGCGCTTGCGCTGGCGCAAGCGTCTTCGTTCAGGCGGCGAGGGCGGGGACGGCGGCCAGCGTCTGGCGCAGCAGGGACAGCAGGGCGTGGGGGGTGTCGAGCAGGTAGTCGGCTTGCCAGCTTTGCGGTTCGGTGGCGCCGCAGTAACCCCAGCCGCAGGCGATGGTCAGCATGGCGGCGGCCTGGCCGGCCTGGATGTCGCGCAGGTCGTCGCCCACGTACCAGCACTGTTCCGGCGCCAGGCCCAGGCGGGCGGCCGCTTCCAGCAGCGGCGCCGGGTGGGGCTTGGCGTGCGGCGTGGTGTCGCCCGAGACGACGCAGCCGGCCTGGCCCAAGCCGATCAACGGCAACAGCGGGTCGGTGAAACGGGCCGGCTTGTTGGTGACGATGCCCCATGCCAGTCCCGCTTCGCTGATGCCGTCCAGCAGTTCCTGCACGCCGGGGAACAGCGTGCTGTGGACGGCGATGGCGGCCTCGTAATTGTCGAAGAAGCCTTCGCGCAGCACGGCGAAGCCTTCGTCATGCGGTTGCAGGCCGAACGCGGCGCCTATCATGCCGCGCGCGCCGGCCGAGGCCGTGGGACGCAGCAATTCGTAGGCGGTCGGCGCCAGGCCGCGCTCGTGGCGCAGCAGGTTGACGGCGGCGGCCAGGTCGGGGGCGGTGTCGGCCAGCGTGCCATCGAGGTCGAACAGGATGGCGCGCGGGGCGCTGCGGGGAAGGGCCAGGCTCATGGTGGCGAAAGTCGGGAAACGTTACAGGGAACGGCTGGTGGCCATCAGGTAGTTGACGCTGGTGTCCTCGTTGAGCGAGTAGATCTTGCTCAGCGGATTGTAGCCCATGCCCTTCAAGCCTTGCACATCGAGTCCGGCGCTGCGCACGTATTGCGACAGTTCGGCCGGGGTGATGAACTTGGCGTAGTCGTGCGTGCCCTTGGGCAGCATGCGCAGCAGGTATTCCGCCCCGATCACGGCGAACAGGTAGGACTTGGGATTGCGGTTCAGCGTGGAGAAGAACACCTGGCCGCCCGGTTTGACCAGGGTGGCGGCGGCGCGCACGATGGCGCCCGGATCGGGCACGTGTTCCAGCATTTCCATGCAGGTCACGACGTCGTACTGGCCGCCTTCCTGGGCCGCCATGTCCTCGGCCGCGATCAGCTTGTAGCGCACCTGCACGCCCGATTCCAGGCTGTGCAGGTCGGCCACCTTGAGCGCTTTTTCCGACAGGTCGATGCCCGTCACATTGGCGCCCTTGCGGGCCATCGATTCGGCCAGGATGCCGCCGCCGCAGCCGATGTCGATCACGCGCTTGCCCGCCAGCGGGGCGCGCGCGTTGATCCATTCCAGGCGCAGCGGGTTGATTTCGTGCAGGGGACGGAACTCGGACGTGGGGTCCCACCAGCGGTGGGCCAGGTCACTGAATTTTTGCAGTTCTAAAGGATCGGCGTTCATGGGCGGCTTTGTAAAGGCGATACCGGGATTTTACAACATGGACATAAAAAAACCCCGCCGCAGCGGGGTTCAGGTGCGCGTCCGCGGCAGGCCGCGGACGTCAGGCATCGCAATTACTTGCTGGTGCCAACCACTTCGATTTCCACGCGACGGTTCTTGGCGCGGCCGGCTGCGGTCTTGTTGTCCGCCACTGGTTGCTTCTCGCCTTTACCTTCGGTGTAGACGCGGTTCGCTTCCACGCCCTTCGAGATGATGTAGGCCTTGACGGCTTCAGCACGACGGATCGACAGCTTCTGGTTGTAAGCATCGGTGCCCACGGAGTCGGTGTGGCCCACGGCGATGATCACTTCCAGGTTGATGCTGCCCAGCTTGGAGGTCAGGTCGTCCAGCTTGGCTTTGCCTTCTGGCTTCAGCACGGCCTTGTCGAAGTCGAAGAAGGCGTCAGCGGCGAAGCTCACCTTCTGTGCGGTCGGCACAGGGGCTGGTGCTGGGGCTGGTGCTGGGGCAGGTGCCGGAGCAGGAGCGGCTGGTGGTGGTGGCGGTGGGGCCACGCACTTGCCGTTTTCCAGTTTCTCTGGCTCGACGCAGATCGGCAGGTCGCAACCTGGCACGGCGTCGGCTGGAGTCCAGTAGCCGGTGCGCCAGCACAGGCCGAACGGATCACGGGCGATCACACCGCGTGCGTCCTGGACATAGGCGCTCTTCGGCGTGGCGGCCTGGATGTCCTGGGTCACGGGCGCGAAAGGTGGGGTGGTTGGGGTTTGGGCGATCGCCGTGCCAGCAAAGGCGGCCGATACAGCCAGGATCGACATAAGTTTCTTCATATTTTTCTTCCTTTCGGGGGTGATATCCGCGTAAAAACTGCGCGATGAGTTAATGCGTGGCCCGAATTCTACCACGCGGGGCGCGCGCGCCTGTTTTTCGCTTGCGATTCAAGCAATTGACTTCTCGTCCATTTTGCCACAGCCGGTTTCGGCACGCTTTTTGGCGCAATTCAAACCTTTTCCGATTCCGACCAAAATGTTGTTTTGTTGCAACACTGTCGGCAATAATAATGGAGATTTATGTCATACGCATGACATTTTGTGCTTGGTCCTTGCGTTGGTGCAAGAGCGTCCGGTCAAGCCGCGCCGGTGCCGGACGGGGGCTTGCAAGCCGGAATTGCGCTTAGGGGGAGGCGCCCATGTTAAAATCGTACGCTTGTCCGTTCCTCCAGCGTCCTACCGGATGCGCACCGGGGCGGCGGGCAGCACGCGCGGTAAAATTGCTTAAAAGATAAGTCAACCATAGTCAAAGATCGAACGACCCGCCAATGGATCAATTCGCAAAAGAAACAATCCCAATTTCCCTCGAAGAAGAGATGCGCAAGAGCTACCTCGATTACGCCATGAGCGTGATCGTGGGCCGCGCCTTGCCGGACGTGCGCGACGGCCTCAAGCCGGTGCACCGCCGGGTCTTGTACGCGATGCACGAAATGAACAACGTGTGGAACCGTCCCTACGTCAAATGCGCCCGCGTGGTGGGCGACACGATGGGTAAGTACCACCCGCACGGCGACGCTTCGATCTACGACACGCTGGTGCGCATGGCGCAGGACTTCTCGATGCGCTACATGCTGGTCGACGGCCAGGGTAACTTCGGTTCGGTCGACGGCGACAGCGCGGCGGCCATGCGTTACACCGAGTGCCGCCTGGACAAGATCGCCGGCGAAATCCTGGCCGACATCGACAAGGACACGGTTGACTTCCAGCCCAACTACGACGGCAAGGAAAAGGAACCGACCGTCCTGCCGACCAAGATCCCCAACCTGCTGATCAACGGCTCGTCCGGCATCGCGGTGGGTATGGCCACCAACATTCCGCCGCACAACCTGACGGAAGTGATCGACGGCGCGCTGCACGTGCTGCGCAATCCCGATTGCACCATCGATGAGCTGATCGAGATCATCCCGGCGCCCGACTTCCCCACCGCCGGCATCATCTACGGCGTGTCCGGTGTGCGCGACGGCTACCGCACGGGCCGTGGCCGCGTCGTCATGCGCGCCAAGACCCACTACGAGGAATACGGCAAGGATGGCGGCCGCACCGCCATCATCGTCGACGAGCTGCCCTACCAGGTCAACAAGAAGTCGCTGCTGGAACGCATCGCCGAGAACGTGCGCGACAAGAAGCTGGAAGGCATCTCTGACATCCGCGACGAGTCCGATAAGTCGGGCATGCGCGTGGTGATCGAGCTGAAACGGGGCGAAGTGCCGGAAGTGGTGCTCAACAACCTGTACAAGCAGACCCAGTTGCAGGACACCTTCGGCATGAACATGGTGGCCCTGGTGGACGGCCAGCCGCGCCTGCTGAACCTCAAGCAGATGCTGCAATGCTTCCTGTCGCACCGCCGCGAAGTGGTCACGCGCCGCACCGTATTCGAGCTGCGCAAGGCGCGCGAACGCGGCCACGTGCTGGAAGGCCTGGCCGTGGCGCTGGCCAACATCGACGACTTCATCGCCATCATCAAGGCCGCGCCCACGCCGCCGATCGCCAAGAGCGAACTGATGACGCGCGCCTGGGATTCGTCGCTGGTGCGCGAGATGCTGGCCCGCACGGGCGAGGGCGACACGGTGGGCGGCATCGACGCCTTCCGCCCCGAGCACCTGCCCAAGCACTACGGCATGCAGGCCGATGGCCTGTACAAGCTGTCCGACGAGCAGGCCCAGGAAATCCTGCAGATGCGCCTGCAGCGCCTGACCGGCCTGGAACAGGACAAGATCGTCAACGAATACCGCGACGTGATGGCCGAAATCGCCGACCTGCTGGACATCCTGGCCAAGCCGGCCCGCGTGACCACCATCATCACCGACGAGATGACGCTGGCCAAGAACGAATACGGCGCCGGCAACAAGGACGTGCGCCGCTCGACCATCGAGCACAACGCCACCGACCTCGGCACGGAAGACCTGATCACGCCGCAGGACATGGTGGTGACCCTGTCGCACACCGGCTACATGAAGGCCCAGCCGATCACCGAATACCGCGCCCAGAAGCGCGGTGGTCGCGGCAAGCAGGCCATGGCGACGAAAGAGGAAGACTGGATCGACCAGCTGTTCATCGCCAACACGCACGATTACATCCTGTGCTTCTCCAACCGTGGCCGCATGTACTGGCTCAAGGTGTGGGAAGTGCCGCAAGGCTCGCGCAACTCGCGCGGCAAGCCTATCGTCAACATGTTCCCGCTGGCCGACAACGAGAAGATCACCGTCATCCTGCCGCTGTCGGGCGACAACCGGACCTTCCCGGAAGACCACTACGTGTTCATGGCCACCAGCCTGGGCACCGTGAAGAAGACGCCGCTGAAGGACTTCAGCAACCCGCGCAAGGCCGGCATTATCGCCGTCGACCTGGACGAGGGCGACTTCCTGATCGGCGCCGCGCTGACGGATGGCGCGCACGACGTGATGCTGTTCTCGGACGCCGGCAAGGCCGTGCGCTTCGACGAGAACGACGTGCGTCCGATGGGCCGCAACGCCCGTGGCGTGCGCGGCATGAACCTGGAGGAAAGCCAGACCGTGATCGCGCTGCTGGTGGCCGAGAACGAGGAGCAGTCCGTGCTGACGGCCACCGAGAACGGCTACGGCAAGCGTACCCCGATCACCGAGTACACGCGCCATGGCCGCGGCACCAAGGGCATGATCGCGATCCAGACCTCCGAGCGTAACGGCAAGGTGGTGGCGGCGACCCTGGTCGATTCGTCCGACGAGATCATGCTGATCACCACGGGCGGTGTGCTGATCCGCACCCGCGTGTCGGAGATCCGCGAGATGGGCCGCGCCACCCAGGGCGTGACCCTGATCGCGGTGGAGGACGGC
Organism: Rugamonas brunnea; assembly: GCF_014042345.1. Taxonomy (GTDB): domain Bacteria; phylum Pseudomonadota; class Gammaproteobacteria; order Burkholderiales; family Burkholderiaceae_D; genus Rugamonas; species Rugamonas brunnea. The sequence goes on from NZ_JACEZT010000004.1 coordinate 179,922, forward strand.
ACCCGCTTGTCCGGCCTGCAGCGCGTGGTCGAGACCGACATCGACGAAGTGGAACTGGAGCCGGGTCCGGACGCCAAGCCGGAGGATGCTCAGCCTGAATAAGGCCGGCGGATGAGTGTGTCCCGGTGCTGGCGCGGCCAGCGCCGGGACGGACGGGGTCGGTGTTCGTTGCGCGGTTTAATGCGACAATCACACTGACCCCGTTTTTGTTGGATCGGCCGATGCACCGCGTCATTCCCGCGCAGGCGGGAATCCATAGCGCGTTGGCGACGCCGGCTCAGCATGGGTTCCCGCGTGCGCGGGAACGACGTGCCAACGCGATACCGTGTTGATATTCAGTTTAGATTTCGCTTTTTTTATCCAAGGACCGTAACGTGACTCACATCTACAACTTCTCCGCCGGCCCCGCCGTGCTGCCGAAGGAAGTGCTGGCGCAAGCCGCTGCCGAAATGCTGGACTGGCATGGCAGCGGCATGTCCGTCATGGAGATGAGCCACCGCGGGCCGGAATTCATTTCGATCTACAAGGCGGCCGAGCGCGACCTGCGCGAGCTGCTGGCAGTGCCGGATAACTACAAGATCCTGTTCCTGCAAGGCGGCGGCCTGTCCCAGAACGCCATCGTTCCCATGAACCTGGTCGGCCACAAGCCGCAGCCAGCCACGATCGACTTCGTCCATACCGGCTCGTGGTCAGGCAAATCGATCAAGGAGGCGGCCAAGTACGCCACCGTCAACGTGGCCGCCTCGTCCCAGGCCGGCGGATTTAACCGCGTGCCGCCGCAGTCCGAATGGAAGCTCACGCCCGGCGCGGCCTACCTGCACATCTGCACCAACGAGACCATCGATGGCGTCGAATTCGATTTCGACCACGGCTCGCCCCAGCCCTTGACGGGCGACTGTGCCGATACGCTGCTGGTGGCCGACATGTCGTCGCACATCCTGTCGCGCCAGATCGACGTGTCGAAATATGGCCTGATCTTCGCCGGCGCCCAGAAGAACATCGGCCCGGCCGGCGTGACCATCGTCATCGTGCGCGAAGACCTGCTGGGCAAGGCGCTGCCGGTCTGCCCGTCCGCGTTCGACTTCAAGCTGGTGGCCGACAACGAGTCGATGTACAACACGCCGCCCACCTACGGCATCTATATCGCCGGCCTGGTGTTCCAGTGGCTGAAGCAACAGGGCGGCGTGGCCGAGATGGAAAAACGCGCCAAGGCCAAGGCGGCGCTGCTGTACGGCGCGCTGGACGCCGACGATTTCTACATCAACCGCGTGGCGCCTGAAAACCGCTCGCGCATGAACGTCCCGTTCTTCCTGAAGGACGAGAGCAAGAACGAAGCTTTCCTGGCCGGCGCAAAAGCGCGCGGCCTGCTGCAACTGAAGGGCCACAAGTCCGTCGGCGGTATGCGCGCATCGATCTACAACGCGATGCCAATCGAGGGTGTGCAAGCCCTGGTCGATTATCTGAACGAGTTCGCGGGCCGCTAAGGCTTGGGCGTTGCGCCACCGCGTCTCGCACGACACTGACAATTATTTGGCACTGATGCAGACATGACAGACAAACTTAAACCGCTGCGCGAACAGATCGACGCCATCGACGCGCAGATCCTCGACCTGCTCAACCGCCGCGCCAAAGTGGCGCAGGAAGTGGGCCACGTGAAGGCCGAGACCAAGGCGCCCGTGTTCCGTCCCGAGCGCGAAGCCCAGGTGCTGCGCGGCGTGGCCGAGCGCAATCCCGGCCCCATGGGCAACCATGAAGTGCAGACCATCTTCCGCGAGATCATGTCGGCCTGCCGCGCGCTGGAAAAGCGCGTCACGGTGGCCTTCCTGGGCCCGTCCGGCACCTTCAGCGAGCAGGCCGTGTACCAGCAGTTCGGCAGCGCCGTGGAAGGTCTGCCTTGCGCGTCGATCGATGAAGTGTTCCGCGCCACCGAGGCCGGCACGGCGGATTTCGGCGTGGTGCCGGTCGAGAATTCGTCCGAGGGCGCCATCAACCGCACGCTGGACCTGATGCTGCAAACGAGCCTGATCATCAGCGGGGAAGTGTCGATCGCCGTGCACCACAGCCTGATGACCAAGACCGGCAACATGGACGGCGTGCAGACCATCTGCGCCCATTCGCAAGCGCTGGCCCAGTGCCAGGTGTGGCTGAACCTGAACTATCCCAACATCGAGCGGCGCGCCGTGGCCTCCAACGCGGAAGCGGCGCGCATGGCCAGCGATGATGCCACCATCGCCGCCATCGCCAGCGAGATGGCGGGCGAGCAGTACAAGCTGGGCGTGGTCAAGGGCCACATCCAGGACGACCCGCACAACCGCACCCGCTTCGCTATCATTGGCCACCTGCAGACCAACCCGTCGGGCAAGGACCAGACCTCGATCGTGCTGGCCGTGCCCAACAAGGCCGGCGCCGTGTACCAGTTGCTGGCGCCATTGGCCAAGCACGGCGTATCGATGACGCGCTTCGAATCGCGTCCGGCGCGCGTGGGGACCTGGGAGTATTATTTCTATGTCGATATCGAAGGCCACGTCCATAACGACGCCGTCGCCAAGGCGCTGGCGGAGCTGAAGGATAACGCGGCCTTCTTCAAGGTGCTGGGCTCCTACCCGGTCAGTCTTTCCTAACCCTTACATTGAAGAGCAAAATGTCCAAGAATTACGGTCCAGAATACGTTCGCGCCATCGCCCCTTACCAGGCTGGCAAGCCGATTGCGGAAGTGGCGCGCGAGTTCGGTCTTGACGAGGCGAACATCGTCAAGCTGGCCTCCAACGAGAACCCGTTCGGCGTGCCGGAATCGGCCAAGCAGGCCATGACGGCGGCGGCGACGGAACTGGGCCGTTATCCGGACGCCAATGGCTTCGACCTGAAAGCGGCGCTGTCCAAGCGCTACGACGTGCCGGCCGACTGGATCACGCTGGGCAACGGCAGCAACGACATCCTGGAAATCGCCGCCCACGCCTTCGTCGAGCGCGGCCAGTCCGTGGTGTACTCGCAGTATTCGTTCGCCGTGTACGCGCTGGCCACCCAGGGCGTGGGCGCGCGCCACATCGTGGTGCCGGCCAAGGCCTACGGCCATGACCTGCAAGCCATGCTGGCCGCCATCGAGGACGACACCCGCCTGGTGTTCATCGCCAACCCGAACAACCCGACCGGCACCTTCATCCCGGCCGCCGAGATCGAAGCCTTCCTGGCCAAGGTGCCGGCCCACGTGGTGGTGGTGCTGGACGAGGCCTACAACGAATTCCTGTCGCCCGAGAACCAGTTCGAATCGGCAGAGTGGGTCAAGAAGTATCCCAACCTGCTGGTGTCGCGCACCTTCTCCAAGGCCTATGGCCTGGCCGGCCTGCGTGTCGGTTTCGCCATCGCCCAGCCGGCGCTGACGGACCTGATGAACCGCATCCGCCAGCCGTTCAACGTCAACTCCATGGCGCAGGCGGCGGCCATCGCCGCCCTCAACGACAAGGCCTTCCTGGCCCAGAGCGCGGCCAACAACACCGCCGGCTACCAGCAGTTCGTGGAAGCGTTCGAGAAGATGGGCCTGGAGTACGTGCCGTCGTACGGCAACTTCGTGCTGGTCAAAGTGGGCGACGACGCCGGCGCCGGCGCGCGCGTCAACCTGGCCTTGCTCAAGCAGGGCGTGATCGTGCGCCCGGTGGGCAACTACGGCCTGCCGCAATGGCTGCGCATCTCGATCGGCCTGCCGCAGGAAAACGCGGTGCTGATCGCCGCGCTGACCAAGGCCCTGGCCGGATGACGCCGTGCTGAACAAGATCGTCATCTTCGGCGTTGGCCTGATCGGCGGCTCGTTCGCGCGCGCGCTCAAGCACGCGGGCGCCGTGCGCACCGTGGTCGGCATGGGCCGCTCGGCCGCCTCGCTGGCGCGGGCGCGCGAACTGGGCATCATCGACGTGGTGGGCGGCGACATGGCCGAGGCCATGCGTGGCGCCGACCTGGTGCTGCTGGCCGCGCCCGTGGCGCAGACGGAGGCCATCCTGGCCGCGCTGGCGCCGCATTTGCAGCCGGGCACCGTGGTGACGGATGCCGGCAGCACCAAGACCGACGTGGTGGCGGCCGCGCGCCGCGCGCTGGGCGCCAAGGTGGCCCAGTTCGTGCCGGGCCACCCGATCGCCGGGCGCGAGACCAACGGGCCGGACGCCGCCATCATCGACCTTTACATCGGCAAGAAAACCGTGCTCACGCCGCTGGACGAGAACGCGTCCGCCGACGTGGAGCGGGTGGCGTCGGCCTGGCGGGCCTGCGGCGCCATCATCCACCGGCTCACGCCGGAAGAACATGACAAGGTGTTCGCCGCCGTCAGCCATCTGCCGCACCTGCTGGCATACGCGCTGGTGGACGACATCGCCAACAAACCGCATGCGGATTTACTGTTCCAATATGCTGCCAGCGGCTTCCGCGATTTCACAAGGATCGCCGGTTCGTCGCCTGAAATGTGGCGCGACATCAGCTTGGCCAATCAGGCCGCGCTGCTGGTCGAGCTGGACGCCTACATGGCGCAACTGACGGCGCTGCGCGCGCGCCTGGCCGCCGCCGACGGCGCGGCCATCGAGGCGGTCTACGCCAATGCGCAGCGCGCCCGCCGCCAGTGGATAGAAGCGATAGAGACGGCGGAAACGCCGCAACCGAAAGACAGCGCAGAATAGAAGGACGCAACCGCATGACGCAGCAAACCACATATCCGCACCACATCGACCTGCAGCCCGTGGCCCATGCCGAAGGCGTGGTGCGCCTGCCCGGCTCGAAGAGCATCTCCAACCGCATCCTGTTGCTGGCCGCGCTGGCCCAGGGCGAAACCCGGGTGGTCGACCTGCTGGCCTCGGACGACACGGCCGTGATGCTGGACTCCCTGCACAAGCTGGGCGTGCAGTGGCGCGAGGAGCCGCAGACGGACGGCCACACGGTGCACGTGGTGCCCGGCGCGGCCGGCGTGTTCCCCAACGCCTCGGCCGACCTGTTCATGGGTAACGCCGGCACCGCGATCCGCCCGCTGACGGCGGCGCTGGCCGTGATCGGCGGGGACTACACGCTGCACGGCGTGCCGCGCATGCACGAGCGTCCCATCGGCGACCTGGTGGACGCGCTCAACGCGGCCGGCACCGCCATCACCTGCACCGGCAATCCCGGCTACCCGCCGCTGCACATCGGGCGCGGCAAGATCCACGCGCAGCGCCTGTCCGTGCGCGGCAACGTGTCGAGCCAGTTCCTGACGGCGCTGCTGATGGTGGCGCCGCTGATGGCGCGCGAGCATGCCATTTCCATCGACGTGGTCGGTGAGCTGATCTCCAAGCCCTACATCGAAATCACGCTGAACCTGATGCGCCGTTTCGGCGTGGCGGTGGAGCAGGACGGCTGGTCCTCGTTCACCGTGCAGCCGGGCCAGCAATACCAGAGCCCCGGCACCATCCACGTCGAAGGCGACGCCTCGTCAGCTTCCTACTTCCTGGCGGCTGGCGCCATCGCCGGCGGTCCGGTGCGGGTCGAAGGCGTGGGACGCGACAGCATCCAGGGCGACGTGCGCTTTGTGGCCGCGCTGGAGCAGATGGGCGCCACCATCACCATGGGCGACAACTGGATCGAGGCGCGCTCGAACGGCGTGCTGAAAGCCATCGACGCCGATTTCAACCACATCCCCGACGCCGCCATGACGATCGCCATCGCCGCCCTGTACGCGGACGGCACCAGCACGCTGCGCAACATCGCCAGCTGGCGCGTGAAGGAGACCGACCGCATCGCCGCCATGGCGACGGAATTGCGCAAGGTGGGCGCCGTGGTGGAGGAGGGCGCCGACTACCTGCGCGTGACGCCGCCGGCCGTGATCAGCGCCGCAACCATCGACACCTACGACGACCACCGCATGGCGATGTGCTTCTCGCTGGCGTCGCTGGCAGGCGCCGCGCGCCAGGGCAACACGATGCGCATCAACGACCCCAAGTGCGTGGCCAAGACCTTCCCCGAGTATTTCGCCGCCTTCGCCGCGATCGCCCGTTAATCCACTCATCTATGACCACAACCCATATCCCCGTCATCGCCATCGACGGCCCCACCGCATCCGGCAAGGGCACCGTCGCGCACCGCGTGGCCGATAAGCTCGGCTTCCACTATCTCGATTCGGGCGCGCTGTACCGCCTGACGGCGCTGTCGGCCCTGCGCCGCGGCACCTCGCTCACGGACGAGCATGCGCTGGCCAAGGTGGCCGAGCACATGGCCTGCAGTTTCTCCGGCGGCGACATCATTCTGGCCCACGAGAACGTGACGGACGCCATCCGCGCCGAGGAGGTGGGCAACACGGCCTCGCGCATCGCCGCCTTGCCGGCCGTGCGCCAGGCCCTGTACGGCCTGCAACTGAGTTTCCGCAAGACGCCGGGCCTGGTGGCCGACGGGCGCGACATGGGCACGGTGATCTTCCCGCACGCCCCGCTCAAGGTGTTTTTGACGGCCAGTGTGGCGGCCCGTGCCGAGCGTCGATATAAGCAATTGATTGAGAAGGGAATTTCTGCTAATATGGAAGACCTTCTGATGGATTTGCAAGCGCGCGACGACCGGGATACGCACCGGGCCATCGCCCCGCTGGTGCCCGCGGAGGGCGCCCATGTGCTCGACACCTCGCAAATCACGGCCGATCAGGCCGTCGAGCAGGTGCTCAAGTGGTATGCGGCGGAAGTGAAATAATTGCAATGTTTGTTGTAAAGCAGCGTGCGCAGCGGTTTGTGCGGCGCTGCTGTTGGTGCTGGAAGCGGGCCTGTGCCGGCCTCCGGCGTGTTAAAACCTTAACCCAGTTTAAGTCGCATCGTGCGATCTCTGCTGGCTAACCTAGTGTGAACCCTATGTCTACTGCAACCACCGGTATGGAAAGTTTCGCAGCCCTCTTCGAAGAGTCGCTGTCCCGTCAAGATATGCGCTCCGGCGAAGTGATCTCCGCTGAAGTCGTGCGTCTGGACCACAACTTCGTGATCGTGAACGCTGGTCTGAAATCGGAAGCTTTCATCCCTGTTGAAGAATTCAAGAATGACCAAGGCGAACTGGAAGTCAAAGTAGGTGACTTCGTTTCCGTGGCCATCGAATCGCTGGAAAACGGTTTCGGCGATACCATCCTGTCGCGCGACAAGGCCAAGCGCCTGGCGTCGTGGCTGGCCCTGGAAAAGGCCATGGAGTCGGGCGAGATCGTCGTCGGCACCGTCAATGGCAAAGTCAAGGGCGGCCTGACCGTGCTGACCAACGGCATCCGCGCATTCCTGCCCGGTTCGCTGGTCGACACCCGTCCCGTCAAGGACACCACCCCGTTCGAAGGCAAGACCCTGGAATTCAAGGTCATCAAGCTGGACCGCAAGCGTAACAACGTCGTGCTGTCGCGCCGCGCCGTGATCGAAGCTTCGATGGGCGAAGAGCGCCAGAAGCTGATGGAAACCCTGAAAGAAGGCACGGTTGTGACCGGCGTCGTGAAGAACATCACCGACTACGGCGCGTTCGTGGACCTGGGCGGCATCGACGGCCTGCTGCACATCACCGACCTGGCATGGCGTCGTGTGCGTCACCCATCGGAAGTGCTGACCGTTGGCCAAGAGATCACCGCGAAAGTCCTGAAGTACGATCAGGAAAAGAACCGCGTGTCCCTGGGCGTGAAGCAACTGGGCGACGATCCTTGGACCGGTCTGTCCCGTCGTTACCCACAAGGCACCCGTCTGTTCGGCAAAGTCACCAACCTGACCGACTACGGCGCGTTCGTGGAAGTGGAACAGGGCATCGAAGGTCTGGTGCACGTGTCCGAAATGGACTGGACCAACAAGAACGTCGCTCCTAACAAAGTTGTCCAACTGGGCGACGAAGTGGAAGTCATGGTTCTGGAGATCGACGAAGAGCGTCGCCGTATTTCGCTGGGCATGAAGCAGTGCAAGGCGAACCCATGGGATGACTTCGGCGTGACCCACAAGAAGGGCGACAAGGTCAAGGGCGCCATCAAGTCGATCACCGACTTCGGCGTGTTCATCGGCCTGGCTGGCAACATCGACGGCCTGGTGCACCTGTCCGACCTGTCCTGGACCGAGTCCGGCGAAGAAGCCGTGCGCAAGTTCAAGAAGGGCGACGAGCTGGAAGCCATCGTGCTGGCCATCGACGTCGAGCGCGAGCGCGTTTCCCTGGGCGTGAAGCAGCTGGAAGGCGACCCGTTCAACAACTTCGCCGCCATGAACGACAAAGGTTCGCTGGTATCGGGCACTGTGAAATCGGTTGAGCCTAAGGGCGCCGTGATCCAGCTGTCGGACGAAGTCGAAGGCTACCTGCGCGCTTCGGAAATCTCGCGTGACCGCGTGGAAGACGCTGGCACCCACCTGAAAGTGGGCGACACCGTGGAAGCCCTGGTGATCAACATCGACCGCAAGGCCCGCAGCATCCAACTGTCGATCAAAGCGAAAGACAGCGCCGAGACCGCGGAAGCCATGCAGAAGATGGCCGCTACCGACAACAACGCAGCTTCGGGCACCACCAGCCTGGGCGCGCTGCTGAAGGCCAAGCTCGACACCAAGAACTAAGAATTCGCTAGATGACCAAGTCCGAGTTGATCAACCGCCTGGCTGAGCGCTATTCTCAGCTGGTGGCCAAAGATGCGGAATACGCCGTCAAGACCATTCTCGATGCGATGACCACCGCCCTGGCGAGTGGCCAGCGCATCGAGATCCGCGGTTTTGGCAGCTTTGCCCTCAACAGCCGGCCACCGCGCATAGGACGCAATCCCAAGTCCGGCGACAAGGTGATGGTGCCCGAAAAACGGGTGCCCCACTTCAAGCCGGGCAAGCAGTTGCGCGAGCGGGTCGACGCGATGGTCGGGCAACCGATCATCGAGGACTGAAGCGTCTGAAGGATTCGATGTAAAAAAGCGGCGTCCGTGGATGCCGCTTTTTTTATCCATTTTGTCGTAACCGGATTCTGGTGCCATACTGTCGCTCTTTGAATTCCGGAACAGGAACCAGGCTAATGAAATTCATATCCACGATCATTGGATTCGTTCTTTTCGTCTTGTTTTTTGGTTTTGCCCTGAAAAATACCCAGGAAGTGGATCTGCACTTCTTCCTCAATTATGAGCTGCGCGGCCCGCTGGTGCTGATGCTGCTCGGATTCTTCGTGGCCGGCGCCGTCCTCGGCGTGCTGGCGCTCACCCCCACCGTGTTCCGCCACCGGCGCGAAACGACCAAACACAAAACCACCATCGCGACGCTGCAAACGACGGCGCAGCAGGCCACCGCCCAGCCGCAGCCCGATAGCGTCAACACCCAGCAGTGATGCCCACCGCATCGCGCACCGACCAACGATCACACAACAACACGCATGGAATTTGAACTCTGGTGGTTACTGGGCATCCCCGTCTTCTTCGGACTGGGCTGGATCGCCGCGCGGGTCGACATCCGCCAACTGGTGTCGGAGTCGCGTAGCCTGCCGCGCGGCTATTTCAAGGGCCTGAACTTCCTGCTCAACGAGCAGCCCGACAAGGCCATCGACGCCTTCATCGAAATCGTCAAGCTGGACCCGGAAACGGCCGACATGCACTTCGCCCTCGGCAACCTGTTCCGCCGCCGCGGCGAGACTGAGCGCGCCATCCGCGTGCACCAGAACCTGCTGTCGCGGCCCGACCTGCCGCTGGAGCAGCAGGTGCACGCCCGCTATGAGCTGGGCATGGACTACCTGAAGGCCGGCCTGCTGGACCGCGCCGAGGAAACCTTCAACCAGCTGCTCGACTCGCAATACGCGGTGCAGGCGCGGCGCGCGCTGCTGGAGATTTTCCAGCGCGAGAAGGAATGGCCGCGCGCCATCGAGGCGGCGCTGGGCCTGCAGGAAGCGGGCGCCGGTTCGCGCCAGAAGGAGATCGCCCAGTTCTACTGCGAGCTGGCGCAGGACGCGCTGGTGCACATGCACCCGGAAGACGCGCTGCCGCTGCTGGAAAAATCGCTGCAGGCCGACCGCACCAATGTGCGCGCCACGCTGCTGATCGGCGACGCCCAGCTGGCCCAGGGCGATGTGGAAGGCGCGTTGCTGACGTGGCGCCGCGTGGAACAGCAAAGCGTGCCGCATGTGGCGCTGGTGGCGCAACGCCTGATGGACGGCTACACCAAGGTGGGCCGGCCGCAGGAAGGCGTCAACCTGCTCAAGTCCTACCTGGAGCAGGCATCGTCGATCGACCTGATCGAAGTGGTGTTCAAGGCTGTGATCGAGCTCGATGGCGTGGACGCGGCCAAGCAGCTGGTGAGCGCGGAACTGCGCCGCACGCCGACCCTGCTGGGCCTGGACAAGCTGCTCGAAGCGCGCCTGATGGATGCGCCGGCCGCGCTGTGGTCGGAACTGTCGATGGTGAAGAACCTCGTGCACGGCTACACCCAGAAGCTGGCGCGCTACCAGTGCAGCCATTGCGGCTTCAAGGCGCGCCAGTTCTACTGGCAGTGCCCCGGTTGCAGCCGGTGGGAGACTTACCCTCCGCGCCGCACCGAAGAATTGAATGTGATGAATTAACGGGGCCGTTGCGGGCCCAATTTTAAGTAGGCGGAACAACATGAAAATCACCATTATCGGCACCGGCTATGTAGGCCTGGTCACGGGCGCCTGCCTGGCGGAACTGGGCAACGACGTCTTCTGCCTCGACGTCGACGAGCGCAAGATCAATATGCTCAACAGCGGCGGCATCCCCATCCACGAACCGGGCCTGGAAGAAGTGGTGGCGCGCAACCGCGCCGCCGGCCGCCTGCAGTTCTCGACCGACGTGGCGGCCGCCGTGGCCCACGGCACGCTGCAGTTCATCGCCGTCGGCACGCCGCCCGACGAAGACGGCTCGGCCGACCTGCAATACGTGCTGGCCGCCGCCCGCAACATCGGCAAGCACATGACCGACTACAAGGTGGTGATCGACAAGTCCACCGTCCCCGTGGGTACGGCCGACCGTGTCAAGGCCGCCGTGCAGGCCGAGCTGGACGCGCGCGGCGTGGCCGTGCCGTTCTCGGTCGTCTCCAACCCCGAGTTCCTGAAAGAGGGCGCGGCGGTGGAAGACTTCATGCGCCCGGACCGCATCGTGATCGGCTGCGACGACACGCCCGAAGGCGAGCGCGCCCACGGCCTGATGAAAAAGCTGTACACGCCCTTCAACCGCAACCACGAGCGCACCTTCTGGATGGATGTGCGTTCGGCCGAATTCACCAAGTACGCCGCCAACGCCATGCTGGCCACCCGCATCTCGTTCATGAACGAACTGGCCAACCTGGCCGACGAAGTGGGCGCCGACATCGAAGCGGTCCGCCACGGCATCGGATCCGACCCGCGCATCGGCCACAGCTTCCTGTACGCCGGCGCCGGGTACGGCGGCTCGTGCTTCCCGAAAGACGTGCAGGCGCTGGAGCGCACGGCGCGCCAGTACGACCAGGATTTGCTGATCCTGCGCGCGGTGGAAGCGGTCAACGACAAGCAGAAGCTGGTGCTGGGCAAAAAGGTCAACGCGCGCTTCGGCGACGACTTGAACGGCAAGCACTTCGCCGTCTGGGGCCTGGCCTTCAAGCCCAACACGGACGACATGCGCGAAGCCCCGGCCCGCGTGCTGCTGCGCCAGTTGCTCGACAGCGGCGCCACGGTGGCCGTGTACGACCCGGTGGCGATGGACGAAGCGCGCCGCGTGCTGGCGCTCGACTTCAACGCGGCCGAACTGGCCCGCATCCGTTTCGCCACCAGCCCGATGGACACGCTGACGGGCGCTGACGCGCTGGTCATCGTCACCGAATGGAAGGCGTTCCGCAGCCCCGACTTCGACCGCATCAAGGCCAGCCTGAAGAACGCCGTCATCTTCGACGGCCGCAACCTGTTCGAACCGGAAGTGATGGCCGAAGCGGGCTTCGAATACCACGGTATCGGCCGTTCCATCCACACCCGCGTGTAAGAGGTGGCAGTGAGTACCAATGTAGCGACCTACAAGGGCCCGGCGCTGGACCAGGTGCGCATCCTGGTGGTGGGCGACGTGATGCTGGACCGTTACTGGTTCGGTGACGTCAGCCGCATTTCGCCGGAAGCGCCGGTGCCCATCGTACGCATCGAAAAACGCGAAGCGCGCCTGGGCGGCGCGGCCAACGTGGCACGCAACGCCGCCGCGCTGGGCGCCCACGCCGGCCTGCTGGGCGTGGTGGGCGCCGACGAGGCGGGCGCGGAAGTGGAGCAGATGCTGCAGGATGGCGGCATCCGCAGCTATCTGAAGCGCGACGAAGCCATCTCCACCATCATCAAGCTGCGCGTGATCGGTCGCCAGCAGCAGATGGTGCGTATCGACTTCGAGGAACCGCCGACGGACGCCGTGCTGCGCGACAAGCTGGTGCAGTTCCAGACCCTGCTGCCCGATTACGACGTGATCGTGCTGTCGGACTACGCCAAGGGCAGCCTGGTGAACGTGGCCGACATGATCGCCGCCGCGCGCGCCGCCGGCAAGGTGGTGATGGTCGATCCCAAGGGCGACGACTTCACGCGCTACGTGGGCGCCACCGTGCTCACGCCCAACAAGTCCGAACTGCGCCGCATCGTCGGCAGCTGGAACAGCGAGGAGCAGCTAACGGCCAAGGCCCAGCAACTGCGCAGCGACCTGAAACTGGACGCCTTGCTGCTGACCCGCTCGGAGGAGGGCATGACGCTGTACACGGAACATGAACGCTTCCACATGCCGGCCGCCGCGCGCGAAGTGTACGACGTCTCCGGCGCCGGCGACACGGTGATCGCCACCATGGCCGCCATGCTGGGCGCCGGCGAAGGCTGGCAGAAAGCGGTGGAGACGGCCAACCGGGCCGGCGGCATCGTGGTGGGCAAACTGGGCACGGCCACCGTCACGCGCGAGGAATTGTTCGGCTGACGCCATTGGCTGCACACAATTCGGGACGCAACGACTCGGGACGTAACATGACTGGTGTTACGTCCCGATTTTTTTCGGGTTTGCGCCAGCTCATGGGGCGTTGTCATTTTGCTGTCAACCGGCGTCCGCCCGGGCCGTTATAGGGATTCAGGGCACGTTGGCGGTCCTGCTTCCTCACTCACTTTGGAGATGACGACATGTTCAAGAAACTATTGCTGGCGGTTGCTACCCTGATTGCGACGATGAGCTTTGCGTTTGCACAGGTCGATGTCAACAAGGCCGATGCGGCCGCACTCGATTCCGTGAAGGGCATCGGCCCGGCCAAATCGAAGGCCATCATCGAGGAACGCACCAAGGGCGGCGACTTCAAGGACTGGGCCGACCTGGAAAAACGCGTCAAGGGTATTGGCGAGAAGAACTCCATCAAGCTGTCCGAAGCAGGCCTGCAAGTGAACGGCAAGTCCAAGGAAGGCGCGCCGGCCAAGCCGATGGCCGCCAGCAGCAAGCCGGCAGCGGCCGCGAAGGGCGCCAAGTCGATGCCGGCTTCCGCTTCCGCCATGGCATCCGGCTCCGCCTCGGCCGACAGCAAGGCCAAGAAGTAAGCTGCGCGCATCGCGCACACAACCCCGCCAGCGCGAGCTCGCGGGGTTTTTTGTATCCGGCGGCAATATAAGTTGCTTTCCGTGCGAAGATGATGCGTCCCCTGACAGGAGAGTCCAGATGAAGCACCGCATCGCCACCCGCTCCAGCTTATTCCTGCTGACCGCCATCCTTGCCGCCCGCGCTGGCGCCGTGCCGGCATCCGAGCCCGCATCTGGTCCCGATTTGCAGCGCCACCAGCCCCAGATCGACCAGATCGTCAGCCACATTTCACCCCAGCGCATTGAAGGCTACATCCGCAAGCTGGTCGGCTTCAAGACCCGCCACACCATGTCCGACACGGTGTCCGACACGGAGGGCATAGGGGCCGCGCGGCGCTGGATCAAGGCGGAACTGGAGCGTTGCGGCGCGGCCGACGGCGGCCGCCTGCAGGTGGCGTTCGACAGCCACATCTCGCCCGTTTCTGCGCGCATCAGCAAACCGACGGAAGTGGTGAACGTGGTGGCGACCCTGCCCGGCACACAGCCCGCGTCGGCCGCGCGCATGTATGTGGTCAGCGGTCACTACGACTCGCGCAACAGCGACATCATGGACGCCAGCGGCGCCGCGCCCGGCGCCAACGACGACGCCTCCGGCACGGCCGCCGTGATGGAAATGGCATGCGTGATGGCGCGCCACCATTTCGATGCCACGCTGGTCTTCATGACGGTAGCCGGCGAGGAGCAGGGCTTGCTGGGCGCCACCCACTGGGCCGAGCAGGCCAGCGCGCGCAAGCTCGACATCGCCGGCATGTTCACCAACGACATCATCGGCAGCTCGCACGATGAACACGGCAAGATCGACAATACGCAGGTGCGCCTGTTCGCGGAAGGTTTACCGGTGCAGAAGGAGAACAGCGCCACCGTGCGCACGCTGGTGCAAACGGGCGGCGAGAATGATTCATTGTCGCGCCAGTTGGCGCGCGCCGTGAAGGCGGCCGGCGAGCGCTATGTGCCTGGCTTCAAGGTCAACATCATCCAGCGGCGTGACCGCTACCTGCGCGGCGGCGACCACATGCCTTTCCTGGAGCGCGGCTACGCGGCGCTGCGCTTCACGGAACCGGCCGAGGATTTCTCGCACCAGCACCAGGACCTGCGCACGGAGAACGGCAAGGTCTATGGCGACCTGCCGCAGTTCGACGATTTCGATTACATCGCCCGCGTGGCGCGCGTGAACGCGGCGGCGCTGGCCTCGCTGGCGCTGGCGCCAGCCGCGCCGCGCCAGGTGCAGGTGCGCACGGCGCAACTGGAAAACGATACGGCGCTGCTGTGGCAACCCAATGCCGAGCCGGACCTGGCCGGCTACCGCGTCGTCTGGCGCGCGACGGACGCCCCGGACTGGCAGGGCGCCCAATTCGTCGGCAAGGTCACGGGATACCGCGTACCGCTGTCGAAGGACAATTACTACTTCGGCGTGCAGGCCGTCGACCAGGACGGCAACGTCAGCCCGGCCAGTTATCCCGTGCCGTTACGCTGATGGCCGCGACGAACGGCTGATTGTTATCGACCTTCGGCTTCCATTGGCAAGTTGGCCAGGAAGGCGTGGATCTGCGCCACCACGGCCGCGCCTTCGCCCACCGCTGCCGCCACCCGCTTGGTGGAGCCGGCCCGCACGTCGCCGATGGCGAACACGCCGGGCACGCTCGTCTCCAGCGCCGCGCGCGCGGGCAGTTCGGGCGGATAGATGCCTTTCTCGAAATTGGCGCGGCACTGGGCGCGCGCCACGTCGAAGCCAGTGCGGATGAAGCCATGCTCGTCCACTTCCACGCCGCAATCGCCGAGCCAGTCCGTGTTGGGATCGGCGCCGATGAACAGGAACACGCGGCAGACGTCGTAATCCTTTTCCTCGCCGCTCAGGCGGTGCAGGATGCGCACCTGCTGCAAGCCGTCGTCGTCGCCTTCCAGCGCCACGATTTCCGTATGCGTGTGCAGCACGATGTTGGGCGTGGCCGCGATCCGTTCGATCAGGTAGCTCGACATGGTGGCCGCCAGGCCTTCGCCGCGCACCAGCATGTGGACCCGGGACGCATGCCCGGCCAGGAACACGGCCGCCTGGCCGGCCGAGTTGCCGCCGCCCACCAGCACGATCTCCTCCGTCTTGCACAGCTTGGCCTCGATCGGCGAGGCCCAGTAATACACACCGCGTCCTTCGAACTGGCGCAAATTGGCCAGCGAGGGCCGGCGGTAGCGCGCGCCGCACGACAGCACCACCGTGCGCGCCCGCAGGCGCTGGCCGCTGCCGCACATCTCGACCTGCAGCGGATAGGTGTCGCAAATGAGCTTGCCGGCCGGCGCCGGGATGGCCACCTCGACCCCGAACTTCTGGGCCTGCACATAGGCGCGTCCGGCCAGCGCCCGGCCCGACACGCCGGTGGGGAAGCCCAGGTAGTTTTCGATGCGGGCGCTGGCCGCCGCCTGCCCGCCGAAGGCCCGCGTCTCCAGCGCCAGCACGGACAAGCCTTCGGACGCCGCGTACACGGCCGTGGCCAGCCCGGCCGGCCCGGCGCCCACCACGATCACATCCCACACCTTCTCACTGCTCAGTTCGGGTAGCATGCCCAGGCAGCGGCCCAGCTCGACCACGGTGGGGTTCTTCTTCACCACGCCGTCAGGACACACGACCAGCGGCCAGTCTTGCGGTTGCGGATGGTAGTGCTCGACCAGCGCGGCGGCCTGCGCATCCGTCTCCAGGTCCAGCACCGAATGGGGATGGCCGTTGGCGGCGAGGAAGCTTTGCAGCGCATGCACGCGGCCGTGGCCGCGCGGGCCGACGATGACGGGGCCGCCCGAGTTCACTTCGATCAGTCCCACGCGGCGCAGGATCAGCGCGCGCACGATGCGCTCGCCCAGTTCGGCCTCCGCGATCACCAGTGCGCGCAGCGCCTCGGATGG
The DNA here is from genome assembly GCF_014042345.1 of Rugamonas brunnea. Classification (GTDB taxonomy): domain Bacteria; phylum Pseudomonadota; class Gammaproteobacteria; order Burkholderiales; family Burkholderiaceae_D; genus Rugamonas; species Rugamonas brunnea. Next base: position 196,323 of record NZ_JACEZT010000004.1, read on the forward strand.
AATCACCAGCACTTCCACGGCGCCGATGGCGGTGCCGTTGCCCAGCGACGGCCGGCCCGACAACTGGGCCACCTCGCCGCTGAACTGGCCGGGGCCATGCTCGGTGATGAGCGAGGTGTTGCCGAGGCCATCATGGCGGCTCACGGCGATGCGGCCTGCCAAGACCAGCATCAGGCCGAAGCTGGTGCGGCCCGCCTCGAACACATGGTCGCCATCGGCGAAATGGCGGACGTGGCCGAATCGGTGCATGCGTTTGACCTCGGCCGCGCTCAGCACGGGGAAGATCTGGTGCCGGCGCGATTCGATGTCGAGCTTGCCGGTGGAGACGGGTTCATCCTGTGCGTTGTCGGGCGTGAAATCGAGCGGATTGGCGGCCATGGCGGTTCCGAAAAGAGGGAAGGGGGTTCAGCCAGTCTAGCGCAAGCGGCGCCTCCGCGCCAAAAACTTGCAACCTGTGCAAGCTGCTATACTGATGCTTCATGTCAAAAAAGCAAAATCACCATGCCGCTACAGACCTCGCTGATTCCGCTCGCGCCCGCCACTTATGATGCTTTCTTCGCCTACCTGGGAGACCAGCTGAAGGAGAACGGGCAGGGCGGCACCCCGCTGTTCCAGCCCATGTCGCGCGCCCAGCCGACGCTGGCGCCGGAGCGTGCGGCCGCGTTCCGTCAGGCGCTGGACACGCCGCTGGGCCAGCCCGGCTGGCGGCGCGCATGGGTCGCCGTCGGCCCCGAAGGTATCCGCGGTCATGTCGACCTGCGCGCGCGGCCCGAACCGCATGCCCAGCACCGCGGCATGTTGGGCATGGGCGTGCATCGCGATTGGCGCCGCATCGGGCTGGGCCGGCGCCTGGTGGGATTGGCCGTGCAGTGGGCAGCGGCGCAGGACGGGCTGGACTGGATCGACCTGGAGGTGTTGTCCGTCAACGCCCCGGCGCGCCAGCTCTATCTGGCGACCGGCTTCGTGCAGACGGGCGAGCATGCCGACATGTTCCGCATCGATGGCGAACAGCATGGCTACACCTACATGTCGCGCGCGCTGCGGCGCTGAGCACCAGGCCCGGCCGGGCCGGAAATACGCGTAATGCCATCTCGGATTAAAATGCTTGTTTTAGTGAACTCAGGCTCAAGACGATGGCTTACAAGACTCTGGCAGACACAATCGGCAACACGCCGCTGGTGCAGCTCACGCGCATTCCGGGCGCGGACGCGGCGGCGCGTAACAATATTATTCTCGGCAAGTTGGAAGGCAACAATCCAGCCGGCTCCGTCAAGGACCGGGCCGCCATGTCCATGCTGCTGCACGCCGAGGAGCGGGGCCAGATCAAGCCGGGCGACACCCTGATTGAAGCCACCAGCGGCAACACCGGCATCGCGCTGGCCATGGCGGCCGCGCTGCGCGGCTACAAGATGCTGTTGCTGATGCCGGAAAACCTGAGCCTGGAGCGGCGCCAGAGCATGGCCGCCTACGGCGCCCAGATCCTGCTCACGCCCAAAACGGGCGGCATGGAATACGCGCGCGACCTGGCCGAGCAGATGCAAAAGGATGGCAAGGGCGTGATCCTCGACCAGTTCGGCAACTTCGACAATTCGCGCGCCCACTACGAAGGCACGGGGCCGGAAATCTGGCGCGACACCAACGGCCAGGTCACGCACTTCGTGAGCGCCATGGGCACCACGGGCACCATCATGGGCGTGTCGCATTACCTGAAGGAACAGAACCCCGAGGTGCGCATCATCGGCGCGCAACCGGAGGAAGGCTCGCAGATCCCCGGCATCCGCAAATGGCCGGAAGCCTACCTGCCGAAAATCTACGACAAGTCGCGGGTGGATCAGATCGAGTACGTGACGCAAGCTGCGGCTGAGCGCATGGCGCGCCGCCTGGCGGCGGAGGAAGGCATATTCTGCGGGATTTCGGCAGCGGGGGCCTGCGAGATCGCGTTGCGGATCTCTCAAACGGTGGAGAACGCCACCATCGTGTTCATCGTGTGCGACCGCGGCGACCGCTACCTGTCGACAGGCGTGTTCCCGGCCTGACGACAACGATTCCTGCCCTCGCCCCCACGCGAGGGGAGGGGTCGCCTGCGGTGACGACAGCCAGGGACTGCGATCAGCCCTGGTTGTTGTTGCCGCCGCCCGATTCGCCTTCTTTAGGCTTGAACTGCTTGTCGCTGATGCGGAACTTGTTGCGGCGGTCGCCCATCAAGTAGCGCAGGTCACGGATACTCAGATCGCTCACCTCGTGCATGCGGATCAGCAGCGAAGCGCCGACCGGCAGACGGTGGTGACGAATCTTGCTGATCACGGGCGGCGCCACTTCCAGCGCGCGCGACAGGGCTGCGTCGTTCTTCAGACGCAGGTTTTCGATCAGCGTATCCAGCAGACGGTTCGGGTTGTACTGCAGCAGATCATCGCCTTCCGAATCGTTATTCATATCGATGCCGACTTGGTTTGTCATGATGATGTTTGTTCCTTCTGAAAGTAGTCCTGCAAAGTAAAAAACACTCGGAGCTCGCTCTTGCTGCGTTAATGTTCATCCTTCACCAAGGAACGAATTCACACACGGACGGATTCCGGTACAACAAGTTTCATAATATATACACAATTGTACAACAGCGAGCTTTTCTATGCTCAAAAGCAACAAAATAATTGCATTGCCATAGGTTATTGTTGTCGAGTTGCAACATTGTGTGAGAATTATACACCTTCTCCTGTGTTAAGCTGCTTGTGCCTCAATTCAATTGTATCGCTATAGTTGATTATAAGGCAATTTTTATTTGTTGCCGCACGAAATGCTCTCCCTGTACGGCACACATATGCAGTTTCCCAGTGTCAATTACAAGATACTGCGTGCAAGATTTTTGAGCAACTGTCTTTACGGTTCCTTACATTCCCGCGCCCCGCGACAGGCGCACGGCCCGTCCCAGTTCCACCACCGACATCGCATAGAAATAACTGCGGTTGTACTGCGTGATGGCGTAGAAATTATTGGTCGCCACCCAGTATTCCGTCGGATCGGCGCCGTTCTGCAAGTCCACCAGGCCAAAGACCATGCCCGATGGCAATGCTGATGTGGTGCTGACACCGGCCGCCGTCAAGTCCTGCGCAGGAAATTTCGCGGCCAGTCCCTGGTTGATCATGCCTTCCCACGCGCGGTTGGGCGACACCTCGGCCGCATACACGAGCGGGCCCGGGTCGTCGCGCCGCCAGCCGTGCGCCGTCAGGAAGGCGGCCACGCTGCCGATGGCGTCGCTGCTGGAGCCGAGCAGGTCCACCTTGCCATTACCATCGAAATCGACGGCGTACTTGACGATGCTGCTGGGCATAAATTGCGGCATGCCCACGGCGCCGGCGTACGAGCCCCGCAGCGAGAGCGGGTCGATGCCGTTCTGGCGCGCGAACAGCAAGGTCGCTTCCAGCTCGCTGCGGAAGAAGGCCATGCGCTCGTCGCGGGCCGGCGCTTCCGGATAGGAGAACGCCAGCGTGGTCAGCGCGTCGAGCACGCGGAAGCGGCCCGTGTTGCGGCCATAGACGGTTTCCACGCCGATGATGCCGACCAGGATTTCCGCCGGCACGCCGTACAGCGCCTCGGCCCGCGCCAGCGCGTCCTGGTTCTCGTTCCAGAATTTCACGCCGGCGTCGATGCGCACCGGGTCGATGAACAGCTTGCTGTACGCTTGCCAGTTCTTGGGCTTGCCCGGCGGCGCCGGCTTGATCAGTTGCACGGCCGCGTCCACGTAGCGCACCTGGCCCATCAAGCTATCGAGCGCGGCGCGGTCGAAACCGTCGCGCGCGGCCAGGTCGTCGAGGAAGGCGCGCACGTCCTTCCACTCGCCGAAGTTGACGAATTCGCCCACGTAGTCGACGGGCGGCGGGCCTTTCTTCTTGACCACCTTGGTTTGCTTGTGGCGCTGGCTGGGGGGCAGTTTGTAGCCGTAGGGATCGACGGCGGCTTGCGCCAGCGGCGCGGCCGCCAGCAGCAGGGCCAGCATCCAGCGGGCGGGGGAAGGGGACAGGGACGGCATGATCTTCATCGGCATTGTGGTAACAGGGTGTGCAGCGTCTTCAGCGACGCTGCGTGAGTCGCGGGATGGGCGCGGCCATATCGCAGCGCGCTAACCATCGTCAAAAATTCGTCCATGGCAGCATGTTTCTCCTTGCTGGCCGGCATGCCGCGCAGCCGCGCCGCGTAGGCCATCGGCCCTTCATCGGGGCGGCGCACATAACCGTGGCGGGCCTGTTGCCGGCAAAACGCCTGGTACAGCCGCTCCAGCGGGTCGGCCCGGCGTTGCCGGCCGCGCTGGCGCAGCAGCAGGGCCAGCGCCGTCGCCAGCGCCAGGCCGGCCATGCTGCGCCACTGGAACAGGGCCGCGCTTAATTCTTCAAGGAAACTTCGCTGCCTGTCTGGATTGTAATCCAGGACCCATTGATTCCAAGCATTATTCATCGCTGCCATCGAAAATCGCAAACGGGCCAGCCATGATGTGGGGTCGTTCTGCAACGCCAGCAAGGGGCCAAGGCCGAACAGGGTGTTCTGGGGCAGGGCGCGGGCCAGGTTGTGGGCGATGCGCTCGGGCGCCACGGCGGCCGTCGGGTCCACCCGGCGCCAGCCCTGGCCGTCCAGCCACACTTCGGCCCAGGCGTGGGCGTCGGACTGGCGCACCGTCACATAGCCGTCCACCGGGTTGTATTCGCCGCCCTGGTAGCCGGTGACCACGCGCGCCGGCACCTGCATGGCGCGCATCAGCACCACGAAGGCGCCCGCGTAGTGTTCGCAAAAGCCGGCCCGGGTATCGAACAGGAACTGGTCGACGGCGTCTCGGCCCAGCAGCGGCGGTTGCAGCGTGTAGAAGAACGGCGCGTTGCGGAACAACGCCAGCACGGCGCGCACCGAGTCGGCCGCCTGCGGCTGGCGCAAGGTGGCCGCCAGCGCCAGCGTGCGCGGGTTGAAGCCGGACGGCAGCGCCAGCCAGCGGGCCAGGTCCGGCGGCGGCGCGTTGGCTTCGATGCGGTAATCGAGGTGGGCCACGGCGTCGTAGCGCAGGCGCTCGTTGATGGGCGCGGTGGCGAAGTACTCGGCCTGCTCGGAACTGGCGGCCAGGTAGCCGGGCAGGTCGAGGTCGGGCTCCGTCAGTTCCAGCGCAAACAGCCAGCGTTTGCCGGTCGGCTCCAGCGTGACCTGGTGCCGCACGGCCGGGCCGCGCGCCTGCAGTTGCACGTCGCGCCGGGCGCCGCGCCGGCGCGGCACGCGGGTCCACGTGCGGCCGTCGTAGTCGCCCAGCACGATGCCGCGCCAGTACAGCTGCGCCTGGTCCGGGCGCGGGTCGAGGAAGCGCACCCGGAACGCCACCTCGTCCGACATGGCCAGGCTGGACACGTTCCCCGGCGCCATGCTGTCGGACATGCCGCTGCGTCCCGCGCGCGCGTCGCCGGGCAGGCCCCACAGCGGCCCCTGGATGCGCGGGAAGGCGACGAACAGCAGCAGCGCCAGCGGCGCGGCCAGCAGCATGACGTGGCCCGCCGTGCGCAGGCGCCGGCGCAGGGGCGGCACCTGGCCCGTGTACTGGAACGTGAGCTGGGCCGTCAGCAGCACGGCCAGCGTGGCCAGCATGGACAGCGCCGTCAGCATGGTCTGGCTGTAGAAGAAGGTGGTCAGCAGCAGGAACAGGCTGAGGAAGATGACCACGAACAGGTCGCGCCGCGCGTGCATCTCCAGCAGCTTGAAGGCCAGCAGCAGCGCCAGCATGGCCACGCCGGCGTCGCGTCCCAGCAGCGTGTGGAAGGAGTGGTAGACGCCGGCCATGGCCAGCATCGATAGGGGCAGCAGCAGCCACAAAGGCGGCATGCGCTTGCCCAGCCAGGTGATGGCGGCGCGCCACAGCAGCGTGGCGCAGACGGCGGCGCTGGTCCACAGCGGCAGGTGGGCGAAGTGGGGCGCCAGCACCAGCACGGCCGCGCCCAGCAGCAGCAGGGTGTCGGCCTTGTCGCGCGGCAGGCGCTGGGCCAGCCGCTGCCAGCGGTCGGCGGCGCCCGTCATGCGCGCTCCGCGCCGAACAGGGCCAGCGCCCGCAGGCAGGCCGCGCGGTGGGCGTCGCCCAGCGCCGCGTCGAACTGGTGGTGGCCTAGGCGGAATGCGTAGGGCAGCGCGCGCCGCTCCGCCTCCAGCACCCAGCTGGTCAGGCGCGACAGCTTGTGTTCCCGGTCCATCCATGGCGGCAGTTGGGCGAAATCGAGGCACAGCTCGGCCACCGCGCCGCCGTCGAAATGCTTGGTCACCAGCTGGCCGCCCAAGGACGGGTCGTGGCGCGCAATCTGGCGCCAGGCCAGGTGGCGCATCGGATCGCCCGGCTGGTAGCTGCGGATGCCGGAGAAATTGTCCAGTCCCACCTGGCCATGGCCTTCCTCGCTGGCCGCGCCCTGCATGGGCAGCGGCGGCGCGTCCGGTTCCGGTTCGGGATAGACCAGCGCCCGCAAGTCCGGCTTCCAGTAGGCCCAGGCGCGGAACAGGCCGAGCGGGTAGCGCGTGAGCAGGCGGATGCGGGGCGCGTCCAGCCAGCCCCGTTGCGCCGTGGCGCAGGACAGCACGGCCAGCGCGTCGCCGCCGGCCGGCACGTCGGTCACGTGGCGTGGTTCGCCGTCCTGCTGGAAACCGAGCCAGACGGCGTAACGGTCGGGGCCATCGGGATTGTGCAGCTGCAGCTCGAAGCGCGCCTCCTGGCCCGCGAACACGGGCTGCACCCGGCCCGGTGCCAGCCGCAGGCCGGCCAGGTTCCTGGCCGTGAGCACCATGTCGGCCACGGCGCAGGCGCCGGCGAAGAAGGTGAGCGCGAAGCCCAGACCGAGGTTGTAATTGAGGGCACCGATCAGCATCACCAGCAGCAGGCCCGTGAACGCGAGGCCGGGGCCGCCCGGCACGATGAACACGCGCCGCATCACCAGCACCACCGTGCCCGGTTCGCGTTCGCGCAGCTGGAACAGCCACTGGTTGGCCAAGGTGCGGTACCAGCGGCGCGGTGCGGCGAACATGGCGGGGATATCAGGCCAGGGTGAAGGCGGCAGGGCCGGAGGCGGCTAGACCGGTACCGACTGCTGCAATTGCAGCACGAGGTCGCGGCTGGCCAGCGCCACGCCGTGGGCCGACTTCAGGGGCCGCAAGCGGTGCGCGCACACGGGCACCAGCACGGCCTGCACGTCTTCCGGCAGCACGTGGTCGCGTCCCTCCAGCGCGGCCCAGGCGCGCGCCGCCTGCAGCAGGGCGATGGCCGCGCGCGGGCTCATGCCCTCGGCGAAGGAGCCGCTCTGGCGCGAGGCGGCGGCCAGCGCCTGCACGTAGTCGATCAGCGCGGGCGCGGCGTGGATCTGGCGCAGGCCGTGCTGGGCCGCCGCCAGTTCGTCGGGCGTCATGGCGGCCGGCAGGGACTTGAGCAGCACGCGCCGGTCCTCGCCCATGAGCAGCGCCCGTTCCGCTGCTGCGTCGGGATAGCCGAGCGACAAACACATGAGGAAGCGGTCCAGCTGCGATTCGGGCAGCGGAAAGGTGCCCACCTGGTGGGTGGGATTCTGGGTGGCGATCACGAAGAACGGTTCCGGCAGCGGGCGCGTGACGCCGTCGGCCGTCACCTGGCGCTCCTCCATCGCCTCCAGCAGGCCGGACTGGGTCTTGGGCGTGGCGCGGTTGATCTCGTCGGCCAGCAGCACCTGGGTGAAGATGGGGCCAGGGTGGAACACGAACGCGTTCTTCTCGCGCTCGTAGATCGAGATCCCGGCCACGTCGGCCGGCAGCAGGTCGCTGGTGAACTGGATGCGGTTGAACCTGAGGCCCAGCGAGATGGCCAGCGCGTGGGCCAGCGTGGTCTTGCCCACGCCGGGCACGTCCTCGATCAGCAGGTGGCCGCCGGCCAGCAGGCAGGTGAGGGCCTGGCGCACCTGCAGGTCCTTGCCGACGACGATCTGGCCCACCTGGCGGGCCACCGCGTGCAGTTTAGCGAACATGGCATTGCCCTTTGCCGGTGGGGTGGTCCGCACATGCGCCGCCGCGAAGGGCGGCGACGTGGTAGGCTATGCGTGTAATTTTTAACATGCCAGATCAAGAGAACCAGACGATCATCAGATTCTATGCGAGAACCCGCGCGTGGGATACACAATGATGGCGGCGGCAGGAACGAGACACATGAGTACAGCGATTTACAGCCATCCCGATTGTCAGCGCCACAACATGGGCGACTGGCACCCCGAGTCCCCGGCGCGGCTGCAAGCGATTGCCGACCAGTTGATCAGCGCCCATGTGCATGACCTGGTCGAGCACCGCGAGGCGCCGCTGGCGCAACTGGCCGACCTGGCGCGCAACCACAGCGCCAGCGCCATCGCCATGGTGCGCGACAACGTGCCGCCCGAAGGCGGCGAATGCTACCCGATCGACGGCGACACCCTGCTCAACGCGTGGAGCTGGCAGGCCGCGCTGCGCGCCGCCGGCGCCGCCGTGGCGGCGACCGACGCCGTGCTGGATGGCGAGGTCAGCAACGCCTTCTGCGCCATCCGCCCGCCCGGCCACCATGCGCGCCCGTCCGAGCCGATGGGCTTCTGCCTGTTCAACAACATCGCCATCGCCGCGCGCCACGCGCTCGACGTGCGCGGCCTGAAGCGGGTGGCCATCGTCGACTTCGATGTCCACCACGGCAATGGCACCGCCGAATCGTTCGCGCACGACCCGCGCGTGCTGATGGCCAGCTTCTTCCAGCACCCGTTCTATCCGTACACCGAACCGGAACCGATCACGCCCACCTGCATCAACGTGCCGGTGCCGGCCCGCTCGGGCGGCGACGTGATCCGCAAGCTGGTGACGGAGCAGTGGCTGCCGGCGCTGCACGCGTTCCAGCCCGAGATGATCTTCATTTCGGCCGGCTTCGACGCCCACCGCGAGGATGACCTCGGCGGCATGGCGCTGGTGGAAGCGGACTACGCGTGGATGACGCAGCAGATGATGGACATCGCGCGCCAGTACGCGGGCGGGCGCATCGTCAGCACGCTGGAAGGGGGCTACAACCTGTCGGCGCTGGGCCGCAGCGTGGTGGCGCACGTCAAGGCGCTGGCAGAACTGTAAAGAAAAACCGGGGTCAGGTCATACCATTGAGCAAGATGCGCGCATCTTGCTCAATGGTATGACCTGACCCCGGTTTCGTGGGGACGCTTAAATCAGGCCGTGGCTTCGCGTCCGTTCTTGGCGGACCAGCGATACAGGCCGCCGACCAGCATGGCGCCCACGGCCAGCGCCACCAGCATGCCCTGCGCTTCGCTCAGGCTGTTGGTAATGGCCAGCGGCTCGCCTTTGCCCGACAGGACGATCAGGCCGGCCAGCGCCACGTTGAACAGGCTCTCACCGACGATGAAGCCGGACATGACCAGCACACCGAGCCGCTTGGCCGTCTCGCCGCCCGCCTTGCGCTCGACCATGCGGTCGAACAGGTAGCCGGCCACCGCGCCCACCACCACCGGTGAGGTGGCGGAGCTGGGCAGGTAGATGGCCAGGCCCACACCCAGCGGCGGCAGGCTGTATTTGCCGTTGCTGGTCTTCTTCAGCGCGAAGTCCACCACCACCAGGCCCAGGCCGATCAGCGCGCCCCACAGCACCAGGTTCCACGGCAGGTTGCCGCCGATGACGCCCTTGGCCAGGGTGGAGATCAGCGTCGCCTGCGGCGCCGGCAGCGGCTGGGACGAGATCGCGTCCAGGTTGGGCGCGCCCGTGAAGCCGTTGGCGTGGTTGAGCAGTTCCAGCACGGGCGGGATCACGCACGAACCGGCGATCACGCCCACGATCAGCGCCACCTGCTGCTTCCAGGGCGTGGCGTCGACCAGCTGGCCGGTCTTCAAGTCCTGCAGGTTGTCGTTACCGACCACGGAGACGGCCATCACGACGGTGGTGACGAACAGCGAGTACGCCACCAGCGCGGTCGAGGCGTCCGGTCCCATCAGGCCACGGCCCACGGCGCCCACGCTGACGGCGGCGCCCAGGATGGTGAGGATGGCGATGCCCGACACGGGCGAATTGGAGGCGCCGATCAGGCCCGCCATGTAGCCGCACACGGCGGCGGCGAACATGCCGGCGATCAGGATGTAGGCCACGCCCACCACCACCAGCGGCGTGGACAGCGACGCCAGCACGCCACCTTGCAGGAAGCTGGCCAGCAGCCAGCCGGCCGGCACCATCGACAGCATGGTCACCAGGCCGACGATGAAGATAGGCAGATCCTGTTCGGCGCGGTCGATCACGGCGCCTTGCTGCTTGGCGCGGCGTGACGCTTCCAGCGCCGACTTCAGGCCGCCGATGACGGGCTTGGCCAGGCCGGCCAGCGTCACCAGGGCGGCGGCGCCGATCACGCCCGCGCCCATCATGCGCACGTCGGACGACCATACCTTGAGCGCCAGGTCGGAGGCGGCCATGCCGGCCACGGCCGGCTGGGCGGCCGTCATCAGCGGCACCAGGATGCCCCAGGCGATCACCAGGCCGGCCAGCATGGCGATGCCGACCGTGATGCCCATCAGGTGGCCGGCGCCGATCAGGGCCAGCGAGCTCGATGCGCCGATGCCGGTGGCGCCGCCGCCGGTGCGGAAGTAGATCGCCACTTCACCGGCCATCACCTTGACGGCGCTGCCGGCGGCGAACAGGGCGGAGGCGGCGCTGCCCCAGATCATGGCCCACAGGCCGGCCTTGCCCTCGGCCGCGCCGGCGCGCGAGGCCATGCCGACCTTGAGCACTTCGGCCGCCGCCACGCCTTCCGGGTAGGGCAGGTCGGACTGCGTCACGAGGGCGCGCCGCAGCGGCATGGTGTACATCACGCCCAGCACGCCGCCGACGGCGCAGGCGCCGAAGGTGGGCCAGAACGGCACGTGCGCCCACCAGCCTATCATCAGCAGGCCAGGCAGCACGAAGATCACCGAGGCCAGCGTGCCGGCGGCCGAGGCGATGGTCTGGACGATGTTGTTTTCCTGGATGGACGCGTCCTTGAAGGCGCTCAGCAGCGCCATCGAGATCACGGCCGCCGGGATCGAGGTGGCGAACGTCAGGCCCACCTTGAGGCCCAGGTAGACCTGGGCGGCGGTAAAGATCAGGGTGATCAGGATGCCCAGGACCACCCCGCGCAGGGTGATTTCCGTGGGATTGGATGGTGCAGCTACGCTCATCTTCAACACTCCGATGGTTGTGTAATATTTATCAAACGATAAGAAAAGCCGACATCATATCCGACAATCCGGCTAATCTATACAACTGTGATGGTCACGGCAAGCAGACTTTATGGCGGCGGCCGGAGCAGCCTGTAAAATAGCGGATTGTTCGAACGATTTTGAAGGCAACAGCATGGCAATCCAATGGTATCCGGGGCATATGAACGCCGCCAAAAAGAAGGCGGCGGAACAGATGGAGAACACCGATCTGGTGATCGAGGTGGTCGACGCCCGGCTTCCCGAGGCCAGCTGCAACCCGATGGTGGAGGAGCTGCGCAAGTTCCGCCAGCGTCCGTGCCTGAAGATCCTGAACAAGACCGACCTGGCCGATCCGGCCGCTACGGCGGCCTGGGTGGCCTATTACAACGCGCAAGAAGGTGTGACGGCCTACGCCATGACGACCAAGAAGCCGGCCGAAGTGGCGCGCATTCCGGAGCTGGCCAAGTCGCTGGCGCCGCACCGCGGCGTGCCGACCAAGCCGCTGCGCATCATGATCATGGGGATTCCCAACGTGGGCAAGTCCACCCTGATGAACGCGCTGCTGAAAAAGCGCGTGGCCAAGGTGGGCGACGAGCCGGCCGTCACCAAGCAGCAGCAGAAGCTATACCTGGACAAGAACACCATCCTGGTCGACACGCCCGGCATGTTGTGGCCCAAGATCGCCATGGCCAGCGATGGCCTGATGCTGGCGGCCAGCCACGCCATCGGCTCCAATGCGCTGATCGAGGAGGAAGTGGCCGTGTTCCTGGGCGAGGAAATGCTCAAGCACTATCCGCAGCTGCTGGTGGCGCGCTACGGCTTCAAGGATATCGAGAAGATGGACGGTATCGGCGTGGTGGAAGGGGTGGCCGCGCGGCGCGGCTTCCGCCAGAAGGGCGGCGACCTCGATTTCGAGAAGGCCGCGCACACCTTCCTGGGCGACTACCGCAGCGGCGCGCTGGGCCGGGTGTCGCTGGAAACGCCGGAGACGCGCCAGCTGCGGCTGGAGCAGCACGCCGTCGAGATGGCCGCCAAGGCGGAAAAGGCCGCCGCGCTGGCCGCCGAAAAAGCCAAAGCCGCCGCCAACGGCAAGCGCGGCACCTAAGTTGATGGCAAATGGGACGGGCTCTGGGGCCGGTCCCTGATATCACGCTTCAGCCTGTCCAAACCGGAAACTCGACACGGCCAGCGCCCCGAAGAACGCATCCTCATGATATGGCATGGCCGCCGCCTCCTGCTCGGCCGCGCCCAGCGCCACCATCAACGGCAGCAGATGCTCCTCGCGCGGGTGCGCCATGCGCGCGGCCGGGGCTTTTTCCCATGTCAGTAATTGTGCCGTGCGCTCGGCTGGCGGCAGCGCCATGGTGGCGCGCAGCCAGGCGTCGAACTGGTGCGAGGCCGCCGCGCCTTGCGCGTTGAACGCGCGCAGGTTGTGGTAACTGAGGCCGCTGCCCACGATCAGTATCCCTTCCTTGCGCAGCGGCGCCAGCGCCCGTCCCGCCTCCACGTGGGTGAGCGGATCGAGGCCGTGCCGCAGCGAGAGCTGGACGATGGGGACGTCGGCCTGCGGATAGACGGGATACAGCGCGCTGAAGGTGCCGTGGTCGAAGCCACGTTCGGCATCGAGCGCCGTGGCGTGGCCGGCGCCATCGAGCAGCGTTTTCACGCGCGCGGCCAGTTCCGGCGAGCCGGGTGCGCTGTACTGGACCTCGTAGGTGTGGGCCGGGAAGCCGTAGTAGTCGTAGATCATGGGCGGCCGGGCGCTGGCCGATACCGTGAACTGGTCCGTTTCCCAGTGCGCCGTCACCACCAGCACGGCCTTGGGCGTGCTTCCCAACTGGCGCGGAATGTCGCGCAGCGACGCCTCCAGCGCATCGTAGGTGTGGCCGAATTCCGTTTTCATGAACGGCCAGGGGCCGCCGCCGTGGGACAGGAAATAGGTGGGTAGTGCGTGCTCTTGCATGATCAGTCTCCAGACTCGGTAAGCCTTGACTATATGCTTGCGTACTCAAGTATTCAATCGTCCAACTGTGGATGGACCATTCAGCTTTTGTTAATGATGAGCGTTTGCAACATGGACGCGGGTATAATGCCGGGGTTTTGGTGCCCGCGCGCGTGATCACGTGCGCAGTTAAACGGGAAACACGAGGCCGCTCCCAGCGATCACGGCCAAGGTGTGCTGCCCCCGCAACGGTAAACAAGCGCCGACCGCTCCCCGCGGCCGGCAGGCTGGCTCGAGAACCACTATGCGCTGCGCGCGTAGGAAGGTGGGCCAGTCCGACTTGCAAGCCCGGATACCGGCCAGACAGGTGGATGAGCGTTGCGCCCCGGCGCTGGCGCGCCATCCGGTTTATTCCGGCTTGCGGGGACGCAGGCGGATGCCCATTCTACAAAGATCTGACATGCAAATCTCCGTTTCCCGCCGCCTGCCGGCGTCGCAGCCGCTGGTGCTGGCCGCTGCCGTTTCCCTCTGCTTCGCCGCCACTGCCGTGCCCGCGCTGGCGCAAACCGCCGTCGGCCAGTCGCTGGCGCCCATCGTCATCACGGGCGCGCGTTTCGACGCCGCCGCCGGCATGGCGCCGATCGGCGCCACCGTCATCACGGCCGACGAAATCCGCCGCGCCGGCGTCACCGACGTCAACGCCGCGATCCGCAAGATCGGCGGCGTGTACGGCCGCAACAGCCTCGATGGCAGCCCGGATTTCGGCCTGGACCTGCGCGGCTTCGGCACCAACAGCAGCCAGAACCTGGTGGTGGTGGTGGACGGCGTGCGCGTGTCGGAGAGTGAACTGTCGAACGTGATCCTGTCCACCATCCCGGTCGACACGGTCGAGCGCATCGAGATCAGCCGCGGCGGCGCCAGCGTGCTGTATGGCGAGGGCGCGACGGGCGGCGTGATCAACATCGTTACCAAGCATCCCGTCGCGCACAGCGCCGGCGGCAGCATGACGGCCGAAGTGGGCCAGTTCCGCGAGCGCGAACTGCGCGGCACCGTGCACCAGGGCTGGGACGGTTTCGCCGCCGACGGCGCCGTCGACGCACGCCACAACGACAACTACCGCGACAACAACAACTACAAGCAGGTCGACGTGAGCGCCGGCGCGCAGTGGTTCAGCAAGGAAGGCCGCATGGGCTTCCGCTACGAGGGTGCGCGCGAAGACATGCGCTTCGCCGGCTCGCTTTCCGAAGCCCAGTTCAACGCCAATCCGCGCCAGACCTTGACGCCGAACGACTTCGGCTCGCTCGACAGCGACCGCCTCACCGGCTTCATCACGCGCCGCATCGGCAACCTCGATCTGGCGGCCGAACTGTCGCACCGTGAAAAAACGGTCAAATCGACGTACGTTTATTCCTTCGGCCCGTCCGCCGCTGAGTACACCAGCAAGCAGACGCAATTCTCGCCCCGCGTGCGCCAGCTCGGCCAGATCGCCGGTATGAGCAATGAACTGGTGGCTGGCCTGGACCTGATGCGCTGGAACCGCGTGACCGATGCTTCGTTCTCCCAGGCCGACGCCACCCAGCGATCCAAGGCCGTCTACGTGCGCGACGAAATCAAGTTCGATCCCGCGCATGATGGCCGCCTGGCCGCAGGCGTGCGCCGCGAGCTGTTCGACAAGGATTTCTTCGATCCGCTGGCGTTCCCGGTCGGTCAGTATCACACGGTGCAAGGTCTGAGCGCATGGGAACTGCAAGGCAGCTACGCCGTGCCGCCGGCGCTGACGGCGTTCGCCAAGGCCGGCCAGAGCTACCGCGTTGCCAACTCGGATGAAAACGCCTACGTGCCGAACGCTAACCATCCGCTCGCGCCGCAAATGTCGCACGATCTGGAACTGGGCGCCAGCTATGGCGACGCTGCGCGCAAAGTGACGGCCCGCGTTTTCCGCAGCAACCTGACCAACGAGATCTTCTTTGACCCGACGCTGAACGGCGGCTATGGCTTCAACACCAACCTGGACCCGACCCGCCGCGAAGGCTTCGAGCTCGATGGCGAAGCGCGCGTGGCGCCTGACTGGACCGTCAGCGGCCACTACCAGCACGTCAAGGCCACCTTCCGCGAAGGCGTCAACGCCGGCCACGAGATGGTGCTGGTGCCGAAGAATATCGTGACGGCCCGCTTGGCCTGGACCCCGGCCGACGGCCAGAGCGCCGACATCGGCGCCCAGTGGGTGGACCAGCAGCGTTACGGCGCTGACTTCAGCAACGATTGCTCGTCGCAGATGCCATCCTTCACCACCTTCGACGCGCGCTATGCCCGCAAGCTGGGCCAGTGGGAACTGTCCGTCGCCGGCCTGAACCTGGCGGACAAGCACTACTTCTCGCAAGCGTACGGCTGCCGCTATGGCATTTACCCCAGCGATGGCCGCCAGCTGAAGCTCGCAGCGCGCTACGACTTCTAAGCGCAGCAAGTCAGCGCCGGATGCCCGTGCATCCGGCGCTTTTTTCATCAACGGATACCAGTCATGCACTTCCCCCACCGAACCCTGGCCTGCGCGCTGGCGCTGCTGTGCACCCCGCTGCACGCGGCCATCACCGTGCGTGACGACGCCGGCAACACCGTCACGCTGGCGCATCCCGCGCAGCGCGTGATTGCCATGGCGCCGCACATCACCGAGCTGCTGTTCGCGGCTGGCGGTGGCGAGCGCGTGGTGGGGGCCATGAATTTCAGCGATTACCCGCCGGCCGCCAAGCGCGTGCCGCAAGTGGGCAGCAATGAGCAGATCGACATGGAGCGCATCCTGGCGCTCAAGCCCGACCTGCTGGTGGTGTGGAAAAGCGGGAACACGGCGCGCCAGTTGGACCAGCTCAAGGGCCTGGGCGTGCCCATGTTCTACAGCGAACCGCAGAAGCTCGATGAAGTGGCCACCAGCCTGACCCGCCTCGGTCAGCTGATGGGCACGGAGCCGGCCGCGCAAACGGCCGCGCGCGACTACCGCGCCCGCATCGCCGCGCTATCGTCGGCCTACGCGCGGCGCCCGCCGGTGCGCGTGTTCTACCAGATCTGGGACAAGCCGCTGTTCACCCTCAATGGCGACCATATCGCCAGCGACGTGATGCGTATCTGCGGCGGCCAGAACGTGTTCGCCGCGCAAAAGGTGGTGGCGCCGTCCGTCAGCACCGAGGCCGTGTTGCAGGAAAATCCGGAAGTCATCATCGGCACCGAGCGGGCCGGCCAGCCCGAGGCCGGCATCTACCTGTGGAAGCAGTATCCGGGCATGCAGGCCGTCAAACGCGGCAACCTGTTCGCGCTCGACGGCGACATGCTGACCCGCGCCACGCCGCGCATCGCCGACGCGGCAACCCAGCTGTGTGAAAAACTGGAGACGGCGCGCCGCCGCCGGCCTTAGGACGAGCTTAATTCCGGCGCAAACGGCCGTTTTTTGCGTTTCGGTCCCAAAATGGTCCCAAAATGGCGGGGAAAAAGTGGTAATCTCCCGGCGTTTGCTACTCATTCATGAAGGATCGTTATGCGCTTACTGCGTCTCTTGTTTGCTTCCGTCGCCTTTGTGGCTTCCGCCTCCGGCGCCTTTGCCGCCGATTTCAAGAGCGGTGTTGATTACATGACGCTCGATACCCCGGTGCGCGCCGACACCGGCAAGAAAGTGGAAGTGGTGGAAGTGTTCATGTACCACTGCCCGCACTGCAATGCGCTCGACCCCGTGCTCAACGAGTGGGTCAAGAAGCAGGGCGACAAGATCGTGTTCCGCCGCCTGCACATGGCGCCCAACATCACCGAGCCGCAGGCGCACGCGTTCGCCACGCTGGAAGCGATGAACGCGCTGGGCAACGGTCTGCACGAAAAAATCTTCCATGCCATCCATGTGGAGCATAATCGTCTGAACACGGACCAGGGTCTGCTCGATTTCGTGACCAAGAACGGCGTGGACAAGGCCAAGTACCTGGAATTTTTCAACTCGTTCGCGGTCCAGACGAAGATGAAGCGCTCTATGCAGCTCGTGAACGAGTATAAGCTCGACAGCGCGCCCAGCCTCGTGATCGACGGTCATTACACCACCTCGCCAGCGCTGGCCGGTCACGGCCAGTCCAGCGTCCCGGCCGCGCACGCGGCGCTGTTCCAGGTGATGGACATGCTGGTCGCTAAAACCAGCGCGGAGAAAGCAGCCAAGAAATAACATGGAAGAAAACGAAGTAGAAAAAGGCGTGATGAAGATGTACAGGGAGTCCGAGCCGGACATCAGCACCCTGTACGAATACAGCTACGTCAACCATATCGCGTGGAGCATCCTGTTGATTGCGATCGGCATGATCGTGTGGCTCACGATCGCGCTGACCAACGCGGAGAACCAACGCTACGCGCTGGTCAACCGGCAGTGCGCCGATCCCGTCTTCAAGGGCGAGATCGACACCAAATGCCTGAAGACGGTGCATTCGCGCGAACACTGGTGGCAGCACGTGGCGTACGCCTTGCGTCACGTGAAACCTGAGTAGAATCTGGAGTCGGCCACGATGAAAGAAGTTTTGCTCGTCACCGGCAGCGGCCGGGGGATAGGCGCGGCCACGGCGCTGCTGGCCAGCCAGCGTGGCTACGCCGTTTGCATCAACTACCGTTCCGATGCCGGCGCGGCCGAAGCGCTGCGTGAGCGCATCGTGACGGCCGGCGGCGAGGCCATCGCCGTGCAGGCCGACGTGGCCGTGGAGGCGGACGTGCAGCGCCTGTTCGCCACCATCGACGCGCAACTGGGGCCCATCACGGCACTCGTCAACAACGTCGGCGTGCTGGAGAAGCAGTGCAAGCTGACCGAGATGTCGGTCGAGCGCCTGCATCGCGTATTCACCACCAACGTGATCAGCTACTTCCTGTGCTGCAAAGAGGCCGTGCTGCGCATGTCCACCGCGCGCGGCGGGCAGGGCGGGCGCATCGTCAATGTTTCGTCGGGCGCCTCGCGCGTCGGCTCGCCCAATGTCTATATCGATTACGCCGCCTCCAAGGGCGCTGTCGATACGCTGACGCTGGGCCTGTCGAAGGAAGTGGCGGCTGAAGGCATCCGCGTCAACTGCGTGCGGCCCGGATTGATTTATACGGAAATCCACGCCAGCGGCGGTGATCCCGGCCGCGTCGAGCGCATGGCCGCCACCGTGCCCATGCAGCGCGGCGGCCAGCCGGAAGAGGTGGCCGAGGCCATCCTGTGGCTGCTTAGCCCACAGTCGTCCTACGTCAGCGGCGCCTTTATCGACGCCGCCGGCGCGCGCTGATCTTCAAACAAAACAGCTAACTCCTTCAAGCGCCAGCCCAATTATCAAGCGGGGCTGGCGCGCCCAGAATGCGGTCTGTGCGCTGTGCACTTGATCCCATTCTTGCGAGGAGCTGCTGATGTCCGATTTGTCCGATTCCCACCTGTTCACCACCGTCGCGCTGGCCGGCATGCTGTGCGTGGCGCCGCTTGCCGCCATGGCCGACGGGGCCACCGCTGCCACCGCTGCCGCCGTGTTACCGGCTCCGGCGCGCGTGTTCAGCGCCGCCTCCACGCCCGAACTGGAAGCCGTGATGCTGGCCGCGCGCCGCTATGCCGCGTTCTGGAACAGCGGCGATCCGGCCTACGCGCAGCAGGCATTGGCGCCCGGTTTCATCGACCGCACCTTGCCGGAAGGCCGTGAGCAGGGCATGGCCGGTCCCTTGCAGGCGTCGCGCAACTTCCGCACCGCCGTGCCCGATCTGGCGGCGGAAGTGACGGACATGGTGGCGGCCGGCGACCGTGTGGTGGTGCGCCTGCATTTCACCGGCCATTTCACGGGCCAGTTCGGGCAGGTCAAGGGGCAGGGGCAGTCCATCGACTTCCAGGCGTTCGACCTGTACCGTGTGGCCGATGGCCGCATCGCCGACAACTGGCACCTGGAGGACAACCTGGCGCTGCTGCGGCAGATGGGCGTGATCCGTCCTTAAATGTCGAGCTGGCCGAAGCGCTCTTGCAGGAATTCGGCCAGCAGCGCGATGCGCGGCGGCTGGAAGCGATGGCGGTGGTATAGCAGGTTGAGCGGCGCGCTGTCGGTGAAGTAATCGTCGAGCACCGTGCGCAGGCGGCCCGCGCGCAAGTCGTCGGCGATGTCGAGGATGGATTTCCAGGCGTAGCCCTGGCCGTCCACGGCCCAGCGGCGCACCACTTCGCCGTCATTGCTTTGCAGGTAGCGCCGCACGCGCACGGACGCGGCGCGGCGCTTGCCGCCCGTGTTGTCGGTGTAGCGCCAGTCGTGCATGGGCCCGTGCGCCGTCGCCAGCACGATGGTGGGCAGCTCGGCCAGTTGCGCCGGCGTGTCGGGCACGCCGCAGCGCGCCAGCAAGGCCGGCGCGGCGCATACCACGCGCCGGCTGGCCGCTAGCGGCCGCGCCACCATGTCACTGTCGGGCAGTTGGCCGTAGCGGATGGCCAGGTCGATATCGTCGCGCACCAGGTCGGCCGGTGTGTCGCTCAAGGTGAGCGCGTACTGCACCCCGGGATGCAGGTCGCGGAACTGGGCCAGCATGGGCAGCAGCAGATTGCGTCCCAGGTCCGACGGCGCCGAGATGCTGACCGTGCCGCGCGCCGCGCCATCGCCCGTGCGCAGGCCCGCCTCCGCCTCCATCATCAGCGCCAGCGCCTGTTCGCTGAAGTGGCGGTACAGCTGGCCTTTCTCGGTCAGGCGCAGGCGGCGCGTGGTGCGTTCGAACAGCTTGGTTTGCAGCGACGCCTCCAGGCGCTGGATGGCGGCGCTGGCGGCGGCCGGCGACATGCCCTGGCAGCGGCCGGCGGCGGAAAAGCTGCCCAGCCGGGCGGCGTCGAGGAACAGGCGGATGGCGCCAAAGCGCTCCATGCCGCCCGCGTAGTGGATGTCGTTCATGGCGCTCCTGTGCGAGTGCGCCATTCTACCGGCGTCTGGACTGCCCGCTACGGAGAGGCGCGCCCCCGCTGTCGCATTCTTGCCTCATTGTCATGAAAATGCCATGAATTCAACATCGTGCCGTCATATTTGGTCGGTAGCGTTGCACGTTTTATCAACGTGTGACTGACATCTTCATCATGACCGACTCCAAGCATTCGACCCGCGCGTTCCGCCGCACCAAGCTCGCCTCCCTCGTCGCCCTCGCCCTGGTGCACATGGGCGCTTCCGCCGCCGACAGCCTGCCCAATGCCGAAGGCGCCGCCAGCGCCGTGGCCACCGTGGTGGTATCGGCCAAGGCCGGCGCCTACCGCGCGGATGAATCGGCCAAGGGTAGCGCATCGTCCGTCGCGCCCACCCAGGCCAGCCTGCAGGCGAGCGAGCCGCAGTCCATCATCACGCGCGAGTTCATCGAATTGTCGGTGGCGCCCACGGCCGAGTACAGCCGCGTCGTCAACATCGCGCCCAGCATGTCGGGCGATTCGGCCAATGGCCCCGGCCTGTCCGAAACCAAGACCACCATGCGCGGCTTTGGCGACGACCAGTACAACGTCACCTTCGACGGCATCCCCTGGGGCGACACCAACAACCCGGCCCACCATTCGACCTCGTTCTTCCCCGCTTCCGTGATCGGCGGCGCCGTGGTGGAGCGGGGCCCCGGCATGGCCAGCAACTTCGGCTACGCGACCTTTGGCGGCTCGATCAACCTGTACTCCAAGCAGGCATCGAAGACGCCAAGCGCCAGCGTGTTCGGTTCCGTCGGCACCTGGGGCACGGCGCTGCTGGGCGGCGCGTACGAGAGCGGCCGCTTGCGCGACTACGGCAACGCCACCGTGCAACTGAACTACCAGCACCTGAAGTCGGACGGTTACCTGACGGGCAACAGCATCAAGAGCGACAACTACTTCATCAAGTTCCAGCGCGCCATCGGCGCCGACACGCTGGCCACCGTGGTGGCCACCGACAACGAGATCAAGTACGTCCAGCCAGATAATTCGAAAGGCCCCACGCTGGCGCAGATCGCCCAATTCGGCCGCAACTACAGCCTGAACGACGACCCCACGAGCTTCAACTACACCGGCTACAACCACACCAGCAAGCACACGGACTTCAGCTACCTGCGGCTGGAGACCAGCTGGGGCGACGGCCTGAACTCGGACAACCAGCTCTACACCTACGCCTACGACAACCAGACCATCTCGTCCACCGATCCGACCGGCGCCACGCTGCCCGGCACCAAGGCCGGCGCGCCCGGCAACAAGGACATCCCCGGCATCGACAAGCAGAACAAGTACCGCGCGTATGGCGACATCTTCAAGCTGAGCAAACAGTTCGGCAACAGCACCGGCCGCGCCGGCTTCTGGTACGAGTATTCGGACACCGACCGCCACCAGTACGACCTGGACCTGACGCTGAACGTGCGCGACCCGCGCGAGACCAAGCCCACGCCCGTCACCTTCCCCAGCGTGCTGTTCGACCAGCAATCCACCATCCGCAATTTCCAGCCCTTCGTCGAATTCGAATGGGCCGCCACCGACAGCCTGACCGTGACGCCGGGCGTGAAGGCGGTGCGCATCACGCGCGCGGTGGACGCCGACGTGAACCAGACCACGCGCCTGCCGCAGCACACCTCGGTCGACTACCACGCCACGCTGCCGTTCCTGACGGCCAACCAGCGCCTCGGCGCGGATCTGGCGCTGTACGCCCAATACGCCAAGGGCTTCCAGATCCCGGACCTGAAGTCGTTCTACATCGCCGACCCGACCCGCAACAGCAGCGATCCCCAGCTGTCCACCAACTACCAGCTGGGCGTGGTGGGCAAGAAGGATGTGCTGACCTGGGATGTGGACGCGTACCGCATCGACTTCACCAACAAGTACGTGTCGAACGGCCTCGGTGGCACGGCCGCCGCCTACGTCAACATCGGCGGCGTCACCTACAAGGGCGTGGAGGGGCAGTTGACCTGGGCCGTGGGCAATGGCGTGGCGCTGTACGTGAACGGCTCGTCCAACAAGGCCACCGCCAACGACACCGGCAAGACCATCTCCGGCTCGCCCGACATGACGGCCGCGCTGGGCGCGCTGTACAACGCCGGCCCGTGGTCGGCCTCGCTGATCTACAAGCGCACCGGTGAGGTGCGCCAGGTCGATTTCGATCCCGCCAAGCCGGCCGCCTACGACCAGTACCTGACGCCGGCCTACGGCAATACGGACCTGAGCGTGGCCTACCGCTTCCAGCATCCGGGCGCCGGCATCAAGACGCTCAAGCTGCAGTTCAACGTATTCAACCTGTTCAACGGCCAGCAGGTCGTCTCGATCTCGCCGGGCAAGACGGCGGCGTTCGACCAGTACATCAGCCAGGCGCCACGCAGCGTGCAGCTGTCGCTCAAAGCTGATTTCTAAGCGGCCCGTTTCAGCTGCTGCGGTGGTTGGTCTGCGCCTGCGCCGGGGGCGCGCCGATCACCACCGTGCAGGTGGTGCCGGCCACCAGTTCCAGCCCTTGCGGCACCTGGTCGATGTGGATGCGCACTGGCACCCGCTGCGCCAGCCGCACCCAGTTGAAGGTGGGGTTGACGTCGGCCAGCAGCTCGTGGCCGGTGCCGGCGTCGCGGTCGGTGATGCCGTGCGCGACGGACTCGATGTGGCCGCGCAGCGGCGTGTCGCCGCCCAGCATGCGCATCTCGACCGGGTCGTTGGGCTGCAGCAGCGGCAGTTTGGTCTCCTCGAAATAACCGACCACGTAGAACGAGGCGCGGTCGATCACGGCCAGCTTGGGCGCGCCCACGGCGGCGAAGTCGCCTGTGTGCACATTCAGGTTGGTCACGTAGCCCGTCACGGGCGCGCGTACCACGGTGCGTTCCAGGTTCAGTTGCGCCAGCCCGCGCGCCGCCTGCGCGGCCAGGTACTGGGCCGTGGCGGTGCCGGCCGCCGCTTCGGCCGTCTCGCGGTTTTCGGCCGAGATCACCGCGCTGTCGAGGCCCGCGCGGCGCCGCGCTTCCTGCGCGCGCCGGCCGCGTTCCACTTGCTGCGCGGCCAGCACGGCGCTGGCCTGGTCGAGCGCGCTGCGGTAGCGGGCCGGATCGACGACGAACAGCACGTCGCCCTGGCGCACCAGCTGGTTGTCCTTCACCCGCACTTCCGTCACGGTGCCGGCCACGTCGGCGCTGATGTTGATCACGTCGGCCTTGACGCGGCCGTCGCGGGTCCAGGCCGATTCCATGTAGTGGTTCCAGGCCAGGTGGCCGGTCCAGATGGCGCCGGCCAGCAGCAGCGCGGTCAGGGCAAAGCGAAACAGTTTGGATGCGCTCAAGGCGGTTCTCCCAGCGAAAGTTGAGGTACGGCGGTTTATTGGTACAGCGTGACGATCAGTGCGCCGAAAATGCAGACCAGCAGGCAAAGCCGCACCAGCGCCGGGTGCCACGCGCGGCGGTACAGGCCAGTGTGGCCCAGTACCCAATCGAGCACGCCCTGCAGCAGCAGGCTGGCGATGAACAGGGGCAGCAAGGTCGGTAGCAGCACGCCGAAAATGGCGATCTCACGCGGCATGGTGGGTGTCTCCTGGTATGTGGGGCATCTGGTCCAGCAAGGATGTGTAGATGGAATGCAGGTCCGTCAGCGCCATGCGCAGCCGCGCCTGGCGCGCCGGCGTGGCGTCGGCCAGCGCTTCGCGTATCGGCGGGCCGGCTTGCAGCACGGCGTACTGCACGGCGGCGCTGCTGGTGCGGTCCGGCGCGCGGAAGTAGGCGGCCAGCTGGTCCACGCACAGCTCCAGCGCATTGCGCACGGCGCCCGCTTCGTTGGCGGCGATCAACTGGCGCATCTCGATCACGGAATGGCCCAGTTCCAGCAGCGTCAAGCCCTGGCGCACGACGGCGCGCGCGGGGGCGCCCGGCTTGGGGCCGGCGGCGGCGTTTAGTTGGCTCAGCAGGTCACGCACGCGGTGGTCGAAACGGTGCTTGCGGCGGAACAGCGATCCCTTGCAGGTGGCCAGCGCTTCGCGCCACAGGGCGGCGGCGATGTGGTCCTTCTGGCCCATGGTGTGCTCGGGCAGCAGCACGGCGAAGATGGCCCAGGCCAGCGCCACGCCCACCGGCATCGACAAGGTGTTGTTGAGGAAGGCGGCGCCGTCGTACTGCATCTGGTTGAGGGGCGCGATTACCTGCGCGGTGAACATGCTCATGCCCACGCCCACGCCGGCCCGGCGCGCATCGGTGGTCAGGTAGCTGCCCAGCGCGAACACGGGCAGGGCGGCCAGCACCAGCATCGGGTAGCCGCTGGCGCGCACCACCAGCAGGTATTCGGTCAGGAACGACAGCGGCCAGACCAGCAGGAAACCGGCCAGCACCTGGCGCGTCATCGCCACCGGGCGCGGTGAGGACGAGGCCAGCGCGCAGAAGATGGAGGTCATGATGATGGCGTTGGCCGCGTAGGGCCAGGCCAGCCAGTACCACAGCGTGGCCCCGGCCAGCAGCGCGCCGGCCGCGCGCACGCCGCTGGCCAGCACGATGCCGGACGGCGTGCGCGGGCTGTAGGCGACCGGATCGCTGACCTGCAACTGGCGCTGCTGGGTCAGGCCGTGGTACAGGGCGGCGAAGGCGCCGATGTCGCGCACGAAGCGGTCCAGCAGTTCCAGGGCCGTGTCGAACGCGATCCGCTGGGCGCGTTCGGGTTGCAGCAGCGCCGCCTGTGCCTGCGCCTGCGCCGCCTGCTGCGCCAGCGCGGCGCGCACATGCTCCATGCGCGCGCCCGACAAGTCGTCGCGCAAGGCCGCGGCCACGGTGGCGTGCAGTGGTTCGATCAGCGCCAGCACGGGCGAGGGCGGATGGGCGCGCAGCCGGCGCAGCAAGCGGTGCAGGGTGTAGCAGGTGGTCAGCGCCGACATGAAGGCGTTGTTGAAGGCATGCAGCTGGCGCGTGTGCGCGCGGGCGTGGGACGCTTCGAAGAAGGCGGCGGCGCGGCCCGATTCCAGCGCCGCGATGTCGGCCGCGAAGCGCAGGTGGTGCAGCTCGATCTGGGCCGGCGACAGGCTGTGTTCCAGCGTCTGCTGGCAGAAGGTGATGAAGCTGTCGTAGCGGGCCTGCACGGTGCGCATCACCTGGCGCGACTGGTGGCGCGGGAACAGCACGTCGTGCACCACGGCCGCGCAGATCACGCCCAGTCCCACTTCCGTCACGCGGGTGACGGCCAGCGTGAACACAGTGGCGGGATGGTCGATGGCCGGCACGGCGATCATGCAGGCCGTGTAGCCGGCCAGCACGAAGCTGTACGATTGCTGGTTGCGGTGCATGGCCGCGCCGGCCGTGCACAGGCCTATCCACAGCGCCAGCGCCAGGAACAGCGCCACCGGCTGCTGCGGGAAGATTGCCACGATCAGCAGCGCGCTGGTGCAGCCGACCAGGGTGCCGAGCAAGCGGTAGAAGGCTTTTTCCAGCACCATGCCGCTGCTGGGCAGGGCCAGGATGAAGGTGGTGGTCATCGCCGTGTTGGGCGAATCGAGGCCGAGGCGGAAGGCGATCCACAGCGCGGAGAAGGCGGCCAGCATGGCCTTGGCGACGAAGATCCAGCGTTCGCCTTCGCCGGCGCGCCAGTCGCGCAGTTGCTGGCGCAGTGGTTTGATGAAACGCGCCGCCAGTTTTGCTCCCGCTCTGCTGGCCGGGTGGGGAAGGTCGGTGGCGGGAGCGGGGTTCATGGCGGTGGTTTAAGGGTTATGTGTGTTTTTCTAAATTGTTCAACTGGCGCTTGAACAAGCCTTCAAGTTGCGCCACTTCTTCCGGGCTGTAGCCGTCGTAGGCGCGGGTGGTGGCCTGCCATACTTCGGGCAGTACTTTGGCCACCAGCTCGCGGCCGCTGTCGGTCAGCGCGATCATCACGCAGCGCCGGTCGCCGGGGCGGTTGCCGCGCGTGATCAGGCCCTGGGCTTCCAGGTCGTTGCACACGCGCGTCAGGTTGGCCGGCTTTTCCATGCAGGCCTCGCCCAGCGTGGAGGCGGTCGACATTTCGTCGTCCGAGCCGTACAGCACGGCCAGCACCATGTAGCTGGCGTCGACCAGTTCGTACTTGCGCAGCGCAGCGTTGGTCAAATCCTTCATCCGTTTCTGGATGTGGTACGTCATGCGCATCAGGCGCATCAAGTCTTCCGGGAAGTCCGGCACGCGGGCATGGATGTTTTTCAGGCGCTTTTTAGTCGCTTCAAAACTGCTCATTGCCTACTCCTCTGCAAATTCGAAAGGCTTGATTGTACTATCGAAGCGTCACGGTAAATCCAGTTTCACGCCCCCGCCTAACGCGGCCATCAGTTCCGCGTAGTTGTCCAGCTGGCGGCTGGCCACCTGGGCCACTTGCCGTTGTTCCTGCAGCAGCGCGAGGCGGGCGGCGATCTCGTTGGCCTGGTCCGTCAGGCCGGCGCGCCACGCCTGTTCGGCCAGCTGGTGCGCCTGCCGGGCCGTGGCCAGCGCCTGCCGGGTCAGGCGCGCCTGCTCCTGCTCGGCGCGGTCGCGGGTGATGGCGTTGGCCACTTCCTCCAGCGCGTGCAGCACGGTGGCGTTGTACTGTTCGACCGCGCCGTCGTAGACCGCGCTCTGGCCGGCCAACTGGCTGCGCAGGCGGCCGCCCTCGAACACGGGCAGGCTGATTGCCGGCCCGATCCCGCGCATGGCCGATCCCGCTTCTAGCAGGTGGCCAAAGCCCAGCGCCTGCACCCCCGCGAACGCGGTCAGGTTGATGTTCGGGTAGAACGCGGCCTTGGCCACGTCGATGCGCCGCGCCGCCGCTTCCACGCGCCAGCGCTGGGCGGCGATGTCGGGACGGCGGCCCAGCAGTTCGGCCGGCAGCGCCGCCGGCAAGCCGGTGGCCCGCGCCGCGCCTTGATCCGGCGCCAGGGTCAGCCCGGGCCGGGCGATCGACTCACCGTCGCCCGGTCCCTTGCCGATCAGTGCCGCCAGCTGGTTGCGTAGCAGGGCGATGGCGGTGCCGATCTGCTCCTGCTCGCGCCGGACAGCCGGCAGCGTTGTTTCAATGCTGGTCACGTCGATGGCGCTGGCCAGTCCGGCCGCGTGGCGCCGCCGCGTCAGTTCCAGCAGGCGTTCGCGCTGCGCCAGCATGGCCGCCGCGCTGTCCTCCAGCGTGTAGTCGAGCGCCAGCTGGATGTAGCTGCGCACGATGGCCGATGCCAGCGCCAGCCGCGCCATTTGCGTTTCGGCCGACGCCAGCTGCACTTCGCCCAGCGCGGCGGCCAATGCCGCGTGATCGCGGCCCCACAAGTCCAGGTCGTAGGAACCGGACAGCATGGCCGTGTTGTTCCAGGCGTAGTTGCCGGCCAGCGGAGGCGGCACCATCGCGTTCGCGGAAAACAGCTCGCGTTGTGCGCTGGCGGCGGCGTCCACCCGGGGCAGCGTCGCCGCCTCGGTCATGCCGGCCAGGGCGCGCGCCTGGCGCACACGGGCCTGGGCCGCGTGCAGGCTGGGATTGTCGGCCAGTGCGCCAGCCACCAGGCGATTCAGTTGCGGGTCTTGCAGTGCTTCCCACCATTGCTCGCGCGGCCACGCCGCGCCCGTCACGGAACCGTTGATCGCCGACCCCGCGTTGACGCTGGTGGCGTCGATCTTGCGGGCCTGGGGCGCAATGCCGCCCATGTCGGCGCAGGCCGCGAGGGTCAGCGCCAGGGTGGCGGCGGCGGCGAGACGGAACGGTTTCATGATGGCGTGCAAGTGTGGGAGGATCGCGGCGATTACTTGGCGTAGTGCTTGCGGGTCTGGGCCACGTCGAAATCGGCTTCCGTTTCAGGAATGGTGCCGTTCTTGCGGGCTTCCAGCAGTTCGGCGATCACCTGGGCGCGGGTCAGGCCGGTGGCGGCGGGGCGGGCGGTGGTGACGGCGGCAGCGGCGGCGGTGTTCGCTTGCGCGGCCGGTGCGGCGGCGACGGCAGCGGCAGCGGTCACTTGCTTGGCGGTGGACGATTCGGCCTGGGCGTAGGCGCCGGTGGCGGCGAAGGCGGCGGCGATGGTAAGGGCGGCAGTGATACGTTGCTTGGCGTTCATGGTAGTTCTCCTGGGTGAGGCAAGCGTCGGCGGCGCCGGCGGGCTTGCGATATGTGGCGGTACTGACATGCAGGCCGGATGCCACTGACCGGTCGTCGAAGCATTACAAGCGGCAGCGGTTTTGCTTTGCTTCGTGTATTTGCTTCATTGAGGTAAATTATAGTCGTGAATATTACATTTGTAAATTAAATGTTCCTATCGATCTCATAGGTATTGCTGATGGGGTAAAAGCGGGGGCGGGTGGGAGGGAGACGCGCGGGCCGGCCGCTCATTGCCGCGATTGTGCAATCTGTCGCCGCTATCGGCGTTTTGTCGCAATCGCGGGGTGCGCCGTAGCCTGCTTTGCCATGATTGCCTTCCTGTTAATGGCGATCAGGCTATGTTCAAACTCTCTCTTTACATGACCCTGCGGGACTGGCGCGCCGGCGAACTGCGCTTCCTGCTGCTGGCGTTGGCGCTGTCGGTGGCGGCGCTGTCGAGCGTGAATTTCTTTGTGGAGCGCATGCGCGTTGGCCTGGCGCGTGACGCGCACCAGATGCTGGCCGCCGACCTGGTACTGGAATCGGACCAGCCACTGGATGGCGCCTGGCTGGCCGAAGCCCAGCGGCGCGGCTTGCGCAGCGCCGACACCGTGTCGCTGTTCACGATGGCCGTGGCGGGCGAAGGCGGGCAAGCCGCGTCCACGCTGGTGGCGCTCAAAAGCGTGAGCGAGGCCTATCCCTTGCGCGGCCGCCTGCGCGTGCAGCTGCAGGACGGCGACGCGGTCAGCGAGACGCCACCCGCGCCGGGTACGGTGTGGGTGGATGCCACGCTGCAGGCGAGCCTGCGCCTGCACATCGGTTCGACGCTGCGCATCGGTGAGCGCAGCCTGACCGTGGCCCAGGTGCTGACGGCTGAACCGGATGCCCGCCCCGCCTTCCTGGCGCTGGCGCCGCGCGTGCTGATGGCCAGCGCCGACCTGGGCGCCACCGGACTGCTGCAAGCGCACGCCATCGCCACCCACCACTTGCTGCTTGCGGGACCGGCGGAGCAAGTGAGCGCCTACGAACGCTGGGCCAGGGACCGCATGGCCGCCGCACCGGTCACGAAAGTTGCGCTGAACAGCTACGCGTCGAAGCGCGGCGACGCCGGCGAGATGCTCGAGCAAACGCAGCAGTTCTTGTCGCTGGCCAGCCTGCTCACGGCACTGCTGGCGGCGCTGGCCGTGGCGCTGGCTGCGCGCCGCTTCGTGCGCCGTCACCTGGACGCCTGCGCCATGTTGCGCTGCCTCGGGCTGACCCAGTCCCGCCTGACGCAGCTGTTTCTGCTGGAATTCCTGCTGGTCGGGTTGGTGGCCGGTATGGCAGGCGTGGCGCTCGGCTACGCCGGCCATTTCGCGCTGGTGGACTGGCTGGGACAACTGGCCCCGGCCGGCTTGCCGGCCCCAGGTTGGGCGCCCGCGCTGCAAGGCATGGCGGCCAGCCTGATCCTGCTGCTGGGCTTTGCGCTGCCGCCCGTGCTCCAGTTGCGCAACGTGCCGCAATTGCGGCTGCTGCGGCGCGAGGCGGCGCCACCCCAGCCCCGCGCGCTGGTTGGCTACGTGCTGGGGCTGGCCATGTTCGGTGGCCTGCTCGCCTGGCAGACCGGCGATCCGATGCTGGGTGCGCTGGTGGGCGGGGCGTTCCTCGTGGGCGGTGCCGCGTTTGGCTTGCTGGCCTGGCTGGGACTGGCTTTGCTTAAGCGCTCGCGCGGCGTGTTCGACCATGCGGCGTGGCGCCTGGCCGTCACCGACATGCTGCGCCAGCCCGGCGCCAGCGCGCTGCAAGTGGTGGCGCTGGCACTGGGCCTGACGGCGCTGCTGCTGTTGACGGTGGTGCGCGCCGACCTGCTGGCGGCGTGGACGAGGGCCACGCCGGCCGGCGCGCCCAACCAGTTCGTCATCAATATCCAGCCCGACCAGCGCGACGCGATCGACGCGCGCCTGCGTGGCTACGGCGCGCCGCAACAGCAGGCGCTCACCCGCGCGCGTCTGCTCAGCATCAATGGACGCGATGCGCTGGAGGTGGTCAGCAATGATGGCAAGGGCAGCCCAGCGCGCGATGTGCGCGAGTTGCTGGAACGCGAACTCGACATTGGCCACGCGGCCACGCTGCCGTCGTCCGACACGCTCACGACCGGCGATTGGTATGGCACCGTCGAGGCGCAAGGCATGCCCGCCATTTCCGTCGAAGAGAAATTCGCCGCCGATCTCAAGCTCAAGCCGGGCGACACCCTGCAGTTCGACGTGGCCGGCCAGCCGCTGCAAGCGCGCGTGGCCAACCTGCGCAAGGTGGACTGGCGCGCGCATCAGATCGGGAACCTGCTGCTGATGCATCCAGCGGCCATGCGCGGCCTGCCCGCCACCTGGGCCGTGGCCGTCCACGTGCCAGCCGACGACCTGATGTTCGGCACCCGCCTCGCGCGTGATTTTCCCAACCTGACCGTGATCGACCTGCGCGCCATCCTCCGCCAGGTGCAGCGCATGCTGGCGCAGGCCGTGGCGGCGGTGCAGTTCCTGTTCGCCTTCACGCTGGCCGCCGGCGTGCTGGTG
Source organism: Rugamonas brunnea (assembly GCF_014042345.1). GTDB lineage: Bacteria > Pseudomonadota > Gammaproteobacteria > Burkholderiales > Burkholderiaceae_D > Rugamonas > Rugamonas brunnea. The sequence continues at coordinate 226,995 of NZ_JACEZT010000004.1, forward strand.
CTGTACGCCGCGCTGGCCGGCTCGCACGACTTGCGCGCGCGCCAGGCGGCTTTGCTGCGCGCGCTGGGCGCCACGCGTGGGCGGCTGGCCCAGGCGCAGTGGATAGAACATGCGCTCACCGGGGCGCTGGCCGGCCTGCTGGCCGCCGCCGGCGCCACGTTGGCCAGTTGGGTGCTGGCGCGCTACAGCTTCCACCTGGACTGGCACTGGTCGCCCTTGCTGCTGGCCGTGGGCATGGTGGCCGGCGCGGCCTGCGCGATGGCGGGCGGCTGGCTGGGCTTGCGCCACGTATTGAACCAGCCGCCGTTGCTGGGACTTCGGTCAAATTAATTCACAGGAGAGAGTGACGATGACAACCATGGAATTTGCCCGCGCCGCCGCCGCACAGGCGCTGCATCCAGCCATCGCCGTGCGGGGACTGGGCAAGACGGTGACGGATGCGGGCGGCGCGCTCACCATCCTGCACGCGATCGACTTCACCGTGCTGCCGGGCGAAACGGTCGCCATCGTGGGCGCCTCCGGCTCCGGCAAGTCCACCTTGCTGGGATTGCTGGCGGGGCTGGACCTGCCCTCGGAAGGCACGGTCGAACTGCAGCAGACCGACATCTTCGCGCTCGACGAGGATGGCCGCGCCCAGTTCCGCCAGCGGCAGGTGGGTTTCGTGTTCCAGTCCTTCCAGTTGCTGGCCCACCTGACGGCGCTGGAAAATGTGATGCTGCCGCTGGAGTTGCGCGGCGACCGCCAGGCCCGTGCCAAGGCCGAACGCATGCTGGAGCGGGTGGGCTTGGCCGCGCGGCTGGGCCACTATCCGCGCTACCTGTCCGGCGGTGAGCAGCAGCGCGTGGCGCTGGCGCGTGCCTTCGTGTGCGAACCGCCGCTGCTGCTGGCCGACGAGCCGACCGGCAGTCTCGATGCGGCCAGTGGCGAAGCGGTGATGGCGCTGATGTTCGAATTGAACCGCGAGCACGGCTCCACGCTGGTGCTGGTTACGCACGATATGACGATTGCGGCCCGCTGCGGCCGCACCCTGCACATGCGCGCCGGCCGGTTGGCTGGCGCTGCCCAACCATGAAAGGAGCAACGATGCGGTTGATGATGACGGTGCTGGCCGCCGCGCTGGCGCAAGCCTTGTGCTGCCAGGCGGCGCGGGCCGATGGCCTGGCCGACCTGAAGTCGGCCTTGACGCGCCTGCAGGAACAGGCGCCACTAAAGGCCACGCTCGACACGAAGACCTGGCGCCGCCTGGGGGAGGGCAACGATGCGGAGGAAACCCATGGCCAGGCCAGCGTGGCCATCGAGGACGGCGCGCGCGGCATGCATCTGGCCTACGGCAAGGATATCCTGGCGCGCATGGACGCGGAATCGCTGGCGCAGGCGCGCAACCCCAACGCCCGCACGCCGACCCTGAACGCGGCGCGCGAATTCAGTCCGAACGATTTGCGGCCCATGATTTCGGCCGCCAGCAGCCTGTCGCGCGTGCTGGAGAAGGCGGCGTGGAAGGCCGAGCAGGCCGACACATGCCAGGGCAAGCCGGCGCGCCTGCTGACGTTCGATGTGGCGATCGACACGCTGAGCGACCGTGACCGGAAATACGTGAAAGAGTACGAGGGCCACCTGTACGTGTGGATCGCGGACGATGGCACGCCGCTGGCCAGCCGCATGATCCAGAACGAGTCGGGCCGCGCCTTCATTGTGATCCGCTTCGAGGCGCGGCAGGAGGAGCAGCATGTGTATGGCGTGGTGGGCGACCGCCTCGTCACCGTGCGCAAGGAAAGCTACAACCGCGCCTCTGGCGCCGGCGAGCGTGATGAGAGCCGGGTGGTCAAGACCCTGCAACTGCAGTCCTGAAAACAACAAGGGCCGCGTTCCGGAGAACGCGGCCCTTGCTTGCAGTGGGCGGCCGCCCGTGGCGGCCGTCCGCCGCCGTCGCGATTAAGCGAAGTTGGCGGCTGCGAAGTCCCAGTTGGCCAGGGCGAAGAACGTTTCCACGTATTTCGCGCGCAGGTTACGGTAGTCGATGTAGTAGGCGTGTTCCCACAGGTCGCAGGTCAGCAGTGGCTTGTCGGCGGTGGTCAGCGGGGTGGCGGCGTTGGAGGTGTTGACGATGTCGACCGAACCGTCGGCCTTCTTCACCAGCCAGGTCCAGCTCGAACCGAAGTTGCCCACGCAGGACTTGGTGAATTCTTCCTTGAACTTGTCGAACGAGCCCCACTTGGCGTTGATGGCATCGGCCAGCGCGCCGCTCGGTGCGCCTTTGCCGGCCGGGGTCAGGCCGTTCCAGTAGAAGGTGTGGTTCCACACCTGGGCTGCGTTGTTGAACACGCCGCCGGACGATTTCTTGATGATCTCTTCGAGCGACAGGTTTTCGAACTCGGTGCCCTTGATCAGGTTGTTCAGGTTGGTGACATACGCTTGATGGTGCTTACCATAGTGGTATTCCAGCGTTTCTTTGGAAATATGGGGAGCCAGGGCGTCCATAGCATATGGCAGTGCGGGCAGGGTATGTTCCATGTTTTTTATTCCTTGGTGAATTGAGACGGAGGTGATTTTTGCTGAAACGTCCATCATTGTAAAGCGGATGCGCCATCGCTGCAGGACTGCGTGCGATTGCTGCGGCCCAAGATAAACACTACAAAGAGTATGGTTATTCAGGCTGGCGCGGCCCGGAGCATATAATCGCACGTGCCGTGGCGGCCGGATGGCGGGGCGGCGGCGATTTGGAAGGAACCACATGCAACCGGAAGTTTTTTCGCACTTTAGCAACGGTCCACGGCTGCTGGCCGACATCGGCGGCACCAGCGCCAGTTTCGCGCTGGAGACGGCGCCGCGCCGGATCGAGGCCGTGTGGGAGGCGCAGTGCGCCGATTTCCCCACGCTCGGTGCGGCCATCGTGCGCTTCCTGGCGCAGCCGGCCACGGTGGCGGCGGGCGGCTACCAGGCGCGCTACGCCGGCATCGCCATCGCCAACCCGATCGACGGCGACTGGGTCACCATGACCAACCACCACTGGTCGTTCTCGGTGGAGGCGGTCAGTTCCCAGTTTGGTTTGAAATCGCTGGTGGTGGTGAACGACTTCACGGCCCTGGCCAGCGCCTTGCCTTATCTGGCGCCGGACCACAAGCGCCAGATTGGCGGCGGCGTGGCGCGGGCCGGCGCCACCATCGGCCTGGTGGGGCCGGATGCGGGACTGGGCGTCTCTGGCCTGGTGCCCGCGGGCGAGCGCTGGATCGCCATCGACAGTGAAGGCGGCCACGGTACGTTCGCCCCCATGAACGAGCGAGAAATCGACATCCTGCGCTACGCGATGCGCCACCATCATCACGTGTCGAGCGAACGGCTGGTGTCCGGCATCGGCATCGCACTGGCCTATCGCGCCCTGGCCGAGCGGGCCGGCGTGGTGGCCGACGATATCGGCACGGCCGAGATCATGGCGCGCGGCCTGCGCGGCAGCTGCCCCGTATGTGTGGCGACGCTGGAAGCGTTCTGCGAGATGCTGGGCACGGTCGCCGGCAACGTGGCGCTCACGCTGGGCGCCAAAGGCGGTATTTATATAGGCGGGCGTATCGTGCCGCAGATGCGCGCGTTCTTCGAACAATCGGGCTTCCGCGCCCGCTTCGAGGATAAGGGGCGCTTCTCGGACTACCTGTCCCACATCCCCACCTTCATCCTGACGGAAAAGAACCCGGCGCTGATCGGCATGTCGGCCATGTTGTCGGCTGCCTGAGCCGGGGCAGCGCCTTATTCCAGCGTTGGCTGCACCGACGCGATGCCCACCTGCGCGCTGCCCTCGGCCAGCCGCACCGTCACCGTGGCGCGCGGCTGCAGTTGTGCCGGCGAACGCAGCACGGCGCCCTTGGCATCGGCCACGATCGCATAGCCGCGCTCCAGCGTGCGCTGGGGATTGAGCAATTCCAGCTGCGCTGCCAGCGCGCCCAGCGCGTCGCGCCGTTGGCCAAGCTGGGTGGCGATGCCGAGCGCGGCCCGGTGCCGCAGGCTTTCCACTTGCGCGCGCGCGCCCGACACGTCCGGCTTGCGGGCCGCCAGCCGGCCGCCGAGGCGCTCCAGGTTGAAGCGCGCCTGCATCACCGGCGCTCGGGTGGCGTGCGTCATGGCCGTGGACAGGGCCAGCAGCTTCAGGCGCTGCTGGCGGATCTGGGCGGCGGGGCTGAGCAGGCGGCGCGCCTGCTGGTCCAGCGTCTGGGCCGCGTCGCCCAGCGTGCGGCGCATGGCGCGCCGCAAATCGATGGCGTCCGAGCGCAGCGAGGCGATCCAGTCCGCGCGCGGCGTGGCAGCCAGTTCGGCCGCCGCCGTCGGCGTGGCCGCGCGCACGTCGGCGGCGAAGTCGCAGATCGTGAAATCGGTCTCGTGGCCCACGCCGGAAATCACCGGCACGGCGCAATTGGCCACCGCGTAGGCCACCGCTTCCTCGTTGAACGACCACAAATCCTCGATGCTGCCGCCGCCCCGGCACACGATCAGTACATCGCATTCGGCCCGCTGCGAGGCGGTGGCGATGGCGGCGGCGATGCGGTCGCCGGCGCCCTGGCCCTGCACGGGCGTGGGGTAGATCACCACCCGCACGTGGGGCGCGCGGCGGCGCAGGGCGGTAAGCACGTCGCGCAGCGCGGCCGCCTGCGGACTGGTGACGATGCCGATGGTGCGCGCGAACATGGGCACGGCGCGCTTGCGGTCCTGGTCGAACAGACCGGCCGAGGCCAGCTTTTCCTTCAGCCGCAGGAAGGCTTCGAACAGCGAGCCGACGCCGGCGCGCCGGATCGCCTCCACGTTGATCTGGTAATCGCCGCGCGCGCCGTACAGCGTGACGAGGGCGCGCACTTCCACCTTGTCGCCCTCGCGCGGGATGAAGCCGGCGTATTGGGCGCGGCCACGGAACATCACGGCGCGCACCTGGGCCGCGTCGTCCTTGAGCGTGAAATACCAGTGGCCGGAACTGGCGCGCGTGAAATTCGATACTTCGCCGCCTATCCAGGTGAGCGGGAATGACCGTTCCAGCAGGCGCGCGACGGCCTGGTTGAGGGCGGTCACCGTCATCACGGGCTGGGCGGGGGCGTTGGCTGTGCTGTCCTGGGGATTCATGGGGAGTGAGAAAATGAAAACTGTCCACATTGCTGCGCGGAGGTCATGCTTATGTCATATATCACGGTAAACGGCAAGTGTTTTATCTAAATATATGATTTTAAAAGAGAAAGAATACTGCTCCATTTGCGTGCAGGAGGGAAAAAGCCTTATGGATCAAGCACTTTGCCCTTTGCCTGGGTGGTTACGCACAAAGTTATCCACAGAAGATGTGCGGAACTTTGTGTGAGCGATAGTTATTTTCGAATTGCTGATTTTGTAATGCCTAAATTTTGCGCAGCGAGCGTATATTGTGACAAAACAATGACTTAGTATGGAATCCCGGCCTTTGCGCACATTTTTATCCACAGAAGATGTGCAGAACTTGGCGCTGTCCGCCATCGCATCCCGCTGCCTGAATAACTGGCAGCAGCTGGCTGGCCCCGTGACGCCGGTGGAAAACCGCGTGCTCGATTTTTGCGCATGGAAATAAATCTTATATAAATCAAACACTTCTTGCCGCACCCCTGGCCTTGCGCACAATCTTATCCACACAAAATGTGCAGAACTGCGGCATAGCTGGTGATAGCCTGCCAATATCGCCATCACATGCGATGGTGGCGGTGGATAAAGCGGCTTGGGATGGCAAAAGTCGCCAGATTGCCGGCTGTGCCATCTTTTTGAGCACGCGAAAAAACTCCTTGTAAATCAACGACATTTCCCACAGTCACATTCCTTGCTCACAATCTTATCCACATTAAATGTGTAGAAGTGCACAGGCTGCCTGGGGGAGGATGGGGGTAAGTAAAGTACTTATGCACCGGCGATGTCATGCGTGTTTTTTGCGCAGGATAAAAATATCGTTATGAATCAAAGACTTGGGTAATTGGCATGGCCCTTGCTAACAATCTTATCCACAATTTGTGTGCAGAACTGGCGAAAGCGCTGTGATTAACGCTGAAAATTGTCAAAAAATCATATCCCAAGCCCCATAAGCCCACCGTTGCCGGGCAGATGCTCGTTTTTTGCTCAGGGAAATATTGTTCTTTCAAATCAAGGACTTTGCAACGCATGGCCTGCCTTGCGCACAATCTTATCAACAGAATATGTGTAGAAGTCGGCACAAACTTTGCAGGTGTTTGTTTGAATTTATCGGCCTGGGGTAATCGATAGCTGCGACATTTTTGAGCTTGAAAAATAAATGTTTAAAAATCAAATACTTAGATTATATCGCTGGCCATTGCTCACACTTTTGTCCACAGAATTTGTGCAGAACTCCCCGGTTTTGGGTGAGCTGCGCCCACTTGCCGAGCGCGGCCCAACAAGATACATTGCGCCTTCGGGCGGTCATGGGGCCATGGACGCCCGCCACATTCATCGGTTGTCAGGTTTTCTACAGGAGTTCGTTTTGCTCGCCATCTTACAAGCTGCAGGTTGGCCTATCTGGCTGTTGTTGGTCGCTTCCATCGTGGCCATGGCCCTGATCGTCGAGCGCTTGCTGTACCTGCGCCGCGCCCGCATCCTGCCGCGCCAGTTGCTCGACGAGGTGGTGCGGGTCTACCGCAGCGGCAACGTCACGCCCGACATCATCGACAAGCTGGAGAACAATTCGCCGTTGGGCGTGGTGCTGGCCGCCGCGCTGCGCAATATCGAGGCGCCGCGCGAGGTGATGAAGGAGTCCATCGAGGAGGCCGGCAGCGGCGTGGCCCACACGCTGGAACGCTTCCTGACCACGCTGGGCACCATCGCCAGCCTCGCTCCGCTGATGGGCCTGTTCGGCACGGTGGTCGGCATGATCGAGATTTTCGGCTCGCAAACGAGCAGCGGCGCCAATCCGGCCCAGCTGGCGCACGGCATTTCCGTGGCCCTGTATAACACCGGCTTCGGCCTGGCCATCGCCATGCCCACGCTGGTGTTTTACCGCCACTTCCGCGCGCTGGTGGACAGCTTCGTGATCGAGATGGAGCAGCAGGCCGTCAAGTTCGTCGACGTCGTGCACAGCAAGCGCAAGTAAGCGGAGCCTCGCATGAATTTTCGTAAAGGGCGCGGGCGCGACGATCCCGAAATCAACCTGATCCCGTTCATCGACGTGCTGCTGGTGATCCTGATCTTCCTGATGGTGACCACCACCTACAGTAAGTTCACGGAACTGCAGATCACGCTGCCGACGGCGGATGCGGAAAAGCAGCTGGAGCGGCCGTTCGAACTCAATATCACGGTCGACGCCAAGGGCAACTACACGATCAACAAGCAGCCGGTGTCGTTCCATGACGTGGCCGGTTTCGCCGCCGCCATGAAGTCGGCCGCCGCCGAAGGGCAGGGCGCGCAGGCCGGCAAGACCCCCGTGGTCATCATCAACGCCGACCAGTTCGCGATGCACCAGATGGTGGTCAACGTGATGGAGGCGGCCCGCATCGCCGGCTATGACAAGCTGACCTTCGCCGCGCAGACCGGTGGCGCCAAATAAACCGGGCGCCGCGCCCATGACGCACAAGGGCGGCGCGACCCCGGTCCGGCCCCCGGCGCAACCATCCACGCTGGAGGCTACCCTGACGCGCGCCTGGCAGCGGCGCGGTGCGCTGGCCTGCGCATTGTGGCCGCTGTCGCTGGTGTTCCGCGCGCTCAGTGCATTGCGCCGCCTGCTGTTCCGGGCCGGCTGGCTGGCTTCGCACCGGCTGCCCGTGCCGGTGGTGGTGGTGGGGAACATCTTCATCGGCGGCACTGGCAAGACCCCGCTCACCATCTGGCTGGTGCAGGCCTTGCAGCAGGCGGGCATGCGGCCCGGCGTGATCTCGCGCGGCCATGGCGGCGATGGCGCCACCGTGCGCGCCGTCACGGCTGCCTCGACCGCCGAGCAGGTGGGCGACGAGCCGCTGCTGATCGCCCAGCGCACCAGCTGCCCCGTGGTGGTGGGCCGCGACCGCGCCGCCGCCGGCCGCGCGCTGCTGGCCGCCCATCCCGACACCGACATCCTGCTCACCGACGACGGCTTGCAGCATTACGCCCTGCAGCGCGACGTGGAAATCATCCTGTTCGATGGCCGTGGCGCCGGCAACGGCTGGCTGTTGCCGGCCGGGCCGCTGCGCGAGCCGCGTTCGCGCCGGCGCGACGTCACCGTCGTCAACGCGCCGGAACTGACGCCGGCGCTGGCGCGCGCCGTGGGCGACCCTTCGCCGTTCCAGATGCGCCTTGCCGGCGACATGGCCGAACAACTGTGCGACCGCGCCCGCAAGGTGCCGCTGGCGTCGCTGGCCCAGCCCGGCATGCGGCTGGCGGCGGCGGCCGGCATCGGCAATCCGTCGCGCTTTTTCGGCATGTTGCGCGCCGCCGGCCTGGACTGCGCCGAGCTGCCTTTGCCCGACCATCACGACTTCCGCGACCGCCCGTTTGATGGTCTGGACGCCGACGTGATCTTGATGACGGAGAAGGATGCAGTAAAATGTGCGCAAATTGACGAACTCAAAGACGACCCGCGCCTGTGGGTGGTCCCGGTTGCGGCGCGCATCGATGCCGCGCTGGCCGGACTCATTGTGGAGAAATGCCGTGGACGCAAGACTGCTTGATATCCTGGTTTGCCCTGTATGCAAAGGGCCGCTGGTGTACGATAAAAAAGCCCAGGAAATGATATGCAAGGGCGACCGCCTGGCATTCCCCATCCGTGACGGCATCCCCATCATGTGGGCCGACCAGGCCCGCACGCTGCAGGATACGGCGGAATAAGGTGGCGTTCACCGTCATCATTCCCGCGCGGCTGGCCTCGACCCGGCTGCCCAACAAACCGCTGGCCGACCTGGGCGGCAAGCCCATGGTGGTGCGCGTAGCCGAGCGCGCGCGCGAGGCCGGCGCAGAACGCATCATCGTCGCCACCGACCACGAGGACATCCGCGCTGCCTGCGCCGCCCATGGCGTGGAAGCGTGCATGACGCGCGCCGACCATCCCTCCGGCACCGACCGCATCGCCGAAGTGGCGCGCATGATGCAACTGCCGCCGCAAGCGGTGGTGGTCAACCTGCAGGGCGATGAACCGCTGATCGATCCCGCGCTGTTGGCCGCCGCCGCCGCCCGCATCTCGGCCGACGTGCCCATGTCCACCTGCGCCCATCCGCTGCACGACGCGGCCGACGCCTTCAACCCCAACGTGGTCAAGGTGGTGCTGGACAAGGCCGGCCGTGCGCTGTACTTCTCGCGCGCCACCATCCCGTGGCACCGCGACGCGTTCGCCCAGGACCGCGTCACGCTGCCGGCCGGCTATGTGCCGCTGCGCCATATCGGCCTGTACGCCTACCGCAACGATTTCCTGCAAGCCTATCCGGCGCTGGAACAGTCGCCGCTGGAGCAGATCGAGGCGCTGGAACAGTTGCGCGTGCTGTGGCACGGTTATCCGATCGCCGTCCATGTGACGGACTCGGCCCCGGCCGCCGGCGTGGACACGCCCGAGGACCTGGAGCGCGTGCGCCAGCACTACCGTTAATTGCTTGCTTGCGTGCGCCGCGTAAGGTGTCCGTAAATAATCCCCGCTATAAACAATGGGTAAAGTGCGGTATTCATACGGAAAAGCGTGTTTCGGGCTGGGGGACATCAATTAAGGAACGCAAAACGTTGGCACAGTGGCGTAGCGGCGAAGTTTTGTGGTAAGTTTCGTACAAACATAGCCAGACTAGCCGCAAGCACAATAATTATTACGATTACCATTTCAATTCTGTCTTAGGAAACTTCATGCGTCTCATTCTGTTAGGAGCACCCGGTGCCGGCAAGGGCACCCAAGCCAATTTCATCAAAGAGAAGTACAACATCCCGCAAATCTCGACCGGCGACATGCTGCGTGCGGCCATCAAGGCTGGCACGGAGATGGGCCTGGCGGCCAAGAAGGTGATGGACGCCGGCGGCCTGGTGTCGGATGACATCATCATCGGCCTGGTCAAGGATCGCCTGAAAGAGTCCGACTGCGCCAACGGCTACCTGTTCGACGGCTTCCCGCGCACCATCGCGCAGGCCGACGCCATGAAGGAAGCCGGCGTAGCCGTGGACTACGTGCTGGAAATCGACGTGCCGGACGACATGATCGTCGAGCGCATGTCCGGCCGCCGCAGCCACCCTGGCTCGGGCCGCGTGTACCACGTGAAATTCAATCCGCCCAAGGTGGAAGGCAAGGACGACGTCACCGGCGAAGACCTGGTGCAGCGCGACGACGACAAGGTCGAAACCGTGCAGAAGCGTCTGGACGTGTACCACAACCAGACCGAAGTCCTGCTGGGCTACTACAACAACTGGGCGCAGAGCGGCCAGCCAGGTGCGCCGAAATATCGCCGCATCTCGGGCGTGGGACCAGTCGAGGAAATCCGCGACGCCGCGTTCAAGGCACTGTCGGAATAAGCAGTAACGAAGCGGACTACGGTCCGCTTTTTTGCGGGCGTCGCGCCCGCAGGAACGCCCGCGCGTTCCGCGTCCAGCGATGGATGCCATCCCGTTTTATAAAAAAGTGCAGTACGCAGGTTAGTTGGCTGCGCATGCTTACAAGGCATGGTCGGCGGTTATCTGAGTGTGGTGACGAGCTTGATTAACAAGAACAAGGGGAAACTATGGCAGCAAGTCTTTGGTTTGCAGTGGCGTGCGGCGTGTTCGCCGTTCTTTACGGTTTGTGGTCCCGCAGCTGGATCTTGCGCCAGGATGCGGGCAACGCGCGCATGCAGGAAATCGCGCTGGCGATCCAGCAGGGCGCAGCCGCCTACCTGGCGCGCCAGTACCGCACCATCGGCATCGTCGGCGCTGTGCTGCTGGTGCTGATCTTCGCGCTGCTGGGCACCCACACGGCGCTGGGATTTTTGCTCGGCGCGGTGCTGTCGGGGGCCTGCGGCTTCATCGGCATGAACGTCTCGGTGCGCGCCAACGTGCGCACGGCGCAGGCGGCCACCAAGGGCATGAACGAAGCGCTCGACGTCGCCTTCAAGGGCGGCGCCATCACCGGCATGCTGGTGGTGGGCCTGGGCCTGCTGGGCGTGACCCTGTTCTACATGATGCTGGTGTCGGGCGCGCGCGCCACGGCCGTCAGCGAACATGATGTGATCCAGCCGCTGATCGGCCTGGCCTTCGGCGCTTCCCTGATCTCCATCTTCGCCCGTCTGGGCGGGGGCATCTTCACCAAGGGCGCCGACGTGGGCGCCGACCTGGTCGGCAAGGTGGAAGCGGGCATCCCTGAGGACGATCCGCGCAACCCGGCCGTGATCGCCGACAACGTGGGCGACAACGTGGGCGATTGCGCCGGCATGGCGGCCGACCTGTTCGAGACCTATGTGGTGACGCTGATCGCCACCATGCTGCTGGGCGCACTGGCCATCACGGCCGCACCCACCACGGCCATCGTCTATCCGCTGCTGCTGGGCGCCGTGTCCATCATCGCCTCCATCATCGGCTGCTCGATGGTCAAGGCCAAGCCGGGCAAGAAGATCATGTCGGCCCTGTACACGGGCTTGTGGTGGGCGGCCGGGCTGTCGCTGATCGGCTTCGCCGTCGTCACCTGGCAGCTTTGGGGCGACGACATGCGCATGAAGATGATGGGCTGCGCGCTGGTGGGCATCGTGCTGACCGGGCTGATGGTCTACATCACCGAATACTACACGGGCACGGATTTCCATCCGGTGCGCCACATCGCTGAAGCATCCACCACGGGCCACGGCACCAACATCATCGCCGGCCTGGGCGTATCGATGAAGTCCACCGCCTTCCCGGTGCTGGCCGTGTGCGCCGCCATCCTGATCGCTTACCAGCTGGGGCAGTTGTATGGCATCGCCATCGCCGCCACCTCCATGCTGTCGATGGCCGGCATCGTCGTCGCGCTCGATGCCTACGGTCCCATCACGGACAACGCGGGCGGTATCGCGGAAATGTCGGGCATGCCCGAATCCGTGCGCGCCATCACCGATCCGCTGGACGCGGTGGGCAACACCACCAAGGCCGTCACCAAGGGTTATGCGATCGGTTCGGCCGGCCTGGCCGCGCTGGTGCTGTTCGCCGACTACACGCACGCGCTCGAATCGTCGGGCAAGACCATCAGTTTCGACCTGTCCAATCCGATGGTGATCGTGGGCCTGATCGTCGGCGGCCTGGTGCCCTACCTGTTCGGTGCGATGGCGATGGAGGCCGTGGGCCGCGCGGCCGGCGCCGTGGTGGTGGAGGTGCGGCGCCAGTTCCGCGACATCAAAGGCATCATGGACGGCAGTGGCAAGCCGCAGTACGACAAGGCGGTGGACATGCTGACCGCGTCGGCCATCAAGGAAATGATCATGCCGTCGCTGCTGCCGGTGGTGGTGCCCATCGTGGTGGGCATGCTGCTGGGATCGGCCGCGCTGGGCGGCATGCTGATGGGGACCATCATCACCGGCCTGTTCGTTGCCATCTCGATGACCACGGGCGGCGGCGCCTGGGACAACGCCAAGAAATACATCGAGGACGGCAACTTCGGCGGCAAGGGTTCGGACGCCCACAAGGCGGCCGTGACCGGTGACACCGTGGGCGACCCGTACAAGGACACGGCCGGCCCGGCCGTCAACCCGCTGATCAAGATCATCAACATCGTGGCCCTGCTGCTGGTGCCGCTGCTGCCGGCCTCGGGCTGGCTGGCCGTGAGCGCGCCGGTGGCGGCCCACGTGGCCATGCCGGCCGCCACGGCGCCAGCCATGCCGGTGGTGCAGTCGCCGCCGGAGCAGCCTGCGCCGCAGCAGCAGGAGGCGGGCAAGACGCAATAAGGCCGGGCTGGATGATGGCGCCGGGTGCGGCGCTCCGCAGTGGCGGGGCGGCGACCCCGGCGCCATCAATTTCTGTTGGTTTTCCTGCGTGTCGAATTGTATCCGCCTCTGGCAAGGCCGCCCCGATCAGCCGATAATGGCTGCATGGCGTAGCACTTTGCGAGGTGATGCGATGAAGACTTTCAAGCCGGCGATCATGTTGGCGCTGTTGGCGGCGGCGCTGGCCTGCGCCCCGGTCCAGGCCCAGACCCGGTCGCACCGTGGTGGCGGCCATCCCGGCGGCCACGTTGGTGGCTATTCCCACAGCCGCACCCATGTCGGCGTGGTGATCGGCGCACCGCTGTTCTGGCCCGCGCCGTGGTACGCGGACCCGTTCTATGATCCGTTCTACCGGCGCTACTACTATTACGATCCCGTGTATCCGGCGCCGGCCCCGCCGCCCGTGTACATCGAGCAGGGCGCGCCGCCCATGCCGCCCGCCCAGTTCTGGTACTACTGCAACAATCCGCCCGGCTATTACCCGTACGTCAAGGAGTGCCGTAGCTCCTGGCGCGCCGTATCGCCGGAAGAAGTCAAACCAAAACCGGAGCCTGCGCAATGAAGCGTTACCCGTCCAAAACTCTTTTGCCCGCCATCCTGCTGCCCGCGTTGCTGGCGGGCTGCGTGTCCATGCCGACCGGCCCCAGCGCATTGGTGCTGCCGGGCACGGGCAAGACCTTTGATCAATTCCGCGCCGACGATTTCAGTTGCCGTGGCTACGCGCAATCGCAGGTGGGCGGAACGGCCGAGCAGGCCGCCGCCGACAGCACGGTGCGCAGCGCCGCCCTGGGCACGCTGGTCGGCGCGGCGCTGGGCGCGGCCGTCGATGGCGGCCGCGGCGCCGGTTCGGGCGCGGGCGTGGGCCTGGCCATGGGCACCATGGCGGGTGCCGACGCGGGCAACTATTCGGGCAACAATCTGCAGCGGCGCTACGATTACGCCTACCAGCAGTGCATGTATGCGCAGGGCCACCGGGTGCCGGTGGGCGGCCGCATGATGTCCGAGTCCCAGCAAGCGCCCGGCAGCTACCCGCCGCCTAATACGCCACCGCCGCGCTAAGGTCCGCCATGTCCGCCCGCCCGCTCCGCTGCTGTGTGTTGTTGCTGGGGGCGGGTGTGTGGATGGCCAGCGCGCCCGCCGCGCAGACGGCGCCGCCCGCGCGGCATGATATTGCCATCCCCGCCGACGCCAGCCAGCTGCCGCTGGACCAGTACGCGCGCCTGCCCGTGTGCACGCTGAGCGCGGACGGCAAGCATCTGGCCGTCGAACCCTGCCGCACGGCGCCAACGCGCCAGCCCAAGGCGCGCCGCGCCGTGACGGCCATCCTCCCCGCCATGCCAGCCCGCCCCGTGCCGCGCACGGCAGTGGCGCCGCCGCTGCCGCCATCGCCGCCCTTGCACGAAACTCCGCGCCCCACGCCCGTCACCACGTGTGACGCGGGCGGCTGCTACGACGCGGCCGGCGTGCGCCACACTGGCGCCGGCGGCAACACCACGATCTCCCCCACCGGCCAGTTGTGCCTGCGCGACGGCGTCTGGCTGCAATGCCAGTAACCGTGTTTTGCGGCGCTGCAACAAAAAAGCACGGTTTTTCGCGCACCACGGCCAAAGTTCGCTAAAATTGACGTTTACGTTAACGTTAATGGCCGGTCACCGGCCGCGTGCACGATTTTCCCAACTGATAGAGGACGGACATGCAGATTCAAGACAATGTATTCATCATCACCGGCGGCGCATCGGGCCTGGGCGCGGCCACGGCCCGCATGATTGTGGCGGCGGGCGGCAAGGTGGTGCTGGCTGACGTGCAGGTGGAAGCAGGCCAGGCGTTGGCCGCTGAACTGAAGGGCACCTTCGTCAAGTGCGACGTGACCTCGGAAGCGGACGGCCTGGCCGTGGTGGCCGCCGCCCAGGCGCTGGGCACGCTGCGTGGCCTGGTCAACTGCGCCGGCGTGGCGCCGGCCGTCAAGACCGTGGGCAAGGATGGCCCGCACCCGCTGGACGTGTTCCAGCGCACCATCAACATCAACCTGGTGGGCACCTTCAACATGGCCCGCCTGGCGGCTGACGCCATGGGCAAGACGGCGGCCACCGAGCAGGGCGAGCGCGGCATCATCATCAACACGGCCTCCGTGGCCGCGTTCGACGGCCAGATCGGCCAGGCGGCTTACGCTTCGTCCAAGGCGGCCGTGGCCGGCATGACGCTGCCGATGGCGCGCGACCTGTCGCGCAGCGGCATCCGCGTGATGACCATCGCTCCCGGCATCTTCGAAACCCCGATGTTGCTGGGCATGCCGGCCGAAGTGCAGCAGGCGCTGGGCGCGATGGTGCCGTTCCCACCGCGCCTGGGCAAGCCAGCCGAGTACGCGCACCTGGCCAAGACCATCATCGAAAATGTCATGTTGAACGGCGAAACGATTCGTCTGGACGGCGCGATCCGCATGCAGCCGAAATAAGGCTTTTCGTGTAGGATGGCTGAATCAACGGGCGCGCGGCCCTGGTCGCGCGCCTTTTCATTTGGAGCCTCCATGATTCGTTTGAACTCCGGTTTGAAGTCCGTGGCGCCGGCGCTGGCGCTGCTAGGCCTGTTCTCCTTCCCGCCGGCGCCGGCCGTGGCGCAGGACGCCACCCCGGCGCCGGAAATCGCCACCGGCTACGCGGCCAAGCAGGGCGTGGTCGCCCGCAAGTACATGATGGCGGCCGCCAATCCGCTGGCCACCGAGGCCGGCTACCGCATGCTGCGCCAGGGCGGCAGCGCGATCGACGCGGCCATCGCCAGCCAGATGGTGCTGAACCTGGTGGAGCCGCAATCGTCGGGCATCGGCGGCGGTGCCTTCCTCATGTATTTCGACGGCAAACGCGTGCAATCGTACGACGGCCGCGAGACGGCGCCGGCGGCGGCCGACGAGCACCTGTTCCAGGATAAGGACGGCAAGCCGCTGTCGCGCGCGGCCGCTATCATCGGCGGGCGTTCCGTGGGCGCGCCGGGCGTGCTGCGCATGCTGGAACTGGCGCACCGCGAACACGGCAAGCTGCCCTGGGCCAGCCTGTTCGCGCCGGCCATCAAGCTGGCCGACGAAGGCTTCGCCGTCAGTCCGCGCCTGCACGCCTTGCTGGACCATGAGCGCTACCTGGCGCAAGATCCGGTGGCGGCGGCCTACTTCTACGACGCCAAGGGCCAGCCCTGGCCCGTGGGCCACGTGCTGAAAAATCCGGAACTGGCGCGCAGCCTGCGCGAGATCGCCGCCGGCGGCGCCGACGCCTTCTACAAGGGCCGCATCGCGCGCGACATCGCGGCCAAGGTGGCGGCCCATCCCACCAATCCCGGCAAGCTGACGGCGGCCGACATCGCCGGCTACCGCGCCCGGGAGCGCGCGCCCGTGTGCATCGACTATAAGGCCTGGACCGTGTGCGGCGCGCCGCCTCCATCGTCGGGCGGCATCGCCATCGCGCAGATGCTGGGCATCCTGTCGAACAAGGACATCAGCCCCTACAAGCCGGTCAACGGCATGCTGAACGCGGACGCCATCCACCTGTTCAGCGAGGCGGGCCGGCTGGCCTACGCCGACCGCAACCACTACGTGGCCGACACGGACTTCGTGCCGCTGCCGGGACGCGGCGTGGCGGCCATGATAGACCCGGCTTACCTGGCCCGCCGCGCGGCGCTGATCGGCCCGCGCTCGATGGGCAGCGCGCCGTTCGGCACCCCCGATGGCATGCAGGTGGCGTGGGGCACGGACACGGCGCTCGACAAGCCGTCCACTTCGCACCTGGTGGCCGTGGACGGCGCCGGCAATGGCCTGTCCATGACAACCTCCGTGGAAGACGCCTTCGGTTCGCGCCAGATGGTGGACGGCTTCCTGCTCAACAACCAGCTCACCGACTTCTCGTTCGACGCCGTCGATGCCGACGGCCCCGTGGCCAACCGGGTGCAGGCCGGCAAGCGCCCGCGCAGCGCCATGTCGCCCACGCTGGTGTTCGAGCGCGCCACGGGCCGGCTGGTGCTGGCCACCGGCTCGCCGGGCGGCTCGTCCATCATCAACTACGTGGCCAAGGTGCTGGTGGGGACGCTGGACTGGGGCCTGGACGTGCAGCAGGCCATCAGCCTGCCCAACTTCGGCAGCCGCAACGGCCCCACGGAGCTGGAGGCGGGGCGGGTGGCGCCCGAGGTGGTGGCGCAGCTGATCGCGCGCGGCCATGTGGTGCGCCAGTTCGACCAGAACTCCGGCCTGCAGGGCATCCAGCGGCGCACGGTGGACGGCCAGCCGGTGTGGTTCGGCGGCGCCGATCCGCGCCGCGAGGGCGTGGCGCTGGGCGACTAGGGCAGGGAAGCGGCCAGTGTGGCTATCAGGCGCTATCGTGACGCGAAAGTGGTGCCATGCCTTCCCCAACGGCGCCATACCCTGCTACTCTTGACCGCATGGGCATACAAAAGAAAACAGGCTTGATCCTGACCGGAGGCGGCGCCCGTGCCGCCTACCAGATCGGCGTGCTGCAGGCCATCTCGGAGATACTGTGGGAAGCGGGCTGGCCGCCGGCGCGCAACCCGTTCGACATCATCTGCGGCACGTCGGCCGGCGCCATCAACGCCACCGCGCTGGCCTGCCGCGCCGACAATTTCAGCGAAGGCGTGCAGCGCCTGCTCGACGTGTGGCAGCACATCAAGGTGGAGCAGGTGTACCGGGCCGACTCGCTGGGCGTGATCCGTTCCGGCGCGCGCTGGCTGTCGCTGCTGTCGTTCGGCTGGCTGCTGCGCAAGTGGCGCGCCACGCCGCCCCAGTCGCTGCTCGATAACACGCCGCTGGTGTCGCTGCTGCACCGCATGCTCGATCTGCCGCGGCTCGACACGGTGCTGTCCGAAGGCTTGCTGCACGCGCTGGCCGTCACCGCCTCGTCCTACAGCGGCGGCGAGCACATCACGTTCTACCAGACGGCGGCCGAGATCGCGCCCTGGGTGCGCATGCAGCGGGTGGCGCTGCAGGACCAGATCGGCATCGAGCACTTGCTGGCCTCGTCGGCCATTCCCTTCATCTTCCCCGCCACGCCGCTGTACCTGGGCGGCCACCGCGAATACTGCGGCGACGGCACCATGCGCCAGATCGCGCCGATCTCGCCGGCCATCCACCTCGGTGCGAGCAAGGTGCTGGTGGTGGGCGCGGGGCGGCTGTCGGAGCCGCCGCGCAGCGCCGCCGACGGCGCCGCCCGCTACCCCAGCCTGGCGCAGATCGCCGGCCACGCCATGTCGTCCATCTTCCTCGACAGCCTGGCGGTGGACATCGAGCGCCTGGAGCGGGTCAACAAGACCTTGTCGCTGCTGCCCGAGGAGCACCTGGAGAAGACGCCGCTCAAGCCGGTCAAGCTGCTGGTGATCGCGCCGTCGGAGCGGCTGGACGACATCGCCGGCCGCCACATCGCCAGTTTGCCGGTGCCGATCCGCACCATGCTGGGCGGCATAGGGGCCACGGAAACACGCGGCGCCGCCCTCGCTTCCTACCTGTTGTTCGAATCGACGTATACTGGCGAGTTGATTCGCCTTGGCCAGCGCGACACCCAGCTGCGCAAGGACGACGTGCTGGCCTTTTTCGACAGTTGAACCCCTGGGGATGGAATCCGTGTGCCGTTGTTGATCCGACGTCTCTGTAGTCTATTGCTGTTGCCGGCCGCCCTGCTGTGGGCCGCCGGCATGCACGCGGCCAGCGCCGGCGCACCGCCGCGCACCCTGCGCTTCGAGCAGCTGACGGTGGAGCACGGGCTGGCGCAGGAATCGGTGCTGGCCATCGCCCAGGACAAGCAAGGCTTCATCTGGCTCGGCACCCAGGCCGGCCTGACCCGTTTCGACGGCTACCGCACCGTCACCTACAAGAGCATGGTGTCCGACCCGCGCAGCCTGGGCGACAACTGGGTGCGCGTGCTGCACCTCGACAGCGCCGGCCAGCTGTGGGTGGGTACCGACGGTGGCCTGGACCGTTACGACCCCCGCACGCGCGGCTTCGACCACTTCCTGCCGCACGAATCGGCCAAGCGCGGCAACGGCAACCGCCACGTGCGCGCCATCGTCGACGACGGCCTGGGCGGCCTGTGGCTGGCCACCGGCGACGGCCTGCACCACTTCGATCCGTCCAGCGCCCGCTTCACCAGCTGGCACCACGACGACGCCGACGCGGCCAGCCTGGCCGACGACCAGGTCAATGCGCTGGTGCGCGACTGGTCAGGCCGGCTGTGGGTGGGCACGGCCACCGGGCTGGACATGCTGGCGCCGGGCGCCACCCGCTTCCAGCACCTCCAGCTCGACACGGCGCCCGACGCCAAGGCCAATTTCGTGGCGGCCCTGCAGCTGGACCAGGACGGCGCGCTGTGGGTGGGTACGCTGGCCGGGCTGGAACGGTGGCAGTTGAGCGAAGGTGCGCCCCAGCGCCACCGCCTGGGCGCGCGCGAAGGCCTCAAGGGCGGCAACATCACAGCCATCTACCTGGACGCGGAACACAACCTGTGGATAGGCAGCGGCGCCGATGGCCTGTACCGCTGGCTGCCGCAGGAGCACCGGCTGGCCCAGTACCGCCACCAGCTCGGCGACAGCCACAGCGTGGCCGACGACCAGATCTCGGCCCTGTTCCGCGACCGCGTGGGCACGTTCTGGGTCGGCACCTGGAACGACGGCGTGAGCCGGGTCGACATGGGCAGCGGCGGCTTCGCGCGGCTGGTGCGCCAGGCGGACCAGCCGCAGGCCCTGTCGGACAACAAGGTGCGCGCCATCGTGTCCGACGGCCATGGCCAGCTGTGGCTGGGCACCAGCGCCGGCCTCAATCTGTACGACCCGGCCACCGGCCACGCGCGCACCTGGCACCACGCGCCCGGCGGCTTGAGCGACGACCTGGTGACGGCCCTGTGGCGCGACGCCGGCGGCAACCTGTGGATAGGCGGGCGGGCCGGCATCAACCGCATGGACGCGGCCAGCGGCGCCATGCAGGCCTGGTCGTTCTCGCATGGCGATCCGGCCGGCGACACCATCCGCACCATCGTGGGCGACCGCGCCGGCCTGCTGTGGATCGCCTCGCGCGGCGGCCTGCACCGCTTCGATCCGCGCACTGGGTCCAGCCACACCTACCGCCACGATCCGGCCGACAGCGCCAGCCTGGCCGACAACGTGGTGCGCCCGATCCTCGAGGACAAGCGCGGCAACCTGTGGGTGGGCACCTTCAACGGCCTCGATCTGCTGGACCGCAAGAGCGGCCAGTTCCGCCACTTCCGGCGCGACCCGGCCGACCCCGCCAGCCTCAGTCACGACGAGGTGCACTACCTGTACGAGGACGAGCAGGGCACGATCTGGGTCGGCACGGCGGCGGGCCTGAACCGCATGGTGCAGGGCGCCGACGGCAGCGTGAAATTCCAGCGCTACCTGCGCCGCGACGGCATCGGCGACGACGCCATCGCCTCCATCCTGCCCGACGGCGCCGGCCACCTTTGGCTGAGCACCAACACCGGCCTGTCGCGCCTGAACATGCGCACCGGCCTGGTACGCAACTACTCGGGCGCCGACGGCACCATCGAGGGCGCCTATTTCGACGGCTCGGCCCTGCGCGCGGCCGACGGCACGCTGTACTTCGGCGGCTTCAACGGCATCACCGCGTTCGCGCCGGCCGAAGTGCGCGAAAACAGCGTGGCGCCCACCGTCGCCATCACGGACTTCCAGGTGTTCAACAAGTCGCTGCGGCCGGGGCAGGGCGCGCATGGCAAGGTGCTGAGCGGCGCCATCGAGCACACCAGCGCGCTCACGCTGGACCAGGCCGATTCCGTGTTCTCGCTCGAATTCACGGCGCTGCACTACGCGGCCCCGCAGCGCAACCGCTTCGCCTACCAGTTGCAGGGCTTCGACAAGGACTGGGTGGTGACCGATTCGACCAAGCGCTTCGCCACCTACACCAACCTCGATCCGGGCCAGTACATCTTCCGCGTCAAGGCCGCCAACAAGGACGGTATCTGGAACGACAATGCGGCCTCGCTGGTCATCACCATCCGGCCGCCGTTCTGGAAGACGTGGTGGTTCCGCACCCTGGCCGCCGTGGCGCTGGTGACGGCCGGCTACGCGGCCTACCAGGCCCGCATGCGCGGCCTGCGGCGCCAGAAGACGGTGCTGGAGCAGCAGGTCAGCCTGCGCACGGTGGAGGTGGAGCAGAAGAACCTGCTGTTGCGCCAGCAGACCCAGGAACTGGAGCAGCGCCGGTTGGAAGCGGAGGCCCAGCGCGCCGAGGCCGAGCAGCGTCGCATCGACACCGAACGCCAGAAGCAGGAAGTGGAGCGCCAGAAGGAGAACGTGGAGCAGGCCCACCGCAACATCTCCGTGCTGAGCGAACTGGGACGCGAGATGAGCGCCACGCTGGACATGGAAACGGCCATGCGCACGCTGTACCGCCACGTGCACCACCTGATGGACGCGCAGATGTTCGGCATCGGCTTCGTGCAGGAGGAGCGCGGCATCATCGAGTTCCCGTTCGCGATCGAGAGCGGTGTGCGCACGCTGCCCTACACGCGCCGGCTCGACAACCCCAACCAGCTGGCCGTGTGGTGCGTGACCCACCGCAGCGAAGTGTTCATCAACGATATCGACGCCGAGTACCAGCGCTACGTGGACGATGCGGGCGCCAGCCAGAACGTGCCGTGCATGCGCGAGGACGGTGTGCCGCCGGCGCTGGCGCGCTCGATGATCTACGTGCCGCTGGTGGTCAACGACAAGGTGGTGGGCCTGCTGTGCGTGCAGAGCGAAGGCAAGCACGCCTACCAGCAGGTGCACCTGGACATGCTGCAGACGCTGGCCGCCCACGCGGCCGTGGGCCTGGAGAACGCGCGCGCCTACCAGCAGCTGGAGGAAGCCTTGCAGGCGCTGCGTCTGACGCAGGAGCAGTTGCTGCTGCAGGAGCGCCAGGTGCGGCTGCACACGGACGAGCTGGCGCTGGCCAACCGCGCGCTGCAGGAGAACGACGAGCGGCTGCGCCTGGCCAAGCAGAAGGCGGAAGACGCCACGCGCCAGAAGTCGGAATTTTTGGCCAACATGAGCCACGAGATGCGCACCCCGCTGGCCGGCGTGATCGGCATGCTGAGCTTCGCGCTGCGCGACAGCCAGCTGCAGGAGAGCACGCGCGAGCAGATCCTGCGCGGCCAGGTCAATGCCCAGTCGCTGCTGTCGATCATCAACGACCTGCTGGACTTCTCCAAGATCGAAGCGGGCAAGCTGACCATCGAGAACATCGACTTCGCGCTGGCGGCGGCGGTGGAGAACGTGGTCAGCCTGTTCGAGGAGCAGGCTGCCGCCCACAGCGTGGGCTTCAGCCTGGAGTTCGGCGATGGCCTGCCGCAGTTCGTGGTGGGCGACCCAACCCGTTTGCGCCAGGTGCTGGTCAACCTGGTCGGCAACGCCTTCAAGTTCACCCAGCGTGGCTCGGTGCGCATGCGGGTCGAGCGGGTGGCACCGGGCCAGTCGCAGGGCGGGGTGGACGCGCCGCCGGGCGTGAACCTGATCCGCTTCACGGTGGCCGATTCGGGCATCGGCATCCCGGCCGACGCCATGTCGCGCCTGTTCCAGAAGTTCGAGCAGGCCGACGCCACCACCACCCGGCGCTACGGCGGCACGGGGCTGGGATTGGCCATCTGCCGCCAGCTGGTCGAGCTGATGGGCGGCGAGATCCGCGTGGCCAGCACGCCGGGCGTGGGCAGCACCTTCTCGTTCGAACTGCCGATGGCCAACGGCGTGGCGCCGCCGCTGGTGCCGCACGTGCCGCGCGAGCCGCACAGCCACCAGCTCAAGGTGCTGTGCGCGGAGGACTTCCCCACCAACCAGATCATCATCCGCATGATGCTGGAGGACCTGGGCCACAAGGTCGACATCGCGGCCAACGGCCTGCTGGCCGTCAAGGCCTGCTCCATGACGCGCTACGACCTGATCCTGATGGACGGGCGCATGCCGGAAATGGATGGCGCCAGCGCCACCCGCCTGATCCGCTCCGGCGGCACGCCGGACGCGCCGGTGCGCGACCAGGAACTGATGATCATCGCGCTCACGGCCAACGCCAGCGAGGAGGACCGCAGCCGCTACCTTGCCTCGGGCATGGACGATTTCCTGACCAAGCCGATCGACGAGGCGGCGCTGCACATGCAGCTCAGCCGCGCCATCGAACGCCAGCTGCAGCGCGGCGTGGCCTTGCCGCGCATGGAGCCGCGGCGGGCGCCGGCGGCCGCCACGGCGGACCTGGACGCCATGTTCGGGGTGGCGCCTGCCGGCCCGGAATCGGCCCGCGCGGCCCAGCACAGCGGCAAGGGCGATCTGCGCGCGCGCCTGCGCGGCGCCTTCCTGCAGGACGTGCCGGGCCGCCTGGCGGAGCTGGACCGCGCCCTGGCCAGCCGCGACAGCGAGGCCGCCGGCCGCCTGCTGCACGGCATCAAGGGCAGCGCCGGCTACCTGGAGGAGCAGGAACTGCAGGCCCTGTGCGGCGAACTGGAACTGGCGGCCGACCATGGTTACTGGGCGCAGATCGAGGCCGGTCTGCCGCGCCTGCGCCAACTGCTCGAACAGACGGCAGCCGCTGCCCCGCTGTGATCTTTTCGCCGCCGCGCCCTGTCTGAAACCACCTGTGATCGGGTAAGATGACGGCGGTGCCTTTCGCGCACAGGCACTGGAGAGCATGATGAAAGTATTGGTGGTGGATGACGATGTCGTGTCGCGCATGGTGTTGATGCACCTGATCGATGGCTGCGGCACGTTCGAGATCGTGGAAGCGGAGGATGGCGCCGACGCGTGGCAGCAACTGGAAGCGGGACTGCGGCCAGCCATCTGTTTTTGCGATTTGCGCATGCCGCGCATGTCGGGCATCGAATTGCTGCAGCGGGTCAAGCGCGATCCGGCGCTGCAAGCCATGCCGTTCGTGCTGGTCACTTCCGCCACCGATGGCGACACGGTGCAATCGGCCACCGATTCGGGCGCGGCCGGCTACGTGGTCAAGCCATTCCAGGCCGACCAGGTGCGGGTCCACCTGGCGCCGTTGCTGGCGCCGGTGTTGACACCATCCTCGGCACCCGACGAAGGCGAGCACGCGGCCGAGACGCCGGCCGCCACCCAGCTGCGGCTGGGCATCAACGCGGAACGGTTGCTGGTCTACCTCGGCGGGTTCCAGAGCCAGCTGGCTGCCGCCGGCGGGGAGTTGCAGCAGTTGCTGGCGCGCGGCGACCAGCAGGAAGCGCGCTTGCGGCTGGAACGCCTGCACACGGGGTGCGTCACGCTGGGCTTGCATGGCGCGGCCGCCGGCTTGCAGGCCGTGCTGGCGGGGCAGTTGTCCGGCGTGGCCGTGCAGGCCGTGGTGGCGGGCGTGCAGCGCGCCGTGGCGCGCCAGACCGACCTGACCCGGCAGGCCATGGGTTGAACGCCAGGCGGGCCCCCACCATTGCTCCCGCCTTCCTCCGCCAGCTCCACGTCGCACTTGAAGTTGAGATAGTTTAGGTTTAAAGTATCTGCCACAGGCTGTGAGGATACGACGACCAACTTCAGGGCGACCATGACCAGACCGACTGCCAGCAGTGCCGGCGCAAGCCATGCCAGCATGGGCGCCAGCGCCCACACCGACCCATTCACGCGCCAGCACCTGCCGCCGCCCGAGCAGTGGCCGGTGCTGCGCTTCGATTTGCCGGAGCTGCGCTATCCGGCCCGCCTCAATTGCGTGGCCGAACTGCTGGACCGGGCCGTGGCGGCCGGCGCCGGCGAACGCATCGCCATCCGCAGCGCCGGCGAACAATGGACCTATGCCCGCCTGCTGGAGCAGGTGGACCGCATCGCCCACGTGCTGCGCGGCCAGTTGGGACTGGAGACGGGCAACCGCGTGCTGCTGCGCGGCGCCAACACGCCGATGATGGCGGCCGCCATCCTGGCCGTGTTCAAGGCCGGCCTCGTGGCCGTGCCCACCATGCCGCTGCTGCGCGCGCGCGAGCTGGGCGTGATCCTGGCCAAGGCCCGCGTGAACGCCGTGCTGTGCGCGGCCAGCCTGCGCGAGGAAATGGAGGCGGCGCCCGGCGTACCGCAGCGCGTGCTCTACTTCGGCGACCCGGCCGCCACGACGGGGCTGGAAGCGCGCATGGCGCGCCAGCCGGCCAGCTACGCGCCGGTGGACACGGCGGCCGACGACGTGTGCCTGATCAGCTTCACCTCCGGCACCACGGGCGTGCCCAAGGGGACCATGCACTTCCAGCGCGACATCCTGGCCATCTGCGACTGCTTCCCCCGCTCCGTGCTCGGTTCGCGCCCGGACGATGTGTTCATCGGCACCCCGCCGCTGGCTTTCACGTTCGGGCTGGGAGGGCTGCTGCTGTTCCCGCTGCGGGTGGGCGCCAGCGCCGTGCTGCTGGAAAAACTGACGCCGGAAACGCTGCTGGCCGCGATACAGCAATACCGGGCCACCATCAGCTTCACGGCGCCCACCTTCTACCGCCAGATGGCGCCGCTGGCGGCGCGCTACGACATCGCCAGCCTGCGCCAGAGCGTGTCGGCCGGCGAGGCGCTGCCGCTGGCCACGCGCGACGCGTGGCGCCAGGCGACAGGGCTGGAAATGATCGACGGCATAGGCGCGACGGAACTGCTGCATATCTTCATCTCGGCCGCCGGCGCACAGGTGCGGCCCGGCGCCACTGGCAAGCCCGTGCCCGGCTACCGGGCCTGCATCCTCGGCCCGGACGGCAAGCCGGTGGGGCCGGGTGTGATCGGGCGGCTGGCCGTGCAGGGGCCGACCGGCTGCCGCTACCTGGACGACGAACGCCAGCGCGAATACGTGGTGGACGGCTGGAACCTGACGGGTGACGCCTATGAGATGGACGAGGAAGGCTATTTCCACTACCGTTCGCGCACCGACGACATGATCATCTCGGCCGGCTACAACATCGCCGGGCCGGAAGTGGAGGAAGCCTTGCTGCGCCATCCGGCCGTGGCCGAATGCGGCGTGGTGGGGCGGGCCGACGACGAACGGGGCCAGATCGTGGAAGCCCACGTGGTGCTCAAGCCGGGGCACGCGGCCTGCGACGCGCTGGCGGCCGAGCTGCAGGAATTCGTCAAGCAGCAGATCGCGCCGTACAAATATCCGCGCGCCGTGCGCTTCCGCGCTGCGCTGCCGCGCACGGAAACGGGTAAGCTGCAGCGCTTCAAGCTGCGCGCCGAGGGCGAACACCAAGATTGAGAGAGTGGCATCCATGAATATCGTATGCATAGGCGGTGGTCCGGCCGGGCTGTATTTCGGCCTGCTGATGAAGAAGCAGGACCCTGCCCACGTCATCACCATCATCGAGCGCAACCGGCCGTACGACACCTTCGGCTGGGGCGTGGTGTTTTCCGACCAGACGCTGGGCAACCTGGCGGCGGCCGACGAACCGACTGCGCGCGCCATCCTGCAATCGTTCAACCACTGGGACGACATCGACATCCACTTCAAGGGCCAGAAGGTCAGCTCCGGCGGCCACGGTTTCTGCGGCATCGGCCGCAAGCGCCTGCTCAACATCCTGCAGCAGCGCTGCGAGGAACTGGGTGTGCGGCTGGTGTTCGAGACGGAAGTCACCGACGACCAGGAGATCGCCGCCCGCTATGGCGCCGACCTGGTGATCGCCTCCGATGGCCTCAACTCCCGCATCCGCAGCCGCTACGCCGCCAGCTACGCGCCGCAGATCGAAACGCGCCAGTGCCGCTTCGTGTGGCTGGGCACGAAGAAGAAGTTCGACGCCTTCACCTTCGCCTTCAAGCAGACGCCCTACGGCTGGTTCCAGGCCCACATTTACCAGTACGACGGCGATACCTCGACCTTCATCGTGGAGACGCCGGAAACCGTGTGGCGCGCGGCCGGGCTGGAGGAGATGAGCCAGGAACAGAGCATCGCGTGGTGCGAGCAATTGTTCGCCGAGCAGCTCGATGGCCACGCGCTGATGTCGAACGCGGCCCACCTGCGCGGCTCCAGCGTGTGGATCAAATTCCCCCGCATCGTTTGCGCGCAGTGGGTGCACTGGAACGATACCCCGGCCGGTCGGGTGCCCGTGGTGCTGATGGGCGACGCGGCCCACTCGGCCCACTATTCGATCGGCTCGGGCACCAAGCTGGCGCTGGAGGACGCGATCGAACTGGCGCGCTGCTTCGGCGCGCACGGGGACACGGCGGCCGCGCTGGCCGCCTACCAGCAGGTGCGGGCGGTGGAGGTACTCAAGATCCAGAGCGCGGCCCGCAATTCGATGGAATGGTTCGAGAACGTGGAACGCTACAGCGCCATGGAGGCGCAGCAGTTCGCCTATTCCATGCTGACCCGCAGCCAGCGCCTGTCGCACGAAAACCTGCGCCTGCGCGACGCGGCCTATGTGGCCCGCTTCGAGGCGTGGTTCGCGCGGCGCGCGTTCGCGCAGGCGGAGCTGCCGCCACCGGCCAGCCTGGCCATCCCGCCCATGTTCACGCCGTTCAAGGTGCGCGGGCTCACGCTCAGGAACCGCATCGTGGTCTCGCCGATGGCGCAGTACAGCGCCGTCGATGGCACGGTGGGCGACTACCACCTGGCCCACCTGGGCGCGCGCGCGCTGGGCGGGGCCGCGCTGGTGTGCGCGGAGATGACCTGCGTGTCGGCCGACGCCCGCATTACCCCGTTCTGCCCCGGGATGTACGCGCCCGAGCACACGGCGGCATGGAAGCGCATCGTCGATTTCGTCCACGCCAATAGCGATGCCAGGATCGCGCTGCAACTGGGCCACGCCGGCGCCAAGGGCTCCACCCGCGCCATGTGGGACGGCATCGACCTGCCGCTCGAGCGGGACAACTGGCCGCTGGTGTCGGCCTCGCCGCAGCAGTACCTGGCCGGCGTGTCGCAGACCGCGCGCGCCGTCACGACGGCCGACATGGCGCGCATCGAGGCCGATTTCGTGCGCGCCGCGCTGGCGGCGGAGGAAGCCGGTTTCGACTGGCTGGAGCTGCACTGCGCGCACGGCTATCTGCTGTCGTCGTTCATCTCGCCGCTCACCAACGAACGCGGCGACGAATACGGCGGCAGCCTGGAAAACCGCTGCCGCTTCCCGCTGCGCGTGTTCGCCGCCATCCGCACCGTGTGGCCCCAGCATAAGCCGATGAGCGTGCGCATCTCGGCCCACGACTGGGTCGAAGGCGGCATCACGCCGGACGACGCGGTGCGCATCGCGCGCCTGTTCAAGCAGGCCGGGGCCGACCTGATCGACTGTTCGTCGGGCCAGGTCAGCAAGCTGGAACGGCCCCAGTACGGGCGCATGTACCAGACGCCGTTCGCGGACCGGGTGCGCAACGAGGCGGATATCGCCACCATCGCCGTCGGTTCCATCTTCGAGGCCGACCACGCCAACGGCATCATCGCCGCCGGCCGCGCCGACCTGTGCGCCGTGGGCCGGCCGCACCTGGCCAACCCGGCCTGGACATTGGCCGAAGCCGCCCGGATCGGCTACGCTGGCGCTGGTGTGGCTTGGCCGAAACAGTACCTGGCCGGCAAGCAGCAACTGGAACGCAACCTGGAGCGCGAGCGCCAGCTGGCCGCCGCCAGCGCCGGCCTCACGCCGCAACAACTGGCCGCGCGCCTGCTGGAGGGCTGAATGATGAATCCCATCGCCGCCTCGCTGGAAGGACGGCACGCGCTGGTCACGGGCGGCGCGCGCGGCATCGGCGCGGCCTGCGCGCGGGCGCTGCTGCTGCGCGGCGCCACCGTCACGCTGGCCGGGCGCGACGGCGCCGCGCTGGCGCAAGCGGCTGCGCAACTGGACACGCTGGGCAGGGTGGAAACGGAGATCCTCGACGTGACGGACCAGGCCAGCGTGCTGGCCGGCTTCGCGCGCGCGGCGCGGCGCGCGGGGCGGATCGACATCCTCGTCAACAACGCCGGCCAGGCGGCTTCCGCGCCGTTCGGCAAGACCGACGCGGCGCTGTGGCAGCGCATGCTGGACGTGAACCTGACGGGCACTTTCCACTGCACCCAGGCCGCGCTGCCGGCCATGCTGGAGGCGGGCTGGGGCCGCGTCGTCAACGTGGCCTCGACGGCGGGGCTGGCCGGCTACCGCTACGTGGCGGCCTACGTGGCGGCCAAGCACGGCGTGGTGGGCCTGACGCGCGCACTGGCGCTGGAAGTGGCCGCGCGCGGCGTGACCGTCAACGCCGTCTGTCCCGGCTACACCGAGACGGACATGGTGCGCGAGGCCATCGCCAACATCGTGGCCAAAACGGGCCGCGACGAACAGCAGGCGCGCGCCGGGCTGGCGGCCGGCAACCCCCAGCAACGGCTGGTGCAGCCGGAGGAGGTGGCCAATGCCGTGGCCTGGCTATGCTTGCCCGAATCGGCCGCCATGACGGGGCAGGCCATCGCCGTCGCCGGCGGCGAAGTGATGTAAGCGCCGCGTCGCATGTCAACGCCGCATCTGATTAACAATGGAACCCAATACGATGTCACGCTCAGAGAACCAAGATCTTCCGGCCATGCCGGAGCATGATGAAACCGCGCCGGTGCTGGACCTGGCCAGCCGACTCACGGACGACCACCACCAGTCGCTCAAGCTGTGGCTGCGCATGCTCTCCTGCACGATGCGTATCGAAAGCGAGATCCGCGGCCGGCTGCGCACCACCTTCGGCATCACCTTGCCGCGCTTTGACCTGATGGCGCAGCTGGAGCGTTTTCCGGAAGGCCTGCGCATGGGCGAGCTGTCCAAGCGCATGATGGTCACGGGGGGCAATGTCACCGGCATCACCGACCAGCTGGAGCAGGAAAAGCTGGTGGTGCGCGTGCCCGACCCCAAGGATGGCCGCGCCTACAGCGTCAAGCTGACGGCCGCCGGCCGCCGCACCTTCGCCACCATCGCGGTGGTGCACGAACAATGGATCGCCGAATTGCTGCAGGACATGTCCAGCGCCGACAAGGCCCAGTTGATCGACCTGTTGTCGCAGATGAAGCGCCACCTGAATGCCTCCGTCCCGAAATAGGGACATTAATAAGGACAACCTATGCGATACCTCCCCGGCGAAGCGCAGCACCTGCCCGGCAACGTCAGCGCGCTGGCTAGCTACCAGGCCAGCCATTTCCTGTTCACCGTGGCCGATGGCGTGGCCACCGTCACCCTGAACCGGCCCGAGCGCAAGAACCCGCTCACCTTCGATTCCTACGCCGAATTGCGCGACCTGTTCCGCGCGCTGGCCTACGCCCAGGACGTCAAAGCCATCGTCGTGACGGGCGCCGGCGAGAACTTCTGCTCCGGCGGCGACGTGCACGACATCATCGGCCCGCTGACCAAGCTGGACATGCCTGGCCTGCTGGCGTTCACGCGCATGACGGGCGACCTGGTGAAGGCCATGCGCGCCTGCCCGCAGCCGGTGGTGGCGGCCGTGGACGGCATCTGCGCCGGCGCCGGCGCCATCCTGGCGCTGGCCTCGGACCTGCGCCTGGGCACGGCGCGCAGCAAGACGGCGTTCCTGTTCACGCGCGTGGGCCTGGCCGGCTGCGACATGGGCGCGTGCGCGCTGCTGCCGCGCGTGATTGGCCAGGGCCGCGCGGCCGAACTGCTGTACACGGGCCGTTCCATGTCCGGCACGGAAGGGGAGCGCTGGGGCTTCTTCAACAGCCTGCACGAGCCGGACGCGCTGGCCGGCGCCGCGCAGGCGCTGGCGCACAGCCTGGCCGATGGCCCGACTTTTGCCCACGGCATGACCAAGAAGATGCTGCAGCAGGAGTGGAACATGGGCGTGGACGAGGCGATCGAGGCGGAAGCCCAGGCCCAGGCCATCTGCATGGCCACCAACGATTTCCACCGCGCCTACCACGCCTTCGTGGCCAGGCAAAAACCGGCGTTCGAGGGGGATTGAGCATGGCCGACAAGAGTTACCTGGACTGGCCCTTCCTGGCGCCGCACCATGCGGAACTGGCGCGGTCGCTGGACGCCTGGGCCGCCGCCAACATCGTCGATGGCCACCATGGCGATGTGGATGCGGCCTGCCGCCACCTCGTCGCGCAACTGGGCGCGGCTGGCTGGCTGCGGCACGCCGTGGGCGGCAAGGAGTGGGGCGGGCATGGCGACGCGCTCGATACGCGCGCCTTGTGCCTGATCCGCGAAACGCTGGCGCGCCACAGCGGCCTGGCCGATTTCGCGTTCGCCATGCAGGGCCTTGGTTCGGGCGCCATTTCCCTGTTTGGCAGCGCCGACCAGCGCGCCGCCTATCTGCCGCGCGTGGCCAGCGGCACGGCCATCGCCGCCTTCGCGCTATCGGAGCCGCAGGCCGGCTCCGACGTGGCCTCCCTCGCGTGCGCGGCCGTGCGCGATGGCGATTATTATGTGCTCGACGGCGAAAAGACCTGGATCTCGAATGGCGGCATCGCTGACTTTTACGTGGTGTTCGCGCGCACGGGCGAGCAGCCGGGCGCGCGCGGCATCAGCGCCTTCATCGTCGACGCCGGCTTGCCCGGTTTCGCGATCGCGGAGCGCATCAACGTGATCGCGCCCCATCCGCTGGCGCGCTTGACCTTCACGGGCTGCCGGGTGCCGGCCAGCCAGCGCATCGGCGCAGCGGGGCAGGGCTTCAAGGTGGCCATGGCCACGCTGGACGTGTTCCGCACCTCGGTGGCGGCGGCTGCGCTGGGCTTCGCGCGGCGCGCGCTGGACGAGGCGCTGGTGCGCGCCACGGGACGCCAGATGTTCGGCCAGGTGCTGGCGGACTTCCAGCTCACGCAGGCGCGGCTGGCGCAGATGGCGACCGGCATCGACGCGGCGGCGCTGCTGACCTACCGGGCTGCGTGGCAGCGCGACCAGGGCCGCAATGTGACCAAGGAGGCGGCCATGGCCAAGCTGACGGCCACCGAGACGGCGCAGCAGGTCATCGACGGCGCCGTGCAGTTGTTCGGCGGCCTGGGCGTGGTCAGCGAGCAGCCGGTCGAGCGCTTGTACCGCGAAATCCGCGCGTTGCGCATCTACGAGGGCGCGACGGAAGTGCAGCAACTGATCATCGCACGCGAACTGCTGCGGGCCGCGCCGCCCGTCCATCCGCCCGAGCGTGGTGCTGCAACGTGAATCAAGCCACATGAATCAAGCACAATGAATCAAGCAACATGAGGAAACAACATGAGTGAACAGATGAAAATCCTGCAGCCGCCGGGCTGGGTGCGCCCGCGTGGCTATGCCAACGGGGTGGCCGCGCGCGGCACCACGGTGTACGTGAGCGGCATGATAGGGTGGGACAGCCAGGGCGTGTTCCACACCGACGATTTCGCCGGCCAGACCCGGCAGGCCTTGCACAATATCGTGGAAGTGCTGGCCGAAGCCGGCGCGCGGCCCGAGCACATCGTGCGCATGACCTGGTATGTGCTGGACAAACGCGAGTACGTGGCGGCCTGGCCTGCCATCGGCGCGGCGTACCGCGAGATCATGGGCGCGCACTATCCGGCCATGACGGCCGTGCAGGTGGCGGGCTTGGTCGAGGACCGGGCCAGGGTCGAGATCGAGGTGACGGCGGTGCTGCCCTGAGTGGCACTACTATCATTTCCCCATGAAACGTTAGTTTTTGATAGGTAATATAAAAAGATAAACTCTCAACGACAATATGTTATATTTGTCTTTCAAAAGAGACATTGTTGTATTGGCCATCTGCGTTGAGGGAATCATGGGAACAAATCTGAATAAGGGTGCTGCCGCCTTGCTGGCAGCGTTGTTGTGCGGTTTGAGTGTTTCCGCATCCGCCGCGACGACCCTGCTCGGCCCGGCCGAGCAGCATCAGTTGGCCGCGTGGCTGGGCGAGGGATCGTTGGCTTTCACCAACGTCTATACCAAGGCGGCCGGCGACACGTCACTCAACTTCCACCACGCTGCCGACGGCAAGGGCCGCACCTTCTCCATCATGCAGGCCACCAACGAGAAGGGGCAGACCTGGGTGATCGGCGGCTATAACCCGCAGAGCTGGAATTCGAGCGGCAGTTACAACATGACTACGGAGAACGCGCAACGCACGGCTTTCCTGTTCAACCTGACCAATGGCACCATCTTCCGCCAGACGCCCAAGAGCTACGCGATGGATACCATCGGCGCCTACCAGACCTACAACAAGGCTGGCTACGGTCCCACCTTCGGCACCGGCTACGACCTGTACGTGCCGGGCAACCTGACCACGGGCGGCTATTCCAGCCTGTACTCCTACATCGACCCGGCGACCAGCAACTTCAACGCCAGCGTGCTGGACGGTTCGGCGTTCGTCCGTCCCAACATCACCTTCGGCGCCATCGAGGTGTACACCATTTCGCCCGTGCCGGAGCCGCGCGCCTATCTGCTGGTGCTGCTGGGCCTGGCCACCATGGCCTTGCTGCGCGCGCGCGGACAGCGCACGCCACGGCGCGACTGAGGCGGGTGCCGGACGCGGGGCGGCAGGCACAAGGCCGCACCCGCATGACTGTTGCGTTTAAAGAAGAATATAGGTTAAAAAGCAAGAAAAATTACCTTTAGGCTAACGATGGTTGTAGAATGCAAGTTTGCGGCTCGCAGTACGGGCTGTGTTGCTGCCAGTCCGTTTTCCAGGGTGAGATTTCAGCGTGTTATTCAACACCTATTCGTTTTTTGCGCTCTTTCTGCCGCTGGCCTTGCTGGCCTATTTCCTGTGCTCCCGTTTCTCGCTGCGCGCTTCCATCGTGGCCCTGTTCCTGGCCTCGGTCGCGTTTTACTGTTACTGGGATGTGTCGTTCTTTCCCGTGCTGGCGCTGTCGGTCTGCTGCAACTACGCGCTGGGCAAGCTGATTTCTGGCCGGCATGCACATGATCCGCGGGCGGCCAAACGGTGGCTGCTGTGTGGCCTGGCGTTCAACCTGTCGCTGCTGGTGTTCTTCAAGTATGCCGACTTCCTGCTGTCCAACCTGAGCCTGCTGACGGGCACCGCCCATGCGCCGCTGGGCATCCGGCTGCCGATCGGCATCTCGTTTTTCACGTTCACCCAGATCGCCTACCTGGTCGATTGCCACGCCGGCAAGGTGCGTGAATACAAGCCCGAGAACTACGGCCTGTTCGTCACCTATTTTCCGCACCTGATCGCCGGTCCCATCATTCACCACCGGGACATGATGCCGCAGTTCGACCAGCCCGAGTCGCACCGCTTCTCGCGCGGCCGGCTGGCGCTGGGCTTGCTGATCTTCACGGTCGGCCTGTTCAAGAAAGTGATCCTGGCCGATGGCGTGGCGCGCTATGTGGGGCCGGTGTTCGACGCCGGCTATGCCCAGTTGACGGTGCTGGAAGCCTGGTCCGGCGCGCTGGCGTACACCTTCCAGCTGTACTTCGATTTTTCCGCCTATTCCGACATGGCCTACGGCCTGTCGTACATGTTCGGCATCATCCTGCCGATCAATTTCAATTCGCCGTACCGGGCCTTGTCCATCATCGATTTCTGGCGCCGCTGGCACATCACGCTGTCCAGCTTCCTGCGCGATTACCTCTACATTCCGCTGGGCGGCAACCGCCATGGCGGCGTCAAGCGCTACGTCAACCTGCTGCTCACCATGCTGCTGGGCGGGCTGTGGCATGGCGCCAACTGGACCTTTGTGGTGTGGGGCGCGCTGCATGGCAGCTACCTGATCGTCAACCACGGCTTGCGCCACATGCTGGGCGAGCGCGGCGGCCTGCCGTTGCGTTGCCTGGGCTGGCTGGCCACCTTCCTGGCCGTGGTGGTGGGGTGGGTGTTCTTCCGCGCCCCGACCGTCGCCGCCGCCTGGTCCATCGTGCACGCCATGTTCGCCGGCGCCGGGCTGGCGCAGGTGCCGGGCGCGCTGCTGGGGGTGAACCGCATCATGAACGTGCACGCCTGCCTGGGCTGGCTGCTGGCGTGCGGCGCCATCGCCTTCGGCCTGCCCAATGTGTACCAGGTGCTGGGGCGCGGCCTGCTGACCCGCCAGGAGGCGCGCCTGAACGGCATGGCCGGTGGCGCGCTGCTGGGCGGCTTGCTGCTGCTGTGCCTGTTGTTGCTGGCCGTGAGCGAAACGCGCGGCGTGTCCGAATTCCTGTATTTTAATTTCTGATGAAGATACTACGCATCTTGGGCGGGATGGGGCTGGGCGTGCTGGCGGTGGCGCTGGCGCTCGAATTGCTGTGCCGCTGCCTGCCGGTGGTGTCGGGCTTGCGGGTCGAGTCCACGGGTGGCGAGCAGCGCTTCAGCCGCTATCTGCCGCGCTTGCCCTACACGTATTCGTTCGGCTGGGCGCTCGACAACGCCCGCCAGGGCCGCACCAACGCCCAGGGCTTCAACAATTCGGCCGATTTCCAGGACCACGCCAAGGTGCTGGTGATCGGCGACAGCTTCATCGAAAGCCTGATGCTGGACTACCCGCAGACCGTGCAGGGCAACCTCGACCGCATGCTGGGCGGCGGCGTGTTCGCCGCTTCCGCGTCCGGCAACGGCCTGGCCGATTCGCTGGAACTGGCGCGCTACTATGTGCCACGCATCCATCCGGCCAACGTGGTGCTGTTCGTCGAGGAGACGGACGTGGGCGGCCTGCTCGATGCGCCCGGCCGCGGCCACAGCGGCTTCGTGCTGACGCCGGCCGGTCCCGTCATGGAGCACCATCCCTACCGCGAGGCCCAGGCCAAGCAACTGGCGCTGCGCTCGGCGCTGGTGCGCTACGTCTATTACAACCTGAAGCTGCGCGACTGGGTGCAGGGCCAGTGGGCCGCGCCGGCGCCAGTACCTGCGGCCGCGACCGCGTCCGCCGGCGCCGGGGAGGGCGGCAAGGACGGCGGCCTGGGCGCCCGCGCCGTGGCGTTGCAGTACTACCTGGACCAGTTGCACCAGCTCGGCGACCGGGCCGGCGTGCGTTTCATCTTCCTCGTCGATGGCAACCGCAAGGCCATGTATGCGGGCCGCGCCGGCGCCCACCTGTGGCCGGGGCAGGACCGCGAATTGTTCATCGCCGCGGCGCGCCGCAGCGGCTTCGCCGTCGTCGATACCCAGCCCGTATTCAGCCAGCACTGGGCCGAGGTGCACGAGCGCGTCGATTTCCTGCCGATGGACGGCCACTGGAACGCCGTGGCGCACCACCTGGCCGCGCAGCAGCTGCTGCCGTTGCTGGCGCCACCGGCGCCGGCCGCCCGGGCGGCGTCTTCCTTTGTGGGCGCAAACGCGCTATGATGCGGCGTCGCGCGCGACGTGTGTCACCATAGTTCAACGGATAGAATGGGGTCCTCCTAAGACTCTGATACAGGTTCGATTCCTGTTGGTGACACCAGATGGGGGCGGCCCGCAATCACCCTGGCATCGGCCAGGATTCAGCCCGCCGCGCGCAACTATCGGTACAATGCGTGCTTCTTTCATCCATCCCGCGGCCTGCCGCCCCTGACGGGCGCCGTCCCGGACACCTCCTCATTCATTATGGCAGTCATCTCCTTATCCTCGGCGCAACTGGCGTTCGGCCACGTCGCGCTACTCGATCACGCGGAATTTTCCCTGGAAACGGGCGAGCGCGTGGGCCTGATCGGGCGCAACGGCACCGGCAAATCGTCGCTGTTGAAAATCATTTCGGGCCGCTTCAAGCTCGATGATGGCTTGCTGGTGATGCAGCAGGGCCTGAAGGTCGCCTACGTCGAGCAGGAACCGGTGTTCGATCCGGAGATGACGGTGTCCGAGGCGGTGGCGGCCGGCATGGGCGACCTGCAGGACCTGCTCAAGGAATACGACGCGCTCACCGGCCAGTTCGGCCAGGGCGACGACGAGGCGCTGATGGAGCGCATGCATGACATCCAGGTCAAGCTCGACGCGGCCGACGCGTGGAGCCTGCCGACCAAGGTGGCCACCACGCTGGGCAAGCTCAACCTGCCGGGCGAGATGCTGATGAAGACGCTCTCGGGCGGCATGCAGAAGCGGGTGGCGCTGGCGCGCGCGCTGGTGTCGGCGCCGGACGTGCTGCTGCTCGACGAGCCGACCAACCACCTGGACTTCACCTCCATCCTGTGGCTGGAAGGCTTGCTGCGCGACTTCAAGGGCAGCGTGCTGTTCATCACCCACGACCGCTCCTTCCTCGACAACGTGGCGACCCGCATCATCGAACTCGACCGGGGCCGGCTGCTGTCCTACCCGGGCAACTTCAGCGCCTACCAGGTGCGCAAGGCCGAGCAGCTGGAGATCGAGGAAGTGGAGAACGCCAAGTTCGACAAGTTCCTGGCCCAGGAGGAAGTGTGGATACGCAAGGGCGTCAAGGCGCGCCGCGTGCGCGACGAGGGCCGCGTGCGCCGTCTCGAGGCGCTGCGCTTGCAACGGGCCGCGCGCCGCGAACAGCAGGGCCAGGTGCGGCTGGACGTGTCGGCCGGCGAGCGCTCGGGCAAGATCGTCGCCGAGCTGGAGAACATTTCCAAGACCTATGGCGAGAAGGTGGTGATCAAGGACTTCAGCGCCACCATCCTGCGCGGCGACAAGGTGGGCCTGATCGGCCCCAACGGCGCCGGCAAGACCACGCTGCTCAAGATCATCCTGGGCGAGGAGGCGGCCGACGCCGGCACCGTGCGCCTGGGCACCAAGCTGCAGGTGGCGTACTTCGACCAGATGCGGGCCCAGCTCAACGAGGAAGCCAGCCTGATGGACACCATCGCGCCCGGCAGCGACTGGGTCGAGATCAACGGCCAGCGCAAGCACGTGATGAGCTACCTGGGCGACTTCCTGTTCGCGCCCGAGCGCGCCCGTTCGCCCGTCAAGTCGCTGTCCGGCGGCGAGCGCAACCGCCTGCTGCTGGCGCGCCTGTTCGCCAAGCCGGCCAACTGCCTGGTGCTGGACGAACCGACCAACGACCTCGACATCGACACCCTGGAGCTGCTGGAGGAGTTGCTGGAAGATTACACGGGCACCGTGTTCCTCGTCAGCCACGACCGCACCTTCCTCGACAACGTGGTGACCCAGGTCGTCGTGGCCGAAGGGGAGGGCCGCTGGCGCGAATTCGTGGGCGGCTATACGGACTGGGAACGGGTACGCACGCCGGCCCCGGCCCCGGCGCCGGCCAAGGGCGCAGCCAAGGCCGACAGCAAGGCCGACAGCAAGGCCGACAGCAAGGCCGAGCCGGCCGCGCCGGCCGCCCCGGCTGCCGCCCCGGCCGCCAAGCCGCGCAAGCTCAGCTTCAAGGAGCAGCGCGAACTGGAGGAATTGCCCAAGCTGATCGCCAGCCTGGAGGACGAGCAGACGGCGCTGGCGCTGCAACTGTCGGACCCCGATTTCTACAAGAAGAACGCGGCCGAGGCCAAGCGCGTCAACGGCCGCATGGAGCAGATCGAGGAAGAGTTGCTGGCCGCGCTGGAGCGCTGGGAAGCGATCGAAGCCGTCACGCGTGGCTGAGATCGTCACTTGCTGGCTCGTCAGGCCATGCAAAATGTTGTAACATAGGCATGTTGTGGCCGCCCGCCGGCGGCCGTTTTTTCCCAGTCAGGAAAACGCATGCCCACCCCCCTTACTTGCCCGCCGCCCGCCGGCGCCCTGCGCCGCCGGGGCCGCCATGTTTGAGCGCCAGACCTGGCCCCGGGTACTGCCCTTTGTCACCTACCTCGCCTTCATTGCCATCGCCGACGGGCTGACCCGCCTGGGCGTGGACGCGGCGCCGCTGCGCTGGCTCTATCCGGTCAAGATCGCCGTCGTGCTGGCCCTGCTGCTGGCCTGCTGGTCCCGCTACGAGGAATTGCGGCCGGTCCGGCTCGACTGGCGCGCCGCCCTCACGGCCGTGCTGGCAGGAGTGGTGGTACTGGTGTTGTGGATTAACCTCAATGCCGGCTGGATGACGCTGGGTGAGGGCGCGGGATTTGATCCCGTGACCAACGGCAAGATAGACTGGCTGCTGGTGGCGGTGCGCATCGCGGGCGCGGCACTGGTGGTGCCCGTGATGGAAGAATTGTTCTGGCGCTCGTACCTGATGCGCTGGATCGTCGCCCCCCAATTCCTGCGGGTCGCCCCCGCACAATTGGGATTGCGGTCATTTGTTGTCACAGTGGTATTATTCGGCTTCGAACATAATCTGTGGCTGGCCGGCATGGTTGCCGGCGCCGTGTACGGCTTGCTGTACTTGCGCAGCGGCAGCTTGTGGTCGCCCATCCTCGCCCATGGCGTGACCAACGGCTTGCTGGGTGGCTGGATTATTTCTACGGGCCACTGGACTTACTGGTAATATTGATAAATAGCAGTTTGATATTTCACAAAAGAAGAAGACGCCCATGCCTAGTTCATCGCCCCTCTCCCGCACCCGTTCCCCCCTCGTCGTCGCGCCGCTCGCCGCCCTGATCGGCGCCGCGCTGGCGGGGCAGGCTCAGGCAGCCCTGAGCGACACCATCCATCCGTTCGTCTCCGTGCTCTACAGCTACGAGGACAACCTGCTGCGCTTGCCCGATGGCGTGCCCGGCCCGGCCGGCAGCCGTTCCGATTCGCTGACCCAGTTGCAGGCCGGCCTGCTGTTCGAGCGTCCCGTCGGCCGCCAGCGCTTCACGGGCCAGGCCAAGGTGTCGCGCGTGACGTTCGACCATTACGACCAGCTCAACTACAACGGCAAGGATTTCCAGGCCGAGTGGGAATGGTACCTGGCGCGTGACTTCTCCGGCCACATCGGCGCCAGCTATGGCCAGGTGCTGACCCCGTTTACCGACTACCACAGCGGCGACCGCAACCTGCGCACCACGCGCCGCGAATACGCCGACGGCAACTGGCGTTTCCACCCGAGCTGGCAGGTGCACGCCGGCGTGTCCACCACGCGCTATTCGTATGACCTGGCCAGCCAGCGCTACATCGACCGCACCGAGGATTCCAGCGAGCTGGGCGTGGACTACCTGGCGTCGAGCGGCAGCCGCTTCGGCGTGCTGGGGCGCCACCTGCGCGGCAGCTACCCGAACAAGCCGCTGCTGATCGACGGCAGCGTGCTCGACTATGGCTACAAGCAGGATGAACTGAAGGCCAACATCTTCTGGGTCGCCAGCGGCGTGACCCAGGTGCAGGTGCTGGCCGGCTGGGCCCGCCGTGAGCACGCCTTCTT
Organism: Rugamonas brunnea; assembly: GCF_014042345.1. Taxonomy (GTDB): domain Bacteria; phylum Pseudomonadota; class Gammaproteobacteria; order Burkholderiales; family Burkholderiaceae_D; genus Rugamonas; species Rugamonas brunnea. The sequence continues at coordinate 266,853 of NZ_JACEZT010000004.1, forward strand.
CACCGACCACAATTCCAGCGGCCTGAACGGCCGGATCACGGCCTACTGGCTGCCGCTGGGCAAGCTCAAGTTCAACGCCAGCGTGTGGCGCGAGTACGCGGCCGTGGAAAGCACGCTCGTCAGCAGCAGCCTGAACAAGGGTGTCAGCGTGGGCGCGGGCTGGGACATCAGCGCCAAGCTCAAGGCCGACGCCACCGTGCGCCACGAGAAGCGCGATTTCAGCACCGTCAGCCCGGTCGTGTTGCTCGGCTCGCCGACCGACACCGGCAATTTCGCCTCCATGGGCCTGACCTATACCCCGCTGAACTATGTGCAACTGAATACCAGCGTGTTCCGTGACCAGCGCACTGGCAGCGCCTACATCGGCACCGGCAGCTACACCGCCAAGGGGATCTCGTTCGGTGCGACGGGGCAGTTCTGAAGCAAGCCATGACCGTAAACGATATACCCTTAATTTCCTTTTTTCAGCGCATCCTCGATCCACTCATCATCATGGGTACCCTGTACCTGTTCTCGATGATTTATGCGGAGCCCTTCACCGGGTATTCGCTGGTGCTGATGGTGTTGGCGTTTTTTGTCTCCTCGTCCGTGTACCAGCATGTGGACCCGTACCGCACCTGGCGCAGCGGACGCATGCTGGCCTATTCGCGCGACATCGTGGTGGGCTGGGTGGTCACGGCCCTGATCCTGGTGTTCCTCGGCTCGATCAGCGGCCTGGCCTACCATTATGACCAGACCGTGGTGTTGTCTTGGTTCGTGGCCACGCCGTTCGTGCTGCTGACCAGCCACCTGGCCGCGCGCGTGCTCGGCTCGGACCCGGCCAAGGCCAGCGAGGTGCGCTCGGTGATCATCGTCGGCGCCAACGACGTGGGCCTGAAGTTCGCCCGCACCATCGAGCGCCATCCCAACCTGTTCATGCGGGTGCACGGCTTTTTCGACGACCGCACCGAGGACCGCTGGCCGCACGAGATGCAGCACCCGATGCTGGGCCGCATGGCCGACATCGCGGCCTACGTGCGCGCCAACCATGTGAAGATGATCTTCATCAGCCAGCCGATCTCGGCCCAGCCGCGCATCCGCAAGCTGCTCGACGAACTGCAGGACACCACGGCCTCGGTCTACTTCCTGCCCGATATCTATGTGTTCGACCTGATGCAGGCCCGCTTCGACAACGTGGGCGGCATGCCTGTGATCGCCATCTGCGAGACGCCGTTCACCGGCTTTAACAGCATGATCAAGCGCGCCAGCGACATCGTGCTGGGCACGCTGATCCAGATCGCGCTGCTGCCGCTGATGCTGGTGATCGCGCTGGCCGTCAAGTGCACCTCGCCCGGCCCGGTGATCTTCCGCCAGCGCCGCTACGGCCTGTATGGCGAGGAGATCATCGTCTACAAGTTCCGTTCCATGACGGTGGCCGAGGATGGCGCCAACGTGGTGCAGGCCACCAAGAACGACCAGCGGGTGACCAAGGTGGGTGCGTTCCTGCGCAAGAGTTCGCTCGACGAGCTGCCCCAGTTCATCAACGTACTGCAGGGGCGCATGAGCATCGTCGGGCCGCGCCCGCACGCGGTGGCCCACAACGAGCAATACCGCAAGCTGATCAAGGGCTACATGCTGCGCCACAAGGCCAAGCCCGGCATCACGGGCTGGGCCCAGGTCAACGGCTTCCGGGGCGAGACCGAGACGCTGGACAAGATGGAGGCGCGGATCCGCTACGACCTCGACTACCTGCGCAACTGGTCGCTGTGGCTGGACATCTGGATCATCCTGCGCACGGTGAAAGTGGTGCTCAAACGCGACAACGCGTTCTGAGCGGCGCCGCCGCGGACGTTTCCTTATGGAAATAATAGCTGCGGCTGGTATAGTATTCACGATAACTTGTTTGCTTTATTGACAAGCGCGTGGACAGGTCCCATACTGCCCACGCAAAAAAACCTGGGGCAGGCCTGCGCTCCAGTTACCGTAGACAGGGTAGGATTGAACAATTGGTAGTCGCGTGCGGTGGGCCGGTGCCGTGTGTCAGCCCGGCCGCTTGAAAAAATGTATCCAAAGAGGAAAAAATCTTGAACTATTCTGATCTTGCAGGCTCGAGCGAGAGCAAACGGGGCAACGCGCGCCAGCGCTTGCTGCAGCTGGGCGTGGCGCTGGCCGTCGCGGCCAGCCTGTCCGCCTGTGGCAACAAGGAAGAGAAAAAGACGGGGCAGGCCCTGGCCAGCGTCAACGGCGAGGAAATCACGCTGTTGCAGCTGAACGAGGAAATGCAGCGCTCGGGGGTGCAGCCGGCCCAGCAGGACAAGGCCCGCAAGCAATTGCTGGAAGCGCTGATCGACCGCCAGCTGCTGCAGAATGAGGCCGTCAAGGACAAGACCGACCGTGATCCCAAGGTGGTGCAGGCGATCGAGCGGGCCAAGGCCCTGATCGTGGCCCAGGCCTACATGCAAAAGCGCATCGGCACCCCGGCCCGTCCCACCAAGCAGGAAGTGGCCGACTACTTCGAGAAAAATCCCATCTTCTTCAGCAACCGCAAGGTGCTGGTCATGAACGAGCTGGTGGTGCCGGCCACCGACATGAACCAGGACCTGAAGAACGTGATGGACAGCGCCAAGACGCTGGAGGACGTGGGCGGCTGGCTTGACAGCCACAAGGTCAAGTTCACCCGCAGCCAGGTGGCGCGCGCCACCTCCGACCTGCCGGCCGAACTGGCGACCAAGCTGCTGTCCATGCCCAAGGGCCAGCTGTTCATCATCAACGAGGGCGACCACGCGCTGCTGGTGACGATCGCCGAAGTGCGCGACGCACCCGTGACGCTGGACGTGGCCTCGCCCCAGATCGAGCAATTCCTGTTCAACAAGAAGAACAAGGATGCGGCCGACGCCGAACTGGCCCGCCTGCGCGCGGCGGCCAAGATCGAATACCTGAACGGCGCCGAGAAGCCGGCCCCGGCCGCAGCAGCGGCAGCGCCGGTCAAGACGGACGCGGCCACCGAACGCGGCGTGGCCGGCCTGAAGTAAGCACGGTGCGTCCCGGCCCGTGGCGCGGCGCACCGCCGCGCCACTAGCCGGGGCGCAGCCGAATGAGCCGGGCCTGGCCCGCAACCGCAACTCTGTATGGAATTTGGCAACTATGATGAAACGATGGACCACTTGGATGATGGCGGCGCTGTGCGCCTTGTTGATGACGACGGCCGGCGCGGCCGAGGTGCTGCTGGGCGCCGGTGACGTGATCAAGGTTTCCGTGTACGGCAACCCCGACCTGGGGCTGGAGACGCGCGTGAGCGAGGAGGGCAACATCACCTTCCCGCTGGTGGGCACGGTGCCCGTGGGCGGCCTGTCGGTGTCGGGCGCCGAGAAGAAGCTGTCCTCGCTGCTGGAAGGCGGCGGTTTCCTGAAAAAGGCCCAGGTCAACATCATCGTCACCTCGCTGCAAAGCCAGCTGATCTCGGTGCTGGGCCAGGTGAACCGCCCGGGCCGCTACCCGCTGGAAGGCAAGCGCACCGTGGTTGACCTGCTGGCCCAGGCCGGCGGCATCGCCCCTGACGGCGGCGACACGATCAGCCTGATCCGCCGCCGCGACGGCAAGACCATCAAGGAGACGCTGGACCTGGACGCCATGGTGCGCGCGGCCGACTTCTCCAAGGACCTGGACCTGGTCGGCAACGACATCATCTACGTGGAACGGGCGCCGCGCTTCTACATCTACGGCGAAGTCCAGCGTCCCGGCACGTTCCGCCTGGAGCGCTCCACCACGGTGCTGCAGGCGCTGTCGATGGGCGGCGGCCTGACGGCCCGCGGCACCGAGCGCGGCATGCGCATCAAGCGCCGCGACGCCAACGGCAAGCTGCAGATCATCGACGCCAAGCAAGACGACATCGTGCAGGTGGACGACGTGGTGTATGTGAAGGAAGCCCTGTTCTAAGCCGCCGCGCGCCGGCGGCCCTCCCCGACGATATGAAAGTTTCGATATGAATGCCTCATTGTTTCTGCTGATCCTGCGTGCGCGCATGCGCATCATCCTGGTCACGTTCTTCGTGACGGTGGTGGCCACCGTGCTGGTGAGCCTGTTCCTGCCCAAGACCTACACCGCCACCAGCACCGTGGTGATGAACACCAAGGGCACCGACCCGCTGACGGGCATGACCTTGCCCGGCCAGCTGCTGCCCGGCTACATGGCCACCCAGGTCGACATCATCAGCAGCAAGAACGTGGCGCTGCGCGTGGTCGACCAGCTCAAGCTGGCCCAGAGTCCGGCCGTGCTGGAGGAGTTCAACCGCGCCACCGAAGGCAAGGGCAGCGTGCGCGACTGGCTGGCCGACCTGCTGCTGCGCAAGCTGGACGTGGCGCCGGCCCGCGAAAGCAGCGTGGTCGACATCATCTTCAAGGGCGCCGACCCGCAGTTCGTGGCGGCCGTGGCCAATGCCTTCGCCGAGGAATACCAGCGCGTGAGCATCCAGCTCAAGGTCGATCCGCTGAAGAAGGCGTCCAGCTATTTCGACGAGCAGATGAAGACCCTGCGCGACAACCTGGAAACGGCCCAGAGCCGCCTGTCCAAGTACCAGCAGGAGCATGGCATCGTCAGCGTCGACAACCGGCTCGACGTCGAGACCAACCGCCTGAACGACCTGTCGGCCCAGCTGGTGGCGGCCCAGGGCCAGGTGATGGAGGCGCAGTCGCGCCAGCGCATGGCCCACAGCGACGGCGCCGAATCGCCCGACGTGGCCTCCAACGCCCTGATCCAGAACCTCAAGATCAACCTGGGCAACGCGGAAGCGAAGCTGGCCGAAGTGGCCCAGCGCCTGGACCGCAACCACCCGCAATACCAGAGCGCCAAGGCGGAAGTGGAAAAGCTGCAGCGCGATCTGAACACCCAGCTGGCGCTGACCTCGCAAAGCGTGGGCAATAATGCCCGCATCCTGCAGCAGCGTGAGGCCGCCATTCGCGAAGCGTTCACCGAACAGCGCGCCAAGCTGCTGGAACTGAACCGCGGGCGCGACGAGCTGAACGTGCTGTCCAAGGATGTCGAGAGCGCCCAGCGCGCCTACGACGTGACTGCCCAGCGCTTCGCCCAGACCAAGATCGAATCGTCGTCCGAAACCTCGGACGTGATGATCCTGAACCCGGCCGTGCCGCCGGTGGACGCGTCCAGCCCCAAGATCGCGCTCAACATCGCGCTGTCGGTGGTGCTGGGCGGCTTGCTGGGCGTGGCGTTCGCCATCCTGGCCGAGATGCTGGACCGCCGCGTGCGCACCGATGCCGACCTGGCCTCGCTGGACTTGCCCCTGCTGGGCGAAATCGACTGGAAGGCGTCGCAACGCCCGCGCAAGGGCTGGCTGCGTTCGTCCATGCCCAGCCGCCTGCGCTTAAACTAAGAGAGCAACCATCATGAGTGTACCTATGCATACCCTGAGCCCGGCCCCCACCGGCGCCGAGCGCGCCAGCGCCAGCGGCGAACATGCGAGCATCGGCAGCGTGCTGCTGGAAATGGGCAAGATCACCCCGGAGAACGCCGAGCGCGTGCTGCGCATGCAAAAGGAGCTGGGCATCCGCTTCGGCGAGGCCGCCATCAAGCTGGGCCTGATCACGGACGCCGACATCCAGCAAGTGCTGGCGCGTCAGTTCGACTACCCGTATCTGCTGGAAGGGGAGAGCAAGTTCTCGCCCAAGTTGGTGGCCGCCTACCAGCCGTTCACGCCGCAAGTGGAAGCGCTGCGCGCCGTGCGCAGCCAGCTCATGCTGCGCTGGTTCACCCAGGGCCGCAAGGCGCTGGCCGTGGTCAGCCTCGATGAAGAAGACGGCGGCAGCATCTTCGCCGCCAACCTGGCCGTGGTGTTCTCGCAGCTGGGCGAACAGACCCTGCTGGTGGACGGCAACCTGCGCGCGCCCAGCCAGCAGCAGATTTTCGACCTGGGCAACGGCCTGGGCCTGTCGGACATCCTGGCCGGCCGCGCCGGCCAGGAAGCCGTGTCGCGCATCGATTCGTTCGTGGCGCTGTCGGTGCTGCCCTCGGGCACGCTGCCGCCCAACCCGCAGGAACTGCTGGGCCGCGACACCTTCCGCAACCTGAGCGCCGACCTTGAACAGCGCTACGACGTGGTGCTGTACGACGCGCCGCCGTTCGCCACCGGTGCCGACGCCTTGCCGCTGGTGGCCCGCGCCGGCGGCGTGATCATCGTGGTGCGCAAGAACCGTTCGCGCTACAACGACATCGCCGCCCTCAGCGACCGCATCGCCCAGAGCGGCGCGCAGATCGTCGGCACCGTGCTGGTTGACCACTGATGGACCGTTCGACCGTGCCGCTGTCGGCGCCGCCCGTGCAGGGCTGGCGCGCCGCCTTGCCGGACCTGTGGCCGATCGCCATCGGCTTCGCGGTGCTCTACGTGCCCACCTTCTACGGCCTGATCACGGGCATGTGGGCCACCGAGGAGCAGGCGCACGGCCCCATCATCCTGGCGCTGTCGCTGTGGCTGGCCGCGCGCCTGTGGCCGGCGGCCGCGGCCGCCCCGCGCGGCGGCCGGCTGGCCCCGTACGCGGGCTGGGCGCTGGCCCTGTTCTCGCTGCTGCTGTACGTGGTGGGGCGCTCGCAGGACATCACCTCGTTTGAACTGCTGTCGTTCATCACCATGCTGGCCGCCATCCTGCTGCTCAAGCGCGGCGCGCGCGCGCTGGCCATCCTGTGGTTCCCGTTCTTCTTCATGCTGTTCCTGGTGCCGTTGCCGGGGCCGTTCGTGAGCATGGTCACCATGCCGATGAAGATGGCGGTGTCGTACGTGACCGAACACTTGCTGTACCTGGCCGGCTATCCGATCGCCCGCAGCGGCGTGATCCTGCAGATCGGCCAGTACCAGCTGCTGGTGGCCGACGCCTGCGCCGGCCTGCAGACCCTGCTCACGCTGGAAGCGCTGGGCCTGTTCTACCTGAACCTGGTGCGCCACCCGTCGGCGTTCCGCAACATCACGCTGGCCTTCCTGATCATCCCGATCTCGTTTACGGCCAACGTGACGCGGGTGATGGTGCTGTGCCTGATTACCTATTACTTCGGCGACGCCGTCGGCCAGGGCTTCCTGCACGGTTTCGCCGGCATGGTGCTGTTCATGACGGCGCTGGTGCTGATCCTGAGCCTCGATACCCTGATCCAGTGGCTCGACAAGCGGCGCCGGCGGCCGGCCGTGACGGCCGTGGGAGGAAAACCATGAACAAGTCCTTCGCCGCCAGCGTCGTGCTGGGTGCGCTGATGATCTCGTCGGCCGGGCTGACCAAGGTGGTCACGCCCACCGTCAAGCTGGCCGATTCGGAAGCCAAGTTCAACCTTGAGACGGCCATCCCGGTCGCGTTCGGCGACTGGCAGGTGGACCGCCAGATCGTGCCGCTCAAGGTCGACCCCGAGCTCGAGCGCAAGCTCAACAAGCTGTACAACCAGACCCTGGCGCGCACCTACGTCAACAGCGACGGCCAGCGCATCATGCTGTCGATCGCCTATGGCGGCGACCAGAGCGAAGGGCTGGGCTTGCACAAGCCGGAAGTGTGCTACGTGGCCCAGGGCTTCCAGATCCAGGCCGACGCCACGGCCCGCGTCGACAGTGGTTACGGCCAGTTGTTCGTCAAGCGCCTGATGGCCGTGGCCGGCGAGCGCAATGAACCGATCACCTACTGGATCACCATCGGCGACAAGGTCATCAAGCCCGGCATCGACCAGAAGCTGACCCAGTTGCGCTATGGCCTGACCGGCGTCATCCCCGACGGCATGCTGGTGCGCGTGTCGACGCTGGACACCGACACGGCGGCCGCCTACCGGCTGCAGGACGCCTTCGTCCGCGCGATGCTGCAATCGGTCGATGCGCGCGTGCGCGCGCGCCTGATCGGCACCATCGATGCCTGAGCGAGGAGTGTCGATGTTCGCCCGTTTCAAACGCAAGACCCGCGCCGCGGAAGGCTATTTCGAGCGCACGCGTGCGCCGCGCGCCATCACCTGGGTGCTGCTGGCGGCCATGATGCTGCTGGCGCTGTTGCTGGGGGCCGTGATCGGCCTCAGCTCGCCCGTGCTGCTCACCATACTGGGCGGCAGCATCTTCGTGCTGCTGTTCTTCATCCTGCTCGATTCCTACCAGATGCTGCAAGCCATGCTGGTGCTCACCTTCGTGATCCAGGGCATGGCCGTGTACTTCCTGCGCAACCGCCAGGCGCCGTGGGTGGTGGTGGGCCTGGCCGTGATCTTCCTGATGCGCGCCATGATGGACATGACCTTCAGCCGGCGCGACCAGGCCAAGCCCGTGATCGGGCGCGCCGACAGCGGCGCGCTGGTGGCGCTGCTGCTGTTCGTCGTGTGCTTCTTCGTCAGCGCGCTGCTGAACCGCGCCAAGCTGGCCCAGCTCGTGGTGGCCATCAAGTCCACCCTGCCCATGTTCGGGGTGTTGCTGGCGCTGGCCTGGATGTACTGGCAACCGCAGCGGCTGCAGCGCATCTGGACCATCATGGTCGGCGTGATGCTGGTGCAGCTGCCGGTGGTGTTCTACCAGCACTTCTTCGTCTCCACCCGGCGCACCCAGGCCTCGCACGATGCCGTGGTCGGCACCTTTGGCGGCAACCCCGACGGCGGCGGCAACAGCGCCATCATGGTGATGTTCGTGATCGGCATCATGGCCTACGCCATGGCGCGCTGGGACAAGGGCCTGATGGGCCGCAAGATGATGGCCTTCATCTGCGCCATCGGCCTGGCCATCATCCTGCTCGGCGAGGTGAAGGCGGCCTTCATCTGGCTGCCGCTGGCTTCGTGCTTCGTGCTGCGCCAGCGCGTGATGAAGAACGTGATGTCGTTCGTCGTCTATTCCATCCTCGGCGCCGCCCTGTGCACCACCATCTACCTGACGTATGACGCGCTGTACTGGGGCAAGCTGATCGACAAGCACAAGGGCGTGAGCGCCAAGCTGGAGGCGGGCGGCGGCTACTTCTTCGATCCGCGCAGCGTCAATTACGAGACCGGTGAAGTGGGGCGGGGCGCCTCGCTGGCGATCTGGGCCGGCGACCGGCTGGCCAGCATCCCGACCCGCCTGATCGGTTATGGCCCCGGCGCCATCAAGTCCAGCTCCGGGCTGGGCATGGGACCGCTGTACAAGCGCTTCGCCCCGCTGCACGTGGACGTCACCACGATGGCCGTGCTGCTGTGGGACGTGGGCCTGATCGGCACGTTCGCCTACCTGGCCATCCTGCTGTTCGGCTTGCGGGCCGGCTGGCGCCTGCTGGTCTCGGGGCGCGGCGACCCGGCCCAGCAAGCGATGCTCGAAGCGAGCGTGGCCAGCCTGATCATGTTCCTCAGCCTGACCATCTACAACCGTACCCTGATGGACGACCCCGGTGCGGAACTGTTCTTCGTGCTGTGCCTGGGCTGCGTGATCCAGCTCAGCCGCTACAGCCCGGCCGCGGTCGCCGCGCCGGCCCGCACGGCGCCGGTGGCCGGCCGGCCGGCCCTGCGCGGCGCCCGGCCGGCGGTGGTACGTTTGGCGCGACCCGTCCATGGATGACAATCCCTACCAGGCGGCACGTGTAGTCCGGCAGGCAAAATGGTTCGCGGTGGCAAGGATACTGAGCGCCGCCGTGGCCCTCATCTTCCAGTTCCTGCTGGTGCGCCACCTGTCCGTGGCCGACTACGTGTCCTACACCATCCTCACGGCCGCCAACGGCATTCTGGTGCTGGCCACCCAGTTCGGCATGGACCGCACCGTGTACCGCTTCGTGCCGCCGCTGCGCGAGCGCGGCCAGTGGCGCGAGCTGCTGACCTTCATGCTGGGCCTGCTGGTGACGCGCCAGGCCGCCATCCTGCTGCTGGTGGCCCTGTTCGGCGCGTTCGGCGCCCTGGTGCTGCCGGCCCAGATCGACGCCGAAGTGCGGCGCCTGCCGTGGCATTACCTGTGGTACGCGGTGGCCGTCGGCTGCACCGATTCGCTGGCCATCTTCTGCAACAGCGTCGGCCTGCAGGGCCGCCAGGCGCTGATGCTGACGGCCATGACCACCGGCCGCATGGTGCTGTGCGTGGCCTTGCTGTGGTGGTCGGGCGCGCTCACGGCCGTGGCCGTGGGCACGGTGCTGGTGGCCACCGAGCTGGCGCTGGCGGCGGCCATGCTGGCGCTGCTGCTGGGCGAATACCGGCGCCGGCGCCAGGGGGCCACGCTGGCGCACGGCCGGCCGTGGGCGTTCGGCTTCACCTGGCGCGAACTGCTGGTCGACAGCCTGAGCACGCAACTGACCTACATGCTGAGCCTGCCATTCCGCGGCGGCGTGCTCAAGCTGATCGTGGGCGCCATCGCCACGCCCGTCGTGACGGCCTCGTTCGGCTTCTTCCAGACCATCGCCGACCGCGCCTACCAGTTCATGCCCATCTTCATGATGAAGGGCATGCTGGAGCCGGCCCTGGCCAGCGATTACGCGCTGCGGCGTGACATCGGCCGGGTGCAGCTGACCGTGTCGATGCTGATGCGGCTGAACTTCGTGATCCTGGCGTTCGCGCTGGCCGTGCTGCTGGGCTGCGGCGAACCGCTGATCGACTGGGTCACCAACGGCCGCTACGGCCGCGAAGGCCTGGTGGCCGGCCTGCTGCTGGTGCAGCTGGGCGCCATGACGGTGGGCGAGGCGCTGTGGGTGGGGCTGAACCCGCTGGGCCGCATCGCCCACCACAACAAGATTTGGGTGTGGGCGGCCGCCATCTGCTACGGCGCCATCGGCCTGGCCGCCGCCGGGCGCAACACGCCGGCCCTGATCGTGGTCAGCGCGTTGCCCTATGTGCTGGTGTATGGCTGGCTGCGCTGGGTCAGCGCCGAGCCCATGCTCGAACACGACCTGGGCCTGCGCTCGTTCTGGCGCCTGGCGCTGCCCATGGGCGCGGCCTTGCTGATGGCGCGCCTGGTGCTGGCCGGCGGCGACGGCCACGTGGGCGTGACGCTGTCCCTGGCCGCCGCCAGCGTGGCCTTCCTGGCCGCGCTGCGCCAGGCGCGCCTGTTCCGCCGCGCCGAGCTGCTGGAGATCGAGCAGATCTCGCCGCGCCTGGCGCGCCTGTTCAAATACGTGGCCCCCGTCTGAAGGGGCCGGTTCCCGGCCACTTGCCGTCTTTGGAGAGACCATGCGTATCGCTTACCTGATCCTCGCGCACGACCAGCCGGCCCTGTTCGGCCGCCTGCTGCACGCCGTCGCCGGCCCCGACGCGGCCTGTTTCGCCCATATCGACGCCAAGCACGACCCGGCGCCGTTCCGCGCCGCGGCCGGCGACGTCCCGGTGCGCTGGGTGGCCGCGCCCGTCAAGGTCAACTGGGGCGGCTATTCGCAAGTGCAGGCCATGCTGTCGCTGATCGCGCTGGCCCATGCGCACGGCCCCTTCGATTACTACCTGTTCCTGAGCGGGCGCGACTATCCGATCCGGCCCGACGCCGAGTTGCGGGCCTTCCTGGCGGCCGGCGCCGGCACCAGCTACATGAATTTCTACCCGCTGGTCGACGGCACCGATTTCGTGCACAAGGTGCGCACTTACTGCTACTACGACTGGTATGCGCGCCTGCCCACGCGTTTCCTGCGGCGCGCCGCCAACCGCGCGGTGCGCACCATCAGCGGCTGGCTGCCCGCGCGCCGCTTCGTCGACGGCATGACGCCGTACCGCGGCTCGACCTCGTGGTGCCTGGCCGGCCCCGTGATCGACCATGTGCAAGCCTTCCTGGCCGGCCCGCAGGCGCGCGCCTACACGGCCTTCTTCAAGTCGGTCAACTGCTGCGACGAGATCTTCTTCCAGACCATCGTGCTCAATTCGCCGCTGCGCCACACGCTGCGCTACTACGAGCGCGACATCGCGAGCCGCCGTCCGGGCGAGATGAAGAACGAGAACAAGGCCTCGCTGCACTACATCGACTGGAACCCGGCGCGCGAGGACCCGGCCATCCTGGGGGCCGACGACTTCGCGCCCATGCAGGCATCGGGCAAATTCTTCGCCCGCAAATTCGATGAACGCCGCTCGGCCAGCGTGCTCGACCAGATCGATGCGCTGCGTGATGCACCGGCCGTGCCGGCTGTGCCGGCTGTGCCGCGCGGCAGCGTGGCCTGAGCCACGCCCCCAAGGACAGCGCTATGTTGCCAAAACGTTTTGAATTTCTGGATGGCATACGCGGCATCGCCGCCATCTTCGTGCTGATGCGGCACACCAGCACGCTGTGGAATTTCCCCGTCTACCGCAGCTACCTGGCGGTCGACATCTTCTTCATCCTGAGCGGCTTCGTGATCGCCCACGCCTACGATCGGCGCCTGGCCACGGGCGCGCTGGCCTGGCGCCGTTTCGTGCTGATCCGGCTGATCCGCCTGTATCCGGTGTTCCTGCTGTCGCTCTTGCTGTGCGGCGCGCTGTGGGCCGTCAAGATCGTGCACCAGGACGTGCCCGACTATGGCTTGCTGGCGCAACTGGCCGTGGCCATGCTGCTGCACGCGCTGTTCCTGCCGGCCCACATGGGCGCCAGCACGGCCCTGTTCCCCGTCAACGGCCCGTACTGGTCGCTGTTCTTCGAGCTGGCGGCCAACTTCCTGTACGGCGCCGTGCGGCCCCTGATGTCGCGGCGCGGCAACATCGTCATGTTGATTTGCAGCAGCATCGTGGTGGCCGGCGTCGGCTATCGTCAAGGCAATCTTGATTTTGGTTACGACTGGGGCCTGTGGTCCATGGCCGGTGGACTGGCGCGCGCCTTGTTCGGCTTCTTCTTCGGTTTGTTGCTATATCAATCACATGAGGCGTTTTTGCAACGGCTGCGCGGACGGCTGTCGCCCTGGGTGGCGATCGTGGCCGTGGCCGCCGTGCTCGCTTCGCCGGGCGCCGGCGCGCTCGACCCGTGGCTGGACATGGCGGCCATCGTGCTGGTGTTCCCACTGTGCGTGCTGGTGGGGGCGCAGCGTCCGGCCACCACGGGCGGGCTGACGCAGGCCCTGATGGTGTTGGGCGCGGCCAGTTATCCGCTGTACGTGATGCACCGCCCGGTGGCGCAATTACTGCACGGGGTGCTGGGCCGCCTGCCGGCCCCGCTGGGCGGACTGGTGCTGACGGCGCTGGTGGTGATGTTGTCGGTATGGATAGAAAAGCGCCTCGACATCCCGCTGCGGCGCGCGCTGACGGCCAGGCTGGTGCAGGGCGGTGGCGCGGTGGCCGAGGGGCGGGCCGCCGGCAGCCAGCGCTGACTGATGCCTGTTCGGCTATAGGGAAAAATGATCGGCCCACCATTGATGCTTGATTATAGCTAAATTGACTATTATTAATGCCATGTGGTAATAAATTTGATCTCGAAGCCTTATTTTCGAACTGCAACTGTGTATAATGATCTGTGCGTTTATGGTCTGTTCATGGCCATCATGCACCCGTAATCCGCAGAACCGAATTTGTTGCAAATGCCGGGTGGGCTCACGCTCCCAAAGTCCATTCTCTGTTGCCTTGGAGGCTAATGATGAATCTCAATAAACATGTACTCTGGACCGCGGCGGCCGCCCTGATGGCGACCCTGTGCGGCCAGGCGCGGGCGGACTGGGCGCAGGCGGCCACACCGCTGGAAATCAAGACGCTGCCGGCCAACCTGGCGGCGCAGCCACAGAATCCGCCCACCTTCTCGTGGTCGCGCTACTCGACCAGCCCGCCGTCGTACACGATCGAAGTGTATTCGAACGGCGCACTGGTGACGACCTACACCTCGTATCGTAACTGGTACATGCCGTCGCGCGCGCTGCCGGCCGGCACCTACAGCTGGCGCGTCACGCCGACCACGGTGACCGACTGGTCGACCATGCGCAGCTTCACCATCAATGCCTCGTCGCAGACTTATGAGGTGCCGGAGAATGCCGACCTGCGGGCCCGCATCCTGCAGCGCGCCCGTCCGCGCGCCCTGCAGACCTTGCCGCTGTACTCGACCTGGAGCGGCGGCCTGCTGACCGAACGCGGTCCGGCCGTCACGGCGCTGACCAAGGAAGTGCAGTACCAGATCACCTACCTGCCCATCATCTCGGACACCCAGTGGACGCTCGATACGAGCACGGTGACGACGACGGCCCAGGCGGCCCAGATCGCCGACATCCGTAACCAGCTGGGCAAGCAGGGCCGCCAGCTCGAGGCCTCGGCCTTGCTGTACAAGCTCACCGGTTCGCAACAGTTCCTGACCGAGGCCCTGCGCCGCGGCGACGAACTGGCCGCCTTCAACCCGCTGGGCCCGACCAACTATTACCAGCAGGACCAGGCACCGTTCGCCATCGCGTCGGCCCTGATCCGCGCCTACGATTGCGTGTCGAACGTCATCGACCCGACCCGCAAGGCTGCCTGGCTGGCCTCGGTGGCCGCCTACACCAACCAGATCTACGGCGACCTGTCGCAATACAACGGCCGCATCGACCAGTATCCGTTCGACTCGCACGCGATCAGCAACACGGCTGGCGTGGCCCTGATCTCGACGCTGGCCGTCGGTGACATTCCGGACGCCACGGCGTGGTTCGATTTCGCCTTCCGCTCCTATGTCAGCTCGCTGAGCGTGTGGAGCGGCCCCGAGGGTGGCTTCGCCAACGGCACGGCCTACGGTGAGTTCGCCGTCGACCTGTACATGCAGGTATGGCAGCCGGCCCTGCAGGCCATGGGCCTGGACCTGTACGGCAAGCCGTGGTCGCGTGGTTTCCTGAACTTCTTCATGTACTTCGTGCCGCCGGGCCAGACGTCGCACGTGTTCGGCGACGGCCATGAAGTCAAGCCGACCTCGCAGGTGATGAAGGCCTACGCCAGCAATTTCGCCACCCCGGCCGCGGCTTGGTACGTGAACAACCAGCCTGGTACCTACGACAACCTGACGCTGCTGCGTTCGCCGTATCCGCTGCCATCGTCGAGCGTGACGGCGGCCGCGCCGACCGTGAATGCCTTCATGCTGCCGACCATCGGCTGGGGCGCCATGCACAGCAAGCTGGCCGATCCGGGGCGCACCTCGGTCTACTTCAAGTCCAGCTCCTACGGTTCGTACAACCACAGCCATGGCGACCAGAACAGCCTGGTGGTGATGAGCGGTGGCTATCCGATGCTGGGCGAGGGCGGCTGGTATGACTACTATGGTTCGCCGATGTGGACCTCGTGGTACCGCACCACCAAGGCCCATAACGCGCTGACCTTCGACGGCGGCATCGGCCAGACCGTCACCGGCGGCAACCTGTCGATTATCAACGCCACGGGCCGCATCAACGCCTTCTCGACCTCCTCGGCCATGGACTACATCGAGGGCGACGCGACGCCGGCGTACGGCGGCCTGCTGAGCTCGGCCGTGCGCAAGGTCTGGTACCTGCGTTCGCAGGACGAGATCGTGGTGCAGGACCTGGCCAAGTCGGCCAATGTCCACAAGTACGAGTGGAACTACCACACCTTCGGTACGCTGACCTACGACCCGACCACCATGAAGTCGTCGATCGCCTACCAGGGCCGTACGCTGTGCCTGCGTCCTATCGTGACGACCGGCCTGGTCTACAACACGGTGGCCAACCTGCCGCAGATGACCGGCCGCACCGAGTCGCAAGGCGTGTACAGCTTCGGCACGGCGGCCACCAATGGTGAGTTCCTGATGCTGATCGATCCGGGTTGCAAGAACCCGACCGTGACGCTGACCACCACCTCCACCGGCCGTACGCTGACGGTGGGCAGCCAGGCCATCACCCTGCCGAAATAAGTCAGTCCTAAGGCATGACCCCGATGGCGGAACAGCAGCGATGTTGTTCCGCCATTGTTCGTTTACGGGGCCGCCTTCATGGCGCGGCGCGGGCGATGGCGTGGTAGGTCTGGCTGAGCGCGTCGGCGATCACGCGGTAGCTGCGGTGCGCCTCGATCCAGGCGCGCCCGCCGGCGGCGCGCTGGCGGGCCGCCGCGGGCGCGTCGAGGATGGCGGTGAAGGCTTCGGCGATGGCTTCGGCCGTGCTGGCGGTGAGCCAGCCGGCGCCGCTGGCCGACAGCACCTGCAATTGGTCGGGCGTGTCGTTGCCGATGGCGGGGATGCCCAGCGCCATGTATTCGAGCAGCTTGGTGGGCGAACTGACGTCGAACAGCTTGCCGCGCGGGATGTAGGAAACGGCCGCGTCGGCGTCGGCCACCAGCGCCTGCGCCTCGGCCGACGGCAGCCAGCCGGTGAATGTGACGGCCTCGCTGACGCCGATGCGCGCGGCGTGAGCGCGCAGCTCGTCCAGGTCGGATGGCGTGGGCGAGCTGCCGATCAGCAGCAGCCGGGCCGTCGGATAGCGGCGTCGCACCAGCGCCAGCGCGTCCAGTACCAGCGGCAGCTGCCGCGAGCGGTCCAGTGTGCCCAGGTAGGCGAGGGTGGGCGGGTGCGGGCGCGCCGTGCCGGCCGTCGCCGCGACGGCGGCGGGGGCGGCGCTGGGGACGGACCCGCGCAGGGTTTCCATGTCCACGCCCATCGGCACGGCCGTCAGCCGTTCGGGGGCGATGCCGCGCGCCACCATGTGCGCCTTCATGGCTTCGCTCTGCACGAACACATGCTGGGCCCGCGGCAGCAAGACCTTGTAGAACAACTGCTTTTCCAGCAGACCCTTGCCCAGCGCCAGGTAGTAGTACAGCCGGGGCCGGATGGCCAGCTCGGCCCGGGCCCGCTCAATGCGGCCGTCGCACATGAGGAAGGAGACCCAGTACGTGAACGGAATTTTTTTCCAGCGCGCCAGCAACAGCGTGGCCAGGCCGATCGACACCATGTCGCGCACCTGGATCACGTCGTAATCGCTGTGGCGGGCGTGGCGCACGCTGTGCAGGCACAGCTTGAGGAAATCCCATTCGCGCTGCCAGCGCCGGCCGCGCGCCGTGGCGCGCCGCACCGAGGCGAAACCCTGCTCGGGCATGGGGGCGTCGTCGGCCGCCTTGCCGACGATGTCGCAGGCGACGCCGTTACGGGACAGGTATTTGCCGAACAGGACGGTGACGTCGGCGCGGTAGGAGGGCAGCGGTTCGGGAACCAGTTGCAGGATGCGGAGCGGGGCTTGCTTGATCAATGAATTGGCCTTGACGGGGCGCCGGCGCGGGCCTGGACAGACCGGCACGCTAGCGAACGGTGGACACGGAGAAAGTTGAGTATACTTGAAATTTAGGCATGAAGTTCAAATCGGCAAGGCAATCGTGACGGGTTGACAGCACGGCTGTGCTCGTGGATACTTTGTTAATTAATTATGTTAAAATTGCAACGCACGCTGGCGTGCGTTCAATCTTCTAGGCTGCTCCATGATCAAGGTTTTTCGGCTGGCGTCGTTGCTGCACAGGCACGGCATCCCCTGGCTTCCCCGTCTGCTGTATGGCTTCAATCGCATCGTGTTCGGCATCGTGCTGCCGCCCAGCGTGCAGGTGGGGCGCGACGTGCGTTTCGCCTACAGCGGCCTGGGTACCGTGGTGCATGCCCGGGCCCGTATCGGCGACCGCGTCAAGGTCGCCCAAAATGTCACGATAGGTGGGCGTTCCGGCCACCACGAGGTGCCCGTAATCGAGGATGATGTGGAGATCGGCGCCGGCGCCTGCGTGCTGGGTCCCGTCACGATAGGGCGCAACGCCCGCATCGGCGCCAACGCCGTGGTGCTGCAGAATGTTCCGGCCGGCATGATGGCGGTCGGGGTGCCGGCCACCGTGCGGCCCGTGCGCGGCCAGGAAACGGCCTGAATGCCGTTGTCCGGCTATCGCAGCGCCGCCAGGCCGTGTCCCAGCCGCTCCGGCCCCGGCTGGGCGGCGCGCAACCGTAACCAATGACATGAAATCTCAGTCCGACTTCTATCTGCCCTCGCTGGACGGCATCCGCGCCTGCGCCGCCGTGCTGGTGTTCATCAGCCATGCGGGCTGGGGCGACGCCATTCCCGGCGGCTTCGGGGTGACCGTGTTCTTCTTCCTGAGCGGCTACCTGATCACCACCTTGCTGCGCATGGAGTACGAGCGCGGCCACACCATCGATTTCCGCAACTTCTACTTGCGCCGCGTGTACCGCATCTTCCCGCCCATGTATTTCGTGCTGCTGGTGGTGCTGCTGGCGTGCGCGCTGGGCCTCACGGCGCAGCGCGGCGACGTGGCCGGCCTGCTGGCCGAGATGACGCAAGTGACCAATTACTACATCCTGCAGGTGCCGCACCCGCAACTGGTGCCGTTTACGGGCACCTACTGGTCGCTGGCCGTGGAGGAGCATTTCTACATCCTGTTCCCGGCCCTGTACCTGTTTTGCGCGCGGCGCTGGCGCAACGACCGCATCGCGGCCGTGTTCCTGGCCCTCTGCGTGGCCGAGCTGGCGTGGCGCTGCCTGCTGATCTATGGCTGGCATGTCAGCGACGACTGGACCTACCTGGCCAGCGACGCGCGCATGGACAGCCTGCTCTATGGCTGCACCATGGGCGTGTGGCGCAATCCGGCGCTCGACGGCGTGCGCCGCGACCGCGCGCGCTGGCAAGATGGCGCCGTGCTGGCCGCCGCGCTGGCCCTGCTGGCATTCTGCTTCCTGTACCGCGACGCCCAGTTCCGCGCCACCTGGCGCTACACGCTGCAAGGCGTGGCGCTGTTCCCCCTGTTCTGGTACGCCGTGCGCTACCCGCACTGGCCGATGTTCCGTCCGCTTAACACGGCGCCCGTCAAGCTGCTGGGCGTGCTGTCGTACGCGTTCTACCTGTCGCACCTGATGTGGATCGGGGCCGCGGAAACGCTGGTGCGCGGCAAATTCGCCGTGGCGGCGCTGGCCTTCGTGTTGACGGTGGCGTTCGCCTATGCCATGCACCGCCTGATCGAGCGCCCGTTCGCCGTGCTGCGCCGCAAATTGCACCAGCCGCGCGCGCGCCACGCGCCGGCCGCCTCCGTTTGAACCGAGCCTGGAGTAAGTCTGAGTAATGAAGAAAATCGTCATGATCGGGACCCGATTCGACACCATGGGCGGCATTTCGTCCGTCGTCAACGTGTACCGCGCGGCCGGCCTGTTCGACCGCTATCCTATCCGCTACGTCGCCACCCATGCCGATGGCGGCGCCGCCACCAAGGCCCTGATCGCCTTGCGCGCGCTGGCCACCTTCATGTGGCTGCTGGCGACGGGCCAGGTCGGCCTGCTGCACATCCACGTGTCCTCGCGCGCCAGCTTCTGGCGCAAGCTGCCGTTCTTCCTGCTGGCCCATGCGACGGGCCGGCCCACCATCGTGCATATCCACAGCGGCGCCTTCCATACCTTCTATGACGGTTGCGGCAAGCTGGGCAAGGGCCTGATCCGCTACGTGCTCGACCATGCCACCCGCGTGGTGGTGTTGTCGCAGACCTGGAAGCGCTGGGTTGAGAGCGTGAGCAGCAACCGCCACGTGACGGCCATTTACAACCCGGTGCTGCTGGCGGCCGGCGCACCGGCCACGCCGGCCGCGCAGCCGACCGTGCTGGTGCTGGGCCGCATCGGCAAGAACAAGGGCAGCTACGATTTGCTGGACGCGGCGCGCCGCATCCATGACGACATTCCCGGCCTGTCGCTGCAGATGGGCGGCGACGGCGAGCTGGAGCAGATGCGCGCGGCCGCCGCCGGCGCCCACTTGGCCGATTGCGTGCAACTGCTGGGCTGGGTCAGCGGCGATGCCAAGCAGCAGGCCATGGGCCGGGCCCGCGTCTACGCGCTGCCGTCCTACAACGAGGGCTTGCCGATGAGCGTGCTCGAAGCGATGGCGGCCGGCTTGCCGGTGGTGACCACGCCCGTGGGCGGCATCCCGGAAGCGGTCACCGATGGCGTGGAAGGCTACCTGATCACGCCCGGCGACGTCGACGCGCTGGCCGACCGCCTCAAGCGCCTGCTGCAGGATGGCGCGCTGGCTGCGCAGATGGGCCAGGCGGCGCGGCGCAAGATCGAACACACGTTTTCCACCGACGTCATCCTGCCGCGCATCGGCGCGCTGTACGGCGAACTGGGCATGGGAGGCGCGCGATGACCAGCCTGGCCTGGAAAGTCAATCGCCTCAAGCTGATGGGCGTGCCCGAGATCGCCTGGCGCGTGCGCCAGCTGTTGCAGAAGAAGGCCAGCAAGTTCGGCCTGGGCCTGGTGGCCAGCGTGCCTGCGCCTGCCATGCCGGCCGCCGCGCCGGCCGTGTCCTTCCTGCCCGCCGACGTGGCCTGCGCCGACCCGGCCGCCCTGTGCGCGGCGGCCAATGCCATCCTGGCCGGGCGCTGGAACGTGTTCGCGCTGCGCGGCGCCGCGCTCGGCTTTCCGCCGCGCTGGAACCGCGATCCCAAGACGGGCACCGAGGCGCCGATGGGCCTGGGCAAGGCCATCGATTACCGCAGCGAACGCGTGGTGGGCGACATCAAATACCTGTGGGAGCCGAGCCGCCACCTGGAGCTGGTGACGCTGGCCCAGGCGTGGAAGGTGACGGGCGAGGAGCGCTATGCCGAGGGCGCGCGCTTGCTGCTGAGCTCGTGGTTCGAGCAGTGCCCGTATCCGCGCGGCGTGCATTGGACCAGCTCGCTGGAACTGGCGGTGCGGCTGCTGAACTGGGCCTTCGCCTGGCAGTTGCTCGGCGGCGCCGATTCGCCGCTGTTCGCCGGCGCGGCCGGCCAGCGCTTCCGCCGCCAGTGGCAGGACAGCGTGTACCAGCATTGCCATTTCATCGCCGGCTATTTCTCGCGCCATTCGTCGGCCAATAACCACCTGTTCGGCGAATACATGGGCCTGTTCGTGGCCAGCCTGGTGTGGCCGTGCTGGCCCGCCAGCGCGCGCTGGCGCTCGCTGGCCCAGCGCGGCCTGGAGCGCGAGGCGCTGTGCCAGAACACGGCCGATGGCGTGAACCGCGAGCAGGCCGTCTATTACCAGCACGAAGTGATGGACATGATGCTGCTGTGCCTGCTGATCGGCCGGGCCCACGGCGTCGCCTTCTCGCCCGCCTACAACGAGCGGCTGGAGCGGCTGGCCGAATTCATCGCCGCGCTGATGGATGCGGACGGCAACGTGCCGATGACGGGCGACGCCGACGACGCGCAGATGGTGCGCCTGTCGCACGAGTCCGGCTGGTCGCCGTACCGTTCGCTGCTGGCCAGTTGCGCCGTGCTGTACGGGCGCGCCGACTTCAAGCGCAAGGCCGGCCGGTTCGACGACAAGAACGCCTGGCTGTTCGGCGCGGAAGGGCGGCGGCGCTGGGACGCGCTGGCCGTGGCCGGCCCCGAGCGGCCCGTGCTGGCCTTCCCCGAGGGCGGCTACTACCTGCTGGGAACGGACTACGGCACGGCGCGCGAAGTGCGGCTGGTGGCCGATTGCGCGCCGCTGGGCTACCTGTCGATCGCGGCCCACGGCCATGCGGACGCGCTGGCGTTCACGCTGTCGCTGGGCGGCGAAGAAATGCTGGTCGACCCCGGCACCTACGCTTACCACACGCAGAAACTGTGGCGCGATTATTTCCGCAGCACGGCGGCCCACAACACGGTGCAGGTCGATGGCCAGGACCAGTCCGAGATCGGCGGCAATTTCATGTGGCTGCGCAAGGCCCAGGCCCGCCTGCTGGCCCACGCGCCCGACGGCGCCGTGCAGACCTTCGCCGGCGAGCACGACGGCTACACCCGGCTGGCCGACCCCGTGCGCCACCAGCGCGAGGTCGCGTTCGATACGACATGTCACCGTATTGTTATTAAAGATATATTACAATGCCGGCGGGAGCATCAGGTAGCCCTGCACTGGCACTTCGCGGAATCATGCCAGGTCACGGCCGACGGCGCGCAGCTGCAGGCCCGTGGCGCGCGCCATGGCCTGGCCATGCGCTGCGCGTTCGGCGCCGGCGTGCGCCTGCTGCGCGCCAGCGAGGCGCCGCCGGCCGGCTGGATTTCCCGCACGTTCGACAGCAAGACCCCGATTACCACCGCCGTGTGGCAGGGTGCCATCCATGGCACGACAGAAATTGTGACTGAGATTGACTTGCGCATCGCGCCGGCATCGACCACTTATTGAGGAGCATATTTTGAAAATCAGCATTTTTGGCCTGGGGTATGTGGGCGCGGTATCGGCCGGTTGCCTGGCCACGGACGGCCATGAGGTGATCGGCGTCGATCCCAACCGCACCAAGGTGGACCTGATCAACCAGGGCGTCACGCCCATCATCGAGAAAGACATCGGCGAGATGATCGCCACCACCGTCAAGGCCGGCCGCCTGCGCGCCACCATCGACGTGCGCGACGCCGTCATGGGCAGCGACATGTCGCTGATCTGCGTCGGCACGCCCTCGCAGCTCAATGGCAACCTGGACCTGAGCGCCGTGCGCAAGGTGTGCGAGCAGATCGGCGCGGCCATCAAGGACAAGGCCAGCTTCCACGTGGTGGTGGCGCGCAGCACCATGCTGCCCGGCTCCATGAGCAGCGTGGTGATCCCGACCCTGGAGGCGGCCTCGGGCAAGAAAGCCGGCGTCGATTTCGGCGTCTGCAACAACCCCGAATTCCTGCGCGAAGGCACGGCCGTCTACGATTACTACCACCCGCCCAAGACCGTGATCGGCGAGAGCGACGCCAAGGCCGGCGCCATGCTGGTGCAGCTGTACGAGAAGATGGATGCGCCGCTGGTGCGCACCACGGTGGAAACGGCCGAGATGGTCAAGTACACGGACAACACCTGGCACGCCGTCAAGGTGGCGTTCGCCAACGAGATCGGCAACATCTGCAAGGCGGTCGGCATCGACGGCCACAAGGTGATGGAGATCTTCTGCCAGGACACCAAGCTCAACCTGTCGTCCTACTACATGAAGCCCGGCTTCGCCTTCGGTGGCTCCTGCCTGCCCAAGGACGTGCGCGCGCTGACCTACAAGGCGCGCAGCCTGGACCTGGAACTGCCGCTGCTCAACTCCATCCTGCCGTCGAACCAGAAGCAGGTCGACAAGGGCTTGAAGATGATCGTCGACAAGGGCGCGCGCAAGGTCGGCATCCTCGGCTTCTCGTTCAAGGCCGGCACCGACGACCTGCGCGAATCGCCGCTGGTGGACGTGATCGAGCACCTGCTGGGCAAGGGCTACGAACTGAAACTGTACGACAAGAACGTCAACCTGGCCGCGCTGACGGGCGCCAACCAGGACTATATCCTCAACCACATTCCGCACATCTCCAAGCTGATGGTCGATTCGATGGAGGAAGTGCTGGCCTTCGCCGAGACCATCGTGATCGGCAACGGCGCGGCCGAGTTCAAGGCCGTGCCGGCCCAGCTCAAGGCCGGCCAGACCATCGTCGACCTGGTGCGCATCAGCCAGGAACAAAGCGGGGGACAGTACGATGGCATCTGCTGGTAAAGGTCAGCGCAGGGTCCTGATCCTGGTCGAGAACCTGCCGTCGCCGTTCGACCGGCGCGTGTGGCAGGAGGCGACCACCTTGCACGCCAACGGCTACCAGGTGTCGATCATCTGCCCCACGGGCAAGGGCTACGAGGCGCGCTACGAGGAGATCGACGGCATCCACATCCACCGCTACCGGCTGCCGCTGGAAGCGGAGGGCGCCAAGGGCTACCTGATCGAATATTCGATGGCGCTGTTCCACACCTTCCGCCTGGCGTGGAAGGTGCATTTCGCGCGCGGCTTCGACGTGATCCACGCCTGCAATCCGCCCGATCTGCTGTTCCTGATCGGCGGCTTCTTCAAGCTGTTGATGGGCAAGAAGTTCCTGTTCGACCACCACGACATCAACCCGGAACTGTACGAGGCCAAGTTCGGCCGGCGCGATTTCTTCTACAAGCTGATGGTGCTGTTCGAGCGCTGGTCGTTCAAGACGGCCGACGTGTCGATCGCCACCAACGAGTCGTACAAGAAGATCGCCATCGAACGCGGCGGCATGGACCCCGACAAGTGCTATGTGGTGCGCAGCGGTCCCAAGCTGGACCGCCTGAAAGTGCTGCCGCCGGTGCCGGCCCTGAAGCGGGGCCGTAACTACCTGGTTGGCTACGTGGGCGTGATGGGCGCGCAGGAAGGCATCGACCTGCTGCTGCAATCGGCCCAGTACCTGATCCAGACCCTGGGCCGCACCGACGTGCAGTTCGGCCTGGTGGGCGGCGGCACCTCGCTGGAACAGATGAAGCAGATGGCGGCCGACATGGGCATCGCCGACTACGTCACGTTCACGGGCCGCGTGCCCGACCAGCAACTGCTGGAAATGCTCAACACGGCCGACGTGTGCGTGAACCCGGACGTGGCCAACGACATGAACGACAAGTCGACCATGAACAAGATCATGGAGTACATGGCGCTGGGCAAACCCATCGTGCAGTTCGACCTGGTGGAAGGCAAGGTGTCGGCCCAGGAAGCGTCGCTGTACGCGCAGAAGAACGACCCCATCGACATGGCCCGCAAGATCGTCGAGCTGCTCGACGATCCGGCCCGCCGTGAGCGCATGGGCGCCTACGGCCGTAACCGCGTGATCAATGAACTGGAGTGGGAATACGAGGCGCCCAAGCTGCTGGCCGCCTACGAACGCCTGTACTCGGCCAATGCGCCCCTGCCGGGCGCCGTGCCACCTTTGCGAAAAGAGAGCAAATGAAGATATTAGTCACCGGCGGCATGGGCTACATCGGTTCCCATACCGTCGTCGAATTGCTGGCGGCCGGCCACGAGGTGGTGGTGATCGACAATCTGTCGAACGCCAAGGCCTCCGTGTACGAGCGCGTGTGCGCCATCGCCGGCCGGCCGTTCACCTTCCTGCAGGTGGACGTGCGCGACCGCGCCGGCGTGGAAGCCGTGTTCGCGGCCCACGCGATCGACGCCGTGATCCACTTCGCCGGCCTGAAGGCGGTCGGCGAATCGGTCGAGCAGCCGCTGCGCTACTACGACAACAACCTGTCGGGCAGCATCGTGCTGTTCGAGACGATGGCCAAGTTCGGCGTCAAGCAACTGGTGTTCAGCTCCTCGGCCACCGTGTACGGCGACCCGGCCTCGGTGCCCATCTACGAGCACTTCCCGCTGTCGGCCACCAACCCGTACGGCCGCAGCAAGCTGATCATTGAGGACATGCTGCGCGACCTGTACCGCGCCGACAGCAGCTGGCATATCGCGCTGCTGCGCTACTTCAACCCGGTGGGCGCCCATGAAAGCGGCCTGATCGGCGAGGAGCCGAACGGCATCCCCAACAACCTGCTGCCCTACATCGCCCAGGTGGCCGAGGGCCGGCGTGACGTCCTGTCCGTGTACGGCGGCGATTACCCGACCCCGGACGGCACCGGCATGCGCGACTACATCCACGTGGTCGACCTGGCGCTGGGCCATTTGAAAACGCTGGCCAAGCTGGCCGCCGGCCCCGGCATCGTCACCTACAACCTGGGCACGGGGCGCGGCAACAGCGTGCTGGAGATGGTGCGCGCGTTCGAGCAGGCCAGCGGCCGGCCGGTGCCGTACCAGATCGTGGCGCGCCGCCCCGGCGATATCGCGGCCTGCTACGCCGACGCCGGCCTGGCCGAGCGCGAGCTGGGCTGGAAGGCCGAGCGTGGCATCGCCCAGATGTGCGCCGATGCGTGGCGCTGGCAGTCCAGCCCCAAATAACAGAGAGGCAGCATGAAAGCGATGATATTGGCGGCCGGCAAAGGCACGCGGGTGCGTCCTTTGACCTACGATTTGCCCAAGCCCATGATCCCCATCCTGGGCAAGCCCGTGATGGCCTACCTGATCGAGCACCTGCACCGCTACGGCGTGACCGAGATCATGGTCAACGTCAGCTACCTGCACGAGAAGATTGAGGAGTATTTCGGCGAAGGCCACCAGTTCGATGTGCAGATCGGCTATTCGTTCGAAGGCTATACCAACGACGAGGGCGAAGTGGTGCCCGAGCCGCTCGGTTCGGCCGGCGGCATGAAGAAGATCCAGGAATTCGGCGGCTTCTTCGACGACACCACGATCGTGCTGTGCGGCGATGCGCTGATTGACCTGGACCTGAAATCGGCCTTGTTCGAGCACCGCCGCAAAGGTGCGCTGGCGTCCGTGATCACCACCGAGGTGCCGTGGGACAAGGTGGAGAGCTATGGCGTGGTCGTCACCGACGAAGCCGGCCGCATCACCCAGTTCCAGGAAAAGCCGCGCCAGCACGAGGCGCTGTCGAACCGGGTCAGCACCGGCATCTACATCTTCGAGCCCGAGGTGATCGATCTGATCCCGTCGGACCGGCCGTTCGACATCGGTTCCGAACTGTTCCCGCTGCTGGCCGAACGCGGCTTGCCGTTCTTCGCCCAGACGCGCCGCTTCAACTGGATCGACATCGGCAGCGTGCGCGACTACTGGGAAGTATGCCAGAGCGTGCTGATGGGGGAGGTGGCCAACCTGCACATGCCCGGCATCCAGATCAACGATGGCCTGTGGGTGGGCCAGAACACCAGCATCGACTGGCAGGACACGCGCATCGAGGGCCCCGTCTACATCGGCTCGGGCACCCGCATCGAGGCTGGCGTGACCATCGTCGGTCCGACCTGGATCGGCCACGGCAGCCACGTGTGCCGCGGCGCCAAGGTCGTGCGCAGCGTGCTGTTCGAATATACTCGTGTGTTAGAAAATGTTTCTTTGGACGAAATGATCGTGTTCAAGGACTATAGTGTGAACCGCGCCGGCGACATGAAGCACGCCTCCGAATATGATTCCGAGGCCTGGGCCAATGCGCGCGACCGTCGCCGTGGCCGGCGTCCGTAGCCGGGCAATGAATTAATGGAAAAGAGAATAAGAGCATGAAGATTTATCCCATCATCCTGTCCGGCGGTTCGGGCACCCGTTTGTGGCCATTGTCGCGCGCCGTGCTGCCCAAGCAGTTGCTGCCGCTGGTGACCGAGCACACCATGTTGCAGGAAACGGCGCTGCGCCTGGCCGGCCGGCCGCAGCTGATGCAGCCGCTGGTCGTGTGCGGCAATGAACACCGCTTCCTGGTGGCCGAGCAGATGCGCGAAATCGGCGTGGCGCCGCTGGGCATCCTGCTGGAGCCGGTGGGCCGCAACACGGCGCCGGCCGTGGCCGCCGCCGCCCACTACCTGCAGGCCATCGATCCCGAGGCCGTGATGCTGGTGCTGCCGGCCGACCACGTGATCGCCGACGTCGACGCCTTCCACGCCGCCATCGAGCAGGCTTGCGTGCCGGTGGCCGAGGGCGCGCTGGCCACCTTCGGCATCGTGCCCACGGCGCCGGAGACCGGCTACGGCTACATCCAGAGCGGCGCCGGCACGGGTGCGCCGCATTGCTACAAGGTCGACCGCTTCGTCGAAAAGCCGGACCGGGAAACGGCCCAGGGCTTCGTCGCGGCCGGCAATTACTACTGGAACAGCGGCATGTTCCTGTTCCGCGCCGCCGCCTATCTCGACGAGCTGCGCCAGTTCGCGCCGGCCATCGCCGAGGCCAGCGCGGCGGCCGTAGCCCAGGGCTACCGCGACCTCGATTTCTGCCGCCTCGATGAAGCGGCCTTCACGGCCTGCCCGTCGGACTCGATCGACTACGCGGTGATGGAGCACACGCGCCACGCCGTGGTGGTGCCGGCTTCGATCGGCTGGAGCGATGTCGGTTCCTGGTCGGCCCTGTGGGAAGTGCAGCAGAGCGACGAGAACGGCAACGTGGCGCGCGGCGACGTCTACCTCGACGACGTGTCCGGTTCGCTGGTGCGGGCCGAGAGCCGCATCGTGGCCGTGGTCGGCGTCAAGGACCTGGTGGTGGTGGAGACGGCCGACGCCGTGCTGGTGGCCCACAAGGACCAGGTGCAGCGCGTCAAGCAGATCGTCGACCACCTGAAGGCCGAGGGCCGCACCGAGCACCTGCACCACACCAAGGTCTACCGTCCGTGGGGCTGCTACGAGGGCATCGACATGGGCGACCGTTTCCAGGTCAAGCGCATCACCGTCAATCCGGGCGGCAAGCTGTCGCTGCAGATGCACCACCACCGCGCCGAGCACTGGGTGGTGGTCAGCGGCACGGCCCGCGTCACCTGCGGCGACAAGGTCAGCCTGCTGACCGAGAACGAATCGACCTACATCCCGATCGGCATGAACCACCGGCTGGAAAACCCGGGCAAGGTGCCGCTGCACCTGATCGAAGTGCAGTCGGGCAGCTACCTGGGCGAGGACGACATCGTGCGTTTCGAGGACGTCTACCAGCGTGCCTGAGGCCGCTGGACGGGCACCACGGAGACGCTATAATCCGGACGGCGGCATGTGCCGTCGTCCATCCATTCCGGGGTCCCGTCCTTGCGCGCTTTCCTGATTCTCTGCGGCAGCCTGTGCTGCCTGCCCGCCATGGCCGGCTCGCCGCCGGCCACCGGGCTGCAACCGGCCCAGCTGGCGATCGTCATCAACGACGACGAGCCGAACAGCGTGGCCATCGGCGAATACTACCGCCAGGCGCGCGACATCCCGGCCCGCAACGTGGTCCACGTCAACATCCCGGGCAAGCCCCACAAACTGACAGCCGACCAGTTCCGCCACCTGCGCAATGTGATCGACTTGCAGCTGCCGGCCGGCATCCAGGCCGTGCTGATGGTGTGGACGGCGCCCTATGCCGTCGAGTGCAATTCCATTACGTCGGCCTACACGCTGGGCTTCGATCCCGGCCTGTGTGAGAAGCCGTGCGAGCCGAGCAAGCCCAGCCCGTACTTCAACGCTGCCTCCAGCCGGCCGCGCAACGATTTCGGCATCCGACTGTCGATGCTGCTGCCCACCGAGTCGGTGGAGGACGCCAAGGCCCTGATCATGCGCGGCAAGGCCAGCGGTTTCCGCGTCCAGCCGGGCACGGCCTACTACCTGGTGACCAGCGAGGCGGCGCGCAACAGCCGCTCCGTGTATTTCCCCCGTTCCATGGTGCTGCCGCAGCAGCAGCTGACCATCCGCACGCTGCGCGCCGACAGCATCGCCGACGTCAAGGACGTCATGATTTACCAGACCGGCAAGGCCTGGGTCGAGCAGCTCGACACCCTGCAGTTCTTGCCCGGTGCGCTGGCCGACCACCTGACCTCGGTCGGCGGCGACCTGCTGGGCACGGCCCAGATGAGCAGCCTGCGCTGGCTGGAGGCGGGCGCCACGGCCAGCTATGGTTCCGTCTCCGAGCCGTGCAACTACTGGCAGAAATTCCCCCATCCGACCGTGCTGCTCAAGCACTACCTGGGCGGCGCCACGGCCATCGAAGCGTACTGGCGCAGCGTGGCCTGGCCGGCGCAGGGCCTGTTCATCGGCGAACCGCTGGCCGCACCGTACCGCCCGCACTGATCCGGCTGCCCGCCGTGCCGTAGTCCGTCCGGACTGAGCGGCTGTCATCAGCCTGTCATGCGCTGTCATTACTATGTAGTTAGTAAAATTGCATAATTATTTGACAGGAAATATCATGACTTATTACGCTTCCCCTGATCGCGCGGGCGCGGCCGCCACGCTGGGCCGCCGCACCATGCTGGCGGTGCTGCTGGCCAGCCTGGGCTTGCCGGCGCTGGCCTCCGATGTCGTCATCAGCCAGGTTTACGGCGGCGGCGGTAATTCCGGCGCCACCTACAAGAACGATTTCATCGAGCTGTTCAACCGCAGCGCCGGCCCCGTCAGCCTGAACGGCTGGAGCGTGCAGTACGCCAGCGCCGCCAGCGCGGCCGGCACGGCGTGGCAAGTGACGCCGCTGCCCAATGTGACACTGCAGCCGGGCCAGTATTTGCTGGTGCAGGAAGCGATGGGCGCGGGCGGCACCACGGCCCTGCCCACGCCGCAGGCCACCGGCACCATCGCCATGAGCGGCACGGCTGGCAAGGTGGCGCTGGCGGCCAGCACCACGGCCTTCAACGTCAGCAATCCGTCCGGCGGCGCGCTGCGCGACCTGCTCGGCTACGGCAACACGGTCAACGGCTACGAGGGCGCGCCCGGTCCCGGCCTGTCCAACACCACGGCCGCGCAGCGCGGCGATGATGGCTGCGCCGATACGGACAACAACCAGGCCGACTTCAGCACGGCCGCGCCCGCGCCGCGCAACAGCGCGTCGGCGCTGCGCGTGTGCGGCGCGCCCGTGGTGCTGCCCATCGTGCCCACGTGCCCGGCCACGCTGGCGCTGGCCGCCGGCAGCGGCGGCGGCGCCATGCTGTCGGCCACGGACGCGGACGGCATCGTCAACAGCGCCGCCATCAGCTCGGCCGCCGTGCCCGGCATCAGCCTGGCCGGCTTCACGGCCGCCGGCGCGGTGGGCGGCAACGCCAGCGTCAGCCTGAACGTGGACGGCACCGTGCCCGTGGGCAGCTATCCGGTCGCCATCCGCTTCGGCAACGACCAGGGTCAGAACGCCAGTTGCACCGTCAACGTCAGCGTGACGGCGCTCGCCGCCGTCACCCACAGCATCCCGCAGATCCAGGGCGCTGGCGCCACCAGTCCCTACGCGGGCACGGTGCAAACCACGGAAGGCGTGCTGACGCTGAAAGTGGGCACCGGCTTCTTCATCCAGGACGAGGCCGGCGACGGCGACCCCACCACATCGGACGGCATCTTCGTCTACACGGGCAGCACCACCAACAGCGCCCAGCCCGGCGACAAGGTGCGCGTGACGGGCAGCGTGGTGGAATACACGCCCACCGGCGCCAGCCGTTCGGTCACCGAGTTCAAGGACGTGACGGCCGTCGTTGTCCAGAGCAGCGGCCACAGCATCACGCCCGCCAATATCGACCTGCCCAACGCCGACCTGGGGCAGTTCGAAGGCATGCTGGTGCGCTTCGTCCACCCGCTGACCGTGTCGCAATCGGCTTTCCTGGGCACGCGCGGTGAGCTGAGCCTGTCGTCGGGCCGGCTGGAAGTGCCCACCAACCACTATCCGCCGCGCACGGCCGGGGCGTTGGCCTTGGCGGCGGCCAACGCCCGGAACCTGATCGTGCTCGACGATGGCCTGTCCATCACGCCACCCACCATTCCCTACCTCGGCCAGGATGGCACCATCCGCGCCGGCGATACGGTGGCCGACCTGACGGGCGTGATCGACTTCGGCGCCAAGGGCGGCGGCGGGGCGGCCTACAAGCTGCAGCCGACCGTGGCGCCGCAATTCTCGCGCGACAATCCGCGCACCACGGCGCCGTCCATCGCGGCCGGCAACGTGCGCGTGGCCAGCGCCAACGTGCTCAACTTCTTCACCACCTTCACCAACGGCAGCAACGTGGAAGGGGCGAGCAACCAGGGCTGCTCGCTGGGCGCCAGCGTGTCGAAGGCCAACTGCCGCGGCGCCGACAACATGGCCGAATTCGTGCGCCAGCGCGACAAGATCGTTGGCGAACTGAAAGCCATCGATGCCGACGTGTACGGCCTGATGGAAATCCAGAACAACGGTGAAACCACGGTCAGCTACCTGGTCAACGCGCTCAATGCCGCCATCGGCGCGCCCGTCTACGCGGTGGTACCCAAGCCGGCCGACACCGGCACGGACGCGATCCGCGTGGCCATGATCTACAAGCCGTCCAGGCTGGCGCTGGTGGGCGGCGCGCTGTCCGACAGCGACAGCATCAACAACCGGCCGCCGATGGCGCAGACCTTCCGCGCCGCCAACGGCGGGAAGTTCTCGCTGGTGGTCAACCACTTCAAGTCCAAGGGCGGCTGCCCGGCCGGCACCGGCCCCGACACCGACCAGGGCGACAGCCAGGGCTGCTGGAACGCCACCCGCATCCAGCAAGCCAACCGCCTGCTGGGCACGTTCGTGCCGCAAGTGGTGGCCGCCGCCGGCGACCCCGACGTGCTGCTGATCGGCGACTTCAATTCGCATGGCTTCGAAGACCCGATCAACGCCATCACGGCCACCGGTTTCGTGAACCAGTTGGAACGTTATGTGCGCCCGAACGGCATGCCGTACTCATTCATCTTCGACAGCCAGAGCGGTTACCTGGACCATGCGCTGGCCAGCCCGAAACTGCACGGCCAGGTGGCCGGCGCCACGGAATGGCACATCAACGCCGACGAGCCGTCCGTGATCGACTACAACCTGGACGGCAAGCAGCAAGACCTGTACACGGCCCAGCCCTACCGCGCGTCCGACCATGACCCGGTCGTGATCAGCCTGAACCTGCAGCCATCGTTCGTGGACGTGAGCGCCAGCGTGCGCGCCGTGGGCAGCGGCCTGGTGTACAACCGCGCCACCGGCAAGTACGGCAGCACCTTCACCGTCACCAACGTCGGCACGGCTGCGCTGTCCGGCCCCTTGCAGGTGCAGTTCGACGGCTTGCCGGTCGGCGTGACCCTGGTCAACGCCACCGGTCTGCACGACGGCGCGCCTTACATCACGGTCGATGCCGCCGCGCTGGCGGCGGGCGCCAGCGTGTCGTTCCCGCTCAGCTTCAGCAAGACGGGCAGCGCCAACATCGGCTACACGGCCAAGGTCTACAGCGGTACTTTTTAAGGAATGTTCATGAAATCATCTAACGTTTTCCCCACGCTGCGGCGCGGCGCGCTGGCCTTGGCCCTGACGGCCGTCGCCAGCCTGGCTTCGGCCCAATCGATGCATGTGGTGCTCGACACCACCGGCCTGTCCGCCAACAGCAGCGGCTGGCTGGACGTGCAATTCAATCCGGCCAGCGTGCCGGCCGTGGCGGCCAGCGCGCTGGTCGACCACCTGGGCGGTTTCGATGCGGGCAGCACGCCGCAGCTGAACGGCGACGTGCAGGCGCAGGCCGGTGGCGCTTTCCTGTTCGGTAACGGCACGGACTGGAACGACCTGTTCCATGCGGTCCACCTGGGCGGCAAGGTCAGCTTCGATGTCAGCTTCAGCGGCTTGCCTGATCCGTCGCTGGCCGCCATCCCGTCGCTGTTCTCGGTGTCGCTGTACGGCGCCGACGGCGTGACCCAGCTCGGCCATCCGGACATCAATGGCAGCCTGCTGTCGCTGAGCTGGAATCCGGCCGCCAGCGGCGCCGGGCAGGTCGGCGTGGCCGTGGTCGACGCCGGCGTGGCCAGCGTCAGCGCGGTGCCGGAACCGTCGGCCTGGCTGATGCTGGGCGCCGGCTTGGCGTTGCTGGGCTTGGCCAGGCGTAGCCCCGGACGGCTTGCGGGGTGATGTAGTCATCCGTATAATCAAAATGGCAAAATTTTTAACATTTCTCATTTGCATTTCCCGCACGGGATGATTGTGCGGGAAAAACGACAATGTTGAGAAAAGTAAAACAAAGCCCGGTGCTTGAGGTAAGCTGCCGGGGCCTGCTTGCCGGGCGTCATTTAATGATTGTCGTAACCTTGAGCTGCGTGGTAGCCTCTCGACTCCGGGCAGGCGCGGGTTGTCGAATTGAGGAGTCGTGTTGATGGATGTTGTAAAGAATCAGGCAGTCGCCGGGCCGCGCAAGGCCGGCGGCTTCACCTTGCTGGAACTGCTGGTGGTGATCGTCATCATCGGCTTGTTGGCCGCCTACGTGGGACCGAAATATTTCGCCCAGCTGGGCAAGTCGGAAGTGACCATCGCCAAGGCCCAGATCGAAGCGTTCGAGAAATCGCTCGACACCTACCGGCTCGACGTGGGCCGCTACCCGACCACGGATGAAGGCCTGGCCGCGCTGTTGACGGCGCCCGCCACGGCCGGCGGCAAGTGGAATGGCCCGTACCTGAAGAAGGGCGTGCCGGCCGACCCGTGGGGCCACCCGTATCAATACCGCTCGCCCGGCACCAAGGGCGAATTCGAGATCGTCTCGCTGGGCCGCGACGGCCAGCCCGGCGGCTCGGGCGAGGACGCCGACATCAGCTCGCAATAAGCCTGTCCGACCGCGCCGGTCCCCGCCATGCAGTTCGACGTCCGCACCTTGTCGGCCGATATGGTCATCGCCCATCTGCTCATCGATGGCCGCGATGAGGCCGACGCGCGTCGCCAGGTGGAGGCGCGCGGCCTGTTCGTGAGCGCCATCGCACCCGTGCGCGGCACGCTGCGCACGCGGCGCGGCAAGGGCTTGTCCCTGGTGCTGTTCAGCCAGGAGTTGCTGGCCCTGCTGACGGCGGGCCTCGGCATCGTCGAGGCGCTGGAAGCGCTGCTGGAAAAGGAAGCCAGCCCCGCCACGCGCGGCGTGCTGGAACGCCTGCTGGCCGGCCTGCGCGAAGGCCAGCGTTTTTCCGCCGTGCTGGCCGACCAGCCGGAACTGTTTCCTCCCCTGTACGTGGGCATCGTCAAGGCGGCCGAAGGCACGTCCGACCTGCCGCGTGCCTTATCCCGTTTCATCGACTACCAGCAGCGCATTGACCTGGTGCGCGGCAAGCTGGTGTCGGCCGCCATCTATCCGTGTATCCTGCTGCTGGTGGGCGGCGGCGTCAGCCTGTTCCTGATCGGCTACGTGGTGCCGCGCTTCGCCGAGGTGTACCAGGGCGCGGGCCGCAACCTGCCGTGGTTGTCGCAGCAGATGCTGAACTGGGGTCAGTTCGCGGGCCAGCACACGGCGCTGCTGCTGGGCGGGATCGCCGCCATGGTGGCGGGCGTGGCCTTGCTGCTGCGGCGCCTGGCCGGCAGCGGCGGCTTGGCCAGCCTGCTGGCGCGCGTGCCCGGCATCGGTGAACGGGTGCGCATCTACGAATTATCGCGGCTGTACCTGACGCTGGGCATGCTCAGCGAAGGCGGCATCACCATCGTGCACGCGATCGAGACGGTGCAGGGCATGGTGTCGCCCGCCGTGCGCGCCGGCCTGCAAGGGGCGCGGGCCGATATCGAGGCCGGCCTGCCGCTGTCGACCGCGTTCGAGCGCCACGGCCTGACCACGCCGATCTCGCTGCGCATGCTGCGCGTGGGTGAACGCACGGGCGACATGGGCCCCATGCTGACCCAGTCGGCCGCCTTCTACGACGGGGAGATCAGCCGCTGGATCGACCGCTTCACGCGCACCTTCGAACCGCTGCTGATGGCCGCCATCGGCCTGGTGGTGGGCGCCATCGTGGTGCTGTTGTACATGCCGATCTTCGACCTGGCGGGAGACATGTCGTGAGTGCGCTGCACCTGCCGGCCATCGATACGGCCATGCTGACCCGGGCCCGCGCGCTGGCGCTGCAATCGAAGCGCACCCTGGTCGAGGAACTGGAAGCCTTGTCGGGCATGGAACCGCGCCTGGTGGTGCAGGCGCTGGCCCAGCCGTTCGGACTGCAAGTGCTGGAGACGGCCGACATGCTGGCCATGCAGCCGGCATTCGAGCTGCTGCCGCTGTCGCAGGCGCTGGCGCGGCACTGCGTGCTGCTGCGCGCGGCCGATGGCGCGCTGGCGGGCGTGATCGACGATCCGTTCGATCTCGATCTGCAAACCTGGCTGGGCACGCAGGCGCGCGCCACGCCGCACGCGCCGCTGGCGGTGTGGTTGGCGCTACGGGCCGACATCTCGGCCTATCTGTCCAAGCAGGAGGAATCGGCGCGCGCCACCGACTCGCTGCTGCCGGGCGCCAGCGAAGGCCGGCGCGACGGCAAGACGGCGGCCGTGCTGTCGTTCGCGTCCGTGTCGGAAGCGGCCAGTCCCGCCGTGCGGTTGGTCAATTCCACGCTGTACGACGCGCTCAAGGCCGGCGCCTCCGACATCCACCTGGAGAGCACGGCCGGCGGCCTGGCCGTCAAGTACCGGGTGGACGGCGTGCTCGATCATGCCACCTCGGTCAATGGCATCGAAGTAGCCGAGCAGATCATCTCGCGCCTGAAGGTGCTGGCCGAACTCGATATCGCCGAGCGCCGCGTGCCGCAGGACGGCAGCTTCCGGGTCGAGGCGGGCGGGCGCGAGATCGATTTGCGCGTCTCCATCATGCCCAGCATTCACGGCGAGGACGCCGTGATCCGTATCCTCGACAAGCGCGCCATGATCGAAGCCTACGGTTCGCTCACGCTGGAGGCGCTCGGTTTCGACGCGCCTTCGCTGGCCACACTGCGGGTGCTGGCGCAGGAAGCCTATGGCATGCTGCTGGTGACGGGGCCGACCGGCTCCGGCAAGACCACCACGCTGTACGCGGCGCTGACGGAGATCCACAACGGCCGCGAGAAGATCATCACCATCGAGGACCCGGTCGAATACCAGTTGCCCGGCATCCTGCAGATTCCCGTCAACGAGAAGAAGGGGCTGACCTTCGCCAAGGGCTTGCGCTCGATTTTGCGCCACGACCCGGACAAGATCATGGTGGGCGAGATCCGCGACCGCGAGACGGCCGAAATCGCCGTGCAGTCGGCGCTCACGGGCCACCTGGTGCTGACCACGGTGCACGCGAATAACGTGTTCGACGTGTTCGGCCGCTTCACCCACATGGGAATCGATCCCTACGCCTTCGTGTCGGCCCTGAACGGCATCTGGGCCCAGCGCCTGGTACGCATCAACTGTCCCCATTGCGCCGCGCCCTACAAGCCGGACGAGCAGGAACTGGCCAGTGTGGGCCTGGCCCGGGCCGACGCGCAGGACTACCTGTTCATGCAGGGCAAAGGCTGCGGCGACTGCCGCGGCACCGGTTACAAGGGCCGCCGTTCGATCGCCGAAATCCTGACCCTGAACGACGAGATCCGCGAACTGATCGTCGACAAGCGGCCGATCCGCCAGATCAAACAGGCCGCCCACGCCAACGGCACGCGCAGCCTGCGCCAGGCGGCACTGGAGCTGGTGCGGCGCGGCGGCACCACGCTGGCCGAAATCAAACGGGTGACCTTGCATGCGTAGATGGCCGGGACAAGCGTTGCGCATCGGCGTGTCCGCCGGCGCCGTCAGCCTGCTGCGCACCAGCCGCTGGCGCGGCCCGGCGTTGACGGTGCTGGCCGAACACGCGTTCTCGCCGGCCGGCGAGCATCCGTTCGACGCCATCGGCAATGCGCTGCGCGCGCTGCTGGGCGAGCAGCGGCTGGCCGGCTGGCCGCTCAGCATCGTGCTGGATGATGAATTGACGCGCCTGTGGCAGGTCACGCCGCCGGCCGGTGCGACCCGACTGGCCGACATCGAAGCGGCGGCCGGCCTGCGTTTCCACACGCTGTATGGCGAAGCGCCCACCGCGTGGCGTATCGCCGCCGACTGGGACACCAGTCATTCCTTCTTCGCCGCCGCCGTGCCGCGCACCTTGCTGACGGTGCTGGAGCAGGTGGCGCATGAACATAAGCTGGCCATTGTTGAAGTGCTGCCGCAATTCGTCGCCGCCTGGAACCGCTGGCAGCGCGCGCTGGCGCCCGGCGCCTGGTTCGGCGTGG
The DNA here is from genome assembly GCF_014042345.1 of Rugamonas brunnea. Lineage (GTDB taxonomy): Bacteria > Pseudomonadota > Gammaproteobacteria > Burkholderiales > Burkholderiaceae_D > Rugamonas > Rugamonas brunnea. Next base: position 303,919 of record NZ_JACEZT010000004.1, read on the forward strand.
TGCACGACGGCTTGCTGACGGTGGCGGCGGTGGACGGCAAGCGCCTGCGCGCCGTGCGCGCGCTGCCGGTTCCCTCTGGCGCCGACCATTACTGGCTGACCCAGACGCTGACGCGCGAAGCACTGCTGCACCATCTGGAACTGCCCACGCAGCTGCAACTGTGCGGACCAGCGCCCGCGTTGTGGACCGGGCCGGTGAGCAATCCGGCCCACATCCGCTGCGCCGCGCTCGACGTCGCGCAGCGCGCCGGCGAGGCGGCGTGGAGCAGCGCGGCCATGCTGGCCCGGCGTGGGAGCACCGTATGAGACCGATGCATATCGACTTCGCGCCGCGTGGCTGGCGCCGCACGCTGTACCACCTGCATCCGGCCGTGCTGGCGGCGGGCGTGGCGGGCGCGCTGTTGTGCGCGAGCGCCGCGCTCGGTGGCTGGCATGTGATGGAACTGCGCCGTGCGCGCGAGCAGGCCTTGCGCCAGATCGAGGAACGCCAGGCGGCGCAGCGCGCCAGGCCGGTGGCGGTGGCCGCCGTGGCGATCCCGGAAGCGCAGGCCAGCTTCGTCAATGGCGCCGTGATGCAGCTCAACCTGCCGTGGCGCGATTTGCAGGATGCGGTGGCCGCCGCCACGCCGCCCACGGTGGCGCTGCTGGCGCTGGAGCCCGATCCGCGCAAACAGGTGCTCAAGCTGACGGCCGAAACGAAAACCAGCGACGACATGATCGTCTACGTGGAACAGCTCAAGGAGCAGGACGTGTTCAGCCGCGTGCTGTTGACGCGCCACGAGATCAATGAGCAGGACAGCAACCGTCCGTTGCGTTTCCAGCTCGAAGCCCGTTGGGGGGCGCGGTGAACGGCGCGCAGTTGTCGGCCTTCGCGTTGAGCGCGCGCCTGGCGCTGGCGCGCGCCGGCGCGCCCGCGTGCGCGGCGGTGCTGCTGTGCGTGGCCGGCGCGGCCGGGTGGGCCTGGCTGCTGCCGCAGCGGGCCGCGCAGGTGGCGCAAAGCGCCCAGCCATTGCCCACTTCGACGCCGGCGGCGCTGGTGAGCGCGCCGCCGCCGCCCACGGCCGACCAGAACCTGGCCGCGTTCTACGATGTGCTGGGCGAGCAGCGCTACGCCGAGCAGCAGGTCAAAGTGCTGTTCGGGCTGGCCGCCAAAGCCAACCTCGCGCTCAGCCAGGGTGAATACAAATCGGCTTACGACAAGGCCAGCCGGGTGTCCACCTACCAGATCGTACTGCCGGTGAAGGGACCGTATGCGGCCATCTGGCAGTTCACCTTGCAGGCGTTGCGCGCCATGCCGTTCGCCGCCCTCGATGAGGTGAGCTTCCGGCGCGACGCCATCACCGATCCTGCCGTGGAGGCGCGCATCCGCTTCACGCTGTATTTGAAGGATGCGCAAACGGTGGTGCAGCCATGAAGCCGTATCAGATCGCGATGGGACTTGCGCTGGTGGGCGCGGCTGCGCTGGCCCTGTTCGGGGACAAGGCGCCATCGTCCGACGTGGCCGAAGCCGTGGTGCGTCCGCGCGCGGCCGGCAAGCCCGCGCCGGCGCGGCCGACACAGTCCGGCACCAGCGCCGGCGCCGTTGCCGGCACAGCCGCGGGCAGTAGCCCTGCCATCCTTCCGCTGGTGCCGCGCGCGCAACTGGTGGGTGAGGATGGCGATGCCGCGTTCGCGGCCGGTAAAGGCGTGTTCCTGGGCCAGAACTGGACTCCGCCCGCACCACCCGCGCCACCGCCGCCACCGCCGCCACCTTCGGCGCCGCCGCTGCCGTTCACCTACATTGGCAAGGCCGCCGCCGACGGCGCATGGGAAGTCTATCTGAGCCGCGCCGACAAGGTGTACGTGGTGCGCGCCAAGACCGTCATCGACGGCGTCTACCGGGTGGACGCGATCGCGCCGCCGCTGATGTCCGTCACCTATCTGCCCATGAACCTGGTTCAACAGCTCAATATTGGAGTGCTCGACTGATGCCTAGTCACCCACAGAAGCGCGCCGGCCGGCGCGTGCTGACGCATTTGACCCGTGGCCTGGCGCTGCCCGCGCTGGCGCTGGCGCTGGGCGGATGCGCCGCGCAACTGGCGTACCGCGACGGCCGCGAGCTGGTCGACCATGACCAGGTGGAAGCGGGGCTGCGCAAGTTCCAGGAAGCCATCGCGGCCGAACCGGGCAACGCGCAATACCACGCGGCCTATCTGCAGGCGCGCGACCGTGCCACCGGGCGCTACCTGGAACAGGCGGATCGGGCGCTGGCCGCCGGCCAGTATCCGGCGGCGGAGCAGGGCTACCAGCGGGTGCTGGCGCTGGACGTGGCCAATGAACGGGCGCGTGCAGGACTGCGCGCGCTGGACGCGGCGCAGCGCCAGGACAAGCTGCTGGCCGGTGCGCGCGAGCATGCGGCCAAGGGCGAGTATGCGCTGGCGAGCCAGCAGTTGAATGCCATCCTGACCGAGTCGCCCACCCATGAGCAGGCGCGCCAGCTGCTGCGCGAGGTGCAGGACAAGAGCGCGCCGCCGGTGGTGGAGACGGGGCTGGCCAAGGCCTTCCGGCAGCCAATCTCGATCGAATTCCGCGACGCGCCGCTGAAGCAGGTGTTCGAGGTGATCGCGCGCCGCTCGGGCCTGAACTTCGTGTTCGACAAGGACGTCAAAACCGATCAGCGGGCTTCGATCTTCCTCAAGAACAGCACCGTGGAATCGGCCATCTATTTCCTGTTGATGACCAACCAGCTGGAGCGGCAGGTCATGGACGGCAACACCATCCTGATCTACCCGAACGTGGCGGCCAAGCAGAAGGAATACCAGGAGATGGTGGTCAAGACCTTCTACCTGGCCAATGCCGAGGCCAAGCTGGTGGCCAACACGCTCAAGACCATCCTCAAATCGCGCGACGTGGTGGTGGACGAAAAGCTCAACCTGCTGATCGTGCGCGACACGCCCGAAGCGATCCGCCTGGCAGAACGGCTGGTGGCGCTGCAGGACACGCCGGAAGCGGAAGTGATGCTGGACGTGGAGATCCTGGAGATCAAGCGCACCCGCCTGATGGAGCTGGGCGTGGCCTGGCCGGCCGGCGTGAGCCTGACGCCGCTGTCCACCTCGGGCGGCACCGGGCTCACCATCCGTGACCTGAATAACCTGAACCAGCGCAGCATCGGCATCAACGGCGTGGGCGGCACCTTCAACGCCACCATCAACGCCAGCAAGACCGACGGCGACGCCAACCTGCTGGCCAATCCCCGCATCCGCGTGCGCAACAAGGAGAAGGCCAAGATCATCATTGGCGACAAGGTGCCCGTGATTACCACCACCATTTCGCCCGGCGCGGGCGGCTTCGCGACGGAGTCGGTCAGCTACGTGGACGTGGGCCTGACGCTGAACGCGGAACCGACCATCTACCTGAACAACGAGGTGGGCATCCGGGTGCAGCTGGAAGTGAGCAACCTGGTCAACCAGATCCAGACCAAGTCCGGCACCACGGCCTACCAGATCGGCACGCGCCAGGCTTCCACCATGCTGCAGCTGAAGGACGGCGAGAACCAGGTGCTGGCGGGCTTGATCAACAGCGAGGAGCGCAGCACGGGCAGCCACGTGCCGGGCATCGGCGACCTGCCGCTGCTGGGCCGCCTGTTCGGCAGCAACCGCGACGACAACCAGAAGACGGAGATCGTGCTGTCGATCACGCCGCACCTGATCCGCAACGTGCAGCGTCCCGAGGCGCAGCAGTCCGAATTCTCGGCCGGTACCGAAGCGAACTTCCGTCGCCGTCCTGACATGGCCGCGCGCCCGGCGGCGCAGTTGCCATTGCCGCCCGGCGCCCATCCGGCGCCGCCCGCGTTGCAGGCGCCGCAGGCTGGGGCGAATGCGGGCGCGCCGCAGCCAATGGCTGCCACCGCGCAGCAGGCGGACGCCGCGCCACCGTCGCCGCCACCATCGCAAGTACAGCCCGGCCCACTGCCGCCGTCGGCCGCGCAGCCGGTGCCGGTGGCCGTTCCCGTCACCGTGCCCGCGCCCGGGACGGCGCCAGCGGCTGAACCGGCACCCGCGCAGGGACAGTGATGGCGGCTACGCTGCGTACGCGCACCGGCGGCTTCACGCTGATTGAGCTGCTGGTCACGCTGGCCATCCTCGGCCTGCTGGGCACACTCGTGATCCCGGCCGCGCAGGTGACGATACAGCGCCGCCAGGAGCAGGACTTGCGCTACGCGCTGCATGAGATTCGCGAGGCGATCGACGCCTACAAGCAGGCCTACGACGATGGCCGCATCGCCAAGACGCTGGCCTCGAACGGCTATCCGAAGACGCTGGAGGTGCTGGTTGATGGCGTGCCCGATCTGCGCAATCCCAAGCGCAGCAAGATCTACTTCCTGCGCCGCGTGCCGCGCGATCCGTTTAACCCCGACACGGCGCTCAGCGAAGCGGCATCGTGGGGTAAACGCAGCTACGCCAGCGAGGCGGACGAACCGAAGGAGGGCGAGGATGTGTACGACGTCTACAGCACCAGCGAGCGGGTGGGCCTGAACGGCATCCCGTACCGTAAATGGTGACCCCGATGAAACGACAGGCGGCCGGCTTCACGCTGATCGAGTTGCTGGTGGTGCTGGGCATCGTGGCGCTGATGCTGACGCTGGCGGTACCGCGCTACTTCCCCAGCATCGACAAGTCGAAGGAGATCGTGTTGGCCGACAACCTGCGCAACCTGCGCGGCGTGATCGACCAGTATTACGGCGACACGGGCCGTTATCCGGATTCGCTGGAACAACTGGTGGAGAAAAAATACCTGCGCGAGATGCCGGTGGACCCGATCACGGACAGCAGCACCACCTGGATCGTGCTGCCGCCCGAGGATGGCAGCAAGGGCGGGGTCTACACCATCAAGAGCGGAGCGCCCGGCAATGACCGCAACGGCAAGCCTTACAGCGAGTGGTAGGGCGGCGGCCCGGCAGGGCGGCTTCACCTACTTGAGTGTGATCGTGCTGGTGGCCATCATCGGCCTGGTCACGGCCACCACGCTCAAGGTGGGCAGCGTGCTGCAGCGCAGCCGGGCCGAGCGCGAATTGCTTTACATCGGCGCCGCGTTCAGCGACGCGCTGCAAAGCTATGCCAGCGCCACGCCGACGGGCCAGCCCACCCAGCCTGCCTCGCTCAAGGATTTACTCAAAGACCCGCGTTTCCCCGGCACCCGCCGCCACCTGCGCAAGATTTTCGTCGATCCCATCACGGGCAAGGCCGAGTGGGGCCTGGTGCGACTGGGTGAGGCCGAAGGAAAAAACGAGGGCAAGAACGAAGGCAAGGGCGGCATCGTCGCCGTGTACAGCCTGTCGGACGCGCAGCCGGTCAAGATCGGTAACTTCCCCACCCGGTTCCAGTCCTTCGAGGGCAGGGCGCATATCTCGGACTGGAAATTCACGCTGACGGGCAAGCCCGAGACGGCCGCGCCTGTGGCGCCGGCACAACCATCGATTCCGCTCAAGCCCGATAACGGAGCAGCAAACGCTCAGCCGGTCGTACCGGCGTCGTCCGGCGCGCCATCTGCCGCCTCGGCGCCGGCGCCGCACCCGGAAAACGACGGTGCCACGCCGCCGGCCGAACCGCCCGGCGCACCGCCGGAAGTGGCGCCACAGGCCGCTGAGCATCAATAACGCTCACCCGGCAGGCCTGAAAATATCACCTATTGTCACAAAAGTAGTGCGCTATAGAAATGCTTTTTCTACGATGTGGTACGTTGACAAAAAACAATTCAAAATAGAAAATTTACAAGGTGAATTAATGTAAATATGCTACTATTGCAGGCAGTAGCACTTCATTAACCCTTTGGTTGGCGCAAGCGCAACCAAGTTCATTTTTAGGGATTTTTCTCATGAAATTGAAATATATCGTTGCAGGCTTGTTAGCCGCAGCCTCGTTCTCCGCTTCGGCTGGCGACCAGACCGTGAGCATCATCGCTGACGGTCAGACCCACGTGTTCAACGCCGTTGTTGGCGATGGCATCCTGTCCGGTGGCCACGACCTGATCACGCTGGGCAACCTGGGTGCTGGCACCTACAACATCGGTCTGACCGTGTCCGGCCAGCATCTGAGCTTCGACGCCGTGCACTCCAACCTGAACGGCACGCTGGGTCAAACCTTCGCCGTCGGCGGCCTGAAATTCTTCGGCGTGGAATACAGCGGCGTTGGCCCGTTCGTGCTGGACCTGGCTGGTACCGCTTCGGCTGGCGCCAACTACAGCGGCACCTACACCGTGTCGGCCGTTCCTGAGCCAGAAACCTATGGCATGCTGCTGGGCGGCCTGGCGCTGATGGGCGTCGTGGCTCGCCGCAAGGCCAAGAAGTCGGCTTAATTCGCCGCAAGCAAAAAAACCCGCCGCGGCGGGTTTTTTTTCGTCCGGCGCCGGCGTGTTTTACCGCGCCGTGCGCTTGAAGTCGCGCAGGCGGAAGCCCATCGCCAGCAGGGCGCCGAAATAGACGGCGCCGCTAACCGCGATCACGAGGAACAGGGCGCCGGCGCGCAGCAGCACATGCTGCTGCATGCCCAGCCAGTCCACCAGGCTGGCGCTGTACCAGGCGGTCGCCCCCATGGCGGCGCAAGCCAGCGCCACCCGCATGAAGAACCAGCCCCAGCCCGGCAGCGGGTGGTAGATGCCGCGCCGGCGCAAGCCTGTGTACAGGAAGCCGGCGTTGAAGCAGGCGCCCAGCCCGATCGACAGCGCCAGGCCGGCCACGGCGATGTAGGGGACGAACAGCATATTCATCAACTGGGTCGCCACCAGCACGCCCACGGCGATCTTGACCGGAGTGCGGATGTCCTGGCGCGCGTAGAACGCCGGCGCCAGTGTCTTGACCAGGATGATGCCCAGCAGGCCCACGCTGTAGGCGATCAGGGGACGGGCCGACATGGCGGCCGCATGGTCTGAGAACTTGCCGTAGTGGAACAACGTGGTGATCAGCGGTTCAGCCAGCGTGGCCATGCCCACGGCCGACGGCAGCGCCAGCAGGAAGGTCAGGCGCAAGCCCCAGTCCAGCAGATTCGAGTATTCCTCGGTGTCGCCGTCGGCGTTGGCTTTGGACAGGCTGGGCAGCAGGATGGTGCCCAGCGCCACGCCCAGCATGGCGGTGGGGAATTCCATCAGCCGATCCGCGTAGGACAGCCAGGAAATGCTGCCCTCGGCCAGCCGGGAGGCGATGCTGGTGTTGATCATCAGGCTGATCTGGGCCGCCGATACGGCGAACACGGCCGGTCCCATTTTCTTGAGCACGCGCCGCACGCCGGGGTCGCTCAGGCCGGCGGCCGGATTTAGCGACAGGCGCGGCAGCATACCGATGCGCACCAGGGCCGGAATCTGCATGCCCACCTGCAGCAAGCCGCCCACGAACACGGCGATGGCCATGGCGTAGATGGGCTGGGCCAGGTGCGATTGCAGGAACAGCGAGGCGGCGATGAACGACAGGTTCAGCAGCACGGGCGTGAACGCGGGGATCTTGAACTCGCGCCAGGTGTTGAGGATGCCCCCGGCCAGCGCCACGAAGGACATGAAACTAATATAAGGGAACATCAATCGCGTCATCCACACGGCCGCGTCGAAGGCGCCCGGCTCGGCGCGCAGGCCGGTGGCGATCAGGTACACGAACACGGGTGCGCCGATGATGCCGGCCACGCTCACCAGCAAGGTGGCCCACACCAGCGTGTTGGCCACGTGGTCGGCCAGCGTCTTGCTCGCTTCCTGGCCGTACTGGGTCTTGTATTCAGAGAGGATGGGTACGAACGCTTGCGAGAACGCGCCCTCGGCGAACAGGCGCCGCAGCAGGTTGGGGATGCGGAACGCGACAATGAAGGCGTCGGTGTAGGCGCCGGCGCCGAAGGCGCGCGCGAACAGGGTTTCACGCAACAGGCCTGTCACGCGCGAGAGCAGGGTCATGCTGGAAATACCAGCCAGGGTTTTGAGCAAGTTCATGGGCCGTGATTATAACGGTTGCAATAGTGCTCCCGCGCATGTCGTGCCAGAATAGTTGGCTGGCCGGCGCCGGCTGGCTTCCGGGGCCTTGCAATATTCTGAATTTTTGAATTGCTCCGGTTGAAAAACATCGCTATAATCGAAGGCTGTACAGAATTCTGTAATGCAGACACGAATGTTTGGCAGGCAGTAGTTTGACTCACATGGTTCGGCAGCTGCACTGAACGCACCTGTTTGGCAAACAATAATGTTTGCAAACGCACTTTGACCCTGATTTAGGAAATTCCATGGCAAATACCGCACAAGCGCGCAAACGCGCTCGTCAAGCAGTTAAGCAAAACGCACACAACTCGTCCCAGCGTTCGACCCTGCGCACCGCAATCAAAGCGGTTCGTAAAGCGATCCAGGGTGGCGACAAAGCGGCTGCGACCGCTATCTTCCAGGCATCCGTGTCGACCATCGACAGCATCGCCGACAAGAAGATCATCCACAAGAACAAGGCCGCTCGCCACAAGAGCCGTCTGGCAGCTGCCCTGAAGGCACTGTCCGCTTAATTTCCTGCTGCTTGCGGCTCCGGCCGCGACAGGGAGTACAGCAAGAACCCGCCTGACCTCTGGTCAGTGCGGGTTTTGTCGTTTGCGCAGGCGTTTGTGCATGTGTTTCATGCGCGATGCCGTGCGACGAAGATATTGTTGCGCCGGCAATGGGCGTAAAAAAAGGCAGGACGCGCCTGCCTTTTTGATGGAGCCGGAAAGATTACTTGGCGGCTGGTGCCGAAGCTTCAGCGGAAGCCGATGCCGAAGCAGCTTTCTTGGCCTTCTTGGCTTTCTTGGCTTTCTTCGCAGGAGCAGCGGCTTCAGCGGAAGCGGATGCGGAAGCAGCGGAAGCCATCGGAGCGGAAGCAGCAGCGGATGCCGACGCTGGAGCAGCGGCGAAAGCGGAAGCGGCGAACAGGGATGCAACCAGAGCAGCGATGATTTTAGACATGTCAGTTCCTTTGGCGGTTGAAGAAAACAAGGATTCAAGTGAATCTGCTCTCCTTAACGTGGGCTGGAAATTGTCGGTTGACATGATTTTTCAAAAAAATTGCAGATTGTCTGAAAAATTTTTGTTGCGCCGCAATGTGGCCCCGTCCGCGCCGTCCCCGCCATTCCCGAATGGTCCCGGTTAACCCGGCGATGCGCCGACCAGTTCGGCCGGCGTCACCTCGCGCCATTCGCCCGGCATCAGCGGGTGGCTGGCCAGCGAGATGGCGCCGATGGCGCTGCGCACCAGCCGCAGCGTGGGCAGGCCGACGGCCGCCGTCATGCGCCGCACCTGGCGGTTCTTGCCTTCCTGCAGCGTGATGGCCAGCCAGCTGGTGGGCTGGTCGGCGCGCTGGCGGATCGGCGGGTTGCGCGGCCACAGCCATTCCGGCTCAGCGATGCGCACAGCCTTGCACGGCTGGGTGGTGAAGTCGCCCAGGTTGATCGGCGCCTGCAGCCGCGCCAGGCTGTCGGCGTCCGGCACGCCTTCCACCTGCACCAGGTAGGTTTTCGGCTGCTTGTGGTCGGGATGGGCGATGTCGTGCTGCAACTTGCCATCGTCGGTCAGCAGCAGCAGTCCTTCGCTGTCGGCGTCGAGCCGGCCGGCCGGGTAGATGTTGGGGATCTTCAGGTAGTCGGCCAGGGTAGGGCGTCCTTCCTGCGGCGAGAACTGGCACAGAACCTGGAACGGCTTGTTGAATAGTATCAAAGACATATTTATTAGAGGATCAATTGTGGTGTAGGCTTAATCGCCGGCGACGAAAAAGCCATAGCGCCTGGCAAAATACTGGTGCATAATGTGAAACGCCTGTCTTATGTCTTATAGAAGACTGAGAGAAAACCGTGGTAAATTGGTAATAATTCAGATTGCAGATCATGCCCTGGGAGCGCAACGACGTTGTCGCTTGCCGAGCGTCCACTTCGGAGAACACGATGTATCAACATATCAAAGTACCTGCTGACGGCCAGAAAATCACCGTCAATGCCGATTTTTCCCTGAATGTACCAGATAACCCCATCGTTCCCTACATCGAGGGTGACGGCACCGGCGTCGACATCAGCCCCGTGATGATCAAAGTGATCGACGCGGCTGTGGAGAAGGCCTATGGCGGCAAGCGCAAGATCAGCTGGATGGAAATCTACGCCGGCGAGAAGTCGACCACCGTGTACGGCCCGGATGTGTGGCTGCCCGACGAGACGCTGCAAGTACTGAAAGACTACGTGGTCTCCATCAAGGGCCCGCTGACCACCCCGGTCGGCGGCGGCATCCGTTCGCTCAACGTGGCGCTGCGCCAGCAACTGGACCTGTACGTCTGCCTGCGCCCGGTGCGCTACTTCACGGGCGTGCCTTCGCCGGTGAAAGAGCCTGAGAAGACCGACATGGTGATCTTCCGCGAGAACTCGGAAGACATCTACGCCGGCATCGAGTGGGCCGAAGGTTCGGACAACGCCAAGAAACTGATCGACTTCCTGGTCAAGGAAATGGGCGTGACCAAGATCCGCTTCCCGGAAACCTCGGGCATCGGCATCAAGCCAGTGTCGCGCCAGGGTACGCAGCGCCTGGTACGCAAGGCGATCCAGTACGCGATCGACAATGACAAGCCATCGGTGACCATCGTTCACAAGGGCAACATCATGAAGTACACGGAAGGCGGCTTCCGTGACTGGGCCTACGAACTGGCCCAGAAGGAATTCGGTGCCGAGCTGATCGACGGCGGCCCATGGTGCAAGTTCAAGAATCCCAAGACCGGTCGTGAGATCACGGTCAAGGATTCGATCGCTGATGCATTCCTGCAACAGATCCTGCTGCGTCCGGCCGAGTACAGCGTGATCGCCACCCTGAACCTGAACGGCGATTACATCTCGGACGCGCTGGCGGCCCAGGTGGGCGGCATCGGCATCGCGCCGGGCGCCAACCTGTCGGACTCCGTGGCCATGTTCGAAGCCACCCACGGCACCGCACCGAAATACGCGGGCAAGGATTATGTGAACCCTGGTTCGCTGATCCTGTCGGCCGAGATGATGCTGCGCCACATGGGCTGGACCGAGGCGGCCGACCTGGTGATCGATTCGATGCAGAAATCGATCGCCTCCAAGCGCGTCACCTACGACTTCGCCCGCCTGATGGAAGGCGCGACCCAGGTGTCGTGCTCGGGCTTCGGCGACGTGATGATCGCTAATATGTAAGTGACGGCGCGGTTCGCGCCGTGCTGCCTGCAAGCCCCGTCCTCGCGAGAGGGCGGGGCTTTTTGCTGGGCGCCGGCATGAACGACAGCGTGACGCGGATGCAACAGCGGACCCGGCGTGCGGACGAAAAAAAACCCCGCAGGGCGGGGTTTTCGACTTCCGAAGTGGGCGCTTACGCCGACTGGATGTTGGAAGCTTGCTTGCCTTTAGGGCCTTGCGTGACTTCGAACTGAACTTTTTGACCTTCTTTGAGGGTCTTGAAACCGTTCATGTTGATCGCGGAGAAGTGAGCGAACAAATCTTCGCCGCCGTCATCTGGAGTGATGAAGCCAAAACCTTTGGAATCATTGAACCACTTAACAGTACCTGTTGCCATAAAAAGAACTTTCAAATAAAAACTGATCACACGAGCCATAAAGGCAAGAAGCTTCTTGCCCCCTCCTCACGCCTCACTTCTTATCAACATGTACATTTCTGCACAGAGTCGATAACGCATTGTTAGCGCGTGGATTTTTAAAGTCAAGCGCTTTCGAGGGGCTTTTGCTATTTTTAAGACAATTGGCATAAAAACAACTCTTGAATTCGCCGCCCCGGGCGCCATCTGCGCGGGGATGAGAAAACGCGTAAGATGGACAACAAATGGATATGCGCTGAGAAATGCGCATTGCATCAATCCCGAAAGCATTAGAATATAAGCGTATGGCAACCAAGCATGATACTGAAACCCTGCTGGAGCGGCAGACGCTGAAGCCGCCACCTCTGTACCAGGTGGCGTTGCTCAATGATGACTACACGCCGATGGAATTCGTCGTGGCCATCATCCAGGAGTATTTCAACAAGGACAGAGAAACGGCCACGCAAATCATGCTCAGCGTGCACCAGCACGGCAAGGGCGTGTGTGGCGTGTTTTCCAAGGACATAGCCTGTACCAAAGTGGAGTTCGTTTTAACGCATGCGCGCAAGGCAGGCCACCCCCTGCAGTGTGTGATGGAGGAAGTATGATCGCGCAGGAATTAGAAGTAAGTTTGCACATGGCGTTTGTCGAAGCCCGACAGGCACGGCACGAATTCATCACGGTCGAGCATTTGCTGCTGGCGCTGCTGGACAACCCGTCGGCGGCTGAAGTGTTGCGCGCCTGCGCCGTCAACATCGAGGACTTGCGCAAGACGCTGGCCAACTTTATCGGCGACAACACGCCCACCGTGCCCGGCACGGGCGAGGTCGATACCCAGCCCACGCTCGGTTTCCAGCGCGTGATCCAGCGCGCCATCATGCACGTGCAGTCCGCGTCCAACGGCAAGAAGGAAGTGACGGGCGCCAACGTGCTGGTGGCCATCTTCGGCGAGAAGGACTCGCACGCCGTCTACTACTTGCACCAGCAGGGAGTGACCCGGCTGGACGTGGTCAACTTCATCTCGCACGGCGTGCGCAAGGACCAGGCTTCGGAAAGCGCCAAGGCGTCCGAAGGCGTGGAAGAGGGCGCACCGTCCGATGGCCAGCAGAAGGAAAGCCCGCTCGACCAGTTCACCCAGAACCTCAACAAGGCCGCCGCCGAGGGCAAGATCGACCCGCTGATCGGCCGCGAGGACGAGGTCGACCGCGTGATCCAGGTGCTGTGCCGCCGCCGCAAGAACAACCCGCTGCTGGTCGGTGAGGCCGGCGTGGGTAAGACCGCCATCGCCGAAGGCCTGGCCTACCGCATCACGCAGAACGACGTACCGGACATCCTGCAGCACGCCGTCGTCTATTCGCTCGACATGGGCGCGCTGCTGGCCGGCACCAAGTACCGCGGCGACTTCGAGCAGCGCCTGAAGGCCGTGCTCAAGCAGCTCAAGGACAACCCGAACGGCATCCTGTTCATCGACGAGATCCATACCATCATCGGCGCCGGTTCGGCGTCGGGCGGCACGCTGGATGCGTCCAACCTGCTGAAACCGGCCCTGGCCAACGGCCAGCTCAAGTGCATCGGCGCCACCACGTACACGGAATTCCGTGGCGTGTTCGAGAAGGACCATGCGCTGAGCCGCCGCTTCCAGAAAGTGGATGTGAACGAGCCGACCGTCGAGCAGACCGTGCAGATCCTGCGCGGCCTCAAGTCGCGCTTCGAGGAGCACCACGGCGTCAAGTATTCGTCGTCGGCGCTGTCGACGGCGGCCGAGCTCGCGGCCCGCTTCATCAACGACCGCCATCTGCCCGACAAGGCCATTGACGTGATCGACGAGGCCGGTGCCGCGCAGCGCATCCTGCCGAAATCGAAGCAGAAGAAAACCATCGGCAAGACCGAGATCGAGGACATCATCTCCAAGATCGCGCGCATCCCGCCGCAGACCGTCAACCAGGACGACCGCAGCAAGCTGCAGACCATCGACCGCGACCTGCGCAACGTCGTGTTCGGGCAGGACCCCGCCATCGAAGCGCTGGCCTCGGCCATCAAGATGGCGCGCGCCGGCCTGGGCAAGACCGACAAGCCGATCGGCTCCTTCCTGTTCTCCGGCCCCACCGGCGTCGGCAAGACGGAAGTGGCCAAGCAGCTGGCCTTCATCCTCGGCATCGAGCTGATCCGCTTCGACATGTCCGAGTACATGGAGCGCCACGCTGTGAGCCGTCTGATCGGCGCGCCGCCCGGCTACGTGGGCTTCGACCAGGGTGGTTTGCTGACCGAAGCCATCACCAAGAAGCCGCACGCCGTGCTGCTGCTGGACGAGATCGAGAAGGCGCACCCGGACATCTTCAACATCCTGCTGCAGGTGATGGACCATGGCACGCTGACCGACAACAACGGACGCAAGGCCGACTTCCGCAACGTGATCATCATCATGACCACCAACGCGGGCGCCGAGAGCTTGCAGAAGACGTCGATCGGCTTCACCACCACCAAGCAGGCGGGCGACGAGATGGCCGACATCAAGCGCATGTTCACGCCGGAGTTCCGCAACCGTATCGACGCCACCATCAGCTTCCGTGCGCTGGACGAGGAGATCATCCTGCGCGTGGTCGACAAGTTCCTGATGCAGCTGGAAGAACAGCTGCACGAGAAGAAGGTGGAAGCCATCTTCACCGAGAAGCTGCGCAAGTTCCTCGCCAAGAAAGGCTTCGACCCGCTGATGGGCGCACGCCCGATGTCGCGCCTGATCCAGGACATGATCCGCAAGGCGCTGGCCGACGAGCTGCTGTTCGGCCGCCTGGTGACCGGTGGCCGGGTGACGGTGGATCTGGACGACAAAGACCAGGTCAAGCTGGAATTCCCGGAATCGGACGCCGCGCCGACGCCGCCGCCGGAGACGGTGGAAGTGGACTAAGCCGCAGGCCGGCGCACAAAAAAACCCGCATCGTTCGATGCGGGTTTTTTTTTAAGGGCTAAGGAATTGATTTCACTTGCCATGGGGGGGCGTTGCCGGGCTGGCTACAAAAGGAGTGGTTGCGGGAAGGGGCGTGCCCCGAGTCACCGACGGATTCTCCAGATGTCCAGTGCTGGGTTTTCCAGATCCGCTTTTTAGCAATTTCAGATAAGGTGAAAATACGGATCGCACAACCAATTGATTGTACAGGTATTTTTTGTAAAAATTTGAGATAATTAGTGACAGTGCTGTCAATAATTTTGGGGTGACCATGGATAGTCCTAAATTCGAACACTTCGATCTCAAGTTGCACAACCCATCATTTGACTCACCGCTGGTCGATGTTGTCACTGAACTTGAGCATCTTCGACGGCTGCAGCTCGGCGGAACTACACCGCCAGAAGTCTTCTTTCAGCTGAAACAGATATTTCATCTTCTCGAAAGTTTAGGATCTGCACGTATTGAAGGCAACCATACAACACTGGCTGACCTTGTCGAGTCCACTGTGCAAGGCGGCCTCGAGGACGGCGACCAGATGAAGGAAATCACCAACATCGAAGAAGCCATGAGGTACGTCGAAGAAGCAATGCAGCCAGGCGCACCTCTCACCGAAACGTTCATACGAGATCTGCACGGCATCGCTGTCAACGGTCTGGAACGTGAGGGCGATAAGACACCGGGCGCTTACCGCGAAAGCCCAGTAAAAATAGCGATGTCGGCACATCTACCGCCTGAAGCGATAGCCGTGCCTCAATACATGAGGGAATTGACAGAATTCGTTAATACCCCGTCAGCGCCCAAGTACGACTTGATTAAAGTCGCCCTTGCACACCATCGTTTCGGCTGGATACATCCATTTTCCAACGGAAACGGTCGAGTCGTCCGCCTGCTAACTTACGCGCTGCTCATTAAGTACGGCTTCAACGTCAAGGACGGTCGCGTGCTCAATCCCACTGCAGTCTTCTGCAACGACAGAGAGCGTTACTATCAGATGCTGGGCGCCGCTGATACCGGACAAACCGAAGGTATCGACATATGGTGTACCTATGTGCTGGAAGGAATTCTGACCGAACTAAGAAAAGTAGATCGACTGACCCAGTACGACTATCTGGAGCAACGCATCCTCAAGCCGGCGCTGTCTATCTCGCGCGAGCGACAGCTCATCACGATTGACGAGTATCACGTGCTCCTTGAGGTCGTAAAACTAAAAACCGCAAAGTCAGGAGACCTAAAGCTGGTGATGCCAAAGCTCACCGATAATCAGCGAACCTACCAAATCAGAAAACTAGTGGATCAGAAAATGCTGCAACCGATCTATGAGGGAGCCAGGCAGTACTCTATCTGCTTCACAAACAACTACCTGCTGCGCGGCGTAATCAAGGCGTTGACTGACGAAGGATTCATTTCGAACGCCCTTGAGGCTTGACGTCTCCCCCCCCAAACAGCGCTTTTAACCGCGCCGGCGGCGCGCCCGCAGCGGAAACGCGAACCACAGGCCGAGCAGCAGAGCCAGTGTGGCCGCCGTGCCGGCCGCGCTGAGCGCATAGGACGGCGCGACCAGGTACAGCACCACCGCCATATCGAGCGCCAGCCCGCCGGCCAGCGGCGCCAGCGCGGCGCAGATGAACCACGAAGACAGTCTGACGGTCTGTTCCGATACCTGGTGCGATTCGACGATGCGATGGTAGGCCGCTGGCGCCATCGCCAGCGCGATGGACAGCACCACCAGCGCCAATGCCAGCAGGTGGCAGAGTTGCATTGCCCCGGGCAGGTCGAGGAAGCGCTGGTTGAATACGGCGATGGTCTGGAAGCCGAACAGCGCCTGTATGCCGGGCAGCACCATGCGCGCTTCCTCGATCACGTTGCGCATCTGCTCTTTCAGCGTATTGGGTTCGTATTGGCTTGGCATCGCGCCCCGGCTCCAATGGCCCGCACGATGCGCACGGACTCGCCTCTCTAGGATAGGCTGCGCACGATTGAAGGCCAAGCTGTGACAGGCGTGCGCCGCTGTAGCAGTCGTTCGACTGATACAGCATGTGCGCGTACGCGGCGCCTTGTGCCTTTTCCATGCCGTGCGGCGCTTCTAGACTGGGGCCTTCTCAACGCGATGACTGCATGCCATGACCGAACTCCTGCCCCTGATGAGCTATTGCTTTGTGATGTCGGCCACGCCCGGACCGAACAACGTCATGCTGGCCACCACCGGCGCCAATTTCGGCTATCGAAGCGCGCTGCCGGTTATCCTCGGCATCCAGGTCGGCATCTTCGTGCAGACCATGCTGATGTGCGTGGGGCTGGGCAGCGTATTCGTCGCGTACCCGATGGCGCAGCAGGTGCTGCGGATCGCGGGTGCGCTGTACATGATATTTTTGGCCTGGAAGCTTACCGGCGCCTCGGTGGCGGGGACCAGCGCGCCGAAGGCCGTGTCGTTTGCGCAGGCGGCGCTGTTCCAGGCGCTGAACCCCAAGAGCTGGCTCAAAGCCGTCACCATGGCATCGGTCTTCATGCCTGCACAGGGCAACATGTTCGTCAACGCGCAGTTGGTGGCCGTGATCGGCACCGTGGTGGGCGTGCCGTGCAACGCCATGTGGGCATTGTTCGGCGTCTCGATCCGTAGCCTGCTGAAAGCACCGCGCAACCAGCGCATCTTCAACCTGGCGATGGGCGCCATCCTGCTGGTCCTCGCCGTGACGTTTTTACGCTAGACTTCGACCATGTTCTCCATCGACCGCTCCTCACCCGTTGCCCTGTTCAAGCAGATCGAGGACGCATTGCGTCAGCAGATCGCGCAACGCGTCCTGCCCGGCGGGACCAAGCTGCCGTCGATCCGCCAGCTCGCCACGCAGCTCGCGGTGAGCACCAACACCGTGGTGGTGGCGTATGACAGGCTGGTGGCCGCAGGCGTCATCGACACGCACGGCACGGCGGGCTTCTTCGTCTGCGCAGCAGCGGACGCCAGCCGCGCCATTCCCGACGAGGTGGCGCTGGAAGCGGGGCAGGAGCAGGAGCCGGTCTGGCTGATCCAGCAAGTGAACGACCAGCGCCCGGGCGTGCTGCTGGCCAGCAGCGGCGCCTTGCCGCCCACCTGGCTGCAGGACGCGCTGCCGGCGGCCGCCGTGCAACGTGGCCTGGCGCGCAGCGCGGCCGGCATGGCCTCGCGCTGTCCGCCGCAAGGGCTGGCCGAACTGCGCGAGCAGATCGCGCTGCTGTTGCGCGGCATTGGCATCGCTGCCGACGCCAATCACATCCTCACCACGTTCGGCGCTACCCATGCCATCGATCTGATCTGCCGCACATTCCTACAGCCCGGCGATACGGTGCTGGTGGAAGACCCCGGATACTTCCTGATGTTCGGCAGGCTGCGCCAGGACGGCGTGCGCCTGGTGCCCATCACGCGCCGACCTGATGGCCTCGACCTGGACGAACTGGAAGCCGCCTGCCGCACGCACCGTCCACGCCTGCTGTTTGTGCAGACGGCGTTGCACAATCCCACCGGCTGGAGCAGCAGCGCCGCCAACTTGCACAAAGTGCTGAACATGGCGCAGCAGTATGGCGTCCTGATCGCCGAAGACGACGTGCACGGCCATTTCCAGCAGGGCCACAGCGCGCGGCTGGCATCGCTGTCCGGACTGGACGGCGTGATCTACTACTCCAGCCTGTGCAAGGCGCTGAGCCCGGCCCTGCGCATGGGCTATCTGGCTGCGGCGCCCGCCCTGCTCAAGCTGCTGATGCGAACCAAGATCCACTCCATCATGACGTTGCCTGCGCTGAACGAATACGTGCTGCTGGAAGTGCTCAAGGCCGGCAACCTGCGCAAGCACCTGGAGCGGCTGCAACGCAAGATCATGGTGGCGCGCAACGCCAGCACGCGGCAACTGAGCGCGGCCGGCGTGAGGTTCGAGCAGCCCGGCGACGCAGGCATTTTCCTGTGGGGCACCATGCCCGAAGGGCTGGACGTGGACTTGCTGGTGCAGGACGCCTACCGCAACAAGATCCTGTTGATGCGCGGCGCCGCGTTCTCGGCCAACGACACGCCCGACCAGCATATCCGCTTCAACGTCGTCTTCAGCCAGCATCCCCGCGTGAGCGCCTACCTTGAAGAGCGCCTGCGCGCGGTGGCTGGCGCGCGCTCAAGCCTGGCCCGTGTTAGTGGCGCTGCCAGCATCGCGGGCAAGTCCTGAGTGTCAGGTCAGGTTCACAGTTGTTAAACCGGTAGATCAACAGTCGGAAAGCGAAAAATGTATAAACATCACTTCATTACGTTCGCAATGTTCGTTGTCGCTGCAGGGCTTTGGTATGTAGGAATGCAAACCAGCGCAACGGTGGCGTTGGTGGGCGGGAGCGTATTCGAATTGATTGGATGGAAACGATTGATGAAGAATCGGAAGAATACTTAGACCTCCACGGAACGGCTGCAACGGGGTGCTGACCAACTGAGGTTGTTGCTCGTCAGGCCGCGTCTGTCAGATCAAGCTCGAGTCATGTCAACCTGGCCTTTCTCTCATCCTTCCCCGCCACCCTCGGCGCGTAGTTTGCGCCACAGCGTCGTGCGGCTGATGCCCAGGTAGTTGGCGGCGGCGTCGCGGCGGCCGCCAAAACGGGCCAGCACCGCCGTCACCGACTCGGCCGGGACGGGCACGGGTGTTGGATAGGTGGCGCCGGACGAGGCGCCGGGGAGGGCAGAGGGCATGCTGTCGGACGTAGAGAGAGGCTGGGGCGGCGCCGCGGGCGGATACATGACCGGCGGCAGAACGATGCCATCCAGTCCGCCGTCGGCACGCGCGCGCGGCAGCAGTTCCGGCGCCACATTCTGCACGAAGGCGGGCGTGAGCGCCTGCAATGGCTCGGCCGCCAGGAACAGGGCCAGCCGCTCCATCAGGTTGCGCAGCTCGCGTACATTGCCCGGCCAGTCGTACTGGCGCAGCAGCGGCGCGCACGCCATGATCTCGGCGTGCAGGTTGGGGTGGGGCCGCGCGCCCAGCGCCGCCAGCGCATTCTTGAGGGACCATTCGGCCAGCCCTATCACATCGTCCTCGCGCGCGCGCAGCGGCGGCAGCGACAGCCGCAGCACGGCCAGCCGGTAGAACAGGTCGGCCCTAAAGCGCCCGTCGCGCACGCGTTGTTCCAGGTCGCAGTGGGTGGCGCTGATGATGCGCACGTTGACGGCGATCGGTCGCGTGCCGCCCACCCGCACCACTTCGCGTTCCTCCAGCACCCGCAGTAGCCGCGTTTGCAGCGTGAGCGGCATTTCGCCTATCTCGTCGAGGAACAGCGTGCCCCGGTTGGCCGCTTCGAACAGGCCCGCGTGGCCGCCGCGGCGCGCGCCCGTGAACGCGCCTTCCTCGTGGCCGAACAGTTCCGATTCGAGCAGCGATTCGGCGATGGCGCCGCAGTTCACCGCCACGAACGGCCGGTTCTGGCCCAGGATGCGCGGGCTTTCGCGGTGGATGGCTTGCGCCACCAGTTCCTTGCCACAGCCCGTTTCGCCTTGGATCAGCACCGTGGCCGGCGATTTCGCGTACAGCACCACGGACTGCCGCAGCGCCTCCATGGCGGCCGATTCGCCGCGCAAGTCGTTCAGGCCATGCTTGGCGCGCAGCGTGTCGGCCACCACCACGCGCCGGCTGCGGTTCACTTCCAGCTGGGTCAGGCGCGCCATCTCCAGCGCGTCGTCAAAGGCTTGTCGTATCGAGGCGGCTGAGTAGACGAACACGCCCGTCAATCCCGCTTCCTCGGCCAGATCGGTAATCAGGCCTGCGCCCACGATGGCCTGGATGCCGGCTGCTTTCAGTTCGTTGATCTGGGCCCGCGCATCTTCCTCGGTGACGTAGGTGCGCTGCGCGATGTCGAAGCCGAAGGTGGCGGCGAATTCGGCCAGCTCCGGCAGCCGTTCCTGGTAGGTGATCACGCCGATGCGTTCGGTCACCCGGCGCGCGCGCGCCAGCGCCTGCATCACGTCGAAGCCGCTGGCCTTGGCGATCACCACCGGCACCGACAGCCGTCCCTTTAAATAGGCGGCGTTGGAGCCGGCCGCGATCACGGCGTCGCAGCGCTCGGTCGCCATCCGCTCGCGGATGTGGCGGGCCGCTTCGTCGAAGCCCAGGTTGATCGGTTCGATGGTGGCCAGGTCGTCGTATTCGAGCGTGATGTCGCGGAACAGGTCGAACAGGCGCGACACCGACACGGTCCAGATCACGGGCTTGTCGGTGTTGTCCAGGGGTAGGGGAGTGGAATGGCGCATGCCGCCATTGTACGCCAGTTCCGTTTCAATGTTTCATGGTGAAACGTTTTTGAAACATAAAAGCAACGTCGTTGCAACGCGATATGCTTGCGTACTCAAGTGTCCTGCCGCCCGGTCAAGCGCCAAGTGTTTGATTTTGCTGAGTTTGCCCGCCGGTAAGGCATCGCGTCACCCGTTGGCACGTCCCTTGCAATACCTGTTCGCAACGCGCCACGGCGCAACCAACCGCAAGCACACAAGCACAACGAAAGGTCAGACATGAGCCAATATTCCGCCGGCGCCGCATTCCGCAAAGCCGTACAAGAAGAATCCCCGCTGCAGGTGGTGGGCGCCATCAACGCCAACCACGCCCTGCTGGCCAAACGCGCCGGCTTCAAGGCCATCTACCTGTCCGGTGGCGGCGTGGCCGCCGGTTCGCTGGGCCTGCCCGACCTGGGCATCTCCAGTCTGGACGACGTGCTGACCGACGTGCGCCGCATCACCGACGTGTGCGACCTGCCGCTGCTGGTGGACGTGGACACCGGCTTCGGTTCTTCGGCCTTCAACGTGGCGCGCACCGTCAAGTCCATGATCAAGTTCGGCGCGGCCGCCATCCACATCGAAGACCAGGTCGGCGCCAAGCGCTGCGGCCACCGTCCGAACAAGGAAATCGTGACCAAGCAGGAGATGGTCGACCGCATCAAGGCCGCCGTGGACGCCCGCACCGACGAGAACTTCGTCATCATGGCCCGCACCGACGCGCTGGCCGTGGAAGGCCTGGAATCGGCCCTGGACCGCGCCATCGCCTGCGTGGAAGCGGGCGCCGACATGATCTTCCCGGAAGCGATCACCGACCTGCCGATGTATTCCCAGTTCGCCAAGGCCGTCAAGGTGCCGGTGCTGGCCAACATCACTGAATTCGGCGCGACCCCGCTGTACACGGTGGACGAGCTGCGCGGCGCCGACGTGGGCCTGGTGCTGTATCCGCTGTCGGCCTTCCGTGCCATGAACAAGGCAGCCGAAAACGTCTACGGCGCGATCCGCCGCGACGGCACCCAGAAGAACGTGGTCGACACCATGCAGACCCGCATGGAACTGTACGAGCGCATCAACTACCACAGCTTCGAGCAAAAGCTCGACGCGCTGTTCGCCGCATCGAAGAAATAAGCATCGCCCCTTATCGCAATCTGCAATCGCAATCCGCAATCGCAAACTACACATAGAACATCTGGAGAGATCAAATGAGTGCTGAACAAGTCGCTACCTTCAAGCCCAAAAAATCCGTTGCCCTGTCGGGTGTGACCGCCGGTAATACCGCGCTGTGCTCCGTCGGCAAGACCGGCAACGACCTGCACTACCGTGGTTACGACATCCTGGACGTGGCCAACACTTGCGAATTCGAAGAAATCGCTTACCTGCTGGTGCACGGAAAGCTGCCGACGGCCGCTGAACTGAAAGGCTACAAGGGCAAACTGAAATCGCTGCGCGGCCTGCCGCAGTCGGTCAAGTCGGCGCTGGAAGCGCTGCCTGCCTCGGCCCACCCGATGGACGTGATGCGCACCGGCGTGTCCGTGCTGGGTTGCACCCTGCCTGAAAAAGATGACCACAACGTGCCGGGCGCGCGCGACATCGCCGACCGCCTGATGGCATCGTTCGGCTCCATGCTGCTGTACTGGTACCACTTCAGCCACAACGGCAAGCGCATCGAGGTGGAAACGGACGACGACTCGATCGGCGGCCACTTCCTGCACCTGCTGCACGGCGAGAAGCCATCCGAGTCGTGGGTCAAGGCGATGCACACCTCGCTGATCCTGTACGCTGAGCACGAGTTCAACGCCTCCACCTTCACCGGCCGCGTCATCGCCGGCACGGGTTCGGACATCTACTCGGCCATCACCGGCGCCATCGGCGCGCTGCGCGGTCCCAAGCACGGCGGCGCCAACGAGTTCGCGTTCGAGATCCAGAAGCGCTACGAGAACCCGGACGAAGCCGAAGCGGACATCCGTAACCGCGTGGCCAACAAGGAAGTGGTGATCGGCTTCGGCCACCCTGTGTACACCATCTCCGACCCGCGCAACGTGGTGATCAAGGAAGTGGCGCACAACCTGTCCAAGGAAGCCGGTTCGACCAAGATGTTCGACATCGCAGAACGCCTGGAATCGGTGATGTGGGAAGTGAAGAAGATGTTCCCGAACCTGGACTGGTTCTCGGCCGTGTCCTACCACATGATGGGCGTGCCGACCGCCATGTTCACGCCGCTGTTCGTGATCTCGCGCACCTCGGGCTGGGCTGCCCACATCATCGAGCAGCGCATCGACAACAAGATCATCCGCCCAAGCGCCAACTACGTCGGCCCGGACGACCTGCAATTCGTGCCTATCTCCGACCGCAAGTAATCGCCAGTATTGGAAGCGAACATGAATACTCAATTCCGCAAGAACCTGCCGGGCACCAAGCTCGATTACTTCGACGCGCGCGCCGCTGTCGACGCGATCCAGCCTGGCGCCTACGACAAGCTGCCGTACACCTCGCGTGTGCTGGCCGAGAACCTGGTGCGCCGCTGCGAGCCGGCCACGCTGAACGCGTCGCTGTCGCAGCTGATCGAGCGCAAGCGCGACCTGGACTTCCCATGGTTCCCGGCGCGCGTGGTGTGCCACGACATCCTGGGCCAGACCGCACTGGTGGACCTGGCCGGCCTGCGCGACGCCATCGCCCAACAGGGCGGCGACCCCGCCATGGTCAACCCCGTGGTGCCGACCCAACTGGTGGTCGACCACTCGCTGGCCGTGGAATGCGGTGGCTTCGATCCGGACGCCTTCGCCAAGAACCGCGCCATCGAAGACCGTCGTAACGAAGACCGCTTCGACTTCATCAACTGGACCAAGAAGGCGTTCAAGAACGTCGACGTGATCCCGCCCGGTAACGGCATCCTGCACCAGATCAACCTGGAACGCATGTCGCCCGTGGTGCAGGTGAGCGATGGTGTGGCCTATCCTGACACGCTGGTGGGCACCGACTCGCACACCCCGATGGTGGACGCGCTGGGCGTGATCGCCGTCGGCGTGGGCGGCCTGGAAGCGGAGAGCGTGATGCTGGGCCGCGCCTCGTGGATGCGCCTGCCCGACATCATCGGCGTGGAGCTGACCGGCAAACCACAACCGGGCATCACCGCCACCGACACGGTGCTGGCGCTGACCGAATTCCTGCGCAAGGAAAAAGTGGTGTCGTCGTACCTGGAGTTCTACGGTGAAGGCGCGTCCGCGCTGACGCTGGGCGACCGCGCCACCATCGCCAACATGGCGCCTGAATTCGGCGCCACGGCGGCCATGTTCTACATCGACGAACAGACCATCAAGTACCTGAAGCTGACCGGCCGCGACGATGAACTGGTCAAGCTGGTGGAGCAGTACGCCAAGCAAACCGGCCTGTGGGGCGATACCCTGAAGGCGGCCGAATACGAGCGCGTGCTCAAGTTCGACCTGTCGACCGTGGTGCGCAACATCGCCGGTCCGTCCAATCCGCACAAGCGCGTGCCGACCTCCGAGCTGGCCGCGCGCGGCATCAGCGGCAAGGTGGAGAATGAGCCTGGCAAGATGCCCGACGGCGCCGTCATCATCGCCGCCATCACCAGCTGCACCAACACCAACAACCCGCGCAACATGATCGCCGCCGGCCTGCTGGCCCGCAACGCCAACGCGCGCGGCCTGACCCGCAAGCCATGGGTGAAAAGCTCGCTGGCGCCCGGCTCCAAGGCTGTCACGCTGTACCTGGAACAGGCCAACCTGATGGACGACCTGGAAAAGCTGGGCTTCGGTGTCGTCGCTTACGCCTGCACCACCTGCAACGGCATGTCCGGCGCGCTGGACCCGGTGATCCAGAAGGAAGTGGTGGACCGCGACCTGTACGCCACCGCCGTCCTGTCGGGCAACCGCAACTTCGATGGCCGCATCCACCCGTACGCCAAGCAGGCCTTCCTGGCTTCGCCGCCGCTGGTGGTGGCCTACGCCATCGCCGGCACCATCCGCTTCGACATCGAGAAGGATGTGCTGGGCCATGACGCGCAAGGCAATCCTGTGACGCTGAAGGACATCTGGCCGTCGGACGAGGAGATCGACGCGCTGATCGAAGCCAGCGTCAAGCCGGCCCTGTTCAACCAGGTCTACATCCCCATGTTCGCCAAGCAGGCCGACGATGGCGTCAAGGTCAGCCCGCTGTACGACTGGCGCGCGCCGAGCACCTACATCCGCCGTCCGCCGTACTGGGAAGGCGCATTGGCCGGCGAGCGCACGCTCAAGGGCATGCGTCCGCTGGCGGTGTTGGGCGATAACATCACCACCGACCACCTGTCGCCGTCGAACGCCATCATGCTCGACAGCGCGGCCGGCGCCTACCTGGCCAAGATGGGCCTGCCGGAGGAGGACTTCAACTCCTACGCCACCCACCGCGGCGACCACCTGACGGCGCAGCGCGCTACTTTCGCCAATCCGACGCTGAAGAACGAGATGGTGCTGGAAGACGGCAAGGTCAAAGCCGGCTCGCTGGCCCGCGTCGAACCGGAAGGCAAAGTGATGCGCATGTGGGAAGCCATTGAGACCTACATGGAGCGCAAGCAGCCGCTGATCGTGATCGCCGGCGCCGACTACGGTCAGGGCTCCTCGCGTGACTGGGCCGCCAAGGGCGTGCGCCTGGCCGGCGTGGAAGCGATCGTGGCCGAAGGCTTCGAGCGCATCCACCGCACCAACCTGGTGGGCATGGGCGTGCTGCCGCTGGAGTTCCAGCCCGGCGTGAACCGCAACACCCTCAACATCGACGGTACCGAGACCTACGACGTGATCGGCGAGCGCACCCCGCGCGCGACGCTCACGCTGGTGATCCACCGCCGCGATGGCTCGCAGGTGAACGTGCCCGTGACCTGCCGCCTCGACACGGCAGAAGAGGTGTCGATCTACGAAGCGGGCGGCGTGCTGCAGCGTTTCGCGCAGGACTTCCTGGAATCGTCCAAGGCCGCGTAATGCGCGCCCAGGACTGATCGTTCGGCACGGCAGGCGGTACGGCGACGTACCGCCTGTCTTTTTTAGGAATACATCATCATGACCCACGTACCACAGATCAAAGTCCCCGCCACCTACATGCGCGGCGGCACCAGCAAGGGCGTGTTCTTCCGCCTGCAAGACCTGCCAGAAGCGGCGCAAGTGCCCGGCGCCGCGCGCGACGCGCTGCTGCTGCGCGTGATCGGCAGCCCCGACCCCTACGGCAAGCAGATCGACGGCATGGGCGGCGCCACGTCCAGCACCAGCAAGACCGTGATCCTGGCCAAGAGCAGCAAGCCTGACCACGACGTCGATTACCTGTTCGGCCAGGTGTCGATCGACAAGGCCTTCGTGGACTGGAGCGGCAACTGCGGCAACCTGTCGGCCGCCGTTGGCGCGTTCGCCATCAGCGGCGGCCTGGTGGACGCCAGCCGCGTTCCGCAGAACGGCATCGCCACCGTGCGCGTGTGGCAGGCCAACATCGGCAAGACCATCATCGCCCACGTGCCCATCACGAACGGCGCGGTGCAGGAGACGGGCGACTTCGAGCTCGACGGCGTGACTTTCCCGGCGGCCGAAGTGCAGCTCGAATTTATGGACCCGGCGGCCGACGAGGAGGGCGGCGGCGGTTCCATGTTCCCGACCGGGAACCTGGTGGACGACCTGGAAGTGCCCGGCGTGGGCACGCTCAAGGCCACCATGATCAACGCCGGCATCCCCACCATCTTCGTCAACGCGGAAGCCATTGGCTACACGGGCACGGAGCTGCAGGACGCCATCAATGGCGACGCCAAGGCGCTGGCCATGTTCGAGACCATCCGCGCCCACGGCGCGCTGCGCATGGGCCTGATCAAGGAGCTGGACGAGGCGGCCAAGCGCCAGCACACGCCCAAGGTGGCCTTCGTGGCCGCACCCAAGGATTACGTGTCCTCCAGCGGCAAGCAGGTGGCGGCGGCCGACGTGGACCTGCTGGTGCGCGCGCTGTCCATGGGTAAGCTGCACCATGCGATGATGGGCACGGCGGCCGTGGCCATCGGCACGGCGGCCGCCATCCCGGGCACGCTGGTGAACCTGGCTGCCGGCGGCGGTGAGCGCAACGCGGTGCGTTTTGGCCACCCGTCGGGCACCCTGCGCGTGGGCGCGGAAGCGAGCCAGGCGAACGGCGAGTGGAGCGTGACCAAGGCCATCATGAGCCGCAGCGCGCGTGTGCTGATGGAGGGCTGGGTGCGGGTGCCGGGCGACAGTTTCTAAGCGCTGCACTGCGCTAAACCGCGCTGCACTGCAACATGGCGCCGCTCTTGCGGCGCCTTTTTTTTGTCCGTGTTTTTTGCCCGCCGCCGCCGGTGTAAATCTATTTGCATGATCCGTATCATTTTGCTCATTTGGCGTTTCGGCGTAAGCGAACGGTAAGGGAGCGGGTCTAATCTGGACTCAGCCTGAAATAAAGGCATTACAAAAAATGAAGGAGACTGCAATGCACGACGATTTGGTTCAAAAGATAAAAGCGGACCCCAGCTACCAGAAGCTGGTTTCGGCCCGTTCCCGCTATGGCTGGACGCTGACGTGGCTGATGATGGCCGTGTACTACGGCTTCATCCTGTTGATCGCGTTCGACAAGGAGTTGCTGGCCACCCGCATCGGTAGCGGTGTGATGACCTGGGGTATGCCCATGGGCCTGTTCGTGATCGTGTTTACGGTCCTGATCACGGGCATCTACGTGCGCCGCGCCAACGGCGAATTCGACGAACATACGGCGGCTATCCGCGCACGGGTGCAGCCATGATGAATTTCAAACGCATGCTGGCCGCGCTGGCCATGCTGGGCGTGGCAGGTGGCGCGCTGGCCGCTGGCGCCGACCTGGGCCAGGCTGAGAAGCAGGCCACCAACTGGACCGCCATCATCATGTTCGGCGTGTTCGTCATCTTCACGCTGTTCATCACCAAGTGGGCAGCCGCCAAGACCAAGTCGGCGGCAGACTTCTACACGGCCGGCGGCGGCATCACCGGCTTCCAGAACGGCCTGGCCATCGCGGGCGACTACATGTCGGCTGCCTCCTTCCTCGGTATTTCCGCCGCCGTGTTCCTGAACGGTTACGATGGCCTGATCTACGCCATCGGCTTCCTGGTCGGCTGGCCTGTCATCACCTTCCTGATGGCTGAGCGCCTGCGTAACCTGGGCCGCTTCACCTTCGCCGACGTGGCGGCTTACCGCTTCCAGCAAAAGCCGATCCGTATCTTCTCCGCTTGCGGCACGCTGGTGGTGGTGGCGTTCTACCTGATCGCCCAGATGGTGGGCGCGGGCCAGCTGATCAAGCTGCTGTTCGGCCTGGACTACTGGGTCGCCGTGGTGCTGGTCGGCACGCTGATGATGGTCTACGTGCTGTTCGGCGGCATGACGGCCACCACCTGGGTGCAGATCATCAAGGCCGTGATGCTGCTGGCCGGTGCTTCGTTCATGGCTTTCGTGGTGCTGGGCCAGTTCAATTTCAGCCCCGAGGCGCTGTTCGCCAAGGCCGTTGAAGTGCACAGCAAGAAGGACGCCATCATGGGTCCGGGCACCTTCATCAAGGACCCCGTGTCGGCCATCTCGTTCGGCATGGCGCTGATGTTCGGTACCGCCGGCCTGCCACACATCCTGATGCGCTTCTTCACCGTGCCTAGCGCCAAGGAAGCACGCAAGTCCGTGTTCTGGGCCACCACCTGGATCGCCTACTTCTACATCCTGACCTTCATCATCGGCTTTGGCGCCATCGTGCTGGTGTCGACCAATCCCGAGTTCAAGGACGCCGCCGGCAAGATGCTGGGCGGGACCAACATGGCAGCTATCCACCTGGCCAAGGCCGTGGGCGGCAACGTGTTCCTGGGCTTCATCTCGGCTGTGGCTTTCGCCACCATCCTGGCCGTGGTGGCCGGCCTGACCCTGTCGGGTGCATCGGCTGTGTCGCACGACCTGTACGCCACCGTGATCAAGAAGGGCCAGGTCACCAGCTGGGAAGAACTGCGCGTCTCGCGTGCCACCACCATCGTGCTGGGCATCATCGCTGTCGCGCTGGGCATCCTGTTCGAGAAGCAGAACATCGCCTTCATGGTGTCGCTGGCCTTCGCCATCGCCGCTTCGGCCAACTTCCCGGTGCTGTTCATGTCCGTGCTGTGGAAGGATTGCACCACCCGCGGCGCCACCATCGGCGGCTTCATGGGCCTGATCACGGCCGTAGTGCTGACCGTGCTGTCGAAATCGGTGTGGGTCGATGTGCTGGGTCATAAGGACGCCTGGTTCCCTTACGCTTCGCCCGCCATCTTCTCGATGACGGCAGGCTTCGTGGGCATCTGGCTGTTCTCCATCCTCGACAAGAGCCCACGCGCCCGCATCGACCGCGCCGGCTTCGAAGCGCAGGAAATGCGTTCCGAGACGGGCATCGGCGCCGCCGCCGCCTCCGCGCACTAAGCACAGCGTCATTTCTCCGACAGCCCCGGCCCGCAAGGTCCGGGGCTGTTTTTTTTTATAACGCCGTGCGCACGGAGCATGAATAGAGGAAGCCGTCGGCTTGCCAAGTGGAAAATGGGGGCAATGTGGTTTATGATCTGGACATGACGCTGCCGTCGCGAGGGCAGCGTTTTTTACATGGGGCGCCAGGTGACCACGAACGACGTTTCGACCAACCCAGAATGCGTGGCCGATGCTTTGCAGCTGATCGGCGTGCCCGCGTGCGCCTGTGACGGGGCGGGTGTGGTCCGGGCGGCGAACGGCGAGCTGGCGGCCCTGCTGGGGCGCGATCCCGTGGGGGCACCCGTGGCGGAGCTGTTCGCGCGCCACGTACGGGCCGACAGCGGGGTGCAGCTCAACACGGCCCTGGGTGCGGCGCAAGGCCGCCAGTGGGACAGTTGCCTGAGCTGCGCCGGCGGCCAGTACATCGCCGTGCGGGCCTGGGCCAAGCCGTTGCCGGGGAACGGCGACGGCGGCGCCACCATCGTGTTCCAGGATGTGAGCGCCGTGCAGCGCGACCACAAGGCGTTGCGCAAGACGCTGCTCGAACAACAGGCCATCCTCGACAACGCCGCCGTCGGCATCATGTTCAGCAAGGCCAGCGTGATCCAGGAGTGCAATCTGCGCTGCGCCGACATGCTCGGCTACGCGCGCCACGAGCTGGAAGGCGAGGGCACCGTGGTGGTCCATGTGTCCGCGCAGGCCCACATTGAACTGGGGCGCGAGGCCGGGCCGCCGCTGCGGCGCGGCGAATCCTTCACCACCGAGATGCAGTTGCGCCGCAAGGACGGCTCGTTGTTCTGGGCCCGATTGTTCGGGCGCGCCGTCGATCCCCAAAACACCGACGATGGCACGGTCTGGATCATCGAGGACATCGACGAGCGCCGCCGCGACGAGGAAAAGCTGCGCCGCACGCTGCTGGAAATGCAGGCCATCATGGACAGCGCGCCGCTGGCCATCGGCTTCCAGCGCGATGACCGGGTGCTGCGCTACAACCAGCGCTTCGGTGAATTCTTCGGCTTCGAAGGCGACAGCGGCGTGGGCCGGCTCACCTCTGAACTGTATCCTTCGACCGAGGCCTTCGAGGCCGTGGTGAAGAAGGCGCGCCCCCTGCTGGCGCGCGGCAAACCGTTCCAGGCCGAGATGGAGATGCGGCGCCAGGACGGTTCCACCTTCTGGGCCCATGCTTTCGGCTACGTGATCAATCCGGGCCGCACCCAGCAGGATTCGATCTGGATCTTCGACGACCGCAGCGCGCAAAAGAAGGCCGAGGAGGACACCAAGCAGCTGCTGCTGGAGCAGAAGGCGATCCTGGACAACGCCTCGGTCGGCATCCTGTTCTCCAAGGCGCAGCACATGCTCAGTTGTAATCCGCGCCTGGCCGAGATGTTCGGTTATACGCGCGAGGAGATGATGGGCCTGCACGCGTCGATCGTGTTTCCCTCGCCCGAGGCGTATGCGAAATTCGGCCTGGAGGCCAGCCCGCTGCTGGGTTGCGGCCTGCCGTTCGAGCGCGACGAATTCCAGTTCAAGCGCAAGGATGGCTCGCTGTTCTGGTGCCGGGTGCGGGCCAAGGCGGTGGACGCGGAGCACAGCGACGGCGGCACCATCTGGATCCTGGAGGACGTGAGCGAGAGCCGCGAGACCAAGATGGAGGTCGAGGCCATCATGACCAACGCCTCGATGGCCATCCTGTTCACCAAGAACCGCGTCATCACGCGCTACAACCGCGGCTTCGGCGAGATGTTCGGCTACCATGCCGACGAGGCGCTGGGCTTGCCGGGGCGCGCGCTTTATCCCTCGCAGCAGGCCTACGATGAACTGGGTGCGGCCGCCTCGCCGCTGCTCTCGGTGGGCAAGCCGTTCCAGACGGAAGTGGAGATGCAGCGCCAGGATGGCAGCGTGCTGTGGGCGCAGCTGATCGGCTACGTGGTCAATCCGGCCGATCCGACCCAGGGCACGATCTGGATCATCGAGGACCGCAGCGAACAGCGCCAGGCCGAGGAAACGCTGCGCAACGCGCTGCTGGAAAACCAGGCCATCCTCGACAGCGCGGTGCTGGGCATCTCGGTGGTCGAGCATGGCCACAATCTGCGCTGCAACAGCAAGATGGAGGAGCTGTTCGGCTACGAGCCGGGCGGCATGAACGGCCTGTCGGTGCAAGCCTTCTACGCCGACAAGGCGGCCTGGCAGCGCGCGCGCGCCGAGACGGCCGACGACTTCCTGGCCGGG
Source organism: Rugamonas brunnea (assembly GCF_014042345.1). Taxonomy (GTDB): domain Bacteria; phylum Pseudomonadota; class Gammaproteobacteria; order Burkholderiales; family Burkholderiaceae_D; genus Rugamonas; species Rugamonas brunnea. Next base: position 335,377 of record NZ_JACEZT010000004.1, read on the forward strand.
CGCGTCAACATGTCCGAATACCAGCTGGTGCGCAAGGATGGCAGCACGTTCTGGGCCCGGCTGTCGGGCCGCCCGTTCGACCTGAGCAAGCCGCGTGGGCGTTCCGTGTGGCTGGTGGACGACATCACGGCGCGGCGCGAGGCAGCCGAAGCGGTCAGCCGCGCGCGTGACGAGCTGGAAGTGCGGGTGCTGGAACGCACGGCCGAACTGGCCGGCGCCAATGCGCTGCTGCAGGGCGAGATCGTCGAACGGCGCCAGGCCGAGGCGCGCGTGCACCACATGGCCTACCATGACAGCCTGACGGGCCTGCCCAACCGCGCCCTGCTGGCCGACCGGCTGGACCGGGCCATGCTGGCGGCCCAGCGCTCCGAGCGCAAGCTGGCCGTGATGTTCATCGACCTCGATCGCTTCAAGACCATCAACGATTCGCTCGGCCACATGACGGGCGACCAGCTGCTCAAGGAAGTGGCCAGCCGCCTGTGCCGCGCCGTGCGCGCCAGCGACACCGTGGCCCGCTTGGGCGGCGACGAGTTCGTGGTGCTGGTGCCCGGCATCCGCAACGTGGACGAGGCGGTCAACGTGGCCGAGAAGATCATCGCCGCGCTGTCCGATGCGTTCCCGCTGGAGGGGCGCAACCTGCACATCACGCCGTCGATCGGCATCTGCGTCTATCCGGACGATGGCGGCGACGTGGAAACCCTGATGCGCCACGCCGACGCGGCCATGTACCACGCCAAGGCCAGCGGCAGGAACAATTACCAGTTCTTCACCCAGACCATGAACCTGGCGGCGGCCCGCCACTTCGAGCTCGAAAGCAGCTTGCGCAGCGCGCTGGCGCAGGACCAGTTCGAGCTGCACTACCAGCCCATCATGGATATCGGCACGCGCCGCCTGCACGCGATGGAGGTGCTGCTGCGCTGGCGCGGCCCTGACGGCGAGCTGGTGATGCCCGACCATTTCATCCCCATCATCGAGGAGAATGGGATGATCGTGCCGATCGGCGAATGGGTGATCCGCACGGCCTGCCGGCAAAGCATGGAATGGCAGCGCCAGGGCTTGCTGCCGGTGCCGCTGGCCGTCAACCTGTCGGCGCGCCAGTTCATGCACCGCGGCCTGATCGACTCGATCCGCACCATCCTGGACGAGACGGGCATCGCGCCCGGCCTGCTCGAATTCGAGATCACCGAAACGGCGCTGATGCAGCACGGCGAACAGACGCTCGACATCCTGGGCCAGATCAACGCCATGGGCATCCGGCTGTCGATCGACGATTTCGGCACCGGCTATTCCAGCCTGGCCTATCTGAAGCGGTTCCCGGTCAAGAAGATCAAGATCGACCGCGCCTTCATCAAGGACCTGGAGCAGAGCGCCGAGGATGGCGCCATCGTGGACGCCATCATCGCCCTGTCGGGCAGCCTGCAGTTGTCGGTGGTGGCCGAAGGGGTGGAGACGGAAGGGCAGTACACGCTGCTGCAGCGCAGCGGCTGCCAGTACGCGCAGGGCTATCTGTTCTCGCAGCCGGTGCCGCATACGACGGCCCAGCTGCTGCTGCCGCGCGCCTGAGCGCGGCCGGCGCCCGCGCGATCAATCAGTCAATCAATCGATGGTGGCGATCACCGGCGCGTGGTCGGACGGCTGTTCCCATTTACGCGGTTCACGGTCGATCACGCAGGCGCTGCAGCGCGCCGCCAGCGCCGGCGACAGCAGGATATGGTCGATGCGCAGGCCTTTGTTGAGGCGGAAGCCCAACTGGCGGTAGTCCCACCAGCTGAACGACTTGTCGGCCTGTTCGAACAGCCGGAACGCATCCTTGAGTCCCAGTTCGTTCAGGCGCAGCAGCGCGGCCCGTTCCTGGTCCGACACCAGCACCTGGCCGGCCCAAGCCACGGGGTCGTGCACGTCGCGGTCTTCGGGGGCGATGTTGTAATCGCCCAGCACGGCCAGTTGCGGATATTGCTGCGCTTGCTCATAGAGCCAGTCGCGGAACGCGGCCAGCCAGCCCAGCTTGTAGCCGTACTTTTCCGAGTCCACGCTCTGGCCGTTGGGCACGTAGGCGCACACGATGCGCATGCCGTTGATGGTGGCGGCCAGGATGCGCTGCTGGGCATCCTCGTAGTGGGGGTTGTTCTTGACCACGTCCGTGATCGGCAGGCGCGACAGGATGGCCACGCCGTTATAGGTTTTCTGGCCCGTGTACACCACCTGGTAGCCGGCGGCCTCGATGGCGGCGGCGGGGAACTTGTCGTCCGTCAGCTTCGTTTCCTGCACGCACAGCACGTCGACGGGGTTGGCTTCCAGCCATTTGAGCACGTGCGGCAGGCGCACGTTGAGCGAGTTCACATTCCAGGTCGCTATTTTCATGATAGGGGCATTCCTTGCGAGTTCGGTGAGGGCATGTGCCCGGTGTGCGCGCATCTTACCGCAACCACGGGCGCGGCGTGCCGGGAACGGCGGCCAGGCGCCCAAGCATGCCGCCGCACACTGGGGAGTGGCACGAATCGGACAGGTATGCGATGATAATAATCAACAAATTGTTTAACTGTCGTGTTTTACAAAAAAACATCAAAAACCTTTGTGTCTTGACCGTCTGTGGTTCTAGAATGTTGCAAAATCGGGTAAAAGGAAAAATAATTGCCGATTATGCTTCATTGTTATCAAAATAGTACTAGAATCAGTTAACAGTGCGGCCAAAGAGCAATATACTTAGACCACCAGCGTTAAAAACTTTTGTTTCCACATGGCAATCAAAACAGGTGCACAATAGCGTACACTATATGTTGTAGTACGTTAATAGATGGTACTATTTGGAAATATTTGTCGTTTAACAGTGAACTATGCGCGAAGCATTTGTAAAGGAAAAAAATGCGTACTGCATTTGAAGCATGGGCGCAGAAGGATGGCCATATTGTCCGCCGGCGCGAAGACAAGCCAGACGAGTATCTGGTCTACGAAACCCAACGTCGCTGGGTCATCTGGCAGGCGGCGCTCGAACACGGCAAAACGCCGGGCGGGCGCAAGACGGCTGCGCAAAAGGCAGCCGCAGCGGAGAAGGCGGCTGTCAGCGCCCGCTCCGCCGTGCAACGGGCTCCGTCCATCAATCCGGACGAGGCAACCGTGCGCACCCAGGTGCTCAACGAGGTGCTCGATGCGTTCTCCACCCTCGGGGGCGAGCGCGGCATGGAGGACATCCTCAAGGTGATCCAGGGCCTGAAGCAGAAACAGCAGCAGAAAGAAGTGGCCGAGGAACGGATGGCCGTCAAGAAGAACGACTGACGGCTATGCGCTTTCGTCACTACAAAGGGGGCGTCTACGAGCTGGTATGCGAGGCGACCCTGGAGGCGGACCTGACGCCCATGATCGTGTATCGTGCGGCCGATGGTTCGGTGTGGGTGCGGCCCAAGGACGTCTTCTTCCAGCTGATCGAAGTGGACGGCGTTATGGTGCAGCGCTTTGCGCCCATTAACTGAGCGTATGGCGAAGCCTGTGTCACGCTATTTCCTCGCCCTGGCCCTGCTGTGCGGGGCCGCCGCCGTCCGGGCCGAGAACATCGGCTCGGTCGATACGGCGTTCCAGTTGCTGGGGCCGGACCACAAGGTGGTGGTGGAAGTGTTCGACGACCCGCGCGTGGGTGGCGTCAGTTGCTACCTGTCGCGCGCCAAGACGGGCGGCTTCAAGGGCGCCATCGGCGTGGCCGAAGACAAGGCCGAAGCTTCCGTCGCCTGCCGCCAGGTGGGCGAAATTCATTTCAACGGCGAGCTGCCCAAGCAGGAAGAAGTGTTTTCCGAGCGGGCCTCCATCCTGTTCAAGCATGTGCGCGTGGTGCGCATGGTGGACCCCAGGCGCAACGCCCTGGTCTACCTGGTCTATTCCGATCGCCTGATCGACGGCAGCCCCAAAAACAGCGTGACGGCGGTGCCCGTTCCTGCCAATATGCCTGTGCCCCTGCGGCGAAAATAATTCCCTGTCGCGGACCGCTGTCCGCCCTGTTCGAGGTTGACCATGTACCGACTCGCCGCCCGCCTATCGCTGGCATCGTTGGCCTGCCTGGCCCTGCTGGCCGGTTGCGCCACCCTGACCGAATCGACCCAGCAGGACGTGCTGGTGCAAACCATCCTGGATAACCATGAACTGCCCGGCGTCGGTTGTGTGCTCGACAACGACGTCGGCAAATGGTTCGTCACCACGCCGGCGCGCGTCACCATCCGCAAGAGCGCGGGCGCGCTGCGCATCGATTGCCGCAAGGATGGCGGCGACTGGGCTTACGAGAAAGTGGAATCGAAGGTCAACGCCACCCTGTGGGGCAATGTGGTGCTGACGGCGGGCGCCGGCTATTTCGTCGACCGCAATACGGGCGCCGGCTTCGATTATCCGTCCACGCTGACCGTCACCATGCACAAAGGCGACGCGGGGGAGGGGATGCCGCCACCGCCGGCCGGCGTGACGGTGTTTTAACGCTGCTCCAGTAAAAATGGCGAACCGGCCGGGCCGGTTCGCCATTTTTTATTGCGATCTTTAGACGCCGGTGTATCAGGCGCGGTTGATCAGGAAATTGCTCAGCAGGGGCACAGGGCGGCCGGTGGCGCCCTTGGCGCCGCCCGACTTCCAGGCCGTGCCGGCGATGTCGATGTGGGCCCAGGTGTACTTGCGGGTGAAGTTCTCCAGGAACGCGGCCGCCGTGCACGAGGCGCCGCCCGGCGTGCCGATGTTGGCCAGGTCGGCGAAGTTGGACTTCAGCTGCTCGTTGTACAGCTCACCGATCGGCAGGCGCCATGCCGTGTCGCTGGCGGCCTTGCCGGCGGCCAGCAGTTCGGCGGCCAGCTTCTCGTGGGCTTCGTCGTCGCGCGTGAACAGGCCGCTGTTGTGGTGGCCCAGGGCCACGATGCAGGCGCCCGTCAGGGTGGCGATGTCGATCACGGCGGCCGGCTTGAAGCGTTCGGCGTAGGTCAGCGCGTCGCACAGCACCAGGCGGCCTTCGGCGTCCGTGTTGAGGATCTCGATGGTCAGGCCGCTCATCGAGGTGACGATGTCGCCCGGCTTGGTGGCGCGGCCCGATGGCATGTTTTCGCAGGCGGCGATCACGCCGATCACGTTCAGCTTCAGGTTCATCTCGCCGATGGCGCGGAAGGTGCCCAGCACCGAGGCGGCGCCGCCCATGTCGTACTTCATCTCGTCCATGCCGGGACCGGGCTTGAGCGAAATGCCGCCCGTGTCGAAGGTGATGCCTTTACCGACCAGCACCACGGGCGCGTCCTTGGCCTTGCCGCCCATGTGCTTGATGACGATGAACTTCGGTGGCTGCTCGCTGCCGTTGGTGACGGACAGGAAGCTGTTCATCTTCAGCGATTCGAGCTGCTTGCGGTCCAGGATCTCGACGTCGAACTTGTACTCCTTGCCCAGCTTCTTGGCCGTGTCGGCCAGGTAGGTCGGGGTGCAGACGTTGGCCGACAGGTTGCCCAGTTCCTTGGTCAGGTCCATGCCGTTGGCGATGGCGATTGCCTGCGCCAGCGCCAGCTTGGTGCCGGCGTTGTTCGGCACGGCCAGCGCGATCTTCTTCACGCCCGTTGGCGCCGGGTCTTTCTTGCTCTTCTGTCCGTCGGTGCGGAACACGGCTTCGTGCGCCGATTGCACCACGTTGCGGATGGCCCACTGCACATCGCGCTCTTTCACTTCTTCCATCGGTAATGCGATAATGGCGTCGCTCGCGCCCAGCGTGGCGAAAACCTTGAGCGCGGCGCCCACGGCGCTGGCGAAGCTCTTTTCGCTGGCCGTTTCGTCGCTGCCCAGGCCCACCAGCAGCACGCGCTCAGCCGCCGCGCCTTTCACATCGCGCAGCAGCAGCGTGGTGCCGGCCTTGCCCGTGATGTCGCCGGACTTGAGGGCGGCAGTGATTTCACCGGCGCTATCGAGCGCCTTGGCGGCGGCCGACAGCTTCTTGTTCTCGAAAACCGCAACGGCAACGCAGCCGGCCTTGGCCGACGCGATGGTGTTTTTTGTGTCGAATGCTTTTATGCTAAAGTCCATTGGATTCTCCGTGTCGTATGCATTTCATGCGCGCCTTGTGGGCCGCGTCATCTTACTTAACCTAAGGATGCGTGGTTTCGCATCCTTAACTACCGAATTATAAGCTTCGAATGATCTTTCAACGTGCCCTTCAACGCGAGATGGCCAGTGCGGCCGGGGCGACCTTCACTGTGTTGTTCAGTATTTCCGTCACCTGGACCCTGATCACCATCCTGGGCAAGGCCGCCGGCGGCAAGGTCGCATCGGGCGACGTGCTGGCCCTGATCCTGTTCGCGGCCTTGAATTATCTGCCAACTATCCTGATCCTCACCAGCTTTATTTCGGTGCTGATGGTGGTCACGCGCAGCTACCGTGATTCGGAGATGGTGGTGTGGTTCGCCTCTGGCCTGAGCCTGACCAAGTGGATACGCCCGGTGCTCAACTTCGGCCTGCCGATGGTGCTGTTGACGGCCATGCTCAGTTTCGTGGCCACGCCGTGGGCCAAGCAGAAAAGCTCGGAGTATGTCGAACGGTTCGAGAAGCGCGAGGATTTGCAGAAGGTCTCGCCGGGCCAGTTCCGAGAATCGGCATCGGCCAACCGCATCTTCTTCGTGGAAGGGGCCGATGGCAAATCGCAGGTGGTGCAGAACGTGTTCGTCAACACGGTCGATGAACATGGCACGGCCGTCATCGTGGCGCGCGAAGGCGTGATCACGGCGGCCCAGAACGGGCAGCGCTACCTGGTGCTCAAGAACGGCCGCCGCTACCAGGGCGTGCCGGGCCAGGCCGATTTCCAGACCATGGAGTTCGAGCGTTACAGCATGCGCGTGGCCAACCATGCGCAGGACCTGGAATCGGACCATAGCGCCGACGCGCTCACCACCATGGCGCTGATTAAATTGACCAGCAACGAGGCGCGCGCCGAACTGTTGTGGCGCATCGCATCGCCGATGACCTGCCTGGTGCTGATCCTGCTGGCTATTCCGCTCGGCTTCGTCAACCCGCGCGCCGGCAGCTCGGCCAACCTGATCATCGCGCTGCTGGTGTTCTTCAGCTACAGCAACCTGGTCAAGCTGTTCGAGGCCAGCGTCAAGCAGGGCCGCTTCGGCTTCGCGCTGTCGTGGTGGCCGCTGCACCTGATCGCGGGGCTGGCCGTGCTGGGCCTGTTCGCGTGGCGCTTGAACCTGAATCACCGCTACCATCCGCTGGCGCTGCTGGCGGCCTTCAAGCGCACCGGCGCCCGCAAGGAAGGCGCCAACAAATGAAGATATTGCAGCGTTATTTAGCCGTCTCGATCCTGCAGGCGGTAGCGTTTGTGCTGGTGGCCTTCCTGGCTCTGCAGGCGTTCATGGACCTGACGGGCGAACTGCCGTCGATCGGCAAGAACGGCTACGCGATCCAGCACGCCTTCCTGTACGTGCTGATCCTGCTGCCGGGCCACGTGTACGAGGTGATGCCGCTGGCGGCGCTGATCGGCACCATCTACACGATGGCGCAATTCGCCTCCACCTCCGAGTTCACCATCATGCGCGCGTCCAGCATGTCGACCGGCATGGTGGCGTGGATGCTGGCCAAGATCGGCGTGGTGCTGGTGATCGTCACCTTCATCTTCGGTGAACTGATTGCGCCGCGCACGGCGCCCATCGCCGACAAGATCAAGCTGGCCGCGCGCGGCGCGGCGATCTCCGGCGAATTCCGCTCCGGCATGTGGACCAAGGATATCGTCAAGAGCGAAGGCATGACGGGCACGGTGACCGGCTCGCGCTTCTTCAACGTGCGCGAAGTGCTACCCGACGGCCAGCTGGCCGACGTCAAGCTGTACGAGTTCGATACCAATTTCCGCCTGCGCTCCCTCACGCTGGCCAAGAGCGCCACCTACCAGGGCGACAACACCTGGCGCCTGGCCGATGTGACGGAGAACCTGTTCACCAACTCCGCGCTGCTCAAGCCGGGCAGCGAGGCCAACGTGGAGAACCATTACGCGCAGGCGTCCAGCGCCGTCACCACGCGCCACAGCGACACGCTGGACCTGGTGTCGGAGATCACGCCCAAGATCCTGTCCGTGTCCGGCGCCGATCCGGACCGCATGTCGGCCAATGAGCTGGCCGTGTACACCCGCCACCTGCAGGAGAACAAGCAGGAGACCGAGCGCTTCAAAATCGCGTTCTGGAAGAAGCTGTTCGATCCGCTGGCCATCTTCGTGCTGATGGCCTTGGCGCTGCCGTTCGCCTACCTGCATACGCGCGCGGGCGGCGTGAGCCTGAAGATCTTCGTCGGCATCATGATCGGCGTGAGCTTCCTGCTGATTAACACGCTGTTCTCGCATCTGGGCCTGCTCAGCACCTGGCCCGCCATTCTGACGGCGATCGCCCCGAGCGCCTTGTTCCTGCTGCTGGCGCTGGGCGCCTTGTGGTGGGTGGAGAGACATTGATGGCCAAACGTGCCCTGATCCTGTTCGCCCACGGCGCCCGCGCCGCTTCCTGGGCCGCGCCGTTTGAGCGCTTGCGCGACCTGACGCAGGCGCGCATGCCCGATGTGTGCGTGTCGCTGGCCTTCCTGGAATTCATGACGCCGCAGTTGCCGGAGCTGGTGGCGGAGCTGGTGCGCAGCGGGATCGCGCAGGTGACGGTGGTGCCCGTGTTCCTGGGGCAGGGCGGCCACGTGCTGCGTGACCTGCCGGTAATGGTGGAGCAGTTGCGCGGCGCCTATCCGCAGGTTGCCATCAGCGTGGTGGAAGCGGCCGGCGAGAATGCGGCTGTGCTCAACGCCATCTGTGATTATTGCGTGGGCGCGCTGGACGCGCCCTGACCATGCTGCCCGGCCTTACTTGGCGGGGCGGCGCTTGAGCGTGATCTCGAACAGCTTGGGCCACTGCTTGCCCGTCACGAACAGGCGGTTGCTGGCCGGGTCGTAGGCGATGCCGTTGAGGACATCGTCGGGGCCCATCTGCTTGCGCTCGGCCCGCAGCAGCGGGCTGAGGTCGATCCATCCCACGACGTTGCCGGAGGCCGGATCAATGCGGGCGATCACGTCGGTCTGCCAGATGTTGGCGTAGATCTCGCCGTTGACCCATTCCAGTTCGTTGATCTGATCGACCGGCACGCCGTTCACCGTGACGGCGATGCGCCGCGTTTCGCGCAGTGTGGCCGGGTCGAGCAGGCGCAGTTCGTTGCTGCCGTCGCTCATGATCAGCTGCTTGCCGTCCTGGGTCAGGCCCCAGCCTTCGCCGGGATACGAGAACGTGCGTTTGAGTTTGAAGCTGGCCAAGTCGAACACGTAGCCGACCTGCGTCTGCCATGTGATGCCGACCAGCTCATTGCCCCACACCGTCATGCCTTCGCCGAACACGTCGGCCGGCAAGTTCGCCTGCTGCAGGACGCGGCCCGTTTCCAGGTTCACCTTGCGGATCGACGAGCGGCCATGCATGCCGGTGCTCTCGTACAGGAAGCCATCGCGATACAGCAGCCCCTGGGTGAAGGCTTGCGGATCGTGCGGATAGGTGTGGACGACGGTGATGTCGTAGACGGGAATCGTGTCGGCCAGCGCCGGTGCAGCCACGGGGCCCAGCATCAGGGCTGCGCACAGCAGCCATTTGGACATTGCCGGTTTCAGACCGATTTCACGCACCATACCCACTGCCGCCTCCCAGGCTGAATGAAAGCGCCCATTATACGGGCAGGCGGCACGAAGTTAAGTTACGGTGCGGATAAGTTCAGGCGCGCTGCTGTATCGCGTCGACGGCGGCGGCGATGTCGGGTGCCTGGTGGCTGCGCATCTTCATGGCGTCGCCCAGCATGACGAGCACGGGGCCGTGGGCCGGACCCAGGCCGTGGGCCAGGGAACCGAGCGTCAGACGGCGGATGCGTTGGTCGGAGCGGCTGCAGTTTTCGATCACCACCACTGGCGTGTCGGGCCGGCGGCCCTGGGCCAGCATGCGCGCGGCCGTGGCCGTCGCTTCGCGTCCGCCCATGTACTGCACCAGGGTGTCGGTGTCGGGGATGGCGTGGTGATCGCTGTGTTCGGGCGCCGTGCTGGAGGTGAAGAAGGCCACGCTGCGCGCCACGCCGCGCTTGGTCAGCGGCTGCTTGGTGGCGGCTGCGGCGGCCAGCGCGGTGGTGATGCCGGGCACCACCTCCACCTCGATGCCGGCTTCCTCCAGCGCGCGCAACTCCTCGTCGGCACGGCCGAACAGCATCGGGTCGCCGCCCTTGAGGCGCACCACCAGCGGCACCTTGCCGGCGTAATCGACCAGTTGCTTGTTGATGAATTGCTGGGCCGTGGACAACTGGCCGTAGCGTTTGCCGACCAGGATTTTTTCAGCTTGGGGACACAGCGCCAGCATCTCGTCCGTCACCAGGGCGTCATGCAGCACCACGTCGGCCTGCGCCAGCAGGCGCGCGCCGCGCAGCGTGATGAGGTCTTGGGCGCCGGGACCGGCGCCGATCAGGTAGACTTTTCCGAGAGCTGGCATGGCGGTATCTCCTTAAGCTTCGTCGCCCAGGCGGATCATGCCGGCGGCCACGGTCTGGTGCGTCACTTCATCGATCAGGATGAAAGCACCTGTGGCGCGGATGTCGGCATAGGCGTCGGCTGCCAGCGGCTGCTGCACGTTCACCGAGATGCGGGCGATGTCGTTCAGTTTCAGGCCGTCGGCGCTGTGGCGCTGCTGGGTGTTAATGTCCAGCACCGAATCGATGGCCGTCACCTTGGCGCCGGTCTGGCGGGTGCCGTGCTTGATCCAGTACTTGCGGCGCAGGTCCAGCGGTTCGTCCGACATCCAGCACACGTCCGCGTTGAGCGTTTTGAGCAGGGTGGCCGGCTGCTCGGCGCTGGCCAGCAGGTCGCCGCGCGAGATGTCCAGGTACTCGTTCAGCAGCAGCGTGACCGACTGGCCCACCACGGCCGACTGGTGCGAACCTTCCAGCGTGACGATGTCCTTGACGGTGGCGCTCTGGCCCGAAGGCTGCACCACCAGCTTGTCGCCCACGCTGACCTTGCCCGCTTCGATGCGGCCCATGTAGCCGCGGAAGTCGTTCGCTTCGTGGCCGTTGTGGCGCGCCACCAGCTGCACCGGGAAGCGGAACGGGGCGTTGTGCGATTCGTCGTACACGGACAGCGATTCGAGCAGCTCGATCAGGGTCGGGCCTTTGTACCATGCCAGCTTGTCGCTCTTTTCGACCACGTTGTCGCCGGTCAGGGCCGACAGCGGGATCGGGGTGATGTCCTTCAGGCCCAGCGTGGCGGCGAATTCGCCGTAGGCTTTCACGATGCGGTCGTAGATGCTCTGGTCGTAGTTCACCAGGTCCATCTTGTTGACGGCCACCACCACGTGCTCGATCTGCAGCAGGTGGGCGATGGTGGAGTGGCGCTTGGTCTGGATCAGCAGGTCCACGCCGCCGTCCTCGCGCAGCTTGACCTTCGAGACGTCGATCAGGATGATGACCGCGTCGGCCGTGGAGGCGCCGGTCACCATGTTGCGGGTGTACTGCTCGTGGCCCGGCGTGTCGGCGATGATGAACTTGCGCTTGGGCGTGGCGAAGTAGCGGTAGGCCACGTCGATCGTGATGCCTTGCTCGCGTTCCGCTTCCAGGCCGTCCGTCAGCAGCGACAGGTCGACCGTGTCGCCCACGGTGCGCTTGTGCTTGGAGCGCGACATGGCGTCCAGCTGGTCGGCGAAGATGCCTTTGCTGTCGAACAGCAGGCGGCCGATCAGGGTGCTCTTGCCGTCGTCGACGGAACCGGCGGTGATGAAGCGCAGCAGGCCGCGTTCGTTCAGTTTGTCAGTGTTTGCGTTCATCAGAAGTATCCTGCTTTTTTACGTTTTTCCATCGAGGCTTCGGAAGTCTGGTCGTCCATCCGGGTGGCGCCGCGTTCGGTGATCTGGGTGATGGCCGTTTCGGCGATGATCGCCTCCACCGTCGCCGCGTCCGAGGACACGGGGCAGGTGCACGAGATGTCGCCCACGGTGCGGAAGCGCACCACCTGGGTTTCGACCGTCTCGCCTTCGCGCGGCGGGGTCAGGTCCGTCAGCGGCACCAGCAGACCGTTGCGCGGAATGACCTGGCGCTCGTGGGCGAAGTAGATCGGCGGCAGTTCCAGCTTTTCGCGGGCGATGTACTGCCACACGTCCAGTTCGGTCCAGTTCGAGATCGGGAACACGCGCATGTTCTCGCCGGGGTGGACGCGGGTGTTATACAGGTCCCACAGTTCGGGGCGCTGCGATTTCGGGTCCCAGGCGCCGAATTCGTCGCGGAACGAGAAGATGCGTTCCTTGGCGCGGGCCTTTTCCTCGTCGCGGCGGGCGCCGCCGATGCAGGCGTCGAACTTGTGTTCGGCGATGGTTTCGAGCAGCGTGACGGCCTGCGCGGCGTTGCGCGAATCGGTGGCCGGGTTACGCAGGCGCACCGTGCCGCGCTTGATGGAGTCTTCCACCGAGCCGACGATCAGGCGTTCGCCCAGTTCGGCCACGCGCTTGTCGCGGAAGGTGATCACTTCCGGGAAGTTGTGGCCGGTGTCCACGTGCACCAGCGGGAACGGGAATTTACCGGGGCGGAAGGCCTTCTCGGCCAGGCGCAGCAGCACCACCGAGTCTTTACCGCCCGAGAACAGCAGGGCGGGGTTGGCGCATTCGGCCGCCACTTCGCGCATGATGTGGATGGCTTCCGATTCGAGCGCATCGAGGTGGCGCGAATTGACGTCGCCGAGGCCGCGCGCGGCGGTGTTATCAACTAGAGCATTCATTGGACTGTGCCTATCTTCTTGATTCTGTGTCTGTCTGTGTGGCTTATGCAGCCACGGATTTGATGCGTACCAGCTTGCCGTCCACCAGGTGCAGGCCGCACTCTTTCGAGTCCGGGTTCTCCCACCACCAGCGGCCGGCGCGCACATCCTCGCCCGGCTCGATGGCGCGGGTGCAGGGCGCGCAGCCGATCGACGGATAACCCTGGTCGTGCAGCGCATTGTAAGGCACGTTGTTGGCGCGGATGTAATCCCACACATCCTGCTCCGACCAGTCGGCCAGCGGATTGAACTTGACCATGCCGTGCGCCGCGTCGTCTTCCTGCACGTGCAGCTCGGCGCGGGTGGCCGACTGCGCGCGGCGCTGGCCCGTCACCCAGGCCTTGTTGCCGGCCAGGGCGCGGCCCAGTGGTTCGACCTTGCGGATGCGGCAGCACTCGCGCCGCATCTCGACGCTGTCGTAGAAGGCGTTCAGGCCGTTCTGCGCCACGTAGGCTTCCACCGCTTCCGGCTGCGGGCGGTACAGCGCGATCTCGTAGCCGTAGGTGTCCTTGACCTTGTCCAGCATGGCCAGGGTTTCAGGGTGCAAGCGGCCGGTCTCCAGCGAGAAGATCCCGATCGGCAGTTTGGCCTTTAAAATCAGGTCGGTCAAGACCATGTCCTCGGCCGCCAGGCTGGAGGCGAATACGGCCGGCGTGAAGTCGGCGGCGATGCGCGCCAGCGTGGCGTTGGTGGCGGCTACGAGGGAAGTCAGATCGCTCATGGGTTCTCCTGTCAGATGCCGAAACCGACGTCGGTGCCGGCATTGGCCGCGCCCACTTCGCGCGCATGGCGGCGGAACAGCGGCAGTTTCTGGTCCACCGAAGCCTGGTAGGTTTCCGAGAAATCGGTCAAGCCTTTCAGTGCGTCGTGGATGTTGCGGTCAGGGCGGGTGGCGTAGGCGTCAAAGCCCACGCGCTGCATCGAGAACAGCTGGTCGCGCAGCACGTCGCCGATGGCGCGCAGTTCGCCCTGGTAGCCCAGGCGGGTGCGCAGGTTGTAGGCGATCGAGTAGCCGCGGCCGTCGGTGAACTTGGGGAAGTCCACCGCCACCAGGGCGAAGCGGCCCAGGTCTTCGCGCAGCGCCTCGGGGCGCTCGTCGCTGGCGATCCAGACGCCGATCTCGCCGGCGGCGGCGCGCGCGGCCAGGGTCTCGCGCTGGGCCAGCCACACGGCTTGCGGCACGATCACTTTGCCGGCCGGGACGGCCACAGTGGCCGCATCGGGCGCGGTCTCACCTTCGGCCGCGGTGCGCAGCACGAACCAGTCGTCTTCGACCACGGCACGGTGCTTGATGATCAGGTTTTTTACAGCTTCAGGCATATTCGTCTTCTCCAATCAGTCGGCCGGCGTCGGCAATCGGCGTGGCGTACACGTGTTCCTTGAACGGGGTCACGCCGATGCGCGCCACCGTGTCGGCGAAGTGTTCGTCTTCAAAGCGCTCGCGCAGGTAGACCTGCAGCAGGCGGTCTATCACTTCCGGCATTTGCAGCGCCGAGAACGACGGGCCGATGATCTTGCCGATGGCCGCGTTGTTGCCCTGCGCGCCGCCGATCGACACCTGGTACCACTCGCTGCCGTCCTTGTCCACGCCCAGCACGCCGATGCTGCCCACGTGGTGGTGGCCGCAGGCGTTGATGCAGCCCGAGATGTTCAGTTCGATCTCGCCGATGTCGTGCTGGTAGTCGATGTTGTCGAAGCGCTCGGCGATGGCGGCGGCGATCGGGATCGACTTGGCGTTGGCCAGCGAGCAGAAGTCGCCGCCGGGGCAGCAGATCATGTCGGTCAGCAGGCCGATGTTCGGGGTGGCCAGCGCGTGCGCCTTGGCTTCCTGCCACACCTTGAACAGCTGCGATTGCTCGACGTCGGCCAGGATGATGTTCTGCTCGTGCGTGACGCGCAGCTCACCGAAGCTGTAGCGGTCGGCCATGTCGGCCATGAAGTCCATCTGCTCGGCGGTGGCGTCGCCCGGCGGCACGCCGGTCTTCTTCAGCGACAGGATCACGGCCGCGTAGCCGGGCACCTTGTGCGGACGCACGTTGCGCTTGAGCCAGTTGGCGAAGGCCTTGTTGTCCGCGTGCTCGGCCTGCACATCGAGGTTGGGCAGGGTCTTGTAGGCGGGCGGCTGGAAGTAGGCCATCACGCGCGCCATTTCCTCGTCGGTCAGCGTTTCCGGGCCATCCTTCAGGTCTTGCCATTCCTCTTCCACCTGGCGCGCAAATTCCTCCACGCCCAGTGCTTTCAGCAGGATCTTGATACGGGCCTTGTACTTGTTGTCGCGGCGGCCGTACTGGTTGTAGACGCGCATCACGGCGGCCGTGTAGGTCAGCAGGTGGCGCCATGGCAGGAATTCGCGGATCACGCTGCCGATGATGGGAGTGCGGCCCAGGCCGCCACCGACCATGAACTTGAAGCCGATCTCGCCTTGCTCATTGCGCACCACGGTCAGGCCGATGTCGTGCACGGCGATGGCGGCGCGGTCTTCCACGGCGCCGTTGATGGCGACCTTGAATTTACGCGGCAGGGCGATGAATTCAGGGTGGAAGGTGCTCCACTGGCGCAGCACTTCGGCGTACGGACGCGGATCGATGATCTCGTCGGCGGCCACGCCGGCGAACGGATCGGACGTGGTGTTGCGGATGCAGTTGCCGGAGGTCTGGATGGCGTGCATCTGCACCGAGGCCAGCTCGGTCAGGATGTCGGGCGTCTGCTCCAGCTCGATCCAGTTGAACTGGATGTTCTGGCGCGTGGTGAAGTGGCCATAGCCGCGGTCGTACTTGCGGGCGATATGGGCGAACATGCGCATCTGCTTCGAGGCCAGCAGGCCGTACGGCACGGCGATACGCATCATGTAGGCGTGGCGCTGCATGTACAGGCCATTTTGCAGGCGCAATGGCAGGAATTCGGCTTCGGTCAGCTCATCGCACAGGCGGCGCCGTACCTGGTCACGGTACTGGGCGATGCGTTCGCGCACGATGAGGTGGTCGTATTGATCGTATTGGTACATATTCTTCCCAAAAATTTGCTTGCTGGAGTGCCGGCACGTTCAGTGTAGGAGGAATTGCCGCTTTTTCGAGCCGGTCACACCGCTAATTCAGTGTCACTCTTGCAACGAAGCCGTACAGCCATCCCCAAACTAGCTGCAATAGTAATAAACTTCGTCTTTATTCCATACGACTTAGTCTTTATTTGCTTATATACGTATTAGGTATAAGCTAGGGCGCAAACCACTTTTTGACGCGATTCCGGGGATTCGACCAGCAATGAACCTTCACCAACTGCGCTTTGTGCGCGAAGCCGTCCGCCAAAACTATAACCTGACTGACGCGGCCAAGGCCTTGTTTACGTCGCAGCCGGGGGTGTCCAAGGCCATCATCGAGCTGGAGGAGGAGCTGGGCGTCGATATTTTTACCCGGCATGGCAAGCGCATCCGTGGGCTGACGGAGCCGGGCCGGCTGGTGCTGGAATCAGTCGAGCTGATCATGCAGGAGATCGACAGCCTCAAGCGCATCGGCAAGGAATACGCGGCCCAGGACAGCGGCAGCTTCACCATCGCCACCACCCACACCCAGGCGCGCTACACCTTGCCCAAGGTGGTGCAGGCTTTCATGCAGAAATTCCCCAAGGTGCGCTTGTCTTTATTGCAAGGCAATCCCCAGCAGATCGCCGACATGGTGCAGCGCGACCAGGCCGACCTGGCCATCGCCACCGAGTCAATCGCGTCCATCAACGGCCTGATCACGCTGCCGTGCTACCAGTGGGAGCACGTGGTGGTGGTGCCGCCCGAGCATCCGCTGCTCAAGTCCAAGTCCATCACGCTGGAGGAAATTGCCGCTTTCCCCATCATCACTTACGATAGCGCCTTCGCCGGGCGCAGCAAGATCGACCATGCGTTCACGCTGCGCGGCCTGAAGCTGGACGTGCTGCTGGAAGCCATCGACGCCGACGTGATCAAGACTTATGTCGAGCTGGGCATGGGCATTGGTATCATAGCGGGCATGGCGTTCGACGCCGAACGCGACAAGAACCTGCGCGCCATCTCGGCGGGCCACCTGTTTGGCATGAACGTGTCGCGCGTGGCCGTCAAGCAGGGCGCTTATTTGCGCAGCTATATCTACACCTTTATCGAATTGCTGGCCCCCACGCTCAACCGCAAGTTGATCGAGCAAGCCATGAGCGGCGAAAAAGATACTTACGAACTGTAAGGCACTGCATTTGCATTACCTGAATTCATAGAAAAGAGTTTTTACATGATTACCAATCAGCTGGCCCAATACTACGCCGTCAATGCTGACAATTACGACCAGGTCTACGCCGACGAGGCCCGCTTCGACGATCTCGACGATCTGCAGGAAATGATCGCCGAGCTGCTGGAAGGGCACACGGTGCTGGAACTGGCCTGCGGCACCGGCTACTGGACCGAGCTGATCGCCGACGTGGCCGCCTCGGTGCACGCCACCGACGTGGTGCCGGAAATGCTGGCGCTGGCGCGCACGCGCGAGCTCGACGACGAGATCGTCAGCTTCGGCGAGCTCGATGCACTGAACCTGCCCGACAGCGTGGGCCAGTACACGGCCGTGTTCGCCGCCGGCTGGTGGTGCCACATCCGCCGCGAAGACCAGGAAAAATACATCAAGCAACTGCGCGCCAAGTTCGGCAAGGATGTGCTGCTGGTGCTGCTCGACAGCAGCTATGTGGACGGCAGCAGCACCGTGATCGCCCGCACCGACGCGGAGGGCAACACCTACCAGATCCTCACGGCCGACGATGGCCAGCGCTACGAAGTGATGATGAACTATCCCAAGGACAGCGCGCTGCGCAAGCGCCTGGCGCCGTATGCGCGTGAGATTCGCGTCGAGCGGCTCGAATATTACTACCTGCTGAGCTGCCGCCTGAAGTGAGTGCTTAGCACGCTTTATTCCGGCAAAAAAGCCGCTGACGCTCTGCGCAGCGGCTTTTTTGTTGCCAAGCGCATAAGCGACGTGAAATTACAACAAAATAGCCGATGTCACATTGTTGAAGTATTTGGTGGGCAAGATTCGCCCCGTGGATTCATTTACACCCACTCTTTCAACTTACATAGAGAACTTCAAGTGAAAAAACTTACTCTGGCAGCAATGATCATCGCCGGCTTCGCCGCTAACGCGCACGCCCAATCGAACGTCACCATCTACGGCCTGGTCGATGCTGGCCTGGTCAGCGAGCGTGGCGGCGCCGCCGGCACCGTGACCAAAGTGACCAGCGGCATCGGCAGCCAGTCGCGTCTGGGCTTCAAGGGCACGGAAGACCTGGGCAGCGGCCTGTCGGCCATCTTCCAGCTGGAAACCGGCGTCAAGATCGACGACGGCCAACTGGACAGCGCCAACACCATCTTCAACCGCCAGGCCTATGTCGGCCTGAAATCAAAAGATGCCGGCACCCTGACCCTGGGCCGCCAGTACACCATGCTGTACAACGCCATGAGCCAGGTGGCTGATCCGTTCGGCGCCGGCTACGCTGGCAGCATCAAGAACCTGTTCGCCGCCAAGGGCGCCAACACCCGCGTCAGCAACGCCATCGTGTACTCGACCCCAAGCTTTGAAGGCTTCTCGGTGGACGGCCTGTATGCGCTGGGCGAGCAGGCTGGCAGCAACACGGCTGGCCGTCAGTTCGGCCTGGGCCTGAACTATGGCAACGGTCCGCTGACCGCGCGCCTGGTGTACAACAACAAGAACACCGACACCGTCGGCAAGCCAAGCATGGACACCTCGCGTAACACCCTGTTCGCGATCAACTACGACTTCCAGGTCGCCAAGGCCTTCTTCGCCTACGGCGTGGACAAGGGTCCATTCAGCGCCGAGCTGCCAGTGGCGAACGCGTTTGGCTACACGACCGCGCCCGTGGCCAGCAACAACAGCAACGACCTGCTGATCGGCGCCCAGGTGCCGGTGACGGCCAATGACATGATCATGGCCTCGTACATGCGCAAGAACGACAAGACCGTGCTGAACCAGGATGCGGACCAGTGGGCCATCGGCTACTCGCACCTGCTGTCCAAGCGCACCAACGCCTACGTCGCGTTCGCCAAGATCAAGAACAAGAACGGCGCTGGCTACACCGTTGGCAACAACAACGAAGCCGGTTCGGGCGACAAGGCCTTCAACGTGGGCATCCGTCACTCGTTCTAAGTTGATAGTTTGAGGGCGGGCCCCTGTGGTCAGCCCTTTGTAGTGCCATCCCATCGCGCGCCGCCCGGTTCCTGCCTGGTGGCGCGTGTGCATTTAAGCCTCGGCTGGCAACGGCATGCTGATGTCGATGTGGGTGCCGCCGTTGCTGGTGATGGCGATGTCGCCGTGGATGGCCCATACCCGCTCGCGCATGCCGATCAGGCCGAATGAGGACGCCTTGTCCATGTCCTGTTCGGCGATGCCGCGGCCATCGTCCCGGATGGCGATACGCAGCGTGCGGTCGCGCCGGTGCAGTTGCAGCGTGACTTCGCTGGCCTGGGCATGGCGCGCGATATTGGTCAGCGCTTCCTGCACGATGCGGAAGATGGCGGTGCTGTAGTTATCGTCGAACACCAGCTCTTCCTCGCAGGCGTCGAGCGTGCAGGCGATGCCGTGGCGCGCCACGAAGTCCTGCCGCATGCTGTCGAGCGCGAAAAACAGGCCCCCTTCATCGAGCGCCCGTGGGCGCAGGTTGCTGGCGATACGGCGCAGCGAGGTGATGGCCGACAGCAACACGTCGTCCATGCTGGCCAGCAGCTTGCTGGCCGCGTCGTTGGCGGCCGGCTGTTGCTGCAGCAAGGTCAGGTCCATGCGCAGCGTGGCCAGCAACTGGCCCAGGTCATCGTGCAGTTCGCGCGCGATATGGGTGCGCTCTTCTTCGCGGATGGTTTGCAGCGCGGCCGACAGTTCGCGCAATTGCGTGTAGGACTGCTCCAGTTTTTGCTGCACCTGTTTGCGCTCGGTGACGTCGCGCAGGATGATGGTGTGGATTTGCCGTCCATCTTCGGTCAGGCTGGAAATCGAGCCTTCCAGCGGGAACAGCTGGCCGCTTGCCTTGAGACCGGTGACGGCGTAGTCGCTGGCGCGCCGGCCTTTCATGCGCAGCCGGATGCCGGTGGCGCCGAAGTATTGCAGTTGCGGCCCGTCGGGCAGGGCGCGTTGTTCGCGCGGAATGAATTGCTGCAGCGAGGCGCCTTCCATGGCCTGCACTGTGGTGCCGAACATGGCGGCGGCCGAGGGGTTGGCCAGCACGATGGTCTGGTCGTCATCGGTGGAGATGATGGCGTCGCTGGCGTGCTGGATGATGCTGCGGCTGCGGTTGCCGGCAACGGCCGCCAGCCGCCGCGGCTGGCGCAGCGGCGCGGCCAGCCGGCGTGCCAGCCGTGCACCCAGCAGCAGGAACGCCGCCAGCGCGGACAGGGCCAGGGGCCAGGGTGATTTTCTGGTCAGGGGCATGGCACGCATCCTTGCCACCGGAAAGGGCGGCCGTGCGTGTCACACTAATACACGATGCGGCTGCGGTATTGAGCTGACGCAGAAGTGCGCTGCCCCTTACATCTGCTTGAACAGGTGCAGGAAGCTGCGGCTCACTTCCAGCTTGTCGGATTTGCCCTTGATCATGACCAGATGGCGGCCACGGATGTCGCGCGTGACGCCTTCGATGGCATTCACGTTGACCAGCGTGGCGCGATGGATCTGCCAGAACAACGACGGGTCCAGTTCCTCGGCCAGATCGCGTACCGGTTTGCGGATCAGCGCTTCGTAGCGCTCGGTCTGCACGCAGGTGTATTTCTCGTCGGAGCGGAAGAACAGGATTTCCTCCACCGGGATCATGCGCAAGTCCTGGCCGATGCTGGCCTGTATCCATTGCAGATAGGTGGGTTTGGGCGCCGTGATCTTTTCCGCCAGTTGCGACAGCATGGCCGTCACGCTGGCGTTCATGTCCGGTTCCGGCTTGGCTAGGCGCGTCTTGAGGCGATCGACCGTGATCTGCAGGCGCTCGGGCTCGGGCGGTTTGAGCACGTAGTCGATGGCGCCGCGCTCGAAGGCCTCCACGGCGTAGGCATCGTAGGCCGTGACGAACACGATGTGGCTTTTGTTGCCAATCGCGCTGGCCGCTTCCATGCCGGTCTTGCCGGGCATGCGGATGTCGAGGAAGGTGAAGTCGGGCTTGAGCTGGTCGACCAGTTCGATGGCTTCTTCACCGTTCTTGGCTTCGCCGATGATCTCCAGTTCCGGCCACACCTGGTTCAGGCGCATGCGCAGCTGGTCGCGCATTAATCGTTCGTCGTCGGCAATGATGGCGGTTGGCATGATGGTAAAGTTGTAAAATTAAGGTATTAATTATTCAACGAAACGATGTAAGAATCAATCGTCGCCGTTTGTCGTGCGGCCCATTATTTGGCCAGTTGGTAAGGCACTTCGATGGTGGCGATCACGCCGGTGGGGCTGTTGGCCGCGATCAGCAGTTGCGCCTGGTCGCCATGCAGCAGTTTCAGCCGCTCCCGGATGGTCATCAGTCCCAGGCCGGTGCCGTCGCTGGGGACGGCGCCAAAGCCAAGGCCGTCATCGGTGACGATCACGCGCAGTTTATTGTGCGCCACTTCTGCGCGCACCTTCAGCGTGCCGCCTTCGGGCTTCGCTTCCAGGCCGTGCTTGATGGCGTTTTCCACCATCGATTGCAGCATCATGGGCGGGAAGGCGGCGGTGCGCAAGCCATCCGGAATCTCGAAGTCGACCGTGAGGCGTTCTTCCATCCGCATTTTCAGCAGGTTCAGGTAAGCCAGCACCATGTCGGCTTCGCGGCCCAGGTTGGTGATCAGGGTGTTGTCGCGCATTTGCGGCAGCACGGCGCGCAGGTATTTGATCAGGCTGCGCTGCATGGCCGAGGCGCGCGGCGGGTTGGTTTCGATCAGGTGCTCGACCGAGGCCAGGGTGTTGAACAGGAAGTGGGGTTCGACCTGGGCCTGCATCATTTGCATCTTCGCTTCGCTGAGCTGGCGCTGCATGGATTCGCGCTCGGCGGCGGCGTTGGCGGTCATGGTCTGCGCTTCGGCCCGCTTCTTGCCGCCCATCAGGGCCTTGGTGCCGAACAGTGCCAGGACCAGCAGCGAGACGAAGCTCTTGAACCAGGTGGACGCCTGGCGGTGGTAGCGGGTGACTTTCTGCTCGGCGGCGTCGTCCACCGCTTCCTCGATCGCGTTCGACAATTCCTCACCGATCTGGGGCGGCAGGTCGATGTGGACTTCTTCGCCGGGGAGCGCGGGCAGGGCGGGCGTGGCCGAAGCCGATGCGGACGACTTGATGTGCTTGCCCGTCTTGGCGGGCGGCGCGGGCGGAGCCGGTGGCTCGGCGGGCTCCGCAGGTTGCGGCGGCTCTGGTGTTTCTGTGGGCACCGATGCGCTAGCGCTGGCGCCATCCTTGCGCAACTTGCCGCGTGGGTTGAAGTGGATGCCGCTGTCGTCGATCAGGATGTTTGTCTCGCCGTTCTTGCGGTTGGGGCGCTTGGGGGTGTTGACCACCACTTCCTCGTCCGGACTGGATGAGAATAGTTCTTCCTGGAGAATGGAGCCAGCGATCAGCATCAACGCAGCGAACATCAGGAACTTCCACCATGACAACTGGGTTACCCATGTCGCGGTCGCGTCGAAGCTGCGGTGCAGCCAGGCGGCGATGCTTTTCAGGATTTCTTGGACTTTGGGCAATGTCAGCATGTGGCACTTTCGGGTAGCAATGGGTCAAGCATGGAGCTAGTGTAGCGAAACCCTATCTCTTAACGCCATGCAATTGCGACAGCCTGCAGGAAAAGGGGATTGAAACGGAGTGGCGCGGGCCGGGCTGCATGGCATACGAAAAAAGGCCTTGCCAAGTTCGCGGCGGCTTTGCTATAGTTCGCCTCCCCGCTGAAACTCACGCAAAATAATGCTGTAGCGAAGTAAGTCGAGGCGCTGATAAAACAGTGTAGTAGTTGACGAAATAAGCGAAGTGCTTCATACTCTTCTTTCTCTGCAGCTGACAAACAAAACGATTTGTCGAATAAAGCAGAGAATAGTACCGAATAAAGTTCTTTAACAATTCACAGTCGATAAGTGTGGACGTTTGATGGAAGTGCACACGAGGCTAGTCCTCGTGATACTTAAAATATCAAATGTTCACAAGAAGTAATGAAATAGGACGCTTCTTAGGAAGTGGCCTGTCAGTATTTTGAGTGAGCGACCCGTCGCAAGACGGTGGCAGCAATGCCAAACAAACAGAGATTAAACTGAAGAGTTTGATCCTGGCTCAGATTGAACGCTGGCGGCATGCCTTACACATGCAAGTCGAACGGCAGCGCGGGGCAACCTGGCGGCGAGTGGCGAACGGGTGAGTA
>NZ_JACEZT010000050.1 GCF_014042345.1 Rugamonas brunnea
GTTTGCGATTTCTCGCACCGCTATTGCTAGCGGGTCGCTCACTCAAAATACTGACAGGCCACTTCCTAAGAAGCGTCCTATTTCATTACTTCTTGTGAACATTTGATATTTTAAGTATCGCGGAGACTTGCTCCGCGTGCACTTCCATCAAACGTCCACACTTATCGACTGTGAATTGTTAAAGAACTTTATTCGGTGTTGCATTCTGCGTTTTCGCTGAAGCGTTGTGTTCAGCAGCAGAGAGGCAAGATTATGAAGCACTACTCAAAATCCGTCAACCTCTTTTTTCCTACCGTCTTCGCAAGCTCTTGATTTGGCTAACGTTTTCAGCGGGAACAGAACTATAGCAAACCCCACTATCGTTGGCAAGGCAAAGGTAAACTTTTTCAAGATGAAAAGTAAAAAACGAAAAAAAACCCCGCCGACACATGTCAGCGGGGTTTTTTCGAATAACTAGCTTGACGATAACCTACTTTCACACTGGTTGCAGCACTATCATCGGCGCAGAGTTGTTTCACGGTCCTGTTCGGGATGGGAAGGGGTGGGACCAA
>NZ_JACEZT010000051.1 GCF_014042345.1 Rugamonas brunnea
ATTCCTGCCATGTCAAGGGTAGGTAAGGTTTTTCGCGTTGCATCGAATTAATCCACATCATCCACCGCTTGTGCGGGTCCCCGTCAATTCCTTTGAGTTTTAATCTTGCGACCGTACTCCCCAGGCGGTCTACTTCACGCGTTAGCTGCGTTACCAAGTCAATTAAGACCCGACAACTAGTAGACATCGTTTAGGGCGTGGACTACCAGGGTATCTAATCCTGTTTGCTCCCCACGCTTTCGTGCATGAGCGTCAATCTTGACCCAGGGGGCTGCCTTCGCCATCGGTGTTCCTCCACATATCTACGCATTTCACTGCTACACGTGGAATTCTACCCCCCTCTGCCAGATTCTAGCCTTGCAGTCTCCATCGCAATTCCCAGGTTGAGCCCGGGGATTTCACGACAGACTTACAAAACCGCCTGCGCACGCTTTACGCCCAGTAATTCCGATTAACGCTTGCACCCTACGTATTACCGCGGCTGCTGGCACGTAGTTAGCCGGTGCTTATTCTTCAGGTACCGTCATTAGCAAAGGATATTAGCC
>NZ_JACEZT010000052.1 GCF_014042345.1 Rugamonas brunnea
CCTGAGAGATTGGGGAGTGCTCGAAAGAGAACCTGCACACAGGTGCTGCATGGCTGTCGTCAGCTCGTGTCGTGAGATGTTGGGTTAAGTCCCGCAACGAGCGCAACCCTTGTCATTAGTTGCTACGAAAGGGCACTCTAATGAGACTGCCGGTGACAAACCGGAGGAAGGTGGGGATGACGTCAAGTCCTCATGGCCCTTATGGGTAGGGCTTCACACGTCATACAATGGTACATACAGAGGGCCGCCAACCCGCGAGGGGGAGCTAATCCCAGAAAGTGTATCGTAGTCCGGATTGTAGTCTGCAACTCGACTGCATGAAGTTGGAATCGCTAGTAATCGCGGATCAGCATGTCGCGGTGAATACGTTCCCGGGTCTTGTACACACCGCCCGTCACACCATGGGAGCGGGTTTTACCAGAAGTAGGTAGCTTAACCGCAAGGAGGGCGCTTACCACGGTAGGATTCGTGACTGGGGTGAAGTCGTAACAAGGTAGCCGTATCGGAAGGTGCGGCTGGATCACCTCCTTTCTAGAGTCGCACTG
>NZ_JACEZT010000053.1 GCF_014042345.1 Rugamonas brunnea
CTCGTAGGTACTCAGTCCGTTCTCGTAGGTACTCAGTCCGTTCTCGTAGGTACTCAGTCCGTTCTCGTAGGTACTCAGTCCGTTCTCGTAGGTACTCAGTCCGGCTTCTATCAGCATCACCGCTTCCTGAACTTCTTTCAGACCATCGATGGCCATACGACCGGAGCCTATCCAGTCGCAGTTCCCCCAGGCACTGCGGGCTTCCTGAAAACTGAAGCGCGCTTTTGAAGGTAACGTCACCACGCGGCGAACGATGGCCTCTTCCAGCCAGCACAGAAACATCTGGCTCGCCTGACGGGATGCGACGAATTTTCGCCGCCCCATAAAGTACGCCCACGACTCGTTCGCACTGGCCCGTGCCGTGGAGTAGCTCATCTGGGCGTAATTCCGGGAAAGCTGCTCATACGAGACACCCAGCCCGGCAGCGATATACCGCAGCAGTGACTGCTCAAACACGGAGTAGCCGTTATCCGTATCCTGAGGTAGCCGTTATCCGTATCCTGAGGTAGCCGTTATCCGTATCCTGAG
>NZ_JACEZT010000054.1 GCF_014042345.1 Rugamonas brunnea
TGTTAATTTGCATTGAAAATTGACCCATCTTCCCCACGAATTTGCAACGGAATCTGACCCACGTTCATAGCACAATCCTTCCTGTCCTTTCGACAGGAGATCGGAGTGATCGACGTGGCTTTACTAGGCATAATTCGACGCTGGCACCTTCGTGACCAGGTTCCCCTCCGGGAGATCGCCAGGCGACTGGGCATCTCCCGCAATACTGTCCGGCGATACCTACGCTCGGAGACCACAGAGCCCTCCTATGCGGAGCGGAGATCATCAAGCCTCTTAGACAAGTATTCTGTGCAGCTGTCGGCCTGGCTCAAGGCCGAGGCAAGCAAGCCCCGCAAGCAGCGGCGCAATTTGAAGCAGCTCCACTTGGAACTTAAGGAGCTGGGCTATGAGGGGTCATACGACCGTGTGGCAGCGTTTGCCAGGCAGTGGAAGGTGGGTCAATCGGAGTGGGTCAATTCTGCGAGCAAACGAACA
>NZ_JACEZT010000055.1 GCF_014042345.1 Rugamonas brunnea
CACCGTTTCTTCCCTGACAAAAGAGCTTTACAACCCGAAGGCCTTCTTCACTCACGCGGCATTGCTGGATCAGGCTTGCGCCCATTGTCCAAAATTCCCCACTGCTGCCTCCCGTAGGAGTCTGGACCGTGTCTCAGTTCCAGTGTGGCTGGTCGTCCTCTCAGACCAGCTACTGATCGATGCCTTGGTAGGCCTTTACCCCACCAACTAGCTAATCAGATATCGGCCGCTCCAGGAGCATGAGGTCTTGCGATCCCCCACTTTCATCCTTAGATCGTATGCGGTATTAGCGTAACTTTCGCTACGTTATCCCCCACTCCAGGGTACGTTCCGATATATTACTCACCCGTTCGCCACTCGCCGCCAGGTTGCCCCGCGCTGCCGTTCGACTTGCATGTGTAAGGCATGCCGCCAGCGTTCAATCTGAGCCAGGATCAAACTCTTCAGTTTAATCTCTGTTTGTTTG
>NZ_JACEZT010000056.1 GCF_014042345.1 Rugamonas brunnea
TCTCAGGCTGAAAAGCGTTTTTACGCATTGTGCCATAACTTTTCAGGGAAGCTTCAGAACATGAAATTTTAACCTCCCACTATAGCAGAAAGGGTCTTTCTAGTAGTTGCACATCAAATCTAAGCTGTCTGAAGTGTTTTTCCAAAGTTATCAACACTTTTATGTTTGGCGTTCCGAAACCCACCTTATCTCAGGCTGAAAAGCGTTTTTACGCATTGTGCCATAACTTTTCAGGGAAGCTTCAGAACATGAAATTTTAACCTCCCACTATAGCAGAAAGGGTCTTTCTAGTAGTTGCACATCAAATCTAAACTG
>NZ_JACEZT010000057.1 GCF_014042345.1 Rugamonas brunnea
TAGCTTGACGATAACCTACTTTCACACTGGTTGCAGCACTATCATCGGCGCAGAGTTGTTTCACGGTCCTGTTCGGGATGGGAAGGGGTGGGACCAACTTGCTATGGTCATCAAGCTTTGACTTGTAAGGGTTGCGCGCTCGTGCGCGTCACCCGGAATCTGGAAGAAGTAATATGGGTAATGAAGTTGTATCAACGAACGTTTCAACGCACTTCTTATTCACCACAACCTGCTAAGGTTATAGGGACAAGCCGTACGGGCAATTAGTATCAGTTAGCTTAATGCATTACTGCACTTCCACA
>NZ_JACEZT010000058.1 GCF_014042345.1 Rugamonas brunnea
TAGCTTGACGATAACCTACTTTCACACTGGTTGCAGCACTATCATCGGCGCAGAGTTGTTTCACGGTCCTGTTCGGGATGGGAAGGGGTGGGACCAACTTGCTATGGTCATCAAGCTTTGACTTGTAGGGGTTGCGCGCTCGTGCGCGTCACCCGGAATCTGGAAGAAGTAATTTTGGGTAATGAAGTTGTATCAACGAACGTTACAACGCACTTCTCATTCACCACAACCTGCTAAGGTTATAGGGACAAGCCGTACGGGCAATTAGTATCAGTTAGCTTAATGCATTACTGCACTTCCA
>NZ_JACEZT010000005.1 GCF_014042345.1 Rugamonas brunnea
CTAGTAAAGCCACGTCGATCACTCCGATCTCCTGTCGAAAGGACAGGAAGGATTGTGCTATGAACGTGGGTCAGATTCCGTTGCAAATTCGTGGGGAAGATGGGTCAATTTTCAATGCAAATTAACAATCAGTTGCAATAGTTGTCTGTAAGGAGGGGGTTAAGTTGTCAGAATCCGCGCAATTGGGCTGCCGGAATACCTAGGGAAGCGGCAATTGCTGGCGCTGGTCTTCCTCGCTTACTATGTTGTATCGGGACAACGGCAGGGTACTTTATTTATCAAACTGGGTTACATAGCGGTTACATAACCCCAGAAGATCGGCAAATAGAAAAAAGGGTTACATGCATTGGCATGTAACCCTTTGTTTTTTCTGTCTATTTTTGGTGCCGACTGCCGGTTTCGAACTGGCCACCTGATGATTACAAATCAACTGCTCTACCAAATGAGCTAAGTCGGCGAAACTTGTACGGTGCGGATTATAGCTTATTTAATCCGCGTAAGGGTGGGGCGGCCACCCTTTTTGGGCGGGTCGGTATCGTCGTCCGGAGCACCGGCGGAGGTGCTGTCGGGCTCGCTTTGGGCCGGTGGCACGGCGGCCAGCGACGGTGCGGACGGGGCCGGTTCCGGCGCCGGTTCAGCGTAGTTGAGCTGGGTTTCGAACGCCATGCCCTGGCCGTTTTCGTTGGCGTAGATGGCCATCACGTTGTTGACCGGGACGAAGATCTCGCGCGAGACGCCGCCGAAACGGGCGTGGAAGCGGATGCTGTCGTTGTCCATCTTGAGGCCGGAGGTGGCGCCGAAGCTGATGTTGAGGACGATCTCGCCCTTCTTCACATATTCCATCGGGACCGTGGTCGCGCCATCGACCTTGACGGCCAGATACGGGGTGTAGCCGCTATCGGTGCACCATTCGTAGATGGCGCGCAGCATGTAGGGCTTGGTTGAGATTTCGGACATATAAGTCTGCAGTAAAACGCGGCGCGCCGCCCCGGGGGGCCAAGGCGCGCCGATACTTCGAGTGAGGCGGTCGGCGTCCGCTTAGCGGCGCATGACCTTTTCCGACGGGGTCAGCGCTTCGATGTAGGCGGGACGCGAGAAGATGCGCTCGGCGTACTTCATCAGCGGCGCGGCCGTCTTCGACAGTTCGATGCCGTAATGGTCGAGGCGCCACAGCAGCGGGGCCACGGCCACGTCCAGCATGGAGAACTCGTCGCCCAGCATGTACTTGTTCTTCAGGAACAGCGGCGCCAGCGTCGTCAGGCGGTCGCGGATTTCCGCGCGCGCCTTGTCGTGGCTCTTGTCGTTGCCCTTTGCGCGCTCGCTTTCGAGCACGTGCACGTGGACGAACAACTCCTTCTCGAAGTTGAACAGCATCAAACGGGCGCGAGCGCGCATCAGCGGGTCGGCCGGCATCAGCTGCGGGTGCGGGAAGCGCTCGTCGATGTACTCGTTGATGATGTTCGATTCGTACAGGATCAGTTCGCGCTCGACCAGGATAGGCACCTGACCATACGGATTCATGGTCGAAATGTCTTCCGGCTTGTTGAACAGGTCGACATCGCGCACCTCGAAGTCCATGCCTTTTTCAAACAGGACCAGGCGGCAGCGCTGGGAAAATGGGCAGGTCGTACCCGAATAGAGAACCATCATTTTTATAGTTCCTTAGAAACAAAGAGGGTGAATCCGAAAATCGGATCACCCTGGATCGCCCGCCAACGCGGGCCACGCAAACACATGCGCCGCCACCTGCGCGGCGGCGCACAAACTTATTTTATTTGACTTCTTTCCAGTAGGAGGCGTTCAGGCGCCATGCCAGCAAGGCAAACAGCGACATGAACATCACCACCGCCACGCCGAGGCGCTTGCGGGTACCCTGGGCTGGTTCAGCCATCCATTCCATGTAGCCTACCAGATCGGCGACGGCCGTATCATACTCGATCTTGGACAGCTTACCCGGCGTGACTTGCTCGAAGCCGACGAAATGGTGGATTTTCTTGCCCGGTTCATGCGGATCGTCGATCTCTTCCATCTTGGCGGTCTGCACGCCTTGCAGTTCCCACAGGATGTGCGGCATGGCCACGTTGGCCAGCACCAGGTTGTTCCAGCCGGTCGGGCGGGTGTCATCCTTGTAGAAGGTGCGCAGGTAGGTGTACAGGTAGTCGCCGCCGGTGCCGGCGCCCGACGCCTTGGCGCGGGCGATCACGGACAGGTCGGGCGGCACCACGCCGAACCATGCTTTCGCATCTTTCGGATTCATGGTGGTGACCATCATGTCGCCCACTTTTTCGCCGGTGAACAGCAGGTTGGCCTTGATCTGGTCTTCCGACAGGCCCAGGTCCTTCAGGCGGTTGTAGCGCATGGAGGAGGCGTTGTGGCAGTTCAGGCAATAGTTGACGAACAGCTTGGCGCCGTTTTGCAGGGCGGCCATGTTGTTGGAACGGTCAGGCGCCTTGTCCAGCGGATAGCCACCCTCGTTGGCCAGTGCCAGGCCTGGCAGCAGGGCCAGCATGGCGAGCAATTTCTTCGTGAAATTCATGTAATGTCCTTTGTGTGCTGAGCGTGGGTCGGCTTAGTGCGCGTGGAACGTCACACGGTCCGGCACTTTCTTGAAGCTACCCATGGTGCTCCACCACGGCATCAGCAGGAAGAAGCTGAAGTAGAACAGCGTGCAAACCTGCGAAATCATGGTCTTGGTTTCGGTCGGCGGCTGGGTGCCCAGGTAGCCCAGGGTCAGGAACGACAGGCCGAACAGCATGTACACATATTTGTGCCAGTCAGGACGGTAGCGGATCGACTTCACCGGCGAGTGGTCCAGCCATGGCAGGAACGCCAGGATCACGACCGAACCGCCGAAGAACACCACACCCCAGAATTTCGCGTCCAGCACCTGCGGCAGCATGCCGATGATGGCCAGCAGAGCGATACCGGCGATGGCTGCCTTGACCTTGCTTGGCAGGCGCGACTTGAGCCACACGAACGACACATAGGCGGCCGTGGCGAACATCAGCACGTACATGAAGTCGGCCGTGGTGGCGCGCAGCACCGAGTAGAACGGCGTGAAGTACCAGGTCGGGGCGATGTGCAGCGGGGTCTTGAGCGAGTCGCCCGGCAGGAAGTTGTTGTACTCCAGGAAGTAGCCGCCCATTTCCGGCGCGAAGAACACCACGGCGCTGAAGATGGTCAGGAATACGGACACGCCGAACAGGTCGTGCACGGTGTAGTACGGGTGCGACGGGATGGAATCGACCGGGTGGCCGTCCGGGCCCAGGTTTTCCTTCACTTCGATGCCGTCCGGGTTGCTCGAACCGATCTCGTGCAGCGCGATCAGGTGGGCAGCCACCAGACCCAGCAGCACCAGCGGGATGGCGATCACGTGGAACGCGAAGAAGCGGTTCAGGGTGGCGTCGGACACCACGTAGTCGCCGCGGATCCACAGCGACAGGTCAGGGCCGATGAACGGGATGGCGCCGAACAGGTTGACGATCACCTGTGCGCCCCAGTACGACATCTGGCCCCATGGCAGCAGGTAGCCGAAGAACGCTTCGGCCATCAGGCACAGGAAGATGGCGAAACCGAACAGCCAGATCAGTTCGCGTGGCTTGCGGTAGGAACCGTACATCAGGCCGCGCGTCATGTGCAGGTAGACGATGATGAAGAACGACGAGGCGCCGGTCGAGTGCATGTAGCGCACCAGCCAGCCCCATGGGACTTCACGCATGATGTATTCGACCGAACCGAAGGCCAGGTTGGCGTCCGGCTTGTAGTGCATGGTCAGGAAGATACCGGTGACGATCTGCAGCACCAGCACCAGCATGGCCAGCGAACCGAAGATGTACCAGAAGTTGAAGTTTTTCGGAGCGTAGTACTTGCCCCATTGGTCGTTCCACAGCTTGGTCAGCGGGAAGCGGTCGTCGACCCAGCCCAGCGCCTTTTGCGCCACCGGTGCGTCGGCGGGGAATTTGGTTTCTTTGAAAGCCGCCATATTATGCCTCGCCCTTTTCGTCTTTACCGATGACCAGTTTGGTGTCGCTCAGATACATGTGGCGCGGCACTTGCAGGTTGTCCGGTGCGGGTTTGTTCTTGAACACGCGGCCGGCCAGGTCGAAGGTCGAGCCGTGGCACGGGCACAGGAAGCCGCCGGCCCAGTCGTCGGGCAGCGAGGGCTGCGGACCGGGCGCGAACTTGGACGAGGGCGAGCAACCGAGGTGGGTGCAGATGCCGACGGCCACCAGGATTTCCGGCTTGATCGAGCGCCATTCGTTGCGTGCGTACTCGGGCGTGAATTCGGCCGGGTTACGCTTCGATTCGGCGTCGGCCACCTTGCCATCCGTTTGCTTGAGCGAGGCGATCATTTCCGGCGTGCGGCGCAGGATCCACACCGGTTTGCCGCGCCATTCCACCGTCTTCATCTCGCCCGGATTGAGGGTAGAGATATCCACTTCCACCGG
Organism: Rugamonas brunnea; assembly: GCF_014042345.1. Classification (GTDB taxonomy): domain Bacteria; phylum Pseudomonadota; class Gammaproteobacteria; order Burkholderiales; family Burkholderiaceae_D; genus Rugamonas; species Rugamonas brunnea. The sequence continues at coordinate 4,449 of NZ_JACEZT010000005.1, forward strand.
CGCGCCGGCGGCTTTCGCCCGCTCCGACGGCTGGAAGGTACTTACCAAGGCCCCTGCGGTGCCTACACCGACCACACTGCCCGCCGCACACGTGGCGACGAGCAAGCCACGTCGGCCGGAATCGACCTGCTTTTCGTTACTCATACAAACCCCAATCAGTCAAAATGCGAACAAAACGCGAAAGCTTACGATGCGCTAAGATAGCCGCTAATAACCTTAAATTATATTTGAACCGTGTTGCGAGTTAAAGCAAAAACGTTGCTCAGACCGTAAGTGAGATCAAGCCGAGGCCACTCAGGACTTGAATTTCCCCCACCCCATCCCGAAGTGGGTGCGCCTGCCTCGTCCAATTGACGCAAATCAAGCTTATAGCGCAAATTTCATGCGTTGCGTGCAACTGTGTGCCTTGTTTGGCTTCTTATTGAAACAATAGTATGATCCAGATGCAACTTTGTTCAAAATTGACCACACAGCGAGGATAAAAAGATGGCAATGATGCAGGAATTCAAAGAGTTCGCCATGAAGGGCAACGTGGTCGACCTGGCCGTCGGCGTGATCATCGGCGGCGCGTTCGGCAAGATCGTCGATTCCCTGGTGCAAGACATCATCATGCCGCCCATCGGCAAGCTGTTCGGCGGCCTCGATTTCGCCAACTATTATCTGCCGCTCAATGGCCAGAACCCGACCCTGAGCCTGGTGGAGGCGAAGAAGCTGGGGGCTGTTTTCGCGTACGGTAACTTCGCCACCATCCTGCTAAACTTCGTGATACTGGCGTTCGTGATCTTCCAGATGGTACGCCTGATGAACAAGGCCCGTCATCTGACGGAAACCGCCAAGCCGGCCGAGCCGGAAGCACCGCCGGCCACGCCGGAAGACGTGGTGTTGTTGCGCGAGATCCGCGACGCCCTGAAGAACCGCTAGACCCCGGCCATGCCCGCCCCTACTTGAAGGCGCGGCATGTCCACCTGATAGAAACGCTATGCGACGACTGTGGTTATTGTTTGCGCAAACGGTGACCATCGTACTGGCACTGTATTTCGTCTATACGGCCCTGGGCAACGGGGGCGTCGGTGGACGGGTTCCCATGTCCGCCGGCCCGGCGCCGGCGCTGGCGCTGTCCACCTCGTCGGCCCATACCTCGGGCAGCTACCGGCTGGCGGCTGCGCGCGCCATGCCGGCCGTGGTCAACATCCTCACCAGCAAGGCGCCGCGGCGCGGCAAGCATTTGCTGCGCGACCCGTTCTTCAAGAAATTCTTCGGCGACCGCGACGGCGAGCCGGACGATGAGGAATCGAGCCTGGGCTCGGGCGTCATCGTCAGCCCGGAAGGCTACATCCTGACCAACAACCACGTGGTGGAGGCGGCCGATGAGATCGAAGTGGTGCTGGCCGATGGCCGCAAATCGGCCGCCAAGGTGGTGGGCACGGACCCGGAAACGGACCTGGCCGTCATCAAGATCGGCCTCGACAAGCTGCCCGTGATCGTGCTGGGCCAGCCCGAGCAAGCCCAGGTGGGTGACGTGGTGCTGGCCATCGGCAACCCGTTCGGCGTGGGGCAGACCGTCACCATGGGCATCATCTCCGCGCTGGGCCGCAACAACCTGCACATCAATCACTTCGAGAACTTCATCCAGACCGACGCCGCCATCAACTTCGGCAACTCGGGCGGCGCGCTGATCGACACCAACGGCAACCTGCTGGGCATCAACTCCGCCATCTATTCGCAGACGGGCGGCTCGGTCGGCATCGGCTTCGCCATTCCCGTCTCCACAGCCCGCTCCGTGATGGAAGCGATCATCAAGTCCGGCCACGTGGTGCGCGGCTGGATCGGGGTGGAAACCCAGGAGATCACGCCGGAACTGGCGGAAAGCTTCGGCCTGAGCCGGCAGAGCGGCGCCATCATCGCCGGCGTGGTGCGCAACGGCCCGGCCGACAAGGGCGGCATGAAGCCGGGCGACATCCTGTTGTCGGTGGAAGGGCGGCCCGTGGCCGACACCAACGAAGTGCTGAACCTGATCGCCCAGCTCACGCCGGGCGGCAACGCCAAAATGACGGTGCTGCGCAAGAGCCGCGAAACCACACTCGACATCGTGGTGGGCAAGCGGCCGGCCGGCGTCAAATAACCTTACCGGAACCTGCATGCACCTGCGCGACCTGACCCGCTACCTCCAAGAACTGGAAGAGAACAACAACCGACCCTGGTTCATCATGAACAAGCCGCGCTACGACATCCTGCGCGAGGAATTCCTGCAAGTGGTGACGGAGCTGATCGCCGCGCTGGGCAAGTTCGATCCGGCCGTCAAGTTCTGCAATCCCAAGAAGGCCATGTTCCGCATCAACCGCGACGTGCGCTTCGCCCACGACAAGAGCCCGTACAAAACCCGTTTCTCGGCCGCCATCGCGCCGAACGACATGCGCCGGCCCAGCAAGGCGGGTGGCCCCACGTATTATTTCCAGATGGATGGCAACGGCAAGCTGCTGTTCGGCGCCGGCGAGTACATGCCGCCGCCGGGCCGGCTGCGCGCCCTGCGCCAGCTGATGGTCGATGACGCGGCCGGCTTCACCAAGGTGCTCAAGAACAAGCGCCTGCGCGCCACCTTTGGCGACATCCAGAACGAGGGCAAGCTGATGCGCCCGCCCAAGGGTTTCGATCCCGAGGCCGAGCACATCGAATACATCAAGCTCAAGAGTTTCTTCGTGTGGACCGAGATCGATTTGCCGATCAACCAGCCGGAGCAGCTGGTGCCCACCATCGCCAGCGGCATGCAGGATGCGTTCCCGCTGGTGACATGGATGCGGCAGGCGAAAGAGGAAGAAGCGGCCGAATAAGGCAGCCCCAACAAACCTAGTTAGGGCTGGCCGGGGCGATCTTCTCGTCGCGCGGGTCGCGCGCCAGCAGGCGCGCCACCATGGCCTTGGGCGGTACGCCGTCGAACAGCACGCCGGCCACGGCATTGGTGATCGGCATGTCCACGCCCAGCTTGCCAGCCAGTTCGCGCACGGCCTTGGCGCACGGCACGCCTTCGGCCACGTGGCCCAGCTCCTGCACGATCTGGTCCAGCGGCTTATCCTGCGACAAGCCCAGGCCCACGCGCCGGTTGCGCGACAGGTCGCCCGTGCACGTCAAAATCAGGTCGCCCATGCCGGTCAGGCCCATGAACGTTTCCACTTGGCCACCCAGGCGGGTGCCCAAGCGCGTGATCTCCGCCAGCCCGCGCGTGATCAGTGCCGCGCGCGCGTTCAAACCCAGGCCCAGGCCGTCGGCCACGCCGGTGGCGATGGCCAGGATGTTCTTGACGGCGCCGCCCACTTCCACCCCCACCAGGTCGGTGCTGCCATAGACGCGGATATTGCCGCCATGGACGGCCGAGACGACCGCTTCGCGCAGCGGCGCCGAGTCGGAGGCGATGGTCAGCGCGCACGGCAGGCCGCGCGCCACTTCCTGCGCGAACGAGGGGCCGGACAGGGCGCCGGCCGGCACCGTGTCGCCCAGCACCTGGCGCACGATCTGGTGCGGCAGCAGGCCGGTGCCGTATTCGAAGCCCTTGCACAGCCACACGAGGTTGCCGATGGCGCGCGTTTTCAGCTGTTCCAGCAGCGGCCGCAGGCCGGCCACGGGGCAGGCCGCGATCAGCAAGCCGTCCGGGCCGGCCGCGTGGGCCAGGGCCGCGTCGAAATCGGGCTCGACCGCCAGGCCGGCCGGGAACGGGAAGCCGGGCAGGTAGTGTTTGTTTTCGCCGTCCGCCGCCATGGCCTGCATGGCGGCCGTGTCGCGGCCCCACAGGCGCACGGCATGGCGCTGGGCCAGCGCGATGGCGACGGCGGTGCCCCAGGCACCCGCGCCCAGCACGGTGACAGGGCGCGCGACGGCGTTTTTATTGTTTGGATGGTCTTGCATGGCGCCTCGGGCAGCGTTGATTGGGCGGCCTTATGCCGCCCGGGCCTCACAGGCCCCAGATGTCGGTGTTCTTGATGTAGCCGGTCAGGCCGTCGCGGTGACGCACCTTGACCCAGCCGCCGGCGGCCGGTTCGACCAGTTCCAGCAGCACGCCCTTGTCGGCGATGAATACGGGGGCGCCGTTGTCGTCGGCCGTGGCGCGGATCTTGACGTTGGCGCTGCGCACGATCACGTTGCGCTTGGCGCTCAGGCCTTTCGCTTCCGTCCAGGCCAGTTCGCCGCTCAGGTCGCGCACCTTGACCCAGTCGCCATAGGTCAGCACCACTTCCAGCGGCGTGCCGCGTGGCACGATGAACAGCTTGCCGCCCTTGGTGGAGGGGGCATCATACAAAATGGCCGGGGCCGCGCCCACCGTCTTGAAGTCGAACGCCTGGCTGGTGGCCGCAGCCAGCATCAGCAGGGCGCCTGCGATCCAACGGGGAAAAGTCATTGCTTGCCTTAAAGGTAACAGACCGGCGGGCGCGTGTGACGCGGCCCGCCGGTCTGGCTTGCTGTCTTGCTTAGTTCGCTGGGGTGGCGGCGCCGTTGCCCTTGGCGGCCGCTTCGGCCATCGCTGCCATGCGCTGCTGGTAGAACACTTCGAAGTTGATCTCAGCCAGGTGCACGGGCGGGAAGCCGGCACGGGTGATCACGTCGGCGATGTTGGCGCGCAGGTAAGGGTAGACGATGTTCGGGCAGCCGATACCCAGCAGTGGGTCCAGTTGTTCGGCAGGAATGTTACGTGCCTCGAAGATGCCGCCTTGCTTGCCTTCGACCAGGAACGCCACTTTATCCTTGACCTTGGCGGTCACGGTGATGGTCACGGTCGATTCGAAGATGCCGTCGGCCAGGGGCTCGGCGCCCACGTCCAGTGCCACTTCGATGGTCGGTGCTTCCTGTTCCAGGAAGATGGCTGGGGAATTCGGTTGTTCCAGCGACATGTCTTTCAGGTAGACGCGTTGGATTTGGAATACTGGTTGCAGGTTTTCTTCAGACATGGAACGCTTTCGTTATAGTGGAAACGAGCGGCGGTGGCCGCCCCGTATTTGTTTGTTTGCGAGGTCTTCTGGAAGGCTCAAATCAAACGCGAGGGCAATTGTATCAAAACCAATTCAAAAACCGACGATTTCCGCCCTCGCGTTGTATTTGGGGGCGCTTAACCTTTTAACAAGGGGTCCAGGCCGCCTGCCTGGTCGAGCGCGTACAGGTCGTCGAAGCCGCCGACATGGGTTTCGCCGATGTAAATCTGGGGCACCGTGCGGCGGCCCGTGCGTTCCATCATCAGCACGCGCTGCGCCGGGTCGAGGTCGACGCGGATCTTGTTGATGGCGGTCACGCCTTTCGCTTCCAGCAGGCGCTCGGCGCGCACGCAGTAGGGGCAAACGGCGGTGCTATACAGGGTGACGGGGGCGGTCATGCAACTTCCTTCCATTATTTCGACAGCGGCAGGCCGGCGGTTTTCCACGCGGCAACACCACCATCCAGATTGACGACATCGGCGAAACCGGCCTTCTGCAACAGGCCGGCGGCCGAGGCGGCGCGCGCGCCGCTCTGGCACACCACGATCACGCTTTTGCTTTTCGCGCCATCGAGTTCGCCCACGCGCTTGGCCAGGTCGGCCAGCGGAATGTTCTTGGCGTTAGGCAAGTGTCCGCTGGCGAACTCGGTGGCGTCGCGTACATCCACAATGGTGGCTTTACCACGATTAATCAACTGGGTCACTTCCAGCGCCGAGGCGCGCTTGCCGCGTTGCGTGAGGGCCGGCCACAGCAGGGCGCCGCCCGAAACGAGCACGATGGCGATGATGAAAATGTTATCAATGAAGAATTTCACGGTGGTCCAATGGTTGAAGTTGATGCGCGCATTATAAAATAGAAGGCTGGAAGAGTTCTGTTAGCCACGTTTTTCTGTCCGTTCACTCCTTTTTGAGATAGTCCTATGTACAAAATCGTATTCATGCGCCATGGCGAATCCACCTGGAACCTGTCGAACCGCTTCACCGGCTGGACCGACGTCGATCTGACGGAAAAGGGGATCGCCGAAGCGAAGGCGGCCGGCGCCGTGCTGAAGGAAGCCGGTTTCACCTTCGACCTGGCCTACACCTCGGTGCTCAAGCGCGCCATCCGCACCCTGTGGCTGACGTTGGACGCGATGGATATGATGTACCTGCCGATCAAGCATGACTGGCGCCTCAACGAGCGTCACTACGGCGCCCTGCAGGGCCTGGACAAGGCGGAAACGGCCGCCAAGTACGGCGACGACCAGGTGCTGGTGTGGCGCCGCAGCTACGACACCCCGCCGCCACCGCTGGCCGAGAACGATGACCGCACCTCGTTCAACGACCCGCGCTACGCCGGCCTGCCCAAGTCGTCGATCCCGCTGACCGAATGCCTGAAGGACACCGTGGCCCGCGTGATGCCGGCCTGGGACGAGGAAATCGCCCCCGCCATCCGCGCCGGCAAGCAAATCCTGATCTCGGCCCACGGCAACAGCCTGCGCGCCCTGATCAAGATGCTCGACGGCATCAGCGATGAGGACATCGTCGGCCTGAACATCCCCAACGGCCAGCCGCTGGTGTACGAGCTGGACGCCGACCTGAAGCCGATCCGCCACTACTACCTGGGCGACGCGGCCGCCATCGCGGCGGCGCAAGCGGCCGTGGCCAACCAAGGGAAGGCCAAGTAATTTGCCGCTGCCTCAAGTCCCCCGCGGCCGAGGCCGCGGCGTCGCTGCGCTGCTGTGCGCCTTGCTGTCGCTGGCCCTGGCCGGCAGCCCGGCGCACGCCCGCACCACGGAACGCGCCAAGCAGAAAGCGGCGGCCGAGGCCGAGCGCGCCGGCTTGCAGCAAAAGCTCAGCGCCCTCAAGCGCGACATCAGCAAGACCGAGTCGGCCAAGGATGACGCGGCCGACACGCTGGCCGAGTCCGAGCAAGCCATTTCCGACGCCAACCGCACGCTGCGCGACCTGACGGCCGAGCAGGCCGCCACCAACGACAAGCTGGCCCGCCTGTCGGTCGAACACGACCGGCTGGTGGTGACGGTCGAACAGCAGAAGCAGCAACTGTCGCGGCTGCTGCGCCAGCAGTACGTGGCGGGCAATGAGGACCGCATCAAGTTATTGTTGTCAGGTGACAACCCCAACCGCATCAACCGCGACTTGCAGATGCTGGCCTATGTGTCGCAGGCACAAGCCCGTCTGCTCGAGGCCTTGCGGGCCAATCTGAAGGCGGTGGAAGCCAACCAGGCCGAGGCGCAGAACGCCAAGGACGAGCTGGCCGAGATCGCGGAAGAAGAATTACAGCAAAAAGCCCTGCTGGAGCAGGAAAAAGGCCGCCGCGCGGCCTTGCTGGCCACGCTGTCCAAGCGGCTGGCGGCCCAGCGCAAGGAGGCGGGCAATGTGGAACGGGACGAGCAGCGCATGGCCGGCCTGGTCGACAAGCTGACCCGTCTGATCAAGGAACAAGCCGAGGCGGCCGCCGCCGAGCAGCGCCGCCAGCAGGAACTGGCCGCCGCCCGCGCCGCCAAGGCCAAGGCCGACGCCGAAGCGAAGGCCCAGGCGCTGGCCAAGGCCCGCGCGGCCGAGGCGGCGGCGCGCGCCGAACGCGAGCGCCTGGCCAAGGCCGGCAAGGCCGGCGCCGCCGTCAAGCCGGCGCCGGCACCCGTCAAGCCGCCCGTCAAGCTGGAACCGATCGATGCCGACGAGCCCAAGGTCGCCCAGCAGGCCAAGCTGGAGCCGAAGGAGGAGCCTGCCACGACCCCGGCGGCCAAGCCAGCTGATATCGCGTTGGCCCCGGCCGCGCCGGCCGGCGCGTTCGAGGCGCTGAAGGGGCAACTGCGCGCGCCCGTGGCCGGCAAGCTGGCCGCCAAATTCGGCGCCAAGCGTGGCGACGGCCCTAGCTGGAAGGGCGTGTTCATCCGCGCCACCGAAGGGGCGGACATCCACGCCATCGCCGCCGGCCGCGTGGTGTTCGCGGAATGGCTGCGCGGCTTCGGCAACCTCATCATCGTCGACCACGGCGGCCAGTACATGAGCATCTATGGCAATAACCAGTCGCTGCTGAAACGGGCCGGTGACATCGTCAAGGCCGGCGACGCCATTGCCAGCGCCGGAAACAGCGGCGGTAACGAAGAATCAGGTTTATACTTCGAGCTTCGCCACCAGGGCCGTCCGTTCGATCCGGCTGGCTGGGTCCGGTTCTAGCGTTTTCAGCCGTTTTAGTCCGCCGTTATCGGCCGCAGAGGTTTCATGGGCAACAAAGTCAAGAGTTTCGGCCTGATCGGCCTGGGCATGGTGGCCGGCATCACGGCCTCCCTGCAGTTTTCCGCCATCGCCCAAAAGGCCGGCGTGTCGCCCCTGCCGCTGGAAGAACTGCGTCAGTTGTCGGATGTGTTCAGCCTGATCAAGTCGGACTACGTGGAAAGCGTGGACGACAAGAAGCTGCTGACGGAAGCCATTTCCGGCATGGTGTCCTCGCTCGACCCCCATTCCGTCTACCTGGACAAGAAGGCGTTCAAGGAGATGCGCGAGACCGTGGCCGGCAAGTTCGTCGGCATCGGCATCGAAGTGGGCATGGAGGACGGCTACATCAAGGTGGTGTCGCCGATCGAGGATACGCCAGCGTTCAAGGCCGGCATCAAGGCGGGCGACCTGATCACCCGCATCGACGGCAACCCGATCAAGGGCCTCACGCTGGATGAAGCCGTCAAGAAGATGCGCGGCGAGCCCCATTCGAAGGTGGTGCTCAACATCACCCGCAAGGATCTCGACAAGCCGCTCACGCTGACCATCGTGCGCGAGGAAATCCGCGTCCAGAGCGTCAAGGCCAAGCTGATCGAACCCGGTTACGCGTGGGTGCGCATCTCGCAGTTCCAGGAACCGACCGTGGAGGACATGGCGAAGAAGATCAACGCCCTGTACGCCCAGGACCCGCACATCAAGGGCATGGTGCTGGACCTGCGCAATGATCCGGGCGGCGTGGTGCCGGGCGCGATCGGCGTGTCGGCCGCCTTCCTGCCCAAGGACGCGGTGATCGTGTCCACCAACGGCCAGCTGCTCGAATCGAAACAGACTTTCTATGGCCGCCGCGAGTTCTACGCCGGCCGTAATGGCGGCGACCCGCTGGCCAAGCTGCCGGCCGCGCTCAAGGATGTGCCGCTGGTGGTGCTGGTCAACGGCGGTTCCGCTTCGGCTTCGGAGATCGTGGCCGGCGCGCTGCAGGACTACAAGCGCGCCATCATCATGGGCTCGCAAACCTTCGGCAAGGGCTCGGTGCAGACGCTGCGCCAGCTCACGCCCGACACCGCCGTCAAGCTCACCACGGCCCGCTACTACACGCCGCACAACCGCTCGATCCAGGCCAAGGGCATCGTGCCCGACCTGCTGGTGGACGAAACGGCCGACGGCGATGGCCTGAACGGCTTGCGCGTGCGCGAGGCCGACCTGCAGAAGCACCTGGGCAGCGACGACGGCCAGGATGGCACGCAAGGCGTGGTGGCCCGCGCCGACAAGCGCGACGAGCTCGAAGAAGAACAGCGTCTGCTGGCTGCGGCCCGCAAGCAAAAGCCGTTCGAATATGGCTCCAAGGACGACTTCCAGCTGGCGCAGGCGCTGAACCACTTCAAGGGCTTGCCCGTCAAGCTGGCCAAGGCGGAAGGCGCGGCCGTGGCCGACGCCAAAGCGGACACCCGGGCCGAGACCAAGCTGGACGCCAAGCCGGACGCCATGCCCGCCGTCAAGACCGACGCCAAGGCCGATGGCAAGTCTGAGGTCAAGTCTGAGGTCAAGTCCGACGTCAAGGCCGATCCCAAATCCGACACCAAGCACGCTCCGATCAAAAAATAAGCGGCCGGCGCGCGAGTGCCGGTCCAGTCCCAACCGATGAACGACTCGCAACTGCTGCGCTACTCGCGCCATATCCTTCTCGACGAAATTGGCATTGAAGGCCAGACCGCGCTGTTGCAGGCGCACGCGCTGGTGATCGGCGCCGGTGGCCTCGGTTCGCCGGCCGCCATGTACCTGGCCTCGGCCGGCGTGGGCAAGCTGACCCTGGTCGACAACGACACGGTGGACCTGACCAACCTGCAGCGCCAGATTGCCCACACGACGGCGCGCGTGGGCCAGCCCAAGGCCACCTCGGCGCGCCTGACGCTGGAGCAGATCAATCCTGAAATCGTCATCGAGGCGCTGGTCGAGCGGGTGGACGACGCCCGCCTGGCCGAACTGGTGGCGGCGGCCGATGTGGTGCTCGACTGTACCGACAACTTCGCCACCCGCCATGCCGTCAACCGCGCCTGCGTGACCCACAACAAGCCGCTGGTGTCGGGCGCCGTGATCCGCTTCGACGGCCAGGTCAGCGTGTTCGATCCGCGCGGCGGCGCGCAGCCGTGCTACTCCTGCCTGTTCCCGCAGGATCAGAAATTCGAGGACGTGGCCTGTTCCACCATGGGCGTGTTCGCGCCGCTGGTGGGCGTGGTCGGCGCCATGCAGGCGGCCGAAGCGCTCAAACTGATCATGGGCATCGGCCAGTCGCTGGCCGGCCGGCTGTTGCTGCTCGACGGCCTGCACATGGAATGGACCAGCATCGCCGTGGCCCGCAACGGCGACTGTCCCGTGTGCGCGGGCCACCACCCGCCGGCCGCATAGCCCAAAAATTTCATGTAAGACGACGTTCCATCCCTTCCCCAAAAAACGGAGCCCCACACGATGCTGAACCGCCTTTCCCTGTTGTCCCTGGCCCTGGCCGCCGCGTTCGGCGCGTCCGCCCATGCCGCCAGCACCACGCAATACCTGATCATCGCCGAAAACGGCAAGCAGATCGGCCAGCAAGTGGTGCAGCACGAAGACGATGGCCTGACCAGGGTGCGCTTCAGCTACAAGGACAATGGCCGTGGCCCGGAACTGGAGGAGCAGTTCCGCGTGGGCGCGGACGGCACCATGACCGAATACACGGTCAAGGGCAGCTCCACCTTCGGTAACGCCGTCAATGAACACTTCGAGCGCAAGGGCGACCAGGCGCAATGGAAGGCCACGTCGGAACAGGGCAGCAAGACCGTCAGCGGCCCGGCCGCTTACCTGCCGCTGAACAGCTCCTTCGAAGTGGTGTCGGCCAACATCACCGCGTTGGCCGCGACACCGGACGGCAAGCTGCCGCTGCTGCCATCCGGCACCCTCAGCCAGCGCGTGCTCGACACGGTGGAAGTGACGGGCGACGACCCGGCCCACCCGCAAACCCAGACCGTGCAGTTGCTGGCGCAGACGGGCATCGGCCTGTCGCCGTCGTTCTACTGGGCCACCACGGGCGCCAAACCGCGTTTGTTCGGCGTGGTCATTCCCGGTTTCGCCACCATCCTGGAGCAGGGTTGGCAGCATAACGGCGCGGCATTGGCCGCGCGCCAGAAGGCGGCCGAGAGCAAGATGCTGGCCGACGTGGCCACCCAGCTGCAACATCCGCTCACCGGCCTGACCGTGGTGCGCAACGCGCGCGTGTTCGACAGCGAGAAAGCCACCGTGGGCGCGCCGTCCGACGTGTACGTGCTGCGCGGCCGCATCACGGCCGTGCTGCCGGCGGGCGCACCGGTGCGCGGCGCTGTCAACCAGATCGACGCGGCCGGCCGCATCATGCTGCCCGGCCTGTTCGACATGCACGGCCACGTGGACCGCTGGTCCGGCGCGCTGAACCTGGCGGCTGGTGTGACCAGCGTGCGCGATATGGGCAACGACAACGCCCAGATGCAGCAAATGCTCGATGAAACCATCGCCGGGACGCTGCTGGCGCCACAGGTGGTGCCGGCCGGTTTCCTGGAAGGCGAGAGCCCTTATTCGGCCAATGGCGGTTTCGTCATCAAGGACCTGGCGCAGGCCAGGAACGCGATCGACTGGTATGCCGAACATGGCTACCCGCAGCTCAAGATCTACAACTCGTTCCCGAAGGCGATCCTCAAGGAGACAGTGGCCTATGCCCACAGCCGCGGCATGCGCGTGTCGGGCCACATCCCGGCCGGGCTGCGCGCGCAGCAGGCGCTGGACGCGGGCTACGACGAAATCCAGCACATCAACCAGGTGCTGCTGAACTTCCTCGTCACGCCCACCACGGAAACGCGCACGCTGGAGCGCTTCACGCTGCCGGCCGAAAAAGTGGCGGGGCTGGACTTCAATGCCAAGCCGGTCAAAGACTACGTGGCCGAATTGGCGAAAAAACAGATCTCCATCGATCCCACGCTGTCGGCCTTCGCCTTCCTCAAGCAGCGCGACGGCGACATGAGCGAACCGTTCGGCCCTGTGGCCGACCACATGCCGCCCGACGTCAAGCGTGGTTTCTCGGTCGGCACCATGAAGATCGCGGACGACGCCACCTACCAGCGTTATCAGAAATCGTATGACAAGATGGTGCAGTTCGTCGGCATCCTGTACCGCGCCGGCGTGCCCATCGTGGCCGGGACGGACGACCTGGCCGGCTTCACGCTGCAATCGGAACTGCAGTTGCTGGTCAAGGCCGGCCTCACGCCGGCCCAGGCGCTGCAGGTGGCCACCCGCAACGGCGCGCGCTACACGCGCACCAGCAATGAGCGGGGTAGCATCACGCCGGGCAAGCTGGCCGACCTGGTGCTGGTGGACGGCGACCCGACCAGGAACATCGCCGACGTGCGCAAGGTGGCCGCCGTCATCACGCGCGGCTACCTGATCTACCCGCGCGAGATCGACGCCACGCTCGGCATCGCGCCATTCGTGCAGGAGCAGCCGGCCGTGCAGGCGCTGGCGCCCGTGTCCACCAACCATGCCTCGGCCGGCGGCAACGACGGCGCCCGCGCCCGCATCGAAGCGCTGGCCCGCCAGCGCGACTGAGGCCCGGTGCCCCAGTGCCTGCTGTGGCGATTAATCGCGCTTTAAGCGTGGCGCGGGCATAATCGTCGGCGCGGCTTTGCTGGCCGCGCCGGTTCGGCCTTATACTCAGCATTCTTTTCAAATATTTAACCTACATTTGCCGGTCCAATGAAAAAACAGTCCATCCCCCGCCGCGCCGCGCGTGGCTTTACGCTGATCGAAATCATGGTGGTGGTGGTCATCATGGGTGTGCTGGCCGCGCTGGTCGTGCCCAAGCTGCTCAGCCGCACGGGCGAATCGAAAATCGCCGCGGCCAAGGTCGATATCGCCACCGTGATGCAGGCGCTCAAGCTGTACAAGCTCGATAACCAGCGCTATCCGACCACCGAGCAAGGCCTGCAGGCGCTGCTGAGCAAGCCCACCACGGGTCCGGCCGCCAATGGCTGGAAGGCCGGCGGCTACCTGGAGAAGATGCCGAAAGACCCTTGGGGTAATCCTTACCAGTACCTGTCGCCCGGCATCAAGGGTGAGGTGGACGTGTTCTCGCTGGGCGCCGACGGCCAGCCTGGCGGCACCGGCGACGATGCCGATATCGGCTCCTGGGACAATTAAGGCGGGAGCCAGCTGTCATGCGCGCCGCGCCGCGCGGGTTCACCCTGATCGAACTGCTGGTGGTGATGGTCATCCTGGGCGTCACGCTGGGACTGGTGTCGCTCAACGCCATGCCCAGCCGCCAGCAGGGCATGCAGCAGGAAGCCCAGCGTATCGCCTTGCTGCTGCAACTGGCGCGGGACGAGGCCATCGTGCGTAACCGCCTGATCGCGTTCGAGGCGGAGCCGGACCGCTACCGCTTCCTGGTCCGCAACGACCAGCAGTGGCAAACCGTCACCGGTGATGACCTGTTGCGCGAGCGCGAATTCAAGCACGCCCCCATCACGCTGCTGCTGGACCCGCCGTCCACCATGCCCGGCGGCAGCCTGCGGATCACCTTCGGCCGCGAGCCGGTCGACAAGCCGTTCGTGCTGACCTTGGCCAGCGACAGCGGCTCGGTCGTCATCCGCGCCGATGGCATCGGCCACTTCACGGTCGACTGAGCCATGCTCCATATTCCGTCTTCCTCCATCCGGCGCCAGCGCGGCTTTACGCTGCTGGAAGTGCTGGTGGCGCTCGTGATCGTTGGCACGGCGCTGGGCGCCTCGCTGCGCGCCGTGGGCAGCCTGACCCAGAACAGCAACGGCCTGCGCAGCGCCATGATGGCCACCTGGTCGGCCGAGAACCGGCTGGTCCAGATCCGCCTGGCCCGCACGTTCCCAGCCGTGGGCAAGCAGACCTTCGACTGTCCGCAGGGCGATTTGCAACTGGTGTGTCAGGAGGAGGTGATCGCCAGCCCCAATCCGCGCCTGCGCCGGGTGGAGGTGAGCGTGGTGGACCAGGCCAACCCGGAACGCCGCATCATCAAGCTGGTGCAGCTGGTGCTGAACCAATGACGGCGCGGCGCCATTCGCCGCGCGCGCGCGGCTTCACCCTGATCGAGCTGCTGGTGGCCATTTCCATCCTGGCCATCGTGGCCGTGCTGGGCTGGCGCGGGCTCGATGGCATCATCCGTTCGCGCCAGGCGCTGACGGCGCAGATGGAGCAGACGCGCGGCATGCAGTTGGCGTTCGCGCAGATGCAGAGCGATTGCGAAAACCTGGCGCCCGCCACGCTGCTGCATGGCCGCGCCAACCTGCTGGCCGAGACGGACCGTTTGACGCTGGTGCGCACGGTGCTGACGGAAAGCGAGCCGTCGCGCTTGCAGGTGGTGTCCTACCGCGTGCGCGACGGCGTGCTGCTGCGACGTGAATCGTCGGCTACCCGTGACCTGGCGCAGCTCGATATGCTGTGGCAGGGCGCGCGCAGCGATACCGATCCGTCGCCGGCGGTGACCCTGCAATCCGGCCTGAACGGCATGACCATGCGGCTGTGGGTGAATGGTAGCTGGCGCGCGGCCGCCAGTGTCACGCTGCCGGCTGCGGGGCAGCAGCAGGTCACCGTCCCCACCGGCCAGGGCGGCGAGGGCGCTCAAGGTGGCCAAGGTGGCCAGGGCGGCGCACAAGGCGGGGGACCGAATCCGGCCACCACCACGCAGGTGACGGCGCCGCAGTCCAACAATGTGCCGACCGGGTTGGAGGTGTCGCTGCAGGCACCCGGCTTGCCGGCGGCGCTGGTCAAGATTTTCCTGCTGGGGGCCGTATGATGGCGCGTTCGCCACGTTCCCCCCGTCCTCCGCGTACTTTGCTGCGCCAGCGCGGCGTGGCCGTGGTCACGGCGCTGCTCCTGACCACCCTGGCCGTGACCATCGTCGCCAGCCTGTTCTGGCAGCAGCAGGTGCAGGTGCGTTCGATGGAAAACCAGCGCCTGCAACTGCAAACGCGCTGGATTCTGCGTGGTGCGCTGGACTGGGCGCGCCTGATCCTGCGCCAGGATGGCATGGACCGTGGCCGGGTCACCACACTTGATGGCGTGTGGGCCACGCCGCTGGCCGAAACCCGTTTGGATCAATATGTGGAGCGCGAGCGGGTCGAGGGCGAAAACTTCAACGCCACCCTGTCGGGCCAGATGACGGATGCCCAGTCGCGTTACAATCTGGCCAATCTTGCCGTCAGCCGGGCGCCGGTGGCCGAGCAGGTGGCCGTGTTCCAGCGTTTGCTGACGGTGTTGCAGCTCGACGGCTCGCTGGCACAGGCCGTGGCCGACGAGGTCGCGCGCGCGCAGCAGCCCGCGGCGCAAGGCCAGGCCGCGTCGAACGCGCTGCCGGTGCGCGCCGGCACCGAGCCGATGGAAATGATGCGGGCCGAGGACTTGCTGGCGGTGGCCGGGTTCACGCCGCAGGCGATTGAGCGCCTGCGTGATTTCGTGATCGTGCTGCCCGCGCAGACGGCCATCAACGTCAATACGGCGCCGGTGGAATTGCTGGCGGCGCTGCCGGAGAATTTTTCGATGGCCGAGGCAGCGGCCCTGGCTTACCATCGCAAGCAGGCGTACTTCAACGACGTGGGCACCTACAAGAGTCAGTTGAACGGCAAGCAGGTGAGCAGCAAGGTGAACATCGATATCAGGAGCGATTACTTCCTGGTGTTGAGCAAGGTGCGGCTGGACCGCGCCAACCTGGACGCACAGGCGCTGATACAGCGCGAGAGCAGTGGGAATTACAAGACAGACCTGGTCTGGATACGGCAAAACTGAGATGGCGAAACACGAAAGCGAGCTCCTTTGACTACCCTATTTATCCGCTATCCGGCCAAGGCCAGCATCGACAGCGGCGCAGCCCAGGCTTGCCCGTTCGCGCTGGTGGGCGACGGCGGCAACGTGCTGCAGCAGGGCGCGTCGCCGCTGGGCAGCCTGGCCGGCATGGTGGCTTCCGCGCGGCGCGTGACGCTGCTGTTGGCCGCGCCGGACGTGACCTTGCTGCGCGTGAGCGTGCCACCGTTGTCGCCGGCGCGCCTGAAGGCGGCCCTGCCGGCGCTGGTGGAAGAACACATCCTCGGTGATCCGGCCGACTGCGTGCTGGCCATGGGCCCGGCGCTGGACGGCGGCGCCGAACGCACGGTGGCCGTGGCGCAGCGCGCTTGGCTGGAGGTGCTGGTCAAGGCCCTGCAGGCACAGGGCGCGCACAGCATTTCGCTGCTGCCGGCCCAACTGTGCCTGCCGCTGCAGCCGGGCGCCGTGTCGGCCGCGCTCAGCACCAATGAGGGTGGCTGCGAACTGACACTGCGCCAGTCGCAAACGGATGGCCTGGGCCTGGCCCTGCCAGCCCAGCCGGAGGTCGTGCTGCAAACGCTGCGCGCGCTGGCCGGCGACTCGCCCGTCACGCTGTACCTGCCGGCCGCCGAGTTACGGCGTTATGAGGCGCTGGCCGCCAATCACACCGCCGGGCGGGCCGCCATCACGCTGCAGGAAGACCAGTGGGCACACTGGATCGCCGCCGCCCGCACGGCCACGCCCGACCTGGCCGGCGCCGTCGGCGCCAGCGGCACGGCCGCGCGCCAGTGGCAGCGCTGGCGCTGGCCGCTGCGGCTGGCCGTGCTGGCGCTGGCCGTCAACGTGGCCGGCATGAACATCGAATGGCTGCGCATGAAGCGCGAGGCGGCCCAGGTGCAGCAATCGATGCTGCAGATCTTCAAGGCCGCCTATCCGAAGGAAACCGTGATCCTCGATCCGGCCGCCCAGATGCGCAAGAACATCGCGGCCGCCCGCGCCGACAGCGGCGCGCTGGCCGGCGACGAATTTGGCGCCCTGAGCGCCGCCTTTGGCGAAGCCCTCAACAGCCTGCCGAACCGGAACATCGTGGCCGCGCTCGAATACCGTGAGCGCGCGCTGCAAGTGAAGATCAAACCGAATACGGTGGATGCCGCCGCCATGGGCCAGATCCGCGCCGCGCTGGCCGCGCGCAAGCTGGACCTGTCGGAAGCGGCGCCCGGCGTGTGGAAGATCCGCGTCGGCACCGGGAGCAAAGCATGAGCACATTGAAAGCGACGCTGGCCCAGTACCGCGCCGGCGCGGAGCAGTTCTGGCAGGCGCGCACGGAACAGGAGCGCAAGTTCCTGACCGTGGGCGGGGCCGTGGTGGGCGTGGCGCTGGCCTATGCCGTGCTGGTGGCGCCGGCCATGGAAGGGCGCGCCAAGCTGCGCAAGGAGCTGCCCCAGTTGCACCAGCAGGAGGCGGAATTGCAGGCCCTGGCGCTGCAGGCTTCCGCGCTCAAGGGCCAGACCACGGTGGCGCCGCCGGCCATGACGCGTGACAGCCTCACGGCCAGCCTGGCCGCGCGCAGCCTGAAGGCGCAGTCGGTCGCCATCACGGGCGAATACGCGCGGCTGCAATTGAATAACGTGTCCTTCCCCGGTCTGATAGAGTGGCTGGCCGCCCAGCGCCGCGATGGCCGCATCACGGTCGAGGAAGCCGTGATCAATGGCCAGGACACGCCGGGCCAGGTGGACGCCGCGCTGACGCTGCACCAGGCGGGCGGCGCGCAATGACGGGCAGTCCATCCCTGTCCGCCGTGGCGGTTGGTCCATGAAGCGCGCCGCGTTATGGCTGCTGACGATCGCGCTCAGCGCCATCGTCACGCTGCTGGTGTGCTTCCCGGCCAGCTGGCTGGGGGCGCTGGTGGAGCGCCAGACGGGCGGACGTTTGACGCTGGGGGATGCGCAAGGTACGCTGTGGCGCGGCTCGGCCTTTGTCGGCGGCGCGGCCGGCGGCAATGGCCCCGTCACGCCGCTGCTGCCGGGGCGCTTCGCTTGGCAGATATCGCCGCTGGCGCTGCTGGGCGCCGTGGAGGTACGGCTTGAGAACAGCGAAGCGCTGGCCCAGCCCGTGACATTCCGTGGCGGCTGGCGCCAGTGGCAGCTCAGTCCTTCGGCCCTGCTGCTGCCGGCCGAAGGCTTGTCCGGGCTGGGCGCGCCGCTCAACACGATCGCGCCGGCCGGCACCATGCGGCTGTCGTGGACGGCGCTGGAACTGGCCGTGGCCGGCGGCGCCGTCAGCGTGAATGGCCGCACCACGCTGGAAATGACGGACATGGCGTCCAAGCTGTCGGCTATCCGGCCGCTGGGAAGTTATGCGCTGGCGCTGGACTGGCATGGCCAGCAGGCGCAGTTGACCTTAAGTTCGGTCAAGGGGCCGTTGCTGCTCAGTGGCAGCGGCAGCCTCGATCAGGGCCACCTGCAGTTTTCCGGGCAGGCGCAGGCGGCCGATGGATATGAAGATAAGCTGGCCAACCTGTTGAATTTGTTGGGCCAGCGCCGTGCAAACAGCGACAAGAACATCATCGCCTTAGAGTTCAGACAATGAAAAAACAGACCGTGAGCAAACCGACCTTTCCCGCGCTGCGCCGCCTGAGCGCGGGTGCGCTGTTATGCTGCGCCGTGGCCGCCGCCGTGCCGCCTGCCGCCTGGGCCGCCAACGATGATGCCGCGCTCAATTTCGTCGGCGCCGACATCGAATCGGTGATCAAGGCCGTCGGCCACTACACCAACATCACCTTCGTGATCGATCCGCGCGTGAAGGGCACGCTGACGCTGGTGTCGGAAAAGTCGATCAGCAAGTCGCAGGCGTTCTCGCTGCTCACGTCGGCCCTGCGCCTGCAAGGCTACGCCGTCGTCAGCGGCGATGGCTACGCCAAGGTGGTGCCGGAAGCGGAGGCGAAACTGCAATCGGGGCCGACCCTGATCGGCACGGCGCCCAGCGCCATCAAGGGCGACCAGATCGTCAGCCAGGTGTTCCATCTGAACTATGAGTCGGCGGCCAACGTGGTGACGGTGCTGCGGCCCCTGATCTCGCCCAACAACACCATCAACGCAAACCCCGGCAACAACTCGGTCGTCATCACGGACTACGCGGACAACCTCAAGCGCCTGACCAAGATCATCGCCGCGCTGGACGCGCCGGCCGCCACCGACCTCGATGTGATCCCGGTGCGCTACGCCATCGCCAGTGACCTGGCCACCATGGTCAACAAGCTGATGGAGACGGGCACCGGCAGCGGCGCCACGGACGCGGGCCGCGTCAGCGTGCTGGCCGATCCGCGCACCAACGCGCTGATCCTGCGCGCGCCGTCGGCCGCACGCGCCAACCTGGCCAAGTCGCTGATCGCCAAGCTCGATCAGCCGACGGCGGAACTGGGCAATGTGCACGTGGTCTACCTGAAGAACGCGGAAGCGACCAAGCTGGCGCAAACGCTGCGCGCCGTCGTCTCGAACGACGCATCGACCGGCACCACCAGCCCGACCGGCGGCGCGGCCCAGGGCAGCACCGCCACCCAGCCCGGCCAGGCGGGGCAGGGCGGCATGGGCGGCGCCAACCAGGGCACGGGCGCCAGCAGTGGCCCCAGCAATCCGCTGCTGAACAACAGCGCATCGCCGCAGCAGACCGGCTCCAATTCGGCCGGCTTCATCCAGGCCGACGCCTCGACCAACACCCTGATCATCACGGCGCCCGAATCCGTGTACCGCAACCTGCGCGCCGTGATCGACCAGCTCGACGTGCGGCGCGCCCAGGTCTACATCGAATCGCTGATCGTGGAAGTCACGTCAGACAAGGCGTCCGAATTCGGCGTGCAGTGGATGGGCGCCACCGGCAACGAGAACAGCACCTACCGCATTGGCGGACTGCAGTCCTATAACACGGGCGGAAGCAACAACAACATCGCGGCGCTGGCGCTGTCGCAACGCAAGGGTACCACCAGCACCACAAGCACCACGGCGCCCACGCTGCCGGGCGGCGGCCTGTCGATCGGCGTGTTCAAGCAGGTGGCCGGCCAGCTGGGCCTGGGCGCGCTGGCGCACTCGCTGGAATCGGACGGCAACGCCAACATCCTGTCCACGCCCAACATGATCACGCTCGACAACGAGCTGGCCACCATCCAGGTGGGCCAGAACGTGCCTATCCTGACGGGCCAGTTCACCACCACGGCCGGCACCAATTCCAATCCGTTCCAGACCATCGACCGCAAGGAAGTGGGCCTGACGCTGAAGGTGCGGCCGCAGATCTCCGAGGGCGGCACCATCAAGATGGCGATCTACCACGAGACCTCCAACGTGGATAAGTCGACCCTGACGGCGACGGCCGGCATCACCATCAACAAGCGCGTGATCGAGAATAACGTGATCGCCGACGATGGCCAGATCATCGTGCTCGGTGGCCTGATCGAGGACACCACGGGCGACGGCACGGACAAGGTGCGCGGCCTGGGCGACATTCCCGTGCTGGGCAACCTGTTCAAGTACCAGACCCGCAGCCGCAAGAAGACCAACCTGATGATCTTCCTGCGCCCCGTGGTCATCCGCAGCAAGGAGCAAAGCGTCAGCCTGGCCACGGACCGCTACGATTACATGCGCAGCGAGCAGCAAGGCATCAAGCCGGCCGACAGCATCCTGGTCAACGATTTCGGCCAGCCCGTGCTGCCGGCGCTGGTCAATGGCCGTCCCACCAACAGCGTCACCGTGGCGCAGCCCGTGCCGCCGGCGCCCCAGCCCAAGCCGGACCAGGCGCCCGGCGCGGCCACGCCGGTGAAAAACTAAGGCGGCGCCATGAGCAATCTGCTGCCTTACGCCTTCGCGCGCGACTTCGTGCTGTTGGCCCATCCCAGCGAGGAGGCCGAGAACACGGTCGAAGTGCTGACCTGCGGCGCCACGGCGCCGGCCGCCATCGCGGAGGTGTCGCGCCGCTTCGGCCGCATCACGCTCAAGAGCATGACGCGCGCCGACCTGGAGACGGCGATCGCCGCCGCCTACGCCAGCGCCGGCGCCAACGCCTCGCTGGTGGCCGATGAATTCGACGCGGAGCTGGACCTGACCAAGCTGCTGCAGGACGTGCCGGCCATCGAGGACCTGCTGGAATCGTCCGACGACGCGCCCGTGATCCGCATGATCAACGCGCTGCTGACCCAGGCCCTGCGCGACGGCGCTTCGGACATCCACATCGAACCGTTCGAGCAAACCTCCGTGGTGCGCTTCCGCGTGGACGGCAGCCTGCGCGACATCGTCCGTCCGCGCAAGGCCATCCACGGTTCGCTGATCTCGCGTATCAAGATCATGGCGCAGCTCGACATCGCGGAGAAGCGCCTGCCGCAGGATGGCCGCATCACGCTGCGCATCGGCGGCAAGCCGGTCGACGTGCGCGTCTCGACCCTGCCCACGGGCCACGGCGAACGGGCCGTGCTGCGCTTGCTGGACAAGGAAGCGGGCCGGCTCGACCTGCAGCACCTGGGCATGAGCGACCCCATGCTGGCCCAGTTCAATAGCCTGATCAACCAGCCGCACGGCATCGTGCTGGTGACCGGCCCCACCGGCTCCGGCAAGACCACCACGCTGTACGCCGCGTTGTCGCTGCTGAACGCGTCGAGCACCAACATCATGACGGTGGAAGACCCGATCGAGTACGACCTGGCCGGCGTGGGCCAGACCCAGGTCAACGCCCGCATCGACATGACCTTCGCCAAGGCCCTGCGCGCCATCCTGCGCCAGGATCCGGACGTGATCATGATCGGCGAGATCCGCGACCTGGAGACGGCGCAGATCGCCGTGCAGGCTTCGCTGACGGGCCACCTGGTGCTGGCCACGCTGCACACCAACGACGCGGCGGCGGCCGTCACCCGTTTGCTCGACATGGGCATCGAACCGTTCCTGCTGTCGTCGTCCTTGCTGGGCGTGCTGGCGCAACGGCTGGTGCGCAAGCTGTGCCCGAGCTGCAAGACCTTCGAAGGTGGCCAGTGGCACGCCGTTGGCTGTAGTCATTGCGGCCAGACCGGCTACCAGGGCCGGGTCGGCGTGTACGAACTGCTGCAAACGACGGAGCAGATCCGCGCCCAGATCCACAATCGCGCGGCGGAAGCGGAAGTGAAGGCGGCCGCCATGGCCAGCGGCATGCACACCATGCGCGAGGATGGCGAACGCTGGCTGCGCGAAGGCGTGACCACCCAGGCCGAACTGCTGCGCGTGACCAAGGACTAGGCCCGAGACGATGCCCGCATTCCGTTATGAAGCCGTCGATGCCGGCGGCGCCACCAAGAAAGGCGTGCTCAACGCCGACAGCGCCCGTTCCGCGCGCGCCGACCTGCGTACCCAGGGCCTGGTGCCGCTCAAGGTGGACGCCATCGGCGCCCAGGTCGACGCGGCTGGCGTGGCCAAGAGCCGCGGTTTCGGCGAGCGGCTGTCGACCACCGAGCTGGCCCTGTTCACGCGCCAGCTGGCCAGCCTGCTGGAGGCGGGGCTGCCGCTGGAGCAGGCTTTCACGGCCTTGCTGGAACAGGCCGAGCGTCCCTATGTGCGCGACCTGATCGCGTCGATCCGCTCCGAGGTGATGGGCGGCGCGTCGCTGTCGGACGTGCTGTCGCGCCACCCGCGCGACTTCGCCGAGATCTACCGGGCGCTGGTGGCGTCGGGCGAGCAGATTGGCCACCTGGCGCGCGTGTTGTCGCGCCTGGCCGACTACATCGAACGGCGCAACGCGCTGGTGCAGAAGGTCAAATTGGCGTTCACCTATCCGGCCATCGTGACGGTGGTGGCGTTCTCCATCGTGATCTTCCTGCTCACCTACGTGGTGCCGCAGATCGTGTCCGTGTTCGCCAACACCAAGCAGAAGCTGCCCTTCCTCACCATCGTGATGCTGGCCGTGTCGGACTTCGTGCGCCATTACGGCGTGCTGGTGGCCGTGCTGCTGGTGGGCGCGTGGTTCGCGTGGCGCCGCGCGCTGGAGAACCCGGTGCTCAAGCGGCGCTGGCATAGCTGGCTGCTGACGGCGCCCCTGTACGGCAAATTCGAACGCAGCCTGAACACGGCGCGCTTCGCCAGCACGCTGGCCATCACCACCGGCTCCGGCGTGCCTATCCTGCGCGCGCTGCAAAAGAGCCGCGACACGCTGTCCAACGTGGCCATGCGCGAGCTGGTGGACGAGGCCAGCGACAACGTGCGCGAGGGCGTGAGCCTGGCGCGGGCGCTGTCGGCCCAGCAGCATTTCCCGCCCATGCTGATCCACATGATCCGCGCCGGCGAACTGACGGGCGAGCTGCCGGCCATGCTGGACCGCGCCGCCAGCGCGCAGGAACAGGACCTGGAGCGCCGCACGCTGACCATCGCAGGCCTGCTGGAGCCGGCCCTGATCCTGGCCATGGGCGTGGTGGTGCTGCTGATCGTGCTGGCGGTGCTGATGCCCATTATCGAAATCAATCAGCTGGTGCGCTGAACAAGGAACCCATGAAGCGTTTGCCTTTCATCCTCACCGTGGCCGCCGTGGCGGCCTTGTCCGCCTCGCTGGCTTACTGGGGGCTGCAGTTGTTTAAACCGCAGCAGCGCCCGATCGCGGCCGCGCCCGCGGCGTCCGCGCCGGAACCGAGCCTGGACGCGGCCAAGGGCCTGTTCGGCGGCCAGATCGCCGTGGCCGTGGCCAGCAACTACCAGCTCAAGGGCGTGGTGGCGGCTGGCATTGGCCGCGACAGCGCAGCCATCCTGGCCGTCGATAACAAGCCGGCCATGGCGCTGGCCGTGGGGCGCGAGGTGGCGCCCGGCGTGACGGTCAAGGAAGTCCATCCCAAGTACGTGCTGCTGTCCGAGGGCGGCGTGGTCAAGCGCATCGACCTGGCCGGCGACGCCGGACCGCAGAACAATCCCAACGTGGCGCCGCCATCCATCACGCCGCCGGCCATGCCGCAGCCGCAGGTGCCGCCCGTGGTGCAGCCGCAGCCGGCCGTGATGCCGCAGCCGCAGGTGCAGCAGTCGCCGCCGGCGCCCGGCCCCGGCCCCGAGCGTCGTTGACGCTGCGGTTTAGCAGCATGTGGTTCCATCGCGCCCTGAGTGTCGCGCTGTGCTGCTGGCTGGCGCAGGCGCACGCGCAATCGCCCGCGCCTGCGGCAACACCAGCACCCGCCACCGCATCGACGCCAGTCGCAGCACCTTTGCCGACGCGCGCCGCGTCCGCACCCGCCATTGCGCCTGCGCTCGCGCCCGCATCGACGCCGGTCGCCGATCCCGTCCACCACCGGCCCCGCATCGCGCTGGTGCTGTCGGGCGGTGGGGCGCGCGGCTTCGCCCACATCGGCGTACTGCGCGTGCTGCAGGAATTGCGGGTGCCGATCGACATCGTGGTTGGTACAAGCATGGGCAGCGTGGTCGGTGGCGCCTACGCGGCCGGCAGTTCCGTCGCCCAGCTTGAACAACTGGTGCG
Source organism: Rugamonas brunnea (assembly GCF_014042345.1). Classification (GTDB taxonomy): domain Bacteria; phylum Pseudomonadota; class Gammaproteobacteria; order Burkholderiales; family Burkholderiaceae_D; genus Rugamonas; species Rugamonas brunnea. The sequence goes on from NZ_JACEZT010000005.1 coordinate 28,903, forward strand.
GCGCACGGACTGGAACAGCGTGGTGGCAGACCGCCCGCCGCGCGACGAACTCAATTTCCGCCGTCGCGAGGAAGACCTGCTGCTGCCATCGCGGATCGAATTCGGCGCCACGCTGGAAGGCATTTCGCTGCCGCCGGCCGCCGCCGGTAACGAGGCGCTGGAGCTGGCGCTGACCCGCGTGCTGCCGCAAGGGACACGCGACCGGCCCGTCAACCAGTTGCCGCTGCCATTCCGCTCAGTCGCCTCCGACCTGGTCACGGGCGAACTGGTGGAGCTGGACGACACGCCGCTGTTCCTGGCCATGCGCGCCTCGCTGGCCGTGCCCGGCGTGTTCGCGCCGGTGCGGGTCAAGGAGCGGCTGGTGGTCGATGGTGGACTGGTGCGCAACCTGCCGGTGGACGTGGCGCGCGCCATGGGGGCCGACGTGGTCATCGCCGTCAACGTGGGCACGCCGCTGGCGCCGGAGAAGGATTTGAGCAGCGCGATCCGGGTGGCCCAGCAGATGCTGCAGATCCTGACGGAACAGAACGTGCAGCGCTCGCTGAAGGAACTGGGGCCGCGCGACATCCTGCTGGCGCCCAACCTGAGCGGCATCAGCTTCCTCGATTTCGCGCGCCACGACCGCGCCATCCTGGCCGGTGAGAAGGCGGCGCGCGCGCTGTCGGCCCAGCTGGTGCAACTGGCCGTGCCGGAGGCGGAATACACGGCGTTCGAACAGCACCGCCTGGCCGGTCCCGAGGTGGCCGACCAGCCGCTGCCCATCACCAAACTGGCCGTGGAGCCGAGTGGCCACATCAATCCCAAGGCGCTGGAAGTGCAGTCCGGCCTGACGGTCGGCCAGAAGGTCACGGTGGAACAGGCGCAGCAGGCCGGCGCCCAGTTGTTCGGCCGTGGCGACCTGGCGCGCGTGGAAACGGAAGTGCAGGACGTGAACGGCGGACGCGAAGTGCTGATCAAGCCGACCGAGGCCGACTGGGCCCGCAGCCGCTTGCGCGTGGGGCTGGAACTGGCCAGCGACTTCACCGATAACAATACCTTCGCGCTGAAGATGATGCATGTGCGCTCCTCGCTTAACGACTGGGGCGCGGAGCTGCGCAGCTCGGCCCGCATCGGCACCGAGCGCGCGTTCGAAGTGGAATTCTGGCAGCCGCTCGGCCCCGGCTCGCAGTGGTACGTGGCGCCGGCCGCGAAATATGGCGCGGCCGCCTCGGACACCTTCAGCCTGACCGGTCAGCGCCAGAACCGTATCGGCTACAACTACGCCGGCACCAGCCTGATACTGGGACGCCAGCTCGGTAATTGGGGTGACGTGCACCTGGGCGTGGCGCGCCAGAGCGCCAACGTGCGCGTGACGATACCCGAGGATGCGACGGTGCCGGCGGCCCGCGTGCACCAGACCGTGCAGACGCTGGCCTACAGCATCGATACGCTGGACTCCGTGGCCTTCCCCACTCGGGGCGGCCTGTTCAACCTCAACCTTGAGCGTTCCATCGTCAGTGCGGCCAACCGCGTGTCGCTGATGCAGCAAAGTGTGGAAGGCTTGCGTGCCTTCCATGCCGGCAACTGGGCCGGCCACCTGTACGCGGAATGGGCGCGCAGCCAGCAGGGGCTGGCGCCGCTCAACCTGGGCGGCTTCCTGCGCCTGTCCGGCACCGCGCCCGAGTCGGTGGCCGGCAACCGCGTGGTGCTGGGCCGGATCGTGATGGCGCGCACCGTGGGCGCCATGCCGGCCGCGCTCGGTGGCGACGTGCGGCTCGGCTTCTCGCTGGAGGCTGGCGCCGGTTACGGCGCCGATAATCCGCTGCACTGGGCCAGTGTGAAGCAGGCTGGCAGTATCTTCACGGCCGTCGACACGCGCTTCGGGCCGCTGTACTTCGGCGCCGGCAGCACTAAGGGCAACAGCGGCACGCTGTATTTGTTCCTCGGCCCCGTTTGGTAAGTCTCTGCCGGGCATGCTCGGGCTCCGGCACGCCTGGCGCATCCGACGCACGCTGCACGCGCGTGCGGCGCAAGCAGCGAATGCAGCTGATGCGGCTGATGCGGCTGATGCGGCCTACGCGCCTTGCTGCGGCTGGCGCCGCAGCGCCGTGAACGCGGCGAATTCCCACGAACGAAATCCCACCAGCAGCGTGTAGCCGTCGCGCTCGGGCGCGGGCAGGCGGCGGTCGCCCTGGTGCAGCCGCGCCAGTTCGCCGGCCAGTGACTGGATTTTGGCAGCCAGCTCTTGCGCGCTGGCGCGCGACAGCCGCGCGGGCAGGCACAGCAGTGCTTCGCCCGGGCCGTTGAACGGACCGCTGAAATAGTCGGCCACCACGTGGCTGCGGAAAAACTGTTGCACGGGACCGTCGGCCAGCCAGTGGAAGGCGTTCGACACGCGCAGCCGATAGCGGTTCAGCGGTTTCAGTTCGATCAGGCCCAGCCGGTCCAGCTCGGCCAGCAGCACGATGGATTCGGGCTCGCTCAACTGGTAGGTTTCCAGCACCTGCTCCAGGCTCCAGTGGCCCAGGCAGCAGATCGCCATCAGTAACAAGCGCGGATGGGCCACCAGCGCCTTTTCCTGCAGCAGGGTCAGCGTGTCGGCATGGGGCGTGGCGTCGGCCGCGCCGCGCAGCACGTCCTCCAGCGCGATGCCGGCCGCCTTGCAGATCTGCGCCAGCCGCGACAACGCCATGTCCTGCTGGCCGAACATGCGCTTGACGCTCGATTCGCTCATGCCGATGCGGCCCGCCAGTTCCTTGTAGGTGACGCCGGCCGCGCGCAACTGGGCGCGCAGCACTTGCAACAACAATTCAGGTGAACTCATGCCTGTCCCTGCGCTTGTCATAGAGGCAAAAAGGTAGCACGGTTCGCTACCGCCTGTACAGGATTTTGCGCCTTGGTACTTTCAGCTAGGACTTTCGGTGGAACAGGATCACACTGCGCGGCGATGTCACTCGAAGCAGCGACGTCATCCAGCCACAAGAGACGATAAGGGGAATGATGATGAAACAGACCGTACGCGCCGCGTTGTTGGCCAGCGCCTTCCTTGGCGCCAGTGGCGCCGCTGCCGCTGCCGACCTGTCACCCGGCTACCTGGGTGTGGACGTGGGCTACCGCAACCATTACAACTTCGACTGCCTGAGCGGCAGCCCGTGTGACCGTAACGCCGGTGCCAGCACCCGCGTTTATGGCGGCTTTGTGTTGGGGGAGAACGAGGCATTTGGCCTGCCGCATACGCGTGCCGTTGAAGTGGCTGCGTTCACCGGCGGCGCCGTGAAAGGCGCGTTCAAGGATGGCAGCGGGGCGTTAAGTCCCGGCAAGGGCAAGCTGTCGGGCGTGAGCGCGGTGCTGGCCTCGGCCACCAAGCTCAGCGAGGACTGGGCCTGGACCACGCGCCTGGGCCTGGTGGCCGAACACGGCAAAGTCGACTACACGGCCGGCGGCAGCGACAGCACAAACACGCTGGCGGTGACGGCGGGCACCGGACTGTCCTATGCCATCGACAAGCATTGGGCCTTGAACGCGGACTGGAATTACCTGCCGGCCCGCATGGGCAAGGCTGCCAAGTCCAACCTGAATGTGTTCTCGGTGGGCGCTGCCTACCACTTCTGATCACCTGAGAGCGGGCGCCAACCCCGGCGCCCGCTGACGGTTCACGTTTCGTCCTTGCCCTTGAGCAGGGCCTTGGCCAGTGCCCGCTTGGCGGCCTGGCGCTGGCCGGACGGCGTTTTCACGTGCGGCCCGGCCGCGCGCAGCTTGGCCGCCACGGCCACCGGGTTGCGTGGCTTGGGCGACGGTCCCACACGGAACAACATCTTTTGCCGGGTCGCCAGCGCCTTGTTGGCCATTGCTTCCTCCGTTACAACACGTAGCGCGACAAGTCTTCGTTGACGGCCAGCGCGTCGAGCCGGGCGTTCACATAAGCCGCGTCGATGGTGATCAGCTTGTCCGACGTTTCCGTGGCCGTGAACGAGATTTCCTCCAGCAGCTTTTCCATCACCGTGTACAGCCGGCGCGCGCCGATGTTCTCGGTGCGCTCGTTGACGGAAAACGCGATCTCGGCCAGGCGGTTGATGCCGTCCGGCGCGAATTCCAGTTTCACGTCCTCGGTGGCCAGCAGCGCCTCGTACTGCTTGGTCAGGCAGGCGTCGGTGCTGGTGAGGATGCGCTCGAAATCGGCAATCGACAGCGATTCCAGTTCTACCCGGATCGGGAAGCGGCCCTGCAATTCGGGGATCAGGTCGGACGGCTTGGCCAGGTGGAAGGCGCCGGACGCGATGAACAGGATGTGGTCGGTGCGGATCATGCCGTACTTGGTGTTGACGGTGGTGCCTTCCACCAGCGGCAGCAGGTCGCGCTGCACGCCGGCGCGCGACACGTCGGCCCCGCCCACTTCCGAGCGCGAGGCGATCTTGTCGATCTCGTCGAGGAACACGATGCCGTTCTGCTCCACGTTCTGGATCGCCTTCTGCTTCATCTCGTCTTCGTTGATGAGCTTGGCCGCTTCCTCGTCCACCAGCAGCTTCATGGCGTCCTTGATCTTGAGCTTGCGCGACTTCTTGCGCCCGCCGCCGATGCCCGAGAACATGGTCTTGATCTGCTCCGTCATTTCCTCCATGCCGGGCGGGGCCATGATTTCCATCTGCGGGCTGCCCTCGGCCAGTTCCAGCTCGATTTCCTTATCGTCCAGTTCGCCCTGGCGCAGCCGCTTGCGGAAGGTCTGGCGCGTGGCGTCGCCGGCCTGCGGTTCGCTGCTGGCCGTGTTGAAGCCGAAGTCGCGCGCCGGCGGCACCAGGATGTCGATCACCCGGTCCTCGGCCGCGTCCTCGGCGCGCGCGCGCACCTTGGCCATCTCGGCCGAGCGGGTTTGCTTGACGCCGATGTCGATCAGGTCGCGGATGATGGTGTCCACGTCGCGTCCCACATAGCCCACTTCCGTGAACTTGGTCGCTTCGATCTTGATGAAGGGCGCGTCGGCCAGCTTGGCCAGGCGGCGCGCGATCTCGGTCTTGCCCACCCCGGTCGGACCGATCATCAGGATGTTCTTGGGCGTGATCTCGTGGCGCAGCGGCTCGGCCACCTGCTGGCGGCGCCAGCGGTTGCGCAGCGCGATGGCGACGGCGCGCTTGGCCTTGGCCTGGCCGACCACGTGTTTATCGAGTTCGCCGACGATTTCCTGCGGTGTCATGTTCATGGGTTCAGTCCAGGGTTTCGATGATGTGGGACAGATTGGTGTAGATGCACAACTGGCCGGCGATGGTCAGCGACTTCTTGACGATCTCGGCCGGCGCCAGTTCCGTGTTTTCCTGCAGCGCCAGCGCGGCCGACTGGGCGTAGGTGCCGCCCGAGCCGATGGCGCCGATGCCGTTCTCGGGCTCCAGCACGTCGCCGTTGCCGGTAATCACCAGCGTCGATTCGCTGTCGGCCACCAGCAGCATGGCTTCCAGGCGGCGCAGCACGCGGTCGGTGCGCCAGTCCTTGGCCAGTTCGACCGAGGCGCGCAGCAGATTGCCCTGGTGTTTTTCCAGCTTGCCTTCGAAGCGGTCGAGCAGGGTGAAGGCGTCGGCCGTGCCGCCGGCGAAGCCGCACAGCACTTTGCCCTGGTACAGCTTGCGCACCTTGCGGGCCGTGCCTTTCATGACGATATTGCCGAGCGTGACCTGGCCGTCGCCGCCCAGTGCGACTTGTTTGCCGCGGCGCACGCACAGGATGGTGGTGCCGTGAAATTGTTCCATAGTGACCTCGGTGGGTGGATGCGGTTCAAGTGCAGCACATGGGGTTGGCCACCGCAATTGCAAGGCGGTCAGTATTTGTGCGGATAGATCTTGGCCAGTTCGCCGTAGCCGAGCAGCCGCAGCAGGGCCGCCACCAGGTGGTTGACGTCGCGGAATTCCACCTTCTTGCCGCTCTGCACCAGTGCTTGCAGCCTGGTTTGCAGGGCGTTGGCGGCGCCGAATTCCACGCGCGCCAGCCGCGAGCAGTCGAACACGAGGGTCTGGTACTGTTCAGCATAGGCGGCCAGCGCGGCAAGTAAACCGTCGAGCGGGCCTTCGACCACGGTGGGCAACAGGTAACGGTCCGGGGCGCCGGCGAGCGGCTGGCGGGCCGCCGTGGCCACGGCGCGCGGCGCCACGAACGACGGTGGCGACACTTCGAAGGTGACGCAGTAATCCATGCCCGTTTCCTCGAATTCCTTTTCGCGGTTGAGCAGTTGCAACAGTTCCAGCAGCAACAGCCACGGTGCGGGGCCGCCGTCGCGGTTGCCCACGGCCACGCTGGCCTGGATCAGGGCCGCCAGGTGGTCGGCCGCCACCACGATCAGTTCGCGCTCGCCGCCGTGCAGTTGCTGCAGCACGGGCAGCAGCAGCGCGCAGCCGTCGGGCGTGACCGCTTGCACCCGGCTGAAATCCAGCCGCAGCACGGGGTGGCTGGCCATCTGCTGGCGCAGGCGCTCGAGCTGGGGGCCGATGGTGTCATCGAGCTGGCCCGAGAACAGTTCCGTGGGCGTGATGCCCGACCAGGCCCGGCCGCTGGCGGCGGCGGCCGGCGGCGGCAACGCGTTCCATGGCGGCGGCGAGGTCTCGAAGGTGCTGGCATAGTCGATCGACAGGCTGTCGAACTTGTCCTGCTGGTGGGTGACCTGGTACAGGTCGAACAACATCCACCACAGCGTGCGGTCCTGGGCGCCGGCCGGCGGCAGGTTGGCCACCAGCATCTGCTCGGCCATGTCGGCCTGGCCGTTGGCGTACACGATGGCGATTTCCTCCACCACGGGCGCGGTCTGGGCCGCCACGGCCTGGGCCGGCAAGTCGTCCTCGCCCAGCAGTTCCGTGGTGTTTTCGTCCAGCAGGGGCAGGGTGGGGTTGTCGCCGGCCACGACGGGGCGCGGCGGGCGCGGCGGGCGGCTGCCCCAGGCCGGTTCCGTGTCGTGGAAGATATCGAGCGCCATGGCGGCCTCGATGGCGTCGATCTTCATGGCCGTGGCGCGCGCCAGGTCGCGTTGCAGCGCTTGGGCTTGCTGGCGTTCGAGTTCGCTGTTCGGGCCCAGGCGCGCGCCATCGTCGGCGTCGGCCGTGGTGGCCGGCGCGCGCTGCGCGTCCTGTTTCTTGAAGAGCGAGAAAATGCCCACGTCGAGCCCCGTTGTGAATCACGCTGGCCGGCCCGCGCACTGCGCGTGCCGCCGGATATCTAGTGTAGCTTATGGGAAAGGTCTTGCCATGTGCGCACACAAGCGGATACAACAATTTTCACCAAATTCCACAATTCGCGGCGCAAGCGAGGACCAGCGCAGGCAAGCGTAGGCGAAAAAAAAGCACGCGAGGGCGTCGCGTGCTTCTTTGGCTGTGGCCGGATGGTTCAGTCGCCGTACAGCTTCTGCTTCAGTTCGCGGCGTTGCTGGGCTTCCAGCGACAGCGTGGCCGTGGGACGGGCGATCAGGCGGGGGATGCCGATCGGCTCGCCCGTTTCCTCGCACCAGCCATAGTCGCCGGCGTCGATGGCCACGATCGATTGCTGCACTTTCTTCAGCAGTTTGCGCTCGCGGTCGCGGGTACGCAGCTCCAGTGCGTGCTCTTCCTCGATGGTCGCGCGGTCGGCGGGATCGGGCACCAGCACGGTTTCGCGCAAGTGTTCCGTGGTCTCGTCGGCGTTCTTCAACAATTCTTTTTCAAGCGCCTGCAGCTTCGCCTTGAAAAAGGCCATTTGCGCCGGGTTCATGTAATCCTTGTCATCCATCTTCAGAATTTCTTCTTCGGTCAGGATGCGTTCCGTACTCGCGGCGGGGGTCGATTTATTAGTTTTAGTCATCACTTCGCTTACCTTCGATACTGGATGGGCTGCCGGGGTGGTCTTTCGCATCATACGCGTTCGAGCGAGTCCTGCCCGATTCCGGGAGAGCCTGTCGCTTAAAACGCAGATAGTTTATACCAAACATTGTTCCAAACCGCGAATAAAGATGTCTTTCGGTAGATTTTTGCCAATAAATACCATTTTGCTGCCACGGTTTTCCGCTTCCCCCCATTTCGCGCCCAGGTCGCTGCCCATCAACTGGTGCACGCCCTGGAACACAACCTTGCGTTCCGCGCCTTGCATCCACAATACGCCTTTATAGCGCAGCATGCGAGGGCCGTACACTTGGACCAGTCCGTTCAGGAACTCGTCGAGCTTGGCGCTGTCGAACGGGCGCTCGCTCTTGTAGACGAAAGCGGCGATGTCGTCCGTGTGGTGGCTGTGGTGGTGGTCGTGGCCGTGGCCGCATTCAGGACCGTGGACATGGCCGGCGTGGTCGCAGTGCTCGCCGTGGACGTGGCCGTGCTCCTCCTCCTCCTCGGCCAGGAAGTCCGGGTCCAGTTCCAGCTTGTCGTTCAGGTTGAAGCCTTTCAAGTCCAGCACCTCGGCCAGCGGCAAGCGGCCGAAGTCGGAGCGCACGATGGGCGCGCGCGGGTTGATGTGCTTGATGCGGGCCGTCAGCGCGTCCAGCTCGGCCGCCGTCACCAGGTCGGTCTTGGACAGCAGCAGCTTGTCGGCGAAGCCGATCTGGCGCTGGGCTTCCTCGTGCTCATCCAGCTGTTGCATGGCGTGGCGCGCATCGACCACCGTGATCACGGCGTCGAGCATATAGTGAGCGCCCACTTCCTCGTCGATGAAGAAGGTCTGGGCCACGGGGCCGGGGTTGGCCAGGCCGGTGGTCTCGATCACCACGCGGTCGAACTGCAACTGGCCGGCGTCGCGCTTTTGCGCCAGCGCCGTCAGCGCCACGATCAGGTCGCCCCGCACGGTGCAGCAGATGCAGCCATTGTTCATTTCCACGATCTGTTCCTGGCTGTCCTGCACCAGGATTTCATTGTCGATGTTTTCCTGGCCGAATTCATTTTCGATCACGGCGATGCGCATGCCGTGCTGTTCCTGCAGGATGCGGTTAAGCAGCGTGGTTTTGCCGGCGCCGAGAAAGCCCGTCAGGATGGTGGTGGGAATGAGTGCCATGGTTGCCCGTCGAAATGAATGGAAGAAAGCTTAGGGAGCCGTCTGGCGCGATGCAGACAAGCCGCCGATTATGCCGGATTTTCGCAAACGGTTGCAATCCGTCCGTTTGCTGCGCATCAAGCCATTGTGCGCGTTATTTGATTTTTGCGCGCGGATGGGCCTGGTCGTAGACCTCGGCCAGGTGCTGGAAGTCGAGCGCCGTGTAGACCTGGGTGGAACTGATGCTGGCGTGGCCCAGCATGTCCTGCACGGCGCGCAGGTCGCCCGACGATTGCAGCACGTGCGAGGCGAACGAGTGGCGCAGCATGTGCGGGTGGACATGCACCGGCATGCCGCTGGCCAGCGCATGCGCGCGCAGCCGCTGCTGCACCACGCGCGGGCTGACGCGGGCGCCGCGCGTGTTGACGAACAGGGCCGCGCTGCCGTCGGCCGGGGTGGGGCGCACGGCGATCCAGTCCGCCAGCGCCGCCCGCGCAGCGCTGCCCACGGGCACGGTGCGCATCTTGTTGCCCTTGCCGGTGACGACGGCCTCGCCTTGGTCCAGGTCCAGCCAGCCCGACGAGGCGGGCAGGGCGCCGTCGGCCTTGCGGTAGTGGAGATCCATGGCGGCCAGTTCCGACACCCGCAAGCCGCTCGAATATAAGAGTTCGAACATGGCGCGGTCGCACAGCGCCGCCGGTTCCGGCGCCGCGCCCGGCTGGGGCCGGCCGCTGCCGCTCACCAGCCGCACGGCGTCGTCCACCGACAGCGCGCGCGGCAGGCCGCGGGCCTGTTTCGGCGCGCGCACGCTGGCGGCCGGGTTGGCCGGCAGTTCGCCCTGTTCGATCATCCAGTCGAAAAAGCCGCGCCAGCACGACAGCTTGCGGGCGATGGAACGCGGTTCCAGTCCTTGGCCGTGGAGGGTGGCGGCCAGCCGGCGTAAATCGGTCTGGCCCAGTTGGGACCAGCTGCGCCCGGCCGTGAGGGTGGCCAGTTGGCGCAGGTCGCGGCCATAGGCGGCCAGCGTGTGGGGCGACAGCTTGCGCAACGTGCGCAACTGCGCCAGCCAGGCGCCCGGCCAGTCTTGTCCGTCGCGCCCGGTGTCGTCCATGTTGAAACGGCTTATCAGGCCAGCAGCGGCAGCAGCGCGGTGCTGCTGGTCTCGCCGATGTGGACCAGGAAGTCGGTCGCCATCATGGCCGTGAAGCGGGCCGGATCGGACGAACCGAGGATCAGCAGGCCGAACGCGCTGCCCTTGCTGCCCGGCTGGCGCAGCGGGATCATGACGGTCGACTGCACGCTGGCGGCGTCGGCTAGCCAGCGCACGGCTTCGAAATCCTTGTTGCTGCCGCAGTAGGGCGCCAGCAGGCTGTTGGCGAACAGGCGCGCGTCTTCCGACACGCCGCGCGTGAACCAGGCGGCCTCGTGTTCAGGGGCCGTGTTCCACAGGCGCAAGGTCACCTGCGGCACGTCGAATGCCATGCGCAAGCCGTCCGACACGGCGCCGGCCAGCGCGTCGGCGCCGCGCGCCGTCACCAGGGCCTGGGTCCAGCGGTGAAACTTGTTGGCGATGGCTTCGTTCTCGGCGGCCAGGCGCATCAGCTCGGCCATGCGCAATTCCAGCGCCTTGTACTTGTCGCGCATCACTTCCATCTGGCGCTCCTGCAGCGAGACGGCGCGCCCGGTCAGCGGGCTGGACAGCTTGATCTCGCCCAGCAGGTTGGCGTGTTCTTCAAAGAAGTGCGGGTGATCGGTCAGGTATTGCGCGACGGCGGCGGAGTCCAGGAGGGCGGTCATTGATGATGTCGTTCAAAGTAAGAGAGGGGCAAGCGCCATTTTAACCGAGCCCACGCAAAAACCGGGGTCAGGTCATGCATACGCGCAAATTTTACGCGTGGCATGACCTGACCCCGGTTTTGCGCTTTTACAACGGATCAGAAGCGGTGGCGCATGCCCAGCTGGATGCCCTTGCTCGATTCGCCCGGGTGGCCGGTGAAGCCGCCCGAGGCGCTGGCCGCGCCGATCGCGTACTGGCCATCGTTCTGGTTCTTGATGTAGGCCACCACCGAGTACAGGTCGGTGCGCTTGGACAGGTTGTAGTCGTAGCCGATGCCGTACTGGGTGGCGTCGCTGTTGGAGGCGGTCTTGTCGTTCTGGCGCACCACGGAGGCCATGATGCGGCCCTGGCCCACGCGGTAGTGGAAGCCGAGCTGGTAGCTGACGGCGTCGAGCAGGAAGGTGCGTTGCAGCGTGCTGTCGAGCTGGCCGGCCAGCACCGGGCCGAGTGCGGGGCCGAAGGCGGCGAAGGTGGGCGCCAGCGCGTCGTGGGCGTAGCGGATGATGACGGAATTGTCGTTGTTCTGTTTGTGGTAGCCGGCGAACAGTTTCCATTGGTCGATGCTGTACGAGCCGCCCACGGTGGTGGTCACCAGGCCGCGCGCGCCGACCTGGTCGGTGCCGTAGTTGTGGCCCAGGCCCACGTCCCAGCCGTTGGCCTTGTAGCGCAGGTTGGCGCCCCACGAGCGCTTGTCCATGCCGATGTAGCCCGAATGCTCGGTGCCGTACATCAGCGCGGCGGCCACGCCGTTCGGCAATTCCATCCGGTACTGGATCGACTTGTCGGAACGGATCGCCACGCCGGCCGTTAGCAGGCCGCCGGTGCCGCCCACGATGCCGCCCCAGCCGGCCGCCGTGCCCGATTCGAACACGTCGGCGTTGTTGAACACTTCATAGTCGGGCGTGTACATGCGGCCCAGCAGCACGGCGCCGACCGGCGTGACCAGGCCGGCCATGGAGGTGCGGTCGAACAGGGCGTTGTTGATGTTGACGTTGATGGCCGGTTGCAGCGCCGATTGCACACCGGCCAGCAGCTTGGCGGCCGTGACGGCGCCGCCGGCCGCGGCCGGCACGGTGAAGGCCAGGCCCTTGGTCAGCGCGTAACCCTGGTTGCTCGACAGGTTGCCGGCCTGCTGGCCGCCCGTGTCGAGTTGCACCCGTGCTTCCAGGTTGAACACGGCCTTGTAGCCATTGCCCATGTCTTCCGTGCCCTTGAAGCCGAGCCGCGAACCGTCGGCGATGCCGCTCACGATCTTGGTGCGGCTGTCGTTGCCGCCGTTGTTCGCATACATCACGCCGGCGTCGGCGATGCCGTACACGATGACGGACGACTGGGCCAGCACGGGACCTGCGCAGCCGGCGGCGATCAGGCCGGCCAGTACTTTGATTTTCATTGTGTCTCCAGTTTTTATCGGTTTTCTTATCACGACTTAAAATAGCACGGACGTGCTAATCAACTATGACAGCGATATTGCATGCTGTACAGCAAGTTTGACTACGACGGTGCGCAAGGTTGCGCGGAAGACACGATCGTTAAAATGGATTCAAAAAAAGTGCACGCCATCCGACGGCGGCGGCGCTGGCGAGGGAGGTTGCGGCAGGGCGTGGGCAGGGCAGGGGCGAAAAAAAACGGACAAGGTGGCCCTTGTCCGTCGTCGTGATGGCGAGCGGCCTCAGGCCGCCGCGATCAGAAGTTGTGGTGGATGCCCACGCCGTAGAAGTTGACGGTGGTGGCAGCGCGCTTGTTGGACGCGTCCAGGTACACATAGGTGCGGGCCGACAGGTTGTACTCATAGCCCAGCGAAGCCTGCTTGGTCTTGACCACGCCATCCGGGGTCTTCTGGCCATAGCCGGCCAGGATCTTGCCAGCGCCCACGGTGTAGTTGGCGCCCAGGATCCACGACTTGGTGTCGTAGTTGGTGAACACGGTCTGGCCCTGATCCTGCTTCTGGTAGGAAGCCATCAGTTTCAGGGCTGGGATAGGCTTGACCGAGGCGGCGACCGACCACAGTTTGGTTTCCAGCGCATTCTTCTCGTAGGCGGCCATGGCGGCGAACTGGCCGTTGTCCACGGTGGCGCTCAGCGAGTAAGGCGTGGTCGAAGGCACCATGTTGGCCGGGATGGCGACCGAGTTGGCGGTGGCGGCGACGGCGGCGTTGCCGTTCGCTTCCTTGGCCTGGATGGTGGCGTTCAGCTGGAACACGCCGCCGATGACCGGGGTGTTATAGAAGAACGCGTTCGAGAAGCGGTTAGCCGAGTTGCCGGTCTGGTCCAGCGGCGAGCTGGTGTAGCCAGCCACTTGCAGGTCGGTCTGGTAGCCGGCCACCGATGGGATACCGCTCCATGGTTCGAAGGCGGTGATCGACTCCTGGAATGCGGTCAGGCCACGGCCCAGGCGCACGGTACCGAAGTCGCCTTGCAGGCCGACGCGGCTCTGGCCCTGGAACAGCGGACGGCTGTTGGCGCCCGAGGTGTTTTCGATGGTGCCGGTGTCAGGCTCATAGCGAATTTCCAGCTGGAACAGTGCCTTCAGGCCGCTGCCCAGGTCTTCCACGCCTTTGAAGCCCAGCTTGTTGTTGTCGCGCTTGCCGATGGCCGTGCTGGTGCCGGTTTTCTTGGTGACGCCCGCATCCACGGTGCCGTAGATGGTCACGGACGATTGCGCATACGCAGCGGAAAACGCGCCCATGAGTGCCAGAGCCACTAAAGATTTTTTCATTTGTTCTTCCTTTTGAAAGTGAATCGTCCAAACATCTAAAAGCCGACAAGTGCGCTTAACGCCACCCGGGATGAGCTGAACCTTAATGGCTGCCCGCGTCAATGGCGCCGGTTTGGTTGATTATGGGGGCGAGTCTTGGTCGAAAAGGGGAAAACCGCGTCCCCCTGTTGTATTTTTGAAACGCTTGACCGGCTGTCCAGAACGGCGGCGCTCGTATGATTTCCTTTCACGTGTGGACCAGGGATTGCTCCAAGACTACACGCCGCCCCGTGCCGGTATTTGCGTGAAATCAAGCCCATCGTCACGCCGTCGCGCGCACGCCACGCTGCCGGCCGCGCGCCAAGCTACACTGCGGTCAGTGTTTATCTGGCCTTATCTTCTTCTTTCATGGCAAGATATTGGCACAACATCGGCCGTCCCAAGCTGCGCAGACAGCAGGGACGCACCGCCCGCTTTCATGAATCACATGCATAGTGAGACGATGGCAAATCGAGAAGAACTAGGAATCATCCGGGGGGCGCGCGCGGGAGACGCGGTCAGCCAACTGGCGCTGGGCAAGCTGTACCTGTTTGGCGGCGCGAGTCTGCCACGCAGCATGCCGACGGCCTTGCACTGGCTGAGCCGGGCGGCCCAGCAGCAGCAGGACGAGGCGTGGATGCTGATCGGCCACCACATTCCCTTTGAATACGCACAACATTGCCAGCCGGCCGTGTTGCCCTGGTACGACCGCGCCTACGATGCCGGCGTGGCGCCCGCCGGCCTCGTGCTGGCCCAGCTGGTGCTGGGCGGGGCCGACGGGGCCGATGACGGCCTGCGCGCCAAGGCCATGCTGGCGCTGGAGGACGCGGCCCGCGACGGCTCGGCCGAAGCCCGGCGCCTGCTGGCCAGCCAGCGTGGCGAACCGGCGCCGCCGGCCTGCGCCGTCGCGGCCTGCGCGGTGGGCGCCGATGCGGCCCGTCCCGGCCCGTGCGCCGACCAGTACGCCTTGCTGGAGCAGGCCTGGCAGGGGCAGGATTACCGCGCCTACCTGCGGGCGGCCTTGCCGCTGGCGCGCATCGTGCTGCAGGGCGCGCCGGCCGACGCCGAGGCCGCGCGCGTGGCGGGCTGGCCCGTCGAACCCCAGCAGGTGCTGCTGCTGGCCCGCTGCGCCGAGGCGCTCGACGGGCTGGCCGAGCACGACCCGGAATTGCAGCAATGCCGCGAGCTGGCCGCCCACGGGGGCGACCGCCAGGCCCAACTGGCGCTGGGCCTGTGGTTCGCCCGCATGAATTGCGCCGGCGAACGGCTGGCGGCCGGGATCGCCGCCGTCAACTTCAAGCGCGCCATCCGCTGGCTCACCCTGGCCGGCGAGCAGGGCATGGCCGAAGCGTGGTTCGCGCTGTCGCGCATCTATTTGAAACCGGAATTTTCGCAACGCTCGGTGGCCGAGGCCCAGGCTTACCTGGAACGGGCGGCCGAGATGGGGCACCGGGTGGCCCAGCTCGAATGCGGCCTGTACGCATGGCGCACCCGCCGCAATGGCGAGATGAGCGACGTGCGGGCCGCGTACTGGCTGCAAAAGGCGGCCGCCCAGGGCTGCGCCGAGGCCGAGGCCGTGCTGGCCAAGATCGCCGCGCCGGCCGCCGCGCCCAGCTGGACCGAGGCCGTGCTGCCGCTGCTGACGCGGGCGCTGGCCGACAGCCAGCCGCTGCTGGCAGCCCGCATCGAGCTGGCCCGTTTGTTCGGCCTGACCCGGGCCGAAACCCTGTTGCTGGACGTGAAGGCGGCTGACCATGGCCATTGCCTGGTGGTCGATATCCGCGCCAGCTACGGTCGCAGCAAGCGGCGCCTGATCTTGCTGCGTACGGCCCAGCAACGGCAGGCATTGGACCGCATCGTGCGCCAGTTCGAGCATGTGGACAGTGGCCCGGACGGGCTGGAAGGCAATTACCGCCAGCGTTTATACCGGCTCAAGACTTGGCTGGGGGCGGGTATGCCCAGGCTGCTGGCGGCCTGAGTGTCCGCGGCCCGGGTGTTGAAGGTCTGATGGCGGGCGTGGTGGCGGGGCCGGCCGCAGCCGGCCCGCGTGATGGATACGACCGGATGCAGGCAGCGTGCCGATCCGGTGCGGAAGCGGCTCAGATCTCGATCTCGCCCTCGAACACGGTCACGGCCGGGCCCGTGAGGTAGACCGACTGGCCTTCGCCTTCCCAGGCGATGGAGAGCTGGCCGCCGCGCGCGTCCACGCGCACGGGCGAGTCCAGCAGGCCGCGCCGGATGCCGGCCACCACGGCCGCGCACGAGCCGGTGCCGCAGGCCAGCGTCTCGCCGGCGCCGCGTTCATACACGCGCAGCTTGATGTGGTGGCGGTTGACGATCTGCATGAAACCGGCGTTGACCCGGTTCGGGAAGCGCGTATGGTGCTCGATCAGCGGCCCGGTCAGCTCCACCGGCGCCTGGTCGACGTCGTCCACCACTTGCACCGCGTGCGGGTTGCCCATCGACACGGCCGACACCAGCACCTGCTCGCGCGCGCCGCCCAGTTCCAGCACCAGCGGCCACAGCGTGTCGCGGCCCTCGGGCTGGCCCTGCAAGTCGTCCGCGTCGAACGGCACGCGGGCCGGTTCCAGCACGGGCGCGCCCATGTCGACCGTGATGCTGCCATCGTCTTCCAGCCGGGGGGCGATCACGCCGGCCTTGGTTTCCACCGTGATGCTGCGGGCCTGGCTCAAGCCTTTTTCCGCCACGAATTTCACGAATGCGCGCGAGCCGTTGCCGCATTGCTCGACTTCGCCGCCGTCGGCGTTGAAGATGCGGTAGCGGAAGTCGCAGCCGGGCTGGGTGGGGCGCTCCACCAGCAGGATCTGGTCGGCGCCCACGCCGAAGCGGCGGTCGCCCAGCTTGCGCCACTGCTCGGGCGTGAAATCGATCTGCTGGTGGATCGCGTCGATCACGACGAAGTCGTTGCCGGCGCCATGCATTTTGGTGAATTTCAGTTTCATCGTCGCTTATTTTCGCTTATTTACTTTTATCGGTCGGGTCAGGGGGCGGGGCGCTGGTACAGCGACGGCTCGCCCTGGGGCCGGGTCTTGAACCGCTTGTGGGTCCAGAAATACTCGGCCGGGGCCAGGCGCACTTCGTCCTCGATAAAGGCATTCATCCGGCGGGTGGCGGCCACCATGTCGGTGCCGGGGTAATTGTCCCACACCGGATAGAACTTGACACGCCAGCCCTGGTAATTGGGCAGGAAGGTGGCGATCACGGGCATGACCTGGGCGCCGGTAGTGGCGGCGATGCGGGCCGTGGCCGTCAGCGTGGCGGCCTGGATGCCGAAGAAGGGCACGAATTCCGCGTCCTTTTCGCCGAAATCCATGTCCGGCAGCATGAAATACGGCAGCTTTTCCTTCAGCGCGCGCAGGATGGGCTTGATGCCGTCCTGGCGCGTGAACAGCCGCACCGGCTTGAACCGCGAGCGGCCCTGGCGCAGCACCTTGTCGAACGCGGCATTCTTTTGCTGCACGTACATCGACGATGCGCTCGCTTCCATGGCGATGGCGACACCGGCTACGTCCAGGCATACGAAATGGGGACACAGCAGGATGGTGGGGCGTTCCGTCATCTCGGCCACGGGCACCGGGCCCGGTTCCAGCTTGATCAGGCGCCGCAGCCGCGCTTCCGACGACCACCACAGGATGCCGCGTTCCCACACGCTGCGCGAATAGGCCTGGAAGTGCTGGCGCGCCAGCGCCACGCGCTCGGCTTCCGTCAATTCCGGCATGCACAGGCGCAGATTGGTGAGCGCGATATGGCGGCGCGAGCGCAGCAGCACGAACAGGATGCTGCCCACCAGCTTGCCGAAGCGGCCCAGCAGGGGCAGGGGCAGCCAGTGCAGCAACCACATCAAACCGAGCATGGCTTTCATTGCGCACCCTCCTGCACGGCATCCGGTGCGGTGGCGCCGGCCGGCACCTTGTAGCGGTTGTAGCTCCAGAAATACTGGGCCGGGGCGCGTGCGATCAACTGCTCCATGGCGGCGTTGATGGTGCGCGCCTGCTGGGCCGGCGTGCCGTCCAGGCTGTCCGTGAACGGGACGAAGCGGATCAGGTAGCCCTTGCCGTGCGGCAGGCGCTCGGCGTAGGTGACGATCACGGTGGCGTCGCCCATCTGGGCCAGCTTGGCCGGCAAGGTCATGGTGTAGGCGGGGCGGCCGAAGAACTCGGCCCACACGCCTTCGCCCTCCTGCGGCACCTGGTCCGGCAGCAGGCCGATCGGGCGGCCTTTCTTGAGCGTCTTGGCCAGGATGCGCACGCCCGACATGTTGGCCGGGGCCAGCAGCAGGTTGTCGCGCGCGCGCGCCCCTTCCACCAGCGGCTTCAGGGCCGCCTTCTTGGGCGGCCGGTACATCACGGTCAGTTCGGTGCGCAGCGCGATTTCCTGCGCCACGATCTCGAAGCAGCCCAGGTGGGGCGTGAGGAACACGATGCCGCGCCCGGCGTCCAGTTCGGTCTGCACCAGTTGCCAGTTCTCGTCGCTGGCGTGGCGCGACACGCGTTCGGGCGCGCCGCACCAGATGAACGGCAGTTCCACGATGCTCTTGCCCGCTTCGGCGATGGCGGCCGGCAGGTAGGCGCTGTAGCCGGCCTGGGCCAGGTTGTCGCGCATGCGCCGGCGGTAGGACGGCGAGGACAGATAAACGACCCAGCCCAGCGCAGCGCCCAGGGCATGTAAAACCGGCAACGGGAAGATGGAGAGAAAGCGGAACAGGAGGACTAGCATGGAATCGTTATATTGATATGAGGCAAAAATCGAGGGGTTGCCTAGCCAAATTTTTTTTAAGAAGCGTAAAATACCACGTATGCAGTAACCGCTGAGTTAACAGACAACTTGCGAGGCGGAATATAAATCTCGCTAAAGCGTCGCAAGCCGTATTGGTAAGCGACAACATTTTTCACCAATATCAGGAGCTTGCGATGTCTAACGATTACCTCTTTACCTCTGAATCCGTGTCGGAAGGCCACCCGGACAAGGTGGCCGACCAGATTTCGGACGCCATCCTGGACGCCATCCTGGCCCAGGACCCCAAAGCCCGCGTGGCCGCCGAAACGCTGTGCAACACCGGCCTGGTGGTGCTGGCCGGCGAGATCACGACGCACGCGAACGTGGATTATATTCAAGTTGCGCGTGAAACCATCAAACGTATCGGTTACGACAACACCGATTACGGCATCGACTACCGCGGCTGCGCCGTGCTGGTCGGCTACGACAAGCAGTCGCCCGACATCGCCCAGGGCGTGGACGAGGGCGCCGGTCTTGATCTGGACCAAGGCGCCGGCGACCAGGGCCTGATGTTCGGCTACGCCTGCGATGAGACGGCCGAGCTGATGCCCGCCGCCATCCACTACGCGCACCGCCTGGTCGAGCGCCAGTCGCAACTGCGCAAGGACGGCCGCCTGCCATGGCTGCGCCCGGACGCCAAGTCGCAAGTGACGCTGCGCTACGTCAACGGCCGCCCGGTGGCCGTGGACACGGTGGTGCTGTCGACCCAGCACTCGCCCGAGATCAGCCACAAGCACATCGAAGAAGCCGTGATCGAGGACATCATCAAGCCCGTGCTGCCGCGCGAATGGCTGAACGACACGCGCTACCTGGTCAACCCGACCGGCCGCTTCGTCATCGGCGGCCCGCAGGGCGACTGCGGCCTGACGGGCCGCAAGATCATCGTTGACACCTACGGCGGCGCCAGCCCGCACGGCGGCGGCGCGTTCTCGGGCAAGGACCCGTCCAAGGTGGACCGTTCGGCCGCCTACGCGGCCCGCTACGTGGCCAAGAACGTGGTGGCGGCCGGCCTGGCGCGCCAGTGCCAGGTGCAGGTCAGCTACGCGATCGGCGTGGCCAAGCCGATCAACATCACCGTCTACACGGAAGGCACGGGCGTGATCCCGGACGAGAAGATCGCCAAGCTGGTGATGGAGCACTTCGACCTGCGTCCGAAAGGCATCGTGCAGATGCTGGACCTGCTGCGCCCGATCTACCAGAAGACGGCCGCCTACGGCCACTTCGGCCGCGAAGAGCCGGAATTCACGTGGGAGCGCACCGACAAGGCCGCCATCCTGCGCGAAGCGGCCGGCCTCAAATAAGGTAACACCGCCGGGGAGGCGGGCCGGTTTTTTTGGTGCCCAAGGCGCCAAAAGACGTGGCCGCCTCCCCGTTTTCTTGTAAAATACCCCTTCCGAGGAGCGTTGCGACGAATCACCCCGATTCGCCAGGCTCGGAATCTGCAACCGCGCTCACGTTACTTTTTTCTATCGAAAGGAGGGCGTGATGAACGCCGTACTCAAATCCGCACAAGACTACCTGGTCGCCGACATCTCCCTGGCCGCCTGGGGCAACAAAGAAATCAAGATCGCTGAAACGGAAATGCCTGGCCTGATGGCCATCCGTGAAGAATTCGCGGCCAGCCAGCCCCTGAAGGGCGCCCGCATCACCGGTTCGCTGCACATGACGATCCAGACCGCTGTGCTGATCCAGACCCTGGAAGCGCTGGGCGCGCAAGTGCGCTGGGCTTCGTGCAACATCTACTCGACCCAGGACCACGCCGCCGCCGCCATCGCCGCCAACGGCATCCCCGTGTTCGCCATCAAGGGCGAAACGCTGGACCAGTACTGGGATTACACCCACCGCATCTTCGAATGGCCTGCCGACGCGGCCGGCAACCCCGTCTACTCCAACATGATCCTGGACGACGGCGGCGACGCCACGCTGCTGCTGCACCTGGGCGCCCGTGCTGAAAAAGACATTTCCGTGCTGGCCAACCCCGGTTCGGAAGAGGAAATCTGCCTGTTCAACGCCATCAAGACCCATCTGGCCAAGGACGCCAACTGGTACTCCAAGCGCCTGCCGCACATCCTGGGCGTGACCGAGGAAACCACCACCGGCGTGCACCGCCTGTACCAGATGCACAAGGAAGGCAAGCTGGCCTTCCCCGCCATCAACGTCAACGATTCCGTCACCAAGTCCAAGTTCGACAACCTGTACGGCTGCCGTGAATCGCTGGTGGACGGCATCAAGCGCGCCACCGACGTGATGGTGGCCGGCAAGATCGCCGTCATCGCCGGCTATGGCGACGTGGGCAAGGGCTCGGCCCAGGCCATGCGCGCCCTGTCGGCCCAGGTGTGGGTGACCGAGATCGACCCGATCTGCGCGCTGCAGGCGGCCATGGAAGGCTACCGCGTGGTGACCATGGATTACGCGGCCGAGCACGGCGACATCTTCGTGACCTGCACCGGCAACTACCATATCCTGACCGAACAGCACATGCTGGCCATGAAGGACCAGGCCATCGTCTGCAACATCGGCCACTTCGACAACGAGATCGACGTCGCCTCGCTGAAGAAGTACACCTGGGAAAACATCAAGCCCCAGGTCGACCACGTGATCTTCCCGGACGGCAAGCGCATCATCCTGCTGGCCGAAGGCCGCCTGGTCAACCTCGGCTGCGGCACGGGCCACCCGTCGTACGTGATGAGCTCCTCGTTCGCCAACCAGACCATCGCCCAGATCGAGCTGTTCGCCAACACGGCCAACTACCCGGTCGGCGTGTACGTGCTGCCCAAGCACCTGGACGAGAAAGTGGCGCGCCTGCAGCTCAAGAAGCTCAACGCCCAGCTGACCGAACTGACCGACGAGCAAGCCGCCTACATCGGCGTGCAGAAGCAGGGTCCGTACAAGCCTGAGCACTACCGCTACTAATCGGCGATGAGGCGGTCCGCCGGCGCTTGCCGGCGGGCCGTTTCTCCCTTCATTCCTGCCGCGAGCCTCTTACCATGCGTTTGGTCCTTACCTGGTTAATCAATGCCGCTGCCCTGCTGGCAGTGCCCTACCTGATGCATTCCGTCGATGTCACAAGCATAGGCGCAGCCCTCGTCGCAGCCCTCTTGTTGGGTCTGGTAAATACGCTGATCCGGCCCGTGCTGCTGTTGCTGACCCTGCCCGTGACCGTGCTGTCGCTGGGCCTGTTCATCTTCTTCATCAACGGCTTCATGTTCTGGCTGGTGGCGCAGTGGGTGACGGGCTTCCATGTCGACAGTTTCTGGTCGGCCATGGGCGGCGCACTGCTGTACAGCGTGATTTCCTGGGCTTTGTCTACCTTACTTTTGAAGAACGCCGATGGACAACCCTAATTTCAGTATCGAATTCTTTCCGCCCAAGACGGCGGAAGGGGCGGAGAAGCTGCGCGCCACGCGCGCCAAGCTGTCCGAACTGCATCCCAAATATTTCTCCGTGACCTTTGGCGCGGGCGGCACCACCCAGCGCGGCACGCTCGACACCGTGCTCGAAATCATGGCCGCCGGCGAACAGGCCGCGCCCCACCTGTCGTGCGTGGGCGGCACGCGCGAATCGATCCGCGCCATCCTGGCCGAGTTCAAGTCGCACAACATCCGCCGCATCGTCGCCCTGCGTGGCGACCTGCCCAGCGGCTACGGCGCGGCCGGCGAATTCCGCTACGCCAACGAGCTGGTGGAATTCATCCGCGCCGAAACGGGTGACTGGTTCCACATCGAAGTGGCGGCCTATCCGGAGACGCACCCGCAAGCCCGCTCGCCGCAGGACGACCTGTTGGCGTTCGAGCGCAAGGTGAAGGCCGGCGCCAACGCCGCCATCACCCAGTACTTCTACAACGCCGACGCCTACTTCCAGTTCATGGACGAGTGCGGCAAGCTGGGCATCACCGTGCCCGTGGTGCCCGGCATCATGCCGATTACCAACTACACGCAGCTGATGCGCTTTTCCGACATGTGCGGCGCGGAGATCCCGCGCTGGGTGCGACTCAAGCTGGCCAGCTTCGGCGACGACACGGCGTCCATCAAGGCCTTCGGCCTGGACGTGGTGACGGCGCTGGGCCAGCGCCTGCTGGCCGGCGGTGCACCCGGCCTGCATTTCTACAGCATGAACCAGGCGGCGCCAACCACGGCGCTGTGGCAACGGCTGGTCTGAAAAACCGGGGTCAGGTCCAGTAGCGTGACTACATGACCTGACCCCGCGTCATGACCCCGCGTCGCGGTTCGACGTTCAGGCGCGCGGGTCTGGCGTGCTGGCGCCCTGTTCCGTGACGATGCAGTCGAGCGCGACATCGTGCGGGTCGTCGCCGAACGCGGCCTGCTGGCAGGCGTAAGCAATGCCCACCGTGCGCGGCCGCGGCTGTGCCTCCAGCGTGCGGTCGTAGAAGCCGCCGCCGTAGCCCAGCCGGTAGCCGTGGCGGTTGTAGCCCAGGCACGGCACCAGCAGCGCCGGCGGCCGGGCCGCCAGCCGCAGCTCGGCCGGCACCGCCACCCCCATCCCATCCTTCACCATCGGCTCGCCGATCTGCCAGTCCGCGAACGCCAGCGGCGCATGTTTTTCCACCACCACCGGCAGCAGCAGGCGCACGCCGCGCCGCGCCAGTTCCGCGTAGGCGGCCTGCAGATCCGGCTCGTCGCGCAGCGGCCAGTAGACGCCCAGCGCGCTGACGGCGGCCGCTTCCGACCATGCCAGCACATGGCCCCCGATGGCCGCATCCCATGCGGTGCGCGTGGCCGCGTCCACCGCGCGCCGCGCACTGAGCAATTGCTTGCGCAAATCGGCCTTGGACAGGGGCGTTGCCGCTGGCGGCTGCGCCATGGCGCGTGGTATTCTAGGATCGCTGGTCATATGACTGTTTTAAGACTTGATTGAGAGTTGCACATTGAATTCCGCTTCAAAATGGATAGCCGGCGCCTTGATGGCCGTAGCCTGCCTGGCCTCACCCTGGAGCCGCGCCGATGATAGTGGAATCGACAGCAGCCGCAAGGACGACGACGCCTTCCTGCTGCTGCGCGACGCCGTGCGCCAGGACGATCCGGCCAAGGTTGCATTCTATGCCGACCGGCTGGCCGACTACCAGATTCCTTCCTACGTCGATTACTACCGCCTCAAGTCGCACCTGCGCGACGCCGCCAACAGCGAAGTGCGCGACTTCCTGCGCCGTTATGAAGGCAGCGCCATCGCCGACCGCATGCGCAACGACTGGCTGCTGGAACTGGGCCGCAAGCGCGACTGGGCCACGTTCGACGAGCAGTTGCCGCTGTTCGTGCTGAACGACGATACCCAGGTCAAGTGCTATAACCTGATGTCGCGCGCGCTCAAGGGCCAGCGCGTGGCCGAGCAGGCGCGCGTGTTGCTGGTCAATCCGCCCGTGTATGGCGAAGCGTGCTCTGGCCTGATCGCCACGCTGGCCCAGAACGGCCAGTTCGACAACGAGGACTTGTGGACCCAGGTGCGCCTGGCCGGCCAGTTCGACGCCACCGGGCCGGGCAAGCGCACCATGGTGCTGCTGGGCGGGCCGGAAAAACGCATCGGCCAGGCCATCGACCTGCCGGCCCTCGCGCTGGCCAAGGGCGTAGGCAGCGGCCGCATCGATCACGAAATCTACCTGGTGGCCGTGGGCCGCATGGCGCGCACCAGCGTCAAGCTGGCCGCGCTGGCGCTGCATAAAGCCACGCCCAAGCTGACAGCGCAGGAACAGGCCATCGGCTGGGCCAACATCGCGCTGGCCTCGTCCTACACGCTGGCGCCGGAGACGGCCGACTACTGGCGCAAGGCGGCCGGCGCGCCGCTGTCGCAGGAGGCGCAGCAATGGAAGGTGCGCTATGCGCTGCGCGCCGGCGACTGGAAGCAGGTGCGTACCGGCATCCGCGCCATGCCGCAGGCGCTGCGCAACGATCCGGCCTGGATCTACTGGCAGGCCCGCGCGCTGATGGCCGAATCGGGCGCCAGCCAGCCCACGGGCGAAGCGGCGCAACTGTTGCGCAGCATTTCCGACCAGTCCAACTTCTACGGCCAGCTGGCGCTGGAGGAGCTGGGCCAGTTGATCACGATCCCGCCGGCCGGGCCGCCGATCACCCAGGCCGAGATCACGCCGTTCGCGTCCGACCCGAATTTCCAGCGTGCGCTCAAGTTCTTCTCGATGCGGCTGCGCTTCGAAGGCACGCGCGAATGGAACTGGGCGCTGCGCGGCCTGAGCGAACGCCAGCACCTGGCGGCCGCCGAATTCGCGCGCCAGAACAACATCCTCGACCGCATGGTGAGCACGTCCGAGAAGACCCGCATCCAGGTCGACTACACGCAGCGCTTCCCCGCGCCGCATGACGACATCATGCACCCGGCCACCCAGACCCTGGGCCTGGACAAGGCCTGGGTGTATGGCCTGATCCGCCAGGAATCGCGCTTCATCATGGATTCGCAGTCGGCCGTGGGCGCCTCGGGCCTGATGCAGGTGATGCCGTCCACCGGTCGCTGGGTGGCCAAGAAGATCGGCCTGACGGACTTTGTCCAGAACATGCTGAGCGACGTGCGCACCAACATCCTGCTCGGCACCAATTACATGAACATGGTGTTGGGCAGCATGGACGGCTCGCAGACGCTGGCCACGGCCGCCTACAACGCCGGCCCGGGGCGTCTGCGCAGCTGGCGCGCCGCGCTCGACAAGCCGATGGAGAGCGCCGTCTTCATCGAATCGATTCCCTTCCCTGAAACGCGCACCTACGTGAAGAACGTGATGTCCAACGCGACCTACTACGCGGCCCTGTTCGAGGGCCGGCCGCAGTCGCTCAAGGCCCGCCTCGGCACCGTCGCGCCCAAGGGCTATACGGCGCAGGAACAACAAGAAACCAGCTTCGGCTCCCGTTAGCATCCACCGCACCTATCCGGACCACTCCATGCAAACCACTGAACTCGATCCCACCCTGTCGCAAGCCCTGGCCAATGCGCGCGCGCCCGGCCTCACGCTCATCATCGGCAACAAGAACTACTCGTCCTGGTCGATGCGGCCATGGGTGGCCATGACGGCGTTCGGCATCCCGTTCCAGGAAGTGAAGGTATTGCTCGACCAGCCCGACACGGCCAACCGCATCGCCGCCTACTCGGCCGCCGGCCGCGTGCCCGTGCTGCTGGCGGGCGAGATGACGATCTGGGACAGCCTGGCCATCTGCGAATACCTGGCCGAGCAATTCCCGGAGCTGCACATGTGGCCGCAGGACGTTGCCGCGCGCGCCATGGCCCGTTCCGTGTGCGCGGAAATGCACTCCGGTTTCGCCGACCTGCGCACGGCCATGTCGATGAACATCCGCGCCAGCTATCCGGGCAAGGGCCGCACCAACGGTAGCCAGGCCGATATCGGCCGCATCAGCGAGATCTGGGAAGAATGCCTGTCGCGCTTTGGCCACCATCAGTTCCTGTTCGGCGAATTCACCATCGCCGACGCCTTCTTTGCGCCCGTCGTGATGCGCTTCCGCACCTACGGCGTGACGCTGGCGCCGGCCCTGAACGCCTATTGCGACCGCGTGTGCGCCCACCCCGCCGTGGCGCGCTGGATCACGGAAGCGCTGGCCGAGACGGAAATGGCGCCCCGCCACGACGCTGAAATGCCGGACTGACGCATGCGCACCTATGTGGTGGGCGGCGCCGTGCGCGACGCCCTGCTGGGCTTGCCCGTCAAGGACCACGACCACGTGGTGGTGGGCGCCACGCCCGAAGCCATGCTCAAGCTGGGCTACCGCCCGGTGGGCAAGGACTTCCCCGTGTTCCTCCATCCGGACACCCACGAGGAATATGCGCTGGCCCGCACCGAGCGCAAGACGGCGCCCGGCTACCGCGGTTTCGTGTTCCACACGGCGCCCGACGTCACGCTGGAACAGGACCTGGTGCGGCGCGACCTGACCATCAACGCCATCGCGCGCGCCGACGATGGCACGCTGACCGACCCGTTCGGCGGCCAGCGCGACCTGCAACTGCGCGTGTTCCGCCACGTGTCGGACGCGTTCGAGGAAGACCCGGTGCGCATCCTGCGCGTGGCCCGCTTCGCGGCGCGCTTCCCAGAATTCACGGTGGCGCCGGAAACCAATGCGCTGATGCGGCGCATGGTGGAGCAGGGCGAGGTGGACGCGCTGGTGGCCGAGCGGGTCTGGCAGGAACTGTCGCGCGGCCTGATGGAGCAGCGCCCGTCGCGCATGCTGCAAGTGCTGCGCGACTGCGGCGCGCTGGCGCGCGTGCTGCCGGAACTGGACAAATTGTGGGGCGTGCCGCAGCCGGTGCAACACCACCCCGAGATCGACACCGGCCTGCACATCGAGCAGGTCATCGATTGCGCGGCCGACGCGGGGCTGGAGCTGCCTGCGCGCTTCGCCTGTCTGATGCACGACGTGGGCAAGGGCGCCACGCCGCCCGAGCACTGGCCGGCCCACCATGGCCACGAGGGCCTGGGTATCAAGCTGGTGGAGCAGTTGTGCCAGCGCCTGCGGGTGCCGACCGAATGCCGCGACCTGGCCGTGATGACGGCGCGCGAGCATGGCAATGTGTGCCGCGCCCTGATCCTGCGTCCGACCACCATCGTCAACTTGCTGGAGCGCTGCGACGGCTTCCGCAAGCCGGCCCGCTTCCTGCAGATGCTGGAAGCGGCCCAGTGCGACGCGCGCGGCCGCATCGGCGCGACGGCCAGCTTCCGCGACCAGCCGTTTCCCCAGCTGGCCCACTTGCGCTGCGCGCTGGAGGCGGCGCGCGCGGTCAACGCGGGCGAGGTGGCGCAGCGCTGGAGCGAACAGCCGCAACGCATCCCCGAGATGGTGCGCAAGGCCAGGGTGGCGGCCGTCAAGGCGGCGCTGGGCGTGGCCGCGCCGGACGACGATGATGATGAAATCAAGCCGGACGCCGATAGCGGCGCCGGTGACGCCGGCGCGTCGTCCGGGGGCGGCTGAGCTGCGCTACAATAGGCGCATGTTGCGCCGCACCATGCGCGCTTTCCACCCTCTTGTTTTGCGGCGGCGAGGAGCCCACCAGTGAACCCGACCGATATGTTTTCCAACCCGTTCCGGCGGCGCGACAGCAACGGCGAGCGCAAGCGGCCCACCGTGCTGGTCAAGGAACTCAGTGAGCGCGACCGGCGCCGCATGGTCAAGCATTTCCTGGCGCTGGAGCCGCGCGACCGCCTGCTGCGCTTCGGCACCATGCTGCCCGATGAGCAGGTGACGGCCTACGTCAACGGCATCAACTTCGCGCGCGACAACGTGTTCGGCGTCTACAACCGCCTGTTCACGCTGGTGGCCGTGGGCCATCTGGCGTTCGCACCCACCGAGCCGGACAAGAACGCAGTGACGGAAAAGGAGCACGTGGCCGAATTCGGCGTGTCCGTGGGGAAGGCAGCGCGCGGCATGGGCGTGGGCACCAAGCTGTTCGAACGGGCCGCCATCCACTGCCGCAACAACGATGTCGACACCCTGTATATGCACTGCCTGTCGTCCAACGCGACCATGATGCACATCGCGAAAAAAGCCGGCATGGAAATCCACCGCGACTATGGTGAGGCGGACGCCTATCTGAAACTGCCGCCCGCCAATCCCACCAGCGTGCTGCAGGAAGCGCTGGACGAGCAGTTCGCCACGCTCGACTACACACTCAAGGCCAACAAGCGCTTCGCCAGCAAGTGGCTGCATCGCCTGATCGGCCGGAAAGCACGCCAGGACTAAGCCGCATCAGGGGGGCCTTAGGGTCTGACCCTAGTTTGGCGGCAAACCTACACCAGCGGCAGCGCCGTCGTATCCTTGATCCGCTGCAGCGCGAACGACGACTTCACATCCAGCACGGCCGGGTGGCGCAGCAGCGTGGCCATCATGAAGCGCGAAAAGTGGTCCATATCCTCCACGTGGACCCGCAGCAGGTAATCCATCTCGCCCGTCATCGCATAGCAGGCCACCACTTCCGGCCACTGCTCGACGGAAACGGCGAAGTCGGCCCTGGGCGAGGCCGGCGCGGCCGCCGCGCCCAGCGCGCGCGCGTTGCTGTGGGCGGCCGCCTCGCTGTGTTTTTCCAGCCGCACGTTCACATAGGCCAGCAGGCCCAGGCCGATCTTGTCCGGGTCCAGCAGCGCCACGTACTGGCGGATCACGCCCGCTTCCTC
Source organism: Rugamonas brunnea (assembly GCF_014042345.1). Taxonomy (GTDB): domain Bacteria; phylum Pseudomonadota; class Gammaproteobacteria; order Burkholderiales; family Burkholderiaceae_D; genus Rugamonas; species Rugamonas brunnea. The sequence goes on from NZ_JACEZT010000005.1 coordinate 57,342, forward strand.
CAGTCGCTTGATGCGGCGCAGGCAGGGTGAAGGCGACAGGCTGACCAGCTCGGCCACGTCCTGATTGGACAGCCGGCCGTCCTGCTGCAGGATGCCGAGAATCTTGCGGTCCGTCTTATCGAGCGCTATCTTGGTCATAAATACCTCAATAATGAAATTTCCAGGCAATATTATTGCTCAGATTCCCGGAACAGGGGAATTGTTTGCAATTTAATGCTGGCGGGCCGGGACTATACTGTGCGCTATTCTAACGAGGAGATCACTATGCAATTCCAGCCTTGGGACAACCCGATGGGGACCGATGGTTTTGAGTTTGTCGAGTACGCGGCGCCGGACCCCAAGGCGCTCGGCGCCCTGTTCGAAAGCATGGGTTTCACGGCCATCGCCCGCCACCGCCACAAGGACGTGACGCTGTACCGCCAGGGCGAGATCAACTTCATCATCAATGCCGAGCAGGACTCGTTCGCGCAGCGCTTCGCGCGCCAGCACGGCCCGTCCGTGTGCGCCATCGCCATCCGCGTCAACGACGCCGCCCTGACCTACAAGCGCGCGCTGGAACTGGGCGCCTGGGGTTTCGACAACAAGACCGGCCCGATGGAACTGAACATCCCCGCCATCAAGGGCGTGGGCGATTCGCTGATCTACTTCGTCGACCGCTGGCGCGGCAAGGGCGCCGGCAAGGACGGCGCGCAGCCGGGCGCCATCGGCGACATCAGCATCTATGACGTGGACTTCGTCGCCATTCCCGGCGCCGTGGCCAACCCGGTCGGCAATGGCCTGACCTATATCGACCACCTGACCCACAACGTGCACCGTGGCCGCATGAAGGAATGGGCCGAGTTCTACGAGAACCTGTTCAACTTCCGCGAGGTGCGCTACTTCGACATCGAGGGCAAGCTGACCGGCCTGAAGTCCAAGGCCATGACCTCGCCATGCGGCAAGATCCGCATTCCCATCAACGAATCGTCGGACGACAAGTCGCAGATCGCCGAATACCTGGACCAGTACCACGGCGAAGGCATCCAGCACATCGCGCTGGGCACGGACGACATCTACACCTCGGTCCAGCAGCTGCGCGACAGCGGCATCGTGTTCCAGGACACCATCGACACCTACTATGACCTGGTCAACCGCCGCCTGCCCAACCACGGCGAGCGCCTGGACGACTTGCGCCGCATGCGCATCCTGATCGATGGCCGCAGCACGGAAACGGAACGCGAACTGCTGCTGCAGATCTTCACCCAGAACGTGATCGGGCCGATCTTCTTCGAGATCATCCAGCGCAAGGGCGACCAGGGCTTTGGCGAAGGCAACTTCCGGGCCTTGTTTGAGTCGATCGAGCTGGACCAGATCAAGCGCGGCGTGCTGCAAGACCCGGGCAAGACGGCCGCCTGAGTTAAAACCGGGGACAGACCCCAAAAAACGGGGTCAGTCCCCTGCAGCGGGTCAGGCCCCTGAACAGTTTGGTAGCGCCGCGCAGAACGGCGCGCCAGCCTGTGATACCCTGTAATTCACCATATCCGTGCCGGTCCGCCCACAAGGCGGGGCGGCTCGCGCGCTTCCGGGCCCATCCCGCCCGGCGGTGCACCGCAATGAGAATATTGGAGACAAAGTAATGAATGCACCTCACAAGGGCTCGCAACTGGAGCCGGCCGTCCACTCGGACGCGCCCATTTCCCTCGACGACAAGTGGACCTTGGAGCGCGGCCGCGCCTTCATGACGGGCACCCAGGCCCTGATCCGGCTGCCCATGATGCAGCGCGAGCGCGACCTCAAGGCTGGCCTGAACACGGCTGGCTACATCACCGGCTACCGTGGTTCGCCCGTCACCAGCGTCGACATGACGGCCATGAAGGCCAAGAAATACCTGGACGAGCACCACGTCAAGTTCCACCCCGGCATGAACGAAGACCTGGCCGCCACGGCCGTCTGGGGCACGCAGCAGACCAACCTGTTCAAGGATGCCAAGTACGACGGCGTGTTCGCCATGTGGTACGGCAAGGGCCCCGGCGTGGACCGCTGCGGCGACGTGTTCAAGCACGCCAACAATGCCGGCTCGGCCAAGCACGGCGGCGTGCTGGTGCTGGCCGGCGACGACCACGCGGCCAAGTCCTCGTCCACCGCCCACCAGTCCGACCACATCCTGAACGCCTGCGGCATCCCCGTGCTGTACCCGTCGTCGGTGCAGGAATACATCGACTACGGCCTGCACGCGTGGGCCATGAGCCGCTACACGGGCCTGTGGGTGTCGATGAAGTGCGTGACCGACATCATCGAATCGGGCGCCGTGGTCGATTTCGACCCGGACCGTGTCCAGACCGTGATCCCGGACGACTTCGACCTGCCGCCCGGCGGCCTCAACATCCGCTGGCCGGACACCGTGCTCGACATGGAAGTGCGGATGAACAGCTACAAGTGGTACGCGGCGCTGGCCTATGTGCGCGCCAACAAGCTCAACAAGATCATCTGGGACAGCCCCAAGCCCAAGATCGGCATTATCACGGCCGGCAAGTCTTACCTCGACACGCGCCAGGCCCTGGCCGACCTCGGCATCGACGAGCAGGCGGCGGCCGACATCGGCCTGCGCCTGTACAAGATCGGCATGACCTGGCCGCTGGAGGCGGACGGTGTGCACGCCTTCGCCAAGGGACTGGACGAGATCCTGGTGGTGGAGGAAAAGCGCCAGATCCTCGAATACGCGCTCAAGGAAGAGCTGTACAACCTGCCCGACGGCCAGCGTCCGCGCGTGGTCGGCAAGTTCGACGACACCGGCGAATGGAGCAACAAGGGCCACACCGGCCACGGCGACTGGTTGCTGCCGGCCACCTATGAGCTGAACCCGGCCCAGATCGCGCGCGCCATCGCCAGCCGCATTTCGCACTACTGCGCCGGCCACCCGGTCGAGCAGCGCGTCAAGGAGCGCATCGCCTTCCTGGAAGCGAAGGAACTGGTGCTCAAGTCGGTGGCCGTCAAGCCGAATCCCGAGACCGACCGCACGCCGTACTTCTGCTCGGGCTGCCCGCACAACACCTCGACCAAGGTGCCCGAAGGCTCGCGCGCGCTGGCCGGCATCGGCTGCCACTACATGGTGCTGTGGATGGACCGCGAAACGTCGACCTTCACCCACATGGGCGCGGAAGGCGTGACCTGGGTCGGCCAGGCGCCGTTCACCAACGAGAAGCACGTGTTCACCAACCTCGGTGACGGCACCTACTTCCACTCCGGCCTGCTGGCCATCCGCGCCGCCGTGGCGGCCAAGGTCAACATCACCTACAAGATCCTGTTCAACGACGCCGTGGCCATGACGGGCGGCCAGGAGTTCGACGGCCCGCTGGACCCCGGCATGATCTCGCGCCAGATCGCGGCTGAAGGCGTGGGCCCCATCATCGTCGTCACCGACGAACCGGAAAAATACCCGGCCGACTACAAGTGGGCCGAGGGCGTCACCGTGCGCCACCGCAGCGAACTGATGGAGGTGCAGCGCGAGCTGCGCGACAAGCCGGGCGTGTCGGCCATGATCTACGACCAGACCTGCGCCTCCGAGAAGCGCCGCCGCCGGAAACGCAACGAGTACCCGGACCCGGCCAAGCGCGCCGTCATCAACGAGGCCGTGTGCGAAGGCTGCGGCGACTGCTCGGTGCAGTCCAACTGCCTGTCGGTGGAGCCGCTGGAAACGGACCTGGGTCGCAAGCGCCAGATCAACCAGTCCTCGTGCAACAAGGACTTCTCGTGCGTGACGGGCTTCTGCCCCAGCTTCGTGACGGTGGAAGGCGGCGCGCTGAAAAAGCCGAAGAAGGCCGCCGCTGGCGATGCCGCCATGCCCGCGCTGCCATCGCCAGCCTTGCCGTCCACGGCCCAGCCGTATGGCATCCTGATCACCGGCATCGGCGGCACCGGTGTGGTGACCGTGGGCCAGATCCTGGCCATGGCCGCCCACGTGGAAGGCAAGGGCGCCATCGTGCTCGACATGAGCGGCCTGGCCCAGAAGGGCGGCCCCGTGATGTCGCACGTGCGGCTGGCCGACAACCAGGCCGACCTGCACTCGACCCGCGTGGGCACGGGCAGCGCCGACCTGGTGATCGGCTGCGACCTGATCGTCACGGCCAGCCGCGACGCGCTGTCGCGCATGGGCGAGGGCCGCACTTACGCGGCCATCAACTCGACCGGCTCGTCGACGGCCGCCTTCGTCAAGAACCCGGACTGGCAGTTCCCGGACGCCTCCTCGCGCGGCGAGATCGTCAAGGCCTGCGGCGCCGATCACACGGACTTCGTGGACGCGGGCCAGATCGCCACCGCGCTGATGGGCGACTCCATCGCCACCAATATGTTCATGCTCGGCTACGCGTTCCAGAAAGGCCATGTGCCGCTGTCGGAAGCGGCTATCCTGAAGGCGATTGAACTCAATGGCGTGTCGGTCAACTTCAACAAGGCCGCTTTCGCGTGGGGCCGCACGGCCGCGCATGACCTGGCGTCCGTGGTGCGCCTGACCACGCCGGCCAAGGTGATCGAGTTCAAGCGCACCCAGTCGCTGGACGACATCGTCAGCCGCCGCGTCGAACTGCTGACGGCTTACCAGGACGCCCGCTACGCGTTCGAGTACAAGTCCTTCGTGGACGAGGTGCGGGCGCAGGAGGCCAAGCTGGGCAAGGGTACGCGCCTGACAGAAGCCGTGGCCCGCTACCTGTACAAGGTCATGGCCTACAAGGACGAGTACGAAGTGGCCCGCCTGTACACGGACGGTGCGTTCCAGCAGAAGATCGCCGGCATGTTCGAAGGTGATATCAAGCTCAAGTTCCACCTGGCGCCGCCGCTGCTGGCCAAGCACGATGCCAAGGGCCAGTTGGTCAAGCAGGAATTCGGTCCGTGGATGATGAAGGCGTTTGGCGTGCTGGCCAAGTTCAAGGGCTTGCGCGGCACGGCGCTCGACATCTTCGGCTACACGGCCGAGCGCAAGATGGAGCGCGCGCTGATCGGTGAATACCGCCAGACTGTGTCGGCCCTGCTGCCCAAGCTGACGGCTGACAACCTGGCGCAAGCCGTGGCCATCGCCAGCATTCCGGAAGACATCCGCGGCTACGGCCACGTGAAAGAGCGCCACTTCAAGGCGGCCAAGCAGAAGGAGGCGGCGCTGGTGGCCGCCCTCCACGCCCCGGCCAGCGTGGCCGATCACGTGGCCTGACGATCGCCTGACCGCCATCACCACAAAACCGGGGTCAGGTCATGAACTCACGCAATTTGCGTGAATGCATGACCTGACCCCGGTTTTGTTTTTATAATTTCCATTCGCTTAACTTTTGCAGGAAGCTTGCTGATGCTACGTACCGCCCTGTTGTTCGCCCTCGCCGGCGCTGCCTCGTTCTCGCAGGCCGCCACACCCGCTGGCCTGTCCACCGTCGCGGAACGCTCCGGCTTCCAGAACACGGGACGCTATGATGAAGTGGTGGCCTTGTGCGCGCGCTTCCAGCAGGCCTATCCGAAGGCCGTGCGCTGCTTCGAATATGGCCGCACGCCGGAAGGACGGCCGATGCTGGCGCTGGCCGCCTCGCGCACGGGGGCGCTGACGCCGGCGCAGGCGCAGCGGCGCGGCCTGCCCGTGCTGCTGGTGCAGGGCGGCATCCACGCCGGTGAAATCGACGGCAAGGACGCCGGCTTCCTGGCGCTGCGCGAGGCGCTGGAGAACAAGGCCGCGCCGGGCGCGCTCGACAAGCAGGTGCTGTTGTTCGTCCCCGTGTTCAACGTCGATGGCCACGAGCGCTTCGGCCAGTGGAACCGCCCGAACCAGCGCGGCCCGGCGGCCATGGGCTGGCGCACCACGGCGCAGAATTTCAACCTGAACCGCGATTACATGAAGGCCGAGGCGCCCGAGATGCAGGCCATGCTGGCGCTGGTCAACCAGTGGGACCCGCTGGCCTACGTCGACCTGCACGTGACCGATGGCGCCAAGTTCCAGCCCGACGTGTCGATCCAGGTGGAACCGGTGCACGGCGGCGACGGCCCCTTGCGCGCGGCCGGCACCGCGCTGCGCGATGGCGTGATCGCTGACCTCAAGCGCCAGGGCTCCGATCCCAAGCCGTACTACATTTCCTTCGCCATGACGGATGATCCGGCCTCCGGCTTCATCGATGAAATGGCCACGCCGCGCTATTCGACCGGCTACTTCCTGCTGCGTAACCGCATCGCCATGCTGGTCGAAACCCACTCGTGGAAGGACTATCCGACCCGTGTGCGGGTGACGCGCAATACCGTCGTCTCGGTCATGGAGCAGGTGGCCGCGCACGGCAAGGACTGGCTGCGCACGGCCCACGAGGCGGACGCGCGCGGCGCCACGCTGGCCGGCGCCGAGGTGCCGCAGGGCTACCGCACCACCTACAACAGCAAGACCATCGAGTTCCCAGGCTACGCCTACACGCGCACCCAGTCCGACGTGTCCGGCGCCTTGATGACGCGCTACGATGAGACGCGCCCGCAGACCTGGAGTGTGCCGCTGCGCGACGAGATCGTGCCGGACCTGCAGGTGGCCGCGCCGCGCGGCGGTTACCTGGTGCCGGCGGCGCAGGCCGACATGGTGGCGGCCAAGCTGCGCCTGCATGGCATCCGCTACCAGGTGCTGGGCGCGCCGCTGGAGAACGCGCCGGTGCAGGCGTTCCGCGCCGAGCGCGCCACCATGGCCGCGCAATCGTTCGAAGGGCGCCAGTCGCTCAAGGTGGAAGGCGCGTGGCGCGACGAGACGCGCAGCCTGGCCAAGGGCGCGCTGTTCGTACCCATCGCCCAGCCCAAGGCGCGTCTGCTGATGGCGCTGCTCGAACCGCGCAACGTCGATTCGCTGCTGGCCTGGGGCTTGTTCAACAACGCCTTCGAGCGCAAGGAATACATGGAAGCCTATGTGGCCGAGGAGGTGGCGCGCGAACAGATGGCGGCCGATCCGGCGCTGGCGGCCGCGTTCCGCGACAAGCTGGCCAGGGACCCGGCCTTCGCGGCCAGCCCGGAAGCGCGGCTGGAATTCTTCGCCCGCCGCCACGCCTCGTGGGATGAGCGCTACAAGCTGTATCCGGTGCTGCGTACGGAGCGCAAGCTGTAAGCCGGCGGGCAACCTGCTATCGTCCGCTCCGCTCTTGCCGCGTCAGGCTGGCTTGCGGGCGGCGTGGCGCAACTGAAGCACAACAATGCTGGATTGTTGGACGCGATAGCGAAGCAGGTAGTTGGTGTGCACGACGAGCTGGCGTACGCCAGGGAGAGATTCTTTGCCCAACTGGGGAAATTGGCGGAGTAATTCGACTTGATGCTGGACGCTGGCGGCGAACTGGTTTGCCGCCAGCGGATTGGCCGTTTTGATGTACTCGACTATCCGGATGAAATCGGAAAGTGCGCGCGGCGTCCAATGAAGGCCGAGTTTATGCGCCATATCGGGCAAACACTTCCCGAACCTCCTCTTCCTTCGCAAATTCCCCGCGATCCGCTTGGGCGAGCGCAATCTGGAGATCCCGGATTTCCGGCAGTCGCCACGCGAGATAGTCACGCAGCGCCGTGCGCCGGATTTCACTTTCAGATTGGCCGGTCAGCGCAACCAGTTCCGCGAGGTCTTGTTCGAGTTGATCAGGCAAATGTTTGTCGTTCGGTAAGCCCATGGTCGCCTCCAAATGGATCTCCATTGTACGCCTCACGCTGCCCGGCGCGAGGCGTCACGTCTTGACGACGGTCAGAACGACTGCAGCGGTATCGTGCCCGGCATCGTGGTCGGCGTGGCGCATGGCTCCTCGTCGAACGCGATGTCGCCCAGCGGGTTGGGCACGCCGTCGGCCTTGACGTTGACGAAGTCGAACAGCGCGCGGTCCATCAGGTGCGACGGCACCACGGTCGACAGCGACGAGTAGATGTTCTCGACCCGGCCCGGATGCTTCTTCTCCCACTCGCGCAGCATGGCCTTGATCTGCTTGCGCTGCAGGTTCTCTTGCGAGCCGCACAGGTCGCACGGGATGATGGGGAAGCCCTTCACTTCGGCGTAGCGCGCCGTGTCGGCTTCCTTCACGTAGGCCATGGGACGGATCACCACGTGCTTGCCATCGTCCGACACCAGCTTGGCCGGCATGCCTTTCAGCTTCCCGCCGAAGAACATATTGAGGAAGAAGGTCTCCAGGATGTCGTCGCGGTGGTGGCCGAGCGCGATCTTGGTGGCGCCCAGTTCATCGGCCACGCGGTACAGGATGCCGCGCCGTAGCCGCGAGCACAGCGAGCAGGTGGTCTTGCCTTCGGGGATCAGGCGCTTGACGATGCTGTAGGTGTCCTGGTTCTCGATGTGGAAGGCGATGCCCAGTTCGGTCAGGTAGGCCGGCAGCACCTCGGCCGGGAAGTTGGGCTGCTTCTGGTCCAGGTTGACGGCCACGATGTCGAAGTGGATGGGCGCCCGTTCACGCAGCGTCATCAGGATGTCGAGCAGGGCGTAGCTGTCCTTGCCGCCGGACAGGCACACCATCACCTTGTCGCCGTCCTCGATCATGTTGAAGTCGCCGATGGCTTGGCCGACCAGGCGGCACAGGCGTTTGTGCAGCTTGTTGTTCTCCAGCGCGATCTTCTCGGCCGATTTGCCGCCCTGGGCGGTCTCGTTCATGACGGCGCTCATACGTTGTCCTTGATCTGGAATACTTCCACGCCCACGCCTTCGCAATCGGGATAGACGTCCGGCTTCATGGTCGACACGCGCGCGGCGCGCACGCGCGGGTGGGCCAGCATGGCGCGCACCACGTCGTCGCACAGGCTCTCCTGCAGGTGCACATGGCCTTGCGCCATGCGGCGCGCGATGGTTTCGCGCATGAAGTCGTAGTCCACCACTTCCTCCAGCTGGTCGTGGGTGGGGGTGGACAGGGCCAGCGGAATGTACAGGTCGACGTTGATCAGCACGCGCTGTTCGCCCTTCTTCTCGAAATCGTGCACGCCGATGTTGATCAGCACTTCGTAGTTGCGCAGGAACAGGCGCCGGCAATCGGTCAGGCGCGGGTGGGACAGGGCGGACAACATGGTTTTACCTTCTTTCGGAAATACGGAATAAACGATATAAATAATATTTAGCCATCGGCATGCATGCTGTGCATGGCGCTACTGCGCCAGGAACATCACGTCACGCGCCAGCGGCATCAGGTGCTGGCCGCCGTCGACCAGCAGGGTGGTGCCGGTCAGGGCCCGGGCGCCGGCCGCGTAGACGACGGCGGCGGCAATGTCATCCGGCGTGCTGGAGCGGCCCAGCGGCGTTTGCTTGTGGGCCTGGACGAAGCCGGCCTCGGTCTGCTCGCCCGACACCAGCGTGATGCCGGGCGCCACGCCCACCACCCGCAGCTTGGGCGCCAGTTGCTGGGCCAGCATGGTGGTGGCCGTCTGCAGCGCGGCCTTGGACAGGGTGTAGGACAGGAAGTCGGGATTGAGATTGTACAGTTTTTGGTCCAGCAGGTTGATCACGGCGCCCTGGCCGCCGTCCGGCGTGACTGCGTGCAGCGCTTGCGCCAGCAGGATGGGGGCGGCCAGGTTGGCGCGCATGTGGGCCTCCATCCGGGCCACGGAGAAGTCGGTGGCGCTGTCGTAATCGAACAGCGAGGCGTTGTTGACCACGCAGTCGAGCGCGCCCAGCGCGGCCACGGCGCGCGGCACCAGCGCGCGCGCGGCCGCCTCGTCGGCCAGGTCGGCCTCCAGCGTGACGGCGCGCCGGCCCAGCGCCGTGATGGCCCCGGCCACTTCGCCCGCCTGCGCGGCGGAAGCGCGGTAGTGCACGGCCACGTCCCAGCCGGCCCGCGCCAGCGCCAGCGCGATGGCGCGCCCGATGCGCCGGCCGGCGCCGCTTACGAGCGCCACTGGCGCTCGTGCGCCCAGCGCCACCGGCGCGCGTGCGCCGGACGCCAACGGAGCTGGAGGGGAGGGATGCTGTGTGCTGGTCATGGGTTCTACATTGAAGTTCTACATTGGATCGCAGGTCAAATACAGCCAACTGGCGCCCGCGCGCGCCGATTCGCTACAATGCGGGAATGTCTCTACCCGCACCTACTTCGGACGCGCTGGCCGCGTCGCACGCCTTGCAGCACCGGATCGCCGCCGACATCGAACGGCACGCCGGCGCCATTTCCTTCGCCCGCTACATGGAGCTGGCCCTGTACGCGCCCGACCTGGGCTACTACAGCGGCGGCGCCGCCAAGCTGGGAAAAGATGGCGATTTTACAACCGCGCCCGAGCTCTCGCCCCTGTTCGGGGCCGCGCTGGCGCAGGTGGCAGCCGCTATTATCGCCCAAAGCGCGCCGCGCATCCTCGAATTTGGCGCCGGCACGGGCAAGCTGGCCTATGACGTGCTGACCGAACTGGCGGCCGCCGGCGTGGCCGTGGAGCGCTACGCCATCGTCGACCTGTCGGGCGAACTGCGGGCGCGCCAACGCGAGACGCTGCGCGACTTCCCCCAGGTCGAATGGCTGGACACCCTGCCCGAGGCGTGGGAAGGCGTGGTGCTGGCCAACGAAGTGCTGGACGCCATGCCCGTGCAGCTGGTGCGCAAGACGGCCGCCGGCTGGCGCGAATTGCTGGTGACGGTGGAGGAGGGGCGCTTCACCTACGCGGAGGCGGTCCCGGACGCCGCGCTGGCGGCCCAGGTGGAACGCCAGATACTGCACACTACCCACCCGGACGACCTGCCCGACGGCTACACGACAGAAGTGCATGGCGCGGCCTGCGGCTTCATGGCGTCGCTGGCGGCCATGCTGGCGCGCGGCGCCGGCGGCGCGGCCATCCTGCTCGATTACGGCTTCCCGGCCCATGAGTACTACCTGGGCCAGCGCGAGGCCGGCACGCTGATGTGCCACTACCGCCACCATGCCCACCCGGACCCTTTCTACTACCCGGGCCTGCAGGACATCACGGCGCACGTGGACTTTACGGCCATGGCGCTGGCGGCCCAGGATGGCGGCGCCGACGTGCTCGGCTATATGAACCAGGCCGGCTTCCTGATCGGGGCCGGCATCGGCGAACTGCTGCTGCGCACCGATCCGGCCGACGCGCGCCGCTACCTGCCGCAGGCCAACGCGCTGCAAAAGCTGGTGTCGCCGGCCGAAATGGGCGAGTTGTTCAAGGTGCTGGTGGTGGGCCACGGCGTGGCATTGCCGGCCGCCATACTGGCCCATGACCGCTGCCACCGGCTGTGATCAGTTTGACCATCATCGGAACAGCCGTCACTTTCTCCTTGAATTCCATGCGATTTCACGCCAAAACTCGGCTATGATGACTGATTCAGCGTGAACACCCGTCGCGGCGCGCTTGTTGAAAACTGAATGGAACGATGGGAAAGATACACACTCACTATGACAACCTGAAAGTGTCGCGCATGGCGCCTCAGGAAGTCATACGTGCCGCCTACAAGGCCCTGAGCCAGAAATATCATCCGGACAAGAATCCCGGCGATGAGAAGGCTGCGCGCATCATGGCCATCCTCAACAGCGCCTATGGCACCCTGTCCGATCCCCAGCGCCGCAAGGAGCATGACGAATGGATCGCGGCCGAGGAATGGGAGATCGAGTGGCTGGAAAGCACGCGCCACGAGGATAACCGCGACAGCCACGGCCGCCCGCGCCACGACGCCCCGCAGCAAGCGTGGGGCGCCGAGGACGAGGAACCGCGCCTGCCGCGCCGGCGCCGCAACTGGCGCCTGTGGCTGGGCATGGGACTGTGCCTGGGGCTGGGCTGGGCGGCTGGCGTGAGCATGGTGGGCACGCCCCAGCTGCTGGCCACCATGCTGGCCTCGGCGTGGGGCGACAAGGCCGATGGCGCCGACAACGGCAGTGCCGCGCGCACGCCGCGCGGGAACGGCAAGCTGGCCGCGCGCCAGGGCGGCCGGGCCGACGCGCGCGACGACGGCGCCCTCGACAGCTGGGCCGTCGGCCATCCCTACCAGACCGAGGCGGCCGCTGCGCGCCCGGCGCCCATCAAGGTGCTGGCCCTGTCGCAGATCGTGCTGCCCGGTTCGCTGGCCGACTGCGAAGGGGCCACGCCGGCCTCCACCGCCCCCAACGGCGAGCCGTGGCCAACCCAGTCCGGCTATGTGGACGGGTTCCCCGTATCCGCCAGGGGCGAGGACATGCAGCTGCTGCTCGATAACAGCACCAACGCCTCGGCCGCGTTCATCAAGGTGTACGACATGGAGCGCCACGCCAATGTGCGCTATGTGTTCGTGCTGGCCCACGACAAGCTGGTGGTGGACAAGCTGTTGAGCGGCAAATATGAGATCCGCTACCAGAACATCGACCTGGGCGCCGGCTGCCCGCCACCCAAGGCGACCACCACGGCCAGCAACTGAGCCCGCCGCCCGGGGCTGCCCGGGTCTGCTGCGTCTGTGCCGGCCTCAGGCGCTGGGCGCGTCGCTCAGGCCCATCTCCGCGCTCGACATGAGCTTGTCGATATCGACCAGGATCAGCATGCGCTCGTCGATCGTGCCCAGGCCTATCATGTAGTCGCTGCTGAAGGCCGTGCCCATCTCGGGCGCCGGCTTGACCTGGTCGGGCGTGAGTGTGGTCACGTCCGACACCGAGTCGACCACCATGCCCACCACCCGGCCGTTGATATTGAGGATGATGACCACCGTGAACTGGTCGTACACCGGTTCGCCCAGCCGGAACTTGATGCGCATGTCCACCACCGGGATGATGATGCCGCGCAGATTGATCACGCCCTTGATGAATTCGGGCGCGTTGGCGATCCGGGTCACGGCCTCGTAGCCGCGGATCTCCTGCACTTTCAGGATGTCGATGCCGTATTCCTCGGAGCCGAGGGTGAAGGCGAGAAATTCGCGCCCGGCGATATCGTTGCCGGACACGGTGGCCGATGCGGGTTCTTGCATGCTAGGGTCCTTTGCGTCGTGGGCGGTCCGCGTGGTCGCGGATCCGGGGCCGGCGGGGTTGCGCCGCCGGGCTCGTCTTCGTTGGTCGCCGCGGCCCGTCCAACCGCGCGCGCCGCCGTGCAAGAGTAGCAGAGTCGGTGCCGGAATACGAGCGCGGCGGCCCCGGTTTTCGCACTTTGTCGGCCCCCGCCGGCGATCGCCCCGGTAGGGGTTGTCACGTTGTAAGAATCTGATTATGCTAGGATCAAGGCGGCACCGAGACCGCCTGCCGGGCGGCAAGCGCCCCATGAGGAGACTGTATGACCGATTCCAACGCTGCGGACGAGAACTGGCTGATCGACGAGGACGAGGACGAGACCGCGTCGGCCAGCCCGGGCGCGCCCGACCAGCGGCTGTGGCGCGTGCTGATCGTCGATGACGACGTCGATGTGCACGCCGTCACGCGCCTGGCCCTGCGCAATGTCAGCTTCAAGGGCCGCGAACTGGAACTGTATTCGGCCTACAGCGGCCGCGAAGCGTTCGACATCCTGCGCGACACGCCCGACATCGCGCTGGTGCTGCTGGACGTGGTGATGGAAACGGACGACGCCGGCCTGATCCTGGCGCGCCGCATCCGCGAGGAACTGCACAACAGCATCGTGCGCGTGGTGCTGCGCACGGGCCAGCCGGGCCAGGCGCCCGAGCAGCGCGTGATCATCGAATACGACATCAACGATTACAAGGCCAAGACCGAGCTCACCACGCAAAAGCTGTTCACCACCGTGATCTCGGCGCTGCGCGCCTACGAGAGCCTGAACATGCTCGAGCGCAGCCGCATCGGGCTGGGCAAGATCCTGGCCGGCGCCACCAATCTGTACCAGATTCATTCGCTGCGCGAATTCGCATCCGGCGTGCTGAACCAGGTGTCGGCCATCCTCGACGTCGGTTCGGACGGCGTGCTGTGCCTGATGCAGGGCGACACCGGCGTCACCACCGTGGTGGCCGCCACGGGCGGCTACGCGGCCCTCAACGACACCGAGCTGATGCCGGCCAGCCATCCGCTGTGGCCCACCATCGCCAAGGCCTTCGCGGAAAAGAAAAGCCAGTTCGAGCATCCGGCCAACGTGCTGTTCATCCACACCCAGGAGAACCGCGAGGTGGCCATCTCGGTCACGCCGCCGTGGCCGCTGGCCCAGATCCAGCGCGACCTGCTGGAAGTGTTCTGCCAGCGCATCGCGGCCGCGTTCGACAACCTGTACATGTTCGGCCAGTTGCGCAAGGCCCAGGAGGCGACCGTGGTGGCGCTGGCCGACCTGGCCGAGTTCCGCGACAGCGGCACGGGCGGCCATGTGCGGCGCGTGCAGCAACTGTCGAGCGCACTTGCGCTGCGGCTCAAGGAGCGCGGCGTCTACCTCGACGAGCTGACCCCGCAGCTGCTTGACATGATCGGCCTGGCCAGCATCCTGCACGACGTGGGCAAGGTGGCCACGCCCGACCACATCCTGCTCAAGCCGGGCCTGCACACGCCCGAGGAGCGGGTGCAGATGCAAAGCCATGCGGAAGTGGGCCGCACCATCCTGGAACGGGCCGCCAACATGGTCGACGGCGTCAGCTACCTGACCTATGGCGCCGAGATCGCCGGCGCCCACCATGAGCATTTCGACGGCCAGGGCTATCCGAACGGGCTGGCCGGGCGCGCCATTCCGATCTCGGCCCGCATCGTGGCCGTGGTCGACGTGTTCGACTCGCTGCTGCACGAGCGCCCCTACAAGGAACCGTGGCCCCACACGGAAGTGATGAGCTACATCACGGAACGGGCCGGCAAGCAGTTCGACCCGGAAGTGGTGGCCGCCCTGGTCGACCTGATCCACAGCGACCCCACCATCGGCCACACGCCGGACTGAGCAAGGTGGCGCCATCCTTGTGGCGCCATTCTCACAAATAATCACCAAATTGGCGGCCCCGCCGGCGCCGCCGTATATACTTGGGGCCAATGGCAGGCCCGACCATGGCGCCTGCCGGCGCGCGCCCCCATGGCGCCGCCCCGCAGCGGAATACACGAGACATGAATGATTTACACGGCCTCAGTGCGCTCATCATCGAGCCGCACCAGGGCATGCGCGCCAGCCTGCACAGCATGCTGGGCCAATGCGGCCTGACGCGCATCACCGACGCGGCCAACGCCAGCCAGGCCATCCGCCTGATGGCGCTCAAGCCCTACGACCTGATCCTGTGCGAGTACGACCTCGAAGCGGGCCAGGACGGCCAGCAGATGCTGGAGGACTTGCGCCACCACCGGCTGATGCACCCGGCCACCCTGTTCTTCATGGTGACGGGCGAGGGCGCATTCGGCAAGGTGGTCAGCGCGGCCGAGCTGGCGCCGGCCGACTACATCCTCAAGCCGTTCGCGGCCGACGCCATCCAGGAGCGCATCACGCGCGCGCTCGACAAGCGCGCCGTGTTCCTGCCCATCCACGAACTGATCGACATGGGCAACCAGGCCGGCGCCATCGCCGCCTGCGTGGCCGGGGCCGAACGCCATCCGCGCTACGCCGTCGATTTCGACCGGCTGCGGGCCGAACTGCACCTGGAGCTGGGCGAGGCGGCCGTGGCCGAGGACATCTACCGCAGCCTGTACGAGAGCCGCGGCATGGGCTGGGCCCGGCTGGGCCAGGCCAAGACCCTGGTGCTGCGCGGGCGCTATGCGGAAGCGCAGGCCATGCTCGAGCAGTTGCTGGCCGAATACCCGCGTTTCCTCGACGCCTACGACTGGCTGGCCCGCGTGCACGAGGCGCAAGGCGGCCTGCCCGACTCGCAAGCCGTGCTGACCGAGGCCGTGGCCTTGTCGCCGCATGCGCTGCGCCGCCTGCGCCGGCTGGGCGAGGTGGCGTTCGAGGCCGGCGACGTGGACACGGCCGAACGGGCCTGGCGCCAGGTGGTCGACAAGTCGCGCTATTCCGAATTCCGCGACCCGCAAGACCACACCCGGCTGGTGCAGGCCTTGCTGCACCAGGGCGACCCGGTGCAGGCGGCCACCGTGGTGCGCGACCTGGACAAGGCCATGACGGGCCAGCGCAACGGCGTGGCCTGCGGCGCCATCGCGGCCGTCATGCTGCATGACTACACGGGCAACGACATGCGCCTGCAGCGCTCGCTGGACCAGGCGCTGGCCGGCTGCCGCATCGCCCACAACCTGTCGCCCGATCTCAAGCTGGAACTGGCGCGCACCTGCCTGGCCCATGGGCGCGCGCGCCAGGGCGCCGAGCTGGTGCGCGAAGTGATGCGCAACGCGCCCGGCCCGGCCGGGGTGGACAAGGCCAGCGCCATGCTGACGGCGGCCGGCCATGGCCCGCTGGCCGAGCGGTTGGCCCGCGAAAGCCGTCAGGAAGTGGGTGACATGGTGGCGCACGGCGCGGCGCTGGCCAAGCATGGCGATTACCGGGGCGCGGTGGAACTGATGCTGGAAGCGGTGGCCAAGCTGCCCGACAACCCGCATGTGGTGTTCAACGCGGCCGTGGCCGTGCTCAAGTGCCTGGAACACACGGGCTGGGACGACCGGCTCGGCCAGTACGCGCTCAACCTGATCGCCGGCGTGCGCCGGCTCGATCCGCTCAACCCCAAGCTGAACGCGCTGGCCGCGCTGCACCAGCAGATTTTGAAGAAATACAACATCCGGGCCGCGCGCTGGAACGACACCACGAAAGTGGCGCTGCTCTAGCCGTGGGCGGCGCTACAATGGCTGTTATCGCAGAGACACAGATGGAACCCCTATGGAACATGCCCCCACGCATGGCACGGCCGGCGCACCCCGCCCGGTGCGCGGCCTGCTGCTGAAAAAATTATGCAGCGACGAGGGCATGTTCGCGCTGGGCGCCTCGGTGGCGCGCGTGGTGCAGCTGGTCGATTCGGATGACCAGGGCACCCACAGCCTGGCCTACTACGTGCTGTCGGACGTGGCGCTGACCCAGAAGATTTTGCGCCTGGCCAACACGCCGGCCTACCGCACGGCCGGCGGCACCCCCGTCACCACGATTTCGCGCGCCATTTCCCTGCTCGGTTTCGACAACGTCAAGACCACGGCGCTGGCCATGCTGCTGGTCGATACGCTGGCCAACAGCAAGCACGCGCAGGCCGTGCGGGTGGAGCTGGAGGCGGCCCTGTGCGCCAGCCTGGTGGGGCGCGAGATGGCCCGCCTGTCGGCCTACCAGGGCGCCGAGGAAGCGTCGATCGGCGCCCTGTTCAAGAACATCGGCCCGCTGGTGATCGCCTCGCAGGAACATGAGCGCTTCCGCGAGATCGGCGCCCTGATGGCCGGCGGCAAGCACACCCAGGCCCAGGCCTCGCAGATGATCCTGGGCAGCACCTACGACACCTTGTCGGCCGCCATCCTGCATGAATGGAAGATCCCGGACGTGATCGTGCGCGCCCTCAGCGCGCTGCCGCCGGGCAAACAGAAGCCGGCCCTGAACCGCCAGGAATGGGTGCGCCAGGTGGTGTCGTTCAGCATCGACGCTGCCCGCCTGCTGGCCCGCAAGCAGGGGCCGGCCGACCCGGACGGGCTGGCGCTGGAGCAGCGCTACGGCGTGGCCCTGAATCTGGACCAGGACCGGTTGCAGCAATTGTTCGCCACCGTGCGCCGCGACATGGCGGCCCTGCTCGACAGCATGCAACTGGGGCCGCAGACGGAGGTGGAGGAACCAAGCGCCGATGGCCTGCCCAACGTGCTGCTGCTGGCCACCATGAATGGCGACAGCCGCGAGCAGGAAGGCGTGCATCCGAGCGGCAAGCCGTTCAACGCGCGCGAGCTGTTGCTGGCCGGGGTGCAGGAGGTGACGCAGATCCGCGCCACGCCGCACAGCAAGGCCAACGAGGTGATCCAGGCCGTGCTGGAGACGCTGTACCGCAGCATGGGCTTCCGCTTCGCCACCGTGGTGCTCAAGGACGTGCGCAGCGGCCAGTACCGGGCCCGCATCGCCATGGGCGAGCAGCACGCGGCGCGCCAGGCCGGCTTCGTGTTCCCGCTGCCATCGGACGGCAGCCTGTTCCACCTGGCCATGGAGAACGACGCCGACCTCATGATCGCCGACGCCAGCGCACCGAAGATCCGCGACCTGCTGCCGGCCTGGCACCGGGCCTTGCTGCCGGATGCGCGCAGCTTCATCGTGCTGCCGCTGGTGGTGCAGGGCACGCCGCTGGGACTGTTCTACGCCGACCGCGCCCAGCCCGCCCCGGAAGGCGTGCCGCCGGACGAGGCGTCGCTGATCCGCGCGCTCAAGGGCCAGGTGCTGGTGGCGCTTACGCCCGGCAATGGCTGAACGGCTGGGCGGCTGAACGGC
Organism: Rugamonas brunnea; assembly: GCF_014042345.1. Taxonomy (GTDB): domain Bacteria; phylum Pseudomonadota; class Gammaproteobacteria; order Burkholderiales; family Burkholderiaceae_D; genus Rugamonas; species Rugamonas brunnea. Next base: position 75,513 of record NZ_JACEZT010000005.1, read on the forward strand.
TGACCGGCTGACCGGCTGAACGCCCCGCGTTAGCCCGCCTGTTCCGCTGGCGCGGCCAGCAGCGCCTCGAACTGCACGGCCGGCATGGGTCGCGCGAACAGGTAGCCTTGTCCTTCCTCGCACTGCTTGGCGCGCAGGAAGTCGCGCTGCGCCGCCGTCTCCACCCCTTCGGCCACCACGCTCAGGCCCAGTGAATGGGCCAGCGCGATGGTGGCCGCCACGATCACCGCGTCGTTCGGGTCGCTCTCGATATCCTTGACGAAGCCGCGGTCGATCTTGATGCGGTCGATCTCGAACAGCTTCAGGTAGCTGAGCGAGGAATAGCCGGTGCCGAAGTCGTCGATGGCCACCTTGCAGCCGCGCGCGCGCAGCTCGCGCAGCAGCTTGCGGCTGCGCTCGGGGTCCTGCATGGCGGCCGATTCCGTGATCTCCAGTTCCAGCAGCGCCGGGTCCAGGCCGTGCTCGGCCAGCAGCCGGTCCAGTTGCGGCAGCAGGCCGGCGCCGTGGCACTGGCGCGCCGACAGGTTGACGGCCAGCCGCAGGTGGCCCAGCCCGCGTGCGCGCCAGCTGGCCAGCAGCGTGGCCGCCTGCTGCAGCACCCACTCGCCCAGCGGCAGGATCAGGCCCGATTCCTCGGCGATGGGGATGAAGCGGTCCGGCCCTACCAGGCCCAGTTCCGGATGGTGCCAGCGCAGCAGCGCCTCGGCGCCGATGATGGCCTGGTCGGCCAGCCGCACCTGCGGTTGCAGATACAGTTCGAATTCATGCTGCTCCAGGGCCAGCCACAGCCGGTTCTCCAGCATCAGCCGCTCGTGGGTGGCGACGTTCATGGCGGCCGAGAAGAACTGGAAGTTGCCCCGGCCCTGGCTCTTGGCCGCGTACATGGCCGTGTCGGCGTGGCGCAGCAGGGTGCCGGCGTCGGTGCCGTCGCCGGGGAACATGGCCACCCCCACGCTGGCGCCGCTGTGCACGCTCTTGCCGCCGAGCTGGTAGGGCGCGCCCAGCGCTTCGACGATGCGCACGGCGATCGCGCTGGCTTCGTCCGGGGTCACGTTGCCGGAGGTGACGACGATGAATTCGTCGCCGCCGAGGCGGGCGATGGTGTCCACTTCGCGCAGCAGTTCCTGCAGCCGCTGGGCTACGGCTTGCAGCAGCAGGTCGCCGGTCTGGTGGCCGTGGGTGTCGTTGATCTTCTTGAAGTGGTCGAGGTCGATGAACAGCACAGCCGCCGTGCCGTTGGCGCGCCGGGTCTGGGCCAGCAACTGTTCCAGCCGCAGGTTCAGCGACAGCCGGTTGTCCAGTCCCGTCAGCGGATCGTGGTGGGCCAGCCGGTGGATGCGTTCCTGGGAGCGGTGCTGCTCGGTCAGGTCGTGCAGGATGGCCACGAACAGGTGCTCGTCGGGCAGTTCCACTTCGCTCACCGAAACGGCCAGCGGGAAGCTCTGGCCGTCGCTGCGGGTGCCCGTCAGCGTGTGCGCGTGGCTGTCGCTGGCGGCGATGCGGCGCAGCAGGGCGGCGGCGGCCGGTTCGTGCGCAGCGCCATCGTCGTGCGGCAGCAGCCGCGCCAGCGGCAGGCCCGGCATCTGTTCCGGCAGGTAGCCGAACAGGCGTCCGGCCGCGGCGTTGGCCGACATCAGGCGGCCATCGCCGCCGATGGTGAGGATGGCGTCGGCCGCCTTGTCGAGGATCGCTTGCAGCCGCGCCTCGCGCTCGCGCAGGCGCGCCGTGCTGTCCTTGACCTGGGCCTGGATGCGGGCCCGTTCGCCGCTGATGAGCAGCATCAGCGCTCCCAGCAGCCCGGTCAGCACCAGGCCGCAGGTGAGCACGATCCAGCTTTGCCAGCCGCGCTGGGCCCGCAGGTAACTGTCGGTGGGCGCCAGGGTGAGCCGGAAGATGCGGCCGCCGAAGTGCAGCTGGCGCTGGAAGTCGCCGGCCTGCACCGGGCGGCCCAGGCCGTCGCGCACCACGCGCAGCGGGCCGTCGTCGTCCGTGTCCTCGAAGCGCAGCAGGAAGGCGGGGAAGTCGATCTGGTGCAGCGCGTGGTCGAGGTAGGCGTCCATCTGCACCCCGATCAGCAGCATGCCCAGCGCCCGGTGGCGGTCGTTGGCGGCGTAGGTCGCCTGCAACAGCAGCATGCCGCGCAGGGCGCCGGCCCGGTGCAGCAGCAGCGGCGCGCTGGCTGTCGGCTGGCCCGACTGCAGGGCCTGTTCCACGGTGCGGGCCCGGGTCGGCTCGGACAGGAAATCGAGCCCCTGGAAGCGGCGGCTGGCGGGCGGTTCGATGAAGGTGGCGGCCATGTAGCGCTCGCGCTGCGCGGCCCGGTGCAACTGGTCGTCCGTGCCCGCTTCGCTCACCATGAAGCCGGGCGCCAGGTGGCGCTGGCCCCACGCCTCGAACGACGGCCGCTGTTCGTCGGTGACCGGCTGCAGCCAGGCCAGCGACAGCAGTTCGGGACGCTGGTCCAGGTAGCCGTTGGCCAGGTTGCTGAAATCGTCGGCGCTGAGCACGCGCTGCGGATCGTTGAGGGCCTTGGCCATGGCGAAGATGAAGCGCTCGTGTTCGCTGAACTGGGCTTGCAGCAGGTCACCCATCTGCTGCGCCTTGAGCCGGAACGCTTGCAATTGCTGGGCCGATTCCCAGCGCGCCGCCTGCAGGTAGATGCCGACAAAGGCGGCCATGGCCAGCAGCAGCGGCAAGCCCACCAGCGCGCGCCGGCGCCACCACAGCGTGCGCGGGCGGCCGAAGGCGATCCACGCCAGCGGCGCGCCGAGCAGCATGCCGATGGTGTCGCCTATCCACCACGTGAGCCAGTCGGCCGGCACTTGCCGCCACGGTTCCATGCCGGCCAGCGCCATGCCCGTCAGGGCCACGCTGCCGCTGACCACGGTGACGATGGGCGCCAGCAGCAGGAAACGGCCCACGTCGCGCCCCGAGCCGAGGCTGGCGTCGATGTAGCGGCGGAACAGACGGCTGCCCAGCAGCGCCTGCAGCATGGCGCCCAGTGCGCCCATCAGCGCACCGGTGACGGTGGTCAGCGTGATGCCTTCAGGACTGAGCCAGGGATGGAACAGGTCCACCGCCAGCGCGCCGGCGGCGATGCCGGGCAACAGGCGCTGGCCGCCGCTGACGCAGGCGGCCAGCGCCAGGCCGGCGGGCAGGAACAGGGGCGAAGCGTAGCTGGGCGGCTGGGCCAGCAACAGGCCGGCGCGCCCCACGGCGAAATACAGCGCGCACAGGGCCAGGTTGGCCAGCAACGGGTGGCGCCAGGGATGCCGGCCGTGGCGGCCGCCGCTACGATCGTTCAACGTGGATGCTCCAGTTGAGGTGGGGAACCCGGTCGATTGTATAAGAAATTTGAAAACCTAAAAACAACACTTGCACATTCGCAGTCGGCCCTATACAATTTCGCCCCGAAGCAGACGAAACAACGCTGCAGCAGGAAATAACTGCTGAAGATGATTGACAAGTCGAAGAAGTTGCTTCATACTCTGCGGTTCCTCGCGGAGGGGTGGCCGAGTGGTTAAAGGCGACAGACTGTAAATCTGTTCTCTATGAGTACGCTGGTTCGAATCCAGCCCCCTCCACCAAGTTGTTGCAGGACGACTGAGTGGCAATGAAGAAGTGAACGAAACCTCGCGGGTGTAGCTCAATGGTAGAGCTGAAGCCTTCCAAGCTTATGACGAGGGTTCGATTCCCTTCACCCGCTCCAGCATGACGCGGCATATATAGTGTGTCGCAACAATAAGCCCTTGTAGCTCAGTGGTAGAGCACTCCCTTGGTAAGGGAGAGGCCACGTGTTCAATCCACGTCAAGGGCACCAGAATTCGCGGTATTCGTAGCAATACGGCAGTATAAGTAGCACTATCAATGACAGTCGGGCGCGAGCCCTGGCAATCACACCAATTCGTTAGGAGTCTAAAATGGCAAAAGAGAAATTCGAGCGGACCAAGCCGCACGTCAACGTCGGCACCATTGGTCACGTTGACCACGGCAAGACCACCCTGACCGCTGCGATCGCAACCGTACTGTCGAAGAAATTCGGCGGCGAAGCTAAAGCCTACGACCAGATCGACGCTGCTCCTGAAGAAAAGGCACGCGGCATCACCATCAACACCGCGCACGTCGAGTACGAAACCGCTACCCGTCACTACGCTCACGTTGACTGCCCAGGCCACGCCGACTACATCAAAAACATGATCACCGGTGCTGCCCAGATGGACGGCGCGATCCTGGTGTGCTCGGCCGCTGACGGCCCAATGCCACAGACCCGCGAGCACATCCTGCTGGCCCGTCAGGTTGGCGTTCCATACATCATCGTGTTCCTGAACAAGTGCGACCTGGTCGACGACGCAGAACTGCTGGAACTGGTCGAAATGGAAGTGCGCGAGCTGCTGTCGAAGTACGAGTTCCCAGGCGACGACCTGCCTATCGTCAAAGGTTCGGCCCGTATGGCGCTGGACGGCGACACTGGCCCACTGGGCGAACAGGCCATCATGCAACTGGCTGAAGCCCTGGATTCCTACATCCCAACGCCAGAGCGCGCTGTGGACGGCGCCTTCCTGATGCCTGTGGAAGACGTGTTCTCGATCTCGGGTCGCGGCACCGTGGTGACCGGCCGTGTTGAGCGTGGCGTGATCAAGGTTGGCGAAGAGATCGAAATCGTCGGCATCAAAGACACCGTCAAGACCACCTGCACCGGCGTGGAAATGTTCCGCAAGCTGCTGGACCAGGGTCAAGCTGGCGACAACGTTGGTCTGCTGCTGCGCGGCACCAAGCGTGAAGACGTGGAGCGTGGCCAGGTTCTGGCCAAGCCAGGTTCGATCAAGCCGCACAACCACTTCACCGGCGAGATCTATGTGCTGTCGAAAGACGAAGGTGGTCGTCACACCCCGTTCTTCAACAACTACCGTCCACAGTTCTACTTCCGTACCACGGACGTGACCGGTTCGATCGAGCTGCCAGCCGATAAAGAAATGGTTATGCCAGGCGACAACGTGTCGATCACCGTCAAGCTGATCAACCCGATCGCAATGGAAGAAGGTCTGCGCTTCGCAATCCGCGAAGGTGGCCGTACCGTCGGCGCCGGCGTGGTTGCAAAAATCATCGCCTAAGGACTGATCCTGACTACCACCTGGGGTGTCCCGGGTGGTATGATAGATCCTTCCTCTTCAAGTTTTACGTAGGGACGTAGCTCAATTGGCAGAGCGTCGGTCTCCAAAACCGAAGGTTGGGGGTTCGATGCCCTCCGTCCCTGCCACCAATTCTGGTGCAGTGGCACCGAAAGTAAAAAATGTCAAATCAATCCGTGCAGACTGTTAGCACGTCGAATGACAAGATCAAGGTGATCGCGGCGATTGTCGTGATGATCGCAGGAGTGGTCGGGTTTTACTACCTGGCAGACAAACCAGCTCTGGTACGCGCAGGCGCACTAGTAGCTGGTTTGGCTTTTGCCGTTTTGATCTTGTGGACTTCGACCACTGGCCGTGACTTCCTCAATTTCGCCAAAGAAGCCGTGCGCGAAACGAAGAAGGTGGTATGGCCGACCCGCCGCGAAGCGGGTCAGATCACAGGCATCGTGTTCGCCTTTGTGCTGATCATGGCGATCTTCCTGTGGGGCACGGACAAGACGCTGGAATTCCTGTTGTACGACGTTATCCTGGGTATTAGAAAATAATGAGCGAAAATGTGCAAGATGAGGTGCCGGGCAGCGTTCCGGCACAAGATGCTGGCGCTGAGCTTAGCACGCCCGTGAGCGTCCCCGTCTCGAACAAGCGCTGGTACGTGGTGCACGCCTATTCCGGCATGGAAAAGAGCGTGCAGCGCGCGCTGATGGAGCGCGTCGAGCGCGCCGGCATGCAAGACCAGTTCGGCCAGATCCTGGTGCCCACCGAAGAAGTGGTGGAAGTCAAGAACGGCCAGAAATCGGTCACCGAACGTCGTTTCTTCCCTGGCTATGTGCTGGTGGAAATGGAAATGACGGATGAAACCTGGCACCTGGTGAAGAACACCAGCAAGGTCACCGGCTTTATCGGCGGCAAGTCGAACAAGCCGACCCCGATCCCGGCCCGCGAAATCGACAAGATCATGCAGCAAATGCAGGAAGGCGTCGAGAAGCCCCGTCCCAAAGTGCTGTACGAAGTGGGCGAGCAGGTGCGTATCAAGGATGGTCCGTTCACTGACTTCAACGGCAACGTCGAAGAAGTCAACTACGAGAAATCCAAGGTGCGTGTCTCCGTCACCATCTTCGGCCGCGCCACCCCCGTCGAACTCGAGTTCGGCCAGGTCGAAAAAGTCTAAGCGCCCACCGGAGCGCGGCAGTCCAGCGAATCCGGTAACTAAGAGGAGCCCCGCCACGGCAAGCGATTGCCACGCGGGGCGCTACTACTCAATCCAACGATAGGAGCCATCATGGCAAAGAAAATCATTGGTTTTATCAAGCTGCAAGTGCCAGCTGGTAAAGCAAACCCATCCCCACCGATCGGCCCAGCGCTGGGTCAGCGCGGTCTGAACATCATGGAATTCTGCAAGGCGTTCAACGCCCAGACCCAAGGTATGGAACCAGGCATGCCGATCCCCGTCGTGATCACCGCCTTCGCCGACAAGTCCTTCACCTTCGTGATGAAGACGCCACCCGCGACCTACCTGATCAAGAAGCACTCGGGTGTCACCAAGGGTTCGCCGAAGCCGCACACTGACAAAGTGGGCAAACTGACCCGCGCTCAAGCGGAAGAAATCGCTAAACTGAAGACCCCGGACCTGACCGCCGCCGACATGGACGCCGCTGTGCGCACCATCGCTGGTTCCGCTCGTTCGATGGGCATCACGGTGGAGGGCCTGTAATCATGGCAAAACTGTCCAAGCGCGTTAAAGCAATCAAAGCCAAGGTCGACCGCACCAAGGCCTACCCATTCGACAACGCCGTCGCCCTGATCAAGGAACTGGCCACCGCCAAGTTCAATGAATCGATCGACGTGGCCGTGCAACTGGGCGTGGATCCTAAGAAATCCGACCAGGTGGTCCGTGGTTCCGTCGTGCTGCCAGCCGGCACCGGCAAAACCGTTCGCGTGGCCGTGTTCGCCTCGGGCGAAAAGGCTGAAGCTGCCAAGGCAGCCGGCGCCGACGTCGTTGGTATGGAAGACCTGGCCGAGCGCGTCAAAGCCGGCGACATGCCTTTCGACATCGTCATCGCTTCGCCTGACACCATGCGTATCGTCGGTACCCTGGGCCAGATCCTGGGCCCACGCGGCCTGATGCCTAACCCGAAGGTTGGCACCGTGACCCCTGACGTCGCCACCGCCGTGAAGAACGCCAAGGCCGGCCAGGTGCAGTACCGTACCGACAAGTCCGGTATCATCCACGCCACCATCGGCCGCAAGTCGTTCACCGACGCCGACCTGAAGAGCAACCTGGTTGCCCTGATCGACGCGCTGAACAAGGCCAAGCCAGCCACCAGCAAGGGCGTGTACCTGCGCAAAGTGGCGATCTCGTCGACCATGGGCGCTGGCGTCCGTGTTGACCAGGCTTCGCTGGCAGCTTAAGTTTCAAGAATTAAGTCCCCGTGATTCACGGGGCGCATCTTTGGGCTGGCTGTGATATGTGGTTTGTATCACAGCCAGACAATCAAAGACCGTTGGGCCAACCGTGATCGCATATGCGGGAGGATAAGCAGCAAACCGGGCAACCGGGGCGCGCCCAACGCAGATGGTGTACCCGAGCAAGTTTTGTAGTCCATGCTGCGTGAATTCATCCGCTCAGTTCTGTACTTCTTAACGTCGGACGCCGTGTTCGAACCGATGCGAGGTCCCTGGCCATAGGGTCAGGTCCACCGAACATCATTTAAGGAGGTTGACCGTGGGTCTCAATCTGAATGACAAAAAGGCCGTCGTCGCCGAAGTTTCCGCAAAAGTAGCAACTGCGCAAACCATCGTCGTGGCCGAATATCGTGGCATCCAGGTTGCTCACTTGACGCAACTTCGTGCTAAAGCGCGCGCTCAAGGCGTGTACCTGCGAGTGTTGAAAAACACCCTCGCTCGTCGCTCCGTCGAAGGCACGCAGTTCGCCAACCTGGCCGATCAAATGACCGGTCCGCTGATCTACTCGATCTCGGACGACGCCGTTGCCGCAGCTAAAGTCATCAACGACTTCGCTAAAACCAACGACAAACTGGTCATCAAGGCAGGTAACTACGCAGGCAAGCAGCTGGATCAAGCTGCCGTCGCCGCGCTGGCGAGCATTCCTAGCCGTGAAGTCCTCATCTCGCAGCTGTTGGGCGTTATGCTGGCTCCGGTGTCGGGCTTTGCACGTGGTCTGGCCGCTCTGGCGGCGAAGAAATCGGAAGGCGCTCCCGCGGAAGCGGAAGCCGCAGCGTAAGCTGGCCGGTTTTTTCTCAAGTACCAACCGATGTATTAACGAATCAACAAATTATTGGAGTTTCAAATGGCAATTAGCAAAGACGACATCCTGAACGCAGTGAGCGAAATGTCCGTGATGGACCTGAACGAACTGGTCAAAGCTTTCGAAGAGAAGTTCGGCGTTTCGGCCGCTGCAATGGCTGCTCCTGCAGCTGGCGGCGCAGCCGGCGGCGCAGCTGCTGCTGAAGAGCAAACCGAGTTCAACCTGGTTCTGTCCGAAGTGGGCGCGAACAAAGTGGGCGTGATTAAAGCCGTGCGCGAAATCACCGGCCTGGGCCTGAAGGAAGCCAAAGACCTGGTCGACGGCGCACCGAAGACCGTGAAAGAAGCTCTGTCGAAAGCTGACGCTGAAGCCGCTAAGAAGAAGCTGGAAGAAGCTGGCGCCAAGGCCGACCTGAAGTAATACTGTAGTACGGCGGCTAGTTAGCTTAGCGCCACGAGCCAAAGCTGCGGATTCCCCCCTGCGAAGGGGGTAATCCGGCTTTGGCTCCTTTGTCGTCTTTGTCGTATTTGTAGCGTTTTTACTACGCTACGGAAGTACGCAGTTCATTGAATCAGCTGGAAATGGTAGAGCCTTGAGGTTTCGTCTGTGTGACACGCAGCCGACGCTGCTGAATACAAGCAAAACCTGAACTTTCTATCCTTTCTGTCACTCACGGAGTGTCCATGCACTACTCATTTACTGAGAAGAAACGCATTCGCAAATCATTCGCGAAGCGCGCCAACGTTCACCACGTTCCGTTCCTGCTGGCTACCCAGCTCGAGTCCTACCACAGCTTCCTGCAAGAGGATGTCGCCCCATCCGCGCGCAAGAACGACGGCCTGCAGTCGGCCTTCACCTCCATCTTCCCGATCGTGTCGCACAATGGTTTCGCGCGCCTCGAGTTCCTGTCGTACGTGCTGGGCGACCCCGCCTTCGACGTCAAGGAATGCCAGCTGCGCGGCCTGACGTTCGCCTCGCCGCTGCGCGCCAAGGTGCGCCTGGTGATCCTGGACAAGGAATCGCCGACCAAGCCTGTGGTCAAGGAAATGAAGGAACAGGAAGTCTACATGGGCGAACTGCCCCTGATGACCACCACCGGCTCGTTCGTGATCAATGGTACCGAGCGCGTGATCGTTTCTCAGCTGCACCGCTCCCCTGGCGTGTTCTTCGAGCACGACCGTGGCAAGACCCACTCGTCGGGCAAGCTGCTGTTCTCGGCCCGCATCATTCCTTACCGCGGCTCGTGGCTGGACTTCGAGTTCGACCCGAAAGACATCCTGTTCTTCCGCGTCGACCGCCGCCGCAAGATGCCCGTGACCATCCTGCTGAAAGCGATCGGCATGTCGCACGAGCAGATCCTGGCCAACTTCTTCGTGTTCGACAACTTCAACCTGCGCTCGGAAGGCGCCGAGATGGAGTTCGTGGCCGAGCGCCTGCGTGGCGAAGTGGCCCGTTTCGACATCGTCGACAAGTCCGGCAAGACCCTGGTGCTGAAGGACAAGCGTATCAACGCGCGCCACGTGCGCGACATCGAAGCGGCCGGCATCAAGCACATCTCCGTGCCTGAAGATTACCTGCTGGGCCGCGTGCTGGCCAAGAACATCGTCGATCCGGAAACGGGCGAAGTGGTGGCCAACGCCAACGATGAGCTGACCGAAGACGTGCTGGGCCGCCTGCGCGAAGCCAACATCAGCGCCATCCAGACCCTGTACACGAACGACCTGGACCAGGGCGCCTACATCTCGCAGACCCTGCGCATCGACGACACGGCCGACCAGATGGCCGCCCGCGTGGCGATCTACCGCATGATGCGTCCTGGCGAACCGCCAACGGAAGATTCGGTGGAAGCCCTGTTCAACGGCCTGTTCTACAGCGCCGACCGTTACGACCTGTCGGCCGTGGGCCGCATGAAGTTCAACCGCCGCATCGGCCGCGATGAACTGACCGGCGCCATGACGCTGTCGAACGAAGACGTGCTGGCCGTGATCAAGATCCTCGTCGAGCTGCGCAATGGCCGCGGCGAAGTGGACGATATCGACCACCTGGGCAACCGCCGCGTGCGTTGCGTGGGCGAGCTGGCCGAGAACCAGTTCCGCGCCGGCCTGGTGCGCGTCGAGCGCGCCGTCAAGGAACGCCTGGGCCAGGCCGAGGCGGACAACCTGATGCCGCACGACCTGATCAACTCCAAGCCGATCTCGGCCGCCATCCGCGAGTTCTTCGGTTCGTCGCAGCTGTCGCAGTTCATGGACCAGACCAACCCGCTGTCGGAAATCACCCACAAGCGCCGCGTCTCGGCCCTGGGCCCTGGCGGTCTGACCCGCGAACGCGCCGGCTTCGAGGTGCGCGACGTGCACCCGACCCACTACGGCCGCGTGTGCCCGATCGAAACGCCTGAAGGCCCGAACATCGGTCTGATCAACTCGCTGGCACTGTACGCCCGCCTGAACGAATACGGCTTCCTGGAAACCCCATACCGCAAGGTGGTGGACTCCAAGATCACCGACCAGATCGACTACCTGTCGGCCATCGAAGAAGGCCGCTACATCATCGCCCAGGCCAACGCCACCATCGACGATGACGGCAAGCTGTGCGACGAGCTGGTGTCGGCCCGTGAAGCCGGCGAAACCATCCTGGTGTCGCCAGAGCGCATCCAGTACATGGACGTGGCCCCAGGCCAGATCGTGTCCGTGGCAGCGTCGCTGATTCCGTTCCTCGAGCACGATGACGCGAACCGCGCATTGATGGGTGCCAACATGCAACGTCAGGCTGTGCCTTGCCTGCGTCCTGAGAAGGCGCTGGTCGGTACCGGTATCGAGCGCACCGTGGCGGTCGACTCCGGCACCACCGTGCAGGCGCTGCGTGGCGGCGTGGTGGACTACATCGACGCCGGCCGCGTCGTGATTCGCGTCAACGACGACGAAGCGCAAGCGGGCGAAGTGGGTGTGGACATCTACAACCTGATCAAGTACACCCGTTCCAACCAGAACACCAACATCAACCAGCGTCCTATCGTCAAAGTGGGCGACCGTGTGGCCAAGCGCGACGTGATCGCCGACGGCGCATCGACCGACCTGGGCGAGCTGGCACTGGGCCAGAACATGACCGTGGCCTTCATGCCATGGAATGGTCTGAACTTCGAGGACTCGATCCTGATCTCGGAAAACGTCGTCAAGGACGACCGTTACACCTCGATCCACATCGAAGAACTGTCCGTGGTGGCCCGCGACACCAAGCTGGGCGCGGAAGAAATCACGCGCGACATCTCGAACCTGGCGGAAAACCAGCTGGCTCGTCTGGACGAGTCCGGTATCGTCTACATCGGCGCTGAAGTGCAGGCTGGCGACACGCTGGTCGGCAAGGTGACGCCGAAGGGCGAAACCCAGCTGACGCCGGAAGAGAAGCTGCTGCGCGCCATCTTCGGTGAAAAAGCATCGGACGTGAAAGACACCTCGCTGCGCGTGCCTTCGGGCATGGTCGGCACCGTGATCGACGTGCAAGTGTTCACCCGCGAAGGCATCGTGCGCGACAAGCGCGCCCAGCAGATCATCGACGACGAGCTGAAGCGTTTCCGCCTGGACCTGAACGACCAGATGCGTATCGTGGAGGGCGACGCCTTCCAGCGTCTGGAAAAAATGCTGACTGGCCAAGTGGTCAACGGCGGTCCGAAGAAGCTGGCCAAGGGCGCCAAGATCACCAAGGAATACCTGGCCGATCTGGACAAGTACCACTGGTTCGACATCCGTCCGGCCGACGACACGGCCGCCACCGCCCTCGAAGCGATCAAGGAATCGATCAACGAGAAGCGCCACCAGTTCGACCTGGCCTTCGAAGAGAAGCGCAAGAAGCTGACGCAAGGCGACGAGCTGCAGCCTGGCGTGCAGAAGATGGTCAAGGTCTACCTGGCCGTCAAGCGCCGCCTGCAGTCGGGCGACAAGATGGCAGGCCGCCACGGTAACAAGGGTGTGGTCTCGCGTATCGTCCCTGTGGAAGACATGCCGTACATGGCCGACGGCACGCCGGCCGACGTGGTGCTGAACCCGCTGGGCGTTCCTTCGCGTATGAACGTGGGTCAGATTCTCGAGACCCACCTGGGCTGGGCCGCCAAGGGCCTGGGCATCCGTATCGGCGAAATGCTGCAGCAGCAGATCAAGGTCGAAGAGATGCGCAAGTTCCTGGCCACCGTCTACAACGAGAAGGGCCGCGGCGAGGATCTGTCCGAGTTCGACGACGAAGAGATCATGAAGCTGGCGCACAACCTGAAGAAGGGTGTGCCGTTCGCAACGCCGGTGTTCGACGGCGCGCACGAATCGGAAATCCGCCGCATGCTGGACCTGGCGTACCCGGACGACATCGCCGCCAAGCTGGGCATGACGCCTTCGAAGAACCAGGTCACCATGTACGACGGCCGCACCGGCGAAGCGTTCGAGCGCAAGGTCACCGTGGGCGTGATGCACATGCTGAAACTGCACCACTTGGTCGACGACAAGATGCACGCCCGTTCCACCGGTCCATACTCGCTGGTGACGCAGCAGCCGCTGGGCGGTAAAGCCCAGTTCGGTGGCCAGCGCTTCGGTGAGATGGAGGTGTGGGCACTGGAAGCGTACGGCGCCTCGTACGTGCTGCAGGAAATGCTGACCGTGAAGTCCGATGACGTGAACGGCCGTACCAAAGTGTACGAGAACCTGGTCAAGGGCGACCACGTGATCGACGCCGGTATGCCTGAATCGTTCAACGTGCTGGTCAAGGAAATCCGTTCGCTGGGTATCGACATCGACCTCGAACGCAACTGATCGACAGCGTTCCACCTGTCTTTTGGTTTGAGACAGACTAAGCCCGGCGGGGAAACCCGGCCGGGCGATGGTGTCTCAGGTAATACGAAATTTAATCACCTCTGGAGTGATACATGAAAGCACTGCTCGATCTATTCAAGCAAGTACAGACGAACGAGACCTTTGACGCGATCAAGATCGGTCTCGCCTCGCCTGAAAAAATCCGTTCGTGGTCCTACGGCGAAGTCAAGAAGCCGGAAACCATCAACTACCGCACCTTCAAGCCTGAGCGCGACGGTCTGTTCTGCGCGAAAATCTTTGGCCCGATCAAGGACTACGAGTGCCTGTGCGGCAAGTACAAGCGCCTGAAACACCGCGGTGTGATCTGCGAGAAGTGCGGCGTGGAAGTGACGCTGGCCAAGGTGCGCCGTGAGCGCATGGGCCACATCGAGCTGGCTTCGCCTACCGCCCACATCTGGTTCCTGAAGTCGCTGCCTTCGCGCCTCGGCATGGTGCTGGACATGACCTTGCGCGACATCGAGCGCGTGCTGTACTTCGAAGCATACGTCGTGACCGATCCCGGCATGACCCCGCTGAAGAAGTGCCAGATCATGTCGGAAGACGATTACGCCGCCAAGTACGAAGAGTACGGCGACGACTTCACCGCCTTCATGGGCGCCGAAGGTATCCGTGAACTGCTGCGCTCGATCGACATCCACCGCGATGCCGAGACCCTGCGCGTGGAACTGAAGGAATCGAAGTCCGAAGCGAAGATCAAGAAATACGCCAAGCGCCTGAAAGTGCTGGAAGCGTTCCAGCGTTCGGGCATCAAGCCTGAGTGGATGATCATGGAAGTGCTGCCGGTGCTGCCGCCGGAACTGCGCCCCCTGGTGCCACTGGACGGCGGCCGCTTCGCGACCTCCGACCTGAACGACCTGTATCGTCGCGTCATCAACCGTAACAACCGTCTGAAGCGTCTGATGGAGCTGCGTGCGCCAGAGATCATCACGCGCAACGAAAAGCGCATGCTGCAGGAAGCAGTGGACTCGCTGCTGGACAACGGCCGTCGCGGCAAAGCGATGACCGGCGCCAACAAGCGTCCGCTGAAGTCGCTGGCTGAAATGATCAAGGGTAAGGGCGGCCGCTTCCGTCAGAACTTGCTGGGTAAGCGCGTCGACTACTCGGGCCGTTCGGTCATCGTGGTGGGTCCGCAGCTGAAACTGCACCAGTGCGGTCTGCCGAAGCTGATGGCCCTCGAGCTGTTTAAACCATTTATCTTCAACAAGCTCGAACTGATGGGTCTGGCGACCACCATCAAGGCCGCCAAAAAACTGGTTGAGATTCAAGAACCGGTGGTGTGGGACATCCTGGAAGACGTGATCCGCGAACACCCGATCATGCTGAACCGTGCGCCTACGCTGCACCGTCTCGGTATCCAGGCGTTCGAGCCGGTCCTGATCGAAGGCAAGGCCATCCAGCTGCACCCGCTGGTCTGCGCGGCGTTCAACGCCGACTTCGACGGTGACCAGATGGCAGTCCACGTGCCGCTGTCGATCGAAGCGCAGATGGAAGCGCGCACCCTGATGCTGGCGTCGAACAACATCCTGTTCCCATCGAACGGCGAACCGTCGATCGTGCCGTCGCAGGATATCGTGCTGGGTCTGTACTACGCGACCCGCGAGGCGATCAACGCCAAGAACGAAGGTATGCTGTTCCCCGACGTGTCGGAAGTCATCCGTGCCTACGACAACAAGGAAGTGGAACTGACCACCCGTATCACGGTCCGTATCGTCGAGCATCCGAAGGATCACGCGACGGGCGAATTCGTGCGTACCGTGACCCGTTACGAGACGACCGTCGGCCGCGCCATCCTGTCGGAAATCCTGCCGAAGGGCTTGCCGTTCAGCGTGCTGAACCGCGCCCTGAAGAAGAAGGAAATCTCGCGCCTGATCAACACCTCGTTCCGCAAGTGCGGCCTGCGCGCCACCGTCGTGTTCGCCGACCAGCTGATGCAGTCGGGCTTCCGCCTGGCAACGCGCGCCGGTATCTCGATCTGCGTGGACGACATGCTGGTGCCGCCTCAGAAGGTGACCCTGATCTCGACCGCCGAATCGGAAGTCAAGCAGATCGAACAGCAGTACGCTTCCGGTCTGGTGACCGCGGGCGAGCGTTACAACAAGGTGGTCGACATCTGGGGCAAGACCTCGGACGAAGTCGGCAAGGCCATGATGGACCAGCTGAAAGTGGAAGACGTCATCAAGCGTGACGGCACCAAGTCGACCCAGGAATCGTTCAACGCGATTTACATGATGGCCGACTCGGGCGCCCGCGGTTCGGCGGCCCAGATCCGTCAGCTGGCCGGTATGCGCGGTCTGATGGCGAAACCGGACGGTTCGATTATCGAAACCCCGATTACCGCGAACTTCCGCGAAGGTCTGAACGTGTTGCAGTACTTCATCTCGACCCACGGCGCCCGTAAGGGTCTGGCCGATACGGCGCTGAAGACGGCAAACTCCGGTTACCTGACCCGTCGTCTGGTCGACGTGACCCAGGATCTGGTGGTGATCGAGGACGATTGCGGCACTTCCAACGGCACCATCATGAAGGCGATGGTCGAAGGCGGTGAAGTGATCGAAGCGCTGCGCGACCGTATCCTGGGCCGTGTGGTGGTGAACGACGTGGTCAATCCTGAAACCCAGGAAACCCTGTACGAAGCCGGCACGCTGATGGACGAGGACATGGTCGAAGAGATCGAGCGTCTGTCGATCGACGAAGTCAAAGTCCGTACCCCGCTGACCTGCGACACGCGCTACGGCCTGTGCGCCAAGTGCTACGGCCGCGACCTGGGCCGCGGCCTGCTGGTCAACGCCGGCGAAGCCGTTGGTGTGGTGGCGGCGCAGTCGATCGGTGAACCTGGTACCCAGCTGACCATGCGTACCTTCCACATCGGTGGTGCGGCGTCGCGTGCGGCAGTGGCATCGTCGGTGGAAGCGAAGTCGAACGGTACCATCCGCTTCACCTCGACCATGCGTTATGTGACCAACGGCAAGGGTGCGCAGATCGTCATTTCCCGTTCCGGTGAAGTGCTGATCGTCGACGACCACGGCCGTGAGCGCGAGCGCCACAAAGTGCCGTACGGCGCGACCCTGATCGTCAAGGATGGCATGGTCATCAAGGCCGGTACGGCCCTGGCGACCTGGGATCCGCTGACCCGTCCGATCATCACCGAGTACGCCGGTACGGTGCGTTTCGAGAACGTCGAAGAAGGCGTGACCGTGGCCCGCCAGGTGGACGAAGTGACCGGTCTGGCCACGCTGGTGGTGATCGACGCCAAACGTCGCGGTTCGCTGACCAAGACCATGCGTCCGCAGGTGAAACTGCTGAACGACGACGGCAACGAAGTGAAGATCGCCGGCACCGAGCACTCGGTGGCGATCGGCTTCCAGGTCGGCGCGCTGATCATGGTGAAAGATGGCCAGCAAGTGTCCGTCGGTGAAGTGCTGGCACGTATCCCGACCGAATCGCAGAAGACCCGCGATATTACCGGTGGTCTGCCGCGCGTGGCCGAGCTGTTCGAAGCCCGTTCGCCGAAGGATGCCGGTATGCTGGCGGAAGTCACCGGTACCGTGGCCTTCGGTAAGGAAACCAAGGGCAAGCAGCGTCTGGAAATCACGGACATGGACGGCAACAAGCACGAGTTCCTGATCACCAAGGACAAGCAAGTGTTGGTGCACGACGGCCAGGTGGTGAACAAGGGCGAGATGATCGTGGACGGCCCGGCCGATCCGCAAGACATCCTGCGTCTGCTGGGTATCGAAGCGCTGGCTCGTTACATCGTCGACGAAGTGCAGGACGTGTACCGTCTGCAGGGCGTGAAGATCAACGACAAGCACATCGAAGTGATCGTGCGCCAGATGCTGCGCCGCGTGCAGATCACCAACGCCGGCGACACCAACTACATCGTTGGCGAGCAGGTGGAGCGTTCGGAGCTGCTGGAAGAAAACGATCGCGTGATCGCCGAAGGCAAGATCCCTGCGACCTACGAAAACGTGCTGCTGGGTATTACCAAGGCATCGCTGTCGACCGATTCGTTCATCTCGGCCGCATCGTTCCAGGAAACCACCCGCGTGCTGACGGAAGCGGCGATCATGGGCAAGCGCGACGGTCTGCGCGGCCTGAAGGAAAACGTCATCGTTGGTCGTCTGATCCCTGGCGGTACGGGTCTGGCCTTCCACCGCGCACGCAAAGAGAAGGAAGCGTGGGAAGTGGAAGAGCGTCAGGCACTGCTGCTGGCGGAAAAGGCCTCGATGGCCGCCAGCGCCGAAGCGGAATCGACCGAACAGGTCAGCCCGCACAGCGACGAAGCGTAATCGCGCTTCACGGCAAACAGAACGGCACCTTCGGGTGCCGTTTTTTTTCGCCCATGCACTTTGCAAAACAATACCGCGTTGAATTGCACTCAGTAAATTGCACGCAGTATTACAAATGCTTGCGAATGAAACTTTTATTCACTGTATCGTGCGCGCCTCAGCCATTAGGCTAATGGATTCGATATTTGGCCAGCACCGCCGGATGGCCCGGCTGGCCGGGCGTAATCCATCAAAAGGAGTCTTCTTTGTTAGAGCATAAACATACCCAACCCGAGACGGTGATTAAAGTCATCGGCATTGGCGGTGCGGGCGGCAATACGGTGAATCACATGGCGTCCACCGGAGTGGCGTCGTTCGAATTCATTTGCGCGAATACTGATGCGCAGGCGCTGTCGATTGCCCGCGTCGAAAAACGGATACAGCTTGGCGAGAGCGGCCTGGGCGCCGGCAGCGACCCGATTGTCGGCCGCGAAAATGCGCTGCGCGAGCGCACCGTGATCGCCGACGCGCTCAAGGGCGCCAACATGGTGTTCCTCACCGCCGGCATGGGCGGCGGCACCGGCACCGGCGCGGCGCCGGTGGTGGCCGAAGTGGCGCGCGAAATGGGCATTTTGACGGTCGGCGTCGTCTCGAAGCCGTTTGACTTCGAAGGCCCGCGCCGCATGCGGGTGGCGGAGGAGGGCATTGCGATGCTGGCGAAATGCGTCGATTCGCTCGTCATCGTCCTCAACAGCCGCCTGGAGGAAGTGCTGGGCGACGATATCACGCAGAAGCAGGCGTTCGCCGCCGCCGACGAGGTGTTGAGCAAGGCCGTGGCGGGCATCGCGGAAATCATCACCGTGCCCGGCATGATCAACGTCGACTTCGAGGACGTGCGCACGGTCATGCGCCAGACCGGCATCGCGATGATGGGTTCCGCCCAGCACAGCGGGGACGACCGGGCCACCAAGGCGGCCGAGGAAGCCATCGCCTGCCCGCTGCTCGATGGCTCCAACTTGCAGGCCGCGCGTGGCTTGCTCGTCAACATCACCGCCTCCGAGGAAACCCTGAAACTGCGCGAAACCAAACAGGTGATGAACGTGATCTGCGCGCAGGTTGGCGACGACGCCATCATCAAATTCGGCGCCGTCTTCGACGAGACGCTGGGCGACGCCATGCGCGTGACCGTGGTCGCCACCGGCTTGAACCGGCCCAGCGACTTCGCGACCGGTGCGCGGCGCTCGCCGGTGTCGCGCTTGACGCCGGGTGGGCACATGGGGCCGGGTTCCTCCAGCCTGCTGCGGGGCGGTGCGGTGAGGGAGGCGTTGCCACAAGCGATGCTGCGCCAGAGCGCTTCCTAGCCCGCCCGTTTCGCAGGCTGCACATGTGGCAAGGGCGCAATCGCGGTGCATGGATTACATGTCTGTCGTGCCAGAAACTGGTATATCCATGCTAAGATTTGGCGCATGATCGCCCAAGCCCTCTTCACACCCGCCCAGCAAAAGCTGCTGGGATTGCTGTTTGTGCGCGTCAACGACGGTTTCCACCTGAACGAGATCATGCGGCTGACGGGCTTGGGCAGCGCCTCGGCCCAGCGCGAGCTGAAGCGCCTGAACGATGCCGGTCTGATCCTCTCCGAGCGGATCGGCAATGTGCGGCGGTTCAGGCCGAACAAGGAGTCGCCGGTCTACGAGGAATTGAGTAGCCTGGTCAAAAAGAGCTTCGGCCTGGTCAGCGTGCTGCGCGCGGCGCTGGTGCCGCTGCAACGGGTGTTGAATGTCGCATTTGTGTATGGCGCCACCGCCAAAGAGCAGGAAGCGCTGGATACGCCGGTCGAATTGTTATTGATCGGTGATAACACCAGTTACGGCGAATTGTTATCGCGCTTGCCGGTGGCCGAGCGCTTATTACGCCGTAAGATTAATCCCAATCTTTATTCCGTCCCCGATTTCCGCCGCCGCTTGCGCGAGCAGCAAAGTTTTATTATTCAGGTCCTGCGGGATAAGAAATTATTCGTGCTCGGCGATGAAGCCGATTTGGACAAGATAATACTGGGTGATATGGGAATGGAGGCGAACGCGCAATGGCGTCAGTTTCAACATATAAACCCGCCACCTGGTGGATAAATAGCGGCTGGAATAAAAAAACGGGAACGGCGCCCTGGCGGATGCCGTTCCCGTTGCGCAATGAAAACTGATTATTGCGCCTGTTTTTGCGCCTCTTTCTGGCTGGCGATCCAGTTGTCGATCTTCTGTTCCAGCAGGGCCAGCGGCAGCGTGCCGTCGCCCAGCACGGCTTCATGGAACTTCGGCAGGCTGAACTTGTCGCCCAGCGCGGCGGCCGCGCGCTGGCGCAGCTCGACGATCTTCAGCATGCCGATCCGGTAACCGAGCGCCTGCGCCGGCCACGCCATGTAGCGCTCCGTCTCGCTCTTGGCCACTTCATCGTAACCGAGCGTATCGTGCATGTACTGGATGCTTTGTTCGCGCGTCCAGCCCTTGGCGTGCATGCCCGTGTCCACCACCAGGCGCACGGCGCGCAGCAGCGCGTCGTTCAGGTGGCCGAAGTACTGGGCCGGGTCGTCGAACAAGCCCATTTCCTTGCCCAGCGTTTCCGCGTACAGGGCCCAGCCTTCCGTGTAGGCATTGTTGCCGCCGTACTTGCGGAAGTCCGGCAAGTTCAGTTCCTGCATCAGGGCGATGTGGAAGTGGTGGCCGGGCTTGCCTTCGTGCAGGAACAGCGTCGTCATGCCCGTGCTGCCGTACTTGGTCGGGTCGTTGACGACGGACCAGAACACGCCCGGACGGGAACCGTCGCCGGCCGGCGCGGTGTAGTGGTCGGAGGCCGTGGCGCGGCTCAGTTCCGGCTCCAACCGCAGGTCCAGCTTGGCCTTGGGCACCAGCGTGAACAGTTGCGGCAGCTTGGTGTCGAGCACGTCGTTGAGCTTGTGGTAGACGGCCTGGACTTCCTCTTCCGTCTTGAACGGGCGGAACTTGTCCTGCTGCGCCACCCACACGGGCAGGCCGGAAGCGGGGCCGGTATAGCCCAGTTTCGGACCCAGCAGTTCGAACTCATGCTGGATGGTCGCCACTTCACGCAAGCCGATCGCGTGGATTTGCTCGGGGTTGAGCGACGTTGTCGTCTGGTTGGCGACACGGGCCTGGTACCAGGCCATGCCGTCCGGCAGCTTGCCGAGGCCGGTCGTGGTGCGGCAGGCCGGAATGTATTCCTTCTCCAGGAAGGTGGCCAGGCGGGCCAGGGCCGGCATCACCTTGTCGGCGACCGTGCTGCGGTAAGCGGCCGTCAGGCGCTGCTTGTCGGCGTCGGAGAACGTGGCCGGCAGCTTGGTGATGGGCGTGTAATAGATGTTCGTTTCCGGCGTGGCGCTCACCAGTTTCTGGAACTGGGGCAGGGCCGACACCATGATGGCGCGCGGCTGGGTCACGCCCTTGCGCATGCCTTCGCGCATGTTGGCGATGGCCTGATCGATCCAGGCCGGTAGTTGGGACACCCGGCTCAGGTAGGCGTCATATTGCGCCACGGTGCCGATCGGCTGCGATGCCTCGCCGCCCGCATAGTTGGCCAGCATCACGGGCACGCTGTCCATCTGGTTGATCGGCAGCAAGTGCTCGGGGAAGCGCTCCATCGCCAGCAAGCCGTGCAGCTCAAAGGCGAGGATGTCGTAGTTGATGCGGTCGCCGCGGTCCAGCTGCGCGCGCGGGATGGCGGCCAGTTGCTTGCTGTACTGGCGGTACAGCGCGAACTGCTTGGCGCGGTTGGCCGGCGCGATGCTCAGGCCCAGCTGGTCATCGAAGCGGTTGTCGCCGTTTTCTGTCGCGCCGATCGGCTCGAAGCGGGCCGTGGCTTGGTAATAGGTGTCGGCCAGGGCCAGCAATTGCTTGTGGACGGCAGCCGGGGTGGCGGCGGGGATGGCCTGGGTGGCTTGCACGGCCGGGGTAGCGGCGTGGTCGGCGGCATGGCTCAGCGGTGCGCAGGCCAGGGCCACGGCGGCGGCCAGGGGAGCAAGCATGAAGCGGAGGTGTTGCGTCATAGTCGTTTCCTGATCTGAATTGTCGGGGATAGGTCAAAACGGCGCTAAGCATACGCCATCGTGTCCCGCCTGCCCAACAATTTATGGAACGACGCTCAGGCCGCCTCGCGCGCGAAGCGGCTCTCGTAGAGCGCGGCGACCAGGTCCGATTGCGTGACGATGCCGGCAAATCGCTCCTCTTCGTCGACGATAGGGATGTGATGGAAGCCGACATCGGCCATCAGCGGTACCAGATCGACGATGGGCGTGTCCAGCCGCGCCGTGACGGGCTTGCTGCGCATGATCTGGCCCACCACTTCCGCTTTTTCCGTATGGGTCAGGCCGCTGGGGCGCAGGAACTGGCGCAGGCGCTGGCGCACGCCGCGATAGTCGTCGAGACCGCCATGTTCGAGGAAATCACCCTGGGTCACGATGCCGATCACGCGCCGCGCCCGGTTCAGCACGGGCAGCGAGGCCACCTTGTGGCCGCGCATGTCGCGCCAGGCCTGGTCCAGTCCCGTGCCGAACTCGGCCGTGATGACGTCCTTCGACATGATGTCGGCGCAGCTGATGATGCCGAAGCGGCGCTGGTAAGCCCGTTGCTCCGTCTGCAGGAACAGCGCTTCCAGGTCGTCGCGGCTCACGTCCAGCACCTGGTTGTATTCGCGCAGCACGGCGTCCAGGTCTTCCGGCGCGAAGCCCAGGCGCGAGGTGGGCACGGCGTCGGCGGTGGCGTGCGGATGGGGATGCGGGGTCTGCTGCGTGTGCGGGTAGCGGCGTCCGGTCAGGTTGTTGTAGAGCACAGCCGCACTGACCAGCACGACGCAGTTGAACAGCACCGTCACCAGCGGGAAATGGAAACCGGCGCCCAGCACGGCCGGGCCGCCGATCACGGTCGTCAGGGCCACGGCGCCGCCCGGCGGATGCAGGCAGCGCAGTGCGAACATGGCGGCGATGGCCAGGCAGCCGGCCAGCGCGGCCACCGGCACGCTGGCGCCCAGCCAGTGCACGCAGGCTACCCCGACCAGGCCGGAGATGACATTGCCGCCGATCACCGACCACGGCTGGGCCAGCGGGCTGGCCGGCAAGGCGAACAGCAGCACGGCCGAGGCGCCCATCGGGGCCACGAAGAACAGGCTGATGCCGTCGCGGGCCAGGATGACATGGCCGACCAGTCCGGTCAGCAGCAGGCCGGCCGCCGCGCCCGCGCACGCGCGCAGGCGCTCGCTACGGCTGGCCGTGTTGGGGGCAGGCAGCCAACGTTCGAAAAAGGCAAACATATTGTCAGGTGAAAATCGGGGAGTCGGACATTATCCCACGATGCGCCTCAGTGCGCTTCGGTGCGCTCAGCCCGGCAGGCCGTGCGACAACAGCTCCAGCGGCAGGGCCGTGGTGAACTTGATCTGTTCCATCGAAAACGCCGAGGACACCCCGGTCAGTTGTGAAACCTTGATCAACTTCTTGTAAAAGCGGTCATATCCGTCGATATCGCTCGTCACCACCTTGAGCAGGTAGTCCACGTCGCCGCTCATGCGGTGGAACTCCAGCACCTCCGGCAGCGCGATCACGGCGGCCGCGAAGCGCGCCAGCCATTGCTCGTCGTGGTGGCTGGTGCGCACGCTGACGAACACCGTCACCGGCAAACCCACCTTGCGCCGGTTGACGATGGCCACCCGGCTTTCGATATAGCCTTCGTCCTCCAGCCGGCGCACCCGCTTCCAGCAGGGCGTGCTGGACAGGCCGACCTTCTCGCTCAGTTGGGCGATCGATAGCGTGCCGTCGGCCTGCAGCGCGGCCAGGATGGCGTAGTCGTAGCGGTCAAGATGTTCCATGCTGTTTTTGTCGAATAATGAGTATGAACGTTCTAAAAGCAGAGCGATATGCAGTCATTTTAGAACATAATTTCACGCGAGAAAACGTAAGCTATATGGCATGACAGCAACCGCCACGCACGCCACCATGCCCACTGAAATCTACCTCGATGGCAACGCCACCACCTCCGTCCTGCCGGCCGCCATCGCCGCCGCCGTGGACGCCATGGGCCAGCAATTCGGCAACCCCAGCAGCAGCCACAGCGCCGGCCTGCGCGCCCGGGCCGTGCTGGACCGCACCCGCGCCTGCGCCATGCGCGTGCTCGGCGTGGGCGCCGGCCGCCTGATGTTCAACAGCGGCGCCACCGAAGGCATCCAGACGGCCGTGTTGTCGGCCCTGTGCGCGCTGCGCGAACGGCGCGCGCGCGGCGAGGCCACCGGCGAGCTGCTCGTCTACGGCGTCACGGAACACAAGGCCGTGCCTCAGAGCCTGGAACACTGGAACCGCCTGCTGGGCCTGAACCTCACGCTGCACGCCTTGCCCGTCCATGGCGACGGCCGCCACGACCTGGCGGCCCTGCGCGCGCTGGCGCCCCGGGCCGCGCTGGTGTGCACCATGGCCGCCAACAATGAGACGGGCGTCGTGTCCGACCTGGCCGGCATCGAAGCGGTGTTGACGGAGACGGCCACATCCGCCTACTGGCTGGTCGATTGCGTGCAGGCGCTGGGCAAGTTGCCGCTGGCGCTGGCGCACACCCGCATCGACTACGCCCCGTTCTCCGGCCACAAGCTGTACGCGCCCAAGGGCATCGGCATGCTGTACGTGCGCGACGGCGCGCCGTACACGCCGCTGATCATGGGCGGCGGCCAGGAAGCGGGCCTGCGCTCGGGCACGGAAAACATGGCCGGCATTGCCGCGCTGGGCGCCGTGCTGCAAGCGCTGGAGCAGGGCGGCACGTACCGCAGCCACGCCGAATTGGCCACCTTCCGCGACCGCTTGGCCGGCAGCCTGCGCGCGGCCTTGCCCGGCATCGTGTTCAACCATGACTTCGCGGCCTCGCTGCCCACCACGCTCAATTTTTCCGTGCCCGGCATCAGCAGCCGCGCCTTGATGGATGTGTTCGACGCTGCCGGCGTCCGCCTCAGCGCGGGCAGCGCCTGTTCGGCCAAGGTGGCCGCGCCCAGCTACGTGCTGGTGGCGATGGGCGTGCCGGACGAGCGCGCCAGCGGCGCCATCCGCCTGTCGTTCGGCCCGCTGACGGATGAGGCCACCATCACTGCCGCCTGCGCGCGCATCGCCCGCTGTGGCGCGGCCTTGCGCAGCGGTGGCCTGTTGCTACCCGATGGCGTGCCGGCTGGCCGCGACGGGGGCGCAACGCGCAACCTGCCCGGCGTCGTCGCGCGCCTGCTGGAAGGGATCGCGTCGCCGGCGGACGATGGCCTGCGGCTGGCGCCGGCAGCGCTCGGCAGCTTCCTGCAAACCCATCCCGATGCACGCCTGGTCGATGTGCGCGAGCCCAGCGAATGCGCGGCCACGGCCGGTCCCGCGCCCGGTGGACGCGACGCCCTGCGCGTGCCGCTGGGCCAGCTGGACAGCCAGCTCGACCAGTGGCTGCGCGAAGCGGACGTGCCGCTGGTGTTCTATTGCCGCAGCGGTAACCGCAGCCTGCAGGCCGCGCAATGCCTGCGCCAGCTTGGCCATCAGCAAGCGTGGAGCCTGGACGGCGGTTTGGCCCTGGCGTCGCTCGCGCTGGACGCCTGAGCAAGCGTCCCGCCGGCGCGCCTGCGCGCTTGCAAGTCAGCCAGCCGTGCGCCCCTGAATGGTTTATCGGCAGATAATTTTTCCATCGCGTGCGCCACGCCACCGGCCACATTGGAGGGCCGTGCCGTGTCCGCTCGTTAGTTCATCTAGCGAGGTCCGATGGAAAAGCACACCACTCTGTTGCCCAGATTCACGCTGGGCTTTCACGCCGCCGCGTCCGGCGCCCCCCGCACCGACGAGGAAGAGGAGATGCCGCTGCGGGCCGAGCTGTTCAGCGCGGCCCAGATGGCGGCCCATGGGCGGGCGCTGGCGGCCCAGCACGAGCCCAGCCCTGGTGGCGGCCGCGACCGCCTGCTGGCGCGGCTGGCCGACAATGCCGCCGTTATCGCCGCCACCTGCGACGGCCTGACGCAAGCCATCCAGGCCGGCCGCCAGGTGACGCCGGCCTCCGAATGGCTGCTCGATAATTACTACCTGATCGAAGACCAGATCCGCACGGCGCGCCGCCACCTGCCCAAGCACTACAGCCGGCAACTGCCGCGCCTGAACGGTGGCGCTGGCGCGGCGGCCGGCAATGGCCATGGCAACGGGGTGCCGCGCGTGTACCGGATCGCGCTGGAAATCATCGCCCATGGCGACGGCCGCGTCGATCCGGAAAGCCTGTGCCGCTTCGTCGACGCCTACCAGGAAGTGGCTACCCTGCAATTGGGCGAACTGTGGGCGATACCCATCATGCTGCGCCTGGCCCTGATCGAGAACCTGCGCCGGGTGGCCGCGCGCGTGGCCGACAACCGCGCGCAGCGCGACCTGGCCACCGAGTGGGCCGAGCGGATGGTGGAGGTGGCCGACCAGAATCCCAGCGGCCTGATCCTGCTGGTGGCCGACATGGCCCGCTCCAATCCACCCGTCACCAGCGCCTTCGTGGCCGAGCTGGCGCGCCGGCTGCAAGGCCAGAGCCCGGCGCTGACGCTGGCGCTGACCTGGCTGTCGCACCGGCTGGCCGAATCGGGCCAGACCATCGAGCAGCAGATCCAGAACGAGATCCAGTTGCAGGCCGCCGAGCAGGTGTCGATCGCCAACAGCATCGGCAGCCTGCGCTTCCTGGGCACCATGGACTGGCAGGAATTCGTCGAGAACAGCAGCGCCGTCGAGCGCGCGTTGCGGCGCGACCCGGCCGGCATCTACACCGGCATGGACTTCGCCACCCGCGACCAGTACCGCCACGTGGTCGAGACGCTGGCGCGCCACGCGCCGGCCACGGAGGAGCAGGTGGCCGAACGGGCCGTGCGGCTGGCGCAGGATGCGGCCGGCGACGCCGAGGCGCGTCACCGCCACGTCGGCTACTACCTGGTGGGGCCCGGCTCGGCTGAGCTGGCCCGGCTGGCCGGCGTGCGGCTGCCGCTGGTGCAGCGTGCCGGCCAGCTGGCGCGGCGCGCGCCGCTGGCGTGCTACCTGGGCGCGATCGGCCTGCTCACTGCTGGCGGCTGCGCCTGGCTGCTGGCGCGCACGGCGCGCGACGGCGTCGACCAGCCATGGCTGCTGGCCGCGCTGGGCGTGCTGGCGCTGCTGGGCAGCAGCCAGTTGGCACTGAGCCTGGTGAACTGGGCCGCCACCGTGCTGACCGAGCCCCACCCGTTGCCGCGCATGGACTTCCGCGCCGGCGTGCCCGACGACGCGCGCACGGTGGTGGCCGTGCCGACCCTGGTCTACAGCCGCGACAACGTGGACGCCTTATGCGAGCAACTGGAAGTGCGCTTCCTGGCCAACCGCGACCCCAACCTCGTGTTTTGCCTGCTCACCGACTTCCCCGACGCCGGCGCGGAAACCCTGCCCGACGACGGCGCCATATTGGCCCACCTGCAGCAGCGCATGCGCGCGCTCAACGTGCGCTATGAAGGCGCGCCGTTCCTGCTGCTGCACCGGCCGCGCCTGTGGAATCCGCGCCAGGGCGTGTGGATGGCGTATGAACGCAAGCGCGGCAAGCTGCAAGCGCTCAACCGCTACCTGCGCGGCGGTGCGCGCGACGCGTTCTCGCTGATCGAAGGCGACAGCGAACGGCTGCAAGGCATCCGCTACGTGATCACGCTTGACACCGACACCCAGCTGCCGCGCGACACGGCCCGCCAGTGCATCGCCACCATGCGCCATCCGCTCAACCAGCCGCGCTACGACGCCAGCCGCGGCCGCGTGGTGGAAGGCTACGGCGTGCTGCAGCCGCGTGTGGCGGCCAGCCTGCCGGGCGAGGCGGCGTCGCGCTACGAGCGCCTGGGCGGCGGCGAACCGGGCATCGACCCCTACACGCGCACGGTGTCCGATGTGTACCAGGACGTGTTCGGCGAAGGCTCCTTCATCGGCAAGGGCATCTACGACGTCGACATGTTCGAGCAGGTGCTGGGCGAGCGCCTGCCCGACGACCTGATCCTCAGCCACGACCTGCTCGAAGGCTGCTACCTGCGGGCCGGCCTGCTGAGCGACGTGCAGTTGTACGAGGCGTGGCCGGCCACCTACGCCGACGACGTCAGCCGCCGCCAGCGCTGGCTGCGCGGCGACTGGCAGTTGTGCGGCTGGCTGGCCGGCCCGGTGCGGCGGGCCGACGGGCGGCGCGAGCGCAACCCGCTGTCGGCGCTGTCGCGCTGGAAGCTGTTCGACAACCTGCGCCGCAGCCTGACGGCGCCGGCCCTGCTGCTGGCGCTGCTGGTGGCCTGGGGCGCGCTGCCCGACCCGTGGCTGTGGACGGCGGCCGTGCTGGCCGTGCCGCTGCTGCCGCCGCTGGTGGGCGCGCTGTACCACGCGGCGCGCCGCCCGCGCGACACCCTGTGGCCGCAGCACCTGTGGGGCGTGCTGCGGCTGGCCGGCATGCATTTCTCGCACGCGCTGCTGACGCTGGCGTGGCTGCCTTACGAAGCCGCGTTCGCGCTGGACGCCATCGGCCGCGCGCTGTGGCGGCTGCTGGTGTCGCACCAGCGCCTGCTCGAATGGCGCGCGTCGGGCCTGGCGCGCGCCGGCGCCAGCCTGGCCGACTGCTGGCGCAGCATGCGCAGCGCCTCGCTGCTGGCCGTGGCCGCCGC
This sequence comes from Rugamonas brunnea, assembly GCF_014042345.1. Classification (GTDB taxonomy): domain Bacteria; phylum Pseudomonadota; class Gammaproteobacteria; order Burkholderiales; family Burkholderiaceae_D; genus Rugamonas; species Rugamonas brunnea. Next base: position 103,696 of record NZ_JACEZT010000005.1, read on the forward strand.
CGCCGCGCTGGCCCTGTGGCGGCCGGACGGCATGGCGCCGGCCGCGCCGCTGCTGGCCGCGTGGCTGGCCGCGCCGCTGTTGGCGTGGTGGATCAGCCGGCCCGTGCCGCGTCCGCCCGTGCGCCTGAGCGTGGCCCAGCTGCGCTTCCTGCACCAGCTGGCGCGCCGCACGTGGGCCTGGTTCGACCGCTACGTGGGGCCCGAGGACAACTGGCTGCCGCCCGATAACATGCAGGAGCATCCGGTGGCCGTGGTGGCGCACCGCACCTCGCCCACCAACATGGGCCTGGCGCTGATGGCCAACCTGAGCGCGTGGGACTTCGGCTACCTGGCCACGGGCCAGCTGCTGGAACGCACCGGCAGCACGCTGGGCGCGATGGAACTGCTGGAACGCTACCAGGGCCACTTCTACAACTGGTACGACACCCAGACCCTGAAGCCACTGCACCCGATCTACATCTCCACCGTCGACAGCGGCAACCTGGCCGGCCACCTGCTCACGCTGCGCGCCGGGCTGGCCGCGCTGGCCGACCAGCCGCTGCTGGGGCCACAGTGCATGGATGGCCTGGCCGCCACGCTGGGCGTGCTGCACGAAGCGCTGGCGGCCATGGAGCCGTCTGCGCCGGCGCTGACCAACGGGCCGGCGCTGCGCGCGCTCGATGGCTTGCTGGTGCCGGCCGGCCGTCCCGACCCGGCCGACATGGGCGCGCTGCACGACTGGCTGGCGCGCGCCAGCAGCAGCGCCGACACCGTGCTGGAAGCGGCCGCCGCCCACGGCGACGAGGCCGTGCGCGAATGGAGCGCGGCGCTGGCGGCCCAGTGCCGCGCGCTGCGCGAGGAACTGGAGGCGTACGCGCCATGGCTGGCGCTGGGGCCGGACGCGCTGTGCGACAGCCGTCTGGCGCACATGCCCACCCTGCGCGCGCTGGCCAGCTGGCCTGGCATGGAAGCGGCGCCATCCGACCTGGCGCCCGACGAGCGCGCGCGCCAGCAGCGGCTGGCCACGCTGGTGGAGCAGGGCAGCGCCCGCGCGCGTGCGCGCATGGCCGCCATCGACACGCTGCTGCTGCGCTGCGCCGCCTGCGCCCAGCCCGACTACAGCTTCCTGTACAACCCCACCACCAAGCTGCTGGCGATCGGCTACAACCTCAGCGAGCGCCGGCTCGACGCCAGCTATTACGACCTGCTGGCCTCCGAGGTGCGGCTGGCCAGCTTCGTCGCCATCGCCCAGGGCCAGCTGCCGCAGGAGCACTGGTTCGCGCTGGGGCGGCAGTTGTGCATCGTGGCCGGCAAGCCGGTGCTGCTGTCGTGGAGCGGCTCCATGTTCGAATACCTGATGCCGCTGCTGGTCATGCCCACCTACGCCAGCACGCTGCTGGACCAGACCTACCACGCCATGCTGGACGCCCAGATCGACTACGGCCGGCGCCGCAACGTGCCCTGGGGGATCTCGGAGTCGGGCTACAACATGGTCGACGCCAGCCTCAATTACCAGTACCGCGCCTTCGGCGTGCCGGGCCTGGGCATGAAGCGTGGCCTGGGCGACGACCTGGTGGTGGCGCCCTACGCCACCATGCTGGGCCTGATGGTGCGGCCCGAAGCGGCCTGCGCCAACCTGCAGAAGCTGGCCGCGCTCGGCTACATGGGCCGCTACGGCTGCTACGAGGCGATCGACTACACGCCGGCCCGGCTGCCGCGCGGGCAGACGGCGGCCGTGATCCGTTCGTTCATGGTGCACCACCAGGGCATGGGCTTGCTGGCGCTGGACTACCTGCTGCACGACCGTCCCATGCAGCGCCGCTTCATGGCCGACCCGCTGCTGCAATCGGCCCTGCTGGTGCTGCAGGAACGCAGCGCCCAGGTGGGCGCGTTCCACTCGGCCATCGAGCAGCAGCTGGCCGCGCCGGCCGCCGGCGCCGAGCAGGCCATGCCGATGCGGATGCTGAACCAGGCCACGCCGCTGCCGGAAGTGCAGTTGCTGTCGAATGGCCGCTACCACGTCATGGTCAGCAACGCCGGCGGCGGCTACAGCCGCTGGAAGGACCTGGCCGTGACCGGCTGGCGCGAGGATGGCACGCGCGACCACTGGGGCAGCTTCCTCTACCTGCACGACGTCGACAGCGGCCTGACCTGGTCGGGCGCGTGGCAGCCGACGCTGGCCGAGCCGCGCAAATACGAGGTGATCTTCTCGGAAGGGCGGGCCGAGTTCCGCCGCAGCGACCACGGACTGGAGCTGTACACGGAGATCGTCGTCTCGCCCGAGGACGACATCGAATTGCGGCGTCACCGGCTGACCAACCAGAGCGACCGCGAACGCACGATCGAGCTGACCAGCTACGCGGAAGTGGTGATGGCGCCGGCGGCGGCCGAGGCGGCCCACCCCGCGTTCACCAAGCTGTTCGTGCAGACCGAAATCCTGGACCCGCGCCACGCCATCCTGTGCACGCGCCGCCCGCGCGGCAAGGACGAGCGCCCGCCGTCGATGCTGCACTTGATGACGGTGCATGGCGCCACCGTGCTGGAGGTGTCGTATGAAACGGACCGCGCCGCCTTCATCGGCCGTGGCCGGGGCACCCACGCGCCGCAGGCGCTGCGGGTGGCCGGCCCGCTCGGCGGCGGCCACGGCTCCGTGCTCGATCCGGTGGTGGCGATCCGCCACCGCATCACGCTGGCGCCCGACCAGAGCGCCACCATCGACGTCGTCACCGGCATGGCCGATACGCGCGAGGCGGCCCTGCACCTGGTCGACAAATACCAGGACCGCCACCTGGCCGAGCGCGTGTTCGAGCTGGCCTGGACCCACAGCCAGGTGGTGCTGCGCCAGCTCAACGCCAGCGAGGGCGATGCGCAACTGTATGCGCGCCTGGCCGGCAGCGTGCTCTATCCGCATGGCGCGCTGCGCGCCGAACCGGCCATCCTGCAGCGCAACCAGCGCGGCCAGTCCGGCCTGTGGGCCTACGCCATCTCGGGCGACCTGCCCATCGTGCTGCTGCAGATCCGCGACCCGGCCAACATCGAGCTGGCGCGCCAGCTGGTGCAGGCGCACGCCTACTGGCGCCTGAAGGGACTGGTGGTGGACCTGGTGATCTGGTACGAGGACCAGGGCGGCTACCGGCAGGTGCTGCACGACCAGATCATGGGCCTGATCGCCTCGGGCATCGACGCCCAGGCCATCGACCGCCCGGGCGGCATCTTCGTACGGCTGGCCGACCAGATCGCGCCCGAGGACCGGGTGCTGCTGCAATCGGTGGCGCGCGTGATCGTCAGCGACAGCCGGGGCACGCTGGCCGAACAGGTCAAGCGCGCCGTGCCGCCGCCATTGCGGGTGCCCACGCTGGCGGCCGACCCGCGCGCCGGCGCCGATGCCGCCGCCGCCACGGCCACGCCGCCGGCGCTGCCGCCCCTGCTGCTGTTTAACGGCAGCGGCGGTTTCACCGAGGATGGGCGCGAGTACGTGATCGTCAGCGGCCCCGGCCAACCCACGCCCGCGCCGTGGTGCAACGTGCTGGCCAATCCGCAGTTCGGCAGCGTCATCTCCGAGAGCGGCCAGGCCTACACCTGGCACGAGAACGCCCACGAATTCCGGCTCACGCCGTGGCACAACGACCCCGTCACGGACGCCAGCGGCGAGGCCTGGTATGTGCGCGACGAGCAGAGCGGCCAGTTCTGGTCGCCCACTGGCTTGCCTGCGCCCGGCGCGGGCCCCTACCTGACCCGCCACGGCTTCGGCTACAGCGTGTTCGAGCATACGCAAGGGACCATCGCCACCACCCTCACCACCTTCGTCGCGCTGGACGCGCCGATCCGCTACACGGTGCTCGAAGTGCGCAACGACGGCCCCGTGGCGCGCCGGCTGTCGGCCACCGGCTATGTCGAATGGGTGCTGGGCGACCTGCGCGCCAAGACGGCCATGCATGTGGTGACCGAACTCGATGGCGCCAGCGGCGCGCTGTTTGCGCGCAATGCCTACAACACGGAATTCCCGGGCCGGGTGGCGTTCTTCAATGCCGACGGCGGCACGGCCCGTAGCGTGACGGCCGACCGCACGGAATTCGTCGGCCGCAACGGCAGCCTGGCGGCGCCGGCCGCGCTGCGGCGCACGCGCCTGTCGGGCCGCGTGGGGCCGGCGCTCGATCCCTGCGGCGCGATCCAGGTGCCGTTCGAACTGTTGCCGGGCCAGCGGCGCGAGATCGTGTTCGTGCTGGGCGTGGGCGGGCGCCGCAACGCCGACGTGAGCGTGCTGGTGCAGCAGCACCGCGGCGTGGTGGCCGCGCGCGAGGCGCTGGCTGCCGTGCGCGCGCACTGGCAGCGCACGCTGGGCGCGGTGCAGGTGGCCACGCCCGAGCCGGCGCTCAACGTGCTGGCCAACGGCTGGCTGATGTACCAGACCATCGCCTGCCGCCTGTGGGCGCGCAGCGGCTACTACCAGTCCGGCGGCGCGTTCGGCTACCGCGACCAGTTGCAGGATGCGATGGCCGCCGTGCACACGGCGCCCCAGCTGCTGCGCGAACAGTTGCTGCTGTGCGCGGGCCGCCAGTTCATCGAAGGCGACGTCCAGCACTGGTGGCATCCGCCCGCCGGGCGCGGGGTGCGCACCCACTGCTCGGACGACTATCTGTGGCTGCCGTTGGCGACGGCGCGCTACGTGGCCGTCACGGGCGACGTGTCCGTGCTGGATGAGCCGGCGCCGTTCCTGGAAGGGCGCGCCGTCAAGCCGGAGGAGGATGCGTATTACGACCTGCCCGTGGCCGCGCCCTACAGCGCCCCGCTGTACGAGCATTGCGTGCGCGCCATCCGCCACGGCCAGCGCTACGGCGTGCACGGCCTGCCGCTGATCGGCTCCTGCGACTGGAACGATGGCATGGACAAGGTGGGCGAGCAGGGCAGGGGGGAATCGGTGTGGCTGGCGTTCTTCCTGTGCGAGGTGCAGCAGCGCTTCGCGGAACTGGCCGAGCGCCGTGGCGATGTGGAATTCGCCGCCGCCTGCCGCCACGAGGCGCGCCAGCTGGCCAACAGCGTCGAGCAGCAGGCGTGGGACGGCGCGTGGTACCGGCGCGCCTATTTCGACGATGGCACGCCGCTGGGTTCGGCCACCGGCGTGGAATGCCAGATCGATTCGCTGTCGCAAAGCTGGGCCGTGCTGTCGGGCGTGGCCGACCCCGTGCGTGCGCGCGGCGCCATGGAGCAGGTCGACCAGCGCCTGGTGCGACGCGACGCGGGGCTGGTGCAGCTGCTCGATCCGCCGTTCGACCAGGCCGGTCCCAATCCCGGCTATATCCGGGGCTACGTGCCGGGCGTGCGTGAGAACGGCGGCCAGTACACGCACGCGGCCATCTGGACCGCGATGGCGTTCGCGCGCCTGGGCGAAGGCGAGCGCGCATGGGAGCTGGCGCGCATGATCAACCCGGTGCGCCATGGCGCCACGGCGGCCGCCTGCCAGCGCTACAAGGTGGAACCGTATGTGGTGGCGGCCGACGTGTACGCCGTGGCGCCGCACGTGGGGCGCGGCGGCTGGACCTGGTACACGGGATCGGCCGGCTGGATGTACCGGCTGTTGCTCGAATCGCTGCTGGGCGTCACGCGCGCCGGCCACACGCTGGCGCTGGCGCCGCTGTTGCCGGCAGGCTGGGATGGCTACACGGTCACCTACCGCTTCGGCAACACGCCGTACACGATACGGGTGGCGCTGGCCGGGGATGGGGCGGGACCAGGCAGTGCGCCGGGCCTGACTGTTGATGGCCAGGCCACGGCCGGCCATACCGTGGCCCTGATCGACGATGGCCGCATCCACGCGGTGGAATTGCGCGTGGCGCGCCGGTAAGCGGCGGCGCCAGCGGCGCGCGCGCGAGCGTCACGCCCGGCGTGCGGGCGCGGATGGCGCGCTGGCGCTTACAAGCCCACGCCGGCGCCCGCCCCCAGCAGCGTGAGCACGCCCAGTACCGCGAACACGGCGGCGGCGACGCCGTGCACCAGCTTGAGCGGCACCTTGCCGGCGATGCGTCCGCCCAGGTAGACGGCCGGCACATTGGCCAGCATCATGCCGAACGTGGTGCCGGCCACCACCGACACCAGGTTGTGGTAGCGGGCCGCCAGCGCCACAGTGGCGACCTGGGTCTTGTCGCCCATCTCGGCGGCGAAGAAGGCCACCAGCGTGGTGAGGAACACGCCGTAATGGGCCAGCTTGGCGTCGTCTTCGTCGATCTGGTCCGGCACCAGGGTCCAGGCGGCCATGGCGATGAAGCCCAGGCCCAGCACCCAGCGCAGCAGGTCCGGTCCCATCAGGGCCGTGAGCCAGCTGCCGACGGCGGCCGCGAACGCGTGGTTGGCCACCGTGGCCACAAAAATGGCCAGCACGATGGGTAGTGGCTTGCGGAACTTGGCGGCAAGGACAAAAGCGAGCAACTGGGTTTTATCGCCGATTTCGGCGAGCGCGACGATGCCGCTGGAGACGAGGAAAGCTTCCATGATGTGATGTCAGTACGTGGGCCGGATGGTTAACCGATGAGCCATGGGCGACTCCGGCCCATGCGGCCGCCCCTGGTTCATGGTCTCGTCAAGTGATCCACCAGCTGTACCACGGCCTGCGGGCCGATGATGTTGACACAGCTTCCTTCGCGGGACGAAGGACGACTACTCCCCACAACTGCCGGCATGATACCCCGGAACGGCCGTCCCAGTCCAGAAACGGCTGTGGTATTCTGCACCGCGTCTGCATCGCGCCGTCGCCGGCGCCACACTTTTCCATCCACCGAACCGACCACCATGCCTATCGCCACCATTCCGCGCGCCGTGTTATCCGCACTGCTGTGCTGCTGCGGCGCTGCCTGGGCCGACCCGCTCAGCTACGCTCAATACGACCAGGTCCGCACCACCGACCTGCACCTGGACCTGAAGGCCGATTTCAGTCGCAAGACCCTGTCCGGCTACGCCGAACTGACGCTGGACTGGCTCGCCCCCAACGCCCGCAACCTGGTGCTCGACACGCGCGACCTGCGCATCGCCCAGGTGCGCATCGAGCGCCCGGATGGCCGCTGGGCCCCCGCCTCCTACCTGCTCGACCCGGCCGAGCCGGGCCAGGCCGAGAAGGGCAGGGCATTGCGCATCGCGCTGGCCGGCCAGCCGCGCAAGGTGCGCATCTACTACCGCACGGCGCCCGGCGCGGCCGCCTTGCAGTGGATGACGCCGCAGCAAACCATGTCGGGCAAGCGGCCCTTCATGTTCAGCCAGTCCGAAACCATCAACGCCCGCTCGTGGGCGCCGGTGCAGGACACGCCGGCCGTGCGCTTCACCTACAGCGCCCACATCGATGCGCCGTCCGGCCTGCGCGTGGTGATGAGCGCCGAGAACGATCCCAAGGCCACCGGTGTGGGCGGCTGGAACTTCCGCATGCCGCAGCCCGTGCCGGCCTACCTGCTGGCCATCGCCATCGGTGAACTGGAGGTGCGCAGCGTCGGCCCCCGTTCGGCCGTGTACGCGGAACCGGCCCGCATCGAGGCGGCTGCCTACGAGCTAGCCGACACGGAGAAGATGATCGAGGCGGCCGAATCGCTGTACGGCCCCTATCGCTGGGGGCGTTACGACATGCTGGTGTTGCCGCCGTCCTTCCCCATCGGCGGCATGGAGAATCCGCGCCTGACCTTCCTCACGCCGACCATGATCGCGGGCGACCGCAGCCTGGTCGACCTGATCGCCCATGAACTGGCCCACTCGTGGTCCGGCAACCTCGTGACCAACGCCACCTGGAAGCACTGGTGGCTCAACGAGGGCTTCACCAACTATGTCACCACCCGCATCGTCGAAAGCCTGTACGGCGCGGAAGTGGCCGACATCAACCTGCAGGTCGAACAGGAAGAAGCACTGGCCTCGCTGCCATCGATCGCGCCGGCCAAACAAGCCCTGCTCACGCGCGGCCCCGACACCGACCCCGAGGCCACCTACACGGACGAGGAACTGGCCTATCCCAAGGGCGCCTGGCTGCTGCGCACGCTCGAACAGCGCGCCGGCCGCGCCGTGTTCGACCCCTTCCTGCGCGGCTGGTTCGACCAGCACGCGTTCCAGTCGGCCACCACGGAGCAATTCGTCGCCTACCTGCACCGCAATCTGCTCGACAGCCATCCTGGCCTGATGTCCGACGCGGAGCTGGACGAATGGCTGTATGGCCAGGGCATTCCCGCCAACGCCGTGCGCGTGGCCTCGCCACGGCTGGCGGCCGTGGACGCCCAGCGCAGCAGCTGGCTGCGCGGCGAACTGGCCACGGACAAGCTGGACGCGAAGCACTGGATCGCGCTCGAATGGATGCACTTCCTGAACGACATCGACGGCAAGGCCAGCGCCGGCCAGATGCGCGAACTGGACCAGGCATTCGGCCTGGGCAAGAGCGGCAACAATGAAATCGCCTACCGCTTCTTCCTCAGCTCCATCAAAGCCGGCTACGACGTGCGCCAGCCGCTGCAAGCGTTCCTGATGAGCGTGGGGCGGCAGAAGTTCGTCGTGCCCCTGTACGCGGCCATGCTGCAACGCCCGGACGACCGGGCCTGGGCGCAGGCGCTGTACGCCAGGGCGCGCGAACACTACCACCCCGTCACGCAGGCAGCCGTCGACAAGAAGTTCGCCGGCAAGTGAAGCGCAGCAAAGCAAGCACGGCGCGTCGTCATCGTCGCGCCGTGAATTTGCTATATCGTATAAATCGTTTATAACGTTCAGCACATGCATTTGAAGACACGTCTGGCCACCGCCTTGCTGCTGGCCTTCGCCGCTATTGCCCAGCCATCCACCGCAGCCGTCCAGACGGTTGCCCAGGCCGCGCCTGCACCCGTTCCTGCATTCGACCTCGACGCCGACGTCAATCAGGCATTGAAAACCTTCGGTGTGCCCGGCATGGCCATCGCCATCGTCAAGGATGGCCGGGTGCTGGCCGCGCGCGGCTACGGCGTGCGCCGCCTGGGCGAGCCGGCGCGGGTCGACGGCAAGACCCTGTTCGAAGTGGCGTCCAACTCCAAGGCCTTCACGGCCGCCGCGCTGGCCATGCTGGTGGACGAGGGCAAGCTCAATTGGGAAGACCGCGTCACCGACCACCTGCCCGAATTCCGCATGTACGATGATTACGCCAGCGGCGCCATGACCGTGCGTGATCTGCTCACCCACCGCAGCGGCCTGGGGCTGGGCGCGGGCGACTTGCTGTGGTGGCCCACCAGCACCTTCAGCGCCGACGAGATCCTCCACCGCCTGCGCTACATCAAGCCCGCCACCACCTTCCGCAACAGCTACGCCTACGACAACCTGCTCTACATCGCGGCCGGCAAGATCGTGGCGGACAAGGCCGGCAAGCCGTGGGGCGAGGCCGTGCGCGAACGCATCCTGGCGCCGCTGGGCATGGACGGCACCGTCACCAGCGTGGCCCGCATGCGCGCCAGCGGCAACTACGCTGCGCCGCACAGCAAGGTGGACGAGCGCCAAACCGTGGTCGAGCCGATGCTGGCCGAGAACGCGGCGGGCGCCGTCGGCATCGACAGCAGCGCCGAGGACATGGCGCGCTGGATGAATCTGCTGCTGGCCGGCGGCAAGCTACCCGACGGGCGCCAGTTGTTCAGCGCCGAAAGGGCGCGCGAACTGTGGACCGAGACCACGCCGATGAAGATCAGCGAACCGCCGCCCGCGCTGGCCGCCACCCGTCCCAATTTCGCCGGCTACGGTTTAGGTTTCAACCTGCGCGACTACCAGGGCCGCAAGCTGGCGCTGCACGGCGGCGCGCTGCAGGGCTTTTATTCGCGCGTGCTGATGGTGCCGGACGAGAAGCTCGGCATCGCCATCCTCACCAACGCCGAGAACAGCCCCGCCATCTCGGCCCTGCAATGGCGCATCCTCGACCACTACCTGCACGTGCCGGCCAGCGACTGGATACGGCTGTATGCGGACGACGAGGCGCGCAGCCACCGTGAGGAACTGGCGCGCCAGGGACAGGCGGTGGCGGCGCGGGCGGCCCATTCCGCGCCCTCGCTGCCGCTAGCCGCCTACGACGGCCAGTACCGCGATCCCTGGTACGGCGATGTGACGATCCGCACGCAGGGCGGCCAGCATGTGCTCAGCTTCAGCCGTTCGCCATCGCTCACGGGCGTGCTCGAACACTTCCAGCACGACACCTTCATCGTGCGCTGGCAGGCCCGCAACTTCAACGCCGATGCCTACGTCAGCTTCGCGCTGAATCCCGATGGCAGCATCGAACGCATGAAGATGGCGCCGGTGTCGAGCGAGACGGACTTCAGCTTCGACTTCGCGGACCTCGATTTCAAGCCGGTCAAGCCCGCCCCGTAACGCTAGGGCAGGGACGAGGCCAGGGCAGGCGGCCAGGCCGCGCACCGTGGCGTGGGCAGTTCACGCCGCTCCCGCCGCTCACGCCGGTTCGCACTCGACCCGGTTGCGGCCCTGGTGCTTGGCGCGGTACAGCGCCAGGTCGGCCGCGTGGAACAGGCTGTCGAGCGCCAGGTGCGGGCCTTCCGAGGCGGCCACGCCGAAGCTGGCCGTCACGTGCAGCACGTGGCCGTTGGACAGCGTGAGCGGCGCCGCCTCGATGGCGCGCCGCATCCGTTCGGCCACCGCGCTGGCGCCCTGCAGGTCGCAATTGCCCGGCATGATGACGAATTCCTCGCCGCCGTAGCGGGCCAGGATTTCACCGTCGCGCAATTCCTCGCGCGCCAGCGCGGCGATGCGGATCAGCACCTGGTCGCCGGCGTCGTGGCCGTGGCTGTCGTTGACGGCCTTGAAGCGGTCCACGTCGAACAGGATCACGGCCAGCGCCAGCTTGTGTTCGCGCGCGCGCCGCAGCCGCTGGTTGCCGGCCGCCGTGAACGCGCGCCGGTTCAGGATGCCGGTCAGGTAGTCGGTGTCGGCGCGCAGCCGCAATTCCTCGATCAGGCGCTGGCGCTCCAGTTCCAGCTGCTGCTTCTCCAGGCCGGCCGCGCGCAGCTGGCCCAGCGCGCGCAGCAGGTCGCCGATCTCGTCCTGGCGCCGCGTCTCGTGCACGCGGATGGAAAAGTCGCCGTTGCCCAGTTTGACGAGCGCGCGCGTGGCCCGCGCCAGCGGCACCATCACGCGGGCCCGCAGCATGATCATCAGCAGCGTCATGGCCAGCAGGATGGCGGCGCCCGTCAGGCAGGCCAGCAGCAGCTCGTGCTGGGCCGTTTCGTAGTCCTGCCGGGCCTGGTCCAGCGCCGCCTCCAGCAGCACATCGCGCACGGCCAGGATGGGCGTCATGAACGGCACGTAGCGCTGCGCGAACTGGGCCGTGTCCATGCCGTAGGGCTGGTGGGCACGGCTGTCGCGTTCCACGCCCGTCACCAGCGCCAGGCCGCTGGTGAAATAGCCTTCGTCCATCGTGCGCAGCGCCGCCAGCACGCGCGGGTTGCGGTCGATGGCGCTGGTGGACATGACGATCAGGTGGCGCAGTTGTTCGATCTGGCCGCGCAGGAACAGGATCTGCGTGTGTTCGGTCTCGGCCAGCGGCTGGCCCGAGGCCAGCGCCACCGTCAGGCGCGAGCCGAGCCGGCCCGCGTATTCGCGCAGCTCGACGGCGAAGCGCGCCTTCATGAGGATCTTGGCCAGGTTGGGGTAGGCCTGCTCGGCCGCGGCCGCGTAGCCGGTCACGTCATCGAGCACCATGGGGATCAGCGCGAACATGCCTTCCACGGCCGCCGTCAGCCGCTGCGGCGTGCGCTGGCCGGGCGGCAGGTCGGCCACGGCGTCCACGGCGGCCCGCGCGGCCGCCAGCCGCGCCGCGATGGCCGTCACCGTGCGCGGGCGGCCATCCTCGTTGGTGCGCGGGTCCGCCAGCGCGGCGGCCAGCGCGGCCAGCGCCTGGTCGCTGGCGGCGCGCGCTGCGGCCAGCCGCGCCCGCTTGGTAGGATCGGCCGGCACAGCGTCGCCCATCACGGCGTTCACGGGGCCCCGTTCGAACGACAGTTTCTCGGCCGCTACCATGCCGCGCTGCACCAGCTGCAGCGCGTGCAGGCCGGCGCGCGCGGCCCGGTAGCTGTTCCATTCGCCCCACAATATCCGGCCCAGCATGGCGCCCACCAGCAGCGCCAGGATGGCCATGGACACGGCGAACATGCGGGTCAGTCTCATTTCTACAGCGCTCCTTGCGGCTGCCTGCCACACGGTACGCGGAGCAGCTATTTTCCAGCTTGAAATATGCCACAAGCGCCGGCCGCTGTCGCCCCCGGCGGGCCGGAAATGGGACGAGGCCGGCCAGTAGTGGTACGATTGCGACCGCGCATCAAGGCGGAACGGTCTTCAAGTCCGGCCGGCGGCCAACCGGCCTCCGGGATTGCTTTGAGGCAAGCCTTGAACCCCATTTAACGAAGGATGAAGTGATGTCTATGCAACGAGTAATGCTGCGTGCCAAGCTGCACCGGGTCACGGTCACGCAAGCGGACCTCCACTACGAAGGTTCCTGTGGTATCGACCAGGATCTGCTGGATGCGGCCGATATCCGGTCGAATGAAAAGATCGAGCTGTACAACGTGAACAATGGCGAACGCTTCGCCACCTACGCCATCGCCGGCGTGCGCGGCAGCGGCGAAATCTCGCTCAATGGCGCGGCTGCGCGCCGGGCCCAGCTGGGTGACCTGCTGATCATCTGCACTTACGCGCCGATGACGGAAGAACAGATCGCCACCTACGAGCCCAAGATCGTGTTCGTCGATGGCAACAACAAGATCACGGGCATGAAGAAATAAGGTCCCACGTAGTCAGGCTACAGAAAACGGCGCTCCGGTGGGCGCCGTTTTTTTTATGCCGCTTTTTGCAGTGCATCGTGCCGCAGCAACTGCGACATGTACTGCGGCGTGATGCCCAGGAACGAGGCGATCACCTTTTGCGACACGCGCGCCTCCAGCCCCGGATACTCGGTGCGGAACGCTTCCAGCCGGGCTTGGGCCGAGGTCGCGCTACTGTTGTAGATGCTGCGGCCCTGGCGCAGGATGCTGGCCTCGGACACCTTGACGTAGTATGCGCGCACCACTTCATGCAGCTCGAACATGCGGCCCACGTCGGCCCAGTCCATGCGGAAGCCGTGCAGCGCCGTCTCGGCCACCACGAACTGGCGTGCCGGCAAGCCATCTCGCGCGCGCAGCAAGTCTTCGTGGGAGGCCACCGTTTCGCCCTCGGTCCAGAAGTGCAGCGTCACCTCGGTGCCGCCTTCCGTGACGAAGCCGGCCCGCGCCACGCCGCTGTAGATCCAGTGCAGCGATTGCGCCACCTCGCCGCTGCGCTGCAGCACTTCGCCCTTGCGCGCGCTGATGGGCGTCACCAGCGGCGCCATCAGCCGGTTGATGCTGTCGTACATCTGTTCGGTGACGCCGTACTGGCGCATCACTTGCGCTTTGTATTTCTCTCGTTGTTCCAGGAATGCGTGTCTCATGTGTTCTTGCGTCGCCCGTTGTGTCAGTTGCTTTTTTATTACGTTCGGTAATAAGCTGATAAGCAATATAATTGAATAAATTCGCAAAAACAATTGCCTATTGTTGCCATGTGTTGCGAAATGGAACGGTTTTTGTAATTTTACTTCAAACTTAAAGTAAGTGAACCATGCTGGCGGCCAATAGTTCCTATACTGCTGCGTCATGGGTCGGAGCCTGCCCGGACCACGTCGCGACGATGGCGGACAAGGGGGGATTGGCCGTTGAGCGCTGCCGTGGACGGGCCGGCAAGGCGATGGCGGAGGCGGACGCGGGGATGGGGATGGGTGGGGGACGGCCATGTTGGCCGGAGCGGCGCGGCTGGCCGTGTAGCGTAACAACGCTGCGGGCGGCGCGCGGCGCCGCCCTGCGACGTCAGCTCAGTCCTTGCTGCCGATGGCGCGGTACACGGCCGCGCCCAGCAGCGCGCCGGCGATCGGCGCCACCCAGAACAGCCACAACTGGCTGGTGGCCCAGTCGCCCACGTACAGCGCCACGCCCGTGCTGCGGGCCGGATTGACGGAGGTGTTGGTGACCGGGATGCTGATCAGGTGGATCAGGGTCAGTCCCAGGCCGATCGGCAGCGGCGCGAAGCCGGCCGGCGCGCGCGCGTCGGTGGCGCCCAAGATAATCAGCAGGAACATCATCGTCATTACCACTTCCGTCACCAGCGCGGCCGTCAGCGAGTAGCCGCCCGGCGAATGGGCGCCATAGCCGTTCGAGGCGAAGCCGGCGGCCAGGTCGAAGCCGCTCTTGCCGCTGGCGATCAGGTACAGCACCCCACCGGCCGCGATCGCGCCCAGCACCTGGGCCACGATGTAGGGCAGCAGCTTGGACGCCGGGAAGCGGCCGCCCGCCCACAGGCCGATCGAGACGGCCGGATTGAGGTGGCAGCCGGAGATGTGGCCGATGGCGTAGGCCATGGTCAGCACCGTCAGGCCGAACGCCAGCGACACGCCCAGCAGGCCGATGCCCACGCCGGGGAAGGCCGCCGCCAGCACGGCGCTGCCGCAGCCGCCCAGCACCAGCCAGAAGGTTCCAAAGAATTCCGCGCCATATTGTTTCATGTGTTTCCTTTGCCGTGGGGCGGCCCGCAGGCCGCGATGAAGTTAGCGACTGAACAACGTTGGCAATTTACCGTGCGCAAACGGAAAAGTCCACCGTGGCGACCGCTTGCGCGAAGTTGCGGTTTAACAACATGCGGTGGCGGCAGACGATTTTCCCCGCGTTAAATAGTTTCGCGGATGAATCAATTTGAATGGCCGTGGCGGCGCGGCACACTAGAATGGTTTGTCGGCATCGCGGTGGCGGCGGTGATTATTTTATTTAAAACATGTGAGCAACGGACCTGCGTTTTGCGATACAGTTTGACGACGGCGCACCGCGTCGCGGCGGTGCCGACTGACCATTTTTCGGTGGGGTCCAATGAATAGATTGTCCGGCTTGAGTAGCATGACAGTTGTTCCGCTGGGGCTGGCTTGCGCCGGTGCGGCGGCCACCCTGATCGCCGGTGGCGCCGGCGCCTATGCCATCGCGTTCGCCGTGCTGTTGCTGGCGGCCGGCGCACTGGGCGCGCGCCACCTGGGCGCGGTCGAGGCGGCGCGCCAGCGCATGATAGACAGCTACCTCGATGGGCGCGAACAGTTCGGCGACGCCGTGCTGCCCATCTGGTGCCGCCACATCGAATCGTCGCGCAGCCAGATGGAAGAGGCCGTGGCCGACCTGGCAGGGCGCTTCTCCAACATCGTCGACAAGCTCGACAACGCATTGCATGTCTCCAGCCTGGACCAGCAGGGCGGCGGCGGCCCGGCCCTGATCGACGTGTTCGCCAGCAGCGCGAACCAGCTCGGTTCCGTGGTGGCCTCGATGAAGTCGGCCATGGCCTCCAAGCAGACCATGCTGGAGCAGATCCAGCAGCTGGAACGGTTCACGCGCGAACTGCGCGACATGGCCGAGGGCGTGGCCAGCATCGCGGCTCAGACCAATTTGCTGGCCCTGAACGCGGCCATCGAGGCGGCCCGCGCCGGCCCGGCCGGGCGCGGTTTCGCCGTGGTGGCGCAGGAAGTGCGCAACCTGTCGAACCGCTCGGCCGAGACCGGCCGCAACATCGCCGACCGCGTGGGCCAGATCAGCAGCGCCATCCTGTCGGCCAGCGCCGCGGCCGAACAGTCCAGCGCTGCCGAGGACGCCTCCATGCAGTCGGCCGAAGGCATGATCGAAGCCGTGCTGCGCGACTTCCGCCTGGTCACCGACGCGCTGGTGCAATCGTCCGAATTGCTCAAGCAGGAATCGATGGGCATCCAGAGCGAAGTGGGCGAGGCGCTGGTGCAACTGCAATTCCAGGACCGCGTCAGCCAGGTCATGACCCACGTGCGCGAGAACATGGAGCGGCTGCCGGCCATCCTGCGCGACAACCGCGCCCACTACGAACAGGAGCAGGCGCTGCAGCCGTTGCAGGCCGCGCCGCTGCTGGCCGAACTGCAAAAGACCTACGCCATGGCCGACGAGCACGCCGTGCATGGCGGGGCGCTGACCACCCGCCAGCAACAGCCGGCGGCGGCCGACGAAATCACGTTTTTCTGAGGAATCACTATGGCAAAGACCATCATGGTAGTGGACGACTCCGCTTCGCTGCGGCAAGTGGTCGGCATCGCCCTCAAGGGCGCCGGCTATGACGTCATCGAGGGACGCGATGGCGTGGACGCCTTGTCCAAGTGCACGGGCCAGAAGATCCACCTGGTCGTGTGCGACGTCAACATGCCCAATATGGACGGCATCACTTTCGTCAAGCAATTCAAGGCGCTGGCCAATTACCGTTTCACGCCCGTCATCATGCTGACCACCGAGTCGCAGGAAGAGAAGAAGCGCGAAGGCCAGGCGGCCGGCGCCAAGGCCTGGGTCACCAAGCCGTTCAAGCCGGAAGTGCTGCTGGGGGCCGTGGCCAAGTTGGTCCTGCCTTGATGGCCGGGCTGATGCTGGCCTGACGTTCGCCCGAAGTTTGTCCGGCATTTGCCCGACGATTACCCCATAGCACGCCGCCCCCGCCTCTGCCGGCGCGCTGACCTGACCACCACCCACCGGGAGCCACCATGTCCGCATCTTCCGCCACCGCTTTGCCCGTGCGCTTCGCCATCGAGGGCGAACTGACGATCTACCGCGCCGCCGACGTGAAAGTGCAACTGCTCGACGCGCTGCGCCAGGCGGCCCTGCTGGAAGTGGACCTGTCGGGCGTGACGGAGCTCGACACGGCCGGCCTGCAAGTGCTGATGCTGGCCAAGCAGGTGGCCGCCGCCGACGGCCGCCAGTTGCGGCTGGTGGGCCACAGCCCGGCCGTCGTGGATGTGTTCGAAATGCTGGACCTGGGCGGCTATTTCGGCGACGCCTTGCTGATCCATGCCGCCGCCTGACCGCCGCACCTGAACCCGCGACCTTAACCTGGGGAGGACGCCATGAACCTGGACCAAGCGCTGCAAACGTTTATCGCGGAAAGCCGCGAACTGCTGGAAGAGATGGAGAACGCGCTGCTCAACGTCGACCTGGCCGGTGACCAGGGCGAGGCCATCAACGCCATCTTCCGCGCCGCCCACACCATCAAGGGCTCGGCCGGCCTGTTCAGCCTGGACCACATCGTCGCCTTCACCCACGTGGTGGAAAGCCTGCTCGACGAAGTGCGCGACGGCAGCGTGGTGCTGACCGACGAGATGATCGTGCTGCTGCTGTCATGCTGCGACTTCCTGTCGGGCATGACGGAGGCGCTGGCGGCCGGCCAGCTGGAAGCGGACCCGGATACGGCGCCCGAGGGCGAGGCGCTGGTGGCCCAGCTCAAGCGCCACATGGACGGCGCCGCCCATGGCGACGGCGCGCCGCCATCCGAGGCGCCGTCGGCCCCGCTGGCGACCGTGGAGCCGGCCGTGGAGCGCATCGGGGCGGCCACGGACGCGCGCGACCACTGGCACATCTCGCTGCGCTTCGGGCGCGAGGTGCTGCGCAACGGCATGGACCCGATCGCCTTCCTGCGCTACCTGGCCAAGCTGGGCACCATCGTCGGCATCGCCACCGTGCCCGACGCGCTGCCGGCCAACCCGGACGAGATGGACGCAGAGCTGTGCTACCTGGGCTTCGAGATCGCGTTCGACACCACGGCCGACAAGGCCGCCATCGAGGGCGTGTTCGAGTTCGTGCAGGACGACTGCGAGATCCGCATCCTGCCGCCGCACAGCAAGGTGTCCGAGTACGTGGACCTGATCCGCGCGCTGCCCGAGCGCGACGCGCGCCTGGGCGAGATCCTGGTGCGCTGCGGCAGCGTGACGGCCCGCGAGCTCGACAGCGCGCTGAACCAGCAGGCCAGCAGCGAACCGCAGCAACTGGGCAGCATCCTGGTGGAAGGGGGCAACGTGCCGCCGGTGGTGGTGGAAGCCGCGCTGGCCAAGCAGAAGCAGGTGTCGGAGCAGAAGGCCCAGGAAAGCCGCTCGATCCGCATCGATTCGGACAAGCTGGACCGCCTGATCGACCTGGTGGGCGAACTGATCATCGCCGGCGCGCGCGCCAACATGATCGGCCAGAAGATCCACAACACGGAGCTGCTCGAATGCACGGGCGTGCTGTCGAACCTGGTGGAGGAAGTGCGCGACGCGGCGCTGGAGCTGCGCATGGTCAAGATCGGCGCCACCTTCAACCGCTTCCAGCGCGTGGTGCACGACGTGGCGCGCGAGCTGGGCAAGGACATCGGCCTGATCGTCGACGGCGAGGACGCGGAACTGGACAAGACCGTGGTCGAGAAGATCGGCGACCCGCTGATGCACCTGGTGCGCAACGCCATGGACCACGGCATCGAGCCGGCCGAGGTGCGGCTGGCGGCCGGCAAGCCGGCCAAGGGCATGATCAAGCTGAACGCCTTCCACGAGTCGGGCAACATCGTGATCGAAGTGAGCGACGACGGCGGCGGCCTGCGCAAGGAGAAGATCCTGGCCAAGGCCATCGAGCGCGGCTTGGTCGACCCCGAGCGCAAGCTCAGCGATTCGGAGATCTACAACCTGATCTTCGAGGCCGGTTTCTCCACGGCCGAGAAGATCACCAACCTGTCGGGCCGCGGGGTGGGCATGGACGTGGTCAAGCGCAACATCTCGGCCCTGCGCGGCAGCGTGGACGTGGGCAGCGTGGCCGGCCAGGGCACCACCGTCACCGTGCGCCTGCCGCTGACGCTGGCCATCATCGACGGCTTCCTGGTGCAGGTGGGCGGTTCGGTGTTCGTGATTCCGCTCGACATGATCGAGGAATGCATCGAATACGCGGCCGAGCCGGGCCAGGATTACTGCAACCTGCGGGGCCAGGTGCTGCCCTTCATCCGCCTGCGCGACCTGTTCCGGCTGCCCGGCGCGGCCACCCGGCGCGAAAGCATCGTCGTGCTCAAGTATGGCAACCAGCGCGCCGGCCTGGTGGTCGACACGCTGCTGGGCGAGTTCCAGACCGTGATCAAGCCGCTCAGCCCCATGTTCAGCGAAGTCAAGTGCATCAGCGGTTCCACCATCCTGGGCAGCGGCGATGTGGCCCTGATCCTGGACGTGGCCGCGCTGATGTCCACCGTCACCGGCAAGGGCCTGGCCCAGCTGGCCGCCTAGGGCGGACCGGCGCGCGCCACCGGCCACAGAGAGGAAACCATGAACCAAGTCGTCAATAGCGCCCCCGCCGCCGCCGGCCGCGCCGTGGTGGCGCTGCAGCAGGGGGCGGCCCCGCTGCCCAGCCAGTACCTGACCTTCATGCTGGGCGAGGAGCAGTTCGCCGTCGGCATCCTGGGTATCAAGGAGATCATCGAATACGGCAGCCTGGCCGGCGTGCCCATGATGCCCGACTGCGTGCGCGGCGTGATCAACCTGCGCGGCGCCGTGGTGCCCGTGATGGACCTGTCGGCCCGCTTCGGCCGCGCCGCCAGCCCGATCACCAAGCGCAGCTGCATCGTCATCGTCGAAGTGCAGGAGGCCGAGGGCGAGGGCCAGCAGGTGCTGGGGATGCTGGTGGACGCCGTCAACGCCGTGGTCGACATCGCGGCGGCCGACATCGAACCGGCGCCCGCCTTCGGCACCCGCATCCGGCCCGACTTCATCGCCGGCATCGGCAAGGTCAACGGCAAATTTGTCAGCCTGCTGGCCATCGAGCGCGTGCTGTCGAGCGGCGAGATCGTGGAACTGGCGCGCCAGAACCTGGCCGGCCGTAACTGAACGCCTGATCCGGGACCCGCCCATGTCGCTCATCACGATCACCGATCGCGAATTCAGCCAGTTCCAGCGCTTCATCTACGACGCGGCCGGCATCTTCATGGCCAACGGCAAGCAGGCCCTGGTCAGCGGCCGCTTGGCCAAGCGCCTCGCCCATTACCAGCTGGCCAGCTACAGCGACTACCTGCGCCTGCTCGAAAGCCGGGCCCAGCCTTCAGAGCTGCAGGTGGCCGTCGACCTGCTGACCACCAACGAGACCTATTTCTTCCGCGAGCCCAAGCACTTCAAGCTGCTGGCCGAGCTGGCGCAGGATGCGCGCGCCAAGGGCCGCGGCCTGCGCGTGTGGAGCGCGGCCTGCTCCAGCGGCGAGGAGCCGTACAGCATCGCCATGGTGCTGGCCGACGTGCTGGGCGACGGCGCGTGGGAAGTGCTGGGCACTGACATCAGCACCCGGGTGCTGGAACGGGCCCGTAGCGGCCACTATCCGATGGAGCGGGCCACCCAGCTGCCGCAAAGCTATCTCAAGCGCTTCTGCCTCAAGGGCCAGCAGCGCGAGGCGGGCACCATGCTGATCGAGCGGGCCTTGCGGGCCCGGGTCCAGTTCCAGCACCTGAACCTGAACGAGCCGTTGCCCAAGCTGGGCACGTTCGACGTGATCTTCCTGCGCAACGTGATGATCTATTTCAACCTGGAGACCAAGCGCCAGGTGGTGGCGCGCCTGCTCAGCCAGCTCAAGCCCGGAGGCCACCTGCTGATCGGCCATTCGGAAACCCTGAACGACATCTGCGACACGGTGCAGGCCGTGGCGCCGTCGATCTACCGCAAGGGCTGACCATGCCGGACCAGAAGTGCATCGACATCTTCCTCATGCCCGGCGACTGCTTCGTCGGCGATGAGCAATACCGGGTGCGCACGCTGGTCGGCTCCTGTGTTTCCGTCACGCTGTGGCATCCGCGGCTGCGGGTGGGCGCCATGTCGCACTTCCTGCTGCCGGGCACCAGCCGCAAGCGCGCCAAGCCCGGCGCCGGCGCCGGCACCTATGGGGTGGACGCGATGGATTACCTGCTGGCCGAGCTGGCCCGGCGCGGCGTGCCGCTGGCCCAGTGCGAGGGCAAGATCTTCGGCGGCGGCGCCATGTTCCCGCGCCACGCGCGGGTGCAGGACATCGGCATGCAGAACGGCGATTGCGCCCGCGCGCTGATGCACGAGCACGGCATCCGCATCGTCTCCGAGAGCTTGTTCGGTGTCGGCCACCGGCAATTGATATTCACCATCCGCACCGGCGAAGTGCTGAGCCGCCAGGTGCCGCCGGAGTTCGCCCTGAACCCGGGCAACAAGGAGCAGGCATGAAGGCCATCGAAGTGATGATCGTTGACGATTCGGCCGTGGTGCGCCAGGTGCTGAGCGCGCTGCTCAACGCCGCGCCCGGCATCACCGTCACCCATGCCGTGGCCAATCCCATCCTGGCCATGGAGCGCATGAAGTCCCAGTGGCCGGACGTGATCGTGCTGGACGTGGAGATGCCGCGCATGGACGGCATCACCTTCCTGCGCAAGATCATGGCCGAGCGCCCCACGCCCGTGGTGATCTGCTCCACGCTGACGGAGAAGGGGGCCCAGACCTCGGTCGAGGCGCTGGGCGCGGGCGCGGTGGCCATCATCACCAAGCCGCGCCTGGACCTCAAGCAATTCCTGCACGACAGCGCCGAGGAGCTGGTGTCGGCCGTGCGGGCCGCGGCCGGCGCCAACGTGCGCCGCCTGGCCGGGCGCGCGGCCGCGCCGGCCCAGCCCACCGTCAAGCACAACGCCGACGTGATCCTGCCACCGGTCGAGCACGCGCGCGCCATGGTGCAGACCACGGAGCGGGTGGTGGCCATCGGCACCTCCACCGGCGGCACCCAGGCGCTGGAGGAGGTGTTGACGGCCTTGCCGCGCGTGTGCCCGGGCATGGTGATCGTGCAGCACATGCCGGAGAAGTTCACGGCCGCCTTCGCCGCGCGGCTCGACAGCGTGTGCCAGATCCGCGTCAAGGAGGCCGCCAACAACGACCGCGTGCTGCAGGGCCAGGCCCTGATCGCGCCCGGCGGCAAGCACATGCTGCTGCGCCGCACGGGCGCCCAGTACTACGTGGAAGTGGTGGACGGCCCGTTGGTGAACCGGCACCGGCCGTCGGTCGATGTGCTGTTCCGCTCGGTGGCGCGCTGCGCCGGCGCCAACGCGCTGGGTGTGATCATGACGGGCATGGGCGATGACGGCGCGGCCGGCCTGCTGGAGATGCTCAAGGCCGGCGCCCGCACCGTGGCCCAGGACGAGGCCAGCTGCGTGGTGTATGGCATGCCCAAGGAAGCCGTGAAACGGGGCGGGGTGGAGAAATCCGTACCGCTGAACCAGATCTACCGCGACATCCTGGCCCAGCTGGCCGGGTTCGGCAACTGAGGCGGGCACCGTCATGAACGCCACCCCCACCACCACCAGCGCACCCGGCGTGCAGGCCGCCGCGCGCGCGGGCGCGCCCTGGCACGGCCAGCGCGTGATGGTGGTGGACGACAGTGCCGTGCAGCGCAGCTACCTGGTGGGCCTGCTGCGCGAACTGGGCTGCGGCGTCATCCTGGAGGCGGCCGACGGCAACGAAGCGCTGCGCCTGCTGGAGGCGGAACAGGGCGTGCCGCTGTTCCTGGTGCTGACCGACCTGGAGATGCCGGGCATGGACGGCATCGAACTGACCTGCCAGCTGCGCGAGCGGCGCCTGGCCCGGCACCTGATCGTGGTCAGCGCGCGCGACCCGCGGCTGCTGGAGATCATCGAGAACATGGGCTCCGAGGACGCCGCCATCGGCCTGCTGGGCACCTTGCTCAAGCCGGTGCAGCGCGACGCGCTGGAGGCGCTGTTGACGCGCGCCGGCAGCGCCGGCTCTGGCGATGCGGCCGGGGCGGCGCTGCCCGAGCACGCGCTGCCCGCCGCGGTCGAGCTGGAGCAGGCGTTGGCGGCCGGCCAGTTCCTGCTGCACTACCAGCCCAAGGTCACCATGCAGACCGGTCACCTGAAGGGGCTGGAGGCGCTGGCGCGCTGGCAGCACCCGGCGCGCGGCCTGCTGGCGCCGCAGCACTTCATCCCGGCGCTGGAGGGCACGCCGCTGATGGCCGGCTTCACGCTGGCGCTGGTGCGCCAGGTGCTGGCCCAGCTGACCGAGTGGCAGCGCGCCGGCCTGCCGCCGTTGACGGTGTCGGTCAACCTGTCGGCTGACAACCTGGCCGATCGCGCCTTCGTCGACCTGCTGGCGGCGGCCGTGCAGGCGTCGGGCGTGGCGCCGGCGTCGCTGGTGTGGGAGGTGACCGAGACCAGCGTCATGCGCCAGCTGTCGCAGGCGCTGACCAACCTGGGACGCTTGCGGCTGATGGGCTTCGGGCTGGCCATGGACGACTTCGGCATCGGCTATTCGTCGATGCAGCAGTTCGCCCGTTGTCCGTTCACGGAATTGAAGATAGACCGTGCCTTCGTCAATGGCGCGTCGCAGTGGCCGAACCGCCATATGGTGCTGAAAAGCGCGCTGGAACTGGGGCAGCGGCTGGGCGTGGCCACCGTGGCCGAGGGCGTGGAGACGGCGGCCGACTGGCAGTTGCTGCGCACGCTGGGGTGCGACCTGGCGCAAGGCTATCTGCTGGCCCGGCCCATGCCGGCCGGGGAGCTGGTGACATGGATGCGCAGTGAGCGGCGGCGCCTGCGGGCGCTGGCGGAAGGCCACGCGCCCCCCGACTGAGGGCAGCGCGGCAGTGAACCAATACGATAACAGGACAGACGTCCGGAACTGGGGAGAGCAACATGTTTGAAAAGATGACGGTGAAAACCAAGATCGGCGCCTTGCTGGCGGTGGCCGTGCTGGCGCTGGTGGCGGTGATGATGGTGGCCTTCATGGGCTTGCAGAAGCAGGGCGAGATGCTGGCCGAGGTGGGCCGCAACCGCATGCCGTCCGTGCAAGGCTTGCAGATGATCAACGAGGCGCAGACGGCCTTGCGTTCCTCCAGCCGGGGCATCGAGTCGCTGGCGCCTTATCCCGACCAGTGGCGCGAAGTGGCCGAGCTGCTGAAGCGCAAGCAAGCCATCTGGGCGCGCGTGGACAAGGGTTGGAAGATCTATGAGCCGCTGCCGCAGACGCAGGAGGAGGAGCGGGTGTGGAACCAGTTCGTCAAGGAATGGAACGACTGGAAGGAGGGCGACGCCCGGATCGACCAGATCGCCGGCCAGATCGGCGGCGCCGACGGCGTGGACAAGGGCAAGGCCTTGTTCGACGAGTTGCACCGCGCGCTGCAGGATAACAAGGCGCGCTTCTCGGCGGCCGAGGCCAGCCTGGGCAAGCTGGTGGAGATGAACGTGGGCTATGGCGACGCCGCCGTCAAGGACGCCGACACCGCCTCGGCCCGCGCCACCAGCCAGATGTACACGGCCTCGGCGATCGCGCTGGCGCTGCTGCTGGGCCTGGGCCTGTTCATCCTGCGCGGCATCCTGCGCCAGCTGGGCGGCGACCCCGGCTACGCGGCCGAGATCGTGCGGCGCGTGGCCGACGGCGACCTGACGGCCGAGGTGGAACTGAAGGCCGGCGACACCACCAGCCTGCTGGCGGCCATGAAGGGCATGATCGAGAAGCTGTCGCACGTGGTGCAGGAAGTGAACAACGGCGCCGAGGCGCTGGCCAGCGCGTCCGAGGAAGTGTCGGCCACGGCCCAGTCGCTGTCGCAGGCGGCCAGCGAGCAGGCCGCCGGCACCGAGCAGACCTCGGCCTCGGTGGAGGAAATGACGGCCTCGATTTCGCAGAACACGGAAAACGCCAAGGTCACCGACGGCATCGCCAGCAAGGCGGCCCAGGAGGCGGCCGAGGGTGGCGAGGCCGTCAAGTCCACGGTCACGGCCATGCAGCAGATCGCGCGCAAGATCAGCATCATCGACGACATCGCCTACCAGACCAACCTGCTGGCCCTGAACGCGGCCATCGAGGCGGCCCGCGCGGGCGAGCACGGCAAGGGCTTCGCGGTGGTGGCGGCCGAGGTGCGCAAGCTGGCCGAGCGCAGCCAGGTGGCGGCCCAGGAGATCGAGCAGGTGGCCAGCAGCAGCGTGGAGCTGGCCGAAAAGGCCGGCAAGCTGCTCGACGAGATGGTGCCCAATATCCGCCGCACCTCCAACCTGGTGCAGGAGATCACGGCGGCCTCGGAGGAGCAATCGTCGGGCGTAGGCCAGATCAACTCGGCCGTCACCCAGTTGTCGCAGACCACCCAACAGAACGCCTCCAGCTCCGAGGAACTGGCCGCCACGGCCGAGGAGATGAGTGGCCAGGCCGAGCAATTGCAGCAGACCATGTCGTTCTTCAAGCTCCAGGGCAGCAACCGCTACCAGCCGGGCGCCGCGCGCAAGACGGGCAAGGCGTCCATCAAGCTGGCGCGCGGCTTCGGTGGCGCGCGCCAGATGAGCGAGATGGGCGATCCCGATGAATCGCACTTCGTCAAATTCTGAACCAGGAGAGCTTGCCATGAGCGCACTGTCCGTCACCTCCGCCGCGCCTGCCGACGCCGGCCCGGCCCAGTTTCTCACCTTCATGCTCGGCAGCGACATGTTCGCCATCGGCATCCTGGCGATCAAGGAAATCATCGAGTACGAGGGCGTGACGAGCGTGCCGCAGATGCCGGCCTGCATCAGCGGCGTGATCAACCTGCGCGGCACGGCCGTGCCGGTGATGGACCTGGCGCGCCGGCTGGAACGGACCCCGTCGCCGGTGGGCAAGCGCACCTGCATCATCGTGGTGGAAGTGGAATCCGGCGACGGGCCGTTCGTGATCGGCATCCTGGTCGACGCCGTCAATGCCGTGCTCGACATCGCGGCCGCCGACATCGAGCCGGCGCCCGCTTTCGGCGCCCAGGTGCGGGCCGACCTGTTGCAGGGCATCGGCAAGGTGCAGGGGCGCTTCGTGCTGCTGCTGAACGTGCAGCACGTGGTGTCGGCCAGCGATATCGGCGCCATGGCCGCGCTGGCGCCGGCGCTGGCCTGACGCTGTCCCGGACAGCGCGGCCTTGCAATTGTCTTGCGATTTGCAAGGCAAGAATCTGTGAGTATTGGCGCCATTTAATCGGTCACAATAGGCCGCAAGCCCCTGTGCCGCGGACCATCGCGCGCCGTCATGGGCCTCGCCCATCAGCCCCGCGGCGACGCCGCCGGGCCGGCCCCACTAACTTTACTGCGCCGCGTGCTGGCCGCCCGGCGTGCAGGAGTAAAGCATGCTCAAGAACATGAAAATGGAAACCCGGCTGCATTTCGGCATGGGCGCGATCGTGGTGCTGGTGATCGCGCTGGGCCTGGTCGCCTTCGCCAACCTGTCCGCCCTGCAAAGCACGTGGGGCAATGTTGAAACCGTCACGCTGGTGCGCAAGGACGCGGTGCTGGGCATCACCAAATGGAATGGCGACGCGATGCAGGACTTCAAGAATTACATCCTGCGCGGCGGTAACGCCGCGGCCGAATTCCGCACCGACCTGGCCGCCATCGACAAGCATGTGGCGGCCTACCGCGCGGCCGGCGAGCCGAGCCGCGATGAGCTGCTGCAGCTCGACGCGCTGGCGGCCGCCACCCGCGCCTACAACGATGCCATGACCCAGCTCGAAGCCATGCGCGAGAAGGGCGCCAGCGTCGCCGAGCTGGACAAGGCGGTCAAGGGCACCGCCACCGCCATCTCCACGGCCGCCGAGAAACTGGCGCAGCTGAACGAGGCCGACACCAAGGCCGCCTCGGCCCACATGAGTTCGGTGGCCAACCAGGCCAAGATGTGGATCATGTCGTTCGACGTCGTCATCGCCGTGCTCGGCTGTACGCTGGCCGTGTGGATCTCGCGCAGCCTGTCGGCCATCGTGCGCGACGTGCAGGGCGTGGTGGGCACGCTGGGCGCGGCCGCGCAGGAAGTGAACGCGACGGCCCAGTCGCTGTCGCAGGCGGCCAGCGAGCAGGCCGCCGGGGTGGAGGAAACCAGCGCCTCGATCGAGCAGATGACGGCCTCGATCGCGCAGAACGCCGAGAACGCCAAGGTCACGGACGGCATGGCGACCCAGGCCGCGCACGACGTCACGCGCGGCGGCGACGCCGTCAAGGCCACGGCCACAGCCATGAAGCAGATCGCGGACAAGATCGGCATCATCGACGACATCGCCTACCAGACCAATCTGCTGGCGCTGAACGCGGCCATCGAGGCGGCCCGCGCGCACGAGCACGGCAAGGGCTTCGCGGTGGTGGCGGCCGAAGTGCGCAAGCTGGCCGAGCGCAGCCAGGTGGCGGCCCAGGAGATCAGCAAGGTGGCGTCGGACAGCGTGGAACTGGCCGAGCAGGCCGGCCACATGTTCGACCAGATGGTGCCCAACATCCGCAAGACATCCGACCTGGTGCAGGAGATCGCGGCCGCGTCGGAGGAGCAATCGTCGGGCGTGCGCCAGATCAACAGTGCCGTCGGCCAGCTGAGCCAGACCACCCAGGTCAACGCGGCCAGCTCCGAGGAACTGGCCGCCACGGCCGAGGAAATGAGCGCCCAGGCCGAGCAGCTTGACCAGTTGATGGCCGTGTTCAAACAGTACGCGGCGGCCGATCCCATGCGCCGTGGCGCGCCGCGCCGGCCCGTGACACTCAAGCCGGGCACCGCGCGCCGTCCCGCGACCGGCGCCAAGCCGGGCGCCGCGCTGGCCGTGGCGAGCGGCCCGGACGAGGCGCACTTCACGCACTTTTAGTGACCGCGCCGGCTAATGGTTGGCGGCCCGGACGAGGCGTACCTCATGCACTTCTAGTCACCGCGCTGGCCGTGGCGCGCGGCTCGGACGAGGCCTACCTCATGCACGACCAGGCATCGCGCCAGCCGTGGCGAGCGGTCCGGACCTGGCGCGCTGCATGCACGGCTAGTAGATCGGCGCCAGCGCCGCGTCCGGCGTCTGCCAGTCGCGCACATAGGCCGGGGCCGCCACCGTGCAAGCGGGATCGGCCACCGGCGTCGTGCGCGCGCGCGCGAACGGCAGCACGCCGGCCCAGGCCGGCCAGCCGAGGTCTTCCTCGTCATCGTTGGGGCCGCCCGCGCGCACCTTGCAGGCCGCTTCGGCCAGGCTGATGCGCAGCACCGTGGTGGCCGCGTATTCCTTGTCGTTGCCGGGGCGGATCTCGGCCTGGCGGCCCGGCGCCAGCTTGTCCATCAACGCCTCCAGCGCGGCATGCTTGCCGGCGTCGTCCTCCACCGCCTCGAAGCGGCCGTACACCATGGCCGAGCGGTAGTTCATCGTATGGCTGAAGGCCGAACGGGCCAGCACCAGGCCGTCGAGGTGGCTGATGGTCACGCAGCAGGTCTGGCGCACCAGCTGCTTGAGCAGGCGGCTGCCGTTCGAGCCGTGGATGTACAGATGGCCGCCGCTGCGCCAGCTGGCTGTGGGGATGCAGTGGGCGCCGTGCTCGTCGCTGAAGGCGATATGGCACAGGTAGGCGTCGTCGACGATCGCATGCAGGGTGGCTTCATCGTAATGGGCTTTTTCAGCGCCACGGCGCACGCGGGTGCGGTCGCTGGGCGGGACGGGGGCGGCGGTGTCTTTCATCGGTGTGTGTGGCTCCGGAAAAATTGTTGAGTACTCAATATAATGGCGTGCTGGCCCTGAGGACAGGTCCAGCGCCACGCAATTTCATGGAGCCACGAATGGACTACGCCCGCCTCATCGCCCGTTACACGGAGCGGCACCGCCAGCATGGCTGGCCGCGCCAGCGCCTGCTGCACGAATGCCTGCGGGCCGCCATCCGCGACGGCACGCTGGCCGCCGGCACCCGGCTGGTGGCCACGCGCGCGCTGGCCGAGGAACTGGGCGTGGCCCGCAACACCGTGCTGTACGCGTATGAACAACTGGCCAGCGAAGGCTATCTGCGCACGGACCGGCGCGGCACGGTGGTGGCCGCCGTGGCGCCCGAGCGCCCGCCCGTGGTTGCCGCGCCGGCCGCGCGCGCGGGCCTCGCGCGCCGCATGCGCCAGTTGCCGGTGGCGCCGGCCAGCGCCGAATCTGGCGCCTTCGTGCCCGGCGTGCCGGCGCTGGACCAGTTCCCGCTCTCCTTGTGGCGCCGCATGCTGGAACGCGCCTGGCGCGGCCTGACGGTGGCGCAGCTCAACTATGCCGACCCGGCCGGCGAACCGGCCTTGCGGGCCGCCATCGCCGACCACTTGCGGGCCGCGCGCGGCGTCGTGTGCGAGGCCGGCCAAGTGTTCATCACGGACGGCACCCAGAGCAGCCTGGACCTGTGCGCGCGCGCCTTCGCCGACGAGGGGGATACCGTGTGGCACGAGCATCCCGGCTACGCGGGCGCGCTGGCCGCGTTCCGCGCGGCCGGGCTCGACGTGCAGGGCATCCCGGTGGACGAGGAGGGCATGGCGCCGCAGGCGGCCGACTGGCGCGAGCGGCCGCCGCGCCTCGTGTACACCACGCCGTCGCACCAGTACCCGATCGGCTCCGTGCTGAGCCTGCGCCGGCGGCTGGCCCTGCTGGCGGCGGCCCGCGCGGCCGGCGCCCTCATCATCGAGGACGACTACGACAGCGAGTTCCGCCACGACGGCGCGCCGCTGTCGGCCATGCAGGGCCTGGAGCCGGACGCGCCCGTGCTCTACCTGGGCACATTCAGCAAGACCATGTTCCCGTCGTTGCGGATCGGCTTCGTGGTGGTGCCGCCGGCGCTGGCCGCCGCGCTGGCCAGCGTGCGGGGGCAGGCCAGCGCGCGCGGGCGCGTGGCCGACCAGCTGGCGCTGGCCGAATTCCTGCGCAGCGGCCAGTTCTCGCTGCACCTGCGCCGCATGCGGCGCCTGTACCGCCAGCGGCGCGACGCGCTGGTGGCGGCGCTGGAAACGCACATGGGCAAGGTGGCGACTGTGCACGGCGGTTCAGCCGGCATGCACCTCGCGCTGCGCTTCATGGACCCGGCGCTGTCGGACACGGCCATCAGCGCCCAGGCCCGCGCGCACGGCATCGTCGCGCGCCCGCTGAGCGAGCACGCGGTGCAGGGGGCGACGGGCTGGCACGGCTTGATGCTCGGCTACGCGCAAGTGCCGGCCGAGCGGATGGATGCACTGGTCCGGCAGCTGGCGGCGCTGGTGCATCTGGCGGCGTATGCGAAACGTGAACACGACATGAACCACGAAGCGACGTCCAAGGCCGCCCCTTGATACCGTCGCATGTTCCGAACTTGCCTCCGGCGCCCAAGCCTTGACGAACGCCAATCCTTATTGCGAGATTTGACTGTACGGTTGGCGTTGCCGACACCATTTGCGAATACTGGGAGCTGACATGAAGCGGATACTGGTTTTAATAACCTCGGTTTTGCTTGTTTTTACGTGGTTGCTCGCTATTTCTCGGCTGGCGCCAGTTGCGACTTCCGTCCTCGCCTTGGCGTCCTCTTACCCGAAATCATTTAGTGGCACCGTTCTGCTGATGCTGCTGATGCTGATCTTTCTGTGTTTCAGACATAAATCGAAGAACGATTAGATGTTGAGCCATGAGGTGCCGAGTCGTCCCTATATTCCTGGATGGAGTGAAATATGCGGATACGAAAATTAGTTCAGTCGTTGTTATTGCTGAACCTGACGTGCTTTTTCGTGGGCCTGTACGCCTATTTTGTCGCGTTCAGTAGGGCGGAAACCGTTGATCTGATCATGTGGAGCGTGTTTGCGTGCGCGGGCTCCTTTGCCGGCGCGGTATGGGTTACCCGGCAACATGGCGGCGTCGTACCGGCCAATTCGGATGGCGAAGAGATCGACCAGAATTCGGTTGGCGTGAACGCATTGTTGTTTATGCCGCTGGCACTGCTCTGTTTTGAAGTCTTCGCCCTATTCCAGCTTAACGCGGCGCAAAATCAGGTCAGCTGGATCAACATCGCCTTTGCCTGTCATCTGGGTCAAAATCTTGAAGCGTTGTCCCGGCGCGGTTAGCCGGCTGCTGGACGCCGCCCCATGAAAAAAGGGTCAGACCCGAAAGTCTGACCCCTTTGCTTGCATCACGCCGCCAGGCTTGCTGGCGGCTGTGCGGCGACGCTTAGAACGCCGAATCGACGCGCACGTACATCGAGCGGCCGTTCACGCCGATCGGGCAGGTTTCCCAGCAACGGGTGAAGCCCAGTTTCGGGAACACGCCGCCGTTGGTCCACTCGTCCGGCAGGGTGTTGAACAGGTTGTTCACGCCCACGCTCAGGAACGTGCGCTGGCTGAATGCGTAGCGCACCGAGGTGTCGACCAGCCACTTGGCGCCCCACGTTTGCAGCGGGCTGAAGTTCTCGGCCTTCACTTCGCCGAAGTAGTTGGCGCGCACGTTCACGTCCCATGGGCCGGTGGTCACGTCGGCACCGATCACGTGGTGCTGGCGTGGCTGGCCATGTTCGAGCAGCGTCACTTGCGACTGGTCAAACAGCTGTTCACCGGTCAGCACGGCCGACGAGGAATGGCGGCCCGTCACTTCCGTCTTGTTGAAGCCCAACTGGCCCGACAGCACCAGCTTGGCGTTCGAGAAGTGCGTCGTGTGGTCGGCCACGATGTCCAGGCCGCGGGTGCGGGTGTCGACGGCGTTGGTGAAGAACTGGGCCTGGCCCACGCCCAGCGGCTTGAGGATGTTGGCGATCGGGCCGCCGTTGGCCTCAGGCCCGATCTCGCTCGAGAACACGATGCGGTCCTTGATCTTGATCTGGTAGGCGTCCACCGTCAGCGACATGTTCTTGGCCGGGCGCAGCACCATGCCGACGCTGCCGCTGGTCGAGGTTTCCTCTTTCAGCGGGGCGATGCCGAAGGCCTGGGTCACCGGGCTGCCCTGGCGGGCCGTCAGGGTTTCGGTCAGCACGCCGTTGTTCAGGTTGGTCGACACGGAGCTGTAGAACTCTTGCTGCACGCTGGGTGCGCGGAAGCCGGTCGAGACGCTGCCGCGGAAGCCCACTTGCTTGCTCGGATCCCAGCGCGCGCTCAGCTTGCCGGTGGTGGTGCTGCCGAAGTCCGAGTATTTTTCCCAGCGCACGGCGCCAGCCAGCGTCAGGTTGTCGACCGGCTTGTGCTCGGCGTCGATGTACAGGGCGATGTTGTGACGGCCCGAGTCCACTGCCGTGCCTGGCGTGTAGCCGGGGAAGCCCTGGATGCCGGCCGCGGCCGTGCCGCCGTTCTGGTTGATGATGGCGATGGCCGGGTTGTTGGTGCGGCCGTACTGGTAGGACACGGGGTCGCCCGCTTCGATCTGGTAGTTGTCGGCGCGGTATTCGAAGCCGGTGGCCAGGAACACGCTGCCGGCGCCCACGGCCAGCGGGCCCTTGAGGTCGGCGTTGATGGTGGTCTGGGTGAACTTCAGGTTGCCCGTGTTGGCTTCGCGTGGCGATTCGGCGTAGATGCCGCCGCCCGGTTTCGGCTCATACCAGTAGCTGGTGTTGATGGAGTTGGCTTCGTGGAAGTCCAGCTCGCTCTCGCCGTGGTTGATCGACAGGTCGGCCTTCCAGTCGTTGGCCAGGTCGCGGCGGTAGCCGAAGGCGAACGAATTGTCCTTGATGGTGGTCTGGATGTTGGGCAGGAAGCCGTTCGGGTACACGTCCGGCACGGTGCGGTCGTCGCCGGCCGAGCGGAAGAAGCCGTAGGAGTTACCCTTGCGCTTGGACAAGCCGCCGAACGCATAGAATTCGCCGTTCTTGTCCACCGGCAGGGCCGCGTTCCACCACAGGTAGCCATCCTTGGCCTCGCCGTCGCCGATGTGCTGGGTCACGCGCGGCGGGTTCACGCGCAGCGTGTCCGGGCCGGCGCGGTTGGTTTCGCCGCGCTTGCGTGCTTCGGCCGTCAGGTTGATGAAGCCGCCGTCCTGGCCCAGCGCGAAGCCGGTGTTGGCGCTGCCCGAGTACAGGTCGCCGTCGCCTTCCGAGGTGGTGCCCACGGTGCCGCTGACCGTGGTTTCCTTGACCTGGCTCTTGAGCACGATGTTGATCACGCCGGCGATGGCGTCCGAACCGTACTGGGCGGCGGCGCCGTCGCGCAGCACTTCGATGTGGTGGATGGCGGCCAGCGGAATGGCGTTGATGTCGGTACCGGCAGAGCCGCGGCCCACGGTCTGCTGCACGTTCACCAGCGCCTGCTGGTGGCGACGCTTGCCGTTCACGAGCACCAGCACCTGGTCAGGGCCGAGCGAACGCAGCGTGGCTGGACGGATGCTGTCGGTGCCGTCGCTGACGAAGGTGGTGGAGAAGTTGAACGAAGGGTCCAGCGTCTGCAGCAGCTTGCCCAGCTCCAGCGGGCCGGCCGTCTGCATGTCCTTCAGGCTGATCAGGCCGACCGGGGCCGAGGTGTCGAGCGCCGTCTTGGCGGCGGAACGGGAACCGAGCACCACCACCGTTTGCTCGGCGGGCGCGTCCGGTGCGGCGGCCGTCTGGCCATAGCTGGCGCCGGCGGCCAGCAGCAGGGCGCTGGCGAGCAGGGTGCGTTGGAAATGGGGGGCTTGGGTGGAACGGGCGGGGCGGGTGCTGCGGAGGGCTCTCTTCATAGGTCATTCTCTCGTGTGGTTTTTATCTGAACAAACAGCCGAGGGGTGACGGCTTTCCTGCGTGCTGGCGAAGGGTATTCACCACCGAGAAAATACTACAGTGCACAATTGGTCTAGACAAACTTGCATGCACCAATATGTTGCATAATGAGCAGGCCATGCAATAGTGCGTGCTTTATAAGGGAATTTCGCGTACGCTTGTCGATCGGCAACGCCTTTTCAGTTTCGGCGCGGCAAGTTTATGTGGTTTTTCGCCCATCCGGCCGCGCGCGCCGGTCGCCGCTACTGGTGGTCGCGCATCCACGCCTTGAGGCCGTTGACCCATGACTTGGCCGGCAGGTTCAATTCCTTCTTGATGGCGCCGGCGCGCTCGTACAGCACGCTGAAGTCGAGCACGGGCGCGTGCTTGAACGCGATCACGACGATGTTGGCGTCGTGCACCTCGGGCAGCCACACCACGGCGTCGAACACCTGTTCCATGGCCAGCAGATTCTTGTCATAGTTGCTGAACTCGCCGAACACATTGGTCGTCATCACGCCGTCCTCGCTCAGACAGTCGTAGCAGCCCTGGTAGAACTCGGGGGTGTCGAGCACGGGGCCGCGCGCTTCCTCGTCGTACAGGTCGACCTGCAGCGCGTCCACGGTGCCGTGGTTGGCCGGATCGAGCACGAAGTCGAGCGCGTTCATTTCGCGCACCTGCAGGCGGTCGTCGTTGTCGGGCAGGCCGAACAGCGAGCGGCAGATGGCGATCACGTTCGGGTTCAGTTCGATGGCCGTCACGCGCGTGCCGGGCAGGCGGCGGTAGCAGAACTTGGTCAGCGCGGCGCTGCCCAGTCCCAGTTGCACCACGTGGCGCGGGCGCTGCACGAACAGCAGCCACATCATCATCATCTGCACGTATTCGAGCTCGATCGCGTCCGGGCGCGACAGGCGCATGGCGCCCTGCACCCAGGAGGTGCCCAGGTGCAGGCTGCGCACGCCCTGGAACTCGGTGATGGTGGCGGGAGGGTGGCCGGGCTGGTCGAAGCGCAGGCCGGTACTGGCGGTGGTGGGGGAGACGGCAGGTTTCATGGCGCCAGTTTACCAGCCGGGACGGCCGGGGCCCAACAAACGGGCCGGGCAAAAAAAGAGACGCCGCTGCGTCTCCTGTGCCCCGGTGCGCGCTCGCAGCCGGGGCGGGCCGATCTGGTCGGCAAGGTGGTGGGCTCCCGTGAGGCGGGGCCAGGCCCGGGCTCAACCGGCTTTGCGGCGACGGGCCAGCCAGCCGACCACACCGAGGCCGGCCAACAGCATGCCATAGGTTTCCGGTTCCGGCACGGCGGCCACGTTGATGTCGCCCGAATAGCTGGCCGATGGCGTGATGACATTGCCCATCACGGTCAGCACCAGCGTGCCCGACACATTGACCGGCGGGTTGAGCATGCCCCACTCATAGGCGCCCGTGGGCGACAGCGTCAGCGCGTTGCCGTTTAGCGAGGCGCCTGTGAAGTTGAGGTTGTTATTGCCCAACAACGACAAGGTCTGGATGACGGCGTTGGCCAGGCTGGGCCCGACGGCCGGGTTGAAGGTGAAGGTGTCGGTGAACGCGCCAGCATAGTTGTGGTCGGACCCGAAATGGGCCGTGTAGCTGCCCGCCGAGACGGTGGACATCGACACGTTCTGGTTCAGGTTTTCCGCGAGCGCGGTGCCGGTTGAAGCGGCCAGCATGGCCGCCAGCAGTAGTGATCTTAGTTTCATGTTGATCCCCTATGGCAAAAAAAGCACCCGGCAATCCGAGTGCTGGGAACCAACTTACAAGCGTCCAAAAAAGTTGTCAATTAACTATTTTGAATCGGAAGTGCTCAGCCATAGCGTATAGCTAACTGCGGGGCGAGGCAGTGCCGGAACGGCAGCCATGCAGGCAGTGCACGCTGGCCGGACGGTGTAAAAAACAACACTTTGCCGTTTTTCCATCGTCCCGCCGGCCTCGCGTGGCGCCGTCACTTCTCCTGCTTGAGCGGCTTGTCCTTGTCGATCACTTCGCGGCAATCGCCCTTGATGATGGCGTTGTCGTAATTGGTCCAGCCATAGCTGTCCACGTAGCGCTTGTGCTGCTTGAAGCGGGCGTTGACGAAGCTCCAGTCGAGCCGCTCGCCCGGGTAGTCGATGTCGCCCAGGTCCAGCAGCGTGTGGAACATGTTTTCCGTGGCCAGCCTGGCCTTGCGGTGGCGCAGCAGCTGGTGCACCTTTTCCGGGTAGCGGTCGCGGTACTGGTCGGAATACCAGACGAAGGCCGGGATGTGGAATTCAAACTGCGTGTTGTGGCCATGGAAGGCCAGGTTGCAGCTGCCGTCGTACAGGGTCTGGCCGTGGTCGGCCACGTACACCAGCGTGCTCAGTTGCCGCGTTTGCTTGAGGCTGGCGATGGCCTGCGACAGGAACCAGTCCGTGTAAAGTATCGAATTGTCGTAGCTGTTGTTGAGCTGCGGCTTGATCTTGGTGTCCGTGTAGACGGGTTTGTCGACTCCGAACAGCGACGGCTGCCATTTGTCGAACGTTTTCGGGTAGCGCTGGCTGTAGTTCCAGTGGTTGCCCAGCGAGTGCAGCACGATCAGCTTTTTCGGCGCCGGGTCGGCGATGGCGCGCGCCAGCGGTTCCAGCAGCACGGCGTCGAAATTGGAGCGGTTGGTGAAGCCGCCCAGGTTGAGGAACTGGATCACGTCCGCCTCCTTGGCGAACACGGACACGGGCGTGTCGAACTGGCCGAACGACACCTGGTTCGACAGCCACCAGGTCTTGAAGCCGGCCTCCTTGTAGGCCGTCAGGAACGATTTTTCCGAGAAGCCATCCTTGAGGCTTTGCATCGACGGCTTGCGCGAGATGATCACCGGCACCGACAGCCGCGTGGCCGAGACGGCCGTGATCACGTCCGGCAGCGACACCAGGTTGGTTTCGCGCTTGAGCAGCGGGTTGGTGTCGCGCGGATAGCCGTTCAGGCTCCAGCGGTCGTAGCGCGACGATTCGCCGATCACCAGCACCACGATCTCCGGTTCCTGGCCCGGCGTGGCCTGGTGCGCCTGGAAGCGGAAGCTGCGGCTGCGCTCACCGAGCTCGGCCAGGTAGCGGCGCTCTTTCCAGAAGTCGGCGAAGCGCGCGGCCAGGCCGAACGGCCAGCTGGCCGTGAACGCGTCGCCATCCACCGGCGAGCGGGCCCAGTAGGGCAGGGCGGCCAGCTTCCAGCCCAGGTGGCCGGCCGCCGGCACGGCCGGCAGCGAGGGGCTGCTATCCTCGTCCGCATCCTCCTCCTCGTCGTCGCTGGCGCCGTCGCCAAAGCCGGACGCGGCCACGCTGCCCGAAGCGGCATGGGCGGCCGATGCGGCGGCGGACGGGGCCGGCCGGGCGGCCTTGGCGGACGCCGACGGCTTGGCCTGGATGCCGAATTCATAACCCCAGCCACCCACGCCGCCCAGCACCAGCAGGGCCGCCAGCGCTCCCTGGCGGCCGCGGCCGGTGAATTCCAGCGCCCGGTAGCGCACGGCCACCACCTGGGCCAGCAGCCACCAGGCCAGCACGGCGGCCATGGCGCCGCCCAGCAGCCATACCTTCTGGCCCAGGAATTCCATCGCCTCGCGCGGGCTGGTTTCGGCGATGATGCCCAGGTGGTGGGTGGAAATGCCCTGGCCGTAGAACACGAACAGGTAGATCTCGGCCGGCAGCGCGACGAAGGCGGGCAGCAGCAGCCAGTGGAACCAGGCCGGGCGCTTGAACACGGCCCAGGCCGCGAGCCAGCCCAGCGCCTCGACGGCCGCGATCTGCCAGGCTTGCTCCACCGGTTTGCCCAGCAGCCACGGCACATAGGGCACGGCCGACAGCAGCAGGTAGGTGGCGAGCAGGAACAGGTTGGCGGGGCGCAACAGGGCTGACATAAAGGCGGGGGCGGAAAAAAATGTCTGCTATTATCAAGTGTTTCCCGATCATACAGCTAGTTTTTACTGGCCCGGCGCGCGCAGAGCGCGTGGCGCGCACACGCCGCCCTTGCCGCGAAATAGATTGACTGGCCCCAAGACCACGTCTATACTCGCGAGTTCTCAATTTATTCTGCACATCGTATACGCTTTTGTAGCCGCTCCCGCGCGAGTGGCTTTTCGCGCCTCCGCTGTCGGTGTAGAAAGGGACTCAGTTTTCGCCCCCGGGCAACTGCCCGGGTTATCAACGTTGTAACTTTGTTGGATTTAGAACGATGCCAACCATCAATCAACTGATTCGCAACCCACGCGTCGCTTCGACCGTGAAGAGCAAGTCGCCGGCGCTGGAAAACAGCCCGCAAAAACGTGGCGTTTGCACCCGTGTGTACACCACCACTCCTAAGAAGCCTAACTCGGCTTTGCGTAAGGTCGCCAAAGTGCGTCTGACCAACGGTTTCGAAGTCATTTCGTACATCGGCGGTGAAGGCCACAACCTGCAAGAGCACAGCGTTGTGCTGCTGCGCGGCGGTCGTGTCAAAGACTTGCCAGGTGTGCGTTACCACATGGTCCGCGGCGCGTTGGATACCCAAGGCGTGAAAGACCGTAAACAAGCCCGCTCGAAGTACGGTACCAAGCGTGCCAAGGCCGGTAAGAAGTAATACCCCAAGTTTCGCTCAGTGGCAGTAAGAGCTAAGTGAATGTAATCGACCGCAACGGGTCGAGTAAGTGGATGGCTATGATGGCCTTCCGTGAGAGTGCGAACCCATATCTGCGCACCTCAACTGAAGATTGAAAGGAATTGATATGCCACGTCGTCGTGAAGTACCCAAGCGCGAAATCTTGCCAGATCCTAAATTCGGCAACACGGATGTCGCCAAGTTCGTTAACGTGCTGATGCTGTCCGGTAAAAAATCGGTCGCTGAAAACATCATCTACGGTGCCTTCGAGCACATCGCCGCCAAGTCGGGCAAAGACCCGCTGGAAGTGTTCGCCACCGCCATCAACAACGCCAAGCCGCTGGTTGAGGTGAAATCCCGCCGCGTCGGCGGCGCCAACTACCAGGTGCCAGTCGAAGTGCGTCCAGTGCGCCGTATGGCCCTGTCGATGCGCTGGCTGCGTGAAGCTGCCAACAAGCGCAGCGAGAAGTCCATGCCACAGCGCCTGGGCGGCGAGCTGATGGAAGCGGCTGAAGGCCGCGGCGGTGCGATGAAGAAGCGCGATGAAGTGCACCGCATGGCAGAAGCGAACAAGGCGTTCTCGCACTTCCGCTTCTAATAAAACCGGCCGGACCCTGTGCGGTCCGGCTGTTATCTGTTGTTCGAGGCCGGGCTCATTTTTTTTAGCTAAAAAATGGTGCTCGGTTTTGTCCATTCAAAGATTTAGGATTAATTATGGCCCGCAAGACCCCCATTGAGCGCTACCGCAACATCGGTATTTCCGCTCACATCGACGCAGGTAAGACCACCACCACCGAGCGCGTGCTGTTCTACACCGGCGTGAACCACAAGATTGGCGAAGTGCACGACGGCGCCGCCACCATGGACTGGATGGAGCAGGAACAAGAGCGCGGTATCACCATTACCTCCGCGGCGACCACCTGCTTCTGGAAAGGCATGGCCAACAACTTCCCAGAACACCACATCAACATCATCGACACCCCGGGCCACGTCGACTTCACCATCGAGGTGGAGCGTTCGATGCGCGTGCTGGACGGCGCTTGCATGGTTTACTGCGCCGTGGGCGGCGTGCAGCCACAGTCGGAAACCGTGTGGCGTCAGGCTAACAAGTACAAAGTGCCACGTCTGGCCTTCGTCAACAAGATGGACCGTACCGGCGCCAACTTCTTCAAGGTCTACGACCAGATGCGCGCGCGCCTGAAGGCCAACCCTGTCCTGATCCAGATCCCGATCGGCGCCGAAGAAAACTTCAAGGGCGTGATCGACCTGGTCAAGATGAAGGCCATCATCTGGGACGACGCTTCCCAGGGCATGAAGTTCGACTACGTGGACATCCCTGCCGAGCTGGCCGATTCGGCCGCCGAATGGCGCGAGAAGATGGTCGAAGCCGCCGCTGAAGCCAGCGAAGAGCTGATGAACAAGTACCTGGAAGAGGGCGACCTGTCCGAAGCCGACATCAAGAAAGCACTGCGCGAGCGTACCATCGCTTCCGA
The DNA here is from genome assembly GCF_014042345.1 of Rugamonas brunnea. GTDB lineage: Bacteria > Pseudomonadota > Gammaproteobacteria > Burkholderiales > Burkholderiaceae_D > Rugamonas > Rugamonas brunnea. Next base: position 143,004 of record NZ_JACEZT010000005.1, read on the forward strand.
GATCGTGCCGATGATGTGCGGTACCGCGTTCAAGAACAAGGGCGTGCAAGCCATGCTGGACGCCGTGATCGAGTTCCTGCCATCGCCAGTGGACATCGCCGCTGTGTCGGGCACCGACGAGCACGAAGAGCCAGCCACCCGTAAAGCGGCTGACGACGAGAAGTTCTCGGCTCTGGCCTTCAAGATCATGACCGACCCGTTCGTCGGCCAGCTGGCCTTCTTCCGCGTGTACTCGGGCGTGATCAACGCCGGCGACACCGTCTACAACTCGGTCAAGGGCCGCAAGGAACGCCTGGGCCGTATTCTGCAGATGCATGCTAACCAGCGCGAAGAGATCAAAGAAGTGCGCGCCGGCGACATCGCCGCTGCCGTGGGCCTGAAGGACGTGACCACCGGTGAAACCCTGTGCGATCCAGCCTCCATCATCACGCTGGAAAAGATGGTGTTCCCTGAGCCTGTGATTCAGCAGGCCGTCGAGCCTAAGACCAAGGCTGACCAGGAAAAGATGGGCCTGGCCCTGAACCGCCTGGCACAGGAAGATCCTTCGTTCCGCGTGAAGACCGATGAAGAATCGGGCCAGACCATCATCGGTGGTATGGGCGAGCTGCACCTGGAAATTATCGTCGACCGTATGAAGCGCGAATTCGGCGTGGAAGCGACCGTCGGCAAGCCACAAGTGGCGTACCGCGAAACGATCCGCAAGTCGGTGTCGGACGTGGAAGGCAAGTTCGTCAAGCAGTCCGGTGGTCGCGGCCAGTACGGCCACGCCGTGCTGACGGTCGAACCGCAGGAACAAGGCAAGGGCTTCGAGTTCGTCGACGCCATCAAGGGCGGTGTGGTTCCTCGCGAATACATCCCTGCGGTGGAAAAAGGCGTGCGCGAAACGCTGCAGAACGGTGTTCTGGCCGGCTACCCAGTGGTTGACGTGAAAGTCACGCTGACCTTCGGTTCGTACCACGATGTGGACTCGAACGAAAACGCGTTCCGCATGGCCGGTTCGATGGCGTTCAAGGAAGGCTGCAAGCGCGCCAACCCCGTCATCCTGGAGCCAATGATGGCCGTGGAAGTGGAAACGCCGGAAGACTACGCCGGTACCGTGATGGGCGACCTGTCGTCCCGCCGCGGTATGGTGCAGGGCATGGACGAAATCCCAGGCGGCGGCGGCAAGATCATCAAAGCCGAAGTGCCGCTGTCGGAAATGTTTGGTTACTCGACCACCCTGCGTTCCGCAACGCAAGGCCGTGCGACCTACACGATGGAATTCAAGCACTACTCCGAAGCGCCTAAGCATGTGATCGACGCGATCGTCACCGCGAAAGCCAAGTAATTTTAAAAATTGGGCGGCCGGGGAGATCCTCCGGCCCCTTTAACACATTGTTTTAAGGAAGAATAAAATGGCAAAAGAGAAATTCGAACGGACCAAGCCGCACGTCAACGTCGGCACCATTGGTCACGTTGACCACGGCAAGACCACCCTGACCGCTGCGATCGCAACCGTGCTGTCGAAGAAATTCGGCGGCGAAGCGAAAGCCTACGACCAGATCGACGCTGCGCCTGAAGAAAAAGCACGCGGCATCACCATCAACACCGCGCACGTCGAGTACGAAACCGCTACCCGTCACTACGCTCACGTTGACTGCCCAGGCCACGCCGACTACATCAAGAACATGATCACCGGTGCTGCCCAGATGGACGGCGCGATCCTGGTGTGCTCGGCCGCTGACGGCCCAATGCCACAGACCCGCGAGCACATCCTGCTGGCCCGTCAGGTTGGCGTTCCATACATCATCGTGTTCCTGAACAAGTGCGACCTGGTCGACGACGCAGAACTGCTGGAACTGGTCGAAATGGAAGTGCGCGAGCTGCTGTCGAAGTACGAGTTCCCAGGCGACGACCTGCCTATCGTCAAAGGTTCGGCCCGTATGGCGCTGGACGGCGACACCGGCCCACTGGGCGAACAGGCCATCATGCAACTGGCTGAAGCCCTGGATTCCTACATCCCAACGCCAGAGCGCGCTGTGGATGGCGCCTTCCTGATGCCTGTGGAAGACGTGTTCTCGATCTCGGGTCGCGGCACCGTGGTGACCGGCCGTGTTGAGCGTGGCGTGATCAAGGTCGGCGAAGAGATCGAAATCGTCGGTATCAAAGACACCGTCAAGACCACCTGCACCGGCGTGGAAATGTTCCGCAAGCTGCTGGACCAGGGTCAAGCCGGCGACAACGTTGGTCTGCTGCTGCGCGGCACCAAGCGTGAAGACGTGGAGCGTGGCCAGGTTCTGGCCAAGCCAGGTTCGATCAAGCCGCACAACCACTTCACCGGCGAGATCTATGTGCTGTCGAAAGACGAAGGTGGCCGTCACACCCCGTTCTTCAACAACTACCGTCCTCAGTTCTACTTCCGTACCACGGACGTGACCGGTTCGATCGAGCTGCCAGCCGATAAAGAAATGGTTATGCCAGGCGACAACGTGTCGATCACCGTCAAGCTGATCAACCCGATCGCAATGGAAGAAGGTCTGCGCTTCGCAATCCGCGAAGGTGGCCGTACCGTCGGCGCCGGCGTGGTTGCCAAGATCATCGCCTAATTTTTAAGCGTTGACGTCTAGGGGCCGACAAGGTGTGTTACCATGTCGGCCCTTGCAGTACCCACCGTTCTTTTTAAAATTGCTGGCGCTACAAAGTTGCCAGTTCGCTCTTTGAAGGAATTACCATGTCCGTTACCAATCAAAAGATCCGTATCCGCCTGAAGGCCTTCGACTACAAGTTGATCGACCAGTCCGCCCTGGAAATCGTGGACACCGCCAAGCGCACCGGCGCCGTGGTCAAGGGCCCAGTCCCTCTGCCTACCCGCATCCAGCGTTTCGACGTGCTGCGTTCGCCACACGTGAACAAGACCTCGCGCGACCAGTTCGAAATCCGCACCCACCAGCGCCTGATGGACATCGTCGATCCTACCGACAAGACCGTTGACGCCCTGATGAAGCTGGACCTGCCAGCTGGCGTGGACGTCGAAATCAAACTGCAGTAATCGCTGCCAGGCCGGCGGGGTGTCCCGCCAGCCGCTCCGGGCCGGCCTCTCCGCATTGCGGACAGGCCGGCCTTGTTCATGGCGGGCCGGCCGGCGCCGTGCCGGAAAGCTGACATACCCCGTATTTAGTTGTTGCGTCAAGACCCAAATGACGCTACACTAGCCGGCTTCGGTATGGATTCGCCTTTTTCTGGTCCGTACTAATTTTGTAGTTCAACAAAGCCCCGCCCAATCGTAGGTGGGAATGGAGAAAAAATGAGCCTTGGCCTCCTCGGTCGCAAGGTTGGTATGATGCGTATCTTCACCGATGACGGGGATTCGATCCCAGTCACCGTGTTGGACGTTTCGAACAACCGTGTTGCGCAAATCAAAACGCCTGAAACGGATGGTTATTCCGCAGTTCAGGTTGCATTCGGTCAACGTCGCGCTTCCCGCGTGACCAAAGCCGTCGCTGGTCACCACGCTAAAGCAGGTGTTGAAGCCGGTACTCTGTTGAAAGAGTTCCGCGTGGACGCCGCTAAAGCTGCCGAACTGAAAGCTGGCGACGTCGTTGCCGCTTCCCTGTTCGAAGTCGGTCAGAAGATCGACGTGCAGGGCGTGACGATCGGTAAAGGTTACGCCGGTACCATCAAGCGTCACCACTTCGCCTCGGGCCGTCAGACCCACGGTAACTCCCGTTCGCACAATGTTCCAGGTTCCATCGGTATGGCGCAGGATCCAGGCCGCGTGTTCCCAGGTAAGCGCATGACCGGTCACCTCGGTGACGTCAACCGCACCATCCAGAACCTCGAAATCGCCCGTATCGACGCCGACCGCCAGCTGCTGCTGGTCAAGGGTGCCGTACCTGGCGCGAAAAATGGCCAGGTTGTCGTGTCGCCTGCCGTTAAAGTTAAAGCAAAGAAGGGAGCTTAATCGATGGAACTCAAGCTCTTGAACGCGCAAGGTCAAGCCGCCTCGAACGTAGCTGCCGCCGACACCGTCTTCGGCCGTGACTACAACGAAGCGCTGATCCACCAAGTGGTTGTGGCCTACCAGGCCAACGCTCGCAGCGGTAACCGCAAGCAGAAAGACCGTGAAGAAGTTCACCACACGACCAAGAAGCCATGGCGCCAAAAAGGTACCGGCCGCGCTCGTGCTGGTATGTCGTCGTCGCCACTGTGGCGCGGCGGTGGTCGCATCTTCCCGAACTCGCCTGACGAGAACTTCACCCATAAAGTGAACAAGAAGATGTACCGCGCCGGTATCTGCTCGATCCTGTCGCAACTGGCCCGCGAAGACCGTCTGTCGGTCATCGAAGACCTGACGATCGAAGCACCGAAGACCAAGCTGCTGTCGCAAAAGCTGACCGGCATGGGTCTGGACTCCGTGCTGATCATCACCGACGCCGCCAACGAAAACCTGGAACTGGCTTCGCGCAACCTGCCGAACGTGCTGGTTGTGGAACCACGTCACGCAGACCCGATGTCCCTGGTGTTCTACAAGAAGATCCTGGTCACCAAAGCTGCACTGGCTAAGATTGAGGAGATGCTGGCATGAGCGCAGTGAAATTTAGCGAAGAGCGCCTGATGAAGGTACTCGTGGCGCCCGTCATTTCCGAAAAAGCCACCATGGTGGCGGAGAAGAACGAACAGATCGTGTTCCGTGTCTCCCCGGATGCGACCAAGCCAGAAATCAAGGCCGCCGTTGAACTGCTGTTCAAGGTGGAAGTGGAATCGGTGCAGACCGTCAACCGCGAAGGTAAGCAGAAGCGCACCGGTGCCCGCATCGGCCGTCGCAACCATACCAAGCGCGCTTTCGTGTGCCTGAAGCCCGGCCAGGAAATCAATTTCTCCGAGGAGGCTAAATAATGGCACTCGTTAAGATGAAGCCAACCTCGCCAGGCCGTCGCGGCATGGTGAAGGTGGTCAACGCCGACCTGTACAAGGGTCGTCCGTTCGCCGCCCTGGTTGAGAAAAAATCCAAGACCGCCGGCCGTAACAACAACGGCCACATCACCACCCGCCACATTGGCGGTGGTCACAAGCAGCACTACCGTCTGGTCGACTTCAAGCGCCAGAAGGATGGCATTCCTGCGAAAGTGGAACGGATCGAATACGATCCTAACCGCACCGCGCACATTGCCCTGCTGTGCTACGCCGACGGCGAGCGCCAGTACATCATCGCCACCAAAGGCATGAGCGTCGGCGACACCGTGATGAACGGCGCGGAAGCCCCGATCAAGGCCGGTAACTGCCTGCCGATCCGCAACATCCCGGTCGGTACCATCATGAACTGCGTCGAAATGCTGCCAGGTAAGGGTGCCCAGATGGCCCGTACCGCCGGCGCCGGCGTCGTGCTGATGGCCCGCGAAGGCACCTACGCTCAAGTGCGTCTGCGCTCGGGTGAAGTGCGCCGCGTGCACATCGAGTGCCGTGCCACCGTGGGTGAAGTCGGCAACGCCGAACACAGCCTGCGCAAGATCGGTAAAGCCGGTGCCATGCGTTGGCGCGGTGTTCGTCCTACCGTCCGCGGTGTGGTCATGAACCCGATCGACCACCCGCACGGTGGTGGTGAAGGCCGCACTGCAGCGGGCCGTCACCCAGTGTCGCCATGGGGCCAGCAGACCAAGGGCAAGAAGACGCGCAGCAACAAGCGCACTTCGTCGATGATCGTCTCGCGCCGCGGCAAGAAATAAGGATAAATCATGACTCGTTCATTGAAAAAAGGGCCGTTCTGTGACGCCCACCTGGTGAAGAAGGTCGAAGCCGCGCAAGCTGCCAAGGACAAGAAGCCAATCAAAACCTGGTCCCGTCGTTCGACCATCATGCCTGACTTCATCGGCCTGACGATCGCTGTGCACAACGGCAAGCTGCACGTGCCCGTGTATGTCTCCGAGAACATGGTTGGTCACAAGCTTGGCGAATTCGCGCTGACCCGCACGTTCAAGGGCCATGCCGCTGACAAGAAGGCGAAGAAATAATGGAAACTAAAGCTATCCTCAAGGGTGTGCGCTTGTCGGATCAGAAAGGCCGCCTGGTGGCGGACATGATCCGCGGCAAGAAGGTTGACGCTGCGCTCAACATTCTGCAATTCAGCCCGAAAAAAGGCGCGACCATCATCAAGAAAGTGCTGGAGTCCGCGATCGCGAACGCCGAGCACAACGATGGTGCCGACATCGACGAACTGTTCGTGAAAACGATCTACGTCGAAAAGGGCCCGATCCTGAAGCGCTTCACCGCGCGTGCAAAAGGTCGTGGCGATCGTATCTCGAAACAATCGTGTCACGTGTACGTGACCGTCGGTAACTAAGGAGCCACGATGGGTCAGAAAATTCATCCAACTGGTTTCCGCCTGGCGGTTACCCGTAACTGGGCCTCGCGTTGGTACGCAGGCAACGGCAACTTCGCTTCGATGCTGAACGAAGACCTGAAGGCACGCGCCTACCTGAAGACCAAGCTGAAGAACGCTTCCGTCGGCCGCATCGTGATCGAGCGTCCTGCCAAGAACGCGCGCTTCACCATCTACAGCTCGCGTCCAGGCGTCGTGATCGGCAAGAAGGGCGAAGATATCGAAGTGCTGAAGTCGGCACTGACCAAGATCATGGGCGTGCCAGTGCACGTCAATATCGAGGAAATCCGCAAGCCGGAAATCGATTCGCAACTGATCGCCGATTCCATCGCCCAGCAGCTGGAAAAGCGCATCATGTTCCGCCGCGCCATGAAGCGTGCGATGCAAAACGCCATGCGTCTGGGTGCCCTGGGCATCAAGATCATGTCGTCGGGCCGTCTGAACGGCATCGAGATCGCCCGCAAAGAGTGGTACCGCGAAGGCCGCGTGCCTCTGCATACCCTGCGCGCTGACATCGACTACGGCACCAGCGAAGCATCGACCACCTACGGCATCATCGGCGTCAAGGTGTGGGTTTACAAGGGTGACCGCAACGCCGCCGGCGAAGCGCCAGTCATCGAGACCCCAGCTGACGAGAAGAAGAGCCGCGGTCCACGTCGTGACGACGGCAAACCAGCCGGCCGCCCACGTCCAGCCGGTGCGAAACCATCCACAGCGCCAGGTGCGCGTGTGCGTGCCGCCAAGCCGGCCGCTGCGCCAGCTGAGAAAGCAGGAGAATAACCATGCTGCAACCAGCACGCAGAAAGTATCGTAAAGAGCAGAAGGGCCGTAACACCGGTATCTCGCACAGCCGCGGCACCGCCGTGTCGTTCGGCGAGTTCGGTCTGAAAGCCGTTGCCCGCGGCCGTATCACGGCCCGTCAAATCGAGGCAGCACGTCGCGCCATGACCCGTCACATCAAGCGTGGTGGCCGGATCTGGATCCGCGTGTTCCCGGACAAGCCAATCTCGAACAAGCCTGCCGAAGTCCGTATGGGTAACGGTAAGGGTAACCCCGAGTACTACGTCGCTGAAATCCAGCCAGGCAAAGTCCTGTACGAGATGGATGGCGTCGCAGAAGAGCTGGCGCGTGAAGCGTTCCGTCTGGCCGCTGCCAAACTGCCGCTGGCAACCACCTTCGTGGTGCGCCAGGTTGGCCAATAAGAGGAGTGAAATATGAAAGCATCTGAACTCCGCGGCAAAGACCAGGCAGCTCTGCAACAAGAGCTGAACGATCTGCTGAAGGCCCAGTTTGGTCTGCGTATGCAAGTGGCAACGCAACAGCTGAGCAACACTTCGCAGCTCAAGAAGGTACGCCGCGACATCGCGCGTGTAAAAACGGTAATGAACACCAAGGAAGCCAAATGACCGAACCAGTGAAAAAGCCGCTCAAGCGCACGCTGATCGGTAAAGTGGTGTCCGACAAAATGGACAAGACCGTAACCGTTCTGATCGAACGTCACGTCAAACATCCTTTGTACGGCAAGATCATCGTGCGCTCCAACAAGTACCATGCGCACGACGAGACCAACCAGGTGAAAGCCGGTGACACGGTGGAAATCGTGGAAGGTCGCCCGATCTCGAAGACCAAGGCATGGACCGTGACCCGTGTGGTGCAAGCCGCACAAATCGTTTAATTAGAAAAACCTCCCGCCCGGCAACGGTCGGGGGGTGTTTTTAATTAGTTCTTGCAAGCCCGCAAATTGTATGTAATACTTGCGGGCTTCGTTCATGTAACGCCGCAAAGTGTCTGGCCACAGACGCTGAACCGTGCGGTCAGTGCAGTACGAAGGTCAAGCACCCAAACATCGGGGCCTGCATGGGCGCCGCTGGCGGGACCAAGACTGACCGCAGGTCCGCATTGTGTGGATTCTTCGGCTTAAGTTGGGAAAGAGAATACTATGATTCAAACTGAAAGCCGGCTCGAAGTGGCCGACAACACCGGTGCCAAGGAAGTCATGTGCATCAAGGTGTTGGGCGGCTCCAAGCGCCGTTATGCTGGCATCGGCGACGTGATCAAGGTGACCGTGAAGGTTGCTGCGCCACGCGGCCGTGTCAAAAAAGGTGAAATTTATAACGCCGTGGTTGTGCGCACCGCCAAAGGTGTGCGTCGCCAAGACGGTTCCCTGGTCAAGTTCGACGGCAATGCCGCCGTGCTGCTGAACGCCAAGCTGGAACCGATCGGTACCCGTATTTTTGGACCAGTGACGCGCGAGCTGCGCACTGAAAAGTTCATGAAGATCGTGTCCCTGGCACCGGAAGTCCTGTAAGGAGTCGTAATGGATAAGATTCGTAAAAACGACGAAGTCATCGTGCTGACCGGGAAAGACAAGGGCAAGCGCGGCGTCGTTTCGCGTCGCGTCGACGCTGAGCACGTCGTGGTTGAAGGCATCAACGTCGCCAAGAAAGCGACCAAGCCTAACCCTATGACTGGCGTACAAGGTGGTATCGTCGATAAGACTATGCCGATTCACGTGTCCAACGTGGCATTGTTCAATGCTGCGACTGGCAAGGCAGACCGCGTGGGCTTCAAGGAAGTGGACGGCAAGAAAGTCCGCGTCTACAAGTCCTCCGGCGAAGTAGTGAAGGCTTAAGAAATCATGGCACGTCTCCAAGAATTCTATAAAGAAAAGGTCATCGCCGACCTGACCGCGAAATTCGGTTACAAAACGGTGATGGAAGTTCCACGTCTGACCAAGATCACCCTGAACATGGGTCTGTCGGAAGCGGTCGCGGACAAGAAGATCATTGAGCACGCAGTAGGCGACCTGACCAAGATCGCCGGCCAGAAGCCGGTCGTCACCAAGGCCCGTAAAGCTATTGCAGGCTTCAAGATCCGTGAAGGCTACCCGATCGGTACCATGGTCACCCTGCGCGGCGCTCGCATGTACGAGTTCCTGGATCGCTTCATCACCGTGGCCCTGCCACGCGTGCGCGACTTCCGCGGTGTGTCCGGCCGTTCCTTCGATGGTCGTGGTAACTACAACATCGGCGTGAAAGAGCAGATCATCTTCCCGGAAATCGAGTACGACAAGATCGATGCGCTGCGTGGTATGAACATCTCCATCACCACCACCGCCAAGACCGACGACGAAGCGAAAGCGCTCCTCGCCGCCTTTAAATTCCCGTTCAGGAACTAAGTAGATCATGGCAAAACTCGCACTGATTAACCGTGAGCAGAAACGTGTCGACCTGGCGAACAAGTTCGCCGCCAAGCGCGCTTCGCTGAAGGCCATCATCGATGACCAGTCGAAATCGGAAGAAGAGCGTTACGAAGCGCGCCTGAAACTGCAGGCCCTGCCACGTAACTCGAACCCGACTCGCCAGCGCAACCGTTGCGCCGTCACCGGTCGTCCACGCGGCACCTTCCGTAAATTCGGTCTGGGCCGTATCAAGCTCCGTGAATTCGCCATGCGTGGTGAGATCCCGGGTATGACTAAAGCAAGCTGGTAATAGGAGAATAAGCAATGAGTATGAGCGATCCTATCGCCGATATGCTGACCCGCATTCGCAACGCCCAGGGCGTTCAAAAAACGACCGTGGCCATGCCATCGTCGAAAGTCAAAGTAGCGATTGCCAACGTCCTCAAGGACGAGGGTTACATTGAAGATTTCGCCGTCGCCGAAGCTGGTGGCAAGGCGGAACTGAAAATCGGTTTGAAGTATTATGTTGGCCGTCCCGTCATCGAGCGCCTCGAGCGCGTGTCCCGTCCAGGCCTGCGCGTCTACAAGGGCAAGGACGAGATCCCAACCGTGATGAACGGCCTGGGTGTGGCGATCGTGTCGACCCCGCAAGGCGTCATGACTGACCGCAAAGCCCGCGCCACCGGCGTCGGCGGCGAAGTCATCTGCTACGTCGCATAAGGAGTTACACATGTCTCGAGTAGCTAAAATGCCAATCGCTGTGCCAGCTGGCGCTGATGTCGCCATCTCCGCACAAGCGATCACCGTCAAGGGCCCGCTGGGCGTCCTGACCCAGGGCCTGAACGGCCTGGTCAAGGTGGAAAACAACGCCGGTACCCTGAATTTCGAACCGGTCAACGACAGCCGCGAAGCCAACGCCATGTCCGGCACGCTGCGCGCCCTGGTCAACAACATGGTCACCGGCGTCACCAAGGGCTTCGAGAAGAAGCTGAACCTGGTCGGCGTGGGTTACAAGGCGCAAGCGCAAGGCGACAAGCTGAACCTGTCGCTGGGCTTCTCGCACCCTGTCGTGCACACCATGCCAGCGGGCGTCACCTGCGCCACCGCTACGCCAACGGAGATCGTCATCAAAGGCATCGACCGTCAGCAAGTGGGCCAAGTGGCCGCTGAAGTTCGCGCTTACCGCGCCCCTGAGCCTTACAAGGGCAAGGGCGTCCGTTATTCGGACGAAGTGGTGAAGATCAAAGAAACCAAGAAGAAGTAACTAGGGGCTGACGATGGACAAGAAAGAATCACGTCTGCGCCGCGGACGCCAAACCCGGATCAAGATCGCGCAATTGAAAGTGAACCGCCTGTCGGTCCACCGCACCAACCTGCACATCTACGCGAACCTGATCTCGCCGGACGCCAAAGTACTGGTGTCGGCCTCCACGGCCGAAGTCGAAGTGCGCAACGAACTGGCTGGCAAGTCGGGCAAGGGTGGCAACGCCGCCGCTGCCGCACTGGTCGGCAAGCGCGTCGCAGAGAAAGCACTGAAAGCAGGAATCACCGAAGTCGCGTTCGACCGCTCCGGTTTCCGTTACCACGGCCGTGTGAAGGCGCTGGCAGAAGCCGCGCGCGAAGCCGGTCTGAAGTTCTAAGGAACGATCATGGCAAAAATGCAAGCAAAAATGCAGGGCGATAAGCCTGATGATGGCATGCGCGAAAAAATGATCGCGATCAACCGCGTGACCAAAGTGGTCAAGGGTGGTCGCATCATGGGTTTCGCCGCGCTGACCGTGGTCGGTGACGGCGATGGCCGCATCGGCATGGGCAAGGGCAAGTCGAAGGAAGTACCAGTCGGTGTGCAGAAGGCAATGGAAGAAGCCCGTCGCAACCTGATCAAGGTGCCTCTGAAGAACGGTACCCTGCAACATACGGTAGAGGGCCGTCACGGCGCCTCGAAAGTGATGATGAGCCCAGCCAAGCCTGGTACGGGCGTCATCGCCGGCGGCGCTATGCGCGCAATCTTCGAAGTAATGGGCGTGACGGACGTGGTGGCCAAATCCACCGGCTCGTCGAACCCTTACAACCTGGTTCGCGCCACGCTGGACGGTCTGGCAAAAATGAGTACTCCTGCTGACATCGCCGCCAAGCGCGGTAAGTCGGTGGAAGAGATCCTGGGCTAAGGTGGACATCATGACGAAAACTGTCAAAGTACAATTGGTCAAGGGCTTGATCGGCACGCGTGAAGACCACCGTGCCACCGTACGCGGCCTGGGCCTGCGTCGTGTCAACTCGGTACGCGAGTTGCAGGACACCCCATCCGTGCGCGGCATGATCAACAAAGTCTCGTACCTCGTTAAAGTTGTTGCGTAAGCCTGCGGGCTTACGTACGGAGAAAACATGGAACTGAATACCATACAACCAGCCGAAGGCGCCAAGCACGCTAAGCGTCGCGTCGGCCGCGGTATCGGCTCCGGTCTGGGTAAAACCTCGGGCCGTGGTCACAAAGGTCAAAAATCGCGTTCGGGCGGCTTCCACAAAGTCGGTTTCGAAGGCGGTCAGATGCCGCTGCAACGCCGTCTGCCTAAGCGCGGTTTCAAGTCGCTCAACGCCACCTTCAAAGCTGAAGTGCGTCTGTCCGACCTGAACAACCTGGCCGTGGGCGATGTCGACATCCTGGTGCTCAAGCAAGCTGGCGTGCTGAACGTGCTGGCCCGCGACGTGCGCGTCATTCTGTCCGGCGAGATCACCAAAGCGGTGAACCTCAAGGGCCTGAAAGTGACCGCTGGCGCCAAGGCAGCCATCGAAGCAGCCGGCGGCTCGGTAGCCTGAGTTGTCCGCTAACAGCTTGATCGGAGCGAAAATTGGCGACTAATCCACAACTTGCTAAGAGTGCTGCAGCCGGATTCCCCTGGGGCCGGCTCTGGTTCCTGCTTGGCGCATTGGTGGTTTATCGTATCGGCGCTCACGTCCCGGTACCCGGGATCGATCCGGTACAATTAGCCGCGCTGTTCAAGTCGCAAGAGGGTGGCATCCTGGGCATGTTCAACATGTTCAGCGGTGGCGCGCTCTCGCGCTTCACGGTGTTTGCGCTGGGTATCATGCCTTACATCTCGGCCTCGATCATCATGCAATTGCTGTCGATCGTGTCGCCGCAGATGGAAGCGCTCAAAAAAGAAGGCGAAGCAGGCCGACGCAAGATCACCCAGTACACCCGGTATTTCACGGTGGCGCTGGCGATGTTCCAGGCGTTCGGTATCGCAGTCGCCCTGGAATCCCAAGCCGGCCTGGTGCTGGATCCAGGCCTGGGGTTCCGCTTCGTGACGGTCGTGACGCTGTTGACTGGCACCATGTTCCTGATGTGGCTGGGGGAGCAGATTACCGAGCGTGGCTTGGGTAATGGCATCTCCATCATCATTTTCGCCGGTATCGCCGCCGGTCTGCCGAACGCACTGGGGGGCTTGTTCTCCCAGGTCGCCAACGGTTCGATCGGCAGCTTCTCGGCGATCATCATCGTGGCCCTGGTGGCGGCGGTAACGTTCTTCGTGGTGTTTGTGGAACGTGGCCAGCGCAAGATTCTGGTGAATTATGCTAAGCGCCAGGTCGGTAACAAGATTTACGGTGGACAAACGTCGCACCTGCCATTGAAGTTGAACATGGCTGGCGTGATCCCACCGATCTTCGCATCGTCGATCATCTTGTTCCCGGCCACGATCCTGGACTGGTTCGCCAAGGGCGCCAATCCGGCCAACCCGGTGATCCGCTTCCTCAAGGATGTGGCAGCATCGATGGGTCCAGGCGAGCCTATGCACGCCCTGCTGTACGCCATTGCAATCGTGTTTTTCTGCTTCTTCTACACCGCTTTGGTGTTCAACAGCAAAGAAACCGCGGATAACTTGAAGAAGAGCGGGGCCTTCGTGCCAGGGATTCGTCCCGGTGAGCAGACAGCCCGTTACATCGACAAGATCCTGACCCGATTGACTCTGGCAGGCGCAATCTACATCACCCTGGTGTGTTTGTTGCCGGAATTCATGCAAGCCGAGTGGAAAGTACCGTTCTATTTTGGTGGTACTTCTCTGTTGATTATTGTGGTTGTGACCATGGACTTCATGGCGCAAGTGCAAAACTACGTGATGTCGCAGCAATATGAATCGCTGCTGCGCAAAGCAAACTTCAAAGGCGGAATTCCGACGCGATAAGCGCGGTTTCAAACATACCGAATGGCAAAAGACGACGTCATACAGATGCAGGGCGAGATTCTCGAGAATCTGCCGAATGCAACATTTCGAGTGAAGCTGGAAAACGGACACGTGGTGCTCGGTCATATTTCGGGTAAAATGCGGATGAACTATATCCGCATTCTTCCTGGCGACAAGGTGACGGTAGAACTGACACCCTATGATTTGAGCCGGGCCCGCATCGTGTTCCGGACCAAGTAACCAACAATATTGAACCAAGAAGAGAGTGCAAAATGAAAGTTAACGCCTCAGTCAAGCGGATCTGCCGCAACTGCAAGATCATCAAGCGCAAGGGTGTTGTTCGCGTCATCTGCGTCGAACCACGCCACAAGCAGCGTCAAGGTTAATAACCGTTATTTATCGAGGAATAACGAATGGCACGTATTGCAGGGGTTAATATCCCCAATCATCAGCACACCGTTATCGGCCTGACGGCCATCTACGGTGTTGGCCGCCCACGCGCGAAGTTCATCTGCGCCGCAACGGGCATCGCGACCAACAAGAAGGTCAAGGACCTGGACGACAGCGAACTGGAAAAGCTGCGCGATGAAGTAGCGAAATTCATCGTCGAAGGCGATCTGCGCCGCGAACTGTCCATGAACATCAAGCGTTTGATGGACCTGGGTTGCTACCGTGGTATGCGTCACCGTAAGGGCCTGCCGGTCCGCGGCCAGCGTACTCGCACCAATGCACGTACCCGCAAGGGCCCGCGCAAAGCCGCACAATCGCTCAAGAAATAATCTAGGGAAATCACATGGCTAAGCAACAAAGCAGCGCAGCAGCAGCTCGCGTTCGTAAGAAGGTCAAGAAGAACGTTGCCGAAGGTATCGCGCACGTGCACGCTTCCTTCAACAACACCATCATCACCATCACCGATCGCCAGGGCAACGCTCTGTCGTGGGCTACCTCCGGTGGTGCTGGCTTCAAGGGTTCGCGTAAATCGACCCCGTTCGCAGCGCAGGTTGCGGCTGAAGCAGCTGGTAAAGTCGCCGTGGAATGCGGCGTGAAGAACCTGGAAGTGCGCATCAAGGGCCCTGGTCCTGGTCGCGAATCCGCAGTGCGCGCACTGAACAACCTGGGCATCAAGATCACCGAGATCCAGGACGTGACCCCAGTGCCACACAACGGCTGCCGTCCTCCGAAGCGTCGTCGTATCTAAAGCACAGTCGGCGGCGGCGGGTTCGCCCGCCCGCCAGCCTTCTGTACCGCAGTACCCCGTTTCAAAGCAGCACCAAAAATCGCTGGAGCAGGGAGCCGGAAACGGTTATACTGCCCGGCTGTTGTCGCCTGTCGAACCTGTTCGGCGGGTTTTTCGTTTTCAGCCACGTCTGGCCAAACGCGGATCAGACTAGCGCCTAACTGCATGCAAGCATGTAGCTGGGGCGTTATTATTTATAAAAAGGAAGCATCGTGGCACGTTATATCGGACCAAAAGCAAAACTGTCCCGCCGTGAAGGTACGGACCTGTTCCTCAAGAGCGCACGCCGCTCGCTCGACAGCAAGTGCAAACTGGACGTCAAGCCAGGCCAGCACGGCGTCAAATCGGGTGCCCGCACCTCGGACTACGGCAACCAGCTGCGCGAAAAGCAGAAGGTCAAGCGCATGTACGGCGTCCTCGAGCGTCAGTTCCGCCGCTACTTCGCTGAAGCCGACCGCCGCAAGGGCAACACCGGCGAAACCCTGCTGAAGCTGCTGGAAACCCGTCTGGACAACGTCGCTTACCGCATGGGCTTCGGCTCGACCCGCGCTGAAGCGCGCCAGCTGGTATCGCACAAAGCCTTCACCGTGAACGGCCAAGTGGTCAACATCGCTTCGTACTCCGTGAAAGTGGGCGACGTGATCGCCGTGCGCGAAAAGTCGAAGAAGCAGACCCGTATCATCGAAGCGCTGTCGCTGGCTGAACAAGTCGGTATGCCAAGCTGGGTGTCGGTTGACGCCAAGAAAATGGAAGGCACCTTCAAGTCCCTGCCAGAGCGTAACGAAATCGCCAACGACGTCAACGAATCGCTGATCGTCGAACTGTACTCGCGTTAATCGTAGTCGGTTGTAATTCCCGCCCACTCTTCGGAGTGGGCGTTTTCACTAAGAAGCCGTTTCAAAATGACCGTGGCGAGGCGTGGCGCCGAAGACAGTGCGCCTGCACGGCAAGGCGCCACAACGACGCCATGGGCTTTTTGAAGCGGCTTTTAATGCCATCAGCCTTATCGGCGTAACGTGCCGAGGGTATTGAAAAGGACATTTCATGCAAAACAGTTTGTTGAAACCACGTATTATCGATGTCGAGGCGCTGGGCGCCGGCCACGCGAAAGTCGTGATGGAGCCGTTCGAACGCGGCTACGGCCACACCCTGGGTAACGCGCTGCGCCGCGTGCTGCTGTCGTCGATGATCGGCTACGCACCCACCGAGGTGACGATCGCCGGCGTCGTGCACGAATACTCGTCGCTCGACGGCGTGCAGGAAGACGTGGTCGACCTGCTGCTGAACCTGAAGGGCGTGGTCTTCAAAGTCCACAACCGTGATTCCGTCACCCTGACCCTGAAGAAGGAAGGCGAAGGCGCCGTGCTGGCTTCGGACATCGATCTGCCCCACGACGTGGAACTGATCAACCCGGACCACGTGATCGCCCACCTGACGGCCGGCGGCAAACTGGACATGCAGATCAAGGTCGAAAAAGGCCGCGGCTATGTGCCCGGTAACGTGCGCCGCCTGTCGGAAGACACCAACAAGACCATCGGCCGCATCATCCTGGACGCTTCGTTCTCGCCAGTGCGCCGCGTGTCGTACTTCGTGGAATCGGCCCGTGTGGAACAGCGTACCGACCTGGACAAGCTGATCATCAACATCGAGACCAACGGCGTGATCTCGCCGGAAGAAGCGATCCGCCAGTCGGCCCGCGTGCTGGTCGACCAGTTGAACGTGTTCGCTGCCCTGGAAGGCACGGAAGCGGCCGCCGAAGCGCCATCGCGCGCTCCGCTGGTCGATCCTATCCTGCTGCGTCCGGTGGACGACCTGGAGCTGACCGTCCGTTCGGCCAACTGCCTGAAAGCGGAAAACATCTACTACATCGGCGACCTGATCCAGCGTTCGGAAAACGAACTGCTGAAGACGCCGAACCTGGGCCGCAAGTCCCTGAACGAAATCAAGGAAGTGCTGGCTTCGCGCGGCCTGACCTTGGGCATGAAACTGGAAAACTGGCCGCCTGCCGGCCTGGAAAAGTAATTGCCACAGCAGTAATGCAGTACCGCCCGGCGCATGTTGCGCCGGGCGTTTATCCCCTAGAACCGGTCCGCGCTCCCGCCCTGGCGGCAGCGATCGAAGAACTCGGATTTAAACATCATCGAAAGGAAGTACCATGCGTCACCGTCACGGCCTCCGTAAGCTGAACCGTACCTCGTCCCACCGTCTGGCTATGCTGCGCAACATGACCGTTTCCCTGCTGCGTCATGAAGCCATCAAGACCACCCTGCCAAAAGCCAAGGAACTGCGCCGCGTTGTCGAGCCTATCCTGACCCTGGGCAAGACCGACACCCTGGCCAACAAGCGTCTGGCTTTCTCCCGCCTGCGCGACCGCGAAATGGTTGTCAAGCTGTTCGCCGAACTGGGCCCACGCTACGCTGCCCGTAACGGCGGCTACCTGCGTATCCTGAAAATGGGCTTCCGCGTTGGCGACAACGCTCCAATGGCTTACGTCGAGCTGCTGGACCGTCCAGAAGTCACCGCTGTGGAAGACGCGCCAACCGCCGAGTAATTTCGGTTGTTGTCATGTCAGAAAAGCCAGGCTCTGCCTGGCTTTTTTGCTTTTCGGCCATTCATCTTAAGGCCGTGCTCAGACGGGGGAGGGCGGGCCGGTGTACTATTGCCCGTTGAGCCCAATCCGTCGTTACCGATTACGTTATGCCACGACTCGCCCTGACTTTTGCCCGCCCCCGCACCCTGCCTGCCCTGGGCCGTGCGCTGCTGTCCTCGTTGCTGCTGCTGGCAGTGCTGCTGGCCCTGGCCGCCGGCCGCCCGGCCCGCGCCGACGAGGATTACCTGGAGCCCGACGCCGCCTTCCGCTTCTCGGCCCGCATGGCCGATCCGCACACGGTGGCCGTCACCTACCAGATCGCGGACGGCTACTACATGTACCGCGAACGCTTCAAGTTCGCGGCCCAGGGCGCCACGCTGGGCGCACCGGCCATCCCGCCCGGCAAGATCCACTTCGATGAAACGTTCCAGAAGAACGTGGAAACCTATCGCGGCAGCGTGACCATCACCATCCCGGTCGACGCCAGCGGCAGCTTCACGCTGGTCTCGACCGGCCAGGGTTGCTCGGACAAGGGCTTGTGCTACGCACCGCAGGAGGCCAAGGCCACGCTGACGGCCAGCGGCAAGCCCGGCCTGGCCGCGCTGGCGCTGGGCCAGGGCACGCCGCCGGGCGGCGCCAGCCAGTCGGCCCCGGCCACCCAGTCTGCCGTCCCATCCGCGCCGGTCTCGCCCGGTGTCACGGTCAACGCCGTCCCCACGCCGGAAACGACGGTGGTGGCGCCGGCAGCCAGCGCGCCCGTCCCGGCCGCCGCGCCAGCCCAGCCGGGCAATGTGGAAGCGGCGCTCAAGGGCGGCAAGCTGCTCGTCATCGTGCCGCTGTTCATGCTGCTGGGCCTGGGGCTGGCATTCACGCCATGCGTGTTGCCCATGGTGCCCATCCTGTCGTTCATCATCGTGGGTGAGGGCGCCAAGGCCAGCCGCGCGCGCGGGCTGCTGCTGTCGGCCATGTATTCGCTGGGCATGGCCATCGTCTACACGGCGCTGGGCGTGGCCGCCGGCCTGATCGGTGAAGGGCTGGCCGCCACCTTGCAGAACCCGTGGGTGCTGGGCGCGTTCGCCTTGCTGATGGCCGCCATGTCGCTGTCCATGTTCGGCTACTACAACCTGCAGGTGCCCGCCGCGCTGCAAACCCGGCTCAGCGCCATGTCGCACCGCCAGGCGGCCGGCAAGCTGGCTGGCGTGTTCGTGATGGGCGCCATCTCGGCCCTGATCGTCGGCCCCTGCGTGGCCGCGCCGCTGGCTGGTGCGCTGGTCTACATCAGCCAGACACGCGACGTTGTCATCGGCGGTAGTGCCCTGTTCGCGATGGCCGTGGGCATGAGCGTGCCGCTGCTGCTGGTGGGCGTGTCGGCCGGTACGCTGCTGCCCAAGGCGGGGTTGTGGATGGATGACGTCAAGCGCTTCTTCGGCGTGCTGCTGCTGGCCATGGCATGGTGGCTGGTGTCGCCCGTGCTGCCGGCGGCGGTGCAGATGCTGGGCTGGACCGCGTTGCTGGTCGGCTACGGCGTCTACCTGCTGCGCAACAAGACCGGGCACTGGGCATCCAAGAGCGCCGGTGTGGTGTTCGCCGCGCTGGGCCTGGTGCAACTGGTGGGCGTGAGCACGGGCGGCCGCGACGTGCTGGCGCCGCTGGCGCATTTGCAGGCGCAAGGCGCGGTGCAGCCGCTGCCGTTCAAACGCGTGAAGACGGTGGAAGAACTCGATGCCGTGCTGGCCCAGACGGGCGGAAAGAGCGCCATGCTGGACTTCTACGCCGACTGGTGCGTGTCCTGCAAGGAAATGGAAAAGCTGACCTTCGTGGCCCCGGCCGTGCGTGCGCGGCTGGCCAACACGGTGCTGCTGCAAGTGGACGTGACGGCCAACGATGAAGCCGACAAGGCCATGCTCAAGCGTTTCCACCTGTTCGGCCCGCCGGGCATCATCCTGTTCGACGGCAAGGGCCAGGAGCTGGCCGATGCGCGGGTGATCGGCTTCCAGGACGCCGACAAGTTCCTGCAGTCGCTGTCGCGGCTGCCGCAATAAAAAGGCGGCGCCCGGCCATGCCGGGTGCCGCACGTGTTCATGGCCTGCTTATCGCAGGCTCAATGCCGGCGCATTGCCTGCTTACGACCGGCCCACTGCGGGCGTATCGCTGCCTCACTGGCGGTGGTGGCGGCCCATCATCGCATGCGGGCCGTGGGCGCCGCCCATCACGTGGTCATCGAAAATGGCCTTCTGTTCCGTCGTCAGCTGCCCGTAGAAGGTGTTCAGCGCACCCAGGTGGCCTTCCATGGTCAGCGTGCGCTGCTTGCTCAGGTCAATCATCTTGGCCAAACGGTCCGGGGCCGGCATCTTGGCAATGGCCGCGCGGTCGAAGTGCTCGGCGGGCGCGGCCGGTTTGATGGCATTCTGGTAAGCCGTCCAGGCCGGTTCCTGGGCCGCCGTCAGCTTGAGCAGGTCGTGCAGCTTGGCCTGGTGCTTGGCGAACATGTCGGCCATGCGGGCCTGGCGCTGTTCGCTGTTGGCCTGCCAGTCGTGGCGGCCGGCCGTGTCGTCGGCCAGGGCGGCGGCGCTGGCGCCTGCCAGGCCCAGCACGGTCATGCCGATCAGGATGCTTTTGCGTACGGTGTTCATGGTGCTTCCTTTATCTAAGTCGTGGGGAGACGCAGCGCTCTCGCTCGTCTCATGGAACATATGGTGGCAGGCCCGTGTTTCGACCAAGTGTCTCCATTGCCGGTTTTTGTATCAAACTGTTTCCCTGGCAAGGGCCCACTACAAGCCGATACAAATGGCCCTTGGTCAGGCGCGGCCAAACTGGCGATAATGGACACATGGAATCCATCTCGACAATTCTGATCGTTGACGACGATCGCGACATCCGCACCCTGCTGGCCGATTACCTGGAAACCAACGGTTACCGCACGCTGGGTGCGGCCGACGGCACGGCCATGTGGAAGCTGCTGGACGAATCGCGGCCCGACCTGGTGGTGCTGGACCTGAACCTGCCCGGCGACGACGGCCTCACGCTGTGCCGCAAGCTGCGCGCCCATTCAACCCTGCCGGTCATCATGCTGACGGCCCGCAACGAGCCGCTGGACCGCATCCTGGGCCTGGAAATGGGCGCCGACGATTACCTGCCCAAGCCGTTCGAGCCGCGCGAGCTGCTGGCGCGCATCCGCAGCGTGCTGCGCCGCAGTAACGCCATGCCGGCCAGCCACGGCGGCGACAAGGCCGAGCGCATCCGCTTCTCCGGCTGGACACTGGACTTGACGGCGCGCCACCTGCTCAATCCGGACGGCCTGGTGATCATGCTGTCGGGCGCCGAATACCGCCTGCTCAAGGTGTTCCTCGAACACCCGAACCGCGTGCTCAACCGCGACCAGCTGCTGAACCTCACGCAAGGCCGCGACGCCGACCCGTTCGACCGCTCGATCGACATCCAGATCAGTCGCCTGCGCCAGAAGCTGGGCGAGGATGCGCGGCTGCCGCAAATCATCAAGACCGTGCGCAACGGCGGCTACGTGCTGGCCGGCCAGGTCGCCGTGGAGCCGCAGGCGTGAAAGCCTTCATCGGGTCGATGACCGGGCGTGTGTTCCTGGTCCTGCTGCTGGGCATCATCGCCTCGGCCGCGCTGACCCAGTGGCTGGCCGTGAGCGAACGCACGCGCACGCTGGAACGCTACCGCGACTTCCACGCCGTTGAGCGGGCCGAGCAGTTGATCACGACGGCCGACGTGGTGCCCGAGGCATCGCGCGCGACCTATCTGCGCGTGGCTAGCCGGGGCAGCGTGCGGCTGGAGCCGGCAGGCCCGGCCGCCGTCGCGCGCGCCTTGCCGGCCACGGAATTCACGCAAGCCTTGCAGGACCGGCTGGGCACCGGCTTCACGCTCCACCCGCTGGCCGAGCGGCCGGCCGAATGCGATCAGCCGCGCAAGCCCATTACCCTGTTCGGCCCCAGGCAGTGGCACGGCGCCTGCGAAACCATGCTGGTGCGCATGCACGATGGCGCCATGATGAAGCTGTCCGTGCTGCCGCCGCGTCCGCCACCGGGCGGGGGGCGCAACGAGCCGCTGACCTTGCTGCCTTTCCTGCTCAGCATCGCCGTGCTCGCGTATTTCGTGGCGCGCATGGCCATGCGTCCGCTCAAGCAACTGGCGCAGGCGGCCAAGGACCTGGGCAACGACATCAACCGCCCGCCGCTGGCCATCAGCGGCGCGTCCGAAATCCGCCAGGCGGCCGGCGCGTTCAACGCCATGCAGGCCCGCATCCGCCAGCACATTTCCCAGCGCACGGAAATGCTGGCCGCCATCACCCACGATTTGCAGACACCGCTCACGCGCCTGCGCCTGCGGCTGGAAAAAGTGCGCGACGAAGAATTGCAGCAGCGCCTGGTGGACGACCTGTCGGCCATGCAGCAAATGGTCAAGGAAGGGCTGGACCTGGCGCGCAGCATGGACACCACGGAAACCATGCAGGCGCTGGACCTCGATTCGCTGCTCGACAGCGTCTGCTCGGACGCGGCCGACAGCGGCCAGCAGGTGGACCTCAAGGGCCAGGCCGCCATGGCGCTGATGGGCCGGCCGCTGGCGATCCGGCGCTGCCTGGTCAACCTGCTCGACAACGCCGTCAAATACGGCCAGTACGCGCACGTGACGGTGGAACGCATGGTGGGCGCGTCCCGCATCCGCATCCGCGACGGCGGCCCCGGCATCGCGCCGGAACAGATGGCGCGCGTGTTCGAACCGTTCTACCGCATCGAATCGTCGCGCTCGCGCGCCTCCGGCGGCACCGGCCTGGGCCTGACCATCGCCCGCAACATCGCCGAGCAGCACGGCGCCAGCCTGATGCTGGCCAACCATGCGCAAGGCGGCCTGGAAGTGACGCTGATCGTGCCCGAATACTACGCCGGCCGCTGAGCTGTCCAGCTTGACGGGGGGCGCTCCGGCGCCCCCGCGAATATGCGACAATGCTTCGCTTATGCCCGGCGGCAATACTTTCTACCAACATGAAAAAATCCTCCCTCGCATTCCTGGCTGGCGCGGTCATCGTGGCCGGCTATGGCGTCTGGCATGTCACCCGGCAGGCCGGCGCCCCGGCGGCCGCCAAGTCCGGCGCCCAAGGCCCGACCACGGTCAGCGTGATCACCCCGCGGCGCCAGGACGTGCCCGTGATCTACCAGGCCAACGGCACCGTCACCCCGATCAGCACGGTGGACCTGCATCCGCAAACCACCAGCACCATCGCCAAGGTCCACATCAAGGAAGGCCAGTTCGTGCGCGCGGGCGAGCTGATGTTCACGCTCGACGACCGCAGCGCGCGCGCCAACGTGGACAAGGCCCAGGCCCAGGTGGCGCGCGACCAGGCCGCGTTGGCCGACCTGCAGCGCCAGTACCAGCGCAGCCAGGAACTGTTGAGCAAGAACTTCATCGCCCAGGGCGCCGTGGACACGCTCAAGAGCCAGGTGGACTCGGCCCGCGCGTTGATGCAGGCCGACACGGCCGCCGCCCGTTCGGCCGGCGTGGACGCCAGCTACACGGCCATCCGCGCGCCGATGGCGGGCCGGGTCGGCGCCATCAACGTCTACCCGGGCAGCCTGGTGCAGTTGAGCACCTCGCTGACCACCATCACCCAGCTCGACCCCATCACGGTCGCCTTCACCCTGCCCGAGAGCGCGCTGGCCGACGTGCTGGCGGCCCAGCGCGCCGGCAGCGTGCCGGTGCAGGTGGCGGCCGGCGCCGATGGTCCGGCGCTGGCCGGTGTGCTCAGCTTTGTCGACAACACGGTCGATCCTGTGGCCGGCGTGATCCGCGTGAAGGCCCAGTTCGCCAACGCGGACACCCGGCTGTGGCCGGGCCAGTACGTCAATGCCCGCCTCACCGTGCGCACGCTCAAGGACGCGCTGGTGGTGCCGCAAAACGCTATCATCAGCAACACGCGCGGCACCTTCGTCTACACGGTGGCGCCGGACCAGACGGCCAGCACCAACCCGGTCCAGCGCCTGTACGCGTTCGGCACCGACGCGGCTGTCTCCGGCCTGACGGGCGAGGCGCAAGTGATCGTCGAAGGCAAGCAGAACCTGCGGCCCGGCGGCAAGGTCAAGCCGGTGGCCTCGGGCGGGCGCGACAGCGCCTCGGCCCAGGCCGCGCCGGTGGCGGAAAAAGGTAAAGCGGAATGAACCTGTCCGAACTGTGCATACGGCGCCCCGTGATGGTGGTGCTGCTGTCGCTGTCGCTGATCCTGGCCGGCGTGCTGGCCTACACCAGCATCCCGGTGGCGGCGCTGCCCAGCTTCAACACGCCCGTCATCAACGTCAACGCCGACCTGCCCGGCGCCAGCCCGGACACGATGGCCTCGTCCGTCGCGCTGCCGCTGGAAAAGCAGTTCTCCACCATCGCCGGCCTGAACCTGATCACCTCCACCAGCACGCTGGGCACCACCTCGCTCACGCTGGAGTTCGACCCGTCGATCGACGTCAACGCGGCGGCCGTGGACGTGCAGGCGGCCCTGTTGCGGGCCCAGCGCTCGCTGCCGCAGGAGATGACGGAACTGCCATCCTACCGCAAGGTCAACCCGGCCGATGCGCCGGTGCTGTTCATGACCATGACCTCGCCGTCGCTGAGCCTGTCCGAGCTGAACGATTACGCGGAAAACCTGATCGCGCCCAGCCTGTCCACCTTGCCCGGCGTGGCCCAGGTGGGCGTGAACGGCCAGAAGCGTTTCGCCGTGCGCATCCGCGCCCGCACCGACCAGCTCAACGCCCGCAACCTCACGCTCGATGAACTGGCCAGCGCCGTCAAGGCCGCCAACGCCAACAGCCCGCTGGGCATCCTGGACGGCCCCAGCCAGACCCTCACCATCCAGGGCAATGCCCAGCTGATGAAGGCGTCCGAATTCGCCGAGCTGATCGTGGCTACCCGCAACGGCCAGCCGGTGCGCCTGAAGGAAGTGGCCACGGTCGAGGACAGCTACCAGTCCGTCAAGACGGCCGGCAGCTACAACGGCGAACGCTCGATCGTGCTGCTGGTGCAGCGCCAGCCCAACGCCAACACGGTGCAGGTGGTGGACGGCGTGCGCCAGTTGCTGCCGCGCTTCCTGGCCCAGTTGCCTAGCTCGATCAAGATCAACCTCGTCAACGACCGTTCCGTCTCGATCCGCGACGCCATCCACGACGTCAACATCACGCTGGCGCTGACGGTGGGCCTGGTGGTGCTGGTGATCTTCCTGTTCCTGCGCCGCGCGGCCGCCACCTTCATTCCCGGCATCACCATGCCGATTTCGCTGCTCGGCGCGCTGGCCTTGCTGTATGCGTTCGGCTACAGCCTGGACAACGTGTCGCTGCTCGGCATCACGCTGGCCGTGGGCCTGGTGGTGGACGACGCCATCGTGGTGCTGGAGAACATCGTGCGCCACATCGAACTGGGCAAGAAGCCCTTGCAGGCCTCGCTGGTGGGCGCGCGCGAGATGGGCTTCACCATCGTCTCGATTTCCATTTCGCTGGTGGCCGTGTTCATCCCCATCTTCTTCATGCCGGGCACCATAGGCTTGCTGTTCCATGAATTCGCCGTGGTCGTCTCGCTGTCCATCCTGGTGTCGGCCATCGTCTCGCTGACGCTGGTGCCGATGCTGGCCAGCCGTTTGCTGCCGGCCGATTCGCACGACGCCGAGGGCGATGATACCTTCATCGGCCGCTGGTTCGAAGCCGGCTTCTCGCGCCTGCGCCACGCTTACGCGGCCACGCTGGACGTGGCGCTGGCGCACCGCTACGTGGTGCTGCTGATCGCGCTGGGCACGTTCGCGCTCACGGTGCTGCTGTACGTAACCATCCCCAAGGGCTTCTTCCCCGAGGAGGACCTGGGCCAGATCCGCGTGACGACCGAGGCGGCCGAGGACATCTCGTCGTCGGCCCTGATGGCCTTGCAGGAAAAGGTGGCCAACGTCATCAAGGCCGACCCCAACGTGCAGGACGTGACCTCGTTCGTGAGCGGCGGCAACAGCGGCCGCATGTTCCTCGTGCTCAAGCCGCGCGACCAGCGCGCCAAAATGCCGCAAGTGCTGGACAGCCTGCGCAAGGCCACGCGCGCCATCCCCGGCGTGTCGGTCTACCTGAGCCCGATCCAGAACCTGCAGCTCGGTGGCCGGCCCAGCAAGAGCCGCTACCAGTACACGCTGCAATCGGTCAGTCCCGACGCGCTCGGCGACTGGGCCGCCAAGTTCCTCGACCGCATGCGCGCCGACAACGACTTCCGCGACGTCACCAGCGACGCCCAGAACCGCGGCCTGCAAGCCGCGCTCAAGATCGACCGCGACAAGGCCAACAACCTGGGCGTGCAGATCGCCGACGTGCGCACCGCGCTCTACCTGGCCTTCGGCGAGCGCCAGGTGTCGACCATTTATTCGTCGGCCGCCAGCTACTTCGTGATCCTGGAAGCGGCCACCGAGGACCGCCAGTTCGACGACGCGCTGACCCGCATCTCGGTGCGCAACAAGGCCGGCCAGCTGGTGCAGCTGTCGAGCTTCGCCACAGTCGAGCGCACGGTGGGGCCGACGGCCGTCAACCACCAGGGCCAGTTGCAGGCGATCACGCTGTCGTTCAACCTGGCGCCCAACGTGCCGCTGGGCGTGGCCACGGCCAAGATCGACAAGATGGGCGCGGCCATGAACTTGCCGGCCTCCATCATCACCAGCTACGGCGGCGACGCGGCCGTGTTCCAGAGCTCGCAAGGCAGCCAGGTGATCCTGATCGTGGCCGCGCTCGGTGTGATCTACGTGTTGCTCGGCGTGCTATACGAAAGCTTCATCCACCCGCTCACCATCCTGGCCGGCCTGCCGTCGGCCGCCGTGGGCGCGTTGCTGACCTTGCGCATGTTCAACCTGGACCTGACCATGATCGCCATCATCGGCATCCTGATGTTGATCGGCATCGTCAAGAAGAACGCCATCATGATGATCGACTTCGCCCTGCACGCGCAGCGCAATGAAGGCATGACGCCGGCTGCAGCCATCCGCGAAGCGTGTATCCTGCGCTTCCGTCCCATCATGATGACCACCATGGCGGCCCTGATGGGCGCCTTGCCGATCGCGCTGGGCCTGGGCGCGGGCGCCGAGCTGCGCCAGCCGCTGGGCCTGGCCGTGGTCGGCGGCCTGGTGTTCTCGCAAGTGATCACGCTCTACATCACCCCCGTGATCTACCTGTTCCTCGACAAGTACAGCGGCAGCGGGCCGATGGCCGACGAGGTGCTGGCTGGTGATGTGCAGGCCGATGAAGCCACCACTGCTGCCACTGTTGCATTAAAGGCTGTCAATACAGTCAAGCATTGAGCGGCCACAAGCCGCCGCCTTGGGCCCCTTCGTATCATAGGCAAGGATAATTTTCCTTGCAGCAAGGAGGGGCGATGAAGCGATACACCGTCACCATCATCGGCATGGGGCCGCGCGGGCTCAGCGTTCTGGAGCGGCTGGCGGCCATGGTCCGCGGCCGCGACCTGCTGATCGACCTGGTCCTGGTCGAACCGGGCGAATGCGGGCAGGGCGTGCATTCGGCGCGCCAGCCCCAGCACTTGCTGATCAACACCATCGCCAGCCAGGTCACGCTGTTTCCCGCGCCCGGCGTGGTGAAGGACGGTCCCGTGTGTGCCGCGCCGTCGCTGACGCAATGGGCGCGCGAGCGCGGCTACCGGCGCGTGGACGAGCAGTACTACCGCATCGGCGCGACCGGGGCCGGGGCCGAGATCAGCGAGCTGGACTACCTGCCGCGCCGCCTGCTGGGCGAATACCTGACCTGGGCCTACGAGCAACTGGTGGCCAGTCTGCCGGCCGGCGTCACGCTCACCCACCACCGGCTGCGCGCGCACGACCTGTGGCAGCAACCGGACGGGCGTTGCGTGGTCGAGCTCGAAAGCGGCTTCATCATCCTCAGCGACTTCGTGTTCCTCGCCACGGGCCACGGCAACAACGGGCTCAGCGACCACGACGCGTGGTGCCGCAAGTTCGCCCAGGACCATGCGCGCTACAACAGCCGGCTCGGCTACTACCGCCACATCTACCCGCTGGAACAACTGGTCAGGATAGGCGCCGACGCGCGCGTGGCCATCCAGGGCCTGGGCCTGAGCGCGCACGACGTGATCGCGGAACTGACGGTGGGGCGGGGTGGCGCCTACGTGCGTGACGCGCGCGGCATGCACTACGAAAAATCGGGACGGGAGCCGAAACTGCTGCTGTGCTCGCGCCTGTGCCTGCCGTATGCGGCGCGCGGCCTCAACCAGAAGGGCCTCGATGGCCGCCACCAGCCGCACTTCTTCACGCCCGACGCGATCGAAGCCTTGCGCCACCGGGCCCAGCGCGAGCGCGGCAGCCGCCAGCTCGATTTCGATGCGGAACTGCTGCCCCTGCTCAAACGAGAAATGGGCTACGTCTACCGTGCCACGGCCGACGGCCACGCGCCCGACCCGGCCAGCTACGTGCTGGGCCAGCCCGAGGCGGACATCATCGACGGCCTGCTGTTCCCCTTGCGCGGACGCGAGTTTGCTTCGCTCGATGCATTCCGTGCCTATTTCCGCCGCTGGCTGGTGGACGACCTGGCTGAAGCCCACAAAGGCAACGTGGACAGTCCCGTCAAGGCGGCCACCGACGTGCTGCGCGACGTGCGCGCCAGCCTGCAGGCGGCGCTGGAATTCGGCGGCCTCACGCCGGCCTCGCACCGTAAGTTCCTCAACGTCTACCATCCCATCATCAACCGCATCGCCTTCGGCCCACCGCGGCAGCGCAACGAGGAATTGCTGGCGCTGCTCGATGCGGGCGTGGTGGAGATCGCCTCCGGCCCCAATGGCGTGATCGGCAACGACGAGAACGAATCGACGTTCGTGCTGCAGACCCGTTTCGGCGCCCACCTGGAGCGCCACCCGTTCGACGTGCTGGTGGTGGCGCGGCTGGACGTGTTCTACCCCGAGACGGACGATTCGCCGTTCACCCAGAACCTGATGCGGCGCGGCATGGTGCGGCCGTATTACAACGGCGTGTTCCATCCGGGCGGCATCGACATCGACCCGGACAGCCACCCGCGCAACGCCAGCGGCCAGCCGGCTGCCAACATCTGGGCGCTGGGCTTCCCCGTCGAGGGGCCGCACTACTACACCCATGCGCTGCCGCGTCCCATGCTGCGTTCGCGCCAGGTGCTCGATGCCGACCGTTGTGTTTCCGCCATGTTTGCCCAGATCCCGGACGCGCCACGGCGCGCGGCGCGGCGCCGCCCCGAGGCCGGCGACGCGCTTTCCTCCCAGCCGGCTTTGCCGCGCGTCACCATGTAGCGGTGTTGATACATACCGTAACATTCATCAAGACCAAGCTCCGGTAAGCTACCGGAACTCAGGCTGGCCGCCCTGCGCGTTGCGCGCGGCGGTGCCGGCCTGGCGGCGCGGTTCCAAAAATGGCGGGACTCTGGCACTATGACCGCATTTTGACGATCACGCTCCACGAAGGTTTGCTCTTGCACGACGATACGCACACGATGTCAGCAGATTCCGAGTATTGCCACAGCTGCGGCCAGCGCCTGCCTGCGCGCGAGGGCTATGGCGACGGCCGGCGCAAGCGCATGTCGGACCGGATCGGCATCGCCATCTCGATCGGCCTGCACTTGCTGGCCGTGCTCTACTATTTCCTCAAGCCCAGCGAACCGTTCCACCGCACGCCGCCGCGCGGGGGCGGGGAAATGGTCTATATCGCACCGTTGCCAAACAAGCCGAACAAGCCCGAGAAGAAGCCGGAGCTGGCCAAGGCCAGGCCGCAGCCGCAGCCCAAGCGCGCCGTGGCGACGATCACGCCGCCGGCCGCCCGGCCCAAGCTGGAAACCTATGTGCCGCCCGTGGTGGCGCCGATGCAGCCGCCGCCTGAGATGGATATGTCGGAAATGATCGCCAAGCGCCGCGCCCAGCGCGCGGCTGAGAATCCGCAGCCGGCCGAACCGGCGCAGGAAAGCGAGAACGACCGCGCCATGCGCATCGCCAAGGCCAACATCGCCGGCGCCCAGGGCCGCTCGGGTGGCGGCCGCGACCGCGACGACACGGGTGGCTTGTTCTCGATCGCCGACCGCACCTACCACGGCGCCGAGGTCAAGTTCCGCGGCTGGAACACGAACTTCCGCCGCAACTGGACCCAGCAGGTGCATGTGGAAGTGGGCGACTGGCCGGACCTTGAAACGGCCATCGTGAAGAAGATGATCGAAATCATCCGCAAGGACCACCCCGGCGACTTCCCGTGGGAATCGCAGCGCTTGGGCAAGGTCATCGTGATGAGCGCCCGCAAGCAGGATGAGCCGGAACTGACGGCCTTCCTGTTGAAGGAAATGTTCCCCGAATACCGGCGCGGCCGGTAGACGGCTGGTAAACGACACCGGGGTCAGGTCATACTCTCATGCAAGCTTGCGCGAAAGTATGACCTGACCCCGGTTGTTGCTTAGGCGCGGGCCTTGAGCAGGCGCGCCACGTCCAGCGCGAAGTAGGTCAGCACGCCGTCGGCGCCGGCGCGCTTGAACGACATCATCGCTTCCATCATGACCTTGTCGTGGTCCAGCCAGCCGTTCTGGGCGGCCGCCTTCAGCATCGCGTATTCGCCGCTGACCTGGTAGGCGAAGGTCGGCACCTTGAACTCATCCTTCACGCGGCGCACCACGTCCAGGTAGGGCATGCCCGGTTTGACCATGACCATGTCGGCCCCTTCGGCCAGGTCCAGGCCCACTTCGCGCAAGGCTTCGTCGCTGTTGGCCGGGTCCATCTGGTAGGTGTTCTTGTCGCTCTTGCCCAGGTTCTTGGCCGAACCGACGGCATCGCGGAACGGGCCGTAGAAGGCCGAGGCGTACTTGGCCGAGTAGGCCATGATGCGGGTGTGGATGTAGCCGTTCTCCTCCAGCGCGGCGCGGATGGCGCCGATGCGGCCGTCCATCATGTCCGACGGTGCCACCACGTCCACGCCAGCCTCGGCCTGGGCCAGCGCCTGGCGCACCAGCATGGCGGTGGTGGCGTCGTTGATCACGTAGCCGTTGTCGTCGATCAGGCCGTCCTGGCCGTGGCTGGTGTAGGGGTCGAGCGCCACGTCGGTCAGGATGCCCAGTTCCGGGAACGCTTGCTTGAGGGCGCGCACGGCGCGCGGCACCAGGCCGTCCGGATTGGTCGCTTCCACCCCGTCCGGGGTTTTCAGGGCGCTGTCGATCACGGGGAACAGGGCCAGCACGGGGATGCCCAGCGCCACGCATTCCTCGGCCACTTTCAGCAGCAGGTCCACCGACACCCGCTCCACGCCCGGCATGGACGCCACCGGCTCGCGCTGGTTGACGCCGTCCAGGATGAACACGGGGTAGATCAGGTCGGAGGCGGTGACGGTGTTCTCGCGCATCAGGGCGCGCGAGAACGGGTCGCGGCGCATGCGGCGCATGCGGATGGCGGGAAACTGGGCGGTAACGTGAGGCGTGTGCATCGTGAGCAATCCACTTTCTACAGGTTAGGGTTGGGCGCTGCCGGCATCGGTATCGGTCTCGTCATCGTCGGGCGCTTCGATCAGCGCCGTCTGGGCGGCGGCCTCGTCTTCCGTCAGGCCGGCCAGCTCGATGATCTTGTCGTTGGCTTCCTCGATGCCGATGCGCTTGAGCGCGGAGAACAACTGCACGGTGAAGGGGAAGCCTTCGCCGTCCTGGTCGACGTAGCTGTCGAGCTTGGCCTTGGCCTGGCGCAGCACGTTGACGGATTCATTGCGGTTGAGCTTGTCAACCTTGGTCAGGATGCAATGGATGGGCTTGCCCGTGGGGGCGAACCATTCCAGCATCTGGATGTCGAGCTCGGTGAACGGGCGGCGCGCATCCATGATCAGGATCAGGCCGGCCAGTTGCTCGCGCCGTTGCACGTAGTCGCCCAGCAGGCGCTGCCAGTGTAGCTTGGCCGAACCCGACACCTCCGCGTAGCCGTAGCCGGGCAAGTCCACCAGCAGGCAGCGGATCTCGTCGACGATGGTGGGGTCTTTCCGGTGCTGGGCCACGTGGGCGCCGCCGATCGAGAAGAAATTGATGTGCTGGGTGCGGCCCGGGGTCTTGGACGCGAACGCCAGCCCTTTCTGGTTGCACAGGATGTTGATGGCGGTCGATTTACCGGCGTTGGAGCGTCCCGCAAAGGCGATTTCCGGCACCGTGGTGTGGGGCAGGTCGCGCAATTGGTTGACGGTCGTGAAGAAGCGAGCTTGCCAGAGTATTGACATGGGATAGGTAGAAATTGCAACAAGGGGGGCAAAAGCGTGAGAAAGCTATTGTACAATAAGGGGTTACGAATTGTTGCCAAGCATATTTCATGCTAGGTTGAGGAAGTGCGGCAGGATATCGACGGCAACGGTTACCACCAATTTATTGACTAGTCTCAGGGTGTCTGAATGAATCGTGCGTTTTCACCATTTGCAAAATCCTTGATCGTCGCTCTGCTGGCTGTGTCGGCCACCGCATCGGCTGCCGAAGAGAAAAAGCCGGCCGCCGCCGAACCCGCCGTGGTCAAGGCTGATCCCGCCAAAGGCGCCAAGCTGTTCACGGAAGGCGACGCCACCCGCAGCATTCCCGCCTGCGTGTCCTGCCACGGCGAGGCTGGCAATTCGACCATCACCGTCAACCCGAAACTGGCCGGCCAGCATGAGGGCTACATCGTCAAGCAACTGAACGATTTCGCCAGCCCCGCGCGCGTGCAGGCCATCATGTCGACCTACGCCAAGGCCATGACGGACGAGGACAAGAAGAACGTGGCCGCCTACCTGGCCGCCCAGACCCAGAAGCCGGGCGCCGCCAAGAACAAGGACACGGTGGACCTGGGCAAGAAGATCTACCGCGGCG
This sequence comes from Rugamonas brunnea, assembly GCF_014042345.1. GTDB lineage: Bacteria > Pseudomonadota > Gammaproteobacteria > Burkholderiales > Burkholderiaceae_D > Rugamonas > Rugamonas brunnea. The sequence continues at coordinate 175,400 of NZ_JACEZT010000005.1, forward strand.
GTATCGCCGAGAAGAACGTGCCGGCCTGCGCCAGCTGCCACGGCGCCGGCGGCGCCGGCGTGCCGGTGCAATACCCGCGCATCGGCGGCCAGCACCAGGACTACACGGTGGCCCAGCTGGACCTGTTCCGCACGGACGCCCGCAAGAACAGCCCGCAGATGAGCACCATCGCCAAGCGCATGTCGGCCGATGAAATGAAGGCCGTGGCCGATTACATCGCTGGCTTGAAATAATCGATAGTTGTCCTCCCAGCTGCACCGCCATCCGGTGCGGCGGCGGACACGGAAGTGAAAAAAGGGCAGCAGCGTAAAGCGGGCTGCCCTTTTTGTTGGTATGCTGCCTGCTTCCGACCCGCTCCTCCCTTTTAGACTGACGCGCATGAGTAGCCCGAGCACCACCGGTATCACACTGAAAACCCGCCGCCCCGTGGTGGCCGAAGTCGTCGAGCTGATCTCGTCGATGCGCTTCGCCATCGCGCTGCTGACCCTGATCGCCATCGCCGCCATGATCGGCACGGTGATGAAGCAGAACGAACCTATGCCCAACTATGTGAACCAGTTCGGCCCGTTCTGGTTCGACGTGTTCGACAAGCTCAGCCTGTACTCCGTCTATTCGGCCTGGTGGTTCCTCACCATCATGGGTTTCCTGGTCGTGTCCACCTCGCTGTGCATCGTGCGCAATACGCCCAAGATGCTGCGCGACATGCGCAGCTGGCGTGAGCACGTGCGCGAGCAATCGCTGCACAACTTCCACCACAAGCACCAGTGGCAGACGCCGCTGGCGCGCCAGGCGCTGGCCCAGCAGACCATGGACCGCCTGCACGACGCCGGCTACCGCAGCAAGGCCGTGGAAAAGGACGGCGCCACGCTGGTGACGGCCAAGAAGGGCGCGGCCAACAAGTTCGGCTACATCTTCGCCCACTCGGCCATCGTCATCATCTGCATCGGCGGCCTGCTCGACTCGGACATGCCGATCCGGCTGCAGGAATGGTTCCTGGGCAAGAAGCCGTTCGCCGGCAACGGCGTGATCGCCGAGATTCCCAAGCAACACCGCCTAGGCCTGGGCAACCCCACCTTCCGCGGCAACACCATGATCCCCGAAGGTTCTGCCAGCGACGCGGCCATCATCCCGCGCGCCGACGGCGTGCTGATCCAGGACTTGCCGTTCACCATCCAGCTGAAGAAATTCCACATCGAGTTCTACACCACGGGCATGCCCAAGCTGTTCGCCAGCGACGTGGTGATCCGCGACCATGACACGGGCCAGACCTTCCCGGCCACCATCGAAGTGAACAAGCCGCTGATCTACAAGGGCCTGGCCGTGTACCAGTCCAGCTTCGAGGATGGCGGCAGCAAGCTGCAACTGACGGGCTATCCGATGGCCGGCGGCAGCCAGCAAACCTTCAAAATCAATGGCGAAGTGGGCGCCAGCACGGCCATGGGCGACGCCTACACGGTGGAATGGTCGGGTTTCCGTCCATTCAACGTGGAAAACCTGGCCAGCAACGACACGCGCGCCGTCACCAAGGGCCAGAGCTTCAACGAGCAGTTCGCCAAGGACCTGGACAAGCACCTCGGTTCGGCCGCCAAGAACGCCAACAACAAGGACTTGAAGAACGTGGGCCCGAGTGTGCAGTACAAGCTGCGCGACAAGACCGGCCAGGCGCGTGAATACCAGAACTACATGCAGCCGGTGACGGTCGACGGCGCCACCGTGTTCCTGGCCGGCATGCGCGTGAACCCGGGCGACCCGTTCAGCTACCTGCGCATTCCGGCCGACGACGCCCACAGCGTGACGGAATGGATGCGGCTGCGGGCCGCCATCCACAATCCGGCCCTGCGCACGGCGGCGGCCCAGCGTTACGCCCAGCACGCCATGCCGACCGGCACCGACGCGCTGCGCGCCCAGTTGCAGCAGTCGGCCGAGCGCAGCATGGCCATCTTCGCCGGCGATGACAAGCAAGCCGGTTTCGTCGCCATTTCCCGTTTCCTGGAGAAAGTGCCCCAGGCCGAGCAGGAAAAGGCTGCCGACATCTTCATGAAGATCCTTAACGGCGCCCTGTGGGACTTGTGGCAGGTGGCGCGCGCCCAGGATGGTGTGGCGCCGGCCCCGGCCGACGAAGCCCATGGCCGCTTCCTGCAACTGGCCACCAACGCGCTGTCCGACAGCTTCTTCTACGGCGCGCCCGTCTACCTGCAGCTCGATGACTTCACGGAAGTGAAAGCCTCCGTGTTCCAGGTCACGCGCTCGCCGGGCAAGGCCGTCGTCTACTTCGGCTGCCTGCTGCTGGTGCTGGGCGTGTTCGCCATGTTCTACATCCGCGAGCGCCGGGTCTGGGTCTGGATCAAGGAGGCGGGCGGTGGCACGGATGCCGTGATGGCCATGAGCACCCAACGCAAGACACTCGACTTCGAACACGAATTCACGAGCCTGAAAGAAAAACTGCCGCAATCGGCGTAAGCTGTCAAAAAAGCTGGAGATAGAAATGGAATTGTCGCAAAGCACCACCCCCACCTACACCCAGGCGCCTGGCTACTTCAAGCGCCTCGGCCTGCTCGACTGGCTGTTCGCGGCCGGCCTGCTGGCCGCCGCCCTGTACGCGCTGAACCGCTTCGGCAACTACATGGATGTTTATGAAAAAGGCATCCTGCTGGGGGCCGTGCCAACGTTCGCGGCGCTGGGCTGGCACTGGAAGCCGGTGCGCTGGCTGATGCCGCTGGTGGCCTTGCTGGCGCTGTGGGCCATTTCGCTCTACGGCGGCGAACTGGACATGGGCACCAAGAAGTTCCTGCTGCGCAACATGCTGTCGAGCCAGTCCGCCATCCTGTGGATGAGCGTGATGTTCTTCCTGTCCACCTTGTTCTACGGCATAGGCCTGGCCACGCGCTCGGCCACCGGCGCCACCATCGGCTCCAAGCTGTGCTGGACGGCCGTCGTGCTGGGCCTGACCGGCCTGATGGTGCGCTGGTACGAGTCCTACCTGATCGGCACCGACGTCGGCCACATCCCCGTGTCCAACCTGTACGAAGTGTTCATCCTGTTCTCGCTGATCACGGCCATGTTCTACCTGTACTTCGAGCAGCGTTACGCGACGCGCCAGATGGGCGCCTTCGTGCTGCTGGTGATCTCGGCCGCCATCGGTTTCCTGCTGTGGTACACGGTCAGCCGCGACGCCTCCGACATCCAGCCGCTGGTGCCGGCCCTGCAAAGCTGGTGGATGAAGATCCACGTGCCGGCCAACTTCATTGGCTACGGCAACTTCGCGCTGGCGGCCATGGTGGCGGCCGCCTACCTGCTCAAGAGCTCGGGCAAGCTGGTGGACCGCCTGCCGTCGCTGGAAGTGCTGGACGATGTGATGTACAAGGCCATCTCGGCCGGTTTTGCCTTCTTCACCATCGCCACCATCCTGGGCGCGCTGTGGGCGGCCGAGGCCTGGGGCGGCTACTGGTCGTGGGACCCGAAGGAAACCTGGGCCCTGATCGTCTGGCTCAACTACGCGGCCTGGCTGCACATGCGCTTGATGACGGGCTTGCGCGGCCGCGCCGCCGCCTGGTGGGCGCTGACGGGCCTGATCGTCACCACTTTCGCCTTCCTGGGGGTGAATATGTTCCTGTCCGGTCTGCACTCCTACGGCAAGCTCTAAGCCAGGCCTAAGCACGGGCAACGACGGAATGGTGTAAGGTTTGCGCTTGGTGGACAGACCAAGCCTCACCCCCGCACCTTTCTGGAGTTGCCATGCTGATCAAACGTTCCCCCAACGGCCTCGATGTGCCGTTCTCCTCCGAAATCACGCCGCGCGCCGTGTTCGAGTCGCGCCGTCATTTCATGAAACAGCTGGCGGCCGGCACCCTCGGCAGCGCCGCCTTGCTGGAACTGGCCAGCCGTGAAGCGTTCGCCCAGGGCGTCAACCCCAAGCTGGCCGGCGCCCGCAATCCCGCGTATTCGGCCATGGACAAGCCCACGGCCTACAAGGACGCCACCAGTTACAACAATTTCTACGAATTCGGCACCGACAAGTCGGACCCGGCCCAGTACGCCCACACGCTCAAGCCCCGGCCCTGGACCGTCACCATCGACGGCGAAGTGAAGAAACCGCTCACGCTGGACCTGGATGCGCTGCTCAAGCTGGCGCCCATCGAGGAGCGCGTGTACCGGCTGCGCTGCGTGGAAGGGTGGTCGATGGTGATCCCATGGATGGGCTACTCGTTCTCCGAGATCATCAAGAAGGTCGAGCCGACCGGCAACGCCAAATACGTGGAATTCACCTCGCTGGCCGACAAGAAGCAGATGCCGGGCGTGGGCAGCCGTGTGCTCGAGTGGCCATACGTGGAAGGCTTGCGGCTGGACGAGGCGCGCCACCCGCTGGCGCTGCTGACGCTGGGCATGTATGGCGAAACCTTGCCCAACCAGAACGGTGCGCCCGTGCGCATCGTGGTGCCGTGGAAATATGGCTTCAAGTCGGCCAAGTCCATCGTGCGCATCCGCTTCGTCAAGGACCAGCCGCGCACGGCGTGGAACGTGGCCGCGCCGCAGGAATACGGCTTCTACTCCAACGTGAACCCGGAAGTGGACCACCCGCGCTGGTCGCAGGCCAGCGAGCGCCGCATCGGCGAGGACAGCTTCTTCACGCGCAAACGCAAGACCCTGATGTTCAACGGCTATAACGACGTGGCCTCGCTGTACACGGGCATGGACCTGAGAAAGTACTTCTGACATGGACTTCCACCCCAACCCCCGCCAGCTCGGCTGGATCAAGGGCGCCATCTTCGCGCTGGCGCTGCTGCCCTTCGTGCGCATGGTGGTCCTGACGGTGACCGGGCAACTGGTTGAACCGCTGGAATTCATCACGCGCGGCACCGGCGACTGGACGCTGTACTTCCTGTGCATCACGCTGGCCGTCACGCCGCTGCGCAAGCTGAGCAAGTGGAACTGGCTGATCAAGCTGCGCCGCATGCTGGGGCTGTATGTGTTCTTCTACGCGGCGCTGCACTTCACCACCTTCCTGTGGTTCGACCATTTCTTCGACGTGCAGGAAATGTGGAAGGACGTGCTCAAGCGGCCCTTCATCACGGTCGGCTTCGCGGCCTTCGTGCTGCTGGTGCCGCTGGCCGTGACCAGCACCAACGCCATGGTGCGCCGCCTGGGCGGCAAGCGCTGGCAGTGGCTGCACCGGCTCGTGTACATCGTGGCGCCGCTGGGCATCTTGCACTTCTGGTGGATGAAGGCGGGCAAGCACAACTTCACGCAGCCCATCATCTTCGGCGTGATCGTGGCGGTGTTGCTCGGGGTGCGGTTGCTGTGGCGCCAACGGCAGGCGCGTGCGCAGCAGGCCTGTTCGTGCAGCATGCCGGCAGCCCAACGGACCGGCTCAGCGCGGGGATAGGGAGGGGCGGGCCGCCGCCTGTGCGACGGCCCGCAGTGCAGCGGCAGCTTACTTGATGACCGATTCCAGCGCGTACAGCTCGGCTGGCGTCTCGCGGCGGCGCACCAGGTGGCACACGTCGCCATCGACGATCACTTCGGCCGCGCGGCCACGGGTGTTGTAGTTGGACGCCATCGTCAGGCCGTAGGCGCCGGCCTGCATCATGGCCAGCAGGTCGCCCTGTTCCACCGCCAGCGCGCGGTCGCGCGCCAGCCAGTCGCCCGATTCGCAGATCGGGCCCACCACGTCATAGGTCTGGGCCGGCTTGCTGCCGGGCGCCACGGCCTGCATGTCCATCCACGCCTGGTACAGGGCCGGGCGCATCATGTCGTTCATGGCCGCGTCGACCACGCAGAAGTTCTTTTCCTCGCCGTGCTTGAGGAATTCCACCTTGGTCAGCAGCACGCCCGTGTTGCCCACGATGGAGCGGCCCGGCTCGAAGATCACCTTGATCGGTGCACCGTTGTGGCGCGCAGCGCGCCAGGCATCCACTTTCGCGAACAAGCGGCCCAGGTAGTCGGCCACGGCCACCGGCGGCGCTTCGCCCGCCTCGCCGTAATTGATGCCGATGCCGCCGCCGATGTCGAGGTGGTGCAGCACGATGCCTTCCGCGCCCAGCGTGTCGATCAGTTCGATCAGGCGGTCCAGCGCTTCCAGCAGCGGCGCGTCGTCCAGCAATTGCGAGCCGATGTGGCAGTCGATGCCCGTCACTTCCAGGTGCGGAAGCTGGGCCGCCGTGCGGTAGGTGGCCAGCGCGTCGTCGAAGGCCACGCCGAACTTGTTGGCTTTCAGGCCGGTGGCGATGTAGGGGTGGGTCTTGGGGTCGACGTTGGGGTTCACGCGCAGCGAGATGCGGGCGCGCTTGCCCATGCTGCCGGCCACCTCGTTCAGGCGGTGCAGCTCGGGGATCGATTCCACGTTGAAGCACAGGATGTCATGGTCGAGCGCCAGCCGCATTTCGTCCACGGTCTTGCCCACGCCCGAGAAGATCACCTTGCGCGGGTCGCCGCCGGCGGCGACCACGCGCAGCAGTTCGCCGCCCGACACGATGTCGAAACCGGCGCCCTGGCGCGCCAGCAGGTCCAGGATGGCCAGGTTGGAATTGGCCTTCATGGCGTAGCACACCAGCGCATCGCGGCCGCGGCAGGCGTCGGCGTAGGCGGCGAAGTTGGCCAGCAGGGCGGCCTTGGAATAGACGTAGGTCGGGGTGCCGAACTGTTCGGCGACGGCGCTCAGCGAGACGCCTTCGGCGTGCAGCACGCCGTTATGGTAAGCAAATTGCGACATGGATTAGTGGTCGATAGCAGGGGTGGTGGGGGCCGGTGCGGCGGGTGCCTGGCCGTTGCTGGTGGCGGGCTTGGCGGGGGCCTTGGGCAGGTACAGCGGGCCGGGTTGGCCGCAGGCGCTCAGCAAGACGGACAGGCACAGGATGGTGCCGAAAACACGGGGAATGCGCGCGACGGAGGACTTCACGATTAAAATCATGGTTTGACTAGAGAATATGGGAGTGTAGCATGGGCGAATCGGAATTCCTGGCGCAGGCGGAAAGCGCATTGAGCGCGATCGAGGCGGCGCTGGACCGCTTGAACGACGAGGACATGCTCGACGTCGAGTGCAGCCGCAGCGGCAACGTGCTTGAAATCGAGTTCATCAACAACGGTTCCAAGATCATCGTCAACAGCCAGGCCGCCATGCAGGAACTGTGGGTGGCTGCCCGCGCCGGCGGTTTCCACTACCGCCAGCGCGACGGCCAGTGGCGCAACACGCGCGACGACTCGGAACTGTACGCGTCGCTGTCGGAGCTGGTGACCGCCCAGTCCGGCTCCCCGGTCGTCATCTCGCCGGACGCGGACTGAACGGAATCGAGCGGACCGCCCCGCGCCGGGGCGCCCGTCAGAACAGCTCGTTCTTGACGGTGTCCCTGGCCTTTTCCTCGGCCGGCGTGCCGTGGCCCGGACCGTCCAGGTTGTGCACGCCGGTGCCGGGCGGATTTTCCGCGTAATAGTATTCGTCGCCCACTAGCATCATGCCCTCGGGCACGGCCCGTTCCTCGATCGGGATGCTCTTCAAGGCCTTCTGCATGTAGCCTATCCAGATCGGCAGCGCCAGGCCGCCGCCGGTCTCCTTGTTGCCCAGGTTCTTGGGCTGGTCGTAACCGATCCACGCGATGCCCACCAGCTTGGGCTGGTAGCCGGCGAACCAGGCGTCGATCGAATCGTTGGTGGTGCCCGTCTTGCCCGCGATGTCGGGGCGCTTGAGCACCAGCGCCTTGGTGGCCGTGCCGTAGCGCACCACGTCCTTGAGCATGGAATCCATCAGGAAGGCGTTGCGCTCGTCGATCACGCGGTTCTTCTCGTCGCCGGCCAGGTCGGGCGAGGCCTGCGACAGCACCTTGCCGTCCGCGTCCGTCACCTTGGCGATCAGGTAGGGGCTGACCTTGTAGCCGCCGTTGGCGAACACGGCGTAGGCGCCCGCCATCTGCAGCGGCGTCACGTTGCCGGCGCCCAGCGCCAGGGTCAGGTAGGGCGGGTTCTTGTCGGCGTCGAAGCCAAAGCGGGTGCTGTACTCCTGGCCGTACTTGGCGCCGATCTTGTGCAGGATGCGGATCGAGATCATGTTCTTGGACTTGGTCAAGCCCTTGCGCATGGTCATCGGCCCTTCATACTTGTTGTCGTAGTTCTTGGGTTCCCACGCCTGGCCGCCCGTCTGGCCGGCGTCGAACGAGATCGGCGCATCGTTGATGATGGTGGCCGGCGACAGGCCGCGCTCCAGCGAGGCCGAGTAGATGAAGGGCTTGAACGAGGAGCCGGGCTGGCGCCAGGCCTGGGTCACGTGGTTGAACTTGTTGCGGTTGTAATCGAAGCCGCCCACCATGGACTTGATGGCGCCATCCTGGGTGCTGGCCGAAATGAAGGCCGATTCGATTTCCGGCATCTGCGTCACTTGCCAGTCCTTGCCTTCCTGCATCACGCGGATCACGGCGCCACGGCGGATGCGCTTGTTGGGCGCGGCCTTGTCCGACAGCCACGAGCGGCCCATCTCCAGGCCCGCGCCCGTGATCGTGATTTCCTCGCCCGAGGCGGTGACGGCCGTGATCTTCTGCGGCGAGGCCTGCAGCACCATGGCGGCCACGATGTCGTCGCTGTCGGGGTGGTCGGCCAGCTCGGTCTCGATGGCGTCGTCGGCCTCCTCCTTGTTGCCGGGGATGTCGATATAGGCTTCCGGGCCACGGTAGGCGTGGCGCTTCTCGTAATCCATCACGCCGCGGCGCAGGGCCAGGTAGGCTGCGTCCTGGTCGGCCTTGGTGATGGTGGTGAACACGTTCAGGCCGCGCGTGTAGGTGTCTTCCTTGAACTGTTCATAGACCAGCTGGCGCGCCATCTCGGCCACGTACTCGGCGTGCACGCCGAACTCGCTGCTGTCGGTCTTGACCTTGAGCTGCTCGGCCTTGGCTTGCTCGAACTGCTTGTCCGTGATGTAGCCCAGCTCGTGCATGCGCTGCAGGATGTACTGCTGGCGCGCGCGCGCCCGTTTCGGGTTGACGACGGGGTTGTAGGCCGATGGCGCCTTGGGCAGGCCGGCCAGCATGGCCGCCTCGGCCACGCTGATGTCCTTCAGGTTCTTGCCGAAATAGATCTGGGCCGCCGACGAGAAGCCGTAGGCGCGCTGGCCCAGGTAGATCTGGTTCATATAGACCTCGAGGATCTGGTCCTTGCTGAGGTTCTGTTCGATCTTCCATGCCAGCAGCGCCTCGTAGGCCTTGCGCTTGAGTGTCTGCTCGCTCGACAGGAAGAAGTTGCGCGCCACCTGCTGGGTGATGGTGGAGGCGCCCTGGCGCGCGCCGCCCGTCAGGTTGTGCACGGCCGCGCGCACGATGCCCATGTAGTCGATGCCGCCGTGCTCATAGAAGCGGTCGTCCTCGATGGCCAGCACGGCCTTCTTCATCACGTCCGGGATGTCCTTGAAGCGCACCAGGTTGCGGCGCTCCTCGCCGAATTCGCCGATCAGCACATTGTCGGCCGAGAAGATGCGCAGCGGCATCTTCGGCCGGTAGTCGGTCAGCGTGTCCAGTTCCGGCAGGTTGGGGTAGGCCAGCGCCAGGCCCAGCACGACCAGCAGCACGGCGCCCACGCCCAGGCCCACCATGGTGATGGCGGCCATCATGAAGAAACGTCGGGGTTGGCCGCCTTTGCCGGCGGGCGGGGTGGCGGTGGGGGGCGTGGTCGGGGTGGAAGTCATGCGTGCGATCGCTTTCGGTATCAGGTGCGGGCCATTATAAGCGAGCGGCAGGGGGCGCGGCGCGATGCTGGCACGGCACAGGAAATTTCCATGTGAACAACAAAACAACTTAGTTATTCAGGGTGCCACAGAGTGCCGCGCGAGTGTGGCGCAAGGGGCACACACGGGTAATTGTGCACAATAGAAATACCTTTACACTTATATTGCCAGCATTTAATGTACCAACTTATGTTCGCAGTCTAAACGCTGGTTTTACAACGAGTTCCCTATGCAAACAGTTCCAGTGCACGTCAGGCAGCACAGCCGCGGCGTCGGCCGTGCTGCCATCCATGACCGCGGGGGGCGGCGATGATCGATCTGCAAAACCTGCTGGGCCAGGGCAATCCGCCGCTGGTCGGCATCGATATCAGCACCTCCGGCGTGCGACTGGTGGAACTGGCGCCGGCCGGCAAGGATGGCATCCGGCTGGAGCGCTACGCGGCCGAACCGCTGCCGCGCGGCGCCGTGGTGGACGGCAACATCGAGAACATGGACCAGGTGGTGGACGCCGTGCGCCGCGTCTGGAAAAAGAGCGGCTCGCGCGCCAAGCATGTGGCGCTGGGCATGCCGCCCGCATCCGTGATCACCAAGAAAATCATCCTGCCTGCCGGCCTGTCGGAAGACCAGCTGGAAGTGCAGGTGGAATCGGAAGCCAGCCAGTACATCCCGTTCGCGCTGGACGAGGTCAGCCTGGACTTCGACGTGATCGGCCCGGCCGCCGGCTCGCCCGACGACATCGAAGTCATGCTGGCCGCCTCGCGCCGCGAAAAAGTGGAAGACCGCGTCGCCATCGCCGAGGCCTCCGGCCTGAAGGCGCTGGTGATGGACATCGAATCGTATGCGGCGCGCGCCGCGCTGGACCGCGTGATGGCCCTGCAGCCCGACGCCGGCGCCGGCCAGGTGGTGGCGCTGTTCCAGATCGGCGCCCAGGCCACCCACATTTCCGTGCTGCTCGACGGCGCCACCATCTACGAGCGCGAGCAAGCCTTCGGCGGCAACACGCTGACCCAGGACATCGTGCGCGCCTACGGCATGGCGTGGGACGAGGCCGAGGCCCGCAAGAAGACGGGCGACCTGCCCGACAACTACCACGATGAGCTGCTGACCCCGTTCCTGGAAAGCGCCGCGCTGGAAGTGACGCGCGCGATCCAGTTCTTCTTCACGTCCACGCCCTACACCAAGGTCGACCAGCTGTACCTGGCCGGCGGCTGCGCCCTGATCCCCGGCCTGCTGGACCTGGTGGCCAGCCGCACCAAGATTTCCAGCGCCGTGGTGTCGCCGTTCAAGGGCATGACGCTGGCGCCGACCGTGCGTGAATCGCAGTTGCGCGCCGACGCGCCTGCCTATCTGGTCGCCTGCGGCCTGGCCTTGCGGAGGTTTGGCTGATGATCCGGATTAACCTGCTGCCTCACCGCGAGGAAAAGCGCAAACAGAAGAAGACCGCCTTCTTCGCCCTGCTGGGCCTGGGCGCCATCGCCGGCGCCGCCATCGTGCTGCTGGTGGGCGCCTACAACGCGCGCCGCATCTCGATCCAGAACGAACGCAACCAGGTGATCAAGACCGCCATCGTCGCGCTCGACAAGAAGATCGCGGAGATCGCCACCCTCAAGCAGGAAATCGAGGCGCTCAAGGCCCGCCAGCAGGCGGTGGAGGACTTGCAGGGCGACCGCAACCAACCGGTCTACCTGATGGACGAACTGGTCAAGCAGACCCCGGCCGGGGTCTACCTGAAGGCGTTCAAGCAGGAGGGCCAGAAAGTGTCCGTCAACGGCTACGCCCAGTCGCAGGAGCGGGTGTCCGAACTGCTGCGCAACCTGGCCGGCGCCTCGCCGTGGCTGGAGCGGCCCGACCTGATCGAAGTGCGTTCGACCGGCCTGGGCCAGGGCAAGACGGCCAAGAAGGTGGTCGAATTCAATCTCACCGTCAACATCAAACGTCCGCGCGACAAGGACCAGCCTGAGGGTGCCAAGCCGGGCGCCAAGCCTGGCCTCAAACCGGCCGCTGTGGCCAGCGTACCGGCGACCGGCCTGCCGCCGGCCAAGCCTTGAGAACACAGGAACCGACATGGCCGATTTGAAATTAATGGGAGAGTCGCTGGCGGCGCAGTTTCGCGGCCTGAACGACCGGCATCCGGGCCAGTGGCCGCTGGCGCCGCGCCTGCTGTGCGCGCTGGGCGTGCTGGCCGGCGTGGTGGGCCTCGGGTATTTCGCCTACTGGGACAGCCAGTTCGAGGAGCAGGACGCGGGCGCCCAGGCGGAACTGAAGCTGCGCGACGAATACCGCTTCAAGGCCGGGCAGGCCGTCAACCTGGACGCCCTGCGCGCCCAGAAGGTGCAGGTCGACCAGTACGTGGAGCGGCTGCAGAAGCAGTTGCCGAGCAAGGCGGAAATGGCGGCCCTGCTGTCGGACATCAACCAGGCCGGCCTCGGGCGCGGCCTGCAGTTCGAGCTGTTCAAGCCGGGCCAGGTGGTGGTCAAGGATTACTATGCCGAGCTGCCGATCGACATCAAGGTCACGGGCAGCTACCACGACATCGGCGCGTTCACGGGTGACATGGCCAACCTGCCGCGTATCGTCACGCTCAACAACATGGCCATCACGGCCGGCAAGGATGGCGGCCTGACGCTGGACGCCGTGGCCAAGACCTTCCGCTACCTCGATCCGGAAGAAGTGGCGGCCCAGCGCAAGGCCATGGCCGACAAGAAAAAGGCGGCGAAGAAATGATGACTGAGCTCCCCCACAAGCTGGCCATGCTGGCGGCGCTGGGCGCCACGCTGGCGCTGGCCGGCTGCGGCAACAGCGACGAGCAGGAAGTGCGGCAATGGATGAAAGAAGTCGACGCGCAGTCGCGCGTGGTGGTGCCGCCGCTGGCGCCGCCCAAGACCTTCATCCCGTTCGTCTACGCCTCCAATGACGCGGTCGACCCGTTCAATCCCAACAAGCTGCTGGTGGAGCTGGCCAAGGCCGCCAACCGAGGCGGCGGCGTGCGGCCCGACATGGAGCGCCGCAAGGAGTTGCTTGAAAGCTTCCCGCTCGACACCGTGAAAATGGTGGGCACGCTGCAAAAGGGCGGGGTGATCTATGCGTTGCTGCAGATCGACCGCTCGGTGTACCAGGTCAGGCCGGGCCAGCACGTGGGCCAGAACTACGGCCTGATCACCAGCGTGACGGAAGGCGCCGTCAATATCAAGGAAATCGTCCAGGATGCGACCGGCGACTGGGTCGAACGCATGTCGAAGTTGGAGCTGCAGGAAAGCAAGGAGACCACCAAATGAGCCCATTCCTCCCCACCCTGGCCGCCCGCGCGTGCCGTGCCGGCCCGATGTTGGCGCTGGCGCTGGCCTGCTGCGCCGTCTGGCCCGGCGTCGCGCTGGCCCAGCCGGTGGCCACGGCCGCGGCCACGGCCGCCGCCGCCAACGCCATCGAGTCGGTCACCGCCAATCAGCAGGGCGCCAACATCATCGTCAAGATCGCGCTGCGCAACGCGCCCGACAAGCTGCCGATCGGCTTCGCCATCACCAATCCGCCCCGCATCGCGCTCGACTTCGGCGCCACCGTCAACGCCACCGGCAAGACCACCCAGGAACTGAACCTCGGTGATTTGCACAGCGTGAACGTGGTGCAGGCCGGCGAGCGCTCGCGCCTGGTGTTCAACCTCAAGCGCAGCCTGAACTACGCCACCGCCATCGACGGCAACGCCATCATCCTCACCATCGACGGTTCCGGCGGCGTGGCCACGGCGGTCGACGCGACCGGTTTGCCGGTGGCGCCCAAGGTGCCGGCACCGACCGGCCGCCAGATGTTGCGCGACCTCGACTTCCGCCGCGGCGCCAACGGCGAAGGCCGGGTGGTGGTCGACCTGCCCAACAGCCAGGTAGCCGTCGACGTGCGCCAGGTGGCGACCGGGGTGGTGGTCGACTTCCTCAAGACGGGCCTGCCCGAGACCTTGCGCCGCCGGCTGGACGTGGGCGACTACGGCACCCCGGTGCACTTGATCACCACCGTGCCCCAGGGCGAGAATACGCGCATGACGATCGAGGCGCGCGGTCTGTGGGAACAGACCGTGTACCAGAGCGAGACCCAGCTGGTGATCGACGTCAAGCCGATCAAGGAAGACCCCAACAAGCTGACCCAGGGCACCCAGGGCTACCGCGGCGAGAAGCTGTCGTTCAACTTCCAGAACGTGGAAGTGCGGGCCGCGCTGCAAGCCATCGCCGACATCTCGGGCCTGAACATCATCACCAGCGACAGCGTGACGGGCAACCTGACCCTGCGCCTGAAGGAAGTGCCGTGGGACCAGGCGCTCGACGTGGTGCTGCAGGCCAAGGGCCTGGACATGCGCAAGAACGGCAGCGTGCTGTGGATCGCGCCCAAGGATGAATTGCTGACCAAGGAAAAGCTGGAACTGGAACAGAAGGCCCAGATCGCCGACCTGGAGCCGCTCAAGTCCGAGATCTTCCAGCTCAACTACCAGAAGGCCGAGGCCTTCAAGACCGTGTTCGGCCTGGACGGCGGCGGCGGCAGCGACAAGAACCGTATGCTGTCCAAGCGCGGCAGCGCCATCATCGAGCCGCGCACCAACCAGTTGTTCGTGACCGACATCGCGTCCAAGCTCGACGACATCCGCAAGCTGATCGCCAAGACCGACATCGCCACCAAGCAGGTGCTGATCGAGGCCCGCATCGTCGAGGCCAGCGACACCTTCACCCGCAACCTGGGCGCCAAGCTCGGTTTCGCCGACCTGCGCACGCTGCGCGGCGGCGACTCGGGCTACCAGATCGGCAGCAGCAACACCCGCGTCGCCATCGGCGGCAACATGACGGGCGTGGGCCAGGTGACGGGCCAGACCCCGGACAAGGGCGACGGCTACACCAACAGCCAGATGATCAACCTGCCGGCCGCCAACATCAACGGCGTGTCGGCCGGCAACCTGGCGGTCAGCCTGTTCTCGTCGGCCGCCAACCGCTTCCTGAACCTGGAACTGTCGGCGCTGGAAGCGGACGGCACCGGCAAGATCATTTCCAGCCCGCGCGTGATCACGGCCGACAAGGCGGTGGCCCTGATCGAGCAGGGTATCGAGCTGCCGTACCAGGTGGCCACCAGCAGCGGCGCCACCTCCATCGTGTTCCGCAAGGCTAACCTGCGGCTGGAAGTGACGCCGCAGATCACGCCCGACGGCAACGTGGTGGTGGACGTGGACGTCAACAAGGACAGCGTGGGCCAGGAAACCCGGGCCGGCTTCGCCATCGACACCAAGCACGTCAAGACCCAGGTCATGGTCGAGAACGGCGGCACGGTGGTGCTGGGCGGTATTTACCAGCAAGTGGAGCGCAAGGAAGTGAGCAAGGTGCCGTTGCTGGGCGACGTCCCGGTGCTGGGCTACCTGTTCCGCACCACGGGTCGGACCAATGACAAAACAGAATTGTTGGTATTTATTACGCCGAAGATTGTCGCCGAGCGCCTCTCGACGCGATAATGGCAACATTGTGCGGTAAACAAGGGTAATACGATGATCACTACGGAAAAGAGCGTCATGAAAAAATTCACCGGATGGCTGGCGCTGCTCGCCTGCTCTACGCTGCTGGCCGCTTGCGGCGGCGGCGGCGGTTCGCCTGGCACCAACAGCAACGGCGTGGCGCCGTCCAAGGCCGCCAGCGTGCTGCTGATCGCCAGCGCCAGTACCATCGACTCGTCCGGCATCGACGGCACGGAAGTGACGCTGACGGCCATCGTCAAGGATGCCAACAGCAATGTGCTGCCCGGCGAGACGGTCAATTTCACTGCCGATTCCGGCAACATCACCAACACCGTGCGCCAGACCAATTCCAGCGGCGCCGTGGTGGAGAAGCTCAATACCAAGGGCAACCCCACGCCGCGCGTGATCACCATCACGGCCAGCGCCGGCAACGCCACCTCCGCCCCCGTCAAGGTCACGGTGGTGGCCGCCACCCCGACCCTGGTGCTGACGGCCGATTCGGGCGTGCTGCAATCGGCGGGCGCTTCCGGTAACGAAGTGAACCTGACGGCCCTGGTCAAGGATGCCAACAATTCCGTCATGGCCGGCGTCAAGGTCGACCTGTCGGCCGACTCGGGCAGCCTGACGCTGACCAACCGCATCACGGACGCCAGCGGCAAGGTGTCGGAAAAACTGAGCACGGGCGGCGACCCGACCTCGCGCACCATCACCGTCACGGCCCGCACGCCGGGCGCGAAGGATGTCACGGCCGTGGTCAGCGTGGTCGGCAACAAGCTGGTCATCAACAACAGCAGTACCGTGAGAGTGGGCGCCAGCACCGACGTCACCGTCAAGCTGGTCGATTCGGCCGGCAACGCGCTGGTCGGCCGCGCCGTCACCTTCACCTCGGGCGCCAACGCGCTGACCGTCAAGGGCGGCGGGGCCGCCGTCACCAACACGGCCGGCCAGCTGGTGCTGAGCTATTCGGCCATGACCCCTGGCGCCGACACCATCGTCGTCAAGGCCATGGGCGAGACGGCCACCTCCAGCATCAACATCAGTTCGTCCAACTTCAACGTGGCGGCCGTGGACGGCTCGGGCAACGTGGTCACCAGCGCCAATATCAACACCTGCCAGCCCGTGGCCATCCACTACGACGTGGCCGGCGTGCCGCAGGCCGGCTCGGTGGCCCTGAGCGCCTCGCGCGGCACCGTCTACAGCGACAGCGGCTGCACCAGCGCGCTGAACGTGCCGCTGACCCTGGTCAACGGCAACGCCACCGGTTATGTGTCGGCGCTGAGCCCCGGCGTGGCCACGCTGACGGCCACCTCCAGCGGCGTGACGGTGCAGGGCACGCTGGAATTCCTGGCGCCGCTGACGCCGAGCGCCACCATCAGCGTGCAGGCTGATCCTGCCGTGGTGGGCGCCAACCTGCCGGGCAGCACCGTGCAGCAGACCACGCTGCGCGCCATCGTGCGCGACGGCACCGCCGAGAACAACCTGGTCAAGAACGCCCAGGTGGCGTTCTCCATCGTGACCGACCCCAGCGGCGGTAGCCTGACCCAGCCGGCTGTGGTCACCACGGCCAGCGATGGTTCCGCCTCCGTCAGCTATATCGCCGGCACGGCCGACACCAAGCTCGACGGCGTGACCGTCAAGGCCCAGCTGCAAGGCGCCTCCACGGCCAGCGCCCTGGTCACGCTGACGGTGGCCAAGAAATCGCTGTTCATCAGCGCCGGCACCGGCGCCACGGTCGGCACGCCGAATTCGGCCACCTACCAGCTCGACTACGCCGTGTTCGTCACCGACGCCGCCGGCAACGCCGTGCCGGGCGTGAACATCACCGGCTCCGTGCGTCCGCGCTACTACTACAAGGGCCAGCTGTACTTCCTGGGCATCCAGGGTCCATGGGGCATCAGCACCGACGCCGACAAGATCCCGACCGCCTGCCTGAACGAGGACACCAACAGCAACGGCATCCTGGAAACGGGTGAAGACATCAACGGCAACGGCCGCCTCGACCCCGGCATCCCGATCACCGTGACCTCCAGCGGCACCACGGACGCCAACGGCCAGGCCATCGTCTCGCTGATCTACCCGCGCGACCGCGCCAACTGGCTGGACGTGGACCTGACCATCCGCGGCCAGGTGTCGGGCACCGAGGCCCGTTATGTCGGCTACACCCGCCTGCCGGGCCTGGCGGCGGACTACGCTTCCGTGACGGCTTCGCCACCGGGCCGCTTCAGCCCGTACGGCACCGTGCGCACCGGCGACTCCTATAATGGCGTCATCGTGGCCAATGGCTGTACGATCAATAATTAAGTTCGGAAGTCAATGCAAAATGTGTTCTTAGTGGGGCTGATGGGTGCGGGCAAGACGACGATAGGCCGCATCCTCGCCCGCAAGCTGGGCTTGAAGTTCATCGATTCCGACCACGAGATCGAAGCACGCACAGGCGCCTCCATCCCCTGGATCTTCGAGATCGAAGGCGAGCAGAGTTTCCGCCGCCGCGAGGCGGACGTGATCCGTGAGCTCACGGCCCAGCAGGGCATCGTGCTGGCCACCGGCGGCGGCGCGATCCTCAACCCCGACAGCCGCGCGTTCCTCAAGGCGCGCGGCACCGTGATCTACCTGCGCGCCAGCGTCAACAGCATCCTGGCGCGCACCGCCCACGACAAGAACCGGCCCCTGCTGCAAACGGCCGATCCGCGCAAGAAGCTGGAAGAATTGATGGCCTTGCGCGATCCGCTGTACCAGGAAGTGGCGCACATGGTGATCGATACGGGCCGACCTAACGTACAATCGATGGTTCAGACCATTTTGACCGAGCTGGACGGCCTGGCATGCCAGGCCGCGCCGGATTGCGTCACACAAGCCGAGCCATCGATGAGCGAACAAACTACCATCCTGTTAAACGTAGACCTGGGCGAGCGCAGCTATCCCATTGCGATCGGACCCCAATTGCTGCACGACGGCGCGCTGCTGGCGCGCCACGTGGGCGGCCGCAAAGTGGCCATCGTCACCAACACCACCATCGCGCCGCTGTACCTGGCGCGGATCGAGGAGCAGTTGCGCGCCGCCGGCAAGGACGTCACGTCCATCGTGCTGCCGGACGGCGAGGAGCACAAGAACTGGGCCAGCCTGATGCACATCTTCGACACGCTGCTGGCCAACAAGGCCGACCGCAAGACCACCCTGGTGGCGCTGGGCGGCGGCGTGATCGGCGACCTGACCGGCTACGCGGCGGCCAGCTACATGCGCGGCATCGACTTCATCCAGGTGCCCACCACCTTGCTGTCGCAGGTCGATTCGTCCGTGGGCGGCAAGACCGGCATCAACCACCCGCTGGGCAAGAACATGATAGGCGCGTTCTACCAGCCGCGCGCCGTGATCGCCGACACGGCCACGCTGGAAACCCTGCCCGATCGTGAACTGTCGGCCGGCCTGGCCGAGGTGATCAAGTACGGCGCCATTATCGACGCCCCGTTCTTCGACTGGATCGAAGCCAACATCGCTAAGCTGGTGGCGCGCGACAAGGCCGCGCTGGCCTACGCCATCGCCCGCTCGTGCGAGATCAAGGCCGACGTGGTGCGCCAGGACGAGCGCGAGGGCGGCCTGCGCGCCATCCTCAATTTCGGCCACACCTTTGGCCACGCGATCGAGGCGGGCATGGGCTACGGCCAGTGGCTGCACGGCGAGGCCGTCGGCTGCGGCATGGTGATGGCGGCCGACCTGTCGCACCGCATGGGCCTGGTGGACGCGGCCACGGTGGAACGCGTGCGCGCGCTGGTGGCGGCGGCCGGCCTGCCCGTCAAGGCGCCCGACCTGGGCACGGCGCGCTGGCTGGAACTGATGGAGGTCGACAAGAAGAACGAGGGCGGCGCCATCAAGTTCATCCTGCTCAAACCGCTGGGCGCGCCCAGCATCACCAACGCGCCGCAGGAACTGTTGCTGGCCACGCTGGCGGCCTGCGTGCAGTGATGCATCCGGAAGCGCACCTGGCCCCGTACGCCGCCCACAGCGAGGGCGGGGTGGGGCGGCGCTATCCGGAAACGGCGCACGCCTCGCGCAGCCAGTTCCAGCGCGACCGCGACCGCATCATCCACAGCTCGGCCTTCCGCCGGCTCGAATACAAGACCCAGGTCTTCCTCAACCATGAGGGCGACCTGTTTCGCACCCGCCTCACCCACAGCCTGGAGGTGGCCCAGATCGGCCGCTCGCTGGCGCGCAACCTGCGCCTGAACGAAGACCTGGTGGAAGCGATCTCGCTGGCCCACGACCTGGGCCACACGCCGTTCGGCCACGTGGGCCAGGACGTGCTCAACGAATGCATGAAGGACCACGGCGGCTTCGAGCACAACCTGCAAAGCCTGCGCGTGGTCGATGAGCTCGAAGAACATTACGGCGCCTTCGACGGCCTGAACCTGATGTTCGAGACGCGCGAGGGCATCCTCAAACACTGCTCGCTGGCCAACGCCCGCTTGCTGGGACCGGTGGCCGAACGCTTCATCCAGCGCACCCAGCCCTCGCTGGAGGCGCAGCTGACCAACCTGGCCGACGAGATCGCCTACAACAGCCACGACATCGACGATGGCTTGCGTTCGGGCCTGATCACCATATCCCAGCTGGAGCAGGTCGATTTCTTCGCCCGCCTGTGGCGCGATGTGCAAGCCACCTATCCGGGCCTGTCCGGCCGGCGCGCCATCTACGAGACGCTGCGCCGCCTGATTACGGCGCTGGCCGACGATCTGATCGTCACGTCGGGCCAGTTGCTGGCCGACGCGGCGCCGGCCGACATCGCGGCCGTGCGCGCCAGCCCACCGCTGATCCGTTTTTCCGATGGCATGCGCCAGGATGCCACCGAACTCAAGCGCTTCCTGCGCGCCAATCTGTACCAGCACTACCAGGTCAACCGCATGCGCGTGAAAGCCAGCCGCATCGTGCGCGAACTGTTCGATGCCTTCATGGCCGAACCCGTATTGCTGCCGCCCGATTACCAGGACCAGTCGGGCGATGCCAACAAGCGGGCCCGCAAGATCGCCGACTACATCGCCGGCATGACCGACCGCTACGCGATCCGCGAACACCGCCGCCTGTTCTCGCTTGAGGAACTGTAAGCCCGCCTGACGTCGCGCAAGGGCCACCCGTGCGTCGCTTGATCTTTGTCTCGTCGTGGATAAAGATGAAAGTCTCGGACGGGGGAATGGCCATGGATGAGCAAACCAGCGAGCGTGTTTATGCGATGGGGGAGCGGATCAGCACGGTTGAAACCGAGGTGGCCGTGATCCAGTCCAACTACGTCAAGCGGGATGAGTTTGCCGCAACCCGTAACGAAATCAGCGAATTGCGTGCCGATATGGCGGACAATTTCCGCGCTGTCGAGCGACGGTTCGGCGATGTGCGTGTCGAAATCAAGGAACTCGGCAACAGCATGCTGAGGTGGATGGTGGCCACCCACCTCGCCTTCTTCGTCGCCATCGTCACCGTCGTCCACTACGTGCGCTAGAACATGCGCTGCTGCGCCGCAGTCGCACTCCCCATTAACTCCACCAGCAGTTTCTTGACCGGCGCCGGCAGCGCCGCTTCGGCCAGCGTGGCCCCGTCATGCCACTGGTGGCCGTTGCCGGCCGCCAGCGCGTGGCGCCGCGCCAGCGTCACGCGGTAGGGCGCGATGTGCAACTTGTAGTGCGTGAACACGTGGGTGATGGTCGACAGCCGTTCATGCGACTCCATGTCACCGAACGGCGCCACGGCCCGCATCAGTTCCGCGTCGGCGGGCGGCGCCACGTTGTCGTCCTCGGCAGGCGTGTGGCCATCGAGTTCCGGCAGCGACAGCAGGCCACCCCAGATGCCGCTGGCGGGCCGCTGCTGCAACAGCACCTGGCCCTGGTCGACGATGGCCAGCAAGGTCGCGTGTTTTTCCGGGCTGGCCTTCTTCGGTTTGCGCACCGGCAGTTCGGCCGTGCGGCCCGTGGCGTGGGCCACGCAGCGCGCTTGCAGCGGACAGCGTTCGCACGACGGGCTGCTGCGCGTGCACAGCGTGGCGCCCATGTCCATCAAGCCTTGCGTGTACGCTTCGATGCCCTGTTCTGGCAGCAGCGCTTCGGCGCGCCGCCACATGGCTTCCTCCACTTTCTTCTCGCCCGGATAGGCGTCGATGCCGAAGGCGCGCGCGAACACGCGCTTGACGTTGCCGTCCATGATGGCGGCCCGTGCGCCGCTGGAAAACGCAGCGATGGCGGCCGCCGTCGAACGGCCGATGCCGGGCAGTTCGGCCAGCAGGCGCGGGTCGGACGGGAATGCGCCGCCGTGTTCCTCCACCACGCGCTGCGCGCACTTGTGCAGGTTGCGGGCGCGCGTGTAGTAGCCGAGGCCGGCCCACTGCGCCATCACCTCCTCCACGGGCGCGGCGGCCAGGTCGCGCAGGGTAGGGAAGCGCTCCAGGAAGCGCGCGTAATACCCAAGCACGGCGCTCACCTGTGTTTGCTGCAGCATGATCTCGGACAGCCAGATCAGATAGGCGTCGCGCGTGTTCTGCCACGGCAGCGCATGGCGGCCGTGCTGGCGCTGCCAGGTGATGATGGCGTCGGAAAAAGTGGGGTCGAAAAGGGCTTCCAGGTCCGCCGCGCCGGCCGGCGCGTGCGGGTGCTTCATACGTGTCATGCTGTTCCTTAGGCGGCCGCGTCGAGCGCGACGAACTCCGCGTTGATCGCGATGCTGATATTGCCCGCCAATTCGTTGAGACGCGCCTTGCGTTCCTCCAGCTCGCGCTGGCCCGCTTCGAACGCGTCGATTTTCTGTTCCAGGCTGTCGGTCGCATCGTGGATGCGCTGGATCGACGCCAGCCTGTGTTTGAGCTGGTCCTTGTGCTGCCGGATCTGCGCCTCCAGCGGCGCCATGATCACCTTGAGCCACGCGTCCGCGTCGGCGTTGGCGGCCTTGAAGCAGGTGCGCACGCGCGAGGCGATGGTGTCGAAGAATTTCTCCATCAGCACCACGCGGCTGGTGGTGATCAGGGTGGCCGTGCCGAACTGGCGCGCGTAGATCGCTTCGATGGCGGCCACTTCCTCGCGGTAGCGTTGCAGCGAGAACGGCATCGGCATGGCCAGCGTGAGCCCGTGCTCGTTGGAGAAGCGGCGGTACATCACGCCCATCATGTCGGCGATTTCCACGGTCTTGGCGTCGGCCGCGTCCAGGCTGGCGCGGATGCGCTCGAAGTACTGGCGCACGGCCTCGCGCACGCCGGTGAAGAAGCGGCTGCGCTGCATCTGCTCGCGCACCTGTTCGATGTCGTCGCGCACCAGGTCCATGCCCATGCAGGTGTACAGTTCCGTGGACAGGCGCGTGAACACGGCGCGCGTGGCCTGCAGCTTGAACAGGCTGGCGTCGAACTCCTTCTTCTCCACGTCGATGCGGCGCATCATGTGCGAGATCACGCTCTGGTTCTTGCCGCGCAGGCTTTTCAGTTCGTGCAGTTGTTCGACGATGTCGCGGATGCGGGTGGTGATCATCGACAGCTGGGCCGCGCTCAGCGATTGCAGCTCCGCGCCCAGCTGCCTGCGCACGATGTCCTTCTTGACCGGAATCAGCTCGTTGAACAGGGCCTGTTCCAGCGCCGGCAAACGGCTCTTACCCAGCAGCGCCTGGTCGCCGTTGATCTTGGCCACCAGCGCCTTCTGGGCCGAGACGGGGAACACCTGGCGCGCCTCCAGCCCCAGCATGTGGGCCGCGTGGGTTTGCTGGCGCTCGATCTCGGCGTTCACCTCGGCGTCGCTGCGCAGCTCGTCCCACATGCTGTCGATCTTGTTGAGCACCACCAGCCGGCCCGCGCCGGCGCCGATGTGCTGGCGCCACACTTCGATGTCGCTCTTGGTCACGCCGGTGTCGGCGGCCAGGATGAACAGCACCGCGTGCGCGTTGGGGATCAGGTTCAGCGTCAGTTCCGGCTCGGTGCCGATGGCGTTCAGGCCCGGCGTGTCGAGGATCACCAGCCCCTGCTTGAGCAGCGGGTGGGGGAAGTTGATGATGGCGTGGCGCCACAGCGAAATCTCGACCATGCCGTCCTGGTCCAGCGTGACGGCCATGTCCGGGTCTTCATCGTCGTACAGGCCGTAGCGCTTGGCTTCGGCCACCGGCACGTGGCGTGTCAGGCTGACCTGCTTGAAGGCCTCGTACATGTCCTGGCCGGCCTCCAGGTTCAGCGGGATCACGGTCCAGGCGCCGGGCTGGTCGCGGTAGTCGCTGGTGGACAGGTTCTCGGCCCGGGTTTCGATCGGCAGCAGGCGGATCGACGGCGGCCAGGCCGGGTCGTACATCAGCTCCGTGGGGCACATGGTGGTGCGGCCGGCGGCCGAGGGCAGGATGCGCTGGCCGTAGTCGGCGAAGAAGATGGCGTTGATCAGCTCCGATTTGCCGCGCGAGAATTCCGCCACGAAGGCCACCGACAGCTTGTCGTCAGCCAGCCGCGCCAGCGTGCGCGCGATGCGCTGCTCGGCGGCCTGGTCGACCAGTTCGGCACTGTTGACCCAGGCCTGGTATTGCTTGAGCGCCGTCACCACGCCTTCGCGCCACGCGCTGTATTGTAGAAAATCCCGCACCATGATGCTCCCTTTGCCCGGCTGGTCCGTTGTTGTTTTGCTTATTTCTGGCATACGACGCAATAGAAGGTGGAACGTTGCCCCTGCTTGATCTGGCGTACCGGCGTGCCGCACACCCGGCATGGCACGCCAGCACGATCATAGACGAAATACGACTGCTGGAAATAACCGGACTGGCCGTTCACGCTAATAAAGTCGCGCAGCGTGCTGCCGCCCTGGACGATGGCCTCGGCCAGCACGGTGCGCACGGCCCCGGCCAGCCGTTCATAGCGGGCCAGGCTGATGCGGCGGGCCGGCGTCTTCGGGTTGATGCCGGCCCGGAACAGGCTCTCCGACGCGTAGATATTGCCCACCCCGACCACGATGTCGCCCGCCAGCAGCACCTGCTTGACGGCCGCGCCGCGGCCGCGTGTGTGGGCGTACAGCAGCTGGCCGGAAAAGCCCTCCTCGAGTGGTTCCACGCCCAGGCCGCGCAGCAGCACGTGCTGGGCCAGGTCGCCCTCGTCGAGTCCATGCCACAGCACGGCGCCGAAGCGGCGCGGGTCCGTCAGGCGCAGCACCTGGCGCCCGTCCGGCCCGTCGACGACAAGGTCGAAATGGTCGTGTTTGCCCGGCGCTATGCCTTCCGGCAGCACCCGCAAGTGGCCCGACATGCCCAGGTGGATGATCAGCGTGCCATGGTCGAAATGCAGCAGCAGGTATTTGCCGCGCCGGCCGGTGGCGCGCACGGTGTGGCCGGGCAGCGCGTCCGGCAAGTGGGGCGGGAACGGCCAGCGCAAGCCGTCGCGGCGCTGCACCACGGCCCGCACGGTGCGACCCTCCAGGTGGGGGGCGACGCCGCGGCGGGTGACTTCAACTTCTGGCAATTCTGGCATCGGGGATGGTGTCTCGCTGGTAAGAGGGAAGTCGCAGGGAAGTCGATTCTGTCTGGGTGGAATATTTCGTTACACTGGGAGCAGACGCGGGCGCCGCGTTGAGCGTAAAATCTGTCACTAGCGCCACCGCCAGTCCGTTCCGCCCGACCTGCCAGGATTTCCCTTTGAAAAACGCTTTCACCATTGTAACCCTGTCCGTCCTCATGTCGGCGTGCGCCGTTGCGCCGCGCGCTCCGGTGGAGGCGGCCGCGCCGCCGGCGCCCGAGCCGGTCACGCCCGCCCCGGCGCCGGTGGAGGACGCGCTGCCCGGCGTCGAGATGACCAGCGACATGATGTACAAGCTGACCAAGGCGGAACTGGAGTTTAAGCGCGGCCAGTGGCAAGGCCCGTACATGACGATGATGACGCTGGCCCAGCAAACGCGCGATCCGCGCCTGGCCAAGCGCGCGGCGGAAATGGCGCTGACGGCCAAGCAGGGCCCGGAAGCGCTGGCCGCGATCCGCCTGTGGCGCGGCCTGGCGCCCAATTCGGACGAGGCGGTGCAGTACTTCCTCGGCTTCGCCGTCGTCAACGACGACCTGTCGGAAGCGGAGCAGATCTTCGCCGAGCGCCTGAAGGCGGCCCCGCCGGCCGGGCGCGGGCTGGCCATGTTCCAGATGCAGCAATTCCTGCTGCGCGCCAAGGACAAGGCGGCCGCCTACGCGCTTACCGAGCGGGTGCTGGCGCCTTATGGCGACATGCTGGAAGCCCATCTGATCCTGGCCCAGAGCGCGTTCGCCAACAATGACCACGAGCGCGCCCGCGCCGAGGCGGACGCCGCATTGCGGCTGCGTCCCGACTCCGAGCTGGCCGTGCTGACCCAGGCCCAGGTGGCGCCCGATGTGGAGGGCGCCGTCAAGGTGCTGACCGATTTCCTGGCGCACCACGCGGGCGCGCGCGAAGTGCGCGCGGCCTATGCCCGCATCCTGGTCGACAACAAGCAGTACGACGAGGCCCGCAAGCAGTTCCTGTTGCTGCTCAAGGACCAGCCCGACAACCTGGCCACGCTGTACGCGCTCGGTGTGACGGCCATGCAAAGCCAGGACCTGGCCGGCGCCGAGGATTACTTCAAGCGCTTCATCGCCGTGCTGGGCGACCATCCGTCCGACGAGCGCGACCCGTCCAAGGTGCTGATGATCCTGTCGCAGCTGGCCGAGGAGCGCGGCGACTTCGATACGGCCGCGCAGTGGCTGGAGAAGGTGGAATCGAACGACAGCCGCGTGTATCTGACGGCCCGCTTGAAACGGGCCCAGCTCACGGCGCGCAAGGGCGAGGTGGACGAGGCGCGCAAGCAGCTCGAAGCGCTGCAAACGTCCGACCCCGTGGAGCAGGCCCAGATCATCCAGACCGATGCCCAGATCCTGCGCGACGCCGGCGATACCCGCACCGCGTTCGTGGTGCTGCAGAACGGCCTCAAGCGCTTCCCCGATAACGCCGACCTGCTGTACGACTTCGCGCTGGCGGCCGAAAAGCTGGGCGAGCTCGACGTGATGGAAAAGAGCCTGCGCCAGGTGATCGAGACGGTGCCCGACAACCATCACGCCCTGAACGCGCTCGGCTATTCGCTGGCCGAACGCAACGTGCGCCTGACGGAAGCGTTCGCGCTGATCGACAAGGCGCTCAAGATGGCGCCGGGCGACCCCTTCATCATGGACAGCATGGGGTGGGTGCAGTTCCGCCTGGGCCACCTGGCCGAGGCCGAGGACATGCTGCGCCGCGCCTACGCCTTGCGCAACGATCCCGAGATCGCCGTCCACCTCGGTGAAGTGCTGTGGGTGAAGGGCGACCAGACCGGTGCGCGCAAGATGTGGTCGGAAGCGAAAGCCAAGGACCCCAAGAACGACGCGCTCAAGAGCACGCTGGCGCGCCTGAACCAAAGCCTGTAAGCACTGATGAGCAAACTGATCTCCACGCTGGCCGCGCTGCTTGCCCTGTCCGCGCTGGCCGGCTGCGCCACGCCATCCGCGCCCTTGTCCTCGGCCGCCGTTGCGCCTTACCAGGCCGCTATCGAACTCAATGGCCGGCTGTCCGTCAACTACAGCAAGGATGGCAAGCGCGAAACGCTGTCCGGCAAATTCAACTGGCTGCAAACGGCCAACCGCACCGACGTCAGCCTGGCCTCGCCGCTGGGTTCGACCATCGCCACCATCACAGTCGCGCCCGGTTATGCCAGCCTGACGGAAGCGGGCAAGGCGCCCCGCGTGGCCGACGATATCGACAGCCTGAGCGCGCAGACGCTGGGCTGGACCTTGCCCGTGTCCGGCCTGCGCGACTGGCTGCAAGGCCACGCCACGGCCGCCGACGGCAGCCGGTTCGCGGCCAGCCCCGCGCACAGCAGCGTGACCACGCGCGATGGCTGGCGCCTTGACTATGTGTCGTGGCAGGACGAGGGCGCCGCCGTGCCCCGGCCGCGCCGCATCGACCTGGCGCGCGGCGCCGTCGGCGGGCTGGAGGACATGCAGATTCGCATCGTCATCGACGCCCCGGCCGCACCCTGACTCTTACCTTCAATTCGTTATGCAAAGTCTCAACAATTGCCCGGCCCCGGCCAAACTGAATCTGTTCCTGCACGTGAACGGCCGCCGTGCCGACGGCTACCATCTGCTGCAAACCGTGTTCCAGCTGATCGACCATGGCGACACGCTGCACTACGCGCTGCGCGACGACCACGTGATCCATCGGGTGACGGACGTGGCCGGCGTGCCCGAGCAGCAGGACCTGATCATCCGCGCCGCCTTGCTGTTGCAGGCCGAAGTATTGCGCCGCACGGGCGCCTTGCCGCCCGGCGTCGATATCGCCATCGACAAGCGATTGCCGATGGGCGGCGGCCTCGGCGGCGGCTCGTCCGACGCGGCCACCACGCTGATGGCGCTCAACCATTTGTGGCAGGCCGGCCTGACGCGCGAGGAACTGATGGCGCTGGGCTTGCCGCTGGGCGCCGACATCCCGTTCTTCATCTTCGGCCAGACCGCGTTTGCGGAAGGGGTGGGCGAGGCCATGCAGCCCGTGCGCGCGCCTGATTGCTGGTATGTGGTGATTGAGCCAGGTGTTGAAGTACCGACCGCGAAAATTTTTTGCTCGGAACATTTGACAAGGGACACGCCGCCCATCATAATAACGGACTTTTCCAGCTACCTCGAAAAACAAACAGGTTTGAAGGGGTACGGAAAAAACGATTTGCAGCAAGTGGCAACGCAGTTATTCCCGCCGGTAGCCGAGGCGATCGAATGGCTCGCTGCTTACGGTGACGCCAGGATGACTGGCTCCGGAGCTTGTGTGTTTTGTGCGGTCGGCAGTGAAGTCGAAGCGGACGCGGTGCTCAGAAATGTGCCTGCCAAGTGGGTTGCCTGGAAAGCCAAAGCACTAGACAAGCATCCCATCGCCAGCTTGTTGTGAGTAGGAAAAAAGATTTGGCTTAGCGTGAAGTTTCCGGTAGAATGCCGGGCATGTAACGACAAGCAGTCAGTTGCGTAGGGGAATCGCCAAGCTGGTTAAGGCACCGGATTTTGATTCCGGCATACCAAGGTTCGAATCCTTGTTCCCCTGCCATTCATTTTCTCTGCGATTCTGTCGAGGCGAAGTTGGCCTCCAGCCAGAGGGAAGGCAGATGATGCCGCCCACGCGGGTCATTCATAGTACAGCGCCACGCGGACTTGCCGCTGGCGACTTTTCAAAATTTTTCACACTCTATCTCTGGGACTCCCAATGGCTTACGAAAACCTGATGGTTTTTACCGGCAACGCTAATCCTGCGTTGGCAGAAGGAGTCGCAAAAAACCTCGGCATTCCACTCGGCAAGGCAAACGTCTCGAAGTTCTCGGACGGCGAAGTGATGGTTGAAATCAACGAAAACGTCCGCGGTAAGGACGTGTTCGTGCTGCAATCGACCTGCGCTCCGACCAACGACAACCTGATGGAACTGATCCTGATGGTTGACGCTCTGAAACGCGCATCGGCTGGCCGCATCACGGCCGCCATCCCTTACTTCGGTTATGCCCGCCAGGACCGCCGCCCGCGTTCGGCGCGTGTGGCCATCTCGGCCAAGGTGGTGGCCAACATGCTGGAAGAAGCGGGCGTCGAGCGCGTCCTGATCATGGATCTGCACGCAGACCAGATCCAGGGCTTCTTCGACATTCCGGTCGACAATATCTACGCTTCGCCTATCCTGCTGGGCGACCTGCAGAAGAAGAATTATCAGGACCTGCTGGTGGTGTCGCCGGACGTCGGCGGCGTGGTGCGCGCCCGTGCGCTGGCCAAGCGCCTCGGTTGCGACCTGGCCATCATCGACAAGCGCCGTCCCAAGGCCAACGTGTCCGAAGTGATGAACATCATCGGTGAAGTCGAAGGCCGCAACTGCGTGATCATGGACGACATGGTCGACACGGCCGGCACCCTGGTCAAGGCCGCTGAAGTGCTGAAAGAGCGCGGCGCCCAGAAAGTGATCGCCTATTGCACCCACGCCGTGCTGTCGGGTCCCGCCATCGACCGTATCACCAGCTCGTCGCTGGATGAACTGGTGGTGACGGACACCATCCCGTTGTCGGACGCGGCCAAAGCTTGCGGCAAGATCCGCCAGCTGACCTGCGCACCGCTGCTGGCCGAGACGTTCAAACGCATCATCAAGGGCGATTCCGTGATCTCCCTGTTTATCGACTAAGATAGACGACAGCATCAGCAACACCGGCGGCGCCTGGCTTTTGAGCCGGAGCGCCGTTGTGCTTTTCCGGATTCATGAGCGTTTTGCTCATTCTTGAAGCGCCCTGGTCGCGGGGCGCTTCCTAACACGGGGCGCGAGCCCTGTATTTTTTGGAGTATCACATGAAAGTTGTCGCATTCAAACGCGAATTGCAAGGTTCCGGAGCGAGCCGCCGCCTGCGTAATTCCGGCCAGACCCCAGGCATCGTCTACGGTGGCACCGAAGCCCCAGTGACCATCGCCCTGGACCACAACGCCCTGTACCACGCGCTGAAAAAAGAAGCGTTCCACTCGTCGATCCTGGATCTGGAAATCGACGGCCAAGTTCAGCAAGTGCTGCTGCGCGACTTCCAAGTCCACGCATACAAGCAACTGGTCCTGCACGCTGACTTCCAGCGCGTTGACCCGAACGCCAAAGTGCACATGAAAGTTGCCCTGCACTTCGTGAACGCCGACGTGTCGCCAGCCGTCAAGCTGCACGGCGCCAACATCAGCCACGTGCTGAACGAAATCGAAGTGTCGTGCCTGCCGAAAGACCTGCCAGAGTTCATCACCGTTGACCTGGCAAACGTGGACGTTGGCCACTCGGTGCACATCGCCGACCTGACCCTGCCAGCCGGCGTGACCGCCGTGACCCACGGTTCGAACCTGACCGTTGCTACCGCTTCCGTGCCAGCCGGCCACGTTGCTGCTGAAGCAGCCGCTGCCGCTCCTGCCGCTGAAGAAAAGCCAGCCGCTAAAGGCAAGAAGTAATCTTCACGCCGCAGCGATGCGGAAGTGAATGAAAAACCCGCCGGCGCGAGCCTGGCGGGTTTTTTTACGGCGCGTTTTTCGCGCATCGAGCATTCCTAACCAAAGAAACGCCATGCCCATCCGTCTGATCGTCGGCCTCGGCAACCCCGGCCCCGAATACGAACAAACCCGCCACAACGCCGGCTTTTGGCTGGTCGACAACCTGGCCAACAGCCTGCCCGGCGCGCGCCTGCAGCGCGAGACGCGCTTCAACGCCCTGGTGGCCAAGACATCCATCGCCGGCCAGGAAGTGTGGCTGTTGGAACCGCAAACCTATATGAACCGTTCCGGCCAGTCGGTCGGGGCGCTGGCCCGCTTCTACAAGATCGCGCCGGAGGAAGTGCTGGTCGTGCACGATGAACTGGACCTGATGCCCGGTGTGGCGCGCCTCAAGCGCGGCGGTTCGGCCGGCGGCCACAATGGCTTGAAGGACATCACGGCCGCGCTGGGCACCCAGGATTACTGGCGGCTGCGGCTGGGCATCGGCCATCCGCGTTCGCTGAGTCTGCAGCAGCAGGTGGCCGACTTCGTGCTGCACCGCCCGCGCCGCGAAGACCAGGAACTGATCGAGCAGGCCATCGATAAAAGCCTGCTGGTGATGCCGCAGATTTGCGAAGGCAAATTCGAGGCGGCGACCATGAAATTGCATACGGCCTGAGGGCGAAAACATAGCGACTATGGCGGCATTTGCGCTTGCCAGCGTGTGAATGATGTCGTCGCCGCCACAGTCATGGTTTGGCATTGCCCGCGTTATGTGTGGAAGCATTGTCCGGTGCGTTTGTCGGCTGCTGATCTTGTTTTAGCAAGCGCCAGACCATCCAGCTGAGCACAAGCATGCCTAGCAGTAGTAATCCCCACAGCAGCCACAAGCGTCGTCTCGCGGCGGAGGCTGCATCCTTGACCGCATGCTCTTCCGCCGCACGTATCCCTTGTTGAAGTCGTGCCGGTCCTGCAGTAAGCTGTGGCAAATTCCGCAGTTCCTCGACAGAAAAGCCGGGGGCCACCCGGTCGATGTCGGTGGCCGTTGTCGTGGCGTGGTCCCGATCGATTGCCAAGGTGTACGGTGGGCTGCCGCTGGCGAGAAATACTAACGTGGCGGGTTCCCAACTGAGGCGCAGTTGAGGATGCACCCCATTGGATGCTGCCGGCCGAAGAACCCATTCACTGGTGTGCACGTCCGCCAGCCGTACGTCGCCCGAATCGCGTTCATGCTGGCCCTGCTGGATGTGATAAAAGACAGCGTTCAGGGCCGGCTCGAAGCGCCATACACTGGCTTGCCCGAGCTGGCGAGGCGGCAGTTCCCGGTAATGCCCAAGCACAACGGGCAAGACGATGTTTTTCTCCGAAAATTTCAAACCGAGCTGGTTGGCGCCGATTGCGATCGGTGTCTCATAGAC
Source organism: Rugamonas brunnea (assembly GCF_014042345.1). Lineage (GTDB taxonomy): Bacteria > Pseudomonadota > Gammaproteobacteria > Burkholderiales > Burkholderiaceae_D > Rugamonas > Rugamonas brunnea. The sequence continues at coordinate 206,949 of NZ_JACEZT010000005.1, forward strand.
CACATCTTGCCCTTGTCTGCCGCCTTTGGGATCTAATAAGATGGTTTCCAGTTGGCGCGCCGATGGCGAAGATATTTCCTCTTCTGCATCGATGCGCGCGAACATCAGCGGCTTGCCGCTTTGCCAGCGCAGGCGCGCATAGCGGAAGCGACGGCCGTCGAATGTCAGTTTATCGTTGGACAGGGATTGCGCATCCTGATTGACCAGCCAGTTCAATTCGGTGGCGCCTACGACGTCCCATTGTTTGAGGTCGTCGGAGGTTTCCAGCCAAATCTGTGCATTGTAAGCGTGCGTGCCAGGTGGTGGAGTGAAGCGCAGCGCATCGATGAGTGGCGCCGCCTGCCCCGACTGTGAGCTCGGTTCGAGTATCAGACCAGTGAGCTGTTGCGCTGCCGCATGTGCTGCCGTTGATGTTGAGCGGACGTGCACCGACAGCAAGCGGCCATCATCCCCCGTATGCACGTCCAGATCGGGCGCGGCATCAGCCGCGCCTGCATCATCCATCAGCGCAAACAGTTTGCAAGGCACTGTGCGATGAGTGGAGCGCTGCTCCGGCACCGCGGAACGTACAGAAAATGGCATCGCTGCGCCATGCATGTCGAAGACGCGCAAGTCTGCCAAGTCCGGCGAGCGGGAATAAAGATAGACTTCGCGCGGTAGACGTACTTGCAGCACCCCCTGGCTCGCGGCCCCTGTCAGTGGCAGCGAATGACCGTAGTTTTGTGGCATGTCGCTGGCCCATGCGAGGGAGGCGGACAGCATCGCAAGGCAGGCAATGTTGATAAAGCCACAGGTGCGTGAGCGATTGCGTGCGGCGCGGCCGAGAAATGTGATCAGAGCGGTCATGTGCTGGGAACCTCAGCGCGATTGGCACGCTCACTCGGATACGGGGCTAGATAGCCGACCCCGACCATCAGCGCACCCACTCCGACAAAGGAGACTATTCGATCGATGCTGCCGACGTTCGATAAGTCGATCAGGAACAATTTGCCCAAGACGACGGCCAGCAGCAATGCGCCGCCGGTCCAGAGATGCCGGCGCTGGTGCTTGGCAGCGTGGCGCATAAGTATCAAGGCCGTCACACTCCAGACTAGTGCCAGCATGGCTTGCACGAAGTTCGAGTTGAACAAGGCGTTCCATGTGTAGGGAATACGGCTGTAGTGGGAAGCGCTACGTAGCAACACCAAATTGAACCAGGCATAGCCGCCGAGGTAGAGTGCCATGCGCATCTTTGCGGAGGTTTGAGCGTTGGCTGGGTTTTCGGCGGCAGCCTGTTTCTTGCTGAAGCGATAGCTATGTATGCTCAGCAGAATCGCGAAGCAGCTGGTTAGATCCAGCGGATTGAGCAGGGGGATGTAAGGTAAGGGGGCCATGGTGCCGTCCTGTGTCAGATTCCAGACGACAATCAGCGTGACTGACCATGCGCAGCCAAGCGGGATCAAGAGTTCCCGGTAAACCTGCTGGTATGGTCGTACTGGCCAGCTTCCGGTACGACACCTGGTGATGAGCCAGCCAAGAGTCGCCATCATCAGCCAGGCCGGGATATAACGTGCCCAACTTGGACTGGTTTGCCAGCCTGCGTCCGCCAGCAGTTGCGCCTCCACGTTGTTGCCATCTTGTAGCCAGCGGGCGATCCATGTGGCGGCCACCGGCCAAATCATCAGCCACGGCCCCGCCGCGCGTAGGAGGTTCACGGCCTTGATGAGCTGGCGCGCGATCGTGTTTTCAAGATCGAAAAATGCTCGCATCAGCCATTCGCCTGCAAGCAGCGATAAGGCGTAGGCAAACCACACTTCAGCCGGCGGCAAGCGATTGTCGAGATACAGTACACCGAGCAAGTAGAGCGTCGTGCCTGCTAATGCCAGCCAATTTGCGACGGTGCTCCAATGCAGGCCGGTCCAGTGGAAGCGCCGTGCAAGAAGCACGACGGCGGGCGTACTGGCCGCCAACAAGGCTTGATAGGCCGCCCACCAGAGCTCGCGATCCGCGCCGTATTGCCCGTAACGGAGCAACTGGTAACGTGCCGTCAGCCACCCGGACAGCGCGGGTAAGATGATGCCGAACCACCAGGCCATTGACCACAGCAGCAAGATGGTATTCATGCCGCGCGCCTCGGCGTTGTCGCTACGGCTCAGTATCCGGTAACTGAACATTGCTCCGGTTAGGATCAATAACTCACCCAACACCGGCTGAGCCAGCAAGTCCGGCGAGACGGAGAGCGATTGCCATTGCTGAATAACGGTCTGTAGCAGCATAACGCCACCGGCCGCGTAGGCCAGTAATGCCAACGAATTTGCGAGCGGCCACGCCATGTGGCGCGCACATAATAGTAATAACGTGGCCACCGCCATGGCACTTATCACGAGTAAGTTCGCTTGCGTCGTCGCGGCAGTACGCAGGAATATTTCAGTCCAGACCCCAGCCATTAACCCTAGTACGCTGACGGTCAGGAACACGCTGGCGAGCATGTCGAAGCCGTTCTCCCGATCGTCTTTGTCTTGCCTGGCGCGGCTTAGGATCGCGATCAGAAATGCCGTAGTGGCGAGCAGCGCGAAACCGAGCCATAAATGGGCGCGCAGTGCCTCGGGTCCTGTTAGCCGGGACAGCGAGCTGAGGAATGCAATCCAAGCACAGGCCTGCATGAGCAGGCCGAAGCTCCAAGTTAATGTCTGGCGCTGGCGTATGCCAACCCAGACCAGTGCCGCTCCTTCTAGTGCCCACGTGGTGGAGGTCCAGCGCCCATCAAGTGCGAGCGGCACCGCTAACGTGCCGAACACCACGCCCAGCGCCAGGAAGCTGTCGGTAAGCAATCCAAAGCGTTCGCGGCGGCGTGCAAGTGCCATAGCTAGGCCGCAATATAGTAGCGCCAGCGCCAAGGCAGAGTAGGCTACGCCGAATGCCATGTCATGTACCAAATTGACCTGTAGACCGAAAGCGACCAAAGGCGTCCCAAACACCAGCGTGCCATCCACGTAATGTTTGAGCTTGATGGTCCGCTGATGGGCGTATGCCAATGGAATGGCCAAGTAGAAAGCAAAGAACAGAATCAGGAACAGTTGCACCGACAAGTAGTGTTCTGGTTGATAGCGCAGCACACCCCAGGCAGTACTGATGCTGAACGTAAAGCAAAATCCGAGTACATTCAGCTGCCGCCAGGATCGCAGCAGGGCCAGTGCGAATACCCCAGCGTCTAGCAAGGCATAGTAGGAAAACAGCCCTATTTGGCTGCCGCCGCCACTGGATGCGAGGATGGGCGCTGCGAAACCTCCGACGATACCGAAGATGGCCAGCCACTGCGAATTCTGCAGCACGGCGAGCATGCAGGTGAAAACGGTGAGTATTAGCAGCAACGCGAAAGTCGCGACGGTAGGCAGCAAGTGGTAAAGGCGGTTCGCGCCAAAGATGACCAGCATCAGTATCGCTAGCGTTGTTCCTTGCGCTGGCAGGCTGATCGTCGGGCGCTCGGTGCGGATACGCCAAGCCCAGGCTAGCATGATCAAATCAGCTAGCACGATGCCGGCGAGCCGCAATTCGATCGGGATGGTGACGCGCTCGGCCGCATACTTGAGCAGAAAGCTGACGCCGATGAACAGTATCAGTAGACCCAGTTTCGCAACCAGATTGCCGCCAAATAGCCAAGCTTTGACACGCTGCAGCCATTCCGGAGCAACTTCGACAGTCTCAACGGGCTCCTCTGGTGTTGCCGGAACGGATGCGCTGGATGCTGGGCTACCGTATGCAGGCGGTGCAGTTGGTTCGTTCAGTGGTGTCGGGACTGGCGGTGCTGGCGTTTGAGATGGCACCATCTCGCTGGCTGATGCTGGCGCTGTAAGTGTCGCCGTCGCCGGCGATTCGATTTGTGCGGATACTCGCGGCCGCACTTCCGTTGTCTCAGGCGACGGGCCCGGGGATGCCGGCGCAGCAGCAGGTTTTGCCAGTTCAGGTGCGGCGACCGGCCCGTTTGTGGTTGATTCAGTGGACTGCGCACGCGCACGTTCGACGGGCATGACACTACGCTTCAAATATGCTACGTCGTCCCGAAGCAACTCCAGTTGTCGCTCGATACGATCGATATGTTCATCTGACCTCCGCACTCGGGCACGGGTGAACCATGCCATGCCAGAGGAAATGGTACAGAACACCCCCCAACAACCAACGGTAAAGATGAAGTTATCGACGTCGACCAATTCACTCTCCCAGTATGCGCGCAAGAACCGCGTGTCGCGCTGAGATTGAGGGGGCGGACCGAAAGCGTGTTCGGCCGATCCGGCTTCCGCGACTGCAGACGCCGGACAGTAACATTAACGAACAACTGCCGGTTATGCATTAGAGGCTAACCGGCGGTGCTGTTGATCCGCCTCAACTAAGGAGAGTGCGTTGTTGCCTTACTTGGCGGCCGCGATCCAGCGCTCCACCCGCGCCTCCAGGATGGGCAGCGGCAGCGTACCATCGCCGATCACCACGGCGTGGAAAGCTGGATAGCTGAACTTGTCGCCCAGCGCCTGCTGTGCGCGCTCGCGCAGTTCCAGGATTTTCAGCGCGCCGATCTTGTAGCTGAGCGCCTGGGCCGGCGTCGCCATGTAGCGCTCGATCTGGTTGCGGGCGCGCTCCTCGCTGTAGCCCAGCGTGTCCATCGTGTACTGGATCGCCTGCTCGCGGGTCCAGCCCTTGGCGTGCATGCCCGTGTCCACCACCAGCCGCACGGCGCGCAGCATTTCCAGGTTCAGGTGGCCGTAGTAGGACTCCGGCTGTTCATACAAGCCGAACTGCTTGCCCAGCGTTTCGCTGTACAAAGCCCAGCCCTCCGTGAACGCCGCGCTGTTCGGATTCTCCGTGTTGAACTTGCGGAAGTCCGGCAGCGGCAATTCCTTCAGCAGCGCAGCGTGCAGGTGATGGCCCGGCAATCCTTCATGCAGGAACAGGCTGACCATGCTGACGGTGCTGTACTGGCGCGCGTCATTCACGACCGGCCAGAACACGCCAGGATGGGAACCATCGGCCGCCACCGGCGTGTAATGGTCCGAGGCCGTGGCGCGGGTCAGCTCCGGTTCCAGTTGTAAATCGAGCTTGGCCTTGGGCAGCAGGCTGAAATAGGTGGGCAGCTTTTCCAGCACCGTGTCGTTGAGCTTGCGGTAGGCATCCAGCACCTGCGCGTCCGTCGTGAACGGCTTGTACTTCGCTTGCGCGCTGACCCATTGCGGCAGGCCTTTGGCGGGGCCGTCGTAGCCCAGCTTGGGACCGAGTTCGACCAGCTGCTGCTGGATGCGCGCCACTTCCTTCAGGCCCAGCGCGTGGACCGCGTCGGGCGTCAGCGGCAGGTTGGTGGCGTCCTTGATGCGGGCCTGATACCAGGCCGCGCCGTTCGGCAACGCGCCCCAGCCGGTGCTGGTGCGGCTGGCGGGCAGGTACTCTTTTTCCAGGAAGGTGCTCAGGCGTTCCAGTGCCGGTTCCAGTTTGGCCGCGATCAGCTGGCGATAGGCCGTGGTCAGGCGCTGCTTGTCGGCGGCGGAGAAATCGGCCGGCAGGTTTTTGATCGGCGTGTAGAAGATGTTCGCTTCCGGCGTGGCGCTGCGCAGTTGCTGGAACTGGGGCAGCATGGCCAGCGTGATCGCTTTCGGCTGCACGACGCCGGTGCGCATGCCCTCGCGCATGTTGGCGATGGCCTGGTCTATCCAGCCGGGCAGCTGGTTCAGGCGGCTCAGGTAGGCGTCATACTGCTTCGGCGTGGACAGCGGCTGCGAACCAGTGCCGCCCGCATAATTGGCCAGCGTACTGGGGACGTTGTCCATCTGGTCCAGCGGCAGCAGGTGTTCGGGGAAGGGCGCCAGGTCCAGCGCGCATTGCAGCTCGTAGGCCAGCAGGTCGTAGTTCAGTTGATCCTTGTCGGCCAGCGTGGCGCGCGGGATGGCGCGCAGTTGCCGCTGCATGCGCTGGTACAGCGCGAATTGCCTGGCTCGCGCCTTGGGCACGATGTTCATGCCGATCTGGTCGTCGTAGCGGCTGTCGCCATTGGCGGTGGCGTACAGCAGCGGGTCGAAGCGGGCGCGGGCCTGGTAGAACGCGTCGGCCAGCTGGTTCAGCTTCTGTTGGGCCGGCGATTGCGCGACGGCCGTGGCGGGCGCGGCGGCGAAGGCGGGAACGCTGCACAGTGCGCAGCCGATCAGGCTGGCGAGCAGGGCGGTGGTAGCCAGCTTGGCACGGGTAGGGGTAAGCGGCATGCGGAAGTCTCCTGTTTTTTGGAGGCAACAGGATACCCCAGATCGCTCCTTTACAGCTTGGCCAGCACGGCCCGCACATTGTCGGGGATGGTGACGGGCTTGTTGGTGCTGCGGTCCACGTACACATGCACGAAGTGGCCGGCGGCGGCCGGCACCGGCTCGTCGTTGCGGTAGATGCCGATTTCGTAACGGACGCTGGAATTACCGAGTTTGCTCACGCGCAGGCCCACGTGCAGCAGGTCGGGGAACGAGAGCTGGCTGAAGTAGGCGCAGGCGCTGTCGACCACGTAGCCGACCAGCTGGTCGTTGTGGATGTCGAGCACACCCTGTTCGATCAGGAACTGGTTCACGGCCGTGTCGAAATAGCTGTAGTACACGACGTTGTTGACGTGGCCATATTGGTCGTTATCTATCCACCGCGTGGGGATAGTCATGAAGTGGCGGAATTGTTCCCGTCCGGCATTACGCAAGATCATGCGATTTCCTGTTTGGTGAATGAAACTTTCATTTTAGCGCCCATTGTCGGGGATTTTTTTGAATAGCGGTGTCGTCAGGGTTACAATTGACCCTTGAACGCTGCAAAACAGCACAAATACCACCAAACGCCGCTTCGCCGGCCGTTTTTCAGTGCCGCTCGCCGGCATGATTGATTATTAAAGGTTCTCATGAGTCTCCAATGCGGCATCGTCGGCCTGCCTAACGTCGGCAAGTCCACCCTGTTCAACGCCCTGACCAAGGCCGGCATTCCGGCCGAAAACTATCCGTTCTGCACCATCGAGCCCAACGTGGGCGTGGTCGAAGTGCCTGATCCGCGCATGGCCGCGCTGGCCGAGATCGTCAAGCCCGAGCGCATGGTCAACGCCATCGTCGAATTCGTCGACATCGCCGGCCTGGTGGCGGGCGCGTCGAAGGGTGAGGGCTTGGGCAACCAGTTCCTGTCCCACATCCGCGAAACCGATGCCATCGTTAACGTCGTGCGTTGCTTCGAGGATGACAACGTGATCCACGTGGCCGGCAAGATCAGCCCGCTGGACGACATCGAAGTGATCCAGACCGAGCTGGCCCTGGCCGACATGGGCACCGTGGAAAAAGCCATCCACCGCGAAAACAAGAAAGCCCGTTCCGGCGACAAGGACGCGGCCAAGCTGGTGGCCCTGTGCGAACGCCTGATGCCGCACCTGAATGAAGGCAAGCCGGTGCGCACCATGGGCCTGGACGCCGACGAGATGGCGCTGATCAAATCGCTGTGCCTGATCACGGCCAAGCCTGCCATGTACGTGGCCAACGTGTCCGACACCGGCTTCACCAACAACCCGCTGCTGGACCAGCTGACCAAGTTCGCCGCCTCGCAGAACGCGCCCATCGTGGCCATCTGCGCCGCCATCGAATCGGAAATCGCCGACCTGGAAGATGCCGACAAGGCCGCCTTCCTGGCCGACATGGGCATGGAAGAGCCGGGCCTGGACCGTCTGATCCGCGCCGCCTACAAGCTGCTGGGCCTGCAGACCTACTTCACGGCAGGCGTGAAGGAAGTGCGCGCCTGGACCATCCACACGGGCGACACGGCGCCGCAAGCGGCCGGCGTGATCCACACCGACTTCGAGCGCGGCTTCATCCGCGCCCAGACCATCTCCTACGACGACTTCATCGCCTACAAGGGCGAGGCCGGCGCCAAGGAAGCGGGCAAGATGCGCGCCGAGGGCAAGGAATACGTGGTCAAGGATGGCGACGTGCTGAACTTCCTGTTCAACGTCTAAGTTTCCTATGTGAGACTTTCTGAAATGCTGTGAAATGTCATGCAGTGCTTCGGAGTCCTGAAAAGTGCCTGATTTCCCTTTGAAATCAGGCACTTTTTGCTTTTTTCGGTGGTGTGTTGAAAGCTCGTGAAATCTTCTGAAATTTCAGGAGCTTTCAACAAAAAAATGGGTATAAAGCGGGTATGGTTGTTTTGTGAAGTTTGGAAAAAGTGGGTACAATTTCCAGACCAATACGACCTAACGGAACCCATGCTGGCTGACGCCCACCGCCGTAACGCCAAACCGCAAGAAAACCTGTACCGACTTCGGGATAGTAGGGGCTTGTATCTTGAAGTGAAGACGAACGGCATCAAGGCGTGGCGTTATCTCTTTAAAATTCAAGGGTAGGAGTCGATGTTCGCCATCGGCGAATACCCGATGGTTTCCCTCTCTGAAGCCCGGCAAAAGTGTGAGGATGCTCGAAAGCTGGTTAAGCAAGGACAGAGTCCCACCCATTCAGGTGTGACAATGACTCGTGCGGCCATGTATATATCGCTCACCTTGAGATCGTGCGCTCGCTTGTACGTTCGGCCTTGGACAATCCACAGGTCAACATCCCCCTGTCGGCATATGCCCACCGGCCAGTGACCGCAATCGCCTAACCTATTACCCTGGTCAAGAATTTCAACAACCAGGTTCAACAAGGAGCAAGTGGGGCTGTGCATACCTCGCTCCCACTGCCCCGCGCGCTTATAAATCGTCACTAGGTGCCGTTGACTACGATGGAGTGAGAATTCGCGTATTTTTCAGTTCGGCAACATGCTATCCTCTTGGTCACCGGCCTAGTTTGGCCAGGAGGAGGTCATGCTCATGCAGCACGGCCATGCGTTAGAACGAAAAAAAAGAGATGCCGATGGCTTTTAAGAAATCGCCCTCGAAGTCATCCAATGGTCGGCAAATACAGCTAGTACGGGGCAACCCCGACTGCGCAACTTTCTACCAATGGATACACGCCGAGCTCGCTAAGGTGACCACGAATTGGCCGCCGAAAATCACGAAAACTACTCTTACTACTGGCCGTAGGGGTAATTTAGGTGAGTTCCTATCTTATCGAGTGGCACGCGAGAGTGGGCTGTATGGGAAATCCAAGGGCTACACATTAGCGCTTATGGGAGCCCTGACTCCTCTTCAAGACGGTGCCCCGACAGGTCTGGATATCACCATAGTTCATTTAGACCCTAGCGGCGACGTTAGTAAAGACTGTCTATATATCATGGAGGTGAAGACCACTGGCGCTACCAAATTGACGTATGCGACGGCACTTATTGGCGACTACAAAAAGCTTTTGGGAAAGGCAGCGGTCGCTGGATCGCTAGGTCAACGATTCAACTGGCTTCAAGGCTACCTGAAAGTGGTGCACGAATTCTCTGATGACGAGGTCGAGCGAGTGGGTAATCTCTTCATGCCGGACGCGAAGGACTGCAAAGGCATCAAGCTGTTGCCTACGTTGGTACATGATCGGAAAGCCGGAGATCCGGCGGCCGTCGTTGCTTTGGACGAGGTCGCCGCTGAGATTGAAAAGCAGGGCTGGGGTAAGCAAACCATTGAGCCTTGGAGTATTGCGATAGAAAAACTTACTGAATGCCTTGTGCATCTCTCGAATAACGGAAGTACGATGCCATGAGCAATCTCCCTGTTTCAGTCAAGTTCCTTGATAGTGCGGCCTCCTCTGCTGCCAAGGCCAGAGGGGTTGAGCCCATATGGCCGACTGAAGACCCCCTCGATGTAGCAACTGCACTCAAGTGCATAAATGCGTTCCAAGTTCGTGTGAATATCGAGGCGCTGGAGGCGCTCGATGATGAGAGCAGCGCGCAGCCTCTTGTAGCCGCAGCCAGAATCTTGCAGTCAACGGCACAGCACTTGCGAAGTGGGGACGTTCCATCGGACAGTGCTGATCTTGACGAGTTGTCGTTTCATGCGGCGCTTGCATTTGCCATGCATGGAAACTTCCCCAGCGCACGTGCAGCTCTTTCTGATGTGTCCCATGATTTTATTGGGGAAAGCTTGGTGTTCCGTATGGTTGCGGCCATATGCAATCCCTGCGATAGGTCGGTTCGATTTTCTTCAGACGATGGTAAGTTTGAGCCGTTTCGGTTGCAGTGGTACCGCGCATTGCGTAGCCGGCGCGGACAATTGCGGGACGAAGCGTTCGACAGCGCCCTCAAGCTGTTCAACAAAGCCGCTATGGCGGGGACTATGGCGGAAGGTGCGCTTCTTTTGGGGGGACGTATGGCCGCGTATCAAGCTAAGCGATTGGCGACCGCGAACCTTCTGGACGACGCCCCCGAAATTCCAAATTGGTTCGTCCTAAACTCTATCAAAGCGGGCACGGTAACTTTGCTGCCGCCGCAGCACGTGCTTTTGAGCAAGCGACGAATTGCTAATCACGGGCGTAACACTCTCTTGACGTTGCCCACAAGCACCGGGAAAACTTTCGTCGCCGAAGCTTGTATAGCCTCCGGTTTGTCAGATGAGGGCTTGTGCGTCTATGTGGCGCCATATGTCGCCGTTGGAGAGCAGGTAAAGGATTCTCTCCTGAAGCGATTTAAGGGTAAAGTACCTGTTGTTTCAATGTTTGGTGGGTTTCAGTCGGAAGCACTGAACGTCTTCGCTGAAAGAGAAGTAGTTGTCGCAACGCCTGAGCGGTTTGATGGCTGGCTTCGCGCTGGAAAAGATATCGAAAGGCTACGTACCGTCGTTTTTGACGAGATTCATATTCTCGAGAATGGGGTTCGGGGTGCTCGTGTGGAAGGCTTAGTGTCACGGCTTCGACTTCTTCAGCGGCGCAACCCGAGCCTTCGCATCATCGGCCTGTCGGCTGTATTGACTGAGCCTAAGCTCGTTTGTAAGTGGCTTGGCGTGCAGGATGATGACTTACATCAGATTGGCTGGCGGCCGACTGCCCGCCGATTGGCTATGTGCCTTGCAAACGGGGATATGTATTGGATTCACGGGAACGACGCGCTCAGGCCAATCAACGAGCGCGCTATTTCGGCGATGTCGGAGTCAGTGAGGATTGATCTTCCAGGCGACATTAAAAGAGCTCAGTTTCCGAAGGTGAACGAGAAGAATGCAGCGAAGAATGTAAGTTCTATTGCACGTGACCTTTTGGTCAGACTAGGCTCACCTGGTTTGGTCGTATGCCCAAGAAAGTTAGACACTCGCCTGCTGGCGCGTGAACTGATGGGCGACCGAGAGCGTGTCGAGAGCGCGATTGTTTTACAGACTGCAGATAGCATCCTCGAGCGTTATCCCTATTTGGACTTCTTGGCCGACTGCTTGAGACGTGGGGTAGCGTACCACAATGCTTCGCTCCCCTTTGATGTGCGCCGCGACATAGAGCAACTAACTCGCGAGCGCGCATTGTCCGTCGTTTGCGCGACCACCACGCTTGCTGAGGGTGCGGACCTTCCGTTTCGCTGGACTATCGTTGCCCACTGGCTTAGTAGTATGTACGGCGATGGTACAAGAATGAAATCAATGACCTTCCGCAATATTGCGGGCCGTTGCGGTAGAGCTGGCGCTTTCTCTGAAGGCGACACTGTTCTTTTCGAGAACCTGATGGGGCCTCCGTCCATGCAAAGACAACGCAGTGACGCAACTCGTCTAGAAGAAGTGATGTTTTCGTCTTCGCCCCTCATGTCAACGCTTGGTGGCGAGTGGACAACGACCTCTGCGCATGCGCAGAAATTGCTGGAGGCCACTTTCAGTGCGCAGTTCCTAGCGTGCATAGGAGAGCACTTCGATGCTGAAGACATTGTGTCGGAGCTTGCCGGGGCCTCTTATGCGGGGAAAACCGACGGTGCGGACAACGTGCGCCGCATTTTGTCAGAGACGGTTATCAGCATTTTGGATGACAAGCAGGCGGGCGGTGCGATGGCAGTGATGAATAGCCCAATCAGGCTTACAGAGTTTGGTCAAGCCGCTAACCTGAGCGGCTTCTCGCCCGCAACCTGCCGGCTAATGGTGCAATTCCTTTTGGAGAATACTTTTAAATCGGACGAAGCGCTTTACAGTGAACTGCTAAAACGCTTCAACAACGTTTCCGAGCAGTCTGACGAGACGCTGAGAAAAATTTTCTCTGGATTAGCCCATAAGAACGTTCTCAAGGCCGATAACCTTGAGGAGATGTTGAGGAACTTGCTTCTAGGGATGGATTTACGGACTGTGTTTGAGAGCTTGCGCAGCAAGACATCCAGGGCTCAGCCGGACACCGTCGAGACGTGGTTCGAGGACTTTGTGTCGTTCATTAACGGTGTCGTTGGGAATTTCCTGCCTTGGATTCTTAGAGGTCTTGCGAAACTTAGTGAATACGGGAGCGAAGAAGCGAGGGCAACTAACTGGTCGGAAATGGCAAAAAAGGTCGAAACCCTGTTAAGCGCCAAGAGCGGCGGAACTGCGGTCGATGACTCGCTGGCTCCGGTCAAATAATCCTTGAGAAAGGCGATGTTCTCTTTCGCTGCCTAAAAGGGGTACAAGTGCGGGTGTAAATCAATATGTAATATCATTTTTGTTTTAAAAATCAATATATTGCGTCTAGTTTTTTGGTTAAACGTCTGATCGTTCAGTCATGGCCGGCGCCACGACGCCGGACAGGAAGCACGACAAGCCGCGTTCCGACGCGGCTTGTTTTTTTTCAGCCTGGTTTTTATCGTGTCGGAAAACCCATAAGGACTACCCGATGAATCTATCGCAAACCGACGCCACCGTGCGCGCCTGCATGGATGCCGCCGAGCTGATCGCGGAGGCCGACGGCTTGCTGATCACGGCGGGTGCCGGCATTTCCATCGATTCGGGCATGCCCGACTTTCGCGGCGACAGCGGCTTTTGGCGCGCCTATCCTGGTCTTGGCAACCTGCGCATGCGGTTTTACGAGATCGCCAACCCGCGCGCATTCCGCGACATGCCGGAAGTGGCATGGGGATTCGACGGTCATCGGTTTGCGCTCTATCGCGCCACCGCGCCCCATTTGGCGAATCCATCGGCTGCCCTCTGATCCGGCTGAACACAAGCGAGTCGCAGGTGGGCCTGCGCCGCGACGTCGCCATCCCTCTGGGCGCGCTCGATGGTCTCAGCCGGATGCACGCCGCGTACAAGACGCTGATAGCGTAAGCGCCTTACGCGTCCTTCTTCTCGTTCGCCGGCACGTCCGGCTTGACGCTGTTGCGCGAGAGCGTGCCGTCCTCCGTGCGCTCATCCTCGCGGAACATGCCGGTCCAGCTATCGCCGTTCTTCCACGTCAGCGTGCCCTTGCCATGGCGCAGGTTGGAGCGCCACTGGCCTTCGTAGCGGTCGCCGTTGGCCCATTCCATGCGGCCGTTGCCGGTGCGGTAGCCGGCGGCCAGGTCGCCCACGTACACGTCGCCGTTGGCCCACGATACCTTGCCGTTGCCGGTGTAGGTGGTCTGGTTGGCGTCGAGCACGAATGCGCCTTCGATCACGGCGTCGCCGGCCTCCACGCGGATGGTCGGCGCGGTGGCGGCGGCAGCGACGGCGGCGGCCGCCGTGCCGGGCAGCGGCGCGTCCGACACATAGGTCTCCAGCCCGTTCGGATCGACCGTGTTGGTGACGGCATAGGTGATCGGCCCGTTCGGGTCTTCACCATTGAAGGCCAGCTGCACGCGCTCGGCGTTGCCGCTCTTGTCGGCGTAGCCCATCATCCATTTCATGCGCTCCTCGTCGAACACGAAGGCGTTCTGCGCCATCGAGTGCGAGGCCAGCTTGTAGTGCAGCGTGTAGGCGGCGATCGGGTCGCGTCCCAGCTTGGCCATGCGGTCGATGGCCCACTGGTCGGCCATGTAGAAGCCGGTGCCGGCCACCCAGGACACGCCGCTCAGGCTGTCCCGGAACACGCTGGCGGCCTTGAGCGAATCGATCGCCACAGATTGCGCCTGGCTGCGCGCGACGGTCAGCAGCGCGTTCTGCGCCTTGGCCCGCAGCGAGGCGGCCGCCTCGTCCGCCGCCACCTTGGCCGCCGCCTCCAGCGCGGCCTGGCCGGCGGCGCGGCTGGCCTGGGCGCTGGCCGCCGCAGCAGCAGCAGCGTTGGCCGAGTTGGCAATGGTGCCCACCCCGCTGACGATGCTGGCGACGGTGATGCCGGTTTTGACGATCTTCATGCCGTAGTGGTACACCTTCATGCGCGCGCCCGCTTCCTCGGACAAGCCCTGGGTCCACAGCACCATCCACAGTGCTTCGTCGGGCGTTAGGTCCTGTGCGAACAAGTCCAGCGGGTGCGTGCTTTGCAGCCAGTGGTAGCTTTGCGCCTCGGTCGCTTCCGGCGCGGCGATGTTGACGTGGCCACGGCAGACTTCGACCGGTGCGACGGTGATCTTGCGGCCATCGGCCAGCTTGAGCTTGAACGGACGGCCGTCGTCGCGCAGGCTGTTGAGTTCTTCCAGCATCTTGGCCGTGTCGGCTTTTGAATAGCCGTCCACCTCCTCGATATGGTCGCCCAGCGCCAGGCCCGATTCGCGCGTGGCCGCGATCACGGTCAGCCGTTCGTCCACCCGCAGCCCGCGCACCCAGGCGATCTTCTTTTGCTTGGGCAGGTCGTAGGACGACGCCGTCACGAACGGCAGTTCATATTGCGTGCTGCAATCCTTGTCCTTCAGTTCCGCCGTCTTGATGATGCTGGGCCGCAGCGCCTGCTGGCCCTTGCCATAGGTGCGGATGCGGGCCAGCAGTTTTTCATCGACCGGGCTGCCGTCATCGACCGTGTAGGTGGTGCCGCAACCGGCCAGCAGCACGGCCAGCGGCAGCATGGGCGCCAGCGTGCGCAAACGAGGGGAACGTACGGCGGCGCCATGGGGCCGCGTGGTGGGGGGATTGCCGGATTGTCGCATGCCGTTCTTCTCGGGATAAGGTCAGCGGTTGGTTCGCAAAAAACACATCGTAGGCCAATATGGACGTTGCCAAAATGGCTTATTAGTACGTAAAGTTAATTTCCAAGTGGGAATTTATCCGAGCTGTGGTTTAAATGCAATTCCCAACTTCCGGTCGTTGTTTTGCTGGCCATGGACTGCATACCCCAACGCCGCCAGGCCAGTTCGGTATAATCGCCGCATTGTCTTTGGCGCGCCGCTGCGCCAGCCTCACTCTCCTCACTAGAAAAACACATTCCACATGGCTTCCCCCAACGATAACGTCAGCATGGCGCTGTTCTGCGATTTTGAAAACGTGGCGCTCGGTGTGCGCGACGCCAATTACGACAAGTTCGATATCAAGCCGGTGCTGGAGCGCCTGCTGCTCAAGGGCAGCATCGTCGTCAAGAAGGCTTACTGCGACTGGGACCGCTACAAGGGCTTCAAGGCGCCCATGCACGAGGCGAACTTCGAGCTGATCGAGATCCCCCACGTGCGCCAGTCCGGCAAGAACTCGGCCGACATCCGCATGGTGGTCGACGCGCTCGACCTGTGCTACACCAAGTCGCACGTGGACACCTTCGTCATCATCTCGGGCGATTCCGATTTTTCGCCGCTCGTTTCGAAGCTGCGCGAGAACGCCAAGAAGGTGATCGGCGTGGGCGTCAAGCAGTCCACCTCCGACCTGCTGGTGGCCAACTGCGATGAATTCATCTTCTACGATGACCTGGTGCGCGAAAGCCGCCGCGCCGCCAAGCGTGATTCGCGCGACGCGCAGCCTGCCGTCAAGCGCACGCCCGAGGAGGAAACCCGCCGCCGCGAGGAGATGGAGAAGCGCCGCAACCAGGCAATGGAAATCGTGGTTGGCACCTTCGACGCGCTGGTGTCCGAGCGCGGCGACAGCGGCAAGATCTGGGCCTCCGTGCTCAAGGAAGCGATCAAGCGCCGCAAGCCCGATTTCAGCGAGTCGTACTACGGTTTCCGCACCTTCGGCAACCTGCTGGAGGAAGCGCGCGCGCGTGGCCTGCTGGAGTTCGGCCGCGATGAGAAATCGGGCGCCTATGTGTACCGCAGCAGCGGCGCGGCCAATGGCCACGGGCTGGCCGACGGTGCCGGCGTAACGGAAGCGGCCGCGCCTGCGGAAACGGTGGAAGCACCGCGCCAGGAAGGCCGACACGAAGGCCGCCAGGATGGCCGCCGTGGTCGCGGCCGTGGCCGTGGCCAGTCCGGCCGCCATGGCGAGCGTGCCGAGCGCGCCGACGAAAGCGCTTCGGAACTGGTGATGGATGCCGAACCGGAAGTGCTGGACGCGGAACCGTTCGAGGTGGTGGATGTGGTCGAAGTGGTGGAACTGGTCGAAGTGCTGGCCCCGGCCGATGAAGGCGAGGTGGTCGCCGACGCCGACATCATCGACGCGGAAGTGGTCGAGCCGCGCCAGGAAGGTCGTCATGGCCGTGGCAAGCGCGGTGGCCGCAAGCAGGCCGAGCGCAAGGGCGGCAAGGCAGCGGCCAGCGCGGTGGACACCGTGGCGGCGCAGTCGCCCGCGTCGGCGGAGCATGTGGCGCCGGCGCACGACGCCAGCCAGGCGGTGGACGCCGAAGCCGCCCAAGCGGTGGAGCCGGACGCCGCTGCGGCGCAAGTCAGCGACGCCGAACCAGCCAAGCCAGCCAAAGCCGCCAAACCGCCAGCCAAGGGCGCCCGCGCCACCAAGGCCGCCGCCAAGAAGAAGGCTGCGACCAAGGACAAGGCGAAACCAGCCGCTGAAGCGGCGGACGTGGTGGAGGCTGCTCCGGCTGCTGCACCGTCCACCGAACCGGCAGCGGCAGCGGAGGCGCCATCGGCCGCCAGCCACGATGCGGAGGTGCCAGCCAAGGCAGCGAAGCCCGCCAAGTCAGACCGTAAGCCCCAGCCGCGCGGCCGTCGTCCGCGCAAGGACGCCAAGTCCGAAGCGTAAGCTTTCCTGCTCCGCCGCCCGGCGGAGCACAGTGGTCCAGCGGCCACGTTCAGGTATCACGTCAGGTAACGCGTCAAGGTGTCAGGCCCCACGGTCTGACACCCTGCGCACTTTCTGCCATACTTCACTTTTGGACAACCTTGCCACGGCGCCCACCCCGCCGCCACGTTCCGTATGCCTACGCTGACCGCCATCACCCTCTATCCGATCAAATCCTGCGCCGGCCTGTCGCTGCAGGAAGCCACGCTGACCGAAGCGGGTCTGATGACCCAGCACATCTACGACCGCGAATGGATGGTGGTCGACGGGGAAGGGCGCTTCATGACCCAGCGCGAGCATCCGCGCATGGCCCTGATCGTGCCGCGCCTGAAGGGGGAAACGCTGGAGCTGCGCGCGCCCGGCATGCTGCGGCTGGAGATCCCGCTGGGCCTGCCCCATCCCGACGACGCCGTCGCGCGCACCGTGCAGGTGTGGGACGACAGCGTGCTGGCCTACGACTGCGACGAGCTCACGGCCACCTGGTTCAGCAACGCCATCGGCGTGCCGTGCCGGCTGGTGCGCTTCCACGCGGACGCGCTGCGCAAGGTCAGCGAAAAATGGACCAACGGCGTGGCCGCCACCACGCTGTTCTCGGACGGCTACCCGGTGCTGGTGGCGGGCGCCGCCTCGCTGGACGACCTCAACGCGCGCCTGGTGGCGGCCGGCCGTGCACCGGTCCCCATGAACCGCTTCCGGCCCAACCTCGTCATCGCCGGCCTGGAAGCGTTCGAGGAAGACTACGCGGCCGCCTACCGGCTGGGCGAGGCGGAACTGCGGCCCGTCAAGCCGTGCTCGCGCTGCCCCATCCCGTCCGTGGACCAGGATACGGCCGAGATCGGCCCCGACCCGGTGGACCTGTTGCGCAGCTACCGCGCCAAGCCGGAGCTCGATGGCGCCATCTGCTTCGGCATGAACGCCATCGTCGTGGCCGGCGACGGGCAGCGTATCCGGCTGGGGCAGGAAGTCGATGTTGAATTGGCGTTTTTGTAATTGAATTTACTTTTTGGCATTTCCAACCATCCTTTCTTGGCGTAATGTTGTGACTTGCCGGATGATAAATTCCCGTATCAATCCGGCACGGTCACCGGTCGTAGTCGCTATCGAGTAAGGGTTGGTTGTTATGACGCACACTGTCACAGGCGCGATGCCGTCCCACGCTGATCCCGCCACGCGGGCCGGCGAGCTGGCGGCGGAGAACCAGGCGTTGCGCGCGCGCATGGCCTATCTGCTGGAGCAGGCCGAGCGCAACCACTCGATCATGTGCCGCCACCAGGCGTTCGACCTCGACATCGTGGGCGCCGCCACCTTCCCCGAGCTGGTGGGCACCATCTTCCGCAACCTGCCCGTGATCTCGGAACTGGAAAGCGTGACGCTGACCCTGGTCGACGAGGGCGCCGACATCCGCACCGTGATGGGCAAGCTGGGCGTGGTGTTTGCCGATTTCCCCAACCTGATTTTCGTCGAGCAGATCGATGAACTGGGCTTCGACCTGGGCCGGCGCAACGCCAGCACGCCGGCGCCCAAGCCGCTGCTGGGCATGTACGATCCCGTGCGCCATGCGCTGCCGTTCCCCAACCCGCCGGCCGGCCTGCAAAGCGTGGCGCTGGTGCCGCTGATGCGCAACAAGCGCATCATCGGCTGCCTCAACCTGGGCAGCGTGGACCCGACCCGTTTCACGCCCAGCCTGGGTACCGACTTCATCGAGCACATGGCGTCCATCATCGCCATCTGCCTGGAAAACGTGATCAGCAACGAGATGCTCAAGTACATCGGCCTGACCGATTCGCTGACGGGCGTCTACAACCGGCGCTACCTGGACCGGCGCCTGCTGGAGGAGATCGCGCGCGCGCGGCGCCAGCGCTATCCGGTCTCGCTGATGTTCATCGACATCGACCATTTCAAGCGCGTCAACGACACCGTCGGCCACCAGGGCGGCGACGACGTGCTGCGCGAAGTGGCGGGCCGCATCAAGGACGAGCTGCGCCTGTCGGACGCGCTGGCCCGTTTCGGCGGCGAGGAGTTCGTGGTGCTGCTGATCGACGCGGACCTCGACAGCGCCGCCTTCGTGGCCGAGCGCATCCGCGCCAGCATTGCTGGCACCCTGATCAGCCTGACGCAGGAAGTGCGTTTGTCCGTCACCGTCTCGATCGGCGTGGCCTGCCTCGATCCGGACCTGGCCGTGGGCGAACCGGAACTGGTGGCGCGCGACCTGCTCTCGCGGGCGGACGGCGCCCTGTACCAGGCCAAGGCGGGCGGGCGCAACCGCGTGATCCGTTACTTGCCGACCTAGGCGTCGGTTTGCGCCATCCCATCCGGGCACGCGCCTGAAATTGCGGGGCCGTTCGATCAGGGGTATATTCCGGTATATGTCTCGTCTCATTTGAGCTGTGCTATTGAGCCAAAGGAGTCATATGTCTTCGGTCAGCAAATCATTGGCGGTGCAGCCACCACCACCGCCACAGCCGGCGCCACCCACGCACTCGGGCGCGGCCCCTACCTCCGAGTTCATCGACGTCTTCAACTTGCCGCCTCAGGAGCGGATTGCGCTCATCCGCGGTGGCGTGCCGGCCCGGGATGTCGGCCGGCTCGCCAAGAGCATGCGGGTGGTCAAGGAAGTATTGATTGCATCGCTGGGCATCCCGCGCGCGACGCTCAGCCGCAAGGAACGCGCCGCCAGCGCGCTCTCGCCCGACGAATCCGAACGGCTGCTCGGGGTCAAGGCGCTGATCGGCCAGGTGCAGGCCATGGTCCAAGAATCGGGCGATCCCGCAGGATTCGACGCGGCGCATTGGGTGGCCGAGTGGCTCCATCAGCCGTTGCCGGCGCTGGGTGGACTACCGCCGGCCAGTTACCTGGACACGGTGGAGGGCCAAAAGCTGGTCGCCACTCTGCTGGCGATGACGCAGTCGGGCGCATACGCATGACGGTGCCGGTCTGGCGGATCGCCGTCGAAGCGCCCGCCTGTTCGGCCGACGATATGACTGGTGCCGGGGCGAAGCGTTCCGGCGGGCGCTGGAACAGCCCCGGCACCGCCATGCTCTACTGCGCCGAGAACATCGCCCTGGCCGCGTTGGAGACGCTCAGTTATCTGCGGGCCGGCGCGTTGCCATTTAACCGTTTTCTGGTGCGGATCGACGTACCGCAAGCCATCTGGGACCGGCGTGTGACGCTCGATCCCTTGCCCGGAGGCTGGGATGCCGTGCCGGCGGGGCGCGTCAGTCGTGCTGCCGGCGACGCCTGGGCCGCCAGCAAGCGCTCCGCGTTGCTCGCGGTGCCGTCGGTGATCGTGCCCGATGAAATGAACATCCTCGTGAATCCCCATCATCCGGACGTTGCGTCGATGGCGGCGCATGTGCTGAAACGATGGGTTTATGATCCGAGGTTTTTTTAACGCCAAGCGAACGGCGATCCGCATGCGCTGTGGCAGGTGAACGCCGCGCGCAGTTTCATTGCCGGGCAGCTCAGCGCAGCAAGCGGTTCTCCGCCCGGCTGACGGCGTCCGCCGCGCCGCGCACCACCACCACGTCGTCGGGCGCCAGCATGGTTTGCGGTTCCACTTCCAGCCGGCCCATGCCGCGCCGGATGCTGGCCACTTCCGCGCCCGTGTCCTCAAGATGGAGCTCGCCGAGCGATTTGCCGATGGCGGCCGCGCCTTCGCCCAGCGTGACCGAATGCAGGCGCACCAGGTCCGCTTCCTCGTTGCTGTCGCTGGCGCCGTGGAAGTAGCCGCGCAGCGAGGCGTAGCGTTCCTCGCGCGCCGTCTGCACCCGGTGCACCACGCGCCGCAACGGCACGCCCAGCATCACCAGCGCGTGCGAGGCCAGCATCAGGCTGCCCTCCATCAGTTCCGGCACCACTTCCGTCGCCCCGGCCGCCTTCAAGCGATCCAGGTCGGTATCGTCGTGCGAGCGCACGATCACGGGCAGGGTGGGGGCCAGCTCATGGACCAGGTGCAGCACCTTGAGCGCCGACGGCGTGCTGGCATAGGTGATCACGACGGCGCTGGCGCGGTAGATGCCGGCCGCCACCAGGCTTTCGCGCCGGGCCGCGTCACCGTAGGACACGTGGGCGCCGGCCGTCTGCGCTTCCTGCACCCGCTCCGGGTCCAGGTCCAGTGCGTGGTAGGCGATCTTTTCCTCGCCCAGCAGGGTGGCCAGGCTCTGGCCGCTGCGGCCGAAGCCGGCCAGGATCACGTGCTTCTGGGTAGACATGGTGCGGCTGGCGATCTTGGTCAGCGCCAGCGACTGCATCATCCATTCGTTGCTCGACACCTTCATCACGATCTGGTCCGACTTGGCGATGATGAACGGCGCTGCCAGCATCGACAGCACCATCGAGGCCAGCACCACCTGCATCACGTCCGGCGCCAGCAGATGGTTTTCCCCGGCCAGGTTCAGCAGCACGAAGCCGAATTCACCGGCCTGCGCCAGCGCCAGGCCGGTGCGCAGGGCCACGCCGTCGGTGGCGCCGTACACCTTGGCCAGTCCCGCGATCAGCGCGAACTTGAGCAGCACGGGTCCGACCAGCAACAGCAGCACCAGCCACCAGTTCTCCAGCACCAGGCGCACGTTGAGCAGCATGCCGATGGTGATGAAGAACAGGCCCAGCAGCACGTCGCGGAACGGCTTGATGTCCTCCTCGACCTGGTGCTTGTATTCGGTCTCCGAGATCAGCATGCCGGCCACGAACGCGCCCAAGGCCAGCGACAGGCCGGCCCGCTCCGTGATCCAGGCCGCGCCCAGCGTCACCAGCAGCAGATTGAGCATGAACAGTTCCTGCGAGCGGCGCTTGACGACGATGGTGAACCAGCCGCGCATCAGCTTCTGGCCCAGGAACAGCAACAGCACCAGCACGCCCACGGCCTTCACGCCGGCCCAGCCCAGCGTTTCGAGCAGGCGGTCTGGCTGTTCGGTCAGCGAGGGGATCAGGATCAGCAGCGGCACCACGGCCAGGTCCTGGAACAGCAGGATGCCGATGATCTTGCGGCCGTGGGCGCTTTCCAGTTCCAATCGTTCGGTCAGCATCTTGGAGACGATGGCGGTGGACGACATGGCCATGGTCGCGCCCAGCGCCAGCGCGCCTTGCCAGCCCAGGTGCAGGCTGGCCGGCAGCACGTGGCCGATGGCCCAGCCAAAGCCCATGGCCAGCGCGATGGTCAGTCCCACCTGCGCCATGCCCAGCCCGAACACGATGTTGCGCATGGCCATCAGCTTGGCGGTGGAGAATTCCAGCCCGATCGAGAACATCAGGAACACGACGCCGAACTCGGCCAGCGTCTGGCTGGCCTCGTTCTGTTCGGCCAGGCCGAGGGCGTGGGGGCCGATCAGGATGCCCACGGCCAGGTAGCCCAGCATGGGCGGCATGTGCATCATCCGGAATGCGACCACGCCGAGCACGGCCGCGCCCAGCAGCAAGAGAGTCAGTTCCAGGGATGAAAACATTTATTTCCGTATCATGGGTAGGGGATTCCGTTGTTTGTCAGCCTTTGTTACCACTGGCAAGTTTTTTGCTTACCCAATTCGGCTATACTTTCGGCATGAGTGTAACCCATGAAAAAACAATGCTGAAAGCTTTTGATCGAATTGACCCGGCCACCGCCAGCCGGGCGCTGGAACTGGCCCGCGAGACGCTGCAGATCGAAGGCGACGCCATCGCCGCCCTGCACGCGCGCCTGGCCACGGACGACAGCGTGGGCCGCGCCGTGTCGCTGCTGCTCAACTGCAAAGGACGCGTCGTGGTGTCCGGCATCGGCAAGTCCGGCCACATCGCGCGCAAGATCGCCGCCACGCTGGCCTCGACCGGCACGCCGGCCCTGTTCGTCCATCCGGCCGAGGCCGCCCACGGCGACCTGGGCATGGTGACGGCCGACGACGCCTTCATCGCCATCTCCTACTCGGGCGAAAGCTCGGAGCTGATGGCCATCCTGCCCGTCGTCAAGCGCATGGGCAGCGCCCTGATCTCGATGACGGGCAAGCCCAACTCCAGCCTGGCGCAACTGGCTGACGTGCACCTGGACGTGTCCGTGGCCAAGGAAGCGTGCCCGCTGAACCTGGCGCCCACGGCGTCCACCACCGTCACGCTGGCGCTGGGCGACGCGCTGGCCGTGGCCCTGCTGGACCTGCGCGGCTTCAAGGAAGAGGATTTCGCCCGCTCGCATCCGGGCGGCGCGCTGGGCCGCCGTTTGCTGACCCACGTGCGCGACGTGATGCGCAGCGGCGCCGATGTGCCGCACGTGACGGCCGACGTCAAGCTGACCGACGCGCTGCTGGAAATCACCCAGAAGGGCATGGGCATGACGGCCATCGTCGACGCCGACGGCCGCCCGATCGGCGTGTTCACGGACGGCGACCTGCGCCGCATGATCGAGAAGGTGCAGGACTTCACCCAGGTCGTGATCCGCGACGTGATGCACGCCAACCCGCGCACCATCACGGCCGAGAAGCTGGCGGTGGACGCGGTGGCCGTGATGGAGCAGTTCCGCATCAACCAGATGCTGGTGGTGGACGAGGCGGGCAAGCTGGTGGGCGCGCTGCACATCCACGACCTGACCCGCGCCAAGGTGATCTGATGAAGGAAGCCTACAAACTGGAGAACGTGGCCCGCGCCGCCAAGGTCAAGCTGATGATCTTCGACGTGGACGGCGTGCTCACCGACGGCAGCCTGCACTACGGCGCCGACGGCGAGGCCCTCAAGACCTTCAATGTGCACGACGGCCTGGGCATCAAGCTGCTGCAGGAATCGGGCGTGCAGACGGCCATCATCAGCGCGCGCGTGTCGCCGCAAGTGGTCAAGCGCGCGTCCGACCTGGGCATCGCCTTCCTGCACCAGGGCGGGCACGACAAGCTCACGCCGTTCAACGCGCTGCTGGAAAAGACCGGACTGACGGCCGACCAGGTGGGCTTCATCGGCGACGACGTGGTCGACCTGCCCATCCTGACCCGGGTCGGTTTCGCGGTGGCCGTGCCCAATGGCCGCGCCGACGTGATCGGCCGCGCCCACCATGTGACGGAAGCGTCGGGCGGCCGTGGCGCCGTGCGCGAAGTGTGCGAATTCCTGCTGCGCGCGCAGGGCAACTACGACAAGATCATGGCGCAGTTCCTGGTCTGAGGTCCCGATATGCACAAGAAAACGGCATACCGCTGGCGCCTGTCCCTGATCATGCTGTTCGGGGTGGCGTTCGCGCTCGGCACGTTCTGGCTGGTGCAGGTGGTCAACCAGGCCGGCCGCCAGGCCGAGGAGGACAGCCACCGCAATGAGCCCGATTACATCATCGAGCGTTTCAGCTTCGTGCGCCTGAACCAGGCGGGCCAGCCCAGCTACATCATCGCCGGCGACAAGCTGACCCACCACCCGGCCGACGATTCGTCCGACGTGGAGCACCCCACCGTGCACAGCCTGTCGGGCGACCAGCCGCCGATGAACGTGCGCGCCCAGCAGGCGCGCGTGGACCAGGACAACAGCCGCGTCAAGCTCAGCGGCGATGTGCGCATCGACCGTCCGGCCACGGCCACCAGCCAGGCCATGCAAATGAACACGTCCGCGCTGACCCTGTACCCGGACGACGAGAAAATGGAAACGGACCAGCCGGTCACCATGCAACTGGGCGCGGCCAGCGCCAGCGGCACCGGCATGAAGGCCGACAACGCCACCCGCCAGATCCAGCTGGGCGGCCGCGGCCAGATCCACCTGCCGCCGCGCGCGGCGCATTGAACAGAACGCAGAAAACGGACTCGCAATGAACAAATTTATCCTGTCGGCCGCCCTGCTGTGGGCGGCGGCGGCCGGCCTGGCCCACGCTGAAAAAGCGGACTCCAGCAAGCCGACCGAAATCAAGTTCGACCAGCTCGAAGTGGACGACGTCAAGCAGACCAAGACCGCCATCGGCAACGTGATCCTCACGCGCGGCACGCTGCAGATGAAGTCGCCCAAGGCCGTCATGAAGGAAGACCCGGAAGGCTACCAGTACGTGACCATGACCAGCACCCCCGGCACCCCCGCCACGTTCCGCCAGAAGCGCGACGGCGAGGGCGACCAGTGGGTCGAAGGCCAGGCCGACCGCATCGAATATGACGGCAAGACGGAGCTGGTCAAGCTGTTCTCCAACGCCCAGATCCGGCGCCTGGAGGCGGGCAAGCCCAGCGACGAGGTGCGCGGCGAGTTCATCTCCTACGACAGCCGCAAGGAATTCTTCTCGGTCAAGAACACGGCCACCGGCGAGAGCAAGCCGGGCGCCGGCCGCGGCACCATGGTGATCCAGCCGTCCAACAAGAACCTGGCTCCGGCCGCGTCCGTGCCGCCGGCGGGGAAATGACGATGGAGACACAACGCTGCGGCAGCACCCTGATCGTGCGCGGTCTGCAAAAGAGCTACGGCAAGCGCCAGGTGGTGCACGACGTGTCGCTGCAGGTCGAGTGCGGCGAAGTGGTGGGCTTGCTGGGGCCCAACGGCGCCGGCAAGACCACTTCGTTCTACATGATCGTCGGCCTGGTGCCGTCGGACGCGGGCACGATCGACATTTCCGGCGTCGACATTTCCAGTCTGCCGATCCACCGGCGGGCCGTGATGGGCCTGTCCTACCTGCCGCAGGAAGCGTCCGTGTTCCGCAAGCTGACGGTGGAAGAGAATATCCGCGCCGTGCTGGAGATCCAGCAAGTGAACGGCAAGCCTTTATCCAAGGCGCAAATTGATGAACGGCTCAATACCCTGCTGGCCGACCTGCAAATCGAGAAACTGCGCGAGAATCCGGCGCTGTCCCTGTCCGGGGGCGAGCGGCGCCGGGTCGAGATCGCGCGCGCACTGGCCACCAACCCCCGCTTCGTGCTGCTCGATGAACCCTTCGCCGGGGTCGACCCGATCGCCGTGATTGAGATCCAGCGCATCGTGCGCTTCCTCAAGGAACGCGGCATTGGCGTCCTGATCACCGATCACAATGTGCGCGAGACGCTGGGCATCTGCGACCGCGCGTATATCATCAACCAGGGCACGGTGCTGGCATCAGGCCGGCCGGACGACATCATCGCCAACGAATCGGTGCGTCGCGTGTATCTGGGCGAACACTTCCGTATGTAAGGTATGTAAGTAAAGCCATGAAACAGTCATTGCAACTGCGCACCTCGCAGCACCTCGCGCTCACGCCGCAGCTGCAGCAGTCGATCCGTTTGCTGCAATTGTCCACCCTGGAGTTGCACCAGGAACTGGAACAGCTGCTGACCGATAACCCGCTGCTGGAACGGCTCGACGATCCGCTCGACCATTCGGTGCGGCTGCTGGCCGACGGCGCCATCAGCCAGTCCAGCGCGCCGGCCGAGGCGCCGGCCGAAGGCCCGCCCGGCCAGCAGCAGGACGCCCCCGCGCCGGCCGAGGCCGAACCCTACGAGGGCGGCGAAGGCGAGGCCGCGCCCGAGGGCGAGATGGACTGGGGCGACGCCGGCCGCGGCAAGACCCCCGACGACGAGGATGCCCGGCCCCAGCTCGAAGCGAACCACCGCACGCTGCGCGAGCACCTGATGGAGCAGATGCGGGTGACGGTGCTCGAGAAGCGCGACCGGGCGCTGGTCGAGATCATCATCGACGCGCTCGACGAGAACGGCTACCTGGAGGAGCCGCTGGAGGAGATCCTGGCGCGCCTGCCCGAGGAGCTGGAGATCGAGCCCGAGGAATTGCACACGGCCCTGACGCTGCTGCAAAGTTTCGACCCCGTGGGCGTGGGCGCGCGCAACGCGTCCGAATGCCTGGCGCTGCAGATCAAGCGCATGCCGCACGTGCCGCTGGTGACGCGGCGCATGGCGCTGACCATCGTCGAGCAGCACCTGGCCTGGTTCGCCCAGCGCGACTTCAACAAGTTGAAGAAGGCGCTGCAGTGCGACGACGAGGACTTGCGCGAAGCCCAGGCCGTGATCCGCCAGTGCAATCCCCATCCGGGCGCCGCGTTCGCGTCGGACGTGTCGGACTACGTGGTGCCGGACGTGATCGTGAAGAAGGCCCGCAACGGCTGGCAGGTGAGCCTGAACAACGACGTGATGCCGCGCCTGCGCGTGAACGCCATGTACGCCAACCTGCTCAAGCAGGGCAAAGGCGAGGGCGCCATGGGCGCGCAGCTGCAGGAGGCGAAATGGCTGATCAAGAATATGCGCCAGCGCTTCGACACCATCCTGCGCGTGGCCGAAGCGATCGTGGAGCGGCAAAAGAATTTCTTCTCGCATGGCGCCGTCGCCATGAGGCCCCTTGTGTTGCGCGAAATTGCTGATACACTGGGACTACACGAGAGCACTATTTCTCGGGTAACAACTCAGAAATATATGCTGACCCCGCATGGCATGTTTGAGTTGAAATATTTCTTCGGTAGCCATGTCGCCACGGAAGCGGGGGGAGAAGCCTCCTCGACGGCGATACGGGCACTGATCGTGCAATTGACAGGAGCAGAAGACCCTAAAAATCCTTTATCCGACAGTAAGATTGCGGACATGCTGGGAGAACAAGGCATGGTGATTGCGCGACGAACTGTTGCCAAATATCGCGAAGCGTTGAAAATCCCGCCAGTCAGTCTCCGCAAGTCTTTGTAGTTATCTGGTTCCTGCGCGCCCGGCGCCAATGGGCGCGGCACTAACCGTAAGCGACATCATCTTTAGGAGTGTGTATGAATCTCACCATCAGTGGACATCATCTCGAAGTGACCCCAGCGATCCGCGAATACGTGCAGAACAAGCTGGAGCGCATCAAACGCCACTTCGATCAAGTGATTGATATTGCTGTCATCCTGACCGTAGATAACCTCACCGAGAAAGAGAAGCGCCAGAAGGCCGAGATCAATTTGCGCATGTCCGGCAAGACCGTGTATGTGGAGAGCCTGTCGCAAGACCTGTACGCCGCCATCGACACCCTGATCGACAAGCTCGATCGCCAGGTCATGAAATACAAATCCAAAGTTCAGGAACACGGCCACGATGCCATCAAGCATCTGCCGGACACCTTCGAACCCGCCGCCACCGCATAAGACGGTCCCCGGTATATCAAACAAAGGGCGCATCTGGCGCCCTTTTTTGCGCCCCTTGTCAGTGAAGAGATACGGTTAAATAATATAAACGATATAAACCGTATTACGTGGCTTGTATCGCCGGTGCGCTGCGCGCCATGCACTCCGCGAACAGCGCCATGTCGATGTTGCCGCCGCTGACGATCACACCTACCTTCTTGCCGCGGATGTCGACCACGTTGTTCATGGCGGCCGCCGCCGCCAGCGCGCCCGCGCCTTCCACCACGATCTTCATGCGCTCGGCGAAGAAGCGGATCTGGGACCGCAACTGGTCGTCGGACACGGTGACGATGTCGCGCACGTGGGCCTGCAGGATGGGCAGCACCAGCTTGCCGATGTGCTGGGTCTGGGCGCCGTCGGCGATGGTGTCGGGCACGTCGATGTGGACGATCTGGCCGCTGCGCAGCGAGCGCTGGGCGTCGTTGCCGGCCTCGGGCTCCACGCCGATCACGGCGCAGCGCGGCGACAGCGCCGCCGCCGACAGCGCGCTGCCGGACAGCAGGCCGCCGCCGCCCGTGCTCACGAACAGGTAATCGAGTTCGCCCACGCTGTCGAACAATTCCTTGGCGGCCGTGCCCTGGCCGGCGATCACGTGCGGGTGGTCGTAGGCGGGAATCACGGCCAGGCCGCGCTCCTGGCCCAGGCGGGCGGCGATCACTTCGCGGTCTTCCTTCTTGCGGTCGTACAGGATGATCTCGGCGCCGTATTCGCGCGTGGCGGCCAGCTTCATGGCCGGCGCGTCGGTCGGCATGACGATGGTGGCGCGCACGCCCAGCATGCGCGCGGCCAGCGCCATGCCTTGCGCGTGGTTGCCAGACGAGAAGGCGACCACGCCGCGTCGCTTCTGCTCCTCGCTCAGGCAGCTGATGGCGTTGTAGGCGCCACGGAACTTGAACGCGCCCACGCGCTGGAAATTCTCGCACTTGAAGAACAGCTGCGCGCCGCTGCGTTCGTCGGCCTGGCGCGAGGTCAGCACCGGGGTAGGGTGGGCCACGCCGGCCAGCCGTTGCGCGGCCGCCGCGATATCGGCGAACTGCACGGCGAGGGTCGATTGCGTCATGGGGGAATCCTTGATGGTTTTGACAAGCTGGCAGTGTGCCAGCATTCGCCGGGCCTGTCCAAACGCCCCCTTGAAATCTTATGCGCACATAATATATATTTAGGTATAATGTTCGCTGTAACCAATCGCAAGGGAGGACGCATGGACGATGCGACCATCGATATCGATCATTTACGGGCCAAGGCCGGCCAGGCCAGCGGCCTGCTCAAGGCGCTGGCCAACCCGGACCGGCTGCTGCTGCTGTGCCAGATGACGCAGGGCGAATACAGCGTCGGCATGCTGGAGGAGTTGACGGGCATACGCCAGCCCACGCTGTCGCAGCAGCTGACGGTGCTGCGCCAGGAGGAACTGGTGAGCACGCGGCGCGAAGGCAAGCAGATTTTTTACCGGATAGCCAGCCCGGCGGCGCTGGCGGTGCTGCAGGTGCTGTACCAGCAGTTTTGCAATGACGGCCAAGGAGCCAACGAATGACTATCGCCTGGAATGAATTCACCCCGTGGGGCGCGCTGATCGGCGGCGCCCTGATCGGTCTGTCGGCGGCCTTGCTGCTGCTGTTTAACGGCCGCATCGCCGGCATCGCCGGCATCGCGGGCGGGCTGCTGCGCCCGCGCGCGGGCGACATCGGCTGGCGCGTCGCGTTCGTGGGCGGGCTGGTGGCCGCGCCGCTGGCCTATGGCCTGGTGGCGGGCCTGCCCGCTGTGCAGATCGACGCCGGCAGCGGCACCCTGATCGCGGCCGGTTTGCTGGTGGGCTTCGGTACCCGCTACGGCTCCGGTTGCACCAGCGGCCACGGTGTGTGCGGCCTGTCGCGCCTGTCGCCGCGCTCGATGGTGGCCACCGGCGCCTTCATGGCGGCCGGGTTCATCACCGTCTATTTCGCGCGCCACGTGTTCGGTTAAGGAGAACAGTATGACCATCGCAATCGCATTGTTGTCCGGCCTGATCTTCGGCATCGGCCTGATCGTGTCCGGCATGAGCAACCCGGCCAAGGTGCTCGGCTTTCTCGACCTGGGCGGCAGCTGGGACCCCTCGCTGGCCCTCGTGATGGCGGGCGCAATCGGCGTCGGCATGCTGGCTTTCCGCTACGCCGGCACCCATCCGAAAACGCTGCTGGGCGTGGCCATGAGCCTGCCCGGCACCAAGGTGATCGACCGCCGCCTCGTACTGGGTGCGCTGCTGTTCGGCGCCGGCTGGGGCCTGGCCGGCTTCTGCCCCGGTCCCGCGCTGGCTTCGCTCACCACGGGCGGCGGCAAGGCCCTGTTGTTCGTGGGCGCCATGGTGGCCGGCATGGGCGTGTTCGAATTGCTGGAGCGGCGTTAAGCAGGCGCTGTACGGGGCCGCGCCGGCCAGCCCGGCGCGGCGCGGCACGGCAGCCGTTTTGCCCGGCGCGCCATGCCGGAAGCCGTTTAGAATACAAGTCCGATCATTCTCTGCATTCCAGCCATGAGCGAATTTGTCCAGACCAGCGTCAGCAACCGTACCGGCTTCATCACCCTCGACCGCCCCAAGGCGCTTAACTCCCTGTCGCTGGCCATGGTGCGCGACCTGACGGCAGCGCTGCTGGCATGGCGCGACGATGCGGGCGTGGATGCGGTGGTCATCCGCAGCACCAGCGAGAAAGCCTTTTGCGCAGGCGGCGACATCCGCTTCTTCTACGACGTGGGCCGTGGCAGCCCGCAGGGCGGCAGCGCGCTGCTGGAGGACTTCTTCACCGAGGAATACGCGCTCAACCACCTGATCCACTACTACCCCAAACCCTACATCGCGCTGATGGACGGCGTGGTGATGGGCGGCGGCATGGGCGTGTCCCAGGGCGGCCCCGATTGCCGCGTGCGCATCGTCACCGAGCGCACGAAAATGGCCATGCCGGAAGTGAACATCGGCCTGTTCCCGGACGTGGGCGGCAGCTATTTCCTGTCGCGCGCACCGGGCCAACTGGGTAACTACCTGGGCCTGACCGGCCTCACTATCGGCGCCGCCGACGCGTTGTACGTGAACCTGGCCGACCACTTCGTGCCGGCGGCGCAGATGGCGGCGCTGGCGGCCTTGATCGAAGCTACGCCGGGCGCGCAGCTGCGCGAGGCCATCGCGGCCTTCGCGGCGCCGTTCCGCGCCGATGCGGGCGAGGCCGTGCTGCAAACGCAGCGCGCGCTGATCGACCGCCACTTCGCCGCGCCCACCGTGGCCGCCATCATGGCCTCGCTGGCGCAGGGCGCCGACCCATTCGCGCAGAAGGCGCTGGCGGCCATGCAGACCCGTTCGCCATTGATGATGTGCGTCACCCACGAGCTGCTCAAACGCGGCGCGGCGCTGGACGTGGCCGACTGCCTGCGCATGGAGCGCACGCTGGTGCGCCACAATTTCGAGGATGGCGAAGTAATCGAAGGCGTGCGCGCGCTGGTGATCGACAAGGACAACGCGCCCCAGTGGAAGCCGGCCGCGCTGGCCGACGTGACGCCGGAGATGGTGGCGCGCTTCTTTACGCCTGTGTGGCCGGACTACGCACACCCGCTGCGTCATTTGCGCTGACGCCGGCGCCAACGCTAACGCCAACACCGGCACCCGCAACCGCACCCACGCCCGTATGTGCACCTGCACCAGCACCAGCACCGGCACCGTCGCGTGCCGCCTGCGCGGCGTGGCGCTGGCGATACTGGCTGGGGCTCAGTTCCAGTCGCCGCAGGAACACGCGGCGCAGGTTCTGTTCATCGCGATGGCCAGTGGCGGCGGCGATCCGTTTCAGCGGCTGGTCGGTTTCCTCCAGCAGCCGGCAGGCCGCTTCGATGCGCATCGCCGCCACCGTCGTGGCCGGGGTGCGTCCCAACTTCGCCGCGTAGCTGCGGGCGAAGGTGCGCGGCGCCATGCCGGCCCGCTCGGCCAATCGTTCCACCCGCAGGTCGGCGCTCAGGTTATCGGCCATCCATGCGTGCAGCTCGCCGAACAGATCGCCTTCCTGCGCCTGCGCCGCCAGCGGGGTGCTGAACTGCGATTGGCCGCCCGCGCGCTTCATGAACACCACCAGCTGGCGCGCCGTTTCCATCGCCACCTTGTGGCCGTAGTCTTCCTCGATCAGGGCCAGCGTCAGGTCGATGCCGGCCGTGACGCCGGCCGAAGTCCACAGCGATCCATCCTGGATGTAGATACGGTCGGCGTCGATCCGCACGGCCGGATGCAGCGCGGCCAGGCGCTCCACCCATTCCCAGTGCGTCGTCACGCGCCGCCCGTCCAGTTGGCCGGCGGCGGCCAGCAGGAAGGCGCCAGTGCACACGGAGCACAGGCGCCGTACCGTGGGCGCGCGTGCGCGTACCCACGCGATCAGCGCTGGCGGCGAATAGTATTCCTGGCCCTGGCAGCCGCCCGGCGCGATGATGGTGTCGATCGCCACGCCGTCCAGCGCCGACAGGGGCGCCGTCATCACCTGCAGGCCGGAACTGGTGGTCACCAGGCCGCCCCCGGCCGACGCGACCGTGATGTCGTACAGCGGCGGGCCGTTGCCGGAACAGCGGCGGCTGGCCGTGGCCAGCGCCTGCACGGGGCCGGTCAGGTCGAGCAGGTTCATGTGCTCGTGGGCGAGGATGGCGACGCGGCAGGTGGCTTGGGCTGGCATGGCGGGCGCGCGGGGTTCCGTGATGGGCGATGGCGCCATCATCCCAGAGTTGGCGCCGCCATTCAATCGCGATAACCGGGGTATTCGAGCAGCAGCGCCACGCCATACGCATTGGCGCGGCCGTAGCGGCTGGCGATGCCGTCCAGCGCCTGGTCCACGGCCTTGCCGGGCGGTGTGCTGGCGGATAGCTCCAGCACTTCATCCAGTCCTTCCGATTCGCCCATGCTGCGGTCGGGGATCACGCGCAGGCCATGTTTGGTGCGCAGCGGCGCCACGCTGTCGGCCAGCAGATAGGCATGGCTGCGGCCCGTGCTCGACCAGGCGTCCACGGTGAGGGCCAGCACCACTTCGTCCACGCCGGCGGCCGCGCGGATGCCCAGCGCGTCGTCGTGGTGGAACCAGCCGTTGGTGTAGACGGTGGTGGCCAGCGCCGTCAGGTTGTGGCCGAAGCGGGGCTGGAAGGCGTCGCTGTCGTGGCGGGCGCTCCAGTCGGCGATGGCCAGTTCGCCCGCCAGCGCGGCCGCCCGTTCGCGGCCCGCGATCGCCTCCACCAGCGCGATCGCGGTGGGGATGGCGGCGCTCACGCCGGCGCTCGATACCCAGTTGCGGTCGGCCACGTAGCGCGCGTTCCTGACCCAGCGTATCGCCGGCTGCTGCTCCATGCGCTCCTGTTCCGAGGCCCAGTGCGCGGTCGCCAGGCGGCCGTCCATCACGCCGCTCTTCGCCACGATCTGGGCGCCGTTGCAGATGCTGACGATGGTGGCGCCCTTGTTGGCTTGCTGTGCGATCCAGGCGCGCAGTGCCGGCGCGTTGCGGCTGGCTGGAACGATTACGTAATCGGCGCCCTCCGGAAAGCGCGCGTCGAAGCGGGCGATGGTGGCTTCGGGCTCGATGCGGAAGCCCGGTTTGCCCATGTCGGTGGTGGTGCTGATCGGACCTTCCGCCGTGGACAGCGCCATCACGTCGGCCACGCCGGAACGCATCAGTATTCCGTAGGGGACCACATAGTCGCTCAGTTCCGTGCTGGCGTTGTCGCCGACCACGGCGACCAGCGGTCTGGCATGGCCGGGACGGGCGTGGTAGGCGGGGACGGCGCCGTCGCGCAAGTTGGCGTGGTGGTCGCTGGCGCTGGCGTCCATGGTGTTGGCGTCGATGGCGGTGGGGCCGCTGGCGCAGCCGGACAGCAGGAGGGCGCCGGCGCACAGGGCGGCGCAGGCGAGGGTGTGTGGGGTGATGCGCATGTCGATACTCCGGGCTCAGGGTGGGCGTGATGAGCGCCAGTATCGGGCAGGCGGGTGCTGCAAAAAAGACAAAAACCAGTCAAATCCTGCCAACCGGTGGCAGGAAGTTACGACGGTTTGTTATGACTGCTCGCGGTGGCGCAGGACCACGCGCTCGGTGGGGTGGAAGTAGGCGGCCAGCCGTTCGGCCATGTAGACGGAGCGGTGCTGGCCGCCCGTGCAGCCGAGCGCCACGGTCAGGTAGCTGCGGTTGTCCGTCTTGAACGAGGGCAGCCATTTTTCGATGAAGTCGCGGATGTCCTTGAGCAGCTCGGCCGCGCTGGGCTGGGCGTCGAGGAAGGCGATCACGGGCGCGTCGCGGCCCGTCAGCGGGCGCAGCGCGAGGTCGTAGTAGGGGTTGGGCAGGGCGCGCACGTCGAACACGAAATCGGCGTCCAGCGGCACGCCGACCTTGAACGCGAACGATTCGAAGAACAGCGTCAGCGGCGCACGCTCGATCGCCACCAGGTCCTTGATCCAGGTGCGCAGCTTGTTGGCGCTCATCTCGGAGGTGTCGATCACGTGGCCCAGTTGTTCGATGGCCGACAGCCGTTCGCGCTCCTCGGTGATGCATTCGATCAGCGTGCGGCGCGAGGCTGGATTCTGGCCGGGGCGCATTTCGTGCGACAGCGGATGGCTGCGCCGCGTTTCTGAAAAGCGCGCCACCAGCGAGTGCGTGTTCGCGGTCAGGAACATGACCTTGACGTCGTGGCCGGCCGTGCGCAGCTGCTTGACGTCGCCCGGCAACGTGGCCAGCGATTCGGCGCTGCGCGCGTCGACGGAGACGGCCAGCGCCTCCGTGCCTTCGTCCTGCAAGGTCTGGACCAGGCTGGACAGCAGGGCCGGCGGCAAATTGTCCACGCAATAGTAGCCGGTGTCCTCAAGCACGTTGAGGGCCACGGATTTGCCTGAGCCGGAGATGCCGGTGATGAGGACGATGCGCATGGGGGAGATGATAGCGGAAGGTTTCAATCGCCGCTCATGGCCTGACGCTGCCGCTCCATGAACTCCTGCAGCGTGTCGATGCCGCGCAGTTGCAAAATGGTGTTGCGCACGGCGGCCTCCAGCAGCACGGCGATGTTGCGGCCGGCCGCCACGGGGATGACGACCTTGCGGATCGGCAGGCCCAGCACGTCTTCCGTGGGGAACTGGAACGGCAGCCGCTCCACTTCCTCCTCCAGCGCGCTGCGGCGCACGAGGTGGACGATCAGCTTGAGGCGCATCTTGCGCCGCACGGCTGTCTCGCCGAAGATGGCCTTGATGTCGAGCAGGCCCAGGCCGCGCACTTCCAGCAGGTTTTGCAGCAGGGCCGGGCAGCGGCCTTCGATCATGTTGGGCGCGATGCGCGAGAACTCCACCGCGTCGTCGGCCACCAGGCCGTGGCTGCGCGAGATCAGTTCGAGGCCCAGCTCACTCTTGCCCAGGCCCGAGTCGCCCGTGATCAGTACGCCCACGCCCAGCACGTCCATGAACACGCCGTGCATGATGATGCGCTGGGCCAGTTTCTTGGACAGGTAGACGCGCAGGAAGTCGATCACCTGCGCGGCCGGCAGCGGGGTCGAGAACAGTGGAATGTTCTTCTCGTCGCAGATGGACAGGATGTCGGGTGGCGTTTCCAGGCCCTGGGCGATGATCAGCGCCGGCGGGCCGCCCGCGATCAGCTCACCGATCACATGGGTGCGGGTGAGCGACTTGAGGCGCTGGTAGTAATTGATTTCCTGGTGGCCGAACACCTGGATACGGCCGGGGTGGATGGTGTTCAGGTGGCCCACCTGGTCGGCGGCCGAGGCCACGTCGCCGGAGATCAGGCGCTCGCCGCCGGGGAAGCCGGCGAACCAGCCGAGCTGCAAACTTTCGCGATTGTCGTCGTACAGCCTTTGTATCGTCAGCGGGGTTTGCAGCATGGGCGCTCTTTGCAAGGAGTGATAGGCAGGCCGTAGTTTAGCATGGCGGCCCGCCGCCCTATGGGATCAGCTCGCCGCTTGCAGGCTGGGCACCCAGTTGATGATGCGCGAGTGCACCGATTTCGGGTCGGGGTCCGTCGTCAGCGCGGCGCGGAAGGCGTCGTCGGAGAACATTTCCGCGATCTCGGACAGGATCTCCAGGTGTTGCTGGGTCACGTGGTCGGGAATGAGCAGGAAGAACAGCAGGTTGACGGGCTTGCCGTCGGGCGATTCGAACGGAATCGGCTCAACCAGGCGCACGAAGGCCGCCAGCGGCGACTTCAGGCTCTTCATTCCCTTGATGCGCCCGTGCGGCACGGCCACGCCATGCCCGAGTCCGGTGGAACCCAGGCGTTCGCGCGCGAACAGATTGTCGGAGACGGTCGAGCGGGCGATGCCGCAGTTGTTCTCGAAGATCAGGCCGGCTTGTTCAAAAGCGCGCTTCTTGCTCGACACTTCCAGGTCGAGCAGGACGTTTTCAAGAGAAAGTATTTTGCTGAGGTTGTTCATAACACGACAAGATATGGTGCAACGCACAAGGGTGGCTTGCGAGCAGAATTATAGGCTGGTTTCACCACCTTGTAACATGAATTCGCTTGCGCTGGCCGTCCCGGAGCGTCCGCCACGAGGCGCGCGGGGCAGGTCTTGCTGTTGTAAAAAATACACTGCATCTTGCAGACGCCATTTCCGCTCAATAATTCCGGAAAAAGCCGCTGATTCGCCAGGATATGGCCCGGTTTTCCGATTTTTTCCTGCTTTCACTGCAACTGCGCCAGATCAAACACGATGCGGTCCGTGTTCCTATCATACGCCGAAGTTTTATTGTCTGATTGAAAATTCCATTACTTTCGCCGGATGCGTGCGCGCCGCGCCACGGCAGGCGCGCGCGCCTTTGCGCCAGCGCAAATTGCTGGCGCCTGGCGCGCATTGCCTCCGCATTGCCTCGTTACTGGCGCGCGCCGCGCAGGTTGGGCGGGCGCTGGGCGCTGCTGAAGTTGCTGCGCCAGGGGTTGATGTCCAGCCCGCCGCGCCGCGTGTAGCGCGCGTACACGGCCAGTTGCTGGGGCGCGCACTGGCGCAGGATGTCGGTGAAGATCCGTTCCACGCACTGTTCGTGGAATTCGTTGTGGTCGCGGAAGCCGATCAGGTATTTGAGCAGGCTTTCCTGGTCGATCTGCGGGCCGCAGTAGTGGATCTGCACGCTGGCCCAGTCCGGCTGCCCCGTCACCAGGCAGTTGGACTTGAGCAGGTGCGACACCAGCGTTTCCTCGACCGGCAACTCGTCGTGGTTGGCCTTGAGCAGTTCGGGCGCCGGGCGGTAGTTGTCGATCTCCACATCCAGCCGGTCCAGCAGCGTGCCTTCCAGTTCGCCCATGGCGATGGTGGAGAAGGCGTCGGGCAGGGTCAGCACCACGTGCACGTTGGCGCCGAAGCCAGCCGACAAATCCTTTTGCAGCAAGGCTTTCAGCGCTTCCGGGCTGTCGAGGCGGGTCTGGTTGAACGAGTTCAGGTACAGCTTGAACGACTTCGATTCGATGATGTTGGGCGAATCGGCCGGCACCGTGAAGCGGGCGATGGCCACCTGTGGCTTGCCGCGCTGGTTCAGCCACGACAATTCATAGGCGTTCCAGATGTCGACCCCAAAGAACGGCAGCGTGCCGTGCAAGCCCAGCTCGTCGCGCTTGCCCTGGCGCGGGATGGGGAACAGCAGTTCGGGCGCGTAGTCGGTGCGGTAGGCCGAGGTTTTGCCCAGCGGCGACAGGTCGGCGAGGTCGGCGGTATTGGTCATGGCGGTGAGGAAATCGAAGTGCAAAGGCGCATGGTAGCGCATCGGCGGCGGCCGCGCCGAAAGGGAGGGCGGGGGACGCGCGCCGGCGTCCCCCGAGGGCATCAGCCCAGGAACAGCTTGTAGACCGGGTTGGCCGTCTCGTCCCAGTAGCGGTAGCCCAGCGTGGTGAGGAAGCGCGAGAACTCGCCCATTTCCTCGGGCGGCACTTGCAGACCGATCAGGATGCGGCCCACGTCGCCGCCCTGGCTGCGGTAGTGGCACAGCGAGATGTTCCAGTTCGGCGCCATGCTGTCGAGGAAGCGCATCAGCGCGCCCGGACGCTCGGGGAACTCGAAGCGGTACAGGATCTCGTCCTGCGCCAGCGTGCTCTTGCCGCCGACCAGGTGGCGGATGTGGGCCTTGGCCAGCTCGTCATGCGTCAAGTCCAGCGTGCGGAAGTCGTTCTGCTCGAACTTGCGGGCCACGGCGCCGGACTCGCCGCGGTCGGCGATCTGGATGCCGACGAACACGTGGGCCTGGTCCTGGTCGCTGATGCGGTAGTTGAACTCGGTCACGTTGCGCGGGCCGATCAGCGAGCAGAAGCGCTTGAAGCTGCCGCGCTGCTCCGGCATCGTCACGGCGAACACGGCTTCGCGCGCTTCACCCAGCTCGGCGCGCTCGGCCACGAAGCGCAGCCGGTCGAAGTTCATGTTGGCGCCGCTGGCCACGGTGATCAGGGTGGCGTTCTCGACCGGGTCCTTGGTCAGCGCGGCGCGCTCGACGTAGGCCTTGGCGCCGGCGATGGCCAGTGCGCCCGATGGCTCGAGAATGCTGCGCGTGTCCGTGAACACGTCCTTGATGGCGGCGCAGATGGCGTCCGTGTCGACCAGGATCACGTCGTCCACGAACTGCTGGCACAGGCGGAAGGTTTCCTCGCCGGCCAGGCGCACGGCCGTGCCGTCGGCGAACAGGCCGACGTCGGCCAGCGTGACGCGCTCGCCCGCCTTCAGGCTGCGCGCCATGGCGTCCGAGTCCAGGCTTTGCACGCCGATGATCTTGATGTCGGGACGGATCTGCTTGACGTAGGCGGCGATGCCGGCGATCAGGCCGCCGCCGCCGATGGGCACGAAGATGGCGTGGATGGGGCCGGCGTGCTGGCGCAGGATCTCCATGCCGATGGTGCCCTGGCCGGCGATCACTTCGGGATCGTCGAACGGGTGCACGAAGGTCAGTTTCTGTTCTTTTTCCAGTTGCAGCGCGTGGTTGTAGGCGTCCGTGTACGACTCGCCGTGCAGCACCACTTCCACGTCCGCACCGCCGCGCGCCTTGACGGCGTCGACCTTCACCAGCGGGGTGGTGGTCGGCATCACGATCACGGCCCGGCAACCCATGCGCGCGGCCGACAGCGCCACGCCCTGGGCGTGGTTGCCTGCCGAGGCGCAAATGACGCCGCGCTTGCGCTGCGCGTCGCTCAGGTGGGCCATCTTGTTGTAGGCGCCCCGAATCTTGAAGCTGAACACGCTCTGCATGTCCTCGCGCTTGAAATAAATTCGATTGGCGTAACGCTGCGACAGCGTGGGCGCCAGTTCCAGCGGGGTTTCGGCGGCGACGTCATAGACGCGGGCGGTCAGGATCTTCTTCAGGTAGTCGATAGTCATAGTCTGCAAACAAAATGATTCTGGGCCAGGCTGGGGATGCCAGTCCGGTGCGGTCGATGCAAAGACTTGTCACGGCGTGCAGGGCCTCGCGGTTATTGATGCCAATAATTGCGACGCACTACACTTCCGGCTGGTGGCCGGGGGCGGCATTGTGCCGGCGTGGCGCGGGTGGGCGTGAAACCGGACTGTTCCTTGGTACTGCTGAACGGGTGAGCTTAATTATAATGGACACCTTTCGCCAACTTCAAAATCACGATGATCGCTTCCGCCATCGCCTGGCTGCTGCACGTGCTGGCCGCGCCCGAAGTGGGGCTCACCTCCGTGTTCCTGGTTAGTTTTGTTTCCGCCACCTTGCTGCCGCTGGGGTCGGAGCCGGCCGTGTTCGCCGTCATCAAGGCCAACGGCGCGCTGTTCGTGCCCGTGGTGCTGGTGGCCACGCTGGGCAACACGCTGGGCGGCGTGGTCGATTACTGGATGGGCTACCAGGCCAAGGAGACCTTCGCCGCCGAGCGCGAGAGCCGCTGGTTCCACTGGCTGGAGCGCTATGGCGCCAAGACCATGCTGCTGTCGTGGCTGCCCGGCGTGGGCGATCCGCTGTGCACGCTGGCGGGCTGGCTGCGCCTGCCGTTCTGGCCCAGCGTCGGCTATATGGCGGCCGGCAAGCTGGCGCGGTATATTTGCATGACGACGGCCTTGTTGTACGTCCCTGACGGCTGGTGGCACCGGATCGGCGCCTTGCTGGCTTGATTTTGGCGGCAAACGTCATTTCGCAAACAATGGTGAAGGCGGAATAATATTTGTTCACGTAGTTGCAGTTTGCGCAAACGTGCCAACGATCCCGTCGTTTTGCAAATTAATTTCGGCATCGCACGTCACGAATAGTCCTTAGCGGCGCTAAGGCTGTTCCGGCATGGTGCGGCGCAATACGCTAGAATGACCCTCCCGGGTTCAGTTTACACGTCCAAATTCAATGAATGCCCCAGCACAACTCCAAGCTTTGTTAGCCGAAACGCCCCATGGTCCCGCGCCCACCCGGCTGCGCGAAATCCCCTACAACTACACGTCGTTTTCCGATCGCGAAATCGTCATCCGGTTGCTGGGCGAAGAGTCGTGGGGCCTGCTGGACGAGCTGCGCGGCGCGCGCCAGACGGGCCGTTCGGCCCGCATGCTGTACGAGGTGCTGGGCGATATCTGGGTGGTACGGCGCAATCCCTACCTGCAGGATGACATGCTGGACAACCCCAAGCGGCGCCAGGAACTGATCGACGCCCTGCATCACCGTCTGGCCGAGGTGGACAAGCGCCGCCTGCAGGTCGACACCACGGAAGCGGGCGAGGCGGCCGACGTGGCCCGCCGCCGCAGCGCCAGCGTGGAGCTGCTGCTGAAGGCGGCCAGCAAGGCCGTGGCCGACTTCGGTGAGGAATTCCGCCAGACCTGGGATCTGCGCAAGCGCGCCACCAAGGTGCTGGGCCGCTACACGGAAAAACACAACATCAAGTTCGACGGCATGTCGCGCGTGGCCCACGTGACCGACGCCACCGACTGGCGCGTCGAATACCCGTTCGTGGTGCTGACGCCCGACACGGAAGACGAGATGGCCGGCCTGGTCAAGGGTTGCATCGAGCTGGGGCTGACCATCATCCCGCGCGGCGGCGGCACCGGCTACACGGGCGGCGCGATTCCGCTGACGCCGATGTCGGCCGTCATCAACACGGAAAAGCTGCTCAACATGGGCGCCGTGGAAATGAAGGTACTGCCCGGCCTGGACCACGAATACGCGACCATCTACACGGGCGCCGGCGTGATCACCAACAAGGTGTCGGAAGCGGCCGAGAAGGCCGGCTTCGTGTTCGCCGTCGACCCCACCTCGGCCCACGCATCGTGCATCGGCGGCAACATCGCCATGAACGCGGGCGGCAAGAAGGCCGTGCTGTGGGGCACGGCGCTCGACAACCTGGCTTCGTGGCGCATGGTCGACCCGAACGGCGACTGGCTGGAAGTGACCCGTATCGAGCACAACCTGTCCAAGATCCACGACGCGCCGGTGGCCAAGTTCAAGCTCGAATGGACCCATCCGAACGGCCGCGGCGAAGCCAAGGGCCAGCCGTTCAAGACCGAGATGCTGGAAATCCCCGGCCGCAAGTTCCGCAAGGAAGGCCTGGGCAAGGACGTCACCGACAAATTCCTGGCTGGCCTGCCCGGCATCCAGAAGGAAGGCTGCGACGGCCTGATCACGTCGGCCCGCTGGATCCTGCACAAGATGCCCAAGCACGCGCGCACCGTGTGCCTGGAATTCTTCGGCCAGGCGCGCGACGCCATCCCGTCGATCGTGGAGATCAAGGATTACCTGGACGGCTTGCCGGCCAAGGGCGAACAGTTCCGCACCATCCGCCTGGCCGGCCTGGAGCACCTGGACGAGC
Source organism: Rugamonas brunnea (assembly GCF_014042345.1). Lineage (GTDB taxonomy): Bacteria > Pseudomonadota > Gammaproteobacteria > Burkholderiales > Burkholderiaceae_D > Rugamonas > Rugamonas brunnea. The sequence goes on from NZ_JACEZT010000005.1 coordinate 248,584, forward strand.
GCTACCTGCGCGCCGTCGGCTACTCCACCAAGTCCAAGCGCGGCGTGCTGCCGAAGATGGCGCTGTTCGGCGACATCGTGGGCGACGACGAGAACGCGGTGGCGCTGGCCGCTTCGGAAGTGGTGCGCCTGGCCAACACCCGCGTCGGTGAAGGCTTCGTGGCCGTGAGCCCGGAAGCGCGCAAGAAATTCTGGCTGGACCGCGCCCGCACGGCCGCCATCGCCAAGCACACCAACGCCTTCAAGATCAACGAGGACGTGGTGATCCCGCTCAACCGCATGGGCGAGTACACGGACGGCATCGAGCGCATCAACATCGAGCTGTCGATCAAGAACAAGCTGGAACTGGCCGGCGAGCTGGCCGCCTTCATCGCGGCCGGCAATCTGCCGGTGGGCAAGAGCGACGACGCCACCGACGACCGCGTGACGGATGCCGAAATGCTGGGCGACCGCGCCCAGCAGGCGACCGCCCTGCTGGAGCAGGTGACGGCGCGCTGGACCTATCTGCTGAAAGAGCTGGACCAGCCGCTGGCCGCCGCCCTGGAACATCTGGCCGCGCTGGGCCTTGAGCAGCTGGCGCCCGTGCTGGCGCAGCGCCTGCAGGACCAGCCCAACGCCACGTTGTTCGACGTGGTGCAGGACCGCACCATCCGCATCTCGTGGAAGCAGGAAATCCGCGCCCAGTTGCGCCAGATCTTCAACGGCGCCGCGTTCAAGCTGATCCTCGACGAGGCGACGGCCATCCACAAGCGTGTGCTGCGCGGACGCGTGTTCGTGGCGCTGCACATGCACGCCGGCGACGGCAACGTGCACACCAACCTGCCCGTCAATTCGGACCACTACGAAATGCTGCAGGATGCGCACCACGCCGTGGCCCGCATCATGAAGCTGGCCCGTTCGCTGAACGGCGTGATCTCGGGCGAGCACGGCATCGGCATCACCAAGCTGGAATTCCTCACCGACGACGAGATCGGTGAATTCCGCGACTACAAGCTGCGCATCGACCCCGAAGGCCGCTTCAACAAGGGCAAGCTGCTGAACCTGGAAGGCATGGGCGCCGACCTGCGCAACGCCTACACGCCTTCGTTCGGCCTGATGGGCCACGAATCGCTGATCATGCAGCAGAGCGACATCGGCGCCATCGCCAACAGCGTCAAGGACTGCCTGCGCTGCGGCAAGTGCAAGCCCGTGTGCTCGACCCACGTGCCGCGCGCCAACCTGCTGTACTCGCCGCGCGACAAGATCCTGGCCACCTCGTCGCTGGTGGAAGCGTTCCTGTACGAGGAACAGACGCGGCGCGGCATCTCCGTCAAGCACTGGGAGGAATTCGAGGACGTGGCCGATCACTGCACGGTCTGCCACAAGTGCGTCACGCCGTGCCCGGTCAACATCGACTTCGGCGACGTGTCGATGAACATGCGCAACCTGCTGCGCAAGATGGACAAGAAGAGCTTCAATCCGGGCAAGGCCGCCGGCATGTTCTTCCTGAACGCGACCGACCCGGCCACCATCAACGCCACCCGCACGGCCATGATAGGCTGGGGCTACAAGGCGCAGCGCCTGGGTCACGACCTGCTGTCCAAGTTCGCCAAGAAGCAGACCAAGGCGCCGCCGCCGACCGTCGGCAAGGCGCCCGTGCGCGAGCAGGTGATCCACTTCGTCAACAAGAAGATGCCGGGCAACCTGCCCAAGAAGTCGGCCCGCGCGCTGCTCGACATCGAGGACAACAAGTTCGTCCCCATCATCCGCGATCCGAAGAAGACCACGGCCGACACGGAAGCCGTGTTCTACTTCCCCGGCTGCGGTTCCGAGCGCCTGTTCTCGCAAGTGGGCCTGGCCACCCAGGCCATGCTGTGGGAAGTGGGCGTGCAGACCGTGCTGCCGCCGGGCTATCTGTGCTGCGGCTACCCGCAGCGCGGCAGCGGCGAGTACGACAAGGCCGAGAAGATGATGACGGATAACCGCGTGCTGTTCCACCGCATGGCCAACACGCTTAACTATCTGGACATCAAGACCGTGCTGGTGTCGTGCGGCACCTGCTACGACCAGCTGGCCACCTACGAGTTCGAGAAGATCTTCCCCGGCTGCCGCATCATGGACATCCACGAATATCTGCTGGAAAAACAGGTCAAGCTGGACGGTGTGACGGGCACGCGCTACATGTACCACGAGCCTTGCCACAACCCGATGAAGCTGCAGGAGTCGAGCAAGACCGTCAACGCGCTGATCGAAACGGCCGACCACGTGAAGATCGAGAAGAACGACCGCTGCTGCGGCGAGTCCGGCACGCTGGCTGTGGCCCGTCCCGACATCTCGACCCAGGTGCGCTTCCGCAAGGAGGAGGAGATGGTCAAGGGCGCCGACAAGCTGCGCGCCGACGGCTTCGGCGGCGACGTCAAGATCCTCACCAGCTGCCCGGCCTGCCTGCAAGGTCTGTCGCGCTACAATGACGACTCGGGCACGACGGCCGACTACATCGTGGTCGAGATCGCGCGCCACCTGCTGGGCGAGAACTGGATGCCCGACTACGTCAAGCGCGCCAACGATGGCGGCATTGAGAGGGTGCTGGTATGACGGGCAACTGCGACCTGTGCAAGCTGAACGCCGCGCTGGACGACGGCACGGCGCCGGCCGGCACGCTGATCTGGCGCGATGCCCAGGTCTCGGTGATCGCCGTGGACGAGCCCGAGTATCCGGGCTACTGCCGCGTGATCTGGAACAGCCATGTGAAGGAACTGAGCGACCTGTTGCCGCGCGAGCGGCACTGGATCATGGACGTGGTGTGGCAGGTCGAACTGGCCCAGCGTGAAATCATGACGCCGGAAAAGATCAACCTGGCCAGCTTCGGCAACATGACGCCGCACGTGCACTGGCACGTGATCCCGCGCTACCTGGACGACGCCCATTTCCCCAATCCGACCTGGGCCGCGCCCCAGCGCAGCTCGCTGCCGGACGTGCTGGCCGCGCGCCGCGCGCTGCTGCCGCAGCTGCATGCCGACATCGTCGCCCGCCTGGGCGGTTGAACGGGAGGACAACCATGAGCAACACACCACTGCCGACCGGCCTCACGGTGCACAACAAATCGCGCATGCTCGACGTGAGCTTCGACGATGGCGCCAGCTTCACGATTCCCTTTGAACTGCTGCGCGTGTATTCGCCGTCGGCCGAAGTGCGCGGCCACGGCGCGGGCCAGGAAGTGCTGCAGGTTGGCAAGCGCGAGGTGGGCATCGCCGCGCTGGACCCGGTGGGCAACTACGCGGTCCAGCCGACCTTCACGGACGGCCACAATACGGGCTTGTACAGCTGGGATTACCTGTACAAGCTGGGCCGCGACCAGCAACAGCTGTGGGCCGACTACCTGGCCCGTCTGCAGGCGGCCGGATTCGAAGGCGACAGCGGCCGCGAGCCCGGCGCCAAGTTGGCCACATCGGCACCCCCATCGCACGGCTGCGGTGGCCGCCACTGACCCCAACGGCAGCGCCTGGCGCTGCCTTTTTTTTCGATTGCTCAGCGTGCTGCCGCCCCCGGCCACACGATGGCCTGGCACACGATCACTTGCTTGCCGTTGAAGGTGGCCGCCGGCGAGCCGTGCAGCTGGTAGCCGAGCGCCAGCGCTTCGCTCACGCGGCGGCAGAACGCGGAATCGTCCGGCCCCGTCAGCAGGCGGTAGATGGGCAGGTCGTTCGGTGGCAACGCGGCTTGGGTCATGACTTCTTCCTCCAGTGTTGGTGTAATCGCGCGGCTTGTCGTTCGCGCATGTTTGCTTGTTTGTCCATGATAAAGCAGGCAGGCGACCGTCGTGTGACACGATTGCCCGAATCAAGGTTTTTCGCGTAACAAATCAGTACAATCTGTATTCGCAGCAACGGCGTAAGGCGCAATCGGGCGGGCAATGACGAGGCGGAGACGGCACATGTTGGGCTTTTTGGCGAAGACGTTCAGCGAAGACGGCTTTATGCCGCACGGGCATTGTTATTTGTGGACGCCCGACTTGCTGTGGACCTATGTGGTGTCCGATACGATGATCGGACTGGCGTATTTCACGATCCCCGTGGCCATGCTGTATTTCGTGCGCAAGCGCAGCGACCTGCAGTTCTCGTGGATTTTCGTCTGCTTTTCGATTTTCATTTTCGCTTGCGGCACCACCCATTTCCTGGCCGTCTGGACCATCTGGCACCCCGATTACTGGCTCGACGCCCTGCTCAAGGCGGCCACGGCCGCCGCGTCCGTCGTCACCGCTATTTTGCTGTGGCCGCTCGTCCCCAAGGCCTTGCTGATCCCCAGCATGCACCAGCTCAACCAGGCCTTGCAGGACCGCGAGCGTGAACTGGCCGAGCGCAAGCGGGTCGAGACGGCCCTGGTGGCCCTGAACGAAAGCCTGGAACTGCGCGTGGCCGAGCGCACGGCCGAAGTGCTGGCCGCCCAGCGCGAAGTCAACGAGTTGCTCGTCAAGGAGCGGGCCGGCCGCAAGGAGGCCGAGCGCGTGAGCCTGATGAAGGATGAATTTCTGCTCACGCTGTCGCACGAACTGCGCACGCCGCTCAACTCCATTTTCGGCTGGACCCAGATCCTCGACAGCAACTGCGAGGATGCGGCCATCGTGCGCAAGGGCATCGAGGTGATCGACCGCAACGTGCGCCTGCAAACCCGGCTCATCGATGAACTGCTGGACCTGTCGTCCATCGCCTCGGGCAAGATCCGGCTCGACATGCAGCCGGTGGAGCTGGCCACCGTGATCAGCGCGGCCGTGGAATCGATCATGCCGGCGGCCGAATCGAAGAACATCGCGCTGGAGTGCGTGGCCGACCCGGCCGCGCCCCTGGTCAGCGGCGACCCGGCCCGCCTGCAACAAGTGCTGTGGAATTTGCTGACCAACGCCGTCAAGTTCACGCCCAAGGATGGCCGCATCAGCCTGCAGCTTGAGCAGGTCGGCAACTACATGGTGCTCACCATCGCCGACACGGGCGAAGGCATCCCCGAGGACTTCCTGCCGTTCGTGTTCGAGCGTTTCAGCCAGGCCGATTCGTCCACCCGGCGCCGGCATGGCGGGCTGGGTGTGGGGCTGGCCGTGGCCAGGAATTTGATCGAACTGCATGGCGGCCACATCAGCGTCAGCAGCGCCGGCGCGGGGCAGGGCACCACCTTCTGCATCAGCCTGCCGATCCGGGCCCGCAACGATGCCGAGGCGCGCGCCGTGCGGGCCAGGGCCGGCGAACGGATCGGGGCGCCGGCGGCCTTGCCCATGCTGGACGGCTTGCGGGTGCTGGTGGTGGATGACGAGCCCGATGCGCGCGGCGTGCTGCAGCAACTGTTCGAACAGCAGCATGCCCGGCCCGCGTGCGCCGCCTCGGTGGACGAGGCGCTGGCCGCCGTGGCGGCGGACAACCCGCACGTGGTCATCTGCGACATCGGCATGCCGGGCCGCGATGGCTACGACTTTATCGCCGCCCTGCGCGCGCACGGCGACACGCGGCCCGTGGTGGCGCTGAGCGCGTTCGCGCGCGCCGAGGACCGGGTGCGCAGCCTGCAGGCGGGCTTCCAGGCCCACCTGTCCAAGCCGGTGGACCCGGCCGAATTGCTGGCGCTGGTGGCCAGCCTGGCCGGGCATTACCACTAGCTGGCCCGTGATGCGCCCAGGCTGGCGCGCCCGGCGCTGGTTGCGGTTACGACGGCATGCCGAAGTTGATGGCAGCCGCCAGCCCGCTCACGCTGGCCACGCCGACCAGCACGATGGAACCGCCGGGCAGACTGATCAGCAGATCGTTGCCGGTATCGGTCACATACTTGGCCACAAAGGCGTCGGCCGTCATGGATGAGGGCAGGATGTCGGCGAAATACAGTTTGTCGCCTTCGGCCAGGTGGAAGTCCGTGATGCGGTCGTTGCCGAACTGCGGTTCGAACACGAACTTGTCGGCCCCGCCGCCGCCGGTCAGGATGTCGTTGCCCTTGCCGCCGAACAGGTAATCGCCTTCCGTGCCGCCGTCGAGCGTGTCGTTGCCGAGGTCGCCGTACAGGTAGTCGATGCCGGCGCCGCCGGACAGCTTGTCGTCGCCATTGCCGCCGTACAGCGCGTCGGTGCCGCCGTAGCCGCTCAGGGTGTCGTTGCCGTTGCCGCCTTGCAGCACGTCCTCGGCGTTGTTGGTGGTGTTGCCGGACAAGGTATCGTTGCCATTGCCGCCCACCAGGTTGACGCCCTTGTCGGCCGTGGAACCGTTGATCAGCAGCGCGATGCTGTCCGTGCCCGACAGGCCGCCGTGGTCGGTCACCGTGTAGTTGAGCGTGGCCTGGATGGCCTGGCCGGTGGTCATCCAGTCCAGTTCCGCCGGGGTGGTGATGGTCAGCGTGCTGCCATCGGCCGACAGTGTTGCCTGCGCCGACAGGGTGGACAGGCTGACGGCCGCGTGGGTGATCGGATTGATCAGCGATTGCGAGGTCGAGGCCGAACTCCAGGACAGCGCGACGGTGCTTGAGCCGAGCGCGAAGGTCAGCGTGTCGCCCGCATCCACATCGCTGGCCGCGTTAATGAGCGAGGTGGTGATGACGGCGTTCTCGATGGTCGTCAGGCTGACGGGCGAAGCGGTGGGCGCCTCGTTGACGTCGGTGACGCCCAGCGTGACGGCTTGCTGGGTGGCGTTGCCGAAGCTGTCCGTCGCCTGCACGGTGAAATGGTAGCTGCTCTTGGTTTCGAAGTCGGGATTGGCGGTTAGCGTGACGGCGCCGTTGGCGGCGATGGTGAAGGCGGCCGCGTCATCGTTGTTGTTGGCGAGCAGGCTGTAGGTGATGGCGTGCGCGTCGCTGGCGGCGGCCGTGTAGACCACTTGGGCGGCGCCCGAGTTCTCCGCGATGGTGGCGCTGTTGGCCGAGCTGAACGCGGGGCCGTGCGTGTCGAGCCCCAGGCTGGTGCCAGTGCCGGCTGCCGCATTGCCGGCCAGGTCGTTGGCGCTGATGGCGACGGAGATGGGGCCGTCGCTGAGCGAGCTCAGATCGGCCATGCCGTTCGCGCCCAGCACGCTGTGGGTGCCGTCGCTGAAGGTGACGGTGGCGTGGGCATCGGCATCCAGCCCCAGTACCGTGTAGGCCACGGCGCCTTTTTCCGCGTTGTTGATGGCGTGGTCGGAGACGGTTACTGCCAGGTCGGCGCCCACGTCGGCGCTGGTGTCGAGCGTGGTGCTGGCGCCCGTGCCGCTGGCGTGGTTGCCCGCCACGTCGGTCACGGCGATGGCGATGGCGATGGGGCCATCGAGCAGGGTTGACAGGTCGACCAGGCCATCGCTGCCGGTGACGCTGTGGGTGCCGTCGCTGAAGGTGACGGTGGCGGTGGCGTCGGTGTCGAGGCCGGATACCGTGTAAGCCACGGCTCCTTTACCGGCATTCCCCACCAGTGCTGCTGCCACGTGTACGGCCAGATCGCCACCGGCATCGGCGGTGGTGTCGAGCGTGGTGCTCGCACCAGCACCGTTGGCGTGGTTGCCGGCCGTGTCGGTGGCGGCGACGCTGACAGTGATCGCGCCATTTGTTAGCGATGACAGGTTGGCGCTGCCATTGCTGCCGGTGACGCTGTGGGTGCCGTCGCTGAACGTGACGACAGCCGAGGCGTCGGCGTCGAGGCCGGACACGGTGTACGCCACGCTGCCTTTCTCGGCATTGTTCACCAGGCTGTCGGCGACGTGGACGGCCAGATCGTTGCCTGCGTCGGCGGTGGTGTCGAGCGTGGTGGCGGCGCCAGCGCCGTCGGCATGGTTGCCTGCCGTGTCGGTGGCGGCGATGGTGACGGTGATCGCGCCGTCGGTCAGGGTGGACAGGTCGGCGCTGCCGTTGTTGCCGGTGACGCTGTGGGTGCCATCGCTGAACGTGACGACCGCCGAGGCGTCGGCATCAAGGCCGGAAACGGTGTAAGCCACTGCGCCTTTCTCGGCATCGTTCACCAGGCTGTCGCTCACGTGGACGGCCAGATCGCTGCCTGCGTCGGCGGTGGTGTCGAGCGTGGTGGCGGCGCCAGTGCCGTCGGCGTGGTTGCCCGCTGTGTCGGTGGCAGCGACGGTGATGGTGATTGCGCCATCGGTCAGTGTGGACAGGTCTGCGGTGCCGTTATTGCCGGTGATGCTGCGGGTGCCATCGCTGAACGTGACGGTGGCCGTGGCGTCCGCGTCGAGGCCGGACAAGGTGTAAGCCACGCTGCCTTTTTCGGCATTGTTCACCAGGCTGTCTGCGACGTGAACGGCCAGATCGTTGCCTGCGTCGGCGGTGGTGTCGAGCGTGGTGGCGGCGCCAGCGCCGTCGGCATGGTTACCTGCCGTGTCGGTAGCGGCGACGGTGATGGTGATCGCGCCATCGGTCAGGGCGGAGAGGTCGGCGGTGCCGTTGCTTCCGGTGACGCTGTGGGTGCCGTCGCTGAACGTAACTATGGCCGTGGCATCCGCGTCAAGACCGGACACGGTGTATGCCACTGCACCCTTCTCGGCATTGTTCACCAGGCTGTCGGCGACATGAACGATCAGATCGCCACCGGCATCGGCGGTAGTATCGAGTGTGGTGGCTGCGCCAGCGCCGTCGGCGTGGTTGCCTGCCGTGTCGGTAGCGGCGACGGTGACAGTGATCGCGCCATCGCTCAGGGTGGAAAGGTTGGCGGTGCCGTTGCTGCCGGTGACGCTGTGCGTGCCGTCGCTGAAGGTGACGGTGGCCGTGGCGTCGGCGTCGAGGCCGGACACGGTGTAGGCCACGCTCCCTTTCTCGGCATTGTTCACCAGACTGTCTGCCACGTGAACAGCCAGATCGCTGCCTGTGTCGGCAGTGGTGTCGAGCGTAGTGGTCGCGCCAGCGCCGTTGGCGTGGTTGCCGGCCGTATCCGTGGCTGCGACGGTGACAGTGATCGCTCCATCGCTCAGCGTGGAAAGGTCGGCGGTGCCGTTGCTGCCCGTGATGGAGTGCGTACCGTCGCTGAACGTGACGGTGGCAGTGGCGTCGTCGTCAAGGCCGGCCACCGTGTATGCCACCGCACCTTTCTCGGCGTTGTTCACCAGGCTGTCGCTAACGTGAACGGCCAGATCGTTACCAGCATCGGCGGTGGTGTCGAGCGTGGTGGCTGCGCCAGCGCCGTTGGCATTGTTGCCTGCTGTGTCGGTGGCGGCGACGGTGACAGTGATCGCGCCATCGGTCAGGGTCGAAAGGTTGGCGCTGCCGTTGCTGCCGGTGACGCTGTGCGTTCCATCACTGAACGTGACGGTGGCGGTGGCATCCGCATCGAGGCCGGACACGGTGTACGCCACGCTGCCTTTCTCGGCATTGTTCACCAGGCTGTCTGCCACGTGGACGGCCAGATCGTTGCCTGCGTCGGCGGTGGTGTCGAGCGTGGTGGCGGCGCCAGTGCCGTCGGCGTGGTTGCCTGCCGTATCCGTCGCGGCTACCGTGACGGTGATCGCGCCATCGGTCAGTGTGGAAAGATCGGCGGCGCCGTTATTGCCGGTGACGCTGTGGGTGCCATCGCTGAACGTGACGGTGGCGGTGGCATCCGCGTCAAGACCGGACACGGTGTATGCCACTGCACCTTTCTCGGCATTATTCACAAGGCTGTCGGCCACGTGAACGGCCAGATCGCCACCGGCATCGGCGGTGGTGTCGAGCGTGGTGGCTGCTCCAGCGCCGTCGGCGTGGTTACCTGCCGTGTCGGTAGCGGCGATGGTGATGGTGATCGCGCCGTCGGTCAGGGTGGACAGGTCGGCGCTGCCGTTGTTGCCGGTGACGCTGTGGGTGCCGTCGCTGAACGTGACGGTGGCAGTGGCGTCTGCGTCCAGGCCGGACACGGTGTAGGCCACGCTGCCTTTCTCGGCGTTGTTCACCAGGCTGTCTGCCACATGAACGGCCAGATCGTTGCCTGCGTCGGCGGTGGTGTCGAGCGTGGTGGCGGCGCCAGTGCCGTCGGCGTGGTTGCCTGCCGTATCTGTCGCGGCAACAGTGACAGTGATTGCGCCATCGGTCAGGGCGGAGAGGTCGGCGGTGCCGTTGTTGCCGGTGACGCTGTGCGTGCCGTCGCTGAACGTGACGGTGGCGGTGGCATCCGCATCGAGGCCGGACAGGGTGTAAGCCACTGCGCCTTTCTCGGCATTGTTCACCAGACTGTCGGCGACATGAACGGCGAGATCGTTGCCTGCGTCGGCGGTGGTGTCGAGCGTGGTGGCGGCGCTAGTGCCGTCGGCGTGGTTGCCTGCTGTGTCGGTGGCAGCGACGGTGACGGTGATCGCGCCATCGGTCAGGGTCGAAAGGTTGGCGCTGCCGTTGTTGCCGGTTACGCTGTGGGTGCCATCGCTGAATGTGACGGTGGCCGTGGCGTCGGCGTCGATGCCGGACACGGTGTAGGCCACGCTGCCTTTCTCGGCATTGTTCACAAGGCTGTCGGCCACGTGAACGGCCAGATCGCCACCGGCATCGGCGGTGGTGTCGAGCGTGGTGGCTGCGCCAGCGCCGTCGGCGTGGTTACCTGCCGTGTCGGTAGCGGCGACGGTGATGGTGATCGCGCCATCGGTCAGGGCGGAGAGGTCGGCGGTGCCGTTGCTTCCGGTGACGCTGTGCGTGCCGTCGCTGAACGTAACTGTGGCCGTGGCATCCGCGTCAAGACCGGACACGGTGTATGCCACTGCACCCTTCTCGGCATTGTTCACCAGGCTGTCGGCGACATGAACGATCAGATCGCCACCGGCATCGGCGGTGGTATCGAGTGTGGTGGCTGCGCCAGCGCCGTCGGCGTGGTTGCCTGCTGTGTCGGTAGCGGCGACGGTGACGGTGATCGCGCCATCGCTCAGGGTGGAAAGGTTGGCGGTGCCGTTGCTGCCGGTGACGCTGTGCGTGCCATCGCTGAACGTAACCGTGGCCGTGGCATCCGCGTCAAGACCGGACACCGTGTAGGCAACCGCACCTTTCTCGGCATTGTTCACCAGGCTGTCTGCCACGTGGACGGCCAGATCGTTGCCTGCGTCGGCAGTGGTGTCAAGCGTGGTGGCGGCGCCTGCACCGTCGGCGTGGTTACCTGCCGTGTCGGTAGCAGCGACGGTGATGGCGATTGCGCCATCGGTCAGGGTGGACAGGTCGGCGCTGCCGTTGTTGCCGGTGACGCTGTGGGTGCCATCGCTGAAGGTGACGGTGGCCGTGGCATCCGCGTCGAGGCCGGACACGGTGTAGGCCACGCTGCCTTTCTCGGCATTGTTCACCAGGCTGTCTGCCACGTGAACGGCCAGATCGTTGCCTGCATCGGCGGTGGTATCGAGCGTTGTGGTCGCGCCAGCGCCGTTGGCGTGGTTGCCGGCCGTATCGGCGGCGGTGACGGTGACAGTGATCGCGCCATCGGCCAGGGTGGAAAGGTCGGCGGTGCCGTTGCTGCCGGAGACGCTGTGGGTGCCATCGCTGAATGTGACGGTGGCCGTGGCGTCGGCGTCGAGGCCGGACACGGTGTATGCCACTGCACCCTTTTCGGCATTGTTCACCAGGCTGTCGGCGACATGAACGGCCAGATCGCCACCGGCATCGGCGGTGGTATCGAGTGTGGTGGCTGCGCCAGCGCCGTCGGCGTGGTTGCCTGCCGTGTCGGTAGCGGCGACGGTGACAGTGATCGCGCCATCGGCCAGGGTGGAAAGGTCGGCGGTGCCGTTGTTGCCGGTGACGCTGTGGGTGCCGTCGCTGAACGTGACGGTGGCCGTGGCGTCGGCGTCGAGGCCGGACACGGTGTAGGCCACGCTGCCTTTCTCGGCATTGTTCACCAGGCTGTCGGCGACGTGGACGGCCAGATCGTTGCCTGCGTCGGCGGTGGTGTCGAGCGTGGTGGCGGCGCCATTGCCATTGGCGTGGTTGCCGGCCGTATCCGTGGCAGCGACGGTGACGGTGATCGCTCCGTCCGTCAGGGTGGAAAGATCGGCGGTGCCATTGCTACCGGTGACGCTATGCGTGCCATCGCTGAACGTGACGGTAGCCGTGGCATCCGCGTCAAGACCGGACACCGTGTAGGCGACGGCGCCTTTGCCTGCGTTACCAACCAGGCTGCTGGCGACGTGGACGGCCAGGTCCGTACCCGCATCGGCCGTGGTGTCGAGCGTGGTGGAGGTGCCCGCGCCGGTCGCGTGGTTGTCGGCCGCATCGGTCGCCGCGACGGTGACGGCGATGGCGCCATCGTTCAGCGTGGACAGGTCGACCGTGCCGCTGGTGCCGCTGGCCGTGACGGTGTGGCTGCCGTCGCTGAAGGTGACGGTGGCGCTGGCATCCGCGTCCAGGCCCGACACGGTGTAGGCCACGGCGCCTTTTTCCGCATTGTTCACCAGGCTGTCGCTGACGTGGACGGCCAGGTCGCCGCCCGCGTCGGCGGTGGTGTCCACTTTGACCTGTTGCGCGGCCGATGCCGCGCTGGCGTTGCCGGCCGCGTCGCTGGCCTTGGCCGTGAAGTTGTAGCTGCCGTCGGCCAGCGTGGCCGATGTGTAGGTGTAGACGCCGCTGTGGAGCGCCGTCTGGGTGGCCGTGCCCACCAGCGCACCGTCCTGGTAGATGCTGACGGTGGTATCGGCTTGCGCCGTCACCGTGAGGGTGGGCGTGTTGTCGTTGCTGATGGTGTCCGAGGTGGCGCCGCTGTTGTCGGCAAAGGTGGTGATGACGGGCGCGCCCGGCGCCACGGTGTCGATGGTGACGCTGATGGCGGAGGTAGTGGCGCTGTTGCCTGCCGTATCCGTCACCTGGGCGCGGAACTGGTAGCTGCCGTCGGCCAGGGCGCTCTGGGTGGCGCTGGTCGTGGCCCAGTGCGCGCCGCCGTCGGTGGACACTTGCAACACCACGTCGGCGCCGGCCTCGTTGCCCGTCAAAGACAGGCCGAAGCTGTTGTCGTTGGTGATGCCGTCGCCGGGCGCGCCGCTGTCGGTCAGGCCGGTGAACGCCAGCGTGCCGGCGGCCGGGGCGGCCGTGTCGAGCACATAGGCCTGGGTGTGGGCAGGTCCGGCGTTGCCGGCCGCGTCTTCCACCTGGACCTTGAGCGTGTTGCTGGCGCTGAGCGTTACGCCGGACAGGCTGAACGCAGTGCTGCCGATCGTGTTGCTGGCTGTCTGCCAGCTGGCGCCGTTGTCGAGCGAGATTTTGACCACTTCGCCCGTGGCCGTGGCCGCGCTCAGTGTGCCGGAGATGGTCTGGCCGGCCACGTTGGTGTTGAAGTCGCTGGCGCTGGAACCGCTGTCGTTGCTGAACGACAGCGTGTTGATGGTGGTGGCGGGCGCCGTCGTGTCGAGCGTGTAGGTGTGGGTCGAACCGAGCGGGTTGTTGCCGGTGGCCGCGCCCCAGAACTGGATGCTCTTGCCGGCGCCGGCCGCCAGGGTGACGGTGGCCGAGAAGGTGCCGCTGCCGGCGTTGTCGGTGTAGCTGACGGTGGCCGCCGTGCGGGTCGCGCCGCTGCCGTCGGTGGACACGTACACGGTCGGCGCTTGCGCATTGTTGGTGCTGGCCGTGAAGCTGCCGCTGACGGTCTGCGAAGCCACGTTGGTGACGAAGTCGGTGGCGGAGGTGCCGCTGTCGGCCGAGATGGTGAAGGCCGTCACGGCGGTGGCGGCGTCCAGCGTGCCGGTGTAGGCCGTGTCGGCGATGGCGGCCGTTTCGATGGTGCCGGTGCTCGCTTCGAGCACCCAGTCGCCGCCGGCGGCGGCCGCGCCCGTCAGGTCGGTGGAGGCGGCCACGTCGGCACCGGTGGCGGCGGCCAGGCTGGTGATGAACTGCTGGCCCGTGCTGCCGGCCGCCACGTCGCAGCCATACAGCAGGATGTCGGCGCCGGCCGTCAGGTGGCTGCCGATGTCGGCCAGCGTGGCGCTGTAGGCGGCCATGGTGTCGGTGTTGAGCACGGTCGAGCCGAGGTGGATTTCGCCGGGGCTGCCGTGCGACACCACGTCCACGCTGGCCAGGTTGGTGACGATGTCGATCGCCGCCACCAGGCCCGTGTTGTGAGCCAGGAAGTCATGGATTTGCTGCACGCCGTCCTTGGCCGGGTCCAGCACCACGATGGTGGCGTTGGCCGGCGTGTTGGCCACGATGCTCTGGTAGTCGGCCACACCGGGGTCGACGAACACCACGCGCGGCGTGAACAGGCCGGTCAGGCTGGCGCTGGCCGACACCACGTTGATGTCGGCCGCCGCCACGTTGTGCGCGCTCATCCAGTCCTGGATCTGCTGCGGGCCGGGCGTGGCGCCGTCGAGCAGGACGACGTTGAACAGGCTGGTGTCGTATTGTGCCGCGAGCGATGCGGAATCGGACAGGGCGGAATCGATAAAGACGGTGCGGGTCGGGGCCATGATCTTCCTGCTCTCACTGTGGATGGGGTGATGAAATTGCGAAATGGAAAGTTTTATTTCTCAGTACCATGTATTGGACGCGCAAGTTGAAAGTTGCGCATGGGAGAAAGCGCTCTTTTTTCTAGTAGCACTCCGTAAATTCCTGTGATAAAACTATGACAAACATCATGGGAGGCGGCATGCAAGACAGGCTCAGGCAGGAGGAGGGCGCCATGGGGCGCGACGGCGGAGGGCAGGCCCATGCCGAGCGCACCTAGTGAGCAGGGTAAACCGATCCGCGTGTTGCTGATTTGCGACTTGCCGATCACGGCCTGGGGCCTGGCGCAGTTGATCGGGACGCGCCAGCCGGCGCTGGAATTGACCGGCAGCGTGGCCACGGTGGCCGAGGCGCGCGCGCACCTGCGCGGCCACGGCGCGGACGTGGTGCTGTACGACCTGGACGGCGCCAACCCGCTGGCGCTGATCGGCGAGCTGCTGCCCGGCTTCCGGGGCAAGGTGCTGGCCATCAGCAGTTCGCGCGTGTCCACCCTGGCCGACGAGGCCGTGCTGGCCGGCGCCAACGGCTTGCTGTGCAAGAGCGAGCCGATCGAGATGCTGGCCAAGGCCATCGAAAAAGTTCGGGGCGGCGAGTTCTGGGTCGATCGCCTGGCTACCGTGCGCATCCTCGAAACCATCGCTCGCAGCAAGGCGCAGGAAGACCCGGCCCATGAAAAGCTGGCCCGCCTCACGCGCAAGGAGCGGCTGGCGGTGGCCGAACTGGTGCGCGACCCGCGCGCCAGCACGGCCGACATCGCCCGGCGGCTGGACATCGGCGAGCGCACCCTGCGCAACCACCTGACCTCGATCTACGCCAAGCTGGGTGTGAACTCCAGGGTGGGGCTGTACGACTTCGGCGCGCGCCACATGCCGGCGGGCGAGCTGGGCATGGAACGTTAGCGGCATTGACGACCGCCGCCGCGCGCCCGCAATGGGGCAAGCCTGACGCCGCCCACGCTGCGTTTGCCCCCCGCGCTTGTATAATGCTGGCACACTAACAGGCTGCCCACCATGACCAACACCACCCATTTCGGTTACAAGACCGTCTCCGAAGACGATAAAGTCCACGAAGTCGCCAAGGTTTTCCACTCCGTCGCCAGCAAATACGATGTGATGAACGACGTCATGTCGGGTGGCCTGCACCGCTTGTGGAAGATATTCACCATCGCCCAGGCCGGCGTGCGCCCCGGTTTCAAGGTGCTCGACATCGCCGGCGGCACGGGCGACCTGACCAAGGCCTTCGCCAAGCAGGCCGGCCCGTCGGGCGAGGTGTGGCTGACCGATATCAACGAATCCATGCTGCGCGTGGGCCGCGACCGCCTCTTGAATCGCGGCCTGCTGACCCCCACCATGCTGTGTGACGCGGAAAAACTGCCGTTCCCGGACAATTACTTCGACCGCGTCAGCGTCGCCTTCGGTCTGCGCAACATGACCCACAAGGACCAGGCGCTGAAGGAAATGCGGCGTGTGCTCAAGCCGGGCGGCAAGCTGCTGGTGCTGGAGTTTTCCAAGGTGGCGGCGCCGCTGCAGAAACCGTATGACCTGTATTCCTTCCACGTGCTGCCATGGATGGGCCAGAAGATCGCCGGCGATGCCGAGAGCTACCGCTATCTGGCCGAATCGATCCGCATGCACCCGGACCAGGAAACGCTGAAGAAGATGATGGAAGAGGCGGGGCTGGAGCGGGTCCAGTACTACAACCTGACGGCCGGGGTGGCCGCTTTGCACACCGGCATCAAACTGTAAGATCAAACTGAAGAACGCGATGAACATGAAGAAGATCCTGGTCGGCGCTGTGCTGGCCGTGTCCGCCCTCTCGCTGATGGCCGAAGCGACGGCCCGTCCCATGGGCGGCGGCCGCTCGTTCGGGCGCCAGTCGCAGAGCGTGAGCCGGATGGCGCCCGCGCCGGCCCCGACGGCCCCGCGTCAGGCTGCCGCGCCGGCGCCCGCGCCCGTGGCGCCGCCGGCCGCGCTGCCGCCGAAACCGGCCAGCCCGTGGAAGGGCATCGTCGGCGGCGCCCTGCTGGGTCTGGGCATGGGCGCGCTGATGTCGCACTTCGGCATGGGCGGCGGCATGTTCGGTTCGCTGCTGACGGTGCTGTTGCTGGGCGGCGTGGCCTTCCTCATCATCCGCATGCTGCGCGGCCTGAGCGGCGGCGCCAAGCCGGTGCCGGCGAACGCCTACAGCGGCAACTTCGGCGGCAACGCGGGTGGTAACGTTGGTGGTAACTTCGGCGGCCAGGGCAATGTGGCCACGCCGGAGATCGGCGCGCGCCTGCAGCCAGCCGCCTTTGACGCCCAGCCCGCCGCAGCGGCGCTGGCCGCGCCGCACACGCCATGGGGCGTGCCTGCCGACTTCGACACGGCCACCTTCCTGCGCGTGGCCAAGGGCAATTTCATCCGCCTGCAAGCGGCCTGGGACAAGGGCGACGTGGCCGACATCCGCGAATTCACCACGCCGGAAGTGTTCGCCGAGCTGAAGATGCAGATCACGGAGCGTGGCGCGCAGGCCGATTTCACGGACGTGGTCAGCATCGAGGCCGAACTGCTGGGCATCGAGACATCGGACCAGGATTACCTGGCCAGCGTCAAGTTCACCGGCATGATCCGTTCCGCGCCGGGCGCGGCGGCCGAGCCGTTCCATGAAGTATGGAACCTGGCCAAGCCCGTCAACGGCAGCATGGGCTGGCTGCTGGCCGGCATCCAGCAACTGGCCTGAGCCGGTTGCGATACGGGACGTCGCACAATTTGCGCCCTATTGGTGTGACGTGCCCGGTTTTCAACGGTTTTTGCGGTTTGCGCCGCAGCAGTACTGCCGCAAACTGGTAAGATCAAGGCCGCCCGACTTTCCGGGCGGTTTGCTTTTGTGCGGCTACCTATCGACACCACCGTGACTTCTTCCATTCCCACCCCCGCTCTCGCCGCGACGACGCTGCTGGCGCCGCTCGCCGCCACCCTCAACCATCTGCTGGCCCAGGAACCTTGGGCGCGCAGCGAGCTGATGCCGCATGCCGGCAAGGTCGCCTGCGTGGCCTGCGTCGATGCGCCGTCCGTGGCCGTGCGCCTGCGCGTGGCGGGCGACGGCTACCTGGCCGTGGCCGGGGCCGAGGCGCCGGCCAGCGTCACCATCCATGTCAAGTTGGCCGATCTGCCGCTGATCGCGCAAAACCGCGAGCGCGCGTTTTCCTACGTGCGCATCGAGGGCGACGCGGAGTTCGCCAACTGCCTGTCCAGCCTGAGCAAGTCGCTGCGCTGGGAAGCCGAGCACGACCTGGAGAAGGTGGTGGGGCCGGTGGCCGCCGTGCGCATGGTGGCAGGCGCCCGCGCCGCGTTCGCGGCCGTGCAGAGCGGGCACCGCAAGCTGGCCGAGAACGTGGCCGAATTCCTGGCCGAGGAACGGCCCGTGCTGCTGCGCCCGCCCGTGGTGGCGGAATTCTCGTCCGGCGTATCGCGCCTGCGCGATGACGTCGAGCGCGCCGCCAAGCGCATCGCCAAGCTGGAACAACTGCTGGCCGCCCGCGCCGCCAAGCCACAAGCACTGGATCATTAATGATATTGAAATTTTTACGCCTGCTGAAGATCCTGCGGGTGTCGGTCAAGTATGGCCTCGATGAAATCGCCATCGCCGGCTTGAAAGTGCCGCGTATTGCCAAGCTGATCGATACGGTGATCTTCTGGCGCGACATTTCCGCGCCCCGTGGCGAGCGCCTGCGCATGGCGCTGGAGGAGCTGGGGCCCATCTTCGTCAAGTTCGGCCAGGTGCTGTCGACCCGGCGCGACCTGATTCCGCTCGACCTGGTGGAGGAATTGTCCAAGCTGCAGGACCGGGTGCCGCCGTTCGATTCCGGGCTGGCCATCGCCCAGATCCGCAAGTCGCTGGGCGACCATCCGGACCAGTTGTTCTCCACCTTCGAGCGCACGCCGGTGGCGTCGGCGTCGATCGCCCAGGTGCACTTCGCCACGCTCAAGGATGGCAAGGAAGTGGCCGTCAAGGTGCTGCGCCCCGGCATGAAGAAGTCGATCGACGAGGACGTGGCCCTGATGCACATCGCGGCCGACTGGATCGAGCGCATCTGGACCGACGGCAAGCGCTTGAAGCCGAAGGAGGTGGTGGCCGAGTTCGACAAATACCTGCACGACGAGCTGGACCTGATGCGCGAGGCGGCCAACGCCAGCCAGTTGCGTCGCAACTTTGCCAATTCCAGCCTGCTGCTGGTGCCGGAGATGTTCTGGGATTACTGCTCCAGCAGCGTGATCGTGATGGAGCGCATGCGCGGCATCCCGGTGTCGCAGATCGACCGGCTGGAGGCGGCCGGGGTAGACTTGAAGAAGCTGTCGAGCGACGGGGTGGAAATCTTCTTCACCCAGGTGTTCCGCGACGGCTTCTTCCACGCCGACATGCACCCCGGTAACATCCTGGTGTCGATCGACCCGGCCAGTTTCGGGCGCTACATCGCGCTCGACTTCGGCATCGTCGGCACGCTCAACGATTTCGACAAGGATTACCTGTCGCAGAACTTCCTGGCCTTCTTCCGGCGCGACTACAAGCGCGTGGCCGAGGCCCACATCGAGTCCGGCTGGGCGCCGCGCGACACCCGCGTGGACGAGCTGGAATCGGCCGTGCGCGCCTGCTGCGAGCCGATCTTCGACCGGCCGCTGAAGGACATCTCGTTCGGCCAGATCCTGCTGCGCCTGTTCCAGACCTCGCGCCGCTTCAACGTGGAAGTGCAGCCGCAACTGGTGCTGCTGCAAAAGACGCTGCTCAACATCGAAGGCCTGGGCCGCCAGCTCGATCCGGACCTGGACCTGTGGAAGACGGCCAAGCCCTACCTGGAAAAATGGATGGCGGCGCAAGTGGGCTGGCAAGGCATGCTGGAGCGCCTGAAGGCCGAAGCGCCGCGCTACACCCACGTGCTGCCGCAACTGCCGCGCCTGCTGCACCGGGCGCTGGAGCAGGCCGGCGAGCCGCCCGCCAACGACGCGGAACTGATGCGTGTGCTGATCGCCGAGCAGCAGCGCACCAACCGGCTGCTCAGCTTCGTGGTCTATTTCGCCGGCGCGTTCGGGCTCGGGGTGGCCGGGTTCCAGCTCTACCTGCGCTTGCATAATTTGCACTAGACACATGCATTAAGTTTATAGAACGGTGGCCGTACCATGCAGGAATTTCATGAACGCGACCCGCGCTCGCCGGCTTTCTGGGATGAGCGTTTTGACAAGCAATTCACGCCCTGGGACCGGGGCAGGGTGCCGCAAGCGCTGCGCGATTTCGTCGCCGCCGCACCGGCGCCGCTGGTCACGCTGATCCCCGGCTGCGGCAGCGCCTACGAACTGGCCTTCTTGTCCGAGGCCGGCTGGGACGCGACGGCCATCGATTTCTCGCCCGCCGCCGTGGCGACCGGCAAGGCGGCCGTCGGGCGCTGGGCCGACCGCGTGGTGGAGGCCGATTTCTTCACCTGGCAGCCGGAGCGCCCGCTGCAACTGATCTACGAACAAGCGTTCCTGTGCGCCATGCCGCGCGAACGCTGGGCTGACGTGGCGGCCCGCTGGGCCGCGCTGCTGCCGCCGGGCGGCTTGCTGGCCGGCTTCTTTTTCTTCGACGACGCGCCCAAAGGCCCGCCGTTCGGCATCGCGCGCGCCCGGCTGGATGCCTTGCTGGCGCCGTATTTCGACTGCGAGGCCGATCTGGAGGTGGCCGATTCCATCCCCGTGTTCCAGGGCAAGGAACGCTGGCTGCAATGGCGGCGCCGTTGAAACCGGCGAGGCTGGCGAAAAAAGCTTTATAATTCAGGGTTTTTGATTGTTTTTGCGGAGTAATAGATGCCGATCTACGCTTACCGCTGCGAGGAATGTGGTTTTGCCAAGGATGTCTTGCAAAAGATTTCCGACCCGCAGCTGACGGTTTGCCCATCTTGCGGCAAGTCGTCGTTCAAGAAACAACTGACGGCCGCCGGTTTCCAGCTCAAGGGGACTGGCTGGTATGCGACGGACTTCCGCGGCGGCACGCCGCCAGCGACGGGCGTGTCCAGCGGCCCGGCCGCGCCCAAGGCGGACGCCACCCCGGCGGCGGCCCCGGCTGCGCCTGCGTCCAGCGGCAACAAAGCGGATTGATCGGCAGTGCCGCCTGGCGGCATCTTATTCCATCTAGAGAGCACGAATGCGTAAATACTTCATTACCGGCTTGCTGATCCTGGTGCCGCTGGCCATCACGGCCTGGGTGCTGAACCTGGTGATCAGCACCATGGACCAGTCGCTGCTGTTCGTGCCCTTGCGGTGGCAGCCGCGCACCCTGATCGGCTTCGATATCCCCGGCCTGGGGACGATGCTGACGGTCGTGATCGTGTTCCTGACCGGCCTGCTCACCAACAACCTGGTGGGCAATTACGTGGTGCGGCTGTGGGAGCGGCTGTTGCAGCGCATCCCCATCGTCAACTCGCTGTATTCGAGCGTGAAGCAGGTGTCGGACACCTTGTTCTCCTCGTCCGGCAACGCGTTCCGCAAGGCCGTGCTGGTGCCGTATCCGCACCGCGATTCGTGGACCATCGCCTTTCTCACCGGCACCCCCGGCGGCGACGTGAAGAACCACCTGGTCGGCGATTACGTCAGCGTGTACGTGCCCACCACGCCCAACCCCACCTCGGGCTTCTTCCTGATGATGGCGAAGGAAAACGTGGTCGAACTGGACATGAGTGTGGATGCGGCCTTGAAGTACATCGTGTCGATGGGCGTGGTGGCGCCCGATTACGTGCCCGGCGCCGAGACGGCCGGCAAACCATAAAACGGGCGCGTGCGCCCCGATAAATAAACTGAACTATTTAACCTGAACTGAGAAATAACATGTCCTCCATGCGTACTCACTACTGCGGCCTCACCACTGAGGCCCTGCTTGGCCAAACCGTCAGCCTGTGCGGCTGGGTACACCGTCGCCGCGACCACGGCGGCGTGATCTTCATCGACCTGCGCGACCGCGAAGGCCTGGTGCAGATCGTTTGCAATCCCGAGCAGGCCGAGGTGTTCAAGGCCGCCGAGGCGGTGCGCAACGAGTACTGCCTGCGCGTGACCGGCGTGGTCAAGGACCGCCTGGAAGGCACCGTCAACGCCAACCTGAAGTCGGGCAAGATCGAAGTGGTGTGCTCGCAGCTGGAAGTGCTGAACGCCTCGGTGGCCGTGCCGTTCCAGCTGGACGACGACAACCTGTCCGAAACCACCCGCCTGACCCACCGCGTGCTGGACCTGCGCCGTCCGCAGATGCAGAACAACCTGCGCCTGCGCTACAAGGTGACGATGGAAGTGCGCAAGTACCTCGACGAGCTGGGCTTCATCGACATCGAAACCCCGATGCTGACCAAGTCCACCCCGGAAGGCGCGCGCGACTACCTGGTGCCGTCGCGTGTGAACGCCGGCAACTTCTTCGCGCTGCCGCAGTCGCCGCAGCTGTTCAAGCAGCTGCTGATGGTGGCCAACTTCGACCGCTACTACCAGATCACCAAGTGCTTCCGCGACGAAGACCTGCGCGCCGACCGCCAGCCTGAATTCACCCAGATCGACTGCGAAACGTCGTTCCTGACCGAGCAGGAAATCCGTGACCTGTTCGAAGACATGATCCGCAAGGTGTTCAAGAATACGCTGGCGATCGACCTGCCTAACCCGTTCCCGGTGATGGACTTCGCCACCGCCATGGGCAAATACGGTTCGGACAAGCCCGACATGCGCGTCAAGCTGGAATTCACCGACCTGACCGACGTGATGAAGGACGTGGACTTCAAGGTGTTCTCGGGCGCCGCCAACATGCCCAACGGCCGCGTGGTCGGCCTGCGCGTACCGAAGGGTGGCGAAATGCCGCGTTCGGAAATCGACGCCTACACCCAGTTCGTGGCCATCTATGGCGCCAAGGGCCTGGCCTACATCAAGGTCAACGAGAAGGCCAAGGGCCGCGACGGCCTGCAATCGCCTATCGTCAAGAACCTGCACGACGCCGCGCTGGCCAAGGTGCTGGAACTGACGGGCGCCCAGGACGGCGACCTGATCTTCTTCGGCGCCGACAAGGCCAAGGTGGTCAACGACGCCATCGGCGCGCTGCGCGTGAAGATCGGCCACAGCGAATTCGGCAAGAAGGCCGGCCTGTTCGACGACGTCTGGTCGCCGCTGTGGGTGGTGGACTTCCCGATGTTCGAGTACGACGACGAGAACGACCGCTGGACCGCGACCCACCACCCGTTCACGGCGCCAAAAGATGGCCACGAGGACATGCTGGAAACCAATCCGGGCGCCTGCATCGCCAAGGCCTACGACATGGTGCTGAATGGCTGGGAACTGGGCGGCGGCTCGATCCGTATCCACCGCGAGGAAGTGCAGTCGAAGGTGTTCCGCGCGCTGAAGATCGACGCCGAGGAAGCACGCCTGAAGTTCGGCTTCCTGCTGGACGCGCTGCAGTACGGCGCGCCGCCGCACGGCGGCCTGGCGTTCGGCCTGGACCGTATCGTGACCATGATGACCGGTTCCGATTCGATCCGCGACGTGATCGCCTTCCCGAAAACCCAGCGCGCCCAGTGCCTGCTGACCCAGGCGCCGTCGGAAGTGGACGAGAAGCAGCTGCGCGAACTGCACATCCGCCTGCGCGCCGCCGAGCCGAAAGTGGCTGGCTAAGTCACCCGGCGCAAACCGGGGTCAGACCCCAACACACCGGGGTCAGACCCCTGGCCGCGTGGCTGCTTGCCGCGCGGCTGGGGACTCGGAGCAAGAAGGCGCGGGCGACTGCGCCTTTTTTATTATCGGAACATGAAGCCCTACAAGATTCCCGTATCGGTGCTGGTGGTGATCCACACGGCCGACCTGCAAGTGCTGCTGATCGAGCGGGCCGACCGGCCCGGCTTCTGGCAATCGGTGACCGGCTCGCTGGACGCGCCGGACGAACCGCTGCTGCAAACGGCCGCGCGCGAGCTGTTCGAGGAGACCGGCATCGTGGCCGATGGCGAGCGCATCGTGCTGCGCGACTGGCGGCTGTCGAACATCTACACCATCTACCCCGTGTGGCGGCACCGCTACGCGCCGGGCGTGACGGAAAACACCGAGCATGTGTTCTCGGTCGAAGTGCCGCGCGACATCCCCATCACGCTGGCGCCGCGCGAACACCTGAACCACGTCTGGCTGCCCTACCTGGAGGCGGCCGACCAGTGCTTCTCATCCTCCAACGCGGAAGCCATCCTGCAATTGCCACATCAGTTACGGCAAGCCCGGAGCTAGCAGCTGGTACGCTTGTGCCGTCTCAATCCTCGCGGATCATGCACCCGGCATACTCGACAAGCGATTTCGCCTGTTCGGGAGGGCGGCATGCCATTGCTGTTGCGATCCAAAGGGTATCGTTTCTACTTCTTCAGCCAGGAGCTTGGCGAGCCGCCGCACGTTCACGTGGATAAGGATGGTAGGTCCGCGAAATTCTGGATCGAGAGCGCCACGGTAGTGCGCAATTCTCATTTCTCTGCCGTTGATCTGCGCGAAATAGCGCGTATCATTTCCGACAACCGTCTGGAGTTCTTGAGGAGATGGAATGAGCACTTCGACAATAGCTGACGAACGCATCCGGCATGTGGTAATTGATGCTGAATATCTCACTGTCGAGTTGATGGACGGCCGGCGCATCGGAACCCCGCTCGCTTGGTATCCACGGCTGGCCGCCGCCACGCCGCCACAATTGAACGATTGGGAGATTATCTGTGCCGGACGTGGCCTGCATTGGGAACAGTTGGATGAAGACTTGAGCGTGGAGGGTATGTTGCGCGGCTGTCCCGCCGCCGGCTACCAATCCACCTCGACGCGCCAAGCTTAACGGCACGTCTGCCGGAAACCTCGTCGATGGGGGTAGAATGACCCCATGAAGATTCGCGTCGCCACGTACAACATCCACAAAGGCGTTTCCGCCATCCGCAGCCTGCCGCGCGTGCATGCGCTCAAGCAGGCCATCGGCTTGTTCGATGCGGACGTGGTGTTCCTGCAGGAAGTGCAGGGACGGCACGACCTCAACGCGGCCCAGTACGGCGCCGAGCACCATGGCCACCAGCATTGGCCGGAGGCGGCCCAGCATGAATTCCTGGCCGGCGCGTCGCGCCATGAACACACGGCCTACGGCATGAACGCCGTCTACGACCATGGCCACCATGGCAATGCGCTGTTGAGCGCCTTTCCCATCGTGCATACCCACAACCACGACGTGTCCGACCATGCCTTTGAGCAGCGCGGCATCCTGCACTGCGAGCTGCAGACGCCGCGCGTGGTGGTGCATTGCTATGTGGTCCACCTGGGCCTGTTCGAAGGCGGCCGCAAGCGCCAGACGGCGGCCCTGATCGAGGCCGTGCGCACCTCGGCGCCCAACGGCGAGCCGGTCATCATCGCCGGCGACTTCAACGACTGGCGCAATTCCCTCAGCAACGAGCTGCGGCGCGAACTGGGCGTGGTGGAGGTGTTCGACCAGATCGGCTCCAATTCCACGCTCGATGAACTGGGCCGTGTGCTGGGCGGCAAGAACGCCGTGCGCCAGGCCCGCACTTTCCCGGCCGCGCTGCCATTCTTCCGGCTTGACCGCATCTACGTGCGCGGCTTCGACGTGCAGGCGGCCGAGGTGATGCATGGCACGCTGTGGGCCAAGCTGTCGGACCACGCGCCCATCGTGGCCTCGCTGTCGTTGACTCCGGCCTGACAGGATTTATGCGTTCCGTTAATTTCCTGGCCGATAACGAGATCGAGCTGCTGTACTGCGGCACCGAGTATTTCCCGGCCCTCATCGCGGCCATCGATGCGGCCCAGTACGAAATCTATTTTGAGACCTATATCTTCGCCGAGGATGAGACGGGCCAGGCCGTGCGCGGCGCGCTGATGCGTGCCGCCGCGCGCGGCGTGCAGGTGCGCATGATCACGGACTGGTTCGGCACCGGCCGGCACAATGTCGACAGGCTGCACGCGCAACTGGTGGAGGCGCGGGTCGAGCACCGCATCTTCAACCCGTGGTTCCGGCGCGGCATGACGCGCACCCACCGCAAGATCTGCGTGGTGGACCACGGCATCGCCTTCGTGGGCGGCATCAACATCAACGACGACCTGTTCTGCGACTACGACCACAACATCCCGCTGGCCGCGCCGCGCTGGGATTTCGCGGTGGCCGTGCGCGGGCCGCTGGTGGCGACCATCCAGACCGAGGCCGAAGCGCAGTGGGCGCGCCAGGGCAAGCTGGGCATCTTCAAGCGGATCAGCCTGTACCGCGACTTGCGCAAGCTGAACAAGCAAGCCAACCGCGCCATGGTGCAGGCCGGTTTCGTGGTGCGCGACAACCTGCGCAACCGCGTCACCATCCAGCGCGCCTACCTGCACGCGCTGGGCCGGGCCCGCAAGAGCGTGCTGCTGGCCAACCCGTATTTCGCGCCGGGCCGCAAGTTCCGCCGCGCGCTGGCCGCCACGGCCGAGCGCGGGGTGGAGGTGGTGCTGCTGATCGGGGTCGGCGAGTTCTGGCTGCAGGACGCCGTGGCCCATTCCTTCTATCCGAAACTGCTGGCGGCCGGGGTAAAAGTGGTGGAATATCACAAGACCCAGTTGCACGCCAAGGTGGCCGTGATCGATGACGACTGGGCCACCGTGGGTTCGAGCAATGTGGACGGCTTGAGCCTGTTTTTGAACCAGGAGGCGAACGTGGTCGTGAAAGACGCCGTGTTCGCCCGCAGCCTGCGGGCCCACATCGAACAAGCCATCGCCGACGGCGTGGTGGTGCATGCGCACGAGTTCGCCAACGTGGGGCGCTGGCGCCGCCTCGGCTATGGCTTGGCCTACATGGGCTACAAGCTGCTGATGCGCATCTTCGCTGTGGGGAAATACGCTTGAACGAGACAGTCAGACTCGATAAATGGTTGTGGGCGGCGCGTTTTTTCAAGACCCGCTCGCTGGCCACGGACGCCGTCGACAGCGGCCGCGTCAAGCTCGGCGGCGAGAACATCAAGCCGGCGCGCGCCCTGCGCGTGGGCGACAAGCTGCTGATCGACAACGGTTCGGACCGTTGGGAAGTGGTGGTGCAAGGCTTGTCGGACGTGCGCGCGGCCGCGCCCATCGCCCGCACGCTGTACGAAGAGACGGCCGCCAGCGTGGCGGCCCGCGCCGAGACGGCCGAACGGCGCCGCCTGTTCCGCGAACCGGGCGCCGACATCAAGGGCCGCCCCACCAAACGCGACCGCCGCCAACTGGGCAGGCTGGGCGATCCGGACTGAGGCGCCGCCGCCGCGCCTGCCCTTGCGGCAAAACGTCCACGGTTTACTTGTCATGGGTCAAGAAACTATGTTGCCGGTATGACAGCGCTATTGACATGGCTTACGATTGCTAATTGGCAAGAAAGGCCAGCACTGGTCATCCGTCCTTGACCAGCCATTCCCAAGCAGGCAAGGGGGCGTCGCCGCCCCTGTTGCGGCGACGTCGAAAAGGCATGCATGAATCAGGTTTCGGAAATGCTCTGGCACCGTTTGACGGGCCTGATGCCCGGTGAGCTGAAACAAAGCGAGCTGGGCTGGTTGTTCTCGCCGCACCGCCATCTGAGCCTGCTGGCGCGGCGCCGCGCGGGGCTGATCGTCAACCGGGTGCGCCTGTTCGCCTTCCTGTTCGCCGTGCTCACGCCGCTGTGGAGCATCATCGACTTCGTGGTGTTCCCGTTCCCGCTGTGGAGCCAGCTGGCGGCCATGCGCTTCGTCGCCAGTGCCGCGTTCGCCAGCTTGCTGGTCTACTACCGCTCCAACGGCGACCTGTTCAACGCCTACCGGGCCATGGCCCTGCTGTTCGCGATCCCGACCGTGTTCTACGTCGCCTCGCACACGCTGCTCACGCACTACCAGCTGACCGGCATGTCGGCCGCGATCGGGGCCGGCTACGCCTTCCTGCCGTTCGTGCTGCTGGGCGGGCTGGCGATCTTCCCGCTCGCCATCGCCGAGAGTTTCGTGGTCGCCAGCCCCATCCTGATCTGCCAGGCCGTGTCCGGCTACCTGCGCTGGGCGGCCATGGACTGGCCCGCGTTCACCGGCGCCTTCTGGCTGCTGGTGCTGATCACGGGCGTGGCCGCGCTGGCCGGCATCTGCCAGCTCGCCTTCATGATCGCGCTGGTGCGCCAGGCCATCCGCGACCCGCTGACCAACGCCTTTTCCCGCAGCAGCGGAATGGAAATCCTCGACCTGCACTTCACGATGGCCCAGCGCAGCAACGCGCCGTTCGCGCTGGCCTTCCTCGACCTCGACCATTTCAAGCGCATCAACGACGGTTACGGCCACGAGGCGGGGGACCAGGCCCTGATCACCATGACCGAACAGGTCTCCCGGCACATGCGCCACGGCGACGTGCTGGCGCGCTGGGGCGGCGAGGAATTCCTGCTGATCATGCCGGGCACGGGCATCGAGCAGGCCCGCACCGCCATCGAGCGGCTGCGCAGCAGCGGTTTCGGCCAGCGCCCCGAGGGCGGGCCCGTCACGGCCAGCATCGGCATCGCCGAGCGCCGGGCCGACCATGTTGGCGACTGGAAACGCCTGGTCGAGCTGGCCGACCAGCGCATGTATGCGGCCAAGCAGGGCGGCCGCGACCGGGTGGTTTGCGGCGTGCCCGAACCCGAACCGGGGCCCGTCGTGGCGTCCGGCCAGCACACCCCGGCGCCGGCCGCCAACCCGGCGCTGGCCTGATCCTCCACGCCCCGGCGGGGCGGCCGCCAGCCCCGCCGCCCGCCCGGCTGCCAGCCCGCCCGGCAGCCCCGTTTTCCGCATTTTCCCCACAGCCGCCGGCCATTTTTCGCCCCTGGACTGCTGCGACGCAGCAATAGAACCGCGCCTCTAACGGTACTGTTTGACTTTTACCACCCGCTGGATAATAGTACGAGCGTTCGCAATTCTTTTCACACGAAGTAAATTCAACTGCGAGAGAATGGTCTTTTCTCCTTTCAGACGAATTTTTACCTTGGGTGGTCTTATTAATACTTCTATCAAATTTATGCGTAAGGGTGAACTGACTCGCGCGGCCATTCTCGATGTGGCGCTGGACCTGGCCAGTCGTGACGGGCTCGAAGGACTCACCATCGGCTTGCTCGCGGACAGGATGAACATGAGCAAGTCGGGGGTGTTCGCGCATTTCGGTTCGCGTGAAGACTTGCAGCTGGAAGTGCTCAAGCTGTACCACCACCGCTTTGAGCAGGAAGTGTTTTTCCCCAGCATGAAGGAACAGCGTGGCTTGCAGCGCCTGAAGGCGATGTTCGCGCGCTGGGTCAAGCGAGTGAGCGTGGAAGTCGCATCGGGCTGCATTTACATCAGCGGCGCGGTGGAATACGACGACCGCCCCGGTCCCATCCGGGAGGAGCTGATGTCGATGGTTAACGCGTGGCAGGGCGCCCTGCTGCGTTGCGCACGCCAGGCCATCGAATGCGGCGACCTCAAGCCGGATACCGACCCGCAGCAGCTGGTCTATGAGATGTACGGCCTGATCCTGGCCCTGCACCATGATGCGCGCTTCCTGCGCATCCCGGGCAGCCTGGACCGCGCCAGCATCGGCTTCAACCGGCTGATCGAGAATTACCGGAATCCGCAGGCGCCCCACCAGGCGCCTGCGACACAGAAAACCTAAGCGGCCGCGTCCCCGCAGCCACAACACTAATTAGCTTTACGTCAGGAGAAAATCATGGGTCAATACGTCGCGCCAATCCGGGATATGCAATTCGTGCTGCACGAGTTCCTGAAAGTGGAAGATGAACTCAAGCAAATGCCATACTATGGCGATGTCGACGCCGACATCATCAACCAGGTGCTGGAAGAAGGCGGCAAGTTCACCTCGGAAGTGCTGTTCCCGCTGAACCACTCGGGCGACCGCGAAGGCTGCAAGCACGACGCGGCGACCCAGACCGTGACCACCCCGAAAGGCTTCAAGGAAGCGTACCAGCAGTACGTGGAAGGCGGCTGGGCTGCCCTGTCGTGCTCGCCAGATTTCGGCGGCCAGGGCCTGCCCATCGTGCTGAACAACTCGTTCTACGAGATGCTGAACTCGGCCAACCAGGCCTGGACCATGTACCCCGGCCTGTCGCACGGCGCCTACGAGTGCCTGCTCGAGCACGGCACCGACGAACAGAAAAAGATCTACCTGCCGAAGCTGGTGTCGGGCGAGTGGACCGGCACCATGTGCCTGACCGAACCGCACTGCGGCACCGACCTGGGCATGCTGCGCTCGAAGGCCGAGCCACAGGCCGACGGCTCGTGGCTGATCACCGGCAACAAGATCTTCATCTCGGCCGGCGAACACGACATGTCGGAAAACATCCTGCACCTGGTGCTGGCCCGTGTGCCGGGCGCGCCGGAAGGCTCGAAAGGCATCTCGCTGTTCCTGGTGCCGAAATACCTGCCAACCGCTGACGGCAAAGTCGGCGAGCGCAACCCGATCACTTGCGGCGCCATCGAAGAGAAGATGGGCATCCACGGCAACTCGACCTGCCAGATGAACCTGGACGGCGCCCGTGGCTGGATCATCGGCCAGCCGAACAAGGGCCTGAACGCCATGTTCGTGTTCATGAACGCAGCTCGCCTGGGCGTGGGCATGCAGTCGCTGGGCCTGACGGAAGTGGCTTACCAGAACGCACTGGTGTACGCCAAGGACCGCATCCAGATGCGCTCGCTGACCGGCCCGAAAGCGCTGGACAAGCCCGCCGATCCGATCATCGTGCACCCCGACGTGCGCCGCATGCTGTTGACCGGCAAGGCCTACGCCGAAGGCGCGCGCGCCTTCACCTCCTACGTGGCGCTGCAGATCGACCGCGAACTGCACCACCCTGACGAAGACGTGCGCAAAGCAGCGGCCGACGAAGTGGCCCTGCTGACCCCCGTGATCAAGGCCTTCATCACCGACAACGCCTGGATCGCCACCTCGGAAGCGATGCAAGTGTACGGCGGCCACGGCTACATCTCGGAATGGGGCATGGAGCAGTATGTGCGCGACGCCCGCATCAACCTGATCTACGAAGGCACCAACACCGTGCAATCGCTGGACCTGCTGGGCCGCAAGATCCTGGGCGACAACGGCGCCAAGCTGCGCAAGTTCGGCGAGAAGGTCAAAGCCTTCGTCGAAGAGAACGGCACCGATGAAGCCATGAGCGAATTCATCACCCCACTGGGCGACCTGGGCGACAAAGTCACCAAGCTGACCATGGAAATCGGCATGAAGGCGTTCCAGAATCCGGACGAAGTGGGCGCCGCCAGCGTACCGTACCTGCGTGTGGTCGGCCACATGATCTACAGCTACCTGTTCGCCCAGATGGCCAAGATCGCGCTGGAAAAAGAATCGTCCGGCGATAACTTCTACAAAGCCAAGCTGGCCACGGCGCGCTTCTACTTCGCCCGCCTGATGCCAGAAACCGCCACCTTGATTCGCCAGGCCCGCGCCGGCTCCGCCAGCCTGATGGCACTCGACGCTGACCTGTTCTAAGAAGAGACTAAGGATACGACATGACCAATTTCATCGTTAAAAAAGTAGCCGTCCTGGGCGCCGGCGTGATGGGCGCGCAGATCGCCGCCCACTGCGTCAATGCCAAAGTGCCGGTCGTGCTGTTCGACCTGCCGGCCAAGGAAGGCCCGAAGAATGGCATCGTGCTGCGCGCCATCGAGAACCTGAAGAAGCTGTCGCCCGCGCCGCTGGGCAACAAGGAGCACGCCTCGCTGATCCAGGTCGCCAACTACGAAGATAACCTGGACCTGCTGGCCGGCTGCGACCTGATCATCGAAGCCATCGCCGAGCGCATGGACTGGAAACACGACCTGTACCAGAAGGTCGCCCCGCACATCGCCCCGAACGCGATCTTCGCCTCGAACACCTCGGGCCTGTCGATCACCAAGCTGTCCGAAGGCTTCGACGCCGACCTGAAATCGCGCTACTGCGGCGTGCACTTCTTCAACCCACCGCGCTACATGCACCTGGTCGAGATCATCCCGACCGCCGCCACCAAGCCGGAAATCGCCGACCAGCTGGAAGGCTTCCTGACCACCACCCTGGGCAAGGGTGTCGTGCGCGCCAAGGACACGCCTAACTTCATCGCCAACCGCGTGGGCGTGTTCGGCATTCTGGCCATCGTGCACGAAGCCGAGAAGTTCGGCCTGTCGTGCGACGTGGTCGACGACCTGACCGGCGCCAAGCTGGGCCGCGCCAAGTCGGGCACCTTCCGCACCGCCGACGTGGTCGGCCTGGACACCATGGGCCACGTGATCAAGACCATGCAGGACTACCTGCCGAACGATCCGTTCGCCGCCGTCTACAAGACCCCGGCCGTGCTGGCCAAGCTGGTCGAGAAGGGCGCGCTGGGCCAGAAGACCGGCGCCGGCTTCTACAAGAAAGTGGGCAAGGAGATCCAGCGCCTGGACTTCGCCTCCGGTGAATACGTGACCGGCGGCGGCAAGGCCGCCGACATCGTGGCCCGCATCCTGAAGGAAAAGGACCCGGTCAAGAAGATGAAGGCCCTGCGCGAATCGACCAACCCACAGGCGCAGTTCCTGTGGGCGATCTTCCGCGACGCCTTCCACTACATCGCCATCCACCTGGACACCGTGGCCGACAACGCCCGCGAAATCGACTTCGCCATGCGCTGGGGCTTCGGCTGGAACGTCGGCCCGTTCGAAACGTGGCAAGCTTCCGGCTGGCTGCAAGTGGCCCAGTGGGTCAAGGAAGACATCGACGCCGGCCAGGCGCTGTGCAACGCACCGCTGCCAGCCTGGGTGTTCGAAGGTCCGGTCGCTGAAAAAGGCGGCGTCCACACCCCTGAAGGTTCGTGGTCGTCGGTCTCCAAATCGTTCGTGCCGCGTTCCGACCTGGCCGTGTACAAGCGTCAGGAATTCCGCGCACCGGTGTTCGGTTCGGGCGCCGTGGATGGCCGCACCGCCGGCACCACCGTGTTCGAGGACGACTCGGTCCGCCTGTGGCACTCGGGCGACGAAGTGCTGGTGATCTCGCTCAAGACCAAGATGCACGTGATCGGCGACGGCGTGATCAAGGGCCTGAAGATGGCGCTGGAAGAAGCGGCCAAGAACTTCAAGGGTCTGGTGATCTGGAGCGCCGACGCGGCTGAAGGCGGCGCCTTCTCGGCCGGCGCCGACCTGCAATCGGCACTGCCTGCGTTCATGCAGGGCGGCGCCAAAGCGGTTGATCCTATCATCCGCGAACTGCAAGACACCTTCATGGCCATGAAGTATTCGAACGTGCCCGTGGTGGCTGCCGTGGCCGGCCTGGCCCTGGGCGGCGGCTGCGAGATGGCGCTGCACGCCTCCAAGCGCGTGGCCTCGATCGAATCGTACATCGGCCTGGTGGAAGTGGGCGTCGGCCTGATCCCTGCCGGCGGCGGCCTGAAAGAAGCGGCCGTGCGCGCCGCCAAGGAAGCCAAGGGCAACGACATCCTGCAATTCCTGAAGGCTGGCTTCACCAACGCCGCCACCGCCAACGTGTCCAAGTCGGCACTGGAAGCGCAGGCCATGGGTTACCTGAAGGAAGACGACGTGATCGTGTTCAACGCCTACGAGCTGCTGCACGTGGCCAAGGTGGAAGCGCGCGCCATGTTCGACAAGGGCTACCGTCCACCGCTGCAGGCACCGGTGCAGATCACCGGCCGCTACGGCTACGGCACTATCAAGGCGCAACTGGTCAACATGCGCGACGGCGGCTTCATCTCCGCGCACGACTTCAAGCTGGGCGAGATGATCGCCGAGATCGTGTCGGGCGGCGACATCGACCAGGGTCAGTTCGTGAGCGAGCAGTGGTTCCTGGACATGGAGCGTAAAGCGTTCCTGGAACTGCTGAACCATCCGAAGACGCAAGAGCGGATCATGGGCATGATGCAAACCGGTAAGCCGGTGCGCAACTAACACGGTCATGTCGATCCTTTCCCTGGCATTCAAAGTTTTACTGCGCGTGAGGCCGAGCATGGTGTACGAACGTATCAAGCAACAAATGATGGACACCCTGCCTTTCGTGCGGCTGCTGGGGATCCGGATCGACGAAATCGGCAACGGCACCGCCAAGGTGTCGATGCCGGAAGACCCGAAGCTCAACAACCACCTGGGCACGCAGCATGCCGGGGCCTTGTTCACGCTGGCCGAAACGGCTTCCGGCGCGGCCATGGCGGGCGGCTTCGCGGACCTGATCGTGGGCTTGCGCCCCGTGGCCAAGGAGTCGCGCATCCAGTACCAGAAGGTCGCCAAGGGCGCTACCCGCGCCGAAGGCCGGGTACCGGGCGACCTGGCCGCGCTCAAGGCCGAGCTGAAATCGGCCGGCAAGGTGGCGTTCCCGGTGGAGGTCGATATTTTCGACGCCGCCGGCACGCTGGCCGCACAGGTCCAAGTGGACTGGTATTTGTCCGAGAAGCGCGCCTGAACCCAGGCGCCCCCGGGCTGGTGAAACAGATTCGACAGAACTTCGACAGAACTTCGATCAAAAATTTTTGAAAGAATAAAATGAGCAAACAACTTCAAGACGCATACATCGTCGCCGCTACCCGTACCCCGATCGGCAAGGCGCCGCGCGGCATGTTCAACAAGACCCGTCCGGACGACCTGCTGGTGCGCGTGCTGCAAAACGCGCTGGCCCAGGCGCCTGGCCTGGACCCGGCCCTGATCACCGACGCCATCATCGGCTGCTCGTTCCCGGAAGCGGAGCAGGGCTTCAACATCGCCCGCCAATCTGTGCTGCTGGCCGGCATGCCCAAGACCATCGGCGGCGTGACCGTCAACCGTTACTGCGCTTCGGGCATCACCGCCATCGCCATGGCCGCTGACCGCATCCGCGTGGGCCAGGCCGACGCCATGATCGCCGGCGGCGTGGAATCGATGTCGATGGTGCCGATGATGGGCCACCACCCATCGATGAACCTGAACATGTTCACCGACGAAAACGTGGGCATGGCTTACGGCATGGGTCTGACGGCCGAGAAGGTCGCCCAGCAGTGGAAAGTGTCGCGTGAAGCGCAGGACGCGTTCTCGGTCGAATCGCACCGCCGCGCCATCGCCGCCCAGCAGGCTGGTTTCTTCAAGGACGAGACCACCCCGGTCGAGATCATCACCCGCACGCCTAACCTGGCCACCGGCGAAATCGTCATCAAGAAGCGCACCGTGGACACCGACGAAGGCGCGCGCGCCGAGTCGACCGTGGAGTCGCTGGGCAAGCTGAAGCCCGTGTTCGCCAACAAGGGCACCGTGACCGCTGGTAACAGCTCGCAGATGTCCGACGGCGCCGGCGCGCTGCTGATCGTGTCGGAAAAATTCCTGCGCGAGCACAACCTGACCCCGCTGGCCAAGTTCTCGTCGTTCGCCGTCAAGGGCGTGCCGCCGGAAATCATGGGCATCGGTCCCAAGTTCGCCATCCCTGAAGCCTGCCGCCTGGCCGGCATCACCCAGGACCAGCTGGACTGGATCGAGCTGAACGAAGCGTTCGCCGCGCAAGCGCTGGCTGTGATCGGCGACCTGGGCCTGGATCCGGCCAAGGTCAACCCGATGGGCGGCGCGATCGCCCTGGGCCACCCGCTGGGCGCGACCGGCGCGATCCGTGCCGCCACCGTGGTGCACGCCCTGCGCCGCAACAACCTGAAGTACGGCATGGTCACCATGTGCGTCGGCGCCGGCATGGGCGCGGCAGGTATCTTCGAGCGCGTATAAACACGGCACGCTAAGATAGCAACTTCAAGGGCGCTGCGGAACTTTCCCGGCGCCCTTTCCTTATTCCGGAGACGACATGGAAATTTTGAGCAGCAAGGCCGACGGCATTCTCACCATTGAATTCAACCGCCCCGA
Organism: Rugamonas brunnea; assembly: GCF_014042345.1. Classification (GTDB taxonomy): domain Bacteria; phylum Pseudomonadota; class Gammaproteobacteria; order Burkholderiales; family Burkholderiaceae_D; genus Rugamonas; species Rugamonas brunnea. Next base: position 283,723 of record NZ_JACEZT010000005.1, read on the forward strand.
GCGCAAGAACGCGATCACCAGCGCGATGTACCAAAGCATGGCCGACGCCATCAACGACGGCGAGCGCGACGCATCCGTGCGCGCCATCCTGATCACTGGCAAGCCCGAGATATTCACCGCCGGCAACGACCTGGAAGACTTCCTGAAAAGCGCGCGCAGCACCGATGGCGTGGCGCTCGAAGACCGCGCCGTGTTCCGCTTCATGCTGGCCCTGAGCGGCGCCACCAAGCCCGTGGTGGCGGCCGTGGCCGGCGCCGCCGTCGGCATCGGCACCACGCTGCTGATGCACTGCGACCTGGTGTACGCGGCCGACAACGCCAAGTTCTCGATGCCGTTCTCGCAGCTGGGCCTGTGCCCGGAATTCGCGTCCAGCCTGCTGCTGACGCAAGTGGCCGGCTACCCGCGTGCGGCCGAGAAGCTGATGCTGGGCGAAGCGTTCCCGGCGCAGGAAGCGCTGGACATGGGCCTGGTATCGAAAGTGCTGCCGGTGGCCGAGCTGCTGCCGTTCGCGCGCGCGCAGGCGGCCAAGCTGGTGGCCCTGCCGGCCAGCTCCGTGCGCGCCACCAAGCAGTTGATGAAGGCCAGCCGCAACGCCGCCATCACGCAGACCATGACGGCCGAGAACAAGCTGTTCGGCGCCATGCTGGAAGCGCCGGAAGCGAAGGAAGCGTTCACCGCCTTCTTCGAGAAGCGCAAGCCGGACTTCTCCAAGTTCGCCTGATGGCGGAGGGGGCGGGCGCGTCCGGCGTGACGCGCTCCGCCCACTCCCGTCAAGCCCCGATCAGCCCCTGGCCGCACACGCGCACGGTCTGGCCTGTGATGCCGCAGGCGCCCGGTGTGCCGAGGAAGGTGATCAGCTCGGCCACGTCGCGCGGCAGGCCGGCCTGCTTGAGCGAATTGAGGCGGCGGCCGATCTCGCGGGTCAGGAACGGCATCTGCCCGGTCATGGCGGTCTCGATGAAGCCCGGCGCCACGGCGTTGATGCAGATGCCGCGCGCGGCCAGCAGCGGCGCCTGCGCGGCCACGTAGCCGATCAGCGCGGCCTTGCTGGTGGCGTAGTTGGTCTGGCCGAAGTTACCGGCCACGCCGCTCACGGACGACAGGCAGACGATGCGTCCGTCCTGTTTCACCAATCCTTGTTCCAGCAGCTGCGCGTCGACCGCCATCACGGCCGCCAGGTTGATCTGCATGACCAGCTCCCACTGCGGTTGCGTCATGTTGGCCAGCGTCCTGTCGCGCGTGATGCCGGCGTTGTGGACCACGATGTCGATGCCGCCGAAACGCTCGGCCAGGAAGCCGGCCAGCTGGCGGGGCGCCGCTTCCGACGCGATATCCATCGCCAGCGGCACGCCATTGAACGCGGCGCACACGCGCCGTAGTTCTTCTTCTGCCGCCGGGACGTCCAGTGCCACCACGGTGGCGCCTTCCTGCGCCAGCCGTTCGGCCGTGGCCAGTCCGATGCCACGGGCCGCGCCCGTTACCAGCGCCACCTTGCCAGCCAGCGCCTTGCTGAACGGCGCGGACTCCGGTGCCGTCACCTGCGCCGCCACATGCAATACCTGGCCCGTCACATAGGTCGAAGGCACGCCGCAGAAGAAGCGCAGCGGTCCCGCCAGCCGGTCCAGTGCGGCGCGCTCCGCATAAAGCTGGTTGACGGTGATGCCTTTCGGGCCCAGCTCCTTGGCCAGGCTGCGCACAAACCCCTCCATGCCGCGGCTGACGGCCAGCGCGGCCGGCGTGGCGCAATCGGCGGGGCTGGCCGCCACCAGCAGCACCCGGCCGTTGCGTGCAATGCGGCGCATGATGGGGTGGAAGGCGTCGTACAGCGCGCGGTAGTCGGCGGGCGCCGCGCAGCCGGTGGCATCCATCACGACGATGTCGGCGCGCACCGTGCTGTCGGGCGGCAGCTGGTCGGCGTGGCTGGCGCCGGCGTCGGCCAGGGCACGCTGCAGGGCGTCGGCCGCGTAGCCGCCGGGGCTGCGGCACAGCAGCACCTGCTTGCCGTCGAACGGACGCGGTGCGTAGCCGCCGTCGGCCCGCGCCAGCGTGACGGGATCGGGCACGCCCAGCGCCTTGACCAGGCGCGAGGTGAGAGGATTGCGGTGTAACTTGATCAGCATGTCGGCCATACGGTTCCCTGTTCGTTCGGTAGCGCCGCCATGATATCGCCACGGCGATAGACGCCGGGCTCTATTTCTTTTCTTCCCCAATTTGATTTTACGGCGATTCCCTACGGCCATTGTGGTTGATCATTCGTTAAATCTGATTGATAATGCGAGTCATTCTCATTTGCATTAAGGAAGAAATCATGTCGCGCCATGCCTCCGCCGCCGGTCCTGTTGTACTCGCCGTCCAGCCCTGCCTGTCCACCATCGCCCACGCCGCCCGGCTGCTTGCCGGCGCCGCGTGCGCCTCGGTGCTGCTGGCCCCTGTGGCCGCGCGTGCGGACGACGACATGCCGATGCAGCAGGTGACGATCACGGGCACGGCCGAATCGGGCTACGGCGCCAGCCACAGCACCACGGCCACCAAGACCGACACGGCGCTGCGCGACACGCCGCAAGCGATCACGGTAGTGACCAAGGAACTGATCCGCGACCAGGCCATGCAATCGATGGCCGACGTGATCCGCTACGTGCCGGGCGTGGTGACGGCGCAGGGCGAGGGCAACCGCGACACGGCCGTCTTCCGCGGCAACAGTTCGACGGGCGACTTCTTCATCGACGGCATGCGCGACGACGTGCAGTACTACCGCGACTTCTACAATATCGACAGCGTTGAAGCGCTGAAAGGCGCGAACGCCATGATCTTCGGCCGTGGCGGTTCGGGCGGCGTGATCAACCGCGTCAGCAAGCAGCCCGAGTGGAATTACCTGCGCGAAGCCTCGCTCACGCTGGGTTCCTGGGCCAACCGCCGCCTGACGGCCGATGTGGGCCAGGTGGTCAACGACAGCGTGGCCGTGCGCGTCAACGGCCTGTACGAGAAATCGGGCAGCTTCCGCGACGGCGTGAGCGTCGAACGTTCCGGCATCAACCCCACGGTGGGCATCCGGGCCGGCGCCAACACCAGCGTAGTGCTGGGCTACGAGCATTTTGACGACGACCGCACGGCTGACCGCGGCATCCCGTCCTACCAGGGCAAGCCGTTCGACACCGACCCGTCCACCTTCTTTGGCAACGCGAAGCTGAGCCGCGCCAAGGCCAGCGTGGATGCCTTCACGGCCGTGATCGAGCACGACCTGGGCCACGGCGCCACGCTGCGCAACCGCACCCGTTACGCCGACTACGACAAGTTCTACCAGAATGTCTTTCCCGGCGCCGTCAACGCGGCCGGCACCAGCGTGGACATCAAGGGCTACAACAACGCCACCGCGCGCCGCAACCTGTTCAACCAGACCGACCTCACGTTCGACGTGCGCACGGGCGCGCTGCTGCACAAGCTGGCCACCGGCGTGGAGCTGGGCCGCCAGGTGACGGACAACTACCGCAACACCGCCTACTTCCCAACCGTGGGCGCGAACGCCACCTCGATCACCGTGCCCACGTCCGATCCGGTCATGACGGCGCCCGTCACGTTCCGGCAGGCGGCCTCGGATGCCGACAACCACGGCACCTCGACGGTCGTCTCCGTGTACGTCCAGGACCAGTTGCAGTTGTCGCCGCAATGGCAGGCCATCGCCGGGCTGCGCTACGACCGCTTCAAGGTCGACTTCCTGAACCACCGCAACAACACCACCATCAGCGTGACCGACACGCCGGTCTCGCCGCGCGCGGGGCTGGTGTACAAGCCGGTGGAAGCCGTATCGATCTACGGCAGCTACAGCCTGGCCTACCTGCCGCGCGCCGGCGACCAGTTGGCGTCGCTCACGCCGACCAACGCGGCCTTCGATCCGGAGCAGTTCAAGAACCTGGAACTGGGCGTGAAGTGGGACGTGCTGCCCAAGCTGGCCGCCACGCTGGCCATCTACCGGCTGGACCGCAAGAACGTGGTGGTGGCCGATCCCAGCGACCCGACCAAGTCGGTGCTGGCCGACGGCCAGCGCAGCAAGGGTGTGGAGCTGGGCCTGAGCGGCAATGTGGGGAAGAACTGGAGTGTGATGGGCGGCTACGCCTACCAGGATGCCAAGCTGACGGCCGACGTGGCCGCGACCGGGCCTTACGCGGGCGCCGTGCTGGCGCAGGTGCCCAAGCACAGCGCCTCGCTGTGGAACCGCTACGATGTCAGTGACGCGCTGGGCGCCGCGCTGGGCATCATCTACCGCAGCAGCATCTACCCGTCCACGGCCAACAACGTGGTGCTGCCCGGCTTCACCCGCTTCGACGGCGCGCTGTACTACACCGTCAACCGCAAGCTGCAGGTGCAGCTCAACGTCGAGAACCTGTTCGACAAAAAATACTACGCGGCGGCCAACAGCAACGACAACATCTCGCCCGGTTCGCCGCGCGCCATCAAGCTGGGGCTGAACGCGAAGTTCTGAACCGCCTCAGACGAGCAGGTTGAAGTCGGCGCGATAGCTGGTGCCTTGCGCGTCGGAACCGGTCACTTCCAGGTACATGGGCACCTGGCCGATGGCCGCGTGCTCCACCGTGTAGGTGCCGCTGGGCAGGGTGGCGCCGGCGCCGTTGAAGCTCAGGCGGAACTGCTCATGGCCGGCGGCCGATGGCTGCTGTTTCACCGCCACCAGTTGCATGGCCACGCCGCGCTGGCTGGCGTACACGTTGAACGACTGGTTGACCAGGCGCGTGAAGGTGGCCGCGCGCAGGGCAGCGGCCGGCGTCAGGCCGGGCGTGGCCAGGGCGGCCAGCGGGGCGGCATGGCCGGCGCCGCTGGCGCCAAGCAGGCCACCGGTGGCCAGGATGAAGGTACGCCGTTCCATAGTGATGTCCTTTACGAAGTGTGGGTGGTGGCGCGTTGCACGGCGGCTTCGGCCTCGTTCTGCGCCGCCTGCCATTCCATCGCGCGGTGCATGCCGCGCAGGTCGACCGGCATGAAACCGAGCCGCTGGTACAGGTGGATGGCCGGATTGTCCATCGCCACCAGCAGGCGCACCGGCAGCGCCGTCGCCGCGCCTTCATCCTGCAGCTCGCGCAGCAGTGCGGCGCCGATGCCGTGGCAGCGATAGGCGGGCAGCAGGCAGATGTCGATCAGGCGGATTTCTTCCGCGCCGCGCGCCACGTACAGCCGGCCCACCGGGACCTCGTCGGCCAGGATCAGGTTGACGTCGGCCTGCGGATACTGGGCCCGGTACCAGCTTTGCTGCGCTTCGAACTGCATGCGCACGATCAGCTGGCGCGTCGTTTCCGAATCGAGCTGGGCCAGGTCGTCGCGGGTGCTGGCGTACAGCTCCTGCAGGAACGGCAGATCGGCCTCGGTGGGCGGACGCAGGGTGATGGCGTGGTCGAGATCCATGGCGGCTTAGCTGCGCGGAGGGAAGATGCCCTGCAGCGCGATGATGAAGTTCACCATCAGGTAGGGCTGCTGGTTGTTGTGCGGCGCATTGCCGCCGGCGGTGCCGACCACGCCGGGCGCCATCGGTTGCAGTGCGACCGGGTCGTGGTAGGGCGGGGTGGGGCAGGTGGTCCTGGCCAGCATGCCATTGTTGGCCGTGCCGGTGGCGGCCGGCGCGCCCGACGCTTGCGGCGCGTGGCCGTGGGCCGGCAGCTCCGCCGTGCTCAGCGTGTGGCTGGCCTCGCCGCCCATTTCGCCCAGCAGGCGTTCGGTCAGTCCCTGGCCCTGGCCCGCGTGCAGCGGGATGCGCTGTTGCAGGTTGGGCAGGGCGAACGTGCTCCGGCCATCACCGCCGTAGGTGGTGCCAAGCAGCGAAAACAGGGCCGTGTTCTGGGCGATGGGCATCAGCTGGCCATTGCACATGGCCCAGCCCGTGGGCGGGAAATTGCCGGCGAACATGCGAATCTCGGCGACGAATGGATCCATGTCGAACTCCTCAGCTTTGGCTCGGGAAAATACCGAACAGCGAAATGATGAAATGCACGCCCAGGTAGGGCGCCATGTTGTTGTGTGGCTGGTTACCGCCGCTGGCGGTCACGGCGCCCGGGTACATGGGCGCGGGCATGCCCGGCGCGACGTACAGCTTGGGCTTGGCGCCGGGGGACGCGGGCACGTACGGCACGCCGCCGGCCACGTCGATGCCGGTGCCGGTGGCTGGCGGCACGGCGCTGCTGGCGCCCACCAGGTGGTTGTGGGCCGGCACCTGGGCCTGTGTCAGTGTGATGGTCTCGCTGCCGCCCTGCTGGCCCATCACATACGTGTTGCCGGCCAGGCTGCCCTGGTGCACGGGCACGCGGCCGCGCAGGTCGGGCAGCGCGAACGTGGACTGGCCATCGCCGCCATAGGTGGTGCCGATCAGCGCGAACAGCGCGTCATTTTCCGAAATGGGCAGGATGGCGCCGTCGCAAAAAGCCCATCCTTGGGGCGCGAAGTTGCCCGCAAACATGCGGATCTCGCCGATAAAAGGGTCAGCCATGGGGTCTCTCCTGGGATGGGCCGTTCAATTGCGCGACGGGAAGATACCCTGCAGCGCGATGATGAAATTGGTGGTGCCGTACGGTTGCATATTGCTGTGCGGCTGGTTGCCGCCGGCCTGGCTCAGCGTGCTCGGGTGCAGCGCGGCGGTGCCATCGGCCGTGTGGTAGATGTTGAGCGCGCCCGCTTCCACCGAGCCGAGCACGCGGCCGGCCGGGTCGGACGAATGGCTCACGGCCGTGGACGCGAGCATGGCGTGGCTGTGGACGGGCATTTCCTGCTGCGTGACCGTATGCTGGGCCTCGCCGCCCCGTTCGCCGACGTTGAAGCCGTGGACGGGCACGCGGCCGCGCATGTCGGGCAGGGCGAAGGTGACGCGGCCGTCGCCGCCGAAGCTCGTGCCCAGGATGCTGAACAGGGCCTGGTTCTGGTTGATCGGCAGCAGCTGGCCATTGCACAGCGCCCAGCCGCGCGGCGCGAAGCCGAAGCTGGTCATTTTTATTTCGCCGAGAAAGGGTTCCGACATTGCGCGCTCCTCGTGGATGGCGGCGCCGCGCGGCGAAAGCCGGCACGGGCCGTGAATGAATGGGGGAAAGCTAAGCCGCGCGCGGGCGCGGCCGGGCTGGCTTAGAACGGTGGCGGACGGCGGAAGCGGCGCGCGGCCATCAGCACCAGGCCGCCCATCAGCATCAGGGCGGTGCCCGGCTCGGGCACGGCCGACATCACCAGCGACACGTTGTCGAGCTGGTTGTAGTCATAGTGGTTGCTGTCGCCAAACTGCAGCAGCGTGTGGGCGCCCGTGGCCGTCAGGTTGCTGACCGTGTAGTGGGTCCAGTCGCCGCTGGTGTTGGTCTGGTGGAATACCGTGTTGGCGCCGAACGTGACCAGCACTTCGTTGCTCAAGGACTGGCCCTGGCCGCCGTCGGCGCTGTTGATGCGCTGCAGGTCGAATTCAAGCGTGTACTTGGCGCCGGCCACGGTGGCGATGTTCTGGCCCAGGTAGCCCAGGCCGGGGTAGGCGCCATCGGCGAACACCGTATTGGCGGGGTTGGACAGCGGCGAGCCGCTCCAGTCGGCGCTGAAATACTGGGCCGAGGTGTCGCCCGATTGCAGCCACATGCTGGTGTCGGCGTTTTCGAAATCGCCGTTGATGACGAGATTGCTGGCCAGCGCGGCGGGCGCGGCCAGGATGAACGCCAGGCTGGCGAGGGCGGAACGGAAGGTCGGCATAGCGGGCACTTTCTGTCGTGAAAAGGTGCGATGACAGCACCCCGATCGCATGCCGCCGCGCCTGGGCGCGGGCGACGATATGGCCGGGACCGTCTGGAGGCACCGATCATACCGTCATTCTCTTATCATTTAAATATTTCTTGTTGTCAACGTGGTATTTCTAGAACAATTGCAAAATTGCATTTGACAAATTGCATCATTTTTGTGACGGCCGGCACCGCCGGCTCCCGGTTGTGTCCGGGCGGCCGGGGCAGGGCGGGCTTTGATGCTCAGGCCGTCAGCTCGGTCAGCGCGGCCACCAGGCGCGCGCATTCGTCGTCGGTGCCGATGGAGATGCGCAGGAACTGGTCGATGCGCGGCTGGCGGAAGTGGCGCACCAGCACGCCCTGCGCGCGCAGGCCGGCGGCCAGTTGCGCGCCGTCGTGGCCCGGGTGGCGGGCGAACACGAAGTTGGTGGACGAGGGCAGCACCTCGAAGCCGAGCGCGGCCAGTTGTTGGGTCAGGCGTTCGCGGGTGGCCATGATGGCGGCGCGCGTCTGCTCGAACCAGGCCCGGTCTTCCAGCGCGGCCACGGCGCCGGCCTGGGCCACCTGGCCCAGCGGGTAGCAATTGAAGCTGTTCTTGACCCGCTCCAGGCCGGCGATCAGGTCCGGATGGCCGGCCGCGAAGCCGACCCGCAGGCCGGCCAGCGAACGCGATTTGGAGAAGGTCTGGACCACCAGCAGGTTGTCGTAACGGTCGAGCAGGGCGATGGCGCTGTCGGCGCCGAAGTCCACGTAGGCCTCATCGATCACCACCACCTGGTCGCGGTGGGCGGCCAGCAGGCGCTCGATCTGGTCCAGGCCGAGCGCGCGGCCGGTGGGCGCGTTGGGGTTGGCCAGGATGATGGCGCCGCACGGCTGGGCGTAGTCGTCCACATCGATCTCGAACTGCGCGTTCAGCGGCACGGCGCGGTAATCGATGCCGTACAGGCTGCAATAGGTGGGGTAGAAGCTGTAGCTGATGTCCGGGCACAGCAGCGGCAGCGCGTGCTTGAGCAGGGCGTGGAAGGTGTGGGCCAGCACTTCGTCGGAACTGTTGCCGACGAAAATATGCTCGCGCGTCAGACCGTGGTGCCGGGCCAGCGCATCCTTGAGCGCAGTGGCGTTCGGGTCCGGGTACAGGCGCAGCTGGTCGCCCACGGCCGCCTGCATGGCGGCCACGGCCTTGGGCGAGGGGCCGTACGGATTTTCATTGGTGTTGAGCTTGACGAGATTGGGCAGTTTGACCTGCTCGCCAGGCGTGTAGGGGGTGAGGCTGTGGACGACGGGACTCCAGAAACGGCTCATGATGGGTTTGGGTAAGTTGGAAGGCGGATAACAGCAAAATCATACAGTATCGCCGCTGTTCCATCCCGGCATAAAAGTTAGCAAAAAAAGTTGTCTTTTTCGTAAATCATCCATTAAAATATCCTCACGGAAACTTTTTGAGGGCCGCGATGGACTTAATTTACAAACACGAAAAGAAGCTGTTCGGCTGGATGCTGGCCATTTCCCTGCTGATCTGGCTCGGCCTCATCGTCGGCACGGTGGGCGTGGCGCTGGTGTATTTGCTGCTGTTCTTCGTCGCCTACTGTTTCGCGCAGTCGGCCCTGATTTCCTACCTGAAGGGCACGGCCGTCAAGATCACCTGGCAACAGTTCCCGGACCTGAAGGAGCGCATCGACCAGTCCTGCCAGCGGTTGGGCCTGGAGCACGTGCCGGACGCCTACCTGTTGCAGATGGGCGGCGTGTTCAACGCCTTCGCCACCCGCTTCCTGGGCACCAATTTCATCGTGCTGTATTCGGACGTGGTCGACGCGCTCGAAGCCAAGCCCGACGCGATTAACTTCTACATCGGCCATGAACTGGGCCACATCAAGCGCAACCACCTGCGCTGGGCGGCGCTGCTGATGCCGGCCTCCATCATCCCGCTGCTGGGCGCGGCCTATGCGCGGGCGCGCGAATACACGTGCGACCGCCACGGCTTCCATGCCTGCGACGATCTCAAGAGCGCGCAACTGGGCCTGGCCGCGCTGGCGGCCGGCGGCAAGCGCTGGCGCCAGATGAACGTGGCCCATTATTCGGCCCAGGCCGAGGAGTCGTCCGGCTTCTGGATGTCGTTCCATGAGCTGGTCAGCGACTATCCGTGGCTGGTCAAGCGCATGGCCGTGATGCGGGCCCTGGCGCAGGGCACGGAAGTGCGGCAGCCGGGCCGCAGCAAGCTGGCCTATGTGCTGGCGCTGTTCATCCCCCGCATGGGCGTGGGCGGCGCGGGCGCCCTCATTTCCGTGGTGGCCGTGGCCGGCGTGCTGGCGGCGGTGGCCATACCTGCCTACCAGGACTACACCGCCAAAGCGCGGCTGGCGCAGGCCGTCGCCGTGGGGCGCGCCGCCAGCGCCAAGGTGGAGGGTTATTTCTACGCCAATGGCAGCGGCCCCACCACGCTGGAGCAGGCCGGCTTCGCGCTGAACGATCCCGGCCATGCGATCCAGGAGGTGCGCGTCGATCCGGGCAATGGCGTGGTGCGGGTGGTCCTGGCCGATGCCACGTTGCGCGGCAAGGCGATCGCGTTCACACCGCACCTCGATGAGAACAAGAAGGTGGCCTGGCATTGCGGCAGCGAGGATATCGCGCCGCAGCTGTTGCCGCCCGGCTGCCGCGGCGACTGAGCCGCGCCCGGCCAAGGGCGGGCGGCGCCCGAACCGCGCCGCCCCGCCTTCCCCTCACGCGATGTCCACCACCAGCTTGCCCTGCGCCGTGCGCGCGGCCGCCGCGCGGTGGGCGTCGTTGACCGTCGCCAGCGTGTAGTGCGCCGCATCGAGCGCGACCTTGATCTTGCCGGCTTCGATCAGGCTGGCCGCCTTGCGCAGGATGGCGCCATGGTGGGCGCGCCCCTGGCCCGACAGCAGCGGCAGCAGGGTGAACACGCCCGAATAGCTGGCGGCGCGGAACGACAGCGGCGCCAGCGCATGCGTGCCCCAGCCCAGGCAGCTGACCACGTGGCCGTGGTACAGGCGGGCCGCGGCGAACGAGGCGTCCAGCGTGGCGCCGCCCACCGTGTCGTAGATGATGTCGAAGCCCTCGCCGCCGGTCAGGCGCTCCACGTATTGCGCCACCGTCTCGGCGCGGTAGTCGATGGCGATCGCGCCGTAGGCTTCGATGGCCTGACGCTGGTCCGCGCTGCCGGTGGCGAACACCTGCGCGCCAAGCGCGTGCGCGATCTGCACCGCGATATGGCCCACGCCGCCGGCGCCGCCATGCACCAGCACGCGCTGGCCGGCATGGAGCCGGGCGCGGTCCACCAGTCCCTCCCATGCCGTGATGAAGACCAGCGGCAGGGCGGCCGCCTCGCGCATGCTGAGGTTGCGCGGCTTGAGGGCCAGCAGGCTGGCGTCGACGGCCGCGTATTCGGCCAGCGAACCCTGGATGCCGCCCACGCCGCCCGTCATGCCGAACACTTCGTCACCGACCTGGAAGCCGTTGACGTCGGCGCCCACGGCCGCCACCACGCCGGCCAGGTCGATCCCCAGCACGGCCGGCGGCACGGTGCGCGCATGGGCCGCCTGGCCGGCGGCGATCTTGAGGTCGAGCGGATTGACGCCGCTGGCCTTGATGCGCACCAGCACCTGGCCGGGGCCGGCCTGCGGGCGCGCGATGTGTTCCAGGGAGAGCGGCTGGCCGTAGGCGTGGAGCACGGCCGCTTGCATCAGGGGGGAGGTGGACATGACAGGTTTCCTTTCCGGTGGTTGGATCGCGTTTGGCGGATCGATACGGCCAGTGTAGGAAAGCCCGGGCGCCGGAAAAACCGGGCGCGCCGCGTTACTGTATTGCGAAACCGTGGATAATCGTCCCCACGATCTTGCGGAAGGAGCAGGGATGGACAGGCTGGAGGCGCTCAAGGTGTTTTGCGCGGTGGTGGAGACGGGCGCCTTCGCGCGGGCGGCGCAGCGGCTGGGCGTGTCGACGTCGTCCGTCACCAACCAGGTGGCGGCGCTGGAAGCCCATTTCCAGGTGCGGCTGCTGAACCGCACCACGCGCAGCATGTCGCTCACGGACGAGGGACGGCGCTGCTACGAGCAGGCGCTGCGGCTGGTGGGCGACATGGGCGAACTGGAAAGCAGCCTGCGCGAATCGGCACAAACGCCCAGCGGCACGCTGCGCGTGGACCTGCCCGGCATCCTGGCGCGTTTGTACCTGGCGCCGGCGCTGCCGCGCTTCCTGGCCGCGTATCCCGACCTGACGCTCAAGGTGACCGCGTCCGACCGCATGATCGACATGACCGAGGAAGGTGTCGATGTGCTGGTCAGGATAGGCACGCCGCAGGACACCGGGCTGGTGGCGAAGACGGTGGGCCGCACCGCCTACGTGACCTGCGCCTCGTCGGACTTCCTGCAACGCCACGGCACGCCGTCCGCGCCCGATGCACTGGCGGACTACGCCTGCCTCAATTTCCTCTCTCCGAAGTCGCGCCAGGTCCGGCCCTGGCTGTTCCAGCGCGACGGCGCCGTGTTCCCGGCCACGCCGGCAGGGCGGGTGGCGATGGACCATGTGGATACCCTGGTCGAAGCCGCGATGGCGGGCGCCGGCATCGTCCAGCATCTGTCCGTGTCCCTGCGCGAGCCGCTGCGCAGCGGCGCGCTGGTGCCGGTGCTGCAGGCATGGCAGGCGCCGGGGCCGGACATCGTTGTCATTTTCCCGCCACGGCATTTGCGGGCGGCCAAGGTCAACGCCTTCGTGGCGTTCGCGGCGCAGCTGTTCGGCTGACCGGCGCCCTGCTTGCCGGTATTGCCCGTATTGCCGGTATTGCCCGCCTGGCTAGCCGCCGGCGCGCTTGGGCTGGTGGCCGAGTTTCTGCAGCGTGGCCATGACCAGCTCGCAGTGATCGCCCTGGATTTCGATCACGCCATCCTTGACGGTGCCGCCGCTGCCGCAGGCGGTGCGCAACTGCTTGCCCAGCGCGGCAAGGGCGGTGGCGTCCAGCGCCACGCCCTTGACCAGCGTGACGCACTTGCCGCCCCGGCCCTTGGTCTGGCGCGACACGCGCACCACGCCGTCGCCCTGCGGCGCGGCCCTGGCGTTGGCCTTGCAGGTGCAGGCGGCCAATGGTTGCCGGCAGTCGGGGCACATGCGGCCGCCGTCGGTGGAATAGACGAGGCCTCCGGTGGAATGAGCTTTCATGATAAGGGCGTCTGGTGTGGATGGACTCTGCCGGCAGGAAAAAGAGCTTCCGGCTGGGAAAGGCCGATAGTATAGGCGCGCCTCAGGCGTCTGGCGTCTTTTTTTGCTGCATGGCCTGGGCGGCCTGGCGATAGGCGCTGGGCGTGACGCCATTGCGTTCGCGGAAGGCGGTGGCGAAATTGCCGGCGCTGTTGAAGCCAATTAACAACGCTATGTCCTGGACATCCATGTCGGACTCACTCAGCAGTTGCTGGCCGCGGCGCAGGCGCTGTTCGCGGATGTAGGCGAACACGGTCATGCCGGTCTGGGCGCGGAACGCCTGCGACAGCTTTTCACGGTAGGTGCCCACGCTGCGCGCGATCTCGGCCAGTCCCGGCACGTCGGCCAGACTGTCGTCGATCAGGCGCTTGGCGGCGGCCACCAGCACGGCATCGGGATCGGTGGGCGGCGCCGGCGTGGCGGCGGTCGGTTCGGCCGCGATGACGGGCGGATTGTTGCGGCGGGCCAGATTCAGGTGGACCTGGATGCGCGCCGCCAGCTCGCCCGGCGAGAACGGCTTGGACACGTAGTCCACGCCGCCGATCGACAAGCCCATGATGCGCTCCTCGTCGGCGCCGGCGCCGCTGAGGAAGATCACGGGGATGTTGTGGGTGGCCGGGTTGGCCTTGAGTAGGCGGCAGGCCGTGTAGCCATCCATATTGGGCATGCGCACGTCCAGCAGGATCAGGTCGGGCTGGTTGGCCAGGGCCAGCTGGTAACCTTGCAGCCCGTTGAAGGCGACCGAGATCCGATAGGGCTGCTCACTGAGCAAGTCCATCAGCATGCGCTGCTCGAACGCGGAGTCATCCACGACGAGTATGTTGCGCATGGGCGGGGCGCTGGTTGGTTGCATGGGTGGCGGTCAGGGTCCTGTCGGGTGTGTGGCTAGCATGTGACGATGTTGCTTATTATGCCTATCTTTCTAAAAAATTTAATAGTTTTCTCCGCTTGCAAACACGCAGTCGCTTGCAGCAAAAGCATGGTTTTTGTGGAAGGCCAATAATGGAACCGTGGCGCGGCACAGCGCAACGCCCAGTCATTCTCACTTGGACCGAACCTGCTACGGAGTCAATTATGAAACATACTGATTTTGGCCGCATGCCTTGCCCTATCGCCCGCAGCCTGGGCAAGGTGGGCGAGTGGTGGAGCATTCTGATCCTGCGCGACGCGTTCTATGGCATGACGCGCTTCGATGAGTTTGAGAAAAGTTTGAAGATCGCCCCCAACATGCTCACGCGCCGCCTGGCCGGGCTGGTGGAAGGCGGCCTGATGGAGCGGCGCCAGTACAGCGCCCGTCCACCGCGCTATGAGTACGTGCTGACCAAGGCGGGACGCGACTTCAAACCGGTGCTGCTGGCTTTTATCGCCTGGGGCAACGACCATCTGGCGCCGGAAGGGGCCAGCCTGCTGGTGGTGAGCCGCGAGACCGGCAAGCCGGCCGACCAGGTGCTGGTGGACGCCAACAGCGGCCTGGCCATCAACGACGAGGACTACATGTTCGCGCCGGGCCCGGCCGCCTCCGAGATGATGCGCTCGCGCCTGATTGAAGTGGGCAAGCACGCCTGACCCCGTCCTGACCCAAGCCGCTGGGACCGCCCTTAGCCGGGCGGTTCCAGCTGGGCGTACACGGCGTCGGCCAGCCTGGCCAGCGCCGCCTTGTCGAGCGCGCCGGACAGGGCGTAACCGTAGCGCCCGTCTATCCAGTAGAACACCCCCACCTTGCCTTCTTGCGCGAACCGGAACGCGGTCGTGCGGTTGTGGCGTTGCTCGGTCGACACGTACAGGGTCAGGCGCCTGCCGCCGGCATTGTCATACATGAATTGTGCGACCGGGCCACTCTGGCCGGGCAGCAAGCGTCCCCCGATCAATTCATAACCGAGTGCACCCAGTTGCGGCGGATGCAACGGCGCGCCCAGCCGCTTGGACAACCACGTGACCAGATGTTGTTGCTGGTCGGCGCCCACTTCCACCGGATGGCGCTGCTCGGGGCTGTAGACGGCGTGCGCCACGGCCGCGCTGCGGGCCAGCGCCTGCTCGTCGGCCGAGGGGGGCACGTCGGCCGAGGCCAGGCGGGCGGGGCCGCTGGCGCTGGCGGCCGAGGGGATGGCTGGCGCTGGTGAGGGCGAGCGCGATGGCAACGGCGACCGCGACGCGTGCTGCGCGCTGGCCAGTTCCTGCGCCGCCGGCGCGGCGCCCGGCGCCACGTCGTGCAGCCACCAGCCGGCCGCGCCACCGGCCAGCGTCAGGGCCAATGTGGCGACATGGCGCCAGGGGCCGTTGGCGGCCACCATGGCGCGCGCGGCGTGCCATAGTTTGCCGTGCGGGAGGGCCGTCAGGGCGGCCGGCACGGCTTCGTCCAGCACCGGGTTGTAGCGCGCGCGCAGGGCTGCGTTTTGCTGGCGGTAGGCCTGCAGCCGGGCTGCCTCGTCCGGATGCAGGGCCAGGTAGGCGTCCACGGCCGCGCGGCGCGCGGCGGGCAGGCAACCATCGACCCACGCTTGCAGTTCGGCTTCGACCACCGGTGCGCTCATTTGATCACTTTCAGGGGGGCGGGCACGGGCTGGCCCAGCATTATCAGGCGCAGCCGTTCACGTCCGCGCGACAGGCGCGACATCACCGTGCCCAGCGGGATGCCCAGCGTGGCCGCCGTTTCCTCGTAACTCAGTTCCTCGACCGCCACCAGCAGCAGTACGGCCCGCTGCTCGGGCGGCAGTTGTTGCAGGGCGGCGTCCATGTCGCGCACGGCCAGCCGGTCCGACGGCTGGGCCGGGTCGGCCGGCTGCGGCACGTCCTCGTCCAGCGGCACGGTGGGCAGGCCGGGCTGGCGCAGGTGGTCCACATGCAGGTTGTGCATGATGGAGAACAGCCAGGCCCGCATGTCGCTGCCACGGCGCCACGTGGCGAGCCGGTCCCAGCCGCGCGCCACCGTGTCCTGCACCAGGTCGTCGGCCTCGGCGCGCTCGCCCAGCAGCGCGCGCGCATAGCGGCGCAGGCGCGGGATGCAGGCTACCAGGCGGGCGCCGTCGTCGTGCATGCGCGGTCAGTCCTTGACCACGTGCCAGATGGTCTTGAAATTGTCGCCGTTGCGCTGGCCCGGTGCATCCTTGCCAAACACGTACAGCGGCTTACCCTTGTAGGCCAGTTGCTTGCTGCCATCATCGCGGGTGACGACGGAGTAGGGCGCGCTGACGCTGGCCGGGGCCGACACGGCCGGCCACAGCTCGGCGCACGGGCCGTTGCAGGCGCTCTTGCCGCTGTCGGCCACATCTTTGTCGAAGGTGTAGACGGTCATGCCTTTGGCGGTGACGAGTACGCCGTCCTTTTTCATCGGCAGGTCGTCGGCCAGGGCGGCGCCCGACAGCAGCAGGGCGGCCACGGCGGCCAGGGTGGAGCGGGTGATGGTGTGCATGATGGCTTCCTTATTGTTGGTGAAGTGTGAGCGGACTTGCACTGACGTATACGAAGCGGCCCTGGCCTTTATTCCGGCCCATGGCAAATATTATTGTAGCCGCCCCGTGGCGCCTTGCCGCTTCCGTTTGCGCGGGCCGCTCCGGCTGCGGCTACAATGTCCGGCTATGCTCGCCATCCTGTCCGTCACCTTTCCCTTTTTCGCGCTGGTGCTGTGCGGCTACCTCGCTGCCCGGCGCACCTTGCTGCCGCTGGCCGCCATCCCCGGCCTGAATGCTTTCGTCCTGTATTTCGCGTTGCCGTGCCTGCTGTTCCGCTTCGGCGCTGGCACGCCCATCGGCCGCCTGCTCGATGGCGGCGTGGCCGGGGTCTACCTGCTGGGCGCGCTGCTGATGGTGGGGCTGACCGTGGCCGTCACGCTGAGCCATCGCATCAACTGGAACGACGCCGCTTTCGGCGCGCTGGTGGCGGCCTTCCCCAACAACGGCTTCATGGGCGTGCCGCTGCTGCTGGCGCTGCTGGGGCCGGCCTCGTCGGGACCGGTAATCGTCACCATCGCCATCGACATGGTGATCACCAGTTCGTTGTGCATCGCGCTGTCGCGCGTGGGCAGCGGCCATGGGCGCGACGCGCTGCGCAACGCCTTGCAGGGCATGCTGCGCAACCCGCTGCCGTGGGCCATCGCGCTGGGGGCGCTGGCGTCGGCCGCCGGGCTGGCCCTGCCCGGACCACTGATGCGCACCGTGGGCCTGCTGGCCGACGCCGCCTCGCCCGTGGCCCTGTTCACCATGGGCGCCGTGCTGGCCCGCTCCCAGATGGGCAGCGCCGCCGTCACCCATTGGCGCGATTACGTGCCGGTCGCGTTCAAGAAGCTGCTGCTGCATCCGCTGCTGATGCTGGGCCTGGGCCTGGGCGCGCGGGCGCTGGGCGTGCCGCTGGAACGGCAGGCGCTGGCCGTGATCGTGCTGGTGGCCTGCCTGCCCAGTGCCAGCAACGTGGCCATCCTGGCCGAGCGCTTCGGGGCCGACACGGGCCGCATCGCGCGCATCATTCTGGTGTCCACGGCGTTGTCGTTCTTGTCATTCTCGGGGGCCGTGGCGCTCGCGCAGCACTGGTTGAAATAATTCTTAGAGTAAATCTTCGTTTCTTTTTGACATGAGAATTGCCTTGCGAATCAATAGCTTGTGGCATGGCCGCCATACGGGGTGTGGCAAGGCGGCGGCATGGTCATCAAACTGTGGAATAATGCTGACGGACGCATACATGCGTTAAAGCAATAACGTCGCGCCACCGGGACCCGGGGCGGGGCATAACAGGTTGAGGGACGGAATTGGTGGACATGTTTGCGCTCGATCATGAGTTGGCGCAATGGGAAGCGGACTTGTCCGGCGCCCAGGGGACGGTGCGGCTGGACTTGTTGTCGCAGCTGGCCTGGCACATGCGCCAGCGCGACCCCGTGCGGGCCGCCGCCTGGTCGGCCGAAGTGGCCGTTGGCCTTGGCCAGTTGCCGGAGGCGCGGCGCGCGCCACTGGCCGCCCGCCTGCAACTGATCGACGCGGAAACCACGTGGCTGCGGGGCCAGCTGGACGGCGCCGAGCGGCTGGCGCGCGCCGCGCTGGCCGCGCTGGAACAGGCGGCCGACCACGCGGGCCAGGCCGACGCGCTGTGGCTACTGGCCTGGATCGCCACCGACCGTGGCGGCTCCGACCAGGCCCGCGCCTGCCTGGAGCAGGCCGCCGCCGCGGCCCGCGCCGGCGCCGACGCCGTGCGCCTGGACGTGATCGAAGCGGCCACCGCTATAACGGCCGTGTTCGCGGACTGGCAAAGCACCAGCGCCCGCTGGGCCGGCCGCTTCGACGTGGCGCTGGACGGCAAGCCGGTGGCCGCCGCCGGCTGGATCAGCGACTACTTCGGCACCTGCGCCTACCAGGCCTGCGATTTCGGGCGCGCCATCGGCCACCTGATGCGGGCCTACGAAGCCACGCTGGCCACCGGCCAGCTACGGCGCGCCATCATCGTCGCCACCAACATCGGCAACGCCTTCACCAGCCTGAACGCGCACGAGGCGGCGCTGGAATGGATGCAGCGCGGCCTGGACCTGGCGCGGCCCACGGGCTGGCCCATGAGCGTGGGCCTGTGCCTGATGCAGACCGGCGAAACGCTGCGCCACCTGGGCCAGCGCGAGGCGGCCCAGCATCTGCTGCGCGAAGCCTTGCACACGCTGGCGCCGCTGTCCGGTTCGCGCGCCTATGCCGTGGCGCTTGAATACCAGGGCGACCTGGCGCTGGACCTGGGCAATTACCCGGCCGCGCTGGAGAGCTTCAGCCGGCTGGCCGAGCGCGGCGACGCGCTGTGCCAGTCCGACTTCCAGAGCAGCGCCCGGCGCGGCCAGGCGCACGCCCTGTCGCAACTGGGCCGGCCGGCCGACGCCGTGGCCGCCGCCAACGCCGCGCTGGCGCTGGCGCGCGAACATGGCGACGCGGCCAACCAGATCGCCGCGCTCGACGTGCTGGCCCGCATCCACGCGCAGCACACGCTGCCCGACCCGCAGCCGATGAACGCGGCCAACGCCATGCTGCATTACCTGCAACTGGCGCTGGGCATCGCCGCCACCATCGACGGCTACATCGTGCCCGGCACCTTGCTGGACGCGGCCGCGCGCGAGTACGCGGCCACCGGCGACCATGCGCGCGCCTACGAGATCGCGCTGCAGGCCAACGCTGCGCGCGAGCGCATCCACAACCAGCAGGCGACCAACCGCGCCATCGCGATGCAGGTGCAGTACCAGACCGAGCGCGCCCAGACCGAGGGCGAGCACCACCGCCAGCTGGCGGCGGCCGAGGCGCAACGGGCCGAGGTGCTGCAACAGACCAGCGCCACGCTGGAACACCTGAGCGCCATCGGCCAGGAGATCACGGCCCACCTGGACGCGGCGGCCGTGTTCGGGGCACTGGACCGCCATGTGCACGCCCTGCTCGACGCCACCCATTTTTCCGTGTTCCTGCTGGAGCCGGACGGCGAGACGCTGAACTGCGTGTTCGGCGTGGAAGCGGGCCAGCCGCTGCCGGTCATGCGCGTGCCGCTGTCCGAACCCAACGCCAATTCCGCGCGCTGCGTGCGCGAGCGGCGTGAGATCCTGATCGAGATCGACGATGCCGGCGCCACCCCCAATCTGATCCCCGGCACGCTGCCGACACTGAGCCTGCTGTTCGCGCCGCTGCGTGTGGGCGAGCGGGTGCTGGGCGTGATGACGGTGCAGTCGCTGCAAGCGCGCGCCTATGGCGAGCGGGAACGGCTGATCTTCCGCACCCTGTGCGCGTATGGCGCCATTGCGCTCGACAACGCGGCCGCCTACCGCCAGGTGGCGGCCACGCTCAAGACCCTGAGCGCGACCCAGGAACAGCTGCTGGAAAAGAACCTGGAACTGGAGCGGGCCTACAAGGCGCTGGAGGACGTGAGCCTGACGGACCAGCTGACGGGCCTGCGCAACCGCCGCTTCTTCCTGCAGAACGTGGACGCCGACGTGGCCATGAGCTTGCGCGGCTACGACCAGCCGGCGCACCGCGCGCCCACCGAATGCGAGCTGCTGGCGCCCAAGGACCTGGTGTTCTTCATGGTTGACCTGGACCACTTCAAGGAAGTGAACGACCAGTACGGCCACGCGGCAGGCGACTCGGTGCTGGTGCAGATGCAGGAACGGCTGCGCGAAGTGTTCCGCGAGTCGGACTACCTGGTGCGCTGGGGCGGCGAGGAATTCCTTGTGCTGGCGCGCGCCACCCACCGTGACGAGGCGCGCGTGGTGGCCGAGCGCATGCGCCGCGCCGTGGCTGAACGCGACTTCGAGCTGCCGGACGGCACCCGGCTGGCGCGCACCTGCTCGATCGGCTTCGCCTGCTATCCCTTCCTGCCGTCGCAACCGCGGCTGCTGCCGTGGCCACAGGTGGTGGAGCTGGCTGACCAGGGCCTGTACATCGCCAAGCGCTCCGGGCGCAACGCGTGGGCCGCGCTGTACAGCACCGAAGGGGCGCGCCCGGACGGCCTGTTCCCGCGCCTGATGCACAACCTGGACCAGGCCGTGGCCGAAGGCGAAGTGCGCCTGCTGAGCAGCCTGGCCGGCCCGCTGGTGCTGGGCGGCGAACGGCGCCGCGTGGGCTTGTCGAGCGACCTCGAAGGCTGAACGGGCGTCCGGCGTCCGGTTTCTCATACCGAACCATGGCTGCCCGTCCAATTATTCGGACGCGGGTCGCGGCAGTTTCGTCCCCGGCGGGAAATTTCTTCGTAAAATCAATCGCTTGTCCGTGTTCGCCGGACCCGCCAGCGTTGGCACGCCGATTGCAATCTTCCTGTGTTTGACGTCACAACTACAACGGGAGATGGACTATGCGAAGCAATAAAGTATTGGTGGCGGCTGCGCTGCTGGGCGTGATGGCCGGTGCGGTGGCGGGCGAGGCGGGCGGACCGCTCAAGCTGGCCAAGCCGGGCACGATCACGATCGGTTACCGGGACGCGTCACAGCCGTTTTCGTTCGCGGATGCGCAGCACAAGCCGGCCGGCTACACCATCGACCTGTGCGGCGCCGTGGTCGAGGCCATCCGGAAGGAATTGGGCCAGCCGGAGTTGAAGGTGAGCTACGTCCCCGTGTCGTCCAGCGACCGGATCGCGAAGGTGAAGGACGGCGCCGTCGACCTGGAGTGCGGCTCGACCTCGATCACGCCTCAGCGCGCGACCGAGGTGGCGTTTTCCACGCCCATCTTCTTCTCCGACACCAAGGTCATGGTGCGCGCCGATTCCGGCATCCAGTCCGTCGCCGACCTGAAAGACAAGCGCGTGATCGTCAACCAGGGCGCGTCCGGCGCGCCGGTGCTGGCCAAGGCGGACCTGGAGAAGGGCCTGCACATCCAGTTCGTCAAGTCGCACGACAACGTGGAATCGTTCGGCGCGCTGCAGCAAAAGAAGGTCGACGCCTTCGTCCATGACGACGTGCAGTTGGCGCAGCTGGCGGCCACCGCGAGCAATCCGAAAGGCTTTGTGCTGCTGAAGGAATCGCTGGCCAGCGACCCGATCGCCATCATGCTGCGCAAGGATAACAAGCCGCTGCAACAGCTGGTGGACGCCACGCTGGCCAAGCTGAGCGCCTCGGGCGAATTCAGCAAGATCTACAGCAAGTGGTTCCTCACGCCCACGTTCAAATTCCCCATGAGCGAGAACCTGAAGCACGAGCTGAAGAACCCCGGCAAGTAACGCTGGCCGGTGTGGCGGCGCACGTAGTCTGCAATGTTGACAAAACAATGATAGATTGTGTGCCGCCACGGCCGATCTGATCTTTTTGCGCGGCCGGGCTTTTCCAGGGAGCGCGCATGAAGACGAAAACGGTCGCCGTGATCGGCGCTGGCGTGGCCGGTCTGGCCGCCGGCATCCACCTGGCCCAACGCGGCCTTGATGTCACCCTCTACGAGCGCGCCGGGCGCGCCGGTGGCTGCTGCACCACCACCGAATCCGATGGCTACGTGTTCAACGACGGCGCCATGTACCTGGCCATCCCCGCCATCCTCGACGCGGGCTTCGCGCGGCTGGGCATGGACCGCGCCGCGCTGCTGCCGCTGCGCCGGATCGAACGCATGCAGACTTCCACCTTCGACGACGGCAGCGCCATCCGCTTCGGCGTTGGCGGCGCGCTGGACGCGCAAGGCGCAGGCCTGGATGGCCGGGCCGACGCGCTACGGGCCGAGCTGGCGCAACTGGTGGCCCGCTGGCGTGAACTCTACGATGTACTGACGGGCGACATCATCGTGCGGCCATTGTCCGTGCCGCGCCTGCTGGCGGCCACCTGGCGCCATCTGCCCAAACTGGCCGGCACGGTGGGCAAGGAGCTGGCGCGGCACATCGCCGATCCCAAACTGCGCGCCGCGCTGGCCAACGTCACCCTGTACACGGGGCTGGCGCCGGCGCGCACGCCGGCATTCCAGATGGTGGGCACGATGGCCATGCTGCTCGACGAGTTTTACTTGCCGGTGGCCGGCATGGGCGCCATCCCGGCGGCGCTGGAGCAGCGTCTGCTGGCGCTGGGCGGCAAGCTGGTCTGCAACGCGCACGTGCAGTCCATCGATGTGGCGCATGGCCGCGCCGCCGCGCTGACCGTGGCGGGCAGGGGCACCGTGCCCTACGACGCCATCGTCTCCACCGTGAGCGGCATGCACACCTTCGCCTCGCTGCTGAAGGCGAGCGACGTTCCCGCCGCCATGCGCAGGAAGACGCAGCGCGCGCCGTTGTCGCAGCGGGCCGTGTCGGTGCAGTTCGGGCTGCGCAACCGCATCGACGGCGTCAGCCACTTCAACTACCGCACCCCGCTGATGGAGCAGCAGCACCGCTTCCTCGATGCCGGCGACATGGCGTGCCTGGCCTACACCGTGCCCACCGTCACGGCGCCTGAACTGGCGCGCGGCGGCGGCAGCATCATCGAAGTGTATCCATCCATCGACCAGTCGCTGGCGCCCGATGCGTGGACCGATGCGCGCACCGGGGAGGTGGCGCAGGCCGCACAGCAAGCCCTGGCGGCGCTGCATCCGCTGGACGTGGCCGTGCGCCGCGTGCGCTCACCGCGCTACTTCCGCGACCAGATGTTCCTGTACGAGGGCGCGGTCTACGGCTTGTCGCCGGCCGCCGACAGCCGCGCCCAGTACCCGCACGCCACGCCCATTCCCGGCCTGTACCAGGCGGGCCAGACTTCGTATCCGGGCTTCGGGGTGAGCACGTCGCTGCTGTCGGGGATATTCGCCGCCGAGCAGTTGCTGGCGCGCGCGTGAGCCATGACGCGGCGCCGGTACGGCTGGGTCCAATTAATTTATACTGTCCGCCTTCCGCGCCTGAAGCGCTAGAACTTGCTGCCATGACCGTTACCCGCTGCCGCTGGGCCAACCCGGCCAATCCCCGTTACCTCGATTACCATGACCACGAATGGGGCGTGCCTTGCCACGACGAGCTGCGCCTGTTCGAGATGCTGAATCTGGAAGGGGCGCAGGCGGGGCTGAGCTGGGAGACCATCCTCAACAAGCGCGACACCTACCGCGCCGCGTTCGACAACTGGGACGCGGAAAAGATCGCCGCCTACGACGACGCCAAGGTGGCGCAGTTGCTGGCCGATCCCGGCATCGTGCGCAACCGCCTGAAGGTGGCGGCCGCCATCAGCAACGCGCGCGCCTACCTGCGCCTGCGCGCGGAGGGCGGCTCGCTCGACCGTCTGCTGTGGGACTATGTGGATGGCCAGCCTCTCGTCAACGCCGAACAGCCGCGTCCCAGCAAGACGGCCTTGTCCGACCGCATCTCCAAAGACCTCGCCAAGCGCGGCTTCAAGTTCGTTGGTTCCACCATCATCTACGCCTACATGCAGGGCATCGGCATGGTGGACGACCACGACCCGGCCTGCTTCCGCCACGCGGCGCATCGGTCATGAGCGCGCGTCTGGTCGTCCTCGCGACGGATTTCGGCGACGGCAGCCACTTCATGCGGACGTGGGCCGCCAGCGTGGGCGAACTGCATTACCTCGCCATCGCCCCCCGTCCGCCGCAGGCATCGGACATCAGCGATCCGCAGTTGCGCGCCCTGTGGCCGCTGCCGCTGCCGGGCGTGCACCGCATCCTGCTCGATGGCGGCCGCGTCACGCTGGACCTGATGGTGGGCACGGTGCCGGCCATGCTGCCGCAGATCGCGGCGCGGGTGCACGTATTCCACCTGCCCGCCGCTGTTGGCGAGCAGCCGCCCGAGCGCACGCTGGCCCGCGCGCTGGCCGCCCTGGCCACGCCAGGCGCCACGCTGCACGCGCAGGCGCCCGATGAAGCGCTGGTATGGGCGCTGGCGGCCGCCGGTTTCGCCTGCAAGGTCGCGCCGCAGACGCGGGACCATGCCGCGCCCGACGCCGTGCCCGACGCCGTTCCTGATATCGACGCGCAGTTCGCCAGCCGCCGTGCGCATCCGCCGGCGCCGCCGGCACCGGTGCGGCGCGCCGTCGTCATCGGCGCCGGCGTGGCCGGTTCCGCCGCCTGCCACCGCCTGTGCGCGCGCGGCTGGGACGTGACCCTGATCGAGCGCCACGATGGCCCGGCCCAGGAAGCCTCGGGCAACCATGCCGGCATCTTCATGCCGCTGCTGTCGAAGGACGACAACATCCCCACCCGCCTGACCCGCACCGCCTACCTGTTCGCGCTGCGCGAATGGCAGCGCATGGGGGGCGTGGGCCAGGTGTTCCGGGGCGCCAGTTGCGGCGTGCTGCAACTGGCGCGCGACGCCGGCCATGCGCGCGTGCAGCGCGAGGTGGTGGAGGGCGGCGACTATCCGCCGGAATTCGTGCGCTGGCTTGATGCGCCGGCCGCCAGCGCTTTGCTCGGTTCGGCGACGCCGCACGGCGGCTGGCTGTTCGGGCAGGGCGGCTGGGCGCGTCCGTCGTCGCTGTGCCAGGCCATGCTGGACGCCTGCGGCGAACGCCTGCATCGCGTGTTCCATGCCGAGGCGCTCACGCTGGCCAGGGTCGACGGCGAATGGCAGGTGCGCGCGGCCGATGGCGCGCTGCTGGCGCAGGCACCGACACTGATCCTGGCCAATGGCACGGGCGCCACCCGGCTGGCGCAGGCGGCCGAGCTGCCGCTGTCGGCCTTGCGCGGCCAGGTCACGCATCTGGACCCCGCGCGCGTGCCGCCGCAGTCGCTGGTGGTGTGCCGCGAAGCGTATGTGACGCCGCCGTCCGACGGCGTGGTATGCGCCGGCGCCACCTACGGCACCGACGACGATCGCGCGCTGCGCGAGGCGTGCCAGCAGGAGAATCTCGCGCGGCTGGCCGAGATCCTCGACGGCGTGCAAGTGGACGATGCGCCGCTGGCGGGCCGGGTCGGTTTCCGCTGCGCCGCGCCGGACCGGCTGCCGCTGGCCGGGGCGCTGCCCGACTATCCATCGGCCGGCCGTCTGGAGCAGTTGCGCGATGTGCCGCGCCATCCGGGCCTCTACTGCCTGCTCGGCTACGCGTCGCGCGGCATCATCTGGGCGCCGCTGATGGCCGAGGTGCTGGTGTCGCAGCTGGAGGGCACGCCGCTGCCGCTGGAAGCCACGCTGGCCGAGGCGATCGACCCGGGCCGCTTCCTGCTCAAGCAGCGGCGCCGCAGCCAGTAGCGCGTCCGGCGTCCAGGCTGGCGTTGCATTCGCGCCAACTAATCTATTGCTGTAACTCAATTCCGGGCCTTTCGCACTTGTCGGCGGGATATAATTCAACTCCAACAATGCGGGCACCAGGGGCGCCGCGTAGCCCCTTCCGGAGAGCTGAATGATGGATGACCAAGCGGGTGCGCCCGAGCTGTTTTTGTTCCTGGCTTCGACCGTGCACGACATGAAAAATTCGATCGGTGTGCTCAGCGGCACGCTGGAGCAGTTGCTGTCGGCCGCGCCGCCGCCCGCCGCCGCCACGCCTGCGGACGCCGATCCCGCCGCGACGGAAGAACCAACACCCTACAGCCAGATGGCGCACATGCTGTACCAGACCCGCCGCCTGAACGACAACCTGATCCAGCTGCTGGCCCTGTACAAGGAAGTGGGCAAGCCCGGCTATCCGTTCGACCCGGCGCCGCAGCAGATCGGTGAACTGGTCGAACAAGTGGCGTCGCAGGCGCGTATCCTGCTCAAGTCGCGCGGCATCACGCTGGAACTCGACTACGCGCCTGAACTGATCTGGAGCTTCGATGAAGACCTGGTGATCGGCGTGCTGGTGCACGCCATCAACAACGCCATCCGCTACACGCGCGACCGCGTGCGCCTGGCCATCCGCGTCGATGGCGACGAGCTGGAACTGCGGGTCGAGGACAACGGCGACGGCTTCCCGCCCGCCATGCTGGCAGCGGGCGCCGCGCCCATGGAGCAAAGCCGCGTCAACTTCCTCACCAACAGCAGCGGCCTGGGGCTGTACTTCTCGCGCGAAGTGGCGCGCATGCACAAGCACCGCCAGCGCAGCGGCAGCATCGCGCTGTCCAACGGCGGCGCGCTGGGCGGCGGCTGTTTCGTCCTGCGCCTGCCCTAGGAACCCCACGTACCATGACCAGCACCGCCCTCCATCCCGCCGCCATCGACGCCGTCGACTGGGCCGAAAAACGCTATCTGCTGGTGGACGATTTCGTCGGCATCCGCCAGCTGCTGCGCGAATCGCTGCGCAACCTGGGCGCCAAGCATATCGACCAGGCGGCCAGCGGCGGCGAGGCCATGGTGTTGCTGGCCAAGACCCGCTACGACGTGGTGCTGTGCGACTACAACCTCGGTGACGGCAAGAACGGCCAGCAGGTGCTGGAGGAGGCCCGCATCAAGCACCTGATGCTACCCAGCAGCGTGTGGCTGATGGTGTCGGCCGAAAAGAGCGTGGAGTCCGTGATGGGCGCGGCCGAACACCAGCCGGACGCCTACATCATCAAGCCGATCACGGAAGGCGTGTTGCTGACCCGCCTGAACCGCGTCTGGCACAAGAAGCAGATCTTTCGCGAGATCGACCAGGCCTTCGCCGACAAGGATTTTCTTCGCGCCGCGCGGCTGTGCGACGAGCAGATCGCCCACAACAAGCTGCACGAGATCGACCTGCTGCGCATGAAGGCCACGCTGCTGCTCAAGGCCGGCGAGCCGGAACAGGCGCGCGCCGTGTACGAGAAGGTGCTGGAAGGACGCGAATACAACTGGGCCCGCACCGGCCTGGGTAAGATCCGCATGAACAACGGCGAGCTGGAAGCGGCGCGCCAGATGTTCCAGGGTGTGATCGCGGAAAACCGTTTTTACATCGACGCGTTCGACCAGCTGGCGCAAGCCTACCAGCGCATGGGCAAGACGGAGGAGGCCTGCGACGTGCTGGAGAAGGCGGCCAAGCTGTCGCCCAATTCCGTGCCGCGCCAGCGCAGCCTGGGCATGGCCGCGCTCAAGCTGGGCAATATCCCGCTGGCCGAGCGCGCGTTCCGCAAGTGCATCGAGATCGGCGAGTATTCCATCCTCAAGACGGTGGACGCGTATTTCGGCCTGGCCCGCGTGTACGGCCAGAAGAACGACACCAAGGAGGCGCTGCGCTTATTGAACTCGGCGCTGCAGCAGTTCTCGGGCGACCATGTGAACCTGCGGGCCAAGATCACGGAAGGCCTGGTCTACCACGAGAGCGGCGATTACCGGCGCGCCCGCAAGTCCGGCGACGAGCTGGAACAGATGCTGGTGGAGGAAAAGCTGCGCCCCGACGTCCCCACCTGCATGGAGATGGCGACTTTGCTGTTCGCCGTCGGCGTGAAGGAGGCGCCGGTGGACCTGCTGTGCTACGTGGCCCGCAACAACGACGACAACGAACCGCTGCTCGACGATATCCAGAAAGTGTTCGACAAGGCGCGCATGGGCGAGGAGGGCGAGGCCCTCATCAAGTCCTCGCGCAAGGAAGCGGCCGACATGATGAACAAGGGCGTGCTGCTGTGGAAGACGGGCAAGCTGGACGAGGCCGTCGAGTGGATGCGCGAGGCGCGCCTGGCGCTGCCCAACAACATGCGCATCCTGTTCAATTCGGCCCAGATCATCATCTCCCACCTGCAGCAGAAGGGCTATTCGCATGAGTTGTCGGAGGAAGCCATCGGGGTGCTGATGCATGTCGATAAGATCGCGCCCGGCCAGCAGCGTTTCGCCCAGTTGATGGAGCAACTGGCCCTGCTGGCGCCGGCCCCCGTGGCGGCGCTGGACGCGGTGGCCGAGGCGCTGGAGCAGACTTCCTCCGAGTGATGGATGGACGCAACGGTGGCCACGCGTGCGCGCTTGTTTCCCACCGGTCAAATGATTACACTGAAAATCCGGCGCGGTCCGTAGCCTTTGCGGCCGGTCTGCGCCCTATGAAAAGCACCAGCCAAGAGAAGGGCACACCCATGCGCGATATCGCCAAAGAAGTTTACGACAAAATGAAAATCGGCGGCACGGCCTGGATCCGGCCCGTGACCGCCAAGGGCGACACATTGGACAGCTTCCAGGGGGCGCTCGACAGCGCCAAACAACTGGCCGAAGAAGGCTTGATCAATATCGAGAAAGTGCAGCGCCAGGCGGATGGCCTGATCGAAGCCATCCGCATCCTGCGCCTGTCCTGATAGCGGCCGCGCGCCGCCCGCGCGGCGCCGCTGAGCGCCGCCTTATTCCGCCGAAGATGGTTTGACGGCCGGCTTGGCCTTGGCCGCGCGCGGCTTGGCGGCCGCTTTGACCGGGGCCTTGGCCGCAGTGGACTTGTCGGCTTCTGCTGCCTTGGGCTTGGCGGCGGCGGTGGCTGCCGTGGCGGCATTGGCCGCCGATTTCGCCACCGAGGTGGCGGCCGCCGTGGCCGCAGCAGCCATCTTGCCGGCCGCACTGGTCATCGATTCCGGTCCCAGCGTGCTGGAGACGGCCTGTTTGAACTGATCCTGCAGCAGATTCCACCAGACGGCCGGATTGGCCATTTGCGCAGCCGCGTCGGCGTTCGGGCTGGCGGCCGGCTTGGCGGCGCCGCTGCTGGCTGCAGTCGTATTGGCCGATCCTGTGCTGGCTGCCGGCGCGGCTGGCGCGGCCGCCGCTGGCGCCGGCGGGGTTTCCTTCACGGGCGCCTTGGCCGGCGCGGCGGCCTGGGCTTGCTGGAAGAACACGGATGCGTAGGGCACCGTGTCGAGCAGCGACTTGGCGTCGCCGCCGCCCTGGTTGACGGCAGCCGCCATGCTGGCGCCCACCGATTTGAGCGTGGCGATGGTCCCGCGCTGCACTTCCAGCGCCTGGATACTGCCGCGCAGCATGCTCATGTTCAGGTTCAGCCACGTTTCCACGGCCTTCAGGTCATTGATTTTCTTGTCCAGTTCATCCACGGACAGGGTGGGCGCCGTCAGCCCCGGCACGCTCATACTGCCCCACAGGTTCTTGACGAAATCGAGGGTGTCCGTCATGACTGCAGCACCTGGGATGTTGGGCATTTGAGGGTTAGACATGGCTGGTTTCTCCTGTGAGTGAGCGTTTAGCGTAGCAGATATCGCAGGGGCGTTCAAAAGGTTTTGACAACATTCGCGTGCGCGATTGATGCGCCGGCGCATGGCGGCGCCGGTGCTGTCAGCGGAGCAGGGGGCAGACACGTTAAACTAGCGCCATGACGATCGCCACCTTCCTCCGCCCACGCCGCCGCTGGTTGCTGCTGGGCGCCGCCACCGTGGCACTGCATTACCTGACGATAGACTGGGTCGGCACCCAGCTGGGCCAGCGCGAAGCGCGCCGCCGGCCGCCGCCGTCGCTGGTCACGGCCCAATTGCACCTGGCCCTGCCGCAGCACCATGAGGCGGCGCCGCTGCCGGAGCTGCAACCGATGAGCGCCCCCCCGCCCAAGCCGGCGCGCAAACCTGCGCGCAAGCCAGCGCCGCCACCGCCGCCACCGGAACCGGCGCCAGAACCCGCGCCCGAACCGGCGCCGCCCGTGGCCGACAGCGGCGCGGCCGACAACAGCGCCGCCTCCGCTGCGCAAGCACAACCCGGTGCCGATAACGGGCCGGCGGCCGCCCAGCCGCAGGCGGGCGCCGACCAGCCCACGCCGGGCGCGGCCCCGGCGCCCACGGCCCAGACCAGCGACGCGCCGCCGGCCCCGCCCGTGCAGGCGCCGGGCCAGGGCATGCGCCGCTACAAGGTCAACCTGCCGCCATCGGCCGATTTCCTGCTCGACGTGCGCCGGGTGGACGCCAACGGCACCAAATGGACGGGCGAGGCGGCCATGAAGTGGCATACTGACGGCGGCAGCTACACCTTGTCGGTGGAAGCCGGCATCAGCATGCTGATCACCCGCCTCAACCTGCTGGTGCTGACCAGCACCGGCACCATCGACGATTTCGGCATCGCCCCCGTCACGGCGACGGAGAAGCGCAGCGGCCGTTCGCAGACGGCCACCCACTTCAACCGCGACGAAGGCACGATCACGTTTTCCGCGTCCGAACGCAGCTACCCGCTGCTGGTGGGCGCGCAGGACAAGGCCACGGTGCCGTTCCAGCTGGGCGCCATCGGCCGGGCCGATCCCAACCAGTTTGGCACCGACATCGACATCCTGGTGGGCGAGGACAAGGAAGCGAACATCTTCCGTTTCCAGCTGGTGGGCGAGGAGGAGCTGGAGACGGGGCTGGGCAAGCTGCAGACCTGGCACCTGACCCGCCCGCCCAAGCCGGGCACCTATTCATCGCGGCTGGACGTGTGGCTGGCGCCATCGCAGTACTGGTATCCGGTTCAGATCCGCAATACGGAAGCGAGCGGCGCGCTGACCACGCAGACCGTCTCCAGAATAACCATGACAAATTCGGGAAAATGACCATGACAACTATGAACACCACGGCCGCGCTGCTGCTGGCGGCCGCCGTGCTGGCGGCGCCGATGCCGGTGCTGGCGGCCCAGCGCGGCCAGCCGGCCGGCGCCGCCACCGCCACTGGCGCCACTGCCAATGCGGCTGCCGCCGCCACAGCCAGCGAGCACCCCAGCGTGCGCCGCGCCTACAACCTGCCGCCGTCGGCCCAGCTGCGCTACACGATCTCGGCCCGCCAGCGCAGCCTGCCCATCTCGGGCGACGCCGTGGTGGCGTGGCAAACGGGCGAGGGCAAGTACAGCATCAGCACGGAAAGCCACGCCGTCATCTTCGGCAAGATCCTGGAGAATCGCAGCGAAGGGCTGGTGGACGGCTACGGCCTGGCGCCCGTCACGTTCTACCAGAAGCGCTTCCGCAAGGACCCCAGCACCACCACCTTCAAGCGCGACAGCAAGACCATCGTGTTCACCGAGGGCGACGACAGCTACCCGCTCAAGGGCGGTGAGCAGGACCGCACCAGCGCCCCGTGGCAGTTGCTGGCCCAGGCCAGGGCCAACCCGGAGCGCTTCAAGCCGGGCACGGAGTGGGCCTATTTCGTGGCCGGCTCGCACGACGCCGAGCCGTGGGTGTTCAAGGTGGTCGACCACGAGACCGTGCACACGGGCCAGGGCGACGTCAACGCGCTGCACCTGGTCAAGGCGCCGCCGCCGGACGCCCAGGGCCAGCAGGTGGACCTGTGGCTGGCGCCGTCGCTGGAGTGGTATCCGGTGCGCATCCGCTTCGCCGACGCGGACGGCGACTTCGTCGACCAGACGCTGGACAAGATCAGCAGGAAATAGCCGCCGTGCCTGATATACTGACGCCCCCGCGATGAAGATGACGGGCCCGCGAGGGCCGATTCTGTTGTCATCTTAATCATCATCGAGAATGGCACAGAATGATAGAAATTTTGGCAAATGCAGCTGCGGCTGCGGAAGCACCGCTCACCGGCACCGAGCACCAGGACACGCTGCAAGCCCATTTCCAGCCCAACGTATCGGCTGACGAGATCGAGCAGGTCTACCACCTGAAGCGCGCGCAACCGCTGCTGCAGGTGTTCACGGCCCTGTTCCACGGCGGCTTCGACGGCGTGCTGGTGCGCCTGCTGGTGCTGCGCGAACTGGCGTCCGACACGGCCACGTCGGCGTTCTCGCGCGCCGACATCAACACCCGGCTGGCCTATCTGCTGCCCGAGAGCCTGGAAACGGTGCTGATGCGCCTGCGCTCGAACCAGCTTTTGGCCTGGGACGCGCAGCAAGCCGTGTACCGCGTCACGCCCATGGCCCGCAACGTGCTGTCGGCCATCGACGGCCTGCTGGCGCTGGGCCAGAACGAGGACGAGGCCGAGATGGGCTTCCTGCTGTCGCAGGTGGCCGGCGCCCAGGCCGTGGGCGGCGTCACCGTCGAACAGCTGCAGCACCTGCTGGGCCGCCTGGTCGAGCTGACCGAGGAATTCGCCGACGCCATCGCCTCCGGTTCCGAATTCCGCCTGCGCGCCTCGCAGGCCAAGTGGCACATGGCCTGCGACTGGGTAGAGAAGGGCTCCGAGATCCTGCGCGCCATCACGGCCGACGAGAACGCGGACAGCGCCACCCACAAGGCAGCCCAGGCCATCGGCCGGGCCCAGAGCGCGCTGCTCAACATGCAGGGCATGTTCTCGCGCGCCCTGAACCAGATCGAACGCCAGCGCGTGCACCTGGGCCAGTCCGGCCTGTCGACCACCGACATCAAGCGCTGGCTGTTGCAACATGAAGACCTGGCCTCGCTGGCCGACGGCGCCATTGACCAGCCGGTCGTGCCGCTGTTTATCACGCCGGCCGAAATGATCGACGTGGCCGAGACCGAGCTGCTGTCGGACCGCGTGTCCGGCGTGGCGCCGGGCGGCCTGCCGGCCGGCCAGGATGCACCCACCACCATCAACGACACACCCGCAATGCAAAAAGAACTGGACGACTGGCTTGCGCGCCTGTCCGACTTCGCCGCGCTGGGCAATTTCCCCAGCATCGCGGAGGAGGCCCCGAAATCGATCCCAATCCAGGATTCGCTGCTGCCGGCCACCTTCGCCGTGGCGTCCTACCGCGCCTCGCTGCTGCCGCTCTTGGGCGACGCCTCCGAGGCCAGCCTGCAGGGCGCCACGGCCGAACTGGCCCGCCTGCCCGTGACCTTCACCCCGTCCGACGAGATGATCGAACTGCCCGACCTGCACGTGGCGGCCATGTCGCTGGCCACGCTTTCCCTCTCCCTCGATCCGCAAGGCGACAAGACTGATGAATGACGACGCACAAATCCTGATCGCGCGCCTGCTGACGCACCAGACCCTGCGCCGCGACGACAAGCTGGTCAAGCGCGTGCTGTCGGACGAGCAGTTCCGCGCCGAAGTGGACGCGCGCCTGCTGGCCACCGGCCTCAAACTGCTCGACAACGTGTACGCCGACCACGTCACGCTGGCCCTGACGCGCGCTATCGAGCCGAAGATCTTCGGCGCGCGCGACGTCTGGCAGAACAATAATTTCGGCCTGTCGCGCGACGGCGTGGCCCTGCTGGTGGTGCTGTGGGCGCAGATCATCCTGCCCAAGCGCGAACGCCAGGAAACCCACCAGCACGCCGAGGACGACCAGAACGACATGTTCGGCGTGGAGAAGCCCTTGCCGCGCGCCGAGGACACTTCGATCGGTATCGCCTACAAGGCGCTGCTGGCCGACTTCGGCGACAAGCTGGGCAAGAAGACCCGCCTGGACATGAACCTCGGCATCCTGGCCAAGCTGGGCTTCATCGAACGGCGCGGCGACGTGATCGTGGAAGGCCCGTTGCTGGACCTGTTGATGGACACCGACCTGCTCAAGGAACGCATCATCAACGGCGCGCTGGCCGACGTGTTCAAGCGCGCCCCGGCGCAGATCATTCCCGTGCCGCGCGCCACGCCGCCGCTGGCCGCGGACGACGAGCCGACCGCCGGCGCGCCGGTGGCCGTGGCCAACGATGCCGATGCTGACGACGATGATGCTGAGCCGCTGCCGTTCGAGGTGCCCGCCTACGAAGGCCCGGCCGTCGTCGCGCCGGCGCCGCTGCCGGCCGGCGCGGCCATCGAGATGCACGCCGTGGAGGACGAGGCCGACGATGCCAACGGCGCTGACCCCACCCCGTCCGACGACACTCCAGCCAGGGATTAATCCATGTTTCACATCAAATCACTCGAACTGGTGCACTGGGACTACTGGCAGCGCATCAAGAACATCCCGCTCGACGCCAAGATCATCACCATCGCCGGCCAGAACGGCTCCGGCAAGACCACGCTGCTCGACGCGCTGCGCACCCTGTTCGGCCTCGATTGCTCGATGGGCCGCACCTACAAGCACTATGCGCGCCACTCGGGCCAGCAGACTGCCTGGCTGCGCGCCGTGGTCGACAACCAGGCCGTGGGCCGCCAGTTGTCGAACCGCCCGTTCCGCAGCTCCGGCTTCTTCAGCGACGACGAGGTGACGCTGTTCTGCCAGATCCAGAAGAACGGCGGCGACTGGAAGCGCCAGTACCTGATGCGCCCCGGGAACGTGCAGATCGAGGAGATCACGGAAGCGAACGACTGGCTGGGCGTGGAGAACTACCGTAAGCGCCTGGCCAACGCCGGCCTGTCGCCGGCCATGGCCAAGGTGCTGGCGCTGGAGCAGGGCGAGACGGACAAGCTGTGCGAATACGCGCCGCGCCAGCTGCTGGACCTGGTGTTCCAGGTGTTCGGCGACAAGGAGGTGCTGGATGCCTACGACGAAGCCAAGCGCCACCAGCGCGACACGGAACAGGAACTGAAGCGCTTCGAGTCGGAACTGGAAGCGTCGAAGACCAACCTGGAAGGCTTGCGCCTGCGCGTGGCCAACTACCACCAGTGGGAAGACCTGAACAAGGAACGCCGCAACCTGCAGGAAGAAGTGCTGCCCACGCTGGAATACCACGA
This sequence comes from Rugamonas brunnea, assembly GCF_014042345.1. Lineage (GTDB taxonomy): Bacteria > Pseudomonadota > Gammaproteobacteria > Burkholderiales > Burkholderiaceae_D > Rugamonas > Rugamonas brunnea. The sequence goes on from NZ_JACEZT010000005.1 coordinate 318,386, forward strand.
GGCGCGCGAGAAGCACGCCAACGTGAGCCGCCAGTTGCGCGACGCGCGCAAGCCGCTGGCACAGGCCGACCAGCAGTTGACGGACAAGCGCAACGCGCTGGCCGCGCAAGCGAAGGCGCTGACGGAAGCGCAGCAGCATGAAACGGTGCTGGAGCAGGAATCGACGGCGCTGCAAAGCCGCCTGGGCCAGATCAACGGCAAACTGAAACCGCTCGACAGCCTGCTGGAACAGAAGGCCCGCCTGCAAAAGCTGGCCGCCGATTCCGGCAACGACATCGCGGAAGTGGCGCAGCAGCTAGAGGAAAAGGAAGCGGAACTGGCGCGCCAGAAGCAAGCGCGCGAGGCGCTGTCGGCCCGCATCGCCGGCGAACTGGCCACCATCGCCGCCTTGCAGGGCAAGACGGCCATGCCGGAACCGGAAGCCGTGCGCGGCATGCGCCGTGCGTTGAACGACGCCGGCATCGGCCACGCCATGCTGTCCGACATCGTGGAAGTGACGGACGCGCGCTGGCAAGGCGCCGTCGAGGGTGTGCTGGGCGGTTATGCCTCCGTGGTGCTGCTCGACAAAGCCAAGGACGCGCCGGCCGCCTACCGGCTGGCCGAGAAGGAGCGCTATCGCCACTTCATCGTGCCGGAGCTGGTCACGGCGCCCGGCGTCAAGGACGACAGCCTGCTGTCGGTGGTGAAGTTCTCGGCGCCGGTGCCGGCCTGGCTGGTGGACCAGCTGTCGCGCATCGCCCGCGTGGACACGGTGGACGAAGGTTTCAAGCTGGGCAAGGACGAGGAATGGATCACGCCCGAGGCCTATCACCGCGAACGCCGCGGCGGCCGCTCGCTGTTCGTGGAGGCGTCGCGCTACCGCTTCGGCTCGGCCGGCCGCACCCAGCGTATGGAAGCGATCCAGCGATCGCTGCCGGGGCTCGAGGCGCAGGAGGACGCGCTGACGCTGGCCATCAGCAAGCTGGCCTCGGAAGTGGGCGCGCTCAAGGCCCGCATCGCGGGCGTGGACGCGGCCAAGGAACTGGCCGCGCGCCAGGCCGAGTTCGACGAGGCGGCCCGCAACGCCGTGCCGCTGCGTGAGGAGCGGCTGGAAGTGGGCACGCGCCTGGGCGAGCTGCAGGCGCTGATCAAGGACGCCACCGTGCAGCGCACCCGCACCGACACCGTATGGCAGAACGCGCGCTTCGCCCTGTCCGAGGCGGAAGCCGGTCTGCGCCTGAATAACAAGCGCCAGCTCGAACAGCGCGGCGACCATGCGCGCGCGCTGCTGGCGCTGCGGCGCGCGTGGCGCCACCTGCCCAAGAGCTGGCGCCGTCCCGCGCGCCGCGCGCGGCTGGTGGCAGAGCACCAGAACTCGCACCAGGTCGCGCTGCGCATCCATAGCCTGGAGGCTAGCCTGGCCCGCAACGACTGGGAGCTGGACGCCACCGTGATCGACCAGTACCAGCGCCTGAACGAGCAGCTGCACGGCCGCCAGACGGAGACCGAGGAGCGCCGCTACCAGAACAACCGCGCCATCGAGGCCACGGCCAACGCGCGCGGCGCCTACATCGAGCGGTTGCGCTACACGATCAAAACCTACAGCAAAAACATCAAGGAGCTGGGTGAGCTGGCCGGCATCGAGGTGCACGCCGATCCGGTGCGGCTGGAGAACGACGACACGCAGTTGGCCCAGGCCGGCCTGCACGTGCGCTTCAAGTTCGACGGGAAGGGTCCGATCGGCATGAACGACGGCGAAGCGTCGGGCGGCCAGCAGGTGATGAAATCCCTGGTGCTGCTGATTGGTTTGTTGAAGTCCGAGGATGGCTCGGGCGGTTTCGTGTTCATCGACGAACCGTTCGCCCACCTGGACATCCGCAACATCCAGCTGGTGGGCGAGTTCCTCAAGAACACCGAGGCGCAGTATTTGATGACGACCCCGCTCACGCACAACACGGACGTCTACGATCCTTCGGAACTGACGCTCATCACGAGCAAAAAGAAGAAGGATACGTTGTGGGCCCAGCCCATCTTCGTGCTGCAGCGCCGCCCCAGCGAGGCCACCAAGGCGGCTTGATCCATCCCCTGTCGGAACCCAAAAAAACGGCCCCCAATCTTCGCATGGCGAAAATTGGGGGCCGTTTTTTTCCGACGTTGTTTAGCGCACCAGGTCGTCGTCGCTGCGCTCACCCAGCAATTGATCGAGCTGTTCGCCCAGGCGTTGCGCCAGTTCGCTGCCCTTGGCTTTCAATACCGCTTCCAGATACGGGCGCCGCAGGTCGCGGAAGTCTTCCACGCAGGCCGCTTTTTCCACCTTCAGCTGCAAGGTGAAGCCGCGCAGGCCAATCGTGCTCTTGATGGTCTTGTTGTAGAAATCGTACAGCGCCTGGAATTGCTCGGCCTTGGTGCGCGCGGGGGCAGCGGGAGCAGCGGGAGCCGGGGCCGGTGGCGGCATGGCTGGCGCTGATGCTGGCATCGGTGGCGCGGCTGCCAGCGCCGGTGCTGGCGCGGCGGCGGCCATGGTCGCTGGGGCGGCCATCATCTCTGCCTCCTCCACCAGCGGTGCGTCGATGGTGCTGTAACTGGTCGACAGCACGATGAATTGCTGCGCCAGCAGTTCCTGCATGGCGTCGGCCGTCAGGCCCAGGCCGGCCACATTGCGCAGCAGCTCATCCTCGGGCCGGTGGCCGTCGACCATCACCAGCAGCGTGCGCAGGCGCGGCGCCAACTGGTAGCGCCGGGTGGCGATCTCCTCGCGCCCTTTGGCGGTCTTGTCGTAAATGGACGTCTTCATCGACTGGCGTTAATTTGCATGGATTTCTTTTCAGAAAATAAAGTTGCCTCACGGATATATGAAGCATACCACCAAATGTCCGCTTTTCAGTACCAATGATAGTCCCGCCAGCGCCAAGTTGGCGCAAAACGGGCCCCGATCGCGGCGCCGGTTTGCGCTTTACAGCAGGCGGTCCAGCGGGCCGCGCGGCACGGGCTGCTGGCCGCGCTGCCAGCGCGCCAGCAACAAATGGTAGCTGCCGAAGAAGCCGGCCAGCAGGCAGAACGGCAGCACCGTCAGCGGGTTGCGGTGGAATTCCTCGGGTGGCAGCGGGGTGCCGTTGTGCATCTGCAGGTACAGTTCGAAGCCGCGGTACAGCAGGCGCGCGATGAACAGCATGGACACCAGCACGCCCAGGCGCAGGTTGGGGGTGTAGAAAAAGCCTTCGGGCGTGTTCTCCAGCCGGCTCAAACGCATGTTGCGGAAACCCAGCGCGATACCGCCGGCCAGGCCCAGCGCCAGCGCGCCCAGCGCCAGCGGGCTGTCGAGCACCTTGGCGGCCAGCCCGCCCACCAGCGCCGCCAGCAGCAGCACCACGGCGTAGTGGCGCCACAGGATGGACTGGCTGCGGCCCATGGCCGCCTTGAGGCGGGAGTAGATGCGCCACACCAGCAGGGGCACCAGCAGCAGCAGGATGATCGTCGTAATTTCCATTTCGGTATTCCAGGGACAAGCGCGGCCAGGCGCCGCGCCCCGCGATTGTAAGCCAGAACGGCGCCACATTGACTTTCGGTGGAGCTATCAGCAATATGGGGCGACCGCCGCACAGACAGGGACCGCCACCCACATGAGTACACTGATTCCTCCCTTGCCGCCCGGCATCGGCCTGATGGCCGCCTCGCCCAACAGCGGGCCGCAGGATGGCCGCTACCAGTTGCCCGCGCCCGCGCTGCAAGCCATCGTGGACGCGCCGCGCGCGCCGGGCCTGAGCCTGAGCCCGCACCGCGACCTGGTCGCCATGGTGCAGACGCCGCCGCTGCCCGGTATCGAGGAAGTGTCGCAGCCCGAACTCAAGCTGGCCGGGTTGCGCATCAACCCGCGCACCTGTGCCGCCAGCCGCTACGCCTACGGCGCCGACCTGACCCTGCTCGATATCGCCAGCGGCAAGGAAAGCCGCATCCGTGGCTTGCCGCGCGCGCTGCGCGTGTCGGACCTGAGCTGGGCGCCGGACCAGCGCCACCTGGCCTTCAGCCATGTGGCCTACAAGGGCGAACGCGGCGAAGTGCAGCTGTGGCTGATCGACATCGCCGCCCGCCGCGCGCGCCGGCTGGTGAGCCAGCCCCTGTCGGCCGTGTTGAGCCGGGGTTTCTCGTGGCTGCCCGACAGCAGCGGCCTGCTGCTGCAACTGCGGCCGGCCGGCATGGGCAAGCCGCCCGTCATCGATCCCGTGCCGTCCGGCCCCGTGCAGCTCGACAGCGATGCCGAAGGCGCCGTGCGTCAGCTGCGCACCTACCAGGACCTGCTGCGCAGCGAGGACGATGCGCGCCTGTTCGAACACTACGTCACCGTGCAACTGGCCCACACGGATTTGCAGGGTACATTGCGGCTGCTGGGCGAACCGGACCTGTATTCGCGCGTGTCGGTGGCGCCGGGCGGCCAGTACCTGCTCACCCACTGCATCATGCGGCCGTACTCCTACCTGGTGCCGGTGTCCGGTTTCGGCGAGCGGATCGAAGTGCGCGACATGAACGCCAAATTGCTGCATCCGGTGGCCATGCTGCCACTGGAGGAGGGCCTGCCGCCGGGGCACGACGCGGTGTCGGCCGGGGTGCGCCACGTGTCCTGGCGCGCCGACGCGCCGGCCTCGCTGGTGTGGGCCGAGGCCCAGGATGGCGGCGACCCCGCGCGCCACGTCGAGCACCGCGACGTGCTGTACCTGCACGCGGCCCCGTTCCATGGCGCGCCGCAGGTGCTGGCGCGGCTGGCCATGCGCTACGGCGGCATCGCCTGGGGCCGTGGCGACGTGGCCCTGCTCAACGAGCGCTGGCACAAGACCCGCGCCGTGCGCCAGTGGATGATCGCGCCCGACCATCCCACGCTGGCGCCGGAACTGATCTACGAAGGTTCCTACGAGGACCGCTACAGCAGCCCCGGCGCGCCCGTCACGCGGGCCGACGCCAGCGGCTTCCCGCGCCTCGTGATCGGGCCCGATACGACGATACTGCTGGACGGCGCCGGCGCCACGCCGGAAGGCGACCGGCCCTTCATCGACCGCCTCAGTCTCACCACGCGCAGGAAGGAGCGGCTGTTCCAGAGCGCCGCCCCGTATTACGAGAACGTGGCGGCCGTGCTGAACGAGGAGGGCACGCTGCTGCTGACGACGCGCGAATCGCCCACCGAGCGCCCCAACTACTACGTGCGCGACCTGCGCCTGCCGCCCGAGGCGCAACTGCGCGCGCTGACCAGCTTCCCCCATCCCACGCCCGAACTGAAGGACGTGCAGAAGGAGCAGATCCGTTACCGCCGCAACGACGGCGTGGAGCTGACGGCCACCTTGATGCTGCCGCCCGGTTACGACGCGGCGCGCGACGGCCCGCTGCCGATGCTGATGTGGGCCTACCCGCACGAATTCAAATCGGCCAGCGCGGCCAGCCAGACCACGGGTTCACCGTACCACTTCAACGCCGTCAGCTACTGGGGCCCGACCGCCTTCCTGGCCGTCGGCTACGCGGTGCTGGACAATCCGTCTTTCCCCATCATCGGCAGCGGCGACGCGGAACCGAACGACAGCTACCTGGCCCAGCTGGTGGCCGACGCCGAGGCGGCCGTGGACGAGGTGGTGCGGCGCGGTGTGGCCGACCGGCGCCGTATCGCCGTCGGCGGCCATTCCTACGGCGCCTTCATGACGGGCAACCTGCTGGCGCATACGCGGCTGTTCCGGGCCGGCATCGCCCGCAGCGGCGCCTACAACCGCACGCTCACGCCGTTCGGCTTCCAGTCCGAGGAGCGGCCGTTCTGGCAGGCGGCCCATGTGTACCAGGCCATGTCGCCGTTCAACCACGCGGACAAGATCAAGGACGCCATGCTGCTGATCCATGGTGAGCAGGATAGCAATCCCGGCACCTTCCCCATGCAGAGCGAGCGCATGTTCCAGGCCATCAAGGGCCTGGGCGGCACGGCGCGGCTGGTGATGCTGCCCAACGAGGCGCACGCCTACCGGGCGCGCGAATCGATCCTGCACATGCTGTACGAGACGCACCGCTGGCTGGACAAGTACGTCAAGCACGCCGAGTGAGGCGCGGGAGCGCGGAGCGCGGGGAGCAGTCAGCGTTGGCTGGCAGCAGCCGGCGCCGGCCTGGATGGGCCGGCAGCGGCAGCCGGATCAAATGATGTGCAGATTGGGCGGAGCGCAGGCTGCGGCGGCGTAAAATGGAAGCACATCGCCAGCCACCCTGGAGGGAAATCATGCACAGTGCCGCCATCCACGCCCACCGCGCGCCAGACCCGGCCCCGGTCGACGACCCCGTGCCGGAGCCGCCACCGCACCAGCCCCACCCGGTGCCGCAGGACGATCCGGTGCCCGACCACAATCCGGCCGCACTGCCGGCATGCGCGGGCGCCGCGATGCCGCGTTGCCAAATGGTATGACCTGACCCCGGTTTGTTTAGTCGAAAGCCCAGGTGTAGAGCACGTCCAGCGCGTTGTTGGTGCCGGTCTGGAATTGCAGCGTGATGCGCGGGTTGAGCTTGTAGCGCAGCTTGACCAGGCTGGTGGCGGAACTGGCGCCCTGCTCGAAGCTCAGGTAGGCGCGCGACGAGAGCCGCTTGCCGACCGTGACCACCGTCGTTTCCAGTCCCTTGGCCTGGCTCACGCCCAGCTCGTCCACGCCCAGCGTGTTGGCCAGCCGGCCCTGGCCGCCGCCGAACAGGGCGCCGGCCGCGGTGCTGAGCAGCGCCATGTCGTTGCCGGCCGTGCTGTCGATGCCGTGGCCGAGCACCAGCCAGGCCAGTTTGTCGCTGTCGGAGACGGCCGGCGTGGACACCAGCTTGGCCACCGGCGCCAGCGCCGTGCCGCGTACTTCCACCCCCGCTTCCACATTGTTCTCGTTGAGCGCTTCGCCTTCCGGACGCTTGCGCACGGCCAGGATGTTCAGGCCCGGATTGTCGTAGGCGCCCGTGAAGTTGATCACGCCTTTTTCGATCGCCAGCTTCTGGCCGTAGGCCGCGTAGGTGCCGCTGGCGACGCGGATGCTGCCCGTCACGCGCGGCGGCCGGCGGTCGGCCACGCGGATGCGCACGGCGCCGGCTAGTTGCGCGTCCAGCCCCTTGCCCTTGAGCGTGAAGGCGTCGCCCAGGTCGGCCTCCACATCCACGTTGAGCGGCAGCGATTTGCTGTCCTTGGGGGGCGCCGCGCCGCGCCCGAGGATCACCACGTCGCTGCTCATGGTCGGAGTGTCCTGGCTGGCCAGTTCGATGTTGGCGCGGTCGGCGCGGAACTTGCCGTCGAGCTGGAAGCGTTTGCTGTCGCGCACCAGCGTGCTCTGGCCGCTGATGACGAGCGTGCGGTCGGGCCGCGCCAGCACTTCGAGCTGGTCGGCCGTCAGCTTGAGCTGCATGCTCGCTTCCGCGTTGGCGAAGCGGATCGCGCCTTCGGCCTGGGCGTGGCCTTCGGCGCCGTCGAACGTCAGCTTTTGCAGCAGTAGCTGGTCGCCCGTCAGGCGCGCCTGCAACTGGCCGTTGCGCAGGCGGATGCCTTGCTCGGCCCAGTTCAGCACCAGCTTGTCGCCGCTGATGTCGCCGTTCAGCTGCGGCGCGCCCCAGGTGCCGGCGCCGGACATGGCCAGCCTGAGCGTGCCGTCCAGTTCCAGTCCCGGTTGGCCCGCCAGTGGCGCCAGCCAGGCCAGCGATCCCATGTTGGCGGTGCCGTTCACACTCAGCGCGCTGGCATCGGCCAGCTTGCCGTCGACCAGCTGGGCGCTGGCGTCGAGTCGGGCCTGGCCGGCGCGGCTGCCGTCGAGCGCCAGTTGCAGGCGCAGCGCGCCGTTGGCCGCGTCCACCCGCGCGTCCAGTTGTTTGAGGCCCAGCGGCAGCGGCACGTCGGCGCCAGTCACGGTCAGGTCGCCCTGTTCGCGGTACAGGTGCAGCATGCCGTCCACGGCGGGTGCGCCGCCGGGCGGCGCGGCCTGCACGGCCAGCGACCAAGCCGCGCCCATCGTCATGTCGCTGCGGATGTTGTCGCGCCAGGCGTCGGACAACTGGGCCAGGTAGTTGACGGGCACGCCGGCCGCCTGGCCCTTGCTGCGCCACTGTGGGCCGTTCTTCTCCAGGTTGTCGATGTGGATGGAACCGGCCGGCAGCGCCACCGTTGTCGCGCCGAGCACGATCTGCTCGGGATGTAGCAGGCCAGCCACGCCGCTGCCGGCCGGGGCGGCCAGCCGCAACGGCGCTGGGGCTTCCAGCGTGAGCGCGTAGCGGCCCCTGTTTTGCAGCGTGTCGATGGCGCCGGTCCAGGCGTCGCCGCGCCAGCCGCCCTTGAGGCGCACGGCCGCGTCGAAGTCGCGGTTGCCGCCACTCAGTTGCAGCACGTGGGCCGCGCGCGTGCCGCTGGCCTGCAGGCGGGCGCGGTCCAGCGTCAACGCGGGCGAGTCGTAGCCGGTGATGGCGATGTCGGCCACCACGGGATCGTCGCCGCTATCGGTCGCGCGCGCGCCGGCCAGTGCGCGCACGCCGGCCAGCATGCGCGTGACAGGGTTCTCCGTCTTGCCGGCTACGTTGGCGCGCGCCGTGCCCGCGCCAGTACCCGCGCCCGCGCCAGAGCCAGAGCCAATGCCTGTGCGCGCCACTGTGCCCGAAACTGCGCCGGCACCGGCACCGCCACTGGCACCGGATCCGGCGCCTTCGCCAGCGTCCGGGGGCGCGCCCAGGCTGGCGCTGCCCCGCAGCGATTTGATTTGCTGCTGGCCGGGCGCGCGCAGGTTGGCGCCATCCACGGTCAGCGTCAGCGACGGCCGTTCGGCGCTGCCCGCCAGCGTGCCCGCCGCGTGCAGTGTGCCGCCGAATGGGGGGCCGGCGCTGGCGAGTTGGGGCGCGTCGATCTTCCAGTCCAACCGGTCGCGCGCGCCGCCGAACGCGCCTTGCGCCTGCAGGCTGTTGGGGCCCAGTTGCAGGTTGATGTCGGCGTTGCCGATGTGGCGCAGGTCGGCGGCCAATTTGGCGTAACCGGACAGCGCGCTGCCCGACAGCGTCGATGGTTGCAGCTTGGCGTTGAGGGCGGCGCGCCAGTCGGCACCCAGCGCCGCGTCGCCGTTGAATTCGGCGTTGACGACGCCGGTCGGATAGGCGCCGAATGCGGCCGGGTTGATGCGCTGGGCGCTGCCCGATGCTTTCATTTCGAGCTGGCGCGCCGTGCCGGCCGCGCCGGCCAGCCACACCTCGCCGCTGGCGTGCAGCACGCTGTCGGGCGTGGGATGGCGGGCGGCCGCCAGGCCCAGGCCACGCAGTGTCGCGTCGAAGCTGGTGCGCGGCGCGGCCAGCGTGCCGCGCGCCGTGCCGTTCGCGGCCAGGGCGCCCAGCAGCTTGCCGCCGGCCGTGTTCAGGTCGCGCGCGTCGATCTTCCAGTCCAGCTGCTGGTCCGGCGTGCCCAGGCCGCCGTGCATTTCGGCCGTGTTCTGGCCCAGTGCGAGCCGCGCTTCGACGCCGCTGATGCGCTGGGTGTCGGCCGTCAGTTTGCCGGCGCCGGACAGGGGCTGGCCCAGCAGCTTGCCCGGCTTGAGCGTAAAGTCGGCCGCCATTTGCCATGCGGGCGACAGGTGGCCGCTGGCGTTGAGGTCGGCGTTGAGGTCGGCCACCGGATAGTTGCCGAAGGCGGATGGGTCGAAGTGCTCGGCGCTGACGGCGGCCTTGAACGCTTGCGCGTCGCGCAGGCTGGCCTGGCCGCTGGCGCTCACGCTGCCTTTGCGCAGTTGCAGGCGGGCCTGCCGCAGTTGCAGCAGGTCGTTGGCCAGCGTGGCCTGCAGGTCCAGCCGCAGGCCGTCCTGGCCCAGCGCGGCGCGCAGCGTCTGCTGCTTGCTGTCGCTGTCCACGGTCACGTCACCGCCGATCTGGGTGGCGTGCAGGCTGCCGACCACGTGCTGCAGGTTGAGGTGCTCGGCGCGCAGCGCGAGTCTGGCCTGGTCCACGCCGGCCTGGGGACCGCCGCGCGCCGCCTTGATCGTGGCCGCGCCCGTGAAGCGGCCGGCCGCGCCCAGGTCGATGGCGATGGCGTCGATGGTGGCCGCCGTCAGCGTGCCGCCCAGCTTCGCCGTGGCCCCTTGCAGCGGCAGCCGTTGCTGGTCCAGCGGGCCGGGCTGGCCTTCATTGCGCAGCGACAGTTGGCCCGACAGCGCCTGCTTGCCGTCGACGCGGGCCGCCAGCTGCACGGCCAGCCGCGCGCGCGGCCAGGCGGCGCGGTAGCCGGAGGGGTCGACGCCGCTGGCCTTCAATTCCAGCGCATGCAGGATCACGGGATCGAACGGCGCCAGTGCCAGCGTGGCCGTGCCGCTGGCCGTGCCGGCCGCGCCGTCGGCGTCCAGCCGCAGCAGCGACAGGTCGCCGTGCGCCTGCAGGCGCAGCTGGGCGGGGTGGGGCGGCGCGCCTTCAGTCTGTGTCAGGCTGGCCTTGGCGTTGACGGCGAACGGGCGCTGGGCGCCCACGGCCAGTTGCGCCTGCAGGCGGCCGATGTCGGTCAGGGCGTCGCCGTTCTCCAGTTGCCAGCCGGTGCCGTCGCCGGTGAGGCGGAAGCGGATCTGGCGCAGCTGCGTGCGGCTGCCATGGTCGAGCAGGGTGAACTGGCCCAGGCGCGCGTCGGCGATGTGCAGCCGGAACGGTGCGGCCAGCGAGGCGGGCAGCACGGGCGGCGTGGACGGGCCGGTGCTGGTGACGGTCAACGCGTTTGCCTGCAGCGCGCTGATGGCCACGCCCTCGGAGAAGAACTGCAGCGGCGACCAGGTGATGTCGATGCCGTCCACCGTGATCACGGTGCCGGGGCTGCGGTGCACCAGCCGCGCGATGTGCATGCGGTGGTACAGCGAGCCGCTCACGCCCTGCACTTCGATCTGGCCACCACTGGCGGCGGCGATGCGGCGCATCAGCTGCTGCAAGGTGCTTTCGCGGCCCAGCAGCCAGACGGCGCCGCCCAGCACCACGGCCACCGCGCCCGCACCGATCAGGGTGCGGCGCAGCCAGCGGCGCCGGCGCGGCGGCGTCGGCGGGGAGGGCGGCGTGCCGCCGGTGGTGGCGGGCGTGTGGTCGGCGTCGGACATCAGAACGTGAATCCCAGTGAGAAGTGCAGCCGGTATTTTCGCACCGCGTGGCCATACGCGAGATCGACGTTGATGGGGCCGACCGGGCTTTTCCACCGTCCGCCCACGCCGTAGCCGGATTTCGGATGGAAATCCTTGAGCGTGTCGACCGCGTTGCCGGCGTCGTAGAACACGGCGGCGCCCCATGTCGGCTTGAACCAGTGCTGGAGTTCGACGCTGCCCGTGCCCAGGTAGCGCCCGCCCGTGATGGCCGTGCCTTCCTGGATGCCGAGCTGCTGGTAGGCGTAGCCGCGCACGGACTGGTCGCCGCCGGCGCGGAACAGGTAGACGGCAGGCACGCCCTGTTTTTCGCGCGAAGCCAGCGCGCCGCCCTCGGCCCGTACGATCACGTTGTTGTGCGGGCCCAGCGGGTGGTACAGCACGGCGCGCGCGTAGCCGCGCACGAAGGCCTGGTCGGTGAGGATGGGCAGCAGCGCGCCGCCCAGCTGGGCGTTGATCACGTAACCCTTGGTGGGGAACAGCAGGCTGTCCAGGTGGCGCCAGGTGGAGCCGTAGGTCAGCGGCAGGCTCTTGCTGCTGCCCGTCTCGACGTTGGCGATGGTCTTGGTCTCGCTGAGGAACTCCAGCGTCAGGCTGCGTTCGAGCAGCGGCGTGCCCCAGGCCCGCTTGCCCGAGATGGCGGCCACGCTGGTGATCTCGCCCGAGATGTCGCTGCGTTCGAACGAGGCGCCGACGCTGTCGCGGTAGCCTTGCGCCGTGACCGGGTAGTAGAAGTCGCTGTGCGCGCTCTGCTTCTTCGTTTCCAGCGTCAGCGCGCTTTTCATGCGCAGGCCGAAGATGGACAGGTCGTCATACGTGAGCGAGGCCCGGTTGCCGGTGTTGGTGCTGTAACCGAGACCGGCGCTGGCGTTCTTGCGCTTGTTCTCCGTCACCCGCACCAGCAGCGGCAGCGCCGGCATGGACGCAGCCGACTCGGCCGCCGCCTCCGCCTGCGTCGTACCTGGCGCCGGCGCCGTTGCCGCCGCCGTAGACTGTCCATGGAGCTTGGCCTGGGCCGCCTCGCCCGCTTCGAGCTGCTCGCCGATCACGGCGCTCATGTCGGCGCTCACTTCCACGGTGGCGAAGTAGCCGGTGTCCTGCAGGCGGCCCTGGAACGCCTGCAGCGCCGCTTCGCTGTAGTCGTCGCCGGGCTTGATCTGGTTCAGGTTCGCGATGATGGAGGGCGGGTAGCGCTTCAGGCCCTCGATGCGCAGTTCGCCGAAATGCAGTTCCGGGCCGCTGTCGAGCACCACGCGCAGCAGCGCCAGGTGGGTGTCGGGATCGACGGTGGCCTGGCTGTCGGTCAGCTGGGCGCGCGGGTAGCGGGTCTGCACCACCTGGCGCAGCAGGGCGCGCTTGGCCTGTTCCCAGTCGGCCTGGCGGAAGATGGCGCCGTGCGGCAGGCCCCAGCTGGCCAGCAGCGCGTCGCGGTCGTAGCGGCGGTCGGCCGGCTGGCCCGGCGGCGGCTCGAAGCCTTGCAGCGTCAGTTCCACGTCGCCCACGCGCACCGGCTCGCCCGGCTGCACGCTGATCAGCACCAGCGGTTCCTGCCCGGCCTCGTCCAGCCGCACGCTCACTTCGGGCGAGTAGTAGCCGCCCGTGGCCACCAGCGTGCGGATCTGGGCCGGCGCCACGCGCACCATGCGCTGCAATTGCTCGCGGTCGATGCGCGCGTTGCCGCGGAATCGTTCGAGGTCCAGGTTCTGTTCCAGCAGCGCGTCGAGCGGGCGCGGCGCGTCGATGCGCACGCGGTAGCGCAGCCCATCGGCCATGGCCGGGACGCAGGCCGCCAGGGCCACCCCCAGCAGCGATACTTTTACGGCCAGTTGTGCCAAAATTCGTGATCCTGCCTCGGTGCGGGCGGGTGGTGCCGGAAACATGGGACTCCATCGGGATGTGCGCTATGCGCATGTTACCGGATTGCCTAAACCGATGGCGTACTTATAATGTTGCGTTCGACCACCGCAACACCGACAGAAAGACCGCAATGCTACCTACCGATACCGCCCTGGTGCTCTTTAGCGGCGGGCAAGACTCCACCACTTGCCTGGCCTGGGCCCTGCACCATTACGCCCGGGTGGAAACCATCGGCTTCGACTATGGCCAGCGCCATGCCGTCGAGCTGACCGTGCGCCCGACCGTGCTGGCCAAGCTGCGCGCCCACAATCCCGCCTGGGACGCCAAGCTGGGCGAGGACCACATGATCGACCTGTCGCTGATCTCGGCCATCTCGCAAACGGCGATGACGCACGACATCGCCATCGAAACCCAGGCCAACGGCCTGCCCAACACCTTCGTCCCCGGCCGCAACCTGCTGTTCATGACGGTGGCCGCCACGGTGGCCTACCGGCGCGGCCTGAGCGTGCTGGTGGGCGGCATGTGCGAGACCGATTTCTCCGGCTATCCCGACTGCCGCGACGACACCATGAAGGCGCTGCAAGTGGCGCTGAACCTGGGCATGGACAGCCGCTTCAAGCTGGAAACCCCGCTCATGTGGCGCGACAAGCGCCAGACCTGGGAGCTGGCGCACGAACTGGGCGGGTCGGCGCTGGTGGACCTGATCCGCGACGAAACCCACACCTGCTACCTGGGCGAGCGCGGCGCGCTGCACGACTGGGGCTATGGCTGCGGCACCTGCCCGGCCTGCGCCCTGCGCGCCCGTGGCTACCGCCAGTACGCCGGCACCGAGGCGCCGGCCGCCTGACGCGCTTCCGTTGTTGCTAGCACGCATTAAGTGCGTTGCATGGTGGCACTCTCTCACGTACTATCGCTGCAGGGGCGGCCGTGGCCGTCCCGTGCCGGCGCGCTACTGGCGCTCCCAACCTGAGGCGATGATCGCAGATGACCTCCCCCGCTTCCCGACCTCCCGTCGTCCGGTTGCTGCAGGCCTTGCTGCGTCCGGCCGTGCTGGCCGGCGTGATCCTGGCCAGCGGGCTGGTGCTGACGGCCGGCCTGTGGCGCGACGCCCGCGCCGACGCCGAACGCGATGCCCAGACCGAGTTCGATTTCCGTGTGCGCGAGCTGGTCAACAGCATCGGCCAGCGCATGGACGCCTACCTGCAAGTGCTGTACGGCGTGCAAGGGCTGTTCGCCAGTTCCGATTATGTGGACCGCACCGAGTTCCACCGCTACCTGGAAGGGCAGGGCTTGAGCATGCACCTGCCCGGCATCCACGGCGTGGGCTACATGCGGCTGGTGGCCGGGACCCAGCGCGCGGCCCATGTGGCGGCCATGCGCAGCGAAGGTTTTCCCGACTACGCCTTGTTCCCGCCCGGCGAACGCGAGCAGTACGCGCCCGTCGTGTACCTGGAGCCGTTCAGCGGCAACAACCTGCTGGCCTTCGGTTTCGATTCCTGGTCCGAGCCCGTGCGGCGCGCCACGCTGGTGCAGGCGCGCGACTCGGGCGAGCCGGCCATGAGCGGCCGCATCCGCCTGTTGCAGGACGGCGCCGGCGGCGGCCAGTCCGGCTTCCTGATCATGTTGCCCGATTACCACAGCCACCTGCCGCACGCCACGCCGGCCCAGCGCCGCGCCGCCATCCGTGGCTGGGTCTACGCGCCGTTCCGTATGGTCGAAGTGATGGCGGGGCTGGACCGGGGCCGTGGCCTGGGGCTGGACGTGGAGATCTACGATGGCGACGGCCACGACCCGGACGCCCTGATGTACGACAGCGCGGCCGGCCATGGGCCCTGGACCCGCCACACGGTGCAGAGCATGCGGCTGGCCGGGCACCGCTGGACCCTGCGCATCGGCGCCGCGCCGGCCGCGTCGGCCAGCATCGGCAAGGCGCAACTGATCGGCGGTGGCGGCCTGGCGCTGTCGGTGTTGCTGGCCGGGCTGGCGTGGCTGCTGGCGCGCAGCCGGGCCCAGGCCAATATGGCGCTGGCCCAGGCGCACCGGCTGGCCAGCGAGCTGCGCGAAGGGGAGGCCTCGCTCAAGCAGTTGGCCGAACGGGCCCAGCGCAGCCAGGTCATGTTGCGCAGCATCCTCGACTCGACCGTGGACGGCATCCTCGTCGACAGCCTGGACGGCACCGTGTTCGATTCCAACCGCCGCTTCCGCGAGCTGTGGAATCTGCCCGAACAGCTCGACTGGCAGGCCGACGGCGCCGTGCTGCTGGCCCACATGGCGTCGCAGCTGGTGGGCGACACCCCGCTGCGCCACGTGGGCACGCCGGCCGGCGGGCCGGTGGTGGAGCGGCGCGGCCCGCACAGCACGCTGCTGCGCACCAAGGACGGGCGCGTGATCGAACAGGTCACGCGCAGCCTGACGCTGGGCAGCGAGGCGGCGCGGCTGTGGTCGTTCCGCGACGTCACCGACGCCACCCGCAACGCCCAGCGCGAGCAGACCCGGCGCCAGGTGCTCGAATTGCTGGCCACCGGCGCGCCGCTGCAAACCATCCTCGAAAGCGTGGTGCTGAGCGTGGAGGCCGACCATCCGGGCATGTTGTGCAGCGTCCTGCTGCTGGACGACGCGGGCGAGCACTTGCTGGTGGGCGCCGCGCCCAGTCTGCCGGCCTTCTTCAACGCGGCCGTGCACGGCATGTCCATCCACAGCACGGAGGGCAGTTGCTGCCGCGCGGCCCAGACCGGCCAGCGCGTGATCGTCGAGGATATCGGCCATGACCCGGCCTGGGCCGGCAACGCGGCGCTGGCCGCGCGCGCCGGGCTCGCTTCGTGCTGGTCCGATCCCATCCTGGGCGCCAATGGCAAGGTGCTGGGCACGTTCGCCATCTACCACCGCCAGCCGCACCGGCCCAGCCTGGCCAACATCGCGCTGATCGAGCAAGCGTCGCGGCTGGCCGGCATCGCCATCGAGCAGGCGCGCGCCGCGCAGGCGTTGCGCGCGGGTGAGGCGCGTTTCCGCAGCCTGTATGACAACGCGCCGGTGGCCTTGTGGGAGCAGGACTGGTCGGGCGTGCGGGCCGCGCTGTCGGAGCTGGCCCTGCAAGGGGCGGAGGAGCCGGGGCGCTACCTGCAAGCCCATCCGGGCGAGCTGCGCCGGCTGGCCGGGCTGGTGCGCATCCTCGACGCCAATGGCGCCGCGCTGGCCCAGGTGGGAGCGGCGCCGGGCGGCAAGGATCTGGCCGCGCTGAGCCTGGCGCAATTGTTCGACGCCGACGCCATGCCGGCCTTCGCGCGGGCCGTGGCGGCGCTGGCCGGCGGCCAGCAACTGTTCGCCTGCGAGGGCAGCTTCCAGCGCCTGGACGGCAAGTCGCGCCTGAACGAGCTGACCTTGCTGGTGATGCCGGGCCACACGCTGAGCCTGGACTTCATCATCGTCTCGACGGTCGACATCACGGAGCGGCGCCGCATGAATGACGAACTGCTGGTGCTGGCCACGACCGACTTCCTGACGGGCTTGCCGAACCGGCGTGAATTCATGCGCCAGCTCGACGCCGAGCAAGCCCGTTTGCAGCGCGACGTGGGCGGCTGCGCGGCCGTGCTGATGCTGGACCTGGACTTGTTCAAGCACGTCAACGATGAATACGGCCACGCCACCGGTGACGCCGTGTTGCGCCACCTGGCCGGCCTGATGCGCGACAGCCAGCGCAAGATCGACATGCTGGGGCGGGTGGGCGGCGAGGAATTCGCCATCCTTCTCCCGGGCGCCGACCTGGACGCGGCCGGCGCCTTCGCCGAGCGCCTGCGCCAGCGCATCGCCGACACGCCGTTGCAGGTGCACGGCCAGCCCCTGCCGGTGACGGTCAGCGTGGGCATCGCCGCCCTCAGCGCGGCCGACAGCAGTGCGGACCAGGCCCTGATCCGGGCCGACCAGGCCCTGTACCGCGCCAAGCGCGGCGGCCGCAACCGGGTGGAACGGATGCCGCCGGCCGGCTGAGGCCGGGGCCGCTGGCTGCCGGCTTGGCGGCCTGAGCGCGTGGCCGTTCCTGCATTGGCTTATCTGGTCATTTGGGCTGATGGCTGCACGGGCCGGTGGCCGTGCGGCCGCGCGGCCCTGCCGCGTCACCGGTTCAGACGGCGTGTTCCAGCGATGGCGCCTGGCGCTGCTTGCGCTGGCGCGCCGAGTACCACCAGAATATGCCGACCGGGATCAACAGCGGCAGCAACAGCGGCGAGATGGCCGCCACCAGCAGCAAGGTCAGCAGGGCGAAGCCCACCACCATCAGCACGCCCAGGCTGGCGAACAGCAGGCTGACGAACACGGCCACGCAGGTGAGGGCGACGGCGGCCACCACCATGCCGGCGCCGCCGAACAGCACAGCCAGCAGGGCGCCCAGCGGACCGTCGATCTCGTCGCCATCCACGTTCACGTGCATGTCGCCGGTGGCGAGCGCGTACCAGACGGCCGCCGCCAGCAGGGCGAATACGGTGAGGGGGATCAGTTTTTTGGCAGACAGGTTCATGGCGGTCCTCTTGTTGTGATGTTGTTGGCCTGCGGGGCGCAACGCGCGTCAGGCATGGTTGCACTGTAGGGCGGCGCGGCACGGCGCGCCACGCGATTGCGACGGAGCGCCGCTTTGGCGGGATGGACGGCAGGCTGGCGGCGCTCAACGGTAGCCGGCGGTGCTTGATCCCGGACAAGGCGGCGCCAAAGGACCGCGTCCAGGCGGCCTTTTCCCTTGAACTAAAGACATGCCTGCCTATACTGAAAGTCTGATCAGTCATACGGAGGGCGACATGGCATGGCTAGAGATTAGCGAGGGTCAATCGATATCCTCGATTTGCAACCGGGCACAGCGCCAGCGTAGCGCACAACAATGCTCGAACGGGCCCAAGGGGCCGCCTTCGGCGCCGCCCACGATACCGCCCATCATCATCAATCCCTTCGTCTACCAGATGCCGGAGCCGGCCATCGATCCGCGCGTGACGCCATTGCGCCCGCCGATCACGCCGCCGCCCCGGCCCGCGCTGTCGTGCGCGGGCAGGCGCCGCTGAGCCGCTCACCCAGCCATCCACAGGTAGCGTGACAGGATCAGGCCGTCCGGCCTGGTCCTGAATGCGTGCGCGCGCTGCGCAGGGAGCGGCGGACCGGGCCGATTTCGTCTATCATGACGGCCCCGTACTTTCACACGAGCCGCCCGCCATGCCGACCGACGCCCCAGACTTTCACGAATCCGATGACGCCCTCGTCCAGGAGGACCGCCTGTGGCAAGGCAATGGCTGGACCGCCCGCGTGATCAAGAACGAGGAGGACGAGGGCTGGGCCGTGGCCATGATCAAGGATGGCGAGCCGGAACCGGCGCTGGTGGGCCCGTGGACCATGGGGCGCGACAAGAAGAACCCCAAGCCGCTGGACGTGAACGCCTTCAATACCCTGGTCAAGACGGCCAACGAGGTGTTGCGCCGCCACGAGCAGCAATTGCACGCGCAGTTGCACAAGAGCGTGTCCGTCAGCACGGACGCCGGCCAGCTCAAGGTCAACCTCGACATCGTGCCCGACGAGGACGATCCCTACGCCACCCTGAGCGCGTGGGACGGCTATGGCGAGCAACTGGCCAGCGTGCGCGTGGCGCCCACCTTCAAGCTGACCGTGGCCAGCGCCGAGGCCTGGGTCGCCAACGACTACCGCCGGCCGTAACGCACGGCCGCCGCGCTGCTGCCCGCCGGGGCCGCAAAGAGTACTGGCCCTATCGTCGGGCGACCTGCTAGTATTTCCTGTGTGCATCTGCAAACATAGGAAAAACCGATGGAAAGTCGTCTTACCCGCCTGGAAGCCGTGCAAACCATGCTGCTCGAAATCGGGCGGCTGTCGAGCCGTTGTACCAATGTCACGGAATTCCTGGAGGGGGTGCACACGGCGGTGGGCCGGATCATGTACGCCGCCAACTTCTTCGTCGCGTTGACCGACCAGGGCGGCGACGACAACCACATGGTGCGCTTCGTCTATTTCGTCGACGAGGCGGACGCCGCGCCCGACCCCGACACCTGGTTCAAGCTGGCCTCGCCCGAACAATCGCCCACCGCGTGGGTGATCCTGCACCGGGTGCCGCTGGTGATGACGGCCGAGCAAGCCATCTCCAAATCGTTCGCCGGCAGCACCTGGGGCGTGGGCACCACGGCCGAGCACTGGATGGGCTGCCCGCTGCTAGACCAGAACCACGTGCCGCTGGGCGCCATCGTGATTCAGAGCTACGACAAGGAACACACCTTCAGCGCGGAAGACCAGGCGCTGTTCGAACTGATCGCCGGCAGCATATCGAGCGCGCTGCAAGGCTTGCAGAGCGTGGACCGGCTGGAACAGGCGGTGCGCGAACGCACGGCCCTGCTGGCGCACGAGGTGGCCGAGCGGCGTCGCGCCGAGAGCATCCAGCACGCGCTGTACCAGCTGGCCGACCTGTCGGCCAACACCGTCGACGGCGCCACGCTGAACCGCCGCCTGCACGAGATCATCGGCGAGCTGGTGCCGGCCCGTAACTTCCTGATGGCGCTCTACCATCCCGACCGGCACGAGTTGACCATCCCGTATTTCGTCGACGAGAAGGACGCCCAGGCGCCCGTCAAGCGTTTCGCCTACGGGCAGGGCATGAGTTCCTACGTGCTGCAAAAACGCCAGGCCGTGCTGCTGGACGGTCCCGGCTACGCGGCCCTGGTGGCCAGCGGCGAGCTGAAAGAACCGATGGGTAGCGTGGAGATCGCCAGCTGGATGGGCGCGCCCATGCTGCTGGGTGAGAAGATCTATGGCGTGATCATCGTCCAGAGCTACGACCCGGACGTCATCTACACCCAGGCCGACCTCGATATCCTCGCCTTCATGGCCAACCACGTGGCCGTGGCCATCGCCCGCATGCAGGCTGACCGCGCCATCCGCAAGGCCAAGGAAGCGCTGGAGGAACAGAACGCGGCCCTCAATTCGGCCCTGACGGCCCTGAAGGAAGCCCAGTCGGAACTGGTGCGCCAGGAGAAGCTGGCGTCGCTGGGCCGGCTGGTGGCCGGGGTGGCGCACGAGATCAACACCCCGCTGGGCATCTGCGTGACGGCCACCAGCCACCTGGTGCAGGAACTCAAGCTCACGCGCGAGGACCTGGCGGCCGGCACGCTCGACGAGGACGGCTTGAACAGCTTCTTCGACATCGTCGACCAGTCGCTGCGTATCATGACCACCAACACCCAGCGCGCGGCGGCGCTGGTGCGCAGCTTCAAGCAGGTGGCCGTGGACCAGTCGTCCGACGAGATCCGCGCCTTCAACCTGCGCAAATACCTCGATGAAGTGCTGCTGTCGCTGCAGCCCAAGCTCAAGGGCAAGCAGGTCGCCGTCGAGATCGATTGCGCGCCCGACATCCACATGGAAAGCTTCCCCGGCGCCGTGTCGCAGATCGTCACCAACATGGTGGTCAACTCGCTGGTGCACGGCTATGGCGAGGGGCAGGAGGGCAAGATCCGCATCACGGGCAAGCTGGACGGCGATTATGTGCTGTTCGATTACAGCGACGATGGCATCGGCATGGACAACACCACGCTGGCCCAGCTGTTCGACCCGTTCTTCACCACCAAGCGCGGCTCCGGCGGCAGCGGCCTGGGCGCGCACATCCTGTACAACCTCGTGACGGGGCCGCTGGGCGGCACGGTCAAGGTGGTTAGCGCACCGGGCATGGGCTTGCACTACAAGCTGCGCTTCCCGCGCACCCGCCGCAAGCAGGGGCCGGCGGAACTGGCGGAGGCGGAACCGGCCTGATCGCCGGCCAGCGGCGCCCAGCCCCGGCTGACATGGGCGCGCGCATATAGCGGGGCCATGATGGCTGGCCGCGATGGTGTTGTTTATTTGATTGTGTTCACAATTGCAAGCTTCACGTTTTACGCGAAATGTGTAGCAAGTATATTAAGATTGTGAAACGCCTCTGATACGCGCTTGCGTATATGGAGCGACCACAATAAAGGAGACACCATGACCCCACGCGCTAGCGCGCAGCGTGCCGCGCCATGACGGGAGCCATTCCCTTCGTGGCGGCCGTGCTGTTGCCGACCGCCGAACTTGTCGATCCCGCCGACTTTGGCGACCGCGCCGACGCCCCCGTCGCCCCCGCCGCGCTGAAGCCGGAGCCGCTGCTGCTGGCCGCGCTGGCCGGCGTGCTGCGCAGCGCCCGCGATGGCGAACTGCCGCTGTTCGTGCGCACGCTGGGCATGGCCCAGTCGTCGTTGCTACGGATGGCCGGTTGCTGTTTTCCCGCGCTCGATTATCACGAACCCATCCCGGAGCGCAAATACGCGGCGCTGCTGGCCTGCACGCCGCCCGAGTTCCACCGCCTGCATGCATTGCTGATGGCGCAGCGCGGCGCGGACGCCGACCCCACGCACGCGGACTGGCTGGCGCGCGCGCTGGCGGCCGCTTGCCTTGGGCAGCGGTTCCTGTGGCAAGACCTGGGATTGTCGGGACGCGAGGAACTGGAGACGCTGTTGCGGCGCTACTTTGGGCCGCTGACGGTGCGCAACGGCGGGCGCGGCCAGTGGAAGCACTTCCTGATGCACGAACTGGGCGCGGCGCCGGCCGCCCGGCTGGGCGCCGGCTTCGTGTGAGACGGGCGTGGTGGCCGCCGGGGATGCGCGGCCGTCGACGTGAGGCGGCGCGCTAGTCCGGGAAGCGCTCGTTGATGGCCAGCGCCTTGTCGATGTTCTTGCACAGCAGTTCGACATAGACCGGGTCCAGGTGCTGGCCGGCCACTTCGCGCAAGTGGGCCACCACCTGTTCCACCGGCCACGCTTCCTTGTAGCAGCGCTTGTGCATGAGTGCATCGAACACGTCGGCCACGGCCACGATGCGCGCGTACAGGTGGATGTCCTCGCCCTTCAAGCCTTGCGGGTAGCCGCTGCCGTCGTATTTCTCGTGGTGCTGGTGGGCGATCACGGCGGCCGCCTTGAGGATGGGGCGCTGCGAACCGTCCAGGATGGACAGGCCCACGGCCGGATGCTGCTTCATGATCTCCCATTCGGCCGCGTCGAGCTTGCCCGGCTTGAGCAGCACGGCGTCCGGGGTGGCGATCTTGCCGATGTCGTGCATGGGCGCGGCGTGGCGCAGCACGGCCGTCTCATCCTCCGACATGCCGGCCGCCGTGGCCAGCAGGTGAACGATCTCGGACATGCGGCGCACATGGTTGCCCGCCTCGTTCGAGCGCGATTCGACCACGTCGCCGAGGCGCAGGATCAGTTCGGCCTGGGTGTCCGTGATTTCCTGCGTGAGCAGGATGTTGTCGAAGGCGATCGCCACGCCCGAGCAGAACACTTCGAGCAGCTTGGCGTCGATCTCGGAGATTTCCTCCACGCCCTTGAGCACCAGCAGCGAGGCCTTGCCGCTGGCGTTGGGGAAGTAGCCGACGTAGATGTCGCCCTGGATGCGCGAGATCTTGTTGCTCTCGGCGTCGTCGAGCTGGGCCAGCAGTTCCGGGCTCAGGATGGCGCCGTCGTCGTCGCCGATCTGGGCCAGGATTTCATATTCATGTTCGCCGCCGATCGCGGTGGCGCCGCGCAGGCGCAGCAGCATGCTGTTCTCCAGCCGCAGCAGGGCCACCACTTGCTGCAGCAAGCCGTTGGCGAAATCCTTCAAATTGCGCTGCTGGAAGATGTGGGCCGAGGCCGCGATCACCCGTTCCAGCCCCTCGCGGTAGCTTTGCGAGGCGCGCCGCGCCTCCTCGACCTTCATGATGTCGCGGTAGGCACGCAGGGCGGCGAAGGTGGTGGTGAACAGCTTGGTGCGGTCGAGCTCGGTCTTTTCCTTGTAGTCGTTGATGTCGTAGTTGACGATCACCCGTTCCTCGGGCGCCTGGCCGGGCTGGCCGGTGCGCAGTACGATGCGGGTGAACTGGTTGTCGAGGTCCTCGCGCATCCAGCGCGCCACTTCCAGGCCCGAATCCTCGCGTTCCATCACCACGTCCAGGAACACCAGCGCGATATCGCTCTCGCGCGCCAGCACCTGCTTGGCCTCGGCGCCGCTGTAGGCATGCACGAAGGTCAGGCCGCGGCCTTCGAGGCGGAAGCGGGACAGGGTCAGCTTGGTGATGTCATGAATATCGGGCTCGTCGTCCACCAACAGGATTTTCCATGGCGGTAACTTGGGCGACGCAGTAGACAGGAAAGACATAAGAACGAGTTCCGCAAAAGGGCACAACTGACACAATACTAAAGGCGCAGCCTATAGGGCATTTCACTCCAGGCAAAACTTCGCGGTGTGCATTTTTCAGGCACACTTTTTCGATTGTAGTCCCAAGCCGTCATCATTAACAACAAGCAATAATGTTTCCTGCTGCTCAAACAACATCGGCGTACTATGCTGACCAGACATTACTTCATTTTTAGCAATATTGCTATCGTCACGCAAAGAAAATCTATGGTCACCCTCTTTTTTGCAAGCTGATTTTTTGTATGCTGTAAGAAGGCTCGCTTAAATCTATCCGGCGTCTAATTGGAGATGTACTCCGCGCCACGATGAGAGTCGCGCCTGTCGGTC
>NZ_JACEZT010000059.1 GCF_014042345.1 Rugamonas brunnea
TCACGCCCGGCCAGGGCGTTGAGCAGGCTGGACTTGCCGGCATTGGGGCGGCCGGCGATCACCACGGTCATGCCGTCGCGCAGCAGGGCGCCGCGGTTGGCTTCGCGCTGGACCTGGTGCAGTTCGGCCTGGACGCCCTCCAGCAGGCCCTGGACCCGGCCATCGGCGAGGAAGTCGATCTCTTCCCCGGGAAAGTCGATGGCCGCCTCGACATAGATGCGCAGGCGGATCAGCTGTTTGACCAGGCTCTCCACCCGGCGCGAGAATTCGCCCTGCAGCGAACGCAG
>NZ_JACEZT010000060.1 GCF_014042345.1 Rugamonas brunnea
GGGGGTCGTTGGTTCGAGTCCAACCAGCCCTACCAGTTTCACCCATAGGGGGATTAGCTCAGCTGGGAGAGCACCTGCTTTGCAAGCAGGGGGTCGTCGGTTCGATCCCGTCATCCTCCACCAAAAGCTCAAACGTAAATCCTGAGATTTAGGTTTGATCTTTTAGAGATCAAGTGCTGTATGTTCTTTAACAATCTGGAAGAAGTAAAAGTAAAGATTATTTATTGATCACATCAATCGAAAGATTGCTGTGATGGGTAATGATTGTATGTAT
>NZ_JACEZT010000061.1 GCF_014042345.1 Rugamonas brunnea
TAGTTCGGTCCCTCGCGAAACGATGCATCTGAAGTGCAAGTTAAGCGGGAAAAACGAGGGGTTGACGACTTATACGAAACACTGCATAATCTCGCTTCTCTGCTGACGAACAAAACGCTTCGCAGCAAGCAGTACTGAATTAAGTTCTTTAACAATTCACAGTCGATAAGTGTGGACGTTTGATGGAAGTGCACGCGGAGCTCGTCTCCGCGATACTTAAAATATCAAATGTTCACAAGAAGTAATGAAATAGGCGCTTCGAAAGAAGTG
>NZ_JACEZT010000062.1 GCF_014042345.1 Rugamonas brunnea
CCACCAAAGGTTCGAGTAAAAGCGCAAACGTAAGCCATAAGCGGTTTAGGTTTGATCTTTTAGAGATCAAGTGCTGTATGTTCTTTAACAATCTGGAAGAAGTAAAAGTAAAGATTATTTATTGATCGTTTTACTGTAAAAAGTAGAACGATGGGTAATGATTGTATGTATCAACAAACGCAACAACGTAGTACTTCTTATTTCTATGACCGCTCCTTTGTTTAGTCGCAAGGGGCTAAAGTTATAGGGACAAGTGAATAAGTGCACAT
>NZ_JACEZT010000063.1 GCF_014042345.1 Rugamonas brunnea
GGCTAAAACAGTCAGGATGTTGGCTTAGAAGCAGCCATCATTTAAAGAAAGCGTAATAGCTCACTGATCGAGTCGTCCTGCGCGGAAGATGTAACGGGGCTAAGCCAGTCACCGAAGCTGCGGATATGCGTAAGCATATGGTAGGAGAGCGTTCTGTAAGCCTGTGAAGGTGGCTTGTAAAGGCTGCTGGAGGTATCAGAAGTGCGAATGCTGACATGAGTAGCGATAATGGGGGTGAAAAGCCCCCACGCCGTAAGCCCAA
>NZ_JACEZT010000064.1 GCF_014042345.1 Rugamonas brunnea
GGCTAAAACAGTCAGGATGTTGGCTTAGAAGCAGCCATCATTTAAAGAAAGCGTAATAGCTCACTGATCGAGTCGTCCTGCGCGGAAGATGTAACGGGGCTAAGCCAGTCACCGAAGCTGCGGATATCCGTAAGGATATGGTAGGAGAGCGTTCTGTAAGCCTGTGAAGGTGGCTTGTAAAGGCTGCTGGAGGTATCAGAAGTGCGAATGCTGACATGAGTAGCGATAATGGGGGTGAAAAGCCCCCACGCCGTAAGCCCAA
>NZ_JACEZT010000065.1 GCF_014042345.1 Rugamonas brunnea
CATGCTGAATACATAGGCATGCAAAGCGAACGCGGCGAACTGAAACATCTAAGTAGCTGCAGGAAAATAAATCAACCGAGATTCCCAAAGTAGTGGCGAGCGAAATGGGAACAGCCTGTACGTGATAATCGGACTGATAGTGGAATCCTTTGGAAACAGGAGCCATAGCGGGTGATAGCCCCGTACACGAAATCAGAGCGGTGGTACTAAGCGTACGACAAGTAGGGCGGGACACGAGAAATCCTGTCTGAAGATGGGG
>NZ_JACEZT010000066.1 GCF_014042345.1 Rugamonas brunnea
CTGAGCTAATCCCCCGTTTGTATTCAGGCGAAACTGGTAGGGCTGGTTGGACTCGAACCAACGACCCCCGCGTTATCAACACGGTGCTCTAACCAGCTGAGCTACAGCCCCAAATGCTGTTCTTCTTGATTTACAGTCGATAAGTGTGAACGCTTGAGGATGATCCGAAGACCAGTGCGACTCTAGAAAGGAGGTGATCCAGCCGCACCTTCCGATACGGCTACCTTGTTACGACTTCACCCCAGTCACGAATCCTA
>NZ_JACEZT010000067.1 GCF_014042345.1 Rugamonas brunnea
GTCCAGACTCCTACGGGAGGCAGCAGTGGGGAATTTTGGACAATGGGCGCAAGCCTGATCCAGCAATGCCGCGTGAGTGAAGAAGGCCTTCGGGTTGTAAAGCTCTTTTGTCAGGGAAGAAACGGTGAAGGCTAATATCCTTTGCTAATGACGGTACCTGAAGAATAAGCACCGGCTAACTACGTGCCAGCAGCCGCGGTAATACGTAGGGTGCAAGCGTTAATCGGAATTACTGGGCGTAAAGCGTGCGCAGGCG
>NZ_JACEZT010000068.1 GCF_014042345.1 Rugamonas brunnea
CGTAGCAACTAATGACAAGGGTTGCGCTCGTTGCGGGACTTAACCCAACATCTCACGACACGAGCTGACGACAGCCATGCAGCACCTGTGTGCAGGTTCTCTTTCGAGCACTCCCCAATCTCTCAGGGATTCCTGCCATGTCAAGGGTAGGTAAGGTTTTTCGCGTTGCATCGAATTAATCCACATCATCCACCGCTTGTGCGGGTCCCCGTCAATTCCTTTGAGTTTTAATCTTGCGACCGTACTCCCCAGGCG
>NZ_JACEZT010000006.1 GCF_014042345.1 Rugamonas brunnea
CGCCTGGGCGGCGGCCTGGGCAGCGGCGGCCTCGGCCATGCGGCGCTCGGCGGCGATGCGCACGGCCGTGGCCGGATTAGGCGTCAGGCGCACCGTCAGCAAGCGCATCAGCGGGCGCAGCAGCAGCAGGTAGCCGAGCAGGGCGCCGACGGCGTACAGGATCCACGAGCTGAAGTCGACCACGTTGTCGCGTTCCTGCCACCACGGCGTCAGCGGCGCCTTGGGCGGGAAGTTCATGGCCGACACCACCAGCTGGTCGCCGCGTTCGGCGTCGATGCCCAGGCCATTGCGCAGGATCTTGTCGATGTTGGCGATCTCGGCGGGGCTCCAGCCGGTCTTGGGGAAGGGCGCGGCGGCCTGGGCCAGCACCACGGCCACGCTCAGCTTTTGCAGGCGGCCACGGCTGCGCTTGGTCTGGATGATGCTGCGGTCATACGCGTACTGGCGCGTGGTGGCGTTCTTGTGGGCCGTGCCATCGTTGGGCGGGGTGGTGTCGCCGGGCTTGGCGGCGGCGGCCGGGTCGGCGGCGGCCACCGGCGGCCGGTTCGACAGCGTGCCCGGCACGCCCATCACGAGGCGGTTGCGGTCCTGCTCCTCGCGCATCGCTTCGCTGGTGACCTTGGGATCGGCGCCGTATTTCTCCACCGTTTCCTCGACCTTGTCGTTGTCGACGGCGGCCGACACGGACAGGCGGAAATTATCCTCGCCAATGATGGGGCCCAGCAGGTTCTTGACGTTGGTCTTGACGTCGTCCTGGTAGCGTTTGCCGTTCTCGCCGCCAGAATTGGTGGCGTCGTAGCCTTCGCTCAGGTCCACGTGCGAGGACAGCAGGTTGCCGTTCTGGTCCACCAGGCTCACGCGCTGCGGGCTCAGGCTGGCCACGCTGCCGGCCACCATGTTGACGACGGCGGCGATGGCTTCGGGCGACATGGTGTGGCCGGGCTTGACGGCCACCACCACCGAGGCCGACGATTTCTCGCCGTCCGACGACACGAACGAGGTCGACTTGGCGATCGACAGGTGGACGCGGGCGTGGGCGATGGCGTCCAGCGTCATGATGGACTGCGCCAGTTCGCCTTCCAGGCCGCGCCGGAAGCGCACGTCCTGCACGAACTGCGACACGCCCAGCGGGTCGTTTTTGTCCATCAGTTCCAGCCCGGCCGGCAGCTGGGCCGTCACGCCCTTGGCCGCCAGCAGCATGCGCACCTTGCCCAGCATGCTGCCGGGCACCAGCACCTGGCCGCTGTCCGGATGCAAACGGTAGGGGATGTGGTCGGTGTCGAGCACGCTCATCATGTCGGACGCGGCCACCTTTTCGTGGGCGCCGAACACGGGCTTGTAGGACGACTGGTCGCTCCACAGGTACATCAGCACCATGGCCGTGATGCCGATGGCCAGCAGCAGCATCGGATACAGGTTCTTGAGCAGGGTGGGGGGGAGGGCAGGCGCCGGGTTGGCGCGCCAGCGCCCGAAGGCGGACTTGAGAGTGTCGATCACGTTGTGGCTTCCGCAGGCTTACAGGGGGAGTTTGATCAGTTCGTCGACGGCGCCCATCACCTTGTTGCGCACTTGCATCAACATGGAGAACGACAGGCTCGCTTCCTGGCTGGCCAGCATGGCGCCGACCAGGTCGTCGCTCTTGCCGGCGTCCACGTCGGACATGCGCTGGGCCGCCAGGCGGTCGTCGTCGTTGACCTTGCCGACCGCGTCATGCATGGTCTGGGCGAATGAGAAAGTGGGCTGGGCGTGGCCGCCGGCGAACTGGGCGGCCGGGGCGATCGTGGCCTGGGCCAGTTGGTCGGCCGCGTTGGTGAGTGACGCCAGGTCGGCCTGGATCAGGGTCGAGATCGTGTTACTCATCTTGCCACCTCCATTCGTGCAACGTTAGTCACGCATCGTTACCATAGCCAGAATGCCTGCCGGCAGCAAGCACCAAGTGAGCGGCCGTTGGACGGGCTCAGCTCCGGCGTGCTGCGCGTCCGGCGTCCGTGTCGCGCGCGCGTCGGACGGCTGGAAAGCGTGCGTCGGTTAAAGTCTGACATGGTGGCCGCACCGGCTGCCGGCCGCCATGATCGTCGCCTTGATTTTGCGTAGGGAACGGCGGCGCCGCGCCAGGCGGCCCGTCATTCCGTTTCTCTTGGGTAGAAACTATTCTTGCAAGGCAAATATCGTTATAAATCATCCATCAAGCGCCAATATGCGCGGTAATGGATGAGAAATTGCGGCTACCTTGCACAGGCTGCGCCAGCTTACCCGTCGGCAACTTTCCTGTAAAGCCCCCAGACGGATTAAAATATTGATCTATGGAAAGACTATGAAATATCATGTATCCTATGCTACCGAGATCGTCCTACTTAAAGTACGATATACCTGACAGCCGTTTTCCCCGGGGAAAGCGGGCTGGGCGCGCCGGCCCGCAGGCCGGCATGGGTGTGCTCCGACAAGACCACTAGAAGATGACCATGAAACAGACTGCGCCGTATCAAGTGCTCGACCCCTGCCTGCTGGGCCGGCCCGTGCATTTGCTGCACATCTTCGCGGCCCAGTTGCGCGACGACCTGGCCCAGGCCATGCGGCTCAACATGAACCGCCGCTACTGGGGTGCGTTCCAGGTGGAGGACGTGGCCTTCAGCCGGCTCGAAGGACATGAGCCGCGCACCCGCTGGCTCAGTTTCGCCGCGCCGGCCGGCAGCATCGCCTTCTCGCTCGAGCGCAAGGTACTGCTGAGCGTGCTCAACTTCCGCTATGGCCGCAACAAGAGCGAGGCCGCCGCGCCCATCGACGAGAGCGCGGTGCGGGTCACGGCCACCGAGGAGCGCCTCGCTGTGGTGCTGGGACAACAACTGGCCGGCACCCTGGCCGGGCGCATCGAGCTGAACCTGCCGGTGTCGGACAAGGCGGCGCTGGCGCCGGCCGACGAATTCAAGCCGGCCACGGGCAACCACCCGCCCAAGGGCACCTGGATCATCACCGTCACCGTCAGCGAAGGCGACGGCGAGGGGGCCAGCCGCGGCCGTTTCTGGTTCGCGCTCGACAAGAGCCTGATGGCCAGCGTGCTGCGCGGCCTGCTGCCCGAACGGGACCAGGCCAAGAAGAACAAGAGCGCCGGGCCGCTGGCCCAGCGTTTGCAAGTGGGGCTGCAAGGCCGGCTGGTGAGCAAGGAAGTGGCGCTGGGCAGCCTGTTCGACCTGCAGGTGGGCGACATCATCCCGATCAGCCTGCACCGAGCCGATGTCCTGCTCGACGATTCACGCCTGTTCACGGCGGCCGTAACGGAGCACAAGGGCAAACTCTGCTTAACCTCTTTTGAAGATGTCGAATGAACATGATGAATATGAACGCCAACACCCCGAGCGATGCCCTGCTGGAGGATTTGTCCGATGAGATGATCATCGACCAGGTCGGCGGCGAGCTGCACGATGTGCCCGAGCCCAAGCCGCGCCGCGACTTGCCGCAGATGATGCGCAAGATCCCCGTGACGCTGACGCTGGAAGTCGGCTCGGCCCGCATCTCGCTGCAGGAGCTGATGGCCATCGGCCCCGACAGCGTGGTGGAACTGGACGTGCTGGCCGGCGAGCCGCTGGTCATCAAGGTCAACGGCACGGCCATCGGCCGCGCGGAAGTGGTGGTGGCAGGCGAGAATTACGGGCTCAAAGTGATCGACCTGGATGGACTCAATCTCGACATGATGGCGCCATGACGTGGTGCCGGATGGGGCAGGAACGGGCGCGCCGGCATCGCCGGCCGCTGGCGGCCGCCGCTTTGTCGCTGTTCCTGCTGTGCTGCTGGGGGCCGGCCCAGGCCGTTGACCTGCTGGCCAATGTGGTGCCGGGGGCCAAGACCGAACTGACGGTCAAGACCCAGATCCTGATCATCATGACCTTGCTGGGCTTGCTGCCCGTGATGGTGATGATGATGACCAGCTTCACCCGCTTCGTCATCGTGCTGTCGCTGCTGCGCCAGGCGCTCGGTTTGCAGCAGGGCCTGCCCAACCGCATCATCACGGGTGTGGCCCTGATCCTCACGCTGCTGGTGATGCGCCCGATCGGCGACCAGGTGTGGACCGAAGCGTTCGTGCCCTACGACAAGGACAAGATCGGCCTGGAGGAGGCGCTCAAGATCGCCGAAAAGCCCGTGTCGCGCTTCATGCTGGCCCAGACCAGCAAGGCCGCGCTGGCCCAGATCGCCCACCTGGCCGGCGAGGACAAGGTGGCCACGCCGGCCGAGCACGCCTTCACCGTCAAGCTGGCCGCCTTCGTGCTGTCGGAACTGAAGACGGCGTTCCAGATCGGCTGCATGCTGTTCATCCCCTTCCTCGTGATCGACCTGGTGGTGTCGTCGGTGCTGATGGCGATGGGCATGATGATGCTGTCGCCGCTGGTCATTTCCCTGCCGTTCAAGCTGCTGCTGTTCGTGCTGGTCGATGGCTGGACCCTGACCGTCAACACGCTCGTGACGAGCATCCAGGCTTACTGACAGGCGGACCCCATGCTTACTCCTGAAGTCGCCGTCGATCTGGTCGTGGAAGCGCTGCACATCGTGATGCTGCTGGTGGTGCTGCTGGTGGTGCCTGGCCTGGTGACGGGCTTGCTGGTGGCGCTGGTGCAGGCGGCCACCCAGATCAACGAGCAAACCCTCAGTTTCCTGCCGCGCCTCCTGGTGACGCTGCTGGCCATCATCCTCATGGGACGCTGGATGTCGGGCTACCTGATGGATTTCTGCGTCTCCATCTTCCAGCGCGCCGCCACCCTGGTCGGCTAGCCGCCCCGCAAGCCCGATGGAACACCTCCTGGACCAGCTGCTGCCCATGCTCAACGCGCTGTGGTGGCCATTCTGCCGCGTGCTGGCCATGCTGACGGCCGTGCCGGTGCTGGGCGAGGCCGTCACGCCCGTCACGGTGCGCATCCTGGCCGCGCTGGTGCTGGCGATCCTGATGCTGCCGCTCACGCAAGGGGCGGCCGTGATCGACCCGCTGTCGCTGCAGGGCGTGCTGGCCACGTTCGAGCAAGCCATCATCGGCGGCGTGCTGGGGCTGGCGTTCCACTTCGCCATGTCGGTGATCGGCGTGCTCGGTTTCCTGGTGTCGTCGCAGGTCGGCTTTTCCATGGCCGTCATGAACGACCCCATGAACGGCCAGTCGTCGGACGTGGTGTCGGCCCTGCTGTCGGTGCTGGCCATCATCGTGTTCTTTTCCATCGATGGCCACCTGGTGGTGGCCGGCGTGATCGGGCAAAGCTTCAAGGCCTGGCCGCTGGGCCATGGCTACGGCCCGCTGCTGCTGCAAAGCGTGGCCTACAACGCGGCCTGGATCTTCTCGGCCGCCATGCTGCTGGCCATGCCCGTGGTGTTCTCGACGCTGGTGGTGCAGCTGGGCTTCGGTTTCCTGAACCGGGTGGCGCCCACGCTCAACCTGTTCGCGCTGGGCTTCTCCGTGATCACCCTGTTCGGCTTGCTGATGCTGGGCCAGGTGGTGCGCTTCATCCCCGAGCACTATGTGCGCATGACGGGCCAGGTACTGGAATTGATACGGCAACAGATGCAGGCGGCGGGCCATGGCTGAATCGAGCACCGGCGATAAAACAGAAAAGGCGTCACAGCAGAAGCTGAAGAAGTCGCGCCAGGAAGGGCAGGTGGTGCGCTCGCGCGACCTGTCGACGGCGATCGGCATCCTGGTCAGCCTGAAGCTGTTCGTCTACCTGCTGCCGTCGTATTTTCGCCAGTTCGAAGCGATCTTCCAGCTCGGCTTCGCGCCGCTGGGCAGCGCCGGCGCCATCGACAATGCCTTGTCGGTGGTGTTCGGCGAAGCCATGTGGCTGCTGGTACAGATGGTGCTGCCGCTGTTCGTGGTGCCGCTGTTCATCGTGCTGGGCGCCATGGTGCCGGGCGGCTGGGTGATCAGCATGAGCCACTGGGAACCGAAGCTTGAACGCCTGAGCCCGGCCGCCAACCTGGGCCGGCTGTTCTCGGCCAAGCATGGTTTTGAATTGCTGGTGTCGATCGGCAAGGCCAGCGTGCTGATCTGGGTGCTGGTGCACGTGGCCCGCTCCACGGTCAAGGATTACACCCAGCTCGAACACATGGCCATGGGCCAGGCCATGCTGGCCGGCTCCAGCCTGATGCTGGACGGCTTGATGTCGCTGGTGTCCGTGTTTATCATCTTCGCCGTGATCGACGTGCCGGCCCAGGCGTATTTCTTCGCCCGCAACCAGCGCATGAGCAAGCAGGACATGAAGGAGGAGCACAAGAGCAACGAAGGCCGGCCCGAGGTCAAGAACCGCATCCGCCAGTTGCAGCGCCAGCTGGCCCGGCGCAGCGCCCGCAAGACGGTGCCCACGGCCGACGTGGTGATCGTCAACCCCGAGCACTACGCCGTGGCCCTGAAGTACGACACCAGCAAGGCCGAGGCGCCCTACGTGGTGGCCAAGGGCGTGGACGAGATGGCGCTCTACATCCGCCAGCTGGCCGTCGAATTCAAGATCGAGGTGTTGCCGCTGCCGCCGCTGGCGCGCGCGATCTACAACACCAGCCAGGTCAACCAGCAGATCCCGGTGCAGTTGTACCAGGCCGTATCGCAGGTGTTGAACTACGTGCTGCAACTGCAGGCATTCCGTACTGGGCGGCGCGCCGTCCAGCCAGCATTCCCCAACGAGGTGGTCGTGCCACCTTCCATGAGTGAGGTTGTCCCGTCATGAATTTCCTGAACCGCCTGGTCGCCGAAGCGCGGCGCCACAAGTTCGCCACCCCGGCCTTCCTGATGGTGGTGCTGGCCATGATCATGCTGCCGCTGCCGCCGACGGTGCTCGACATCATGTTCACCTTCAACATCGTGCTGGCCCTGATCGTGATCCTGGTCAGCGTGACGGCAAGGCGGCCGCTGGACTTCTCGGTGTTCCCGACGGTGATCCTGGCCACCACCATGCTGCGGCTGACATTGAACGTGGCGTCCACGCGGGTGGTGCTGCTGCATGGCCATGAAGGCACGTCGGCGGCCGGCCTGGTGATCGAGGCGTTCGGCAAGGTCGTCATCGGCGGCAACTTCGTGGTCGGCATGGTGGTGTTCGTGATCCTGATGATCATCAACTTCGTGGTCGTCACCAAGGGCGCGGAGCGGATCTCGGAAGTGTCGGCCCGCTTCACGCTGGACGCGCTGCCCGGCAAGCAGATGGCGATCGACGCCGACCTCAACGCCGGCCTGATCAACCAGGAAAAAGCCCAGGCCCGCCGACTCGAAGTGGCGGCCGAGGCCGACTTCTACGGCGCCATGGACGGCGCCTCCAAGTTCGTGCGCGGCGACGCCGTGGCCAGCATCCTGATCCTGATCATCAACATGGTGGGCGGGGTGGCCATCGGCGCCCTGATGCACGATCTCAGCTTCGGCGACGCCTTCCGCCAGTACGCGCTGCTGACGATCGGTGACGGCCTGGTGGCCCAGATCCCGGCGCTGCTGCTGTCGGCCGCCGCCGCCATCCTGGTGACCCGCATCAGCGACGCCGGCGACTTCGAACAGCAGGTCGGCAGCCAGCTGCTGGCCTCGCCGCCGGTGATCCTGTCGGCGGCCGGCATGATGTTCGTGCTGGCCCTGGTGCCCGGCATGCCATGGGCCATGTTCCTCACGTTCTCGGCCGTGCTGGCCTACGTCGGTTACCGGCTCGGCCAGCGCGTCAAGCAACCGGAGACGGACGCGCTGGCCGCCATCGAGGCCGCGCTGCGCGAAGAGAAGGTGGCCGAGCTCGACTGGCACAGCCTGCCTGCCGTGCAGCCGCTGCAGGTGACGCTGGGCTACAAGCTGGTCAGCCTGATCGACAAGGCCCACGGCGAGCCGCTGGCCAAGCGCGTCAAGGGTGTGCGCCAGAGCCTGTCCGAAGCGATGGGCCTGCTGCTGCCGCCCATCACCGTGCGCGACGACCTGGGCCTGAAGCCGTCGCAGTACGCGGTGGTGCTGTCGGGCAGCGTGGTGGCCCAGGCCGAAGTGTTCCCGGACCGCTTGATGGCGATCCCGTCGCCCAATGTGTACGGCCAGATCGACGGCATCCCTGGCGTGGAGCCGGCCTACGGCATGCCCGTCACGTGGATCGAGCAGGGCGAGAAGGCCAACGCGCTGGGGCTGGGCTACCAGGTGGTGGAGGCGCCCAGCGCGATCGCCACCCACCTGTCCAAGCTGATCCGCGAATACCTGCCGGAACTGTTCCGCCACGAGGACGTGCCGGCCATGATGGACCGGCTGACGGCGCTGTCGCCCAAGCTGGCGGGCGCGCTCGACAAGGCGCTCACCCATACCCAGCTGCTGCGCGTGTTCCGCGTGCTGCTGGCCGAGAACGTGTCGCTCAAGGATATCGTGCCGATCGCCACCACCCTGGTCGACAGTTCCGAAACCACCAAGGACCCCATCCTGCTGGCGGCCGAAGTGCGCTGCGCGCTGCGGCGCCAGATCGTCACGGGCCTGTTCGGGCAGAAGACGGAGATGCAGGCCTTCAACCTCGGCGGCGAGCTGGAGAACATGCTGCTGGGCTCGCTGAACCAGGCCCGCCAGGGCGGCAAGGTGGTGCTGGACAACTATCCGATCGACCCGCACCTGCTGGCCCAGCTGCAGGTGAACATGCCGGTGGCGCGCGAGCAGATGAAACAGCAGGCCACGCCGCCACTGCTGCTGGTGTTGCCGCAGATCCGGCCGTTGCTGGCCCGTTACGCGCGCCTGTTCGCGCCCGGCCTGCACGTGTTGTCCTACAACGAGATTCCCGAGAACCGTGAAGTGAGCATCATCGGCACGGTGGGCTAGGCGCCGCAGGGCGCCCAACCGGGGTCAGGTCATACCATCAGGCAAGTTGCACGCAACTTGCCTGATGGTATGACCTGACCCCGGTTGACCGGTTTACAGTTCGTCCGGCGGCAGCGGGTGGGATAGCAGTACGGCCACTTCGGCCATGGCCTTGAACAGGGCCGGGGTGAGCGCGGCCAGCTGCGAGCGCTCGGGGTAGTGCTGGGCCGCCAGTGGAATTTCCCGCATCACGCGGCAGCGGATGATGGTCAGGCCGGACCGGCTGACCGTGGCGGCCAGTTGCGGCAGCATTTCGCGCATGTGCTGCAGGGCCGAACTCTGCTGCGCCCCCACTTCCAGCACCACGCCGCCACTGAGCGGTTCCATCTGGATCACGACCCGGCCGATGCCGGGCAACATCAGTTCCAGCCGCAGCGCGATGCGCGGTGCGCGCCGGCGCGGATGGTCGTCGTCCTGTTCCTGATCGCGGTTGACCACCCGTAACACCAGTTGTTCCGCGCCCCAGGCATAGACGGCGAAGCGCCATGGCTCCAGTTCCGTCACCAGCGGCGCGGCGCCGCGGCCTTCGCGCAGCACGGCCGGGGTGTGGTCGGCCATGAACAGGCTGGAGGGCACATGCTGTCCCTGGGCTTGCTCCTGCAGGGCGGCCCGCTGCTGGCCGTAGGTGTGCACCATGACCAGCCAGGAACTGGCCAGGCTGGCGGTGTCGGGCGGCGCCCACACCAGCTGGCGCGACAGGAACACCTGGTTGGGATGCATGGCGGCCGGATCGGCCGCGTTCGGGGTGTCGGCCGCCAGCTGGGCGGCCAGGGTGTCGAGCCCGGCGCGCGGCAGCGGCAGGCTTTCCGCCGTGTCGGTCAGCAATTCGACCGCGGCCGGCGTGACGGGCGCCAGCGGATAGTCGCCGCCGCCGTCGCCGCCGCTGGTCGCGCCCGTCTGCGACTGCGGCAGCGGGGTGGGGCGGTCGGGCACGCTCAGCGGTGCGGTGGTGGGGCCGATACGGTCAAATGCCATCGTGCTAACTCGGGTCTAGCGGACCAAAAAAAAGCCAACCGGATCGCCGGTTGGCTCCTGTTGCGCCTGCCCGCGAGGCGGGCAGGGCGGCGCTACGATTACTGCAGCAGGGACATCACCAGCGACGAGGTGCTGTTCGACTGCTTCAGCATCGCGGTACCGGCTTGCAGCAGCATCTGGCTCGAGGTCATGTTCGACGATTCGGTCGCGAAGTCGGTGTCCATGATACGGCCGGTTGCAGCCTTGGTGTTGGTCGAGATGTTCGACAAGTTGTTGTAGACGTGGTCCAGGCGGTTCGAGATCGCACCCAGCTTCGAACGCAGCGCGCCGACGGAGTCGATGGCGGTGGCCAGTTTGTCGATGGTGGCGTTGGCAGCCGCGCCGGTCTTGATTTCCGTGCCGCCGGTCGAGGCGACGCCGGTGGCGCCGTCGTATTCGGTGGTGGCGGCGGCCAGGTCGGTGTGCACCTGGGTCAGTTCGGTGGTCACGTCACCGCTCATTTTCTCGGACGAGCCGGCGCCGATCTGGAAGTCGACAGCGGTGGCCAGTTTGCCGGTGCCGTTGGTCAGCAGGGCGGTGCCGCCGAACTTGGTGTTGGTCATGATGTTGCTCAGTTCGCTCGTCAGCGAGTCGAATTCAGCTTGCATCGCGGTCTGGTCGTTGGTGGTCGACGAACCGTCGGCTGCCTGGGTGGCCAGGTCTTTCATGCGCATCAGGATGTTGGTGGTCTCGTCCAGTGCGCCTTCGCCCGTTTGCAGCATCGAGATCGAGTTCTGGGTGTTGCGCATGGCCACTGCCATACCGCTGGTCTGGGCTTTCAGACGGGTGGCGATCTGC
This sequence comes from Rugamonas brunnea, assembly GCF_014042345.1. Classification (GTDB taxonomy): domain Bacteria; phylum Pseudomonadota; class Gammaproteobacteria; order Burkholderiales; family Burkholderiaceae_D; genus Rugamonas; species Rugamonas brunnea. The sequence continues at coordinate 10,628 of NZ_JACEZT010000006.1, forward strand.
AGGCCAGCGGCGTCGTCCATTGCCGAGTTGATGCGATAGCCGGTGCTCAGGCGGGTCTGCGACGTCGACAGGCTACCCTGGGTGCGGGTGATCGAGTTCTGGGCGGAAAGGGCCGCGGCGTTGGTGTGAAGGCTCAGCATGAAATTACTCCTGGTAGGTGGATTCAGTTCGGAGCATCGGACTCTTTGTGCTCTCCTAAGTACAAGACGACCGTTTCGGATGGGACATTAAATTCCATGTGGAAATTTTTTGAAAAATATTTGTAACCGGCGCCGCAGCGCACCGCCAGCGCCTCTCCACCCCGCGATTATGGGCGCTTTCGGCCGCTCGCGGCGGAAAAAAACAGCGCGGGGTGCAAGCACGCCGCGCTGTCTTTTTGGTAACTATGCCGCTTACATGTTCGGATAGTTGGGGCCGCCGCCGCCTTCCGGCGTGATCCAGACGATGTTCTGGGTCGGGTCCTTGATGTCGCAGGTCTTGCAGTGCACGCAGTTCTGGGCGTTGATCTGCAGGCGGTCCTGGCCTTCGTCGGTCTTGACGAATTCATACACGCCGGCCGGGCAGTAGCGCGATTCCGGACCGGCATATTTGCGCAGGTTGACGTCCACCGGCACGCTGGCGTTCTTCAGCGTCAGGTGGATCGGTTGATCTTCCGCATGGTTGGTGTTGGAAATGAACACCGACGACAGGCGGTCGAAGGTCAGCTTGCCGTCCGGCTTGGGATAGTTGATCGGCGCGAAGTCGGTGGCCGGCTTCAGGCATTCGTGGTCGGCGTGGCTGTGGTGCAGCGTCCACGGCGCCTTGCCACGGAACACGATCTGGTCGATGCCGGTCATCAGGGCGCCCACGTACAGGCCCATGTTCAGGTAAGGCTTGACGTTGCGGGCCACGTGCAGCTCTTCATGCAGCCACGACTGCTCGAAGGCGACCGGGTAGCTGACCAGCTCGTCGTGCTGGCGGTTCTCGCCCAGCGCCGCGAACACGGATTCGGCCGCCAGCATGCCGGACTTGATGGCCGCGTGCGAACCCTTGATGCGGCTCATGTTCAGGAAGCCGGCGTCGCAACCGATCAGTGCGCCGCCCGGGAACACCAGCTTGGGCAGCGATTGCAGGCCGCCGGCCGTGATCGCGCGGGCGCCGTAGGAAATGCGCTTGCCGCCTTCGAAGAAGCCGCGGATGGCCGGGTGGGTCTTGTAGCGCTGGAATTCCTCGTACGGCGACAGGTAGGGGTTGGCGTAGTTCAGGCCGACCACGTAGCCGACCATGACCTGGTTGTTTTCCAGGTGGTACAGGAAGGAGCCGCCGTAGGTTTTGCTGTCGAGCGGCCAGCCGGTGGTGTGGATCACCAGGCCGGGCTGGTGCTTGGCCGGGTCGATTTCCCACAGTTCCTTGATGCCGATGCCGTACGATTGCGGGTCCTTGCCCTTGTTCAGGTCGAACTTGGCCATCAGCTGCTTGCCCAGGTGGCCGCGCGCACCTTCGGCGAACAGCGTGTACTTGCCGTGCAGTTCCATGCCCAGCTGGAAGTCAGGGCCGGCTTCGCCGTCGCGCTTGACGCCCATGTTGCCGGTGGCCACGCCCTTGACGGAGCCATCATCGTTGTACAGCACTTCGGCGGCGGCGAAGCCGGGGAAGATTTCCACGCCCAGCGACTCGGCCTGCTGACCCAGCCAGCGCACCACGTTGCCGAGCGAGATCACGTAGTTGCCATGGTTCTCGAAGCAGGCCGGCAGCGCGAAGTTGGGCGTCTTGTAGGCTTTCTTTTCGGTCAGGAACAGCACGCGGTCTTCCGTCACCTCGGTGTTGAGGGGGGCGCCCAGTTCCTTCCAGTTGGGGATCAGCTCGGTCAGCGCTTTCGGGTCCATCACGGCGCCCGACAGGATGTGCGCGCCCAGTTCGCCGCCTTTTTCCAGCACGACGACGGACACTTCCTGGCCTTTTTCCGCAGCCATCTGCTTGATCTTGATGGCGGCCGACAAGCCGGCAGGGCCGCCGCCGACGATCACGACGTCATACTCCATCGCATCGCGTGGGCCGTACTGTTCAACTAGGGTTTGGGGCTGGGTCATGGTCTGTTCTTATGAGGAGGAGAGAGAAAATTTTAGCACGAGTGTGCTTCTTTTTGCTGCCGAATGCAACGCCGGCGACATTTTGAGGCACATTATTAGATGCTGCAATCTAATACTGGCAATTTGTGTAATGATTACGCCTGGACTGTGGACGCAGTCCGACACCACCAAACACAGGGAGCAGCTCGTGGGTATTGAAGTCAATTTTGAGGGAAAAATCGCGCTGATCACCGGCGCCTCCAGTGGCCTGGGCGCGCGTTTCGCCAAGGTGCTGGCCCAGGCCGGCGCCCAGGTCGTGCTAGCCTCGCGCCGTACCGAGCGGCTCAAGGAATTGCGGGCCGAGATCGAGGCCGACGGCGGCGCGGCCCACGTCGTGAGCCTGGACGTGACCGATTACGCCAGCATCAAATCGGCCATCGCCCACGCCGAGACGGAAGCGGGGCCGATCGACATCCTGGTCAATAATTCGGGTGTATCGACCACGCAACGGCTGGTCGACGTGACGCCGGAAGACTACGCCTTCATCATGGACACCAACTTGCGCGGCGCGTTTTTCGTGGCCCAGCAGACGGCCAAGCGCATGATCGCGCGCGCCAAGGGTGATCCAAAAAAACAACACCGCATCATCAACATCGCCTCCGTGGCCGGCTTGCGGGTGCTGCCGCAGATCGGCGTGTACTGCATGAGCAAGGCCGGCGTGGTGCAGATGACCAAGGCCATGGCGGTGGAATGGGGCAAGTACGGCATCAACACCAACGCCATCTGTCCCGGCTACATCTCGACCGAGATCAACGAGGATTATTTCGCCAGCGAGCAGGGCCAGAAGCTGATCAACATGCTGCCGCGCAAGCGCCCCGGCAAGCCCGAAGACCTCGACGGCCTGATGCTGCTGCTGGCCGGCGACGAGTCGCACTTCATCAACGGCGCCATCATCTCGGCCGACGACGGCATGCTGGCCATGTAATCAACAACCGGGGTCAGGTCATGCCTTCGCGCATGTTGTGCGATGGCATGACCTGACCCCGGTTTTTCTTGCGGGCTAGGCTTGCTGCAAGCCCACCAGCTTGTGCACCAGCTCCGACGAGGTGGCCGCGCCGAACTTGCGCATCAGCTTGGCGCGGTGCATCTCCACCGTGCGCGGGCTCAGGTCGACCTGGCGCGCGATGACCTTGCTGGTCTTGCCTTCGACCAGCAGGGCCGCGATTTCCCGCTCGCGCGCCGTCAGCTCTGCCGTCACCGGCCGCTTCTCGCTCACATCCTCGAACGTCCAGATGCCCGGCCCCAGCGGTTCGTTGGGCTTGAGCGCGTGGCCCGTCACGTGGCACCAGAACAGCTCATCGTTGGCGCGGCGCATGATGCGCTCGTCCGAATAACGGCCCCTGGCGTTCATGATGGGGATGATGCGGTCGCCCGTGCGCAGGAATTCATCCATGGTCGGATACAGGGCGCGGAACGACAAGCCTTGCAGCGCTTCGCGCGTATAGCCGAACATGGCGGCCAGCGCCTCGTTGCAGGCCTGGATCACGCGGTTCTCGGAAATGCACATGCCGACCGGCGCGTGCAGGAAGATCGTTTCGTAGTCGATGGCGGGCGGTACGTTCATGTGGGGCGTATCAACTCGGATGGTATCCAGACAGGGTAAAAAGGAGCACGGCGCGCCGGTAGTTCTACGGTATTGTGCTTTTGAAGGGCGTATTCTATGCTCCATACGCTCTTCGCACACTACAGCGAGCGACACAGCTTATCAAAAGAAAAGGGACACGTATGAATAAAGTTTATCCCGATGCCGCCGCCGCCCTGGCCGGTATCGTCCAGGATGGTCAAACCATCGCCGTCGGCGGCTTCGGCCTGTGCGGCATTCCCGAAGCCCTGATCGGCGCGCTGCGCGATTCCGGCGTGAAAGGCCTGACGGCCATTTCCAACAACGCCGGCGTGGACGGTTTCGGCCTGGGCCAGCTGCTCGAGACGCGCCAGATCCGCAAGATGATCTCGTCCTACGTGGGCGAGAACAAGGAATTCGCGCGCCAGTACCTGGCCGGCGAACTGGAACTGGAATTCACCCCGCAGGGCACGCTGGCCGAGAAGCTGCGCGCCGGCGGCGCCGGCATCCCGGCCTTCTTCACCAAGACCGGCGTGGGCACGATCGTGGCCGAAGGCAAGGAAATCCGTGAATTCGACGGCGAGACCTATGTGATGGAACGCAGCCTGGTGGCCGATGTGTCGCTGGTCAAGGCGTGGAAGGCCGACAAGGCCGGCAACCTGATCTTCCGCAAGACGGCCCGCAACTTCAACCCCAACGTGGCCATGGCCGGCAAGATCACCGTGGTGGAAGTGGAGCAACTGGTGGAGACGGGTGAGATCGACCCGGACCAGGTGCATCTGCCCAGCATTTTCGTGCACCGCATCGTCGTCAACGCGACGCCGGAAAAACGCATCGAACAGCGCACCGTGCGCGCCTGATGCGCGCGCCACCACAACAAGACGGAGATTACTATGGCATGGACTCGTGACGAAATGGCCGCGCGCGCGGCGAAGGAATTGCAGGACGGATTTTACGTGAACCTGGGCATCGGCCTGCCCACGCTGGTGGCCAACTACGTGCCCAGCAATATCGAAGTGTTCCTGCAATCGGAAAACGGCTTGCTGGGCATCGGTCCGTTCCCGACCGACGCGGAAGTGGACGCCGACCTGATCAACGCCGGCAAGCAGACCGTGACGGCCTTGCCCGGCGCGGCCTACTTCAGCTCGGCCGACTCGTTCGGCATGATCCGCGGCGGCAAGATCAACCTGGCCATCCTGGGCGCGATGCAAGTGTCCGAACATGGCGACCTGGCCAACTGGATGATTCCAGGCAAGATGGTCAAGGGCATGGGCGGGGCGATGGACCTGGTGGCCGGCGTCAAGCGCGTCGTGGTGCTGATGGAACACGTGGCCACGGCCAAGGACGGCAGCACCTCGCACAAGCTGCTCAAGCATTGCGACCTGCCGCTGACGGGCGTGGGCGTGGTCGACCTGATCATCACCGACCTGGGCGTGATGGAAGTGACCAGCAAGGGCTTGAAGCTGACCGAACTGGCGCCTGGCGTCACCAAGGAGCAGATCCAGGCCGCGACGGGCGTGGAGCTGGATATGTCGGCCGTGTAAGCGGTCTGGCAGGAAGGAAAACAACACGGCGCGCCCTGGGCGCGCCGTGTTGTTTTCTGCGTTGGGAAATTGCCCAATAAAAAGGCCCCACACCTTGCGGTGCGGGGCCATGCCGTTGAAGCGGCGGAGGATCAGTGCTGGGCGACTTTCACGCCGTCTTCGCCATAGGCGGGGTAGGCGGCCGAACCGGGGTTGGCCAGTTCCGCTTTCAGGCGGTCATGGTCCAGTTCTTTTTCCCAGTTCGACACCACCACGGCGGCCACGCCATTGCCCACGAAGTTGGTCAGGGCGCGGCATTCGCTCATGAAGCGGTCGATGCCCAGGATCAGCGCCATGCCGGCCACCGGGATGGTGGGCACCACGGCCAGCGTGGCGGCCAGGGTGATGAAGCCGGCGCCGGTGATGCCGGACGCGCCTTTCGAGGTCAGCATGGCCACGCCGAGGATGGTCAGTTCCTGCATCAGGGTCAGGTCGGTGTTGGTGGCCTGGGCCACGAACAGGGCCGCCATCGTCATGTAAATATTGGTACCGTCCAGGTTGAACGAGTAGCCGGTGGGAACCACCAGGCCGACCACGGACTTGGAGCAGCCCAGTTTTTCCAGCTTGGTCATCAGCGAGGGCAGGGCGCTTTCTGACGAGGAGGTGCCCAGCACGATCAGCAGTTCTTCCTTGATGTAGAGGATGAAGCGGCCGATCGAGAAACCGGTCAGCTTGGCCACCGTGCCGAGCACGATGAACACGAACAGGCCGCAAGTGAGGTAGAACGAACCCATCAGCTTGGCCAGCGGCAGCAGCGAGGCGATGCCGTATTTGCCGATGGTGAAGGCCATGGCGCCAAACGCACCAATAGGGGCGACTTTCATGATGATGTTGACCATGCCGAAGATGGCCGTGGCGATCTCGTCGATCAGGCGGGTCACGGCCTTGCCCTTTTCGCCCATGATGGACAGCGCGAAGCCGAACAGGATGGCCACCAGCAGCACTTGCAGGATCTCACCCTTGGCGAACGCATCGACCAGCGTGTTGGGGATGATGTTCATGATGAAGTCGACGGTCGACTGCGACTTGGCCTTGGTGGTGAATTCCGCGATGGCCTTGGTGTCGAGCGTGGCGGGGTCGGCGTTGAAGCCGGCGCCCGGGCGCAGGATGTTGGCCACGAACAGGCCGATCACGAGGGCGAAGGTGGACACCACCTCGAAGTACAGCAGCGCCTTGCCGCCCACGCGGCCCACTTTCTTGACGTCCTGCATGCCGGCGATCCCGGACACGACGGTGCAGAAGATCACCGGGGCGATGATCATCTTGATCAGCTTGATGAAGCCGTCTCCCAGCGGCTTCATAGCGACGGCGTTGGCGGGCAGGAAGTAGCCCAGCAACACGCCGCAGGCGATCGCAAACAGCACCTGCACGTATAGTATTTTATAAAACGGCTTTTTCACGGTGACTCCTCGTGGCGGGTAATTTGAGGATTCCATGATGGATGAAAGGTTCAGTTATCACTATTGTGGTTAACCGCAAATCAGCGCGGTGATAACTGGGGGAGGGCGGGCTGTGGCGTGGCTGCCACGGTGGGGGAAATCGGTGGGCGGCGGCGGGAAAGTCACACCAGGGCCAGGCGCGCCGGCCTGGCCCTCGCTGCGCCAGGGCTTGCGCCCTGTTGCGGCGGCTTACTGGGCCACCCAGCCGCCATCCATATTCCAGGTCGCGCCGCGCACCTGGCGCGCCGCGTCGCTGCACAGGAACACGGCCATCGCGCCCAGTTCCTCGGGGGTGACGAATTCGCCCGACGGCTGCTTGTCGGCCAGCAGCGCGCGCTTGGCGTCCTCGTTGCTCAGGCCATCCTTGGCGGCGCGCGCGTCGACCTGCTTCTGCACCAGCGGGGTCAGCACCCAGCCCGGGCAGATGGCGTTGACGGTGATGCCGGTGGTGGCCGTCTCCAGCGCCGTCACCTTGGTCAGGCCCAGCAGGCCGTGCTTGGCCGCCACGTAGGCCGATTTCTGCTCCGAGCCCACCAGGCCGTGCACCGAGGCCAGGTTGATGATGCGGCCCCAGTTTTTCGCGCGCATGCCCGGCAGCGCCAGGCGCGTGGTGTGGAAGGCCGAGGTCAGGTTGATGGCGATGATGGCGTCCCATTTCTCGACCGGGAAGTCCTCGACCTTGGCCACATACTGGATGCCGGCATTGTTAACCAGCACGTCCACGCCGCCGAACTTGTCGGCCGCGAACGCCATCATGGCTTCGATTTCGGCCGGTTTCGACATGTCGGCGTTGTGGTAGGCCGTCTTGATCTGGAATTCGCGGGCCACGTCGGCCTGCAGTTTGTCGATCTCGGCCGCGTCGCCGAAACCGTTGAATACGATGTTGGCGCCTTCCGCGGCCAGCGCGCGCGCCATGCCCAGGCCGATGCCGGAGGTGGAGCCGGTGACCAGTGCGGTTTTGCCTGCCAGGAGTGTGCTTGCCATGATGTCCTCTGTGATAAAAGTTCGCGGGTTGGTGGTCTGGAGCATGCTGCGCTACACTGCGGTAAGATTTTTAGCGCAACGCCCGGTAAAATGTGATCTGCCGTCATCATTACATAAAAATCCACCTGCGGTATTTGGAAACGAATCCGCATTTGACAAGGAAGTGGCATGTTCGAAGCAAAATTGAAGTCTGTTCAGTGCCTGTCCATGGCCGGCCTGCATCACATGGCGTACAAGGAATGGGGCGCGGCGGACAATCCGAACGTGCTGGTGTGCGTGCACGGCGTGACCCGGGTGTCGGACGACTTCGACGCCATGGCGCGCGCGCTGGCCGCCGACTATCGTGTGATCTGCCCCGACGTGGTGGGCCGCGGCCGTTCGGGCCGGCTGCGCAATCCGCAGCTGTATGTGATTCCCCAGTACGTGAGCGACATGGTCACGCTGCTGGCCCGCGTGCTGGCCAATAACGAGCGCCAGAGCGTGGACTGGTTCGGCACCTCGATGGGCGGCCTGATCGGCCTGGGCCTGGCTTCGCTGCCGGGCAACCCCATCGGCCGCCTGATCCTGAACGACATCGGCCCCTCGCTGGAAGCGCCGGCCCTGCAGCGCATCGGCGACTACATCGGCCAGGATTTGCGCTTCCCCACGTTCGAGGATGGCGCGCGCTTCGTGCGCGACGTCTCGCTCACCTTTGGCCCGCACACCGAGGCCGAGTGGCACAAGCTGGCGGCCGACGTGCTGCGCCAGGACAAGGATGGCATGTGGGTGCGCCATTACGACATGGGCCTGGCCCAGCCGTTCCGTTCCGCCACGCCCGAATCGGTGGCGGCCGACCAGGCGATGCTGTGGAACTCCTACGACGCAATCACTTGCCCGACCCTGCTGATCCGTGGCGGCGAATCGGACCTGCTGTCGCGCGCCACGGCCGAGATCATGACGCAGCGCGGCCCGCGCGCCACGCTGGTGGAAGTGCCGGGCGTGGGCCACGCGCCCACCTTCGTGCACGATGACCAGATCGCCATCGTCAAGCAATTCTTACTGAACAAATAACCTGCAACAAGAACCGAGAATCATGGAAATCAAACGACTGCATGTGGGCAAACGCCTGTCCGAAGTGGCGATCCACAACAACACCGTCTACCTGGCCGGCCAGGTGGCGGACGACAAGACGCAGGACATCAACGGCCAGATGCGCGAAGTGCTGGGCCATATCGACCGCTTGCTGGACGAGGCCGGCAGCGACAAGACCTGCATCCTGAGCTGCCAGATCTACCTGAGCGACCTGGCCAACTTCGCCGGCATGAACGAGGAGTGGGACGCCTGGGTGGCCCATGGCCACACGCCGCCACGCGCCACCGTGCAGGCGCAACTGGCCGACCCGGCCTGGCTGGTGGAAGTGGTCGTCGTCGCCGCAGTGCGTTAGGCGGCATATGGTTTCTATCGCAGCGCTCAATAGCGCAACGTCGGACCAGCTGGTGCAAGGCCTGTCGGCCGACGATGGCGCGCGCGTGCTCGCCGCGCTCGACGTGGCCAGCGCGGCCTATGGCGACCGGCTGTGCAGCAGCGGCCAGCCGGCCTTCGAGTTTTCCGTCGGCGTGGCCGGCACGCTGGCCTTCCTGCGCACGGACGCGGAAACCCGCATCGCCGGCCTGATGTTCGAGCTTACCATGCTCGACCCCACGACGGCGCCCACCATCGAGCCGCGCTTCGGCAAGGAAGTGTGCGACCTGGTGTCCGGCGTGCGCCAGCTGATCCGGCTGCGCGAGCTGACGCGCGGCCAGAAGGACACGGGCGGCCGCGGCAAGAACGCGGCCCAGCTGGCCGTGGCCCAGGTGGAAACGCTGCGCAAGATGCTGCTGGCCATGGCCAGCGACATGCGCGTGGTGCTGGTGCGCCTGGCTTCGTGCGTGACCACCTTGCGCTACTTCGCCGACATCAAGCTGTTCAACGAGGCCACGCGCGCCTACGGCCGCGAAACGCTGGACCTGTACGCGCCGCTGGCCAACCGGCTTGGCATCTGGCAGCTCAAGTGGGAGCTGGAGGACTTGTCGTTCCGCTTCATCGAGCCGGAAACGTACAAGCGCATCGCCAAGATGCTGGAAGAAAAGCGCATGATGCGCGAAGGCTTCGTGACCTCGGCCATCGCCCGGCTGCAGGCGGAGATGAAGGCGGCGGGCATCCAGGCCGAAGTGTTCGGCCGGCCCAAGCATATCTACAGCATCTGGAACAAGATGCGCGGCAAGGAGCTCGACTTCACCGACCTGTACGACGTGCGCGCGTTCCGCGTGATCGTGGCCGACGTCAAGACCTGCTACACGGTGCTGGGCGTGGTGCACAACATCTGGACCCCGATCCCGAAAGAGTTCGACGACTACATCTCCCGCCCCAAGCCCAATGGCTACCAGTCGCTGCACACGGTGGTGACGGCCGAGGATGGCCGGCCGCTGGAAGTGCAGATCCGCACCCAGGAAATGCACAACTTCGCCGAGTACGGCGTGGCCGCCCACTGGCGCTACAAGGAGGAGGGCGGTTCCAACTTCGCCGGCCAGAAGTACGACGAGAAGATCGCCTGGCTGCGCCAGCTGCTGGCGTGGAAGACCGACGTGGCGGACGCCGTCGTGGGCCAGGAGGAAACCCAGCGCGAGTGGGTGGAAAAACTGAAGGCGGCGGCGCTGGATGACCGTATCTTCGTGCTCACGCCGCAGGCGCGCGTGCTGGAGTTGCCGGTGGGCGCCACGCCGATCGACTTCGCCTACCACCTGCACAGCGATGTGGGACACCGTTGCCGTGGCGCGCGCGTCGATGGCGTGATGGTGCCGCTCAACACGCCGCTCCGGAACGGCCAGACCTGCGAGATCATCACGGCCAAGGGTGCGCCCGGCACGGCCGGCCCGTCGCGCGACTGGCTCAACCCGGACTACACGGTCAGCAGCCGCACGCGCTCCAAGATCCGGGCCTGGTTCCACGCGATCGATATCCAGGAAACCGTGTCCAACGGCCGCGCGCTGGTGGAAAAATCGTTGCAGCGGGAAGGCAAGACGGCCGTCAACCTGGAGGCGCTGGCGCAAAAGCTGGGTTTCGCCAAGGTGGACGACCTGTTCCTGCAGGTCGGCAAGGATTTGTTCAGCCTGCGGCACGTGGAAGCGGCCTTGCACGAGCAGGCCGAGCCGGCGGAACCGGAAGATGCGGTGGTGCTGGGCAAGAGCCGCGCCTCGAGCGTGGAGCAGGGCGCCAAGTCGGGCGTGCTGGTGGTGGGCACGGACGGCCTGATGACGCAGCTGGCCAAGTGCTGCAAGCCGGCGCCGCCGGACGGTATCGTCGGTTTCGTCACGCGCGGCAAGGGGGTGTCGATCCACCGCGCCACCTGCAAGAACTTCGCCGAGATGCGGGCCAAGGCGCCCGAACGGGTGATCGTCACGGAATGGGGGCGGGCCGAGCGCGATACCGTGTATCCGGTCGATATCTTTATCCTGGCGGGCGACCGCCAGGGCCTGCTGCGCGACATTTCCGAGATCTTCTCGCGCGAGAAGATCAACGTGATCGGCGTGAACACCCAGTCCGCCAAGGGACAGGCGCGCATGACGTTCACGGCCGAAATCGGCTCGACGGCGCAATTGCAGAAGGCGCTGTTGTCCATCACGGAAGTGAGCGGCGTGCTCGAAGCGCGCCGGGCCTGAGGCCGCCGACGCGGCCATGCGCCGGCACGGCGCCCAAAGCGCGTCGTGCCTGAGCCTAACGATGCAGACCCCAGCCGGGACCGCGCCAGCGCCGTCCCGGCTGTTTTTTTTACGTCACGACCAGGTCGGCGGCACTCAAGGCGTGCACGCCCACCAGCGTGGCGAACTGGATGGCCGCGCCTTTGCCGTTGCCGTCAGCGTCGTAGCTGAGCGCACCGGTGGTGGTGTTGAACAGCACGTAGTCGTTGGCGTCGCCGGCACTGCCGTCGGCGCTGGCGCGGAAGTTGGCGGCCGCCAGCGTGCCGGTGGTCAGTAACTTCTTGAACACGGCGTTCTCCAGTTGCAGCATATCAACCCCGGCCTGGAAGTCGAGCACGCTGTCGAGGTTGCCGCTGCCCGGCGCCGTCTCGAAGCGGAACACGTCGGCGCCGTTGCCGCCGGTGAGCGTGTCGTTGCCGGCGCCGCCGATCAGCAGGTCGGCGCCGTCGCCGCCGTTGAGCACGTCGTTGCCAGCCAGCCCGGACAGGGTGTTGGCGCCGCTGTTGCCAGTCAACACATTGGCCAGCGCGTTACCGGTGCCGTTGATGGCGGCCGTGCCGCTCAGTTGCAGGTTTTCCAGGAAGTTCCCCAGCGTCCAGGTGATGCCCGCTTCCACCGTGTCCACGCCGCCGGCGTCCGTCTTGCTGGTGGCCGTGGTGGTTTCCAGCACCTTGTCGCTGGCATTGTCGACCACGTAGGTGTCGTTGCCGGCGCCGCCCAGCATGGTGTCCGCGCCGGCGCCGCCGTCGAGCCGGTCGTTGCCGGCGTTGCCGTACAGCGTGTCGCTGCCGCCCAGGCCGTTCAGGCTGTCGCCGTAGGCCGTGCCGTTGAGCGTGTCGTTGCCGGCCGTGCCGGCCTGGTAGCCGAGCACGGCGCCGGTGGCCGCGCTACCCGCCATTTCGGCCGTGCCGTGGCCGTCCACGTAGCTGGCCAGCACGGTGATGGCCTTGCCCACCTGCGCACTGCCCAGCACCAGGCTGGCGCTGGTGGCGCCGGCGATATTGGCGCCGTCGGCCTGCCACTGCCAGTGCAGCGTGCCCATGCCGTCGGCGTCGGCCAGGGTGCTCACCGCGTTCAGGGTCTGGCCCTGGGTGGCGCTGCCCGTGATGGCGACGCCGCCGGTGGGTGCGTCGTTTACGTTGAGCACGGCGGCCGTGGCGTCGCTGCCCACGGCCTCGGCGTTGCCCTGGCCATCCGTGTAGCTGGCCAGCACCGTGATGGCCTTGCCCACCTGCGCTTCGGTCAGCGTGAGGCTGGCGGCCGTGGCGCCGGCGATGGCGCTGCCGTCGGCCAGCCATTGGTAGCTGAGCGTGCCCATGCCGTCGGCGTCGGCCAGCGTGCTGGTGGCGTTCAGGGTCTGATTTTGCTGCGCCACACCGTCGATCAGGACGGTGCCGGTGGGCGCGTGGTTGACGGGCACCGTCACGGCGGGCGCCACCACGAACAACTGGCTGGCGCTGATGCTGGCGCCGTGGCCGTCGTCGATCTGGTAGCTCAGTTCCACGGGGCCGCTGTATTGGCTGGCCGGCGTGAAGATCCAGCCGCTGCCGTCGGCCAGCGCTTGCAAGGTGCCGGGGGCGTCGGTGGTGATGCTGCTCACTTGCAGGGCGTCGCCGTCCGGATCGCTATAGCCTTGCAGCAGGCTGGCGGCGCTGATCACGTAGTCGCTGTCCTGCGCGCCTTCGGGCAGCACGGCCGTGGCCGAGCCGATGGGCGCCTGGTTCAGGTGCACGCTGAGGGTGCCGATGGACGGCGAGAGCACCACGTCCAGGCCGCTCTGCATGTCCAGCCAGATCGATTCGATGGACGCGACGCTCTTGGCCGAGGCGATGGTGTCGTTGCGGTCCCAGATTTCGCTGACCAGCGCGCTGGCCGGGTCCAGCCCCAGCGTGGCGGCGATGGTGGCCTTGTCGGCCAGGTTGAGCACGCTGCCGTTGTTGTGCGCAAGCAGGATGGCCTGGGTGACGGCCATGCCCGTCTCGTCGCTGCCGAGCGAGGTGGTGACGGCGATCTGCACCAGCTTCTTCTCCACCGCCAGCGCGGCCGCGTCGGCCGGATTGGCTTGCAGCGCGGCCCAGGAATCGTAGTGCGCCAGGTCCACGCTGGCGGCGATGCCCAGCGCCTGCTTGATGATGGCGCCCGCTTCGGCCGGCGATGCGCCCAGCGCCACGGCGTCCTGCAGCAGCGTGGTGAGCGGGTTTTCCACGCTGGCGCCGACCGGTGCGCTCAGTTGCAGCAGCGTGATGGTGAAGTCGCCATTGCCCGGCGCGGCGATGGACTTGGCGCTGCTGGTGACGGCTTCGGCCTGGCCCGCCAGGTCCACGTACTGGGCGCTGACGGTGATGTTCTGGCCGATCTGCGCCTCACCCACGACGAAGGTGTCGCCGCTGACGCCGAGGTCGACGCCGTCCGCATACCAGGTGTAGCTGACGCCGCCGGCCGGCACGCCGTCGCTGTCGGACACCTTGGCCGTCAGCGTCTCGCCCAGCGCGCCTATGCCGCTGAGGAAGACGATGCCGGGCTGGTTGGGCGGCGTGGTCGTGGCGCCGCCCGTGTCCACCAGGCTGACGGTGCCGTCGGCGCCCAGGTTGTACAGGCCGTCGGCGAACTGGACGTGCTCGATGGCGGTGAGCGTATCGCTGCCGTCGGCGGCGGAGCTCACCGTGTAGTGGCTGCTGGCCGCGTCGAAGCTGATCGTGTAGTCGGCCTTGTGGCCGGCGTAGATGGCGGTGTCGCTGTCGGCGCCGCCGTCAAGGTTGTCGTTGCCGGCGTCGCCCTTGAGCTGGTCGGCGCCGCTACCCCCGTACACGGTGTCGTTGCCGGCGCCGGCCACAATGATGTCGTCGCCGCCGCCCGCGTAGACGGTGTCGTCGCCGGCTTGCAGGTCGAAGTATTCATCCTTGGCGCTGCCCGTCAGCACGTCGCTGCCGGCCGTGCCGCCGCCCGAGGTGGCCACCACGCCCGAGCCGGGGATGGTGCCGGCCGTCAGGTTGGACAGGAAGATGCCGCTGTCGTAGATGTGGTCGCCCGTGTCGGCGATGCCGATCTTGATGTGGTTGGTGGCGCCGGCCACGATGGGCGCGACGATCTTCAGCACATGGCTGACGCCGTCGTATTCGATGGGCAGGGTGTTGCCGGCGTTGTCCTGGAAGTAGCCGGCGGCCAGGTTGGCGCTGACGACGCTGAGCGGGTGGTTGGGGTCGTGGTTGAACAGCGCGTAGTTGACGCCGTTGACCATCACCACGGCCGAATCGACGAACTGGTCCACCCATTCGGGGAATTCGTCCGAGCCGAACACGACGTCAAAGCTGACCGAGGTGGCGTTCGGGTCGCTCACGTTGAAGTCGAAGGCGAGCGTGGTGGCGTCGTAGGACTGGGTCTGGAACACGGTATTGACGACGGCGTCGATGTCGGCGTCGCCGGCGCCGCCGTTGTCGGTGCCGAACCATGGCATGGTGTTGACGGTGCCGGGCGTGGTGCCCGAGGTCAGCAGCAGGCCGGCGCCGATGCCCAGCGCGGCCAGCGAACCGTCGTACAGGTTGACGGCGTCCGCGCCCGAGGCCTGCAGCGCGATCGAGCTGTCGACGATGGTGATGCCGGAATTGGCGGCGAGCAGGGCGCCGGTGAGCGCGCTGACGCTGCCGCCCGCGTAGGGAGTGAAGATTGCCATGGTGGTCGTCCTTGTCGTGTGGGGTTACGGGCGGCCACGCCGGCCTGCCGCGTCTGGTCATCGATGACTATACGGATGCAAGCTGTACTCAAGCTGAAGAAAGTGATGCCAATTCGGCAAGCTGGTGGCGTTGGCGTTGGCGTAGGCGTAGCCGTAGCCGTAGCCGTAGACGTTGATGTTGACGTTGGCTTTGGCGTTGGTATTGGTGCCAGCGCCGGCGACGGCGGTTGGCGAGCTGGCCGTGCGGGCCGCCCCTCAGGGCGCCGGGAAGCTGACGCTGGCGAGAAAGCCGCCCAGCGCTGGCGAGCGGCCGTAGTGCAGGGTGGCGCCGTAGGAGGCGGCGATGCCGGCCACGATGGACAGGCCCAGGCCGTGGCCGGCCGTGTCCTCGTCCAGGCGCACGCCGCGCCGGGCCAGCCGTTGCAGGTCGGCGTCCGGGCAACCGGGGCCGTCGTCCTCGACGGTGAGGGCGATGGCGCCGTCCGGCCCGGTGGCCACCCGCACCAGCACCTGGCCCTGGGCCCACTTGCAGGCGTTGTCGAGCAGGTTGCCGGCCAGTTCCAGCAAGTCCTCGCGGTCGCAGCGCAGGCGCAGGCCCGGTGTCAGTTCGCAGCGCAGCGCGATGCCGCGCGCCCGGTACAGCATGCGCAGCGTGGCCGCCAGCGCCTCGATCTCGGTGGCCAGGTCGACGGCCACGCCGGCGTTGGCGGCGCCGGCCACGCGCGCGCGGCGCAGTTCGCTGTCGATGCGCTGGCGCAGCTGGTCGAGCTGCGCCAGCATCTGTTCGGCCAGGCGCGGATCGTGCTGGTCCCGCTCGCCCTCGGCCATGTGGGTCAGCACGGCCAGTGGCGTCTTGAGCGCGTGCGCCAGGTTGCCCAGCGAGGCGCGCGAGCGCTGCAAGCGTTGGGTGAGCAGGGCCAGCAGCCGGTTCAGTTCGCGCACCAGCGGCAGCACTTCGGCCGGGACCCGTTCACCCAATTGGTCGATGTCGCCGTGTTCAAGCCGGCCCACGTCGGCCCGCACCCGGTCCAGCGGCAGCAGGGCCCAGCGCACGATGGCCACCTGCACCAGCAACAGCAGCGCGAACATCAGCAGCGAGGCGCCGGTATAGCGCGTCATCAGTTCGGCCAGCGCGGTATCGATGGGCAGCACGTCGGAGGCGACGGCGATGGTGACGGCGCGCCCGTCCACCGTGTAGCCCGACGCGCTCAGCAGCAGCTGGCGACCCGCCGGCCCCGGCACCAGGGCCACGGCGCGCGCACCGTCCGGCTGGCGGACCACGGACAGCGTGGCGCCGGCCAGCGAGGGTGAGCCGATGGCGGGCTGGCCCTCGGCGATGATCTGGAAATAGCGGCCCGATGCGGGCGACAGGAAGGCCGGGTCGAAATGGCGGATGGCCAGCCGCAGCGGCTGGTCGGGCAGGGGCGTGAGGCCGCTGTAGAGTTCATCGGCGTCCTGGGCCAGTTCGCCGGCGATGTATTCCTTCATCACGGTCTGCAGGGTGGCGCCCACCACCGTGCGCTGGACGGCGTACATGGCGGCCAGGCTGAGCACAAGCCCCAGCAGCAGGGCCGCCGCCAGCGAGCGCATCACCCGGCTCCGCCGAACACATATCCCTGGCCGCGGCGGGTGGCGATGTAATCCGGCCCCAGCTTGTTGCGCAGGCGGTTCACGTGCACTTCGATGACGTTGCTGTCGCGCTCGCTGTCATTGTCGTACAGGTGTTCGCTCAAACGCGTCTTGGACAGGATCTGGCCGGGATGGAGCATGAAATAGCGCAGCAGCCGGAATTCCACCCCCGACAGCGCGATGGCGCGCGCGTCGAGCAGCACGGACTGGCGTTTCTCGTCGAGCGTCAGGCCGGCCACGCTGACGGCGCCGCCCGGCTGGGCATGGCTGCGCCGGATCAGCGCCTGCAAGCGCGCCAGCAATTCCTCGGTGTGGAAGGGCTTGCCCAGGTAATCGTCGGCGCCGGCCTGGAAGCCGTCCACCTTTTCATACCAGGCGTCGCGCGCCGTCAGGATCAGCACCGGCACCGGGTTGTGCTGCGCGCGCCAGTGGCGCAGCGTGTCCAGGCCCGAGCGCTGGGGCAGGCCCAGGTCGAGGATCACGGCGTCGTAGTCCCATTCCGTGCCCAGGTGTTCGGCGTCGACGCCGTTGTCGGCCACATCGACGGCGTAGCCGCGCCGGCTCAGGTCTTCCTTGAGCCGCGCCGACAAGCGGGTGTCGTCTTCGACCAGCAATATCTTCACGCCATGCTCCGGGATGGTTCTTGTCCTGAGGTTAACATCAGCACGGTGGCCGGGGCAGGTGAAATCATCACCGGGCTTGATGGCGCAGCCGGATCGCGTGGCCGCCGTGGCAAGGTCCCAACATAGCCAGCAGGGCAACAGTTCTGCCAAATAACATTTTCCGGATGAAAGCCCTTGTCATTCTGCCGAGGGCTCTCTATAATGCTGGTCTTCGGGCGGTTAGTTCAGCTGGTTAGAATACTTGGTCGACATCCAAGGGGTCGCAGATTCGAATTCTGCACCGCCCACCAGAACACTTGTAGTAAGCAGTAAAAAAGGTAAGATTGCAGTACCACGGGCGGTTAGTTCAGCTGGTTAGAATACTTGGTCGACATCCAAGGGGTCGCAGATTCGAATTCTGCACCGCCCACCAGAACATGTAAGAGCGAGAAAGGCAATCCGGTTATGACACCGCGAACTACGACCAAGTATTGGGAGTGACGCTAGTCGAACGGGATTCTTTTGCTCTAAAAAAGAAAAAGCGCGGCTAGTCCGCGTTTTTTTTCGTCCGTATTTTTGCAGTTAAATTATTTGCAGTATTTTTCGGCACGCGCCGCTTTGGAGATCAATATGCTTTCAGTCCGCCTCCCAGATGGTTCGGCCCGTCAATTCGACGGCCCAGTCACCGTAGCCCAAGTGGCGGCCAGCATCGGTACTGGCCTCGCCAAGGCCGCGCTGGCCGGCAAGGTGGATGGCAAGCTGGTCGATACCTCCTTCCTGATCGAAAAAGACGCCGACCTGGCCATCGTCACCGACAAGGATGCCGACGGTCTGGAAGTGATCCGCCACTCCACGGCCCACTTGCTGGCCTACGCCGTCAAGGAACTGTTCCCCGACGCGCAGGTGACCATCGGTCCCGTGATCGAAAACGGCTTCTACTACGACTTCTCGTACAAGCGTCCGTTTACGCCGGACGACCTGGTGGCGATTGAGAAGAAAATGGCTGAACTGGCCAAGAAGGACGAGCCGGTCACCCGCAAGGTGCTGCCGCGCGACGAGGCGATCGCCTACTTCAAGTCCATCGGCGAAGCGTACAAGGCTGAACTGATCGAAGCCATTCCGGCCGACCAGGAAGTGTCGCTGTACACGGAAGGCAAGTTCACCGACCTGTGCCGTGGCCCGCACGTGCCCTCGACGGGCAAGCTGAAAGTCTTCAAACTGATGAAGCTGGCCGGCGCCTACTGGCGCGGCGACTCCAAGAACGAAATGCTGCAGCGCGTGTACGGCACGGCCTGGACCAAGAAGGAAGACCAGGAGCAGTACCTGTTCGCGCTGGAAGAGGCGGAAAAGCGCGACCACCGCAAGCTGGGCAAGCAGCTCGATTTCTTCCACTTCCAGGACGAGGCGCCGGGCCTGGTGTTCTGGCACCCGAAAGGCTGGACCATCTGGCAGCAGGTCGAGCAATACATGCGCAACAAATACCAGGTCAACGGCTACCAGGAAGTGAAGGCGCCGCAGATCCTCGACGCCAGCCTGTGGGGCAAGACCGGTCACTGGGACAACTACCGCGAGAACATGTTCGTGACGGAGTCGGAAAACCGCTCCTACGCGCTGAAGCCGATGAACTGCCCGGGCCACGTGCAGATCTTCAACAGCAACATGCGCAGCTACCGCGACCTGCCGTTGCGTTACGGCGAGTTCGGCCAGTGCCACCGCAACGAGCCGTCCGGCGCGCTGCACGGCATCATGCGCGTGCGCGGCTTCACCCAGGACGACGGCCACATCTTCTGCACGGAAGAGCAGATCGAGCCGGAAGTGGTGGCCTTCCACACGCAGGCGATGGAAGTCTACAAGGACTTCGATTTCAACAACATCGAAGTGAAACTGGCGCTGCGCCCCGACAACCGCATCGGCACCGACGAGGTGTGGAACGAGGCGGAAGACGCGCTGCGCTCCGGCCTGCGCGCCTGTGGTGTGACGTGGACCGAGCTGCCGGGCGAGGGCGCCTTCTACGGCCCGAAGATCGAGTACCACCTGAAGGATTCGCTGGGCCGCCCATGGCAGGTCGGCACCATGCAGGTCGACTTCTTCATGCCCGAGCGCCTGGGCGCCGAGTACGTGGCGGCCGACAACAGCCGCCAGGTGCCCGTGATGCTGCACCGGGCCATCGTCGGTTCGATGGAGCGCTTCATCGGCATCCTGATCGAGAACTACGCGGGTGCCTTGCCGATGTGGCTGGCGCCGGTGCAGGTGTCTGTCCTGAACATCTCCGATTCGCAAGCCGACTACGTGCAGGAAGTGGCTGAAAAGCTGCGCCGGTGCGGGTTCCGGGTGCAGACCGATTTGCGGAACGAAAAGATAACGTATAAAATACGCGAACATTCCGTCCAAAAACTGCCCTACATCCTTGTAGTTGGCGACAAAGAGCGGGATGCCCATACCGTGGCTGTGCGGGCACGGGGCAACGTCGACCTGGGTGTCATGTCCGTCGATGCCCTGGTGGAACGACTCCAGCAAGATGTCGCAAACAAAGCCTGACGAGGCAACTCGCAGCGCGGCCGAATACTCAGACATTAAAAGGAAACACCATAGCTACTGACAAGTCGCATCGCATCAATGGCGAAATCACTGCCCCTGAAATGCGTTTAACTGGGGTCGATAACGAGCCTCTCGGTATCGTGACTTTGGCCGAAGCCTTCCGCCTGGCGGAAGAGGCAAACGTCGACCTGGTGGAAATCGCGCCGACCGCGCAACCACCAGTGTGCCGTTTGATGGACTACGGCAAATTCAAGTATTCGGAGCAGAAAAAGGCTCACGAAGCGAAATTGAAGCAGAAGGTCATCTCGGTGAAGGAAGTCAAATTCCGTCCCGGCACCGATGACGGCGATTACAATATCAAGCTGCGCAACCTCGTCAAATTCCTCGAAGATGGCGACAAGACCAAGATCACGCTGCGCTTCCGCGGCCGTGAGATGGCGCACCAGGATATTGGCTTCCGCATGCTGGAACGTTTGAAGGCCGACCTGGAACCGTTCGGCCAGGTCGAGCAGTTCCCGAAGATGGAAGGCCGTCAGATGATCATGGTGCTCGCTCCCAAGAAGAAGAAATAACACGCCGCACAATGCCAGCCGGCGCCCCGCGTGGGCGCCGGTTGCAATTTGCGTGCACGATTGCGGCGGTTGGTCTATAATGGCCGGCTGTTGTAATGTAGTGGACTCGCATCCGCTGCAATAACAAGTGAAAGCAGGCATCTAAGTGCAACGTAGTGTTGCCACCTGCAATCCTGTTGATATGGAGCTGTCCGTAAGAGGACAGATTGCTATGCCAAAAATGAAAACCAAAAGCTCCGCGAAAAAACGTTTTCGCGTGCGTCCAGGTGGTACCGTTAAATCGGGTATGGCGTTCAAACGCCACATCCTGACCAAGAAGACCACCAAAAACAAGCGTCAGCTGCGCGGCACCCGTAACATCAACGCCTCGGACGTCACGTCCGTGCTGCGTATGATGCCATCCGCTTAATCTCACACTCATTTAAGGAGCTACTATGCCTCGAGTAAAACGTGGGGTTACTGCGCGTGCCCGTCATAAAAAAGTACTGAACCTGGCCAAGGGTTACCGCGGTCGTCGCAGCAAGGTATACCGTATTGCCAAGCAAGCAGTGATGCGCGCTGGCCAGTACGCCTACCGCGACCGTCGTAACAAGAAGCGCGTCTTCCGCCGCCTGTGGATCGCCCGTATCAACGCCGCTTCCCGTGAGCATGGCGTGACCTACAGCGCATTCATGAACGGTCTGAAGAAAGCTTCGATCGAACTGGACCGTAAAGTCCTGGCCGACATGGCTGTGATGGACAAGCCAGCCTTCGCTGCGATTGTCAACGTTGTGAAAGCAAAAATCGCTGCGTAAGCATTGATTTTGTCTGCGCCACCCCAGGGGTGGCGACCAAAAGAACGGGGCAAAGGTGTATACCTGTGCCCCGTTTTTGATTGAGGAAAACGAAAAGCATGGACTCCCTGGAACAACTCGTCGCCTCCGCGGTGCAGGATTTCATGGCCGCGCAAGATGACGCGGCCGCACTGGAAAACGCCAAAGCCAAATACCTGGGCAAGACCGGCCAGATCACCGAATTGATGAAGGGCCTGGGCAAGCTGGACCCCGAGCAGCGCAAGGCGCAAGGCGCCCTGATCAACGCCGCCAAGGGCCAGATCGAAGCGGCCCTGACGGCCCGGCGCGACGCGCTGGCCGACGCCCAGATGCAAACCCGTTTGAATGCCGAGGCCATCGACGTCTCGCTGCCAGGCCGCGGCCGCGCCGGCGGCGGCATCCACCCCGTGATGCGCACGTGGGAGCGGGTCGAGGCCATCTTCCGTTCCATAGGTTTCGACGTGGCCGACGGCCCCGAGATCGAGAACGACTGGACTAACTTCACGGCCCTCAACAGCCCGGAAAACCATCCGGCCCGTTCCATGCAGGACACCTTCTACATCGAAGGCAACGACAGCGAAGGCAAGCCGCTGCTGCTGCGTACCCACACCAGCCCGATGCAGGTGCGTTACGCGCGCAGCCACACGCCGCCGATCAAGGTGATCGCGCCGGGCCGCACCTACCGCGTCGACAGCGACGCCACCCACTCGCCCATGTTCCACCAGGTGGAAGGCTTGTGGATCGCCGAGAACATCAGCTTCGCCGACCTGAAAGGCGTGTACCTGAACTTCGTCAAGGCCTTCTTCGAGACGGACGACCTGCAGGTGCGCTTCCGCCCCTCGTACTTCCCGTTCACGGAACCGTCGGCCGAGATCGACATCGCGTTCGGCTCCGGTCCCCTCAAGGGCCGCTGGCTGGAAGTTTCCGGTTCGGGCCAGGTCCATCCGACCGTGGTGCGCAATTTCGGGCTGGACCCGGAAAAGTACATCGGCTTCGCGTTCGGCTCCGGCCTCGAGCGCCTGACCATGCTGCGCTACGGGATCAACGACCTGCGCCTGTTCTACGAAGGCGACCTGCGTTTCCTCAAGCAGTTCAACTAATCGTCTAAACGGTTTATACCATGAGCGGTCGAGCGCCTCTGCGCTCCCGCTTTCTGAACAATTTTTGCGGCTGAAAGCTCGATTATGCAATTTTCCGAAAACTGGCTCCGTACCATGGTCGATCCGAAGATGACTTCGGACGAACTGGCCCATCTGCTGACGATGTCCGGCCTGGAAGTAGAAGAAGTGGAAGCGGTGGCGCCGCCGTTCTCGAACGTGGTGGTGGGCCACGTGCGCGAGATGATGAAGCACCCCAACGCCGACCGCCTGAACGTGTGCCAGGTGGACGTGGGCACCGGCACCCTGCTCAACATCGTGTGCGGCGCGCCCAATGTGCGCCCCGGCCTGAAAGTGGTGTGCGCCATGGCCGGCGCCATGCTGCCGCCCGGCGCGGACGGCAAGCCGTTCGCCATCAAGGTGGGCCAGCTGCGCGGCGTCGAGTCGCAAGGCATGCTGTGCTCGGCCAAGGAACTGAAGCTGTCGGAGGAGGGCTCGGGCCTGCTGGAACTGCCCGACGACGCGCCCGTGGGCAAGAACTTCCGCGATTACTACGCGCTCAACGACCTCAAATTCACCATCAAGCTGACCCCGAACAAGGCCGACTGCCTGTCCGTGCTGGGTGTGGCGCGCGAAGTGTCGGCCTTGACGGGCGTGCCGCTGAACGCGCCCCAGTGCCGTCCGGTGGCCGTCACCTGCGACGAGGTGCTGCCGGTCAAGGTGTCGGCGCCCGACCTGTGCGGCCGCTTCTCGGGCCGCGTGATCCGCCACCTGAACGCCAAGGCCACCACGCCGGACTGGATGAAGCAGCGCCTCGAGCGCAGCGGCCAGCGCCCGGTGTCGGCCCTGGTCGACATTTCCAACTACGTGATGCTGGAACTGGGCCGTCCCTCGCACGTGTTCGACCTGGCCAAGATCCACGGCGGGCTGGACGTGCGCTGGGGCAAGGCCGGCGAAACCATCAAGCTGCTCAACGGTAACACCATCAGCGTGGACGAGTGGGTCGGTGTGATCGCCGACGACAAGGAACTCGAATCGCTGGCCGGCATCATGGGCGGCGACGCCACCGCCGTCTCGCTCGACACCGACAGCATCTACCTGGAAGCGGCGTTCTGGCATCCGAACGCGATCCAGGGCCGCGCGCGCCGCTACAACTTCTCGACCGACGCCGCGCACCGCTTCGAGCGCGGGGTGGATTACGCCACCACGGTCGAGCACATCGAACGCATCACCTCGCTGATCCTGGAAATCTGCGGCACCGCGCAAACGCTGGTGGGCCCGGTCGACGACCACGTGGTCAACCTGCCGCAGCGCCAGCCCGTCACCATGCGCGCCGACCGCGCCCGCAAGGTGATCGGCGTGGCACTGGACGACGCCGCCATCGCCGACATCTTCACGCGCCTGGCGCTGCCGTTCACGGTGGCCGACGGCGTGTTCAGCGTGACGGCGCCGACCTACCGTTTCGACATCGAGATCGAGGAAGACCTGATCGAGGAAGTGGCCCGCGTCTACGGCTTCGAGAACATCCCGACCGTCGCGCCGGTGGCCGCCAACACCATGATCATCGCGCCCGAGAACACCCGTTCGCCGTTCGCCGTGCGCCACCAGCTGGCCGACCTCGGCTACCAGGAAGTGGTCAACATGAGCTTCGTGGAAGCGGCGTGGGAGCAGGACTTCAGCGCCAACGACGCGCCGATCAAGCTGCAGAACCCGATCGCCAGCCAGCTCAGCGTGATGCGCTCGTCGCTGATCGGCAGCCTGGTGGCCAATGTGCGCTACAACCTGAACCGCAAGGCCAACCGCGTGCGCGTGTTCGAGATCGGCGCCGTCTACCTGCGCGACGCCAGCGTGGCCGATGGTCCGCTGACCGTGGCCGGTTACCACCAGCCCAAGCGCGTGGCCGCCATGGCCTACGGCCCGGTGGCCGACGAACAGTGGGGCCAGTCCTCGCGCAACGTGGACTTCTTCGACGTCAAGGCCGACCTGGAGCAGTTGTTCGCGCCGGCCGTGGCCCGTTTCGTCAAGGCCGAGCATCCGGCCCTGCATCCGGGCCGTTCGGCCCGCATCGAGATCGACGGCAAGACCGTCGGCTACCTGGGCGAGCTGCACCCGCGCTGGATGCAGAAGTATGACCTGCCGCAAGCGCCGGTCGTGTTCGAGGTTGATGCTGTTGCTCTTGAGCAACGCACGGTGCCCGTCTATGCGGAAATCTCCAAGTTCCCCGGCGCCACGCGCGACCTGGCCGTGGTGGTCAAGCAAAGCGTGCCCGCGCAGGACCTGCTGGACGCGTTTAATGCCGTGGCGCAAGAAAATCCGCAGGGCAAGATTGTGCAAGCCATTGTTTTGTTTGATGAATATCGCGGCAAAGGGCTGGAAGCGGATGAAAAATCGCTTGCTTTCCGCTTTAGCTTGCAAGATACTCAAAACACCCTGCAAGACGATGTGGTCGATGCCGTGATGGCCGCGCTGGCCAAGGCGGTCAAGCAAAAGCAGGGCGCACGCTTGCGTGCCTGAGCGCCCCCGGCGGCCCCGCGCGGGCCGCATCCTGGGCAATCGGTGGGAGTCCGGCCCGGTCCGGATTCCCCCATATTTTGATAAGGCAGGGCTGTAAAATTACTACCAACGACGTGGATTCCGCCGTCCTTCAATCCGCACTGGCGGCCGATTTGCATCGGGCCATGCAGGTAGCCAAGGTACGCCAGGAAGCGGAAAAAGATTTGCCGACGCTGACCAAGGCGGAGCTGGCCGAATTGCTGTTCGAGCAAGTCGGGCTCAACAAGCGGGAAGCGAAGGACATGGTCGAGACCTTCTTCGACGAGATCCGCAACGCGCTCGAACGCGGCGAGGCCGTCAAGCTGTCCGGCTTCGGCAACTTCCAGCTGCGCGACAAGCCGCAGCGGCCGGGCCGCAACCCGAAGACGGGCGAGGAGATCCCCATCACGGCGCGCCGCGTGGTGACCTTCCACGCCAGCCAGAAGCTCAAGGGCATGGTCGAGGAAAGCAATCCGGCCATGGCGCGCGCCGCCTGAACTGGGACTGATCCGCGATGAACGACCGCCCCGCCAAAGCCGACCTGGTTGTGTTGCCGCCGATACCGGCCAAGCGCTATTTCACGATCGGCGAGGTGAGCGAGCTGTGCGGCGTGAAGCCCCACGTGCTGCGCTACTGGGAGCAGGAATTCACCCAGCTCAAGCCCGTCAAGCGGCGCGGCAACCGGCGCTATTACCAGCACCATGAAGTGCTGCTGATCCGGCGCATCCGCGAACTGCTGTACGAACAAGGCTTCACGATCAGTGGCGCGCGCAATAAACTGGACAGCCGGACGACCGATTCCGCGCAAGGGGAGTATGATGGTGCCTCCGGCTTGGACGGCAGCGCGCCGCCAGCCGCCGCTCCGCCCCTGGACCGCGCGCTGATACGCAGCGAACTGTTGGCGATACTGACCCTGCTCCAGTGAGCGGGCGCAGCGGAAAGAAAAGGCGCGCACGAGGCGTCTTTTTTTTCGTCCCCGCCATCACCCTGTCGGCGGCAGTGTTGGATAGCATTGTTAAATCGCATTGTTAAATCTTTAGTGCTATACTATTAATGTTAATTTTTTTGCCAGTATGCAAGTTGACTGGCGAAGGTGGTGTGAAACCAGGGACCGCCGGTTCCGGTTCCGGCACCACGAGGGGAAACAATGATACGCGTTGCCATTTGTGACGACCACCAGATAGTCCGCGCGGGCTTCAAGCAAATTTTTTCGTCGGCCGAGGATTTCGATGTGGTGGCCGAGGCCGGCAGCGGGCGCGAGGCGCTCGACATCGCGCGGCGCGAAATCTGCGACGTGCTGCTGCTCGACATCGCCATGCCGGACCAGAGCGGCATCGACACGCTGCGCACCATCCGCCAGGGCCAGCCGGACTTGCCGGTGCTGATCCTGTCCGGCTATCCGGCCCAGCAATACGCGCTCAACCTGTTCAAGATGGGCGCCAACGGCTACCTGAACAAGGAATGCGAGGCCGACGAGCTGATCACGGCCGTGCGCACCGTGTACCAGGGCAGGCGCTACGTGAGCGCCACCGTGGGCGAGCTGCTGGCCCAGACCTTCGACCGCGACCCCAACACGGCGCCCCACACGGAGCTGTCGGACCGCGAGTTCCAGGTATTCCTGCGCCTGGCGCGCGGCGCCACCGTCAGCGACATCGGCGTGGCGCTGTCGCTGAGCATCAAGACGGTCAGCACCTACCGCACCCGCATCATGGAAAAAATGGGCATGCAGTCCAATAGCGACCTGACCTATTACGCGATGAAAAATAATCTGCTCGACTGAAACCAGTTGATTGCGAGGGGGCGCACGGTAGGGTTGCTGCGCTGCGACAGTTGGCCGCCCAGACTATAATGGGATAGCTTGGCGCAACTGTGCGACTAACCTCTCGAAGGATGCTTATCAGGATGTATTTCACCGCCACCACGGCACCCTTGCACCGTCTGCCGTTGTACAAGACCATATTGTGCGTCGCCTGCGTGCTGATCCTGATCGCCAACGGATTCAGCCTGTTCCACAATTTGCAGTCGCTCAAGGGCGCCAACTTCCTGCAAAGCCAGAGCTCGCGCGTTGCCGACCGCCTGCAATACCTGAACGTGCTGGTGCTGGACGCCGAGAGCAGCATGCGCGGCTATTTTATTTCCGGCCGCGAATCCTACCTGGGCCCGGCCCGCACCGCCGTGACGGAGTCCGAGAGCGAATTCAAGGAACTGGAAAAACTGCTGGCCGACAGCCCGTCGCAACTGCGCAACCTGGCCCAGTTGCACACGCTGGTGCGGCGCAAGCTGGCGCTGCTGAACCAGTCGATCGACGTCTACCGCGAAGGCGGGCTGGACGAGATCGTCAAGATCGCCAAGGTCAGCGACGGCCGCTCCAGCATGGACGAGATCCGACTGCAGGTGGTGATCATGGAGCAGGAACAGTATGAAACGCTGGCCGCGCGCAGCGCCATGTTCTACCACGAGTACCAGAAGGCCGTGCTGCTGGGCATGGGCATCAACGCCATGGCCATCATCGTGCTCATCATGTTCTACCAGTTGGTGCGGCGCAGTTTCCAGAACCGGGCCGCCGTCGAGCATGCCTTGCAGAAGGCGAACGAGAACCTGGAGTCGACCGTGGCCCAGCGTACCGAGCAGTTGTCGGTGCTGTCGCGCCACCTGATCAGCATCAGCGAAGAGGAAAAAGTCAGGCTGTCGCGCGAGCTGCACGACGAGCTGGGCGCCAACCTGACCTCGATCGGCATGGATATCGCGGCCGTCACCCAGCAATTGCAGAAGACGGCGCCGGAACTGGCCACCCAGTTGCGCCGCGCCCGCGCCACGCTGGTGGAAACGGTGGAGATGAAACGCCGCATCGTCGAGAACCTGCGCCCCAGCCTGCTCGACAACCTGGGCCTGTGCGCGGCCATCGAAAGCTATTGCGACGAGTTCAGCCGCCTGGCCCAGGTGCGCTGCGACGTGGACATTTCCGCCGAGCTGGAAAAGGAAACCGGCCGTTCAGGCGATTTGTCGATCGCGCTGTTCCGCATCGTGCAGGAATCGCTGACCAATATCCGCAAGTACGCCAAGGCGGGCCGGGTGTCCGTCATGCTGCGCCGTACCGTTGATGGGCTGGTGCTGCGCGTAATCGATGACGGGGTGGGGATCGCGGCCAACACGGTGGCCAAGCCCATGTCGCATGGCATCCTCGGGATGCGCGAGCGGGCCTTGCTGCTGGGCGGCACCCTGACCATACGGCGCGGCCGCAACGATGCGGGAACCTGTATCGAAGTGCATATCCCGCTGCGCCGCAAGCCGGCGGCGGGCGTGGCGCAACCGCCGGAGGTGGTGGCCATGCAGGCAGCCATGCAGGCCAATGTATCCAACAGCGCCAGCGCGGCGGCAAGCGCGCCGGCTGGCGTCACGCCGAACGCTGGCACGCCAGCGCCCGGCCCGGCGCATGTCAGCAGCGCGCCACATCCAGCAGCAGACGGTCATATTCTGTCTTCGCCACCTTGTAGCACTCGCCCGCATACTGTTCCAGACCTGGACGGTCGAGCACCGTGATGTTGCCGCGGCGGTAGGTGATCATGCCTTCGTCCTGCAGCTTGCCGGCGGCGGCCGTGATGCTTTCGCGCCGCACGCCGAGCATGATGGAAATCATTTCCTGGGTCACCTTCAATTCGTTCGAGGGCGAACGATCGAGGCGGTCGAGCAGCCAGCGGCACAGTTTCTGTTCGATCGAGCTGTGCATGCCGCCCACCGTGTTTTGCGCCATCTGCGCGAACAGCGCGGTGTTGTAGCGCATCAGGAGCTGGGGCAGGGCGCCGCCCTGGTTGAAGGCGTCGCGCAGTTGCTGGGCCTTGAGGCGGTAGCCATAGCCGGCACTTTGCACGACGGCGCTGCACATGGCCCGTTCGCCGGCGAACAGCGACACGCCGGCCACGCCTTCATGGCCGACGACGGCGATTTCCGTGGTGGCGCCGTCTTCCATCACGTACAGCAGCGAAACAATGGCCGTGGTGGGGAAATACACGTTGTCGAGTGTGGCGCCGTAGGTGAAGAGCTCTTTGCCGAATGGCAGTTGTACCAGTTCCAGGTGTTCGAACAGCGATTCCAGCACTTCGCGCGGGAGGGCGGCCAGCAATTCGTTCTGCTGGGCGCCGCTGTGGCTGACAACCGGCCTTGGCACAAGCTTGAGCTCCCGGGACTGGGCGGAGGCGCTACGGGCGCGCGGCGCTTTGACGGTGGCAACAAGTTGAGTGTTGTTCATTTTCTTCCTCGCAGACTTAAAGTACAGGTGGCAGGCAAGGCCCGGCATGAGGAGCCTTGCGTAGTGCAGTCACTTTAAGCGTTAAGTTAGATAGCGAACATAAGAGGACTAGTCGCCCCCATGTAGGCTAGCAACATGCAGCTTTGTCAGCCTATTCCTACTGTAGAGCCAGACCCGGCCCTGCCATGGCCGCGCAGGCGCGGCGGCCGTGGTTGCGCCTGCTGCTGTCCCGGTTGTTATGCTTGTCGTTGTTTTTGTTGCATCGTTTTGCGGGGCGCCAGCCGTGGTTTGTTGGCCGACCAGGCGCCCGCCGGCGCCACGGCCGGCAACGCGCCGGCCGTGGCGGTCGTGCTGGCCGCGCCCGAGGCCGGATGACCGATGGCGGGGGCGTCGTCGCCGCGGTCCAGCCGGAAGCGGCTGACGGCCTGGGCCAGCTGGGCCGTCTCCGCGTGCAGGCGATCCGAACCGTCACTCGCCTGGCGCACCAGGGCCGCATTCTGGCCCGTCATCTGGTCGATGCGGGCCAGCGCCGCGCCCACTTGGGCGATGTCGGCGCTCTGGCCGGCCTCGGCGGCGCTGATCTGCTCGATCACGGCGGCCGCCTCGCGCACGGCTTGCACCACCTCGTCCATGGTGCTGCCGGCCACGGCCACCAGTTCGCTGCCCGCTTCCACCTGGGCCACGGAGTCGCCGATCAGTTGCTTGATTTCCAGCGCGGCGGCCGCCGAGCGCTGGGCCAGGTTGCGCACCTCGCCGGCCACCACGGCGAAGCCGCGTCCCTGTTCACCGGCGCGGGCCGCTTCCACGGCCGCGTTCAGGGCTAGGATGTTGGTCTGGAAAGCGATGCCGTTGATGACGCCGATGATGTCGACGATGCGGTTCGAGCTGCCGCGGATGGAGGCCATGGTGTCGACCACGGCGCCCACGGTGTGGCCGCCGCGCTGGGCCAGTTCCGAGGCCGACACGATCAGCTCGTGGCCGCGCTGGGCGTGGGCCGCGCCGCGCTGCACGGTGCCGGTCAGCTGGCGCATCGACGCCACGGTGTCGGCCAGCGCTTCGCTCTGGCTGCTGGTGTGGTGCGACAAGCTGGCGTTGCCGGCGGCCAGGGCGTCGGTGGCGCCGGCGATGGCGCCGGCGCCGCTGCGGATTTCCGCCACCAGCGTGGCCAGCGCGCCCGTCATGCCGCCAAAGGCGTTGACCAGGCCGCCGATCTCATCGTGGCCGCGCGAGCTGATGCGTTCAGTCAGGTCGCCGGCCGCCGCGCTTTGCACGGCGCCGCGCAGGTGGACGATGTCGCGCGAGAACGAGATGTAGAAACCGGCGAACAGCCAGGCGGCCAGCGCGGCCACGGCCAGCACGGCACCCAGCATCAGGTTGCGGCGCAGGCGGTCGCGCGCGATGCGCTCGGCCAGCAGCTGGTCCAGCACCTTGGCCGAGGCCGACGAGAAGCCGTACAGGCCGTCGATGGCCTGGTTGCCGGCGGCGTTGAATTCTTTGCCCGAGGTCTGGTTGTAGGAGTTGGTCACCTCGTTTTTGGCGCGTTCGAGGAAGGCCAGCGCGGCCGGCACGGCGCCCAGTTGCGGCTGCAGCACGGGCTTGAGCTGGGGATTGTTGCGGAATACGGCGTCGAACTGGGCCGGCACCCGCTCCAGGTCGTGGTGGGCGATCATGGCCGTGGCGTTGAGCAACTGATCCTCGTTGCCTTCAAGCAGACCGGTGTCGATGAAGGCGGCGCCGCGGCCGGCGATCACCGACAAGCCTTCCGCGATGTCGGGGAAGGTCTTGAGGAAGGAGGCGATTAGGTAATAGGTCTGCACTTCCGGGTCCAGGCTCAGGTTGGCGCGGTCGGCCACCAGCGTGGTCAGGTGGGCCATGTCGGCCACCAGCGCGCTGTGCAGGGCGAAGCTGTCCTTGGCGTCCAGCGTGGCCTGGCGCTGCAGCAGCTCGTCCCAGCGTTTCTTCAGCGCCTGCCACTCGGGCAGGGCGGCGACGCTGCCGGCGTCGGCCTGGAAGGTGTCGAGCTGGCGCATGCGCTCGGTGATGGCGTTGCGCTGGGGCGCCGGCGCCGCGTTGGCCGGGCTGGCGTGGCGCAGGTGCTCCTGGGCCCGCAATTGCTGGGTCAGCCGGGTGATTTCCTGCAATTGCACGATGTAGGCCACACCGCGCTGTTCCTGTTCCGTGCGGGCGATCGATTTGTGCAGTTCCTGCATCAGCATGGCCGTCACCAGCAGCAGCGGCAACAGGAACACGAGGCAGATCAGGGTGAATTTGGGCAGCAGGCGCAGGCGCTGCATCAGGGCGATGGCAGGCTGGAGAAGGGCAGTCATGTATTTTCCATAATTGAATTGGTGTTTCTTCAATGCAATAATGCACGGCAAATATGACAGCATGATGAATTTCCCTCATGCGCCGCCGCGTCATGTGGTTTTGCTTGGGGCCTGTGCAACAAATGCCGCATAATGCGAGCAACAGGCGCAGGCCGTCCCCGGCGTGCGCCCCTTTTTCCTTGGATTTCCCTCACTGCGATCGAGAGCATGCACGTACTGGTAGTGGAAGACGATGCCGTGCTGGCCGACGGGCTGGCGCGCGCGCTGGCCGGGCACGGCATGGCGGTGGACGTGGTGCGCCACGGCGACCAGGCCGACCAATTGTTGCAGCGGCCCGGCGCGGCCGACGTGGTGGTGCTCGACATCGGCCTGCCCGGCATCGACGGTTTTGAAGTGGTGCGCCGGCTGCGCCTGCGCGGCGGCACCATCCCGGTGCTGCTGCTGACGGCGCGCGATGCCATCGAGGACCGGGTGCAGGGCCTGGAGCTGGGTGCCGACGATTACCTGGTCAAGCCGTTCGCCACGGCCGAGCTGGTGGCGCGGGTGCGTGCCCTGGCGCGCCGCAACGCGCCCAAGCCCACCGTGCTGGCGCTGGGCGACCTGACGCTCGACACCACGGCCAAGCGCGCCCGCATCGGCGAACGTGTGATCGAGTTGTCGGTGCGCGAATGGGCCGTCCTTGAATACCTGTTGCAACATGGTTCGCGCGTGGTGTCCAAGCAGCAGATCATCGACGCCATCCTGCCGTGGGGCGACGACCTGACGCTGAACGCGGTGGAAGTCTACATCTCGCGCCTGCGCCTGAAGATCGCCGACGCCGGCATCAGCATCCGCACCATCCGCGGCTTTGGCTACATGCTGGAAGCGGTCGCGCCCGACCATGCCTAGCATCCGCCTGCGCCTGCTGCGCTGGCTGATCGGGCCCATCCTGCTGCTCAACCTGGCCGGCGGCGCGCTCACCTATCTGCTGGCGTGGATGCCGGCCCAGGCCGCGTTCGACCAGTCGCTGTCGGATGCGGCCGGCGCGCTCGGCGCGCGCCTGGCGCGCGATGACGGCGGGCGCTGGCGGATCGACTTGCCGCGCCAGGCCGAGCAGGTGCTGCGCAACGACCAGACCGATGCCGTGTTCTTCGCCGTGCGCGCCGGCGCTGGCGCCAGCGCCGGCGCACTGCTGGCCGGCGACGCCGACGTGCCGGCGCCGCCGGCCGCCCACGTGAGCGGCGCGGTCCAGGGCGTGTCGCCGGCCTACGACACGGTGATGCGCGGCGAAGCCGTGCGGGCAGTGGCGCTGCGGCCGGCGCCGGACGGCCCCGTTATCACGGTCGCCAAGACGCTGCGCAAGCGCGGCCAGGTGCGCGCCGCCATCGTGCGCGTGCTGCTGTTGCTGGAGGCGGCCTTCACGCTGGCCTCGGTGGGCCTGATCTGGTTTTCCGTCACCAATGGCCTGGCGCCGCTGAACCGCATGCGCGCCGACCTGAACGCGCGCGCTGGCGACGACCTGTCGCCGATCCGCGCCGAGCGGGTGCCGTTCGAACTGGGGCCGGTGGTGCTGGCCTTCAATGGCTTGCTGGACCGGGTCAGCGATGGCGCGCGGGCCCAGCATGATTTCCTGGCCAATGTGGCGCACCAGTTGCGCACCCCGCTGGCCGGCCTCAAGACCCAGCTCGAATGGCTGGCCCAGCGCCATGCCGAGCCGGACACGGCCCAGTCGGTGCGGCTGATGCTGTCGTCCACCGAGCGCATGATACGGCAGACCAACCAGTTGCTGGCGCTGGCGCGCGCCGAACCGAGCCACTTCGAGAAGACCCGGCTGGAGCCGGTGGCGCTGGCCAGCCTGGTGGAGGAGGCGGTCCAGCATTTCGTCGAGCAGGCCGCCCTCAAGCACATCGACCTGGGCTTCGACCTGGCGCCGACCCTGGTGCAGGGCGACCGCTTCCTGCTGCGCGACCTGATCGACAACCTGATCGACAACGCCATCCGCTACACGCCCGCGCATGGCACGGTCACCGTCAGCTGCCACCCGGTCGCCGGCGGCGGCATGCTGGCGGTGGAGGATTCCGGCCCCGGCATCCCGCCGGCCAAGCGCGACCAGGTGTTCAGCCGCTATGTGCGCCTGGACGACAAGACCCATGGCAGCGGCCTGGGCCTGGCCATCGTGCGCGACATCGCGCAGGCCCACGGCGCCACCATCACGCTCGACGCCGGCGCCGATGGCCGTGGCGCCCGTTTCGAGGTGCGTTTTCCCGCCTGAGTGGCGCAGCACCGCTGCGGCGGCCGCCATTGGAACCCTGCCGGGACCACTGGCGCATGCATAAAAAAGCAAGCGCTTGCCATTTGTCAGTGATTTGTCAGCATTTCCTCAGGGAAATGCAAGCTGGGGGCGCTACCATACTCGCAAGCAGATGGTTTGCCGGCGCGGTGCCGGCCCGCATCAATCTTGGGAGCATGGCACATGAAGCGTATCCAGCACGGTTTTACCCTGGTCGAAGTCCTCGTCACGGTGGTGATCGTTGGTATTTTGATGGCCGTCGCCATGCCGGCCTACAACGATTACGTGATCCGCGGCCGCCTGACGGAGGCGTTCTCGGCGCTGGGCACGGCGCAGCCGGCGGCCGAGCAGTTCTGGTCCAACAACCGCACCTATGTGGGTTTTGACACGGCCGTCAACTTCCCGGCCGGCACCGCCAACTTCACCTACGCGCTGAGCGGCGCATCGGCCTCGGCCTACAAGGTGACGGCCACCGGCATTGGCAAGGTGGCCGGCTTCGTCTACACGATAGACCAGAACGGCACCCGCACCACGGACGCCAGCCCCGCCGGCTGGGGCACCAGCACCACGTGCTGGGTCGACCACAAGGGCGGCACATGTTCCAACTGAACAAGGGCTTCACGCTGATCGAGGTGCTGATCACGCTCACGGTGTTCGCCGTGATGCTGGCGGTCGGCATCCCGGCCATGAGCACCTGGGTGCTCAGCAGCAAGGCGCGCGCGGCCAGCGAGTTCTACCAGGAAGGCTTCAGCATGGCGCGCCGCCAGGCCGTGGGCCACAACGCGGCCAGCCGCATCGTGCTGACCACCAACGCCACCAGCGGCCAGATGGACTGGCAGGTCGATATCTGTTTTCCCCAGCCTGGCCTGCCGTGCAATGACGGCGCGGGCGGCTGGTCCACTGTCACCACCCCGGCCGACAACGATCCCGAAGGGGCCAACGGCTTCAAGTCCGTGTTCCGCGCGGCCGACAGCCTGCCATCGACCGAGGTGCTGACGCCGACCTATGCGCCCGAGGGCGCTTCAAAAATCTATTACACGGCGCTGGGCTGGGTCGACACCAGCTATGCGCTCAACCTGACGCGCCTGCGGCTCGATCCCGGTCCGCGTTACGTGAAGGCGGTGCCCACGGTGGCGGTGGCCGTCACGCTGGCCGGCATGGCCAGCAAGTGCGATCCGACCGTGGCCGACGGCGATTCCCGGGGGTGCCCACCATGAACACGATTGCGTTGCGCCGCCAGGGCGGCGTGGCCCTGCTGGAAGTGATGCTGGCCGTGCTGCTGCTGGGCATAGGCTTGCTGGGCACCATAGGCTTGCAGGCGCGCGCCTATTCGGCCCTGTCCGACGCCAGCATGCGGGCCGAGGCCACCATGGCCACGGAAAAACTGCTGGGCGTGATGAACGCCGACCTGGTCAACGTGGCTGCCGGCAATTACGTGTTCGACGGTTCGGCCGCGCCCAGCACGGCGCTGGCGCCATGGGTGGAGGAAACCCAGCGCTATATTCCGGGCGCCATCATCACGGTGGCCGTGGCGGGCCAGGACCGGCGCTACCAGGTCGACATCGCCATCCGCTGGACGCGCAAGAATGGCGGCGATGAAAACGTGCACCGCGTTACCTCCTACATCGGTTTCTGACATGACGACTGCTCTTTTCCCGCGCCGGCGCGGCGGCTTTTCGCTGGTTGAACTGATGGTCAGCGTGGTGGTCGGCATGCTGGCGCTGCTGTTCGCCACGCGCCTGATCACCAACGCCGAGGTCAACCGCAACGCCTCGCTGGGCGGCTCCGACGCCATGCAGAACGGCATGCTGGCCCTGTTCTCGATGCAGAACGACGCGGCCCAGGCCGGCTGGGGCCTGAACGATCCGCTGGTGGCCGGCTGCGACACGGTGTTCACCGACGCCAATGGCTACACGCTGGCGCCGGCGCCGCGCAACGGCGTCGACATCACGCCGATGTCGGCCGTGATCATCGAGGATGGCGGCGCCAATCCCGATCGCATCAGCTTCTACACGGGCAGCTCGCCGGCGGCCGTCGGTTCCGTCAAGAACACCCAGCAGTACACGGGCGGCAGCAGCATCCGCACCACCTCGCGCCCGCCGTACAACTTCAATCCGGGCGACGTGCTGCTGGTGGCGCCGGAACCGGCCGGCGCCGACCGCTGCGCGCTGGCGCAGGTGGCGTCCATCCTGCCCGCGCCGAACGATGACACGATCGATTTCTCGCCGGGCGGCGCCTACCGCTTCAACACGGCGGCCGGGCTGGGCGCCACTTTCCAGCCCAGCCAGGCCCGCATCTACAACCTGGGACCGGGCAGCCGGCTGGCCTTCCACAGCTGGTCGGTCAACAACGGCATCCTGCTGCTACGCGCCACCGACCTGGCCGGCGCCTCGCAGCAGCCGGTGTCGGTGATCGACAACGTGGTGTCCATCAAGGCCCAGTACGGCTTCGACACGCGCGTGCTGCCAAGCTACGATCCGGCGCCGGACAAGGATGGCATCCAGGTCGGGCAGTGGAGCAGCACCATGATCAACGCCGACGGTGACGCCGACACGGGCGGCGCCGGCGACTTCCAGCGCATCGCGGCCGTGCGCCTGGCCGTGGTGGCGCGCAGCAAGAGCGCGGAGAAGCCGGACAGCCACGGCCGCTGCTCGGCCACCACGGCCCAGCCGCAGGTGTTCACCAGCGCCGCCCCGGCCGGGGTGACGGCGGTGCCCGTCACCGTCAACGTGGCCGTCGCCGGCGACCCCATCGACTGGAAGTGCTACCGCTACCGGGTGTTCGAAACCATCGTATCGCTGCGTAACGCGGAATGGAGGCCCTGATGTCATTGCCACACACGATGCCGCGCGCGTGCCGCCAGGCCGGCGTCGCCTTGCCGGTCATGCTGATCATGCTGACCGTGATGCTGATCGGCAGCATCTACCTGCTCAAGTCGAGCACCTCGACCACGCTCACGACGGCCAACCTGGCCTATGATTCCTCGCTCAGCAAGGCGGCCGACCTGGGCGTGCACACGGCCTTCGCCTGGCTCAAGGGCTTGCCCAGCAAGGCCGTGCTGACGGCCGACGTGCCAGCCCAAGGTTATGTGGCCACCCTGAACGGGGCCTGGACCGTCAGTTCGCCGGCGTTCTGGGCCGGCTCCGTCACCATCGCCGACACGGCCGGCAACCAGGTCGAATACGTGATCCACCGCATGTGCGACTTTGCCGGTGCGTACAACGACGTGGGGCCGCCCAAGAACAACTGCATGCTCAGCGCGGCCAAGTCGGCCGTCGCCGCGCCCACGCCGGTGGGCTCCAGCCTGGCCTCGAACGCGCCCAGCTACCAGGGACAGCCGCAACTGCACTATGTGGTCACGGCCCGCATTGCCGGCCCGCGCGGCGGCAATGTGGTGACCCAGGCCGTTGTGATGATGGGGCCGTAAGGCTGCTTTTTCAGATAGGAACGCTCATGAACTCCCTGCCCAATCTCATCCGCGCCACGCTGGGCGCCTGCCTGCTGGCGCCGCTCATGGCATGGGCCGGCCAGACCCAGATCGCCCAGGTGCCTTTGCTTAACATCACCGGCACGGGGACGGTCAAACCCAATCTGATGCTGCTGTTCGATAATTCGGGCTCGATGGACCAGTCCTACACGCCCGACTACGTGAACGACAACCTGTGCCGCTCGCGCTCCACGCTGGCGCAGGGCGTGACGGCCTGCAACGTCGGCCATCCGCCGTTCATGAGCCCGGACTTCAACAAGCAGTACTACAACCCGGCCATCCGCTACCAGCCGCCGATCCGCTCCGACGGCAGTTATTACCCGGAACAGACCTCGGCCAACACCAGCAGCTGGACCGTGGTCAGTGGCGACGGCTTCAATGCCCACAAGACCGACTTGTACGGCAACAGCTCGACGGCCATCAACCTGGTCAGCGGTTTTCCCGACCTGAAGTGGTGCGACCCCAGCAACAGCAGCTCGTGCCACACCAACACGGCCACCTACACCTACCCGGACAGCACCTTCACCAGCCCCGTCGCCATCAGCACCGGGCCGTACTACTACACCATCGGCGTGGCCCAGTACTGCTCCGACGCCACCATGACCAGTTGCGTGTCGACTTCGGCGGGGGCGGCCGCGCCGGCCGGCTATCCGATCCCGGCCAAGGTGCGCTGGTGTAACAACACCTTGCTCACCAATTGCCAGGCCAAGCGCGTGGGCAGCTACATTTATCCCAGCTATTCGACGGGCAGCGGCGCCGTGGCCGCCTACGGCACCATCGCCATCGGCGCCTCGGCCTCCTCGTCCTCGCTCACCATCTCGTCGGTGACCATCCCCGACCCCACCACGGCGCGCACCATCACCAGCGGCACCGTCACGGCCAGCACCGGCACCAACACCGCCATCAAGCAGCAGAACATGGCCGCCGCGCTGGCGGCCAGCATCATCGCCAGGACCGGCCTGACCAACCAGTACTATGCCTGCGTCAAAACAGCCAACAGCGGCCAGCCGTCCGTGCCCACTTGTTCCAGCGCCTTCGGCATCAACCTGACGGCCGACAACGTGGTGGCCGTGGTGCCCGTCATCTGCAGCGGCAGCAAGTCGCTGAGCAACTGCGTGACGATCACCGACAATTCGCGCGCCGGCTGGGGCATCACCGTCACCGCGCCGTCCGTCACGCCGACCCCGGCCACTACGGGCGTGCCGCCCACGGCCCTGCTGGCCGTATCGGGGACCACGGCCAACAGCGGCAGCCCCACCGTCTCCAGCGTCAAGCTGGGTACGGCCACCGTGATCAGCAACGTGGCCATCGGCCGCAGCGCCCCGGCTACCACCATCGTGTCCACGCTGGCGACGGCCATCGGCGCGACCGGCACCTACCGCGCCTACCCGGGCGGCAACGCCATCACGTCGATCTGCGCGGCGGCCTCGCCCAGCACCTTGTGCCTGCTCGACACCTCGGCCACCACCAACGGCGCCACGCCCTCGGCCTCGGGCCTGAGCAACGTGACCTTCACCGGCACGGCCGCCACCAGCGCGCCCGATGCCATCCCCACCACCACGGCCGCCTTGTCGACCGGCTCGGGCGCGCCCAGCACCTTCACGCGCGTCAACCTGGTGCTGGGCCAGACCTATCCCAAGGGCACCGACCGGGTTGATTGCGTGGCCTCGCCCGGCGTCTGCACCTACAACGAGGAGATGACCAACTTCGCCAACTGGTACGTGTATTACAAGACCCGTTTGCAGATGATGAAGACCTCGGTCGGCATCGCGTTTTCCGCCATTACCTCCAACTACAAGGTCGGCTACGTCAAGCTGTCCAACGCGGGCGCCGGCGCGGCCATCGACATGGTGCCGGCCGACTTCACGGGTTCGTCGCGCGCCACCTGGTACACCACGCTGTACAACACCACCACCTCCGGCTCGACCCCGATCCGCACGGCGATGGACAATGTGGGCCGCATGTTCGCCAACCTCAGCCCGTACAACTATGCGGCCGGTTCGGAAGTGGTGCAGTACCCGTGCCAGCAGAATTTCATGATCCTGACCACGGACGGCTACTGGAACGGCAGTTCCACCAACAACGTCGTCAACAACGACAACGTCGAGAACGCGAGCCGCTTCTGCACCTACGCGCGCGGCTGCGTGGACGCGCGCGCCCAGTCGCAGCCCTCGATCTCGGACGTGTCGCTGCACTGGTATAACGGCGGGTCGGACACCAGCACCGTGTCGCTGCGCCCGCCGCTGGAGCCGGACATGAGCAAGCCCGGCTCGGTGCCGGCCGGCCCCGGCGAGAACACCCACCTGCACATGAACACCTACACGCTGGGCCTGGGCGTGGATGGCGTGATGACCTACGAGCCAAACTACGATACGGCGCCCAAGGCCGGCGGCGACTTCTACAACCTGATCACGCGCGTGTCGTCGGGCTGCCAGTGGAACGGCGGCGGCGCCTACGTGTGGCCCGACCCGGACGTGACCAACACCGCCAGCACCGTGCAGGAGCGGGTGGACGACCTGTGGCACGCGGCCATCAATGGCCACGGCAAGTACTTCAGCGCGTCCCAGCCCAAGGAAGTGGTGCAGGGCCTGAGCGCGGCGCTGGCCAACATGCAGATCCGCCTCGGCGCGGCGGCCGCCGCGGCCACCTCCACGCCCAACATCTCGCTGCAGGACAACGACATCTTCTCCGACACCTTCACCACCGTGAAATGGTATGGCGAACTGTCGGACAAGAAGATCGATCCCACCACCGGCGACGTGGGCTCCGCCTACAGCTGGATCAGCTCCGACACGGTGGGCCAGAAGGTGGCCGCCAGCACGGACACGCGCCGCATCCTGATGCTGGACCAGTCCAACACGGCCCTCACGGACTTCTACTACAGCAATATGTCGGGCACCCAGACGGCCTGGTTCGACAACAAGTGCGCGGCCCTGTCGCAGTGCACGCTGCTGTCGGCCGCCGACAAGGCCATCGTCAACGCCGGCGACAACCTGATCGGCTGGCTGCGCGGGCGCCAGCAGTACGCCGACAATACCCACTTCCGGGCCTACACGATGACCACCAACACGCCGGCCGGCGCCACCGGCCCCGTGCCCATCGTGCTGGGCGACATCGCCTCGTCCAAGCCGGCCTACCTGCGCGACCCGCGCAAGAACTATCCGGACTCCACCTACGCCCAGTTCAAGCAGGACCATGCGGGCCGTCCCGGCACCGTGTTCACGGCCGCCAACGACGGCATGCTGCACGCGTTCGATGCGGCCAGCGGCAACGAGGTGTGGGCCTATGTGCCGCGCATCACCCAGCACAAGCTGTACGCGCTGGCCAGCACCACCTACGGCACCAACCACCAGTTCAGCACGGACGGCTCGCCCGAGCTGGCCGACGTCAAGCTGGGCACCAACTGGGCCTCGGTGCTGGTGGCGGGCCTGAACGGGGGCGGGCGCGGCTACTATGCGCTCGACGTGACCGATCCGGCCAACCCGCAAGCGCTGTGGGAACTGTGCGCCGATTCGACCGTGTGCGCCCACAGCGATCCCGATATCGGCCTGTCCTTCGGCAACCCGCAATTTGGGGTATGGGGTGGCAAGTGGGTGGTGTTCCTCACTTCCGGCTACAACAATGTGCCTGGCGTCGATGGCGTGGCCGGCGGCAGTGGCCTCGGCTATCTGTTCATCGTCGACGTCAAGACCGGGGCCATCCTGAAGAAGATCTCCACCGGTTCGGGCGACACCACCACGCCGTCGGGCCTGGCCAAGATCACCTCGATCAGCACCGATCCCAATATCGACCCCAATACCACCTACATCTACGGTGGCGACAACCAGGGCCAGATGTGGCGCTTCGACCTGACCAGCCCGAGCGGCGCCGTGACGGTGCTGAAGATGGGCGACGCCGGCACCACCCAGCCCATCACCACCCGGCCCGACGTGACCCTGTGCGAGGTGCAGAACACCACCACCACGGGCGGCGTGACCACCACGACCACCAGTGCCCAGCGCGTGGTGCTGTATGGCACGGGGCGCCTGCTGGACCTGCCCGATATCAGCGATACGGACACCCAGAGCCTGTACCTGCTCAAGGACAGCGGTAGCACCGTCACCAACATCCGCGGCGCCACCATGGTGCAGCAGACCCTGAGCGTGGCCGGGTCGAGCAGCAACACCCACACCTACGCCATCACCAGCAACCCGGTCGACCTGACCCAGAAGGATGGCTGGTTCTTCGACTGGAACCTGAATCCCGGCGAGCGCATGAACCTGGACCCGCAGATCGTCAGCGGGGTGGCCAACGTGGTGACCAACATCCCGTCGTCCTCGTCCTCGTGCCAGGTGGGCGGCTCCAGCAATGCCTACCAGGTCGACGTCTGCACCGGCAACGCCATTCCCGGTAGTCCGGCCGGCGCCACGTTGTCGAACACTTCGGCGGCGGTGGGCTTCATCATCATCCGCCTGCCGGCTGGTGGGCTGAAGATGATCTCCACCATGGCCACCGGCGAAACCAAGACCACCTCGCTGCAGGAATTGAAGTCGGCCGAGGCGCACCGGGTGGGCTGGCGCCGGGTGAAGGGCGAGTGAGGGGCAGCTGGGAGGCAGATAAGGGGCGGGCGGGGCGGTGCAGGCCGGCCCGCGCCCGCAAACAATTCACACGAACGGGCCGACTGCCGGTAAAATCGTGGGTTTTTTGCGGGGCCATATCATGGTCACCAATATGGCAAACGATACCGAAAACACAACACCTGACCAGATCGACGACGCAACTCCCTCAACCAGCGCCAAAACCCCGGCCCTGATCGCGCGCGAAGTGCAGCGTCGCCGCACCTTCGGCATCATCTCCCACCCCGACGCCGGCAAGACCACGCTGACCGAAAAGCTGCTGCTGTTCTCGGGTGCGATCCAGATGGCCGGCACCGTCAAGGCCCGCAAGAGCGGCCGCCACGCCACCTCGGACTGGATGGAGATCGAGAAGCAGCGCGGCATTTCCGTGGCCTCCTCGGTGATGCAGTTCGAATTCCGCGACCACGTCATCAACCTGCTCGACACCCCCGGCCACCAGGACTTCTCGGAAGACACCTACCGCGTACTGACGGCCGTGGACTCGGCGCTGATGGTGATCGACGCGGCCAAGGGTGTGGAAGCGCAGACCATCAAGCTGCTCGACGTGTGCCGCATGCGCAACACGCCGATCGTCACCTTCATGAATAAGATGGACCGCGAGACGCGCGATCCGCTGGAACTGCTGGACGAGCTGGAATCGGTGCTCAAGATCCAGTGCGCGCCCGTGACCTGGCCGATCGGCATGGGCAAGAACTTCCGCGGCGTGTACCACCTGCTCAAGGACGAGATCATGCTGTTCAAGGCCGGCGAGGAAAAGGCCGACGGCGCGTTCGAGATCATCAAGGGCATCGACAATCCGCGCCTGCAGGAGATGTTCCCGCTGGAGATGGACCAGTTGCGCATGGAAGTGGAGCTGGTGCACGGCGCCTCGCACCCGTTCGACCTGGAGGAATTCCTGTCGGGCGTGCAGACGCCGGTGTTCTTCGGTTCGGCCATCAACAACTTCGGCGTGCGCGAGATCCTGTCGGCGCTGGTGGATTGGGCGCCCGCACCGCGTCCGCGCGACGCCACGGTGCGCGAGGTGGACCCGGTCGAACAGCCGTTCACCGGCTTCGTGTTCAAGATCCAGGCCAATATGGACCCGGCCCACCGCGACCGCATCGCCTTCCTGCGCGTGTGCTCGGGACGCTTCGAGCGCGGCATGAAGGTCAAGCATCTGCGGCTGGGGCGCGAGATCAAGGTCTCGTCCGTGGTCACCTTCATGGCATCGTCGCGCGAGCAGGTGGAGGAGGCCTATGCCGGCGACATCATCGGCCTGCCCAACCACGGCAACATGCAGATCGGCGACAGCTTCTCGGAAGGCGAGATGCTGACCTTCACCGGCATCCCGTACTTCGCGCCGGACTTCTTCCGTTCGGTACGCATCCGCAACCCGCTCAAGATCAAGCAGCTGCACAAGGGCTTGCAGCAGCTGGGCGAGGAGGGCGCGGTGCAGGTGTTCAAGCCGGTGCAGGGCGGTGAACTGGTGCTGGGCGCGGTCGGCGTGCTGCAGTTCGAAGTG
The DNA here is from genome assembly GCF_014042345.1 of Rugamonas brunnea. Classification (GTDB taxonomy): domain Bacteria; phylum Pseudomonadota; class Gammaproteobacteria; order Burkholderiales; family Burkholderiaceae_D; genus Rugamonas; species Rugamonas brunnea. The sequence goes on from NZ_JACEZT010000006.1 coordinate 53,917, forward strand.
GTGGCCAGCCGCTTGATGAACGAATATGGCGTCGACGCCGTGTTCGAAGGCACCAGCATCAGCAGCGCGCGCTGGGTGTCGAGCGACGACAAGAAGGCGCTGGCCGACTTCGAAGCGGCGCTCGGCCACAACGTGGCCTACGACGCGGCTGGCAACATGGCCTACCTGGCCACGTCGTCGGTCAACCTGCGCCTGACGGAAGAGCGCTGGCCCAAGCTGAAGTTCCACGCCACGCGCGAGCACTCGGCCAAGCTGGCCTGACCCGGCGGCGCAAATACGGCGGCAAAAAAAAATCGGGGTGCGTCCCCGATTTTTTTTGCCCCGCATGTCGCTCAGGCGGCCAGGAACTGGCGCCGTTCGGACAACAGCCGTTCCAGCACCTCCGGCGCCATCGGCTTGGCGAAGTAATAGCCTTGCATGACGTCGCAGCCGGCCTCGCGCAGGAAGCGCACCTGCTGCTCCGTCTCCACCCCTTCGGCCACCACTTTCAAGTTCAGGCTGTGCGCCATGGCGATGATGGCCGTGGCGATGGCCGCGCCGTCGCCGGGCACGTCGTTGACGAAGCTGCGGTCGATCTTGAGCTGGTCGATGGGGAAGCGCTTCAGGTAGGCCATCGATGAATAGCCGGTGCCGAAATCGTCGATCGACAGATGGATGCCGGCCATCTGGATCTGCTGCATCAGCGCCAGGTTGGCGTGCACGTTCTCCATCAGCACCCCTTCGGTGATCTCCAGTTCCAGCAGCGCCGGCGGCAGCCCCGTCTCGCCCAGGATGGCGTGCACGTCGGCCATCAGGTCGTTGTCGCGGGTCTGGCAGGCCGACAGGTTGACGGCCACGTGGCTGATCTCGTCGAGCAGGCCGGCCCGGTACCAGGCGGCGGCCTGGCGGCAGGCAGTCTGCAGCACCCAGCGCCCCAGCGGCACGATCACGCCGCTTTCCTCCGCCACGGGGATGAATTCGGCCGGGCTGACCGGGCCCAGTTCCGGGCAGGTCCAGCGCGTGAGCACTTCCAGGCCCGTCATGCGGCCGCTGCGCACGTCGATCTGCGGCTGGTAGTGCAGGCTCAGTTCATTGCGTTCCAGCGCGCGGCGCAGGTTGGCCTCCAGCTTGAGCCGCTTGCGGGCCAGCTGTTCCATCTCCGGCTTGAACGTCTCGTAATCGTTCTTGCCGCTGTTCTTGGCGTAGTACATGGCCGTGTCGGCGCCGCGCATGAGCGCCTGCTCGTCGCGCGCGTACTGCGGGTAGACGTTCACGCCGATGCTGGCGCTGACGTACAGCAGGTGATGTTCGAGCTGGAACGGGGTGGCCAGTGCGTGCAGGATCTTGCGCGCCACGGCGTCCGGTTCCGTTTCGTCCTCGTGCGGCTCGACGATGACGACAAACTCGTCGCCGCCGATGCGGCAGATCACGTCCGTGGTGCGCAAGGTGTCGGTCAGGCGCCGCGCCACCATCTGCAGCAGCGCATCGCCGCTGTTGTGGCCCAGCGTGTCGTTGACCACCTTGAAGTTGTCCAGGTCGAGCAGCAGCAGCACCACGCTGGTCTCCTGCCGGTCCGCGTGTTCCAACGCCGTGGCCAGCTTGTCGTTGAAGGCGTTGCGGTTGGGCAGGGCGGTGATGGGGTCGACGTGGGCCAGGTAGTGCAGGTGGTCTTCGGCCCGCTGCACGGCGCGCCGCATGCGCGCCACCAGCAGCCAGGCCAGCGCGTAGGAGCCGGCCGCCACCACCAGCGTGAAGCCGGTGAAGCTGGCCAGGCGCCGGTACAGCGGCGCCATCGAGGCGCGGATCAGCACCGTGCCGATGCGCGCGCCGTTGGCCTCCACCGGTTCCGTCACTTCCACGTGGCGCGCGTTGAATTCATGGTGCGGCGCCGGCAGCGGCAAGCCGGAGGCCGGCACGGTGTTGGCGGGCAGGCGCTGATAGCTGGCCAGCAGCGCGCCGGCCGGGCCGTAGATGGCGGCGCTTTGCACGTTGGGCGAGGCGGCCAGTCCGGCCAGCGTTTCGGCGCCGGCGCTGCGGTCCTGGAACAGCAGGGCGGCGCTGCTGTTGCTGCCCACGATGCGGGCCTGCACCTGCAGGTCGTCCACCAGCGCGCCGCGCAAGGCGATGAACTGCACCACGATCAGCAGGATACCGGCCAGCGCCAGCGCGGCGCCGGCGGCCAGCATGTTCAGGTGCGCCACGCGCCGGCCCAGCGCGCGCGAGGTGATCTTGGCGCGCGTCTTCATTGCACGCTCCTGGCCAGGCGCAGCAGCTTGGAGCTGATGGTCAGGCGGGCCTGGCGGGCGGCCGCCAGGTCGGCGTCGAACACCACGCGCGCGTGGTCCATGGCCAGTGCCAGCACGGCGCCGCCGGCCCCGATCACGCGGTCGTCGGCCACGGTCAGCACGCTGGCCCCGGCCAGTTCCGGACGCAGGCTGTTCCACCGTTCGCGGTCCTGGCCATCGAGGAACAGGATGTTGCAGGCGCGCGCCGCGGCGCCGCTGCCGGGCTGGCGCAACTGCACCCGGTGGCCGTTGACCTGCTTGTCGCCCAGCGCGGCCAGCGCGCCCTGCATGGCATTGCCCGGATAGGCGCACAACTGCAGCGGCGCGCCGCCCGGCAGCGCTTCGGCCGGCCATTCCGTGAATACGGCGAAGTTGAACACGAAGGCCGCCTTGACGGCGTATTCCGTCACCTGTGCCGAGGCCGGGCCGAAGGTGCAGCCGCAGCAGGCCGCCAGCAGCAGTCCGCGCAGCCAGCGCCGCGACAGCGTGCGGCTGGCGCGGGGTGTCTGGGGGAACGTGGCGGCGCGCTGGCTCATGGCGTCAGTAGTCGACGGTGAGGCGGGCGCCCAGCCGCCGGCCATCCTGGGTCACGGTGTCCATGGCCAGCGAGTCGGCCACCGGGTCGGCGTAGCGCCGGTCGCCCAGGTTGTGGACGGTGATGGCGAGGTCCGTGTGGCGGGTCAGGCGGACGCTGAACAGGTTCAGGTTGGCCAGCAGGAAGCCGCCCGTGCGCGCACCGCGCACGGTGTCGCGCGGGCCCACGTACTGGGCTTCCAGGCCGGCGCGCCATGGTCCGTGCAGCGGCAGCGTGAGATTGAGCTTGGCCAGTTGAACCGGCGAATTGACGGTGTCGACACCATCGCGCTGCACCCGTTGCCAGCTGTAGCTGGCGCGCAGCCGCGCCTCGGGACTCCAGCTATGCTCATATTCGGCTTCCAGCCCGTGCGCCGACGGCGAACCGGTGTTGAGGAAGATGGGCAGGCCGCTGGCCGCGTCGGTCACTTGCGAAATCAGGCCCGACACCTCATTGTGGAACACGCTCACGGTCAGGCGGCGGCTGGCTTGCCACTGGTGGGTCAGCACCAGTTCCGTGCTGCGGATGCGTTCGCGCGCCAGCGCCGGGTTGGCCAGTTGGCCGCCGTCGCCGATGAAGGCGTAGTAGCGCTCGTAGATGTTGGGCGTGCGGTAGGCGCTGCCGTAGATGGCCTTGAGCGTGGTGTCCGGCGCCAGCTGGCCGATCAGGGCGACGCGCGGATTGAGCACGCCGCCCGTGCTGGTGTGGTGGTCGTAGCGCAGGCCGGCGTTGAGCAGCAGCGGCGCGGCCAGTCGCAGCTCATCGGCCACGAACAGGCCGTAGCGCTGGCCCGCGTGGTTCTCGTTCAGGTACAACTGGTAGGGCGCCAGGTCGAAATTGAGGAGCCGCAGCCGGTAATCGTGCTGGTATTCCGCGCCCACCATCAGCTTGTGGCCGGCCACGGCGGTCGACAACAGGCGCGCCTCGGCGCCCCACCAGCGGCCATTGCTCAAATCGCGGTTGAGGGTGCGATCGGCGTTATCGTCGATGTAATCGCCCAGCGAATCGTAGCTGCCCCAGTACAGGCGCGCGTTCAGTTCCGTGGACGGCGCCACCGTGTCGCGGTAATCGAGGCTGGCGTAATTCTGGGTGTCGATGGTGCGTGAACGCGGGTCGTTGAACGACTGGCTGAAGGAGGCGGTGGGCACGCCTTTGGGGCGGTCGCCGTGCAGCAGCGACAGCGTGAACGGCCCGCTGATGGCCTTGGCGTACAGGCGCTGGGAGGTTTCATAATCGAGGCCCTGGGCCACGCCGTTGTTCTGTTGCGGCGTGTCGTACTCGGCGTAATACTGGTCGCGGCCGTCGCTCTTGTAGCGGCTGGCCGCCAGCAGCAGTTCGTTGCCATGACCGTCGCGCCAGCTGTAGCTACCCATGCCGCGCCGGGTGCCGGCCTGGGCGCCGTCCACCGTGGCGTCCACGCCTTCCAGCTCCTGTGGCCGGCGCGTGATCACATTGATCACGCCGAAGAAGGCGTTGGCGCCATACACCGAGGAGCCGGGGCCGGACGCGTATTCGATCCGCTCCACCAGTTCCAGGTCGAGCGGGAATTCTGCGCCCAGCGGGGCCTGGTCGTAGACGGCGTCGTTGATGCGGTTGCCGTCGATCTGGACCAGGAAGCGGGTGTTGTAGTCGCCCGGGCGCAGGAAGCCGCGCGCGCCAAGGTAGCTGTAGTTGCGGTCGTAGCTCACGTACAGGCCGCGCAGGCTGCGCAGCACGTCGGCCAGGGTGCGCCAGCCGTAGGCGCGGATGTCGGCGGCGCTGATCACGCTCACGTTGGACGGCGCCTCGCTGGTCTGCTGGCTGTAGCGCGAGGCGCTGTACACGTCGAGCGCCAGCAACTGCTCCAGCGGCAGCGTGGTCAGGTCCTGGCTGTCGTCGGGCGCGAGGGCGCTGGCGGCCGGGGCCCGAGCGCCCAGCAACAGGAACAGCAACAGCGGGGCGGCCGCATGGCCAGCCCGGATCGAAGCGGCCCGCGGGGGCCGGAATGTTTTAGTCATGCATGGGTTCCAGGGAAGGAAACAGGCAGGCCGGAACCTTCAACGTGGTGCGACTGATAGTCAACGAATTCTCCCCGTTATGGTGACAGTTCCCAGTGAGAAAGTACAGTCCGGCGTTGGGAGCGGTGCAACATAATTTAGCGTTGTTACAACAAAGACGTGACCGGCGAGGTGGTCCCTGCGATGGCTGCTCCGGTGCCCCCGGCATGGGTGTCGGGTCATGGGCGCGGCGCGGCGCGGGCCACGAAGGAGTCGGCCACGCTGGCGACCCAGCACAGGGTGCATACCAGCAGGGCCAGGCCCGGCCCGGCGCCGCCCATGCCGGCTTCGCCCACGCGTTGTGCCAGCAGGTCGGGGTCGGGCGCCAGGCTGCCGTTGGCCACTTGCTCGGCCAGTCTGTTCACCAGCGGCAGCAGGCCACCCAGCAGATAGACCCAGCCCAGCGCGGTGGGCAGCAGGAAGAGGCAGCCGCGCAGGGGACGGCGCAGCGCCACGATGTGGCCCAGGCCGGGGAACACCAGCGCCGACCACAGCGCCGCTTTGACGGATGGTTTCATGCGATCTCGGTTCAGGGCCGCGCGTGGCAGCCGTTGGGTTGAGCCAGCGCAAGATTGCAGCGGGCTGGACGGCGTAGATTACGACATGCACTCAGGCAAGAACAAGCCTGGGGCCGGCCGGGCCACGCCTCGCCGCCTATCATACCCGCCCGGCGGCCCGTCCGCGATCGGGGAAATCCACATGCGAGGGAGCAACCATGAGCAAGCTGCTGTGCGTGGTGCCGCTGTTGTGCTGTCAGCTGGCGCTGGCGGCCTCCGGCGAGAAGGATGCGGTGGCGCTGGCCGAGCGCGGCGCCCAGTACGTCAAGCAGCATGGCAAGGCCGACATGATTGCCAAGATCAACAACAAGGACCCGGAATTCAACCAGGGCGCCCTGTACCTGGCCATGCGCGACCTGGACGGCATCACCATCGCCCATCCCACCAAGGCCCTGATCGGCAAGAACCTGCTCGATGTGCCCGACGCCGACGGCAAGCCGTTCCGCCAGGAGTTGCTGGCGCTGGCCAAGGGCAAGGGCCACGGCTGGGTCGACTACAAGTTCCGCAACCCTGAGACGGGCAAGGTGGAAGCCAAGTCCACCTACGTGCTGCGGGTGGGCGACGTGGCGCTGGAAGCGGGCATCTACAAGCACTGAAACCGAGCACGGAGATTGCGCACGGAGACGCGTATCGCGCGCGGCGGTCCGCGCCTGGCCACCTTTTCGGACCTGGAACACTATGCTGAGCAAATTACGGATCGGTCCCAAGCTGCTGCTGGCGCCCGGCGTGGTGCTGCTGCTGTTGGTGGTGCTGTCGGCCGGCGCCTACTACGGCCTGGTGCGCCAGAACAGCCTGCTGGAGAACCTGGTGCAGCAACGCGCCGCGCGCAGCAAGGCGGCCGCCGACCTGGTGGCCGGCGCCAACCGCGCCCACACGGAAGCCTACCAGTTGCTGACCTGGATCAACGCCAGCTTTTCCGCGCCGCGCGTGGAGGCGCTGGTGCAGGACATCCGCGCCCGCCATGGCGCGCTCGAACGCCAGTACGGGCAACTGGAGCAGGCCACCGCCACCAGCGCCAGTGAACATGCGCTGGTGGCCGAATCGCACGCGGCCCACGCCTTGTACGTGAAGGCCATCAGCGACGTGGTGGAAATGAGCACGGTCGATCCCTCCATGGCCACCAATGCCATGTCCAAGGCCGAACGTGCATTCGACGCGCTGGCCCGGCGGCTGGAACAGTTGTCGCAGCTGGAGCAGGCGCTGGGCGAGCAGGCCTACCAGGATGCCGAGGGCCAGTTCCGCAGCCTGTCCACCATGCTGCCGGTGGTGGTGGCCGTGTCGATCGCCTTGTCGCTGCTGGTGACCATGGCCGTGCGCAATGCGCTGCTCAAGGAAGTGCGCGAGATCGGCGCGGCCGCCGTCGACCTGGCCGAAGGCAACCTGACCGTCCGCCAGCGCACCTACGGCAAGGATGAAATCGCCGAAACCTCGCGCGCGCTCGACACCAGCATCCGCAACCTGAACGCCACGCTGCGCACCATCCTCGCCTCGGCCCAAACCATCGACAGCGCCTCGCGCGAAATCGCGGCCGGCAACGCCGACCTGTCGGAACGCACCGAAGCGCAAGCGAGTTCGCTGGAGGAGACGGCCAGCTCGATGCAGCAATTGACGGCCACCGTCAGCGAGACGGCCAGCAATGCCCAACTGGCCAATGAACTGGCGCGCAGCGCCACCGGTTACGCCGTGCGTGGCGGCACCGTGGTGCAGCGGCTGGAAGTGACGATGGCTTCGATCCGGGGCAGTTCGCGCAAGGTGGTGGAGATCGTCGGCGTGATCGACGGCATCGCCTTCCAGACCAACCTGCTGGCGCTGAACGCAGCGGTGGAGGCGGCCCGCGCCGGCGAACATGGGCGCGGCTTTGCCGTGGTGGCCAGCGAAGTGCGCACGCTGGCCCAGCGCTCGGCCACGGCCGCGCGCGAAATCAAGGCGCTGATCGCGCAATCGGTGGCCGAGATCGAAGGCGGCAGCAAGTCGGTGGAGGAGGCCGGCTCCAGCATGGCCGACATCGTCACCTCGGTGCGGCAGGTGGGCGACATCATCAGCCAGATCAGCCAGGCCAGCGCCGAGCAGGCGGCCGGGCTGCAGGACGTCAACCACGCCATGGTCCAGATGGACCAGGTGACGCAGCAGAACATGGCGCTGGTGGAGCAGGCCGCGGCGGCGGCCTGCAGCTTGCAACAGCAAGCCGTGAGCCTGTCCGAAGCCGTCACCCTGTTCAAGCTGGACGACGTACCGGCCCGGCCGGAACTGGCGCTGGCCGTAGGGACAAAAAAAGACGCAGGAACGAGCCAGGTGGCCCGCCTGCGTCTGGCGTCGAACCGGGGCTGAAACCCAAAACCGGGGTCAGGTCATGCCATCCAGCATCATGCGCAATGGCAGTTTGCGTGGCGGCATGACCTGACCCCGGTTACGGTTTGTCGTTACCGTGGGTGATTACTCGTAATCGCTCATCGGCGCGCAGCCGCAGAACAGGTTACGGTCGCCGTACACGTTGTCGGCGCGGCCGACCGGCGGCCAGTACTTCTGCTTGCGCAGCGATGGCACAGGATAGGCCGCCACTTCGCGGCTGTACTTGTGCTCCCAGGTGTCGGCCGTCAGCATTTCGGCCGTGTGCGGCGCGCCCTTGAGCGGGTTGTCGGTGCGGTCGAATTCGCCCGATTCCACTTTCGCGATCTCCATGCGGATGGCGATCATGGCGTCGATGAAGCGGTCCATCTCGGCCTTCGATTCGCTCTCGGTCGGCTCGATCATCAGCGTGCCCGGCACCGGGAAGCTCATGGTCGGGGCGTGGAAGCCGAAGTCCATCAGGCGCTTGGCCACGTCTTCGTTGCTGATGCCGGTGGCGTCCTGCAGCGGACGCAGGTCCAGGATGCATTCGTGCGCCACCAGGCCGTCGTGGCCCGAGTACAGCACCGGATAGTGCGGCGCCAGACGGCGGGCGATGTAGTTGGCCGCCAGGATCGCGGTCTCGGTGGCCGCCGTCAGGCCTTCGGCGCCCATCATGGCGATGTACATCCACGAGATCGGCAGGATGCTGGCCGAGCCGAACGCCGCCGCGCTGACGGCGCCGATGCCCGCTTCGTCGCGCTGGTAGCCGGACGAGCGCTGGTTAGGCAGGAACTTGGCCAGGTGCGCGCCCACGCCGATCGGACCCACGCCGGGGCCGCCGCCGCCGTGCGGAATGCAGAAGGTCTTGTGCAGGTTCAGGTGCGACACGTCACCGCCGAAGCTGCCCGGCGCGGCCACGCCGACCAGCGCGTTCATGTTGGCGCCGTCGATGTAGACCTGGCCGCCGTGGCTGTGGATGATCTGGCACAGTTCCTGGATGCCTTCTTCGAACACGCCGTGGGTCGATGGGTAGGTCACCATCACGCAGGCCAGGTTCTTCGAGTGCAGTTCAGCCTTGGCCTTCAGGTCGGCCAGATCCACGTTGCCGCTGGCGTCGCAGGCGGTCACCACCACCTGCATGCCGACCATGTTGGCCGACGCCGGGTTGGTGCCGTGCGCCGAGGACGGGATCAGGCAGATGTTGCGGTGGCCTTCGCCGCGCGACTCGTGGTAGGCCTTGATCACCAGCAGGCCGGCGTATTCGCCTTGCGAACCGGCGTTCGGCTGCAGCGACACGGCCGCGTAGCCGGTCAGCGCGCACAGCATCTCTTCCAGCTGGGCGATCATTTCGCGGTAGCCGACCGTCTGCGCGTCCGGCGCGAACGGGTGGATGTTGGAGAACTCGGGCCAGGTCACGGGCACCATTTCGCTGGTGGCGTTCAGCTTCATCGTGCACGAGCCGAGCGGGATCATGGTGCGGTCCAGCGCCAGGTCCTTGTCGGCCAGCGCGCGCAGGTAGCGCAGCATTTCGTGTTCCGAGTGGTAGCGGTTGAACACAGGGTGGTCGAGGTAGCTGCTGCTGCGGTTCAGGGCGGCCGGGAAGGCGTCGGCCACCGATGCTTCGATCGCGTCGAACGCAGGCTTGGCGCCGTTGGCGCCGTCGGCGAAGATGGTCCACAGCAGTTCGATGTCGTCGCGCGTGGTGGTCTCGTCCAGCGACAGGCCGACGTGGTTGGCGTCGACCTTGCGCAGGTTGACGCCGTTGGCTACGGCCACCGCGTGCAGTTGCTCGGCGCGTGCCGTCTGCACGGTCAGCGTGTCGAAGTAGCTGTCATTGGCCAGCGTGTAGCCCAGTGCTTTCAGGCCGGCGGCCAGCACGCCCGTGTAGCGGTGCACGCGCTGCGCGATCTGGCGCAGGCCGGCAGGGCCGTGGTAGACGGCGTACATGGACGCGATCACGGCCAGCAGCACTTGCGCGGTGCAGATGTTGGAGGTGGCTTTCTCGCGGCGGATGTGCTGCTCGCGCGTCTGCAGGGCCAGGCGGTAGGCCTTGTTGCCTTGCGAGTCGATGGTCACGCCGACCAGGCGGCCCGACATGCTGCGCTTGAATTCGTCGCGGGTGGACAGGTAGCCGGCGTGCGGGCCGCCGAAACCGAGCGGCACGCCGAAGCGCTGGCTGTTACCGACGACGACGTCGGCGCCCCATTCGCCCGGTGGCGTGAGCATGGTCAGGGCCAGCAGGTCGGCCGCCACCACCACCATCGCGCCGCGCGCCTTGACGGCGGCCACGTCCTGTTTATAGTCGCGCACCGTGCCGTTCACGCCCGGGTATTGCAGCAGCACGCCGAAGCAGTCCGGCAGGCCGGCCAGTTCGGCCGGCGCGAAGCCGCGCACTTCGATGCCGAGCGGCTTGGCGCGGGTTTCCACCACTTCGCGCGTTTGCGGCAGCACGTCGTCGGCCACGAAGAACACCTGCGATTTCGATTTGCCCACGCGCTGGATCAGCGTCATGGCTTCAGCGGCGGCCGTGCCTTCGTCGAGCATGGAGGCGTTGGCGATGCCCATGCCGGTCAGGTCGGTGATCACCTGCTGGAAGTTCAGGATCGCTTCCAGGCGGCCTTGCGAAATCTCGGGCTGGTAGGGCGTGTAGGCAGTGTACCAGGCCGGGTTCTCGAAGATGTTGCGCAGGATGACGCCTGGCGTGTGGGTGTTGTAATAGCCCTGGCCGATCAGCGACTTGAGCACCTTGTTCTTGGAGGCGATGGCCTTCAGCTTGCCCAGCGCTTCCTGCTCGGGCATGGGGGCGCTGTACTGGCCCAGCGGCAGCGCGCCCTTGTTGCGGATGTTGGCGGGCACGAGGGCGTCGATCAGCGCGGCGCGCGAGGCGTAGCCGAGCACCGACAGCATGGCTTGCTGGTCGGCGGCGTCGGGGCCGATGTGGCGCGCCTGGAAGGCGTCGCGGGCTTCAAGTTGGGAAAGGCTGGTGCGGGTCATGATGTGTCAGGGCGAAAAAGAGGAGGGGGCGCCGCCGGGCAGGGCGGCGGCCGGACAGGAAAAGGCCAGCGCGCAGGCTGGCCCGGTTTCCGTCTTAGGCGGTGGCCTTGCCGTAGGCGGCTGCGTCCAGCAGGCCGTTGATGGCGTTGGCATCGGCCGGCTTGATCTTGAACATCCAGGCAGCGTAGGCGTCGGCGTTGATCGACTCGGGCGCGTTGACCACGTCTTCGTTCACGGCCACCACTTCGCCGGCCACGGGGGCGTAGATGTCGCTGGCGGCCTTGACCGATTCCACCACGGCCGCGTCGTCGCCGGCGCCGTAGGTGGCGCCCACTTTCGGCAGCTCGACGAACACGATGTCGCCCAGCGCGTCCTGCGCGTACTCGGTGATGCCGACGGTGACGGTGCCGTCAGCTTCCAGGCGTACCCACTCGTGGGACTCGGTGTACTTCAGGTCTGCAGGGATGTTCATGTAAGGCTCCAGTGATGAATGGTTATAAATTGTATGAATCGAAAAATTCGGATCCGGGTCAGGCAACGAGGATTTTACCGTTACGCACGAACGGCAGCTTGACCACGGAGGCGGCCAGCTTCTTGTCGCGGATTTCCACGTGCACGGTGTCGCCCACGTTCACGCCCATCGGCACGCGCGCCAGCGCGATGGCCTGCTGCATGGTGGGGCTGAAGGTGCCGCTGGTGATCTCGCCGGTGGCGTCGCTGCCGGCCACGATGACTTTCTGGTGGGCGCGCAGCACGCCGCCTTTTTCGCGCAGCACCAGGCCCACGAACTGGGCGTTCTGGCCCATTTCCTGCAGCGCGGCCTTGCCGATGAAGTCGCGCGGCGACACCAGGTCGATGGTCCAGGCCAGGCCCGCGTCCAGCGGGTTGACGGTTTCGTCCATGTCCTGGCCGTACAGGTTCATGCCCGCTTCCAGGCGCAGCGTGTCGCGCGCGCCCAGGCCGGCCGGTTTCACGCCGGCGGCGGCCAGCGCGTTCCACAGCGCCACGGCCTGTTCGGCGGCCACGCCGATCTCGAAACCGTCCTCGCCCGTGTAGCCGGTGCGCGCCACCATCGCCTCGCCGAACACGGCGCTCTGGCAGAAGGCCACGTTGAACGGCTTCATGTCGGTCGTCGCGGCCTGGGCTTCAGGGATCACTTGCCACACCTTGGCGCGCGCGTTCGGACCCTGCACGGCGATCAGGGCCATGGCGTTGGCGCCGTCGCGGCGCTGGGTGATGGTCAGGCCGCTGTTGGTGGCGTCGTTCTGCGCCTGCATCCAGGCCACGTCCTTTTCGGCCGTGCCGGCGTTGACCACCAGGCGGAACCAGCTTTCGTTGATGAAGTAGACGATCAGGTCGTCGATCACCTTGCCTTGCGGGTTGAGCATGCACGAGTACAGGGCCTTGCCCGACACTTGCAGCTTGTCGACGTTGTTGGCCAGCAGGCCGCGCAGGAAGGCGCGCACATTGTCGCCCTTGATGTCGACCACGCACATGTGGGCCACGTCGAACATGCCGACGTCGGTGCGCACGGCATGGTGTTCTTCGATCTGCGAACCGTAGTTGACGGGCATGTCCCAGCCGCCGAAATCGACCATGCGGGCGCCCGCGTCACGGTGGGCTTGATTGAGCGGGGTTGCTTTGAGCGTCATGAATTCCTCGGTCCAAAAGAGTTAGGGGTAAACGGAACAGACAAGGAAGAGCCATCGCAGCCTCTCCACGTATGATCGCAGACCCCTCTGTCCTTGGTACCTGAGAGATTACGGGAAAGATCCCGTGCGCCCCTTCGGTGGGCCGCCGGCGTGTGCCGCGGCCGCTCTCCAGAGTTGAGCCAGGCGCTTGCGCGCGCCGGTCCCTTGATCGGTCCTTTTGCCTGAGAGTTTTTGGGTAGTGCCCCTTCGGCGGCTGTGCTGGTCAGCCCTCTCCCGATCAAGACTCGGGAATATATGCCAGAAGGGACGTGCTGTCAATAAAACCAGTAGTCGGCGCGCGCGCCTTGTGGCCTTTTCGAGCGCGCACGAATGGCGCGCGCTGGCGGGCTGAAAAACCGCCACTTTGCTAGAATTGCCCAAACAAACCAGCGGGTGCGGCCATGAACGAAGAACGCGATCAATTCGAAGGGCATGCCTGGTTCACCTTGTCCGGCGACGTCAACAGCGACATGGTGCACCGCGTGTTCGACGCGGCTGCCGACATGACGGAGGACCGGGTCGGCACGGCCCATCTCCTGATCCAGTCCAACGGCGGTTACGTCAGCGATGGCATTTGCCTGTACAACTACCTGAGCAACCTGCCGATCCGCTTCATCACCTATAACGCCGGCGCCGTCGCCTCGATCGCCGTCATCCTGTTCCTGGCCGGCGAGCGGCGCTATGCCAGCGAGACGGCCCGCTTCATGGTGCATAAGTCGCACGCCAGCGCACCGCACGGCGCGCGGCCCGACGCGCTGCGCATCATCGTCGAGGGCTTGCAGGCCGACGACGCGCGCACCGAGCAGATCATTCGCGACCATGTGCGGCTGACGGAAGAGCACTGGCGGATCCATGCGTATTCCGACCTGCACCTGACGGCCAGCGAAGCGCTGGCGGTGGGGCTGGTCGACCTGGTGCAGGATTTTGCGCCGCCCAAGGGCCAGCGCGTCACCAATATCTGACCGCGGTCAGACCATCCCTGGTCACCGTCAACTTTTGGCGGAAACGGCCGTTATCTCTTTTGTCCTCCGTAATCATCTGTTGTGATTTGCGCAAGGAAGGCACTGCGCCGGGCGAACCCGCGCGGCTATCCTGCGGCGCGTGGCAGAGTTGATACGGTTAGGAAAGTATCATGGGATAATGGACGTGGAATGGGCGGCAAGCATGAAAATGTGGGAAATATCGCCGATTATTTCAATTTGGCTATTGCCATGTGGAAATACTGTGCAAGAATATGGTAAAGCGGCAAAATCCCGATGCCGGCCGGTTCGGTGGCTGGATGGACCGCAGCAAACAACCCGTCAGCAGGCGATTAAATGATGGCAACTTCAACAACTACTGTGGCACCGAAAAAGACGGTCTCGCCGCGGCATGCCTTGTTGGAAGAGCTGATCGGCATCGCCGTCAAGCATGCGGGTGACCAGTTTCCCGACTTCGCCAACCGTCTCGCCGCCGCGCTGATCGACGCCACCCAGGGCGACTCGTCGCAGATGCAACAGCGCATCAAGGCCGGTAACCTGCTGCATAGCTGCAATGCCGCGTTCCAGCACCTGGCCACGGCTACGCTGGAGAAATCGCTGCGCAAGGAAATCGCGCTGTTGTCGCCGGCCGCCAAACCCAAGGCCGCCAAAAAGACGGAAGCGCTCAGCCTCGTGCCCTACGAGGAAATGGACACCAAGGTGGCGCTGGGCAGCGTCAGCAAACCGTTTGAAACCCTGTACGCCGATGCGCTGCAGACGCTTAACGTGCGCCTCGCCTTCCTGCTGGACCGCGACATCCTGCGCGGCAACCAGAACCCGTTCCGGCCCGAGGTATTCCTGTCGGCGTTGCAGGATGCGTGGCTGGATTTCGACCCGTCGCCGGAATCGGCCGGGCTGTTGCAGCCGCTGCTCAAGCCGGGCATGTTCATCGAACTGGGCCCGATGCTGGAAGCGCTCAACCTGACCTTGCAGCGCCAGGGCGTGCTGCCCGGCGCTGTCGACGGTTACAAGAGCCGCAAGGCCGACCGCGCCTCGCCCTCGGCGCCGCCGCGCGTGCGCGCCAACCAGGCCGTGCTGGCCCAGCAGTTGCGCCACTTCTTCGGCGCCGCCGAGCCCCAGGAAGACATCGACCTGACCATCCCCGACTTGCCCAACGTGCCGATGGCGCCCGACAGCGCCTGGAACCAGGGCGCGGCGCAAGGCTTCCATGGCGCCATGCACAACGAGAGCGCCCAGCGCCTGTCGCAGGTGGCGGCCAAGCGGCCCTTGCTCAGTTACCTGGCCCAGTTGCAGAAAAATGCCGTGCCGACCGGACTGGCGCCGGCCGGCGTGGGCGCCGCGGTGCAGGGCGGCGCCAGCGCGGGTGGTGCATCCGGCCTGGCCGATGTGCTCCATGGCTATGGCGAACCGGGCGGGGGCAACGTGTTCTACCTGCCCGCGATCAAGCAGACGCTGCCCCAGGGTAGCCTGTCGCGCACGGACGAGAGCACGATCGACCTGCTATCGGCCATTTTCGACACGGTGTTCCGCGACCAGAACATTTCGCAGGAAATCCGCGACCTGATCCGCTTCCTCCAGATCCCCGTGCTCAAGGCGGCGCTGGTGGACAAGAATTTCTTCTTCCAGGAAGCGCACCCGGCGCGGCGCCTGATCGACCTGCTGTCGCGCATGGGCTGGGAGCAGCGCAAGGGGCCGGACGATCCCTTGTTCCAGGCCATGCAGCGCAGCGTGGACCGGGTGGGGCGTGATTACGATCATGAGCTGTCCGTATTCACGGAAGCGGTCAATGAACTGGAAGCGTCGATCAAGGCTGAAGAAGCGGCCGCCGCCACCGCTATCGCCGAACCGATCGCCGCCGCGCTCAAGCAGGAGCGCATGGCCGAGGCCAGCAAGTCGGCCAGGAACGCCGTCGCGCTGCGCATCGGCACCGGCGAAGTGATCGCCGTGGTGGAAGCGTTCCTGGAAAACAAATGGGTGTCCGTGCTGACCATCGCCTACAGCGTCGAGCAGGACAAGCCGGGCGCGGTGGAGAACGCCACGCGCACCATGGACGACCTGATCTGGAGCGTCAAGCCCAAGCTCAACGCGGACGACCGCAAGCAGTTGATCGCCAAGCTGCCCGGCCTGCTGTCCACGCTCAACAAATGGCTGGACGTGATCAAGTGGCAGGATGCGGACCGCTTGCAGTTTTTCGCCGAGCTGGCCGAGTGCCACGCGTCCATCGTGCGCGCGCCGCTGGAACTGACGCCGGAACGGCAGGTGGAACTGGCCATGGAAGCGGCCCAGCGCGCCACGGAGCGCCGGCTGGAATTGCAGGCCAAGGCCGCCGCCGAACCGCCGCCGCCCCCGCCGGACGACGACGCCACGATCGAAGTGGACAGCCTGGCGCGCGGCATGTGGCTGGGCTTCACGCAGGAGGATGGCAGCCAGCGCAAGGTCAAGCTGGCGTGGATCAGCCCCTTGCGCACCTTGTATATCTTCTCGACGGCGGCGCGGCAGGAAGCGTTTTCCATGTCCGGCGAACAGCTGGTCAAGCACTTCCGCGACAATACGGTGCAGTTGATCCGCGCCGATGGCGTGGTGTCCGTGGCGCTGTCGCAAGTGCTGGAGGGCGCCGTCAACGACGAGGCGATGGAGGGCGCCGAGACGGCGGTTGCCTAGTGTTAGCGGATGGTCGCGGCGCCTGATCAGGCGTCATACAATACATGAAGGCCGGCGGCGCCATGGGGCGCCGCCGGCCTTCGTCGTTTCAGCGCGGAGCTGCGTCAGTTCAGCGCAGCGGCCGGGCCGAAGAACTCATAGTGGGTCTGCGCTTCCGGCACGCCCAGCTCGCGCAGCGCGTGCTTGACGGTCTTCATGAATGGCGTGGGGCCGAGGAAGTAGGCGTCCACGTCGCGCGTTTCGGGCAGCCACTTGGCCAGCTGGGAGCTGTCGATTAGGCCCACGGCGTCCGGAGCCGGATGGGCATCCTGCGGTTCGGCATACATGTAGTAGCGGCGCAGGTTGGCGTGGCGCTCGGCCAGCTGGTCCACCTGGTCGCGGAAGGCGTGCACGGCGCCATTGCGGGCGGCGTGGATGAAGTGGATGGGGCGGCCCGACTTGAGCGCCTTGCCCAGCATGGCCAGGGTAGGGGTGATGCCCACGCCGCCGCTGATCAGCACGATCGGACGGGCGCTGTCGGCCAGCGTGAAGTTGCCCGACGGCGGGAACAGTTCCACCGTATCGCCTTCCTGTACCTGCTCGTGCAGATAGCCCGACATCTTGCCACCCGGCTCGCGCTTGACGCTGATCTGGTAATCGCGGCCATTGCTTTCGGCCGACAGCGAATACTGGCGGCGCTGCTCGCTGCCATCGACCATGGCGCGGATGCCGATGTACTGGCCGGGCTGGAATTCCATCACGGGCTGGCCATCGGCCGGACGCAGCACGAAGGTGGTGATCTCGGCGCTTTCCTTGCGCTTTTGCGCCACGATGAAGGCGCGCGCGCCTTCCCAGCCGCCCGTCGCGGCGGCCTGGGCCTGGTAGGTCTGGCCTTCGATGCCGATCAGCAGCTCGGCCAGCTGGCCGTAGGCGGCGCCCCAGGCTTCCAGCACGGCGTCGGTGGCCGCCTCGGCGCCCAGCACTTCGCGGATTGCTTTCAGCAGGCTGGCGCCCACCATCGGATAATGTTCAGGCAGAATGCGCAGCGCCACGTGTTTGCTGACGATGGTGTTGACCAGCGGGCCCAGCGCTTCCAGTTTTTCGATGTGCTTGGCGTACATGAGGATGCTGGTGGCCAGCGCGCGCTGCTGGTCGCCGCTGTGCTGGTGGGCCTGGTTGAAGAAGGGCAGCACTTCGGGATAATCCTGGAACAGGGTGCGGTAGAAATGGCGGGTCAGCGCTTCGCCGCCTTGTTCAAGGATGGGGACGGTGGCGGTGACGATGGCGCGGTGCGACTGGGACAGCATAACGACTCCTTTCGGTTAAACATGCATGTAGTATACCGCTTAATCCTTGATCTGTGTCAAGAGAATCTGTATTTCATTTACTTCTATTTTTAGTCAATATTGACGCGCGGAAATGCCCCTCGCGGCGGCGGCGATGTGGTTAAATGATGTTGCGCTGCAATGCGCGCAACGATTTCTTTTTGGTGGTGTGAATGATCTGGTGGCAAAGCTTGAGCGTGTTGGGCAGTCTGGCCGTGACCGGGCCGATTGGCATCGCCATCGCCGTCTGGCTGCTGGCCGGCAAGTCGTGGCGGCTCACGCTGTCGTGGTGTTTGCTGTTTGGCGCCGGCATGGCGCTGGTGGTGCTGACCAAGGTCGCCTTCATCGGCTGGGGAGTAGGGGTGCCCGCCGTGGAGTTCGCCGGCTTCAGTGGCCATGCGATGCGGGCTGCCGCCGTGTTCCCGGTCGCCTTCTATCTCGCCTTCCGGCGCTGGGATGGGCCGCACCGCCAGCTAGCACTTACGCTCGGCATCCTGGTGGCCGTGCTGATCGCCGTGGCGCGTGTGTACGTGATGGCCCATTCCGTGTCGGAAGCGGTCACGGGCTGCCTGCTGGGCCTGGTGGTGGCGGCCGCCTTCATCTGGCACGCCAGCACGGAAAACCACCTGGCCCTGAGCCGCGTGCTGATGGCCTTGTGCATCCCCGTGCTGCTGGTGGCGCCGCGCGTCGAACCCATGCCTACCGAACAATGGATGACGCAGTTGGCCCTGTTCCTGTCCGGCCACGACCGTCCCTACACGCGCAGCCTGTGGCACCGGCCCGGCCCGCGCAGCGTGTTGCGCTGAACCCGTCCCAGAGGGCATCCTCAGTGTTTTTGGCCAGAATTGATGGACGAAATGGTATGATAGGCCACTTTTTTATCAGGGTAATGCACGTCGGCGGCGAGCGCGGCCGCAAGCCCTGATCTAACCAATAACAGTTCACAACGTGCGTCTATCTTCCATTAAATTGTCGGGATTTAAGTCTTTCGTTGATCCCACCAATTTCCAGGTCCCCGGTCAGCTGGTCGGCGTGGTCGGCCCCAACGGTTGCGGCAAGTCGAACATTATCGATGCCGTGCGCTGGGTGCTGGGCGAATCGAAGGCCTCGGAACTGCGCGGCGAGTCCATGCAGGACGTGATTTTCAACGGTTCCACCCACCGCAAGCCGGCCGGCCGCGCTTCGGTGGAACTGGTGTTCGACAACAACGATGGCAAGGCCTCCGGCCAGTGGGGCCAGTACGCGGAAATCGCCGTCAAGCGCACCCTCACGCGCGACGGCACCTCCACCTACTACATCAATGGCCAGCCCGTGCGGCGGCGCGACATCCAGGACATCTTCCTCGGCACGGGCCTGGGCCCGCGCGCCTACGCCATCATCGGCCAGGGCATGATCGCGCGCATCATCGAGTCGCGCCCGGAGGAGTTGCGGGTGTTCCTGGAAGAGGCGGCCGGCGTGTCCAAGTATAAGGAACGGCGCCGCGAGACGGAGAACCGGCTGCACGACACGCGCGAGAACCTGTTGCGGGTGGAAGACATTCTGCGCGAGCTGAACGCCAACCTGGAAAAGCTGGAAGCCCAGGCGGCCGTGGCCACCAAGTTCCACGCGCTGCAGGCGGACCAGGAGGAAAAGCAGAAGCTGCTGTGGCTGCTGCGCAAGCTGGAAGCCGAAAACGAGCAGAAGAAATACTTCCGCGACATGGAGCAGGCCCAGACCGACCTGGAGGAGCAGACGGCCAAGCTGCGCCACGTGGAATTGTCGCTGGAGCAAATGCGCCAGGCCCACTTCGCCGTCGGCGACCGGCTGCACACGGCCCAGGGCCATCTGTACCAGACCAACGCCGAGATCGGCAGCCTGGAAGCGCAGATCAAGTTCGTGCTCGAATCGCGCACCCGTCTGCAAGCCCAGCTCGCTACCTTGACGGCCCAGCGCGACCAGTGGCAAAGCCAGGCCAGCGAATACACGGAACAGATCGAAGAAGCGGAATTCAACCTCGAAGAATTGTCGGCCAAGGTCGAGCAGTCACAGATGATGGCCGAGCAGAAGGCGGAAGCCTTGCCGGCGATGGAGCAGGCGTGGCGCGAAGCCCAGGTCAAGAGCACGGAATCGCGGGCCCGCATCATGCAGGCCCAGCAGCAACTGGAACTGGAATCGGCGCACCAGCGCAACGCTTCCAACATCCTGTCCGGCCTGGCCACGCGGCGCGAGCGTTTGCAGCAGGAAAAGAACGGCCTGAGCCTGCCCGACAGCAGCCACCTGGCCAACCTGAAGCAGCAGCTGGAGGAAAAGCAGCAGGCGCAGGAGGAACTCGGCTACCACCTGGAAGAGGCACTGGAACAGCAGCCGAAGCTGGAGCAGGAACGCCAGGATGCGCAGGCTCAGGTCAATACGGAAACGGCGGCAAATGCCCAGCTGGAAGCGCGCCTGAATGCGCTGCGCCAGATGCAGGAGCGGGTGCAAACCCAGGGCAAGGTGCAGCCGTGGCTGCAAAAGCACGAGCTCGACGCGCTGCCGCGCCTGTGGCAAAAGCTCAACATCGAAGCGGGCTGGGAAACGGCGCTCGAATCCGTGCTGCGCGAGCGCACTTCGGCCTTGCAGATGTCGAACATCGACTGGGCCAAGGCCTTCTTCAGCGATGCGCCGCCCGCCAAGCTGGCCCTGTATGCGCCGTCCACGGCTGTGCCGCCAGCGCCGCTGGAGGTGCCGGGCCTGACGCCGTTCCTGAACCTGCTCAAGCTCAACGATCCCGGCCTGCGCGCCGTGTTGCAGGACTGGTTGCACAACGTCTATTCGGCCGAGGACACGGCCAGCGCCTTCGCCGAGCGCGGCAGGCTGCCGGCCGGCGGCTGCTTCGTCACGCGCCAGGGCCATGTGATCACGCAGGGCAGCGTGCGTTTCTACGCGGCCGACGCCGAGCAGGACGGCATGCTGGGCCGCCAGCAGGAAATCGACAACATCACCAAGCAGTTGCGGGCCCAGCAGATGCTGGCCGACGAGGCGCGCGCGCGCGCCGTGCGCGCCGAGGCGGCCGTGGCCAACCATGCGCGCCAGCTCACCGAATACCGCGCCCGTAGCCAGAGCCTGACCCAGTCCGTGCACACGCTGCAACTGGAAGTGGTCAAGCTGTCCGAGATCGAGGCGCGCTTCAACCAGCGCAGCCACCAGATCGAAACGGACCTGGCCGAGATCGCGGCCCAGGAAGCCGAGCAGATGCAGATCAAGCTGGAATCGGAGGAGAAATTCGAACAGCTCGACATGGCGCTGGGCACCCTGCAAGGCGAGCACGAGGATGGCCAGACGGCCTTCCTGCAGCAGGAACAGCGGCTGGCCGACGCGCGCGAGCAGTTGCGCGACCTGGAGCGGGCCGCGCAGGAAGCCCAGTTCGCCGAGAAATCCCAGCGCAGCAAGATCGAGGAATTGCGCCGCAATATCGCCACCGCCACCACCCAGGCGGCGCAGGTGGCGTCCAGCCTGGAGGCCGGGCAGCAGGAGCTGGCCAGCCTGGAGTCGGGCGCGGCCAACGATGGTTTGCAGGATTTGCTGCAACGGCGCACGGAGCAGGAAAAGGCGCTGTCGGACGCGCGCCACGAGCTGGACCAGATCACCCAGCAACTGCGCTCGTCCGAGGAGCAGCGCATGCAGGCCGAACGCAGCCTGCAACCGCAGCGTGACAAGATCATGGAGATGCAGCTCAAGGAACAGGCCGCGCGCCTGAACCAGGAGCAGTATGCGGCCCAGCTGGCCGAAGTGAACGCGGACGAGGCGGCCCTGTCCGAGAAGCTGCACCCGGACATGAAACCGTCCTACCTGCAAGGCGAGGTGACCCGGCTGAGCAACGCCATCGCCGGCCTGGGCGCCGTCAACCTGGCCGCGCTCGACGAGCTGGCCCAGGCGTCCGAACGCAAGCAGTTCCTGGACGCCCAGAACGCCGACCTGACCGAGGCCATCAATACCTTGGAAGATGCGATCCAAAAGATCGACAAGGAAACGCGCGAACTGCTGCAAGACACCTTCGACCGCGTCAACGGCCACTTCTCCGAACTGTTCCCCATCCTGTTCGGCGGCGGACAGGCCAAGCTGATCATGACGGGCGACGAGATCCTCGATTCCGGCGTGCAGGTGATGGCGCAGCCGCCGGGCAAGAAGAACGCCACCATCCACCTGCTGTCGGGCGGCGAGAAGGCGCTCACGGCCACGGCGCTGGTGTTCTCCATGTTCCGCCTGAACCCGGCGCCGTTCTGCCTGCTCGACGAGGTCGACGCGCCGCTGGACGACGCCAACACGGAACGTTTCTGCCGGATGGTCAAGCGCATGTCGGACCAGACCCAATTCCTCTTCATTTCGCACAACAAGATCGCGATGGAGATGGCCAATCAACTGATCGGTGTGACGATGCAAGAGCAGGGCGTATCGCGCATCGTGGCGGTGGACATGGAAGCCGCCGCCAATTTTGCTTCCGAGGCACAAGCAGCATGACAGACCTTCAACTGAGTTTAATCGGCGCCGGTGGCGTGTTCATCGTCGGCGTGTTCACCTACAACAAGTGGCAGGAATACAAGGCCAAGAAAAGCGTGGAGCGGGCCTTCGCGTCCGACCATGACGACGTGCTGATGCGCGCTGGCGACGCCCCCGTGCCACGCCAGGAACCGAGCTTCTCGCTCGATGGCGCGGCGCCCGGGGTGGCCGGTGGCGAAGCGACGGCGGCGGCCGCCGCGCTGAGCGCCGTGGCCGGCGACGCCCACTATGGCGAGGGCCAGCCTGCGCAAGCGGCCGCGCCGTCGCCGGAACAGGCGGCCAGCCTGGCGGAACAAGCGACCAACCTGGTCGATCCGCTGATCGACTGCCTGCTGCCGCTGGCGCTGGAAACACCGGTGCGCGGCGAGAAAATCCTGCCCGTGCTGCAAACGCTGCGGCTGGTGGGCAACAAGCCGGTGCACTTCATCGGCCTGGCCGTCAGCGGCGACTGGGAACCTATCGTCCACGGCGGGGTCTATACGAAACTGCAGGGCGGTGTGCAGCTGGCCAGCCGCACCACGGCCTTGAACGAACTGGAATATTCGGAACTGGTCACGCGCCTGCGCGCGATGGCCGACGAGATCGGCGCCGAGCCGGAAATCCCGGACATGATCGAGGTGATGGCCGAGGCCCGCAACATCCACCGGTTCGTGGCCGGCCACGACGCGCAGCTGGGCGTGAACCTGCAAAGCAATGGCGCCCCGTGGGCCATCGCCACGCTGCTGGGCGCGCTGGAAAAGAAAGGCTTCGACGTGCGTCCCGATGGCCGCTTCGTGATGCCGGACGGCGAGGGCGGCTATCTGTTCTCGCTGTCGACCAACGTCACGCTGGCCGAGGAAACCACGTCGCGCCTGACGCTGCTGCTGGACGTGCCCTGCGTGGCGCCGGCCCGCGACGGCTTCGGCGCCATGGTGGCGTGCGCCAAGTCGCTGGTGGCGCGCCTGGACGCGACCATCGTCGACGATTACAACACGCCGCTCAGCGATGCGGCACTGGAAGAGATTAAAGGCCAGGTGCAGGATTTCTACGCCGAGATGGAAGCGTCGGACATTCCGGCCGGCTCCTCGCGCGCGTTGCGCCTGTTCAGCTGAAAGTAGGGTAATGAGCAATACGCAACACAACACGGACATGACGGCAGTCGCGGCCCGGATGGCCGCCCTGGGCGCGGAGCTGAACAAGCACCTGCACGCCTATCATGTGCTGGACGCGCCCACCATCCCGGACGCGGAGTACGACAAGCTGTTCCTCGAATTGCAGCAACTGGAAGCGGCCCATCCCGGGCTGGCCCAGCCCGATTCGCCCACCTTGCGCGTGGGCGCGCCGCCGCTGCCGCAGTTCGAGCAGGTCACGCACGCCGTGCCCATGCTGTCGCTGAACAACGGCTTCAACGACGACGACATCGTCAACTTCGACCGCCGCGTGCGCGAAGGGCTGGACGCGGTGCAGGTGGAATACGCGGCCGAGGTCAAGTACGATGGCCTGGCCATCAACCTGCGTTACGTGGACGGCGTGCTGGTGCAGGCCGCCACGCGCGGCGACGGCTACACGGGCGAGGATGTGACGGCCAACGTCAAGACCATCCGCAGCATCCCGCTACGCCTGGACACGCCACACCCGCCGGCCGTGCTCGACGTGCGCGGCGAAGTGCTGATGTTCAAGGCCGATTTCGAACGCATGAACGAGCGCCAGCGCGCCGCCGGCCACAAGGAATTCGTCAACCCGCGCAACGCGGCGGCCGGCACCTTGCGCCAGCTCGACTCGCGCATCACCAGCCAGCGCAAGCTGAGCTTCTTTGCCTATGGCATCGGCGCGCTGGAAGGGGCGCCCATGCCCGAGTCGCATTCGGCGCTGCTGGACTGGTATCGCACGCTGGGCTTGCCCGTGGCGCGCGAAGCGTCCGTGGTACGCGGCGTGGACGGCCTGCTTGGCTACTACCGCGCCATCGGCGCCAGCCGTCCCACCCTGCCGTATGAGATCGACGGCGTGGTGTACAAGGCCAACAGCCTGCGCGACCAGCGCGTGCTCGGCTACGTGTCGCGCGCGCCCCGCTTTGCGCTGGCCCACAAGTTCCCGGCCGAGGAAGCGCTGACGACGGTGCAGGCGATCGAAGTGCAGGTGGGCCGCACGGGCGCCATCACGCCGGTGGCGCGGCTGGCGTCCGTGTTCGTCGGCGGCGTCAACGTCACCAATGCCACGCTGCACAACGAGGACGAGGTGCGCCGCAAGGACGTGCGCGTGGGCGACACGGTGATCGTGCGCCGCGCCGGCGACGTGATCCCCGAAGTGCTGGCCGTGGTGCTCGACAAGCGCCCCGAACCGGCGCCGCCGCCGTATGAACTGCCCAAGCATTGCCCCGTGTGCGGTTCGCACGTGGTGCGCGAGGAGGATGAAGCCATCGCGCGCTGCTCGGGCGGCCTGTTCTGCTCGGCCCAGCGCAAGGAGGCGATCCGCCACTTCGCCGGCCGCCGCATGATGGACATCGAAGGCCTGGGCGACCGCTACATCGACAACCTGGTCGAAGCGGGCCTGGTGCATGGCGTGTCGGACCTGTACCGGCTCACGCTGGACGACCTGCTGAAAATGAAGCGCCTGGCCGATGAGCGCGACGGCACCACGCCCGAGACGGTCCAGCAAGGCAAGGTGGCCACCAAGTGGGCCGAGAATTTGCTGGAGGCGATCGCCGCCGCCAAGCGCCCGCCGCTGGAACGCCTGTTGTTCGCGCTCGGCATCCGCCACGTGGGCGAGTCGACCGCCAAGACCCTGGCTGAATGGCTGGGCCGCTTCGCGCTGGTGCGCCGCGCGCCGGTGGCGCTGCTGCGCGTGCTGCCCGACATCGGCGGCACCGTGGCCGAATCGATCGCGGACTTTTTTGCGGAACCGAAGAACCAGCAGGCGATCGACGCGCTGCTGGCCGAGGGCGTGCAGCCGCAAGGCGAGCATGCGCCCAGCGCCAAGCTGCGCGAGCGGCTGGACACGGTCAAGCTGCTGGCCGCGCTGGCCATCCCCAAGCTGACGGAGCCGCGCAGCAAGCAACTGGTGGAGCAGGGCGTCACGCTGGAGGCGCTGGCCTACCTGAAGATATTCGACGTGTTCGGCCTGCCGGCCGCCGTGGCCGACGCGCTGCGCGACTGGATGGAGCAACCCGGCCACCGCGAACAGGTGCTGGCGCTGGATGCCTTGCGCACGGACTTGCTGGCCCAGCTGCCGGAAGCGGCCGCCGTGGTGGAAAGCGCCCTGAGTGGCAAGACCTTCGTATTGACGGGCACCCTGCCCAACCTGAGCCGCGACCAGGCGGCGGCCCTGATCGAGGCGGCCGGCGGCCGCGTGGCCGGTTCCGTGTCCAAGAAGACCGGCTACGTGGTGGCCGGCGCCGATGCCGGCAGCAAGCTGGCCAAGGCGCAGGAACTTGATCTGGCGATCCTCGACGAAGCGGGCTTGCTGGCATTATTGGCATTACACGGGCAGCCCGCGGCTGCCGCAACAGACAACGGAAGTGTGGCATGACGAAGAAAATTACCAAGGCAGTGTTCCCGGTGGCGGGACTGGGCAGCCGTTTCCTGCCCGCGACCAAGGCCCAGCCCAAGGAAATGCTGCCCATCGTGGACAAGCCGCTGATCCAGTATGCGGTGGAGGAAGCGGTGGCGGCCGGCATCACTGAGCTGATCTTCATCACGGGCCGCAACAAGCGCGCCATCGAAGACCACTTCGACACGGCCTATGAACTCGAATCGGAACTGGAAGCGGCCGGCAAGACGCGGTTGCTCGAATTCGTCCAGAACGTGATCCCCAAGCACGTCAACTGCATCTACATCCGCCAGTCCGCGCCGCTGGGCCTGGGCCACGCCGTGCTGTGCGCGCGCCCCGTGGTGGGCGATGATCCGTTCGCCGTGCTGCTGGCGGACGACTTCATGGACACGCCCGACGGCGTCAAGCCCGTGCTGGCCCAGATGACGGACTTGTACGCCTATGAGCGCTGCAGCGTGCTGGCGGTGCAGAACGTGCCGCGCAGCGAGACCAAGCAGTACGGCATCGTCAGCGCGTCGGCCTACCAGCCCAACCTGGAACTGGTGCACGGCATCGTGGAGAAGCCGCAGCCCGACGAGGCGCCGTCCACGCTGGCCGTGGTGGGGCGCTACGTGCTGTCGGGCCGCATCTTCGGCTACCTGGAGAACATCGGCGCCGGCACCGGCGGCGAAATCCAGCTCACGGACGGTATTGCTGCCCTGATGAAGGATGAACGCGTGCTGGCCTACCGCTACCAGGGCCAGCGCTACGACTGCGGCTCCAAGCTGGGCTACCTGAAGGCCACCACGGCCATGGGCCTGAAGCACGCTGAAATCGGCGATGCCTATTGCACCTTCCTGCGCGATATCCAGTGCCAGCTTAAAAGTGAGCACCAAGGCGAGCAGGGCGGAGGCCAGCCATGACCGTGCGCGAGATTCTCAAGATGGGCGACCCGCGCTTGCTGCGGGTGGCCGAGCCGGTGCGCGAATTCGGCACGCCCGAGATGACGCGCCTGATCGCCGACATGTTCGACACCATGCACGCGGCCAATGGCGCCGGCCTGGCCGCGCCGCAGATCGGCGTCAACCTGCAGCTGGTGATCTACGGCTTCAAGCAGAACACGCGTTATCCGGATGCGCCGCAAGTGCCGGAAACGGTATTGATCAATCCCGTGCTCACTCCGCTGTCGGACGAGCAGGAGGAGGGCTTCGAGGGATGCTTGTCTGTGCCCGGCCTGCGCGGCAGCGTGCCACGCTGGACCCGGCTGCGCTATGTGGGCGTGGACCAGTTCAATCAGCCCATCGTGCGTGAGGTGGACGGCTTCCACGCCCGCGTGGTGCAGCACGAGGTGGACCATCTGCACGGCATCTTGTACCCGATGCGCATCAAGGACTTCTCCCGGTTCGGCTTCACCGACGTGATGTTCCCCGACCTCGATCCCCACGACGACGATTGAGCGGAGCACGATGAGCGCAGAGCCAGTCAAGGGGCCGTTGCGGCCCAAGGTGGGGGCCGAACGGGGCACCTTCCGCATGGGAAATTCGCGCATCAAGCGCGTGGGCCTGCCGCGCTGGTACTGGGCCGACATCTACCACTGGATGCTGACGCTGACGTGGGCCCGCTTCTTCCTGCTGTTCTCCACCATCTACGTGGCGACCAACCTGTTCTTCGCCAGCGCGTTCTACCTGGTGCCCGGTTCCGTCTCCAACGCGCGGCCGGACTCCTTCTTCGACGACGTGTTCTTCTCGATCGAGACGCTGGCGACGGTGGGCTATGGCTACATGAACCCGGGCAGCACCTACGGCCACGTGGTGGCCTCGATCGAGATCATGCTGGGCATGGTGGAGGTGGCGGTGGTGACGGGTCTGCTGTTCGCGCGCTTCTCGCGGCCCACGTCGCGCATCATGTTCTCCGACGTGGCCGTCATCACGCCGTTCAATGGCGTGCCCACGCTGATGCTGCGCACCGGGAATGAGCGCTCCAACCTGATCCTGGAGGCGTCCGTGCGGGCCTCGCTGGTGCGGCGCGAGACGACCCAGGAAGGCCAGCTGTTCACGCGCTTCTACGACCTCAAGCTGGAGCGCGACCAGACCACCGTGTTCGCGCTGACCTGGACCATCATGCACCGTATCGACGAGCAAAGCCCGTTGTGGGGCAAAACCCAGCAGGACCTGATCAACGAGGGCACCACGCTGACCGTGGGCGTGTCCGGCACGGACGATACGCTGAACGATTTCGTGCACGCGCGCCAAAGCTATTCGGCCGAGCACATCTTCTTCAACCACCACTTCGCCGACATCCTGTCCGACAAGCTGGAGGGCGATATCCGCATCCTCGACTTCAGCAAGTTCCACGATATCCATCCGGACGGCAGCGAAGGCGGCACCATGCCCGGCGCCGCCGTGGCCCATCCGGGCTGACGAAGCTTACATCTCCGGTCCCGGTTCGCTGGGTACGGGCGATGCCGTTTCATCGACCTGCAGGATGGCCGCCACGTGCTGCAAGCGCAGTCGCTTTTCCTCCTTGATCGGCCCGCTGCGGGCCAGCAGGCCGCGCGCCAGGTGCAGCGCTTCGCGGCGCTGGGCCAGCGTGGGCAGCAGCACGCGCAAACCTTGCAGCGCGCGCTCCTCGTCCAGCCGCACCAGGTAGGTTTGCAGGTTGACGGCATGCTTGAGCTGGTTCAGCGTGATGGTCTTGTCCAGACCCCGTTCGCGCATCAGCTGGCGGATGCCGTCGTAGGGCCGCTTGTCCACCACGCCCACACCGCTGGCCACGTAGATCACCAGCCGCAGGAAGCCCGATTCCTGGCTGCCCCGTTCGAACCACGTCTCGCGTTCGGCGCGGCGCAGGCGCAGCAGCTCGTCCTGTTCGCGGTTGCGCCCGCGCGGGCGGTTCAGGTGCGGCGCGGACGGCGACAGGCCCACCAGCGCCGCCGTCAGCGGCGATTCGTAGACGGCCTTGAACAGGTTCTCGCAGGCGCTGTCGCGCAGGTCGCGGTAGCTGTCCCACATTTGTCCGATCATGGCGCTGGCCTGCTGTTCGGCTTGCAGCAGTGGATTGTCCGGGGCCACCGGCCGGCGCTGGGCGCGCACGGCTTCGGCCAGCGGCGCTACCGCCTTGACGAAGGGATTGCTGTCCGAGATCAGGTGGCGCTCCAGCCGCGCCCAGTTGAGGTTGCGGTACAGCGCGGCCGTGGTCTCGTTGGTCACGGCGCGCACGGCCGGTGACACGAAGCGGTCATACATGGCCTGGTTGACCTGGGCCACGCGGCGCACCACCTCGAACGCGCGTTCGTCTTGGCGGCCTTCTTCACCGAGCGCCAGGATGTCGCTTACTTCGCGCGGCTCGAAGCGGATCACGTAACGGCCGCTGGCGAATTCCAGGCCCGGCATGTCGGGGTGGGTGTCGGTGATGATGGCTTCGTACAGGCCCGGTGGCAGCACGTCGATCAGGTCCAGCGCGTTGGCCAGTTCCGTGTGCTCGCGGTTGGCCACGCCGGCCGACACGAAGATGCCCAGGTGGCCCACGTGCTCATGCAGGAAGTAGACGATGGTTTGCTCGTTGTCGCGGATCTCGCCCGCGTTGGCGTACAGGTCCGGAATCCAGTTCAGCGCCTGCTGGGGCGGCGTGATGTTGTCGCCCCACGATGCGAACACGATGATGGGCGAACGGATGTGGCGCAGGTTGATCTGGCTGCGGCCCTCATCGTGGAAGATCTCGCCCGCGCTCAGGCGGTTGCCGACGAACAGGTTCTGGGTGATCCACTCCATCTCCTCCTTGTTGAGCAGGAAGTGGCCGCCCCACCAGCGTTCGAACTCCAGGAAGCGCTGCCGTTCCGTGTCGACCTTGGCGTACAGGCCGTAGGGCTTGTGCCAGTAGGTGTTGGCCGGGTCCAGCTGCTCGAAGTTGTTGACCAGGTGGGCGCCGTCGAATTTGCCGTTGCCCATGTCGCCGGCCAGCGAGGCGGGCCAGGTGCCGCCCAGCAGCCCGCCCGTGTAGCGCATCGGGTATTTGCCGTGCACCCCGGACCAGTACGAGATGGGCGAGCCGGCCAGCAGGATGGGGCCCACCAGTTCCGGCTCCAGCGCGGCCAGCATCATCAGCGCCCAGCCACCCTGGCAGTTGCCGATCACGAAAGGCTTGCCGGCGTCGCCCGGGTGCAGCTGGTTGACCTTGGCCAGGAATACGCGTTCGGCCGCCGTCACGCATTCGACCGTCTGGCCCGGCACCGGCTGCGGGAAGAACATCACGAAGTAGCATGGGTGGCCCTGGCGCAGCGCGATGCCGATCTCGCTGTCGATCTTGGAGCCGCCAATGCCGGGGCCGTGCCCGGCGCGCGGGTCGATCACGACGAAGGGGCGCTTGTGCGGGTCGGTGGCCGGGCAGCCGGGCGGCGGCTTGATGGCGGCCAGCGCGTAGTTGGCCGGCCGTTCCAGCTTGCGGCCATCGACGATGATGTCGTAGTCGAACACCAGCACGGGTGGTTTGCCCGACTGCTCATGCTCGGCATAAATGTTGCCGCGCTCGCGCAGCACATCGAAGGTAAGGATGGACCGCTGCCACGCATCGACCCAGTAGTCGAAGATGGACGAGGCGAGCGGGGGCGAAGCCGGCGTGCCGGCTGGCGGGTCGGACAGGGACATGGAGCACTCCCAGGGGTGGTTCGGTGGCCGGTCTCCCGGCCGCTCAGGCTACTAGGCTACTGTTTGTGGCTGCCGGCTTGCTGGGCTGCGCGGCTCAGGGCCGTTTGCGTCTCCAGCGTCAGTTCGGCCAGCTGGCGGCCGTAATCGACGGCCCGTTCCAGTGTGGGGGCCACCTGGGCACTGGCCGTGGCCAGCCATTCCTGCGGGGTGCTGGCGGCGAGGCGCGCGTGCATGGCTTTCGGGTATTCATCGAGCACGCTGCGGATGGCGTCCATGTTGAGGGCCGTCAGTTTGGCCATGCTGTCGACCCCGCTCTGGGCCAGCGAGGTGACGAAATCGACTTGCGCTTCCACTTGTGCGCGGCTGGCCGCGGGTAACTGTGCGGTGAACTGTTCTGCTGCTGAAACCATGGATGCCTCCTGGGTGGTTTGCTGACAGTGTGTCGGAATGGAGCGTGGTCATTGTGGCATGGTGTGCGGGCGGGGGCAAGCGGCGCGCGCTACGCCGTATCAAGCTGCGGCGAGCGGCATCGGGCGGTGGCGAGCGGTGCCGCTTGGTATCGCGCCGCCTCAGGCCGCGCCCAGCAGGTCGCGGGCATTCAGCAGCGCGTAGACGATGTCGGGATGGCGGTCCAGGCAGCGCCGGATGGCGGCCGGGATGGCCTGGCGCGTCTTGCGGCACAGGCCGGGGCGCTCGGCCAGTTCGATCGCCAGGCCGCGCACGGTGCGCACCCCGTGTACGCTGGGGGTGATGCTGACCACCATGCCCAGCAACTGGTCCATGCGGGCCGTCATGTGCTGCAGTTCCTCGTAGCTGGCCACGGCTTCGATGCGGGCGATCAGGCGTTTTTCTTCCTCGCGCGTGAGGCGCAGGATGCGCACGTCCGTCTCCGGCGCCGTTTCCAGCGCGTCCAGCAGCCCGTCGCGCCCGCAGACGCAGGCGCCGGGCGGACACTCCTGGCGTATCGGAAAGGGCAACGCTTGCAGCATGGCGGCACGGGCGTGAACGGGCGGAGCTTGATTTTACCCCGATCGCCGCGCAACCGGGGTCAGGTCATACGATCAGGCATCTTGCCTGATCGTATGACCTGACCCCGGTGTTGCTGGTGCATCAGCTTTGGGCTTCCTCGCCCAGGCGGCCGGCGCGGAAGTCTTCCACGGCGGCGAAGATCTCGGCCTGGGTGTTCATCACGAACGGGCCGTATTGCGCGATCGGCTCGTTCAGGGGCTGGCCGGCCAGCAGGATGGCGCGGCTGGCTTCGGCCGCGTGCACGGTGACGCCGTCGGCGCCGGCCGTGTTGGCCAGGATCGCCATCGCCTTGGACTGCACCGCCTTGTCGCCCACGGTGACCGTGCCGCGGTAGGTGTACAGGAAGGCGTTATGGCCTTCCGGCAGCAGCTGGCTGAAGCTGGCGCCGGCCGGGATTTCCAGGTCCAGGTACAGCGGTTCCGTCACGTCGCGCTGGACGGCGCCGTCCACACCGTGGCTGCGCCCGGCGATCACGCGCACCGTCACGCCTTCGGGCGTGGTGTAGCGCGGGATGTCCTCAGCTTCGAAGTCGCGGTACCACGGCTGGCGCATCTTGTCGCGCGCGGGCAGGTTCAGCCACAGCTGGAAGCCTTCCATCACGCCTTCCTCCTGCTCCGGCATTTCCGAGTGGATCACGCCGCGGCCGGCCGTCATCCATTGCACGCCGCCGCTGGTGAGCAGGCCTTCGTGGCCGGCGCTGTCCTTGTGGCGCATGCGCCCGGTCAGCATGTAGGACACGGTTTCAAAGCCACGGTGCGGGTGCGACGGGAAGCCGGCGATGTAGTCGTTGGCTTCGTCGCTGCCGAAGGCGTCCAGCATCAGGAACGGGTCCAGGCGGCGCTGCAAGGCCTGGGTCAGGACGCGGTTGATCTTGACGCCGGCCCCGTCCATCACGGCCTGGCCGTGGATGATGCGTTCCACCGAGCGGCCTTGACGCACTTGCTCGGGTACTGCGGTCGTAGTCTGTGCCATCACATTCTCCAGGTTGAGCGCGCCGCCCGGGGCGCGCAACATTGTTACTTGACGGGGTTGATACCGGATTTATACCGGGTTTATACCAGCACCGCGTTGATTTCCGCGTCAGCCTGGGCTTGCGCCTTGGCCACGGCGTCAGGACCCAGGCCCATGCCTTCAGCGTACACGAACTGCACGTCGGTCAGGCCCAGGAAGGCCAGGAAGGTCTTCAGGTGCGGCAGTTGGGTGTCCGACGGGGCGCCGCGGTGCATGCCGCCACGGGCCACGGCCACGTACACTTTCTTGCCGGTCAGCAGGCCGACGGGGCCGGTGGCCGTGTACTTGAAGGTGACGCCGGCGCGGGCGATGGCGTCGAACCAGCTCTTCAGTTGCACGGTGATGCCGAAGTTGTACATGGGCGAGCCGATCACGATCACGTCGGCTGCCTGCACCTGGGCGATCAGGGCGTCGTCGAGGGCCACGCGGGCGGCTTGCTCGGCGTTGCGCTGCTCGGCCGGCGTGAACAGGGCCTGCAGGGCGGCTTCGTCCAGCACGGGATGGGGCTGGGCGGCCAGGTCGCGGCGCGTCACGCTGACGTTGGCGGCGGTGGCGCTCAGCTTGGCGACCAGGGCGTCGGCCAGGCGGGTCGATTCGGAACCGGTGCTGCGGGCGCTGGAGTTGATTTGCAGGATGTTCATGGTGTGCTCCGTTTCTGTGGGGTGGTTGTTACGATGGATGAACTTTATCAGTTCCAAAAACGTGCCGGAAGCCGTTAAAATGGATAACATTAGTCCACTGATGGAACAATCACATGGAAATCGATCCTGGAGACTTGCTGCTGTTCGCCCGCATCGTCGAGTGCGGCAGTTTCAGCCTGGCGGCCGCGCGCGTGCAGTTGCCCAAGTCCACCGTCTCACGCCGCCTGTCCCTGCTGGAGACGCAGCTGGGCGAGCGCTTGCTCCAGCGCACTACGCGCAAGCTGGTGTTGACGGAATTTGGCGCCAGCCTGCTGGAGCACGCGCGCCGTGTCACCGAGGAAACGGAGGCGGCCGGGGCGCTGGCCCAGCACCGGCAAGGCGCGCCCAGCGGGCTGCTGCGCGTGTCCATGCCGGCCGACTTCGCCAACCTGGTGATGGGGGCGCTGCTGGCCCGTTTCATGGCCGAATACCCGGCCATTTCGCTGGAGCTGGATTTGTCGCCGCGCCGGGTCGACCTGGTGGCGGAGAATTTCGACCTGGCCATCCGCATGGGGGCGCTGCCGGACGACGCCACGCTGGCCGCGCGCCGGGTCGTGCTGAGCACGCTGGGCCTGTACGCGGCGCCGGCCTACACGGGTTTGCGCGGCTTGCCTGAACACCCGGATGACCTGTTCCAGCATGATCTGCTGAGCCTGCCGCCGCGCACGAACGGGCTCACGCGCTGGACTTTGCAGCGCGGTAAGACCTTATGGGAGCGCGATTTGCCCGTGCGGATGATGGCCAATTCGCCGGACTTGCTGGTGCGCATGGCGCGCACCGGCGCGGGCATCGCGGCCAGCACCCAGCAGCTGGCGCTGCCTTATCTGCAAACGGGGGAGCTGGTGCGGGTGTTGCCGGACTGGTGTTTCCCAACCGTGACAGGGTGGGCCGTCTTCCCCGGCCGCCGCCTGATGCCGGCCAAGACCAGGGTGTTCCTCGACATGCTGGAAGCGAGTTTCGCGGCTGAGAGCACCGTGTGAGGCCTGGCGGTTATTGGCCGTTGCCCATCATTTCGCCAAGACGGACGGCGGCGGCAGGCTGCCAGCCGGGATTGAAGCGGATCGTATCCTTGGGGAACAGCATGACGACGGTGGAGCCGAGCAGGAAGCGGCCCATTTCCTCGCCTTTTTTCAGCACGATGTTCCGGTCCGCATAGGTCCACTCGCGCACCGTGGCGGTGCGCGGCGGGTTGACCACGCCATGCCAGGTGGTGGCCATGCTGCCGACGATGGTGGCGCCCACCAGCGTCAGCACGAAGGGGCCGTGGGCGCCTTCGAAGACGCACACCACGCGTTCATTGCGCGCGAACAGGCCGGGCACGCCGCGCGCCGTGGTGGGGTTGACGGAGAACAGGGCGCCCGGAATGTAGATCATGCGGGTCAGCTTGCCGTCGCATGGCATGTGGATGCGGTGGTAGTCGCGCGGGCTCAGGTACAGGTTGGCAAAGCTGCCGTGGCGGAAGTGTTCGGCCAGCGCACTGTCGCCGCCCAGCAGGGCGGTGGTGCTGAAGCGGTGGCCCTTGGCCTGGAAGATCTGGTCGTCCTCGATGGCGCCGAACTGGCTGATGCGGCCGTCCACCGGACACACGTAATCGGCCGCTGCCAGCGGACGGGCGTCCGGACGCAGCGCGCGCGTGAAGAATTCGTTGAAGCTGGCGTAGTGGCTGATGTCGGGATCGAGCGCCTCGTCCATGTTGACGTCGTAACGGCCCACGAACCAGCGGATCAGCCCGGTGGTGGCGGAGCCGCCTTTGGCGCCGGCCACCCGTCCCGCGAAATTGGTCAGCGCTCCCTTGGGAAGCAGGTATTGAGGCAGCACGGCAAGGCGGTCGGACACGATAGTCAATCCATGGCGAATAAATGGTGACGCATTATAGCGTCGCATTGCGGCAAATATGTACTTCCCGCGCTAGGGCATCCCGTCTAGTGCCGGTGGCGCTCGACGGCGGGTTTGTCGCTGGCCGCGCTTTAACATGGATTTAACTACTCCGGTATTGCGCCGTAACAAACTCGCGCACACGTGCTATGGTGGCGCTATTCTCCCCGCATCCTGAAATACAATCAGATAGTAGTAGAAATTATTCCCGATTCTATTTATATTGGTATTTGTTGTGTATATCACCATAACATTTCGCTGGCCTTATGGTAAATTTACACTTCGTGAATTCTCACGCATTGTCACACCCCGAGTTAAGCCGCAACGCCACGAAAGACGAGTTTAAACATTCGCTCTCAACCGATCAGAAGGATATAAATATGACGACGTACCAGGAATACAAAGCAAAGATCGCGGAATTGGAAAACCTGGCCGAAACCGCACGCAAGAGTGAATTGCAGGCAGCCAAGGAGAAAATCGCCGCCATCATGCGCGACTACGGTTTGACGCTGGCCGATCTGGGTCCGGTGGCGAAAGCCAAACCCGTCAAAACGCGCGCGCCCGTGCCCACCAAATACCGTGACGACGCCACCGGCCAGACCTGGACCGGCCGTGGCCGCGCGCCTAAATGGCTGGAAGGCAAAGACAAAGAACAATATCTGATCAAATAATGGCGGGCCGGGATCGCGCCTGCCGGAGTTAATGTGCCGGCAGGCGGATCCCGTTGTGACCGTGGACCGATGGCGCCGCGGCGGGTGCTTGCGCATTCGCCGGCGCCGCGGTTATCGTGTGTTTTGAATGCCAGCGCGGTATATTCTTGCCGCCTGTTTCTCCTTCCCTGTTGCTTTTGTGGTGAAAGGGAGTCTGGCGCATCGCCTTTCTTGCGCTATCACTTGTTTAGGGCAATGCCGCGCGCGCCGATCTGTGCGATGATGCGGAATGCTTGCCATTTCACTATTTCCGCTTAATACAGTGTTATTCCCCGACGGGCACCTGCCATTGCAAGTGTTCGAAGTGCGCTACCTGGACCTGATCAAGCGCTGCATCGCCGAGGACGAGCAATTCGGCGTGGTGCCGTTGCTGGAAGGGAGCGAGGTGCAGTTGCCGGAGCAGGAACAGGTGCTGTCGAGCGCCGGCACCATGGCCCGCATCCTCGACTGGTCGGCGCCCATGCCGGGGCTGCTGCGCGTGTCCTGCGTGGGCACCACGCGCTTCCAGGTGCGCAGCGCCGAACGGCTGCGGCATGGCTTGTGGGTGGCCGACGTCGATCCGCTCGACGGCGACCGGGTGGTGCCGGTCCCCGAAGAGCAGCAGAACGTGGCCGATGCGCTTGCCGCCCTGATCCGTTCGCTGGAGAAGAAACAGGTTTCCACCGCCAATATGCACCTGGCGCCGCCATACCGGCTCGACGACGCGGGCTGGGTCGCCAACCGCTGGTGCGAATTGCTGCGGCTGGACTTGCGCGACAAGCAGCGCCTGCTGCTACAGGATAACCCCGTGCTGCGGCTGGAGCTGATCCAGGACCTGCTGAGCGAGAACGGCTTGCTGGCCAGCCAATAAGCCGGCGCGGCTAGTGCGCCTCTTCGAGCGCGTGCACGCGCACCGACCACACCACCCCCACGATCAGCAGTGCGATGGCCGTCACTTCCAGTGGACGCGGCAACTGCTGCTTGTAGAGGAAGCCGTAGAGCAGGGCGAACAGCGTTTCGAACAGGATCAGTTGGCCCGACAGGGTGACCGGTACGCGGCGGCTGGCCACGTTCCACAGGTGGTTGCCGATCACGGACGCGCCCAGCGCCAGCGCCGCATTGACGAGCCAGAAGGTGCCCCAGTGGCGCCCGCTGGCTGCGCCGGCCGCGCCGGTCACGTCGGCGTGGTAGACGGCGAATGCGGCCAGCCCGATCACCAGCGCGATCAGGCCGCTCGACAGGCCGTACAGGGCTGACCATTCGCCGCTGCTGAAGTGGGCATTGCGCTTGAGGTAGCGCGCGTTGTCGAGCGTGTACCAGCTCCAGCACAGCAGCGCGCCGGTGGCGCACAGCACGCCGATGATTTTCTGGCCGGGGGCGGTGGCGGCGCCGCCGTCATGGGTGAACACATCGATGTTGATGCAGACGATGCCGGCCGTGACCACCAGCAGCGGCAAGGCCAGCTGGCGCAGCGGCACCGAGCCATGGTCCTTGTGTCCCATCAGCGTGACGGAGATCGGCAGCACGCCGATGATGAGCGAGGTGGGCGCCACGCCCGCCAGCTTCACGCCCAGCGACAGCAGCATGTAGTACACGATGTTGCCGGCCAGCGCGTGGCGCACCAGCGCCAGGTAGTCGGCGCGATCGAGCCGGCCCAGCAGGCTGCCCAGGCGCGGCAGCATCAGGCCGGCCGCGATGGTGCCATAAGCGATGTAGCGGCCCACGGCCAGTTCCAGCGGCGAGTAGGCCGCCATCAGTTCCGGCACGATGAACACCATGCCCCACATCGCGCCGGCCAGCAAGCCGCACAACACGCCATTCCACATCGGCCAGACTTTCTACGTTGATGATGGCCGGCGCCGGCAAGCGGCCCTTACGCCGCCTGCCAGTGCGCCAGCCAGGTGAAGGCGGCCACATTGGCCGCCACGGTGCACCAGAATAGCGTACGGAACGCCATCTTGCCGGACTTGTGCCGCAGCCACTGCTGGGCCAGGATGGCGCCGGGCCAGCCGCAGGCCAGTCCTAGCATCAGCAGCGTGCGTTCCGGCGTGCGCCAGCGGCCACGCACGGCGGCCGCCTTGTCGAGCGCATACGCGGCGAAGCACAGCACGCTGGCCACGCCATACACGAGCGCCACCCACGATGGCAGGCGCCACAGCGCGGTGGCGGCCAGGTAGAGCAGGGTGAACGCGGCCAGCGGCACATAGCGCAACCAGGCGGCGCCGCCGCCCGCATGGGCGCTGGCGCGCTGGCGGGGCGGGCGCGGCGGGCGCGGCGCGCGCGCTCTGGACATGGATTTAGAAATAGCTCAGGCCAAGCGCGGCCTTCACTTCGTCGGCCGTGCGGGCCGCCACTTCGCGCGCGGCGGCCGTGCCGTCCTTCAGCACCTGCATGATGTAGCCACGGTCCTTGGCCAGTTCTTCGCGGCGGGCGCGGATCGGGGCCAGCATTTCCTGCAGCACCAGTTCGAGGCGCTTCTTGACGATGCTGTCACCCAGGCCGCCGCGCACGTAATGGGCTTTCATCTCGGCCAGCGCGGCCTGGTCGGGGTCGAA
Source organism: Rugamonas brunnea (assembly GCF_014042345.1). Lineage (GTDB taxonomy): Bacteria > Pseudomonadota > Gammaproteobacteria > Burkholderiales > Burkholderiaceae_D > Rugamonas > Rugamonas brunnea. The sequence goes on from NZ_JACEZT010000006.1 coordinate 91,807, forward strand.
CGCGTCCAGGTAGATGAAGGCCACGTTGCCTTCCAGGTGGCCGGGGTCTTCCACGCGCAGGTGCAGCGGGTCGGTGTAGACCTTCTTGACGGCGGCCGTGATCTCGGCGGCGCTGGCGCCCAGGTTGATGGTGTTGCCCAGCGACTTGCTCATCTTGGCCTTGCCGTCGATGCCGGGCAGGCGGCCGATTTCCGGCACCAGTGCCTTGCATTCGACCAGGATGTCCTGGTTGGCGATGCGGTTGAAGCGGCGCACGATTTCGTTGGTCTGCTCGATCATCGGAATCTGGTCTTCGCCCACCGGCACCAGCGCGGCCTTGAAGGCGGTGATGTCGGCCGCCTGGCTGGCCGGATAGGTGAGGAAGCCGGCCGGAATGTCGCGTTCGAAGCCGCGCAGCACGATCTCCGCCTTCACGGTCGGGTTGCGCTCCAGGCGCGCCACCGTCACCAGGTTCAGGTAGTAGAAGGTCAGCTCGGCCAGTTCCGGAATCTGCGACTGGATCAGGATGGTGGACTTAGTGGGGTCGATACCCACGGCCAGGTAGTCGAGCGCCACTTCCACCACGTTGCGGTGTACTTTGCCGGTGTCGTCCATGTTGTCGGTCAGGGCCTGCGAGTCGGCCAGCATGATGTATTGCTTGTAGTCGTGCTGGTAGGTGACGCGGTTGCGCAGGCTGCCCACGTAATGGCCCAGGTGCAGGGGGCCGGTGGGGCGGTCGCCGGTCAGGATCACGGCGGGGGAGGTGGACTTGGCTGGCAGACTCATCAGGGTTCCTTTACGTTACCCCCGTCCGGCGCGCCAATAAAAACGCCGCCTGGCGGAGGCGGCGTTGATAAAAACATCATTCACTATGGATAACAGTGGCCGCTCGCTGTCAGCAGCGCCACCAATTCACATTCGAACGAGGTATAGGGATCAATTTCATGCCGCGTATGGTTGCAGTTCGGCGGCGGTCTGTCAAGTTGTTGTGATCGATCAAACGGCGGGGATAACTGGGGAACTTGGGGGGAGCGAGACCGGTCTAAATGGAAACAGCCATGCTAGGGGCGCATAATGACAATCACGTTTAATTCGCTGGCATTCAAGGACACGCTTGTGGAAGGAGGCTTCAGCGACAGGCAGGCGGCCGTGCTGGCCAACGCGATATGGGAACTGGTGGCGAACACCCTGGCAACCAAGGACGATCTGGTCGCCTTGGAGCAACGCATTGACGTCAAATTGGCGCATCTGAAAGTGGAGCTGCTCATGTGGATGGTCAGCCTGACGGTGGTGCAGACGACGATACTGGGCGCGATGCTGAAATTGCTGCGCTAGCCGCTTAGGTTCCTTTCCTCGCGACCCTGCACATCATGGCGTGGCGCGCGGCTGCGTGGTCAGTGCGCCCGCACGCTGGCGGCCAGGATATCGGGCCGGTGGTAGCGCCGGAAACCGTCCATCACGGCGCCCGACTTGGCGGCCTGCTCTAGCAATTCGCGCAGCGCCTGCTGGTCTTCGGGCGAGAGCGACAGCCGCGAAATATAGGCGCCGCTCTGGCCCCAGGGTAATTCCGGTATCGGTTCCAGCCGCAGCTTGTCGAGCATGCCATTCACGCGCGGCTCGTGGGCGATGGCGCCGGCCAGGATGGTCGGCCCCATGATGGTCATGTCGACGGCGCCCATGTTGAGCAGGCGCGCCACGGCGCTCACGTCGACCTCGGTGAAAAGGCGGCCCTGCTTGGCCAGCTCCTTGACCAGCGCCGTGTACTGTTCGCCGTGATCGAAACCCCGCACCACGGCCACCCGCAGTTCGCGCCGCTCCAGCAATTCCTTGGCGCTGGTGATGGGCGGACGGTCGCTGGCCAGCGAGATCAGCGTGGCGCGGTGGCCCATCATGGGGACGAAGATGCCGATCTGGTCGCGCGCGGCCGTGCGGGTGGCGGGCACCAGCATGTCGGCCTTGCCGGCCTCGAACATCGCCACCTGGCGCGCCCGGGGCACGATGGGAAACAGGATGGTGCAGCCGTTGCGCGGCCCGATGCTGCGCAACAGATCCGGGTAGATGCCGCTGACGTTGCCGCCTTCGATGATGACGCTGGCGCCGGTGGGCGCCACCGGTGCGCTGATGTCGCGCGAACAGGGCGTCCCGGCCGCGCCTGCGGCGCCGGCCACCAAGGCCAGCAGCCATGCCAGGCCGCCGCGCCACGGCAAACGGCGACGAGGGAAGCCCATCATGCTGGTCTTCATGCCTGCATCTGCGCCTGCTGGCGCAGCCGGGTCAGGTGGAAATAGCGGCGCGCCACCAGGATGGCCAGCGCCTGCATGGCGGCGCAGGCGAAGAACGTGGTGCCGATACGCCAGTCGCGCGCGGGCAGGTCGCTCACCTTGGCCACGATGGTGTTGCCCAGCAGCGGCATGACGATGATGCCAAGGCTGCTGATCGATTGCAGCGAGCCCATCAGTTCACCTTGTTCCTGTGCCGGCGTCGCCTTGGAGATGATGCCCTGCAGCGCAGGACCGGCCGCGAAGGCCAGCAGGTTGCACAGGATGAACACATACATCATCCAACCCTCGGTGGCCAGCCCGTACAGCATGTAGGTAATGCAGCCCGAGCCCAGGCCCAGCAGCATCAGCCGCACTTCGCCCAGGCGGCGGATCAGCACGCCCAGCAGGCCAGCCTGCACCACGGCCGCCGCCAGCCCCACGCAGAACAGCGCGATGCCGTTCTCGCGCGGGCTCCAGCCGAAGCGGAAGTGGGTGTACAGCACCCACGTTGAGTGCAGCATCATCTGGGCGAAGGTGACCAGCGAATAGACGATGATCAGGCCGCGGATATCGGTGCGCCGCGCCAGTTTGACGATGGCCGCCAGCGGGTTGACCTTGGCCAGTTTGAACGACTGGCGCCGTGCCTGCGGCAGCGATTCCGGCACCACCAGGTAGCCGTAGATGAAATTGCCGGCCGACAGCGCAGCGGCCACGTAGAACGGCAGATGCAGGTTGACGCTGCCCAGCAGGCCGCCCAGCATGGGGCCGCAGATGAAGCCCAGTCCGAACGCGGCGCCCACCTTGCCGAAGCTCTTGGCCCGGTTGTCGGGCGTGGAAATGTCGGACGCGTAGGCCGAGGCCACCGACATGCTGGCCGATGACATGCCGCCCACCACGCGCCCGATGAACAAACAGGCCAGGTTCGGCGCCCAGGCCGTGGCCAGGAAATTGAGGCACATGCCCGACATCGAGTACAGCAGCACGGGACGGCGGCCGATCCGGTCGCTGAGCGCGCCCAGCATGGGCATGAAGATGAATTGCATCAGGCCGAAGGTAGAGCTGAGTGCACCATACCACCACGCCTGGCCGGCGCGGCCATGCACGAACTCGCCCACCAGGATGGGCAGCACTGGCACCACCAGGCCGATACCCAGCATGTCGATGAACACGCACACGAGGATGAAATTGAGGTTGCCGGCGGGCGCGGGCGGTGTCGGCGCGGACGGGAGGGGGGCGTCGTGAGTGATGGTCATGGTGATGGAATTGTGGCATGAAACTGGGGCCCGCCATAGAGGGGCGCGGAAATTCCTTGCGGATGCGCACGGGGTACAGTTTTGGTAAGGAGAAACATTATTTGCTTGCTAATTCGAATCGTGTTGTGCAAAATACTACAACAAATAACAACATTGGGAGTCGTCGATGCGCACCATGTTAGCCGCCAGCCTGATCCTGTTCTGCACCTGCGCACATGCGCTGGACGACACGCCGACCCAGAACGTCGTGATGGGGCCGCGTGGCGAGGACGCGCGGGTGCAGTCGCCGGTGCGCGTGCGGCAGGATGCGCCGGCCACCCATCGGGGCCGCGAGGCCGACGACGACCGCCGCGGCGCCCGCGTTGTGCCAGCCGCCGGGCCGGCCGCGACGCCGGCCACCCCGGCCGCGTCTTCGGGCCGGCAGGGCGTGCAACCCTGGCTGGCCATCCGCCAGGGGGCGCCCATCGAGCGCGGCGCGCAGCGCTGAGCGGCGGCGGCAACGCTTTGCCGTCCATCCTTGCATGCCATCCGCTAGCGAAGTTTTATTTGATGCAATTGTCGTTGACTTACGGTAACATTGCTTCCGTTAAAGAGTCGCCCACGCCCGGCCCGGCCAGCGTGCGGCCCCCAACCAAGGAACCGACATGTCCATCATCACCAGCGACGCCCAGGCGGCGTCCCCTGCGGCCGAATACCTCGCCTTTACCCTGGGCCAGGAAGAATACGGCATCGACATTCAAAAAGTGAGCGAGATCCGCAGCTACGAAACGCCCACCCGCATCGCCAATGCACCGGAATTCGTGCGGGGCGTGGTCAACCTGCGCGGCATCATCGTGCCCATCGTGGACATGCGCATCAAATTCAAGCTGGGCACCCCCACGTATGACCAGTTCACCGTGGTCATCATCCTCAATATCGGCCATCGCGTGGTGGGCATGGTGGTGGACCGGGTGTCGGACGTGACCACGCTCACGCCAGATCAACTCAAGCCGGCCCCGGACATCGGCTCGGCCCTCGATACCGATTACATCATCGGCCTGGGCACCATCGACGAGCGCATGCTGATCCTGGTCGATATCGACAAGCTGATGTCGAGCGCCGATATGGGCTTGCTGGACGCCGCGGCGGCCTGAATACCTGGGTAGGCGGGTACATCGCCCGTCGCACGCCTCAGTCCGGACTTCCCACCGCTTGCCCGCACCATGACGCGATGGCCTGCTGCGACAGCCGGTCGGCCTCGCCGTTGCGGTGGCGCGGCACCCAGCGCAAGCTGACGGCGCCGTTGAGCGCCAATTGCCGCAACAGCGCCGCTACCCGTTCGCGATGCGTTTCAAGCCCCTTGGCGCCGACGGCCGGCGCCAGATTCACATCATCGATGACCACCTTGCTGTCGCCGTAGACGACCAGCTGCGTGATCGGCAGTGGGAGTGCCGCTTCCAGCACCGCGATCAGCGCCAGGTATTCCGCCTCGCCACTGTTGCCATGTCCCGCCTGGCGGCTGATTTCCAGGCGTTCCCCATCGGGCCCGCACAGCAGGGCACCGATGCCCAGCCGGCCCGGGTTGGGATGGGCCGAGCCATCGAACCAGGCGCGCCACGCATGGGCGGGGACGGGCGCCTGGGCCGCCGCCCGCTTGAGCGCGAGACGCGCCTGCTGCGCCCGCGCGCGCTCGGCGCGCCGTGTCTGTTCCAGTTCACGCAGGCGGGCCCGGCCCGCCAGCAGCGCGGCCAGGCCTTGCGCGCCGGCCGCTTGCGTCAGCACCTGGTGCAGCGCTTCCGCTTCCCCTATCCCGCTGCGCGCGGCCAGGCGGCGGCTGGCCGCTCGCTCGCTTTTGTATGCGGCGGCGGCCAGTTGCTCAAGTTCGGATGGATGCATGCGCGACGATCAGGATGACGGACAGGCCGCCAGCATAACCGATCGCGCCCACGCCGTGCTGGCGTGGCGTGGCGTGACGCTTAGTCGCGGTAGGGATTGTCGGGATGGCGGTCGTAGCGGTTCGGCACGCCGTCGCCGTCGCGGTCATGGTCGTAGCGGTTGGGGATGCCGTCGTGATCGCGGTCGCCGTGGCCGTGATGGCGCTCCCACCGGCCTTCTTCGCGATACCAGCGACCCTCGCGTTCGATCCAGCGCGGCTGCGCGTACACATAGCCCGGCCGTTCCGCCACCCAGCCGCCGGCGACCCACTCATGCCGGTGGCCGCGCCACTCCCAATAACCGGGCGCCCAGAAATAGCCGGGGCGCGGATGCGGCACGCGCTCGTAGCGGGGCGGGGGCGGCGCCACGGTCACGTAATCGTAGCCTGCCTGTTCGGGCTCCACCATCACCCAGCCGCCCGGGTCCAGGCGCCAGGCGTCGCCATCGCGCAGCCAGACGGCGCTGCGATACTGGTAGCCACGGCGTTCCTGTTCCCAGTGGCCGCTCAGCCACACGTGGCGGTAGCCATCCCAGTTCCAGTAGCCGGGCGCCCACACATAGCCGGGGCGCGGCGCGGGGATGCTTTCGAAGCGGGGGACGGGCGGGGCGTTGCCGATCACGACGCTGACGCCCACTTGGGCCGATGCGGTCGTGGGCAGGAAGGCGGCGGCGCTGATGGCGATCATCGCGGCGGCGTAAAAGGTGGGCTTGAGCATGATGTTCTCCGTGATGCTGTCTGGCATACGGGAACTATATCAAGCGGGGCGGAGCACAAAAATGGATGATGCAACTTCTTACAACTGACACAAACCACGCTGGCGCTGGTGGCGCCGGACTTCGCCTGTCACTCGGCGCGACGCGGATGGCGCAGCGGGTGCAGGCGAAGGCGAGGGCGGCCCATCACATCTTGCTCGCGCTGTGGCCGGCCGCGATGGCGGCTTTGCTCTCGTCGAGCAGCGACTGTTTCTTCTGGTCGGCGGTGAGCCGTTTGGCGCTGACCACCACCACTTGCGTGTTCAGTGCCAGCGGTGGCGTGACGCTGGCGCCGGCCGGCGTGGGGACGGGGGCGGCGGCTTCCTGCTTGTCGAGCACATAGTTGGCGGCGCAGGCCAGGCCCAGCGTGGCGACGAACAGGGCTTCGAAGTTTTTGACGATTCTCATGGCGCTTCCTTTCGGTGGGTTGAGTGTTGATGATGTGTGTTGCTGTGTGTCGATGTGATCACTGTATCGGCTCGCACCGGGCGCCGCCACGGCCTTGCGACGAGCGGTTGGTTTTGCGGCGCGAACTGCAAAAAGCGGCGACCGGTTGTGCTGCGCAGCACGGGCGCTTTCCCTCGCCCCCGGCTAGTGTTCCGCATCCATTCCACAGCCAGCGCGAGGGCCAGATGCGGCGCACGATCACTCATCTTTTGCAAGTCATGGCGGCGTGGCGGACGGAGCGGCGGCGGCAAGCCAACCTGCGCGCCGGCGCGCCGCAAGCCGGCCGCGCGCGTGGACGCGGGCAGGACGCGGCGGCGTTGCGCGTGGTGGCGTCCAATTCCCAGGCAGGCCCGGGCGCGGGCCAGATACCGATCCCGGCGACGGGGCCGGTGCGCCACCGCTATGCCTTGCTGGCCGGCGGCGCGCTGGTGTGCGTGGCCGGCGCCGGTTTGATCGCTGTCCACGCGCGTCACCTGTCGGCTGTCACCCAGACGGTTGATCCCGCCGGGATGATCCAGGCGGCGCGCGTGTTCCAACCCGCCTTGCCGGGCGCGCGCTTCCAGGTGCCCGGCACGCCCGGCGTGCGCATGCAGTTGCAGGCTAATGGCGCCATGGTGCTGGCCGTGGGCATGCAGGCGGCGGCGCCGGTCCGGGTCGACCTGTGCAGCCAGTTGCGCGCCCCGGGCGAGGCGCGCATGGTGCCGCTGCGCCTCGGCTATCGATTCGATGACGTGCGGCGCTGGGTGGCGCGCAGCCCGGGCTCGGCACCGGCATTACCGGGATCGCTGCATAACGTGCTGCTGGTCGACGACCCGGGGAACGGCGTGGCGCCGATGCCGGAATTGCAGCTGAGTGGCCAGTTGCGGCCCGACTTTGCCAGTCCGGCCGGCGAGCCGCTGCAACTGCGCTGGCACAGTACGCAGGGCACAGCGCGCTGGGTCAGCGACGCCACCCTGGGCCAGATCGAACAGGGCAGTGATGGGCAGGTGGGCCTGCGGGAGCAAGGCTGGCTGACTTGGGATAACGGTGCGGCGGCGTTGCGGCTGGAGCGCCGCAGCAATGTGCTGTGCCCGCAGGCCGGCGAATTGCTGGTGCAGTTGTATCGGCTGCCGTCCGGCGTTGCGAACCGGCCGCCGCGCGCGCTGGTGACGGCGTTTCCGGCGCGCGCGGCCCCGCTCAGCGCGGCGTTGTCGCCCGGCGACTACCTCGTGCCCGACGCGCCACCGCCACCGCTGGAAGACCAGATGTTGTTCGAAAGCCTGCGTGCGCGCGGGCTGGTGCGCATGCGCGCGGACGGTGCGATTGATGTTGCGCCGCGCGATTTGCCGCAATGGCTGGCCAGTCCCCCATCGGCGCGCGCGGCCGGACTGGCCGATTGGCAGGGCGTGGCGGCCGACGCGGCCACGGCCCGGCTGCTCAAGCGCCTGTATTACCAGGCCGATGGCGACTACGTCCGGCAGCAGCTGGCCATCTACAACGACGAGCGGCATTTGCTGGCCTGGCGCGTGAAACAAGGGCCGGCGGGCGCGGCGCAATGGCAGGCCAGCGCGCTGCCGGTGGCGGCCAAGGCTGGCGGTGACGTTGATCGCGAGGCAGTTGGTACACCCCTGGCCACCAGCGTACAGATGCCCGCCGCCGCCGCGAGCCTGTTCGCGGAACTGCCGCAGGGCTGGCAGCCCTGGACCCGCGTGGCGCGCTGGCCGCAGGCCGCGTCGGCCGCGACGATACGTCTGTACACCCGCCTGTCCCATCCCGCGACGGCGGGGGAAACGCTGCAACTGCTGCTGATCGGCCAGGTGCGCGGTGCTGCGGGCGCGCGCGTGTGGACGGACGCTGCCTGCACCGGGCGGGCCTGCGCGGCACCCGGCGATGTCCAACTGGTGACGCTGGCGCTGGCGCCGGGCGCGCAGAGTGTGCAGCTGGACGTATCGGCGCTGCGCATGGATGGGGCGACGGACCGCAAGTACCGGCATCTCGCCGTGGTGGATGGCCGTCCCGTGTGGCAGGTGTTGGGCGAGACGTTGGGCGTGGCGGGCAGGGTGGCGCCGTCCGCGCCTGGCACGGCGGTGCCGGTCCAGCTGCAGGACCGCAACGGCACGCCGCTGTGGGCCGATGGTGCGCCCACCCAGGCCGCGCTGGACGCCGGCATGGCGACCCTGCTGGGCGTGAACGCGCGCCAGGCCAGCGGCATTGCGGGCGTGCTGGCGCGTCGTCCCGCCCCCAATGGCGCGCCGGTGCCGGCCCGGCTCGCGCTGGATCTGCCCTTGCAGGCGCTGAGCCAGAGCGTGCTCAATTGCGTGGCCATGCGACGCGGCCATTGGGAGGGCGGGCGTTGCGCCGGCGGCGGGGCTGCGCCGGAAGGGCGCCACGCCGGCATCGTCATCCTCGACACAGAAACAGGTGATATCCTGGCGGCGGCCGGTGCGGGCACCGGAACCGTCAACGCGGCCAACTGGAGCGAGGTACGCGACTTCGATCGCGCCAACCCGGCCCGTAGCGCCTTGCGCCTGCCGGCCTTGCAGCACGACGGCGGCGCCCACCAGAGCCCCGGTTCCACGTTCAAGATCGTCAGCGCGCTGGGCCTGGAGCTGGCCGCCCAGCGCGACCCGCAACTCGAAGGCTTGCTGGCGGGCCTGCCGCTGGCGGCCATCAACCGCATGGCCGCGCAGCGCGGCTTCGGCTTCCAGACCGATGCGGCCACCTATCCCTTCAACACCCGGCTGGCCCACATCACCAACTACAAGGAGCAAAGCGTGGACCGGCGCGCGCAGGATGGGCGGCTGGGACTGGCGCAGGCGCTGACCTACAGCCTCAATACCTGGTTCGCCTGGTCGGGCGAGTTGAGTGACGCCAGCCTGTTCGGCCGGCCCGATGGCGGCGCGCCCGACCTGCAGGCGCTGGACGCCGACGCGCTCGATAGCGTGCGTCCCATCCTGGCGGCCGCCCACCGGCTCGGCTTCGGCCAGCCATTGCGGCTGGACGGCGGCCTGCTGCCGCCCGATTTCAACTGGCAGCCCTGGGATGCGTTGCAAGCCACCCCGGCCCACATCGACCCGATCCACACCCGCCATGAGCTGCGCCAGATGACCATCGGCTTGCGCATGCAGGCCACGCCGTTGCAGATGGCGCTGGCGGCGGGCGCCGTCGGGCAGGGCGCCGTGATCACCCCGCGCCTGCTGCTGGCGCTGGACGGCAAAGACAGCAGCGCAGCGCCCGGGCGCGCGCTGGGCATACGGCTGGACCGCATCCGCGCCGGCATGAAAGGCGTGATCGACGTGGGCACGGCGGCCGGCGCGTTCGGCGGCCCGGCGCTGACCGCACTGCGACCGCACCTGTACGGCAAGACCGGCACCGCCCCCAGTGGCGACGGCGTGGCGACCGTGTGGTTCGCCGGCTGGCTGGAGCCGGGCAGCCTGCCCGGCCAGGCGCACCGTCTGGCGCTGGCCGCTTTCGCCAGCCATTCCGAGGCCACGGGCGGCGAGCACGCGGCGCCGGTGGTGGCGGCCATCCTGGCTACCCTGTCGGCGCAGAACCGGGAACAGAAGGGCAAATAGCCCTGTTTCCCGCAGCATGGCCGGCGCCGATCTGTGGCATGATTTTGAGGCGTCCGCCGGTGGCCGTTCATCCTGAAGCGGCCCGGCGCGCATTGAATGAGTTGACAGGAAAGTATGCGCTTGCCAGGAACCCGGTACCAGGAGCATGGCTGGGAGCAGGTGCGCAAACTGCTGGGACGCTGCTCGTTGCAAGCGTTCCGGCAGCTGGACATGCATCTGGTGCTCGATTCGGCGCAACAAGAAGCGCTGCTGGCGGCCTACGTCGATACGTTGGCCGCCTGCCTGCGCGCGCGCGAACGGCTGGCCGGCGCCGAGGCGGCCGGTAACAGTTACGGCGACAGTGTGTGCGAACTGGCGCTCAGCCTGGCGTTCGAATTGCACGCCCACCCGGCGTTCTGGCATGCGTTCGTGGCTACGCTGGTGGCCGAACATGCGCGCGGCGGTCCGTTCTGGAACGATCCCGCTGCCGAAGCGGCGCTGCGCAAGAAGGTCAACGACATGTACGCGGGACTGCGCGACAAGGTCGATGCCGACAACTACATGGTGGCCACGGGCCGCGACTGCACGCCCAACAAGATCTACACCTACCGCATGCTCGACACGGCCTGGCACGAGCTGGCGCAACTGTTCGCCAACCGGGACACGCATCGTGAGCGGCTGGCCGTGATCCTGGATCGCGCGCCCGGGACCCTGGAGCCGGAAATCCGTCAGGCCAGGAGCATCGCCGACTGCAAGGCGGAATGGATCATCCGCTGGAGCGAAACGCAGGAACGTTACACCGGCTCGCCCGGCCCGCTGCACACGCGCTCCAAGCGCTTTTCCAGCCTCAGGAACAATCCCGCCCGGATCGCGGCCATGCTGACCGAGATCGGCGACTATGAGCAATTGTCGTCCAACCAGGACAGGGCCGACCCGTGGCAGGACGACGCTGGCGAAGCCGCGCTATGGCTGGAAGATTACTGGCGCGTGATCGCCGCATCGGAAGCGCAGGAGGCGGCCGGCGGGGCGTGCGCCGTGGCCGACCAGATTCTGCCCGCGCCGGAAACAGAGGATGCCTGGTCAGCGGATGAACAGGAACCGGCGGAACTGGCGGAACAGGCCGGGCCGGCCGGTGACGAGCCCGTGTCCGACGTGGTGTACGACGCGGCGCAACTGGCCGCCGAGCAGTCCACCGCCAGCGCGCTTTCCCTGCCCCCCCGCTATCTGGAAATGGCGCGGGCGGCGCAGGAATCGTCCGGTTGGGCCGCGCGCGTGTTGCGTGAGGTGAGCTTGCCGATCCGGCTGGCCGTGTATCACAAGCTGCTGGGACCGGACGACGACAGTTATCCCGACGACTGGCGGGACGTGGCGACGGGCGCTTTGCCCACTTTGCAGCAACTGGCGGGACTGGATGGCATCTCCATGCCCACCTTGCGCAAGCGTCGTGATGAAGCCATCGCCCGGTTGTACGCGGCCAGCACGGGAGCCGCGCAATGAAGGAGCATGATATGCATTCAACACCACTGGCACCCCTGGATAAGCGGCTGCGCGAGCGCCTGCTGCTGTCGCGGGCCGTGCCCGGCGACCGGCTGATGCTGGCCGACGCCACCTTGCGCGCCGCGCTCGATGGCAGCCGGGCGCTCACGCCCAACGAGCGCGCGGCCTTGCAGCAATCGCCGCTGACCTTGCGCCGCTTCCGTCAATTGGCGTTGGAGCGGCGTCCGCAGGTGCATGATGAAGCCGGGGCGACCACGGTGCAGCGTCACGGCCAGCCGGGCAGCGCCGCCAACGACGCCAGTTGGCATGGCAGCACCGGCATGCTGCGCGCCGCCGCCACGGACGTCGCGCTGGAGACATTGAGCACCGACGACAATTTCTGGACCCTGCATTTCCTGCCCGGCCAATCAGGCGGCGATGGCTGGCAAGTGGTGCTCAAGGTGTCCGCTGAAGCGCCGTTCGCGGCGCGGCTGCTGCGCGAGCAGACCATGCTGCGCGTGGTGGACGGCGGCGGCGCCATCGTCCTGCAGGGCCGGCTGGACGCGGATGGCGAATGCGAGAAGCCCTGGCCGTTCGCCACCGCGCCGGCGCCGCACTTCCACCTGTACGGCGCCCGTTTCGCCGTCGAACCGGTAGCGCCCTGAATCATGGCATTGTTCAGACGCCGCCGCCAACCAGCCGACACCAGCGCGCTGGGCCGGGATGTGGTCGCGCAGCGCCTGGACGATGGCGATGTCGCGCCGGCCATGTGCCCGGTCGTCATCTTCAATGCGGGTGGCCATGCGCGGCGGGTGTCGGCCGGCAAGGTCAACTGCGAGCAAGGCGAGACCGTGTTTTGCTTCCACCCCGGCCCGTACAGTGTGGACCTGACGCCGTTCGCCGCCGCCCCGGAGCTGGGCTTGCGGCTGCGGTTCGTGATCGACGCGGCCGACCCGCGTGTGAGCCAGCAGCGTTTCGACCTGTTCCTGTACAGCGAGGCCGAAGCAGGGCTGGCGCTGGCCGTTTTGCGCGTCCAGTTCGAGGCAGCGCTGCAAACGGAACTGGCACAAGGAGCGCTGGCGCTGCCGCCATGCACCACGTTGGACGAATGGCATGCCTTCCGCGCCGGCTTGAACCAGTTGCTGTACACGCGCTTCGGCGTCACCGTGGACGATTGCGTGCCGGTCGATCTGGGCGATCAGGTTGATTACGCCGATATGCTTACGGAACGCGCCTTGCAGGCGGCAGCCATGGCCGCGCTGGTCCAGTCAGCTCCTGCCAACGCGGATGTTGGCGCAGAGGGGAGTGCGGATGGGAACAATGACAGGCGCACGGACGGGAGCGCGAATGGGCGCGCGGGCGGGAGCGTTGCAGCAGCCCAGGCCAACCGCAAGGCGGGCCCGTCAGCCGGCCTGCCGCCGGCTCAGTGCGACGCCAGATCGCTGCGTCGTCTGTTCCTGGAGTTGCCCGCCTTGATGTCGGCGTTCCGTTTGGTGGACTTGCCAGCGGGGCCGGCACCGTTCCAGGCGCAGCAAGCGCTGCTACAGCGCCTCAACCTGCTGAAACTCAGTGTGGACACTATGCCGTCACTGGCATGGACCGCACCGGATCAGCCGCTGGCAGTGGACCAGCAAGCGCGGCGCAGCCGGAACAGTACAGCCGCTGTCGCCGCACTGGATGAGGCATGGGCACTGTTGGCAAGGCTGCAACTGGCCGTACCGGTACAGTGGGGTGAATTGTTCGATGACGCGGACCGCATCTGTGCCAATCTCGAACATGACCTGGCCCTGCGCCGCGCCCCCTACGAGCCGATACACGAAGACGAACTGGCCGATACACACACCGATGAAACGGTGGTGGGGCCGGCAGCGTCCAACCGCCGGGAGCCATCGCTATGACCTTGCCTGTCGCTGCGCAATGCCTGGCCATGCTGGCCGATGGCCGTTTGCTGACCATCACGGCCAGCCGTCGCCCGCGCGCCAACCGCGCCGACGTCAAATGCGTCGTCGCCGGCGCCCCCGCCATCTGCGAGCGGATGCAGGAGGTGGTGCGGCTGGCCCGTCACACGGAGCCGCGCATCGACAGCCGCGACCAGGTGGTACTCAGCATGGACACCGTACCGGAACCGGACGAACGGGATTGGGAATTGGCCGCCGTGCTGGCCGATCGCATGGTGCGCGGACTGTACCGGCACAGCGGCGGTGCTGTACTGGCGCACGGCCGCTCGGATGCCTGGCACCTGGGCCGGGTGCAAGCGGGCGTGCCGCTTGCAATCGAGCAAGTTCGCCACCATCTGGCCGATGCGCGGGCGTCCGCGCCAGCGCCCGTGCCCGGACTGGCGCTGGTGCTAGGCGCCGGCACCGGCACCGGTACCAGCACTGGCACCCAGGTCGTGCCCAACGTTGACAGCCTGTTCATTTCCCATTTGGGCGGCCTGCATGGCCATCCCGATCCCGCCGCTGCCGTGGCCAGCGCCACCGCGTGGTTCCCTTTGCATAGCGGCGGTGTCAACGACTGCCTGGGCTGGGTGGAAGTGAGCGTCTATCCAATCCTGGAAGGCGTCGTCGGGCAGGATGCTGTCGGGCAACGCGACGACGCAAGCGGACAGCATAGGGTGGATGTGGAGGACGAGGAAGACACGATCGCCGTGCCGGGCCTGGACCTGAGCGCGCAACTGGCCGTACGCCGCGCGCTGGCCGGCGCCCGCCATTTCGATGGCCGGGGGCTGGGACGCTGGCGCACCGTGGTGCGCTTTGGCCAGCCCCGCTTCCAGGGCGCGTCCTACGAACTGGCGCTGGTGATGGCCGATCGCCTCGCGCGCGGACGCGAGTGCGTGCCGCGCGGACGCATCATCGCCACCGGATGTTCCAGTGCCTGGCACGCGGGACAGGTGGAGACGGTGGACGGTTGCGCACCCAAGCTGGCGTTGATATTGAAACAAGCCGAGGCCGGGGACCGGGTGTTGTTGCCCGCTGCCTGGCATGGGCAATTGCCGGATGGATTCGGCGCGGCGCTGCGGGCGCGCGGCGCCAGCCATGCTTGCATTGAACGAATTGGCATGATCTGAATCGTGCGCAAAAGGAGTACCGGCGGGCCCCTGCTAAAATCGTTGGCGGGCTGGGGTGGTTCCGGTGGATGAACCCAAGAAGGAGTCTGGCATGTTCCAAATGTTTGGTTTTGGCGGCGTCAAGTGCCCGCGCTGTGGGTACAAGAATGACGAGCAGTCGGGCTATTGCGCCGATTGCGGCCTGACGCTGGGCGCCCCGCGCAACGAGCCTGTGCTGCGCGACAACCGCTGGATACCGGGCGATGACGAACTGGCCGTCTATTTCGGCGTGCGCGCCCTGTCCGGCATCTTCACCAAGACGCTGCGCGTGCCCGCCACCGCCCGCGCCTACATCCTGCAGGCCGACAAGGCGACGGAAGTGCCGCAGGGTGAGTACGAGATCGAAGGTTTCTTCACGCGCCTGAACCACCTGCTGCGTAACCAGCACGCGGAAATCCTCATCACGCGCAGCACGCCGCTGCCGGTCGAATTCGCGTTCGACGACCTGCACACGGCTGAACACCTGAAGATTGCGGCCCGCTTCACGGTTGGCATCCGTATTGAGAACGTGCCGGCCTTCGCGCAGCATTTCATGACCACGCCGGGCACCGTCACCACGCGCCATCTGCACGACTTGCTGGCGCCATCGGTGCGCCAGCTGGCCGTCGAATTCGTGGGCGGGCGTTCGATGCGCGACATGGCCCACAATCCCGACCTGCGCGCGCAGCTCGACGAACGGTTGCAGGCGGCGCTCAAGCTGCGCCTGGCCGAATTCGGCCTGGCCGTGGCGCAGGTGGAAACGGCGGCCCTGCGGCACGACAAGTTCAATCACAACCGCGAGCGCATCGGCACCCTGTGGCTGGTGGCTGATGAGCGCCATGTGCAACTGGAACACGTCAAGCAGCTCGACCAGATCTACGACGACGAGGAGTGGCAGGCGATCTGGCGCGAAGAGCAGAAGATGCGCACCCAGTACCGGCGCGCCGAACTGCGGCAGGACGCCAGCGTGGAAAAGGCCGAGCTGACCTTGCAGGAAGCGGAGCGGGTGCAGGCCATCCGGGCACGCGAGGTGGACCTGTATGGCCGCATCATGGAGTCCAAGATACGCAAGGTGGCGCTGGAAAAGGGCGCCGGCACCACGCTGGCGGAACTGGAACACGAGCTGGCCAGGAACCGCACCGCGCGCGCGGGCGACGTGGCCGAGTGGGAGCACGTGCGCGAACTGGCCCAGATCAAGATGCGCACCGAGCTGGAGATCGCCCAGCAGGAAGCGGCCGAACAGCGGCAGCTGGCGCAGCAGCGCTTCTCGCACACGCTGCACCGGCAGGCCATCGAGAACCAGATCGCGCAGGCGCAGGCGATCGAGGACGAGTCACGCCGCCGCGCCGAGCTGGCCCGCTTGCGCCAGCGGGAGGCGGAGGACAAACAGCGCGAGGCGCAGTTGGAAGCGGAACACCACCTGGCCCGCCACCAGGGGCTGGCGCTGGCCAACCTGGCGCGCCGCCGCGAGGCCGAGCGTATCCAGGAGTGGGAAGACCAGATGCAACTGGCGCGCCAGCGCGAACTGCTGCGCGGGGACGCGGTCAAGGATGCGTCGAACGCCGTGCAGGTGGCCGAGATCAGCCAGAAGATCGAGGACTTGCGGCGCGCCGGTGCGCAGGCCGACGCCATCGCCCAGCACGAGAAGCTGTTGCGCACGATCGAGGCGGACAGCCTCCACGCCCGCAACAACCAGTCCAACGCGCGCCAGGCCATGCTGGACCAACTGGCCGTGGACGAGCAACGCCAGGTGCTGCAGGAACGCGAGCGCGAAGCCCAGTGGCAGCGCGAGTTGAAGGCCATGGCCCATGAGCGCGACGAGAAGTTCGCGCGCTGGAAGGGCGAGTACGACATGCTGCTGGCGCGCCAGGCGCACGAGATCGCGCACGTGGAGGCGATCGGCAAATTGAGCGATATCGGCATGGTGGCCACGGCCGCCGCGCCCAATGCGGAAGCCGTTGCGCGCATCATGCAGTTGCAGATCCAGGGCGGCATGACGCCCGAGCAGATCCAGTCGCTGGCCGCCGTGGTGGGGGCTGAACACAGCGTCACCCCGGCCGAAGCCATGCGGCTGGCGCGCGAACAGGTGCTGGAGGAACGCGCCCACCGCGACACCGACATGGACAAGGACCGTCGCCACCAGCTCGACCTGCTCAATTTGCAGAACGCGGCCAGCGCCGTCGCGTTGACGACCCAGAGCCAGCTTGGCGTGGGCGTGGCGCGCGCCGGTGCGCCGGCCGCCGGGGCCACCGCGTCGGCTACTGTGGTGACAACGGCAGCGGCACCCGTGCGCTGCTGCCGCAATGGCCACCCGGTGCGGCCCGATTCGCCGCACGACAAATTCTGCGCCGAATGCGGCGTGCCGCTGACACCGTGATGGAGCAGATGATGGAGCAGAAGATGGAGCAGAAGATGGAGCAAAATCGCCACCTACAATGATGCAAACCGCAAGAGAAAAGATCCGCGAGCTGCGTGCGCTGCACGAGGATGGCCTGCTCAGCCTGCAGGAGTTCGACCGCCGCAAGAACGCCATCCTGGACGCCGAGTATGCGCCGCCCGGCGGCACAGGCGCGCCCGTACTGGCGCGCCAGGGCACGGAACTGGGGCTGATGAGCGGCCAGGAAATCGGCCCGCAGAACCGCCGCTACCGGCTGGAACGGCTGATCGGCATGGGCGGCATGGGCCAGGTCTGGCTGGCCACCGACCTGGCCACGCACGCCGAACTGGGACATAGCGACCAGGTGGCGCTCAAGATCCTGCCACCGCAGCTGACCCAGAGCGCCACCCACGCCAAGCTGCTGATCGAGGAGGCGACGCAAGCGCGCAAGCTGGCACATGAAAACATCGTGCGCGTGTATGAATGGGCGCAGGACCCGGCCACGTCCAGCTATTTCATCATCATGGAATACCTGGAGGGGCAGGACCTGGACGCCATCCTCGCGCACGAAGGCCCGATGGCGCTGGAACGCGTGTGCCAGTTGCTGCAGCCGGTGGGCGAGGCGCTGCACTATGCGTGGGACAAGCACAAGCTGGTCCACCGCGACATCAAACCCGGCAACGTGTTCCTGACCCAGCGCGGCGAAATCAAGCTGCTGGACTTCGGCATCGCCTCGCGCGCGCGCAGCGCCGGCAGCAGCCTGGGGCTGCAGGCGCCCAACGCCGGCACGGCCGGCTACCGCGCGCCCGAAGCGGGCACCCATCAGCGCCAGCCCAGCCCCCGGCTGGACGTGTATGCCGTGGCCGTGATGATCTACCAGTTGCTGGAAGGGCGCATGCCGTTCGAGGACGTGCGCAGCGCCGACTTTCATCCGTCGGCACCGGCCGCGCTCAATTTGCGGCAGTGGCAGGTGCTGCAGGCCGGCTTCGCATTCGCGCAGGAGCGCCGTCCGGCCAGCGTGACCGAACTGCTGGACGCGTTACGGCGCGCGGCCGGTCCCAGCGAGGAGGAGCTGGCGGCGCAGGCCGCCGCCGCCGAGCAGGCGCGCGCGCGCGAAGCGCTGCGCCAGAAGGAGCTGGCGGCCCAGGCTGAACAGGCGCGCCTGGCCGAACAGCAGCGCCAGGCGGAACTGGCCGCTAAGCGTCAGGCCGAGGTGCAGGCGGCGGCCCAGGCGGCGGCCCACGCCGCCGCGCTGGAGAAGGTCCGGCTCGACAAGCTGCGCCGCGAGCAGGAGGCGCGCCAGCGCGCCGAGGCGGAAGCGGCCGCCAAGATCCGCAAGCAGCAGTTGCGCGAGCAGTTGCAGGCCCGGCGCGAGGCCGATGCCGCCGCCGCCCGCGCGGCGCGCGAGGAACAGCAGCGCAAGGCCATGCAGTTGAAGGCGGAAGCGGCTTACCGCGCCGAGCAGGAACGGCATCGCAAGCAGCAGGCCGAACGCAACGCGGCCGAACTGGCGGCCCTGCTGCCCACGGCGGGCAGTCCGGTGGCCGATGCCAGCGGCGTGCTGCGCGACCGCTTCCTCGACGGCACCGGCGTCGGCCCGGAGCTGGTGCTGATTCCGACCGGCCGCTTCCAGATGGGCTCTCCCGAGCACGAGCGCGCCGCCGCCGTCAAGGCCGGCGCCCAGCAGGCATGGCTGGAGCGCGAACAGCCGCAGCACTGGGTCGGCATCGAGCATTCGCTCGCGCTGGGCCGCTATCCGGTCACGGTCGGCCAGTGGAAGCAGTTCGTGCGCGCCACGGGCTGGGAATCGCTGTCCGACACGGACTGGCGCCAGCCCGGTTTCGCCCAGACGGATGACCATCCCGTGGTGGGCGTAAGCTGGAACGATGCGCAGCGCTACGTGCAGTGGCTGTCCGAACGCACGGGGCAGGTGTACCGCCTGCCAAGCGAGTCGGAATGGGAGTACGCGTGCCGCGCCGGCACCAAGACGGCGTTTTCGTTCGGTGACGAGATCAGCACCGAGCAAGCCAACTACGATGGCAATTACACCTACAACGGCAGTCCGCGCGGCGAATTCCGACAGGGGACGACCAAGTGCGGCAGCTTCGCGCCCAATCCCTGGGGCTTGTTCGACATGCACGGCAACGTGTGGGAATGGGTGCAGGACGTGGTGCACGATAACTACCAGGGCGCGCCGGCCGACGGCTCGGCGTGGGAGCAGGGCGGCGACCAGGTGCGGCGCGTGCTGCGCGGCGGCTCGTGGCTGTACAACCCGCGCTACCTGCGTGCGGCCGTGCGCAACGGCTATTCGGCGGTGCTGGCGAACGACATCGTGGGTTTCCGCGTTGCGCGCAAATTGACGTAGATGACGGCTGTTGGCTGGGAATTTGGGTGATGAAGCAGTATAATGCTGATTTTTGCCGGCAGTTGCCGACGCAATTGCCTCAACACTTCAGGAAAATACGATGAGCGCCTTACCTCCATGCCCCAAATGCCATTCCGAATACACCTACGAGGACGGCGGCCAGTACGTGTGCCCGGAATGCGCGCACGAGTGGAGCGCGCAAGCGGCCGAAGCGGCTGAAGAAGGCGCCAAGGTGTACCGCGACGCCGTCGGCAACATCCTGCAGGATGGCGACACCGTGACCGTTATCAAGGACCTGAAACTGAAGGGCGGCGGCGGCACCGTGAAGGTCGGCACCAAGGTCAAGAACATCCGCCTGGTGGACAGCGACCATGACATCGACTGCAAGATCGACGGTTTCGGCGCCATGAGCCTGAAGTCGGAGTTCGTCAAGAAAGTGGTGTGAGCTTAGCGCGGCCTGGTGCCGCGTACGCACACGCACACGAACGGCGGCCTTGAGGGCCGCCGTTTTTATTTGTTTCAGCCCAATCGCTCCAGGGCGAAATCGACGAAACTGCGCACTTTGGCGCTGGGGCGCGGCTCCGGCCGGCGCACGATGTGGACGGCGCGCGAGGGCAGTTCCCACTCCGGCAGCAGGTGCACCAGCGCCCCCGATAGCAGATGCCCGGTCAGCAGCGCATCGTTCTGCATCACCACGCCCATCCCCGCCAGCCCGGCCGCCAGAGGCGTGGCCGTGGTTGCTGATGAAATTGCCCCGCGCGCGCACGGCCACCATGGTCTCGCCCTGGCTGAAACGCCAGCGGTGGTCCACGCCCCAGGTGTCGAACCACAGGCAGTTGTGCTGTTCCAGATCCAGCGGATGGCGCGGCACGCCGTGGCGGCGCAGGTAGTCCGGGCTGGCGGCGGCCAGCATGCGGCTGCGCGCCAGAGGGCGTGCGATCAGGCCGGTGTCGGCCAGTTTGCCGGAGCGGATCGCGACGTCGATGCCTTCCTCGGCCAGGTTCACCACGCGGTCATTCAGGACCAGGTCGACGTGCACCAGCGGATAGACGGTGGTGTAGGCGTGGATCACGGGCACCAGCCGCTGCGCGCCATACGCCACCGGCGCCGTCACGCGCAAGCTCCCTTGCGGCACGGCGCGCAGGGTTTCGGCCACCTGGTCGGCCGCCTCCACGCTGGCCAGCACGTCGCGGCAGCGCTCCAGGTAGCTGGCGCCGATCTCGGTCAGGGTCAGCTTGCGCGTGGTGCGTTCCAGCAGGCTGGCGCCCAGTTGCTGTTCCAGCGCGCTCACGTGCTTGCCCACCATGACGGCCGACATGTCCAGCTGCCGGCCCGCCTCGGCCAGGCTGTGGGCCGTCGCGGCCACGACGAACACTTGCATGCTGCGCAGTTTGTCGCTCATAGGCTGGTCACAGTCGGAAGAATAAGTTTCGATTCTCGTAATTGTATGGTTATTTCAACAGTTTTGGTTCGGATTGATAATGGCCTCGTCCTATCAACCCAAACAAGGAGAATCCCATGGCTGCATACGTGATTGGCGCTTTGACTGTACATCACACCGACTGGCAGCAGGAGTATGGCGCGAAGATGCCGGCCCTGATCCAGAAGCACGGCGGCAAGCTGCTGGCGCGCGCGCCGGCCGGCCAGCTTGAAGGCGAGGCGCTGCTGCATGGCCTGACCGTGATGATCGAATTCCCCACCCAAGCGCAGGCGCAAGCCTGGCACGCCGACCCCGAGCATCTGCCGCTGCGCAAGCTGCGCCAGGGCGGCTCGCACATGGACATGATGCTGGTCGACGGGTTGTAATTCGGCGCAGGGCGGCACCGGTTGCCGCCATTCCGCCGCCGGGACGGGCGCGAATCGCGCAAACGGTGTAAATTGTTGGTTCTGAATCATTGCCCAACAAGGAACGCCATGACCATCACCGTAATTCGCGACCAGTCCCTGCCCATGCGCCACATCGTCCACGTGCGCAACCACCTGATCTCCACCGATGGCACGCTGGAGGAAGGCGGTAACGACGCGGGCCCTTCGCCGCACGACCTGTACGACGCCGCCATCAGTTCCTGCAAGGCGCTGACCGTGGTGTGGTACGCCAAGCGCAAGGGCATCCCGGTGGAGCAGGTGGAAGTGAGCTGCGAGCGCGATGCGAGCGAGGAGCGCAAAGGGACCTACCGGCTGGCCACCACGCTGCACCTGACGGGCGACCTGACCGACGAACAGCGCGCCGACCTGCTGGCCGTGGCCCAGAAATGCCCGGTCCACAAGCTGATGACGGCCGTGACGACGGAAGTGACGACGGTGCTGGGGTAAGCGCATGACGATCGCCACTTTATTAAAAGGCCACGAGAAGGACCTGGGCGGCGGCCTGATCGTGCGGCGCTACCTGCCGGCCGCCGTCAAGCAGGCCGTCGGCCCGTTCATCTTCTTCGACCACTTCGGCCCGATGGATGTGGCGCCCGGCGCCAACCACGATGTGCGTCCCCATCCCCACATCGGCCTGGCTACGGTGACCTATCTGTTCGAAGGGGCGATGGACCACCGCGACAGCATCGGTTCCGTGCAGCGCATCGAACCGGGCGCCATCAACTGGATGACGGCCGGGCGCGGCATCGTCCACTCCGAACGCACCCCCAAGGACCTGGTGGACCGGCCGCACCGCACGCACGGCCTGCAACTGTGGGCGGCGCTGCCGCTGGCGCACGAGGAGGACGAGCCCAGTTTCTGCCACACGGCCGCCGACGAGATCCCCGAACTGGAAGTGCAGGGCGCGCGCGTGCGGGTGCTGATCGGCAGCGCGTTCGGCAAAACCTCGCCTGTGCGCACCTACAGCCAGACCTTGTACCTGGACGTGACGCTGCAGGCGGGCCAGCAACTGGGCCTGACCGGCTTGCCGGCTGAAGCGGCCATCTATCCGATCAGCGGCGCGCTGGAAGTGGATGGCGTGCCGCTGGCGCTGCACACCATGGCCTTGCTCGACACGGCCGCCGCCCAGCGCGTGCTGGCCGGCTCGGATGCGCGCTTCGTGGTGATCGGCGGCGAACCGCTGGAAGGACGGCGCTTCATGTCGTGGAACTTCGTCTCCTCGCGCAAGGAGCGCATCCAGCAGGCTGCCGAGGATTGGACCGCGCGCCGCTTCGATCCCGTGCCCGGCGAGACGGAATGGATACCGCTGCCGGCCCGTATGCCTGTTTGAGCGCGTCTGACTCCGTCTCAATGCGTCTGAGCCCGCCTTCGGGCGGGGCTGTCATGGACAGTTTGTTGGTAGTTTGCTGTCAAGGCCATCCTTGAAAAGCGCCTTGATCTGGATCAAGGTTTCGCGTTGTCGCTAGCGGGTACAGTGATTGTGTCAGGAACCACTTTCCTTAACTAACACTGTCATCTGGTAGTGCGCCCAGCGAACGCGCTTTGCAGGATGCAGCACGAGAGCGCAATGAACTCACCCAGTCTGCTGTTCGTACATGCATTACCCGTATTAGATTTGCTGCAACATCAACTCTGTGGCAAGGACATGGCTGTGCTGGTGGCCGATGCCCAGGGACAGCCGCTCCATGTGCGGGGCGACGCCGCCCTGGCGCAGCGGGCGGCCGGCCCGGACGGCGCGCTGCGTGCCGCGCTGGCCGGTCCCGACCCGGTGTGCCTGCCGGCGCCGTGCGCGGGGGCATGCGCGCCGCCATGCCAGCATGAGGCCTCCGGCGGCGCTGCCGCCCCCATCGTCGACGGCCAGGGCCGCTTGTGCGGCGTGCTGGCCATCCTCGGCGATTGCGCCAGCGACCAGCCGTGCATGCTGGCGCTGGCCCGCATGTCGGCCAACATGATAGAACGCCAACTATTCCTCGCCTCGGCCCCGCAAGGCCTGACGCTGCATTTCCACGCCCGCGGCGCCTGCATCGGCACGCTGCAGGACGGGCTGGCCAGTTGCAGCGCCGACGGCCGCGCCGTCATGGTCAACGCCGCCGGCCTGGCGCAACTGGGCTTGCCGCGCGCCGCGCTGGCCTCCCACACGTTTGCCTCGCTGTTTGGCGCCACGCTGGCCGAACTGGCCGAACGCTGCCGGATGGCCGCCCCCGGCCCGGCCACGCTGTGCTTGCGCGATGGCGGCGTGGCGCACTGCCGTGTGCAATTTTGGGACAGCTGTGACACGATGGACCGGCCCTGCGCCGGCGGTGTCGTCAGCGGAGCCGATGACGATGCCGCCGGCGCCGGCCCTGCGCGCAGGGTGCGGGCGGGGCTGGGCCGGCTGCCGGACCTGCCGCCCCCGCTGGCGGAGACGGCGCTGGGACGGCTCGACACGGGCGACGCCCGCATGGCGCAGGTGATCGCCAAGCTGCGCAAGGTGGCCGGCACCGACATCGCCGTCCTCATCACGGGCGAAACGGGCAGCGGCAAGGAGTGGCTGGCGCAGGCCATCCACCGCGATTCGCCGCGCGCGCGGCAGCCGTTCGTGGCCATCAATTGCGCCTCCATCCCGGAATCGCTGATCGAATCGGAGCTGTTCGGCTACGAGGAAGGCGCGTTCACGGGCGCCCGCCGCAAGGGCAGCCCCGGCAAGATCGCGCTGGCCAATGGCGGCACCCTGTTCCTCGACGAGATCGGCGACATGCCACTGCCGTTGCAGGCGCGCCTGCTACGGGTGTTGCAGGAACGCCAGGTCACGCCGCTGGGCAGCGCCCGCTCGATTCCGGTCGATATCGCCCTGGTTTGCGCCACCCACCGCAACCTGCGCGAACAGATCGAGGCCCGCGCCTTCCGCGAGGACTTGTACTACCGGCTCAACGGGCTGGTGGTCAAGCTGCCGGCCCTGCGCGAGCGCACCGACCTGCCCGCGCTGCTGGCGCGCGTGCTGTGCGAGGAGGGCAGTGGCTGCACGGTGGCGCCGGACGTGGCGCGGCTGATGGAGCGCCACCGCTGGCCCGGCAATCTGCGCCAGTTGCGCAGCGTGCTGCGTACGGCCGCCGTGATGGCGGGGCCGGGCCAGGAAATCGGACTCGATCACCTGGCCGACGATTTCATGGACGACCTGGCGCCGGCCGTCGCGGGCACGGAAGCTGCTTCTTATGACGGTGCACCGGCGCTTGCGCTCGATCAGATGGAATTGCAGATGATCCAGCGCACGCTGGCCGCGCACGGCGGCAATACCTCGGCCGCCGCGCGCGCCCTGGGTATTTCGCGTAACACGATCTACCGCAAGCTTGGCATGGACAGGCTGGCGGCCGCGTGAAGCGCGCCCTGGCCGGGTGCGACACCATAACGAGATAGTGGGAGACGACTATGTATGCGCAATCGGTTCCGCGGCGGCGGTGGATGGTAGTGGGGACGGTGGCCTTGTTCACCGCGCTGGCGCTGGGTTTCAGCACGCTGGCCGGGGCGGCATGGCCGGCGCGGCTGGCGGCGGCGTTGTCGGCGGCCGGCGGCATCTGGCTCGGCATGTTGCTGCGCGGGCGCGGCGCGGGCTCGCCCGGCGAACTGCTGGCCAGCAGCGGCGCCATGATCGACCAGATGATGATAGGCGCGGCCGAAACCTCGCATTTCATCGACACCATCCGCAAGCAGGTCGAGCATGACCTGCAGGCCGTGCAGGAGATCGTGCGCCACGCCGCCCGCTCCACGGCCAACACGGAACAGATCGCGGCCAACGCCGAGCGCGCGTCGGCCGTGGCGGCGCAGGTGCGGCAGGCCAGCACGGCTGGCCGCAGCGAGGCCGACCAGAGCATGGAGCAAATCAGCCAGGCCCGCGACGACGCCCACGCGGCCGTGGCCCTGATGCGGGCCTTGCAGGACAAGTCGCGCACCATCCACACCATCACCGACACCATCAACCAGATCGCCCAGCGCACCAACCTGCTGGCCCTGAACGCGGCCATCGAGGCGGCCCGCGCCGGCGAGCATGGACGCGGCTTCGCCGTGGTGGCGGGCGAGGTGCGACAACTGGCGCAGCGCACCAGCGAATCGAGCAACGAGATCGGCCAACTGGTGCGCGCCATCAGCGAACAGGCCGAGCGCGCGGCCGGCGGCATGGAGGCGCTGAGCGGCAAGGTGGTGGCGGCCAGCGGCAAGGTGGAACAGGTGCACGCCTTCTTCCAGACCATCGACCAGGCCTCGGCCACGGCTGAAGGGGAAGTGCAGGGCATCGCCTCGTCCTCGCGTGGCCACGTGGACGCCTCGCGCGCCATCGGCGGCGCCATTGAGGCGATCCGCGACGGCATGCTTAACACCCAGGCCGAGCTGCCGCTCGCCTCGCAGTCGGCCATGATGCTCAGCGAGCGCGCCGAGGCGCTGTTCCATGCGGGCGCGGGCGCCGATTCGGCCGGCGCCCACGACGCCATCCGCGCCGCCGCCCAGCAGGCCGCGCGCGAAGTGGGCGAACTGTTCGAGCAGGGGCTCAAGTGCGGCGTCATCAGCGAACAAGCCTTGTTCGACCGGCGCTACACGCCGATCGCCGGCACCAACCCGCCCAAGTACCGCACCGCCTTCGACGCCTACACCGACAGCGTGCTGCCGGCGATCCAGGAAGCGGTGCTGGAACGGCTGCCGCAACTGGCCTACGCCGGCGCGGTGGACGACCATGGCTACTTCCCCACCCATAACCGCAAGTTCAGCCAGGCGCTGACGGGCGACATGGAATACGACCTGGTGCATAACCGCACCAAGCGCATCTTCGATGACCGCATCGGCGCCCGCTGCGGTTCGCATACCCAGCCCTTCCTGCTGCAAACCTACAAGCGCGATACGGGCGAGGTGATGCACGACCTGTCCGCGCCCATCATGGTGCGGGGCAAGCATTGGGGTGGCTTCCGCATCGGCTATCGTTCGGACGCGGCCACCTCCACGGCGGCTGCGCCGCAGGCTGCGGCAGCGCCGGCATCGCCAGCATCGCCGGTCCGCGCCACCAGTGGCCGGAGCGCGGCGCTCACCACCGGGCGTCCGGCGTTGCAGGGCGCGACCGCGCGCGCGGCGCGCTGATGCCGGTTATCGGGCAATACGATCGGTAAGGAATCAGGCGGTCGACAGGTCGTGCGCGGCGATGGTGCTGTGCAGGCCTGCCGCGCCGGTGCGGATGATCCAGTGTTCGGGATAAGGCTCGCTGGCGAAGCGGTTGTGGCGCGCGATGCGGGTCAGCTTGTCGAGCGAGGTGGCGGGCGCCAGCGCCGTCTCCTTGCCGCTTAACTGGTCCAGGTGCCAGAAGCCGCCGTCGTGGTGCAGCAGCAGCGGCAGCGCGGATGCCAGCGGGGTGCTGGCGTAGGACGGCATCGGGTAGCCGGGATGGGTTTCCGGCGCCACCAGGTAGAAGCATTCAGCCCGCGCGCCCTCGTCGATGCGGTGCAGGACGACGGCGTGCGGCAGGATGGCCGACACGGTCAGCACCACGATGCCCCTGATGCTGGCGCTCAGTTCGATGCGCATGCCCAGCCGCAGCGGCGTCGGTTTGTGCTTGCCGGGCCAGACCCCGTCCAGCAGCAGGCCGTAGCGCGACACGTCCTCGATCTCGAAACCATGGCTGGTGCGGCGGATCACGGCGTGGCGGCCGGACAGGCGGCGCGTGAGACCGTTGGTTTCCTGGCCGTCGCCGGTGTAATGGGTAAGCAGGGCGTCGGCCTCGGGATCGACCAGCTCGAAGCGGCCGAACACGCATTCCTCCAGCGCGAACAGGCGGATCTGGCGCTGCGCGCCCGCTTCCGGCGCCGCGTTCACCAGGCAGGCCGCGCGGCTCGGGTGCGGATGCAAGGCCGACGTGGCCGGCATGTCGATCTCGATCAGGTCCTCATCCCAGGCGATGGTGGAAAAGCCCAGGTCCACCTTGCCCTGGGGCGCGCCCAGGTCCAGGTGGGCGATGCCGGCGTTGCGGGCCGTGACGTCGATGTCGAGCCGGTCGCCACCTTGCGCGCTCACGCGCGCGATGGAGGCGTCGTCCGCCATCACGCGCACGTTCTTGTGGGTGGACAGGAAGATGCGGTGGATCTCCGTCAGCGTGGCGTCGGGCCGGGGCACCAGGATCACAAAGGTGCACACCCATTTGCGCGACGCCAGTTCCGGGTGCTGGCTCAGCACCTCGATGCTGATCTGGTACTGGCCATGTTCCATGCCGCGCGACGAGAATTCCACGAATACGGGGCGCCAGTCGCCATGGGTCGAGCGCACCATCTGCTGGCGCGCGGCGCTGTGCGGGATCAGGTCCGACTGCAGCCGCAAGTCCAGCTGCGGCGCGCAGCCTTGCGGCATGCCGCGCAATTCCATTTTCAGGGTCTGGCGGCCACCGGCGGCGCGCGGGTCGAAGCCGCTGATGTGGAGCTGGGGACGCTCGGCCTGGGCGCGCACCAGCGTGCGGGCGTAGGCCGGGGCCAGGTCGGCGGCGGAGGGAGCGTTAGCGTTGGTGTTGGTGTGGGCGGCCGGTGTGCCGGTGCCGGGTTGGCTTGCAGGCCGGGCAGCCGCCTGCGCCGCCGCCGGATGATCGGCGCGCGCATGGCGCACAGCACTGAGCAGGTCGTAGCTGGAGGGTTGCGCTGCGGCTTGGGCGTGGCCGCCCGCGCAAACGTCTTCCCCAGGCATGACCCAGTACGTGCAGTGCGGGTGCTGCGGGTTACTGCATTTTTTCATGGCATTCAGACCGACGGGATACCCATGAGTTTATGCGCTTTTGCCGCCGCTTGGCAATCGGCGAGCTCAGGCTGATCATGATTTGTGGACCGATTGCGCCGGTTTGCTGTTTATATAACAACGATGCTCAGCAAAATGTGGTCAGAATGGAATGGGGCAATGCGGTCTGGTCAATGTTTTCGCCAGTGTTGTCGCCGGTGAAGCGGATGGCGATGGCGGTCATGTTGTCGATGTAGAACTGCGGCGGCGGGCTGGCCATGCAGGCTTCGAACAGGCAGGTGAGCGCTTCGTCGACGGTGTCCGTGCCGTGCGTCAGCAAATGGGGCCAGCGGGCCAGCCACGGCTGCGGCTGTTCGCAGGCCCACAGGCCGTCCGTGGCCAGCAGGTACAGGGCGCCGGGGCGCGTCACCAGCGCACGGCGGTCGGCCAGCGGGTGCAGGAAGGGCGGCAGCGTGGCCTCATCCAGCGCGCGCAGGTCATCGTCCAGCAACTGCGGGTTGGCGAAGGCGTTGCCGAGGATGAAGGCCTGGGCGATCTGCGAGCGGTGTTCGCCATGCACTTGCTGCCACCATTCGTGCGCGCCCAGCAGCCCATGCATGGCGTAGCCGGTGGCCGGCACGTGGTCGATGGTGAGCGGCACGGCGGCATCGGCCGTCACTTCGTACAGGCGCGAATCGCCCACGTGGTACAGCAGCGGCGCTTGGCCGGGCGCGATTTCCAGCAGGGTGAGGGTGGTGCCGGGACGGCGGAAAGTATCGGCGTCGCCGGGCTGGCGGAAGCGGGCCTGCAGCGTGGCGTGCAGCGCGTCGAGGTGGGACGACAGCGCGGCCAGCGTGCGGCAGGCCGGCACGTCCAGCAAGGCCGTGGCCACAGCTTCCGCCGCCTGCCTGCCGTTGCCGTGACCGCCCATGCCGTCGAGCACGGCCAGCCGCATATGGCCGGCGGGCCAGCCGGGAACGCGCGTGCGTAGCGGTGCTTCGCCGCCCAGGCGAACGGCGTGGCCGCTGGCGTCGATCAGCAGCACGTTGTCCTGGTTCTCGGGCACCATCAGCCGGCTGGCGCTGGCGCTGGCGCTGCTGCGGGCGGCCACCTGCAGGCCGGGGCCGAAATCAAGGCCATCGGCCAGACAGTGCATGCGGTGGGCCGGTGGGCGCTCAACAGCTGACGCGTTGCGCAGCCACCTCATTCGCCGCTCCGGCGCAGCCACAGGCTGCTGACCCAGCCGACCTTTCCGTCATTGGCCGCCATGGCGCGCACCTGCCACCAGTCGCCGTCGCGCGCGCCCGTGGGCGTGACGGTGGTGCCGGGCGGCACCGTGGCCAGCAGCGGCGCATTCACGCCGGCAGCCGCCCGCAGGTGCAAGGCGCGGTGCGTCTGGAACGGCTGGCCGGCCGTGGCCGTGAGCGACTTGTCGTGCGCGTTGGGGATGACGGCGGGGGCGCGTACTGCGTCGGCTGGGTTGGTCGTGGTGTCGGTAGCGTGAGCTGCGTCGGATGCGTTCTTGCCGTTGTTGGCGGCCAGGTTGCGGACCGTCGCCTGTAGCCAGCTTGCGTGCCATGCCGACGGGGTGGGCGCCAGCGCCAGGATCACGCTGCCGATGCCCCAACTGCCTGCCACGAGGATCAGCAGCGCACGCGCGTTGGGACGGCGCCACCACTGGCGCGGCGTCAGCACGGACGCCAGGAACAGCGTCAGCACCAGACCGGCCAGGAAGGCGCCTGCGCCGTAGAGTTTAGCCATGTCCATGCTGGCCTCCGTGTTCATGCTTCGAAGCGCAGTACGTAATGGCCCACGGCCAGGTGGTGGCCGGCGGGCAGCAGGTAGGGCGCGTCGGCGCTCGCTTCGCCGATGGTGGTGACGAAGGCCAGCTTGTCATCCAGATGGAACAGGGCCTGGGCCGGGGCCAGGCGGCCGATCCGGTAGCCTTGCGGCGTGGCCTCGAAACTGAACGCGGTGCGCGACAGCCCGAGCCGGTCGGCGCTGGCGCCGTCGGCGCCTGCATCGCGGTGCAGGAAGCGCGGTGAATCGAGCACCCGCAGCGCGGCCAGCATGGCGCTGCTACGGCCAAAGCTGAAGCGCGCGCCGGCGGCCACCGGCGCCGTGAGCGGCTGGGCCAGTGACAGCAGCGCGCAATAGCGTTCGGCCATCTCGGGCGCCACCGCCAGCAGTGCCATGCTGCGGCCATCGACTGGGTTGAAGGTGGCGGGCGCAGTGATGCGCTGGCGGCCGGCCGCCGTGCGGGCATAGATCTCGTCGCCGGCCGTGACGCCGAAGGTGATCGCTGCCGCCGCTTCGTGCGCAATGGCCAGCGCGGTGTCGAACGGCAGTTCCAGTGCGCTGGCGCCCGTGTCGCGGTAGCGGCTCAGGCGCGGCAGGGCCAATGCCACCAGGCTGACGCGCTGCTGGGCCGCTGGCGCATACGTGGCTTCACTTTCGGCTGGACGGGGCGCGGACCTGTGGCTGATGGGCAGCGCCGTGAGGTCGCCGGTTGCGGCGGGCGCGGGGGCGGAGACTGGAACTGGTGGCGCGGAACGGCTGGCCGAGCGGTTTTGCCAGACCGCCGGCTTGATGCCGTTGCGCGAGGGCGATGGCGTGGCCGGAATGGGCGGTGCGGCCATGGTCGCCCTAGTGGCCAAGGTGGCGTTGTTGTTGGCGCTGTTGCTGGTGGTGGCCGGGCTGGGGCCGACCCGCGTGATTTTCAGCAGCAGGCGCGGGCCGCCGGCGCCGCCATTGATGCTTCCGGTGGCGGACTTGATCGTGTAGTAGCCGCTGCGCGGGTCGAAGTGGCAATCGAAGGCGTCCTTGGGCCGCATCTGCACGGTGGGCGGCGCGTCCGGGCCATCGTTGATGATGAGGATGGCGCCGTCCGGGCCGAATGGCCAGCCGGGGGCGGCGCAACTGGCTTCGTTGGCGTCGGCGCCGATCAGCACCAGCCGCTGGTCGGGATAGACCGGGCATACGGGATGCCATACGGCGCTGTCGCGCGACACGCTGACGTTGAACAGGATCTTCTCGTCCGGCGCCGGCAGGTAGACGGCGTGGCCGAATTTGACTTCGATCTGGCCGGGCGCCAGCGCGTCCGCGCCCACCACGTCGTAGCGCACCTGGTCGGCGCCCAGCAGGTCGCCGAAGTCTTTCTGGTGCAGGGCCGCCAGCGTCTGGGCCAGGTCGCGCGCGCGGGCGCCGCGCGTGAGGTGGTAGTCGTCGTCGACTTCCTCCTGCGGCAGCATCAGCGTCACATGCGAGAAGCAGCGCGTGGCGGCGCGGCCCCGGTGTTCGCGCGGGCAGCGCTCCAGCAGGTCGCGCAACAGCGGGCGGCGCGCGAACAGCGCCAGCCCCGGCGCTTGCCAGATCGCCTCGGCGTTGAAGACGTCCGGTATCCGGCCCAGGACTTGGTGTTGAACATAGATCGGCATGATGGGTTCTCCTCAGATCTCAGATGACGGCGCGCTGGCCCCGACCAGTGCTAGCAGGGGGCACAGGAAAAACAGCAGGTGGCTGCCGCCGGCGGACAGGAAACTCATGGGCTGGCCCATGATGGGGAAGATGGCCAGGTTGGTGCCCCACGACAGCAGGAAGTGGCCCAGCGTGAACGCGGCGCCGCCGCACAGGGCGAAATAGGCCCAGCGCCCGGCCCACGCGGCGCGGTGGTGGCGGGCGGCATCGGCGGCGGCCAGGCGCTGCGCTGCCGTCACCGCGATGCCGGTCACGAACGCGGCCTGCACGGTCCACAGCAGCAGGCCCGCTGCCAGCCCGTGGCGGTTCAGGAAGAACGATGGCGCGAAGTCGTCCTGCACGGCGGGGATGCGCAGTACGGCGCCCAATGGCTGGCCCAGCGTGCGCAGGCCGGACAGGTGGTCGGCGCCCCACCAGCCGCCGTCGGCGATGGCGCGCGCGCCCAGCAGCAGTTGCTGGCCCGTGTGCGGATGCTCGGCCGGATTGAGCCAGACCAGGAAGCGGTCGGCGTAGAAGCCCCAGCGGATCAGGTCATCGGTGCCAGCTAGCCGTAGCCAGGCGATGGCGGCGATGACGGCCAGCACCAGCAGCGCCAGGGCCGCCGCCAGCTTGCCGTTGCGCGCGGCGGCGGCATAGGCCAGCGCCATGGACGTGCTCCACACCAGCAGCAGGATCAGCGGCGAATAATCGTCCACCTGTACCAGCGCGAGGCCCAGCAGCGCCAGGAACAGCAGGGCGGGCGCAGCCAGTTGCAGCCAGCGCATGGCGCGGCCGGGACTATCATGCGGTCCGCGCTGCCAGCCAAAGCGCAAGGCCAGGCAGTGGGCGGTGAGGGCGGTCAGGGCCAGCTTGGCCAGTTCCACAGGCTGCAGGTCGAAGACGCCGGTCTCGTCGCCCCACAGCACTTGGGCCGCCAGTGCTGCCAGCGCCACGGCGGCGAGCAGCATCAACAGCCACTCCACGCCGCGTTGGCGGAGATGGCTAGCCAGGGACCCCATCGCCAGACGGCATGCGGTGGCCAGCGCGGTGCCGACAGCCAGCATGGCGGCGCTCTTCTGGTAGTAGCGTAGCCATGATGATTCATCCGCACCCAGCCCCAGTTCCAGTTGCGCCAGCAGTCCCGCCGCCAGCAGGATGACGGCGGCGGCGAAGGGCGGCGACAGGCGACCCGGCGCGAGCAGCCCCATGGCCAGCGCACAGCACGCGAGCAGCAGCGCGCTGGCGGCGCTGGGGGGATGGCCGGCCCGTTGCAGCACCAGCGCCGCCGCGCCGCCGGCCAACAGGCAACTGACGGACCACCATTGCGGCGCCGTGCGCCAATGGATTCCCGTGGCCGCAAGGCTGCGGGTGTCGGGAACAAAGCGGCCGGCACGGCGGGCTGCGATGGGGGCGGCAAAGCGGGTGGAGAAACGGGCGGCAAAACGACTGGCAAGGCGGGCGGCAAGGCTGGCAGCGATGCGGATGGCGAACACCAGGCACAAGCCGGCTGCTCCAACGGCCAGTGTCGCGGCAACGATCCGGTCGCCGTCCCCGTGCCAGAGATCCCGCAATTGCCAGCGCCATTCGACAGCCGCCGGCAACCGCGCTTGCGGCATGCTGTACAGCGCGATGCGGCGGCTGGGCGTCATGGCCAGTTCGTTGCCGGCGATGGCGAGGCTGAAGCGCGTGTGGCCGACGATGATGGCGCGCACCGAGGCGAGCGGCACTTCCTGGCGCCGCAGGTCGGCGGACTCGCCATCGCGCAGCGCCTGGACGGCGGCAGGCGCGCCGTCCGGATTGCCGGCGCTGAGCACGAGCTGTCCATCCTCGCGCGCCAGCCGCGCGGCGCCCGGCGTGACGTCCGGCAAGCCGAGGCGGTTGGCGCAATGGAGGTTGCCGCCGAACGTGAGGGGATGGGGCACCGTCAGCAGGGCTGGCGCCCAGCGGTTCCAGTGCGCCATCAGCCGCGCACCGAGGCGCGCATCGGGGCAGGGTGGCTGCAGCTGGCCATCGCGGTACAGCGTGGCGCCGTCGTAGCGCCAATGCTGGCCAGCCATGCTGAAGGCCACGCTGCCGGTGCTGGACTGTTCGATGGTGAAGCGCCGGTCGTTGATCTGGAAGGCGCGCATGTCTTGCACGGTGGCGCTGCCCATGCGCCGTTCGCCGCCTTCGTTCTGCAGCACTACCTGGCGGGAAGGGCTCAGGTTGGTCAGCATCCACGCCCCGCTGGCATCGCGCCGCAGCAGTACGTGGGCCGGGTCGGCCTGCGGGGCCGCCAGTTCATGCCGTCCCAGCGTCACGCTCTCGCCCGGCGCCAGCATCACCTTGATGGTGGCTGGTAGCCAGGCGGGCGGCGCGCGCCACAGCGCCCATGCCTGCAAGGCGCACAGTAACGCGACCAGCAGGGCTACGGCGGCGCGTGCGCCGTTGCGGGCGAGCGCGTTCAGGAAGGCACGGCAGGTTTGCATGCACTGGCTGGGCCATGCGCGCGCGGGGAACCGTGGCGAAGGGGCCGGACGGGTCGGATTGGCCTTGTGCCCGGCATGCTGGCGGCGGTGCGCAGCATCTTCCGGCGTGCCTTCAGGTGCGGGTTGCCGGCGCACGAATGGCATGGTGGTGCCCATCATGCGCTCTGGATGGTGCGCCAGCCATTGGCGGCGGTGGGGCGGGCCAGTCCGTGGCTCAGTTCATACGGGCCGGGGATGGCGGTCCGTGGCAGCGTATGGCGGATGGCGTCGAGCAGGCGGCTGACCTGCACCGCGTGCCGGGGCCGCAGCGCGGGATCGGTGGCCAGTAGGGCGCGCAGCAGTTGCAGGGCCGGCGCGCGCGCTTGCGGCCGCGCGCGCGCGATGGCGTCGCCGAAGTGCTGGGCCTCGTCCTCCGGCAAGGCGGGCGGGATGGCGCCGCCGTGCGCGTCGCGCAGCACGCCGGCGCCGGCCGTGTGGTGCACGCGGTAGGCGTGGCCGCAGTCGCTGCAGAACCGTAGCGGCTCGCCGCCGGTGGCGAGGTAGTAGAACAGGGCGCCCAGCGAGAAGTAGTCGCTGCGCGCATCGGTGGCGTAGCCGCCGTCGGCGCCCGGGAAGAACTGTTCCGGTGCCTGCCAGTTGGCGGTGCCGGCGTAGGAATGGGGTTGTGCGTGGTCGAGTGGCCGGTTGGTGCCGAAATCGGCCAGCTTGACGGTGGCCAGTTGCGGGTCCAGCAGCACGTTGGCCGGCTTCAGGTCCAGGTAGCGCCAGCCGTACTGATGCACCTTGGCCAGCGCCTGGTTCAGTTGCGCGATCCAGTCCAGCAACTGCGGCAGCGGAACGGTTTCGCCGCGTGCTTTCAGGGTGGTGGTGTGGCGGGCCAGGTCGCTGCCCATCAGTTCGAGCGCCAGCACGGGCAGGCCGTCGTGCCAGCCGCTGTCGAGCAGGCGCACGATGTGGCGCTCGTCCCATGGCTCCAGCGATTGCAGGAAGGCGATCTCGTTACGGGCGCTGTCGATCCAGCGCGCGCGTTGTTCGGGCAGGGCGCGCGCCATCTGCTCCTTGTTGATCAGTTTGATGGCCACGTCGCGCGTGGCGCGCGGCCCGCTGGCGCGCCAGATCACGCCGTAGGCCGAACCGCCGATTTGCTCGCGCAGCCGGTAGTGCCCCAGTTCCAAGGTGATGATCGTGTCCGTCATGATTCCCCCGCCGGCACCGTGCCGTCATGCGGGTGTAGCGGGGGGAGGCGGAAAAGGGCGGGGCGTTATCGGACACGCCGGCCCGGTTGCGCGCGCCGCCTAGTGCGCGGTGATGCCGGCCGATGTCGAACGCCGGGCCGCCGTCATGGCCCCCATTTGGCGGCATGCTGCCGCGCAACGGCGGCACGCCGCCGCGCAATCCTGGCAATGGGCGGCGCGGTGCTTGCCGCACTCATCGCCGCACATGGTGCAAAGTTCGGCACAGGTCTGGCACATCAGGTCTGCGGCTTCGCTGTCGCGGGCCATCATCCCGGCGGCGAGACGACAATACTGTGCACAGTCCACGTCGAGCGCGATGCAGCGCGTCATGGGGCCGACCATTTCCTCGCCCAGGCAGGCGGCCGCGCACATATCGCAGGCATTCGCACATTCGGTGCATGCTTCGATGCATGATTGGTATCGGTTCTGTTGCATGATCTGCTCCTTCTTGATCCATATTCAACATGTCCGGTCACCTTAGCACCGCTTGGTTTGACTGCCCCGCACCATACGGAGCGGAAAAGACGGTTGCAAAATGTTGGCGCGCAAAAAAAAGGTTCTTCACGGATTAGCGGGAGCTCCAGGCGCTTCGGCTCCCTCACTGATCGCAAGCCGAAGGACTCAGGGTGGTCCTCTCTTTTTCTTTCGGCTTTTCTAAATCGCGCGATTCACTAGTAGATCGTTATAGCTGCCACGATTCTGATCTGATTCGTGGCAAATCGCGGAACTAAAGCGCACGGAACGCCTCTAAAGACTATATAGCCGATTAGCGGAATATAGTGTTGCCGCAGCGGTCTTTTTAGTGCGCGATAGCGCGTTGCAGTGGTCCCTCGCAAGGATTAGCTGCGTTTATAGAACCGCCCTCACCGGGAGTACCACCATGGCTGTCTACTATAAGCAGGTTCGTTTGCCCTCCGATGTACTGGAAGCATTGGGGGATCACTCCGGTCATTGGTGGTCGGCCCCCGAGCTGGAACCAGTCATCGTCGAGGCCATCCGCGCCTTCATCAAACCGGCATCGGCAACGCGCCAGCGGCCGGCGGACATGGATGCGGGCGGGTATCAATGGAAGCAACTGTTCCTCCCGGAAGGTACCAGGTTGCGTGCCAGTTTCGGGGGAATACCCAGCTTCGCCGTGGTGGAAGGCGACGATATCGTGTGCGACGGGCGGACCGTCTCGCCGTCCGGCTTCGCCAACCAGCAAGGGTGTGGCAACCGCAACGCGTGGAAGGCTGTTTGGCTGCGCTTTCCCGGCAGTGAGCAATGGCTGCTGGCCGATGTACGCCGGGCACGGCAGAACGCGGCGATCTCACGCCTGTTCAACGGCGATGCGCCGACAGCCGATCGGGCCACAGCACCACATCCGGTGCCGGCGAGCCGTGCGAAGCGCGCCGCAAAACCCCAGTTCAAGCCGAAGAAACAGGCGGTCCGCCCACCCGATATGGCGGCGAGGGTGCAAAACGAAGGCAAGCAACGCGAGCATGGTGCCGGAAGAAGTGCTCGCCGCAAGCGCCGGGCTCAAAAACGCGTTCCCGGCAATCCGTGAAGAACCTAAAAAAAGCCTGACGCTGCTAGCGTCAGGCCATGGCCGCCGGGGTGTGCGGCGCGAAATGATCAGCGGCCGTAACCGCGCTCGTAGCCTCGCTCGTAACCCCGTTCGTAACCCTGGTCGTAGCCACGATGATGTTCATGTTCATGTTCGTAGTAGCCGTGGCCACGGTACTCGCGATATTCGCGGTAGTAGGGCCGCGCCGGTTCCACGTAGACCACGCGCGGCGGGCCGTAGTAGCGCGGTGGCGGTGCGTAGTAGACGGGCGCCTGCTGGTAGTACACGGGCGCCGGCTGGCTGTAGACCCGGGTTTCGACATAGCCGCGGCGGTAGCCGCGATCGTCCGTGCTGATGCTGTTGCCCACGGCCGCGCCCACCAGGCCGCCGACGATGGCGCCGTCGCGGCCGCCCGCGTTGCTGCCGATTGCGGCGCCGATCACCGCGCCGGCCGCCGTGTTGAAGTCCCGGTCGCCGGCCATGGCGGCAGACGAGATTGCCATCGCGGCCAGCGTGACCGCACCCAGGATTTTCTTGCTCAACATGGTGATTCTCCTTGCATCGGCGACTATCGGGATGATCAGTTTGGCCGTCGTATGAGCTTCACTATATCGTCCGGCAAAAAAACCACCATGCCTTATACACATTCTTACATTCGGGGAAGCCGTGTAACATTTTCCGGCATTCCCGTCAGGCCGGCGCGGCGGGCCTCCCATTCCGGGCGCAGCAGGCTGTACAGCGTCACGTCGCGGAAGCTGCCGTTGATGAAGAAGGACTGGCGCAGCGTGCCTTCGGCCGTGAAGCCGCATTTCTCGGCCACGCGCACCGAGGCCTTGTTCTCGGGCGCCGTCATCAGTTCCAGCCTGTGGTACTGGCTCACGTTGAACAGGTAGTCGATCAGCAGCGTGCAGGCCTCGGTCACGTAGCCGCGCCCGGCCAGCGCCGGATCGAACAGCCGGTAGCCGATTTCGCGCATGGTGGGCGTGCGCGCCTTGAAATGGGTGATCACGCCGACGATGTGGTGGGCCAGGTCCTCGATGACGAACAATTCGCTGTCCTCGGACGCGAAGCCGTTCTGCATGAATTCCTTGCGCATGGTTTCGGGCGACTTGAACTGGCTGGAAAAGTAATCGCCGCGCGAGGGCAGGTCGTTGACCAGCGCGATGAAGGTGTTCAGGTCGGCCGTGAGCAGATGGCGCACGGTGCACAGTTTCCCTTTGAGCATGGACGCTTCCTTCCTGGCTGGGCACGAGTCCCCATGGTAAGGCAAGCTTGCCGCCGAATCAACGGGGCTTCGGGGATGGTCAAAATGTAATGGTTGCTGCGAAAAATAATCAAATAGGCTATTGTTGCTATCCCCCGTCATCCGCAGGGGAAAAATTATCAATCATGAAACGTTCCATTCCACACCCGAGAGACAGGATACGCATGCACACCGTTTTCAAGAACGCCCTGGGCCACAAGCCCGTACTGACCATGCTGGCCGGCTGCCTGCTGGGCGCCGCCGCCTTGCCCGCGCTGGCCGCCCCGGCCAACGATAGCGCCACGCTGGCCGCCATTCGCGACCGCGCCATGCAGGACAACTGGGCCTACGATCGCCTGGCCGACTTGACCGACCTGGTGGGCCCGCGCCTGTCCGGCTCGCCCGGCGCGGCGGCGGCCGTGGAGCAGGTGGCTGAGGCCATGCGCAAGCTGGGCGCAAAGGTCACGCTGCAGCCGGTCAAGGTGCCGCATTGGGTGCGGGGCGCCGAGTCGGCCGAACTGGTCGAGTACGCGGGCCGTCCGGCTGGCATCACCCAGCGCGTGGTGCTGACGGCCCTGGGCGGCTCGGGCGCCACGCCGGCCGCCGGCCTCACGGCGCCGGTGCTGGTGGTGCACAGTTTCGATGAGCTGCAGGCCCGCGCGGCCGACGTCAAGGGCCGCATCGTGCTGTTCGACGTGGCGTTCGACCAGCAGATGGCTGACCGTGGCCTGGCCGGTCCGGCTTACGGGCAGGGCGCCAACTACCGCGTCAACGGCCCGCGCAAGGCGGCTGAATTGGGCGCCGTGGCGGCGCTGGTGCGCTCCGTGGGCGGCGCCGACTACCGCATCGCGCACACGGGCGCCACCTTCCTCGACGACAAGGCCCGCATCCCGGCCGCCGCCGTCACCACGGAGGACGCGCTGCTGATGGGGCGCCTGTTCGCGCGCGGCCCGCTGAAGATGCACCTCACGTTGACTCCGCAAACCCTGCCCGACGCCGACAGCTACAACGTGATCGCCGACCTGCCCGGCAGCGACAAGGCCGATGAAGTGGTGATCGTGTCCGGCCACCTCGATTCCTGGGACCTGGCCACCGGCGCCAACGACGATGGCGCCGGTGTGGCCGGCGCCATGGGCGTGCTGGCCACGCTCAAGCAGCTCAAGCTGCAGCCGCGCCGCACCATCCGCATGGTCGCCTGGATGAACGAGGAGAACGGCACCCGTGGCGGCAAGGCCTATTTCGCCGCCAACAAGGACCACATGGACCAGCAGGTGGCCGGCATCGAGAGCGATGGCGGTTCCGGCCGGCCGTTCGGCGTGCTGTCGAGCGTGGGGCCCAAGGCGGAGCCGCTGTTCGCGCCCCTGATGGCGGCGCTGGAGCCCATCGGCGCCGGCGTCTTTACCCGCCGCGACGAGCTGGGCGCGGCTGACCTGTCCCCGCTGGAGCAGGCCGGCATGCCCGTGTTCGAGCCGCAGGTGGATACCCATCGCTATTTCGACTACCACCACACCCCGGCCGACACGCTCGACAAAGTCAACCCGGACGACCTGCGCCGCCACGTGGCCGTGATGTCGGCCCTGACCTGGTTCCTGGCCAATACCGACCAGCCCATCGGCCGCGTGGCCAAGCCGTAGGCGCCAGCGCCTGGCTTGACCTTGCGCGCCGCCACGTGGCGTTGCTTCGTGCTAGTCTGTAGGGGTGAACCGTAAGGAGAGGACCATGGACCAGCAGTCGAAAATCCACTACAAGGGTTGGGAAATCATGCCGGTGGCCTTGCCCACCAGCGACAGGCGGTGGACAGCCAGCTGCGACATCGCCCGCGCCGGGGTGGACGGCGTGGAGGTGTTCGAAGGCGCCACCATGCAGTTCCTGCGCGAGACGGAGGACGACGCCATCGCCGCCGCCTGCGACGAAGCGATCCGCCAGATCGACAACCTGATCGCCAACCCGCTGGTGCGGCTGGCCTGAATATCGGCCTGAATATCGGCCTGGCCACCGGCCGCCAGCGCGGCCGGGCTGCGTTCAGCGCAGGCTGGCCAGCACGACCCGGTTGCGGCCGTCGTGCTTGGCGCGGTACAGGGCCAGGTCGGCATCATGCAGCAAGGCCGGCCAGTTGGCGTGGCCGGGGCCATACACGGCCACCCCCACGCTGACGGTGAAATGGAGCGGCCCGAACGGGGTGGCAATGGCCAGCATCGACAGGCTATGGCGCAACCGTTCCGCGCAGCGCAGCGCATCGTCGCGGTCCGTCTCCGGCAGCACGCAGACGAATTCCTCGCCACCGAGCCGGCCGAAATGGTCGATTTCGCGCAATTCCCCCTGGCAGGTGCGCACCAGCGCCTGCAATACGCGGTCACCCGTCTCGTGGCCATACTGGTCGTTGACCTGCTTGAAATGATCGATGTCGAGCATCGCCACGGCCAGCTTGCGGCCATGGCGCTGGGCCAGGGCCAGTTCGCGCTCGGCCACTTCCTCAAGATAGCGTCGGTTGCAGGCGCCTGTCAGGCTGTCGTGCTGCGACAGGTGCAGCAATTGCTGCTCCAGCAGGAAGGACTTTTGCTGGAACATGCGCATCACCAGCAGCATGACGGTGGCCAGCGCGACGGTGAAGGCGTATTGCATTAGCCCGCTCACGCACAGCAGCCACGGCAGCCGCCATGCGCTCAGCACCACGTACAGCACGGTGGGTGCGGCCAGCATGCGCGCGAACACGGGCAGGCGCAGCGTGCACAGGGCGGCCGCGAAATCGCAGGCGGCGATGCCGGCCAGGCCATACACCAGCCCTTGCGGTAGGATGAAAGCGCACAGGATCAGCGCGCAGACATGGGTGACGTAGATGTGGGTGCAGCGCCATTCCACGCTCCAGCGTAGCGCGTTGGGGAAGTAGGCGGCGCTGCCGGCTAGCACGGCCAGTGCCCGCAGCGCCAGCGTGTAGCGGGCCAGGTGGGGATCGAGCAGCATGTCCCACACGGTGAACAGCAACATACCCAGGCCGAACAGCGGGCCCAGCACAGGCAGCATCTGTTCCAGTTCCGCGTCGTGCTGGGCATGCATGGCGCGCTCGGCCGGTTGGGGCAGGGCCCGCAAACGCTGCAGGCCCAGGCGCTGCAGGGCGGGTGGGCGCAGCGGCGTCCCGGCGGAGGCCGCGTGGGCGGCGTGGTGGGCGGCCGGGGGCCGCTGGGTGGCATTCATCGCATTTTCCGATTCTTTAGATTCAGAATAGCAAGTGAATAGTTATTCGTGTTTGATCTGGGTCAAACGCTTCGGGAAAGCCGGCGCAGGCCGGCACCCTGTGCCTGTTGGCAGTGTCATTTGCATTCCATGGTCAGGCTTTTCAGCTCGGCGATGGGGATCATGAAGGTCTCGTGGATGCGCAGCACCAGGTCGGCATTGACGGCCAGTTTGCCGTGGCGGATCTTGCTCAGGCGGGGCGCCGATACTTGCAACGCCTTGCCCAGGGCGGCGTCGTTCTTCAGGTCATGGCGCGCGATCACGGTGTCGAGCAGGCGGTGCGGGTTGCGTGGCTTGTGCGGGCGGCGGGGCGCGGTTGTCATGCTGCTTTCCTTTCAGGCTGGGAGGGAGTCGTGTTGTGTTGTTGATGGATGGCGCACACAGCCGGCCAGTCGGCCAGCAGCGCGCGCACGCAATCGGGATCGAAGTGGGCGCCGGCGCCGGCGCGCAAGTGCTCGGCCGCCGCTTCCAGTGTCCAGGCCTTCTTGTAGGGCCGTTCCGAGGTGAGCGCGTCGAACACGTCGGCCACGGCCGTGATGCGGCCGTAGATGGGAATGGCGGTGCCGATCAGTCCCTGTGGATAGCCGCTGCCGTCGAATTTCTCATGATGCGACAGCGCGATCTGGGCCGCCACCTGAAGCAGCGGCGAGCTGCTGCCTTCCAGGATGTCGGCGCCGATGCGGGCGTGGCCGCGCATGACGGTCACTTCCTCGCTGGTGAGCCGGCCGCGTTTGAGCAGGATGCTGTCGGCGATGCCCACCTTGCCGATATCGTGCATGGGCGCGGCGTCGCGCACCAGCGTGCATTGGTCCGGGTCCATGCCCAGGTTGCGCGCCGTCAGGGCCGCGTAGGCCGCCATGCGCAGCAGGTGGTCGCCCGTCTCCGGGTCGCGGTATTCGGCCGCGCGCGACAGGCGCAGGATGATCTCGCGGTCGCGCTCGGCGATGGCGGCCGTCGCCTTGCGCACCTCGTCAGCCAGCCAGGTGGCGCGGTTGGCCAGCTCGCGCTGGGCCTTGCGCAGCGTGAGCAGGTTGCCGACGCGGGCCCGCAGTTCAGCCGTGTTGACGGGCTTGGTCAGGAAGTCGTTGGCGCTCAGCTGCAAGGCCTGGTGGCGCACGGCCGACTCGGTGTCGGCCGTCACCATCACCACCGGCGTCATGGCCTTGCCCGGCAGCGCGCGGAAGCGGCGCAGGAATTCCAGGCCGTCCATGGTGGGCATCATGTAGTCGAGCAGCACCAGGTCGGGTTCGTTGGTGGCGCACCAGTCCAGCGCCGCCACCGGGTCGCTGGCCAGGCGTGGCGTGGCGCCGACCGTGGTGGCCAGCATGTGGCTGAATAATTCGAGATTGGTCGGTTCGTCGTCGACGATCAACACGTCCATGGTCATGTGCTCCGGTTCAGGCCTGGCGCGCGGGCGCCGATGGGGTAGCCAGCCGCGTGGCAGCGTTGGCAAGGGCTTCAGCGCTGGCATGCTGGCCGTTGTCGGCCACGCCGATGGCGCAGCTCAGGTGGCTAAAGCCGGCGAAGAACGTGTGGCCGATCAGATGGCGCAGGCGGGCCGCCAGTTCCTCCGCTTCCGCATGCGTGGTGCCCGGCAGCAGCAGGGCGAACGCGGCGTCGTCCCAGCGCGCCACCACGTCGCTGCTGCGTACCTGCTGGTGCAGGAAGGCGGCCAGTTCAACCAGCACGGTGTCGGCGGCGGCGGCGCCGAACAGGGCGCCGATCCGTTCGCACTGCTCGATCCGCACCATGACCAGCGACAGCGGACTGTGGAAGCGGCTGGCCCGCACGAACATCATGGCCAGCATCTTGCGGCACTCGTGCTGGCTGTAGCTGCCCGTGAGCGGATCGGCGGCGCCATCGTGGCCGCCACGGTATGAGGGGGCGTGGGCCGGCTGCGCGCCGGCTTCCGGTTCACCTGCGGGCGTGACCAGCCGCAGGACTGGGTGTGGCGCCGCTGGCTGTGGCGTGGCGGCGCTGGCCGGGCTGGCGGTGCCGGTGGCGGCGACAGGCGCCGAGTTCAGGGACAGCAGGCGCCCTGATTCCAGCACGGCCCGCAGGGCCAGGGCGGCGCCGCCGGCCACCAGCACCACCAAGATCAGCGTGTGTTCCCACACCGCCAAGCGCGGGGCGTACAGCAGGGCGCCCAGCAGCAGCAGGGCAGCGACCAGCAGCGGCAAGGGCCGCAGGCTCTCCACGCCGGGCCGGGCCGGATACAAGGGCAGGGGCGCGCCGTGCGGGCGGCGGGGATGGAAGGTCTGGTCTGGTCGGTTCATCGTGGCC
Organism: Rugamonas brunnea; assembly: GCF_014042345.1. Classification (GTDB taxonomy): domain Bacteria; phylum Pseudomonadota; class Gammaproteobacteria; order Burkholderiales; family Burkholderiaceae_D; genus Rugamonas; species Rugamonas brunnea. Next base: position 135,286 of record NZ_JACEZT010000006.1, read on the forward strand.
TCGCGCCGTCGCCGGCGTGCGTCATTCGGCGCGGAAAAAACGGTATTTCCGCGCAATTCGCAAATTCGCATCGCGCCAGCCCGGCCCACCGCTATGCCTGTGGACGTTTTGGCGGCATAATGCCCCTAGTGGCGTGGAGGGAAATGCCAAAATTTCCAGCGCCTGAACCAATTATAATGAATTTATTTGCGAATTGTTGGAATTGCGAAAATTAATTTTGCCGAAAGTCCTCACATGAAAATCAAGGAAGACGCGCCAGACGAAGTGTGTACGACGCAGCAGGCGGCCGAGATCCTGGGCATTTCTGTGTCGTCAGTGCAACAACTGGTGGAAGCGGGCGTGATCGAGGCGTGGAAGACCAAGGGCGGCCATCGCCGCATTCCGCGCCATGCGGTGCTCGCGTACAAGTCCGCGCCGGCGTTGGCCGGCGGCGCGCGCACCGGGGCCGCGCTAGCCGCCGTGCCCGCCGCGGCCCGCCCGCTGGGCGCCGATGGCCGTGTGTCCATCATGGTGATCGAAGACAATCCCATGCAGCGCGCCTTGTACGAGCGCCAGATCGACGCCTGGGAGTTGCCTGTGCATCTGACGTTCTGCGAGAACGGTTACCAGGCCTTGTTGCAGATCGCGCGCGGCCAGCCTGACGTGTTGCTGGCCGACATAGTCATGGATGGCATCGATGGCTACGAAGTCATCAGGACCATCCTGGACGACCCCAAGCTGGCCTCGATGCGGATCGCGATCCTGTCCGGCCTCACGGAGCAGCAGCTGGAGGAGCGCGGCGGCGTGCCGCCTGGCGTGGTGTTCTTTGCCAAACCCGTCAATTATGACGAGCTGCGCGGTTACCTGCGGGGCTGCATCGCCCAGCGCCTGCGTGAGTTGAAATGATTTTATCAAATTAAACGAATTTGACATTTCTTTGAAACTGGAGCACTATCTGATTGCAGGCGCAGCGCGCGGCCACCCCGGCCCGTGGCGGCCGCGGCGGGGAGAGCGAAATGTGGCGAGGGTCAGTCAAGAAACTGGATGTGCGCTGGCTGGTGGCCTGCTTCGGGCTGTTGCTGATCGCCGGTCTGTGGTGGTTGACCTTGACCCAGCTGGCCGACGCCAAGCGCACCGAGCTGGCCGATGCGGAGCGCGACGCGCAGGCGCTGGTGCGCCTGTCCGACGAGCACGCCAGCCGCACGCTGGAGGCGGCCGACCAGGCCGTCATTTTCCTGCGCCATCGCTACCAGAGCCAGGGGCTGGCGCTGGACATTCCCGCCGAACTCAAAAGCGGCCTGGGCACGCTCGACCTGTATAACCTGTTTTCCATCGTCGACCAGCATGGTGAAGTGGTGCTGTCGAGTCATCCGTTCAAGCCGATGAACTTGAGCGACCGTGAGCACATCCGCGTCCACATGCGCACCGACACGGGCCAGCTGTATGTGAGCCAGCCCGTGCTGGGGCGGGTGTCGGGCAAATGGTCGCTGCAGCTCACGCGCCGCATCAACTACCCGGACGGCAGCTTCAAGGGCGTGGTGGTGGTGTCGATGGACCCCGAGTATTTCATCCGCCTGTACCGCGATATCGACGTCGGCCCGCATGGCGTGATCGCCCTGGTGGGCGCGGACGGCGTGATGCGGGTGCGGCGCGTGGGCGGCGAGGCGTCGCTGGGGCAGGACATCCATACCAGCAAGCTGTTCGCCAATATCGTCGCCCAGGGCCATGGCGGGATGACGGCCGATGGTCCCATTGATGGCCGGCGCCGCATCTATCGTTACGCCAAGCTCGATCATTTCCCGTTGTACGTGGTGGTGGGGATCGACCTGGAAGACCGCATGGTCAACTTCGGCGTGCGGCGCAGCCAGGCGCTGCGCCTGGCCACTGCCACCACGGTGCTGATCGCGCTGTTCAGCGGCGCCATCATCGTGCTGGTGGCGCAGTTGATCGCGCGCCGCGAGCAGGCCGTCGCGGCCAGCCTGGCCAAGTCGCGCTTCCTGGCCAATATGTCGCACGAATTGCGCACGCCGCTCAACGGCATCCTCGGTTATTCCGAGCTGCTGGCCGAGGAACTGGGCGACAGCCGCCTGGGCGGCTTCGCGCGGGCCGTGCAGAGCAGCGGACGCCGCCTGCTCGGTTTGATCGAGTCGGTGCTGGAGCTGAGTGCGCTGGAATCGGGCCGCACCACGCTCGCCCTGCAGCCCGAGCCCCTGCGCGAGGTGATGGAGCAGGCGCTGGGCATGCAGCGCGACGCCGCTGCCGAGCGCCACGTGGGCCTGTGCGTCAACTACGGCCCCGACCTGCCTGAGAAATTCGTGTGCGACCGCGCGCGCCTGCTGCGCGTGCTCGACATCCTGCTGCGCAATGCGCTGGCCGCCACCAGCTACGGTGCCGTGCAGCTTGACGTGCTGCCCGTGTCCGAAGGTTTGCTGCTGCGCGTGACGGACACCGGTTGCGGCATCTCGCCCGAACAGCAACGGCGCTTGTTCCAGATCTTCACCCAGCTTGACGACTCGGCCAGCCGCGCCAAGGGCGGCGCCGGGGTCGGACTGGCCATCGCGGCCCGGCTGGTACGCCTGATGGAGGGCCGGATCTGGGGCGAACCCGGATCGGTACAGGGCAGCGTGTTCACCGTCGTGCTGCCGCCGCTGGCGCCGCCCGTGCGGCCCGTGGACGCGTCGCTCCCCGTGGCGGAGCCGGCATGAGCGGCCCGCGCTACCAGGCGATTGCGCCCGACGTGCTGATGAAGGCCGTGGCCGGCGACCTGCCGACGTTCCGCAGCCTGTCGCAGGTGTACCTGGCCATCGCGCCGCCGGCGCTGGCGCGCATGCGCGCCGCGCGCGCGGCCGGGGATGCGCGTGCGCTGGCGCACGAGAGCCATGCTTTGAAAGGCAGCGCCGTCCTGGTGGGCGCGCACGCGCTGTGCGCGCTGCTGCAGCGCATCGAGCAGGAGGCTGGCGCAGGTGTCGCGGCCGGCGCCGGGTTGGCGGCCCTGTGGCCCGAGCTGGAACTGCAATTCGGGCTGGTGATGGACGAGGTGACCGACAGCATCGTGCACTACCTGGGCGCGCCGGCGGGGGGCGCATGACGGAGCGCAGGAATGAGCGTACAACTGAGCGCGCAGGAGAGCGCACCGGGGAGCGTGCGGCGGAACACACGGCGGCGGGCGAGGCGGCCGGCGCGCCAGGGGGGGCCGATGGCGCACGCCGGCGCGAGCGGCGCCACCCGCTGCGCTGGACCGGCCTGAGCGCGCGCCAGGCGGCGGCCGTGATCGGCGGCGCCGTGATCCTGTTGCTATGCCTGGCCACGCTGGGGGCGGCCTGGCTGCTGCGGCAGCGCGCCATCGAGGACTGGCGCAGCGACATGAGCAGCCTGTCGCTGGTGCTGGCCGAGAACGTATCGCAGACCATGGCGTCGACCTACCTGGTGCTGGACGGGTTGACGGAGGTGGTGCATGGCATCCAGGTGCGCGCGCCCGGTCCGCTGGCCGCCGCCACCCGCAATGAACCGCTGTTCCAGACCATGCGCGACAAGATCAGCGGCTTGCCCCAGATCGATGTGGCCACCGTGGTCGATGCGGACGGCACGGTGCTCAATTTCACGCGCAGCTTCCCGCCGCCACCCATCAACCTGGCCGACCGCGATTACTTCGCCTACCACCGCGACCACGCGGACAACGCGCCGTTCCTGAGCGAGCCCGTGCGCAACAAGGGCAATGGCAAATGGACCTTCTACGTGAGCCGGCGCCTGAACGACAGCCAGGGGCGCTTCGCCGGGGTGGTGCTGGTGGGGGTGTCGTGCGATTTCTTCAGCCAGTTCTTCCGCAACGTGAGCCTGGGCGAGCACGCGGCCATCTCGCTGTACCGGCGCGACCAGACCTTGCTGGCGCGCTGGCCGCAGGTGGAGCAGATCATGGGCAAGCGCGTGGTCACCGGCAACACCAGCCAGGTGCTGGCCCGCGGGCTCGATCATGACGTGCGGCTCAGCGCCGGTCCGCGCGAGGCGGCCGGCGGCCAGCCCGTGTACCGCATGGGCGCGGTGCGGCTGGTGCGTAATTATCCGCTCGTGATCAACGCCACCATCACCGAGGAATTGCTGTTGGCCGGCTACTGGCGCAACCTGCGCCTGCTGGGCGGGATCGCGCTGGGCAGCCTGGTGGCGCTGTCGGTGGCGTTCTGGATGATGGGCCAGTTGCTCAAACGGCGCGAGCAGGATGCGGAGCAGGCGCGCGCCCTGATGCGGATGGCCGACGCGGCCAGCGAAGCCAAGTCGCGCTTCCTGGCCATGATGAGCCACGAGATCCGCACGCCGATGAACGCCATCGTCGGTATGTCTGAACTGATGCTCGGCACGCAGCTCGACGCGACCCAGCGCGGTTATGCCCGCAACGTCCACAGCGGCGTGCTGGAGCTGATGCAGATCATCAACGAGGTGCTGGACTTTTCCAAGATCGAATCGGGCCGCATGGAGCTGGTGCAAGGCTTGTTCGATCCCGCCGAACCGGTGCGGCAGGTGGCGGCCCTGCATCGCGCCAGCGCCGACGCCAAGGGTCTGCAGCTGGAGGTGGTGGTGGGCAGTTGCCCGCGCAAGGTGTATGGCGACGCAGCCCGCTTGCGGCAGGTGCTGGGTAACCTGGTCAGCAATGCGATCAAGTTCACGCCGTCCGGCAGCGTGGCCATCGGGCTGGAGGCGCGCCCCGAGGCGGGGCGGAGCGGCAACTGGCGCCTGTGCTACACGGTGCGCGACAGCGGCATCGGCATGGACAGCGAGGCCCAGCACCGCCTGTTCGAGCCGTTCATCCAGGCCGACAGCACCATCAGCCGCCAGTACGGCGGCACGGGCCTGGGGTTGGCCATTTGCCGCCGCCTGGTGCGCCTGATGGGCGGCCACATCGAATGCAGCAGCACGCCCGGACAGGGTTCTGTGTTCCGGGTCGAGCTGCCTTGCCGCTTGCATGCGCCGGCCGGCGCCGTCAATGGCGGGACGGCCGACGGGGCGTCGTCGTGGCCGGCGCGGGCCGCCGAACCCGTGCCCGCGCCGGGTGCGCTGGCCGGATCAGCGCCTCGCGATAGCAATGTGCCGGCCGCACCGCCGGCGGCGGCCGAACCGGGCCAGGCGCCGCGCGTGCTGCTGGCCGAGGATACGGAAATGAATCGCCAGCTGGCGCGCATCCTGCTCACGCGGCTGGGCTGCGAGGTGGTCGAAGCCATCAACGGCCAACTGGCGCTCGAAGCGCTGGAGACGGGCCGCTACGACCTGGTGCTGATGGATTGCATGATGCCGGTGATGGATGGCTACGAGGCTTGCCGGCGCCTGCGCCAGCGCGAGGCCGAGACGGGCGCCCCGCGCTTGCCCGTGATCGCGTTGACGGCCAGCGCCATCGAGGGCGACCGCCAGCGCTGCCTGGCCGCCGGCATGGACGATTACCTGTCCAAGCCTTTCACGGCCGCCGAGTTTTCCGCGATGGTGGTGCGCTGGGGGCGTTTGCCGTCCGCGCCGCCGCCGATGCCGGCGCCGCCGCCATCGGTGCCGTAGCCGGGGCCGCGACAGCAGCCGAAGTCGAAGCAGAGGCCGCAGGCGTGCGCTGCTGCTTCTGCGGCCGCACATGGGGCTGCGCCTGCACCTGCACCTGCGGTTGCAGCGGGGGCAGGGCGGCCAGCCGCTCGGCGAGGAATTCGAGCAGGGCGCGCAGCTTGGGCGCCATGTAGCGCGCGCTCGACACCACCAGGTGCACCGGCAGCGGTTCCGGTTCGTAGTCGGCCAGCAGGCGCACCAGCGTGCCGGCCGCCAGGTCGTCGGCCACCTGGTAGGACAACGCCCGTCCGAGACCGAAGCCGTCGCGCACGGCCACCAGCGTCGCCTCCGTGTCGTTGAGCGTGAGGCGCGGCGCCAGCTTCACGGCCAGATCGCGTCCGGCGTGGCGAAAGCGCCATTCCTCCTGGGGCGAGCGGATCGCCGTGAACACCACATCATGTCCATCCAGTGCCTGCGGCGTGTCCGGCGTGCCGTGCCGCGCCAGATAGGCGGGGCTGGCCACCACCATGCGCCGCACCTCGCCCACGCGGCGCGCCACCATGCCGGCGTCGGCCAGCGGGCCGATACGCACGGCCAGGTCCAGCCCTTCTTCGATCAGGTCCAGGTTACGGTCGTTGAACAGTAGTTCCACCTGCATGGCGGGATGGGCGTCCAGGAAGCGCATCACCAGCGCCGTCACGTGGCGGCGCCCAAACACTTGCGGCGCCGTGATGCGCAGCTTGCCGCGCAGCGGCGCGTCCGGGTCCTCGCGCACGGCCTGTTCATAGTCGGCCAGCACGCGGCGCGCCATGTCGGCCAGCCGCAGTCCGGCCTCGGTGGGCGCCAGCCGGCGCGTGGTGCGCTCGATCAGCCGGGTCCCCAGGCGTTCCTCCAGCGCGGCCAGCGCCCGCGTGACGGCCGGCGCGGAACGGCGCAGGCGGCGCGCGGCGCCACTGAGGCTGGCGCAGTCGAGGATGGCGATAAAGACGGCCAGTTCGTCCAGACGATCCACTGATTCTTCCGGTAAGTGAAAAAGTAATTTCCACTATAGCATTATTTACATCAAATAGTGGAATGCCTACCATGGCTGCACCGACCAACCAAACGAGGACGCAACCATGACCACCCCTGCCCATACCCCCACGCTGACCCTGCACGGCACCCATCTGTCCGGCCATGTGCACCGGGTCGAGTTGTTGCTGCACATGCTGGGCCTGCCCTACGAACTGGTCGCCGCGCCGCCCGAGGTGCGCGCCGGCGCCGCTTTCCGCGCCATGAACCCGCTGGGCCAGATCCCCGTGCTCCAGGACGGCGACCTGGCGCTGGCCGACAGCAACGCCATCCTCACCTACCTTGCGCGCCGCTATGCGCCCGATGGCGGCTGGCTGTCGGATGACCCGGTGGTAGCGGCCGAGATCACGCGCTGGCTGTCGGTGGCGGCGGGCGAACTGCGTTTCGGCCCGGCTGCCGCGCGCGCCAACGCGCTGTGGAACTTGGACGCCGACGTGCCGCGCGCCCACGCCATCGCGGCGCGCGTGCTGGCGTTCATGGAGCAGCACCTGGCCGCGCGCACCTTCCTGGCCGCCGGCCGGCCCACGCTGGCCGACGTGGCCTGTTACGCCTACGTGGCCCGCGCACCCGAAGGCGGGGTGGCGCTGGACGCCTATCCTGCCGTGCGGGCCTGGCTGCAGCGGGTCGAGGCGCTGCCCGGCTTCGTCCCCATGCCCGAAAGCACACCGCCGGTGCGCACATGAGCGCCGCCATGGACGGCCCCTTCCACCCCGGCGAGCTGCGCGCCCAGCAACTGGCCGGCAAAGGCAGCAGCGGCGGCGCCATCCGCAGCTACATGCCGGAGCAGCACCGCGAATTCTTTGCCATGCTGCCGTTCCTGCTGGTGGCCACGGTGGAGGACGATGGCTGGCCGCGCGCCACGGTGCTGAGCGGCGCGCCCGGCTTCGTGCACAGCCCGGACCCGGCGACGTTGCGGGTGGCTGCGCCGCTCGATGTGCCGGTGGGTAGCCGGATTGGCGTGCTGGGACTGGATTTCAGCACGCGCCGCCGCAACCGCGCCAATGGCGTCATCGCGCAAGTGGATGGCGCCGGGTTCACCATCGACGTTGGGGAATCGTTCGGCAACTGTCCGAAATATATCCGGCTGCGTGACGTGGTGCCGGCGGCGGAGACAGGTGCGGCGGCGGCCGAGGGTAGCTTTGAGGGCATCAGTGAGCAGGCGCGCGACATGCTGGCCGCCGCCGACACGCTGTTCGTGGCCACCACCGGCGGCCAGTACGGCGCCGACATCTCGCACCGGGGCGGCGCACCGGGCTTCGTGCAGATGGACGGCGACACGCTGACCGTGCCCGATTACGCTGGCAACCGCTACTTCAACACGCTGGGCAATATGCTGATCGATGACCGGGTGGCCCTGCTGGTGATCGATTACACCACAGGCGACGTGCTCCACCTGCAAGGACGGGCCGAGGTGCAATGGACGGGGGAGACCGCAGGCCTGCCTGGCGCCGAGCGGCTGTGGCGGTTGCAGGTCGAGCGCGGCACACTGCGGCGCGGCGCCGTGCCGCTGCGCTGGCGCCCGCGCCCGGAGGAGTGAGACGCCCGGAGGAGAAAGAAGTCCCTGGCCTGCGGGGCGGGCCGCCACGCCCGCCCGGTGGCCACAAATTTCCAATTGTCACAAATTGTCGCTTGTTGCAGTCGTCATTCCTTGCTACGATGCGTGCAAAGCGTTATTTGTCAGGGATTGCGCCGCCGCTCCCATGCGGCACGGCAGGCAAAATCGGACAAAATCCGGCGCCGGCCGCCCCATCCCCGCAGCCCCCCATTCGTTTGTACCGCAGGCATCCCGCGTGGCCTTCGCCGCCGCGCCGTGTCGCAAGGCGTCCCGCCCTTGCCCAGACTTCCGATGCGCGCTTCCCGCTGAAACAACATCGAGACCCGACCCTCCCGCCCTGGCATAGCGCGCCCGCCGGAGTGTCTTTTGTACCCGCACCTGGAATGACATCATGCTGACTCTGAAATCGGAACGCCCCGCGCCCAGCGTACTCAAACAGCTGGGAGAAATGACCGCCTGCCGCGAAATGCACCTGGTCGAGCAAAGCTTGCTGCGCACCTTGGGACCGGTGCTGGGCATCAAGCGCACCTCGCTGTACCGGGTGGACGAGCAGGGCATCGTCACGCGCGCGCTGCACCACACGCGCGACGCGGCCATCGTGGGCGGGGAGCTGCAGCGCACCAGCGACCAGATCGAGGAGTTGAGCAGCGCCATCGAGCTCGATCCGGCCGTCGCCAACCTGCTCGACACCTTGCGACTGCTCGACCGCAGCAGCACGCGCCAGCAGGGCGATGGCTACCTGATTGGCTACCCGCTGCACGGGGCCGACCACCTGTGCGGCTACTTCGTGTTCGAGCGTGACCATGAGGTGACGCCGACCGAGCACGCCGTCATCCACGGCGTGCTGGAAGTGTTCTCCAATTATTACGCGCTGCTCGACGCCAGCCAGCGCGACCGCCTCACGGGCCTGCTCAACCGCTATTCGCTGGAACTGAACCTGAACCGCATGTGGGACGTGCTGGCGCAGCGCCACAAGCATGGCGGCGAGCGCCCGCAGACCAACCGGCGCGGCGGCCGGGCCCAGAACTACTGGGTGGGCGTGCTCGATATCGACCACTTCAAGCAGGTCAACGACACCCACGGACACATCATCGGTGACGAGATCCTGCTGCTGACGGCGCGCCTGCTGGAAGGCGCGTTCCGCCGCTCGGACCTGCTGTACCGCTACGGCGGCGAGGAATTCATCGTGATCGTGGCCGCCAATGACGTGGCCACCGCCACCCAGATCTTCGAGCGGGCACGCCAGGCCGTGGCCCATTTCATCTTCCCGCAGGTGGGTCGGTTGTCCATCAGCGGTGGCTTCAGCATGGCCGATCCCACGGTGCTGCCGCAGACCATCATCAACCGCGCCGACCGCGCCCTGTATGAAGCCAAGGCCGATGGCCGCAACCGCATCTATTTCTACGATGAGCTGATCCGCACGGGCCGGCTGGCGGAAGTCCAGTCGGGCAGCATCGACCTGTTCTGACGGCGCCGCCCCGATTCCAGCTTCGGCGTCGGCTTCGGCCCCGGCCCCGGCCCGCGTTCAGTGGGCCAGGCGGCAGCGGTCGCGGCCTTCGTGCTTGGCCCGGTACAGGGCCTGGTCGGCCAGCCGCAGCAGGGCGGCGCTGTCGCCATCGGGCTCGGGCCGCAGCGCGGCCACACCCACGCTGATGGTGACGTGGCCGGCCACCGGACTGTCCGCATGGGCGATCGCCAGCGCCGCGATGGCCAGCCGCAGTTCCTCGGCGATGGCCAGCGCGCCCGCTTCGTCCGTGTCCGGCAGCAGGCAGGCGAATTCCTCGCCGCCGTAGCGGGCCACCAGGTCGTAGGGCCGCTTCAGGTGCTGCTTGAGCGCCAGCGCCACCCGCTTCAGGCATTCGTCGCCGGCCTGGTGGCCGTAGTGGTCGTTGTAGCGCTTGAAGACATCCACATCGATCATCAGCATGGCCAGCGGCTCGCCGCTGCGGCCGCAGCGCCGGAATTCGGCGCCCAGCGTATCGTCGAACAGGCGCCGGTTGGCCACGCCCGTCAGGCCGTCGGCGAACGCCATGGCCTGCAGCGCGTCCATGTGCAACTTGAACTGCAGGTGGGCCAGCACCCGGTTGCGCAGCGTGAGCGGGTTGACCGGCTTGGACACAAAGTCGGCCGCGCCCGCGCTCCAGCAGGCGTTCTCCTCCTCGGCCAGGGTGCCGGCCGTGACGAAGATGACGGGGATGGCCCGTGTGTCCTGGTCTTCCTTGAGGCGGCGGCACACGGCCAGGCCGTCCATGCCGGGCATCACCACGTCCAGCAGGATCAGGTCCGGCTTGTTGTTGCGGCAGAATTCGAGCGCCTGTTCACCGCTGGTGGCCGCGAACACCTCGAATTCCTCGGCCAATACGGCATGAAGCATGCGGATGTTGATCGGCTGGTCGTCCACCACCAGCACCCGGCCGCGCCGTTCAGGAGAGAGCTTGTGCATGATCAGGTTCCTGCCTTCCAGAGTGAGGGGTGGGGGACAGCCGGTCCAGGATGGACTGGCAGATGGCGGCCGCGCGCACCAGGTCGAAGCTTTCCATGGCCGCCTCCAGGCTGGCCGCTTCCGGTTCCAGGGCCGTCCGCTGCTCGTGCAGCAGGCGCTCGAACAGGGGCAGCGCGTCCAGGCTGGACGCTTCGAGCAGGCGGCGCAGCCGGTCCAGTTCCTGCGGCAAGGCGCCAGCGTCGGCGCGCACGCCATCGTCGGCCTCACCCGTGAACGCGGCCAGGTGCTGGGCCATGCCGGCCGCCAGTTCCGCGGCGGCCGAGGCGGCGCGCCGGGCTTCGGCGATCAGCCTGGCGTGCTCCATTTGCCAGTCCATGGGGCTGGCCTGGCTGCGCAGCAGCAGTTCCATCGACTGGGCCAGCGCCGCCAGCGCGTCCGCGCCGACGGTGGCGCCCAGGCCTTTGATGCTGTGGAGCTGGCGCGCCGCCGCGGCTTTGGCGGCGGGGCTGTCCAGCGTTTCCGGCACCTGGGCCGCCAGCGGGCCGCAGTCGGCGGCAAAGCGTTGCAGCGCGCGCTGGTAGACGGACGCGTTGCCGTTGAAGCGCGCCAGCGCGGCCGCACCATTGATGCCCAGCGCCGGCGGCACGTGCAGCGGCGCCAGCGCCGCCGGCGTGGCGTGGGGCGCACCGTCGCTGGCGGCGCGGCCCGTGTGGTGGGCGATCACGGCCAGCAGCCGGGGCAGGTCGAAGGGCTTGCCCACGTGGTCGTTCATGCCGGCCTGGAATGCCAGCTCGCGGTCTGACTGCATGGCGTTGGCCGTCATGGCGATGATGGGCAAGTCCGCCATGCCCGGCAGGGCGCGGATCAGGCGCGTGGCCTGGTAGCCGTCCATGCCGGGCATTTGCACGTCCATCAGCACGCAGTCGTAGCGCGGGCCCGCCGCCAGCGCATCGAGCGCGGCCTGGCCATGATCGGCCACGTCGACGGTGGCGCCGGCGTGGCGCAGCAACTCGCCCGCCACTTGCTGGTTGATGGGGGAGTCCTCGACCAGCAGCAGGCGCAGGCCGGTCAGCGGCGCGGCCGGCGTGGTGCCGGCCGGAGCGCCAGCGCCGGCGGCTGTCACTGGCGCCATGGCCGGTGTGCCTTGCGCCGGGGCCAGGCCGCGCTGCAGCGGCAGCACGAAGCTGAATGTGCTGCCGGCGCCGGGCGTGCTGTCCACCGTGAGCGTGCCGCCCATCATTTGGACCAGCCGCTGGCTGATGGCCAGGCCCAGCCCGGAACCGCCGTAGCGGCGCGCCGTGGATGCCTCGCCCTGCGAGAAGCCGTCGAAGATGTGCGCCAGCTGTTCGGGCGCGATGCCGATGCCCGTGTCGCGCACGGCGAAACGCAGCGCCAGCGCGGCCCGGTTGTCGTCGCCACCCTGGCTGCCCTGGCCGCCATGATCGTCCTCCGGCGCGGGCGCCGTCACGTCGGCCGGCACCACCGCGACCGAGATCGCCACTTCGCCCTCGTGGGTGAACTTGATGGCGTTGCCGCCCAGGTTGAGCAGCACCTGGCGCAGCCGTAGCGCGTCGCCCACCACCCAGGGCGGCAGATCGTCGGCCAGCTCATAGTGGAGTGCGATGGCGCGCGCACCCACGTTGGCGCTCAGGATGATGTCGACTTCGTGCAGCAGGTCGCGGATGCTGAAGGTGTGCGGGTCGAGCGTCAGCTTGCCGGCCTCCACGCGGGAAAAGTCGAGGACGTCGTTGAGGATGCCCAGCAGGGCCCGGCCTGCGCCTTCGCATTTGTCCGTGTAGTCGCGCTGGCGCGCGTCCAGCGTGGTTTGCTTGAGCAGGGCCAGCATGCCCAGCACGGCGTTCAGCGGCGAACGGATCTCGTGGCTCATGTTGGCCAGGAATTCCGATTTGGCCCGGCTGGCCGCGTCGGCCGCTGCCATCGCGGCCCGTAAGGTCTGCTCGGCCTCGTGCTCGGAAGTGATGTCGCGGTTGATGCCCAGCACGCGCACCACTTGGCCCAGGCGGTCCCGTTCCTGCGACGTGACGGCCTGCATATAGCGCAGCGTGCCGTCGCGGCAGACGATGCGGAACGTGGTCTGCTGGCGCGCCGTGCCACTGGCGGCGGCCCGCAGGCCGGCCAGCACGCGCGCCTTGTCGTCCGGATGCAGCCGATCCTGCCAGCCGGCGTAGGACGGGCCGCCGCGTTCCTGCTCCGGCACATCGTAGAAGTCGAACATGCGCTCGTTCCATTCCACCGTGTCGCTGGCCGGCTCCCAGGTCCAGATTCCCAGCTCTGCCACGCGCGAGGCGTTCAGCAACTGGTCGCGCGCGGCCACCAGCGTGCGCCGGTCCTGCTCGCGGGCGGAAATATCGGAGGCGATGCCCAGGAAACCGATGATGGCGCCGCTATCCTCGCGCAGCGCGCTGACCGACAACAGGGCGGGGAAGGTGCTGCCATCCTTACGCACGTAGGTGTAGGCGTACTCGTTGTCCATGCCCATCCTGGCCTTGGCCACGAACACTTCGAAGCCGGGCGCGATCTCGCGTCCCAGTTCCTGCGACAGGGCGACCGCGCGGGCCGCCACCTCGTCGCGGTCGTGCAGCCGCTCGGGGGTGTATTTCCCCAGCAGTTCGGCCGCCTGGTAGCCCAACATGCGCTCGGCGGCCGGGTTGAACAGGCGGATGATGCCGTCCGTGTCGGTGGCGATGATGGAGTACGAGGCATGGGCCAGGATGGCGCGTTGCAGGATGGTGACCGATTCAATCTGGCGCGTGCGTTCGCGTACCTGCTGTTCCAGCGACACGTTCAGTTCCCGGATGCGGGCCGTGGCGGCGACCCGGTATTCATCCAGCCGGCGGCGCTGGCGCCGCAGCGTGTAGCCGGCGCCGCCCACCAGCAGGCCGCCGCACAGCATGGCCGCCAGCAGCATGAGCTGGGCCATGTGGCCGGCCCAGATGGCGGGGGCGAGCGGGGCGGCCAGGGCCAGCGTGAGGTCGCGTTCCGGATGGCGCGGGTCGATGCTGACGCGGCGCGCAGCCACGAGCACGGGGCCATCCGGCCCGTCGTAGCGGGCCAGCGGCGGGCGCGCGCTGCCGTCCTGCAGGCGGAATTCGTCCTGCCAGCGCAGCGGGCGGCCCCGTTCAAAGCCGAACGCGTGGCCCGGCTGCGGGTGCAGCAGGAAGTCGCCCCGGCCATTGGTCAGGTAGGCGCTCAGGTCCGGAGGCAGGTTGGCGGCCGGCGGCGTCAGGATGGCGCGGGCGGCGTAGTCGATGACGATGACGACGAATGGCTGGTGTTGTTCGTCCAGGACAGGAGTTGCGGCCAGCAGCACGGGTGTGGCAGGCGTGGCGGTGCGGCCGCCGGCCCGTTCAAAGCCGATGTCGGACACATAGACCTGGCCCGGCGTCAGGCGCAGCGCCGCCTGCACGTGGGGTTCCTGCGCGGCCTGGCGCAACTGGCCGGCGTTGGCGGCGACGATGCTCGCGCCGATCCGGTTGACCCGCAACAGTTCGCGGCCCTGGCCGGCCACGTCGATCAAGCTCACTTGCAGGATGTCGGGATTGGTGCCGGCATAGGCTTTGAAGATGCTGGTCAGGCGCCGCTGCCACAGCCCGATGGGCGTGGCTTCCAACGTGTCGTAGCCGCTGTTGGCGTCAGCGCGTGCGATGCCGCGCAACGGCGGCAGGCTGGCCAGGAACAGGGCGTCCCGCTCCAGTGTGCCGATCTGCTGCGCCAGCAGGCTGGCGTTGGCGGCACTGCGGCCCAGCAGGCGGCTCTCCGCAGCCGCAATGGCGCGCTGCTCCTCGCGCTGGCCTACCCAGTAGGTGACCGCGCCCAGCGCGCCGGCCAGCAGCAGCGCCACGCCGGCCCGGCGCCAGGTGGCATACCGTTTGAGGTAGGGCGCGATCGCGCTGGTTTTGTCCCGCATTGTCTTTTTCTAAATGGGCCCGCATGGGTGCGCGCCTCCGGCCCACCGCCTGGGGGGATTTTTTATTGTACTGCCTCGTATTGGACAACTGGCGAAAAAAATGGCGGCGCTGTGACCGCGCGGGGGCTTTTGTCAGCCCAGCGCGACGCCCAGCCGTTCGGCCAGTTGCACCGCCTGTTCCGTCTCCAGGTCGTCGAACTGCTGGCGGATTTCGGCCAGCAGCGGGGCGTGCGCGCCGCCGGCCAGCAGGCCATCGAGCTGGTCGAGCAGGGCGGCGGCCGCGTAATCGCCGTCGCGCAGCAGCGGCACCAGTTGCCGGGTCAGCCGGGCCGCTGCCGCGTGCCGTGCCGGGTTGGCGGCCAGCGGCGCCGATGTGCCGTCCGGGGCGGCTGTCGGGTTGTCCGACGGCGGCAGGTTTGGCCGGTTCGGCAGGTTTGACGGGGTGGCCACGTCCGGCGGATTCGGTGTGAAGACGGCGCGCATGGCGGCCAGCGCCGCCTCCAGCTCCGTGGCGAAGCTGTGCGTCAGCGGGGTTAAGTGGGCCGGATCGCCAGCGCGTACCGCTTCTTCCAGCGCGGCGGCGGCTGCGCCCAGCCGGTAGGCGCCCAGCAGCGTGGCGGCGCCCTTGACGCGGTGCGCGGCCTGCCCCAGCGCGGCCAGTTCGCCGGCTGCCAGATGGGCGGTGACTTGTGGCGGCAAGTTGCCATAGGCGTGCGCGAAGGCGCGCGCGGCGCTCAGCAGCAGCGGGCGCTGCACGCCGTTGCGGGCGCTGGCGTCCTCCAGGTCCAGGACGGGCGGGCCGGCGTCCTTGTTCATGGCATGCCCCACTTCAGCCGTGGGCCGGGGCCGGTGTTGGCGCCAGGTTCGGGTCCGGCCGCCAGATGATGCGGTTGCGGCCTGCCTGCTTGGCCAGGTACAGGTGGCTGTCAACGGCGGCCAGCAGGTCCTGCGCGCTTTCCCCTTTGTGCAGGCGGAGGGTGGCGCCGCCGGCGCTGAGGGTGAGCAGCGGGCTGGCGGTGGAGGCGGCGTGGGCGATGGCCAGTTGCGCCACTTCCGCGCAGATCGCCTGCACCACTTGCAGGGCCTGGGCGCCGTCGGTGTCGGGCATCAGCAGCACCAGTTCCTCGCCGCCGTAGCGGGCCGCCAGGTCGGCCGGGCGGCGCATGTGGCCGGCCGCCGCGCGCGCCACGGCGCGCAGCGCGCGGTCGCCGGCGGGGTGGCCGTAATGGTCGTTGTACTGTTTGAAGCAGTCGATATCGAGCATGGCCAGCGACAGCGGCCGGCCGTTGCGCTGGGTGCGCAGCCATTCGTTGGCGTACACCTCATCGTAGCGGCGCCGGTTGGCCAGTTCCGTCAGGCCGTCCACGTGGGCCAGGTGTTCCAGCATGCGGCGCTGGCGCACCATCTGCAGGTGCAGCGCCACCCGCGCCAGCACCACGGTGGCGTTGAACGGCTTGGCGATGTAGTCGGCCACGCCCATTTTGAGGCCGTTGGCCTCGTCCTCGGGGCGGTCCAGGCCGGAAATGAAGATGACGGCGATATCGGCCATCTGCGGGTCGGCCCGCAGGCGGCGCAGCACTTCGTAGCCGTCCATGTCGGGCATCATTACGTCCAGCAGGATCAGGTCCGGCGCGTGGCGCGTGGCCCGCTCCAGGGCCTGGGCGCCATTCTTGGCCAACAGTACCGTGTAGTCCGGTTTGAGCAGTTCGGCCAGCACCTGGCGGTTGATGGCGTCGTCGTCGGCGACCAGTACTTTTTGCATTCCAGGCAAATTCATGCGCTTACTTCCAGATTCAGATTCAGGGCGCGCGCCAATTCGGCCAGCGGTGCCAATGCCACATCATATTCGATCTCGTCCACGGCATGCTGGATCACCGCCAAAAGTGCGCCATGGCGGGCCGCGCCGGGCAGGGCTTGCAGCGCGTGCAAGGCATCCTCGGCGCGCGCGTCGTCGTCGCGCAGGTAGGCTTCGAGCTGGCGGATCAGGGCGGCGGCGCCGGGCATGTCGGGCGCCGCGGCGGGCGGCGCGCTGCTGGCGGCCGGACTGGCCGGGGCTGCGGCCGGAGCGGGCGACGGTGCTTCGATGGCGGCCAGGCCGGCCAGCACCGTGGCCAGCGTGTCGGCCAGTTCCGGCGCCAGCGCCGCGCAGCGCTCATGCTGGCCCGAGCGCAACGCCTGTTCGACAGCGTTGGCCTGGGCCGACAGTTCGGCCGCACCCAGGTAGGCCGCGCTCGACTTGAGGTTGTGGGCCAGGCTTTGCAGGGCCGCGTGGTGGCCGGCCCGCAGCGCCTCGCGCACCACTTGCGGCCCGCCCTGGTATTCCTGCACGAAGCTGGCGATGCGTTTGTGCAGCCGGGCGCGCTGCTGGCCCACGCTGTCGAGCGCCTGTTGCCAGATGATGCCGGGCACGGGCGGCAGCGGCGCGGCCGCGTGCGGGGCGTCGTCGCCGGCGGCCAGGCCGGGCATGGCGGCCGGCTGGCGCCCGGCCAGCCGGGCCGGGTCTATCCACTTGTGCAGGGCGCGGAACAGCAATTCCGGGTTGATCGGCTTGGTCACGTGGTCGTTCATGCCGGCCGCCAGGCTCTTTTCGCGGTCGCCCGCCATGGCGTGCGCCGTCATGGCGATGATGGGCAGCTCGCGCAGGCCGGGCAGGGCGCGGATCTGGATGGTGGCCGTCAGGCCGTCCACTTCCTGCATCTGGATATCCATCAGCACCACGTCGTAGTCGCGCTCCTGCACCATGCGCACGGCCTCGCCGCCGTGGATGGCCACGTCCACCTCGACCCGCGCCATGGCCAGGAAGTCCTGCGCCACTTCGCGGTTGTTGGCGTTGTCGTCCACCAGCAGGATGCGGGCGCCGGCCAGGCGTGCCAGGTCCGGCGCGCGCATGGACAGGCCGTCCCCGTTGGCGGGGGCGCCGGCCAAGTCGGGGCGCAGCACCTGCAGCAGGCTGTGATAGAGCAGGGCCGGGCCGACCGGCTTGGTGAGGAAGCCATGCAGCTGGAACTGGCCTTCCTGCTGCTGCACCGTTTCGCGGGTGCAGGCGCTGACCATCAGGATGGCCGGCGGCGCGGCCAGGCGCGGGTCGGCGTGGATGCGGCGGATGGTCTCGACGCCGTCCCAGCCGGGCATCATGTAGTCCATCAGCACCACCTGGTAGGGCACACCCTCGTCGGCCGCGCGCGCCAGCAGGTACAGCGATTCCTCGCCGGAGCTGGCGCCATGGGCCGTGACGCCGAACGAGGACAGCATCTCGACCAGCGCGTCGCGCGCCGTGGCGCTGTCGTCGACCACCATCACGCGCACCTGGCGCAGCGCTTCGGCCGGCGCCACCACGGGAGCGCTGGCCGGATCGGCCACGTCCAGCGTGACGGTGAAGGTGAAGCGGCTGCCCACGCCGGGTGTGCTGTTGACGCGGATGCTGCCGCCCATCAGCTCCACCAGTTGCTTGGAGATGGACAGGCCCAGGCCCGTGCCGCCGTAGCGGCGCGTGATGGACCCGTCGGCCTGGCTGAACGACTGGAACAGGCGCACCAGCTGTTCCTCGTTCATGCCGATGCCGGTGTCGCTGACGCTGAAGCGCAGCGTCACCTGATCGCCCTTGCGTTCGGCCACGTCCACCGCCACCACGATCTCGCCGCGGTCGGTGAACTTGACGGCGTTGTTGGTCAGGTTGATCAGGATCTGGCCCACCCGCAGCGGGTCGCCCACCAGGCGGGCCGGCACGCCGCGCTCGACCCGGAACACCAGTTCCACGCGCTTGTCGTCGGTCTTGATGGCCGTCAGGCTGGCCAGGTGCTCCAGCAGGTCGTCCAGCGCGAACGGCACGGATTCGAGCGCCAGCTTGCCGGCCTCGATCTTGGAGAAGTCCAGGATGTCGTTGATGATGCCCAGCAGGTGCTGGCCGGCGCCTTCGATCTTGCTCACGTAATTGCGCAACCGGGGGCTCGGTTCGGCCATCATGGCCAGCTGGCTCATGCCGATGATGGCGTTGAGCGGGGTGCGGATCTCGTGGCTCATGTTGGCCAGGAAGTCGGACTTCATGCGGGTGGCCGCTTCGGCGCGCAGCATGGCGCTTTGCATGGCCTTGGTGCGCAGGCCGAGGATGCGCATGAACACCAGCATGTCGAACATGTTGCCGAACTGGAGCGCGTGCATGGTCCAGAAGTTGGCGGCCACGGCGCCGTTGATGACGCGCGATAGCAGCACCGAGGACATGAAGCTGACGGCCCAGCCGATCAGGAAGTAGATGCCGACGGCGTCGCCGCGGCGCGCGCGCATGAAGGCGCCGGGCAGGCCGAGCAGCATGGGCATCAGGCCCAGCGTGCTGACGATGGCCACCAGCGTCTGCACGCCGATGATGTCGGTGGCGTAGGCGGCGGCGCTGATCAGGGCCAGCACGGCGCCGGTGTGCATCAGGCGGCTGAACACGCGGTCCATGCCGGGGCGGGCCAGCGCCTGCTCCACGAACAGGTAGGCGCCGCAGGACGCCATCAGCGCGAACAGGCCGCCGGCGTGCATGGTCATCCATGGTTCGCTGCCCCACAGGTATTGTGTGCCCAGGCCGAAGAACTCGACCGAGAACATGGTGGTGCCGGCCGTGAGCAGCGCGTATTTGCCGAACAACGGTTCGCGCAGGTTGATCCACTGGGCCAGGCTGTAGAGCAGCAGGCACAGGCTCAGGCCGATCAGCAGGCCTTGCAGCATCTGCTCATTGAGGGCGGCGGCGTGGAAGGTGGCCGGCGTGGACAGGCGGATCGGCAGGATCATCGAGCCTGTGTTCTGCACCCGCAGCCACAGTTCCTGGCCAGTGCCCGGCGCCAGCTTGAGGGCCACGGCGGGCGCCCGTCCGCGGCCGCCGGGCACGGAGCGGGGCAGCAGGTTGCCCATGGCCGCGTGGCGCACGATGGCGCCGTTGGCGCTCACGTACAGGTCGACCCGGTTCAGGGCCGCGTAGTCGATATTGAGTATCCAGTCGCCCTCGCCGCCGGGCGCCACGGCGACGGGAATGCGCAGCCACAGCACATCGCGGTGCACACCCAGGGTGGCGTAGGCGGAATCGGGGCGGGCGAAGCGGCTGGCGGCGGCGACGGCGCCATGCACATCGAGCTTGCCGCCGGGGTCGGACAGGACGGTCAGGGCGGGCCAGGCGTCGACCTGGCCCACCGCGTCGTCCAGCAAGAGGGGGGCGGCCCGGCTGGCGCCGGGCAGCAGTAACAGCAAGGACAGCAGAACGGACAGCAATGCGGATGGCAACGCCGGCAATGGTGGCCAGCCGGCCAGCCGGGCGCGCAAGGCCCGGGCCGCGCGCGACGCGCGGAAAGCGAACGACGGCGCCCCGGTCATGGCTGCGGCCCGGTCGGGATCAGGTGCTTGCGACGGCCCGTCAGGCGGGTTTCGAGCGCGTTGACCCAGCGCGGCGCCTGGCGGTCCTGGTCCCAGCCGGACGTGACGGCGCCGACCTGGTTGAGCAGGGCGTCGGGCAGTTTCAGGGGGCGGGTCTGGTCCATCAGTAGCTTGACGGTGAACTGGTAGCCGACCACGCGCGTGACCAGGCGCGAGAGCGAGAACTGGGGCCAGAACAGGCGCGCTGTGGCATCGATCAGGCGGATGGTGCCCATCGAAATGGCGAACAGGGCGCGCGACAGCAGCGAGACGCGGCCCGTCAGTCCCAGGTCCTGCGAGGCGGCCGGCCCGCACAGGTGGCGCGTGAGCAGCACGGGGAAGGGCTTGAGTATGCGCAGCGGCAGTTCCTTTTCCATGGTCTGCATCAGGGCCGCGCCCAGCGCGGGACGGGAATCGGGTAGGAAAGGGTGCACCCGGCCGCTCGCCTGCATGCGGTTGAACAACGCTTCGGCCTGTTCCATGGTGTCGGCCATCATGGTGCGCTCGATGCCCAGCACGTGGCCCACCACGTTCCAGGTATGCAGGTAGGCGTGTTCGTCTTCCGCCGGCAAACCCAGGCCCAGCTTGCGCAGCGCGCGCAGGAACACATAGCTGAAGGTGAGCAGGGTGTAGGCCAGTTCCTCCTGGTTGCAGGGCAGGCCATCGCGTTCCACATTCCAGCCGTGGGCGTACAAGGTGCCCTGCATGCTGCGCGGTTGGCCGGCCAGCATGGGCAGCGGCGGCACCTGGGCCGGCGCCTCGGGACGCGCCGCGTCGGATGGATTGCCGCGCAAGATCAGGTGGCGGATGGTGGCGTGGATCAGCCGCACCTTGAGCGTTTGCGCCACGCCGCCACCGCTGGCGTCGGTCAGGCCGCCGTGCATCATGACGGGGAACAGCATGGCCGCCGTGGAGCGGATGCGGTAGTCGGTGTGCTGTTCCAGCTGGCCGGCCGCGTGCAACACACCGGCCAGGTCGGGGATCACATAGCATTCGGGCAGGCTGGCGCAGAACAGCAGGGTGCACGAGAGCATGCTCATGTCCATGAACAGCGCTTCGGCGCGGGCGATCTTGGCCGGTTCGGCCCAGTCGGGCAGGCGCAGGCCGGCCTGGATGTAGTCTTCCAGCGCGGCGGCGATGGCGGGCGGTACATGCTCGCTGGCGCGCCAGCCGGGCAGGGCGCCGTTGGCCTGCCATTGCGTGAGCTGGTCGTTGACGGTGGCGATGGCTTGCCATTGGGCCGCGTTGTCGCCGTGCTTGTCCCATGGGCCCAGGATGCGGGCGATGGTATCGTCGGCCAGCGGATCGGCGCGCAGGGTGCTGGAGCGGGTGATGGTGTCGCGCATTATGCCCTCACCGATTGCGGGGTTGCGTCATTGGCCGGCGCGCTCTCCCGGGCCGGCTGCTGCCAGCGTTCGAAGCCGCACAGCGCCACCAGCAGCGGGATGCCCATCGCGAACAGGGCGATGGTGCGGGTTTCCACCGGCGTGCCTTCGGCTGCCTGGAACGCCATGCTGCCGCCGTAGACCAGCAGCGGGACCATGGCGTGGCCGCGCGCCACGGGCAGCGCTGCCACGGGCGCGCGCTTGCGCAGCGTAAGGCGGAACAGGAACACGATGGTGAACGACACCAGCATCCAGCCCACGAAGCCTTGCAGGGTTTCACCGAACCACCAGCCGTCGGTCTTGGTCATGATCCAGGCCTTGAGGCCGTACACCATGTAGGGATCGGCGCCCAGGTCGTAGGCGGTGACGATCATGGCCGCCAGCAGCGACATGACGAGCGTCTGGCGCAAGGCGGGCTTGCCGTCGGTGGGCGACTGCCACACGATCAGGTTGCCGATCACGTAGGCCACGTAGCACAGCGCGAACCACATCAGCGGGATGATGACGGGCACGTCGCCCAGCCGCGGGCCCAGCACGTCCGTGTAGGTGTAGCTGCCGAAGAACCAGCCGTAGCTGGAGCCCAGTTGTTCCGCGATCCAGCCCAGCACCACGCCGATGACGACGAAGTTGCGGGCGGCGCGCGCGCCCAGCAGGTGGATGGCGCTGCTCCAGCAGCAGGCGAACATGACGAGCGAACTGACGATCAACAGCTTGGTGGTGTCGCCGTAGCCGCGTGACAGCGTCACGGCCAGGAACACGATCAGCAGGACGTTGGTGAAGCGGGGCAGGTGGTGCAGGGCAGACTTCATGAGCGGTTTTTTCGGATCATAGAGTTGACGGGCGCCGCGCGAACGCGGCGGACTGACTGCGGGCTTGCAATGACGACTTCAATAACGAACTTCAGTAACGCGTCTCAGTAACGATAGTCGAACCGCACGGCGATGGTGCGTGGGTCGCTGGGCACCACCATGCCGAAGCTGTCGATGGCGATCGGTTGCACCTTGTTCTCCAGGTTCCTGACTTGCGCCTGCACGCTCCATGGCGCGCCGCTGGGCTGGTAGCGCACGGTGGCGTCGCTGGCGGTGCGGGCCGGGATGGTGTAGCGCAGCTGCTGGGTCGGCACGCCGATGATGTAGGCCGCGCTGCGGCGCGCCACAATGCCGGCCCGCAGCTGGCCGGAAGCCAGCAGGAACCGGTGTTCATAGCCGGCCGTGACGGTGTTCGACGGCGCCCGATCAAGCTTGGTGCCGGCCCACGAGTGCACGCCGTCCGGCGTGTAGGACACGTAATGGGCGTCGAGCAGGGTCAGGCCGTAGCTGATGCGGTCGTCGATGGTTGGATTGATCTGGCCATCGGCCTCCAGGCCCTTGACGCTGGCCACGCCGGCGTTGGTGGTGACGTACTGCGGCGCGCCGCGTACGATGGCCACGCCCGACAACTGCAGGTTGCGGTAGTCGTAGTCGAACACGGCCAGGTTCAGGCTGGCGCGCTTGTCCCAGAAACGGGTCTTGAGGCCGGCCTCGCGCGAGGTCAGCGTCTCGGGCTGGTAGTACAGCGTGCTGGCGGGGACGGCCAGGGCGGCCGGGCACGGAATGCCCAGCGCGCTGCTGCCAGCCAGGCAACCGTCGTTGAAACCGCCCGCCTTGTAGCCGGTCGATAGCGTGGCGTAGGCGAAGGTGGTGGGCGTAACGTCATAGTCCAGGCCCAGGCGCCAGGTGTTTTTGTGCGTGTCGAGATCGGCCGCGTTGAGCAGCTTGAAGTCGGTGGCCGGGTTGAACACCGGGCCTTGCTGGAAGTTGGTCGAACCCACGCGCGACTTGTCGTCGCTGGTGTAGCGCACGCCGGCCGTGGCGCGCAGGCGGTCCGTCAGGCGCCACGTGGCCTGGCCGAACACGGCCTTGCTGCGGGCGATGGTGGGGCCAGTGGGGAATACATAGTACGGCGGCAGGCCAAGCAGGGCCAGGTCGCGGAAGGTATACAGCGTGTTCGTCTCTTCGCGGAAGTAGTACAGGCCGGCCTGCGCGCTGAGCGGGCCATTGCCGTTGGTGGCCACGCGCAGCTCGTGCGAATCCTGGGTGTTGACGCCATCGAAATTCTGGTGCACGCCGATGGCGAAGGTCGGCTTGACGCGGTAGTAGTAGTTGAACAGCACGTGGTTGTCGAAGCGGCGGTGGGCGCCCAGCCAGGTCACGGTGGCCGGACCCAGGTCCCACGCCAGTTCGGCCGACAGGCCGGTGGTGGTCTTGTGGTCGTAGCCCTGCTCGGGACGGGTGTTGGGCGGCACGAAGCCGTTGGTCAAGCGCTGGTCGGTGCTGGCGTCGTACCAGGTGGGCTGGCCGCTGGCCACGCCGTGGTAGAAATTGGTGTCCGGGACGATGCGGTCGCTGTTGTCGCGCACCGAGCTATGGTCGGCGCGCAGCAGCAGCGAGGCGGCGGGGCTCAGCGTGAGCTTGGCCGACAGGCGGCCCGACACGTCGTCGCGGTCCAGGCCCAGCGTGTAGGGCGTGCCCTGGCCGTTGATCAGGTAGCTGTCGTGGCGGTTTGCGGCCACGGCCGCGCGCAGCGCCAGCGCGTCGTTGACGGGCACGTTGAGCATGGCGTTGACCTTGCGGCTGGCGTAGTCGCCCAGCTCCACGCCGACGGCGCCTTCCAGCTGGCGGCTGGGGGCGTTGGTGATCACGTTGATGGCGCCGGCCGTCGTGTTGCGGCCGTACAGCGTGCCTTGCGGACCACGCAGCACTTCGATGCGGTCCACGTCGTAGAAACTCAGGTTCTGCTGGGTGGGGCGGGCCAGGTAGACGCCATCGACCATGAAGGCGGCCGAGGGGTCGCCTTTTTCCGTCGTGTCGGCGTTGGTCACGCCGCGGATGGTGATTTTCAGGGCGGCGGCGGCGCCGTCCAGGTGCACATTGGGCAGGCGGGCGGCCAGCGCCGAGGGCTGGTCCAGGCCGGCCTGGCGCAGTTGCTCGCCCGTCAGCACGGACATGGCCACCGGCGTGCGCGATTCGAGCGATGCGGTGCGTTGGGCGGTGACGACGACTTCCTGCACCTGGCCGTCGGTGTTGTCGGGCGTGGGCGGCACGGATTGCGCGTGCGCCATGCCCTGCAAGGCGGCCGACACGGATGCGGCCAGCAGCGCCGGCTGCCAGCGCGCTTTGTTGTTGATCATAGAACCATTCCCCAGTCTGGTCGTGCTACCGCCACCCCCGGCCCGGCCACGGAATGTTAGTCTCACTACACATATAATTATTTGATAATGATGTTGCCTGATACTGCAAGGTTTATGAGTCTAACAGGTCATGATGCTGGGAAATAGTCCCTCGCTGGGGCGCGAGTGGAAAAACGGCGACAACGGCGACAAATGGGCCATCATGGGCGGGCGGGAGGCGCCAGGGGCGGGGTCAGCCAGTTCTCGATGCGCAAGCCGGGATAGGCGGCAAAATCCCGCTCATTATTCGTGACCAGGGTGACATTCAGCGAAACGGCGTGCGACGCGATGAGTTTATCGAGCTGGTCTCTCTTGCGCTCGCGCGTGGCTTGCCGAATCGGGCCATAGGACAAGGCGGCGGCCGCATCGAATGGCGCAACCGGGATGTCTTCAATGAGCGCGGCCAGATGACGCCCTTGCAGCATGCTGTCTTGCGCAACGGTTACACCGTACTGCAACTCGGCAAAAGTGATGGCGGACATCACGACGTCGCCGGCGTAGCACTGGGCGAAGCGGCGGGCGACCTGTTCTGGTTGGTTCCGCATCAGGTAAATGCACATATTGGTGTCGAGCATGTATAACGGCATTACAACGTATCCCGCTCTTCTTGTTCCTGTTCGCCACGGCCCTCAGCCATGAAGTCTGGTCCGAACCGGGCGAATTTTTTCATGACACCAGTTAAAGGCCGACGCGCCGGACGTATCCTGATTTCTTCGCCAACGCGCTCAATTTCCAGCTCGATGTCTGTCCGATCGTAGGCGATTTCGGCAGGAATACGTACGGCCTGCGAGTTACCGTTCTTGAATGCCCGCGTGGTTCGCATGTGGTTTATCCTCGTGTGTACTTGGATGTACTTTAGCACGAATTTTGAGGCTTGCGCATAAGGAAAGGCCGGTATTGCTTGGGTCAAAGATGTTCTGGCTGACCCAAGCGTAGCGAACAAGCGCTTACTTGCTCAGGAACGCGCGAATGGCCGGTCCGGCCTGCATGATCTGGGTGATGCCGTCCAGGTGGCCGCCGTCGCCATGCAGTTCGAAGATCTCGGCCTGTTTGCCCTGGGCGCGAAGCAGGGCCATGGCTTGCCGGCTGTAGTCGGGGAACAGCAGCAGGTCGGAGTCGGCCGGGATGAACAGCACGCGGGCCTTGATCCGTTGCAGGCCCTGTTGCAGGTCGGCCGCCTGGTACACGCTGAACAGTTGGTTCGCCTTGATGGTGTACAGCAGCGAGTTGGCGTCCGTGCGCTTGGCCGCGGCGGCGGCGCCGGCGTTGAAGGTGGCTTCAATCGCGTACAGGTTGTCCCAGCTATCGATCGGCTCATGGCCGGCCTGCGCGGGCTTGCGGCCGAACGTGCGGTCGGCCCAGCCGTAGTGGCGCGACGACAGGCTGACCATCTTCATCGCTTCGGCCACGCCTTGCAGCGGTTCCTCCTTGCCGTAATAGTCGCCGTGGTTCCATTTCGGGTCGCTGGTCACCGCCGATGCCCACACGCTGGCCACTTCCACTGCGTAGGGATTGAAGGCCACGCCGCCCGGAATCACGGGGATGGCCCGTTCCACCAGCTCGGGATAGGAGGCGGCCCATTCCATCGTCAGCATCGAGCCGCCGGAGGCGCCGATCACCGCTTGCAGGTGCTTGACCCCGAGCGCGTCCACCAGCGCCTTGTGGACGTTGACGGAATCGCGGAAGGTCACGATGGGGAAGGTCATGCCATAGGGCTTGCCCGTATCGGGGTTGATGCTGGCCGGGCCGGTGGTGACGACGTGCGGGTCTTTCACGTTCAGGTTGACCAGGTTGTCGGCCGAGACGATGAAGTATTTGTCCGTGTCGAGCGGCTTGCCGGGGCCGATCAGGGCGTCCCAGTAGCCGGGCGCCGGATCGGTGGCCGCATATTTACCGGCCGCGTGCGAGGTGCCGGAAAAATAGTGGGGGATGAAGATGGCGTTGCTGCCTTCGGCGTTCAGGGTGCCGTAGGTTTCGTAGCCGACCTTGACCTGCTTGATGGTCTTGCCGCCCACCGTGGTCAGGGCAGGGAGGGTGAAGGTCTTCTTTTCCACCAGCTGGTCGTAGGACCAGGCCGATCGGGCGCCGCACAGGCCGGCCACGGCCAGTGCGAATACTGCCAGGCGATTCAATGTACGCATAGGATGTCCAGAAAATAGGGAGGGGAGGGCGGGAACGGCCGGAGCCGGCCGTTCCGCATCAGGGCGTTACTGGCTTGGCGCGTTTATCGCGCGCGCCAGCTTAGAACCAGTAGTTGATGTCCAGCGAGATCTGGCGGAAGCCTTCACCCGTCTTGGGCGCCGAGCCGCCCAGCGCGCTGTTGCTCAGGAACGGCGAGTAGCTGCCGTTGCTGTCGTTCTTCAACTGGGTGAAGAACACGCCGATGAAGGTGTTCTTGGCGAACGCGTAGTCGTAGCCCAGGTTGAGCTGCTTGGCGCCGCTGCTGTCCAGGTTGCTGGTGCTGCCGGCCCTGGTGTAGGTCAGGTAGGCGGCGTGCTTGTCCCACATGTAGCTGACGGGGATGGAGAACACGCCGCGCTTGGCGTCGCCCGTGGCGCCGGGGATGCCGTTGTGGACGTTGGTGTTGTCGTACACCAGGCCCACTTTCAGGTTGGTCGGGAAGGTGTAGGCGACGCCGGCGCGGTAGCCGGTCTTGTCCAGCGGGCCCAGGTAGGGCGCGGTGACGACGGCGCCTTGCACCTTGGTGTGGAACACGCTCATCGAGGCCGAGATCGGGCCTTCGTTGTAGCGCAGGCGGCCATACCAGGTGCCGCCCGACTCATAGTCCGCCGCGCAACCGGCGCAGCCGAAGTGGTTTTCGTCGCCGGACGCGTTCTTGGTGTAGGCCAGGCTGCCGTCGAAGCCTTTCACGGTGGGCGTATCCCAGCGCACCACGTTCTGCGAGCGGGTGATGCCCAGCGTGGTCAGCACGCCGCCCTTGGTGCCGACCTGGCTCAGCATGTTGAAGGTGCTCAGGCCGTTGCCGTCCCAGATGCGGTAGGACTCGCCCGCGCCCTTGATGCCCAGGTTGGGGATGGCCATGGTGTCGGCGTAGTAGAGCGTGGATTTACCGAAGTAGACGCTGCCGAAGTCGCCGGCCAGGCCGGCCCAGGTGTCGCCGTCGGCCCAGCCAGTGCCGGCGCCCACGTTGGTGGTGGAGCCGGGAACCAGCGGGGTGCTGGGGCGGGTGTCGGCCGTGAAGCGGCTTTCCAGGCGGAAGATGGCTTTCAGGCCGTTGCCCAGATCCGTGTTGCCGGAAATGATGACGCGCGAGGTGTTGTCGTCCACGCGCGATTCGCGTTGCACGGCGCGGGCGGTGTCGGTCACCTCGGCGCTCTTGGCGCCCACGGCGAACAGGCCGCCCAGGTTGATGACGGTGTTGCTGCCGACGTTGAATTCCGCCGCGTTGCCCAGCAGGGGAGCGGCCAGGCAGATCGCGAGCGCCATCGGTTTGAGTCGTTGTTGCATGTCTTCCTCTATTTCTTGTTGTGTTGCGGTCCAGAAAATAAGCGATGGACGCCGGGTAGACCGGGCCGGCGCCACCGTGGGTGGCTCCAGGTATGGGGCTGGTTTCCCTGTTCGACCTAAATTTCATTGGTCGATGAATAAATGCTAGCAGCGGTAAAAATTTACCGCAAGATAAATCAATTGCCTGTGGCGCACGTAGCACAGAAGGCGTTGTAAGCCGCATGAATGCGTGACTTGCACAATAAAATCGCTTGCGGCCCGGTGAACGCATTGATATAGTTTATTCACCGACGCATGAATAAAGCGGCGATGTGGCGAACAAAACCACACGACCGCAGGGCGTACCAGCTGTACGCAGCGCCATGCGCGGGACGGCCACGGCCGGCGATAAGAACGACATCAACAAGGAGACACGATGACCGACGTCATCCTGGAAACCCGCAAGCTGTGCAAGCAGTTCCGGGGATTTAGTGCCGTGCAGGGCGTGGATTTGCGCGTCAAGCGCGGCCATATCCATGCGCTGATCGGCCCCAACGGGGCTGGCAAGACCACCTGCTTCAACCTGCTCACCAAGTTCCTGGTCCCCAGTTCGGGCCAGATCCTGTTCAACGGCAAGGACATCACCGCCCACCAGCCCGCGCAGATCGCCCGCATGGGGGTGATCCGCTCGTTCCAGATTTCGGCGGTCTTTCCGCACCTGACCGTGCTGCAGAACGTGCGCATCGGCCTGCAACGGCAACTGGGCAGCAGCTTCAGTTTCTGGCAGAGCGAGCGCACGCTCGCCAAACTCAACGAACGGGCCATGGCCTTGCTGGCTGAAGTGGACTTGACGGCGTTTGCCGACACCATCACGGTCGATCTGCCGTACGGGCGCAAGCGGGCGCTGGAAATCGCCACCACGCTGGCCATGGAACCGGAACTGATGCTGCTCGACGAACCGACCCAGGGCATGGGCCACGAGGACGTGCACCGGGTCACGGAACTGATCAAGAAAGTGTCGGCAGGCCGCACCATCCTGATGGTCGAGCACAACATGAAAGTGGTGTCCGGCATCTGCGACAAGATCTCCGTCCTGCAGCGCGGCGCCATGCTGGCCGAGGGCAGCTATGCCGAAGTGTCGAGCAACCCGCAAGTGATGGAAGCCTACATGGGCACGGAAGCGGCAGCGCTGGAAGGAGCGCACTGATGACGGCCGCGCTGGAAATCACCAATCTGCAAGCCTGGTACGGCGAATCCCACATCCTGCACAACGTGAACCTGAAGGTGCAACCGGGCGAAGTGGTCACGCTGCTGGGCCGTAATGGCGCCGGCCGTACCACGACCATGCGCGCCATCATGGGCCTGACGGGGGCGCGCACGGGGTCGATCAAGGTCAACGGCGTGGAGGCGATCGGCCTGCCCACCCACAAGGTGGCGCACCTGGGCGTCGGCTACTGCCCGGAGGAGCGCGGCATTTTCTCGTCGCTGTCGACGGAAGAAAACCTGATGATGCCGCCGCAACTGGCCACGGGCGAGCAGGGCATGTCGGTGGCGGAGATCTACGCCATGTTCCCCAATCTCGAAGAACGCAAGCATAGCCAGGGCACAAGGCTGTCGGGCGGCGAGCAGCAGATGCTGGCCGTGGCCCGCATCTTGCGCACCGGCGCGCGGCTGCTGCTGCTCGATGAAATCTCGGAAGGGCTGGCCCCCGTCATCGTGCAGGGCCTGGCCCGCATGATCACCACGCTCAAGGCCAAGGGCTACACCATCGTGATGGTGGAGCAGAACTTCCGCTTCGCCGCGCCGCTGGCGGACCGCTTCTACGTGATGGAGCACGGGCAGATCGTGGAAACCTTCGCCGCCCCCGAATTGAACGCCAAGATGCCGCTGCTGACCGAGCTGCTGGGTGTGTAACACCGGCCCGGCCGGCGTAACAAACAAACCAACAACAACCATACCAAACGGAGACTCTATGCAGTTGAAATCAATCGCCATCGCCGCCGCCACCGTGTGCGCCATGGGCCTGTCCGGCGCCGCGCAAGCGCAGGTCTCGGGCGACACCATCAAGATCGGCTTCATTTCCGACATGTCCGGCCTGTATTCGGACATCGACGGTCCCGGTGGCGCGGAAGCGATCAAGATGGCCATCGTCGATGCGGGCGTGGTGGTGGCCGGTAAAAAAGTCGAATTCATCTCGGCCGACCACCAGAACAAGGCCGACATCGCCGCCTCCAAGGCGCGCGAATGGTTCGACCAGCAGGGCGTGGACCTACTGATCGGCGGCACCAACTCGGGCGCCAACCTGGCCATGGCCAAGGTGGCGGCCGAGAAGAAGAAGGTGTTCATCTCGATCGGCGCCGGCTCCGCGCGCCTGACCAACGAGGAGTGCACGCCCTACACCGTGCATTACGCCTACGACACGGTGGCACTGGCGCGCGGCACCGGCGGCGCGCTGCTCAAGCAGGGCGGCAAGTCGTGGTACTTCCTGACGGCCGACTACGCGTTCGGCGCCGCGCTGGAAAAGGACACGGCTGACGTGGTCAAGGCCAACGGCGGCACGGTGCTGGGCAGCGTCAAGCATCCCTTGTCGGCGGCCGATTTCTCGTCCTTCCTGTTGCAGGCCAAGGCCTCCAAGGCGCAGATCCTGGGCCTGGCCAATGCCGGCGGCGACACCATGAACGCCATCAAGGCGGCCAACGAGTTCGGCATCCTGCGCAGCATGAAGCTGGCCGGCCTGCTGGTGTCGATCAACGATGTGCACTCGCTGGGCCTGAACGTCACCCAGGGCATGTACCTGACCGACGCCTGGTACTGGGACCGCACACCGGCCTCCCGCGAGTGGGCCAAGCGCTACTTCGCCAAGATGAAGAAGGAGCCTTCCATGCTGCAGGCAGCCGACTATTCGGCCGCCGCCACCTACTTGAAGGCCGTGCACGCGCTGGGCACGGACGATGGCGACAAGGTCATGGCCTACCTGAAGAAGACCCCGATCAACGACATGTTCGCCACCAACGGCACCATCCGTCCGGACGGCCGCATGGTGCACGACATGTTCCTGATGGAGGTGAAAAAGCCGTCCGAGTCCAAGTATCCATGGGACTACTACCGGATCGCCGCCACCATCCCCGGCGAGCAGGCTTATCTGACCAAGGCCGAATCGAAGTGCGCGCTGTGGAAGTAAGCTGACATGGAAATTTTCGGTATTCCGCTTCAAGCGCTGTTGAGCCAGTTGCTGCTTGGGCTGGTCAACGGCTCGTTCTACGCCATGCTGTCACTGGGGCTGGCCGTCATTTTCGGCTTGCTGAACGTGATTAACTTCTCCCACGGCGCCCTGTACATGATGGGCGCCTTCCTGGCCTGGATGGGCATGAGCTACCTGGGCCTGAACTACTGGGTGATGCTGGTGCTGGCGCCGTTGCTGGTGGGCGCCTTCGGCATCGTCATCGAAAAGACCATGCTGCGTTGGCTGTACAAGCTCGATCATTTGTACGGCCTGCTGCTTACCTTTGGCATCACGCTGATGGTGGAGGGCGTGTTCCGCTCGTTCTACGGCGTGTCCGGCCAGACGTTCGAGGTGCCGGAACTGCTGGCCGGCGCCACCGACCTCGGTTTCATGGTGCTGCCCAATTACCGGGCCTGGGTGGTGGCCGCGTCGCTGGCGGTCTGCCTGGGCACGTGGTTCATGATCGAGAAGACCCGGCTCGGCGCCTACCTGCGCGCCGGCACCGAGAACCCCAAACTGGTCGAAGCGTTCGGCGTCAACGTGCCGCTGATGGTCACGCTGACCTACGGCTTCGGCGTGGCGCTGGCCGGTTTCGCTGGCGTGCTGGCCGCACCCATCATCCAGGTGCAGCCGCTGATGGGCTCCAACCTGATCATCGTCGTCTTCGCCGTGGTCGTCATCGGCGGCATGGGTTCCATCATGGGCTCCATCGTCACCGGGCTGGGACTGGGCGTGATCGAGGGGCTGACCAAGGTGTTCTATCCCGAGTTCTCGTCCACCGTCCTGTTCCTCGTGATGATCGTCGTGCTGCTGTTGCGTCCCGCCGGCTTGTTCGGCAAAGAGAAATGAGAGGTTGGGCATGAATAAGAATCTGGGCTACGCCATCGCGTTCGCCATCGCGCTGGCCGCGCCGCTGGCCGGCTATCCGCCGTTCCTGGCCAAGTTGCTGTGCTTCGCGCTGTTCGCCTGCGCCTTCAACCTGCTGATCGGCTTCACGGGGCTGCTGTCGTTCGGCCACGCGGCCTTCTTTGGCGCGGCGGGCTACGTGGCCGGCAATGCGCTCAAGGTGTGGGGCTGGCCGACGGAACTGGGCCTGCTGGCCGGCGCCGGCGCGGCCGCGCTGATCGGCCTCGTGATGGGCGCACTGGCGATCCGCCGCCAGGGCATCTACTTCTCCATGATCACGCTGGCGCTGGCGCAACTGGTGTTCTTCGGCGCGCTGCGGGCCGGCGAACTGACGGGCGGCGAGGATGGCTTGCAGGGCATCCCGCGCGGCAGGCTGCTGGGCATGTTCGACCTGGCCAACGACACCACCTTGTACTACTTCGTGCTGGCCGTGTGCGTGGCCGGTTTCGCGCTGATCGTGCGCACCGTGCATTCGCCGTTCGGGCAGGTGCTCAAGGCGATCAAGGAAAACGAGCCGCGGGCCGTGTCGCTCGGCTACGACGTGGCGCGCTACAAACTGCTGGCGTTCGTGCTGTCGTCCGCGCTGGCGGGGCTGGCCGGCGCCACCAACGCGCTGGTGCAGGGGTTTGAAACACTGACGGACGTGCACTGGTCCATGTCTGGCCTGGTGATCCTGATGACACTGGTGGGCGGCATGGGCACCCAGGCCGGCCCCATCCTGGGCGCCATGCTCATCATCGCGCTGGAAAACAAGCTCGGTGATGTCGGCGCTGTCCTTGCCGGCCACACCGGCATCGACTGGTTCAACAGCCTTGGCGAGGCTGTGGGCATGGTGACGGGCCTGATCTTCGTCGCCTGCGTGTTGTTGTCCCGGCGCGGCATCGTCGGCGAGCTGGCTGCTCGCTGGGGAGCGCGGCCGTCTCCATCTTCTTCCCATCACTGAAAGAGCAATATGAAAACGATTTTGAAAAACATGCTGTTCGTTTGCTGCCTGACCGCCTTTGTTCCTGTCGCCGGCGCGGCGCAACGCGGCACCGCCGAGGAGGCGTCGGCCCTCGTCAAGCAAGCCATCACGTTCCTGAAGAAGAATGGTGCTGAAAAGACCCTGGCTGAAGTGAGCAACCAGCAGGGCCAGTTCGTGGACCGCGACCTGTACCTGAGCGTGTACGACCTGAACGGCAAGGTGGTGGCGCACGGCGCCAACAAGCGCATCATCGGCATCGACGCGTCGCAGGTACGCGATGCCGACAACAAGTATTTCGTCCGCGAGATCCTGACCAAGGCGGCCAGCGCCGGCCAGGGCTGGGTGGATTACAAGTGGGTGGACCCGGTGAGCAAGAAGATCGAAGCCAAGTCTGCGTATTTCGAAAAGAGCGGCGAGCTGGTATTTGCCGCCGGCTACTACAAGCAGTAAAAGTCAGGGAAGGTATAGGGTCTGACCCTCGGGGCAGACCCTGGTTTAGCGCACATCAGCGCCGCCCCAGGCACACGGCCTTGATGCCCGCCGTGCTGTAAGCGATCAAGCGCGGGGTGGCGGCGGCGATGTCGGCCGAGTAGCACAGGCCGCCGGACAGGCGGTCCAGTCGTCCCGTGTCCGACAGCGTCAGCGTGAGCGAGCCGGTCAGCATGTGGTAGCTCCAGAACAGGTCTTCCTTGCGCGCGGCCGGCAGGATGCGGTGCAGCGTCTCGATGAAGTGCAGCACCACCGGATCGAAATAGCGGGTCATGGTGTCGGTGCCGAAGTCGCGCGTGTTGTTCATCTGGGCCGCCAGCGCGAAGTAGTTGCGCCAGCCGCGGTCACGGTGCCGTTCCAGGTTCAGCAGCGGCATCAGGAAGGCGGTCACCAGTCCTTCCACCGTCATGGCGTCGCCATGCTCCTGCTGGTAGCGCTGCATGGCCTCCACCCGTTCGCGGTTGATGACTTCAGCGCGGCGCAGGAACACGGCGTCGAACAAGCCTTGCTTGGTGCCGAAATAGTAGTGCGCGAGCGCCGCGTCCACGTTGGCATGGGTGGCTACCGCGCGCACGGTGACGCCATAAAAGCCGTGCATGGCAAACAGCTCTTCGGCTGCGTCGAGGATGCGGCTGGCGGTTTCGGGATTCCCTTCCGTCTTGTTCTTGCGCGGCCGGCCCACACCCGTGGCGGGGCGGTGATTGGTGTCGGCGTCCATGTCGTTGACGTTGAGGGAGTCGTTTTTCATCAGTGTTGGTGGCGATAGCAGTGGTCTTAATTTTACATGAAGCACCCCGTTTGCACAGGCGCGGGATAGTTGTCTGAACAGGAGAAATGATGGATTTGACGAATAAAGTGATCGTGGTGACGGGCGGCGCGCAGGGCATCGGCCTGGCCATCACCGAGCGTTGCGCGGAGCAGGGCGCCGCCGTGGCCGTGTGGGACGTGCGGGCCGATGCGGTAGCGGACGCGGTGGAGCGCCTGCGCGCGGCGGGCGCGCGCGCGGCCGGCTGCGTGGTGGACGTGTCCGATGGCGCGTCCGTGCAGGCGGCGCTGGCGGCCACGCTGGAAGCGCTGGGCCGCATCGATGGCCTGGTGAACAACGCGGGCGTGGTGGCCGACGCCCAGCTGATCAAGATGAGCGAGGCCCAGTGGGACCGCGTGATCGACATCAACCTGAAAGGGGTGTTCCATTGCACGCGCGCTTGCGTGGCAGAGCTGATCGGGCGAAGCGGTGCGATCGTCAACATCTCGTCCATCGTGGGCCTGAGCGGCAATTTCGGCCAGACCAACTACGCCGCCGCCAAGGCCGGCGTGCTGGCCATGACCAAGACCTGGGCCCGCGAGCTGGGTCCCAAGGGCGTGCGCAGCAACGCGGTCTGCCCCGGCTTCATCGCCACCACCATCGTGAAGGACATCCCGCCGGCCGCCATGGAGGACATGGTGGCGCGCATACCGCAGCGGCGCACGGGCCAGCCAGCCGAGATCGCGGCCGCCGTCGTGTTCCTGCTGTCGGCCGAGGCCAGCTACGTCAATGGCGCCACGCTGGAAGTGAGCGGCGGCCTGTCCCTGTGAGCGGCCCATCCCTGAATTCATTGACTACTCAAGGAGTTTTGCGCATGCATACCCAACCCTGGCTCGCCACCTACCGCGAGTACGGCATCCCTGAACAGATAGACACGGCCGGCTGCAACAACGTGGTGCAGTTGCTGGAAGGCGCGATGCACCGCCACGCGGCGCGCCCCGCATTCCACGCTTACGGCCACACGCTCAGCTATGCGGACGTGGACCGCCTGTCCGGCGCGTTCGCGGCCTGGCTGCAGCACGAACTGGGCGTGCGCAAGGGCGACCGCGTGGCGCTGATGCTGCCCAATGTGCTGGCGTTCCCGCTGGCCTGCCTGGGCCTAGCGCGCGCCGGGGCCGTGCAGGTCAACGTCAACCCCATGTACACGGCGCGCGAACTGGTTCACCAGCTTAACGACGCCGGCTGCGAAGTCATCATCGTCTTCGATGGCGCCACGGCCACGCTGGCCGATGCCTTGCCCCATACGTCCATCAAGACCGTGGTGACGGTGGGCTTGACCGATGGCGCGCCATCGGCCACCACCACGCCGGCCGTGGATGCGCGGCTGGGCCGGACGCACCGCTTTACGGACGCGCTGCGGGCAGGCGCCGCGCTGGAACGCCTGCCCGTCGCGCTGGGTCCGGACGACCTGCTGTTCCTGCAATACACGGGCGGCACCACGGGCTTGTCCAAGGGCGCGGCCCTGTCGCATGGGAACCTGGTGGCCAACACGGCCCAGTTCCGGGCCCAGATGACGGGCGCGCTGAAGGAAGGCGAGGAGGTGGTGGTGACGGCCATCCCGCTGTACCACATCTTCGCGCTGATGGTGAACTTCATCACCTGTTTCTCGGTGGGCGCGCAGAACTGGCTGGTGGCCAACCCGCGCGACATGGACGAGTTGATCGATATCCTCAAGCAGTCGCGCCTGACCATGTTCAGCGGCGTGAACACGCTGTACGGCGGCCTGGCGCGCCATCCGCGCATCGGTGAAGTCGATTTCTCGCAGCTGCGGCTGGCGGTGGGCGGCGGCGCGCCCGTGCTGCAGGCCACGTCCGACCAGTGGCAGGTGCTGACGGGGCGGCCCATCTGCCAGGGCTATGGCTTGTCCGAGACCTCGCCCGTGCTGTCGTTTAACCCGCTGGCCATGGCCGACTTCAACGGCACCACCGGCCTGCCCGTGCCCGGCACCGACGTGCAGTTGCGCGACGATGATGGCGCGCCTGTCGCGCCCGGCGAGGCGGGCGAGATCTGCGTCAAGGGCCCGCAGGTGATGCGCGGCTACTGGCAGCAGCCGGAAGCCAACGCCGCCGCGTTCACCAGGGATGGTTACTTCCGCACCGGCGATATGGGCACGATCGACGCGCGCGGCTTGCTGCGCATTGTCGACCGCAAGAAGGATATGGTGTTGGTGTCGGGCTTCAACGTGTTCCCCGGCGAGATCGAGGCCGTGGCAGCGGGGCTGGCGGGTGTGGCCGAATGCGCGTGCATCGGCGTGCCGGACGAGCGCACGGGCGAGGCGGTCAAGCTGTTCGTGGTGGCCGTGCCGGGCATGCAGTTAAGTGCAGAGGCGGTGATCGCCCATTGCCGCACCCAGCTCACGGCCTACAAGGTGCCGCGCCTGGTGCAGTTCGTGGACGCCTTGCCCAAGTCGAACGTGGGCAAGATCCTGCGCCGCGCCTTGCGCGCGTAGGCGGGCGCGGGGAGGCCGGGCAAAAAGGTGATGGCGTGACGGAGTGACGGGGCACCGGGCCGGTGCCGCCACCGCTCACGCCATAGCCTGGTACCGCCCGTCCCGGAACACGGTGCTGCCGGGCGCCGTGGCGGCGATGTCGTGCAGGCGCTCCAGCACCAGCCGCGCCGCCGGTGACAGCGTGCGGCCCACCAGCTGCACCGCGCCGATTTCCGCATACATGGGCGGCAAGCCCGGAAAATCGAGCGGCGCCAGCGTGCCGCTCGCAACTTCGTTCGCCACGGCCGCTTCCGTCGCCAGCAGGATCACGTCGTCCTCCAGCGTGACCTCTTTCAGGATATGCATGTTGTCGCACTCGAACATCACCGGCAGCGGCGCCTCGGGCGCCAGTCTCAGCACCTGCCGGAACAGGGCCTTCATCGCCAGCGGCAGCAGCAGGGAGGCGAAGCCGTAGGGCAGGGTGTCGGCCAGCGTTCGTTCGGGCCGGGCCAGCAAGGGGTGCCCGGCGCGGACCATGAAGCGGCCGTGCTGGCGGCTGATGGGCGTGATGGACAGGTCGGGGTCGGGCAGGATGTCGCGCGCGTCGGCGATGAAGAACTCGATCTGTTCCGCCTTCAAATTCACCAGCAGGTTGCGCCAGTTGTTGCTCGATACCCGCATCGCCAGGCCGGGGCGGGTCTGCCGCACATGGCGCACCAGCTGCGGCAGCATGGAGGCGGTGGGCAGCGGCCCCACGCCAAACGCCACCACGCCCATTTCCGCATCGCGGATCAGCCCCATGTCGCGCTCCAGGTTACGCATCTGGAAGGTCAGCTTGCGGGCCCGCTCCATGAACACGGCGCCGGCCGTCGTCAGCTTGACGTTGCGGTTGTCGCGGTCGAACAACGGCAGGCCTAGTTCCTCCTCCAGCGTCTGGATGCTGCGGCTCAGCGCGGGCTGCGACAGGTGCACGCGCTCGGCCGCGCGGGCGAAATTGAGTTCTTCGGCCAGGGCGATGGCGTGGCGCAGCCGTTTGAGGTCCATGGTGAGGTCCAATTCATGCAGTGGATGCATTATAACGATCAAAATGATGCATTGGACAGCAAAAATCGTCGCCCCTACACTGGTTTCCAACTTGACGCCGGGCAAAAACATAAAAACTGGCGCAATAACGGAGACTGGAATGAACAAACACACTTTCGACTACGTCATCGTCGGCGCGGGGTCGGCCGGCTGCGTGCTGGCGGCGCGCCTGACGCAAGACCCCGACGTGACGGTTTGCCTGCTTGAAGCCGGCGGGCCAGACAGCAGCGTCCTGATCCACGCGCCGGCCGGCCTGGTGGCCATGGTGCCGACCAAAATCAACAACTACGCCTACCACACCGTGCCGCAACCGGGCCTGGACGGCCGCTGCGGCTACCAGCCACGGGGCAAGACGCTGGGCGGCAGCAGCTCCATCAACGCCATGCTCTACGTGCGCGGCCACCGCTGGGATTACGATCACTGGCAGTCGCTGGGCAATCCCGGCTGGTCGTACGACGAGGTACTGCCGTTTTTCAAGCAGGCCGAGAACCACGAACTGGGCGACGGTTTCGACGCGTGGCATGGCCGGGGCGGCCCGCTCAACGTGTGTTATCCGCGCCACGCCAGCCCGCTCAACCAGATGTTCATCGACGCCGCCGCCACCCAGGGCATCGCCTACACGGCCGACTACAACGGCGCGGAGCAGGACGGCGCCTTCCTGTACCAGGCCACCCACCGCGACGGTGAGCGCTGCAGCGCCGCCAAGGGCTATTTGACGCCCAACCTGTCGCGCCCCAACCTGACCGTGATCACGCACGCCATCTCGTCGCGCATCCTGTGCGAGGGGAAGGTGGCCAAGGGCGTGGCCTATATCCGCGACAACGTGCAGCATGAGGCCCACGCGCGGCGTGAAGTGATCGTGTCGGCCGGCGCGTTCGGCTCGCCGCAGTTGCTGATGTTGTCGGGCATCGGCCCCGGCGCCCACTGCGCCGCGCACGCTATCCCCGTGGTGCAGGATTTGGCCGGCGTGGGCCGCAACCTGCAGGACCACATCGACTACGTGCAGGGCTGGCGCCTGCCCAGCGATACCGAGAGCTTCGGCGTTTCGCTGCGCGGCACGGCCAAGCTGGCGGCGGCCATGCTGGAATGGCGGCGCCACCGCAAAGGCATGGTGGCCAGCATGATCGCGGAGGCGGGCGCCTTCTTCCGCTCGGGCCCCGATCTGCCCGCGCCGGACCTGCAACTGGTGTTCGTGCTGGCCATGGTGGACGACCATGCGCGCAAGGCCCACCTGGGGCATGGCATGTCGTGCCACGTGGATGTGCTGCGCCCCTACAGCAGGGGCACGGTCACCTTGCACGACCGCGATCCGCGTTCGGCGCCCGTGATCGACCCTCGCTTCCTGTCCGATCCGCGCGACCTGGAGGTGCTGGTCAAGGGCGCCAGGGTGCAGCAGGCCATCATGGAGTCGGCCCCGTTCGACGCCGTGCGCGGCGACATGCTGTACCCGGTGGCCGCCGGCGACACGGCCGGCCTGATCGCCGACATCCGTGCCC
This sequence comes from Rugamonas brunnea, assembly GCF_014042345.1. GTDB lineage: Bacteria > Pseudomonadota > Gammaproteobacteria > Burkholderiales > Burkholderiaceae_D > Rugamonas > Rugamonas brunnea. The sequence continues at coordinate 174,595 of NZ_JACEZT010000006.1, forward strand.
GCGCCGATACCCAATACCACCCGGTGGGCACCTGCAAGATGGGGCCGGCCCACGACGAGATGGCCGTAGTGGACGCGCGCCTGCGGGTGCGCGGCATGGCCGGCCTGCGCGTGGTCGACGCCTCCATCATGCCCACCATCGTTGGCGGCAACACCAACGCGCCGACCATCATGATCGCGGAAAAAGCGGCCCAGATGATCGTTGCCGACGCCCGCGCCAACGCCAACGTAAATGCCAACGCCAACACCAGTTCGCGCCACGCAGCCTGACACCAACCCAACCGAAGGAAGACCCACCATGGCACGCATCGCCCGCCTCACGGCGCTGGCGCTGGCCGTCTGCACCCTGCAGGCCAGCGCAACCACCCCATCGCAACCGGCCAGCCCCATCACGGCGGCCGCCAACCAGGCCTTCGGCGCCGGCCTGCCGCTGGCCGACCGCCAGGATTTCGACGACGCCGCGCGCGGCCTGGTGGCCGTCATGCCCGATGGCCCCTACAAGGACGCCAACGGCAACGTGGTCTGGCAGCCGCACGAATTCGATTTCATCCATGGCGCGGCCCCGGCCAGCGTCAACCCCAGCCTGTGGCGCCAGGAGACGCTCAATAACAAGCATGGCCTGTACAAGGTCAGCGACGGCATCTACCAGCTGCGCGGATTCGACATCTCCAACATGACCCTGATCGAAGGTAAGACGGGCTGGATCGTCGTCGATCCGCTGGTGAGCGCGGAGATGGCGCGCGCCGGCCTGGAGTTCGCGCAGCAGCAACTGGGCCGCCGCCCCGTGGCCGCCGTCATCTACACCCACGGCCACGCCGACCACTTCGGCGGCGTGCGCGGCGTGATCAGCGAAGCCGATCTGGCTATCGGCAAGGCGCGCCTGATCGCGCCGGACGGCTTCATGGAAACGGCGGTGGCCGAGAACGTCCTGGCTGGCAACGCCATGGCGCGCCGCGCCCACTACCATTTCGGCATGCCGCTGGACGCCGGCCCGCTGGGCAACGTGGGCACGGGCCTGGGCAAGAAAGTCTCCACCGGCACCATCGGCCTGATCGCGCCCACGGACACCGTGGCCAGGACAGGACAGACCATGGACATCGACGGCGTGCGCTTCGTGTTCCAGCTGGCGAACGGCTCGGAGGCGCCAGCCGAGATGACGTTCTACCTGCCCGAGCGCCACGCGCTATGCCTGGCCGAGGTGGTCACGACCAATATGCACAACATCTACACGCCGCGCGGCGCCCGCATGCGCGATGCGCTGGGCTGGAGCAAGTACATCAACGAAATGCTGGACCTGTTCCCCGACGCGGAAGTTGGCTTCCGCAGCCACCACTGGCCCGTATGGGGCAAGGATCGGCTGCGCCAGCAACTGGCCAACCATCGCGACATGTACCGCTTCCTCAACGACCAGGCGCTGAACCTGGCCAACCGTGGTGTGCCGTTCGACGAGATCGGCGACGCGGGCTTCTTCCCCAAGGGCCTGAAGACGGACTTCTCCACCCACGGCTACTACGGCACGCTGAGCCACAACCTGCGCGCCGTGGTCGATTACTACCTGGGCTGGTATGACGGCAATCCGGCCACGCTGAACCCGTTGACGGGCAAGGCCCGCGCCCAGCATTACGTGGCCGCCATGGGCGGCGCCAAGGCGGTGCTCAAGCAGGCCAGGGCCGGTTACGCGGCCGGCGACTATCGCTGGGTGGCCGAGATGCTCAACCATCTCGTCAAGGCTGATCCAGCCAACCAGGCGGCCCGCCAGCTGCAGGCGGACACGCTGGAGCAACTGGGCTACCAGTCCGAATCGGCCATCTGGCGCAACGAGTACCTGACGGGCGCACGCGAACTGCGCGACGGCCTCAAGGCGCTGCACGTGTCTACGCAAGGGCCGGACCTTACGCGCGCCATGTCGGTCGAGATGATCTTCGACTTCCTGGCCGTGCGCCTGAACCACGAGAAGGCCGATGGCCTGCGCCTGGGTGTGAACATCGCCTTTACCGACACCCATGAAAACTACGCGCTGGAGCTGTCGAACTCCGTGCTCAACAACACCCGTGGCCGCGTGCTGGCCCAGCCCGACGCCGCGCTCACGCTGAGCCGCGACGCGCTGTTCAAGATGCTGCTGGCGAAGGTGCCGCTGGCGCAATTGGTCCAGGCGGGCGAAGTCAAGCTGGAAGGCGATCCGAAGGCGCTGGCCGCGCTGTTCGGCAATTTCGATCAGTTCGACCCGCTGTTCCCCATCGTCACGCGCTGACGGGTGTTGTACCTGCGCCGGCCATCTGTGGCGGGCGCAGTCATTCCAATAAAAACGCAAGGGAGACAGGATGCACAAGCAGCAAATAATCGGGCCGCGCATGGCACGCCCCACGGTGCTGGCCGTCGCCTGCCGCGCGGCGCTGGCCGCGATGGCGCTGGCGGGGTGCCACGGCGCGCGCGCCGACAGCTTCACGCTCGACAACGGTGTGGAAGGGCGCTGGTCGCTCAACGCCAGCATGGGCGCCAGCTGGCGCGCCCACGACCGCGACCCGGCGCTGGTGTCGGGCGCCAACGGCGGTGCGCCCGGTGTGGGCAACGGCCATGACGACGGCAATCTGAACTTCAACAAGGGCACGGCCTACGCGAGCGGCCCCAAGGCCACGGGCGAATTGCAGCTCAAGCGCGACAACCTGGGCCTGTTCGTGCGGGCCAACGCGTGGTACGACACCACCTTGAGCGACAAGGGCGTGGCGCACGGTAGCTTCAACAACGGCTATGTGCCGGGCGCGAAGCTCAGCGACCTGGGTTTCTACGCCAACACCGGCTTCTCCGGCGCCGCGCTGGCCGATGCCTATGTGTTCGGCGAATTCGACCTGGCCGGCAAGCCGCTCAACGTCAAGCTGGGCAACCAGGTGGTGAACTGGGGCGAAAGCGCCTTCATCCCCGGCATCAACGCCATGGGCGCGTTCGACCTGACGGCGGCGCACCGGCCCGGCGCCCAGGTCAAGGAGATCCTGCGTCCGCTGCCGCAATTGACGGCCAACCTCGGGCTGGGCGATGGCGTATCGATTGAGGCGTTCTACCAGCTCAAATGGGAGCACACGCTGTTCGACGGTTGCGGCACCTACTGGTCGCTGGTCGATTCGCTCAATTGCCCCGGCGGCGCCGTGGTGTTCGGCGATGCGCTGGGCAACGACCAGAAACAGTACAACGGCGTGCCCGTGCTGGCCGCCTTGCCGCCGGCGCTGCTGAAGGCGGCGGGTGCGGGCGCGCTGGCCGCCGTGCCGTTCAACTTCCGCCTGGGCCGCGCGCCTGACGCGACGCCGAAGAACAGCGGCCAGTTCGGCCTGTCTTCGCACGTGTTCGTGGACGCGGTGAGCACCGATTTCGGCTTCTACTTCGCCAACTACCATGCGCGCACGCCCGTGCTGTCGGCCGTCCATGCGCCATCGCCGGCGCCATCGCTGTATTCGGGCCAGTATGCGGCGCAACTGACTGCGCTGTCCAAGGTGTTGGGCGGCATGGGCCAAGCCGCAGCGGCCAAGCAGATCGGCATGCTGGGCGCTTTCCCCGGCACGGAACTGGCGTGGGACTACGGCGCCACCAACATCCAGTCGCTGGCCGTGTCGGCGGCCACGGAGCTGGGCGGTGTGTCCGTGTTCGGTGAGGCCAGCCACACGCATGGTGTGCCGGTACAGATCAACGCGCCCGACCTGGTGGTGGGCAGTGTACTGGGCCTCGGCCCGCAGGCCGCACTGGCGCGCTGGGTGCGTGATCCCTCTGTTGCGCAGGGCTCGCTCGCGCATGGTTACGACCTGAAGAACAAGGACCAGATCCAGGTGTCTGCCCTGAAGTTGTTCGGCCCCATGCTGGGCGCCAGCAGCGCCAGCGTGCTGGGCGAGATCGGCTTCCAGCACTGGAGCGGGATCGGCGACCCGGCCACCTCCACCCGTTATGGGCGCGGCTTCCTGTACGGCTTCGGCCCGACGGCGGCGCTGGGCGGCACGTGCGCGGGCCTGAACGGCTATGCCCCGTATTGCGAGAACCAGGGCTACGTGACCACCAGCGCCTGGGGCTACCGCCTGCAGGGCGAGCTGACCTTCAGCGACGTTTATGCCGGCATCAACCTCAAACCCAAGGTGTTCTGGTCGCACGACGTGAAGGGCTATGCGGGCGACGGCACCTTCGTCCAGGACCGCCAGACGCTGGGCACCACGCTGCGCGCCGACTACAACAACCGCTATTACGCGGAACTGAGCTACACGCGCTACAACAAGAACGCCAAATACGACGTGCTGCACGACCGGGACAATTATTCCTTCGTCGTCGGCGTCAATTTCTAACCATGGAGACAGCATGAAAGCGATGAACAAAATGGTGCTGGCCGGCGCCGTGGCGCTGGTGAGCGGCAACTGGGCCTGGGCCGGCATGCCGGCGGCGGACGTGGAGCGCCTGGGCAAGGACCTGACGCCCATGGGCGCGGAGAAGGCGGGCAGCAAGGACGGCGTCATCCCGGCCTGGGATGGTGGCCTGGTCAAGGCGCCGGCCGGCTTCGATGCCATGGCCGGCTACCTCGATCCCTACGCCAGCGAGAAGCCGTTGTACACCATCACGGCCGCCAACATGGCCCAATACAAGGACAAACTGGCGCCGGGGCAGATGGAAATGCTCAAGCGCTTCCCGACCTACAAGCTGAACGTCTACCCCAGCCACCGCACGGCGGGCTATCCGCAGGCCGTGTACGACAGCATCAAGGCTGAAGCGCCCAAGGCGGAACTGGCGCCGGGCGGCAACGGCGTGATCAATGTGGCCCGTTCGACGGTGCCATTCCCGCAACCAAAAACGGGCGTGGAAGTGGTGTGGAACCACATCATGCGTTACCGGGGCGGCGCCGTGCAGCGCTACAGCGCCGAGTTCCCGGTGCAGGCCAACGGCGCGTTCACGCCCGTGACCCGCACCGAGACGCTGGCCTTCGCCAACGCTATGGACAAGCCGGAACCCAACCGCCTGCTGTACTACATGGGCACCATCACCGGCCCCACCAGCGTGGCTGGCGAGGCGCTGCTGGTGGTGGACCCCATCGACCAGGTGAAGGAGTCACGCCTCGCGTGGATGTACAACCCCGGCCAGCGCCGCGTGCTGCGCGCGCCCGACGTGGCCTACGACACGCCCGGCTCCGGCGCCGACGGACTGCGCACGACGGACGATTACGACGGCTTCAACGGTTCGCCCGACCGCTACGACTGGAAGCTGGTCGGCAAGAAGGAGATGATCGTCTCGTACAACAACTTCAAGCTCACCAGCAAGCGCCTGAAGTACAGCGACATCGTGCGCCCCGGCCACCTGAATCAGGACCTGGTGCGCTACGAGCCGCACCGCGTATGGGTGGTGGAAGCGACGCTCAAGCCGGGCAAGCGCCATGTGTACGCCAAGCGGGTGTTCTACATCGACGAGGACAGCTGGCAGATCGCCCACGCCGACGCCTACGATGGCCGGGGTGAACTGTGGCGCGTGCACGAGATCGACGCGATCCAGTTCTACGACGCGCCCACGCCATGGTTCGCCGCCGAGGTGTTCTACGACCTGCAGGCGCGCCGCTACCTGGTGACGGGCCTGGGCAACCAGGAAAAACCGGCCAAATTCGGCGCCAGGCTGAGCGCCGGTAACTTCACCCCCGACACGCTGCGCCGCAGCAGCAACTGACCAACATCTGCGCCAGCGCCGGCGCGCCAACAGAACTCGCTGTGTATCTCCTTACGCCCGTTCCCGCCGCCGGTGGGACTCGGGCGTCTTTTTGCCCGGCGCGGCACAACCGCAAGACCGAAGGACACATTCATGAAGCAGCACCTGCGCAATTTCCGGCGCGCCGCCCCGCTGGCCGCGCGCTTAGTCGCTACCATAGTCGCTCCCTTAGTCGGGCCCATCGTCGCGCCAACGGCCATCTGCCTGGCCGCCACATTCCTCCCCACGCTGGCAGCGCCCGCGCTGGCCGATCCGCTGGCCACGCCCGCGCGCAGTTCGGCGCTCGCGGCCCGTTCGCTCATGCTGGCGCTGGCCCCGGCCGGCGCACGGCTGGTGGCGGCCGGTGAACGGGGCATCGTGATCGTCTCGGACGATGGCGGCGCCACCTGGCGCCAGGCCTGGGTGCCGGTCGGCGTCACGCTGACCGCCATGCACTTCACCGATAGCCTCCATGGCGTGGCCGTTGGCCATGACGGTGTGCTGCTGGCCAGCAGCGACGGTGGCCTAAGCTGGGACAAGCGCCTGGACGGCAACCAGATCAACGCCATGATGCTGGCCGATGCCGAACAAGCGGCAGTGCGGGCGCACGCGGCGCAGGCGGGCGCGCGCGCGGGCGAGGCCAAGGCCGCGCTGGCCGCCGTGGAACAGGCCGACAACGCCCTGCAGGACATGCAGGAAGCGGTCAAGTCCGGCCCCTCGCGGCCGCTGCTGGCTGTGTGGTTCAAGACCCGCGCGCTGGGTTGGGCGGTCGGCTCCTACGGGCAGGCGCTGCGCACGCGCGACGGTGGCGCCCATTGGGAATCGATCGCCAGCCGCCTACCCAATCCGGAGGGATTGCACTACAACGCCATTGGCCACGGCGCCGACGGCGCGCTGTATCTGGCCGGGGAGGGCGGCAAAGTGTACCGCTCCGGTGACGATGGAGAAAGCTGGCGCGTGGCCGACAGCGGCTACAAGGGGCAACTGTACGGCGTTGTTGAAACGGCACCCGGCACGCTGCTGGCCTATGGCTTCGGCGGCCACGTGCTGCTTAGCGGGGATGCAGGCGCCACATGGCGGGAACTGCCCCGTCTGGGCGACAAGAGCCTGATCGGCGCGGCGCAGGATGGCGGCGCGCTGCTGCTGGCCGCGCGCGACGGCACCCTGTACCGCAGCGCGGACCAGGGCCGCAGCTTCGCCGCGCAGGCGCCCGCGCGCAGCCTGGAACTGGCCGCCATCGCGCTGCATGGCCACACGGTGGTGCTGGCCGGCGTGGGCGGCGTCCACCTGTCCACCCACCTCTATTCGAAATGAATCCCATGAACCAGAACGACAAATCCTCCCCGGCCGCTGGCGATGCCGCCTGCGGCCACGACAAGCTCGGCATGCTGGAGCGGACGCTGGAACCACGCCTGTTCGCGTGGCGTTTGCCGATCCTGATCCTGTTCCTGCTGGCGAGCGTGCTGTTTGGCTGGCAGGCGGCCCAACTGAAGCCGGATGCCAGCTTCCAGAAGATGGTGCCCGCATCGCACCCGTTCATCGCCAACTACCTGAAATACGAGGCCGAACTGCGCCCGCTGGGCAATGTGGTGCGCATCGCCGTCGAAACCCAGGACAAGGATATCTACAGCCGCGCCTATCTGGAAACGCTGCGCCGCATCACCGACGAGGTGTTCTACATTCCCGGCGTGGACCGGGGCAACCTGAAATCGCTGTGGACACCCAACGTGCTGTGGACGGAAGTGACGGAGGCGGGTATGGTGGGCGGCCAGATCATCCCGCAGGGTTTCGACGGCTCGCCTGAGAAGATCGCCGAGGTGCGCACCAACGTGGTCCGCTCCGGCCGCATCGGCAGCCTGGTGGCCGCCGACCAGCGTTCCAGCATCGTGCTCGTGCCGTTGCTGGAAACGGACCCGGACACGGGCGCCAGACTCGATTACGGCCAGTTGTCGCAGCGGCTGGAAAAGCTGGTGCGCGACAAGTACGGCAAGGATGGCGTGCGCATCCACATCACCGGCTTCGCGAAAGTGGTGGGTGACCTGATAGCTGGAGCCAGTGCCATCGGCCTGTTCTTCGCCATCACCTTCGGGCTCACGGTGGCGCTGTTGCTGTGGTACTCGCGCTGCTGGCGCAGCACGTTGGCCACCGTGTTCTGCTGCAGCCTGGCCGTGCTGTGGCAGCTTGGCATCGTGCACCTGATCGGCTTCGGGCTCGATCCCTATTCCATCCTGGTGCCGTTCCTGACGTTCGCCATCGGCGTCTCGCACGCGGTTCAGAACATCAACACCATGGCCGCCGCCCGCCTGTCCGGGGCCTCCAACATGGAGACGGCCCGGCTCACGTTCCGCCAGCTGTTCATCCCGGGCAGCGTGGCCCTGCTGTGCGACGCGGTGGGCTTCTCGACGCTGCTGGTAATCGATATCGGCGTGATCCGCGAACTGGCCATCTCCGCCTCCATCGGCGTGGCCGTGATCATCCTCACCAAGATGTTCCTGCTGCCGATACTGATGTCCTACGTGGGCGTGTCCGACGCCTGCCTGCGCCACCAGGCCCGCAAGCAGGCCAGCCAGCACCGCCTGGCCCGCGCGCTGGCCCGCTTCGCCGAGCCCCGTTTCGCGCGCCTGGCCGTCGCGTTCGCGCTGCTGGTGCTGGGCGGGGCGTGGAGCATGAGCCGCGACCTGAAGATCGGCGACCTCGATCCGGGCGCGCCCGAGCTGCGCGCCGAGTCGCGCTACAACCGCGACAGCGCCTACATCAGCGGCCATTACGCCACCAGCGCCGACGTGTTCGTGGTGATGGTGAAGACGGCGCCCGGCGAATGCGGCTCCTATCCGGTGGCCGACAAGGTGGACCGCTTCCAGTGGGAGATGGAGAACCTGGCGGGCGTGGAGTCCACCACCTCGCTGTTCAGCGGCATGAAGAAGGTCATCGCCGGGGCCAATGGCGGCGACTTGCGCTGGCATGCGCTGTCGCGCAACCGCTATGTGTCCAATGCGGCCCAGCGCGTGCTGCCGTCCGAGCTGTATTCCAACGACTGCTCGATGGTGCCGGTGATGATCTTCCTGGCCGATCACAAGGCCGAGACGCTGGCCCGGGTGGTGCGCGCGGCCCAGGCCTTTGCGGCGGCGAACGACGACCAGACGGCCCGCTTCACGCTGGCCGGCGGCAATGCCGGCATCGACGCGGCCACCAACATCGTCATCGCCCAGGCGCAGACACAGATGCTGGTACTGGTGTATGCCATCGTGGCGCTGCTGGTGTGGTGGGAGTTCCGCTCATGGCGTGTGGCGGTCTGCATCATGCTGCCGCTGTATGTCACGTCGGCCCTGTGCGAGGCCATCATGGCGCGGTTGGGATTGGGCGTAAAGGTCGCCACGCTGCCGGTGATCGCGCTCGGCATCGGCATCGGCGTGGACTACGGCATCTACATCTACAACCGGCTCCAGCATTTCCTCGACCGGGGACTGGACCTGAAGGCGGCCTATTGCGAGACGCTCAAGGGCACCGGCGCCGCCGTGGCGTTGACGGGCGTGACGCTGGCGCTGGGCGTGCTGACCTGGGTCTGGTCCGACATCAAGTTCCAGGCCGACATGGGCCTGCTGCTGACGTTCATGTTCCTGTGGAATATGGTCGGCGCCATCGTCATGATTCCCGCATTGGCGGCGCTGGTCGTGCGTCCCGCGCGCAGGCCGGGGGCGGTGGAGACGGTGCCGTCCGCCGCCTGCGGCAACGGCTGAATCACACCCACAGCATCAGCGTGTTGGCCGTCGCCTGCATGGCCGGCACGCAGCGGGCAATGGCTTCCTTGCGGGTGCCGTTGGTGGTGGCCATGGAGGTCGACAGCGCGCCCACCACCGTGCCGCCACGGTTCTTGACCGGCACGGAGATGCCGCGCAGGCCCATCTCGTACTGGTTCTCGGTGGAGCCGAAACCGTCTTCGCGGATCGCGACGATCTCGCGGAACAGCTGCTCCTTGTCCGTCACTGTCAGGTGGGTGTAGGCGATGGGGGTGATGCGGGCCAGGTAGGCGTGCAGGGCTTCATCGGTGAGCGACGACAGCAGCACGCGGCCGGCCGTGGAGGTGTAGGCGGGCAGCCGCATGCCGGGATCGAAGCCGGCCAGCAGGATGCGCGGCGCGTTCACGCGGCTGACGTAGACCACGTCGTCGCCATCAAGCACGGAATAGTTGGTCGACTCCTGCAACTGGTTGGTGAGCCGTTGCAGGTAGGGCACCACGGCGCGCGGCAAACGGGCCGAATCGACGTAGGCGTGCCCCAGGCTGAGCACACTGGGGCGCAGCCAGAAGGTACGCCCGTCCGTGGCGGCCAGGCCGATATGGACCAGCGTGAGCAGGTAGCGGCGCGCCGCCGTGCGACTGAGGTTGACCCGCTCGCCCAGTTCCGTCGGCGTGAGCCGCACGGATTCATGGTCGAAGGCGCGGATCACGTCCACGCCCTTGATCAGGCCTTCAATCTGGTCGCGCTTGGCCACGACCACGTCCAGCAACGCCGGCTTTTTCATACTGTGCTCCTCGAAATGCGCGTTAATCGCGCATGATGGGCGATTGTCGCATAAATGATGGTTGCGCCCCCTGTGCGGGCGGGGCCGTCGTTTCTACAATCGGGAGGCGTCCGGTTTCCCGGCCGTGCCACGGCAGCTCGCGCCGACAGACAAGGATTCCCGATGACCCCCGCCTTCCATCCCGCGCGGCATGCCGCCATGTCCAACCACGCCCCGACGGTGCCGGCATGAGCGCCGGCTTGAGCGCCGACGTGCGCGGCAGCGCGCGCAAGCGGCCCGCGTTGGGCACGGTGCTGGTGCTGCTGCTGGCCTGCCAGCTCGTTGCCACTGATGTTTACCTGCCCGCCTTGCCGCAGATCGCCGGCCAGTTTGGCGGCCGCTCCGGCCCGGTGCAGTGGACGCTGACCGCCTTCATCCTCGCCTTCGGCCTGGCCCAGTTGGCGATAGGCTGGCGCGCCGACCGCATCGGCCGCCGTCCCTTGCTGCTGGGCGGTTTGACGCTGTACGTGGTGGCCGCCGCAATGGGCGCGCTGGCCGGCGGCTTGAGCATGCTGATCGCCAGCCGGGTCTTGCTGGGCATGGCGGCGGCGGCCTGCGTGATCGGCGCGCGGGCCGTGATCCGCGACCAGTATGCCGGCCCGGCCGGCATGGGCGTGATGGCGCGCAGCATGACGGGCATGGGCATGATCGGTGTCCTCAGCCCGCTGGCCGGCGGCCTGGTCACGCAGTGGCTGGGCTGGCACTGGACGCTCGCGCTGGTGGCGGGCTTCGGCGCGCTGGCCTGGCTGGCGGTGTGGCGCGGATTGCCTGAGACGCGCTTGCCTGTCGCCGCCGCCGCTGCCGCCGATCATGCCGATGCGACCGGCTACTGGGCCATGGTGCGCCATCCCCGGTTCCTGGCTTCCTCGCTGCTGGCTGGGATCAGCTTCAGCGGCGCCATGTGCTTCCTGCTGCTGTCGCCGTTCGTCTTCATCCGCGACTTCGGCATGTCGCGCGTGGCCTATGGCGCCGTGCCGGCTGCCTGCACGCTCGCTTTCCTGGTCGGCACGGTGCTCTGCCGTCGCAGCTTGCGCCGTCATGCCGTGCCACGCGTGGCGCGCATGGGGGCGTTGCTTTCGCTGGCCGGCGGCGCAGGGCAGTTGCTGCTGGCGCAGGCCGGCGTGCACACGCCATGGGCGCTGCTGCTGCCCCAATGCGTCTACATGCTGGGACATGGCTTCCACCAGCCGTGCGGGCAGGGCGGGGCGGTCGAGCCATTTCCCGCCCAGGCCGGGCGCGCGGCGGCGGCATCGGGCTTCATCATCACGGCCATTGCATTTGTGGCCGGCCAGCTGGTGTCGCACAGCCAGCTGGGGGCCTCGGCCACGCTGGTGCTGGCCATGAGCGGCATCAGCGCCGCACTGGGCTTGCTTGCGTTCGCGGGCATGGAGCGCGCTTACCGGCGCACCGGTGCGGTACAGGCGTGAAGACATGGCGGCGCTCTCAGGGTTTGCATGCGGATGGGCTGCGATGATATGCCACGCGGCCGTTCAATTTTGACCCAGGATAAGAAAAACAGGGGTGTTTGCGCGCTAATCGCGCAATGTGCGCGGATGCCGCAATAATCGCTGTTTTGACGGCTGTTCTTCGCCCCCGCCGCTTTCTACACTGGCCTCATTCAACCGAGTGAGGAACATGATGACGGCGCAAGAACACAATCCGGAACCGCACAATCCGCTGGGCATCGACGGCATCGAGTTCGTCGAATATGCCAGCGCCCAACCGCTCGCGTTTGGCGCACTGCTGGAGCAGATGGGGTTCGTGGCCACGGCCCGCCACCGCTCGCGGGAAGTAACGCTGTACCGCCAGGGGACGATGAACGTGATCGTCAACGCCGATCCGCGCGCCCTGCCGCAGTCGGGCACCGATCCCCAGTCGACCGTCATCAGCGCCATCGCCCTGCGGGTGCGCGATGCGGACGCTGCCTACCGCCACGCGATCGACATGGGCGCCTGGGCGATCCAGACCCGGGCCGGGGTGATGGAGCTGAACATCCCCGGCGTCCATGGCGCCGGCGACTCGATCCTCTATTTCGTCGACAGGTTCCGCGACTTTTCCATCTACGACGTCGATTTCAAGCCTATCCCCCATGCGCCGGCCAACCCGCCCGCGATCGCCGGCATGCATTTCTTCGGCGTGGTGCAGGCCATCGGCGCCGGCCGCGCGCCGGAGTGGATCGATTTCTACCAGCAGCTGATGGACTTCCACGTGCTGCCGGAAGGGCGCTATTTCGGCGTCGTCCCGAAAGGCACGCTGCTGGAAAGCCCATGCCACCGCTTCTACCTGCAACTGGTCGAACCACCCGAAGGGGCGGGCGGCCTGCAGTGGGGCGAACAATTGATCCGCGTCGGCTTCGGGGTGCCCGACGTGCTGGAGGCCGTGCGGGCCTTGCAGCGGCGCGGCATCGTTTTCATCGACCGCGCGCCGGCCCAGTCCAGCGAACGCGGCGCACTTACCCAACTTTACAAAGGCGGCGTCAGCTTCGAGCTGGTCGTAAGCCACCTGGAGAACCACCATGATTGAGATTTCCGGCACCACCCGTATTTTCCCCGTGATCGGCTGGCCGGTCGAGCAGGTCAAGGCACCCGCGCTGTTCAACGCCTACTTCCAGCGGCACGGCATCGACGCCTGCGTGGTGCCGCTCAAGGTGCCGCCCGCGTCGTACACGGCGGCCGTGCGCATGCTGATGTCCTTGCCCAATGTAGGCGGCATCTTCGTCTCCATCCCGCACAAGCCGATGAGCGTGAGCGCGGTCGAGCAGCCCAGCGCCCGCGCCGTGCTGGCCGGCGCCTGCAACGCCATCTACAAGGATGCGGACGGCAAGCTGCTGGGTGATCTGATCGACGGCGAAGGCTTTATCCGCGCCTTCGACCGCACCTGTGCGGACAAGCCGCTGAACTGGCCCTCCGCCCGCGCGCTGGTGGTCGGGACTGGCGGCGTCGGCTGCGCCATCGCTTATGCGCTGGCCGAGCGCGGTATCGGCCAGGTGGCCATCTACGATACCCGCACCGAACAGGCCAGCGCCTTGCAGGATCGGCTGCAGCAAGCGTTTCCCGGCGTGGAGTTTGTGATCGCGCCGCCGGTCGCCGCCGGATTCGACGTCGTCGTCAACTCGACGCCGCTGGGCATGCACGGCGACGACCCGCTGCCGATCGACCTGCGCGGCGTGTCGCCCGACTGCGTGGTGGCAGATTGCGGCATGAAGATCGAAATGACCCGGTTGCTGCGCCAGGCCCAGGAAATTGGCTGCCACATCCAGAAGGGCAAGGAGATGCTGATCGAGCAGGCGCCCCTGTACCTGGAACTGTTTGGCTGGCCCGGCGTGTCGTCGGACGCCTTCCGCGCGCTGGAGGCCCTATGAACCTCTCCAATTTCGGCATGGACAGCATCACGCTGGCCGGCCCGCTGGAGGCCAAGCTGCGCGCCTCGCGGGCATCGGGTTTCAGCCAGATCATGCTGTGGGCCAGGGATCTGGCCGGCCACCCGGGCGGACTCGATGAGGCGGTGCGGCTGGTGCGCGCCAGCGGCGTGCGGGTGACAGGCATCCAGGTGATGCGCGATTACGAAGGGCTGGACGGTGCGCTGCACGAGTACAAGCTCGATATCGCCCGCCAGATGCTGCTGGTGTGCCAGGCCGTGGGTGCGCCCTTGCTGATGGTTTGTTCGAGCACCTCCAGCCATGCCAGCGCCTCCATGCCGCTGATCGCCCGCCATCTGGCCAAGCTGGCCACGCTGGCCGTGCCGCTGGGTGTGAAGGTGGGGTATGAGGCCTTGTCCTGGGGCCGCCACGTCAACCAGTACGAACAATCGTGGGAAGCGGTGGAGCTGGCCGACCACGCCAACCTGGGCGTGGTGATCGACTCCTTCCACATGCTGGCCAACCGGGCCAGCCTCGATGGGCTGGAGGATATCCCCAGCGCCAAGATCGCGATGGTGCAGCTGTCGGACTTCATGTGGCGCGACATCCGCAGCGCCGAGGAGCGGCTGGAGACGGCCCGCCACCTGCGCGTGTTTCCGGGCGAGGGCGCCCATTCGGCCGAGTTGACCGACCTGCTGCGCCGCCTGGATCGGGGCGGCTACCGCGGCGACTACAGCTTCGAAGTCTTCAACGACGATTACCTGCAACTGGCGCCGGAGATCGTGGCGCAGCGCGCCCACCGTTCCGCCAAGTGGGTGACGGACCAGGTCCTGCGGCGCAGTCTCGACGTGCGCCGCCCCAGCGCCGCGCACGCGGCCATGGCGTGAAGGAGGGCGCGATGGGAACGCAAACGAACAAGGTGCTGGTGCTGAACGGCCCCAATCTGAATCTGCTGGGCCAGCGCGAGCCGGCCGTGTATGGCGCGGCCACGCTGGCCGACGTGGAGCGCCTGTGCGCGCAGGTGTGCGAGCAGCATGGCCTGGCGCTGGACTTCCGTCAGTCGAATCACGAGGGTGTGCTGATCGATGCGCTGCACGAGGCGGGCGCCGCCCAGGCGCGCGGCGAATTGCTGGGGGTGGTGTTCAACGCCGGCGCCTACACCCACACCTCGGTGGCGCTGCATGACGCCATCAAGGGCGCGGCGGTGCGGGTGATCGAGCTGCACATCTCGAACGTCCATGCGCGCGAACCGTTCCGCCATCACTCGTGGTTGTCGCCGGTGGCGGCGGGTGTGATCTTGGGGTTCGGCATACGCGGGTACGGACTGGCCATCGCTGCGCTGGCCGGTGAACAGGTTGAACAGGTTTAACACCGAAGTCTGGCAAGAGTTGAGCAAAACGAAGAGCCCCCTCGCTTCGCGGCAGTACCAGAGGGGACATGCGCGGCACGCCGGGGCACCGGTGGCGCGGCGAAACAATGAAAACAATCTGGAGATAGCATGAACAAGCAATTACTGGCGCTCGCCTGTGTGGCCGCCTGGTCGGCCGCAGGCGCGGTGCAAGCGGAGTCGAACGTCACCATCTACGGCAATTTCGACGAATACCTGGGCTACATCCGCAGCAACAGCGGCGCCCACATCACGGGCTTGAACGATGGCGCCATCCTGCGCAGCCGGCTCGGCTTCCGTGGCGTGGAGGATCTCGGCGGCGGCTACCAGGTGCGCTTCAACCTGGAACAGGGCCTCAACGCGGACACGGGCACGGGCGCCGACACCACCCGCCTGTTCGACCGCCAGGCCTGGGTGGGGATCGCGGCGCCGCATGGCGAGTACCGCATCGGGCGCCAGAACACGGAGATCTTCCTGATCGGCGGCGCCATCGACTACACCGACCGCACCACCTTCGGTTCCATCTTCAATACCTTCGGCATTCCTTCGCGCTACGACAACGACCTGTCGTACCGGTCGCCGCGCCTGGGCGGCGTGCAACTGGCGCTGCACTACGCGCTGCCGGAGAACGGTGGCGCCACCCGTGGCAACAGCGCCATCGTGCAGCTGGCGCTTGATTACCAGAACGGCCCTTACCGCGCCGGTTACGCCGGACTGCAGGCCAGCCCAAACAGCATCACGGCCACCGTGCATGACAAGGTGGTGTACCACAACGTCTACGCCGACTATAAGTACAGCGCCGGCACCATCTACCTGGCCGTCGCCCGCAGCAACAACTCGACGGCCAGCGCCAATGGCCGCAACGCGGGCACCATCCTCAACAACGTGAGCAACCCGAACAACTTCTTCGCCGGCACGGACGTGAATGCGGGCCGCTACTACAACATCTATCAACTGTCGGCCGACTACCGCGTCGCGCCCCAGTTGCGGGTGGGTGCCCTGTACGGCGTGATACGCGACACCTCGGGCGGCGCCGCCGGCGCGCGCGGCGGCAACGTGGGCGCCTATTACGACCTGTCCAAGCGCACCGTGTTGTACGGCTTTGCCAGCGTGATGACGAACGAGGCCAACGCCGGCTTCCGCTTCAGCGGCTCGGCCGGCCCTTCGGCCAACCTGGCGGGATCTGACGTCAACGGCAAGCGGCTGACGGGCTTGCAGGCCGGCATCGTGCACAAGTTTTAAGTACACAAAATTTAACAACAGTCCACCCGGCGCACGTGCTGGAACAGCCATTCCCGCGCGCGCGCAAACGGGGTACATTCAAGTTCCTGGAGGAAGACATGTCAATAGCAAGTGCAAGCACGGCCCGCAGCCAGGCCGCCAACGGTGAATCGAAGCCGCAACGATCGCCGCGCAAGGCGGCGTTCGCGAGCTGGATCGGCAGCGCCGTCGAATACTACGACTTTTTCATCTACGGCACGGCGGCCGCGCTGGTGTTCGGGAAGATATTCTTCCCCGCCTTCGATCCGGCCACGGCCACCATCGCCGCCTTCGCCACGTTCGGCGTGGGCTATGTCACGCGCCCGATCGGCGCCGTCCTGCTGGGCCACGTGGGCGACAAGTACGGGCGCAAGAAGGTGCTCACGTTCACGCTGCTGCTGATGGGGATCTCCACCTTCGCGGTGGGGCTGCTGCCCACCTACGGCCAGATCGGCATCGCCGCGCCCATCCTGCTGGTGGTGCTGCGCATGCTGCAAGGCTTGTCGGCGGCCGGTGAACAGGCGGGCGCCAATTCGATGACGCTGGAGCACGCACCGGCCCACCGGCGCGCCTTCTTCACCAGTTTCACGCTGAGCGGCACCCAGGCCGGCCTGATCCTGGCCACGCTGGTGTTCCTGCCCATTTCGGCGCTGCCGGAAGATCAGCTGCTGGCGTGGGGCTGGCGCATTCCCTTCTTCCTGAGCGCCGTGGTGGTGGCCGTGGGCATGTGGGTGCGCCGCACGCTGCCGGAAACGCCCGCCTTCACCGAGGAGCGCGCCGACAAGGCCGGCCGCATGCCCGTGGCCATCCTGTTCCAGCACCACAAGGCCAACCTGCTGCGCGTGATCTTCGCCGCGCTGGTGTCGGTGGTCAGCACCATCTTTGGCGTGTTCACGCTGTCCTATGCCGTCAACACCATGCACATACCCCGCGCCACCATGCTCACGGTGCTGGTGCTGGCCAACGTGGTGGCGCTCGGCGCGATCCCGATGTTCGCTTCGCTGGCCGACCGCATCGGCCGCAAGCCGGTGTTCATCTTCGGCGCGCTGGGCTCGGCCGCGTTGATCTGGCCTTATATGTGGAGTATCGCCGCCGTCAACGTGCCGCTGATCTTCACCTTCGGCTTGCTGCTGTCTGGCCTGGTGTACAGCGCAGCCAACGGTGTCTGGCCTTCGCTGTATGGCGAAATGTTCAACACGCGTGTGCGCCTGTCCGGCATGGCGATCGGTACCCAGATCGGTTTCGCGCTGGGCGGCTTTGCGCCCACCATCAGCGCCGCCATTTTGCAGCCGGGCGCCGGCGGCTGGGTGCCGGTGGCTGCCTTCGT
Organism: Rugamonas brunnea; assembly: GCF_014042345.1. Lineage (GTDB taxonomy): Bacteria > Pseudomonadota > Gammaproteobacteria > Burkholderiales > Burkholderiaceae_D > Rugamonas > Rugamonas brunnea. Next base: position 192,180 of record NZ_JACEZT010000006.1, read on the forward strand.
GACGGTCACCAGCATCATCGCGGCCATCTCCGTGGCGACGGCGCGCGAAACCTACAAGGTGCCGATGCATGAACTGGGGGGCGCGGTGTCCTGACACGGACGTTTCGTCGCTGCCTGAAACGGGGGAGGCCATGCGCCTCCCTTGTCGTTTTCAGGGTATCGTTGTTTATCACTTCCGGCTATCGGCGCAGGCTTACACTTTGCTTACATCTTCTTGATTTTGTTCGATTTTTTACCGCTGTTGTGTCATTCCCGTCGCCAAGTCACGGCTGCCGCAAAAAGTGCGGCGGGGCGCATGTCAGTTGCGGTATCTTTACATAAATAAATCAAATGCTCTAATTCAAGAGTGGTCAAAAGTGCAATAACAGGAGACTTAGATGACGCAGCACCAGGTTGAACAAAGCTATGCCCGCGGCCAGACCGACAAGCCGCTGATCGAACAAACCATCGGTGATTATTTCGACACCATCGTGGCGCGCCACCCGGATGCCGAAGCGCTGGTGAGCCTGCACCAGCAGCGCCGCTACACCTACCGTGAACTGCAGGCCGAGGTGAACCGGCTGGCCAGCGCGCTGCTGGGCGCAGGGCTGGCCACGGGCGACCGCGTCGCCATCTGGTCGCATAACAACGTGGAATGGGTGTTGATGCAGCTGGCCACGGCCCGCCTGGGCCTGATCCTCGTGAATATCAACCCGGCCTACCGGGTAGCGGAACTGGAGTACGCGCTCAACAAGGTGGGCTGCAAGGCCCTGGTCAGCATGGCCCGTTTCAAGACCAGCGACTATCTGTCCATGATCCGTGAACTGGCGCCCGAACTGGCCGGCGCCGCGCCGGGTGACCTGCATTGCGCGCGCCTGCCGGACTTGCGCACCGTGGTGTGGATCGACGAGCCGGGCGCCGGCGCCGAGGAGGCGGGCATGCTGCGCTTCTCCGCGCTGCTGGCGCACGGCCAGGCCGACGACGCGCGCGTGCGCGCGGTGGCCGCCGGCGTGCAGCCGTGCCAGGCCATCAATATCCAGTTCACCAGCGGCACCACGGGCTTCCCCAAGGGCGCCACGCTCACCCACCGCAATATCCTCAACAACGGCTTCTTCGTGGGCGAAGCGATGAAGCTGACGGACCGCGACCGCCTGTGCATTCCCGTACCGCTGTACCACTGCTTCGGCATGGTGCTGGGTAATCTGGCCAGCCTCACGCATGGCGCCTGCATCGTCTATCCGAGCAGCGGCTTCGAACCGCTGGCCGTGCTGCAGGCCGTGCAGGACGAGCGCTGCACGGTGCTGCATGGCGTGCCCACCATGTTCATCGCGGAACTCGATCACCCGCGCTTTGCCGAATTCGACCTGTCCACGCTGCGCACCGGCATCATGGCTGGGTCGCCGTGCCCGGTGGAGGTGATGAAGCGCGTGGTGGGCGACATGCACATGTCGGAGGTGACGATCGCCTACGGCATGACGGAAACCAGCCCGGTGAGCTGCCAGAGCGGCACCGATACGCCGCTGGCCATGCGCGTCTCCACGGTCGGCATGGTGCGCGACCACCTGGAAGTGCAGATCGTGGACCCGGACACGGGCGCCGTCACGGCCCGTAACCAGCCGGGCGAACTGTGCACGCGCGGCTACTCCGTGATGCAGGGCTACTGGGGCGACGAGGCCCAGACCCGCGAAGCCATCGACGCCGACGGCTGGATGCACACGGGCGACCTGGCCACCATGAACGAGGAAGGCTACGTCAACATCGTAGGCCGCATCAAGGACATGGTGATCCGGGGCGGCGAGAACATCTATCCGCGCGAGATCGAGGAATTCCTGTACCGCCATCCGGCCGTGCAGGACGTGCAGGTGGTGGGCGTGCCGGACACGAAATACGGCGAGGAGCTGTGCGCGTGGATCGTCGTCAAGCCCGGCCAGAGCCTGACGGAGGAGGGCGTGCGCAAGTTCTGCGAAGGGCAGATCGCGTACCACAAGGTGCCGCGCTACATCCGCTTCGTCGAGGAGTTCCCGATGACGATCACGGGCAAGATCCAGAAGTTCAAGATCCGCGACCTGATGAAGCAGGAACTGGGTGTGCAGGAAGCGAAGACTGCTTGAATATGGTGCCCCCTAATGGACCATACCATTAAGGGGACCCGAAAGCTTCCAGTTCGTCATTTCCGCGCAGGCGGGAATCCATAGACCACATATTTGGACAGTCAGTATGGGTTCCCGCGTGCGCGGGAACGACGTATGTTGAGTTTTCCTCAGGCGGCGACCGCCGGGGCGTTCTTGGCCCGCAGGCGGTAGCCGATGGCCAGCGCCACCAGCCACACCGGCAGCAGGTAGACCGACAGCCGCAGGTCCGGCGTCAGATACATCACCACCAGGATGCCGGCCAGGAAGACCAGGCACAGGTAGTTGGTCAGCGGGTAGCCCAGGCTGCGGAACGCCGTGGTCTGATCGGTGGCGCGTTTCTGCGCGCGGAAGCGCAGATGGATCCAGCTGATCATGCCCCAGTTGATGATCAGCGCCGACACCACAAGCCCCATCAGCACTTCAAACGCCTTGCCCGGCATGAAGTAGTTGACCGCCACGCAGGCCCCCGTGGCCACGGCCGACACGCCGAGCGCCGCCAGCGGCACACCGCGTCCATTCACCTTGAGCAGCAGTCGCGGCGCGTTGCCCTGCTGGGCCAGGCCGTACAGCATGCGCGTGTTGCAGTACACGCCGCTGTTGTACACGGACAGTGCGGCCGTCAGCACCACGGCGTTCAAGGCGTTGGCCACCAGATTGCTGTTCAGCGCGTGGAAGATCAGCACGAACGGGCTGCCGCCGCTCACCACCTTCTGCCATGGATACAGCGACAGCAGGATGCCCAGCGCGCCGATGTAGAAAATCAGGATGCGGTAGATGGCCTGGTTGGTGGCCTTGGGGATGGTGACGGACGGGTTGTCCGCCTCGGCCGCCGTGATGCCGACCAGTTCCAGCCCGCCGAACGAGAACATGATGACGGCCATGGCCATCGCCAGTCCGCCCACACCGTTGGGGAAGAAGCCGCCATGCTGCCACAGGTTGGCCACGCTGGCCTCGGGGCCCGCGCCGCCAGACAGCAGCAGCCAGCCGCCGTAGCCTATCATGCCGACGATGGCCGCCACCTTGATGATGGCGAACCAGAATTCCATCTCGCCGAAGGCCTTCACGTTGCTCAGGCTGATCGAATTGATGATCAGGAAGAAGGCCAGTGCCGACATCCATGTCGGGATGCCCGGCCACCAGTACTGCACATAAATCCCCACGGCCGACAGTTCGGCCATGCTGACGAGCACATACAGCACCCAGTAATTCCAGCCCGACATGAAGCCGGCCTGGTGGCCACAGTATTTGTTGGCGAAATAGCTGAAGGAACCGGCCACCGGCTCGTCCACCACCATCTCGCCCAGCTGGCGCATGATGAGGAAGGCGATGAAGCCGGCCACGCCGTAACCGAGCAGCACGGACGGGCCGGCCATCTGGATGGTTTGTGCGATGCCCAGGAACAGCCCGGTGCCGATCGCCCCGCCCAGCGCGATCAGCTGGATGTGGCGGCTTTTCAATCCGCGTTTGAGTTCGTTATGCTCACCTGACATCTTATCTCCTGGTGTCGTTCCGTGGCCGGAGGCGGGCGGGTTGCCGGCCGGGCCGCAAAACCCGACGATTCTCGCACAGCCGGCCATTGCTAGCAAAGCAAGAACTAAGCAGGAGACAGGTGAGCGGGGCGGAACGGCGCAGCGGAGCGAACGCGGGCGTATCGCGTCTTGTAGTTTGCCAACAACACTCGCCCGCGCAGATGCCCCGTTACCGCACCCGCCCCATTAGCGCCCCGTTATGCGCCGCGGGCCGGGATGGCCAGTCCGCGCACCACGGCGGGACGCGCGAGGAAGGCGGCCAGCGCGCGTTGCACGTTGGGGAAGCGTTCGATGTGCACCAGTTCCCCGGCCTCGTAGAAGCCGATCAGGTTGCGCACCCACGGGAAGATGGCGATGTCGGCGATCGTGTACTGCGATCCCATGATCCAGTCGCGCCCGGCCAGCCGCTGTTCGAGCACGCCCAGCAGGCGCGCCGCCTCGGCCACGTAGCGGTCGCGCGGGCGCTTGTCCTCGTACTCGCGGCCGGCGAACTTGTGGAAGAAACCGACCTGGCCGAACATGGGGCCGACGCCGCCCATCTGGAACATCAGCCACTGGATGGTTTCGTAGCGGCCGGCCGCGTCCTTGGGCAGCAGTTGGCCCGTCTTCTCGGCCAGGTAGAGCAGGATGGCGCCCGATTCGAACAGGGCCAGCGGCTTGCCGTCCGGGCCGTTGGGATCGATGATGGCCGGGATCTTGTTGTTCGGATTAAGCGACAGGAAGGCGGGCGACATCTGGTCGTTGCTGTCGAAATCGACCAGGTGGGCTTCGTAAGGCAAGCCCGTTTCCTCCAGCGCGATAGAGACTTTCACGCCGTTGGGCGTGGTGAGCGAATATAGTTGCAAGCGCTCGGGATGGGTGGCGGGCCATTTGGCCGTGATCGGGAAAGCGGCGAGAGCAGTCATGTGCGGTTGTGCGGGTAGTAAGAATGGCCTTTTATTATCGTCCTATTTCGCGGCGCGTGCAGGAAGCCGGCGTGCGGGCCGAATTGCTAATCTGCATGAATGTTGACCCTGGCGGGGCGGCGCTATAATCTGGCGCACAGGGGTCTATCCTATTTCGGGGAATGCATGGGTCGAAACGCATCGGCATGGTTGGCAGCGGCGCTCGCGTCCAGTGGTTGGGCGCAGGGCGCGGAAACTGCGCTGCGGCTATGCGTGGACGCGCGTCCCCATCCACCCTATGTCCTGCTGGACCGTGAAGGCACGGCCCAGATCCTGGTGCGCATGGCGGCTGCCAGGGCCGGCATGCAGGTCGAGTATTACCATGCGCCTGCCGCGCGCTGCGCCGAGGAGATCCGGCTCAATCTCGCGCAGGGGTATCCGGCCACCGGCTTCTCACCCAGGGCGAAAGCGTTCTGCACTTTTCCCATGGAGGGCGACGATCCCGACCCGAAGCGGGCCACGGGGCTGCTGCGCCTGATGCTCTACCGTCGTGCGGGCGACCCGGCAGACTGGGACGGCAAGCGCCTGTCGAATGTGAGTGGCAAGGTGTTGTCTTCGCGCGGCGCCGTATTGATGCGCGAGCGCCTGCAGGCCTTGGGCCTGGAGACCGACGATGGCGCCGCCGACCTGGAAACCAATTTCGCGAAACTGCTGGCCCGCCGGGGCGACGTGGCACTCGGTTACGAGAACGACGGCCAGCAGTTGCTGGCGCGCGCGCCCTTTGCCGGCAAGATTGAAGCGCTGCCGGTGGCTTTTGCGAACGAGTACCACTACCTGTGTCTGTCGCACCAGTTCCGCGACGCCAACCCGGCGCAGGCGACGGCCCTGTGGAACGCCATTGCCCGCACGGCCGGCTCGGCCGAGTACCGTGCCGCCATCAGAGGCATCAAATAGCGCCACGCTATAATCGTGCTTACGGTTGAGCGAACTTCGTAGGGGCGTGCATGGTTCGAATTGCAAACTGGGGATGGATCGCGGCGTGGGCGCTGGCCGCTAGCGGTTGGGCGCAGGACGCACCGGCGCCGTTGCGGCTGTGCGTAGACGCGCGACCACACCCGCCCTACGTGCTGCTGGAACGCGAGGGCACGGCGCAGATCCTGGTGCGCATGGCGGCGGCCAGGGTGGGGGTTCAGGTGGAGTACCACCACGCTCCCGTGGCCCGCTGCGCAGAGGAGATACGGCGTAATCTGGCGCAGGGTTATCCGGCCGCCGGCTATGCGCCCAAGGTGGCTGACTTCTGCGCTTTTTCCGTTGATAACAAGGAGCCCGATCCGCAGCAGGCGACGGCGCAGGCGCGGCTGATGTTGTACCGTCGCACCGGCGAACTGGTTGACTGGGATGGCAAGCGGCTGTTGCACCTGAACGGGAAGGTGCTCTCCTCGCATGGCGCACTCGTCATGCGCGATCGGTTGCGGGCGCTGGGGGCAGAGACGGATGACGGCGCAGCCGACCTGGCAACCAACTTCGCCAAGCTGCTGGCGCGGCGTGACGACCTGGCGATCGGTTTCGAACGCGATGGTCAGCCCTTGATTGAGCGTGCCCCGTTCGCCGGCAAGATCGAAGCGCTGCCCGTGGTGTTTTCACAGGAGCGTTATTACCTGTGCCTGTCGCACCAGTTCCGCGATGCGCATCCGGAACTGGCGGCGGCCCTGTGGGATGCCATCCCCAGGGCGGCCGCCTCGGCCGAGTACAAGGCGGCCATCAAGGGCATCAAATAAGCATCAGGTAAGACCGGTCCCCGTCGTCAGAACTCCGCGTGCACGCGCGCGGCCAGCAGGTGCACCGGGCCGCGGCTGCGGTTGTAGGCCGGATGGTTGGCCTCCTGCACGTCCAGCGTCAGGCTCAGGTGCTTACCCAGGCGCGCCGCGTAGTAGGCCTCCAGGATCTGCTCCGCGCCATATTGCATGCCGCCGTCGCCGATCAGGATGCCGATGCCGCCTTGCGCGAAATAGGCACGCGCGTCGCCGGACAGGCCGTTGACGACGGCGGCCACGCCCACCGTGTCGTCCGGACGGCCCCAGGCCGCGCCCTTGACGGCCACGCCGCCCGACAGCGAACGGTTGATCTCCGTGAATTCATAGGCTTCCTTGGCACCGTCGTTGACGCTGGCGCGCGCGAACAGGCCCACGTCGGCCGTCAGTTCCTGTTCCAGGTTGACGGCCAGCCCGGTGCGCCAGGCCGTGCGGCGCACGCCGGCCACGTCGGGCACACTGGGCACACCAGGGACACTGGACGCGACGCCTGCCGCCTGGTGCACGGCATCCGCGTAGCGCGCCATGCTGGCGTGATTGGCGAAGCCGAGCAGCTTGACCTTGCCGCCGTGGCCATCCCACTGGTAGCGCTGCTCCAGTTCCGCGACCAGCATGAACTGGCTGAGCGTGGGGCGGATGATCTTGCCGTTCGGCTGGGCCGACAACTGGAACACGCCGGCGCGCACCGTGCGGCTGCCCTGGTTCCATTCCAGCGCCGCGCCGTAGGTGAAGCCCCAGGCGTCGGCTGCGTAATCGAAGGCGCCGGCGTCGATCAGCGACCAGTTGAGGAAGTCGCCGCGTGGATCGTGGGCATAGCTGTTGGTGTCGAAAATGTCGGTGACGGAGAATTTACCGGCCGTCAGCACCACGTTGTCCTGCGTGCGGGCGCCGCCCAGCTGGTTCGGTCCCGCTTCCACGGCTTCCTGCGCACCGCCGAGCGCGAACGTGTGGCGCAAGAACGCGCGCGGCAGGCGCAGGTAGGGCGTGTCCGCGCCGACCTTGTACGCTTCGCCGCTGGGGAAGCCGGCCATGCCAACCGTGTTACTGAGGCCGAATCCCTGGTCGATCTCGGGATTGAGCCACAGTTCCGTGCCGCTGGGCAGGCGCACGCCAGCGTACAGCGTGATGTCGGTGGTTTCCTCGGTGCGGCCGGCCGCGTCCAGGCTGTTCTGGCCCTGGTAGGGCGAGGCGAAGCGCTTGTGGCCCTGGGTGACGTTGGTGAGCTGGCCGTGGATGGCCCAGCTTTCCGGCGCTGGGTTGTCGTCGGCAGTGGTGGTCTGGGCGTGGGCGTGGGACAGCGCCAACAGGCAGAAGGGGGCAGCCGCCAGGCGGCGCAGATGGTGCTTCTTCATTCAGTTGCTTCCTTTTTTCAGGACAGGTCGAGCGTGAGGAACATGGCCACCACGGCCACGGTCATGGCGGCCGTGGCCAGCCAGCCCAGCCACTTGAGTTTGCGGGTGACGACGAAGCGCCCCATCACCTTGCTGTTGGAACCCATGATCATCATCACGGCCATGATGGGCACCGAGATCACGCCGTTGATGACGGCGCTCCAGTACAAGGCCTTGATCGGGTCGATCGGCGTGAAGCCCAGCGCCACGCCCACCAGCGTGGAGACGGCGATGATGCCGTAGAAGCCCTTGGCGTCGAACAGCTTGTGCTCCAGTCCTTTCTTCCATTCGAACGCGCCGGCGATGGCGTAGGCGGCCGAGCCGGCCAGCACGGGCACGGCCAGCAAGCCGGTGCCGATGATGCCGGCCGCGAACAGCAGGAAGGCGAATTCGCCGGCGATGGGGCGCAGCGCGCTGGCCGCCTCGGCCGAGGTCTGGATGGTCGTGATGCCTTGCACATGCAACGTGACGGCCGTGGTCAGGATGATGAAGAACGCCACCAGGTTGGAAAAGCCCATGCCCAGGTAGGTGTCGATCTTGATGCGACGGAAGCTGGGGCGTGCCTGTTCAGGCGCTTCCAGCAAGGGCCGGCGCTTGGGATCGGCCTCCAGTTCCTCCACTTCCTGCGACGCCTGCCAGAAGAACAGGTAGGGGCTGATGGTGGTGCCGAAGACGGCCACGATGGTGGTGATGGCGGCCGCGTTCCATTCCATTTTGGGCGCCACCAGCGACAGCGCCACCTCACCCCAGGAGATGTGGACAGCGAACACCACGCCCACGTAGGCCAGCAGGGCCAGCGTGAGCCACTTGAGCACGCGCACGTAGCGCGAATACGGCACGATGATCTGCAGCACCAGCGACACCACGCCGAAGCAGGCCGCGTACAGGCGCGACGAACCGCCCATCAGCAAACCGAGCGCCTCGCCCATGGCCGACACGTCGGCCGCGATGTTGATGGTGTTGGCCACCAACAGCAGGCTGACGATCACATACAGCAGCCAGCGCGGGAAGTGGGCGCGGATATTGCCGGCCAGGCCCATGCCGGTGACGCGGCCGATGCGGGCGCTCACCACCTGGATGCCCACCATCAGCGGGTAGGTGAAGAACATGGTCCACAGCAGGTTGGGGCCGAACTGGGCGCCGGCCTGCGAATAGGTGGCGATGCCGCTCGGGTCGTCGTCGGCCGCGCCCGTGATCAGGCCGGGGCCGAGTTTCTTCAACCAGCTTTGCAGCCGGTTCCTGGACCGTGGGGCTGGCGGCGCACCGGTGGCGCTGGTGCTGTCGATACGTTGATTCTTCATGCAAATTCTCGCTACAAGGGAGCGCGCGCGGCGCATCCGGTCGTGACCTGGCGCCGTCCGGTGCGGACGGCACGACGATAAAACTTGTGGCGTAGTGTGACTGGCGCATTCCCCGCATGGCATGCGCACGCGCACACGGCAAACACCGGCGCGGCCGGTGGCTAGGGGAATGGTACATCGGAAGGCGGACCGAAGTCGGCCTGGAGATACCGTCATCCGCGAGAGGCGAGATGACGGCGGGAGATTATCCTGCGTTATCTTGCTCTGGCGGTGTCAGCGCGAAGCTGACCACTACAATCACCTGAACAGGTGCCCATGACGGGGCTCCATAAAATGAAAACCCCGCGAATGTAATGGTTTGTGGCTACAAAGTCAACCAGCAATTCGCGGGGCGGGAGGGGGGCGATTATTTGGCCGATAATCCCAGTTTGAGGTTGACGGGCTGGCCCACGTCGGCCGCCACCGCTTCCGGCGCCGTGGCGCGGGTGCTGGCAGGGTTGACGCCGCCTTCCGTCAGCGCGGCCACGATGGCGCCGGCGCGCTGTGTGCCCAGGCGGGTGAGGGCGTCGGCCGGCAGGGGCTGGCGCTGTTCCAGCTTCGTTTGCAGCGTCCGATAGAAGGCGCTGGCGTCGGCCACCTGCGGCTCGCCCTGGATCAGCTTGCCAAGCTTCTGCCACACGGCAAGTTTCTTCTGGGCGGCGGCTGGCGCGGGGGCGTTGGCTGCGTTGGCCGCACTGGCCGCATCGCCCGCCTTGGCGGCATTGGCTGCATTAGCAACACTAGCTGCCACCGGCGCCGCTGCTGCCGCTTCGGCCGCCTTCTTCTCCTTGTCCAGTTCCGCCGAGCCGAAGCGCTCGCCGTACAGGCTGCGCAGCGCGCTGCGCACCGGGCTGCTGCCGAGGTCCAGCGGTCCTGGTTCCTCGCCCGCTTCGAGCTTGATGCCGGCCCGTTTGGCGATCTCGCGCCGCACGGCGCGCGCGCGCAGGGCGGCGCCGTCGGCCTGTTCGCTGTACTGGCCCGGCACGGACAGGGTCAACTGGCCGCGCTTGGCCAGGATCTGCGCCACTTGCGCCAGCTTGGCGCGCTCCGGCGGCAGCAGGGCGTCGCTGCCGGGATCGAAGCTGATCGCTTCCAGCTTGTCGCCGCTGATGCCGAACAGGTTGCCCAGCGCGCGGAACGGTGCCGTCACGATCTTGGTCAGCACGTTGCCCACGGCTTTCCACACCACGGCGCCGTAGCTGAACTGGGGATCGTTCATGTCGCCGGCCACCGGCAGGCCCAGGTCGATGCGTCCGTCGCTGTCCTTGAGGATGGCCAGCGCCAGTTCGAGCGGGAGCTTGAGCGCGTCCGGGCTGTCGATGCGTTCGCCCAGCGTGAGCTGGTCGAGCACGATGTGGTTGTTCCCTTCGAGCTGGTTCTGGCGCACCTTGTATTCGAGGTCCAGCGAGATCTTGCCCTGGGCGATCTTGTAGCCGGCGAATTTCATCGTGTACGGCGAGGCCGAGACCATGTCCACGTTCTTGAACACGACGTTCAGATCCGTGTTCTCGCTGGCGGCGAAGGGATTAAGCTGGCCGCGCACGCGGGCCATCCCGAATTCGTCCACGCGGCCGTCGAGTTCCACCTGGCTGCGCGCATCGCGTTTCGAGGACAGGCCCGTGATCACGCCACCCAGTTCATAAATCTTGGCGCTGAACTGGGGGCGCAGGCTCAAGTCCGTGAAATCGAGCTTGGCGTTCTGCAGCCGCACGCGCTGGACGTGGACGGGGAACGGTTGGCTGGCCTGCGCCGCGGGTTTGTTCGCGGCAGCGACAACTGGCTTGGCAGACGTGGTAGCAGCGGTAGCAGCCGTTGCGCCTGGCTTGGCAGATGCGCTGGCGGCGGCTGGCGTACCGGCGCTCGTTCCTTTGGCCGGTTCGACCAGCAAGCGGGCCGCGTTGAAGCTGCGGTCGTTCTCGATGATCAGTTTGGCGTTCGGTTCGACGATGCGCAGCTCAGGAATATCGAGCAGGTCCGGCGCCAGGCTCAGGGTCAGTTTATCGGTGCGCACCGTCTTCCAGCTGGCAAAGCGGTCGCCATCGTCCTCGTTCAGCACCAGGCCGGACACGTCGAACGCGCCCACGTAACGCACGCTGGTGCGGCTGGCGGGGCCTGGTTTGGTGTTCAATTGGCCGCGCGCGGAAACGGTGCCGCCGGCCAGTTTCAGCTTCACGAACTTGGCCAGCAGCGGCTGCACGGGCGCCAGCGCCAGTTGTTTGACTTCGACGGCCGTATCGACGGCACCGGTGGCCGGGACGACGGAACCTTGCGCCGTCAGCTTGCCACCCTCGCGCACGGCCAGGCCGGCCTGGAACTTGACGGCCTGCTTGAGGTCATTGCTGACGTCATCGAGCTTGAGGTTGAAGTCCTGCACGTTGGCTTTGATGCCCGTGCTTTGGTCCGCATACGCGGCCGTGAACTTGTTGAATTCCACGCTCTTGGCGTTCACTTGCCAGGGCGAGGCCGCTGGCTCGGGCGCGGCGGCTGGTGTTGGCGCTGGTTTTGCAGCAGCCGGGGCCTTGGCGCTGGCCGTGGACGCGGCCTTGCCGCTGCCGGGCAGGTGGCCCAGCAAGGCCAGTTGGCCCTTGGCGTCGAACGCAAGCTGCAACTGGCCACCGTCCGCATACAGGCGGCCGAACGTGGCGCGATGGCCTGCGAGGTCGATGCTGCCATCGGTGAAGCCGAGTTCACCGAGCTTGAACGGCGTTTGCGTGCCGCTGGCCAGTGTCAGGTCGGCCAGCGAGAAGGTCGCGCCGTCGAGATTGAGCTTAACGCCGGCCGGGGCTTGCTCCGCTTGCAGCCGCAGGTGCAGTTGCGCCTTGTCCATGCTGACCTTGAGCGCGGGGTTGGCCGTTTCGTCGACGGCGTCGAAGGCGAGGCGGTCGAAGTCGAGCTGTTTGAGTTGCAGCTTCCAAGGCGGCGGTGGGGCGCTAGGCTTGGCCGGGGCCGGCGCGCGATTGGCGGTTGCCGATGCCGGCGGGACGCTTGCCGTCTTGTTTGACGCGGGTGCTGCCGCCACGGTAGCTGCTGCTGGCGCTGCTGGTGCCGCAGCTTTCGTCGCTCCGGGTGCCGCTGGTGCCGCCGGTGCCACTTGTCCCGCTGCTGCTGTCGCGGCGGCTGGTGCGGCCCCTTTCGGTGCCTCGGGTGCGCCCAGTTGGGCCAGATCCAGTTCGCCGTTGGCGTTACGGCGCAGCGAGAATTTGCCGTCGGCGGCGTTCAGGCGTTCCACAGTCGCGGTGCGGCTGGCCAGGTCAGCCTGCACGCCCGTCAGTTCAAATGTCTTCAAGGCCGCGAAGGTGGCGGCCGGTGCGCCCTGGGCCACGGCCAGGTCGTGCAGGCCCAGCGCCGCGCCATCGAGGCCGGCGTCGAACTTGCCGTCCTTGTAGCTGAAATGGTAGGGCAGCTTGGCCGACAGCAGGCCCGCCGTCACGCTGGCGCGCGTGTAGGGCTTGAGGTAGGCCGCCACGCCGGGCAGGGCCACCTTGTCGAGCACCAGTTCGCCCTTGCCGGCGATGGGGTTGAGGCTGGCGTCGCCGCGCCAGCGCAGCGTGCCGCCGCCCGTGGCGTCGGCGCTGAAGGTGTAGCTGCCGTTTTCATCGGGCAGGGTGCTCAGGTTGGCCAGCTTGAAATCGATGGGCGTGTATTGATCGGCATAGCCGGCGTGCTGGTCGCGCAAAACCAGCTTGCCCTGTTCCAGCACGAAGCTGGTGATGGACAGGCGCGGCATGCCGCTGCTTTCCTCGTGCGGGCGGCGGTTCAGCGTATCCATCAACTGCGCGATGTTGAAGGTGCCATCGGGCCCGATGGCCAGCAGCGCTTGCGGCGCCGTCAGGCGCACTTCGGCCAGCGTCCACGCGCGGCGGAACAGCGAGCGCCATTCCAGATCCACCGTCAACTGGCCGGCCGAGAACAGCGGCGCGCCGTTGGCCTCGGCCAGCCGGAAGTCCTGCACTTCCAGCCGCAGCGTGTAGGGATTGAAGCGCACGTCGCCCACGGACATCTGCCGCTCCAGCACAGTCTGTCCGATCTTGGGCACCTGGCTTTTGATGACCTGTGGCAACAACCAAAACCCTGCGCCCGCATACACGGCCATCACGCCAGCGCTACCCGCTACCCACCGTTTCCAGCGTATTTCCATCAAACTCACGTCCTTATGTCATCAAATCTTGGCTTACAGACGAGAGTATGCCCCTTTACAGACTGAACCGTAAAGCATGAACAACAGGCTCAGCTCTTGCTGCGGGCGATGTAGCGGTCGATCACGGTCGGCAGTACGGTCAGCGGCACGCCGGCGCTGCTGACGATGGCGTCGTTGAAGCCGGGCAGGTCGAAACGCTCGCCTAGCGCCTCGCGCGCGCGCTCGCGCTGGCGCAGGATCTCGTTGTGGCCCATCTTGTAACCGCAGGCCTGGCCCGGCGACACGGTGTAGCGGTCCACCTCGCTGGTCATGGCGGCCTCGCCGCGGCCCGAGTTCTCGACCAGGAAGCGGATCGCTTGCTGGCGCGTCCAGCGCTTGGCGTGCAGGCCCGTGTCCACCACCAGCCGGCAGGCGCGGAACATCTGGCCTTGCAGGTAGCCGATCTGGCCAAACGGGTCGTTGGCGTACAGGCCGAATTCATCCATCAACTGTTCGGCGTACAGGGCCCAGCCTTCGACGAAGGCGTTAAAGCCCATCAGCGAGGCGATCATCGGCAGTTCGGCGTGGTGCTCGGCCAGGTAGGCGCCTTGCCATGCGTGGCCGGGGATGCCTTCGTGCGCCGTCAGCGTGGTCAGCTCGGACTTGGGCCACAAATGGGTGGACTTGAGGTTGATGTAGTAGATGGCCGGGCGCGAGCCGTCCAGCGCGGCGAAGTTCATGTAGCCCAGCGGCGCGCCGGCTTCGATGTCCTGCGGCACCCGCTTGATCACCAGCGGCACCTTCAAGTCCAGGTGCGAGATCTTCGGCATCAGGGCGCGGGCCGCGTTCACTTTTTCGTTGCAGAAGGCGATCAACTGCTCGCGTCCGGCCGCATCGTCGGCGTAGAAGCGCGACGGGTCTTTGGCCAGCGCCTGGATGCGCTGACCCACCGTGCCCTGCGTGATGCCCTGGGCCTTGAGGATGGTGTCAATGCGGGCTTGCAGCATGCGGGTCTGTTCCAGGCCGATGGCGTGGATCTCGGCCGGGGTGCTGGTGGTCGTGGTGCCCAGTTCGAGGGCCCAGGCGTAGTAGGCCTCGCCGTCCGGCAGGCGGTGCACGCCCGCCACGTCGGTGGCGCGGGCCGTGGCCTTGGCATAGGCGGCGAACTGGCGATCCAATGCCGGATAGACCTGGGTTTCGACCAGTCTGGCGGCGCGTGCCTGCCAGTCGCCGGCCAGTCCCAGCGCCTTGGTGCGGGTGGCGATCGAGGTGACCAGTTTCTGGCGCGCGATGGCCGTCTTGCGGTAGGCGCGCAACTGCCCAAGCGCCGTGTGGGCGATGAAATTGGGCGGCATCACGCCTTGCGCGGCCTGGGCCTTGATGCGGTCCGTTTCCTGGTCCAGCACGCGGGCCATGCCGGACACGCGGGCCAGGTAGGCTTCGGCGTCGTCCGCGTTGGTGATGCGGTGCTGGGAATCGAGGAATTCAGGCAGGTGGGTCAGCGCGCCATCCTGCTGGGTGACGGGGAAGGGCGCGGTGCCGCCGTAAAAGCCGCTGGCCGCACCGCCGAATGGGAAGCGCAGGCCGGCCACGCCTTCGCTGGCCGCGTAGCGTACGCAGTCGAAGCGGATTTGCGCGTCGTCGCCCAGCTGGTCGCGGGGAATAGTGGCCAGCCGGGTCAGCATGGATTTGACCTGCTCGGCCCAGCGGGCGTCGCCGGCCGGCGAGGCGTCTTCCAGTTGCGAGCGCAGCGCGGCGCGCGCGCCCGTGTCCAGGCCCAGCGAGGTGGCTGAGGTGGGCGACAGGCGCAGGATCTCGTCGGCGAAGTCGGACAGCAGGGCGTTCAGGCGGGCATCGGCTGGCGCCTGGGCGTGCGCCAGCGTGGGCAGGGAGGAAACAGCGGCGGCCGACAGGGCGGCGCGCAGCATGTCGCGGCGGGTGAACAGGGCAGGGGTCATGGGGGCCTTTTGATTGTTGGGGAGAAAGAATCAAAGCGCCGCAGACCTTAGCGCGAGTGGCGCGCGGGTGTCAATCGTTTATGCGAATTTTGCGTTTTTGATAATTTCAAGCGGTCGCCCGCCCGCGCGCGTGGGGGCCACACGGCCGGGCGATAGGGGAGGATGGGCGCAGCCCGGTCGTCTCAATTGCAGGTGGCCGGTCCCAGATGGCCGGCGAACCACGCCGTGGCCAACCGCGCCACTTCTTCCAGCGTGCCCGGCTCTTCGAACAGGTGGGTGGCGTGCGGCACGATGGACAGCGATTTCTCGCAATGGAGCTGGGCGTAGGCGGCGCGGTTCAGGTCCAGCACCACGTCGTCGGCGCCGCCGACGATGAGCAGGGTGGGCGAGGCCACGCGCTGCAAGGCGTCCGTGCCAGCCATGTCCGGCCGTCCACCGCGCGAGACGACTGCGCCCACGGCGCCGTTGCGGGCGCCAGCGGCCACCCGCAGCGCCGCGGCCGCGCCGGTGCTGGCGCCAAACAGGCCAAGCGGCAGCGGCGCGGTGGACGGATGGCGGCGCAGCCAGGCGGCGGCCGTGGCCAGCCGGTCCGTCAGCAGGGCGATGTCGAAGCGGGCGTTGGTGTCCTGGTCTTCCTCGGGAGTGAGCAAGTCGATCAGCAGGCTGGCCATGCCGGCCCGCCGCAACTCGGTGGCCACGTAACCGTTGCGGGGGCTGAAACGGCTGCTGCCGCTGCCATGGGCGAACAGCACCACCGCGAATGGCTCGGCGGGGAGTTCCAGCATGCCTTCCATGTGGACCGCAGCGGGACCGGAACCGGCCGGGATACGTACCAGTTCATGGCGTGGGGTGGGCATGGCCGTCTCCCTGGCTTAGGCGCGCATCGGCGCGGCGGGCGGCGTCGGCCCGCTGCAGCAGGGCTATCACTTCCGCATCACTGGTCTGTTCGAAATCGTCGTACCAGATGCCGATGGCGAAAAATGGCTCGGGCACGGTGAGGCACACCAGCTGGTCCACCTGCGGGCGCAGCGTGTGCACCGCCTCCGCCGACGCCACCGGCACGGCCACCACCACCCTTGCCAGGCCGGCGTGGTAGAGCGCCTTCACGGCCGCTTCCATCGTGGCGCCGGTGGCGATGCCGTCATCGACCAGGATGGCGACCCGTCCTTCCAGCGCCACGGGCGGACGGCCGCCGTGGAACAATTCGTCGCGCTGCGCCACTTCGGCCATTTTGCGGGCCGCCAGTGCTTCCACGTAGTCGGGCGAAACGCCCAGTTCCGCCACCATGTCGTGGTGGATCACCCGGATGCCGCCGCTGGCGACGGCGCCGATGGCCAGTTCCTCCTGGCCCGGCGCGCCCAGCTTGCGCACCACCAGCACGTCCAGGTCGACATCCAGTTCGCGGGCGACGGCATAGCCCACCGGCACGCCGCCGCGCGGCAGGGCCAGTACCACCACGTCGGCCCGCCCGGCGTAAGCGTCGAGCGCGTGGGCCAGTAACTTACCCGCGTGCACGCGGTCCTTGAATCTGCTTACCTTGCTCATGTCCGCCTCCCCCTGTTCGCCCATGTGCTGTCGGCTTATATGACCAATGTAGTCCGAATTTTGCGCCACGTCAGGAAAGCACGCTGATTCGTGTCAACCGGGGCGAATTTTGTACCGATTTCGCGCCTGAATGCTGTTGGCCGGCAGTGCCGCAATTCGGCCGCCAATTGATGTAGATCAAAACCGGCCGGTGACAGGGGAAATGAAGAACCCTACATTGGAACGGTAGCGCTGATGGAACGAACCCGATTGGGGGGCTGCTGTGGAGAGACCTGGCATCATCAAGCACCGTGCGGCGGCCCTGCGGCCAGCCCCGAACTGGACCGACTACGAGGCCGAACGGGCCGGTTTTTCCTGGGACGGCGTGCGCGCCGCGCTCGATTTCCTGCCCTGCGGCGGCCTCAATATCGCCCATGAGGCCGTGGAGCGCCATGCCCGTGGCGAGCAGGGCGAGCGGGTGGCGTTCCGCTTTATCGGCGAGCAGGGGCAGAGCGACCTCACTTACGCCCAGCTCTCACACCAGACCAACCGCTTCGCCAACGTGCTTGCCGGGCTGGGCGTGGGTCGCGGCGAGCGACTGTTCGTGCTGGCCGGACGCGTGCCGGCGCTGTACATCGCGGTCCTGGGCAGCATGAAGCGCGGGACGGTGGTGTGCCCCCTGTTTTCGGCTTTCGGCCCTGAACCGATCGCCACCCGCATGTCGCTGGGCGACGCGCGCGTGCTGGTCACCACGCCCACCCTGTACCGGCGCAAGGTGGAAGCGCTGCGGGATAGGCTGCCTGGCCTGCGGCACGTGCTGCTGGTGCGCGCCCCCGGCGAGGCGCGCCAGGAGATACCGGGTACGCTGGACTGGGACGAGGCGATGGACGGCGCTTCAGGGCTGTTCGACATCGCGCCCACGAGCGCCGACGACTACGCGCTGCTGCATTTCACCAGTGGCACCACCGGCACACCCAAGGGCGCGCTGCATGTACATGGCGCCGCGCTCACCCACTGGACCACCGGCAAATACGCGCTCGACCTGCATCCGGACGATATCTACTGGTGCACGGCCGATCCGGGCTGGGTGACCGGCACCTCGTATGGCATCGTCGCGCCGCTGCTGCATGGCGTGACGTCCATCATCGACGAAGCCGAATTTGACGCCGAGCGCTGGTATCGCATCCTGCGCGAGCAGGCGGTGACGGTCTGGTACACGGCGCCCACCGCGATCCGCATGCTGATGCGGGCCGGCCCGGCGCCGGCGCGGGTATCCACCTATCCGGCGCTGCGCATGGTGGCCAGCGTGGGCGAGCCCCTCAATCCGGAAGCCGTGTGGTGGGGCGAGGAAGTGCTGGGCCATCCGATCCACGACAATTGGTGGCAGACCGAGACGGGCGGCATCATGATCGCCAACACGCCCGGCTTCGACATTAAGCCCGGCTCCATGGGCCGCCCGCTGCCGGGTGTGGACGCCTGCATCGTCACGCGCGATGCGGACGGCGCCGTGCACGTGGCCACCGAGCCGGACACGGTGGGCGAACTGGCCCTCAAGCGCGGCTGGCCGTCCATGTGGCGCGGCTACCTGAATGAGGATGCCCGCTACCGCAAGTGCTTCGACGGGGACTTGTACCTGACGGGCGACCTGGCCCGGTGCGACGCGGACGGCTATTACTGGTTCGTGGGCCGCTCGGACGACGTGATCAAGTCGTCCGGCCACCTGATCGGGCCGTTCGAGGTGGAGAGCGCGCTGCTCGAACATCCGGCCGTGGCCGAGGCGGGCGTGATCGGCAAGCCCGATCCCACGGTGGGCGAAATGATCAAGGCTTTCGTCTCGCTCAAACCCGGCTACGAAGGTACGCCGGCGCTGCGCATGGAACTGCTGGGCCACGCGCGCAAGCGGCTGGGGGCGGCCGTGGCGCCCAAGGAGATCGATTTCCTCCCCTCGCTGCCGCGCACCCGCAGCGGCAAGATCCTGCGCCGGCTGCTCAAGGCGCGCGAACTCGGCCTGCCCGAGGGCGACACGTCCACCCTGGAGGCCGGCGCATGAGTGCCAAACCCGCCACCAAGCAGCGGCTTGCGCTGCTGGCCGACATGCTGCGCATCCGCCGTATGGAGGAAACGTCGGCCCAGTTGTACGGCGAGGGGAAGATACGCGGTTTCCTGCACCTGTACGTGGGCGAGGAAGCGGTGGCCGTGGGCGTACTGCACGCCCTGGCCGCCGAAGACCGGGTGGTGGCCACCTACCGCGAGCACGCACACGCGCTGGTGCGCGGGGTGGCGATGGATGCCATCATGGCCGAGATGTTCGGCAAGGCGGCCGGTTGTTCGCGTGGCCGGGGCGGTTCCATGCACCTGTTCGACCAGGCGCATGGATTCTATGGCGGCAATGCCATCGTCGGCGGCGGGCTGGCGCTGGCGGCCGGACTGGGGCTGGCGGATCATATGCGCAAGGAGAAGCGCGTCAACGCCTGCTTCTTCGGTGAAGGCGCGATGGCCGAAGGCGCGTTCCACGAGTCGCTCAATCTGGCCGCGTTGTGGAAGCTGCCCGTGCTGTTCATCTGCGAGAACAACCTGTACGCGATGGGCACGGCGCTGGAACGCTCCGAATCGCAGGTGGACCTGTGCGCCAAGGCAGCCAGTTACGCAGTGCCGACGGCCAGTGTGGACGGCATGGACGTGGAAGCCGTGCTGGCCGCCGCCCGCGCGGCCGCGCATCATGTGCGCGAAGGGCATGGCCCGTTCTTCCTCGAATGCCGCACCTACCGCTTTCGTGCCCACTCCATGTTCGACCCGGAACTGTACCGCGACAAGGCCGAGGTGGAGCAATGGAAGCAGCGCGGCCCGATCCACAGCTATTCCTCCCGCCTCAAGGAGCAGGGCGTGTTGACGGAAGCGGACTTCCTGGCGCTGGACGCGAAGGCTGAAAGTGAAGTGCGGGCCGCCGTTGCATACGCTGAAGCGGCGCCGTGGGAAAGCGTGGACACGCTGCTCGACGGCGTATCCGCACCGGAGGGCCAGCCGTGAAGATCAGCTACCGCGAAGCCATGCGCGAGGCGATCCGGGAAGCCATGTTGGCCGATCCGCGCGTGTTCCTGATGGGCGAGGACGTGGGCCGCTACGGTGGCTCGTATGCCGTGTCCAAGGGATTGCTCGATCAGTTCGGGCCGGAACGGGTCCGCGATACGCCGCTGTCCGAACTCGGTTTCGTGGGCGCGGGCATCGGTGCTGCCCTGGGCGGTATGCTGCCCATCGTCGAGATCATGACCGTCAATTTCAGCCTGCTGGCGCTGGACCAGATCGTCAACACGGCCGCCGCCATGCGTCACATGTCCGGTGGCCAGTTCCATGTGCCGCTGGTGATCCGCATGGCCACGGGGGCGGGCCGTCAGCTCGCGGCACAGCACTCGCACAGCCTGGAATGCTGGTACGCGCACGTGCCCGGCCTGACTGTGCTGGCCCCGGCCACGGTGGCCGACGCGCGCGCCATGCTGGCGCCGGCGCTGGCCGATCCCGACCCTGTTGTCATCTTCGAGCACGCGCAGTTGTACAACATGGAGGAGGAAGTGGGCGGCGTCGCGTGGCCGCCTGCGTGCGATCTGCGTCATGCCGCCGTGCGCCGTCCCGGCACGCAATTGACGCTGATCGCGTATGGCGGCTGTCTGCCCAAGGCCATGCAGGCGGCGCAGCAACTGGCCGCGCAGGGCGTGGACGCGGAAGTACTGGACTTGCGCGTGCTGCGCCCGCTCGATACGGACACGATCATGGCATCCGTGCGCAAGACGCACCGGGTGCTGGTGGTGGACGAGGGCTGGAAGAGCGGCAGCCTGGCGGGCGAGATCATGGCGCGCGTGGTGGAAGGAGCGTTCTATGAGCTCGACGCGCCACCTGCACGCGTTTGCAGCGCGGAGGTGCCCATCCCTTATGCGGCCCACATGGAGCAGGCGGCCTTGCCGCAAGTTGACGCCATTGTCGATGCTGCGCGACGCATGCTGGGGGCCGTATGATCGAATTCAAACTGCCGTCGCTGGGCTCGGACATGGATGAGGGCAAGCTGCTGGCCTGGCATATCCAGCCCGGCGACACCGTCAAGCGCGGGCAGGTGGTGGCCGTGGTCGATACCTCCAAGGCTGCCGTGGACGTGGAAATCTGGCAGGATGGGACGGTGGCCGAATTGCTGGTGCAGCCCGGCGAGACGGTCCCGGTGGGCACGGTGTTGGCCACGGTGCTGGAGGAGGGGGAGGATGCCGGCGCGATGGCGCTCCGCAGCGGAGCGGGTGCAGTGCCCATGCCGTCCGCCTCAGCCCCAAACCCGGCCCCATCCCCAGCCACGACCCCAGACACGGCCCGTCCTGGGCGCGCTGCCGGTGCGGCCTCCGCTGTCGCCACAACTGTCATTGCGCCTGCTACTGCATCTGGGGCCGAACGGGCGCGCCGCCGCATATCGCCCGCCGCCCGCAAGAAGGCAGGCGAATGCGGCATCAATGTCGATACGCTTACCGGCACGGGCGCGGACGGCGCCATCACCTTGCAGGACGTGGAGGCCGCAGCGCAGGCGGCTAAGGCTGCGCAGGCTGTCCAGGCCCCGCCAGCTGACCGGCACGCCGAGATGCGCAAAGCGATTGCCGCCGCCATGAGCCGCAGCAAGCGCGAGATTCCGCACTATTACCTGAGCGAGCCGGTGCCCATGCGCGCCGCGTTGGACTGGCTGGCCGCGACGAATCCCGAGCGCCCAATCACCGAGCGATTGCTGCTGGCCGTGCTGCAATTGAAGGCCGTCGCGCTGGCGCTGCACAGCTTCCCGGACATGAATGGCTACTACCGGGACGGCGCATTCCAGCCCGTCGCGGCGGCCCATGTGGGCGTCGCCATCGCGCTGCGCCAGGGGGGCCTGGTCGCGCCGGCCCTGCTCGACGCGGCGAACAAACCGCTCGATCAGTTGATGCGCGAACTGTCCGACCTGGTGCGCCGCGCCCGGGCCGGATCGCTGCGCAGTTCCGAAATGGGCGATGCCACCATCACCGTCACCAATCTGGGCGAACAGGGCGTGGAGATGGTGTCGGGCGTGATTTACCCGCCGCAGGTGGCGCTGGTCGGCTTTGGCCGGCTCACGGACCGGCCGTGGGTGCGCGACGGTGGCCTGTGCGTGATGCCGGCGGTAACGGCCAGCCTGGCAGCCGACCACCGCGTCACCGATGGTCACCGGGGCGCACTGTTCCTGGCCGCGATCCGCGACCTGCTGCAAAACCCGGCCGCGCTTTAAAACGGAGGTATCCATGGAACGCGAACAACTGATGGCCGCCGTGATCGCGACGCTGCAAACCATCGCACCCGAGGTCAGCGCGGCCGACCTGGCGCCGGACGAAGCGCTGCGCGCCCAGGTGGATCTCGATTCGATGGACTGGCTGAACTTCTTGATTGGCCTGCATGACACCTTGAAAGTCGATATCCCCGAGGCCGACTACGGCCGCCTGCGCACCTTGAATGAGTTGGCCGATTATCTTGCCGCGCGGCTACCTTGACGCGGCTTGCAGGGCAATAGTCCAGCCCGCACCGTAGAATATATTGTCAATTTCTTCAGGTTTTTCCCTATAATCGACCCTGCATTCAGTTATCGCGGGGGGCTTTGCGTGAAGAACCACGACTTCAAGCAGTTTCCGTTGGGAGGGCGCCGCTGTGCCCTGGCTGCCTTGCTCGGCCTGGC
Source organism: Rugamonas brunnea (assembly GCF_014042345.1). Lineage (GTDB taxonomy): Bacteria > Pseudomonadota > Gammaproteobacteria > Burkholderiales > Burkholderiaceae_D > Rugamonas > Rugamonas brunnea. The sequence continues at coordinate 214,549 of NZ_JACEZT010000006.1, forward strand.
GGTGGCCGGCTGCGCCGTCGGCCCTGATTACCATCCCCCCGCACCGCCATCGGGTTTGCGCGACGACAGCTACACGCCCGCCGCCCAGCCATCCGATACGGTCTCCGCGCCCGTGCCCGGCGGCGCGGCGCAGCACCTCGCGATGGGACAGGACATTCCGGCGCTCTGGTGGACCGTGTTCCGCTCCCAGGCGCTGGACCAGCTGGTCCGCAGTGCGCTGGAACACAACCCCACGCTGGCGGCGGCCGAAGCGGCCTTGCGGCAGGCGCAGGAAAATTACAATGCAGAGCGGGGCAACCGGGTTTTCCCGGCCGTGAACGCGCAACTGAGCGCGGCGCGCGAGCACCTGGCGGACCAGGGAAAGACCGTTAATGGCGTCTTTTCCCTGTACAACGCCTCCGTCAACGTCAGCTATGCACCCGACGTGTTCGGGGGCACGCAGCGCGTACTGGAAGGCGCGCAGGCCGCCATTGACTACCAGCGCTTCCAGCTGGAGGCGGCGCAACTGGCGCTGACGGCCAACGTGGTCACGGCGGCCATCCGCGAGGCGTCGTTGCGGGCGCAGTTGCAGGCCACGGGCGAAGTGCTGGCCGCCCAACGCCAGCAGCTAGACGTGATCGACAAACAGTTGCAGGCCGGCGCCGTGGCGCGCGCCGTGCTGTTGACGCAGCGCAGCCAGGTGGCGCAGACGGCGGCCACCGTACCGCCGCTGGAAAAAGCGCTGGCGCAAAGCCGCCACGCCTTGTCCGTGCTGGTTGGCCAGCTACCGAGCACGCCGGACTTGCCCCAGTTCGAACTGGCCGCGCTGGCCCTGCCAGAGCAATTGCCTGTGTCGCTGCCCTCGGCTTTGGCGCGGCAGCGGCCCGACGTGCGCGCCAGTGAAGCGCTGCTGCACCAGGCCAGCGCGCAGGTCGGCGTGGCCACGGCCAACCTGTATCCCCAATTCACGCTCAGCGCCAGCTATGGCGCGGCCGGCGCCAGCCCGCACGAGCTATTCCAGGCCAATAACGTGTTCTGGAATCTGGCCGCCGGCCTGACGCAGCCGCTGTTCAATGGCGGCGCGCTGACCGCGAAACGGCGCGCCGCCGAAGCGGCCTACGACGCGGCCGCCGCCCAATACCGCGCCACCGTGCTGGCCGCCTTCCGGGACGTGGCCGACAGCCTGCGGGCACTGGAGTTCGACGCCAGTGCGTTGCAGGCGCAGGCCGACGCCGAGGCGCTGGCGGCGGAGACACTGGCGCTGGCCAAGCGCCAGTACCAGCTGGGCGCCATCAGTTACCTGTCGCTGCTCGATGCGCAGCGCAGCTACCAGCAATCGCATGTGGCCTTGGCCCAGGCGCAAGCGGCCCGCTATGCCGACACGGCCGCGTTGTTCCAGGCGCTGGGCGGCGGCTGGTGGAACCGCGCGCCGTCCGGCGCGGCCACGCCGTAGTTCCGTAGTTCTTTCATCGTTCCTTGAGCAGAGGGTGACATGACCAAGCGTATGTTCATCATGGTGGGCTGTGTTGTGCTGCTGGTTGCGGTGCTCGCATTGGGAAAATTCCTGCAGATCCGGCAGATGATAGCCAGCTCGCCCAAGCCGGGCCCTCAGACCGTCACGGCGATCAAGGTACAAGCACTGGAATGGCAACCGCAGCTCAATTCCGTGGGCACGCTGGTGGCCGTGCGCGGCGTGGACATCAGCAGCGAGATCGCCGGCATGGTGCGCGAGGTGCGCTTCCGCTCGGGCGACGAGGTCAAGTCCGGCCAGGTGCTGTTCGCGCTGAACGCCGATGCCGATTTGGCCCAGCTCCATGCGCTACAGGCGGCGGCGGAACTGGCGGCCACGGTGCTCAAGCGCGACGAAGCGCAGTTCGCGGCCCAGGCCATCAGCCAGGCCCAGTTGGACAACGACCGGGCCGAACTGAAAAGCCGACGCGCGCTAGCGGCCCAGCAGCAGGCGCTGCTGGACAAGAAGACGATACGGGCCCCGTTCGCGGGCAAGCTGGGGATCTCGGCCATCAATCCGGGCCAGTTCGTCAATCCCGGCGACAAGCTGGTGACGCTGCAGACGATGGACCCGGTGTACGTGGACTTCTACGTGCCGCAAAAACAGCTGGCCGGGCTGGCTGTGGGCCAGAAACTGAGCCTGGTCAGCGATGCGTGGCCGGGTGCGGCCTTTCCCGCGCGCTTGACGGCCATCAGTCCCAAGGTGGACCCCGCCACTCGCAACGTGCTGGTGGAGGCCACGGTCGCCAACGGCAAACGCCAGCTGGTGCCCGGCATGTTCGCTAACGTGAGCCTGGAGCAGGGCGACAAACAGCGTCACCTGACCTTGCCGCAGACGGCCATCACCTACAACCCGTATGGCTCGACCGTGTTCGTGCTGGCGCCGGGGCAGGGCAAGGACGCCCCGAAGGATGACAAGGGCCAGCCGCTGCTGGTGGCGCAGCAGCAGTTCGTCACCACGGGCGGCACGCGCGGTGACCAGGTGGCCGTGCTCACGGGGCTCAAGGAAGGGCAGACCGTCGTCACCAGTGGCCAGCTCAAACTGAAGAACGGCACGCCGGTGGTGATCGACAACAAGGTGCAGCCGGCCGACAGCCCCGCGCCCACGCCGCAGGAACATTGAGGGCGCTCCCATGAAATTCACCGACATCTTCATCCGGCGGCCGGTGCTGGCCAGTGTCATCAGCCTGCTGATCGTGGTGCTGGGGCTGCGGTCGCTATTCAGCCTGCCCATCAACCAGTATCCGCGCACCCAGAACGCGGTGGTCACCATTTCCACCACCTACTACGGGGCGGATGCGCAGACCGTGGCCGGCTTCATCACCCAGCCGCTGGAATCGGCCGTGGCGCAGGCCCAGGGCATCGATTACCTGTCCTCGTCCAGCAATAGCGGGGTGTCCGTCATCACGGCCACGCTGCGGCTCAATTACGACGCCAATCGCGCGCTGACGGAAATCACCACCCAGGTCAACTCCGTCAAGAACCAGCTGCCGGCCCAGGCCCAGACACCCGTGCTGACGGTGCAGACGGGCCAGACCACGGACGCCATGTACATGGGCTTCTACAGCAACACGCTGCCCACCAATAACGTGACGGACTTCCTGGCCCGTGTGGTCAAGCCCAAGCTGGACGCCATCGAAGGCGTGCAGACGGCCGAGCTGCTGGGCGCGCGCCAGTTCGCGTTGCGGGCGTGGCTCAATGCCGACCAGATGGCAGCCCATGGCGTGACGGCGGCCGATGTCAGCGCCGCGCTGGCGTCCAACAACTATCTGACGGGGCTCGGCTCGTCCAAGGGCCAGATGGTGAGCGTGCCGCTGACGGCGGGCACCGACCTGCACACGGTGGAGGAATTCAAGCAGCTCGCCATCCGCCAGAGCGGCGGCGCCATCGTGCACCTGGAGGACGTGGCCAACGTCACGCTGGGATCGGAGAACTATGACTTCAACGTGGCCTTCAGCGGCGTGCGCTCGGTCTTCATCGGCATCAAGGTGGCGCCGGAGGCCAATATCCTGGACGTGGCCAAGCGCGTGCGCGAGGCCTTCCCGCCGATCCGGGAACAGCTGCCGAACGGCCTGACGGGGGAGATCGTCTACGACTCCACGGACTTCATCAATACCTCGATCCATGAAGTGGTCAAGACGCTGGTGGAAGCGCTGATCATCGTCACCATCGTCATCTACCTGTTCCTGGGCAGCCTGCGGGCCGTGGTGGTGCCGGTGATCGCCATGCCGCTGTCGCTGATCGGCACCTTCTTCGTGATGCTGATGTTCGGCTATTCGATCAATCTGCTCACGCTGCTGGCCATCGTGCTGGCCATCGGCCTGGTGGTGGATGACGCCATCATCGTCGTCGAAAACGTGGACCGTCACATGAAGCAGGGGATGGCGCCGTTCGACGCGGCGCTGGTGGCGGCCCGCGAGCTCGGTAGCCCCATCGTGGCGATGACCGTGGTGCTGATCGCCGTCTATGTGCCGATCGGCTTCCAGGGCGGGCTGACGGGCGCGCTGTTCACGGAATTCGCGTTTACGCTGGCCGGCGCCGTGGCGGTGTCGGGGATCGTGGCGCTTACGCTGTCGCCCATGATGTGCGGGCGCTTCTTCCGGGCCAGCCAGGACGAGGGCCGCTTCGTCAAGGCCATCGACCGCGTGTTCGAGCGCGTGCATGGACGCTACCTGCGCATCCTCCACAGCCTGCTCGATACGTGGCCGGTGCTGATCGTGATGGGCGTGATCCTGAGCGTGCTGCTGGCGCTGATGTTCAAGATGTCGCAGTCGGAGCTGGCGCCGGAGGAGGACCAGGGCATCGTGCTGTCCCAGGTGGTGGGCGCGCCCACGGCGACCTCCGACCAGATGCAGACCTACGCGCAGCAGATTTTCGCGATCGGCAAAGCTATCCCCGAATACGAGCAGATGTTCCAGATCACGGGCGTCCCGACCATCAATTCCGGCTTTGGCGGCGTGCTGTTCAAGCCATGGGACCGGCGTACCCGGTCGGCGCACGAGATCCAGCAGGAGTTGCAGCAGAAGTGGAACACGATCGCGGGCGCGCGGGTGGCGGCGTTCCAGTTCCCGGCCTTGCCGGGCAGTTCGGGCTTGCCGGTGCAGTTCGTGGTGACGACCACGGAGCCGTTTGAGAACCTCAACACGGTGGCTGAGCAGATGCTGGAGAAGGTCCGTGCGGCCAACAAGTTCTATTTCGTGGACGTGGATCTGAAGGTCGATTCACCGCAGGCGACGGTGGTGGTCGACCGAGATAAGCTCACCTCGCTGGGCATGACCCAGCAGGATTTCGGCAACGCGCTGGGCGCGGGGCTGGGCGGCGGCTACGTCAATTACTTCTCCATCGCGGGCCGTTCGTACAAGGTGATTCCGCAGGTGCGGCAGGTGGACCGGCTCAATCCGGCCAAGGTGCTGGACTTCCAGATCAAGACGCCGAATGGTGGCATGATCCCGGCCAGCACCGTGGCCAGCCTCAAATACAGCGTGGTGCCGGAATCGATCACGCGCTTCCAGCAGTTGAACGCCGTGACCTTCGCCGGCGTGACGGGGCTATCGCAGGGCGAGATCCTGCAATTCATGCGCGACACCCTGAAGCAGGTGGCGCCGACCGGCTACACGGTCGATTATTCCGGCCAGTCGCGCCAGTACGTGCAGGAGTCGGGCGGCTTCCTCGTCACGATGGGCTTTGCCGTCATCATCGTGTTCCTGACGCTGGCGGCGCAGTTCGAGAGCTTCCGCGATCCCGTCGTGATCCTCGTGTCGGTGCCGCTGGCGCTGTTCGGGGCCATGATCTTCATTTTCCTCGGCTTCGCCTCGATCAACATCTACACGGAAGTGGGGCTGGTGACGCTGATGGGCCTCATTTCCAAGCACGGCATCCTGATCGTGGAGGTGGCCAACCATCTGCGAGCGGCCGGCAAGGACAAGCGGGCGGCCATCGAGGAAGCAGCCGGCACCCGGCTGCGTCCCATCCTCATGACCACGGCGGCCATGGTGTTCGGCGTGGTGCCGCTGGTGATCGCCTCCGGCGCGGGTGCGGCAGGGCGCCACGCGATGGGGCTGGTGATCTTCACCGGGCTGGCCATCGGCACGCTGTTCACGCTGTTCGTGGTGCCGGCCATGTATATGTTCCTGGCCGGGAAGCACGTGGCGGTCGCGCCGTCGCCGCAGCCGGATGCGGCGGAAGCGGCGCCTGGCGAGGGCGGCCCCGCCCCCAGCGGGCCGGAACTGGGGGCGCATGGCTGATGCAGCGGCGCACCGGAACTGGGTGTGCACGGCAGATGCGGCCGCAGTATTGCCGGAGCGTCGCCGGAGCGCAGCCGCGGTGACTCCGCAGAGTCGTCACTGGTGGTTTCGCCTATTCGGCGTCCGGTTGTGCCTCCGGCCGCGCCAGCTGGAAGGCCGGCATTTCCTCGCAGCGCGCGGCGATGCGTAGCAGCGTGGGGTAGGGCGACAGGTCGCATTCGAAGCGGCGCGCGTTGTACAGTTGCGGGATCAGGCAGCAGTCGGCCATGGTGGGGGTGTTGCCATGGCAGTAACTGCCGGTGGCGCCGTCGCGCGCCAATTGCTGCTCCAGCGCGGCCAGTCCCAGCCCGGTCCAGTGGCGATACCAGCCGTTCTTCGCATCGGGCGTCAGCTTCAGTTCCTCGCTCAGGTATTTGAGCACACGCAGGTTGTTGAGCGGGTGGATGTCGCAGGCGATCAGCTGCGAGATGGCGCGGACGCGCGCCCGGCCCGCCGGGTCTTCCGGCAGCAGGCGCTGGCCCGGCTGCGTCTCGTCCAGGTATTCGATGATGGCCAGCGACTGCGTCAGCTGTACCGCGCTGTCTTCCAGCACGGGCAGCAGGTGCTGGGGATTGAGCGCGTCGAACGCGGCGCCGAACTGCTCGCCGCCATTGCGCGACAGGTGCACGTGGAGGTGCTCCGCTTCGATGCCCTTGAGATTCATGGCGATGCGCACCCGGTACGAGGCCGAGCTGCGGTAATACGTATGGAGTTTCATGCTGCGCTTTCCGACAGGGTGAGTGGATGGGGAATGGCGGTGCTGGCGCGGGCGCGCGTGATGACGCCCATGGCGGTCATCGCCGCTGCCGCGATCAGCGACGGCACAGCCAGCAGGTAGAAGATGGTTTCGTTACTGAGCTGGAGCGACAGCAGCAGCCCGCCCACCATGGAGCCCAGCACGGAGCCGCTGCGGCCCACGGCGCTGGCCCAGCTGACGCCGGTGGCACGGCTGGCCGTGGGGTAGAACGCGGCTGCCAGTGCATTGGCGCCCACCTGCGAACCGCTCACGCAAAAGCCGACGGCGAACACGGCGACCACGAGCAGCGCCACGGTGCTGGCCGCTGCGGCCACGAGTACGATGAAACCAGCCGCCGCCAGGTAGGCCACGCCGAGTACGTTGTGCGGGCGGAAGCGGTCCATCAACCGGCCCAGCACGATGGCGCCGACGGTGCCGCCAATCTGCATCGCGGAGCTGATGAAGGACGCCTGCGACAAGCCGTGGCCGGCCTTGGTCAGCAGCGTCGGCAGCCAGCTGGAGAGCAGGTAGACGATCAACAAACTCATGAAGAAGGTCAGCCACAGCAGCAGGGTGCCGCCCAGCAGGCCGTCACGGAACAGCGCGGCCACCGGCGAGCCGACGGCCTTGCGGTCGCTGACCACCAGCGCCGGCGTGTCCCGCAGCGCGGGCGCGATGCGGGCCGCGATGCGGCGTGCCGATGCCGGCTTGCGGCCTTTCAGCACTAGCCAGCGCAGCGATTCGGGCAAGGCCAGCATCAGCACCGGCAGCAGGAGCAGCGGCAGCGCGCCGCCGATACCCAGCACGCCGCGCCAGCCGATGGTGGACAGCATCTGCGCCGCCACCAGGCCGCCGAACGCGGAGCCGATGGTGAAGCCGCAGAACATGGTCGTCACCAGCGTGGCGCGGCGCGCCTGCGGGCAGTATTCGGACGTGAGCGTGATCGCGCTTGGCATGGCGCCGCCCAGCCCCAGCCCGGTGAGGAAGCGCAGCACCAGCAACGACTGCATGTCGGTGGCGAACGCGGACAGCAGGCACGTGAGGCCGAAGAAGCCGACCGACACCAGCAGCACCGGCTTGCGGCCGATGCGGTCGGCCAGGGGGCCGAGTAGCAGGGCGCCCGCCATCAGGCCGAACAGGCCTGCCCCGAACAGCGGCGCCAGCGCGGCGGCGCTGATGTGCCACTCGGCCCGCAGGGCGGGGGCGATGAAGCCGATCGAGGCGGTGTCGAAGCCGTCGATGGCAACGATCAGGAAGCACAGCGCCAGGATGGTTTTCTGGAAGCGCGCGAACGGCTGGCGGTCGATGAACGCCTGGACATCGAGTGTGGTGTCAGTCATGGTATCTCCGATGATGTTGGGGTGCCGCCACGCGGGCGGCCGGGTTTGCGCGCTGGCCCGGGACTTCTGCGGCCCCGTGGCGCCAGCTGCGGTCTCGTGGTCAGGCCACGTGCACGCGGATCGTCTCCAGGCCGGCGATGCTGGCCACCATGGTCTGGCCGGCGACGACCGGGCCGACGCCTTCAGGGGTGCCCGTCATGATCAAGTCGCCTGGGTGCAGTTCGAACAGCGTGGAAAGCTGGGCGATGGTTTCGCTCACGTTCCAGATCAGGTGCGACAGGTCGCTGTGCTGCACCACCTTGCCGTCCACCTCCAGCGCGATGGCGCCGGATTGCACTTCCCCGATCGCCTTGGCCGGGGTGATCGGGCCGATGGGGGCCGAATAATCGAAGGCTTTGCCGATCTCCCATGGGCGGCCCTGTTCGCGCATGCGCATCTGCAGGTCGCGGCGGGTCATGTCCAGGCCCACGGCGTAGCCGTAGATGTGGGCGGGTGCGTCGTCGGCTGCGATATTGCTGCCGCCCTTGCCGATGGCGACCACCAGTTCGATCTCGTGGTGGTAGTTGCTGGTCTGGGCCGGGTAGGGGACTTCTGCCGTGGTGCCGGCTTGCACCGGCAACACGGACTGGGCGTCATTCGGTTTGCAGAAGAAGAAAGGCGGTTCGCGGTCGGGGTCGAAGCCCATCTCGCGCGCATGGGCGGCGTAGTTGCGGCCCACGCAGTAGATGCGGCGCACGGGGAAGCGGCTGTCCGTGCCGGCCACGGGCAAGCCGACGATGGCTTGCGGCGGGAAGATGAAGGAAGTGGTCATGATGGTTTTCGCTGTCAAATAAGTGTTGGGGGACGGTCAGGCCGGCAGGAATTCTTCGCGCAGGATGCCCATCGCGTCCTGCACCGGGCGGTCCGAATAGCTGAACAGCACCACGTCCTCGCTGGGCGCGTCGAAGGCCACCGTGGCCCAGGACGGCACCACGAAGGTGTCGCGCGGCGCGAACGTGTAGCGCTGGCCGGCGATGGTCGCCACGCCGCTGCCTTCCACCACGCTGTAGACCGTGCCGTCCGTGCTGCGGTGGCCTTGGCCGCTGAACCCGCGCGGCAGCAGCTGCATGAAAGTGGCCATGGTCGGCATCGGGTAGCCGCCGGTCTGCGGATTCACGTAGCGCAGCTTCACGCCATGCCATGCGTCGATGGCCGCGGTACGGCGCAGCGTTTCCAGCGCTTCGCGGGAACGGGCATAGGGATAGCTGAACACGGGCGAATGGCGGCCCTGGTGCAACTGGCGCACGGGCGCCATGTTGCAGCCATAGCGCGCGAAGCTGCTGCCCTCGGGCCGGGTCACGGTCTGAGACGCCTGGTCGGCGTTCTCGGCGAAGCCGGCGCCGAAGAAGCTCAGCATCGGAATGTCGAGGCCATCGAGCCAGACCACGGGCTCGCAGGCGCCGTCCACGCCCGTGTTGCCATGGTCATGCCAGGTCCACGACGGGGTGATGATGAAATCGCCCGGATGCATGGAGGTGCGCTCCCCATCGACGGTGGTGTAGGCGCCCAGGCCGCTGACCACGAAGCGCAGCGCGGACTGGCTGTGGCGGTGGGCGGGGGCCACTTCGCCGGGCAGGATCAGCTGCAGGCCCGCATACAGCGTGCTGGTGATGGCGGCGCTGCCGGGCAGCGCGGGATTCTCCAGCACCAGCACGCGGCGCACAGCTTCCTCGGCCGTGATCACTTCGCCGGAGCGCTTCAGGTGCGGCAGGATGTCGGCATAGCGCCACAGTGCCGGCTGGTACTGGGCAGCCGGGTGGGTGGGCACCAGCGCGTGCAGCGATTCCCACAACGGGATCAGCTTCTGTGCGCGCATGTCTTCGTACAGCGCTAGTCTTGCGGTGCGCAGGTCGTCTTTCATGTCGGTCTCCTTCAAATGGTGGGCGGGGCGGTCAGGCCGCTTGGGCCAGGGGGGCGGCAGGCTGTTCGAGCGCCAGGCAGTTATCCACGGTCCAGCCGTACAGCCAGGCCAGGGCGTCATAGAAGCCGTTGGCGTCGCGGCCTTTCCACAGGTCGTTGCGCACCAGGCGCTCGACGCCGGAGGCGTGGTACAGGCGGCCCATCTCGCGGGCCGACAGCACCACGCGCGCGGTGCGGGCGATGCGCGACTTCTGGTACAGCGCGAAGGCGGCGCCCATGTTGAAGCGGCAGTGGCGGATCGCTTCGCCCAGCGTCACAGCGTCTTCCAGTGCCATGCAGGCGCCCTGGGCCAGGTATTGCAGCATGGGGTGGGCGGCGTCGCCCAGCAGCGTGATGCGGCCGTCGGTCCAGTTGGCGACCGGGGTGCGGTCGGCCGTGCTCCAGCGCTTCCAGTTCTCGGGCAGTTCCAGCAACTGGCGCGGCAGCGCATCGATGCCGGTGAAGTAGCTGAGCACTTCTTCCTTGCTGCCGTCGCGCACATTCCACACTTCCTGTTCGCGGCTGTGGAAGGTCACCACGAGGTTGTACTGTTCGCCATTGCGCAACGGGTAGTGCACCAGGTGGCAGTTGGGACCGGCCCACACCACCGGCGCGTTGATGCGCAGCGCCGCCGGCATGCGTTCAACCGGGATCACGGCGCGGTAGACCACATGGCCCGAGACGCGCACGTTGTCGCCTACCACCTTGTCGCGCACCACCGAACGGACGCCGTCGCAGCCCACCAGCACGTCGGCGTGGAAGCTGCGGCCCGTGCTGTCGGTGACGGCGACGCCACTGTCGTCCTGCCGGATCGCTTCAACGTGGCAGCCGGTCACCAGCGTGATGCCGGGCGTCTTCTGCACCTGCTCCAGGATGGCGGTGTGGATATCGGCGCGGTGGATCACGGCGTAGGGATTGTTGAAGCGGTGGCGGAAGGCCTGGCCGACTTCGAAGGTACCCACTTCAGTGGCGTCCACCGCGTCCATCATGATCAGGCGGTCGGTGAACACGGCGCGGGCCCGGGCGTTGGCGCCGGCGCCCAGCGCGTCGAGCGCGGCGAAGGCGTTCGGGCCAAGCTGGATGCCAGCGCCAATTTCGCCCAGCTGGGCGGCCTGTTCGAGCACGGTGACGGGCATGCCAAGCCGCGCCAGCGACAATGCCGCTGCCATGCCGCCGATGCCGCCGCCCGCGATCAGTGCTGAAGGAGGGAGTTGAGTCTGGGTGTTCATGCTGGTCTCCACTGTGTTGAGTTGGTGAACACAGTGTGAGCGCATCGCTGTATTTAGGAAACGGATTAAATTTGATTGTTATAATCGTGTTTTTAAATATTGGTGGAACCGACATGGCCCGCTTCGACCTGGAGTTGCTGCTGATTTTCGACGAGATCTACAAGACCCGCAACGTGACCAAGGCCGCCGATAACCTGGGGTTGCCCCAGTCGACCGTCAGTATCGGCCTGGGCAAGCTGCGGGCGGCCTTCGACGACCAGTTGTTCGTGCGGACCGCACGCGGCATGGAGCCGACCCCGCGCGCGCAGAACGCGCTGGCCCACGTGCGGCAATCGGTGGCGTCGCTGCAATCGGCGCTGGCCGAGCGTCCGGTGTTCGATCCGGCCGGCAGCGACCGCGAGTTCCGCATCTGCATGACGGACATCAGCGTGGTGGTGCTGCTGCCCACGCTGCTCAATCATTTGCGGGAAGTGGGGCCGGGCATCAAGCTCGATGTGTCGAGCATTTCACCGGACAGTCCGGCGGACCTGGAGCAGGGGCTGGTTGATCTGGCGGTGGGCTTCATGCCCCACCTGGAGGCGGGTTTTTACCAGCAAAAGCTGTTTGACCAGGATTTCATCTGCCTGGTGGCCACCGAGCATCCGCGCATCGGCGCCACGCTCACGCGCGAGGATCTGGAACGGGAAGGGCACCTGGTGATCCGCAGTTCCGGCACCGGCCACTCGATCGTGGACAAGGTGCTGGCGCGTGAAGGCATACGGCGCAACGTGGTGCTGCACATGCCCAGCTTCCTGGGGGTGGCGCATATCGTCTCGCAGACGGACTATGTGGCGATCGTGCCGCACCGTTATGGCGCGGCGATGGTGGGGCGCGAGAACATCCGTCTGCTGGCGCCACCGGTAGCGCTGCCCAGCTTCGCCGTCAAGCAGCACTGGCACGAGCGCTATCACGAGGACGCGTCGAACCGCTGGCTGCGCCAGGTGATGGCGCAGCTGTTTTCCCACTAGCGCGATCGGCGGCGATGCAAGGCGACGCCGCCGGCTAAGTCGACCCGGGCGATTCGGGCGACTACGGCGGCGAAGGCAACTCAGGCGGCGCGCGCGGAGGCCAGCGGCACGCCGGGCACGCCTTCGCTTGCCGCTTCGGGCGCCGTTTCCATCATGGCGCGCGTGGCCGTCTCCAGTTCCGCGAAGGCTTCCACCGTCAGCGCCATCAGGCGGTCCGGATCGCGCACCTGGTCGGTGTCGACGAACAGGGCCAGTTGGATCTGGCCCGCGTACGAGATGAACGCCAGTCCCACGCCCAGCTTGCCCGCTTGCGGCACCCAGCAGATCAGGTCCGTCATGCGCGAGCCGGCCAGGTAGCGGCGGCTGCCCGGGCCTTCGATATTGGTCAGCACCACCGAACCCTTGGACGTGAACAGGTTCAGCGCGAAGTGCTGGAGCGCCGTCGGCAGGCAACCGGCGATCGACAGGAAGGTCATGGTGGCGCGCGGCTGGTGCGAGCGCTTGATGGCCGTCATGCGGGCGCTGGACTGGCGCAGGCGCTGGCACGGGTCGTCCACGTTGGTGGGCAGCTCCACGGCCACCAGCCCGAACTCGTTCCCCAGCTGGAAGGCATTGGCCTTCTCACGCAGGTTGAAGGTGACGGCGGCGCGCAGCGAGCGGCCGTCCACGTGTTCGCCGTTGGACGACAGGTAGGCGCGCAGCGCGCCCGACACGGCGGCCACCCACACGTCGTTGAGCGTCACACCCATGCGCTTGGACAGCGTGCGCACCCGGTCCATTTCCAGCGGCGGCAGCCAGACCAGTTGTTTTTCCCCGTGCATGGGCGCTTTCAGGCGGGTGCTGGCGTCCGGCCACAGTACCGACAGGCGCGTGACGTGGAAGGCGATCTTGAGCCACGAGACGGCGCGCGCCAGGTTGAAGCAGACCGGATTGCCGGTGACGGCGGCGCGGTGCGGATGGCCCACGGGCGAGGGCGTGCGGCCGTGCAGGCCGTTGTCGTCGGTCAGGTGGTTGAGCACATGGACCAGGCCCAGGCCGTCCGTGATGCAGTGGTGGACCCGGAACACGATGGCGTGGCCGCCGTTCACGCGGTCCAGCACCGTCATGTGCCACATGGGCCGGTCGGTGGCCAGCGGCAGGTGGGCGATGCGGGTCAGGTGGTTCTGCAGTTCGGCGCGGCTCACTTCCTCCACCATGCGCTCGTGCTTGATGTGGTCGAGGATGTTGAATTCCTCGTCCTCCACCCAGTGCGTGCGGCCCCAGCGCGTCACCACCTTCTGCGTGAAACGCGGATAGTTGGGCAAGCGGTGGGCGATGGTCGAGACCAGCCGCTCCATGTCCACCTCGCCCTCGAACAGCAGGATGCTGTTGATGACCATCAGGTTCTTGTTGGTGTCCATGCGGTGCCAGGCGTAGTCGCGCCGGGTCATGCGCGAACGGGGCGCGCCAGCCGGGCGTGCCGGCTCGGCGCCTTGCTGGTCCGGCTGCGGGTGCGCGTGGGCGCGCGGTGCGGAAGTCTGGTTCATGTGCTGCTGTCTCCTCTTGCCGCGCCGTTATAGTTGTAGTGGCGTCGGCCTGTTATCGATGCGATGCTGTACTGGCTGCCCTCGCTAGCTGCCCACGCTGGCCTCCTGGCAGCTGGCCGGCGCCGCTGCCGCTGCTGCGGCCGTGGCGGCGGCCTTGGATACGCCGCGCGGCCGCAGCGCATAGCGGTTCAAGCCGCCCATGTGGATGCGGCACAGGTAGTCGGGCCAGTCGATCTGCGCCGGATCGACCGGGAAGCGGGCCGCGTCCTCGGCGCCGAAGCGGCGCGCCAGCGCCATCAGCTGGTTGTTGTGGAAGCGGTAGCGCGGCGCCGTGTAGAACGAGAACGTCACGGCCAGGGTCTGGGTGGTGCGCAGTGCTTCGATGGCCGGCGATTCGCCCGCGCCCAGCAGCCGGCGCACGCCGTTCCACACACCCGTGCCGGCGCGCATGGCGCGCAGCATCAGCAGGAAGGCGGGGCGGCTCACCACCTGGAAGTCGCGCTTGGGCACGTTGTAGAACAGACGGTCGTACTGGCGCCAGTTGCGCTTGGCCTCGGTCTGGAACAGGTCGATCACCTTGCCCAGCTTGATCGGGTTGCCCGAACCCGTGCAGGCCTGGTAGATGCGGCGGGCCGGCGCCTCCGTCAGCGCCTCGGCGCTGGCCAGCAGGATGCTGTTGGCCACCAGGTCGGCCGGCACGATATCGATTACCTCGTCCGGGCGGGCCGGGAAGAAGCTGGTCTTGCCGCGCGCGTAGGCCAGGATGATGGCGTCGGCCACCTTCACGCCCTCGATCCAGCCCGGCACCGGCTCCTGCAGCGTGCTTTCGATGATGGACGGGCGCACGATGGTCAGCGCGCGGCCCTGCATGGCGCGCATGGCCAGTTGTTCGCCCATCCACTTGGTGAAAGTGTAGGTGTCGTTCCAGCCGTGGTAGTTGGCTTCGGCGATGCCCAGTTCCGTCAGGCGCGTGGCCAATTGTTCGGGGTCGCTCACTTCCGCCTTGACCTGGCTGATGCGGTGGTTCAGGTAGTCGAGCAGGTTGGACAGGTCGTAATAGCCGTCCGCGTGGCGCGCGATGCTGGCGCGGGCCGGGCGCACGATTTCTTCCTGCATGGCGCCGCGCTGGTAGCCGTTGACGTAGCAGGTGGAGACCTGGATCAGCGGCGCGTTGGCGGCGCGCGCCAGCGTGGACAGGTTGGCGATGGACAGGGCGTTGATGGCCAGCGCCTGGTCCAGCGCTTCGCGGAAGTTGACGCTGGCGGCGGCGTTGATCACCAGGTCCACGCGGCGGGAGAGGGCGTAGAACTCGGCCGGGTCGAGGCCGAAGCTCGGCTCCGTCACTTCGCCCATCACGCATTCGAGCTTCTCGGCGAAGAATTGTTCCAGGTAGCGGGGCCGTTCGGCGCGCAGCTTGTCGAACACGGAGGAGGCGGCCACTTCGCGCTCGAAGCGGGCGCGCGCCGTCACGCCGTTGCGTCCGCCGCGTATCAGCAGGATGACGCCGCCCACGTCGGGCACGGCGCGGATCAGTTTTTCCAGCACCACCTTGGCCAGGAAGCCGGTGGTGCCCGTGATGAAGACGCGCTTGCCGGCCAGCGCCGGTCCGACACCCAGGGTGGGCCCGGCGTTCAAAACACTGTTCATAAGCTTCTCAACCTCTTTAATTGTCTGCAACCTTCGATCTGTACGGCAGGAAAATATCCACACCGCGCTTGTACTGTTACGGCTTGCCGCGCCGTCGAGGTTTGCTCCACATTCTTTGTGAGAAGTTTGCTGCGCCGCGCGGATGGCGGTGGCCAACCCGCGCGCTTGCCCGGAGAAAACGTATCAATACTGCAATAGACTCCGGTTCCGATCTTAATGCGAAACAGTGGCGTGACAGGCCACAATGCCTAGTCCCGGCGAGCCAAACGCATGGCGCGGCGAGTCACGCAGGGGCGGTGCCGGCGGCGCCTGAGAGGGAAAACGGGACAAAACGGGGAGGGGGAATTGTGTTGCGTTTTGGCTATATTGTTGTCAAATTCATACAGTGAAAAGCTGCTTGTAGGCAATTATCTTGCGACATTTGTCCGGGACGGCGGCGTTTCGACTATCATGCAAGTCTGACATTTAATCTTCAACCAGTGTTTTACGGCCTGGCAGGATGAGGGCCGTAGCGCGTAGCCGTGCCAGTCGCATGCCCAGAACCGTGATGATCGAGCCAGCCCCGTTGACGTCCACCCCCGCCGTGGCGCCGCGCTCGCGGCCACACGCTGGCAGCGTGCTGTTCGTCGGCCTGGCGTTGCTGCTGGTGCTGGTGTGGCTCAGTCCCTGGACGATGCCCCTCAAGCAAAGTGAAGTGCTGTTCTCGGCTGCCACCCACACCGTACTGGAGCTATTCGCCGTGGTGGTGGCGGGCCTGATCTTCGCCGTGTCGTGGAACGCCCATCAGCGCGAGCGGGCCGGCAACACCATGATCCTGGCCTGCGGCTTCCTGGCCGTCGGCCTGATCGACCTGGCGCACCTGCTGTCTTACAAGGGCATGCCTGATTTCGTCACGCCAGCCGCGCCGCAAAAGGCGATCGCGTTCTGGCTGTGCGCGCGCTACACGGCGGCGCTGACGCTGCTGGTGGTGGCGCTGCGGCCGTGGACCCGCTTCCGCAGCGACGCCACGCGCTACCTGATGCTGGCCGCGGCGCTGTCGCTGACGGCGGCCGTCTATGTCCTGCAACTGTATGCGCCGCAGATCTGGCCTGTGATGTTCGTGCCCGGCCAGGGGCTCACGCCGATCAAGCTGGTGGCCGAATATGGCATCGTGGCCATGCTGCTGGTGCCGCTGGCGCTGTTCTGGCGCGCGCCGGCATCGGAGGCCACGCCGCTGCTGCGGGCCACGGCCATCACCATCCTGAGCGAATTGTGCTTCACGCTGTACGCCAACGTGAACGACATTTTCAGCCTGTTGGGTCACCTGTACAAGGTGGTCGCCTACGGCTACATCTACCAGGCCGTGTTCGTATCGAGTGTGCGCGAGCCGTTCCTGCGGCTATCGGCCGCCATGCGCCAGCAGCGCGCGGCCGAGGACCGGCTGCAATTCCTCGCCTACCACGATCCGTTGACGGAACTGCCCAACCGGCTCATGGCCCGCACCAGTTTCCGCGACGCCGTGGCGCGCCAGCGTAGCGGCAGGGTGGCGCTGGTGTTCATCGACCTCGACAACTTCAAGCAGATCAACGACAGCCTGGGCCACCTGCAGGGCGACCTGGTGTTGCAGGAGATGGCGAACCGGCTGCGCGCGCTGGCGCCGCCTGGCGCCACGGTCAGCCGCCAGGGCGGCGACGAGTTCCTGCTGGTGTGGAGCGGCGTGACTGATGCTGCCGCGCTGGCCCCGGTGCTGGACATGCTGCTGAACCGCCTGCAGGAGCCGATCATGCTGGCGGGCCAGGAACTGGCGACCACGGTGTCGGCCGGGATCGCGCTGTCACCCGACGACGGCGCCGATTTCGACACCCTGCTGCAAAAGGCCGATACGGCCATGTACCACGCCAAGCACCAGGGCCGCAACACCTGGTGCACGTTTGCCCCGTCCATGCTGTCGGACGCGGCCGACCGGCTCGACATCCGCAATGGGCTGGCGCAAGCCTTGCAGCGCGATGAACTGATGCTGTACTACCAGCCGCAGATCGACCTGGCCACCGGCCGCCTGATCGGGGTGGAAGCGTTGATCCGCTGGCAGCGACCCGGCCACGGCCTGGTGTCGCCGGCGCGTTTCATTCCCGTGGCCGAGGAGTGCGGCCTGATCGTGCCGATCGGCGCCTGGGTGCTGCGCACGGCGTGCCGCCAGATGGCCCAGTGGCGCGCGGCCGGCGCCCCGCCCATGGTGGTGGCGGTCAACTTGTCGGCGCTGCAGTTTGGCCGGGGCGACCTGGAACAGGATGTGCACGCGGCGCTGGAACAGGCCGGATTGCCGGCCGGCTGGCTGGAACTGGAGCTGACGGAGTCGATCCTGCTGCAAAATCCCGAGCAGGTGCTGGCCATTGTGCAGCGCCTGCGCAAGCTGGGGGTGAGCCTGTCGGTGGACGATTTCGGCACCGGCTATTCCAGCCTGGCCTACCTCAAGCAGTTCGCCGTCGACAAGCTCAAGATCGACCAGTCCTTCGTGCGCGCCATCGACGCCCATCCGGACGACACGGCCATCGTGCGCGCCATCGTCCAGATGGCCCACAGCCTTGGTTTGAAAACCATCGCCGAGGGCGTGGAGAACGCGGCCGTGCTGGAGTTGCTGCGCAAGCTGGGCTGCGACGAGGTGCAGGGCTATCACTACGCGCGCCCGCTGCCGGCCGCCGATACGCTGTCCTTCATCCTGGCCGCGCAACAGGGCGCAGCGCCGGCCACGGCCTGACCGGCCCCGGCTTGGCTGGCCTGCCGCCAGCGCCCGCGTTCAGGCCACCCGCCGCAAGGTGCCGGCCTGCCGTTGTGCGCCTCGTGCGCCTTGTGCCCCTTGCGTTCCTTTCACCCCTTGTGCCATTTTCAGCGCAGTCGGCTGCATCGTTGGCCGCATCGATTGTCGTGCGGCCAGGTGCAGCGCCGGCGCGCTCGTTGTGCTGGTGGTGAGGCGGAAGTGGTCAACCAGCACGGCGAGGTGGTGCGCCTGCTGCTGCATGCATTGCGCCGTCCCCACCGCCTGGCTGACGACGGTCGCGTTGTGCTGGGTGATGGAGTCGAGATGAATCACGGCCTGGTTGACCTGCACGATGCCGTCGCTCTGCTCCTTGCTGGCGCCGCTGATATCGGCCATCAGGCTGGCCGCGTGGGTCACCGACTGCACGATGTCGTCCATCACGCGGCCCGCATCCGTCACCAGCACATTGCCCTGGTCGATGGCCTGCACGCAGTCGCCGATCAGGACCTTGATTTCCTTGGCCGCGCCGGCGGCGCGCTGGGCCAGGTTGCGCACTTCCGTGGCCACCACCGCGAAGCCCCGGCCCTGTTCACCGGCGCGGGCCGCTTCCACGGCCGCGTTGAGGGCCAGGATATTGGTCTGGAACGCGATGCCGTCGATGACGCCGACGATGTCGGCCATCTTGCCCGAGTGGCCACGGATGGTGCTCATGGTGGACACCACCTGGCGCACCGCATGGCCGCCATCCGCCGCCACGCCGGCCGCCGAATTCACCAGCGCGGTCGCTTCGTGCGCGTTGTCGGCGTTGCTGCGCACGGTGCTGGTCAATTCATCCATCGTGGCCGCCGTCTGTTCCAGCGACGCGGCCTGCGACTCGGTGCGCGCCGACAGGTCGGCGTTGCCGCTGGAGAGATCGGCGGCAGCGTCGTTGACGACGCCGCTCGCTTCCTTGATCTGCCCCACCAGCAGCTTGACGTTGATCTGCAGGATGCGCAGCGCCTGCAGGGCGTCGATCGCTTCCTTGCTGCCATGGGCCGGCATGGCGCCGGTCAGGTCGCCCGTGCTCATCTGGTTCAGGCCCCGGCGCAGCTCGTCCAGCGGCGCGAGCATACTGCGCTGGAGCAGGACCCAGCACGATCCCAGCAGCACCATGCCCAGGCCGGCGCCGGCCGCCATCGCCAGGCTGCTTTGCATGACGGCCGTCCACAGCATGACGCCAAACAGTAGCAGCATCAGGCCGCCGGCCACGCCCAGTTGCATCCTGAGCGGACATTCGGCCAGCGCGGCCACACGGCGCCACGGCGAACGGCGCGTCACCACACCCTCATGCACCAACAATGGCTCGCGGCCCTCGCGCAGCTTGCGGTACGCCTGTTCGGCCGCCTCCACCTTGGCCCGGCTGGGCTTGGTGCGGATCGACGTGTAGCCGACCATCTGTCCTTGTTCCAGCAATGGCGCCATGCCCGCTTCGACCCAGTAGTGGTCGCCGTTCTTGCATCGGTTTTTCACCAGGCCGGTCCAGGCCTTGCCCGCCTTGAGCGTGCGCCACAGGTCCGCGAATGCTTCGGGCGGCATGTCCGGGTGCCGCACGATGTTCTGCGGCGCGCCCAGCAGTTCCTCCTCGCTGAAGCCGCTGATGGTGATGAAGTCCTGGTTGACGTAGGTGATGTTGCCCTGGAGGTCGGTCTTGGACACGATGGTTTCCGACTCCTTCAGGACATATTCTTTGTTGGTGACTGGCAGGTTATTACGCATCGGATACTCCTGTTTGCGATGGCGACAGCAGGTTCACAGGCCGGTCCGGATGACGGGCTGGCCCAATACAATGGCGAATTGTTTGTTTGCCCTGGTCGGGCGGACGCTAGCAGCGGGTGGTGCTCAGTGTGTTTCCCCTGTAAGACGATGGCTGGGGTAGGGCAAGCGGGCTTGTGGCTTGCGAAGGCGTGACGTGGAATCGCTTCCCGTGAGGAATACTATAGCGCAAATCAATCAAAGCGTGATATTTGGTGAGAATATTTATTCGCTTTGATTTAATTGATAAATTTGCTGATCTGGCTGCGCTCGCGCCTTGTCCTGAACGTACCGTCAGGCAACGTCCGGTGCTCAGGCGATGATGCCCAGTTTGCGCGCGATGGCCACCGCCTGAGTGCGGCTCTGGGCGTGCAACTTGGTGTTGATGTTGCGCAGGTGGGTGCGCACGGTGCTGTCCGAGACAAACAGTTTTTCGGCCAGCGCACTGTTGGAGTAGCCATCCGCCAACAGTGCAAGGATGCGTGTCTCTTTTTGGGTCAATGGTTCGGCCAGCGCGGCGCCGGGGCCTGCTTCCGCTGCGGTTTCCGCTTCTGCCTCCGCCTCGGCCGGCGGGAATGCTTGCGCCAGCCGCAGCAGGTAATCACTGAACAGGGGATCGGGGCGGGCCGCCGGGTCGGCGCGCAAGCTGTCCTGCAAACGCCGCACCAGCAGGCCCGCCACCGGGCCTTCGTCGACGATCAGCCGGATGAAGCCTTCGCCGCTGGCGTCGCGCAGCGCCTGCAGCATGGCCGCTTGCGCGGCGCGCGCCTGACCCGCGTGATGCAGGGCGATGGCGCGCAGCAGTTGCAGCTTGAGCTGGCGCCGCACGCGGCCCTCGGCCGCCGCTTCGGCCAGCGCCGCGTCGATCTGGTCCAGCGCCGTGCCATCCGGCGTGGCCGTCCCGAAGTGGGCTTCCCAGCGCAGCCGGCCCAGGTCGAAATGCTCGACGTCGTGCGCCAGGAGGCGCAACGCGCGCACGCGGGTCCAGACGGCCGTGTCGTTGGCCCGTTCCAGTTCCTCGCGCGCCGCCACGCGGTTGCCCTGCAGGAGCAGCATGCGCGAACGTTCCAGCTTGGCGCTGGCGACCACGCGCGGCAACTGGCGCTGGTAGCCCGTGTATTCGAGTTCGCTCAGGTATTGCAACATCATGTCGATGTCGCCGCGCGTGAAGGCGATGCGGGCCAGCCGCGTGTAGCCGATGATCATGTGGTCGGCCAGCGCCACGTCCTTGGCCAGCGGCACGTAGACATTGAACAGGTGGGCCGCCGTGCGCAGTTCGTTCGCTTCGTACAGCGCGTCCGCATACAGCACGCCGGCGAAGGCGTTGCCGTGGGTGTGCGTGTAGGACGGCGCGTGCGTGGTGTTGACGGCCAGCCGGAAGCGCGCGCTGGCCTGCCGCAGGCGTCCGCCTTCCAGGTCCAGGATGCCTTCGATCGATTCCGAATACATGCGGTTGAAGATGCCGGCGCCGTCGCCCTGTTTGCGGCGCGCCGCGTCCAGCATCTGGTGCGACTGCTGGTACTGGCCCAGCGAGCAGAGGATCAGCGCCATGCCGTTGATGAGCATACTCTCCGCGAACGGCTTGCTGAGCGGGAGCTGGGCCAGCGCTTCCATGCCGGCCGTGCAGGCTTCCTCGATGCGGTCCATCATCGTCAGCAGCGACGGGCGCAGGGCCAGCAGGTGGGCGCGCACGTCGGGATCGGTTGATTCGGCGCAGCCTGACGCTTCCAGCACGGCCATGGCTTCGCGCGGACCCCGGCTCAGGGCCAGCGCCCAGGTCTTGACCACCACCAGCATCGGCGCTTGCGCCAGCGCGGCAGCCGGGATGGCGCCGAACCAGCGCGTGAGCAGGTGCATGCGGCCTTCTTCCAGCAGCGCTTCGGCGTGCTGTTGCAGCAGCCGCAGCGCCAGTTCCAGGTTGCCGCCGTCGAGCGCGTGGTCGATGGCGGGCACGATGCCGCCCTGGGCCTGGTGCCAGTCCGACGCGGCGCGGTGCAGCCGTTGCTCCTCGCCCGGCATGGTGATGCGCAGTTGCTGGCGCAGGAAGCCGGCGAACAGGCTGTGGTAACGGTAGGTGCCCGGCTCGCCCTCGATGGGCTGGATGAACAAATTGGCCTGTTCCAGCGCGGCCAGTAGCTGGGCGCTGTCGTCGCGGCCCAGAAGGGCGTCGCACAGCGAGGCGTTCAGGTGGCGCAGGATGGAGGTGCGCAGCAGGAAATCGCGCACCGTCCCGCTCTGGCGGGCCAGCACGTCGTCGGCCAGGTAGTCGGCCACGGCGTCGTTGGAGCCGGAGAAGCGGGCGATGAAGTCGGCCCGGCCTTCCTGCCGTTCCAGCGACATCGAAGCCAGCCACAGGGCGGCGGCCCAGCCTTCCGTCTTGCGGTACAGGGCTGCAAGGTCCGCTTCGCCCAGCGCGATGTGGCGCTGGCCGGTGATGAATTCAGCGGCCTCGCCGGCCGAGAAGCGCAGCTGGGTGGTGTCGATCTCCAGCAATTGGCCGCGCGCGCGCAGCCGGCCCAGGCCCAGGTCCGGCCGGCTGCGCGCGCCGATCACGAGCTGGCCCCGGCGCGGCAGGTTGGCGATCAATTCCCGCACCAGATCCAGCACCGTGGGGTCGGTCACGTGTTCGAAATCGTCGAAGAACAGGGCGAACGGGCTGGGATGGGCGGCCAGCCGCTCCATGATGTCGAGCGCGCCGTCGGTGGCGGCGGCCTGCTCGCCGTGCAGCTGGGCCACGGCCGCCGCCAGGCAGGCCAGGAAGCGGGCCGGGTCGTTGTCGCTGCGGTCCAGCGTGAGCCAGATGGTTTCCACGCCGTCGGCCTCGAACTGGGCGCGGCACTGCAGCATGGTGGTGGTCTTGCCGAATCCGGCCGGGGCCCGCACCAGCACCAGCCGCGCCGACTGGGCCGCGCGCACGGCCTCCGCCACGGCCTTGCGCAACACTTGCGCGGCCGGCGGCGAGGGTGGATTGAGCTTGGCGGCGAGCCGGTTGGGCGCGACGCTGGTGGGCTGGTTCATTGGGAGGTTCGGTTCTAGGAGCCGCAATCTTACCGTTTTACAGGGCGCGAACGCAATTCGTCGCTTCCGACGATGTGCGCACAAGTGGCCCTGCCTACAATACTTGCATACTCAACTAATTGGAGGCTTAGTCCCATGATTCCACGCACCCTGTACAACCAAGACCACGAAGCGTTCCGTGACGCCGCCCGCCGCTTCATTGAAGGCGAGATCGTTCCCCATCACGCACGCTGGGAGGAGCAGGGTCACGTGGACCGCGAAATCTGGAACAAGGCCGGCGCGGCGGGCCTGCTGTGCACCAGCATGCCCGAGCAGTATGGTGGCGCCGGCGTGGACCTGCTGTACAGCGCCGTCTACATGGAGGAGCAGGCGCGCGTGGGCGCCACCGGCGTGGGCTTCTTCCTGCACTCGGAAATCGTAGCGCCTTACATCCTGCACCACGGCAGCGACTACCTGAAATCGACCTACCTGCCCAAGATGGCCACCGGCGAGATGGTGGGCGCCATCGCCATGACGGAACCGGGCGCCGGCTCGGACCTGCAAGGCATCAAGACCTCCGCCGTGCGCGATGGCGACGATTACATCCTCAACGGCTCCAAGACCTTCATCACCAACGGCTGGCTGAGCGACCTGGTGATCGTGGTGGCCAAGACCGATCCCACCGCCGGCTCCAAGGGCATCAGCCTGTTCGTGGTCGACACCACCATGCCCGGCTTCAGCAAGGGCAAGCGCCTGCACAAGATGGGCATGAGCGCGCAGGATACGTCTGAGCTGTTCTTCGACAATGTGCGAGTCCCGGCCCGCAACCTGCTGGGCGAGGAAGGCCGTGGCTTCTACTACCTGATGAAGGAACTGCCGTGGGAGCGCCTGCAGATCGCCGTGACCGGCATCGCCGCCGCCCAGGCCGCGCTGGACTGGACCATCGCCTACACCAAGGAGCGCAAGGCCTTCGGCAAGGCCATCGGCGACTTCCAGACCGTGGCCCACAAGCTGGCCGAGATGAAGACGGAAATCGCCGTTGGCCAGGTGTTCGTGGACCGCTGCCTGGAGCTGATGGCGGCCGGTAAGCTGGACGCGGAAACGGCCTCCATGGCCAAGTACAATATCTCCGACCTGCAGTTCAGCGTGATGGACCGCTGTGTGCAGCTGTTCGGCGGCTATGGCTACATGCACGAATACCCGATCGCCCGCGCCTGGGCCGACGCGCGCGTGCAGCGCATCTACGGCGGCACCAACGAGATCATGAAAGAACTGATCAGCCGCACCCTCTAAAGAACCGCAAGGACCGACGACATGGAAGCATACATCTACGACGCCGTGCGCACGCCGCGCGGCAAAGGCAAGAAGGACGGCTCGCTGCACGGCACCACGCCGGTGGAACTGGCGGCGACCGCGCTGCGCGCGCTGCGCGACCGCAATGAACTCGACACGGCCAATGTGGACGACGTGATCCTGGGCTGCGTGACGCCGGTGGGAGAGCAGGGCGCCTGCATCGGCCGCGTGGCCACGCTGGCGGCCGGCTACGACCAGAGCGTGTCGGGCGTGCAGGTCAACCGCTTCTGCGCCTCCGGGCTGGAAGCGTGCAATATGGCGGCCGCATTGGTCATGTCCGGCCAGGCCGACATGGCCGTGGGCGGCGGCGTGGAAGCCATGTCGCGCGTGCCGATGGGCGCCGACGGCGGCGCCTGGGCCGTGGACCCGCGCTGCGCCATGCCCGGCTACTTCGTCCCGCAGGGCATTTCGGCCGACGTGATCGCCACGCTGTGGGGCTATTCGCGCACCGACCTCGATGCCTATGCCGTGGAAAGCCACCGCCGCGCCCAGCGCGCCGTGGACGCGGGCTGGTTCGCCGGCTCCATCGCGCCCGTGCGCGACCTGAACGGCCTGCTGGTGCTGGATCGCGACGAAACCATCCGTCCGCAAACGAGCATCGAATCGCTGGCTGCGCTCAAGCCATCGTTCGCTGACATGGGCGAAAAATACGGCTTCGATTCCGTGATCCGCCAGCGCTATCCTGAACTGGAGCGCATCAACCACGTGCACCATGCCGGCAACAGCTCGGGCATCGTGGATGGCGCGGCTGCCGTGCTGTTTGGCAGCGCCGAGGCGGGCGCCCGTTCCGGCCTCAAGCCGCGCGCCCGCATCCGCTCGTTCGCCACCATCGGCTCCGAGCCATCCATCATGCTGACCGGCCCAAGCTACGCGGCCGAAAAGGCGCTCAAGCGCGCCGGCATGACGGCCGCCGACATCGACCTGTTCGAGCTGAATGAAGCCTTCGCCGCCGTCGTGCTGCGCTTCATGCAGGTGCTGAACGTGCCGCACGACCGCATCAACGTCAATGGCGGTGCGATCGCCATGGGCCACCCGCTGGGCGCCACCGGCGCCATGATCCTCGGCATCCTGCTCGACGAGCTGGAACGGCGTGACCTCAACACCGGCCTCGCCACCCTGTGCGTGGGCGCGGGCATGGGCATCGCCACCATCATTGAACGGATTTAAGGAGAGCGGCATGATCAATTTTGAACTCGACGCCCAGGGCATCGCGACGCTGAGCTGGGACATGCCAGGCCGCAGCCAGAACGTCATCAACGGCGAGAGCTGCGCCGCGCTGTTCGCCGCCATCGAGCGTGCGGTAAGCGATCCCGCCGTCAAAGGTATCCTCATGACGTCGGCCAAGGCGGACTTCATCGCCGGCGGCGACCTCGAATGGCTGCAATCGGCCGACGCGGCGCCGGAACTGTACGCCCGCACCACGGCCCTGCACAAGGCCTTGCGCCATCTGGAAACGTGCGGCAAGCCAGTGGCGATGGCGCTGCCCGGCACCACCTTGGGCGGCGGCCTGGAAGTGGCGCTGTGCGGCCACTACCGCGTGGCGGCCGACAAGCCGTCGGCACGTTTCGGCCTGCCGGAAGTGACGCTTGGCCTGCTGCCGGGCGGCGGCGGCACCCAGCGCCTGCCGCGCCTGATCGGCGTGCAGAACGCGCTGCCGCTGCTGCTGGAAGGGAAGCGCCTGAAAGCGGCCGACGCGCTCAAACTGGGCATCCTGAACGCCGTGGTGGCGGCTGGCACGGAAGTGCAGGCGGCGCGCGACTGGCTGCTGGCCCAGACCGGCCCCGTGCAGCAGCCTTGGGACACCAAAGGCTACAAGATCCCCGGCGGTGCGATTAGCAGCCCTGCCGTGCAGCAGCTGATCATGGCGGCCAACGCCATGCTGCGCGCCAAAACCTACGGCAACTACCCGGCGCCCGAGCACATCCTGTCGTGCGTCTACGAAGGCCTGATCACGGACCTCGATACGGGCCTGAAGACGGAAGCGCGTTACTTCGTGCACGCCGTCCTGAGCCCGCAGGCCAAGAACATGATCCGCAGCCTGTTCTTCGGCATGAACGAAGCGAACAAACTGGCGGCCCGTCCGGCCGGTGTGGACAAGCAGCGATACAGCCGCGTGGGCATCCTGGGCGCGGGCATGATGGGCGCCGGCATCGCCTACGTGACGGCCAAGGCGGGCATCACGGCCGTGCTGCTCGACACGTCGCTGGAAGCGGCCGAACGTGGCAAGGACTACAGCCGCAAGCTGCTGGAAAAGCAGGCCGCGCGCGGCCAGATCACGCCGGAGAAGGCGGCTGCGCTGCTGGAACGCATCGTGCCGACCACCGATTACGCGGCGCTGGACGGCGCCGAGATGGTGATCGAAGCCGTGTTCGAGGACCGCACCATCAAGGCTGACGTGACCCGCAAGAGCGAAGCCGTGCTGGCGCCGGATGCCATCTTCGCCTCCAACACCTCGACCCTGCCGATCACCGGCCTGGCCGAAGCGAGCGCGCGTCCCGCCAACTTCATCGGCCTGCATTTCTTCTCGCCGGTGGACAAGATGCCGCTGGTCGAAGTCATCATGGGCAAAGGCACGAGCGACGCCACGCTGGCCCGTTCGCTGGACTACATCGCCGCCGTCGGCATGACGCCGATCGTGGTCAACGACGCGCGCGGCTTCTACACCAGCCGCGTGTTCTCGACCTACGTGATGGAAGGCTTGCAGATGCTGAAGGAGGGCGTGCGTCCGGCGCTGATCGAGAACGCTGGCCTGCAAGCCGGCATGCCGGTCGGTCCGCTGGCGCTGACGGACGAAGTGTCGGCCGAACTGCTGGTCAAGATTGAGAAGCAGACGGCGGCCGACCTGGGCGACGCTTATCGCCCCCGTCCCGGTCTCGAAGTGGCGCAGCGCATCGTGGCGCTGGGCCGCATCGGCAAGAAGGCGGGCCAGGGCTTCTATGAGTATCCCGAAGGCGGCAAAAAGTCGCTGTGGCAGGGCTTGGCGGAACTGTTCCCGCCAGCGGCCGAGCAGCCGGACGTCGACGTGCTGGTGCAGCGCCTGATCGCCGTGCAGGCCGTGGAGACGGTGCGCTGCATGGAGGAGGGCGTGCTGACGACGGCGCGCGACGTCGACATTGGCGCCATCCTGGGCTGGGGCTTCCCGCCGTTCCGGGGTGGCACCATCGGCCATATCCACAGTACCGGCATCGCGGCCTTCATCGGCCAGTGCGAAGCCTTGGCGCAGCAATTCGGCGAGCGTTTCCAGCCACCCGCGCTGCTGAAGACCATGGTGGAAGAAGGGCGTACCTTCTACAGCCGCTAAGTTTGACGGCCCTTTTCCGGGCTGTATGACACCCTCGCGGGGCCGCACAAATGCGGCCCCGTGTTGTTTTCGCATCAATCTTTTTGTGGGTGGACGACAAATCTAGACACACTGTCTAATCGTGTGTACTATCGTTTGCAGATGGCGCCACGCGGCGTTGAATGAGCCTTTGCAAGGAGTGGTTTGTCGATGAACAAAGCAATCGTGACCTGCAGCCTGACGGGCGTGCTGACCGATCCCAAACAGCACCCGGTGCCCGTGACGGCGGACGAAATGGCGCGTTCCGCGCGCGACGCCTACAACGCCGGCGCCTCCATCATGCACGTCCATTTCCGCAACCAGCAGCCCGGCAAAGGCCATCTGCCGACCTGGGAGCCGGATGTGGTCGAACACATCGCGCAAGCCATTCGCGACGCTTGTCCCGGCGTGATCCTCAATTTCTCCACCGGCGTGGTGGGGCGCGACATCGCCGGTCCCGTGGCCTGCCTGGAGCGCTGCAAGCCCGAGATGGCGGCCATGAACGCGGGCAGTCTCAATTACCTGAAAACCACCTCCTCGGGCGCCTGGGCCTGGCCGCCCATGCTGTTCGATAACCCGGTCGAGAAGATCGCCGCCTTCCTCAAGGTGATGCAGGAGAACGGCGTGATCCCGGAATGCGAATGCTTCGACGTCGGCATCCTGCGCTCCATCGCCATGCTGCGTGCGGCCGGCCTGCTGCGCGACCCGCTGCACGTCTCGCTGGTGATGGGCGTGGCCTCCGGCATGCCGGCTGACGCGGACCTGTTGCAGGTGCTGATGAAGTACATCCCGTCCGGCGCCCAGTGGCAGGGCATTGTGATCGGACGCGAGGAAGTGTGGCCGCTGCACCGCCGCATCGCGGAACTGGGCGGTCATCTGCGCACCGGCCTGGAAGACACGTTCTACCTGCCTGACGGCGCCAAAGCGACCGGCAACGGACAACTGATCGAGGCGCTGGTGGCCACTGCCCGCGCCGCCGGACGCGAGATCGCCACGCCGGCCGAAGCGCGCTCCATGCTGGCCGCCCACTGACCACAGACCGAACAGATAGCGATCCACGCGAGAGGAAAACGTCATGACACTGAAAGGCAAAACCCTGTTCATCACCGGCGCCTCGCGCGGTATCGGCCTGGCGCTGGCGTTGCGCGCCGCGCGCGATGGCGCCAACGTGGCGGTGGTGGCCAAGACCACGGAACCCCATCCCACGCTGCCCGGCACCATCTACACGGCAGCCGAGGAAATCGAACAAGCAGGCGGACGCGCGCTGGCGATAGCGTGCGATATCCGCGACGAAGAACAGATAGCAGCCGCCGTAGAACAGACGGTGGACCGCTTTGGCGGTATCGATATCTGTGTGAACAACGCGTCGGCCATCAGCCTGGCGCGTACGCTGGCGCTGGATCCCAAGCGCTATGATTTGATGCATGACATCAATGCGCGCGGCACCTACATGGTCAGCCGCGCGTGCGTGCCCCATTTGCGCGAGTCGGACAATCCGCATGTGCTCAACATGTCGCCCCCGCTCAATCTGGTGCCCGCGTGGTTCGCCCCGTATCCCGCCTACGCCATGGCCAAGTACGCGATGAGCATGTACTCGATGGCGATGGCCGAAGAATTCCGCGAGGACGGCATCGCGTTCAACACGCTGTGGCCGCGCACGATGATCTTCACGGCGGCCGTGCGCAACCTGCTGTCGCCATCCGGCGCTGCGCGCAGCCGCAAGCCCGAGATCATGGCCGACGCGGCCTGGCACATCCTGACCCAACCTGCCCGTAGCACCACGGGCCGCCACTTCATGGATGACGAAGTGCTGATCGCCCACGGCGTGACGGACCTGCGCCCCTACCGCGCGGTGGAAGGTGAAGGCGGCTTGCAGGCCGACCTGTTCGTGCCCGAAGACTGGACGCCGCCAGCCGGTGTGCTGGTCTGACCCGACCCATTCCAATTATTGAATTCGAGGAGACCTTCCATGTTTGAGAGCAGAGAACACGCCGATTTGCGCCAGACCGTGGCCAAGTTCGTCGATCAGGAAATTAATCCGCATGTAAGCGAGTGGGAGGCGGAGAAGATCTTCCCCGCCCGCGCACTGTTCAAGAAGCTGGGCGCGCTGGGCCTGTTGGGCATCACCAAGCCGGTCGAATTTGGCGGCATGGGCCTGGACTACAGCTACGCCATCGCCTTCGCCGAGGAACTGGGGCGCATCGACTGCGGCGGCGTGCCGATGGCGATCGGCGTGCAGACCGACATGGCCACGCCCGCGCTGGCCCGCTTCGGCTCGGACGAACTGCGGCGCGAATTCCTGGCGCCGTCCATCGCCGGCGAACTGGTTGCCTCCATCGGCGTGAGCGAGCCGGGCGCCGGTTCGGACGTGTCGGGCGTGAAGACCACGGCCCGCAAGGATGGCGGCGACTACGTCATCAACGGCACCAAGATGTGGATCACCAACGGCATGCAGTCGGACTGGATCTGCCTGCTGGCCAACACCTCGGACGGCGCGCCGCACAAGAACAAGTCGCTGATCGTGGTGCCCATGAATACGCCGGGCGTGCAGCGGGCGAAGAAGATCGACAAGCTGGGCATGTGGTCGTCCGACACGGCGCAACTGTTCTTCGACGACGTGCGTGTGCCCCAGCGCTACCTGATCGGCGTAGAGGGTGCCGGCTTCCAGATGCAGATGCAGCAATTCCAGGAGGAGCGCATGTTCGGCGCCGCCATGTGTGTCAAGGGCCTGGAAAAGCTGGTGCAGACCACCATCGAGTACACGCGCGAGCGCAAGGCGTTCGGCGCCTCGCTGCTGGACAACCAGGTGATCCACTTCCGCCTGGGCGAGCTGCAAACGGAAATCGAAGCGCTGCGTGCGCTGATCTACCGCACCGGCACCCTGTACCACGCCAATCCGGACAGCCTGGAAGTGGTCAAGCTGGCGTCCATGTGCAAGCTGAAGGCGGGCCGCTTGTCGCGCGAAGTGACGGATGCATGCCTGCAGTACTGGGGCGGCATGGGCTACACGTGGGAATCGCTGCCTTCGCGCCTGTACCGCGACTATCGCCTGACGTCCATCGGCGGCGGCGCGGACGAAGTCATGCTGGGCATTATCGCCAAGCTGATGGGCACCTTGCCGGGCAAGCGCGGAGCCTGACATGGCCATCATCGCATCGCAGCTCGACACGCAGTCGGACAGCTACACGCGCCAGCGCGAGGAGATGCTGGCGGCGCTGGCCGAAGTGCGCGCGGCCGAGGACATGGTGCGCGCCACCGAGGCCGCGCGCCAGTCGCAGTTCCACCGGCGCGGCCAGCTCACGCCGCGCGAGCGCATCAACCTGATGCTCGACCGTGGTTCGCCGTTCCTGGAAATCGCCTCGCTGGCCGGCTTGCGCCAGCACGACGACAAGGATGGCTCGCTTGCGGGCGGCAATACCATCTGCGGCATCGGCTACGTTGGCGGCGTGCGGGTGATGCTGAACGCGTCCAACAGCGCCATCAAGGGCGGCACCGTCACCCCGTGGGGCATGCGCAAGACGCTGCGCATGCAGGAAATCGCGCTGGCCCAGAAGCTGCCGCTGATCTCCATGATCGAATCGGGCGGCGCCAACCTGCTCTACCAGGCCGAGATCTTTACGGACGGCGGGCGCATCTTCGCCAACCAGGCGCGTTTGTCGGCGGCCGGCATCCCGCAGATCACGGTGGTGCATGGTTCGAGCACGGCCGGCGGCGCCTACATGCCCGGCCTGTCCGATTACGTGGTCATGGTGCGCAAGCGCGCCAAGGTTTTCCTGGCCGGGCCGCCGCTGCTGCTGGCGGCCACCGGCGAGGTGGCCAAGGATGAAGACCTGGGCGGCGCCGAGATGCATTGCCAGGTGGCCGGCACCAGTGAATTCCTGGCCGAGGACGACGCCGACGCGATCCGCATCGCGCGCGATGTCGTGCGCAGCCTCGATTGGAACAAGGACCGGCCTTCCGCGCCGGCGGTGGAGGTGCGCCAGCCACTGTACGACGCCGGGGAGTTGTGCGGCCTGGTTCCCGTCGATTACCGCAAACCCTACGATTGCCGCGAAGTGATCGCGCGGCTGGTCGATGGCAGCGATTTCCTCGACTTCAAGGATGAATACGACGCGCACACCGTGTGCGGACGGGCCACGATTCATGGCATGGCGGTCGGCATCATCGGCAACAATGGCCCCATCACGGCGCATGGTGCGGCCAAGGCCGGGCAGTTCATGCAGTTGTGCGATCAGGCGAATATTCCGCTGGTGTTCCTGATGAATACCACGGGCTTCATGGTCGGCAGCGAGAGCGAGCAGGGCGGCATCGTCAAGCACGGCTCGAAGATGATCCAGGCGGTGGCCAATATCCGCGTGCCGCGCATCACGGTGGTGATCGGCGCCTCGTTCGGCGCGGGCAATTACGGCATGTCCGGGCGCGGCTTCGATCCCGATTTCATTTTCGCGTGGCCCAACGCGCGCACGGCCGTCATGGGCGGCGAGCAGGCGGCGAAGGTGCTCTCCATCGTCACGCGCGAGAAGTGGCTTAAGGAAGGGCGCGGGGTGTCGGACGCCGAGGAAGCGCAACTGGCCAAGATGGAGATGGGCGTGGTGCGCCAGTTCGAGGCCGAATCGCACAGCCTGGCCGGCACGGCGCGCCTGTACGACGACGGCTTGATCGACCCGCGCGACACGCGCCGGGTACTGGCCTACACGCTGTCGATCTGCCGTGAGGCCAGGCAGCGCGCGACGCAGGCCAGCAGTTTCGGCGTGGCCCGTTTCTAGGAGGAGCATTGCATGGACACTAGCGACAACGCCGTCTTGCTGGCGCGCCGCGAAGGCGCCGTGTTGTACCTGACGATCAACCGTCCCGAAGCACGCAACGCCATGAACGCGCAGGTGCTGGAAGAACTGATCGCCACGTTCGAAGCGGTCGCCGCCTGCCCCGATGTGCGGGCTGTGGTGCTGCGCGGCGCCGGCGGCAATTTCTGCGCGGGCGGTGACGTGAAGGATTTCGTCCGTTTGCGCAGGCAGGAGGCCGCGCCGGGCACAGATCCCGTGGCCGCGTTCAACCGCCGTTTCGGCGCCTTGCTGGAACTGGCCAACAGCGTGCCGCAAGCGGTCATCGTCTTGGCAGAGGGCGCGGTGCTGGGCGGCGGCTTCGGCCTGGCCTGCGTGGCCGATGTGACCATCGCCCGCAATGACGCCAGCTTTGGCCTGCCCGAGACCAGCCTGGGCGTGGTCCCGGCCCAGATCGCGCCGTTCGTCGTGCAGCGCATCGGCCTGTCGCAGGCGCGCCGGCTGGGCATGTGCGGCGGACGGTTCAACGGCGCCGAGGCGTATCGCCTGGGGCTGGCCCATTTTGTCGAGCACAGTGACGCCGGCATGGCCGCCCGCGAGGAGCAGGTGCTGGCGCAGGTTATGCGCTGCGCGCCGGGGGCGAACGCCATGACCAAACAGATCATGCTGGCCGTGGGCAGCGAGCCCTTGGGACAGGTGCTGGACCGGGCGGCCACGCTGTTCTCGGCCGCCTTGAGCGGGCCGGAAGCGGCCGAAGGCACGCAGGCGTTCGTGGAAAAGCGGCTGCCGCAGTGGGCGGCGGCCGGCAACGTGGAGACGGGTGAAGCTGATGTTCGATAAAGTCCTGATCGCCAATCGCGGCGAGATCGCGCTGCGCGTGATCCGCGCCTGCAAAAAGCTGGGCTACGCCACGGTGGCGGTCTATTCGGAGGCGGATCGCGATGCCTTGCATGTGGCGGAGGCTGATGCGGCCGTGGCGATCGGCCCCGCGCCGGCCGCGCAATCCTATCTGGTGATCGACAAGCTGGTGCAGGCGGCGCTGGACACGGGCTGCGGCGCCATCCATCCCGGCTATGGTTTCCTGTCCGAGAGCGCGGCGTTCGCGCGCGCCGTACAGGCGGCGGGTCTGGTGTTCATCGGCCCGGACCCCGAGGCCATCGCCGCGATGGGCAACAAGAGCAACGCCAAGGCCCTGATGCTGGAAGCGGGCGTGCCGTGCGTGCCCGGCTACCAGGGCAGCGACCAGGACGACGCGCACCTGGCCGCGCAGGCGCTGAAAATCGGCTTGCCCGTGATGGTGAAGGCGGCCGCTGGCGGTGGCGGGCGTGGCATGCGTCTGGTGCAGGATGAGGCGCAACTCGCCGCCGCCATCGTCTCCGCGCGCAGCGAAGCCGCCAATGCCTTCGGCGATGGTCAGCTGCTGATCGAAAAGGCCGTGCTCAATGCGCGCCACGTGGAGATCCAGGTGTTCGGCGACCGGCACGGCAATGTCGTCCACATCGGCGAGCGCGATTGCTCGGTCCAGCGCCGTCACCAGAAAGTGGTGGAGGAGTGCCCCAGTCCTGCCGTGGACGACGTGCTGCGCATGCGCATGGGCGCGGCCGCCGTGGCCGCCGCGCGCGCGGTGCGCTACGTGGGCGCGGGCACAGTGGAATTCATGCTGGCCGGGGACGGGCAGTTCTACTTCCTGGAGATGAACACGCGGCTGCAGGTCGAGCATCCTGTGACCGAGATCGTATACGACCTTGATCTGGTGGAATGGCAGTTGCGCGTGGCGCAGGGGGAGCCTTTGCCACTTGCGCAGGATGCGTTGCTGGCGCGACGCAAAGGCTGGGCCATCGAGGTGCGTCTGTGCACGGAGGAGCCGGCCCATGGTTTCGTGCCGCAGACGGGAACCTTGCTGGCGTGGCGGCCGGCGGCGGGACCGCGGATGCGCATCGACCACGGCTTGCGCGAGGGCGGCGTGATCGCGCCACATTATGATTCCATGCAGGCCAAGCTGATCGCCAGCGGCGGCGACCGCGAACAGGCGCGCCGCACGCTGCTGCGGATGCTGGACGAGACGGTGCTGTTGGGTGTCGCGAGCAACCGGGATTTCCTGCGGCAGGTTGTCGCGCATCCGGCCTTCGCATCGGGTACGTTCTCGACGGATTTCATCGCCCGTCACTTCCCGGCAGGTCAGTTGACCGCCGCGTTGGCGGGCGACAAAGTGCACCGTGCCTTGGCCGCGCTGCTGTTCTACCGGCAGGATGCCGATGTGCTGGCCCAAAGTGCGGGGCTCGATGGTGAGCTGATCGCGTGGCAAAGCTCCGCGTCCGCCGAAGTGCCGGTGCGGCTTAAATGCGGCGACAGCGTGGCCAGGACCAGCGTACGCCCGTGTGGCGGTGGACGCTATGAAGTTCAGTCGGAGGAGGGCGGCGTCACGCTGGAACTGGACTGCGCTGGCCCGGTTGTTCGTTTTGTTCAAGATGGCGTGGCGCAGACTGCGTACGTTGCGCGCGCCGGTACGACGCTGTGGCTAAGCTGCCGGGGCGCGACGTGCGCCTATGAAGACGTGACGCTGGCGCCCGCCGTCCGCAGCGATGCCGCCAGCGATGGCCGCGTGCTTGCGCCGATGGATGGCAAGATCATTGCGGTGCTGATGGAGGCCGGCGCGGTTGTCGCGAAGGGGCAAGTGCTGGCCGTGCTGGAAGCAATGAAGATGGAGTTTTCCGTGACCAGCCAGGTGGACGGCGTGATCGACAACATGCCCTGCAAGGTCGGCCAGCAAGTCAAGGCCCGCCAGTTACTGATGACGGTGCGGGGCCATGTCCCCGGATCGGGGACGGAATCGGGCACATAACAAAATTCTCCGGCACCGGGGCGGTCGATTCAAGCCGGCGCGTGCTGGGCGACCGTCTCCAGCACCACATCGCGCAGCCGTCCGACCACCGGGCCGGGGTCCGCTTCGCTGAACAGGAGGTCCAGCCCGACCTTGGGCAGCGTGGGCAGGGCCGGCGTATCGTGCGTGCGCAGCCGCGATGGCAAGCCCACCTCCGTGCGCACCGTCACCCCCAGCCCCGCCGCCACGGCAGCCCACACGCCGCCCAGACTGGGACTGGTGAACGCCACACGCCAGGCGATGCCGGCTTTATCCAGCGCCTGGGTGGCCGCCGTGCGCATCAGGCAAGGCGCGTCGAACAGCACCAGCGGCAAGGGCTCCGGACCGGCGATCAATGACTGCGGATCGCAGTCTTGCGCGCCTATCCAGCGCATCGGCGTTTCGCCCACCGCTTCGGCATGCGGACGAAGCGCGCCAGCGTTCCAGGCCAGCGCCAGGTCCAGCTGTCCGGCCGTGATCTGCTCCACCAGCACCGCATTGCGCGCCACGCGCGCTTCTATCCGCAGCTTCGGGTGGGCGCGGGCGAAGCGGCCCAGCACATCGGTCAGAATGTGCTCGCCAAAATCCTCCTGCATGCCGAGCCGGATGCTGCCGGCCAGCTCCACGCCGCGCACGGCCGTCGCCGCCTCGTCGTTCAGCTCCAACAGGCGGCGCGCATAGCCGAGCAGCGATTCGCCGGCCGCCGTCGTCGCCATGCCGCGCCCCGCTTTGCGCAGCACGGGCGTGCCCAGTTGGTCTTCCAGCTTCTTGAGCTGGGCGCTCACGGCCGACGTGGAGCGGCCCAGCCGGTCGGCCGCCTTGGCGAAGCTGCCCAGGTCCACGCCTGTGACAAAGCAGCGCAGGATGTCGAGGTCGAAGGTGATTCTCCGCATGATTGTCCTGATTTTCGGGATTGTCTGTTCCAATATTCCTGATTTTCAGGATTAAGATAGTCGCGTATCGTGTCCTTGTCAATTCAACGCAGGGAGATCGATCCAATGACCACCGCTTCCACCGCAGGACAGCAAAGCATGGGCGCCATCGCCCCCAAACTGGCCGAGCTGACCGACAAGGTCCTGTTCGACGATGTGTGGCAGCGCCCCGGCTTGTCGCTGCGCGACCGCAGCATGGTCACGGTGGCGGCGCTGGTGGCCATGTACCGCATCGAACAACTGCCGTTCCATCTGACCCGGGCGCTGGAGAACGGCGTCACGCGCGACGAACTGGTGGAGCTCATCACCCACCTGGCGTTTTATTCCGGCTGGCCCACGGCGGCATCGGCCATCAACCTGCTGAAGCAAATACACTGAAGGAGTACATCATGCCCATGAGCCGCATTTCGCTGTTGAAGGGGAAGTCGCCCGAGTACCTGCGGGCCGTGTCGGACAGCCTGCACCAGGCGCTGGTGGATACGTTCGGCGTGCCGGCGGACGACCGCTTCCAGGTGTTCCACCAGCACGAAGCGTATGAAATGAGCTTCGACCGCCACTACATGGCCGGCCCCCGCTCGGACGACTACATGCTGATCAACGTCACGGCAGGCCGCGCCCGCAGCACGGCGGTCAAGCAAGCGTTCTACGGCCGGCTGGTCGCCTTGCTGGCCGAATCGCCGGGCGTGCGGCCGCAGGACGTCATGGTCGTCATCACCACCACCCAGGCCGACGACTGGTCGTTCGGCGGCGGCGAGCTGTATGCGCCGGGCGCCGCATGGCAGAACGCGATGGCGGAGGCGCAGCCATGATCGCGATGCAGTACAGCTTTGTGCTGCCGGCCGACTACGACATGGAAATCATCCGCCACCGGATCGCCAGCAAGGGCCCCATGCTGGACGATTTCCCCGGGCTGGCGTTCAAGGCTTACCTGAGCGCGGACCGCAACCGTGGCGGCACGGCCGAGAACCTGTATGCGCCGTTCTACCTGTGGCGCCAGCCGGAGGCCATGCATGCCTTCCTCAACGGCGCAGGATTCGCGGGCGTGGCGCAGGCCTTCGGCTGGCCGTCGATCAAGACGTGGACCGTGTGGCACAGCTGGATGGCGGAAGACGTGGCACAAGCCCGCCACGCGCGCCGCATCATCAAGCCGATCGCGCCTTACACGGCCCTGGCGGCGCTGCGCGAGCAGGAGCAGGCGGAGGTGGGCGCGCTGCGCGACAGTGGCGCACTGGCCGTGGTGGTGGGCTTTGAACCGGGCAACTGGTCGCTGGTGCAGTTCTCCCTGTGGCGCGACGCGGTCGAGGCACCGTTGCTACCGCACGAGCAGCGTTACGAGGTGGGCCACCTGTCCTTGCCCTGAACCTTACGGCCGGTGCCAACGCGTGAACGCGGTTGTTGGCACCGATCCCGGCCCGGTTTGGTACACTGCGCGCTTTTCTGCGATCGGGATCGAGCATGGGGTTGCCAAATGAATTACGCGCGTGGGCGCTGCACTGCCTGTTGACGTGCGACCCGCAAGCCAAGGTGGCCGCTGTGGCCGCGATGGCTGCCGCCCATGCGGATGGCGCCTGCACGCTTGATGTGGATGCTGTGCTGGACGCGCCGGACGGTATCCCCGGCCGTCCCGACCGGCCCGAACTGGTGCTACCGCGCCTCGTCGGCCGCCGTTCGATGGTGACGGTGGAGGGGCGCGCGATGTTGGTGCACGCGCTGGCCCACATCGAATTCAACGCCGTCAACCTGGCGCTCGACGCGCTGTGGCGTTTCCCCGGTCTGCCGCAGCAGTACTACACGGACTGGCTGCGCGTGGCGCGCGAGGAGGCCATCCATTACGCGCTGCTGGCCGAGCACCTGCGCACGCTGGGCCATGCCTATGGCGATTTCTCCGCCCACGGCAGCCTGTGGGAGATGGTGGAAAAGACCTGCGGCGACCCGCTGGCCCGCATGGCGCTGGTGCCACGCACGCTGGAGGCGCGGGGGCTGGACGCGATCCCGCCGTTGCGCGCCAAGCTGGCCCAGGCCGGCGACGACGCGGCCGCCGGCATTCTGGACATCATCCTGCGCGACGAAATCGGCCACGTGGAGATCGGCAATCGCTGGTACTTTTATTTATGCAGCCAGCGCGGCGTGGACCCGGTCACGACGTACGACGCGCTGCTGGTGCGCTACAAGGCGCCGCCCGTGCGCGGTCCGTTCAACGTGGCGGCCCGCCGCCAGGCCGGCTTCACGGACGGGGAACTGGAGGCGTGGTCGTGAGCCGCCCAGCCTCCGCAGTCGCGTCCGCGCGCTATCTTTGCACCCGCCCCATGTTGTATGATTTCGCTCTGTAACACCCTGACGAACCACGGAGGCACCGTTGCATTGCCTGGTCATTGAAGACGAAACCGACACCGCGCGCTATATCTGCAAAGGTTTGCGCGAGGCCGGCTATACGGTGACGGCCTGCGCCACCGGGCAGGAGGGGCTGGACTACGCCATCGGCGCGGAATGGGACATCATCGTCATGGACCGCATGCTGCCGGGCGGCATAGACGGCCTGGCCATCGTCGAACGGCTGCGGGCGCTGGGCAAGCAGACCCCCGTCATCATTGTCAGTGCGCTCACCAATATTGAACAGCGTGTGTCGGGCCTGCGTGGCGGGGCCGACGATTACCTGTCCAAACCGTTCGCCTTTTCGGAACTGCTGGCCCGCATCGAAGCGCTGCTGCGGCGCGCCGTGCCGGGCCAGGACGGCACCCAGTTGCAAGTGGCCGACCTGAAGCTGGACTTGCGCGCCATGCGCGCCACGCGCGACGGCCGCGCCATCGCCCTGCAGCCGCGCGAATACCGGCTGCTGGAATACCTGATGCGCCACGAAGGCCAGGTGGTGACCCGCACCATGCTGCTGGAAGCCGTGTGGGACTACCATTTCGACCCGCAGACCAACGTGATCGACGTGCAGATCAGCCGCCTGCGCACCAAGATCGACAAGGATTTCCCCACTGCGCTGATTCACACGCTGCGCGGCATCGGTTACTGCCTGTCGGCGCGGCCGCCTGAAGCCGGCCATGCTTAAGCTGCGCGGCTCCATCGCCGCCAAGCTGGTGCTCGGTTACGGCGTGCTGGGCATGGTGTCCATGGTCGCCGTGTCGGCCGTCTTCTACGTTGGCACCATCGGGGTGCTGGACCAGAATATCGACGGCCGCATCATCGCGCTGTCGGACCGCTTGCTGGCCCAGGGCCACGAAAACAGCGCCGCATTGGCCGTCGAGGTGCGTCGCCAGCTCAGCGACGGCATCGACAGCGACCGGGAGATTTTCCTGCTGCAGCGGGGCGATGGCCATGTCCTGGCCGGCAACCTGAGCGCATGGCCGGGCCGCTTCGAAGGCGCGCTGCAAAGCGCCGACGTGGTGCGCGACGGTCGCATCACGCCGGCCCGCCTGCATCGCCGCCTGCTGCCCGACGGTTCGCTGCTGATCGTGGGCCGCGACCTGAGCGAACAGGAGGCGATCCGCGCCCTGGTGTGGCGCGCGCTGGTGTCGGGCGCCGTGCTGTCGCTGCTGTTCACGGTGGCCGGCGCGCTGCTGTTCCGGCGCCAGATCGAGATCCGCCTGGGCGCGATCCGCCGCACGGCGGAGCAGATTGAAGCCGGTGACCTGAGCCGCCGCATCCCCGTGCGCGGCGACGACGAATTCGCGCGCCTGAACGGCGATATCAACCGCATGCTGGACCACATCGAATTATTGATGGACGGCGTGCGCCATGTGTCCGACGCCATTGCCCACGACCTGCGCACGCCGCTGGGCCGGGTGCGGGGCAAGCTGGAGGATGCGCTGCGCCACGCGCGCGAGGCAGGCGTGCTGGAAGGGGCGGCGCGCGACGCGATTGACGACATCGATGACCTGATCCGCCTGTTCGAACGCCTGCTGCAAATCGCAGAAGCGGAATCGGGCGTGCGCGCGCGGCTGTTCGAAAGCGTGGACCTGAGCCGGGTGGCCGAAGACCTGGCCGAGATGTACGAGGCCAGCGCCGAGGAAGCGGGGGCCAGGCTGTCGCTGGCGCTGGCGCCGCAGGCCGTGGTGCTGGGCGACCGCAACCTGCTGGCCAGCGCCGTGTCCAGCCTGCTCGACAATGCGCTCAAGTACGCGGGGCAGGGCGCCGCCATCGTGCTCGGCACCAGCGTCCGTGACGGCAAGGCGGCGATCACCGTGGGCGACAATGGCCCCGGCATACCCGCTTCGGAACTGGGGCGGGTGACGGAACGCTTCTACCGGCTCGACCAGAGCCGCAACCTGCCCGGCAATGGCCTGGGCCTGTCCATCGTGCAGGCGACGGCCGCCCTGCACGGCGGTGCGCTGGAACTGGCCGACCACCAACCGGGCCTGCTGGCGCGCATCGTGCTGCCGGCCGCCCCACCCGAGGCAAACCCCGGGGCCTGACCCTCTGTCCTGCCCCTTCTGCGCGCTACCTTACCAATTTGTAATGTCCGCGCAAGGTTGCGGTAATGTGCCGCCCCTTACCATCTCTCCGCGCCGCCGTATCGGGTGGCGAGTTCGCGCCGGCCGCCGCCGTCGCCTTACGCGGAGCAGACATGAACACCACCCCCTTCACCTTGCTGGCCCTGGCCGCCGCCCTCGCGTGTGCCGCCTGCGCGCCGCTGCCGGCCGCGCATGACGTGGACTGGAAGAACGGCGCCCGCCACGGCTGGGTCTCCGGCTTCTACGACGCCAGCACCCCGCGCAGCGAATTGCCGCGCTGCCTGGCCAGCGTGACCGCCGAGGAGCTGGCCAACCACCGCTTTGTGCGCATCGACTACCGCCATTCGCGCCGCATGATGGTGGAAGTGGGCGAACTGCCCGGCGATATGCCCGTCAAGCTCGGTGACCGCGTCGAGCTGTGGCCGCAGGATTGCGACCAGGGCAAGCTGTCGCGCATCTCGCGCGTGATGCCGCCGCCGGCCGCCTGACGTTCCGTTACGCCCATCCACCGGGGCGCCGCCTGCCGGTGGGCGCCCGCAACCGATTGCTGCAACCATGGCTCACCATTTTCAATGCAAACCCGCCGCGCGCGCGCTGCTGTCCGTCCTGCTGGCGGCGGCGCTGGCATCGGCGCTGCCGGCGGCGCACGCCGAGGCGCTGGACCTGCGCCAGGCCGCTGCGCTGGCGCTGGCCCATAACGCCGACCTGCGCCTGGCCACGCTGGACGCGGCCAGCGCCGACGCGGCCGTTACCATCGCCGGCGCCGCGCCCAACCCCACGCTGACGCTGCAAAGCTTCAACATCAACCCCAACGCCGGCGTGGGCGCCGGTTCGCTGCGCAACAAGACGGTCGACAGTGCGATTCGCGTCGACCAGTTGATCGAGCGCGGCGGCAAGCGCCAGCTGCGCGTGGCCAACGCGGGCAGCCTGGCCACGGCCAGCGCGCAGGATGCGCTGGATATGCGGCGCCAGGTATTGCTGCAGGTCGGCCAGGCCTATTACGACTTGCTGGCGGCCGAAGGCCGGCTGGCCATCATGGAAGACAGCGCGCGCCTGTTCGACCAGACCGTGGAGGCAGCCCGCAAGCGCCTCAAGGCGGGCGACCTTGCGCCGGCCGACGTGGCGCGGGTGCAGGTGGACGCGCTGCGCGCCCACAACGACGCGGCCCAGGCCGGGTCCGACCGTTACGCTGCGCGCCAGGCGCTGGCCATGCTGATCGGGCAGCCGGAGCTGGCGGCCGGCCTGGAGGTGGCCGACGCGTGGCCGGCGGTGCGGCCCGCGTCGCAATGGCTGGCCGACGCGCTGGCGCCGGCCGGACAAGCGAAGTCCTGGCCGGCAGCCCGTGACGGCAGCGGCGCCGTTGGCGCCATGGCCCCGAACAACGCCGATGCGGCCGCCGCCAACCCGAACGCGGCCAGCGCCACCGACGATGCGCTGCAAGCGGCGCTGGCCCGCCGTCCCGACGTGGCAGCTGCGCAGGCGCGCGTGGCGGCGGCCGAAGCGGGCCGCAAGCTGGCATTGGCCTCGCGCAGCGCCGACGTGACGGTGGGGGTGCAGGCCGAACACTATCCGACCAGCGCCGCCAATCCCCAGGGCAGCGGCAACAGCTTCGGCATCGCGCTGCAGATTCCATTGCAAGTGCGCTATGCCTACCAGGGCGAGCTGCGGGCCGCCGACATCGCGCTCGACAGCGCCCAGCAGCGCCTGCAGCAGGTGCGCCAGCGCGCCCGCGCCGAGCTGGAACTGAGCCTGGAACAGGTGCGCACGGCCGGCCAGAAGCTGCGCCGCGACGACGAGGAATTGCTGCGCGCGGCCGGCAAGTCAGCCGACGCGGCCGAATTCGCATTCCAGCGCGGTGCGCTGGGCATCATGGATCTGCTGGACGTGCGGCGTACCTACCGCAGCGCCCAGCTGGACGCGCTGGCAGCGCGCGCCGATTACGCAAAATCAGTGGCGGCCTTGCAGGCGGCCGTCCCGGAGGGAAAATAACATGAGTACTCAAGTATCGTTCAAGCGCGCCGCCACCGTGGTGGCCGTGCTGGCCGCGCTGGCGGCCAGCATCCATTTCGTGCACGCCTCGCAGGCGCCGCACGCCAACGGGGCCGCCGCCGTGGCTGCGGCCGCGCCCAAGGCCGTCCCGGACAGCATCACCTTCGACGCCAACGCGCCCCAGTGGTCCTCGCTCAAGGTCAGCGCGCTGGCATCGGGCGCCTTGCCCGTGGCAGAGCCGGTCAACGGCCGCATCACCTACGACGAGAACCGCACGGCCCGCGTCAGCTCGCCCATCGCCGGCCGCGTGACGGCGCTGCGGGCCGAGCCGGGCGACAGCGTCCACCGTGGCGCCGTGCTGGCCACACTGGACGCGCCGGACCTGGCCACCGCACAGGCGGACTGGCGCAAGGCCCAGGCCGACGAAGGCCGCAAGCGCATGGCCTACGAACGCGCCCAGGCCTTGTACGGCGGCGAGGTATTGGCCCGCAAGGATTACGAATCGGCCCAGGCCGACCTGGCCCAGGCCAGCGCCGAGACGCGCCGCGCCGCCCAGCGCCTGTCCAACCTGAACGCTGGTCCGCGCGACGACGGCAGCTTTGGCCTGCGCGCGCCCATCGACGGCGTGGTGGCCGAGCGCCAGCTCAATCCGGGCCAGGAAGTGCGGCCCGACCTGCCCAACCCGCTGTTCGTGGTGACCGACCTGCGCCACCTGTGGCTGGTGGTGGACGTGCCGGAACGGGGCGCCGGCGCCATCGCCGCCGGCCAGGACGTGGCGCTGGAGACGGACGCTTATCCCGGCGTGCAGTTCCCGGCCAAGGTGGAGCGGGTAGGGCAGACGCTGGACCCCGTCACCCACCGCATCCAGGTGCGCTGCGCGGTGGACAACGCCGACCTGCGCCTGAAGCCGGAGATGTTCGCCCGCGTGTCCTTCCTGGCGCGCGATGGCGCGCACAAGGCCGTGCAACTGCCCAACAGCAGCTTGTTCGTGGAAGGGCGCTATGAATACGTGTACGTGGAAGTCCATCCCGGCACGTTCCAGAAGCGCCGCGTGGGCATCGCCCTGCG
The DNA here is from genome assembly GCF_014042345.1 of Rugamonas brunnea. GTDB lineage: Bacteria > Pseudomonadota > Gammaproteobacteria > Burkholderiales > Burkholderiaceae_D > Rugamonas > Rugamonas brunnea. The sequence continues at coordinate 258,024 of NZ_JACEZT010000006.1, forward strand.
CGGTCATGACACCAGCTACGCGGACGCCGGCCTGACCGGCGGCGAGCGCGTGGTGACGGAAGGCGCGTTCCTGCTCAACGCCGAGGTGGCGGCACATGCTCAGTAAGCTGATCGATTTTGTCCTGGCCCAGCGCGTGTTCGTGCTGATCCTGACGGCGGCGCTGGCCGCCTTCGGCATCCGTGCGTTCAACAACCTGCCCATCGAAGCCTTCCCCGACGTGCAGGACGTGCAGGTGCAGATCGTGACCCAGTATCCGGGCCAGGCGCCGGAGGAAGTGGAGCGCGCCGTCACCTTGCCGATCGAGCGCGAGATGAGCGGCGTGCCGCACCAGACGCAGCTGCGCTCGGTCACCATCAGCGGCCTGTCGGTCGTCACGCTGACTTTTGCCGACGGCACGGACGACTATTTCGCCCGCCAGCAGGTGCTGGAAAAGCTGCAGAATGTGACCCTGCCACCGGGCCTGCAACCAGGCCTGGCGCCGCTGACGACGGCCGTCGGTGAAGTGTTCCGCTACATCGTCGAGGCGCCGCCGGGCATGGACCCGAACGAAGTGCGCGCCTTGCAGGACTGGGTGGTGCGTCCGCAGCTGCGCATGGTCAGCGGCGTGGCCGACGTGGTCAGCTTCGGCGGCACCGTCAAGGAATACCAGGTGCAGGTCGATCCGGCCGCGCTCAAGCGCTATGGCGTGACGATCGACCAGGTCAGCCAGGCGCTGGCGGCCAACAGCGCCAACGTGGGCGGCGGCCAGGTGCGCCGCGGCGACGAGGCGCTGCTGGTGCGCGGCATCGGCATCTTCGACGGCATGGATGACATCGGCCGCGTCATCGTCAGCGCCAGCGCCGGCAAGACGGTGCTGGTGTCGGACCTGGGCACGGTCAGCGCCGGCTTCCGGCCCCGCTCGGGCGTGGTGGCCTTCAACAACCAGGACAGCGTGGTCGAAGGCATCGTCCAGATGAGCAAGGGCAGCAACGCGGCCAAGGTGGTGGCCGACGTCAAGCTGGCCGTGGACGCCGTCAATGCCCGCCTGCCAAAGGGCGTGCGGCTGAAGACCATCTACGACCGCACCCAGTTGATCGACCATACCGTGCACACGGTGGGCGAGAATCTGCTGGTGGGCGCGGCGCTGGTGATCGCCATCCTGATCGTCTTCCTCGGCAACTGGCGCGCGGCCCTGATCGTGGCCACCGTGATCCCGCTGTCGCTGCTGTTCGCCTTCATCATGCTGGACGCGCGCGGCATCCCGGCCAACCTGATCTCGCTGGGCGCGGTGGACTTTGGCATCATCATCGACAGCGCCGTGGTGCTGGTGGAGGCGCTCATGGTGCGCCTGGCGCTGCAGGAATACGACCCGGCCGGCGACCTGTCGCCGTACGCATGGCGCAAGCGCACGCTGAAACAGACGGTGGTGGAACTCGGCCATCCGATCCTGTTCGCCAAGGCCATCATCATCGTCGCCTTCATCCCCATCTACACCTTCCAGCGCGTGGAGGGCAAGATCTTCTCGCCGGTCGCCTTCACGCTCAGCTTCGCCATGCTGGGCGCCATCGTGCTGAGCATGACGCTGGTGCCCTCGCTGCTGGCGTGGACCGTCAAGCGCCATCCGATGGCCGAGCGCCACAGCGCCTGGATGGCGCGCCTGACGGCCCGCTACCGGCAACTGCTGGCGCGCGCGCAGGCGCGCCCGGTGGTGGTGTTCGCGGCCTCCGGCGCCGTGCTGGCCATCACGCTGGCGCTGGCGCCGCTGCTGGGCAGCGAATTCCTGCCCAAGCTCGACGAAGGCAACATCTGGCTCACCGTCAGCCTGCCCAACTCCACGGCGCTGGAGAAGACCCAGGCCGTCGAGCACAAGGTGCGCGCCATCCTGAAGAGCTATCCGGAAGTGGGCAACGTGATCTCGCAGGTGGGGCGGCCCGACGACGGCACCGACCCGAAAGGGCCGAACAACATGGAGTTCCTGGCCGACCTGGCGCCCCGTTCCACCTGGCGCTTCGACGACAAGGACGCGCTGGTGGCCGATATCTCGGCCCGCATTCGCCGCATGCCGGGCGTGCCCACCAACTTCTCGCAGGTGATCGAGGATAACGTGGAGGAGGCGCTGTCGGGCGTGAAGGGCGAGATTGCCGTCAAGATCAGCGGCCCGGAACTGGACGTGCTGACCCAGGCCAGCGAGCAGATCGCCGCCATCCTGAACGGCATCGCCGGCGCGGCCGACGTAGCGGCCGTGCGCATCGGCGGCCAGAGCGAGATCGACATCGTGATCGACCGCGTGCGCATCGCCCGCCTGGGCGTGAACGTGGCCGACGTCAACGGCGCCATCCAGACAGCGCTGGCCGGGGTGGCCGTCAACACCTACTTCGAAGGCGGTCGCCGCTTCGACATCACGCTGCGCCTGCAGGAGCGCAGCCGTTCCTCGGTCAACGACATCGCGGCGCTGCAGATCAACCTGCCCGGCGGGGTAGGCACGGTGGCGCTGGGAGACCTGGCCCGCATCGAGGTGCGCCAGGGCGCGGCCCGCATCAGCCGCGAGGCCGGCGAGCGCAACGCCTCCGTCAAGGCCAACCTGCTGGGCCGCGACCAGGGCAGCTTCGTGGCCGAGGCCCAGCAGAAGGTGGCGGCCCGGGTGCACCTGCCGGCCGGTTACCAGATCACGTGGGGCGGCCAGTTTGAGAACCAGCAGCGCGCCGTGCAGCGGCTGCAGGTCATCGTGCCGATCACGGTGCTGTTGATCTTCTCGCTGTTGTTCTGGGCCTTCCGCTCGGTGCGCAAGGCGCTGCTGATCCTGGCCATCGTGCCGTTCACGCTGATCGGCGGCATCGCCGGGCTGGCGGCGGCCGGGCTGCACTTTTCCGTGTCGGCGGCCGTCGGCTTCATCGCCGTGGCCGGCATCTCGGTGCAGAACGGCGTGATCATGGTCGAGCAGATCGTGGAACTGGCCAAGGGTTCCGCCGCGCTGGCGGCCAGCGCGGCCGAGGGCGCGGCCCAGCGCCTGCGGCCCATCCTGATGACGGCGCTGATGGCGGGCCTGGGCCTGTTGCCGGCGGCCCTGTCGCACGGCATCGGCTCCGAAACCCAGCGCCCGTTCGCGGTGGTGATCGTGGGCGGCATCGTGTCGGCCACCTTCTTCACCTTGTTGCTGCTGCCGCTGGCCTATCCCTATTTCGCGGAGCGGTCCAACCCGGACTGATCCCGCGCGGCGCCACACCAGGCCGGGACCAACACCGGCCGATTCCATTTTTTGAGAGAGCACACCATGCATGACCTGAGCGACATCGCCACCTGGCTGGAAAGCCATCCCATCCACCACGAATCGGCCGTGCACGACACGCTGCCCGATCCGACCTTCATCACCCAGGGCGAGACGGTGGTGTCGTTCAGCACCAATAACTACCTGGCGCTGGCCAACCACCCGCGGCTGGTGGCGGCGGCCAAGGCGGGACTGGACCGCTATGGCGTGGGCAACTGCGAGTCGCGCCTGCTGGGCGGCGACCTGGAGGTGTACCGCACGCTGGAACGCCGGCTCGGTGAACTCAAGCACAAGAGCGACGCCGTGCTGTTCGTGACCGGCTATATGACCAACATCGGGGTGCTGTCGTCGCTGGTCAAGGCCGGCATGCTGGCCCGGTTGCATGGCTACCGCGCCAAGACGCGCCGCAAGTACGCCTATTATTCGGACGAGTTCAACCACATCAGCATCCGCGAGGGCATCCAGATGTCGGGCGCCGAGCGCCACACCTACCGCCATTGCGACATGAACCACCTGGAGGAATTGCTCAAGGCGGCCGAAGGCACGTGCCCCATCATCGTCAGCGACGGCGTGTTCAGCATGGAAGGCACGATCGCGCCGCTGCCGGAGCTGGTGGCGCTGGCCGAGAAGTACGGCGCCATCCTCTATATCGACGACGCCCACGCCACCGGCATCCTCGGTGAGCATGGTGGCGGCACCTCCGAGCACTACAACTGCTACAGCCCCTGCATCATGCAGATGGGCACGCTGAGCAAGGCGCTGGGCGCCATCGGCGGCTTCGTGGCCGTGGAAAAGGAAATCGCCGACGTGATCCGCCTGACCAGCTCTGCCTATGGTTTCACCTGCCCGCCGCCGCCGGACCAGGCAGCCGCCCTGATCGCCGCGCTCGACGTACTGGAGGAGGAACCCCAGCGCCGCCAGCGCCTATGGGATAACCAGCGCTACTTCGTCGAGCGCATGGCGCCGCTCGGTTACCAGATCCTGTCCACGGCCACCCCCATCGTGCCGGTGCTGATCGGGGACGCGGCCCAGTGCCAGCGCCATGCCCAGGCATTGCGCAAGGAGGGCATCCACGTCGACGCCATCCAGTTCCCGGCCGCGCCGCTGGGCCAGGCCCGTTTGCGCTTCATGATGAACGCCGGCCATACCCGGGAGCAGATCGACCATGCCGTGGCCGTGATGGCGCGCCTGGCCGGCCACGTGTGAAAAATTACTTTCTGAATAAAAAACATGACAAAAATCCATTTTTCATGGTAATCTTCGCCACGGTGATTTAAGTGCAACTTAAGTTCCACTTTATTAATTCGGCAGGCGAAGCAAGTGCGCCTCTTTTTGAACGGTAGGAAATAGATGAAAAAGCAAATCCGCGCCCTGGCGATGACCATGGCCACGCTGGCCGCCGTAACCGTGGCACACAGCGCCCAGGCCACCGTGATCGACATCAGTTCGGCACCGAGCGCCATCGCGCTGGCGCCCAACGGTACGGCCCATTTCGGCGACAAGTTCAAGAACAACCTGAAGAACGACATCTTCGCCGATCATTTCACCTTCACCACCACCGGCACCACCAAGCTGGACCTGATCCTGACCTCGACCAGCACCAGCGCCCTGAACGGCCTGAACATCACCGGCTTCAGCCTGTACAAGGCGGGCGGTGCGCTGGCCGTGGCCGGCACGCAGGTGCAGACCGGCGCCACTGACAAGTGGACGCTGGGCGACGCCAACCTGGCCGCCGGTTCCTACTATGTGCAGGTGAGCGGCAACGTCGTCTCCAACACCGGCGGCGCGTTCGCCGGCAACGGCACCATCAGCGCCGTGCCTGAACCAGAAGGCTACGCCATGCTGTTCGTCGGCCTGGGCCTGATCGGCCTGGTCAAGCAGCGCCGCAAGTCCGCGCGCTTCGCCTGATATTGCCGCGCCGCCCGCGCCGATCCGGCGCGGCTGGCGGGCGTCCGTATTCCACCTTCACTTTTGGTGTCATTCATGAAAAACATCACCCAACGCCTGCTGGCGACCGTTGTCCTGGCCACTTCCTGCATCGCCGCGCACGCCGCCGCTGACCTGAGCCAGACCCCGGTCGACATCACGCAAGACCTGATCGATTACGCTAGCTCCGACTTCGGCCACACCTTCACCCTGGGCCTGGGCCAGCAAGCCGGTTCGCTCAACAACTTCTTCGCCGACAAATACACGTTCTCGATCTCGGGCGTGAACGACGTGGTGGGCCTGATCACCTCGCTGAAGGCATCGGCCAACGACGGCCTGACCATCACCGGCTTCGACCTGCGCAACGGCGCCAACGGCATCGTGTTCCACGGCACCCAGGACGTGACCAACTACCTGCCGGGCGACCAGGCATGGAGCTTCGCCTCGGGTCTGCACCCGCTGGCCGCCGGCAACTACACGCTGGAAGTGGACGGCTACGTGGCCTCGGCCAACGGTGGCAGCTACAGCGGCAACATCGCCGTGGCGGCAGCCGTGCCGGAACCAGAAACCTATGGCATGCTGCTGGCCGGCCTGGGCCTGCTGGGCGTGATCGCGCGCCGCCGCAAGAACGCACAGTAATCCGCCATCCCCCTCACGCCGCGCGCCCCTGGCGCGTGGCGCCCCCATCCGCCCGCGCGCCGCATTCCGGCCCGCGGGCGGATTGCGTTGCGGACCCGCCATCGCGCGCCCCGCCTCGTGATGAGCCTTGCCGATTGTTCAATAATTTGTAGGGAAATTGCCAAACAGGCCGCGAAAACAGTGTAGACTGCGCAGCCATACCGGCGCCCGCCCACGAGGGGGGAACGCCCGGTGACAAAACAACGTAACCGATAAGTGGAGATTTTACTTGAGCCTTTTCCGAACGAAGAACCTGGACCACATGGTGGCGCAAGGACGCGCTGAGGGCGGCCTGAAAAAAGTACTGGGGCCGCTGGACCTGATCCTGATGGGCATCGGCGCCATCGTCGGCACCGGCATTTTTGTGCTGACGGGCACCGGCGCGCTGACGGCCGGCCCGGCGTTGACGCTGTCGTTCGTGATCGCGGCGCTGGCCTGCGGCTTCGCGGCCATGTGCTACGCTGAATTCGCTTCCACCGTGCCGGTGGCCGGCTCCATCTACACCTACAGCTACGCCACCATGGGCGAGCTGGTAGCGTGGATGATAGGCTGGGACCTGATGCTGGAATACGGCCTGGCCACCTCGGCCGTGTCGGTCGGCTGGTCCGGCTATTTCCAGTCGCTTATCGGCGGCTTCGGCCTGCACCTGCCGGTCGCCCTGACGGCCGCCCCCGGCGCCGTGCCCGGCGTGCAGACCCTGATCAACCTGCCCGCGTTCATGATCATGATGATCCTGACGGCCATGCTGTCGTGGGGCGCGCGCGAATCGGCGCGCATGAATTCCATCATGGTGGCCATCAAGATCGCCGTGGTGCTGCTGTTCATCGCCGTGGGCGCGCGCCACGTGCAGCCGGCCAACTGGCATCCGTTCATGCCGTTCGGCATGGGCGGCACCATGAGCGCGGCGGCGCTGGTGTTCTTCGCCTTCATCGGCTTCGACGCCGTGACGTCGGCGGCCGAGGAAGTCAAGCGGCCCGAGCGCGACCTGCCGATCGGCATCATCGGCTCGCTGGCCGTGTGCACCGTGCTGTACGTGGTGGTGTCGGCCATCATGACGGGCATCGTGCCGTTCCAGAAGTTCGCCGGCATCGACCATCCCGTTTCGCTGGCGCTGCAATACGCCAATGAAAACTGGGTGGCCGGCTTCGTCGACCTGGGCGCCATCCTGGGCATGACCACCGTGATCCTCGTGATGAGCTATGGCCAGACCCGCGTGGTGTTCGCCATGTCGCGCGACGGCCTGCTGCCGGCGCGCCTGTCGAAGGTGCATCCGAAGTTCGGCACGCCATTCTTCGCCACCTGGATGGTGGGCATCATCTTCGGCCTGATCGCCGCCGTGGTGCCGCTGGATGTGCTGGCCGAGCTGATCAACATCGGCACGCTGGCCGCGTTCTGCCTGGTGTCGGTGGCCGTGGTGGTGCTGCGCAAGAAGCGCCCGGATCTGCACCGCGCATTCCGTTGCCCCGGCGTGCCAGTGATCCCGGCGCTGGCCGTGGTGTTCTGCGTGGCCCTGATGACCTTCCTCAGCCGCACCACGTGGATCGCGTTCACCATCTGGCTGGTGATCGGCCTGGTCGTGTACTTTGGCTATTCGCGCCGCAACGCGGTGCTGCATCCGAAGCAGCCTTAATCCCTAAGCGAAAACAAGCGGGGGCGGTTCCGGCAGGGCGCTACATGGCGCGCCGCCGGAACCGCCCCCGTCGTCTTGTTGGCAGTCGCTAGCCTTGCCGGATCTCTTGCAGCACCCGCTCGATCTTGCTCTTTTCCTCGGGCGCCAGTTGGGTGAACATGCAGCCCAGGTGGACCTGTTCGCCCAGCAGGAAAGAACGGAACGGGCGCGTATAGCGCACTTCCAGTTCCGCCACTTCGACCGTCTCGTCACCCAGTTCCAGCACCACGTCATGCACCTTGCGGCCCTTGATCAAGCCCTTGGCGTTGAGCTTGGCGCAATGCAGGCTGATGCCTCCCAGCGACAGGTCGAAGATCGGCAACTCATAGCTGTGCGTGTTGTTGACCACGTTGATCACAAACGAGGCCGTGCAGGTGGCGCCCAGCGGGATTTCCAGGCGCTCCGTGGCGCGCCGGTTCAGCACCACGCAGGTTTCCGGGAAATCCATGGGAATATGCTGCGGCTGGCCGGGCAGCGAGTTCCAGTCCTTGCTGGACAGGCGGAACTGCAGCTTGGCCGAACGCAGCCAGGTGACGAAGGTCAGCTTGCCAGGCTGTAGGCTCATGCCTTCGTTCAATTCCATCACGAAATGCGGCTGTTCGGGATCGACCGACAGGACCCGTCCCAGCACCACCTCGCGGCTGCCAGGCACGTAGATCGAGATCGGGTCGCCGCTTTCGGCCAGCTCGGTCAGCATGTCGCCGATCTCGTCCTCGGTGGTCAGCTCGTACGCGTTGGCGTTGGCCGGGATCTGGCTGATCGCGTCTTGAGGCCGTGGTGGTCCCTTGCGAATCGGAACCGGGTGGAGTTCAGTGAGTGACATGATGTGATGAGCGAAATGTTAGACATGGTTTGGGTCTGCATGACTTCATCATAGTTCGAGTTTTTCCTAATGGCAACCTATTTCGGATTATGGGAAGGCCGCCATCAGGGTCGCGCTGCCCGCTCAATGGTGGTGTTGGCCTCCCTTGGTCGCCTTGAACATGGCCCCGTCCGGCGTCGTGGCCGCCGCCGCGCCGGCGGGCGGCTGCGGCGCGGCTGGCAGCGCGCTGTCCTCGCCAGCGTACTCGTAGGCCAGCGTGCCGGCCGGATGGCGATACCAGCCCGGATCGCGGTAGTCGTGCCGCGCCAGTCCCTTGCGCACCTTGACGGTGGTGAACATGCCGCCCATGCCGATGGCGCCGAACGGGCCCGTGCCCGTCATCATCGGCAGCGTGTTATCGGGCAGGGGCATGGGCATGGCGGCCATGTCGGCCATGCCCTTGTCGCCCATCGCCATGTAGTCCGGCACCAGCCGGTTGATCTTGGCCAGCACCGCGCTCTGGTCCACGCCCGTCATGGTCGGCACGTCGTGGCCCATGGCGTTCATGGTGTGGTGCGATTTATGGCAGTGGAAGGCCCAGTCGCCCGGATCGGTGGCATCGAATTCGATGGCGCGCATCTGGCCCACGGCGATGTCGGTGGTCACCTCCGGCCAGCGCGCGGCCGGCGGCACCCAGCCGCCGTCTGTGCCGGTGACGGCGAATTCGTGGCCGTGCATGTGGATGGGGTGGTTGGTCATGGTCAGGTTGCCGACCCGGATGCGCACCCGGTCCCCCTGCGCCACCACCATCGGATCGACGCCGGGGAAGGCGCGGCTGTTGAAGGTCCACAGGTTGAAGTCGAGCATGGTGTTGACGCGCGGCGTGGCGCTGCCCGGTTCGATGTCGTAGGCGTTGAGCAGCAGGCAGAAGTCGCGGTCCACGGCCATGAAACGCGGGTCCTTGGGATGGGTGATCCACAGGCCCATCATGCCCATGGCCATCTGCATCATCTCGTCCGCGTGCGGGTGGTACATGAAGGTGCCAGCCCGGCGCGCCACGAATTCATACACATAGGTCTTGCCGGGCGGGATGCCGGGCTGGGTCAGCCCCGTCACGCCGTCCATGCCGTTGGGCAGGCGCTGGCCATGCCAGTGCATGCTGGTGTGCTCGGGCAGCTTGTTGGTGACGAAGATGCGTACCCGGTCGCCTTCCACCACTTCGATGGTCGGCCCCGGCGACTGGCCGTTGTAGCCCCAAAGCTGGGCCTTCATGCCCGGCGCGATTTCGCGCACCACGGGTTCGGCCACCAGGTGGAATTCCTTGACGCCGGCCTTCATCCGCCACGGCAAGGTCCAGCCGTTGAGGGTGACGACCGGGTTGTAGGGACGGCCGTTGGGCGGCGCCAATGGCGGCTGGGTGGCGGGGCTGGCCATGCTGGCCGCCTCCGGCAGGGTGGCCGCGCCGGCCCGGCTGACCAGCGCCGTGCTGACGGCGGCGGCGCCCGCGCCGCGGAAGAAATCTCTGCGTGTAACCATGTCTGTTCCTTGTCTTGGGTTGGGGGCGTTCAGCGCACGCGGCGTGCGGTGGCGCCATCGGCGCCGTCCACGCTGCCGGCACCACCGGTCATGGCCGCCTGCAGGGCCGCGTCGGCCAGCCAGAAATTGCGTTGCGCTTCGATCGCCGCGTTCACGCTCAGCACCTGTTCGCGCGCGTCGGCCAGCAGCTCGAACACGCTGGTGAGCATGCCGTTGTAGCGCAACAGCTGCTCGTCGGCGATGCGCTTGCGCAGCGGGACGATCTCATCGCGGTACTGGCGCGCCAGCGTGTAGGCGGCCTGGTAGGACGAGTAGCTCTCGCGCACTTGCGAGCGGGCGTCGATGGCCGTTTGCGCGGCGCGGTGCAGCGCCTGCTGGTAGCTCGATTCCGCCCGCGCCACGCGCGCGCCGCCCCAGTCGAACAAGGGCAGTTGCCATTCGATCTCGACGCCGCGCGCATGGCCGCCGTCGGCGCCCGTGTTGCGCTGGTAGCCCGCGTCGAGCACGTTGATGAAGCGGGTGCTGCGGGTCAGGCCCAGCGCATCGGCCAGGCCGGCCAGCTCTTTTTGCGCCATCAGGATATCGACCCGGTTGGCCAGCGCCTGCGCTTCGGCGTCGCCCTGCGCGCGCGGGGCGTCGGGCAGGTCGGGCAGGCGCTCGGGCAGGGTGAACGTGGCGTCCTTCCCGGACAGGCCCAGCAGCCGCACCAGTTGTTCGCGGGCCGACACTTCGGCGTGGCGCGCGGCCGTCAACTGGGCCACGGCGTCGGCCAGGAACACTTGCTCGCGCGCTTGCCGCAGCTGGCTCCAGTTGCCGGCGGCGGCCATGCGCCGCGCCAGGTCCGCACCCGCTTCGGCTGCGTCCTGGACCTGTTCCAGATAACTGACCGACTGGCGCGCGGCCACCGCGCCATAGAACGCGCGCCGGGTCTGGGTGGCGATGCGCAGCACGTCGCCGGCCACCGCCAGTTGCGTTTGTTCGTAGCGGCGCTGCTCGATGCCGCGCACGGCCGGCATGGTGAGCAGGCTCATTACGGGCAGCATCAGCTTGCGTTCGATGTCCAGGCCGTTGCCGTCCGTCAGGCGGGAGAAGGTGAGGGTGGGGTTGGGCAGGCGGCCGGCCTGCACCAGGTCCGCCTCGGCGATGCCCAGTTCGGCGTAGCTGGCCTGCAGTGCGCGGTTGTTGAGGAGGGCGATGGCGACGGCGCTGTCGGCGCTCAACGGCACGGCCAGCAGGGCAGCCACGCGCTGGGCGGCGGCGCCATCGTGGGCGGGGTTCGTGTCGCGGCGCGCCAGGGACTGGCCCGTGGACGGCTCGGTGATGGCCTGCACGTGGGCCAAGCCGCCGTCGGGCGAAAAGGTGGCGCAGCCAGATAGCGACAGCGCCAGCGCGGCGGCTGTGGCCGCGCGCAGGGTGGTGAAACGATGCATGGTGACTCCTGATACGGGTGCGCGGGCCGGCTTCGGGCCCGCGTGGCGTTGGTGCAGCGGGTGGGGGCGGCGTCAGCCGATGGGCTGGTGCGCCGTCCACTGCGCGTGAATTCAGGCGGGTGCGGAATGGGGCGGGCGTTCGGGGCCGGCCGGGATATGGGCGGTCACGTGCCGCAGGCGATAGGGGATGGCTTCCGAGCCGGCGGGCCGGGATTCCGCCAGCGCGAGGGCGGGCACGGGCAGGGCAATGGCGGCGCCCACGCAGCATGCGGCGCAGTTACCGCATTTGGACTGGCTCGCATCGGCGCCAGCATGACCGTGGCAGGATTTGAATTTGGCGTCGGACGCGGACTTGGCCAGCATGGCGCAGTGCTCGACGGTCATGTGCTGCACCGCTGCAGTGGCAGGCTGGTGTTGTGCCATGGTCTGGGCCGGCGCCATTGTGCCCGCCATGGCCATGGACGTGCAAACGGCCGCGTATCCCTGCAGCGGGAGCGCGGCCAGCAACAGCCAAAGCAGCATCGTCCGGACGTGGTTCATGGTGCGGCGAGTGTAGCACAGCCGCGTGGAGTGCGTGATGCCGCCATGGCGTCAGGCTGCCTCTTGGCGGGGGTGTCCGCCGCATCGCCCGGCCGCATGTGCTGGCGTCGCGTGCGGCGAAGGTAGCGGCGAGGGCAAAGGCGAGGGTAAAGATGCGTGCGGAGGCGGGGGGGCTGGAGCCGCCAGCGGCGCGTGCGCCGGTTCGCCGGCATGGTGCGCGCGCCACAGCGACGGCGCCATGCCGCTCACGTGCTTGAACGCCGTGTTGAAGGTGGACTTGCTGTTGAAGCCAGCCGCATGGGCCAGTTCCAGCAGGGTGCGTCCGGCGCCGGCCGGGTCGCGCATCATGTTCTGCACTTCGGCGATGCGCAGGCCGTTGATGTAGTCGAAGAAGCTCAGGCCCAGCATGTGGTTCAGGTACTGCGACAGCAGCTGGGGCGTGGTGCCTATCCGTTCGGCCAGTTCATTGAGGCGCAAATCGCTCTCCAGGTAATCGCGGTGTACGTCCATGCGCCGCTGCAGCCGTTCTCCGATCAGGCGCTGGGCCGCATCCGTCATGCCGGAGCGCGCGTACTTTTCCCGCTCCGTTGTGGCCTGCCCGGCCAGCCCGATGGCGGTGGCCGGCGAGGCGGCGCGCGCCGGGACGAGGGCGGCGACGGCGACCAGCGCCGGCGCCTGTGCCGGCAACGCGTCAGGTACCGGCGCAGGTACCGGCGCAGGCACCGATTCATGTAGCAATTCAGGCACCGATTCAGGTAGCGATTCAGATAGCGATTCAGGTAGCGATTCAGGTAGCGATTCAGGCACCGGTTCGCCGGGCAGCGCAGCCGGCGCAGGCGCTGTTGATCGCATGGGCGTTCCCGCCGCTGCGGCCAGCGCTGCCGTGGCGGGATTGAACACGGCGGCCCGCCGCAGCCCATACCAGCCGACGAGGTAGAACGTGGCCAACCGTCCCGCCACGAAGCAGGCGGTCCAGTTGCCATGGAATTGAATGGCCAGCACCCAGCTGATCCACAGGACGGCCAGCACATAGGACAACGTCGTCAGCCAGCGCAAGTCGTCCGTGCCGGCGGTCGCGTCGCCGGCGCGCAGGCGCTGGCGGTGCTGGTACAGTCGCAGCAGCACGGCGCCGAGATAGAACGCGCCTTGGCACTGGTAGAACAGGGCCGCGCCGCCGCCACGCTCCCAGTCCGCGAACCGGGGCGCGAAGGCACTGCCGGGCAGCAGCGCCACCAGCGCGGCCAAAAGATAGGCGGTCAGCGGCACGAAATGGATGGTCTGGAAGCGGCCATTGCCCAGCCCCGTCATGCTGCGCACATAGCAGTAATAGAGCACGTCGACGGCCAGGTTGGGCCAGGCCATGCCGTAGATCCAGGGCAGGTGCAGGTAGCGTGCATAGTCTTCCAGCGAGGCGGCGGAGATGGCGAGCACGTACAGCGCCAGCCACATGCTGGCTGGGCGCCGGCGCGTCAATGCGATCAGCGGCATGGCCAGGAACAGTCCCAGCACCCCGGTCCCGAGGGACAGGTTCCCTAGCAAAGTAAGGCTCATGTGGCTTCTTTCGTTAAAAATACCGCAATCTTGCCAGTAACAACACGCAATGGCGTTTAACCATCGCTGCCGCCCGTTTTCCGGCGCGGGTACGCGCCGATCCGTTAAGACATGGCCGTTGCGCGGTGCGTTGTGCTTTTGATACAAGCGGCCGCCATACACGTGCGCGCCGATCCGTTCAGACGATCCGTCCACCGGCCCCGGACCAGACTGTCCTTGCGGATGCCGGCTGCCCCGGCGGCGTCCCACCCGGCGCACGCCATGGAAATAGTGATATTAGCATGTTGATATGGCTAATCGAATGGCAATACTAAATAGCAACACTCAAAACACCAGAAGGAGTATTTGATGAGGTTAAGAATGAAATCGATTCCGCTGGCCGTGGCCCATATCCTGGCCACCGGCGCGCTGACGGCGCTGGCGACCCACACGGCCCAGGCGCAGGATGCGGCGGGCGACAACCAGGAGATCAAGCGCGTGGTGGTGACGGGCTCCTACATCAGCCGTGCCGACCAGGAAACCCCCAGCCCGGTGCAGGTGATGACGGCCGCCGACCTGAAAAAATCGGGCTACACCACGGTCTCGGAAGCACTGCGCGACATCACGGCCAACGGCCAGGGCACCCTGAGCCAGGGCTTCAACGGCGCGTTCGCGGCCGGCGCCAGCGGGGTGTCGCTGCGCGGCCTGACGGTGGGCGCCACCCTGGTGCTGATTGACGGCCACCGCATGGCCCCGTACCCGCTGTCGGACGACGGCCAGCGACCGTTCGTCGACATCACGTCGATCCCCATGGAAGCGGTGGAGCGTATCGAGATCCTGAAAGATGGCGCCTCGGCCGTCTACGGCTCGGACGCGATCGCCGGCGTGGTCAACGTGATCCTCAAGAAATCGTTCCAGGGCACCAGCGTCACGGCCGAAACGGGCACCACCCAGCACGGCGGCGGCGCCACCCACCACCTGGGCTTGATGCACGGCTTCGACCTGTCGGACAACACCAATGGCTACGTGGCCCTCGAATACCGGCAGCAGGACCAGATCCTCCTGAACCAGCGCGACGGCGCGTGGACCCGAATGGACTGGTCGGCCGATCCCGGCGGGCGCGACTTGCGCCCCGGCGCCAGGAACAGCATCATCTCCAACCCCGTCACCCGCACCCCGTATCTGCAGGACCCTGCGCTGGGCAGCACGGCGGGGGCCTACGCCTTCCTGGACAATGGCTGCGACTTCGCCAGGCGCAATGCCAACCAGTGCGTGTTCACCAACACCTGGTCGCAATTGCAGCCGACCTCGGAGAACCTGGACTTGCTGGCCAGCCTGACCAGCCGCCTGAACAACGACTGGACGCTGGGCCTGAAAGCGTCCTACTTCGACAGCAAGAGCCAGCAGACGATACGCCCCAGCAGCGTGCCGGTCGGCAGTTTCGCCGGCGTGACGGCCATCGGCCCCTACCGGGAACCGGCCATCGTCGGCGTTATCGATCCGGGCGCCTACACGGTACCGGCCAGCTATCCGGGCAACCCGTTCGGCCATGCCGTCAACATTCGCGCCATCGTGCCCGACTCGCCGTTCCGCCGCACCGACGTCGATACCAAGTCCTATCGCGCCGTGGCCGATCTGAACGGCACGGTGGCGGGCTGGGATGTTGCCGCCTCGCTGGGCTTGACCAGGGTTGAGACCAACTCCACTTACCGCGGCTACATCAATCCGACCGCGCTGCTGCAGGCACTGAATAACACGGCCAACCCGCTCAAGCTCACCGGCGGCAACAGCGCGGACGTGATGGCGCTGGTGACGCCCACCGTGTCGAGCAAGGCGACCGATGAGCTGAACTTCATCGAATTGCGCGCCTCGCGTGAGCTGGCCAAGCTCGATGGCGGCCCGCTCAGCCTGGGCACGGGACTGACCTTCGTGCACAAGTCGCTGAACGCGCCAGACCCGGTCGAAGCGCAGAACGGCACCGTGAATGGCTTGCCGTCGGCCTATGCGATCGGCAAGGAGAACAACGCGGCGCTGTATGCCGAGCTGGCGGCGCCGGTGCTGAAGTCGCTGGAGCTGGACGCGGCCGTGCGCGCCGACCACTACGACACCTATGGCCACTCGTATACGCCCAAGGTGGGATTCAAGTTCACGCCTTCGTCCATGTTCTCGCTGCGCGGCACCGCGTCGCGTGGCTTCCGCGCGCCGTCGGCCACGGAAAATGGCGTAGCCGGGTCGCTGTTTGCATTCAACACGATCCGCGATCCTATCCTGTGCCCGGTGTCGAATCCCGATGGCAGCCCGAACACGGATTCGCCCCAGAACGTGCCGGCGCAGTGCGAGCTGAGCCCCACCTACCTGCAGACCACCAACAAGAACCTGCAGCCGGAGAAATCGAAGTCGTACACGCTGGGCGTGATTATCGAGCCGATCAAGAACTGGTCGACCACCCTGGACTACTACAAGATCACGGTGGATAACCAGATCATCTCGATGTCGGCGCTGGCCAGCTTCGATCCGCTGCAATTTGCCACGCGCGGCGGCCCTGAGACGGTCACGTATGGCGACGGCAGCACCGGTACTTCGTCGGTCGGCACCATCCAGTACATCTCGACCCCGTATGTGAACGGCCAGACCACGTCCACGGCCGGCGCCGAGTTCGAATCGCGCTATCGCTTCAAGCTGAACGACGTGAGCAAGATGACGGTCGGCCTGCAGTGGTCGCACATGTTCAACTACAACATGACCCTGAACGGCAAGACCTACAACCTGGCCGGCACCCACGGCCCGGCCATCGTCTCGGGCGACACCGGCAATCCGAAGGACCGCGCGCAGTTCACGCTGTCCTACGACCAGGGGCCGCTCACGATCAGCGCCACGACCAATTACATCAGCGGTTTCGATGTGACCGATCCATCCAATGGTCTGACCGATTGCGACAGCAGCCTGCAGGCGAACAATTCGCGCTGGAAGGCGGGGCAGTCGCCTTCGCAGTATTGCAAGGTGGCGTCGTTCACCTACACCAATCTGTCGATGTCATACCAGTTCA
The DNA here is from genome assembly GCF_014042345.1 of Rugamonas brunnea. Taxonomy (GTDB): domain Bacteria; phylum Pseudomonadota; class Gammaproteobacteria; order Burkholderiales; family Burkholderiaceae_D; genus Rugamonas; species Rugamonas brunnea. The sequence continues at coordinate 274,426 of NZ_JACEZT010000006.1, forward strand.
ACAAGGCATGGACGTTGAACGGCGCGATCACCAACCTGTTCGACAAGGCGCCGCCGATTGACGCGCAAACCTATGGCGGCACCGGCATCAACGGCAGCAGCAATGGCACGGGCCTGGCCTACAACCCGTCGCTGCACCAGACGGGCGCGGTTGGCCGCTTCTACAGCGTGGGCCTGAACTACAAGTTCTGAGCCCGCATGAAAAAACGGCACCCCCTGCCTGCGCATGGGGTGCCGTTTTCATTGGGTGGGGCGATGGTTAGAACTTCACCCACAGGCGGCCGAAGTAGGAAGCGCCGTTCAGGCCGAACTGCACGCTGTCGTACTTGAAGCCGTTGTCGGTTTCGTTCGGGTCCTGCGGGGTCGGCTTGACGTTGAAGATGTTGGTGCCGCCGAAGGTGAACTTGGTGTTCTTGTTGATGGTGTAGGTGAACGCCAGGTCGGCCGAGGTCTTGGACTCGTAGTGCGCGTTCGGCACGCCGGCGGCGGTGCCGTCGAAGGTGCCCAGCGTCTGCGGGCCGTAGTGGATCACTTTCAGGTCCGATTCCAGCGCGCCGGCCACGTAGTCGAAGCCCAGCGTGAACTTGGAGCGGGGGCCGCCCTGTTCGATGAACAGGCGCTCGCGCTCGGACAGCAGCACGTCCTCATAGCCCTTGAGCGAGGCGGGGGCGTGGATGCCCGTCACTTCGGTCTTGCTGAAGTTGGCCGCCAGGTAGGTGGTCATCTTGTTGGGGCCGAAGTTGGTCTTGTGCGAGGCCGTCAGGTCCAGGCCGCTGGTCTTGGTGTCGACCGAGTTGACGAAGAACTGGGCCTGGCCCACGCCCAGCGTGGCCAGCTTGGCCGCCAGGTCCGGGTAGTTGGTCGAGTCGAAGCGGCCCGACAGCACGATGCGGTCCTTGATCTTGATCTGGTACAGGTCGGCCGTCACGGACGCGTTGTTGCTAGGCGTCCAGGTGGTGCCCAGCGTGAAGCTGGTCGATTTTTCTTCCTTCAGCTTGGGGATGCCGGCCAGGTTGGCCACCGGGCCGCCGTTGGGCGCCAGCACCACGTCGGTCGGCACGCCGGCCACGAAGTCGGTGAAGGTCGACGAGAAGTACTTCTGCTGCAGCGACGGGGCGCGGAAGCCGGTCGAGGCCGAACCGCGCAGCAGCACGGTGTCGGCCGCACGCACGCTGCCGGCCAGCTTGCCGGTGACGGTGGAGCCGAAGTCGCTGTAGTTCTCGTAACGGACGGCGGCCTGGGTCTTGACGATAGGGTTCAGGTCCAGTTCCAAGTCCACGTAGCCGGCCGAGCTGTGGCGCTTGGCGTTGGTCTGGTCGCTTGGGCGGAATCCGGGGAAGCCCTGGCTGCCGGCGTTGCCGCCGAAGCCCACGCCGTCGGCGTCGCTGTAGGAACCGGGTTCGCCGGCGAAGATTTTATAGGTCTCGCTGCGGTACTCGGCGCCGAAGGCCACGTTCAGGCCGCTCATCACGGTGTCGTAGAAGCGGGTGAAGTCGACGTTGGTGGTCAGCTGCTGGAACGAGAAGCCGCCGGCCTTGAAGTTGTCGGGGCTGATGCCCTTGCCGCCGGCCAGCAGGTCGGCGTTGGCGATGGACGCGTTCAGCGTGTGGCTGATGTCGTACATCATCTTGTTGTAGCCGTAGGTCTGCGAGAAGTCGGCATTCCATTCGCCGATCAGGCCGCGGTGGCCGATGGTGGCGTACTGGTCGTCGATCTTGCCGTTGATGAAGGGCACGAAGCCGTTCGGGTACATGGCGGCCGAGTTGCGCGACGGGATGTCGTCCGTGCCCACGCCGCCACGGGCCCAGGCGGCGCTGGACGCGTCACGCGACTGGGCGCCGGCCGTGAAGTACAGCTTGCCGGCCGGGGTCGGCAGTTCGCCGTTCACGTACAGGGTCTGGTTCTCGGCCTTGGTGTCGCCGATGATGCGCGGGTTGCCCGGCTCGGCGCGGTTGGAGCGGCCACGGTCCAGGTATTCGCCGGTGATGCCGATCACGCCTTTTTCGCCCAGGCGCACGCCGCAGTAGGCCGAGGCCAGGTAGTTCTTGCCGTCGCCCACCGAGTACTGGCTGTAGCCGGCCACCGCTTCGCAACCGAGGCTCTTTTTCAGGCCGATGTCCATCACGCCGGCGATGGCGTCCGAGCCGTACTGGGCGGCGGCGCCGTCGCGCAGCACCTGCACGTCCTTGATGGCCAGCATCGGGATGGCGTTCATGTCGGTGCCGGTGTTGCCGCGGTTGCGCGCGCCGAACAGGTTGACCAGGGCCGTGGTGTGGCGGCGCTTGCCGTTCACCAGTACCAGGGTCTGGTCGGAGCCGAGGCCGCGCAGGGCGGCCGAGTCCACCAGGTCAGCGCCGTCGGCGCCGGTCTGGCGGGTCGAGTTGAACGAAGGGGAGATGTTGGTCAGGGTCTGGGCCAGGTCGAACTGGCCACCCGATTCAGCCACTTTGTTCAGGGGGATTACGTCGACCGGCACCGTGGTGTCGGTGGCCGAGCTGGCGACGCGGCGCGAACCGACCACGTTCACGGTCTGGATCGCGTCATCCTTGGCGGCGTCGGGCGCGGTTTGCGCCAGGGCGGCCGGGCTCAGGCCGGCCAGGGCCGCGCCGCCGTACAAACTGAACAGGACCGCGCGACGCAAAATGGTGGGGGTAAGCATGGTGTCTCCGTGTTGTTGTCCGCATGAGCCGTGGCATGCGGGTCTTGTCGTGTGTGGTCGGCTGGGCCGGCGCCGGGACGGGCTTCGAATTTGCCACGGTTTCCGGTGCTCCGGTCAGTTGATTATTCGGCAGCAATTGCGGAGCATCAATGGAAATGTTTTCCTCACCATATTCCGGATTGGAATGGCAGGGGAGGCGGGCCGCGGCGTACAGGCGCACGCGGGGTGCGCGCCGGCGCTGGCGGACTCACTTGTAGGAAAGTAGCAACAGCGGTGATAACAACGGCGCACTGCCGTTAGTCGGCCGTGCTGGCCCGTTCGCGCTCGTGCTGGTCCAGCAGCCAGCGCTTGAAAGTGATCACGCCGGGCAGGCCGGCCTTGCGCTTGGGGTAGATCAGGTAGTAGGCACTGTCCGACTGCTGCTCGGGCGGGAACAGTTCGACCAGCGCCTGGCGCTTGATTTCGTCGGCCACGAACATCGCCGGTAGCAGGCCGATGCCCAGGCCCGCCTTGGCCGCCTCCACCGCCATCGAGAACAGCTCGAAATGCAGCCCCTGTTCCTTGGGCGGCGCCACGATGCCGTGCGCGTCGAACCAGTTGGGCCAGCTATCCGAGCGCGAGGTCTGGTGCAGCAGGGTGTAGGCGGTGAGGCCGGCCATGTCGGCGGGGCGGCCGTGGCGTTCGATGAAGCCGGGGCTGCACACGGGCACCAGGGTTTCACTGGACAACCGATGGTGCTCGCACTGTGGCCAGCCGGGGCGGCCGAAGACGATGCCGGCGTCGATGCCGGTGCCGCCGAAATCTACCCGGCTCAGCTGGATCTTCAGGTTCAGCGTCAGGCCGGGGTGGGCTTCGTAGAGCAGCGGCAGGCGCGGCACCAGCCACTTGGTGGCGAAGGTGGGAAACACGGCCAGATTAAGCACGCCGCCGCCGTCGCGCGAGGCCAGCACTTCCTGCATCACGCCTTCGAGTTCGTCCAGGCACGGCGGCAGGCGGGCCCACAGGAGCTCGGCGGCGGCCGTGGGAACGAGGCCGCTGGCCTGGCGCTCGAACAGCGGTTGCTCGAAATACGCTTCCAGCGCCAGGATCTTCTTGCTCACGGCGCTCTGGGTCAGGGCCAGCGCGTTGGCGGCGGCGCTGATGTTCTGCAGCTTGTACACCATCTCGAAGGCGTGCAGGGCGGACAGGGAAGGCAGGTTGAGGCGCATGGTGTGGGCAAATTCTGGTGGTGAAACAGGCTCTGCCGCCATTGTCCCGCATCCGGGCCGAAAAGGGTATTCTCAAATGGAATATGGCGTCGAAATCATTTCGCTTGTGGGCTGTCCGGGCCGTATCGAATAATCGGCGCAACTTCATCCTTCGCGGCAGTGCTGCTTTTTTCACCATGACCACCCTCGACTACCTCCTGAGTTCCTGCATCGGCGCCGCCGCCACCGCCCGCATGACCCGTTTGATGCACGTCCCGGCCGAATTTTCCGACGCGCCCGGCAATGGCGACGCCACCGTGGCTGTCACCCGCGCCGAAATCGCCTACGCCATGAACGTGCTGCTGTTCCGCGACCTGCTGGAACGCGTCCCGGAAGGCAAGGCCTACACGGAAGACGCCGTGGCCAGCGGCCGCCGCGTGTTTTTCGACCACGGCGCCGTGCGCTCGGTGAAGATCGCCGCCAACGGCCAGCTGCCGTGCGGCGAGGCGGCCATCACCCGCTTCCTGGCGCCGCTGGGCTACCGCCTGAACGAGAACTACCCTCTGCCGCGCCTGAAGATGATGGGCCGCGCCTATGTGCACGCCGACCTGCCGGAAGACATTCCCCAGTTCTTCGTGAGCGAACTGGAAGTGGAGCGCTTCTCGCCCGAGTTCCAGGCCGCCGTGGGCCGCGTGGTGGCCAGCTCGGTCGATCCGCTCGATGCGCGCGACCTGGCCTTGCTGAAGGAACTGGAAGCCCAGCGCAGTCTGCCGCTGGCCGACGCCGTGGCGCTGCTGCAATCGCTGGTGCGCTGCTTCGCGCGCCAGCACGAGGTGCCTGCGCTGGATGACTATGAACTGCTGCTCAAGGAGTCCCAGGAAATGGCCTGGATCGCCACCGAGGGCAACGCCTTCAACCACGTGACGGACCGCGTGCCGGACCTGTACGCATTGTCGGCCGAGCAGCAGCAGCTGGGCCGTTCGATCAAGCCCGCCATCGAGGAAGCGGCACGCGGCACCATGCGCCAGACGGCCTACCGCGCGGCGCAGGTGGAGCGCGTGTTCCGCACGCCGAACGGCTGCGTGGTGCGCCGCGTGCCCGGCTCGTTCTACGAATTCATCTCGCGCGACCGCGTGCTCAACGCCGACGGCGAGGAAGTGCTGGATCTGGGCTTCGACAGCAGCAACGCCACCGCCATCTTCAAGATGACGTCGGCCGACGGCGCCACGCCAGCGATGGCCAAGGCGGCATGAGCGGCGCGCTGCTCGAACAGCTGGATGGCCTGCTGGGCCAGGCCGGCATGCTGACGGCCAGCGCCGACTGCGCACCTTATGTGCAGGGTGCGCGCTACGGCCAGGGCGTGGCGGTGGCCGTGCTGCGGCCCGCCACGCCGGAGCAGGCCGAGGCGGCACTGTCGCTGCTGCACGCGCATGGTGCGCCGTTCGTGCTGCAAGGCGCGAACACGGGCCTGGTTGCGGCGGCCACGCCGGATGCCAGTGGACGCCAGTTCGTGTTCAGCCTGGACCGGCTCAAGGACGGCATCACCATCGACGCCGACGAGCGCACCGCCACTGTGGGCGCCGGCGTGCGGCTGTCGGAACTGAACGAAGCGGCAGCGGCCATGGGCCTGTGCTTCCCGATCGACCTGTCGGCCGATCCCACCATCGGCGGCATGATCGCTTCCAACACGGGCGGCGCGCGCCTGATCAAATACGGCGACGTGCGCGCCAACCTGTGCGCGGTGGACGCGTGGCTGCCCGAGCGCGGCGGCATGCTGCGCTTTGGCAGCGCGCTGCGCAAAAATAACACCGGGGTCGACTTCAAGCAGCTGTTGTGCGGCACGGGCGGCGCGTTCGGCGTGATCCTGCGCGCCACCGTGCGCCTGCATCCGCTGCCCGCGCAGCGCGCCACGGCGCTGGTGGTGCCTGCGTCCAGCGCGGCCGTGATGCCGCTGCTGGCCGCGCTGGAACGCGACCTGCCCGAATTCATCGCCTCCGTGGAAGGCATGTCGCAGGAAGCCATGCAGGCCGTGTTCCGCAACGTGCCCTCGGTGCGCAATCCCTTCCCGGGCGGGCAGGTGCCGCCGTATGCCCTGCTGGTGGAACTGAGCACGTCGCTGCCGGCCCGCGCGCTGGCACTGGACGCCGTGCTGCAGGACGCGCTGGGCGCCTTGATGGAGCAGGAACTGCTGGCCGACGCCTTGTTCGGCGACCAGGACATGCTGTGGGCACTGCGGCATGGCATCAGCGACGCGCTGCGCCATGAAGGGCGCGTGATCGCGTTCGACATCGCGCTGCCGCGCAAGCACTGGGCGCCGTTCCGCGCGTGGGGCCGGGAGTGGCTGGCCGCGTCCTACCCCGGCGTGCGCATCTGCGACTTCGGCCATGTGGCCGACGGTGGCCTGCACTACAACCTGGTGGCGCCCAAGGAAGGCCCGCAGGCGCTGGACGACGAGGCCATCGCCGCCTTGCGCACCACCTTGCTGGACGCCGTGGTGCAGCAGTATGACGGCAGCTTCAGCGCCGAACATGGCATCGGTCCGTACAACCGGGCCTACTACCAGCGCTACACGCCGGCGCCCGTGCGCCGGCTGGCCGGTGAGCTGCAGGCGGCCCTGATGCCGGCGCTGCAGTGGCGGAACGTGCAATTCAACTGACGGGACAGTCAGGGTAGCAGGCGCGCGTCCGCCCGGCCGCGCGCGATATGGAGACAGGACGATGTTCTATGCAAGCGTTTGCCCGACAACTGTGCCGCACCAAACCCGTCGCCGCTGAATCCGCGGCTGATACGGGCCCTGAACGCTCCGCCCATGGCCTGGGCCGCACGCTGGGCCTGTTCCCGCTCACCATGATCGGCGTGGGCGCCACCATCGGCACCGGCATTTTCTTCACGCTGGTGGAAGCCGTGCCCAAGGCCGGACCGTCCGTGATCCTGGCCTTCCTGCTGGCGGCGCTAACGGCCGGCCTGACGGCGCTGTGCTACGCGGAGCTGTCGTTCCGCATCCCGGCGGCCGGCTCCTCATATTCGTTCGCCTACGCCACCGTGGGCGAATTCGCCGCCTTCATCATGGCCGCCTGCCTGCTGCTGGAATACGGCCTGGCCGCCAGCGCCACGGCCATCGGCTGGTCGGATTACCTGAACAACTTCCTGGTCAACGCCTGCGGCTGGCATATCCCGGCCGCGCTGCGCTCGCCCATGTTCGCCTCCGGCCCGCACGGCACGGAATTCCATCCGGGCGCCATCAATCTGCCGCCCATGATCCTGGTGGCCATGTGCGGCTACCTGCTGTTGCGCGGCACGAAGGAGTCGGCCACGGCCAACGCGGTGCTGGTGCTGGTCAAGCTGGCCATCATCATCTTCTTCGTCGTGATCGCGTTTTCCGGTTTCGACGCATCCAACTTCCATCCCTTCTTCAACGCCGACAACAGCAAGGGCTACGCGGGCATGGCAGGGGTGACGGCCGCCGCCGGCACCGTGTTCTTCTCCTTCATCGGCATCGACACCATCGCCACGGCGGGCGAGGAGGTCAAGAACCCCAAGCGCAACGTCCCCATCGGCATCCTGGCGGCGCTGGCCATCGTCACCGTGTTCTACCTGTTGGTGGCGGTGGCCGCCGTGGGCGCCCAGCCGGCCCGCATGTTTGACGGCCAGGAGGCGGGGCTGGCCGTGATCGTGCAGAACGTGACGGGCAAGGCGTGGCCGGCGCTGGTGCTGTCGGCCGGCGCGGTGGTGTCCGTATTCTCCGTCACGCTGGTGACGATCTATGGCCAGACCCGCATCCTGTTCGCCATCTCCTGCGACGGGCTGATTCCCAAGACCTTCCAGCGCGTGCACCCGCGCACCCTGGCGCCGGTCAGCAACACGCTGATCGTGTGCGTGGTGGTGGGACTGACGGCCGGGCTGGTGGACGCCACCTTCCTGTGGGACATGGTGAGCATGGGCACGCTGACGGCCTTTATCGTGGTGGCCATCGCCGTGCCGGTGATGCGGCGCAAGGGCATCGGCGCCGATGTCGACGGCTTCCGCGTCCCGTTCGGCCCCTACCTGGTGCCGGCGTTGAGCATCGTGGCCTGTCTGTTCATCATGAAGGATTTGTCGCCCGCCACCTTCCACGTGTTCTTCGTGTGGATGGGCGTGGCTGTGGCGGCGTATTTCGCCTACGGCTTGCGCCATTCGCGGCTGCGCGTGCCGCTGCCTGGGGCAGTGTAAGCGCCGGCGTCAGCGCTGGTGTCAGCGGCCCGATGGCGTCAGTCGCGGCTGGCGGCCCGGCGCCGCCATGCCGGTTCGCACAGCACGCGCGCGATCACCGCGTCGGGCACGCCGAGCTTGGCCATGAAATGGGCGGCGGCGCGCATGCCGGACACCTCTTTCAAGGCGATACCGGCATCGACCACCTTGTCGAGGTTGTGTTTGGGCGTATCGTTTTGTTGCGTGGCCATGATTCATTCTCCACTACGGGAATTGTAATGGAACTGCCTGTTCTTTGATCTGGGGCAAATCCTGCCGTGCGCGAGGTGGGGGAACGCGGCATCGCCTCGCGCTTGGCGTCAGGGCCCGGCATGGCGTAAGATCGCGCTCCCGAAACTATCCTCGCGTTTGCAGCTACAGTTATGGCGGAAGAAAAGAAAGAGCCGTGGATGACCCACATGGCGCTGGCGACGGTGATCCTCGCCGTGGGCGCCACCTTGTCGACCTTCAAGGGCGGCGGTTATTCGACCCAGAGCGTGATCAACCAGAGCCTGGCGTCCGACCAGTGGGCCTTCTATCAGGCCAAGAGCACCAAGCAGCACCTGCATGAACTGGTGATCGACCAGTTCCGCCTGCAGGCGATGACGTTGCCGGCCGGCAGCCCGGCGGCCCAGGCCTACGACAAGAAAATCTCAGATTACCAGGCCCAGACCGAGCGTTACGTGCAGGAAAAGAAGAAGATCGAAGCCGAGGCACGCTCCTTCGAGGCGATCCGTGATAACGCCAAGCAGCGCGGCAAGCCGTTCGGCATCGCGGTGATCTTCCTGCAAGTGGCCATCCTGCTCAATTCTATCGCCGGTCTGATGAAGGCCAAGCGGATCTGGTTCACGTCGATTCCTATCGGTCTGGTTGGGCTGGCGTGCTTCCTGGATGGTTTCCTGGCATTGGTATAAGCACCACGGAGCCAGCACGGAGCGCGCGCCGCTGCCGGACGAGGGAGATGGGCGTTGGCCAGGGCTGGAAAACTGGTGATTTTGACTATGCCTGTGCTAGAATCTCGCCTCGCTGCCCGGATGGTGAAACTGGTAGACACTGGAGACTTAAAATCTCCCGCTCGTAAGGGCGTGCCGGTTCGATTCCGGCTCCGGGCACCAGATACACGCTAAAAAATCCACGAAAGTGGCGAAACCCGCATGCCGGAGAGGTCTGCGGGTTTTTTGTTGCCTGTCGTTAGTGCATCGATATCAAAAAGATATTTAGTTGCAGTTCTTTACTATTCGTTATTGTTCTGGTAACCTGCTTAAGTTGACTTAAGAATTCTTCGGCTGCGTGATGCGCTCGTTACTTGAAGTGCATTTGTGCGGATAACTTGTAGTCCAGTGATGCCAACAAGGCAACCAACAAGAAAGGCCACTCAATGAAAGTAAAAGCACTCGTCAGCACCTTCGTTTTTGCCGGTCTGTGCGCGGCTGGCGCGCCAGCCATGGCGCTCAACCTGGCTTGCACCGGCGTATCGGTGCATAACGCTTCCCGTAACGACGTGACCCTGGTTGGCGATATCGCCGACGGCTGCGACATTGCCACCGTCAATCCCCAGCAGGGCGCGAGCGGCAACTCCAGCGGTTTCGCCGACAACTTCGGCAACGGCTGGTCGCTGCTGAGCAAGGTGACCGGTTCCAGCGTGGCCTCCGCGACCACCACGGCCACTTTCGGCGGTGTCGATTACAAGATCAACTTCACGGAAACGCCGGGCAGCGGCACCAAGAAGGGCACCTGGACGATCAACGTCAGCAAGCCCGTCACCGTCGACCTGGTGTTCGCCCTGCACGCATCCAACCGTAGCGGCGCTTTCTTCTTCGACAATCAAGTGTTGACCAGCTCGTCGCTGGGCAACGCCGGCACCTGGGCCATCAACTGGGTCAATGCCGGCGGCCAGGTGCCGAACTTCTCCAACCTGACCATCTTCGCCCGCGACCAGCACGTGAGCCCTGTACCTGAACCTGAAACCTATGCCATGCTGCTGGCCGGTTTCGGCCTGGTCGGTTTCATGGCCCGTCGCCGCAAGCAAAAGTAATCGGTATGGAAGGGCGGCCAGGCTGCCCTCACCGTATTCTGACTGAAACGCCCCATGCGCTCGCATGGGGCGTTTCGTTTTGGGCTGCTGCACTCAGACAAAGCCCAGATTGTGGGTCGAAGGCGCGTAATTCTTCAGGTTGGGCAACACGGTCAGCAAGTCGCTGTCGGTCACGCCCATCCAGCTGCCTAGCGTGGCCGCGTACTGGTCGACCGAGGTGGTGGGCAGCAAGCGGCCCTGGCCGACATCATCCGGCCCGTCGGCAGCCACGGCCGGCGGCACGCCGTAGTAGCGCTGGCCGTGGACGGCGCCGCCGAGCACGAAGTGCATGCTGCCCCAGCCGTGGTCGGAACCGTCGTTGTTGACCGTCAGCGTGCGGCCGAAGTCGGATGCCGTGAACGCGGTCACGTTGGCGGCCACGCCCAGCTCCACCGTGGCGGCGTGGAAGGCGGCCATGGCGTCGGCCACGCTGGTCAACAGGCCGGGGTGGACCGTGTTCAGGCCGTCGTGGTTGTCGAAGCCGCCCAGCGACACGAAGAACACTTGCCGCCGCGCGCCGATCGCGCCGGCGCTGCCTATCATCCGGGCCACCATGTGCAACTGGCTGGCCAGGTCATTGTTGGCGGGGAAGGGCGTGTTGATGGCCGGCCCGCTGGCCAGCGCGGCGCTCAGGGTGCTGTTGGCATCGAGCGCGCGCCGCGTCACGCGCGTGTACTCCTGCTCGAACAGGTGGATGCCGGGCTGGGTCACCAGCGCTTGCAGCGCCGTGCTGGCGGCGGCCGAGCCGTACAAGGGCTTTTGCAGCGCGCCCAGGGGCACCGGGCCGTCGGCCGTGATCTGGTATTGCACTGCCGTATTGCCGGACATGAAGACGGCGTTGCCCGAGACGTTGACGCAGGTGAAGGTCGCATTGCCATTGCCTGAGACGAACAAGTCCCCCATCCGCCCGCCCCAGCCCGACATCGCGCCTTCCGGCGCCGACGCCTGCCAGAACGATTGCTGGTCGTTGTGCGAGAACAGTTTGGGCGGCAGCGGCACGCTCTTGTTGGTGTATTGCAGCTTGGTGGTCGGCTGCACCAGCGTGCCCACGTTGAGCAGCACGCCCAGCTTGCCGGCGTTGAACAGCGGCAGCAGCGGCGCCAGTTCCGGCGCCAGCGCGTACTGGCGCTGGAAGCCGCCGGCGTCGACGGGCGCGGCCAAAGGCGCCAGCACGGTGCCGTCCAGGCTGGCGCGGCTGTAGGCGAGGCCGGGGCGCAGGTTGTAATAGGCGTTGTAGTTGGCGCTGTCATACGGCACCAGCGTATTGCCGTAGTCGTTGCCACCGTACAGGAAGACGCAGACGATGGCCTTGTAATCGCTGGCCGTGGCGGCAGAAGCCTCGGCCATGGCGGTCAGGTTCAGCATCCACGGCGTGGCGGCGCCGGCCACGGACAGGGCCGAGGCCCGTTGCAAAAAGGCGCGCCGGGAGGCGTTGAGCGTGTGATCGCGGGTCATGTCGGCCTCCTATTTCAGCACCAGGAACTCGGGCGCGGCCAGCACCAGCAGCACGGCCGTGCGCACGCGATTCAGGCGCCGCGCGTCGCTGCCGGACGGCATGGCGTTGAGCACGCCGAGCATCAATGTTTGCGTGGCGCTGCCGAGCTGGCCGGCGGCCAGCACCGTGTTCAGTTCCGCCAGCAGGGCGCTGGCGTTGTCGGCCTGCGGCAGCCAGGCGCTGTAGTCGGGCAGCACGTCGCCCACGCCCACGGCCACCACGCGCTGCATGAAGTTGAGGTAGCCGATCACGGACGACTCGTTGGCGATCTGGAATTCCGGCGCCACCAGCCCGGCGGCGGCGATGCCGCTGTTGGGCGGCACGTAGCCGGGCCGGAAGAAGTTGAACACGGTGGGCGAGCGCAGCGGACTTTGCCCGAGCCGGGTGGCCGGGTTGCTGGTGTTGCCGATGCCCCAGCTGTCGGTGGCGGAGCTGGCCTTGCAGGCGTGCGCCCAGCCGGTGAAGCGCAGGATGGGCTCGCGCAGCTTGCCTTCGCCCGTGGTGGCGGTGGATACGGCGGCCCGCGCTTCAGGATCGAGCAGCACGGCCTTGATCACAGCCCGCAGGTTGCCGCGCACGTGCTGGCCATCGTCGTTGAAGGCGGCCGCCACCCGCGCCACATAGGCCGGGCTGGGGTTGCTGGTGACGAGGCGCTGGATCAGCTGGCGGCCGATGAACGGGCCCACGTTGGGATGGGCGTAGATAATGTCGAGCGCGGCTTGCAAGGCGTCGGCGCCGCTCAGGCCGGACGGCACCGTGTGGCCGAGGAAGGTGGAGGCGCCGGTCTCGTGGCGGGCCGGGTACTGGCGCATGGGGCGGCGGATGAAGTCGGGCGTGGCCGTGCTGGTGCCAGCCAGGTCCACGTCCCAGCCGGTGAAGATGCGGGCCAGGCCGCTCACGTCGTCCGGGCCATAGGTGTAGACGGGCGCGCCATCTGCCAGCTTGGGCGTGCCGTCCGCGTTCAGTTGCACCAGGCCGATGGTGAACAGTTGCATCAGCTCGCGCGCGTAGTTCTCGTCCGGATGCGAGCCGGTGGCGGGATTGGCCTTGCTGTTGCCCGGAAGGTGAGGAACTGGCCCATGGCCACGCTGGTGGAGACGGCGCCCAGCAGTGCGCGGTAATTGCCGAAGGCGTGCGCTTCGAGCAGGTCCAGCCAGGCGGCGGCCGAGAACGCGCGCCAGCCCAGGCCGACCAGGCCGTCGATGGCGACCACGATGAGCTCGGACAGCGCCAGCGTGACCCGCTGGCGCAGCGTGTCGGGCGAGGCGATCAGCTTGCGCCAGGCGGAGGCGTCGAAGCCCGCTTCCGTGTTCTTGTAACCGCTGGCGTTGTAGCCCTTGGCCACCAGCCAGTCCCAGCGCGTGCCCGAGGCGGGCAGGGCGAACTGGGCGTCGAGCCAGCCCGCATAGCCGAGCTGCTGGACGGCGGCGATCTGCGCCCGTTCGCAGCCCATGGCGGCCTGGGCCAGGAAGCGGGCCGCGTCGGCGTCGCTGATGGCATCGGCGCGGATGACGGTGCCCAGTACGCTGGCGCGGGGCGGTGGACTGTCGGCCGCGCCGGGGCTGGTTCCGCCGCAGGCAGCAAGCAGGGTGGCCGCCGTGATGGCGGTGGCAGTGGCGGCGACTGGCGTGGCTGGCGGCGCCGGAGGTGCGGAGGGTGCCGGTAGTGCGGTTTGTCCGGCGTCTGCGGCGTGTGCGGACGGCGCCGGTGGCGCGGAAACGGGAGCTGGCATGGCTGGTCCTCATCGATCGGGAAACGGGACAGCGAAGGGGATTACCAGAAAAAATATATACCAGTTTCGCGGGCTTGCTCAGCGGTGTTACACGGCTGTTACACACGGCTTGCGTGGCGCTTGCGCGGCGCCGGTGCGCTGTAGCTCACAAGCAACACTGGCCGGTGGTGGCGAGGCAGGCGACGCTATACAGAAGTGCCGGCTGGCGTTAATCTGTTTGAAACATTCGACGCCCGGCGGCAAGGCGCGCGACGCGGTGGCACACGGTGAGGGAGGCAAGCTGCATGGCATTACACTTGAGCGTGATCGGCTGGCTGCACACCCTGGCGTCCCTGTATGCGCTGGGCGCGGGCGCGCTGGTGCTGTCCGAGCCCAAGGGCGACCGGGCCCACAAGCGGGCCGGGCGCCAGTATCTGGTCGCGGCGGCGGTGGCCAATCTGAGCGCGCTGGCCATCCACAAGCTGGGCGCTTTCCACCTGTTCCATGTGTTCGCCCTCGTTTCCCTCGCTTGCCTGGTGCTGGCGTTTTGTTGCGCCCGCCTGCAGGCGCCGCGCCGCAACTGGCTGCGCACCCATCTGAGCGCCATGCTCTTCAGCTATTACCAGTTGGTGGCGGCCCTGGTCCACGAGGTGTTCACGCGCGTGCCCATGCTGGAGACGCGCCATTTCCCGCTGGTGTACACGCAAGGACTGGCGCTGCTGGCGTTCCTGATGACGGTGTCGTATTTCTGGGGCCGCACGGCGCCCAGCGCGCCCTCGTCGCGCATCTACGACCAGCAGCCGACGACGGGGCAGTGAGGTGGGGAAAGCTTAGTTAGCGCGGCTGGCGCTGCGGCGCTGGGATGGCATGCCCAGCACGCGTTTGACGACCTGCAGCGGCACCTGGGCCGATTCCATGAAGACCCACGCGTTGGCCGCACCCATGCGCGCGTCGAGCGCGATGGCCTGGTCCACGATGCTGGCCATTTCGGTGTTGCGGCGGGGAGGGTGTGCATTGTCCATGGTGGCCTCGTTGACGGATACGCGATGAGCGAAGCTGTCATTTTACTACGTCATGATTCAAAAAGTTAACGTTGTCGTATCAATCCTGTTACATTTTCGGCATTTAAGCGACAGTTACTTGCTGAATGCAATGGTCAGGGCGCGGGCGGTTCCTGGGCGGTGCCTGCCGCATGGGACTGGGCCGCCGTGCCGCATAGCTGGCAGAAGTTGAGGAAGGCGTTTTTGCGCACCTTGCAGCGGCCGCAATGGTCGAACAGGCCGATGCCGCAGTGGGGGCAATAGTCGAGCGTCGTGTCCTTCAAATCCACGCTGCGTTCGCAACCGGGGCACAAGCCGTGGCCGAGCCGCTTCAGGGCCAGCTCGTAATTGAGCGTGGCGCGGCGTTGCACTTCCGGTAATGCCTCCTGTTGCTGCTGGCGGGCCAGGTAGCGCTGCAGGCCGACGATGGCCTGGCGCCCGATCACCACGGTGAGCAGGATGCCCACCAGGTAGCGCACATAGCCGCCGTAGCTGGGCAGATAGGGCACCAGCTCGACGAAGAAGGCGAAGCCGGCGAAGAAGATGAAACCCCACACGAACGGCCAGTAGGCGCTCTTGCGCTGTTTGGCGTACAGCCAGCCGGCCACGGCCAGCAGGGGCGCCGTCAGCATCAGCCGGTACAGGAAGATGTGCAGTTCGCGCCGGTGCATGGCCCGTTCCAGCGCGTCCAGCGCCGGCTTTTCCAGTTCCTTGCGCCGCAGGTTGGCGTGCTCGCGCTGCTGCTGCGCGTCCAGCAGCACCTGCTGTTGTTGCTGCACGGCCGACAGTGCCTGACGCTCGGCCGCTTTCAATTGATCGAGTTCGCGCGTGCGCGCCACCAGGTCCGGGTCCTGGTCGGGACGGGCCGTGGCGTGGCGCGTGGCCAGCCAGTTCTGGAACGTCTCCGCCGCCGCGCGCGTGTTCGCTTGCGCCACCTGGTGCTGCTGGCGGGCCTGGGCCAGCGCGTCGTTGGCCGCCGCCATCACCTTGTCGGCATGCTCCTGCGCCGCGCGCACCTGGGCCGCCTGGCCGGGGTCGATGAACTGTTCCAGCGAGGGCAAGGGCTCGGCGCCGCCCAGATTGTTGACCAGCTTGCCGCCGAGGCCGATCAGGAACCAGGCGAACACGAAAGCGACCAGCCACAAGGCGCGCTGGAACCAGGTCTGCGAACGGCGCAAGGTCTTGCTCATGGAATCTCCTGTTGGCATGGTGATAAGGCCAATAGTAGCATTGTGGAAATGCTGGTGCGGCGATTTGTGGGCCGCGCCTGATGCGCACGCGGGGTGTCCGTGAGGGGGCCTGAGGGGGACGTAATGGCGCCGCATGCGCGGCTGCTTGCGGCCACCCGGGGCTGGTGGCATGATTGGCCGCTGGTATCGGGAGTGCGGCGCTGGTGCCGGAAGGAGAGGGGGATGCGGTCCTGGATGTGGACGGTGGCTGGCGCATTGGCGCTGGCGTTCGTGACGCCGGCGCGCGCCGCGTCGCCGCTGCGCATCGCCTCGGACGACTGGTGTCCCTACATTTGCGTGGGCGGCGATGGCCGCAGCATCGCGTCCGGCTTCCTGGTCGGTGCCACGGCCCGGGCGCTGGAGCTGAACGGCCTGCCGGTGGAGCCGCAGCTGATGCCGCTCAACCGCGCACTTGCCCTGGTGCTGGCGGGCCAGATCGACGGGCTGTACGCGCCCTCCATCGACAGGCGCCTCGTCATGAGCGCGCCCCTGATCCGTTCGCGCGCCTGCTTTTACACCCGCAGCATCAGCTCCTGGCATTACCAGGGCATGGCCTCGCTGGCCCGGCAACAGCTGGGTGTGATCGCCGACTACGGCTACGACGACGGTCCGATGGATGCCTACCTAGCCAGGGAGCGGCACAACCACCATCTGGTGGAATTCAATTACGGCGAGGACGCGGGCGTGAAGAATATCCGCAAGCTGCTGTACGGCCGCTACGACGTCGTGCTTGAGCACGAAACGGTGATGGCCCATCTGCTGGCCCAGTTGGGCGAGAAGAGTGCCGTGCGCCAGCGCGGCTGCCTGGAACACTACCTGCCGCTGGTGGTGGGCTTTTCGGCCCGGCTGGCGGACGCCCATGACATCGCCCGCAAGCTCGATGCCGGGCTGGCGCAAATGAAAGCCTCGGGCGACTACGGACGCCTGCTGCAGCGCTACGAGATCAGCGATCCCGACCCAGGGCCGGCCGTCGCACACCATCCGGCGCCATTGCATTAATTTTCACATTCTGCGCGATATCAAGACCGGTGCATTGCGCCGGCCACGGCGCGCGGCGCGCGCATACAATGCTCGGTTTTTTCCGTTTTTGAAAGCCATTATGCTTCGCGCTCCAGAACTTCTCCTGCCCGCCGGTTCGCTGGCCAAGATGCACGCCGCCTTCGATTTCGGCGCCGACGCCGTGTACGCGGGCGCGCCGCGTTACAGCCTGCGGGTGCGCAACAACGAATTCTCGCGCCCGGAAGTGCTGGCGCAGGGCATCGAACAGGCGCACGCGCGCGGCAAACAGTTCTTCGTCGCCAGCAATATCTTCGCGCACAACAGCAAACTCAAGACTTACCTGCGCGACATGGAACCGGTGATCGCCATGAAGCCGGACGCGCTGATCATGGCCGACCCCGGCCTGATCATGATGGTGCGCGACCAGTGGCCCGACATGCCTGTCCACCTGTCGGTGCAAGCCAATGCCGTGAACTGGGCCGACGTCAAGTTCTGGCATCGCATGGGCCTGACGCGCGTGATCCTGTCGCGCGAACTGTCGCTGGACGAGATCGAGGAAATCCGCCAGCGCTGCCCGGAAATGGAGCTGGAAGTGTTCGTGCACGGCGCGCTGTGCATCGCCTACTCGGGCCGCTGCCTGCTGTCGGGCTATTTCAACCACCGCGATTCCAACCAGGGCACCTGCACCAACTCCTGCCGCTGGGACTACAAGGTGATGAACGCGGGCGAGGATGCCAGCGGCGACCTGGCCCGCATCCCCGTCGAGAGCATCAGCCTCAATTACCGCCAGGCGCTGGAGGAGGCCAATGCCTCATTCTCGTCCATGGGCGACCTGGAACGCCACCCGCTGGCCGACCGGCCCTACATGATCGAGGAAGCCGAGCGCCCCGGCCAGCTGATGCCCATCCTGGAAGATGAGCATGGCACCTACATCATGAACTCCAAGGATCTGCGGGCCGTCGAGCACGTGGAACGGCTGGTCAAGATCGGTGTCGATTCGCTCAAGATCGAAGGGCGCACCAAGTCGCTGTACTACGCGGCCCGCACGGCCCAGGTGTACCGCACGGCCATCGACGACGCCGTGGCCGGCCGCCCGTTCAACATGGATCTGCTGGGCCAGTTGCAAGGCCTGGCCAACCGCGGCTACACGGATGGCTTCTACCAGCGCCACCACACCCAGGAGCACCAGAACTACATGGCCGGCGCGTCCGAACTGCACCGCAGCCAGTATGTGGGCGACGTGCAGGGCGTGCACGATGGTTGGGCCGAAGTGGACGTGAAGAACCGCTTCGCCGTGGGCGACCAGCTGGAAGTGCTGCACCCGACCGGCAACACGCTGGTGCGGGTGGAGCAGATCCAGTCGCTGGACGGCGCGCCCATGGACGCCGCGCCCGGCAGCGGCCACCGCGTGCGCATCGCGCTCGACCAGCGCTTCGACAAGGCGCTGCTGGCGCGCATGCTGTAACGGCCACGCCGCTTCCACCTTGAAATCGGCCGGCTCGCCATCCATATGGCGGGCCGGCGCCGCTTTGGCAGCCAGCACCCGGATGGTGTAGCATGCTGGACGGCCATGGCCGTGCCGGTAATTCAAGGATGGAACATGCAAATTCAAATCAACGATGTACTGCGTAGTTACATCGACCCGTTGACCGAGGCGGAATATGCGGCGCTGGAGCGCAGCATCCTGGTCGAAGGCTGCCGCGATGCGCTCGTGCTGTGGGGCGACGTGCTGGTGGACGGCCATAACCGTTATCAGATCTGCCAGCAGCATGGGGTGCCGTTCAAGGTCACCGAGAACACCAGCTTCAAGAGCCTGGACGACGTCAAGCTGTGGATGATCGACAACCACCTGGGCAGGCGCAGCGTGTCGGACTTCCAGCGTGGCGTGCTGGCCCTGCGCAAGAAGGAAATCATGGCCGCGCGCGCGGCCGAACTGGCGGCGGTGGCCGCCGCCGAGGACGCGGCCATCGCGCCGCCCGACCCCGAGGATGCGGCGGCCAAGCCAGCCAAGCCGGCCGCCATGCCGCTCGCCTCGCGCGAGGACATCGCGCGCGCCGCGCGTCTGAGCAGCAACACCATCAGCCAGATCGAGAAGATCCAGAAGACGGCCACGCCGGAACTGGTGGAGGCAGTCCGCTCGGGCACCATCTCCATCAACGCGGCCGCCACCGTGGCCTCGCTGCCGGAAGCAGCCCAGGTAGCGGCTGTAGCCGGCGGCAAGAAGCAGTTGCAGCAGGCCGCCAAGGAAGTGCGCGAACTGCGCGCGGCCATGCGTCCGCCCAAGGAGCCGAAAGAGGGCGACGAGCCCTTGTCGGAAGTGGAGCAACTGCGCGCCGAAATCGCCACCCTTAAACAGCGCAACGCGGCCCTGAAAGCCGAGAACGCGGCGCTGCAGGAGCGCATCGCGGCCTTGGTCGACGCGTCCTGATCCCCTCCACTCATCCACTCACCCACTCACACGGAGCCTGCCCATGCTGAAACGTCATGCCCTGTTCGCCCTGTTGTGTGCCATGCCCGTGGGCGCCGCGCTGGCCGCGCCGCCCGCTGCCACGAACGCCACCGTGCCGGCCGCCGATGCGGCGCGCTGGCGCAGCACCGCGCTGCGGGTGGACATCCTGCGCGACAAGTGGGGCATCCCGCATGTGTATGGCAAGACGGACGCCGACGCCGTGTTCGGCATGATGTATGCGCAGGCCGAGGATGACTTCAAGCGGGTGGAGCTGAACTTCATCAACGCCATGGGGCGGCTGGCCGAAGTGCAGGGCGAGGCGGAGCTGTACCGCGACCTGCGCATGAAGCTGTTCATCAACCCGCAGCAGCTGAAGACCCAGTACGCCGCCAGCCCCGCATGGCTGAAGAAGCTGATGAACGCCTGGGCGGACGGCTTGAACTATTACCTGTACACCCATCCCCAGGTGCATCCACTGCTGCTGACGCGCTTCGAGCCGTGGATGGCGCTCAGCTTCAGCGAGGGCAGCATCGGCGGCGACATCGAGGACGTGGACCTGAAAGAGCTGGAGCGCTTCTACGGCAAGCGCGCCTACGTGCCGCTGGCCTACGCCGGCAGCGACCTCGATCAGGAACCGAGCGGCTCGAACGGCTTCGCCATCGCGCCCAGGCTGACCCGCGACGGCCACGCCCTGTTGCTGATCAATCCCCACACCTCGTTCTACTTCCGGCCCGAGGTGCACGTCCACAGTGGCGAAGGCTTGAACGCCTATGGCGCCGTCACGTGGGGCCAGTTCTTCATCTACCAGGGTTTCAATGACCGGCTGGGCTGGATGCACACGTCCGGCGGCGGCGACGTGATCGATGAGTACCTGGAGACCGTGACGGAGAAGAATGGCCGCTACTTCTACCAGTACGGCAAGCAGCAGCGCGCGCTGAAGGCGGTCGACATCACGCTGCCGTACAAGACGGCAGACGGGATGGCGAAGAAAGTCATCACCGTCTACTACAGCCACCGCGGCCCCATCGTGCGCGAGGCCGGCGGCAAGTGGGTCTCCGTGCGCCTGATGAACGATCCCATGCGCGCGCTCACGCAATCGTTCAGCCGCACCAAGGCCCGCGATTACGCCGCCTTCTACAAGGTGATGCAGTTGCGGACCAACTCGTCCAACAACACCGTGTACGCGGACGCGGACGGCAATATCGCCTACTTCCACGGCAATTTCATCCCCGTGCGCGACACGCGTTTCGATTTCACTCATCCGGTGGACGGCAGCAACCCGGCAACGGACTGGAAAGGGCTGCACGAGGTAAAGGACACCATCACGCTGTTCAATCCGAAGAACGGCTGGATCCAGAACACCAACAACTGGCCGTTCACGGCGGCCGGCGAGTACAGTCCGCGCCAGCGCGACTATCCGGCCTATATGTCCGTCAATCCCGAGAATCCGCGCGGCGTCCATGCGGTGCGGGTGCTCAAGGATGCCAAAGACCTCACCATCGACAGCCTGATCGCCGCCGCCTACGACAGCCAGTTGACGGCGTTCGAGCCGCTGCTGCCCAAGCTGTTCCAGGACTACGACAGCCTGTCCGGCGACGAACCGCTGAAGGCCATGCTGGGGCCGCAGATCGCGGCACTGCGCGGCTGGGACATGCGCTTCGGGCTCGATTCCGTGCCCACCTCGCTGGCGATCTACTGGGCCCAGAACCTGGCCGACACCTTCGGCCCGGCCGCCCACGCCAAGGAAGTGCTGGTGCTGGACTATATCGCCAATGCCATCACGCCGATGGACCGCCTGATGGCGCTGGCGCGCGCCTCGGACAAGTTGGCCGCCGACTTTGGCAACTGGCAGACGCCATGGGGCGAGATCAACCGCTTCCAGCGCCTGACGGGCGACATCGTGCAGCCGTTTGACGACAGCAAACCCAGCCTGCCGGTGCCGTTCGCGTCGGCCAACTGGGGTTCGCTGGCCGCATTCGGCATGACCTCCAAAGCCAACACCAAGCGCATCTATGGCGAGCGGGGCAACAGCTTCGTGGCGGCCGTGGAATTCGGCCCGCGCATCAAGGCGCGCAGCATCCTGGCCGGCGGCGAGAGCGGCGACCCGGCCTCGCCGCACTTCAACGACCAGGCGGCCATGTACGCGCGCGGCGAATTCAAGGACGTGCTGTTCTACAAGGAAGACGTGGAAAAGCACCTGGAACGGCGCTATCACCCGGGCCAGTAAATACAAATAATCATAAGGTTGAGCTAATGAGTCTGGAATCGGTACGGGCATTTTTCGCGGCGCGGCAGGTGGACCTGCCCATCATTGAACTGGAAGTGAGCACGGCCACGGTGGCGCTGGCGGCCGAGGCGCACGGCGTGGAGCCGGGCCGCATCGCCAAGACGCTGGCGTTCCGCCTCGGAGACGGCCGCGCCATCGTGCTGGTGGCCGCCGGCGACGCCCGCATCGACAACAAGAAGTTCAAGGACGCGCTGGGCAAGGGCAAGATGTTGCCGGCCGAGGAAGTGATGGAACTGACCGGCCACCCGGTGGGCGGCGTCTGCCCCTTCGGGCTGGCCCAGCCGCTGCCCGTCTACCTGGATGCGTCCCTGCGCGCCTACGACGAAGTGATGCCGGCCGCCGGTGGCGTCCACACGGCCGTACGCATCACGCCGCAGCACATGGCCGAGATCACGGCCGGGTCCTGGGTCGACGTGTGCCAGGCGATGGTGTGAACGCGGCGTGAACTAGATCGCGTCGAGCGCGGTGCGCAGGTCGCGCCGCAGGTCGTTCACGTCCTCGATGCCCACCGATAGCCGGATCAGGCTGTCGCTGATGCCCAGCGCCGTGCGCTGCGCCAGTGGGATGGTGGCGTGCGTCATCAGGGCCGGGTGCTCGATCAGGCTCTCCACCCCGCCCAGGCTTTCGGCCAGCGCAAACAGGCGGCAGCTTTCCAGGAAGCGGCGGGCGCCGGCCAGGTCGGTGTCCAGGTCGATCGAGACGATGCCGCCGAAACCCGCCATCTGGCTCCGCGCCAGCTCGTGCTGCGGGTGCGAGGCCAGTCCCGGGTAGTACACGCGCCGCACCTCCGGCTGCGCCTCCAGCCAGCGCGCCAGTTCCAGCGCGCTGGCGCAGTGGCGCTCCATGCGCAGCGCCAGCGTCTTCACCCCGCGCAGCGCCAGGAAGCTGTCGAACGGGCCGGCGATGGCGCCCACCGCGTTCTGCAGGAAGGTCAGTTGTTCGCGCCACGCGTGCTGGTGCGCTTCGCCGGCCACCACGGCCATGCCGCCAATGATGTCGGAGTGGCCGTTCAGGTACTTGGTGGTGGAATGGACCACGATGTCGAAGCCGAATTCCAGCGGCCGCTGCACCATGGGGCTGGCGAAGGTGTTGTCGGCCACGGCGATGATGCCGCGCACGCGGCAGATTTCGGCCACCGTCTGCAAGTCGGCCAGCTTGAGCATGGGATTGGTCGGCGTCTCCACCCACACCATCCGGGTTTCCGGGCGCAGCGCGGCCAGCAGGTTGTCGGGCCGCGTCAGGTCCACGTAGCTGAAACTCAGGCCGGCGCTGCGGCGCCGCACCTTTTCGAACAGGCGGTAGCTGCCGCCGTACATGTCGTCGCCGGCCACGATGTGGGCGCCGGCGTCGGCTAGTTCCAGCACGGTGGAGATGGCGGCCAGTCCGGAGGCAAAGGCGTAACCCTGGGCGCCGCCTTCGAGGTCGGCCACGCAGCGCTCCAGCGCCCAGCGCGTGGGATTGTGCGAGCGGCCGTAATCGAGCCCCTTGTGCACGCCGGGGCTGTCCTGCACGTAGGTGGAAGTGGCGTAGATGGGCGGCATGATGGCGCCCGTGGACGGGTCGGGCGCCTGGCCGGCGTGGATCACGCGCGTGGCCAGCGCCGCTTTCGGCTGGGCGTGGTCGGACGGGTTCACGATAGCTTCCTGCGCAAGTGGTTGAGAAGGTCGAAGCGGGTGATCAGGCCGTAGAAGATGCCGCCGTCGGCCACCACGGCCGTCAGTCCCCGGTCCAGCGTGGCGCGCACGGCGTGCAGGCCGGCCGTCGGCGACAGCGTTTCCACGCGCGCGCTCATGGTGTCGCCCACGGGCGTGGCGAAGTGCTGGGGATCGTCGTCCACCTTCATCAGCAAGTCCGATTCGTCGACGATGCCCACCAGCCGGCCCTGGTCGATGACGGGCAGTTGCGCCAGGTCGGCGCTGCGCATGCGGTTGAAGGCCACCAGCAGGCTGTCGGTGGGCGCCACGCTGACCACTTCATCCTCGTCGTAGCGGCGCCCGATCAGGTCGCGCAGGTCGTTGGTGGGCACGCGCGGCAGCAGCCCTTGGTCGTGCATCCAGCCGTCGTTGTACAGCTTGGACAGGTAGCGCGTGCCGGTGTCGCACACGAAGCTGACCACGCGCTTCGGTTTGGTCTGCGCGCGGCAGTAGCGCAGCGCGGCGGCCAGCAGGGTGCCGGTGGACGAGCCGCCCAGCATGCCTTCGGCCCGCAGCAGGGCGCGCGCGCTGGCGAAGCTTTCCTGGTCCTCGATGGTGTAGGCTTGCTTGACGGCGCTCAGGTCGGCGATGGCGGGCACGAAGTCCTCGCCTATGCCTTCCACCGCCCACGATCCGCTGGTGTCGCTGGCCTGTCCGGTGCGCACGTAGTCGGCCAGGATGGAGCCCTTGGGGTCGGCCAGCACGAATTCCACGGACGGGTGCACGCGCCTGAAGTAGCGCGTGAGCCCCGTCAGCGTGCCCGAGGAGCCGACGCCGACGACGATGGCGTCCACCTCATGGCCCATCTGTTCCCAGATCTCGGGGCCGGTGGTGGTCTCGTGCGCGCGCGGGTTGGCGGGATTGTTGAACTGGTCGGCGTACCACGCCCCGGGAAGCTCGCGCGCCAACCGCGCCGCATAGTCCTGATAGTAATCGGGATGGCCCTTGGCCACGTCCGAGCGGGTGGTGCGCACCTCGGCGCCCAGCGCCTTCAGGTGCAGCACTTTTTCCGGCGACATCTTGTCCGGCACCACCAGCAGCACGCGGTAGCCTTTGAGCCGGCCCACCAGGGCCAGGCCCAGGCCAGTGTTGCCGGCAGTGGCTTCGACGATGGTGCCGCCGGGACGCAACTGGCCGTCGGCTTCGGCAGCCTGCACCATGGCCAGCCCGATGCGGTCCTTGATCGAGCCGCCGGGGTTTTGCGATTCCAGCTTGAGGAACAGCTGGCATGGGCCGGTGTCGAGCCGGGTGACCTGGACCAGCGGGGTGTTGCCGATCAGGTTGAAGAGGGCGGGGGTACGCATAATGGCTCCTCATTCGACGCGGTGCCTGTGCGCACAAGTATGCGCTTTTTTGCCCGGGGGCGGTTTATAATCCGCGAGCCGGCAAGGCATCCCCCCAAAAGTACGAAGGCAGCAGTGGCAAAACTATATTTCCGGTACTCCGCGATGAACGCGGGCAAATCCACGGCAATGTTGCAAGTGGCACATAACTACGAGGAACAGGGCCAGCAGGTACGGCTCTACACGGCGGCCATCGACAATCGCTACGGCGTGGGCCGGGTCACCTCGCGCCTGGGGCCGCAGCGCGCCGTGGAGGTGTTCACCGCCGATACCGACTTCCTGGCCGACATCCCCAAGGTGGCCTGCCTGCTGATCGACGAGTCGCAGTTCCTGTCGCCGCCCCAGGTGCGGCAATTGCACCAGCTGGCCCAGACCCGCGGCGTGCCCGTGATCTGCTACGGCCTGCGCACGGACTTCCTGGGCGAACCATTCCCCGGCTCGGCCTACCTGCTGGCGCTGGCCGACGACATCGAGGAATTGAAGAACATCTGCACTTGCGGAAAGAAAGCGACCATGAATATCCGCGTCGATGCGCAGGGCAAGCGCATCAAGGAAGGCGAGCAGATCAGCATTGGCGGCAATGAAAGTTACCGCCAGGCTTGCGGCCGCTGCTTCTACGCCGAGTAAGTGATGGGCACCACCGGAATCCGCCATGGCTAGCCTGCTCAGCTGCGGTGCGCTGGCGCCGGCCTGGCTGTGCCGGCATGGTGACATGTTGCTGTACTTGGCCCCGTCGGTGCTGCTGGCGCTGCTGATCCGGCAACTGTCGGCCCGCCATCCCTTCTTTTTCGTGTTCACGGCGGCCGGCACGGCCTGCCATGAGCTGGCCCATTTCAGCGTCGGCCTGCTGACGGGCGCCCGTCCCGGCTCGTTCACCATCATTCCGCGCCGGGTGGGGCAGGGCTGGGAACTCGGTTCCGTGCTGCTCACGCGCGTGCGCTGGTACAACGCCGCGCCGGCCGCGCTGGCGCCGTTCCTGGTGGTGCTGCTGCCGTGGATGGTGGCGGCCTGGCGCACCCGGCCCGGCTGGCATTTCCAGTGGCTGGACCTGGCGCTGGCATTCGCCGTGGCGCCCCAGTTCCTTGCATGTTGGCCATCGAAAGTGGACTGGAAGATCGCGGCGCGCTCCTGGCCCTATCTGCTGATCACGGCCGCGCTCTGGTTGGCCTGGCAACAGTGGGGAAACAATTGGATACGATAAGACGCGGCGGGCGGCTCCGTCTTCAGTTAAGCTTAAGGCTTTGCGGGGAAACTGTGTCGCGACGAGTCGTGCGGCAGCTGCTATCCTGTAGAATTGAAGCGGAAAAAATCCTGCCGCAAGCGCATCCGCCGTTGGGTCGCGTTGTTCCTCGTTTCGTTCGTCGTTTCGTTGTTTCACGCGCGTTAGTTCCGCGCAGTTTCATGCACACATCACAGTTCGGAGTACGCCGATGAAGAAGCACATGTTGTTGGTCGCGCTGGCCATGTCCGTATCGCTGAGCGCCATGTCGGCGCAAACGGAAAAACTGGGCGACACCCAGCTCAAACCCTTGCCGCAGCAGACGCAGGCGGCCCTGTGGGCGTCGCGCGTGCTGTCGCGCTATCACTACAAGGCGATGCCGCTGGACGACGCCATGTCGGAAAAGATCTTCGACCGCTATTTCAAGTCGCTGGACGGGGAAAAGCTGTTCTTCACGCAGCCTGACCTGGACCAGTTCGCCAGCGCCCGCAGCCGCCTCGACGACGCCATCAACGGCGAAAACCTGAGCGTGCCGTTCGCCATCTACAACCTGTACCAGCAACGTTTCAACGAGCGCATCAGCTATGCCCGCGAGTTGCTGAAGACCAAATTCGACTTCAACGTCGATGAAAGCTACCAGTACGACCGCGAGAAGGCGGACTGGGTCAAGACCGACGCCGAGATCAAGGAACTGTGGCGCAAGCGCGTGAAGAACGACTGGCTGCGCCTGAAACTGGCCGGCAAGGACGACAAGTCCATCCGCGAGACGCTCGACAAGCGCTACGAGAACTACCTGAGCCGTTCGCGCAAGCTCAACAATGAAGACGTGTTCCAGATCTTCATGAACGCCTACGCCATGTCGATCGAGCCGCACACCAACTACCTGGGCCCGCGCGCGTCGGAGAACTTCGACATCGCCATGCGATTGTCGCTGGAGGGCATCGGCTGCGTGCTGCAGACCCGCGATGAATACACGGTGGTGCGCGAAGTGGTGCCGGGCAGCCCGGCCGCGCTGTCGGGCAAGATCAAGGTCGGCGACCGCATCCTGGCCGTGGCCAAGGACGACAGTTCGCCCATGACGGACGTGCTGGGCTGGCGCATCGATGACGTGGTGGCCCTGATCCGTGGTCCCAAGGATTCCACCGTGCGGCTCGACGTGCTGCCGGCCGACGCCGGGCCGGACGGCAAGCACGTGTCGCTGTCGCTGGTGCGCAAGAAGATCAGTATGGAAGAACAGTCGGCCAAGAAATCGGTCCTGGAAGTGCGCGATGGCACGGCCAAGCGCCGCATCGGCGTGATCGCGCTGCCCACGTTCTACCAGGACTTCGAGGCGCGCCGCAAGGGCGACCCCAACTTCAAGAGCGCCACGCGCGACGTGGCCCGCCTGCTGGGCGAGCTGAAGAAGGAAAAAGTGGACAATGTGCTCATCGACCTGCGCGGCAACGGCGGCGGCTCGCTGAACGAGGCGGTGGAACTGACGGGCCTGTTCATCGACCGGGGCCCGGTGGTGCAGCAGCGCAACGCCGAAGGCCGCATCGAAGTCGAGAGCGACAACAACCCCGGCCTGGCCTGGGATGGCCCGGTGGGCGTGCTGATCAACCGTGGTTCGGCCTCGGCGTCCGAGATCTTCGCGGCCGCCATCCAGGATTACGGCCGTGGCATCATTATCGGCGAACCGAGCTTTGGCAAGGGCACGGTGCAGCAGCTGATCAACCTGGACCGCTTCGCCCAAGGCGACAAGGCCCGGCTCGGCGAACTGAAGATGACGGTGGCGCAGTTCTTCCGCATCAACGGCGGCACCACCCAGCTGCGCGGCGTCACGCCCGACATCAAGCTGCCCGTGATGGCCGATTCCGACAGCTTCGGCGAGTCGAGCTACGACAACGCCTTGCCGTGGACCTCGATCCGTCCGGCCACCTACATCCCGGCCGGCGAGCTCAAGGAAATCGTGCCGCTGCTGGACAAGAAGCATGAGGCGCGCGTGTCCAAGGACAAGGACTTCCAGTATTTGCTGGAAGACATCAACCTGGTCAAGAAACAGCGCAAGGACAACCTGATTTCGCTCAACGAAACGGTACGCCGCAAGGAGCGCGATGCCCAGGAAGCCCGTGCCAAGCTGCGTGAATCGCGGCTGATGGTGGCGGCCGTGCCCGGCGGCGACGACCCGGTGCTGGTGCCCGATCCCAAGGAGTTGCTCAAACAACAATCCCTGGTCAAGCAGGCTGGCGGCAAGGCCGGCGCCAAGGTAGCGGCCGTGAAGGGCGCGCTGCGCGCCGATGACGGCCTGCAAGCCGACGAACGCGCCCTGTCGGCCGAGCTGGACGCGGAAAA
Source organism: Rugamonas brunnea (assembly GCF_014042345.1). GTDB lineage: Bacteria > Pseudomonadota > Gammaproteobacteria > Burkholderiales > Burkholderiaceae_D > Rugamonas > Rugamonas brunnea. The sequence continues at coordinate 302,369 of NZ_JACEZT010000006.1, forward strand.
AGCCGCCAAATCGGCCAAGGACGTGCTGCTCAACGAAGCCGTGCACATCTTGGCGGACGAAGTGGGCTTGCTGAAAACGGACACCCGCATGGCATCGCGCGTGCTGCCCTACGCCGTCGAAGCCAACAAGTAAACTTAAACCGGGGTCAGGTCATACCGCCGCGCAAGATGCGCGAGGGCATGACCTGACCCCGGTTTTTTTTTGATGGAAATTTTGCCAAGTGGTCAGGAGTTATGCGTTTGGGAAATTTCTCTCATCACAAACTTAAATTGGATTAAGTTTGTGCAATGCGGCATCATTCACCTGTCTCCTCTATTCTCCTCCAAGGAAATAGATTCAGCCCGCTCCCGTAGCGGGCTTTTTTTCGTCCGTTCGGTACAGGGCGGGGCGCCATGATTGTTCGCGTGGCGCGCTTCAGGTAAGCTGCATTCCCTTGCATGCATTGAAAGGTTGCAGTTCGTGTCTCCCAATCAAATCAAACTGGCCCTGGCGGGCGCGACGGCGGGCGGGGTGGCCGCCTACGCGGTGGTCCAGCATAGCCGCCCGGCCGTCGCGACCGAGGCGCAGCCGCTGCCCACCTTGCCCGACTGGGCCGCCCGCTTGGGCACGGTGGCGGGCGACGGCCAGCCCGGCGCCATCGACGGCCCCGGCAAGGGCGCCCGTTTCGCCGACCCGTTCGGCTTGGCGCGCGACCGGGCCGGCAACCTGTACGTGGCCGATGGCGGCGACAACAACAGCATCCGCAAGATCGCACCCGACGGCACCACCTCCACGCTGGCCGGTTCCAGTGAAGGCTATGCCGAGGGCAACGGCACGGCGGCCGCCTTCAACACGCCGTCCGGCGTGGCGCTCGATGCCGAAGGCAATCTGTATGTGGCCGACACCGGCAACAATGCGATCCGCAAGGTGACGCCGCAAGGCCAGGTGTCCACGCTGGCCGGCGATGGCATGGCCGGCTACCGCGACGGCAAGGGCGCCGGCGCCCGTTTCAACGGCCCGCTGGCCGTGGCCGTGGCGCCCGATGGCGCGGTGCTGGTGGCCGACACCTATAACGACCGCATCCGCCGCATCGCGCCCGATGGCACCGTGACCACGGTGGCCGGCGATGGCGTGCCCGGCATGGCCGATGGCCCGGCGGCACAAGCCCGCTTCGATACGCCCGGCGGCCTGGCCTTCACGGCCGGCGGCGAGTTGCTGGTGGCCGACATGGTCAACAACGCCATCCGCAAGCTGGGCAAGGATGGCCAGGTCAGCACCGTCGCCGTGGCGCCTGAGGACGACCGCAACGCTCCGCTGCGCAGCCCGCTGGCGCTGGCCGCCACGGCCGACGGCTACATCTACGTGGCCAGCGCCCGCCACGGCCGGGTGGCCCGGATCACGCCCGCTGGCGAGGTGGCGGCCCTGGTCGATGTCGACCATCCGCCGCAGCCCGGCTATGGCGCGGACGGCACCGTGCGCCTGTACGGCCCGCGCGGCATGGCGCTGGCGCCCGACGGCTCCTTGTTCGTGACGGATGCGGCCACCTTCCGCCTGCACCATATCGCGCCGCCGCAGCCGGGCCAGCCGGCGCCGCCCGAACGCGGACCGGCGCCGGCGCCCAGCCACAGCGCGACCATGTTGTGGCCCGTCAAGCCGCAGCAGGCGCCGCATGAGGTGGTGGGATTGATGGGCGAGGTGCGCGGCAACCATGACGGCGAAAGCCGCGACCATTTCCACGCCGGCCTGGACGTTCAGGCGGCGCCAGGCACGCCGGTGCTGGCGGTGGTGGCGGCCAAGGTCAGCGATCCGCTGCCCAACTGGGGCTATGGCGAATTGTCGGAAGGCTTCGGGCTGGCCGACCTGGCCTACATCCACATGCGGGTGGGGCGGGGCGCGAAAGATGGCGTGCTCGATGGCCGTTTCCAGTTGATCCGCGATGAAAAAGGCAAGCCGCAACGCATCCGCATCAAGCGCGGCACCCGTTTCGACGCGGGCGAGACGCTGGGCACCGTCAATCCCATGGCCCATGTCCACCTCGATTACGCCCCCAATGGCGGCGCGCTCAATCCGCTGAGCCTGCCGTTCCTGGGCTTGCACGACACGGTGCCGCCCCAGATCGTTAGCATTGCCGTGCTCGACGGCAGCGGCCATGCGCTCAAGGACAAGCAGGGCGGACGGCTGCTGTTGCCGCGCACGCTAGGTGAAGTGGGCATCGCCGTCGATGCCTTCGACCAGATGGACGGCAACCAGGCGCGCCGCCGGCTGGGCATCTACAAGCTCGGTTACCAGTTGCTGCACGACGACGGCACGCCCGTGCCCGGCTATGAGCAGCCCGTCATTACCCAGCTCTACGACCGCCTGCCGCGCAACCGGGAAGCCGTGAAACTGGCTTACGCGGAAGCCAGCGGGATCACCGTCTACGGCAGCGCCAGCACGCGCTTCGTGTACGCGCTCAACAACAAGCTCATCAACGGCAGCGCGACGCCGGGTACGTGGCGGGTGGCCGATCTGGCGCCCGGCGCCTACACGCTGCGCATCCTGGCCGCCGATTACGCGGGCAACGTGGCGACACGGGGCCGCGACCTGGCGCTGACCGTGCAATAGCGCCCGCACGCGCAACACCGGGGACGAGGCCAGCCGTTGTGCTGGCCTTTTTCACGCCTGCACCAGCGACAAAAAAATGCCGCAAACGCGCCCGTCTTCTGGGGTACAATCATTTGGAACGGTCGTGCTTTTTTATCGCCGCCAATTCGATATCGGGAGACAGCATGGATTTGAACTATACGGCCGGGGATCTGGCGTTCCGCGACACGGTACGAGCCTTCCTCGCAGCGAACCTGCCCAGCGATCTGCAGCACAAGGTGCGCCAGCACCTGCGGCTGCAAAAGGATGATTACGTGCGCTGGCACCGCATCGTCGCCAAGCAGGGCTGGGCCGCGCCGGCCTGGCCGGTGGAGTTCGGCGGCACGGGCTGGAACGCCACCCAGCGCCATATCTGGGAGGAGGAGTGCGCGCGCGCCGGCACGCCGCCCATCCTGCCGTTCGGCATCAACATGGTGGCGCCGGTCATCATGGCGTTCGGCAACGACGAGCAGAAAGGCTATTACCTGCCGCGCATCCTGTCGTGCGAGGACTGGTGGTGCCAGGGTTACTCGGAGCCGGGTTCCGGCTCTGACCTGGCGTCGCTGAAGACGACGGCCGAGCGCGTGGGCGACCATTACATCGTCAACGGCCAGAAGACGTGGACCACGCTGGGCCAGCACGCCGACATGATCTTCTGCCTGGTGCGCACCGACCCCAATGTGCGCAAGCAGGAAGGCATTTCGTTCCTGCTGATCGACATGAAGACGCCCGGCATCACGGTGCGCCCCATCATCATGCTCGATGAAGACCATGAAGTGAACGAAGTGTTCTTCGACAACGTCAAGGTGCCGGTGGCTAACCTGATCGGCAAGGAAAACAAGGGCTGGACCTACGCCAAATACCTGCTGGGCCACGAGCGCACCGGCATCGCAGCCGTGGGCCGCTCCAAGCGCGAACTGCTGTTCCTGAAGAAGGTCGCCACCGAGCATCTCAAGCATGGCAAGCCGCTGCTGCACGATCCGCTGTTCGCTGCCAAGGTGGCCAACCTGGAGATCGAGCTGATGGCGCTGGAGACGACGGTGCTGCGCGTGATCTCACAGGAATCGCACACGCCGGGGCCGGAAGCCTCCATGCTCAAGGTGCGCGGTTCGGAGATCCAGCAGTTGCTGACGGAACTGATGGTCGAGGCGCTGGGCCCCGATGCGCTGCCGTTCGACACGGACTACCTGGAAGGCAAGGCCGAACATAGCCTGACGGGTGACGACGCGGCCGCGCCGCTGGCCGGCTATTACTTCAATTTCCGCAAGACGTCGATCTACGGCGGCTCCAACGAGATTCAGAAAAACATCATCACCCAGATGATACTGGGACTGTGAGGGGATGGCGATGGACTTTACCTTTAATGAAGAACAACAGCAGTTCGCCGACGCGCTGCGCCGCTGGGTCGAGAAGGACTACGGTTTCGATGTGCGCCGCCAGATCATCCATTCCCCGGCCGGCGTCTCCGACGCGGCCTGGGCCACGCTGACGGAGCTGGGCATGCTGGCGCTGCCCGTGCCCGAAGCGCAGGGTGGTTTCGATGGCAGCGCCGTTGACCTGCTGTTGGTGATGCAGGAACTGGGCCGTGGCCTGGTGGTGGAGCCGTATTTCGCCACCGTGCTCGGTGCGCACTTCCTCAAGCTGGCTGGCGGCCCCGGTGCCGAGGCGCTGCTGGAACAGGTGGCAAGCGGCACGCTGAAACTGGCGTGCGCGCTTGGTGAACAGGGCGCACGCCACGATTTGAACGACATCGCCACCGCGGCCCGCGCCAGCGGCGATGGCTATGTGATCGATGGCAGCAAGACGGTGGTGATCCACGGCGGCCAGGCCGGCGCCTTCATTGTCTCGGCCCGCAGCGCCGGCGCCCAGCGCGACACGGCCGGCATCTCGCTGTTCGTGGTGCCGGCCGACGCGCCCGGCGTCACCGTGCGCGACTACCGCACCATCGACGGCCAGCGCGCCGCCACGGTCACCCTGCGCGACGTGGCCGTGCCGGCGTCGGCCCTGCTGGGCCAGGCCGGCGCCGGCTGGGAGATCCTGGACGCGGCCGCCGACTACGGCGCCACGCTGCTGTGCGCGGAAGCCGTGGGCGCGATGGATGCCATTTTCGCCGCCACGCTGGAGTACCTGAAGACGCGCTCGCAGTTCGGCGCGCCGATCGGCAAATTCCAGGCGCTGCAACACCGCATGGCCGATATGTTCATCCACGTCGAGCAGGCCCGTTCCATGGCCATGCTGGCGGCGGCCAAGGTCGGTGGCGACGCGGAGGAGCGGCGCCGCACGGTGTCGGCGGCGAAGGCCCGCGTCGGCCAGGCGGCCAAGTTCGTCGGCCAGCAAGCGGTGCAACTGCATGGCGGCATGGGCGTGACGGACGAACTGCCTGCGGCCCACCACTTCAAGCGCCTGACCATGATCGACATGACGTTCGGTGACGCCGACCATCACCTGGAACGCTTCATCGCCCAGCCGGCCTTCCGGCAGCACGCGTGAGGTGCGCGGACATGGCACAACTCCAGTGGTATTTCGACGACTTCTACGCCGGGCAGGAAATTGCGCTCGGTACGCGCCACGTGACGGAGGAAGAGATCGTCGCCTTCGCCACGGCGTACGACCCGCAGCCGTTCCACGTCGACCACGACGCGGCGGCGGCTTCCATCTACGGCGGCGTGATCGCCAGCGGCTGGCATACCTGCAGCATGATGATGCGCATGGTGGTGGATGGCTTGCTGTCCAGTGCGGCGGGCATGGGGTCGCCCGGCCTCGACGGCGTGCGCTGGCTCAAGCCGGTGCGTGCGGGCGACACGCTGGCGGTGCTGTACCGCACCAAGGAAACGCGGCCCTCGGCATCGCGGCCGGACCGCGGCGTGGTGTGGTCGGTGTGGGAGGCGCGCAACCAGCACGGTGAGCTGGTCTGCACGGTGGATGGCATGGGCATGTACGCGCGCCGGCCCGCCGCGCAGGACTGAGCGGGGGGCGGTTCAGGCGCTGTGGCGGGCCGGCGGCTCGCCGGCGCTGGCCACGCTGTAGCGGTTGCGGCCGTGCAGCTTGGCCCGGTACAGTTGCTCGTCGGCGTTGCGGATCAGCGCCTCGGGTTCGCTGGCCTCGCCCGGCTGTAGCGTGGCGATACCCATGCTGACGGAGACCACGGAACTGGTGGGCGACGCTTCGTGGGGCAGGGCCAGCGCGTCCACCTCGTCGAGGATGCGGCGCGCCACGGCCGTGGCCCCGGCCAGCCCTTCCTGTGGCAACAGCAGGATGAATTCCTCGCCCCCGTAGCGCGCCAGCAGGTCTTGCGGACGCGACGCGCAGCGCTTCATGGCCACCGCCACTTTTTGCAGGCACTGGTCACCGGCCTGGTGGCCGTAAGCATCGTTGTAGCGCTTGAAGTGGTCGATGTCGATCATGATGGCCGACAGCGGCATGCCGCTGCGCGCGCAGCGCCGCCATTCCAGTTCCAGCGTGTCGTTGAAGTGGCGCCGGTTGGCCACGCCCGTCAAGGCGTCGGTCAGCGTCAATTCGCGCATGGCGTCGGCCTGGCGCTTGACGGTGAGCTGCGTGCGCACGCGCGCGCGTACCACGGCCACGTTGAAGGGTTTGCTGATGAAGTCCACGGCGCCCGCTTCCAGCGCGCGCGTCTCGTCCTCGGGCTGGCTCAGGGCGGTGACGAAGATGATGGGGATGTCCTGCACCTCGGGCGTGGCCCGCAGCGCCGCGCAGACGGCGTAGCCATCCATGCCGGGCATCACTGCGTCGAGCAGGATCAGGTCCGGCAATTGCTGGCGCGCGATCTCGATCGCGGTCGGGCCATCGAGGGCGAACAGCACTTCCTGCTCGTCGCGCAGGGCCTGGTACAGCACCTGCACGTTTTCCATCGCGTCGTCCACGATCAGGATGCGGCCGTTGACGGCAAGGTCGGTCCAGCTCATGCGATTTCCTTTTGTTGCAACATAGTGTGGACCAGTTGGCCGGCGGTGCGGAATTGCAGCGTTTCGACCGCCTCGGCCAGGGCCGTCGTCGCCGTGCCGTCCACCGCTTCCAGGCGCGGGCGCAGCGACTGGAACAAGCTCAGGGCTTTCAAGTTGTTATTCTGAAGTAAATCTTGCAGTTGCACCAGTGTTGCAATGAACGTGGAGGCGCTGCTGTCGTCGATCTCGCGCGGGCCGGTGGCGGTGGCGGCGGAGGCGGGCAGGAGGGCGGCCCCATCCGCCACCTTGGACAGCGCAGCCTGCAGCGCCGTCAGCAACGGTTCCACCTGTTCGGGGTGCCCTTCCAGCAGTGCTGCCTCGACCTGGGCCGTGCACTGGGCCACGTCGCTGGCGCCGAGGTTGGCCGCCACGCCGCGCAGCCGGTGCAGGGCCTGGCCCGCCAACTGGCGCTGGCCGCTGGCCAGCAATTGCCGCACTTCCGCCACGGAACCGCCTTGCGACTGGACGAAGCGGCGCAGCAGTTGCACCAGCGCGTCGAAATCGCCGCCCATGCGCGGCAGGGCCGCGTCCAGATCGATACCGGGCAGGGCGGGCAGTGCGGGCGGTGCATCCATTGCGGTCGCAGCGGCGCCGGTAGCGCCTGCCGCCCCGGCCCCGGCAGCCCCGGTCCCCGCACCGGCCCCGCTGGCCGGCGCGTGGCCGTGCGCGGCGCCGTCGCCGTGGCGGATCGCGCCCGGCGCCAGCCTGGTCAGCGTGCCTAGCAACTGCTCGATGTCGATCGGCTTGGCCACATGGGCGTCCATGCCGGCGTCGGCGGCGCGCCGCAAGTCCTCCTCCATCACATTGGCCGTCATGGCGATGATGGGCAGGCGCAGGCCCAGCCGGCGCGCGGCGGCGCTGGCGTCGTAGCCGTTCATGACGGGCATCTGGATATCCATCAGCACCGCGTCGTAGCGTTCGGGCGCCTGCTGCAGCAGTTCCAGCGCCTGTTCGCCATTGCCGGCGAGCGTGACCTGGGCGCCGGCGTGGGTCAGCAGGTATTGCGCCACTTCCTGGTTGATCGGATTGTCTTCGACCAGCAGCAGGCGCATGCCGGTCAGGCGGTCGCGCAGGGCGTGCGAGGGCAGGGCGGGCGCCGGTGCGGCCGGCTGGCGCGCGGCGCGCACGGCCGCCAGCAGGCGGGCCGGGGTGGCCGCCTTGGCCAGCACGCCGGCCGCACCCAGCTCCGCGCATTCATGGGCCAGGTTGGCGCTCTGGTGTTCCGGCGCCATCAGCAGTACCGGCGGCAGCGCCACGCCAGCGGCGCGCGCCTGCACCAGCAGGCCGCCGTCGCCGGCGCCCAGCGAGTCGTAGTCCAGCAACAGCAGGTCGTACGGCGTGCCCGGCGTGAGCAGGTCGACGGGCTTGGCCGGTGCCCCTGGGGGCGCCGGCGTGGTGTGCACAGGGCTGGCCAGCAAGGTCAGCGCGGCGGCGCTGCTGTCGACGCAACTGACGTCCCAGCCGAAGGCATCGCATGCGTGCCGCAGCGCCGCGCGCACGCTGGCGTTGTCGTCGGCCACCAGCAGGCGCAGGCCGCGCAAGGCTTCGCTGTCGGGCAGGCAGCCGTCATCGCGCGGTTCGGCGCGCCGCAGCGAGCACACGGCGCGGAACGCGGCGCCCTGGCCCGGTGCGCTGTCCACGGTCAGCGTGCCGCCCTTGAGTTGGACGATGCGGCGGCAGATGGCCAGGCCAAGGCCGGCGCCGCCGTACTTGCGGCTGGTGCTGCTGTCGCCTTGGGAGAAGGCGTCGAAGATATGGCGTTGCTGTTCGGCCGTGATGCCGATGCCGGTGTCGCGCACCAGCAGTTCCAGCGTGACCGCGTCGTCCGTGCTGGCCAGCAGCGCCACCGATAGCTGCACTTCGCCATGCGGCGTGAACTTGATGGCGTTGCTGACCAGGTTGAGCAGCAACTGCTGCAGCCGCATGGCGTCGCCCACCAGTTCGCGCGGCACGCGCGCGTCGATGTCGTACACCAGTTCCACGCCCTTGTCCCAGGCGCTGGCGGCCGCCATTACGCTCACGCTGTTGAGCACATGCTCGAACTGGAAGCGCACCGCCTCCAGCACCAGCTGGCCCGATTCGATGCGCGAGATGTCGAGCACGTCGTTGACCAGCGACAGCAGCGATTGCGTGGCCAGCTGGATCTTGTCGAGGTAGCTGCGCTCGCGCTGGGCCAGCGGCGCGTCCTGCAGCAGGCGCGCCAGGCCGATGATGGCGTTCATCGGGGTGCGGATCTCGTGGCTCATGTTGGCCACGAATTCGCTCTTGGCCCGGCTGGCCGCTTCGGCCTTGTCGCGCGCCAGCCGCAGTTCCTCGTTCAACTGCTGCAGGTGCAGTTCCGTTTCCTTCAGCTCCGTCACGTCCGATTCCAGCACGAAGAAGCCACGCACCTGGTCGTGTTCGTCGTGGTCGGGGATGAAGTTGACCCAGGTGTAGCTGATGGCGCCAGACGGCCACGCCAGCCGGCTCTCGAAGCCTTGCGCCATGCCGGCCAGCGCGCCGGCCACATGCGGCGCGCAGCGCGCATAGCGATCGCTGTCGAGCACCTCGGTCATGCGCGCGCCGATGATCTGGCCCGCTTCGCGGCTATGCCATTCGAGGAAGTAGCGGTTGGCGAAGCGGCATTGCAGGTTGGCGTCCCAGTAGGCCACCATGCCGGGCAGGTTGTCGGTCACGGCGCGAAGGAACTGTTCGCTCTGGGCCAGCCGTTCGGCCGTGGAATGGAGCACGGCCTCGGCCTGGCGCCGCTCTGTGATGTCGAGCGCGATGCCGAGCAGGTGGGTGACCTGGCCATGCTCGTCGCGCAGCGCCACCTTGCGCGTGGTCAGGAAGTGGGGCGGGCCGCCGTCGGCCGTCAGCAGTTCCTGCTCCACCTCGCTCACCTGGCCTGAGGCCAGCACGCGCCGGTCGTCGGCGCCGAAGGCCTCGGCCTGGGCCGGCGGCAGGATGTCGTAGTCGGTCTTGCCCAGCACGTCGGCGCGCTGCAGGCCCAGCAATGTTTCGCCGTAGCGGTTGAACATCTCGTAGCGCAAGTCCGACGCCCGCTTGACGAAAATGGTGGCCGGCATGTGCTCGACCACCGACTGGAACAGCTGGCGCGACTGGTGCAGCGCCGCCTCGGCGCGTTTGAGTTCGCTGATGTCGAGCAGCACGCTGGTGATGCCGGCGAGGGCGCCGCCGGCGTCGAACTGCGGATAGTAGCTGACGATCCAGTGGCTGGTGCGTCCGGGCGCCGCCGCGCTGATGCCGGAACGCTCGATGCCCACCAGCGGCTTGCCGGTCTGGAGCACGGTGCCGTAATCGTGCAGCACGCTGCGCCGCACGCCGGGGTCGGTAATCATGGAGGCGATGGGCTGGCCCAGGTGGGCCGCCACGGGCCGCGCGTTGTAGGCGGCCAGGTAGTCGTTGATGCGCAGCACCCGCAATTGCGGGTCCACATAGCTGAGGCCCACGGGCGCCGTCGCGTACAGGCTTTCGAGCTGGGCCCGTTCCTGCTCAAGCTGGGCGGTGCGCTCGGTCACCAGCGCCGCCAGTTCCGTGCGGTGCCGCTGCAGGTCCGTTTCCAGCGACCGCATCGCCTGGCCCACGGCCTGCGCCTCGCTGAAACTCATGCGTTCGAGCGTGAACGGGGCGCCGCTGGCCAGGGCCTGGGCCGGCGCCAGCAGGGCCCGCACGGAGCGGCTGATGCGCCCGCCCACGATCCAGGCCAGCGTGAAGCCGATCGCCAGCAGCAGCGCCAGCACCACCGACACCGTGCCCACCGTCTGCAACAGGCGTTCGTCGGCCAGCGCCTGGGGCGCGGCCACGGCCACCGCCAGCCCGCTGGCCGGGGCCCGGTTCAGGCCCAGGTAGACGGGGGTGCCGTCGGCCAGCCGGGTGTCGAGCAGGGTTTCGTGCGCCAGTCCCAGCGGCACGCGCAGTTCGGGGGGCGCCTGCTGGCCCACCACGTTGCCGCCGGCGCCGTAATGGGCCACCAGCACGCCGTCGCGGTTGTACAGGGCCACGCTGTGGCGGCTGGTGACGTGCTCGCCGACCAGGGAGCGCGCCAGCCGGTCCGGCTTGAGCAGCACGGTCAGCGCATAACGGGTCTTGCCGTTGTAGCGCACCGGCACGTCCACGGCCAGCAAGGCCTGCTCATGGTCGTACACGACCGAGACGGCCGGTTGCGGCGGGGCGCCGGTGTCGGGCGCGTCGGTGACGGTGAGCAAAGGGCGCAGGCGGGCTTCGTTGCGGCGCGCGCCGAATGCGCCGGCCACCGTCTCATCGGGGGCCGGCAGCAGCACGCCGTTGCCATCGCTGAGCAGGAAGCGCGAGCCGGGGAACTGAGGCGCCAGCAGGCGGGCGGCCTGCGTGCGGAAACTGGCCAGGTCGCCGCTTTGCAGGCTGGGCGACGTGGCCAGGGCCTGCGCCGCACTGGCACTCTGGGCCAGGTCACGGTCGATGGCGGCGGCCACGGTGCGGGCCACCTCCAGCGTATCTTCGCGCAGGGCCGCGTGCTCGCGGCCGTAGAGCTGGTTCACCAGCGCGGCGAAACCGATCACCGTGGGCAGCGCGCAGGCCAGCACCAGCAGCGCGATCTGCGAGCGTATCGAGGGCAGGGATGGACTGGGTTGTTCTGGCAATGCGTGGACCCCAATTGAGCGGGCGCCGGCCGCGCGGCCCCGGGGCGGGCGGCGCTAACGCTGGCAGCACGATAGTAGCCCAGCCTGACGTTTTGAGAAAGCGCCAAGTGGCACCGTGCGGGGCTGGCGCGACACCGTGGCCGTGGCCGGCGGCGGACCCGGTGGCTGGCCCGGCCCGCCCCGGCCCGTCAAACGTGTTTGCGGCCGCTCGCGTAATCCCATGCCAGCGCCGCCATGGGACGCGCCATCTGGCCCGATTCCAGGGCTTGGGCGCTGGCGGCCGTGCCGTCGACATGGCGCTTCATGATGCCTTGCATGATGCTCGCCAGTCGGAACATGTTGAAGGCCAGGTAGAAATTGAAGTCCTCCAGGCGGATGGTCTTGCCGGTGCGTTCGGCGTAGCGGGCGATGTATTGCTGTTGCGACGGGATGCCGAGCGCCGCCAGGTCCAGCCCGGCGATGCCGCGGAACTGGCCGGGCGTGATATGCCAGCTCATGCAATGGTAGGAGAAATCGGCGAACGGGTGGCCCAATGTCGACAGTTCCCAGTCCAGCACGGCCAGGATGCGCGGCTCGGTCGGGTGGAACAGGAGGTTGTCGAGACGGAAGTCGCCATGCACGATGGCCGTGTCCTCGCCGGGCGGGATGTGGTGCGGCAGCCACGCGATCAACTGGTCCATCGCCTCGATCGGCTCGGTCTGCGCAGCCAGGTATTGCTTGCTCCAGCGCTCGATCTGGCGCGCGAAGTAGTTGCCGGGTTTGCCGTAGTCGGCTAGTCCGATGGCGGCGTAGTCGATGCTGTGCAACTGGGCGATGACGCGGTTCATCTCGTCGTAGATGGCGGCCCGTTCGGCCGGCGTCATGCCGGGCAGGGCCTGGTCCCACAGCACCCGGCCTTCGACGAATTCCATCAGGTAGAAAGCGCGCCCGATCACGCTCTCGTCGGTGCACAGCACATACTGGCGGGCGGCCGGGAAACCGGCTTTCTGCAGCGCATCCATGACCCGGTATTCGCGCTCGATGGCGTGGGCCGACGGCAGCAGCTTGGCGGCCGGCGCCGGCTTGGTGCGCAGCACGTAATGCTGGCCACCGATGCTGAGCTTGAATGTGGGGTTGGACTGGCCACCCTTGAACTGTTCGACCGTGAGCGCGCCGGCCGGATAGCCGGCCACGTGCTGGCGCAGATAGGCGTCGAGCGCCGCCACGTCGAACTGGTGGCGTGCCGCCACGGCCTTGGTGCCGATGAATTCTTCGAACATGTTGTCTCCCGCGTGGTAGGAGGACTTATTCTAGCTTCAATAGTACGGACGTGCTTTTTCGTGCGCAAAAAAAACCGGGGTCAGGTCATGCCATTCCGCAATGTGCTTGGTGGCATGACCTGACCCCGGTGGGATCAGAAGAACAGCGCGGTGCGGGTGATGATGGTGCCGTTGTTGGTGTAGTTGCCGGTGGCGCGCACGGAGCCGGTGTTGAACTTGCCGTCGTCGAGCTTGCTGTCGATCTGCTCGGCGAACGAGTCGGGCAGGTTGTCGAAGCGGATGCCGTTGCCGCCGCGGCCGGCCACGATGTCGTTGTAGATGTAGACGGCGCCGCCCTGGGCGCTGGTCATGAAGTCGGTGCTGCCGTTGTACGAACCGGTGATGAAGCCGGCCAGCGCCAGGTGCTGGGGCGCCAGCTGGTATTCGGCGATCTGGCCGTCGCCGTTGCCGTTGCCGGTGGCGCCGGGCGCGTGGATGGTGGCTTGCACGTCGTCGCCGGGCAGGGCGCGGAACTTGTCCTGGTAGGCGTTCACGGCCGCCGACAGCGAATTCGATTGCTGGATGATGTTCTTGACCTTGGCGCTGTCGATCAGACCCTGCCCCTTGAGCACGCCCCCCAGCAACAGGCCGATGATGACGAGGACGATGGCGATTTCGACCAGGGTGAAGCCACGTTGGGCCGGGCCGCGCGCAGGTGGACGTTGCATGTGAGATTCCTTTCGAGGCATGGGGCTATATTACATTTCCTGAGCGAATTGCGCATCATAAAGAATGCCGCGCCGCAGCGGAAGGGGCGCACGATTCATCGTGTCCTGGCCTTGAGTTCATCGAGCTTGTGCGCCAGGAAACGCAGCTCGTTGGGGTCGGTGATGCGGCCATCCTGCAGCAGGCCGCCGATCAGCGCGCGGGCGCTGGCCAGCTCGTTCATGTCCTCCAGCACGAACGCTTCCAGCTCGCGCGCCCACGGCGGCACGTTCGGCCCCGTGGCCTGCAGCCGGATGGCCTGGGCGTAACGGCGCGCCAGCGGCAGGTCGTGCAGCCGGTGGCGGGCGATGATGGCGGCCTGGGCCAGCCACGGCCAGCGCCGATCGGGGTCTTCCGCGAAGCGCTGGTAGACGAAGTCGAGCATGCGGCGCACGCGCTGCGGGTCGTCCACCGCCGTGTAGACGGTGCTGGCGGCCAGCAAGGGGTACTGGCTGCGCGGATCGAGGTCGAGCGCGCGGCCCAGCCATTGCGCGAGGCGGTCGTAATCGAGGCTGCGCCACGGCACGCTGACGCCGGGCTGGTCATCCCAGCCTTGCACGTACAGCATCAGTACGCGTGACAGGGCGGCCCGCTCGCCCAGGCTGGCCAATTGCAGCGTGGCCAGCGCGGGCGGCGGCGGCAGCGGCTGGGCCTGCGGCGGCGGCGGCCGGTGGCCGGCCTGCCAGCCGATCTGTGCGGCGAGCGCCAGTGCCAGCAGGGCCGGCACGGCGACGGGGACGCGGCGCAGGGGACGGTTATCCATCAGAAATTCTTGCGGTACAAGTCGAACAGGGCGGCGGCCGTCAGCAGCGCCAGATAGATGGCGCTCTGGACGGCGATGGCGGCCAGCGCCGTTCCCGTGCCGCCGTGGTACAGCAGCCAGTCGGTGCGGGCGTAGGCGTCCAGGTTGGGCAGCAGCAGCGCCAGCGCGTCGACGGCCCGCGTCAGCAGGCCATCGTGCTGGCCGGGACCGTGCGCCAGCAGTTGCAGCGTGGCCGTGGTGCGGGCCAGCAGGTAGAACGCGAATGCGGCGGCCAGGGCCGGCAGCACCTGGTTCAGGGTCAGCATGCACAGCACGCTGAAGGCGGCCACGATCCACAGTTCGGCCAGCAGCGACACGCCCCACAGGGCGGCCTGATCCGCCGGCGCCAGCAGCAGCGCCAGCAGGCCGAACAGCGCGGCCGGCAGCGCGGCCAGCGCGGCGAAGCCGGCCAGCTTGCCCAGCAGCCAGACGGCGCGCGGCAGCGGCAGCGCCAGCAGCAGTTCCTGGCCCTTGTCGTTCGCCTCGCGCACCATGCTGGTGACGACGAAGGTGGCCACCAGGAACACGGCGGCCAGCCGCAGCACGGCCGCCAGCAGCGCCGTTTGCAGTGCCCGGCTTTCCGTCAACGCGACCTCGTGCAGCAGGCCGCTGGCGGCGATGGCGCCGCAGGCGGCCAGCAGCAGCAGCCACAGCAGCCGGTTGCGCAGCGCCTCGCGCAGCGTCTGGCGGGCGATGGTGAGGACGGGCGCCAGCATGCTCAGGGCAGGCGCTGGGCCGCCACCAGCCGGTTGAACAGGATGTAGGGCGAGACCCACGTCACCAGGTCGTCGTACTCGCCGCCGGGCGCGGCCGGGTTGTCGCTGGCGTCGCGCGCGATGAAGGCGGTGGCCGAGCTGGCGTTGACCTTTTCGTCCTGGTTGGTGGCCGAGGTGTCGGCCACCAGCGTGCCCTGGTCGGTGCTGGCGCCAAAGCCGTTCTTGCCGTGCGACAGGATCACGGCCGGGATATCGTTGGCCAGCGTGGCCGGCACCAGGTTGCCGCCGCCGTCGCGGGTGGCGATGCTGATGTCGCGCGCGGTCTGGAAGTTGAAATGGACGGCGCTGTCGCTGAAGCCGGGCGAGACGCTGTAGCGGTACAGGCGGTTCCAGCTGTCGAGCTTGCTCAAGCCCAGCGTGGCCCACGGCAGGTAGCCGACCCGGCGTTCGCCGCGGCAGCGGTTCTCGCTGCGGTCTTCCAGGCCGTTGCTGGCCGAGACGGCCGGGCAGGGCAGGTAGCCGTTGCGCAGGGCGAAGCCGATCAGCGCCTCGCGCGCATCGTCGAGGGCCTTCTGCGTGTCGCCCACGCGGCGCTGTTCGAGCTGGGCGCTCAGCGGCGTGATCAGGCCGCCGATCATGAGGCCGACGATGACCAGCACGATGGCGATCTCGACCAGGGTAAAACCTTGTTGTGTGCGCTTCATGTCGTCACGGCAGCTTGCGCGCCGCTCCCATCTGTTTGTATAAAAAGTCCAGCGGCACGAACGTCACCAGGTCGTCGAACACGCCGCCGGGGACGCTGGCGTCCGTGGTGGCGGCGCGGCTGATGAAGTGGGCGGCGCCCTGGTCGTTGAGCTGCTCGTCCACGTTGCCGCTGGCCGTGTTCGGTTGCACGATGCCGAGTACCGTGCTGCCGAAATTCTCGCGTCCCTGCGACAGCACCACCAGCGGCACGCATTGGGCGCTCAGCTCGCAGCTGCCCTGGCCGGCCAGGTAGGCCAGCGTGCCGCTGCCGAAGCGGGTCTGCACGGTCTTGGTGGCGACGGCGGAGAGGCGTTGCACGGGCGCCACCGTGTAGGCCGGCGTGACGCTGTAGCGCAGCCGCTTGCCCCAGGCATCGGCCCCTTCCACGCCCAGCGCCACCCACGGCAGGAAGCCGGTGCAATCTTCCTCCGTCTCACAGGCCCCGGGCCGTTCGCGCCCGTCGGTGGCCGAGATGGCCGGACGCGGCAGGCGGCCCTGGGCCGTGGCGTAGCCGACCAGCGCATCGGTGGCGGCGGCCAGCCGTTCCAGCGTCTGGCGGTTGTGGCGCGCCTCGCGGTCGCCGCGGCTGAAGGCGGTGATCAGCAGGCTGGCCGCACCCACGCCCATCAGCGCCAGCAACAGCAGCAGGGCGGCGCCGGCCTGCCTAGCGCCCGGCCGCTTCTTGTACCGTGCCATCGGCGGGATTGAAACTCTGTCCAGGCTTGAGCACCAGCGCCCGGCCTGACGACAGCCGCAGCTTGACCGACTGGTCCGGACGCAACTGGGCGCCGTTCTCGCCCACCGGCACCTGATTGATCCACACGGTGGACTTGCCGTTGCTGCGGCGGACCACGCCATTGAGCTGCACCGGCTCGGGCGGCGTCAGCGGCGCGTCGGCCACGGCGGGCGCGGCGGCGGTGCCGGGCGCCGGCGCCCCGTTCGGCAGCGTGGGCGCGGGCAGGCTGGCGCTGCGCCGCATGTCGATACTGATGCGTTCGTCGGGCGAGGTGAACAATCGCCCCAGGCCCAGCGATTGGGCTGGCGCATTGCCGGCGGCGGTGGCCAGCAACGCCAGCGCCGCCAGCGCGGCCAGGGCGGAGGCGCGGGCCGGCCGGGCGGCGTGGGCGCGGTGGCCGGTGCGGTGTGGACGGTTCATGGTTTGGCCCGTCCCGCTGGTGAGGCGGCGCCCGGCGCGGGCGCACCCGGCGTGAGCGTGACCCAGTTCAGCGTGCAGTCAGCCGACAGCGCTGGCGCGTCGGCCTGGCTGCTGGCGCCGAGGCGCTTGATGGCGCAGTCCTGCACCGTGAAATAGCCGCGCACCCGCAGGTCTTCCAGGAAGTTGAACAGGTCCAGCTCGTGCAGCATGTCCATGTGCAGCGCCATGCGGCTGGCGTGCAACTGGTAGTCGCCGGTGGCCACGCGCGGATCGGGCGTGACCGGCTGCTGCGGCGTGATCTCGTAACTGATGGGCAGCAGCCGCCGTTCTTCCTGGATGCGGCGGATCGCATCGAGCCACGCCAGCCGGTTCTCCTCGCCCACCAGGCCCCGCTCGCGCATGGCGAGGAAGGCGGGCTGGAAGGTGCGGATCTCGCGTTTCTCGTTGTCGGCGTAGGCGTAGCGGGCATAGGCCGCGTCGCGCACTTGCTGCACGTGGGCGCGGGTGGCGCTGGCGTCGCGCAACTGGCCGTTGCTGTAGACCACGGCCGCCACCCCCACGGCCAGGCCGCAGGCGAGCGCGGCCACGCCCCAGCGGATCAGCGCGAACTCGCGCACCCAGTAGGGCACGGCGACGGCGATGGCCGGCTTTTTCTTCTTGCCGGGGAGGGTGGCGACTGCGTTCATCAGGGATTCCATACCAGGTTCAGGGCGAATTTCGGCGATTCCGACGCCGCGCCACCGGCCACCATGCCGGCCTTGCCGCTCAGCTTGACGTTGGGCCGGGTGTCGAGCGGCTGCGATTCGATCTCCACCGTCATGTGGGGCAGGGCCGCCAGGCGCTGGGCGAACTGGCGCATGGCGTCCAGCGCGGCCCGGTAATCATCCTGCGGGCCGCCAATTTCAGCCTCCAGGTGCAGCGCCTGGGGCGGGGCCGTGGGCAGGCCCAGCAGCTGGGACGGCACCGGCGCGGTGGCGCCGCTGTCGGCCGGCGCCTGCATGGACGATGGCGCCGGGGCCGCCCCAGGCAGGTTGACGCGCCAGTCGATCCGGTTCAGCTTGATGAGGGGCGCCTGGTCCAGCGCCTCGGACAGCATGCGCACCATGGGCAGCGGCACCGGGCCCTGCTCGGCCAGCATGTGCTCGATGGCCACGGCCGCCTTCATGTTGGCGGTCTTGGCCACGGCCGGCGGCATGTCCGACATCACGGCCTGGTACTGGCTGTCGTAGCGGGCCGTTTCGGCGCGCATGCGCAGGGCCGCGTTGTCGGCCTCGCCGGCGCGCCACAGGCTGACGGCGGCCCACATCAGGGTACAGGTGAGGATGGCGGCGCTGGCGCCGTACATGGCCACGCGCGCCCACCACAGTTGGTAGTAGCGGCGCGCCTCGCCCAAGGTGTAGTGGCTGCGCGGCAGCTCGGCGCCCAGCAGCTTGAGCAGCAGGGTATCGGCCAGGCGCGGCACGTCCGGCAAGCCGACCTTGGCGGCCGCCGTTTCCATGGGGATGAAATGGTAGGCCGTCTCGGGCCCGTTGCGGCACAGCGCCGACAGGCGCTCGACCTGGTCGGCCGGGGTGACGATGGCCGTGTGCAGCACGTCGCCGCGTTCCATCAGGTGCACGCTGGTGAGGAACTGCAGCGTCTTGCCGGTCTCGGCGGCTACGTTGACGGGCACGCCGTCGCGGTCGATGGCCAGCGTCAGGCGCGAGAACTTGAGCTGGCCGTCGCGGAAATAGGTCTGGCGCAGGCCGCCCGACTGTTCCGTCACCAGCAGCAGGTGCTCGTAACGCAGGCCCAGCTTGCGGCGCAGCACGTCGCTCATCAGCGTGGTCGTGTACAGGCCGGCCAGCGGCGCCTTCAGCGCTTCGAGCGCGGCGATCCACGGCTGCACGATGGACGGGTTGGTCAGGCCGCTGAGCAGGGCGATATCGTCGCGCCGGCCTTCCGGTTCGCGGCCCTGGATGCTGACGTGGCGGTACGGCGTTTCGCGGTATTGCTGCATCAGGCGCCGTTGCAGCATCTGGCGCCCGGCCTTGCCGTTCACGTGCGGCAGCGTGAGGCGGTGGTAATCCTCCTCGATCAGGTCGGTGAGCAGCCAGCACGGGCCGACCGGGCAGTCGGCGATGTAGTCCATGAAGGCGTCGATGCCGTCCTCGTCCGGCGCGAAGCAGGGCCCGGCCGTGAGCTTGCCCAGCCGCCAGTGGTAGACGCACAGCTGTTCGCTGGTGAGGTAGAGTAAGTGGTTGCGCAGCACGGCGGCCTCAGGTCTTGATCTTGCTGATCGTGTCGTAAATCGGGCCCAGCACCGACAGCATGATCCAGCCCAGCAGCAGGCCCAGCACCACGGTGATGGCCGGTTCTATCATCGCCTGCACTTTCTCGATCATTTCCTTCACTTCCCGGTTGTAGAAATAGGCCACGTTGCGCAGCGCGCCGTCGAGCGCGCCCGTGGCCTCGCCCACCTTGAGCATGCGGATCACCAGCGGCGGGAAGATGCCGGTGTTCTGGAACGCGGCCGTCACGCCCTGGCCCTCGGAGATCAGGCGCGCCGCCTGCTGCAGCCCGGCCGCCACCACGCGGTTGCCGACGATGCCCTCGGACAGGCGGATGCATTCAAGGATGGTGATGCCGGAAGCATACATCAGCGCGAAGAAGGTGGCAAAGCGGGCCAGGATCACCTTGTGCAGCACCGGGCCCACCATCCAGATCCGCAGTTGCAGCGCGTCGAAGCGGTAGCGCGCCGTCTCGCTGCGCGCCAGCCAGGCCTTGGCGCCGAACCAGGCCACCACGGGCAGCGCCAGCAGCACATACCAGTAGTGGATGAAGATGTTGGAGACGAAGATCAGCGCGCGCGTGTGCAGGGGCAGGGTGTTGCCCATGTTTTTGATGAACGCGGTCAACTGCGGCACCAGGTAGATCATCAGGAAGAAGGTCACGCCCGTCACCACCACGCCCACCACGGCCGGGTACATGATCATTTTCTTGGTCTGGGCCGCCAGCTCGTCCTGCCATTTCAGGCTCTCGGACAGGTTCTTGAACACTTCGGCCAGCTTGCCGCTGTGTTCGCCCGCCGAGATCAGGCTGGTGAAGGTGACGTCGAACACGTCCGGATAGGCGGCCAGCGCCGTCGACAACTGCAGGCCGCCTTCGATGCTCTCGATCAGGTCGGTGATCACTTCGCGGAAGCGCGGGTGGTCCATGCTCTCTCGCAGGTCGTCCAGGCCTTCGAGGATGGGCACGCCGGCCGCCGTCAGCTGCTCCATGTGGAAGCAGAAGTTGATCAGGTCCTTGCGCGTGATCACGCGCTTGATGGCCACCACCTTCTGGCGCGTGACCTTGCAGTCGACCAGGTCCAGGCCCATGCGGCTCAGGCGCAGTTCCAGGTCCGGCTCGTTGGCGGCGTCCATATTGCCCGGCAACAGCTGGCCGCCGGCGTCCATGGCGCGGTAGATGTATTGGGGCATCAGCTCAGCCTGTCGGTCAGGTCCACCACGCGCGCCACTTCCTCCAGCGTGGTCACGCCTTCGAGCACGCGGCGCACGCCGTCGTCCACCAGCGAGTGGAAGCCGCCGGCCGTGGCCGCCGTCTTCAGTTCGCGCGAGGAGGCGCGGCGGGCGATCAGCTCATCGAGTTCGCCCGTCATCTTCAGCAATTCCATGATGGCGATGCGGCCCTTGTAACCCTGGTGCGCGCAGCGCTCGCAGCCGACGGCGCGGTAGATGGTCTGCGGCGCCAGCGGTTCCTGCTCGCCGTCGTGGGCCGGCGGCGTGGGCAGGCCCAGCAGGCGGCGCTCCAGCGGATCGGCCTCGAACGGCTCGCGGCAGTGCGTGCACAGCTTGCGCACCAGGCGCTGAGCCACGATGCCGATGATGTTGCCGGCCATGATGTCGGGCAGGATGCCGATGTCGAGCAGGCGGGTGACGGAGCCGATGGCCGAATTGGTGTGCAGCGTGGAATAGACCTGGTGGCCGGTCATGGCGGCGGCGAACGCCATCTCGGCCGTCTCCTTGTCGCGGATCTCGCCCACCAGGATGATGTCGGGGTCTTGCCGCATCATCGAGCGGATGCCGTCCGCGAAGCCCATCTTGGCCGATTCGTTGACCGAGGTCTGCCGGATCATGTTCATCGGGTATTCCACCGGGTCCTCCAGCGTCATGATGTTGACGCTTTCCGTATTGATGTGATTGAGGATGGAATACAGGGTGGTGGTCTTGCCCGAGCCGGTCGGACCGGTCACGAGGATCACGCCGTCGGGGCGGGCGATCATCAGCTTGAGCAGATTGAGTTCGTTCTCGCCCAGGCCCAGGCCGTCGAGCGGCACGATGCCTTTTTGCCGGTCCAGCACGCGCAGCACCACGTTCTCGCCGTGGGTGGTGGGCTGGGCCGAGGCGCGGAAATCGATCTGGCGGCCCGAGAATTTGATCGAGATGCGGCCGTCCTGCGGCGCGCGCGTCTCGGCGATGTTCATGTTCGAGATCACCTTCAGGCGCACGGCCATGGCCGGCCAGTACGATTTGTGCAGGCTGCGGATCTGGCGCAGGATGCCGTCGATGCGGTAGCGGATGCGCAGGAACGATTGCTCGGGCTCGAAGTGGATGTCGGAGGCGCCGTTCTGCACGGCGTCGGCCAGCAGCGCGTCGATCAGGCGCACCATGGGCTGGCTGTACTCGTCCGAGGTGCTTCCGGAAATGCTGGCGTAATTGACTTCGCCCGTTTCGATCTCGTGCAGGATGCCGTCGATCGACAGCTCGAAGCCGTAGTACTGGTCGATGGCGCGCTGGATGTCCGACTCGCCCGCCAGCAGCGGCGTGATGGTGATGCCCTTGACCAGCATAGCGCTGATCTGGTCCAGCGCCACGATGTTGCTGGTGTCGGACATGGCCAGGATCAGGTTGTCGCTGTGGCGCTCGTAGACGATGGGGAACACGCGGTAGCGCTTGGCCACGTCCTTGGGGATCAGCTTGAGGGCGATGGCGTCCACCACCAGGCTGTTCAGGTCGGCGCTCTGCTGGTTCAGGTTCTTCGACAGCGCCTCGCGCACCGTGGCCTCGGTGACGAAGCCCAGCGTGATGAGCAGCTTGCCCAGCGGTTCCTGGCTGCGCTTTTGCTCGATCAGGGCGATGCGCAGCTGGTCCTCGCTGATCACGCCTTTCTGGATCAGCAGCTTGCCGAGCGGGATTTTAGGTTGTTCTGCCATGGTGTTCCGTGGATGGCGGCGCGCCGGGCGCCGCTTGCCTTATTGCTTGCTGTATCTTTTACCTGTCACAGGCTCAGGGCTGGACCGGGTGGACCTGCTGGTTCAGCTGGCTTAACTGGTGCAGGCGCTGGCGCAGCGCCGCGCGGTCGAAGCTGGCCGGCGCGTCCTGGGCCAGCGCCAGCGCTTTCTGGTAATAGGTCAGCGCCAGCTTGCCCTGGTTGAGGCGGTCCAGGCCGATGGCCAGGTTGTAGGCGTAATCGGCATTGCCGGGCGCGGCCGACCAGGCCCGGAAGTAGGCTTGCTGGGCCTCGGACCAGCGGCCCTGGCGCGCATACAGGTTGCCCAGTGCGAACTGGACCGGGGCCGCGTCGGGCGTGCGGGTGAGCACGGTTTTCAGGCGCAGTTCGGCCTGGGCCGCGTCGCCCTGGCGCAAGCCCATCAGGCCGGCTAGCGCGTCGCCATCGTTGGGGTCGAGGTCCAGCAGGCGGCTGTAGATCGCGGCCGCTTGCTGTTCCTGGCGCTGGCGCAGGGCGACGGCGGCCGTGCCCAGCAACGCGTCGCGGTTGTTGGGATCGGTGCGCAGGGCCAGCGCGTACTGCTGCTGGGCACGCGCCAGGTCGCCGCTATTGAAGGCCAGGTAGCCCGCTTCCAGCGCCGGGTCGGCTTGCGGTGGCACGTGGCTGCGCGCCACGCGGATGTCGCTGCTGTCGGGCGCGGCCAGGGGCGCCAGCGTGTCCGGGCCGGACAGGCCGGGCGCCGGCTGGCCGGGTGCGGCGCCGGGGCCGGCAGCGGGACCG
>NZ_JACEZT010000069.1 GCF_014042345.1 Rugamonas brunnea
GTCCAGACTCCTACGGGAGGCAGCAGTGGGGAATTTTGGACAATGGGCGCAAGCCTGATCCAGCAATGCCGCGTGAGTGAAGAAGGCCTTCGGGTTGTAAAGCTCTTTTGTCAGGGAAGAAACGGTGGAGGCTAATATCCTTTGCTAATGACGGTACCTGAAGAATAAGCACCGGCTAACTACGTGCCAGCAGCCGCGGTAATACGTAGGGTGCAAGCGTTAATCGGAATTACTGGGCGTAAAGCGTGCGCAGGC
>NZ_JACEZT010000070.1 GCF_014042345.1 Rugamonas brunnea
TAGTCGAGCTGATAGTGGAATCCTTTGGAAACAGGAGCCATAGCGGGTGATAGCCCCGTACACGAAATCAGAGCGGTGGTACTAAGCGTACGACAAGTAGGGCGGGACACGAGAAATCCTGTCTGAATATGGGGGGACCATCCTCCAAGGCTAAATACTCGTAATCGACCGATAGTGAACCAGTACCGTGAGGGAAAGGCGAAAAGAACCCCGGGAGGGGAGTGAAATAGATCCTGAAACCGTGTGCATACAAAC
>NZ_JACEZT010000071.1 GCF_014042345.1 Rugamonas brunnea
CGTAGCAACTAATGACAAGGGTTGCGCTCGTTGCGGGACTTAACCCAACATCTCACGACACGAGCTGACGACAGCCATGCAGCACCTGTGTGCAGGTTCTCTTTCGAGCACTCCCCAATCTCTCAGGAATTCCTGCCATGTCAAGGGTAGGTAAGGTTTTTCGCGTTGCATCGAATTAATCCACATCATCCACCGCTTGTGCGGGTCCCCGTCAATTCCTTTGAGTTTTAATCTTGCGACCGTACTCCCCAGGCG
>NZ_JACEZT010000072.1 GCF_014042345.1 Rugamonas brunnea
TCACACTTATCGACTGTAATTAAGAAGAACAGCATTTGGGGCTGTAGCTCAGCTGGTTAGAGCACCGTGTTGATAACGCGGGGGTCGTTGGTTCGAGTCCAACCAGCCCTACCAGTTTCGCCTGAATCAACGGGGGATTAGCTCAGCTGGGAGAGCACCTGCTTTGCAAGCAGGGGGTCGTCGGTTCGATCCCGTCATCCTCCACCAAAGGTTCGAGTAAAAGCGCAAACGTAAGCCATAAGCGGTTTAGGTTTG
>NZ_JACEZT010000073.1 GCF_014042345.1 Rugamonas brunnea
CGCCTGCGCACGCTTTACGCCCAGTAATTCCGATTAACGCTTGCACCCTACGTATTACCGCGGCTGCTGGCACGTAGTTAGCCGGTGCTTATTCTTCAGGTACCGTCATTAGCAAAGGATATTAGCCCTCACCGTTTCTTCCCTGACAAAAGAGCTTTACAACCCGAAGGCCTTCTTCACTCACGCGGCATTGCTGGATCAGGCTTGCGCCCATTGTCCAAAATTCCCCACTGCTGCCTCCCGTAGGAGTCTGGA
>NZ_JACEZT010000074.1 GCF_014042345.1 Rugamonas brunnea
TGGTTGGACTCGAACCAACGACCCCCGCGTTATCAACACGGTGCTCTAACCAGCTGAGCTACAGCCCCAAATGCTGTTCTTCTTAATTACAGTCGATAAGTGTGAACGCTTGAGGATGATCCGAAGATCAGTGCGACTCTAGAAAGGAGGTGATCCAGCCGCACCTTCCGATACGGCTACCTTGTTACGACTTCACCCCAGTCACGAATCCTACCGTGGTAAGCGCCCTCCTTGCGGTTAAGCTACCTACTTCTG
>NZ_JACEZT010000075.1 GCF_014042345.1 Rugamonas brunnea
CTACTTTCACACTGGTTGCAGCACTATCATCGGCGCAGAGTTGTTTCACGGTCCTGTTCGGGATGGGAAGGGGTGGGACCAACTTGCTATGGTCATCAAGCTTTGACTTGTACGAGTAGTCGCTCCCTGTCGGGCAGCGTTACTCAGAATCTGGAAGAAGTAATTGGGTAATGAAGTTGTATCAACGAACGTTACAACGCACTTCTCATTCACCACAACCTGCTAAGGTTATAGGGACAAGCCGTACGGGCAATT
>NZ_JACEZT010000076.1 GCF_014042345.1 Rugamonas brunnea
GGGGGGGGGGGGGGGGGGGGGGGGGGGGGGGGGGGGGGGGGGGGGGGGGGGGGGGGGGGGGGGGGGGGGGGGGGGGGGGGGGGGGGGGGGGGGGGGGGGGGGGGGGGGGGGGGGGGGGGGGGGGGGGCGGGGGGGGGGGGGGGGGGGGGGGGGGGGGGGGGGGGGGGGGGGGGGGGGGGGGGGGGGGGGGGGGGGGGGGGGGGGGGGGGGGGGGGGGGGGGGGGGGGGGGGGGGGGGGGGGGGGGGGGGGGGGGG
>NZ_JACEZT010000077.1 GCF_014042345.1 Rugamonas brunnea
GCTTAACCGCAAGGAGGGCGCTTACCACGGTAGGATTCGTGACTGGGGTGAAGTCGTAACAAGGTAGCCGTATCGGAAGGTGCGGCTGGATCACCTCCTTTCTAGAGTCGCACTGGTCTACGGACCAATCCTCAAGCGTTCACACTTATCGACTGTAATTAAGAAGAACAGCATTTGGGGCTGTAGCTCAGCTGGTTAGAGCACCGTGTTGATAACGCGGGGGTCGTTGGTTCGAGTCCAACCAGCCCTACCAG
>NZ_JACEZT010000078.1 GCF_014042345.1 Rugamonas brunnea
ACGTAAGTCAGCCAGGCTTGGTTGCGATTTAGGTTTGATCTTTTAGAGATCAAGTGCTGTATGTTCTTTAACAATCTGGAAGAAGTAAAAGTAAAGATTATTTATTGATCGTTTTACTGTAAAAGGTAGAACGATGGGTAATGATTGTATGTATCAACAAACGCAACAACGTAGTACTTCTTATTTCTATGACCGCTCCTTTGTTTAGTCGCAAGGGGCTAAAGTTATAGGGACAAGTGAATAAGTGCACAT
>NZ_JACEZT010000007.1 GCF_014042345.1 Rugamonas brunnea
CGGCCTGCTTCAGGATGGCGATGATCTGGCTGTCGGTAAAACGGGAGGTCTTCATGCTGCAGAACTTTCAAAAATCAAATTGAGAAAATTCTACTTTCAAACGCTATCATCTGGTGGGGGGATTACCGCATTACGAGCGGTATCCTCACTATCTCGGGCGCCGCAGGCATTTTGGCAACTACGCTGGCTACATGGAAAAGCATCCTCCACCAAGCTATGGCCCAACAATTCATTCAACCCGGACGCGCTGACGCGCGCCGGTTAATTCAAGCACGTAGAGCCCGTATGCGCCTCCGCCTGCTAATCGCATTCCTCGCGCTCGTAGTTAGTTTCGTCGCTAACGCGGCCTTCAACGTCGCGGAGGCTGACCGAGTCGTTTTCGGTGAGACCAAGTTTCCCGTTCCGGTGGAACCTGAGAAGGTCGGCACTTACCCTGCACTCGTCAAGTCGGGGGCGGGCTACTTCTACGATGAGGTTCTTGAGTACCGGGTATGGCTACACCCTGAGCGCGGCGCGTTCCGAAGGAATGGCGGAAATGACTACTTTGTAGCCTTTGCCCAGTATGAGCGCGCACTTGCCTTTTCACAACGATCCAAGGGGGCCGAAGAACCGCTTGTGCTTATTCGACAGTCGAGGTACGTCAATGAACCTATCCCGGGTAAGTTTGAGGTGGTGAACGGCGAGCGGCTGACGGAGTGGCAAGTTCAGTGGTTGGTCGGTTCTAAGCGCACACCAGGCGCAATCGAGAGGTTCTTGGAGGAGCACAAGAAATGAGTTTCAACCCGTCCATCGAATGCCCGTGTTACGACCGGCTTCGCCAGCCGCGTCCCGCCGTGCGTGTCGAACGTTGGTCCAAATGCTCAAACTAATACTTACGTTGGTTCAAATAATTATCGGCTTCTATTGGGCCGGCGATATGGCGCGTCAAAACCCCAAAATAGATGCGCTGGTTACCCATCTTGAAGGAGGGTATGGGAGCTTCAATGAAAAGTTGAAGAGTGCAAAAATCGTAGAAAGCCTTTCTGTATTGAGAAATTTCTATGGTTGGGTTGCAGTTGTAGCTTTTCTACTGTTCATCGTCCTGTCCAAAATCATCGGCCCAAACCCAAATTTCCTGGGTTATTTGTCGCCCGTTGGCATTGGCAGTGTCTTCGGGTGGTTCTCAATCAAGTGGTGTCTTGAGCATAGGAAGACCGTTCGAGAATTTGGTTCGCAAGCTTCCCTGTTTGTTTTTGGCCCCATCCTACTTGGTGCATTCGATCTGCTGCTTCATACACAATTTACTCAAATTCTTGCCGAAGGCTTTTATCGCATACCTTTGCCCTTGGGGTGGGAAGTTCCCCATTTAACAAATCCAATCGCTATAAGTGGCGTCATATCGTTGCTTTTCGCTACTTTCTTTGGTTTGTACTACATCCTCACCTGGTTGTTCACCGTGCCTGCTGCATTTGCTTCAGCGGTTATCATCCTGTTGCCAGTGCTACTTGCTCGATTCATTCATGCAGTGGCCCCACGAAAGCCTTTCGTTGGATTCACTTTTGTTCTCTTCACAGCAGTTACATTATGGTCACTCTGGCTATAACAATGGGCAGTTACCGGACCTGCTTCTGTGCGCGGGTTTGGGATGTGCCGCCGGTCATGCAACGGTTAAGGTCCAAGTTCTAGCGTTTTGTATTCCTGCCGAAGTTAAGTAGCTGACATGACAGCCGTATGACGGTGGTGGCCTGGTGATGGTGCAGGGAAGGGCGGAAGGCAGTAGGAGTCGAACTTACGAGGGAGCGGCTGACGCCCCCCACCGGGTTTGAAGCCCGGCCCCATCACCGGATGAGTATGCCTTCCTCGTGGTGCATCATGGTGAAGCTAAGACCATACGGCGTTGGGCCGTACCAGATGGATGTTGCCTACGCGCCGAGTATAGCCGACGCGGTCGAAGTATTCCAACAGCTGGATGGCGCGCTTGCGTCCCAGCGCCGTGGCGTCGCGGAACGAGGCCGCCTGCGCTTCGGGTAGCGTGGCGACGATGTGCGCCAGTTCGGCCAGCCGCGCCGGGTGGTAGAACAGATCGGGCACCACCTGGCCCACATCGCCGCTGCGATTGAGCTTGCGCAGCAGGCGGCGTACTTCGTCCTCTGCGATGCCCGTCGAACGCGCAAGATCGCGCACCCACGGCGGGTCGTAGGCGCCGGCCAGCAAGGACGCCAGCAAGGGCGCGGCCTGCGTCTGTTCTTGTGGACTCAGTTCGATGCGGTGTTCGGGCAGGTGCAGGCTGCGGCCGCGCTGGCATACGCGGGTCGCCGCGATTAGCTGTTCCAGCAGTTCGCTCCACAGTTTGTCCTCCGCGTCGGGCGCCACCATGCGCTTGAGGCGCCACCATTCCGGGCCTGCTTCGTCGGGCGCGCGCGCGTGGAACTGCGCCAGCGCGGCGACGGTGCGTTCCTGTAGTGCTTGTACGCTGGTGCGCGCGATCAGCAGCGCGTCGCCGCCCGTCAGTGCGATGCGCAGCGCGTCCGGCGGCGCCGTGAGCTGGTCGGCTGGCAGCAGCGTCATGCGCGTCAGCGTGGAGGTGCGCAGGCCGTGCGGGCTGCACGCCAGCAGCGCCTCCAAGTCACCGTTGGCGAGATAGGTGGACATGGCTTGCAGCCACGCCAGCCGTTCGGCACTGCGCCGCTTGCGGGGCGGCGCGAACGGGTCCAGCACCACGCCGCCGCCGATGGTGGCGCTGGCCTGCGCGTTGCGGATCACGAAGCGGTCGCCCGGCACGGCGTGCACGGGCGCGTCGAGCACCAATTGGATGCGGCCCGTGCGGCCGGGGGGCAGGGTGTCGCTATCGAGCGGTACCACGTGCGCGGTGTGATGGGCTGCGCCCAGGTGCACATGCACGGGCGACCATGATGCGAGCGGTGCGCCTGCGTCGGGCAGCAGCGTCAGTTCGGCGTCGAAGCGTTCGCCGCATTCGGCCAGCGCGGGCGCGACTACCCAGCTGCCACGGGCGATGTCCTCGCGCGCGGCGCCGCCCAGGTTCAGTGCCAGCCGCTGGCCGGCCACGCCCCGTTCGGCTGAGCGGTTCTGCGCGTGGATGCTGCGCACGCGCACCTGTTGGCCGCCGGGCGCCAACCGCAGCACGTCGCCTACGCGCACAGCCCCGGCCAGTGCGGTGCCGGTGACGATGGTGCCTTGACCGGCTAGCGTGAACACGCGGTCCACGCCCAGCCGGAACAGGCGCTGTTCGTCGCGGGTGGGCAGGTCACGGGCGGTGGCCGCGAGATGCGCGAGCAGTGCCGCCACGCCGGCATCGTTCGGCGCTGTGGCGTTGGTGCGGAACAGCGGCGCGTCGTCGAAGCCCATGACAGACAGCAGGGTGCGCACCTCGGATTCCACTTGCTCCAGCCGGGCCGCATCGGCGCGGTCGGCCTTGGTCAGGGCCACGGCCCCGCGCCGTACGCCCAGCAGGCGCAGGATGGACAGATGTTCGACCGTCTGCGGCATGATGCCGTCGTCGGCGGCCACCGCCAGCAGGGCGTAGTCGATGCCGGTCACCCCGGCGGCCATGGTGCGGATGAATTTTTCGTGACCGGGCACGTCGATCACGCCCAGTACCTGGCCATCATCCAGCGGCAGGTAGGCGTAACCAAGTTCGATCGAGATGCCGCGTGCTTTTTCTTCCTTCAGACGATCCGTGTCGACGCCGGTCAGCGCGCGCGTGAGCGTGGTCTTGCCGTGGTCGATATGGCCTGCCGTGCCGATGATCATACGGCCAGCGCTTCCAGTTGGGCGATGAAGCGTTGCTGGTGATCGGCATCCAGGCAGCGCAGGTCCAGCCACAGCGCGTCCTGCGCCACGCGGCCGACGACGGGGATGGGCAATGCACGCAACCGTCGTTCCAGTACGCCCAGCGCGTCACTCACGCGCGAACCGGCTGCGGCGCGCACGGTCAGGCCGTGGCTGGGTAGCAGGTCCACCGGCAGCGCGCCGCTGCCGATCTGGCTCGTCATGGCTTCGTCGCGCACGTCGTAGTCAGCGCCCAGCGCGCGCTGAAGCAGCGGCAGGATGGCTTGCGCCTGCGCGCGCATATCTGCGGCCGGGCGCGTGAGCAGGCGCAGCGTGGTCAATCGTTCGGGCAGCAGATCCGGTGCGCGGTACAGGGCCAGCACGGGCGCCAGTGCGGCCAGCGTCAGTTTGCCGACCCGCAGTGCGCGCTTGAGCGGGTTGCGCTTGATGCGCGCGATCAGGTCGGCGCGGCCGGCGATGATGCCGCACTGCGGGCCGCCCAGCAGCTTGTCGCCGCTGAAGGTCACCAGGTCGGCCCCGGCGGCGATCGTTTCGCGCACCGTCGTTTCGTGCGGCAGACCGTATTGTTCCAGGTCGACCAGCGTACCGCTGCCCAGATCCACGGCCAGCGGGATCTGCCGCTCGCGCGCCAGCGGCGCCAGTTCGGCCACCTCCACGCTCTTGGTGAAGCCAGTGATGGCGTAATTGCTGCAATGGACCTTGAGCAGCAGCGCCGTCTGCGTGTTGGCCGCGTTGGCGTAATCGTGCAGGTGGGTGCGGTTGGTGCTGCCCACTTCGCGCAGCGTGGCACCGGCGCGCTGCATGATGTCCGGGATGCGGAAGGTGCCGCCAATCTCCACCAGTTCGCCGCGCGAGACGATGGCTTCGCGGCCATCGGCCAGCGTGTCGAGCATCAGCAGCACGGCGGCAGCGTTGTTGTTGACGATGGTGACGGCTTCGGCGCCGGTCAGTTCGCGCAGCAGGTCTTCTACCAGGTCGTCGCGGTCGCCGCGCTTGCCCGTGTCGATGTCCCATTCCAGGTTCATGGGCCAGCGCAGCGCTTCGGCCACGGCTTGCACGGCGCAGTCGGGCAGCAGCGCGCGTCCCAGGTTGGTGTGCAATACGGTGCCGCTCAGGTTGAATACAGGCCGCAGTGGCGATTGATTGGCCTGCGCCAGCCGCTGCGCCAGCAGCGCGGTGATGGCGGGGATGGTGATCTCGCCAGCGGCGGCGGGCGCACTACCGCCAGCGTTGGCCACGCGCAGCATGTCGCCGCGCAGTTCGGCCAGCAGTGCGCGGGCGGCGGCCAGCGTTTGTTCGCGGCCATAGCCGGTCAGCAGCGGCTGGCACGAGGGATCGGACAAAATCAGATGCATGGCCGGCAGGTGGACGCTACGTGCGCGCGTGTTGCCGGCGCCCGCGACGCTGGTGCCCGTCGCGCCGGCGTCCGGCTGCGCTCCGGTCGCTGCGCCGCTCATGCCGCGCTAAACCATAGCAGGGGATTGCCGCTGGCGCGCGTGTAGCCCGCTTCGCCCACCAGCACGTCCAGCATCAGGCTGGCCAGGTCGTCGGCCAGTGGCTCGACGTCGTAGTCATGCTCCTGGTTGAAGATCTTGCGGTAGCTGTGGCAGTCGTCGCAGGTTTCGGCGCGCGCCACGCGCGAGGGATCGTTGGCCTTGTTGATGGTGTCGGGCGCTGGCGCGGCGCCTGTATCCGCATCCTCCAGGCTCTGGTAGGCCACATGCGCGTTTTCCTCGCAGTTGGAGCACTTGACGCGCACCATGTGCCACTCGCTGGCGCAGATGCCGCATTGCAGATACCGGTAGCCCTGCGACTGCCCGCCGATGCGGATCACGCTGGCCACCGGATGCGAGCTGCACACGGGGCACAGCGCGCCCGTCACCAGCGGCTGCACGCGGCGCGCGTCGAGCAGGCTCGCTTGCAGCGTCCACACCACCTGCAACGCGGCCGCCACGAATGGCGCGTGGAGCGGATTGATGCCGTCGCCGAATTGCGCCAGCACGGCATCGGCGCAGCCTTCCAGTTCGGCGCCGGTGAGCGCGCGCAGCTCGTCCACCACGGACGAGAATTGCGGCTGGCTGTCGGCCAGCGTGCTCATTTGGGCCAGCAGGCTGTCGAACACGCCGCGCCAGGCGGCGGGGCGGGCGCCGCTCACGGGCAGCGGCGGCATGTTGTGGTTGAGCGCCTGGGCGATGGCGGCGTCGCCGGGTATGTCGATTGCCGCCGCCAGCGCACCGGCGTCGGACGGCAGGGCCAGCGTGACGGCCGCCTGCGCATCGACCAGTGCGGCCATCAGCAGCAGGTAGCCGCGCAGCGTGGCGCCGACGGGAATGCCCTTGATTTCGTTATTGGCCAGCCGGCGCAGACGGGCCGCGCGGGCGGAAAACAGGCTGCGCGGCTGCGGCAGCAGCAGGCGCGGAATGGCGGTGTGATCGAGCGCTTCGATCTCGCCGGGTGCAAGCAGGCGTTGTACCAAGTATGTCCCCCGTCCCAGAATGCCAAACCCGCCCGCCACCGGCGGTGGCAGGCCTTGCGGCTTATTCTAATCCAAAACGGGCGGGCTACAACACGTTGTTATTCGCGCGATTTGCGCACGGCCTCCTCGAACCAGCGCCCGTGGTGCTTGCGCGCCCACCCGTAGGTCGCCGTGCCGCGCACCATCGCGCCCAGCGAGCCCTTGACCCACAGGCCCGCGTACACGTGGATGATGATGGCGACGATGATGAACAACGCAGCAAATGCGTGGAGCAGGGCGGAGAAGCGTATCAGACCGATGGGGAACAGGGCCGAGAAGTAGGCGCGCCAGATCACGATGCCTGTCACCAGCAGCGCTGCCATGCAGCCCACCAGCACGAAGAACAGCAGCTTCTGCCCACCGTTGTAGCGGCCCGCCTTGGGCACCAGGTGTTCGCGCTTGTGGATCACGTCGCCCGTCTGGTCCAGCCATTCGCGGTCGCCGGGCTCGAACTGGTTGTGGCGCCAGAACTGCATCACCATGCCGCCAAACGAGGCCGCCATCACCAGCCCGATGAACGGGTGCAGGATGCGCGTCCATTGGCCGCCGCCGAGGAACACCGCCATCCATGCGGTGGCGGGGTGGAACATGGACAGGCCGGACACCATCAGCAGAACGAAGCAGATGGCGGTGACCCAGTGGCCGCTGCGTTCATTGGCCGTGTAGCGCTCGATGAGCGGATTGCCATCCTTATCGCGATTCATTTTGGCTCTCCCGGATGCGGTTGGCGTCTTTGACTGCCTCGGCTTCTTCGTCCCTGGTCACTTCGTTCGGCCCCACGCGCGAGTAGTGGAACCAGCCTGCCAGCGCCGTGACGGCGATACCGGCCAGGGCCAGCGGCTTGGTCATGCCCTTCCACAGGCCCACCATGGGGCTGATGCTGGGCGCGGCCGGCAAACCGTGGTACAGGCCCGGCTGGTCCGCGTGGTGCAGCACATACATCACGTGCGTGCCGCCCACGCCGGCCGGGTCGTACAGGCCCGCCTGCGCATAGCCGCGCGACTTGAGGTCGGCGATGCGTTCCTCGGCATGCACCTGCATGTCCTCCTTGGTGCCGAACACGATGGCGCCGGTGGGGCAGGTCTTGACGCAGGCCGGTTCCTGGCCCACGGCCACCCGGTCCGAGCACAGCGTGCATTTGTAGGCGCGGCTGTCCTTCTTGGAGATGCGCGGCACGTCGAACGGACAGCCGGCCACGCAATAGCCGCAGCCGATGCAGTTCTCCTGGTGGAAGTCGACGATGCCGTTGGTGTACTGCACGATGGCGCCGGGCGCCGGACAGGCTTTCAGGCAGCCCGGGTCTTCGCAATGCATGCAGCCGTCCTTGCGGATCAGCCATTCCAGGTTGCCGTCGCCTGTCTCGTGCTCGGAGTAGCGCATCACCGTCCACGATTGCGGCGACAGGTCGTTCGGGTTGTCATACACGCCGGCGTTGCTGCCCACTTCGTCGCGCAGGTCGTTCCACTCCATGCAGGCGGTCTGGCAAGCCTTGCAGCCGATGCACTTCGATACGTCGATCAGCTTGGCCACGGTGCCCAGCGCCGGCTCGCGCGCGCTGGGCGGTTGCGTCGTGGTGGCGGACTGGCGCTTGATATCCAATGATTGCAGTGCCATGTCATTCTCCTCGCGCGCTCACGCTTTTTCCACTTTGACCAGGAACGACTTGTATTCCGGGGTCTGGGAATTGCCGTCGCCGACGGTGGGGGTGAGCGTGTTGATCAGATAGCCCGGCTTGGTGACGCCCTTGAAGCCGAAGTGGATCGGCAGGCCCACCGTGTGGGTCTTCTTGCCGTCGATGGTGAGCGCCTTGATGCGCTTGGTGACCACCGCCTTGGCCACGATGTGGCCGCGCTTGGAGCTGACCTTGACGGTGCCGCCGTTGGCCACGCCGATTTCGGCCGCCAGGTCTTCGCCGATCTCCACGAACTGCTCCGGCTGGATGATGGCGTTGAGCCGCGCATGCTTGGTCCAGTAGTGGAAATGCTCGGTGAGCCGGTAGCTGGTGGCCACGTGCGGGAACTCGGCCGCCGTGCCGAACTTGGCGCGGTCGGACGGGAACACGCGGGCGGCCGGGTTGCTGGTGGCGCGCGCGTTGGACGGGTGCAGCGGGTTGTGGCCGACCGGCGTTTCGAACGGCTCGTAGTGCTCGGGGAACGGGCCCTCGTTCATGCCGGCGCGGCAGAAGAAGCGGGCCACGCCTTCCTGCAGCATGATGAACGGGCCCATGCCGTTCTCGGGTGGCTCGTCGAGCTTGAAGTCGGGTACGTCCACGCCGGCCCAGTTGGTCCCGTTCCAGCCCACCAGTTTGCGGGTGGGGTCGAACGGTTTGCCCTTGGTGTCGCACGAGGCGCGGTTGTACAGCACGCGGCGGTTGGCCGGCCAGGCCCAGGCCCAGTTCAGCGTCTGGCCGATGCCGGAGGGATCGGCGTTGTCGCGCCGGCCCATCTGGTTGCCGGCCGCCGTC
Source organism: Rugamonas brunnea (assembly GCF_014042345.1). GTDB lineage: Bacteria > Pseudomonadota > Gammaproteobacteria > Burkholderiales > Burkholderiaceae_D > Rugamonas > Rugamonas brunnea. The sequence continues at coordinate 8,769 of NZ_JACEZT010000007.1, forward strand.
CACGCGCCGGAGAAGATCCAGCAGCCGCAGGCCGTGGAACCGTCGTCGCGCAACTGGGCGAAGCCGGCCAGCTGCTCGCCTTTCTTCACCAGCACCTTGGTCGGGTCCTTGGGATCGGTCAGCTCCTTGAGCGCCTTGCCGTTGTACTCCATCGCCAGTTCCTCGGGCGTGGGGCTGTGCGGCTGCGCGTAAGGCCAGGTCAGGTTGACGATCGGATCGGGGTACTTGCCGCCGTCGGTCTGGTACATCTTCTTCATGCGCAGGAAGATGCCGGACATGATCTCCAGGTCGCTGCGGGTCTGGCCCGGCCCTTCCGCACCTTGCCAGTGCCATTGCAGCACGCGCGAGGAGCTGACCAGCGAGCCGCGCTCCTCGGCGAAGCAGGTGGTGGGCAGGCGGAACACTTCGGTCTGGATCTTGGCCGGATCGACTTCATGGAAGGCGCCGAACGGGCGCCAGAATTCCGCCGTCTCCACGGCCAGCGGGTCCATCACGACGAGGAATTTGAGCTTGGACAGCGCTTCCGTGATCTTTTGCTTGTCCGGCGCCGAGGCGAGGATGTTGAAACCCTGGCAGATGTAGCCGTTCATTTTCCCCTGATGCATGAGCTCGAAGGCCTGCATCATGTCGTAGGGCTTGTCCAGCTTGGGCAGGTAGTCGAAGGCGAACTTGTTCTCCTCCGTGGCCGCGTCGCCCCACCAGGCCTTCATCAGGCTGACGTGGAATTTGCGGTAATTGCTCCAGTAACTGAGCTGGTTGGGCCGCAGCGGCTTGAGCGCGCGCTGGTTGATGAAGGCGTCGAAGTCCTGTTCCGCCTCGCCGGGCAGCGTCATGTAACCGGGCAGCAGGTTGGACATCAGCCCCAGGTCCGTCAAGCCCTGGATGTTGGAGTGGCCGCGCAGGGCGTTCATGCCGCCGCCGGCGATGCCCATGTTCCCCAATAACAGCTGCACCATGGCGCCGCAGCGCAGCGTTTGCGCGCCTGTGGAATGCTGGGTCCAACCCAGCGCGTACAGGATGGTGGCGGCGCGGCCCGGCACGGCCGTCGACGCCAGCGCCTCGGCCACCAGCTTGAACTTGTCGGGCGCCACGCCGCAGGCCTTCTGCACCATCTCCGGCGTGTAGCGCGCGTAGTGCTTCTTCAGCAGCTGGTAGACGCAGCGCGGATGTTCAAGTGTGGGGTCGATCTTGGCGTAGCCGTCCTCGCCCAGCTCATAGTTCCAGCTGCTCTTGTCGGTGTACTTGCCGGCCTTCTCATCGTAGCCCGAGAACAGGCCGTCGTTGAGCGCGAAGTCCTCGCGCACGATGAAGGGCAGGTCGGTGTAGTTGCGCACATACTCGTGCTGGATCTTGTCATTCGTAAGCAGGTAGTTGATGATCGCGCCCAGGAACACGATATCCGAGCCGGTGCGGGTGGCCACGTAATGATCGGCCACCGAGGCGGTGCGGGTAAAGCGCGGGTCGACCACGATCAGCTTGGCGCCACGGTGCGCCTTCGCTTCCGTCACCCATTTGAAGCCGCATGGGTGGGCTTCGGCGGCATTGCCGCCCATGACCAGGATCACATCGGCGTTCTTGATGTCGACCCAGTGATTCGTCATCGCGCCACGGCCAAACGTCGGGGCAAGACCTGCCACCGTCGGACCATGTCATACACGCGCCTGATTATCGAAAGCCAGCATGCCCAGACTGCGCATGGTTTTGTGCGTCAGGTAGCCCACCTCGTTGGTGCCAGCCGAGGCGCACAGCATGCCGGTCGACAGCCAGCGGTTGACGGTCTTGCCGTCCGCGCTTTTCTCGATGAAGTTGGCGTCGCGGTCGGTCTTCATCAGCTTGGCGATGCGGTTGAGCGCGTCGTCCCACGAGATCGGGCTCCACTCGGTGGCGCCGGGCGCCCGGTACTCGGGCACCTGCAGCCGGTTGGGGCTGTGGATGAAGTCGATCAGGCTGGCGCCTTTCGGGCACAGCGTGCCGCGGTTGACGGGGTGGTCGGCGTCGCCCTCGATGTGGATGATACGGGCGGTGGCGTTCTTGGCGCCGTCTCCCAGACCATACATCAGGATGCCGCAGCCCACCGAGCAGTAGGGACAGGTGTTGCGGGTTTCTGTGCTGCGCGCCAGCTTGTATTGCCGGACTTCGGCCAGCGCCGTGGCTGGGGCGAAGCCCAGCAGCGCGATGCTCGATCCGGCCAGGGTCGCGCCAGTCACCTTCAGGAACTGACGCCTCGACATCTGGTTCATGGTGGGAGCCTCTCTATGAAGAAAAGACATCGACCAGTGTAGCACCATCAAAACAAATGTGGTTGCTTTGCCATCGTCTGAGGCAATTTTGCATCAAATCATCGAAGATTGTTGAGTAATCAAGCATTTTCCCCCGCTGGCCGGCGGCGGAACTTTCGCGCCGGGCTGGGCTCTAACGCTGTGTGAAGGAGGAGCCAGCCATGGACACAGCGTATGAAACGGACGTGGTCGTTTGGGCGGAAGAACAAGTGGCCCTGCTGAAAGCGGGCCGGTTGTCGCAGATCGATGCCGAAAATATCGCCGAGGAGATAGCGGCCGTGAGCACGAGTGAGAGGCGAGAATTACGGCACCGTTGCGCGGTCCTCCTGGCCCATCTGTTGAAGTGGCGGTACCAGCCTCGATTGCGGGGAAACGGTTGGTTCAGCACGATCACGGAACAGCGCGAGTGCATTGAAGAGGTATTGACGGATAGCCCTAGCCTGCGTCGGCTGTTGCCAGATCCCGATTGGTATGCCTACGTGTATCGCCGCGCCCGCAATTTGGCGCAGCGCGAAACGAAATGCGTAGATTTTCCGGAGCAGTGCCCGTGGCCGGTGGAAGTGGTATTGTCGCCGGATTTTCTGCCGGACTAAGCATCCAAGGTCAGGGCCAACATCGCATCATAAATTCAGCCACAGTGCAGCGCATCGGCTGAGGTCGTGTTGGATTGTTGGCACTGACCCCGGCCGGTGCAAGCTTGTTTCATGGCGTGGTACAGCTGCTCGGGCGAGGTCGGCTTGTGCAGCAGCGGCACGCCGCTGGCGCGCGCTTCGCGCAGGCGGGCGGGGGCCGTGTCGCCAGTGATCAGCAGGGCCGGTGTCGCGGCGCCGGCCTGCGCGCGCAGCATGGCGATGGCTTCGGCGCCGGTGCGCTGCTCACGCAGCCGGTAGTCGCTGATGATCATATCCGGCTGCCACGCGCGGGCCAGCATCAGCGCCGGTTCGATGCCGTCGGCCACACGGCAGTCGCAACCCCAGCCGGCCAGCAGTTGCTGCATGCTGGCGCGCACGATCGCGTCGTCGTCGATCACCAGCACCCGTTGCGGCAACGCGCCCCGCGCGGGCAGTGCCGACGCGGAGGCGGACGAGGGCGAGGACGACAGCGCCGGCATGGCCGCCAGCGGCACGGCCAGCCGGAACACGCTGCCGCGTCCCGGCCGCGACGCCATCGTCAATTCGTGCCCCAGCAACTGGGCCAGCCCGCGCGCGATCGACAGGCCCAGGCCCAGGCCTTTTTGCCGGTCGCGCTCCGGGTTGCCCAGCTGGTGGAATTCGCGGAACACTTCTTCCTGCTGCTCGGGCGCGATGCCGATGCCGCTGTCCCACACTTCCAGCACGGCGTGCGCGCCGCGCCGGCGGCATGCGACCAGGATGCCGCCTTGGTCCGTGTAGCGCACGGCGTTCGTCACCAGATTGCGCACGATCAGTTCCAGCAAACCGCGGTCCGAGCGCAGCGCCAAGCCGCTGTCGCGCGTGCGGTACACCAGTCCCTTGGCGTTCGCTTGCGGCGCCAGTTCGCTTTCCAGCTTGGCCAGCAGCGGTTGCAGGGCGAACGCTTCGATCTGCGGTTCGATCACGCCCGCTTCGATGCGCGAGAAATCAAGCAGCGTATGCAGCATGTCGGCCGAGGCCTCGGACGCGGCGCGCGCGCTGGCCAGCACCGTGCGCTGGTTGTCGTTGAGCGGCGAGCGCGCCAGCACTTCCAGGAACAGGCCTTGCGCGTGGATGGGCTGGCGCAGGTCGTGACTGGCGGCGGCCAGGAAGCGCGACTTGGCCAGGTTGGCTTGCTCGGCCGCGTGCAAGGCGTGGCGCGTGCGGTCGCTTTCGATGCGCAGTTGCCGGATCAGGCCGATGTTGTCGAAGCGCAGCTGGATGGCGGCGCGTGCGGCGCGGGCGCTGTTGCGTCCCTGGGACAGCAAGCTGAAGAAATACACCACCACGGCCAGGCTCAGGGTGCGGAACGGCAGGTCGTCGAGCGACCAGGCCTTGAGCGCGAGCGCGCCCAACTCGCACACGCAGAAAATGGCGAACACGCTGAGCACCGGCGACAGCATCGACATGGCGTTGCCGACGATGCCCGACAACACGGCCACCACCAGGATGCTGTTGGCCGTCGAGGCGGGATCGAAACCGGTCCAGGCCAGCGCGCCCCAGGCCGCGCCGTCGATGGCCGTCAGCACCAGCATCCAGCGCTGCAGCCGGTAGGCGCGCCATGGGCCGATCCGGCCGCGCAGGATGCGGCGCGCGTCCCAGCAGCCGAACAGTTTGGACCCGATGACGGCGGCGCACCACAGCCGCAGTCCCGGCGCGTTGGCCGGCGTGGCCAGCGTGTACAGCAGCAGCGAGGCCACGGCCAGCGTGGGCAGCAGCGAGCTGCCCATATTGCCCAGCAACAGGCGCATCTGTTCGGCCCGCATCAGGCCTTCGGCGCGCCGTGCCGCGCCCGGCCTAGCCAACGAGCCCCCGGCTGCGGGCCGCGTAGGCCGCCTCGGCCCGGCTCACCACTTGCAGCAGGGCCAGCAGCGCCTGCACGTGGCCGCGCACGGTGTTCTCCGACAGGTTCAGGCGCCGCCCGATCAGCTTGTTCGACATGCCCTGGCACAGCAGATCCAGCACTTCGCACTGGCGCGGGGTCAGGCGCGGCGCGGCGGTGCGCGAGGCGGTCGGCGCCAGCGCGCCCGGCTCGGCCCGCATCACGGCGCCGATGCCGTCGAGGATGCTGGCGGCCGGCTCGCCCTTGGAAATGTAGCGCAGCGCGCCATGCTCCAGGGCGCGGCGCGCCGTGTCCGGGCTGTCGTCGGCCGACAACACCACGATGGCGCAGTCGGGCCATTTGTGGCGGATCAGGGTCATGCCGTCCATGCCGTTCAGGCCGGGCAGTTGCAAGTCCAGCAGCACGACGGTGGGGGCGGTCGCGTCGCGCTGGCCGTGGACGGCCTCGTCCAGCGTGGCTGCCTCGCGCACCGGCACGCCGGGGTGGGCGCTCTCCAGCGTCATGCGCAGTCCGGCCCGGAACAGCGCGTGATCGTCGATCAAAAGGAAGGAATGGTTCATGTCGTAATTACAACCCAGCGTGCGTGGCGCCACAAGTGGCGGGCCACATTTCAGTCCAAACAGACTATTTTGCAGGAAATGATAACAAATTACTATTCTTGACGATCGGCGGGCCCATCGCAGGCTCGCCATGCAGATCCGGTCCGGCCGCCTGCCGGCACCGCCAACTCCATTACTGAAGGGAAACCCCATGAAATCGACTTTGCTCGCCTTGCTGCTGGCAGGGGCCGCCACCGGCTCCGCCCTGGCCCATGACTACACGGTGCCGCTGCTGCAATCGCCTTACCACCCCAACGAATGGACGGGCAGCTTCAACCTGAGCCTGCCGGACTTCATCGACGGCAATTTTTTCAGCGACACGTACACGTTCTCGCCTACGCTGAACGGCAATTTCATGGCCAATGGCGGGGTGGTGAATTTTTATGGCAGCGAATCGCAGCACATCCGCTTTCAGGAAGTGAGCCTGAACGGCAAGAAGCTGGACATCGCCGACGGTCTGTTTGTCAGCGGCGCCCACCTGTTCGACACGGGCTTCAGCGGCCCGCTGGTGCTGACTGTGCGCGGCTGGGCCGGCCCGTCGGCCAGCTATTCTGGCGGCTTGAACATCACCACGGCCGTGCCGGAACCTGAGACCTACGGCATGCTGCTGGGCGGCCTGGCGCTGGTGGGCGTGGTGGCCCGTCGCCGCCGCGCGGCGTAAGGCAGGAGGGGATGGCGCCGGTGGCCGGCGCCATCTTTGTCGTGCCGGCCCTTAGTCGGCCAGCACGTTGAGCACTTCGTAGCAGGCGCCCATGGTGTGGTAGTCGGTCTTGCCGGCCGGGCTTTTCTCGTCGCTGAGCTTGCGGTTGTCGGCGCTGAGCAGGCGATACCAGGCGCCATGCTGGTGGTCGATCATGTGCGCCCAGCTGTATTGCCACAGCCGTTCATACCAGTCCCAGTATTGCGGATCGCCTGTGCGCGTGGCCAGCAGCGCGGCGGCGGCCAGGCTTTCGGCCTGCACCCAGAAGTATTTGTCGCTGTCGCAGATGCTGCCGTCCGGCGCGAAGCCGTAGCAGATGCCGCCATGTTCGCCGTCCCAGGCCTTGGCCAGCGCCTGGTCGAACAGGGCGTGGGCGCGCGGCAACAGCCAGTCGGATGGCGCGGCCAGCCGCACGGCGTGGCGCTCAAGGATCAGCAGCAGCTTGGCCCATTCCGTCAGGTGGCCGGGCTGGTAGCCCCACGGGCGGAAGATGTTGGTCTTGTCGTGGCGGTTGTAGTCGCCATCCACCGACCAGTCCTGGTGGTAGTGTTCCCAGATCAGGTCATCGGCCAGCGCGGCCTGCCGCACGGTGATGTTGTGCGCCAGCGTCTCGGCCCGGTGCAGGTAGCGCAGTTCGCCCGTCGCCTCGAACGCGGCCAGTAGCGCTTCGCAGCTGTGCATGTTGGCGTTCTGGCCCCGGTATGGCGACAGCTGCGACCAGTCCGTGCTCGCTTCATCGGCATACAGGCCACACTGCGCTTGCCAGAAGCGTTCCTCCATCAGTGCATAGGTTTCAGCGATCCAGACCCGCGCTTCGCTCACGCCGGCCATCAGCGCCTGTGCATAGGCCAGCAGCACGAAGGCCAGGCCGTAGCAATGGTTGGTGCCGTCCGTGACGGTGGCTTGGCCATCGCGCCAGTCCAGCTCCCAGGCGTAGCCGCCCGTGCTGGCGTTGCGATGCGCGCCGCGCAGGAAGGCCAGGCCGTGGCGTACGCGTTCCAGGTAGATCGGCTGCTGGAAGTGGCGGAACGCCATCGCATAGTTGAACACGAAGCGCGTGCTGCTGACCAGATGGCGGCTGTGCGCGTTGTACACGGTGCCGTCATCCTTGAAGTAGTGGTAAAAGCCGCCGCTGCCATCCACGCAACGCGGCTCGTAGAAGCGCATGGTGTGCTGGATGTGCTGGAGCAGCGTGGCGCGGGCGCGGAAGTTGGGTGTCGTCGTCATGATCGTTATCCGTTTGCGGAAGTGTAGTGTCTCTGGTGTATGCGGCGCGCGCGATGTCAGGCGGGCGTCGCGCCGAGGCGGTATTGCGGGCCGCGCGCCGGGGGCAGGGCAGCGTGGAGCGACGCATCCTGCGCGCCCAGCTTGAAGATGCCGACCGCGCGGGCCAGGTTGGTGGCCTGTTCCTGCATGCTCTCGGCCGCCGCCGCGGCCTGTTCGACCAGCGCCGCGTTCTGCTGGGTCATGGCGTCCATCTGGCCGACGGCGCGGTTGACCTCCTCGATGCCCACGCTCTGCTCCTGGCTGGCGGCCGTGATGTCGTGCATGAAGTCGGCCACCTGCCGCACGGCCGAGACGATGCGCTCCATGGTTTCGCCGGCCGAGTCCACCAGTTTGCCGCCCGCGTCCACCTGTTCCACCGAATTGCCGATCAGGGTCTTGATTTCCTTGGCCGCGCCGGCACTGCGCTGGGCCAGGTTGCGCACCTCGGAGGCCACCACGGCGAAGCCGCGTCCCTGCTCGCCGGCGCGCGCCGCTTCCACGGCCGCGTTCAGCGAGAGGATGTTGGTCTGGAACGCGATCGAATCGATCACGCCGATGATGTCGACGATCTGGTAGGAGCTGGCCTTGATGGTGGCCATGGTCTGCACCACGTCGGCCACGATCTGCCCGCCTTGCGCGGCCACGGCCGATGCCGACACGGCCAGCTGGTTGGCCTGCTGCGCGTGCTGGGCGTTCTGGCGCACGGTGCCCGTCAGTTCCTCCATCGAGCTGGCCGTCTGTTCCAGCGCGCTGGCCTGGGCTTCCGTGCGCGAGGACAGGTCGGCATTGCCGCTGGCGATCTCGCGCGAGGCGACCGTGATCGACTCGGTGCTGGTGCGCACCGCGCCCACGGTGGCGGCGAGGCTGTCGTTCATGCTGGCCAGTGCGCGCAGCAGCTGGCCCGTTTCATCCTGCGCACCGACGGCCACGCGCTGGGTCAGGTCGCCGCCGGCCACGCGGGTGGCCAGTTCCAGCGCCTGTTGCAGCGGGCGCGTGATGCTGCGGCTCAGGCGCAGCGCCACCACCACGGCCAGCGTCATGGCCACGGCGCAGATCAGGGTCATGATGACGGTGGCGTGCGCGCTGTCGTCCTTGAAGCGGCTGATGCCGGTACCGATCTCCTGGTTCTGCAGGGCCGCCATCCGGTCCAGGCCAGCCAGCCATTTATCCTGCAGCGGCGCCACCTGCGTGGTCAGCACCTTGAGCGCCTGGCCCGCGTTGAAGCCGGCCACGTATTCCTGCGCTTCCTTGAAGTAGGGCAGGCTGGTTTGCTCGTAGCCGTGCATCTCGTCCACGATGGCGCGTTCGGCAGGATTCAGGCCCAGCGCCGCCAGCTTGGCTTCATTGTCGCGGTAGCGCTGCTGTTCGATGCCGATGTTGGCCATCTCCTTTTGCATCTGATTGAGGTCGGCCGTGGCGCCGATGTTGCGCGCGGCCAGACCCTGATGGAACAGGTTCTGGCGCATGGCGGCCACCAGTGCGGACTTGGCGTTGCTTTGATCGACCGAGCGCGTCAGGCTGGCGCCGGCCTGGCGCGAGGCCAGCGCGGCGATGGTGGTCATGCCGGCCATCAGCACCAGCATCAGGCCGAAGCCCAGCATCAGGCGGTAGCCGATCTTGATATCGTTGAGCTTCATGTCTAGTCTCCATGACGCCGGTCGTGGCCCGCGTCTTTTTATGGGGGCGGCGAATTCGGGTGCGGCTGCTCCCCGCGCTGCCGCGGCCAGGGAAATCGGGGAGGGGAACTGGCCGCCGCAGGAAGCGGCGGCCGTGGTGGGCTAATTGGCGTGCTGACTGGGGTGTTTACTGGCCCAAGTCGACGCGCTTCTCGGACGTCGGGTCGAAGAACACGGCTTTCGACAGGTCGAACGCCAGCTTGGTGTGCAGGCCGGCCGTCGCTTCCGCGCGCGGGTGCGTGCGGCAGGTGGCGCGGATGCCGTTGAACCAGGCGAACACCAGGGTGTCCGGGCCGGTCGGTTCCGTCATCTCGACCAGGCATTCCACTTCCGTCGGGTGGTAGGCGTCGGCGCTGGTGGCGCGGCGCGCGCTGACGGCGTCTGTCACGTGCTCGGGGCGGATGCCGAGGATGATCTCGCGGCCCGCATGCTTGGGCAGCACCGTGCCCGGCACCGGCAGCAGCGTGGTCTGGCCCGCGTGTTCCAGCGTGAACGCGATGTTGGCGCCATCCTGCACCAGCTTCCCGCGCAGGAAGTTCATCGACGGCGAGCCGATGAAGCCGGCCACGTACAGGTTGTCGGGGCGGTCGTAGATGTCCTGCGGACTGCCGAACTGCTGCACCACGCCGTCGCGCATGACGGCGATGCGGTCGCCCAGCGTCATGGCCTCGATCTGGTCGTGGGTCACGTAGACAATGGTCGAGCCGAGGCGCTGGTGCAGCAGCTTGATCTCGGCGCGCATCTCCACGCGAAGCTTGGCGTCCAGGTTGGACAGCGGTTCATCGAACAGGAACAGCGACGGATCGCGGGCGATGGCGCGGCCCATGGCCACGCGCTGGCGCTGGCCGCCCGACAGCATGGCCGGCTTGCGGTCCAGCAGGTGGGCCATCTGCAGCGTGTCGGCCACGCGGTTGACGATCTTCTCCTGCTCGTCCTTGGGCACCTTGCGGATGCCGAGGCCGAACGAGATGTTCTCGCGCACCGTCATGGTCGGGTACAGCGCGTACGACTGGAACACCATGGCGATGTCGCGCGACTTGGGCGGGATGTTGTTGACCACGCGGTCGCCGATGCGGATCTCGCCCTGCGAGATGTTCTCCAGCCCCGCGATCATGTTGAGCAGGGTGGATTTGCCGCAGCCGGAGCCGCCCACCAGGATCAGGAACTGACCGTCCTCGATCTCCAGATCGATACCTTTGAGGATTTCTGCGCCGTTCGGATAAACCTTGCGCACGTTACGAATAGATAAGCTAGCCATGCTGATGTCTCCTGAAGGCGCCGGCCACGATGCCGGCGCCGAATTGTGTATTAGCCCTTGACCGCGCCGGCCGTCAGGCCACGCACGAAGTATTTGCCCGCCACCATGTACAGCACCAGCGTCGGCAGCGCGGCGATGATGGCGGCGGCCATGTTGACGTTGTACTCGGTCACGCCGGTGGAGGTGTTGACCAGGTTGTTCAGCGCCACCGTCACTGGCTGCGCGTCCGAACCGCCGAACACCACGCCGAACAGGAAGTCGTTCCAGATCTGCGTGAACTGCCAGATGAAGCAGACCATGAAGATGGGCAGCGACAGCGGGAAGATGATGCGGCGGTAGATGGTGAAGAAGCCGGCGCCGTCGATGCGGGCCGCGTTCACCAGTTCATCGGGCACCGACACGTAGTAGTTGCGGAAGAACAGGGTGGTGAAGGCGATGCCGTAGATGATGTGCACCAGCACCAGGCCGGTGGTGGTGTTGGCCAGCTCGGCCAGACCCAGCAGGCGCGCCATCGGCAGGATCACCACCTGGAACGGGATGAAGCAACCGACCATCAGGGCGGTGAACACCACGTTCGAACCACGGAAGCGCCAGTGCGCCAGCACGTAGCCGTTCAGGGAGCCGATCAGGCTGGAGATCAACACGGCCGGGATCACCATGCGCACCGAGTTCCAGAAGTACGGTTGCAGGCCGCCGCAGCTCACGCCGGTGCAGGCGCTGTCCCAGGCCTTGCCCCAGGCCGCGGTGGTCGGATGCAGCGGGAAGGCCAGCAGGTTGCCCGAGCGGATCTGGTCCAGCGTCTTGAACGAGGTGGTCAGCATCACGTACAGCGGCGCCAGGTAATACAGGGCCACCAGCACCAGCAGGGTGTAGATGGCGATGCGGCCGACCGTCACGCGGCCGCCGTCGATGTTCAGATTAGCGTCCATTGCGCGCTCCTTTGGTTTCCATGTACATCAGCGGCACCAGCACGGCCAGCACCGTGGCCAGCATCATCATGGCCGACGCCGCGCCCAGGCCCAGCTGGCCGCGGGTGAACGAGAACTGGTACATGAAGATGGCCGGCACGTCCGAGGAGGTGCCGGGACCGCCGGCGGTCAGCGCCATCACCAGGTCGAAGCTCTTGATGGCGATGTGCGCGAGCACCAGCAGCACGCTGAAAAAGACCGGACGCAAGGAGGGGATGACAATACGCCGGTAAATCGTGGGCAGGCTGGCGCCATCGACCATGGCGGCCTTGATGATGGCGTCGTCGACGCCGCGCAAACCCGCCAGGAACAGGGCCATGACGAAACCGGACGATTGCCATACGCCGGCGATCACCACGGTGTAGATCGACATGTCGGAATTGACCAGCCAGTCGAAGGTGAAGTTGGCGAAGCCCCAGTCGTGCATCATCTTCTCCAGACCGAGGCCCGGGTTGAGGATCCACTTCCAGGCCGCGCCGGTGACGATGAACGACAGCGCCATCGGGTACAGGTAGATGGCGCGCAGCGCGCCTTCGTGGCGGATGCGCTGGTCCAGCAGGATGGCCAGCGTCAGGCCGATGGCCAGGCAGACCAGGATGAACAGGCCGCCGAAGATGCCGAGATTGGCGGCGGCGGTCCACCAGCGGTCGATCTCGAACAGGTTGGCATACTGGCCGAAGCCGGCATACTCGTAATTGGGCATCATGTGCGAGTCGGTCAGCGACAGCCAGGCCGTCAGGCCGATGAAGCCGTACACGAACACGAGCGAGGCGATGATGGTGGGCGACAGCACCAGGCGTGGCAGCCAGGTGTCGGCCAGGCCGGCGAAGCGGCTGGCGCGGGCCGGGGCGCGGGCCGCGCTGGCGGCGGCCGGGCTGGCCGGGGTTGCGGTTGTAGCGGACATGGGGTTCTCCAGGGCGAGGGGGGCGGCCGGCCCGCGCTCCAGGGGGCGGGAGCGCGGCGGCCGCGGCCTCTGCGCGCGGACGGCGGTCCGCGCGACAGCGTTACAGCGTTACTGCTAGGGTTACAGCCTTAGTACAGGCCTGGTGACGGCCTGATTGCAGCCTTGCTTCAGCGTTCTTACTTCGTCTTGGCAGCCTTGGCCAGCGCTTGCACGGCGGCCTGCGGCGTCATCGACGAGTTCATGAACTTGGCGATCACGTCCTGGATCGCGCCGGCCTTGGCCGAGTCGATCGCCATGCCGTGGGCCATGGAAGGCTCCAGGGTGCCGGCCTTGCTGCTGGCGGCCATGTCGTCCATCGAGCGGGTCGCGCAGGCGTCGAACTTGGCGCGCGAGACGCCGGAGCGGACCGGGATCGAACCCTTGTTCAGGTTGAACACTTCCTGGAACTCGGGGCTCATCACGGCGTTGGCCAGGGTCAGCTGGGCCTTCTGTTCCTCGGCGCTCTTGACCTTGAACATGGCCAGCGAGTCGATGTTGAAGGTGTACGACTTCTCGGTGCCCGGTGCGGGCAGGCACAGGAAGTCCTTGCCCGGCACCTTGCCGGCGGCCGTGAATTCGCCCTTGGCCCAGTCGCCCATGAACTGCATGCCGGCCTTGCCGTTGATGACCATGGCGGTGGCCAGGTTCCAGTCGCGGCCGGCGGCGTCCTTGTCGATGTAGGTCTTGATCTTGCCCAGCGTTTCAAACGACTTGACCATGGTGGGGCTGGTCAGCGCGGCCTGGTCCAGCTTGACCAGCGCCTTGTCGTAGAACGCGGCGCCGCCCACGCCCAGCACCACGGACTCGAACACGGTGGCGTCCTGCCATGGCTGGCCACCGTGGGCCACGGCCACCATGCCGGCAGCCTTGATCTTGTCGGCGGCGGCGAAGAATTCATCGAAGTTGGTCGGGGCCTTGGCGCCGGCCTTGGCCAGCACGGCCGGGTTGACCCACAGCCAGTTCACGCGGTGCACGTTGACCGGCACGGCGACATAATGACCCTGGTACTTCATCACCTTGGTGACGACGGACGGCAGCAGGCTTTCCCACTTGCCTTCGGTGGCGGCCGCGTCGATGTTGGCCAGCACGCCTTCCTGGCCCCATTCCTGGATCGATGGGCCCTTGATCTGGGCGGCGGTTGGAGCGCTGCCGGCGATCACGCGTGCCTTCAGGGCGGTGGTGGCGTTTTCGCCCGCGCCACCGGCCACGGCGAAGTCTTTCCACGCCACGCCTTTGGCTTCCATCATCTTCTTCAGTTCGGCGATCGATTTGGCTTCGCCACCGGAAGTCCAGTAGTGCAGCACTTCGACCTGGGGTGCAGCCATGGCGGCGGAGGCGGCGACGGCGGACAGCAGCAGGGCGGCTTGAACGAGAGGTTTGAGGGTCATGTTATATGTCTCCGTATGTGGATTGATGTAACTTTATTAATCTATCACGATTGCGCGCCGGCACCTGAAACTTGGTTGGGTGCCGGACGCGCGGCTTAGGCTACGGGTAAAGCGGGGTATCGGACGGGCGCAATGCCGGATCGATTACCACCAGGCTTCCATCTGCAGGCCGATCGAGGAACCGCTGGTGCCGTTGCCGTACACGGGGCCGGAATTGTTGGCCGCGTTGACCATGGCCGTCGCTTCCTTGTTCCACTTGCCGTACGTGAAGTAGGCGCGCAGTTCAGGACGCTGCCAGAAGCCTTCGCCCACGGTGATGGTCGGGGCGATGGTCAGCTTGGTCAGGCGCGCCGTCTCGCCGGTGGTGCCCGACTTCAGGCCCGTCACGCCCAGTTCGGCCTGCAGCTTGAAGTTTTGCGCGAAGGCGTACACGGGGCGGATACCGGCCGTGGTCCAGGTGGTGCTGCCGTTGGCGTCCGATTTGTCCTTCTGCCACAGGGCCACCATTTCGGCGCTGAACTGCTTGGTTGGCTGGATCCACAGGTCGTCGAACACGCGCACCCGGGTCACGTCGGAACCGAGCGTGGTGCTGCCCGAGGAACCGATACGGGCGCAGCAAGGACCGCCGATGCCGGTGCCGGGGCCGACGCCGTACTGCACGCCGAAGGTGTTGCCGCCGCCGAAGGTGCCGGCTTGCTTGTGGAACAGCGAGGCGTTCCAGCCGTTGTGGTCCTGCGTGCCCTTGCCCTGGGCCGTGATGATGGTCACAGCCGCGTCCAGCGTGCCGCCGGCGTTGACCGGCAGGCCTTCGTACACCAGGTTCTGGCGGATCGCGGCCGGGGTGTTGACGACGGTCGACAGGTTAGGGTCGTACTGGTTCTGGTCGTTATCCTTGAACACGGCGTAGCTGATCTTGCCCGGGCCCAGGTTGATCTTGTCCAGACCACCGCCGGTGCCGTTCATGTTGATGAACTGCATGTCCAGCATGTGGATGTCAGGACGGTAGTAGTAACGCTTGCCGACCCAGACCGTGCCGCCGTTCATGAACGGCAGGTTGCGCGCTTCCACATAGGCCTTGGCCATGTTCAGCGGGGCGTTGCCGAAGTCGGAGCTGTTCTTGTAGGCGTCGACCCACAGGGTGCCGACGAAGCTGGCGCCGTTTTCGGACTTGGCCAGTTCGTGGGTGTAACCGAATTCGGTGTAGCTGTCGCACTCGTTACCCAGGCGATAGCTTTGGGTGGGGCCGCCCAGGCCGAAGCAGCTTTGCGGGCCGTGGGTCGAGCTGGCGCCGGAACCGGCGCGCAGGTAACCGTGGAAGCCCTCCGTATCGTTGAAGGCGTCGGCGTGGGCGACGCCGCTGGCCAGGGCCAGGGCCAGCATGGCCGGGAGGGTTTTCAGGACGGTATGTTTCATTACGACAGTCTCCTCTTTGGTTGTCAGTGCGGACCCGGATGCGTCGGCATTTCTGCCGCGGTATCTCTCGTTCCATGCCGGCGTATCTGCCACACTTGTGTTGCTGTTGCGGTGGATGTTGTAGTTTTTTGCTACGGCAAGTGCACAGTAACATCGGCCCTTTTGTGATGCTACTCAGACACTTTTCCTATTTTGAAATAATGTTAAGTGTTTGATTTTGTTGGGTTTGTTGAGTTTTGAGTGGCTGGCGATGCTTACATTTCTTTACAATGGCCGGCGGCGTGCGGCGGCCATTCCGGCTGGCGTGGCGGGCGTGGCGGCGCGCCGGGCGGTGCGCGTGCCGCTGCAACAAAACGCAACAATTCCATACGCTTTCTTGCAAAATGCTGAACATGCTTACCAACGTTTGTTGCGCGAGTTAAGGTATAGTCTCAGCGGCAACATGGCATCCCTGTTGCCGGAACAAAGAAGAACAGGGCCATCCGAGGAGGTGGACCGTCGCTGGAGTGAGGAGACATGGTGAAAACGCTGCGCCGGCTGCTGCCGCTGGTGTGCCTGGCCGCATGGGGCGCCGCGCAGGCAGATGGCTTGCAAGTGCTGCATTGGTGGAAATCGGCCAGCGAACGCAAGGCCGTCGACCTCGTGGCCGCCCGCCTCAACGACGAGGGCATCGCCTGGCGCGACGGCATGATCCCCAACGGTTCCGGCGTGGGCGCCGGCATCGTGCTGCGCAGCCGCATGCTGGCCAAGGACGCACCGGAAGTGGCGCAGGTGAACGGCATCGTGATCCGCGACTGGGCCCGGCTCGGCCTGCTGCTGGACCTGGACGCCGTGGCCGCCGCCGGCAAGTGGGACAAGCTGCTGCAGCCGACCGTGGCGGCCGCCATCCAGTCCGACGGCCATGTGTACGCGGCGCCGCTCGGCATCCACCGCATCAACTCCCTGTTCTACAACCGCAAGCTGTTTAACCAGTTCAAGCTGAACCCGCCCACCACCTGGGCCGAGTTCGAGCACGTGGCTGCCGTGTTGCAGCAGGGCGGGGTGACGCCACTGGCCCAAAGCAGCGAACCGTGGCAGGTGGCCACGCTGTTCGAGACGCTGGTGCTGTCCGAAGGTGCCGAGTTCTATCGCGCCCTGTTCCAGCGCCGCGAGCCGGCCGCCTACGCCGACCCGAAACTGGCCAGCGCGCTGACGCGCTTGCGCCACCTGAAGAAATGGATGGACCAGCCCGTGCCCGAACGCACCTGGGACGAGGCCACCCGCGAACTGGCCGACGGCAACGCCGCCATGCTGGTGATGGGCGACTGGGCCAAGGGCGAGCTGGTCACGCGCGGCCTGGCCGTGGACGAGGGCTTCGGCTGTGCCGTGGTGCCGGGCACGGCCAACTACCACCTGTACAACATCGACACCCTGAGCATGCTGGCGACGCGCGAACCGCACCGGCCGGCGCAGGAAAAGCTGGCCGCCCTGATCATGACGCCGTCGCTGCAGAACGACTACAATCAGATCAAGGGTTCGATTCCCGTGCTGCGCAATCCCGCGCTGGCGAAAATGGACAGCTGCGCGCGCGCTTCCTACAAACTGTTTTCCAGCGGCCCCGGCGCCCAGATCCCCAGCCTGGTGCACCGCATGGCCACCGACGAGATCGTGCGCGACGCCATGGTGGCCGAGCTGCACCGCTATTTCCTCGACGACGGCGCGACCGTGGCCGATACCCAGCGCCGGCTGGCCGCCATCGCGCGCACCTACACCAAGACACACTAGGCAACACCATGCGTAAGATACTGATAGTCGACGACGACCAAAAGACCCGCACCCTGCTCAAGACCTACCTGGAGAAGAACCAGTATGACGTGGGCCTGGCCCACAACGGCGAAACCTTCACGGCCGAGTTCAACCGCTACGCCGACGAATTGTCGCTGGTGATCCTGGATGTGATGCTGCCCGACACGGACGGCTTCGCCCTGTGCAAGATGGTGCGGCGCCGCTCCAACGTGCCCATCATCATGCTCACGGCCAGCTCGGACGAGACGGACCGCGTGGTGGGGCTGGAACTGGGCGCCGACGATTACATCTCCAAGCCCTACAGCCCGCGTGAACTGCTGGCGCGCATCAAGGCCATCCACCGCCGCACCGGCATGGACAACGTGGCCGCGCCGCGCTTCTACCGCTTCGTCGGCTATACGCTCGATACGGTCGAACGCACCGTCACTGGCCCCAACGGCGAGCACGTGCCGCTGACGGGACTGGACTTCCAGCTGCTCAAGTATTTCGTCGAACACGCGGGCGACATCCTGGACCGCAACGTGTTGTGCGAGGAAACCCGTGGCCGCGACGCCGGCCCCATGGACCGTTTCCTGGACGTGCAGATCAGCCGCCTGCGCCTGCGGCTGAACGACGCCGGCCGCCAGCCGCTGCTGATCAAGACAGTGCGCGGCGCCGGTTATGTGTTCTCCGCCGATGTCACCGCCAGCAATGTCTAAGAAGTCACTTCAACAAGCCCATGGCGTCGTTATGGCGCCTTGCCGTGCACGCGCACTGTCTTCGTCGCCATGCCTAGCCATGGCCGTGTTGAAATGACTTCGCGGTTGCGTCCGGGTCGCTGGCTGGCGCGCATCCTGCCGCCGTCGCTGCTGGGCCGGCTGGTGGTGGTGATGGTGGCCGGCGTGCTGCTCACGCAACTGGCCGGCAACTGGTTGTGGGCCACCCAGCGCCACGCGGAAGCGGAAGTGGAGGTGCGCACGGCCACCCAGCATCTGGCCCACAGCGCGTCCAAGGTGGTGCGCTTCTTCCTGAGTCTGCCGGCCAATTACCGTCCGCTCATCATCCAGCAGTTTCGCGAAATGGGCGGCACGCGCTTTCTTGTCAACGTCAACCGGGCCCCGGTGGAGATCGCTGGCATTGGTGAGCAGGCGCTGGCCGAGGTGGCCAAGGCCCAGGTGCGCACTACGCTCAAGGAAGACGTGCCCAACCTGAGCAAGCTGCGCATCGATTTCGCCTGGCCCGACCATCTGCCCGTCAGCGACGACGGCACCACGCTCAACGACATGCCCGAAGGCTGGGTGCAGAACGTCGTGCTGACTAAGCCGGCCCCGGCGCCCATTTTGCTGATCCAGGCCGAGATGGGGCCGGGCAACTGGCTGTACCTGGCCACGCTGATGCCCAATCCCTACTTCCTCGACAGCGGCAACCCGCTCACGCGCGACCGCGTGCTGTTGCAGGCGCTGTCGCTGGGCGCCGTGCTGCTGCTGTGCATTCTCGTGGTGCGCTGGACCACGCGGCCGCTGGCCGCCTTGTCGGAAGCGGCCACCGCCTTTGGCAACGGCGAGCGTATGCCGGAACTGCCGGAGACGGGCAGCCGCGAATTCGTCAACACGGTGCGCGCGTTCAGCGCCATGCGGGAACGCATCAACCGCTATATCGCCGACCGCGAGCGGCTGTTCGTCTCCATATCGCACGACTTGCGCACGCCCATCATGCGCCTGAAGCTGCGCACGGAGCTGCTTGACGATGAGCAGTTGCGCGACGAATTCCACGAAGACCTGGACGAGCTGGAGATGATGGTCAAGGGCGCGCTGCAGACTGTCAAAGATAGCGACATCCACGAGAACCCGACCGAAATCCGGCTCGACGCCTTGCTCGGCCGCATGGTGCGCGATGCGCGCCTGGCCGGCCATCAAGTCTCGTTCACGGCCTCGGGGCTGAGCGTGGCGGCCAAACCGCTGGCGCTCAAGCGCGCCATCGGCAACCTGCTCAACAACGCCCTGCATTACGGCAAGCAGGTGGAACTGGCGGTGGAGCCGCGCGGCACCAACATCGCCATCGTGATCCGCGACCATGGACCCGGTGTGCCGCCCGAGGCGCTCGACAGCCTGGCCGAGCCGTACGTGCGGCTCGACCATGGCCGCGAGCAGAACAGCAGCGGCATGGGGCTGGGGCTGGGCATCGCGCGCGGCATCGTGCAAGCGCACGGCGGCGAACTGCTGCTCGACAACCACCCCGAAGGCGGCTTCCGCGCCACCATCGTGCTGCCCGGCGCAGCTTTCACACCGCTCGACAACTGAAACCGGGGTCAGGTCATGCCACCACGTAAGATGCGCAATTTCATGACCTGACCCCGGTTTCCCGCTTTTTTGTATTGTGTTCGGGCGCATCGCCGTCATATCGGGAGCATGGTTCGACGGAGGCGGCATATGCGTTTGATCGGAGCGAGGAAGGGCGGTTGGTTGCCATTGCTGCTGGCGCTGGGAGGCGCGTGGTTGCTGCTGGTCTTGCCGCTGCGGGTCGGGTGCGCGGAACCGGAGGCGGTCGTCGTGGCGCAAGCGCCGGCGCAGGTCCAGCAACTGGTACTGCGTACCCTGCAGCAGCTGGCGCCTGGCGGCGAAGCCCGTCGCCGCTACCATCTGGCGCTGCCGTTTGGCGCGCCGCTGTTCCCGCCCGATGCGGACCTGGCCCTGTCGCCCACGCCGGATCTGGCGCGCTGGCTGCAACTGCCCGCCGACGCGCGCCGGCACGACGTGCTGATCGTGCCGGACGCCGACTACTACTGGGATGCCGGCGGCGCGCCATTCTCCTGCCAGTTCATTGTGCATCTGCAAGCGCAGGGCGCGGGGCGGACCCGGCTTACGGTGCTGCAAGTGCAGCCCACCGAGCGGCATGGCAAGAAGCTCGACTTGCTGGGCCGCACCGGCCCCGGATTTTATCTCGACATCCGTCCGGCCGCGCCGGCACCGAAGGCCAGCGCCGACCTGCTAGCGCTGCTGGCCGCAGCGCTGGCGCATCCACTGCCTGCGCCCCCGGCTTTGCCGGCTTCTGCACCATCCCAGGCGTCCCCAGCAAGCCCGGCGTTGCCACCATCCCCGGCTGCCCATTAAGCCCAGCCCTGTCGCCAGCAACAGCGCCGTGGCCGGCACCGGCAACGCGGGCGCGGTGGGGATTTGCACGCCGAACGGCGCCGTCACCGCCGTGGCTGCCTGGATCAGGCTGCCCCCGGCCAGCGGGTCGCCATCCCACCACTCGCCCGACAGGGTGAACACGCCGCTGTCGCTCTGGCCCGGCGTGGCGAACGTGAACACCTGGAGCCCGAACAGGCCCGCGAGGGTGGCCGCGTCGAACGCGCGCGATGCGCTCGCGCCCGGCGCCAGGATGGGAAAGTCGAAATAGCTGGCGTCCGGCAAGCCGATGCTGAACGACGAGGCGCTCAGCGCCGTGGGCACGAACCAGTCCACCGTGTCGGTGTTGCCGATATCGTAGCCCCAGCCTGTCAGTTGTCCCGGCTGGCCGGTGATGCTGCCGCCCGATGGTGTGGCGCTGAAGGTGAACGTGAATGGCGTGGCGCGGGCGGCCGGCGCCAGCAGCACGCCGGCCAGCAAGCCGGCCAGCACGCAAGTGGAAAGACGTTTCATGACAAATCTCCTTGCTTGAGGGGGGGAGGTCACTTCTGCATCACGGCCTGGGCCGCTGCGTAGGCGTAGGACACGCCCGCGATGTCGGACACGGTGCCGGTCTCGCCCACGCTGAAGCGCTGCACGCCGGCCGGCGTGTTGAACGTGAGCCGCACGGTGAAGAAACTGCCCACGTCGACGTTGGGGGTGACGAAGGGCAGCGCGGGCGACAAGGCCGTGTTAAGCGTGACCGTGCCGGTGCCGCTGAGTGTGCGCAAGGCCAGCGCGGCCAGCGTCATGTTCTGCGCGGTGCCGGCGCCGGTGTTGGTGAAGCGCAGGTCGATGCCGGTCACGCCGGGCGCCACCGTTTCCTGGCCGATGATTTCAGCGATGAAATTGGGTTTGCCCAATACCTGCGCCGCGCCCGTCACGAAGCTGGTCAGCGTGGCGCTGTTGTGCACCAGGGGATCGGTGGTGCTTTGGACGGCGGCCGTCAGGTTGTCGGCGCTGCCGATGCGGGCGCTGGCGGGCGGTGTCAATTGCACCGTCACGTTGCCCGTCTCGCCCGTGCCCAGCGTCAGGCTGGCGGGACTGATGTTGCCGACGTAGTGCTGGTCGTCGGTGGCGGCGAAGCTGAAGGTGGCGGGCGCGCCGTCGTTGCGCACCTGGTAGGTCAGCGTGGTCGTCATGCCGGGGCGCAAATCTTGCGGCGCCGGCGGCTTGAGCGAGATGGTCTGCGGCGTCACCGTCAGGCTCACCAGGCGCTGGAACGGATAACCGGCGCTGTCGGTGCCGGTGGCGTAGGCCAGGAACGGACCGTTGGGCACGGTGATGGGGCCGAAGTACAGGCCGCCGTCGGTGGCGTCCTGCTCCAGCGCCAGCGGGGCGATCAGGCTGTAGTCCTTGCGTCGCAACTGGAATTGGGGCGCGCTGCTCAATTCCTTCAAGGCCGCCAGTGCGTACAGCGACTGGCCCGGCCCCGGTTCGCCGTCGATGGCCAGCAAGCCCTGGTGCGGCGGCTGGGCGCCGAAGCGGGCCAGCTTGAACGAGCTGAACGCGAGGCCGGCGATGCCGCTCACGTTCACGTACATCAGGCTGGACGTATCGCCCACGGTCAGCTGCCACGGCCCCGGCATCGGATGGTCGATCGAGATGATGGCGCCGCTGCTCAGGTTGAGGAAGGCGGTGGCCGTGCTGGCGTCGATCACCACGCCGTCCGGGCGCACCAGGTGCACGAACGGCGGCAAGCCTTGCACAGCCGTGCTGACGGACACGGTGAGCCGCGTCAGGCTGGCGTCGACCGGCACGGCGTAGGTCTTGTGCACGGGGAACTGGTCCTGCACGGACAGGATCTGCACCGCGTTGTTGCGGGCTACCAGATCGGCCAGCTGGGTCACGGTGCCGGCTTCGCCGCGGAACAGGAAGAACACCTGGCCGCCCGTTTCGGACGCCGCCTGGAGGAAGCCGGGCGTGATCGGCGAGCAGCGGCCGAACAGCAGTGGGTAGATCTTGATGTCCTTGCTCTTGGCCAGGCCGATCACGGCGCTGGCCAGCGCGCCATCCTTGGCCGCCGCGTCCGTGTACATGAACAGGTCGCCGCCGGGATCGGCCAGCGACAGGCCGTTGTAGATGCCGGTCATGGCCAGTTCAGGACAATCGCCGCCGCCGGACGCGTCCAGCGCGGAGATGGCGGCCTTGAACGCGGTGGCGTCGTTGGTGGCCAGGTTGGGGCCGGTGTCCGGATCGTTGAACGGGGCCAGCACATATTGCAGCGGCTCCTCGTCCGTGCCCAGGCGGGCGTTGACGATGCTGGTGGCCGAATTGCGCACGCCGGCGATGATGTCGCCCATGCTGCCGGTGGTGTCGATGGCGAACGCCAGCGTAGGGCCGGCGCCTAGCAGCGCCTTGAGCTGGGCCGGCGTGATCTCGGCCTTGATGTCTTCCACGAACTGCTGGGTGGCGGCGATGGCGGCGCCGGCGGCCGTGTTGTGGAAGGTGCTGTGGGGCGAGATGTCGCAGTACAGCGTGTCCTTGTTGATGCCTTCGCGGAAGTAGCCGAGCAGGTCGCTCGATTTGGAACTCTTGTCGAGCGGGCCGCCGTGGCTGCACTTGAAGTTGCCCGGCTTGACGCGGTCCTCGCCGCCGTAATAGCCGCTGGTGAGCAGGGAGCCGACCAGGTTGGACGAATTGGCGCAGGTCAGGCCGGTGTCCGTGAAGCCGGAGCAGGTGGTCACGCCGGGGCCGGCGAAGGCGAGCGGGGTGGGGCGGCCCACGTCCGGGTTGGCGCCGCCGTTGCCCATCTCCACCCAGTTGCTGTGCGAGTAGAAGTCCTGGATGGTGTGCAGGGCGCCGCCGAGGTTGTCGCGCGCGCCGGTGGCGTTGATGGGATCGCTGCGCAGCGCGTCCAGCACGTTCTGCTTGAGCGTGGCCAGCCGCAGTTGCGCGCCGGGAGCATTTTCGCCATCGAAGTGCTTGGCCGAGCTGGTCTGGTCCTCGTCCACCTTGGCGTCGGCCTCGATGATGCGGTCGAGCGCCTTTTGCATGGACGTGGTCAGTTTGGGCACGGCGAAATAGCGCTTGTCGAGTTCCTCGATGCCGCGCTGGGTGATGTCCTGGTGGGTCAGGCTGCCCGCCGATTTGGACGTGATGAAACAGACGAAGCCATTCTTTGGACAGAATGCCTGGCTGGGGCCGCTGGCCGCCAGGGCCAGCACGGCCAGCAGTGGCGCCAGCCAGCGCCGGCCAGGCAGGCAAGGACGGCCGGTGCGGAGGCCGATGGTGGTGCCGGTGATGCGGCGGCGATACGAATGATCGGTGGACATACCAACTCCTTTCCAAAGCATGCAGCAGGTTGCAACGCGGGCCGGGCGGCCCCGGATGGGGGCACGCATAAGCCGTGCCGAGCGCGGCCGTGCCCATGGCTATGCCCGTGGTTGCGCAGGGATGGCGCCCGGATGGCGGCGGGGCAGGCCCACCACTGTCAGGAATTCCGACAGCGGCGCGGAGGACCGATTTCGGCACTCTGTGCCGCGTTTTGTGCAGTTCATCGCAATCTGTCGCGCCCGGTCACGGGCTCTGCTACATTGGGCGACGATCCGCATCCACGACCGGTAATCCCGAGAGGCAAGCCGAGGAAATCCGAGGAAATCATTCAAATGAAAAAACTGCTCCCTTTCAGCCTGCTGCTGGCTGTCTTCTGTACGCTGTGCAACCGCGCCCAGGCCGCCGACGACTACGTCACCGAGTCGCGCACCATCGACGGACGCGTGGAGCGGGTGCTGCTTGACGGCGTGCTCGACCTCAAGGTCACCCGCGGCGCGCAGCCGTCGCTCACCATCGTGGCCGACAAGCGCACCATGGCGAAGATCACAGCCGCGCAAACGGGCGACACCTTGCACCTGGACACGGAAAGCCATGGCGTCAAGGTGAACCGCTCGGGCGCGCGGGCCGAGCTGGTGTTGCCGGCCCTGCGCCAGGTGGTGTCGGAAGGCGTGGGCACGACGGAGGTCAACGGCTTCATGGGCGACGAGCTGGAGTTGACGCTGGACGGGGCCGGCTCCATGAAGGTGGCGGGCGACTACAAGAAGGTGAAGGCCAACCTGGGCGGCGTGGGCAGCATGCATTTGTGGGTCAGCGAGAACGAGCTGGTCGAGCTCGACATGCATGGCGCCGGCTACATCACGCTGGGCGGGCGCAGCAAGCTGTTGCGCGCCTCGCTGGGCGGGCTGGGCGGCCTGAATGCGCAGCAATTCCAGGCCGACGCGGTGGACGTGGACCTGAGCGGACTGGGCAACGCCACCGTCACCGCCCGCAACGACGTCACGCTCAACCTGAGCGGCCTCGGTTCCGTCACCGTGTATGGCAAGCCGGCCAACCGCCACGTGAGCGTGGACGGCCTGGGCAAGGTCAGCTGGAAATAAGGCGGGCGCCGCGATGATGAACAGTCAGACTTACACCTACAAACGCAACATGAAAAAAATACTTTTTGCGCTCTGTTTGCTGTTGGCCATGCAACAGGCCGCGTACGCCGGCTTCGCCGAAGGCGCGATGGCCTACAACAGCAAGAACTACGCGCTCGCCTACCGCGAAATCGTGCCGCTGGCCAAGGCCGGCAATGCCGACGCCGAGCACCTGCTGGGCCTGATGTACTACATGGGCCGCGGCGTGCCGCAGGACTACAAACAGGCGCTCGAATGGCACCGCAAGGCGGCGCTGCAGGGCAAGGCCGACGCGCAGTACGTGGTGGGCGCCATGTACTACACGGGCAACGCCGTGATCCAGGACCACAAGCAGGCGATCGTCTGGTTCCGCAAGGCGGCCGAGCAGGGCCATGCGGAGGCGCAGCAGGTGCTGGGGCTGATGTACCGCTACCACATCGGCGGCATGCCGCAGGACAACGTGATCGCCTACATGCTGTGGAACCTGGCGGCGGCCGGCGGTTCCGCCAACGCCGCCGAGCAGCGCGCTGCCGTGCTGCGCAGCATGACCCAGGAGCAGATCGAGGAAGGGCAGGCCTTGTCGGCCGCATGGAAGCCGAACACGCCGCTGCCGCGCCAGTCGCGCACGGGCGGCGGCTGAGCGGGAGAGGGGGAGGGCGGGCGGCAACGGCCTGCGCGCAACGCCGCCCTGAAGTACAATCTTCGCTTGCCAATCACGAGGGAAGCGATATGCGTGCGATCGAGATCACCAAGCCGGGCCCGGCCGATGTACTGAAACTGTGCGAACGTCCGATGCCGGCCGTTAAGGCGGGCGAAGTGCTGATCAAGGTGCATGCGGCCGGCATCAACCGGCCCGACGTGTTCCAGCGCCTGGGCAGCTACGCGCCGCCGCCGGGCGCGTCCGACCTGCCGGGCCTGGAGGTGGCCGGCGAGATCGTCGACGGCGACATGTCCGGCAGCGATTTCACGCGCGGCGACATGGTGTGTGCGCTGGTGCAGGGCGGCGGTTACGCTGAGTACTGCGTGGCGCCCGTGCAGCAATGCCTGCCCGTGCCGCGCGGCTTGTCGGCGCTGGAGGCCGCGTCGCTGCCGGAAAATTATTTCACCGTATGGAGCAATGTGTTCGACCGCACCCACCTGCGCGGCGGCGAGACCTTGCTGGTGCAGGGCGGCACCTCCGGCATCGGCGTGACGGCGATCCAGCTGGCCGCCGCCATGGGCCACCGCGTGTTTGCCACGGCCGGCAGCGACGACAAGGCGCGCGCCTGCGAGCAACTGGGCGCCGAACGCGGCATCAATTACAAGACCGAGGATTTCGCTGCGCTGGCCAAGTCGCTCACCAACGACCGCGGCGTGGACGTGATCCTCGACATGGTGGGCGGCGACTACCTGCCGCGCGAAATCGCCTGCCTGGCCGACGATGGCCGCATTTCCCTGATCGCGCTGCTGGGCGGCGCCAAGGCCACGGTGGACCTGGGCCAGGTGTTGCGCCGTCGCCTGACCATCACCGGTTCCACGCTGCGGCCCCGCTCCGTCGCCTTCAAGGCGGCGATCGCGGCCCAGCTCAAGCAGCGCGTGTGGCCGATGTTTGAAGCGGGCAAGATCAAGCCCGTGATCTACGAAGTGTTCCCGCTGGAGCAGGCGGCCGAAGCCCACGCGCTGATGGAGCGCAGCACCCACGTGGGCAAAATCATGTTGCAGGTGATTTGATACGGTTTGGGCGGGAATGCTGCGAATTTGTATCAATTTATCAATTTTTGGCTTGCGGCGCATGCCGCTGGTTTGACCGGCCTTCCGGCCGCACGTTAGAATAACGGGTTAATAAAAAATTAGGCTACTATGCGACGCAAACTCGTCATCGGTAATTGGAAAATGAACGGCAGCCGTGCCGGCAATGCGGAGTTGTTGGCCGGTATCGCCGCTGGTTTGACCGCCTCCGGCGCAGCTTGCGCGGTCTGCGCCCCCGCGCCTTACCTGGCCCAGTGCCAGGCGGCCCTGCAGGGCTCGGCCATCGCCTGGGGTGCACAGGACGTGTCGGCCCATGCGGCCGGCGCCTATACGGGCGAAGTATCGGCCGCCATGCTGGCCGATTTCGCTTGCCGCTATGTGCTGGTCGGCCACTCGGAACGCCGCGCCTACCATCACGAAAGCAGCGAACTGGTGGCGAAGAAGGCCGTGGCCGCGCTGGCCGCCGGTTTGACGCCGGTGGTATGCGTCGGGGAAACGCTGGCCGAGCGCGAAGCGGGCCAGACCAACGCGGTTGTGCGCGAGCAATTGGGCGCCGTGCTGGAAGCCATCAGTGCCGGCGATGTGGCGAAGATCGTGGTCGCCTACGAGCCGGTGTGGGCAATCGGCACCGGCAAGACGGCCACGCCGCAAATGGCGCAGGACGTGCACCAGGTGCTGCGTGCCCAACTGGCGGAAAAGGATGGCCAGGCGGCAGCTGGCGTGCACATCCTGTACGGCGGCAGCATGAAGCCGGACAACGCCAAGGAATTGCTGTCCATGCCCGACATCGATGGCGGCCTGATTGGCGGTGCGGCATTGAAGGCGGCTGATTTCCTGGCCATCATCCACGCGCACTGAGCGCGTGGCGGGGCAGGGTAGTGCTTGAAACTTATTTAATCTGAGAACGAAACAACATGAACACTTTGTACAATCTGATCGTTGTAGTGCAAGTCCTGTCGGCGCTGGCCATCATCGGCCTGGTGCTGATGCAGCATGGTAAGGGCGCCGACATGGGCGCCGCCTTCGGTTCCGGCGCCTCGGGCAGCCTGTTCGGCGCCTCCGGTTCGTCGAACTTTATGTCCAAGTCGACCGCCGTGGCCGCAATCCTGTTCTTCAGCGCCACGCTGGGCCTGTCGTTCCTGCAAACGCATAGCGGCACCGGCGTCAGCGGCGGCGTGATGGACAAGGTGGTGGCACCTGCACCTGCACCAGCACCAGCACCGGCCGCGCCGGCTGGCGGCGCAGCGGCCATCCCGGCAACGACGGCGCCTGCTGCCGCCGCGCCTGCAGCACCGGCCCCGGTCGCACCTGCTCCCGCCGCCTCGATTCCGAAGTAAGCAAATAGTCAGTCTTTTGTAATACAGTAAACGTCTTGCCTATTGTTTTGGCAGTGAAAGCTGTCAAAACAATCCAAAGTGAGATTCAGTAAAGATTTATCGTTTTTCTTCCTTGTTTTAGTGCAATTCGCATTAACAAAGTGCGCAAAACACAGTAGAATAGCGGCCTTAATGAATGCCGACGTGGTGAAATTGGTAGACACGCTATCTTGAGGGGGTAGTGGCGCAAGCTGTACGAGTTCGAGTCTCGTCGTCGGCACCAAAAATTAGAGGCCAGCAAAGGTAGTACCTAAGCTGGCTTTTTTACGAGGATGTGTCGTTCGATCCTGGTCTAAGCTGTTGATTTGGGTCGGACGTTAAGATCACTGCAACGCAATACCGCAACACTGCAGTGTGTCCTTCAACCGATCGTTCAACATCAAGCTTATCAATCGTGAACCTCGAAAATTACTTCCCCGTCCTGTTGTTCATCCTCGTCGGTCTCGGCGTTGGTATCCTGCCCCAAGTCCTGGGTCACCTGCTCGGGCCCAACAAGCCTGACTTTGCAAAACTCTCCCCCTATGAATGCGGTTTCGAAGCTTTCGAAGACGCGCGCATGAAATTCGACGTCCGGTACTACCTGGTCGCGATCCTCTTTATTTTGTTCGATCTGGAAACGGCATTCTTCTTCCCGTGGGGCGTCTCCATGCGCGAACTGGGCTGGGCCGGCTTCGTGACGATGATGGTGTTCATCGCCGAATTCGTGGTCGGTTTTTGGTATATCTGGAAGAAAGGTGCCCTTGATTGGGAATAAGCCATGGCTATTGAAGGCGTATTAAACGAAGGTTTTATCACCACCTCGGCCGACAAGCTGATCAACTGGGCGCGTACGGGTTCGATGTTCCCGATGACGTTCGGTCTGGCCTGCTGCGCGGTTGAGATGATGCACGTGGGCGCGGCCCGTTACGACATGGACCGCTTCGGCGTCGTGTTCCGTCCCTCGCCACGCCAGTCCGACGTGATGATCGTGGCCGGCACCCTGTGCAACAAGATGGCCCCCGCGCTGCGCAAGGTCTACGACCAGATGCCAGAACCGCGCTGGGTGATCTCGATGGGTTCCTGCGCCAACGGCGGCGGCTACTACCACTACTCCTACTCCGTGGTGCGCGGTTGCGACCGCATCGTTCCGGTCGACGTCTACGTGCCGGGCTGCCCGCCGACGGCCGAGGCTCTGCTGTACGGCATCATGCAGCTGCAAAACAAGATCAAGCGCACCAATACGATCGCACGCTAACGGGGCGCATCAACTATGACTACACATTTGGAAACACTGCAAAACGCCCTCGGCTCCGCCCTGGGCGATCGCGTTAGCACCACCGTGGCGCTGGGCGAGATCACCCTGGTGGTCAAGGCCGCCGATTACTTCGGCGTGATGCAGACGCTGCGCGACGACAAGGCGCTGGGCTTCGACCAGCTGATCGACCTGTGCGGCGTCGACTACCTCAACTACGGCGAAGGCGCCTGGGATGGCCAGCGTTTCGCCGTCGTCGTGCACCTGCTGTCCGTGAAGAACAACTGGCGCGTGCGCGTGCGCGTGTTCGCCGCCGACGACGACATGCCGCTGCTGCCTTCCGTGACCAGCCTGTGGCGCACCGCCAACTGGTACGAGCGCGAAGCGTTCGACGTGATGGGCATCCTGTTCGACGGCCACAACGACCTGCGCCGCATCCTGACCGACTACGGCTTCATCGGCCATCCGTTCCGCAAGGACTTCCCGGTGTCGGGCTATGTCGAGATGCGTTACGACCCGGAACAGAAGCGTGTGATCTACCAGCCTGTGACGATCGAGCCGCGTGAAAATGTACCGCGCGTGATCCGCGAAGAAAATTACGGGACGAAATAATGGCCGAAATTAAAAACTACACCCTGAACTTTGGTCCGCAACACCCGGCCGCGCACGGCGTGCTGCGCCTGGTGCTGGAGCTGGACGGTGAAGTGATCCAGCGCGCCGACCCGCACATCGGCCTGCTGCACCGCGGCACCGAGAAGCTGGCCGAGCAGAAGACCTACCTGCAGTCCGTGCCTTACATGGACCGTCTCGACTACGTGTCGATGATGTGCAACGAGCACGCCTACGTGATGGCGATCGAGAAGCTGCTGGGCGTGGAAGTGCCGCTGCGCGCGCAATACATCCGCGTCATGTTCGACGAGATCACCCGTCTGCTGAACCACCTGCTGTGGCTGGGCGCGCACGCGCTCGACGTGGGCGCCATGGGCCCCTTCCTGTACGCGTTCCGCGACCGTGAAGACCTGATGGACTGCTACGAAGCCGTGTCCGGCGCCCGCATGCACGCGGCCTACTACCGTCCGGGCGGCGTCTACCGCGACCTGCCGGACGCCATGCCGCAGCACCAGAAGTCGATCATCCGCAGCGACAAGAAGATCGCCGCGCTGAACGAGAACCGCCAGGGTTCGCTGCTCGACTTCATCGAGGACTTCACGCGCCGCTTCCCGACCTATGTGGACGAGTACGAGACGCTGCTGACCGACAACCGGATCTGGAAACAGCGTACCGTGGGCATCGGCGTGGTCAAGCCCGAAGATGCGCTGGCCATGGGCTTCACCGGCGCCATGCTGCGCGGCTCGGGCATCGCCTGGGACTTGCGCAAGCACCAGCCGTACGAAGTGTACGACCTGATGGACTTCGACGTGCCGGTCGGCACCAACGGCGACTGCTACGACCGTTACCTGGTCCGTATCGAAGAGATGCGCCAGTCCAACCGCATCATGAAGCAGTGCGTGGAATGGCTGCGCAACAATCCGGGTCCCGTCATGTCGAGCAACCGCAAGGTGGCGCCACCATCGCGCGTCGACATGAAGACCAACATGGAGTCGCTGATCCACCATTTCAAGCTGTTCACGGAAGGTTTCCACGTGCCGCCGGGCGAAGCGTACAGCGCCGTCGAGCACCCGAAGGGCGAGTTCGGCATCTACCTGCTGTCGGACGGCGCCAACAAGCCGTACCGCATGAAGATCCGCGCACCGGGCTATGCCCACCTGCAATCGCTGGACGAAATGGCGCGCGGCCACATGATCGCCGACGCCGTGACCATCATTGGTACCCAGGATATCGTTTTCGGCGAAATCGACCGCTAAGCGAAAAGACAGTCCGAAAGGCAAAAGTATGTTGTTATCAGAGCAGTGCTACAAAAAAATCGACCGCGAGCTGGCCAAGTACCCGGAAGACCAGCGCCAGTCGGCCGTGATGGCCTCGCTGGCCCACGCCCAGGTTGAGCTGGGCTGGATCTCGCCCGAAGTGATGCAGGAACTGGCGGACTACATCCGTATGCCGGCCATCGCCGTGCAGGAAGTGGCCACTTTCTACAATATGTACAACCTCAAGCCGGTCGGCAAGCACAAGATCACCGTGTGCACCAACCTGCCATGCGCCCTGTCGGGCGGTGAGCGCGCGGCCCACCATCTGAAGGAAAAGCTGGGCATCGACTACCGCGACACGACGGCCGACGGCGAATTCACGCTGATGGAAGGCGAGTGCATGGGCGCCTGCGGCGACGCGCCGGTGCTGCTGGTGAACAACCACCGCATGTGCAGCTTCATGTCCAACGACAAGATCGACGCCCTGGTCGAGGAACTCAAGAAATGACGTCACTCCATAACCGACACATCGACCCGGTCATCCTGGCCGGCCTGGATGGCCAGAACTGGCATCTGGAAGACTACGTCAAGCGCGGCGGCTACAGCGCGCTGCGCCGCATCCTGCAAGAAAAGATCGCCCCCGAGCAGATCATCGCTGACCTGAAAGCGTCCTCGCTGCGCGGCCGCGGCGGCGCCGGCTTCCCCACGGGCCTGAAGTGGAGCTTCATGCCACGCCAGTTCCCGGGCCAGAAATACCTGGTCTGCAACACGGACGAAGGCGAGCCAGGTACGTTCAAGGACCGCGACATCATCCGCTACAACCCCCATGCGCTGATCGAAGGCATGGCCATCGGCGCCTACGCCATGGGCATCACCGTGGGCTACAACTACATCCACGGCGAGATCTTCCAGGAATACCTGCGCTTTGAAGAGGCGCTGGAAGAGGCGCGCGCCGCCGGCTTCCTGGGCGACAAGATCATGGGCAGCGAGTTCAGCTTCCAGCTGCACGCGCACCACGGCTACGGCGCCTATATCTGCGGCGAAGAAACGGCGCTGCTCGAATCGCTGGAAGGCAAGAAGGGCCAGCCGCGCTTCAAGCCGCCTTTCCCCGCGTCGTTCGGCCTGTACGGCAAGCCGACCACCATCAACAACACGGAAACCTTCGCGGCCGTCCCGTTCATCCTGAACATGGGCCCGGAGAAGTACCTGGGCATGGGCAAGCCGAACAACGGCGGCTCGAAGATCTTCTCGATCTCGGGCGACGTGAACATGCCGGGCAACTACGAGGTGCCGCTGGGCACCCCGTTCGCCAAGCTGCTGGAACTGGCTGGCGGCATGCGCGGTGGCAAGAAGATCAAGGCTGTCATCCCCGGGGGTTCGTCCGCTCCGGTGATCCGCGGCGAGATCATGATGGACACCGACCTCGATTACGATTCGATCGCCAAGGCCGGCTCCATGCTCGGTTCGGGCGCCGTGATCGTGATGGATGAAACGCGCTGCATGGTCAAGGCGCTGGAACGCCTGTCCTACTTCTACTTTGAAGAGTCGTGCGGCCAATGCACCCCTTGCCGCGAAGGCACGGGCTGGATGTACCGCATGGTGCATCGTATCGAACATGGCCAGGGCCGCGCGTCGGACCTGGATATGCTGAACTCGATCGCCGACAACATCCAGGGCCGCACCATCTGCGCGCTGGGCGATGCGGCGGCGATGCCGGTGCGGGCTTTCGTCAAACAGTTCCGCGAAGAATTTGAATATCACGTCGAGCACAAGCATTGCTTAGTGCCCGCTTACATCTAAGCTGCGTCAGGTAACGATCACCATGGTTGAAATCGAAATAGACGGCAAAAAAGTCGAAGTCCCTGCTGGTAGCATGGTGATGGACGCCGCCAACAAACTGGGAACCTACATTCCGCACTTCTGCTATCACAAGAAATTGTCGATCGCAGCGAACTGCCGCATGTGCCTGGTCGAAGTGGAGAAGGCCCCCAAGCCTTTGCCCGCTTGCGCCACGCCCGTGTCGGCCGGCATGATCGTGCGCTCCGCGTCCGACAAGGCCGTGCAGGCACAGCGGTCCGTGATGGAATTCCTGCTGATTAACCACCCGCTGGACTGCCCGATCTGCGATCAGGGCGGCGAATGCCAGCTGCAAGACCTGGCCGTCGGTTACGGCAAGGGCGAGTCGCGCTACGAGGAAGAGAAACGCGTGGTGGCGCCCAAGGATGGCGGCCCGCTGGTCTCCATGCAGGAAATGTCGCGCTGCATCCAGTGCACCCGCTGTGTGCGCTTTGGCCAGGAAGTGGCCGGCGTGATGGAGCTGGGCATGATCGGCCGCGGCGAACACTCGGAAATCACGGCCTTCGTCGGCCAGACCGTCACCTCCGAAATGTCGGGCAACATGATCGACCTGTGCCCGGTCGGCGCGCTGACGTCGAAACCGTTCCGTTACAGCGCCCGTAGCTGGGAACTGTCGCGCCGCAAATCGGTCAGCCCGCACGACGGCCTGGGCGCCAACCTGATCGTTCAGGTCAAGCAGGGCAAGGTCAAGCGCGTGCTGCCGCTGGAAAACGAAGCCATCAACGAGTGCTGGATTTCCGACAAGGACCGCTTCTCGTACGAAGGCCTGGACGCCGCCGACCGCCTGACCGCCCCCATGCTCAAGCAGGGCGGCGAATGGAAGGAAGTGGACTGGCAGACGGCGCTCGAATACGTGGCGCACGGCCTGAAGAACATCAAGCATGAACACGGCGCCAACGCGCTGGCCGCACTGGCCACGCCGCACTCGACGCTGGAAGAACTGCACCTGCTGCAAAAGCTGACCCGCGCCATGGGCTCGGACAGCGTGGACACGCGCCTGCGCCACAGCGACTTCTCGCTGGCCGCCGACGTCAAGCCATGGCTGGGCATGTCGATCGCCGATTTCGCGCAGCTGAACCGCGCCTTCGTGATCGGCTCGTTCCTGCGCAAGGATCACCCGCTGCTGGCCACCCGCCTGCGCACGGCAGTGAAGGGCGGCGCCAAGCTGTCCATCCTGCATGCCGCCGACGACGACCAGCTGATCACCATCGCCAACAAGATGATCGCCGCGCCGTCCGACTGGCTGGCCGCGCTGTCGCAAGTTGTCGCTGCCGTGGCCAAGGCCAAGGACATCGCTGCACCAGCCGGCTTCGAGGCCGTGACCGTGTCTGACACGGCCGCCGCCATCGCCGCCAGCCTGCTGTCCGGTGACAACAAGGCTGTGCTGCTCGGTAACGCCGCCGTACAACATCCGCAAGCGGCCGCGCTGCACGCTGCCGCGCAATGGATCGCTGAACAGACGGGCGCCAAGCTGGGCGTGCTGACCGAAGCGGCCAACACCGTGGGCGCCTACATCGCCAACGCCAACAGCGGCACCGCCCCTGTGTTCAGCACGCCGAAACAGGCTTACGTGCTGCTCAACGTGGAGCCGCAACTGGACGCCGTCAACCCACAGCAAGCCGCCGACGCGCTCAAGCGCGCCGACATGGTGGTCGTGATGTCGGCCTACAAGCACGGCATGGACTACGCCGACGTGCTGCTGCCGGTGTCGCCGTTCAGCGAAACCTCGGGCACCTTCGTCAACTGCGAAGGCCGCGCACAGAGCTTCAACGGCACCGTCAAGCCGCTGGGCGACACCCGTCCGGCCTGGAAAGTGCTGCGCGTGCTCGGCAACGTGCTGGGCCTGTCCGGCTTCGACTACGAGACCTCGGAAGCGGTCCGCGACGAAGTGCTGGGCGCCGGTGTGACCGACGTGTCGGCCCGCCTGAACAACGCCGCCAAGGCCGCGCCAGTCGCCGCCGCGTTCGGTGCCGGTAATGCTCCTGAGCGCGTGACCGACGTGCCGATCTACTTCGCCGACGCCATCGTGCGCCGCGCCGAGTCGCTGCAAAAAACGGCCGACGCCGCCGCGCCGAAAGCGCACCTGTCCAGCGCACTGGCCCAGCAGCTGGGCGTGGTGGCCGGCGACAAGGTCAAAGTCAGCCAGGGTTCCGGCAGCGCCATCCTGGTGGCCGCCGTCGACGCCGGCCTGCCTGCCAACGCCGTGCGCGTGGCCGCCGCTCACCCGACGACCGCCGCCCTGGGCAGCATGTTCGGTTCCATCACAGTTGAAAAAGCAGGAGAGGGGAAATAATGGCTCTGCCTGAATTCGTCACCGCCATTAACAACGCCGGCGCCACCAGCGTGCTGGCGCCAATCTGGCCCCTGGTGTGGGCCATGATCAAGATCGTCGTCGTGCTGATGCCTCTGATGGGTCTGGTTGCTTACCTGACCCTGTGGGAGCGTAAGTTCATCGGCTGGATCCAGATCCGCGTCGGTCCGAACCGCGTTGGTCCGGCCGGCCTGCTGCAGCCGATCGCCGACGCGCTCAAGCTGTTGTTCAAGGAAATCATCACGCCGACCAAGGCCAACCCCGGCCTGTTCGTGCTGGGCCCCATCATGACCATCATGCCGGCACTGGCATGCTGGTCGGTGGTGCCGTTCGGTCCCGAAGCCGTGCTGGCCAACGTCAACGCCGGCCTGCTGCTGCTGATGGCGATCACTTCGATGGAAGTGTACGGCATCATCATCGCCGGCTGGTCGTCGAACTCGAAGTACTCGTTCATGGGCGCCATGCGCGCCTCGGCCCAGATGATCTCCTACGAGATCCCGATGGGCTTCGTGCTGGTGGTGGTGCTGATGGTGTCCGGTTCGCTGAACTTCATCGACATCGTCGGTGGCCAGCAAAAAGGCTACTTCGTCGAGCAGGGCGTCAACTTCCTGTCGTGGAACTGGCTGCCGCTGCTGCCGCTGTTCGTGGTCTACCTGACCTCGGGCCTGGCTGAAGCCAACCGCCACCCGTTCGACGTGGTCGAGGGTGAATCGGAAATCGTGGCCGGCCACATGGTTGAATACTCGGGTATGGCCTACGCCATGTTCATGCTGGCCGAGTACGCCAACATGATCCTGATCGGCACGCTGGCGTCCATCATGTTCCTGGGCGGCTGGTCCGCACCGTTTAAGTTCCTGGAATTCTGGGGCGGTTTCGGTGGTTTCTTCTGGTTGTTCGCTAAGGTGTTCTGCATCGTTTCCCTGTTCATCTGGGTACGCGGCACGTTCCCGCGCTACCGCTATGACCAGATCATGCGTCTGGGCTGGAAAGTATTTATCCCGTTGACCCTGGTTTGGCTGGTCCTCGTCGCAGGCTGGATGCAGACATCCTGGAATATCTGGAAGTAAGGAAGAGAACAATGGAACGTATCAAGGACTTCTTCGGCAGCTTCATGCTGACCGAACTGATCAAAGGGATGGCGCTGACGGGCAAGTACATGTTCTCGCGCAAGATCACCATCCAGTACCCGGAAGAGAAGACGCCGATGTCGCCGCGCTTCCGCGGCCTGCACGCGCTGCGCCGTTATCCGAACGGCGAAGAGCGTTGCATCGCCTGCAAACTGTGCGAAGCGGTGTGCCCGGCGATGGCCATTTCGATCGAATCGGAGCAGCGCGAAGACGGTACGCGCCGCACCACGCGTTATGACATCGACCTGACCAAGTGCATCTTCTGCGGCTTCTGCGAAGAATCGTGCCCGGTCGACTCGATCGTCGAGACGCACGTACTGGAATACCACGGCGAAAAACGCGGCGATCTGTACTACACGAAAGAGATGCTGCTGGCCGTTGGCGATCGTTACGAAGAGCAGATCGCCGCGGCACGCGCGGCCGACGCTCCTTACCGCTAATCGCCGCCGTCCTGCCCAATCCGCTCCGGTGGAGCAGGGCAGGGCGTGATCTGCCGATCAATAAACTGTACGTCTCTTGGGTTAGTTATGGAATTTAAAACTGCTTTGTTCTACGTGTTCTCGGCCATCATGATATTGGCCGCGACCCGCGTTATCACGGCCCGCAATCCGGTCCACGCCGCACTGTTCCTGGTGCTGTCGTTCTTCTCGGCCGCCGCCATCTGGCTGCTGCTGAAAGCCGAGTTCCTCGCCATCGTGCTGGTGCTCGTGTACGTGGGCGCCGTCATGGTGCTGTTCCTGTTCGTCGTGATGATGTTGGACATCAACATGGACAAGATGCGCGAAGGCTTCTGGGGCTACTTGCCGCTGGCCAGCTTCATCGGCGTCGTGATCGTGCTGGAAATGGCCGCCGTACTGTGGCGCAATTTCCTGTCGTTCGAGGCGCAGGGCCCGGCCAACGCCGGCAACATCGGCGGCACCAAGGAACTGGGCCTGCTGATCTACACCAAATACATCTACGCGTTCGAGATCGCCGCCGCCGTGCTGCTGCTGGCCATCGTCGCCGCCGTGGCCCTGACGCTGCGCAAGCGCAAGGACACCAAGTACTTCGACCCGGCTGACGCAGTGCGCGTCAAGCGTAACGACCGTCTGCGCATCGTCAAGGTGGCAGCCGTGTCCAACCGCGAACAGGCCGGTGCAGCAAACAAGGAGGCACCATGACTTTATCGCTCGCTCACTACCTCGTTCTTGGCGCGATTCTGTTCGCGATCTCGATCGTGGGTATTTTCCTGAACCGGAAGAACATCATCATCCTGCTGATGGCCATCGAACTGATGCTGCTGGCGGTGAACATGAACTTCATCGCGTTCTCGCATTACCTGGGCGACGCGGCCGGGCAAATCTTTGTGTTCTTCATCCTGACCGTGGCCGCCGCTGAATCGGCGATCGGCCTCGCGATCCTGGTGGTGATGTTCCGTAATCTGGACACCATCAATGTGGAAGACCTGGATAGCCTCAAAGGCTAAGTTTCAACCTCGAATAATAACGATTAAGGTTCATCATGGCGGGGCAAACTCTAAACCCTAACCTCCTTCTTGCCGTACCCCTGGCGCCGCTGGCCGGCGCCGCGATCGCGGGCTTGTTCGGAACCCGATTCTTCGGGAACATGGTCGGCCGCAAGACGTCGCATACCGCGACGATTCTTGGCGTGCTGATTGCATTCATTCTGTCGGCGATGACGCTGTCAGACGTCATCGGCGGCGCCGGTTACAACGGCACCGTCTACAACTGGATGACGGTGGCCGGCCTGAAGCTCGAAGTGGGCTTCCAGATCGACGCGCTGTCGGCGATGATGATGTGCGTGGTGACGTTTGTCTCGTTGATGGTGCACATCTACACGATCGGCTACATGGCTGAAGATGAAGGCTACAACCGCTTCTTCGCCTACATCTCGCTGTTCACCTTCTCGATGCTGATGCTGGTGATGGCCAACAACTTCCTGCAGCTGTTCTTCGGCTGGGAAGCGGTGGGTCTGGTCTCGTATCTGCTGATCGGTTTCTGGTACACCCGTCCGACGGCCATCGTGGCCAACATGAAGGCCTTCCTGGTCAACCGCGTGGGCGACTTCGGCTTCATCCTCGGCATCGGCCTGCTGCTGGCCTACGCCGGCACCATGAACTACCAGGAAGTGTTCGCCAAGCGTGAAGCGCTGGCGGCCCTGACCCTGCCGGGCACGGACTGGATGCTGCTGACCGTGGCCTGCATTTGCCTGTTCATCGGCGCCATGGGTAAATCGGCCCAGTTCCCGCTGCACGTGTGGCTGCCCGACTCGATGGAAGGCCCGACCCCGATCTCCGCACTGATCCACGCCGCCACCATGGTGACGGCCGGTATCTTCATGGTGACCCGCATGTCGCCGCTGTTCGAACTGTCGGAAACGGCGCTGTCGTTCGTGTTGGTGATCGGCTCGATCACGGCCCTGTTCATGGGCTTCCTGGGCATCATCCAGAACGACATCAAGCGCGTGGTCGCTTACTCGACCCTGTCGCAGCTGGGCTACATGACCGTGGCCCTCGGTTCCTCGGCCTACTCGATCGCCGTGTTCCACCTGATGACCCACGCCTTCTTCAAGGCACTGCTGTTCCTGGGCGCCGGTTCCGTCATCATCGGCATGCACCACGACCAGGACATCCGCAACATGGGCGGCCTGCGTAAATACATGCCGATCACCTGGATCACTTCGCTGCTCGGCTCGCTGGCCCTGATCGGCACGCCGTTCTTCTCCGGTTTCTATTCCAAGGATTCGATCATCGAAGCCGTGGCGGAAACCCACATCGCCGGCGCCGGCTTCGCCAACTTCGCCGTGCTGGCTGGCGTGTTCGTGACCGCGTTCTACTCGTTCCGCATGTACTTCCTCGTGTTCCACGGCGAAGAGCGTTTCGGCAAGGCCCACGGCCATGACCACCACCACGCGCCGGCTGCCGCCGCGCATGACGACCATGCCGCCCACGATTCGGACGCGCACCACGAAGAGGAAGAGGACGCACACGGCCACCACGGCCTGGGCCCTGGCGAGAAGCCGCACGAGTCGCCATTCGTGGTCTGGTTCCCGCTGGTGATGCTGGCCATCCCATCGGTCATCATCGGCTACCTGACCATCGGTCCTATGCTGTTCGGCAAGTTCTTCAACGGCGTCGTGTTCGTCGGCGAGAACCACCACGCGATGGAAAAACTGGGCGAGGAATTCCACGGTCCGGTCGCCATGGCGATGCATGCGTTCACCTCGCTGCCGCTGGCGCTGGCCCTGGCTGGTGTGGCTTCGGCTTACTACTGCTACATGATCAACCCGCGCGTGCCGGCCTGGTTCTACGACAAGTTCCGCGCCATCCACACGCTGCTGGACAACAAGTACTACATGGACAAGTTCAACGAGACCGTGTTCGCCGGCGGCGCTCGCCTGCTGGGCAATGGCCTGTGGAACGTGGGCGACCGCACGCTGATCGACGGCCTCGTCGTGAACGGCAGCGCCAAGGTTG
This sequence comes from Rugamonas brunnea, assembly GCF_014042345.1. Taxonomy (GTDB): domain Bacteria; phylum Pseudomonadota; class Gammaproteobacteria; order Burkholderiales; family Burkholderiaceae_D; genus Rugamonas; species Rugamonas brunnea. The sequence continues at coordinate 48,044 of NZ_JACEZT010000007.1, forward strand.
TGGAGTGGTTCTCGTCGCTGACCCGTCTGGCGCAGACCGGTTATATCTACCACTACGCGTTCATCATGATCCTCGGCATTCTGGGGTTCCTGGTCTACTTCCTGCCGTTTTGGCACGCTTAATTAGCTGAACCGCATAGAGATAAAGATAACCATGATGCAGTCAATTTCTACATTACCTCCGTTCCTGAGCCTGGCGATCTGGGTGCCGATCGCCTTCGGCTTGCTGGTGCTGGCATTCGGCCGCGACAGCAACGCCGGCATGGTGCGCGTCGGTTCGCTGATCGGTTCGCTGGTCAGCTTCGCGCTGACCCTGCCGCTGATCTCCCACTTCGACAACGCCGCCCACGGCATGCAGTTCGTCGAGAAGTCGCCGTGGATCGAGCGCTTCAACATCCTGTACTCGCTGGGCATCGACGGCCTGTCGCTGTGGTTCGTGCCGCTGACGGCCTTCATCACCGTGATCGTCGTGATCTCGGCCTGGCAAGTGATCCAGAAGCGCGTGGCCCAGTACATGGGCGCGTTCCTGATCCTGTCGGGCCTGATGATCGGCGTGTTCTGCGCCATGGACGGCCTGCTGTTCTACTTCTTCTTCGAAGCCACGCTGATCCCGATGTACATCATCATCGGTATCTGGGGCGGCGAGAACCGCGTGTACGCGTCGTTCAAGTTCTTCCTGTACACCTTCTTCGGCTCGCTGCTGACGCTGATCGCCATCATCTACCTGTACAACGTGTCCGGCGGTTCGTTCGACATCCTGACCTGGCACCGCACCCCGCTGACGATGCGTGAGCAGATCTTCATCTTCATCGCCTTCCTGATGGCCTTCGCCGTCAAGGTGCCGATGTTCCCGGTCCACACCTGGCTGCCCGACGTCCACGTGGAAGCGCCAACCGGCGGTTCCGCCGTGCTGGCCGCCATCATGCTGAAGCTGGGCGCCTACGGTTTCGTCCGTTTCTCGCTGCCGATCACCCCGGACGCGTCGCACTACATGGCCAACTTCATCATCACGCTGTCGCTGATCGCCGTGGTCTACATCGGCCTGGTGGCCCTGGTGCAGAAGGACATGAAGAAGCTGGTTGCTTACTCGTCGATCGCCCACATGGGCTTCGTCACCCTGGGCTTCTTCCTGTTTAACGACATGGCAGTGCAGGGCGGCCTGGTGCAGATGATCTCGCACGGCTTCATCTCCGGCGCAATGTTCCTGTGCATCGGCGTGCTGTACGACCGCGCCCACTCGCGCCAGATCGCCGACTACGGTGGCGTCGTCAACAAGATGCCGAAATTCGCCGCGCTGTTCATCTTCTTCTCGATGGCCAACTGCGGTCTGCCCGCCACCTCCGGTTTCGTGGGTGAATTCATGGTGATCCTGGGCGCCGTCAAGGCCAACTTCTGGATCGGCATGATCGCCGCCACCGCGCTGATCTTCGGCGCCGCCTACTCGCTGTGGATGGCCAAGCGCGTCATCTTCGGCAAGGTGGCCAACCACCACGTGGCCGAGCTGACCGACATCGGTGCCCGCGAGTTCGTAATGCTGGGCCTGCTGGCCGCGGCCGTGCTGGCCATGGGCCTGTACCCCGCGCCGTTCACCGACACGATGCAAACCTCGGTCGCGGACCTGCTCGCGCACGTAGCGCACAGCAAGCTGCCTTAAGAAGAAAACGGAAACGCCTACATGAATACCACCAACATGATCCCGCTCTACGCAGAAGTCTTTCTGCTGGTCGCCGCGTCGGCGATCCTGCTGATCGATATGTTCCTGTCCGAGGGCAAGCGTTCGATCACGTACGTACTGTCGCTGCTGACGCTGCTCGTTTGCGGCTACTTCAGCTATGTCGACTACGCGGCTGGCACCACGGTCTACACGTTCAACAATATGTTCGTGTCCGACCCGATGTCCAACCTGCTCAAGCTGTTCACCTACGTCTCGGTCGGCATGACGCTGATCTATGCGCGCCAGTACGCCACCGACCGTGGCATGCTGAGCGGCAACCTGGGCGGCGAGTTCTATGTGCTGGCCCTGTTCTCGCTGCTGGGCCAGATGGTCATGATCTCCGGTAACAGCCTGCTGTCCATCTACCTCGGCATCGAACTGATGTCGCTGGCCCTGTACGCGCTGGTGGCCCTGCGCCGCGACAACGCCCAGGCCACCGAAGCGGCCATGAAGTACTTCATCCTGGGCGCCATGGCCTCGGGCTTCCTGCTGTACGGCATGTCGATGATCTACGGCGCCACCGGCACGCTGGACCTGTCCAAGGTGGCGCTGGCCGCCGCCTCGGGCACCATCAAGCCCACCATCCTGGTGTTCGGCCTGGTGTTCCTGGTGGCCGGTCTGGCCTTCAAGCTGGGCGCCGTGCCATTCCACATGTGGGTGCCGGACGTTTATCAAGGTTCGCCGACCGCCGTGACCCTGCTGCTGGGCGGCGCGCCCAAGCTGGCCACCTTCGCCGTCTGCATCCGCCTGCTGGTGGAAGGCCTGCTGCCGATGGCCGTGGACTGGCAGCAGATGCTGCTGGTGCTGGCCGTGCTGTCGCTGGCCATCGGTAACCTGACCGCTATCGCCCAGAGCAACATCAAGCGCATGCTGGCGTACTCGACCATCGCCCAGATGGGCTTCGTGCTGCTGGGCCTGCTGGCTGGCGTGGTCGGCACCAACCGCACCGGCGCCCCGGCCGCCTACAGCGCCGCCATGTTCTACGCCATCACCTACGTGATGACCACGGCCGGCAGCTTCGGCATGATCATGGTGCTGGCCCGCGCCGGCTTCGAAGCGGACGAACTGGCCGACTTCAAGGGTCTGAGCAAGCGCAACGGCTGGTATGCCGTGCTGATGTCGATCATGATGTTCTCGCTGGCCGGTGTGCCGCCGATGCTGGGCTTCGCCGCCAAGTTCTCGGTGCTGGCCGCCGTGCTCGGTACCGGCCAGATCTGGCTGACCGTGCTGGCCGTCATGTTCTCGCTGATCGGCGCGTTCTACTACCTGCGCGTCGTGAAGATGATGTGGTTCGATGAGCCGACCGACAGCACCCCGCTGTCCATCCCCGGCGACATGAACCTGGTGCTGAGCCTGAACGGCCTGGCGCTGGTGGTGGTGGGCATGCTGCCCGGCCCGCTGCTGGCCTCGTGCCTGAGCGCCATGACCAAGACGCTCAACACCTGATGGAAGTGTCTTCCGCCAGCTGGCTGGTGATAGCCCTGACTATCCTGGCCGCCAACCTGCCTTTCTTCAATGACAAGGTGTTCGCCGTGGTGCCGCTCAAGCGGCATCCGGGCGACCCGCGGACAGTGCGGCGCAAGCCGTTCTGGCTGCGGCTGGTGGAGATGGTGGTGCTGTATTTCGCCGTGGGGGCGGCCGGTTTTGCCCTGGAAGCCCGCATCGGCACCCCTTTCCCCCAGACGTGGGAGTTCTACGCGATCACGGCCTGTCTCTTTATCGTGCTCGCCTTTCCTGGATTTGTAGTACGCTACCTGCGCAAACACCACACCTGATATACTAGCCCTAGGGCAACATGGAGTGCGCATGGATAAGCATCTGAAAGAAGTCCGCGTCGACGGTGAAATGGCTTACGAAGGCAAGTTCCTCAAGGTCCAGAAGGACAAGGTGGCACTGCCGGACGGCCAGCACACGTCGCGCGAGTACATCCGTCATCCGGGCGCGGTCGTCATCCTGCCGTTGCTCGACGATGGCACCGTGTTGATGGAACGGCAATTCCGTTATCCGCTCAATCAAGTTTTCATCGAATTTCCCGCTGGTAAGATCGACCCGGACGAGGACCCGCTCGCTTGCGCCAAGCGCGAGCTGGAGGAGGAAACCGGCTACACGGCCACGGATTGGCAATTTGTCAGCGTGATCCACAACGCCATCGCCTACTCGGACGAGCACCTCGACCTCTACCTGGCGCGCGGCCTGAAAGCGGGCACGGCCAAGCTGGACGACGGCGAATTCCTGGAAACCTTCACCGCCACCATCGACGAGCTGCTGGACTGGGTCCGCAGCGGCAAGATCACCGACGTCAAGACCGTCATCGGCGTGTTCTGGCTCGACAAACTGCGCGCCGGCGCCTGGAAGCTGGACTGAGCCATGCTGTCGCTGCGGCCATTCCGGTTTCTATGCCGTTCGCTGCTCGCGCTGGCCTGCCTGCTGGCCGCGACGGCCGCGCACGCGGAACGCACGCCGTTCCAGATCCGTTGTGAAGATTCGCTCAGCAAAACTGTCACCGTGCTCACGGCCCAGCAAAGCGGCTACACCGTGGACACCCACCTGTCCTACAACGCCCTTACTACCATGCACGGGCTGGCGGCCGGCGCCGTCAAGGTGGCCGGGCTGACCCAGACCGATTCGCGCGTCAAGATGGGTTACACGGGCACGCTGCTGCAGGACCCGGACAGCGGCTACGAGTGCATCGCGCCGAAGATCGAGGTCAAGCTGTACTATGTGCCCGTGGTGATCTACGTGGCCCGTGAATTCCCGGTCGGCTCCTGCGCCTACAAGGAAATCCTCAACCACGAGCTGCGCCACATGAACGCCTACATGCAGCATTTGCCCAAGGTGGAAAAGACGGTGCGCGCGGCGCTGGCCAAGCGCTTCCAGGACAAGCCGCTGTACGCGCCGTCGGGCACGGCCATGTCGGCTTTGTCGCATGAGGTCGATAACGGCTGGATGGTCTACATCAAGGAAGAAATGCACAAGGTGGACGCCGAACAGGCCCGCATCGACGCGCCCGAAGAATATGCGCGCCTGAGCCAGGCCTGCGGCGGCGAGATCCGCAACGTGCTCAGTGGCGGCCACTCCTTCTGAACCATAGCAAGCACTGATGACTGACAACACCGCTGGCGCGCCGCGCCACTACGCCCTGATTCCTGCGGCGGGCGTGGGCGCCCGCATGGCGGCCGACGGCCCCAAGCAATACCTGACCGTGGGCGGCAAGCCCATGCTGCGCCATGCGCTGGAAGCCTTCCTGGCCAGCGACCGCATTGCCCACACCTACATCGTGGTCAGCCCGGCCGACGGCCAGATCGATGCCGTGGTGCCGCCCGGCCTGGATGGCGTGACGGTGCTGCGCTGCGGCGGCGCCACCCGCATGGAAACCGTGCAGAACGCCTTGCACGCGCTGCGCGCGCAGGTGCGCGATGGCGACAGCATCCTCGTGCATGACGCCGCCCGTCCGGGGCTGACGCCGGCACTGATCGCCCGCCTGATCGATGGCGTGGCCGGCGACCCGGCCGGCGGCCTGCTGGCGCTGCCCGTGGTCGACACGGTCAAGCGCGCGGCCGGCGGTCAGGTCGCCACTGTCCCGCGCGACGGCCTGTGGCTGGCGCAAACGCCGCAGATGTTCCCCTACGCGCTGCTGCGCCGCGCGCTGGACGCGGCCACCGACGCCAGCGCCATCACGGACGACGCCAGCGCCGTGGAGGCGCTGGGTCTGTCGCCCCGGCTGGTGCCCGGCGATCCGCGCAACCTGAAAGTCACGCTGCCGGCCGACGTCCGCATCGCTGAAATGTATTTGGCCCAACCCACTTCGAATTGAGCACCGCCATGAATCCCACTCCCGCACTCCCGTTCCGCATCGGCCAGGGCTATGACTGCCACAAGCTGGTGGAAGGCCGCAAGCTCATCATCGGCGGTGTCACGATTCCGCACCACGTGGGCCTGCTCGGCCATTCCGATGCCGATGTGCTGTTGCACGCGATCACGGACGCCATCCTGGGCGCCGCCGCGCTGGGCGATATCGGCAAGCATTTCCCGGATACCGATCCGCAATTCAAGGGCGCCGACTCGCGCACGCTGCTGCGCGAAGCGTGCAAGCGCGTGGTGGCCACCGGCTACGTGATCGGCAACATCGACGCCACCATCATCGCCCAGCAACCGAAGATGGCGCCCCACATCGCCGCCATGTGCGCCCACGTGGCCGAGGATCTGGGCGTGGCCGTGGGCCAGGTCAACATCAAGGCCAAGACCAACGAGAAACTCGGCTACCTGGGGCGCGAGGAAGGCATCGCGGCGGAAGCGGTGGCCTTGCTGATCCGCGCGTAACGCCGTCTGCGCACAAGAATCGTCTTGTGCAATTTGAAAGAATGTCTATATACTAACATTTCTCGGAATTACAACCAGGACTATCCGTCCTATCTCTGGAGAAATCAGTATGCGAACCATTCTTGCCGCGCTTGCCCTAGCGACTCCGCTGTTCGCCCAGGCCGCGATCCCTGATGTGCACACCCGGACGCTCGACCTGAGTTCCATCGTCGATAATGCGGACTCACAGATGTTGGATGTGCTGGGCGTCGGAAACGGCGTCGTCACCGTCACCACGGCCCCCTGGCAAACCATCCACCATGATCTGGTCGCCGGTGGCAGCTTGCCTACCGTGAGCGAATACATGCTCTCCATGACGCTGACACCTGCCACCGGTTATGTCATCACGGGGTATTCGATCTCGGCATCGGTGTCGGGCGTCTTGAAGACCCCGGAAAAACCCCCTGAGGCCAATGGTACCTGGGTGCCGGGCCAGGCGAGCAACGAGGCCGTCATCTACCTGCCGGATGCGCAGGGTGGTCTCACCTCCGGGAGAATGAACAATGTCACTACCGCCACGCCGTTTGAATATGGCGTGCACGGCCTGTCGATCAGCCACGCTACCCACCTCCAATTCGGCACTTTCGCCAACGCGTCTGCGGCTTACGCGAGCTGGGACGACATGTTCGGCACCAACAAGCTAAGCTCGTACGCCAAGATGGATGTCAGCGCGCCGTCACTGACGATTTACACGGCGTTGGCGCCGGTGCCCGAACCTGAGACCTGGGGCATGCTGCTGGCTGGCGTTGCCGTGATCGGTATGGTCAAACGCCGCAAACACTGAGCGTCTGGCCGGACTTTTAGCGAGCCAGGGAGGGGGCGAGGGGCGCTTTCCGCTGCTCCAATCCACCACACCGTTGTTGCAGAATGGTACGGTCGTGCCTGCGTTCTGTCAGGCACGACACGCTTTACTGGCGTCCGCATGGCGCCACATCCGCCACGATTCAGCCGCTATCCATCCGCAATCCAGCCGCAATGCCGCGTGCGTGCCAGCGCCGCCTGCGCCCAACCCCTGTCCCGTCAATTTTACGTCACTCAGGCAGCGTAAATGGCCTGCTACTTGCTTCCCCTGATGACTGTATGGTCTTCGGCACGCGCCGCCGGTCGTCGTTGCGGCAAACGTTGTCGTTGTTCATGCTGGTGCCACACGCTGCGCGTCATGGGCATGTTGGCTGTCACTATCTGAACTGGAACGCACTATGAAACGACATTACATCAGCGCATTAACTCTCGCCGCCGCGTCGGCATTGCTTGCCATGCCTGCCGCGCACGCGGGCGATGCTCCGGCGACCAGTCACTACGGCAGTATCGAGCGCGCGCAAGCCAAGCGTGCCACGGAACTGCTCGACAGCGCGGTCGAGTATCTGCAAAAGAACGGCCCGGAAAAGGCCTTCGCGAAATTCAATGAACCGGCCGGCCCGTTCGTGCACGGGCCGTACTACGTGTATGCCGTCGACATGGACGGCTTCATGGTGGCCAATGGCGGCTCGCAAGTGGGCCTGGTGGGCAAGAACGAGATCGACCTGCGCGATGCGGCCGGCAAGCCCCTGATCCGCGACCTGCTGGAACAAGCCCGCGTCAACGATACGGGTTCCATCGAATACCGCTGGCTGAACCGGGTCAGCAACCACATCGAAAACAAGGTCAGCCAATACCGCAAGGTGGACAAGTACATCCTGTGCGTGGGCTATTACACGCCGCGCGGCTCGGTGGAGGAAGCGCAGGAATTGCTCGACAAGGCCGTCGCCTACCTGAAGAAATCCGGCGACAAGGCAGCCTTCACGGCCTTCAACAGCCAGCAGGGCGGCTTCCTGCATAACGACCTGTACGTGTTCGCAATCGGCATCGACGATGGCCGCTACCGCGCCTCGGGCGACTCGCCGCAACTGTCGGGCATGGACGTGCGCGGCCTGCGCGATGCGGCTGGCAAGCCCATGGTCGAAGAGATGATCAAGCTGGCCAAGAGCAAGGGTTCGGGCACGGTGGACTTCGTGTGGCGCAATCCGGCCACCAACGCGGTGGAGCAGAAGCACTCGCTGATCCAGCGCGTGGACAACGTGTTGCTGGGCGTCGGCTACTACAGCAAGTAAGCGGTCGTTTCCCGCTGCGCGGCCGGCCCCTTGCCGGTCGCGTCCGTTCTGCTACCATGGCGCCCTGAACGTAACCAGGAGGGGCCGCCATGGCACGCGATATTTATGCATACCGGCCGGTGGCCGTCGAATCCGTGCTGCGCGACGGGCGGGTGCAGATCCGCCCGGTGCCGGGGCAGGCCTTCTCGCCGGAGCTGCTGGTGCAATGCTCGCGGCGCCTGTGCGACACCAGCATCCATCCACTCGGCACCCGCTTCCTGCTGTCGGCCAAGCTGACCGACCGGCTGGGCGGCACGCCTTACCTGTACGCATGGCATGGCGACGCGGAGCAGGTGCTGTCGGCCGCCGAGGCCAAGCGCTTCCTGGCTGAATTCAAGCGTGGCCGGATCTAGATGCTAACCTTGACGGGGGGAACTTTAGCTTGGCGAGGTGGTCGCAATTTGCGACCACCTACCGCTTTTCGCGTTTAGCGCGCAGAACATGAAGGCGGCGGGAAGCGGTGATTGTTCGCCACAGCGTTGAGCTCGGCCACGTCGATGCCGAACACCGGGCCGAGGCTACTGGCATTTATGACTTGTACTATCATTCCCTTCTTGCAAGCGTGATCAAACCCTGGGAGGGCAAATGATACACATACGTGAAATCGATCACATCGTGTTGCGCGTCGTGGATGCGGCCGTGATGGAGCAGTTCTACTGCAACGTCCTGCGCTGCAAGGTCGAGCGCCGGCAGGAAGAGATCGGCCTGATCCAGTTGCGCGCTGGCCGCTGCCTGCTCGACCTGGTGCCGGTGGACGGCAAGCTCGGTCGCATGGGCGGCGCCGCGCCCGGCGCGGAAGGGCGCAATGTCGATCACATCTGTTTCCGCGTGGAGCCGTTCGACGAGGCGGCGATCCGTGGCGTGCTGGCGGCGGCAGGCGTGGAAGCTGGCCCGGTCGAATCGCGTTATGGCGCCGAGGGCGAGGGGCCGTCCATCTACCTGAACGACCCGGAAGGCAATACCATCGAGCTGAAAGGCCCGGCCTGGTCGTGAGCCAGGCCACGGATGCGCGACGGCGGGTTTATTCGCCGCCGGCGTCGCCTTCCTCGTCCTCGTCGTCGCCTTCGTCGTTGTCCTTGCTGGCGCGGGTGCGGGCGGCGTCGGCCTCGGCTTTGAGTCTGGTGGCGCCGGCCATGAAGTCGGCCACGCTGTGGTCGGGGCTCTGGCGCAGCGCGGGCGGCAGCAGCACCGACATATAGAGTTCATCAGCCGCGCGGCCCGTGCTTTGCACGTTGGTCATCAGGTTCAGGCCGGCGCCGGCCAGCAACAGGATGGCGCAGCTGACGGCGAAGCGGCGCGGGTAGTGCGGCTTGATGGTCCACAGGTGGAAGAACAGCATGCCGCACACCAGCGCGATGGTGGCCACGTTGCCGTAGCGCGTCAGCCATTCGGCCGAGAAGGCGAACGCCAGCACGTCGCTCAGCACCCGCCAGGCGCCCACGGCGAACAGGCCGGCGCCCAGGATGAACAGGTGGCGGCCCAGCCGCGCGTGGGTGCCGAACAGGCGGTTGGCCAGCGCCCAGCCGCCGCTCCACGCCAGTCCCACGCCCAGGCCGGACACCACCACCAGCAGGTAACGGATCGGTTGCAGCGCGTCGATATCGGCCAGCCAGTTTTCCAGGCCCGCGAACAGGCCGATCAGCAGCAAGCCCACCAGCGCGGGCGCCGCGCCTTCCCAGCCGTGCATGGTCGTATCGGCCAGTTCGGGCGCGACGGCGAAGTCGGCCCCGCGCAGGCGCACGCGCGTGTGGCCCAGCCGCACCACGGCGTTGCCGTCGAGGGCGACGCTGGCCACGCGCTTGCCATCGCGGATGCTGCCGTTGCGGCTGCCCAGGTCGCGCAGCACGGGCGCGCCATGCTCGTCCGCTTCGATCACGGCGTGGTGGGCGCCCGTGTGGGCGTCGTCGAGGATCAGGTCGTTGTCGTAGGCGCGGCCCAGGCGGATCGGCAGGGTGTCGAAGCGCTGGCGTTGCAGCACGTCGCCGCCACGGCCGAGCAGTTCGATGTAGTAGGGCGCCTTCATGGCCGACCTCCGTTGCCCAGTGCTTCGAGGAAGGCGCGCGTGACGCGCAGGCCGTTGTCGTAGGAGACGCCGCGCGCGTCGAGCCGGCTTTGCAGATTCATCAGCGGCTGGTCGGTGCTGGAGGTCAGCAGCGCGAAGTCGTACAGCCCGTCGAACTTGCGGTAGGAGCGCACGCACAGCACGGCCCGCATGGGCAGCGTGCCGTTCTTGACGAATTGTTCCGTGCAACTGGGGCCGCTCAGGCGGCTGTCGCGCGTGGAGCCGAAGTGCTCATTCTTGAATGAGTCGCTGGCCAGTTGCGAGAAGCGCAGCGCGCCCAGGCCGGTGCTGCGCAGGTATTGGTGGCGGATGCTGATCTGGCCCGTCTGCAGCGAGCCGCTGACGAAGATGGCCGATTCCATGGCGCAGTTGGCGTTGTCCACGGTGAACGGCTTGTCGGCCTTGACGGTGGAACGGCCCCAGCAGCGCATCTGCTCCGACTCGCGCACGGGCACGCGGTAGGGGCCCATGTTCTTCAAGGCCAGCGGCGTGGCCAGCAGGCTGTCGACCATGGCGCGCTGGTGGGCCAGCAGTTGCGCCGCTACGATGGCGGTGAAATCCTTGGGCGCCTGTTTTTGCTGCGCCACTTGCCGCAGCAGTTCCTGCGCGTAGCGGGCCGGCACCAGGAAGCTGACCAGCTCGCCATCGAGGCGCTTGGACACGTTGACGCCAGCCACGGCGCCGTCGCCCGTCACGCTGGGACCGCCGCTCATGCCGGCGTTGATGGGGCCGGTGAACATGAGCTGGTCGTAGAAGCTGCGCGCGATCACGCCGTTGTAGGCGCCTTCGGAAATGGCGAAGCCCAGGTCGAGCGGATTGCCCAGCGAGTACAGGTACTGGCCCTGGCTCAGCGTGGCCAGATGGTCGGGCAGCTTGAAGAAGCCGGTGCCGTTGCGGTTCACGCGCAGTACGGCCAGGTCGTGCAGCACGTCCACGGCCAGCAGTTCGACATTGCCGCGCTGGCCGCTGGTGTCCACCCATTCGCCCACGTAGGTGGCGGGATCGAGCGCGAATTGCGATACCACGTGGTAGTTGGTGACCACCAGGTTGCCGGTGCCGATCAGGAAGCCGGAGCCGACCGACGATTGGGTATGGCCGCTGCGCAGCAGCGAGCGCACTTGCAGGATGTCGTTCTTGGCCGAGGCGTACAGTTTCTGGGCCGCGCTCGACGGTGGCGGCAGGGCCGCGCCGTCGGGCTTGGCGGCGTTGCGGGTGGCGGCCGGCGCGGTGAGCGGGGCGGCCGCCTGGGCCAGGCCGACGCCGGTGTCCGAGGCGGCCAGCGCGGCGGCGCTCGCCCAAGTCAAGGTGGAGAGCAGGGCGATGTGGGGAAATTTCATGCGGGCCTATGACTTGGGGCGGGCGCCGGAGCGGCGGGGCGTGGGCGGGTCAGAGCTCGCCGTCCTCGGCCGCGGGCGGCGTGGTCGGCGTCATCATGTGGCCCAGCTTGGCCGCCTTGGTGTTCAGGTAGTGCTGGTTGAAGGCGTTGCGGTTGACCAGCAGCGGCACCCGTTCCACCACTTCGATGCCGAGCTTGCCCAGGGCGTCGATCTTGCGCGGGTTGTTGGTCATCAGGCGCAGCTTGGTGACGCCGAACTTGTCGAGCATGGGTTTGACCAGCGCGTAGTTGCGGGCGTCGGCCTTGAAGCCGAGCTGCTCGTTGGCCTGCACCGTGTCGGCGCCGCCTTCCTGCAGGCGGTAGGCGCGGATCTTGTTGATCAGACCGATGCCACGGCCTTCCTGGCGCAGGTAGAGCAGCACGCCCCGGCCTTCGGCGGCGATCTTCTTGAGCGCGCCTTCGAGCTGGGCGCCGCAGTCGCAGCGCTGCGAGAACAGCACGTCGCCCGTCAGGCACTCCGAGTGCACGCGCGCCAGCACCGGTTCGCCGTTGCCGATGTCGCCCAGCGTCATGGCCAGGTGTTCCTTGCCCGTCGCATGCTCGACGAAGGCATGCAACGTGAATTGGGCCCATGGGGTCGGCAGCGCGCAGGAAGTGGTGTAATCCAATTCAACGTTGACGGGTGTTTCTGCGCTCTGCGACATGGCTGTGCTCTTCAAAAAATGGCAAAAATAGAAAAAAGGGCGCGCCGGGCTGATACCCACACCCGGCGCGCCCTGACATCATACCAAATCTCGGCGAAAAATTATTTTGAGGACATTCTCGACTTGGTGCCGGCGCGCTCAATATGGCAGATCGAACAACAGAATCTCCGCATCGTCGGCCTGTTCCAGCGTCACCTGCGGCTCATCGCTGAGCTTGAGCGCGTCGCCGCCGGCCAGCGCCACGCCGTTGACGGTGACTTTGCCCCGGATCACGTGCACATAGCCGAGCCGCTGGGGCGCCAGCGTATGGCTGACCCGGTCGCCGGCGCCCAGGATGGTGGCGTACAGCGCCGCATCCTGGTGGATCAGCACCGAACCGTCGCGGCCGTCGCTGGAGGCGATCAGGCGCAGCTTGCCCTGTTTGCTGTCGGGCGCGAAGTGCTTTTCCTCGTAGCTGGGGGCGATGCCGGTCACGTTGGGCATGATCCAGATTTGCAGGAAATGCACGCCTTCCGTGGGCGAGTGGTTGAACTCGCTGTGCCGCACGCCGCTGCCCGCGCTCATCCGTTGCACGTCGCCATAATGCAGCACGGAGCCGGTGCCCATGCTGTCCTTGTGCTCCAGTGCGCCGTCCAGCACATAGGACACGATCTCCATGTCGCGGTGGCCGTGGGTGCCGAAGCCCTGGCCCGGCGCCACGCGGTCCTCGTTGATCACGCGCAGCGGGCCGAAGCCCATGTGCTGCGGATCGTAGTATTCGGCGAACGAGAAGCTGTGTTGCGATTGCAGCCAGCCGTGACGGGCATCGCCGCGTTCTGCGCTTTTGCGTACTTCCAGCATGGTGGACTCCTTTTCCTGTTTGGGTTATGCAATAATTTCGAATATGGTTTCGTCTTCATTGCCGATGCAAAGCAGTATATCTGCGCACGTCGGGAATGAAAAACGGAAAAAATTCCGTCCTATGATCGAAAATTTCGAATGCTCAGACTCAGCCTGGAAGCCTTGCAAATCGTGGATGCCATCGACCGGCGCGGCTCGTTCTCGGCCGCCGGCAAGGAATTGCACAAGGTGCCGTCCACCATTTCCTACACGGTCGGCAAGCTGGAGGATGAGCTGGGCGTGCAGATCTTCGTGCGCCACGGCCCGCGCGTGCTGTTGACGGCGGCTGGCCAGGAGTTGCTCAAGGAAGGGCGCTACCTGCTGTACGCGGCGCACGATCTGGAGCAGCGCGTGCGTCGCGTGGCCTCGGGCTGGGAGACGGAACTGGTCGTGGGCAGCGATGCCATGTTCGCGCCGGCCGTGTTCCTGCCGGACGTGGCCGCGTTCTACGCCGTCACCGGCCAGACCCGGCTGCGCATGGTGCAGGAAGCGCTGTCGGGCGCCTGGGAGGCGCTGCTCGACCGCCGCGTGGATGTGCTGGTGGGGGCGGCGGGCGAGGGGCCGTCCGGCGGCGGCTACGTGGCCGAGCCGATGGGCCAGCTGTCGTTCGTGTTCGCGGTGGCGCCCGGCCATCCGCTGGCCGCGCTGCCCGGGCCGCTGGACCGGGCCGCGCTGCAGCCCTACCGCGCCGTGAGCGTGGCCGATTCCGCGCGCCGGCTGGCGCCGCGCACGGTGGGGCTGGCGCTGGGGCAGGATACGCTGACCGTGCCCACCATGCAGGCCAAGCTCGACTATCAACTGGCCGGCCTGGGCTTCGGCTTCCTCCCCGAACCGTGCGCGCGCGCCGCCATCGCGGCCGGCCTGCTGGTGGAAAAGCAGGTCGAGGAGCCCAAGCCGGACGAAACCTTCTACCTGGCCTGGCGCACGGGCGAGACGGGCGCCGCCCTGCGCTGGTGGCGCGAGCGCATGACCCAGCCCGGCGTGTTCGAGCGGCTGGTGCGCCATCTGCCCGGCCATGGCAGGTTTGCCACAGATGGGGCCGCAGCAAGCGGCTGAATCGCCGGCCGGCCCGCCCCGGAGTTGACCCGAACCAATAATTTCGGGATGATGGTGTGATCATGTTGGCATTACTCTGGAACAATTTATGACTGTGTCGTCCGCCGCACCACCCTTGTTCATGCAATTGCTGGCCGACCGCAATGGCAGTCCGGCCGGTTTGCTGTTCGACGCCGCGCCCGCCGTGGCGCCGTCCGACCTGCCGCACGAGGCGCTGGGCGAACTGGCGGCCCATGGTGCCTGTTACTTCCGCGCCGATCTGGCGGCGGAACTGGCCGACGCGTTGCGAGCCCAGGGCTGGCAGCCGCTGGCGGCCGAGCAACTGCTGCGGGCCGACGCCGCGTTCCCGTTCGCGCTGGCGCCGTCCGTGCAGTGCGTGGAGGGCGACTGGTTCCTCGAACCGCCGCCGCAGCCGGTGGGCCAGCAAGCAATGTCGCGCGCGCTGGCGCTGCAACTGGTGCAACTGGTGTCGGCCGACGCCGACACCCATGAAATCGAATCGGTGCTGCGGCGCGATCCCACCTTGTCCTACCAGTTGCTGCGGCTGGTCAATTCGCTGGGCGTCGGTTCGGGCCGGCGCGTGACCAGTTTTTCCCAGGCCATCCTGATCCTGGGCCGGGCCCAGTTGCGGCGCTGGCTCAACCTGATGCTGTTCTGCACCCGCGATGGCGATCTGCGTTCACCCATGTTGCTGGGCCGCGTGGCCGTGCGCGCGCGGGCCATGGAATTGCTGGCGCAGGCGACCGGCATGGACAAGGCGCGCCAGGAGCAGGCCTTCATGGCCGGCATGTTCTCGCTGCTCGGCGTGCTGTTCGGCCTGCCGCTGGCCGAAG
The DNA here is from genome assembly GCF_014042345.1 of Rugamonas brunnea. GTDB lineage: Bacteria > Pseudomonadota > Gammaproteobacteria > Burkholderiales > Burkholderiaceae_D > Rugamonas > Rugamonas brunnea. The sequence goes on from NZ_JACEZT010000007.1 coordinate 63,115, forward strand.
TGCTGCAACCGCTGACGATCGCCGACGCCGTGCAGCAGGCGCTGCTGCGCCACGAGGGGGCGATGGGCGACTTGCTGCTGTTGCTGGAACGGGCCGAGCGGCGCGACTTCGCGGCCGTGGCCGCGCAACTGGCGCAACTGCAACTGTCCGGCGCCGAATTCAACCAGATCGTCGCCGATGCCCACTTGTGGATGCAGAGCGTGGCGGCCAGCGCGGCGGACATGGGCCATGCATGATGCGGCCATCGCGCGCTGCCTGGCGCTGAGCCGGCAAGCCCGCGCCCAGCAAGGCGGCGGGCCGGGCACCGCAATGGCCAGCTCACTGGCCGACACCCTGGCCAACCTGGAGGCGGCGCTCGAACAACTGGCCACCCACGGGGTGGATGCGGCCGAGCTGCAGCCGGACGCCGTGCTCGAACTGGACCTGGCCGGCTACGTGAAAGGCTGGAACAGCGGCGCGGCCCACGTGTTCGGCTACACGGCGCAGGAAGCCGTGGGCCAGCACGTGCTGTTCCTGTACGCGCCCGACGATGAGGACCAGACCGTCGCCGAACTGTTCCCCCGCCATGCCAAGGGCTATGCCGACGTGCGGCGCCGCAAGAAGTCGGGCGAGGTGGCATGGCTGCGGCTGGCCAACGCGGAATTGCAGAACGACCGCGCCGAGGTGGTCGGCATGCTCGTCATGTTCAACCTGCTCGACGATCCGCTGTCCGAGGCGGACAAGGTGCACCTGCATGCGCGCATCATCGAGGACAGCGACCAGGGCGTGCTGATCACGGACGCCAACGAGCGCATCGTCTCGATCAACAATGCCTTCACCCGCATCACGGGCTACACGCCGGCCGAAGCCATCGGCCAGACGCCGGATCTGCTGCGCTCGGGTATCCACGACGCCGAGTTCCGCGTCAAGGTGCGGGCCGCCATGCAGGGCCAGGGGCCGTGGCGCGGCGAGATCATGGGCCGGCGCAAGAATGGCGAGTTGTTCCCGCAGTCCGTCACCATCAGCGTGGTGCGCGACCAGCACGGCCAGATCAGCCACACGTTCTCGCTGTTCTCCGACATCAGCGTGCACAAGGATGCCGAGGCGCGCATGCAGCGCATGGCCAACTACGACGCGCTGACCGGCCTGCCCAACCTGTGCCTGCTGAGCCAGCTGATGGGCCAGGCCTTGACCGAGGCGCGCCGCAGCCGCGAACACGGCGCGCTGCTGGTGGTCGAGATCAGCCGCATCGGCGCCATCAGCGACACGCTGGGCCACGAGATCGGCAATGAATTGTTGTGCGAGATAGGGCGGCTGTTCCGGCTGTCGCTGCGCGAGGCCGACGTGCTGGCCAAGCTCGACGGCAATCGTTTCGCCGTGGCGCTGCTGCACATCGAAAAGCGCGAGCACGCGGCCATCGTGGCGCAGAAGCTGATGGCCTCGCTCGAAGCGCCCATCGTCATCGACGGCCACCGGTTGCAGGTGGGGGCGCATGTCGGCATCACCGTCTATCCCGAGGATGGCACGGAGACGCCGGCCCTGTTGCGCTGTGCCGATGTGGCCACCAGCAAGGCCGGGCAGAGCGTGGAATCGGGCTTCCTGTTCTACAGCGAGGAAATGAATTTGCGCGCCAAGGAGCACCTGCGGCTGGAGAGCGAGTTGCGGCAGGCGCTGGGCAATGGCGAACTGCAGCTGTACTACCAGCCCAAGGTGAGCCTGCGCACGGGGCGCATCATGGGCGCGGAAGCGTTGCTGCGCTGGCGCCATCCGGCGCGCGGCATGGTGTCGCCCGGCGTGTTCATTCCGGTGGCCGAGGAGACCGGGCTGATCCTGGAACTGGGCAAGTGGGTGCTGGAGGAGGCGTGCCGGCAGTTGACCGCGTGGCGCGAGGCCGGGGTGCAGGCGCCGACGATCGCCGTCAACCTTTCGGGGCGCCAGTTCGACAGCCAGTTGCCCGAGCGGCTGGCCGAGTTGCTGGAGCGCAGTGGTGTGCTACCCGAACAACTGATGCTGGAGATCACGGAAAGCCTGCTGGTGCGCGGCACCGAGAATGTGATCGCCATCATGAACAAACTGGTGGCGATGGGCATGGCGCTGGCGCTCGACGATTTCGGCACCGGCTATTCCAGCCTGGCCTACCTGAAGAAATTCCCTATCAGCACACTCAAGATTGACCGCTCGTTCGTGATCGGGTTGCCGGACGAGGAAAACGATTGCGCCATCGCGCGCGCCATCGTCACCATGGCGCGCCAGTTACGGCAGGAAATCGTGGCCGAAGGCGTGGAGACGCCCGAGCAGATGGCCTTCCTGCGCGGGCTGGGCTGCCATCAGCTGCAAGGCTTCCTGTTCAGCCAGGCCGTGCCGGCGGCGGAGTTCGAAGCCATGCTGCGCGAGGACCGGCGGCTGACGGTGGAGATGGCGTAGCGGCGGCTGTCCGGCATCAATGGAGGGCGCTTGTCCCTGTGTGACTATGCGATAATCGAAACGCACAGGGGAATGTCATGAACGCTGTTATCTTCGACAGTCATCAGTATGTTCAACGCCTGGTCGATGCAGGCGTGACGCCGCAGGCCGCCATCGAGCATATTGCGAAAATCGATGAGCTCAATGCAAAAATTGATCGGGTCGCGGCCGAGCTCAACGCCAAGATTGATCGGGTCGCAGCCGAGCTCAACGCCAAGATCGACACGCTGGCGGCGGAATGCCGGACCTATGTCGCGGACGCGAAAGCTGATGTGGTGCGTTGGGTGGTCAGCGTGGCTATCCTGCAGTTTGCGCTCAATTCGGCCTTGGTGCTTAAATTGATGCATTGATAGCCCGCCATGTCCGCAGGGAGATAGTGATGGCGCAATTGCCGACGGTGCACTCATACGATCTGGAACGGTTCAAAAAGGCACAGTCGCCTGTGTACGACACGGTGCTGCGCGAGCTGGCGCAAGGGCGCAAGCGCAGCCACTGGATGTGGTTCATTTTTCCGCAACTGGACGGCTTGGGACGCAGCGAAACGGCCCGCTATTATGCGCTGTCCGGCCTGGACGAGGCGCGCGCCTATCTGGCCGACCCCGTGCTGGGCGAACGGCTGCGGGCGTGCTGCGGCGTGCTGGCCGGCTTGCCTGGCCACGATCCGCACGCCATCTTCGGCGCGCCGGACGACATGAAACTCCATTCCTGCCTGACCCTGTTCGCGCAAGCGGCGCCCGGGGAGGGCATTTTCACACAGTGCCTGCAACAGTACTTCGGCGGTGCGCCGGATCAGGCAACGCTGGATTTACTGGCGCGCGGCTGATTTGTCGGCCCAGGCCGGCAAGTCCCCCAAAGGCGTTGCCGGCCTGCGCCGACATCCTCTTGCAGGGCTGGGTCGCGTTGTTACAGAACTGCATTTGTACAAATATATCTCTATAATGGTGGTCCTGTTCCGCTTGCCACCATCTGTTCATGTCCACTCTGCACGACGTCCACGCCGCTTTCAAACGCGAATTCGTCAGCCTGGACCTGTGGTGGACACGCGCCGTGGTGGTGGGGGCGGCGGCGGCGGCCGGCCTGACGGTGGTGGGTTTCACCTGGCTGGCCGAGAGCGCGTTGCGGCTGTTTCTGCGCGTGGGCGCGTGGTCGTGGTGGGCGGCGCTGGTGTGGATGCCGCTGGCCACGGCCGTCATCGTGTGGCTGACGCGGCGTTTCGCGCCGGGCGCGGCCGGTTCCGGCATCCCGCAGGTGATGGCGACGCTGGACCCCGCCGTCGGCTCACCGCAGCGGCCGCTGTACGTGTCGTTGCGGCTGAGCGCGGCCAAGATCGCATTGACCGCTTCGGGCATGCTGGCGGGGCTGTCGCTGGGACGCGAGGGGCCGTCGGTGCAGATCGCCGCCGGGGTCATGCTGGCCGCCCGCCGTTTGCTGCCGCGGCGTGCCGCCGTGAATGCCCATGCGCTGCTGGTGGCCGGCGGCGCGGCCGGCATCGCGGCGGCCTTCAACACGCCGCTGGCGGGCGTCATGTTCGCCATCGAGGAATTGTCGCGCAAGCCCGAGCAACGTAACAGCGGCCTGATCGTGGCCGGCATCGTGCTGGCCGGCCTGATCGCCGTGTCCATCAACGGCAATGCGACCCATTTTGGCGTGATCCATCCGGGGCCGATCGGCCTTGCGCTGTTGTGGCCGGGGTTGCTGGCCACGCTGGCCAGCGGCGTAGCCGGCGGCCTGTTCGCGCGCTTGTTGCTCGCCTCGCTGAGCGGCCACGCCGCCGACGCGCCCAGCCGCTGGCGCACGCGGCATCCGGTGGGGTTCGCCGCCGGCTGCGGCCTGCTGGTGGCGGGCCTGGGCATGCTGAGCCACGGCGCCACCTACGGCAGCGGCAATGAGATCACGCGCGCCATGCTCGACGGCGGCGCCGTGCCGGCTGCCTTCGTGCTGTTCAAATATGTGGCCACCTGGCTGACCGTGTGGTCGGGCGTGCCGGCGGGGATCTTCGCGCCGTCGCTGGCGATCGGCGCGGCGCTGGGCCACGACGTGGGCCTCTTGACGCATTATCCCTACCTGCCAGCCCTGATCGCGCTGGGCATGGTCGGCTTCCTGGCCGCCGCCACCCAGGCGCCGTTGACGGCCTTCATCATCGTCATGGAAATGGTGGACGGCCATGCCATGGTGCTGAGTCTGATGGCCTGCGCCGTCGTCGCCAGCACCGTGTCGCGGGTGCTGTCCACGCCACTGTACGCGGCGCTGGCCAAATTGCAGTTGCAACGCATGGCTGGCTACGCGCCGCCGGCCGCAGCGGCCGAGCGGGTAGGGCACTGAGCGCGGCAGCACGCCGCCCCGGTCCCGGCCCTGCCGCCGGATTTCCGCTATGATTGCGCCATGTCCGATCCGACCCCTTCCTCGTCCCAGCCGGCCGCCACGGCCAGCGCGGCGCTGGACAGCGAACTGCCTGCCGCCGTGCTGCGCCAGTTCCGCATCATATTCAACGCCGTCAAGACCCATTTCCGCCAGGTGGAAAAAACGGCCGGCATCGGCGGCGCCCAAGTGTGGGCCCTGAGCCTGATCCAGCAGCGGCCGGGGATAGGCGTGAGCGAACTGGGACGGGCGATGGATGTGCACCAGTCCACGGCCAGCAACCTGGTCAAGCTGTTGCTGGAACGGGGGCTGGCGCGGGCCGAGAAGAATGGGCAGGACCGGCGTGCCGTCGGCCTGTTCCTGAGCGAGACCGGACAGCACCTGCTGGACCGCGCACCCGCGCCGTTCTCCGGCGTATTGCCCGATGCGCTGGCCGGCATCGACGTCGCCACGCTGGCCCGCCTGCAGCAGGATCTGGGCACGCTGATCGCGGCGCTGGCGGCCGACGAGGCCAGCGCCACCACGCCGCTGGCCGACTTGTAGTAGCGCTGGCGCCGGGAAGCGGCTACTATCGGCGGGCGCAGCATTTTCATCCCACAGACCGAGTCGACCACCAAGGAGTGACCATGACCCGCAGCATCCTGGACGAAGCCCACATCCATCCCGCCATCCGCGCCACCATCAGCGACAGCCACGCCGACGTGGTGCGCGAGGTGCAGGCCGCCATCGCGGCCCATGCCGTGGTGGTGGTGGGCATGGCCCAGAACCCGTTCCCGCGCAAGGCGCGCAAGATCCTCGACGGACTGGGCCAGCCTTACCATTACCTCGAATACGGCAGCTACCTGTCGCAATGGCGGCGCCGCAACGCGCTCAAGATGTGGACCGGCTGGCCCACCATGCCCATGGTGTTCGTGCGCGGCGTGCTGGTGGGCGGCGCCCAGGAATTGCAGAAGCTGGTCGACCAGGGCCAGTTCCCCGCGCTGCTGGCGGCTGCGCAAACGGCCTGAGAACCGCGGGGGCTTACTTTTCGCTGGCCAGTTCCGTTTCCTCGGGCGCCGTGCCGCTGCCCAGCAGCTGGGTGAGGGCGGCCCGCAGTTCGCGCAGCTTGGGCGGCTTGCTCAGCACACAATCTGTGTGGTTGGGGTTGTCGCCATCGGTCAGCAGGCGCTGGCCCCAGCCCGTGAGCAGGATGATGGGCGTGCTGGGCGACAATTCCTTGATGGCGGCCGACACCTTGCGCCCGTCGATGTAGGGCATGCCCAAATCGGAGATGACCAGTTCGAACGGCTGGGCGCTGTGCACGGCGGCCGCGAAGGCGTCGATGCCGGCCTGGCCGCCGTCGGCCGAAGTGACCGTGTGGCCGTCGATCTCCAGGATGTCGCGCAGCGACTTGAGCACCATCGGGTCGTCGTCTACCACCAGGATGCGGCGCGCCGACGGTGGCGTGCCTTGCTGCACCGGCACCGCTTCGCTGGCGTTGACCTGCACCGGGAAGCGCAGCCGCATGGTGGTGCCCACGTTGGGCCGGGTGTCCACCTCGATGCTGGCGCCGTGCCGTTCCGTCATGCCGTACACCATGGCCAGCCCCAGCCCCGTGCCCCGTTCGCCCTTGGTGGTGAAGAACGGTTCCAGGCAGCGCCGCCGCGTGGCTTCGTCCATGCCGACGCCGGTGTCGGTGATTTCGATCAGCACCTGCTGCGGCGGCGTGGCGTGCACGCCGTCGGGCTGGCTGCGGCGCAGCCGCGTGCGCAGCGTGAGCGTGCCGCCGTCGGGCATGGCGTCGACGGCGTTGAAGATCAGGTTGGTGAGCGCTTCGCGAATCTCGCCCTCGATACCGTGGATGGGCGGCAGGTCCGGCGCCAGCTCCGTCACCATGCGGATCACGATGCCCCGTTGCAGCGGCATGTCGCTCCAGCGCGCGCGGGTCAGGTCCATCACCTGCTGCAGCAGCAGGTTGGCGTCCACCGGCGTCAAGCTCAGTTGCGGTTCGCGCTGGCGGTAGAACTCGCGCATGCGCGCCACCGTGGCCGCCACGTCGTCGATGGCGCGCTTGATCACTTCCAGGTTCTCGCGCGTGCGCGGGCTCAGGTCCGGCTCCGTCTCCAGCAGCGATTCCGTGTACAGGGCCACGGGCGAGATGGCGTTGTTGATGTCGTGCGCGATGCCGCTGGCCATCTGGCCCAGCGCGCGCAGCCGCTCCTGCTGCATCACCGTCTGCTGGGTCTGGCGGATGTCGTCGTAGGCGCGCTGCAGCGCGCTGTAAAGCTGGGCCTGGTTGGCGGCCAGCGCCACGTGCTCGCTCAGCTGGCGCAGGAATTCGCATTCGCCGCTGGAAAAACTGTTGGCCTCGTGGCGGGCCGCCACCAGCACCCCGAACACAGTGCTCTCGGCCAGCAGCGGCGCCATCACCAGCGCCCGCAGGCCGCCGCGCGCCAGACGCTGGGGGAAGGGGAAGTCGACGGCCTGGATGTCGGGCTCGTACACCAGCAGGCCGGCCACGCAGCGCGACAGGCCGTTCTGGTCGATCGGCACGCGGCTGTGCTCGGTCATCGCGAATTCCATCGCCAGGGCCGAGCTGTGCAGGCCCACGCTGCTCACCTCCAGCATGTTCTGGCCCTGGTCGTACAGGCAGATGCAGCTGAAATCGACGGGCAGCTGGTCCTCCAGGCTGCGGATCACGACCTGGAAGATGCTGCGCAAATCGAGCCGCTCGCCGATCGAACGCGTGATCTGGTGCAGCAGGTTGAGCCGGCCCAGCTGGGCCTGCACCTTGTGCTCGGCCTGCTGGCGCACCACGATCTCCGTTTGCAGCGCGTCGTTGCTGCGGCCCAGTTCATCGCGCGAGACGGTGGTCCATTTGAGCTTGTCGGTCATGTTGTCGAAGGCGTTGGCCAGTTCGCCGATCTCGTCGCCCGTGTCCATTTTGAGCGCGAAATCGAGGTTGCCGGCGCCGACGATGGCCGTGCCTTCGCGCAGCGTGGTGAGGGGCCCGATCACGCGCCGGCGCACCATCAGGAAGGTCATGCCGACGAACACCAGCACCAGCAGGCCGGAGCCGATGGCGGCCAGGTTGGCGCGCTGCTGGGCCTGCACCACGCCGGTCCGGCTGCGCTGTGACAGCACCAGCGCGCCCGAGATCATGGCCTGGGTCTTGTTGGTGATCTGGCCCGACAGGCGGGTCGCCAGGATTTCGTGGATGGCCTGCCGGTCCTGTTCTTTTTCAAGCTGGCGCTGGTTGGCCACCAGCAGCGTGAACAGTTGCTCGACGCTGGTCTGGTTGTTGCGCAGGTCGGCCAGCAGTTCCTCCTCCTGCTTGTCGTCGGTGGCCGGCATGCTCAGCAGCATCTGGGTCAGCGAGGCGCTGCGCCATTGCCACTGGATGCGGGTGCGTTCCTCGTGGCGCAGCGCGTATTCCATCATCAGGTAGCGCAGCGCCGTCACCCCTTGCAGCACGTTGCCGGCCGCTTCGTTCTTGGCCAGTTCGCGCCGGGTCTGCACGGCCGTCGACAGCAGCACGGCCAGCATCAGCGACACCAGCAGCAGCGCCAGCGCGCCGGCCAGCTTGAGGCGGGTTGAGATTTTCACCGTGCCCCCGTCAGTGGATGATGGTGACGGCCGAGGGCGACACCGCCTCCAGGCCTTCCAGATAGATGAAGCTGAGGTAGTTGGGCAGGTCGGTGCGCGCCGTCAGCTTGTTCTTCATGGCCCAGCGCGCCTCATCCTCGAGCGCCAGGATCAGGCCCTGGTCCAGCACCACGCCGAAGCGGTAGGCCGGCCACGAGGCGCGCAGCTGGCGGTCGTCGCTCTGGGAACTGCTGCTCATCAGCGCGCGCGCCGCCTCCGGGTGGCTGCTGCAGTAGCGCGCGCCACGGTCGAGCGCACGCAACACCTTCTCCATGGTGCGCGGCTGCTGGCGCACGTAGTCGCGCAGGCCGGCGATGTTGTACAGGCTCTCGTAGATGTCCTTGCCGTAGAAGGCGCGGCCGTTCTCGCCGAGCTGGGTCAGCAGGGCGTCCAGGAACGGTTCCCAGGTGGCGGCCGCGTCGATCTCGCCGCGCGCCATGGCGTCGTACAGGTCCTCGGGCCGGTAGTTGACCATGGTGACGTCGGACGGCGCCAGGCCGTGCCGGTTGAGCATGGCGTCGAGCGCGAAATGGGCCGAGGTGTCGAGCGTGACGCCGATGCGCTTGCCCTTGAGGTCGGCCGGGGTGGCGATGCCACGGTCGCGCCGCGCCACCACACCGTGGTCGCGCTCGGTGCGGAAGATGGTGGCGATCACCGTCACCGGGTCGTTGTTGATGCCGGCGAACATGACGGGGATGTCGGCCACCGTGCCCAGGTTGGCCTGGCCCTGCATCACGGCCTCCATCGCGGCCTTGCCGCTGGAGCGCGCCTGCAGCGTGACCAGCAAGCCCTGGTCGGCGAAATAGCCGTTCTCGCGCGCGGCCGCCACCGGGCAGGTGCCGGCGTAGGCGCTGTTGGTGGCGATCGACACTTGCTCCAGCGCCGCCACCGGGCGCGGCGAGGCGCCCAGGTCCAGCCAGCCGTAGCGGCCGGCCAGCAGCGTCAGCGCGATCAGGATCAGCAATCCTGCCAGCGCCGCGATAGCGCCTTTAGCGGTCAAGCGTGGCCCCGATGGCTGTGTCATCTCGTTCCTCTCGTATGGCGGGCGTCAGGCGCAGCGCGCTGTCCACGGCTTCCGTGAACGCGGCGACGTCGATGGGTTTGGTCAGATAGCGGAAAAAGCCGGCCGCCATGTTGTGGCGCACCTGCTCGGGCATGGCGCTGGCGCTGATGGCGATCACGGGGATGTGGGCCGTGGCCGGGTCGGCCAGCAGGCGGCGCCGCGTTTCCAGGCCGTCCATGCCGTTCAGGTGGATGTCCATCAGGATCAGGTCCGGGCGGTGCTGGCGGGCCAGTTCCAGCCCCTGTTCGCCGCCCGTGGCCGACAGCAGCGCACACGGGCCGGCGCTGGTGCGCCGCAGCCGCAGCAGGTCGGCGATCAGTTGCAAATTGGCCGGGTTGTCTTCCACGTACAGCAGGGTGGGACCGTCTTCCGGGGCCGGCGCGGGCGTGGTGCTCGGCTCCGGCCGGGCCGCCGCCGGCGGGCTGGCCGTGGGCGCCTGCGGCAGGGGCGCCACCGGGGTGAAGGCCACCAGCTCCGGCGCCACGGCCGCGCCGGCGTCCGTGGCCGGCAGCTCGATCCAGAACGTGCTGCCCACGCCGACCATGCTGGCCACGCCGATCTGGCCGCGCATGGCTTCCATCAGGCGCTTGGTGAGCGCCAGGCCGATGCCCGTGCCTTCCTCGGCCGAGCCTTCCTGGCCCAGGCGGTTGAACGGCTGGAAGATCAGTTCCAGCTGGGCCGCCGTGAGGCCGGCGCCGGTGTCGCGCACGGCGATGCGCACCCGGCCCGGCTGGGCCGCCACGCAGTCGAGCGCCACCGTGCCCCGTTCGCGGTTGTACTTGACGGCGTTCGAGAGCAGGTTGATCAGCACCTGCTTGAGCCGGGTGCGGTCGGCCACCACGTGGGCCGGGGCGCGCGCCGGAAAGCGCAGCTCGATGCCGCGCCGCGTGGCCAGCGGCTGGATCATGGCCTGGCATTCCTGGAACACGCGCGCCAGCGCCACCGGCTCCAGCGACAGCGTCATGGCGCCCGATTCGATCTTGGCCAGGTCCAGCACCTCGTTGATCAGGGTCAGCAGGTGGCGCCCGGCCTGCAGGATGTGGCGCGCGAATGCCTGCTTCTCGTCGGGCGTGGAGGGCAGCTTGTCGGAGGTGAGGATCTGGGCGAAGCCGAGGATGGCGTTGAGCGGGGTGCGCAGCTCGTGGCTCATGTGCGACAGGAAGGTCGATTTCTCCTGGTTGGCCCGCTCGGCCTGCTGGCGCGCCAGCTCCAGGTCCTTGTTGAGCGCATCCATCTCGGCCGCGTGGGCCCGCAACTGGCTCTCCAGCTTGGCGTTTTCCAGGCGCAGCATGCGCGTCTCCAACGCGCGCGCCAGCACCGGCAGGATGGTGGACACCTTGAACGGCTTGATGATGTAGTCGAGCGCGCCCACCTTCATGGCCCGCACGGCCGAGGCGATCGAGCCTTCGCCCGTCATGATGATGCTGGCCAGGTCGGCGTCGATGGCGCGCGCGGCCTGCACCAGCGTGATGCCGTCCATGCCCGGCATCATCAGGTCGGCCAGCAGCAGGTCGTATGCGCCCGGTTGCAAGGCATCGAGCGCGGCCTGGCCCGTGTCGTAGCCGCGCGTGTCGTAGCCATGGTCGCGCAGGGTGCTGCACAGGGCCTGCATGTGGGCCGCCTCGTCATCGACGATGAGGATGCGGGGCCGGTTTCCGGGCTCGTTCATGCGGTCTCCAACGTGCGTCAGTCCGGCGCCCGCGCGTCCAGGGCGGCCGTTAGCTCGCGCAGCGCCGGCGGCGCCGCATCGAGGTGGTAGCTTACCGTGTGGCGCTGGCCGTCATCGGCCTGCGCCGTCAGCGTGTACAGGAAATCCCACGACTGCGGCGCGGGGGACTGCAGGCTGGCCGGCAGGGCGAAAAAGTCGCTGTCGTGCACCAGCTGGCGCAGGTGCGCGCCTTCACCGGCGGACAGTGCCGCCGTATCGGCCGTGCGCGTCTGCGCGCCGGCCGGCCCGGTGAAACCTCCCGTACTCTTTAACACGAGGCGCATGGCTCTCCCGTTCAAATCACCCCAACCTCCTTCCAGGCGGTCTGGACGGCTTGCTGTTCCGGTGAATTGGCGCCAAACAGCAGGGCGGCCGCCTGCATGGTGGCCTGGGCCGCGTCCGCGAAGGTGGCGTTGGAGGTGAGCAGGGGCAGGGCGCGGTACCAGATCGGGCCCGCCTTGTCCCAGGCGTTGCCCTTGAGGATGGTGGCGGCGATGTAGAACGCGTGGTTGGGGATGCCAGAGCTCGTGTGCACGTCCGCGTCGTCCTGGTAGCCGGCCATGTTGCTGGGTTGGTCGTCGCCGGACCAGGTCAGGGCCCGGTTGCCCGGTTCGGCCATGGAGCGCAGCGCCTTGCCCACGGCCGGGGCCATGATGCCGGCGCCGATCAGCCAGTCGGCCTGGTCCACGCTCTGCTTGAGCTTCCACTGCTTGACGATGCTGCCGAACACGTCGGAGATCGATTCGTTCAGGGCGCCGCTCTGCTGGCGGTAGGTGAGGCCGCCGGGCACCGTGTACTGGGTCACGCCGTGCGTCAGCTCGTGGGCGATCACGTCGATGGCGCCGGTGAAGCCGAGGAACAGCTTGCCGTCGCCGTCGCCGTACACCATTTGCTGGCCGTTCCAGAACGCGTTGTTGAATTTCTTGTTGTAGTGCACGGTCGAATCGAGGCGTAAGCCCTTGCCGTCGATCGAGTTGCGATTGAGGACGCTCAAATAGAAGTCGTAGGTGGCGCCGGCGCCGTCATAGGCCTGGTTGACGGCCACGTCGCGGCTGGCGGGATCGGTCTCGCCACGCACCAGCTTGCCGGGCAGGGTGGTGCCATGTCTGGCGTCGAAGATGGTGCGGCGTTTTTCGCCGGCGCTGATCCCCATCACGGCCGGCGCGATCGAACGCTGACCGCGCAGGAAGGCGGATTGTTCGGCCTGGTCCAGCAGGCATTGGCGTTCCGCGTCGGTGGCGGCGGCGTCGGCCAGCTTGCGCAGCATGCCCGACGGTATGATGAAACAGGTGCAGTGGTGGTGATGGGTATGCATGACTATCTTCCTCCAAGACAGCTAAGAGCCCGGCCCTGCGGCGGCGTGCCGCCTACCTCATGCCGGGCACTACAGGCACACCGTCCGATGGCGGCGGGGCCGCTCATTGTGGTGTACTTCCCCGGTAATATAGTCTTTATATGATTGCAAATGTACGCACATTGTCACACGCTGAGACAGGGCGGTCTGACAATTGCGCAACCCGAAACCGGCTGGCGCGATCTTGATGGACCAAGTGGTTTGCGCCACGTTTTTCCTCGTGCCAGCGGCGATTGCTGCCCCTGCAGCAACGATGATGGGCAAGGCGTGTCGATCAGGCAAGCTGAAAAAATGGCGTGTATTATTTTGGCAACATTGTCTTGCAAGTCGCTCAACGCCGGGGGCGCAGCGGGTCGAGCAGATGGCGCAGGGCGTTATGGTCGAGCTCGTACATCAGGGCCAGCAGGCCGCCCAGTTCGCCGGACGGGAAGCCGGCGCGCGCCATCCAGCCCAGGTAGTGGCTGGGCAGGTCGGCCAGCAGCCGGCCCTTGTATTTACCGTAGGGCATTTCCCATTTGACCAGCAGCAGGAGTTTTTCCGTATCCATAGCGCGCCATGATACTGGAAATGCGGGCGCCGGCCCCCATTTATGATGCGCTGGCGCAAGTTCGCGCGTGGCGCGGCGGGTGTATATTGCCAGCAATGGCCGCTAGCCATGGCCTTGCCTTTTGGATTACATTGTCACGTTTTACATCGCCCGGGAGTCCCCATGTCGTTTTCACCATTTTCCGCTGCGCGCCGCGGTGTCGCGTTCTGCTGGCGCGTGCTCGATGCCGGCCGCCGAACGGTCTTGAACCTGCTGTTCCTGGGCTTGCTGATCGCCATTGCCTACGCCCTGTTCGGCGGCGGCATCAAGCCGCTGGCGCCCAAGACCACGCTGGTGCTGGATTTGAAGGGGACGCTGGTGGAGCAGGCCAGCGGCGGCGCGCGCGAAGCGCTGCTGACCAGCGTGCGCGGCGGCGAACCGCGCAAGATGGTGCAGTTGCGCGACGTGCTGGCCGTGCTCGACGCGGCCGCCAAGGACCCCAACATCGGCGCGGCCGTGCTGCTGGCCGACGAGCTGCAGGGCGGCGGCCAGGCCATGCTGCGCGAAGTGGCGGCCGGGCTGGAGCGCTTCAAGGCCAGCGGCAAGCCCGTGGTGGCCTGGGGTGCCAGCTATGACCAGAGCCAGTACCTGCTGGCCGCGCACGCCAGCGAAGTCTATCTGCACCCGATGGGCATGGTGATGCTGGAGGGCTTTGGCCGCTACCGCAATTACTACCGCGACGCGCTCGACAAGCTGGGCGTGACGGTCAACCTGCTGCGCGTGGGCACCTACAAGAGTTTCGGCGAGCCCTTCATCGCCAACGGCCCGTCGCCGGCCGCCGCCGAGGCGGACGCCTACCTGAACAACGGCCTGTGGACCGCCTACACGGGCGAGGTGGAGAAGGCCCGCAAGCTGCCCCAGGGCGAGGTGATGAAGACCATCAACGACCTGCCGGCCCGGGTGGCGGCCGTGCATGGCGACCTGGCCCAGTTGTCGCTGGCGTCCCGGCTGGTCGATGGCTTGAAGACCCGCGACCAGGTGCGCCAGATGATGACGCAGCGCGGCGCGCCGGACGGCAAGAGCTTCCGCCAGATCGCGTTCGAAGACTACCTGGCCCGCTTGCATCCCAAGCTGACCGGCGACGCCATCGGCGTGGTGGTGGCGGCCGGCGAGATCAGCGACGGCACGGCCGGACCGGGCGCCATCGGCGGCGATTCGACCTCCAAGCTGATTCGCATGGCGCGCGAGGACGACAGGATCAAGGCCGTGGTGCTGCGCGTCGATTCGCCCGGCGGCAGCGCGTTCGCGTCGGAGCTGATCCGGCGCGAGCTGCAGTTGACGCGCGAGGCGGGCAAGCCGGTGGTGGTATCGATGGGGAACGTCGCCGCATCCGGCGGTTACTGGATCTCCATGGCCTCCGATGAAGTGATCGCCGACCCCACCACCATCACCGGTTCGATCGGCGTGTTCGCCATCCTGCCCACGGCCGAGAAGGTGATCGACAAGCTGGGCATCCACACGGCCGGCGCGCCCACCACCTGGCTGGGCGACGCCGGCAATCCCCTGCGTCCGCTCGATCCGCGCTTCGGCCAGGTGATCCAGAGCAGCATCAACCACATCTACGGCGAATTCACCACCAAGGCCGCGCAGGCGCGCAAGACCACGCCCGAGAAGATCGACGCCGTGGCCCAGGGCCGGGTGTGGACGGGCCAGCAAGCCAAGGAGCGCGGCCTGGTCGATACGCTGGGCAGCTACAACGACGCCATCAAGTCGGCGGCCCGCCGCGCCAAGCTTGGTGACGACTACCGAATCACCTACATCGAGCGTGAGACGAGCAAGTTCGACAAGCTGATCGAATTGTTCGGTGGTTCGGTGGCACAGGCCGTGGGCGCGCAGGTGAAGCTGGGCCTGACCACGACGGGCCTGCCGCCCGGCGCGGCGGCCGATGTGGCCCATGAACTGGGCTGGCTCAATGAAGTGAGCGCCGGCCATAAGCCGTTCATGGCCATCACGCACTGCCTGTGCGAGTCGCCCTGATCCTGCCGTTGCAGGCTACCCTGCCAGCGGCAGGGTGATGGCGAAGCGGCTGCGGCCATCGGGCATGGTGGCGCAGCGCGCATCGCCGCCGTGGCGGCGGGCGATCTGGCGCACCAGCGCCAGTCCCAGCCCCGCGCCGTGGTTGTCCTGGGTGCCGGCGCGCCGGTAGAACGGCTCGAACACCCGCTCGAATTCCCCGGCCGGGATGCCGGGACCGCTGTCCCAGACGCTCAAGGTGACGATGGGCGCATCGGCCGCGTCATAGCGTTCGATCTGCACATGGGCCGGCGCCACGCCATGGCGGCGCGCGTTCTCCAGCAGGTTGCGCAGCAGGCGGCGCAGCAGGCGCGGGTCGCCGCGCACGGTGGCGCTGGCGCCGTTCAGCAGCGCGTCGTCGTAGTGCGCGCATTCCTCGGCGGCCAGCGCGAGCAGGTCCACGTCCTCCACCGCCATGGCGTCGTCGATGGCGCCCAGCCGGCTGGCCAGCAGGATTTCGTCGAGCAGGTGATCGAGTTCCGCGATGTCCTGCTCCAGGCCCGCGCGCCGTTTGGCGTCCACGGTGTCCT
Source organism: Rugamonas brunnea (assembly GCF_014042345.1). Taxonomy (GTDB): domain Bacteria; phylum Pseudomonadota; class Gammaproteobacteria; order Burkholderiales; family Burkholderiaceae_D; genus Rugamonas; species Rugamonas brunnea. The sequence goes on from NZ_JACEZT010000007.1 coordinate 78,793, forward strand.
TCACCAGTTCCAGCGCCAGCCGGATGCGCGCCAGCGGCGTGCGCAGCTCGTGCGAGGCGTTGGCCAGCAGCGTCTTGTGGGCGCCCACCAGTTGCTCGATCTGGTCGGCGGCGCGGTTGAAACTGCGCGCCAGTTGCGCCACTTCGTCCTTGCCTTCCACCTTCACACGGGCCGACAGGTCGCCCGCGCCCAGCGATTCCACGCCCGTCTGCAAGCGTTCCAGCCGGCGCGTGAGCTGGCGCACGATGGGGTAGGCGGCCACCGCCACCCCCAGCACCAACAGCAGCAGCATGGCGTGCAGCACCTGGCGCGCATTGGCGAAGCCGAGCGGTTGGCTCGACAGCAGCTGGCGCCCGTCCGGCAGGCGCACCCACGACGCGCGCGGTGGCGCCGCCATGGTCCGCAGCCGCCATTCCGGCTTAGGCAGGGGCGGGCCGACGGTGGCCAGCGGCGTCCAGTCGGGCGCGTACAGCGTCATGCGGGCATGGATGCCGCTGGCCATGCGTTCCAGCGCCGCCTGCTGTTGTTCGGCCGGCGCGCCGGCCGGCGCCAGCGTGTTCTGCACCAGCCGCGCCAGTGTGGCGTCGGAGCGTTCCATGGGGCCGCCGTCGCGGTGCCACAGCAGCGAGACGGCCAGCGCGAACAGCATCAGGCTGGCCAGCAGCGCGATGTAGAAGCGGAAGTAGAGGCGCGACATCAGTCCTGCGCCTTGGCGAACAGATAGCCGGCGCCGCGCACGGTGATGATGCGGCGCGACTTCTTGGGATCATCCTCGACGGCGGCGCGGATGCGCGACATGTGCACGTCGATCGAGCGGTCGAATGCTTCGATCTGCTCGCCCTTGACCAGCTCCATCAGCGCGTCGCGCGACAGCACGCGGCCCGCATGCTGGGCCAGCGCCAGCAGCAGGTCGAACTGGTAGGCGGTCAGTTCGCACGGCGCGCCGTCGACGCTGGCGCGGTGGCCGGCCGGGTCGATTTCGAGCCGGCCGAAGCGCAGCGCGGGCGGGCCGTCGCGCGGGCCGTCCACGCGCCGGCGCAGGATGGCGCGCAGGCGCGCCAGCAGCTCACGCGGCTCGAATGGCTTGGGCAGGTAATCGTCGGCGCCGATCTCCAGGCCGACGATGCGGTCCACGGCGTCGCCGCGCGCCGTCAGCATCAGCACGGGGATGTCGGAATGGGTGCGCAGCTGGCGGCACACGTCCAGGCCGTCCATGTCGGGCAGCATCAGGTCCAGCACCACGGCGTCGGCCGGCGCGGCGGCCAGTTGCGCCAGCGCGTCCGCGCCCGTGGCGGCGGCGCGCACGCGAAAGCCCGCCTGGCCCAGGTACTCGGTGAGCATCTCGGACAGGCGGGGATCGTCTTCAACAAGCAGAATACGGTCAATACGGTCAGTTCGGTCGGCCATGGGATTCATTCTACGGACAGGCGGCGGCCTTCACAAGCGGCCGCCGCGCGATGCCGATTGCGGGTTTAACCGTGGTGCATGCCGTGGCCGTGGCCATGCATCCGGGCCAGGTGGTCGGCCAGCTTCTGGCGCTGGACCGGGGTGAGCTGGTCGCCCACGTCGGCGATCAGTTGCACCAGCCGTTTTGAGGCCTGGTCGGCCAGCTGCATGTGCTGGGCGCGTGCCGCTTCCAGCGCGGCGCGGTCGAGGGTGGGCGCCGTCAACAGCTGCAATGCGTTCTCGTGGGCCTTGTGCATTTGCTCGTGCATGGGCTGCAGGTCTTGCATGGCCTGGCGCACGATCGGGTCGATCTGGGTCTTCTGGGCCTCGGTGGCGTCGATTTCCACGTACATGTGCTTGAGCATGCGGTCGACATGGGCGGTGGCGTCGATGGCGCTGTGCGGGCCGGCGCTGTTCAGGTGGCGGTCCACGGCGTAGGCGCCGGCGCCGACTGCCAGGGTGGCGCCGAGCAGGAAGGCAGCGATGGTGTGGCGGTTGAAGATGCTCATGTTGGTTCCTTGGTTGGGTTGAGGAGACTACGGAAGCAAGTATGCGAGGGCGCCGTATCGCTGCCATGTCGCGCAGGTAAAGTTTTGTAAAGCGGCTTTGAAAGCGGATTTGGAAGGGGATTTGAGAGGGAGGATTTGTAGCGAGTTTGTAACTTGGACGCGGAATGGCGGTGGGCGACCGTAAAATGGCAGGCATCAGACAGGAATTGCCAAGGACAGCGAATGAATACCCAAGCGACACCGGAATCCAACGCAACCCCGAAACGGCGCGGTGGCCGCGCCAGGCTGGCGGGCAGTGTGATCGCCATCGCCGTGATGGCCGCGCTGGGCGGGCTGGCGTGGTATCTGACGCATCCCGCCGGTGGTGCGGGCGGCGCGGGTGGTCCACCCGGCATGGCCGGCGGCCCCGGTGGACCGGGCGGGCCGGGTGGCCCCGGCGGCGGGGGCGGTCCCGGAGGACGGCGCGGCGGCCCGGCCACCACGGTGGGCGTGGCCACGGCCGAAAAGGCCGATGTGCCGGTATCGCTCGATGCGCTGGGCACCGTGACGTCGGCCGCCACCACGACCGTGCGGGTGCAGGTGTCCGGCATCCTGCGGCAGGTGCTGTTCAAGGAAGGGCAGATGGTCAAGGCCGGCCAGGTGCTGGCGGAGATCGACCCGCGCCAGTTTGAGATGGCATTGTTGCAGGCGAGCGGCCAGCGCCAGCGCGACGAGGCCCAGCTTGAAAACGCCAAGCTGACGCTGGAGCGCTACCGCACGTTGCTGGGCCAGGATTCGATCGCGCGCCAGGACGTCGATACGCAGGCGGCGCTGGTCAAGCAGTTGCAGGGCACGGTGATGACGGACCGCGCCGCCGAAGGACTGGCGCGCCTGAACCTCGGTTATACGAAGGTGACGGCGCCCATCAGCGGCCGCGTGGGCTTGCGCGGCGTGGACGTGGGTAACCTGGTCAACTCCGGCGACGCGGCCGGCATCGCCGTCATCACGCAGCTCTCGCCGATCGACGTGACCTTCACCATTCCGCAGGATCAGGCGCCTGACGTGCTGGCGCGCGCGAACGAGGGTGCGGCCTTGCCGGCCATCGCGTTCGACCGCACCCGCAGCACCGCGCTGGCGGAGGGCAAATTCGCGGCGCTCGACAACCAGGTCGATACCCAGACCGGCACCGTCAAGGCTAAGGCGCGCTTCGCCAACGACAAGACGACGCTGTTCCCCAGCCAGTTCGTGAACCTGCGGCTGGAACTGCGCACCATCAAGGATGCCGTGATGGTGCCGGTGACGGCGCTGCGCCACGGCGCCAGCGGCGATTTCGTCTACGTGCTGAACGCGGACCGCACGGTGTCGCTGCGCCCCGTCACTCGCGGCCAGGCCACGGCGGACAAGGTCCAGATGAAAACGGGCCTGCAAGCCGGGGAGCAGGTCATTACGGAAGGCGCGGACCGGCTCAAAGATGGCGCCCGTGTGGTGCTGGCTGGCGATAAGCCGGGCGCCGGTGCCGGCGGAGCGGGCGGCCGGCATGGCGGTCGCCGCGCGGGTGGTGCAGGCGCGGGTGGTGCAGGCGCGGGTGCTGGCGGCGGTGGAGGTGCGGGCCCAGGCGAAGGTGCCGGTGGCCCAGGTGCAGGTCCAGGTGCAGTACAAGGCCAAGGTGCGGGTATGGGTGCCGGTGCAGCCGCTGGCGCTGGCGCGAGTACAGGCGCGGGCGCGAGTGCCGCCGCCAGTGGCTGGTCGGGTGCGCATCGTCCGCCGCGCGGGAGCGGGCAATGACAGTGGCGCGCGATAAGCTGGCCGTTGCCGGCATGGGGCGATTGCCATGAGTCCCTCCGCTCCATTCATCCAGCGGCCGGTGGCGACGTCGCTGCTGATGCTGGCCATCGTGCTGGCCGGCCTGGTGGGCTTCAAGTTCCTGCCGCTGTCGGCGCTGCCGCAGGTGGACTTCCCCACGATCCAGGTGCAGACGCTGTACCCGGGCGGCAGCCCCGAAGTGATGGGCCAGACCGTGACGGCGCCGCTGGAACGCCAGTTCGGCCAGATGGCGGGCTTGCAGCGCATGAGTTCCACCAGCGCGGCTGGCGTCTCCATCATCACCTTGCAGTTCTCGCTGGGCCAGACGCTGGACGTGGCCGAGCAGGAAGTGCAGGCGGCCATCAACGCCGGCGCCTCGCTGCTGCCGACCGACTTGCCGGCGCCACCCGTGTACGCCAAGGTCAACCCGGCCGACGCGCCCGTGCTCACGCTGGCCATTACTTCCGACACCATGCCTCTCACGCAGGTGCAGAACATCGTCAATACCCGGCTGGCGCTGAAGATCAGCCAGGTCAGTGGTGTGGGCCTCGTCACACTGAGCGGCGGTCAGCGGCCCGCCGTGCGTATCCAGGCCGACACCCAGGCCCTCGCTTCGGCCGGCCTCGGGCTGGACACGCTGCGCAGCGCCATCGCCGCCGCCAACGCCAACAGCGCCAAGGGCAGTTTCGACGGTCCGACCCGTTCGTTCACCATCAACGCCAACGACCAGCTGCTGACGGCCGACGACTACCGCAAGCTGATCGTGGCCTACCGCAACGGCGCGCCCGTGCGGCTGGAGGACGTGGCGCAGGTGGTCGACAGCGCGGAGAACGTCAAGCTGGGCGCCTGGTCCGGCATGAAGCCGGCCATCATCCTCAACGTGCAGCGCCAGCCCGGCGCCAACGTGATCGCCACCGTGGACGCCATCAAGAGCCGCCTGCCCGAGCTGACGGCCGGCCTGCCCGGCGCGCTGCGGGTGGACGTGCTGAGCGACCGCACCACCGGCATCCGCGCCTCGGTGGAGCACGTGGAGACAGAACTGCTGCTGGCCGTGGTGCTGGTGGTGCTGGTCATCTTCGGCTTCCTGCACAGCGTGCGGGCCACGGTGATCGCCAGCCTGGCCGTGCCGATCTCGCTGGTGGGCACCTTCGGCGTCATGTATTTGCTTGGCTACAGCCTGAACAACCTGTCGCTGATGGCGCTCACCATCGCCACCGGCTTCGTGGTGGACGACGCCATCGTCATGATCGAGAACATCGCCCGCTACATCGAGCAGGGCGAGACGCCGATGGCGGCCGCGCTCAAGGGCGCCACCCAGATCGGCTTCACCATCATCTCGCTGACGGTGTCGCTGATCGCCGTGCTGATCCCGCTGCTGTTCATGGGCGACGTAGTGGGGCGCTTGTTCCGCGAGTTCGCCGTCACGCTGGCCATCACCATCCTGATTTCGGCCGTGGTGTCGCTGACGCTGGTGCCCATGATGTCGGGCCGCTGGCTGCGCAGCCACGCGGACGAGCATCCGGGTGCGCTGGCCCGCCATACGCAAGCGTTTTTCGACGCCGTGATCAAACAGTACGACCGCGCCTTGCAGTGGGTGCTGGAGCGCCAGGGCCTGACGCTGCTGGTGGCGCTGGCCACGCTGCTGCTGACGGTGGCCATGTACATCTTCATTCCCAAAGGCTTGTTCCCGACCCAGGACACGGGCCAGTTGCAGGCCCGCGTGGAGACGGCGCAATCGGTGTCCTATGCCCGCATGGCCGAATTGCAGCGGGCCACGGCGCGCGCGCTGCTGGCCGATCCGGACGTGGAGTCGCTCAGCTCCCTGGTGGGCGTGGACGCGGCCAACAACACCATGCTGCACACGGGCCGCATGCTGATTAACCTGAAACGCAAGCGCAGCGCCAGCCAGGACGCCACCATGGCGCGCCTGCGCCAGCGCGCCAGCGAAGTGGCCGGCGTGACCCTGTATTTGCAACCGACACAGGACCTGACCATCGACGCCGAAACGGGGCCGACCCAGTACCGCGTATCGCTGGAAGGGGCCGATTACGCCACCGTCAACGGCTGGGCCGCCAAACTGGCGCAGCAGATGCGCAGCAAGGCGGGGCTGCGCAACGTGGTGTCGGACGCGGGCGCCACCGGCAGCGCCGCCTTCATCAGCATCGACCGTGACAGCGCCGCGCGGCTCGGCATCACGGCGGCCGCCATCGACGATGCGTTGTACAGCGCCTTCGGCCAGCGCATCGTCTCGACCATCTTCGCCCAGACCGACCAGTACCGGGTGATCCTGGAAGCGCGCCAGGATGCGCTGACCACGCCGGCCACGCTGGGCGACCTGCAACTGCGCACCAGCTCCGGCAAGACGACGCCGCTGTCGGCCGTGGCGACCATCATCGAGCGCCCGGCGCCGTTGCAGATCACGCACGTGGCCCAGTATCCGGCCACCACGCTGGGCTTCGATACGGCCAGCGGCGTGGCGCTGGGCGATGCGGTGGACGCCGTGCGCGAGGCGGCCGAGGAAATCAAGCTGCCGCCGTCCGTGTCGCTGACTTTCCTGGGCGCGGCGGGCGCTTACCAGAACTCGCTGTCCAATCAATTGTGGCTGATCCTGGCGGCGGTGATCTGCGTCTACATCGTGCTCGGCGTGCTGTACGAAAGCTATATCCACCCGCTCACCATCCTGTCCACCTTGCCGTCGGCCGGCGTGGGCGCCTTGCTGGCGCTGGGCGTCAGCGGGCAGGACCTGGGCGTGATTGGCATCATCGGCATCATCCTGCTGATCGGCATCGTGAAGAAGAACGCCATCATGATGATCGATTTCGCCATCGAAGCCGAGCGTGAGGAAGGCAAGTCGGCGCGCGAGGCCATTCACCAGGCAGCGCTGCTGCGTTTCCGTCCGATCTTGATGACGACGCTGGCGGCGCTGTTCGCGGCCGTGCCCTTGATGCTGGGCTGGGGCGACGGCGCTGAGTTGCGCCGGCCACTGGGCCTGTCCATCTTCGGTGGCCTGATCGTGAGCCAGATGCTGACGCTGTTCACCACGCCCGTGATCTACCTGGGCTTCGATGCGCTGGCACGGCGCTGGGGCGGACGCGGCACGGCGGCCGGCGGCCCCGCGCACTTGGACGAGGCGGACGGGGTGGCGCCGTGAACCTGTCGGCGCCCTTCGTACGCCGGCCCATCGGCACGGTGCTGCTGACCATCGGCATCGCGCTGGCTGGTATCGCCGCGTTCTTCGTGCTGCCCGTGTCGCCGCTGCCGCAGGTCGATTTTCCCGCCATCGCGGTGACGGCCACGCTGCCGGGCGCCAGTCCGGAAACCATGGCCAGCAACGTGGCCATGCCGCTGGAACGGCGGCTGGGCGTGATCGCGGGCGTGAACGAAGTCACGTCCAGTTCCGGCGCCGGGCAAACCCGGGTCAGCCTGCAATTCGATTTGAACCGCAAGATCGATTCGGCCGCGCGCGAAGTGCAGGCGGCCATCAATGCCTCGCGCGTCGATTTGCCGGCCACGCTGCGCAGCAATCCCACCTACCGCAAGGTCAATCCGTCGGACGCGCCGGTGCTGATCCTGGCGTTGACGTCGCCCACCCGCACGCCGGGCCAGATCTATGAAGCCGTGTCCAACCTGGTGCAGCAAAAGCTGGCGCAGGTGCAGGGCGTGGGCGACGTGGAGATCGGCGGCGGCTCGCTGCCGGCCGTGCGCGTGGAACTGCTGCCGTATGCCTTGAACCGCTACGGCGTGTCCACCGAGGACGTGCGTGCGGCCATCCAGGCCACCAACGCCAACCGGCCCAAGGGTGCGATCGAAGGGGAAGGGCGCCACTTGCAGCTGTACTCCGCGCCCGACGGCGCGCGCGGCGGGCGCAGCGCGGCTGATTACCGCACGCTGGTGGTGGCGTGGCGCAATGGCTCGGCCATCCGCTTGCAGGACGTGGCCGAGGTGATCGACGGCACCGAGAACAACAACACGCTGGGCCTGTTCAACGGCCAGCCGGCCGTCATCGTGCTGATCACGCGCCAGCCCGGTGCCAACGTGATCGAGACGGTGGACAGCGTGCGCGCGCTGCTGCCGCAACTGCAGGCGCAACTGCCGCAGGACGTCAAGCTGCAGGTGGCGTCGGACCGCACCAATTCCATCCGCGCCTCGCTCAAGGAAATCGAGATCACGCTGCTGATCTCCATCGTGCTGGTGGTGCTGGTGGTGAGCGCCTTCCTGCGCAGCGCGCGCGCCACCATCGTGCCGGCCGTGGCCACGGTGGTGTCGCTGCTGGGCACCTTCGGCGTCATGTACTTGATGGGTTTCAGCCTCAATAACCTGAGCCTGATGGCGCTCACGGTGGCCACCGGCTTCGTGGTGGACGACGCCATCGTGGTGCTGGAGAACACGGCACGCCACATCGAGCAGGGCATGGACCGCTTCCACGCGGCGCTGCTGGGCGCGCGCGAAGTGGGCTTCACCGTGCTGTCCATCAGCCTGTCGCTGGTGGCCGTGTTCATTCCGCTGCTGTTCATGGGCGGGCAGGTGGGGCGGCTGTTCCGCGAATTCGCCGTCACGCTGTCGGTGGCCGTGCTGATTTCGCTGGTGATCTCGCTCACCACCACGCCCATGATGTGTGCCTGGCTGCTCAAGCCGGGCGGCCACCAGCGGCCGCCGGGCCGGCTGGCGCGCTGGGCGGAACGCGGTTACGACTGGATGCACCGCATGTATGCCCATTCGCTGGACTGGGCGCTGTCGAGCCTATGGCTGGTGATGCTGATCCTCGTGTTCGTCATCGGCCTGAATGTGTACCTGTTCCGGGCCGCGCCCAAGGGTTTCTTCCCGCAGCAGGATTCGGGGCAGATCAGCGGCGGTATCCGGGCCGACCAGAGTATTTCGTTCCAGGCCATGCAGCAAAAGCTGCGCCAGCTGGTCAACGTCATCAAGAACGATCCGGCCGTCGATACGGTGGTCGGCTTCACGGGCGGTTCGCGCGCCGGCGGTGGCTTCATGTTCATCACGCTCAAGCCGCCGTCGCAGCGGCATGAGAAGGGGCAGGCCGTGATGGCGCGCCTGCGGCCGCAGCTGGCACGCATCAGTGGCGTGTCGCTGTTCCTGAACCCGGTGCAGGATTTGCGCATGGGCGGACGGCAGTCCAACTCCACCTACCAGTACACGCTCAAGAGCGACGACCGCACTGCGCTGAAAGTGTGGGCGGCGCGCCTGGCCGACGCCATGAAGGCACAGAAGCCGCTGATCGACGTGGACACGGACCAGGCGGACAACGGCGTGGAAACCCTGGTCGAGATCGACAAGGACAGCGCGGCCCGCATGGGCATGACAGTGCGCGACGTGGACAACGCGCTCTACAACGGCTTCGGCCAGCGCCAGGTGTCCACCATCTACGACGAACTCAATCAGTACCACGTGATCATGGAAGTGGCGCCGCGCTACGCGCAAAGTCCGGAGGCGCTGCGCGACGTGTACGTGCCGGGCAAGCCCGCCACGGGCGCCACCGCCGCGACGGCAACCGCTGGCGGCGCCGCCATCGCGTCCACGGCCACCGCAACCACCACGGCCAGCACGGTTACCACGGGTGCCGGCAACAACGGCGCCGCGCGCGACGCGGCCACGGGCGCGGCGCTCAACACGGCGGCCAACGTGATGGTGCCGCTGCCGGCGCTGGCCCGCTTCACTGAACGCTCCGCGCCCACTTCGGTCGAGCATCAGGACGGCGAACTGGCCACCACCGTGTCGTTCAACCTGGCCGACGGCTACAGCCTGGGCGACGCCCAGCAGGCCGTCAAGCAGGCGGAGGCCGACATCGCCATGCCGGCCAACGTGCGCGGCAGCTTCCAGGGCACGGCCCGCAGCGCCGACGAGAACAACCGCCAGCAACCGTTGCTGATCCTGGCCGCCATCGTCGTGATCTACATCGTGTTGGGTATCCTGTACGAGAGCCTGGTGCATCCGGTGACGGTGCTGTCCACGCTGCCCTCGGCCGGCGTGGGCGCCGTGCTGGCGCTGCTGATGTTCAAGATGGAGTTTTCCATCATCGCGCTGATCGGCGTGTTCCTGCTGATCGGCATCGTCAAGAAGAACGCCATCCTCATCATCGATTTCGCGCTGGAGGCGGAGCGGGGCAGGGGACTGAGCGCGGTGCAGGCCGTGCGCGAGGCGTGCCTGCTGCGCTTCCGCCCCATCCTGATGACGACGCTGGCCGCAGCACTGGGCGCGCTGCCGCTGGCCATCGGTTTCGGCGAAGGCTCGGAACTGCGCCAGCCGCTGGGCATCGCCATCATCGGTGGCCTGATCGCCAGCCAGCTCATGACCTTGCTGACCACGCCCGTGGTCTACATCCTGCTCGACAAGCTGCGCCGCCGCAGCCCAACCGAACAACATTTAAGCCGCTTGCACGGCGAGCAGGCAACTGCGTCGCCGACACCACCATGACTCTGAAGCTTACCCCCGCGAAGCCTTCCCCCCCGAAGCGCACTCTCCCTGCGCGCGCGCGCCTGGCCGCCATGACGCTGGCCGCCACCGTAGCCAGCGGCTGCGCCGTCGCTCCCGCCTACCATGTGCCGGCCGTGGCGCAACCGGATGCCTACAAGGAGGCGCAAGGCTGGCAGCCGGCCGCGCCAGCCGACGCGCTGGAACGCGGTCCGTGGTGGACCTTGTTCGGCGACCCCGTGCTCAATGAACTGGCCGCCGCCGTCGAGGTGTCGAACCAGAACGTGGCCGCCGCCGCTGCCGCCTACGCGCAGGCCCGCGCGCTGGTGAGCGAGCAGCGCGCGGCGCTGTTCCCGGTAGTGGATCTGACCGGCAGCGCCGGCCGCTCCGGCGGCGGGGGCGACACCCGGACGGCCGGCCAGTACCGCATGAACATCGGCGGCAGCTGGGAGCCGGACGTGTGGGGCAAGCTGCGCGCCGGCACCGACAGCGCGGGCGCGAACGCCCAGGCCAGCGCGGCCGACCTGGCGGCGGCCCGCTTGTCGGCCCAGGGCGAGCTGGCGGCCAACTACTTCTCGCTGCGCCAGACGGACGCGCAACAGACGCTGCTGGCGGCCACCGTGGACGGCTACCAGCGCCTGCTCACCATCACCACCAACCGCTTCAACGCCGGGCTGGCCGCCAGATCCGACGTGCTGCAAGCCCAGACCCAGCTGGCCAGCGCCCGCATCGACCTGTCCAACGTGGAACGCCAGCGGGCCCAGTTCGAGCATGCGATCGCCGTCCTGCTGGGCAAGCCGGCCGGCGCCTTCACGCTGGCGGCCGCGCCATGGAACACGGCCGTGCCGGAGATCCCGGCCGGGCTGCCATCGACGCTCTTGCAGCGCCGGCCCGACATCGCCGCCGCCGAGCGCCGGGTGGCGGCGGCCAACGCGCAGATCGGTATCGCCCGCGCGGCCTATTTCCCCAGCCTGAACCTGACGGCGTCGTACGGCGTGGGCGCGAGCCAGGCGGCCGGCCTGTTCAGCGCCTCCAACAGCCTGTGGTCGCTGGGCCTGTCGGCGGCGGAGAACCTGTTCAACGCGGGCGCCACGGCGGCCCGCGTGAGCGGCGCCGAGGCAGGCCGCGACGCGGCCATCGCCCACTACCGCCAGACCGTGCTAGCCGCGTTCGCGGACGTGGAGAACCAGCTGGCCGCCAGCCGCGCCTTGGCCCAGCAGCAGGAACTGCGGCGCGCCGCGTCCGAGGCGGCCGACCAGGTGGAGGCGCAGATGCTGAACCGCTACCGCGCCGGACAGGTGGCTTTCACAGAGGTAGTAACGGCCCAGAACACGGCGCTGGCCGCGCGCCGCGCGCTGGTGCAGGCACAGGCGGACCGCCAGACCACGGCCGTGGCGCTGATCCAGTCGCTGGGCGGGGGCTGGCGCCAGCCTTGAGCGGCGGCGTGGCGCTGCCGGTAGGGGGCACTGGTTGTGGCATCGGGGGGCGATTTTTGGCGCGCGCATGGGCCGCGCTTGGTTTTTGTATGGCCGCTTTGTATAATCTGGCGTACGATGTTGAGTAACATACAACCTTTCGCTGTCGCCCCGCCCCGGGTGCGGTGAGTCACTTCAGATGAACCGCACGCCACGATGACTGACCACGTCCCTGCCCTTGCTGGCGCCGTAACCATCCCCGACCCCATTTTATTGGTGGGCATAGGCGCTTCGGCAGGCGGTCTGGAACCGATCAGCGAATTTCTCGCCAGCGTGCCGCCCAACTGCGGCATGGCCTTTGTCGTCATCCAGCATCTCGATCCGCGCTACAAGGGCATGCTGCCCGAATTGCTGCAGCGGGTCACGCCGATGCGCGTGCTGGAAATCACCGACGGCATGAAGCTCGAACCCAATTGCGTGTACGTGATCCCGCCCAACAAGGGCCTGGGCTTTGCCAACGGCGCGTTGCGGCTGATGGTGCCGCCCGAACCGCCGGGCAAGCGCTTGCCCATCGATCACTTCTTCATCGAACTGGCCAACGAATGGCGTGAGCGCGCGATCGGCGTGATCCTGTCGGGCATGGGGGCGATGGCACGCAGGGGCTGGAGGCGATCAAGGAGAAGGGCGGCATGACGCTGGCGCAAACGCCTGGCTCGGCCCGGTTCGACAACATGCCGCAGCATGCGATCGATGCTGGCGCTGCGGACGTGACGGCGCTGCCGCGCGACATGCCGGCCTTGATCGTCAATGGCTGGCGCGCGCCCGCGCTGGGGCTCACGGGGGCGGCGCTGCGCCAGCACCGCTCCGATTTGCAGGAGCTGTTCCAGCTGCTGCTGAAAAAGACGGGCGCCAATTTTTCCGAGTACAAGCTCAATACCGTGCTGCGCCGCATAGAACGGCGCATGAAGCTGCACCAGTTGCGCGCCTTGAACGAGTATGTTGCCTTCATGCGCAGCAATCCGGCCGAGATCGAACTGCTGTTCAAGGAACTGCTGATCGGCGTGACCCAGTTTTTCCGCGACACTAAAGTGTGGGAGCACTTGCGCCAGAGCGCCTTGCCGCAGCTGCTGGCCGCCCATCCGCAGGAACTGGCGCTCAAGGCCTGGGTGCCGGCCTGCTCGACGGGCGAGGAAGCCTACACGCTGGCCATCGTGTTCAGCGAGGTGGCGGCGCAGATCGTGGCCGACACGGGCGTCCACTACAGCCTGCAGATCTTCGCCACCGACCTCGATCCGGACGCGATCGACCGCGCGCGCCAGGGGCACTTCGGGCGCGAGATCGAGCGCGACCTGTCGCCCGAGCGGCTGCAGCGTTTCTTCGTGCCCGACGAGCAGGGCTACCGCATCCGCAAGGAGCTGCGCAACACCATCATCTTCGCGCAGCAGAACATCATCTCCGACCCGCCGTTCACCAAGGTCGACATCCTGTGCTGCCGCAACCTGCTGATCTATTTCAGCGCCAGGCTGCAGGAGCAGCTGGTGCCCATGTTCCACTACGCGATCAAGCCGGACGGCCTGCTGATCCTGGGCAGCGCCGACACGCCCGGCCGCTACGCTGACCTGTTCGTGCCTTTGCCCGGTTCCGGCCGGATTTACCGGCGCCTCGATGGCGCCATCCCGCGCGTCACCCACTATTTCCCCACCAGGGTGAGCAGCGTATCGCTGCCCAACCCGAGCGAAACCCGGACTCCAACCATGAGCGGTAACATTCAAGCAAAAGTCGAGCAGCACCTGCTCAAGCAGCATACGCCGGCGGCCGTGCTGGTCAATCCGCAGGGCGACATCCTGTACATCCACGGCCGCACCGGCGCTTACCTGGAGCCGGCGGCCGGTAAGGCCAACTGGAACATCCACGCCATGGCCCGCGAAGGGCTGGAGTTCGAGCTGGGCAACCTGGTGGGACGGGCCCTGCGCGAGTCCGGCCCGGTCGCCGTGCGTGGCCTGGTGCTCAAGGATAACCAGGGCCCGGCGATGGCGGTGGACCTGACGGCCGAGGTGTTGTCGTCGGGCGAGGAGTTGGACGGTAATATCCTCGTGACCTTCACGGCCGCTCCCTTGCCGCCCGCGCGCCGGCGCAGCCGCTCGTCCAACCCGCGCGTACAGGAACTGGAACAGCAGTTGTTGCAGGCGCGCCAGGAGATCCAGGCCGTGCGCGACGAGATGCAGCACTCGCGCGAGGAACTCAAGTCGGCCAACGAGGAACTGCAGTCGACCAACGAGGAGCTGCAATCGACCAACGAGGAGCTGACCACCTCGAAGGAGGAGATGCAGTCGCTGAACGAGGAACTGTACACGGTCAACGCCGAGCTGCAGTCCAAGGTGGACGACCTGTCGCTGGTCAATGGCGACATGAAGAACCTGCTCAACAGCACCGATATCGCCACCATCTTCCTCGACAGCGAACTGCGCATCCGCCGTTTCACCACCCAGGCCACGCAGATCTACAAGCTGATTCCGACCGACTTGAACCGGCCGCTGAGCGACATCGTCAACGAGCTCGAATACCCGAACCTGGAGCTGGACGCGCGCGAAGTGCTGCGCACGCTGGTGTTCTGCGAGCGCCAGATCCCCACCCATGGCGGGGGCTGGTACAAAGTGCGCATCATGCCTTACCGTACCGTCGACAACGTGATCGACGGGTTGGTGGTCACCTTCGTCAACGTCACCGAGTTCAAGCAACTGGAAGATCGCATGCACGCCATACAGGGCGGCTCGGAAGCCGCATGAAGACGCCGGCCGACGCGGCGCTGGACTGGCACGCGCTGCGGCGCGACGCCGAGCATCAGCTGGCCGGGGGATGGGCCGGCGCGGCCGGCCACGGCCCGCACGACGCGCAGCGCCAGCTGCATGAGCTGCAGGTCAGCCAGATCGAGCTGGCACTGCAGAACGAGGCGCTGGCGGCGTTACAGGAGCAACGCGACGCCGCCGAGGCAGGACTGAACCAGTATGCCGTACTGTATGACCAGGCGCCAGCCGGCTACCTGTCCGTCGGCCCCGATGGCGTGATCATCCGCGCCAACTTGGCCGCCGGCACCTTGCTGGGGCGGCCCCGCGAGCAACTGCTGGGACGTCCACTCGAACAGTACGTGGCGCCGCACGCGCAGGCGACCCTGCGCCGCTTCCTGGACGAACTGTTCGCCAGCGGCGTGCGCGGCGCGCTGGAGGTGCCGTTGTTCGGCGGCGCAGGGCGGGCCGCGCGCTTCGAGGCCAATCTCGACGACGCCGGGCTCAAATGCCGGTTGATCGTCACCGACATGGGCCAGCAGCAGGTGCGCGACGCGGCGCGCCGGCGCGCCTTCCTGGTGCTCGACAGCATAGAGGAGGGCGTGCTGGTGTGCGACGCCCAGCGGCGCATCGTGGCGGTCAATCCCGCGTTCACCCGGCTCACCGGCTACCTGGCCGAGGAGGCGCTGGGGCGCGATCCGGCCTTCCTGGGCCGGCGCGGCGCGCATCCGCCCGGCTACCATGCGCGGGCCATGGAGCAGTTGCTGCAATCGGGGGTCTGGCAGGGCGAGATCCACAACCTCAAGCGCGACGGCACGGCGCTGCTGACGTCCATGTCGCTGACGGTGGTGCGGGCCGACGACGGCGAGGTCGATTACTTCATCGGCGTGTTCTCCGATATCTCGGAGCGCAAGCGCGCGGAACAGGCGCTGATCGACCTGTCGCGCGAGCTTGACCAGCGCGTGGTGGAGCGCACGGCCGCGCTGACGGCGGCCAACCTGCGGCTGCAGCAGGAGGTGGCCGAGCGCCAGCGGGCCGAGGCGGCGCTGCACCAGTCGCGCGAACAGTTGCGCAAGCTGGCCGATCACCTGGTCACCGTCAAGGAGGATGAGCGCAAGCGCATCGCGCGCGAGATCCACGATGAACTTGGGCAGAACCTGCTGGCGCTGCGGCTCGACATCGCCGCGCTGCGCGCCCGCGCGGGGGCGCGCCATCCGCGCCTGGCGCAGCGGGCAGAGGTGGTGCTGGACAATGTGGATGCCACCATCCGCAGCGTGCGCGGCATCATGAACGAGCTGCGCCCGGCCGTGCTGGACCTGGGCTTGCAGGCCGCGTTCGAGTGGCAGGTGGGCGAGTGGCGCAAGCGCAGCGGCGTGGCCTGCCGCCTGCACCTGCCCGATGAGGCGGTGATGGCCGCCATCGAGGGCGACATCGGCATGGTGCTGTTCCGCAGCCTGCAGGAGTCGCTGCTCAATGTGCAGCGCCACGCGGGGGCCAGCGACGTGGAGGTGCGCCTGCGCGCGCAGGGCCGCTGGCTGGAGCTGCGCGTGGCCGACAATGGCATCGGCATCGCGCCGGCGCAGCGCAACAAGAACGGCTCGTTCGGCCTGATCGGCATCGCGGAACGGGTGGCGGCGCTGGGCGGGCGGTTCCAGATCGAGCCCTACGTGCCGGGCCGGGGCTGCACGCTGACGATAGCCTTTGCGCTGGCTCCGGCATGAGCATATACTCCCGCTGCATTTACTTTCAGGGGGCAGATCTTGTTCAAAAAATTAGTTATCCCGGCCGTCCTGCTATGCGCGGGCACGACCCACGCCGATGAAGGACAATGGCAGCCGCACCAGCTGCCGCAGTTGAAAACCGAGTTGAAGCGGATCGGGATCGAGATCCCGGCCGAAAAGCTGGCCGACCTGTCGCGCCATCCGATGAGCGCCATCGTGTCGCTGGGCGGCTGCTCGGCCTCGTTCGTATCCGACGCGGGGCTGGTGGTCACCAACCACCACTGCGCGTATGGCGCGATCCAGCGCAATTCCACGCCCGAGCACAACTACATCGCCAACGGCTACCTGGCCAAAACCCGCGCCGAGGAACTGCCGGGCGGCCCGAACACGCTGGTGTACGTGACGGACAAGGTGGAGAACGTGAGCGCGCGCGTGCTGGGCGCCGTCAAGCCGGACATGAACGGCCGCCAGCGCCACGAGGCGGTGGAAGCGGCCATCAAGACCCTGATCGCAGAATGCGAGACGGACAAGATGTACCGCTGCTCGGTCCCTGCCTTCCACCGCGGGCTGGAGTACTACCGCATCCGCCAGATGATGATCCGCGACGTGCGCCTGGTGTACGCGCCGGCCGACATGATCGGCAATTTCGGCGGCGACATCGACAACTACGAATGGCCGCGCCATGACGGCGACTATTCCTTCCTGCGCGCCTACGTGGGCAAGGATGGCCGTCCGGCCGATCCGTCGCCCGACAACGTGCCGTACCACTCCAAGGACTTCCTGGTGGTGTCGGCCGAAGGCTTGAAGAACGGCGATCCCATCCTGCTGGCCGGCTATCCGGGCCGCACCAGCCGCTACAAGCTGCCGTCCGAGATCCGCGACGCGCGCGACGTGGCCTATCCGGCCAAGGTGGCCGAGCTCCAGGCCGACCTGGACGTGATCGCGGCTGCCACCAAGGGCAGCGCCGCCGACGAGGTGCGCTACGCCAGCGTGGCCAAGGGCCTCAACAACGTGCTGAAGAAGACCCAGGGCTTGCTGGATGGCTTCGCGCGCAAGGACATCGCCGCCATCAAGGACGTGCAGGATGCCCAGTTCCGCGCGTGGTACGCGGCCCAGCCCAAGGTATCGAAGACGCTGCTGGCCGAGCTGGACGCGGCCATCGCCGCCGACATCGCCCTCAGCAACGAGGAATTCGGCCTGTACGTGGCCACCAACAGCGACCTGCTGAAAAGTGCGCGCACCCTGTACCGGCTGGCGCTGGAAGGCCGCAAGCCGGACGCCGGGCGCGAACCGGGCTACCAGCAGCGCGACCTGACCTTCATCAAGGCGCGCCTGACGCGGCTGGAGCAATCGTACGTGGGCGCCGTGGACCAGGCCCGCTACGTGGCCGCCTTGCAGCGTTACGCGCGCCTGCCCGCCGCCATGCACGCGCAGGGCGTGGATGCGCTGCTGCCGGCCGTGGATGCCGTGCCGTCCCTGTACCAGCACTCGCAACTGGGCGACACGGCCACCCGCCTGGGCTGGCTGGGCAAGGATGCGGCGGCCGTCGCCGCCTCGGACGACGCCTTCCTCAAGCTGGCCGTCAAGCTCAATGACGTGGTGACGGCGCTGGAAGACCGCCGCAAGGAAGTGGACGGCAACCTGGAACGGGTGATCCCGCAGTACATGCAGGCCGTGATCGCGTGGAAGCAGTCGCAGGGCAAGCCGGTCTACCCGGACGCCAATTCGACCTTGCGCGTGACCTATGGCACGGTGTCGCCGTATTCGCCGAAGGATGGCGTGACCAAGGGGCCGTTCACCACTGTCGAGGGCATCGTCGAGAAGCACACGGGCAAGGAGCCGTTCAACGCGCCGGCCAAGCTGCTGGAGGCGATCAAGGCCAAGCGCTACGGCCAGTTCAAGGACCCCGTGCTGGGCACGGTGCCGGTGGACTTCCTGACCAGCGCCGACACCACGGGCGGCAATTCCGGCTCGGCCGTGATGAACCGTCGTGGAGAACTGATCGGCCTGAATTTCGATTCGACCTATGAATCGATCACCAAGGACTGGTACTTCGACCGCGACATCACGCGCGCCATCCACATGGATATCCGCTACATGCTGTGGGTGATGAAGGAAGTCGACCACGCCGACAACCTGCTGCAGGAAATGCACATCAAGTATCCGAAGCAGTAAGCGGCAATCCGGCGGGGGCGGCGCGGCGCCGCCCCCGCCGCTATCCCCGCAGTCGTCCCCGCAGTCGTCCCCGTTACTGCGCAATGGTCTATAATCTTTCCCTTCCATTTTCCGCCCGCCGCCTTTCCATCCGATGAACGATATCCTGGTCCTGCTGGGCTTTGTCACCACGCCGCTGGAGCTGATTTCCTTCGTCCTGTCGGTGATCACCGTGTGGCTCAATATCCGCCAGACCCATTGGGCCTGGCTGTTCTCCATCATTTCCTCGGCCACCTACGGCATGGTGTTCTTCGGCTCCAGCCTGTATGGCGACATGGGGCTGCAACTGGTGTTCATCGCCGTCTCCGTGTGGGGCTGGTATCAGTGGCTGCATGGCGACGACCGCCACGCGCAGCTGCCCGTCACACGCCTGGATGCGCGCGGGCGCGTGGCCAGCGCGGTTGGCTGGCTGATCGGCTTTTTGCTGCTGGCCTGGTTCCTGCGCAACTACACGGACACCGACGTGCCGCGCGCGGACGGCTTCCTGACGGCGGGCAGCCTGGTGGGCCAGTTGCTGTTGTCGCGCAAAAAAGTCGAGAACTGGCACGTCTGGATTATCGTTGATGTGCTGTACGTGGCGCTCTATGTCCACAAGCACCTGATGCTGACGGCCGTGCTGTACGGCGCCTTCGTGGCCATGGCGGTGGCGGGCCTGCTGGCCTGGAACCGGGTGGCCGAGGACGACGGCGGCGAGGGCGGCGCCGACGGCAAGCCGTCGCAGCCCGGCATGGTGTTCAAATGAGCGCGTCGGCCTGGCCGCTGCGTATCGCCATCCTGGGCACGGCGTCATCCGGCAAGTCCACGCTGGCCGCCGCGCTGGCGCAGCGCCACGGCACGTTGTGGGTGCCGGAATACCTGCGCGAGTTCGTCGACACCCATGGCCGCGTGCCGGTGGCGGAGGACCAGTACCCGATCGCCCGCACCCAGGTCGAGCGCGAGGACGCGGCCGCCGCCCATGCCCGTGCCTTGCTGTTCTGCGATACGACGCCGCTGATGACGGCCGTCTACAGCCGCCATTATTTCGGCGGCATCGACGCCCAGCTGGAACAACTGGTCGACCAGCACCGCTACCACCGCACGCTGGTGATGGCACCCGACATTCCCTGGGTGGCCGATGGCTTGCACCGTGAATGTGAACAGGTCAGCCGCATCGTCCAGGATTTGCTGCTGGAGGAGCTGGCGCGGCGCGCCATTCCTTACACGATGGTGCAGGGCGGCCTGGAACAGCGGCTGGCGCAAGTGGACGAAGTGTTAGGCTGCTGATACGGCGCAGGTCTTTTTCGTTGCATTCGCGCGGACGGCACGCTAAATTGGGCCATCCGCCACTCGCCGATCGCCATCCTCATGAAAAAATGCATCGCGCTTGCCGCCCTGTTGCCCGGCCTTGCCGTGGCCGACACCGGCTATTACATGGTCACCGCCTACGATGTGGAAGGCCAGGCATCCGTCGATTACAAATACTGGAACGCCCATTACAACGGGCATACCGTGGCTGCGCCGGAGATCGGCATCGGTTACGGCGTCACCTCGCGCTGGTACACGGAGCTGTACGGCACCTGGATCAAATTCAACGGCGGCGGGGCCGTGTACTCGGAGCTGGCGTGGCAGAACGACTACCTGCTGACCCAGGGCCAATATCCGTTTGACCTGGCCATCCACACCAAGATCGAGCGCCCGCGCGAGCGCAGCGAAGGCTATGCGCTGGAGATCGGCCCCGTGCTGCAGACGGAAATCGGCCGCACCCAGTTCAATGCCAACGTGTTCTTCCAGCGCGACTACCGCACCGAGGATGGCGGGCCGATGGAGATGGCGTACCAGTTGCAGGTCAAGCACCGCTGGAAAAGCTGGTTCCAGCCCGGCCTGCAGGCGTTCGGGGAAGTGGGGAAGTGGAATGACTGGCTGCCGTTGAACCAGCAGTCGCACCGCGCGGGGCCGGCCATCTTCGGCAGCCGCGACATCGGCAGGCGGGAACTCAAATACGAGGCGGCCTATCTGATTGGCCGCAACAGCGGGCGCGCGGCGAAGAGCTTCACCATGCGCCTGCAATACATCTTCTGATTCGTCCAGCCGCCGCGCCATGCCTTGCCGGCGCGGCGGCTGTCGTCCTTACAGGTCGAACTGGGCCGACACGCGGAACGTGCGCTTGGCGCCGGGGAACAGGTAGCCGCCCAGGTCCGGGGTCACGTCACGCCAGTAGAAGCGGTCGAACGCGTTGTCGATGTGGGCGCGGAAGGTGGTGGCGGTGCCAGCCACGCGGGTGGCGTAGGCGGCGCCCAGGTTGACCACGTGGTAGGCCGGCACCATCACGGTGTTGGCCGGATCGAAGGCTTTCTTGCCCGCGTACTGCCAGTTGGCGTTCAGGTTCAGGCCGCGCACCTGCGGCACGGCGTAGTCGGCGTAGACGCTGGATTTGAAGGCCGGCACGTTGGTGACGCGCTTGCCGTCCATGTCGGCGCGGCCGGTGTCGCTGGCCAGCGTGTGCAGGGCCGTGGCCGAGACGCCCATGGCCAGCTCCTTCGAGACTTTGCCGTCCAGCGTGAACTCGATGCCGCGGTGCTGGTCCTGGCCGTTGCGTACCCAGGTGTTGGATGCGTCGATGTATTCCAGGCCCTGGCGGATCTGGAACAGGGTGGCCGTCAGGTTCAGATCCGGCGCCAGCGCCGCTTTCACGCCGGTTTCAAACTGTTTGGATTTGCCGGCGTCCAGCGCCTGCTGGGCGTTGCTGGTGCCGATCGGCGCCACGCTGCCGTATTGCAGGCCCTGGGCGTACGAGCCGTACACGGACAGGTTGGCGGCGGGGCTGTAGACCAGCGCCACGTTGGGCAGCCAGAAGCCCTTGTCGGTGTGGACGGCCGGCAGCGTGGTGTCGACCACTTCGTCGCGTTTGAGTTTGGCGTAGCGGGCGCCTGCGTGCAGGGCCAGCTTGTCGGTCAGGCTGGCGATGTCCTGGGCCAGCACGGCGCTCTCGCTGCTGCGGCGGCGTTCGGACACGGGGCCGCTGCTGCGGTCCACGGGCGGCACCACCACGGGATGGTAGATGTTGCTGGCGCCGGCGTAGTCATACACGTAGTCGCCCCATTTCTCGCTGTTGCGGAACCAGGTGGCGCCCACGGTGAGCGCGTGGCGCACGGCGCCCGTGGCCAGGCTGCCTTGCAGCAGCGCCTGCACGTTCAGCGGCGACTTCTTCTCGCCCAGGCTGATGTAGTCGTACACGTCGTAGTCGCCGTTGCCGCAGAAGCCGGGGTACAGCTGCTCGGCCGTGCAGCCATACGGGAAGGCCGTGTAGTCGTCGCGCTTGAACTGGTGCTGGTTGGCGCGCACGGTGGCGTGCCAGTCTTGCGCCAGCTGGTAGTCGAAGCTCAGGCCCAGGTTGCTGCTGGTGGTGTAGACGGGACGGCTCCACGGCTGGTTGTTGAGCATGTTGTCGGCTGCGATGTTGGGCAGCGAGACGTTCTCCAGCAACTGGAAGCCGGGCGCCGAGACCTGCGATTTGGTCTGGTAGTCGGCGTCCAGGCGCAGCAGGGCTTGCGGCGAGACTTGCCAGTCGATGGCGCCCGAGATGAACTTGCGGTTGCCGTCCGCGCCCTTGATGTAGGAGCGCAGGCGCTCGGCGGCGGCATTGAAGCGGTAGCCGAAGCGGCTGTCCTCGAAGCGGCCGCCCAGGTCCACGGCGCCGTACACGGTGCCGCGCTCGCGCTCTTCCAGCACGAACGAACGCAGCGTGCTGCTGGTGGGGCGCTTGACGACGTAGTTGATCATGCCGCCCGGCGCCGAGGCGCCGCCTTGCAGGCCGGACAGGCCCTTGAGCACTTCCAGCCGCTCCTTGTTCTCCAGCGGGATCTGGGTGTCGCCGGAGATGGCCATGCCATCCTTGCGGTAGCTGGTGGCGTTATCGAGCTTGAAGCCGCGGATCGAGAACTGCTCCGAGTAGCCGACGGCGTTGTAGGCGTCGCTCAGGCCAGCCTCGTAGCGGGCCGCGTCGGTGGTGCTGCGGATGTCGCGGTCAAGCATCTGCTGCGAAGTCAGCACGGTGACGGCGGCCGGGGTCTGCATCAGCGGCATGTCGCTGAAGCCGGCCACGGAGGCGTGGCCGGGCGCGACGCGGGCGCCGCTGACGATCACTTCAGGAATGGCCTGGTCATTGTCGGCCAGGGCGGCGCCGGACAGCGTTTGCAGGACCGCCAGCGTCAGGGCGGAAACGGTGAAATTGGGTGTGGACATGGTGGGCTCTTTGATGCTCTCTGATGCGCGGCGTGGCGCGGCGCTGGTTGTTCGATGCTTGTCGGACTGGAACCAGCGTGGGAGCTGTCAAAGGAGGGGAAGCACTTTGCGCTTTCCTTCGCTGGCATTATCCAGATCAGGTACGGAGGGTATCTCTCACCCGGAACAGCGTTCCAGGACCCCTAGCGAGGCAGCAGTGTAACATAAAGCCATGTTTTCCCGGCCGGTGGCGTGCGCCGCCTTCGTCGCGCCATCGCTACACTGCGGTTTTGATTGACGAGGATTCAATGAAGCAGCCTTATCACGAAGGGAGCTGGTTCGCGGTGCCGCTGCTGGAGGGCGGCTACGGCTGCGGACTGGTGGCGCGGCTGGCGCCGTCGAGCCGCATCATGCTGGCCTACCTGTTCGGGCCGCGCCACGTGCACCTGCCGCCGTTTGAACCATTGACCCGCCTGCGGGCTGGGGATGCCTTGCGCGTGCTGCGCGTGGGCGACATGGCGCTGGCCAGCGGGCGCTGGCCGGTGCTGGGCCAGATGCCCAACTGGAATCCCGCCCAGTGGCCGATGCCGGCCTACCTGCGCCGCGCCGACGCGCTGCGCCGCGCCTGGCGCGTGACCTATTCCGACCAGGACCCCAGCCGTTCCGAGCGCGAGGAATCCGTCCCCTACGATACGCAGGGGATGGAGGCCGATTCGCTGTACGGCTACGGTTCCACGGAGTTGCTGTTGTCGCGCTTGCTGGAAGGGACTGCCGTGCGCGGCTGAGTGAACGCGGCGCGGGTGCGGAGCGCCTGTGTCCCTACGGTATCGGGCAGCTGACGTTCCACGCCGTCAGTTCGGCGCGGCTGTAGCGGGCGTCCACCTGGGCGAGGTCGCCCCGTTCGCTGCGGAACAGCAGCGTATAGATGGTGGGGGCACCGTTCGTGCGCGCGCCTTTGCCCAGCGCCTCCAGCGCGAACGGCAGCGCGCGCAGCCGCGCACACTGGGTATTGCCGGCGAATAGCAGGCGGGCCCGGTTCAACAGCGCGGCATTTTCCTTCAACAGTTGCAGCACCAGTTCCGGCGGCATGGCTTGCAGCAGCCGCACGGGCCGCGCCGGCGCCACGCACGGGTCGCCCACGGCCAGCCATACATAGGGCAGGGCCAGGCCGTCGGCGCGCCAGGGCTGGCCGTCCGGCGCGCGCGGCACGTGGCGGAATACGCTGCGTTCCATCTGGCAGACGCCGGGCATGGCCAGCCGGGGCGGGGTTTCCATGGTGGCGCTCAGCTGCCAGGGGCCGGTGCCGCCGGGCCGCTCCACCATCAATCGGGATGGGCTGGCGCCCGGCGCCGGGTCGTACTGACGCAGGAACTGGTCGAAGGAGCGCTGCTCGGCAGCACTGGCCGGACGGGTGGCGGGCGGTGGTGGGGCTGGCGCGGCTGTTGCGGTTGCGGTGCCTGCGGTGGCCGCGGCGGCTGCCGCGTACGCGGCGACGCTGAGCCAGAGGCTGGGCCCGGAGGCGGCGGGCACCATGGCCCGCACGCATCGCAAGGACGACAAAGACGACAAAGACAGCGATAACGGCGGCATCGGCGATCAGGCGATCGCGCGCATGGTGATCTGGAATTCCAGGCCGCCGCCATCGCGGTTGCGCACGTGCAGTTCGGCGCCGTGGCGCTGCAGCACGCGTTCCACGATGGCCAGTCCCAGGCCGGCGCCGTTGGCCTGGCCGCGCGCCGCGTCGAGCCGGGTGAAGGGTTTGAGCAGGTTCTCGATCTGGTCGTCCGGTACGCCGCTGCCGTGGTCGGCCACTTCGATCACCACGCGCTTGGCCAGGTGCATGCCTTTGAGGCTGCAGCGTACGTCGATCTCGGTGATGTCGGTGCCGGCCGTCTTGCCGTAGCGGCGTGCGTTCTCGATCAGGTTGTTGATCACGCGCCGCAGGTCGGTGGCGTTGCCCATCACGTGGGCCCGCTCCGTGATCTCGGCGTGCATGCGCACGTCGGGCAGGCGTTCCGCTTCGCGCACCGTGTCCTGCAGCAGCGCGCTGATGTCGACGTTGATGAAGCTCGACGCCTCCGTCGGCTTGGCATAGTCGAGGAACTGGCCGATGATGGCGTCCATCTGGCCGATATCGGACTGGATGCCGTCGCGCGCTTCGGGCGACAGGTTGGCCATTTCCACTTCCAGTTGCATGCGCGCCAGCGGCGTGCGCAGGTCGTGCGAGATGCCGGCCAGGATCACGGCGCGGTCCGATTCGACCTGCTGCAATTCGTCCACCATCTGGTTGAAGCTGCGGTTGGCCTCGCGGATTTCACGCGGCCCTTTTTCCGGCAGCCGGGCTGGGCGCTTGCCTTGGGCGAAGGCGCGGGTGGCGGCCGTCAGGCGCGCCAGCGGACGGTTGATCAGGCTGGAAATGAGGGCAGCGCCCAGCAGCGACAGCATGGACACCACGCTGGCCCAGCCCAGCCACTGGATGCCGGTCAGGCCGCGGATGCGGTTCCGTTCCAGCATCAGCCAGTACTGGTCATCGTCGATCTTGAAGCTGACCCAGAAGCCGGCCACGCCGTTCACCTCGGACGAGAAGCGGGTGTCGGCGCCCAGCTTGGCCCGGACCAGCGCGGCGATGTCGGGCATCAGCGCGTTGTCGGGCGGCGGCGCGACCTTGTCGTCCTCCTCCAGCGGGAACACGCGGATGCCCTCGTTCGACACCAGGTCGAACAGCAGCTCGCGCCGCAGTTCGGGCGCCGAGTGGGTGAGGGCGGCGTGGGTGATGGTGACCACCGAGATCACCTGGGCCGAGATCTGCTGCACTTGCGGCTCGTGCTGGACGATGCTGATCATGCCGACCCAGGCCGACATGCTCATCGTCGTCAGGGCGCCCAGCAGCACGAAGGTGCGCCAGAACAGGCCACTTTTGAGCCAGCTGAAATTGAACAGGTAGCGGAGCGGGAGTGTTGCGGACAGCTTCATGCGCGCCTGCCCGCATCAGCGGGGCTGGCCCTCCGGAATGAACACGTAGCCCAGGCCCCATACGGTCTGGATGTACAGCGGGCTCGAAGGATCGGGCTCGATCAGCTTGCGCAGGCGCGAGATCTGCACGTCCAGGCTGCGGTCGAACACTTCGTATTCGCGTCCGCGCGCCAGTTCCATCAGCTTTTCGCGCGACAGCGGCTGGCGCGCGTGGCGCGCGAACACCTTCAGCACGGAGAATTCGCCCGTCGTCAGCGGCACCGTCTCGCCGTTCTTCTTCAGCGTGCGGGTGCCCAGGTCCAGCACGAACTGGCCGAACTCGAAGGTCTGCGGGGTTTCCGACGGCGCGCCCGGAATCTCGTCCGGGCCCTTGCGGCGCAGCACGGCGCCGATGCGGGCCACCAGTTCGCGCGGGTTGAAGGGCTTGGGCAGGTAATCGTCGGCGCCCATTTCCAGGCCGACGATGCGGTCCACGTCCTCGCCCTTGGCCGTCAGCATGATGATCGGGGTCTGGTCGCCGGCGCCGCGCAGGCGGCGGCAGATCGACAGCCCGTCCTCGCCGGGCAGCATCAGGTCCAGCACCAGCAGGTCGTAGCGCTCGCGCAGCCACAGCTTGTTCATCGCGGTCGCGTTTTCGGCCGTGAAGACGTTGAAGCCCTGTTCTGTCAGGTAGCGGCGCAGCAGGTCGCGCAGGCGGACGTCGTCGTCCACTACCATAATCTTGGCCTGGTGGCCATGCTGGTTGGCCGGGGTGTTGTTCGATTCCGTTGCGTTTGTGTTCATGATCCTGCCAAATTTGTCATATTTATGTTGCTATGGTAACGTCATATTTGACGCACGAAAATGTTTGCAGCAGGGCATTACAAACTGTTACAAACTTTACCCATTTGGTCTTACCGCGCCTGATAAAGCATCATACACTGCGGTCATGGATGCGTACCACGTGTCCGCCAGGGCCAGTATCAGGGATGAGGAACAGCATGCACATCGATCACAAAACACATTACGCGGCAGCTAGCGCAAGTTTTTGCGTTCGATCCTCCGTCAGCGCACTAGCCGTCTGCTGCGGCCTGCTGGGTGCCTCGAGCGCCATCGCCGGTCCCGGCGACAATGGCCGCCACGACGAGGCCCGTCCCGTCCAGCCGATGCGCGAGATGCTGCGCGCCGAGCGCATGCAGCAGCGCCAGATTGATCCGCGCCAGGCCGAGCCCCGCCAGTTCGATCCGCGCTCCTTTGAAGGCCGCGCCGAGGAGCAGCGCCGCCTGCTCCAGGAGAATGGCCATAACGCCGACCGCCGCGCCGGGCGCCTGACGCCCGACGAACGGCGCGATTTGCGGCGCCAGATCAATGAAGTGGGGCAGGATATTTACGCCAATCCGCCGCACCGTTGATTTTGCACAAAACCTGTCTCGGTTTTCGACTTTCACCACGTAAAGTTTTTGGCCCCAGCTTGACTTGGGTGTAATATTAATTTATCAGGCGCAATGGCGTTCGCGTCGTTGCGCCTGTCCCATTTTCCGTTTTCCATTGCACTGCGCCGTCGTGGGTCCGTTGATGCGGACCGTCAGGCTGGAGGAATACCGTGGTCCCAGAAGTTACCCAGGCAGCGCCGCCACTGGCAGCGAGCGCGCCGGCGGGCGCGCTGCCCGCCGGCCTGATCCAGCGCGCCGACGGCGTGTACGCCGACCTGGCCGTGCCGGCGCCGCTGCGGGTGGCCGCCGTTAACCAGCTGTTCATGTCGCACTGCTATTTCTCCGGCCTCGATTATGGCGCCCTGATGAAGGCCCTGTACGACGTGGGACCGGCGCTGCCGCCCCCTTTGCCCGGCCAGCCGCCGCTGCTGCGGGTGGCCAACGCGGTGGCATCGTTCACGCCCGAGCGCCAGGCGCTATATAAGACGGTGAAGATGGGGCATGGCTATGCCGAGTACTTCTTCGCCCCCATCTACCTGGACGCCGAGGAGCTGCCCGACGGCACCGTGCTGCCCGAGCGCCAGGCGAAACTGGATGTGGACGAATTCGTGGCCGACCTGTGGCTCAAGGGCGTGCGTTTCGGGGTGGACGTGGCGGCCGTGGCCCATGCCATCGGCACCGGCAAGAGTGAACGCATCACCGTGGCGCGCGAACTGGAACCGGCGCCGGGGCAGGATGCGGTGGTGGTCGAGGTGTCGCAGGACATCCACCGCAGCGACGCGCCGCGCGCGCGCGCGGACGGCACGGTCGACCTGCACAGCTTCCAGAACCGCTTCCCCCAGATCAAGCAGGACATGCGGCTGCTGAAAAAGCTGCCGTGCGTGCCCGGCCTGCCCGGCTACGACCTGGGCGGCATGCCCAGCGCCCCGGATGCGCCCAAGGACCTGGAGCTGCGCCATCTGGCCGGCGACGGCACGGCCGTGGTGCAGCAGGACGACGGCGAATACCTGGTCTCGACCAAGGAGGGCTTCCTCAGTGTCGACCCCAAGTCGCACCGCATCGCCATCACCGACAAGATCGTCAGCAAGGAGGGCGTGAGCGGCCGCACCACGGGCAACCTGGAGCTGGCCGGCGGCTACGAGGAATTCGGCGACGTGCAGGAGCTGCGCGAAGTGCACGGCAGCGACATCACCGTGCACGGCGACGTGTATGGCAATATCCACTCCAAGGGCGGGCTGGTGCTGCTGGACCGCAACCTGGTGGGCGGCAACGTGCACAACGCGGCCGGCGACATCCACGTCAAGGGCGTGGCCTCGGGCGCCGTGCTGCAGACGCGGGCCGGCAAACTGGTGCTGGGCCGGGCTGAGAACTGCGTGCTGGCCGGCACCAGCGTGGAAGTGGGCGAGGCCTCCAACTGTGAGATCGTGGCCGACGAGGTGCGCATCGGCGTGGCCGAGGGCTGCGCCATCGCCGGCCGTAACGTGGAAATCGAAAGCTGCGGCCCGCGCAAGCGTACCGAGATGGTGATCTATGTGCTGGTGCGCGACGTGAGCCAGTTCGACCAGGAGCTGGCCGACCTGCGTGCGCGCAGCGCCGCCTTCGCGGCCTCCAACGAGGCGTTGCAGGCGGAGATAGACGCCATTTCGCAGCAGCCGGACGTGCGGCGCTACCTGGCGCTGGCGGCCAAGCTGCGCACCCAGGAACTCACGCTCACTCCCGAGCAGGGCCAGCACCTGCGCAAGATCGCCACCGCCGTGGCGACCGAAGTGCAAACGCTGGGCAAGCTGACCCAGGACCTGCAGGCCGGCCAGACCCAGTACAAGCTGCTGGTCGAGCGCAGCGCGCGGGTGGCGGCGTTGCGGGCCGAAGCGGCCGGCCATGCCCGTTGCGGCCTGCACATGGTGGCCGGCGACACGCTGGTGCGCACCATGCCGTTCCAGGCCGACAGCGGCGCGCTGTACCACCTGGCGGCCAAGGACATCAAACAGCGCCTGCGCGGCACCCCGGCCGGCGGCGAGGAGCTGTTTTCGCGCGCCAGCGGTTCGCTGGACTGGCACTTGTCGACCCATGGCGCCGCCACTTAGCCGCTATTTAGCCGCCACTCAGGCGCCGTGGCCGAAGGTGACGGCGTACCCGCTCTCATGGTACGCTTCAGGCGCTGACTAACGGTTGCACCAGCACCAGCAGCAGCGGCGCGGCCGATGCCGGCGCCTTGCCACCATACCCGACCGAGGAAGACCGTGTCTGACGACGCCCTGGCTGATGATGAACTTGCGGATGACGGCTTGCCGTCAGCCGTGGTCAGGCGGCCCGACGGCGTGTACTTCCGGGCCGACGCGCAGGCCGTGGCCTGCCAGGCCGCCGTCAACCAGGTCTTCCTGTCCAGTGCCTGCTTCGCCGGGCTTGATTATTCCGTCTTCATCCGCGTGCTGTACAACTGCGGCCCGGCGCTGCCGCAAGGCTTGCAGAACCAGGCCCTGATCCGCTTCGCCGACGATGTCCAGCCGTTTCCGTCGGCGCGGCGCGAACTGTACAAGGCCGTGCGCATCGTGCACGGCGAAGCCGAATACTATTTCGAGCCCGTGTTCCTGGAGGTGCCGGACGCGCCGCCCCAGCCGGCCCGTCTCGATTTCGGCGAATTCGTGGCCGACATGTGGGTCAAGGGTATCCGCTTCGGCATCGACGCGCCGGCCGTCAAGGCGGTGATCGCATCGGGCAAGGCGGCGCGCATCGTGGCGGCGCGGCGGCTGGACCCCACGCCGGGCGTGGACGCCGCCTTCGTCGAAGTGTCGCGCGATATCCACCGCAGCAACGCGCCGCGCGAGATGGCCGACGGCCGGCTCGACTGGCACACCTTCCAGAACCGCTTCCCCCAAGTCAAGGCGCACACCCGGCTGCTGCGCAAGGTGCCGCGCGTGGCCGGCGTGCGCGGCTACGAGTTGTCGGGCATCGTGATCGAGCCGCCGCCGCCACGCGACATCGAACTGAGCACCGTGGCCGGCACCGGCACCGTGATCGAGCACCAGCCCGACGGCGAATACCTGGTGGCGGCGGTGGAAGGCTTCCTGCACGTTGACCCGTCCAGCAAGCGCATCTCGATCGGCCCCAAGATCATCAGCCGCGAAGGGGTGAGCGCGCGCACCACGGGCAATTTGCAGCTGGCGGGCGAGTACGAGGAGTTCGGCGAAGTCCAGGAGCAGCGCACGGTGGAGGGCGGCAGCATCACCATCCACGGCGACGTGTTCGGCAAGATCAGCTCGCGCGGCGGCACCATCGTCCTGCACCGCAACCTGGTGGGCGGCAGCGCCGTCAACGCCAACGGCGACATCCGCATGAAGGGCGTGGCCTCGGGCGCCGTGCTGCAGACCAAGAACGGCGAGATCACGGTGGCGCGGGCCGAGAATTGCGTCATCTCCGGCACCCGGGTGCTGGTGGGCGAGGCCGTCAATTGCGAGATCATCGGCGATGACGTGATGATCAAGCTGGCCATCGGCTGCGCCGTGGCGGGCCGCAAGATCGACATCGCCAGCGCCGGGCCCCGCAAGCAGTCGGAGATGCTGGTGTTCGCGCTGGTGCCCGACACGTCCAAGTACGATTTCAAGCTGGCCGAACTGGGCACGCAACTGGCGCGGCACGAGCGCGAGGCTGCGCAGCGCAAGAACGAGATGGATGGCCTGACGGGCCAGACCGAAGTGCGCAACTACCTGACCCTGGCCACCCGCGTGCGCAAGCATGAAGTGGTGCTCACGCCGGAGCAGGAGCAGTTGTTCCACAAGATGGCCGGCGCCGTGGGCCCTACGCTCAAGGCGGTGGCTAAGTTGTCGCTGGCGCTCAAGGCCGAGCAGGTGCGGCAGGAGCAGGTGCGCGAGCAGATGGCGCTGGTGGAACGCCAGAAACAGCAGGTGATGCGCGGCTCGCGCTGCGTGGTGCGGCTGGTGGACGGCGACGTGACGGTACGCTCGATGGTGTTCAATCCCGACCTGGGCCCCTTGCACGACAGCGCGCCCAAAGCCATCAAGGCCATGCTGCGCACGACCGGCAACAGCCGGCCCGTGCTTTTTTCAGGCAGCAGCGGCGCCGTCGACTGGGCGCTG
Organism: Rugamonas brunnea; assembly: GCF_014042345.1. Taxonomy (GTDB): domain Bacteria; phylum Pseudomonadota; class Gammaproteobacteria; order Burkholderiales; family Burkholderiaceae_D; genus Rugamonas; species Rugamonas brunnea. The sequence goes on from NZ_JACEZT010000007.1 coordinate 109,771, forward strand.
GGCGAATAAGGCCACGCCGCCCGAGGTGGCCGGACTGGCCGGCAGGGCTACAGCACGACTTTGCCGCGCAACTGCTTGCGCGCGCCGGCCAGGCTTTTGCTGTCGAGCCGCCTGCGCTGGCTGCCCAGCGTGGGGCGGGTGGCGCGCCGCGGCGGCGGCAGCACGGCCACGCTGTCGACCAGTTCCTGCAGGCGGCGCAAGGCGTCTTCGCGGTTGGCCTCCTGGCTGCGCGACTGCTGCGCCTTGATCACCACCACCCCTTCGCGCGTGATGCGGTGGTCGCGCAAGGCCAGCAAACGTTCCTTGATGTGCGATGGCAGCGACGACGCGCCGATATCGAAGCGCAGGTGCACCGCGCTCGACACCTTGTTCACATTCTGGCCGCCCGGCCCCTGGGCCCGGATGGCGATCAATTCCACCTGATGCGGATCGACCGTGACGGATGGCTGCCCGTTCATGGCGCGGTGGCGCGCACGCGGGCGCGCGGGCAGCGTAGGCGGGGTTGAGGGCGTGGCCAGTGCGGCATGGTGGCAAGCTGTGAAGGGGCGGGTGTTCATTGTAGCAAACTGGAAGTGGCGGGGGCGGCGTTGCGGCGGCGTTGAGGCGGCTCAACATCGGCAGCGGGGGCGGCGGTTAGGATGGCACATGCCTGTTACTGGACGCTGTGGCGCGGCTGGCGCCGCAGCGCCGAATTTCGGACGAAAGGAACACCATGCCAACCGCGAAAACGCAATGCGCCAGCGCCACGCCGCCGCTGTCCGGAACCGTGCCGGGCACGGAGCCGGTGGCCGCCAGCGTCCAGCAGTACCTGAGTTTCCAGCTGGGCGGCCTGGAATACGCGCTCGACTTTCGCAAGGTGCAGGAGTTGCGGCCGCTGAAGGCGCTGGAGCGCTTCGCCACGGATGGTGAGATTGTCAGCGGGGTGGCCGTGTCGCGCGGCGTCATCATGCCCATCGTCGACATGCGCATCGCGTTTGGGCCGCGGCCCGAGCGCCACGATCCGATGACGGACGTGATCATCCTCAAGCTGTCGAGCTGCGTGATGGGGATGGTGGTCGATGGCGTGACGGACATCGTCAGCCTGAGCGCGGAGCAGATCCAGCCCATCCCTGGCGCCGGGGCCGGCCAGCCTGTCGATTACCTGCTGGGACTGGGCGAGGTGGACGGGCGGCGCCTGATCGTGGTCGATATCGACCGCCTGATGTCGATCCGCAAAGTGCCGGTGGGCGCGCGCCAGGCCGCGTGAGCGAGGCGGCTCCAGAGCAAAAAACCGGGGTCAGGTCATGCTACCGGGCAATCAAGAAAACCGCTTGATTGCCCTGTAGCATGACCTGACCCCGGTTTTACGGTGTTGGCGCGGGCTAGACCAGCGCCTCCAGCTGTTCCTGCAACTCCAGCCATTCGCCTTCCAGCTGCGCCAGGTCCTTAGTGAAGAAGGACTGGTCGGCCAGCGCCTGCTTCAACTTGGCCTTGTTGGCCGGCTCGTAGATGGCCGCATCGGCCAGCAGGGTGTCCACTTCCGTCTTCTGCGTACTGCGCTTGGCGATCTGGTCGTCCAGGCGCTTGATCTTCTGTTCCAGCGGCTTGCGCAGCGCGGCCAGGCGCTGGCGGTCTTCGGCCGCCTGGCGCTTCTGGTCCTTGCGGTCCACGGCCGGCGCGGGCGGCGGCGCCACGGGCGAGGCCACCGGGTAGTCGGTCTTGTTGGCCTTGCCGGCGGCCGGCAGCACGTCAGTCCCTTTACCCAGCTTGGTCTGGAACAGCCAGTCCTTGTAGTCGTCCAGATCGCCGTCGAACGGTTGCAGCTTGCCGTCGGCCACGATGATGAACTGGTCGGTGGTGGCGCGCAGCAGGTGGCGGTCGTGCGATACCACCACCAGCGTGCCTTCGAACTGGGCCAGCGCTTCCGTCAGCGCTTCGCGCGTTTCGAGGTCCAGGTGGTTGGTCGGTTCGTCCAGCAGCAGCAGGTTGGGGCGCTGCCACACGATCATGGCCAGCGCCAGGCGCGCCTTTTCGCCGCCCGAGAACGGGGCGATGGGGCTGGTGACCATGGTGCCGGGGAAGTTGAAGCCGCCGAGGAAGTTGCGCAGTTCCTGCTCGCGCGTGGTGGGCGCGATCTTGGCCAGGTGCCACAGCGGCGATTCGTCGTGGCGCAGCATCTCCACCTGGTGCTGGGCGAAGTAGCCGATGGTCAGGCCCTTGCCGATCGTCGCTTCGCCCGTCAGCGGCGACAGCTCGCCGGCGATGGTCTTGATCAGCGTCGATTTGCCGGCGCCGTTTACGCCCAAGAGGCCGATGCGCTGGCCGATCTGCAGCGAGAAGTTGATGTTGTGGACGATGCTTTTGGTGGACACGTCGCCCGTCTTGTCGTCCTCGATGCGGTAGCCGGCGTTCACTTCCTCCATCACCAGCAGCGGGTTGGGGGCGTTCAGCGGTTCGCGGAATTCGAACGAGAATTCGGCCGCCGCGCGCAGCGGCGCCAGTTCCTCCATCTTGGCCAGCGCCTTCATGCGGCTTTGCGCCTGGCGTGCCTTGGAGGCCTTGGCCTTGAAGCGCTCGATGAACGATTCCAGATGGGCGCGCTTGCGCTGCTGCTTTTCCAGCGCGCCGGCGGCCAGCGCCATCTGGGCCGCACGCTGGCGTTCGAATGCCGAGTAGTTGCCCGAGTAGCGCTTCAGCTTGCGCTCGTCGATGTGCACCACCACGTTCACCACTTCGTCCAGGAAGTCGCGGTCGTGGGAGATGATGATCAGGGTGCCCGTGTAGCGCTTGAGCCAGTCCTCCAGCCAGATGATGGCGTCCAGGTCCAGGTGGTTGGTTGGTTCATCGAGTAGCAGCAGGTCGGAAGGGCACATCAGCGCCTGCGCCAGGTTCAGGCGCATGCGCCAGCCGCCCGAGAAGCTGGCCACCGGCTGTTGCATCTGGTCCAGCGTGAAGCCGAGGCCCAGCAGCAGTTGTTCGCCGCGCGACTGCACGGTGTAGGCGTCGGCGTCGGCCAGCGCGCTGTAGATTTCGCCGATGGCGATGCCGTTGTCGTGCGACTCCGGCTCCGCCTCCAGGCGCGCCAGTTCCGCTTCCAGCTTGCGCAACGTGACGTCGCCGTCGATGGCGTAGTCGAGCGCGGCGCGCTCCAGCGGCGGGGTTTCCTGGGCCACGTAGGCCATGCGCCACTTGGCGGGGAAGTCGATTTCGCCCTGGTCCGGGTGCAGCTCATTGCGCAGCATGGCGAACAGGCTCGATTTGCCGGCGCCGTTGGCGCCGATCAGGCCGATCTTGTCGCCGGGGTTGAGCGTGACATCGACGCTTTCCAGCAGCGGCTTCACGCCGCGCATCAGGCTTACATTGATAAAACGGATCATCAGGTGGTTCTTTACAGTTTGAGCTGGTCGGCCGTGAGCAGGAACACCATGTCGTCGCCGGCGCTGGTGGTGAGCCAGGTCAGGCCCAGGTGGCCGAAGGCCGCTTCCGCGAATGTGCGCTCGTTGCCGATTTCGACGATCAGGATGCCGTCGTCCGTCAGGCGTTCGGCGGCGCCGGCGACGATCTTGCGCACCAGGTCCATGCCGTCGCTGCCGCCATCGAGGGCGATCTGCGGCTCGGCCAGGTATTCCTTGGGCAGCTTGGCCATCGAGCCGGAGTTCACATACGGCGGGTTGGTGATGATCAGGTCATACTTCTTGGCCGGCACGTTGGTGTACAGGTCGGACTGGATCAGGTTGACGCGGTCTTCCAGCTTGTAGGTGGCCACGTTGCGGCGCGCGACTTCCAGCGCATCGGCCGAGATGTCGACGGCGTCCACCTGGGCATCCGGGAAGGCGTCGGCCAGCATGATGGCCAGGCAGCCGGAACCCGTGCACAGTTCCAGGATGTTGGCGATGTTGTCCGGCTCATTGACCCACGGCGCGAAGTAGTCGGGGATCAGTTCGGCGATGAAGGAGCGCGGCACGATGGTGCGCTCGTCGACGTAGAAGTTGTAGGTGCCCAGCCATGCCTCGTTGGTGATGTAGGCGGCCGGCACGCGGTCCACGGCGCGGCGCTCGATCACGGCCAGCACGGCCGCCACTTCCTCGGGCAGCAGGCGCGCGTCCAGGAACGGGTCCAGCTTGTCGAGCGGGAGCTTGAGCGTGTGAAGGATCAGGTAGGCCGCCTCGTCGAGCGCCTCGGCGCTGCCGTGGCCGAAGAACAGCTGGGCGGTGTTGAAGCGGGTGACGGCGTAGCGCAGCAGGTCGCGCGGCGTGGTGAAGGGAGTCGTGGTCATGGCGTTCTCGGTGTATCGCTCGGTGTATCGGTATGGTTGGCCCTCGGCCGGGCGCGCGGGCGCCCCGGGCCGGGCATCAGCGCAGCAGGTTTTCCAGCGTGCGACGGTAGATGTTCTTCAGCGGATCGACGAAGCGCAGTTCGATGTGCTCGTCGATCTTGTGGATGCTGGCGTTGGGAGGCCCGAATTCTATCACCTGGGGGCAGATCTGCGCGATAAAGCGGCCGTCCGAGGTGCCGCCCGTGGTCGACAGTTCCGTCTCCACGCCGGTCTCTGCGCGGATGGCGGCCGACAGCGCGTCGCTCAGGGCGCCGCGCGGGGTCAGGAATGGCAGGCCGCCCAGCGTCCACTTGATGTCGTAGTGGAGGTTGTGCTTGTCGAGGATGGCGTGCACGCGTTGCTTGAGCGTCTCGTGGGTGCTGGCGGTGGAGAAGCGGAAGTTAAAGTCGATCACCATCTCGCCCGGGATCACGTTGTTGGCGCCGGTGCCGGCGTTGATGTTCGACATTTGCCACGACGTGGGCAGGTAGTACTCATTGCCCTCGTCCCAGCGCTCGGCCACCAGTTCGGCCAGCGCCGGCGCGGCCAGGTGGATCGGGTTGCGCGCCAGCTGCGGGTAGGCGATGTGGCCCTGCACGCCCTTGATGGTGAGCTTGGCCGACAGCGAGCCGCGGCGGCCGTTCTTGATCATGTCGCCCAGCGTCTCGTCGGAGGTCGGTTCGCCCACGATGCAGTAGTCGAGCTGTTCGCCGCGTTCGCGCAGCATATTGCACACGACGACGGTGCCGTCGATGGCCGGGCCTTCCTCATCGCTGGTGATCAGGAAGGCGATCGAGCCTTTGTGGTCGGGATGGGCGGCGATGAACTCCTCGCACGCCACCACCATGCCGGCGATCGAGGTCTTCATGTCGGCCGCGCCACGGCCATACAGCTTGCCGTCGCGGTGGGTGGGGTTGAACGGCTCCGAGCGCCATTGTTCGACCGGGCCGGTGGGCACCACGTCCGTGTGGCCGGCGAACACCAGCAGTGGCGCCGTGGTGCCGCGCCGGGCCCACAGGTTGGTCACGCCGTTCGATTCGATCACTTCGCAGGCGAAGCCCAGCGGCGACAGCAGGTCGATCAGGTGCTGCTGGCAGCCTTTGTCGTCCGGGGTAACAGAGGAGAGGGCGATCAGTTTTTCCGTCAGCGCCAGGGTCTTGGAAGTCATCATGGGGTGTTCGTATCAGGGATTGAAAATCTGTGCGTATTGCGCGGGCGAGAAGCCGACAGCCACCTGGCCATCGACGTCGAGCACGGGGCGCTTGACGATGGACGGGTAGGCCAGCACCAGGGCGATGGCGGCCGCGTCGTCCACCACGGCCGCCTTCTGCTCGTCCGACAGGGCGCGCCAGGTGGTGCCCTTGCGGTTCACCAGCACGTCGCGCGGCACGTGGCGCAGCCAGCCGGCCACCACGTCGGCCGTCAGGCCCTGCTTTTTGAAGTCGTGGAAGGCGAAATCGTGGCGCTGCTCGCCCAGCCACACGCGGGCTTTCTTGACGGTGTCGCAGTTGGGGATGCCGTAGAGGGTAATTGTCATTGTAAATCAGTCACTTATGTATTTGGCCGCGGCTGCGGTGCAGGGGCGGGAGCTGCCGGCGACCGCCTCCGGAACGCGGATGGATCACGCGGCCGATGCGCAACCCGTTAGGATACCATGCCCGGCGCCCCGGCAGTGGCTGCGGCCGGCGGTGGCGGCCCCGCCACGGTGCGCGCGCATTTGCGCCACCGTAGCCGGCTTTGCGCTTACAATTTCAGGCAGATTATTCCCATTGGAAACGAGCGGGGCGGGCAGCCGCCTGTCCGCCCCACGTACCTGCATCGCCCACGCCGACATGACCGACACCTCTCCATCCGCGCTGGCGCCCCGCAATTCGCTGGTACGCCGCCTGACCAGGATGAATTTGCTGGTGCTGAGCGTGACCATGCTGCTCACATTTATCCTGCTGGCCACCGCTACCTGGTGGGTGGCGCGTGCGCGCCAGATGCAAAGTGCGCAACTGAGCGCGCAACTGCTGGCCAACAGCGTGGCCCCCATGCTGGTGTTCGCGGACGCGGACGCGGCCCGCAACGAGCTGGCCGCGTTCTCGCGCCGCAGCGACCTGCTGCTGGTGCAGGTGTTGAATGAGCGCGGCGGCCTGTTCGTGCAGTGGCAGGCCGATGGCCAGCCGCAAGAGGGCGCGGCGCGCGTGCCGGCCGGCCTGGCCGCCGTCGACGCGCGCGGTGCGGCCGACACCAGCACGCTGGAAGTGTGGGCGCCGGTGCGGCTCAAAGGCGAGATGGTGGGGGCGCTGCTGCTGCGCGAAAGCCTGCAAAGCCTGCACCGGGCCGTGCTGCTCTTGACGGGCGTGGCCGCGCTGCTGATCGCCGCCGCCATCGGCATCGCCGCACGCGGCTTGAGCGTGGTGCAGCGGCGCGCGCTGGCGCCGCTGGTGGAGTTGTCCGACCTGGCCGAGCGCGTGGCGCAGGACCAGGACTACAGCCGGCGCGCGGCCGTGCGCCGCTCCGACGAAGTGGGGCGCCTGACGGAGCGCTTCAATGACATGCTGCGGCGGGTCCAGATTTCGCAGGCGGATTTGCGCCACAAGCTGGTGCAGGAACAGGCGGCCGGCCAGCAGTTGCACCAGATGGCCCACCAGGACAGCCTGACGGGACTGCCCAACCGCCTGTTCTTCCAGGGCGAATTGCAGCGCTGCCTGGCGCTCAACGGCGAACGGGGTGAACTGATGGCGCTCATGTTCATCGACCTCGATAATTTCAAGACGGTCAACGACCAGCATGGCCACGACGCCGGCGACGCCGTGCTGCGCGAAGTGGCGCGCCGCATGGCTGGCGTGGTGCGGGCCGGCGATGTGCTGTGCCGGCTGGGCGGCGACGAATTCGCGCTGATCCTGCCGGCCCTGCCGGATGAGCATGCGGCCGAGCATCTGGCGCTGCGCCTGATCGAGGCCGTGCGCGTGCCGCTGCTGGTCGATGGCCAGGTGATGCCGGTCGGCGCCACCGTGGGCCTGGCTTTCAGTCCGCTCGATGCGCATGAGGCGGGCGAACTGCTCAACGCCTCGGACCAGGCCATGTACGCGGCCAAGCGGGCCGGCAAGAACACTTACCGGAGGGCGCGCGATGCGCAGATCTGACCGTGCTGGCTGGCTGCTGATGCTGGCCGTGGCAGCCAGCTGGCCGGCCGCGCGCGCGCAAGCCGCGCCGCAAGAGCAGCAGGAAGGAGACCAGAAAGGGCAGCAGCAGGGCCTGTCCCGCAGCGAGCCGCAGGGACAGCAGCAGGGGCAGCCGTCCGGCGCTGAACCGCAAGGGCAGCCGGCCGGCGCCGATCCCACGCTGGAACAATTGCTGCGCCAGACCTTGAACGACGTGCCGCGCGCCGTCGAGGAGTCGACCTCGTCGCGCTTTGCCCAGAGCGCGGCCGACGCGCCCTCGGTGACCTACGTGCTGACGGATGCCGATATCGCGCGCCACGGCCTGCGCAACATGGGCGACATCCTGCGCAGCATGCCGGGCCTGTATGTGACCAGCGACGGCAACTTCACCTACGTTGGCGCGCGCGGCCTGGGACGGCCGGGCGATTTCAACGCGCGGTTGCTGTTCATGGTCGACGGCATGCGTGTGAACGACAACATCTACGACGCCGGCTCGCTGGGCCCGGAGTTCTTCGTCGATGTGGACCTGATCGACCGGGTCGAATACGCGCCCGGTCCCGGCTCCGCCCTGTACGGCAATAACGCCTTCCTCGGCGTGGTGAACGTCATCACCAAGGGCGCGGACAAGCTGAGTGGCCTGCAGGCGCGGGCCAATATCGACAGCGACCGGCGACGCGAGGTGCGTGCCAGTTGGGGCCAGCGCGTGCCTGGCCAGTGGGAGGGCTGGCTGGCCGCCAGCACGTTCGAGCAGGACCGGATCGCGGCCCCGTTCGAGGTGCCGGCCGCGCAGCACGACGCGCTGGCGCGGCGCAACTGGGACCGGGGCGCGCGCCTGCTGGGCATGGCCAGCGCCGGAGACTGGACCTTGCGCACCGGCGTGTCGCAGCGCGAACGCGATTTCCCTGCCTACCTGACGTCGGCCGACGACAGCCCGCTGGGCCAGCAGCGCAATGTGTACGATGGTGCGTTCGCCTCGCTGGCCTGGGACCACTCGGTGGGCGAGGACTGGAACCTGTACGGCGCCGTCGCCCTCAAGCGCAGCCAGTACCGTGACACCCATCCCTACCTGGCCGACGATGGGAGCGCGCGCGAATTCGATAATGTGGCGCTGGGGCGCTGGCTTAACGTGGACCTGCGCGTGAGCACGCACCGCTGGCGCGACCATGACCTGATGGCCGGCGCCGAGTACCAGAGCGACCGGCGCCAGGAGATCACGTCCGGCACGGTGGGGCAGGAGCCGGATGCCATCTTCTACGGCCGCAACCGCCGCCACGGGCTGTTCGTGCAGGACGCATGGCGGCTGAACGACACGCACCGCCTGATCCTGGGCTTGCGCCGCGACCAGGCCATGGTGGGCGGCGGCAGCACCAATCCGCGCCTCGCGTGGATCTGGAGCGGGGTGCCCGACGCCACGCTCAAGCTGATGTACGGCAGCGCATTCCGCGAAGCCAATCTGTACGAATACCAGGTCAACGCGCCGCAGGACGCGCCGCTGCCCACACCGGAGCGCGTGCGCACGCTGGAGCTGGCGTGGGACCACCGGCTTACCCCCCGGCTGCAATACCAGGTGTCGTTGTACGGCTCGCAGTTGCGTGACTTGATCAGCACCAACCAGGACATCGCCGTGTACGAAAACAGCAGCCTGATCCGCAATCGCGGTGCGGAACTGGGGCTGGAGCGGCGCTGGGATGGCGGCCAGCGGCTGCGCGCGACGGTCTCATTGCAGGATACGCGCGACAGCGCGGACCGGCGGCTCGAAAACTCGCCGCGCACGCTGGTCAAGCTGCTGTATGCGCAGCCGCTGCAGGGCGATGCGCTGCAGTTGTCGTGGCAGGCGTTGAGCGTGAGCCGGCGCAGCGCGTTCGAACAGGATTTGCCCGGTTACGCGCTGCTGAACGCGACGCTGCTATGGCGCCCCGGCCTGGGTACGGACGTGTCGCTGGGCCTGTACAACATAGGCAATGTGCGCTACTACGACATGCCGACCGGCGTGAACATACCGCTGCGGCAGGAGGGGCGCGTGCTGCGCTTCTCGCTGACACGGCGGTTCGGGTCATGAAGCGCGCGCGGCTCCCGTTGTTGGCCTGGCTGTCGGCTGCGCTGGCGCTGGCGTGCGCGCCCGCGCGGGCTGGCCAGGACGAGGCCGAACTGAAGGCCGCCTTCATCCACCGTTTCGCCCAGCTGACCCAGTGGCCGCCGCCGCCGCTGCGCGAATTCACGTACTGCGTGGCCGGCGATGCGGCGCTGCAGGAGGCGTTGCGGGCCATGGTGCAGCGGGCCGGCGGCGCCATCCCGACCCGGTTGCAGGCGCTGGGCGAGCCGCAGCGCGCCGCGCAGTGCCAGTTGCTGGTGCTGGGGACGAGCGAGCGTGGCCAGTTGCGGCGCTGGCAGGAAGCGCTGGGGGATGATCCGGTGCTGGTGGTGGGCGACAGCGCGGAATCGTTCCGCAACGGCGCCGTGATCGGGCTGGTGATCGAACCGAACGGTCTGGCGTTCCGCATCAACCACACGGAGGCGCGCCGGCGCGGCCTGGCGCTCAGCTACCAGATGCTCAAGCTGGCGCGCGAGGTGAAATAAGCACGCGTCAGGTGTTGAGCGTGAATTCCGTGAACGAGGTGTCCGATGCCGGCTTGGCGGGCGCCTCCGGTTCGGATGGCGCCTGGGCCAGTTTGCTGTCCGGGCCGTTATTGAGCAGCCAAAGCAGGTTGGTGGCCGAATCGGCGTTGGCCAGCGCTTCCTCCTGGCTGACGGCGCCGTCCTTCACCAGCTTGAGCAGCGCATGTTCGAATGATTGCGAGCCGGGCGACATGCTGTTGTCCATCGCTTCCTTGATCTGGCCGATCTCGCCTTTCTCGATCAGGTCCGCGATGTGGCGCGTGTTGAGCATCACTTCCACGGCGGCCGTGCGCATGCCGCCATTGATCGAGCGCACCAGGCGCTGCGACACGATGGCCTTGACGGTGGAGGCCAGGTCCTGCAGCAGGGCGGGGCGGTTCTCGATCGGGTAGAACGAGATGATGCGGTTCAGCGCGTTGTAGCTGTTGTTGGCGTGCAGCGTGGCCAGCACCAGGTGGCCGGACTGCGCGTAGGCCAGCGCAGCGGCCATGGTTTCCTTGTCGCGGATCTCGCCGATCAGGATCGCGTCGGGCGCCTGGCGCAGCGAATTGCGCAGCGCCGTGGCGTAGTCCTTGGCGTCGCTGCCGATCTCGCGCTGGTTGACGATGGACTTCTTGTTCTTGAACAGATACTCGATCGGGTCTTCGAGCGTGAGGATGTGGCCGGGCCGCAGTTCGTTGCGGTGGTCCAGCATGGAGGCGATGGTGGTGGATTTGCCCGAGCCGGTGGAGCCGACCAGCAGCAGCAGGCCCCGTTTTTCCATGATCAGGTCCGACAGCACGGGCGGCAGCCCCAGTTCGCCCAGCACGGGGATGGTGGCCGGCACGAAGCGGAACACGGCCGAAATGCTGCCGCGCTGGCGGAACGCCGACAGGCGGAAGCGCCCCAGGTTGGGCACGGAGATACCGATGTTGAGCTCATTTTCCCGCTCCAGCTCCGCCATCTCGGCCGCGCTGCACACTTCCGACAGCAGCACCGTGACGTTGTCCGGCTCCAGTTTCTGCTGGTTGATGGGGATCAGGTTGCCGTTGATCTTGATGTGGACCGGGGAATTGACCGCGAAGAACATGTCCGACGCGTTTTTTTCCTTCATCAGCTGGAACAGGCGCTCCATCGCCATGGCGTTCTCCTCGTGTGGTGCGGTCGGGCGCCGCGCGCGCGGTGCGTGTGCAGCCGGCGCGCGCGGGCAGGTGCGGGGCTAAGCGTGGGGCTTAGATACCGCGCAGCAGTTCGTTGATGCCGGTCTTGGCGCGGGTCTTGGCGTCCACGCGCTTGACGATCACGGCGCAGTACAGCGAGTACTTGCCGTCGTCCGAAGGCAGGTTGCCCGACACCACCACCGAGCCGGCCGGCACGCGGCCGTAGGTCACTTCGCCCGTGGCGCGGTCGTAGATCTTGGTCGACTGGCCGATGTACACGCCCATCGAGATCACCGAGTTTTCTTCCACGATCACGCCTTCCACGATCTCGGAACGGGCGCCGATGAAGCAGTTGTCCTCGATGATGGTGGGGTTGGCCTGCATCGGCTCCAACACGCCGCCGATGCCCACGCCACCCGACAGGTGCACGTTCTTGCCAATCTGGGCGCACGAACCGACGGTGGCCCAGGTGTCGACCATGGCGCCTTCATCGACGTAGGCGCCGATGTTGACGTAGGAAGGCATCAGCACCACGTTCTTGCCGATGAACGAGCCGCGGCGGGCCACGGCTGGCGGCACCACGCGGAAGCCGCCCTTGGCGAAATCGTCGGCCGTGTAGTTGGCGAATTTGGTGGGCACCTTGTCGTAGAACTGCATGGTGCCGTCCGATGGCATGGCCACGTTGTTCTCCAGGCGGAACGACAGCAGCACGGCCTTCTTGACCCACTGGTTGACGATCCACTCGGCGCCCGGCTTCTCGGCCACGCGGATGGTGCCCGCGTCCAGGCCAGCGATCACGTGGGCGACGGCGTCGCGCAGCTCGGCGCTACCGTTGGACGGGTTGATGTTGGCGCGGTCTTCCCATGCCTGGTCGATGATGTTCTGGAGTTGTTGGCTCATGATGTGGTTCGCTTTTAAGGATTCAGGGTTTTGCAGAATTGGACGATGCGCCGCGCCGCCTCCAGGCCTTCCTCGGTGCCGGAGACGAGCGCCATGCGGATGCGGTTGCGGCCCGGATTGAGGCCGTGCGCCTCGCGCGCCAGGAAGCTGCCCGGCAGTACCGTGACATTATATTCGGCGTACAGGCGTTGCGCGAATTCCGTGTCCGACAGGCCGGTGCGGCTGACGTCGGCCCACAGGTAGAAGCCGGCGTCGGGCAATTCCACCTCCATCACCTCGCGCAGCAGCGGGGTGATGGCGGCGAACTTGGCGCGGTATTGGGCGCGGTTCTGTTCGACGTGGGTCTCGTCGTTCCAGGCCGCGACCGACGCAGCCTGCACGGCGGTGCTCATGGCGCTGCCGTGATAGGTGCGGTACAACAGGAATTTTTTCAGCACGTCGGCGTCGCCAGCCACGAAGCCCGAGCGCATGCCGGGCACGTTGGAGCGCTTGGACAGGCTGGAGAACACCACCAGGCGTGCGTACGGGCGCTCCACCGTGGACAGGCCCAGCATGTGGGCCGCCTGCAGCGCGCCCAGTGGCGGTTCGTCGCCGTGGTAGATCTCGGAATAGCACTCGTCGGCGGCGATGATGAAATCGTAGCGCTCGGACAGGGCGAACAGGTGCTCCCAGTCGGTCAGCGTCAGCGTGGCGCCGGTCGGATTGCCGGGCGAGCACACGTACAGCAGGCGCACGCGCTGCCACACCTCGGCCGGCACGCTGTCGTAATCGCAGCCGAAGTTGCGGGCCGGGTCGGAATTGACGAAGTAGGGCGTGGCGCCGGCCAGGTAGGCCGCGCCCTCGTAGATCTGGTAGAACGGATTCGGGCACACCACCAGTGCATCGGCGGCCGGGTCGATCACGGTCTGGGCCAGCGCGAACAGCGCCTCGCGCGAACCGTTCACGGGCAGCACCTGGGTGGCGCGGTCCAGCGCCGGGATGCCGTAGCGCCGCTCCAGCCAGCCGGCGATGGCGCCGCGCAGCGCTTCCGTGCCGATGGTGGTCGGGTAGTTGGCCAGGCCGGCGATGTTGTCGATCAGCGCCTGCTGGATGAACGGCGGCGTGGGGTGCTTGGGTTCGCCCATGCCCAGGCTGATGGCCGTGTGCTGGGTGTTGGGCTGGACCTGGCCGAACAGCTGGCGCAGTTTTTCGAACGGGTAGGATTGCAGCTTGTCGAGATGTGGATTCACGTGGCGGACCAAAAAGCGGAGCAGAGTTAAAAACGCGCGGCGCGAACGGCAAACGGGAACGGCGCGAACAGCGGAACGGCGCGGCGGCGGGTCGGGCAGGGCAGCCGGGCTCGGTTCAACTTTCCATTATAGCGTCTGCGGCAAGAGTTGGTGGGACGCCGCGCCGCGCCGGGCAACAGGGCATCACTTGCACGCCCGCTTTGGCCAATAACATTATGAATAGTATGGGTATTTCGCTTCCCGTGACAGCCATTTGTCACTTGCTGACACGGTCGCCGCCACGCCACAGTGGCCGTTGACAGCGCGCCACCGGCAGGCAGACACTGTACTTGCTGCACGGAAAATAACAACTCAAAGCAAATAGCCGTGCGGCCGGCGGTGCGGCCGGTATGGGCCAGCCCGCGCCGCCGCCATCCATCGTCTGCGCCTGCCGCGATCGTGCAGCCGCGCCCACCGAGCGCCAGCGCGCTGCGGCCCGACCATCAGGACGATCATGCGCACCAACCTTCCGGTAAGCCAGCGCGCTTACACCTTCCCCGCCGACCAGACCATCGTCTCGGTGACCGATACCAAGGGCCGCATCGTGTACTGCAATCCCACCTTTGTGGATATCAGCGGCTTCACGCACGCGGAGTTGATGGGCCAGCCCCACAACATCATCCGCCATCCGGACATGCCGGCCGAGGCCTTCCGCGACCTGTGGGATACGCTGCAGGAGGGGCGGCCCTGGAGTGGCCTGGTCAAGAACCGCCGCAAGAACGGCGACCACTACTGGGTGCTGGCGCACGCCGCGCCGATGATGGACGGTGGCCGCGTGACGGGCTACCTGTCGGTGCGCACGGCGCCCGATCCGGCCGCCGTGGCCATGGCCGAAAAGCTGTACGCCGAAATGCGGGCCGACGCGGCCAGCGGCCATCCCACCATCACGCTGCGCCACGGCCGTGTGCTGCGCGCCGGCCTGCTGAACCGGCTGCGGCGCCAGCTCACACCATCCACGCGGGGCCGCATGCTGGCGCTGCAAATGTTGGCGGCGGCCTGCCTGCTCGGGCTGGCGCGCAGCGGCCTGCCCCTGTGGCTGCAGGTGGTCGGCGCCGCGCTGGTGGCGGGGGCGGCCACGGCCCGCATGTGGCACCTGAACGTGGCGCCGCTGCGCGCCGTGCTGCGCGACGCCAACCAGCTGGCGGCCGGCGACCTGGCGCACACGGTCAGCACCGGCGCCAGCGGCACGGTGGGGCAGTTGCAGCGGGCCTTGCTGCAGATGTCGGTCAACCTGCGCGCCGTGGTGCGCGATGTGCGCGACGAGGTCGATCATTTGCGCAGGAGCGTGCACGATATCGCGGCCGGCAATGCCGACCTGTCGTCCCGCACGGAAGCGCAGGCGGGCAGCCTGCAGCAGATGGCCGCCGCGCTGGCCGCCATCAACGACAAGGTGCGCGAGGGCGCGCAAGCCGTCAGCGCGGCCACCGGCCTTGCCGGGCAGACGGGCGCCGTGGCGCGCCGCAGCGACGAGGCGGTGGACGCGGCGGCCCATGCGATGACGGACATTTCCGCGTCGTCCAGCCATATCGGCGAGATCATCCACCTGATCGAATCGGTGGCGTTCCAGACCAACCTGCTGGCGCTGAACGCGGCGGTGGAGGCGGCCCGCGCCGGTCCGGCCGGACGCGGCTTCGCTGTGGTGGCCACGGAAGTGCGCACGCTGGCCCAGCGCACCTCGGCGGCGACCCAGCAGATCAAGCAACTGGTGGCCGAGTCGGCCGACCACGTGCGGCAGGGCGCCGGCCGCACGGACGAGGCGCGCGCCCGCATGCGCGACGCCGTGCAGTCGGTGACGGAGCTGGCCTCGGTGCTGGACGGTATCAGCGACGCGGCCCAGTTGCAGCAGGCCAGCATGGCCGAAGTGCACGCCGCCGTCGGCCACATCGACGCCATGACGCAGCAGAACGCGGCCCTGGTGGAGCAGCAGCTAGCGGCCGCCGGCGCCTTGTGCGAGCAGGCCGACAACGTCAACGATTCGGTGCGCATCTTCCGCCTCAAGGCTGGCGAGGCCACCGTGGCCGAGGCAGACGCGCCGGCCCTGCGCCGTGCCGCGCGCACCCGGCTGGCCAGCCCGGCCTGAACCCCAACTGAGCCCCGACTGAACCCGGCCTGAGCCTGGCCCAAGCCAAGTTGAGGCTAGCCTGGCCTGGCTTGGCTTGGCTTGGCTTGGCGGGGCGGGGCGCCCCGCAGCGGCGCCATCCCACCCACTTTCCCGTCGACGTGACGCCCGGTGCCCGTGCATCGGGTGGGCACGTTCACGTGCCGGTGCAGCGCTGTGCATCAGGCGCCACAAGCATGTGTCGTGTCACGAAATGCGAAGCGTGCGTCGTGAAATGGAAACATGTTTTTTCGCTTTCAATCCTATGATGAGTCATCGCTGACCCGGACCGGACAACATAGCCCGGCCAGGACAGCGGGGCTCAAACGATGAGGAGACAGCATCATGCCCACGCCCCCTCGCCAGTTGACGCACCCGCCTTCAGCCACGGAGTTGCCGCCCAAGCGGCAAGCAAGCAGCACCGTACCAGCAGCGTTTAATACAACAAAATAGAGGAGCAGGCGCAGCATGAAATCAGCACAATCCACCCATCCATTGGCAATGACCGCACTGGCAGCGGCCCTGTGCGCGATCGGCGCGGCCCACGCGGCGGAACTGGACACGGGCAACCCCGATGTCGCCATCCGCTTCGACAACACCATCAAGCTCAATGTCGGCCAGCGCGTGAACGGCCAGGAAGCGGCCCTGCTGAAATCGGCCAACTACGACGACGGCGACCGCAACTTCAACAAGGGCCTGGTGTCCGAGCGCGTCGACTGGCTGTCGGAACTGGACATCGTGTTCCAGCAGAAGATGGGCATGCGCGTGTCGGCCGCCGCCTGGTATGACCGCGCCTACGACAGCCTGGACAACACCAACGTGGCCAGCTCCAACCACCGCGAGAACGGCAAGGCGGCGCTGGGCATGTCCGACTACGCCAAGCGCTACCACCGCGGCTCGGGCGAGATCCTGGACGCGTTCGTGTTCTCCAATTTCGACGTGGCCGAGGTGCCCGTCAACGTCAAGGTCGGCCAGCACACGCTGTACTGGGGCGAGAGCCTGCTGTCGCCTATCCATGGCGTGAACTACGGCCAGTCGCCGATTGACCTGCTCAAGGGTTATTCGGTGCCCGGCACGGACGCCAAGGAACTGTTCCTGCCACGCCAGGCCATTTCGGCCCAGGCGTCGCTGACGCCGGAACTGGGCATCGCGGCCCAGTACTTCTTCAACTGGAAGCCGGCCCGCCTGCCTGAATCGGGTTCCTTCCTCGGTTTCTACGACTACGCCTTCCAGGGTGGCGAATCGTTCTTCCTGGGCCCACTGGGCGCGCCCGCCATCCGCCGCGAAGATAGCAAGGCCCCCAACACGGGCGACTGGGGCCTGGCAGCGCGCTGGAGCCCCGACTGGCTGGACGGCACGGCCGGCGCCTACGTGCGCCGCACCTCGGACCTGCTGCCGCAGGCGAACGTGCGCCTGGCCGGCTTGCCGGCGGCCCTGTTCGGCGCCAACGGCGCGGCCGTCTGCAAGGCCGCCATCCCGGGCGCCGCCGTGGTGGGCAACAACTGCCTGTTCTACCCGACCGCGCTGGGCGCCACCAGCCAGTACCAGTTCGAGTACGCCAACCACATCGACGTGCTGGGCTTCTCGCTGTCCAAGAGCGTGGCCGGCATCGCCGTGGGCGCCGACCTGTCGTACCGCCACGATATGCCGATCTACAGCACGCCGGCGCTGCTGATGCCGGCCGGGACCAGCCCGGCCATCGTGGCCGCGCTGAACGCCAAGGTCAACCCCACGCTGGTGGTGAAGGCGGCCGACCTGCCGCAGCAGGGTGAGGTGAGCGGTGCGCGCGGCAACACCATCCACGGCGTGTTCAACCTGCTGGGCGCGCTGGCCAAGACGCCCATCTCCGATTCGGCCACCTGGGCTGCGGAACTGGTGTGGAACCGCATGTCCGGCATCACCCAGGGCGCGCAGTTCTACCGCGGCCGCGACGACTACAAGGGCGTGGACAAGCCAACCCGCGATTACTTCGGCCTGGCCCTGACGTTCACCCCGACCTGGTTCCAGGTGCTGCCGGGCGTGGACATGTCCGCTCCGCTCAGCTACTCGGTGGGCCTGAAAGGCAATTCGAGCGTGCAAGCCGGCGGCAACAAGGGCGCCGGCAACTACGCGGCCGGTGTGGCGTTCGACGTTCGCCAGAAATACCGCTTCGACATCAAGTACGTCAATTTCTTCGGCCCCCTGGTCACCGACCCGGCCACCGGCGCCGTCACCTCGTTCGGCGGCGTGACCTCGCTGTTGAAGGATCGCGGCTTCCTCGCCGCCACGTTCAAGACCACGTTCTGATAACAGACAGGAGACAACACCATGTTCAAACTCACCATCATGGCTGCCGCACTGGCGGCGGCAGCGGCCGCCCAGGCCAGCGTATCGCCCGACGAAGCCAAGCAGCTGGGCACCACGCTGACGGCCGTGGGCGCGGAAAAAGCCGGCAACAAGGACGGCACCATCCCCGAATACACGGGTGGCCTGACGGCCGCGCCGGCCGGCTTCGTCAAGGGTAGCGGCATCCGTCCCGACCCGTATGGCGCCGACAAGCCACGCCTGGTCATCACCGGCAAGAACCTGGCCGGCCAGGAAGACAAGCTGACGGCCGGCACCCGCGAGCTGCTCAAGCGCTTCCCCACCTTCCGGGTGGACGTGTATCCGACCCACCGTCCGGTCACCCTGCCCAAGGCACTGCTGGACAACACGGCCAAGAACGCCATCAACACCAAGGCCGTCGACGGCGGCGTGGGCGTGGAGAATGCGCTGGCCGGCGTGCCGTTCCCCATCCCCAAGAGCGGCTACGAGGTGATGTGGAACCACCTGCTGCGCTACCAGGGCCACGCGCTGACCACCAAGTATGAATCGTGGAACGTGGACGCCTCGGGCGTGCCCAGCCTGGCCACGGCCGGCGAGATCTACGAGGAGTTCCCGCTGTCGGACCCCAAGCACACGGAAGTGGCCAAGCAGACCGACGTGTTCTTCCGCACCAAGCTGACCTACCTGGCGCCGGCCCGCCGCGCCGGCGAAGGCCTGATGGCGTTCGATGCCGTCAACCCGGTGGCCCAGCCTCGCAAGGTATGGCAGTACCTGCCCGGCCAGCGCCGCGTGAAACTGGCGCCGGACGTGGCCTACGACACGCCCAACCCCGGTTCGGCCGGCGCGTCCACCTATGACGACGCCTGGGTCTTCAACGGTGCGCTGGACCGCTTTGACTTCAAGCTGATCGGCAAGAAGGAAATGATCGTCCCTTACGGCGAATACAAGCTGTTCGCCGCCAAGGTGGCCGCCGACGTCACCAAGCCGAACCACCTGAATCCGGACTTCGTGCGCTGGGAACTGCACCGCGTGTGGGTGGTGGAAGCGACGCTCAAGCAGGGCAAGCGCCACATCTACGGCAAGCGCACCTTCTACATCGACGAGGACAGCTGGGTGGCGCTGGCTTCGGACCAGTACGACGCGCGTGGCCAGTTGTACCGCTCCTCGTTCGATCACCTGATCTACGCCTACGACGCGCAAGCGACCTACACCGGCAACCACGTGATCTACGACTTCGTGAGTGGCGCCTACAACCTGACCGGCATGTCCGGCCCGTACGGTGGCCTGAAGTACATCGACGCGCTCAAGCCGACCCAGTGGTCGCCGGAAGCGCTGGCCGGCGCCGGCGTGCGCTGACCTCCCGGGTGGCCGATGGCGCCGGACAGGGCGCCCGGCCACCAGCATTGTTTTCTCGTTTGACTGCCGGCGGGCGTTGCTTCCGGCGCCGTGGTGGGCTGGCAGTCTTTTTTTGAGAGCTAGATATGAACCGATTTTCACGCGCCGCCGCCGGCGTAATGGCGGGCGTCACCCTGACGCTGCTGATGGCGGCCCAGGCCCAGGCGGCCCCGTTCGCCGATCCGCTCGACACGCCGGCCATGGCCAGCGCGCTGGCGCCGCGCGCGCTGCTGAACGGCCTGGCCCACGCCGGCAAGCGCATCGTCGCCGTTGGCCAGCGCGGCCACGTGCTGTATTCGGACGACCAGGGCGGCCACTGGAGCCAGGCCCGCGTGCCGGTGTCGACCGACCTGGTGGCGCTGGTGTTCCCCACCGAACGCGAAGGCTGGGCCGTGGGCCACGACGGCGTGGTGCTGCACAGCGCCGACGCCGGCGCCACCTGGGAGCGCCAGTTCGACGGCCGCAAGGACGCCGAGGTGGGCGACAAGCCGCTGCTGGACGTCTGGTTCGACGGGCATGGCCACGGCCTGGCGGTGGGCGCGTTCGGCCTGGCACTGCGCAGCGACGACGGCGGCAAGAGCTGGCAGCACTGGGAGAGCCATTTGGACAACCCCAAGGCGCTGCACCTGAACGCGATCCGCAGCGTGGGCGGCGAGCTGTATATCGTGGGCGAGCAGGGCCTGATCCTGAAGCGCGGCACCGACGGCGAGCGTTTCGAGGCCGTGCCTTCCCCTTACCAGGGCAGTTTCTTCGGCGTCACCGGCGGCAAGGACAGCTTGCTGGTGTTCGGCCTGCGCGGCACGGCCCTGCACAGCGCCGATGGCGGCAAGCACTGGGAGCGCGCCAACACCGGCACCCAGACCGGCCTGACCGCTGGCCTGGCGCTGGCGGACGGCTCGCTGCTACTGGTGAGCCAGTCCGGCCAGCTGCTGCATAGCGCCGACGGCGGCGCCACCTTCCAGGCCCAGCCCCAGGTCAAGCCGGGGCCTGCGTCGGCCGCATTGGTGGCGGCGCCGGGCCAGTTGCTGATCGCCGGCGCGCGCGGCGCGCGGCTGCAGGCGCTGGCCACCAGGTAGATCTGCCGCAACCACAAGATAGCCAATAAAACCGACCAGAGCCGGGCACACCCGGCCGGCCAATTTACGAGGAACGAGACAATGGACATGTCAACCGACGGGATCGACACCATGCCGGTCGTGCGCGATCTGGCGCATTTCGACCAGCGCTCCGGCAATTTGCTGGAACGGCTGGTGTTCAACAACCGGCTGTGGATGATCGTGCTGTGCACGGTCGTCACGGTGGTGCTGGGCGCACTGGCCGCCACCCGGCTGCACCTGAACGCCAGCTTCGAGAAGATGCTGCCGCAGGGCCAGCCCTACATCCAGAACTATCTGCACAACAAGGACGCCTTGCGCGGCCTTGGCAACTCGCTGCGGGTGGTGGTGGAGAACCCGCAGGGTGACATTTTCGACCCGCGCTACCTGGAAGCGCTCAAGCAGGTCAACGATGAACTGTTCCTCACGCCGGGCGTGGACCGGGCCTGGATGAAGTCCATGTGGACCCCGTCCGTGCGCTGGAACGAAGTGACGGAGGAGGGCTTCCAGGGCGGCCCCGTCATGCCGGACGGGTATGACGGCTCGCCGCGCAGCGTGGAGCAGCTCAAGATCAACATCGCCCGTTCCGGCATCGTGGGCAGCCTGGTGGGCAACAACTTCAAGTCCACCATGATCTTTGTGCCGCTGCTGGACAAGGACCCGGCCACCGGCAAGGCGATCGACTATTCCGAGCTGGCGCACGCCATCGACAAGACGGTGCAGGCGCGGTCAAGCGGCGCCTATCCGGTGCGCATCCACGTGATCGGCTTCGCGGAACTGATCGCCGAACTGCTGGCCGGCATGGCCAAGGTCATCATGTACTTCGGCGTGGCCGCGCTGGTGGCCACGGGCGTGATCTTCGCCTACACCCGCTGCGTGCGCTCCACCGTGCTGGTGGTGGCCTGCTCGCTGGTGGCGGTGCTGTGGCAACTGGGCCTGGTGGCTGCGTTTGGCTTCGAGCTCGATCCGTTCTCCATCCTGGTGCCGTTCCTGGTGTTCGCCATCGGTGTCTCGCACGGCGCCCAGAAGATGAACGGCATCATGCAGGACGTCGGCCGTGGCACGCATTTGCTGGTGGCGGCCCGCTACACCTTCCGCCGCCTGTTCCTGGCCGGCCTGACGGCGCTCTTGGCCGACGCCGTCGGCTTCGCCGTGCTGATGACCATCGACATCCCCGTGATCCGCGACCTGGCCATGACGGCCTCCATCGGCGTGGCGGTGCTGATCTTCACCAACCTGCTGCTGTTGCCGGTGCTGCTGTCCTATGTCGGCGTGTCGGCCGCCGCCGCCAAGCGCTGCATCCGCGAGGAGCATGACGAAGAGACGGGCCACGGCCTGGGCAAGCTGTGGCTGATGCTGGACCGCTTCACCGAACCGCGCTGGGCCGGCATCACCGTGGCCGTCACGCTGGCGCTGGCCGTCGGCGGCTTCATCGTCAGCACCAACCTGAAGATCGGCGACCTCGATCCGGGCGCGCCCGAACTGCGCGCCGAGTCGCGCTACAACCGCGACAACGCCTACATCACGGCCAATTATTCGCTGTCGTCCGACCAGTTCGCGGTGATGATCAAGACCGCGCCCGAAGGCTGCCTCAAATACGAAACCCTGGTCGAGGCGGACCGCCTGGCCTGGGCCTTGCAGCAGGTCCCGGGCGTGCAGACCACCGTGTCGCTGGCCGACGCCGTGCGCCAGGTCACGGCCGGCACGTCCGAAGGCAGCCCGAAATGGCTGACCATCTCGCGCAACCAGGACGTGCTCAATTACGGCGCCCAGCAGGCCTCCGTCAACAACCCGGACCTGTTCGACCGTGGCTGCTCGCTGATGCCCGTGATCGCCTACCTGGCCGACCACAAGGCCGAGACGCTGGAGCGCGTGGTGCAGGCGGCCGACGCCTTCGCCCAGGCCCACAACGGGCCGGACCGCCAGTTCCTGCTGGCCGCCGGCAGCGCCGGCATCGAAGCGGCCACCAACATCGTGGTGCGCGAGGCCAACCACAAGATGCTGCTGTACGTGTACGCGGCCGTGATCGTGCTGTGCTTCGTCACCTTCCGCAGCTGGCGCGCCGTGCTGGTGGCCGTGCTGCCGCTGGTGCTCACCTCCATCCTGTGCGAAGCGCTGATGGTCATGCTGGGCATGGGTGTGAAGGTGGCCACGCTGCCGGTGATCGCGCTCGGTGTCGGCATCGGCGTTGATTACGCGCTGTACCTGGTTTCGGTGCAGCTGGTGCAGCAGCGCCAGGGCCAGTCGCTGGCCGAGGCCTATCGCCACGCGCTGCAATTCACCGGCAAGGTGGTGGCGCTGGTGGGCGTGACGCTGGCGGCCGGTGTGGTGTGCTGGGCCTGGTCGCCGATCAAGTTCCAGGCCGACATGGGCATCCTGCTCACCTTCATGTTCACGCTCAACATGATCGGCGCGCTGGTGCTGGTGCCCGCGCTGTCGCATTTCCTGCTGCGTAAGGCCTGATGCCGCCGGATGCACCTTCCCCTTGCGGCGTGATGGCGCCGCCGGAGCAGGCCCTGGTGGCCGAGCTGCGGCGGCTGCGGGCGGCGGGCGCCTCGTTCGGCGCCATCGCCGCCGCCATGAACCGGCGCGGCCTGCGCGGACGCCTGGGCGGGCGCTGGTTCCCCGCCACCGTGCGCCGCTACCTGCTGGCATCCAAGCCGCTGCCCGCGCGCGCGACCAAGAATTCAGTCAAATAAAACCAAGGAGTCTGCAATGCTAGGCCTGATGCAACATCAATCGTTGCTGGTGTCTTCGCTGATCGAACACGCCTGTCTCAACCATCCCGAACGCGAGATCGTCTCGCGCAGCAGCGAAGGACCGCTGCAGCGCAGCACCTACGGCTCCGTGGCCCGGCGCGCGCGCCAGATGGCCAACGCGCTGACCCGCCTGGGCGTGCAGCCCGGCGAGCGCGTGGCCACCCTGGCCTGGAACGGCTACCGCCACATGGAGCTGTACTACGCCGTGTCGGGCATGGGCGCTATCCTTCACACGATCAATCCGCGCCTGTTCGCCGAGCAGATCACCTACATCGCCAACCATGCGCAAGACCAGTACCTGTTCTTCGACATCGGCTTCGCCGGTCTGATCGAACAGCTTGCGCCCAGCATGCCGGGCGTGAAGGGCTTCATCGCCATGACCGACCGCGCCCACATGCCGGCCGCGAACATCCCCAACTTGCTGTGCTACGAAGAACTGATCGCTGGCGAGAGCGAGCAATACGTGTGGCCCGAGTTCGACGAAAACAGCGCCGCCACCCTGTGCTACACCTCCGGCACCACGGGCCACCCCAAGGGCGTGCTGTATTCACACCGCTCGACGGTGTTGCACGCGATGGCCGTGTGCAGCACGGACGGCCTGGCCGTGTCGGCCGCCGATTCGGCGCTGGTGGTGGTGCCCATGTTCCACGTCAACGCCTGGGGCATGCCCTACGCGGGCGCCTTGTGCGGCGCCAAGCTGGTGCTGCCCGGCCCGCAGATGGACGGCAAGAGCATCTATGAGCTGATGCGCGACGAGCGCGTGACCTTGTCGCTGGGCGTGCCCACCGTGTGGCTGATGCTGTTCCGCCACGTGGAGACGCAGCAGCTGGACCCGCGCGCGGAACTGTGCATGACGCGCTGCGTGATCGGCGGCGCCGCCGCGCCCTTGTCCATGATCGAGCAGTTCGAAAGCCGCTTCGGCGCCACCGTGATCCACGCCTGGGGCATGACGGAGATGTCGCCGCTGGGCACCGTGTGCAAGCTGCTGCCCAAGCACGCGGCGCTGCCGGCCGCCGAGCGCCACAAGCTGCAGATGAAGCAGGGCAGGGCGGTGTTCGGCGTGACGCTGAAGATCACCGACGACGACGGCAACGCGCTGCCGCACGACGGCGTGGCGTTCGGCCACCTGAAAGTGCGCGGCCCGTGGATCGCCAGCGGCTACTTCGGCGGCGAAGGCGGCCAGGTGCTGGACGAACAGGGCTACTTCGACACGGGCGACGTGGCCACCATCGACGCGGATGGCTACATGCTCATCACCGACCGCGCCAAGGACGTGATCAAGTCGGGCGGCGAGTGGATCTCGTCGATCGACCTGGAGAACGCGGCCATGGACCACCCGGACGTGGCCGAAGCGGCCGTGATCGGCATCGCCCACCCGACGTGGCAGGAACGCCCGCTGCTGGTTGCCGTGCGCAAGGCCGGCCGCGACGTCACGCGCGACGAACTGCTGGCCCACCTGGAAAGCCGGGTGGCCAAGTGGTGGCGTCCGGACGACGTGGTGTTCGTCGAGGAACTGCCGCACACGGCCACCGGCAAGTTGCAGAAGATGAAGCTGCGCGAGATGTTCCGCGACTACCGCCTGCCCGGCCAGAACTGAATCCACCGCCTACCGGAGAATCGAAAATGACCAAACCAACCCTGCTGATCGTGCCCGGCCTGCGCGACCACGTGCCCGAACATTGGCAAACCCTGCTCCAGGCCGGCACACCGGGCGCGCGCTCGGTGCCGCCGCTGACGGAAAATGGCCTGAGCTGCGCGGCCCGCGTGGAAGCTATCGAGCGCGCCCTGGCCGAGATCGACGGCCCCGTGATCCTGGTGGCCCACAGCGCCGGCGTGCTGATGGTGGCCCACTGGGCGGCCCGCTACAACCGTCCCATCCTGGGCGCACTGCTGGTCACACCGCCGGACCTGGACGCGAGCTGGCCGGCCAACTACCCGCAGCCGGACACGCTGCGCGAGCACGGCTGGTCGCCGCTGCCGCGCACCCGGCTGCCGTTCCCCAGCATCGTGGCCGCCAGCAGCAATGACCACCTGGCCACGCTGGAAGCCGTGCACCGCATGGCGGCCGACTGGGGCAGCCAGGTGGTGGAACTGGGCGCCGTGGGCCACCTGAACCCGGCCGCCGGCTACGGCCCATGGCCACGGGCCGAGGCGCTGATCGCCCAAGTGCAGCTTTTGGCGACGTCTGTCGCCAAATGAAAAGTCACTGTCGCCCTATGCATGGTTGGGGCAATTCGCCCCGACTATACTGAAATCACAGTAAGCAAGGCATGGCAAAGCATCACCGGCCGGCGCCACGCGCCGGCGCAACAACAAACCTGAGGAGAAGAACATGGCAAAAGCAGTGCGTTTCAATGCGACCGGCGGGCCGGAAGTACTGTACCTGGAAGATGTGGAAGTGGGCCAGCCGGGTCCCGGTGAAGTGCGCGTGCGCCATGTGGCGGTGGGCCTGAACTACGCCGACACCTACTTCCGCAACGGCACCTACCCGGTCCCGCTGCCCAACGGCATCGGCGTGGAAGCGGCCGGCGTGGTGGTGGCGCTGGGCGAGGGCGTGACGGGCCTGGCGCTGGGCGACCGCGTCACCTACACGGGCTTCCTCAACACGCTGGGCGCCTACAGCACCGAGCGCGTGATCTCGGCCGCGCCGCTGATCAAGCTGCCCGAAACCATCGCCTTCGAGACGGCGGCCGCCATGACCATGCGCGGCCTGACCTCGGCCTACCTGATGCGCCGCATCCACGACTTCCGCGCCGGCGACACGGTGCTGCTGCACGCGGCCGCCGGCGGCGTGGGCCTGATCGTGTCGCAATGGGCCAAGCTGCTGGGCCTGACCGTGATCGGCACCGTGTCCACGGCCGCCAAGGCCGAGATGGCGATCATGCACGGCTGCGACCACGTGATCAACTACAGCAACGAGGACGTGGCCAAGCGCGTGCGCGAGATCACCAACGGCCGCGGCGTGGACGTGGTGTTCGACAGCGTGGGCAAGAACACCTTCATGTCCTCGCTCGATTCGCTGCGCAAGCGCGGCCTGATGGTGTGCGTGGGCACGGCTTCCGGCCCGATCCCGCCGTTCGATCCGGTGCTGCTGGCCATGAAAGGCTCGCTGTTCCTGACCCGTCCCGCGCTGGCCGACTACATCGCCGATCCGGCCGAGAAGGCCGACCTGGCGGGCGAACTGTTCGACCACGTGGGCGCCGGCCGCATCAAGATCGAGATCAACCAGTACTACCCGCTGGCCGATGCCGTCCAGGCGCACCGCGACCTGGAATCGCGCAAGACCACCGGCTCGTCCATTTTCGTGATCTGAGGAGAACGCCATGCGAGTGGAACAACTGACCTGCGCCATCGGCGCCGAACTGTCGGGCATCAAGCTGGAACAGGCCATTCATGACGACGGCCTGTTCGCGGAACTGCGCGCACTGCTGCTCAAGCACCGCGTGCTGTTCCTGCGCGACCAGGACTTCAGCCGCGCCGAACACGTGGCCTTCGCGCGCCGCTTCGGCGAGCTGGAAGACCATCCGGTGGCCGGCAGCGATCCGGAAAACCCCGGCCTGGTGCGCATCTACAAGAACCCGGACCAGCCCAACGACCGCTACGAGAACGCCTGGCACGCCGACACCACCTGGCGCGCCGCGCCGCAATTTGGCGCCGTGCTGCGCTGCATCGAGTGCCCGCCCGTCGGTGGCGACACCATGTGGGCCAACATGGCGCTGGCCTACGAGCGCCTGCCGGAAGACGTCAAGCAGCGCATCGAGGGGCTGCGCGCGCGCCACAGCATCGAAGCAAGCTTCGGCGCCGCCATGCCGATTGAACGCCGGCTGGCGCTCAAGGCCCAGTTCCCGGACGCCGAGCATCCGGTGGTGCGCACCCATCCCGAGACGGGCGAGAAGATCCTGTTCGTGAACGCCTTCACCACCCACATCACCAACTACCACACGCCCGAGCGCGTGCGCTTCGGCCAGGACGCCAATCCCGGCGCGGGTAACCTGCTCAGCTACCTGATCAGCCAGGCCTATGTGCCGGAGTTCCAGGTGCGCTGGCGCTGGAAGCCGAACAGCGTGGCCATCTGGGACAACCGTTCGACCCAGCACTACGCCGTGATGGACTACCCGCCGTGCCACCGCAAGATGGAGCGGGCCGGCATCATCGGCGACGTGCCGTTCTGAGCCCCGCGTTCTGAACACCGATTTCATAAAAAATACCGCACTAATTGATTAGGAGACCAGCATGCAATTTCTCGACGATTCCCTGCACCCCGAGAACCAGGACAAAGTAGTCATCACCGTGGCCCCGTACGGCCCGGAGTGGGCGCCGGAAGACTTCCCGGAAGATGTTCCGGTCACGATGGAGGAACAGATCCAGAAGGCCGTCGACTGCTACAACGCCGGCGCCACCGTGCTGCACCTGCACGTGCGCGAACTCGATGGCAAGGGCTCCAAGCGCCTGTCCAAGTTCAATGAGCTGATCGCCGGCGTGCGCGCCCGCGTGCCCGACATGATCATCCAGGTCGGCGGTTCGATCTCGTTCGCACCGGAAGACGACGGCCAGGCCGCCAAGTGGCTGTCCGACGACACCCGCCACATGCTGGCCGAACTCGATCCCAAGCCGGACCAGGTGACGGTGGCCATCAACACCACCCAGATGAACATCATGGAGCTGCTCTATCCCGAGTACCTGGCCGGTACTTCGCTGGCTTCGCCCGTGATGCACGCCGCCTACAGCGAGATGACGGTGCCGGCCGGCCCGGCCTGGGTCGAGGAGCACCTGCGCCGCCTGCAGGCGGCCAACATCCAGCCGCACTTCCAGCTGACCGGCATGCACGCGCTGGAAACGCTGGACCGCCTGGTGCGCCGCGGCGTCTATCGCGGCCCGCTGAACCTGACCTGGATCGGCATCGGCGGCGGCTTCGACGGCCCCAATCCGTTCAACTTCATGGACTTCATCCGCCGCGCGCCGGAAGGCGCCTGCATCACGGCCGAATCGCTGCTCAAGAACGTCCTTCCGTTCAACATGATGTCGATGGCCATGGGCTTCCACCCGCGCTGCGGCATCGAGGACACGCTGATCGGTCAGCACGGCCAGCGCATGACCTCTGTGGAGCAGATCGAGCAGTGCGTGCGCGTGGCCCGTGAACTGGGCCGCGAAGTGGCCAACGGCCAGGAGGCGCGCGCCATCTACAAGATCGGCGTGCAGTACAAGGATGCCGAGGAGACGCTGCGCATGAACGGCATGGCGCCCAACCGCCAGCCCGGCCAGAAGAACGTGCCGCTGCGGACCTGATCCCGCAACCGGAGCCGGTGCTGGTGCATAATGCCAGTGCCGGCTTTTTTTTCATCTCGTGAAACGGATTGAAGGCAGATCATGGCTTATCACACTCCCTCCGACGACGGCCTGGCCGACGACAACCCCAACGTGCCGCGCTATTATGCGTGGATCGTATTCGCGCTGAGCTTTGGCCTGCTAATCTCCGACTACATGTCGCGCCAGGTGCTCAACGCCGTGTTCCCGCTGCTGAAAGTGGAATGGCAACTGAGCGACGCCCGGCTCGGCCTCCTGAGCGGCATCGTGGCCCTGATGGTGGGTTTGCTCACCTTCCCCCTGTCGCTGCTGGCCGACCGCTGGGGCAGGGTGCGCAGCCTGGCCCTGATGGCCGTGCTGTGGAGCCTGGCCACGCTTGGTTGCGGCCTGGCGCAGGACTACAACCAGATGTTCGCCGCCCGCTTCCTGGTGGGCGTGGGCGAGGCGGCCTACGGCAGCGTGGGCATCGCCGTCGTGCTGTCCGTGTTCCCGAAACACATGCGGGCCACGCTGACGGGCGCCTTCATGGCCGGCGGCATGTTCGGCTCCGTGCTGGGCATGGCGCTCGGCGGCGGCATCGCGGCCCATGTGGGCTGGCGCTGGGCGTTCGCCGGCATGGCGCTGTTCGGCCTCACGCTGGCCGTGCTGTACCCCATCATCGTCAAGGAAGGCCGCATCGCGCCGCAAGGCACGCAAGGCGCCGCACGCGGGCAGGGTGAGGCGGACGACAAGCCCGCCCGCCTGCCGCTGGGCAGCCTGTTCGGCAGCCGTTCCGTGCGCGCGGCCTATGTGGGCAGCGGCCTGCAGCTGTTCGTGGGCGGCACCTTCATCGTCTGGATGCCCAGCTTCATGAACCGCTACTACGCCATGGGTGCCGACCGTGCCGGCGCGGGCGCGGCGGCCGTGGTGCTGGCCAGCGGCGCCGGCATGGTGTTGTGCGGGATGCTGAGCGACCGCCTGTGCCGCCACTCGCCGCCGCGCAAGATCACGCTGGCCATCGCCTACTGCCTGGGCAGCTGCGTGCTGTTGTCGGTGGCTTTCGCGATGGCGCCGGGCGCCCTGCAACTGGCCCTGATCGGCGCCGGCATGTTCCTGGCCGCCGGCACCACAGGGCCTGCGGGCGCCATGGTGGCCAACCTCACGCACCGCTCCATCCACGGTACGGCGTTCGCCACGCTGACGCTGGCCAACAACCTGCTGGGCCTCGCGCCGGGACCGTTCCTGACGGGCGTGCTGGCCGACCACCTGGGGCTGGCCACGGCGTTCCAGCTGGTGCCGTTGCTGAGCATCGCCTCGGCCGCCGTGTTCTGGTACGCGCGCCGCCACTACGAGCATGACGCGCGCTGCGCCGCCGCAGCGGCGGCCGCCGTGGCCGCGCGCGCGCCCGCCATGGAGGTGCAGGCATGAAGCCCGTGTTGCATATCGAAGTGGGGTTCGACGTGATCTGCCCCTGGTGCCTGATCGGCATGCGCAACCTGCAGGCCGCCATCGCCCGCCTGCGCGCGTGCGCGCCCGAGGTGGCGCTGCATGTGCACTGGCGCGGCGTGCAGCTGCTGCCCAACGTGCCCGCCGGCGGCTGGCCGTTCATGGAGTTCTACCGCCAGCGCCTGGGCGGCGACACGGCCGTGCGCCGGCGCCAGGCCCAGGTCAGCGAGGCGGCGGCAGCCGCCGGGGTGCAGATCGACTACCAGCGCATCCGCAACATGCCCAACACCGCCGATGCGCACCGGCTGCTGCAACACGCGGCGCGCAACGGCAGCGCCGCCCAGCGCGACGCCTTGCTGGAGCGGCTGTTCACCGGCTACTTCCAGCGCGGCGAGGACGTGGGCGATCAGGCCGTGCTGCTGACGCACGGCCTGGCCTGCGGCATGGAGCGCGCCGACATCGCGCCGCTGATGCTGGGTGCGGCCGTGCCGTTCCAGGCCGATGGCGTGGGCAATGGCAATGGCGGGGTGCCGTACTACGTCGTCAACGGCAAACTGGTGGCCAGTGGCGCACAGCCGCCGGAGGTGCTGCTGGCGGCCATGCTGGCCGCGCTCGATGCCGTCAACACAGCCGACGCGGTGGCATCATGAGCCGGCGCATGGCGCTGACGGCGGAACAGCTGCCGCCGGACGGCGGGCGCGCCATCCTGCGCGTGGATGGCCGCTGCCTGCTGCTGTTCCATGTGGACGGCGCCTACCACGCCATCGAGGACGGTTGCCCGCACCAGGGTTCCTCGCTGGCCGGTGGCAAGCTCGAAGGCATGTACGTGCGCTGCCCGGCGCACGGCCTGCGCTTCCATCTGGGCACGGGCTGCCTGGCCAATGTGCCGGAGATGAAGGTGGCCGTCTATCCCATCACCGTTGAAGCGGACGGCGTCTACCTGACGCTGCCCGGCGAGGAGAGCGCAGCATGAGTGCCATGTCCTATTCCGCCCTGAACGCGCGCGTGCGCCAGCTGGCGCCGGGCTTCATCGTCAGCGCCATGGTGGCGGCGGCGGCCAGTTTCCTGTCCGAGCATTATGGCGCGCCGGTCATGCTGTTCGCGCTGCTGTTGGGCATGGCGCTCAACTTCCTGTCCGGCGAAGGGCAGTGCAAGCCGGGTATCGAATACACGGCGCGCACCATCCTGCGCCTGGGCGTGGCGCTGCTCGGTTTGCGGCTCACGCTGTCGCAGATCGCGGCGCTGGGCTGGAAGCCGGTGGTGCTGGTGGTGGTCGTGGTCACGGTCACCATCCTGGTGTCGGTGCTGGTGGCCAGGCTGCTCGGTTTCAACCAGCTGTTCGGCATGTTGACGGGCGGCGCGACAGCCATCTGCGGCGCCTCCGCCGCCCTGGCGCTGGCCGCCGCACTACCGGCCCATGAACAAAAGGAGAAGGCGACTTTGTTCACGGTGATCTGCGTGTCGGCCCTGTCGACGACGGCCATGATCGCCTATCCCATGATCGCCAGCTTCTTCGCCTTGTCGCCGCTGCAGGCCGGCGTGTTTTTGGGCGGCGCCATCCACGACGTGGCGCAGGTGGTGGGCGCCGGCTACAGTATGTCGCGCGAGACGGGCGACGCGGCCACGGTCGTCAAGCTGATGCGGGTGGCCATGCTGCTGCCCGTGATCCTGTGCGCGGCCCTGATCACGCGGGCCCAGGGCGCGCAGGCGGGCAGTGCGCGGCCGCCGCTGTTGCCCGGCTTCGCGGTGGGCTTCTTTGTGCTGGCCTGCGTCAACAGCACCGGCTGGGTGCCGGCCGCCGTCCAGCATGCGGGCAACGAGCTGTCGCGCTGGGCGCTGGTGATCGCCATCAGCGCGCTGGGCATGAAGACGCAATTGAAGGAGCTGGCTGCCGTCGGCATCAAACCGATCGCCCTGATGGTGGGGGAGACGGTGTTCCTGGCCGCGCTGGTGATGGGCCTGATGCGCTGGGCCACATAGAAAAAACCGGGGTCAGGTCATGAAGCGAGGCAACTTGCGGGAAAGTTGCCTCGCTTCATGACCTGACCCCGGTTCCCGGTTCTCAGACGGGCGGTTGATACGGCTTGCCGTGCGCGCCGCGCCAGGCGGCCGGGGTTTCGCCGAACTGGCTGGCGAACCAGCGCGTGAAGCTGCTGGGCAGCGAGTAGCCCAGCAGGTCGCCTATCCGTGCCAGCGTGTAGCTGGGGTTGTTCATGTAGCGTTGCACCAGCTCGCGCCGCACTTCGTTGATCAAGTCGCTGAAGTTGGCGTCGCATTCGCCGAGCCGGCGTTGCAGCGTGCGCACGTTCATGCCCAGCGCCTGCGAGATCTGCTCGATCGTGGCCCGTCCCATCGGCAGCAGCAGGTAGATCGCCTTGCGTACCTCGTGCGAGATCGACGGTTCGCCCTGGTCCTGCAGCGAGTCGACGAAACGCTGCGCGTAGCGGGCCATGGCCGGATCGGCGTGCGGATTGGGCGCGTCGAAATTGGCGGCCGGGCAGGCGATGCCGTTGAATTCGGCGCCGAACTGCACCTGGCAGCCGAACAGGCGGCGGTGCAGCCGCAAGTCGTCCGGCGCGTCGTGCGTGAAGTTGACGCTGACGGGCCGCCAGTGCTGGCCCAGCAGGGTGGCGCACATGCGCGCCATCACGCCGATGGCCAGTTCGTTGGACTGGCGGCACGGCACCGGTTCATCGTTGACCACTTCCTCGCGGATGATCACCAGGTCGCCCGCTTCTTCCACATACAGCGCCAGCGAACGGTTCAGCAGGTGACGGTACTGCACCAGCACGTGCAGCGCGTCGCGCAGCGTGGGCTGGTGCGTCAGCAGCAGGCTGACGGCGCCCAGGTCCGAAAACTGGCGCGATTCGGCCATGCGCAGGCCGAAGGTCTGGCAGCCGCTGTCGGCGGCCGAATTCTCCAGCAATTGCACGGCGCTGCTGATGGGGATGGGCTGCTCGGGGTCCTGCAGCATCTTACGGTTCAAGCCGACCCGGGCCAGTTCAGCCTGCGGGTTCAGGCCCAAATGCTGGGCCACTTCCAGATAGTTGGTCAGTACGGCGGCGCGAACCAGGGTGGGCATTGTCGGGCGTTTCCTTTGATGGGACGGATGGCGTGCCGGCGGCGCGCGCGCGGCCCCCGCGAGGGCCGGCATTGATTGTAGGGGCTTACGTTAGCGCATGCAATGCACTGTCCGCGTGGCGCGACAATACAAGCAAAATAGTCGTGTGCTCCCATCGCGCGCTTGACATTTGGCGTCAGGCCCCGGTGTGCGCGTTCAGTGCTGGCCGGGCAGGCCGTGCACGATCAACTGGTACAGGCGCGAGAAGTTGTTCTGGATCGGCGCGCCCGTGAGCGGGTCGCCGTTGGCGGAGAAGGCCAGGTCGATCACGATCCAGTCGGCCTCCGTCAGGTGGTGCAGCGCGGCCGGCAGCACCACGTCTTCCTCCAGCCGCATGTGCTCGAAGAAGAACCGGCCATATTCCTCCACCAGCAGCCGCAGGGCGGGCAGGGCGGGGGCGCCCTGGAATTCGTAGCGCGCCAGCGCGTGTTCCAGTTCGCGCGTGAGCGTGGTGCCGCGTACGTGCTGGCGCGAGAGCTCGTCGAGCGTGCTGTCGACGTCGTGGGTGCGCTGGCGCAGGCGCGCGAACAGGTGTTCGTCTTCCTTCGGATGGTGGACCCGCTCCGGATAGTCGATCACGTACAGCAGCATGGCGCGCATGATCTTCAGGTCGGCCGGCGCGTTGCCCTGGCCCAGCGTGCGCACGAACTGCTGCATGTTGTGTATCACGGCGGTCAGGTTGGTGTGCTCCTGCTGGATGATGCGGATGACGTTTTCCCGGGGCGGCTGGGTGGTGTACATGATGTTTTCCTTAGCCACATTACTTGACCATACAAGCAATATAGGCCCGTCGGCCGCAAATTTATCTGATCCAGGTCAAGTCATGCCCGGCCAGTTGTGTTCTGGTGCGCGGCGCGGCGGCCGGGCCGCCAGTGCGCGTCGGCGTCGTGAATATTTTCCGGCATGCCACAAAATTTCTTGAATGCACATTTTTATTTTCCCGTTTTGGGCTTGCATCAGGAAAGGTACATGAGCACGCGCACGGCCTGTCCTCCTTTATTGGCGGGCGCTGCGCTGGCACAAGCAGAAATTCGATCAAGGTCAATACCTGCCGGCAGGCCGTTGCATGCACGCCCATGGGTGACTTTTCGAGACAATTTTGCCGTATGGAATCCTCTAAGATCGCTGCAAGTCGTCCCACAGGCGCTGGCCGCCAGCCAGCCGGGACGTGGATCGCGGTATCGGGGAGGTGAGCATGAACATGCGTAACATGGGGGTCGCGACGCGACTGGGACTGGGCTTTGGCGTGGTGTCGCTGCTGCTGATGGCCATCATCGCGCTGGCGCTGTCGAGCATGAGCCAGATCCAGCAGCGGCTCGATGACATCACCAAGGTCAACGACGTCGAGACCAAGCTGGCCGCGGCCATGGACCTGACGGTGACGGAGCGGGCGCTGGCCCTGCGCAACCTGATCCTGCTGAAGGAAGCCAAGGAAATCCAGATCGAAGTGGACCGCCTGGCCGCGCAGGCGAAGAAGTACGCGGCCGCGCAGGACAAGCTGGGCCAGATGTTCGCCATGCCCGGCACCTCGGCCGAGGAAAAGGACTTGCTGGAGCAGATCCGCAAGCAGGGCCAGTTGGCCTTGCCGTTCATCGACAAGGCGGCCGCGCTGGCGCTGGAACAGAAGCAGGATGACGCCTACCAGCTGCTGCGCTACCAGTTCCGTCCCGTGCAGAAGGCGTGGTGGGATCTGCTGCGCAAGCTGATCGCGGTGGAGGAAAAGCAGAACGACGTCGCCACCGCCGAAGCGGCCAGCGCCTACGCGGCGGCCCGCAACCAGATGCTGGCGATCGGCGCGCTGGCGTTGCTGACCAGCGTGGTGGCGGCACTGCTGATTACGCGCGGCGTGGTGCGCCAGCTCGGCTGCGAGCCCGACGAGGCGGCCGCCATCGCGGGCCAGATCGCCGCCGGCAACCTGTCGATCGCCATCGAAACGCGGCCCGGCGACGACCACAGCCTGCTGCACGCGATGAAATCCATGCGCGACAGCCTGGCGCTGATCGTCAGCCAGGTGCACAGCAGCACCGAGACCATCGCCACAGCGGCCGGCCAGATTGCCTCGGGCAACCTGGACCTGTCCTCGCGCACCGAACAGCAGGCCGGCACGCTGGAGGAGACGGCGTCCTCGATGGAGGAGCTGACCAGCACCGTGCGCATCAACAGCGACCATGCGCGCACCGCCAACGGGCTGGCCGTGTCGGCCTCCGACGTGGCCGTGCGCGGCGGCGCCGTGGTGGCCCAGGTGGTCGACACCATGGCCGCCATCGACCACTCGGCGCACAAGATCGGCGACATCATCGCCGTCATCGACGGCATCGCGTTCCAGACCAATATCCTGGCCCTGAACGCGGCCGTGGAGGCGGCCCGCGCCGGCGAGCAGGGGCGCGGTTTCGCCGTGGTGGCCACGGAGGTGCGCAACCTGGCCCAGCGTTCGGCCGCCGCCGCCAAGGAGATCAAGGAGCTGGTGGGCGATTCGGTCAACAAGGTGGAGGCGGGCAACCGGCTGGTGGAGCAGGCCGGATCGACCATGCACGAGGTGGTGGACAGTGTGCGGCGCGTGACCGAGATCATGTCCGAGATCATGGCCGCCAGCCAGGAACAGTCGAGCGGCATCGAGCAGATCAACCAGGCCGTGATGCAGATGGATTCCGTCACCCAGCAGAACGCGGCGCTGGTGGAGGAGGCGGCAGCCGCCGCCCAGGCCATGCGCGACCAGGCCAACAGCCTGACCGAGGTGGTGGGCATCTTCCGGCTGGAAGCGGAGGCGCGCCGGCCGCTGCTGGCGCCCGCGCCCACGCTGCAGGTGCTGTCCAAGCCGGCGGCGCCGGCCAGGGTGGCGGCGCCCGCGCGGGCGGCAGCCGCCAAACCGGCGCGGCGCGCGCTGGCCGCCAGTGGCGCCCGCCGTGCCAGCGCCGCCGCGCCGGCCGACGAAGAGTGGGAGCAGTTCTGATCCGGGCCATGGCGGCCTGCCCAAGACCATAACGCCGGCCACCGCGCCGGCCAGGAGTGAGTGATGACCAAATTGGAAAAACTGGACGCGCTGCTGCGCAAGCAGGAGCCGGCGGCAGCGCCTACGCCCCATATCTACTGGCACGCGGGCCAGGTCACGGCCCAGGCCCGCATGGGCGGCGTAGGCCGTCGCGCGGCCACCGTGTGGTTGACGGGGTTGAGCGGGGCCGGCAAGTCGACGCTGGCCTGCGCGCTGGAGAAGATGCTGGTGGAGGCGGGCCGGCCCGCTTATGTGCTCGATGGCGACAACCTGCGCCATGGTCTGAACCGCGACCTCGGTTTCACGCCGGAGGACCGCCAGGAAAACATCCGCCGCAGCGCCGAAGTGGCGCGGCTGATGAACGACGCCGGCCTGATCGTGATCGCCGCTTTCATTTCGCCGCTGCGGCGCGACCGGGAACTGGCGCGCTCCATCATCGGGGTCGACGATTTCATCGAAACCCATATCAGCACGCCCTGCGGCGTGTGCGAGGAGCGCGACCCCAAGGGCTTGTACCGCAAGGCCAGGGCCGGCCTGATCCCGGAGTTCACCGGCATCTCGGCACCGTACGAAGCGCCCGAGCATCCGGCCCTGACCATCGACACCGGCAGCATGCCGCTGGCGCAGGCGTGCGAGCTGCTGTTTGAACATCTGGCCAAACGCTATATCTGAGTTCAACCATGATGAAACCCACCATCGCCCCCGCCGCGCGCTACGACGTGTTCAACGGCGACGCCGACGGCATCTGCGCGCTGCACCAGCTGCGGCTGGTGCGTCCGGCCGACGACGCCGTGCTGGTCACCGGCGTCAAGCGCGACATCGCGCTGCTGCGCCAGGTGCCCACCGGCGCCCGTCACGTGGTGGTGCTCGACATTTCGCTGGACGCCAACACGGCCGACCTGCGGCGCGTGCTCGATGGCGGCGCCACCGTCGACTACTACGACCACCACGCGGCCGACGACGCGTTCCCCCACTCGGGCCTGCGCCTGCACTGGGACCCCACGCCCGACGTGTGCACCAGCATCCTGGTGGACCGCCAGCTGGGCGGGCGCCACCGGCGCTGGGCCGTGGTGGCCGCCTATGGCGACAATCTAATGGGCGTGGCCAGCGCGCTGGCGCGCGGCGCCGGCGTGCGCGAGCAGGGCGCGGCCGCGCTGGCGCATCTGGGGCAGGTGATCAACTACAACGCCTACGGCGACAGCGAGGCCGACCTGCATCTGCCGCCGGCCACCCTGTACCGTGCGCTGGCCCCGTATGCCGACCCGTTCCAGTTCATCGCCGACAGCGAGGAATACCGCCTGCTGTCCGCCGGCTACCGCGAAGACTGCCAGCGCCTGCAAGCCGCGCGGCCGCACTGGGAGCGCAGCGGCGGTGCAGTCTATCTGCTGCCGGACGCACCGTGGGCGCGGCGCATCAGCGGCGTGCTGGCCAACCGGCTGGCGGCGCAGCATCCGGGCGCCTCGTTCGCCATCCTGGGCGAGCGCGCCGATGGCAGTTTCGTGGTCAGTGTACGTTCGGGCGCGCCCGGCGCGTACAGCGCCTGCGACCTGTGCCGCCGTTTCGATACCGGTGGCGGACGCATGGCGGCGGCCGGCATCAACCGCTTGCCGGGCGCGCAGCTCGACCGGTTCATCGACGCGTTCCGCCAGCACTTCGAGCTGGATGGCGTGGCCTGCCAGGCCGGCTAACAATAATTTGCCTCGACTTTTTTCCGACACACCGTCCGTTCGCATGGAGAGCACAATGAAGTCCGAACCACAAGCAGCCCCGGTGGGCAAGCGCCCGCGTCCCGTCATGATGATCCCGCTGCGCCGTTGCGGCAGCCATGCCTTGCGTCTGCGCCTGAACATGTCGCCGCAATTCTATTCGCCGTATCCGTTGCACATCGTCGACTTCATGCCGCTGTTGCCGCTGTATGGCGACCTGTCCGACGACCGCGCCTATTTCCGGCTGGTGGTGGACGTGGTGGGCTTGCAGGCCGTGAGCATGGTCAAGTGGCCGCAACTGGTGTTCGATCCGGTCGAGATCTTCGAGACCCTGCGCAATCAGCCGCGCAGTGTGCACCGGGTGGTGTGGGAACTGCTGCTGCGCTCGGGCGAGGCCCAGGGCGCGCGGGTGGTGATGGACAAGTCGCTCGACAGCGTCCATTACGCGGCCGAGTTGATGGCGCTGCTGCCCGACATGCTGTTCGTGAACGTGGTGCGCGACCCGCGCGCGCAGGTGGCCTCGATGAACCGCGCCATCATCCACGACTTCGACACCTTGCTCAACGCCCGCACCTGGCTGGCCGCGCACCGCGCCGCCGACGCCGTGATGCAGCGCTTCCCGCAGCGCGTGCTGACGATACGCTACGAGGACTTCCTGTCGCAACAGCAGGCCACCTTGCAGGCGCTGTGCCGCTTCATGGAGATCGACTTCCAGCCGGGCATGCTGGACGTGGCCCATTCGCAGGAGGCGCGCCAGATTTCGCAGTTGTCGGCGTTGTGGTCGTCGAACTGTTATGCGCCGATCCCGGCCAATGCGGACAAATTCAAGAAGCAGTTGTCGCTCGACGAAATCGGCGTGATTGAAACCATCACGGGCGAGTACATGCAGCGTTACGGCTACACGCCGATGACGCCAGGCGTCACCGTCATCACGCCGGCCATGGAAGCGCAGGCCAGGGCCCATTCGGACGCCGCGCGCGAGCAGGCCTGGCACGAACTGGAGCACGACAATTTCCGCGACTTTGCCTTGCGCCGTTGCCGAGCCGACTACCTGGCCAAACTGCGCGAGCGGCTGGAACAGCAAGCCGGCCGGCCCGCGCTGGGCGGCACCCGCACGCTGGCCGCACTCGACCCGGCCGCGTTCGAAGTGACCGACTGACCCCGCTCACTATCAGCGCAGCGCTTCCGTCAGCACGCGGCCTTCGGCGGCTGCTGGCGGACGCACGTGCAGCAGGTTGGCCAGCGTGGGCGCCAGGTCGACCACTTCCGCGTACTGGCCGTAGTAGCCGGGCTTGATCCAGCGCTTACCCATGATCATCAGCGGCACGTTGGTGTCGTAGGCATAGGGCGAGCCGTGCGAGGTGCCCGTGGTGCCCGTGCCAAAGTACCAGTAGGGTTTGGTGACCACCATCAGGTCGCCCGAAGCTTCCCGGTTCCATGCGCGCCGCATCAGCGTGGCGATGCGGGTGCCGGCCACGGCGCCATGCTCGAACTGGGTGCGCGTGTACACCTCGGCCACGCCGGCTTGCGCTTCGATGAAGCGGGCCGCCGTGTCCTCCACCTCTGCGCGGCGCAGGCCGCTCTTGTCGATCAGCGCGTAGTCCAGATGCACATTGGGCAGCGACCACGCGTTCACCAGCTTGTCCTGGCCGTATTTGGCCTGCAGGTGCTGGTTCAGCGCGGCGATCAGCTTATCGCCGTCCAGCCGCTGCGCATCCAGGTGCTGGCCTTGCGCGAATTCGGGTACGTTGGGGAAGCCATGGTCGGCCGTCAGCACCACCAGCACGTTGTCGAGGCCCACGCGCTTGTCCAGGTAATTGAAGAAGTTCGCCAGCATGCGGTCCACCCGTTGCAGGTGGTCGTGCGACATCTTGCTCTCGGGGCCGAACGCGTGGTTCACGTAGTCGTGCGCCGACAGGCTCACCGCCAGCAGATCGGGCACGCCGGCCGGATTGGCGCCCAGTTGTTCGCCTTCGATGGCCGCGCGCGCGAAGTCCAGTGTCAACTCATCGAGGAAGGGGCCGCTCTTGAGGCGCTTGTAGTAGCTCCCATCCAGTTCCCCGCTTTCGCTGTAGTAGGCGAACGGGAAGGTGTTGCGCTGGCCGGGCTTGGAGGGAGTGAGGCTGTCGGGAGCGTCGCCCGCGTAGGCTGCATCGGCCAGCAGCGGCGTCCACGACTTGCCGTAGTAGCGGTCCTGCGGCTTGCCGGCGTCGTAGCGCTGCACCCAGGCCGGGTGGCTTTGCATGTAGTAGGTGCTGCTGGCGAAGTCGCCCGTGCTTTCCATGTACATGTAGGCGGTGCCCGTTTTCCCGGCCAGCAGGATGGCGCCCCGGTCCTTGCCCGACACGGCCACCACCTTGGCGCGGTTGCCGGTGGCGTAGCGCAGTTCGTCGCCCACCGTGCTCACGTGCAGGCGCGCAGGCGAGGTGCCGTCGTCGCTCCGGGTGGGCGCGCCGATGTAGTGGTAATTGTGGTCTTCCGTGCAGTAGATCGATTGTTTGGTGACGGGATCGATCCAGTTGTTGCCGATGATGCCGTGCTGGTAAGGGTAGGCGCCCGTCAGCACGGCGCTGTGGCCCACGGCCGTCACCGTCACGCCGTGCGCCTGGTGCGCATTGCTGTACCACGCACCCTGGTCCATCAGGCGGCGCAGGCCGCCCTGGCCGAACTGGTCGCGGTAGCGCAGTACCTGCTCGTCGGGCAGGCCGTCCACCACCAGCACCACCACCAGTTTCGGTTGCGCGGACGAAGCGGCAGGCTTGGCCGCAGGCGTGGCGGCGTGCGCGCCGGACGCGCCGGCCAGGCAGCAGGCCAGCACCAGGGGGCGCAGCAGGGGCAGGGAAGTGGACCGTTTTTTCATGGTGTGCTCGTGGTTCTGTGGTGTGGATGGAATGGCGCGGCGGTGGCCGAACGCCGGCAGCATCCTACATGATGAAAATGACAATTCAGTGACATGCCATCGTTCACGTTGTTTCAATCGAGCAACAATTCTAATATTGAAATCACAATGTTGACACATTCCCTTGCTACACTGCTTGCACAAAAAACGCACACCCGTGCGCTTTATTTAATGGGGAAATAATGAAAAAGACTGGACTGATGGCCACTAGCCTGGCTCTGGCGACTTTGGCAACGATGGCGAGTGCACCCGCGCACGCCTGGCAGCAAGAAACCCACCGCCGCATCGTACTGGATGCGGTGACCTTCATGAAGAACAATCCCGGCAGCACCAACTACGACAAGCTGGTGGCGGGCGTGACCCGGGCCGGCTACACCATCGACCAGTTCGCGCAGGCGCTGGGCCAGGGCGCCTACGACGTGGACGATTTCGCCGACACCTACATCTGCGGCGCCACCACCGGCAACTGCCAGATGGCGCCCGTGTGGGGCCTGGGCTCGGGCATCGTCAAGTACACCTCGTACTGGCACTTCCAGAACCACACGGCCGGCAAGGACGTGCACGGCAACCCGTTCGGCGGCTACAACTACGCCAAGCTGACCGTGGCCGGCGACATCGACAACATGGCCGCCAGCTGGCTGTACGGCGACTACCTCGACGACGGCGCCGGCGGCAACGGCGGCTGGTTCGGCGACGGCACCAAGTACAACAGCTACGGCCTGACGGAAGCGCACTACCGCTTCGGCGGCGTGTCCAGCAACAGCCAGTACGCTGACTTCGAAACCATGCCGTTCCAGCCCATCGACAACCTGGGCCAGTACTGGTTCCAGCAATTCCTGTCGCAGCCGACGGCGCAAAGCCTGGGCTTCACGCTGCACACCACCGACCTGCTGCAGCCCCACCACACCTGGACCACCTCGGCCAACAACCACGCCTCGTGGGAACAGTGGGTGCTGGACTACTACGACACCGAGCACCTGAACGATCCGACGCTGGTGGCGGCGGCCATGGCCGACTTCACGCCGGTGGCGCCAACGGCCGTCGACATCCGTCCGCTGCTGACCCAGGGCGGCACCTACTCGTACGCCAACGGCGGCATCGTGTTGTCGTCCACCGACCAGAATGACCGCCGCCGCGTGGGCCAGCAGATGATTCCGCACTCGATCGCGATGGTGGTCCATGTGCTGAACCGCGCCGCCGAGCGTCTGGCGAACTAAGCGCCATGACGATCCGGACCACAGGCCGGCGCCCGCAGCTGCTGGCGCGCGCGCTGACGGCCGCGCTGGCGTTCGCCATGCCACTGGCGCCCGCGGTGTCGACCGCGTTCTTGCCCGCGTTGTTGCCCGTACTGCTGCCCGCGTTGGCGCCTATGTCCGCGCAGGCGGCCGTGGCGTATCGCCTCAACGATCCGGCGCTGGCCGCGCGGATCGACGGTGCGCCCTTGCTCGCCTTCAGCGTGGATGCGCTGTGGCGCTCGGCGCGCCAGGCGGACGCCAAGGCCAGCCGCAGCGCGGCGCTGGAACAGGCCGTCGTCAACCGTCTGCTGGCCGGATCGGCGCGCAAGACCTATGGTGAGGCCGCGCTGTTTGCCGGCCAGCGCGTCGCGTTCGCGCACGACGTGATGGTGGACGACCAGCTGGTCGCCATGCTGCGTGGCCTGTACGGCAAGGAGCTGGAACAGGCCATGCAGCGCCTGCCGGGCGGCAGCCTGGCCGGGCTGGTGACGGCGCAACCGGCCATCGCCCCGGCCGCGCTGGACGCCGTGTTCGGCCGCCCCGGCCAGTTGCGGCTCGAGTACGCGCTCGACGCCGGGCAACTGGCGCGCGCGCAGGACATCGTGGTGCTGCGCTACCAGCTGCCGCAAGGGCCGGCCGGCGCCATCACGCTGGCCGATGTCTACCGGCGCCAGAACGTGCAGGGCAGGGTGGCGCTGTTCGCGCGCCAGTCCACGCATCTGCAACAGCAAGCCAGGCTGGCGCTGGCGGCGCTGTATGTGCAGCACTGGAGCACCCAGCGCTTCGGCGCGGCCACCGTGGCCGACCTGCGGCGCGTGCTCGATGAGCAGGACACGGTGCAAGCCTTGCAGCAGTTGCACGGCATCGGCAATGACATCGACGCGGGCAGCCCCGTCGTCAAACAATTGTCGGCGCAGGTGAGCGGCGCCGAGATCGCGGAATACTACCGGCGCCACCGCGAGGAATTCCGCCGCATCGAGAAAGTGAAGGCACGCCACATCCGCCTGCCGGACGAGCGCACCGCGCAGATGGTGGCCGGCCAATTGTCCGGCGGCGCCGACTTTGGCGCGCTGGCGCGCCGCTACTCGTCCGCCGCCGACAGCCAGACTGGCGGCGAACTGGGATGGCTGCAGCACAGCGGCACGCCGGACTGGCTGGCGCAACTGGCGTTCGCGCAGGCCGAAGGCCAGGTCTCG
This sequence comes from Rugamonas brunnea, assembly GCF_014042345.1. Taxonomy (GTDB): domain Bacteria; phylum Pseudomonadota; class Gammaproteobacteria; order Burkholderiales; family Burkholderiaceae_D; genus Rugamonas; species Rugamonas brunnea. The sequence goes on from NZ_JACEZT010000007.1 coordinate 152,662, forward strand.
CATCCGATCCGCAGCCCGGTGGGGCCGAACGACAAGGCCGTGTGGGAGATCGTGCTGGTCGACCAGCGGGTGGACGGCTACCAGGACCCCGCATCGGAGACGGTGCGCTACGTCGCCACCAATGCCGTCGCGCGCGAGAAGGCGGCGGCCCAACTGGCCGCGTTGCGCCAGCGCCTGCTCGGCACGGCCCGCATCGACATCAACCGCAGCCTGCTTGATCAGCCGCTGCATGTGCTGGAGTCGCGTTCGTGAGGCGCCATGTGATCCTGGCCGCCGTTGTGGCGGCCATGGCGGCCGGCTGGGTAGCGTGGCCCTCCATCGCCCGGCAGGCCGGTCTGGCCGGCGACGCCGGCGCCGCGCCTGCGCGTGCGGGTAGCGCGGCTGGAAACGAAGGTGGCCGCCAGTGGTTCGAGGCCGTCCCGGAGCGCGACGCGCAGTTGCAGAGGGTGCCGTTGACGCCCGTCGACAGCAGCAGTTCCGCGTGGCTCAGCATGGCCGACGCGCGCGAACATGGCGACGCGCGCACGCCACCGCTCCAGCGCGACGAAGCCCGCACGCCACCAACGGCGGCGGAATTGGCAGACCCGAAAGCCTACCAACAGTACCAGCAGGGGCAGCAAATGCGCGTGCTGGGCGCGTTCGCGGACGCGGCGGCGGCGGAGTTGCCGCGCTTGTACGCCGACGTCGAGCGCGGCCGCGCGGCTGGGGTGCCGGAGGAGCAAATCGCCAAGGCGGAGGAGAAGATACGGCGCATCGAGCAGCAGCGCCGCCTCATCCTGCGCGATCATCCGGAGCTTGAACGCGCGGCGCCACACTGAAACGAGGAGGGCATACGCGGTTTCGGGTGAGCCCATGTGTGGGCTTTGGGGGGGGAGGGGCGGAGTGCAAAAAAATCGCCCCGGTCTAATTCGGTCGGATTTGGGCGAATCGGATCTAATCGAGTCTGAAAACCCCAAGTGCAAGTCTAAATCGGTCTAATAAATCGGGGCGAAAATCTAATTCGGTCGCATTTTTAGCATAAAAATCTAAAGCACACTAAAAATTCCTTCCTGGCGGCAAAGTTTAGACCAATTCCGCCATCCCTTCTCCGGACCTACTCTGATTCAACCTAACGGTCGCATATTCTGTGAGTGTGACAAAGTGTGAATTTTTCTGTTTGGCAACCTGCTATCCTTCCCACGGACCGCACTCCGCCAAGGGTGGACATCTGATATTCCGAATGACAACCGAACTTACAGGTATGGATCAAGCCCTCCTCATTCGCACAGCTGCAAGCTGGAAAATTCCACGAGCTCTCGCGTTGCAGGTTATGGAGCGCGACACGCAATGCATTTACTGTCAGCTAATCTTTACCTGGCCGCTGACGGAGCGAGCAACGTGCCCTTCATGGGAGCATATCGTCAACGACATATCAATGATCAGTTTGGAGAATATCGGGTTGTGTTGCGTTCGTTGCAACGCCAGTAAAGGTAAAAAGTCTCTTCAGGTCTGGCTCAAGTCGAAGTATTGTGAAGCGCGGGGAATCACTAGCTCTTCTATCTCAACAGTCGCAAGCACTACATTGCGTAAATGCGATTAAGAGCGCTATACAAAAGACATCTGCTTACCACTTTATTCTTGTCGCCTGTCGGCCACAAGCCGCCACTCGGAAATAAGGTTAGTATTAATGGTTCGACTCGATTGTTCTGGCGTTACCTTCGGCTCTCAGCTTGATGAGCGGCATCTGTTCGAGTGGGCTATGCAAATTCCGGGCATCGTCCGATGGGAGCAAGATACACTTGTCGTGAAATCATTGAACTTGAGTCAAGCGTCTCTAAGAGATTTGGTGGCGCTCTTTTCTCGATACCAGATTCCCATGAATCAGCTTGCACAATTTAGAAATGCCAAGAACGAAGCATGGTTCGCTTCTCCGCAGACGTACTGGCACACAAGAGTTTTCGGATAGGCTGTAACCGGCCAGAAGCCGCCCGTCACCTAAATCAAGATCTTTGGAGAGAGTTTTGAAAGTTTCGCAATTTCTTGTAGCAGCTTTGCTTGTCACGTCGTGCGGCATGGCGCTGCCTCAAATCGGTTGGGCGGCTCCTGCGCCGGTAATTTCGTTTTCCACGAAATTTGGGGGCGTTGATTTCCTCTTCACGGAGGACGCTGGGCGCAAAGCGGAGGCAGATGGAAGTAATTTTCAAAATGCCATCCGTGAAGTTGGCTTTGAGCTTCTTTCTGCGATCGGGACTGCAGCCAAATCATCGCCAGGCGTTCAAGCACTTTTGATTGATGGCATTAAGTACAAAGACAAGAAATCTTTCGTCTTGCTCGGAATAATCATTGATGGGAAGTTCCAGTCACTCAATTTCAATGGAAAGCCTTCAGATCAGTCTGTAGGAAGATTTCTTGATGAATTGGAGAAGAATCGAATAGTTGTGCTTCGTAGCGCTGGCACTCCTGGTGTTGAGCTGTTCAACGCAGAGAAATAATTCCGTTGTCGGCCAGAAGAGGACCTTTTCCAAAATATTGAATTAGTTTCCCGGAGTATTTGTGAGGATTTCCAAGTTTTTTCTTCTTTTTGCCATGGCACTGATTGTACCTATGGCATCAACAGCAAAGACTCAACCGGTCCTTCCTAAGCAAGTTTGTGACGACCTTGGTATTGAAATTTGCAATGTAAGTAGCGTTGATGCATTTTCGGAGATCGACCTCAACGGCGACGGAGCAAAGGAGGTTCTCTTCGCCTATAGTGGTGGGGCGTGTGGGGAACAGCATTGGATCTACACTCAGAGAAATTCAAAATGGGTTGAGATTGCAAACTGGTGTGGCATGGATGGCGGTGGTTATAAGGTGCTTTCGGTGACCCATAATGGCTTCTTGGACATTGACACACTTTTCGGCGTCATTCGCTTTGATGGGAAGCAATACACGAAGAAGACGAAAAAGTAACGCACGCGCCGGCTCCTGCTGGCCAGGAACGGACGGTCGTGTTGCCAATGGCAATTTGCCGGTGAGTACACTCTGAATCTTGGGTCTTTCAATGGACATTTCTGCCTAGACATGCGCAAGCCTTTTCTAGACGAGATATACCGGCTCGGCGGGGATCCGTCCGACGAGGTATGGAATTGGTTAATCACGCGCGGACCACATGGCGCGGATTTCACCTGGGGTCAGACACGGGACGAACCCGCAGGATTTGCCGGCGTCGAACTGCTCACAAAGTTTGTCGCAGAGATGGAAGCATCGGTGCCGAATTTTCGGCGCCGTACACAGGAGGCCGTACGAATAGGCATGCGATCGACAATGCCCATAATGGTGAGGACCGCGATCCAGGTCGCAGCAGTGGTAGGAGGCGAAGAGGAACTCAGGCTGGTAAAGCAATTAGTGCAGAGCGATGAGGCTGACGTGGCGAGCGATGCGCGAGCATGCGCCTTTTATTTGAAACGAGTTCTACGTGGTTGAAGAGGACATTCGGATTGTACTGCGGGGGCCTGTAGTTGCTGACGAACGATGCCTCCAACGGCCAGGAGCGGCCGGTCAACTATTTTTTGGCACTTAGGATTTTAAATTGAAGCGTGCATTGTTTCTCTGTTCTCAGAATCGTCTGCGAAGTCCCACAGCCGAGCACATATTCGCAAGCTGGCCTGATGTCGAAACTGACTCCGCTGGGTTGGGTGGCGATGCATCTGTACCGCTGTCCAACGAGCAGATTGAGTAGGCCAACATCATATTTGTCATGGAAAAGGCGCATCGAAATCGTCTCTCTTCGAAATTTCGTTCGCATTTGAACGGCAAGCGGATCATATGCCTGGACATTCCGGACGACTATGAGTACATGCAGCCTGAACTCATTAAGCTGTTGGAAGTAAAAGCAGGTCGCTTCCTGCGATAACCGGAAGAGGCGCCATGCGGCCAAAACCGGCCCCTAAGTCGTCCGAATTTCATAAGGTAGAAAAAATATCTTATAAACGTTCCTTTTTGCTGCCAATGACGCACGTAGACTTGTATAGGATATTGCTGAAGAAATGTAATTTATGGAAAAGATAACCATTGACTCATTTTTGTCGTTTGTTAAAGAGATTGATATATTCGACCTTCTCGTAAATCATGTAGTGTTCCGTGGGCAGCCTGTTCCGGGCAATCTACTTCCAGGTGTAGCTCGAAAAAATAATACTACTGATACAACGAGTGACGAAAAGAAAATCCTTGAACAACTTCGTCTTCAGGGCGCATCTTTGCTCCCTTATCATGACGAGTCTGACCTGGGTCTTTTGGTCCGTGCGCAGCATTTTAAGCTAAAAACGAGACTTCTTGATTGGACAATCAATCCTCTTGTGGCGTTGTATTTCGCCTGTAGTGATCCTGGTTCCAGTGATGTTTATGTTTACGCGTTGATAGCAGATAATCTTTTGGCTAGCAATATTTACAACGATGATCCATTTAAAGCTGCGAAAACTAGGGTATTTCAGCCAAGAATGAATAATGCTCGAATAGTAGCGCAACATGGATGGTTCACGCTGCATCGATATTCCCGTAGCACAAAAATGTTTGTTCCGCTTGAAATGAATAGTGAAATAAAAAAGAATTTATATGAATATAGAATTCCTTGTTCGCAAAAAGCTCAAATGCTAGTGTCTCTAGATCGTCTCGGAATCAATGCTAAATCGTTATTTCCTGATTTCGAGGGAATTTGTCAGCATTTAAACTGGCAACATAACCACCTTGTTTAGTGGTTATTCCTATTGATAAACTTTCGCTTTGGGGCGTTAACGGACCTTATAACGCGTCGCGGATCTTATAACGCGTCGCAATTCGCGTCAGAGGCAGCCGCGTCGGTGTCAGCTCCAGCAATCTGCCAAATGGCGCGTTGCCGGAAATGAACCCGTTGCGTCGATATTTTTAGGAACTGCTCTCGAGACTTTTAGATGTTGCTAGTTTTCGGAAAATAGAATGGCCTATGAGCTACTTCATGACTATTTCGGGCGCGATATCAGCCGTCCCGGCGATCGACGGTATCGAGCTATTGTTGGCCGATGACGCACAGAAATATATAAAATCTTTGGCCAATGAGCTTGCATGCCTGGATGGAACGCCCGTTCACCTGGTCCATGACTGCGAAACGGGTACCAGCGACGTGGTTATCGCTGATCTCGAAAATGCACTTCTTGACGGCAAGGAAGTGTACGACCTGCCAGCCGCTCGAATTTTGCAAGCGTGCTTTGACAACGGATTGAGCTTTCGAATTTGGTGGGCAAATAACGACCGGGACGCCTATATTTCCAATGCTTTGCCAGTATCTGATCTGAGGAAAACTTTTGAGGCCATAAAGGCACATCGCGGCGCAATATGGGGCGTGTCGGGGTAAATTCCGGTAATGCGCCATTTGGAAGAATCCGATAGGCATATCCCGCGCGAGCATCCAGAGCTGGAGCGCGCAGGCTCGCACTGAAGCAGTTCAGATTCAAGCTGATAATCGATCATCGCGCACAACGTCCGGACGTGACAAAGCGTGCATTTTGCCATTTTGGAAGCTGCTATCCTGCCAACGGCAGCGTTTGGCCAGTGGTAGACGTCGGACGACAACCGTGTTCACTTTATGAGCAGTCACGAAAGGGCAGGTATGAACGAGCTACGTCGAGTGCTCTGGATGGCGGTTGCGCTATTCGTTATGCAACTTGAGGCATACGCCGCAAGCGATGCCACGCCGCAATCGGTCGAAGCTTTACGGCAGCAGGGGTACACCGTGAAGAACATCGCTCCCATCTTTGGACAACTGCTCATGACGGCGTTTCCGCCAGGATTTACGACGGTCTTCGAAAAGACCAACGGCGGCCATTACATTCGCGAAGCTGTTCTACAAGGCGAGACCGTCGACAAATGGACAGAGATGTTGACGATCACTGCGGATAAAGGTTTGGCCGCCAACGTGAATTTGTCGCCCCAAAAATTTGCTGAGATCAAAGCCGGAGGCTTCAAGAACGCTTGTCCCACATCGTTCAACGCAAAGGTCCTCGGTGAAGGGAAGATCAGCGGCTACGATGGATTTGTCGTGGTGCTCAGTTGCGGCACGTCGCCAGCGAGTGCTGGCGAAACAAGCGAATCGACCTTGGAAGTGATCATCAAGGGCGAGTCTGACTACTACACGATTCAGTGGGCAAAACGGGACGAAAAATCGGCCACCCCGATTGACATCAAGCCGGCAGAGTGGACGCAACGCTTCCATCTACTTGCGCCCATTAAGCTGTGTCCCATCATCCCAGGTGAGGCGGCGCCTTACCCCAGTTGCATCGATCAAAAATAAGGTTGCAGCGCGCGCGGCGCACCTCAGTTAGCGCACAAACTGTGCAGGAAGCTCAAGTGCTGGCTGACGGCGCCCCGTTCAGCCCGCCGGTGCGGGTCGGCGTCCTGCGCGAACTCGTCGCGGATGGCCAGGCATTCGGCCAGCGCCGCTTCCAGCGCGCGCAGCATGCCGGGCAGGCCTGCTTCGTCATACCACACGGGCAACAGTTGCATCAGGGCTTGCACGGCCGCTTGTTCGGACTGGATCAGCACATGGTCGGAAGTCAAGGTGGTGCTCACTTTCTTGTCTCTGCGCGATCGCAGCGATCGCCGGCTCGCCACGCCAGGTGACGCGGAAACCGTAAAAACAGTATAGACCATTTCACGATAAAAGTTTCCGCAAACAAATAGTTGTTGTGCGTGTGATAATTTTCTGTTGCGCTTTAGACGCAAGCGCGCGGACCTGTCGCGGCGCACCTCTGCGCTGCCTCAATGGTTGCTTCCCTGTGGCCAGTATCGTCAATGCTGGCGTCGTCCGGAACGGCTTGCGGACGGCTGGACTACACCCGCACAGGAGAAATTCGATGGCTACCACCGCACATACCCATGTCATTCCGGGGAGCACGCAAACGGCGCTGGTAGGCGCCGTCGCGCTCGGCCCTGTCGATCCCGAGCAGATCATTGAAATCACGGTGCGGCTGCGCGCGGCGCCGGAACGCGGCGCGCCCGACTTGCAGGCGCTGGCGGCCGACCAGCCGCCCGCCAGCCGGCGCTACCTAAGCCGCGAAGCTTACAGCCAGCAGCACGGCGCCAGCCACAGCGACATCGTCAGCGTGGAAATGTTTGCGCGCCAGCATGGCATGGCCGTGATCCGCAGCGACGCGGCCCAGCGCCGCGTGGTGCTGTCGGGCACGGCGGCGATCATGGAGCAGGCGTTCGGCGTGCAATTGCAGGACTATGAATTCCCCGATGGTACATACCGGGGCCGCGAAGGCGAACTGCACGTGCCGCCGGAACTGGCCGGGGTGGTGGAGGGCGTGTTCGGCCTGGATGACCGCCCCGTGGCTACGCCCAAGCTGCAACGCCTGGAGCCCGATGGCCGCATGCAGGCGGCTGCCGCCGGCATCTCGTACACGCCGCCCCAGCTGGCCAAGCTGTACAACTTTCCGCCTGGGCTGGACGGCACGGGCCAGTGCATCGCCATTATCGAGCTGGGCGGCGGCAGCCGGCCACGCGACTTGAAGGCGTATTTCCAGGAACTGGGCTTGCCGCTGCCGGTGGTCAAGATCATCTCGGTCGACCACGCCAAGAACCGGCCCTCGACGGCCGACAGCGCCGATGGCGAGGTCATGCTCGACATCGAAGTGGCCGGCGCGATTGCGCCCAAGGCCACCATCGCCGTCTATTTCGCGCCCAATTCGGAGCGCGGCTTCCTGGACGCCATCACGGCGGCCGTGCACGACAAGGTGAACCGGCCCTCCGTGCTGTCGATCAGCTGGGGCGCGCCGGAATCGCGCTGGACCGGGCAAGCCATGACGGCGTTCGAGCAGGCGTTCGCGGAAGCGGCCGCGATGGGCGTGACCGTGCTGTGCGCAGCCGGCGACAACGGTTCCACCGATGGCGAGACGGATGGCCGCCAGCACGTCGACTTTCCCGCCTCGGCGCCCCATGCGCTGGCCTGCGGCGGCACCCGGCTCGAAGTGGCGGCGGACGGCGCGACCACCGAGACCGTGTGGAACGAAGGCCCCAACAGCGCCACGGGCGGCGGCTACAGCGCCTTCTTCCCGCGGCCTGATTACCAGACCGTGCTGGGCGAGGACGTGACCATGCGCGGCGTGCCCGACGTGGCCGGCGACGCCGATCCGGCCACCGGCTACCGGGTGCGGGTGGACGGGCGCGAGCTGGTGTTTGGCGGCACCAGCGCCGTTGCGCCGCTATGGGCCGGCTTGCTGGCGCTGCTCAACCAGCAACTGGGCCAGCCGGTGGGCTTCATCAACCCCTTGCTGTACGGCTCGTTGCGCACCGAGGGCGTGACCCGCGACATTACCGAGGGAAACAACGGCGAGCAGCAGGCGGCCACCGGCTGGGATGCCTGCACGGGCTGGGGTTGCCCCGATGGACAGAAGCTATTACAGGGATTGATGCGCTAGTTAGTTTCCGTGTGGCAAATAAGTGTGGCGTTCTTGCAAGCAACTTCGCGCTTCTTGTGTGGATTTTGGGAAATATGGCGAATTTCGCTGTTACAATGTGTGCTAATTAGCGTTCTTATTGGTCACTATCCGGAGCGGGTGCGACCAGTAGCCCACGCAGCGAGATTTGCCTCTTTTCCCGGAGCCGATTATGCAGATGAACGGACCGTCCTTCGCGGCCACCGTAACCGCGACTGGCACTTATCCCGAGCGTAGCCCCAACACGGATCAGATCGCCGCGCGCCACACGGCGGCGGCGCGTGCCGAACTGGCCGTTCCGGCCCAGGACGGCGCCAATGTCGTGCCCGTGCAATACGCGGCCGCATCGCAGACGGGCGCCGACGTGGCCCGCAAAACGGCTGACGAGGCGGCGCGCCAGGCCCGGGAACAGTTCGACGCGGGCCTGCAAAAGCTGGCCAACCGGCCCGAAACCCAGATCCTGCAAGCACGGCTGGCCGGGCAAGTGCGCCCGGCAGACCAGCAAGCCACGCCGGCTGCCAACGACAGCCAGGCGGCCAACGCCAAGCCCGCGCCCATCCTGGCCGATGCGGGCAATGAGCTGGCCGCCGATACCAATCACGACGGCAAAGTCAGCGACGACGAGCGCATGCGTTTTGTTGCACCGCTGACTTATCGCAGCAGTGAGCGCAGCGGTGAACGCCTGGCGGCACTGGCCGACAGTCCGTCCGCGTTTTCGCTGGCCGAAGCCAATCGTGCCTACGGGCAGGTCGCGGCCCAGGCCATCGCGGCCTGACGCGGCATCCGTAACAACAACCTCGCGGGCGTCGCAGCGCCCGGCGAACGCCGTGGCCGCCATGCGCGGCCACGTTTGTTTCCAGCGTCCGCGTCGCGTTCGCGCATCAGCGGGCCCTTAATCCTTGAAGCTGGCCTCGCGCTTGGCCATGCCGGCCATCATCGCTTCCTGTAAATCGTTGGACATGAGCATGGCCGCGTTCCAGGTGGCCACGTAATTGAGGCCATCGGCCACGCTGTGGTCGCGCGCGTAGGTGATCATTTCCTTGCAGCCGCGCACCGATAAAGGCGACTTGCTGGCGATCGTGGCGGCGATCTCGCGCACGCCCGCGTGCAGCGCTTCCTTGCTGTCGAACACGCGGTTGACGAGGCGGATATCGCGCGCTTCGGCTGCATCCACCTTGCGCGCCGTGTAGGCCAGTTCGCGCGTGATGCCTTCGCCGATCAGGCGCGGCAGGCGCTGCAGCGTGCCCACGTCGGCCGTCATGCCGATGTCGATTTCCTTGATCGTAAAGTAGGCGTCGGCCGAGCAGTAGCGCATGTCGGCGCAGGTGATCAGGTCGATGCCGCCGCCCACGCAGGCGCCGTGGATGGCCGCCAGCACGGGCTTGCGGCAACGCTCCAGGCTGGTTAGCGTGTCCTGCAGGTCGAGGATCACGCGGCGCAGCGATTCGCGCGTGCGGCCGTCGCAATCGTTGCGGATCTGGCCGCCCAGGCCCATCATCATCTGCAGATCGATGCCGGCCGTGAACAGCTTGCCTTCCGCTTCCAGGATGGCCACGCGGGCCTCGGGCGTGGCGTCCACCCACTGGAAGGCCTTGCGCAACTCATGCCACATGGCCAGGTTCATGGCGTTGGCCTTGTCGGCGCGGTTCAGTTTGACGATGGCGATGTGGCCTTCCAGCGTCACGGTCAGCGTTTCGAAGCTCAATTCGGTCACTGCGGTCATTACGTTCCTTTCGTGCCATCTGCATGGCGGGGGAGGTGGAGAAAATTCAGGGCGCCGGCTTGCACATCAGGGCCAGCACGTCCAGGTAGTCGGGCGGTTCGGCGCACAGGCCGCGCGCGCGTAGCAGGCGGTGCGTGGCTTGCAGGCGGAAATAGGGCACGGCCGGCATCAGGTGGTGTTCGATGTGGTAGTTCACGCGCAGCGGCGCCACCGTGGCGCGCGCCAGCAGGCCGGCGCGCGTGGTGCGGGTGTTGCGCAGCATGTCCGTGCTGCGCTCGGTGCAGCCATGTTCGGCCATCGAGCGGATGCGCATGTACAGGCTGTACGTGGTGAGATAGGCGGTCAGCCAGGCCAGGTACAGCCAGGCGTGACCGGTGGCGGCCAGCACACCCAGCAGCAGGGCCTGGAACAGGTAGTATTTCCAGCCGTTGCGGACCAGGTCGCGCAGGCGGTCGCGCCAGCGACGGCCTTGCTGCGGCAAGCGTTCGATGTCGCTGGCCACGGTCCAGCGCAGCACGCCCGCGTTCATCAGCAACAGGCCCAGTTCGCGCTTGAGGCCGGAGATGCCCGCCACGTCGCGCAGCAGTTTGCGCGCCAGCGAGGCAGGCGTGGTGGGGAAGGGCGCGGCCAGGCTGAGGTCCGTGTCGTCGGGCGTGCCGGTCTTGACGTGATGCTGCAGGTGGTGGCGCCGGTAGCGCCGCAGGTCCACGCCGATGGCGCTGCCGCAGGCGTAGTCGCCCACCAGGTCGTTCAGGCGGCGGCTGCGGAACAAGGTGCCGTGCGAGGCGTCGTGCATCAGGATCGCGAGGCTCAGCTGGCGCCCGCCCAGCACCGCGATGGCGAGCAGCCAGGTGAGCGGATGGGGCCAGCGCGCCAGCGCCACGAAGCACAGCGCGATCACGCCCCAGGTGAACAGCACGGCGCGCCAGCCCATCAGGTCCGAGCGGGCGGTGAGGGCGGCGATTTCGTCGGGGCTGAAAATGTCGCTGAGCTTGCGCCGGGGCGGCGCCTGGGTCGGTTGGGTCATGCTGGCGGTCTCCGTTGTGGTTGTTATCGCAGGATGGGTGTCGGGGCTCAGGGCGCGAAGGCGATGCGCATGATGGCGTCCACGCTGGCCTGGCGCAGCCCGTCCAGTTCCGCGTGGGCGGGCGTCTGGCTGGCGACAAAGGTCATCACGCCCACCATCTGGCCGACGATCAGGGCGCTGCGCAGTTCGCACTGGGCTGGCGCCATGCCGGGCACGATGTCGCGGATCAGGTTGCGCACGGTGCGGCGCGCGCGCGTGAGCACGGCATCGAACATCTGCGCCGCGTAGCGATGGCGGTGGGCCAGCGCCGCCACCTCGAAGAACAGGCCGCTGGCGATCTGGTCGCGCAACTCTTCCAGGCACAGGTCGATGATGGAGGCGAACAGCGCCATGCGGTCGCCGTCGCCCGCTTGCGCCATGCGCTGCTCGATCACGCGCTGGTAGCGGTCGAGGAAATGGGTCAGCAGCGCTTCGACCAGGTCGTCGCGGCTCGGGTAGTAGTGCTGGACGGTGGACAGGCTGATGCCGGCCTGCTGGGCCACGCTGCGCATCGACAGCGCCGCGTAGCCGTCGCGCGCCAGCGTGGCGCGCGCCACTTCCAGGATGGCGTCGGCCCGCTCCTGGCCCTTGGTGGTGGTGTGCGATTCCTTGCTGCGCAGCGGCTGGACGTGCATGGCCTGGCCCATGGTTGGAAAACGCCATGGTGCGCCATTTTCAAAAATAGGTCAAGCGACCGATTTTTTTTGGCGCGGGATGACACTGGCCCGGCACTGGCTCTATTCGGCCACCCCCACCAACCCCCGGCGGGCGGCCAGCACCACGGCGTGGGTGCGGGCGGTGGCGCCCAGTTTGTCGAACAGGCCCTTGACGTGGGTCTTGACCGTGCCGACCCCGATGCCCAGTTCGCGCGCGATCGACTTGTTGCAGCGCCCCTGCGCCATCAGTTGCAGCACGTCGCTCTCGCGGTTGGTCAGGCCCACGCGCCCGAGGCTGTCGGCCACGCAGCGGCCCAGTTCCGGGCTGAGGTAGCGCAGGCCCTGCTGCAACGCCCGCACGGCCGCCTCCACCTGCCCGGCGCCGGCCGATTGCAGCAGGTAGCCGTGCACGCCCGCCGTCATGGCCGTGTGCACATGCCATTCGCGGTCGAACCCGCTGACGATCAGCACCCGTGGCCCGGCCGCCGCCCCGGTCGCGCGCATGTGGGCCACGCCTCGGTGATAGTCGGTGATCAGCACCTGCGGCGGTCCGTCCCGGCGCGGGCCGGCGCCTTCCATGCGGACGGCCATGCCGGGGCAGTCTTGCAGCAGGGCGGCCAGCCCGGCCCGGACGATGGCGTCCTCGTGGTCGATCAGCACGTCGATACACGCGGCGGCGGCGCCGTGCCGTTGCGCCAGGCAGTGCGGGGGTTCCATGCGCATGATGCGGTTCCTTCAAAAATCGGTGTGGTACGGGTCATCCGGCAGCAGCAGGCGGCGGCGGCCGAACAGGCGCGCGTCGAGCGCATAGGCGCCGGGGCCGAGCAGCAGCAGCGCCAGCGCGCACACGACGCCGATGGCGGCCACCGTGCCGTTCGGCGAGTCCAGCCACGGCAGTTGGCCGGCCGCCGCCGCGCCGGCCACCAGCGGCGTGAGCAATCCCAGCAGCAGCAAGCCGGTGGCCAGCGCGAGCAACGCCAGCCACCACCACGGCCATGGCCGGCCCATGCCCAGCGCGGCGTGCAGCAGGTGGGCCGCGACGGCCAGGCGCAGCAGCAACAGGCCGGCGCCGGCGCCGCCAGCCGGAAAGCTTGAATGGTAGCCATGCATGTGGTGCGGTCCTGTGCTGTCGAACGGTCATGGCGCCAGCTTAGCGCCGCGCGCCGGCCACGCCACGCCCCGTTCCGGTGGCGCGCGGCTACCACCATGGAGTGATGGCATAAACGTCAATGTTGTGGCACGCTGCGCGGATGAGAACATTGACCTCCATCGACCGGGCGCCGCCCATCACCGTCATGACGGCGGACGACCACCCCATGTTCAGGGAAGGCATCGCCAGCGTGCTCGCCGACGAGGCGGACATGCAGCTGGTGGCGCAGGCCTGCAGCGGCCGCGAGGCCATCGACTACCACCGCCGGCTGCTGCCGGACGTGACGCTGATGGACATCCAGATGCCGGACATGAACGGCATCGACGCCACCAGCGCCATCCGGGCCGAATGGCCGGCCGCCCGCATCGTCGTGCTCACCACCTACGAGGGCGACGTGCACGCCCAGCGCGCCATCAAGGCCGGCGCCGCCGGTTATCTGCTGAAAAGCATGCTGCGCAAGGAGTTGCTGACGACGGTGCGCAACGCACACGCCGGCCTGCGCAGCATCGCGCCGGCCGTGGCCTGCAGCCTGGTCGGGCAATGGCATCTGGAGGCGCTGAGCAAGCGTGAGGTGGAGGTGCTGCGGCTGGCCGCCGGCGGGCAAAGCAACAAGCGCATCGGCGTGCACCTGGCCATTTCGGAGGAGACCGTCAAGGTCCACATGAAGAGCGTGCTGGCCAAGCTCGGCGCCAGCGACCGCACCCACGCCGTGACGCTGGCGCTGGCGCGCGGCATCCTCGAACTGGCCGACTGCCGCGCGCCGGACTGGCGCTAGCCGCCGCCGCCCGTGCGTCCCAGCCAGGCGCCCAGGCGCTGGCGCCACGTGCGAGCGGGCGCGCCGGCGTAGGCGCGCGCGGCCGGCAGCTTGAGCCGGATCTCCGTGCCCTTGCCGGGGGCGCTCCACAGCGCCACCGTGCCGTCCAGCTGGCGCGCCCGCTCGCGCATGCCGGTCAGGCCCCAGTGGCCGGGGCGCTGGCCGGCCTGCAGCACCTGCTGGTCCATGCCGCGGCCGTCGTCGCGCACCTGCAGCAGGAAGTGGTCGACGTCGTAGGTCAGTTCGACGGCGACGTTGTCGGCCTGCGCGTGCTGGAACGCGTTCAGCAGCGCTTCGCGGGCGATGTGGTAGGCCTGTTCGGTGGCCGGTTCGGCCAGCGGCCGGTGGGCGCCCAGCGCTTCCAGGGTGAAGCGCGGACCGCGCCGCGCGGGCCGCCCGGCCTCGTGCGCGCAGGCCGGCCGCTCGTGCTGTTCCTGCTCCAGCGCCTGGCCGAAGGCGGCCAGCGAGCGCTGCAGATCGCCGTCGTGCAGGGCCGCCGTGCGCAGGCCGGTGAGCTGCTGGCGGCCCTCCGCCATCACGTCGTCGGCCTGGTCGAGGATGCGCTCGGCCAGTGCGCGCGCGTCGTCGTCGGGCAGGCGCTTGAGCAGCGTCTGGAAGCGCAGCACCAGCCCCTGCACGCTTTGCAGGAAGGTGTCGTGCAGCGCGCGCGCGATGCGTTCGCGCTCGTCGAGCCGCGCCTGCATGCGCTGGCGCAGCTGGCGCGTGACCTGGCGCATGCGCAGCCGGTACAGGCCGTACAGCAGCAGCGCCGCGGCTGCCAGGCACAGTACGATGAACCAGGGCGTCTGCGTGAACGTGGGCGGAATGCGGAACGATTGCTGCGCGGACCGTTCGCTCCACACGCCGTCCTCGTTGGCGGCCAGCACGCGGAAGCGGTAGGCGCCGGGCGCCAGGTTGGTGTAGAAGGCTTGCCGGCGCTGGCCGGGGTCCTGCCAGGCGTGGTCGAAGCCGTCGAGCCGGTAGCGGAAGCGCACCCGCTCGGGCATGCCCAGGCTGAGCGCGGTGAAGTCGATGCGCAGCGCGCGCGTGCGCACCGGCAGCGTCAGGTCCGGACGCGGCGCGTAATGGCGGCCGTCGGCCACCAGCGCGCGCACCTGGACGGTGGGCGCGCGGGTGTTGCGCGCGATGCGGGCCGGATCGATCCAGCTGACCTTGTTGGCGGTGGACAGCCACAGGCGGCCGTCGTCGGCCTCGATCAGCGAGGGCAGGGGCCGCAATTGCGAGGGCATGCCGACAAGGCCGTCGTGCGCGTCGAAGCGCTCGTAGGCGGCGCCCTGGGCGGGGGCGCGCATGGCCGCGGCCAGCGCGGCGGCGCCGATGTGGGTCAGGCCGTCCGCGCCGAACAGCCACAGGTCGCCGGCCGCCGTGCGCACGATGCCGGACACGCCGGCGAACTCCTGCCCGTCCTGGCCGCGCAGCGGCACGAAGCGGCTGCCGTCGAACCAGGCCACGCCCCGTTCGCCGCCGGCCCATAGCTGGCCGTCGCGGTGGAACAGGCTCAATACCACGCCCAGCGCCACGCCCTGCGCCGGACCGTAGCGGTCGACCCGGCCGCCGGCGATGCGGGCGATCTGGTTGCCGCCGTAGCCGGCCCACACGGCGCCGCCGGCCTCCCGGGTCAGGCACAGCGGGTAGTCGGCGGGCAGGCCGGGCAGGCCGCCATCCTTTTGCCAGCGGCCGTCGCGCAGCAGGTACAGGCCGGCGCGCGCCACCGACACCCACAGGCCGCCGCCGTCGGCGCGGCTGAGGGCCTGGCTGTCGTAGCCGCGCAGGGCGGCGGGGTAGGGGATGAGGACGCCGTCATTGCCGTGCTGGCGCCACAAGCCGCTCTCGTTGCCCAGCCACAGCACACCGTTGGGGTCGCGGTAGACGGTCCAGCCGTGGCGGCGCAGCGCCACCCGGCGCACGCCGTCCGTGCCCAGCTGGCGCACCGGGCCGGCGTGGTCGCTGACCCAGATCGCGCCGGCGCCGGCCGGCGCCATGGCGGCGTGGTCGAAGTCGCCCGCGACCGGCAGCGCCACCAGGCGGTTGCGGCGGAAGCGGTCCACCCCGGCCGAGGTGCCGATCCAGATGTTGTCCTCGCGGTCCTGGAAGAAGGTCTGCGGCAGGCCGCCGCTCAGGCCATGGTCGGGCGTCAGTTCCTGGCCCGGCGCCAGCGGCTGGCCGGGCTGGCGCCGCTGCACGCTGTCCGCGCGCATCAGCCACATGTCGCCGGCGCGGTCGAACTCCATGCCGCTGCCGGGCAGCTCGGGGCGCGCCGCCTGGCCCGGCGGCGGCGCGCTGGTGCGCATGCGGTAGTAGCTGTCGATGGCGTCCGAGGCCCACACGGTGCCGTCGGGCGCGAGCGCCATGCCCATCAGGTCCAGGCGCGGCCAGGCCGGCAGGAAGCGCGCCGCGCCGGCCTTGCGGAAGTAGACGTTGCCCTGCACCGACATCCATTGCGTGCCGTCGTGGTCGAACAGGATCTGGCGCGCGCCGCGCGTGGGCAGGCCCAGTTCCGCCCCGGCCGGCACGAAGCGCTCCCCCAGCAGGCGGGTGAAGCCGTCGCGGGTGGCGGCCCACAGCACGCCGTCGGGCGCGCGCGTGATGCTCATCACCGCGCCGCCGGGCACGCCCTCGGCCAGGCCGTAGTGGCGCACCCGGCCCTGGTGGAAGTGGCTGATGCCGCCGAAGCGGTAGCCCACCCACAGCCCGCCCTCCGGCGGCGCGCACAGGGCCAGCACATTGCTCGACAACAGGGGCTGGCCGTCGATGGCGTCGACCCGCTCGTAGTGCTGGCCGTCGAAGCGGAACAGGCCGGTGGCCGTGCTCAGCCACAGCCAGCCGTCGGCCGTCTGGGCGAATTTCAGCACGTCCACCGGGGCGTCGTCCAGCGCGCCCCAGGCCGTGTGGGTGTAGTCGTCGAGCAGGCGCGGGCGGGGCGTGGCGGCCGGCGCGCCCGCCGCCGTCAGCAACAGCAAGGCGAGCGCCAGCAGGCGGAGGGGAACGGGGCGGGCGGGGCGGGCGGGGGAAGACGGCATGCATTGAACGGATGTTAATCGTGTCGTGATAGTAACACCCGGCCGAAGTTCCCGCAGCGCAATAGGCGGCCGCCGTGGCGCGCTCCGCTCTCCCCAATGGGGGACCGGCGCTTAGCAGTTTATGGTGATCCGGCGCGGGCCGGGATTGCTTAATCTGGTCGCACCTGCCACCGGCGCGCTTGCCGCCGCGCCGACGGTCCACCAGAGGGAGAAACAGATGAGCAAAATTTCATCGCAACCTGCCGCGTCCGCACCGGACCGGGGCCGCCGCACCGTGCTGCTGGGCGGCGCGACGGCGGCGGCCAGCCTGCCGCTGGCCGCCATGGCCGTGCACACCGGCGCCGCCCAGGCCGCGCCCCACCAACCACAATCGAAAGGACAGCAACCCATGGGCACCATCACCACCCGCGACGGCGTCGAACTGTATTACAAGGACTGGGGCCCGCGCACCGGCCAGCCCATCGTGTTCAGCCACGGCTGGCCGCTCAACGCCGACAGCTGGGAATCGCAGATGCTGTTCCTGGCCGCGCAAGGCTACCGCTGCATCGCCCACGACCGCCGCGGCCACGGCCGCTCCAGCCAGCCGTGGGACGGCAACGACATGGACCATTACGCCGACGACCTGGCCCAGCTGATGGACCACCTGGACCTGAAGCATGCCGTGCTGCTCGGCTTCTCCACCGGCGGCGGCGAGGTGGCGCGCTACATCGGCCGCCACGGCAGCAAGCGCGTGGCCAAGGCCGGCCTGATCTCGTCGGTGCCGCCGCAGATGCTGCAGACCCCGGCCAACCCGGGCGGCCTGCCGATGAAGGTGTTCGACGACATCCGCGCCGCCTCGCTGGCCGACCGTTCGCAGTTCTACCTGACCCTGGCCGGCGGTCCGTTCTACGGCTTCAACCGGCCCGGCGCCAAGGTCTCCCAGGGCCTGATCAACGCCTGGTGGGCGCAGGGCATGCAGGCCGGCCACAAGAACACCTACGACTGCATCAAGGCGTTCTCGGAGACGGACTTCAGCGAGGACCTGAAGAAGTTCACTATCCCCACGCTGATCGTGCACGGCGACGACGACCAGATCGTGCCGATCGACGCGTCCGGCCGCGCGGCGGCCAAGCTGGTCAAGCATGCCACGCTGCTGGTGTACGCCGGCGCGCCGCACGGCCTGACCGACACCCACAAGGACAGGCTCAACGCCGACCTGCTGGCCTTCATCAAGGGCTGAGCGGGCGCCGCCCCTCCCCCGAAAGAGGGAGGCCGCCGCCGCCCCAAACGGTGATGGCGGGCGGGCGGCGTGGCCCCACACTGTCGTCATGGCCCGGCGCCGCGCGGCGGGCCCGTTTCAACCGCATCTTTATCCACTCACGAGGAATACATCATGTCCATCAAGGCAACCCCAACCCCCGGTTCGCAGCTGGTTTCGCCCAAGGATCACACGCTGATCATGATCGACCACCAGTCGCAGATGGCCTTCGCCACCCACTCGATCGACGCCGTCACGCTGCGCAACAACGCGGCCCTGGTGGCCCACGCGGCGGCCGGCTTCGGCGTCTCCACCATCGTCACCTCGGTGGCCGAGAAGAGCTTCTCGGGCCCCGTGTTCGACGAGATCAAGGCCGCCTTCCCGCGCGCCGAGATCACCGACCGCACCTCGATGAACACCTGGGAGGACGCCAACGTGATCGCCCGCGTCAACGCCATCGGCAAGGACCGCCTGGTGATCTGCGGCCTGTGGACCTCGGTGTGCATCGTCGGCCCCACGCTGTCGGCGCTGGACCAGGGCTATGAGGTCTACGTGATCTCCGACTGCTGCGGCGACGTCTCGGCCGAGGCGCACGAGCGCGCAATGGAGCGCATGATCCAGGCCGGCGCGCGTCCGATGACGTCGCTGCAGTACCTGCTGGAGCTGCAGCGCGACTGGGCCCGCACCGACAGCTACGAGCTGACCACCGGCATTGCCAAGAAGTTCGGCGGCGCCTACGGCCTGGGCATCATCTACGCCCAGACCATGTTCAACGCCCACGAGGGATGATGCCCGCCGCCGGGCCGCCGCGCTGGCGGCCGGCCCGGCGGCCCATTTGGGAGCACAATCATGAAAATCTATCTGGTATCGCTGGCTGCCGGTTTGCTGGTGGGCGTCATCTACGGTGTGCTGGAGGTGCGCTCGCCGGCGCCGCCGGTGATCGCGCTGGTCGGCCTGCTGGGCATCCTGCTGGGCGAGCAACTGCCGCCGCTGGTGCGCCAGTGGCGCCAGCCCGAGCACAAGGTGGCGTGGGTGGACGAGCAGGTCAAGCCCCATTGTTTCGGCCAGCTGCCCGGCGCCGGGCACCCGGCCAAGTCGGCCGCGCCGGAACGGCGGGGCTGATGCCGCGCCCGTCGATTATTGAGGAGTCAAGTACATGAACGCCAACGCCAACGCCACGCCGGACCTGATCCTGCACCGCGGCCTGTTTACCACGCTGGACCGGAGCAACCCCCACGCCGAGGCGGTCGCCATCAAGGACGGCCGCTTCACGCATGTCGGCCGGGCCGACGAGATCATGGCGCTGGCCGGTCCGGCCACGCGCGTGATCGACCTGGGCGGGCGGCGCGTGCTGCCCGGCCTGATCGACAACCACCTGCACATCATCCGTGGTGGCCTGAATTTCAATCTGGAGCTGCGCTGGGACGGCGTGCGCAGCCTGGCCGACGCCATGGCCATGCTCAAGGCCCAGGTGGCCGTCACGCCCGCGCCGCAATGGGTGCGCGTGGTGGGCGGCTTCAGCGAACACCAGTTCGCCGAGAAGCGTTTGCCGACGCTGGAGGAGCTGAACGCCGTGGCGCCCGACACGCCGGTGTTCATCCTGCACCTGTACGACCGCGCGCTGCTCAACGGCGCCGCGCTGCGCGCCGTCGGCTACACGCGCGACACGCCCGAGCCGCCCGGCGGCCAGATCCTGCGCGACGGCGCCGGCAACCCCACCGGCCTCCTGTTGGCCAAGCCCAACGCCTCCATCCTGTACGCCACGCTGGCCAAGGGCCCCAAGCTGCCGATGGAATACCAGATCAACTCGACCCGCCATTTCATGCGCGAGCTGAACCGGCTGGGCGTGACGGGCGCCATCGACGCCGGCGGCGGCTTCCAGAACTATCCCGAGGACTACCAGGTGATCGAGCAGCTGGCCGAGGCCAAGCAGCTGACGGTGCGCCTGGCCTACAACCTGTTCACGCAAAAGCCGCAGCAGGAGAAGGAGGATTTCCTCAACTGGACGCGCAATTCCACCTACCAGCAGGGCGACGACTACTTCCGCCACAACGGCGCCGGCGAGATGCTGACCTTCTCGGCGGCCGATTTCGAGGACTTCCGCCAGCCGCGTCCCGACATGCCGGCCAACATGGAGGATGACCTGGACGGCGTGATCCGCGTGCTGGCGCAGAACCGCTGGCCGTGGCGCATGCACGCCACCTACGACGAGACCATCTCGCGCGCGCTCGACGTGTTCGAGCGGGTCAACCAGGACATCCCGCTGGCGGGCCTGAACTGGTTCTTCGACCATGCCGAAACCATCTCGGGCCGCTCGATCGAGCGCATCGCCGCGCTGGGCGGCGGCGTCGCCGTGCAGCACCGCATGGCCTACCAGGGCGAGTACTTCGTCGAACGCTACGGCCATGGCGCGGCCGAGGCCACGCCGCCGGTGGCCAAGATGCTGGCGTCCGGCGTCAAGGTCTCGGCCGGCACCGACGCCACCCGCGTGGCGTCCTACAACCCGTGGGTGTCGCTGGCCTGGCTCATCACCGGCAAGACCGTGGGCGGCATGCAGCTATACCCGCGCGCCAATTGCCTGGACCGCGAGACGGCGCTGCGCATGTGGACCGAGAACACCACCTGGTTCTCCAACGAGGTGGGCAAGAAGGGCCGCATCGAAGCGGGCCAGCTGGCCGACCTGATCGTGCCGGACCGCGATTTCTTCGCCTGCGCCGAAAGCGAGATCGCCGACACCAGCGCGCTGCTGACCATCGTCGGCGGCAAGGTGGTGTACGGGGCCGGCCCGTTCGCCGGGCTCGACCAGCCGCCGCCGCCGGCCATGCCCGACTGGTCGCCCGTGCGGCGCTACGGCGGCTACGCGGGCTGGGGTCTGGCGCCGGCCAAGGGCGCGGCGGCGCGCCGCGAGCAACAGAAGGCGCAGGAGCAGGCGCAGGCCAAGCGCCGGCAGCAGGGCGCCTGCGGCTGCGCCCACCAGTGCAATCTGCACGGCCACCAGCACGCCACGGCGTGGACCAGTTCCCTGCCGGTGTCCGACCTGAAGGGCTTCTGGGGCGCGCTCGGTTGCGCGTGCTGGGCCGTATGACGAACGGGGGAGGGACATGACCATGCATACCACGACCACCCCCACGGTGCCCCTACAGGGCTGGCGCGCGCTGGCCGGCGCGCCGGCACTGCGCTGGCTTTTCCTGTTGCTGCTGTGCGGCGCCTATCTGCAGGGCGGCTGGAACAAGCTGACCGACTTCCACGGCGCCGTTGGCGAGATGCAGCACTTCGGCCTGGCGCCGGCCGCGACGCTGGCGGCGCTGGTGATCGCCGGTGAACTGGGCGCCTCGGCGCTGGTGCTGAGCGGCTTTTACCGCTGGCTGGGCGCCGGCTTCCTGGCCCTGTTCACGGTCATGGCCACGCTGGTGGCGAACCGTTTCTGGGAGATGGCGGGCACGGAGCGCTTCATGGCCGCCAACAGCTTCTTCGAGCACCTGGGTCTGGCCGGCGCCTTCCTGCTGGTGGCCTGGCACGACCTGCAGCCGCGCCAGCGGGCGAGCGGCGGCTGATGGACGCCGCCGCGACGGCGCCGGCGGCGGGCCGCGACGGCCTGCGCGGCGTGGCGCTGGGCTACCTGGCCGGTTATGTCGACACGCTCGGCTTCATCGGCCTGTTCGGCCTGTTCACGGCCCATGTGACGGGCAATTTCGTGCTGATCGGCCGGGGCCTGGTGCGGCCCGCGCCCGACATCGCCATCAAGCTGCTGGTGTTCCCGGTGTTCATCGCCTTCGTCGCGCTGACGCGCATGCTGGTGCTGCGCTGGCAGCGCGACGGCGGGCCGGCCCGGGCCCTGCATCGTTGCCTGCTGCTGCAACTGGCGCTGCTGCTGGCCGGGACGGGTCTGGGCTGGCTGGCCAGCCCCGTCGAACGGCCCGGCGCGCCGCTGACGCTGGCCACCGGCATGGCGTGCGCGGCGGCGATGGCGGTGCAGAACGCCTATGGCAAGCTGCTGTTGGGGCGCGAGGCCGCCACCACCGTCATGACGGGCAATGTGACGCAACTGGTGATCGAACTGGTGGACGCGGTGCGCGGCGACATGGCCGCGCGGGCGCGCGCCGCCGGCCTGTTGTGGCCCGCGCTGGCCTTCGCCGCCGGCGCCGTCTGCGGCGCCTGGGCCTTCGTGCTGGCCGGCTTCGGCGGCCTGCTCGCGCCCTGCGCGATCCTGCTGGCGCTGGCGTTCAGAGCGCGATGATGCCGCGCTTGAGCGCGATGGTGACGGCGTGGGTGCGGTCGTTGGCCATCAACTTGGCCAGCACGTTCTTCATGTGCGCCTTGACGGTCTCCTCGGAAATGGCCAGTTGCGCCGCGATGCGCTTGTTGGAATGGCCGGTGGCGGCGTAGCCCAGCACCTCCACCTCGCGCGGGCTGAGCGGCCCCTGGCCCATGTGCTGCGCCAGTTCCATCGCCACCTCGGGCGGAATGCGGCGCGCGCCGGCGTGGACGGCGCGGATGGTGTCGAGCAGTTCCTTGCGCAGGGTGCTCTTGAGCAGGAAGCCGGCCGCGCCGCCCTGCACGGCGCGCAGGATCTGGGCGTCGCCCTTGTAGGTGGTCAGCATGACGACGCGCGCCTGCGGGAACTCGCGGCGGATCTCCAGCAGGGCCGAGACGCCGCATTGCTCGGGCATGGCGATGTCCATCACCGTCACGTCCGGCGGGCAGGCGCGGAACTGCTGCACGGCCTCGCGGCCATTGCCGGCTTCGCCGGCCACCCGCATGTCCGGCTGGCTGGCGATGGCCTCGACCAGGCCGGCCCGCATCAGCGGATGATCGTCCACCACCAGCACGCTGATGGGGCGGGGGGCGGGGCTGTCCTGCATGGCGTGGTGTGCGTTCAATGCGGCTTTCCGGTTTGGTTCAGGCGCCTCAATGGCGGCCCAATAGTTTTAGTATAGTGCGGTCCAGCCAGCGGCGCAGCGGGTGCTGGTCGGCGTCCGCGTAGGCCAGTGGCGCGGGCACGGTCAGCGCCACCTCGGTGCCCTGGCCGGGGCGGCTCCAGATCTCCAGCCTGCCACCCAGGCCGTGGGCGCGCTCGCGCATGCCGGTCAAGCCCCAGTGGCCATGGCGGCGGCCGCTGGCCCGGGTCTGCTCGTCGATGCCCTGGCCGTCATCCTGCACGCGCAGGCGGAAATCGTCGCAGCCGTAGGCCATGGTCAGCGTCACCGTGCGCGCGCGGGCGTGGCGGAAAGCGTTCGACAGCGCCTCGCGGGCGATGCAGTTCACCTCGTCGGTCAGCAAGGCTTGCATGCGCCGCCGCGCGCCTTCCACGGTGAACCGGAAGCGCACGCCGTATTCGCCGCCCATGGCGCAGCCGGCGGCGTTGAGCGACTGCGCCAGGTCGCTGCCTAATTCGAGGCTGCCGCGCAAGTCCATCACCTGGTCGCGGCCGGCCGCCATCACCTCGTCGGCGCTGTCGAGGATCTGCTCCATGGTCGCGCGCGCGGCCGCCGCCTCCGGTGGCAGTTGGTCGATGGCGGTCTGGAAGCGCAGCGTCAGGCTTTGCACGCCTTGTAGCAGGGTGTCGTGCAGGGCGCGCGCGATGCGTTCGCGCTCAAGCTGGCGTGCCTTGAGCTGGGTCTGGACGCGTTCGGTGATTTGCCGGATGCGCCACAGGTAGACCAGGTACAGCAGGCCGGCCACCATGATGGGGAACAGCAGGCGGAACCAGCCCGTGTGCAGCCATGCCGGCAGCAACGGTATGTCGGTGCTCATGTCCGTCCTTTGCTGGCGTTGGAGTCGCTTGAATGTTGGAACTTGCGCTATTTTGCCTGACTTCGCGGGACTCTGCGGTCCACCGACCAAAAATGATGGGCGCCGCCTCCCTCGAAAGAGTAGGCGGCGATTCCTTTCGAAATGCGTAATGGCAAAATTGACATTTTTATCAAAGCGCAGCAGTATTGCCGGATCTTCACAACCAGCAAGCGCCATGACTCCCACCCGTATCGCCATCCTGTTGACACTCGCTTCCACCGCGCACGGCCTGGCCTGCGCCGAGGACGCGCCCATCACCAGCGTCACCCTGTACCCGGGCAGCGCCATGGTGGAGCGCAGCGGCGCCGTCCAGCCGGGCATGACGCATCTCGACATCAGCGGCCTGCCGGCCGGCTTCGACCTGCGCACCTTGCGGGTGCAAGCGTCGGCCGGCATCCAGGTGGGCCAGGTCGTCACGCGCGACGTGGGCAAGGAGGAGGCGGCCAACGCGCGCCAGGCCGAGCTGGAGGCGCGCATCCAGGCGCTGCAGGACAGCAAGGACGTGCTCAACGTGGACGCGAAATCGGCCGCGCTGGTGCAGAACTACCTGGAGCACCTGAACGGCGCGGGCCCGGCCGACCGGGCGCCGGTGGCCGCCGATGGCAAGGCCATGGGCGCCATGCTCGACACGATCCGCCGCGGCGCCCACGATGCCTTCAGCCAGATCCAGCGCACCCAGGTGCAAATGCGCGAGATCGACCGCAAGATCGCCGTGTTGCAGGGGGAGCTGGACAAGGTGCGCGGCGGTGGCCGCGAGCAGCGTAGCATCAGCGTGCAACTGGCCGTGCGGCAGGCGGGCACGGTGCGCGTGTCCTATCAGGTCAATGGCGCCGGATGGAAGCCGGTGTACCGCGCCAGCCTCGACGCGGGCGCGTCGCGCGTGGAGCTGGAGCGGCTGGCCGCCGTGTCGCAGAAGACGGGCGAGGACTGGAATGGTGTGGCGCTGAAGCTGTCCACCGGCCAGCCGCGCCGTTCGCCGGACGCGCCCGACCCGCAACCGCGCCTGCTGACCTATTACAAGCCGGTCGCCGAGAGCAAGGTGGCCGCCTATGGCTACGCGCCGATGCCGGCGCCCGCCCCGGCTCCGGCGCCCATGGTGGCGATGGCCGCGCGCGCTCCGGCGGGCGAGCCTTACATTCCGCCCGTGATCGAGGAGCAGGGTGCGTTCGACACGGAATTCAGCGTGCCCAACCGCGTCACCCTGCCGGCGGACGGGCGGGAAGTGACGGTGGCGTTATCGAGCCAGCCGGTGCCCGTCACGCAGCGCATCCGCGTGGTGCCGCGCCAGGACAAGTCGGCCGTGGTGACGGCCGAGGCGGCGCGGCCGGCCGGCGTGTGGCTGGCGGGGAATGTGCAGTTGTTCCGCGATGGCGGCTATGTCGGGGCGACGCATTGGAACCCGCAGGCGTCGGAGCGGCTGGTGCTGCCATTCGGGCGCGACGAGTTGATCCGGGTGGCCGTGGACCGGGCCAGCCAGCAATCGGGGACGGGCGGCTTGTTGGCGCAGCACGGCGAGCGCGAGGTGACGGACGTGTACACCATCACCAGTTTCCATACGGCGCCGGTGCGGGTGCTGGTGCTGGAAGCGTCGCCGGTCAGCACGTCCGACGAGATCAAGGTGCGCGCCACGTTCGGGCCGCAGCCCACCATCACGCAATGGGAACAGCGCCAGGGCGTGGTCGGCTGGGATCAGCCACTGGCGCCGCATGAAACGCTGAAGATCAGCGCCGGGTATGCGATCAGCTATCCGAAGGAGGGCACCGTTACTGGCCTGCCGTAAGTGAGGGCAAGCGATGCGCTCCATGGGTACCCGCTTTCTCGGGTACGACGTGCACAGGTGGCCGTGGAGCGCTGATCGAGGCGGCGGGCGGCGCGCGGACGGCGCCGCCGGGAGGGATTACCAGTCGTCGCTGCCGCCACCGCCGCTGTTGTCATCCCACGAGCCGCTGTCGCTCACGCCGAAGTCGGTGCCGCCCATGTCGTCGCCGGCCAGGTTGTTACGCTGGGTGGGATCGTCATAGATGATGTCGTTGCGGGTGTCGCTGTGGCCGCGCTCGCGGCTGCCGTTGTCGCCCTCGGTGAAGTGGCGCATCAGCGCTTCGCCGGCCACCACGCCGGCGCCCACGGCAGCACCCGTGGCCAGGCCGCCCATGATGCGCGAACCCATGCCCGGCGCCTGGGGCTGGCCCATGCCTTGCTGGCCCCAGCCCTGCGGCTGGCCGTAACCGGGGTTGTAGCCGGGGTTGTAACCCTGCGGCGCGCCCGGAGCGTAGGGCGCCATGCCGGCCGGGCCCTGCATGCCGGCCTGGCGGCGCGCCATGAAGCGGCTGGCCAGCACGATGAAGCCGACCAGGCCGGCGCCCAGGATCAGCAGCATGCCCCAGGGCAGGCCGCTATTGGCCGGACGCGGCGCCGGCTGCTGCTGGCCGTAGTTGGGGTGGGTGATGGGGGCGGCGGCCGCACGCGGCGTCGGCTGGGCCAGCAACTGGCGCAGCTTGTCCACCGCGCCCGGTTTGGCGAACGGCAGGCCGGGCGCCAGTTGCTCGGCCTTGCTCAATTCGGCCTGGGCCTGGCTCATCTTGCCTTGCTTGGCCAGCAGTTCCGCTTCGACAAAGTGGGCCTTGCCGCTGTTGGGGTGGTCGCGCAGCACCTGGTCCATCATTGCCTGCGCTTCCGTGAATTTGCCCGCTTCGGCGGCCAGATACACTTCGTGCATGGTGGGATCGGCCGCGAACACCGGGGCGCTCAACGCTAGCGCGGACGCGATCAGGGTGGTGCGGACGAGTTTTAGTGCAGTCATGGTTAAAGCCTCCGTGAGAGATGGGCCCCAGATAGGGGCGGCGGCGGATTTTACAAGAGACGTCAACACGCGTGACTTTTTCTCTACATTAACATTTACACACGGCAATATTTAGCCGGATTTGATGTGGATCAAGTTTTTTTCCGATTAGAGTCAATACACTGGTCGGCATCCCGAGTTTACCCCCATAGCCGTAATCATGACCACACCTCCGCTGCCATCGGACTTGTCCACGATGGCAGATGCCTCGCCCGGCCATGGCGCCTTGCCGCGCCGCACGATCTTGGCCGAAACACCTTGCGATCCCGATTTCAGCCCGCGCTCCCATAATTGCGACTGGCTCAGTTCGGGAGGCGTGCTGCCGGGCGCCGGCGCGCCCGATGCGCCCGATGCGCCCGATGCGCCGACCCGCCGTCCCGACTTTTGCTGGGCCGTACTGGATGCCCTTGACGACTGCATGGCTGTGCTTGATGGCAACGGCACTGTGCTGGCCGTCAACGCTGCCTGGCGCCGTGGCGCGGCGGCCGCCACCGGCTGTGGCACGCTGGCCCGCGTCACCGTGGGCAGCGATTTTCCGAGTCTGTGCCGCGCCGCCGCCGGCCTGGGTGACGTGGTCGACGCCGTCGATACCGGCGGCGGCGACGATAATGCGGCGCTGGCCGTGCACGATGGCATCCTGGCGGTGCTGGCGGGCCGGCGCGGCAGCTACCGCGTGGAATACTGCGGCGACCATCCGCGTCCCGATAGCTGGTGGCGCCTGCGCGTCACGCCGCTGGGGCAGGGCTGGCCCGGCGCCATCGTCACGCTGGCCGATATCACGGCCGGCCGCCGCAACGAGGAAGCGCTGCGCGTGGCCGCCGTCGCGTTCGAAACCACGGAAGGCATGCTGGTGACGGACGCCAATGGCGTGATCCTGCGCGTCAACAAGGCCTTCACGGCCATCACCGGCTACGACTCGCATGAGGTGGCGGGCAAGACCCCGGCCGTGCTCAGTTCGGGCCGCCACGGCCCCGATTTCTACAAGACCATGTGGCAAAGCCTGCGCGTGCGCGGCCGCTGGGACGGCGAGATCTGGAACCGCCGCAAGAACGGCGAGGTGTATCCGGAGCGGCTGACCGTGACGGCCGTGCGCAACGCCGACCAGCTGGCCACGCATTACGTGGCTTCGCTCAGCGACATCACGCTCAGCAAGGCCGCCACCGACGAGATCAAGAACCTGGCGTTCTACGACCCGCTCACGCGCCTGCCCAACCGCCGCCTGCTGCTTGAGCGGCTCAAGCAGGCCTTGCATGTGCTGGCGCGCAGCCACAGCATCAACGCCTTGATGTTCATCGACCTCGATAACTTCAAGACCCTCAACGACACCCTGGGCCACAACGTGGGCGACCTGCTGCTGCAGCAGGTGGCCGAGCGGCTGCAAGCATGCCTGCGCGAGTGCGATACGGTGGCGCGCCTGGGCGGTGACGAATTCGTGGTGCTGATCGAGGGCCTGGACATCGACCCCATGGGCGCGGCCACCAAGACCGAGATGGTGGCGCACAAGATCCTGGCCAGCCTGAACCAGCCCTACCAGCTGGCCCACCACAACTGCCGCAGCACGCCCAGCATCGGCATCACGCTGTTCGCCGACCACCGCCAGCAACCGGATGAAGTGCTGGTGCAGGCCGACATCGCCATGTACCAGGCCAAGAAGGCGGGCCGCAACGGCATGCGCTTCTTCGACCAGCAGATGCAGGACAACATCACGGCCCGCGCCCAGCTGGAGGAGCAGATGTGCCTGGCGCTGGAGCAGGACCAGTTCCGCCTGTACTACCAGGTGCAGGTGGACCAGCATGGCTGCGCGCTGGGCGCCGAAGCCCTGATCCGCTGGGAGCGGCCCGATGGCGGCTTCGTATCGCCGGCCCAGTTCATCCCGCTGGCCGAGGAGACGGGGTTGATCCTGCCGATCGGCGACTGGGTGCTGGAGCAGGCTTGCGCCCAGTTGCACGCATGGCAGCGGGATGCGCGCACGCGCGCGCTGGTGCTGGCCATCAATGTGAGCGCGCGCCAGTTCCGCCAGCACCAGTTCGTCGACCATGTGCGCAACGCGCTGCAGCGCTACCATTTGCCGCCGGGCGTGCTCAAGCTGGAACTGACGGAGAGCATCCTGGTCGACAACATCGAGGAAACCATCGCCACCAT
Source organism: Rugamonas brunnea (assembly GCF_014042345.1). Classification (GTDB taxonomy): domain Bacteria; phylum Pseudomonadota; class Gammaproteobacteria; order Burkholderiales; family Burkholderiaceae_D; genus Rugamonas; species Rugamonas brunnea. The sequence continues at coordinate 181,552 of NZ_JACEZT010000007.1, forward strand.
GAAGGAGCTCAAGGCGCTGGGCATCAAGTTCTCGCTTGATGATTTCGGCACCGGCTATTCGTCGCTGCAATACCTGAAGCGGCTGCCGCTGGACCAGCTCAAGATCGACCAGTCGTTCGTGCGCGACCTGGCCACCGATGGCAGCGACCAGGCCATCGTCAGCACCATCATCGGCATGGCGACCAGCCTGCACCTGGATGTGATCGCGGAAGGGGTGGAGACGGAGCTGCAACGCCAGCGGCTGGAAGCGGCCGGCTGCCGCCACTACCAGGGGTATTTATATGGCCGGCCCTTGCCGCTGGCCGACTTCGAGCAACTGGTGACGCGCTGCGGTGTGCCACCGGCCTGACGGCGCGGCACATCGGAATGCCATGGTGGCGCGTCCCCGAGCGTCAGGTGGGGAAAACGGGAACGTAGACGGGACGTACGCCAGATGCAAATGGCTTACGTCCCGTATTGTTGGCTGTCCAGGCGGGGTGCGCCCAGCGCCTGGCCGATCACGCCGGCCACCATGTCGGCCGTGGCGGCCGACAGCGTCCAGCCCAGGTGGCCGTGGCCCGTGTTGTAGAACACGCACGGCGATTTGCCCCGGCCCACGCGCGGCATCAGGTCCGGCATCATGGGCCGCAGGCCGGCCCATGGCGTCATGTCGCGCGTGCTCACGCCGGGGAAGCATTGCCGCACCCATTCCACCAGCGGCGCGATGCGGTCGGCGCGGATGTCGCGGTTGTAGCCATTGAATTCGGCCGTGCCGGCCACCCGCAGCCGCTGCTGGCCCAGCCGCGAGGACACCAGCTTGGTGGCGTCGTCGAGCAGGCTGACGGTGGGGGCGGCGGCCTGGCTGGCCGCGTCGTCCAGCCGCAGCGTGATCGAATAGCCTTTGACCGGATACACGTTGACCCGGTCGCCGACCATGGCCGCCAGCGCGCGGCTGGCGGTGCCGGCGCAGATCACCAGGCCGTCGTAATCGCTGGTGCGGCCTTCGCCGTCCTGCTGCACGGTGACCAGGGCGGTGGCGCCGTCGGTCGCCACGGCGCGCACGTCCTGCTCGTAGCGGAATTCCACGCCCAGCTTGGCCGCTGCCCGCGCCAGCCCGGTGGTGAACAGGTGGATGTCGCCCGTGCTGTCGCTCTCGGTGAAGTAGCCGCCGTAGTAGTTGCCGGCCAGCGTGGGCTCGATGGCGCGCATCTCCTGTGGCGTGACGGCGCGCCGATCCAGCCCGCCGCGCGCCAGCAGGCCCGACACGCCGGAAGCGTGCTCGAAGCTGGCGCGGTCGCGGTAGATGTGCAGGATGCCTTCACGCCGGTGGTCGAACGCGATGCCTTCCTCCTCGGCCCAGGCGAACAGGTGGCCGCGCGCGGCGATGGCCAGTTGCGCCAGGGCGATGGTGTTGCGCTCGTAGCGCGGCATGGCGGCCATGAACTGGGCGAACCACGACAGCTTGTGCCAGCTCGGCCGGGGATGGAGCAGCAGCGGCGCGTCGGCGCGCAGCATCCATTTCAAGGCCTTGGCGAGGGTGCTCCAGTGGTTCCAGACCTCGGCGTGGCAGGCCGACAGCTGGCCGCCGTTGGCGTACGAGGTTTCCATGGCCGCATAGCGGTGGCGTTCGAACACGGTGACCTGGTAGCCGCGCCGTGCCAGCGCGTAGGCCGTGGTGACGCCGGTGATGCCGCCGCCGATAACTGCGATAGTCGTCATGATGTGTGAGGTTGGCGCATGCATCGTGGCCGGGCCGGGCCGGGCCGGCGCAGCAGCCGCGGCAGGTGCGATGCCTGTGGTGCGCGCATACTGTACCCGAAGCCGGGCCCCGGCTCAATGGCTTTCTGGCGCCGCTAGCCCGGCCCGTGCAGAAAACGCTCGACCGTGTTGCGGATTTCGCCATCCTGCTTCATGTCGCGGATGATGGCGTTGAACTGGCGGATGAAGTCCTGCTTGTACGGGAAACGGCCGTCGTCGCGCATGGTGTAGCCGAGGTGGCCCTGTTCGGCGCTCAGGGCCGCCGTCTCCTCCACGTCCAGCGCGCCCGCTTCGATCAGTTTTTCGTGCCGCAGCTTGCCCAGTTCCCACACGATGGACAGGCGGTCGTTCAGGTAGCAGTCGATGCGGCCCTTGAGCAGCTTGAGCAGGTTCAGGCGGCTGTTGCGCGCCGGCAGGGCGCTCAGCAGGCCGGCCCGCACGGCCTCGTCGAACGCCTTGCCGCCGCTGAGGAAGCCGGCGTTGTAGCCGATGCGCAGGCCGTGGTAGTCGGCCGGCCAGTGCTTCAGGGCGCGTCCGGCGATCGCGGGCCGGTTGCAATAGACCACCAGTTGCTCGGCCATGATGGGTTCCGAGTAGGCCATGTAGGGCCGCTCGGCCGCGCGCAGGTAGGGCGGGTAGAGGGCGAAGCTCTCGCCCGTCTCCAGCTTGACCAGGCCGCGCTTCCACGGCACTGGTTGCAGCTCGACCTGGTAGTCGGGCATCTTCCGGAGCGCAGCGCGGATGATGGCCGTGTAGATCCCCTTCATTTCGCCGTTTTCCAGGTAGGAGTAGGGCGGATAGTCGTCGTCGCCGTAGATGGTGACGGCGATCGGCGGCGCCGTGCCGCCAGCCGGCGTGAGCGGGGCAGCGGCGAGCGCGCCGCCGGCCGCCAGCAGGCAAGCGGCCACGGCGCGGGACAGGGGAACGGCCGGGGAGTTCATCGCGTCATTAAGCGACGATGCTGCGGCGTTGTCAATCGGGCGCGGGCGGGGCTGCGGCCCCGTGTGGTCCCGCCAGATGGTTCACAATTGCAAGTAAGTTCCTGTTGTAAATGAGTTTTTCTTGATGGATATATTTGTGGCGATTTGGCCCGGCTCTGTGGTATCGTCATGCACGTGCCGTGACTTGTTGTACTAAATGTTGCGGTACCTCAACGAGAGTCCGTACCCACTGTCGCAATCCCGCAGTGCCCGTATCGACCGGATCGCCATCTCTCCCTCAACCTCGCGTGAGTTTGGACCTGTGTCAACAATGCCCCGTCGCAGACGGATGGCATGGCTGCCCCTTTTTCAACTCAAATCACGCAGAGGCCAGAATTGACTACTTCCACTGTTTCCGTCTCGTTCGCCAATGGTTTTGTCGGCGATTACTCCAAGAACAACGAAGCGATCAATTCGCAGTACATGTCGGCGCTGGGCTGGTCCAAGCTGCAGTTCGCCCAGACCACCGATAACGGCCAGTTCGGCGGCACCCAGGGCAACGACTACAGCGGCCAGATCATCGTTACCGATGCGCTGGGCGTGGTGCACACGATCGATGGGGTGATCAACTGGCGCGCGCCCAGCGGCGCCGTCAGCACGATGGTGTTCTACGCCACCGGCAGCGGCCAGACGCTGGCCACCGCCGGCGGCGGCACTTACACCATCGACCCGTTCACGGAGCAAAATGGCGACCCCCACACCTTCCTGGGCCTGACCTTCAACGGCGCCACGCTCTCCATCAGCGGCGGCGACGTGACCGGCAACGCGGCCACCAGCGGTTTGCTGTCGACACTGAACACCTACCTGGCCGCGCAGCCGCAACTGAGCATCGGCGACGCCAGCGTCAACGAAAGCGATGGCGGGGTGGACGTCACCGTCACGCTGAGCAAGGCCAGCGCCGACACGGTGACCGTCAACTATGCCACCGCCGACGGCACGGCCACCACGGCCGGCAACGACTACACGGCCACCTCGGGTACGCTGACGTTCGCGCCCGGCCAGACCTCGAAGGTGATCCATATCGCCATCGGCGCCGACGCCACGCCCGAGGCCAGCGAGACGTTCAATGTGACGCTGTCGGCTAGTTCCTTCGCCGCCATCACGGACAATACCGGTGTGGTCACCATCAACGCCGACAGCGCGCCGGCCGCCGTTACGGTCAGCACCGTGCTGGCCGAGGACGCGGCCCACACGGGCGCCAGCCCGGTCGACAGCAGTGTGGTGGAAGGGGCCAGCCTGCTCTACACGGTGGCCCTGAGCGGCACCACCAGCGGCGCCACCGAATACGCGCTGGCGATCGGCGGCACGGCGTCGTCGTCCGACTACGGCAGCTTCACCTTCAGCGACGGCGTGGCGTGGAAAAATGGCGATCCGCACACCGGCATCATCGTCGTGCCCGGCAGTGTGAGCGGCTTCACCGTCTCCGTACCCACCGTGGACGATACGGCCGTCAACAGCGCTCGCAGTCTGACCCTGACCGTGGGCAGCGTGGCCGCCACCGGCACCATCACCGACAACGACAGCGTGAGCGTGAGCAGCGTGCTGGCCGAAGACGCGGCCCACACGGGCGCCAGCCCGGTCGACAGCAGCGTGGTGGAAGGGGCCAGCCTGCTGTACACGGTGGCCCTGAGCGGCACCACCAGCGGCAGCACCGAATACACGCTGGCCATCGGCGGCACAGCCACCTCGGCCGACTATGGCAGCTTCACCTTCAGCGATGGCGTGGCGTGGAAGAACGGCGACGCGTCCACCGGCATCATCGTGGTGCCGGGCAGCGTGAGCGGCTTCACCGTCTCCGTGTCCACGGTGGACGATACGGCCGTGAACAGCGCCAAAAGCCTGACACTGACCGTGGGCAGCGTGGCCGCCACCGGCACCATCACCGACAACGACAGCGTGAGCGTCAGCAGCGTGATGGCCGAAGACGCGGCCCACACGGGCGCCAGCCCGGTCGACAGCAGCGTGGTGGAAGGCGCCAGCCTGCTGTACACGGTGGCCCTGAGCGGCACCACCAGCGGCAGCACCGAATACACGCTGGACATCGGCGGCACGGCGTCCTCGTCGGACTACGGCAGTTTCACCTTCAGCGACGGCGTGGCGTGGAAGAATGGCGACGCGTCCACCGGCATCATCGTGGTGCCGGGCAGCGTGAGCGGTTTCACTGTCTCCGTGCCTACCGTGGACGACACGGCCGTGAACAACGCCAGGAGCCTGACCCTGACCGTGGGCAGCGTGGCCGCCACCGGCACCATCACCGACAATGACAGCGTGAGCGTCAGCAGCGTGACGGCCGAAGACGCGGCCCACACCGGCGCCAGCCCGGTCGACAGCAGCGTGGTGGAAGGCGCCAGCCTGCTTTACACCGTGGCGCTGAGCGGCGCCACCAGCGGCGCCACAGAATACACACTGGCCATCAGCGGCACCGCGTCTTCGTCCGATTACGGCAGCTTCACCTTCAGCGACGGCGTGGCGTGGAAGAATGGCGACGCATCCACCGGCATCATCGTGGTGCCGTCCAGCGTGAGCGGCTTCACCATCACCGTGGCCACCACCGACGACGCGCTGGTGGAGAGCGCCGAAAGCCTGGCGCTGACCGTGGGCGGCGTGGTCGCCACCGGCACCATCACCGACAACGACAGCCAGAGCGTGACCAGCGTGACGGCGGAGAACGCGGCCCACCTGGGCGCCAGCCCGATCGACAGCAGCGTGGTGGAAGGGGGAAGCCTGCGCTACACGGTGGCGCTCAACAGCACCAGCCCGTCCAGCACCGAGCACACGCTGGCCATCAGCGGCACGGCTTCGGCGGCCGATTACACCAGCATCACCTTCAGCGACGGCGTGGCCTGGAAGAATGGCGACGCGTCCACCGGCATCATCGTGGTGCCGTCCGGCGTCAGCGGTTTCGCCATCACCGTGGCCACCCGCGACGACACGCTGGTCGAGCACACGGAGAGCCTGACGCTGACGGTGGGTGGCGTGGCCGCCACCGGCTCCATCCTGGACAACGACGTGGCGCCGCAGGCACCGTCCACGCAACAGGACATGAGCGTCAAGCTGGGCCCCGTCACCGATGGCGGGACCGGCCCGCTGGCCCCGTCGGAGCTGACCATTTACGGCGGCGGGCAACTGGTGGAAGGGGGCACGGTGCGCCTGGTGACGAGCACGGGCGAAGTGGTGGAGACGAGCGCGGTGACGGCGGAGCAGGCCCACGCCGGCCAAGTGCACCTGCCCGGCGTGGTGCTGGACGACGGCGTCTACACCTTCACGGCCCAGATTCTTGACAGTACCGGCAAGGTGAAGGCGCAGGCGCCCGTCACCATGACGGTGGTGACCGACGTCGACGGCGTGTTGCCATCGGTGGAACTGGCCGCCAACGGCGGTGACTTCAACCACGATGGCATACCCGACTGGCAGCAGAACAACGTGGGCCAGTTGCCGCTGGCATCGGTCGAAGCGTTCCAGCAGGGTAAGCTGGCCCCGGCGTCCAGTTTCGGCGCCATCATGGCTGGCCAGGTGGACCCGGCCCATCCTGGCGCGCCGGTGCAACTGGCGTCCGGCGCCCAGTTGCTCAACCTGTCGGTGAGCGCGCCGACGGCGCCGTTGCCCGACCATGTGACGGCCGCCACGCCGCTGCTGCATTTCTCCGTCACCCAGCAGAGCGGCGGCCAGCCGCTGGCCGACATCGCGCCCGACCTGGCAGGGCTGCAAGTGCGGGTGGTGATCGACCTGCCGCCGGGCGGCGTGCAGGCCAACGATTTCATCAAGTGGGACAGCAAGACCGGCACCTGGTACAGCTTCCTGGACGACCAGAACCTGGCCACGGCCGACAATGGCGCCACGTTGCTGGACCTGAACGGCGACGGCAAGGTGGACCGCATCGTCGTCACGCTGACCGACGGCGGCCCCGGCGACGAGGACGGCATCGTCAACGGCACCATCGTCGACCCTGGCATGCTGGTGCAGCGCGCCGCGCCGGCGCCCGTGGTGCCCGTGGCGCCGCCGGCACCGGCCGCCACGCCGGTGCTGAGCGTGTTGCTGGCCAATGGTGACCGTTACTACACGACCGACGCGGCCGAGGCGGCCCGCATGGCGCAGGGCACCGGCAACGTGTTCGAAGGCGCGCGGTTTGATTCGCTGGCCAGCGACGCCGGCGGCCACCACCTGAACGCCGCGTTCCAACCCTACACCCAGGATTGGTATTTCGCCGCGCCAGGGCAAGCCATGCCTTATTCATGTTATAACGTGGTGGCTGGCGCGGCCGGTTTCGGCGCGGCGGCCGCGGGAACGACTGGCAAGGTCGACGTGCACCTGTACCAGAACGGACAAGGCTTGACGCAGCTGCTCAGCAGCGCCGATGCCGGCGCACTGGGCCTGGCCGCCAAGGGGTATGTGGACCGTGGCGCCATGTTCAGCACCACGCAGGACAGCGCGTTCGTGTTCGATCCGGAAGGCTATCTGCTGGCTAACCAGGGCAACGCCGGTGTGCAGGCGCTGGTGCGGCAGCTGGCGGCGACTTACAGCTCCGTGTCCGACGTCCGTTTCGTGGACGCGGTCGAGCAGAACTATCTGAGCCAGGTGCAGCTGGTCGGCGTGCAGCACGGCGGGGCGGCCGGCGCGGCGGAATTGAACGCGGCGTTCGGCACGCACTTTGGCAACTGACGGCCAGCGGATGGCCAACCCTACGGACCCGATGATGATGACAATGAAACTCCGACAGACGATATTACGTACCACCGGCGCCGTGCTGCTGCTGGCCGGCGCCTTGCCTGCATGGGCGGAGCCGGCGCCGGCCGGTGCGGCCGCGCCCACGTCCGCTGCGCCGGCCGCTGCCGACGCGCCGGCCTATTACGCGACCGCCCAACTTGGCCAGAACAACCTGCGCCGCTGGCCGGCGCGCGTGGATTTTGGCGGCGTGGGCGTGGACGGTGAGCTTGGCCTGGACAGCGGCCTGCATGGCGGCGTGGCCGTTGGCCGCCAGACCGAACATGCCCGCTTTGAGCTGGAGTACCAGTACGGCCGCTTCGACATCAGCCGTATGACCTTGGGGCCGGTGTCGGAAGCGGGCAGTGGCGGCGGCCATTATCAGGCCCTGACCGTCAATGCCTATCGCACGGCGGCATGGACCGAATCGCTGGGCGGCTACGCTGGCGTGGGGCTGGGCTGGGGCGCGGCCACGCTGCCGTCACTGCAGATGAGTAATGGGTGCAATTGCTTCGCTGGCGCCGACCATGGCGGCTGGTTGTACCAGGCCCGCCTTGGCCTTGATTACCGGCTGGCGCCCGCGCACGACCTGTTCGTGCAATACACGTGGTTGCGCATGCCCGGCGGTTCGGGGGGCGCGGGCCCCACGGTCAGCTACGAGCGGCGCCATGTCGGCGCCTGGAGCGTGGGCTACCGCTATCATTTTTAGCTGAGGGTCGATGCGCCGGCGCGGTAGGGCGCCGGCGCAGTCGATTAGCGCGTGGTTGAGTGCGTGGCGATTCAACTACTTTGTGTGGCAATTGCAGGTAATGGTGCTAACCTTGTCATGGTTGGCATTTGATGCGTCGGCGCGGTAGGGCGCCGGCGCAGCCGACCTTCCGACTTCCGCGTAGCTGGCCTGCCGGCCTGCCGTGCTGCCGAACTACCGAATCTCCGAACTACTGATCTTCCGATCCGTGCCGCGCCGCCGTTCAGGCTTTGGCTGGCCAGGCCAGCGATCCCACCCATCCCGCTTGCGCAAGCAGCGGCACCGTGTGGCAAGCCAGCACCGGTGCTGCGCTCCATTCTGTCAGACCCTGTCCCGCGCATTTCAGGCTCGCTTCGCGCGCCGTCCATGCCTGCGCCAGCGCGCGTGCGCGTTGTGGCGCTGGACAGGCCGCCAGTGCTTGCGCCACCGCCGGGCCCAGATAGTCGCGTGCCAGCGCGGCCCAATCCTCTATTTCCTGCGGCACCATCAGGTCGACGCCGACCGGGCCATCGAGGCTGATGGCCACCAGCGTCCAATCGGTTTCATGGCTGATCGAGCAGCAGGGGACGATGGCGGGGTCTGCGACGCTGTGCGCCGCGTTGGCCGACCCGGTATCCAGCACGATGCGCTGCGGCTGGCCGGGCGTGGCGGGCAGGCCGATGCGCACGCCGTCGATGGAAAGCCATCCCGCCAGCACCTGCCGCAAGGCGTCGCGGGCCAGTTGGCGCGCTTGCGGGCGCGTGCGGCCCGCCGTCGCCAGCGCGATCACGCAGCGGCCATCGATGGCGACGGGCAGGGGGCCAGGCCACGGCTGGACCGGGAATACGCCATCGTGGACGTTCATCGTGGCCATGGTCGTGGTCGTGGCGCGGCGCCGGTCAGGCGCGCGCGGGCGCGGCCGGGCAACCGACCCAGCGGCTGCCGGCCGGGATGTGCTCGCCCTTCATCACCAGGGTGAGCGGTCCCAGGTGGGCGTCGTCGGCCACTTTGGCGCTGTACAGCACGGCGCTGCGCGGGCCCAGGTAGACGCGGGCGCCGATGTCGACATGGTCGATCTTCATCACGCGGTCCTCGAACAGGTGGGTCTGCGGGCAGGTCAGTGCATTGAGCTCGCTGTACTCGCCGATGCGCACGCAGTCGAATTCCGTGATGTCGGTGGTGTCCAGGTAGACGCCGCGGCCGATGCGGCTGCCCAGCAGGTTGAACGCCAGCGGCAGCCACGGCGTGCCGCGCAGGTAGCGCATGAAGTTGGGCACGGCGATGCCTTCGTACATATTGGTCACGCCTTCGGACAGCCACACGAACGGGGTCCACATCGGTTCCGATTGTTTGCGGTAGCGTCCCAGCAGCAGCCATTTGAAGCCGACCACGAAGAAGTAGTTGCCGATGCCGTAGGCCAAGCCGGCCAGGGTCAGGTCCCACGTCACTTCGGCCCAGCGGCCGGCGCCGGCCACCGGCATCACCGACAGCACCAGCGTGTAGCCGACGGCGATAACCAGCGCGTGCGGGGCGACGATGCGGAATGCTTCGATCAGGCCGCGTCCCAGCCGGCGCAGCGGCGACGGGTGGAAGGTCAGCCACTCGGGATAGCCACTGGTGGTTTCGCGGGCCGGCAGGTTGATGGGCGGGGAGCCGAGCCAGGTGTCGCCGCTCGTCATTTGCTCGTTGTCGGGCGCGCGCGAGTGCACGCCGATCAGCACGTGCTCGGGCAGCACGGTGCCGTCCGGGATGTAGGCGCCGTTGCCGACGAAGCTGCGGTGCGAGACCACCGTCGGCTGCATGGTCATCCAGCCGCCGTCGATCTCCTCGTCGCCCAGCATCACGGCGTCGGCGATGAAGGTTTCGTCGCCCAGCGTCAGCATGTCCGGCACCACGCCCAGCGCGGTCGAGATTTCCGCGTCGCGGCCCACCTTGGCGCCCAGCAGGCGATACCAGAACGGCGCATAGATGGTGGCGTAGATCCCGTGCAGCACGTTCAGGCTCGATTCCTGGATCTGGCTCACCAGCCACTTGGCGCAGTAGGTGTTGCCGTGGATGGCGAAGCGGCCCGGCGTGAGGCGCGGCAGCACGCTCCAGCGGATGCCGGCCGACAGCAGCGCCGTCAGCACGATCAGCACCGTGCTGGCCGGGAAGGCCAGCAGGAAGTAGCGCAGCAGCTGGATGCGCACGTCGTCGCCCTGCACCCACGGCAGCCAGCCCGCCTCGTCGAACCAGTCGATCAGCACGAAGCTGGGGAACACGGGCATGAAGAACAGCGTGACGATGAGCAGGATGCCGAACACGAAGAACGCGCCTTCGCCCAACTGGCGCGCGCGGCTGACGGCGGGGCGCGGTGGCAGGCGGTTGGCGTCGTGCGGGCCGGCGTCGCGCGCGGGCGAGCCGCTCCACACGCGCCCGGCCGGCACGGCCATGCCGTCGCCCAGCGCCGACTGGCCCTCCAGGTGGCCCAGGGCGCCGACGCGGGTGTTCCCTTCCAGGATGGCGAACGAGCCGACGCAGGCGTCGTCGTCGAGCCGGATCGCGCCCAGCCGCAGCCGGCCCCGTTCCACGCGCGCGTTTTCCATGTTGACGGCGTTGCCGATGCTGACGTTGTCGCCGATGGACAGCAGATCGGGCGCGCGCAGCGTGAACGAGCCGATGATGACGTCCTTGCCGATGCGTGCGCCGAGCGCCCGCAGCCACCAGGCGTTGAGCGAGGAGCCGCTCAGCAGGTAGGCCGGCGCCGCCTCGACCAGCCGGTCGGCCAGCCACCAGCGGTAGTAGGTCAGGCCCCACAGCGGATAGTCGCCGGCCTTGAGCCGGCCCGCGATCAGCCATTTGCCGGCGATGGCGATGGCGAATTCCATCACGGTGGCCAGCAGGAACACGCCGGCCGAGGCGGCGATGGCGCGCGGCACCGAGTCGCCGGGATCGCCCGTGAAGAAATGGTAGGTGAAGAACGGCGCCAGCCACTGCGCCATGCGCAGCGCCACCAGGCCCGGCATGGCGGCCGCCTGGGCCAGGCCGCAGGTCCAGCGCCTGAGCGCGGACGGCGGCGTCCATGGCGCCTCGGCCGCCACGGCGGCCGGCGCGTCGGCCAGCACGGCGGCGATCTTGCCCACCTGGCGCTGCTGGTAGATGTCGCGCACGGTCACGTGGGCGAAACGGGGATCGGCGCGCAGGGCCGAGGCCAGGCGCGCGGCGAAGAACGAGTGGCCGCCCAGGTCGGCGAAGAAGTCGGCCTGGCGCAAAATCGGCTGGCCGGGGAACAGCGTGGCCAGTGCCGCGAACAGGGCCGCTTCGGCCGGCGTTTCGGGCAGGTCGGAATCGGCGGCGTCGCCGGCCGCCGGCGCGCTCAGGGGTGTGGCCTTGAGCGCCTTGCGGTCGATCTTGCCGGAGGTGAGGCGCGGCATGGCGGCCAGCAGCTCGTAGCGGCCCGGCACCATGTAGGGCGGCAGCACGGCGGCCAGCGCCTGGCGCAGCGCGCGGCCTTCGAGCGCGGCGCCCGCCTCGGGCACCAGGTAGGCCACCAGCTGGTCGATGCCGTCATCCTTGCGCAGCAGGACGGCGGCCGTGCCCACGCCCGGCTGCTGGGCCAGCAGCGCTTCGATCTCGCCCAGTTCGACGCGGAAGCCGCGGATCTTGACCTGGTCGTCGGCGCGGCCCAGGCACAGCACTTCGCCGTCGTCATCGATGCGGGCCAGGTCGCCCGTGCGGTACAGGCGGTCGTCGTGCGCGCCGGCGCGCCACGGGTTGGCTAGGAATTTTTCGGCCGTCAGGTCGGGCCGGCCCAGGTAACCGGCAGCCAGGCCGGGGCCGATGATGCACAGCTCACCGGTCTCGCCGCGCGGCAGCAGGCGCAGCGGCGCGCCGGCCTGGGCCGCCTCCGCGTCCACCACCAGCAGGCCGTAGTTGGGCAGCGGGGTGCCGATGGTGACCGGGCGGCCCGGCGCGAGTGCGGCCAGGCTGGCGGACACGGTCGCTTCCGTCGGGCCGTAGGTGTTGAACATCTGGCGCCCGGCGCGCGACCAGCGCGTGACCAGCGATTCCGGGCACATTTCGCCGCCCAGGTTGATGATGCGCAGCGTCGGCACTTCCTGGTTGAACAGGGCCAGCAGCGTGGGCACGGCGTGCAGCACGGTCACGCCGTTGTCGGCCAGCAGCTGGGGCAGGGCGTCCGGGTCGGCGCTCACTTCGCGCGGGCCGAGGAACAGCGTGGCGCCCACCAGGTAGGCGATCCAGATCTCCTCGAACGACATGTCGAACGCCACCGAGAAGCCCTGGTAGACGGTGTCGTCGGCGCGCACGCCGAGCACCGCGTTCTCGCTGCGCAGGAAGTGGCAGATGCTGCGCTGGGTGATCAGGATGCCTTTCGGCTTGCCGGTCGAGCCCGACGTGTAGATCACATAGGCCGGCGCATCGGGCGAGACGGCGCCGCGCCGGGCCAGCGCCTCGCCGGCGGCGGGCGCGGCCAGCATGGCTTCGGCGGTCCACACGGGGCGGCCCAGCTGGGCCAGCCGCGGCGCGAAGCTGGCGCTGGTGAGCACGCCGGCCGCCTGGGCGTCGTCCAGGCACACCTGCAGGCGTTCCACGGGGGTGTCCTCGTCCACCGGCAGCCAGGCCGCGCCGGCCTTGGCGATGCCGGCCTGCATGACGAGCAGCTCGACGCCGCGCGCCAGCCACAGGCCCACGATCTGGCCCGGCCCCACGCCGGCCGCGATCAGCCGGGCCGCCACCAGGTCGGCCTGGGCGTCCAGCTCGCCGTAGCTGAGACGGCGGCCGCCGCACACCAGGGCCGTGTGCTCCGGTGCGCGGGCCGCGCTCGCTTCGAGCAGGTCGGCCAGGATTTCCTCGCGCAACAGCTCGTCCCGACGGGGACCGTACAGGATGTCGGGATGCAGTTGCGAAAGAGGCTGTGGGGTGAAATCGTTCATGCAGTGTTCTTTGGTATCAAATTGCCCTCCGCTGACAGACTGGGCGGAAGGGCTGTCATTGTACGGCAAGCCTCGCCCGCACCATAGGGAAAGCGGCGCGCATCCACCCCTTTTCTTAACTTTTTTAATTGCAACTTTTATATATGTATCGTAAATCTTTGATAAGGATCATATTTTTTTAATCACGGCCTCATTAGACTTGCGCCTTCATTCGCCCCGGCCCCCGGGGACTTCCCCTCTAAAACGCCTGGAACTGAACGAGATGCGCAACCGCCCTTACGTGACCGACATCGAATACATCTTGCAGCCCCATGAGACCGTCGTCTCCAAGACCGATCTGCGGGGCAATATCACCTATGTCAACCAGGATTTCATCAACATCAGCGGCTATTCCGAGCAGGAATTGATGGGGGCGCCGCAAAACATCGTGCGCCACCCGGACATGCCGGCCGCCGCGTTCGAGGATTTCTGGCGCACGCTCAAAAGCGGCAAGGCGTGGAGCGGGCTGGTGAAGAACCGCTGCAAGAACGGCAATTTCTACTGGGTGGACGTGAGCGCCGCGCCCCTGTTCGAACAAGGCCGGGTGGTCGGCTATACCTCGATCCGCATCCGTCCCGACCGGGCGGCCGTGGCGGCGGCCGACGCGGCCTACCGGGCGCTGGCGGCCAGCGACGGCAAGCTGGCCGTGCGCGAGGGCGCCGTGGTGCAGCGCGCCCGCCATGGCGTGCGCGACTGGGTGGCCGGGCTGTCGATCCGGCACGGCATGCTGGGCGCCAGCCTGCTGCTGGTCGGCCTGTTCGCATTGACGGCCACCGCCAGCCCGGCCGTGGCCGACGCCAGCGCGGCGGCCGGCGCCACCCTGACCATGGTGGGTGGCTGGCTCACTTACCGGCGCGCCGTGGAACCGCTGGCTGGCATGCGGCGCGACCTGGAACGCATGAGCACGGGCGACCTGAGCGGGCGGCTGGACGCCCACGGCGCGCACGAAGTGAGCCAGGTGCGGCAATCGTTGCGGGTGTTGCAGGTTAATCTCAAGCTGCTGGTGGGGCAGATCAAGGAAGTGACGGGCATCGTCAACCGGGGTGCGCACGAGATGGCGACCGGCAACGCCGACCTGTCGCAGCGCACGGTGGCGCAGGCCAGCTCGCTGCAGCAGACCTCGGCCTCGATTGCCCAGCTCACCAGCGCCGTGCAGCACAACGCGGCCGAGGCGCAGCACGCGGCCCGGCTGGCGGTGGAAAGTTCGGGCATCGCCGCGCGCGGCGGGCAGGCGGTGGGGCAGGTGGTGCAGACCATGGGCTCGATCCGCGATAGTTCGCGCCGCATCGCCGACATCATCGGCGTGATCGACAGCATCGCGTTCCAGACCAACATCCTGGCCTTGAACGCGGCGGTGGAGGCGGCCCGCGCCGGGGAGCAGGGACGCGGCTTCGCCGTGGTGGCGTCGGAAGTGCGCAGCCTGGCCCAGCGCTCGGCCGGCGCGGCGCAGGAAATCGCGACCCTGATCGGCGACGCGGTGGCGCAGGTCGAGGCCGGCGCGGCGCTGGTCGACCAGGCCGGACGCACCATGGGCGAGATCGTGGCGGCGGTGGACCAGGCCACCGGCATCATGGGCGAGATCAAGCGCGCCAGCGGCGAGCAGAGCGAAGGCATCGAACAGGTGCGCGGCGCCATTGCCGAGATGGACAATGTGACGCGCCAGGATGCGGCCTTGGTGGAACAGGCGGCCGCATCGGCGGCTAGCATGCAGCAACAGGCGCGCAAGCTGGAGGAGCTGGTGGCCAGTTTCACGCTGGTGTCGGGCACGGGGCCGCGCGCGGGACGGGCGTGACGTGGTGTGATCTGGCGCTCTGTTGCCAGAAGGGAAAATGTGACATCATGTACAGCGTGGGCGCGCGATTGACCGCGCTCGCTGACGGATGTCCATCGCGCCCCGGTGCGTTGTGACTCTTACAGGATTTCAAGGAAAGAGGGTTACGATGAGAACAGTTCATGCTACGGTCCAGCAATACGATGCGCGGACGATCCGCCTGCACTGGCTGACGGCGGGGCTGGTCATCGCATTGTGGTGCTTGGGCGAAACAATCGACTGGTTCCCGCGCGGCACGGCGCGGGTGTACGCGCGCAGCGTGCACATCAGCTTGGGCGCGTTGCTGGGCGTGGTGCTGATGGTGCGCATCTGGTGGCGCGCCACGGCCGGCGAACACTTGCCGGGCGTGGGCAATAACGCGGCGCAAGTCCTGGCCAAGGTGGGCCACATCGCCTTGTACCTGTGCGTGCTGGCGGCGGTGGTGCTGGGTGTGGCCAACGTCTGGGTGCGGGGCGACAACCTGTTCGACCTGTTCAAGGTGCCCGCCTTTGATCCCGGCAACAAGGCCTTGCGACATACCGTCGAGGAATACCACGAACTCGCCGCCAACCTGTTGCTGGTGCTGGCCGGCTTGCACGCGGCGGCGGCGTTGGTGCATCAGTACGTCTTCAAGGATGGCGTGCTGGCGCGCATGCTGCCGCGCCTGGGGCGGCGCTGAGCCTGCATGCGGATGCGCTACAGCCAGATCGCGATTGCGGAGTAAGCGGTCAGCACCATCATCACGGCGCAGAAGGTGATGCGCCATGCCGGCTGACCGAGGAAGCGCCGCAGCAGCGCGCCGGCGCCGGCCCAGACCGAGATGCAAGGCAGGTTGATCACGCAGAACACCAGGCAGTACACCGCCACCGCCAGCCAGGTCGGCAGGATCTGCGGCAGGAAGGCCGATCCGCCCGTGATCGCCATCACCCAGGCTTTCGGATTCAGGAACTGGAACGCCGCCGCCCCCATGAAACTGAGCGGCTGTTGTGCCTGCTCGGCCTTGCGGTCGAAGCGCATATTGCGCATCTGCCACGCGAGGTAGAGCAGATAGGCTGAACCCGCCACGCGCAGCGCCGTCTGCGCCGACGGCACCGCCATCACGAGCGCGCCGATGCCGGCCGCGCAGATCCCCAGCAGCACCCCGAAGCCCACCGTGATACCCAGCATGTGAGGAATCGAGCGACGGAAGCCAAACCAGATGCCCGAGGAGGTGAGCATGATGTTGTTTGGTCCCGGCGTGATCGAGGAAACGAAGGCGAAGGTCGCCAGCGGTGCGAAAGTGATCAGTTCGTCCATGAAAGCTCCTGTTGATGAGTATCCATACTAGAACACAAGACCAGTACAGTACCTATACAGTTACTTAATCGCTTAGCATGACTGTACTGGTAATCGGGCCGGTACAACGTACAGCAGGCGCTGCCGGGTGGCGTGAGGTGAGACATGCTGCCCAGCATTTGTTGTTGCGAATATTTGCATTGCAGGCAACTCTTGGTTAGAGTGCTTGCGGCGCTGTTGCCGCCGATTCCAATTCATCTGACGAAAGTAGTTTGCATGGGCCGACGAGTGTTTCGCATGGGTAGCGTCCTCGCGTTGCTGGGTGGTGTGCTGGCAGGCGGGAACTCCGCGCTCGCCGCCCCGGAGGAAATCAAGGTCTACACCGACGACATTGCGGAGCTGGGCGAACATGCGCTCGAATGGCAGACAACCTTCGCCCGCTCGCCCAAGAACGCCAGCCCGCAACGCACGACGGTCAATACGATGGCCGAATATGCCTATGGCTGGCGCGATGACCTGGAACTCGGCGTCCAGGTGCCGCTTGCCCGGCGGGCTGGCGCGTGGCGCGCGACGGGGCTGTTCGCTGAAGCGCAATACATCGCGCCGCACGACGCCGACGATGGCGCTTACTGGGGCGTGCGCGCGGAAGCCGGTTATGCCGCGCCTGTCGATGAGGACAAGGCCTGGCATGCGCAACTGGTCGGCATAGTCGGCTGGCGTAGCGGGCCACTGAACCTGGCGCTCAATCCGGGCTTCGACATTCCGCTGTCCGGCGAGGACCGCGATGTCCGGTTTGAGCCAGCAGCCGGCTTGTCCTGGCATATCGACAAACGTCACGCGCTCGGGCTGGAATACTTTGTCGAGGCGGGGCCGTTGAAGAAGCTGCTGCCAAGAAGCCAGCGCAGCGAGTTGCTGTTCCTGACGGCGGACACCAAGATCGATGAGGTTGGGCTGCATGTCGGCATAGGAAAAGCCATGACGGACGGCGCCAGCCGGCGGGTCGTCAAGTTTATCGCCGAATTTCCTTTGTGAGCTGGCGGTTGTGGAATGTCGTCGTCGGACGCCGAGTAGTTCGCCGCCGGTACGAAAAACATCCCGTATCTGGCCGGCGGTACGGCAGGGGCGGGCTACCTGACGCGATCCCCTGCCGCACCGCTCCGGAAAATCAAACTTCAGCCAATGCCTGATCGAGATCCGCCAACAGGTCGTCGATGTGCTCGATGCCGATGGACAGTCGCACGGTATCCTCGGTGACGCCAGCCTTGGCCAGTTCCTCGGCGTTCAGTTGTCGGTGTGTCGTGGACGCCGGATGGCAGGCCAGCGACTTGGCGTCGCCGATGTTCACCAGCCGGGTGAACAACTTCAAGCCATCCTGGAAGCGCGCTCCACCCGCGAGGCCGCCCTCGACGCCGAAGGTCAGCACGCCGGACGGTCGGCCGCCCAGATATTTGGCTGCCAGCGCATGATCGGCGTGCTCCGGAAGACCCGCATAGTTCACCCACTTCACCTTCTTGTGCCGTTGCAGGAACTGCGCCACCTTGAGTGCATTGTCGGTGATGCGATCCATGCGCAATGCGAGCGTCTCGATGCCCTGCAGGATCAGGAACGCGTTGAACGGCGAGATCGCGGCGCCGGTATTGCGCAGCGGGACGACGCGTGCGCGGCCGATGTAGGCAGCCGGCCCCAGCGCCTCGGTGTACACGACGCCATGGTAGGACACGTCCGGCTCATTGAGGCGCTTGAACCGCTGCTTGTGCTCGGCCCACGGGAATTTGCCGGAATCGACGATGACGCCGCCGAGCGAGTTGCCGTGCCCGCCCAGGTACTTGGTCAGCGAGTGCACGACGATGTCCGCGCCATGCTCGAAGGGACGCAACAAGTAAGGTGTGGCCACCGTGTTGTCCACGATCAGTGGAACCCCGTGGCTGTGCGCGATGGCCGCCACCTTTTCGAAATCGGTGATGTTTCCCAGCGGGTTGCCGATTGATTCCACAAACACGGCCTTGGTCTTTTCGTCGATCAGGCGCGCGAACGATTCCGGGTCGCGGTAGTCGGCAAAACGGGTTTCGATGCCGAATTGCGGCAGCGTATGCGCGAACAGGTTGTAGGTGCCGCCGTAGAGCGTCGACGCGGAGACGATATTGTCGCCAGCTTCGGCGATGGTCATGATTGCATAGGTGATCGCCGCCTGGCCGGAGGCCAGCGCCAGTGCGCCGATGCCGCCTTCCAGCGCAGCCACGCGCTGCTCCAGCACGTCCTGGGTCGGATTCATGATGCGCGTGTAGATGTTCCCTGGCACCTTGAGGTCGAACAGGTCCGCCCCGTGCTGCGTGTCATCGAACGCATACGAGACAGTCTGGTAAATCGGGACGGCGGCCGCCTTGGTGGACGGATCGGGGGAATAGCCGCCGTGTACTGCGATGGTTTCAAGTTTCATGGTTTCTCCGTAATGCGTTACGCTGCGGAAAGCCCGATGGCCTTCCTCGTCTTGCCGCTGATTTGCAATCCAAAAAGAGATTAGCGATACGTTCCCGTCGAGAGAACGAATAAATTCAAATTTGCATATGCGCCAGCAGTGCCGCCGCGTCGCCGGCAGCCACGCGGCCTTCGTCGGTGGGGACGACCCAGATTTCCACGCTGCTGTCGTCGGCATGAATGGCCATGATCTGGCTGCCGTCGGCCGCCTTGTTGCGGCCCGTGTCGATGCGCACGCCCAGGTACAGCAACTGCTCGCACGCGGCCAGCCGCAGCGCCGCATCGTGCTCGCCGATGCCGCCCGTGAAGGCCAGCAGATCGAGTCCGCCCAGGCAGGCCGTCAGCGCGCCGCATTCGCGCACCAGCCGGTGCGTGAACAGGTCGATGGCGGTGCGGGCCTCGGGCTGGTCGCTGGCGCGCAGCGTGCGCATGTCGGCCGACAGGCCCGAGACACCCAGCAAGCCGGACTGGCGGTACAGCAGTTTTTCGATGCGGTCCGCATCCCAGCCCTGGCGCATCAGGTGCAGCAGCACGCCGGGGTCGAGCGCGCCGCAGCGGCTGCCCATCATCAGGCCGTCGAGCGCGGAAAAGCCCATGCTGGTGGCCACGCTCACGCCGCAATGCATGGCGCACACGCTGGCGCCATTGCCCAGGTGGGCCATCAGCACCTTGCGGCCACTGCGGCCGCTGCGCTCGGCCAGCCGCGCCGCCAGGTAGCGGTACGACAGGCCGTGGAAACCGTAGCGGCGCACGCCCTCGCGGTGCATGGCTTGCGGCAGGGCGAAGCGCTGCTCCAGCGGGTCCATCGTGGTGTGGAACGAGGTGTCGAAGCAGCCGACCTGCGGCAGCTCGGGGAAGGCGCGCATGAACAGTTCCACGCCTTCCAGGTTGTGCGGCTGGTGCAGGGGCGCCAGCGGTTCGAGCGTGCGCAGGTAGGCCATCGCCGCCTCGTCGAGCACCACGGATTCGGCATAGCGTTCGCCGCCGTGGACGATGCGGTGTGCCACGGCCATCAACCGGGCTGGCGCCGCGTAGCGCGCCAGCAGTGCGCGCATGGCGGCTAGCGCGCGCTCGAAGCTGTCGCCGGGGCCGGGCGCCAGTGTTTCGCTCAGATTGACGCCGTCGTCCGTGCTGAAGGCCACGCATGGCTGGCCGTCCGGCTCCAGGCCGGCGATGGTGCCCGTCAGCAGGGCGGCGCCGGTGGTGGCGCCGCGGAACGGATACAGCGCGAACTTGATCGAGGAAGAGCCGACGTTGACGGCGATGATGGCCTGCTGTCCGTTGTTCATGGGCGCTCCTTGCGGTAGCGGTGGGCCAGCAGCAGCGCCAGCGCGGCCGAGGCCACGCGCGCGTCGGCCGCGTCGGCGCGGCTGGTCAGGGCGATCGGCAGCGCCGCGCCCAGCACCACGCCGCAGGTGGCGGCGCCGGCCAGGTATTCGAGCTGCTTGGCCAGCATGTTGCCCGCTTCCAGGTCGGGCGCGATCAGGATGTCGGCGTGGCCGGCCACGGGCGAGGTGATGCCCTTGATGCGGGCCGCCTGCGGCGAGATGGCGTTGTCGAAGGCGAGCGGCCCATCGAGCACGCCGCCCGTGATCTGGCGCCGTTCGGCCATCTTGCACAGGGCGGCCGCGTCCAGCGTGGAGGCGATTTTCGGTGTCACCGTTTCCACGGCCGACAGGATGGCCACCTTCGGCTCCGGCGTGCCCAGCGCGTGCGCCAGGTCGATCGCGTTCTGCACGATGTCGGCCTTCTCCATCAGCGTGGGCTGGATGTTGAGGGCGGCGTCGGAGATCAGCAGCACCTTGTCGTACATCGGCACTTCGAGCCGGAATACGTGCGAGAAGCGGCGCTTGGTGCGCAGCGCCGGTTGCGCCAGCACGGCTTGCATCATCTCGTCCGTGTGCAGGCTGCCCTTCATCAGCATTTCCACTTCGCCGGCGGCGGCCATGGCGGCCGCTTTCTCGGCTGCCGCGTGGCTGTGCGCCACGTCGATGATCTCGACGCCGTCCAGCGATTCGCGCGCCTCGTCGGCCACCGCGCGCAGGCGGGCGGCCGGCGCGATCAGCACGGGCACGATCAGCTTGCGGCGGGCCGCGTCCAGCGCACCCTTGAGCGACTCGGCGTCGCACGGGTGGATCACGGCGCAGCGCACCGGCTCCAGTGCGGCCGCGCTGGCCAGCAGCACGCCGAAGCGGTCGCTCGGGTCCACCAGCCGCAGCAGCGGCAACTGGGCGCGCGGGCGGCGCACTTTCTCGACCGGGGCGATCACGGTGGCTACGCCGGCCAGCACCAGCGCGCCGGTCTGGTTCTTCACTTCGCAGTTGAGGGTGACGTGGTGGTTGGCGTCTTCCTTGGTCAGCACGGTGGCCGTGATGCGCAGCGTGTCGCCGATGCGCACCGGCTTCAGGAAGCGCAGCGACTGCTCCAGGTAGATGGTGCCGGGGCCGGGCAGGGTGGTGCCCAGCAGCTTGGAGATCAGGGCCGCGCCCCACATGCCGTGCGCGATCACGCCATGGAACAGGGTGGCGTCGGCGTAGTCGGTGTCCAGGTGGGCCGGGTTGACGTCACCCGAGACGGCGGCGAAGGCGGCGATGTCGTCGGCCGTCAGCGTGCGGGTCTGGCGCGCGCTCTGGCCCACTTGCAGTTCGCCGTAGGTGACGTTCTCGATGATCTCGGGCAGGTCGTCGTGGATATGGTCGTTCATGTTGTGGCTCGTTGTCCGTGATTGAGGTGGGTGCGCGGTGGTGCTGTTGGGGGCATCAGTTGACGATATGATAACCGCCATCGACGTAGATGGTCTGGCCGGTCATGCCGGAGGCGGCGTCGCCGGCCAGGAAGGCGGCCAGCCGGCCCACCTCTTCGAGCGTGACGAGGCGGCGCAGCGGCGCGCGTTCGACGGCGCGCGCCATCAGGCCGTCGAAGTCTTCCAGCCCGGAGGCGGCGCGGGTGGGAATGGGGCCGGGCGAGACGGCGTGCACGCGCAAGCCCTGTGGCCCCAGTTCGGCCGCCAGGTAGCGCACCAGCGATTCGAGCGCCGCCTTCACGGGGCCCATCACGCCGTAGTGGGGCACGGCTTCGTCGGCGCCCAGGTAGCTCATGGTCATCAGGCTGCCGCCACTGCGCATGTGCGGCTCGCACAGGCGCGCGAGGCGGGCGAACGAGTGGCAGGAGATGTTCATGGCACGCAGGAAGCCCTCCGCCGAGCTGTCGGCCACGCGCCCGCGCAGGTCCGCCAGCGGCGCCCAGGCGATCGAGTGGATCACGAAATCGAGGCCGCCAAGTTGGGCCACGGCTTGCTGCACCAGGTTTTCCAGCGCGCCGTCCTGCTCCACGTCGCACACCAGCAGCGGCGCGTCGAGCGCGCTCGCGACGGGGCCGGCGTAGGGGACGGCCTTGTCGTTCAGGCAGGACAGCACCAGCCGCGCGCCCAGCGCGTGCGCGGCGCGCGCGCAGCCGGCGGCGATGCTGTGCTCATTGGCCAGGCCGACGATCAGGCCGCGCTTGCCGGCCAGCGAGTAGGGGGCGGTGGCGCTCGGGGTGGCGCTGGGGGCGGCGTTCCGGTTGGCGTTCTCGTTCATATTGGCCTTGTGGTTGGTTGGCGGGTGGACGGTTGTCGGATGGCGGACGGGCGGGCCGCGTTCAGCCGAACTGGCGGGTGAAGCGCAGCGTGCAGGCCACGCCCACGGCCAGGCCCAGGCCGACGATGCCGGCGATCATGGGCCACAGGCTGAGCAAACCGGCGCCCTTGAGCAGGATGCCGTAGCTGGCGTTGATGAAATAGTACAGCGGCGAGATGTACATCAGCGCCCGCATCACGGCCGGCATGGCTTCGGGCGGGGTCCAGGCGCCGGACAGGAACATCATCGGCGCCAGGATCAGGATCACCATCATGCCCGCCTGCGCCATGTTGCGCGTGACGGTGGCGATTAGGATGCCGATGCCGGCCAGCGTGCAGATGTAGGCCGTGCACACGGCCAGGAACAGCAGCAGGCTGCCGTGCACCGGCACGCCGAACACGGGGATCAGCAAGCCAAACAGGCCGAGCGCCGTGCCGCACAGGATCACGGCCACCATGGCCACGATCTTGGGCAGCATGATCTGCAAGGGGCCCAGCGGCGACACCAGCAACTGCTCGATGGTGCCGCGCTCCTTCTCGCGCACCATGGCCGCCGCCGGCAGCAGCATGGAGAACAGCGTGATCACGTTGAGCAGCTCGGAGATGCCCATGAACCAGGCGTCGTTCTGGTTGGGGTTGAACCACACGCGCACGCGGTTGTCGATCAGCGGGCCGTCCAGCGTGGCATTGCCCAGGCCGAGGCGGGCGGCGGCCGATTCGAGGCCGAAGCGGGCCACGATCTGGGCCGCGTCCACGGAGGTGAGGAAGCCCTGCACGGAGTTGGAGGCGTCGATCTGCATCTGCACGGCGGCGGGTTCGCCGCGCGCCAGCGACGCGCCGAAGCCGGGCGGCACGTCGAGCAGGGCCATGGCGTCGCCCTTGTCGAGCAGGGCCTGGCCGGTGCTCGCGTGGCCGGCGCTGCCGATCTGGCGGAATTCGGGCGCCAGGAAGCGGCCGGCCAGCTCGCGCGAGGCGGCGCTGCGGTCCATGTCCAGCACGGCCAGCGCCGCGTTGTTCAGTTGCAGGGTGACGCCGGCGGCGGCGTTGTAGATGTCGGCCGAGAAGGCGTAGACGACGAACAGCAGCAGCAGCGGGTCGCGCATCAGCTGCACCAGTTCTTTCCACGTCATCACGCGCAGGCGGCGCCACCAGGTGGCAGTTGCGTTAGTTGGCCAAAGTCGCATAGTGGTGGTCATTCAGTTGGCGGGGCGCTTGTGGAAGCCGAGGAAGCCGGCCGTGAACAGGGCCGCCGCGTACAGGGCCAGGATCAGCACGTCCTGCCACAGCGCGGCCAGCCCGGCGCCCTTGAGGAAGCTGCCGGTGGCGATGTCGGCGTAGTACATGCCTGGCAGCAGGTGGGCGATCAGCGCCGCCTCGGCCGACAGCGACGGGATGGGGATGATCATGCCCGAGTACAGCACGGCCGGCACCACCGTCACGATGGCCGTGCCCACCATGGCCGCCACCTGGGTGTTGACCAGCACCGACACCAGCAGGCCGATGCCGGTGGTGCAGATCACGTACAGCACGGTGGCGAGCATGAACAGCAGCGGGTTACCCTTGAACGGCGCGCCGAACAGCAGCAGCGCCATGGCCGTCAGCAGCGAGGCGTTGATGATGGAGATGCCCACATAGGGCGTGAGCTTGCCCACCAGGTACTCGCCGCGCGACAGCGTGGACGCGTACACGTTGTAAATGGCGCCCGACTCCTTCTCGCGCACCACGCCCAGCGCCGTCAGGAACGGCGGCGACAGCATCAGGATCACCATGATCAGCTTGGGCGCGATCGACCAGATGCTTTTCACTTCCTGGTTGTACAGGTAGCGCGTTTCCAGCTTCACCGGCTGCAGCAGCGCGCGCACGCTGGCGGCGGGCACGCCGTTGGCGTCGCCCAGCCAGCGCGCCATGTGGTCGAGCGTGGCGGCCGCGTTGATGGCCGTCACATAGCCCTTGGCCGTCAGCGCGCGGAACGGGAAGGTGCCGTCGATCCAGGTCTGCGCCTCGGCCGGGTGGCCGCTGGCCAGGCGCGCGCCGAACTGCGGCGGAATCACGATCACGGCCCGCAGCGTGTTGTTGACCACCAGCTTGCGCAGCGCCTCCTCGTTCTTGCCATAGCCGTGGAATTCGAAATAGCGCGAGTCGGTGAAGCGGTGCGCGTAGTCGCGCGATTGCACGCTCTGGTCGTAATCGACCACGGCCAGCGGGATGTTCTCCACGTCCAGCGACAGGCCGTAGCCGAACAGCAGCATCAGCAGCGAGGGCACGATGAAGGCCAGCGCGAAGAACAGCCGGTCGCGCACGATTTCGCGCCACTCCTTGTAGGCGACGACGGCGATGCGGTGCAGGTTCATGCGGATGCTCCCTGTGCGGACGGGTTGGCCCCACCTTCGGCCGCGCCTTTGCCATCACCCCCGGCCGCGCCCTTGGCCGTGGCGGCGCCGGCGCGGGCCTGGTCGGCCGCTTCCAGTTTGGTGACGAGGTGGACGAACACGTCCTCCATCGACAGGCGGCGCGGCGTGATGGCGTCCACCTGCATGCCGTGTTTGGCCAGCAGGGTATCGAGCCGCGCCAGCCCCGCCTGCGGATCGGGCAGCAGCAGGTGGATGTGCGAGCCGAACAGGGCGGCCTGGCCCAGCGCCTCGGCGCGCAGCATGTCCAGCAGCGGCTGCGGCGCGCTGGTGGTCAGTTCGTACAGCTTGCCGGCGTCGCGCTCCACGCCGGCCTTGAGTTGTTCGGGCGAGGCGTCGGCCACCACGCGGCCCGCGTACATCAGGGCGATGTGGTCGCAGTGTTCGGCCTCGGACATGTAGTGGGTGGTGACGAGAATGGTCACCTTGTCCTCGCGCGACAGGCGGAACAGGATGTCCCAGAACGCGCGCCGGCCCACCGGGTCCACACCGGACGTGGGTTCGTCCAGGAACAGCACCTGCGGCCGGTGCAGCAGCGCGCAGCCCAGCGCCAGGCGTTGGCGCAGGCCCATGGGCAGGCTGGCCGCCAGCGCGCCGGCGAACGGGTGCAGGCCGGCCATGTCGAGCACCCAGGCGATGCGCTCGGCCTCCAGCTGGGGCGGCACGGCGTAGATGCCGGCGTACAGGCGGATGTTCTCCATCACCGTCAGGTCCAGGTACAGTGAGAACGCCTGCGACATGTAGCCGATGCGTTCGCGGATCTGGCGGCCAGCGTCGCGCATGTCGGCGCCGGCCACGCGGCCACGCCCGTCGCTGGGGCGCAAAATCCCCGTCAGCATCTTGATGACGGTGCTCTTGCCGGCGCCATTGGCGCCCAGCAGGCCGAAGATCTCGCCTTGCGGCACGCGGAAGCTGACGGCGTCGGCGGCCTTGAAGGCGCCGAAGGTGCGGGTCAGCTGGTCGGCCTCGATGGCGGGGGTGGCGTCGGTCGCGCGCGCGGGCGCGCTGGCAGGTGCGGGCATGGACGCGAGCGAGGGCGCGGGGACGGACGCGGGCGTGGCTGGCGCGCTGGCCCGGCCGGCCGCCGTCGGCGTGGCCGCGCTGGTCGCGCCGTTCGTCACCGCGCCGGGTGTCCGCTTCGCGTCCGCTTGCGCGCCGCGCTGGCGCAGCAGGGCGATGAACACGTCCTCCAGTTCCGGCTCCAGCACTTCGCACGGGTCGTGCGGCAGGCCATCCAGCGTTTGTTCGACTTGCTCCAGCGCGGCGTTGGCGTCGTCACCGTCCACGAACACGCGCAGTTCGCGGCCCAGCGCCTCCGCTTGCGGATAGCTGCGCTGCAGCCGTTCCAGCGCCTCGGCCTGGCGGCCGTCCGCGCCGCTGCGCACGATGCGTCCGGCGCTCAGCGCGCGCATGCGCTCGGGCGTGCCGCTGGCCAGCATGCGGCCCTCGTGCATCATGGAGACGCGGTGGAAGCGGCTCGCCTCGTCCATGTAGGCCGTCGAGACCAGCGCCGTGGTGCCGTGTTCGGCCAGTAGCCGGTCCAGGATGGCCCAGAATTCGCGGCGCGACACGGGATCGACGCCGGTGGTCGGCTCGTCCAGGATCACCAGTTGCGGCTGGTGGATCAGCGTGCACACGAGGCCCAGCTTCTGCTTCATGCCGCCCGACAGGTTCTTCATGGGCCGGTCGCGGAACGCATCCAGCCGCGTGCTGCGCAGCAGGCTGTCCTTGCGCTTGGTCAGCTCGTCGCCGCCCAGCAGGCGCAGGCCGCCGAAGTAATCGATGTTCTCCTCGACCGACAGGTCGCCGTACAGGTTCTGGCCCAGGCCCTGCGGCATCAGGCCGATGCGGTCCTTGATGCGTTCGCACGCGCGCTCGCTGTCCAGGCGCACGCCGAACACGTCCAGCGTGCCGCTGTCGAAGCGCAGGATGCCGGCGACGGCCTTGAGCAGGCTGCTCTTGCCGGCGCCGTCCGGACCGATCAGGCCATAGATCTCGCCGGGCCGCACTTCCAGCTCCACGGCGTCCACGGCGCGCACCGCGCCATAGCGCTTGCCCAGGCCGCGCGCTTCAACCAGCAATGATGACGATGCGCTCACCACGTCGGCTTCTGCCATGCCACATGCTCGTCCCAGCGGATCACGGCGTCGGCCGGCAGGCCGGGCGTGAGGCGGTGTTCCGGGTTGGCCACGATGGCCAGCTTGACGGCGTACACCAGCTTGACCCGTTCATCGGCCGTCTGCACTTCCTTGGGCGTGAATTCGGCGCGCGAGGCGATGTAGCTGACCTTGGCCTCGTAGGCCTTGCCCGGCTGTGAATCGACGTACAGCCGCACGGGCTGGCCCAGTTTAACTTTGCCGATCTGCGCTTCCGGCACGTACACCTTCAGGTGCAGCGCGTCGAGGTCGGCCAGTTCCGCGATGGCGCTGCCGGCCTGGATCACTTCACCGGGTTCGCGCAGGCGCGACACCACCACGCCGGCGGCGGGCGCCACCACCAGCTGGTCGCCGCTGACGGACTGCGCCTCGGCCACGGCGCCGGCCGCGCGGGCCAGTTGCGCCTTGAGCGCCGCCAGTTCCTGCTCGCGGGCCTTGACCTTGTCGCCGCCCAGCGCCGCCTCGCTCGCGCCCTGGCGCGCGCGCACCAGCGTCTCGCGCGCAGCGGTCACGTCGGCCTGGGCCACATGCCAGGCCAGGTCGGCCTGTTCGGCGCGGTGGCGCTCGATGCTGCCGTGTTCAAACAGTTCGCGGTGGCGCTGGGCGTCGCGCGATGCCTGCGCCTCCACCGCCTGCGCCTTGGCCAGCACGGCTTCGGCCTGGCTCACGCCGGCGTTGGCGCTGGCCTGGGACAGCGGCACCTCGCGCCGCGCGATGGCGAGGCTGGCCTCGGCCGACTGCACCTGGGCCTGCACCGCGTTGTAGGCCTGGCGCGCCTGTTCGAGGCGCGTGGCGATCTGCTGGTCGTCCAGCTGGGCCACGCCGGCGCCGGCCTTCACGCTGTCGCCCTCGTGCACCAGCATGGTGGCGATGCGGCCCGGGAATTTGCTGGCCGCGACGATGCGGTCACCCTCGATGCGGCCGCTGGCGGCGATCAGGCCGTCGGGCATGCTGCGCGCGTGCAGCAGGTAGTAGGCCAGGCCGCCGCCCACGGCGCACAGCACCAGCGTGATCACGGCGGGGCCCAGGTATTTGCGTTTGTCAGTCATGGATGGCTTTCGGAATGTGGGGGAGGGCGGCGCTCACAGGCTGCCGCTCGCATATTGCAGGCGCAGGCGGGCCAGCGCGCGGTCGTACCAGGCGTTGTCGCGGTTGGCGTAGGCGCCGGCGCGGCGCGTTTCCGCGTCCAGCACCTCGCTGTTGGGCGCCAGGCCGGCGCGGTAGCGTTCGCGCGACAGGTCCAGCGTCTCGTCGGCTTGGGCCAGCGCGGCGCGCGCCACGTCGATGCGGGCCGCCGCTTCCTGCCAGCGCAGCCAGGCCTGGCGCACCTGCAGCTCGATCTTGTCGGCCGCGTCGGCGCGCAGTTCGGCCACGGCGCGCGCGTTCGACGCCAGCTGGGCCGATTCGCGTTTGACCAGGCCACCGTCGAACAAGTC
The DNA here is from genome assembly GCF_014042345.1 of Rugamonas brunnea. GTDB lineage: Bacteria > Pseudomonadota > Gammaproteobacteria > Burkholderiales > Burkholderiaceae_D > Rugamonas > Rugamonas brunnea. Next base: position 209,846 of record NZ_JACEZT010000007.1, read on the forward strand.
CCACTTGAGGGCCACGCCTATCCACCAGCCCTTGTCCTCGACCAGGTAGCGGTTCTGCAGCTTGCCCCAGCCGCCATTCACGCCCACTTGCGGCGCGCGCTGGGCCGCCACGCTGTCGGACTGGCGGCGCAAGGCCGTTTCCTGCGCGCCCAGCTGCGCCAGTTCGTTGCGCTGGGCGCGGCCGGCCGCGATCAGGCCCGCCAACTGGCTGGCCGACGGTTCCTCCGTGTCGTTCAATTCGGCCAGATCGGCCGGCGCGTCCTGCGGGCGGCCCAGCAGGCGGTTGTAGGCGGCGCTGGCCAGCGCCACGCCGTTGGCCGCCTGCAGCGCCTGCTGGCGCGCGTCCGCCAGCGCCACTTGCGAGGCCAGCACGTCGTGGCGGGCGGCGTAGCCTTGTTTGTAGAGCTGTTCCACGTCGTCCGCGTGGCGCGTGATGGCGGTGACATGGCTGGTGGCCACGCCGTTCAGGTGCTGGGCGCGCAGCACGTTGACGTAGGCTTCGGCCACGGCCAGTTTCAACTCCTGCTTGCTGAGCGCACTGGCGGCGCGGGCCGCGTCCGTCATGGCGCCGGCGGCGGCGATGCCGTGGCTGATGCGCCCGGCCGTGAACAGCGGTGCGCTGAAGCTGACGGCGGCGGAGTAGGCTTCATCCTGCGCGAACGGCAGGCCGTTGATGTGCAGGGCGGGGATGGCGATGGCGGCGGCCGGCTCCGATTGCAGCCGGGTGTAGCCGGCCGACAGGCTCACATTGGGCAGGCGGTGCGCCTCGGCCGCGGCCAGGCCGTCGCGGGCCGCCGCTTCGCGTTCGGCGGCGGCGGCCACCGTGTGGTCGACCTGCTGCGCGCTGGCCCACGCCTGGGCCAGGGTTTCGGATGCTATGCTGCGGTTGCACATGGCACCGATTAAACAGGCGATGATCGCCTGGCAGCACCTGAGGCGCTGTATATTCTTGTTCTTCATGGATACCGAAAAGGTTGGTATTGATGCAGCGCAGTGTAGAGGACGTTTCATGAGGCTGTATTTGATCTAGATCAAATACATTAGCGTTCGACAATTGCAATAATGAAAATCAATTCTAGAAGGAGCAATCGTGAACCTGAACGACGTGACCACCCAGTCCGAGCCCGTGACGGCCGCCAAGGCCGAGCAGCATCCGGCCTGCTATATCGACGACCATGGCGTCTCCACCAACCCGCTCGACCTGCGCCTGCAAAGCGCGGTGGCCAAGATCACGGGCGGGGTGTCGCCGATCGCCATGTCGCTGGCGTTCCAGGACTGGCTGCTGCACCTGGCCACCTCGCCGGGCAAGCAGATGGAATTGCTGGACCTGGCCATCAAGATGAGCGGCGACCTGGCGCCCGTCGCGCCCGAGCGGCGCGAGGGCGAGAACCGCTTCTCGGCGCCGGAATGGTCGGCCTGGCCGTTCAACGCGCTGTCGCACGCCTTCCTGCAAACGGAGCAGTTCTGGCGCGAGGCCACCACCGGCGTGCGCGGCGTGTCGGCCCACCATGCGGACGTGGTCAGCTTCACGGCGCGCCAGTTGCTGGACGTGGCCTCGCCGTCGAACTACTTCTGGACCAATCCCGAAGTGCTGCACAAGGCCTACGAGACCCAGGGCCAGAGCGTGCTGCAGGGCTGGGCCAACTGGATGCAGGACCTGGGCGGGCGCGGCCAGGCGCCCAAGGACGAGCACAGCGCCTACGAAGTGGGGCGCAACGTGGCCGTCACGCCGGGCAAGGTGGTGTACCGCAACGAGCTGGTGGAGCTGATCCAGTACAAGCCGCAGACGGCCAAGGTGTACCGCGAGCCGGTGCTGATCATCCCGTCGTGGATCATGAAGTACTACATCCTCGACCTGTCGCCGCACAACTCCATGGTGCGCTACCTGGTCGAGCAGGGCCACACGGTGTACATGGCCTCGTGGCGCAACCCGGTGGCGGCCGACCGCGACCTGGGCATGGACGACTACCTGCGGCACGGCGTGTTCGACACGGTGCGCGAAGTGGACCGCCTGACGGGACAGCCCATCCACGCCGTCGGCTACTGCCTGGGCGGTACGCTGCTGGCGATCGCGGCGGCCGTGTACGGGTCGGGCCGGCACCGCCATGCGGGCAAGCTGAAAAGCGTGTCGCTGCTGGCCGCGCAGACGGACTTCAGCGACCCCGGCGAGCTGGGCCTGTTCATCGACCACAGCGAACTGGCGTTCCTGGACGCGATGATGTGGCAGCACGGCTACCTGGACGGCTCGCAGATGGCCGGCTCGTTCCGCCTGCTCAATTCGCGCGACATGATCTGGTCGCGCATCATGCGCGAATACCTGATGGGCCAGCGCAACATCCCCAACGACCTGATGGCGTGGAACGCCGACACCACCCGCATGCCGTACCGCATGCACAGCGAATACCTGAAGCACCTGTTCCTCGACAACGACCTGGCCGAAGGCCGCTACTGCGTGGACGGCAAGGCGGCCGCCATCTCCGACATCAAGGCGCCGATGTACGTGGTGGGCACGGGGCGCGACCACGTCTCGCCGTGGAAGTCCGTGTACAAGATCCACCTGATGGCCGACGCCCCGGTGGACTTCGTGCTGGCCTCGGGCGGCCACAACGCCGGCATCGTGTGCGAACCGGGGCATGCCAACCGCAGCTTCAAGTCGATGGCGCACCGCCCGCCCGGCTCGCACTTCCTCAGCCCCGAGGAATGGCAGCAGACGGCCGAAGTGACGGAAGGGTCGTGGTGGCCGCACTGGCACGCCTGGCTGGCGCGCCATTCCGCGCCCGAGCTGGCGGCCCCGCCCAAGATGCCCAAAGCCCTGTGCGACGCGCCGGGCCAGTACGTGCTGGGCAAATAAAAAAGCCGGTGCCAAAGCCGGTGTCAGGTCTGTCATTCGGACACGAGCTGACACCGAATTTCATGGATGTTGGCACGGACCCCGCGGTTCGCATACACTGGTGATAATTGCCCTGCGTTATCACCGTGGAAGGAACCGCCATGCACCACCGCCCGTTCATCGCCCCCATGTTGTTCGACGATCCGGAGGCCGCCTGGGAGCAGGTCAAGACCATCTACGATGGCAGCATCGCCCACCTGCGCGAGGCCATGCGGCGCTTCGTGGCCGGCGAGGATGTGGGCGAGCGGGTGCGCGCCTGCTACCCGTTCGTGCGCGTGCACACGGACACGGTGGCGCGCGCCGATTCGCGCCTGTCGTTCGGCTTTGTGGCCGGCCCCGGCACCTACGAGACCACGCTGACCCGGCCCGACCTGTATGCGCGCTACTACCAGCAGCAATTCCGGCTGCTGCTGAAGAACCACGGCAGTCGCCAGGCCGTGCACCTGCAGGTGGGCATCAGCACCCAGCCCATCCCCATCCATTTTTCGTTCGCCGAACATGAACACATCGAGGGCAGCCTGAGCGCCGAGCGGCGCCTGCTGATGCGCGACGTGTTCGACTTGCCGGACCTGGGCGCGATGGACGATGGCATCGCCAACGGCACTCACGAGACGCCGCCCGGCAAACCGGAACCGCTGGCGCTGTTTACGGCGCCGCGCGTGGACTATTCCCTGCAGCGGCTGCGCCACTACACGGGCACTTCGCCCGAGCACTTCCAGAAGTTTGTCCTGTTCACCAACTACCAGTTCTACATCGACGAATTCGTCAAGCTGGGACTGTCGCTGATGAGCGAACCGCTCAAGGACGGCCAGGACGACTACATCGCCTTCATCGAGCCGGGCAACCTGGTCACGCGCCGGGCCGGCACGGCCGCCGAGCCGGGCGACGCGCTGGGCGCGCCATTGCCACGGCTGCCGCAGATGCCCGGCTACCACCTGATCCGGGCCGACGGCAGCGGCATCAGCATGGTCAACATCGGCGTGGGGCCGGCCAACGCCAAGACCATCACCGACCACGTGGCCGTGCTGCGGCCGCACGCGTGGCTGATGCTGGGCCACTGCGCCGGCCTGCGCAACACCCAGCAGCTGGGCGACTACGTGCTGGCCCACGGCTACGTGCGCGAGGACCATGTGCTCGACGAGGACTTGCCGCTGTGGGTGCCGATCCCGCCGCTGGCCGAGGTGCAGGTGGCGATCGAGGCCGCCGTGGCCGAGGTCACGCAGTTGACGGGCCATGACCTCAAGCGCGTGATGCGCACCGGGACCGTGGCCAGCACCGACAACCGCAACTGGGAGCTGCTGCCGCAGCGCACGCCCGAGCGCCGCTTCAGCCAGAGCCGCGCCGTGGCGCTGGACATGGAGAGCGCCACCATCGCCGCCAACGGCTTCCGCTTCCGCGTCCCGTACGGCACCCTGCTGTGCGTGAGCGACAAGCCGATGCACGGCGAGATCAAGCTGCCCGGCATGGCCAACCACTTCTACCGCGAGCGGGTCGACCAGCACCTGCGCATCGGCATCCGCGCCATGGAGATGCTGCGCGCGCTGGGCGTGGACAAGTTGCACAGCCGCAAACTGCGCAGTTTCACGGAGGTGGCGTTCCAATAAATTGGCCTGCTACGCGCTATGCCGGCGCCTTGATTTCTGGCACACTTCCCCGCTGGCTGCCGCCGGTGCCAGCCGCAAACGAGAGGGAAGCGCATGCAGAAAAGCAGAACGAGGGTGTGGACGGGCCGCGTGGCGCTGGGCGCGGCGGGGCTGGTGGCGGCGAGCGCGCTGGGCGGCTGGCTGTTCCTGCGCGCCAGCATGGCGCAGCTGGACGGCGAACTGCATGCGCCGGCCCTGCACGCCCAGGTCAGCGTGGCGCGCGACGCGCACGGCGTGCCGCTCATCAGTGGCGCGGACCGGCTCGACGTGGCCTACGCGACCGGCTTCGTGCACGCCCAGGACCGCTACTTCCAGATGGATTTGCTGCGCCGGGTGGCGGCCGGTGAATTGTCCGAACTGTTCGGCGCCCGCGCGCTGGGCGTGGACCGCGCCCACCGCCTGCACCGCTTCCGCGCGCGCGCCACGCTGGCGCTGCAGGGCATGCCGGACGACCAGCGCGCGCTGCTGGAGCGCTACGTGGGCGGCGTCAACGCCGGCTTGCAGGCGCTGCGCGCGCGGCCGTTCGAATACGCGCTGATCGGCATGGCGCCCCGTCCCTGGACGCCCGAGGATACGCTGCTGGTGATCTGGGCCATGTACTTCGACCTGCAAGGCGGCCAGGAGCCGCGCGAGCTGGCACGCGGCTGGTTGCTGGAGCACACGGACGCGGCGCAGCGCGCCTTCCTGGCGCCGGCCGCCACCGCATGGGACGCGCCGCTGGACGCCGACCAACTGCCGCTGGCCGACGCGCCCATCCCGGCCGCGCCGCCCGCGTGGTGGGGCAAGCCGCGCGCGCAGGGCGCACCGCAGACGGCGTCCGTCGCCTTCCTCGATATGGTGGGCAGTAACAACTGGGCCGTGGCGGGCAGCCGCAGCGCCGACGGCGGCGCCATCGTGTCCGACGATATGCACCTGGGCATACAACTGCCCAACACCTGGTATCGCGCCGCGCTGCAATTTCCGGACGCCGGCGGCGGCCAGCGCCGCGTGGTGGGCGTGACCCTGCCCGGTACGCCGGCCGTGGTGGTGGGCAGCAATGGCCACGTGGCCTGGGGCTTTACCAACAGTTATGGCGATTACCTGGACCTGGTGGCGCTCGACACCGATAGCGGCCACCCCGGCCAGGTGCGCACCCAGGCCGGCTGGGAAACCCCGGCCGTGCATGAAGAAACCATCCTCGTCAAAGGTGCGCCGGCCGACAAGCTGCTGGTGCGCGAAACGTCGCTGGGGCCGATCCGCGAAGTGGCGGGGCGCCAGTACGCCGTGCACTGGACCGCCCACACGGCGGCCGCCATCAACTTCAACGCCATGCAGCTGGAAGCGGCCAACTCGGTCGAGCAGGCCCTGCTGATCGCGCCCACGCTGGGCATCCCGGCCCAGAATTTCGTGGCCGGCGACGACCGCGGCAACATCGGCTGGACCATCGCCGGCCCGCTGCCGCGCCGCGCCGCCACCGGCGAGGCGGCCACCTATCCGCTGGCGGCCGGGGATGCGACCGGTGTCTGGCAAGGCTGGCTGGCGCCGGCCGACTATCCGCGCGTGTTCAATCCTGCCGGCGGCCAGCTGGCCACGGCCAACAGCCGCCAGCTGGCCGGCGCTGGTGCGGAGCTGATCGGCGACGGCGGCTTCGACCTCGGCGCGCGCACGCGCCAGGTGCGCGACGACCTGCGCGCGCTGGGCGCGAAAACGAACGTGCCGCAAGTGTATGCGGTGGGTCTGGACGACCGCGCCGTGTTCATTGAAGGCTGGCGCGATCGCGCCATCAAGGCGCTGCTGGCCGATAACGGCAAGGCCGTGGCCGGCCATGCGCAGCGCGCCGAAGCGCTGCGGCTGTTGAGGGACAACTGGAGCGGCCATGCCAGCGTCGATTCAGCCGGCTACCGCATCGCGCGCGGCTACATGCACGCGCTGTATGACATCGTGTTCGAGCATGCCAACGACGAACTGGCCAAGCTTGATCCCAAATCGAACATGGCCGCCGTCACGCAGCGCTGGCCGGTGGCGCTGGCGCGGTTGCTCGATGCGCAGCCGGCCGCATGGCTGCCGGCGCCATACGCCAGCTGGCAGGACGTGCAACTGGCCGCCATCGACCGCGTGACGGCCGACCTGACCAGGGACGGCCAGCCGCTGGCGGCGGCCACCTGGGGCCAGCGCAACACGGCCGCCAGCGCCCATCCGTTCGCCAGCGCCGTGCCGCTGCTGGGCCGCTGGCTCAAGGTGCCGCCCGAGATGCTGCCCGGCGACAGCAACATGCCGCGCGTGGCGGGACCGACGTTCGGCCAGTCCGAGCGGCTGACGGTCACGCCGGGCAAGGAGGAGCAGGGCATCTTCAACATGCCCGGCGGGCAGAGCGGCCATCCGCTGTCGCCGTACTTCCTCGACGGCCGGGAAGACTGGGTGGCGGGCCGCCAGACCCCGCTGCTGCCCGGCCCCGCCGCGCACACGCTGACCTTCGTGCGCTGACGGGGCGGTATCGCGATCAGGCGGCGGCCGGGCGCGCTGCGGCGGTGGCCGTGTCCAGGGCCGGCTCGGCGCGCGGCAAGGGACCGTTGATGCCGAACAGGGGCCGCAGCAACGCAAAGCGGCGCGCCACTTCGAACGCGGCGAAGCTGATGGTCAGGGTCAGTACAATCAGCACGGCCGCTTCCAGACCGGGCGCGAGCTGGGCTGGCTTGAGCAGGTGGGCCATGCACACGATCAGCGTCTGGTGCACGATATAGACCGGGAACACGGCTTGCGTCAGGTAGCGCCGCGCCGGGCCGTCCGCGCGCAGGTGGCGGTGGGCGAAGCCGCAGGCGGCGACGATGGCGCTCCATTGGCACAGCGCATACACCACCAGCAGCGGTGCGCCGGCGTAGGCGAACGCCTCGGTGAAGATGTGGTCCCGCACGGCGCCCGGTTGGGCGTGGAAAATCTCGCCCATGCACCAACATGTGAGGGCCAGGCCCAGCGCCGCCCAGCGCGCGCGCTCGGTGCGGGCCCAGAAGCCGGGACGCCACGCCATCAGGGCACCCAGCAGGAACAGCGAGAAGTTGTTCGCATGTTCGAACCAATCGTCGATCAGGGCGTGGGTGGTGGGGAAGCGCATGGCCAGCACGATGCGGTACAGGGCCAGCACGGCGACCGGCAGCGCGATCAGCTTCCAGCCCGTCAGCAACTGCTCCAGCCGCGCGCCCCAGCGCGCCATGGCGCCGCCGGCCAGCGCGGCGATGGCCGCCAGCGCGACTGTGTACACCCACAGGTAGCAGACGAACCACAGGTGGTTCCAGGTCGGCAGGATCAGGCAGCCGTCCTGGCAGAAGCCGTGGTAGCCGCTCGCATACAGGCGCAGGAAGTCGCCATAGCTGCCCGCGTAGTGCAGCTTTTCCACCACCTCGAAATAAGATTGTGGCGGCACGATCACGGCCATGCCGAACAGCAGCGGCACCAGCAGCCGCACGCTGCGCTGGCGCAGGAAGGCAGCCACGCCCGTCTTGTTCAGGATGAAGGTGGAAGCGACGCCGGAGATCAGGAACAGCAGGCTCAGTCGCCACGGCGACGACAGGCGCATCAGCGGTTCGATGGCGTCGCTGGCGTAGGGACTCTTCACGTGCCAGCCCCACGTCACGTAATACATCCCCGTGTGGAAGAGGATCAGCAGCAGGAAGGCGCAGATGCGCAGCCAGTCGAGAAAGTGCAGGCGCGGGGGCGTGGCGCGGCTGGCGGGGGAGAATGCGGTGGACATCGTCTTGGCTCCGTTATTGAATAAATAATGAAACCACTGTAATGCGGGCAGCGGCGGCGGCGCCACCGTTTTGGGGCGAGGCGGGGCGTGGCCGGGGCGAACCGGATGGCGGCGCGCGCTCAGCGCTGCTGCGGGCCGCCGCGCAGGGCGTCCAGCACGCCGGCCCGGTACTGGCGGCTGCACGGCACGCGGGCGCCGCCGCGCAGCAGCAGCTCGCCGTCGCCTTTGTCGAGTGGCAGCAGCGCTTCCACCCATGCCAGCTGGACGGCGGCGCGCCGGTGGCAGCGCACGAATGGTTCGCCCAACTGCAGCAGCAGGCCGGCCAGGGTTTGCCGCATCAGCGGCTGGCCTGCGGCCGTGTGCAGCACGACGTAGTTGTCCGCCGTTTCCAGCCACTGGATCTGCTCCACCGGCACGATGCGGGTGGCGCCGCGTTCTGCGATCAGCAACTGGCGCACTGGCTGGGTGGCCAGCACCGGCGCCGTCGCCGTGGCCACCGGCGCCGGCTGCTGCGCCAGGCGCGCCCGCACGCGCGCGAGCGCGCGGCGCAAACGCGCGTGGTCGAACGGCTTGAGCAGGTAATCGATGGCATTGGCGTCGAAGGCGGCGATCGCATGTTGATCATAGGCGGTCACAAACACCACCAGCGGCGCCGGCGCGGGCAAGGAGGCCGCCAGTTCCAGGCCGCTCACTTCGGGCATCTGGATATCGAGTAGTAGCACGTCGGGCTGCTCGCGCGCGATCAGTTCCAGGGCCTCCACGCCGTCGCGCGCCTCCGTCACGCTGGCCACGTCCGCTTCCTGCGTCAGCAGGCGGCGCAATCGCTCCCGGGCGGGACGCTCGTCGTCGACGATCATCACGCGCATGGCAACCGCAGCTCCGTGCGCACGCCCGCCGGCGACAATTGTTGCAGTTCGACGGTGGCCGAAGGGCCGTGCATGGCGGCCAGCCGCTGCCGCAAATTGCGCATGCCGACCCCGTGGCCGGCCGTGGCGCGAGCCGTGTCGAGGCGGCCGGCGTCATCTTCGAGCCGCAGCACGAGCGCATCGCCGACGCGGCGCGCCGAGATGGAAATGGCGGTGGGCTGGCGGCGTCGCTCCACCGTGTGCTTGAAGATGTTCTCCAGCAGCGGCTGCATGCTCATCACGGGCACCTGGCAGGGCAACGCCGCGTCCTCAATGTGCCACGTGAAATGGACCCGTTCCGCAAAGCGTTCGCCCATCAGGTGGGCGTAGGCGCGCAGCAGGCGCAGTTCCGTCTCCAACGGTGCCTGATGTTGTGCGCTCATGTCGAGCGTGGCGCGCAGCACTTCGGCCAGCTTGAGCAGGCTGGCGTCGGCCCGCTCCACGTCCGCGTGCATCAGACTGGAGATGGTGTTGAGGGCGTTGAACAGGAAATGCGGCTGCATCTGCTGGGTCAACTGCTGCAACTGGGCCTGGCGCAGCAGCGCGTTGGCCTGCTCGGCGCGCAGTTTTTCCTGCTGCAGCGCGTGGTAGGACAGCATGCCGAACAGGATCACGACGTAGGCGCCGAAGAACACCGTCATCCGCACGTCCTCGTACAGGAACGTTTCGAGCCACGGTTCGTGATGGTAGCGCTGGCCGAGCAGCGCGTACACGCCGTGGCGCATGGCGAAGGTGATGGGGACGAACGCGATCCAGTACATGGGAAGCCACAGCAACTGGTGCGCGAACCACTGGCGCGGCGTGCCCAGCAGCTTGTCGTGGCGCCGGCTGTAGCGGCGCTGTATCCATGGCAGCAGGGTGCCGGTGATGGCGGAGGAGACTGACCACAGCACCGGCTTCCACAGTTCCCGGCCGCCCTCGCGCAGGTAGCCCTGCACCTCGTTGGTGATCATCAGCAGCCAGAACAACAGCCAGGCGGCGGCGATCAGGTCGTTGGTGCGGGCGGAGCGCATGGGCGCGGCAGCCGGTCAGGATTTACTTTTTGACGAAGCGGATGGCGAATTTGTCATCCGGCTTGCCGTCCATTTTGAAGAACGGCTGCTCGCGCGGGTCGGACGGCACGCGCAGGTAGTCGCTGGTGGCTTCGACGGTGAAGCCAGCCTTGGTCACCTCGTCCACCAGCGTCGCCTCGTCGATGCGGTGCAGGGTGTTGGTGGCACTGAGGCCGCTGCCGGCCTTGGCCGCGTTGTCGATCACGATGAAGTGGCCGCCCGGTTTAAGCGCATCGTAAATGTGCTTGTTCATGGCCGCGCGGTCGGTGGGCAGGTTGACGATGTCATGGTAGTTCATGATCAGGGTGACCAGGTCCAGCGGCGGCGCGCCGGCCGGCACGGGGTTGTCGAAGCTTTGCAGCACCGGGTGCAGGTTCGCCTGCGGATGCTCGGCCAGCCGTTTCTCCATGCCCGGATTGGCCTTCTGGCCTTGCGCCCACACTTCGCCCGAGCTGCCCACGGCCAGTGCCAGCAGCTGCGAGGTGGAACCGCCGCCGGCGGCCACGTCCAGCACCTTCATGCCGGGCTGTACGCCGGCAAAGGCGAGGAACACGGCCGGCTTGCGCTTGGCGTCGCCCTTGACGTCGTCGGCCGTGCGCAGCGGGCTGGCGATGATGGACGCGTACTGGGGCGCGGCGGCCGGATCGGCCAGCGCGGTGGCGGGAGCGAGCAGGGCGGCCAGGCTCAGGGCGAGCGCGGCTTGGGTCAGGCGTTGCGTGAAGCGTGGATGCTGGTTCATGTGGACGTCCCCTTCAGGTTAGGTTGAGTGGCGCGGCACATGGCGGCGCCGAGCAATAACATACCTGAAAAGCAAGCGCTGTTGTTAAGTTAATCTTAATCGAACGCTAAAACAACGGGGCGTCATGGCGCCATCGACGTCAGTTGATGCGCTTGAGCCGCTGGCCGTGGATGCCCCACTGGCAGGCTTCGCCGTCGACGGTGCCGCACAGGGCCCAGCCGGTGCCGATCTTTTGTACGGTGATCTCCGTTTCCAGTTCCTTCGCCAGTTTTTCGGCCCAGCCCTTGGCGGCGCCCTGGCCCTTGAATAATTCCTTGTCCTCGAAAATGACGGTGGCGTCGAACACGGGGGCGGCGAAGATGGTCATCATGATGGCGTTCTTGGTATCGGTCTGAAAACGTGGATTGTAGCGCGATGCGCATGTGCCGGTGGTCAGCGGTAGCGCGCCTCGACCAGGTCGATCTCGCGCACCAGCTTGCGCGTCACGTCGTCCGGCAGCAGATCGTGGCGCGCCAGGCGGAAGATGGCGTCGCGCTCGGCCGCCAGCGCGGCCAGGCGCAGCGCCTGTTCCGCGTCGGCCAGTTCGCGCAGGGCGGCGCGGCTGCCGCTGTCGTTCTCGCCGTCGCCGTCGGCCTCGTGCAGCCGGTGCCGGTACAGCGCGATCACGCGCGCGGCCGCCTGCGGCCACGCTTGCGCGTCCGCGGTGCGCGGCATCAGCTCCACCTGGGCCGTCTCGACGGCGATGATGGCGGCCGTGGCGGCCTCGCGGCGCGCCTTGTCTTCGGCCTGTTGTTCCGCCGGTTCATGCGGGAAGTGCATGTCCTTGAGCAGGTGCGGCAGGACGATGCTGGCGGCCAGCAGCGAGATCAGGATTACGGCGCTGGCCAGGAACACGGTCAGGTCGCGCGCGGGGAAGGGCGCGCCGCCGGGCAGGGCCAGTGGCAGCGTCAGCACGCCGGCCAGCGTGATGGTGCCACGCACGCCGGCCAGCGACATGGCCAGCAGCAGGCGCGGCTTGATCCGCAGGCGGGGCTGGCCGCGCATGTGCTGCTTGAAGATGCTCAGCCGCAGCGACGCCCACACCCAGCAAAAACGCAGCACCAGCAGGCCGGCGCTGATGGCCAGCGCGTAGGCGGCCAGCCACCACGGGTTGGCGTGGCCGCCCTGGGCGATGGAGGCGCGCGCGCCATGGAAGATGTCGGGCAGTTGTTCGCCCAGCAGCACGAACATGATGCCGTTCAGCGCGAACTGCACCGTGTCCCACACGGCGGCGCGCTGGATGCGGGTGGCCGCCAGCGCGCTGCCGCTCAGTTCCACGTAGCTCATGGTGACGCCGGCCGCCACGGCGGCCAGGATGCCGGACGCGTGCAGGTGTTCGGCGCCCAGGTAGGCGCCGAACGGCAGCAGCAGGTTGACCAGGATGGGCGAGCCGGCCGGCTCGCCGAAACGGGCCGTGAGCCAGCGCTGGATGCCCGTCACCAGCAGCGTGATGGCGATCCCGGCCGCCAGGCCGCCGCAGGCCAGCCACAGGAAGGTGAGGGCGGCCGAGCCGAGCGAGAAGTGGCCGGTGAGTGCGGCCGCCACGGCGAAGCGGAAGCAGACCAGGCCGCTGGCGTCGTTGAGCAGCGATTCGCCCTCCAGGATGTGCATCAGGCGCTTGGGGATGGGCGCGCGCGCAGCGATGGCCGACACGGCCACCGGGTCGGTGGGCGAGACGATGGCCGCCAGCGCGAACGCCACCGGCAGCGGCATGGCCGGGATCAGCCAGTGGATCAGGAAGCCGGCGCCCACCACCGTGAACACCACCAGGCCCAGCGCCAGTTCCAATATCGTGCCCTTATCGCGCAGCAGGCCGCTCTTGGGGATGCGCCAGCCATCGAGGAACAGCAGCGGCGGCAGGAAGGTGAGGAAGAACAGTTCCGGTTCCAGGTCCACGCCGTGGCTGGATTTGGCCGCGATCAGGGCGCCCAGGCCGATCTGCACCAGCGGCAGCGGCGCGCGCGGCATCACCCGCACGATGAAGGCGCTGGCCACCACGGCCAGCAACATGGCCAGCACCACTTCGATCGCATCCATTCCCGTTCCTTGTCCTGTTCCGTATTGAGCCGCCCGATTATAGGGGATGGATGGCAATCATGTTTTTTAACAAAGTTGGCCACGACTCTGGTCAAGCGGAAATCTTTCTGTCATAATGCGGGCTCTCCGCGGGAGTAGCTCAGTTGGTAGAGCGCAACCTTGCCAAGGTTGAGGTCGAGAGTTCGAGACTCTTCTCCCGCTCCAGATTCAAAAAGAAAGGAAGCCCGATGGCTTCCTTTTTTTTATTCCCCGTCCTGCCTCCCACATTCTTCAACCAGTCGATCGCCGCTGGCGCGAACGTTGCCGAACGTTGTATAAACTTGCGCCAGAATGACATCGCGGCGCCCCAAAGCTGTCGTAAATGCATCCTTATTCGCTATACTGGCAGCGCAATGTTACGATTGCCTGGGCAGGGTTTTGCCCTGTGCGCCACTGACCGGCCACGGCCGGGTCACACCCATGACCGAACACGGAGATGAAAGATGAAATCAGTTCAACAGGAAGTTGACGAACGCAGTAACCTGACCAACTCCAATAAATTCGAACTGCTGCTGTTCCGGCTCGGCGGCGACGCCAACGGCGAACATTCCGAGCTGTTTGGCATCAACGTCTTCAAGATCCGTGAAATCGTCGCCATGCCGGAAGTGACGGCCGTGGCGGGCTCCTCGCCGCACATGCTGGGCGTGGTCAACCTGCGCGGCCAGATCATCACCGTGCTGGACCTGCCCTCCATCGTCGGCGTGATTCCCAAGACCGGCCTGAACATCATGCTGGTGACGGAATTCGCGCGCACCACCCAGGCCTTCGCCGTGGAGTCGGTGGACGAGATCGTGCGCCTGGACTGGAGCCAGGTGCTGACGGCCGAAGGCACGGCCGGCGGCCGCGTGACCAGCATCGCGCGCGTGGACGGCGACGTGCAGAACACCCGCCTGGCCCAGGTGCTGGACGTGGAGACCATCCTGCGTGAACTGGTGCCGCCCGAAGGCAAGGACGTGGACCCGGAAACCATCGGCCCGCAACTGCTGCTCAAGCCTGGCCAGATCATCCTGGCGGCAGACGACTCGGTGGTGGCGCGCAGCCTGATCGAGAAGGGCCTGACGGCCATGGGCGCGCACTACATCATGACCAAGACCGGCAAGGAGGCGTGGGACCGCCTGCAGCACATCGCCGACGGCGCCAAGGCCGAAGGCGTGCCGGTCGATGAGCGCGTGGGGCTGGTGCTGACCGACCTGGAAATGCCGGAGATGGACGGCTTCACGCTGACCCGTTTGATCAAGCAGGACGCCCGCTTCGCCAAGATCCCCGTGGTGATCCACTCCTCGCTGTCGGGCAAGACCAACGAGGACCACGTGCGCGGCGTGGGCGCGGACGCCTACGTGGCCAAGTTCGTGGCCGAGGACCTGGCCGCCACCATCCGCCAGGTGCTGCACAAATAAGGCTGCGCGGCGCACGCCGTCTCGAATCGGGTTACACTCTGAGGGTCGTGGTGGTCTGGCTAACATTGCCGGACTGGCACGGCCCTCAACCCTTTTCGAAAGGAGCTACCGTGGCAGCAAAGAAGATCCTGTTCCTGACCGGCGATTTCGCGGAAGATTACGAGACCATGGTGCCGTTCCAGGCACTGCAGATGGTGGGCCACGTGGTGCACGCCGTGTGCCCCGGCAAGCAGCCGGGCGACACCATCAAGACCGCCATCCACGACTTTGAAGGCGACCAGACCTACACCGAAAAGCCGGGCCACCGCTTCACCATCAACGCCGCCTTCGACGGCGTGGACACGGCCAGCTACGATGGCCTGATGATCGCCGGCGGCCGCGCGCCCGAATACTTGCGCCTGAACCCGCGCGTGATCGAGATCGTGCAGCAGATGGCTGCGGCCGGCAAACCGATCGCCGCCGTCTGCCACGGTGCCCAGCTGCTGACGGCGGCCGACGTCATCCGCGGCAAGCGCATTTCGGCTTATCCGGCCTGCGCGCCCGAGGTGCGCCAGGCTGGCGCCGAGTATGCCGATATTCCCGTCGACCAGGCGGTCACCGACGGCCAGTTCGTCACGGCGCCCGCGTGGCCCGCGCATCCGGCCTGGCTGGGCCAGTTCCTGCAGCGGCTGGGGACCGAGATCAAGCTGTAAAGATCAAGCTGTAAAGTAAAGCTGTCATCGTCATGCGCCCTTGTCCACGCCCAGGTTGCGGGCGTGGAAGCGCAAGTGTTCTTCCATGAAGGTGGCGATGAAGTAGTAGCCGTGGTCGTAGCCTTCATGGCGGCGCAGCCGCAATGGCTGCGCGGCGGCGCGGCAGGCCGCTTCGAATAGTTCCGGGTGCAGCTGGTCGGCCAGGAATTTGTCGGCCAGTCCCTGGTCGATCAGTATCCCCGCCGGGAACGGCGTGTGCAATCCGGCCATCAGGGCGCTGGCGTCGTACTGGCGCCAGCTGTCCTCGTTCTTCCCCAGGTAGGCGCTGAACGCCTTGCGGCCCCACGGGCATTGCGTGGGCGCGGCGATGGGCGCGAAGGCCGACACGGAGCGGAACAGCTCCGGCCGGCGCAGCGCCTGCGTGAGCGCGCCATGGCCACCCATCGAATGGCCGAAGATGCCCACCCGCGCCGCATCCACCGGCAGCGCGGCGCACGCCAGCGCGTGCAGCTCCTGCAGATAGCTATCCATCCGATAGTGGCTGGACCACGGCTGCTCGGTGGCATCCACGTAGAAACCGGCGCCCACGCCCAGGTCCCAATCATCGGTCTCGCCGGGCACGCCGGCGCCGCGCGGGCTGGTGTCGGGCGCGATCAGCACCAGTCCCAGTTCGGCCGCCACGCGCTGTGCGCCGGCCTTGATCATGAAAGTCTCCTCGGTGCAGGTCAGGCCGGCCAGGTAGAACAACGCGGGCAGCTTCGCGCCCGGCGCATGCGGCGGGAGGAAGACGGAAAAGCGCATCGGCAGGCCGATGGCTTGCGACGCATGGCGGTAGTAGCGCTGGCTGCCGCCGAAGCAGGCGTGTTCGCTGATCAGTTCTGGCATCTGCTGTCCTTATGTTCAGTACCGCACGGTGGGCGGCGGCGTGGATGGGCAGAATTGTACTAGGATCACAACAATGGGGAGGCGCATGCCGAATCTTGATATCGTCTTGACGGAACTGGGCTGGCCACTCGCGATCGCGTTGGCCTGGCTGGCGGGGGAGTGCGCGTACCGCTGGTTTGGCGTGCCCCGCATCAGCGTGTACGGGCTGGTAGGCTTCGGCCTGGCCCAGGTGTGGCCGGGCGCGCTGGCCAGCGGCGCATCGAGCACCGTCACGCTGCTGGCCAATCTCGGTTTCGGCCTGATCCTGTTCGAATTCGGTTACCGCATCAACCTGCACTGGTTGCGCATCAATCCGTGGATCGCCGTCAGCGGGCTGGCCGAGGCGGCCGCCACGTTCGGCGCCGTGTATGGCATATCGCAATGGACGGGCATGCCGCCGCTGACGTCGCTGCTGCTGGCGTCGCTGGCCATGTCCACCTCGCCGGCCGGTGTGCTGCGGGTGGTCAATGAGCAGAACAGCTCCGGCCAGGTGACGGAACGGCTGCTGCACCTGGTGGCCATCAACTGCGTGCTGTCCGTGTTCGCGTTCAAGGTGATCGTGGGCGTGTGGGTGTTCCAGACGTCCGGCAACCTGTGGCAGGCCGTCTCGCACAGCCTGATCGAGCTGCTGGCATCGGCCGCGCTGGGCGCGCTGTTTGGCTTCGGCGCGCCGGCCTTGCTGCGCCGCCTGGGCGCGCTGTCGCAGGACGGCACGGTGGGCTTTGCGCTCGGCGTGGTGCTGCTGGTGGCGCTGACCCACGCAGCCAACCTGTCGCCCGTGCTGGCGGCGCTGGCCTTTGGTCTGGTGGCGCGCCACCGGCGCGTGGCCTTCGCCCGCACCGAGCGCAATTTCGGCAGCATCGGTGAACTGCTGACGGTGCTGCTGTTCGTGTTCGCCGTCACCGTGCTGCCGTGGGAGCGGGTGGTGGAGGGTGCGGCGCTGGGCGCGGTGCTGGTGGGCGCGCGCTTCATCGTCAAGATGGCGGCCGTGGCGCTGTTCTCGCACCCGGGCGGCACCTCGTGGCGCAAGGGGATATTGACGGGGATCGCGCTGTCGCCGATGTCCGTGTTCATCACGCTGCTGCTGGAGCAGACCCGCCAGATGGGCGTGGTGCTGGTGGACGAGCTGGCGGCGCTGGCCGCCATGATCCTGCTGCTGGAAGTGGTGGGTCCTATCCTCACCCAGCGCGCGCTGGTGTGGGCCAACGAAACCCAACGACCGGAGGCCTGATATGGCATTGGAACCGTTCAAGAACTCCGTGCCCCTGACCATGGGCGTGGAACTGGAGCTGCAACTGGTCAGCCTGTCGGACTTCGACCTGTCGGCGTCGAGTCCGGACCTGCTGCACCTGCTGGCCCGCAAACCTTTCCCCGGCAACGTGACGCCGGAAATCACCGAGAGCATGATCGAGATTAACTCGGACGTGCACACCAACCACACGGAACTGCTGGCGCAGCTGGAGCATGTGCGCGACACGCTGGTGCAGGCCGGCGAGATGCTCAACATCGGCATCTGCGGCGGCGGCACCCACCCGTTCCAGAAATGGTCGGAGCAGCGCATCTTCGCCAAGCCCCGTTTCCAGCAGGTGTCGGCCCTGTATGGCTACCTGGCCAAGCAGTTCACGGTGTTCGGCCAGCACGTGCACATCGGCTGCGCCAACGGCGACGACGCGTTGTACCTGCTGCATGCGCTGGGCCGCTACGTGCCGCACTTCATCGCGTTGTCGGCCTCGTCGCCGTTCGTGCAGGGGAACGACACGCTGTTCCATTCGGCCCGCCTCAATTCCGTATTCGCCTTCCCCATGAGCGGCCGGGCGCCGTTCATGCTGCGCTGGAGCCAGTTCGCCGACGATTACTTCGCCAAGATGGAGCACACGGGCGTGATCAAGAGCATGAAGGACTTTTACTGGGACATCCGGCCCAAGCCCGAATACGGCACCATCGAACTGCGCGTGTGCGACACGCCGCTGACGGTGCAACGGGCCGCCGCGCTGGCCGCCTACCTGCAGGCCTTGTGCAGCTACCTGCTGGAACACCGGCGCGAGCAGCCGTGCGAGGATGACTACCTGGTCTACAACTACAACCGCTTCCAGGCGTGCCGCTTCGGGCTCGATGGCACGCTGGTGCATCCGCGTACCTATGACAGCCTGCCACTGCGCGACGACATCCAGGCCACGCTGGAGGCGATGGCGTCGCACGGTGCGGCGCTCGGCGGCATGGCCGCGCTGGCGCACCTGGAGCAGGTGCTGCGCGAGGGCGGCGATGCGCACCAGCTGCGCGGCGAGTTCCAGGCGCGCGGCAGCGCGGAAGGCATGGTGGAAGCGGCCATCGCGCGCTTCCGCGATGGGCCTGTTTAAGCGCGCACAAACTGATCGCGCTGGCTGGTCGCGTTACGTCGTTATCTGAAACTGATGGCCTGGTTCAGGCGTTCGATGACCTCGTCCGGCACGCTGCGGCTGCACATGATGCGGCGCTCGTTGCCGCCCCGGATATCGCTGAAGCGCAGCAGGCGCAGATTGTCCCGTTGTCCCCCGGCGTGCTCCATGATGTAGCGCGCCTCCTCCTCGGGTACCAGCATCAGGTCCACCATGCCGCTGCTGACCGAGTGCGACATCTTGATCATGGGCGCGGTGCTGACGGCGGTGGTGGGGTGGTAGTCGGCCAGCATCTGGTCTATCGTCTGGCCGTAGGAGAAATTGTCCTTGACGAGGATGCGCGTCTGCTTGCGGCGCAAGGCTGCTTGCAGCGTGGTATCGCCGTGCGCGGCGAAATCCGCGTTGGCCAGCGCCACCCAGGCGCTGTCGCGGTAGATGGGGCGCGTGAATTTGGCGTAGCGCTCGCGTTCGGGCGTAATGAACCAGCCGACGGCGCAACTGGGCGGGGCGACCTGCTTGACCATGGCCAGTTGACGGTTGGGCGGCATCACACGCCAGTCTGCCGCGATGCCGGCCACGCGGAAGGCCTCGCTGGCCGGGGCGCCCGTCAGGCCGCCCAGCGCGCCGTCCGGCCCGGTCACGGTGTAGGGCGGGCGGATGCTGTAGGTGACGACCAGTGGCGCGTCCGCTTGCGCGAGGGCGAACGCGGGCACCAGGCAAAGGACGCACAGGAGGCCCGGGATGGCGCGACGCGGCGCTGGCAGGGTGGTGGCTCCGTTCATGGGGCAAGGCAGGCGGCGACGATGATGCAGTTCATCCTATACCGCAAGGGAGGCGCTGACAAGCGACGTCGATACTTGAGTCATCAACTATGTTGGGACGGGAAGGGTGATGGTATGGCCGCTGCTCAGAACCGCGTTTCGCGCGCCACGCGCAGGAAGTTGTCGAGGATGGGCGTGCAGTCGAGCAGTTCGACCCCGCCCGCCCGGTGGAATTCTGGATGCCACTGCAAGCCCATCACGAACGGCGCCTTGCGGTAGCGGATCGCCTCCACCATCTGGTCCGGCTCGGACAGCGCCTCAATCATCATGTCGCGGCCCAGTGTCTTGACGGCTTGGTGGTGGATGGAGTTCACCAGGCCCGGCCCCTGGCCCGCAAACAGCTTGGACAGCGACGAGCCGCGCGGGAACGTGACGGCATGGCGGTGGCGGTCGTAGTCTTCATGGACGTGCGGCTGGGCCGTGGGCACGTCCGACGCGATATCCTGGTACAGCGTGCCGCCAAAGGCCACGTTGATCAGCTGGCAGCCGCGGCACACGCCCAGCACCGGTTTGCCGGCCTCCACGAATTCGTGCAGCAGCTCCAGCTCGTACATGTCGCGCGCGCGGTCGCCGCTCCATTCGGGCCGGGTCGGCGCCTCCGAATAGCTTTGCGGCGAGACGTCGGCGCCGCCTTGCAGCACCAGACCGTCCAGGTGGCGCGCGTAGTCGCGCAGGCGGATATTGCTGGGATGGAGCAGGCCGTCCGTGTTCACGGTGGGGATCATGAACACCAGTACGTCGCGCGACATCACCCATTGCGCGATCGACTCCTCCAGGTATTGCAGCTTCTTGCTGCGCAGCCCGCGCGCGCCCGGCTCCGGGTGGAAGATGCGGGCCGAGATACCGATGTGCAGCGGGCGCTGGATGATGTGGCGGGTGATGGCGGCGGCCAGGCGTTGATAGCGGGCCCGCAGCACCCGGCCCCACAGGCTGAACACGGTGTCGCCGGGATCGAGATAGCGCGGCATGGCCTCCTCCGCGTCTTCCTTGCGGCGGCGCGGCGGTTCCGGGTTGTTCTCGCCGTGGTCCATGCCGGGGCCCTTGCTTGCAAAGAGGTCAGTTTGCCACAGCCTGGACCGGGGCGGCGCGCGACTGGGACGTGTTTGCGCGCGAAAGCAGCGGCAGGAATTGCAGGGCGAAGTGCAGGTGGTGCTAACGGGCGAAGTACAGGTCGTGCAGGCGTTCCAGGTCCACCTCGCGGGCGGGCCGGGACAGCGCCACTTTCCCGCTTTGCATCAGGTACACGTGGTCGGCGATGGCCAGTGCCCGTTCCGTGTTCTGTTCGACGAGGATGATGGTGCGGCCCGCCGCCTTCAGGCTGGCCAGGATGTCGAACAACTCATTCACCACCAGCGGCGCCAGTCCCAGCGACGGTTCATCCACGATCAGCAGCCGTGGTTCGGACATCAGGCCACGCGCCAGTGCCAGCATCTGCGCCTCGCCGCCGGACAGCGCACCAGCCGCCTGCCTGCGCCGTTCGCGCAGGCGTGGGAAGGTGGCGTAAGCCTGTTCCAGCCGCGCTTTCACGTGCGGCCGGTGCGCGGGCAGGAAGGCGCCCATGATGAGGTTCTCCTCCACGCTCATGTCGCGGAACACCATGCGGCCCTCGGGCACCATGGCCACGCCCAGTTCGGCCATGCGCCATGCCGGCGCGCCGCGCAGGGGCTGGCCGTCCAATGCCACCTGGCCCGCGTCCAGCGGCAGCAGGCCCATGATGGCGCGCAGCAGCGTGGTCTTGCCCGCGCCATTGGGGCCGATGATGGCCGTCAGCTGGCCGGCGGCCGCCGTCAGCGATACATCCCACAGCACGTTGATGGCGCCATAGCCGGCGCGCACGCCGGTCAATTCAAGCATGGGAGCCTCCCGTGGACGTTCCCGCAGACGTTTCGGCCGACGTTCCGGCAGACGTTCCGGTATAACTGCGCATCACGGCCGGATCGCGGAACACAGCCTCCGGCGTGCCGTCCGCGATCAGGCGGCCGAAGTCGAGCACCGCCACGCGCTGGCACAAAGTGCTGATGGTTTCGATGTCGTGCTCGATGACGATCATGGCCACGCCGAAGCGCGCGTGCAGCTCGCGCAGCATGGTCATGAAGCGCCGCTTGCCCACCGTCTCCAGCCCGGCCAGCACTTCGTCCAGCAGCAGCAGGCGCGGATTGGTGGCCAGCGCCTTGGCCACTTCCAGCGCTTTCAATTCCGTCAGCGCGAGGCCGGTGGCGGCGTCGCTGCCGGCCTTGCCGGCCAGGCTCGTGAAATCGAGGATCTCGTCGATGCGGCCGTCGTCCACGCGGCCGGTGCCGAAGCGCTGCGCGACGATCAGGTTCTCACGTACCGTCAATGTATGCATCGGTTGCGGAATCTGGAAGGTGCGGCCTATGCCCAGCCGGGAGCGGCGGAACAGGGCCGTGCGCACGATGTTGGCGCCATTGAAGCGGATCGTGCCGCCGGCCGGACGCGCGAGGCCGGAAATGGCGTTGAACAGCGTGGTCTTGCCGGCGCCGTTGGGACCCACGAGGCCCAGCACTTCGTGGCTGTCCACGCGCAGCGAAACGCCGTCCACGGCCGCCAGCCCGCCGAAGCGCACGCTGAGATTGTCCAGTTCAAGCATGGTGCGCTCCCCGGCGGCGCAGCAGCGGCAGCAGACCCGATGGACTGGCCACCATCATGGCGACCAGCAGCGCGCCCAGTACCAGCTGGTGCCCGGTCGGCATCCACGACTTGAACACCAGCTGGTCGAGCAGGTACACCACCAGCGCGCCGATCACCGGCCCGGCGATGGTGCGGTAGCCGCCGAAGATGGCCGCCACGATGGGCACCGTGATCCATACGCTGTTGAACGCGTAATCCGGTTCCAGGAAATTGATGTAGTGGGCGTTGAAGGCGCCCGCCACGCCGGCCATGAAGGCCGACAGCAACAGCATGGCGCCCTTGAGCAGGGTACTGTTGACGCCCACCACGCGGGTGGCGTCCTCGCTGTCGTGCATGGCGCGCAGGGCCAGGCCGTAGTGGCTGGCGCGCACGCGCTGGTATATCCACGCGAACAGCAGCACGATGGAGAGCATGATCAGGTAGGCGCCCGTCTTGTCCCCGGCCGCCAGTCCGAATACGGAGGGCAACACGGGGATGTTGGCGATGCCGGCCGCGCCGCCCGTCATGCCGCTCCATTCCGTTGCCACGATGCGCAGGATATGGGCGCAGGCGAGGATGGCCAGCGCGAAGTAGGGGCCGCGCAAGCGCAGCACGGGCAGCATGATGACGGCGGCCAGCATGGCGCCGGCGCCGCCCAGCGCCATCCCCAGCGGCACGGGCAATCCCGCCTTGGTCGTCAACAGTGCCGAGACGTAGGCGCCGACGCCGAAGAACGCGCTGTGGCCGAAGCTGACCATGCCGCCCAGGTTGCCGAGCAAGGCCCACGACAGCGCAACGCAGGCAATCACCAGCGCCGCCACCACCAGGCTCATGACGTAGAGGTTGGCGCCCAGCAGCAGCGGCACGCCGAGGTAGGCGGCGGCCAGCCCGGCGGCCCACGCCAGCGCACGCGGTGCGGCCGCGCCGGCCCTGCGCGCGCGTGCATGGGGTGCGCGAGCGGTTTGATGTTCGTGATGGTTGGCCGTCATCCGCGCCTCCGGGCCGTGCCAAGCAGGCCGTTGGGCAGCACGAACAGCACCAGCAGGAACAGCGCCATGCCGGCCAGTTCCTGCAGCGCGGAGCTGGCCAGGGTGACGGTCAGCGCTTCGCACACGCCCAGCAGGACAGCGCCCAGCAGCACGCCGGGAATCGAGCCGACGCCGGCCAGCACGGTGATGACGAAGGCCTTGATGGTGAGCGCGCCGCCGTAGGCCGGCTGGATCACGCCATAGCAGTACAGGGCCACGCCGGCGAACGCCGCCAGCGCACCGGAGACGAGGAAGGACAACAGTTCCACGCGGCCTGGCCGGATGCCCATCAGCGCCGCCGCGTCGCGGTTGCTGGCCACGGCGCGCAGCGCGCGGCCATGCCAGCTGCGCGCCAGCCACCACCACAGGGCGGCCAGCAGCACCACGGCCAGTCCGGCGAACAGCAATTCACTGTGCATGCTGTAGAACGGTCCCAGCACCACGGCGTCCTGCAGCCAGGTCGAACTGGTGGAGCGCACGTCGGCCTTCCACACCAGCAGCATGGTATTGGTGAGGATCACGCCGATGCCGAAGGTGAGGATGAGGGAATTGATTTCGCGGTCGTGACGGATGCGCCGCACCACGCCGTACACGCTGGCCGATGCCGCGCAGGTGACGGCCAGCGCGGCGGGAATGGCGGCCACGGGCCCCAGTCCGAAGCACGATTCCAGCGTGTAGGCCACATAGGCCGCCAGCAGCACCAGTTCGCCGTGCGCCAGGTTGATCACCCGGGTGCTGCCGAACACCAGCGCCAGGCCGAGCGCGACCAGCGCATACGAGCAGCCTTGCAGCAGGCCCGAATACAGGGCCTGGAGCAGCAGTTCCGTCATGCCCGCCTTACCACGGCAGGCCGGGATAGACCGGCTTGCCCGTGGCATGTTCCTTCGGCCAGACGATGACGATCTTCTTGTCCTGGTGCTGGCCCATGCGGTGCACGAAGTTGGGGTTGTCGCCGTTGGCGTTGAACTGCACGCGGCCGATCAGCGTGTCGCGGTCGGTCTTGCGCAGTTCCTCCGCGATACCGCCTTTCTTGATCGTGCCCTTGTCGGCCGCGCGCGCGATAGCTTCGAACAGCAGCGAGGCCTGCACGTAGCCGAACTGGCCCAGGTAGTCGGGCTCCTTCTTGTACAACTGGCGGTAGCCGTCGGCGAAGGCCTTGCCGTCCGCCGTCTCGAACGTGGCGGGGAAGGGCAGCAGGGCCGTGCCGTAGACATTGGGCATCAGGTCCGGGAATTCGGCCGCCATCTTGGGCGTGGCCAGCGACCACACGCCCACCATGGCCTTGACGCCGGGCTTGAGCACGCGCGCCGCACGCAGGATGCCCACGTAATCGTTCTCGTAGCCCACCATCAGGATCACGTCGGACTTGTCCTGCAGCTTGATCTTGTTGACGATGGGCTTGAAGTCGGTGATGGCCGGATCGAAGGAGTGGCTGTTGACCTTGACGCCGCGCGCGCCCAGCGCCTTGGTGACGGCCGCGCTCAGGTCGGAAGTGGCTTCCTTGGTCGAATAGATGATGGAGACGGACTTGGCGCCCAGGTCGCTCAGCAGGCCTAGCACGGCGCGCTCGTAGCCGGCCGTGTTATTGATGCGGAAAAAATTCTTGCGGCCGCTGTTGACTAGACTGTCGTCCACGCCGCCCGAGGTCATGTAGACCAGATTGAGCTTGTTGGCCGCGTCCGACGCTGGCGCGATATTGTTCGAGCCATAGCCGCCCGTGATGGCCACCACGCCCTGGCTGGCCAGCTTTTCCACCGCCGCGATGGCCTTGGCCGGCGCCGATTCGTCGTCCACCGTGGTCAGCTTGATCTTGTGCTTGCCGTTGGTCTTGTTGAACACTTCGGCCGCCACGGCCACACCCTCCTGCATGCCGTTGCCCACGCGGGCCAGGCTGCCCGTCAGCGGTAGTTCCACGCCGACCAGGAATTCCTCGGCCTGCGCCGCGCCGGTGGCGCAGGCGGTCATCACCAGTGCGGCCAGGGTGGCGCGCTTGATTGTTGTTCGCATTTGTTCACTCTCTCCCGTGCTTGTTATGTTCTGTTTTATGGGGCGCCGCGCCCTGTGCCATCTGGCGCAGCTGGTTCTTCAGGATTTTGCCGCTGGCCGCCGCCGGCAGCGCCGCCATGGCGATGATTTCGGCCGGGCGCTTGTACGGCGCCAGCGCGCCGGCCAGATGGTGGTGCAGTTCGTCCAGCGCTACGTCGCGGCGCGGGTCCAGTTCCACATAGGCTACCACTTCCTCGTTGCCGTCGGCCGCGTTGCGTCCCACCACGGCCGATTGGGTCACGCCGGGATGGGCGTTGAGCACCGTCTCCACTTCCAGCGGATAGACGTTGAAGCCGGAACGGATGATCAATTCCTTGGTGCGGCCGGCGATGAACAGCGCGCCATCGGCCTCGCGGCGGGCGATGTCGCCCGTATTGAGCCAGCCGCCGTCGCGCATGGCGGCCGCGCTCAGGCCCGGCTCGCGGTAGTAGCCGAGCATCACGTTGGGGCCGCGTACCCAGAGTTCGCCCGGTGTGCCGGTCGCCACGTCCGCGCCGTCGGCATCGACGATGCGCGCCTCCACGCCGGGGATCACCATGCCGACCGAAGTGTCGGTGCGCGGCTGGTCCAGGCGGGTCTGGCTGACGGTGGGCGACGATTCCGTCAGGCCGTAGCCGTTGTGCAGGGGCAGGCCGAACAACTGCTCCACGTCCGCCTTCAGGCTTGGCGTGAGCGGCGAGCCGCCGGCGTAGATGAAGCGCAGTTGCGTCGCCAGCCGCTGGCCCGGCGTGGCCAGGGTTTCGAGCAGGCGCGCGTACATGCCGGGCACGCCCTGCAGGATGGTGAGGCGGTCGCGTTCGAGCGCCTGCAGCAGCAGCGCGGGCTGGAAGCGTGGGCACAGGTACAGGCAGGCGCCCGCGTGCAGGGTGCCCAGCATGACCGACGCGAGGCCGTACACATGCGAGATGGGCAGCACGCCCCAGGCCCGGTCGCCCGGCTGCAGGCCGCGCAGCCGGCTAGAGACGGCGGCGATGAACAGCAGGCTGCGGTGGCTCAGCATCACGCCCTTGGGCTGGCCCGTGGTGCCCGTGGTGTAGAGGAGGGCGGCCGCTTGGGCGGCGCCGTCGGCCTGCACCGGTTCGGGCAGGCAGCGGGCATTGAGCTCGCCGATCATCCACTGCCCGAACGCGGTGTCGGCCACGCGCGCGCGGTGGCGCCGGCCGTGGGCCGCCGCTTCCGGCGAACAGGATGCCGTGTAGAACACGCGGCGTGCGCCGCTGTGGTCGCGGATCAGGTCTACTTCGCGCGCCGACAGTCGGCCGTTCACATGCACCACCCAGGCATCGACGGCCGCGCAGGCGAAGGTCAGCACCACCTGCGCCACGCAGTTTTCCGCCACCACCATCACGCGGTCGCCGCCGCGCACCTTCAGCTTGCGCAGCAGGGCGGCCGTGTCGTCCACCGCGCGCGCCAGTTCGGCGTAGCTCCAGTGGCGCTGGCCATCGTGCAGCGCCGGATCGTGCGGCGCGCGCGCGGCGCCGGCGCGCACGATGTCGGACAGGCGTGCGGGCAGGGCGTCCAGCAGGGACGTGGTGTCGGTATCACGCATGGGCGGCCTTGATCATGTTGCGGGCGATGACCAGCTGCTGCACCTGCGAGGTGCCTTCGAAAATGCGGAACAGGCGCACGTCGCGGTAGAAGCGTTCGGCTGCGTAGTCGGCCATGTAGCCGGCGCCGCCCAGGATCTGCACCGCGCGGTCGGCCACGCGGCCGCACATCTCCGAGGCGAACAGCTTGCAGCAGGCGGCCTCGGTGGCGATGTTGTGGCCATCGTCGCGGCGCCGGGCCGCGTCCAGCACCATGCTGCGGGCGGCGTAGATCTCCGTCTGGCTGTCGGCCAGCATGGCTTGCACCAGCTGGAATTCGGCGATGGGCTGGCCGAACTGGCGGCGCTCGATGGCGTAGCGCAGCGCGTCGTCGAGCATTCGTTCGGCCGCGCCCACGCATACGGCGGCGATGTGCAGGCGGCCCTTGTCGAGCACCTTCATGGCGGTCTTGAAGCCGGTCCCTTCGCGGCCGATCAGGTTGGCGGCCGGCACCCGGCAGTTCTGGAAGATGACGTCGCAGGTGTGGGCGCCGCGCTGGCCCATCTTGCGGTCGATGGGGCCGAGCGCGAGGCCGGGCGTGCCGCGCTCGACCAGGAAGGCCGACACGCCGGCCGCGCCGGGCGTGGCCGGGTCGGTGCGGGCCATCACGGTGAACAGGCCGGCCTCGGGCGCGTTGGTGATGTAGCGCTTGGTGCCGTTGATCAGATAATGGTCGCCATCGGCGTCGTGGCCGCGCACGGCGCTGGTGCGCAGCGCGGCGGCGTCGGAGCCGGCTTCCGGTTCGGTCAGGGCGAACGAGCCTATCAGTTCGCCGCTGGCCATGCGCGGCAGGTAGCGCTGGCGCTGTTCGTCGCTGCCATCGAGCACGATGCCCATGGCGCCGATGCCGTTGTTGGTGCCGATCAGCGAACGGAAGGCGGGCGAGGCGTGCGCCAGCGCGAACGCCACCTGCACTTCCTCCTCCATGGTCAGGGCCAGGCCGCCGTACTGCTCCGGCAACGACAGACCGAACAGGCCCAGTTCCCGCATCTGCGCCACGATGGCCGGCGGGATCTGGTCGGTGTCGGCCACTTCCCGTTCATGGGGCAGCAGCACGTCGCGCACGAAGCGGCGCACACTGTCGAGCAGCAGCTGTAGCGTTTCCTGGTCGCGTATCAAGGGCGTCCTTTCATTGGCGTGGCCCGTGGCTGGATGGCCGTGTTGGCGGTGTCACCGGCATGGCTGCCATGCGCGCGCGGGTGCCGGGCGCGTGCTGGCCCTGGTCGTGGTGGAGGTGGGAGTGCCCGGCCGGGCGCATGGCTACGCCGTGCGGCGCCGGGCCTGGGAACGGCGGCTGCGCCACGCCAGTCCGGCGCAGTGTGCCCCTGCGGGGGCGCCGCTGTCAATGTTTTTTATGAAAGCTTGCCGTGCGCGAAAGGCGCTGCCGGCGGGTGCCGGGGGCCCGATTCAGGCCTTGATATTGATGAGCGAGCCCAGCGTCTGGTCGGTGGTTTTGATGACTTTGGCCGACAGGTCGAACTGGGCCTTGTAGACCAGCGCGTTGGTGGCTTCCTTGGCCAGATCAGTGCCGCTGTCGCCTTTCAGGGCGCCCGAGGTGGCCGCCGGCGTGGCAGCAGCCTGCGCCCGCGCCTGTTGCGATAACGTCACGCCGCTGCCGGCCGGACTGGCTTCCTGGAATTGCGCCTGGCGCGGCTGGAAGCCCTGGGTGCTGGCGTTGGCGACGTTGTGTGCGGTGGTGTCCAGCGCGCGCTGGCTAGCGTTCAGACCGGACAGGCCGGCGCTGAGGGCGGCGATACTCATGTTATTTCCCTTCGGCAAGAAACCATAGTGTACACCGCAATCTCAAGCTGCGCGCATTTTTTGCTGAAAGTTTGAGCAGATCGCGCTCCTGGCTTGCTTGACACTGGCAGGCCGGTGGGCGACCATAAGTCATGCCGGAGCGCATGATGCGCGGTCCGGCCAACCTGTCCGCGGGGGCCTGTCATGGCTGCGCTGCCTTCCCTTGTGTCGTCGAAGCGCGCCTTGCGCCGCTGGCTGGGCGCGTGGGCGTTGTGGGCTTGCGGCTGCGCCTGGGGCGCCACCACGGTCATTTTTCCCCGCGTCGAAACGCTGGACGAGCCCGAAGGCGATTACGCCGTGGCCCTGCTGCGGCTGGCCCTGGAGAAGGCGGGCGGCCAGTATCAGGTGTCCCTGAGTCCATTGCCCATGCAACAGAACCGCGCCATGCTGGAACTGGAGCAGGGCAGTGGCCGCGTCGATATCCTTGCGACCGTCACGTCGGCCGAGCGCGAGCAGCGCCTGCTGCCGGTGCGCATCCCGCTCACCAAGGGGCTGGTCGGCTGGCGCATCGGCCTGTTGCGCACTGGCGAGCAGGAGCGGCTGCGCAAGGTGCGCGACCTGGCCGGATTGCGTGCGTTCAGCGCGGCCCAGGGCGCCGACTGGCCCGACACGGCGATCCTGCGCAACAGCGGCCTGACCGTGGTCACGGCCGCGAGCTACCGCGAACTGTTCAACATGCTAGGCGTGGGGCAGGTGGACTGGATGCCCCGCTCCGTCAACGAAGTATGGGCCGACGCCGCGCGCCACCCGGGTCTGGCGGTGGAGCCGGCGCTGGCGCTGCACTACCCGGCGGCCGATTATTTTTTTGTCCGGCGCGGTAACACCGGCCTGGCCGAGGCCGTGCGGCAAGGGGTGGAGGCGGCACTGGCAGACGGTTCCTTCGACCGCCTGTTCTACCAGCAT
The DNA here is from genome assembly GCF_014042345.1 of Rugamonas brunnea. GTDB lineage: Bacteria > Pseudomonadota > Gammaproteobacteria > Burkholderiales > Burkholderiaceae_D > Rugamonas > Rugamonas brunnea. The sequence continues at coordinate 239,114 of NZ_JACEZT010000007.1, forward strand.
TACGGGGCGCTGATCCGGCGTGCCGCGCTGGCGGGCCGGCGCGTGATCGAGCTGCCCAATCCGCTGCTGCCGCCCGAGACGCCGCTGGGCCGGCGCGAGCTGTGGTTCGTGCCGGACGACGCGCCGAACCGCTGAGTACACCAGCGCCCGTTCGGCGCTAGAATAGTTGCGTCATCGACTATACGGCGGCCCACCATGTGCGGACGATTCGATCAGAACGATATTGCGCGGCGTTATGTGGCCGCCTTTGGCTGGGCTGACGCGGCTTACCGGGGCCAGGCCGACCCGACCGTCAACGCCACGCCCGGCACGGCGCGGCTGCTGTTCCACCAGCACGGCGGCGCGCCCGTGGCCGAGGATGTGTACTGGGGCTACCGCCCGTCCTGGGCGGTGGGCAAGCTGCCCGTCGCCTACCAGGCGCGGCTGGAGAAAGTCCACGGCAATTACTGGCGCCGGCTGCTGCAGTCGGGGCGCGCCGTGGTGCCAGCCCACGGCTGGTATGAATGGACGGGCGAGAAGGGCAAGCGCCAGGCCTGGCACATCCACCGCAAGGACCGTGCGCCGCTGTACATGCTGGCGCTGGCCTGCTTCGCGCCTGCGCGCGAGCATCCGGCCGAGGGCGGCTTTGTGCTGCTGACCACGGATTCGCAAGGCGGCATGGTCGACGTGCACGACCGCAGCCCGCTGGTGCTGGAGGCGGCCGACGCGGCCAGCTGGCTGGACCCGGACCTGTCGCCCGAGCAGGCCGTCGGGCTGGCCCGCGCGCTGGCGTTGGGCCCCGATTGCTTCGCGTGGGAACCGGCGACGCTGGCGCCGGCAAGGCCATCGGCGCACGCCAGGGCCGCGATCGAACCAGCCCTCGCGACAGTGCCGGCGGTGCCGTCGGCGTCACCAGCAGCGGTGCCGGACGCGGCGCCAGACGGTGCGCTGCAATTGTGCTTGCCACTGTGAATCCTGTGCCGGGCGGGCGCCCATGGGCGGCGTCCAAAGGCCCGCACGTTTGATCCAGATCATGCTTCGATGGTGCTGCTAACGTAGCCTTGTGACTCGCGCTCCAAACGCGAACTGCAAGTCTGTTCGACCGCGCGTTCGACTGCGATTACCCCGCCGCAACGGGGCATTCCGCCATTCCAACCCACGCAGCACTGACACCATTCGAGGCATTCATGTATCCATTTCAGCAAACCGTCACCCCCGCCGCCAAAACGCACCTGGAGGCACAACTGTCGTACTTCAACGACTTTTCCAAATCCCTGTTCCGCACCATGCAGCAATACAGCGACCTGAACCTGCAACTGGCCCAGACCATGCTTGAGGAAGGCAGCGTCGCAGGCCAGCAGATGTTGACGGCCAATCGTCCAGCCGAAGTGCTGGCCGCCGCGGCCGCCCACGCCCAGCCGGCCGCCGAGAAGCTGCGCGCCTACCAGCAGCATGTGTCGCGCATCGCCGCCGACACCCACGTGGACCTGGCCAAGGTGGCCGAGGAACACGTGGCGGAAACCAGCCGCACGGCCAAGGCCCTGGCCGACGAGGTGGCCCGGGTGGCCACCGAGGAAACGGAGAAGACCATGCGCAACCAGCAGGACGCGATGCGCAAGTTCACCGATCCGTTCGAACGGCTGGCCGACCAGGGCATGCGCCAGGCTGCGCGCGGCAATGAAATGCGCGGCTCGTCCACGCTGCAGAGCGCCCATGGCGATGGCATGGAAGGGCGCGAGTCGCAAGCGGGCATGCAGGGCGGCGGCACGACGGGCGCCGGCATGCATCAGGGCGGCACGTCCACGCCTGGCATGCATCAGGGCGCACCGTCCACCACCGCCGGCAAACCGGGCGCACGCAAGGAAACCTAAGTTCCCGGCCCTTTGGTCAGGCCCGTGGCCCGGATGGCACGGGCCTGGCCTGGCTGTGCGCGGCAGCACGCGGCCGCCCCATGAGGCGGCTCAGGGCGTCTCGCGCAGCCAGTCCATGATGTGGCGTGCCACTGTCTCCGGTTGTTCGCGCTGGGGGAAGTGACCGGCGCCGGCCAGCACGATGCGCTGGTACGGTGCGGAAAACAGGTGTTCCTTGTGCGCCGAGGTGGCGATGCCGTTGGCGCCATCCTGTTCGCCATGGAGCAGCAGCGTGGGCACGGTGATGACGCTGCTGTTGCGCAGCGCCGCTTCCTGTGGCGCGTAGTAGGGATCGCCGGCCGCGAAGCCCCAGCGGTGACGGTAGGAATGCACGGTCACGGCGGGCCAGTCCGGGTTGTCGAATGAGTGCGCCGTGCTGCGGAATTCGGCCTGGGTGAATTGCCAGTCCGGCGCCCACGTCTGCCACAGCAGGCAGGCCAGTTCGCGCCGCTCCTTGCGCACGGCGTCCGCGCCCCGTTCCGTGGCCATGTACCAGTGATACCAGTAGTTGCGCGCCTGCTCCAGGCTCAGCGCCTGGCTGGCGTCGTTGGTGCCCCAGCCCACGGACAGCGCGATGCAGCGCTTCACCCGTTGCGGCGCCAGCAGGGCCGCGTTGTAGGCGGCGCGCGCGCCCCAGTCGTGGCCGATGATGGTGAACGGCGGCAGGCGCAGGGCGTCGGCCAGGTCCAATGCATCCTGGGCCAGCGCGCTGAGCTGACCGCTGCGGGGCGTGTGCGGATCGAGGAAGCGGGTCTCGCCGGTGCCGCGCAGGAAGGGCACCACGATGCGATAGCCGACGCTGGCCAGCGCAGGAATCAACGGGTCCCAGGTGTGGATATCGTCGGGCCAGCCGTGCAGCAGCATCAGGGGCTCGCCGTCCGGCATGCCATGCTCGCGGTAGCCGATCCGCAGTCGTTCCGTGTTGATGAATTCCATCGCGTTCTCCGCTCAAGGGGACAGGCCGTGGCTGCTGGATGCCGGGCACGGGCCGCTTATTCATTGCCGCCTCATCGCCGCCTATTGCTGCCCCATTGCCGCCATATCATAGCGATCATACCGATACTTGCGTTTGCTTCATAGCCGCTGGCGGCGGCGCACGCCGATTTCTGCTACGCTTGCAGCTATTCCCTGTCAATTCACAAGGCACTTGCCATGACTGCTGAATCGAGCCCATCCCTGCACATCGTTTGTCCGCATTGCGACGCCGTCAACCGCGTGCCGGCCGCGCGCCTGCGCCAGCAGCCCGTGTGCGGCAAGTGTCAGGCGGCCCTGTTCAGCGGCCAGCCGCTGGAGCTCCCAGCGGCCCGTTTCCTCAAGCATATCGAGCGCAGCGACATACCCGTGCTGGTCGATTTCTGGGCGCCGTGGTGCGGGCCGTGCCGGTCCATGGCGCCGCACTTCGCGCAGGCGACGCAGCGGCTGGAACCGGCTTTTCGCGTCGTCAAGCTCAACACGGAGGAGGCGCAGGAACTGGCGGCGCGCTATGCGATCCGCAGCATCCCCACGCTGGCGCTGTTTCAACAAGGGCGGGAGGTGGCGCGCCAGCCCGGCGCAATGGACGCGGCCAACATCGTGAGCTGGGCGACCCAGCATCAACGCCGCTAACACGAGCGCGGCCACGGGGACCGCCGACGCCGCGATCGAGGGCGGGTCAGTAAATGTTCAGGCCGGTCCGGTGCAATCGTCGCCCACCACAGCCGCCATGACCGGATAAGCGTACAGTCTGCCGCCACGCGCCAGGCCGAGCGCGGCGCGCTCATCGGTAGCCGGCGCCGCTGTCGGTGCAGTGGCTAACTTCGTGGCTAACTCCGTGGCGAGTTCCGTCGTCAGTTCATTGGCCAGTTCATTGGCCAGTTCATTGGCCAGTGCCTCCCCCAGCGCCATGGCCGGGTCGCCATGCCAGATTGCCTTCAGGCCACCCATGCGCAGGTAGTTTTCCGGCCCCGGCGCAAATACGGGATTGCTGAGCGCCAGTTCCGCCAACGTCGCTTCCGGCACTTTGGCAATGCGCGCCATGGCGGACAGGCCCATCACGCGGATGGTAGCGTCGGGCAGGGCATAGCAGGCATCGGCCATCAGGCCACTGCTGACAAAACCGCCCGACAGCGCCTGGTCATACACCAGCGCGATGATGCGATGGCCGCGCTGGCGCGCCAGTTCCAGGCATTTTCCCAGATGCGCCATGTAGCGCTGGATGCCCAGCATTTCGTCGCGATGGCGCAGGCGCTGGCCCATGGTGTCCACCAGCAGCACAATGGGGCGGCCCGGCGCCTCGCGTACCGTGCGCAGCACGGCTTGCGCTTGCGCCAGCGCGAGCTCGACCCCGATCGCCGCGTGGTGCGCGGTGCCGACCACGGCCACCGTCCGGCCATCCACTTGCGCCGTACCGCTCAGGAAATCGTCATGTTCCGTGATCGCGTGCCCTTGCGGGAACAGGGTCGCAGCCAGTGCGGTCCACGTCATCATGGCGTTCCCAGCCGGTATGGCACAGTGGCGTCGACGAAGGCGGGCGCGGCCAGCGACGGCAGGTGGTGCGCGTCCGGTATGCCGAGCGCCTGCCAGATGTCGAGCGGGTCGCGCAGTGTGCCAAAGCGTTCGATCCGGCTGGCCAGCAACTGCTGCTCGTGTTCCAGCGCGTCGAGCGTGAGCGCTACGGGCGCGCCGGTGCAGATGGCCAGCGCCTCCAGCGCCGCCAGGCGGAATGCGGCCAGATCGTCGGCCACCAGCACCTGGCAGTCGCCGAGCAGATAGCGGTGTTTGCCGCCCGTGGTGCGCCACACCAGGTCGCGGTCGCGCGGGTCGAATTCCGCGCGTCCGTTGCTGCTGGCGATCACCTCCGGTCCCGACATGGCCAGCCGCGCCTCGGCCGACATCACCACCACGTTGGCGCAGCAGGCGATGATGCCCATGCCGCCGAAGGCGCCGTTGGCGCCACCGACCAGCGCCACCACGGGCACGCCGGCGGCGCGCGCGTCGAGCAGGGCGCGCATCACTTCGGACACGGCGATCAGCCCGGCGTTCGCTTCCTGCAGGCGCACGCCACCCGACTCGATCAGCAGCACCACGGCCGCCACCCGGTCGCGGGCTGCGCGGCGCAGCAGACCGGTCAGCCGGGCGCCATGTACCTCGCCCACGGCGCCGCCCAGGAAGTTTCCATCCTGGGCGGCCGTGTAGACGGTCTCCCCGTTCAGCGTCGCGCGGCCGATGGCCACGCCGTCACCGGCTGCGGCCGGGAGGTTGAAGCGGGCCAGGTGCGGGCTGGTCGTGGGCGTTCCCGGCGTATCGAATGCTTCGAAACTGTCCGGGTCGAACACGCCACGCAGGCGTTCATGCACGGTCGCTGCCAGATAGCTGCTCATGGCGCCGCTTCCGGCAGGACAAGCGCCGCCAGGCGTGGGTGGTTGGCGCGGTGGATGGGGAGCGAAGGCGCGATGGGCGGTCGGTACATGGTGACGATAAACGTGGCAAACAGCGTGGCTATCAGCGTGGCCATAAGCCTGGCGATCAGCGAGGATATAAGCATGGCTATAATACCAGCGACGCTGCCGGTGCTGCCGGCGGCCGTCGCGCACGCCGGCGCCATCCGGTGCAGAGGAGGCAAAATGAGCCGCGTTCCCATGTTCGGTGTGGTCCTGCTGGTCGCGGTGGGCGCCGTGCTGCTGGCGCCGTTGCCGCTGCCGCCTGCCTCCGTGCGCACCAGCGTCGCGATCGCCCGCAGCCCCGGCGCCGTGTTCGACTACGTGACCACGCCGGGCAACTGGCCGCGCTGGCATCCGTCGTCGCTGGCCGTGGCCGGGGCGACCGATCATTCCTTGCGGGTGGGCGAGGTGGTGGATGAGGACTTCATCGTGGCCGGTTACCAGGGGCGGGTGCGCTGGACGGTGGTGCAGCGGCAGGTGCCCGAGCGCTGGGCCATCGCGGGCAAGATCGAGGATGGCGGCAGCGGCAAGGTCAGCTACCGGCTTACGGCGGTCGACGGCGGCACGCTGTTCGAGCGTGAATTCGATTATGCGCGGCCCAACCTGCTGTTCCTGCTGGCCGACCAGTTGCGGGTGCGGCGCCAGGTGACGGCCGAATCGGCCGAAGCGCTGCGGCGCCTGAAGGCGGTGCTGGAAGGATTGGCGCCCGCGCCCCGCATGGCCGGGCCGGACCGGCGGGCTGCCGCCGCTGTCCCAGCCTCGTGAACCGTGCGGCTGCGGGCGGCAGTCGGCGTGCCGGCCTCGTGAAACCGGCGGCGGCGGGCCGCGCCCCACGAGCGTACGCGATCAGGGGCGGCGTTGCAGGATGACGGGAACGCCTTCGGCCGGCGGCGCGGCGCCGGGCAGCATGTCCTGCAAGGTCAGGCGGTCGAGCACATCGAGGTAGGCGCGGGTGGCCTGGCCCAGGGCGGACTTGAGGCGGCAATCGCCGGTCAGCGGGCAGGTGTTGTGGTCCCGGTCGAAACATTCGGCCATGTAGAAATCCGTTTCCGTGTCCCGGATCAGCTGGCCGATGTTGATGTCCTTGGGCTCGCGGCCCAGCCGCAGCCCGCCGTTGCGCCCGCGCACCGTTTCCACCAGGCCGGACTGGCCCAGCTGGTACACCACCTTCATCAGGTGGTTCTTGGAAATCGCATGCACGTCGGCGATGTCCTGGATGGTGACCAGGCGATCCCGATGGGCGCTCAGGTAGAGCAGCGTGCGCAGCGTGTAATCGGTGAAGGAAGTCAGTCGCATCGTTGTTTCCGTGGTGGCAGGGCGGACGAGGTCGGCCCTTGCAAATTGCTATTCTACTTGCTGGCCGGCCCACAAGGGAACTACACCCAGCGCTGCTGTCGCCGCGCATGATGGCGCGCATGATTGCGGGTACGACCGCGCGCATGATTACGTTATGATGGTCGCATCGCCATCCGGCCTGTGCGCGCGCCGGTATGGCAGGCAGCTTGCCACAGATTGAACCGTTATCACAAGCGGAGGAATGATGGACAACAGTGATCAGCGCCGGCAGTTTGTCGGTGAATTGTGGCGCCGCTTCGAGGCGTTGCAGCAATGGGCCATCGACAACTGGCCCGACACCCAGCATCCCTTGTCGAGCGCCGATTTCGTGGAAGCGCGCAAGGAAATCCTGGCCCTGGCCGACGCGCGCCATCCGGTGCCGGGCCGCCATGTGCCGGAGCCATCCGAAGGCGGACCGCAGTACGAGGACGTGACGCCGACGCCGTGGCCCTGAGCGCCGTCAATGTGCAGGCTGGGCCGGCCGGCCCAGCATCCACGCTGCCAGGCTGGCCACCAGTCCGGTCAGCACGCCGCAGGCGAGCTTGAACGCGCTGTCGAACAGCAGCGGCGCCACCAGTCCGGACACCAGGGCGAACAGCAGCATCTGGATGAACGATTGCATGGACGAGGCCAGGCCGCGGTTGTCCGGAAAATGGTTGAGCGCCATCATGGTCAAGGGCGGCATGGCCAGCGCCAGCGCGAACGAATAGACGAACAGCGGCAGCACGGCCCAGGGCACGGCGGCCGCGTAGCAATAGTTGTAGCCCACATTGGCCGCCGCCGACAAGGCCATCAGCCCGTAGCCGAGCCAGACCAGCGTGCGCGGCGCGTAGCGGTGCGCGAATTTGGCGGCCAGCGCCGAACCGACCACCATGCCGCTGATGAGCGGAACGAACAGCCAGGCGAAAGCCGTCTCCGGCAAATGCAGGATGTCGATGACGAAATAGGCGGCCGAGCCGATGTACAGCGCGAAGCCGCCGAAACTGAGGCCGATGGCGACCGATAGCAGCAGGAACTGGCGGTGGCACAGCACTTTCCAGTAGTTGGCCGCGATCGCGCCCAGATGGAAGGGGTGGCGCGACTGTACCGGCAAGCTTTCCGGCAGCGCCCGCTGCACGGCCACGAACATCAGTGCGCCAAAGCCGGCCAGGAACCAGAAGATGGCGCGCCAGCCCAGGCTCACCTGCATCCAGCCGCCCAGCACGGGTGCGATGGCGGGCGCCAGCCCGAACACCATCATCACATGCGACAGGATTTTTTGCGCCTCGGCGCCCTCGAAGCGGTCTTGTACGATGGCCCGGCCCACGACCGAGCCGGCGCCCGCCGCCAGGCCCTGCAATGCACGGCACACCAGCAGCACGCCCAGCGTGGGCGCCAGCGCGCCGCCGATGGAGGCGGCGATATACAGCAGCAGCGAGGCCAGGATCACGGGACGGCGGCCGAACGAGTCCGACAGGGTGCCGTAAAACAGCATCATGGCCGCAAAGCAAAACATGAACAGACTCAGCGTTTGCTGGATGGCAAGCGGCGTCGTGTCGAAATCGCGCGTAATGGCAGGGAAAGACGGAAGATAGGTGTCGATCGCCAGTGGTCCGACCATGGTCAGGCCGGCCAGCAGCAAGGTGAGCAGGATATGCATGGCGTACTTCTTGTTCGTTGGAACGGTATTTTACGCCAGCCCGACCGCGACCGTGCTGCGCAGGCTGTGGCGGCAGGATAATCGATTTTTTCGATACTAACCGGGGATATTTTGAGTTTTACATCGAATCTCCGGCACCGCATAATCTCTGTCACAGATGAGTTGTGCCGCCACGGCCGCTCCCCCATCGCTTGCCCAACCTGGAGTTTTAGATGAAAAAGTTAGTCGCCCTGTTGTTCGCCGCCGGTTTCTCCATGGCCGCCTCGGCCACCCCGGAAACCTTCGTCATGGACGGCACCCACACCTTCTCGCGTTTCGAATACAGCCACTTCGGCTATTCGACGCAGGCTAGCCGTTTTGACAGCACCACGGGCAAGATTGTGCTGGACCGCGCGGCCAAGACGGGTTCGGTGGACGTGACCATCGACGCCAAGTCCGTCAACACCGGCTATCCGACCTTCAACGGCCACCTGCAGGGCGAAGATTTCCTGGATACGGCCAAGTACCCCGTCATCACCTACAAGTCCACCAAGTTCAATTTTGACGGCGACAAGCTGGCTTCCGTCGACGGCAACCTGACCATCAAGGGCGTGACCAAGCCCGTCACGCTGACGGTGACGTCGTTCATGTGCATGCCGCACCCGATGATGAAGAAGGAAGCGTGCGGCGCCAATGCCGTCGCCAAGATCAAGCGTACCGAGTTCAACGCCGGCAAATATGCGCCTTACGTCGGTGATGATGTGACGCTGACGTTTGCCGTCGAAGCCGTCAAGGAATAAGCGGCCAGGACTGCAGGATCGAGGGCGCCCGCGAGGCGCCCTTGTCATTTGTGGCCTTACACCAGCTGGAACCAGCCCAGCACGGCACCCGCCGCAAGCAGCCACAGCAAGTGGATCTTGGTGCGCCAGATCAGTAATCCGGCCACCACAGACAGCAGCCACAGCGACCAGTCCAGTGCGATATCCCCGTGGGCGCTGCCCAGGATGATGCCCACCGACACCATCAACCCCACCACGACCGGCGCCATGCCTTGCTTGAAGGCGCGCACGCCCAGTAATTCGCGGTTCTGGTGGCCCCAGCGCGCCGCCAGGTAGGTGATGGTGGTGCTGGGCACCATGATGCCCGTCATCGTGATCGCCACGCCGGCCAGGGCGGCCAGGTAGCTGCCGGCGTTCATGCCGACATTCCATCCCATCAAGGCCACGAACAGCACGTTCGGCCCCGGCGCCGCCTGGGCGATGGCGATCGAGTCATTGAATTGCGATTGGGTCAGCCAGTGGTGTTCCTCCACCAGGAAGCGGTGCATTTCCGCCGTGGTGGAAATGGCGCCGCCGATCGACATCAGCGACAGCATCAGGTAGTGGCCGAACAGGTTGAGCCAGTCGGCCCAGTCCAGCGTCAGGTGCAGGGGCGCGTTCATGGCCGCAGGTTCCGGTAGGTGAGCCAGCAGCCCAGGCCGCCCAGCAGGGCCAGCGTATAGATCAGCGGCCAGTGCAGCAGCACCACGCATACCACGCCCAGCGCGGCGATAGGCAGCGACCATAGCAGCGGCAGTGGGTGGCGCCGCAGCGCCGACGTCAGTTTCAGGCCGGTAGCGGCGATCAGTCCGGCCGACACGGCGGCCATCCCGCGCAGGGCGCCGGCCACGCCCGGGTGGTTGGCGAAATGGGAGTGGAGCAGGGCCAGCAGCAGGACCAGCAGCAGCGGCACCGTCAGCATCCCGGCCAGCGCCGCCATGGCGCCGGGCAAGCCAAAATAGCGCCCGCCTATCATCATGGACAGGTTGACCACATTGGGGCCGGGCATGATCTGGGCGACGGCCCATTCTTCGATGAATTCTTCCTGGCTCAGCCAGCGCTTGCGTTCGACCAGTTCGCGCTGCACGACGGCCAGCACGCCGCCAAAGCCTTGCAGGGCCAGCACGGTAAACGACACAAACAGATCGGTCAGGGAAGTGGGGCGTGGCCGTTCCGGCACAGGTGGAGCGCTCATGGCGCCATTATGGCATGGCTGTTAGCTTGCCGTGTGGCACAAGCAAAATACGGCAGGCCGCTGGCGCGAAGCGTCCGTTTGATTTAGCACAAAACGGCCCGGCCGGCGCGTGGTGTGGGAAAAACATTTTATTTGATGACGATGGGAAGCTGACATTGACTTTGGCGCGCCATGACCAATACTCGTCTCAGGCAGCCGGCCAGGCGCCCGGCCAGATGAGGAGCTGGCCGCCTTCCAACAAATGCGTAGAGGATTGCGATGAACGTTCTAAGCATGCAACCCACAGAACCACCCATGCCTGCTGACCTGTATCAAGCCAGAACCGACGAGCATTGCCGCGCGGTGGTCGACCGCGGCATCCTGGTGCAAGCCAGTTTCAACACCATGTGCGCGATCGAGTACCTGAAGTCCAACAATATCCAGCCCCACATCATCGAACGGGTGCTATTGCATCCCGAACAGCGCCGAAAATCGCCTCATTGATTTTCTATCCCGCATAAATTCCAGCCCGGCAACCGAACTTTCCGCCGGGCTGGACGCGCTGCTTCCCTTCCCGCATCGCTGGCCGTTGCCAGCCACCGCACACGCTTTCAGTTATACACAAAACGACCCCGAAAGATTTTTTGCGGTAACTTTCATGGTGACAATCGGTGATATTCTAAGTCATTGATTTTATGGATGTAATTTTTTGCCTTCTGGATAGGCAGTTTGTTAAAAGGCCCGTCAGTACAGGCTTTTTGGGTTGTCAAGAGGGGCTTGTCCACAAAGATATCCACAGTCATTGTGGATATCCGAAAAAGTGCTTAACAATCCGCGACTTAGCATGGGGCGCTGTCACAATGCCGGCAAGATGCGGGCAAGTACAGGCAAAATTGAACGAAAATGAAAGCAGTTCACTACTGTATGCCTGAACAGTGTTTGCTGCCCAGGCGGCTTCCTCAGATCAGGCTGGCGACGGCCACGTAGGCTTCCGCCTGGCCTGCGGCGTCGAGGGCCGGCATGATGGTGGTGCGCAGGCGCAATGGCTGGCCTTCGCTGGTGTAGGCCGTCACCACGTCGCTCCAGGCTTCGCCATCCTTGAGCGCTTGCAGCGCGTCGGCCAGCTGGTCCTCGGGGAAGGGGGCGGCATGCAGGATGCGCGGCGACTGGCCCAGCAATTGTTCCGGCGCGAAGTGCAGCACGGCGCACAGTTTGTCGTTGACGTCGGCGATCTTGCCGGCCGCGTTGACGGTCATGATCAGCGCATGCTGGTCCACGGCGGCCAGCAGGCGGCGCGCCTGGCTCAGTTCCGACTGCAGCGCGCGGTTGCGTTGTTCGGCCGCTTCCAGCCCCGCGTAGGCGCGCAGTGACGAGATCACGGTGGTAAACAGTTTGCGCGTGGTGAGGTCGGTCTTGCACCAGAAATCGTTGATGTCGTAATCGAGGATGATGCTGTGTTCGAGTGCCTGGCCCGGCTGGCCCGTGCGCAGCACGATGCGCACCAGGTGGTTGCCCAGCGCGTCGCGGATCTGGCGCGCCACGCGCAGGCCGGCGTCGCTCGTTTCCATGATGACGTCGAGCAGCACCAGCGCCACGTCCGGATTGGCGCGCAGGGTGCTCAGTGCTTCCTCGCCGCTGTAGGCATGCAGGAAGCTGATCCGCCGGCCCATGAAGCAGGCGTTGCTGAGCGAAAATTTGGTGACCACATGCACATCGACGTCGTCGTCCACGATCAGTACGCGCCACGGCGACGGCGCCTGGGTGGCGGCCGGTTTGGCCGGCGCCACCTCATCCTCGATCATCCAGTTCGTCGAGTCGTCGTTATTCACGTCCATGCAATTTCTCACGGCAAGTCTAGGAGGGGCGCGTAGTGTACTGCAACGCCTGTGCATTGCGGCAGTTAGAGTGACACTATTCCTGCCCCGGCGTTTTGTCAAAGGATTCCCGGCCACGGCGCGAAAGTTTTCCGAGCGGCATTAAAAATATTTTCGAGGGGCTTGAAAACTGCCCGTGAGCCTCAATTTAACAATGCATAAGCATTTGATTTTATTGGTTATTTTTTCTGCCTGCGGAATGGGCATTTTATTGAAACCCGCGCCAATACTGGCCTTGCGGGCTGTCAAGTGGCGGTTACCCACAACGTTATCCACAGTTGATGTGGATATCTGCGAAAAACGCTTGGTAAACACCCGCTTAGCCGCCAAAGTTGAGAATTCAGGTGCGTCCTGTGGTATTCCCGTCACCCGCAAGCGGCCAGCAGTCGTTGCAGTTCTTCCAGGAAACGCTGCTGGGCCAGCAGCGGTGGCCAGGGTTCCCAGGCCACGCCGCCATACCGGGCCAGCAGGGGATCGTCCGCCAGCGGCCGCTCGGTGATCCTGAGCGTGCGCCGGACTTCCTCCTCCGACCAGCCCACCACATGCACGGCCTCGCTGGCCGCCGCTACCCGGTCGGCCCGTTTGTGCGCGATGAATTCCTGGGCCGACCACCTTTGCAGCCCATAGCGCTGGAATACGGCATCCTGCAGCCGCTGGCTCAGTTGCTGGAAGCGCTCGCCCAGGAAGGGTTTGAGCGGGCTCAGGCAATCGAAACCGATCAAGCCTTCGTCGCCGTCGTGGATCAGTTCGCGCAGTTCGATTTCCGGCGCCAGCGGCGTGGGCGACATGGCCCGCCGCAGCAGCATTACCGTGATCGAGTGCTGGGCCACCGACAGCGGCAGATCCCAGCGCGAATGGCCGCCCCAGCGATAGGTGCGGGCCAGGCCCAGCGCGAGGTCGGTATCGTCCCAGTCCAGGGGCGTGGGGTCCAGCAAATCAAGGCGCTTGCCCGATGGCATGCGTACCCAGGCGCGGTTTTCGCGGCCCATCTGTCCATCCTTTTTCATTCCGCGTCGCGGCACGCCACCATCGTACACCGGGGCCGGGCAGGGCGTGGAATGGGCGTCGCGGCGTTTGTTGCTTTTCGGCAGTATCGGTCCCGTCAGCGCTTGCGGGCCAGCGTCAGGCCGTCGCTCAGCGGCAGCAGGGACAGGTCGATGCGCTCGTCCGCGTGCAGTTTGACGTTGAGCGCCTGTAAGGAAGCGGTGTCGGGCGTGGTGGCGGGCGCGGCGACCTGGCCGCTCCACAGCGTGTTGTCGATCGCGATCAGGCCGCCGCTGCGCGCCAGGCGCAGGCAACGCTCATAATAGCCGTCGTAGCTGACCTTATCGGCGTCGATGAAGGCAAAATCGTATAGTCCCGTTTCGCCGGCGGCGAGCCGCTGGTCGAGCGTGGCCAGCGCCGGGCCCAGGCACAGTTCGATCTTGTGCGCCACGCCGGCCTGTTCCCAGTAGGGCTGGCCGATGCGCGGATATTCCCCGTTCACGTCGCAGGCCAGTACATGGCCGTCATCAGGCAGGGCCAGCGCCACCGACAGCGCGCTGTAACCCGTGAAAACGCCAATTTCCAGGGTGCGCCGGGCGCCCATCAGCTTGATGAGCAGGGCCATGAATTGCCCTTGCTCGGGCGAAATCTGCATCCCGGCCAGCGGGTGGCTGGCGGTGGCTTGCCGCAATGCGCTCTGGGCCGGATGCTCGCGGATGGAGTGGTCGAGCACGTATTGGTACAGCGTGTCGTCAAGCTTTAGCGTACGGTTGGACATACGGGTTCTCCTTGGGATCGACAGCGGTGGGCAGGGCGGGGGCCGTCAGTTGTTGTACGCACTCCAGCCCTGATCCTGGCGGATGAAGACGGATGTGGACAGTTCGTGGTGGCGGTCGGCCAGCGGGGTGCGGGCCCGGGCCGCGATCAGCTCGAATGCGCGCGGTTGCGCCGATCCGATGGTGAAGATCAGGTCGCGCGACGGAATGGCCGCCAGCGGCTGGCCGGGCAGGTGGGGCGCCAGGCGCGGCCACAGGTCGTCCAGCAACAGCAAGGTGGCCTCGAAGGTGCCGCCGGCGGAGATGCCGATCACGCCGTCGCCGCAATCGTGCAGCTGGATACGCTCCAGGCAGCGCGGCAGGTTGCGCACGGCGAGCTGGTGCAGCGCCTCCAGGTCCATGCCCATGGCGTCGAACATCTTGTTGGTGATGTATTCGAGGCGGTTGGGACGGTCGATCGCATACATGACCACCACGTCGGCCGCCAGCGGCCGCACCACGGGCGTGTCGGCCGGCGCCAGGTCGGCCAGGGTGGCGGTTCCATCGGGTTTGGCCAGCTGCTTGAGCATGGGAACAATAAACGGGGTGTCGCTCATGGCTATCCTTGCGCGCGTCGGGCGCGGTGGCGCGGTGTTTGTAGTTTGGCAAGCATACGGTGTCCCATTCTAAACGAGCCATTGTCGATTCGACCAGCGCTCGTATGCTGCGGTGTGCGGTTTTTTTGGACGGGAATTGATGGCCGGAAGGTATCATGGCGCTTTTCATCTTTTTGCCGAGGTGCGCGTGTTGATAGCTCCAGAACAATTCTTTGCCTTTCTCGCGGCCGCGCTGCTGATCACCGTGTCGCCGGGGCCCGATAACTTGATGGTGCTCGGTGTGGGCATGTCGCGCGGACGCCGCCAGGGCATGGCGTTTGGCCTGGGCTGCGCCCTGGGCTGCCTGAGCCACACGGTGCTGGCCGCGCTGGGCGTGAGCGCGCTGATCAAGGCGTCGCCGCTGGCGTTTGGCGGGCTCAAGCTGGCCGGTGGCCTGTATCTGGTGTGGCTGGGCATAGGCGCCTTGCGCAGCCGCGGCGGCGCCCGGGTGGATGGCAGCGCCTTGCCCGATGAATCGCTGGGCAAGCTGTTCGCCAAGGGTTTGTTTGCCAACAGCATCAATCCCAAGGTGGTGCTGTTCTTCCTGTCGTTCCTGCCGCAATTCGTCGTGGCCGAGCGGGGCGGGGCCAGCTGGCAGACGGCGCAATTGGGGCTGATTTTTACGGCCCAGGCCTGTCTGCTGTTTGGTCTGTTGGGCTATTTTTCGGGCGCCGTCGGTGCGTGGCTCAATCGCCGGCCGCGCGCCGGGTTGTGGCTGGACCGGGTGGCCGGCACCATTTTCGTCGGCCTCGGCGTACGCCTGATCGTGGCGCGCTGAGCGCACGGGGGACTTGTCGTAAAAACCACGTGATGTCATCAAGACGTCATGCTGCACTGCCACAATGGCCTTGCTCTTTCAAGTCTCTCCCGATTTGAAAACTTTCGCCCGCCCCCTTTGGATGAAGGGAGCGGGCTTTTTTTTTGCCAGTGGGGACGTGACACCATGGCGGCCATCGCAGCCATTGCGCACACACTCAGCGGGCGCGCAAGTCGAAGCGCAGTTCCAGTTCGTCCTGCACGGCCATGGCGCCGCCCATCACGGAGAATGGAACCAGGCCGAAATCAGTTTGCTTGAGTTTGAGTTTGCCGCGCACGCGCAGACCGTCGGCGTCCGTTTCGCGCTGTGCCTGCACCGGCAGTGCGCGCGTGACGCCATGCAGGGTGATGTTGACTTGTAGCTGATCATTGTCGCCGTGCGCCGCGTGCACATGTACCAATGGGAAATGCTCGGCGTCCAGCACGCGGGCCAGCATGTTGTGGCGGGTGCCGGCGATGGCGTCGGCCGTCGGCTGCGGCGCCAGGCCCGCTTGTGTGCGCAAGTCGGCTTCATCCACCGTCATCTGGTCGAGCCGGAACTGGAAGTCGGCGCCGTTGTGGCCGGGGGCCACGTAGCCGTCGAACTGGCGGATGGCCACCACGTGGTCGTGGCCGAAGCGGGCCAGCGGCCCCCCGCGCCGCACCAGCACGGTGATCAGCGAGTGCTGCGCGTCGATGCGCAGCACGGTCTGGCCGGCCGCCTGCCATTGCAAGTAGGGCGCGCGCCAGTCCGCTGCCGGTGCGGCTACGGTCGGGGCGGTGCTGGCCGGGCGCGTTGCTTGCAAGCCGGCCGGCGCGCAGGCGGCCAGCAGGCTGGCCAGCGCGCAGGCCAGCAGCGGGGCGGTCAGCCGCGCCGGACGGCAACGAAGTAATGTTGTTGTGAATGTCATCAATTGGATATCCGCCCGTCATTCCGCCGTCATAATGGTGCTATATGATGCCTTCCGCTGGCCCCAGCGTGCTTGAGCTGGTCACCGTGTCCGAGCCGGCACGGGATTTCACAGAGCACGACTCAGCAGGTTAGCCGGTGGCCTCGAACACCGGCACCAGAATTCCCCTCCAGCGCGCAATTGCCGCGCCGTGTCCATCCGCCGTGCCCCATCATGTCCCGCACGGGACGATTATTCAACTGCCTTAATGAAGTCCTAAGCCTGCGCTTTCCGATCGGTGGCAAAGTAACACCTGTAGCGCACGGTATCAGCCAGGCGCAGAGTTGCCGGACTCTTGTCTCCGGCACAGATTTCCCCAGGCGGCCCCAGGGCCGCCGGCTCCGAAAATCCCTACGCTTTAATCAGCGTTTCAGGCCGGCCCATCCGACGATGCTGCCGGCCTCTTTTTTTCCAGCGGCCGCTCACGCAAGCCCGTGGCGCCCTTGCGGGGCGCGCCACGGTCATGTTGCGGCCGCTTCCTGCTAGGGCGCCTTGCGCGCCAGCCACGCGTCGATCTGCGGCAGCCGCTGCTGGCGCACCTTGATGCGGTAGGCGATGGCAGCCACCGTGGCCGTGGTGTCGCCCTGGGCGCCGGCCGGCAGGTGCTCCTTGGCGAAGGCGGTCAGCTTGTCCATCATGGCCGGATCGGCTGACCGCGTGGCCAGGTGCGGGAAGTAGCGGCTGCGCGAGGCGACGTCGATCTTGCCCTCCACTTGCTCGCGGTGGGCCGTGGCGTAGTCGAACGCCAGTTCCGGATGGCGCACGGCCACGCGCGAAATCATGGCGGCGCTGTCGGTGGCGCCAGGCTCGCCGGAGAGCGCCAGGTCCAGCGCGCGCTGGCCCAGCGCCGCGTCTTCCGAGGCGCCCAGCATCACGTACAGCTCGGTGCGCAGCAGGGCCGAGGTCTCCGTCTTGGCCATCTGGTGCAGGCGCTCCCAGGTGGCTGCGTCCGCGTGGCGCGCCACCACGCCCAGGATGGTGCGCTTGATGGCGGCCGGCATGGCTTGCGGCGTGCCGGCGTCGAAGCGGCGGCGCGCCTCGGCGATGGTGCCGGCGTCGCCCAGGGCGCTGAGGGCGGCGATCAGTTCGGTGCGCAGGTTGGTCACGGAAGTGGCCTCGCCGGGCGCCGCGTCCCAGCCGGTGCGTGCCAGCACGGGCGCCAGGCGCGCGCGCGCGTACTGGTCGAAGACGCTGCGGCGCTGCGGGGTGCTGGCGTAGTGTTCGTCGATGTCGGCGTAGATCTGGGCGATGATGCCCCAGACCTGGGGCGCCGCGTCGACCGGCGCGCGGCTGGCCAGGTCGAGGAAGCGGGTGGCCGGATACAGGCCCGCCATGCCCAGCGACCAGCTGTCCGTCAGCAAGCCCAGTTGGTCGATCGGTGCCAGCGTGGCGAACTGGCCGGCCAGCTGGTCGAAGACGTTGGGCGCGTACAGTGTGCGGTAGTAGCCGGCCTGGCCGGCGTTGACCAGCACCGGGCCGCAGCCGGGCACCGTCATGCTGGCGCGCTTGCCGCTGACGACGGCGCGCGCGCTGGCGTGGCCTGCGGTCTGGGCGATGACGGGCACTTGCCACGTCAGGGGCGCCTTGTCCAGGCGATCCTTGGAGAATTCGCCCTGGGACAGCGTGACGGTGGTGCTGCCGTTGCGGCACACGGCGTCCTGCACGCGGATCAGCGGCACGCCCGGTTGCAGCGTGAAGTCGTGGGCGATGGCGCGCACCGGCTTGTGGGCCGCGCTTTCGATCTCGCGCCACAGGTCGTCCGACACCGTGTTGCCGTGCGCATGGCGGCGCATGTAGTTGCGTACACCGGCCCGCCAGGCCTCCTCGCCCACATAGTTCTCCAGCATGCGGATCACGGATTCACCTTTCTGGTAGGTGATGCCGTCGAACGCCTGGCTGGCTTGTTCCACCGTCTCGATGTGGGTCACGATGGGGTGGGTGGTGGACAGCGCGTCCTGCGCCATCGCGTGTTCGCGCGTTTCGACGGCATTGAAACTGGTTTGCCATTCCGGATGCAGGCGCATCGTGGTGCGGCTTTCCATCCAGCTGGCGAAGCCTTCGTTCAGCCACAGGTCGTCCCACCAGCGCATGGTGACCAGGTCGCCGAACCATTGGTGGGCGATCTCGTGCGCCGCCACCAGGAACACTTCCTCCTTGTCGGCCTGGGTCGAGATGGCCGGGTCGAGCAGCATGGCGTTCTCGAACGAGAAGATGGCGCCCCAGTTCTCCATCGCGCCGAAGAACGGGCTGCGGCCCGGCGCGGCAACATTGTCGAGCTTGGGCAGCGGATAGGGCAGGCCGAAGTAGTCGTTGTACTCGCGCAGCACGGCGGCGCTGGCGTCGAGCACGAAGCGGGCCTGTTCCACCTTGCCTTTCTGCGTGACGACGCCCAGTTCCGTCGCGCCCTCGCGCGTGGTGGCGCGGTCGAATTCGCCCAGGCTGAAGAACAGCAGATAAGTGGACATGCGCGGCGTGGTGGCGAAACGCAGCTGCTGGCGGCCATCGGGCAGGGTGGTCGACGAGGCCAGCGGCATGTTGGAGATGGCGGTCTGGTCGGCCGGCGCCGTCAGCTCCAGCGCGAAGGTGGCCTTGTAGTTCGGCTCATCCCAGCACGGCAGCACGCGGCGCGCGTCCGAGTTTTCAAACTGGGTGTACAGCGCGCGCTTGTTGGCGCCGCCGTTCTGGTAATCGAGCTGGAACAGGCCGGCCGGCTGGGTGCTGATCTTGCCCCGATAGGCCAGTTGCAGCTGGTAGCTGCCCGGCGCCAGTTCGCGTCCGAAGGTGAGCGTGACGGTTTGCTGTTCCGCGTTGGTGGTGATGGCGCTGGCGGCCCACGGCGCCTGGCCCGGACCGGCGCTGATGGCGGCGCTGGCGAATTCAAGGTCGGCGGCATTGAGCGTCAGGCTGGTGCTGGGCTCCCGGATGTCGAGCGCGATGGTGACGCTGGCGCTGAAGGTACTGTGCTGCGCGTCCGGCGTGATGGACAGGGCGTAGTGGGTGGGGCTGGCATTGCGCGGCAGCTGGGTGGTGGCCTGGGTCGCCGTGGCGTCGGCTTTGGCGCCGGCTTTAGCCTGCGTGGCCTCGGCCGCCGGGGCGGAAATCTGGTGCGTGGCGATCAGGGTGAGGATCGCCAGTGAAATCAAGCTGCGCTGCATGCTGTGCCCTTTATCTTGTGGAGTCGGGAAATGGGAATGAGTGTAGCGGCAATCTACGGACAAAGCGCAAGCTTGTCAATGCGACCACAGGCATCCGCAAGCATCCATATGCGACGGCGGCCAAATGGCGCTATGATCCTGACTGCTCATTGAGGAGGAAAGACGCCGCCATGATCGACCTGTACACGGCCGCCACGCCGAACGGCCACAAGATTTCCATCGCGCTGGAAGAACTGGAACTGCCCTACACGCTGCATGCGCTGG
The DNA here is from genome assembly GCF_014042345.1 of Rugamonas brunnea. Lineage (GTDB taxonomy): Bacteria > Pseudomonadota > Gammaproteobacteria > Burkholderiales > Burkholderiaceae_D > Rugamonas > Rugamonas brunnea. The sequence goes on from NZ_JACEZT010000007.1 coordinate 258,800, forward strand.
AGCTGTCGAAGAACGAACAGAAGGAACCGTGGTTCCTGGCCATCAATCCGAACGGCCGCATTCCCGCCATCGTGGACCGCGCGGCGGACAACTTCGCCGTGCTCGAATCGGGCGCCATCCTGATCTACCTGGCCGAAAAGACGGGGCGGCTGATGCCGGCCGACCCCAAGGGCCGTTCGCTGGTGATGCAGTGGCTGATGTTCCAGATGGGCGGCATTGGCCCCATGATGGGGCAGGCCAATGTGTTCTTCCGCTACTTCCCCGAGAAGATCCAGCCGGCCATCGACCGCTACCAGGGCGAGAGCAAGCGCCTGTTCCGCGTGCTGGACGGCCATTTGAAAGAGCATGAATACCTGGCCGGCGATTACTCGATCGCCGACATCGCCAACTGGGCCTGGGTGCGCACCCATAACTGGTCCGGCGTGCCCACCGACGATTTGCCGCACCTGACGCGCTGGCTGGCGGCGGTGGCCGCGCGCCCGGCCGTCAAGCGCGGCATCTTGCTGCCGCCGTCGCAGCTGGACCGCACGGCCAGCGACGAGAAAGCCCAGCAATTCGCCGCCGAGGCGCGCAAGATGCTGGAAACCGGACAATCCCGCCAACAAGGAGTTTGATGATGAAGTTGTACACCGCATTCCGCGCGCCCAACCCGCGCCGCGTCGCCATGTTCATCGCCGAAAAGGGCATCGAGGGCGTGGAGGACGTGATGATCGACCTGTCCACGGCCGAGCACAAGAGCGCCGCTTTCCTGGCCAGGAATCCGCTGGCGCAGGTGCCGGCGCTGGAGCTGGACGACGGCCGCATGCTGTGCGAGACGCGCGCCATCTGCACCTGGCTGGAAGGGTATGCGCCCGAACCCAACCTGATGGGCGAAGGCTACGAGGAGCGCGCCTTCATCGAGATGGCCGACCGGCGCGTGGAATTGCGCCTGTTCGCCGCCATCGCCAACTGCATCCGCCACACCCACCCGGGCCTGGCCAAGCTGGAGCAGCCGCAGTTCCCCGAATTCGGCGCCTCGCAGGGCGAAAAGATGCGCGATGTGGCGCGCTGGCTGGACCAGACCCTGGCCGGCCAGCCTTACGTGGCCGGCGCCCGCTTCACCATCGCCGACATCACCGCCTTCTGCGCGCTGGAGTTCGCGCGCGGCCTGATGAAGTTCCGACCCGGCGACGAAGGTATGCAGCACTTGCAGGCGTGGCGTGACCGGATTGCGGAGCGTCCCAGCGCGGCCAAATTCTGAGGCCGCGAGCCGCTGCGGCAGCTGGTTCACACCGTGCGCCGGTACCACGGCAGCGGCGGCAACAGCGGCTGGTAGCTGGCGGCCAGCGTATCGTCCGCTTCGAGCGGGCGGTCCAGGCCCAGTACCCCGAACGGGGCCAGGCTGTCATGGAACAGCTGCAGTACGCGCCGCCGCAACACGGGGCCGAAGTCGGGCAGGGCGCGGCGGCACACGATCAGCTGGAATTCATTGCACGAGGCATCCGTCACGAGGTTGTACTGGGCCCATGTGATGCGGCTGCGCAGCTGGGGCAGCAGCACGGCATGCGCGCCCTGGACGACAAAGTGGTCGAGCAGGGCGCCCTGGCCGCCGCAACGCGCGTAGTTTTCCTGCAGGACGGGCAGGTCGGCCAGGGCCACGCTGGCGTCCTGCGCATCGGCCAGTTGTTCGTCGCTGGGGACGGTGGCGAAGATCTCCGTGCCGTTGTCCAGCTGCTGTTCGTGTAGCAGGATGGCCAGGGTCCAGGCCTGCATGGCGCCGGCGCAGTCGGCCAGCCACACTTTTGGCAGGGCCGCGCCGTGCAGGCAGGCGCCCAGGATGGCGCGCAGTTGCGCCACTTCCTGCGCGTCGTCGAACAAGGCCGCCGGCGGCACGTGCAGCGCCCGCAGCACGGTGGCCAGAGCGCCTGGGTCGTGCAGCACGCGGTCCTGCAGCAATGAGATGGTGCGCGCGCCCAGTTGCGCCATCGCGGCGGCCAGCTTGTGCCGCAGCGCGGCCCGGTCATGGCCGCGAAAATCGTAGCCATAACACTGCACCAGCGCTTCGAGCAGCAATCCCAGTTCCAGTTCCTCCACGGCCGGTGCGCTGGGCTGGTGTGGGACCGGGGTCTCCATCATGGCCGCCATCAGTGCAGCCAGACCCGCATCAGCGACAGCAACTGCGCCACGTCCACCGGCTTTGTGATGTAGTCCGAGGCGCCGGCGGCGATGCATTTATCGCGGTCGCCTTTCATGGCCTTGGCCGTGAGCGTGATGATGGGCAGCGACTTGAACTTGGGGATGCGCCGGATCGCGCGCATGGTGTCGTAGCCGTCCATCTCCGGCATCATGATGTCCATCAGGACGATTTCGATGGTGGGATCCTTTTCCAGCACTTCGATGCCGTCGCGCCCGTTCTCCGCGAACGACACCTGCATCTGCTGGCGTTCCAGCAGCGAGGACAGGGCGAAGATGTTGCGCAGGTCGTCGTCCACGATCAGCACCTTGCGGCCGGCCAGCCCGCCCTCGGCGGCATGGATTTCCTCCAGCATGCGGCGCTGCGCCTCCGGCAGGCTGGCCTGCGAGCGGTGCAGGAACAGCGCCGTCTCGTCCAGCAGCCGTTCGGGCGAGCGAGCATCCTTGACGACGATGGTCTTGGCATAACGTTTGAGCTTGGCCACCTCCTTGCGGTTGAGGTCCTTGGCCGTATTGATCACGATCGGCAGGTCGCGCAGCTCGGGGTCCTTGCCGATGCGGTCGAGCAGGTCGAAGCCGCTGATGTCGGGCAGCGTCAGGTCCAGCACCATGCAGTCGAAGTGCGACTCGCGCAGCGCGTCCAGCGCGGCCTGGCCCGTGTCGACGGCCACGATGCGCAGGTCGCTGTCACCGATCAGGGCCACGATGGCGTCGCGTTGCGGCTGTTCGTCGTCCACCACCAGCAGGCTGCGCTTGCCGCCCAACAGGAACTTCTGGATGCGGCTGAATTCCTCCTGCAGCGCCTCCTTGCCCACCGGCTTGTTCATGTAGGAGATGGCGCCCTGGCGCAGCGCCCGTTCCCGCTCGCGCAGGCTGGACATCACGTGCACGGGGATGTGGCGCGTGCCGGGGTCGCGCTTGAGGCGGTCCAGCACCGTGAAGCCATCGATGTCGGGCAGGTCGATGTCGAGCAGGATGGCCGAGGGCAGGTAGTCGCGCGCCAGGCTTAGGGCCGAGTCGCCCTGGTGGGTGACGATGGCCTTGAAGTTCTTCTCGCGCGCGAAGTCGAGCACGATCTTGGCGAAGCGCTCGTCGTCCTCCACAATCAGCACGGACGGGTCGCCGGCCGCGATCAGGCTGCGGTCATCGCCGGTGGCGTTGTAGTCGGCCAGGTCGTGGTCCTCAGGCTGGCCCGCGCCGCGGCCGGCGTTGACCGATTCCGTCTCCTCCTGTGCGGCCTGGCGCTGTGATGCGACCACCACCTGCGGCGGCGGCGACGGCAGGCGCACCTGCGGCTGGCGCCCCATGTCGTAGTTGATGAAGCCGGCCCGGTTGTAGGGCAGGAACAGGGTGAAGGTGGAGCCGGCGCCCACCACGCTTTCGACCCGGATTTCGCCGCCCAGCAGGCGCGCCAGCTCGCGCGAGATCGACAGGCCCAGGCCCGTGCCGCCGTACTTGCGGGCGGTGGAGCCGTCGGCCTGCTGGAACGCTTCGAAGATCAGTTGCAGCTTGTCGGCCGCGATACCCACGCCGGTGTCGCTGACGGCGAAGGCCAGCACCGCGTCCGCGTGCAGCAGGTTGGGATGGTCGCTGGTGAAGCCGGTCGTGACCAGGCTGATGGTGAGTGACACCTGGCCGTGGGTGGTGAACTTGAACGCGTTCGACAGCAGGTTCTTGAGCACTTGCTGCAGGCGCGTGGTGTCTGTCATCATGGCCGTGGGCAGGGCCTCGTCGAGCTCCACGCTGAACGACAGGTGCTTGGCCTCGGCCATGTGGCGGAAGGTGCGGTCCACGTAGTTGCGCAGGTTCTGGAAGCGGTACTCGGACACGTCCAGCGTGACGGTGCCCGATTCGATCTTGGACAGGTCCAGGATGTCGTTGATCAGCGTGAGCAGGTCGGAGCCGGAGCCGTGGATGGTCTTGGCGAATTCCACCTGCTTGCCCGACAGGTTGCCTTCCGGGTTGTCGCCCAGTTGCTGGGCCAGGATCAGCAGGGAATTGAGCGGGGTGCGCAATTCGTGCGACATGTTGGCCAGGAATTCGGACTTGTACTTGGACGACAGCGCCAGCTGGGTGGCCTTTTCCTCCAGCGCCAGCTTGGCCTGTTCCACTTCGCGGTTCTTGCGTTCGACCTCGATGTTCTGTTCCGAGAGCAGGCGCGCCTTCTCGGCCAGCTCCTGATTGGTCTGCTGCAGTTCCTGCGCCAGCGATTGCGACTGCGTCAGCAGCGATTCCGTGCGGCTGTTGGCCTCGATCGTGTTGAGCACCACGCCGATCGATTCCATCAGCTGGTCGAGGAAGGACAAGTGGGTTTCCGTGAAGCGGTCCAGGGAGGCGATCTCGATCACGGCCTTGACCTGCTGCTCGAACAGGATAGGCAACACCACGATGTTGGTGGGTGGCGCGGCACCGAGGCCGGACGAGACGACGATGTAGTCGCGCGGCACGTCCGTCAGCCAGATGCGGGCCTTCTCCAGCGCGCATTGGCCCACCAGGCCCTCGCCGGGCAGGAAGGAGGTGGGCAGCTTGCGGCTGGAGCGGTAGCCGTAGCTGGCGATCATGCGCAGCCGCGCGTCCGCCTCCTGCGAATCCATCATGTAGAACACGCCGTGGTGGGCCGACACCAGCGGCGCCAGCTCCGACAGAATCAACTTGGTCACCGCCTGCAGGTCGCGCTGGCCTTGCAGCAGCCGGGTGAAGCGGGCCAGGTTGGTCTTCAGCCAGTCCTGCTGGGCGTTCTTGAGCGTGGTGTCCTTCAGGTTGCGGATCATCTCGTTGATGTTGTCCTTCAGGTAGGACACCTCGCCGCGCGCCTCCACCTGGATCGAACGCGACAAGTCGCCGCGCGTGACGGCCGTCGCCACCTCGGCGATGGCGCGCACCTGGTTGGTCAGGTTGGCCGCCAGCTGGTTCACGTTCTCCGTCAAATCCTTCCACGTGCCGGCCACCCCCGACACATTGGCCTGGCCACCGAGCTTGCCCTCCGTGCCCACCTCGCGCGCCACCCGCGTCACCTCCGAGGCGAAGGACGACAACTGGTCCACCATCACGTTGATGGTGTCCTTCAGTTCCAGGATCTCGCCCTTGACGTCCACCGTGATCTTCTTGGACAGGTCGCCGCGCGCCACGGCCGTCGTCACGGCGGCGATGTTGCGCACCTGGCCCGTGAGGTTGGAGGCCATGAAGTTCACGTTGTCGGTCAAGTCCTTCCACGTGCCGCCCACGCCGGGCACGTAGGCCTGGCCACCGAGCTTGCCCTCCGTGCCCACCTCGCGCGCCACCCGCGTCACTTCCGAGGCGAACGAGGACAGCTGGTCCACCATCACGTTGATGGTGTTTTTCAGTTCCAGGATCTCGCCCTTCACGTCCACCGTGATCTTCTTCGACAGGTCGCCGTTGGCCACGGCCGTAGTCACGTCGGCGATGTTGCGCACCTGGCCCGTCAGGTTACCGGCCATGGAGTTCACGCCGTCCGTCAAGTCTTTCCACGTGCCGGCCACGCCGGGCACGTTGGCCTGGCCACCGAGCTTGCCCTCCGTGCCGACCTCGCGCGCCACCCGCGTCACCTCCGAGGCGAAGGAGTTCAGCTGGTCCACCATCACGTTGATGGTGTTCTTCAGTTCCAGGATCTCACCCTTGACGTCCACCGTGATCTTTTTCGACAGGTCGCCATTGGCCACGGCCGTGGTCACGTCGGCGATGTTGCGCACCTGGCCGGTCAGGTTGCCGGCCATGGAGTTCACCGAGTCGGTCAGGTCCTTCCAGGTGCCGGCCACGCCCTTCACCTGGGCCTGTCCGCCGAGCTTACCCTCCGTGCCCACTTCGCGCGCCACCCGCGTCACCTCCGACGCGAACGAGGACAACTGGTCCACCATCACGTTGATGGTGTTCTTTAGTTCCAGGATTTCGCCTTTCACGTCCACCGTGATCTTCTTGGACAGGTCGCCGTTGGCCACGGCCGTGGTCACGGCGGCGATGTTGCGCACCTGGCCCGTGAGGTTGGAGGCCATGAAGTTGACGTTGTCGGTCAAGTCCTTCCAGGTGCCGCCCACGCCGGGCACGTAGGCCTGGCCACCGAGCTTGCCTTCCGTGCCGACCTCGCGCGCCACGCGCGTCACTTCCGAGGCGAAGGAGCGCAGCTGGTCCACCATCACGTTGATGGTGTCCTTGAGCTGCAGGATTTCGCCGCGCACGTCCACCGTGATCTTCTTCGACAGGTCGCCGTTGGCCACGGCCGTCGTCACTTCCGCGATGTTGCGCACCTGCGAGGTCAGGTTGCCGGCCATGGAGTTCACCGAGTCGGTCAGGTCCTTCCACGTGCCGGCCACGCCTTTCACCTGGGCCTGGCCACCGAGCTTGCCCTCCGTGCCCACCTCGCGCGCCACGCGCGTGACCTCGGACGAGAATGACGACAACTGTTCGACCATGGTGTTGGCCGTGGTGGCGGCCCGCAGGTACTGGCCCTTGAGCGGGTGGCCGTCCACTTCCAACGCCATGGTCTGCGACAAATCGCCCTTGGCCACGGCGCCGATCACGCGCGCCATTTCCGTGGTGGGGCGCACCAGGTCGTCGATCAGCGTGTTGACGGAGCTGATGATGGTGGCCCAGCCGCCGACCACGTTGGGCACGGCGGCGCGCTGGGTCAGGCGTCCTTCGCGGCCCACCACCCGGCTCACCTCCGTGACGGCTTTGACCATCTTCTCCTTGGTCTCGATCAGGTCATTGAGCGTGTCGGCGATCTTGCCGGAGATGCCGGTCCAGTCGGAGGGCATGCGGGCCGTGAAGTCGCCTTTTTTGAGCGCCATCAAGGTGGCCAGCAGCAGTTTCACGTCGAGCTCTTCGCGCATGTCGGTCATGTCGTTCATGGACGCTGTCCTCTTTGTTTGGGAGGGTTGGTGGAATCCGGTGCGCATGCCTGGCTGGCGGCGCCCGTGCGGTGGAGATGGTCAATCAGGTCGGCCGGCGCCATAGGCTGGCAATAGAGTTCACCCTGATAGTAGTCGCAGCCCTGGGCGCGCAGTTGTTCCAGCTGCTGTTCGTGGTTCACGCCCAGTGCGACAACCTGCATGGCCAGCGCGCGCGCCAGGTGGATCATGGCGGCCACGATGTCGCTGCCGCCATCCTCGCGACCGATGGCGTGCACGAACGCGCGGTCGATCTTGAGCGCGTCGAATTGCAGCTGCTTGCAGGTGGCCAGTGATGAGTGTGCGCTGCCGAAGTGGTCGAGTGCCAGCCGCACGCCTGCTTCATGCAGCTGGCGCAGCAGGGGCGGGGCGTCGTCGCTGGCGTCCAGCAGCAGCGTTTCGTTCAGTTCCAGCGTGACGCTGCCCGCGACCAGGCGGTGCCGGCGCAGCAAGGGCAATAGCTGCTGCGCCAGTTCCGCCTCCAGTTGCGGGGCGGCCAGGTTGAAGGCCACGCCCAGCCGGGTGGGCGGCGACGCCTGCCGCCATAATGCCGCCTGGGCGCAGGCGCTGGCGATGACCCAGGCATCGAGCCGGTCGAGCAGGGCGCGGTCGGGCACGCAGGGCAGGAACTGGGGACCCGGGATCAGGCCCAGGCGCGGGTGGCGCCAATACAGCAGCGCTTCCGCGCAGTGCACCTGCCCCGTCTCCAGCGCCACCTGCGGCTGGTAGCGCAGTTCCAGCTGGTCGCCATCGAGCGCTTGCCGCAGTTCGCGGGACCAGCGTTCGCGCTCCCGCTCGCGCGCGTTGAGCTCCTCGTGGAAGAAGCGGATGCTGCAGCCCTTGTCCTGCTTGGCCTGGTACATGGCCAGGTCGGCGTTGCGCATCAGGGTGCGCGCGCAGTCGCTGTCCTGCGGGTAGAGCGCGATGCCCACGCTGGGCGTGCTGCGGATGCGGTGGCTGCCGATCCGGTAAGGGCGGGCGCCGGCCTGTTCGATCTTGCGCGCCACGCGGGCCGCGTTGGCGGCGGCCCGTTCGCCTTCGATCAGCACGACGAATTCGTCGCCACCGAGGCGCGCCACCACGTCCGACACGCGCACCGCCGCCGTGAGCCGCGCCGCCACCTGGCGCAGCAGCTCGTCGCCCACTTCGTGGCCGTAGTGATCGTTGACTTCCTTGAACTTGTCCAGGTCCAGGAACAGCAGCGCGAACTGGGTGCGGTTGCGGTCGGCCGAGGCCACCGCGTGTTCCAGTTGCTGGATCAGCGAGCGGCGGTTGACGAGGTTGGTGAGCGCATCGCGCGTGGACAGTTCATGGGCGCGCTGCTCGGCGTGCTTGCGTTCCGTGATCTCCGCTTCCAGCTCCTGGTTGATGCGCTCCAGCTCCTGCATGCGCTGTACGCGCAAGTCCTCGTTCAGGCGCGCCAGTTCGTCGGACTTCTTGCGCAGCTGGATGGTTTGCTTGGTCATCTCGACGAACACTTCCACCTTGGTCTGCAAGATCTGCGGGATCACGGGCGTGAACAGGTAATCGACGGCGCCTTTCTGGTAAGCCTTCAGGCGGTTCATCTCGTCGGCATAGTGCGCCGTGATGAAGATGATGGGCACGCCGGCCGAACGTGGATGGGAGTGGATCGCCTCGGCCGTCTCGAAACCATCCATGTCGGGCATGCTCACGTCGAGCAGGATGACGGCGTAGTCATGGCGCAGCACCTGGCGCAGCGCTTCCTTGCCGGACCCGGCCGTGTGCAGATGGTAGCCGCGTTGCTGCGCCGAGTCGGCCAGCAAGTTCTCCAGCGCGTACAGGCTGGCGGGGTCGTCGTTGACGATGAGGACTTTCGGAATAGGCACGGTGGGGCTTCATTGGGGTAAGGTCGGCGCGTGTTCTTCTGAACTAGAAGATACGCCGGTGCGCTTGTGAGTCAAGCAAAAAGCGGCGCCCGCAATATGTCTGCGAAGCAATTACCGCCCGTGGATTTCCTGAGCGAAAAATCTTAATGGAAATTAATTGGTTGCAGCGCACAATAGGGAGGGGGACTGTTGGCTAATCCACACAGGTGCTGTCCACAGCAGCTTGCCGTCGTCCTGGGTCAGCCTGGCGTAATAGAAGTGCTCGCCGGGGGCGGGTGTAAACGTGATGTCGGCCGTGTGGGCCAGTTCGCTGACGGCGCCGTTGCGCCCGGGAACTCCTTCGATGATAGTCAGGTCGGCCGCCGTGCGGCCCGGCGCGCCCGCGTAGCGCACGCTCAGCGCAAGCGGGCCGCAGTTGGCGAAGCGCTCGCCCATCAGGTGGCCATTGGCTGTCAACAGGATTTGGGCCTGCTTGTCCATGGTGGCGAACACGCGCCGCGCGCGCAGGGCCGCCAGCAGGCTGGTGTTGTCGAGCGGCGCGTCGCCGGGCACCAGCACGGCGCTGCGGTTGCTGTACGAGGCGCCCCAGTTGGCGCAATGGTTGTCCTGGTCGGAACTGAAGGCCAGGTGGTAGCCCGCCTCCAGCAACTGGTCGCACACGGCCTCGTAGTTGCTGCGGTGGCTTTCGCTTTCGTCCGCGCTGTGGGAAAAGGCGCTGCTGTTCATCACCTCGCACAGCACCATGACCTCGTCGCCGTCGGCCGTGTAGGCCAGCGGGGTGGCGCCGACCTTGAACTGGTCCGGGGCCGGATGGTTGAACTGGCCCAGCCAGCCGCGTGCGCGCATCAGGCTGTACAGGCTGGCGTAATCGCTCCTCGGTGTTTCGGTGTCGGCTAGCAACTGGCCGCTGGCGTTGCGCTCCCAGCCCAGTAATTCCGGGCTGTTGAACACGTTCAGGTGGCCACCATTGGCGATCACGCCCCATTCCTGGCCGTAGATGGCGAGAAAGCCGGCGTGGGCGGCGTTGTAGTCGATGGCGTCCTGCAAGCCTTGCCGGTACAGGGCTGTCGCCTGGCGGGGATCAGCGTTGGGATTGGTGCCGTCCGAGCCGTCGTACATGTGGTTGTGTTCCGACGTCATCAGGAAATCGAGGCCGTGGGCCTGGGCGTAGGCGTAGGCATCGGGCGGGCCCAGCGCGGCGCTTTGCGGGTCTTGGGCGCCGGTGCAATGGGCCAGGTCGCCGCCGCCGTCGCTGTGGTTGGTCTGGCTGTGCAGGTTGCCGTAATACACGGTGTAGGACGGCAGGATGGTTCCCGTTGGAATAGGCGTCATGGTGGCCACATGATGCGTCGCGCCTGTGGCCAGTGGCCGGAACGCGGGCATGGCCAGCCGCGGCGGGATGCCAAGCGCAATCGGCCACTCCTGCGTGATGACGGTGTTGCCGGTGCGGGCCTGCAAGCGCAAGCGGTAGGTGCCGCTCGCAGTGAGAGGCGCCGCGCCGGCGGCGCGGCCATCCCAATCGCGTTGCAGGGTAAACGGGCGCGCGCCGAGCGTGACCGCGCCGTGCCAGCGTCGCAACACCGCGCCCTTGCGCGTGCGCAGTTCCAGTTGCCAGCTGGCGCGGTGGCGCCGGCCCTGGTCCGGGTAGCTCAGGTAGATGGAGATGGTGCGCCGCGCGCCGGGGCTGGCGCGGTACGGAACGTCGAGTGTGGCGTCGAATTCGCGGTGGTCGGGTTGCGCATGGGCTTGCCACGGTGCCTGCGTCGGCGCGGATGGCGGCGCATCAGGGGGCGCATCAGGGGGCGTGCGAGGTCGCGTGTGCGTCGGCGTGTGAGGTGGTGTGTGCGTCGGCATATGAGGCGGCGCTTGCGCCGCACTGGCCCACGCCATGCTGGCTGCGAGCAAACCTGCGCAGCCGTGCGCCGCGCGGGCCGCCTGTGCGGCGCTGCGCGCTGGCGCGCTTCCCGTTAATATAGCGGCTTCCCCCCGCTTGACGGTCGCGTTCACGACTTTCTCCTTGCAACTGCAGAGTTAGAGTGCAAGGTGCCGCCATCGGTTCCGCGCAAGGCGGAAAATAAGCGGCATGGTTGTTGATCTATGTCGCAAGGCGGGAAACCGGGCCGGACTTTCGCAGGTAAACGTGGTTACCCGGCGTCATTAATAGTATGCTGCTGTGATGCAAATTTCTTTCGATCGGGCGTCCTGGCAAGGCTGTCATGGCCTGCTTTTATTCAGATATAAAGTGATGGACGATGCGAACATTGGTTAAGCTGGGTAAGGCTTTGACGAGCACGCGCGCGCTGATCTGGGGCGTGGGCTTGTCGCTGGCGCTGGCGATCGGCATGACGCTGTACGCGGCTGCCCTGAAGACGGTGGAGGATGATGCCGAGCAGCGTTTTCAGAATCTGACCCGCAGCACCCAGTACAGCATCTCGGCCCGTGTCAAATCGTATTCCGACCTGGTGCGCGGGCTGGTGGCCTTGTTCCAGACCACGGACAACCTGAGCCGCCTGCAATTTCACCAATATGTGGCCAGCCTGGACTTGCCGCAGCATTTCCCGGCCATCGAGGCGCTGACCTGGGCGCCGCTGGTGACGGACGCCCAGCGCGACGCGTTTGTGGCCGCCGTGCGTGCCGACCGCAGCCTGGAGCCGCAAGGCTATCCCCAGTTCGACATCCGGCCGCCGGGCCGCCGTACCCACTATGCCGTGCTGACGTATCTGGAACCGACTGCCCTGGCGCAGGAAAAGATGGGCGTGGATATTGCCGCCAATCCCGCCATCGACCGCGCCATGGAACTGTCGCGTGACAACGGCCAGGTGGGCGCGTCGGGCCAGCCCATCGTCGTCAACCAGCCCATGCCCCACATCGGGCTGGGCATGCGCCTGCCCGTGTACCGGCGCGGGATGGAACTGACCGATGTGGTCAGCCGGCGTGCCGCCTATCTCGGCACGGTCGGTATCGGTTTCAGCGTACCCAAGCTGGTACAGGGCGCCATCGACGAGATGGCCGTGCGCCAGGTGCACCTGACCCTGTACGCGGACGGCAGCACCGATGTCGAGCAGCGCCGCCTGGTGATCGAGAAGACGGACCGGTTGCTGTTCAACGACAACGGTTCCATGCAGCCCAGCCCGGTGCCGGCCGGCCACGAGGCCGATTATTTTCAGTCGGTGCTGCCGATCGACTTCAACGGCAGCCTGTGGAAGGCGAATTTCGTGGTGCGCAAGGCCGAACTGCTGACCGTATTCGACAACTATTTCCCCCTGATCGCGCTGGCCACGGGCTTTGTGGGCACGATGCTGATCTACGGCTACTTCTTCATGTTGTATTCGTCGCGCCGCAGCGCCATCAAGCAGCGGCTGCTACTCGATACCGTGCTCAACAATGTGGACGCGCGCGTCTACATGAAGAACCAGGACCGGCGCTACATCTATGCCAACGCCAAGGTGGCGCAAGTGATGGGCTTGCCTGCGCAAGACATCATCGGCAAGGAAGACCGCGAACTGATGCCGGCGGCGGCGGCCGACGCGGCCTGGGCCGACGACCGTTCCGTGATTGCCGACAACGTCAAGCGCGCCGGCGAGGAGAAGTACACGGACAGCGAGGGCAATGTGCACCACCTGTGGACCGTGAAGGTTCCGGTGGAGATCGACCGGGCCGAGACGGCCGTCATCGCGCTGTCGACCGATGTGACGGAGCTGCACAACCTGAAGGAACAGGCCGACGCGGCCAACCAGGCCAAGAGCGATTTCCTGTCCAATATGAGCCACGAGATCCGCACGCCGATGAATAGCATCATCGGGATGGCGCACCTGGCCTTGAAAGCCGTCAGCGACCCCAAGCAGCGCGATTACCTGAGCAAGATATTCCACTCCAGCCAGCATCTGCTGGGCATCATCAACGACATCCTTGACTTCTCCAAGATCGAGGCCGGCAAGATGGAGCTGGAAGTGGCCGATTTCGCGCTCGACACACTGCTCAGCAATATATCCAGCCAGCTTGGCGAGAGCGCCGCCCGCAAGGGGCTGGAGCTGGTGTACGAAGTCTGGCCGGGCCTGTCGCACCAGTTGCGCGGGGACCCGTTGCGGCTGGAGCAAGTGCTGCTCAACTTCACCAATAACGCCATCAAGTTCTCCGAAAACGGCAAGATCCACATCCGCGCCCGCCCCGTGGAAGACCGCGACAACACCACGCTGGTGCGCTTCGAAGTGCAGGACGAGGGCATAGGCATGACACTGAGCCAGATGGGCAACCTGTTCCAGTCCTTCCATCAGGCTGACACCTCTACCACCCGCAAGTACGGTGGCACGGGCCTGGGCCTGGTGATCAGCAAGCAACTGGCGGAACTGATGGGCGGCACGGTGGGCGTGGAAAGCCGGCTGGGCGAGGGCAGCACCTTCTGGTTCACGGCCCGGCTGGCCAAAGGCACCAGCTTCCTCGAACCCAATGATGCGGCCGTGCAGCCGGACGTGCTCGACAGCATACGCGGCGCGTCCATCCTGCTGGTGGAGGATAACGTCTTCAGCCAGCAGGTTGGCCAGGAATTGCTGGAAGATGCGGGCGCCGTCGTGACGGTGGCCAACAACGGCAAGGAAGCCATCGATATGCTGTTGCGCCAGCGTTTTGACTGCGTGCTGATGGACGTGCAGATGCCGGTGATGGATGGTTTCGAGGCCACACGCCTGATCCGTTCCGATTCCCGTCTGCAGTCGACGCTGGTGATCGCCATGACGGCCAACGCCGGCCGCGACGACCAGCGCCGCTGTATCGAAGCGGGCATGGATGAGTTCGTCACCAAGCCGATCGCACCGCAGTTGCTGTTCAATGTATTGTCGAAATGGATGAACCGGCGCGCGCGCGCGGCCGGCCCGCTTGCTTCGGTCGAGGCGCCGGCAGCCGGGCTGGTCCCGGACCTGGCCTTGCCTGTGCCGGCCACCAGTGCAACGGCCAACACGGCCGCCGGCGCCGCCACCAAGGCGTCGCTGGCGTCGCCGCCGGCCACGGCCGGGGTTGCAGCCGGGGTGGGCGCCGTGCCCGCCGTGCCCGCCGTGCCCGCCGTTCCACTAACCGCCAGCACGTCGGCCCTGGCGGGACCGGCCATGGCTACCCCGGCCGGTACAACCTCGCCCGTGACTGCCTCGGCCGAGACTACCTCGGATGTGACAGCCCCGGCCATCACCACTGCGGCTGTCACTCCGGTTGAGACTACCGCCAACCGGCCTGTGGCGAGCGCCGACCCGGGCGCCACGCATGCCAGCCACACCGTAGATGCCGCCGCGCAGGTCGCCAGTGCCGATGCGTCCCCGGCGGCTGCGCCACCCGTCGAACCCGCCGCGCCGGTCCCGGCTGATGTTGTCAACGCGGCGGCAGGACAGCCAACTGCCCAGCCCGCAGCAATGCCGGATGCTGACGAGGCCGAGATGTTCGATCTGGCCGCCCTGGGCCAGACCTTCGGTAACAAGCCGGACAAGATGCGCAAGTATGCGAAGCTGTTCCTGGATTCCGCGCGCGATGGCATGGTGGAAGTGGATGCGGCGCTGGCGCATGGCGATCTGGTGCAATTATCGGAACTGGGTCACCGCATCAAGTCATCGGCGCGGGCAGTGGGGGCCATGCGCTTTGGTAACCTGTGCCTCGCGCTGGAGCAGATGCGCAAGGAGCCCGACGCCGCGCGCGCGCGCCAGCTGGTGGGGCAGATGCACGAGATGCTGATGCACCTCAATGAATTGGTGGCGCAAGAATTGGTCGCGCTGGCCGAGGAATGAGGCAGGGCATGCCACGCTGTGCGGATTGCGGCGCGGCGTTCACCTGTTAAGGACGGCAGCCAGGCAGGATTTGTGGCGCTGGCGACATGAAAGTCACCGCATCATTGCAGATCAGGTAAGCCAGTTGCCATTTCCCCTGATTATTGCCAGCCACCTTGGCCGTGTGCAGCAGCACGCGGGCGCCCTCGTAATTGCGCAGCAAGCGCACGACGGCCCGGCCGTTCGGGTCGGTGTCCTGGCGCGGTGTCAGTTCCACCGTCAGGTCGCCCAGCGACTCGACCACCGTCTTGCTGTAGGGCGGGGCATCCAGTTCCAGCGTCTTGCCGGCGATGCCGGTGCCCTGGATCGAGATGGAGAAGTGGGGTGGTGGCATGTCCTCGATGCCACGGGCCTGGACGGCGGCCGCCGCCCATCCCAGCGCACAAACGAGGCAAAATCCTGCGGGGCGTATCGACATGCGGCACTCCGGAAACGTGATGCCGTAGATGGTACTTCATCTTGCCACATGGAATTCTCTCCAAATATTGCATCGTTCCCGTCGCCGTTCGCCAGCGAATCGCCCTGCAAGTTTCGTCGTCGTCGCCTATAATCTGTTGTTCTATTTGCTATGGAAAACGGGTATGACGCGTTACGCGTGCATGTTGCGGGGAATTAACGTCAGTGGTCAGCGCAAGATCGCGATGAAGGAACTGGTCGGCGTCTGCCAGTCGCTCGCTTGCACCGATGTTGAGAGCTACCTTCAGAGCGGCAATATCGTCCTGAGCAGCGAGATGGAGGCGGCCGAGTTGGAAACAATATTGGAGCGCGCCATTTGCAGCGAATTCGGCTATCCCGACGTTGACGTGCTGGTGCGCACGGCGCCTGAACTCCTGGCGGCGATCAACGCGGTGCCGCCAGCCTGGAAGGGCGCCGACACGGCAAGTCTGTATTTCACCTTCCTCAAAGCGGCTAGCCACGCTAAGGTGGAGGGGGACAACTTCCTTCCCGACGCATACGCCATCGGTGAAAAAGTGGTGTACGTGCATTGCCCTGGCGGTTACGGCAAGACCAAACTGAATAACAGCTATTTTGAACGGGTGTTGAAGTTGCGCGCCACCACACGCAACTGGAATACCACCACCAAACTGGTCGAACTCGCGCGCGGGTAAGGACAAGGGGTGGGTTCCGGCGCCCGCTATCTGTTGCATCAATTCAAATGAAGGAGTCAGCATGACACGCGTTCGAGTTGAAAGCTTCACGATTTCCATCGATGGTTATGGCGCGGGGCCGGACCAGGATCTCGACAATCCGCTTGGCGTGGGTGGTCGGGACTTGCACCAGTGGCTGATCCCGACGCAAACATTCCAGCGCATGCACTTTGCCGGAGAAGGCACGACCAGCGTCGACGACGATTTTGCCGCACGGGGAATCAGGAACGTCGGCGCGTGGATACTGGGCCGGAACATGTTCGGACCGGTGCGCGGCCCCTGGCCCGACCTGAACTGGCAAGGCTGGTGGGGCGACAATCCGCCCTATCACGTGCCCGTCTTCGTGTTGACCCATCATGCGCGCCCAACCTTGAAGATGGAAGGCGGCACGACGTTCCACTTCGTCACCGGCGGCATCCACGAAGCGCTTGAGCGGGCCCGCGAGGCCGCCAACGGCATGGACGTGCGCATAGGCGGGGGCGCTAACGTGATCCGGCAATATCTGCAAGCGGGGCTGATTGACGAGCTGCATTTCGCCATCTCGCCCATCCTGCTGGGCCGGGGCGAGCCCTTGTTCGAGGGACTGGACCTGCGCACGCTGGGTTACGAGTGCGTCGAGTTCGTGGGAACGGAGAAGGCCACCCACGTTGTGCTGCGGCGCGGGTGACGTGGGTATTTCCGATGGTGATGCGTCGCCGACGCGGCGATGCCGCCGTCAAGCCGCCTGCGCGTGTGGCATGGCCTTGCTCATCCAACGGCGATAACGTTTATTTTGCTTCTTGGCTTGCAACTGTTGTCCAAGCAGCGCAAACAGGGGGCGCACATTCGGATTGGCGGGCTTGCCCTTGCTGACCCGTTGTAACTGGTACTTCACCATCGCCATCACGGCGGCGGAGGCCATTACCTTGTTTTTCCAGGTGACGGCGCGCAGCATTGCCGTCGTCGTTTGATCCGAACGCCATGCCTTCGGCAGATGGGGATTGATCGCGAGTGCGGTTCCCATGCCAACCATGTCGATGCCGCTGTCCAGCACTTCCTTCACAACCGGGTAGCGGCGTATGCCGCCGGTGACCATGACCGGCATGTCCGCCACGGTGGCGATGTCCTTGGCGAACTCGACGAAGTAGGCCTCGCGGGCCAGCGTCTTGTCATCGCGTGCGTGGCCCATCATCGCCGGCGCTTCGTAGCTGCCGCCCGAGAGTTCAATCATGTCCACGCCCAATGGATTGAGCATGGCGATTACCGTCTTCGCGTCGTCGGTGCTGAAGCCGCCGCGCTGAAAGTCGGCCGAATTGAGTTTGACGGCGACCGCGAAGTCCTTGCCCACAGTCTGGCGTATCTCCTTGACCACCTCGACCAGCAAGCGCGCGCGATTGGCGATTGGGCCGCCCCACTGGTCGGTGCGCTTGTTGGTGATCGGCGACAGGAACTGGCTGATGAGATAACCATGGGCCGCATGCACTTCCACGCCATTGAAGCCGAACTGCTCCGCCAACTGTGCGGATTTGACGAACCGTCGCCTGACGTCGGCAATGTCGTCTTCGCTCATCTCGCGCGGCGTGGCGAACTGGCTGGAGAAATCGCCAAGCTCCATGGCGATGGCCGATGGCGCGATCGCTTCCTGTCCCATGGCGGCGGGCATCTGGCGTCCCGGATGATTAATCTGCATCCAGATCTGCGCGCCACCAGAGCGGGCCGTTTTTGCCCATTCCCTGAAACGCGGCGCTGCGGTTTCCGATTCCAGCACCACGCCGCCCGGCCCCGTCATGGCGCGGCGGTCGATCATCACGTTGCCGGTGATGATCAGGCCCACGCCACCGTCTGCCCACGACTTGTACAAACGGATCAGGTCATCCGACGGCGCGTGATTGTCGTCGGCCATGTTTTCTTCCATCGCGGCTTTGGCAAGGCGGTTGGGGACGATGGCGCCGTTAGGCAAGACAAGCTCACTGAAAGGATGCATTGCGGTCTCCCGAGTTACAATGGCACCACGATAAGCTTGAAGTTAAGTTGAAGGTCAAGCCTTGCAATGAACATTTTTAGAGTGCGCCCTCAATTTCAAGGCACACAGACTCAGATAGGAGAGCGCAATGAAGATTGGTGAACTCGCCAAAAGGAGCGGCATCTCGGCTTCCGCCATCCGTTTCTATGAGTCAAAAGGCCTGCTGAAGATTGTCGACCGCCAATCCAACGGCTATCGGGACTATCCGCTCGAAGCTGTTGCGCTGCTTGCAATTATTAATGGTGCGCAAAAAGCCGGCTTTACGCTTGAGGAAATTGGACAAGTCTTGCCGGGAGATATTTCGTCATGGAAGCATGATGAGCTGATGGCGGCACTGCATAAGAAAATTGCCGATATCGAGTCATTGGAAGTGAGGCTGGCGCAGAACAAAGCGCATCTGCGTTCATTAATTCAAGTGATAGATTCGAAACCTCAGGACATTGATTGCAAAGACAATGCCGTGCGCGTGATGAACAGCCTGGGATTATCCGGCGGTTGATGTTCCGCGTTGGTGTCAGCGCAAAATGCTGCGCAAGGACGCGCCAGCGGCGATAATGCGCATGGCGCCAGTCCGGCGCGTCATGATACGGAGCCCCATGCAATCGAGCATCACCCCCGGCCTGCTTATCCTGCACGGCAACCAGATGGAACAACTGCGCGCGGCCGTGTTCCAGTGGCTGCGCAACCATCCGCTGGGGGCGCTGGAACAGGACATCTTCCTGGTCCAGTCGAACGGCGTGGCCGAGTGGCTCAAGATCGCGCTGGCCGAGGAGTTGGGCGTGTGCGCGGCCACCCGCGTGGCGCTGCCGGCCCGCTTCCTGTGGGACACCTACCGTGGCATGCTGGGGCGCGAGCGCGTGCCGGCCCTGTCGGCCTTCGACAAGGGCCCGCTCACCTGGCGCCTGATGCGGCTGCTGCCCACCTTGCTGAACCAGCCCGTCTTCACGCCGCTGCGCCACTTCCTGGCCGACGGCGAGGCCGAGCGCCGCCTGCAACTGGCCGAACGGCTGGCCGACCTGTTCGACCAGTACCAGGTGTACCGCGCCGACTGGCTGGAGGACTGGGCCGCCGGCCGCGACCAGTTGCGCAGCGCGCGCGGCGAGATCGCGCCGCTGCCGCCCGACCAATGCTGGCAAGGCCAGTTGTGGCGCGCCGTGATGGCCGACGTGGCGCCCGAAGAACGGGGCTTGGGCCGCGCCACCGTGCACACCGAGTTCGTGCGTGCCACGGCTGCCGGTGCCACGCCGGCCGGCCGCCTGCCGCGCCGCATCGTGCTGTTCGGCGTCTCGGCGCTGCCGTACCAGAGCTTGCAGGCGCTGGCTTCGCTGGCGCGCCACACGCAGGTGCTGCTGGCCGTGCCCAATCCCTGCCAGTTCTATTGGGGCGACATCATCGAAGGACGCGACCTGCTGCGCGCCGCCCACCGCCGCCAGCAACTGCGCAACGGCCAGGACCTGGGCCAGATCCCGCTCGAAGAACTGCACGCGCACAGCCATCCGCTGCTGGCCAGCTGGGGGCGCCAGGGGCGCGATTTTATCCGCATGCTCGATGAATTCGACGCCGAAGCGGCGGCCGCCGCCGAAGCGCAGGGCGAGGAGGGCAGCGCACCGCTGCGGGTCGACCTGTTCAGCGAGTGCGACGCCCACACTCTGTTGGGCCAGGTGCAGGCGGCCGTGCGCGACCTGCTGCCGCTGTCCGAGCATCCGCACCAGCCGCCGCCGGATGCGGACCGCTCGATCGAATTCCACATCGCCCACAGCGTGCAGCGCGAGGTGGAAGTGCTGCACGACCAGTTGCTGGCCATGTTCGCGGCCGGTGGCGATACGCCGCTGCGCCCGCGCGACGTGGTGGTGATGGTGCCCGACATCGACACCTGTTCGGCCGCCATCCACGCCGTGTTCGCGCAGCACAAGCGTAGCGACCCGCGCTACATCCCGTTCGAGATCGCCGACGTCAAGGACCGCAGCGTCAATCCGCTGCTGGTGGCGCTGGAATGGCTGCTGCGCCTGCCGCAGCAGCGCTGCCGCCAGAGCGAGGTACGCGACCTGCTGGACGTGCCGGCGCTGGCCAAACGCTTCGGCCTGGACGCCGAGGATTTACCCACGCTGGGCCAGTGGATCGAAGGCGCCGGCGTGCGCTGGGGGCTGGACCAGGCGCACCGCGACGGCCTGGGACTGGGCTCGGCCGGCGAACAGAATGCCTGGATCTTCGGCGTGCGCCGCATGCTGCTCGGTTATGCGAGCGGCGACGGCGCCAGTTTCGCCGGCATCGAACCGTATGCGGAGGTGGGCGGCCTCGATGCCGCGCTGGCCGGCTCGCTGGCCCAGCTGGTGGAAGCGCTGCTGCACTGGCGCGCGCTGCTGGCCCAGTCGCGCTCCCCGGCCGACTGGGGCGTGCAGGCGCGCGCGCTGCTGGCCGCGTTCTTCGACGGCGCCGAGGAGAACGACCGCCTCACGCTGGCCCAGCTCAGCGACACGCTCAACCACTGGCTCGGCACCTGCGAGGCGGCCGGTTTCGACGAGGCCGTGCCGCTGGCCGTGCTGCGCGAAGCGTGGCTGGGCGCGCTCGATGAACCGACGCTGGACCACCAGTTCGTCTCCGGCGGCGTGACCTTCTGCACGCTGATGCCGATGCGCGCCGTGCCGTTCCGTGTCGTTTGCCTGCTGGGCATGAACGATGGCGATTTCCCGCGCCGCGCGCCCAAGGCCGATTTCGATCTGCTGGCGCAGCCGGGCATGGCCCGTCCCGGCGACCGTTCGCGCCGCGACGACGACCGCTACCTGATGCTGGAAGCCTTGCTGGCCGCGCGCGACAAGCTGTATGTGAGCTGGGTGGGCCGCAATGTGCGTGACAACAGCGAGCAGCCACCGTCGGTGCTGGTGTCGCAATTGCGCGATTACCTCGTCAACGGCTGGGGGCTGGATCTGCATGCGCGCACCACCGAGCACGCGTTGCAGCCGTTCAGCCGCCGTTATTTCGAAGCCGGTGGTTTGCTCACCTACGCTGGCGAGTGGCGCGCCGCCCATGCGGACGGCGATGCGCAGCAGGAGGCCGCTGAACTGCCGCCGTTCGAGATCGACGACAAGTACCGGCTCAAGTTGTCCGCGCTGGCCAATTTCATGCGCCAGCCGGTGCGCTACTTCTTCCGCCAGCGGCTGGGCGTGATCTTCGGCGACACGGCGCTGGTGGGCGAGGACGAGGAACCGTTCTCGCTCAACGCGTTGGAACGTTATCTGCTCGAAGACGTGATGCTCGACGATGACGGCGCCGAAGCGGAACAGCTGGACCAGGTGCGCGCGCATCTGACGGTGCGCGTCGAACGGCTGGCGCGCGAAGGCGTGCTGCCGATCGGCCTGATCGGCCAGCAGTGGCAGCGCCAGCTGGTCGACGCGCTGGTGCCGGTGCGCTGCGCGTGGCTCACGCTGCGCCAGCACTATCCGCAAGCCGCGCCCAAGCTGGCCCTGAGCCTGGCCCTGTCCGGCGTGCCGTTGGAGGATTGGCTTGACCACTTGCGCAGCAACGGCAGCGATACTGTCTGGCTCACCCAGATGTCGTCCAAGGTGACGGACAAGGGCGGCCAGCCCCGCGGCGACAAGCTGATTCCCATGTGGCTGCGGCAGTTGGCGGCGGCGGCGGCCGGCATGCCTGTCACCGGTTATCTGGTGGCGCGTGACGCCATCGTGATCATGGCGCCGCTGGCGCAGGGCGAGGCCTTGCAAACGCTCAGTGACCTGGTCAGCATCTGGCGCGACGGCATGCACCGTCCGCTGCCCACGGCCTGCAAGACGGCGCTGACGCTGATGCAGGGCAGCGATCCGCGCCCCGTGTACGACGGCGGCTTCGATGTCGACGGCGAGAACGCGGACCTGTGCCTGGCGCGCCTGTGGCCGGACTTCGCCGCGCTGTCGGCCGAGGAGTTGTGGGCCGACTGCGCCCAGGCCCTGTATGGCCCGCTGGCCGCATGGCTCAGGGATCACATTACGGTTGAACCGATTACGCCCGACGGGGAACACGCATGACGCAATTGCTGGCACCTTTGACTTTCCCCCTGCACGGCTCGCGCCTGATCGAGGCCAGCGCCGGCACCGGCAAGACCTGGACCATCGCCGCCCTGTATCTGCGGCTGGTGCTGGGCCATGGCGGCGACGACGGCTTTGTGCGGCCGCTGCTGCCGGCCGATATCCTGGTGATGACCTTCACGCGCGCGGCCACGCGCGAGCTGTCGAACCGTGTGCGCGAACGGCTGGTGGAGGCGGCCGCGTATTTCCGTGGCCAGTCGGTCCAGCGCGATGATTACCTCGACGCGCTGCTGGCTTCCTACCCCGACCACATGGCGCGCCAGCAAGCCGCGCACCGCCTGATGCTGGCGGCTGAAACGATGGACGAAGCGGCCATCTTCACCATCGACGCGTGGTGCCAGCGCATGCTGCGCGAGCACGCGTTCGACAGCGGCAGCCTGTTCGACGAGGAGCTGGTGAGCGACGAGCAGACCCTGTTCGACGACGCGGCCCACGACTACTGGCGCCAGCAAGTCTATCCGCTCGACGCGCAGGCGCTGGAAGCGCTGCTGGATTGCTGGGGCGACGTGGAGGCGCTCAAGAAGTCGGTGCGCGAACTGGCCCGGCGCGCCGATATCGACGGCGACGAGGGCCGGGAAGCATTGGCCACGCTGATCGCGCGCGGGCTGCGCGAGCAGCAGGCGGCGCTGGCGGCGCTCAAGCAGGACTGGCACGCGCGCGCCAACCGCATGGAGCAATGGATCGCGGCCCAGCGCGAGGCCAGCCCCAAGTGCTTCAACGGCAACAAGATGCGGGTCAATTCGCTGGTGGCCTGGTTCGACGCACTGCGCGTCTGGGCCCTGTCGCCGTTGCAGCTCATGCCCGAGCTGTCGGAGGCGGGCTGGAAGCGGCTCACGTCCGACGGCATCGCCGATGCCTTCTCCAAGGATTTTGTCGCTGACATTCCCGACGATTTCGACGCCCTCGCACCGCTGCAACAGGCGCTGGCCGCGTTCGTGCCGCTGTCGCACGCGCTGTACCGCCACGCGGCGGCCAGCGTGGCGCGGCGCATGGCGGAACTCAAACGCCGCAACCGCCAGTTCGGTTTCGCCGACATGCTGGACCGGCTGAACGCGGCCCTGCAAGGCGAGAACGCGGAAGCGCTGCGCAAGCGCATCACCGAACAGTATCCGGTGGCGATGGTCGATGAGTTCCAGGACACGGCGCCCAACCAGTACGCCATTTTCAACCTGCTGTACCGCGTGGCCGACAATGACCGCCACCTCGGCCTGTTCCTGATCGGTGACCCAAAGCAGTCGATCTATGGCTTCCGTGGCGCCGACATCCACAGCTATCTGTCCGCGCGGCTGGCCACGACGGGGCGCCACTACCAGCTGGGCACCAACTTCCGTTCCACGGCCGGCGTGGTCGACGCCGTCAACCGCCTGTTCCTGCACGCGGAAGGCGATGGCGCGTCGCCTGGTTTCCCGCGCGGCGCGTTCCGCTTCCGCAAGGACGGCGTCAATCCGCTGCCGTTCGACGCCGTGGGCGCGCGCGGGCGCGCGGAACGGCTGCTCAACATGGAAGGCGAGGTTGCGGCCATGGCCGTGTGCTGCACGGCGGCGCCGGACATGCGCAAGGAAGGCTACCTCGATTTCTTCGCCCATCACTGCGCCGAGCATATCGTCGCCCAGTTGAACGACGAGCGGGCCGGCTTCGAGGGGCCGGATGGCTTCACGCGCCTGCAGCCGGCCGACATCGCCGTGCTGGTGCGCGACCGCAAGGAGGCGGCGGCCATCCGGCGCGCGCTGCAGCGGCGTAACGTGGCCAGCGTCTACCTGTCCGACAAGGATTCCGTGATCGACAGCGACGAAGCGGCCGACGTGCTGCGCTGGCTGTCGGCACTGGCCAATCCGCTCGACGGTGCGCTGGCCCGCGCCGCCTTTGCCACCCGCACGGCCGGGCTGCCGCTGGCCGAACTGGCGCGGCTCACGTCGGACGAACTGGCGTGGGAGGAGCGGGTGGAGCAGCTCAAGGCACTGCACATCGTCTGGCAGCGCCAGGGTGTGCTGGCCATGCTGCGCCGCTTCATCCATGAGCTGGGGCTGCCGGCCGCGTTGCTGGCGCAGGCCGGCGGCGAGCGGCGCCTGACCAACCTGCTGCACCTGGCCGAACTGCTGCAAGCAGCCAGCCGCCAGCTCGATGGCGAACAGGCGCTGATCCGCTGGCTGGCCGAACAGATCGACGGCGGCACGGACGGCGGCGACGAACGCGTGCTGCGGCTGGAAAGCGATGCGGAGCTGGTCAAGGTGGTCACGGTCCACAAGTCCAAGGGCCTGGAATATCCGCTCGTGTACCTGCCGTTCGCCGTCACGGCGCGCAAGGTCGAGCGGCGCAACCGCAGCTTCTTTGAATACACGGACGACGCGGGCGTGCGCCAGATCGACCTGGCGCTGACGGACGACGCGCTGGAAGCGGTGGAGCGGGCCCGTATCGAGGAGGATTTGCGCTTGCTGTATGTGGCGCTCACGCGCGCCCGCCACGCGTTGTGGTTGGGCGTGGCCGCGCTGGCCGGCCGCAAGGCGGGCGAGAACACCTTGCATGAATCGGCGCTCGGTTACCTGCTGACGGGCGGCGAGAGCCTGGCGGCCGAGCTGTTGCTGGACCGGTGGCGGCATTTGGCCGGCGACTGTGCTGCCATCGCCGTGCGCACGTTAGGGCCAGAGCGACAGTTCACGGCGCTGAACCGGGTTGAAGTGCGGCCGCCGTTGCTGGAAACGGCGCCCTACACGGGCCGTTTCGAGCGCGACTGGTCGGTCGGCAGTTTCAGTTCGCTGGCCCGGCGCACCGGACCCGCCGGCGCGCCCGTGCCGCGCCACGCCTTGCAGGAAAAGCTGCTGGAGTCGGAGGACAGTGCCATCCTGGTGCGCACCGAGGATGCGCCGTGGCACCGTTTCCCGCGCGGCTCCGTCCCCGGCAACTTCCTGCACGAACAGCTCGAGTGGATGGGGCAGGAGGGCTTCGACGTGGTTGAGCGCGACTATTTCGACACGGCGCTGGCGCGGCGCGTCGAGCGGGCCGGCTGGAGTCACCGGCTCGACGATACCAATGCATGGCTGCGCGCCATCGCCGGCACGCCCTTGCCGGTGCTGGACGCACCGCTGTGCCGCATCGCCACGGCGTTGCCGGAAATGGAGTTCTGGTTCCCCAGCGAGCGCCTCAGTTCCGGCGCGCTGGACCGGCTGTGCCGCGCGCATCTGCTGGACGGTATGCCGCGCCCGGCCTTGCCCGAGCGCCAGTTGCACGGCATGTTGAAAGGTTTTACCGATCTGGTGTTTGAGCATGAAAACCGCTACTGGGTGATGGACTACAAGTCCAATGCGTTGGGCGTCGGCGACGCGGCCTACCATCGCCCAGCATTGGCGGCCGGCATGGCGGAACACCGCTACGACATCCAGGGCGCGATCTACATGCTGGCCCTGCACCGGCTGTTGCGCAGCCGCCTGGGCGCGGCCTACGATCCGGCGCAACATCTGGGCGGGGCCATCTTCCTGTTCCTGCGCGGTATTGCGCATCCGCAAACCCACGGCTGCCATGTACTGGCGCCGGATCTGGCCTTGCTCGATGGACTGGATCAGTTGCTGAACGAAACGAATGAGCTGGAATATGACCATGATGCATGAACCGGCGTTGTTCGCCGCACTCGACGGGCTGACGGAAGCGGGCCAACTGCGGCGCCTGAGCGGCGCTTTTGCGCGCTTTATCGGCTCCGTTGGCGGCAATACGCCGCAGTTGATGGCCGCTTGCGCCTTGTTGTCGGAACTGGAGGGGCGCGGCCACAGTTGTCTGCTGCTGGCCGATCTGGCCGCCGCGCCGGCTACCCTGATGGGCTGGACGGACGAGCAGTGGCAGCCCATGCGGGAAGCCGTGGGCGACTGGCCGGCGAGAGCGGCGGGCTGGCGTGCGTTGCTGGCCGGTGCCGCGCAGGTATGGTCGGTAGGCGATGCCGATGCCGGGCAGCCGCTGGTGCTCGACGGCGAACGGCTCTACCTGCGCCGCTATTGGCGCGACGAAACCCAGGTCGCCCACGCCGTGCGCAGCCGCGCGCTGGCCGTCCGTGCGCCTGACGTTGCCGATGTGGCCAACGTGCGGCGCTGGCTGGATGTGCTGTTCGACCACGCGCCACGCGAGGGCGGGGCGGACTGGCAGAAGATCGCCTGTGCCGTCGCCTTGCGTGGCCAGCTCGGCATCATCACGGGCGGCCCCGGCACGGGCAAGACCTACACGGTGGCGCGTCTGCTGGCGCTGCTGTTCGCCACCGAAGGCCAGCGCCAGGCCGGCATGCGCATCGCCATGGCCGCGCCCACCGGCAAGGCGGCGGCCCGCCTCAAGCAATCGATCGACCAGGCGCTGGACGTGCTGGCCGCCAAGGTCGGTCCGGCCCTGCCGCTGCACGAGCTGGCGGCCCGGATGGGGGCCGCACGCACCCTGCACAGCCTGCTCGGCGCGCGGCCCGACACGCGCGCGTTCCAGCATCATGCGGGCAATCCGCTGGAAGTGGATGTGCTGATCGTGGACGAAGCGTCGATGATCCACCTGGAAATGATGGCCTCGCTGCTGGCCGCCTTGCCGCCCCACGCGCGCCTGATCCTGCTCGGCGACAAGGACCAGCTGGCCTCGGTCGAAGCGGGCGCCGTGCTGGGCGACTTGTGCCACCAGGCCGAGGCGGGCGCCTACGACGCGGCCACGCTGGCCTATGTGGCGGCCGCCACCGGGCAGGAGCTGCCCGCCGCCTACCATGGCCACGGTGGCCCGATCGCACAACAAACTGTGATGTTACGGCAGAGCCGGCGTTTCGGCGGCCCCATCGGTGCGCTGGCGCTCGCCGTCAACGCGGGCGACAGCGTCAAGGCGCAGGAAGTGCTGCGTGGCACGACGGACGGTACGGTGGCGTGGATTGCGCCGGCCCAGCAGTCGGACGTGGTGCACCTTGCGCTGGCGGGCCGGGCCGGTGTGGGCGGCGGCTACCAGGGCTATCTGCGGATGATACGGTCCGGCCCGCCCGAAGGTGCGGCGCATGATGGCTGGGTGGTGTCCGTGCTCAAGGAATTCGAAGCGTTCCGCATCCTGTGCGCCGTGCGCGAAGGGGAGTGGGGCGTGGCGGGATTGAATGAGGTGATCGAGCACAAGCTGGAAGCGGCCGGTTTGATCCGGCGTCGCGGCGAATGGTATGTGGGCCGTCCCGTCATGGTCACGCGCAACGATTACGGCACCGGCGTGTTCAACGGCGACATCGGCCTGACGCTGGCGGACCCCGCCCGTCCCGGCGCCTTGCGCGTGTACTTCCTGGAAGGCGAGAACATCCGCAGCGTGCTGGCCACCCGCCTGCGCAACGTGGAAACGGCGTTCGCGATGACGGTACATAAATCGCAAGGTTCCGAATTCAACCACACGGTGCTGGCTTTGCCGCGCGAGGGCGGCGGCGCGCTCGCGCGCGAACTGGTCTACACCGGCATCACGCGCGCGCGCAACTACTTCACGCTGGTGTCGCCGAATCCGGCGCTGTTGCAGGAAGCGATCAGCCAGCGCACCCAGCGCGCTTCCGGGTTGCGAGGTCTTCTAGACAACTGAGCGCGCAAGCCCAACCTTGCCGCCCGCCACAGGCGGCCACGGTCCACCCGCGTGCACGGCAAGTGACGCGGGTTTTTTTTGCCGTCTCCCCGTGCATGGCGGCCGGATCGTGCCAACTATTGGCGTAAAGCGACCAGTTTCTGGCATAAGAGGGGTGTGCGGGGCCGTAGGCAAGCTGGGATGCCGCAGGTACGCAGTGGTGCGCGGTGTTGGTTTGCGAGAAACTTACTACCGGGGGCGGGAGGTGGAGCATGCTTGCCGCTCGGGCAATAAAAAACCGGGCCATGGGGCCCGGTTCTGGTCAGATGCGGTTGGGTTCGCGTGCTTCAGGCGCGGCGGCGGTGGCTACTGGTATGGCCGTGTTTCTTGTGGTGGGTGCTCGACACACGCATGACTTTGGGCTCGTCTTCTTCCGATCCGGCGATGAAGCGGCGGATGTTGAGGGCGTCCATCAGGCGGGCGGAACTGGCCTTGGCGTTCAGCAATACCAAGGTGGCGTTCTTGCCGGCCGACTTGATGCGCATGATCAGGCAGCGGCCCGCTTCTTCCGTGTAGCCGGTCTTGGACATGCCGATATCCCAGCCCTTGGCGCCCACCAGGCGGTTGGTGTTGTGGTACTCGACCTTGCGGCCCTTGATGTTGATGACGTCCTTGGCATCGGTGGTGATGCGGCGGATTTCCGGGTAGTTGGCGGCGGCCGAGGCCATCTTGACCAGGTCGGCTGCCGTCGAACGGTTGTTGGGCGACAGGCCGGTCGGTTCCTCGATCACGGTCTGGGTCATGCCCAGCGCACGGATCTTGGCCTTGACGGCGGCGGCGAACGCGGTCGGGCCGCCCGGGTAGGTGCGGGCCAGCGAGGCGGCGGCACGGTTGTCGGACGACATCAGGGCCAGTTGCAACACGTCGCGGCGGGCGATCTCGGCACCGACCGGCACGCGCGAGGTGCTGTGCTTGAGGGTGTCGACGTCCGTCTTGTCGATGCTGATCATGGCGTCCATGTCAGGTTTGGAATCCAGCACCACCATTGCCGTCATGAGCTTGGTCAGCGAGGCAATGGGGACTTGAACGTTGGCATTTTTTTCGAGCAGTACTTTACCGGTGTCGTTTTCGACCACCAGCACGGACTGCGAACCGAGTGGTACTGCGCATGCAGCGACAGCGAACGAACTCAGTACTACAGCAACTATTTTCTTGAGCATGTGGTTTCAGAAGGAAAGGGAAGTCTATCGGACCGCAGGCTGCGGCGCGTCGCACAACATTTCTGGCAATGTGGCAATATTTTCCTGAGGATAAACAATAACATTAAAGTGGTTTCTCGTCTATCGGACTTGGGCCATCCGGCCTCGTCATTGATACCTTTCAGGGCCAATTGTTGTGCCGCACGCGTGCGCGCGGATGGAAATGTGCGTGCTGGTGTAGAATGCCGGCCGGTTCGGACCCTGGCAGGGGCCGTCCGCAACGGCTTTCCACGCTTGGTGTATAGTCGCTGCATGCACAGCGAAGCGCCGCAGGCACTCTTCACTTTGCTATTGAAATATTTTGTGAGCGTACATGAGTCTTGAAATTCGTCTTGCTGCTTCGACAGATGCATTTGCAGCATGCAATGTCCTGCGACGTTCTATCGCGGAATGTTGCGTCCTGGATCACAAGAACGATCCAGCCATTCTCGATGCCTGGCTGGGCAACAAGACCCCGCAGATGGTGGCCAGCTGGTTCAGTTCGCCCACCAATTTTTCGCTGGTGGCCGTGGAAGACGGTGTCGTGGTCGGCGTGGCCCTGCTGACGGCGGCCGGCAAGCTGGCGCTGTGCTACCTGTTGCCCGAGGCGCGCAGCAAGGGCGCGGGCAAGGCCTTGCTGGCGCGCGTGGAGCAGCAGGCGTGCAGCTGGGGCGTCAAGGCCCTGCAATTGCATAGCACGGCCACGGGCGAGGGCTTTTTCGCCAGCCAGGGCTATATCCACTCGGGCAAAGTCCGTTCGCCGTATGGCGTGGAAACGATCTTCTTTTGGAAGCAACTGGGCGAAGGTGCGCCGAACGCCGGACGCAAGCGCTTCTGCAACTGCAATAACAACTAGGCGGCCAGCTAGTCGTCCACGCGCGGCGGCGGCAGCGGCAAGGTCAGCTCGACGGCCGTGCCCGGCTTCAGACTCTGAATCGCCAGCGTGGCGCCGATGCGCTGCGCACGCAGCCGCATATTGCCCAGGCCGTGTCCACGGCTGGCCACTTCAGGATCAAAACCACAACCATCGTCGCGTATCTGCGCCGAAAACTGCTCGGCGGTGAAGTGCAGGTCCACCGTGACGGTGTGTGCGCGGGCGTGGCGCAGGGCGTTGCTCAGCGCTTCCTGCAGGATGCGCAGCACTTGCAGGCCATCGTGCGGCGCGATATGGAGTTGGTCGGGCAGGTCATGGTTGTGCCACCGCAGCGGTACGCCCACCCCCTTGAAACGGGCTTCCATGCGGAAGCGGAAGTTGCCCAGCACGGGCAGCAGATCGGGCTCGTCCGGAGACAGGGTGTCGATGGCCAGCCGCATATCGTCCAGGCATTCCTGCAGCATGGCCACGGTCTGCGCCGTGTCGGTGTTGCCACCTTGCACCAGCATCAGGGTCGACACCAGCGTCGAACCGACGCCGTCGTGCAAATCCTGCATGATGCGCAAGCGTTCCTCGTTGGCCGCATGTTCGCGTTCGAAGGCGCGCAATTGTTCCTGGTTCCTGACGCGTTCGCGCCAGAAGCGCAGCAGGGCCCAGGCCCCGCCACTGCTGGTCAACAGGCACAGCAGCATCAGCATGGTGGCCAGCAATACTTCCTCACGCCACTTTTGCAGGTAGTCGTCCGAGGCCAGCCCCACGCTGAAGTACAGGTTGCGCGGCAGTAGCAGCGCGGGCTGGTCGAATACGCGTTGCAGCGAAATCAGGCGTTCGATGCCGTCGTACCCGGAGTGGAACAGATAGCTGTCGGGCCGGTGGCCGGTGCGTACATATTCGCGCAGCTTGGGTGACGGGATCACCTTGCCGATCATGGCCTCGTCCTCGCTCAGCCTGGCATAGCGCGCATAGACCAGCTCGTCCGCCGACACCAGCGTCATGGCGCCGCGCGGCCCCACTTGGGTCAGCGAGAAGGCGTTGCCCAGCCGGTGCAGCGGCACCTCGGCGCTGACGATGCCGTCGAAACTGCCGTCGGCCTTGCGCAAGGCGCGCGCGAACAGCACGTACCACTGTAGCAGGGCGGGGTCGCGCAACGGGCGGCTCAACGCCAGGCCGGGCGTGGTACTGTCGCGCAATGCGAGGAAATAGTCCTGGTCGGCGACGTTCACGCGGGCGCCCGCGTCCAGTGGCGGACCGTAGCGTTGCCGGCCGGCCGCGTCATACACGCGCACCGGCCGCAGGGCCGGCTGGCGGTCTTGCAGGCGCTGGAGCAGGGCGGCCAGCGGACCGGCCGCCTGCGGATCGGGCAGTTGGGCGATATCGCGCGCCAGCGCATCGAGCGCCACGTCGGTTTCCCGGATCGTGGCTGAGATGTTCTCCTTCAGCACGGTGGACAGGTTGTGGGCCGTGACGGCCGCATGGTCGCGCTGCTGGCGGTAGCTTTGCTGCAGGAACAGCAGCAGGATGGCGCCGATCACCAGGTTGAGGATGGCCACCACGCCGGCCACCTGGCGCACCAGGGGCGGGCGCGCAGGCGCGGCGGCTGGCATTACAGCAAGCCCAGCGCGGTCGCTTCGTACACGGCCTCGCCGCGCGAATGCACGGCCAGTTTCTTGTAGATGTTCTTGACGTGGCGCGCCACCGTGTGGGGCGAGATCTCGTGCAGCTCGCCGATTTCGATGAAGGTCAGGCCTTTGGCCAGCGTGCGCAGCATTTCCACTTCGCGATCGGTCAGCAAGCCCTGGGCTTGCGGGTCGGTGCGGGTGCGGCTGGCGCCAGGGGCGCGGCCCTGCATGCGTTGCAGGATCTTGCGCGCGATCACCGGGCTGACGGGCGCGCCGCCGTCGCGCAGGGTGCGGATGCCGTCGAGCATGTCGGCCGGGGTGCTGTCCTTGAGCAGGTAGCCGGTGGCGCCCGCTTCGATACTGGACAGGATGTGGGCGTCGTCGCCGAACACGGAGATCACCACGGCGTCGCAGTCCGGATGGCGGCGCACGGCCTGGCGGATCAGGTCCACGCCGTTGATGTCGGGCAGGCCGAGGTCGATCAGGTAGACGTCGGCGCGGCTGCGTTCGAGCATCGCCAGGCCGTCGCGGCCGTTGGCGGCCGTGCCCACCAAGCGCATGTCGGGCGCGGCGTCGACCATGGCCGCGTAGCGCCGCAGAAAGTCCCGGTTGTCTTCGATGATGGCGATGGTCGTCTGCATCTTGTCCTGCAACGTTGGAGCGTACTCGATGGCCACATGGTAGCTGATGGATGTGACAGACTGCAACTTTGATATCGACCCGAAACAGCCCGTTCTGCAGGGGAAAGTGCGAAAAAAGATGGGTGCGAACCCGGTGCGGAGGTTTTCCATTTCCCCCTGCTACGTTATAGTAAGCGCATTGTTTTAATAGGCAGCAATATGGTTACGCGCAGAACTTTTCTTCAGCAGGGACTGGGCCTGTCGGCCACCGCTTTCCTGGGGACGCCGTTGATCGGCTGCGCCGCACGCAGCGTCACGCACACGGCCACTGCCGGCGGCAAACCACCGGCGCATGCGGCGGCCAAGCCCGCCAGACCGGTGGCCCAGGCGCAAGCCGAAGGCGGGCCGGCCCCGCAGGCGGAACTGGAACCGCCACCCGATATCTTCGATGCCCAGGCGCTGGACCTGGAATTCTGGCTCAAGCCGCGCGTGATCGACGTGACGCGTCCGGCCAGCGGCGAGCGCGCCAAGATCCTCTACTGGAAAGACGGCGACATCATCGACTCGGCCTACCAGGAACTGTGCCACTTGCTGCGCGACGTGAACGGCAAGGAAACGGCGCCCATCGATCCCAAACTGTTCGAAACGCTGTGGGGCACGCAGGCCTTCGTGGCCCGCTACGGCATCGAGCAGCCGTTGGAGATCCTGTCCGGTTACCGCACCGCCACCTCCAACCGCAAGTTGATCGAGTCGGGCGTGCCGGCCGCGCGCCAGTCGCTGCACATAGAAGGACGGGCGGCCGACATCCGCATCGCCAACCTGAACGCGGAAGTGCTGGGCGGCCTGGTGCGCAGCTTCCGCCAGGGCGGCGTGGGCTTCTACTACCGCGCCGGTCCGCGTGGCGGCTGGATACACGCCGACACCGGCCTCAAGCGCACCTGGAAGGGCTGAGCAGGCGCTTCAGGTAGCGGGCACGCCCAGGTGCTGCTCAGGTGCTGTAATAGTAGGGCGGCAGCGGCACGCTGTCGTGCTGCGCCTTTTCCAGCTCGTCCAGCTTGACGGGCCGTTCCCACCAGATGCGCCAGCCCAGTTGCTGGTCGCGCTGCACGCCCGGATGGTCGTGCAGGTAGCCGTCGATGAAGCGGGTGAATTCGGACTGGTAGACGGCGCCGCCAGGACCGTACCAGCTGGATCGGTGTTTCATGGCATCCTCGCTGTAACTGTCACACACCCACTATGCTAGTCCTTTTTCGGCGCGTACGCCGTCCGGCATCGGTTAGACTAGCGGCTATGAACCGAACACAGGAATACCATGCAGGATGATCAGGACAGTGGCGCGGCGCCACGCTTCAAGCCCGTGCCGTGGATGGCGCTGGAGAACGCGGCCGACGTCGAGCTGTGGATAGAGGAACACAACCGCAGCATGCAGGACAACATCGGCCGCCACGAAATCGGCTATGGCGTGTGCTTCACGCTGGCCGAGGGCGGCGAGATCTACATGCAGACCAGCGCCGATGGCGCCGTGATCCTGGACGTGACGCCGGAGGCGGCCTGGGTGGCGCCGCTGATCATGGCGGCGGCCCGGGTCGAGGCGCCGGCCGGCTCGCTGTGGGTGCTGCCGGACGACAAACTGATCCAGCTGATGATAGGCTTGAGCAGCCTGATCGCCAGTTCCATGCTGGTGGTGGGCCATCCGTTCGGCCGCCGCCGCCACTACGGCGGGGCGCGCTGAGCCGCATCCCCCTCACTAGCACCATGCGCGGGATGCTCGACAGCGCCAGTCTTCGATGTTAGTCTTCAATGGCCGGACTTTATTATCCTTATTGCATGACTTAGCCATTGCGCCCGCGCTGCGCGGAAGGGGATCATGGACGACGAATCGCAGGCGGCCGGAGGGCGGCCCCAGCCATCGGGACCCAGCACGGCGGCGGCGCGGGCGCCGCTGGCCGGCATGGCCGTGCCGCTGGGCGCAGGCGTCAATGGCACGGCTGGCACGCCGGCGGCACTGGCGCCACGGGCCGAGGACGGCCTGACCCCGGAGCGGCTGCGGCTGGAGCAGGAGCATGCCTATTTCAACGATATCTATCTGCTGGCGCCGGTCGGCTATTTCGTGCTGGGGCTCGACACCACCATCCTGCAGATGAACCTGGTGGGCGCGGACTTGCTGGGCGTGCCGCGCCAGAATCCCGACCGGGTCCATTTCCGCAATTTCATCAGTCCCCGCTTCATCGGTGATTTCGACCGCTTCGTGCAGGCGGCCGTCAACAGCTGCGAGCCCCGCCAGTGCGACCTGCAACTGTTGCGCGCCCACGAACAGCATGGTTTCCCCGCCACGCTGCGCGCCAGCGCCGACCTGGGCGGCCAGGCCTTGCGGGTGGTGCTGGAACTGGCCGAGGGCAAGCTGGCCGCGCTTGAACGCAGCGAGGAGCGCTTCCGCCGCATTGTGCACACGGCCGAGGAGGGCATCTGGGAAATCGACGACCAGGCCCGCACCAGCTTCGTCAATCCCAAGATGGCGTCCATGCTCGGCTACACGATCGAGGAAATGCTCGAACAGCCGCTGGTGAACTTCATGGACGACGAGGGCCGCACCATCCTCGAACGCAATATCGCGCGCCGCCGCGACGGGGTGGCCGAGCGCCACGAATTCAAATTCCTGCGCAAGGACGGCAGCGAGTTGTGGGCCACGCTGGCCACCAATCCCATCTTCGATCCGCAAGGCCAGTACCTGGGCGCGCTGGCGCTGGTGACCGACATCACGGCGCGCCGCGAAACGTCCGAGCTGATCTGGCACCAGGCCAATTTCGACGCCCTCACGGCGCTGCCCAACCGCCACATGTTCCAGGACCGGCTGCGCCAGGAAATGAAGAAGGCCAAGCGCGAGGGCTTGTTCCTGGCGCTGCTGTTCATCGATCTCGACGGCTTCAAGCAAGTCAACGACACCCTGGGCCACGCCCAGGGCGACGCCCTGCTGGTGGAGGCGGCGCGCCGCATCGGCGCCTGCGTGCGCGCGTCCGACACGCTGGCCCGGCTTGGCGGCGATGAGTTCACCATCATCCTGTCGGGGCTGGACCACGTGTCGAGCGTGGAGCGCATCGCCCAGAATATCCTGGCCAACCTGAACCAGCCGTTCCAGCTGGGCGAGCAGCAGGGGCGGGTGTCCGCCAGCGTGGGCATCGCGCTGTTCCCGTCCGACGCGGCCGAACCGGACGAGTTGCTGCGCCACGCCGACCAGGCCATGTACGCGGCCAAGCACGGCGGCCGCAACCGCTACAGCTATTTCACGCCGGACTTGCAGCTGGCGGCCCAGGCCCGGCTGCAAATCGTCCAGGACTTGCGGCTGGCCCAGGCCCAGGGCCAGTTCGCCCTCCATTACCAGCCCATCGTCAACCTGGCCACGGGCGCCATCGAGCGGGCCGAGGCCTTGCTGCGCTGGCAGCATCCGGAGCGGGGCTTGCTGGCGCCGGCCGAGTTCCTGGCCCAGGCCGAGTCGAATGGCTTGCTGCTGGAGCTGGGCGACTGGGTGTTCCGCCACGCGGCCGCCCAGGCCCGCCAGTGGCAGGGCCAGTTCGGCGCCGGGTTCCAGATCAGCGTCAACCTGTCGCCGGGCCAGTTGCGCGGCGACGCGGCCCTGTACCAGGGCTGGCAGGAATATGTGCGGGCGCTGGCGCTGCCGCCGCGCAGCATCGTGCTGGAAATCGCCGAGGGGGTGCTGCTCGACAGTGCCAGCACGGTGGTGGCGCGGCTGCGGGCCTTGCGCGAGATGGGCTTGCAGGTGGCGCTGGACGACTTCGGCACCGGCTATTCCTCGCTGGCCCACCTCAAGCATTTCGACATCGATTATCTCAAGCTCGACCACAGCTTCGTGCGCGAACTGGCGGCCGACACGGGCGACCTGGCCTTGTGCGAGGCAGTGATCGCGATGGCCCATAAACTGGGCCTGCGGGTGGTGGCGGAAGGGGTGGAAACGGCGGTCCAGCGCGACCTGCTGGCGCTGGCCGGCTGCGATTTCGCGCAAGGCTATGTGTATGCGCCGGCCTTGCCGGCGGACGATTTCACGGCGCTGGCCGTGCGCGGCTGGCCGCCGCCGGCCGCAACCTGATCAGCGCAGGCCCAGCAGCGAGACCACGCGCTCGCGGCTGATGCCGGCCAGCGCTGAGGTGATCGACAGCAGCGACTGGTAGCCGGGCTGGCTGGTGGTGGAGACGAAATTCTGGGCCACCTGGCCCATGGCGGCCGTGTCGGCGCCGGCCGGCGTGGCCACCTGGACCTGGCTGTCGGCCTGGCTCAGCGCGCCGTTGACGGCGGCGATGGCCGCTTCCACCTGGGCCAGCGCCTGCACCACTTGCTGCAGGGTCTGGCGCATGGCGTCCGCGTCCGCCGTTTGCCAGGTGTCCGGATCGATGGCCGGCGCTTCCGGCTCGGCCTTGATGCGGTTCAACTGGCCGGCCGGGAAGCGCATGCCGCTGCCCTGGACCGAGAAGTTGTCGCGCACGTTGTTCCAGTCCGATTCCGGCGTGGAAAAGTCCAGGTTGCCATCGTCGCCCACGGCCACGCGCACGCCGGCCGGGGCCAGCGCATCGTCGAAGCGCTGGGCGATCTCGTCATCGCTCAAGCCCGGTTCCAGGCTCACCGAGCGCAGACCCTGGGTGCCGGCGCCGACGGCGATGGCCAGCACTTCCCGGCCGCCATTGCGCAGGTGGGCCAGGTTCATGCCGCGCACGGAGAAATGTTGCAGCGTGGGCTTGCGGCCAAAGGCCAGCCGGCTGTCCAGCGTGCCGCCGGTGGCGCTCTGGCGGCTGCGCCAGGTATTGCTGAACTGGCGCACGCGCGCTTCGATGTTGCCATCGCGCACCTGGTGGGCGGCCAGCTTGGCCGACAGGTCCGATTTCAGGCTGCGCAGCTGGGCCGCGCTCTGTTCCAGGAAGTCCAGCGCCTGCTGGGCGCCGGAAATGTCGCCTTGCAGCGGCTGGCTCCAGTTGGCGATACCCTGGCGCAGCGGGGCGGCTGCCGTGGGGGTGGGCGTGACCGGGGTGGCTGTGGCGGCGCGCTCGCCATCCAGCCCCAGCGCGGTGCCATCGGCCGGACTGGCGCCGCCGGCAGTGCCGGGGGCAATGACGGTAGGGGTGGAGGATTGAGCGATTTGCATACGATTTACAGTACGTTGAACAGGGACAGGTTGCTGACCTTGGCATACGCCTTGTACGACGATTGCAGCGCCAGATTATAGCCATTGAGTTCGGTGGCGGCCAGGCCGTAGTCGAGCTGGCCCAGCGTGGTCATGGCGGTCTGGTTCGACAGGCTGACGTTGGCGTGGTTGTTGTCGAGCGTGGACAGGATGTTCTGGGCGCCGCCCAGGTCGGCGATCTTGCCCGACACCAGGTCCAGCGTGGTCTTGGTGCCATCGAGATTGGCGCTCAGGGCCGCCTTGAGCGACGGCGTCGCCGGCGTCACGCCCGGGGCCGACAGTTCGGCGATCGAGGTGTCGAGCTGGTTGAGCAGCGTTTCCAGGCCCGACACGTTCTCGTTGGCCACTTGCGTGATGCCGTTGCCGACCACCACTTGCTGCTGGTTCAGGTTGCCCGTGTAGGTGTAGCGGGCGCCGACCGGCGCCGTGGGATCGTAGGTGATGGCCTGGGTGTTGGTCAGCGTGCCCGAGAAGATGTAGCGGCCTTCCTGGTCCTTGGTGTTGGCGCTGTAGAACAGGCTGTCGCGCAGCGAGGTCAGCGGGTTGACCATGGAGCCGAGGTCTGCCGCCGCGTTGCCGCCGTCCGATGCCCACACCAGCAAGTCCTGGGCCTGGTTGATGTCGGCCGTCATCGAGGACAGATAGGTTTCGTTCTTCTCCAGCCGGATCTTGATGGCGCCGATGTTGTCGCGGTACTGGCCGACGATGGCTTCCTCGCGCGTCAGGCGCGACAGGCGCACGTTGGTGACCGGGTCGTCCGAGGGCAGCTGGATCTTGTTGCCCGAGGCCATCTGGTCGGTCAGCTGGGCCAGCTTATCCTGGTTGAACTGCAAGCCCCGGTTCATGGTGGCCTGGAACTGGCTGGTGGCGATGCGCATCGTGAACTCCTTAACCGAACATTTGCAAGGTGGCGTCGAACAGCGTGTTGGCGACGGAAATCACCTTCATGTTGGCCTGGTACATATTCTGGTATTCCACCAGGTTGATCGCTTCCTCGTCGGAATTGACGGCGCTGGTCGACTTCCAGTCGTCCTCGGCCTGCTGGCGGATGGTGGTGGCCGTGTTGAGCAGCGACTGGTTGTTGGCGCTGTCGATGCCGAGCTTGCCAACCAGCTGGGTGTCGGCGTCGCCCAGCAGCACGGTGCCGATCGAGGTCAGGTTGACGGTCTGGTTCTTGATGCCGATCAGCTGCTGCAGGTTGGCGCTGTCGCCGGGCGTGCCGTCGGACGAGAACGCCAGGTCGGCGGCCTGGATGCCCGGCGTCGTCTCCAGCAGGCCGGTGGCGCTGGCCGGGTTGTACACCAGCAGCGGGCCGCCCGGATTGCCGTTGGCGTCGAAGCCGGCCGCCAGCTGCGTGTTGACCTTGCTGGCGAGCTGGTTGGCCAGGTCGGCGATCGATTGCTGCAGCGGCTTGAGGGTGTTGGTCGAATAATCGCTCAGCCCGCCCAGCTGGCCGCCGACCTTGGTGTCGTCGAGCTTGAACTGGGTGTTGGCGAAGGCCAGCGTCAGCACCGGGGCGCCGCTGGTGGTGTCGAAGCTCATGCTGCCGGCCAGGTTGCCCACCACCAGCGGCTGGCCGCCCTTGAGCGAGACGCTGCGGCTGCCGTCGGGGTTGTCATTCACTTCCAGCGCCACCTGGTTGGCCAGGCCGTCGATCAGCTGGTCGCGCTTGTCGACCAGGGCCGAGGTGTTGGTGCCCATGGCGCCGACGGCCGTGATCTGCTGGTTGAGCGAGGCAATGCCGGCCAGCGTCGAATTAATCTGCGGCAGGATGGCGTCGCGCTGCTGCTGGATCGAGATCAGCTGGTTGGCCGTCACGTTGTAGATGCTGTTGACGTGCTGCGACATGGCGCCGGCCGCCGTCACCACCTGCTGGCGCAGCGGGGTGGAGGTGGGGTCGACGCCGGCCGCGTTGAGGGCCTTGAAGAACTGGTCGACGCCGGCGCTGATGCTCGACAGGCTGTCGTTCATCACGCGCTCCATCTGGGTCAGATAGGGCTGGGTCTGGGTGTGGCTGCCCAGGTCGGAGTTGGCGCGCCACAATTGCTGGGTCTTGTAGGAGTCGGAAAAACGCAGCAGTGCGCTGATCTGCACGCCATTGCCGGGCAGCTTGCTGCCCGCGTCCGGTTGCACGGCCGCCAGCAGCACGCCCTGGCGCGTATAGCCCTTGGTCTGCAGGTTAGCGATGTTCTGGCTCGACGTGTTCAGGGCGGCTTGGGCCGCCAGCGCGCCGGTCAGTGCGTTATAGGAGATGCTCATATTGCAAGGGTCTTTCCAGGTTGAGGCCGGGCATCCCGGCCACTGGCCGTGGCCGGGATGCCGGGTCCGTTAACGCTACAGGGCGACCGATTATTGCTGTCGATTAAGAAAAAACGCGGAATTTTGCATGCCAGGCTCGGCCGCGCTCGCTTGCGTGGCGGCCGGCGTGGCGGCTGGCGGGGGGGCTGGCGCGGCTGCGGCCGGCGGCAGCAGCTGGCGCAGGATGGCGTCGGCGATGCCGAACGCGCGCTGGCCGGCCATCTTGTCGGCCACCAGGTTGTCGGCCATGTCCAGCATGTCGCTGTTGATGGAGTCGTGGTGGGCGCCATCCTCGCCGCGCATGGCGCGCGTGCCGTCGCGCATCTGGTGCAGCATGTGGCCGATGAAGAAGCTTTCGAACTTGATGGCGGCGGCCGTGGCCTTGGCGCGGTAGGCCGCGTCCTGCGCGCTTTCGCCGGGCGCCGGCGCCACGGGCGCGTCGCCCAGCTGGTCGGCCGTGCCCAGGCGCAGCTGGCTGGGGTCGAATGGTGTGTGCATGGTGGGGGTCCCGGATAACGCTCAGATGACGACCAGTTCGCCTTCGATGGCGCCGGCCTGGTCCAGCGCCTGCAGGATGGCCATGATGTCGTCCGGCGAGGCGCCCAGGCTGTTGATGACGTCGATGATGGCCTGCAGCTTGGCGCCGGCCGGCCACTTGAACATCTGGCCCGAACCCTGGTCCACCGTCACCTGCGACTGCGGGGTGGTGGTGGTGGTGCCCTGGCTGAACGGGGCCGGCTGGCTGACCTTGGAGCTCTCCGAGATCACCACCTTGAGCGAACCGTGGGTGACGGCGGCGGCCCGCACCCGCAGGCCGTCGGCGATCACCACGGTGCCGGTGCGCGAATTGAACACCACCTTGGGCACGTCGTCGCCGACGTCCACCGACAGGCCCTCGAGCTTGGCCATGAAGGCCACGCGCTGGGTCGGGTTGGCCGGCGCCACCACGTCGATCGAGGTGGCGTCGCTGGTG
This sequence comes from Rugamonas brunnea, assembly GCF_014042345.1. GTDB lineage: Bacteria > Pseudomonadota > Gammaproteobacteria > Burkholderiales > Burkholderiaceae_D > Rugamonas > Rugamonas brunnea. Next base: position 299,095 of record NZ_JACEZT010000007.1, read on the forward strand.
GTGGCGATGTCGCCGAAGCGCTTGTTGATGGCGTCGACGATGTTGATGGCGGTCTGGAACTGCGGGTGGCGCAGCGACAGGCGTACGGTGGGCTTGGTGGCGAAGTCGGTGCTGATCTCGCGCTCGATGGTGGCGCCGCTGGGGATGCGGCCCGAGGTCGGGGTGTTGACGGTGACCGACGAGCCGCTCTTGCCGGTGGCGTTCAGGCCGCCCACCACCAGGTTGCCCTGGGCCAGCGCATAGACTTCATTGTCGGCCGCGCGCAGCGGCGTGAGCAGCAGGGCGCCGCCGCGCAGGCTCTTGGCGTCGCCCATCGAGGACACGGTGACGTCGATGTTCTGGCCGCGCCGGTAGCCGGGCGGGAACACGGCGCTCACCATCACGGTGGCCACGTTCTTGCTTTTGGCGTCGGTGCCGTCGGGGACCTTGACGCCGAACTGCTTGAGCATGTTGATCACGGACTGGCTGGCGAACTTGACCTGGGTCGAGTCGCCGCTGCCGTTCAGGCCCACCACCAGGCCGTAGCCCACCAGCGGGTTGTCGCGCAGGCCTTCGATGCTGACCAGGTTGCGCAGCACCTGGGCCGCCTGGACCGGCGCGGCGGCGCCCAGCACGATGCACAGGACGAGGGAAAACAGGCGACGGGGCGAAAAATGGGGCGAAATCATGGCGGCGGCCTCAGAAAGGCATCAGGGGACCGTTGAAGAAGCGCGTCAGCCAGCCCGGGGTCTGGCTGTCGGCCAGCGTGCCCTGGGCGGAATAGGCGATGCGGGCGTTGGCGATGCGCTGCGACGAGACCTGGTTGTCGGCGTCGATGTCGGCCGCGCGCAGGTAGCCGCGCAGGCGCACGAATTCCTCGCCCTGGTTCAGGGTCAGGCTCTTCTCGCCGGCCACGCGCAGCAGGCCGTTGGGCAGTACTTCCTGCACGATCACGGTGATGGCGCCGGTCAGCGCATTTTGCTGGGTGCTGGTGGCGTCGCCAGCGAACGAGCGCTGGGCCGAGGTGTCCAGGCCCAGCTTGGGCAGCGTCTTGCCCAGCACGCTGGGCGCGGTGACGGTGGCCGCGCTGTCCTTGGAAAAACTGGTGCCGGCCTTCTTGCTGGCCTGGGTGGTTTCCTGCAGGTTGACGGTGACCACGTCGCCCACGCGGAAGGCGCGCGAATCCGAGGTCAGCGACAGCGCCAGGTCGGGGCTGAACACGCCGCCCGAGGTGCCCTTGGGGCCGACGGCGCGCGACACGGCCGGCGGCTCGTCCATGGGGCCAGGGCGCACCGGCGGCGGCGCCAGGGCGGCGCAGCCGGCCATACCCAGCGCCGCGGCCAGCGCCACGGCGCGGCCGGCGGCAGGGGCCGCGCGCCGGGCCAGCGCGCACAGCAGGGCGTTCATCAGCGTGCCGCCTGCGACAGGTATTGCAGCATGTTGTCGGCCGCCGTCAGCACCTTGGTGTTCATCTCGTAGGTGCGCTGGGCCGCGATCATGTCGACCATCTCCTCGACCACCTGGACGTTGGAGCCTTCCAGCGCGCCCTGCTTGAGCTTGCCCAGCTGGGCTTCGCCGGGCTTGCCTTCGGTGGGCGTGCCGCTGGCGGCCGTTTCCTGGAACAGGTTCTCGCCCAGCGCCTGCAGGCCGGTCGGGTTGATGAAACTGGTCAGGGTCAGCTGGCCCAACTCGCTGCCGGCCGTGTTGCCGGGGATGGTGGCCGTGACCATGCCGTTCTCGCCGATGGTGATGGCGGTGGCGTTCGAGGGCACGGTGATCTGCGGGATCAGCGGCAAGCCATGGGCGTTGACGAGGATGCCGTTGGCGTCCACCTGCAGCTGGCCGGCGCGCGTGTAGGCCGTCTCGCCGTTGGGGCGGCGCACGGACAGGAAGCCGTTGCCGGTGATGGCCACGTCGAGCGCGTTGCCGGTCGTTTGCAGGCTGCCGGTGGTGAACACCTTCTGGGTGCCCACCATGTGGGTGCCGTTGCCCAGCTGTACGCCCGACGGCGCCAGCGTGTTGTTGTCGGCGCGCTGGGTGCCCGGCTGCTGTTCGATCGAGTAGAACAGGTCCTCGAACATCACGCGGTCCTTCTTGAAGCCGACCGTGTTGGCGTTGGCCAGGTTGTTGGCGATGGCCTGCAGTTTCTCATCCTGGGCCTGGACCCCGGTCTTGCTGATCCACATTGCTGGATTCATGGTATTTCCTCGTAGTCGTTAGGCGGGCGTGAATCGGGCTCAGGCGCCCAGCAGCTTGTTGCCGGACTGGACGTTGGTGTCGGCCGCCGTCAGCAATTTCATTTGCAGCTCGAACGTGCGGTTCAGGCTCATGGTGGCCACCATCTCCTCCACGGCCGACACGTTGCTGCCTTCCAGGTGGCCCGAGCGCACCAGTACGGTGGGATCGGTCGGCAGCGGCTGGCCGCTGCGCGCCACCAGCAGGCCGGACTCGTTCTTGGTCAGTTCCGAGCCTTCGGCCTTGACCAGCTTGAGCTTGTCGATGGTCTGCATGATGGCCGTGCCAGGGCTCTGGATCGACACCGTGCCATCCTGGCCGATGGCGATCTTGGTGTATTCGGGCACCGTGATCGGGCCGCCTTCGCCGAGGATGGGGTTGCCGTTCACCTTGAGCGTGCCGTCCGCGTCCAGCGTGATGGCGCCGGCCCGCGTGTAGCCTTCGCCCGTGGGGCCCTGGACCGTGAAGTAGCCGTTGCCGCTGATGGCCACGTCCAGTTCGCGCCCGGTGGCCTTGACGGTGCCGGGGCGCACGGAGACGGCGTTGGCCTGCAGCTGCGACATGTGGCGGTCGTCGTAGCCGTAGCCCGACAGCGACTGGGCCGTGGCCAACTCCATGTTGGCGCGGAAGCCGCCGGTGTCCATGTTGGCCAGGTTGTTGGCGTGGACCTGTTGTCCGCGCAGGGCCCGTTCGGCCCCGCTCATGGCGGTGTAGATCAGGGCATCCATGGCGGCCTCAGACTGCCTGCATCAGCGATTGCATCATGGTCGATTCCGTCTGGATCACCTTGGAATTGGCCTGGTAGTTGCGCTGCGAGGTCATCAGGCCCACCAGTTCCGAGGTGATGTCCACGTTCGACTGTTCCAGCGCGCTGGTGTTGAGCGAGCCGGCCATGCCGCTGCCCGGCGTGGTCACCAGCGGCGTGCCCGAATTGTTCGATTCGACCCAGCTGGTGTCGCTGACCGAGGTCAGCGCGCCCTCGTCGGGGAAGGTGGCGATGGCGATCTTGCCCACCGACTGCTTCTGGCCGTTGGTGTACTTGGCGATCACCGAGCCATCGTTGGCCAGGTCGACCCCGGCGAACACGCCCGAGGCGTAGCCGTCCACGGCGTTGGTGGAGGTGGTGGCCTCGCCGGCGAACATGGTGGTGCCGGTGTAGTCGATGGCCAGCGGTTTCATGGTGGCGCCGGTGGCGGCGATCGGCGTGGGCAGGGTCAGGGTCACGCTGGTGACGGGCGCGCCGGCCGGGCCCAGCTGGCCGGTCGAATCGAACACCAGCGGCGACGGCGAGCCGCCGGCCGTCAGTTCGGTGCCGTCGAGCACGTAGTGGATGTTGACCGTGCCGGCCGCCGGATCCTTGACGAAGTACTGGGTCAGCGTGTGCTGCGCGCCCAGCGAGTCATAGACGATCGAGGTCTTGGACATGTTGAAGGTGGTCGGGTCGGGCGGCGTGGTGGGCGTGACGGCGCCGGCCGGGATGGGGCCGAACGCACCGCCGGTCGGCACGGTCCAGTCGGCCGACATATTGCCCACGTAGTTCATCTTGCCCGAGGCCACGGCCGGGATCTGGCCGGTGGGGATGGCCAGGTCGCCCTGGGCGCCCAGGATGGTGCTGGGCGGCTTGAGGCCGAAGCCTTGCACGCGGCGGCCCGAGGCGTCCACCAGGAAGCCGGACTTGTCGGCGTCGAAGATGCCCACGCGGGTGTACTGGGTCTCGCCGGCGGCGGTCTTGGTGACGAAGAAGCCGCGGCCGTTGATCGATGCGTCGAGCGAGCGGCCCGTGTTGAGCACGCCGCCGGACAGGCCGATGCTTTGCGTGACCGAACCGATTTCCGTGCCCGTGGGCTGGCTGCCGGCCACCATGGCCGAGAAGTTGGCGCGACCGGACTTGAAGCCATAGGTGCCGGCGTTGGCGATGTTGTGGCTGACGGTGTCGAGCTGCTCGTTGATGGCCTGGATGCCGGACAAGGCGATATCAAAACTCATGGCGGAGTCCTTTCTTAGAGACTGGAGGGCGTGGCGGACGCGGACGCGACGGATTTGCCGTTGAACGCGGTGATGGCGGTGGGCGCGACGTCGCCCACGTGGGCGACGCTGATGACGATGCTGCCCGTGGGCGACAGGCGCACGCTGTTCAGGCGTCCGGCCAGGTCGATCGGCGGTACTTCCTTGGTGCTCGTTTCCACCGACATGGTGTAGGTGCCGGCTGGCAAACCGAGGGCGGTGGGGTCGATGGCGAACGGCACCGTGCCGGCCGCCTGCACGCCCAGCGTGACGTTGTGCTTGTTGCCGGCCGCGTCCGTCAGCACGAGGGTGGTGCTGGTGCTGGTGCTCGACAAGGTCATCTGGCCATGCACGGTCGATCCGTCGAGCGTGACGGTGTTGCTGGTGGCCATCACGTCCGAACCGACCTGGGCGCCCAGGGCCAGCACTTGCATGCTTTGCAGCACGCTGGCGTTGGCGCTGGTCAGGCTCGACAGGTTCTGTAGCGATTCGGTCTGCGACAGTTGGGTCAGCTGATTGACGAACTGGGACGGGTCGGTCGGCGACAGCGGGTCCTGGTTCTTGATCTGGGCCACCAGCAGCTTGGTGAACATGTCCTGGGTCTGGCTGGCCGTGTTGCCCGTGATGCTGGCGCTGGCGCCGGCGCCGGTGTTGGGAGCGGCGGAATTGTTGAGGAGGCTCGTTTGCATGGCTTAACCTTCACCGAGTTTGAGGAGGGATTGCTGCATGGTGCGGATACGCCCCAGCACTTCGACATTGGTCTCGAACGCGCGCGAGGCCGACATCATGTCGGTCATCTCGGCCACCTGGTTGACGTTGGGGTAGAACACCATGCCGTCGCTGTTGGCCATCGGGTGGCCCGGTTCATACACCTTGCGCAGCGGCTCATTCGACTCGACCACGTCGAGCACCTGCACCTTGCCGCTGGCCTGGTCGAGCGCGTCGATGGAGTCCGTCATCACGGCCGCGAACACGGGCTTGCGGGCGCGGTAGGTGTCGGCCTCGGTGCCGGCCACGGAATCGGCGTTGGCCAGGTTGCTGGCGATGGTGTTGAGGCGCACGGTCTGGGCCGCCATGGCCGAACCGGCAATTTCCGAAATGCTTTTGAATGACATGGCGTCTCCTGGCGCGCGCGGGCGCGTGCTCCGTTATCGTGTGCTGCGTTATTGTCCGTTGATGGCCTTGGCCAGGCCCTTCAGCGTCATGTTGATGAAGGTCAGGCTGGTCTGGAAATCGTTGGCGTTCTGGGCGAAGGCGGCCTGCTCGACGCCGATCTCCACCGTGTTGCCGTCGCGGCTGGGGTGGTAGGGCACGCGGTATAGCGCGTTACCGTCGCTGTCGAAGGCGGGCACGCCATCGGACGCTTCCTGGGTGCTGGCCAGCATGGCGCCGAAATCCATGTCCTGGGCCTGGAAGCCGGGCGTGTTTTCATTGGCGATGTTGGAGGCCAGGATGCGGGTCCGTTCGGCCCGCAACTGCAGCGCTTCCGGGTGCAGGCCCACGGCGTCCTTGAAATTAATCCCCATTTTCATTCCCTTCGGTCATAGCATGGATACGGCGGGTGTGGTGCTCGCGCATCCCCATGTAAAATGGCGGCCGACGGCGCCGCGCGCCCCAGCCGCTTCCCGCATCATAGTAGAGGTATTTCTCATGCGCAACAAAACTATTGTAACCCGATTCCTGCCAGTGTTGCTCATCGGAATTTTCAATGGGGTGCTGGCCGCGCCGGCCGGACCCGAGCAGGTGCTGCTCCAGGTGCGCCAGGCGGCCCGCGCCCATGTGCTGGCGCAGGCGGTCAGCGCCGGTTTGAGCGAGCCGCTGGCGGAGGTGACGGTGGTGCCGGGCAGCCGGCCGCTGGCGCCCTGCGGCCGGGCCGTGACGGTGGAGGCGGTCGATACGCGGCTGCCGGCGCGCATGCGCTTTGCGGCCGTGTGCCCGGGCGCCGATGGCTGGCGGTATGAATTCGTGGTGCGGGCCCAGGTGTCGGCGCCGGTCGTGGTCAGCGCCACCGAGATCCCGGCCGGCAAGGTGATCACCGACGAGGACCTGTTGCTGGAGCGCCACGAGCTGGCGTCGCTGACGGACGTGGTGGCCACGCCGCGCGCGGCGGTGGGCATGAGCGGCAAGCGCACGCTGCGCGCCGGCGAAGTGCTGCGCATGGCGCTGCTGGCCGCGCCCGTCGTCGTCAAGCGCGGCGACGCCGTGACTATCGTAGCGCGGCGCGACCAGATCGAGGTCAGCATGGCCGGCGAGGCGCTCGACAGCGGCGCGCGCGGCGCGCTGGTGCGCGTGCGCAACGCCAACGGCACCGTGCTGCGGGCCCGGGTGACAGGCGAGGGGACGGTGGAACCGGCCGACATGCCCGTCACGGCTCAATCCCCCGACTGAGACAGCAGGGCGCCGCGCTGCAGCCGCGCGGCCAGCTTGCCCAGCTTGTCGGCATAGGCGGGATCGGTGGCATAGCCGCCCTGGGCCAGGCCGCGCGCGAACGCGTGGGCGTCGTCGCCGGCGCGCAGCGCGCCCTGGAAGCGCGGATTACTGGTGAGCATATCGGCGTAGTCGCGGAAGGCGCTGGCCGCGTCCGGATAGCTGCGGAATCGCTCGACCTTCTTCAGGGCCGCGCCATGCACGTATTCGGTGGTGGTGGCGTCGGCCACGGCGCCGGCCCAGTTGGCGCCGGCCTTCAGGCCGAACAGGTTGTTGCTGTCGGCGCCGCCGGCGCGCAGCGGATGCCGGCCCCAGCCCGATTCAAGCGCCGCGTGGGCCGCCACGATGGTGGGCGACACGCCCAGGCGCGCGCCCGTCTCCTCGGCCCAGGGCTGGATCGAGGCCAGGAATTGTTGTTGCACTTCGCTGTCGACGCCGGCCGTTGTCCCGGCCGTTGCGCCATCGATGGCGCCGCCCTGCGCCTGCTGGCGCAAGGCCAGGCCAGCCGGGTCCAGGCCCAGGCCGGCCCCCGGCGCCTGCACCCGCGCCGATGGCGCGGCTGCGCCGCCGCCATGGGCCAGGAAATCGGCCACCTCATCCTGCACCTGGCGGAACGTGGCGCCAAAGCCGGCGCCGCCGGACGGCGCGCTCCAGCCGCCGAACGCGGCGGGCAGGGCCGCGGCGGGGCGGCTGGTTTGCATGTTCGAGACGGTGGCCGCAGTCGGGGTTGTGGGCTGCATGCCGTCAAGCTGGCGCATAAATCTGCTCCTCGCCATGCAGCACGCGCTGCATGATGGTGTATTGCTCAACCAGCAAGTCGCTATTGCGCTTGCCCAGGCGTTTGCACTCGCGCACGCTGTGTTCGAGCGTGCGCCAATCGGCTTCCATTCTCTCCCGTGCCGGATTTTTCAGCAAGGCAAATGCCTGGGCCATGGTGCCGTGCGGCCCCAGCAAGCGTTGTACCAGCGCCACGCGCTCGGCGCGGCGCGCCTCCATGGTGTCGACCAGGGCCGTGATGGCCTCGGCCAGTTCGGTCAGGCGGGCGCTCTGGTGCCGCACGGCGCCCTCGAATTGTTGTTCCAGCAGGTCCTGCAACTGTTGGTAGGCTTGCAGGTCGGCAGCCACCCCGTGCAGCAGCGCGCGCATGCTGTCCTGGCGCGAGAGCGGCGCCGTGGCGGCCCCGTGGCTCACGGTTCGCTCCCGTGGAAGCGGTGGATCAGGCCGGCCAGCTTGGCCGGGTCGAACGGCAGTTCACCCTTGGCCAGCGCGTCGCGCAACTGGGCCACCTTGTCGTGGTCGATATCGTCGGGCATGGCGCGCAGCGCCGCCAGCGCCGGCTGCAGCACGGCCGACTGCAAGGGCGCCGGGGCCGGCGCCGGGGCGGCCGGCGCGGCGGCCTCGGCCGGGGCGGTGTCGGCCACGCGCTGGACGGCCAGGCCGTCCGGGGTTGCGGTGGAGATTCTCATGCGGCTGCCTCGTGTGGGCTTGGTTTCCATGTCAGCCTGCCTGTCGCCGGCAGGGGCGTGCGGTGATGGTCTTGCTCATGCGGGTTACCTCGGGTGGACTTGCTTGTCGGCTTGCGGCAACAGGCGCTCGCGCAGCTTTTGCAGCACGCTGTTGTCGGGCAGGGCCGTGTCGATCTCTTCGGTCAGGGCGTTCTTGTTGTTGGGCATGCCGAACATGGCGGCGATGGTCTTGGCCTGGCCCGTGGTCAGGATCAGCAATTCGATGCGGCGGTTCACGCCCGCGTCGGCGCGCTTGGCGTCCAGCGGCGCGCGGTCGGCCATGCCCACCACCTGCAGCACGGAATCGGGATTCATGCTGCCGGCCAGCAGCTGGGCCCGCGCCGACATGGCCCGGTTGCTCGACAGTGTCCAGTTCGAGAACGCCGAATAGCTGGTGTCGGCGTATTGCAGCGAGTCCGTGTGGCCGACGATCAGCATCTGGTTTTCCATGCGCGCGAACAGCGGCCCCATCTTACGCAGCAGGGCGCGGAACTTGTCGGTGGGCACGGCGCTGCCGCGCACGAACATGCCCTGGTGGTCGGTGTCGTGCAGCATCACGCGCAAGCCATAGGGCGTGATCACGGTCTCCAGGTTGCTGGTCAGGCCGAAGTCGGCGCTCATCTGGGTCAGCGCCTTGGACAGGGCTTGCAGGTCATTGGGGCTGTCGTACTTGATCTTGGCCGGCGGCGTCACCACGGGCGCGGCCTCGCCGCTGGCCAGCTGGGCGCCGGGCGCCTCCGAATTACCGGTGCGCGGCATGGGGAAGCGCTCGATCAGGCTGCCGCGCGGGCCGCCCACCTGTTCCGGCATCACGCCCTTGCCCTGGTCGGTCTTGGCGCCGTCCGCCTCGGTCAGGATTTGCTGCAGCGATTCGGTGTTGCGCGAGGCCATCAGCCACAGCACGAGGAACAGGCAGCTGAGCGCCAGGCAGAAGTCGGCGAACGCCACCTTCCACGCGCCGCCGTGTTCGTCATGCGCGTGCTTGCCGCCACCGCGCTTGACGATGGTCTGGTCGTGGCCCTTGTCATGCGGCTTTAGCACGGCCACCTCCGCGACGCGACGAGGCTTCCGGCTCGCTGTCGCGGCCTTCCAGGTCGTTGATCCACCGTTCCAGCTGGGCGAAACTCGGTTTGATGTTGAGTGGCACCAGGCGGCGGCCGGCGTCGATCGCCAGCAGCGGCGGCTTGCCGGCCACGTGCGTGACCAGCACCACTTTCACGCATTCCTTGTTCGACGCTTCCTGGCCCACCAGCTGCTTCATCATGTTGGAGATCGGGTCCAGGATGCCGTAGCAGAAGAAGATACCGATGAAGGTGCCGACCATGGCCGCGCCCACGTGTTCGGCGATGTCGCCCGAGCTGGCGCCTTCGCTGACCGTGTTCATGGTGATCACGATGCCGAGCACGGCGGCCAGGATACCGAAGCCGGGCATGGCTTCGCCGATCTTGTTGAGCGACTTGGCCGGCTGGTTCAGTTCCTCGTGGATGGCTTCCAGTTCCTGGTCCAGCACGCCTTCGAGTTCATGCGCGTTGATCTTGCCCATGGCCATCAGGCGGAAGTTGTCGACGATGAAGGCCAGCAGCTTGGGTTCTTCCAGCACGCGCGGGTAGCGCTGGAACAGCGGGCTGTCCTTGGGCGCCTCGACGTGGGCGTCGAGCGCCTTCAGGCCGCCGGCGGCCAGTTGCAGCAGTTCGTACATGAGCAGCAGCAACTGGCGCTGGAATTCCGAGTCGTATTTTTTGCGGAACACGATCTTCTTGATCTGCGAGACCATCTCGGCCAGCACGTGGCGCGGATTGCCCAGCACGATGGCGCCCAGGCCGGAACCGGCGATGACGATCAGCTCGATCGGTTGCCAGATCTGATGGAACGAGCCGCCCATCATGAAAAAGCCGCCGAAGACGCTGCATAGTACGATGAGGATGCCGATTATTTGTTGCATGATGATGCGCCTTTCTGCTTCATGTTCTAATCCTTGTGGTGCCGGCTGGCGTGTCAGGTGCTTTTGAGCACCGCTTTCATCTTGCCCAGGGCCGCCTTGTTCAGCTGGCAGACCCGGGCATCGGTCAAGTCCAGCACGGCGGCGATTTCCTTGTAACTCAGTTCAAACTCGTAATACATCTGCACCACGCGCTGTTCGCGCTCGTCGAGCCCGCGCAGCGCCTGCTCCAGGCTGCGCCGCACCATCAGTTGCTCCTCGGGGCTGGGCGCGCTGTCGTGGCCTACGCTGTCCTGCAACACTTCATCGAAGCTGGCGATCGACTCGGCACTCTCGTCGAGCTGGTAAGCCTGGTAGGCTTCCGGCGTCAGGCCCAGGCCGGTGATGATGTCCTGCTCGCTCGGTTCGCGGCCCAGCTTGCGGGTCAGCTCGCGCACGGCGTCGCGCAGCTTGTGGCTGTGCTGGCGCACGGCGCGCGGGCGCCAGTCCTGGCGCCGCAGCTCGTCGAGGATGGCGCCGCGGATGCGCAGGCTGGCATAGCTGCCGAAGGCGGCGTCCGGCTCGCCGTAACGGCGCAGCGCTTCAAGCAGGCCCATCAGGCCGATCTGTTCCATGTCGTCGCGGTCGATGGCGCCGGCCACTTGCGAGTTGAGCTGGCGCACGATGCGCTTGACCAGCGGCGCATAGGACAGCAAATGCTTCTGCTCGTCCGCCGCGCTCAGCGTCACCGGCGCTCCGTCGCCGTGCATGGCGCCGTAGGCATCCGGTTCCATGTAGGCCATGCCCGCCCCCAGTGTATTCATGGCCGTTTATTCCAGGATCAGCTTGCCAATCATGACTTCGGAAAATGGCTTGTCGCGCTTGTCGTGCGCGTAGGTCTCGTCGAACGCCTTGTTCAGTTCTGCCGCGTACTGGTCGATCGTCATGGTCTGGGCGGTCGCCAGCGGCAGGGCCGACAGGGTGCGCACGGCCACGCTGCGCAGCATCGGCAATTGTTCCTTGGCCACTTTTTCCTTTTCCTCGCTGGTGGTGACCACTAGGTCGGCCGAGATGTAGTGGGTGGCCGTGTCGCCGGGGCTGCGCTTGAGCATGATGATCACTTTTTCCACCGTCAGGTACTTGGGCGGCTTGCCGTCGTCGGGGCGCTCGGCCTTCTTCGCTTCGGCCGTGCCGGCCGAGGCGCCCTTGGACAGGTACCAGACGGCGCCGCCGGCCACGCCCGCGCCGAGCACGGCCACCACGACGAACGCAATGATCATTTTCATATTCTTCATCTACAACTTACTCCCGTTCGGTAGCCATGGCAAAAGAGGTGGCTGCGTCGCTGTCGTCGGACAGGGCGCGGCCCGGTGTGCGTGCATCGTCCTGCTGGCCTTGCTGGCCACGGCCGCTGCCGTCGCCGCCGGCCAGCATGCCGCGTGGCGATGGCGAGACGGTCACGGCCACGTCGGCGAACTGGCGCTGGGACAGGTCCTGGCGCACGCTGTCGCCGATGCTGTTGAGCTGGCGCAGCACTTCGCTGTTGTTGGCCGACAGATTCACTTGCAGCGCGCCGGCCGTGTGGCGGATCGAGATCTCGACCCGGCCCATGTTGGGCGGTTCGAGCCGGATCACGGCGTGCTCGTCGTTGCGTTGCAGTTGCAGCTGCAGCCGGTCGCCCAGCGCCTCGCGCAGCGGTTGCTGCCATTGTTCCGGGCTGCCGGCCAGCTTGACGCTGTCGGTGGCCGCCGGCGCCGGGTTGGCCGGTGCATAGTTGCCGTTCACGGCGGCCGGGGCGGGTTCGGCGCGGGCCACGGCCGTCACGCCATCGTCCTTGGCGCTGGCCATGACCTGGCCGGGCGCGGTGCTGGCGGCGGCGCCGTTGTCCGCGCCGCGACCGGCAGTGCGTTCCGTGGAGCGGGGTCCGGTGGCGGCCAGCGTGACCGGCTGGCCGGCTGCGCGGACGGCGGCGGCCACGGGCGCGGCGACCAGCGGGGTGCTTGCTGCGGCGCGGCTGGCGGCCAGTGCCTCGCTGGCCTGGGTGCGGGGCTCGGCCGCTGCG
>NZ_JACEZT010000079.1 GCF_014042345.1 Rugamonas brunnea
TCTGGAAGAAGTAAAAGTAAAGATTATTTATTGATCACATCAATCGAAAGATTGCTGTGATGGGTAATGATTGTATGTATCAACAAACGCAACAACGTAGTACTTCTTATTTCTATAACCGCTCCTTTGTTTAGTCGCAAGGGGCTAAAGTTATAGGGACAAGTGAATAAGTGCACATGGTGGATGCCTTGGCGATTACAGGCGATGAAGGACGTAGTAGCTTGCGATAAGCTGCGGGGAGTGA
>NZ_JACEZT010000080.1 GCF_014042345.1 Rugamonas brunnea
TCTCGTGTCCCGCCCTACTTGTCGTACGCTTAGTACCACCGCTCTGATTTCGTGTACGGGGCTATCACCCGCTATGGCTCCTGTTTCCAAAGGATTCCACTATCAGCTCGACTATCACGTACAGGCTGTTCCCATTTCGCTCGCCACTACTTTGGGAATCTCGGTTGATTTATTTTCCTGCAGCTACTTAGATGTTTCAGTTCGCCGCGTTCGCTTTGCATGCCTATGTATTCAGCATG
>NZ_JACEZT010000081.1 GCF_014042345.1 Rugamonas brunnea
TGAATACATAGGCATGCAAAGCGAACGCGGCGAACTGAAACATCTAAGTAGCTGCAGGAAAATAAATCAACCGAGATTCCCAAAGTAGTGGCGAGCGAAATGGGAAGAGCCTGTACGTGATAGTCGAGCTGATAGTGGAATCCTTTGGAAACAGGAGCCATAGCGGGTGATAGCCCCGTACACGAAATCAGAGCGGTGGTACTAAGCGTACGACAAGTAGGGCGGGACACGAGA
>NZ_JACEZT010000082.1 GCF_014042345.1 Rugamonas brunnea
GAAGGGGTGGGACCAACTTGCTATGGTCATCAAGCTTTGACTTGTACGAGTAGTCGCTCCCGGTCGGGCAGCGTTACTCAGAATCTGGAAGAAGTAATTGGGTAATGAAGTTGTATCAACGAACGTTTCAACGTACTTCTTATTCACCACAACCTGCTAAGGTTATAGGGACAAGCCGTACGGGCAATTAGTATCAGTTAGCTTAATGCATTACTGCACTTCCACA
>NZ_JACEZT010000083.1 GCF_014042345.1 Rugamonas brunnea
TTGTACAGCTTTCGCTCCCAACGGGGCAGCGACAGCTCGAATCTGGAAGAAGCATTATAAACGATTTATACCGTTTATACAATGTAAGGATCGGGGTAATGAAGTTGTATCAACGAACGTTTCAACGTACTTCTTATTCACCACAACCTGCTAAGGTTATAGGGACAAGCCGTACGGGCAATTAGTATCAGTTAGCTTAATGCATTACTGCACTTCCACA
>NZ_JACEZT010000084.1 GCF_014042345.1 Rugamonas brunnea
TGTAAGGCATGCCGCCAGCGTTCAATCTGAGCCAGGATCAAACTCTTCAGTTTAATCTCTGTTTGTTTGGCATTGCTGCCACCGTCTTGCGACGGGTCGCTCACTCAAAATACTGACAGGCCACTTCTTTCGAAGCGCCTATTTCATTACTTCTTGTGAACATTTGATATTTTAAGTATCGCGGAGACGAGCTCCGCGTGCACTTCCATCAAACGTCCA
>NZ_JACEZT010000085.1 GCF_014042345.1 Rugamonas brunnea
TGGTTGGACTCGAACCAACGACCCCCGCGTTATCAACACGGTGCTCTAACCAGCTGAGCTACAGCCCCAAATGCTGTTCTTCTTAATTACAGTCGATAAGTGTGAACGCTTGAGGATGATCCGAAGACCAGTGCGACTCTAGAAAGGAGGTGATCCAGCCGCACCTTCCGATACGGCTACCTTGTTACGACTTCACCCCAGTCACGAATCCTA
>NZ_JACEZT010000086.1 GCF_014042345.1 Rugamonas brunnea
AACGGGGGATTAGCTCAGCTGGGAGAGCACCTGCTTTGCAAGCAGGGGGTCGTCGGTTCGATCCCGTCATCCTCCACCAAAGGTTCGAGTAAAAGCGCAAACGTAAGCCATAAGCGGTTTAGGTTTGATCTTTTAGAGATCAAGTGCTGTATGTTCTTTAACAATCTGGAAGAAGTAAAAGTAAAGATTATTTATTGATC
>NZ_JACEZT010000008.1 GCF_014042345.1 Rugamonas brunnea
CGCAAGGCGCCGCCGCCGTGGGCGCGGGCTTGACGACGGCCCAGGCCGGCATCACCGTGGCCGCCTACGGCGCCGCCGTGGCCGCCGCGCCAGCCGGCGCCACCGCCCAGGCCGCATCGGCCGCGCAGACCATCGCGTTCGGCTGGATCAAGCCCGACATCCAGGCCAACAAGGCCAATTCGGTCTACCTGCCGGCCGCCAAGAAGGCCGCGCTGGCGCCGTTCTTCACCCGTTTCCTGATCAACTGCGACCAGTGGGACGGCTACAACAGCGAGCGCAAGGCGCTGATGAGCCACCTGAAGACCAACAACGTCAGCAACGTGGTGGCGATCACGGGCGACATCCACGCCTTCTTCGCCGGCACCGTCAACGACGACTACGACGCGGCCAACGGCGGCACGCCGGTGATGGTGGACCTGGTCACGGCCGGCATCAGCTCCGATTCGTTCTTCAGCTACCTGAAGTCCGCCGCCGCCGCGCTGGGCGACATCAGCACGCTGGTGACCTACCCGGTGAACGTGCCCGTGCCGGGCGTGGGCACGCTGGCCCTGAGCTTCGACCTGCTCGACTACACCATGGGCAAGGCCGCGCCGACCGTGGACAGCCTGCTGGAGCAACTGCGCGTGCAACTGCGCGGCGCGCTGGCCGCCAAGGGCCTGCCGGAAGCGCAGCTGGACCCGACCGTCAGCGCCGTGATGGCCGGCCTGAAGGCCAGCAGCGACTTCAGCGTCAGCCTGCTGGCGCTGGCCCAGCAACTGGCCGCCCTGGGCAACAACCCATGGCTCAAGCACGTGAACACGGATGCCCAAGGCTACACCGTGGTCACCCTGACCCCGGGCAAGATGACGGCCCAGTTCAAGCAAGCCAACAAGCTGGTGGGCAGCAACGCCCCTACCAACGTGGTGGCGCGCGTGACCACGGCCACCGTCACGGCCGGTAGCGCCGCCGTCGCGATCAGCTAAGCGATCGCGTCAGCGCACGTAAAACGGGCCCGGTTGCCATGCAGCCGGGCCCGTTTTTATTGGGGGGCGAGCGATGTTGCTGGTTTGCCCTTACAATTCCCGCATGGATAACAAGTTGACGGTCTCCCACCCCGCGCCGCACGCGCGCGCCGCCTTTCTGGGCGGGCTGGGACTGGCCATCGGCGGCGCCGTGCTGTTTTCCACCAAGGCGGTCGTCGCCAAGCTGCTGTACCGCCACCACCTGGACGCCGTCACCCTGATCGCGTTCCGCATGCTGTTCTCGCTGCCCGTGTTCGCCGCCATCGCCATATGGCAGATGCGCAAGGGGCCGCCGCTGTCGAACGCCGACCGCTGGCGCCTGGCGGCGCTGGGCCTGCTCGGCTACTACCTGTCGAGCTTCCTCGATTTCCTCGGCCTGCAATACATTTCTGTCGGCCTGGAGCGGCTGATCCTGTTCCTCACGCCCACCTTCGTGTTGCTGATGACCACCGTGTTCCTGCGCCAGCACATCCGGCGCGCCCAGTGGCTGGCGCTGGCTACCTCGTATGCGGGCATCGTGCTGGTGTTCCTGCACGACTTGCGCGGCGGCGGCAACGTGGCGCTGGGCGCGGCGCTGGTGATGGGCTCGGCCATCGCCTACGCCATCTACCTGCTGTTTTCGGGCGAGATGGTCAAGCGCCTCGGCTCGCTGCGGCTGGTGTCGTACGCCATGTGCGTGTCCAGCGCGGCCTGCATCGGCCAGTTCTTCCTGCTGCGCCCGGCCGCGCTGCTGGTGCAGCCGGCGCCCGTGTACTGGCTGTCGCTGGTCAACGGCTTGCTGTGCACGGTGATGCCGGTGTTCATGACGATGTTCGCCGTGGCCCGCATCGGCGCCAGTACGGCCTCGCAAGCGGGTATGATAGGCCCCGTTTCCACCTTGTTCCTCGGCGCGCTGATCCTGGGCGAGCCGATCACCCCCTGGCAGCTGGCCGGCACCACGCTGGTGCTGGCGGGGATTTATCTGCTGTCGAAGAAGTAGCACCACCTTGTCTTTCACCCCAACTACGGATCACGCTATGAAAACCCGCATTGCCCTGATTGCCCACGACAAGAAAAAAGACGACATGATCGCGCTGGCCACGGAATACCGCGAATTCCTCAGCGGTTGCACGCTGGTGGCCACCGGCACCACGGGCGGCCGCCTGGTCAATGAGGTGGGTTTGCAGGTGGACCGCAAGCATTCGGGCCCGTTCGGCGGCGATCTGCAGATCGGCTCGCTGCTGGTGGAAGGCATGATCGATTGCGTGATCTTCCTGCGCGACCCGATGACGCCGCAGCCGCACGAACCGGACATCAACGCGCTGGTGCGCGCCTGCGACGTGCACAATACGCCTTGCGCCACCAACATGGCGTCGGCGCATCTGGTACTGTCCCAGTTGCAGCTGCGCGCGCAGCCCTGACCCTGAGCCAACCACGGAGGCCGGCATGACGAAAGTGATACAGATGACCCGCACCGGCGGGCCCGAAGTGATGGAGCTGATCGATGTAACGCTGGCGCCGCCGGGCCCCGGCGAGGCGCAGGTGCGCCACGAGGCGATCGGCGTTAATTTCATCGATGTGTATTTCCGCACCGGGCTGTATCCGCAGCCGCTGCCGGCCGGGCTGGGCATGGAAGGGGCTGGCGTGGTGGAGGCTGTCGGTCCTGGCGTCACCCACGTCAAGGTGGGCGACCGCGTGGCTTACGCGGGCCGGCCCAACGGCGCCTACGCGCAGGCGCGCAACATGCCGGCCGCCGCGCTGCTGGTGCTGCCCGAGCAGATCCCGTTCGAGACGGCGGCCGCCATGATGCTGCAGGGCCTGACGGTGCAGTACCTGTTCCACCGCACGGTGGCACTCAAGGCTGGCGACACCATCCTGTTCCACGCGGCCGCCGGCGGCGTGGGCCTGATCGCGTGCCAGTGGGCGCGCGTGCTGGGCGTGAACCTGATCGGCACCGTCGGTTCGGACCAGAAGGCAGCGCTGGCGCTGGCCAACGGCGCGGCCCACGTCATCAACTACAACAAGGAGAACTTCGTCGAGCGGGTGCGCGAGATCACGGGCGGCAAGGGCGTCTCCGTGGTGTACGACTCGATCGGCAAGGATACCTTCACGGGCTCGCTCGATTGCCTGGCGCCGCTGGGCATGATGGTCAGCTTCGGCAACGCGTCCGGCCCGGTGCCGCCGTTCAGCCTCAATGAGCTGGCCTCGCGCGGCTCGCTGTTCATCACGCGGCCTTCGCTGATGAACTATACGGCCAGGCGCGAAGACCTGGAAGCGGCGGCCGCTTCGCTGTTCGGGGTGGTGGGCAGCGGCGAGGTGAAGGTGCCGGTGCACCAGCGCTATAACCTGGCCGATGTGGCGCAGGCCCATATCGACCTGGAGTCGCGCAAGACGATGGGTTCGTCCATCCTGCTGCCATGAGCGGCGGGCCTGAAGCGGGCGGACAGCCCGCGTCCGGCGGCGACGGCTCGCCCAAGTTCGGCCGCCTGCTGATCGTGCTGGTGCTGGCGGTGATGCTGATCGGGGCGATTACGCTGGGGGCGGAGGCGTACTATTCCTGAGCGGGCGGAGCCGCTTGAAACCAGGGCCAGACCCAAGGGGCCGGCCCTGATGCGCTGACGCCGGCTTATTTGGCGGCCGGCGCCGGTTCTTTCGCGGCAGGCGCTGGCGCCGGCGCGGCCGGCGCTTCGTCCTCCATCATTTTCGCGTCGATCTTCACGTCCACCTGGTGCGGCACGCCGCTCTGGCCGGGGAAGCCGGCGAACGCGCTGTGCACCAGCGCCGGCATCACGTGCGGCGTGGCCTGCACCCGGCTCACGTTGTGCACGGTGACGTCGTACAGCTTGCGCCCCGTGTCCGAGTTGATGGTGATGTTGAGCTGGCGCTCGTACTGGTGACGCACGCCTTCTTCCACTTCCAGCGTGCCATTGAACATGGGATCATAGAAGAACGGACGGTAGCCGTAGCGGTAGTACGGATAACGGCCCCAGCCCGGTCCCCAACCCGGTCCCCAATATGGGCCGGGCCAGAACGGGTCGGTGGCCGTCAGCACGCGGATGGGCTGGTCCACGGTCTTGAAGCGCATGCCGACCAGCAGCCCGGCGTGCGTGCCGTCGGCCGCCTGGCTGAAGCCCAGCTTGCCCAGTTCATCGCGCACCAGCACTTGGTAGCTGCGGTATTCCAGCGTGTCCTCGTTGGGCGGTGGCGCAGTGAACACGTAGGCTTTGTTGCTCAGGTCCGCCGGCCAGTCGTTGAATGCGGTCACGTCGCTACGGATCGTCGTCGCGCAGCCGCTCAACAGCAGGGTGGCGCCGGCCGCCACGATGGCGAATGATTTCATGACGTTACCTCTCCACAATGAATGTTCCATCGTTTAGTCTATGACGAAGTTATCGTTAGCGCATGATTATTACAGAATGTTACGGCCGTGGGGAAACCTGCAACTTGTCCCCGCCTGGCCGAAGCGACGCGGCCTGCCTGCCTTGCCGGTTCAATGCACCAGCGGATAAATGGCGAGGCCGAGCAGGCTGGCCGCCGCGACGATCACAGGCTCTTGCAGCTTCTTGAATTTCCAAAGCAAGGCGACGGTGGCCAGTGCCAGCGCGGCGGTCGGCAGGTCGACGATGGAACGCTTGGCGATGACGATCACCGAGCCCGTGATGGCGCCGATGGCCGCCGCCGTGATGCCGTCGACGAAGGCGACCACGGAGGGCAGCTTGCCGTAGCGCTTGAAGTACGGCGCCGGGATGATGGTGAACAGATAGCACGGCAGGAACGTGCCGAGCGCCGCGACGCACGCCCCCGGCAGGCCGGCCACGAGGTAGCCGATGAATCCCACGGTGATGACGACGGGCCCGGGGGTGATCATCGCCACCGCGACGGCGTCGACGAATTGCCGGTCGTTGAGCCAGTGATGCTCGGTCACGACCCCACCGTACAGGAATGGCACGATGGCCAGTCCGGAGCCGAACACGAAGGCGCCGGCTTTGGCGAAGAACAGCCCGACCTGCAGCAGCAGCGACGGGTCGGCCAGACCGGACCAGGCGCCGGCGAGCGGCAATTGGGCGGCAGCGAGGCCATTCATGCCCGGCCTGCTCAACCACTTGGGCGGCGCGCGGACGATCCAGACCAGTACCCCGGCGGCGATGAACAGCCACGCGATTTCCGATTCCGTGACGACGGTGACGGCCGTCAGCAACAGGTAGAGCGCCCACAACAGTTTGTCGCGGCCTATGCTTTTCTCGGTCAGTTTTTTCGCGCTCATGGCGATGATGCCGATCACGGCCGCACCCACGCCGTAAAACACGGACTGCATCCAGGGCAGGCCGCCGAAATTGACGTAGGCCCAGCCCAGCGCCACCACCATCAGGAACGAGGGCAGCACGAAGGCCAGGCCCGTCAGCGTGGCGCCGGCGATGCGGTGGTGCACATAACCGAGGTAGATCGCCAGCTGGGCCGCCAGCGGACCGGGCGCCAGCTGCGCCAGCGCCAGCCCTTCCTTGTAGTCGGCCTCCGAGATCCAGCCGCGCTGCTCGACCAGATCGCGGTGCATATAGCCGACCAGCGCGACCGGGCCACCGAAGCCGAGCGCGCCCAGGCGCAGGAAGTAGCGCATCAATTGCCCGATGGTGTAGGCGGGGCGTGCTGGGGTGGGGGTAGTCATGGTGTGTTCTCCTGAACGGCGGCGGCATCCTGAAACGACAGCAGCAGGCCATCGAACAGCGCGCACGCCGCTTGCAGCAATTGGTCGTCATCCTCGATCGATTCGCGCCATCCGGCCAGGATGCCCTCGACGCCGGCCGCCTCCGGCGGCTGCACGCCGCCCACGTCGAGGTAGTGGACCAGCTGGCCCATGCGCCGCAGCGCGGGCTGGGCTAGCCCGAAGCTCGCCAGCAGGACTTCGAAGCTGACGCGGTCGCCAGCGTGGCTGAAGGCGGCGCCGTCGAAATCGAAGCCCAGCGCATATGGCGGGCAGTCGGCCGGCGCGGCCAGCCAGAGCATGGTCGCCTCCGGATCGATGAAGCGGCGGATCAGCCAGCCGCAAGCGAGCCGGTCCACCCACGGACGCCGCCGCGTGGCCCACGTGCGGCGCTGGAAATCGGCGATCGCCAGCGGCGTGATCGCGTGCGCCGTTGGCTGTGGTTCGTCGGGGGCGGCCGCCCTGGCGCACGCCTGCTCCAGTTCGCCCAGCGCGATTTCAGCCTGGCGCTGGGCAGCGCCCGCGAAAAAGTCGATCTCGACAATGCCGGTGTAGGCCTTGCGCAGCTTGCGCGCTTGTTTGAGGACTTCGGGCAAGCCGTCCCTGGACAGCCTGGTGCGCGCCTGTTCAATGTCGGCCAGCAGCGCGGCATAGTCGCCGCCGCGGTCGAACAGGGCCGGCACGTCCAGCGTCGGCGGCGGGGCGGCGGCCATGACGCAGGCCTGGCCGCCATTGTCGTTGACGTCGGTGGCGATCGCATCGAGCGTGGCGCGGCAGTGCGCGCGCGCCGGCATGAGGTAGACCCCATCCCGCAGCACGGCCGCACCACACGCCTTGAGGGCGCGCCAGGCGCGCATGCGGGCGGCGGCGTTTTCCGTGGGCAGCGATAGAACGAGTAATAACATATCCATAATGGTAAACATTAATACAGTTCTGTTTATGTCGCTACAAAATTGTTGCCGGCACTGCACGCACGCCGCACCCAAAACCTCTCGCGCCGGGGCCGGTATTGGTAAAATAGGTCCTTGATTCCGCCCCCCACCCGAGCTCCCATGCGCACAGACAGCAGCCCCCAGACCATCTTCCGCAAGGATTACACCGTCCCGGCCTACCTGGTCGATACCGTCGAACTGGGCTTCGACCTCGATCCGGACCGCACCATCGTCGCCAACCGCATCACCATGCACCGCAATCCGGCCAGCAAGGGCCGCGACATCGTGCTGCACGGCGAGGAAATCGAACTGGTGCAGCTGCGCCTGAACGGCAAGCTGCTGGCCGCCAGCCAGTACCGCCTGACGCCCACCTCGCTGACCATCCCCAAGGCCCCGGCCGAGGTGGTGCTGGAAATCGAAACCCTGTGCGCGCCCGTGAAGAACACGACGCTGTCGGGCCTGTACGTCTCGAACGGCAACTTCTTCACCCAGTGCGAGGCCGAAGGCTTCCGCCGCATCACCTATTTCCCCGACCGCCCGGACGTGATGGCCAAATACACGGTGATGCTGCGCGCCGACAAGGCCCGCTATCCGGTGCTGCTGTCGAACGGTAACCTGATCGAGGAAGGCGACCTGGGCGACGGCCGCCACTACGCCAAGTGGGAAGATCCGTTCAAGAAGCCGTCCTACCTGTTCGCGCTGGTGGCGGCCCGCCTCGTGTGCCAGGAGGAGCGCTACACGCTCAAGTCCGGCCGCGAAGTGCTGCTGCAGGTGTGGGTGGAGGAGGGCAACCTCGACAAGACCGACTACGCCATGCAGTCGCTGAAGAACTCGATCCGCTGGGACGAGGAGCGCTTCGGCCTGGAGCTGGACCTGGACCGCTTCATGATCGTGGCCGTGGGCGACTTCAACATGGGCGCCATGGAGAACAAGGGCCTGAACATCTTCAACACCAAGTACGTGCTGGCCAACCCGCGCGTGGCGACCGACGTCGACTATGCCGGCATCGAAGCCGTGGTGGGCCACGAGTACTTCCACAACTGGACCGGCAACCGCGTCACCTGCCGCGACTGGTTCCAGCTGTCGCTCAAGGAAGGCCTGACCGTGTTCCGCGACCAGGAATTCTCGGCCGACATGATCGGCACCGACACCGGCCGCGCCGTGACCCGCATCGACCAGGTGCGCACGCTGCGCCAGGCCCAGTTCCCCGAGGACGCCGGCCCCATGGCGCACCCGGTGCGGCCCGACTCCTTCGTCGAGATCAACAACTTCTACACGGTGACCGTGTACGAGAAGGGCGCCGAAGTGGTGCGCATGTACCAGACCTTGCTGGGCCGCGACGGCTTCCGCAAAGGCATGGACCTGTACTTTGAACGGCACGACGGCCAGGCCGTGGAATGCGACGACTTCCGCGCCGCCATGGCCGACGCCAATGGCCGCGACCTGACCCAGTTCGAGCGCTGGTACAGCCAGGCCGGCACGCCCGTGGTGACGGCCAGCACGCGCTACGACGTGGGCGCGCGCTGCTACGAGGTCACGCTCAGCCAACGCTGCCCGGCCACCGCCGGCCAGCCCGACAAGCTGCCGTTCCACATCCCCGTGGCCGTGGGCCTGCTGGACGCGAACGGCAAGGACCTGCCGCTGCGGCTGGACGGCGCGCCGTCGCCCAAGCACGCGCCCACCACCGTGGTGCTGGAACTGACGGAGGCCACGCAAACCTTCCGCTTCAAGGGCATCGACGCCAAGCCCACGCCATCGCTGCTGCGCGGCTTCTCCGCGCCCGTGGTGCTCGAATACGACTACACGGACGCCGAACTGCTGCACCTGTTCAGCCACGACAGCGACCCCGTGAACCGCTGGGAAGCGGGCCAGCGGCTGGCCATGGAACGCCTGCTGGTGCTGACCAGCGCCGTGGCGGCCGGCGACACGCTGGCGCTGGACGACACCTTCATCGCCGCCTTCCGCAACGTGCTGACGGACGACACGCTGGACCCGGCCTTCCGCGAACTGACCCTGATCCTGCCGTCCGAAACCATCATCGCCGAACAGGTGGCCGTGGTCGACCCGCAAGCCATCCACGGCGCGCGCCAGTTCATGCGCCGCACCCTCGGCGCCGCGCTGCGCCCGGAACTGCTGGCCCAGTACCACGCCAACCAGACCCCCGGCGCCTACAGCCCGGACGCCGTCTCGGCCGGCAAGCGCGCGTTGAAGAATGTGGCCCTGGCCTACCTGCTGGTCGCGCCGCAGGACGACGACCTGGCGCTGGCACGCCAGCAGTTCGAACAGGCGACCAACATGACCGACCGCGCCGCCGCGCTGTCGGCCCTGATCCACAGCGGCGCCGACGCCAGCGCCAGCCTGGCCAGCTTCTACGCCGACTTCGAGCACGAAGCGCTGGTGGTCGACAAGTGGTTCGCCATGCAGGCTGCCGCCCCCGGCACCGACGTGGCGGCCGTGCGCAAGCTGATGCAGCATCCGGCCTTCACGCTGAAAAACCCGAACCGCGCGCGCAGCCTGCTGTTCAACTTCGCCAACGCCAACCCGCCGCAATTCCACGCGGCCGACGGCAGCGGCTACGACTTCTGGGCCGAGCAGGTGATCGCGCTCGACAAGATCAACCCGCAAGTGGCGGCCCGCCTGGCGCGCAGCATGGACCGCTGGCGCCGTTACGCGCCGGCGCTGCAGGTGCACATGCGCCACGCGCTGGAACGCGTGGCCGCGCGCGCCAAGCTGTCGAACGACGTGCTGGAAGTGATCAGCAAAGCGCTGTCCAACTAATTATTTTGATGACGACTACAACATAAGGGAATCCATGAAACGCATCAGCCTCACGCAATACCTGGTCGAAGAACAGCGACTGCACAACACGATCCCGGCCGAACTGCGCCTGCTGATCGAAGTGGTCGCGCGCGCCTGCAAGACCATCAGCCACTCGGTGGGCAAGGGCGCGCTGGGCGAAGTGCTCGGCACGGCCGAGACGGAAAACGTCCAGGGTGAAGTGCAGAAGAAGCTCGACATCATCTCCAACGAAATCCTGCTGGAAGCGAACGAATGGGGCGGCCACCTGGCGGCCATGGCGTCGGAAGAGATGGAATCGATCCACCCGATCCCGAACCGCTATCCGAAGGGCGAATACATGCTGCTGTTCGATCCACTGGACGGCTCCTCCAACATCGACGTGAACGTCTCGATCGGCACCATCTTCTCAGTGCTCAAGGCGCCGGAAGGCATGGGCGAGCCGACCGAGGCCGACTTCATGCAGGCCGGCAGCAAGCAGGTGGCCGCCGGTTACGCCGTGTACGGCCCGCAGACCATGCTGGTGCTGACCACCGGCCACGGCGTGAACTGCTTCACGCTGGACCGCGAGATGGGTTCGTGGGTGCTGACCCAGCGCGACATGCAGATCCCGGCCAAGACCAAGGAATTTGCGATCAACATGTCCAACATGCGCCACTGGCACCCGCCCGTGAAGCGCTACGTGGAAGAACTGTTGGCCGGCGACACGGGCCCGCGCGGCACCAACTTCAACATGCGCTGGATCGCCTCCATGGTGGCCGACGTGCACCGCATCCTGAACCGCGGCGGCATCTTCATGTACCCGGCCGACCTGCGCGACACGTCGATGCCGGGCAAGCTGCGTTTGATGTACGAAGCGAACCCGATGGCCTTCATCGTCGAGCAGGCGGGCGGCGCGGCCACGGACGGCAAGCAGCGCATCCTCGACATCGAACCGCACAAGCTGCACCAGCGCGTTCCCGTGTTCCTGGGCTCGCGCGACGAGGTGGCGGTGGTGACGGGCTACCATCAAGGTTGATCGTCAGCTTGGCCACCTAGTCCATTCCGCGCCCGATGCAATGACAATTTTTCAAAGTCTGAAATTATTTTGCATCGGGGGCTAGCGGATTGTGAGAATTGTTTGTTAGAATGTGGGCCTTCGCCGCTTTAGCTCAGTTGGTAGAGCAGTTCATTCGTAATGAAAAGGTCGCCAGTTCGATTCCGGCAAGCGGCACCAGAGATTCAGCAAAAAACCCGCGTACTCGCAAGAGGCGCGGGTTTTTTGTTGGCTTTTTAGATCTGGCAATACGCCATGGAATTACTGGCGAGTGCACATACTGTGAAGGACTTGCCTTACCGACAAGGACCAACGAATGCGCCGTGATGCATGGGAGATTGACCTCCCGATCAGTTGATCCCGGCCTACGGCCGGGGCTGCTGATCGGGAGGCTGTCGCAGCCCGACCGATCCTAGTGGCCGGTGCCGACGATTTTTGTGGCTGTCAACGTCGTGCCGGACACCGTTCCCTCGACGGCGACGCGTTTGCCCGCAAGTGTCGATGGATCAGCGTGCACAAACAGCGTCGTCGACGTCCATTTGACGGTGTAAGTCTTCGTTTCAGCCGTCAATGTGAAGGTCTTGCCGGTGCTGTCCACCGCGCTCGCAACGCCACTACCGCCTACGATGGACTGGCCATCGACTTCCGATTCACAGCTGATACTCGTCGCTTTCACGACGCCCGTGGTGCTGAGTGTGCCGACCACGCCAACTTGTACACCATTGGCCAAGGTGCCGCCGCAAGAGGCGCCCAGCTTGCTGGCGCTGGCATCGACGGTCACATCGCGCACCGTGAAGTTTGCGAGTGAGACATAGTTCAGGATCGTGCCATGCAGTTCCGAGTTGCCGTTCGTTTGGACGTCGTCCGCTCCCCGCACCACGATCGATGTTGCCTTGAGTACGCCGCCGGCGTCATAGGTGCCGGTAGCCACGATATAGGTGCCCACCTTCAGGTCGGCGAAACCGCGGCCATTCTGCGGGTAGTTCGCTGCCGTGGCGTCGACCGTCACCCCGGCCACCGTGAACGTCTTGGCGGCGGTATCGACGCTGGCAATCGCACCACCGACTTCAGATGGATGCGTGTGGCTGTCTTTGCTATGGTCGCTGATGCGCACCACCGTGGCTTTGACGGCAACACCGGAGGTGACCGTTCCAAGTGGTATCGCGACATGCACTTCGACACCGTTGGCCAGTGTCGCGCCGTTGGGAAGAATGCTGGCTGCCGAATAATCAATCAGCAACCCTCCCAGCTTGAAGGTCTTGGCCGAGGTGGACAACGCGGCCACGACGCCAGCCACCCGGTCATGCACGCCGGGTGTGGTTGGTTCGATACGGGTGGCCTGGATCACCGAATCACCACCAGCAACGGCCTTGATGAGGCCATGGACTTCGACGTGGTCGCCTGGCTTGATGTCGGCCAAGCCCGTGTAGGGGGCGCCGAATACGGTCACCGGTCCTGCCGTCGGATCCGTATTCACCATGACGGTTTGGCCATCGACAACGATAGTGCCGGCCGTACTATCGACCTTGGCGACGATACCTTGTGCTTCCGCCATCACGTGTACCGCAGTGGCAACAAGATTGGCGTCATGTTGCACTTCGACGTGCTGGCCAAGCTTCAGTTCGGTGGGCTGGGTGGTGCCGTCTGCATCCATGCTATCGGCGAGCACGGCGTGGTTGTCGATCCGGACGCCATCAACGATGAGACTGCCGAAACCAGTAACCGTGCCCGACATGGACGAGAAACTGGTGTCCGCAGTGATCGTGCCGGGTGTCGCTGACGTTGAGGAACCGCCGCCACAGGCGACCAATACAGCGGTGATTGTTGTTGCGGCGACGAAGGTAAGAAGGGGGCTGAATCTATGCATGACGACCTCCACAAGAGCGCTCAGTGAAATGAACTGGTAAGCCTGCGCACTGGGGCAGGCGCTGGCATACCGCCTTTGCTCCGCAGGCCGTTCCGACGACTTGTACTCCGAAAATTTACTGATGGAATCTCAGTCGGTAACACTGATTGTAATCAACATATCCGGCACGACGCATTACCAAGCAGTAATGATCCGGTTGATTCAATCCCCAGCCCGGCCGCTTTTCACGCGCGCAGCGTCAGCAACAGCTCATCAAGTCGCTCAAGGGTGGAGGTCATGCCTTCTTTCATGCCCATGTCGATGACCTTTTGCACGTCTTCCGGCGAGTTGTAATGCACGACCGTGGTGACCAGCGTGTGTTCTTTCAGGTCCGAAAACGTGACGTCCCAGCGCGAACGCGGCATCTCTTTATTGACGACACCCGTTTCATCGGTGAAGCCATCCAGCGTCGCATAGCTGTCGATTGGGCGGATGGCCAGGTAATCCACGCGGCTCCAGTATGCCTGTCCATCGGGCGTCATCATGGCGTAGTGCCAGTAGCCGCCTTCCGCGAACTCCATATGTTTGGTCTTGGTGCTCAGGGGTTTGGGCGCGAACCAACGGTCGAGCAAAGCGCTCTGCGTATGGCAATCCCAGACCAATTGCCGTGGGGCGGCAAATTCGCGCGTCACGGTGAGGGTGCTTTTTTCCTTGTTGAGCACAAAATCGAACTGAAGCTTATCTGCCATTGTCGTCTCCTTGCAGTTGTTCCAAAAGGTTGTCCAGATTGTCGTATCGGTTGCTCCAGAGCGCGCGCTGCTGCTCGAACCAGCGCTCGGTTGCGGCGAGCTTGTCCCGTTCGAGCGTGCAGGTGCGCACCCGCCCGCTCTTGCTGCTGCTTACCAGGCCAGACTCTTCCAGTACCCGCATGTGCTTCATGAACGACGGCAGTGCCATGTCGAACGGCTCTGACAAGGCACTGACGGTCGCCGGGCCTGCGGCCAGTTGTTGCACCACGGCCCTGCGCGTCGGGTCCGATAAAGCGTGGAAGATCGCGTCCAGCGCAACTCGATAGTTATCCATATGGCTAACTATACACTTAAAGAAAATGAAACACAACAAGCTTCGGCAAAAGGAAATAAGCCCTGCCAGGTGCATGCCCGCTCGGTACATCAACTCACAGAACGTTTCATTGCCCGAATACCAATCACGCGCTGCCGCCGCAAAGGGCGGCGTACACTCGGTCGTCACATAAAGACGGTCGCGGCGCCTCAACCTGGCGCCGCTATTTTTCGGGGGGAGTTCACCATGACACATACCTTGGCCGCTGTATTCGAGCACCGTACCGACGCCAATTACGCGCGCGACGCGCTGATCAGCGCCGGCTTTGACAGCCACAACATCCAGTTGAGCGATGCCGCCAGCGCCGGTGGCGCTTCGCGGCAATTCGACACCACCGCCAGCCCCGGCGCCACCGACGATAACTTTTTCGACAGCGTGCGCCATTTCTTCGGCCGCCTGTTCGGCACGGAACACGACGATCAGCGCATGTATGCCGAGGCGATCCGGCGCGGCCATGTGGTGCTGACCGTCAGTGCCGCGAGCCGCGAGCAGGCCGAGCGCGCCGCTGGTATCGTCCAGGCCTTCGGTCCGGCCGACATGGGCCAGCAGCGTGCCCGCGAGGACGCGGGGCAACGCAGTGGCGCCAGCCCGGACCTGCATCAGTCCGGCATGGGGGCGCCGCAAGGCGAGCAGGCGCAGCGCGGCGCGGCGCCGTCCGCTTCGGGTGAGACGCGTTGGACGGATACGCAGTCTGCTTCGGGGGAGGCGCCCTGGACGGGCACGTCGTCCGCTTCGGGCGATACGTCTTGGGCGGGCAAGCCGCCGTCATCGGGCGTGCCGCCGGCGGGACATGCGTCGCAACAAGGCGGCGCCATGGCTGGTTCGATGCAGCGCGCTTCGTCCGATGCGCCCTTGCCGGGCGAGGGCGGCGAGGTGGGCGGTGCCACGCGCATCTATCCGCATCCTAATCAGGACAGCCTGAATATCCAGCGCGGAGACGATTTCGGCGATAGTGAAGAGACGTATTTCCGCTCCCATTGGACGGAGACGTTCTCCTACACCGGCGGCACTTACCAGGAGTATGACCCGGCCTATCGCTATGGCGCATCGATGGCCAACAGCACCACCTACCAGGGCAGCGCCTGGGATGATGTCGAGCCGGCCCTGCGCGAGGAGTGGCAGCGCACGTATCCAGAGTCGCGCTGGGAAAAATTCAAGGAGGCCGTGAAGGCCGGCTGGGATCGCATGACATCCTGATGTGGGACTGCCTGGGCCCTGGCCAGCTCGGGCAGCGCGGCCAGAACGGCGCGTGCGACCTGAACGGCCTGAACGGCGCGTGCGGCAGTCCGTGCGTTCGGCTATTTCGGCAGCAGATGCCGGAATGTCGGTTCGATATTGCGCGCGTGCAGGAAGCGCACGATGTCTTCCAGCGTGGCGTCCTTGAGCAGCAAGTCCTGCGGCGCTGCCGCGCTTGGTGCCGGGGCAGGTTCGAGAGCAGGGGATGGGGCGGCTTTTGGCGCGGGCGCCTGTCGCGCCTCAGGCTCCTGCATCGTGTGCGCCTGTCTGGCCTCAAGCTCCAGCATGGCGTGCGCGAACTGCTGCGCGCTGATGCTGTGCAAGCCTTCCAGCAAGGCTGCCTGACCGGCCTGTGGTGGTTCAATGTCCAGTGCCGGCTCGCTGGCGAAGGATGCACCCAGTTCCGGATGGATGAACGCGGCCCATTGCTCGCCACTAGCCAGCGCATACGGCGGCAGTTGTGCCGGTGCGCCCGCGCCCGCATGGTCGTCCAGCTCTTGCGGGTGGGCCGCGCCCAGCAGCGTCAGGAAGTGCGCGACTTTGGCCTCGGGCATGGGCGTCTCCAGCGACAGCCATAGCCGGTAGCCGGTGCCGGTGATGCTGACGGCTGGCGCCGGCAGGCCCAGCTCCGTCTGCAAGGCGTTGGCCACGGCGCACAGCCGCGTCCAATGTTCTCCATCGTCCTCGCCGGAGGCCGGGTTGAAGGAGATGGTGATGGCGCGCGTGTTGCCGTCGGCCGCGACCAGCGCGGGTGCGCCGGCCGGGTTGGCTCCCGGTTGCAGATAGAGCCGGTTGAGTTCTGAGTTTAACTTTTGCATGTGCTTCCTGGATGGCGGCTGCTGCCGGTTCCGTGTTCGTCGCCGCCATTCTGCCACATCGGTGACAGTGTGCTAGCCGCATCGATGGCGCGCGGCGGCGGCTCACTAGCGTGCGGCCGCATCCGCCATTTGCGGCGCGCGGGCCGCCGTGGATGTGGCCACCTTGTTGCGGCCCGTTTCCTTGGCGTCATACAGCGCCATGTCGGCTTCGTTGAGGATGGATTCGATGCCCTTGCTGTCGCTGTGCATCATGGCCACGCCCACGCTGGCGGTGACGGGGATGGCGCGTCCTTCGAATTCGGCCGGTGGCGATTGTTCGATGGTGCGGCGGATGCGCTCGGCCGTCTCCAGCGCCTCGGCCAGGGTGGTTTCCGGCAGCATCACGACGAATTCCTCGCCGCCCAGGCGCGCCGGCAGGTCGGCATGGCGCACGCTGTGGCGCAGGCAATTGGCGGTGCGCACCAGCACGGCGTCGCCAGCCGCGTGGCCATAGGTATCGTTGACGTGCTTGAAGTGGTCGAGGTCGATCATCAGCAGCGCCAGCGGACGCTCGTAGCGGCTGGCGATGGCGAACGCGGCGTCGGCTTGCTGGAAGAACGCGCGGCGGTTGGCCAGCCGGGTCAGCGGGTCGGAGTAGGCGATGCTGGCCAGTGCTTGTTCGCGCGCGTGCTGGGCCTCCGTGTCCGTAAAGCTCAGCAGCAGTTCGCGCGGCTCGTCGCGCTTGGACGGCAGCGGCGCTACCGACACCAGCGCGTGGCGCGTGCTATCGCCCACCTTGAGCGTCACCTCCATGCTGCGGCCCTCGGCTGCACCGGCCAGCCGGGCGCCGGCGCACAGTTCGCGCCACACGGCCGTATCGGCGAACAGCGCCTCAGCCACTTTCAACTGCTCGCCCGGCATGGCGCCGAACAGGCTGCCGAAGGCGGGGTTGGCGCGCAGCAGCAAGCCATCGTCCAGCCGCACGTGGGCCAGCGCCACGGGGGCGGTGGCGATCAGGCGACCCATGGCGCGGGCGCCGATGTCGAGCTGTTCCTTGTCAAATTGCAGCTGGGCCGCCTGACGCGCGCCCTGGCGCACCAGCCGCTGCAGCAGCGCCAGCGCCGTCAGCAGCAACAGGGCGCTGACGCCACTGAAGACCAGTTCCGCGTACCACGGCGCCAGGAAGTCCAGCTCGGCCGCTTCCACCCGCAGCAGGAATGTCCCGTTGGCGAATGGCAGTTCATACACCAGGTGCTTGATGTGGTCGTAAGGCGAGATCCAGTAGCTCAGATGCGGATGGTCGCGGAAGGGCTGGCGCTCGACGACCGGGACCTTGGCGCCGATGACGGCGTCGGCCATCGGGTAGCGGAACGCCAGCCGGTTTCCGGCCACCTGGACGATCGCGACCACGCTGTGGCGGCCCAGCGAAAAGCCGGCCTGTTCCTGTTCCTTCAGCCGGCGCTGGAAAGCGTCATGGCTTTGCAGCGCGAAGACGAAGGCGCGCGGCAAGCCGTCCGCACCCCGCACGGGACGCGTCACGACAAAGCCGCTGGGCCAGGCCGAATGGGGGCCGCCCTGGTAGACATCGATCACGGGGGCTTGGGTGGCAGGGGCGCGCACGGCGGAGACGTCGATCCGGTCGCCCTCATGCACAGTGGTCACGTTGTTCGACATGAACAGCACACGGCCATCGCCGCCGGCCACGCCCAGCAGTTCGATATCGTCATTGCCGGCCGCTTCCCGGGTCAGCAGTGCTTGCAGCCTGGCCACTTGCTGTCCGGTCGCGCTGGCCAGGTCGGGCGGCATGTGATCTCCCAGCGCGTCGGCAACCAGGTTCTCGGTCGTCACCACTTGCGACAATTGCAATTCCAGCGAACGGCGCGACGCCAGCGCCACGTTTTGCAGTTGCTGGGCTATCTGCTGTTCCAGCTGGCGCTTGTGCTGGTAGACCCGGAAGGTGCTGCTGCCGATGTAGAGGCAGGCAAGAAAAGCCAACAGCCAGGTCATGGCGGCATAGTATTGAAACAGGGGTTTGCTGGGGATGGACGCGGTGTGCTGATCGCTCATTGCGGGTGTCTCGTTGTGATTATTTTGCTAAGCCTTGCGCATGGTGACCACTGTACGAGATTAGTGACGGCATGTCACTGTTATTTCGCGACAGACAATTATCAGTACGTGACAGCGCGCGCCGGCGGCGGCCCGTGGTGATAGCATGGTCTGGACGCGGGCATAGAACCTTTTTGCTGCCTGGATGCATTAACAGGCGACCAAGGAGAGTGACGATGCGGGAAGGGCGGAATCTGGACGGACAAGCGGCCGGCGGCGGCGAGGCGGGCCTGCTGGCGCGCATCGTGGCCGGCGACCGGCACGCGTTCGAACAGCTGTACCGCGCCTATTTCCCCCGCCTGGGCCGTTTCCTGGGCCGCATGTTGCGCAGTGTGCCGCTGATCGAGGAGGTCATCAACGACACCATGCTGGTGGTGTGGCAAAAGGCGGCCAGTTACAACGGCAGTTGCCAGGTGTCGACGTGGATCTTCGCGATCGCCTACCGCAAGGCGCTGAAGGGTTTGCGCGGCAGCGACGAGCCGCTCGAATGCGATACCGAGTCCTACCCGGCCGGCCCGGAACTGGAGCCGGACCACGTGCTGGAAGGGCGGCAGTTGCGGCAGGTGCTGGAGCAGGCGCTGGCCCAGTTGCCACTGGCGCAACGGGTGGTGATGGTGCTCACCTATGATCACGAGATGGGCTACGCGGAGATCGCGGAAGTGGTTGGCTGTCCCGTCAACACGGTCAAGACCCGTATGTTTCACGCGCGCCACAAGTTAAAGGAATTGTTGGCGAGCCAGATGGAGGATTATTCATGAACGGCCACACTATCCAGCTGGACGATCCAGCGCACGAGGCCGCACGGGCATTGCTGCCCTGGTACGCGGCGGACCGGCTCGATGCCACCGACAGTGCGGCCGTGCGCCGTCACCTGGCCAATTGCGCGGCCTGCCGCGCCGAGCTGGACTTCGAACGCCACGTGCAGGCGGCGGCCGCGCTGCCGGATGATGGCGCCGATGCCCGCGCCAACGCCAACGTCGGGTTGGCCGCCGGCTTGGACGTGGAACGGGCGCTGGCCGCGTTGATGCCACGTCTCGACCCGGTCGTATCTGTGCCCGTGTCGGCACCCGTATCCGAATCGGCACCTGCGTTGGCACCCATACCCGCACCCGCGCTGGCTCCCGCACATGCGCCCGCAGCCGCACCTGCACCTGCGCCTGCGCCCGCCCGGCCTTGGTGGCGCCGCGCCGCCGCCAACGACTCATCCTGGCTGCGCTGGGCGGTGGCCGCCCAGTTCATGGTCATCGCGGGGCTGGGGCTGCTGCTGGCGCGGCCCGCAGCCGAGCAAGGCACCTACCATGTTCTGGGTGCCGGCGCGGCCGCCGGCAACCTGGTGGTCGTGTTCAAGCCTGAGACTGCGGAACGGGACATGCGCCGCATCCTGCAAGCCAACGGTGCGCATGTGGTGGACGGGCCCACCGTGACGGATGCCTATCTGCTCAGCGTGCCCGACCCGCGTGCGGCCCGCGCGCGCCTGCGGGCGGAGCCGGCCGTGGCGTTGGCCGAGACGCTGGATGGAGGAGCGCTGCCGTGAACACCTTGCCGCAGGCGAAAGCAGTAATGCCGGCCTTAGTGGCCGCGGTGCTGGCGCTCGCCGGGCCAGTGGCCAGCGCGCAGGCCGGCGCGGGCCCGCAAGCCGGCGCGGGCTCGCAAGCCGTCGCCGGCGTCGCCGCCGTGGCGGCGCAAGCTGATGGCGGTGCGACCCCATCCGGCGAGGCCGCGCTCGCCGAGCGCCAGTTGCTGGTCATGCTGCGCCTGCCGCCGCCCCATTTCCGGCCGGACGCCGGCTACGGCGGCCGCTATCTGGACGATGGCGGGCGCGGCGCGCGTCATCGCCTGGCCGAGGAACTGGCGCGGATGCACGGCCTGAAGCTGGTCAGCGACTGGCCCATGCCCACGCTAGGTGTCGATTGCTACGTGCTGGAGGCGCCGGCTGGTGGCGAGCCGGCCCGCATCGCCGAACTGCTGTCGCGCGATCCGCGCGTGGAGTGGGCGCAGCCGGTGTCCCTTTACACGGGCATGGACGGCGCGGCACCCACCTTGTATCCGGTCCAGCCGAGTGCGCGCTACTGGCACGTGGCCGAACTGCACCACGCGGCCACGGGACGCGACGTATCGGTGGCCGTGGTCGACAGCGGCATCGATGGCCATCATCCCGACCTGGACGGCCAACTGGCCAGCACCGAGAACTTTGTCGACGGCAGCAGCTACCTGCCCGAGGCGCACGGCACGGCGGTGGCTGGCATCATCGCCGCGCGCGGCGGCCGGCAGGGCATTCTCGGTGTGGCGCCGGGCGTGCGGCTGATGGGCCTGCGCGCTTGCTGGCAGCAGGGCGGGCAGGGGGCACGCTGCAGCAGCTTCACGCTGGGCAAGGCGCTCAATTACGCCATCGTGCATGACGCGCGCATCATTAACCTCAGTTTGTCCGGACCACCGGACCGGCTGCTGGACCGCCTGCTGGACGCGGCGCTGGCGCGCGGCATCAGCGTAGTGGGCGCAATCGACCCGCAAAGTCAGTCGCGCGCGTTCCCGGTCTCGCATCCCGGCGTGATCGCCGTGGCCCAGCAGGCGCGCAGCGGCGCGGCGGCGGCGACTATGCCGGCCTTGGGCGGCGCCGTGCTGGCGCCGGGGCAGGATGTGCCGGCCAGCCTGGCGGGCGGCGGCTGGCGCTTCGTGTCGGGCAACTCCTATGCGGCGGCCCACGTGACGGGCATGCTGGCGCTGCTGGCCGAATTGCGGCCCGGCGCCAACGGCGCGCAACTGGAACACCTGCTGGTGCCGGGCCGGGGGCCAAATGCTGCTACCATCGACGCATGTGCCACCATCGCCAACACCACGGGCGCCTGTACCTGCTCATGCGCCGCCGTCACCCTGCAGTCCAGCCGCCGGCCGTGAAGGCGGCCGTGGCGCTGTCGTTGCTGCTTTGCGCGGGCGGCGCGGCCGCGCAGACCAGCGGCAGCGTGGCGCTGCAATCGGATTACCGTTTCCGTGGCCTGTCGCTCAGCGACGGCGATCCATCGGCTCAACTGGGCCTGAATTACGACAGTCCGCAAGGCTGGTACGCGGGCGCGCAGGTGGCCGGCGCCAACCTGCGCGAGCGCGACCTCGCGCAGTTGACGGCCTACGGCGGTTTGGCGCGCCGGCTCGCGTCGGGCTGGAGCTGGGAGGCGGGCGCCAGCGCATCGCAATTCAGCCGCGCGCATGACAGCGACTATGGCGAATGGTATGCGGGCCTGGCATCCGAGCGATTGGGGTTGCGGATCTATTACTCGCCCCACTATTTCGGGCGCGACCTGCGCACGGCCTACGTGGAAGCGAACAGCTTCTACCCGCTGCACGATAAGCTCAAGCTGGTCGCCCACGGCGGCGTGCTGCGCTACCTGCCGCATGGTGGCGAGGACGTACCGGCCCGCTACGACGCCCGCTTTGGGTTGGCCGGGGCAATGGGCGACTGGAGCATCCAGCTGGCGTGGGTGGCCGCCTCGTCGCTTGGGCCCGGCGTGGGCACGTCGCCTTACTACACGGCGCCATCGAAGCAAGCGCTGGTCCTCAGCGTCGCCTTTTCCTTCTAGCTAAAACCGGGGTCAGGTCATGCAATTGCGCATCTTGCGCAATTGCATGACCTGACCCCGGTTTTTTGTGCGGAGGGCGAAACCTTGCGGGGGCGGGCGGGTATGAACGGACACATCGCCCATCTCGCTGAAAGGACGTACCATGAATACCTCGCATCGCCTGCACATGTTCGCCGGCCTTGGCCTGGCCCTGTTCCTCACCGCTTGCGGCGGCGGCTATGGTGGCAGCAGCTATATGCCACCCGCTGCGCCGCCACCTGTCGTCACCAGCAGCTATACCGTCACCAGCCTGGTGTCGGACGCCGTGATCGCGGCGGCCCATACGGACGTCAATCTCGTCAACGGCTGGGGCGTGGCGTTCAATCCCAAGGGCTACGTGTGGGTGGCCGATAACGGCACCAACAAATCCACACTGTACGACGGCAATGGCGTGCCGCAGTCGCTGGTGGTCAGCACGCCCGATGCGCCTACCGGAATTGTCTACAACGGCACCACGGACTTCAAGCTGACCCAGGGCGGTGGCGTCGGCGCCAGTCCCTTCCTGTTCGCTACCGAGAGCGGGATGATCGCGGCTTGGGCACCCTCCGTGAACGCCACCACGGCCGTGACCACGTTCGACGGCAGCACCGCCGGCGCCGTCTACAAGGGGCTGGCGATCGGCAGCTTCAGCGGCGTCAATTACCTGTACGCGGCGGATTTCCACAACATGCGCGTCGACGTGTTCGATACCACCTTCACCAGGGTCAGTCTGCCCGGTGGATTCACCGACCCAGGCCTGCCAGCCGGTTATGCGCCGTTCGGCATCCAGGTGATCGGTGACCGCGTCTACGTGGCCTACGCCAAGCGCGCCGCCACCGGCGACGATGAACAGGCCGGCGCGGGCTTCGGCGTGCTGGATGTGTACACCACAGGCGGTGCGCTGATCCGCCAGCTGGTGAACGGTGGTGCACTGAACGCGCCGTGGGGTATCGCGATGGCCCCTGCGGACTTCGGCAGCAACAGCAATATGCTCTTGGTGGGGAACTTCGGTGACGGGAAAATCAACGTCTACGACCCGGCTGACGGCAGCGCCAAGGGCACGTTGAACGGGGCGGACGGCATGCCGCTGGTGGTCGATGGCCTGTGGGGCATTGCGTTCGGTAATGGCCTTAACAGCCAGCCCACCAACACGCTGTTCTTCGCGGCCGGTCCCAAGGACGAGGCCCACGGCCAGTACGGCCGCATCGACCTGAAGTAGCGATGCACGTGCTCTTTGCGACAGCGCAAGGAGCGCGCCGCGCGGACTTGGATAATGGCAAGCTCGTCAGTCACGTCAGCGCCGCGCGGGCCGCGTGCCTTGCTGGCGCCCGGCCCGGTGCTGCGTCGCGGGCGGACCCGGGCGGCGGTGATGTGGCTGGCGCTCCGTTTGTCCAAACTCCAGGAGAGCCGCCATGCAGCAGCGCTACGCCCCCGGCCTGTTCGACCGCTTGATGGATGGTCAGCCGCGTCTGCGTGGCTGGCCGTTGGAACAGCTCAAGGATGCCGTCGCCTGCGACCTGGAGGCTTTGTTCAACACCCGCGCTGCGCTGGCCGGGGCCGCGCTGGAATCGTATCCCGAAGTGCGCAATTCCATCCTCAATTACGGCTTGATCGATTTCGCCGGCATGTGCCTGACCAGCGACGAGGACCGCCAGAAGATCTGCGCCGCCGTGCGCCAGGCCATCGAGCGCCACGAACCGCGTCTGTATGCGGTGCACGCGGCGCTGCGCGCGTCGGACGCGCAGGTGAACCGGCTTGAGATCGTGATCAGCGCGCGCCTGAAGGCTGATCCGGCGGCGGAACTGGTGCGCTTCGACGCCGTGCTCAAGCCGTCCACCCAGCAATATGCGATCGCCCGTGGCGGCCCGTCCGGGGACGGCGCCGCCTGATGGTGTCGCGCGCGCTTGCGTGCGTTTGCGTGCCCTCGTGCGCTCGCGCGCTTTCGTGCTTTCGTACGTTCGCGCGCTTTCGTGCGTTCGTGCGTTCGCGTGCGCGTGTGCGCGCGTGGGTGGGCGCACCTCAGCCGCGCAACGCGTCGAAGAAGATCCCCGGCAGTTTGAACCACGACGGCCGCACCTGGAACGCGAACAGCTTGCGCGCCACGTTGTGGGCCTGGCGGTTGTTGACGAACCACGGCGGATTGGGCAGCAGCGTCAGCGCCCCGCCCAGCACACTGCGCGGGAACGGCCGGAACGGCGCTCGCACCACGGTGCGTTGCGGTTTGTCGAACATGTGCGTGTTGTGCACGCTGCCGATGCCGCTCTGCACGTCGTTGAGCACGTGGCCGGGGAAGGCGCCCCACGGCGTTTGCGTGAGCAGGTAACCGAGTCCCGTCCAGGCGTTGATGGCGATGGTGCCATAGCGCAGTTCCAGCAGCAGTTCGTCGAAGCGCGGCCCCAGCGCCTTGATGGTGGCCGGGTGGATCAGGATGTTGGCGCCCAGCGTGCCGCGCAGCTTGTCGTTGGCGTAGGCGATGGCCTGGCGCAGATAGCTTTCCGGGTCCAGGCCATCCAGCAATTGCTCGCACAGGGTGGGCGCGAACACTTCCGTGCAGCGCGCGAATACTTGTTCGGCGCTGGCCGGTGGCAGTTCCACCACTTCGCGATTGGCCGCAGCACCGAGCGGGTTGACGCGCATCGCACCGGGTTGGCAGGCCGCGAAGTGGGCCTGGCGGCTGGCCGCGCCCGGATAGTAGGGCTTGCGGTCCGGCGCGGCGGCCAGTTGCTCGCGCACGGCCGCGCGCAGGGCCGGTGTGTGCTGCCACTGCGCCGGCAGTACCAGCACTTGCGAGGCCACGCAATTGAAGCCGGAGTTGTGCAGCTTCTGGGTGGCGATGTGGCTGGCCTGGAAGGCGATGTCGGCCGCCGTCCACGGCCCTGGTACCACGATGGTGGGGCACACGGCACCCAGTTCGCTGGAGATGGGCTTGGGATTGAGCGGCGTGTTGGCGCGCCGGTTGGCTTCCCCTTCCGGCCCGTGGCCGTAGACGATGGCGTCGTGCGTGACCTGGCTGCCCGTGATGTGGATGGTGTCCACCAGCGCGTGCTGGCAGAGCAGGGTGCCCACTTCGCCGCCGCCGGTGACGAAGTGCAGGAAGTCGCGCTCGGCCAGCGGCGCGAAGATCTCCTCGAACACGGGCAGCAGGTATTCGTTGACGGGATTGAGCTTGACGATGCAGACCGCCTTTTCCGTGTACAGCTTGTGCAGCGCATCCAGCGGAGCGATGCTGGCGATATTGCCGGCGCCGAGGATCAGCGCCAGTTCGCCCTGCGCGTGGTGCGTGTCGCGGTAGGCGGCGGCCACGTGGCTGGACAGGTTGGCGGCGTTCACTTCCGGCTGCATCCACACTTCCGCCTGCACGCCCGATAGCAGCAGGCGGTCAAACACCGTCTGCGGGAACACTTCCACCGCCAGTTGGCGGCCGGCCACGGAGCGCTGCTTGAGCGCGTGGACGGCGGGCCGGCCATCGACGGCGATTTGTTCGAGCGTGACCAGCAGGTGGTCGCAGGTGGCCAGCAGCGCCCACGGCCCCGAGGTCCATTCCTCGCCTTGCAGCGGACTGTCGGCGGTGATGCCCTTGGCGGTGTTGGACAAGTCTATCCACCGTTCGGCGGCGGCCGGGATGCGTTCACGCACCTGGCGCAGCAGCGCGATGCGTTCACCCACGGGCAGGGCGGCCCAGTCGCGGCGGCGCGCGGCCAGGCGTGCCAGCAGCGCGTCCAGCCGGGCGCTGGTTTCCAGGGCGCGGCCCATCATTGCACCTTGCCCACGATGGCGCGGTCCTGGTCGCCGCCTTCAGGGCTGATGCACATGAACGAGTCGAGTCCATCCTCGGTGCCGTAGGCGGGCAGGTTCGAGAGGCTGGAACAGACGCGGTTATCCTTCGTGAACACCAGGTCGCGCAGCACCGTCACCCGCGTCGGGCTGGGGTAGCTGAGGAAGGTCTTGGTGGCCGGGGTAAAGCGCAGCACGCGGTCCGAGTTGTTGGCCGTAATCCAGACGTCGCCCGTTTTCGGATGGATGTTGAGCGCATACGGCACTTCATGTTCGCCCTTGGCCAGCACCGGCAACTGGTAGCTGTTGAACTGTTTGGTGGCCGTGTCGAAGGACATCAGGCCGCTGTCGTCGAAGGCGGGAATCCACAGCACGCCATTCTTGTCGAAGCGCGGACGGCGCGGGCCTTTCATCGGCGTGTCGTACTCAGTGACTTCCAGCGTCTTGGGATCGATGCGGCCGATCTTGCTAGCGTACAGTTTGGCGTACCACACGCTGCCATCCTTGGGATTGATGTCGATCCCGTACGGGAAAGCGAGGATGTTATGTCCCAGCCACTTCTGGTGCGACAGGTCGAGGTGGATGTTCTTGCCGGGGAACCAGCTGGCCATCTCCAGGATGGATGGCAGCAGCATGTCGCTGACCCAGCGGAAGAAGCCATTCGACGGCAGGCGCATCACCTTCATCTGCTCCGTCTTCGGATCGAAGCGGCCGATCTGGTTGGAGGCTACGTTGGTCCACCAGACGATGCCTTCCTGGTCGACGCGGATGGTGTGCGGATACAGCACGTCGCCCGGGATCGGGTAGACCTTGAAGGCCTTGCTGACCGGGTCGAACGACATCAACGTGCCCGACAGGGCGTTGGTGATCCAGATGCGGCCATCCTTGGCCTGGGCCGTGCTGTGCGGGCCGTGCTTGCCGGTGAAGATACCGATCGGCAGCTGCATGCCGGAGAACTTGCCGCCCACCGGCAGGTTGGTGGCCGGCAGCGGGTACTTCTCGATCTTGTGGGTCTTGCGGTCCAGTACCCAGATGATGTCGTGGCCCTCGTCGGTGCCATACAGCTTGTCGTCCTCGCCGACGTCGGTGTCGTGGATGAAGGACATGGAATCGCCCACCAGCCACTGTTCGACTTTGGCGCGCGCCAGTTCCGGCGTGGGCGCGTAATCGTGCTTGGCGGCGACCGGCTTGCCGTCGAAGCCGCGCGTGAGCACGCCGCTGATGGTTTCGATCTCGCTGCCGCTGAGCGAGGCGAAATAGCCTTCCATGCGGGCGATGGTGGCCTTCCATGCGCTTTGCGGGCGCGGCGGGCGGGTCAGCGCGTTGCCGATCTGGTGGCAGTACATGCACTGGCTGACGAAGGGCTTGCGGTCTTCGCCGCTGGCCCACGGCAGGCGGGCGTTGTGGGCCGAGGCGGACAGCGCGTCCGACTCCGCCTGGGCCGAGGCGAAGTGCTTGATGGTGAAGTTGATGGTGGCCTTGTCGCTCGGGGCCAGTGTGGTTTCCGTGCCGCTGTCCTCGAAATTGGCGAGGCGGGCGCGCACCGCCAGCTTGCCGCCGAAGTCGGTGTGGATGGCGTAGCTGCCGTCGGCGGCCGTGTACACGGTTTCCTTGCGGTCCTTGGTTTCGTTAAACACGGTCACCATGGCGCCCAGCACGGGCTTGCCGTTCTCCAGCGCGACGGTGCCGCTGAGGTTGACGGCGCTGGCCGCGTGGGTCAGGCCCAGGCCCAGGCCGAGGGCGGCGATCAGCGTGGCGTTCCGCAGATGCGTGGTCGATGTCATGTGCGGTGCTCCTTAAGCGCGGCCGGACTGGAACCAGCCGGGCAGGGTTTTACTGAAGTGCATGGCGCCGAGCGCACCGATGGCGAGGATGCCCATCAACGGACCGCCCAGCAGCAGGTTGGCGGCCAGCATGGAGGCCGAGATGGTCAGCTTGGGCAGGTGCAGCATGTCGCCCAGCCACAGGTCCAGGATCAGGATGATGGCGGTCAGCTGGTTCAGCTCCAGCAGGCGCTTGAACCAGCGCAGGCTGGCGCCGCGCCACAGCAGCACCGCTTCCACCAGCAGGGCGATGGCGGGGATGTAGTAGGCGTGGGCATCCACGCCCAGCAGCAGCATGATGATGGCCGAGAGCAGGAACAGGGCACTGAAAATGGTCGCCTGCATTGGGCGAGTCCGGGTTGTCATGGAAGTCTCCTCAACTAGAGTGTCGATGGGAGCATTCTGGGACAGTGGATGGGGATAGGACTTGTTATTTCTTGCCAATCGCTTGTCATTTCCCCGCATCGGGCATGACTGGGGAGGACAAGGGTGGCGGCGCGCCACGGGCATGGCGCGCCGGGACAAACTTCAGTGGCCGCTCAATAGCTGGTGATGGGCGTCAGCTGGCCGTGCTTGAAGGTGAAGATGGTGACCGGCGACTGCTTCATGTCGCCATGCGTGTCGAACGCGTAGGTGCCGGCCACGCCCTGGTAGCTGCCGGCCGCCACGGCCACGCCCACCTTGAGCGGGTCGGTCGAATTCACCTTCTGCATGGCTTGGGCGTACAACTGCACGGCGTCGTAGTAGGAGGCCGCGTAGACGTCGGCATCCTGCTTGAAGCGCTGCTTGTACTTGGCCTTGAACGCCGGGCCGCTGGCGGCCTTGTCGAGGATGGCGCCGCCCTGCGAGCACAGGACGTTGTCGCCGGCAGCGTCGCCTGCCAGCTTGCCCATCTCCGCCGTGCAGATGGTGTCGCCGCCGAGCAGTTTGGCGTTGATGCCCAGTTGCTTCATCTGGCGCACCATGGGCGCGCCCTGCGGCGCGTAGCCGCCGAAGAAGATGGCTTCCACCTTTTTCGCCTTGAGCTTGGTGAGGATGGCCGTGAAGTCGAACGCCTTGTCGTTGGTGAATTCATGGCCGGCCACCGTCATGCCGGAAGCCTTGGCCTGCTTCGTGAATTCGTCGGCCAGGCCCTGGCCGAACGCGGTGCGGTCGTCGATCACGGCCACGTTCTTCAGGTGCAGGGCGTTGGCCGCATACAGCGCCATCTTCGAGCCGAGCTGGGTGTCGCTGGCGTTCACGCGGAACAGGCCCTGGTAGCCCTGCTGCGTGAGCTTGGGATTGGAGGCCACGGTGGCCACCAGCGCGCCGGCGTCGTGGTAGGTGCGCGAGGCGGGGATGGCCACGCCCGAGTTGTAGGGGCCGACCACGTAGCGCACGCCGGCGTCCAACAACTTCTGCGCCACGGCCACGCCGGACTTGGGATCGCCTTGGTCGTCCTCGGACAGCAGCTCGAACTTGATCTTGCGGCCGGCCACGGTGATCGGTTTGGCGTTCAATTCCTCGATGGCGAGGCGGGCGCCGTTTTCATTGTCCTTGCCGGAGAACGCCTGCGCGCCCGACAGCGGGCCGCTGTGGCCGATCTTGACCACCATGTCCTGCGCGCCGGCCGCACTGGCGATGCCCAGCAGCGCCACGGCGCCTGCGATATGCTTGAAATTCATTGAGTCTCCCGAGGTTGACGCGCGGGCCGGCGGCCGCCGCGCAGTGAGCAGAATTATCGCCAAATTCGTCACATATTATCGTGTGACTTGGTGCGCTATGGCCGCCATTTTGGCGCGATTCGGGCGGCCATGGTGGGCTGGCCGGAATTTTATTTGGTTTTGGCCGGCGGCCATGCGTTCCATTTCTGCCGCCGGTGGTATGCTCACCGTGTTCCAGCGTGCAACGTAAGAGCAACCTGACGGGTCTACCGGCATGGACGTCTACACCCCACAAGTCTGGCTTCCCCACGAACGGCCATCGCTGCCGGGATCGCCGTCCACGCCGTTGCATTCCGATGCGCGGCGGGTCGCTTACCTGGTCGTGGGCCTGATCGTGGCGCTTACGGGCGGCCTGGGGAACGCGCTGGTCTCGGTCAACCTGCCGTACCTGCAAGGCTCGCTGGGCGTCTACTCCTCCGAAATCCAGTGGCTGCCGGCCGCCTACGTGATGGCCAACGTGTCGATGAACCTGTTGCTGGTGAAGTTCCGCCAGCAGTTCGGCCTGCGCCTGTTCACGGAACTGTTCCTCATCCTGTACGCGGCCGCCACACTGGCCCACCTGTTCGTGCACGGGCTGGCATCGGCCATCGCCGTGCGGGCCGCCAGCGGCATGTGCGGCGCGGCGCTCACCGTGCTGGGACTGTACTACACGTTGCAGGCATTCCCGGCCAAGCACAGGCTCAAGGGCGTGGTACTCGGCGTCGGCTTCGCCCAGCTTGCGCTGCCGCTGGCGCGGCTGTTTTCGTCCGAATTGCTGGAACTGGGCGAATGGCGCGGCCTGTACTGGTTCGAACTGGGGATGACGTTGCTGGCGCTGGGCTGCGTGCTGATGCTCAAGCTGCCGCCGGGCGACCGAGTGAAGGCGTTCGAGAAGCTGGACTTCCTCACCTTCGCCCTGTTCGCGCCCGGCGTGGCGCTGCTGTCGGCCGTGCTGGCGCTGGGGCGCACCGTGTGGTGGCTGGAGTCGCGCTGGCTGGGCTACAGCCTGGCCGCTTCCATCGTGCTGATCGCGGCCGCGCTGCTGGTCGAGCATAACCGGCGCGCGCCGCTGCTCAACACGCGCTGGCTCAGCACCGGCAATATGGTGCGGCTGGCCTTGTCCGTGCTGCTGATCCGGGTGGTGCAGTCCGAGGCCAGTGGCACGGTCGGTTTCTTGCAGGCGCTGGGCCTGAACAAC
The DNA here is from genome assembly GCF_014042345.1 of Rugamonas brunnea. Lineage (GTDB taxonomy): Bacteria > Pseudomonadota > Gammaproteobacteria > Burkholderiales > Burkholderiaceae_D > Rugamonas > Rugamonas brunnea. Next base: position 29,618 of record NZ_JACEZT010000008.1, read on the forward strand.
GACCAGATGCAGCATCTGTGGCTGGTGGTGATGGCTGGCACCGTGGCCGGCATGATGGCCAGCGCGCTCACCATCGCGCCCTCGCGCGTGCAACCGTCGCTGATGCTGTCGCTGGCGCTGATGGCGGCCGGCGCATGGATGGACGCCCACGCCACCAACCTCACGCGGCCCGCCAATATGTATGTGAGCCAGTTCCTGCTGGGCTTTGGCGGCGCGTTCTTCCTCGGCCCCACCTTCATTTCCGGCTTTGGCGCCGTGATCGCCGCACCGCGCAACCTGATCAGCTTTTCGCTGATGTTCACCATCTCGCAGAACATGGGCAGCCTGCTCGGCTCCGCGCTGGTGGGCACGTTCCAGGTGGTGCGCGAAAAATACCATTCCAGCCAGCTGGTCGAGCACTTGACGCTGCTCGACCCGCAAGTGGCGGCGCGGGTGCAGGCGGGCGGCGCGGCGCTGGGCGGCACGCTGGCCGATCCCGCCGTGCGCAGCGCGCAGGGTGTGGCCTCGCTGGGCGCGGCGGCCACGCGCGAGGCCAACATCCTCGCCTACAACGATGTCTTCATGCTGATCTGCGCGGTGGCGCTGGCCACGCTGGCGTGGCTGGCGGCGCGCTATTTCTGGGACCAGTGCGTGGTCTGCAAGGATAGCGCCGGACCCAATGCGCAAACGGGCATGGCCAACGTTTCACTTAACAATTCCGGATCGCGATGACGACTACTCCCCCCGACTCCAGTACAACGGCGCCTTCCGCGGCGCCACCCGACATGGCGGCCGTGGCCGCCGCTGCCGCCGCCGCTGCGGTGGCGGCGGCGTCTCCACCACCGGCCCCGCCGGACCGGCGCGCCCAGTGGCTGTCGGCCATCGGCTTTGCGGCCGTGGCGCTGGTGGGCGTGCTGGTGGTGCTGTATGCGTGGCGGCTGCCGCCGTTCAGCAGCGCCATCGTGTCGACCGAGAATGCGCTGGTGCGGGGGCAGGTGACGCTGGTGGGCACCCAGTTGTCCGGTTACGTGACGCAGGTGAAGGTGCAGGACTTCCAGCAGGTGCGGCAGGGCGAGCTGCTGGTGCAGTTGGATGACCGTGTGTTCCAGCAGCGTTACGAGCAGGCGCAGGCCCAGTTGGCGGCCCAGCAGGCGGCGCTGGCCAACTGGGCGCAGGCGCGCCGCAGCGCGGAGGCGGGCGTGGCGCTGAACCAGGCGGCCGTGGCGAACGCGGAAGCGCAGGCGGCCAAGGCGAGCGCCGACCTGGGACGGGTGGAGCAACTGGCGGCCGACGGTTCGCTGTCCGTGCGCGAGCAGGACCAGTCGCGCGCGGCGCGTGCGCAAACGGTGGCGGCGGTGGCGCAGGCGCGCGCCTCGCTCGACATCGCGCGCCAGCAGGTGCAGTCGGTGCAGGTCAACAAGGCGGCGTTGGAGGCGGCCGTGGCCAACGCGGCGGCCGCGCTCAAGGCGGCCCGCGTGGACCTGGACAACACGCGCATCACGGCGCCGGCCGATGGCCAGCTGGGACAGGTTACGGTGCGGCAAGGCGCTTACGTCAACGTGGGCGCGCAGTTGATGGGATTGGTGCCGCGCCAGTTGTGGGTGATCGCCAATCTGAAGGAGACCCAGATGAACGCGGTGCGGGTGGGGCAGAGCGCCACGTTCAAGGTCGATGCGCTAGATGGGGCCACGCTGACGGGGCAGGTGGAGCGCATTTCGCCGGCCACGGGCTCGGAATTCAGCGTGCTGCCGGCCGATAACGCGACCGGCAATTACGTCAAGATCGCGCAGCGCATTCCGGTGCGCATCCGTATCGATCCGGGACAGGCGCTGGCGCGCCGGCTGCGGCCGGGCATGTCCGTGATCGTCAGCATCGACACCTCGGCGGAGCTGAATGACGATGCCCGCGTGCCGGACTCCGCTCCCGCGCGCGCGGCGGGAGCGCGGCCGTGAGCGCGGCGCGCACGGCACGCAGTGTTGCGCCGTCGGGCGCGCCGCGGCGCTATCCGTCGCAGGCGCCGTGGCTCGATTCATCGCGCGCGCCGTGGCGTGCGTTGTCCGCCGGCTTGCGCGCCGCCGCGTCTGGCGTATCGTTCCCTGCCATGTTGAGCGCCGCCGCGTCCCCCGCAATGTTGGCAGGTCTGCTGGCCGGACTGCTGGCTGGTTGCGCGGCCAGCGCGCCGCCAGCACCGCCATCGACGCTGCAAGTATCGGCCGCGTGGCGCGCGCCCGTGGGCCCGGTAGCGAGTGCGCCGGCGCCAGAACGGCAGTGGTGGCAAAGCTTCGGCGATCCCGCGCTGAGCGCGCTGGTGACGACGGCGTTGGCCAACAACGGCGACTTGCGCATCGTGCGGGCGCGCGTGAGCGAGTACCGCGCGCGGCTGGGCGTGGTCGCCGCAGGGCAGAAGGCCAGCGTCAGCGTGGACGCTTCGCCCACCCGCACCCGGCTGCTGGCCTACAACGGCGTGCCCTACGTGACCAATGTGTACCAGGCCGAATTCCAGGCCAGTTACGAAATCGACGTGTGGGGCAGGCTGGCCGCGCAGACGGATGCGGCGCAGGCCAGCTATCAGGCGGAACGCGCCAGCGCCGACGCGGCCGCGCTGTCCGTGGCGGCGCTCGCGGCGTCGGGCTACCTGAATTTACGCGGGCTGGACGCCCAGCTGGAACTGGCGCAGGCGACCCTGAAGCTGCGCGAGCAATCGCGCGCGCTGGCGCAGCGCCAGTTCGAGGTCGGCTACAGCTCACGGCTGGAATGGTTGCAGGCACAGGCCGAATACGAGGCGGCGGCTGAGCAGATTCCCCCGCTGCGGCGCGCCATCTTCGAGCAGGAAAATGCGCTGTCGCTGCTGGCAGGCGACACGCCCGGTTCCGTCGCGCGCGGCGCGCCACTGGCCGAGTTGACGCCGCCGGAAGTACCGGCCGGCCTGCCGTCCGAACTGCTGCGGCGCCGGCCCGACATCGCGCGGGCCGAATTCAACCTGGTGGCTGCCAACGCCAATTTGGCCGCCACGCGCGACCAATTGCTGCCGTCGTTCAAGCTGACGGCCGTGGGCGGGGCGCAGAGTTTCCGTCTGACGGATTTCATCAATGCGCCCACGGCCTTGTGGCGCTTGACGGCATTGGCCGTCGCACCCGTGTACGAAGGCGGAAGGGTGGAGGCGCAAACGGATGCGGCGGCGGCCCAGCGTGACCAGCTTGCGTATGCCTACGAAAACGCCGTGCGCGGCGCGCTGGCGGAAACGGAGAATGGGTTGGGCGCCGTGCAGCGCTTGCGGGAACAGGCGGTGGAGAATGATGCGCGCCGCGCCACGGCGGCTGAAACACTGCGCATCGCGCACAACCGTTATCGCAACGGCTACGCTTCGTATCTGGAGGAACTCGACGCCCAGCGCACGCTGTACGGCGCCGATGTCGGACGGCTGCAGCTCAAGACGCGGCTGCTGCAGGCGTCGGTCGACCTGTATCGCGCGCTCGGCGGCGGCTGGGCGCCGTGAGCGCGCGGGGGCGCGGAGCGGCGCCGGGCCTTGCTTACATCAGGCGACGGGGACGCACAGTTCGCAACTGAATTCGCCCGTGGCCGGGTCCACCGAGAAGTCGGCGGCGTAGCGTTCCAGGCAGGGGCGGGCATCCATCTTCAGGCCGCTGGCTGGCAGCCACTGGCTGTACAGCGCATCCCAGGCGGCCGGGATCTTGTCGGCCGTGCCGTGGAACGGGGCCACGGCGTAGCGGCCGCCGGCCAGCATGGCTTCCTTGGCCGGGGCGACGATGTTGTAGTCGGCGTCCACTTCCACGCAGGCGTCGTAGCGGCACTCGTTGGCCGGCGTGGTGGCCGGATCGTCCTGCGCCACGCCGTAGCTGACGCGGCCCTGCAGGCGAAACGCCTTTTGCCATGGGGCGAACACTTCGCTCCAGAATTCACCGAGCGCCGGGCCGAACGGGCCCTTGTAGCGCAGGTAGGCCACGCGTACGGCGGGCAGTTCCTTGATTTGTACGTCCATGCAGTTCTCCATTCTATCGAATCAATTAGTGGCGGCCGCCGGCCACCTGGCGCAACGGCGCGGCCGGTTCCGGCGGCTGGCGGCGCAGCTTGCGCATCAGCCGCCGCAGCAAATGTTCCAGGTCGTCGATGTAGGTGAACACGGCCGGCACCACCAGCAGGCTCAGTAACGTCGACGTGATCAGGCCACCGATCACGGTGATCGCCATCGGCGAGCGGAAGCTGGGATCGGCGCCCCAGCCCAGCGCCAGCGGCATCATGCCCGCCCCCATGGCGATGGTCGTCATCAGGATGGGGCGGCTGCGCTTGTGGCAGGCGTCCACCAGCGCCTCGAAGCGACCCATGCCGGCCTGACGGGCCAGAATAGCATAATCGACCAGCAAGATTGAGTTCTTGGTCACGATCCCCATCAGCATGATCAGGCCGATCATGGAGGGCATCGACAGCGCGCGGCCCGTGATCAGCAGCGCCACGAAGGCGCCGCCGATCGACAGCGGCAGCGCGGCCAGGATCGTCACCGGCTGCATGAAGTCCTTGAACAGTAGCACCAGCACGCAGTAGATGCAGATCACGCCGATCAGCATGGCCAGGCCGAAGCTGGCGAACAGCGCCGCCATCTCCTGGGTGTCGCCCAGTTCCGCGATCTTGACGGAGGCGGGCAGGTTCTTCAGCGCCGGCAGCGCGCGCGCTTCCGTGTTCACTTCACCCAGCGCGCGCTTGCCCAGTTCCACCTCCAGTGTCACGTTGCGGCTGCGGTTCAGGCGGTTGATCTGGGCCGGGCCGCTCTCCATCGAAATGGCGGCCACGTTGGCCAGCATCACGGGGCCGTTCTTGCCCGGCACTGTGAGGCGGCCGATGGCGTCCAGGTCGGCGCGCACGGCGTCGGGCAGCTTGACGCGGATCGGCACCTGGCGTTCGGGCAGGTTCATCTTGGTCAGGTCGGTGTCGTAGTCGCCGGCCGTGGCCACGCGCACGGTCTGGCCGATGGCCGCCGCTGTCACGCCCAGGTCGGCCGCCTTGGCAAAGTCGGGCCGCACGATGATCTCGGGCCGCACCAGCGAGGCGCTGGAGCGCACGTTGCCCACACCCTTGAGCGTGCGCAGTTCGCGTTCGGCCTGTTTGGCGGCGCTCATCAGGGCTACCGGGTCTTCACTGCGCAGCACCAGTTGCATCTTGACGCCCGTCTCGGCCGGGCCCACGTTGAAGCGGGCGCCGGGGATCTCGGCCAGCTTCTGGCGGAGATGGGTTTCGATGTCGGCCATCGACTCCTTGCGCTCGTTGCGGTGCACGGTGGTCAGCGTGAGCACGGCGCGGCGCGCCTCGGCCGCCGCGCCGGGCGCGAACGCGTCGCCGCTGGAGCCGCCGCCGATCGAGCTGTACACGCCCTTGATGCCTTTGACCTGCATGGCCGCCACGCGCGCCTGTTCGGCCACCACCTTGGTTTCAGCCAGCGTGGAGCCGGGCGGCAGTTCCAGGTTGATCTGGGTCTGCGAGCGGTCGGCCGGCGGCACGAAGCCGGTGGGCAGCAGCGGCACCAGCATGATGGAGCCGACGAAGAAGGCGCCCGAGGCGATGCCCGTCACCAGCCGGTGCGACAGGCACCAGCGCATCACGCGGATGTAGCGGCTCATCAGCCAGCCGTCCTGCTGCTCGTGGTGCTTGGCCGGTTTGAGGATGTAGGCCGCCATCATCGGCGTGAGCAGGCGCGCCACCACCAGCGAGGCGAGGACGGCCAGCACGGCGGTCCAGCCGAACTGCTTGAAGAACAGGCCGGGTATGCCGCTCATGAAGGCGGTGGGCAGGAACACGGCCACCAGCGCGAAGGTGGTGGCGATGACCGCCATGCCGATTTCGTCGGCGGCCTCCATGGCCGCCTGCATCGGCGTCTTGCCCATGGCGAGGTGGCGCGAGATGTTTTCGATTTCGACGATGGCGTCGTCCACCAGCACGCCCACCACCAGTGCCAGCGACAGCAGCGTGACGGTGTTGAGCGTGTAGCCGAACCAGTAGATGCCGAGGAAGGCCGGCATCACCGACAGCGGCAGCGCGGCTGCCGCCACCAGCGTGGCGCGCCAGTCGCGCAGGAACCACCACACCACCAGCACGGCCAGCAGCGCGCCTTCGTACAGCAGCTCCATCGAGCCATGGAAGTTCTCCTCGACCGGGAAGGCGTTGTCGATGGACTGGGTGAGCGCCACGTTGGGGTGGGCTTGCTGGATTTCCGCGATGGCCGCGCGCGCGCCGTTGGCCACGGCCAGTTCGCTGGCGCCCTTGGTGCGGAAGATTTCGAACGCCACCACGTCGCGCCCGTCCTGCTGGGCCACGGCGTGCGGTTCGGCCACCGTGTCGCGCACGCTGGCCACCTGGTCGAGGCGGATGCGGCGGCCGTCCGGCAGCGGCAAGTCCATGGCGGCCAGCTCGGCGGCGCTCTTGACGGTGCCGATGGTGCGCACCGATTGCTCGGCGCCGCTGATGTCGCCGCGCCCGCCCGGCGCTTCCTTCTGCACCTGGCGAAGCTGGCGCGATACGTCCAGCGCCGACACCTTGAGCGCCGCCATGCGCGCGTCGTCCAGTTCGACCCGGACCTCGCGGTAGGCGCCGCCCACGCGCTTGACGGCGCCCAGGCCGGGCACGGCCAGCAGGCGCTTGGCCACCGTGTTGTCGACGAACCAGCTCAGTTCCTGCTGGTCCATCGGCGCGCCTTCGCCGGGGGCTGCCGTGGCCGTGAAGGTAAGCACCACCCGGCCGGCGGTGGACGCCTTGGTCACGACGGGGTCGCGCATCTCCCCCGGCAGGTCGGCCTTGACGCGGGCCACCGCATCACGCACGTCGTTGACGGCGTCCGACAACTGCTTTTCGAGGATGAATTCGACGGTGATGGTGGCCACGCCATCGAGCACGTTGGTGTAGATGTTTTTCACCCCTTGCAGGGTGGCGACGGAATCCTCGATCTTGCGCGCCACTTCCGTTTCCAGCTGGGCCGGCGCGGCGCCGTCCAGCGCGGCCGTGATGGTGACGATGGGCAGTTCGATGTCGGGGAAGTCCTGCACCGGATTGGCGCGGTAGGCCATCAGCCCGGCCAGCGTGAGCAGGGCGAACAGCATGATGGCCGGGATCGGGTTCTTGATCGACAGGGCGGAGAAATTCACGGCGGCTCCTTAGCGGGCGGCGGGCGCGCCGCGTGCGGCCGCTTGCGCTTTTGCCTGTGCCGGCACGGGCGCAGGCGCGGGCGCGGTCTCGGCCACGTGGTGCACCAGGTCGCCGTCGTTGAGGAAGCCGGCGCCGTTGACCACCACGCGCGTGTCGGGGCCTATGCCGTCCAGCACTTCGATGCGGTCGGCCAGGCGCCGGCCCGGCTTCACTTTGAGCTGGCTCACGTGCTGGTCAGCGTTCAAACGGAACACGTAGCTGAACCCGTCGCGCACCACGATGGCCTGCTGCGGCACGGTGATGGCGTCCGACGCGCCCAGCTCGAACTGGCCGCTGGCGAACATGCCGGCCTTGAACGGCGCATTGGCCGCGCTGGTGGCGCTTGCCGGCAAGTCCACGTACACCAGCGCATACCGGGTCTGCGGATCGACCGTGGGCGCCACCATGCGCACCTTGCCCGTGGCCTCCGTGCCGTTGGCGGCCTTGACGACGGCGCTGGTGCCGATGCGCAGCTGGCGCAGGTCGGCCGCCGTCACTTCGGCGCGCCATTCGAGCCGGCCCTGGCGGATCATGCGGAACAGTTCCGTGCCGGCGCCCACCACGGCGCCGACGGTGGCGCTGCGGGCCGAGATAACGCCGCTGTCGGGCGCCAGCACTTGCGTGTGCTTCAGGCGTAGCTGCTGGCTGGCCACGGCCGCGCGGGCCGAGGCGATGCGGGCGTTGGCCGTCTGTTCGGCCGTCTGGTACTGGCTGATCTGCTGGGCGCTCAGCGCGCCCGTCGATTGCAGCGTGCGGGCGCGGGCGGCGTTGGCGGCCGCCTCGGCGGCATTCGCTTCCGCTTCCTGCAGCGCGGCGCGGGCCTGGGCCAGGTCGGCGTTCACGCTGTCGGCCGAGAACACGGCCAGTACCTGGCCGGCCTTGACGCTGTCGCCTACGTTGACACGCACTTCCGTCAGGCGCAAGCCATTGGCCTCGCTGCCCACGCTGGCTTCCTGCCACGCGGCCACGTTGCCGTTGGCGGCTAGCTTGATGGGCAGGCGCGAGGCCACCGGCAGGGCGGTGGTGACGGTGAGCGCAGGCTTGGCCGCTTCGGCCTTTTTGCCGTCGGCCGCGCGCGAGGCCGGCGTGTACAGGGCGAAGCCAGCGCCGGACAACAGGATAACGGCCAGTACGGCGGCGATGGGCTTGAGTTTGATCGGGTTCATGGCGATTCGCTTTATGTCGTTGCTGATTGCTCGGTGCTCATTGCGGTTGTTGTTGGGGCGCGGTCCAGCCGCCGCCGGCGGCGCGGTACAGCGCGACCAGGGCGGCGCTGCGTTCGCGCCGCAGGCTGATGACCGTGTTCTCGGCGGCCAGCTTGGTGCGACGCGCGTCTTCCAGTTCCAGCAGGCTGGCCATGCCGTTCTTGTAGCGGTCTTCCATGGCTGTGAACGACTCGCGGTAGCCTTGCAGGGCGGTGTTGGCGTCGCCTTCGCGCTCGCCCGTGCTGTGCAGGTTGACCAGCGCTTCCTCCACTTCGCGCACGGCCTGGCGCACGCTGGCGCGGTAGCTGACCACGGCCGATTCGTAGCGGGCGCTGGCCGCGTCCACGTTGGCGCCGCGGCGGCCGTTGTCGACCAGTGGCAGCGTGAGCGCCAGCGGGCCGATGCTCCAGGTGTCGAGCTGCGTGCTGTGACCGCCCGTGCTGAAGTTGGCCGCGCCCACGGCGCCGGTCAGCGTCAGGCGCGGGTAGCGCTGGGCGCGCGCGTTGCCCACGTCGGCGCTGGCGGCCGCCACGGCCCGCTCGGCGCTGTACACGTCGGGACGCTGGCGCAGCACCTGGGCTGGCAGCGCATCGATGGCGATGGCGGGCGGGGCCACCGGAGCGACCTGCGCGAGGCGCGCGCGCAGCTCGGGTTCGGGCAGCGCCGTCAGCGCCACCAGGGCTTTCACGCCGACGTCGCACACGGCGCGCTGGGCCACGGCGCGGTTGTTGCCATCGGCGGCGCTGGCGCGGGCCAGGGCCGCCGTGGCGGGCGGCTGGAAACCTGCGCGGGCAGCCAGTTCCGTCAGGCGCGCCGTGTCAGCGCGCGAGGCGGCATCCTGACGGGCCACGTCCAGTTGTTGTTCGCAGGCGCGCAGCGCGTAGTACTGGTTGGCCACTTCGGCAGCCACCGACACGCGGGCGTCGTGCCAGCCCGCCTGCGCGCTGTCGAGGCGGGCCTGGGCTGCGTCGCGCGCGGCGCGGCCTGCGCCGAACAGGTCGATCTCCCATGACGCTTGCAGAGCCGCCTGCGCCGTGGTGCCCATGGGCAGGGCGGACTGCTGGCTGGCCCGGCTCACGCTGGCCGCCGCATCCAGCGACGGCGCCAGCGCGGCGCCGCTGGCCACGCGTTCGGAGCGGGCCTGGGTGATGCGGGCGCCGGCGCTGGCCACCGTGGGACTGGCTTCCTGGGCCGCCGTGACCAATTGCGCCAGCAAGGCGTCACCTTGCTGCTGCCACCACTTTGCCAGTTCCGTCACGCTGCCGTCGTGCGGCAGCGGCGCTTGCCACTGGGCGGGCAGCGGCGCGGCCACCTGCTGCGCCGGGCCTTGCACGGCGCATGCGGTCAACGTGCTTAATGTACCCAAGGCGCCGGCCACGGCCAGCACCCGCGCTGTCCGTTGTAGTGCTCTCGTCATGCTGTTCCTTCCTTGCGGTTGATCTGTTCGGCCACCACCAGCGCCTCGCCGTAGCGGGCCAGCTTGTGCAGCCATTGTTCGATCGCTGCCGGCGTGGCCAGCAGTTGCGGGGTGATGGCGGTGACGATGTCGCGCCCCACCATGATCTGCACGGCCAGCGCGGCCAGCGCGTAGGCCAGCCGGTGCACCTCGTCGTCGCCCTGTTCCAGGTTCAGGTGGCGGCACAGCACGCGCACCAGGGCCATGTGCTCGGGGCGGATGCTGTTGTCGATTTCGGCCGCCCACAGGCCGGTCGGTTCCAGCCGCTCGCGCAGCCACAGGCGCAGGAACAATTGGGCGCCATCGTCCTGCTGGAGCGGCGCCAGCATCTGGCGGTAAAAGCCCAGCAATGCTTCGCGCAGCGTGAAATGGGCTTGGTCGTATTGGGCGATGTTGGCTTCGGGCGCCGGGCACATGCCCTCGAACACGGCGCGGTACAGGCCTGCTTTGTCGCCGAAGTAGTAGCTGATGGCGGCCACGTTGGCGCCCGCTGCCTGCGCGATCTCGCGCGTGGAGGTGCGCGCGTAGCCCTGTTCCGCGAACAGGCGCATGGCGGCCAGGCGCAGGCGCTCGCGCGACTGTTCGCCGTCCGAACGGGGCTTGCGCATGTCGTCGGGTGGGCGGTGTGGGGGGGGATTTGTTTGACTCATCCCGGCATTACATCACGGATTTCAAACAATTGATATAACTAAATCGGACGTTTAACTTTTTATGTGGAAGTTGTCCGTAACAAATGCTTACTGACGATACTTGAGTACGCACACTTCTGCGCGGGCGCCGGCGCTAGAATGGCCGCACCGCTACGCCACCGAGGATATCCGCCATGAATGCCACGCGCAGTATCGCCACCGCCGCCGCCGTTGCTGCCTTGCTGTGGCACGGCGCGGCCGGCGCCACCGACATACCGCTGCCGCCGGAGCAGGCCGCGCTGCATGTGCTGAACCGGCTGGGTTATGGCCCCCGTCCTGGCGACATCGAGCGCGTGACCCAGATGGGCGTGCAGCGCTACATCGACAGCCAGCTCCATCCTGAATCCATCCCCATGCCAGCCGCCCTGGCGGCGCGGCTCGATGCGCTGGAGACGGCGCGCCAGCCGGCCGGCCGCACGCTGGCGCAATTCCTGGCCGTGCGCGAGATGGCCAGGGACGAAGGCGAGGAGGGCAAGGCCAGGCGGCGCGCCTTGGTGGTCAACATCGCCGAGCAGACGGCCGAAGCGCGCCTGGCGCGCGCCGTGGACAGCCCGCGCCAGCTGGAAGAAGTGATGGTCGATTTCTGGTTCAACCACTTCAACGTCTTCGAAGGCAAGGGGCTGGACCGGGCGCTGGTGGCCAGCTACGAGCGCGATGCGATCCGCCCTTATGCGCTCGGCTCCTTCCGCGATCTATTGGGCGCCACGGCCCACCATCCGGCCATGCTGTTCTACCTCGATAACTGGTTGTCGACGGCGGACGGCTTCGTGCCGCGCCGGGCCAACGCCAAGGTCAAGACGGCTGGCCTGAACGAGAACTACGCGCGCGAATTGATGGAGCTGCACACGCTGGGCGTGGACGGCGGCTACACCCAGCGCGACGTGCGCGAGCTGGCCCGCATGCTGACCGGCTGGACCTTCAACCCGCGCGCGCTGGCGCTGCGCAACGAGGGCTTCGTGTTCGACGCGCGCCGCCACGACCGGGGCGACAAGCAGTGGCTGGGCCGCACCGTGCACGGCGGCGGTCAGGATGAAGGGGAATACGCGCTCGACGTGCTGGCCATGCACCCGGCCACGGCCCACCACATCAGCTACGAGCTGGCCCAATACTTCGTGCAGGACGCGCCGCCGCCGGCCCTGGTCGATCGGCTGGCGCGCAGCTACCTCGATAGCAAGGGCGACATCCGTACCGTGCTGGCCACGCTGTTCGCCAGCCCCGAATTCATGGCGCCCGAGGCGCAGGGCGCCAAGTTCAAGACGCCGTACCAGTTCGTTGTCTCGGCCGCGCGGGCCGGCAGCGCGCCGCTGGCCGAGGTCAAGCCCGTGCTGGGCGCGTTGAACCGTCTCGGCATGCCGCTGTATGGCTGCCAGACGCCGGATGGCTACAAGAACACGGAGGTGGCCTGGCTCAATCCCGATGCGCTGAGCCGGCGCATCGGCATCGCCACCGCGATGGGTCGCACGCTCGATGCGGGCGCGCTGCAGGCCACGCTGGGCGGTGCTGTTTCGCCGCGCACGCGCGACGCGGTGGCCGCCAGTCCCGAACCACTGCGCGCCGCCATGCTGCTGGGCGGCCCCGATTTCATGCAGCGCTGAATGCGCGAAGGAGTGACCATGCAACGCCGAGATTTCATGCACGCGCTGGCCGCCGGGGCCGGACTGGTGATCCCGCTGGGCCGCCATGCCTGGGCCGCCACGGCGGCCGAGGGCAGCGGCAATGGCCGCCGCCTGATTGTCATCATGCTGCGCGGCGCCGTCGATGGCCTGAGCGTGGTGGCGCCCGTGGGCGACCCGCATTACGCGCGGCTGCGGCCCACCATCGCGCTGGCCCGGCCTGGCGCCGAGGGCGGGGCGCTGGAACTGGATGGCTACTTCGGCCTGCATCCGGCGCTGGCGCCGCTGCTGCCGCTGTGGGAGCAAAAGAAGCTGGCCTTCGTGCACGCCAGCGGTTCGCCCGACGCCACCCGTTCCCACTTCGACGCGCAGGATTACATGGAGTCGGGCACGCCCGGCGCCAAGGCCACTGCGGACGGCTGGATGAACCGGCTGGCCGGGGCGCTGCCCGGCACGGCCACGCCCACGCGCGCGCTGTCGATCGGCCCCACCATGCCGCGCATCCTGTCGGGCCGCGTGCCGGCCGTCAACCTGGCCGGCGGCGCCGCCGGCACCCGCGCCAATGTGCTGGACCGGCCCGCGCTGGGGCGCGCCTTCGACCAGTTGTACGCCAACCATGCGCGCTTCGGTCGCGCCTACCAGGCGGGACGCGATGCGCACCAGGAAGTGATGATGGCCGCCACCGACATGGAGATGCAGATGGCCGATGGCGGCGCGCCGCTGCCCAACGGTTTCCCGGACGACGCGGCGCGGCTGGCCACGCTGATGCGCAACGATCCCAATATCCAGCTGGCCTTCGTGGCGCTGGGCGGCTGGGACACGCACGCCAGCCAGGGCGCGGCCAAGGGGCAGTTGGCGAACCGGCTGGCGCCGCTGGGGCAGGGCCTGGAAGTGCTGGCGCGCCGGCTCGGCCCCTTGCTGGACCAGACCACCATCGTCGTCATGTCCGAGTTCGGCCGCATGGCGCGCGAGAATGGCAACGGCGGTACCGACCATGGACATGGCAACGCGATGTGGGTGCTCGGCGGCGGCGTGGCCGGCGGCCGTGTGTATGGCGAGTGGCGCGGCCTGGCCGAGGATCAGCTGAACGAGGGACGCGACCTGCCGGTGACGACGGATTTCCGCACCGTGCTGGCCCAGATCGCGCAGCGCCACCTGGGCCTGGCGGAACGCGAGCTGGCGCAGGTGTTCCCCAACATGCCAGCCCAGCGCACCAGGTTCAGCGTGTTGCGGTCCGCCTGACGCGCGTCTGAAAGGTGCCGTCAGCGGCGCCGGTTTTGGAATGGGAACAGAACTGAACCGGGCGCAGAAAAAAAATCGCCCACTACCTTGCGGTGCGGGCGTAATTCCAATGTTCAGCGAACGGTTGGAGGAGACAGTTCCAATATAGGCCGATTCATGGTGCGCTGCAATACAGTAGAAATACTAGGCCGATCTGTTAATGATGTCGAAAGAGTAACGCGGTGACGCCGCGCGTGATCACAACTGGCTCATGCCGCCGTCCATGATCAGTTCCGTGCCGACGATGAAGGCGGCCTCCGGGCTGGCCAGATAGAGCACGGCGCTGGCCACTTCATCGGGCGTGCCGAAGCGCTTGAGCGGCACTTGCGACTGGATGCCAGCCGCCACCGCGTCCAGCTGCTCGGGCGCGATTCCCAGCTTGCCGTACAGCGGCGTGGTGACGGGGCCGGGGCTGACCACGTTGACCCGCACGCCACGCCCGATCAGTTCCGCCGACAAGGTCTTGGCGAACGAGATCAGGGCCGCCTTGCTGGCCGCGTACACGCTGGAGTTCTCCATGCCGATGTGGGCGTTGATGGAGCCGTTCAGGATCACGGCGGCGCCCCGGTTCAGCAGCGGCGTGATGGCCTGGATGGTGAAGTAGGCGCCCTTGACGTTGGTGTTGAAGGTGGCATCCCAGAACGCGTCGTCCACGCCTTCGAACGGCGAGAAGCGCGCCACGCCGGCGTTGATGAACACGGCGTCCAGCGTGATGCCGCGCTGCGCCAGCGCCGCGCCCAGCGCCTTGGCCGAGTCGCTGTCGGCGGCATCGCTCAGGATGGCGATGGCGGCGCTGCCCAGTTGTTCGCGGGCCGCGTCCAGCCTGGCCTGGTCGCGGCCGGTGATCACCACGCGGGCGCCTTCGTTGACGAATTGCCGGGCGGTGGCCAGGCCGATGCCGCTGTTACCGCCAGTGACCAGTACCGTTTTGTTTGCATAGCGTTTCATGTCGAGCTCCTGATGGATGGTGTGGATACGGGGGCGGTCCGTTGTGGGCCGCGCTGGAATCCACTATATGATTCACATCAAGACTAATCAATCGGAAAAACAAGCATGAAACGTTCATAAAATATGAACTGATATCGGCGATGCAGCGGCCTTACGGGGCAGGGGACGGGGCCGCAGCCGCCAGGCAGGCCGTGATCTCGTCCACCAGTTTTTTCGGGTCGATCGGGTGGGCCAGCAGGCGCGCCGGATAGCGCCGTCCGCACGGCACCCACGCCACGCTGGCGTCCAGCGCGGGGCGCAGCACGATCAGCGGCAGCCGCGAGAAATGCTGCAGCGCCGGGATGGGGAACGCTTGCAGCGCCGCCTCGTCGTCGGTGCCGCAGTCGCACAGCAGCAGGTCGAACGACTGCCCGGCGCAGGCTGCGGCTTGGGCGGCGTTGGCCGCCACCGTCAGCGTGTAGCCCAACTGACTGAGCACGGTGGCCAGCAGACCATGGTTGGCGGGCGCCGCGTCGAGCAGCAGCACGCGTGCGCGGGCGGTGGCGCCGGTATCGGACTCGCGCAGGGCGACAGTGTCCATGGCCGGCCAGTCCGTGTCGGGCGCGGGCGGCGCCGGCTGGCCGGGCCGCAGCGGCGGCGGCAGCCACGCGGCCAGCGCTGGCAGCAGTTGCTCCGGTTCGAACGCCTTGGCCAGCCAGCCGTCGAAGCCGGCCGCCAGCAAGGCGGCGCCGCCATCGTCGGCCGGTTCGGCGCTGGCCGCCAGCACCGGGATGGCGCGCGTGGCGGGATCGGCCTTGAGCTGGCGCAGCACGCCGTGGCCGTCCAGCTTGGGCAGGCGCAGGTCGCACAGCACCAGGTCGGGCCGCTCGCGGCGCGCGGCCGCCACGCCCTGTTCGCCGTCCCAGGCCGACAGCACGCGGTAGCCGCAGGCTTCCAGCAGGTAGACCATCAGGCTCATATTGGCCGGGTTGTCCTCGATCACCAGGATAGCTGCCGTCATGTGTCCCTCCGCTGCGGCGCGCGGCCGCCACTGCGCTCAGTGCCGGGGTTTGAGTGCCAGCGTGAACGTGCTGCCGTGGCCGAAATCGCTGGTGAAGAACAGCGAACCGCCGATCAGGTTGGCCAGGTTCTGGCACAGGTACAGGCCCAGCCCCGCCCCTTCGGCGTGGCGGGTCGAGGTGGAGTCGAGCTGCGAGAACGCCTGGAACAGCTTGGCCTGGTCTTCCACGCGGATGCCGGCGCCACTGTCGGCCACGGTGAATTCCACGCGCGGGCCGTCCTCGCTGTCGCGCACGGCCAGGCTCACGCGCACCGTGCCTTTTTCCGTGAACTTGATGGCGTTGTTGAGCAGGTTGAGCAGGATCTGGGTCAGGGCGCGGCGATCCGTGTCCACCGTCAGCGGCTGCTCGGCCAGCACCACTTCCAGCGCCAGCCCCTTTTGCAGCGCCAGCGGGCGCACGCTGTCGATCGCTTCGGTCACCAGTTGCTGGCACTGCACCGGCTCCACCGTCAGCGACACCTTGCCCGCTTCGATCTTGGCCACGTCCAGGATGTCGTTGATCAGCGAGAGCAGGTGGCGCGCGCTGGCCCGGATCGTGTTGAGCTGCTTGTCCTGCTCCGTGGTCAGGGGGCCGGGCAGTTTCATCAGCAGCGCGCCCGTGAAGCCGATGATGGCGTTGAGCGGGGTGCGCAGTTCGTGCGACATGTTGGCGATGAAGGCCGACTTCATGCGGCTCGCTTCGGCCAGCTCCAGGTTCTTCAGTGCGATCTCGCGGTTGATGGTTTCCAGTTCGCCCGCGTGGTGGGCCAGCCGCATGTTCAGTTCGATCACCTGGCGCTCGCGCGCTTGCAGTTCGCTATTGACCTGCACGGCCTGTTCGTAGGTGGAGATCAGCAGGTCGAGGATTTGCTGGCGTTCGGCGTTGATGAAGTGCTTCTGGTCGCCCAGGTAGAGGGCGATGCCGATCTCCATGTTCTGGCTGCGGCGCAGCTTCTGGTTCATCAGCATGTGGCCGATGCGGTTGAGCAGGTACTCCTCCGAATAGGGCTTGCGGATGAAATTGTCGGCGCCGCATTCGATGCCGCGGATGATGTCCTTGGGGTCCGTCAGCGAGGTGACCAGGATGACGGGGATGTCGCGCAGCGCGTCGTCCGTCTTGATGGCGCGGCACAGCGTGTAGCCATCCATTTCCGGCATCACGATATCGGACAGCACCAGTTGCGGCTTGCTGGCGCGGATCGCCTCCAGCGCCAGCCGGCCATTGCCGGCCACCCGCGCGCGGTAGCGCATCGACTGGATCAGGCGGCGCAGCCGCTCGGCCTGGGTCGGGCTGTCCTCGACGATCAGGATTTCCGTTTCGTCGGGCTGAATTTCATAACTGGAGTCCACAGGCTGTCTCCTGGAGTCAGGTTCGCGCTGGCCGGCGGCCGGCGCCGGCGTGGACGGGCCGGCGGGGCCGCCCGTGCCGGTTGTTACGGGCTGCTTAGTTGCTGCTTACTTGTTGATTACGGGCTGGTGATACGGGCTGGTGAGACTATATCGGATTTAGCGGCGCCGCAGTGCAAATTCGCCGCCCTCGTGTGCGCGCTGCTACGCGGGCAAGCCCTGGAACGCGCCGGCCCGGTAGGTCAGCACCAGCGTGTCGCGGTGGCCATGCGCGCCGAGCGGCTGGATCGGGGTCGATTCGTGGATCACGGCCGCGTCGTCGAGCAGCAGCAGCGACCACGGCTCGGTGAGCGTGAAGCGCTTGCCGTTGGGGCCATCGGCCTCGAAGATGCGGGTCTCGCCACCCTTGATGTCGCGCCGCCCCACCAGCAGCACGGCCACGAAATCGACGCCGTCGCGGTGCGCCCCTTCGGGCGTGGGACGGCCGATGCCGTCCGTGGTGTCGATGCGGAACTGGTGCGCCTCGATGTACCACGGATGGGCGCCGCGCGCGGCCGTGCACAACTGGCCGATGCCGCGCACCAGTCCCTGCCAGGCCGGCCGCGCCACCGTGGCCGGCTGCACCGGCTCGAACAGGCGCTGCATGCCGCCGTGCAGGGCGTTGTATTCCAGCGGTTGCCAGTGCGGCCGGTGCGCCGTCTGGCGCAGGCTGTCGCCATCCTGCACGAAGCACGAGTGGCGCCGGCGCCGGTAACGCCCGCCGTCCTTCAGGTAGTTGTCGAGCGCCAGCTCGTCCCAGGACGGTTCCAGCGCAGCCAGGTCGGCCAGCGTGCAGCCGGCCAGGCTGGCCACGTCCTGGGGACGCAGCAGCGCATAGCCTTGCTGGCGCAACGCCTGCGGGACGAATTCGGGAGCGGTGAAGGTAGGGGCGGGAGTGGTCATGGATGGCTGCGATGAACGATGAGCGATGAACGATGAGTCGAAGTGCGGGGTGCAGGCATTTTACGCCGTGCGCCGCGCTTGTGCGCGCGGGCGAACCGGCGCGCCGTCAAACGGCTTGCAGCAGGCTGGCGCGCAGCGCGTTCAATTCGTTCTTCAGGCTCACCACCTGATCGAGGCTGCAACGGGTGGCGCCGATGATCTCGGGCGGCAGCGTGGCCGCTACGTGGCGCAGCGCGTCACCGGCCGGGGTGAGCGTGATGATCACCTGGCGCTCGTCGCTGGCGGCGCGCGCGCGGGTGAGCAGGTCGGCCTGCTCCATGCGCTTGAGCAGCGGCGTGAGCGTGGCCGAATCGAGGAACAGGCGTTCGCCCACTTCCGTCACGGTCAGCCCGTCGCGCTCCCACAGCACCATCATCACCAGGTACTGTGAATAGGTCAGCCCCAGCTTGCGCAGCAGCTTGCGATACAGCTTGCTCATGGCCAGGGAAGTGGAATACAGGGCGAAGCACAGCTGGGCGTCCAGCTTGGGCACCTGGTGCAGCGGCGATGTCGGCGGGGTGGCCGGTGTGGAGGGTGTGGCGGTCGTGGTCATCATGGGACCAGTATAGATAGCGCGCTATTCAATTGCAAGCATAGCGCGCAAAAAATGCGGCGTGGCGCGGGGGCTCAGGTATGATGATAAGTGGAAACTAATACTCAGTAAGGGGTTGCCAGGCATGGACGTCCACCACAGGGCCATCGTACTTGTCGCCGATGGCGCGCCGGCGCAGCGTGCGCAGTTGGGCGCACTGCTGCACGATCAGTACACGCTGCGCGAAGCCGGCGATGGCGCCGCCGCGCTGGCGGCCGCGCGCCAGTTGCCGCGCCCGGACCTGCTGCTGCTGGAGGCGACCCTGCCCGGGGCCGATGGCCTCGACGGCCACGGCGTGCTGGAACAATTGCGCGCCTGTCCCGATACGGCCGCCATCCCCGTGCTGATGCTGGTCGACGGCGGCGAGCCGCAGGCGGAGCGGCGCGCCTGGCAGGGCGGGGCGGCCGATGTGGTGCAGCGGCCGTTGCTGGCCGAGGCGTTGCAGGCGCGCGTGGCCACCCACGTCAAGCTGCGCCGCTCGCGCGAACTGCTGCGCCACCAGGCCGGCTTGGTCGAGCACCTGGTGCAGGAACGCACGGCCGAACAGGACCAGATGGTGGAAGCGGTGATCTGGGCGCTGGCCGCGCTGGCCGAATCGCGCGATCACAAGACCGTCAACCACATCCGGCGGGTCCAGCATTACGTGGCCGCGCTGGCGCGCCAGTTGCAGCCGCAACCGCGCTTCGCGCCGGAGCTCAGCGACGCCAACATCGCGCTGCTGTTCCAGGCCGCGCCGCTGCACGACATCGGCAAGGTCGGCATCCCGGACGCCATCCTGCTCAAGCCGGGCCGGCTCACGGAGGAGGAGTTCGCCGTCATGCAGCGCCATACGATCTACGGACGCGACGCGATCGCGGAAGTGGAGCGCCACCTGGGCCGCAGCACCACCTTCCTGCGCTACGCGCGCGAGATCGCCTATTCGCACCAGGAGAAGTACGACGGCACCGGTTATCCGCAGGGCCTGGCCGGCGACGCCATCCCGTTGTCGGCGCGGCTGGTGGCGGTGGCCGCCGTGTATGATGCACTGATCTCGCGCCGCGTCTACAAGCCGGCTTTTACCCACGAGACGGCGCTGGAACTGATTCGCCAGGGCAGCGGCGAACAGTTCGATCCCGACCTGGTGGACGCCTTGCTGATGGTGGAGGAGGAGTTTCTCGACATCGCGGCCCGCTACGCCGACGTGGTCGTGGACAACGGAACGACGGCGCCGGCGGTGGCGTCATAAAATAAGCGGCCGGCCCGCAGCCGGCCCGGGGCAGCTTGGAGGCAAGGCAGGCCATGCGCAAGCAGGGATACGTCGCGTTCATCGTCGGGCTGTGCCTGACGGCCGCGCTTTGCCTGTTCGTCTCCGGCGAACAGCAGCGGCAGCGGCGCGACATTTTCCGGCGCGACGCCGACAAGATCACCCACGCCACCGAGGTGCGGCTGCGCACCTATTTCGACATGTTGCTGGCGCTGCGGGCCATGTATGCGCACGACGACAACATCGATCGGGCCGAGTTCCACCGTTTCGTCGCCGCGCTCGACCTGGGGCGGCGCTACCCCGGTTTCCAGGCCATCCAGTTCGTGCGCGCCGTGCCGGCGCCGCAGTTGGCCACGTTTGCCGACACGGTGCGGCGCGATACCAGCCTGACGCCGCAAGGTTATCCCCAGTTCCGCGTGCATCCCGCCGCGCTGCGCGACACCCACTTCGTGATCGAATACACGGAACCGCTGGCCGGCAACGAGAACGCGTTCGGCCTGGACCTGGCAGCGCTGCCGCCGCACTTGCGGGCGCTGGAACTGGGCCGCGACGACGGCGCCATCGTCGCCACCGAGCGTATCACGCTGGTGCAGGATGCCACTGGCGAACCCGGTTTCGTGGCGCGCGCGCCCATCTACCGCAACGGCGCGCCGCTGACCACGGTGGCGGAGCGGCGCGCCGCACTGGTGGGCTTTGTGGCCATCGTCTTCAAGGTCAATACGCTGATGCGCGAAGTGATCGAGCCGGGGCTGCTCAACGATGTGTATGTGCGCCTGCACGACACGGGCTACCTGAAGGATGGCGCCAGCCAGCCGCCCAGCGCTGACAACCAGCTGTTCGACAGCGGCGGCCGGATCGGCGCCGCGCGCCTGCCGGCCTTGCCGGGCCTGAGCGCCAGCGACAGCCTGGTGGTGGGCGAGCGCCGCTGGCTGTTGCGGGTCGACGGCCATGACGGCGCGCGCTACAGCGGCGTGCCCACGCCGGTGCTGCTGACGGCCGCTGCGGGCCTGATCATCAGCGCGCTGGTGGCGGCGCTGATGATGGCCAAGCAGGGACTGGAAAGCAGCCTGGCCGAACTGGCGCGCCAGAAGGACAACGCCGACGCGGCCCATGCCGACCTGTCGGCCGCGCTGGCCAGTCTGCAACTGGCCCAGGCCAATTTGATCACGTCGGAGAAGATGGCGTCGCTGGGGGCGCTGGTGGCGGGCGTGGCGCACGAGCTGAACACGCCCATTGGCAACAGCCTGCTGACGGCCACCGCGCTGGGCGACCGGGTGACCGACTTCGAGCGCAAGCTGAGCGGCGAGGGCGGCGTCAAGCGCTCGGCGCTGGTAGCCCACCTGGCTGACGCGGGCAAGGCCTGCGCCATCATCGCCGCCTCGCTGGCGCGGGCGGCGGACCTGATCACGTCGTTCAAGCAGGTGGCCGTGGACCAGTCCAGCGGCCAGCGTCGCCGCTTCCTGCTGGAGGCGGTGGTGCGGGACATGCTGGCCACGTTTGCCGTGCAGCTGCGCCACGCTTCCTGCACGGTGGAGGTGGACGTGGAACCGGGACTGGAATTGCTGTCCTATCCGGGCAGCGTGGGACAGGTGCTGAGCAACCTGCTCAACAACGCGCTGCTGCACGGCTTTGACGGTGGCGGCGGCACCGTCACCATCAGCGCCAGACGCCAAGGCGGCCAGGGCGGCCAGGGCGCGCATGAAGCGGTGCTGCGTTTTGCCGACAACGGCAAAGGCATGTCCGAGCGCACGCTGCGCCAGGTGTTCGATCCGTTCTTCACCACGCGGCTGGGACAGGGTGGATCGGGGCTGGGCATGCACATCGTCTACAACATCGTCACCGGCGTGCTGCACGGGCGCATCGACGTGCAGTCCACGCCGGGCAAGGGCACCTGCGTGACGCTCACGCTGCCGCTGGAGGCGCCTGTGTGGGAGCCGGCCGCCGGCTGAAGTGGTGATGGCATGGCGGCGCGCGCAGGCCGCCGTCCGGCTTCACACCCGCCAGGCGCCGTCCTGGTACACCAGCTCGTCGTCCAGGTAGACCGCCTCCGTCACCGCGAACACGTCCACGTGGTAGCGCGCGTCCTTGCGCCGGATCTGGGGCTTGGGATAGACGCCGTGCTTGGCGCCCAGCGACAGGTGGATGCCGCACATGCGCTCGTAGGTGCCGATGTCGTTGACCGTCAGCTCGCGCGAGAATGCGCGGTTCATGCCGAAGCCCAGTTCGCGCAGCCACACCTCGCCCTCGTGGGCGCGGACGATGGCCAGCATGTTGTCGAAGGCGGGCGTGCTGTGCTCCACGCCCGTTACCCGGCCGCGCTCGACGATCAGGGTGATCGGGTGCTCGGGGCGGTTGACGAGGAACTGGGTGTCGCCGAACACGAAGATGCGCACCCGTCCGTGGACGGCTTCCAGGTCCAGCGCCTCGGTGAACACTTCGCCGAGCGGGAACTGGCCGCCCACGTTGTTCATGGCGCTATAGTCGCCGATATTGAGCTTGGCCGGCTCGAACGGGGAGCCGAACACGAGGCGCTCGCCGCCGCTGTCGATCACGCCGCCGGCGGCGCGGTCGATGCGCGCCTTGAGCGCGTGGCCCACGCCGCGGTAGTAGGCCGGGTCGTAGGCCAGCGCGTCGATGTAGTGGCGGCCCTGCTCACCGGGCATGCGCGACAGGTGCACGTGTTCGATCACTTTCAGCCCACGCTTGAACAGCTCGATGCGGATGCGGAACGCTTCGAGCCGGAAGCTGGTGGACTGGATCAGCACCACCAGGTCGCCGGGCGCCATGCGGGCGAAGGCGTCCAGCACGTGTTCGGGCGTGACGGTGTCGAAGTCGATGAAGGTGGCGCCGGGGATGGCGCGCCGGTAGGCTTCCGTCAACGCGCGGTTCAGGTCGCAGCGGTTGTCGTGGACGATCAGGGCGCCGTGGCTGGGCGCGTATTCGATGGCCAGTGCCAGCAGGTCGCGCACGTTGCGCGCGGCCGTGTCCACCGTCGTCGCGGCGAGCTCCCCATATGGCGCGGTGGCGGGCGGGACCGGAGACGGGAAAGCGGGGGCGGCGGACGTCATGTTGTGGCGGATCAGTGCAATTGGGAATGTTGTGCATTATACGGTGGAACAGGGGGTGCTTTCTTCTTGTACAGGACCGGGGTGCGTTGTAGAATTCAGAGAAATATAGCCCCTGGGAAACAAGTTTCACGTCATGAGGAATGCCCGATGAGCATAACGATGGGACAGGATTTGCCGCTGGAGCGGCCCGACGCCGAAGGCCGCGCGGCCCTGTTCGTGCCCACGGCCGCCATCAAGGAGGACGTGCTGCAGACCATCCGCAAGGGCGCCGCCGTGGTCGGATTCGGCAACCATGACCGCACGCTCACCATCTACTACGAGAGCAACCGCTTCAACGAGCCGCTGCTGGTCAAGTGGGAGCAGAAGGCGCGCAAGGCGTACGACCGGCTGGTCGACAACCTGCCCACCGTGTCCAAGATGACGGCCAAGATGGAGCATTTCGAGCAGGTGGGCTACATCAACGGCAAGGGCATCACGATCCGGCGCATGGCCAGCCTGATGCGCTGGCTGGAGCAGTCCGAGGCACTCGACAGCGCGCCCGCCGCCGAACTGATCACGTTCACGCCGCCCCCGCCGCCGAAGAAAATCGTCGCCGAATAAGCGCGCAGCCGGCCGCGCCGCATCCAAGCCACACCCTTGTTGCGGCCGGATCAACTCCGCCCCAATTTTCTTGGGCGTATTGAAACTTTCTTGTGAGCATGTGCTATCGTCTGCTGTAGCGGCGGACACAGCCGTATCTGCGGCGGCCGTCCGGCCGCCGCCTTGTTACACCACAAGGAGAGAACATCATGCGACAACTGTACCAATACCTGATGACGGCGCTGCTGGCGTTGCTGGTGGCCGGCGCCGCCCAGGCCCAGGAAGCGACCCACCGCGGCACGGCCGATGAAGCGGTGGCCATGGTCAAGAAGGCCAGCGCCTACCTGCAAAAGAACGGCAAGGACAAGGCCATTGCCGCCTTCAACGACCCCAAGGGCGAATTCATCAACGGTGACCTGTACGTGTTCATGATCGACACCAGCGGGGTGATGCTGGCCCACGGCCAGAACCCCAAGATGGTCAACAAGAACCTGATGGAGCTGAACGCCGGCGGCGTGTATCCGCTCAAGGAATTCCTCAAGCTCACCAGCGGGCCGGCCGGCAAGGGCTGGGTCAAGTACATGTGGCCGAACTCCATCTCCAAGAACATGGAGGAGAAGAACACCTACGTGGAAAAAGTGGGCGAGTATGTGATCGGGGTGGGCATCTACAAATAAGGTGTTTGCCCTGGCCCCGGTACACTGGGCGCGCTCAGTCGTAGAACGCCGGGGCCAGTTTCAGCGTGTCGCGCTGCGCCTTGTCGTGGTTGATCCACAGTTGCGCGTGGTACTGCGCCAGCAGATCGGCGATGCGCTGCATCGAGGCCAGCGTCTGGTCCTTGTCGACGTTCATCGATGGCACGCGCCGATAATCCCAGTTGCTCTTGAAGTGGATCGCGTCGCCCGACAGCAACACGGCGCCGCTGCCGGGCAGCTTGACCAGCAGCGACTGGTGGCCCGGTGTGTGGCCGGGTGTGGCGATGAGGGTGACGCTGCCGTCGCCGAACACATCCTTGTCGCCTTCCAACGTGGTGACCGGATGGCCGGGCTTGAAGCGCGGCGCGTTGTTGGCGCCGGGCCAGGTGTACTCGGCTTTCTGCACCAGCAGCATCGTTTGCGGGAACAGCTCGACATTGCCGATGTGGTCCGGGTGGGCGTGCGAGATCGCGACATAGCGCAGGTCCGAGGGCGCCACGCCCAGTTGCGCCAGCTGGCTGGCCAGCGTTTTCGGCCGGCGCCAGTGCACCGCCTTGGGATCGGCCGGGGCCAGCCCGCCTGGCATGGCGGCGATGGCGTCGCTGACGCCGGTGTCCCACAACAGCCAGCCCTGGGCATGCTTGATCAGGTAGCAGTTATCCACGAACGGCATCGGTTGACCGACATTGACGCCCGGCGACCAGCGCGACACATCCCCGGCCTCGCCTTCACCGCAGTTGAGGATGTAGAGCCGCTCGGCCGTGCCGGCGCGCTGCGCGGGCATGCCGCTGCACCCGGCGATGAGGATGGTGAGCGACGCGGCCGCGACCCGGGCGGCGGCGAACGGAGCTTTCAGCATGATGGATTCCTCCTGATAATTCGATGAGCGCCGGTCAGACGACCAGCTTGCGTAACCATGACAGTAACACCGTGGCCAATAATTCGGTGCGGGGCAGGATGGCGAACTGGTGGCGACCGAATACCTGGCCCAGGTAATGCGCGGCCTGATGGTCCACCGTCAGGCAGAATGTGGCGATGCCGCTGTTGCCGGCCTCCACCACGGCCTGCCGCAAATCGTGCAGCCCGTACTGGCCTTCGTAGACATCGACGTCATTGGGCTTGCCGTCCGTGAGCAGCAGCAGCAGCCGGTGCCTGGCCGGTTGCGCGGCGAGGCTGGCGGCCGCATGGCGCACCGCGCTGCCGGTGCGCGTGTAGTGTTCCGGTTCGATGCCGGCGATGCGCAAGGCCACGGCCTGGCTGTACGGCTCGCGGAAGTGCTTGATGTCGCGGATCGCCACGCCTTCCCGGCCTTCGCCGCTGAAGGCCATGACGCCAAACGGCTCGCCGAGCGCGTCGAGTGCGTGGCTCACCAGCAGCAAGGCTTCCCGTTCCACGTCGATCACGCGGCGCTGGTCGCTGATCCAGCCATCGGTCGATCCGCTCGCATCCACCAGCACCAGGACGGCGAGGTCGCGCCGTTCCAGGCGCTGCGTTTCGAACACGCGGCCATCGGGTTCGCCGCCGGCGCGGCGCGCCGCTTCCCCGTCCACCCAGGCATCCACGTCCAGCGCTTCGCCCTCCAGCTGGTAGCGATGGCGCACGCGCCGCGCGCGCAGCAGCTGGAAGCCGCGCCGCACCGCGCCCAGCAGCGTGGCGTGGCGGCGCATGGCGCGTTCGACGATGGCGGGATCGCCGGCCACCGCCGGCGTGGTCCAGACCACGCTGCCGCAGGCCGCGTAATCGCCGCGGCGGTAGTCCCATTCCCGGTAGTGGTGGCGCGTGCCCTCGCGGCCGCCAATGCCCGCTTGCTGCCCGGCGCTGGCGCCCGGAACCGGTTCCTCGCTCATCAGGACCTCGGCCGGCGTCCCGGGCGTTGCGACCAGCCGCGCTTCGGGCAACTCGGACAATGCGTCGCCGAAGTCGTCCGCCTGCGTGTCGGCATCCCGGTCGGTGGGCCGTTGCAGGCCCGCAGGGTCTTCCGCTTTTTCGTGTGGCTGTGCGGTCTGGAGCACGAACGGTCCCGGCGATGCCTGCTCGTCCTCGCCGTCCCGGACCGGCCTTGCCTGGGGCCGCCGCGCCAGCCTGGCGCTGCGTGGCGGCTGGCGCGATGCGTGCGGATCGTCGCGCGCGCCGGGCAGTGCGGCCGGCCTGGCGTCGGGCTGTTTGAAATCGCCCAGCCACAGATCCTTGTGCAGCAGCGCACCATGGCCCGCAGGCGGTGCTTCGCGTGTCGCCTGCTCGGCCAGTTGGTACAGCGCGGCGCAGGACAGTGCCAGCGCATCGGCCGGCAGGGTCGCCAGCGGCGGCTGGCCGCGCAGCGCGCGCAGCACCGCCTGTTCGATCCAGGCCACGCTGCCCGACAGGCGCGCCGGATCGGGACGCGCCGCCAGCGCCTCCGCGCGCAGTTGCGCAAGCGCCGGTCCCAGGCCGGGTAAGCGGCGCTGCAACAGGGCATCGCAAATCCAGGCCTCGCAGACATGGAACAGGGCGCCCGCGAGATCCGCGCGCGCGCCGAACGCGGGTGCGCCGCGCACGGCGCGCGTGGCCTGCAGCAGGGCCAGTGCCCGGTAGCGTTCCAGGGCCGGGCCGGGCGCGAGCGTCAATGACGAGGGCAGCCAGATCGCCTGGCCATCGGTGGCCGGCAGCGCAATGGTGTGCACCGGGGCCTGGCCGCGTCGGAACAGGCGGTCAAGCATGGTGCGGGGCAGGGGCACTTGCGCGGCATGGAAGCGGAAGCTGCGGCCGAACGCGGCGTTGCACAGCAGGTCGAGGCGTCCGGCGACGCTCTTCAGCGCCACGATTGGTGGGCCGCCGCCCTGTTGTTGCCGCCGGCGCTGGCGGGCCCGTTGCAGGTGGTCGAATGCGTAGCGCGCCGCATCCGTGATGACGTCTTCTGCCTCCGGCATCGCGCTAGATGAAGCTGGCCCGGATCAGGTCGTCCATGGCGCCGGTCAGCGCGCCATCGTCCGACAACGGGGCCACGATGGCCGCATAGCAGGCCTGGTGCGGATGGATGCCGCTGGCGATCAGGCGCGCGGCGGCGACCAGCAGCCGGGTGCTGGGCACTTCGGCCAGCCCCCGGTCGTGCAGCTGGCGCAGGCGTCCCGCCAGCGTCACCAGCTCATGGGCCAAGGCCTGGGCCACGCCCCCTTCATGGGCCACGATCGCCATTTCACGTTCGGGCCGGGGGAAATCGAAGTCGAAGCCGACGAAGCGCTGGCGTGTGCTGGGCTTGAGGTCTTTCAGCATGCGCTGGTAGCCGGGGTTGTAGGAAATCACGAGCTGGAAGCCGGGCGCCGCTTCGATGGTTTCGC
Organism: Rugamonas brunnea; assembly: GCF_014042345.1. Taxonomy (GTDB): domain Bacteria; phylum Pseudomonadota; class Gammaproteobacteria; order Burkholderiales; family Burkholderiaceae_D; genus Rugamonas; species Rugamonas brunnea. The sequence continues at coordinate 56,835 of NZ_JACEZT010000008.1, forward strand.
CGGTCTTGTCGATGGGCAGGATGCGGCGGTGGTCCGTCAAGGGATGGAGCACCACCACCGTGTCCTGGCGCGCCTCCACCACTTCGTCGAGGTAGCAGATGGCGCCGCTGCGCACAGCGCGCGTGAGCGGGCCATCCTGCCATACCGTGTTGCCGCCTTCGATCAGGAAGCGTCCCACCAGGTCGGAGGTGGTCAGGTCGTCATGGCAGGAGACGGTGACGAGCGGGCGGCCCAGCTTCCAGGCCATGAACTCGACAAAGCGCGTCTTGCCGCAGCCGGTGGGGCCTTTCAACATGACGGCCAGCTTGCGCTCGTGGCACTGCTCGAACAGCGCCACCTCGTCGCCCTGCGGCTGATAGTAGGGAGGGGGCGAGATTGCCCCTTGGGGAGGGGGCGGGATAGCCCCCTGCGGTGCGGCCGGGCCGATCCCCGGCGCCCCGTGCGCCGCCTCAGGCTCCCGCTGCATACGGCTGTCCCTGGACGTTGTCGCTCAATTCCATGCGCGGGCTGTAGCGGAAGAAATCCACGATGAACAGCACCACGCCGCTGGCGAACAGCGATGCCGTCGCGATCAGCATCAGGAAGTGCACCTGGATTTTCAGCTGCGCGTCCAGGAAGCCCAGCCCCATGATCCGTTCCAGGTAGACTTGCCCCATGCCGGCCGTGGCGAACGACAGCGTCATGCCGAACATGCCCGCGATCTGCAGCCAGAACGCCCAATAGCCGAGCGCCGTGCCTTCCTCGGGGCGGCGCGTCAGGCTGGGCAGGGCGAACGAGATCATGGCCAGCACGATCATCGCGTAGGCGCCGTAGAACGCCGCATGGCCGTGCATGGCGGTGATCAGGGTGCCGTGGGTCCATTTGTTCACGGACGGGAAGGTGTGCGCCAGGCCCAGCAGGCCGGCGCCGAACAGCGTGAACACGGCGCTGCCCACCGTCCAGTGCAAGGCCAGCTTGTTCGGATGGCCGGCGCCGGCCCGGCGGATGCTCGAATAGGCATACACCGCCATGCCCACCAGCGCCACCGGTTCCAGCGCGCTGAAGAAGCCGCCGATGGGCAGCCAGTAGCTGGGCACACCCACCCAGTAGTAGTGGTGCGCGGTGCCGAGGATGCCGGCGATGAAGACCAGGCCCACGATCACATACAGCCACTTCTCCATCACTTCGCGGTCGGCGCCGGACAGGCGGATCAGCAGGTAGGCGAGGAAGCCGCCCTGTATCATTTCCCACACGCCTTCGACCCACAGGTGGATGGTCCACCAGCGGTAGAAGATCGACACCGTGTAGTTCTTGTATTCGATCAGTGCGGGCAGGTACAGCACGGCCGCCAGTCCCAGGCCAGCCAGCAGCACGCCTTCGCTGGTGGTCAGGCGGCCGGCCTTACGGATGGTCATGCCGACGTTGTAGAGGAACATGAGCATGACGATCACGATGACGATCTTGTGCGGCAGTGGCTGCTCCAGCAGCTTGTTGCCGGTGCCCCAGCGGAACAGGTAGCCGATGATGGCCGTCACGCCCATCACCACCCACAGCACGAGCTGGATGTAGGCCAGCCGTGTGCTGTGCAGTTCGGTGCGCGATTCGTCGGGCACCATCCAGTAGGTGGCGCCCATGAATCCGCACAGCACCCACACCACCAGCAGGTTGGTGTGGATGACCTTGGTGACGTCGAACGGCAGCACGTACAGCAGCGGGTCCGGCCCCAGGTATTTCGCGGCCGACAGCAGGCCGAACACCAGTTGCAGGCCGAACAGGGCGACGGCCACCGCAAAGTACCAATAGGCGACTGATTGTGATTTGTATTTCATCGCGGGCTCCGGTTACTTCAAGGTCGACAGGTAGGCCACCAGGTGGTCCAGCTGCTCCGGTTTGAGCGAGCTGGGATAGGTGGCCGGCATGAACGACTTGCCATCGGCCGAATACATGGCGCCAGGCACGATGTGGGCGCTGGGGGTGAGCACCGATTCGCGGATGTAGCCCGCCAGGTCCTTGGCGTGGCCGTGGTAATCGCTGCTGGTGAGCAGCGCCTGGGTGCGGCTGGCCAGGCCCGCCAGCGATGGTCCGGCCATGTTCACGCCCGGCGCCGTCGAATGGCAGGCGGTGCAGGCCGGCACGGCGCTGCGGAACACGGCTTCGCCCAGCGCCACCGGATCTTCCGTGGCCGCAGCCGTGCCGGCAGATTCGGCGCGTGGCGGCTGGCTGGCGCTGCGATCGGTGCCGGGGAAGGTGGCCCCCGTCACCAGCAGCGGCCGTGGCGGCCAGCCCTGGTTATCGACTTTCGACACCCAGTCGAGGAAGGCGATCAGGCCCGTGATGTCGGCGTCGCTGAGGTTCTGGCGCGGCATCAGGCGGCGATGCTTTTTCTCGTCGTAGAACTTGGCCGGGTCCTTGAGGTAGGCGCGCAGGTAGGCTTCGCCGCGCAGCTGGGTGATCTTGGTCAGGTCCGGCGCGTAGTAGGCGCCCTCGCCGAACAGGGTGTGGCAATTGATGCAGTTATTGTTGTGCCATACGTCCTTGCCGAGCGTGACCTGGTCGGTGATCGCGCTGGCGTTGGTCAGCTTGTCGAACTGGCGATGGCTGTCCAGCGTCAGTCCGAGGAAGGCGAGCGAGGCGATGGCGGTGGAAACAATGGCGAAGAGTCTGGCTTGGCGCTTGTTCACGCTGACCTCCTAGACAGAAATCGCAGGCCAGTAACGCAGCGCCGTCACGGCCGAATAGGCGATCGCGACTGCGATGAGTACCACGACAAGATAAGCGAACAACTTCAACGACGTGATCCAGGCGTTCATCGTGTTCCTCCTTGAAGAGTGCCACCGATAATAACTCGACAACGACAGTGCTGGCGCAAGTTTAGGATAAAAACAACAATAGTGGTTTTTTTGCCCGTCTTTGCATGGTTGGCGTGCCGACGGCCCGGCAGCCGCGCGGCACAAAAAAATGGGCGGCGCCCCCGGGGAAGAGGCGCCGCCCGAAACCGCGCGGACGCGGCGAGATTACCGTTGTCGCCAGGGCGGCCGTTGAGGGCGCCGCCACGGCCGTCGCTCACATGCTGGCCCGCAGCTCCACGGCGATGGTGCGCGGCGGCGTGAGATAAGCGTAGGGCGAGCCGAACTGCTGCGTTTGCCCGCCCAGCGAGGTGATGTAGCGCTGGTCGAACAGGTTGTTGACGATCAGCGCCACGCCGTAGCGCTGCGACGGGCTGTCCCAGCCCATGCGCAGGTCGAACTTGCTGGTGGCCGTCCCGGTCTTCAGCGTGGCCGTGCGCAGGCAACTCAGGGCTGCCGTGTCGCTGTTGCAGCGCGTGGCGCTCTGGTGGCTGCCTTGCAGGTTGACGCTGGCGCGCCCGCCCGCCGTCTCCCAGCTCATGCTGGCGCCGCCCATCAGATTCAGGCGCGGCGTGCCCACCGGCTGGCCGGTCAAGTCCAGGCTCACGTTGCCGGCCGCGTCCAAGCGCTGGTAGCGGGTGTAGGTCTGGTCCAGGTATTCCAGGCCGCCGAACACCGTGAGGTTGGGATTGACGCGCACCCGGCCGTCCAGGTCCAGCCCGTGCGCCTTCTGGTCGCTGGCGATCACGTTGTAGGTCGGGATGGCGCCCACGCTGTAGAGCTGGATGTCCTGCAGGTTCTTGAACTTGTAGGCGAACAGCGAGGCGTTCACGCTGGCGCGCAGGGCCGGCACGTTCCATTTCACGCCGGTCTCATAGTTGGTCATCTTCTCCGGCGCGAAGCTGGGGTCGCGCCCGGTGGAAGTGGGCGAGGCCGGATTGGGCGGCGTGAAGATGTTGAAGCCGCCCGCCTGGTAGCCGCGCGACACGGAGGCGAACAGCAGCGTGTCGGTATTCAGTTTGTGGTCGAATACGAGGCGGGGGCTGAAGTCGGTCCAGTCCTTGTCGCGCGTGACAGGCGCGCCGGCCAGTTGCCCGGCCGTGGCGAAGATGATGTTGGACGGGAAGGTGGACGGGCCCACGCCGGCCAGCGGGCCGTAGGCGGTGAGGAACTGGTCGAGCGCGGGCGAGACGCGGCCCGGCACGTACCACGTCATCGTTTTTTTATCCTGGGTCCAGCGCAGGCCGGCCGTCACGTTGGTCGACGGCGCCACGTGCCAGATGGTGTCGCCGTACAGGGCCACGGAGCGGGTGCGCACGTCGCTGTAGTGGGTTTCCTGCCACGGGTAGCTGGTCTGCGGGACGGGCACGCCGGCCGCCGCCAGCCCGCCGAACAACTGGGCGAAGTTGGGCGCGCCGCCGGCGAACAGGCTCAGGGTGTCGAGCGTGCCCGTGGTCACGTAGGCGCCGGCATCCTGGTGCTCGTTGTTGTGGAAGTAGCTCAGGCCCGCGATCCAGTCCAGCCGCTCCGTTTTGCCGGACAGCTTGAACTCCTGCTGGAAGCTGCGTGCGCGCTTGGCGTCCAGCGTGGCCAGGTACAGGTCCTCGCGCGCGTTGCCGTCGTTGTCCGTCAGGTTGTGGGTGGTGAAGCGGCGCCACGCGGTGGTGGACGCGAACGCCATGCCGGCCAGCGGCGACTCGATGCGCAGCGTGGCGCCGTCGAAGTTGCGGCCTTCCGCGCCCTGGGTGTCGTTGTGCAGCGGGGCGCTGAACGGATCGACGAAGTTGGCCGTGTAGGCCGCGTCGTACACGCCCCGGTAGCCGCCCAGCGGCAGGGCCGGGTCCTGGATTACGGCGAACGCGGGCCGGCCGTACTGCTCCATGCTCTCGTGTTCCCAGCCGACGATCACCTTGGCCGCGCCCACGTCCTGGCGCAGCGACAGCCGCGTGGCCCAGGCCTTGTCGCCGCCCATCTTGTGGTCCATGGTCTGGTTGGTGACCCAGCCCGCACTGCCGGCCCGCACGGCTACCAGGCGCGCGGCCGTGGTGGCGGAGATGGGCAGGTTGAGCATCACGTCGGCGTTGGCGCGGCCGTAGTTGCCCAGCTTGAGGTGTGCCTCGGCGTCGGTCGCCTGGCCCGGCTCGTTGGTGCTGATGGCGATGGCGCCAGCCGCGCTGTTGCGGCCGAACAGCGTGCCTTGCGGACCCTTGATCACTTCGATGCGCTGCACGTCGATGAAGTTCATCAGCGCGCCGCCGGTCTTGCCGGTGTAGACGCCGTCGACGTAGATGCCGACCGGCGAATCGGTGGCGATGCCGAAGTCGCCCGGCTGCACGCCGCGGATGCCGAAGCTGGGCTGGGTCGGTTCGGTGCTGTCGACCACCAGGCCGGGGATGTAGCCGTTCAGATCGGCCAGGTCCTTGGCGCCGATGTTGTTGATGTCCTTGGCCGAAATCACCTGCATCGCGATCGGCACGTCCTGCACCAGCTGCTTGCGCGCCTGCGCCGTGACGACGATGGACTGGATCTCTTCCGCGCTCCACGCGGCCGGCGCGGCGAACGCGCACGCCACGCTGGCGGCGATGGTGGTGCGGAGCAGGTGGTTGCGCGTGAGGCACGCGCGCGCTTGGGCGGGCAGGTCCGTCTGGTGCATGCTAACTCCGGCAGGTGGTTGATGTCTCAACGATTATGCCTACAGTTTTGTCATACACACAAGATGTTCGTGGCCGCTTTGTCGGTTCTTTCGCACGGATTTCGACGCCGGCGCGGCGGCCTATTCCGCGCCGTTCAACTGGCTTAACTTTTGGCTCGCCAGGCCATGCGGCCTGGCTCGCCGCGTCACAGCGCCTTGAGGAAGGCCGCCAGGTCGGCCGCTTCCTGCGGCGAGAAGCCGATGCGGAAGCGCGTGTCGTAGAAGCGCACCACGTCCTCGATGCGGCGCTGCGAACCGTTGTGGAAGTAGGGCGCGCGCGCCGCCAGGCCGCGCAGGCCGGGCGTCTTGAAGCGGCCGATGTCGCTCCACTTTCCGCTCTCCATGGCGCTGCCCGGATCGCTGGTCTCGATCACTTCGCCGGTGGCGTTGTTGCGCAGCGTGTAGAGCGGCAGGTCCGGGGTGCGCAGGTTGGCGGCGGCGGTGCCGGTATTGAACAGGCGGGCCACGGAATGGCTGCCCACGTTGGGCGCGTTGTGGCAGGTGGCGCAGGTGGCGCGTTGCAGCGGCAGCCGCAGTTCGTTGTTGAAGCCGGCCACGCCGACTACGTTGAACGGCTTGTTGTTGAAGATCTGCTCGCCGCGCGCGATGGCGGCGCGCGCCTGGTTCTGGGTGCTGGGGGCGGGTGGCACGGGCGCCGGCTGGCCACGTCCGGCCGGTGGTGGCGCCGGTGGCGCGGGCGGCGCAAGGTTGCGCCACGCCGCGTACAGGTTCATCACGTTGCGGTTGAACGGCGCGCCGGTGCGGTAGTCGCCCGATTGCGGATCGTTGATGCCGAAGTAGAAGCCTTGTTGCGACAGCAGTTGCGGGCCACCGAGCGCGCCGGCGTCGGAAAGGCTGCCGGCGGCCGTGGCGCTGGACTGGGCCGTGAACAGGGTCTGTTCGAAGGCGGCAATCTGGCGCTGCTGGTCGGCCGTCAGGTCCTGCGCCGCTTCCGCGTGGCCGCGCACGGCGCTGTTGGCCTGGTGGCGCAGGTCGGTGTCGAGCGGGGCGAAACAGCGCGCCGGACGCACGTCCTTGATGCAGATGGCGGAGGTGGCGTCGGTGAGCGTTTCGCGCCCGTCCCACATCACGCTGGCGTTGAACGGCAGGTTGGTGCTGGGCAGCGGGCGGCGGAACAGCGACAGTTCGGCGGCGCTGGCGTAGTGATAGGGATCGTCCGCTTTCACCAGCGTGAATTCGGCGTTGGCTGGCATCGGCAGGCCGACCCGGATCAGGCCCTTGGTGAGCAGCATGCTGTAGGCCAGGCGTTTCTGGTCCAGCGTGGCCACCGGCGCGTTCGGCGCGACGGCGCCATCGACGGGGCGGAACACGGGATCGAGGCCGGCGCTGCTGTTGAAGCGGGCCGTCAGCCCGGCCGGAGTGATGGTCCAGCCGTTGCCGGGCTGGTGGCAGCTCGCACAACTGCGTCCATTGCCGAACGGCTGGAAGAAGGGATTGCTGGTGTCGACCGTGCCAGCGGTGCTGAAGGTGAGTGAGGCGCCATCGGCGTTGGGCACGGGCGCCAGCACCACCGGTGGTGGCGACTGGACCAGTACGGCGGCGGTGATGGCGCCGTTGGCGGTGGTGCCGTTATTGGTGCTGGTAGCGGCGCTGGCGCTGGTGTTCGCGCTGGTATTTGCGCCGACATTCGAGCTGATATTCGCGCTGGCATCGGCGGCGGCGCTGGTGTCGGCGGCGCGGGCCATGGCGCCAGCTTGCAGCGCGCGCGGTGCCGCATCGGTGGCGGCGGTGTCGGTGGCGCCGCCGCCGCAAGCGGCCAGCACGGCGGCGGGCAACAGCAGCAGGGGCAGGCGTAGGGCGCGTTGGTGCATGATGGTCTCCGTCGGTGGTGGTTGGATTGCGTAGTTGGTCTGCGGAAACAAATATGCCGGTCAAATGTGCAGGAAAAATGGAGACCGCGGTGGAATGTGGTGCGCCTGCCGCAGGCGCGCGCTGTCCACATTGTCTGCACAATTGGCAGGTATGATGGCGCTGGACCCAGAGGCGAGAGGAGAGCAATGAAGCAGCACTGGACCCTGATATGCGGCTGACGATCGCGCGCAAGATCGCGCTGGCCGTGATCGCCATCGTCATCCTGTGCATCGGCACCATGGCGTGGGTGACGAGCATCAGCCTGCAGCGCGGCTTTGTGACCTACCTCAACGAGATGCAGACGCAAGACCTGGATCAGCTGCGCGAGCTGCTGGAGGCGCGCTACCGCAGCGAGGGCGACTTTGAATGGCTGCGCCACCAGCCGCGCGCCTTGCGCTCGCTGCTCGACCAGATGAAACCGCGCCTGCAGGCCGAGACGGACGACATGGACGTGCGCCGGCGTGGCCCACGTGGCGGCCGGCCCGATCGTCCGCCGCCTGAAGCGGAGGACGCGCCGCCTGAGCAGGATGCGCCGCCGCCACAACGGGATGGCCCGGGCTATGGCGGGGCCGACCGCTTGCCCGGCTATGGCCGGCCACCGCCGCGCGCCGGCCTGGGGCCGTTCCATGGCGAGCAGCAGCCAGCGCGTGCCGACTTGCAGCCACCGCGCGACGATATGCCGCCACCGCGCGCCGACATGCCACCGCCACGCGCCGGCCTGCCACCGCCGCGCCGTCCGGGCGGCGCCGATCCCGCCGGTTTCGCCTCGCGCATTTCCATCGTCGACGCGCAAGGCCAGTCGCTGATCGGCCCGCCCGACTTCCCGCCCGGCATAGAACGCGACATCAAGGTCGATGGCCAGGTGGTGGGCCGTATGCGCCTGATGCCGCTGCGCCAGGCAGGCGGCGACGCCAGCGCCGCCACCTTCCTGCGCGGCCAGTTGCAAACGATACTGCTGTTGTCATGCGCGCTGATAGGCATGGCCATCCTGGCCGCTATCTGGCTGGCGCGGCACCTGCTGCGGCCCGTGGCCGCGCTGCGCGGCGTGACGGAAAAGCTGGCGCGCGGCGAATTCGCGGCGCGCGCGCCCGTGCTCTCGCGCGACGAGCTGGCCGAACTGGCGCTGCACGTCAATGCGATGGCGCAGGCGCTGGAGGAAAGTGAGCAGCAGCGGCGCCGCATGCTGGCCGACATCTCGCACGAATTGCGCACGCCGCTGACGGTGATCCGCGGCGAGATCGAAGCCCTGCTCGATGGCATACGGCGCGCCGACGTCAACGCGCTCGATTCGCTCCACGCGGAAGTGCTGCGCCTGAACCAGCTGGTGGACGACCTGCACCAGCTGGCGCTGGCCGACGCGGGCGACCTGCAGTACCACTGGCAGCAGCTGGATCTGACTGCGCTACTGCGACCGCTGCTGGAACGCTACCGGCTGCGCGCGCAGCAGGCCGGCCTCACGCTGACCGCGTCGCTGCCGGATGCGCCGCTGACGCTGACGGGCGACAGCGGCCGCCTGACGCAAGTGTGCGTGAACCTGCTGGAAAACAGCGTGCGCTACACGGACAGCGGCGGCAGCATCGCCGTCACGCTGGCCGCCGACGGCGCCTGGGCGCAACTGACGGTAGACGACAGCGCGCCCGGTGTGCCGCCCGGCCTGCTGGCGCGCCTGTTCGACCGCCTGTACCGGGGCGACAGCGCGCGCGGGCGCGGCGGCAGCGGCCTGGGGCTGGCTATTTGCAAGGCCATGGTGGAGGCCCACGGCGGCAGTATCGTGGCCTTGCCTTCGCCGCTGGGCGGCGTGAGAATGCTGGTGCGGCTGCCGATCCACCCCTCAACCAACCGTCAAGCGCATGGATAACAACGCCCACATCCTGATCGTGGAAGACGACGTCAAAATCGCCGCGCTGCTGGCTGATTATTTCGTGGCCGCCGGCCTGCGCGTGACGCGCGTGGCCGATGGCCTGGCCGCCGTGGAAGCGGTGCGCGCCCACGCGCCGGACCTGATGGTGCTGGATCTGATGCTGCCCAGCCTGGACGGCATCGGCGTGTGCCGCGCCGTGCGCGCGTTTTCCGCACTGCCCATCATCATGCTGACGGCGCGGGTGGACGAGATCGACCGCCTGCTGGGACTTGAATCGGGCGCCGACGATTACGTCTGCAAGCCGTTCAGCCCGCGCGAAGTGGTGGCCCGCGTGCGCGCCCACCTGCGCCGCGCGGCCGGCATGGCGCAACTGGCGGCCGGTGCGCCCGCTGCCGCGACGGCCGCCGCTGCAGCGCAGGCGCCGCAATTCCAGGTGGAGCGCGAACGCATGTGCATTACGTATGGCGGCGTGGCGCTGGCGCTCACGCCGGTGGAGTTCCGCCTGCTGGCTGAACTGATGGCCAATCCGGGCCGGGTCTATTCGCGCCAGCAACTACTCGACTGCGCGCACGAGGACCAGCGCGACAACAACGACCGCACGGTCGATTCCCACATCAAGAACATCCGCCGCAAGCTGGCCGCGCGCGTGCCCGAGTCGGAATGCCTGCAGTCCGTGTACGGCGTCGGCTATCGCTTCGAATTGCCGCCGCCGTAACGCGGCGCGTGGCGGGCGCGCCCTGCCGCTGGCGCGGTTGGCGCAGTCGGCGCAATTCGCGTAATTGGCTTGGTTGGCGCGGTTCGCCCGGTAGGCACAAACTGCGTGCGCTGCCGCACAAGCGGCGTAAAATGCTTATTTTGCAAGATCGAGGCCGCCGTCATGCCGGAATTCTTGTCCGATGAGCAGTTGACCGCGCTGCGCACCAGCCTGCGCCGCGCCGGCCATGCGCGCTTTCCGCTGCTGCGTCCGGACATCGATGACCTGGCCGCACAGACCGTTGCCGATCTGTGGAAATACCTGCTGGAGCGCGCGCCCGGCCCCGCCCTGGGCGCCGACGCCATCCAGCGCATCGCGCACGCGATTTTCAACCGCCGCGCGGCGGACCTGTTCCGCAAGACCCGTCCCATGCTGGCGGCCGCCGCCGTGGCTGCGCCCGCACCGGCGACGGAAGCGGAACCGGCCGACGAGCGCGCGGGCGACCTGGCCACCACGGCGCTGTACCGCAGCATGCTGCGCGTGTGCGTGGCCGAGTTGAGCACCATTTCCGAGCAAGACCAGATGGCCGTGGCGATCGCCACCGGGCTGGCGTCCAGCGCGGGCGACGCCTTGACGGCGGCCGAGCGCCAGCGCCTGCACCGCGTGCGCAAACGGCTGGCCGCCGCCATCCAGCGTGAACTGGGCGAGGATGCATACAAGCTGCTGCGAGACTTATCTTGAGGAGCGATGAACATGGCTATCCATTCGGATCCTGAGTTGGAAGCGTTTCTGCATATCGTGCATGTGTCGGACATGCACTGCAAAGGGCAGGGCGTCGTGGTCGATACCGCGACGGAGAAAAACGTGCGAGGTTTGGTCAATGCGCTACGGCGCCTGGGCCGCGCGAAGTGGGCCGATCAGCTCGAACACCGTTGGCAGGCGGGGCTGGCTGGTCACGATCCCACGGCCCATGCGTGGATGTGCGAATTTCTCTGTGACTTCTTTAAGCACGACGATCGCGCGGACGTGGAAACCTGGCTGCTCGATACGGGCGACCTGAGCGCGCTGGGCGACATGGGCTCGCTGAGGACGGCGCTGGAATGGCTCGATGATTACCGCGTCATTCTCGACGCGAAGCAAACGCTGATATTGCATGGGAATCACGATGCATGGCCGGGGAAGTTTCCCCTGGCCGCCAATCAGTTGGAGATCGATATGCACCAGCAGGCGTTACGCGATTTGCTGGGCAAGGCGTGGCCGCAAACGGCGATCCACACCCGCATTCCCCATTCCAGCGCCAGGGTGACACTCAGCGCCGTCAACAGCACGACGGGCGAGCGCTGGCCTAACACGCTGGCGCGCGGCGAGGTGGGTATGGACCCGCCATGGAACACGTTCGGCGACGACCAGTTACAGCAGCTGGCCAAGCAGACTTGCAGGCAGTTTCACGCGGATGGCAAGACACGCGACTTCCGCATCCTGGCCATGCACCATCCGGTCCACTATCCGCCACCGCGGCCGACAATGCAAATGAACTTGCGCAACGATGGCGAAGTGGCTGATGCGCTGGCCGATTTCAGCACGCATCAACGGGGCAAGCTGGCCCACTTGCTGTTGAGCGGGCATACGCACGAGACCTATCCGCGCCTTGGCGCCTTGCCGCCCACATCGACGGGACAGCAATATGCACCGTTGTATGAAGGCCAGTTGCAGCTGGTCGCGGGATCGCTGTCGCAACTGCCCCGGCATGCCGGCCGGGACACATTCGAGGATGCTGATTTCTTTCCGCAGCAATGCCAGATCCTGACCTTCTTTTCCTCGCCGGCCAGCGCGCAGCGGGGGCAGTTGCTGATGGAGCGCCGTGTTGTTGGGCGCGGCGGAGCGGGACCGTATCAGGTGCTGACGCCGCCCGGCAACCCGAATCGTGTCGAGTCTGTCGTATGGGAGTATTGAGCGTGCTGGTCGCGGCACGCCTGCGCCGGACTTATTTCTGCAGGTAAGTGCCCGTCAATTCCGGCACATACACGATCGTCGTCATGTCGATTTCCATTGGCGGGATCACATAGCTTGGCCGGGTCAGGTCATGCATTTTTTTTAGCAGCAAGCGTCCTTCCTTGCCGACATGGAATCTGGCCGCGACCAGATCGAAGGCGGCCAACAGCTCGTCGTCGCGGCCGGCCTCCAGATTCGCCATCACAGATGCCTGGCGGTTGGTTTGGCCACGCAGGTCGTGGCCCAAATCCAGCCAGAAAGCGGCAGCGGCCATGGCCCAGTCGCCGGCCATCTGGTTCATCCATTGCTGCTCTCGCTCGGCCTCGTCCTCAATCTCCGGGACCCCCGTGGTCAGTGCATCGTCCGGCAACCCGGACTTGGCGTCGGGCAGCGCGGCGATGTACTCGTCGAGCTCGGCCAGCAGGGACTTGAGCAGGGCGTCTGCCTCTTCGGTCTGCACGGCGTCCGCCTCCTGCTCTGTGGCCCGGGCCACGCCTTGCCGCACCAGCTGGCGTGCGGCAGGCAGGATGGCCGCGCACAGCTTCCGCAGTTCGCGGTTCTGCCGGGCGGTGTCCTCGCGATCGTGCGTCAGTTCGGGGGTGATGGTATTGGGCTTCATGGCAGTACCTCGTGGCTGATCTGTTCGGTAACATTTCGCCCGCGCATGTTCTTTTTATCGCGTGCTTGTATGGTATATCGAAAAGCGGCGGCTTTCGTGACATGCATGGCACGCTTGAGGCGATCGCCGCCGCCACCGCGTGCCGATCAGCAAGGCCGCATGTCGATCGCGATGCCCGATAGTACGGCATTGCCCGACAGCGGATCGCGCCATTGCTCGTCCAGCAAGGCGTTGAGGTTGGCGCCGGGCCGCTCGGCCGCCACGCCCAGTTGTGTGCCCGGCAGGTCGTGGCCCCAGCCGTGCGGCAGGCTGACCACGCCCGGCATCATTTCCTCGCTTAATTCTACTTGCGTTTCCACCATGCGGTCGCCATTGCGGATCTGCGCGCGGCCGCCATCCACCAGTCCCAGCCGGGCGGCGTCGGCCGGGTGCACCAGAGCCGTGCAGCGGAACGCCCCCTTGGCCAGAACGGGCAGGTTGTGCATCCAGCTGTTGTTCGAGCGCAGCTGGCGGCGGCCGACGATGACCAGTTCCGGCACCTGGTCCGGCACGGTCATCGCGTCGGCCACCCGCGTCAGGTCGGCCAGCAGCGGCGATGGCGCCAGCTCGATCTTGCCCGAGGCCGTGCGCAGTACTTCGGGTATGCGCGGCTGCATGGGGCCCAGGTCGATGCCGGACGGCGCGGCTTGCACCTTGGCCAGGGTCAGGCCCTCGGGCCGGGCGCCGAACTGGTCGCCGTACGGGCCGCTGCGCAGGGCCAGGTCCAGCATCCGTTCCGCGCCGCGCCGGCCCGCCAGCGCCGCCATGATGTGGGGCGTGGCCGGGCCAGCCGCTTTCTGCACTTCTTCTTCCAGCAGCGCCGTGTCGTAGGCGTCGAGGTCGGCGTCGCGGCCCATGCCCTTGACGATGGCGGCCAGCCGCAGCAGGCTTTCCCATTCGTCCGGCTGGCCGTCGGCGCGGGCCAATACGGGGGCGCTGTAGCGCGCGTGGTTGCGGTGCGACAGCTGGCCGAAGCTGACGTCGTAATGCGCGTCCTCCAGCGGCGAGACGCCGGGCAGGATCACGTCCGCATGGCGCGACGTTTCGTTGAGGTAGATGTCCATGCTGACCATGAAGTCGAGCTGGTCGAGCGCCTTGGCCAGCCGCGCGCCGTTGGGCGCGGACAGCACGGGGTTGCCAGCGATGGCGATCAGCGCGCGCACCTGGCCGGGGCCGGGCGTGTCGATCTCCTCGGCCAGGCAGGTGACGGGCAGCTCGCCCATCACTTCCGGCGCACCGGCCACGCGGCTGCGGTAGCGGCCCATGACCACGCCGCGCCCTGCGCCCGGCTTGCCGCGCGTGTTGGCGGCGAAGGCGGCCGCCTTGGGGAACATGGCGCCGCCCTCGGCGTCCAGGTGGCCGGTGAGGACGTTGATGGCGTCGATCAGCCACGAGGCCAGCGTGCCGTACTGCTGGGTGCAGGTGCCGATGCGGCCGTAGATGGCGCCACGTTGTGCGCCGGCCAGCTCGCGCGCCAGGGCGCGCACGACCCCGGCCGGCACGCTGCAGCGCGCCGCCATCTGCTCGGGCGGGTAGGGCAGCACGGCTTCGCGCAGCGCGTCCAGCCCCGCCACGTGCGGCGCCAGCCGGCCAAGGCGCACCAGGCCTTCGTCGAACAGCGTGTGCGCCAGGCCCAGCAGCAGGAACACGTCGCCACCGGGACGGATGAAGTGGTGGGCGTCGGCCGCCTGCGCCGTCTCGGTGCGGCGCGGGTCGATCACCACGATCTTGCCGCCGCGCGCGCGCAGCGCCTTGGCCTTGCCCCGGTAATCGGGCACGGTCCACATGCTGCCGTTCGAGACCATGGGATTGGCGCCCAGCACCAGCAGGTAGTCGCAGCGGTCGATGTCGGGCACGGGCACGCTCATCCAGTTGCCGAACATGAGGCCGACGGACAGCATCTTGGGCACCTGGTCCACGCTGGAGGCCGAGTACATATTGCGCGTGCCCAGTGCGCGGGCCAGGCGGGGGAAGTAGAGCATCAGGCTCATCTTGTGCGCCACCGGATTGCCCAGCACCGTGGCCACCGCGTCGGCGCCATGGGCCGCGATGATGGGCGGCAGGCGCCGTTCGATTTCCGCGTAGGCCTCGTCCCAGCTGACGGCCACGAAACGGCCGTCGCGCTTGATGAGCGGGGTGCGCAGGCGGTCGCCGTCCTCATGCAAGTCCTTCAGGCTGACGGCTTTCGGACACAGGAAGCCGGCGCTGAACACGTCGGCCTCGTCGCCACGGATGCGGGTGACGTGCTGGCCTTCGCGTTCGATCACAAGGCCGCAACTGGCCTCGCACAGGGGGCAGATACGGTGGGCGACGGCATGCTGGTCGGTCATGGTCCGGCCTTTCTCGGGAAGTGAACGGTCGTGCTATTGTCGGGACTCAGGTGGCCGCTGTCAATCGCCGCGTGTAACCGTGTGCGATACGCTCTGGTGTATGCTGTGATGCATTATTGTTTATTTTTTGACAGGAGCAAACCATGATGATATCCACGAAATCCGTGCTGGCCGTGATCGCGCTGGGCGCCGTGCTGGCGGGCTGCCAGAAGAAGGAGGAACCGGGGCCGGCTGAACAGATGGGCCGCAAGCTGGACCAGGCCACGCAGCAGGCGCAGGAGGCGGCCAAGGATACCGGCGAGAAGCTGCAGAAGGCGGCCAGCGAGGCCGGCCAGCAGCTAAACAAGGCGACCGAGGTGGCCGGCAAGAAGATCGAGGAAGCGGGCGAGAAGATCCAGGAGAAAGCCCGCGAGGCGCGCGACAAGAAAGACGACGACAAGGCTGCAAAATAAGAAGGCCGAGGCCGCGCCGCGTTCGCCGGGGCGGACGGGCGCGGCGTGCTTGCGTACGTATTGGCGTACGTATTTGTGTGCGTGCGCGCGTCAGTTGCGTTGGCGGCGGCGGGTCAGCGCGCCCAGCAACAGCAGGCCGGCGCCGAACATGGCGTAGGTCTGCGGCTCCGGCACGGCGCTCACCTGATGGATGCTGGTGACGGTTTGCGGTGTGAAGGACAGCGCCCGGCCTTCAGGAGGCTGCATGCGGCCGAACACCACGTCTTCGATGTTGCCCGAGCCGCGACGGATGTCGTACGTGGTGCGGCTCGCGCTCCACTCATCCGGACCGGGTGGCGAAAAATAGATGGTCCGCTCGGCGTTGAGTTGCAGCCCGCCCTGCTGGCTGAACGAGAACGCCGACACGCCGCAGGTGTTGTAGCCGCTGTTGTCGACGCAGTGCACGAACTCGGTGCCGTTGATGGTCAGGTCGGTCAGTTCGTTCAGTTCGAGCGCGTTGTCGTGGTTGGCGTCCACGCCGGCGAACGTGCCGCTGACGGTGCGGGTGGCGTCGAAATAAGGCATGCTGTAGGGTTCCCAGACGTCGAAGCCGGTCCAGGAAAACGCATACTGCGTGGGGGCGCTGGCCTGGGCCAGTGAGCAGCACGCGGCCAACACGCTACCGTACATGAGTTGCTTGAGCATAGGTCACTTTCGGTTGGTTGAGGAGGTTGATGCGACGGCCCGGCTGGCGGACAGCAGGGGCCGGCGCGTGGAGCGTGCTGCGCTTCGCCGCTTCCCGGCGTTATTGTCAGCACGAAAATATTATCATATTGATTTGCAAAATATGCAAGTATTCGGGCGCGGATGACCCGGAAGCGGGCGCCGTTCAGGCGGCGCTCACATCGCCATCGGCAGACGTGACGTCCGCATGCTCCTGCGCCACCTGGAAGAATTCCTCGTGCCGCCGCTGGAACGCGGCCACCAGGTCGGGATCGAACTGGGTGCCCGATTGCTCGGCGATGTAGGCGCACACTTCGGCGTGCGAGTAGCCGCGCTTGTAGACGCGCTTGCTGATCAGCGCGTCGTACACGTCGGCCAGCGCCATCAGCCGGCCCGCCAGCGGAATGGCGGCGCCGCGCAGGCCGTGCGGGTAGCCGCCGCCGTCCCACCGTTCATGGTGGGCTTCGATCATCTCGCGCGCGTAGTTGAGGAAGTGGCGCTTCTCCGGGTGGCCGTGGCCGACGATGATGCGCGCCAACGTGGCCGCCCCGATCAGCGGGTGGGTCTTCATGATGGTGTACTCCTCCGGCGTCAGCTTGCCCGGCTTTTGCAGGATGCTGTCGGGGATGCCCACCTTGCCGATGTCGTGCAGCGGCGCCGACTTGGCATACAGTTCGATGTCCGACGGCGTCAGGTGGGCGTAGGCGGGCGTGGTGGCCAGCTCGCGCGCGAGGATTTCCACGTAGCGCTGGGTGCGCAGGATGTGCTGGCCGGTGTCCTTGTCGCGCGATTCGGCCAGCACCGACAGGCTGAAGATGATCTCGTCCTGCGCCTCGTACAGGTCCTGGGTGCGGGCGTGCAGCTTGCGCGCCTCGATGCCGTATTTGAGCAGGCTGAGGCAAGTGGTGATCAGCACCAGCGCCATGATGGGGAACAGCGGCGACAGGTGCACGCCCATCTCCAGCAGCAACTGGCGCGCGGTCCAGTAAAAGCCGCCGGTGCCGGCCAGCACGGCCAGCAGTGACAGCAGGTAGCCGGGCTGGCTCAGCATCAGCGTGCCGGCCAGGCCGGCCAGCAGCACAGCGGTCAGCTCCACGCCCCGGGCCCAGTCGGGACGGCTGATGTAGCTGTCGCTCAGCACGTTGTCGATGATGGTGGCGTGAATGTCGAGGCCATTGAGCCAATTGCCCGATGGCGTGCGGTGCCAGTCGCCCAGGCCCCGGGCCCAGGTGCCGATCAATACGATCTTGCCGCGTAATGAGGCCGGCGCCACCTTGCCGTCCAATACGGCGCGCGCCGACAGGTAGGCATGGCTGGCGTTGCGGTAGTCCAGCAGCAGGTTGCCGGCCGCGTCGAGCGGGATGGCGTGGCGGTCCCAGTACAGCGTGAAATCGCTGCCGTCCTTGCCCAGCCGCAGCAGCCGGTCCTGCGACGTCAGCAACAGTGCCGACAGCGCCAGCGATGGCCGCTCCTTGCCCGCCACGGGCAGCAGCAGCGGCACCCGGCGCAGCGTGCCGTCCAGGTCTTCCAGCGCGTTGGTGTAGCCCTCGGCGCTGGCGGCAGCCGTCAGCACGGGCACGCTGCGCAGCAGGCGGCCGGCGCGCGGCATGTGCCAGGCGCGGCCGCCATCGGCCCGCAGCACCACGGTGCCGTCGGGCGCGGACGGGGCGGTGGCGGTGGAGGCCGCAGTTATTGCCGCCGTGGTCGTGGTTGCGGTCGCAAGCGTAGTTGCAGTCGCGGTCGCAGTGGTCGTTGTCGTCGCAGCCGTCGTTGTAGCCGCTGACGTTGCCGCAGCCGTCCCCTGTTGGCTGAAGTCGAGATAGTAGGCCAGTACGCTTGCGCCTTCTGCCAGCGTGTTGGCCAGGCGCTGGGAGTTGCTGTCGGGCGTGGGCGGTGGCGCGTGGCTGGAGTCGGTGGCGGTGGCATCCAGGTCGCGCTGGCGTTCGTGCGTGATGACTTCGGGCGCTGTGCGGTCCGCTTCGGGCATGAGCAAGTCCAGCACCACCACGGTGGCGCCAAACTGGCGCAATTGCCGCACCAGTTGCGCCAGCCGGTAGCGTGGCCAGGGCCATTGGCCGTAGGCGGCCAGGCTGTCCTCATCGATCCCCACCACCACCGGCGCGGACGAGGGCGGCGGCGCCGCGCGGCCGGCCACCATCATGTCGTACAACAGCAGGTCGAGCTGCTGCAAGGGCGGGGGCTGGAAGATCGACAGCAGCGCCACGGCCAGCGTCAGGCACAGGCCCAACGCGTACAGCGGCGCCTGGCCTTCGCGCAGCGGCAGCCAGCCGCGCAGGCGGCGCAGCAGGGACGGGTGGGGGCGGCTGGCGGCGGCCATGGGCGGCGGCAGGGCGCTGGCCTTAGTGGACGATCACCACCACGCGCCGGTTGCGCGGTTCGGCCACGCCGTCCGGGGTGGGCACGGCCGGGTTGCCCTTGCCGTGGTAGGAGGTGCTGATGCGTTCCGGCGGCACGCCCTTGTCCAGCAGCAGCGCCTGCACCTGCTTGACCCGCTCCAGCGACAGCGCCGTGTCCAGCGCGGCCGAACCGGTGCTGTCGGTGTGGCCGCTGATGCGCACGCTGATGGCGGCGCGCCGCTTCACGGCGGCGGCGATGTCGTCGATGATCTTCTGGTCATCGGCCGCCAGCATGGAGGAACCGGTCTTGAAATACAGCGTGAAGGTCTCGCCGGCCGGGGGCTCCACGGCCAGCGCTTCGCCGAAGGTGCTGGCCAGGTAGGCCGGATCGGCCGTGGTGATGGCACCGGGCGCCTGGCGCGGGCCGGACGTGCGCGTCATCGCGCCCGCCTGCGTGAGCAACTGCTTGCCGCCCTCGGTGCTCACTTCGGCCTTGCCGACCTTGCCCTGCTGGTCCGGCACCAGGATCACGCTGGCGCCGCCGGCGCAGCCGGCCAGCAGCAGTGTCAGTGTCAATGCCGGCGCGGCGGCCAATGCTTTGGATGGAAAGCGCATGGTCACTCCTTCACTTCGATCAGCACCTTGGTGCCGCGGGTGGCGATGGTGGCGTCCGGCGTGCGCACCTTGACCGTGTCTGGCGCCAGCTTGCCGATCTGCCCCGTGATGTATGAGAACGTCCCCTTGAGCATGCGCACCACGAGCGCGAACTTGCCGTTGTTGGGATCGAAGATGTAGTCGTTCAGCGCCAGCTCGCTGGACGAGCCGGCCGAGATGGTGGTGTCGTCGCCCAGCACGATGCCGACGGCGCCGGGCTTGCCGGTGCGGACCTGGTCGCCCCGGTATAGCGGCGTGCCGACCGTGGCGGACAAGGTGGCGCCGCCGCGCACGATGCTCACCGTGCCTTGCAGGTTCTGGATGGTGCCGATCACCTCGGCCGCTGGTGCCGCTGGCGCAGCCGGTGCCGCCGGTGGCGCCGCTTGCGCGCACGTGCCCGCGCACAGCAGCGCGGCCAGCAGCAAGGTGGTGCATCGCCTGTTCGTCATGCCATTCTCCCTGGTTGGTATTGCATGGATGCGCCGCGCGGCCTAGTGGTTGTTCTTGGCCGCCTGTTTCAATGGTACGACATTGCTCGCTTCCGAGCCGGCCGGCGGCGGACCATCCGCGGCCGGGCCCAGCACCACGCTCAGGTCCACATAGCCGGCGCGCCAGGCCCGTTCCAGATCCTGTTCGATGGCCTCCATCGAGGTGTCGGCGAAATTGGCGAAGCCGCGCACGCCGTAGGCGCGGTTGCGGCCATGGGCCTTGGCCAGGTAGAGCGCCATGTCGACCAGGTTGACGGCCCGTTCCCACGACAGCGGCCGCTCGTCCGGGAACAGCGGGAATGGCGCGAAGCCGACCGACACGTTGACCTGGATGTGGTGGTCCTGGTAGGCCACAGTCTGCGCCGAGATGCTCTCCAGGATGCGGCGCGCCACCTCGTCCACGCCGTGGCGCGGAATGGCGGGCAGGAAGGCGAGGAACTCCTCGCCGCCCCAGCGCACGATCATGTCCGTCTCGCGCAGCGCGATGCGCAGGTGTTCGGCGATCATCTTCAGCACCGCGTCGCCAGCCGCGTGGCCGTAGGTGTCGTTGACGTGCTTGAAGTGGTCCACGTCCAGCAGGAACAGGGCGCCCACGATGTCGTCGCCACTGCTGGTGCGCACGGGTGCCTCGCGCCGTTCGGGCGGCGCGTGGCCGCGCATGTAGTCCTGGAAGTGGCGCCGGTTGTAGAGCGAGGTGAGGGGATCGAGGGCGCTTTGCGCCTTCAGCTCCAGATTTTTCACTTCCAGCTGGGCGTTGGCGTGGCGTACCTTGCGGTACAGCAGGCCGACCACGGCGGCGGCCAGCGCGAACACCAGCGCCAACAGCCACCACACGCGCTGTTGCAGGCGCCGGTTGTCGAGTTCCGTGCCCTTGACCTGGTTTTCGCGGCTCAGCAGTTCGATCTGGCGCTGGCGCTTGTCGGCCTCGTATTTCTCCTGCAGTTCCAGCACGGCTTGCTGGCGCTGCTTTTCGAACAATTCGTTGGAGATGGCGCGCTCGCGGTGGTAGGCGTCGACGGCGCCGCGCAGGTCGCCCGCCTTCTCCAGCGCCTGGCCATATTCGAGCAGCACCCCTTGCAGATCCGGCTTGCTGTTGGCCTTTTCGTAGAACGCCAGGCCGGCCTCGAAGCTCTTCTTGCCGTCGGCGATGCGGCCCAGGCCCATGTAGGCTTCGCCGATGTTGACGCGGGCGGTGGCCTCGATCGGAGCCGAGCCGGCCGCGCGCGCCGCCTGCAGTGATTCGTTCCCGTAGCGCAGCGCGCGCGCGTAGTCGCGCGCCTTCAGGTAGTTGTCCGACAGGTTCACCAGCGAGTTGGCGATCATGCGCTGCGCGCCCAACTGGCGTTCCAGCGCCAGCGCTTCCTGCAAGGCGCGCAGCGCGCGCGCCGGCTGGTGCGCTTCGATGGCCAGGCCGTATTCCGTATCCTTGGCCACGGCCATGCGCCCGGCCGAGTGCAGGGCGCGCGACACGCTCAGCAGTTCTTCCAGCACGGCGAAGCCCTTGTCGTATTCGCGCATCTGGTTGTACAACTGGGTCAGGGCGTTGAGGGCGGTGGCCAGCGGCAGCTGGTCGGTGATCTGGCGCGCCAGGTCCACGGCCGCCTGCAGCTTGACCAGCGCGGTGGGGAAGTCGCCCTGTTCCGCGTAAGCCTGGCCGGCCGTGATCGTCGCCTGCACCCGCAGCGGCAGGTCGTTGGTGCGCGCGGCCGTGGCCTCGGCCTCGAACGCCAGCTGGTGCGCCTGCTTGACGTCGGCCTGGGCGAATTTCACATAGGCTCTCGACAGCAGGCCGTTGGCCAGAATGGCGTTGTTATGCTGGGCCTTGCCATACGCGATGACGGCGTCGGCCTGGGCCAGCGCGGCATCGTTCTCGCCCAGCCGCATGTGGGCCAGGCTGATCTGGGACATGATTTCGGCGCGGGTGGCAGGGGGCGCGCCATCGGCCTCCGTTTGCAGCTTGAGCAGCTGGGCCAGCGCCTTGTCGGGCACGAAGCGGCTCTGTTCGCGCACCTCGGCGATGCGCTGTTCGAGCGGCGTCTGGGCGCACGCCAGCAACGGCGCCAGCAGGGCCGTCGCGATCAGCAGGCGCCGCGCGCCAGGTACCGAAAATGCCTTCTTTCTTGCCAACGCGTCACCTCCACCTGCACTGCGCCCATGGTGCGCAAAGTGTCTAGACAATTATATTCTTGTTGCAGTCTAGAAAGTCCAAGCCACGCCGCATATTTACCGAAATCCGCACAGTTCCATGGCCGTTCTGCTAACGAAGTTGGTGGTTTGCTACAGTTTTAATGGCTTTTAAAGCAATGTTAAACGAAGATGAATTGTTTGATCTGTATCAAACCGGGGTCAGGTCCCATATTGATTAATATCAAACCGGGGTCAGACCCCATACGGCCGGGGTCAGACCCCAACGGCGCATACGGCTGGGGTCAGACCCCGACGGCGTTGGCGGCATGCTGCTGCCAGCCTGGGCGTCAGGCGGCCAGTTGCTGGAGCTGGTACAGGCGTTGATATAAGCCGCCATCGACTTGCATCAATTGCGCGTGCGGGCCCGATTCGGCGATGCGGCCATGGTTGAGCACGACGATGCGGTCGGCCTCGCGGATGGTGGACAGCCGGTGCGCAATGGCGATGATGGTGACGCGCCCGCGTAACTCGTCGAGCGCCGTCTGCACGATCTGCTCGGTCTGGCTGTCGATATGCGAGGTGGCCTCGTCCAGCAGCAGGATGCGGGGCTGGCCGGCCAGCGCGCGGGCGATGGCGATCAACTGTTTCTGACCCACGGACAGGCGCGAGCCGCCTTCGCCGAGCGCCGTGTCGTAACCGTGTTCGAGCGCCATGATGAAGTCGTGCGCATGGGCGGCGCGGGCGGCCGCCTCGACCTGGGCGTCGCTCAGGTCGCGCCCCATGGCGATGTTCTCGCGCGCGGAGGCGGCCAGCAGGAACGGTTCCTGCGGCACCAGCCCCACCTCGGCCCGGAATTCGGCGTTGGCGATCGACTCCAGCGGCGCGCCGAGGATGGTGATGGCGCCCTGCTGCACCGGGTAGTAGCGCAGCAGCAGCGACAGCAGCGTGGATTTGCCGCTGCCCGTGTGGCCGACGATGCCCACGAAGTCGCCCTGACCGATCTCAAGCGACAGGTCGTGCAGTACGGGCTGGCCAGGCACGTAGGCGAACCCGATGTGGCGCAGCGCCACGGCCGGCGCGTTGGCGTCGTGCAGACGCCGTGCGGGGCGCTGCGCTGTCGTAGGGGCGCGCGCTCCGAGGTCATGCGCCGCCTCGTCCTGTGTCGCCTTGCCTTGCGCCGCGTTGTCGTGCGCCGCCGCGCCATGCGCCACCTTGTTGTGCGCCGCCTTATCGTGAGCCGCGTGCTCTGGCGCGCTGGCTTCGTCCAGCAGGGCCGCCACGCGCGCACTGGCCACCACCGATTGCTGCAACTGGCTGAATTGCATGGTGATCTGGATCAGCGGTTCGATCACGCGGGCGATGTAACTGATGAAGGCGTACAGCACACCCACCTCGGTCGCCGTCATCTGGCGCTGGCCGAAGGCGAAGATGACGGAGGCCAGCAGCACGATGTTGAGCAGGTCCAGCGCGGGCCGCAGCAGCCAGGCGTTGGCGCGCAGTTCGGCCATGCGGGCTTCGTAATGGCGCTCGTTGGTGGTGCGGAAGCGCGCGGCGAAACGGGCTTCGGCGTTGCTGGCCTGGAGCACGCTCATGCCGCCTATCGATTCGGCCAGATGGCCGTTGATGTCGCTGCGCAGGGCGCGGGCGCGGGTGACTGCCGGCGCGCTCCAGCGCTGGTAAAGCCAGATGATGGCCAGCACGGCCGGCAGCAAGGCCAGCACGATGCTCATCAGATGCCAGTCCAGCCAGGCCATGGCGCAGACGGTGCCGATCAGGACGATGGAACTGTCGAGCATCACGAACAGCACCTGAACGTACAGGGTCTTGACGGCTTCCGTGTCGTTGGTCACGCGCGACACCAGTTGGCCGGTGATGGCGCGGTCGAAGAAGGCCATGGGCAGGCGCAGCACGTGGCCATAGACCTGTTCACGCAGGCGCCGCACCGAACGCATGGCCAGCCCGGACAGGCGCACCAGTTGCAGGTAGCGCAGGCCGCTGGCCACCCAGCCCGTCAGCAGCACGCCGGCCAACAGCGCCGCCATGCGCGGCCAGTCGAGGCGGTGCGGCAGCAGGTGCTGGTCGATCAGCGCCTTGCCCATGATGGGGCCCAGCACTTCGAGCAGCGCGGCCAGCACCAGCCAGAGCACGGCCCAGCCCAGGTGGCGCTGGTCCGGCTGCGCGGCGCGGCGCAGCAGCGCCACCGCTTGCAGGGTCTGGCGGCGCGCGTCGTGCGGCTGCAGGTCGTGGTCAGCTTGCATCGAGACTGGCCTCCAGTTGTTGGTAGCGCCACTGGCTGGCATACCAGCCGTCGAGCGCCAGCAGTTCGTCGTGCGTGCCCGCTTCCGTCACGTGGCCGTCGCGCAGCACGACGATCCGGTCCGCGCTGACGACGGCACTCAGGCGGTGGCTGGCGATGATGGCGCTGCGGCCGGGGCGCGCCTGGCGCAGTTGTTCCAGGTGCTGCAGGATGCGCGCCTCGGTGCCGGTGTCCACGGCCGACAGCGCGTCGTCCAGCAGCAGCAAGTCGTTATCGGCCAGCAGCGCGCGGGCGATGGCCACGCGCTGGCGCTGGCCGCCCGACAGCGTGATGCCGCGCTCGCCCACCTGGGTGTCGTAACCGTCCGGGAACAGCAGGATGTCGTCGTGGATGGCGGCCAGCGTGGCGGCCCGCTCCACGTCGGCGCGGCTGGCGCCGGGGCGGGCCAGCGCGATGTTGTCGGCGATCGTGGCCGAGAACAGGAACGATTCCTGCGGCACCCAACTGATGGCCGCGCGCAGTGCGTGCAGGCGGTAGGCCTCCAGCGGCTGGCCGGACCAGCGCACGCTGCCCGCCTGCGGCGTGAGCTGGCGCAGCAGCACGCGCAGCAGGGTCGATTTGCCGCTGCCGGTCGGGCCGACCAGGCCTAGGGTCTGGCCCGGCGCCAGCGTCAGCGTCAGGTGGGACAGGGCGGGCGCGGTCTGGCCTGGATAGGCGCAGGCGACATCGCGCAGTTCCAGCGCGCCGGGCGCCACGGCATCCAGCGTGCCTTGGTCGTCGACGGCCAGCGGCGCATCGAGCATCGGTTGCAGCCGGGCCCAGGCCGCGCGGCCCCGTTCGATCAGCGACAGCACCCAGCCGGCCGCGAACATGGGCCAGATCAGCTGCCCGAGATACATGGTGAAGCTGGTCAACGCGCCAATGGTGAGCTGCTGATGCCACACGAGATAGCCGCCCAGGCCCAGCGTGAGCGCGCTGGCCGCCGTCAGCGTCAGGCCCACGGCCGGTTCGTAGGCCGCTTCCCACACCTGGGCGCGCAGGCTGGCGCTGGCCGCGTGCTCCGTCAGGTCCGCGAACTGGCTGGCGCTGCGTTGCTCCAGGCCCAGCGCGCGCAGCGTGCGCACACCGGCCAGGGTTTCCTGCACGTGGTCGTTGAGGGCGGAGAAGCAGCGCAGCGCGTCGGTCGAGGCCTTGTGGATGTGGCTGGAAATGCGCCAGAACGCCAGTCCCATCAAGGGAAACGGCAGCAGGGCCACGGCGGCCAGGCGCCAGTCCACGCCCAGCAGCATCACGCCCAGCACCATCACCAGCGTCAGCGAGCCATCGAAGCCGGCCAGCATGGCTTCGCCGGCCGCCAGTTCGATGGCGTCGATATCGTTGGTGGCCAGCGCCATCAGGTCGCCTGTGCGCCGCTGCTGGTAGAAGGCCGGGCCTTGCAGCGCCAGCCGCTCGTAAAGCCGGGTGCGCAACGACACGCCCAGTTGGTAGGCGGCGGCGAACAGGGTCTGGCGCCAGCCCACGCGCAGGAAGTAGATGGCCACGCCGATTAGCAGCAGGCTGCCGATTTCCAGCAGCAGCGCGTTGCCGCCGAGGCGGTGGGCGGCCAGGCCATCGATCATGGCGCCGACCTTGCGCGGCACCCACACGCCGAGCGCGGCCACGCCGGCCAGCATGGCGCCGGCCGCCGCATAGGCGCGGGAATGCTGGCGCACGAAATGGCCGATCAGCCCGGAGAGATTCATTGTGTTGTTGTCCATGCAGGGCGCTAGGATACAACAAGCGCAAAAAAACCGGGGTCAGGTCATGCGATCAAGCAATCACGGCGTGATTGCTTGATCGCATGACCTGACCCCGGTTTGGGGTTGGCGCCCGGTTGGTGCCTTATTTCTTGGACTTGGCGCTGACCTTGGCCACAGGTGCGGCGGCGGCTTCCGTCACGGCCGGCGCTGGCGCGGCGGCTGCTTCCACCTTGGCAGGGGCGGGCGCTTCGGCCACGATGGCGGGTTTGGCTGGCACTTCGACCACGGGCTCGGCAACCACGGTCACCTTGGCTTCCGGCTCCACCTTGGCGGCCGCTTTCGGGGCCGGCGCCGGGGCTGGGGCGGCGGCGGGCTTGGCGGGGGCGGCCAGCGTCAGCGTCTGCGGCACGTCCTTGATCTGTTCCTTGGCGCTCTGGATCAGCTCGGCCTGGGCGGCCGTGGCGATGTTGAACAGCTGGCGGCTGTAAGCCAGCAGGTTGTCCAGGTAGTTGGCCTGACCCGTGCTCAGGGTGAAGAATTCGCGCGGGTCTTTCGCTTCCAGCAATTGCTTGGCGGCCGAAGACGATTTCTCCACCGAGGCCTTGGTGGTGCTGATATTGAGGGCGATGACTTTCTCGGCGCTTTCCACGGCCTTGGCGGCCAGGTTGTTGATGATGTTCAACTGCGCTTCAATCTGGGATTTCGTAGCTGCGGAAAACTGTTCTGGAATCGAAAACATGGCTTCTCCTGGGACGATTAAAATGCGGGCCTGGCGCACCGGAGCGGCTGTGGCCGTGAGTTTATGATGCGCTGCAATAAATGCATTCTAGCGGCGATTGCCGGCCTTGGAAAGTTATTTTTTCCGCTATCCGTGCACCGCTGTGCGATACCCAACAGGACCGGGTGTATGGTCAAATTAATGCGCTGCAACAATAATCTTTTCCAGGTGAAACAACATGACGATCAAGCTGAACAAGGACGTGGAGCAACGTTTGCTGGCCTCCATCCAGCGCTATTGCGCGGAAAACATGGACGAGGAGGTGGGCGAGCTCAAGGCGCGCCTGCTGCTCGATTATTGTTTGCGTGAAATTGGCCCCTCTGTCTACAATCAGGCCATCCTGGACGCGCAAAGCGCGATGCAGGAGCGCATTGCCGACATCGAGACGGTCTGTTACGAGACTGAATTTTCCTACTGGAAGAAGTAAGCTGGCCGGGAGCTGCCCATGGATGCGCCTTTTGATACCGTGATACGTAACGCCAGCCTGCCCGACGGCCGCCAGGGCATGGACATCGCCATCGCCGACGGCCGCATCGCTGCCATCGGCCCGGCCCTGGCGCCGCGCGGGCGGCAGGAGATCGACGCCGGCGGCGACCTGCTCACGCCGCCGTTCGTGGATGCCCATTTCCACATGGACGCCACACTCAGCTACGGCCTGCCGCGCGTGAACGAATCGGGCACCCTGCTCGAAGGCATCGCGCTGTGGGGCGAATTGAAGCCGCAGCTGACCCAGGAGGCGCTCGTGGCGCGCGCGTTGCAATATTGCGACTGGGCCGTGGCCAAGGGCTTGCTGGCCATCCGCAGCCATGTGGATGTGTGCGACGACCGCCTGCTGGCCGTGGAAGCCCTGCTCGACGTGAAACGCCAGGTGGCGCCCTACCTGGATTTGCAACTGGTGGCCTTCCCCCAGGATGGCTTGCTGCGCAGCCCCACGGCGCTGGCTAACCTCAAGCGCGCCATCGCCATGGGCGTGGACGTGGTGGGCGGCATCCCCCATTTCGAGCGCACCATGGCCGAGGGCACCGAATCGGTGCGCATCCTGTGCGAGTTCGCGGCCGGCAAGGGCTTGCGGGTGGACATGCATTGCGACGAATCGGACGACCCCCATTCGCGCCACATCGAGACGCTGGCCTACGAGACCAACCGGCTCGGCCTGCAAGGCCGGGTCACCGGGTCCCACCTGACCTCCATGCATTCGATGGACAACTACTACGTGAGCAAGCTGCTGCCGCTGATTCGCGAGGCCGGCGTGGCGGCCGTGGCCAACCCGCTCATCAACATCACGCTGCAAGGCCGCCACGACAGCTACCCCAAGCGGCGCGGCATGACGCGCGTGCCGGAACTGCTGGCGGCCGGCGTGGAGGTGGCGTTCGGCCACGATTGCGTGATGGACCCGTGGTACAGCCTGGGCTCGGGCGACATGCTGGAAGTGGCCCACATGGGCTTGCACGTGGCCCAGATGACGGGCCAGCACGCCATGCGCGCCTGCTTCGAGGCCGTCACGGCCGCGCCGGCCCGCATCCTCGGTTTGCACGGCTACGGCCTGGCGCCCGGCTGCCATGCCGACCTGGTGTTGCTGGACGCGGCCAGCCCGGTGGAAGCGATCCGGCTGCGCGCGGCGCGGCGGATGGTGATGCGGCGCGGCAAGGTCATCAGCACCACGCCGCGCGCCACGGCCACGCTGGATCTGCCGGGCCGGCCGGCGCAGACCGGGTTCCGCTTGCGCTCGCCCGCTGGACTTGACGCCGAAAATACATGACAATCGACTATCAAAAAACTTGCTGGGCAACCTGTTGGAGCTGTCTTGAAAGAAATCGCGATACGTCCCGCCACGCCGGCTGATTTTGACGCCATGTGGGCGGTGCACGAAGAATTGATCGCCAGTGGCGACACCTTGTATTTCCCCGAAGACATCACCCGCGAGGCCTGCCTGGCCTATTGGTTCGGCCCCGGCGTGGCCAGCCTTGTGGCCATCCTCAACGGTGAGCGCCTGCTGGGCATGTACCGCTTGCTGCCGGCCCAGCCGGGCCGGGGCGCCCACGTGGCCAGCGCCTTCTTCGTCGTCAGCCCGGCCGCACAGGGCATCGGCGTGGGCAAGCTGCTCGGCGCCGACTGCCTGCGGGCTGCGCGCCAGGCCGGCTACCTGGCCGTGCAACTCGATTTCGTGATCAGTTCCAACGTGGCGGCCGTGCTGTTGTGGAAACGGCTGGGCTTCCAGGTGGCCGGCACCTTGCCCGGCGCCTACCGCCATCCGCAACTGGGCTATGTGGACGCTTACCTGATGGTCCAGTTGCTCAATGACCGCGCCCACTGGCCCGAATAGGGCAGACCCGGCCCCATGATCGTGCTGGAGACGCCGCGCCTGCGCCTGCGCACGCTCACCGTGGATGACGCGCCGTTCTACCTGGCGCTGGTCAACGAACCGTCCTGGCTGCGCCATATCGGCGACAAGCATCTTCGCACCGTCGAGGCGGCCCGCGCCGCCATCGAACAAGGGCCGTGCGACATGCAGCGCCGCCTCGGCCATTCCCTTTACCTCGTCGAACGCAGCGCCGATGGCGCACCGCTGGGCCTGTGCGGCCTGATCAAACGCGACAGCCTGCCCGGCGTCGACATCGGCTACGCGCTGCGGCCCGCCCACTGGGGCCAGGGCTACGCCTATGAGGCGGCCAGCGCCGTGCTGGCCTACGCGCGCGATGTGTTGCGCCTGCCCGCGCTGCTGGCCATCACCGGCCCCGACAACGTGGCCTCGAACGCGCTGCTGCGCAAGCTGGGCTTGCAATTTGTGCATTGCACGGAATTGACGCCGGCCGTGCCCTCCAATCTGTATCGCCTGGACTTCAGTCGCGACGGCTCAGCTTGATTTTTCCATGCGGAAGCGCATGATGTAAGCTATACATGCACTGCAATGCATCAGCCCGGCCCGTGCGCGTGCTACGCCACGGGCCGCTTGACTCTGGACTGCCAGGAGCCGGCCGCCGGCTCTCAACGCGCAAGGGGAAGTGATGAGACTCGCAAATCTGAAAATCGGGGTGCGGCTGGGCTTGTTGGGTGCGTTCTTTTTCGCCGCCTTGCTGGTGGTGGCCGGCGGCGGCTGGCGTGCCCTCAGCAGCAGCAATGCCCGCAGTGCCGAAGCGATGGCCCGTTCCGACATGCTCAGCGCCGCCGTGGACACGGCCCGCAGCGCCCAGGTGCAATTCAAGATCCAGGTGCAGGAATGGAAGGACACCCTGTTGCGCGGCAACGATCCGGCCGCCTTCGACAAGTATTCCAAGGCCTTCCTCAAAAGCAGCGAGGCGACCGGGGCGGAACTGGCCAGGCTCAAGGGTCTCATGGACCAGTTGCAATTGCGCACGCCGCTGGTCGACGAGGCGATCCGTACCCACGCCGAGCTGCAAGGCAAATACCTGGAAGCGCTCAAGCAGTACGATGTGGCCAATGCCGACAGCGCCCACGTGGTCGACAAGCTGGTCAAGGGCATAGACCGGGCGCCCACGGCCAGGATCAATGACATCGTCGCTTTCATCGGCGCCGAGTCGCGCCGGCTGACGGCGGAAATGGCGCAGGCGAACGCGCGCGAGTACCGCAGCGCCGTCACCGTCATGCTGGCGACACTGCTGGTGACGCTGGCGGTGGGCCTGGTCACCGTGCGCTGGCTGATCCGCAGCATCACCGTGCCGCTGGGCGCGGCCGTGGGCATGGCCCAGACCGTGGCGGCCGGCGATTTGCGCAGCGACGTGCGGGCCAGCACCAGGGACGAGATCGGCGACTTGCTGCGCGCACTCAAGGCCATGCAGGACAACCTGGCGCGCATCGTCGGCCAGGTGCGGCAAGGCACGGACACCATCCATCAGGCCACGGTGGAGATCGCCAGCGGCAACCTGGACTTGTCGGGCCGCACGGAGCAGCAGGCCAGCGCACTGCAACAGACGGCGGCCTCGATGATGGAACTGAGCACCACCGTCAAGCACAACAACGACAACGCCAGCGAGGCCAGCCGGCTGGCCGACGCTGCCTCCACCGTCGCGCAGCGCGGCGGCGAGGCGGTGGAGCAGATGGTGCAGACCATGGGCTCGATCAACGAGTCGTCGCGCAAGATCGTCGACATCATCGGCGTGATCGACGGCATCGCCTTCCAGACCAATATCCTGGCCCTGAACGCGGCGGTGGAAGCGGCCCGCGCGGGCGAGCAGGGGCGCGGTTTCGCGGTGGTGGCGTCGGAGGTGCGCAACCTGGCCCAGCGCAGCGCGGCCGCCGCCAAGGAGATCAAGGAACTGATCGGCGATTCCGTCGACCGGGTGGAGGCGGGCAGCCGGCTCGTGGGGCAGGCCGGCATGACGATGGACGAGGTGGTGACCAGTGTGCGGCGGGTGACGGCCATGATAGGCGAGATCGCCACGGCCAGCGTTGAACAGCGCGAGGGTATCGAACAGGTCAGCACCGCCATCAGCCAGATGGACGATGCGACCCAGCAGAACGCGGCGCTGGTGGAGCAGGCTGCCGCCGCGGCCGACGCCTTGCAGCAGCAGGCGGCCAGCCTGAACGAGGCGGTCAGCATCTTCAAGCTCAACGACGGCGTGGTACCAGTGGCGGCGCCGGTGCGCGCCGCGTTGACGCACCACTGAACTTAGCGCAACTCCAGCACCAGCACCGAGCGGGCCGGCAGGGTCAGCGTGCCGTCCAGTGCGACGTGCTGGCCGCTGATCACGTCGTCGCCACCGTGCACGCCGGCCAGCATTTCCTGGAAGCGGGCCGTGGCCAGCGTGGTGTCGCTGTGGTTCTTGTTGAACGCCACCATCACCTTCTGCTTGCCGTCGTAGCGGAAGAACACATAGGTGTTGTGCTCGGGTCCGAACTGCATGGTCTTGCCGTGGTGGATCACGGGCTGGCCCTTGCGCCAGTTCAGCAGCTTTTTCAGGAAGGCCTGGGCCGCCAGTTGCCTGGGCGTCAGGCCGGCGCCCGTGTAGGCGTTGACGGTGTCGCCGGCCCAGCCGCCGGGGAAGTCGTGGCGGTAGGAGGCGTCGTCGCGGCGGCCGGTGGTGCTGGTCATCAGCACTTCCGTGCCGGCATAGAACTGCGGGATGCGCGGCGCCGTCAGCACGTAGGCCATGGCCATGCGAAACAGCGCGTCGTCCTCGTGCAGGTCGCTGTAGATGCGCGACAGGTCGTGGTTGCCTTCGAACAGCACCATGTTGCCGGGGTTGGGGTACAGGTAATCCTGGGACAGGGTTTCATACAAGCTCGTCAGGCTGTACTGGGCGCCGTCGGCGTCGTCCGAGGCCAGCGCGCGGCGCAGCGTGTCGTTGAGCGGGAAGTCCATCATGCCCGGCATGTGCGAGACATAGCCGTCGAAATTGCGCTTGCCTTCCTGCCAGCGGGCGACGATGGGAATGTGCGGGCTCCATTCCTCGCCCACCAGGTTCAGCTTCGGATACTCGTGCATGATGCGGCCCGACCAGGCGGACAGGAAGGCGCTGTCGGAATAGCTGTAGGTGTCCACCCGCAGGCCGGACAGGCCGGCGTACTCGATCCACCAGATGCTGTTTTGCATCAGGTAGGTGGCCAGGTGGGGATTGGCCTGGTTCAGGTCTGGCATGGTGGCGACGAACCAGCCTTGCGTGAAGTCGCGCCTGTCGGCCTGCGAGCCGTAGGGGTCCTGCACGGCCACCCGGTGGTGCTCGGTGGGCACAAACTTGCCCTGGTGGGTGATCCAGTCGGCGCTCGGCAAGTCCTGCATCCACCAGTGGCGGTCGCCGATGTGGTTGAGCACCACGTCCTGGATCACGCCGATGCCGTGCTGGCGCGCCTGCGCCACGAACGCGCGGTATTGCTCGTTGCTGCCGTAGCGCGGGTCGATGCGGTAGTGGTTGGTGGTGGCGTAGCCATGGTAGGAGCCGCGCTCCATGTTGGACTCCAGCAGCGGGGTCGGCCACAGCATCGTGTAGCCCATGGCGGCCACGTAGTCCAGGTGGGCCGCCATGCCGGCCAGGTCGCCGCCGTGGCGGCCGGAACCGTCCTGGCGGTTGGCCTGCTCCGTCATGCCGGGCATGTTGTCGTTGGCCGGGTCGCCGTTGGCATAGCGGTCGGGCATCACTTCATAGATGGCGTCGGCGCTGCTGAAGCCGGACCGGTCGGCCGAGCCGGCCGCGCGCGCCTGCAGCGTGTACGGGGTGCTGAGTACGGTCTTGCCTTGCTGGCGGAATTGCAGCGTCAGCGTGCCCGGCGCCGCGCCGGGTGCGATGTCCAGGTCGATGAACAGGTAGTTAGCGTTATCGCTGCGGGCCACCTTGGCGATGCGCACGCCCGGATAGTGCAGTGCCGGCTCCAGTTCGGCGATCCGGGGCCCATGCACCATCAATTCCAGCTGCCGGCTGTGCATGCCGGTCCACCACGAGGGCGGCTCCAGGTGGTCGATGCTGTGCTGCCGGGGCTGCGCCCATGCCGGTGACGGGGACAGGGTGGCCAGCGCGGCCAGCACGATCAGGCGCTTCATGGGATCTCCATTCTTCTGGTAGGCAGACTACAATTTATTGAAATTTAGCGATTTAAAAATAATAATTTAAAAACAGTGACTTAGCAACGTTCGTGCATTTCAAGCTTGGCGCGAAATGCTAAATTTTTAGTGTTGCTACATTATCGTGTTGCTGCGATGTGCAAAGTTTTCGATTTCTTCGCCTGGTAGGCGTATCGGGGTCGCGCAGCATGGGATGATGGCTGTGACTGATCCCCGGCGCCGCGCGCCGGCGGCCCCTTTTTTCTTCCATCTTGTAGTTCGATTACATCGCCTCGTGCGTAACTCTGTAGCCGAAATACAACGCATCCCCATTCTTCTCATAGGGAGCGCAGTGTAAGCGTGCTTCTTTCGACGTAGCTAAACTTAACTTCGATTGACACCAAATCTAGTTTTAGTACAAAATTCTTTCTGGAACGTCAAAGAACGTTGAATTCCAAGGAACCCGTGAAGTCGTTCGTGGCTCGGGAAATATATTTGGTGTCGAGTGAGGGGGCATTAACAATGAGTAAGTTCGCAAGCAAGCGCAACAGCGCCACTTTTCAACTGAGTCCGGTCGCGGCAGGCTGCGCCCTGTTCGTGGCCGCGTTGGCACAACCGGTTTACGCGCAAACGGCGCCGGCCGCCCAGGCTGACGCCGCGCCGATGGCGACGGTGACCGTGTCGGGCATCCGCCGTGGTATCGAGGACGCGATCTCGGTCAAGAAGGATGCCACCTCGATCGTCGAAGCCATTTCGGCCGAGGACATCGGCAAGCTGCCTGACGTCAGCATCGCCGAATCGATTTCCCGCCTGCCCGGTCTGGCCGCCCAGCGCGTGGCCGGCCGCGCCCAGGTGATCAGCGTGCGCGGTCTGTCGCCGGACTTCTCGACCACCCTGCTGAACGGCCGCGAGCAAGTGAGCACGGGCGACAACCGCTCGGTGGAATTCGACCAGTACCCATCCGAGCTGATGGCTGGCGTGACCGTCTACAAAACCCCGGACGCCGGCCTGGTCGGCCAGGGCCTGTCGGGCACCATCGACATGCAGACCGTACGTCCGCTGTCGTTCGGCGGCCGCACCGTGGCGCTGAATGCCCGTGGCGAACACAACTCGCTGGGCAGCATCGCCGGCGCCTCGGCCAACGGCAACCGCTTCAGCGCCAGCTACATCGACCAGTTCGCCAACCGCACGATCGGTATCGCACTGGGCTTCGCCCACCTGGAATCGCCCATCCTCGACCATGAGACGGGCATGTACGAGCCATGGAAGACCGATTCGCGTCCAGGCATCCCGTCGGGCACCTACATCACCGACGGCATCAAGGCCGTGGCCACCAGCGGCACCAACAAGCGCGACGGCTTCATGGGCGTGCTGCAATACCGTCCGAACAAGCAGTGGACCAGCATCCTGGACATCTACGCTTCCGAGTTCAAGCAAGAGCAAACCAACAACCAGCTGGAAGTCAACCTGGGTGGCTGGAACGGCGGCTTCACGCCCGGCCTGAACTACGTCAATCCTGTGTTCAACGGCAACAGCCTGGCTGGCGGCACCGCCACCGGCGTGTTCCCGCTGGTACGCGGCATGTACAACAAGCGCAAGGATGAAATCCATGCTGCCGGCTGGAGCAACACCATCAAGTTCAAGGATTGGTCGCTGTTCGCCGACGTGAACTACTCGCAAGCCAAGCGCGATGAGCTGAGCCTGGAAAACAACCTGCAGCACAACCCTGTGGCAGGCACCCAGTTCCTCGACAACCTGGGCCTGAAATATGCGTCCGGCGCGTTCCCGACCATCACGACCGGCCTGAACTACAGCGATCCAAGCCAGCTGTATGTGCGCAACACGATCTACGGTTCGGGCTACGGCAAAGTGCCGCACGTGGAAGACGAGCTGAAAGGCTTCAAGCTGGTGGCCAGCCTGCCAGTGCCGGACATGATGGAAAAGCTGTTCTCGGGCGTGGACGTGGGCGTCAACTACGCCGACCGCAGCAAGAAGCGTCGTCAGCCTGAAGGTCCGATCACCCTGACCGGCGACCAGTTCACCGTGCCGTCCAACCTGCAGTACTCGCCCGTGGACCTGAGCTTCGCCGGCGTGGGCACCATCCCGGCCTGGAACGTGCCTGGCGTGGTCGCCAGCGGCATGGCGTTCAACCCGGTCGACAACCTGTCCTACCTGGTGACCAAGGCCTGGGACGTGCAGGAAAAAGTGACCACCAGCTTCGTCAAGGCCAACATCGAAGCCGAAATGGGCGATGTGAGCGTGCGCGGTAACGTGGGCGTGCAAGTGCAGCGCACCCACCAGTCGTCGCAATCGCGTTATGTGGACAATTCCAGCGGCACCACCGAGATCAAGCCTGTGGACCTGGGCAAGACCTACACCGACGTGCTGCCTAGCCTGAACCTGGCGTTCGGCTTCGACAACCAGCAGACCGTGCGTCTGGCCGTGGCCAAGCAACTGGCCCGTCCACGCGTGGACCAGCTGAGCTCGGCGTTCCAGATGGACTACGACAAGACCCTGTTCCGCCTGACCGCCAACGGCGGCAACGCCAAGCTGGACCCATGGCGCGCCAATGCCTTCGACATCTCGTATGAGAAATACTTCGACAAGAAGGCTTACTATGCCGTGGCCGGTTTCTACAAGAAGCTGACCAGCTACATCTACACCCAGACCAAGGACTACGATTTCTCGTCCTTCATCCCGCCAGGCTATGTGTACAACACTGGTGTGCTGGGTTCGCTCAACACCGCTATCGGCCCGTTCTCGGCGCCGTACAACGGCCAGGGCGGCACGATGAAGGGTCTGGAACTGTCCGGCTCGCTGCCGATGAACCTGGTGACCAAGTCGCTGGACGGCTTCGGTGTGCAGGCTAGCGCCACCTTCAGCACCAGCGACATCAAGATCGAAGATCCGACCAGCAGCATCGGTAGCAACATCCCGCTGCCAGGCCTGTCGAAGCGCGTCACCAACCTGACCGCCTACTACGAGAAGAACGGTTTCGAAACCCGTATCAGCCAGCGCAAGCGTTCGGACTTCGTGGGTGAGATCAGCAACTTCGCCAACTCGCGTACGCTGCGTTATGTGGTCGGCGAGAACGTGGTTGACTTCCAGGTTGGCTACACCTTCAACGAAGGCACCTATAAGGGCCTGGGTCTGCTGCTGCAGGTCAACAATCTGACCAACTCGGCTTACGAGACCTACACCGGCACCCGTAGCCAGCAGCTGGAATACCAGAAGTATGGCCGCACGATCCTGATGGGCGCGAACTACAAGTTCTAAACCTACTGGATGTTAAGCCGAAAAAAAACCTCGCCATGCAGATGGCGAGGTTTTTTTTTCGGCTGCATGTTTTTGCGTCAGTGTTTTTCCGCCGCCGCGAACTGCGCGTTCTGCGCGTCGAGCCAGGTCTTGAGCGGGGCAAAATATTCGAGCAGCGCGTTGCCGTCGATCTTGTCCTCACCCGAGATGGCTTTCAGCGCTTCCGGCCATGGCTTGCTGGCGCCCATGGCCAGCATCTGTTGCAGCTTGGCGCCGGCCTTGGGATTGCCGTACACGGAGCAGCGGTGCAGCGGACCCGTGTAGCCGGCCTCGCGGCACAGCGCGCGGTGGAACTGGAACTGCAGCATGTCGGCCAGGAAGTAGCGCGCGTACGGCACGTCGGCCGCCACGTGGTACTTGGCGCCGGCGTCGAAGCCTTGCTCGCTGATGGCGGCCGGGCGCGACATGCCCATGTACTGCTCGCGCAGTTCCCACCAGTGCTTGTCGTAGTCGGCCGGCTTGGTTTTGCCGGAGTAGACATCCCAGCGCCATTTGTCGACCGAGTAGCCGAACGGCAGGAAGGCCACCTTGGTCAGCGCCCGTTGCAGCAACTGGCCGATGTCGGCGTCGGCCGCCGCATCCTTGGGCATCAGGCCGATGGTCTTCAGGTAGTCGGGCGTGACGGACAAGGCCACCGTGTCGCCGATGGCTTCATGGAAGCCGTCGTTGGCGCCGTTGCGGAACAAATAGGGCTGCTTGTTGTAGGCCAGGTAGTAGTAGACGTGGCCCAGCTCATGGTGGATGGTGCTGAAGTCCTCGGCCGTGGGCGTGATGCACATCTTGATGCGCACGTCGTCCTTGTCGTCCATTGGCCAGGCGGAGGCGTGGCACACCACGTCGCGGTCGCGCGGCTTGGTCAGCAGCGAGCGTTCCCAGAAGCTGGCCGGCAGCTTCTGCATGCCCAGCGAGGTGTAGAAGCGTTCCGCATCGGCCGTCATTTCTTTCGCGTCGATCTTGCGCTCGACCAGCACCTTGCTCAGGTCATAGCTGCCGGTCTCGCCGGCCGGCTTGAGCAGCGGGTAGATGTTGTCCCACGTCTGGCTCCACATATTGCCGAACAGGTGGGCCGGAATCGGGCCCGTGGCCGGCACCACGTCGGGGCCGTAGGCCTGGCGCAGCTTGTAGCGGGTGTAGGTGTGCAGCGATTCGTACAGCGGTTTGACCTGCTGCCACAGGCGTTCCATCTCGGCCGCGAAC
Organism: Rugamonas brunnea; assembly: GCF_014042345.1. Taxonomy (GTDB): domain Bacteria; phylum Pseudomonadota; class Gammaproteobacteria; order Burkholderiales; family Burkholderiaceae_D; genus Rugamonas; species Rugamonas brunnea. The sequence continues at coordinate 94,318 of NZ_JACEZT010000008.1, forward strand.
TGCTCGGGCGGCATGTCGTACTGCGAACGCCACAGCGCGCCCGTGTCGGCGAAGCCCATCTCGCGGGCGCCCTTGTTCGACAGCGCCACGTACTGGCTGTAGCGTTGCTTGTAGGCCGGCGATTGCGCGTGCCAGCCGAGCCAGATTTCCTTCAGGCGGTTCGGGTCGCGGCTGTCGGCCAGTACTTTTTCCATTTCACCCAGCGCCATGCAGGCGCCGGCGCTGCCGTCCGGGTTTTTCGGGCAGTACTTGGCCTTGCCGTAGGCGCCGGTCATCGCCGTCTGCGCCGCCGTGTAGGCTTCACGCTCCTTGGGATCGGACAGCATCAGCGTCAGTTGCAGCAGCTTGAGCTTGCGCGCGGCGTCCGGCTTGAGCGGCAGGCCGTTGTAGCGGCGCGCGGCCAGCGCCAGTTCGCCGGACGCGGTCAGGTAGCGCTCGGAGAAGAAGGCGCTGATCGCTTCCGTGTCGTCGGTGATGAAGTTCTCGCCGACCCAGGCGCCGCGCGCCTGTTCGATGCTCAGTTTATTGAGGCGGGCTTCCGCGTCGGCCAGGAAGCGTTCGGCTTCGGCCACGGTAGGCTTGGCGGCCGGCGCCGCGTAGGCGCTGCCGCTGGCGGCTGTGATGGCGCTTACCGCCAGCAGCGCCTTGATGAAGGTAGATGACACGCGTGTCTCCCTGAAATGTAAAAATGGCCTCCGGACCGGGTGGTCCGAAGGCCATTAATATACACGTCAGGCTGGCGCGTGTGGCGGTTTTGCCAAGTGTTGCGGATTTGTCAGCGGGTGCCGGCCGCCGCCAGCGTGATGGCCACCGCAGCAAGCGCAGCAAGGGTCTGACCCTGGTTTTAGTGAGCGTCAGCCGCCGCCAGTGAAATGTCCACTGTGCGCGCAGCCAGGTCGCTGGCCGGCAGTTGCACCGTCAGCAGGCGCGCCGCGCCGTCCCAGGCGAAGTCCACCGCCTGGCCGTCCAGCTGCACGCCGGGCGGCTTGGCGCCCACGTTGTGCACCTGCAGCGCGATGCTGCGCTGCGGGCGCTGGTAGTGCGCGCCCGTTTCCGACGACAGCGAAAGCGTCAGCGCGCGGCCCTGCAGCTTGCTGGCGAAGTGCAGCAGCTCGTATTTGCCCTGCTCCCAAGCTTGCGCCGTTTCGCCATCGTCGTCATACAGCTTGCCCTCGCCGCTGCGGACCGTGTGGTCGTGGTAGTAGTGCAGTTCGATGGCCTTGGTCGTATAGTCGCGCGTCGTCTGCACCACGGGCGCCAGCGGGATGAAGGCGCCGGCCCGCACGTAGACGGGGATGTGGTCCGGCGCCAGCTTCACGGCGCGGCTGGCGCCGCCGTCCTGGCGCTGGCCCGTGTAGAAGTCGAACCACACGCTGTGCGCGGGGAACCATACCTGCTGCTCGGTGGCGCCCTTGCTGGTGACGGGCGTGACGAGGAAGTCCTTGCCCCACAGGTAGGTGGAGGCGATGGCGCGCGCCTGCACGTTGTCCGGCTCCTCGTACAGCATGGGGCGCATCAGCGGCAAGCCTTGCTGGTGGTTGTCGAAGGCCAGCGTGTAGTTATACGGCAGCATGCGGTAGCGCAGCCGGATCGCGTCGCGCGCCAGCGCCTTGGTGGGCGCGTCGCGGTAGACCGGCTCGGACGGCACTTCCTCCTGCGCGTGCGGGCGGAACACGGGCTGGAACACGCCATACTGCAGCCAGCGCGTGTACAGCTCATTGTCCAGGTTGGGGTTGGCGAAGCCGCCCAGGTCTGAGTGCATGTAGGCCAGGCCTTGCATGCCCATCTGCAGCGCGATCTCCGGCTGCGACTTCAAACCGCCCCAGCTGCGGTCCACGTCGCCCGACCACGGGATCATGCCGAAGCGCTGCGAACCGGAGTAGCCAGCCCGCATCAGGATGAACGGACGCTCGGTCGGGTAGTCCTGGCGGTAGCCGTCGGCCACCAGTTTGGCCCACTGGTGGCCGTAGATGTTGTGCACCTGCTGCGCCGTGCCGGTGGCGTGGCGCATGGAGCCGGGATGCACTTCCGGTTCGCCCAGGTCGCCCCACACGCCGGCCACGCCCATGTCGTGCAAGCCCTTGTAGATGTTCCAGAACCAGTCGTGGCCCGGCTGGCCGAAGATGTCGATCAGGCCCGTGTGGCCGAAATAGAAATCGTAGGCCAGCGGCGCGCCGTTGGCGTCCGTGCCCAGGATGTGCTTTTGCACGGCTTCCTGCCAGCGCGACGAGGTATCGACGATGAACGGCTCCGTGATCAGCACCGTCTTCACGCCCTTGGTCTTGAAGTCGGCGATCATCTGGGCCGGATGGGGGAAGTTGTCCTGGTCGAAGGCCAGGTTGCCCATGGTGCCCTTGACGGTCTTGCCGAACCAGTACAGGTCGAACACGATGGCGTCCACCGGGATGTCGTCTGCGATGAACTTGTCCACCGTGGCGCGCGCTTCCGCTTCCGTGTGGTAGCCGAAGCGCATGGCGAAATTGCCGAACGCCCAGCGCGGCGGCATGGGCTGGCGGCCCGTGAGGCTGGTGTAGCCGGCGATGATGTCTTGCCAGTTGTCGCCGGCCACCACCTGGTAGGTCTTGCGCCCGCCCGCCGTTTCGTAGGTCAGGCTGTTGTCGCCTTTGCTGTCGAAATCGAGGTAGCCCGTTTGCGGATTATCGAAGTGCAGCAGGTAGCGCTTGGACGACAGCGCCAGCGGCATGGTGAAGTTCATCAGCTCCGAATGGTCGCTGTAGCCATAGTCGGCCTTGTTGAACAGCGTGTAGCGATGGCCGCGCCGGTTCATGCCCACCGAGCGGGCGCCGGCGCCGTACAGGGCTTCCGTGCCGTCCAGCGCGAACTCGATGCGCTCGCCGTAGCCGGTCTTGCCGTAGCCGCGTTTTTCCGCCACCAGCGGCCGTCCCTTGTAGGCATAAGCGATCTGGAACGGCGCGCGGGTGATGGTGACGGTCAGGCCGCCGGTCGCGTATTCGACGGTGTTACCCTTGTTCCTGAGTGTGGCCTTCACGGCGGCCGGCGCCAGCACCACGGCGTGCGACTCGGGCTCCACGCTTTGCCCGGCCGGCACGAAGGTGGTTTCCACGATGCGGGTGGAGTAGGGCTTGATCAGGTACTGGCCATCGCTGGTGCGCACTTCCAGCTGGTTGCCATGCAGGGTGGCGCTGTCGAAGCGGCGTTCCAGGTTCTGGGCCAGCACGGCGGGGCTGGCGGCGAGCAGCAGGGCCAGGCCCGCGAAATGTCTGCTTGGTTTGCTTGTCATGTGGAGGGGTCTCAGTTTTTCCGAGTCATGTGTTCGGTTATGTTATTTGACTACATTTGACTACAAAACCACGGTGCTGTGCGCGGCTAACTCCTTTATTTTACTATGAAGTTGTTTCGATTGACACCTGTGGTCTAGCGTGTTACTTTGCTACAAATTCGCATTTTGACGCTGAGCTCCGGCCTCCAGACCGGACCACATAACGGGGACACGCAGGCATGCAACCTTCTTCCAACAAGCCCAGGCTGACGTTCTGGCAGCTCTGGAACATGAGCTTTGGCTTTTTCGGCATCCAGTTCGGTTTCGCACTGCAGAACGCCAACACCAGCCGCATCTTTTCTACGCTGGGCGCCAATCCCGACGACCTGGCCTTCCTGTGGCTGGCCGCGCCCGTCACCGGCCTGCTGGTGCAGCCCGTGATCGGCTACCTGAGCGACAACACCTGGCACCCGTTCTGGGGCCGCCGCCGGCCGTTCTTCTTCGTCGGCGCCGTGCTGGCCTCGATCGCGCTGTTCCTGATGCCCAATTCCAGCGCCCTGTGGATGGCCGCCGCCGTGCTGTGGCTGATGGATGGCGCCATCAACGTGTCGATGGAGCCGTTCCGCGCCTTCGTCGGCGACAAGCTCAGTCCCGCCCAGCAGACGGCCGGTTTCGCCATGCAGACCTTCTTCATCGGCTGGGGCGCCGTGATCGCCTCGCTGCTGCCCACCATCTTCTCGGACTTGCTCGGTGTGAGCAACGTGCCCGTCAACGGCGCCATCCCCGACACCGTGCGCTACTCGTTCTACATCGGCGGCGCCGTCTATCTGGTGTCGGTGCTGTGGACCGTGCTGACGGCCAAGGAGGCGCCGCCGGACGACATGGAAGCGTTCCGCGCCGAGCGCGCCCGCAGCAAAGGCCTGGGCCACGCCATGGCGGAAATCCTGGGCGGCTTCGCGCGCATGCCCAAGACCATGGTGCAACTGGCCTTCGTGCAGTTCTTCACCTGGATCGCGCTGTTCGCCATGTGGATCTACACCACGTCGGCCATCGCTGAGAATGTGTTCGGCACGGTGGATGCGCAATCGGCCGCGTTCCAGGAAGCGGGCAACCACGTGGGCATCATGTTCGCCGTCTACAGCGGCGTGTCGGCGCTGGCCGCCTTCATCCTGCCCGTGTTCGCACGCTACACCAGCCGCAAGGTGGTGCACATGACCTGCCTGACCATCGGTGGCCTGAGCCTGATCAGCATCTTCACCATCCACAACCTGAACTTGCTATTCGTGCCGATGATCGGCGTGGGCATCGCCTGGGCCAGCATCCTGACCATGCCGTATGCCATCCTGGCCGGCGCGCTGCCCGCCAAGCGCATGGGTTACTACATGGGCGTGTTCAACTTCTTCATCGTGATTCCGCAGATCTGCAGCGGCTTGCTGCTGGGCTCCATCACCAAGCATTTCTTTGCCGGCCACACGGTCAACACGCTGATGCTGGGCGGCGGCTGCATGGTGCTGGCCGGTGTGCTGACGCTGTTCGTCAAGGACAGCGCAGCCGCCAGCGCCAAGGACGCGGGGATCAAGGCCGCCGCCTGAGTTGCGCTGTTTGCGATAGTATCGTCCGCTGTCCCCCCAACCAACGCGGAGCGAACATGACGATACAGACGGTGGCGACCACGCCATATCCCGGCCAGCGGCCGGGAACCTCGGGCTTGCGCAAGAAAGTGACGGTATTCCAGCAGCCCGCCTATCTCGACAATTTCGTGCAAAGCCTGTTCGATACGCTCGGCGATTGCAGCGGCAAGACGCTGGTGCTGGGCGGCGATGGCCGCTACCACAACCGCGCCGCCGTACAGACCATCCTGCGGCTGGCCGCCGCCCATGGTTACGCGCGCGTGCTGGTGGGGCGGGGCGGCATCCTGTCCACACCGGCCGCCAGTTGCGTGATCCGCAAGCATGGCGCGTCCGGCGGCATCATCCTGTCGGCCAGCCACAATCCGGGCGGGCCGGACGGCGACTTCGGCATCAAGTACAACATCGCCAATGGCGGCCCGGCGCCGGAAGCGCTGACCGAGGCCGTGTGGCAGCACAGCGTGGCGCTGCACCGCTACCGCGCCAGCGATGCGCCCGATGTGGACCTCGATACGCCGGGCAGCACCCGCATCGAACAGATGACGGTGGATGTGATCGACCCTGTGGCCGACTATGCGCAATTGATGGAAGGGCTGTTTGATTTCGCCGCCATCCGCGCCCTGTTCGCGCGCGGCTTCACGATGCGCTTCGACGCCATGAGCGCCGTCACCGGCCCCTACGCAAAGGCTATCCTGGAGGGCATGCTGGGCGCGCCGGCCGGCACCGTCATCAACGCCGTGCCGCTGGAGGATTTCGGCGGCCATCATCCCGACCCCAACCCCGTCAACGCGGCCAGCCTGATCGCGCTGATGGCGGGCGAGGACGCGCCCGACTTCGGCGCCGCCTCCGATGGCGACGGCGACCGCAACATGATCGTCGGCCGCCGTTTCGATGTGACGCCATCGGACAGCCTGGCCGTGCTGGCCGCCAATGCCACCATGGCGCCGGGCTACCGGGCCGGCATCCGCGGCGTGGCCCGCTCCATGCCCACCTCGCGCGCGGCCGACCGCGTGGCGCTCGCGCTGGGCGTGCCCTGCTTCGAGACGCCGACCGGCTGGAAGTACTTCGGCAACCTGCTCGATGCCGGCAAAGTCACCCTGTGCGGCGAGGAGAGTTATGGCACCGGCTCGGACCACATGCGCGAGAAGGATGGCCTGTGGGCCGTGCTGTTCTGGCTCAACCTGCTGGCCGCCAGCGGCAAGAGCGTGGCGGTGCTGGTGCAGGAGCACTGGGCCCGTTTCGGCCGCAACTACTATTCGCGCCACGATTATGAAGCCATCGACAGCGCTGCCGCCGCCGAACTGATGGACGCCCTGCGCGCGCGCCTGGGCGGCCTGGCCGGCCAGCGCCTGGGCGAGTACACGGTGGAACTGGCGGACGACTTTTGCTACACCGATCCGGTGGATGGTTCGGTGGCGCGCCAGCAGGGCGTGCGCATTGTGATGACGGACGGTTCGCGCGTCGTGTTCCGCCTGTCCGGCACGGGCACCGAGGGCGCCACCTTGCGCGTCTACCTGGAGCGCTACGAAGCCGATCCTGCGCAGCACCACCTGCCCACGCAGCAGGCGCTGGCCGGCCTGATTGCCGTCGCCGAACACGTGGCCGGCATCAGCGCCTACACCGGCCGCGCCGCGCCCAGCGTGGTCACCTGAATTTCAACTGAAACGACAACCACACAGGAAAAGACAGCATGAACAAGACTCCTCTCGCAATGACCCTGGCGCTGGCGCTGGGCGCGCTGGCCGCGCCGCTGGCCATGTCTGCGCCGGCCGCATCGGGCAAGCTGGCGCAAGCTGCGTCCGCGGCCGCCAGGCCATTCCTGTGGGAGAACGCCACCGTCTACTTCCTGCTGACGGACCGCTTCAACAACGGCAACCGTGCCAACGACCTGGCCTATGGCCGCCAGGCCGACGCCGCGCCGCTGCGCGGCTACATGGGCGGCGACCTGGCCGGCGTGACGGCCAAGATCAACGACGGTTATTTCGACAGCCTGGGTGTGACTGCGATCTGGATCACGCCGCCCGTCGAGCAGATCCACGGCGGCACCGACGAGGGCACGGGCAAGTCCTACGGCTTCCACGGTTACTGGGCGCGCGACTGGACCAGCGTGGACGCCAACCTGGGCACGGAGCAGGACATGCGCGCGCTGGTGGACGCGGCCCATGCGCACGGCATCCGCGTGCTGCTCGACGTGGTGATGAACCAGACCGGTCCCGTGACGGAACAGGACCCCGTGTGGCCGCCCGAGTGGGTGCGCACCGGCCCCGTCTGCACCTACAAGGACCCGGCCACCACCATCTCCTGCACCCTGGTACCCAACCTGCCCGACGTGCGCACCGAGAGCAACGACAACGTGGCCCTGCCGCCGGCGCTGGTGGCCAAGTGGAAGGCTGAGGGCCGCTACGAACGCGAGGTGGCGGAACTGGATGCCTTCTTCGCCCGCACCGGCTATCCGCGCGCGCCGCGCTACTACCTGATCAAATGGCATGCGGACTGGGTGCGCAAGTACGGCTTCGACGGCTTCCGGGCCGACACCGTCAAGCACGTGGAAGTGGGCGCATGGAAGGAGCTGGGCAAGGAAGCGTCGCTGGCCTACGAGGAATGGAAGCGTGACCATCCCACCCGCAAGCTGGGTGACGACAAGTTCTTCATGACGGCCGAGCTGTTTGGCTACAACCTCGCCAACGGCCAGGAGTTCGACCTGGGCGGCGGCCACAAGGTCAACTACTACAAGGACGGCGGCTTCGACAGCATCATCAACTTCGGCCTGGTGTGGGACGCGAAGCAGGATTATGAAACCCTGTTCAGCAGCTACTCGGCGAAGCTGCACGGCGAGCTGCAAGGCTACACGGTGCTCAACTACCTGGCGTCGCACGACTTCGACCAACCGTTCGACCCGGCCCGCACCAAACCGTTCGAAAGCGCCAACAAGCTGCTGCTGGCGCCCGGCGCCGCCCAGATCTACTACGGCGACGAAACGGCGCGCCGGCTCGATCCGGCCGAGGCGCAGGGCGACGCCAAGCTGCGCTCATTCATGAACTGGGATGACCTGGCCACGGACGCCAAGCGTGATGGCTACAGCGTGGCGGCCGTGCGTAGCCACTGGGCCAAACTAGCCTTGTTCCGCAAGGCCCACGTGGCTGTGGGCGCGGGCGTGCACCAGCAATTGCAGGCCCACCCCTACGTGTTCAAGCGCACGTTCGAGCGCGGCGTCCTGCACGACAAAGTGGTGGTGGCGCTGGAGCAGCCGACCGACAAGCCGGCCGCGATCGACGTGCATGGCGTGTTCGCCAACGGCGCGCGGGTGCGTGATTACTACTCCGGCACCAGCGCCGTGGTGGTCAAGGGCAAGGTCACCTTCCCGGCCCACAACGCGGTGGTGTTGATCGGCCAGTGATCAGGGACCGTAGGTGTAGACCTGTTTGATGCTGTGGTCCACGGTCGGCTCGTTGCGCAGGAAGTGCACGATGTCGGCCTGGATGCTGGTCATCAGCGCCTGGTTGGCCGATTCGCTGCATGGCAATGTGGCGATGCCGCCGCTCTTGCACAGCAGGCGCGCCGGCGTGCTTTCGTACAGGCTGGCGCTGTTGGTGTCGGCGCAGGTGGTCGAGCCCTGTTGCGTGTACACGAGATGGCCGTCCGCCACGTAGATGCGGCGCGACGTGGCACAGGTGTCGCCATCCCACAGGGCGACGAAGGCCGCCACCGGCACCTGTGCCGTGAACGACACGCTGGCCGGCGTGCTATTGAGCTCCCCGTCGTTGACGGTCAGCGTGGCCGTGTAGGTGCCGGCGATGTCGGCGATGAAGTCGGGCGTGGCCACTTTCGGATTGAGCAGCGAGGCCATGCTGCCGGCCGGCTTGGTCAGCGTCCACGTGTAGCTGACCAGATCCTGGTTGGCGTCCGTGTAGCTGCCATTGAGCTTGACGAGCGTGCCCGCGTCCACCGTCTGGCCGGTGCCCGCGTTGGCGACCGGGGCGACATTCTTGGGCAGGCCGGCATCGCCGCCGCCGCAGGCGGTCAGCAGGGCCGAGCTCAGGGCCATCGACAACAGCAGGGGCAGCAGGGATGGACGCTTCATGTTCTCTTTCTGGTGAAATTGCAAAACCAAAAAGATAACATGAAACTTTGATAATCTTATCTATTCTCGACAAAAACCACAGCGCAGCGTGGCGGAACTGCAAATGTGCCCGTCGCGCTGTCGAAGCGCGCCGCGCGCGCGGGGCGCTGGTCGGCGGCGCCGGCGCGCAGGTGCACCGGGTGCAGCACGTAGGCCCGGCCCCGTTCCTGCGGCACGGCCAGCGTGTGCGCCACCTTGTCCACGTTGATCAGGTAGGTGAGCGACTTGAAGCGCGCGCCCGCATAGCCTTCGCCATCGAGGTGGGCCACGATCACGGTCGGCTGCTGCTGCGAGCCGGTGTTGTAGAAATGCAGGCGGCGCTTGATGTCGTCGGCCGTGCGCAAGCGGAACAGGGTGCTGCTGGCGCGGATGGCCAGCAGGTCGCGGAACGCGTCGCGTGCATAGGCGATATCGGCCGGCGCCGGTTTCAGCTTCGCGTCGCGCAGCAGGGGCTTGAGCAGCGCATAGTCCTTGCCGTTGTCGTCGGCCGGCGGCAGGCCAACGCCGTAATTGTTGTCGCGGTAGGTCCAGTCCAGCCGGTTGAACCAGTCGCCCGATTCGAAGCTGTTGCGGTCCAGCGATTTGGAACGCAGGATGTCGTAGCCGGCGTGGAAGTAAGCCACGCCCTGGCTGAAGGCGTTGATGGCCGCGCCCAGCATCTGCACGCGCGCGCGCTCGGCCGTGCTGGTGGCCAGCGGCAGCTTGAACACGTTGTTGTCGTACATGGTCTGGTTGTCGTGGTTCTCGACGTAGTTGACCACTTCGCCCGGTTCGCTCGCGTAGCCGGCTGGCTGGCCGGCGTAGGCTATGGCCTGCAGTTCGCGCGTGCTGTCGTCGGCCAGCGTCAGCGGATAGGCGCGGATGGAGCCGGCCAGGCCCACCTTGACCATGTCGGCCGCATGCTGCAATTCGCTGGCCGCATGCTGGCCTGCCTGCGCGTTGGGATCGTAGACCAGGCCATTGATGTAGCCCTGTTTGCTGAACAGCTGCAGGCCCGTGTCACCTGCGCCGCCGCCGCGCACGGCGTCGCGCCCACGGTCGCTGAAGGTGCCGATGCCGCTGCCGTTGAGCGACAGCTGCGACGCCTGCACGAAGCGCGCGCCATTGGCTACTTCGCCAAAGTTCCAGCCTTCGCCGATCAGGTTCACGTGGCGGCCGGTGGCCGCGTCGGCGCGGCGTTGCAACTGCTCCATCGCGGCGCGCGGCTGATGTGCCATCAGGTCGAAGCGGAACGAATCGATCTTGTACTGCACGGCCCACTGGGCCACCGAGTCGATCATCAGCTTGGCCATCATCCGGTTTTCCGTGGCCGTGTTGTCGCAGCAGGTGGAACGTTCGATCTTGCCCAGCGCGTCCAGGCGGTGGTAGTAGCCGGGCACCACGCGGTCCAGCACCGACTTCTCGTTCTGGCCGGCGATGTAGGTGTGGTTGTAGACTACGTCCATGCCCACCCGCAGGCCTGCCTTGTGCAGCGCCATCACCATCTGGCGGAATTCGATCACGCGGCGCGCACCGTCGGCCGGATCGGTGGCGTAGCTGCCTTCGGGCGCGTTGTAGTGGTAGGGATCGTAGCCCCAGTTGTAGCAGTCCGTGAGCTGGGTGGACTTGATCAGCGCCTGCTGGGCGTCGCTGTCCGGGGCGCCCGATGGATGGGGCGTCACGCAGCCTTGTTCCGGCACACTGCCGATGTCGAACACGGGCAGCAGGTGGACGTCGGTCATGCCGGCCCGGCTCAGCGCGGCCAGGTGCTTCATGCCGTTGGAGTGCGTTTCCGTGAAGGCCGCGTATTTGCCGCGATGGGCGGCGCTCACCGTTTTGTCGTTGATGGAGAAATCGCGCACGTGCAGTTCATACACGGCCATGTCGGGCTGCGCCGCCACCTTGTTGGGCGCGCGGTCGCGCTCCCAGCCCGCCGGTTTCAAATTGGCCGCATCGAGGCTGGCGATGTAGCTGCGTTTGGAATCCGTCGTCAGGCTGATGGAGTACGGATCGGTGACCAGGTTTCGCACCATGCCGCTGGTGGGCGCGAACACGTCCACCGCGTACTGGTAGTACTGGCCCGACAGGTCGGCAGGTTGGGTGGCCGACCAGATGCCGGTGGCCGCGTCGAACGCCATGGGCACGATGGCGCGCGCTGCGCCGCTGCCTTTGGGGTACACGCACACGGCGACCTGACGCGCCGTGGGCGCCCACAGCTTGAAGGTGCTGCGGCCGGGCGCCACGGTCACCCCCAGATCGTTCGCTTCGCCGGCCCCGGCGTACAGGTCGTCCAGCGCACCGGCGATCTGCATGCTGGTGGCGTCGCGCACGGTGCCGTCCGGCCCTTCTTGCACCAGCACCAGTTGCTGGCGCAGCAGCGTGCCGGCGCGGGCCCCGTCGGCGGCCGGCAGGGCCAGCGTGGCGCCAGCAGCGACGAACTTGAAGCGTTGCGCCAGCTCGGCGGGCAGGGCGCCGTCGTAGCGTTCCAGCGTGATGGCGCCGTCCGCGCCGCTGACCTTGGCGCCGGCGGCGGTGTTCAGCGTGCCGGCGGCCGAGTAGTACAGTTTGAAGGTGGCGCCGGCGTCCGCGCCAGGCCAGCGCAGCAGTTGGCGGTTGAACCAGTAGGCGCGGGCGTCGGTGGTAACAGCAGGTTGCTGCACGATGGAGAACGGGCCGTTGCAGGCGGCCAGCTCAGGTGTGCTGGCTACCGTGCCGGCCGCAGCCGCAGCCAGACATGTGAGGGCGAGCGCGCCGCCCGCCGTAAGGTGTGCCACGCGTTGCCACGCGCCGGTCTGGTGTGCGCCCATCAGCTCATCTCCGTATCATGATTTGGTAGTGTTGCTACAAATATGCAGAACACAGCCTAGAAATTGCTGGATATGGTAATCCAATTTCTGTAGTTTTGATACATATTTGAGGGCAGGGCTGCGCCGGCTGTATGCGTCGCCAGCCGGAGCAGGCTATTTTCTGCCGGTGCCGATCTGGTATTTTTTGAGCTTGTCGTACAGGGTCTTGCGCGGCACGCCAAGGTGGTCGGCGGCCAGCGCCACGTTGCCGTCGGTGGCGTCGAGCGCGCGGACGATCAGTTCGCGCTCGAACTGGTCGACCTGCTGGGGCAGGGAAGGGCCGGCCGGCGCCGCATGGGGTGTGGTGGCGGCATCGGCCGGCGCCATGCCGGCAGCCGTGCCGGTGGCAGTGCCGGTGACTGTGCCGGTCGCCGCACCGACAGCCGCGCCGGTGGCCGCAACGCCGGCCGGCATCTGCACCACGCCCAGCACCAGCCGCTCGGCGAAGTTACGCAGCTCGCGCACGTTGCCGGGCCAGTCGGCGGCCTGCCATTGCGCCATTTGCTGCGCACTCCAGTTGGGCACTGGGCGCTGGAAGCGGGCCGCCGCGTCTTGGACGAAGTGGGCCAGCAGCAGCGGAATATCGTCGGGCCGGTCGCGCAGGCGCGGCAGCTCCAGGTTGACCACGCCGATGCGGTAGTACAGGTCTTCGCGGAACAGGCCCTGGGCCGCCAGTTGCAGCAGGTCTGTTTTGGTGGCGGCCACCACGCGGCAATCGAGCGCGATGCTTTCGTTACCGCCCAACCGCTCCAGCCGGCGCTCCTGCAGCACGCGCAGCAGCTTGACCTGCAAGGCCATCGGCATGCTTTCGATCTCGTCGAGGAACACGGTGCCGCCGTTGGCGTATTCGAGCTTGCCGATGCGGCGTTTCTGCGCACCCGTGAAGGCGCCCGCCTCGTGGCCGAAGATCTCGCTCTCGAATACCGATTCGGGCAGGGCGCCGCAATTGATGGCGACGAACTGGCCCTTGCGGCCACTGGCCGCGTGCAGCAGCCGCGCCACCACCTCCTTGCCTGTGCCGGTCTGCCCATGGATCAGTACATCGACGGCGGCCGGCGCCACGTTGCGGATCATGACCTTCACGCGCTCGATGGCCTCCGAACGGCCAACCAGGTCCGGCAAATCGGGATGCAGGGCGCGTTGGGCGCGCAGTGCGCGGTTCTCCAGCACCAGCGCGCGCCGTTCCTGGGCGCGGCGCACCGTCTCCTGCAGGCGCTCGGCGGCGAATGGCTTTTCGATGAAGTCGTAGGCGCCGCCGCGCATGGCCGCCACCGCCATGCTGACGTCGCCGTGGCCCGTGACGACGATGACGGGCAGTTCCGCATCCAGCGCGACCACCTGCTCCAGCAATTCCAGGCCGCTGCGGCCGGGCAGGCGCACGTCCGTCACCACCACGCCGCCGTAGTCGGGCCGCAGCAGCGGCAGCGCTTCCTCGGCGCTGGCGCAGGCCTGCACGGTAAAGCCGCCCAGTTCCAGCGTCTGGCTGGTGGCCAGGCGCAGCGCATCTTCATCTTCAACCAGGATCGCTTGCATCGCGCTCACTTCACAGTTCTCCTTCTATCAACAGTGGCAGGCGCAGTTCGAAGCGCGCGCCGCCCTCCGGCAAATTGCGGGCCGTGAGCTGGCCGTTCATGGCCTGCACGATGGACGACGAGATGGCCAGTCCCAGCCCCAGTCCCTTGCCGGACGGCTTGGTGGTGAAAAATGGCTCGAACAGGTGGGCCGCCACCTGCTCCGGGATGCCCGGCCCGCTGTCGGTGATGCTCACCAGCGCGTTGGTATGGTCGTGCGCAGGGTTGAGTGCATGTGCGTGCTCCCCCTCGCGCGCGAGTGCCACGCGCACGTGCCGTGGCGCGTCGGGCGCGCCCGTCTCCACCGCATCGAGCGCGTTGCGCAGCAGGTTGATCAGCACCTGTTCGATGCGCACGGCGTCGCCGGTCACCTTGCAACAACCCTCGTCGGCTGTCACCTCCAGCGTCACACCGAGCCGGCGGAATTCGCTTTGCAGCAGGAAGCACGCGGCCCGCACGCAGGCGGCCAGGTCCACCGTGGCCACGCTTTCGTCCTTGCGCGCGAAGCCTTTGAGCTGGCTGATGATGGCGCCCATGCGCGCGCTGGCGTCGGCGATGTGACCCAGGTTGCTGGTGGCTTGCGCCGTCATGCCCCGTTCCAGGAAGGTGCGGGCATTGTCGGCGAAGGCGCGGATGGCTGCCAGCGGTTGGTTCAGTTCATGCGTGACACCGGCCGCCATCTGGCCCAGCATGGCCAGCTTGCCGGCCTGGATCAGCTCATTTTGCGTCGAACGCAGCAACTGCTCCGTTTCCTGCAGCTTGGCGTAGCGCGCCTCCAGGCTGGCGTTGGTCTGGCGCAGCTGGTCGGTGCGCTCGGCGATGCGGTCTTCCAGTTGCAGCGCGGCCCGTTGCAGCGCAGCGCGCGACGCCTGGGCTTCCTCCAGCCGACGGCGGCGCTGATGCATGGCCCAGAGCGACACGGCCGCGCAGGCCAGCAGCAGCATGGCCGCCAGGGCCCATTGCAGGCCGGCGCGCGACACGCGCTCCTGGCCGGGGAACAGCATCAATTGCCAGCCCAGTTCACCGACCGGCTGCGTGACGGGCGCGATGGGGGATAGGACGCTGGCGGGCAGCGGCGCGATCGGCTTGTCCAGGTATTGCTGGGTACGCGCCAGTTCCTGCACGGTGGCTGGGGCCAGCGGGCGCAGGCTGCGGTAGATCCAGTCCGGCCGGTTGCTGAGGAAGATCACGTCGCTGCGGTCGGCCAGCACGATGGGATCGGCGCTGCTGCGCCAGGTGCGCTCGAATTCGGCCAGGCTGATTTTGACGGCCACCACGCCGGCCACGGCGCCGCGCGCGCTGCCGTCGCGGTACACGGGTTGGGCGATGAAGTAGCCGGCTTCGCTGGTGCTGGTGCCGATGCCGTAGAAGCGGCCCGCCTGGCCGTGCAGGGCGGCGTGGAAGTAGGGGCGGTAGGAGAAGTTCTTGCCGACGAAGCCCAGCGGCTGGTCCCAGTTGCTGGCGCCCAGCGTGAGGCCGTCGCGGTCCATCACGTAGATGGCGCCCACCTTGGCTTGCTGCTGGATGGTGTGCAGGGTGCTGTTCAGGCGGGCGATGGCTTGCGGGTCGTCCGGGTGGGCCAGGGCCTGGATCAGGTCGGGCTGGAAGCCCAGCACGAAGGGCAGGGTTTCGAATTTTTGCAGCACCGATTGCAGGTCGGGCGCGATCAGCTGGAGCTGGCGCTGGGCCTGGTCCTGCAGTTCCGCGCGGGCGTGGCGGGTGCCGAACAGCCAAGCGCCCGCTACGATGCAGGCGGCCACGATCAGGGCCGGGAACAGCAGCAGGGAGGGGAGTGCGCGCTTCATGGTCGGTACTGTACAACATCGGGGACGGGGGCTGATTCTCGGCAAGCGAAAACCGGGGACAGACCCGCATTTGGTGTCGCGGGCTCCGGCCTCGCTAACTGATGATGGGTCAGTCCCCTTGCTGGCGCTAACTGAGGAGGAATGCTCCCTTGCTGCTACCTGCAGAGGGGGCTGTTCCTTGCTGGCGCTTTAGTCCACGGCCGCGAGGCGGATTTCGTCGTTGTGGTGGCGCTGCTGTTCTTCCATCACCAACTGTCCCAGCTCGCGCTTGAGGGCGTTGAACTCGGCGGCGGCCGGGTCGCGCAGGCGTGGCAGCTCCACCAGCATGTCGCGCTTGACCGTGCCGGGGCGGTAGGTCATCACGATGATGCGGTCGGCCAGGTAGATCGCTTCCTCGATGCTGTGGGTGACGAAGATGATGGTCTTCTTCAGCTCCGACCAGATCCGCAGCAATTCATCCTGCAGGTTGCGCCGGGTGAGCGCGTCCAGTGCGCCGAATGGTTCGTCCATCAGCATGATGGGCGAATCGAGCGCCAGCACGCGGGCGATGGCCACGCGCTGGCGCATGCCGCCCGACAGGTCTTTCGGATAGCGCTGCGCGAAGTCCTGCAACGACAGCATCTTCAGCAGTTCGGCCACCTTGGCGTCGATCTCGCGCTGGCCCATACCTTTGATCTCCAGGCCGAACGCGATGTTTTTCGCCACCGTCATCCACGGGAACAGCGCGTATTCCTGGAACACCATGCCGCGCTCGGGACCGGGGCCCGTCACCAGCTTGCCGTCGGCGTGGATGGTGCCCGACGACGGCAGCGAGAAGCCTGCCACGGCGTTGAGCAGCGTGGACTTGCCGCAACCCGATGGCCCCAGCAGGCACACGAACTGCCCCTGCGGGATATCGAGCTCGATGTTCTTCAACGCGACAACCTCGCGGCCGTCGGCCTGGAATACCTTGTTGACGCCGCGTACGGCGATGTGGGATGCGCTCATGTCAGTTCTCCAGGCCGCGGTGCCAGCGCAGCAGATGGTTGTTCAATTTGTTCATGGCCACGTCGATGGCCAGTCCCAGCAAGCCGATGCTGATCATGCCGGCGATGATCTTGTCCGACCAGAAGTACTCGCGCGCCTCCAGGATGCGGAAACCGAGTCCGTTGTTCACGGCGATCATCTCCGACACGATGACGACGATGAAGGCGGTGCCGATGCCGATCCGCACGCCCGACAGGATGTAGGGCACGGCCGCCGGCAGCATCACCCGCACGAACATGGTGTGCTGGCCCACGCCCAGGTTGCGGGCGGCGCGGATGTAGATGCCGTCCACCTGGCGCACGCCGGCGATGGTGTTCATCAGCACCGGGAAGAAGGCGCCCAGCGCGATCAGGAACACGGCCGGCGCGTTGCCCAGGCCGAACCACAGGATCGCCAGCGGAATGTAGGCGATCGGCGGAATTGGTCGCAGCACCTGCATCAGCGGGTTGAACCACGCGTACATGCGCTTGCTCGACCCCATCACGAGGCCCAGCGGCAGCGCCAGTCCGGCTCCCACCACGAAGCCGACCAGCACGCGGTACATGCTGCTCAAGGTGTCGCCCACCAGTTCACCGGAAAACGCCCACGCCAGCCACGAGCCGGCGGCCGGATCGTAGGGCTGCAACGGCAGCAGGTATTCGAACCACTTGTGCACCACGGCTGCGGGCGACGGCAGCACCTGCGGGTTGACCCAGCCCAGCATGGCGCTGGCCTGCCACAGGGCGACGACGAGTACCGGCACCACGATGCCGGCGGCGAATTCACGCCAGTGTTGTTGTTTCATGGTGTCCCCGCTTATTGGATGTTGAGGCTTTTCTTGGCCGCTTCCAGCAGGTCTGTCTTGACCCAGTCCTTGGCCACGGGCGGGGTGCGCATCTTGCCGGTGCCGGTTTTCGCCATCACGTCGGTGGTGAGCTGGATATGCTCGGGCGTGATGTCGTAGCTGTAGGGCGAATTGCTGATGGCGTCGTCGAAGTCGTTCTTCGTGATCTGGTTCTTGAAGATCACTTCGCGCACGTATTTCTCGGCCACGGCCTTGTTATCGATGAACAGCTTGGTCGACTGTACGAAGCAGTTCATGAACTTGGCCGCCACGGCGCGGTGCTCCTTGTAGAACTTCTCGCTCATGACCATGGTGCGCACCGGCGCGCCGATCGGCGTGTCGTAGGGCTTCATCACTTCCACGCCATAGCCCTTGTTGATGGCCTGCGACGATTGCGGCTCGCTTTGCATGATGGCGTCCAGGTTCTTGCCCATCAGCGCCTGGTTCAAGTCCGCGAACGCGAGATACACCAGTTGCACGTCCTTGCCTGGCTGGTCGGACGCCGTCAGGCCGTGCTGGGCCAGTTCCGCCACCAGCAGCACTTCATGGATGCCGCCGCGCGTGACACCCACCTTCTTGCCCTTCAAATCCTTGATGGACTTGATGCCGGCATCGGGGCGCGCGACCAGGCGCGCGCCACCTTTGGCGAAACCGGCGACGACGTAAATGGGCGCCCCGTTGGCGCGGCCGGAGATGGCGGCCTCGGAGGCGGTGGCGCCCACGTCCAGTTCGCCGGCCAGGATGGCTTGCATCACATCCGGGCCTTTGGCGAACACGTGTTCTTCCACTTTGATGCCGCACTTGGGCGCGATTTCCTTGATGTAGGAAACGGCGCCGTAGTGGGCGAATTTGAGATTGCCGAGCCGGACCACGTCTTCCGCCTGGGCGGCGGTGCAGAGGAGGGCGGTGCTGAGGGCGAGCAGGCGGTACTTGGACATGCTGGGTCTCCGTTGTGGTTGTGATGCAGAAGCAACTGCAGTTTCTGTGCCAGCCACAAGGGGAACCTATAGCGAACGCTAAGGTGTTGATTTATATCGGATCGTGCTGGCAGTCGGATTGCGCGCCATCAGCAAGCTGGGCGGAAATCCGCCATTGGCGCGCGCGCCGCATGCGGATTTCCGCCCAAGGCGGGAGGCCAGGGTCAGGCCGGGCGGTAGTGGTTGGTCATGCGGTAGCTGCGCGCATACCAGCCGAACAGGATGGCCGCCACCAGCGCGAAGGCGGCGAAGAAGAACATCTGGAATGCGATCGTGCTGAGGCCCGTGGTGGCGATCATGGCCGTGATGGCATCGTTCTTGACGCCCGCATTGACAATCAGCACCCACAGGCTGCCGACGGTGACGGCCAGGCACCACAAGCTCATGATGGTGCCCTTCATCGAGGCCGGCGCCTGGCTGTACGCGAATTCCAGCCCGGACGTGGACACCAGCACTTCACCGAAGGTGAGCAGGGTGTAGGGCAGGATCTGCCACGCGATCGAGGTCGGCGTGCCGCCGTCCATCTGCAACTGGATGGCGCCGATCACCACCCAGGCCAGCGACGTGAAGGCGATGCCGCCCGTCATGCGGCGCAGCGTGGTCGGCTCCCAGCCCAGCCGGCGTAGCAGCGGGAACAGCGCGAAATTGTTGAACGGGATCAGCAGCATCACCAGCAAGGGGTTGAGCGCCTGCATTTGCGCGGGCAGGAACCAGTCCGGCTTGGTCATGTCGTTGGCCTGCACGATCCAGGTTGAGGCTTTCTGGTCGAACAGCGACCAGAACGGCGTGACCAGCGAGAACACGACCAGGATGCGCAGCACGGCGCGCACGCCTTCGATGGTCTCGTCCGGATGCGCGCCACGGGCCCGTTCCAGTTGCATGGCCGTGCCCAGGCCGCCGAACGCGAGCACCAGCACCAGGGCCAGGCAGGCCGAGATCACGAAGCCCCATTGCGGCGTCATGGCCAGTGAGGCCAGCGCGCCGGCGGCGCCCATGGCGGCCACGGTCAGGCCGGGACGCGACTGGCCGGGCTGGCGCGCCAGCAGCGCCGAGCGCGCCACCCGCAGCACGGAATGGGGATTGGCCGGGGCCGGCGGCACGTGCACATACTGCTTGTTCCCCATCCAGAACACCAGCGTGGCGATGGCCATCAACAGGCCCGGAATGCCGAACGCCACGGCGGCGCCATAGTCGCGCAGGAAGATGGGCATCAGCAGCGACGCGAAGAAGGAGCCGAAGTTGATGATCCAGTAGAACGCGTCGAACACCACCTTGGCGCGGTTGCGGTTGCTCTGGTCAAACTGGTCGCCCACGAACGACGCCACCAGTGGCTTGATGCCGCCCGAGCCGAGCGCGATCAGGAACAGGCCGAAATAGAAGCCTTGCAGGTTGTTCTCGAAGATGGCGAGGCAGGCGTGGCCGGCCACATAGACCAGGCTCAGCCAGAAGATGGTGTTGTACTTGCCGAACAGGCGGTCGGCGATCCAGCCGCCGAGCAGCGGGAAGAAGTACACGCCGATCACAAAGGTGTGGAACACGTGCTTGGCCTCGCCGGCCCGGTCGGGCTGGGGCAGGAACAGCAGGAGCGTGCTGATCAGGAAGGGCGTGAGGATGTTGCGCATGCCGTAGAAGCTGAAGCGCTCGCAACCCTCGTTGGCGATGATGTAGGGAATTTGGCGCGGCATCGGCCCGTTGCCGGCTTCCACTTCCTCACTTTGCACTACTTTTTGTGTAGTTTGACTACTATTCATTGTTGCCCCTGTTTTCATTTAACTTTGTAAGTTATTGATTTAATTGGTTTTTGCTTGGTGTTGCGAAAACCATGTCCCCATTGAAAAATGCATATCGCTGATGTATATTGTCTACAAATTCAATATCGGGCCTTGCCATGACCAAACAACTCTCCCAGCCTTCCGACCAGCAACGCCAATGGTGGCGCGAAGCCATCATCTACCAGGTGTATCCGCGCAGCTTCCTCGATACCAATGGCGACGGCGTGGGGGATTTGCCCGGCATTACGGCCAAGCTGGACTATATCGCATCGCTGGGCGTGGACATCGTCTGGATTTCGCCGTATTTCAAGTCGCCCATGAAGGACTTCGGCTACGACGTGTCCGATTATTGCGACGTCGATCCGCTGTTCGGCACGCTGGCCGATTTCGACGCGCTGATCGACAAGGCCCACCGCCTGGGCCTGCGCATCATGATCGACCAGGTCATGTCGCACTCGGCCGAGGACCATCCATGGTTCAAGGAAAGCCGTTCCAGCCGCGACAATCCCAAGGCCGACTGGTACGTTTGGGCCGACCCGCTGCCCGATGGTAATCCGCCCAACAACTGGATGTCCGTGTTTGGTGGTTCGGCCTGGCAGTGGGACAGCCGCCGCCGCCAGTACTACATGCACAACTTCCTCGTCAGCCAGCCCGACCTGAACTTCCACCACCCCGAAGTGCAGCAAGCCCACCTGGACAGTCTGCGCTTCTGGCTGGAGCGCGGCGTGGACGGCATCCGTCTGGACGCGTGCAACTTCCACTTCCACGACACGCAATTGCGCAGCAATCCGCCGGCAGTGAACCGCGACACGGCCACTGTGTCCGACGTCAACCCCTACGGCATGCAAGCCCACGTGTACGACAAGAGCCGTCCGGAAAACCTGGCCTTCCTGCAAAAGCTGCGCAGCCTGCTCAACGAATACAACGCCGTCGCCATCGGCGAAGTGGGCGCCGACGATTCGCTGGCCGTGATGGCTGAATACACGGCCGACGGCGACAAGCTGCACATGGCCTACAGCTTCAATCTGCTGGTGCCCAATTGCTCGGCTGAATATATCCGCAAGCAGGTCGAGCAGTTCGAAGCGCGCGTCAAGGGCGGCTGGGCCTCCTGGTCGGTCGGCAACCACGACGTGCAGCGCGTGGCCACCCGCTGGGGCGGCCCGGACGCGCCCGTCGCCTTTGCCAAGATGATCCTGGCCATGCAGCTCTCGCTCAAGGGCACGCCCTGCCTGTACCAGGGCGACGAGCTGGCCTTCCCGGAAGCGGACGTGCCTTACGAATTGCTGCAAGACCCGTACGGCATCACGTTCTGGCCCGAGTTCAAGGGCCGTGACGGCTGCCGCACGCCAATTGCCTGGACCGATGACGCCGCCGCGCACGGTGGCTTCACCAGCGGCAAGCCGTGGCTGCCGGTGGTGGCGCCCCAACTGGCGCGCGCCGCGTCCGTGCAGGAGCAGGACCCGGAATCGTCGCTGGCCTTCGCCCGCAAGTTCATCGCGTGGCGCCGCGCGCTGCCGCAACTGACCCGGGGCGGCATCACCTTCTTCGACGCGCCCGAGCCGGTGCTGGCACTGCGGCGTGACCTGGAAGGTGAGCGCGCCATCGTCGCCATCTTCAACCTGGGTGGCGAAGCGGCCAGCTTCACCTTGCCGCAGGTGGCCGGGGCCGAGCAGATGCAAGGCTACGGCCTGCCCGGCGACGTGCAGGGCGACCAGGTCAGACTGCCCGCCTACGGCGCCTGGTTCGGATTGCTCCCGGCCGGCCAGTAAGGAACGCGAAACCCCGCTCAATCAGTTTGTGCGGGGTTTTCTTCTTTAAGGGCCGTATTTCGGGTATGCTTGCCGCCTTCCGGCGCGTTATCTTCCAAACAAAACCCGCTGCCTAACGATTTGACAGTATCGACGATGAAACAAGCTGAAGTTGACCCAAAAATCAATCGCACCGCGTTTGCCGACGGTCCCCGGCTGCTGGCCGACATTGGCGCCACCCACGCCCGCTTCGCGCTGCAGACGGCGCCCGGCGAGTTCCGCGCGGTCAGTGTGCTCAAGTGCGACGACTTCCCCGACATCGTGGCCATGCTGCGCTCCTATCTGTCGGCGCACGGCGACATCACGCTGAACCACGCGGCGCTGGCCGTGGCCAACCCCGTCAGCGGCGACCAGGTGCGCATGACCAACCGCGACTGGGAATTCTCCACTGACGAAGTGCGCCGCGCCCTGGGCCTGCACACGCTGCTGGTGGTGAATGACTTCACGGCGCTGGCCATGTCGCTTCCCGGCCTCAAACCGGCCGACCTGATGCAGGTCGGTGGCGGCACGCCGGCCAGCAATTCCGTGATCGGCGTGCTGGGTCCTGGTACGGGCCTGGGCGTGTCGGGCGTGATTCCGACCGTGGACGGCTTCGTCACGCTGGGCAGTGAAGGGGGCCACACCAACTTCGCGCCGGCCGACGAACGCGAATATTCGATC
Organism: Rugamonas brunnea; assembly: GCF_014042345.1. Classification (GTDB taxonomy): domain Bacteria; phylum Pseudomonadota; class Gammaproteobacteria; order Burkholderiales; family Burkholderiaceae_D; genus Rugamonas; species Rugamonas brunnea. The sequence goes on from NZ_JACEZT010000008.1 coordinate 116,574, forward strand.
CTGCAATACGCATGGCAGACCTGGTCGCACGTCTCGACCGAGCGCCTGATCTCCGGCCCCGGCATGGAGATCATCTACCGCGCCATCGCCAAGCGCAACGGCCGCCAGGTGCGCGACCTGACCAACCAGGAGATCATGTCGGGCGCGCTGACGGACAAGGACCCGCTGTGCCTGGAAGTGCTCGAATGCTTCTGCGCCATGCTGGGCGGCGCCAGCGCCAACCTGGCCGTGACGCTGGGCGCGTTCGGCGGCGTGTTCATCGGCGGCGGCATCGTGCCGCGCCTCGGTGAATGGTTCAAGACCTCGCCGTTCCGCGCGCGCTTCGAAGCCAAGGGCCGTTTCACCAGCTACCTGTCGGAGATCCCGACCTACGTGATCACCACGCCCAACCCCGCGTTCTATGGCGTGGCGACGATCTTGTCCGAACACTTGCGTGGGCGCAGCGGCGCCAACACGCTGATGGAGCGCGTGCAGCACTTGCAGCACGAGCTGACGCCGGCCGAGCAGCGCGTGGCCAGCCTGGTGCTGGAGCAGCCGCGCCTGGTGCTGAATGAACCGATCGCCGACATCGCGCGCCTGGCCGAAGTGAGCCAGCCGACCGTGATCCGCTTCTGCCGCTCGCTCGGTTTCCTCGGCCTGGCCGACTTCAAGCTCAAGTTCGCCAGCAGCCTGACCGGCGCCATTCCTGTGCGCCACAGCCAGGTGCGCATCAGCGACAGCACGCACGACCTGAGCGCCAAGGTGGTCGACAACACCGTGTCGGCCATTTTGAAATTCCGCGACCAGCTCGACGTGCGCTCGCTGGACCGCGCGATCGCCCTGATCAGCAAGGCCAAGCGGGTCGAGTTCTACGCCATGGGCAATTCGCGCGTGGTGGCACTGGACGGCCAGCACAAGTTCTTCCGCTTCCGTATTCCCACTTCGTCGTATGGCGACTCGCACCTGTTCGGGCTGGCGGCCGGCCTGCTGAAGCCGGGCGACGTGGTGATCGCCATCTCGAACTCGGGCAAGCTGCCCGACCTGCTGGACGCCGTGGACACGGCCCGCGCGGCCGGCGCCGACGTCATCGCCATCACGGCCAGCAACTCGCCGCTGGCCAAGAAGGCCACGGTGTGCCTGGCGGTGGACCACAGCGAGGACAGCACGACCTTCCTGTCGATGATCTCGCGCATCCTGCAACTGCTGCTGATCGACATCCTGTCGGTCGGCATCTCGCTGGACGCCCAGAACGCCGAGCTGGTGCTGGAGCGCAAAGGCGAGGGCATCGAATCGGAAACGCGCCGCCTGCTGATCTCCCACCTCGACAGCTAAACCCAGCCGCTTTCTGCCCGCACCCGGGGCCGGCGCCAACATGCATACACGAACGCGTGGATGCATGCTGGCGCCGGCCCCGGTTTGTTTTTTGGCTGTTACAAATTTGTGCTTGAACTCTGGCGGAATACGTTTACGATATATCTTATTGCGATATATCTTAAGGAGTTTCCCATGTTCCGATTCCTGCACGGCGCCCATCGTTTCCACTCGCTTATGCATGGCCACCACGGCGGCGGGCGCGGCCACGGGCGCGGGCCGAAGATGTTCGATGCGGGCGCCATGCGCTATGTGGTGCTGCAACTGATCGCGGAAAAGCCGCGCCATGGCTACGAGATCATCAAGGAGCTCGAACAGCGCTCCGGCGGCGGCTATACGCCCAGCCCCGGCGCCATCTATCCGCTGCTGTCCATGCTGCTCGACATGGGCCACGTGTCGGCCACGGCCGACGGCAACAAGAAGCTGCACACCATCACGCCCGAAGGCGAGGCTTTCCTGGCCGAGAACCGGCAGTTCGTGGACGCCATCCTGGCCCGCATGGGCGAACCATGCGACGCGCGCGGCGACGTGCGCAACCTCATGCATGCATTACGCGACCTGGTGCACCGCCGCGCGCGCGACGGCCAGCCGGACCCGGCGCGGCTGGAGCAGGTGCGTGCCATCCTGCGCCGCGCCATCACCGACATCGAGGCGCTGGACTGACCCCGGCGTCCCCTCACATTCCAAGGACAATAACAAGTGACAACCCTCCTGACTCCCGCGCGCGAGCGCAACGTGCTGTGGCTGCTCGCCCTCACGCAATTCACCGTCATCATGGACTACATGGTCATGATGCCGCTGGCACCCCAGTTGATGCGGGCCTTCTCCATTTCGCCGGCGGCCGTGTCGGGCGCCGTGTCGGCTTACGCGTGGTGCGCCGGGCTGTCCGGCCTGCTGGCGGCCACCTATATCGACCGCTTCGACCGCAAGCGCCTGCTGTTGACGGTATTCCTGCTGTTCACGCTGTCCAACCTGGCCTGCGCGCTGGCGCCGGACTTCGCCACGCTGGTGTGGTCGCGCGCGTTCGCCGGCCTCACGGGCGGGGTGCTGGGCGCCATCGGCCAGGCCATCATCGGCGACCTGATCCCGGCCCAGCGGCGCGGCGCCGCCATGGGTATCGTGATGACCTCGTTCAGCATGGCGGCCGTGGCCGGCGTGCCGACCGGGATCATGCTGGCCGCCCATTTCGGCTGGGCCTCGCCGTTCTATCTGCTGGTGCTGCTGTCGCTGCTGGTGTGGCTGGCCGGCTGGAGCGTGCTGCCGACACTGCGCGGGCACCTGGGCCAGAAGGCGCCGCTGTCCGAAGTGTTGCCCAACCTGCTGAGCTTGTTCCGCGTGCCGCGCCATCTGCGGGCCTTCCTGCTGTCCGTGCTGAACATGATGGCGGGCATGCTGATCATTCCGTTCATCTCGCCCATGCTGGTCGGGAACCTCGGCATCGAGCCGGCGCAGATTACCTACGTCTACCTGGCGGGCGGCTGCGTCACGCTGTTCACGGCGCGCCTGATCGGGGTGTGGTCGGACCGGGCCGGCAAGCCGCAGGTGTACCGCTACGTGGCCCTGTTCTCCGCGCTGTGCTTCCTGTTCATGACGCACATGCCGCAGCTGCCGCTGCTGGCCGTGATGGCGTTCTTCCCGTTCTTCATGTTGTCCGTGTCGGGCCGCAATATTCCGCTGCAAGCCTTGATGACGACCATCCCGGAACCGGCCAACCGAGGCGCTTTCCTTAGCGTCAATTCGGCCTTGCAACAACTGGGCAGCGGCATGGGCGCCTTGCTGGGCGGGCTGACCTTGCAGACGGACAGCGCCGGCCATATCGCCGGCTATGGCATCAACGGTTGGCTTGCCGCCGGCATCACGGTGCTGACGGTGACGTGGGTGGGGCAGGTGAGTGGCGCCAGCCCGGCGCGGGCGCGCTCCGCCGCGTAAATGACTGTTTGCACAGCCGCGTGAGCGGCTGCATGGCCCCGGTGCGCATCAGCCGTCGATGCTGGTGCGCTTGCCGGGCTGCTTTTCCTTGCGCCAGCGTTCGAGGCTGAGCAGCTCGTCGGACGCCAGGTCTTCCACCAGGATTTCATCGTCGCTGGTCGAGAGCAGGAAGCTCTCCCAGCGCAGCGCCGCCTCCTCGCTGTTTTCCACGAAGCTGAATTGCCAATAGGTCTTGCCGCGCACCGTGCGCAGCGCCGCGTCATATTCGATCAGGGCGCCATGCGCCTTGCCGCCCGATTGTTTTTCCAGCAGCGCCGACCAGGCTTGCAGTTCCGGCAGCGCCATCAGGGCAGCGGCGGCTTGTTCCTTGCTGCGGCTGGCGTGCGCGGGCGATGCGGTGGGCGCGGTGGATGCGGCGGATGATGCTGTTGCCGTCGCCGCGCTGGCGGCGGCGGGCGCCAGCGCGGAGGCCGAGGCTGGCGTCGTGCTTGCCGATGGCGTGCCCGCCGTGGCCGAAAACACGGCATAGGTGGTGCCTATGCCTCCCGCCAGCGCGCCCACGAGGGCGGCGACGATGACGGTACGGCGGGGATGGGGTGCGGGCGATGCCATGGAGGGGAAGCGGGACGCATGTCGGTGGAAAGCGGCCATACTAATGCAAAGCCCGGCCGTGGGCAATGCGGCGTCCTCAGGCCGACGGCTGTTTCTGCAGCAGGCAGGAAATGTGCTGCGCCAGCAAGCCCGGACCCACGCCCAGCGCGGCCGCCGTCCATAGCAGCGGCGCCAGCAGGCGGGGCGGGGTGCCCATGGCGCGGCGCGAGCGGGCGAAGTAGTTGGCGGTGCTGGCCGTATCCAGGTTGCGGTAGTGGGGGCCGAAGCCATGGCGCGCTGTCCACGGCCATACGCCGCGTTGCAGCGGCTTGCCCCACAGCCGGTCGCACGCGCGCGGCAGGTAGTTGATCAGCCAGCGGCCCGTGTGCGCCTCACGCGGCCACAGGCGGTTGCTGGTGCCGGTGAGCAGGATCGCGCCGCCGGGCGCCAGCACGCGGTCCAGTTCGCGCTGCACGGCGCCTTGCTCGCCGGCGGCCACGTATTCGAGCACGCTGTTGCAGGCGATGAGCTGGAACTGGCCATCCGCGAACGGCAGCTGGCCGGAATCGGGGGTGTGGATGAAGTCGATGCTGTCCATGCCGTGGCGCGCCGCGTTCAGGCGCGCCAGCGTGACCCAGCCGGCGTCGATGTCGGTGGCGCACACGCGCGCGCCCAGGTAGGCGAACAGGATGGCCGAAGCGCCCACGTTGCAGCCAAACTCCAGCACCGGCAAGCCTTCCAGCCGCAACGGCAGATGGTCGAGCACCAGACGCAGATGGTCCCATTCGTAATCGACGTAACCGCCCACCCACGGGTCGCGCGGGCGCAGGCCCAGTTTGCGCGCCTGTTCCTCGAACGCTCGCTGCTTGTGGCGGCAGGCGACGGTGGGCCGCGCCGCGTGCATGTGTTCCATGTTCCCTCCGCGCGGCACGCGTCGGCCGCAGGCGTCCACTATACGGGCGCGGCGGCGCACTGCTTTTGTGGTCGCGCAAAAGAAAAGGCCAGCTTCCGGAGAAGCTGGCCTTGTGCGCAGCGGGCTGCGGTGCTCCCGGCAGGCCGGGAGCCGGCGATTACATCATGCCGTCCATGCCGCCCATGCCGCCCATACCGCCCATGCCACCCATGCCGCCGGCTGGCTTGTCTTCGACGATCTCAGCAACCATGCAATCGGTGGTCAGCATCAGGCCGGCGATCGACGCGGCGTTCTGCAGTGCCGAGCGAGTCACCTTGGCTGGGTCCAGCACGCCCATTTCGACCATGTCGCCGTAGGTGCCGTTGGCAGCGTTGTAGCCGTAGTTGCCTTTGCCAGCCAGCACGGCGGCCACGACCACCGAAGCTTCTTCGCCGGCGTTCTGAACGATCATGCGCAGTGGCTCTTCCATGGCGCGCAGCACGATCTTGATGCCGGCTTCCTGGTCAGCGTTGTCGCCTTTCACGTTCAGGGCCGAGCGGGCACGCAGCAGGGCTACGCCGCCGCCTGGCACAATGCCTTCTTCCACGGCAGCGCGGGTAGCGTGCAGGGCGTCTTCCACGCGGGCTTTCTTCTCTTTCATTTCGACTTCGGTGGCAGCGCCAACCTTGATCACGGCAACGCCGCCGGCCAGCTTGGCCACGCGCTCTTGCAGTTTCTCACGGTCGTAGTCCGAGGTCGCTTCTTCGATCTGCACGCGGATCTGCTTGACGCGGCCTTCGATCGACGAGGCTTCGCCAGCGCCGTCGATGACGATGGTGTTTTCCTTGCCCACTTCGATGCGTTTGGCCTGGCCCAGTTCGCCCAGGGTTACTTTTTCCAGGGTCAGGCCGACTTCTTCCGCCACCACCTGGCCGCCGGTCAGGATGGCGATGTCTTCCAGCATGGCTTTACGACGGTCGCCGAAGCCAGGAGCCTTCACGGCGCAGGTCTTCAGGATGCCGCGGATGTTGTTGACCACCAGGGTCGCCAGCGCTTCGCCTTCGATGTCTTCAGCGATGATCAGCAGCGGACGGCCAGCCTTGGCCACTTGCTCCAGTACCGGCAGCAGGTCGCGGATGTTGGAGATCTTCTTGTCGCACAGCAGAACGAACGGGTTCTCGAGGATGGCGACTTGCTTTTCCTGGTTGTTGATGAAGTACGGCGACAGGTAGCCGCGGTCGAACTGCATACCTTCCACGATGTCCAGCTCGTCGTTCAGCGACTTGCCGTCTTCCACGGTGATGACGCCTTCCTTGCCGACTTTTTCCATGGCTTCAGCGATGCGCTCGCCGATCGAGGAATCCGAGTTGGCCGAGATCGAGCCGACTTGTGCGATTTCCTTGGAGGTGGTGCAAGGACGGGCGATGGCGGCGATCTGCTCGACGGTGGCGGCGACGGCCTTGTCGATACCGCGCTTCAGGTCCATCGGGTTCATGCCGGCGGCCACGTACTTCATGCCTTCGCGCACCAGCGCCTGGGCCAGCACGGTTGCGGTGGTGGTGCCGTCACCGGCGTTGTCGGACGTCTTGGAAGCAACTTCCTTGACCATCTGCGCGCCCATGTTCTGCAGCTTGTCTTTCAGCTCGACTTCTTTGGCAACGGACACGCCGTCCTTGGTGACGGTAGGGGCGCCGAACGAGCGCTCCAGCACGACGTTGCGGCCTTTCGGGCCCAGGGTGACTTTGACTGCGTTGGCCAGGACGTTGACGCCTTCGACCATTTTGGCGCGCGCTGCGTCGCCGAAGATTACTTCTTTAGCTGCCATGTTGTTTTCTCCTGAATTTCGTGGAATTTGTTAAGGCGGTGACCAATTACTTGGTGACGATCGCCATGATGTCTTCTTCGCGCATGACCATCAGTTCCTGGCCGTCGATCTTGACGGTCTGGCCGGCGTATTTGCCGAACAGGACGCGGTCGCCGACTTTGACGTCCAGCGGACGCACTTTGCCGTCATCGAGAATCTTGCCATTGCCGACGGCCAGCACTTCGCCTTGGTCCGGTTTTTCAGCAGCCGCATCAGGGATGATCAGGCCGGATGCCGTTTTGGTTTCCTGGTCCAGGCGTTTGACGATGACGCGATCGTTCAAGGGGCGAAGGTTCATACAAAACTCCTATCAATGGGTTATTGCCAAAAGAATCACAAAGGCTGCTTCAGTCGCTGAAACAGCGGAAATCGTTGTTAGCACTCCTCGCTAACGAGTGCCAATTATAGGGACGGTATGGGGCTATTTCAAGACATACTTGTCAAACTGTTGGCCTCGGCGGGCGCCGGCCAATTTCCGGCCGCCTGCGCGGGGCGGCGGCCGGGTGTGCGTCACAGCGGGGCGCGTCAGGCGACGGCGGGGAAGTCGACTGTGGTGTTGTTGACGCGGTTGAACAGGTTGGTCAGCGTGATGGCGGCGATCGCCAGCGTGGTGTCGGCGATCTGCGCATCCGTCACGCCGGCCGCCTTGACGGCTTCCACCGCCGCTGCCGGCACGGTGCCGCTGGTGCTGACCAGGGTATGGACAAAAGTCGCCAGCGCATCGAGCCGCGCTTCGCCGCTGGCATCGCCGCTGCGCACGGCGCGCATGGTCGCCGGGCTCAGGCCGGCTTTGCCGCCCATCAGCGTGTGCGCGGCCACGCAATAGTCGCAACCCGCTTGCTGGCTGACGGCCAGCTTGATCACTTCGACTTCTTTGGCGCTGAGGGCGCTTTTGCGCAGCGCGCCGTCGAGGTTCAAGGCCGCCTCCAGCGCCACCGGGCTGTTGTTGCCCAGCGCCAGATAGGCGTTGGGCACCTTGCCGATTGCGCCTTTGATGGCGGCAAACAGTTGGGCGGCGGCGCCGGTGGCGTTGGCGGCGGGTTGGGTGAACAGACGGTCCATGGTGATTCCTTTCAGTGGTTAAGAGAGTTGGCATGCGATGTCGATGCCATGGAAAGCAGTGTAGGCTGCACGGTTGAGATTTTTAATGCTCAAAATACGCTAGAATTTGCTCATTCGTCTCAACCGTCTCTGTCCTCATCATTGCCATGGATGCCCTCAGCCGCCTGCTCGCCGTCTATCCCCTGCGTACCGCCCTGGACGTGCGCTGCCATTTCGGCGCGCCGTGGGTGCTGGACCACCCGGCAGCCGGATCGGGCATCGCGCCTTACCACCTGATCGTGCGCGGCAGTGCGACGCTGGATTGCGCTGCCGCGCACGGCGTGCCGTTGCAGGCTGGCGACATTGTGGTATTTCCGCACGGTGGCGCGCACCGCCTGTCGCTGGGGGAGGCGGGCGCGGCGTCTCCGCTGCACGTGCTGCCGGGCGAGCATTTGCTGCGCGAGGTGCGCAACGGTGGCGACGGCCCCGCCGCCGACATCCTGTGCGGTGAATTCCATTTCGATGCGGAAGCGGGCGGCGGCCGCGGCCTGCTGGCGGCCTTGCCGCCACTGCTGGTGGTGCGCACCGCCGACCGGCCCGATGCGGGCAGCCTGCGCAGCCTGATGGCGATACTGCAGTCGGAGGCGGAAATGCCGCGCGCCGGTTCGGGCGCGATCGTCGGTCAGCTGGCGTCGGCCCTGTTCGCGTTGTTGATCCGGGCCTGCATGGACCAGGCGATGACGGTGCCCGGCCTGTTCGCGCTGCTGGCCGAGCGCCGCCTGCAGGCGGCCCTGCACGGCATGCTGGCGCAGCCTGGGCGGCCGTGGGATCTGGAACAACTGGCGGCCCTGTGCCATGTGTCGCGCGCCACGTTCGCGCGCCTGTTCAGGCAGACGGCTGGCGCCACCCCGGCCGACGTGCTGGCCCAGTTGCGCATGGCGCAGGCGGCGCGTCTGCTGGACCAGGGCGAACAGGCGACCGGCGGCATCGCTGAAACGGTGGGCTACCAATCCGAGGCCGCTTTCAATCGGGCCTTCAAGCGCCACTATGGCGTCGGTCCGGGCGCCTGGCGCAAGCGCGCGCAGGCCGCCATTGCGACTTGATACCGGTTCGGCAGCAGAGGACAGGGAGCGCCATTTGCCCACGCCTGTCCCATTCCTGTCTTGCCTCAAAAATATGCGCGTTCTCTGCCGCGTAGCGGTTGACGCGCGTTCGCAAGCCATCCTATAGTGACGGGATGATTTCAGAATTCCAAGAACTTTCCGACAAAATCGACCAGTTGGCCGAAATGACCGCGGCCTTGCGCCGCGAGAACGCCCAGTTGCGTCAAGCCAACGCCGCTTTGGTGGTGGAAAACATCGGTTACCAGAAGCGCCTGAGCGAAGCGCACAGCCGCGTCTCGGCCCTGCTCGAACAGATCCCCGCGCTCGACGGCGAAGTGGATGCGGATGCGGATGCGGCCGCCGATGGCGCCATGCCTGACCAGGAGCACAATCAATGAAGCAGCTCGATGTCACCATCATGGGCCAGCCCTACCGCCTGATGTGCAAGGCGGACGAGGAGCGTGCGCTGCGCGAGGCGGCAGCCTTCCTCGACAAGAAGATGTGCGCCATCCGCGACGCGGGCAAAGTCAAGGGCAACGACCGCATCGCCGTGATGGCGGCGCTGGGCGTGGCGGCGGAATTCCTGTCGGTGAAAGCGCCACAGGGACCGTTGTCGGACTTGTCTATACTGGAAGTGCAGCAGAAGATCGCGGCCATGAACCAGGTGCTCGATAACGCGCTGACGCCACAAGAAACTCTGTTTTAGTACGCTTTTAGTTCGAGAAACGGCTTCCCCAAAACGGGCTTAAAGAGTAAACTCCGTGTCACCCCTGCGGTGTTCGCGATTGCCATATATTCCTTGAACCATTTATGTGCATCGGTTGCGGGAATTTGTTTGGTGGGCGTGAGCGTCGCTAGTCCGACGAACCCGAAATTGAACTAACTGTGACCACCTTGAACCATCAGGTTCGGGATGCCGGCATAACGGCACAGGCGGGGCTTGAATTCCAAAAAAAGCGGTTGCCAGCATGATGAGTGCGCAGCCGCTTTTTTACGTCCGTACGTTTTGAGAGGCGGTGCCCCATGCAATACTGGTTGATGAAATCCGAACCGGACGAAGTCAGTTTCGACGACGTGCTGGCCGCGCCCGCGCAGACGGTGGCGTGGTTCGGCGTGCGCAACTACCAGGCGCGCAATTTCATGCGCGACGCCATGCGTCCCGGCGACGGCGTGCTGTTCTACCATTCGAGCTGCCCGCAGCCCGGCATCGCCGGCCTGGCCGAAGTGGTGGGCACGCCGTATCCGGACGCCACCCAGTTCGACGCGCACAGCAAATACCACGACCCCAAGGCCACGCCGGAGCAGCCGCGCTGGATTTCCATCGACGTGCGCGCGACGAAGAAAACGCGTTTGCTGCCGCTGGCCGAACTGCGCACCATTGCCGCGCTGGAGGACATGGTGCTGCTGCAGAAGGGCAGCCGCCTGTCGATCACGCCCGTCACCAAGGGCCAGTGGAACACCATCGTCAAGCTGCTGGAAAAGGACGCCTGATGGATTGGACCTTGATCGCGGCCTTGCTGGCCATGGGCGCCTTTGGCGGTTTTTGCGCGGGCCTGCTGGGCATCGGTGGTGGCATGATCCTGGTGCCGTTCATCACCATGATCTTCAGCGCCAAGGGCTTCCCGCCCGAGGTGATCGTGCACATGGCGATCGCCACCTCGTTAGGAACCATACTGTTTACCTCGTTATCGTCGGTGCGCGCGCATCACTTGCACGGGGCCGTGCGCTGGCCCATCGTGGCGCTGCTGGCGCCGGGCATCCTGGTCGGCTCATGGGTGGGGCCGTGGATAGGCAAGCAGTTGCCGGCGCCCACGCTGGCGCTGGTGTTCGCCGTCTTCATTTCGTTCTCGGCCACACAGATGCTGTTGAACCGCAAACCGGCCGCCGGCCGCGAGCTGCCTGGCAGCGCGGGCATGTTCGCGGCCGGTGGCGTGATCGGCGTGCTGGCCGGCCTGCTGGGCGCGGGCGGCGGCTTCATCTCCGTGCCGTTCATGAGCTGGTGTAACGTGAAGATCCACAACGCCGTGGCCACCAGCGCCGCGCTGGGCTTCCCCATCGCGCTGGCGGGCACGCTGTCGAATGTGTATTTCGGCTGGAACGTGACGGGCTTGCCGCAGTATTCGCTGGGCTTCGTCTACCTGCCCGCACTGGCCGTGATCGCCACGGCCAGCGTGATGCTGGCGCCGCTGGGTGCGCGCACGGCGCACCGCTTGCCGGTGCAGTCGCTCAAGAAGATGTTCGCGGTGGTGCTGTATTGCCTGGCTGCTTACATGCTGTGGAAGGCTGTGCGCTGACCAGGGTGCGTTAAACCGTCAGGCCGGTTTGGTAGCGGGCGGCACGCCCATCACCACGTTGCGCTTGTAGGACCACGCCAGGATCACCAGCGCGCCGATGATCATCGGCAGCGACAGCATCTGGCCCGAGGTGATGGGGATGCCGCCCCAGTTCACTTCCCAGTCCGGCGTGCGGAAATACTCCGTGAAGAAGCGCGCGCAGCCATACAGCAGCGTGTACATGGCGCCCACGGCCAGCCGTGGCCGCGGCTTGCGCGCGTACAGCCACAGGATCGCGAACACGAGGATACCGTCGATCAGCATCTGGTACAGCGGCGACGGGTGGCGCAAGCCTTGCAGGAATACGGGGTTGGGCAGCAGCGGGTAGCTGGTGTCCGGCCACAGCATGGCCCACGGCAGCGACGGGTCGCTGACCACGCGGCCCGGCAGTTCGGCGTTGATGAAGTTGCCCAGGCGGCCGGCCGCGTAACCGAGCGGTACCATCGGCGCGATGAAGTCGTACACGTCCATCAGGTTGCGCCCGGCCTTGCGCGACCACAGCCACATGGCCACCATCACGCCCAGGAAGCCGCCGTGGAACGACATGCCGCCGTGCCACACCTCGACGATCTCGATCGGGTTGGCGAAGAAGAAGGCGGGCCGGTAGAACAGCACTTCACCGAGGCGCCCGCCCAGCACCACGCCGAGCATGCCGTAGAACAGCATGTCGTCCAGGTCCTGGTTCTTCCAGCCCAGCGCGGCGATGTGCGGCTGCTTGATGCGCACCCGGCCCAGGCCGATGAACATGGCGAACGCCAGCACGTACATCAGGCCATACCAGTGGACGGCGATCGGCCCCAGGTGTACGGCGACCGGATCGGGCATAGGGTGTATCAGCATGGTGTGTTCTTTCGTAGTAAATCCAAAAAGCCTTGCAGCACGGGCGTCACGTGGTCGCGGCGCCAGGCCAGTCCCGTTTCGACCAGCGGCGTGGGGTCGCGCAGCGAGCGGTATTCTACCCCGGGCCGCATCAGGTTAGACACCGATTGCGGCACCAGCGCCAGGCCCATGCCGGCCGAGACCAGGCTGACAATGGTCTGCATCTGGATCGCCTGCTGGCCGATCTCCGGCGTGATGCCGGCTGCGCCGAACACGGCCAGCACGGCGTCGTACAGCGCGGGCGCGATGGCGCGCGGGAAGATGATCAGCGGCAGCGGCGGCAAATCGGCCAGCGCCACCGGGCCCGGCGTTTTGAGCGCGTCCAGCCCGGCCGGCGCGGCCAGGATCAGCGGCTCGTTCAGCACTGGCAGGTAATCGAGTTCGGCCCGGCTCTTGTCGGGCAGGGGGGGGATCAGCAGGCCGGCGTCGATGCGCGCGTGCAGCAGGTCGTCCAGTTGCAGGTCGGAGGTCGCCTCCTGCAGGTTGATCTGCACCTGCGGATAAGCGGCGCGGTAGGCGCGCAGGAACGGCGGCAGCACGCTGTAGTCGGCCGACGACACGAAGGCCAGGGACAGCCGCCCCACCTCGCCGGCGGCGGCGCGCTGCACCAGTTGCGGCAGCTCCTGGGCCTGGGCCAGCATGCGGCGCGCCTCGGGCAGCAGGGCGGCGCCGGCCGCCGTCAGCGTCACGCCGCGCCGGTTGCGCTCGAACAGGGGCGCGCCCAGCAATTCCTCCAGCGCCTGGATGGTCTGCGACAGCGGCGGCTGGGTCATGTGCAGGCGCAGCGCCGCCTTGCCGAAGTGCAGTTCCTCGGCCACGGTGACGAAATAGCGCAATTGCCGCAATTCCAGGTTCATTGATATGGGTTTCTATGCGTTTTGAAAGTTTCGATATGTTTTGCGACTCACAGACAGGCAAATCATATATTTGACAGGCCACCCGGCGCAAGGCAACCTATGTTATTACGCTGGGCTTAGATAGCCCTTAGCTTTTCACTCTGGAGACCGACATCATGCCGCAATACCGCTCACGCACCACCACCCACGGACGCAACATGGCAGGCGCGCGCGCCCTGTGGCGCGCCACCGGCATGAAGGATGCCGATTTCGACAAGCCGATCGTGGCCGTCGTCAACTCGTTCACCCAGTTCGTGCCCGGCCACGTGCACCTGAAGGACCTGGGCCAGCTGGTGGCGCGCGAGATCGAAGCGGCCGGCGGCGTGGCCAAGGAATTCAACACCATCGCCGTGGACGACGGCATCGCCATGGGCCACGGCGGCATGCTGTACTCGCTGCCCTCGCGCGACCTGATCGCCGACTCGGTCGAATACATGGTCAACGCCCACTGCGCCGACGCCATGGTGTGCATCTCCAACTGCGACAAGATCACCCCCGGCATGCTGATGGCCGCCATGCGCCTGAACATCCCCGTGGTGTTCGTCTCGGGCGGCCCGATGGAAGCGGGCAAGGTGCTGAAGGTGGTGGACGGTTCGCAGAAAGTCATCAAGCTGGACCTGGTGGACGCCATGATCAAGGCCGGCGACAACACCGTCAGCGACGCCGACGTGGCCGAGATTGAACGTTCCGCCTGCCCGACCTGCGGCTCGTGCTCCGGCATGTTCACGGCCAACTCGATGAACTGCCTGACCGAGGCGCTGGGCCTGTCCCTGCCCGGCAACGGCACCATCGTCGCCACCCACGGCGACCGCAAGGAACTGTTCCTGCGCGCCGGCCGCCTGATCGTGGAACTGGCCAAGCGTTACTACGAGCAGGATGACGCCTCGGTGCTGCCGCGCTCCATCGCCACCAAGGCCGCGTTCGAAAACGCCATGGCGCTGGACGTCTCCATGGGCGGCTCGACCAACACCGTGCTGCACCTGCTGGCCGCCGCGCACGAAGCGGGTGTGGCCTTTGACATGGCCGACATCGACCGCATCTCGCGCAAAGTGCCCTGCCTGTGCAAGGTGGCGCCGATGACAGACAAGTTCCACATCGAAGACGTGCACCGCGCCGGCGGCATCGTCGCCATCCTCGGCGAGCTGGCCCGCGCCGGCCTGCTCGACACATCGCTGCCGACCATCCACGCGCCGACCATGGGCGACTCGATCGCGCGCAACGACATCAAGGTCAGCGACGACCCGGCCGTGCAGCAGCTGTTCCGCGCCGCGCCCGGCGGCGTGCCGACCCAGGTGGCGTTCTCGCAAAGTGAGCGTTATGCGTCGCTGGACACCGACCGCACCACCGGCTGCATCCGCGACAAGGCGCACGCCTACTCGCAGGACGGCGGCCTGGCCGTGTTGTACGGTAACCTGGCGGAAAACGGCTGCATCGTGAAGACGGCCGGCGTGGACGAAAGCATTCTGAAATTCAGCGGCAAGGCGCGCGTGTTCGAAAGCCAGGACGCGGCCGTGGAAGGCATCCTGGGCGACACCGTGCATGAAGGCGATGTCGTCATCATCCGCTACGAAGGTCCGAAGGGCGGCCCCGGCATGCAGGAGATGCTGTACCCGACCTCGTACATCAAGTCCAAGGGACTGGGCAAGGCCTGCGCGCTGCTGACGGACGGCCGTTTCTCGGGCGGTTCGTCGGGCCTGGTGATCGGCCACGCTTCGCCGGAAGCGGCTGAAGGCGGCGCCATCGGCCTGGTGGAGGAGGGCGACATGATCGATATCGACATCCCGAACCGCAAGATCAGCCTGCGCATCAGCGACGCCGACCTGGCCGCGCGCCGCGCCGCCATGGAAGCCAAGGGCGACCAGGCCTGGCAGCCGGTCAACCGCGACCGCTATGTCTCGCAAGCGCTGCAGGCCTACGCCGCGCTGACCACCTCGGCCGACCGCGGCGCCGTGCGCGACCTGTCGCAGCTCAAGCGCTAAACCGCTGCGCATCAGCATGGGGGAGGTGGCACGCTGCGCTGGCGCAGTGTGCCACCTCCCCCATTTTTTTACGTCCCTGGTATTGTCAGACCGCGGCGAGTTAGAACTCCTCCCACTCCTCCATGGCGGAAGCCGGCGTCGCTGAACTGGCGCCGCGCAGGCGGGACGTGGCCGGAGCGCTTGCCTTGGCCGGCGCGGCGGCCGCTCGCGCGGGCGCGGGCGCAGGTGCTGGTGCCGGCACTTGCGCCGGCACCACGTGCAGCCTGTCCACCGGCGCCGGGCGCGCCGCGCCGCCGGACGGATGCAGCTGGAACACGGCCACCGCCTGCACCAGCTCCGTCGCCTGGCCATTCAGGGCCGATGCGGCCGCCGCCATTTCCTCCACCAGCGCAGCGTTCTGCTGCGTGTTTTCATCCATCTGCGTGACGGCCTCGCCCACCTGGGTGACGCCGGCGCTCTGTTCCAGGCTGGCCGAGCTGATCTCGGCCATGATGTCCGTCACCCGCTGGATCGCGTTCACCACTTCGTCCATGGTCTGCCCGGCCTGGTCGACCAGGCTGCTGCCTTGCTCGACCTGCTCCACGCTGGCGCCGATCAGCTGTTTGATTTCTTTGGCCGCCTCCGCGCTGCGTCCGGCCAGGCTGCGCACTTCCGTGGCCACGACGGCGAAGCCGCGCCCCTGTTCACCGGCGCGGGCTGCTTCCACCGCCGCGTTCAGGGCCAGGATGTTGGTCTGGAACGCGATGCCATCGATCACGCCGATAATGTCCGAAATCTTCCGGCTCGCTTCGCTGATGCCCTTCATGGTGTCCACCACCTGCGACACCACCTGGCCGCCCTGGACCGCGACGCCCGAGGCGGTCTGGGCCAGCACATTGGCCTGGCGCGCGTTGTCGGCATTCTGTTTGACGGTGGAGCTGAGCTCCTCCATGCTGGCCGCCGTCTGCTCCAGCGCGCTGGCCTGCGATTCCGTGCGTCCGCTCAAGTCCATATTGCCCTGGGCGATCTGGGTGCTGGCCGACGCCACCGACACGCTGCCGTCGCGCACCGCGCCCACCACCTTGATCAGGTTGCCCTGCATGACGGCCAGCGCTTGCAGCAGCGTGGCGATTTCATCTTTGCCGTCCAGCTCGATGTGGGTGGTCAGGTCGCCGCCCGCGACGGCATGCGTGGTGCGCATGGCCATCGCCAGCGAACGGGTAATGCCGCGCACGATGGCCCAGCCGAACAGGGCGGCGAAGCCCAGGCCCAGCACCATGGCCGCCAGCGATACCATGCGTACCGTGCTGTAGCGGTCCTGGGCCGCGTCGTACTCGTGCTTGGCTTCGGCCAGTTGTAGATCTGACAGGGCGACGATGTTGTTGCGGATGGCGGCATAGGTCGCGGCATCCTTCTCCACCACGATGGCGCGCAGCGCATTGAGGTCGTTGGCCCGCATCGCCGCCATGGCGGGCTTGATCACCACTTCCAGGTAGCGTGCGCGCGCGTCCTGGAACGCCTTCGCGATGCCCGCCTCCTGCGCCGTCAGCACGGTGCCCATGTAGGCGAGCCAGGTCTTGTTGATCCCTTCGACGTTGCGTTCCATATCCTCCAGGTTGGCCTTGGTCGTCTCCGGCGAGGACAGGGCGACGGTGTTGCTCATGTCGAGACGGTTGCGCAGGATCAGGCGCTGCACGTCCATCAGCTGTCCCATGGGGATGACCCGGTCTTCGTAGACGGTCTTCAGGCCGGTGTTTGCGTGGCTCATGCCATTGAGTCCCAGCAGGCCTACGGTGATCAGCAATGTGGCGATCAGGCCAATGAGGATAAACAGGCGCGTCGAGATGTTGAAACGATTCATGGTGATTTCCCCGGAAATGGTTTTTTTTGTATGGTTGCCTGAACGGCCAATCCGGCGCGCGCTTCCGGCAGGATGCAGTCTGGATTCAGGCGGGGTGAACGTGCGCGCCGCTTGGGTGGCGGCAGGAGGAACGTTCAGATGCACACCGATGCGGGGACAGGGCAAGGGCGCGGTTGATACACTAACGAACTAAAGTTGCAAGCTGGCGTGTCATACAAGGATGGATCATACCGCGCCAGCCATGCCAGT
Organism: Rugamonas brunnea; assembly: GCF_014042345.1. Taxonomy (GTDB): domain Bacteria; phylum Pseudomonadota; class Gammaproteobacteria; order Burkholderiales; family Burkholderiaceae_D; genus Rugamonas; species Rugamonas brunnea. The sequence goes on from NZ_JACEZT010000008.1 coordinate 133,520, forward strand.
CCAAGGATGGTGCCTGGGCGCGTGGCGGCCGGCCAGGGGCCGGTGCCATTACTTCTTTTTCTTGTCGAAGCTTTGCTTGACGCGGTCCTTGCGGCGCTGTTCGTCCACGTTGTGGGCCTTGCGCTTGTCCAGGCCCAGCATCGGTTCCAGGAATTCGAACCAGATGAAGGCGAACGCCATCACGCCGACAATCCACCACCAGGACAACTGGGCGAATCGCCAGACTTCGAAATAACGCAGCCCGACCAGGGCGACGATCAGCAATATCAATGGCATGGTAACTCCTCGTATTGTGCCATCTTACAAAGAAACGGCCTTAACGTGGAGCAATTTTCACGTGCGCGTCAACGACTGTGGATCGGACTGCGTTGTATTCTCGTTCGCTGCCGTGCGCTGGCGCAAAACACGGTAGAATTGCCGCTGGTTTTACTATGGAGATAAAGATGAAACGCACTTTGATGATGGTTGGTATGGTTGTGTCGGCTTTCGCTTCGCAAGCTGCGATGGCGGATGCAGGTTTGGATTTGGCCAAGTCGAAAAACTGCCTGGCTTGCCACGCAGTGAGCACCAAGCTGGTGGGCCCGGCTTACAAGGATGTGGCCGCGAAATACGCAGGCCAGAAGGATGCTGAAGCCAAGCTGGTACAGAAAGTCATGAAGGGCGGTTCGGGCACCTGGGGCGCGATCCCGATGCCAGCCAATCCACAGGTGACCGAGGCGGAAGCCCACACCCTGGTGAAGTGGGTGCTGGCGCAGAAATAATCTGCCCGGATCCAAAAACGAACGCGCCGGTGACGGCGCGTTTTTTTTGTCCCTGCCGCAAGCGGCGCCGGGCGCATGGCCCGGCCGTGAGTGCTTACTTACTTTATCTTTACCTGATCTTTACTTGACCACTTCCATCTTGGTCTTCTTGCCGCCCTTGTAGGTGAACAGGGTCAGCGCGCCGTCCTTGATGTCGCCATGCGGATCGAAGGTGATCAGGCCCGTCACGCCCTGGTACTTGACCTTGGCCAGGTAGGGCAGGTATTTGGCCGGCTCGGCCGACTTGGCGTCCTGCATCGCGGTGGCCATGGTCATCACGGCGTCGTACACGTACGGGGCGTACAGCTGCACGTCCATGTTGAACTTCTGCTTGTAGCGGGCGCGGAAGTCGTCCATGCCTTTCTGCTGGTCGGCCGTCACGCCGCCCGCTTCGGCGCAGGTGACCTGGCCTTCGCCGATGCCGTCGCCAGCCAGGCGCGGCAGCGCTTCCGTGCACACGCCGTCGCCGGCCATGAACTTGGCCTTGATGCCCAGCGCCTTCATCTGGCGCAGCATGGGGCCGCCCACCGAATCCATGCCGCCGAAGAACACCAGGTCCGGGTTCTTGGCCTTGATGCTGGTCAGGATGGCGTTGAAGTCGGTGGCGTTGGCGTTGGTGAATTCCTTGCCGACGATTTGCACGCCGGGCAGCGCTTTCTTGGCGCCCTTGACGAATTCCTCGGCCACGCCCTGGCCGTAGGCCGTGCGGTCGTCGATGATGGCGATCTTCTTGGCGTTCAGCTTCTGCACCGCGTAGGCGCCCAGCGTGCCGCCCAGCTTGTTGTCGTTGGCGACCACGCGGAACGCCGTGTTGAAGTTCTGCTTGGTGTACTGCGGCGTGGTGGCGGCCGGCGAAATCTGCGGGATGCCGGCGTCGAAGTAGATCTTGGAGGCGGGCACGGTGGTGCCCGAGTTCAGGTGGCCGATCACGCCGTTGACCTTGGCGTCGACCAGCTTCTGCGCCACGGCCGTGCCCTGTTTCGGATCGGCGCCGTCGTCTTCCGGCACCAGCACCCATTTGACGGCCTTGCCGTTGATCTTCACACCCTTGGCGTTCAGGTCGTCGATCGCCATCTTGGCCGCTTGCTCGTTGTCCTTGCCCAGGTGGGCGGAGGCGCCCGACACGGGGCCCACGTGGCCGATCTTGACCACTTCTTGCGCGCCGGCGCTGCCTGCGAATGCGAGGGCAATGGCGAGTGGAATGAACTTAGTCTTGAACAGCATAAACATTCTCCAATGAATAGGTCACGGCGGCGCCACGGTGAGGCCGGTCGGAAATTTGTACAAGGGCAAAAGGTACAACAAATTATCGCGTTAGCAAAGGATGATTTGCCACGGCGCGATTATTTGCGGGCTTGCAGGTGGGTCAGTTCCTGGCTCACGGCGCGGGCCACGATTTTTTCGATCGTGTCCTGCAAGCCGCCACGGATCTCGGCGGTCAGGTCGCGCAGCGCGTGGCTCAGCACTTCCGCCATGCTGTCCTTGATGCGCTGCTCCAGCACGAAGTCGACCCGGCTTTGCAGCTGCTGCACGATGCGGGTGGCGAGCCGGCGTTCCAGCACCTCCCATTCGTGCTCGCTCCAGCCGGCCAGCGCCTGTGCTTCGAGCCGGGCGCCGTGGTCAGCGTGCGCCAGCGCGGCGCCGTCGGCGGCCGGCGCCGGATCGTCGCGCAACACTTCGGTCAGGACGGGGATGCTGGCGTCAAACGGTTGGGCTGGAGTCATGACTTGTTGGCGACGAAGTGGGTGAGGGGATGGTTTTGACGCTTGTAGGCGACGTAGCGCTGGCGGCCGGCGGCCGCGTCGTCTTCCTCGGCGGACACGACTTCGATTACGCGCTGGAAGCTGTCCACCACGGACGGAATGCGGCGCGACAGATTCACCAGCAAGTCGTGGTGGGGCAGCGCGGCGCCGTCGTTGTCGGCCAGGATGATGGGCGTGGCGGACGCCAGCGCATCGCCGGCGGGCACGTGCGGCAGGAAGTCGGTGGCCGAAAACGTCCACATCATGCCATCAAGTTCGGCCAGCTGCGCCGCATCGTCCGTCATCAGCACGATGCGGTTGCCGGCCGCGTAAGCCTTGCGGGCCAGCCGGCAGGCGTAGGCCAGCTTGTCGGGCACATTGGTGTGGAAGTCGATGCGGGTCATAGTCGGATGGGTGGGAAGCCGGAACAGGATTGTATAGCCGCCATGCTAAAACTGAAAATCGGGCGTTGCATTGAGCGGCGGCAATTTCTTCAGCCTTGCTGCCTCGTCGGCGGTCGCCTTGGCCGCGGCGGCGGCCTGTTCCGCGGCGCTGGGCACAGGCGGCGGGGCGGCCGGCGTGGGCGCGGCCTGCCGGAAATCGGGCGGCAGCATGTTTTCCGTGGGGTAGCCTGCATCGCTGAGCAACACGTCCCAGCTGTTCTGTTCAAAGCCGACCTGCCGGGTGCGGCCCACCAGCAACAGGGGCAACTGGCCCTTGCCGCCGGCCTGGTTCAAGGCGGCGCGGTCTTCCGGCGTGTTGACGGTCTTTTCCTTGTAGGGAATGCCGCGCGCCCGCAGCATGGCGCGGGCCTGGTCGCAGATCTCGCACGGACTGGTGCTGTACAAGGTGACGGGGCGGTTGCGCGCCGCCTCGGCCAGTTGCGGCGGCAGGTCCGCTTGCGGGCCGGTTGCGAACGACTTGATCTCGACTTTGGTCTTGGCCGCTGCCTCGGGCGGCGGCGGGGCGTCGCTGTAGTGGGTGACGCCCTTGCTGTCCACCCATTTGTACATCTGCGCGGCGGCCGGGCCGGCCGCGAGCAGCAAGGACAGGGCCAGCGCGCCGGCCAGCGGCGCGGCCAGTCCGGAGGCCAGCGGGGTGGCCGGCTTGGCCAGTACGTTGCTCATGGTGCGCTCCCGGTTGGTGTCGGAGGGTCAGGCCGCCATGCCGCTGTGGCGCAGCAGCGCGTCGATGCTGGGTTCGCGGCCACGGAAGGCCGTGAACGATTCCAGTGCCGGGCGCGAACCGCCCACGGCCAGGATCTCCTGCTGGAAGCGCTTGCCCGTTTCCGAGGTCAGGTCGGCGCCGCCCAGCGCCTTGGCTTCTTCGAAGGCGGCGTAGGCGTCGGCCGACAGCACCTCGGCCCACTTGTAGCTGTAGTAGCCGGCCGCGTAACCGCCGGCGAAGATGTGGCCGAAGGCATTCTGGAAACGGTTGAAGGCGGGCGGGATGATGACGGCGAACTGGCGCCGCACGTCGTCGATCACTTGCTGCACGGTTTGCGTGCCGTTCGGGTCGTAGTCGTAGTGCAAGTGCATGTCGAGCAGCGAGAATTCCACCTGCCGCAGCGTTTGCAGGCCGGACTGGAAGTTCTTGGCCGCCAGCATCTTGTCGTACAGCGCGCGCGGCAGCGGTTCGCCCGTCTGCGCGTGGGCCGTCATGTGCTCCAGCACTTCCCATTCCCAGCAGAAGTTCTCCATGAACTGCGACGGCAGTTCGACCGCGTCCCACTCGACGCCGGAGATGCCGGACACGCCGATCTCGTCCACCAGCGTCAGCATGTGGTGCAGGCCGTGGCCGAATTCGTGGAACAGCGTGATCACTTCATCGTGCGTGAACAGCGACGGCTGTACCTTGCCATCGACCACGGCTGGCTCTGTGAAGTTGCAGGTCAGGTAGGCCACCGGCGTTTGCACGGCGCCGCCGCTGTCGATGCGGCGGCCGCGCGCGTCGTCCATCCACGCGCCGCCGCTCTTGCCGGCGCGCGCGTACAGGTCGAGGTAGAACTGGCCCACCAGCTTGCCGTGCCGCTCGATGCGGAAGAAGCGCACGTCCTTGTGCCAGGTGGTGGCCGTGTCCGGCAGGATGGTGACGGTGAACAGGTTCTGCACCAGCCGGAACAGGCCGTCGATCACCTTGTGCTCGGGGAAGTACTGCTTCACTTCCTGGGCCGAGAACGCGTAGCGGCGCTCCTGCAGTTTTTCCGAGGCGTAGGGCAGGTCCCAGGCGGCCAGTTCGGCCAGGCCCAGCTCGTCCTTGGCGAACTGGCGCAGCTCGGCCAGGTCCTGTTCCGCGAACGGACGGGCGCGCTTGGCCAGGTCTTCCAGGAAGGCGATCACCTGTTCCGGGCTTTGCGCCATCTTCGGCACCAGCGACACTTCCGCGAAGTTGCGGTAGCCGAGCAGCTTGGCTTCCTCGTCGCGCAGCTTGAGCAGGGTGACGATGTTGGCCGTGTTGTCCCACTTCTCGCGCTCGCTGAACATGCTGCCTTCGGCGGAGGCCTTGGTGGCGTTGGCGCGATACACGGTCTCGCGCAGTTCGCGCTTGTCGGCGAATTGCAGGATAGGGAAGTAGGACGGGAAGTGCAGCGAGAATGCGTAGCCGGCCTTGCCTTCCTTCTCGGCGGCGGCGCGGGCGGCCTGCTTGACGTCCTCGGGCACGCCGGACAGCTCGGCCTCGTCGGCCACCAGCAGCTTGTAGTCGTTGGTGGCGTCGAGCACGTTTTCCGAGAAGCGGGTGGAGACGGCCGCGTGTTCTTCCTGGATCGCGGCGAAACGTTCCTTCTTGTCGGCCGGCAGTTCGGCGCCGCCCATGCGGAAGTCGCGCACGGCGTTGTCGATGATGCGTTGGCGGGCCGGCGCCAGCGCGGCGAATCCGGCGCTGGCGCGCAGCGCCTTGTACTTGCCGAACAGCGCCTCGTTCTGGGCCAGCGCAGTCCAGAATTCCGTCACCTTGGGCTGGTTCTCGTTGTAGGTGGCGCGCAGTTCGGGCGTGTCGACCACGTTGTTCAGGTGGCTGACGATGCCCCAGGCGCGGCCCAGCAGCTCGGTGGTGTTCTCCAGCGGGGCCACGAAGCTGTCCCAGCTCACGGCGCCCGTGTCCGCTTCCAGTTGGGCCACCACGGCGCGGCAGCGTTCCAGCAAGTCGGCGATGGCCGGCGTAACGTGCTCGGGCTTGATCGCGTCGAAGCGGGGCAGGCCGCTAAAGTCCAGCAGGGGATTGAGGGCGTCGGTGGTCATGGTCGTTCCAGTGTGGTGGTTCGGTATCGTCCCCGCCGGTGGCGGGGCTCCATACCGGGCGTGTCGCTGGCACACGGGCGGCACGCCGGGTATGGGTTCCCGCCTGCGCGGGAACGACGTCCTGCTGACTGGGGCGTCCGGCGGGCGCCCCAGTCTGTTTTTCTTACAGGCGCTCGGCCGCTTCCACCGTGTTCATCAGCAGCATGGTGATGGTCATCGGACCCACGCCGCCCGGCACTGGCGTGATGTGCGACGCCACTTCCTTGACGCCGGCGAAATCGACGTCGCCGCACAGCTTGCCCGCGTCGTCGCGGTTCATGCCCACGTCGATCACGATGGCGCCGGGCTTGACCATGTCGGCCGTCAGCGTGTTGCGGCGGCCCACGGCGGCCACCACCACGTCGGCCTGGCGGGTATGCACGCCCAGGTCCGGCGTCGCGCTATGGCAGATGGTGACGGTGGCGTTGGCTTGCAAGAGCAGCAGGCCCATCGGCTTGCCGACGGTGTTGCTGCGGCCGATCACGACGGCGTGCTTGCCGCGCAGGTCGACGCCGGTCGATTCGATCAGCTTCATGCAGCCGTAAGGCGTGCAGGGACGGAAGCCTTCCAGGCCGGTCATCAGTTCGCCGGCGCTGAGCACCGAGTAGCCGTCCACGTCCTTGGTGGTGGAGATGGCTTCGATCACCTTGTGCGGGTTGATGTGCTTGGGCAGCGGCATTTGCACCAGGATGCCGTGGATGGCCGGGTCGGCGTTGAGCTTGGCGATGCGGGCCAGCAGGGCGGCCTCGGACAGGTCGGCCTCGTACTTTTCCAGCACCGAGTGGAAGCCCACGTCGCCGCAAGCCTTGACCTTGTTGCGCACGTAGACCTGGCTGGCCGGGTCTTCGCCGACCAGGATCACGGCCAGGCCGGGCTGCTTGCCCTTGGCGGTCAGCGCGGCGGCGCGCGCGGCGATTTCACCACGCAGTTTTTGGGAGAGGGCGATTCCGTCGATCAGTTGTGCAGGCATGATTTTGGCAATTGGAGGGAAAAACACGATTATAAAGCCGGGCGGGGGTGGGCGACGAGTCCGCGCGGTTTGGCGGACACGCCGGTGGGCGCCTGCACGCGCCCACCGGCAGGCCACGCCCCGGTTTTTCAGCCTGTTTCAGCCCGTCTCAGCCTGTCTCAGCCGTTTCCGTGCTCGGGATGCGCCAGCTCGCGCAGGCGCGCCACGCCGACCGGCTCCTGTTGCAGCAGGGGAACCACCGCGTACCGCTGGGCGTGCCGGTTGGCCACGGCGTCGATTTCCCGCAGCTCGTTGTGGGCGCGCTGGCGCAGCAGCGCCGAGCTGGGGCGGGTGGCCGCCACGCTGCTGTTGATGACCCACGCCCATGGCTCGATGCCGGCGCGGCGCAGGTCCGCCTGCAGGTTGGCCGCCTCCAGCACCGGCGTGGTTTCGGCCAGGGTGACCAGCAGCACCTTGGTCTGGCGCGTGTCCTGCAACTGCATCATCGGCGTGGTGTAGTGCAGGCCGGTGCTGCCCATCTGGCGCGTCACTTCGCGGTGGTAGGCGCCGGTGGCATCCAGCAGCAACAGCGTGTGCCCGGTGGGCGCGGTGTCCATCACGACGAACTGTTTGCCCGCCTCGCGGATGACGCGGGAAAACGCCTGGAACACGGCGATTTCTTCCGTGCAGGGCGAGCGCAAGTCCTCCTCCAGCAGCGCCCGCCCCTGGGCGTCGAGCTGGGCGCCCTTGGTGTCGAGCACGTGCTGGCGGTAGCGCGCCGTTTCCGCGTGCGGGTCGATGCGGCTGACCGTCAGGTTGGGCAGCGACCCTTCCAGCGTTTCCGCCAGGTGCGCGGCGGGGTCGGAGGTGGTCAGGTGCACGGGCAGGCCGCGGTGCGCCAGTTCCACGGCCACGGCGGCCGCCAGCGTGGTCTTGCCGACGCCGCCTTTACCCATGAGCATGACCAGGCCATGCCCGTCCACGGCGATGTCGTCGACCAGCGAGGCCAGGCTGGGGGCATCGAGCCGGTCCGGCAGTTCGACGGCGCAGGCCGTCTGCGGCCCGGCGCTGGCGACCAGCAGGTGGCGCAGGGCGTCCAGTCCCACCAGGTTGAACGGCTTCAGCGCGATCTGGTCACGCGGCAAGCTTTGTAGCACGTCCGGCATGGCGGCCAGCGCCGCCTGCTCGCGCTGCACGATCGCGGCGGCGAGCCCGTCGTGTTCCGCCTCGCCCGCCGGCAGCACGCCATTGATGACGAGGTATTGTTGCGACAGCCCGATGGCGGCCAGCTCCTCGTGGGTGCGGGCCACTTCGCGCAGGGTGGCCCGTTGCGCGCGCGCGACCAGCACCAGGCGGGTGCGCTGCGGATCGGCCAGCGCGTCCACGGCGGCCTTGTACTGGGCGCGCTGCTTGTCCAGCCCGGCCAGCGGCCCGAGACAAGAGGCGTCGCCTTTGCCTTCCTCCAGGAAACCGCTCCATGCGCCGGGCAGTTGCAGCAGGCGGATGGTATGGCCGGTGGGGGCGGTGTCGAAAATGATGTGTTCATAACCGGCCGTCAGGGCCGGATCGGTCAGCAAGGCGGTGAATTCATCGAAGGCGGCGATTTCCGTGGTGCAGGCGCCCGACAATTGTTCCTCGATGCCTTTGACCACACTCTCGGGCAGCACATTGCGCACCGGGCCGACGATGCGGTCACGATAGGCCTGGGCCGCCGCTTGCGGGTCGATCTCGATGGCCCACAAATTGTGCACCGCGGGGATCGCCTTGATTTGGTTACCAATGGTTTCCCCGAATACTTGCCCCACGTTCGATGCGGGGTCCGTGCTCACCAGCAGCACGCGTTTACCGGCGGCGGCCAGTTGCACGGCCGTGGCGCAAGCGATGGAGGTCTTGCCGACTCCGCCCTTGCCGGTGAAGAAGAGGTGGCGTGGCGCTTGTTCGAGGAAGTGCATGGGCGCTCCCTCCGCTTAGCAGCAGCGGCCGCCGGAGCAGCAAGCGCTTTGCGCCGGCGCTGCGTCAGCCGCGCCAATGCCGGCCCAGCGGCCCAGTTCGGTCCGGTTCGGGTAGCGGCCGGCCAGCGCCACTTCGCCATCGACCAGGATCAAGGGCAGTGCCTCCGCGCCGGAGCGTTCCAGGAAGGCCTTGACGGTCGGGTTCTCGGCGAACGCCATTGGTTGTTGCGACAGGTTGAAGCGCTCCAGTTGCGCGCCATTCGTCTTGGCCCAGTCCACATCGGCGGCGAAGCGCACCAGCGCCTGGTCGACTTCCACGCCGCACACGCCGCTGCTGCAGCACAGGGCGGGGTCAAAAATCTGTATGGTTGCCATGATTGATCCTTTCAAGGTCGTGCGTTTGAATAAGTCAGGCCGTCAGCATCCCGATCTTTCCCGATACGGGCCGGTTCCAGCCTGAGTTTAGCTTTATCGTGCTGCAATTCATACCGCGCCAGCGCAAGGCAGGGGCCAAAAGCTGGCCCGGTACCGGGCAGGGAGGGCAGCGTCGTCATTGCTCCGTTCTGGCTGGAACGGAGCGCCGGGCGACGTTGCCGGACGTTGCCGTGTTTGCGACCGCCGCATCGACGGGCACTGCGTCCGCGATTGCCGCTGCGGCGGGCGCCGGGTACAACCAGCGGAACAGCAGCGCCGCGGCGGCGCCACCCAGCAGCTGCGCCGCGATGAAGCCCGGGGCGTCGGCCGGACGAATACCGGCGAACGTGTTGCTGGCGGCGCGGGCCAGGGTCACGGCCGGATTGGCAAACGAGGTGGACGCCGTGAACCAGTAGGCCGAAGTGATATAGGCCGCGACCGCGAACGGCGTGGCGGCCGGACGGCTGCGCGACGTGCCGATGATGACGGCGATCAGCCCGAACGTCGCTACGCATTCGCTCCACCACTGGCTGGCGCCCGTGCGCACGTGTTCCGATGCGAAGAACAACGGCGCGTCGAACATGGCGTGCGCGGCCGCCACGCCGGCAAACGCGCCGGTCACCTGCACCGCGATATAGGGCAGCACGTCGCGTCGCGGCAGATTGCCCAGCCATGCTTCAGAGAGCGTCACGACCGGATTGAAGTGGGCGCCCGACATGGCGCCGAACATCAGGATCAGCGCCACCAGCCCGGCCCCGGTGGCGATGGTGTTGGCCAGCAGGGCGATGGCGACGTTGCCGCCCGCCAGTCGCTCGGCCATGATGCCGGAACCGACCACGACGGCCAGCAGCATGGCCGTGCCCAGTCCCTCGGCCACGAGACGGCGTGCGACGCTCATGGCGCGATCCGTCCGATGCGGTCCAGCTCGGCTTTCAGGCGGGCGTGGTCCGTCTTCAGTTGCGCCAGCGGCAGCGCCAGGAAGGCTTCGATGCGCGCGCGCAGCGTGCGGTAGGCTTGCTGGAACGCGGCATCGATTTGTGCGTCTGTGCCGGTGGCGTGGGCCGGATCGTCCACGCCCCAGTGCGCGCGCAACACCGGGCCCAGGTAGGCCGGGCAGGTTTCGCCGGCCGCGTTGCCGCACACGCTGATCACGATGTCGGGCGTGACGGGCAGGTTATCCCACGATTTGCTGAAATAGCCTTCGGTCGCAATGCCTTCACGCTGCAGCAGCGCGATCGAGCGCGGATGCACAAAACCGGCGGGCTTGCTGCCGGCGCTGATGGCGCGCCAGCCTGCCGGCGCCAGGTGGTTGAAGGTGGCCTCGGCCAGGATGGAGCGGCACGAATTGCCGGTGCATAGCATCAGGACGTTCACGAAATTCCTCTGGAAATCAACGGTTATTGTGGGGTGAGGGACTGCGCCGGGCCGCATCCGGCCGGTACGCATGGCGCCACGGCTGGCGAACAGCTTTGGCCGGCGCAGCAGTTCTCGGTCAGGAAGGAAACCAGGCCGTTCATGGTGTCGAAATTGGCGCTGTAGATGACGAAGCGGCCCTCCTGGCGGCCAACGACGAGCTTGGCATGGCTCAGTTCCTTCAGGTGGAACGACAGTGACGAGGGCGCGATATCGAGTTGCTCGCCTATCTTGGATGCCGCCAGCCCGTCTGGGCCCACCTGCACCAGCAGGCGGAACACGGCCAGCCGGCTTTCCTGGGCGATGGCCGCCAACGCGGCCAGAACGTCTTGGGTTTCCATCAGATTGCTTTCATAGTTCAAGAATCATTGAAATATCATAGCGCCGTCGGCACGACATAGCAAATATTGTTGAAGAACTGATGCTCCCTCTGTGTTGGGCTGCTCTCCAGTGCAGCCTGATGCCATTAGTCCTCGCGGCCATGTCTGTCAAGTGCTGACTATACAACCCACGATTTCTCTCTTCTCCCTGTAGTGACGGGCATTCTTGTCGCATTTCCGGCGATCTCCCGGCCGGCGCGCATGCTGCAACGCAGCACCTGTGGTGGTAAAAAACGACAGCGCATTTCACATTATAAAAACTCATATCGCTATTTGAAAAAGCGTGGAAGTGCTGTTAGAATCTACCCACTAAATTGTCGTATTGGTAAATAATCAGCGCAGTACCGTCCGCCGGCGATCCCTGGATCAAGGCATTCACACAGGAGACTTCATACATGTCAGCTCAACTTGACCAGGTAACGGCGCTCACCGCCATCGACCCTGATTCGCAGGAAACGAAAGAATGGCTTGATGCACTGGAAGCGGTGCTCGAACAAGAGGGTCCGGATCGCGCGCATTACCTGATGGAGCGCCTGGTGGACCTGGCGCGCCGCCGCGGCGCCCACATCCCGTTCTCCAGCAACACGGCCTATGTGAACACCATTCCGCAGCACCAGGAAGCCCATTGCCCCGGTAACCTGGAACTGGAAGAGCGCCTGCGCTCGTACATGCGCTGGAACGCGATGGCGATGGTGGTCAAGGCCAACCGCGCCGACGGCGACCTGGGCGGCCACCTGTCGAGCTTCGCCTCGCTGGCCAACATGCTGGGCATCGGCTTCAACCACTTCTGGAAAGCCCCGAGCGACACCCACGGCGGCGATCTGCTGTACATCCAGGGTCACTCCTCGCCCGGCATCTACGCGCGCGCCTTCCTGGAAGGCCGCCTGACCGAAGAACAGCTGCTGAACTTCCGCCGCGAAGTGGACGGCAAGGGCCTGTCCTCGTACCCGCACCCGAAACTGATGCCGAAGTTCTGGCAGTTCCCCACCGTGTCCATGGGCCTGGGCCCGCTGATGGCCATCTACCAGGCGCGCTTCCTGAAGTACCTGCACGCGCGCTCGATCGCCGACACGGCCGAGCGTAAGGTGTGGGCCTTCTGCGGCGACGGCGAGATGGATGAACCGGAATCGATGGGCGCCATCGGCATGGCCGCGCGCGAACAGCTGGACAACCTGGTCATCGTCGTCAACTGCAACCTGCAGCGCCTGGACGGTCCGGTGCGCGGCAACGGCAAGATCATCCAGGAACTGGAAGCGGACTTCCGCGGCGCCGGCTGGAACGTGGTCAAGGTCATCTGGGGCCCGGGCTGGGACGAGCTGCTGGCCCGCGACAAGGACGGCATCCTGCAGCGCGTGATGATGGAAACCGTGGACGGCGAATACCAGAACTACAAGGCCAAGGATGGCGCCTACGTGCGCAAGCACTTCTTCGGCAAGCATCCGAAGCTGCTGGAAATGGTCGCCAACATGACCGACGACGACATCTGGCGCCTGACCCGTGGTGGCCACGATCCGCACAAGATCTACGCCGCCTTCAAGGTCGCGCAGGAACACAAGGGCCAGCCGACCGTGATCCTGGTGAAGACCGTCAAGGGCTTCGGCATGGGCAAGTCGGGCGAGGCGCGCAACACGGCGCACCAGACCAAGAAACTGGACGACGCGGCCATCCGCGAAATGCGCGATCGCTTCGCGCTGCCTATCCCGGACGACAAGCTGGCCGAGATCCCGTTCTTCAAGCCGGCCGACGATTCGCCGGAAATGAAATACCTGCACGAGCGCCGCGCCGCGCTGGGCGGCTACCTGCCGCAGCGCCGCGAGAAGGCCGAGGAAGCCCTGCCGGTGCCGGCGCTGTCCACGTTCCAGAACGTGCTGGACGCGACCCCGGAAGGCCGTGAAATCTCGACCACCCAAGCCTACGTGCGTATCATCACCTCGCTGCTGAAAGACCCTAACCTGGGCCAGCGCGTGGTGCCTATCCTGGTCGACGAATCGCGTACCTTCGGCATGGAAGGTCTGTTCCGCCAGATCGGTATCTTCAACCAGCAAGGGCAGTTGTACGAGCCGGTCGACAAGGACCAGGTGATGTACTACCGCGAGGACAAGGCCGGCCAGATCCTGCAAGAGGGTATCAACGAAGCGGGCGGCATGAGCTCGTGGATCGCGGCGGCCACGTCGTACTCCACCAACAACCGCGTGATGGTGCCGTTCTACACCTTCTACTCGATGTTCGGCATGCAGCGTATCGGCGACCTGGCCTGGGCGGCCGGCGACATGCGCGCCCGCGGCTTCCTGATGGCCGGTACGGCCGGCCGCACCACGCTGAACGGCGAAGGCTTGCAGCACGAAGATGGCCACAGCCACATCATCGCGGCCACCATCCCGAACTGCGTGCCTTACGATCCGACCTTCTCGCATGAAGTGGCGGTCATCATCCAGGACGGCCTGCGCCGCATGGTGGCGGAACAGGAAGACGTGTTCTACTACATCACCATCATGAACGAGAACTACTCGCACCCTGGCCTGAAGGCTGGCCAGGAAGCGGGCATCCTGAAGGGCATGTACCTGCTGCAGGAAGGCGACAAGGCCGCCAAGCAGCGCGTGCAGCTGATCGGCTCGGGCACCATCCTGCGCGAATCGATCTTCGCCGCCGAACTGCTGAAGAACGACTGGAACATCGCCGCCGACGTGTGGTCCGCTCCGTCGCTGACGCTGGTGGCCCGCGAAGGCCAGGATTGCGAGCGCTGGAACCTGGTCAACCCGGGCAAGACGCAGCGCGTGCCGTACGCCACCGAATGCCTGCAAGGCACCGAAGGCCCGATCATCGCCACCACCGACTACATGCGCGCCTTCGCGGAGCAGATCCGCGCCTACGTGCCGAAGAACCGCACCTACCGCGTGCTGGGCACGGACGGTTTCGGCCGCTCCGACAGCCGCGCCAAGCTGCGTGAATTCTTCGAGGTGAACCGTTACTACATCACGGTCGCCGCGCTGAAGTCGCTGAGCGAAGAAGGCAAGATCGACGTGTCCGTGGTGGAGCAGGCGATCGCCAAGTATGGCATCGACGCCAACAAGCCAAATCCGGTGACCCAATAAACAGAATACGGAGCAAACGCTATGAGCATTGTGGAAGTCAAAGTCCCGGATATCGGCGATTTCAAGGAAGTCGAAGTCATTGAATTGATGGTCAAGGTGGGCGACACGATCAAGGTCGACCAGTCCCTGGTGACCGTGGAATCGGACAAGGCCAGCATGGAGATCCCCTCCAGCCAGGCCGGCGTGATCAAGGAGATCAAGGTCAAGGTGGGCGACAAGGTGGCGGAAGGTTCGCTGCTGTTGCTGGTGGAAGCCGACGGCGCCGCCGCCGCACCCGCACCGGCTGCCGCCGCCGCACCAGCACCGGCGCCTGCCGCCGCTGCCCCAGCGCCTGCCGCAGCACCTGCCGCGCCAGCCGCATCGGCCGGCCCGGTCGAGGTGAAGGTGCCCGACATCGGTGACTTCAAGGAAGTGGAAGTGATCGAAGTGATGGTCAAGGTTGGCGATACGGTCAAGGTGGACCAGTCGCTGATCACCGTTGAATCGGACAAGGCCAGCATGGAAATCCCGTCCAGCCACGCCGGCGTGGTCAAGGAAATCAAGGTCAAGGTGGGCGACAAGGTCGCTGAAGGTTCGCTGGTGCTGGTGGTCGAGGCAACCGGTGGCGCCGCTGCACCTGCCGCAGCAGCCGCGCCTGCCGCAGCAGCCGCACCCGCTGCCGCCAGCGCGCCTGCCGCTGCTGCCGCTGCTCCTGCCGCCGCCGCTGCACCAGCCGCTTCGGCCGGCTCGGTGGTGACGGGCAAGCTGTCGCACGCTTCGCCGTCGATCCGCAAGTTCGCCCGCGAACTGGGCGTGGACCTGGGCCTGGTGCCCGGCACCGGCCCCAAAGGCCGCATCACCCAGGCCGACGTGCAGGGCTACGTCAAGGGTGTGATGGCTGGTACCGTGGCCGCGCCAGCCGGCGCCGCCAAGCCTGCCGCCGGCGGCACCGGCGTGGGCCTGGACCTGCTGCCATGGCCGTCGCTGGACTTCAGCAAGTTCGGCGCCACCGAACTGCTGCCGCTGTCGCGCATCAAGAAGATCAGCGGTCCTAACCTGCACCGCAACTGGGTGATGATCCCGCACGTGACGCAGTTCGACGAAGCCGACGTGACCGACCTGGAAGCATTCCGCGTCGAGTCCAACGCTGCCAACGCCAAGAACAAGGATGCCGCCAAGCTGACCATGCTGGCGTTCGTGATCAAGGCCTCCGTCGCCGCGCTGAAGAAGTTCCCGGCCTTTAACGCCTCGTTGGACGAGAAGGGCGAGAACCTGATCCTCAAGCAGTACTACAACATCGGCTTCGCGGCCGACACCCCGAACGGCCTGGTGGTCCCCGTGATCAAGGACGCCGACAAGAAGGGCGTGGCGCAGATCGCCAAGGAAATGGGCGAACTGTCGGCACAGGCGCGCGAAGGCAAGCTCAAACCGACCGACATGCAGGGCGCCAGCTTCACCATCTCGTCGCTGGGCGGCATCGGCGGCACGCACTTCACGCCTATCGTGAACGCGCCGGAAGTGGCGATCCTGGGCCTGTCCAAGGCCTCGATCAAGCCGGTGTGGGATGGCAAGGCCTTCCAGCCGCGCCTGATGATGGGCACCTCGCTGTCCTACGACCACCGCGTGATCGACGGCGCCATGGGTGCACGCTTCGCCGTGTACCTGGGCGAAGTGCTGGCCGACATGCGCAAAATTCTGCTGTAAGGGGAGCGATCTATGAGCACTGTGGAAGTGAAAGTACCGAACATCGGCGACTTCAAGGACGTGGAAGTGATCGAGGTGATGGTCAAGGTGGGCGATACCATCAAGGTCGACCAGTCGCTGGCGACGGTGGAGTCGGACAAGGCCAGCATGGAGATCCCTTCGACCCACGCCGGCGTGGTCAAGGAACTCAAGGTCAAGGCGGGCGACAAGGTCAATGAAGGCAGCCTGCTGCTGATCGTGGAAGCGAGCGGCGCTGCCGCCGCGCCTGCGGCAGCGGCCCCGGCACCTGCTGCGGCCGCACCGGCCCCGGCGCCTGCCCCGGCACCGAGCGCCACCCCGGCCGTGGCGCCGATCGGCGGCAGCTACACCGGCGCCGTCGACATCGACTGCGACATGATGGTGCTGGGCGGCGGTCCTGGCGGCTACTCGGCCGCCTTCCGCGCGGCCGACCTGGGCCTGAACACGGTCATCGTCGAGCGTTACGAAACGCTGGGCGGCGTGTGCCTGAACGTCGGTTGCATCCCGTCGAAAGCGCTGCTGCACGTGGCCTCCGTGATCGACGAGACGGCCCACATGGCCAAGACCGGCGTCACCTTCGCCAAGCCCACCATCGACATCGACCAGGTGCGTGCATACAAGGAAGGCGTGATCAAGAACATGACCGGCGGCCTGGCCGGCATGGCCAAGGCACGCAAAACGCAGGTTGTGGTCGGCGTCGGCCAGTTCCTGAGCGCGAACCATATCGAAGTGACCGCCAAGGATGGCAGTAAGAAGGTGGTGCAGTTCAAGCAGGCCATCATCGCCGCCGGTTCCTCGGTGGTGAAGCTGCCGTTCGTGCCGGAAGATCCGCGCATCGTCGATTCGACCGGCGCGCTGGAACTGCGCCAGATCCCGAAACGCATGCTGGTCATCGGCGGCGGCATCATCGGCCTGGAAATGGCGACCGTCTACTCGACGTTCGGTGCGCGCATCGACGTGGTCGAAATGATGGATGGCCTGATGCAGGGCGCCGACCGCGACGCGGTCAAGGTCTGGCAGAAGTACAACGAAGCGCGCTTCGACAACATCATGACCAAGACCAAGACGGTCGCGGTGGAAGCGCTGCCCGAAGGGATCAAGGTCACCTTCGAGGCCGCCGAGGCAGGCGCCACGGCGCCCGCGCCGCAGCTGTACGACCTGGTGCTGGTGGCCGTGGGCCGCAGCCCGAACGGCAAGAAGATCGCCGCCGACAAGGCTGGCGTGGTGGTGACCGACCGCGGCTTCATTCCGGTCGACAGCCAGATGCGCACCAACGTGCCGAACATTTTCGCCATCGGCGACCTGGTGGGCCAGCCCATGCTGGCGCACAAGGCGGTGCATGAGGCGCACGTGGCGGCCGAAGCGGCCGTGGGCCAGAAGTCGCACTTCGACGTCAAGGTCATTCCATCGGTGGCCTATACCGATCCGGAAGTGGCATGGGCCGGCATCACGGAAGACGAAGCCAAGGCCAAGGGCATCAAGGTCGAGAAGGGCCATTTCCCGTGGGCCGCGAGCGGCCGCGCCGTGGCCAATGGCCGCGCCGAAGGCTTCACCAAGCTGCTGTTCGACGCCGAGACCCACCGCATCATCGGCGGCACCATGGTCGGCACCCACGCCGGCGACATGATCGGCGAGATCGCGCTGGCCATCGAGATGGGTTGCGACGGCACCGACATCGGCAAGACCATCCACCCGCACCCGACGCTGGGCGAATCGATCGGTATGGCCGCTGAAGTGTACGAAGGCAGCTGCACCGACCTGCCGCCGCCGCGCAAGCGCTAAGGCTGACGCCGGGGTCAGGTCATGAAGTCACGCAACTTGCATGACTTCATGACCTGACCCCGGTTTTTTTTTCTGGCGAATCCGTATTTCTACGGACGACAGGCAGGCGGTTTTCTCCGATACTGCACGCAGTAGCCTGCGGGCTGCCACGAAGACTAATCAGTCCAATTACGGAGACAACGTATGAAAGCCCTGTTGAGCTGCGCCATCCTCGGCGCGTCCTTATGCGCGCTGGCGCCCGCCGGCGCCACCGAGAAAGGTACGGCGGCCGAAGCCGTCGCCATGACCCAGAAAGCGGTCGCCTACATCAAGGACCATGGCAAGGAGAAGGCATTCGCTGAATTCGCCAATCCGGCCAACACCACGTTCCATGACCGCGACCTGTACGTCTACGTGTACGACATGAAGGGCGTGTCCGTGGCCCACGGCGTCAATCCCAAGATGGTCGGTCGCAACCTGCTGGAGCTGCGCGACGGCGAAGGCAAGTACATCGTCAAGAGTTTCATCGACGTGGCCAGTTCGCCGGCCGGCAAGGGCTGGGTCGAATACAAGTGGCCCAACCCGATCACTAAGCAGGTCGACCTGAAGGCCGGCTACGTCGAGCGCAGCGGCGACCTGATCGTCGGCTCCGGCATCTACAAGTAAGGGCAGTAAGGGCGGCCCGCTGCGGCGCGCCCTGCCGCCACTAGAACTCTTCCCACTCGTCGGCCGGCGTGCCTGGCACCTTGCTGGCTGTCTTGGCCGGCTTGGCCGCCAGTTGCGGTGCGGGCGCGCGCGGCACCGGCTTGAGCACGGGACGCGGACGGGCCGCCGCGACGGGCGGGGCGGCCGGCGCGGGCGCTCTGGCCGGCGCCAGCGCGGGCCGCGCCGCTGTTGCGTGCCCTGCGTGCCCTGCGTGCGCGCCACCCGGTACGTGGAAGATGCTCACGGCATGGGCCAGCGCCTGCGCCTGTTCCTGCAGGCTCTCGGCCGCCGCCGCAGCCTGCTCCACCAGCGCCGCGTTCTGCTGGGTGATGGTGTCCATCTGCGTGATGGCCGCGTTCACTTCCGTGATGCCGGTACTCTGCTCCTGGCTGGCGGCCGTGATCTCGACCAGGATGTCGGCCACCTGGCGCACCGATTGCACGATCTGGTCCATGGTCTGGCCGGCGTCGTTCACCAGCTTGCTGCCCGTGTCCACCCGTTCCACGGAATCGTTGATCAGCGCCTTGATTTCCTTGGCCGCCGCCGCGCTGCGCTGGGCCAGGTTGCGCACTTCCGATGCCACCACGGCGAAGCCCCGTCCCTGTTCGCCAGCCCGCGCCGCTTCCACGGCCGCGTTCAGTGCCAGGATGTTGGTCTGGAACGCGATGCCGTCGATCACGCCGATGATGTCGACGATCTTGCCGGAACTGTCCTTGATGGCGCCCATCGTCTGCACCACCTGTGCCACCACTTCGCCGCCCTGGGCCGCCACCGTGGAGGCGCTGGCGGCCAGTTCGTTGGCCTGGCGCGCATGGCCGGCGTTCTGTGTCACTGTGCCCGTCAGCGCTTCCATTGAACTGGCCGTCTCCTCCAGCGAACTGGCTTGCGACTCGGTGCGGGCCGACAGGTCGGCGTTGCCCAGCGCGATTTCATGGGTGGCCGTGGTCATCTCGTCGGTGCTGCTGCGGATGTCGCCTATCATGCGCGCCAGGTTGTTGTTGATGGTGTCCATGGCCCGCATCAGCAGGCCCACCTCGTCGTTGTCGTGCGCTTCGATGTGGCCCGTCAGGTCGCCGGCCGCGATCATTTCCGCGCAGCCCACGGCGCTGCGGATGCTGTCGCGGATGTGGCGGTACACGAAATACAGGCCCACCAGCGTGGCGGCCACCGACAGTACCAGCAGGCTGATGGCCAGCAGGTAGGCATGGCGCGCGCCGGCCGCCGCCGCTTCCACCGCCTCGCCCGTGCGCTGGTCGAGGATGGTGAGGAATTCATTCACCGGCTGCATGATCTTGGCCTTGTTCTTGTGGTATTCCTCGTCGTGCATGATGCGGCGCGCCATCTCCAGGTCCGGCTCGCCCTTCTTGGTGAACTTGCCGGTGCCGTCGTCGAACAAGCCTTTGACGGCGTTCATGGCGATCACCTCGGTCTTGACCAGGCCGTCGGAATTGGCTTGCGCCTGTTTCAGTTTGGCGAATTCCGTGTCCGTGAAACCGGCCTTTTTCATCAGCTCGGCCAGCGCCACCGTCTCGCCGTCGGGCGTGGGCTTGGGCATGCCGGCCGCGATGAAGTCCCAGTAGATGCGCTCGTAGTGCTGGGGCCTGGGCTTGGCGCCGTTGCGGATGGCCAGGATGTCCATGTATTGCTGCTCGTAGCGCGGATCGCCCGATACCACGTAGGTGCGCGCCAGGCGGGTCAGGTCGTCCGAGCTCTGGCGCAGTTCGTCGGCCAGCAGGTAGGAGTGGTAGCGCGCTTCGCTGGCCCTGGTCGATTCGGCCTGGCGCGACGCGATCTGGAACAAGGCCCACAGGCTGAGGGCCGACAGGGTGAGGGTAAAGAGGAAGAACCCGGCGAAAATCTGCTTGATGGACAATCTGCTGCGCATGATGCTCTCCTGATGAAGCGCGGGCCTGGTCCGGCAGCGCCCGTGGCTGCCGTTCACTGCGGCCCGTGTTGTTGCTGATGTGCGTGACGTGTGACCGGCGCCGGGGCCGCGCAGGGGCGGCCGCAGCCGCACCGCGCAGGCGCCGCGGTGGCCGGTGGTATTTCATTTCAGGTTGGGGGAGGCTGGGTCAGGCCGGGATCAGTGCGTCGATCCCGGGCATGGCTGGCAGCGTTCATCGTCGCCGATCAGGCGGGTGCGGTAAAAGACACATAGGCATCTCCTTCCGATCAGGGAGCTGGCAGGTTCAATCCTGGCAGGCGCCAGGAGATCGTGACTATCACTTTTATACTCTCAAACTTGACGGCATTCAACACAAGTTTTCCTGTGGCTTGGCCCGCCCGCCACACCCGCAGGGCGGGCAAGCGGGCGCCGTGTCGTTTTTTTGGGCTGCGCCCCAGGCCCCAGGCGTCAGGCCGCCCGCAGCGCGTTGGGCCTCCCCTGCGACGCCTGTGCCACCTGCGCCACCTTGAAGAACGACATGGTCTGATGCAGCTCCTCGGCCTGGCTGCTCATCTCCTCGGCCGTGGACGCCAGTTCCTCGGAGCTGGCCGAATTCTGCTGGGTGCTCTGGCTCAACTGGTTGATGGCCACGTTGATCTGCCGTACCCCCGAGGTCTGTTCGGCCGAGGCCAGCGTGATCTGCTGCACCAGCCGGGACGTCTTGCTGATGTTGGGCACCATCTGGTTGAGCAGGCCGCCGGCCCGTTCCGCCAGCGCCACGCTGCCGCTGGCGACCGACTCGATCTCCTGGGCCGCCACCTGGCTGCGTTCGGCCAGCTTGCGCACCTCGGCCGCCACCACCGCGAAGCCTTTGCCGTGCGCGCCCGCGCGGGCCGCCTCGATGGCCGCGTTCAGGGCCAGCAGGTTGGTCTGGTAGGCGATATCGTCGATGATGGCGATCTTGTTGGCGATCTGCTGCATCGCTTGCACGGTCGAGCGCACGGCTTCGCCGCCTTCGCCGGCCTCGCTGGCCGCGCGCGCCGCGATATCGTCGGTGACGCGGGCGTTCTCCGTGTTCTGGGCGATCGAGGCCGTCATTTGTTCCACCGAGGCGCTGGTCTGCTCGACGCCGGCCGCCTGCTCGCTGGTGGACTGCGACAGCAACTGGGCCGTGCTGCTGACCTGGTTGGAGGCGTTGGCCAGCGCCTCGGCCCCGCCGCGCACTTCGGCCACCACGGCCGACAGCCGTTCAACCATCGTCTTCAGGCAATAGACGATGCTGTTGCGGTCGTTCTGCCGGACCTGGATGTTGGCGCGCAGGTCGCCGCCGGCCACCTGGGCCAGCATATCGGCCACATAGGCCGGCTCGCCGCCCAGCTGGCGGATCAGGCTGACACTGATGGCCCAGCCCGCGAACGCGGCCAGCAGGGCGATGCCGGCCACCGACCCGGCCAGCAGGTTGCGGGTGCTGCGCAGCCTGGCGACGCGGGCCGCCACCAACTGGTCGAGCTGGCCCTTGGCGTGGAAGGCGGTCTTGAATTGCTGGTCGATGGTGCGCGTCATGAGGTCCAGGTATTCGGCCGCCGGCAGTGTCAGCGTGTCGGCCGCCGCCACCTTGGTGCGGGTCACGGCGATGGCGTTGGCGGCCATGGTGCTGGCGTCCGTCGCGTCCTGGTCCAGCGCCTGGCGCAGCGCGCCGTTGGCCGCGTAGGCCTTGCCCAGCGTGCGGCCAGCCAGGTTGGAATACAGCTCGCTTTGCGCCATCAGGCTGTACAGCGTGGAGCGGCCTTCCGTGTCGATCTGGCGCGCGGCCAGGTGGCTGGTGGCCTTGGCGCGGGTACGGCCCAGGTATTCCGTCTCCTGGGGCAAGTCGAAATACGCGGCCCGCATCAGGTAATAGGTGTCGGCGTCCGGGTCCAGCGACAGGCCGTAGTGGTCGGCCACCTGTTCGATCAGCAGCAGCAGGCGGTCGGACTGGGCCGCGTGGCGTTGCAGGCTTTCCGCTGGCGTGATGGTGCGCGCGGCCACGCCTTTGGCCAGGCTGTCCCAGGCTTCGCGGACAGCGCCCAGCGCGGCGTCGATGTCGCGGCTGCTGCCCTTGAGCGATTTGGCGACGGCGGCCAGCGCCACGTTCACTTCCGCTTCCTTGGCGGCGCGCTCGCTGGCCAGCTGGCCGTTGCCCAGGTAGGCGGCCGACAGGCCCCGGTGTTGCTGGGTCTTCTGCAGCAGCGTCAGCGCGGCGCTGCCGGGTGTGAGGCCATCCTGCTCGGTGCTGGAAAAGGCGATGTCCTTGTTGGCGCCTTCCAGGTACAGGTAGAGCGGCGGCGCCACGAGCAGGATGCCGATGATGCCCAGCAGGGCGAATCGTTGCCACAAGCGCATGCGCTGCAGGAAAAGCATGGTCGTCCTTTCGTGGTGGATGGCTGTCCATGGACCGCAGGACGGCCGGTGGGTTGCGGCGAATGTTACTTTTATACGCTCATATTTGACGGTCTTCAATACAACCTTGGCGTGGTGTTCGACTGGTTGAAGCCATGGTCGGGGCGGGGACGCAAAGACGGGTCTTGCTGTTGCTTTTTATGCGCAAGCGGCGGATGCGCCCGTGCCGGGCGGCACGGGGCGGTGGGGTGTTGATGTGGTGTGGGGGAGCTTTAGCTGGCGATGAACTGGGCGGGGATTTCGATGCCGCCGTTGCGGGCCGCCTCGGCATAGGCGCGCAGCTCGGCGATGGCGGCCTCCAGTTGTTCCTGGTCGGGGTTGGCCTGGAATCCCTTGATGCGCTCGTTCAACTGCGCCACCTGCCTGCTCCATTCAAGACGATTCGACTTGCTCATGCTGTCTCCTGTTAGTAAAGAGATAGTATGGCGCAAATCGCAAGGTTTTGCAGCGTCAGTCGCGCGCGGGGCCGCGTACGCCGTTGAGGAACAGGTCCAGCCCTTGCGCCACGCGGCGCTGGTTTTCCTCGGCCGTGGGTGGCGTGTCGGCAGCGAACAGCACGCGGCTCAGCTGGTCGCCGAGCAGGCAGTTAATCAGGTGCACGGCCAGCGCCTCGTGCGGCACCTGGGTGCGCAGCTGGGCCTTGATTTCGGGGCGGGCGAAAAAGCGCGACAGTTGTTCGCGCGTCTGCTGCGGGCCGGCCTGGTTGAAGGTGATGGCCAGTTCCGGCGTGGTGTGGGCTTCGGCGATCACCATGCGGTGCAGCTTGACGAAGGCGGGCGCCGACACCAGGCCCAGGAAACGCAGCCCGAAATCGGCCAGCACTTCCTCCATGGGGCGGGTGTCCGTGTCCATGCTGCTCATGCCGGCGAAGAAGCGGGCCCGGCCCTCGGCGATGACGGCGTTCAGCAAGCCGGCCTTGCCGCCGAACTTGACGTAGATGGTGCGCACGGCCACGTGGGCCTCGCGGGCGATCATTTCCAGGCTGACCTTGCTGTAGCCCTTTTCCAGGAACAGGCAGGCGGCCGTCTGCAGCAGGCTATCGAGCCGGGCCTGCTTGTCGGCCGCGCGCGGGCGGCCGGCGCTCTTGCCGGGGCACTGATGGTCGGAGGCGTCGTTGGCGGCGCGGTCGAGCTGGACGCTGTCCGGTTCCAGGGCGGTGGGGGCGGAAATCTTCATGGGACGCAATGGTAGTCGATGGCGATAATGTAGTCCAAATTAAAATGAAATGCAATCGTTTCATTTCTTGACTTTGCCCAAAACTTGACCAATAATGCACCTACCCAATTTCATTTCCGGAGCGTTCCATGTCCAACCTGCACACCGAAGCAGAACAAAAAGTGCTCAACGCCGTACCCGGCGCAAACTCGGGCGTGACCCCTGGCGCAACGCCGGCCGCTCCCCAGCCCAACCGCCGCGTGCTGGTGGTGGCTGGCCTGGTGGCCTTGGCCGCGCTGGCCGCCGGCGGCCGCATGTGGTATCGCAGCCATTATTTCGTCGAGACGGAAAACGCCTATGTGACGGGCCATGTGCATCCGGTGTCGTCGCGCATTTCTGGCGTTGTCACGCGTGTGATGATCGAAGATAACCAGCTGGTGCACGAAGGCGACGTGATCGCCGAGCTGGATCCGGCCGACCAGCGCGTCAAGGTCGAGCAGATCGAGGCCCAGATCGCCACCACCGAACAGCAGGTGGGCCAGTCCGACGCCCAGATCGCCCAGGTGCAGGCCCAGGCCAGCGCCGCCGCCGCCCAGGTGGCCCAGTCGGAAGCCCAGCTGGTGCGCGCCAAGCAGGACGCTGAGCGTTTCGGCCAGCTGTATAACAGCCAGATGAAGGCCGTCTCCAAGGCCGAGCTGGACGCGGCCAACGCCGGCCGTGCCAGCGCCGTGGCCGACCTGGCCGCGCGCCGCGACAGCGCCGCCGCCGCCAAGGCCAACATCGGCGCCGCCACGGCCGCGCGCGACGTGCTCAAGGCCCAGATCAAGGTGCTGCGCGTGCAGCTCAAGGACGCCCAGCAACAACTGGCCTACAACCAGATCGTGGCGCCCGTCACGGGCCGCATCGGCAAGCGCGCCGTGGAAGTGGGGCAGCGCGTGCAGCCCGGCCAGCAGCTGACGGCCATCGTGCAGGACAACGTGTGGGTGACGGCCAACTTCAAGGAAACCCAATTGGCCGACCTGCGCGCCGGCCAGCCCGTGAAGGTGACGATCGACGCCATCCCCGGCAAGACCCTGGAGGGCCAGGTGGAGAGCTTCTCGCCGGCCTCGGGCGCCCAGTTCGCGCTGCTGCCGGCCGATAACGCGACCGGCAACTTCACCAAGATCGTGCAGCGCGTGCCGGTCAAGATCGTGTTCAAGCCGGAGGACGTGAAAGCCCTGAGCGGCCGCCTGGTGCCCGGCATGTCGGCCCTGGCCGAAGTGGAAGTGAACCGCGGCGAAGCTGCCGCCACCGCCAAAGTGGCGCAGAAGTAAGGAGCGCCGGTCATGACGAGCAGCACCCAAACCCTGCCGCCCGGCGCCAAGCCGCTGGGCCCGCCCATGGTGGGCGAACACGTCTCGGCGCGCACCTGGATGGCCGTGGCCGCCGGCATGCTGGGGGCCTTCATGGCCGTGCTCGACATCCAGATCACCAACTCCTCGCTCAAGGACATCCTGGGCACCCTGTCGGCCACGCAGGAAGAAGGCTCGTGGATCTCCACCGCCTACCTGGTGGCGGAAATCATCATCATCCCCATGACGGCGCTGATGGCGCGCGTGTTCGGCATGCGCGCCTACATGATGGGCACCACGGCGCTGTTCCTGGTGTTCTCCACGCTGTGCGGCTCGGCCTGGAACCTGCCCAGCATGATCGGCTTCCGCATGCTGCAAGGCTTCACCGGGGGCGCCCTGATCCCGATGGCCATGACGCTGGTGATGGCCAAGCTGCCCGCCTCCAAGCGCGCCACCGGCATGGCCATCTTCGGCCTGACGGCCACGCTGGCGCCCTCCATGGGCCCCACGCTGGGCGGCTACCTGAGCGAACTGTATGGCTGGCCTTCTATCTTCTACATCAACTGGGTGCCCGGCCTGCTGCTGATCGCCGGCATCTCGTATGGCCTGGACCGCGAACCGGTCAAACTCGACCAACTGTTCAACGCCGACTGGCTGGGCATCGCCTTCATGGCACTGGGCCTGGGCAGCCTGACCGTGTTCCTGGAAGAGGGCAACTCCAAGGATTGGTTCGACTCGGCCTTCATCGTCACCTTCGCCGCGCTGGCCATCGTCGGCCTGCTGGGCTGGGTCGTCACCAGCACCATGCGCGCCCAGCCCTTCGTCAACCTGGGCCTGTACGGCCAGCGCAACTTCGTGGCTGCCACCGCGCTGTCGGCCTGCATGGGCATGGGCCTGTACGGCTCCTCGTTCCTGCTGCCGCTGTACCTGGGCCAGATTGCCGGCTACTCGCCGATGCAGATCGGTGAAGTGATCATGTGGGCTGGCTTGCCGCAGTTGTTCATCATGCCGTTTGTGGCCAAGCTGTCGATCAAGGTGGACAACCGCATCCTGTGCACCTTCGGCCTGCTGCTGTTCGGCGGCTCCTGCCTGATGAACGCCTACATGGACGCCACCACCGGCTACGACCAGTTGCTGATCTCGCAGATCGTGCGCGCCGCCGGCCAGCCCTTCGTGATGCTGACGCTGTCGAACTTCGCCATGAATGGCATCGCGCCCAAGGACACGCCGTCCGCGTCGAGCCTGATCAACATGACCCGCAACCTGGGCGGCTCGATCGGCATCGCGCTGCTGGCCACGGCCCTGAGCGCCCGCGAGCACTTCCATTCGCAGCGCCTGGGTGAAGCCGTGAACAGCTTCTCCAGCGCCACCCAGCTGCGCCTGGACCAGCTGACCCAATCGTTCGTGGCCAAGGGCATCGATGCCAATACGGCCTCCGACATGGCGCTCAAGGCGGTCGATTCGATCGTGCGGCGCGAGGCCTATGTGATGGCCTACAACGACGGCTTCTTCCTGGTCGGCGCGGTGCTGATCGGCTGCATCTTCGTGCTGTGGTTCTCCGACAAGGTCAAAGCCCCGTCCAGCGGTGGCGGCGGCGCGCATTGATTCCACAAAAAATAATACTATTTATACTGATTTCGAGGTAATGCCATGTACACAGCATTCAAACGCCTGACCCTGGCCGCATCCGTGGCGCTGGCCGTGACCGGCTGCGCCACCGTGGGCAGCGACTTCGCCGCGCCGAAGAACGTGGCCGACGCCAGCTTCCGCCACCAGGCGCCTGGCGCCGCCAGCGAGGCGCATCTGCCGGCCCAGTGGTGGACCGTGTTCGGCGACGCCACGCTGGACCGCCTGGAACAGACGGCATTGCGCGACAACCCCAGCGTGAAGGCGGCCGGCCAGCGCCTGCTGCAAGTGCAGGCGCAGTCGGACGTGACGCGCGCCAACCAGTCGCCATCCGTCAACCTGAGCACCTCGGCCGCCAACTCGCGCACCTCGGCCGAAACGTCGCAGGCGCTGGCGCTGGGCGGCCGCGCCATCAAGGGCAACCAGTACACGGTGGGCGCGTCGATGTCGTATGAAGTGGACTTGCTGGGCCGCGTGCGCCGCCTGGTGGAAGCATCCGACGCGCAAGCGCTGGCGGCCGAAGCGGACCGCGACGGCGTGCTGTTGCTGCTGTCCTCGCAAGTGGCCACCACCTACTGGCAACTGCGCGGCCTGGACGCCGAAATGGCGATCCTGAAGGGCGCGCTTGATACGCGCCGCGAGACGGAGGAACTGGTCACGGCCCGCTTCGACGCCGGCCTGTCGAATGAACTGGATGTGTCGCGCGCCCGCATCGAGCGCGCCAACGCCCAGGCCGACTTGCATGAAGTGCAGCGCCAGCGCAACCTGCTCGAACACAGCCTGGCCACGCTGGTGGGTGCCTCGCCGTCGGCCATGCGGTTGCCGGCGGCCGACAATGCCGGCGCGTTGCCGCAGCCGCCCGCCATTCCCGTCGGCCTGCCTGCCAGCCTGCTGGCCCAGCGTCCCGACCTGGCTGGCAGCGTGGCCAGCCTGCGGGCGGCGAACGCCCAGATCGGCGTGGCCGAAGGCGCGTTCTATCCTTCGCTGTCCTTGACCAGCAATTTCGGCTTCGCATCCGAAAGCCTGCGCGAACTGTCGAAGGGCGGCGCGCGCCAGTTCAGTGTCGGCCCGCTGGCGTTGTCGCTGCCCATTTTCGACGGCGGCCGCAACAAGGCCAATCTGGCCGTGGCCAAGGCCCGCTACGAGGAAGCCGTCGCCAACCACGAAGGCAAGCTGCTGACGGCCCTGCGCGAAGTGGAAGACGCGCTGTCGGACGCCGAACAGCGCCAGTTGCAGGGCCAGGCGCAATCGGCCTCGCAAGTGGCCGCTGCGCGCGCCTACCTGGTGGCGCGCGCCCGCTACGAGCGCGGCGTGTCGACCTACCTGGACGTGACGGACGCCCAGCGCAGCGCGCTGGCGGCCGACCGCGCCGCTGTGCAGATCAACACCCAGCGCCTGCTGGCCACCGTGAACGTGGCGCGCGCGCTGGGCGCAGGCTGGCAGCCTTCGCCGGCCCTGGCGGCCGTGTCCACCGGCGCGGCCAGGACGGCGCAATAAGTCTCTGCGATAAGCAGGGCAATACGCTGCGCAACAAGTAGCCCAATACCTTGCGCAATACTTTGCCCGATAAGCGGCGCAATCAGCCTGCAGCGAGCGGCCCGGCCGCTCCCTGTTGTCCCTAGGCGGAAGAGGCCAGCGGCAAGCGTGCCGCTGGCCCGAAGCGTTCCAGCATGAAGTCAACGAAGGTGGTCAGCTTGGGCGTGGGTTGGCGGTCGCGCGGATAGACCAGATGCATGGGCCGCGCCTGCGGCACGTAATCCTCCAGTATCGTCACCAGCCGTCCGGCCGCGATGTCCTGCGCCAGCAGCACTTCGGCCTGCATCACGATGCCAAAGCCGTGCAACGCGGCCGTGCGCAGCGCCTGGCCGTTGTTGGCCCGGAAGCGGCTGGGCGGAATGGCGTTGGCGCCCTGGACGCCGCGCAGCCGCCAGCGCATGGCGTGCGGCCAGTGCATAAAGTCCAGGCATTCGTGCTGCGCCAGTTCGTCCGGCGTGCGCGGCGTGCCGCGCTGCGCCAGGTAGCCGGGGGCGGCGCAGATCACCATCGCATACGGGAACAGGGGGCGCGCCACCATGGTCGAATCCTCCAGTTTGCCGATGCGCACGGCCAGGTCGTAGCCTTCCTCCACCAGGTCCACCATGCGGTCGTTCAGGCTCAGGTCCACGCTCACGTCCGGATGCAGGGTCAGATAGTCCGTCACGGCGGGACTCAGCCATTCCGCGCCGAACGAGACGGGCGCCGTGATCTTGAGCAGGCCGCGCGCGCCCGCGCGCATGGCGGCGGCGCCCGTTTCGGCCGCCTCGATCTGGGCCAGGATGGCGCGGCATTGTTCCGCGTATTGTTGACCGATCTCCGTCAGGCTCTGGCGCCGCGTGGTGCGCGTGAGCAGGCGCGCGCCCAGCGTTTCCTCAAGGTGGGCGATGTGCTTGCCCACCATGACGGACGAGAGCCGGAAACGGGCGGCGACGGCTGTGAAGCTGCCGGCATCCACCACGGCGACAAAAATGGCCATGCTGCGCAGTTTATCCATTGATTGCTAACTGTGATTTAGGAATGATCTAAATCCTAGCCCATTTATTCCTTTTTTGCTTGGCGAGATACTGCTCGCACTCACCAACCAGACAGGAGTCACAACATGAAAGTAGTCGTTATCGGTGCCGCCGGCACCATCGGCAAGGCCGTCGTGGAACAACTGGGCCAGCGTCACGACATCATCACCGTCGGCAGCAGCAGCGGCCAGCACCAGGCCGACATCGCGGACATTGCCCAGGTGCGCCGGCTGTTCGAGCAGGTCGGTAAGGTGGACGCCGTGGTGGTAGCCGCCGGCGCGCTGCGCCTGGTGCCGTTCGCCGATATCACGCCCGAGGAATTCCGCGTGGGCGTGGACAGCAAGTTGATGGGGCAGGTCAACGTGGCCATGGTGGCCCAGCACTACCTGAACGATGGCGGTTCGATCACGCTCACCAGCGGCATCATCGGCGAGCGGCCGCTGATCCGCCACGCCAGCAGCGCGGCCGCCGTCAACTGCGCGCTGGGCGGCTTTGTGCGCGGCGCCGCCGTCGATTTGCAGCGGGGTTTGCGCATCAATCTGGTCAGCCCCACCGTGCTGGAAGAATCGATGCCCGCGTACGGTCCGTTCTTTGTCGGCTTCGAGCCGGTCAAAGCCAGCCGTGTGGCGCTCGCTTACGCGCGCAGCGTCGATGGCGCCGAGACGGGGCAGGAATACCGCGTCTGGTAAGCGCGGCGGCGGGAAGCAGGGGGAACGCAGAAGGTGAAACGCCGGGTGAAATGCAGGGGTGAAACTTAAGGCAGACGCATTACAATACCCGGCCTACCATCCCTTCAACAAGGTCACATGAAAACCATCCTGCTTCCTGTGGTACTGGCAGTTGCCGCATCGGCTGTATCCGCCGCGCCGGCCAACGTCGCCGAACTCAATAAAATGACGGCCCGCTTCGCGCCGGTCGAACTGAAGGCCGATACGTCGGCGCTGTCGGCCGGCGACCGCAAGGCCATCGCCAAGCTGGTCGAAGCGGCTAAGATCGTCGACGTGCTGCAACTGCGCCAGCGCTGGGCGTCCAACGAGGCGCTGTGGGCCTCGCTGCAAAAGGACAGCAGCCCGCTGGGCAAGGCGCGCCTGAACTACTTCTGGCTCAACAAGGGCCCGTGGTCCATCATCGACGGCAACGCCGCATTCCTGCCGGCGCAAGTGGCGGGCATCACCATTCCGGCCACCAAGCCGGCGGCGGCCAATTTCTACCCGGCCGGCGCCAGCAAGCAGGCGCTGGATACGTGGATCAACGGCCTGCCTGCCGCTGACAAGGAGCAGGCCCAGTGGTTCTACACCGTGATCCGCCAGGGCGCCGACGGCCAGTTCAAGACCGTCAAGTACGCCGATGAATACAAGCCGGAGCTGACCCGCCTGGCCACGCTGCTGAACGAAGCGGCCGACGCCACCGATAACGCGTCGCTGAAAAAATTCCTCGGCCTGCGCGCGCAGGCGCTGCTGTCGAACGACTACCTGGCTTCCGATTTCGCGTGGATGGATCTCGATTCGCCGGTGGACGTGACTATCGGCCCCTACGAGACCTACAACGACGAATTGTTCGGCTACAAGGCCGCGTTCGAAGCGTATGTGAACATCCGCGACCAGAAGGAAACCGAGAAGCTCAACTTCTTCGCCAAGCACATGCAGGAGCTGGAAGATAACCTGCCGCTGGACGCGCAGTACCGCAACCCCAAGGTCGGTGCGCTGGCGCCGATGGTGGTGGTGAATGAGGTGTATGGCGCGGGCGACGGCAACATGGGTGTGCAGACGGCCGCCTACAACCTGCCCAACGACGAGCGCATTATCAGCCAGCGCGGCTCCAAGCGCGTGATGCTGAAGAACGTGCAGGAGGCGAAGTTCAAGTCCACGCTGACGCCGATCTCCAAGCTGGTGCTCAAGCCGGCCGACCAGAAGGACGTGGATTTCGATTCCTTCTTCACCCACATCCTGGCGCACGAGATCACGCATGGCCTGGGTCCGCACATTACGCGCGTCAACGGCGTCGCGTCCACGCCGCGCCAGGACTTGAAGGCGGCCTATTCCACCATCGAGGAAGCGAAGGCCGACATCACCGGCCTGTACGCGCTGGCCTACATGATGGACAAGGGCCAGTTGAACGGCGTGCTGGGGCAGGGCGAGGCGGCTGAACGCAAGCTGTACACGACCTTCCTGGCCTCGGGCTTCCGCACGCTGCACTTCGGCCTGACCGATTCGCACGCGCGCGGCATGGCGATCCAGATCAACTACCTGCTCGACCAGGGCGGCTTCGTGTCGCACGGCGACGGCACGTTCGCGGTGGATTTCAAGAAGATCAAACAGGCGGTGGCCGATCTTGACCGCGAGTTCCTCACCATCGAAGCCACGGGCGACTATGCGCGTGCCCAGGCCATGATGACCAAGTACGTCGTGATCCGTCCCGACGTGCAGAAGGCGCTCGACAAGATGAAGGCCGTGCCCAACGATATCCGCCCGTCGTTCCCGACGGCGCAAGCGTTGCTGGGCAAATAAGCCCGGCCCGCGCACCGGCCCCTCGCGGCCGGTGCGCATCCGCTGTCATAAAGTCATTCCACTTTTTCTACGTAGAAAAATACCTTCCGCAAGGTAAATTTTCGCGCGCCCGACATGCTAGAGTCCGACTCAGGAATCGCGCCATGTCCAAGACCCCCTTATCCCTGTTGCTGTTGTTGCCAGCCCTGGCGGGCGCGGCCCAGCTGACCGAGCTGGAAACGCGCTGGCTCACGGCCGGCCTGCCTGCGCTCAGCTACGCCAAGCAGGAGTTGGGCTTGCCGCTCGATATCACCGTGCAGCCGCAGGCCGGGCCGAACGATGTGCCGCTGGCGCTGGGCTTTGAGAACGGCCGCTGCAAGCTGGTGTTGTCGATGCGCGGCAACCCGGCCGCCGAGAGCGTGCTCGACGGTGTGCCCGACGGCCAGCGCGCCATCCTGATCGAAGCCATGACGGCCCATGAGATCGGCCATTGCTGGCGCTACGTGCATCACCAATGGCATGTGCTGCCGGCCGGTTTCGTCGAAGTGGGCCAGCAGCATGCGAGCTCGGCCGACCTGCTGGAACTGGCCCGCGTGCAGCGCGCCACGCAGCGCGAGGAAGGCTACGCCGACCTGGTGGCCTTGTCATGGACAGCTTCTCACCACCCGGCCCAATATGCGCAGGTGTACCGCTGGATGCGCCAGGTGCGCCAGCCTGGCGCCGGCGCTTCGCACGACACCACGGCCTGGCTGCGGCTGGCGGCCGACCGTGCAGCGTTTTCCTCCCCCTCCCCACTGTTCGAGCAGGTGTCCCTGCTGTGGAGCAAAGGTTTGGCCGGCAGCGATTGATCCACCACAAACGCCGCGCTGTTCCTTAGCCTATTTGTCCCGAATTCCCGGATTGTGTTCGTTCTCGCACAGAGTAGCGGCTGGCGCGAGGATTTAATCTGCATGTCAACCATTGATAAGGAACACACCATGAACAAGCTTATCTTCATCGTGCTGGCTGGCTTTGCCAGCGCCAGCTTTGCCGCCGATCCGGCCATGCCCGCTGCCGCCACGCCCCACATGGACAAAGTGGCCTACAAGCAGATGATGGACAAGGCGGCCGCCGACTATAAGACGGCCAGGGCGCAATGCGACGAGCAGTCGGGCAACGCCAAAGACATTTGCATCCAGCAAGCCAAGGCCACGCGCGCGCACACGGAGTCCGATGCCGTGGTGCAGTACAAGAACGAGAAGAAGTCGGTGCAGAAGGCCGAGATCGCCGTGGCCGACGCCGAATATGACCTGGCCAAGGCCAAGTGCGCCGACATGACCGGCACGGAAAAGCGCAATTGCCTGAACACGGCCAAGTCCGCGCAAACGGCGGCCATCGCCGATGCCAAGGCTGAGAAGCATGCGGCCGACGTGGCGCAGACGGGTGAGGATTGCAACACCATGACGGGTTCGGCCAAGGCTTCCTGCTTGACCCGCACCAAGTCCGACATGGCCGGAACAGCAGTGGCCGACTCCGTCATCACCACCAAGGTCAAGGCCGAACTGCTCAAGGAACCGAACCTGAAGTCGCTGGACGTGCACGTGGAAACCAACCAGGGTGTGGTCAGCCTGAGCGGCTTCGTGCCATCGCAAACGGAAGTGGACAAGGCGGTGGAAGTGGCGCGCAATGTGAAGGGCGTGACCCAGGTGCAGAGCGCACTGCGCATCGATAAGAACGAGCGCAAATAAGGGAAGGCAAGGACAAATAAGGGAAAGTGGGCTTCATCCGCCCCGTGTTGAACGCGCGGGCCGTCGTGGGCGGCCCGCGCGTTTGACGTCAGGCGTGGCCGGATCAGGCCATGGCCAGCAGGGCGATGTTGGTCGCCAGGCCGGCGCCCCAGATCAGGCTGCGCAGCGTGCCGATATCGGCCAGGTAGGCGGCCACGTAGGCGATGCGGATGCCGATGAAGCTCAACGCCAGCAGGTCGATGCGGCCTTGCTCGGCGTGCGCCTGCTGCGCCAGGATGACGGCGGCGATGAACAAGGGCAGCGCTTCGAAGCCGTTGTTCTGCGCCGCGTAGGCACGCGCCTGCCAGCCCGTCAACTTGGCTTCCCAGTCGCGCGGATGGTTGTTGTCGTAGCGGGCCTTGCGGTCCGGCAGGCGCACCGAGGCCGCCTTCGCCAGTCCCATCGTCACCACCGGCAGCATGCAGGCGCCCAGGATCGTCCAGTTTGCAATCGTCATCTTGTCTCCTTGTTCAATGATATAAATCGTTTATAGCGTTTTTCAGACGCTCATTTCAGGTATTTCGCCAGCCAGCCGTGTACTTCGTTGTAGAAGTAACGGCTGTTTTCGCCTTTGAGGATCCAGTGGTTCTCGTCTGGGAAGACCAGCAACTTGCTGGGCACATGCAGCCGTTGCTGGGTGGCGAAGTTCATCAGCGCATTGTTGGCCGGCACACGATAGTCGAGCTCGCCCACCGAAATGAGGATGGGGGTGAGGAAGCCCGTTCCCTTGTCGTGGTTGCCTGCTTGCATGACCGGGCTTTGCTCGCGCCACACGGGCAAGTCGCTCCACACGGGGCCGCCGCTGTTGGTTTCGCGGTTGTGGATGCTGTCGCTGGTGCCCCACTGCATCACGAGGTCCATCTCGCCCGCGTGCGAGACGATGGCCTTGTAGCGCGTGGTGGTGGCCTGCAGCCAGTTGGCCAGGTGGCCGCCGTAGCTGGCGCCGCCGGCGGCCAGCTTGTCGCCGTCGATGTAGGCGTATTTTTGGATGGCCACATCGACCGCCTGGTTCAGCTCGTCGGCCGGGCCTTTGAGCGGGTCGAACTGGATGGCGCGCGCGAATTCTTCGCCGTAGCCGGTCGAACCTTTGTAGTCCGTCAGCAGCACCACGTAGCCGGGCTGCGCGAGCAGATGGTAGTTCCAGCGCAGCACGAACTGGTCGCGCCACATATTGGCCGCGCCGCCGTGGATCACGGCGAACAGCGGATATTTCTTGTGCGGGTCGAAGCCGGGCGGCTTGATCAGCATGTTGTGGATCTGGCGCCCGTCGGCGGCCTGGAACCAGAAGTGCTCGGGTGGCTGCCAGTCAATGCTGGCCGCGCGCGCCGTGTTGAAGTCCGTCAGGCGCTTGGACCGGGCGCCGTTGAAGGCCACCACTTCCGGCGGGTTGACCGACGATTCCCACACGCCCACCAGCGCCTTGCCGCCGGCGCGCAACGCGCTGATGGCGCCGGTGGCGGCGGACGGCTCGTCGCGCACGGCGCCGCCGTCGTAGGCCATCGAATGCAGTTGTTCCAGCCCCGCGTGCTCGTAGCTGAAGTAGACGCGCCGGGCGCCCTCGGGCAGCGCGTAGCGCGAGATGGAGCGGTCCAGGCCGGCCGTGAGGATGGCGGGCTGGGCCTGGCCCACGGGCCAGGGCAGGCTGGCCAGGCGCGTCAGGTCGTACACCTTGCCCTTGGTTTCTGCTTCCGTCAGGCAGAACAGGGTCTTGCCGTCCGGCGCGAATTGCATGGCGTGGTAGCTGTGCGTATCCGCCGTGAGCGCTTGCGGCTCGCCGCCGGCCAGCGCTACCGCGTACAGCTGCGTGATGGTGGGCGTGCTGGCGGCGTCGAGTCGGTTGGTGGCGGCGGCGAACACCACGGCCTTGCCGTCCGGCGTCCACAGCGCGTCGAGCGACTGGCCATCGTCGCCCTGGGCGCCGCCGAAGCCGGGCAGGGCGGCCAGCTTGCTGCCGGCCAGCAGGTCGCGCGCTACGGCGCCCGGCTGCGCATCCATCACGAACAGGCGCACCTGCTTGTCATCGAGCCAGCGGTCGAAATAGCGGGGCGGGAACGATTCATAGGCGCGCGCGCTGGTCTTGCGCTCCTTGCGTTCCTTGGCCGATTGCTTGACGTCCGCTTCGCTGGCATTGCCGGGGAAGATGTCGCTGGTGAACAGCAGCTGCTTGCCGTCCGGGCTCCACTTGGGCAGGCGGGCGCCCAGCGTCAGCGTGGTCAGGCGCTGGGCTTCGCCGCCGGCCGCCACGTCCAGCCGGTAGAGCTGGCTCGCTTCGTCGCCGTCGCGCTTGGCCGTGAACACCAGCTGGCGGCTGTCGGGCGACCAGCTGACGCCGCCTTCACCGCCCTTGCTGAAGGTCAGGCGGCGGGCCGGCGTGTCGTCGGTCAGCGATTTGATCCACAAATCCGACCACTGTTCCTTGCTGTCGTAGGCCGGGTCGGTGACGGAGAATACGGCCCATTTGCCGTCCGGGCTGGGCACGGGCGCGCCCACGCGTTTCATCAGCCAGACGTCCTCGTGCGTGATGGCATGGGTGGCCGGGGTCGCGGAATTGGCCGGGGCGCCTTGGGCGACGGATGCGGCGCCGGCGGGCGCGGCAAAGGCGGCTGCCAGCAGCAGGGCCAGCAGGGACGGGCGGAAACGGGAAGGCAGCATCGGTGTCACGTGAAAGTCAGCAAACGTTGATAGTGGCTAAATCTTGCGTTGCTGTCAATCAAGTTTCAGCACGAGCGTGCTGATGCCGGCCGGTGTGCGGGCTTATGGCGTGACGGGGCCATCCCAGCGGTGCAGCAAGCGTTCCAGTTCGCCCGATTTTTCCAGCCGTGTCAGCGCGTGCTGCACGCGGGCGGCCGTGTCGTGGTCCACATGCTTGCCCAGCACCAGGTAGAGGCGGTTGCTGGACAATATCACCGGCAAGATCCTGACCTTGTAGGTCGCGCCGGACCGCTCGAGGAACGCTTGCAGGCCCGGGGTGCGGTGCAGGAACAGCCGGCCCCGTCCGGCGATCAGTTTTTGCAGGTTCATCGACGGGCTGGCTGAGCGCGCATCCACGTTCAGTCCACCCACCCCTTGCAGGATCTGCACGCTGGCAAAACCACGGTTGGCCAGCACCACCGCGTCCGGCCCCAAGTTGCGCACATCGTCCCAGTTGTTGATGACGATGGGATCGTCGGCGCGCGCCATCAGCATGTAGTTGATGGGGAACAGGGACGGCTCCAGGAAGACGAATTTGCCTTCACGGTCCGCCGTGCGTTGCACGCCGCAGGCCGCGTCCTGCTCGCCCCGCGCCAGCTCCGCGTACACGCGCACCAGCGGCATCCAGTGCTGGTCGCCGGTGAAGGTCAGGCCGGGTTCTGTTTTCTCGATGGCGCGCAGGATATCGACGCACAGGCCCACCACGGCGCCGCCTCGGGCGATGAACTTCGGTTCCGTGCCCTCCTGGGCCGCCACGCGCAGCGTCACCGTGCCGGCGGTGGCGTCCGGCCAGGCGCCGCACAGCAGCGGCAGCAGCAAACACAGCAAGCGCAAGCATGTCGTCATGGCGGCCGGGTCCGAGAGAGGGGCGGGCGGTAGGGGCGGCTGCCGCACCGTCTGCGGGCCAGTGTACTCCCAAAGCGGGCTGATGGGTTCCGCGTCGATACGTGACGCTTCGGTAATGAGTTAATTAAATATAAATTGCGAAAATATAAGTATTTTTCAAACAGCAATGTTATATTTGTGTCCACACATCGCACGCCGTCCGGGATGCACTCAGGTGGTGATGGCGTGCTGGTGGAACACGACAGGGATGCACTTTTCAACCAATAAATCGACTAACAGAGGTCATACAGTGATGCAGTCCAAAACCTTGCAACTGGCCGGTGCGCTGGCCGCGGCGTTGTTCGCCACGGGCGCGCAGGCCAATAATGCCGCTTTCCTCAAACCGCTGACGGGCAACACGTCGTCGCCGGCCGACTGGCGTTTCCTGCCGGGCCAGAGTTTCAACGGCGTCGTGGGCGCGCTCGACGGCGTGGCCCGCCTGAGCTTCAGCAATGCCGAAGGCAACTGGGCGTGTTCCGGTTCGCTGCTGGCCGGTGGCCAGTACGTGTTGACGGCGGCCCATTGCGCCGACGATTTCACGAAGATGAAAGTCGACTTCGGCTGGGCCGACGGCAAGGCGCGCGAGTCGCGCACGGTGGCCGTGGCCGATGCGTTCGTCCACCCGCAGTGGCATGGCGCCAACAATTCGCTGGATGCGGGCTCCGACGTCGCGCTGCTGAAACTGAGCAGCGCCGTCACCGATATCAAAGGCTATCACCTGAGCACGACCAATGACGTCGGCAAGGATTACCTGATGGCGGGCTACGGCACCACCACCGTGGCCAGTTCCGACCAGGACCCGGACTGGGGCGACCATGCCTACGGACACTATGGCTACAACACCTTCGACGTCGACAGCAACACCTTCAACAAGGTGGGCAACCAGTACACGGGCTGGGGCTATGATCCCAACTACTACAAGCCCGGCACCACCTACATGAGCGACTACGATGACGGTACGGCCAGCAAGAACACGCTGGGCCGCATCGCCGACGTGACGGGCCACCAGTGGAGCAGCGGCCTGGGCCACGGCGTCAACGAGGCGCTGATCGCCGGCGGTGATTCGGGCGGCGGCGACTTCGTGTGGAATGGCAAGGAATGGCTGCTGTCGGGCGTGCACTCGTGGGGCTGGCAGGGCAGCAGCGCCTGCTCGTTCTTCGACTTGCTCCATTGCGATTCGAGCGACCAGAACTCGTCGAGCTTCGGCGACCTGTCCGGTTCCACGGCCACCTATTCGCACATCGGCTGGATCAACCAGGTGACGGCCGTGCCGGAGCCGGAAACCTACGCCATGATGCTGGCCGGTTTGCTGGTGACGGGCGCTGTGGCGCGCCGCCGCCGGCAGGGATAAACGCGGGCGGCACACGCTGCCGCTCCACAATGAAAAGCCAACCGTTCGCGGTTGGCTTTTTTTGCCGGAAATGATGCGGAAAAACGGTGCGTAAAAACAAAAAAGCCCACGAACCGAAATTCGTGGGCTTCTCTGACACATTCGTGGTAGGCCGTGCGGGATTCGAACCTGCGACCAACGGATTAAAAGTCCGCTGCTCTACCAGCTGAGCTAACGACCCGAAAGAGGCCGTATTATATACAGCCGGCAGGAAACTGCAAAGGGTTTTCTTCAATCAAACAATTCGCTGGCCATCCCCTGCGCTTAGCCAAGCTCAGCTCAGCGACGATGTCACCTTCAGCACTTCCTCGGCGTTGGTCACGCCCTCCTGGATCTTCAGGGCGCCGGCGATGCGTAGCGGCTTCATGCCATCGGCCACGCTTTGGCGCCGCAGCGCCTGGATGTCCGTTTCCTCGCGCACCAGCTTGCCGAACGCCTCGGTCACCGTCAGCAGCTCGTAGATGCCGGTGCGGCCCCGGTAGCCGGTCTGCCGGCACTCGGGGCAGCCGACCGGGCGGTAGAGCGTGGCCGGCTTGGGCAAGTTCCAGGCGCCGCCGATGCTGTTCCACAACTCATCACTGAGCTCGCCATCGGGCGACTTGCAATCCGGGCACAGCGTGCGCACCAGGCGCTGGGCCATGATGCCGATCAGCGTCGCTTCCAGCAGGTAGTAGGGCACGCCCAGTTCCAGCAGGCGCATCACGGCCGACGGCGCGTCGTTGGTGTGCAGCGTGGACAGCACCAGGTGGCCCGTCAGCGCGGCCTGGATCGCCATCTCGGCCGTGGCCAGGTCGCGGATCTCGCCCACCATGATGATGTCCGGGTCCTGCCGCATCAGCGCCCGCACGCCGTCGGCGAACGACAGGTCGATGCCGGGCTGCACCTGCATCTGGTTGAACGAGGCCTCCACCATCTCGATCGGATCTTCCACCGTGCACACGTTCACCTCCGACGTGGCCAGCGCCTTGAGCGTGGTGTACAGCGTGGTGGTCTTGCCCGAGCCGGTGGGGCCGGTGACGAGGATGATGCCGTGCGGGCGGCTGGTGAGCGCGTCCCAGCGCGCCGCGTCGTCGGGCGGGAAGCCCAGTTCGGGCAGGGTCTTGACCACCACTTCGGGGTCGAAGATACGCATCACCAGCTTTTCGCCAAACGCCGTGGGCAGCGTCGACAGGCGCAGCTCGATTTCCTGGCCGCCGGCCGTGCGGGTCTTGATGCGGCCATCCTGCGGGCGGCGTTTTTCGATCACGTCCATGCGGCCCAGCAGCTTGATGCGGGCCGTCATGGCGATCAGCACCACGGCCGGCACCTGGTACACCTGGTGCAACACGCCGTCGATGCGGAAGCGTATCGTGCCCAGGTCGCGCTTGGGTTCCAGGTGGATGTCGGAGGCGCGCTGCTCGAACGCGTATTGCCACAGCCAGTCGACGATGTTGATCACGTGCTGGTCGTTGGCGTCGACCTGCTTGTTCAGCTTGCCCAGTTCGACCAGTTGCTCGAAGTTGTTACGCAGCGCCAGGTCCTGGCCGTTGGACTTATTGGCCTTCTTGATCGACTTGGCCAGGCTGAAGAACTGCGAGATGTATTGCGTGATGTCGAGCGGATTGGCGATCACGCGCCGCACCGTGCGGCGCGCCACCTTGGCGATCTCCGGTTCCCATTCGAGCGCGAACGGGTCGGCTGTGGCCACCACCAGGGTGTCGTGGGTCAGCTCCACGGGCAGGATGTTGAAGCGCGCCGCGTAGCTGGCCGACATCACGTCGGCCACCTTGGTGAAGTCGATCTTGAGCGGGTCGATGCGGATGAAGGGCAGCGACACGCGGCGCGCCAGCCATTCCGTCAGCAGGTCCAGCGTCAGCAGCTTGTGCGGCGGCGTGGCCGACAGCAGCTTGCAATGGGCCACGGCGCACAGCGGGTGCATGGCGCCGACCGTGTTCTTCAGGATGCCTTGGGCTTGCGCATAGTTGGCCTTGACGTGGGCCTTCTCGACCATGCCGTCGGCCAGCAGCCAGGTGAAGATCTGCTGCAGGTCCAGTACCCGCAGGCTGGGTGCGGGTGCTGGCGCGG
This sequence comes from Rugamonas brunnea, assembly GCF_014042345.1. GTDB lineage: Bacteria > Pseudomonadota > Gammaproteobacteria > Burkholderiales > Burkholderiaceae_D > Rugamonas > Rugamonas brunnea. The sequence goes on from NZ_JACEZT010000008.1 coordinate 173,974, forward strand.
CTGGATTGGCGGAACTTGCTGAAGTTGCGGACATCGTCACGGCCACTTTCATAAAGACGCGGCACGCCGCGCGGGATGCGGTTTACTTGGCGGCCGCCAGGCCCTTGACCCAGGACTTGGCCGGCAGCTTGGTGGCGGCCACGATCTCCGCGGCGCGCTCGGCCAGCGCCGCGAGGTCGATGGGACGGGCGCGCCTGAAGGCGATCGCGACCACGTTACCATCATGCACCTGCGGCAGGCAAACCACTTGCTCAAAGGCGAACTTCATCGCCTTCAGGTTGCGCGCGTAGCTGGGATGGTCGCCAAACAGGTTGACGGTCATGATGCCGTCGTCGTTGAGGCAGGCGCAGCAGGCCTGGTAGAACTCGGCCGTGTCGAGCACCGGGCCTTTGGCCGTGGCGTCGTACAAGTCCACCTGCAGCACGTCCAGCGTGCCGTGGCGCTGTTCATCGTGCACGAAGTCGAGCGCGTCCATTTCCAGCACGGCCAGCCGCGCATCGTTGGGCGGCAGCTTGAACATGGAGGCGCAGATCGCGATCACGGCGGGGTTCAGTTCCACCGCCGTCACCTGCGCGTCCGGAAACTGTTTGTAACAATATTTAGTGAGCGCACCCGTGCCCAGGCCCAGTTGGGCGATGGCGCGCGGCTGCGGCAGCCACAACATCCAGCTCATCATCTGCTGCGCGTATTCGAGTTCCGGCCAGTCCGGCTTGCGGATGCGCATGGCGCCCTGCACCCATTCCGTGCCGAAGTGCAGGTAGCGCACGCCATCCTGCTCCGACAGGGTGACGGGCGCGTATTTGACCTTGCGGGCCGGACGGGAGGATTCTTCTTTTTCGATGGATTTTCGTTTGATCAGCATGGGGCGGGTGTGGCGGGAAGTGAACAGCCATTATCCCGCGAGGACTTACCGCAAGGCAAGCGGTGCGCGCCGGGACGGGCGGGTGTGGCCACCGCCAAAATAACACTGCCGGCCACGACGGGCCGGCAGTGCGGGGCGGAGCGGGAGCGGATCAGCGCTGGGCCGGCTCCAGGTTCACGTGCAGGCGCACGCGCTCGCCCGGGTCGTACGACATCTGGCTGGTGTAGGTGTGGCCGCGGTAGTCGTAGGTCACTTCATAGCCGCTGGTGCGCGATTCCCAGTGGTCCACCGTGCGGCACTGCTTGACGGCCTGTTCCGCCACGCCGCCCTGGGGCTGGTTGGCGTTATCAATGCGGTCGCCCGTGACGGCGCCGGCGATGGCGCCGGCCGCCGTGGCCACCGAGCGGCCCGTGCCGCCGCCCACCTGGTTACCGGCCAGGCCGCCGATCAGGCCGCCGATGATGGCGCCGCCCACGCTGCGCTGGGGCGCCGGCTGCTGGACTTGCACGTATTCCGTGCGGCATTCCTGGCGCGGACGGTTGATTTGTTCCACTTGCGGCGTGACGCGCACGACACGGCCGAAATCTTCAAAATCGGCGGCCTGGGCGAATGGCAGGGCGCCAAGGCAAAGGGCCGATGCGATCAGTTTGGATTGCAGTTTCATTGTTATACCTCGGGTCTGTTTTGGATAAGGAATATCGGCGCTTTGCGTATTGTCCGATATTGCATGGATGTATGGTAATCCCAGTGTAACTGGCCCACTCGCGCTTATGGCAACAATTTGTAACAGCAACAACTGTTGCGATCCTGGAGTAAAAACGGGGCCCTTAGTAGGGGAATCTTGCTGAAAACATCTATAAAATGGCTTAAAAATGTTCTGCTTTTAACAAAACTTGCGTTAGGCATCACATTCGTGTTGATTCACGAGGAACAACACGTTACCCTAATATGTGTATGGGAATAGATTGACGGATAGAAACGTGGATCTCTCCTGGTAAGCGCATTGACCCGTTTACCGCGAGCTGTGTAACGGTATTTATGACCGGATATAACAATATGCACGAGAACATGAACGCACCCTACATACCAGGTCGACTTGAGGGAAAAATGAGTTTGTTAATGACCGTGCCGCCCAACCTCGTTCAGTCCATCCGCGCCTTCCGCGTGTTGGAACTGCAGGACGAGGCCGTCCGTCTCGGGCAGCATTTTTTGTACGCACACTGCCTGGCCGGCCAGACCAAGCAACAGGTTTGCGGCATTATTGCAGAATCGTTCCAGTTTCCTAAGGGCGTGGGCAAGAATTTCGACGGCCTGCGCGAAACGCTGACCGAGACCATGCACAAGGCCGGTCCGCAGACGGGCTTCCTGGTGGTGCTCGAACAATTGCCCAACACGCAAAAGTTCGACAAGGAAGCGCGTGAAACCTTGCTGGACGTGTTCCGCGATGCGGCCGACTACTGGGCCGAGAAGAAAGTGCCATTCCGGGTCTTCTACTCGTTCGAGTAAGCCCGCCATTCCCCGGTTTGCATGACCGGGTGAGCCTCCTTGAGCCGTGCTGCGCCGCAGCATCGGAACCCCCGTCGCCCGCCATTTTCTTGGTTCACCCCGCGCGAGCAGGTACAATGCCGGCTATGAAAAACATCGTCATCCTTATTTCTGGCCGCGGCAGCAACATGGAAGCCGTGGTGCGCGCGGCCCGCGACCAGCAATGGCCGGCCCGGATCGCCGCCGTCATCAGCAACCGCGCCGACGCGGCCGGCCTCGCGTTCGCGGCCAGCCACGGCATCGCCACGGCCGTGGTGCCCAATAAAGACTACGCCACCCGCGCCGAGTTCGACGCGGCCCTGCGCACCGTGATCGACGGCTACGCGCCCGACCTGGTGGTGCTGGCCGGCTTCATGCGCATCCTCACGCCCGAGTTCGTCGACCACTACGCGGGACGCATGCTCAACATCCATCCTTCGCTGCTGCCAGCCTTCCCCGGCTTGGCCACGCACGCGCAGGCGCTGGCGGCCGGCGTGCCCGAGCATGGCGCGACCGTGCATTTCGTGACCGCCGAACTCGATCACGGCCCCATGGTGGCGCAGGCCGCCGTGCCGGTGCTGCCCGACGACACGGTCGACACCTTGTCGGCCCGCGTGCTGAAACAGGAACACGAGCTGTACCCACGGGCGATACGCTGGTTCGTCGAAGACCGGCTCACGATCGAAGCAGGCAAGGTCGTGGTCGACGACAGCCCACGTAGCGCATAACACGTACTGAATAACCGTACAGAATTACAACCAAGGAATTCCATGAGATTGCCACCAGCGATACTCGCCAATGCTGAAGAAGTGTTGCGCGAGATTTTGCGCTTTACCGCGCCGGCCGACACCACCCTGTCGCGCTACTTCAAGGACCACCCGCGCCTGGGCGGCCGCGAGCGCGGCGCCATCGCCGAATGCGTGTACAACGTGCTGCGCAACAAGTCGTTCTTCACTGATTTCTCCGAAGCGGGCGGCGGCCCCACCATGCGCCGCCTGACGCTGCTGGGCATGGCCGACGCCGTCGGCATCGCTTCGATGGGCGGCCTGTCCGAGGACGAAGTGCAGTGGCTGGAGCGCGTGACCCAGATCGACCGCAAGCTGATGCACAAGTCCATGCGTTCCAACATGCCCAAGTGGCTGTTCGACAAGCTGGTCGAGCAGTGCGGCGAGGATGAAACCCTGCAACTGGCCGACGCCATGAACACGCCGGCCCCGCTGGACTTGCGCGTCAACTCGCTCAAGGCCAACCGCGACGACGTGATGGCCGAGCTGGCCCAGGCGCCGATCCGCAGCACGCCCACGCCATACGCGCCGCTGGGCCTGCGCATCCTGCAAAAGCCGGCCCTGCAAAACCTGCCGCTGTTCAAGAGCGGCGCCATCGAAGTGCAGGACGAGGGCAGCCAGATCCTGTCGCAGATCGTTGGCGCCAAGCGCGGCGAGATGGTGGTGGACTTCTGCGCCGGCGCCGGCGGCAAGACGCTGGCGCTGGGCGCCATCATGCGCAACACCGGCCGCCTGTACGCGTTCGACGTGTCGGAGAAGCGCCTCGCCAAGCTCAAGCCGCGCATGGCCCGCAGCGGCCTGTCGAACGTGCACCCGGTGCAGATCGCGCACGAGCGCGACGCCAAGATCAAGCGCCTGGCCGGCAAGATCGACCGCGTGCTGGTGGACGCGCCATGCTCGGGCCTGGGCACGCTGCGCCGCAATCCTGACGTCAAGTGGCGCCAGCAGCCGGGCGCCATCGCCGAATTGCAGGTCAAACAGGCGTCGATCCTGGACGGCGCCGCGCGCCTGGTCAAGGGCGGTGGCCGCCTCGTGTACGCCACCTGCAGTTTCCTCAATGAAGAGAACGACGTCATCGCCGAACAGTTCCTGGCCAACCACCCGGACTTCGAACTGGTGCCGATGAGCAAAGTGTTGGCCGAGCAGAAGATTCCGCTGGAAATGGGCGACTACCTGAAGCTGCTGCCGCACAAGCACCAGACGGACGGCTTCTTCGCCGCCGTGTTCGAGCGCAAGCCGATGGCCAAGGTCGCCAAGCCGGCCGCCGCGCCGGCGGATGAGGCGGCGGACGACGCCGAGTAATCCAGACAGGCCGGGTTCTTCCCGGCCTTTTTTCTGCCTGCCGCGTGTGGCGGAAAACTTGGCGTTTACGCTAATCTGTGTCCCATCCATTTCCATATCGATCCGCAATGAACCAATTACCGCTCGCCAACCTGATCGCCGGCCTGACTGACGACCTCACCGATCCCAGCCTGCTGTGGCAACTGAGCGCCATCGGCCTGTCCGTGGCGCTGGGCTGGGGGCTGGCCGCGCTGCTGCGGCGCCGCTTCGGGCGCAGCAGCCAGGCCGGGGTGATGCAATTCGGCGTCGAGAGCTTTGGCCGCGTGCTGGGTCCGCTGCTGACCATTTGCCTGCTGGGCGTGTCGCGCGCGGTGCTGTCGCGCGCGCACCATGTGAACCTGCTCAAGATGGGCATGGCCATCTTTGGCGCGCTGGTGGTGATCCGCTTCACCTTCTTCGTGCTGCGCCGCGTGTTCGCGCGCCGCGGGCAGGTGGGCGCGGCCATGCTGATGTTCGAGAAGGTGTTCCAGCTGCTGGTGTGGCTGGCGTTCGTGCTCTACATCACCGGCCTGTGGGTCGATATCTTCGATTTCCTCGACGACACCGTGCTGCCGCTCGGTAAGCACAAGGTGTCCATCCTGGCCATCCTGCAAGCGGCCGTGTCCGTGCTGTTGCTGCAAATGCTGGCGCTGTGGGCCGGCGCTGCGCTGGAGGAGCGCCTGATGCATGTGCCGGGCCTGCATACCAATCTGCGCGTGGTGCTGTCGCGCACGGGCCGCGCCATCCTGATCGTGGTGGCCATCCTGGTGAGCTTATCGCTGGTGGGCATTGACCTGACGGTGTTGTCCGTGTTCAGCGGCGCGCTGGGCGTGGGCCTGGGCCTGGGCTTGCAGAAGATCGCCAGCAACTACGTGTCCGGCTTCGTGATCCTGCTGGACCGCAGCCTGACCATCGGCGACATGATCACGGTCGACAAATACAGTGGCCGCGTGACCCAGATCAACACCCGCTACACGGTGCTGCAAGGACTGGACGGGGTGGAGTCGATCGTGCCGAATGAAATGCTGGTGTCGGGCGCGGTGCAGAATTCGTCCTTGTCCAACAGCATGCTGTGGCTGTCGACCAAGGTCTCGGTGGCCTACGATTCGGACCTCGAACGCGTGCTGCAGTTGCTGGAGCAGGCCGCCGCCACGGTGGCCCGGGTCTCGAAGGAGAAACTGCCATCGGCCCAGCTGCTCAGTTTTGGTGCCGACGGCCTCGACCTGCAACTGGGGTTCTGGATCCACGACCCCGAGAACGGCAAGGGCGGCGTGACCTCCGATGTCAATCGGGCAATCTGGAAGGCCTTGAAAGAGAACAATATCAGCGTGCCATTCCCGCAACGGGAAATGCGTATCCTCGGCGACAAGCCGCTGCCGGAATCCGTTGCCCTGCCTAAAAAATAGTCAGTTTTAGGGCAATGCTTCCGCAAAACACCAGCGTTTCATCGTACAATGGTGACTAAAATCAAGAATATCGGCTCTCCCGTGCGCGGGGGCGACCGGATCGCGATCCCCACTTTGGAGCAGGAATGAATTTGAGCTTACCCGCAGTACTGGATTTTTTGGCTAACGGCGTCACCCGACTCACCGCATGGCAAGTGTTTTTCTACACCCTGGCCGTCACCCACATCACCATCGCCAGCGTCACCATTTATTTGCACCGCCACCAGGCGCACCGCGCGCTGGAACTGCATGCCATCCCCAGCCACTTCTTCCGTTTCTGGCTGTGGCTGACGACGGGCCAGGTGACCAAGGAATGGGCCGCCATCCACCGCAAGCACCACGCCAAGTGCGACACCGAGGAAGATCCGCACAGCCCCGTCACCCGTGGCATCAAGAAGGTGTTCTGGGAAGGCGCCGAACTGTATCGCGCTGAATCGAAGAACATGGAAACCATGGAGAAGTATGGCCATGGCACGCCGACCGACTGGATCGAGCGCAACCTGTACACCAAGTACAGCTGGCAGGGCGTGGCCTCGCTGCTGGTGCTGAACTTCATGCTGTTCGGCGTGATCGGCATCACCGTGTGGGCCGTGCAGATGATGTGGATTCCCGTGATGGCCGCCGGCGTCATCAACGGTATCGGCCACTACTGGGGCTATCGCAACTACGAGTGCTCGGACGCGGCCACCAACATCTTCCCGTTCGGCATCCTGATCGGCGGCGAGGAACTGCACAACAACCACCACACGTTCGCCACCTCGGCCAAGCTGTCGTCCAAATGGTACGAGCTCGACATCGGCTGGCTGTACATCCGCTCGCTGGAAAAAATGGGCCTGGCCAAGGTCAAGAAACTGGCGCCGGCCCCGAAATTCGCTTCGGGCAAGTTGGAAGCGGACTTCGACACGCTGCAATCGGTGATCACCAACCGTTACGACGTGATGGCCAAGTATGCCAAGTCCGTCAAGCACGCCTGGAAGGAAGAACTGGCCCACCTGAAGGACAAGGCCCAGCTGGAATCGCGTTTCCTGAAATCGTCGCGCAAGCTGTTGCAGCGCGAGCCGGGCAAGCTGGCCGAGCAGCAGCAACAGCAGCTGAGCGAACTGTTCCAGCACAGCAAGGCGCTGGAGACCATGCACAATATGCGCGTGGAACTGGGCGCGATCTGGGAGCGTTCGCACTTCACGCGCGACCAGTTGCTGCACAAGCTGCAGGACTGGTGCGCGCGCGCGGAAGCGTCCGGCATCAAGTCGCTGCAGGACTTCTCGCTGCGCCTGCGCAGCTACGCATGACAGGCTTAGCTTGAAAACACCAACGGCTCCGGAAACGGAGCCGTTTTGCATTGGGGAGCAGGAATTGATGAATCGGCATGGCAATTGGCAAGTCACTAAGCGCTGGTGGGTGGCCTTGGCCCTGGGTGCGCTGTTGCCGGCCGCGCAGGCGCGCGACTGGACCTTGCGCGTCGATGGCGCCGGCCCGCTCAAGGTCGGCATGCGTTTCGACACGGTCAACAAGATCCTGGGCGAGCATATGGATCGCGTGCCCGCCTGGCAGCGCATGGTGCCAGACTGCTTCCAGGTCTCGCCTGCGGAACAGGGCGGCATCGTGCTGATGTTCGTGCACGATGTGCTGAAGCGGGTGGACGTGACGCAACCGGGGATCGAATCGGAGCGGGGGATCGCGCTGGACGATCCGGAGGGCAAGGTGGGGCGCCACTACGGCGAGGCGGTGCGGAAGGTGGCGCACCCGCACCGGGCGGAAGGGCATTACCTGACGGTCAGGGCGGGGGAGGGGCAGTATGCGATCCGTTTCGAGACGGAGCAGGGCCGGGTGGCCGCCATGTATGCCGGCGCGTGGCAGCAGGTGCTGCAGGAGGATGGTTGCCACTAATCATGAATGGCGGCGGAAAGCAAAAAAGCCGTTCAGATGAACGGCTTTTTCACGAAACACACAGATCGGATTACTTGATCTTGGTTTCTTTGTACTGAACGTGCTTACGTGCCTTAGGATCGAACTTGATGATTTCCATCTTAGCAGGCATGGTGCGCTTGTTCTTGGTAGTGGTGTAGAAGTGACCCGTACCTGCGGTCGATTCCAGCTTGATTTTGTCGCGGCCAGATTTTGCCATGATAGCTCCCTATTTAGACTTTTTCGCCACGCGCGCGCATGTCGGCCAGAACGGCGTCGATGCCGACTTTGTCGATCACGCGCAGACCGGCGTTGGACAGACGCAGGGAGACCCAGCGGTTTTCAGATTCAACAAAAATACGACGGTTCTGCAGGTTAGGCAGGAAACGACGTTTGGTTTTGTTGTTTGCATGGGAAACGTTGTTGCCGACCATCGGCTTCTTCCCAGTGACTTGGCAAACACGTGCCATGGCGCACTCCTTAAAGACATTCCACAATTGGAAAAACAAGACTATATCAAAAAAACCCAGCTTTTTCAATGACTTGTGAAAAACAATTGTGTCTCGCATTTTCAAAAAAATTTAACAATTTGAAGGGCCTGCATGAAATGGCAATTTTCCCTTGGTAAACAAGGGTAAACCGGGCTTGCGCCGCTGCGCGCGCCGGCCCCGCTTTACAGCTGGCCGTGCTCGGCAAACGAATGCACCTGGTGGCCCGCCACCACGAAATGATCGAGGATGCGCACGTCCACCAGGGCCAGCGCCTGCATCAGCGCGCGCGTGAGCAGCAGGTCCGATTCGCTGGGCTCGGGCGTGCCAGATGGGTGGTTGTGCGCGAGCATCACGCTGGCCGCGTTGCGCGCCAGCGCTTCCTTGACCACTTCGCGCGGGTAGACGCTGGTGTGGGTGAGGGTGCCGCGAAACAATTCCTTGGCGTCGATCAGGCGATTCTTCACGTCGAGGAACAGCACGTGGAACGATTCGTGGGTCTTGCCGCCGAGGATCACGCGCAGGTATTCCTTGACGGCTTTGGGCGAGCCCAACGTCTGGCCCGTCTTCAATTGCTCCTCGATGGCGCGGCGGGCCAGCTCCATCACGGCCTGCAATTGCGCGAACTTGGCGGCGCCCAGGCCGTGGATGGCGCAGAATTCGTCCAGGCTGGCGCTGAACAGCGCGTGCAGCGAGCCGAAACGGTGGACCAGCTCGCGCCCCAGCGTCACGGCGTCCTTGCCTTGCACGCCCACGCGCAGGAAGACCGCCAGCAATTCCTCGTCCGACAGGGCCGGCGCCCCTTCCAGTATCAAACGCTCGCGGGGCCGGCGGTGGGCCGGCCAGTCGCTGATCGCCATGCGTCCTCCATGAAAAGTGGGGCGAATTGTTCCGGAGCGGGGGCGTGACGGGCAAGGTGGCTTACAATATCGCTTCCTGCAAGCTTACCGAGTACCAAGTCATGTCTAACGCGCAACCTAACGTCGTCACCAAATCGGCTTATCTCACTCTGCATTATCGTCTGGCTACGCTGGACGGTACTGATATAGTCACAACCTTCAACGGAAACCCGGCCACGCTGATGCTGGGCCAGGGCCAGCTGGCCCCGTTCCTCGAAGATTGCCTGCTGGGCTTGCCTGAAGGCACCCACAAGACGTTCGAGCTGGCGCCGGCCCAGGGTTTCGGCGAGCGCAATCCCGAGCTGATCCGCTCCGTGTCGCGCGCCACGCTGGACGAGAATTCGGACCCGGAAGCGGAATACAAGATCGGCGACCTGATCGACTTCGCGGCGCCCGGCGGCGGCCGTTTCGCCGGCGTGCTGCGCGAGATCAGCGAGGAGTCGGCCCTGTTCGACTTCAACCACCCGCTGGCCGGCCAGCCGCTGCGCTTTGAAGTGAACCTGATTTCGGTGCTGTAAGCGGTTCCTCCGCTTGTGCACCCTCCAATTGAGGCATTGATGGATAAAGAAATTCTGTTGGCCCAGCCGCGCGGTTTTTGCGCCGGCGTGGACCGTGCGATCGAGATCGTGGAGCGCGCCCTGCAGCAGTTCGGCGCACCCATCTACGTGCGCCACGAAATCGTGCACAACGCCTACGTGGTCGATGACTTGCGCAACAAGGGCGCCATCTTCATCGAAGAACTCGATGACGTGCCGGCCGGAAACACGCTGGTGTTCTCGGCGCACGGCGTGTCCAAGGCCGTGCGGGCCGAAGCGGAAGCGCGCGGCCTGACCATCTACGACGCCACCTGCCCACTGGTGACCAAGGTGCACGTGGAAGTGGCCAAGATGCGCCGCCAGGGCTGCGAGATCATCATGATCGGCCACGACGGTCACCCCGAGGTGGAAGGCACGATGGGCCAGACCGAGGAAGGTATGTACCTGGTCGAAACGGTGGCCGACGTGGACAAGTTGGAAGTCAGCAAACCCGACATGCTGGCCTATGTGTCGCAGACGACGTTGTCGGTGGATGACACCGCCGACATCATCGCGGCCCTGAAAGCCAAGTTCCCCAGCATTATCGAACCGAAGAAGGGCGACATCTGCTACGCCACCACCAACCGCCAGGAAGCCGTGAAATTCATGGCGCCGCAGGTGGATGTGGTGATCGTCGTGGGCAGCCCGAACAGCTCCAATTCCAACCGCCTGCGCGAAGTGGCGCAGAAGAAGGGCACGCCGGCCTACATGGTCGACAATGCCGCGCAGATCGACCCGCAATGGCTGGAAGGCAAGCTGCGCGTGGGCGTCACGGCCGGCGCATCGGCGCCCGAGGTGCTGGTGCAGGCCGTCATCGACCGCCTGAAGCAGTGCGGCGCGCGCAGCGTGCGCACGCTGGACGGGGTGCAGGAAGCCGTTACTTTCCCCTTGCCAAAAGGGCTCGATGGCGGCAAGGCGGAGCAGGCCTGAGGGCCATGGGGCCACGCTGCATGGGTGATGGGTTGAATTTTGTTTGGCCCATTATCGTTTTTTTCGCTATTAGTTTTTTATAATAGTCGCTATCATTGCCTCGCCCGAAAAAGTTGTCGAATGTGCTTCGAATGGGCTTGTTTCGGGATGGCGGCGTCACGTCAACGGCGGCACTGCGGGGACCTCCCCGGGTGCCGTTTTTGTTAGGCGGCGCCCGCAGCGTGCGTATCGGTAACACACTCAACAAAGGCAATCGAACCCATGGATACTTTTATCCAACAAATTATCAATGGTCTGGTGCTGGGCAGCATGTACGCGCTGGTCGCGCTCGGCTACACGATGGTGTATGGCGTGCTGAACCTGATTAACTTCGCCCATGGCGACGTGCTGATGATAGGCGCCATGGCCGGCCTGACCATCCTCAAGGTGCTGCAGAACGTGGCGCCCGGCCTGCCCGGGTTCGTGCAATTGGGCATCGCCATCATCGGCGCCATCCCGGTCTGCATGCTGGTTAACATCATCATCGAGCGTGTCGCGTATCGCCGCCTGCGCAATGCCCCCCGGCTGGCGCCGCTGATCACGGCCATCGGCGTGTCCATCCTGCTGCAAACTTTCGCCATGATGATCTGGGGCCGCAATCCGTTGCCGTTCCCGCAACTGCTGTCGTCCGACCCCATCATGGTGGGCGGCGCCGTGATCTCGCAAACCCAGGTGCTGCTGCTGGTACTGGCGGCCGCGTCCATGTTCGGCCTGGTGCTGCTGGTGGAAAAGACCCGCATGGGCCGCGCCATGCGGGCCACGGCGGAAAATCCGCGCGTGGCCGGCCTGATGGGCGTCGATTCGAACAAGGTCATCGTCGCCACCTTCGCCATCGGCGCCGCGCTGGCCGCCGTCGCCGGCGTGATGTGGGGCGCCAACTATGCGTCGATCCAGTTCGCGATGGGCTTTGTGCCCGGCCTCAAGGCATTCTCGGCGGCCGTGCTGGGCGGCATCGGCAACATCTACGGCGCCATGATAGGCGGCATTTTGCTGGGCATTATCGAAAGCCTGGGCGCCGGCTACATCGGCGATCTCACCGGTGGCTTCCTGGGCAGTAATTACCAGGACATCTTCGCCTTCGTCGTCCTCATCCTCGTGCTGACGGTGCGTCCGTCCGGCATCATGGGCGAGCGCGTCGCCGACCGCGCCTGACCGCCAGAAAGGATCATCATGGCTCTCCTCAATTTCGACACGGCCCGCAACCCCGCCAAAGCCTACGCCAGCATGGCGGTGGTGCTGATCGGCCTGCTGGTCTTCCCGTTCGTGGCCGCCCAGTTCGGCAACTCCTGGGTGCGCATCATCGACATGGCGCTGCTGTATATCATGCTGGCGCTGGGCCTGAACATCGTGGTCGGCTTCGCCGGCCTGCTGGACCTCGGCTACATCGCGTTCTACGCCGTGGGCGCCTACATGACCGGCCTGCTGGCCTCGCCACAGTTCGCCACGCTGCTTGAATCCATCATCAACCAGTACCCGGCTTTGGGCGATACGCTGGTGGCCATGCTGGGGCCCGATATCCGCGAGCACGGCATCCACCTGTCTGTGTGGCTGATCGTGCCGCTGGCGGCCGCGCTGGCCGGCCTGTTCGGTGCGCTCCTCGGCGCGCCTACGCTCAAGCTGCGCGGCGACTACCTGGCCATCGTGACGCTCGGTTTCGGCGAGATCATCCGTATCTTCATGAACAACCTGAACGAGCCGGTCAACTTCACCAACGGCCCGCAGGGCATCAACCTGATCGACCCGATCCGCGTGTTCGGCGTCAACCTGTCGGGCGAGGCCGGCTCGCGCGCCACCGTCGTCATCGGCGGCTTCTCGATGCCGTCCGTGAACGCTTACTACTTCCTGTTCCTGTTCCTGTGCATCGCCGTGGTGTTCGTCACCACGCGCTTGCAGCATTCGCGCCTGGGCCGCGCCTGGGTTGCCATCCGCGAAGATGAGATCGCCGCCAAGGCCATGGGCATCAACACCCGCAACGTCAAGCTGCTGGCGTTCTCCATGGGCGCCTCGTTCGGCGGCATCGCCGGCGCCATGTTCGCCTCGTTCCAGGGCTTCGTGTCGCCCGAATCGTTCTCGCTGACGGAATCGATCGCCGTGCTGGCGATGGTGGTGCTGGGCGGCATCGGCCACGTGCCGGGCGTGATCATGGGCGGCGCGCTGCTGGCGGCGCTGCCGGAAGTGCTGCGCCACGTGGTCGAACCGCTGCAGGAAAAACTGTTCGGCCACGTCGTCATCGAAGCGGAAGTGCTGCGCCAGTTGCTGTACGGCCTGGCCATGGTGCTCATCATGCTGAACCGTCCGGCCGGCCTGTGGCCCGCGCCCAAGCATGAGGACCGCCCCGACCACGACACCGACAAACCCGAGCCGGCAGCCGGCGTGCTGCGCGCCTGAGGAAAGCCATGAGCGAACAAGTGATACTCAACATCGCCGGCGTCAACAAGCGCTTCGGCGGCCTGCAGGCGCTGACCGACGTCAGCATCAAGATTCTGAAAGGCCAGATCTACGGCCTGATCGGCCCCAACGGCGCCGGCAAGACCACCTTCTTCAACGTGATCACGGGCCTGTACCAGCCCGACACGGGCACCTTCGAGCTGGCCGGCAAGCCGTATTCGCCGTCCGCCCCGCATGAGGTGGCCAAGGCCGGCATCGCCCGCACCTTCCAGAACATCCGCCTGTTCGGCGACATGACGGCGCTGGAGAACGTGATGGTGGGCCGCCACGTGCGCACCCACCAGGGCGTGTTCGGCGCCGTGTTCCGCCACAAGGCGGCGCGCGAGGAGGAGGCGGCGATCCGCCGGCGCGCGCAGGAGTTGCTGGACTTCGTCGGCATCGGCCAGTTCGCCAGCCGCACCTCGCGTTTCCTGTCCTATGGCGACCAGCGCCGGCTGGAGATCGCGCGCGCGCTGGCCACCGATCCGCAGTTGCTGGCGCTCGATGAACCAGCGGCCGGCATGAACGCGACCGAGAAGCTGGCCTTGCGCGAGCTGCTGGTCAAGATCAAGAACGAAGGCAAGACCGTGCTGCTGATCGAGCACGACGTCAAGATGATGATGGGCATGTGCGACCGCCTGATGGTGCTGGAATACGGCAAACCGATCGCGGAAGGCTTGCCGGCCGAAATACAGAGCAACCAGGCCGTCATCGACGCCTATCTGGGAGGATCGCACTGATGAGCGAAAACGTGCTGAAGGTAGCAGGATTGACGGTGGCATACGGCGGCATCAAGGCCGTCAAGGGCATCGATCTGGAAGTGAACCGGGGCGAGCTGGTGGCCCTGATCGGCGCCAACGGCGCCGGCAAGACCACCACGCTGAAAGCCATCACCGGCACGCTGCCGCCTTGCAAGGTGGATGGCACCGTGACCTACATGGGCGCCTCGCTCAAGGGCGACCAATCGTTCCACCTGGTCGAGAAAAAGCTGGCCATGGTGCCGGAAGGGCGCGGCGTGTTCACCCGCATGTCGATCCAGGAAAACCTGATGATGGGCGCCTACACGCGCGACGACAAGGCCGGCATCGAGGCCGACATCGCCAAGTGGTACGACGTGTTCCCGCGCCTGAAGGAGAGGGCGCAGCAGATGGCGGGCACGCTGTCGGGTGGCGAGCAGCAGATGCTGGCCATGGCGCGCGCGCTGATGTCGCATCCCAAGCTGCTGTTGCTGGACGAACCGTCGATGGGCTTGTCGCCCATCATGGTGGACAAGATTTTTGAAGTGATCCGCAACGTGTCGGCCGAAGGCATCACCATCTTGCTGGTGGAGCAGAACGCCAAGCTGGCGCTGCAGGCCGCGCACCGCGGCTACGTGATGGATTCCGGCCTGATCACCATGACCGGCAACGCCCAGGACATGCTGGTCGATCCGCGCGTGAAGGCCGCCTACCTGGGCGAATAAGTGGACGTATAAGTGGGCGAATAAAAAAAGCCCCGGTCACGGCCGGGGCTGAGAAGGACACCCGTTTGAAAGGACACCACGGATGCCGAGGAGTCTGTACAACGGGGCTGGCGCCCGAAGGCGCCAGCATGGCCTGCATTACTTCTTCGCAGGAGCGGCCTTGGCGGCAGCTTGCGAGAACTGGTTCACGGCCGTGGCCATGTTCGATTCGATCGATTCCACGGCTTGCTTGGCGGTCTTGGTGAACTGCTCGTAACCGGCGCTGGCATTGCCGATGGCGGTCTTCAGCAGGGCCACGGCGTTTTCGGTGCCGGCTGGGGCGTTCTTGCTCACTTCTTCCACCAGCGAGATCACTTTGCGGTTGGTTTCGGCGATCTGGGTTTCGGCCGCTTTGTTGAACTCGGCTTGGGTGCCGGAAGCGATCGATGCCAGGTGACGGCCGTAGGCCACCACTTTCTCAGCCGTAGGCTGGGCCTGGGCAGCGGTCAGCGAGAAGAACTCTTGCGGATCTTTGGCCGCCAGCAGTTGCTTGGTGGTCACCGACGATTCTTCCAGCGATGCTTTGGCAGCGGTCAGGTTCAGGTCGACGAACTTTTCCACGCCTTCGAAGGCCTTGTTGGTCAGTGCGGAGAAGATGGCGAACTGGGCTTCAAAATTGGCCTTGGTCGCATTGGAAAATTGCTCAGGGATTGAAAACATATAACTCTCCAGAAATTAGAAAATAGTCATCGATAAATGCTGCTGTTTCTACCAGTGGTACGAAGCAGATGAATCCAGCCTTCAGACCAAAAAACAAATTGTGCAACGCAACAAACCCGATTTTACGGCCTTCCATAATTAAGTCAAGCGATATTTTGTGCGTTGCACCAAAGAAGTCATTTTGGCCACATGGCACGATTTCTTGCGGGAATTGAAGATTGCCGGCCAGGCTGGGGCGACTGCCGTGTTGCCATCCCGTGCTAGACTGCGCATCGGCTCTGCCGCCCGCGCAGAACCCGCCTTTGACCTTCCCTATCAGTGAGGACGCATGCCCAGCAAATCCGACCAGTTAGCCGTTGACAACGCCATCACGTCGCGCCGCTCGATCCGCGCCTATCTGCCCACGCCCGTGCCGCGGGCCGACATCGAACAATTGCTGCAGGTGGCCGCGCGTGCGCCGTCGGGCACCAACACCCAGCCATGGAAAGTGTATGTGCTGACGGGCGAGCGCAAGCACGCGCTGTCGGCCGCCATCCTGGCCGCCCACAACGACCCGTCGCTGTCGCGCCAGCACACGGAGGAGTACGCCTACTACCCGCGCGAGTGGGTCTCGCCCTTCATCGAACGGCGCCGCAAGGTGGGCTGGGACCTGTATGCGCTGCTGGGCCTGACGCGCGAGAACAAGGCCGGCATGGCGGCCCAGCATGGCCGCAACTATGAATTCTTCGGCGCGCCCGTGGGGCTGATCTTCACCATCGACCGCATCATGGAGCAGGGCTCGTGGCTGGACTACGGCATGTTCCTGCAAAACATCATGGTGGCGGCGCGCGGACGGGGGCTCGATACCTGCCCGCAGGCAGCGTTCACCCAGTACCACAAGATCATTCAATCAATGTTGTCAATTCCAGACAATGAAACGGTTGTGTGTGGGATGTCCTTGGGCTACGCTGATATGGACAAGGTCGAGAACAGCCTGGTCACGGAACGCATGCCGGTCGCGGAATTTGTTAAATTTGTCGACTGATGGGGTGCTGTGCAGCGCGCATGCGCGGGTCGTTTAAGCAAGCTTATTGTGAGTGCATTGCGCAGGGGAAAACTGTGATGCCGACTATGTTAAATCAGCTTGCGCTCGCGCATGGTTTTGCTACACTGCAACGGTCACTCGTCTGTTCGTTTACCGGGGAATTTCATGTTTAAGCTCGCCTCTGGTGCGCTGATCGCAGCGCTGCTGGTGTCGCTACCTGCCGCTGCCCAGGCGGCCGATACCCACCACAAGAAACATCACGTCCGCAAAGGCAAGCTGCATGAAGCGGCCGCCGCGCCGCGCGAACACCTGGTCAAGCGCGTGGTCATGGTGCATGGCCGCCGCAAGGTGGTGTACGAACGCCTGCTGGCCGCCGCGCCCGCCGTGCCCACCATGGGCGACCTGGCCGGCCTGAACCAGACCCATGACCCGTTCGACCTGAAGTCGAACGTGGCGCTGGTGCTGGACCAGAACAACGACGAAGTGCTGTTCGAGAAAAATTCCAACGTGGCGCTGCCGATCGCGTCCATCACCAAAATGATGACGGGCCTGGTCGTGGTGGAGGCGCACCAGGACATGGATGAAGTACTGACCGTGACCGAAGACGATGTGGACCGCATCAAGTTCAGCAGTTCGCGCCTGAAAGTGGGCTCGCGGCTGACGCGCGCCAACATGCTGCACATCGCGCTGATGAGCTCGGAGAACCGGGCCGCGTCCGCGCTGGGCCGCAACTATCCGGGCGGCCGGGCCGCGTTTGTCGAGGCCATGAACGCCAAGGCGCGCGAGCTGGGCATGCTCGATACGCATTATGTGGATTCCAACGGCCTGTCCAAGATGAACGTGGCCAGCGCCCGCGACCTGGCCCGGCTGGCCATGGCCGCCTACCAGCAGCCGCTGCTGCGCCAGTACTCGACCGATCCCAAGGCCGTGGTGGAGGCCAGCGGCCACCCCATGCAGTTCGGTAACACCAACCACCTGGTGGCCAATCCGACCTGGGAAATCGGCTTGCAGAAGACCGGTTTCATCAACGAGGCCGGCCGCTGCCTGATGATGCAGGCCGTGATCGAAGGTCGCGCCGTGATCATGGTGTTCCTCGACTCCAAGGGCAAGCAATCGCGCACGGCCGATGCCGGCCGCATGCGCAAATGGCTGGAGGCCCTCAAGCCGGCCGGCATGACCACCGGCACGGCCGCCGCGCCGACTTACTCGGCCGGCATGTAACCGAGCGTGGCCGAGATCTGGTTGGCCGTGGCCACCAGGTCGTCCAGCCACGCGTCCTGCAGACGGTCGGCCGGCGCCGAGATCGACAGGCCGGCGATCAGCTTGCCGGAATCGTCACGGATGCCGGCGGCCATGCAACGCACCCCCAGTTCCAGTTCCTCGTTGTCGCGCGCATAGCCACGCGCGCGCACCAGGCTCAGCTCGCGTTCTAGCGTGGCCAGGTCCGTGATCGAGTTCTTGTTGTGGCCCGCCAGGCCGGTGCGGGTGGCGTAGGCGCGGATGGCCTTGGGCTCGTCCACCGACAGGAACAGTTTGCCGGTCGAGGTCAGGTGCAGCGGGCCGCGCCCGCCGATGGCGCGCACCACCTGCATGCCGGAGCGCTCGGAGAAGGCGCGATCGATGTAGACGATCTCGTCGCCCTGGCGCACGGACAGGTTGATGGTCTGCTGGGTTTTTTTGTGCAGTGCACGCATGAAGTCCAGCGCCGCCTCGCGCACGGACAGCCGGCTCTTGACGATATTGCCCAGCTCCAGCAGTCGCATGCCGAGCCGGTAGGTGCCCGGTTCGATGCGGTCGACAAAGCGCGTGAGCACCATGTCGTTCAGAATGCGGTGGGCCGTGGACGGGTGCAGCCCCGACACTTTCGACAATTCTTTCAGGCTCACGGGATCGGGATATTTGGCCAGTGCGTCGAGCAGCGCTACCATGCGCTCGATCACCTGGATCGTCGTCTTTTGCTCGGGAACGGTTTCGATTTTCATGATGTGGTTGGTGCGATGCGGTAAGTCATACCAGCTTTATACCATAATGTGAAAATATTGGGAAATGTCTGGAGCGGCCGCGCCAAAATTGTCACCGTTCGGTCACGAAAGGGCATAATCGTTCCTTTCGTCAACTTCGTCATTGCCCGCATGGAACCAGTCAGCGAATTCAAGAGCAAAAGCGGCCTCAAACGCATCCTGTCGGCCTTTTTCTACTCGCTGGACGGGCTCAAGGCAGCGTGGCGCCACGAGCACGCATTCCGCCAGGAATTGGCCCTGTTCGCTGTCGGCACCGCCATCGCGCTGGCCTTGCATATCTCCGCGTTCGAAAAACTGTTGCTGATCGGTGTGCTGGTGCTGATCCTGATCGTGGAGCTGATCAATTCCGCGCTGGAAGCCGTGGTGGACCGGGTGTCGCTGGAGCGCCATCCCTTGTCGAAAAATGCCAAGGATTTCGGCAGCGCCGCCGTGCTGCTGGCCTGCCTGCTGGCCGCCGCCGCCTGGGCCGTGGTGTTGCTCGACCGTTTTGCCTGACGTGTTTTATGTGGTTTTGATATATAAAACCTTGAAATGATTCCTTCTATTTATTAATTGCCGGTCTTACGCTGGTGTTCCTGACGTGACAACTACAAGGAATCTCATGCTGACCAAGAATTGCCTCGCCGCGGCCCTGTTGGCCGCCGCCGCCATCGTGCCGGCTTTCGCCGCCGACGTTTCCCTGCTGAACGTTTCCTACGATCCCACCCGCGAGCTGTACCAGGATATCAACGCCGCTTTCGCTAAAAGCTGGAAAGCCAGCAGCGGCGACACGGTCAAGATCCGCCAGTCCCATGGCGGCTCGGGCAAGCAGGGGCGGGCCGTGATCGACGGTTTGGAGGCGGACGTGGTGACGCTGGCGCTGGCCTACGATATCGACGCCATCGCCGCCCACAAGCTGCTGCCGCCCGACTGGCAGCAGCGCCTGCCGCACAACAGCGCGCCATACACGTCCACCATCGTGTTCCTGGTCCGCAAGGGGAACCCCAAGGGCATCCATGACTGGAACGACCTCGTCAAGCCGGGCGTGGCCGTCATCACGCCCAACCCGAAAACCTCGGGCGGCGCGCGCTGGAACCACCTGGCCGCCTATGGCTACGCCTTGCGCCAGCCGGGCGGCAATGAGGCCAGCGCCCGCGCCTTTCTCGGCAAGCTGTACCGGAACGTGCCCGTGCTCGATTCCGGCGCGCGCGGCGCCACCACCACCTTCGTCGAGCGCGGCATAGGTGACGTGCTGATCGCCTGGGAAAATGAAGCCTTGCTGGCCATCAAGGAGCTGGGGCCGGACAAGGTACAGGTGGTGGCGCCATCGTCGTCCATCCTGGCCGAGCCGCCGGTGGCCGTGGTGGACAAGGTGGCCGAGCGCCATGGCACGCGCAAGGTGGCGCAAGCCTACCTGCAATTCCTGTACTCGGATGAGGGACAGGAACTGATCGCCAGGAATTACTACCGCCCCGTGCAGGACAAGGCGGCGAAGAAGTACGCGGCACAGTTCCCCGCCATCAAGCTGTTCACGCTGGCCCAGGTGGCCGGCGACTGGGCCACGGCGCACAAGACGCATTTCGCCGACGGCGGCGTGTTCGACCAGATCTACCAGCCCGGCAAGTGAGCGGTGAGCCCGAATGCCGGCGCCAGTCGGACGCCGGCCATTTCTTTGCTTTGAATCAAGTCATAACAGGGGAGAATTGGCCGCTAGCGGCATGCAATTTTGTTGCGAATTTGGTTAGAAAAGGCGCAAAATGCACTGCTGGCCACCGCTATCCCGCCACATCCCACCACTACCGACCACACAGGAGAACACCATGACCATACGCCTGGGCGACACCGCGCCCGACTTCACGCAGGACTCCACCATCGGCCCGATCCGCTTCCACGAATGGGCAGGGAATTCGTGGGTGGTGCTGTTCTCCCATCCGGCCGACTTCACCCCAGTATGCACCACGGAACTGGGTCTGACGGCCAAGCTCAAACCGGAATTCGACAAGCGCAACGTGAAAGCCATCGCCTTGTCGGTCGACCCGGCCGACGCCCACCGCGAATGGATCGCCGATATCGAGGAAACCCAGCACACGGTGGTGGGCTTCCCCATCATCGCCGACGTGGACCGCAAGGTGTCCGAGCTGTACGACATGATCCACCCCAACGCTTCGGCCACGGCCACCGTGCGCACGTTGTTCGTGATCGACCCGGCCAAGAAGGTGCGCCTGTCCATCACCTATCCGATGAGCACGGGCCGCAACTTCGACGAGGTGCTGCGCGTGATCGACGCGCTGCAGCTGACCGACAGCCACACCGTCGCCACGCCGGGCAACTGGAAGGATGGCGACGACGTCATCATCCCGCTGACGGTGCAGGATCCCGAGCTGATCAAGCAAAAATATCCCAAGGGCTACAAGGCCGAACGCCCTTATCTGCGCCTGACGCCACAGCCGAACAAGTAAGGCCCGGACCGGGACGAAGTGCCGCCTATGTCGATATGGCATAAGCAAATAGGAACTTCGTCCTTTGGTTTTTCGGCCAGAGTCATTACCCTGACGCTTACTCTAGGGGGATGGTATGACCTTGTCGTTTGTAGTTTCAGGATTTGCGGTGGGCCTGCTGGTCGGGATGACGGGCGTGGGCGGCGGTTCGTTGATGACGCCGTTGCTGACGCTGATGTTCGGCGTCTCGCCTTCGATCGCGGTGGGCACCGATCTGGCGTTCGCGTCGCTGACCAAGGGCGTGGGCACGTTCACGCACCGCATGCGCGGCACCGTGCGCTGGCCTATCGTGCGCCGCCTGTGCATCGGCGCCTTGCCGGCCGCCGTGCTGGCCAGCCTGGCCCTGAAAAAATTCGGCGTGCTGGACAAGGAGATTGGCCAATTGATCCGTTACGTGATCGCCGTCTCCGTCATGCTGACCGTGGTCGCGCTGCTGTTCAAACGCAAGATGCTGGCCTGGATTAACGCCCATCCCCAGTACCAGTTGCAGGGCGGGGCGCTGACGGCTGCCACCATCGCCTCCGGCGCGCTGCTGGGCACGCTGGTCACGATTTCCTCGATCGGCGCCGGCGCCATTGGCGCCACCTTGCTGGTGATGCTGTATCCACGCCTGACGGCGGCCGAAGTGGCCGGTACCGACATCGCTTATGCCGTGCCCTTGACGGCCATCGCCGCCGTCGGCCACTGGTGGCTCGGTTCCATCAACTGGGAATTGCTGCTGACGCTGCTCGTCGGTTCCGTGCCCGGCATCACGCTGGGCGCCTACGCGGCGCGCGCCGTGCCCGAGCGCGTGCTGCGCGGGCTGCTGGCCTTTACGCTGGTCAGCGTGGCCGCCAAGTTGATTTCCTGATTTCGTGACGTTCGCCGGTCCGCCGGCGCCCCGGCCCGGCCCGCTGCATGCGGCGCCGGGCCGTTGTCATTCTGCTTGCACTGAAAGCGGCCGGCTTATAGCGGAAACAAGTATCGACATACCAAATGCTTCGTTTGTTATATGTTTGATTGATGAGAATATTTAGCCTCTTTAGATGAATTTGTAATGAAGGGGCGCATCATGTCTGCAACATTCAACGCCACGGCCGCACCGTACCGCGTGCTGCCTGGTTTCCGCTTATCGCTGGGCTTTACGGTTTTCTATCTCACGCTGATCGTGCTGATCCCGCTGTCGGCCGTGTTCCTGAAGACGTTCTCGCTGAGCTGGGATGACTTCTGGGCCGCCGTCAGTTCGCCGCGCGTGCTGGCGTCCTACCGGCTCACATTCGGCGCGGCGCTGGTCGCCGGCGCGCTCAACGTGGTGTTCGGCGGCATCGTCGCCTGGGTGCTGGTGCGTTACAACTTTCCCGGCAAACGCGTGGTGGACGCGCTGGTCGACTTGCCGTTCGCGCTGCCCACCGCCGTGGCCGGCATCACGCTGACGGCCCTGTATTCGGCCAATGGCTGGTTCGGCCGCGTGCTGGAAGGCGTGTTCGGTGTGAAAGTGGCGTTCACGCCGCTCGGTGTGGTGGTGGCGCTGACCTTCATCGGCCTGCCGTTTGTGGTGCGCACCGTGCAGCCGGTGCTGGAGGAGGCCGAACGCGAACTGGAAGAGGCGGCCGCCAGCCTGGGCGCCAGCGCGCTGCAGACGTTCGGGCGGGTGGTGTTTCCCGCCATCTTGCCGTCGCTGCTGACGGGCTTTGCGCTGGCGTTCGCGCGCGCCACGGGCGAATACGGTTCCGTGATTTTCATTGCCGGCAATATGCCGATGGTCTCCGAGATCACGCCGCTGTTCATCATCACCAAGCTGGAACAATACGACTACGCGGGCGCCACCGCCATCGCCGTCGTGATGCTGGCGGCATCGTTCCTGATGCTGCTGTCGATTAACCTGCTGCAAGCCTGGGCACGCGGCAATGGAGGGAAAGGCCGATGAGTATCGTCTTTGCAGACTTGCAGGCGGCCGCGCCAGGTGCGCCCGGCGGACCTGACGGGCCGCATACGCCGGACGTGCTGAAGGCGCCGGATGTGCTGAACGCATCAGCGGCGCCGTGGTCGCGCTCCGTCGCGCGCCCCACGCAGGCGACGCTGGAACCGCAGTGGGTGCGCGGCGTGTTGCTGGCCGTGGCCCTGGTGTTCCTGACGCTGTTCCTGTTCGTGCCGCTGGCGGCCGTGTTCGCCGAGGCATTCAGCAAGGGCTGGCATGCCTACCTGGAGGCCATCAGCGAGGACGACGCGCTGGCCGCCATCCGTCTGACCCTGCTCACGGCCGCCATCGCCGTGCCGCTCAACGTGGTGTTTGGCGTGGCCGCGTCGTGGTGCATCGCCAAGTTTTCCTTCCGTGGCAAGAGCCTGTTGCTGACGCTGATCGATTTGCCGTTCTCCGTCTCGCCCGTCATTTCTGGCCTGATCTACGTGCTGCTGTTCGGCGCCCAGGGCTGGTTCGGGCCGTGGTTGCAGACGCATGACATCAAGCTGCTGTTCGCCGTGCCGGGCATCGTGCTGGCCACCATCTTCGTCACCTTCCCGTTCGTGGCGCGCGAGCTGATCCCGCTGATGCAGGCTCAGGGCAGCGAGGAGGAGGAGGCCGCCATCGTGCTGGGGGCGTCGGGCTGGCAGACATTCCGCCGCGTCACCCTGCCCAACATCAAGTGGGGCTTGCTGTACGGCGTGATCCTGTGCAACGCCCGCGCCATGGGCGAGTTCGGCGCCGTGTCGGTCGTGTCCGGCCACATCCGGGGCGAGACCAACACCATGCCCCTGCAAGTGGAGATCCTGTACAACGAATACAACTTCGCCGCCGCGTTCGCCGTGGCGTCACTGCTGGCCCTGCTGGCGCTGGTGACGCTGGCCCTGAAATCGTGCATCGCGTGGCGCCTCAATGCAGGTGCCGCCGCAACCCCATCCACGGAGCAATGACCATGACCATCGCAGTCAAGCATATACACAAACAATTCGGCGCGTTCGCGGCATTGAACGACGTGTCGCTCGATTTCCCGGCCGGCGAACTGACGGCGCTGCTGGGCCCGTCGGGCTGCGGCAAGACCACGCTGCTGCGCATCATCGCCGGCCTGGAGCATCCCGACAGCGGTCAGGTGTTGCTGGATGGCGAGGACGCCTCGGCCCGCCATGTGCGCGAGCGCCAGGTCGGTTTCGTGTTCCAGCATTACGCCCTGTTCAAGCACATGACGGTGTTCGAGAACGTGGCGTTCGGCCTGCGCGTCAAGCCGCGCGACCAGCGGCCTTCCGAGCATCAGATCCGTGTCAAGGTCAAGGCCTTGCTGGAACTGGTGCAACTGGACTGGCTGGCCGACCGCTACCCGCCCCAGTTGTCGGGCGGGCAGCGCCAGCGGATCGCGCTGGCCCGCGCGCTGGCCGTGGAGCCGCGCGTGCTGCTGCTCGACGAACCGTTCGGCGCGCTGGACGCCAAGGTGCGCAAGGAACTGCGGCGCTGGCTGCGCCGCCTGCACGACGAGCTGCACGTGACCAGCATCTTCGTTACCCACGACCAGGAGGAGGCGTTGGAAGTGGCCGACCAGGTGGTGCTGATGAACAAGGGCCAGGTCGAGCAGGTTGGCACGCCGGCGCAGGTCTACAACCATCCGGCCACGCCGTTCGTGTTCAGCTTCCTGGGCCATGTGAATACCTTCCACGGGCGCGTGCAGGACGGCTTCCTGGCTACCGGTGACGCCAGTCTGGCCGTGCTTGGCCACGGCGGCGCCGACGGCCACGGCACGGCCTATGTGCGCCCGCATGAGCTCGATATCGAACGCTACACGCCGGGTGCGCCCGGCATCGTCGTCAAGCTGCGCCGCGCGCATGCGGTCGGCCCGCTGGCCCAGCTGGACCTGGAACGGGGCGACAACGCCGAATTGATCGAAGCTGTGCTGCCGCATGAACACTATCGCCAGCTGCGGCTGCAGGAGGGCGAAACGCTGGTGGTGCGGCCCCGGCGCTTGCAAGTATTTGTGAATCAAGGAGCTTGAGTATGAATTTCCAACAATTGCGCTCCGTGCGCGAAGCGGCCCGGCGCGGCTACAACCTGACGGAAGTGGCCAACGCGCTGTTCACGTCGCAACCGGGCGTGAGCCGCCAGATCCGCGAGCTGGAAGACGAGCTGGGCGTGATCATCTTCGAGCGCAACGGCAAACGCCTGACCGGCATGACGGAGCCGGGCAAGGGCATCCTGCGCATCATCGAGCGCCTGCTGGTGGAAGCGGAAAACCTGCAGCAGGCCAGCCTCGAATATGCGGGCCAGCGCAGCGGCACCCTCAACGTGGCGGCCACCCACACCCAGGCCCGCTACGCCTTGCCGCGCGTGGTGCAGTCGTTCCGTTCGGCTTATCCGGACGTGCGCATCGGCCTGCAGCAAAGCGCGCCCGAGCATATCGCCGAATGGGTGTTGTCGGGCAAGACGGACATCGGCATCGCCACCGAGGGCTTGTCGGAATATCCGGAACTGGTGTCGTTCCCTTGCTACCGCTGGAGCCATCTGATCGTCGTGCCCGAAGGCCACCCGCTGCTGACGCGCACGCCGATCCGGCTGGAAGACCTGGCCGATGTGCCGCTGATCACCTACGACCAGGGCTTCACGGGCCGGGGCCACATCGACGCTGCCTTCAGCCAGGCTGGCTTGCGGCCCGACATCGTGCTCACCGCCATGGATTCGGATGTGATCAAGCAGTACGTGTCGCTGGGGCTGGGCGTCGGCATCGTCGCCTCGATGGCGTTCGATCATGGGCGCGACCATGGTTTGCGGGCGGTGGAAGCGTCGCACCTGTTCGCCACCAACACCACCCGGCTGGCTGTGCGGCGCGGCGCTTACCTGCGCTGCTATGCCTACGACTTCATCCAGCAGTTCGCGCCCGGGCTGACCCGGGCCGAGATCGACGCTGCGCTGGGCAGCGCCGTGGCCTGAACCTCCTTGGAAGTTGTTTCAAAATGACCATGGCTAGGCGTGGCGCCGAAGACAGTGCGCTTGCACGGCAAGGCGCCACAACGACGCCATGGGCTTTTTGATGCAACTTCTTACCAGCTGTAGCCGGCTTTGGCGTAGTAGAAGCGGCCGTTGAAGCCGTTCGGCGAGAAGCCGCTGTAGGGATTGATGCCGTTGTTGTTGAGGTTGCCCGCCGACGTCACCTGGTCCGGATAGCGGTTGGTGGCGTTGTCGATGCCGGCCGTCAGCTTCCAGCGGTTGCCCAGCTTGACGCTGGCGGCCAGGTCCAGCACCCATTGCGGGTCATACACCTGGTCCAGCGCCGGATTGTTCTGCGGCACGGTGAAGCTGCCGTAGCGGGTCACGGTGACGCGGCCGTTCCAGGGACCGGCCGTGTATTCGGTGGCCAGGCTGAACTTGTCGCGCGGCGAACCGACCGTCATGCGGTTGATGGTCTGGCGGTCGATCAGGGTCAGGCCGTTAGCCGTCAGCAGGGCCGGGTTGGGCGCCACCCGTTCCAGCGTGTTCTTGTTGTGGTTGTAGGCCAGCGTGAAATCGAAGCGGCCCACCAGCGCCAGGTTCCAGCGATAGGTGCTGACCACGTCCACGCCCGTGGTGCGGGTGTCGATGGCGTTGGTGAAGTAGCGGCCCGCGCCCACCAGGATGCCTTGCGCGGCCAGCGCCCGTTTGAGCGTGTCCGACAGCGTCATGTTGGCCGACAGCGCGATGCGGTCGTCCACGTCGATGCGGTAGGCGTCGATGGTGGCGTTCCAGTTGCTGGTCGGCTGCACCTGCAAGCCCAGGCTATAGTTGCGGGCTTTCTCGGCCTTGAGCGGCGTGGCGCCCAGTGCCGTGGCGGCGGCGCTGCCGACGGCGAAGGTGCCCGTCTCGATCGGCGTGTTGACGCCGTTGATGACGGAGAAGTTGGTGGTGGTGATGGTGTAGAACTGCTGCGCCAGCGACGGCGCGCGGAAGCCCGACGAGGCCGTGCCGCGCAGGGAGACCATCTCGTTGAACGCGTAGCGGGCCGAGCCCTTGGCGGAGGTGGTGCTGCCGAAATCGCTGTAGCGCTCGTGGCGCAGCGCTGCCGAGCCGGAGAACTGGCGGCTGACTTCCGCTTCCAGGTTCAGGTACAGCGATTCGTTGTGGCGGCTGTTGCTGCCCGCGTTGACCGGCCGGAAGCCGGAAAAGCCTTGCGAGCCCGTGCCCTGGTAGGACGCCGCGTCGCCGGCGCCGATTTCATATTTTTCATGCCGCGCCTCCGCGCCCAGCGCCACCGTCAGCGGACCGCTGAAGGCGGCCACCGGGAATTCGCGCGCCACATCCACGTTCAGCAACGTTTGCGTGTTCTGCAGCTTGCCGGCATAGAAGTGGGTGGGGCTGTTGGCGCCCAGGTCTAGGTTGACCGTGTGGTCCATGTCGAGCTGGAACTCGTTGCTGCCGTAGTTCAGGCTGGTGTCCCAGCGCCAGCCGCCGGCCTCGCCGCGCAGGCCGGTCACCAGCGACTGGTCGGTCGAGGTGCTGTTTTCCAGCGGCAGGAAACCGTCCGGATAAATGGGGCTGCGCCCGAACGTGCGCCAGGTGGCGGCGGCCGAGGTGTCGCGCTGGCCGTAGTTGGCGAAGGCATACCATTCGAGGTCGTCGTTGATGGTGACCTGGCTGTTGACGAACACGGTGCGGGGCCGGGTTTCCGGGTCGCCGAAGCGTTGGTTGACCAGGCCGTAGCGCGGGTCCTTGGGATTGCGCAGGTCGGGGCCGGCGCGGTTGGTGGGATCGCGGTCGGCCGCTTCCACGGCCACGCGCAGCCAGCCGCTGTCGCCCAGCGCGAAGCCGGTCGAGCCTTTGAGCGAGACTTGCTTGCCGTCGCGCTTCTGGTATTCGCCTACGCCCAGTTCGGCGTCGCCGCCGTTCGGCCCCTTTTTGAGGATGATGTTGATGACGCCTGCGATGGCGTCTGAGCCGTACTGGGCGGCGGCGCCGTCGCGCAGCACTTCGATGTGGTCGATGGCCGACAGGGGGATCGCGTTCAGGTCCACGGGCGCCGAGCCGCGCCCCTGGGTGCCGTTGACGTTGACCACGGCCGAGGTGTGGCGGCGCTTGCCGTTCACCAGCACCAGGGTCTGGTCGGGCGACAGGCCGCGCAACTGGGCGGGCCGGACGGCGTCGCTGGCGTCGGCGCCGGACGGGCGCGGGAAGTTGACCGAGGGCAGCAAGCGGCCCAGCACCGTGGCCAGTTCCGTGGACCCGGTGGCTTGCAGTTCGCGCGCGCCGATGATGTCGATCGGCGATTCGGAATCGACCGTGCGGCGGTTCTTGGCATAGGTGCCCGTGACCACCACAACCGAGGGCAGCTCGCCGGCCAGCGGCTCGGTTTCCTGGGCCATGGCGGGCACGCTGAGGCTGGCGGCAAGGGTGGCGGCCAGCACGGCTGGTGCGGTGGGGCGGAGGATGAGGCGGTGACGGGAATCTGGACGGGAATTTGGACGTGAATCTGGACGTAAACGCATGTGGCTCTCTCCGGGGATAGTGGAAAAAAAAGCTTAACAGCGGGCAAAATTGCCGCCCACGAATCGTTTCAACTAATCATATACAGTAATGAAATAAGTTGCAGGCGAGGGCGGCACGCGCGGACGTTGCGCGGTGCAGGGAAGGCGTTTTGTGGTGGAAACGAAACAGCGCACAGGGGGCGGCGCCGTTCCGTTTCTTTGCGCAGGCGCGGGGCCAGTGAACCGGCCCCGGCAGCTTATTGTCCCGGATTGGGCAAGCTGGCGTGGATCGCGTCGATCTGCGCCACGACTTCCGGCGCGAGCTGCACGTCCAGCGCGGCGATGTTTTCTTCCAGCTGCGCCAGCGTGGTGGCGCCGATGATGGTGGAGGCCACGAACCAGCGCGAGTAGCACCATGCCAGCGCCATCTGCGCCGGCGTCATGCCGTGCGCGCGCGCCAGCGCCGCATAGTGGGCCACGGCGGCCAGCACGCCAGGCCGCAGGTAGCGTGGACTCCAGTTGGGCGGGAAGATGGTCAGGCGGCCATGCGCCTTGGGATCGTCATGGTATTTGGCGCTGAGCTGGCCGAACGCCAGCGGGCTGTAGGCCAGCAGGCTGACCTGTTCGCGGTAACAGGTTTCGTCCAGCAGGCTGGTTTCGAAATGGCGGGCCGTCAGGTTGTACAGGTTCTGGATGGTGGCGATGCGCGGCAAGCCCTTCATCTCGGACTGCTTGATGAACTCGCACACGCCCCAGCTCGATTCGTTGGACACGCCGATGTGGCGGATCTTGCCTTCCTGCTGCAACTGTCCCAGCACGGCCAGCGTCTCCGCTATGGCCACGTGGGTCCGTTCCTTGGCCGGCTCGAAGGCGTGGGCGCCGAAGATGGGCACGTTGCGGCTGGGCCAGTGCAATTGGTATAAATCGATATAGTCCGTTTGCAAACGCTGCAGGCTGCCCTCGACGGCGGCGCGGATGTTGGCCGCGTCCAGGTTGTTGCGCCCGCCGCGCACCCAGTGCATATTGGGGTTCGGCCCCGCCACTTTGGTGGCCAGCACCACCCGGTCGCGCTGGCCGGTTTTCTTCAGCCAGCTGCCGATGTGGCGCTCGGTGCTGCCTTGCGTTTCGGCGCGCGGCATCACCGGGTACATCTCGGCCGTGTCGATGAAGTTGATGCCGCGCGCGAGCGCCAGGTCGAGCTGGCTGTGCGCGTCCGCTTCCGTGTTCTGCTCGCCGAAGGTCATGGTGCCGAGGCAGATACGGCTGACCTTCACATCGGTCATGCCCAGGGTGGTGTACTGCATGGTTTAACGCCCGCGCAGTGCGTCCGCGCAGTCGCGCACCAGGGCGGGACCGGCGTAGATCAGGCCGCTGTACAGCTGCACCAGCTGGGCGCCCGCGTCGAACTTGGCGCGCGCGTCGGCGCCCTTCATGATGCCGCCCACGCCGATGATGGGCAGGGCGTCGCCCAGTTCCGCCTTGAGCAGGCGGATCACCTGGTTCGACAGTTCGAACACGGGCGCGCCCGACAGGCCGCCCGCTTCCTCGCCATGGCGCATGCCCTGCACGGCCGTGCGGCTGAGCGTGGTGTTGGTGGCGATCACGCCGTCGATCTTGTGGCGCAGCAGGGCGTCGGCGATGTTCTTGACTTGCTCGCCATCCATGTCCGGCGCGATCTTCAGGGCCAGCGGCACGTAGCGCTTGTGCTGGTCGGCCAGGCGCGACTGGGCGTCCTTGAGCTGGGCCAGCAGGCCGTCCAGTTCTGAGCCGCCCTGCAACTGGCGCAGGTTCTTGGTGTTGGGCGAGGAAATGTTGACCGTCACATAACTGGCGTAGGGATAGACTTTTTGCAGGCACAGCAGGTAATCGTCGACCGCCCGTTCGATCGGGGTGTCAGCGTTCTTGCCGATGTTCAGGCCCAGCACGCCGGCCTTGTCCTGGTAGAAGCGCGAGGCCTGCACATTGGCCACGAAGGCGTCCACGCCGCCGTTGTTAAAGCCCATGCGGTTGATGATGGCGTGCGCGGCCGGCAGGCGGAACATGCGCGGCTTGGGATTGCCGGGCTGGGCGCGCGGAGTCACGGTGCCCACTTCGATCGAGCCGAAGCCGAGGTCGTTGAGCGCGTCGATGTAGGCGCCATCCTTGTCCAGGCCGGCGGCCAGGCCGACCGGGTTCTTGAACGTCAGGCCCATCACGGTGCGCGGGTCGGGTTGCGGTTGCGGCAGGCACTTGGTCAGGCCCAGCGCGGCGGCGCGCTTGAGGGCGGGCAGCGTGAAGTGGTGGGCCGACTCGGGGTCCATGGAGAACAGCAGCGGGCGGGCCAGGGAATACAGGAAATGGTTGGACATGGGGGCACTCTGAATTAGGTGCGGTATTTTACCGTGTCCGGCCGGCAAGCCCTAGCCCTGGCGTCCCGGCTGCAACACCCCCCACTGGCCCTTGATGCGCGCTTCCAGCGGCCGGAAGTTGATCTTGTAGCTCATCTTCGGGCTGTCCTCGATCCAGTAGCCGAGGTAGACGTAGGGCAGGCCCAGCTCGCGCGCCTGCTCGATCTGCCACAGCACGTTGAAGGTGCCGTAGGAGGCGCCTTCCACGTCCGGGTCGAAGAAGGTGTACACGGACGACAGGCCGTCCGACAGCATGTCGATGATGCTGACCATGCGCAGCGTGCCGTCCGGGTCGCGGAATTCCACCAGCCGCGTGTTGACCCGGCTTTGCAGCAGGAACTGGGCGTACTGGTCGCGGCTGTCCTGGTCCATGCCGCCGCCGGCGTGGCGCGCGCTCTGGTAGCGCAGGTAGAGCGCGTAGTGCTCATCGGAGAACGACAGCGTGGCCACGGCGGCCCGCAGCTGGCCGTGGCGCACCCAGGCGCGGCGCTGGGTGCGGCTGGGCGTGAACAGGTCGGCCACCACGCGCACCGGGATGCAGGCCTGGCAGCCGTCGCAATACGGGCGGTAGGTGAAGATGCCGCTGCGGCGGAAGCCGTTCTTGACCAGTTCCGAATACACGTCGGCGTTGATCAGGTGCGACGGGGTGGCCACCTGCGAGCGGGCCTGGCGGCCATCGAGGTAGCTGCAAGGGTAGGGCGCCGTGGTGTAGAACTGCAGCGTGGCGAAAGGCAGGTCGTTCAGGTGCGTCATCGAGCATGTCCTATCGGTACGATGGCAAAACAGGTGGTGCGGTCAGGCATGGTCAGACATATCTTAGCGCGTCGCAGCCGCATTGGTGTGCGCGCGCGCATGCCGTGCATGCAGGTCCAGCTTAACCGGCGTCCGGCAAGGGCGCAATTGGTTCCCATGTGGAAATTGGCGGCAAGGCGATACTGTTGCGCAGATGCGCCAGGAAGCGGGTGCGTGGAATCGGCGCGGCGCCCAGCGAGGCCAGGTGGTTGGTTTCCTGCTGGCAGTCGATCATGGCTACGCCGTGGCTGCGCAGGAATTGCACCAGGTAGGCCAGCGCCACCTTGGAGGCGTCGCTGACGCGGGCGAACATCGATTCGCCATAGAACATGCGGCCGATGCAGACGCCGTAGGCGCCGCCCACCAGCTTGCCGTCTAGCCACAGCTCGGATGAATGGGCGTAACCGAGCCGGTGCAAGCCCGTGTAGCCGGCGATGATGTCTTCCGAAATCCAGGTGCCGGGGCCGTCCTTGCGCGGCGCGGCGCAGGCCCGCATCACCTGTTCGAAGGCGCTGTCGAAGCGCACCTGCCAGCGGCCGTCCGTGTGGCGGCTGCGTTCGATTTTGCGCAGGGTCTTCTTCAGGCTGTCGCTGATGCGGAACTGGTCCGTCATCAGCACCATGCGCGGGTCGGTGCTCCACCACAGGATGGGCTGGCCTTCGGAAAACCAGGGAAAGATGCCGCGCTGGTAGGCTGCCAGCAGGCGTTGCGGCGACAGGTCGGCGCCGGCCGCCAGCAAGCCGGGCGCATCCGTCGTGAGCGCGCTGGCCACGTCCGGGAAGGGGCTTTGCGCTTCTAGCCAGGGGATCACGGCCGCCTCAGACGTCGGTGCGCATGGGACGGTCGACGTCCTGGGTGTAGAAGCCGTGGCCGCCGCCTTCGCGCATGCGGGCGCGGTCGGCGAAGAACAGCTCCAGCGTGGTGCGGACGGTGGGGAAGGCCAGGTCATCCCACGGGATTTCCGCCTCCGTGAACATCTTCACTTCCAGGCTTTCCTCGCCGGGGGCGAAATCGAGGTCGCGCAGCGTGGCCAGGTAGAACATGTGGACCTGGTGCACACGCGCCACGTTGAGCAGGGTGAACAGCTGGCCCAGCTCGATGTTGGCGCCCGCTTCCTCCTCCGTCTCGCGCACGGCGGCCTGGGAGGTGGTCTCGTTGTTCTCCATGAAACCGGCCGGCAGGGTCCAGTAGCCGTAACGCGGTTCGATGGCGCGCCGGCACAGCAGCACCTGGGTCTGGCCGTCGCGCTCCCACACCGGGATCGAGCCCAGCACCATCTTGGGGTTCTGGTAATGGATGGTGGCACAGTGGCTGCACACGTAGCGCGGACGGTTGTCGCCGGCCGGTACGGTCAGGGACACGGGGTGGGCGCATTCGGAACAATATTTCATGGAGATTACTCTAGTCGTGATGTGCTTACTTTACACCCAATGGCGCCATCGCGGCATGTCCGCAGGGGCCACGCCAGAGGGAAAACCGTGCCGCGCGGCACGGTGGATCGGCGTTGGCGGGCATTTATATGGGCTATCACCAGCGATTTCGGGATAAATATTGCCTAAATCAAGTCTTTGGCCTATAATGATCACATCAGACGCGGGGTGGAGCAGTCTGGCAGCTCGTCGGGCTCATAACCCGAAGGTCACAGGTTCAAATCCTGTCCCCGCAACCAAATTCCCAAAAAACCGTCGTCCATGTTAAAGTGGTGACGGTTTTTTATTGCTGCGACCAGGCAACACTGTCCGGCGATGATTTGATCCAGATCATTGAATTGGAACTCCGCGATTGATGCAGCGCAAGACGCGTGGCTGTGGCGGAAGTTTCAATGCTAATCTCCTAGCATAAGCGTCGAGCCGGCAATCCCCCTTTTTCCCGCGGGTTGCCGCTCCCGGAACGCCAGTCTGCGCCCCCAATCACTGTGCCAGCCGTTTGAACCCGCCGGGATCGCCCGGAAACGCCGTCCTGCCATTGGCCGGATGCCTTGTGGTTTCACCGCTGCCGCTACCTGAAAGGGGGATGAAATGGCATCGTCGCGCAATCGTTTCATCGCTCTCGTCACAGCCAGCTACACGGTGCTGGCCCTGGCATGGATTTTCCTGTCGGACCAGATGTTGCTCAGCCTCCTGAATGTGCGGGACGCGGCCTGGATGTCGACGGCCAAGGGGGTGTTTTTCGTCGTCAGCACGGCGGTCGGCTATTTTCTCGCCATGCGCGCCGTTGCCGGCGACGATAACCGCCCGCAATCGCTGCTGACGATGATGGCCACCGGCCTGGCGCCCACGCGCGGCAATGGCGCGCTGTGCTACGTGCTGGCCGCAGCCTTGTCCGGCGCCACCCTGTTCGCGCGGCTGAACATGGTGGCCGTCAACCAGCAACATCCATGGCTGATCCTGTTCATGTTGCCCATCATCCTCAGCGCCATGCTGGGCGGCCTGGGGCCGGGCCTGCTGGCCACGGTCGTGGCCACGGTGGGCGACAAGCTGATGGCCATCGAGCCGCTGTACAGCATGCGCTTCGACCGCGGCACGGACTTGCTGGTGTGGAGCTTGCTGGTCCTGAACGGCATCGTCATCAGCGTGCTCAGCGAAATATTGCGTCGCGCCCTGCACCGGCGCGACGTGGACCGCAACCTGCTCACCAATGTCGTCGGCGGCACCTCGGACGCCATCTACGTCAAGGATTTGAAGGGCCGCTACCTGCTGGCCAATGGCGCGGCGGCCTCCTACCTGGGCCGGCCGCAGGCCGAGGTGCTGGGGCGCGACGACCTGGCCATGCTGCCGGCCGAGACGGCGCTGGCGATCGGGAAACTGGACCAGGAGATCATCGCCTCGGGCCGCACCCAGACCCAGGAGGAATACCTGGTCAACCAGTCGGGCGAGCGCATCCTGTTCCAGTCCACCAAGGGCCCCATCTACGACCCGTCCGGTGCCGTGGTGGGCTTGTTCGGCGTCTCGCGCGACATCACCAAGAGCAAGCTGGCCGAGGAGCGCATCCAGTACCTGGCCCATTACGACGTGCTGACGGGCTTGCCCAACCGCGTGCAGCTGGATGAACGCATCCAGCACGCCATCGGCCAGGCGGCCGACGGCGGACAGAAACTGGCCGTGCTGTTCCTCGACCTCGACCATTTCAAGGACATCAACGACAGCCTGGGACACAGCGTGGGCGACGCGCTGCTGGTGGCGCTGGCGCGGCGGCTGCGCGGCATCATGCGCGCCGACGACATGGTGGCGCGCCTGGGCGGCGACGAGTTCGTGTTCCTGCTGCAAGGGGTGGACGTGGGCGGCCTGGCGCAGACGGCCCAGCGCATCCTGGACGTGGTGGAGGAACCCTTCTCGATCGAGCAGCACGAGTTGACGGTGAGCGGTTCGATCGGCATCGCCCTGTATCCGGACGACAGCGGCGACCTGGAGGGCCTGGTCAAGTGCGCCGACGCCGCCATGTACCGCGCCAAGCAGAACGGGCGCAATCGCTATTGCTTCTTCACGGCCGAGATCGAGGCGCTGACGGTGCGCCGCATGCAGGTGGTGAGCGCGCTGCGCCACGCGCTGGAGCAGCACCAGTTGACGATCCACTACCAGCCCCAGTTCAGCGCGCGCGATGGCCGCATCATCGGCGCCGAGGCCTTGCTGCGCTGGCACCATCCCTTGCTGGGCCAGGTGTCGCCGGAGGAATTCATCCCGGCGGCCGAGGACAGCGGCTTGATCGTGACTATCGGCGAATGGGTGCTGCGGCGCGCCGTGCGCCAGATGAAGGCCTGGCTGGACGAAGGCATGGCGCCGTTCGTGTTGGCCGTCAACCTGTCGACCGTGCAGTTCCGCCATCCCAATCTGCCGGCCATGGTGGCCACCATCCTGGCCGAGGAACAGCTGCCGCCGCAATACCTGGAGCTGGAGCTGACCGAGAGCGGCGCCATGCACGATCCGCCGGCCGCCATCGCCGTGATGGACCAGTTGCACGAGCATGGCGTGCGCATGGCCATCGATGATTTCGGCATCGCCTATTCCTCGCTCAGCTACCTGAAGAAGTTCAAGGTGTACAAGCTGAAGATCGACCAATCCTTCGTGCGCGACATCAGCGCCGACCCGGAGGACCGCGCCATCGTCACGGCCATCATCGCGATGGCGCGCGGGCTGGGCCTGCGCACCATCGCGGAAGGCGTGGAGACCCAGGCCCAGCTCGAATTCCTGCGCGAGCACGGTTGCGACGAAATCCAGGGCTATTACTACAGCAAGCCCTTAACGGCCGAGCAGTTCGGCCGCTTTGTCCATGAGGTGGAACCATGCGCGGCGTGAACCTGCGAACCTTGCGCCGGCGCGTACGCCGGTCCGCACCTTGCGAACGGGGCCTGCGGCCGCGCCTCAGGCGGCGGGCAGCGTGGCAATGGACTGCCGGATAAAGGCCCGCTAGTCCGCCGTTTTGCAGGCGCAGATCAACCGTACCGGCTCCCGGTCACGGGGCAGGTGGATCTTCTCGGGGGTGCTGGCTGGCCCACAGGTGGGCGGCAGCCATGGTGCGATGGGGGCGGTAGCGGGCCAGGAACTGCTCGGTGCGCGCCATGTCGGGTTTGGCGTCTTCGCCCAGCAGGTGTTGCAGCGCCGCGCGCACGGCCACGTCGCCATGCAGCGAGCAGTCGGCGTAGCCATAGCCGCGCAGCAGGCCGTAGTTGACGGTCCAGGGGCCGATGCCTTTCACGGCGAGCAGGGCGGCCGATACGTCGTCGATGCCATAGCCGGGGCCTAACGCCAGCCGCAGTTCGCCGCTGGCCACCAGTTGCGCCAGGCGCAGCACCGTGTCGGCCTTGGCGCGCGAGAATTTGCGCGTGGTGAGCGCGTCCGGGACCAGGCTGGCCGCGCTGCCCGCGTCCGGGTAGCACCACAGGCCGGAACTGTGCTGGCGGCCCGCTTGCAGGATGAAGGTGCGGCGCAGCGCGATGGCGAACGGCAGGTTGATCTGCTGGCCGATGATGGCCCAGGTGAGCGCTTCGAACACGGTGGCCGACTGCACCACGCGCAAGCCCGCCTGCGCGCGCGTGAGGGGGCCGAACAGCGGATCGCCGGCCGTGAAGTCGGCGAACGGTTCGGGATCGATGCGCAGACCCAGCATGGCTTCGGCGGCGGCGCGCGCGTACGCTTCGATGGCGGGCGTGCACGGTCCGTCGGCCAGGATGGTGCAGTGGGCGGCCGATGGGGCGCGGCTGTTGGCGTTGTTTCTGGCGTTGCCTTTGGCGCCATCGTTTGCCATCGGCGGCGCAATGTCGAGCGCAATGTCGAGCACCACGGGCACGCCGTCGAGCAGCACGCCTTTGCGCAGGTGGCGGTCGCTGACCTGTTCGGCCACGCTTTCCGCATCGCGCCGGTGGAAGGCCAGCACGTCATCGAGCCGGTAGCCGGGCGGCAGCGGCAGCGTGAATGACGCGCGCGTCATGCGGCGCTCGCCTTGCGCTGCGCACCCAGGCGGGGGCGGAAGCCCGTCACCAGCGCGGTGCCCAGCAGGACGATGGCAGCGCCGGTCCAGGTGTACCAGCCCGTCGTCTCGCCCAGGAACAGCACGCCCCATAGGATGCCGAACACGGGGCTGAGGAAAGTGACCGTGAGCGCGGAGGCCGGCCCCACGTCTTCGATCAGGCGGAAGTAGATCAGGTAGGCCACGCCGCTGCACAACACGCCCAGGGCCAGCACGGCGCCCATGATGCCGATGGTCGGCGTGGCCGGCGCCGGGAACCACGGCAGCACGGGCAGCACCAGCAAGGTGGCGCCCCACATGCTGCCGTGGGCGTTGGCGAACGGCGGCACGTCCTGCGCCGACTTGGCCGACTTGGCGTAGTTGCTGGCGATGCCGTAGTTGAACGAGGCGAACAGCACGGCCGCGATGGCCAGTCCGGCGCCCGGACCGGCGCTCACATGGTCGAAGCTGACCAGCAGCGCCACGCCGGCTGCGCCCAGCAGCAGGCCCGCCGCCACGGTGGGCGACACCATGCGGCGCGACCAGGCAGCGCCGATAACGGCGCCCCACAGCGGCGTGCTGGCGTTGAGCACTGCCATCAGCGAGGCCGACAGCGTGCGCGCGGCGAACGCGAACAGCAGGAAGGGCAGGGCGGAATTGAACAGGCCCAGGATCAGGTAATGCTTCCAGTGCCGGCGCAGTTGCAGCGGCTTGCGCAGCACCAGCGCCACGATGGCCAGGAACAGGGCGGCGAACAGCACCCGGTACTGGATCAGCAGCGCGGCGCCCAGCACGGGCGCGGCGATGCGCATGAACAGGAACGAGCCTCCCCAGATGGCGGCCAGCAGGATCAGTCGGAACAGGTTGGTGGTGCTCATGGATGGCATCCCATGGAAAAGGCGTGATTGTCGGGCATGGGCGGCGCTAGCGCCACCCGCTTCTTGCTATTGAATGGTTCAGGCCACGCAGGCATGGCTGCCCGGCGCTTCTGGCGTGGCCGCGTGGCCCACTTGCAGCGCGGCCGGTACACCGTTCTTAATGGCCGTCATCTGGGCCAGGATGGAGATCGCGATTTCGGCCGGCGTCTTGCTGCCGATGTACAGGCCGATGGGTCCATGCAGCCGCGCCAGCTGGTCCGGCGTGACGTCGAACTGCAACAGCCGTTCGCGCCGCTTGGCATTGTTGGCGCGCGAGCCGATGGCGCCCACGTAGAACGCGTCCGACTTGAGCGCCTCCATCAGGGCCAGGTCGTCCAGCTTGGGATCGTGGGTCAGGGCCACGACGGCGCTGCGGTGGTCCAGCTTCAGTTCCAGCACCAGGTCGTCCGGCATGGCGTGCACCAGCTGCACCCCGTCCATGTTCCAGCCGGTCCGGTATTCCTCGCGCGGCTCGCACACGGTCACGTGGTAGTCCATGGCGGTGGCCACCTGGGCCAGGAAGCGCGACAACTGGCCGGCGCCGATGATCAGCAAACGCCAGCGGGGGCCGTGCAGTGTGACCAGCGTGTGCGCATCGGCGCGCATGACGGCGCCCGGCGGCGCCGGCGCCAGTGTGACGGCGCCGCTGGCCATATCCAGCCGGCGTTCGACCAGTTCGTGGCGCTCCAGCCGTTCCAGCAGTTCGGCGATGCGGCTGCGCGCCGACAGCGGTTCGACCGCCAATTCGATGGTGCCGCCGCAGGGCAGGCCGAAGCGGTGCGCCTCGTCGGCGGTGATGCCGTAGCTGACCCGTTCCGGGCCGGCGCGCCGCAAGCCGTCGCCGCGGGCGCGCGCGATCAGGTCATCCTCGATGCAGCCGCCCGAGACGGAACCGATCACGCTGCCGTCCTCGCAGATGGCCAGCGTGGCGCCCACGGGGCGGGGGCTGGAGCCCCAGGTACGGATCACGGTGACCAGTTCGCAGCGGCGGCCAGCCGCGATCCAGGCGGCGCAAGTCTTCAGTACTTCCAGGTCGATGCTGTCCATGGCGGTGGGCTCCTTGCGGCTGCAGGCATTCGACTATACTATGGCTCTCCAAAGCTTGCAGGATGACCTGATGACCCAACCCGACAACCACGAAGATGACGGCAATCCCAAGTTCGGCCGCCTGCTGATCGTGCTGATCATCGCTGTGCTGTTCTGTGTCGCCCTCACGTGGGTGATGGGCGCGGTGTTCCCCAACTTCCCCAACTTCAGCTGAATGCCGGCGCGCTGGCGCACGCTCAGCGGCGGCGCCGGCACACGGCGGCCAGCGCCGCCGCGTAAGGACTGCCAGGCGCGATGGCTTCCGGGCTGAATTCCTCGAACCGATAGTTCTCCACCGGTTCGCCGCGGCCCATCGCCTCGGGATAGTAGATCTGCGCCCGCAGGATGGCCGTGCGCGCGCCGCATGCATACACGTGCTGCGCCTTCATGGAGCGGAATGGCTTGCCGCCCGGCGTATTCTGGGGACGGCGGAAGCTGCGCAGCGTCCATGCGCGCCGGCCCTGTTCCACGCGCACGATGCTGGTGCGGTCCAGGTAGAGCGTCGCGCCTTCGGCCCGGCCCACGCGGCTCCAGTGCGTGCGGTGGTGGGCCGGATGCCCGTGCGGTCCCTTCGCCGCCTGCGCCGCGCCGCAGCAGATCAGCAGCAGCAAGGGCAGGAGCAGGGTGCGCATGGCGTCGGCCCGGCTCAGGGCAGCAGCGGCTTGCGGGCGGCCTGCTTGGCCCTGATCTCGGCCACGGTCTTGTCGATCACGCCGAGCCGGTAGCTGGTGGCGGGATGGATGGCCGTGTAGCCGTTCAGCACCGTGGGCGGATACTGGCCGGCCAGGCGCTGCCAGAACGCGTGCGCGTGCTCGATGTTGTAGCCGGCGCGGGCCAGCAGGTACAGCGCCAGGTAGTCGGCCGCCGCGTCCAGTTCCTGCGGCACGGGCTTGATGCCGGCGCTGCCGATCAAGAGCGAGGTGTCGGGCCGCACGGTCACCAGGTTGTCGATCATGCCGCCCACGGTGTAGGCTTGGCGCGTGGTGTTGGCGTGGCCCAGCACGTTGTGGGCGATGTCCTTGGCCAGCACGAAGGCGATCGCCTCGTCGCTCTGGGCGAAGTTGACCATGCCGCGCGTGATCAGCACGCGCTGGCCGTCGGAATAGGAGTTGATGTTGTCCGAGTTGCCCAAGTCGACCTTGAAGGCGCAGGCCCGGGTGACAGGCACGGTGATGGCGCGCACGGCGCTGCCCCGGCGCACGGTGATGCTGAGCGCGGAGTGGCGTCCCACCAGCGGACCGAGGATGCGCGCGGCCTGGGTTTCCGCGTTCGGTCCCGTGGGCAGCGCTTGCGCTTCCACCGACACCAGTTCGTCGCCCTTGCGCAGGCCGGCGCGCGCGGCGCCGCTGCCGGGCAGCACGCCCGACACCTGCAGCTGTTCGCCGTAGCCCAGCGCGGCCTGGGCCGCGTCCGCGTATTCGCCCGGGTAGGAGTATTTGTTCTTGGCCGTGAAGCCTAGCAGTTCATGGGCGTGGGTGCGGCACAGGTCCGCATTGTTGATCAAGAGCGGCGCCACGATCTGGTACAGCCGCTCCTGGGTGGCCACCATGCGGCTCACCGTGTCGCGCGCCTCCAGCATGCGGGCCGTGACCACCACCGGCTCCGGCGCTGGCGCGGCGCGCGGGACGGAGGTGCCGGGCGCTTGCGGCACCGTCTTGAAAGCGGAACACGCCGACAGCAGCAACATCGCCGTCATGGCGGCCCATGGTCGGGCAAGTTGGCGGCGCGCTGCGCCTGGCTGCTGGTCGGAGTGTGGCATGGTCTGTCCTTAGTGTTTGCCGGTGCTGCCGAAACCGCCGGCACCGCGTTCGCTGGCGTCGAAGTCCTCGACGATGTTAAACCCGACTTGCAGGACCGGCACGATGATCAGCTGCGCCAGGCGTTCCATCGGTTGCAGCGTGAAGGCGGCGTGGCCGCGGTTCCAGGTCGATACCATCAACTGGCCCTGGTAGTCGGAATCGATCAAGCCTACCAGATTCCCCAGCACAATGCCGTTCTTGTGGCCCATGCCGCTGCGCGGCAGGATCATGGCGGCGTAGCCGGGATCGGCCACGTGGATCGCCAGGCCGGTGGGAATGAGCACGGTCTGGCCGGCTTCGATGACGATGGGGGCGTCGATGCAGGCCCGCAGGTCCAGGCCGGCGCTGCCGGGCGTGGCGTAGGCGGGCAGCATGTCCTTCATGCGCGGGTCGAGGATCTTGACGTCGATATTTTTCATTGTTGCGGTTTCAGTGTTTCAGGTGATTCGGATGATTCGGATTGTCGGGCCGTGCAGGCGTCACTGGAACAGCGAGTACTTGTCGATCCGCTTGGAGATTTCGCACACCAGCTGGCGCGCCAGCGTGAGCTTGTCGGCGCGCGGCAGGATGGTGTGGCCGTTCTCGTCGAACAGGATGATGGTGTTGTCGTCCTGGCCGAAGGTGTGGTGGCCGATGTTCCCGACCAGCAGCGGAATGCCTTTCTTCTCGCGCTTGACGGCGCCGTATTCGAGCAGGTTTTCCGATTCGGCCGCGAAGCCCACGCAGTAGGGATGGCCGGCCAGCGAGGTCCGGGCGGCCACGGTGGCCAGGATGTCCGGGTTCTGCTCGAATTTGAGTTCGGGCACGGAGCCGTCGCCCTTCTTTTTCATTTTCTGGGCGCTGGTGTTGGCCACGCGCCAGTCGGCGACGGCCGCCACGGCCACGAACACGTGCTGGCCTTCCACGGCCGCCATCACGGCGTCGTGCATCTGCTGCGCGCTTTGCACGTTGATGCGCTGGACACCGTAAGGCGTGGGCAGGGCGGTGGGGCCGGAGATCAGCAGCACCTCGGCGCCCGCTTCGCGCGCCGCGCGCGCGACGGCGTAGCCCATTTTGCCGGACGACAGATTGGTGATGCCGCGCACCGGGTCGATGGCTTCGAACGTGGGGCCGGCCGTGACCAGGATGCGCTTGCCGGCCATGGTCTTGGGCTGGAACGATGCGATCACTTCCTCCAGCAGCTGCTGCGGTTCCAGCATGCGGCCCAGGCCCACTTCGCCGCAAGCCTGCTCGCCGGCGCCGGGGCCGAAGATGACGATGCCGTCCTCGCGCAGCTGGGCCGCGTTGCGCTGGGTGGCGGGGTTCTGCCACATCTCCACGTTCATGGCCGGCGCGATCAGCAGCGGCAGCTGGCGCGGGCGGGCCAGGCACATGGTCGAGAGCAGGTCGTCGCACACGCCGTGGGCCAGCTTGACCATGAAGTCGGCCGAGCAGGGCGCGATCAGGATGGCGTCGGCGCCGCGCGTGACGTCGATGTGGGCCATGTTGTTGTCCACCCGCGGGTCCCACTGGCTGGAGAACACGGGCCGGCCCGACAAGGCCTGCATCGTCACGGGCGTGATGAAGTGGGCGGCGGCGTCCGTCATCACCACCTGCACGCTGGCGCCCTGGCCTGTGAGCAGGCGGCACAATTCGGCCGCCTTGTAGCAGGCCACGCCGCCGGACAGGCCGAGGACGATTTTCTTACCGGTGAGATCCATGCTGGTGCTCCAGGAGTTAGCGGTTCACGCGGCGCAGTTCATCGAGGATGAACAGGCCGGCGCCAAGGCAGATGGCCGAATCGGCGATGTTGAACGCCGGGAAGTGGCCGGCGAGGTCGAACCCCGGGAAGTGGCCCAATGCCTTGTGGTGGAAGTCGAGGAAGTCGATCACGTGGCCGTACAGCAGGCGGTCGATCACGTTGCCGATGGCGCCGCCCAGGATCAGGGCCAGGGCCCAGCAGAACAGGCGCTGGCCGCCATGCTTCTTGAGCAGGAAGATGATGTAGGCCGCCGCGCCGAGGGCGAGGGCGGTGAAGAAGTAGCGTTGCCAGCCACCCGCGTCGCGCAGGAAGCTGAACGCGGCGCCGGGATTGTAGGCCAGCACCAGGTTGAAGAAGGAGGTGACGAATTTCTCTTCACCGAGCGTGAACAGCTTGGTGATGGTG
Source organism: Rugamonas brunnea (assembly GCF_014042345.1). GTDB lineage: Bacteria > Pseudomonadota > Gammaproteobacteria > Burkholderiales > Burkholderiaceae_D > Rugamonas > Rugamonas brunnea. The sequence continues at coordinate 216,817 of NZ_JACEZT010000008.1, forward strand.
ATCTTGGACAGCTGGTCGAGCAGGATCACGATGGCGGCGATGCCGAGCCATGGCGTGAGGCTGGACGAGGATTTGGCGGAAAAGCGGGATTTGTTGGTGGCCATGGAATGTTGGTTGGTTTCGTGGCCGCCGCCGCGCCGTGCGCAGCGGGGGCTGGGCGGCGCGGCGGCGGAGGAAGGCATATTACACACTTACTGCGCACGCTTACTGCGCAGGCTTACTGCGCAAGCTTACTGCGAGGCTTACGCGAACTTGCGGCGCTCGCCTGCGCCGAACAGGTTGCTGTGGCAGCGGCCGCACAGGGTCGGGTGGTCGGCGTGGCTGCCCACGTCGGCGCGGTAGTGCCAGCAGCGCTCGCACTTGTCGGCGGTCGATGCGGCCACTTCCACCGTCTCCTCGGCTTCGGCCGCCACCTGGGCCACCTTGGCCTGCGAGGTGATGAACACGAACTTGAGGTCATCTTCCAGGCTGGCCAGCAGCGCGTACTTGTTGCCGGCCGCCTTGATGGAGAGTTCGGCCTGCAGCGACGAACCGATGGCGCCCGAGGTGCGCAAGTCCTCCAGCTGCTTGGTGACGTCGGCGCGCACGGCGCGCAGCGCGTCGTACTTGGCCAGCAGGGCCGGGCCGTCGGCCAGTTCCGGCAGTTGCCACCAGGTTTGCGTGAAGATGGTCTCGTCGCTGGCCTGGTACGAGTCCGGACCGGCGAAGATGGCCCACGCTTCCTCGGCCGTGAACGACAGGGCCGGCGCCATCAGGCGCAGCAGGCTTTGCGTGATGTGCCACAGGGCCGTCTGCGCCGAGCGACGCGCCGGCGAGGTCAGGCCGGACGTGTACAGGCGGTCCTTGAGGATGTCGAGGTAGAAGCCGCCCAGGTCTTCCGAGCAGAAGTTCTGCAGCTTGGCCACCACCGGGTGGAACTCGAACTGCTCATAGTGCTGCGTGATCTGCGCCTGCAGCGCGCCCATGTTGGCGATCGCGTAGCGGTCGATCTCCAGCAGCTCGGCCACCGGCACGGCGTGCTGCGCCGGGTCGAAGTCCGAGGTGTTGGCCAGCAGGAAGCGCAGCGTGTTGCGGATGCGGCGGTACGATTCCGTCACGCGCTTGAGGATCTCGTCGGAGATCGACAGCTCGCCCGTGTAGTCGGTGGCGGCCACCCACAGGCGCAGGATGTCGGCGCCCAGCTTGTTGGACACGTCCTGCGGCGAGACGGTGTTGCCGACCGACTTGGACATCTTCTTGCCTTCGCCATCGACCACGAAGCCGTGCGTGAGCAGCGCCTTGTAGGGCGGGGCGCCGTTCAGCATGGATGACGTCAGCAGCGAGGAGTGGAACCAGCCGCGGTGCTGGTCCGAGCCTTCCAGGTACAGGTCGGCCGGGAAGTGCGATTGCTCCTTGTGCGAGCCGCGCAGCACGGTCTGGTGCGTGGTGCCCGAGTCGAACCACACGTCCAGCGTGTCCTTGTTCTTGTCGTAGTGGGCCGCCTCGTCGCCGATCAGGTCCTTCAGGTCCAGCTTGAGCCAGGCGTCGATGCCGCCCTTTTCGATCAGTTGGGCCACCTGTTCCAGCAGTTCCGGCGTGCGCGGATGCAGCTCGCCCGTCTCCTTGTGCACCACGAAGGCCATCGGCACGCCCCACTGGCGCTGGCGCGACAGGGTCCAGTCGGGACGGTTGGCGATCATGCCGTGCAGGCGCGCCTGGCCCCAGTCGGGGAAGAAGCGGGTCGCGTCGATGCCTTTCAGGGCCGTCTGGCGCAGCGTCGGGCCGCCATCCTTGGGATGGATGTCCATGCCGGCGAACCACTGCGAGGTGGCGCGATAGATGATGGGGGTCTTGTGGCGCCAGCAGTGCATGTAGCTGTGGTCGAACATCTTCACTTCGAACAGCGCGCCTTCCTCCTTCAGGGCCGCGCAGATCGGCTTGGACGCTTCCCAGATCGTCATGCCGCCGAACAGGGGCAGCGATTCGGCGTATTTGCCGTCGCCCAGCACCGGGGTCAGGATGGCGTCGTCCTTCATGCCGTGCGCCTTGCAGGAGATGAAGTCGTCCAGGCCGTAGGCGGGCGCCGAGTGCACCACGCCGGTGCCGCTCTCGGTGGTCACGTAGTCGGCGATGTACATCGGCGACAGGCGGTCGAAGAACGCGTCGCGCGCGGCCAGCGGGTGGCGGAAACCGATGCCGGCCAGCGCCTGGCCGTCGCAGGTGGCGATGGTGGTGCCATCGAGCTTGTAGCGGGCCAGGCACGACACGGCCAGGTCCTGGGCCAGGATCAGCAGCAGCGGCTGGCCGTCACGCACGGTTTCCACCAGCGCGTACTTGACCTCGGCGTGCACGTTCAGCGCCTGGTTGGACGGGATGGTCCACGGGGTGGTGGTCCAGATCACGATGTAGCCGTTCTCGGTCGGCAGCTTATCGAGGCCGAAGGCGGCGGCCAGCTTGTCGCACTCGGCGAACTTGAAGCCGACGTCGATGGCCGGATCGCGCTTGTCGGCGTATTCCACTTCCGCCTCGGCCAGGGCCGAGCCGCAATCGAAGCACCAGTTGACGGGTTTCAGGCCGCGGTAGACGAAGCCCTTGTCGAGCAATTTGCCCAGCGCGCGCAGCTCGTCGGCCTCGTTCGAGTAGTTCATGGTCAGGTAGGGGTTCTCCCACTCGCCCAGCACGCCCAGGCGGATGAAGTCCTTGCGCTGGCGCTCGACCTGCTCATGGGCGTAGGCGCGGGCCTTGGTCAGCACGTCGGCCGTGGGCAGGTTTTTGCCGTACAGTTTCTCGATCTGGATCTCGATCGGCATGCCGTGGCAATCCCAGCCCGGCACGTAGGGCGCGTCGTAGCCGGCCAGGGTGCGCGACTTGACCACCATGTCCTTCAGGATCTTATTGACGGCGTGGCCGATGTGGATGTCGCCGTTGGCGTACGGCGGACCGTCGTGCAGCACGAACTTGGGCCGGCCGGCGGCCGCCTTGCGGATGCGCTGGTAAATCTTCTTGTCTTGCCATTCCTTGACCCATTGCGGCTCGCGCTTGGCCATGTCGCCGCGCATGGGGAAGGGGGTTTCCGTCATGTTGACCGGGTATTTGCTCTCGGGCTTCTTGCCTTGCTTGTCTTGTTTCGGATTGGCTGGTTTGTTGTCGGACATGTTTATCTTCTAGGTGACGTCTATCGTATTTGCTTGGGAGTGCCGGCGCGTTTGGCTTCGCGTTGCGCACTCAAATTCGGTCGGTGGCGCCGGTTGCGCCGTTGCTCGTGCCGGCGCGCTCGCGGAAGAAGGCGCGCGCCTGCTCGGCGTCGCGATCGATGGCGGCGGTCAGCGTGGGCAGGTCCACGTATTTTTCCTCGTCGCGCAGTTTGTGCAGGAATTCCACGCGCACCTGGCGGCCGTAGCAGTTCTGGTTGAAGTCGAACACGTGCACTTCCAGCAGCACGCGGCCGCTGTCCTCCACCGTGGGGCGCCAGCCCAGGCTGGCCACGGCCGGCAGCGGCGCGTCGGCCAGGCCGTGCACCTGGACGATGAAGATGCCGGCCAGCGCGGGCCGGTGCGGCACCCGCAGGTTGAGGGTGGGGAAGCCCAGCGTGCGGCCCAGTTTCTGGCCGTGGATCACGTGGCCGGAGATGGAATAGGGGTGGCCCAGCAACTGCTCGGCGTGCACGAAGTCGCCCGCGTGCAGCGCGGCCCGCACGGCCGACGACGAGATCCGGGTTTCGCCGTTCATCACGGTCGGCAGGGTCTCGACCTGGAAGCCGTAGTGGCGGCCCGCCTCCTGCAGCAGGGCGACGTTGCCGGCGCGCTTGGCGCCATAGCAGAAGTCGTCCCCCACCATCAGCCATTTGACGTGCAAGCCTTCGACCAGCACCTTTTCCGTGAATTCCTGCGGCGTCAGGGCCGCGAAGTGGTCCGAGAAGTGCTCGACGATGACGCGGTCGATGCCGTTGCGCTCCAGCGATTGCAGCTTGTCGCGCAGGTTGGCGATACGGGGCGGGGCCTTGGACAGGTCGCCGGCCTTGTGGGCGAAGAATTCGCGCGGATGGGGTTCGAACGTCATCACGGCCGCTTCCAGGCCGAGCCGGTCGGCGGCCGCGCGCACGTGCGCGAGCAGGGCCTGGTGGCCACGGTGGACACCGTCGAAGTTGCCGATGGTCAACGCGCAGGGCGCGCGCGCCGCCGCATTGGGGAGACCGCGAAATACCTTCATGGGATGTGAGGAAAAACTGTCGCCAAAAGGGGGATTATACGGACTGTTTGGACTATGCACAGCCGCAAGGGGCTCCGCGGGGCCGATTTCGGCCCTGTAAACGCAAAAAGCGCGGATAAACCGCGCTTTTTAGAGGGGCTGGTCGGGAAGCGGCCGGGGCCGCCTCAGCCACCTTACATCGGGTGGTTGATCTGCAGCGTCCAGTAGCGGGCCAGGTCGGCGGCGCCGTCCGTGCCCTTGACGGTCTTCAGCGTGGCCAGGGCGGCAGGCTTCTTGCCAGCCTGGGCCTGGGCGATACCCAGGTGCAGCTTCAGTTCCTCAGGGTGCTTGGCGTCGGCCATTTTGGTCGCGTTGGTCATCAGCTCCAGGCCCTTGTCGACCTTGCCGGCGGTGACCATGCCAAAGCCCAGGTTGCTCAGGCCATCGGCATCCTTGTTCTTGGTCAGTTCCGCTTCTTGGGCGGCAGCCGTCTTCTCGCTGTCGGCGGCCGTCTTCACAGCCAGGTCCTTCAGGCGCTGGTGGCGGGCCGCATCGGAACCGACGCCCAGCACGCCCTTCTTGTAACCCTGGTCGATCACTTTCAGGGCTTCGGCCGGATTGCCGGCCTGCAGGGCCAGCTGGCTCATTTCCATGTACTCACCCGGCTTGGCCAGCAGGCCATTGGCCAGGCGCAGGCGCAGCACGTCCAGCGACAGGGTGCTGGAGAAGCCCGGCTTGCCCGACACGCGGTTCAGCAGGTCGGCCCAGTAGCTGGTCTTCGGATAGGAACCGGCCAGTTTTTCCAGGGTCTGCACGTAGCCGGCCTTGTCGTTCTGTTTCAGCTGGATATTGGCCAGCATCTGCAGCGACGCTTCGCTGTTGGCGTGCGACGATTGCAATTCCTTGGCCGCTTCCGCGTACTTGCCGCTGATGTAGTAGGTCTGCACCAGCAGTTCGCGCATCTGCGGATTGTCGCCGTCTTTGAGCGAGCGCTGGATCCAGATGATGGCTTTCGGATAGTCCTTGGCGCGGTAGTAGATGCCGGCCAGGGCCTGGGTGAATTTGGGGGCTTCGGCAGCGGACAGCTTGCCGGAATTGATCACAGCTTCGAAGGCCTTGGCGGCGGCGTCGTTATCGCCGGCGGCGGCCGCGGCCGAGGCGCGGGTGCGCTCGATCATGTAGATTTCGTTGGGGGTCTTGCCGCCCACGGCGTCGGCCTCTTTCAGCTTGGCCAGCGCTTCCTTGTTCTTACCTGCCTGTGCCAGTTTCTGCGCTTCCTGCAGGGGCTTGCCGATTTCCGCGCGCACCGTGTCGGCCGCGTAGGCGACCGGGCTCAGGCCAACGATGGGGGCTGCTGCGGTGAAACCGATAGCGGCCATTACCAGGCCGAGATGAGCGAGACGAAACTTGGTCATGGGGAGAAATCTTTCTTCAAAATGCGAAAATAGGCAGGATAATCCTGCCTATCGTTCGTGTAAAGGGACGTACTGCTGAAGTCATTTCAAAAAGCCCATGGCTTCGTTGTGGCGCCTTGCCGTGCAGGCGCACTGTCTTCGGCGCCACGCCTCGCCATGTTCATTTTGAAACAACTTCTTACTGGAACTGTTCGTTGCCGACCAGGCCAATCTTGGTCACGCCCAGACGCTGGGCCGAAGCCATCACGCCTGCTACAACCTTGTACGACACCAGCTTGTTGGGTCGCAGGTGCACTTCCGGCTGGTCGGCTTGCGCCGCCACATCCATCAGTTTCGCTTCCAGGGAGTGACGGTCCGGAATGACCGCATTGTCCCACAGAATCGTACCGTCGAAGTCCACGTCGATGGTGACCACAACCGGTTCCTTGGTCGGTGGCGGCGGGGTGCCGACCGGCATGTTCAAGTTCACCGAGTGGTTAGCCTTAGGAATCGTAATGATCATCATGATAATCAGCACCAGCATCACGTCGATGAGGGGCGTCATATTCATTTCCATCATTGGTTCCGGATCCGCGCCCTTGGCGCCGCCCGAACCGACATTCATACTCATGGTGTTTCCTTTTAAGAAGGGGGCTGGATCCGCCCCGGCGCGATGTTGCCGTCCGGGGCGGGCAGGGCATTAACCCTTATCAGGCGGTTCGGTGATGAAGCCGACCTTCTGGATACCAGCACGCTGGGTCGTGTAGATCACCTTGCCGATCGCTTCGTAGCGCGTTTCCTGGTCGCCACGTACGTGTACTTCCGGCTGCGGCAGCTTGACTGCTTCCAGCTTCAGAAAATCGAACAACTCATTCGTGTCCTTCATTTTCTTCTGATTCCAGTAGATGTCGCCATCCTTGCTCACTACGATGTTGACATCTTCCGGCTTGGTCTGAATAACCTGGTTGGCTTCTTCTGGCAGCTTGATCTTAATCAGCTTCAGCACAACCGGGCTCGTGATCAGGAAGATAATCAGCAGAACCAACATGATGTCCACGAGGGGCGTCGTGTTGATTTCCGACATGACTTGATCTTCATCTCCGCTATCGGAGCCTACGGACATCGACATGATGATTACCCGATCTTTTTAGCGCCGGCAGCACGGCCAGCTTCGCTGGTGGACATGGCGCCCGAGATCAGCACGGAGTGCACGTCGGCGCTGAAGGAACGCACGTCTTCCATGGCGGCCTTGTTACGACGCACCAGCCAGTTGTAGCCCAGCACGGCAGGAACGGCGACGAACAGACCGAAGGCGGTCATGATCAGTGCTTCACCCACAGGACCTGCCACTTTGTCGATCGAGGCGTTACCGGACATGCCGATGGCGATCAGTGCATTGTAAATACCCCACACGGTACCGAACAGACCGATGAACGGTGCGGTCGAACCCACGGTAGCCAGGAACGACAGGCCGTCTTGCAGACGCGACTGGACTTTGTCCACAGCGCGCTGGATCGACATGGTGACCCAGGTCGACAGGTCGATTTGTTCCAGCAGGGCGCCGTCGTGGTGGGCGGTGGCCTTGGTGCCGGTTTCAGCGATGAAGCGGAAAGGCGAGCCATCGGTCAGCGCGGTCGAGCCAGCGGCGATCGACGATGCTTTCCAGAACTTGGCAGCGGTCTCTTTCGACTGCTTGAAGATCTTCATCTGGTCGATCAGCTTGGTGATGATGATGTACCACGAGCCCATCGACATCAGCGACAGGATGATCAGGGTGCCGCGCGACACGAAGCCGCCGTTCCAGACAGCTTCGAAGCCGTATGGGTTTTCTACTTCTTCCTTGGTGACCTTGGCGGCTGGAGCGGACGCTTCCGGTGCTGCTGCTGCCGCATCCGCTGCAGGCGCAGCTGCTGGTGCCGAGGCGGCTGCCGAAGCTGGTGCGTCTTCAGCCAGGGCTGGTGCGCTTACCAGGGCGGTAGCTGCGGTCACCGAGAACAGCACAGCGGCCAGTACAGCGGACAAACGGGTATTCTTAAACATGCTTCCTCCAAATTGATAAAATAATCAGATCGCTGAATGTAGGTTAACAACGAACTTCGGTGAGACTGGTGAGTCCCGGTTTACTCCAGCGTCCAAACGTATTGCACTTGCGTCCACGACTGTTCTGGCTTGCCGTCGGTCATGCCTGGCTTGAATTTGCATTTGCTAATCCCTGCCACTGCTGCTTTGTCCAGTTCCCGGAAACCACTCGATTTCAGGATCTTGGATTCGAGTACGTGACCGTCCGTTCCAACCAGGAACTGCAGGGTCACCGTACCGGTTTCTTCGTTGCGCAGCGATGACTTAGGCCATTCTGGTTTTGCGCAAGCGTTGAAATCGTATACCGCCGGAATGTGGACCGACTTGGCCGGACCTGGTGGCGCTGCCGGCGGGGCCGGAGGCGCCTTCTGCAGCTCATTCGTCGCCGGTTTCACGTTGGTCGCGTTGGCGATCGTGTTTTGTACCGGTGGCGGTTGCTGCACGTTCACCTCAACTGGCGGGATGAAAGGCGGCGGTGGCGCTTTCATTTCCGGCGGCGGGGGCGGCGGCGGGAGTTCTTTCGGTGGAGGAGGTTTCACTTCCTCGATAATCTTGGTTTCAACCGGCTCGATCATCTTGCTGACCATCCGTTTGCCCAAGCCTGACACGATCCCGTAAGCGACCAGGATGTGCAGAAGTACCACAATTGTGATGCCTGTTACGTTCTTCCCGGCGCTTTTCTCGTTGTGCGTGAAATTCATGCCTGCTTTCTCCAATACCAACTCTTTTTGTTGCTACTAAACCCCAAAATGGCGACACAAAACAACAGTCGCATCCGGGACGTCGGCGAATTATACATACGAATTCTTGATTTTACATAGAATTTTCAAGCCTAAAACCGGTTAAATTTCATGCGCTTAGCCCATGATGGGCATGCTCTGCTGCGGTGCGTCTGCACCGTTCTGGCACAAAAAGCAAGTAATTTCGGCGCGATTTTGATGCAAGATAATCGATAGCGTTATTATGTTTTACGAATTCAAATAACGCGAAATTTTATGTCGTAATTTTTAAATTTCGCGATGCTAAATTTGGTGAATTCTGTTGCTTCGATGGAACTTGTTCTGAGGGTGCTGGGCAAAACTGGTCAAAAAAAATTTGACTTCCGCACCGCAGCATGCATTGCCGATTCAAACCGGGTTGAGAAACGCGGCCTCCGCGCCGGGGAGGGGAGGCCGCCGGGGTCAGCTGTTGCGGGCCCGCTTTTCGCGCTTGACTTCCAGCGAACTGACGATCTCGCCGTTCGGGGCCACCGTTTCCAGGTGCACGTCGAAGCCCCACAGCCGCGCCACGTGCTTGAGCACTTCGTTGGCCTGCTGGTTCAGGGGGCGGCGCTGGAACTGCGTATGGCGCAGGGTGAGGGCGCGGTCATCGCGGGTGTTGACCGACCACACCTGGATATTGGGCTCGCGGTTGCCCAGGTTGTATTGCTCGGCCAGTTGCTGGCGCACGTAGCGGTAGCCGAGCTCGTCGTGGATGGCGGACACGGCCAGCTTCTCGTTGTTGTCATCATCAAGCACGGCGAAGAAGTGGAATTCCCGGATCAGCTTGGGCGACAAATACTGGGCGATGAAGCTCTCGTCCTTGAAATTGCGCATCGCGAAGTCCAGCGTCTTGCGCCAGTCGCTGCCGGCGATGTCGGGGAACCATTCCTTGTCCTCGGCCGTCGGATGTTCGCAGATGCGCCGGATGTCCGTCATCATGGCGAAGCCGAGCGCATACGGGTTGATGCCGCTGTAATAAGGACTGTTGACGGGCGGCTGGTAGACCACGTTGGTATGGCTCTTGAGGAACTCCATCATGAAGCCGTCGCCCACCACGCCTTCGTCGTACAGCTGGTTGAGGATGGTGTAGTGCCAGAACGTGGCCCAGCCCTCGTTCATGACCTGGGTCTGGCGCTGCGGGTAGAAGTACTGGGAGATCTTGCGCACGATGCGCACCATCTCGCGCTGCCACGGCTCCAGCAGCGGCGCGTACTTCTCGATGAAGTACAGCAGGTTCTCCTCGGGCTCGGGCGGGAAGCGCTGGACCGTCTTGTCCACTTCCTCCTCCTCGCGCCGCGGCACGGTGCGCCACAGCTCGTTGATCTGCGACTGCACATAGGCTTCGCGCTCCTTCTGGCGCGCGTATTCCTGTGCCATGGACAGCTTGGCCGGGCGCTTGTAGCGGTCCACGCCGTAATTCTGGATCGCGTGGCAGGAATCGAGCAGCAATTCCACGGCGTCGATGCCGTGGCGCTGTTCACACTCGGCGATGTAGTTCTTGGCGAACACCATGTAGTCGACGATGGCTTCGGCGTCGGTCCAGGTGCGGAACAGGTAGTTGCCCTTGAAGAAGGAGTTGTGGCCGTAGGCTGCGTGCGCGATCACCAGCGCCTGCATGGTCAGGCTATTCTCCTCCATTAAATAGGCGATGCACGGGTTGGAGTTGATGACGATCTCGTACGCCAGCCCCATCTGTCCGCGCTTGTAGCCCTTTTCCGTGGCCAGGAAGTGCTTGCCGAACGACCAATGGTTGTAGGACACGGGCATGCCAACGGACGTGTAGGCGTCCATCATCTGCTCGGCCGTGATGATCTCCAGCTGGTTGGGATAGGTGTCCAGCCCGAAATTCTCGGCCACCCGGCGGATTTCCTCGTGCGCCTGCTCGATCAGGTCGAACGTCCATTCCGATTGTTCGGGCAGGGCGTTCGGGTGGCGCGGCTTCTTCAGCATCTGGTTCATTATTTCGGCTGCTTCTTGAAGAGTTCACGGAACACCGGATAAATGTCGGCCGGCGTGACGATTTTCTGCATGGCGAAGTTGGGATGGTGGTCCGGCACCTGGGCATACTGCTCCCACAGGTTCTGCGGCGGCCCGTCCGTGATCTCGACATAGGTGTAGTACTGCACCTTGGGCATGATGGTGTTGATCAGCAGCTGGCGGCACAGCACGGAATCGTTGTCCCAGTTGTCGCCGTCCGAGGCCTGGGCCACGTAGCTGTTCCACTGGCCGCCGCCGTAGCGCTCGTCGATGATCTTGTTGAGCAGGTGCAGGGCCGACGACACCACGGTGCCGCCCGACTCGCGCGAGTGGAAGAACTCATCCTCGTCCACCTCGGCCGCAGCCGTGTGGTGGCGGATGAAGACCACGTCGATCTTGTCGTAGGCCCGCTTGAGGAACAGGTAGAGCAGGATGAAGAAGCGCTTGGCCGTGTCCTTGCGCGTCTCGTCCATGGAGCCCGACACGTCCATGATGCAGAACATCACGGCCTGGGTCATGGGCTTGGGCACCTTGATGCGGTTGCTGTAGCGCAAGTCGAACGGGTCGATGTAGGGGATGGCCAGCAGGCGCGTGTGCAGGTGGTGGATCAGTTTCTTCAGCTCCACCACTTGCGGGTCTTCCAGCGGGGCGCCGGCCAGCAGCAATTCCTCGAGTTCGCGCTCGGCTTCGATCAGCCGCTTGCGCGACGAGCCGCCCACGGCGATGCGCCGTCCCAGGGCGCCGCGCAGCGAGCGCAGCACGTGGATGTTCGATGGCGTGCCCGACACCGTGTAGCCGGCCCGCTGGTTCTTGAATTCCGTGGTGGCCGTCAGCTGGGTCTTGACCATGTGCGGCAATTCCAGGTCTTCGAAGAAGTAATTCATGAATTCTTCGCGCGACAGTTCGAAGATGAAGTCATCCTCGGTGATCTGGTCGCTGTTGCCGGCCTTGCCGCGCCCGGCCCCGCCGCCGCCCTTGGGCCGGTTGATCAGGTCGCCCTTCTGGTATTCCTCGTTGCCGGGGTTGATGGTTTCCCACACGCCGCCATGGGCGTGGCCGAACGACGGTTCGCCCACGTCCTTGACGGGAATGGAGACTTTTTCACCGTTCTCGATGTCGGTGATGGAACGGCCCTTGATGGCGCGCCCGACGGCGTCCTTGATCTGGGCCTTGTAACGGCGTAGGAACCGCTCGCGGTTGACGGCGGACTTGTTCTTGCCCTGCAAACGACGGTCGATGAGGTAAGTCAAAAGATGCCTCCTGCTGCTATTGATGCGGCGGTCGGGGCGGCGCGGACGCGCGTGGCGTCCGTGCCGGCTAAGCCCACAACCGTCTTACGACGACTTCCTCACGCGCAAGTACCATTCGCACAGCAGCCGCACCTGCTTGGCCGTGTAACCCTTCTCCACCATGCGCGCCACGAAGTCGGCGTGCTTGTTGGCATCCTCGGCGCTGGCCTTGGCGTTGAAGGAGATCACGGGCAGCAGTTCCTCCGTGTTGGAGAACATCTTCTTCTCGATCACGGTGCGGAACTTCTCGTAGCTGGTCCAGGCCGGGTTCTTGCCGCCGTTGTTGGCCCGGGCCCGCAAACCGAAGTTGACGATCTCGTTGCGGAAGTCCTTGGGATTGGAAATGCCGGCCGGCTTCTCGATCTTTTCGAGCTCGTTGTTGAGCGACTCGCGGTCGAAGCTCTCGCCCGTGTCCGGATCGCGGTATTCCTGGTCCTGGATCCAGAAGTCGGCGAACGTCACGTAACGGTCGAAGATGTTCTGGCCATATTCGGAATAGCTTTCCAGGTAGGCGGTCTGGATTTCCTTGCCGATGAATTCCACGTACTTCTGCGCCAGGTACTCCTTGATGTAGGAGAAGTACTTCTGCTCCGTCTCGGGCGGGAACTGTTCGCGCTCGACCTGCTGTTCAAGCACGTACAGCAGGTGCACGGGGTTGGCCGCCACTTCCGTCGTGTCGAAGTTGAACACCTTGGACAGGATCTTGAACGCGAAGCGCGTCGACAGGCCGCTCATGCCCTCGTCCACGCCCGCGTAGTCCATGTATTCATGGATGGACTTGGCCTTGGGATCGGTGTCCTTGAGGTTTTCGCCGTCGTACACCAGCATCTTGCTGTAGATGCTGGAGTTCTCGGGCTCCTTCAGGCGCGACAGGATTGCGAACTGGGCCATCATCTTCAGCGTGCCGGGCGCGCACGGGGCCTGGTACAGCGAGGAGTTGGCCACCAGCTTGTCGTAGATCTTGATCTCGTCCGTCACGCGCAGGCAGTACGGGACCTTGACGATGTAGATCCGGTCGAGGAAAGCCTCGTTGTTGCGGTTGTTCTTGAACGACTTCCATTCCGATTCGTTCGAGTGGGCCAGGATGATGCCGTCGAAGGGGATCGCGCCGAAGCCTTCCGTGCCCTTGTAATTGCCTTCCTGGGTGGCCGTCAGCAAGGGGTGCAGCACCTTGATCGGGGCCTTGAACATTTCCACGAATTCCATCAGGCCCTGGTTGGCCAGGCACAGGCCGCCCGAATAGCTGTAGGCGTCCGGATCGTCCTGGGCGTAGTCTTCCAGCTTGCGGATGTCGACCTTGCCCACCAGCGAGGAAATATCCTGGTTGTTCTCGTCGCCCGGCTCGGTCTTGGAAATGGCCACCTGTTTCAGCACGGACGGGTAGCGCTTGACGACGCGGAACTGGTTGATGTCGCCATTGAACTCGTGCAGGCGCTTGACGGCCCACGGGCTGGGGATGCTGCGCAGGTAGCGGCGCGGGATGCCGTAATCCTCTTCCAGGATGGTGCCGTCCTCTTCCTCGTTGAACAGGCCCAGCGGCGATTCGTTGACGGGCGACCCTTTCAGGCAATAGAAGGGCACGTGTTCCATCAGCGACTTGAGCTTTTCCGCGATCGACGACTTACCGCCGCCCACGGGGCCGAGCAGATACAGGATCTGCTTGCGTTCCTCCAGGCCTTGCGCGGCGTGGCGGAAGTAGGACACCACTTGCTCGATCACTTCCTCGGTGCCGTAGAACTCGCGGAACGCGGGATAAATCTTGATGACCTTGTTGGCGAAAATGCGCGACAGCCGGGTATCGTTACGGGTGTCGACCAAGGTGGGCTCGCCGATCGCGGCGAGCATGCGCTCAGGGGCGCTGGCGTAGGTCAGGCGGTCCTTCTTGCACAAGGCAAGATATTCCGACATCGACATTTCCTCTTCGCGAGTCCGTTCGTACCGTGCGGCGTAGTTGTCAAAAATGGTCATTTGAATGTCCTTTAATGTAAGCCTGCTAGTCGTGTATCTCGGCAGTCGGTGTCGTGGTCTCTGCCTGGTGTTTTTGTCTTTACTTACTCCTGATGGTTTTTGTTGTTGTGTTCGTCCGCTTCCCTGTGGCGGTCCGGATTGCCCGGACCTTGGAGCGCACGTTTATTGTCGCCGCGCGATGGATGTTGGCCGGCTTTATGTTAGTTCGTCGTAACGCATCTTACGTTGATGAAATTGATCATTGCTCTATTGGTTCAGGAAGTCAAGCGCTATGTCATTACATTCTTAAAAATACTTTGTAAGTCATTGATTTTAAAAGATAAAAATGACTACTTTATGCTATTTTCAATGGCTTTTCGTGCATATTTCCCACCCATGGATAGCACCTTATCACGGCTGCCGAGAGCGCGCATCACGCGCCGCAAAATGTGAAATGGGGCAGCAACAGCGCCGCCGCGCCACGGCCGCGGCGCGCATGCGCTAAGATGGCTGTCCGACCACCGCGTCAGCCCTATCAGAACAAGGAACAAACCATGATGAACGACCAATTGCGCGCCGCGCTGCGGCAGATGCCCAAGGCCGAACTGCACATCCACATCGAAGGCTCGCTGGAGCCGGAACTGATCTTCGCGCTGGCCGAGCGCAACGGCGTGGCGCTGGCCTATCCCTCGGTGGAGGCGCTGCGCGCCGCCTATGCCTTTACGGACCTGCAATCGTTCCTCGACATCTACTACGCCGGCGCCAGCGTGCTGCTCAAGGAGCAGGACTTTTACGACATGACGGCGGCCTACCTGCGCCGCGCCGAGGCCGACAACGTGCGCCACACGGAAATCTTCTTCGACCCGCAGACCCACACGGCGCGCGGCGTGCCGATGCAGACCGTGATCGATGGCATCTACCGCGCCTGCCAGGACAGCCCCGTTAGCGCCACGCTGATCCTGTCGTTCCTTCGCCACCTGTCGGAGGAGGACGCGTTCGCCACGCTGGAGGCGGCGCTGCCGTTCCGCGACAAGTTCATCGGCATCGGCCTCGATTCGTCCGAAGTGGGCAATCCGCCCGAGAAGTTCGCGCGCGTGTTCGCGCGTTGCCGCGAGCTGGGCTTCCACCTGGTGGCGCACGCGGGCGAGGAAGGTCCGCCAGCCTACATCGAGACGGCGCTCGACGTGCTGCACGTGGAGCGCATCGACCACGGCGTGCGCTGCCTGGAGGACGCGGCCCTGACGGCCCGCCTGGCGCGCGAGCAGGTGGCGCTGACGGTGTGCCCGCTGTCGAACGTCAAGCTGTGCGTGTTCGACCGCATGGAGCAGCACAACATGGTGCAGTTGCTGGACGCCGGCCTGATGGCCACCATCAACTCCGACGACCCGGCCTACTTCGGCGGCTACATGAACGCCAATTTCGAAGCCACGTTCGAGGCGCTGCCGCTGGGCCTGTCGCACGCGCAGCGGCTGGCGCGCAACAGCTTCGCGGCCGCCTTCCTGCCGGCCGACGTCAAGCAGCGCTACCTGGACGAGGTGGACGCCTTCTTCGCCCAGCTGTGACACGGGCGGACGCGGCATGCTGACCCTGGCCCTGAAGATGACGGCGCGCGACTGGCGCGCCGGCCAGTTGCGCTTCCTGCTGGTGGCGCTGACGGTGGCGGTGGCGGCGCTGGCCGCGTCCGGCTTTTTCATCGACCGCCTGCGCACGGGCATGGAGCGCGACGCGCACCAGTTGCTGGGCGCGGACGTGGTCATCAACGCCGACCTGCCGGTGGACCCGGCCTGGCGCGCCGAAGCGCTGCGCCGCGGCCTGACGCTGGCCGACACGGTCGGTTTCGCCAGCATGGCGCAGGCCGGGGAGGGCGAACGGTCGCAATCGCAGCTGGCGGCGCTGAAGGCCGTCGGCCCCGGCTACCCGCTGCGCGGGCAACTCAAACTCAGCGACGATCCGGCCCAGGCCGAGCAAAGCATCGGGCAGCCGGCCGCCGGCATCCCGGCCGCCGGCACCGTTTGGATCGATCCCGGTCTTATGGGCGCACTGAACGTGGACCTGGGCGGCACGCTGCGCCTGGGCGACCGCGCGTTCACGGTGGCGCGGCTGATCGCCTCGGAGCCGGACCGTGGCGCCGGCTTCCTCAATTTCGCACCGCGCGTGATGCTGGCCCTGTCCGACCTGGAGGCCACCCATCTGATCCAGCCCGGCTCGCGCGTCACCTACCGGCTGCTGGTGGCGGCGCCCACGCCGGCCCAGTCCGAGGTGGCTGCCGCTTACGGCCAGTGGCTGCAGCAGCAGATCCAGGCCCGCAACGTGAAGGGCGTGCGGATCGAATCGCTGGAAACGGGACGACCCGAGATGCGGGCCACGCTGGACCGGGCCGAGCGCTTCCTGGCGCTGGTGGGCCTGCTGTCGGCGCTGCTGGCCGCCGTGGCCGTGGCGATGGCCGCGCGCCGCTTCATGCTGCGCCACCTGGACGCCTGCGCCATGCTGCGCTGCCTGGGCCTGAGCCAGAACCAGGTGACGGCGCTGTACCTGACCGAATTCCTGCTGGTGGGCCTGGCCGGCAGCGCGCTGGGCGTGGCCGTGGGCTACGCTGCCCACCACGTGCTGCTGCAGGCGCTGGGCAGCCTGGTGGCCGTGGCGCTGCCGCCGCCCACCCTGGCGCCGGCCCTGCAGGGACTGGCGGCCGGCATGCTGCTGCTGGTCGGCTTCGCGCTGCCGCCCGTGCTCCAGTTGCGCAACGTGCCGCACAACCGCGTGATCCGGCGCGAGCAGGCGGCGCCCCAGCCGCTGGCGCTGGTCACCTATGGCCTGGGACTGGCCAGCTTCATCGTGCTGCTGTTGTGGCAGGCCGGCGATACGCAACTGGCGCTGTACACGGCGCTGGGCTTCGTGGGCGCGTTTGCCGTGTTCGGCCTGGCCGGCTGGCTGGGCCTGGCCGCGCTCAAGCCGCTGCGCGGCCTCATCGACCATCAAAGCTGGCGCTTCGCCATCACCTCGCTGCAGCGCCGGCCCGGCGCCACGCTGGTGCAGATCGTGTCGCTTGCGCTGGGCCTGATGGCGCTGCTGCTGTTGACGGTGGTGCGCGGCGACCTGATGACGGCCTGGCGCAATGCCACCCCGGCCGACGCGCCCAACCGCTTCATCATCAACATCCAGCCCGAGCAGCGCGACGAGCTGGCGGCCCGCCTGACGCGCGCGGGCGTGCGGGAGGCGCCGCAGTTCCCCATGATACGGGGCCGGCTGACGGCCGTGAACGGCCAGCCGGTGACGGCCGACACCTACACGGAAGACCGCGCGAAAAGCCTGGCCGACCGCGAATTCAACCTGTCCACCATGACCCAGCTCCAGCAGGGCAACCGCATCAGCGCCGGCGCCTGGTTCAGCGACCGGGCCGGCACGGCCGAGGCGTCGGTCGAGGAGGGCATTGCAAAGACGTTGCGCTGGAAGCTGGGCGACAAGCTGACCTTCGACATCGCCGGCGCGCCCGTGGAAGCGACCATCACCAGCTTGCGCAAGCTCGAATGGGGTTCGATGCGGGTCAACTTCTTTGTCATCCTCAATCCGCATGCGCTGCAAGGCACGTCGCAAAGCTGGATCACGGCTTTCCATCTGCCGGCCGGGCAGGGCGCGCTGATGAACGCGTTCACGCGCGACTATCCCAACCTGACCATCGTCGACGTGGGCGGCTTGCTGCGCCAGTTGCAGGCCGTGCTGGATCAGGTGGTGGCGGCCGTGGAGTTCCTGTTCGCGTTCACGCTGGCGTCGGGCGTGCTGGTGCTGTATGCGGCGCTGATGGGATCGCAGGATGAGCGCAGCCGCGAGGCGGGCTTGCTGCGGGCGCTGGGCGCCACGCGGCGCCAGTTGTCGCAGGCGCAGTTGATCGAGTTCGCGCTGGTGGGCGGCCTGGCCGGCCTGCTGGCGGCCAGCGGCGCGGCTGTCATGGGCTGGGGGCTGGCCACCTACCAGTTCAAGTTCGACTGGACGTTTGATCCCACCGTGTGGCTGGCGGGTCTGCTGGCCGGGGCGCTGTGCGCCATGGCCGGCGGCTGGCTGGGCTTGCGCCGGGTGTTGCGCCGGCCGCCGCTGCTGACGCTGCGCGAGGCGGCGTGAGGCGCGTCAGGCCGGCGATGTAAGCGAGAACGACGGCGCAGCGCTCAGGCCGTCTCGTGCTGCTCCTGCAGGAACTGCGCGTAGGAGAACAGCGGACCGTCGAAGTAATGCTGGGGCAGCGGGAACAGCGCCCAGTAATAGGCTTCCCTGCCATGGCAGACCTGGGCCGGCTGGCAGTAGCGGTGCCAGTGCTCGCCCACGGCGCTCGAATACATGCCGTCGCCGTCGGCGTCGCAGAAGAACGGGATCACGCGCCGTTCCTCCAGCGCGTTCAGCAGCGAGGGCGGCGCCTCGCTGTCGCGCGCGATCTCGTACTGGGCGCTCATGCCCTGTTCCGTCTCGATCATCATCAGCGTCGGACGGCCGGCCTTGTCGAAGAACAGGATGCCGGTCGGGTTGGGGAAGATGTAGTGTTCGACGAAGCCCTTGCTGCGGCTCAGTTCCTCGACCAGCTGCACCAGCGCCGGGTCGCCCAGGAACTGGTAGTTGTGCAGCACCACCAGCTCGCGCAGCGTTTCCGACTGCTCCGCGAAGTAGGCCTTCTGCAGGGCGGCGATCTCGATTTCCAGGATGTCGAGCGCGTTGTCGTCGCTCTTTTTGATGTAGCGGTCGATCAGGCCGCGGTTGAAGGCGGTGACGGCGATCTTCTCGTCGGCCGCGCCGGTGAACAGGATCTTCTTGCACGGCAGGTGCTGCACGGCCTGGCAGAATTCCAGCCCGTTCATCTGCGGCATCGAATAATCGACCACCAGCACGGACGGGGTGGCGAAGCGCTGGCGCTGCTCGCTGATGCGGTAGATGCGCTCCAGGTCCAGCGCCACGTTGCACTGGTCGGGCGGCTGGTTTTGGGTGTCGAAATTGACGTGCAGCGGCACGTCGTCGTGGGGCTGGCTTTGGGTCAGCCAGTCCAGCGCCACGCTGGTGTCATGGAAGGTCTTGCTGGCGAGCATGGGGTCGAGCTGGAACGACAGGCTTTTCAGGAACGAGTCGCTGTCGTCCACCAGGACGGTCAGGGTGGGATGGGCATAAACGGGCAGTTGCATGGTTCACCTAAGTTTTACAGTCCGCTAGACGTGGGAAATTCCAGGACAAAGATCGCGTAGGCGGTTTCCCGCGAGACACAACGAATAGTAGCATCCCAAGCCTCCATGATTTCTTTACATAACGCAAGTCCGATGCCGGTGCCGTTATGCGCGGGATAGGAATAAAAGCGGCGGAAGATCAGCGGCAGCTGGCGTGGCGCCACGCCGCAGGCCGTGTCGATGAACAGCAGGCGCGGCGTGGGTCGGGCGCCGTCGATCACGATGCGCACCCGGCCCTTGCCGGCGCGGTGGATGGCCTTGAGGGCGTTGCGCAATAAGTTGAGCAGGATCACCACGGTCAGCTCGCTTTGCCCGGGAAAACGGAAATTGTGCCGCAGCTCGCACACCACGGCCTGGCGCTGGGCCGCGCTGGTGAACGGATAGCGCGCCAGCACCGCTTCCACCGCATCGCCCATGCACACGGATTCCGTGGGCCGCAGGTTGCGGTTGACGGCCGTGGCGCTGAGCAGGAACAGGTCGATCATGTGGTGCATATGGCGCACTTCGAACTGGATGCGGCCCAGCGCGTCCAGGCGGTGGGCGCGATCGGCGCCGGCCGCGCTGCGCGCCAGCCGGCCCAGGCCGCGCACGTTGGCGTCCACGCTGGCCAGCGGGGTGCGCAATTCGTGCGCCACCGTGGCCAGGCCAGCCCCCAGGCCGGCCAGCTTTTCCTGCTCCAGCACGTCGCGGCTGACCTTGGCGACCGACAGCACGGCGATGGTGAACCAGTGGATAGGCAATTGCTGCAGCACGCTGCGGCTCAGCAGGATGTCGCCGTGGCCGGGCACCACCACGGCCAGGCAGGCGGCCACTGTGCCGGCCACGTAGGCGCGGCAGGCCAGGCCCGTGTCGAAGTGGAACAGCACCACCAGCGCGATCAGCAGCGATTCGCCCCACACACCCGAGGCATGGTTCATCAGAAACATATAGCTGAAGAAGAAGGAAAACACGTAGCTCAGCGTCAGCAGCAGGTAGCGCTCCAGCCAGCGCCGGCTGAAATGGCGTGCCCACAGCCCCAATGCGCACAGCACGAGGCCGATTCCGCGCAAGGGCAGGCTGTCGTACTCCTGCGGAAAGAAGTTGTGCCAGATGACGTAATACAGCGGCATGCCCACCGTGCCCATGGCCGCCAGCACCAGCACGCGCGCGGTGGCGTGCTCCTGGTGGCAGTGGTAACGGCGCAGCGACAGCAGCAGGCGGTGGCGCCATTGCTTCCAGTGCGCATACGGAGAGAGGGTCATGGCCGTTTGATTTTTATCAAAATTTCATCTTCCTCCAAAATTACAACGGCGCAGGGGCTTTTGACCGTACGGTTGATCCGCATCAACCCTATTTTGTAACAAAACGGCAATGTCTTGGGCGTAGTGCAAATAAAACAACCATTTCAAAGAGGAAAATTATGTCCACTGCTATCGCCCCGGCCTCAGCCCCCGCCCGTGCGCGCCTGGCTGCCGCCGAACACAATTTGCCCGACTACGTCACCTGCCGTATGGATGCCCACTATGTGACCCGCATCGAACAACTGCTGGGTGGCGAGCATCCGCACGCCTGGCAACCGACGCCGGCCGGCGCTATCTTCCTGGCCGGGAATGACTATCTGTGCCTGGGGGGCGAGCCCGCCCTGGTGCGGGCCCAGGCCAACCGGCTGGCCGGCGGCGCCGCGCTGCTGATGTCGGCCGTTTACCTGCAAGAGGGCAGCCCGCAGCACCGGCTGGAACACAAGTTCGCGCGCCTGATGGGGGCCGAGGACGGCATCCTGACCCAGTCCGGCTGGGCCGCCAACGTGGGGCTGGTGCAATGCCTGGCCGGTCCCGGTGTACCCGTGTTCCTGGACATGCAAGCCCATGCCTCGCTATGGGAAGGCGTGCAATCGGCCGGCGCCGAAGCCATCTCCTTCCTGCACAACGACCTGGAGCACCTGCGGCGCCAGGTGAGCCGGCACGGGCCGGGCATCATCGCTGTCGATGCGCTGTACAGCACAAACGGCAGCGTGGCCCCGCTGGCCGGGCTGGTGGAGCTGGCCGAGCGCACCGGCTGCCTGCTGGTGGTCGACGAGTCGCACTCGCTCGGTACCCATGGCCCGCGCGGGGCCGGGCTGGTGGCGCAACTGGACCTGGCCGAGCGCGTGCACTTCCGCACCGCGTCGCTGGCCAAGGCGTTTGCGGGCCGCGCCGGCATCATCACCTGCTCCAGCAAATTCAAGGGCTATTTCCTGTCCGAGTCGCGCCCGGCTATTTTCAGTTCCTGCCTGCTGGAGCATGAATTGGCCTGGTTCGACGCGGCCATTGACTTCGTGGCGGCGGCCGACGACCGGCGCGCCGCGCTGGCCGGCATCGCCGCGCGCGTGCGCAGCGGGCTCGATGCGCTGGGCTACAACGTCAGCGACGGCACCGAGCAGATCATCGCGCTCGAACCGGGCACCGAACCGCGCACGCTGGCGCTGCGCAAGGCGCTGGAGCGCCAGGGCGTGTACGGCGCCATGTTCTGTGCCCCGGCCACGGCCAAGAACCGCGCGCTGGTGCGGCTGACCCTGAACGCGCAACTGGACGCGGCGCAGGAGGCGCGGATACTGGCCGGCTGCGCCGCCATCCGCGAGCAGGTGGAACTGGAGAGCTGGTCGTCCAGCCGCCGCTCGCGCCGGCTGGCGCTGGTCTAAGACCATCGCCCACCCCATCGCGCACCGCAACCGGCCATGGCTGCGGTGCGCTATGATGGCGGTATGACTGAACCTCAAACTCTCTACGAAGTGATCGGCGGCGAAACGCGCGTGCGCGAGATGGTCGACCGGTTTTACGACCTAATGGAACTGGAGCCGGAGTTCGCGCTGCTGCGCGCCACGCACCCGCCATCGCTGGACAACGCGCGCGACCGCCTGTTCTGGTTCCTGTCCGGCTGGATGGGCGGGCCGGACGCCTACATCGAACGCTTCGGCCACCCGCGCCTGCGGGCCCGCCACATGCCGTTCGCCATCGGCACCCAGGAACGCGACCAGTGGCTGCGCGCCATGGCGTGGGCCATGGAGGACGTGGGCATTCCCGAAGACCTGCGGCTGCGGTTGATGGAGTCGTTCTACCAGACGGCCGACTGGATGCGCAACAAGCCGGATTGACCATGACCACCATCGAATTTGCCGTGCTGCTGGCCGTGGGCCTCGTCGTGCTGGCGCTGCAGGTGCTGGCGCTGCTGCGCGCGCGCGCAGGGGCGGGCGCAGGGCCGGGTGAGGCCGGACTGGCTGAACGCATCGAGCGCGTGGAACGGGAAGTGCGCATGCAATTGCAGGCCACGGCCCAGGCCAGCCGCCAGGACATGGCGCAGTTGCTGGCGCAGGCGCAGGCCGCCAGCGCCCAGCAACTGGAGGCGATGCGGCGCCAGATCGACAACCAGGGGCAGAGCGGGCGCGAGGAACAGGCGCAAAGCCTGAAGCGCTTTGGCGAGAGCATGAACCTGGCCCTGATCCGGCTCACGGAATCGAACGCGCAGCGCATGCTGGAAGTGCGCGCCACGCTGGAAGAGAAGATCCGCGACCTGCAAGCCGACAACGGCGCCCGGCTGGAGGAGATGCGCAAGACGGTCGATGAGAAGCTGCACGCGACGCTGGAATCGCGTTTGTCGGCCTCGTTCCAGCAAGTGTCGGAGCGGCTGGAGCGGGTGCACCAGGGCTTGGGCGAGATGCAGCAGCTGGCGCTGGGCGTGGGCGACTTGAAGCGGGTGCTGACCAACGTGAAGACGCGCGGCACCTGGGGCGAGGTGCAGCTGGAGATGCTGCTGGAGCAGGTGCTCACACCCGAGCAGTATGCGCGCAACGTGGAGACCATCGCCGGCAGCGGCGCGCGCGTGGAGTTCGCGCTGCGCCTGCCGGGCCACGTGGAGGGCGGCCCGCCGGTATGGATGCCGATCGACGCCAAGTTCCCCAAGGAGCAGTACGAGCGGCTGCTGGAAGCGGCCGACCGGGCCGACGCCGACGGTGTGGCGGCGGCCGGGCGCGAACTGGAACGGGCCGTGCGCGGCGAAGCGAAGACCATCGCCGACAAATACCTGGCGCCGCCGCACACGACGGACTTCGCCATTCTGTTCCTGCCCACCGAAGGCTTGTACGCGGAAGTGATGCGCCGTCCCGGCCTGGCCGACGAACTGCAGCGCGTGAACCGCGTGAGCATCGCCGGCCCGTCCACGCTGTCGGCCCTGCTCAACAGCCTGCAGATGGGCTTCCGCACGCTGGCGCTGGAAAAGCGCTCGTCGGAGGTGTGGCAGGTGCTGGGCGCCGTGAAGACGGAGTTCGCCAAGTTCGGCGACGTGCTGTCGGCCACCAAGCTGACGCTGGAGCGGGCCGCCAAGAACATCGAATCGGCCGAGACGCGCAGCCGCCAGATGGCGCGCAAGCTCAAGTCGGTGGAGGCCTTGCCCAGCGAGGCGGCCCAGCTGCTGCTGGGGCCGGACCAGGATGTGAACGAATCGGAAGTGGCGTAGCAGGCGTAGTAGCTGCGCTGAGAGTACAGCGGTAAGGATCACCAGAGGGGACGTATCCCCCGATGTTTTTCTGAACGGAGACTGTCATGCCTGTTCGTAGCCCGGATTTCTCGTCGCTGGCCATGCCGGCCGTGCGGCGCAACAAGATCGTGAGCGCGGCCGACGCTGTCGGTTTGATCCGCGACGGCGACACCATCGCCAGCGGCGGCTTTGTCGGCGTGGGCTTCGCGGAGAACATCGCGGTGGCGCTGGAGCGGCGCTTCCTCTCGCCCGATGGCGGTGGCCATCCGCGCGACCTGACGCTGGTGTACGCGGCCGGGCAGGGCGACGGCAAGGAGCGCGGGCTCAACCACCTGGCCCACGAGGGCATGCTCAAGCGTGTGGTGGGCGGGCATTGGGGACTGGTGCCCAAGCTGCAGCAACTGGCCACGTCCAACAAGATCGAAGCGTACAACCTACCGCAGGGCGTGATCAGCCAGCTGTTCCGCGACACGGCGGCCGGCAAACCCGGCCTGCTCACGCACGTGGGCCTGGGTACCTTTGTCGATCCGCGCCACGGCGGCGGCAAGATCAACGAGCGCACCACGGAAGAATTGGTGGAGCTGCTGACGGTGGGCGGCAAGGAGCATCTGTTCTACAAGGCCCAGCCCATCCACGTGGGCATCATCCGCGGCACCACGGCCGACGCCAACGGCAACGTGACCATGGAGCGCGAGGCGCTCACGCTGGAGGCGCTGGCCATCGCCATGGCGGCCCACAATTCGGGCGGCATCGTGATCGTGCAGGTGGAGCGCATCGCGGAGCGGGGCACGCTGCCGCCCCGCGAGGTCAAGATCCCCGGCATCCTCGTCGATTGTGTGGTGGTGGCCGAGCAGCCCGACTACCACATGCAGACCTTCGCCGAGCCGTACAGCGCCGCGTTCGCGGGCGAATTGCGGGTGCCATTGGGGACGCTGGCCACTATGGCGCTGTCCGAGCGCAAGATCATCGCGCGCCGCGCGCTGATGGAGCTCAAGCCCAACCACGTCGTCAACCTCGGCATTGGCATGCCCGAAGGTGTGGCGGCCGTGGCCGCCGAGGAAAAGGTGTTCGACCTGGTGACGCTGACGGCGGAGCCGGGCGTGATCGGCGGCTTGCCGGCCGGCGGCCTCAATTTCGGCGCGGCCACCAATGCGGACGCCATCATCGACCAGCCCTACCAGTTCGATTTCTACGACGGCGGCGGGCTCGATGTGGCCTTCCTTGGGCTGGCGCAGGCCGACCGCCATGGCAACCTGAACGTGAGCAAATTCGGCGCGCGGCTGGCCGGCGCCGGGGGCTTCATCAACATCAGCCAGAATGCCAAGAAGGTGGTGTTCGTGGGCACGTTCACGGCCGGCGCGCTGCAGGTGGCCGTGCGCGACGGGCAGTTGTGCATCCTGCGCGAAGGGCAGGCGCGCAAGTTCGTTGACGAGGTCGAGCACCGCACCTACAGCGGGGAATACGCGCTGCGGCGCGGCCAGAGCGCGCTGTACGTGACGGAGCGCTGCGTGTTCCGCTTGCAGCCGCAGGGACTGGAGCTGATCGAGATCGCGCCCGGCATCGACCTGGAGCGTGACATTTTGGCCCACATGAGCTTCCGGCCCGCCATCAGCGCCGGCCTGAAGACCATGGATGCGCGTATCTTCGGCACGCAGGCGATGGGCTGGCGCGCCGATTTCCTGGCGCGGCCGCTGGAGGAACGCCTGGTCTACGACCCGCAGCAGCAACTGTTCTTCGCCAATTTCGAGGGCTACGAAGTGGCCGACCGGGCCACCATCGAGGCGATACGGGCCCTGGTGGCGCAGCGGCTGGAAGGACTGGGGCGCAAGGTGCCGGCCGTGATCAACTACGACAACTTCTCGATCGCGCCGGATTTGATGGATGATTACGTGGCCATGGTGAACGGCCTGCACGAGCGCTATTACAGCAAGGTGACGCGCTTCGCCCACAGCACCTTTATGCGCGCCAGCCTGGGACGGGCGTTCCGGCGCGCGGCCACCGAGCCGGCGCTGTACGCCGACCCGGCCGAGGCGCTGGCGCGCCTGCAGAAGGACGAATAGGGAGAAATAGGGACGAACAGCGGCGCCGCTTACAGCAAGCCTTCGAACGGCAGCACCTCGACCAGATCGCCCTGGGCCACGTTGCCCTGGTCGTCGCGCAGCACCACCATGCAATTGGCCTCCGACATGGAGCGCAGGATGCCCGAGCCCTGGGCGCCCGTCAGGCGCACCTGGGGCTGGCCGTCCGCGTCCGTGCTGAGCACACCGCGCTGGAATTCGCTGCGGCCGGGACGCTTGCGGATGCCGGCCTGCGCGCGCGCGCGCAGCAGCGGCAGCGGGGCGTTGGCGCCCATCATGTGCAGCAGCGCCGCGCGGGCGAAGAAGTAGAACGACACCATGGTCGCCACCGGGTTGCCGGGCAGCCCGAACAGCCAGGCGCTGCGGCCGTTGGAGTGGATCTTGCCGAAGGCCAGCGGGCGGCCGGGGCGCATGTTGAGCTTCCAGAACGCCACGTCCCCCAGGCGCGCCATCATGGCGCGCGTGTAGTCGGCCGCGCCGTCGGACACGCCGCCGGAGGTGATGATGGCGTCGGCGTTTTCGCAGCCGCTGCGCAGCGCCGCTTCCAGTGCTACCGTGTCATCCTTGACGATGCCCATGTCGATCACGTCGCAGCCCAAGCGCTGCAGCATGCCGAACAGCGTGTAGCGGTTGCTGTCGTAGACGCAGCCCGTGTCGAGCGGTTCGCCGACCGAGCGCAGCTCGTCGCCGGTGGAGAAGAAGGCCACGCGCAGGCGGCGCTGCACGGCCACCTCCGCCAGGCCGAGCGAGGCGATCAGGCCCAGGTCGGCCGGGCGCACCACCTTGCCGCGCGCGATGGCCACGCCGCCTTCGGCCAGGTCTTCGCCCTTGAAGCGGCGGTTGTCGCCCGCGCGCAGCACGCCGGCCGCGATGGTGACGCTGCCGTCGCCGATGGCGGCCGCCAGCTCCTGCGGCAGCACGGTGTCGCAGCCTGCCGGCATGGCGCCGCCCGTCATGATGCGCACGCACTGGCCGGGGCCGCAGGCCAGCGCCGTGGGGCGGCCCGCGTAGACGATGCCGATCACTTCCAGCGTGACCGTGCCTTCCGCGGGCAGGTCGGCGCCGCGCAGGGCATAGCCGTCCATGGCCGAGTTGTCATAGGCCGGCACGTTGATGGGGGAGATCACGTCCTGGGCCAGCACGCGGTCGAGCGCGCTGCGCAGCGCCACTTTTTCGGACGACTGGATCGGCGTGATGAAGTCGCCGATGATGCGCTGGGCGTCGCGCACGGACATGGCTTCGGGGTCGTAGGCAGAGAGGCAGCTGGCCACGGCGGCCAGCGTGAGCGGTTGCTCGGGCTGGGCGCCCGCATGTTCCAGTTGTTGCAGCTCGCCCAGCGTGTTGATGTTGCGGAACGCGGCCGCGTCCTCGAACACCACTTCGGCCAGGCGCAGCGTCTTGTACCAGCCCTCCATGCGGCGCGCGCCGGTGGCCAGGTAGGCATCGAGTTGCGGCAGCAGGCTGGCGCGCAGCAGCGAGAACACGGGATGGAGCTGGCGCTGGACCACACCGTGCTCGTCTGCTTCCAGTGTGACGGCGACGGCCACGTCGGCATCTTGCGAGTCCAGCGCGCCGGCCAGGCGCTGGGCCAGGTCGGGCGGCAGGAACGGTGAGTCGCAAGGGGCGGTCAGCAGCAGTTCCGTGGCGCAGTGGCGCAAGCCGGTTTGCAGGCCGGCCAGCGGGCCTTCGAAGCCGCCCAGCTCGTCGCCCAGCACCGGGCAGCCGTAAGCCTCGTACTGGGGCAGGTTGCGGTTGGCATTGATGGCCACGCTGGCCACTTGCGGCGCCAGCCGTTGCAGCACATGGGCCACCAGCGTGGCGCCCCGGAACGGCTGCAGGCCCTTGTCCACGCGGCCCATGCGGGTGCCACGGCCACCGGCCAGGATCAGGCCACTTACCTTGCTGTTCACAGACAAACTACCCCCCGATATAAGACATTTCAACTTTCTTGGCCCGCTCGACCAGGCCGCTGGTGTGCTGCGTGCGCGTTTCCGAGTAGCGGTCGCCGCGCGCGCGCCACAGCAAGGCGATGGCGCCGGCGATGTCGTCGTCGCTGTGGCCGCCGCGCAGCAGGGCGCGCAAGTCGTGGCCATGGCTGGCGAACAAGCAAGTATACAGCTTGCCTTCCGTCGACAGGCGGGCGCGCGTGCAATCGCGGCAAAAAGCCTGGCTCACGCTTGATATCAGGCCGATCTCGCCGCCGCCATCGGCGTAGCGCCAGCGCGCCGCCGTTTCGCCCGTGTAGTTGGCGTCGGCCGCCACCAGCGGCAGTTCGGCGTGGATGCGCCGCTGCACCTCGGCCGAGGGAATTACTTCATCGAGGTTCCAGCCGTTCGAGGCGCCCACGTCCATGTACTCGATGAAGCGCAGGATGTAGGGCGTGTTCTTGAAATGGCGCGCCATGGGCAGGATCTGGCTGTCGTTCATGCCGCCCTTGACCACCATGTTGACCTTGATCGGACCCAGGCCCACCTGGTGGGCCACATCGATGCCCTTGAGCACATCCTCGACGGCGAAATCGACGTCGTTCATGCGCTTGAAGATGGCGTCGTCGAGCGCGTCCAGCGACACGGTGACGCGTTGCAGGCCGGCATCCTTGAGCGACTGGGCCTTTTTGGCCAGCAGCGAGCCATTGGTGGTCAGCGTCAGGTCCAGCGGCCGGCCGCTGGGAGTGGGGATTTCGCTGAGCATGCCGACCAGCCGTTCCACATTCTTGCGCAACAGCGGTTCGCCGCCCGTGAGCCGGATTTTTTCGACGCCGTGGGCCACGAACAGGCGCGCCACGCGCGTGATTTCCTCGAACGATAGCAGCGAACTGTGCGGCAAATAGCTGTAGTTCTGGTCGAACACGGCCTTGGGCATGCAGTACACGCAGCGGAAGTTGCAGCGGTCGGTGACGGAGATGCGCAGGTCGTGCAGGGGGCGGGCGAGCTGGTCCGTCACGCGGCCGGTGGGGGCCTCCGGCACGGCGGGGATGGCCGGCGCACGCTGGCGCTGGTCCGCCACGAAAATGATTTTTTCAGTCATGAATGATGAGTTACTACCGGGCACAGCATAAAGTCATGGCACAAACACGCGCGTCAAGATGCGCGCTAACCGGGATACGATAGCACGAGGCCGGAGATCGCACAGGCCAGTATCAGCTTGATCGTGCCCACCTGGTAGCGCAGCAGGGCAATACTGGCCATCACACCCAGCAATACCGCGCGCAGGTCGAGGTGGGGCGCCGGCGTCTCTTGCCAGAATACATGCATGCCGAAGAACACGGCCAGGCTGACGATCACCCCCACCACGGCGGCGGAAATGGCCGTCAGCGGCGCCGTCATGCGGATGTTGTCGCGCGTCGCTTCCACCAGCGGGCCGCCGGCCAGGATGAACAGGAACGACGGCAGGAAGGTGAAGAAGGTGGCCACGCTGGCGCCCGCCGCGCCGGCCGCCAGCAGGCTGCCGCCGAACACGGCCTTGCTCCACGCGCCGACAAAGCCCACGAAGGCCACCACCATGATCAACGGGCCCGGTGTCGTCTCGCCCAGCGCCAGCCCGTCGATCATCTGCGCCGGCAGCAGCCAGTGGAAGCCGGTCACGGCGCCTTGGTAGACGTAGGGCAACACCGCATAGGCGCCGCCGAAGGTCAGCATGGCGGCCTTGGTGAAGAACCAGCCCATTTGCGCCAGCGGCTGGTGCGCGCCTGTCGCCAGGGCCAGCGCCAGCCAAGCAACCACGCCCAGCGTGCAGCCGAACACTGCCACGCGCGCCAGGCCGGGCCAGGAAAAGCGCGCGTGCCCGGGCGTGGGCGTGTCGTCGTCGATCAGGGCAGGACCATAGCTGGCCGCCTGGCCGGGGTGGCCGCCGCCGACCTGGAACAAGGCTGGCCAGTAGCGGCCGCCCAGCAGGCCGACCAATGCCGCGCCGGCGACGATGAGCGGAAATGGCAGATGAAATACGGTGATGGCGATAAAAGCGGCGGCGGCCAGGGCGATCAGCGCACCGTTTTTCAGCGACCGTTTGCCGATGCGCCAGGCGGCCGCCAGCACGATGGCGACCACGGCCGGCTTGATGCCGTACAGCACGGCCGCGACCGCCGGCACGCTGCCATAGGCCATGTAGATCCATGACAAGGCGATCAGGAACACCAGCGAGGGCAGCACGAACAGGATGCCCGCCACGATGCCGCCACGGGTCTTGTGGAGTAGCCAGCCGATGTAGATGGCCAGTTGGGTCGCCTCCGGGCCGGGCAGCAGCATGCAGTAGTTCAGTGCATGCAGGAAGCGTTGTTCGGAAATCCAGCGCCGCCGCTCCACCAGTTCCGCGTGCATCATGGCGATCTGGCCGGCCGGTCCGCCAAAGCTGATGAAGCCGAGCTTGAGCCAGTACCAGAATGCGGTGCGCAGGCTCACGGGCGCGGGGCGGGTCAGGTCGGGCAAGCTCATGGGCGTGGGGGGGATTGTGGTTGGCAGGAAATCAATGCGCCTCCAAGTCTGCCTGTAATTGGCTGGCTTGGGAAGGGCGAAAAAAAGGGAAGCACGCAGCTTCCCTTTTTGCTTGTGGCCGGCGCGGGCGGACCCGCGCGGCGCACTACGCTGGCATCAGCGGCGGGTGTCGACTTGCACCAGCGGCTCGTCCACTTGCGGTGGCAGCGGCTTGCGCTCGCGTGGCACACGCACCGGCGCCACCACCTTGGCGGCTGCTTCCTGGGCGGCACGCAGCTTGGCCGGGTCGGTCGCGGCCAGCGTCAGGCCGGCGGAGCCGAGCACGGCTTGCAGGTCGATAGGCGCGGCCGGGGCGGCGGCTACTGGTGCCGGTGCGGCGGCAGGCGCAGGTGCTGGTGCAGCTACGACTGGCGCGGCGGCCACAGGCTCGGCGACGACGGGCGCGGCGACTGGTGCAGCGACGATGGCTTCTGCCACTGGTGCAACAACCTCGACGGCGGCCGGGGCGGCGACTTCCACTGCGACAGGCGCGGCGGTTTCAGCCACGGCAGGGGCGGCGGCTTCCACCACAGGCGCCGGTTCTGCCGCTGCCACTTCAGCCACAGGCGCAGCGACCGGGGCGGTTTCAGCGACCGGCGCTGCTTCCACCACCGGAGCGGCCGTTTCAGCGACGGCTGCCACTGGCGCTGCCGGCTCGGCGGCAACGGCTGGTGCGGCGACGGCTTCCACCACTGGTGCGGCCTCGGCAACAGGTGCCACGGCGGCGACCGTTTCAGCGCTCGTTTCCGGCGCCACGGTGAAGGTCACGACAGGTGCTTCGCCTTCGTTGGCGCCCGCTTCCATGCCTTCGCCGCCTTCGCGTTCGCGGCGGTTACGGTTGCGACCGCCACGGCGGCGGCGGCGGCGTGGCTCTTCGCCTTCAGCCGCTTCCACTTCTTCGCCTTCCGGACCGGCCTGCGGGGCCGTTTTCACGATAGCCGTTGCTTCCACGACCGGGCCGGTGCCGGCGGCTGCCGGTACGGCGGCGGCCGTCAGCGCCAGTTCCTCGACCTTCGCTTCCGTTACCTGTGGCTTCTCGCCGCGTGGCTCACGCGGTGGACGTGGTGGGCGCTCGGCGCGCTCGCCCCGTTCGCCGCGCTCGCGCTGGCCTTCGGTCGCCTGGTTTTCACGTGGTTCACGACCCTCGCGGCCTTCACGGCCTTCGCGTGGTGGGCGTGGCGGACGGGCTGGGCGGCCGTTGTCGGCGGCCTTGGCGCCTTCCTCCTGGCCTGGACGGGCGCCCGGTTCGCGCTCGTCGCGCTCGCGGCTGCCTGGCTTGCCGTTACGGCTGCGGCCGCGCGGGCCACGGGCGTTGCGCTCGCCACGGTCGGTCGGCACGGGCTTGACCACGATGGTCGGGGCCACCGGCATGACCGGCGCTGCCGGCTTGGCGCGGAAGAAGCTGAACAGTTTCTCGAAGAAGCCTGGCTCGGCCACGGGCTGCGCTGGCGCGGCGGCGGCCTTGACCGTCTCGGCCGGCTTGGCGGTGCGCTCGACCATCGGCGCCGGCTGGTCCGGGGTGATGGTCTTGACCACGGCTTCCTGGCGCGGCTTGGCTTCTTCCTTCTGGCGCTTGCTGTAGGCCATGTCGGTTTCAGCCTGCTCGGCCAGCGTGTAGCTGGCCTGGCTGTCTTCCAGGCGCGGGTCGTCGTGCTTGATGCGTTCGAGCTTGTAGTGCGGGGTGTCGAGGTGCTTGTTCGGGATCAGGATCACGGCGATGCGGTGACGGTTCTCGATCTTCAGCACTTCGCCGCGCTTCTCATTGAGCAGGAAGGCTGCCACGTCCACCGGCACTTGCACGTGGATGGTGGCCGAGTTTTCCTTCATGGCCTCTTCCTGGATGATGCGCAGCACCTGCAGGGCCGACGATTCCGTATCGCGGATGTGGCCGGTGCCCGAGCAGCGCGGGCAGGTCACGTGCGAACCTTCGGACAGCGAAGGGCGCAGGCGCTGGCGCGACAGTTCCATCAGGCCGAAGCGCGAAATCTTGCCCATCTGCACGCGCGCACGGTCGTGGTGCAGCGCGTCCTTCAGGCGCTGTTCCACTTCGCGCTGGTTCTTGGCCACTTCCATGTCGATGAAGTCGATCACGATCAGGCCGCCCAGGTCGCGCAGGCGCAGCTGGCGGGCCACTTCCTCGGCCGCTTCGCAGTTGGTGTTGAAGGCGGTGGTCTCGATGTCGGAACCGCGGGTGGCGCGGGCCGAGTTGACGTCCACCGACACCAGCGCTTCGGTGTGGTCGATCACGATGGCGCCGCCCGATGGCAGCGGCACGGTGCGCGAGTAGGCCGTCTCGATCTGGTGTTCGATCTGGAAGCGCGAGAACAGCGGCACGTCGTCGCTGTAACGTTTCACGCGGTGCACCATGTCGGGCATCACGTGGCTCATGAACTGGTGGGCCTGCTCGTAGATCTCGTCGGTGTCGATCAGGATCTCACCGATGTCGGGCTGGAAGTAATCGCGGATGGCGCGGATCACCAGCGACGATTCCTGGTAGATCAGGAACGCGCCCGAGGCCGACTTGCCGGCGCCCTCGATCGCGCGCCACAGTTGCATCAGGTAATTCAAGTCCCACTGCAGCTCTTCCACATTGCGGCCGATGCCGGCCGTGCGGGCGATCACGGACATGCCTGGCGGCAAGTCCAGCTTGTCCATGGTTTCGCGCAGTTCCTGGCGTTCTTCGCCTTCGACGCGGCGCGACACGCCGCCGCCGCGCGGGTTGTTGGGCATCAGCACCAGGTAGCGGCCGGCCAGCGAGACGAACGAGGTCAGGGCCGCGCCCTTGTTGCCGCGCTCTTCCTTCTCGACCTGCACCATGATTTCCTGGCCTTCGCGCAGGGCTTCCTTGACGGAAGCGTTGCGCACGTCCACGCCTTCGCGGAAGTAGGTACGGGCCACTTCCTTGAACGGCAGGAAGCCGTGGCGGTCCTCGCCGTAGCTGACGAAGCACGCTTCCAGCGACGGCTCGATGCGGGTGATCACGCCTTTGTAAATATTGGACTTGCGTTGCTCGCGTCCGGCCGTCTCGATGTCGATGTCGATCAGTTTCTGACCGTCGACGATTGCGACACGCAGCTCCTCTTGTTGCGTAGCATTAAACAACATGCGTTTCATTTTTATTAACTCCGCGACCCTATGGGCCATCTCAATGCTGTTCCGTGGAACAGCGAAGCTACAGGGATATACGCGAGAATTAACATGGTTGCGGTGGGTATGCCCTGAGGGGCGGCGCAGCAACGTGGGTTGCGGCCGCCACTGGGCGCATGAAGTCGATCGACATGCCGAGTACCCGCGTCGCCTGCGATTCTTCCATGCGGCCCGCGTGGGCGGGGGGCAGAGAACGCAGGCGGTGGGCAGCGTCGATGAGCCAGATCCTGGCCTTGCTTACATGACAAGTACTACAACTTCCTATTAGGCTTGTTTCAGCCTTCCGTCATTAGCTTGCTACTAAGCATGGGGTCTGGCGAAAACGGCAAGCGTTATCAACTTCATTAACCAGCGAGCACAACTCTTGATCATGCTTGCCGGCGTTATCCTTACTATCCAACCATCCTAATTCAGCACTCTTGCGCGCCATCCGATTACAACGACGGTGCAACCTTGATCCGCGCAGGGGTGGTGCATATACATTTTTTCCTCTGAATTTGCAATTTGGCGAGGCCAGTGGAGACGCCCCTGTGTAAAATGTGCTTTTATTCTTACACTTGCAGCAGCTAGAACCGCCGCTAAATGATTATATATTCAAAATGAAGGACTTAGAGAGATTTTCTGGGAAGACAGAGCAAATGAAGATGCAAAACGATGTTGTTCCCCCTTCAACACAGGTTCCGCCGCAAGCACAATTCGTCACAATCACTGAAGAAGAGGCCGGTCAGCGCATCGATAACTACCTGTTGCGCGTATGCAAAGGCGTGCCGAAAAGCCATATCTACCGCATCCTGCGCTCGGGTGAGGTGCGGGTCAACAAGGGCCGTATCGACCAATTGTATCGATTGGTACAGGGTGATATCGTCCGCATCCCGCCGGTGCGGGTGGCCGAGAAGGCCGACACCAACACGGTGCCGGCGGCCGAATTCGACATCATCTATGAAGACAGCCAGTTGCTGGTGATCGACAAGCCGGCCGGCGTGGCCGTGCATGGCGGCTCGGGCGTGTCGTTCGGCGTGATCGAGCAGTTGCGGGCCGCCCGTCCGCAAGCGAAATTCCTGGAGCTGGTGCACCGGCTGGACCGCGACACGTCCGGCCTGTTGTTGCTCGCCAAGAAACGTTCGGCGCTGACCAATCTGCACGAGCAGATGCGCGAAGGCCACACGGACAAGCGTTACCTGACCCTGGTGGCCGGCGACTGGAAGAACGCGCGCCAGCATGTGAAGTTGCCATTGCATAAATACACGACGGCCGACGGCGAACGCCGGGTGGCGGTGCAGGCCGACGGCTTGCCGTCGCACACGGTGTTCACCTTGCTGCGCAAATTCAAGGATTTCGCGCTGCTGGAGGCCGAGCTGAAAACGGGGCGTACCCACCAGATCCGCGTTCATCTGGCATCGTCGGGCTTCGCGATCGCAGGTGATGACAAGTACGGCGATTTTGCCCTCAACCGCGCCTTGCTGAAGGCCGACGCCACGCGCGGCGCGCTCAAGCGCATGTTCCTGCACGCCCATCAAATCACGTTCACCCATCCGGAAACTGGCAAATTGTTAACATTAAATGCGCCATTGGCCGCCGAATGCGAGCGTTTCTTGTTAAGCTTGGGGAAACCGCTTAACGCATCAACCTAATATATAGTCGGGCACGGCAATCCGTCGTCGCCGGGCACGGACTCAAGGAGCCGGCAGCGACCGCAGCCGGGAGACATGGCAAGAAAGCAATTTGACTTAATCGTATTCGATTGGGATGGCACGCTGATGGATTCCACGTCAGCGATCGTGAAATGCATACAGGCGGCGGCCAAGGATCTTGGCTTGCCGATCCCGAAGGATGACGCGGCCGCCCACGTGATCGGCCTCGGCTTGTCCGAAGCGATGCAGGCGGCCATGCCCGGCATCGATCCCAAATACTATCCGCGGCTGGTGGAGCGCTACCGCTACCACTACCTGTCGCGCGACCACGAGCTGACCCTGTTCAAGGGCGCGCGCGACATGCTGGAGGAATTGTCGCAGCAGGCGTATTTCCTGGCCGTGGCCACCGGCAAGAGCCGGGTCGGCCTGAACCGCGCCCTGAACGACGCCGGCCTGCTGTCCATGTTCGACGCCACGCGTTGCGCAGATGAAACATTTTCCAAGCCACACCCAGCCATGCTGCAGGAGCTGACGCGGGAACTGGGGCAGGACATGAAGCGCACGGTGATGATAGGCGACACCACCCACGACTTGCTGATGGCCAACAACGCGGGGGCGGCGGCCATCGCCGTCCAGTATGGTGCCCATCCGGTCGACCAGCTGGCCGCCTGCCAGCCGCTGTTCTCGGCCGCTTCCGTGGCCGAGCTCCACCATTGGCTGAACGAGCACGCATGAGTACCGACGCCAGCAGCAGCGACGCGAACGCGACCCAGATCCTGGTGTGCGCGGCCGATGCCGTGCAGGAAGGCGGCAAGGGCGTGCGCTTTCCCGTCACGGCCGGCGGCGACGATGGCACCGGCTTCGTGGTGCGCTACCAGGGCATCGTGTACGGCTACCTGAACCGCTGTGCCCACGTGCCCATCGAACTCGACTGGGCCGAGGGCGAGTTCTTCGAGTCCAGCGGCCTGTACCTGATGTGTTCCACGCACGGCGCCATCTATGTGCCCGACAGCGGCTTTTGCGCCGGCGGACCCTGTCGGGGCGGGCGGCTGCGCCCGATCACCGTGGTCGAACGCGACCAGCATATCTACTGGCAACCTGACGACTATGTGCGGCCGGCCCGCGCCTGAGCGCCGTCAACTTCCCCCTCCATGTCATCCACCTGGCAGCAACCATGAGCGAAAACACAAGCGATAGCGCATCCGAACGCGCGCCCATCCCGCCGGCCGCGCCGGCCAAGCCGGCCGCCCCGCCCACCAACTGGGAGCGCGAGGTGCTGGAAAAGCTGGTGTTCGCCACGCTCAAGGAGCAGCGCGCGCACCGTCGCTGGGGCATCTTCTTCAAGTTCCTGTTCCTGCTGGTGGTGCTGGTGGGGCTGGCCGCCTATTTCGATTTCAGCTGGCCCGGCGTGGACGGCGAGGCGCTGGGACGCCATACGGCCCTGATCGAGATCGAGGGCGAGATCGACAGCGAAGGCAGCGGTTCGGCCGCCGTCGTGATCCCGGCCCTGAACAAGGCGTTTTCCGACGATGGCTCGGTGGCCGTCGTGTTGCACATCAACAGCCCCGGCGGCAGCCCGGTGCAGGCCGGCATGATCGTCGACGAGATCCGGCGCCTGCGCAAGGGTTATCCGGCCAAGCCGCTGTACGTGGTGGTCGACGAGATCTGCGCCTCGGGCGGCTATTACATCGCGGCTGCCGCCGACCGTATCTATGTGGACAAGGCGTCCATCGTCGGGTCGATCGGCGTGTTGATGGATGGATTCGGCTTCACGGGCATCATGGAAAAGGCGGGCGTCGAGCGGCGCCTGCTGACGGCCGGCGAGAACAAGGGCTTCATGGACCCCTTCAGTCCCCTGACGGAAAAGCACAAGCAGCACGCCCAGGCCATGTTGAACGAGATCCACCAGCAGTTCATTGAGGTGGTGCGCAGCGGCCGCGGCAAGCGCCTGAAGGAAACGCCGGACATGTTCTCCGGCCTGTTCTGGAGCGGTGCGCGCGCCATCGACATGGGCCTGGCCGATGGCCTGGGCACGGTCGACAGCGTGGCGCGCGATGTGGTCAAGGCGGAAGACATCATCGACTATACCCAGCATGAAGGCTTGCCCGAGCGGGTGCTGAAGAAATTCGGCGCGGCCATGGGGGCCGGCGCCGTCAAATCCGTCTACGCGGGGGCGCGCCCACTGCTCCATTGAGCGACTATGGCACGACGATTAACATTATTAATCTGGTCGGGAATAGCCTTGTATATCGCTCACCTTGGTCTATAGTGGTGTTGTAGTTCTTTCCAAGGGAGGCCAGATTAACAGTTCACATTGTTGTCAGCACTGTCTTGCTCAGCAGTTGATGGAACTACTCAACCGCATCGCGAATGCGGAGTAGAGAGAATTTCAATTCCTCGTCAATAGTCCCGCAATGGGGCTGAGAACAGCGGCGCAATG
This sequence comes from Rugamonas brunnea, assembly GCF_014042345.1. Taxonomy (GTDB): domain Bacteria; phylum Pseudomonadota; class Gammaproteobacteria; order Burkholderiales; family Burkholderiaceae_D; genus Rugamonas; species Rugamonas brunnea. The sequence goes on from NZ_JACEZT010000008.1 coordinate 253,879, forward strand.
CCGCTGTTTTCATTGGTGGCGCCGGCTGCGCCGTTGCCTGTTTTTGTTCCTGTGCCGGTTCCGGGGCCGCGAAGCCGCCCGCGTCCAGCCATGCGCAGAACTGGCGTTGCAGGGCCGCTTGCCATTGGGCCTGGGGGCCCGGGTGGAGCGCGGCGGCGGTGCGCAGGTCGGCTGCCGTGTCGCCACTGCGCCAGCGCGACATGGCCAGCGCGGTGCGGTGCGCGGCGGCGGCCTCGGCGGCTGCCTGCCGATGGGGAGTGGCGGGCGTGTCCTGGTCGCCAGGGGGACGCGGGCGGGGTGGGGCGCGTTTTAACATGATCCATCCTTCTGCGGGCAGCCGCTCCGTTCTAACAACCTCTTCCATTATTCCCAATCGGTGTTAGGCCGATTCCTAATGAAGTTTCAGTGTATCAACGCCAGACGGGGACTTATTGATTTGCATCAATGATGCGACGCGTGCGGCATCAATCCGGCGCGGCGGCGCTTGCCTTCACGCTCGCAGCCGCATCTGTTAAAGTCTCGCCATGAGTAAATTATCCCTAGACCGCATCCTGCAATCGCAGGGTTTTGGAACCCGCAAGTACTGCCGCTCCCTGATCGAGGACGGCGAAGTGAGCATCGCCGGCCAGGTGCAGGACAATTACCGCACCACCGTCGAAACCGATGGCCTGGTGCTGACGGTGTTCGACGAAGAGTGGGTATACCGCGAACACGTGTACATCGCGCTCAACAAGCCCGCCAATTTCGAATGTTCGCGCAAGCCCAGCCACCATCCGGGCGTGCTGACCTTGCTGCCCGAGCAGTTCACGTGGCGCGAAGTGCAGCCCGTGGGCCGGCTCGACCATGACACCACGGGCATGCTGCTGATGTCGGACGATGGCCCGTTCATCCATGCGCAATCCTCGCCCAAGCGCCATGTGCCCAAGGTCTACCAGGCCACCACCCAGGATCCGGTGACGCCGGCCCTGATCGCGCAATTGCTGGCCGGCGTGCAGTTGCATGACGAGCCCGCGCCGCTGGCCGCCCTCGTGTGCGAACAGCGCGGCGAGCATCAGCTGGAAATCGTGCTGGAGCAGGGCAAGTATCACCAGGTCAAGCGCATGCTGGCGGCCGCCGGCAATCATTGCAGCGCGCTGCACCGTTCGGCCATCGGCACCCTGCAGCTCGACACGCTGGGCATCGCCGAGGGCGAATGGTGCTACCTGACGCCTGAACAGCTGGCCTTGCTGGCCCCCGTCTGAACCGCATCCCCGTCACCGGCGCCGCCACCGTGCGGCACCGGCGCGCCCACTTTCTCTCGCATCGCCATGAAACTTGCCACTCTTAAAGACGGCACGCGCGACGGCCAGCTGGCCGTCGTCGCGCGCGACCTGAAAACGGCCCAGCTGGCCGACGGCATCGCGCCCACCTTGCAGCGCGCGCTGGACGACTGGGCCTTCATCGCGCCCCAGTTGCAGCAGCTGTACCAGGACTTGAGCAATGGCCGGGGCCGCCGCACGTTCGACTTCGATCCGGCGCAGTGCATGGCGCCGCTGCCGCGCGCCTACCAGTGGGCCGACGGTTCGGCCTACGTCAACCACGTGGAGCTGGTGCGCAAGGCGCGCGGCGCCGAGTTGCCGGCCTCGTTCTGGGAAGAGCCGCTGATGTACCAGGGCGGCAGCGACGATTTCCTCGGCCCGCGCGACGACATTGCCTTGTTCCACGAAGAGTGGGGCATCGATTTCGAAGCGGAAGTGGCCGTGATCACCGACGATATCGCCATGGGGGCGACGCCGGACCAGGCTTACCAGCAGATCCGTTTGCTGGCGCTGGTCAACGACGTGTCGCTGCGCAACCTGATTCCCGACGAGCTGGCCAAGGGCTTCGGCTTCCTGCAGAGCAAGCCGGCCACCAGCTTCTCGCCCGTGGCCGTCACCCCCGACGAGCTCGACGATGCCTGGAAGGGCGGCAAGGTGCACCTGCCGCTGCGCTCGACATGGAACGGCAAGCTGGTGGGCCAGCCCCACGCGGGCGTGGACATGATCTTCAACTTTCCCCAGTTGCTGGCCCACCTGGCCAAGTCGCGCAATATCCGGGCCGGCAGCATCATCGGCTCGGGCACCGTGTCGAACAAGGACAGCAAGCGCGGTTATTCCTGTATCGCCGAGCAACGTTGCCTGGAAACCATCGCCGGCGGCGCGCCCGTCACCCCGTACATGGCGTTCGGCGACACCATCCGCATCGAGATGCTCAATGGCGACGGCAAGTCCGTGTTCGGCGCCATCGAGCAGACCGTGACGCGGGCTGATGCGGCCGGGGGCGGGAAATAAGGCCCCTTTTTCCATCCTGTTCCGCGAATAGCCATAGGGCAATATCGCCTATGATGGCTAGCGTATCCACAGGAGCAGGCGATGGCTGAAGAAAGCGACGCAGAAAAGACAGAACCGGCGTCAGCGAAGCGCCTCGAGCAGGCGCGAGAAGAAGGCGACGTTCCCCGATCGCGTGAAGTGGCGACGTTCACCGTGCTGATGGTGGCCGGCGCCGGCCTGTGGCTGACCGGTTCCTCGCTGGTGCGCCAGCTGCGCTCGGCCATGGTGTCGGGCCTGGCGCTGGACCAGGAGCAGATTTTCCATGCCGACGTGCTGCTCACCCGCATCGGCATGGATGTCGGCCGCGTGCTGCTGGCCTGCTTGCCGCTGGGCCTGGCCGTGATGGTGGTGGCGCTGGCCTCGCCGTTGCTGGTGGGCGGCTGGCTGTTCAGCGGCAAGGCCATCACCCCCAATTTCGGTAAGCTCAACCCGATCAAGGGCCTGTCCAACCTGGTCTCGCCCAACGCCCTGGTGGAGTTGCTCAAGGCCATAGCCAAGACGCTGCTGGTGGGCTTTGTGGCCTGGCTGGTGGTGATGAAGCAAAAGGATGCCGTGCTGGGCCTGGCCGTGGAGCCGCTCAAGCTCGGCAGCGTGCATTTGCTCGACATGATCGCCATGAGTTTCCTGTTCATCGTCGGCGCGCTGGGCCTGATCGCCGCCGTCGATGGCCCGTACCAGATGTGGCACTACGCCAACAAGCTCAAGATGACGCGCCAGGAAATGATCCAGGAGTCCAAGGAGTCCGACGGTAATCCGCAGATCAAGGCCAAGATCCGCCAGATGCAGCGCGAGATGGCCAAGCGCCGCATGATGGCCGACGTGCCGACCGCCGACGTGGTGGTGACCAACCCGACCCACTATGCGGTGGCGCTGAAATACGCCGACGGTTCGCGCGGCGCGCCGCGCGTGGTAGCCAAGGGCACCGATGAGGTGGCGGCCAAGATCCGCGAGATCGCCAAGGAAAACAAGGTCGCCATCCTGGAAGCGCCGCCGCTGGCCCGTGCGCTGCACAAGCACACGGAAATCGGCGACGAGATCCCCGAGGCGCTGTACGCGGCCGTGGCCGAAGTGCTGGCCTACGTGTTCCAGCTGCGCATGTTCAGCAAGCAGGGCGGCCACCGTCCCGACACCCCGACCAAGCTGGATGTGCCACCCGAGCTGGACCCGCTCAACCCCGCCTACGCCGGCCGTGGCAAGCTTAACGATACGAATAACGGAGCACCTGCATGAACGCCTTGAGCAATCTGAAACTGCCTGCCTGGATGCAGGGCTTGGCCAAGGGCGCCAACAAGAGCCTGGCCGCGCCCATCCTGATCGTCATGCTGCTGGCGATGATGGTGCTGCCGCTGCCGGCCTTCGTGCTCGACCTGTTCTTCAGCTTCAACATCGCGCTGGCCATCATCGTGCTGCTGACCAGCCTGTACACGGTCAAGCCGCTGGACTTCATGGCTTTCCCCACCATCCTGCTGGTGTCGACCATGCTGCGCCTGTCGCTGAACGTGGCCTCCACCCGCGTGGTGCTGACGGAAGGCCACACCGGTGCCGACGCGGCCGGCAAGGTGATCGAAGCGTTCGGCCACTTCCTGATCGGCGGCAACTACGCGGTCGGTATCGTCGTGTTCATCATCCTCACCATCATCAACTTCACCGTCGTCACCAAGGGCGCGGGCCGTATCGCCGAGGTGGGCGCCCGTTTCGCATTGGACGCCATGCCCGGCAAGCAGATGGCGATCGACGCCGACCTCAACGCCGGCCTGATCGGCGAAGCGGAAGCGCGCAAGCGCCGCAGCGAAGTGGCGCAGGAAGCGGAATTCTACGGCGCCATGGACGGTGCCAGTAAGTATGTGCGCGGCGATGCCGTGGCCGGCATCCTGGTGACCGTCATCAACGTGGTGGGCGGCCTGCTGGTGGGCTTGCTGCAGCATGATATGTCGTTCGGCGACGCGATCAAGAACTACACGCTGCTGGCCATCGGTGACGGCCTGGTGGCGCAGATCCCCTCGCTGGTGATTTCGACGGCGGCCGGTATCGTCGTCTCGCGCGTGGCCAGCGAGCAGGACATCGGCGGCCAGGTGATCGGCCAGTTGTTCGCCAAGCCCCAGGTGCTCTACATCACGGGCGGCATCATCGGCGGCATGGGCCTGATTCCCGGCATGCCCAACCTGGTGTTCCTGCTGCTGGCCAGCATCCTGATCGGCGCCGGCTGGCTGTTGTCGCGCCGCGCCAGCAGCGCCGCCACGGCCGCCGAGGCCGCGCCCGAAGCGCCGCCGCCCACCGCGCCCGAGCAGGAAGAGGCGACCTGGCAGGACATCATGCCGGTCGACACGCTGGGCCTGGAAGTGGGCTACCGCCTGATCCCGCTGGTGGACAAGACCCAGGGCGGCGAACTGCTCAAGCGCATCAAGGGCATCCGCAAGAAGTTCGCGCAGGAAGTCGGTTTCCTGGCGCCGCCCGTGCACATCCGCGACAACCTGGAATTGAAGCCGTCGGCCTACCGCATCACGCTCAAGGGCGTGGAAGTGGGCACGGGCGAAGCGTTCAACGGCCAGTTCCTGGCCATCAATCCCGGCATGGCCAGCGGCACGCTGCCGGGCCTGGTGACCACCGATCCCGCATTCGGCCTGCCGGCCACCTGGATCGACGCCGGCTTGCGCGACCAGGCCCAGACCATGGGCTACACGGTGGTCGACGCCGGCACGGTGGTGGCCACCCATTTGAACCACCTGATCACCACCCACGCGTCGGAACTGCTGGGCCGGGCCGAGGTGCAAGCCTTGCTCGATCACCTGGGCAAGGAAGCGCCACGGCTGGTCGAGGACCTGGTGCCGAAGATGGTGTCGCTGTCGACCCTGCAGAAGGTGCTGCAGAACCTGCTCGTCGAAGGCGTGCACATCCGCGATATGCGCACCATCATCGAGACGCTGGCCGAGCACGCCGTGCACACGCAGGACCCGAACGACTTGACGGCGCTGGTGCGCATCGCGCTGGGTCGGGCCATCGTGCAGCAACTGTTCCCCGGCGCGGGCGAGCTGTCCGTGATGACGCTCGATAACCGCCTTGAACGTTTGCTGATGCAGGCGCTGTCGGCCAGCGGTCCGGATGGCGCCGGCATCGAGCCGGGCCTGGCCGACACCATCGCCCAGCAGGCGCAGGCGGCCGCCACCCAGCAGGAAGCGCTGGGCCTGACGCCGGTGCTGCTGGTGCCGGGTCCGCTGCGCGCCTTGCTGTCGCGCTTCCTGCGCCGCGCCTTGCCGCAGCTGAAGGTGCTGTCGCACGCGGAGATCCCGGAAACCAAGACCATCCGCGTGACCTCGCTGGTGGGCGGCCAGCCAGCCTGACGCCGGCCAGGCCGTCGCACGGCCCCTTGCGCGCGCGCAGGGGGCCGTGCCGTTTCTGCCGCTTGCGGTGCCCGCATCCGGTACGCCGGACGCAACCGTGAAATACGGCCCATTTCCACCGTTGTTCATCGGATCGTTTCCATGGTGCATCGTCAATAATGACACTGTCAGAGCAAAGGCGCCTCATGTCGAAGGCGCAGCGCTCAAGTAACAGGAGTCGATGATGATGGCCAAACCACTTTCCCAACCACGTGCTGCCCTTGCCCAGGGGAGCCGGCCATGAACGTCAAGAAATTCACTGCGCCCACGTCGCGCGAGGCGCTGCGCAAGGTGCGCGAGGCGCTCGGCCCCGACGCCGTGATCCTGTCCAACCGCCAGGCTGACGGCGAGGTCGAGATCCTGGCCCTGGCCAATGACGACGCCGCCTCGCTCGCGTCGCCCGCGCCGCAATCGCCGATGGCCGCCCCGCGTCCGCAACTGGAGCTGCCGCCGGCCGCGCCGGCGCCCATGATGCCGGCGCAACCGGCCCGCCGCGTGGTGGCGTCGCCCTCGTCGTATGCATCGGCCACCGCCGCCGCAGCAGCCGCGCCGGCCCAGCCGCGCGCCGCCGCGCTCGACATGGAACGCATTTCGGAAATGGTGGCCGCCGCCGTCGCCAGCGCCAAGCAGAACGCGGCCGCTGAAATGACCGGCATGATGAACGAGATCCGCGCCATGCGCGGCATGATGGAAACCCAGTTGGCCGAGATCGCCTGGGGGTCGACCCAGCAGCGCGAACCGCACAAGGCCGCCGTGTTGCGCGAGATGCTGGCCGCCGGTTTCTCCGCCAGCCTGGCGCGCTACCTGATCGAAAAACTGCCGGCCAGCCGCGACGCGGCCGACAGCATGCGCTGGATCAAGACCGTGTTGACCCGCAACCTGAGCACCATGGCCAACGAGGACGCCCTGATCGACCAGGGCGGCGTGTTCGCCCTGGTGGGCCCGACCGGCGTGGGCAAGACCACCAGCACCGCCAAGCTGGCCGCGCGCTGCGTGATGCGCCACGGCGCCGACAAGCTGGCCCTGATCACGACGGACGCCTACCGTATCGGCGCCCACGAGCAACTGCGCATCTACGGCAAGATCCTGGGCGTGATGGTGCACTCGGTGAAGGACGAGGCCGACCTGCGCATCGCGCTGAAAGAACTGAAGAACAAGCACACGGTGCTGATCGACACGGTCGGCGTGAGCCAGCGCGACCAGATGGTGACGGAGCAGGTGGCCATGCTGCAAGGCGCCGGCGCCGACGTCAAGCGCGTGCTGTGCCTGAACGCCACGGCCACCCAGGAAACCCTGAACGAAGTGGTGCGCGCCTACCAGGGCAGCGGCCTGGCCGGCTGCATCATGACCAAGCTGGACGAGGCGGCCGCCATCGGCAATGTGCTCGACGTGGTGATCCGCCAGAAACTGAACCTGTTCTATGTGTCCAACGGCCAGCGCGTGCCGGAAGACCTGCACCTGGCCGACCCGGCCTGGCTGATCGACCGCGCCTTCAAGCTCAAGCGCGACGCCATCCCCGGCCAGTACCTGGACGCGGAATTGCCGCTGTTGATGTCCAACGCCGGCGCCGACGGCTCGCTGCGCGAGGTGCACCTTGGCTAACTTCGATTTCGACCAGGCCGAAGGCCTGCGCCGGATGCTGGCCGGCCCCACGCCACGCATCGTCACTTTTCTGTCGGCCACGCCGCAGGACGACAAGGCCGCCATGCTGGTCAACCTGGGCGCCTCGCTGGCCCGGGCCGGCAACGACGTGCTGCTGATGGATGCCTGCGCCAGCGCCCATGGCGTGGCCTCGCGCCTGGGACTGGACGATGGCGCCAGCCTGCTCAACGTGGCGCGCCAGGAATGCGCGCTGAACCAGGTGTTGTATGAAGCGCCGCAAGGTTTCACGGTGGCCTCGATGACGCGCGGCGAAGCGCGCCGCGGCCCCGACGAGGCGCGCCGGCTGGCCAAGGCCTTCGACGTGCTGGTGCGCCAGACCGGCATGGTGCTGGTCGATGGCGAATTCGATGGCGGCGCTTTCCCGGTGCCCGTCATGGCCAGCGCCGAGATCGTGGTGCAGGTATCCAACAACGCCCGTTCCATTACGGCCGCCTACGCCATGATCAAGCGCCTGAACCACGAACTGGGCCGGCGCCCATTCGGAATTCTCGTCACCGGGGCTTCCGAAACGGAAGCAAAGGTGGTATACGATAACATGGCGCAAGCGGCGAGCCGCTACCTGGCGGTCAACCTGGTATCGATGGGTTCGGTGCCGGCCGACGAATACCTGCAGCGGGCCGCGCGCCTGGGGCGGGCCGTGGTCGACGCCTTCCCGCTGGCCGGCGCCTCGGTCGCGTTTCGTCAACTGGCGGGGCGGTTTGCGCTGGCCGGCTCGCCCTCCATGCGCGCGGGGAGCCAGCACCAATTCAGCGCCTAACGAATAACAAGAATTTATGTACACGGTCAAAGGGAAACCGAGCAGAGATAGCTTGCTGACAGAGCACATGCCGCTGGTCAAGCGTCTCGCCCACCATATGAAGGCCAAGCTGCCGCCCAGCGTGGAGGTGGACGATCTGGTCCAGGCCGGCATGATAGGCTTGCTCGACGCCATCAGCCGTTACGAGGAAACCCATGGCGCCCAGTTTGAAACCTACGCCGTGCTGCGCATCCGCGGCGCCATGCTCGACGAGTTGCGCAACAGCGACTGGCTGCCCCGTTCCATGCGCCAGAACATGCGCAAGATCGAGACGGCCATGAGCACGCTGCAACAACGCCTCGGCCATCCGCCCACGGAATCGGAAGTGGCCAAGATGCTCAAGCTGTCGCTGGCCGAGTACCAGGAAATGCTGTCCGACGGCGGTGGCCACCAGCTGGTCTACTACGAGGATTTCCACGACGACGACGGCAACGACAGCTTCCTCGACCGCTATTGCTCTGACGAAGACAGCGACCCGCTGCGCTCCTTGCTCGACGGCGACTTCCGCCAGGCCGTGATCGACGCCATCGACGCCTTGCCGCCGCGCGAGAAGATCCTGATGGGCTTGTACTACGAAGAGGAACTGAACTTGAAGGAAATCGGCGCCGTCATGGGCGTATCGGAATCGCGCGTGTCGCAATTGCACACGCAGGCCGTGGCGCGGCTGCGCGCCAGCTTACGGGAGCGGTCTTGGACTGGGCCAGCGTAGCCGGCGTGCTGCTGGCGCTGGCCGGCATCATCATCGGCCAGGGACTGGAAGGGGGCAAGCTCGGTTCGCTGATCCAGCCGGCCGCGTTCGCCATCGTCATCGTCGGCACCTTCGGCGCCGTGCTGCTGCAGACCCGGCCGCCCACTTTCTGGCGCGGGCTGCGCATGCTGCGCCTGGTGTTCTCGCCGCCGCCCGACAACCGCGCCGCGCTGGCGCGCGAGATCAACGCCTGGAACCTGGCGGCCCGGCGCGATGGCTTGCTGGCGCTGGAGCGCTACATGCTGGCCTCCAAGGACAAGTTCAACGCCAAGGGCTTGCGCCTGATCGTCGACGGCATCGCGCCCGACAAGCTGCGCCACATCCTCGACACGGAAATCACGGCCTACGAAACCGAGCAGCGGCAAGCCGTGCGGATCTGGGAATCGGCGGCCGGCTATTCGCCCACCATCGGCATCCTGGGCGCCGTGCTGGGCCTGATCCACGTGATGGAAAACCTGACCGACCCCAGCAAGCTGGGCGCGGGCATCGCCGTCGCCTTCGTGTCCACCATCTATGGCGTGGGCTTGGCCAACCTGTTCCTGTACCCGGTGGCCAACAAGCTCAAGGCCATCGTCACCCAGGCCGTGCACCAGCAGGAGATCGCGGCCGCCGTGTTCCACGACATCGCCACCGGCGACCACACGCGCGTGATCGACGAGCGCGTGGCCACGCTGCTGCGGGAACACTGACATGCAATACCGGCGCGCGCGCAGGAAGTTCGACGAGGAGGTGGAGAACCCCGAGCGCTGGCTGATCTCGTATTCCGATTTCATCACGCTGCTGTTCGCCTTCTTCGTCGTCATGTACGCCGTGTCCTCGGTCAACATCGGCAAGTACCAGGTGTTTTCGGACGCGCTGGGCGACGCCTTCGGCGGGGCCGGCGCGGCCAAGCCCGTCACTACCCAGGTGCAGAACCTGCCCATCCCCAATCCCGGCCTGCGCCGCCGCACCGAATTGCTGCGCAAGGAAAAGGAACACATGACCAAGCTGGCGCAGGACCTGCTGTCCACGCTGGCGCCGCTGGTCAAGGAAGGCAAGGTGCGGGTGACGCAGAACAGCCGCGGGGTCAGCGTCGAAATCAACGCCAGCGTGCTGTTCGACCCGGGCGAGGCGCGCCTGACGGCCGCGTCGACGGAAGCGCTGCGGGCCGTGGCCGTGCTGCTCAAGGACGACGGCCACGACGTGCAGGTGGAAGGGCACACCGACAACCAGCCGATCCGCAACACCTTGTATCCGTCGAACTGGGAACTGTCGTCGGTGCGGGCGGCCAGCGTGGTGCGGCTGTTCATCGACGCCGGCGTGGCGCCCGCGCGGCTGACGGCGGTGGGCCATGCCGCCAATCATCCGGTGGCCTCGAACGCCTCGTCCGAGGGCCGGGCCCGCAACCGGCGCGTGGCCGTGACCATCCTGTCCGGCCTGCCGGACACGGTGACGGAATTGCCGACGCCGGCCGTCAAGCCGCAATAAGCAACAGGAATCAGCATCAACACCGGGGTCAGGTCATACGATCAGGCAACTTGCGCGCAAGTTGCCTGATCGTATGACCTGACCCCGGTTTTTTGCGATTGTTGTTTAGCCGGCGAAGAAGCCGCGGCTGGTGGTGGAGGTGGTGGCGTGGCCGCTGGGGCCGTAGAAGCTGCTGCTGGCGGCCGCGCGCGGGCGCAGCGCTTGCAGCGCGCCCTGGGTGTGGCTCATGTGCTTGTTGATCAGCATGCCGTTGATGCGGTTCAGTTCTTTCGCTTCGCGCGTCTGGTCCAGCAGGGTTTGCCACAGGGCGTCGGCGCCGCTGTCGCCGCGGGCGGCGATCCATTGCGTCATGCCCGCTTCCTGCGGCGCGAAGCCGGCCGCGCCCAGCGCGCTGTGGCGCTGCTTGGCCAGGCTGGCCATCTGGCCGACCAGCGCCGATTTTTCCGGCGTCAAGGCCGTCAACGCGTCGATGTGGGCCGCCACCAGATGCTGCTGTTCCTGCTTGAGCACGTCCAGCAGGGAAGTCATCAGGCGCTGTTCTTCGCGCAGCAGCTGCATCGGGTCGACGGTTTGCATGGGGTAGTCCTAACGTTTCCTGGAGTGCAGCAGATCCTTGACCGTGTCCAGCAGTCCGTCCGCCACTTTTTCCGAATTGACCTGGAACTGGCCGTCGGCGATGGCCAGCTTGATGCGTTCGACTTTCTTGGTGTCGAACACGGCGCTGCCGCCGCCGGCCGCACTGGCCGCCAATGCCTGGCCTTGCGGCGACAGGCGTACATTGTCCGTCGCGGCCGGGGTGGCGGCCGTCTTGTCGGCACCGCGGGCGTTGGACGCGCCCGCAGGCGAGGTCGGCAAGCCGGGGGTGCTCTTGAGCGTATCGTTGATTTTCACAGCATCATCCTCGTCTGATCGAAGTCCTGGACTCCGGGATATGAGTCTATAACGGCGCCGCTTGAATAAACTTTAGCGCGTCTTGCCGCAAAGAACCCATATTTCTTCAGAACGCGACTTCCACCAGGCCGCCCGCTTTGGCGATCCCGCTAATTTGTTGCCCACCGGCAGTTCTCACCTGCACCACCTGGCCATCGCCGGCCGTGCTCACGGCGCGCGCCTCGGCCGAGACGGAAAAGCCGTTGCCGCTCGATACCAGGCGCACCAGCTGGCCCTGTTGCACCACGGGGCGGCTCTTGAGCGTGTCCAGCCGCAGCGGCGTGCCCGACGGCAGCGAGGCGTTGGGGTAGCGGCCCACCACCTGGGCCATGTCGGTGGCGATGCCAGGCGGCATGGTGGTCAGGTCGCCCTGCACGGCCACCAGCTGGCCGGCCTCGATGGTCTGGCCCTGGGCCAGCGGCACGGCGCTGGCGATGTAGTCGGCCACCACGCTGACGTTGGCTTGCACATAAATCGTCCATTGCGGCGCCGTGCAGCGCACACCCACCGTGGTCTTGCCCCAGGCCCGGCTGCCCGGCATCAGGAACGCTTGCGGCGCCGGACAGGCGGGCAGGGCCATGCGGGCGTCGATCGCGCCCACGCTCACCTTGGCCTGGCCCGGCAGGCCGGCCGTCTGCGTCTGCAGGAATTGTTCCACGCTTTGCCGGAGGACGGCGGCGTCCTGGCGTGCGCCGTTGCCCTCGGCGGCGCTGGCGCCGGCGGCGAGTAAGGTCAGCAGCAAGGTAGTGGTCAATGGTCGTTTCATGGTGTGGGTGTCCCTGGAATGATGCCATGATAGTCCGGCCCGCCAGCGAGCAAGCCCGGAATAGGACGGAAAAGCACAGCCTTATCGTTCGATTGCCGCCGGGCAAGCGGCCGTATGATGGCTCCTGTCATCACCAGTTCGTCCATGCCCCACGGGCCGGACGCACACTTTGGAGCCTGTCATGTTAGGGAAACTCGACGATTACCTGCGCTTTCACGAAGCCGCGCTGAGCTTGCGCTCGCAGCGCCAGACGGTGCTCGCGTCCAACATCGCCAATGGCGACACCCCTAACTACAAGGCCCGCGACATCGATTTTTCCAGCGCGCTGCAGAACGCGCTGGCCGCCAGCGCCCCGGCGCCGCTGCGCACCACGGCCGCGCAGCACTTTCCCAACCCACCCAAGGATGGCGCGGCCTTGCCCGACGGCACGCCGCTGCTGTACCGCGGCGTGGTGCAGGGCGCCGTGGACGGCAACACGGTCGACATGGACGTCGAGCGCAACCAGTTCGCCGACAACGGCCTGCGCTACGAGGCCGGCATCACGATGATCAACGCCCAGATCAAGGAAATGATGGCGGCCATTCAGGGAGGTAACTAATCATGTCGTCGCTGTTCAGTATTTTTAATGTTTCCGGTTCGGCCATGAGCGCCCAGGCCCAGCGCCTGAACGTGGTGGCCAGTAACCTGGCCAACGCCGACAGCGCCACCAGCGCCAGCGGCGAAGCCTACCGCGCCAAGCAGGTGGTGTTCGAAGCCACCCCGTCCACCGAGGGCGGCGCCTCCACCGGCGTGCGGGTGCGCCAGGTGGTCGAGGACCAGTCGCCGATGAAGCTCAAGTACGACCCCAAGAATCCGCTGGCCGACGAGAAGGGCTATGTGACCATGCCCAACGTCAATGTGGTCGATGAAATGGTCAACATGCTGTCGGCCTCGCGTTCCTACCAGACCAACGTGGAAACCATGAACGCGGCCAAGACGCTGTTGCTGAAAACCCTGACCATCGGCCAGTAAGCCGGTCGCCCATTCGCCATTTAATCCGAGGCTCCCATGTCCACCGTAACCAGTTCCACCGCCGCGCCGTCGTCCGCGCTGCTCAACGCCGTCAACCCGCAGAAACCGGCCGCCACGGACGCCACCCAGGCCGACACCGATAAGTTCATGACCCTGCTGGTGACGCAGCTGAAGAACCAGGACCCGCTCAATCCGCTCGACAACGCGCAAGTGACCAGCCAGCTGGCCCAGCTCTCGACGGTGACGGGCGTGAACAAGCTCAACACGACGCTGGAATCGCTCAAGTCCAGTTACCAGTCCGGCGAAGCCATGCAGGCCACCGGCCTGATCAACCACGGCGTGCTGGCGGCCGGCAACCAGATCACCCTGGCCGGCGGTAAGGCCGTGTTCGGCGTGGACCTGGCCACGGCCGCCGACACCGTGCAGATCGATGTCAAGAATGGCAGCGGCGCCGTGGTGCACAGCATCGCCATGAAAGGCGTGGACGTGGGCACCCTGCCGCTGGTGTGGGACGGCAAGCTCGACGATGGCACCACCGTCGCGCCGGACGGCAATTACTCGTTCTCCGTCACGGCCACCACGGGCGGCAAGGCGCTCACGGACGCCACCGCGCTCACCTTCGGCACGGTGGCCAGCGTGTCCACCGGCAGCGCCGGCGTCAAACTGAACGTACCCGCGATCGGCCAGCTGACCATGGCCGACATTAAGCAAGTACTGTAAGCAAGTACTGTAACTCACCTCGTAAGCCACCTCATCAGATAGGGGAATACCATGTTCCAACAAGGACTCAGCGGCCTGAACGGCGCGTCTAAATCGCTCGACGTGATCGGCAACAACATCGCCAACGCCAGCACGGTGGGCTTCAAAGGCTCGCAGGCCCAGTTCGCCGACCTGTACGCCAATTCGCTCAACGGGGTGAGCGGCAACAACGCCGGTATCGGCGTGTCCGTGTCGCAGATCGCCCAGCAGTTCACCCAGGGCAATATCGAAACGAGCAACAACCCGCTCGACATCTCCATCAACGGCGGCGGCTTCTTCCGCACCACCACCCCCGATGGCGCGATCCAGTATTCGCGCAACGGCCAGTTCCAGATGGACAAGAACGGCACCCTGATCAATGCCCAGGGCGCGCAGGTGACGGGCTACCTGACCAATTCCTCGGGCGTGATCCTGCAGGGCGCGCCGGTGCCCATCACCATCGATTCGTCCGACCTGACGCCGGTGGCCACCACCCAGGCCAACTTCTCGCTCAACCTCAATTCCAACACGCTGGCGCCCACCAAGGTGCCGTTCGACGCCAACGATCCGCAGACCTACAACAAGCAGACCGTGCTCGACGTGTACGACAGCCTGGGCAACGCGCACACCATGTCGACCTACTACGTCAAGACCAGCGCCAACAACTGGGACGTGTACGCGGGCGTGGACGGCACCGAGATCACCGCCAAGGCCGTGGCCACCTCCATCCTGGCCGACCCCGGCGTGCAGGCCGCGCGGGCCCAATACCAGGCCGACGTGAACGCCTTGCCGCCCGTGCAGGCCACCATCGACGCCGACGCGCTGGCCTATGCCCAGGCCGCCGGTCCCGTGATGCTGGCCGCCGCCGCTGCCGCCGGCGCCAGCCAGGCCCAGCTCGACGCGCTGACCGCCGCGTTCGACCCTGTCAATGGCGCCGGCACCAAGACTGGCACCAACCTGGACCAGATCGACGCCGCGCTGGCGGCCGCCGTCAGCGTGCCGGCCGTCAAGGTGGGCAGCCTGGTGTTCAACAACAACGGCGCGCTGAGCGCGGCCGCCATGGCCAACCTGCCCACGCCGCAGACGCTGCCGCTGACCATCAGCCTGCCGATCTTCCCGGACACCGGTTCCCTGCAGCCGCTGACCATCAAGGCCAACTGGGTCGGCACCACGCAATACGGCAGCAGCACCAGCGAGAAGGCCTCGACCCAGGACGGTTACTCGTCGGGTCACCTGGAGCGTTTCGCGGCCGGTTCCGACGGCGTGATCCTGGGCCAGTACAGCAACGGCAAGTCGCGTCCGCTGGCGCAGGTGGTGCTGGCCAATTTCTCCAACGTCAACGGCCTTACGCCGCTGGGCAACAATGCCTGGGCTGAAAGTTCGAACTCGGGCGTGCCGCAGATCGGCGTGCCGGGAACGGGCAGCCTGGGCCAGTTGCGCGCCAGTTCGGTGGAAACCTCGAACGTGGACCTGACGGCCGAGCTGGTCAACATGATCACGGCGCAGCGCGTGTACCAGGCCAACGCCCAGACCATCAAGACCGAGGACTCGGTGCTGCAGACCCTGGTCAACCTGCGTTAAAGCTGGTTTGACGCGTAGGGCGCGGCCAGCCGGCCGCGCCCGTCCCCTTACCGGAGTCACCGAACACCATGGACCGTCTCGTCTATACCGCCATGACAGGCGCGCGCCACGTGCTGGACCAGCAGGCCACCGTGTCGAACAACCTGGCCAACGCCACCACCACGGGCTTCCGGGCCCAGCTCGACGCATTCCGCGCCGTGCCCGTGATGTCGGAGGGCTTGCCCACCCGCACCTTCGTGGTCGACACGACGGCCGGCGCCGACATGCGCGCCGGCCCGATCCAGACCACCGGCCGCGCGCTCGACGTGGCGCTGCGCGGCGACGGCTGGATCGCCGTGCAGTCGGCCGACGGTTCGGAAGCCTACACCCGCAACGGCAGCCTGAAGGTGAGCGAGAACGGCTTGCTGCAAACGTCGGCCGGCCAGACCCTGCAAGGCGAGGGCGGCCCGATCGCCGTGCCGCCCGACACCACCGTGGCCATCGCCAGCGACGGCACGGTCAGCACCATCTCGACCGAATTCAAGCCGGGCCCGTCGAACGTGCTGGGCCGCATCAAGCTGGTCAATCCCGACCCCAAGTCCCTGGTGCGCGGCGACGACGGCCTGTTCCGCCTGAACAGCGGCACGCCGGCCGACAACGACCCGTCCGTGCGCCTGGTCGACGGCGCGCTCGAAGGCAGCAACGTGAACGCTGTCGATTCCATGGTCAACATGATCAGCCTGGCGCGCCAGTTCGAGATGCAAATGAGCTTGCTGAAGAACGCCGAGAATAACGCCGCAAAAGCCACCCAGATCCTCGCTTTGAGTTGAGTGTTGCTCCTCCATAATGGTGGCATGGGATAAGCAGTGGTCGTACCGGCCGCCGCGCTCCAAGCGACTGGGAGAAGCAAATGATACGTTCACTTTGGATTGCCAAGACTGGCATGGAGGCGCAGCAGACGCAGATGGACGTGGTGTCCAACAATCTGGCCAACGTCAGCACCAACGGTTTCAAGAAATCGCGCGCCGTGTTCGAGGACTTGCTGTACCAGAACGTGCGCCAGCCGGGCGCCCAGTCGTCCCAGCAGACCAATTTGCCGTCGGGCATGCAGATCGGCACCGGTGTGCGCCCCGTGGCCGTGGAGCGTATCTTCACCCAGGGCAATCCGCAATCGACGGGCAACGACAAGGACCTGATGGTCAACGGCAACGGTTTCTTCAACGTGCTGCTGCCCGACGGCACCACCGCCTACACGCGCGACGGTTCGTTCCAGCGCGATAACAACGGCCAGATGGTCACCTCCAGCGGCTACGTGCTGCAGCCGGCCATCACCATCCCCGTCAACGCCACCAGCATCACCGTCGGCCGCGACGGCACCGTGTCCGTCACGCTGCCGGGGCAGACGGCGCCGTCGCAGATCGGCTCGATCCAGTTGTCGACCTTCATCAACCCGACCGGGCTGGAATCGAAGGGCGAGAACCTGTACGTGGAGACGGGCGCCTCCGGCAATGCCCAGACCAACACGCCCGGCACCAACGGCACCGGCTCCATCATGCAAGGCTACGTGGAAACGTCGAACGTGAGCGTGGTGGAGGAGATGGTCAATATGATCCAGACCCAGCGGGCCTACGAGATCAACAGCAAGGCCATCACCACCTCCGACCAGATGCTGCAAAAACTGACGCAGATGTAAGGACGCGCCATGAAAACCTTCGCTACCCTGGCCCTGCTGCTGAGCGCGGCCGCGCTCACCGGCTGCACGGCCATCCCCACCACCATCGTGCAGACGCCGCTGACGGCGCGCCCGCTGGCGTCCGAGCAACTGGCCGGCAACAACGGCGCCATCTACCAGCCGGCCGCGTTCCGCCCCATCTTCGAGGACCGCCGCGCGCGCCACGTGGGCGATGTGCTGACCCTGGTCATCACGGAGAAGACCTCGGCCGTGAAGGCCGGCGCCAGCTCGGGCAACAAGTCCGGCAGCGTCAGCGCCAGCATTCCCCATCCGCTGCAGGGCACCTTCGGCGCCACCGCGTCCGCCAACAGCGCCAGCAAGTACGCCGATGGCGACAACCAGTCGGCCAGCAACACCTTCACCGGCACGATGGGCGTGACGGTGGTCGAGGTGCTGGCCAACGGCAACCTGATCGTGGCCGGCGAGAAGCAGATCGCCATGAACAAGGGCACGGAATTCATCCGCTTCTCCGGCATGGTCAATCCCGACAACATTGCCACCGGCAACACGGTGGCCTCCACCGCCGTGGCCGACGCGCGCGTCGAGTACCGCACCAACAGCCAGATCGACCGCGCCGAGATGACGTCGATGGCGTCGCGCTTCTTCCAGAGCTTGCTGCCTTTCTGATCATGAACACGACCTCTTTCCTCCGCCGCGCCGCCACCGTGCTGGGCCTCGGCGTCGCCATGACCTTGCTGGCCGCGCCGCTGGCCAGCGCCGAACGCCTGAAGGACCTGGTCAGCATCGCCGGCGTGCGCCAGAACCAGTTGATCGGCTACGGCCTGGTCGTCGGCCTCGACGGCAGCGGCGACCAGACCACGCAGACCCCGTTCACGGTGCAAAGCGTGGTGTCCATGCTGCAGCAGCTGGGCGTGAACCTGCCGGCCGCTTCCAGCCTGCAACTGAAGAACGTGGCGGCCGTGATGGTGACGGCCTCGCTGCCGCCGTTCGCCCAGCCGGGCCAGACGCTCGACATCACGGTCTCGTCCATGGGTAACGCCAAGAGCTTGCGCGGCGGCACCTTGCTGATGACGCCGCTCAAGGGCGCCGATGGCCAGGTCTACGGCATGGCCCAGGGCAATGTGCTGGTGGGCGGCGTGGGCGTGGCCGCCGGCGGCAATTCGCTGCAGGTCAACCACCTGAGCGTGGGCAAGATTTCCGGCGGCGCCACCGTGGAGCGGGCCGTGGCCTCGTCGCTGGGCGAGAACAACATCATCAAGCTCGAACTCAACAACACGGACTTCTCGACCGCCAGCCGCATCGTCGAAGCCATCAACGACAAGTACGGCCCCGGCATCGCCTACGCGCTCGACGGCCGCGTGATCCGGGTGCAGGCGCCCAGCAGCAGCGACCAGCGCGTGACCTTCATCGGCACCCTGCAGGACATGCAGGTCAACCCGGCCGAGCAACCGGCCAAGGTGATCATGAACGCCCGCACCGGTTCGGTGGTGATGAACCGCGCCGTCACGCTCGACACCTGCGCCATCTCGCACGGCAACCTGTCGATCGCCGTCTCGGCCGAGCCGCAGGTGAGCCAGCCCAACGCCCTGTCGGGCGGGCGCACCACCGTGACCCAGAACACCCAGGTCGACATCAAGAAGGACAGCGGCAAGGTGATGCTGGTCAAGGGCGGCGCCTCGCTGGCCGACGTGGTCAAGGCGCTCAACGCCATCGGCGCCACGCCGCAAGACTTGCTGGCCATCCTGCAGGCGATGAAGGCGGCCGGCGCCCTGCGGGCCGAGCTGGAAATCATTTAAGGACACGCCCATGAACACCCAGAACGACCTGACCGGCAAGCTCGCGCTCGACGTGCAGGGCATGGGCGCGCTGCGCCAGTCGGCCAAGGCCGGCTCGCCCGAGGCGCTGAAAAGCGCAGCCACCCAGTTCGAGGCCATGTTCGTCAACATGATGATGAAGAGCATGCGCGACGCCACGCCGCAGGACGGCATGCTCGACAGCCAGCAGACCAAGATGTTCACCACCATGCTGGACCAGCAATCCAGCCAGAGCATCGCCAAGAAAGGCATCGGCCTGGCCGACGTGCTGATCCGTCAACTGTCGCAGCAGACGACCAACGCCCAGGCGCTGGCCCTCGGCGGCGACGGCGCCGCCACCGACCCGTCCGCCACGGCCGCGCCCGCCGCCACCAGCCGCTTCGACCCGGCCCTGCTGCAGCGGGCCATCGCGGCCGCCGGCGGCGCCAGCGGCACCAGCGCCACCGACGGCGCCGCGGGCACGGCCAGCACGGCTGACGCGGCCAAGGGCGGCCCCGCCCACGTGCGCAGTTTCCAGGCCAAGCTGGGCGCGCACGCGGAGGAGGCCAGCCGCGCCACCGGCATCCCGGCCAAGTTCATGCTGGGCCAGGCGGCGCTCGAAAGCGGCTGGGGCAAGCGCGAGATCAAGGGCCGCGATGGCAGCAACAGCCACAACCTGTTCGGCATCAAGGCCGGCCCCGACTGGAAGGGCAAGGTGGCCGAGGCCGTCACCACGGAATATGTGAATGGCAAGGCCCAGACCCGGGTCGAGCGCTTCCGCGCGTACGACAGCTACGCCGACAGCTTCAAGGATTACGCCAAATTGTTGGCCAGCAATCCCCGCTACGAGAAAGTGCTGGCCAGCGCGGGTGACGCCAGCAGCTTCGCCCAGGGCTTGCAACGGGCCGGCTACGCCACCGACCCCCATTACGCCCGCAAGCTGACCAACATCATCAAGCATTCGCTGGTCGGCTGACGGGGACGGCATGGCCCGGTTCAAGTTTTGGCCCATGCCGCCGTAAATTAACCACACAGAGCGTTAGAACACATCATGTCCCTACTGAGCATCGGAAAAAGCGGTTTATTGGCGGCCCAGGTCGGTTTGTCGACGACTGGCAACAATATTACCAACGCCAGCGTGGCCGGCTACAGCCGCCAGGTGGCGATCCAGTCCGACACCGGCACGCAGGACATGGGCTTTGGCTTCGTCGGCACCGGCACCGACGTGGTCCAGGTCAAGCGCTATTACGACGACTTCCTGAACAACCAGCTGCGCGGCGCGGAAACCAACAAGGCGTCGCTGGACACCTATTATTCGCAGATCAGCCAGATCGACAACCTGCTGGCCGATCCCACGGCCGGCCTGTCGCCGGCCATGCAGGATTTCTTCAACGGCGTGCACGACGCCGCCTCCAATCCGGCTTCGGCCGCCTCGCGCCAGGCCATGCTGTCGAGCGCCGATTCGCTGGCGGGGCGCTTCCAGGGCCTGAGCGCGCGGTTGTCGGAGATTGGCGACGGGGTCAACAGCCAGATCACGTCCACCGTCACCCAGATCAACTCCTACGCCAGCCAGATCGCGCAGTTGAACGACAGCATTTCCGGCCTCAGCAGCGATCCATCCAAGGCGCCCAACGACTTGCTCGACCACCGCGACCAGTTGTTGACGGAATTGAACAAGCTGGTCAAGACCACCGTCATCCCCGGCGACAACCACATGCTGACCGTGTCGATCGGCACCGGCCAGCCGCTGGTGGTGGGTAACCATAATTACAACCTGGCCACTACCACCTCGCCCACCGACGTGACCCGCGTGACCGTCGGTTACCAGACCGGCAGCGTGGTCAACGCCTTGCCCGAGAGCGTGTTCGCCGGCGGCCAGCTGGGTGGTTTGCTTGATTTCCGCAGCGGCGCGCTGGACAAGGCGCAAAACGAACTGGGCCAGGTGGCGGCCGGCCTGGTCACCGCGTTCAACCAGCAGCACCACCTGGGCCAGGACCAGAACGGCGCCATGGGCGGCGACTTCTTCGCGCCTATCCAGGCCTCGGTGGCGGCCAGCACCCGCAATTCGCCGCTCAGCACGGCCAACGTGACGGCCGTGGTGACGGACGCCAGCGCGCTCACGGCCAGCGACTACAGCGTCGATTACGATGGCACCAATTTCTACGTGACCCGCCAGTCCGACGGCACCAAGACCCAGATCAACCCGTTCCCGCAGACGGGGCCGCAAACCATCGACGGCGTCGATTACACCATCACGGGCGCGCCGCAGCCGGGCGACGATTTCCTGGTGCGGCCCACGGTCAACGCGGCCGCCAGCGTCAAGGTGGTGCTGAGCGACCGTACCAAGGTGGCGCTGGCCGCGCCCATCGCCACGGCCGCGCCCACCACCAACGCCGGCACGGCCAAGATCAGCGCCGGCAGCGTGGACGTCAACTACCTGACGCCGGGCAACGCGCTGACGGCGCCGCTGACGCTGACCTACAACAAGGCGGCCAATTCGCTGTCCGGTTTTCCAGCCACCCAGGACGTGACGGTGACCGTCAACGGCGTGCCCACCGTGTATCCGGCCGGCACGCCATCGATACCCTACACCGATGGCGCCAGCATCAGTTTCGGCGGCATCAGTTTTTCCATCAGCGGCGCACCGGCCGACAACGACACCTTCACGGTCGGCCCCAACACGGCCGGCGTGGGCGACAACCGCAACGGCCAGTTGCTGGCCGGCCTGCAAACCAAGAACGTGCTCGATGGCGGCAACGCCACGTTCCAGTCGTCGTACGCGCAAATGGTCAACTTCGTCGGCAACAAGACGCGCGAAGCCCAGATCAGCGGCCAGGCCAGCGACGCGGCCGTGCAGCAGGCCACGGCGGCCCAGCAAAGCGTGTCGGGCGTCAACCTGGACGAGGAAGCGGCCAACCTGCTGCGTTACCAGCAGGCCTACCAGGCTTGCGGCAAGGTGATGCAGGTGGCCAGCCAGCTGTTCGACGTGCTGATGAACATTGGCGGCTAAAGTATTTTTGACGGGATAGCATCATGAACATGCGCATCAGTTCCAAGACGATCTACGACATCGGGGTCAACCAGATCGGCACCCTGCAGACGGCGCTGGCGCGCACCCAGCAGCAACTGTCCACCGGCCGCAAGAACCTGACGGCGGCCGACGACCCGATCGCCACCGCGCGCGCGCTGGAGGTGACGCAGTCGCAAGCGATCAACACCCAGCTGGTGACCAACCGCCAGAACGCCAAGAGCGGCCTGGGCCAGGAGGAGGTGGCGCTGGCCAGCACCACCAGCCTGCTGCAGGACGTCAAGACGCTGACCGTGAACGCCGGCAATGGCTCGATGACGCAGAAGGACCGCGAATCGCTGGCCGTGGAACTGGAGGGCCGGCTGACCGACCTGCTGGGCATCGCCAACACGGCCGATGGCGCCGGCGGCTATTTGTTCTCCGGCTACAAGTCGACCACCTTGCCCTTCACCCAGACGGCCACCGGCGCCGCCTACCAGGGTGACCAGGGCCAGCGCGAGCTGCAGGTCGGTTCGACCCGCAAGCTGGCCGTCAGCGATTCGGGCTCGTCCGTGTTCGAGAACAACGTGAACGGCAACGGCACCTTCGTCACGGGCGCCGATCCGGGCAACTATGCGCGCGGCGGCAGCGGCATCATTTCGCCCGGCTCGGTCAAGGACCCGACCCAGCTCACGGGCCACCAGTACCAGATCGACTTCGCCGTCACGCCGGCCACGCCCGGTACCCCCAGCGTGACCACCTACACCGTCACCGACGTGACGCTGGGCCAGCCGGTGCCGCCGGCGCCGGTGCCGGCCACGCCGATCCCGTATGTGAGCGGGCAGAACATCACCTTCGACGGCATGCAGTTCGACATTAAGGGCGCGCCCGCCGACCAGGACAAGTTCACGATCCAGCCGTCCACGCGCGAATCGATCTTCACCACGCTGACCGACCTGATCGGTGCGTTGCGCGCGCCCGGCGACGGCCCGGCCGGCCAGGCCAGCCTGACCAACAAGCTCAACCAGGCCAACGCCAGCATCGACAACTCGCTCGACAACGTGCTGTCGGTGCGCGCCTCGGTCGGCTCGCGGCTGAAGGAGCTCGATTACCTCGACAGCGCCGGCGACGACCTGAACCTGCAATACGCGAGCACGCTGTCGGACCTGCAGGATGTGGACACGGTCAAGGCCATCTCCTCGTTCACCCAGCAGCAGATCAACCTGGACGCGGCGCAAAAATCGTTCAAGACCTTGTCGGGCCTGTCGCTGTTCAACTACATCAGCTAACACCGCCGTCCAAAAGAACCGGGGTCAGGTCATGAAAAAAGGCAACATGCGCGCATGTTGCCTTTTTTCATGACCTGACCCCGGTTAATGAGATGGTCACCCTCACCCTATAAGTCCTAATCTTATAGGGTGTTTTCATTTCTGGAGGGCGCCATCATGGACAGCGTAACGTTGATCGGTATCGACCTTGGCAAACACAGTTTCCATCTCCACGGACAGGATCGTCAGGGCAAAGCACTGCTGCGCAAGAAGTTCGGGCGCAAGCAGCTCATGGAATTTCTCGCCCAGTTCCCACCCTGTACCATTGTGATGGAGGCATGCGCCGGCGCCCATCACATGGCGCGGCAGCTGGCAGCGCTGGGACACCAGCCTAAGCTAATTTCGCCGCAGTTTGTGCGTCCTTTTGTTAAGAGCAACAAGAATGATTTTATTGATGCAGAAGCGATTTGCGAGGCTGCGTGCCGCCCTGCAATGCGCTTCGTCACGCCCAAAAATGAGGCCCAACAAACTTTAGCGGCGCTGCACCGGGTGCGTGATTCCCTGGTGCGCGACCGAGTCAAGGCCAGCAACCAGATCCATGGTTTTCTGCTGGAGTTTGGCATCAGTCTGCCTATTGGCCACGCGGCGATCCGCCGCCTGCCCGCCATCCTGGCGGAACAGGCGTTGCCACCAAGACTGGTACAAGTGCTGGAGAGGCTGCAGACCCATTTCAAGTACCTTGAGTCGCAAATCGCCGACATTGAAAGGGAATTGACACGGCAGGTAACCGAGGACGATCTGGGCCAACGCCTGATGACTGTCCCTGGTATCGGACCGATCAC
>NZ_JACEZT010000009.1 GCF_014042345.1 Rugamonas brunnea
CTAGTAAAGCCACGTCGATCACTCCGATCTCCTGTCGAAAGGACAGGAAGGATTGTGCTATGAACGTGGGTCAGATTCCGTTGCAAATTCGTGGGGAAGATGGGTCAATTTTCAATGCAAATTAACACTTCATCTTAAAATGAAGCAAATCTGTGACTGTAAGTGCGTTAATACGAGCTACTTCATTGGGTGGGAATGGAAATTGAGGTGTCACACATTTGCTTCATTGGACGATCATCGCTCACACTCTTACGCCACTGCCGCTGATAACTGCGCCAATGCCGCCTTCCGTACGCAAGGTGCAGTACCGCACTGACATCGGCCATCGCGTGCCTGACACTAAGCTAACACTTCGCCCGCCGGGGAAAAGTTGGCGCATCGCGGGAATGACGCGGCAACAAGCGCGGCACGGCGCCTTACGGCCGGATGCACGGTCAGGATGGGGAGCGCATAATGAGAAAGTCTTCAGCCGTCGCAACCACGGTTGTCGGCGCCGGGTTGATCGTCGCCGGGTTGGTTTACTTTAACTGGAACAAAGCCGTGCCCGTTGTGGCCATGGGGATCAACTACGTTCGTTACCTGTCGGCGCCGGCGGGCACATTGCGCACAGAAACGGCAACGCCAGCGCCTCCACCCCAACCCACTCCGGCGCCCCAGGTAGCTGCCGCGTCCGGGGCTACCTCCGACCAGACGCCGGGCGCCACTGCTGGAGATTGGCCGAGTTACAACAAGACCTTGACCTCCAACCGATTCTCGCCGCTGCGCCAGATCAACAAGCAGAATGTCGGCAGATTGGCGGTCCAATGCACCTACGATACCGGTCAATACACCGGTTTCAATTCTGGACTGCTGGAGGTCAACGGCGCCCTGATCGCCGTCACTGAGTACGATATTTTCTCGCTCGATCCGACCAATTGTCATCTGAACTGGCGCACCCACGAGGACTATACGCCGGCGTCGCCGCAGGGTGTCAATCGCGGCGCCGCCTACATGGACGGGCGGTTGTTCCGCGGTACGCAGGATGGCCGTGTCCTGGCCTACGACTTCAAGACTGGCAAGCGCCTGTGGGCAACCACCATCGCCGATCCCAGGAAGGGTGAGTCGGTTCCGGCTGCACCTATCGCCTGGCAGGGGCGGGTGTTCGTCGGCAATGCAGGCGGCGACGTGAAGGGCGTGAAGGGCCGCATGTACGCGCTGGATGCCCGGACCGGCAGCATCGTGTGGGAGTTTTACTTGGTGCCGAAGCAACCCGCCGATATAGTTCGGGGGCCGGAGGCGGCGTCACCGCTGGATGGCTCCACCTGGAACAACGCGCCGGGCTCGCCGATCACCGGCGGGGCGACCTGGACGTCTTATACCCTGGACCCGGCGACCGGCCTCCTCTACGTGCCAGGTGGTAACCCAGCGCCCGATTTTGCGACCGGCCCGCGCGCCGGCGCCAATCTCTATTCCGGATCCGTCGTCGTCCTCGACGCGAAGACCGGCGCGTACCGGCGCCACTTCAAGATCGTGCCGGTGGACTGGCACGATTGGGATGTCTCGAGCGCGCCGGCGATCCTCCACACCGCTGGCGGCACCACACTATTGTCGGTCGCACCGAAGGATGGCCATCTCTATGGCATCAACTTGAAGGACGGCGATCTCTTGTATCGGAAACCGGTTACGCGGGTCGAGAACGCCGATCAAACCTTTTCGTCCGACAAGGCAGTGCATTTTTGTCCTGGATCGGTGGGCGGCGCCGAATGGAACGGTCCCGCCTTTGATCCGGAGAACAACCTGGTCATGGTTGGCGAGGTTGATTGGTGTACGACAGTGACCTTGCAGAGCTCGAAGCAGATTGCGGATGTGGCGGAGGGCACGCCTTGGTCGGGCGAGGCGACGATCAATCCGTATCACACCTGGGGGAAGCAGGATCCGTTTGGTGACTGGGCGGGATGGCTGTATGCCAGCGATGCGGATACCGGCGCGTGGAAATGGCGCGTCAAGACCAACTATCCGATCCAGAGCGGCGTTACCCCGACCGGCGGCGGCCTGGTGTTCTTCGGGGACATGGGTGGTAACTTCTATGCGGTCGACGCCGACAACGGTCGGAAACTGTGGGGCCGCAAGATTGACGGAGCCGTTGGCGGCGGCGTCATTACCTACGAAGCTGGTGGCGCGCAGAAAGTCGCCGTGGCCACCGGTCTCACGGAAATCCTGTGGCCGACCGAGATCACGACCGCGAAGGTGTCGGTCCTGGGATTGGAAGGCGGCCACCAATAGCGACCCGCGTGCGTCCGTGGCCCGAACGCGTCCAACACGGACCGCCTGGCCATCGCGTTTTCAGCGGAAGCCCTCGAACGACACCTTCAGCATATGGCGCACAATATCGTCCGCCGGCATCTTGCTGTACTTCTGCAAGAACTCGACCGCCGGGTCGCAGGTGCGCGCGTAGTAGCTGAACAAAATCACGTCGGGCGGTAGCTCGTGGTTCAGCTGCCCTTGCTGCTGTCCTTGCTTGACCAGCGCTTCCAGCTGGCGGTTCAGTTTCATTACGCGCAGCATGTACTTCACATTGCGCATCAACATTTCCCGTACGTGCGGGCTGGTCGAGGGCAGGAACGGCAGGCCGCCGTCCAGCCGCACGCGTAGCGCCCACTCCAGCAGCGACGACAGCTTCTGAAGCGGACTGAGCGCGGAGTCGAGCCCGGCCACGTAATCGAGTGCGCCATCGAGCAGCCGTATCAGCGCCTCGCCCACCAGCTCCTCCTTCGACTTGAAGTGCTTGTAAAGGCTGGGTTTGGAGATGCCGACCGCACCGGCGACGTCATCCATGGTCATCAAGTCATAGCCTTTTTGGCTGAGCACCGCCGTCGCGGCATCGAGTATCGCGTGCTCGCGCAGCTTAAATGCCTGATTCTTAAAGCTTAATCGTGGAAGGATACTCATTGGTAAATTTCCGCTACTAATCAGTAGCTTTTGTGATTGGACAGTAGTAATATTAGCACGCCAGTACAAATGACGGTCAAATTCACCAACAAGACGACATGAATCCGCCACGCAAACGCATCGCCGTCATCGGCGCCGGTATCTCCGGTTTGGCCAGCGCCTATTTCCTCAATCGCCAGCACGACGTCGTGCTGTTCGAGGCGGCCGCCTATCTTGGAGGCCACACCAACACCGTCGACGTCACGCTGGAAGGACGCACGCACGGCGTCGACACGGGCTTCCTCGTCTACAACGAACGCACCTACCCCAACCTCGTCGCACTGTTCAACGAGCTGGGCGTGGACAGCATCGGCAGCGATATGTCGTTCGCCGTGTCGATGGACGGCGGTGCGCTGGAGTGGGCGGGCACCAGTCTCGATACCGTGTTTGCGCAGCGCGCCAATGCCGCGTCGCCCTCCTTCCTGCGCATGCTGTGGGACATCCTTCATTTCAACCGCAATGCGCAGCGCTTTCTTCAACGGTCGAACCAGACCGCGCTGACGCTGGGGCAGTTGCTGGAACAGGAAGGCTATGGCGCGCGCTTCCGCGATGCCTACCTGCTGCCGATGGCGGCGGCGATCTGGTCCAGTTCGCCGCGCGATATCCTGCGGTTCCCTGCGGCGACGTTCCTGCGTTTTTGCCTCAATCACGCGCTGCTGCAGGTCAACGATCGGCCGCAATGGCGCACGGTCGCAGGCGGTGCGCGCAACTACGTCCGCAAGATCGTCGCCACGCTGCCAGACGTGCGCCTGAAGACGCCGGTTTCTTCCGTGCGACGCGACGGCGGCCGCGTGCAGGTGTTGAGCCACAACGCAAGCGCTGATGAATTCGACGCGGTGGTGTTCGCCACCCATGCGCCGACCACGCTGGCCATGCTGCGCGACGCCAGCGAGACCGAGCGCGCCATCCTGGCCGGCGTCCGCTATCAGCCCAACACGGCCTACCTGCACACGGACGCAAGCCTGATGCCGCGTCGGCGCAAGGTCTGGTCGGCCTGGAACTACATGGCGGGCGCGCAGGCCGACGGAGAACGTCCCGTGTGCGTGAGCTACTGGCTCAACCAGCTGCAAGCGCTGCCGTTCGAGACGCCGGTGATCGTGACGCTCAATCCGCACGTGCTCCCTGCCGAAGACAAGCAACTGGCCAGCTTCCAGTACGCCCACCCGGTGATGGACCTGGCCACCGTCCGCGCCCAGCAGCAGCTGTCGCAGATACAAGGCAACGGCGGCGCATGGTTCGCGGGCGCCTGGACTGGCTACGGCTTCCACGAAGATGGTCTGAAATCGGCGCTGCGCATCGCGGCTGCATTTGGCGCGGCACCCGGCTGGATGGCGCTGCCATGAATCACCCCGCCGCCCAGCTGGTGCATGGCCAGGTGATGCACGCGCGCTTGCGTCCCGCGCCACACCGCTTTGTCTATCCGCTGTTTTATGTGCGCCTCAATCTGGCCCGCCTGGACGAATGTGCGTCGGGCTGGTTTGGCGTGGATCGCTGGCGGCCGCTGTCGATACGCCGTTGCGACTACGGCCCGCGCGACGGCTCCAGCCTGGAACAATGGATGCGCGCCCTGCTGCGCGAACACCATATCGACGCCGAGGGCGAAATCTGGCTGCAGACCTTTCCCCGTGTGGCCGGCTACGCTTTCAATCCCGTCAGTTTCTGGCAGTGCCACGACGCGGACGGCCGCTTGTGCGCTGTGCTGGCGGAAGTCAACAACACCTTCGGCGAGTGCCACCGCTACCTGTTGCGCGTGGTGCGGACAACGGACGGCGCTGGCACCTGCACCGCCATCAAACAGATGCACGTGTCGCCGTTCTGCCCGGTGGAGGGGCACTACCGCTTTCGCTTCCGGCTTGGCGGCGCGCGCCACAGCACGGCCATCGACTACTACGACAACGACGGCGTGCTGCTGCGCACAGCGCTCAGCGGTCGTCCCGTCCCCATGACCGGCCGCGCACTGGCAGGCGCCCTGCTGCGCTACCCGTTGCTGGGCCTGGGTATCGTGTTTCGCATTCACTGGCAGGCATTCAGGCTGTGGCGCAAGCGCGTCCCGTTTTTCAGCAAACCGCCCTGCCCCGCACACCACACCACCGTGCACCAGGAGACTGTCCGATGACTCGCACCTTATCCACCGTCACGCCGTCCGCCCCCGCAGGCGCGCGGCTGTTCCTGACACTGCTCAACAACATCCGGCACGGGCACCTGGAGCTGGTCACCCCATGCGACACCCGCATGGTGTTCGGTGACGCCCATGCGCCAACCGGCGCGACGCTCAGGGTGTCTGACTGGCGCGCCTGCCAGCGCATCCTGCGCGCGGGCGACATCGGCTTCGCCGAGGCATACGCGGCCGGCTGGGTCGACACGCCGGACCTGACCGCGTTGCTGCGTCTTGCGCTACGCAACGAGGCATCGCTGGAGCAGATGGTGTTCGGCGGCGTGCTGGCCCGGTGCTGGTATCGCCTGCGGCACTGGCTGCGGCCCAACACGCGCAAGGGCAGCCAGCGCAACATCCACGCGCACTACGACATCGGCAACGACTTCTACCAGCTGTGGCTCGATCCCAGCTGGACGTATTCCAGCGCCTTGTTCGACGGTGACTACAGTATGGCGCTGCAAGACGCACAGCGGTGCAAGTACCAGCGCATCATCGACACGCTGCGACTGCAACCGGGTCAGCGCGTGCTGGAAATCGGGTGCGGCTGGGGCGGATTTGCCGAGCAGGCGGCGCAACAAGGCATCCATGTGCATGGTGTGACGATTTCGCCATCGCAGCTGGAGGTGGCGCAGCGCCGCGTGCGGCAGCAAGGACTGGGTGACCGGGTGCAGCTGGAACTGTGCGACTACCGCGACCTGCGGGGCGAATACGACGCCGTGGTGTCGATCGAGATGTTCGAGGCGGTGGGCGAGCAGTATTGGCAAGAGTACTTCCGCACGGTCGCGGCGCGCCTGAAGCCGGGCGCCCAGGCGCTGATTCAGTCGATCACGATCGGCGAGCAGTATTTTCCGCGCTACCGCAGCAGTGCCGATTTCATCCAGCAGTACATTTTCCCCGGCGGGATGCTGCCCAGCGTCGAGCGCTTCGAACGGCAGGCTGGCCGCTGCGGCCTGCGCCCGGTGGAACGCCAGGCTTTCGGCCGCGATTATGCGGAAACGCTGCGGCGCTGGCATGCGCGCTGCCGCCAGCACCAGCCGCACATCACGGCACTGGGCTTCGATGAACGATTCATGCGGATCTGGCATATGTACTTCGCCTATTGCGAAGCAGCCTTCGACGAGGGACGTACCGATGTTGTCCAATTCCTGCTCCAGAAGGCCTGACTGCGCCGGAGCGCCACCCGGCGGGCGGGCCTCCACGCTGGCCTGGCTGGCGGGCTGCCTGCTGGGCGTGACGCTGGCGGCCAGCCCGTGCCACGCGGCCAGCTGGCGCGATGAGCTGCCGCGTGCTGAAGCGCTGGGCGAGGGCGAACTGCGCTGGCTGGGCTTCCGCATCTACCACGCCACGCTGTGGTCCGAGCAGCGCCCGTTCCAGCCCGAGCGCCCGTTCGCGCTGCAACTGCGCTACTACCGCACCATCAGCCGCCAGCGCCTGGTGCAAACCAGCCTGGACGAAATGCGGCGCCTGAACGGCGACGCCATCGACGCCGCCGCGCTCGCGCAATGGGAGCTATCCCTGAGCCGCGCATTCACGGACGTGGCGGACGGCGATGAGCTGATCGGCGTGTACGCGCCTGGCCACGGCATGCGTTTCTACAACCGGCAACACCTGCTGGCGGATATCGCCGACGTGCGGCTGGCGCGCGCCTTCTTCGGCATCTGGCTCGACGAGCATACCCGCGACCAGCATCTGCGCCGCAAGCTGTTGGGGGGCGCGCCATGACTTACGCTTCCGCTCATCCCGATACCGATGTGGGCCCGCGCTGGTGGCGCCTGGCCGCCTACGGCTTGCTCGGTCTGCCGCTGGCGATGGCCGCGCTGCCCGTTTACGTCCATGTGGCGGCTTATTACAGCGCGTTGCACGGCGTGGCGCTGGCCCAGCTGGGGTGGGTATTGTTCGGGGCGCGCCTGCTGGACACGCTGCAGGACCCGCTGCAAGGCCATGTGATCGACCGCCTGCGCGGTGGCGTGGCACGCTGGATGATGGCAGGTGGCGCCATCCTGGCCCTGGCCTTCGCGGGCATATGGCAGCCGCCGGCCTCCGGTACCGTCGCCGCCATCTGGCTGGGCGTCATGCTGGTGTTGGCCTATTGCGCGCACAGCATGCTCAACATCGCTTACCTGACCTGGGGCGCCGGCCTGACGGGCAGCGGCGCACAGCGCAGCAAGGACCGGTTGTCTGCGGCCGCGTGGCGTGAAGGCGCCGGTCTGGCGGGACTGGTCGTCGCCAGCGTCATTCCCGCCACCGTGATGGCCGGCGAACCGGCGCGCATCCCGGCCAGCATGGCGCTGTACAGCGTTGCCTTCGCGGTGCTGCTGATGGTCGCGCTGGCACTGCTGCTGAAGCTCGCGCCCGCGTGGCCGCGACCGAACCCGCAGGCTGACGACTGGCGCTGCGCGCTGCGGCGCATGGCGTCCAACCGGGGCTTCGTGCGTCTGCTGCTGCCCTACTTGCTGAATGCCTGTTCGGTGTCCTTGCCGGCCACGCTGGCGCTGTTCTTTATCCGCGACCAGCTACAGGCGGCGGAGCTGGCGGGCGCCTTCCTCGGCTGCTACTTCATCGCCGCTGCCTGCGGGCTGCCGTTGTGGACCGCGCTGGCACGCCGTATCGGCGTATTGGCATGCTGGCGCATCGGCATGGCGCTGGCCATCGCCAGCTTTGCCGGCGCGAGCCTGTTGGGTGCGGGCGATGTTCTGCCCTACTTCGCGATCTGCATCGGCGCCGGCGCCGCGCTGGGGGCTGACCTGGCCATGCCGCCCGTGCTGCTGGCCGAACTGCTTGGTGCGGGCGAGGCGGCTGGAGCCTACTACGGCGTGTTCACGTTGCTGGGCAAGCTCGCGCTGGCGCTGTCCGGGCTCGCGTTGCCGGTGCTGGCCGCGCTGGGCTACCGTCCCGGCATTGCGGGCAGCACTGCGCTGGTGCTGGTATATGCCGCCGTCCCTTGTTTGCTCAAACTGCTGGCCATGGCGTCGTTGCGGGCCCCTTCGCCAGCGCCATTGCCCATTGCACGTTACCGGAGCTCGCCATGAAGACCTTGTTATGCAGCCTGCTGCTGGCCCTGCTCGCGGGCTGCGCCGGGCCCGACGTCCAGCAGTACAAGGCGCAGCAGCCGGCGCTCGACCTGGCCGTCTTCTTCAACGGCACCACCGACGCGTGGGGCATGTTCCAACGCCGGGGCGGTGCGGTGGCCAAGCGCTTCCACGTCGTCATCACCGGCACCAGCGGCGACGGCGCCCTGACGCTGGACGAACAGTTCCACTACGACGACGGCAGCAAGCAGCGCCGCGTATGGCGCCTGACGCGCGCGCCCGACGGTCGCTGGTACGGCCGTGCTGCCGACGTCAAGGGCGAGGCGCTGGGCGAGCTGGCCGGCAACGCGCTGCGCTGGCAGTACACGCTGGTGCTGCCCGTCGACGGCAGCACCTACGAAATGGCCTTCGACGACTGGATGTTCCTGATCGACGGCTGCACGATGATCAACCGCGCCAGCATGTCCAAGTTCGGGTTCGAACTGGGCCAGGTCACGCTGATGTTCCGGAGGCGCGCATGCGCTCCCTGAACCGTCCCATCACCGCATGGGCGGGCCGGCGCGTGTGGCTGGTCGGCGCCTCCAGCGGCATCGGCGCCGCGCTGGCCCGGGAACTGTTACAAGCGGGCGCGCGCGTGGCGCTGTCGGCGCGCCGGGCCGGGCTGCTGCAAGGCGTCGCGGCGGGGCACGCGCAAGCCGTTGTCGCGCCATTCGACATCCTGGACCAGCATGCATGGGCGGAGCGTTACCACGACATCTGCGACCAGATGGGCGGCGTGGACCTGATCGTGTTCTGCGCCGCAGCCTATCAGCCGGAGCGCAGCTGGGAGGTGACGTCCGACGGGGCGGCCCATACGCTGGCCGTGAACCTGCGCAGCGTCTACACTGGCCTGGCCACGGTACTGCCGGCGATGCTGGCGCGCGGCAGCGGCGGCATCGCCATCGTCGCCAGCGTGGCAGGCTATCTGGGCTTGCCGAACGCCAGTGTGTATGGCCCCAGCAAGGCGGCACTGATCAACCTCGCGGAATTGCTGTACACCGACCTGCGGCCGCGCGGGCTGGACGTCTACCTGATCAATCCCGGCTTCGTGCAGACGCCGCTCACGGCGAAGAACACCTTCGCCATGCCGGCGCTGCAGACCCCGCAGGCCGCCGCCACGGCGATCCGGCGCGGGCTGGCGGCCGGGCAGTTCGAGATCCACTTTCCGAAGCGCTTCACGCTGGTGCTCAAGTTGCTGCGCCGGATGCCGTATCGATGGCGCTTCGCCCTGATCAATCACTTCCTGCTACCACAATGAGCGATCCTGAACCACTGCTGGCATGGTATGCCACGCTGACCCCGGACACCGTAGGACGGGCTGGCGAATTCTACGCGCCGGACGCCCAGTTCCGCGATCCGTTCAACAACGTGTGCGGCGTTGCCGCGATCGAGGCCATCTTCCGCCACATGTTTCTTCATACTGAACAGCCGCAATTCATCATCGGCGAGCGCATCGCGCAGGACGACCGGGCTTTCGTCACCTGGCTGTTCGTGTTCCGCCTGCGCGGCGTACCGTATCAGATCTCGGGCGGCAGCCACTTGCGCTTCAATGCCCAGGGCCAGGTCGTCATGCATCGCGATTACTGGGACGCCGCCGAGGAGTTGCTGCAAAAGCTGCCGCTGATCGGTGCGCCGATCCGCTGGCTGCGCGGCCGCTTCCGGGTGCCGCTGCCGGCTGCCGCGACGATTGGGGCGCAGCCATGAACGCCGCCTCGTCCACCAGACCGGCCGCATACCTGCAACTGGCCGGCTGGATCACGCTGACCGCCGTGGTGGCCGCGCTGGGCGCATCCGCTTCTGTCCATGCGGCCGCGTTCTACGCGCAGCTCGACCGTCCCGGCTGGGCGCCGCCCGGCTGGCTGTTCGGGCCAGTGTGGAGTGCACTGTATCTGATGATGGCCGTCGCGGCGTGGCGCGTCGGCCGCACTGGCGCACCGGGCGCCGCGCCGGCGCAGCTGCTCTACCTGGCGCAGCTGGCTGTCAATGCCTTGTGGAGCTGGCTGTTCTTCGCCTGGCACCTGGGCGCGGCCGCCTTCGCGTGCATCGTCGTGCTGTGGCTGATGATCGCCGCGACCGTCGTGTTGTTCGGCCGCCGCGAACGTCTTGCCGCCATGCTGCTCTTGCCCTACCTGGCCTGGGTGAGTTTTGCGGGAGTGCTGTGCTTCAGCGTCTGGCAGCGCAATCCCGCCCTACTTTGAAGGATCACATGATGATGAACGAAAGCCTGCTCAACTACCGCGTTGCCGCCACGCCCGTCTCTGCGCGCATCCGCGCCCGCCTGAAGCGCGACGGTGCGCGTTTCCACGCCAACGACAACATCGCGGACTACATCGAAGCCGGGGAGATGGACGCGCTGCTGGATGAGGTCAGCGAGCGCATGGAGGGTGTGCTGGAGAGCCTGGTGATCGACACGGCCAACGACCACAACTCGCGCGAGACCGCCCGCCGCGTGGCCAAGATGTATCTGCGGGAAGTGTTCGGCGGGCGCTACGTGGCCGCGCCGCCGGTGACGGAGTTTCCGAACGCCGCGCAGTTGAACGAGCTGATGATCATCGGCCCGATCAGTGTGCGCAGCGCATGCTCGCACCACCTGTGTCCTGTCATGGGCAAGGTGTGGATAGGCGTGATGCCCAACCGGCACTCCAACCTGATCGGCCTGTCCAAGTACGCGCGGCTGGCGGGGTGGATCATGAGCCGTCCGCAGATCCAGGAGGAGGCCGTGGTCCAACTGGCAGAACTGCTGGAGGAGAAGGTCAAACCGGACGGCCTGGCTGTGATCATGGAGGCTGACCACTTCTGCATGCAGTGGCGGGGCGTCAAGGACAACGACGCGCGCATGATCAACAGCGTGATGCGCGGCGCCTTCCTTGAGGACATCGCGCTGCGGCGGGAGTTCCTCGCCCTGATCAAGCGATGACACGGCGGAGACGGATGTGGGCACCACGCTCAAACTGATCCTGGGCGACCAGCTCAACTGCCGTCACAGCTGGTTCGCGCAGGCCAGCGCGGACGTGGTGTTCGTGCTGATGGAAGTGCGGCAGGAGACGGACTATGTGCTGCATCACGCGCAGAAGATCATCGCCATCTTCGCCGCGATGCGCGACCTGGCGAGGCGGCTGCGCGCGGCCGGCCACCGCGTCCACTATCTGGCCATCGACGACGTGGACAACCGCCAGTCCCTGACCGCCAACCTCGACTGGCTGCTGGCCCATTACGGGGCGGACGCCTTCGCCTGGCAGGCGCCGGATGAATGGCGGCTGGACCGGCAACTGGCCGACTACGCCGCCGGTCTGACCATCGCCACGCGCATGGACGACAGCGAACATTTCTACGCTGGCCGCGACGAAGCTGCCGACTTCTTCGAAGGGCGTGACGCGTGGATCATGGAACCGTTCTACCGCCACATGCGCAAGCGGCACGGCGTGATGGTGTCCGGCGACGGCAAGCCGGCGGGCGGACAATGGAACTTCGACCACGATAACCGCGAGCGCTGGCCCGGCTTGCCGTGGGAGCCCGCCGATCCACGACCCCGCCACGACCACAGCGCGCTGTGGCAAACCATTGAGGCGGCGGGCGTGCGCAGCTTCGGCACGCCGCAGGCCGGCGAGTTCGCGTGGCCGCTCAACCGCGACGAGGCGTTGCAGCAACTGGACAGCTTCGTTCGCGACGCCCTGCCCCATTTCGGCCGCTACCAGGACGCGATGAGCGTGCGCGCCTGGCGGCTGTTTCATTCGCTGCTGTCGTTCGCGCTGAACACCAAGATGCTGGCGCCGCGCACGGTGGTCGCGCGCGTCGAGCAGGCGTGGCGCGACGGCGCCGTGCCGCTGGCCTCGGCCGAGGGCTACATCCGCCAGATACTGGGCTGGCGCGAATACGTGCGTGGCATCTACTGGCACCGCATGCCGGGCTATGACCAGCTCAACACCTTCGGCCATACAGCGGCGCTGCCGCACTGGTTCTGGAACGGCGACACGCGCATGCGCTGCGTGGCAGCGGCCATCGGGCAATCGCTGGAACACGCGCACAGCCACCATATCAACCGCCTTATGGTGATCGGCAATTTTTCCTTGCTGGCGGGCTTGTCGCCACAACAGCTGCACCAGTGGTACCTCGGTATCTATATCGACGCTTTCGAATGGGTGGAATTGCCCAATACGCTGGGCATGAGCCAATATGCCGACGGCGGTTTGCTGGCGACCAAACCCTATATTTCCAGTGCGGCCTACATTGACCGCATGAGCGACTATTGCAAGGGTTGCCACTACCAGAAGAAGCAACGCACGGGCGAACTCGCTTGCCCCTTCAATGCGCTGTACTGGGACTTTTTGTTGCGCAACGAGAAACAATTGAGCAACAACCATCGCCTTGCAATGCCCTATCGACAACTCCAGCGCATGGATGATGCCGACAAGCGGGACATCCAGTGTCAGGCCGCCGCCACCCGCGCGAAGCTGGCGGCACTGTAATGGCAGCGCCCTGCCGGCGGCGATCAACGGCGAAATGCATGGTTTTGCGATCCGGATGACTTAAGCGCTTGATTTTGCTAAAATTTCGGCCTTCGCTTGTGAGAATACCGCCATGTCCCTGCTTGACCACCAACTTGAACTGCTGTCGCCCGCCAAAACCGCCGAGATCGGCCGCGAGGCCATACTCCATGGCGCCGACGCGGTGTACATCGGCGGCCCGGCATTCGGCGCGCGTCATAACGCCAGCAATCCGATCGAAGACATTTCGGCGCTGGTCGAATTTGCGCACAAATTCCGTTCGCGTATTTTCGTCACCATCAACACCATTTTGCACGACGCGGAACTCGAAGCGGCGCGCAAGCAGATCTGGCAACTGTACGATGCCGGCGTCGATGCGCTGATCATCCAGGACATGGGCCTGCTCGAAATGGACCTGCCCCCGATCCAGCTGCACGCCAGCACCCAGTGCGATATCCGCACCGTGGAAAAAGCCAAATTCCTCGGTGCCTCCGGTTTTTCCCAACTGGTGCTGGCACGCGAACTGACGATCGAGCAGATCCGCAAGATACGCGCGGAAGTCGATACGCCGCTCGAATACTTCATCCACGGTGCGCTGTGCGTGGCCTTCTCCGGCCAGTGCTATATCTCGCACGCCGACACGGGCCGCAGCGCCAATCGCGGCGACTGTTCGCAAGCCTGCCGCCTGCCCTACACGCTCAGCGACAGCAAGGGCCGCGTGGTCGCCTACGAAAAGCATTTGCTGTCGATGAAGGACAATGACCAGAGCGCGAACCTGGAGGCACTGGTCGATGCCGGCATCCGTTCCTTCAAGATCGAAGGCCGCTACAAGGACATGGGCTATGTGAAGAACATCACCGCGCACTACCGGCTGCTGCTGGACGAGATCCTCGAACGCCGCCCGGAACTGAGCCGTGCCTCCAGCGGCCACACGCGCGTGCTGTTCACGCCGGACGTGGACAAGACCTTCCACCGCGGCCACACCGACTATTTCGCCAACGGCCGCCAGGATGAAATCGGCGCCTTCGATTCGCCCAAGTACGTGGGCGTCGAACTGGGCGTCGTCAGCCGACTCGGCACCGACCATTTCGACCTGGTGACCAATGCGCCCATGGCCAATGGCGATGGCTTGAACTACATGAACAAGCGTGAAGTGGTTGGCGTCCAGGCCAACGTCGTCAAGAAGCTGGGCGACAGCACGGAAGGCGAATTGTGGCGCGTGTTCCCCAATGAGCAGATGCGCGAGCTGGCGGGCCTGAAGCCAGGCGCCTCGGTCATGCGCAACCGTGACCACCATTGGGAAGCGTCGCTGCAGAAGAAGTCCTCCGAACGCAAGGTGGCGCTGCAATTGGCGCTGAGCGAGGATGCGGACGGCCTGCGCCTGACCCTGCGCGACGAAGACGGCATCACCACCAGCACGCACGCGGCCATGGCGCTGCAGCCCGCCCAGCACGCGGAGCAGGCGGAGGCCGCGCTGCACGCCAGCCTGGGCAAGCTCGGTAACACCATGTTTGAAGTGGATGGCATCGTCCTGTCGCTGTCGCAGCCGTGGTTCGTGCCGTCGTCGGCCATCAACGCCCTGCGCCGCGACGCCATCGCCGCCCACGAGGCGGCGCGCCTGGCGGCCTGGGATCGTCCGCAACGCAAGGCCCCGGACGAGCCGCCGGCCGTCTATCCGGAGACGCAACTGAGCTACCTGGCCAACGTCTACAACGAAAAGGCGCGCGCCTTCTACACGAAGCACGGCGTGCAGATGATCGCCGCCGCCTACGAGTCGCACGAGGAAGCGGGCGAAGTGCCGCTGATGATCACCAAGCATTGCCTGCGCTTCTCGTTCAACCTGTGCCCCAAGCAGGCCAAGG
This sequence comes from Rugamonas brunnea, assembly GCF_014042345.1. Classification (GTDB taxonomy): domain Bacteria; phylum Pseudomonadota; class Gammaproteobacteria; order Burkholderiales; family Burkholderiaceae_D; genus Rugamonas; species Rugamonas brunnea. The sequence continues at coordinate 14,537 of NZ_JACEZT010000009.1, forward strand.
GTGTGCAGGGTGTGCAGGGCCAGGTCCGCGCCGAGCCGATGACGCTGGTCAGCGGTGACGAGCGCTACACGCTGCGCTTCGACTGCAAGCCGTGCGAGATGCACGTGGTGGGCGCCATGAAGCCTGGCATCCTGGCCTCGCCGCCGCCATCGAACGTGCCATACAGCCCGCTGACTTTCCACCGCCAGCGTCCGCGCGCCTGAAGAACCGCACCTGACGCACCGACGCGCAAGGCACGGTCAGCGAGCATGTCAGTTGGTTGACCGTGCTGGTTCGCTGGTCCGCACCCTCAAGCCATCGGCCAGGGTATCGGGCGGATACAGGACCACCACCTCCCCTGCTTTCAAGCCTTGCAGCACGACGGCCTCGCGCTGGTTACGGGGGCCCAGCCGCACAGTGCGCAGGCGCGCGCGGTCGCCGTCGATCACGTACGTCGCCCAGTCCTCGCCCTGGCGGAACACGGCGCCCACGGGCACGCGCAGCACGTCCGCTTCGCGATGCACCACGACCCGCACTTCGACGCGGAATCCATCGCGCAGCCCGCGCGCTTCTTCCGGCGGTGAAACGATATCGATGATCAGGTTGACCCGTTGTTCCTCGACCCCGAGCGCCGAAATTTTCATATAGGCCGATGGTTCGACGCGGCGTACCTGTCCCCGCAGGACATTGGGGCCACCCCAGCGCTCGATGCGCACTGCGTAACCGGGCTGGATCTGGACCGCGTCGGCTGACAGCACGTCGGCCACGATCTCGATGTCGGCCGGATTACCCAGTTCCACCAGCGGCGTACCCAACGGCACGCTGGCTTCGCTTTCCTGCAACACCTTGAGCACCGTGCCGCCGACGGGCGCCCTCACCGTCCACGTTTCGCCCGGCGTGCCGCTGCGCGACAGTTGCAGCGCGGCGCGGGCCGTGGCCAGATCATGGTCTGCCACATGCACGGCCTGGCGTGTCGCATCGAGTTCCCGCCGTGCCAGTTGCAGGTCAAGATCGGCCTGTTCCGACTGGGCTGGCGACAGGAATCCGTCCTTCGCCAGTTTTTGTACGCGCGCCAGGTCGGATTCGCTCTTGCGCAGCGCGGCCTGGGCCCGTGCCATGCCGGCTTGCGCCCGCGCCCGCGCCGCCTCCGCCGCGCCGACCCGTTCGGCCAGTTGCTGCTGGGTGCGCGCATCAAGCAGCACCGGGGCCAGCGGCGTGAGCACGGCAAGCGGCTGCCCCGCTGCGACCGTATCGCCGGCCTTGTAACCGGAACGGGCGATTCTTCCCGCCAGCGGTGCCGATACCAGGTAGCGCTCGCGCACGCGGGTCTTGCCGTCTTCGTCCACCGTCTGCTCGAATGGACCGCGCGCGATGCTGGCCACCTGCACCGTCACCGGACGCGGCGCGAGCGACCAGACCAGCAGGCCTGCCAGACTGCATGTCGCGAGCAAAATAGTCAGGATACGCCGCATCGTCATTCCCTTGTCTTCAGCACTGCAATCAGGTCCAGCCGGTCCACCCGCAGCCGCACGATCAGGGCGCTGGCAACGGCGGCCAGCGCGGTGGCGCCGGCGGCATAGGCATAGGTGCGCGCGTGGATCACCAGCGGCAGGGCAAACGTCTCGTTCGCCATCAGATGCACGAGCGCAGCCGACAACAGGTAACCGAGCCACAGTCCCAATGGGATGGCGACCGCCATCTGCACCGCCAATTCCCCCAGCAGCAGGCCGGATACCTCGGCGCGGGTGAAGCCCAGCACGCGCAAGCTGGCCAGTTCCCATGCCCGTTCGGCCAGCGACACCCGCGCGCTGTTGTACACCACCCCCACCGTCAACGCCACGGCAAAGCCGGTGATGATCGAGGTGAACACCAGCATGTTGCGGGCCGACGTGCGTTCGAACGTGGCCAGCGCGGCCCGCTTGTCCGACACCGTCGCCACCCTCGGCATGGCCTTCAACGCGGCCATCAGGGCCGCCGGGTTGCCGCCCCGGTCGTTCAGGACCACGGCCGACACGCTGTCCTGCTCGTTCAGCATACGCCGCATGGCCGCCAGGTCCATGTACGCGGTCAGGCCGAACATGTCATTGACGATGCCCGCCACCGGCACCGTGCGCTGGACCCGCTGGCCTTCAAGTACCTCGATCGCCAGCGCATCGCCGGCGACGACCTGCAGGCGGCTGGCCAGGCGATCGCCTAATAATATGCCTTCCGGTGGCAGCGGCACCGGGCGCTGGTGGGCGTCGAGCAGGCGTCGTAGCCGCGCGTCCGGCGGCATGCCCAACACGCTGCCGAGGTATTGCCGGGGACCGGCGCGCATGCGCACGGGCAGTGCCCGCAGTGGCTCCGCTTCCAGCACCCCGGGCAGCCGTGCCACCTCGGCCAGCACGTCCCCGGGCGCCGGTTCCGCGAACGCCAGCGTGACGTCACCGCGCTCCGCCTGGTGGAACTGGACGTCGATCAGGTGGTCGAGCGAATCACGCCAGAAAGTGCCCGACAAGATCACGGCCACGCTGCACGCAACGCCGATGCACGTGATCCCCGAACGTACTGCGTTGCGCTGAAGCGTACGCGCGATCATGCGCGCTTGCGGCGGCAGGCGCTGTGCGAGGCCGGAACGCTCGAACAGACCATGGCCGAAGCGCGGCGGCATGGGTGGCCGCAACGCCTCGGCTGGCGGCAGGCGGACCACGGCGCGCACCGCCGTCAGCGTCCCGCCCACCCCGGCCACCAGGCTCACGACCGCCGCCGCTATCGGTATCCAGGGGGCGATCTGGAACGCCAGCGCGGGGAAGTGGAAGAATTCGGTGTACATGCCGGTCATCTGATGGCCCAGCCACGCGCCCAGCGCGAAGCCGGCGACGATGCCCGCCAGCACGATGACGCAGGCCAGCTTCAGGAAATGCAGCGCGATCACATGATCGGCATAACCGACGGCCTTGAGCGCGGCGATCTCGGGCCGTTGCGCGGCCACCTGGCGCGACAGCACCACATGCAGCAGGAAGGCCGCCACTGCGAGGAAAATGGTGGGAAACACATTGGCCATGGTGCGCTGCTGGCCGATCTCCTGGCTCAGCATCCGGTTCGACATCTGATCCGCGCGCCCGATGGCGCCATAACCGCCATAAGGCGTCAGCAGCCGGTCGAGCGCGTCGATGGTGGCGGGCGCGCTGGCGCCGGGTGCGAGCTTGAGGTTCAGATGGTTGAACGCGCCTTCCATGCCAAACGCGGACGCCAGCTGCTGGCGCTCCATCCAGAACACGCCGAAGCCGCGGTCGTCCGGCAAGCCGCCGCCCAGGGTGGCGAATACGTATTCCGGCGACAGCACCACGCCCACCACCTGTAAGGCCTGGCGATGGCCATTCAGCACCGCCGTCAGCGCGCTGCCCGGCCGCAGCCCGCGCGCCAGCGCAAAGCCTTCGGATACCAGCACGGCGCCAGCCTCGGTCGGCAGCGGCCAGCGGCCGCTGCGCAGGGTGAGGCGGTTCAGTTGCGGCTGGATCGCGCCATCCAGCCCGATCATGCGGCCCACCAGCGGCTCGCGCGCGTCGGGCAGGTCGATCGACACATCGAATTTCACGGTCGCATCAGCCTGGGCCACGCCCGGTAGTGTGGCCACGCGCGCCAGCAGCGCGGTGGGCGCGCGCTTGAGGTCGGTGAACACGTCGGCGAAACGGGCTTGCTGATAGTAATCGGCGCGGGTCGCCACCAGCGAATGGTAGGTGGACAACTGGGCCACGAACGCCCCCACCCCGGCCGCCACCACCAGCGCGATGGTGCCGGCCTGGCCGGGCATGGCGGCCAGGTCGCGCAGCAGTTTGCGGTCGAGCGCCCTCACCATGACAGCTCCGCGGCCGGGCAACGGCTGGCGTTCGTTTCAATCGCGGCGATGGCGCCGTTGGTCATGTGCAGCACGCGGTCGGCCATGCGGGCGATCACGGCATTGTGGGTGATGACCACCACGGTGGTGCCCAGCTCGCGGTTGATGCGGGCGATCAGGTCCAGCACCAGCCGGCCGGTGTCGACATCGAGGGCGCCGGTCGGTTCGTCGCACAGCAGCACGTCCGGGCGCTTGGCGATGGCGCGGGCGACGGCCACCCGCTGCTGCTCGCCGCCCGAGATCTGGGATGGAAAGTTGTCGGCCCTGTCGCCGAGCCCGACCAGGGCCAGCGCCTCGTCGGGCGCCATCGGGTGCTCGGCGATATCGGTCACCAGCGCCACGTTTTCGCGCAAGGTCAGGCTGGAGATCAGGTTGTAGAACTGGAACACGAAGCCCACGTGCTCGCGCCGGTAGCGCGTCAGTTCCGCCTCGCTGGCGGTGGCCAGCACGTGGTCGCGCCAGCATGCTTCGCCGCTGGTGGGCGTATCGAGCCCGCCGAGGATGTTGAGCAAGGTGGATTTGCCGCTGCCGGACGGCCCCAGCAGGACAATGAACTCGCCTTCGGTAATGTCGAGCGATAACGCACGCAATGCATGAACTTCCAGTTCTCCGGTTCGGTAGGTCTTGCAAAGGTTACGCGCCATAAAGACGCGCGGTCGCTCGCCATGCATCGACGCTCCTGGCTGTTCCTCGGGATCAGCTCATTCTAGGAGCCGCTTTTTGCACTTTGTATGATTCAGATCAAATTGTCCAGAAACTGGGACTTTCCGGGGCCCCCCGCCTTTTTGCGCAATTTGCTGGGCATTGTGGCCGGCCTTGTCCTGCATTGTGGTCACGGATGGTTACACTGGCCGTTGTTACAACGCCACGTCAGCGCAAGATCGTTGTAAATTTCAGTCACTGATGCTGCTGGCAATAATACAATATGTACTGAATGGCACCGCCCCACTCCGTCTGCGGTCGCTTGCACTGTAACGCCCCAACTCCTGGCGAGGATGCCCTGTCCCAGCGACACCCGCATCCGCCGGCGCGCCGCGCGCTGCCCCCCCCATATCGATTTCCGGCCGATCACTGACGATCGTCCCACGCGCCGTGCGCTGGGGCATTGCCGCGCACATATTTTGAGGTTGCATCCATGACTATCCTGACTTCACCCGCAACGCGCAATGGCGAGGAAACAAACGATACCTGCGTGGCATGCAAGAACAGGGACGCATGCCTGCCCATGACCGATGACAGGCGCGCGCCAATTCCCCAGTTGATCAGGCGACGCCATCGCGTGCTGCGTGGCGAGACGCTATTCATGGCCGGTGACCAGACCGATAACAGCTATTTCGTCGTACGCTGCGGCAGCATGATGTCGGTGCGGGTCGACTCCATGGGGCGCAAGAACATCAATCGCTTTCTCATGAGTGGCGACTATGCGGGTCTGGAGAGCATCGGTTTCAAACGCCACGGCTGTACCGTGGTCGCGCTGGAGGATACGGAGGTGTGCGAAATCGCGTGCCGCCACGACCCGGCCCAAATCGCGCGGCTGTATGAGCGGTTCGGCAAACTGCTAGCCGAGGAGCAGGTGAACGGCTTGTCGCTCTACCATACGCTGGCGATCCAGCGGGTGGCGGCGTTCCTCATCAACCTGTCCGCCCGCTTCCGGGAACGCGGCTACTCGGCATCGTGCTTCCGCCTGACCATGGAGCGCAAACATATCGCCCAGTTTCTCGGTTTGACGGCCGAGAGCGTAAGTCGCCAGTTGTCCCAGCTCAGGGACACCGGTGTGATCGCCGTGGACGGGCGCGTCGTCACCTTGCGTGATACGGTCGCGCTGGGACGCGTGGCCAACGGCGCCCCGGCGCGCGCGCTCGCCCACTGACCGCGCCAACACCTGCCGCCACCCTTTCCGCCCTTCCCCTGGCCTATGCTTGCCCGGCACTCGGCGCCGCCCTGTCTTCCCTGGGCGGCATGACGCTACACGTGGCGGTGCGTCAGCACGTTTGTGCTTTGTGCCCCGTGCACTTGGTAGTACAGTAGTTCCCATCTACGTGCCTCGTCGCAAATATTGCAATATGGAAAAATTCTTTCCGGCTCCGGTGGCCAACTTCGCCGACCTCCTGATGGATGCCGTCTGCATGGTCGATGCCGCGGGACGCTTTGTGTTCGCCAGCGCCGCCTGCGAGCGCATCTTCGGCTACACGGCGGAGGAAATGCGGGGCCGCACCATGATCGACATGGTGGCGCCCGAGGACCGCGAACGCACGCTGGCCGCCGCGCGCACCATCATGGACGGCCAGCCCAACCTGCACTTCGAGAATCGCTACGTGCGCAAGGATGGCAGCCTGGTGCACCTGTTGTGGTCGGCGCGCTGGTCGGAGCAGCACCAGTTGCGGGTGGCGGTGGCGCGCGACATCTCGGCCGCCAAGCGGGCCGAGGCGACCCAGGCGGCCCTGTACGCGATCTCCGAGGCCGCCCACGCCACCGACGACTTGCCGCAACTGTTCCAGCACATCCATCAGATTATTGGCGGCTTGCTGCCGGCCGCCTGTTTCGTCGTCGCCTTGCATGACAGCTGTAGCGACCAGTTGCGCTTCGCCTACCACGCCGACCAGCAAGGGCCGCTGCCCCAAAGCTTGCTGGCGCGCGTGATGGGCGAGGAAGTGCGGCGGATGGGGCGGCCGTTGTTGCTCGACTCCTCCACCCTGGCCGGCTTGCCCGAAGCGTTGCGTTCGGCTGCGGGGCTGGCGCCGGTCAGCTGGTTGGGCGTGCCCCTGACCACCTCGCAAGGACCGATAGGCGTGCTGATGCTGCAAGGCCAGGGCGAGCATGCCTACACCGACGCCGACCGCGACTTGCTGTTGTTCGTCTCCACCCAGGTGGCCACGGCCATCCAGCGCAAGCGCATGCACGCCCAGTTGCGGTTCATGGCCCAGCACGACGAACTGACGCGCCTGCCTAACCGGCGCCTGTTCCACGACCGGCTGGAGACGGCCTTCGCGCGCGCCCAGCGCCAGCAAGGCCGGCTGTCGCTGCTGTTCATCGATCTGGACAAGTTCAAGCTGATCAATGACGAGTACGGCCATGCCAGTGGCGATCTGTTGCTCAAGGAAGTGGCGTGGCGCATCCAGGCTTGCGTGCGTGAAAGTGATACCGTGGCCCGCATCGGCGGCGATGAATTCGTCGTGATCCTGGAAAACGTGGGTTTGCCCGACCATGCGCTGGCGGTCAAGGACAAGATCCATGAGGCGCTGGCCTTGCCGGTGCCGCTGGCAGATCGGGGTAATCTGCAGATCGCTGCCAGCATCGGTGTGGCCCACTACCCGGACCACGGGGCGGACATGCAGCAACTGCTGCGCCACGCCGACAATGCCATGTACGCCAGCAAGACGCAGCCAGCGCCGATGTGAGCGGCGCGGGCGGCGACTACCGGATCGCTGTTGCAAAATCGTCCGGTTCAAGTCGTTGCATGTTCCCGGGGCAATGGTCATGCTATATTTTTGTGACCTGGGGCAACAATCCTGGTGTCCCGGCCACGCCCTGTCCGCCCATTGCCCACCCTGAGGAGACGCCATGCCGAAATTGCCCGCCTTCCTGTTTGCTGTCCTGCTCTCCGGCGCCGCCTTGGCCGCCGAGGAAACGCTGCCCGCTTACAACACCTATCAGTCGGTCCCGTTCGTGGTGGGCGAAGGCGGCTTGGCCAGCGACCTGGTTGGCTATCTGAACAACAAGCTGAAAGGCAAATACCACTTCAAGCTGACCCAGATGCCGCGCGAGGCGCTCAACAAGAACGTGATTGGCGACCCCGGCTTCAAGGGCGCCGTGTTGTTCCTCAGTCCGCCATTTGTCGATGACGCGGCCAAGACCCGCTATCTGTGGACCCAGCCGCTGCTGCACGACTCCAACGCCGTGATCAGCCTGGGCAGCCGCAAGCTCGAATATGCCGGCCCGGACACGTTCAAGGGCCTGAAGTTCGGCGCCGTGCGCGGCAATCGCTACATGGGCCTGGAGGACCGTTTCGGCAAGGATATCCAGAAAGAGGAAGTGGGCGAGGAACTGTCGAACATCAAGAAGCTCGGGGCCGGCAAGATCGATGTCACCATCATGGCCAACAGCACCTTCCGTTACCTGATGCAGCAAATGGGCAAGCAGAACGCTGAGCGCAGCAATCTGTACACGTCCAGCAAGACCCACCTGGAATTCGACCGCCACATTTTCGTTGCCAAGGACAACGCGGCGCTGGGCAAGGAGCTCGATACCGTCGTGGCTGGCATGAAGGGCGATCCCGCGTGGAAAGCGGTGCTGGCCAAATACGGGCTGGAGTGAGATGCGCGCCGCCGTTCCTTTCCAGGTCACGCCGTGAAGCCGCTGGCGCCGGCCTGGATGGTCGCGGCGGCCTTGCTGTCGGGCGCGCCTTGCACGTTGGCGGCTGTGGAAACCGTCACCGCCTTCAACAGCTATGCGGTGGCGCCCTACTTTGTCGACGCCGACCATGGACTGGCGCATGCGCTGGTGGAGCGGCTCAACGACAAGCTGGCGCCCCGCTACCGCTTGTCCTTGCGCCAGATTCCCCGCATCCGGCTCGACTTGAGCGAACTGAACAAAGGAAGCGCGTTCACGGGCGCCGTGCTGTTCATCAATCCACGCTTTGTCGATGATGCGGCCCGCACCCGTTTCCTGTGGTCCCGTCCCTTGTTCACCGACTGCAATCTCGTCATTTCGTCCAGGGAGGCGCCGGTTGATTATCAAGGGCCGGCCTCGCTGGCGGGCTTGCGCTTTGGCGCGGTGCGCGGCTATCGCTACAGTGTCCTGGATGAATTGGCCCGCGCCGGCAAACTGGTGCGGGAGGACAGCCAGGACGAATTGAGCGGCTTGAACAAGGTCGCCAGGCGGCGGCTCGACCTGACGGTGGTGCCCTATACCATCTATAGCTATGCCGTGGCGGAACAGGCGTTGGCATCGCAGTTGTACGTGGCGCCCCGGCCATTGCAGTGTTTTTCCCGCCACATACTCGTGTCCCGCGCCCGTCCCGGCTTGCTGCGGGCGCTCGACCTGGCCATCGAGGCACTGGCCACCGATCCGGAGTGGAAGGCGGCCCTGGCCAGCCTGCACCTCGACTTGGATGCCACGGCCCGCTGGGCCGCCTATCCATCCGACGGGGTGCACCAGCCTTGAATCACCGATGCTGGCCCGGGAGGCGCGCAATTTGGCTCGCCAAGGCTAGCGATTTATTGCCGAAGTAGCATCGTATTCTGGTTTAATTGCTGGCATGCACGAGGCGTGCGCCCGCTTGCGAGCGGGTGGCACCCGCCGCCCCACCCATCCGACCTAGCCCAGCTTGCCAACAATAATGCCAAAAACCTACGCTGTCCTCGTCTTCGCGCTGAGCGTGCTCAGCCGCTCCGCGTCCGCTTTCGAACCCCTGCCGCCCGAAACCATGGATGAAACGCACACGTTCCGGGTCGAAGTGCTGCAAGTGACCGATATCGAGCCTTACCAGGAAGCCTATGCCGGTTTCCTGTCGGCCTTGCAGCGTAACGATGTGGTGGCGGGCAAGAACCTCGACATCAACCGCGTCAAGATCGACTTCGACATTGAGAATGGCGGCTTCTGGAGCCGCCTTGGCGTGCTGATGCGGATTCGCCAGGAAGCGGCCCGCATCGTGGCAGCCAAACCGGACCTGGTGCTGACCATCGGCACGCCGGCCACCAAATTCGCCCGTGGCATGCTGGCCGACGCCCACATCCCGCTGGTATTTACGGCCGTGGCCAATCCCGAAGACGTCGGCTGCCTGTCGCTGGAGGACGCCGGCCCCGGCGCCACCGGTTCCACGCTGTATGCCGACATGGGCCATTCGCTCAAGGTGGTGCATGACATTTTTCCCCACGTGAGCCGGATCGGCATGATCCACACCGACGATGAGAACGGCGTGGCGAACGTGGCCGCCGCTGCGGCCAGCGGCCGCAGCATGAACATGAACGTCACCTCGCGCCTGGTGGCCAAGACGGACAGCATCATCCCGTCGCTGAAGGAACTGTATGACGATGGCAAAGGCGTGCAGATGTACGCCGTGCCGCTCGACACCTACTACGGCCTGCGCCACTACGAGGCGGCCGTGGACCTGGGTAACTTCGGGGCCGAGCACAAGATCCCCGTCGTCACGCTGGCCATGGTGCGCGTCCCGGGCGCGGCCTTGTACGTGGGCGCCGATTTCGGCATGGTGGGCAGCCTGGCGGGCGTGCAGGCGGCCAAGATTCTGAAACGGCGCGTCAAACCGGACGTGCTGCCTATCCTGCGCCAGGAAGTCCCCACCGTGCTGATCGATCCACAGCGCGTCGCCAGCCTGGGCGTGCAGTTGCCGCAAGCCATCCTCGACCACAAGACGGATGGCAAGAACGGTTTCTGGCAGATCGAACTGGTCAAGCAATAAGGGCGCAATGGCGATCCGCTCGCCAGGGGCGGCATGGGGCTGCATGCTTGCAATCCGTACCCCGCTTTACGGTAGAATCGGTGTTGCCCCCAATCTATCCCTGCGCCTGCCATGAAACTTGCCGCTGTCGCCCTCTCGTTCACGGCCCTGTTGGCGCCGGTGACGGGCTGGACGCAGGCGCCGCGCCCCATCGTGCTCGCCGGCACGTGGGAACAGCACGGGCCCGGTGCCGGCTTGTTGCTGACCATGATATACACCGAGGCGTTCCGCCAGCTCAATGTGCCGTTGCAGATCCGCGTGCTGCCCGCCATGCGCGCCAGTGCCGAGGCCGTCGCCGGTAATGTCGATGGCGAACTGGTGCGGGCGTACGACTATGGCCGCATGCAGCCATCCCTGATCCGCGTCGAGGAACCGGTGCTGTACCTGACGGTGGCCGCCTACGCGCACAAGCCCGGCATCAAGGTCCAGGGGTGGGACAGCTTGCATGGCAGCCCGTACCGGGTCGAATATCGCAACGGTTACGTCGTGGTGCGCCAGCGGCTCGAGAGCGTGCTGCCGGCCGGTAGCCTGAGCGCGGTGGGCGGCGCGGAACAGGGCTTGCGCAAAGTCATGCTCGGACGCACCGACCTGTACGTGGACTCGGAAGAGATGCTGCAACCGATCCTGCAGTCGGACGCGTTTCGCGGCAGCGGCATCTACAACGCCGGCGTGCTTGAGCGTGCGCCCACGTATGGCTATCTGACAAGGGGCCACGAACAGCTGGCCATACGCCTGGCCGATGTCTTGCGCAAGATGCGCGCGTCCGGCCAGATGGAGCGCTTCCGCAATATCGCCTATGACCCGGCCCGATGGCCGTGCGCGCACGCGCCCGCCGGTTGCGAGGCGTCCGTCCCCCGCTGACGAGGCGCTCCCCCCCCTGCCGGCACGTTGTCAGACAGAGTATGATAGGCGCTGCCTAGTCTTTTGCTTCGGAGTATCGTATGTCCGCCCTGGTCCCTCCCGGTTCGACCGACACCGTCTTTTCCGTCGATACCCTGCTCAAATACATGGGCGACGATGACAAGGCACGCGCCGTGGTCACCAAGATCGTCCGCGATGCTTGCGCGCCGGCGATGACGCCCTTGCTGCAAGCGGGCCAGGCCATCGATGAACAGCGGTTGGCCGACGCTGGCCGTATCTTCCATAGCCTGCGCGGTTCGGTTGGCAACCTGGGCGCCAAGCGCCTCGTGACCGCATCGCTGGCGCTGGAACTGGCGCTGGCGGAACAGCGTGTGGCCGACATCGGACCACTGCTGGCGGCCGTGGAGACTGAATACCGGCTGGTGCTGGAACAGGCCGGCGACTGGCTGGCCCGGCACGCCGGTGGCGCCGCACCGGCTTGATGCGAGCCTTCCGGCCGCGTGCGCCATGCACGCGGCAGCGCTATGTTGCGTTGCGAAAAAGCCGCACAGACTGTGATCGATGATAAGCGTTTAACACACAGTTACACTTGTTACAGCGAAGTCCCCTTGAGCGAAGGGCGTTGCTTGTTGTTCGTGCTACTATGCCCGAAATGCATGGTGCCGGACAGGCGCGCCATGCCGATCGCGGCGTCCCCTTGCCTTCGGAATATTGCGGATTAGACAATTAGTTTCCGATAGGTTATAATGGTGCACTGCATCGTCATCAACTTTCTGCAACTGCCTCCTGTGGCGATTGCGTGGATCAAGGGTCGTTATTCATGGATTTATTCAACAAGTCGGGATTGTTGGTGGCTTCGGTGCTGGTGCTGGTGGGCGCATTAATCGCTTGCCAGGCCAAGGAAGATGCCATGCCATCGCCGACCGTGGTTGAACAGGCGGTCCAGTCCATGGGACCAGGCACTAACAGCGCCGCCAACCGGCGCCTGGAAGAATGGGCCGCGCAAGGCTCGCCGGTGGCGCAGCGTGAACTTGCGCTGCGCTATCTGTCCAATCCTGCCAAGCAAGGTGAGGCCATCCGTCTGCTCAAGCAGGCCGCCCGCGCCGGCGATGCGCAGGCCGTTCGGGGCCTCAATGACGCCTATGCCGACGGCGAAACGCTGAGCGGCGCCTCCCGCATTGGCGAGCTTGGTGGTTTGCGCCTGCTCAAGGACGCCACCAATAGTAACTACGCGTTGCACTGATCCCCTCCCCGCCCGCGCCATGCCGGCGCCCCATCCGTAGTCATTTATACTTCCATATGGTCAGGTGGTGAGAGTGTCGCCACCGTTCATCATTGCTGAATTGGAGGACGTATGGATCGCTTGCGGGCGCTGGAAGTGTTTGTCGAAGTCGTGCGCCGTGAGGGCTTCGCGCGGGCGGCCGACGCGCTCGACACCTCCCCCGCCAATGTCACGCGCTACATAGGCGACCTGGAAGCGCACCTGGGCACTCGCCTGCTCAATCGCAGCTCGCGCAAGATGTCGCTCACCTCCAGCGGCGAAGCACTGTTTGAGCGGGCCAAGTCCATCCTTGACGATGTGGCCGAGGCGGAGGCGATCGTGTCGGCGGCCACGCTGCGCCCGCATGGATTGCTGCGCATCAATGCACCGCTCAGCTTCGGCGTACTGCAGCTGGCGCCGCTGTGGCCCCGTTTTCATCAGCAATATCCCGATGTCCAGCTGGAAGTGGCGCTGATCGACCGCGTGGTCGACATTGTCGATGAAGGCTATGACCTGGCGATCCGCATCTCCGGCGCGGGATCGGGCACGCACGTGGCGCGCAAGCTGGCCACCTCGCGCAACATCCTGTGCGCCTCGCCCGCCTACCTGCGCCAGTATGGCGCGCCGGCCACCCCGGCCGAGCTGCAACAGCACCAATGCATAGGCTACAGCTACGCGGCCATGGCCGATCAATGGCAATTGCTGGATGCGGCCGGCGACCAGCAGACGGTCAAGGTGCGCTGCATCATGCACACCAATAACGGCGATACGGCCCGCGCGGCCGCGCTTGGCGGCATGGGCATCATCTGCCAGCCCACGTTCCTGGTCGGTGCCGATGTGCGCGCCGGCCGCTTGCAAGCCGTGCTGCCCGAGTACCGCGTGCCCGATATCGACATCCTGGCTGTCTATCCCAGCCGGCGCCACCTGAGCGCCAAGGTGCGCGTGCTGATCGACTTCCTGGCACAGCACTTCCAGGGGACGCCACCGTGGGACCGGGCCGTTCCCGACCAATAGCTGTACGGCATAAATGGGCCGGTTAGGGAACCGTTAGAGTCAACTCCCCGTCAATATATCCCGGCACGCGATTGATCAGTGTCATGCCCCCGCCTTGCCATCGTCCGATACTGCAACGTGCCGGGGCAAGCCAACTCCGGCCGTCAGACTGGGTACGGAGGATGGGCGGCAATGGACGACGCGATCAATGATGACAAGCTTCTGGCGGCCCCGCTCGACGGGCGGGCACGCTACCTGGACAGCCTGCGCGCGCACGCCGCGGCGTACGCGACGGATCATTGGTCCGGCTCGTTCGGACAGTTCATGGCGCAGATCATGCCGCATGGCGCCGCGAGCGTGTCGCGCACTGCGCACCAGTACGTCTGGGACATGCTGTGCTGGTGCGGCCTCGATGGCGTGCCGGGGCGGCCGCGCTGCCGCCTGTGGGCCGATGAACTATATGGCATCGACGAGGCGATAGGGCGGGTGGCCGACTACTTCAAGGCGGCCGCGGCGGGATCGGAGGTGGGACGACGGCTGTTGCTGCTACTGGGACCACCGTCGGGCGGTAAATCGACGCTCGTTATCCGCCTCAAGCGCGGACTGGAAGCGTACAGCAACACGGACGCGGGCGCCGTGTACGCGATCGCGGGTTGCCCCGTGCACGAATCGCCATTGCATCTGGTGCCACACGGCTTGCGCGATGGCTTGCGGGAGCAGTACGGCGCCGTCGTGACGGGAGAGTTGTGCCCCCACTGCCGCAGCCGCCTTGCGCTTGACCATGACGGGGACTTCCTGCGCATGCCCGTCGAGCGCATCTTCATCTCGGAAGCCGGCTGCTGCGCGGTGGGCACCTACGCGCCCCACGATCCCAGCACGGCCGACCTGGCCGACCTGGTCGGCTCGGTGGACCTGGCCAAAGTGGCCGTCTATGGCGACGAGGGCGACCCGCGCGCGTGGTCGTGGTCGGGCGCGCTCTACGCGGCCAGCCGGGGCGTGCTGGAAATGATCGAGATCCTCAAGGTCAAGCGCGAATTCCTCTACCTGCTGCTCACGCTGACGCAGGAACACAATGCCAAGGTGGCCCGCTTTCCGCTGATCCATCTGGATGAAGTGATCCTGGCCCATACCAACCTGGCCGAGTTCCGCACCTTTCTGCAGGAGAGCGAAAACGAGGCGCTGCTGGACCGGATGGTGATTGTGCAAGTGCCATATACGCTCAACTATCGCGACGAGGCGCGCATTTATCACAAGCTGATCCTGGCGGCGGCGCCGGCGTTCCGCGACGTCCATCTCGATCCGCACGCCCTGCGCGCTGCCGCCGTGTTCGCCATTCTGACCCGCTTGCAGGGCGGCGACGAGCGCGATCCGGAACTGGTGGCGAAAGTGCGCTGGCATGCCGGCGACGGGCCGGAGGGCGCCGCCGGCACCGAGGGCGGACAGCCGCGCCAGGTCGAGCGGCTGCCGGACGAGGGCTTGGCCGGCGTCTCGCCGCGCTTCGTCGTCAACGCCTTGTCGAACGCCATCATCCAGTCTGGTGGGCGGAGCTTGTCCACCATGGAGGTGCTGCTGGCGCTCAAGGACGCGATTGAGCATGACGCCAGGCTGGAGCCGCGCCGCCAACACAAGTGGATCGACTTCCTCATCCTGAGCCGCAAGGAGTTCTACAACCGCTGGGTCAGGGAAGACGTCCATAAGGCCCTGTTCGTGTCGTTCGAGCAAGAAGCGGAGGCGCTGCTGGCCAAGTATCTCGACGAGGTTGAAGCGATGCTCGACAACCGCCAGGTCGGCGACCCCATCACCGGCGAAGCGCGGCGTCCTGATGAACGCTTTTTACGTTCGGTGGAGGAAAAGATCCATGTATCCGATGCGGGAAAACAATCGTTCCGGCAGGAAGTGGTACGCAAGGCCATGGGTGCCTACAAGCGCGGTGAACGGTTTTGCCTGGCCAGCCACGCCCCGCTGCGCGAGGCGATGCAGCAATTGCTGTTCGAGCAACGCCGCGACGTACTGCGCCTGGTCAGCTCGGCCCGGCGCCCCGATGACGAGCAGCGCGCCCGCATTGCGGCTGTGGAGGAACGCATGGTGGCAGACTATGGCTACGACAGCCACAGTGCCCGCGCAGCACTCAGCTACGTGACCACCGTGCTGGCGCAGGAATGACAGGAGACTGGCGATGGCACAGGCGGACGCTCGAGGCTGGTATGGCCTTTTTGCCCGCGGCGCGCGCGACTGGTTGCGACACAATGAGAAGCTGCGCGAAGCCGTCAGCAGCCAGTTGCCCGACCTGGCTGCCGTTGCCGACGCCATCACGTCGGACGCGCCGCGCGCCTGGCGGGTGTCCACGTCGCAGCTGGAATTGGCGCGCTTGCGGCTGGCGCAAGGTCCGTGGCAAACCGGCGCGGGCCACGGACCGGGCCAGCCTGGCGAGCTGCTGAGGGAAGCCGGCACGAACGACGGTGTGGCGGCCGACGGCGGCAGCGGCGATGGCGCCATCCATGCACAGCTCGACATCGCCATGGACGACGTCATCGACTGGTTATGGGAAGCGTTCCAGCTGCCCGACTTGCAGGCCTGCCATGAGGCCTTGCTCACCCATGCCGCGCTGGAACGGGACGGCTGGAACCAGCGTGGCGCCCGCTCCCGGCTCGATCGCCGCCGCACGCTCGCGCAAGCCGTCAAACGGCGCGCGGTGCAGCCTGGTGGACCAGCGTTCACCAACGAGGACTTGCGGTTCCGCCAGCTTGCCAGGCGGCCACGGCTGGCCGACGCGGCCGCCGTGTTCTTCGTCCTGGATGCGTCGGCCAGCATGACGGGCGCGGAACGGCGGCTGGCCAAGACCTTCTTTTTCCTGGCCTTGCGGGGCTTAAGGCGGCAATACCGGCAGGTCGCGATCCGCTTCATTGCCCATACCACGCACGCGTGGGAGTTCGCTGAGCGTGATTTCTTCCAGGTCAGTGGCGAAGGTGGCACGGTCGCCTCCACCGCCTTCGAGCTGGCGCTGGCATGCACGGACACCCACTACCGTGGCAACCGCCCCTACCGCGACAGCGGTCCCAATTGCTACCTGTACTATGCGTCCGATGGCGAGAACTTCAGCGAGGACCGGGTGCGAGCCGGCCAGTTGCTGAGCGTCTTGTGCACTCGCCTGAATTTCCTGGGGTATGTGGAAACACTACCCGGCCTGCCACGGGCCGCCGCCTCCGAAATGACGCGCTTGTGTGCAGAGCAGGCGCGCTTGGGGCGGCCGATTGGCTGCGCCCGGCTGGCCAGCCCCGATGATGTCTGGCCGGCGCTGCGCAGCTTCTTCATGGCGCGTCCGCCGGCGGGAGTGGCGATGTGAGTCCCGCCCTGCCCGCCCGCTGGCGGCGACACCTTGAAAAGCTGGCCCAGGATCTGGGACTGGACTGTCTGCCCGTCGCGTATACCGTCGTCCCGGCCGACTTCATGCTTGAAATCGCGGCCTACGGCTTGCCGGTCCGGATGCCGCATTGGTCGTTCGGCGTGCGCTACCTGCACCAACTGGTGCACCATCACATCGGCCACGCCCATGTGTTCGAGCTGATGTTTCCCGGCGACCCGTGCCAGGCCTACCTGTCCGACAGTAATAGCGCGGCGCAAAATGCCTTGGTGACGGCCCACGTCCTGGGCCATGCAGATTTCATCAAACGCAACGCCCTATTCCGGCATGTCATGGCCATGACCGGCCCGCAAGTGCTGGAGCGCAGCGCAGGCCGGGCACGGCGCGTGGAAGCGGCAGTCGCGCGTTTCGGACAGCAGCGTGTCGAGGCCGTGCTCGACGCGGCGCTGGCGTTGGAAGCCCACATCGACGTGCACGCGCCGTTGCACCGCGCCGATGATGGACCGGCTACCACTGCGGCCCACGCGCCGCCGGGCGCCGCCCCGTGCTGGGGCCACGCGCCCACGTCGGCCCACAGGGCACCAGCGTTGGCCGACCCGCAGCGGCCATCCGTGCTGCCGCCCTATCCCGAAGCCGACCTGCTATGGTTTATCGCGCGCCACGCGCCCGCACTGGAGGCGTGGGAACGCGATGTTTTCCTGGCTGTACGCGAGGAGGCATACTACTTTTACCCGGTCCACGCTTGCCAGATCATGAACGAAGGCTGGGCGTCGTACTGGCATGCGCGCCTGCTGCGCGAGGCGGGCTTCCTGCCGCCGTCCTGCTACCTGCAAGCGATCAAGTCCCACTCGGACGTGGTGCGTCCGCACGTGGACGCGGCGGGGCTGGCCTTGTCCATCAATCCTTACCATCTCGGCTTTGCGATGTGGGAGCACATCGTGGCGCGCGACGGCCTGGAGGCGGCCCGCCGCGTTTGCGCCGAGGAGGACGATAGCGGCTTTATCCGCAATCACCTTGACCGGGCCCTTGCCGATCAGCTGGAATTGTTTGTGCACGAAACCAGCCCGGATGGCGCGACCCGCATGGTGAGCCGCGAGCTGCATGTGATCCACGAAGCGATCCTGGCGCCTAAATACAACTACGGTGCGCCCAGCGTTAGCATCACCCGCCTGCACGACGATGGCAAACTGGAGCTCACGCATGACGCGCAGCGCGATGGGCGCGGCCTGGACGTGCCGCAGGCGTTACAGGTCATGCGCTACCTGGCCAGGGTCTGGCGCCGGCCCGTGGTCTTGCATACCGTCGATATGCGTGGCATGCCGCGCACCATAGCCGGTGAGGGCGCGCCATCTTGAGCCCGACATGGCCAGCAGCGCCGCGCTGGCGCCGCTTACTGGCGCAAGTACCAGCGCAAGGCGAGCCGCAGGCCCCGTCGCAAGTCGTGGGTGGGAACATACCCGAGCAGGCTGGCAGCCTTCCCGATGTCGGCGTGGGAGTGCCGCACATCGCCGGGACGAAACGGTAGATACTGCGGCGCCAGGCGCGGCAAGTCGGGCCGGCGTTCAGCCAGCAGTTCGGCGAGCAGACCGTGCAATGCATTCAGGCTGGTTCGGGCGCTGACCGCCACGTTGTACACCTGATTGACGGCATCGGCCCGCTGCGTCAGGGCCGCCAGCAAGTTGGCCTGTACCACATTACCCACATAACAGAAGTCGCGGCTGGTCTCGCCGTCGCCGTTGATGAACACGGGCCGGCAAGCGAGCATGGCCGCGATCCATTGGGGGATCACGGCCGCGTAGGCGCCGGCCGGGTCCTGGCGCGGGCCGTAGACGTTGAAATAGCGTAGCCCGATGGCTTCCTGGCCGTAGCAGCGAGCGCACACGTCCGCATACAGCTCGTTGACGTATTTGCTCACCGCATAGGGCGAGAGCGGATGGCCGATCGCGTGTTCGACCTTGGGCAGGCCGGGATGGTCACCATAGGTGGCGCTGGAGGCCGCATAGACCACGCGCCGCACGCGCGCCTCGCGGGCCGCAGTGAGCACCTGGAGAAAACCACCCACGTTGATATCGTTGCACAGCTGCGGCTGTTCGATTGACCGTTGCACCGACCCGAGCGCTGCCTGGTGCAGCACGAAATCGACATCGGCGCAGGCGTTGCGGCAGGCGGCCGCGTCGCGGATATCGGCTTGCAGGAAACGGAAGCGTTGCCAGGCGCTGGCGCCCACATGGTCGCGCACCTGCTCCAGGTTGTGGCCATGGCCGGTCAGGAAGTTGTCCATGCCCGTCACCTGCTGGCCCAGT
The DNA here is from genome assembly GCF_014042345.1 of Rugamonas brunnea. Classification (GTDB taxonomy): domain Bacteria; phylum Pseudomonadota; class Gammaproteobacteria; order Burkholderiales; family Burkholderiaceae_D; genus Rugamonas; species Rugamonas brunnea. The sequence goes on from NZ_JACEZT010000009.1 coordinate 33,629, forward strand.
TCCAGTAACGCTTCCAGCAGGTGCGAGCCGATGAAGCCGGCCACGCCCGTGATCAGCCAATGGTGGCGCTGGCATTCCAGCCGCTCCCGGGCGAGCTGATAGGCCGATTCGGGCAGGCCGTCTTCGCCGCCGGGGTTCACAGTCTCCATACGTTCAGGCCGCTGTCGCGCAGGCTGCGCTGGTCGAAGTGGGCTTTGATATCGATGAAGCACCCCGCCTCGATCACCTTGTCCTGGTAGTGGGCCAGCGGCCGGGCCAGCAATTCGCGGTGGCCCACGGCGCTGATCAGGGCGTCGGCACGCGGTAATTGTTCCCAGCTTTCCAGTTGCAGGCCATACTCGTGCATGGCCTCCTCCGGGTCCGCCACGGGATCGTGCACATGCACGCGCAGGCCATACGACTCCAGTTCGCGGATCAGGTCCACCACCTTGGAGTTGCGCAGGTCGGGGCAATTCTCTTTGAAGGTCAGCCCCAGCACGTTCTGGACCGCGTCATCGACGGAAGCGCCGTAGCGGTAGCGCACCTGGGCCAGGCCCGTGATGCCGGGCTTGATACTGTGGCGCAGGTTGTAGTACGCCACCTGGCCGCAAAGCTGGTCCACGAAATAGCCACGCTCGGGCCGGGGTCCCACGAAGCTCATCTCACCCTTGAACACATTGAGCATCTGCGGCAGCTCGTCGATCCGCAGCTTGCGTATCCAGTGGCCCACGCGCGTCACACGCGGATCGTCGGTGGTGGCCCAGCGCGGCTGGCCGTCGCGCTCGGCATCCATGCGCATGCTGCGGAACTTGAGCACATTGAAATTGCGCCCGTCCTTGCCCACCCGTTGCTGCTGGTAGAACACCGGCCCGCCATCCTCGGCCATGATCAGCAAGGCGGTCAGCAGCATCAGCGGCATGGTGACGAGGCAGATAGCGCCGCTGGCCGACAGGTCAAAGGCGCGCTTGACGGTCGCGCGCAGGAAACTCTGGTCGAAGCCGCCGCCAAATATCAGGAAACTGGGCTGCAAGGAATCGATGCGGATCTGGCACGCCTCGCGCTCGAAGAACGTAGCCGCGTCCGTGATGCGCAAGCCGCCCAGCGCACATTCGAGCAACTGGCGCACGGGGAACGCGCCATTGCGGCGGTCGCCGACCGTGACGATGATTTCCGTCGCCCCATGGCGCCGGGCCAGGGCCAGCAGCGACTGGTCGGCCGGCAGCACCGCCTGGGCCGCCACGCGCGAGACCTCGCCCGCGACCGGCACGCAACCGACCACTTCGAACCGGTGCAGGCCGGCGCGTCCGGCCGCCAGCGCCAGGCATTCGCTGGCCGTGGCGCCGTCACCGATCAGGATCACCTTTTCGACCAGCATACGGGAGCGCGTCGAAGCCAGCACGGCCAGCCGGGTCACCAGCACGGCCACCGCGCCGAGCAAAAATACAACAAATGCCGATGGTCCGAACGTGTTGGCTGGCGAGGCGCCGATGGGCATGCTCAGCAGGCCGAATCCCAGCGCGAACGAAGGCAGGATGCGCAACAGCGTATGTTTGATATCTTCCCGGGAATTGTTCTGGTACATGCCCAGCGTGCTCATACTGAACACCAGCACCAGGGCGTAGGCCAGCGCCGACAGATAAGGCGCGTCGTGGTGACGCCAGCCCAGCCACGCGGCCGACGGCGCCGCCGCGACGGCCAACAATATCACCAGCTCCATCATCAACAGCATGAAGCCCATTTTCGACACGTAATGGTGGAAAATCCTGATCACGACGACCTCCTGCCCTCCCAGCAAGCGGGGGAGCTTTCATCATGGCGCACTGTGCGGCGGCCATGTTGAGGCGCCACAAGGCCGGGCTAGCGCGGCGGCGAATTTCCTCGCCTCAGGCCGGCTGGCTGACGTCCGGGGGCCAAATGGTCTATAGTAGAGGTCTTCACCGGAAACAGACTTCACCATGAAATTTGATGTTGCTATTGTCGGCAGCGGATTGGCCGGCTTGTCGGTCGCCCTGCACCTGGCCGAAACGCGCACGGTCGCGATCATTTCCAAACGCGCGCTGCAGGACGGCGCCAGTAACTGGGCCCAGGGCGGCATCGCCGCCGTGCTCGATTCGGGCGACAGCCACGCAGAACATATCAACGATACCCTGGTCGCCGGCGGCGGCCTGTGCGACGAAGGCGCCACCCGCTTCATCGTCGAGCATGGCCGGGAAGCGATCGAATGGCTGATCGAGCAAGGCGTGCCGTTCACGCGCGACGAATCGGCTGAACTGGGCTTTCACCTGACCCGCGAAGGCGGCCACAGCCAGCGCCGCATCATCCACGCGGCCGACGCCACCGGCCACGCCGTGCAGGTGACGCTGGAAGAGAAAGTGCGCGCCCATCCGAACATCACCCTGTTCGAGCACCATTGCGCGATCGACCTGATCACCTCCGACAAGTTGCATCCGGCCAAGAAAGGCAATGCCCAGCCCAAGTGCCACGGCCTGTACGTCCAGGACGAACAGACCGGCCAGGTCCACACCTTCGCGGCCGAGCACACGGTGCTGGCCACGGGCGGCGCCGGCAAGGTCTACCTGTACACCACCAATCCGGACACGGCCAGCGGCGACGGCATCGCCATGGCGTGGCGCGCCGGTTGCCGCGTGTCGAACATGGAATTCATCCAGTTCCACCCGACCTGTTTGTACCACCCTTACGCCAAGTCCTTCCTGATCACGGAAGCGATCCGCGGCGAAGGCGGCCTGCTGAAACTGCCGCCCGAGGCCGGCGCGGCGGCTGGCAGCCGCTTCATGCTGGCCCACGACGAGCGCGCCGAACTGGCGCCGCGCGACGTGGTGGCGCGCGCCATCGACTTCGAAATCAAGAAGCGCGGCCTCGATTATGTGCACCTCGATATCAGCCACAAGCCCGCTGAATTCCTGATCGAGCACTTCCCCACCATTTACGCGCGCTGCCTGGAACTGGGCATCGACATCACCAAGCAGCCGATTCCCATCGTGCCAGCCGCCCACTACACCTGCGGCGGCGTGGTGACCGATCTGTCCGGCCGCACCGACCTGCCCGGCCTGTACGCGGTGGGCGAGACGGCCTGCACCGGCCTGCACGGCGCCAACCGCCTGGCCAGCAATTCGCTGCTCGAATGCCTGGTGATCGGCCGCGCCTGCGCGACCGACATCGCCGCCAAGGAAAAGGACGAGATTCCTTACCTGCCGGACTGGGATGAAAGCCGGGTCACCGACGCCGACGAGGAAGTGGTGATCGCCCACAACTGGGACGAGCTGCGCCGCTTCATGTGGAACTACGTGGGCATTGTGCGCACCACCAAGCGCCTGGAACGGGCCCAGCACCGCATCGCGCTGCTGAAGGAAGAAATCGACGAGTACTACCGCAACTTCCGCATCACGCACGACTTGCTGGAGCTGCGTAACCTGGTCGATGTGGCCTCGCTGATCGTCAACAGCGCGCTGCAGCGGCACGAGAGCCGCGGCCTGCACTTCAGCCGCGACTATCCCGAGACGCTGCCGAAGGCGCTGCCCAGCGTCCTCACGCCATCGCGCCGCCAGGGCTGACGCTCACGGCACCTGCACCCGGAACTGCTGGCCGAGCCGCTTCAATTCGCCGCGCTCGACCAGCAGCCTGAACGCCGCGTCGAAACAGGCGCGGAGCGCATCGTGTTCGGAGTCATGGGGAAACGCGAAATAGCCGTCCTGCTGGTCGAGCGCTTGCGGCAGGGGCGTCACCATGCCAGTCAAGTGGAGACGGGCCAGCACCGGCTCCGTGTTGCGCACATTGGTCGCGAATAAATCCACGTGCTGGTGCGCCACCATCAGCAAGCCGCTTTCCACTGTATTGGCCACGCTCGTGTGTAGTCCCGTACTGGCCTGGGTGAAGGCCGCGCCATAAACCCAACCATTGAGGATCACGATGCGGCGATCGGCCAGCTTGCCGTAGTCGCCAGTCCACGCGATGTGCGCGTCCGGGCGCGCGTAGAACACCATCTGGTCACGATAAAACGGCAATTGGGAAAAGGCCATCTGCCCCAACCGTGCCGGTGATTTGTAGGGGCCCACGAGCAGGTCCACCTTGCCCTGCGCGACCAATGCCTGGGCGCGCGGCCACGGATACAGTTCGAACCGCACGGTATCGTTCATCTGCTGCGCCACCCGCCGCACGATGGCGGGTCCCAGCCCGTCAAACTCGCCGTCGGCCGTGCGCTCGAACACGCGTTCGAAATGGGCGCCGGCCACCAGCCATTCGCGCGCCCAGGCCGGGGCGGCGGCGCACAGCGACCATGGCGCCAGCACCAGTAATGCGATCCGGCGTATGTCCCGTGTCGTCCATGCCTTCCGCATTGCTTACCTCGCCCCAGGCAAACGCGCCGCAGCGGGAATCATAGCCGCGAAAAATCGTAGTCGCGTTCCACCTTGCAGATGCGGGTCTTGTAACACTCGTACCACTGTTCGCGCCCAAGCTTTTGCGCCGTCAGGTGCTCCGCATCGCGTTTCCAGGCGGCGATTGCTTCCAGGCTTTCCCAGTACGACACCGTGATGCCCAATCCTTCACGCGCCGACTCCACGCCGAGGAAGCCAGGCTGTTTCGCAGCGGCTTCCAGCATCGCATCGGCCATGTCGCCGTAGCCGCCATCGCCACTGGTCCGGATGGACGTGAAGATCACGGCGTAATATGGCGTGGCGCCGGTACTAGCGATGGACATCGTATTCCTCCTCATGAATGGTAGCGTGGACACCCGGTTGGCACAGGGGCGTCGAACTGTACAATATATAACATTCCCGGCGCTGCGTTCCACCCGCCTTCGCCACTCCAGCCATTTTTATTCGCACCCGCATGCATTCATCGACCGAAACCGCAAGCCAATACCATCTGCGCGCCGCGCAGCCGTCCGACATTCCCGCCATGGAAGCGCTGATCGCCCGTTCCGGCATCGAACTGAGCGCCGGCTTCTACTCGCCGGAACAGGCGCAAGCCGTCACTCGGCACGTGTTCGGCGTCGACACGCAATTGGTGGCCGACCAGACCTACTTCCTGATCGAACGGGATGGCGTGCCGCTGGCGTGCGGCGGCTGGAGCAAGCGCAGCACGCTGTTCGGCGCCGACCGCGCCAAGAGCGGCCCTGATCCCCTGCTCGATCCGGCCACGGAGCCGGCCCGCATCCGCGCCTTCTTCGTGTCGCCGGACGCGGCGCGCCAGGGCTTGGGCCGCCTGCTGCTGCGCCACTGTACGGCACAAGCGGTGGCCGGCGGTTTCCGGGCGCTGGAACTGGCCGCCACCATGCCGGGCGTGCCGCTCTACGAGGCGGAGGGTTTTGCGACGCTGGAGAGGATAGAACTGGCGCTGCCAGGCGGCGTGCAAGTGCCGCTGGCGCGCATGCGGAAGGAAATCGCCGCCTGAATGACAGGCTGAATCGGCGGCGATGTATAGCGTATCAGCCGACGATGCGCATCGAATAATCGGTGGCGCGCACGTCCTTGGTCAAGCTGCCGATAGAGATGCGGTCCACGCCCGTTTCGGCGATAGCGCGCACGGTGTCGAAGTTGATGCCGCCGGAAGCTTCCAGCAGCGCGCGGCCCGCATTGCGGCCCACGGCTTCGCGCATCATCTCCAGGCTGAAGTTATCGAGCAGGATGGAGGTGGCGCCGGCCGTCAGCGCTTCTTCCAGTTCGTCCAGGCTTTCCACTTCCACCTGGATCGACACGCCCTTCTCCAGCCGCATGGCGGCGGCGATGGCGGCGGTGATGCCGCCGGCCGCCGCGATGTGGTTTTCCTTGATCAGGATGCCGTCGTACAGCGCCAGGCGTTGGTTCTTGCCACCTCCCACGCGCACCGCATATTTTTGCGCCAGGCGCAGGCCGGGCAAGGTCTTGCGGGTATCGAGGATGGCGGCCGAAGTGCCCTCCACCACGTCCACGTAGCGGCGCGTGACCGTCGCCACGCCCGACAGCAGTTGCAGGAAGTTGAGCGCACTGCGTTCAGCCGTCAGCAAGGCGCGGGCCGGGCCCTGGATGGTGCACACCAGGCTGTCGGCCGTCATCAGGTCGCCTTCGGCGTATTGCCAGTCGATCTCGATGCTCGAATCGAGGCAGTTCATGATGCCTTCGAACCAGGGCGCGCCGCATAGCACGGCGTTTTCGCGCACGATCACGCGCGCGGTGGCGCGGCCACCGGCGGGCACCAGCTCGCCCGTCAGGTCGCCGGTGCCGACGTCTTCCAGCAGCGCGGCCAGCAGGTTGGCTTCAAATGCCGCCTTGAGCGGCGCGTCGAACGGGGCAAAACGATTGACCAGGGTACTCATGCGGGACCGACTCCGGAAAACAGTGCAGCTTCCTTGGCCAGGTCGGCGCTCGGCTGGACCTTGGCCTTTTTCGCCGCGGCGAAATCGAGCATGCGGTTGATCGACTTGACGGCGGCCTGGCCCACGGCCGGGTCGACGTGAATTTCATTGCCCATGTTCTCCAGCACATCGGCCAGGTTCTGCAGGCCGTTCATGGCCATCCACGGGCAGTGGGCGCAGCTCTTGCAGGTGGCGCTGTTGCCGGCCGTTGGGGCTTCGATGAAGGTTTTGCCCGGCGCGGCGGCGCGCATCTTGTGCAGGATGCCGTTGTCGGTGGCGACGATGAAGGTGTCGCAATCCGATTCGACGGCGGCCTGGATCATCTGCGAGGTAGAACCAACCACATCGGCCAACGCCACCACGTTGGCGGGCGACTCGGGGTGCACCAGCACCTTGGCGTTCGGGTGCTCGGCTTTGAGCAGATCCAGTTCGATGCCCTTGAATTCGTCGTGCACCAGGCAGGAGCCCTGCCACAGCAGCATGTCGGCGCCGGTCTGCTTCTGGATGTAGGAACCGAGGTGCTTGTCCGGCGCCCACAGGATCTTCTTGCCCTGCGCGTGCAGGTGGGCCACGATGTCCAGGCCGATCGAGGACGTCACCATCCAGTCCGCGCGCGCCTTCACGGCGGCGCTGGTGTTGGCGTAGACGACGACGGTGCGGTCCGGATGGGCATCGCAGAACGCCGTGAACTCGTCGGCCGGGCAGCCCAGGTCCAGCGAGCAGGTGGCGTCCAGGTCCGGCATCAGGATGCGTTTTTCCGGGCTCAGGATCTTGGCCGTCTCGCCCATGAAGCGCACGCCGGCCACCACCAGGGTCTTGGCCGGATGGTCGCGGCCGAAGCGGGCCATTTCCAGCGAATCGGAGACGCAGCCGCCGGTTTCCTCGGCCAGGTCCTGCAGGTCGGCGTCCACGTAGTAGTGGGCCACCAGCACGGCTTCGCGCTCCTTCAGCAGGCGCTTGATGCGCTCGCGCAGCTCCGTGCGCTCGGCCGCAGTGGGCGTGGCCGGGGTGCGGGCCCAGGCGCGCGCGGTGCAGCTGCCGCCATCCTGGGGATGTTCATACTCGACTGACTTGATAGCTAAAGTTTGCATGGTGTTCGGTAACGAGAAACTTGACGTAAAGCGATGACGTAAAGCGTGAAACGACACTATCGCATATCGCGGCGCGTCGTGCAGGGCGCCATCCCGCCGCAAGGGGGATAGGCGCCCCGGGGGAATTAAGCGATGCCCTGGCTGGTCAGGTAGTCCTCGTAGTTGCCATGGAAATCGACCACCTCGTTTTCCTTGATCTCGATGATGCGGTTGGCCAGCGACGACACGAATTCACGGTCGTGGGACACGAAGATCAGGGTGCCGGCGTATTTATCAAGCGCCACGTTAAGCGATTCGATCGATTCCATGTCCATGTGGTTGGTCGGTTCGTCCAGCAGCAGCACGTTGTGACGGCCCAGCATCAGCTTACCGTACATCATGCGGCCCTTCTCGCCACCGGACAGCACGCGCACCGACTTCTTGACCTCGTCGCCACCGAACAGCAAACGGCCCAGGATGGAGCGCACGGCCTGGTCGTCGTCGCCTTCCTTGGTCCACTGGCCCATCCAGTCGGTCAGGGTCTTGTCGGTCGCGAAGTCCTCGGTCGGGTCCTGCGGCATGTAGCCGACGTTAGCGTTTTCGGCCCACTTCACGCGGCCCGTGTCCGGCTGCAGGTGGGCGATCTCGCCAGCGATGCAGCGCAGCATGGTGGTTTTACCGGCGCCGTTGGCGCCGATGATGGCAATGCGCTCACCGGCTTCCACCATGATGCTGAAGTTCTTGAACAGCTGGCGGTCGTAGGCCTTCGAGATGCCTTCCACTTCCACGGCCAGGCGGTGCAGCTTCTTCTCGCCTTCAAAGCGCACGAACGGATAGGCGCGCGACGATGGCTTGATGTCGTCGACCTTGATCTTCTCGATCTGCTTGGCGCGCGACGTCGCCTGGCGGGCCTTGGATTTGTTGGCGGCGAAGCGGCGCACGAAGTCCTGCAGCTCGGCGACCTTCTCTTTGGCCTTGGCGTTGTTGGCCAGTTGCTGGTTGCGGGCCTGGGTTGAGGCCAGCATGTAGTCATCGTAGTTGCCGGGGTAGATCTTCAGCGTGCCGTAGTCCATGTCGGCCACGTGGGTGCAGACCTGGTTCAGGAAGTGGCGATCGTGGGAAATGATGATCATGGTGGAGTTGCGCTCGTTGAGCACATCTTCCAGCCAGCGGATGGTGTTGATGTCCAGGTTGTTGGTCGGTTCGTCGAGCAGCAGGATGTCCGGATTCGAGAACAGGGCTTGCGCCAGCAGCACGCGCAGCTTCCAGCCCGGCGCCACGGCGCTCATGGGGCCCTGGTGCAGTTCGATTTCCACGCCCGCGCCCAGCAGCAGTTCGCCGGCGCGCGCTTCGGCCGTGTAGCCGTCGTACTCGGCCACTTTGCCTTCCAGTTCGGCCGCGTGCATATAGTCGTCGTCGGTCGCTTCCGGATTGGCGTAGATGGCGTCGCGCTGCTGCATGGCGGCCCACATCTCGGTGTGGCCCATCATGACCACGTCGAGCACGCGCATTTCCTCGTACGCGAACTGGTCCTGGCGCAGCTTACCGAGGCGCTCGTTCACGTCCAGCATCACGTTACCGGCCGACGGCTCCAGGTCGCCGCCCAGGATCTTCATGAACGTGGACTTGCCGCAGCCGTTCGCGCCGATCAGGCCGTAGCGATTGCCATCGCCGAATTTGACGGAGATATTTTCAAACAACGGCTTGGCGCCGAACTGCATGGTAATGTTTGCTGTCGATAACACGAGGGATGCCCTTAAAGCGATGAATTTGGATAACCGGGCATTTTACCATCAGTCGCCTCTCACGGGGCGGAAACGGCGGCGGACCTGACCTGACGCCGGTGCCGCGCGCGCCGGAGGGGCACCCAGGGGCATACTGCGGCCAAATAATTGTGTCATGTGGTGAAACTTGCTATCATCGACCGGCCTTGCCAGGGTCTTATGAAAAACGCAAAACATCCCGAACCCATCGACTTACTGCCCTACATGGCCAAATGGGCCGCGCTTGCGGTCATCGTCGCCATCCTCGCGGGCAGTGCCTCCGCAGCCTTCCTGTTTTCACTCGATGTCGTGACCGCGTGGCGCGAAGCGCACGGCGCGATCATCTGGCTGCTGCCGCTGGCCGGTTTTGCCGTGGGCTGGATCTATCTGCGGCTGGGCAAGTCCGTCGAGGCGGGCAACAACCTGCTCATCGACGAGATCCACGATCCGAAAAAAGTCATCCCGCTGCGCATGGCGCCGCTGGTCTTGGGCGGCACCATCATCTCCCACTTGTTCGGCGCCTCGGTGGGCCGCGAAGGGACGGCGGTGCAGATGGGCGGCGCGCTGGCCGACCAGCTGACCCACGTGTTCCGCATGGCCCCGTCGCACCGGCGGCTGCTGATCATGGCAGGCATCAGCGCCGGTTTCGCGTCCGTGTTCGGCACGCCGCTGGCCGGCGCCATCTTCGGGCTGGAAGTGCTGGCCATCGGCCGCATGCGCTACGACGCGATCATGCCCTGCATGCTGGCGGCCATCGTCGCCGACCAGGTGGGACTGGCGTGGGGCATCCACCATACGCACTACCTGGCCGGGGCGATCCCGCACATCACGCTGTGGACGCTGGCAGCCACGCTGGCCGCCGGCATGTTGTTCGGCTTGGCCGGCATGTTGTTCGCGAACGCGACCCACGGCCTGTCCGATTTCATGAAGCAGCGGATCGCCTATGCACCGCTGCGGCCCCTGATCGGCGGCACAGTGGTCGCCACGGCCGTCTGGGCGCTCGGCACCCAGCGCTACATTGGCCTGGGCATTCCCACCATCGTCGAATCGTTCGCCCACCAGTTGCCGGCAACGGACTTCCTTGGCAAGCTCGCCTTCACCGTCGGCTCGCTTGGCACCGGCTTCAAGGGTGGCGAAGTGACACCCCTGTTCTACATCGGCGCCACGCTGGGCAATGCCCTGGCGCCGTTGCTGCACATGCCGTTCGCTACGCTGGCGGCGATCGGTTTCGTCGCCGTATTCGCCGGTGCGGCCAATACCCCGATCGCATCCACCGTCATGGCCATTGAATTGTTTGGCGCTGACATCGCGCCGTATGCCGGCCTCGCGTGCGCAGTCAGCTATCTGTTCTCCGGCCACACCGGCATCTACCGCGCGCAGCGCGTGGCCCAGGCCAAACACCACCGCCATATTCCGGAAGGGATGCGGCTCGGGGATCTGCCCAACTACCTGCGTCAACTGCGCAACAAATCCGGCGGCAAGCACTAAGCTTCGCCTGATTGGCCTTACTCAGCGGGCGCCACCAGCACCTCCACACCGGCCGCATCGAACGCGGCCAGCGCCTCCGGCGGCACGGGCAGATCGGTGATGAACTTGTCGATCTGCGCGATATTCCCCAGCCGTACCAGCGCATGGCGGCCGAATTTGGTGTGATCGGCCACCAGCCATACTTCGCGCGACTGCTCGATGATGGCCTGCGTCACGCGCACTTCGCGGTAATCGTAATCGAGCAGCGTGCCGTCGTTCTCGATGCCGGATACGCCGATGATCCCGATATCGACTTTGAACTGGCGCATGAAATCGATGGTGGCCTCGCCCACGATGCCCCGGTCGCGCTTGCGCACCAGTCCACCGGCCACGATCACCTCCACCTCGCCGCTGCCTGACAACAGAGATGCCACATTGAGGTTGTTCGTCACCACCCGTATGCCCTTGTGCTGCTGCAGTGCCTTGGCCACTTCCTCGGTGGTGGTGCCGATGTTGATGATCAGCGAACGCCCTGGTTCCACCTGCGCCGCCGCCATCTGGCCGATGCGGCGCTTGGCATCCGTGTCCATCACCCGGCGGCGGTCGTAATCGATGTTTTCGACCGTGGACGGAATCCCCACCCCGCCGTGATAGCGCGCCAGCAGCCGGGCATCTTCCAATTCCCGTATGTCGCGGCGGATGGTCTGCGTGGTCACTCCCAACAGTTTCGCGAGCTCCTCGACGGAGGTGTCCCCGTGGGCCCGGATATGGTCCAGCAATCGGCGGTGGCGTGGCGTCATGGCTTTCTTATGAACAGAAATGAACGGATTTTCACTGGTTCGCAATCATACCTGCGTTGCGACGTTGGTGTTGAAAATATTTTCATTCTTGTTCATTGTAGTGGTTTTTAATACTAGAAAGTTCAGCTTCGAACCGACTCCTTGTCCACAAATCGAGACAATACGGCACCGTAAATCGAGTGCGACGGGCATGAAGTCAAAATGTTCAAATGAACTTTAACGAACAAAAAAATGAACAAATAATTGTTGTAGTTTTTTCGAGTTTGCGTACAATGGCCATTCCAGCAATGCAGACTTGCTAACTAAAACCTGGATAAACTTGTCGCAAATGTCAGCGCAAGCAGGGAAATGGCGGCCAGATGGGCTGGATCCAACATGAGGAATGAGTAAATGAACAGATACCAACAGCTGCCGCCCTCCTCCGCCCGAGCCGGCAAACCGACGGCAGGCCGTCCATGAAAATGAACAACGACCTGCCATCGGGCCAGCGCAGCTGCGATCTGCTGATCATCGGCGGCGGCATCAACGGCGCCGGCATCGCCCGCGACGCCATCGGCCGCGGCCTGAGCGTGATCCTGTGCGAACAGCACGACCTGGCCCAGCACACCTCGTCGGCCAGCACCAAGCTGATACACGGCGGCCTGCGCTATCTGGAATACTACGAATTCAAACTGGTGCGCAAAGCGCTGCAGGAACGTGAAGTGCTGCTGCGCGCCGCGCCCCACATCATGCATCCGCTGCGTTTCGTAATGCCGCACGACGCCAGCCAGCGTCCGGCGTGGATGATACGGGCCGGCCTGTTCCTGTACGACCATCTGGCGCACCGCAAATTCCTGCCCGCCTCAAACGGCATTTCGCTGCGCAGCCATGAAGCTGGTACGCCGCTCAAGGGCAGCTACCGCAAAGGCTTCGTGTATTCGGATGGTTGGGTGGACGACGCCCGGCTGGTGGTGCTGAACGCGCTGGACGCCAAGGAGCGCGGCGCCATCATCCTCACCCGCACCAGGTGCACTGCCATCGGGCAGCAGGGCCAGGGCTGGACCGCGACGCTGGAGAGCGAAGAGCACGGTCGCATCGACGTGCAGGCCCGCGCCATCGTGAACGCGGCCGGTCCCTGGGCCGGCCAGATGGCCAACGCGGCCGGCGGCGGCAAAGGCCACGGCCTGCGCCTGATCAAAGGCAGCCATATCATCGTGCCGCGCCTGTTCAGCCATCCTTACGCCTATATTTTCCAGAACCCAGACAAGCGCATCATCTTCGCCATCCCCTACCAGGACGAATTCACGCTGATCGGCACCACCGACCTTGAATACACGGGCGAGCCAGGCGAAGTGCGCATCAACGACAGCGAAGTCGCCTACTTGTGCCAGATGGCCAACCGCTATTTCAGCAAACAAATCAGCGCGGCCGACGTGGTTGGCACCTATTCCGGCGTGCGTCCCTTGCTGGACGACGCGTCGCAATCCGCCTCCGCCGTCACCCGCGACTACCTGCTCGAATGCGACCCCGATGCGCCGCCCTTCCTCAACGTCTGGGGCGGCAAGATCACCACCTACCGCAAGCTGGCGGAGGAAGCGCTGGAGATGCTGCAGCAGCGGCTAGGCACTTCCGCACCCGATTGGACGGCCGGACAGCCTTTGCCCGGCGGCGACCTGCAGCAACCCGGCGCGCTGGTGCGCAAGGGCGCGTTCGACGAATTCATGACGAAGCTCGGCAAGTCGCACCCCTGGCTGCCGGCCAGGCTGGCCAAACGCTATGCGCGCTGCTACGGCACCCGCCTGCACCGCTTGCTGGGGAACGCCGCGAAGATGGCCGACCTCGGCGAGGAACTGGCGCCCGGCCTGTACGAACGCGAAGCGCGCTACCTGATGGACGTCGAGTGGGCGCGCAGCGCCGACGATATCCTGTGGCGCAGGACCAAATGCGGCCTGTACGCGCAACCGCAACACCATGCCCGCCTGACCCAGTGGCTCAACCATGAACGAACGAGCCAGGCGGCATAACGATCAACGCAAGGAGACGTGCAGTGATATTAGAGCTTAAAAATATAAGCCTGAGAGTTGGAGCCGAGACCTATCTGTACCCGATGGATCTCAAGCTGGTGCCCGGCACCATCAACGTGCTGCTGGGCCCCACCCAGGCCGGCAAAACCTCGTTGATGCGCGTGATCGCCGGACTCGATCGCCCCACCGAAGGCCGTGTGCTGGTCGACGGCAAGGACGTCACCGGCGTCAGCGTGCGGGAGCGCAACCTGGCCATGGTCTACCAGCAGTTCGTCAACTACCCGGCCATGACGGTGTACGAAAATATCGCCGCGCCGCTGCGCCTGCAGCGCTGCCCGGCGGCGGAAGTCGACCAGCGCGTGCGCGAGATCGCCACCAAGCTGCATATCGACCACCTGCTGCAACGGCTGCCCGGCGCCCTGTCCGGCGGCCAGCAGCAACGCTGCGCGCTGGCGCGGGCGCTGGTCAAGCGCGCCCCGCTGGTGCTGCTCGATGAACCGCTGGTCAACCTCGATTACAAGCTGCGCGAAGAACTGCGGATGGAACTGTCGTCGCTGTTCGCCGATGGCCAGACGACCGTGGTCTACGCCACCACGGAACCGCAGGAAGCCTTGCTGCTGGGCGGCCACACGGTGCTGATGGACGCCGGCCGCATCCTGCAAACGGGGCCCACACTGGCGGTCTACCAGCGCCCGGCGTCGATCCGCGCCGCCGCCATCTTTAACGATCCGCCGATGAACATCTTCGATGGCCACATCGAAAATGGCCACAGCGTACGCCTAAACAACGGCCCCACCCTGTCCGTCGCCGCGCCCGCGCTGGACCTGCCGGCCGCCCAGCCCTGCAAGATCGGCGTGCGTTGCCACCACGTGCGCCTGGCAGATGACGCCACCCACGCCAACCGCATCGATTGCACGGTGGAGCTGGCCGAATTGAGCGGCTCGGAAACCTACGTCCACCTGCACCACGGAGCCACCAGCCTGGTGGCGCAAGTGCCGGGCGTGTACGCGGCCACCATGGACGCTGCCGTCCAGGCCAGCGTCAGCCCCGATCACCTGTTCATCTTCGACGCAGACGGCGCGCTGCTGCGCGCACCCAAGGAGGCCGCCCATGGCGCGCATTGAATTCCGCAACCTGGGCCACGCTTACGGCGCCAACCCAACCAATCCGCAGGACTTCGCGCTGCAGCCGATGAACATGGTGTGGGAGGATGGCGGCGCCTACGCACTGCTGGGGCCATCGGGCTGCGGCAAGTCCACGCTGCTCAACATCATCTCCGGCCTGCTGGTGCCATCGCACGGCCAGGTGCTGTTCGACGGCAAGGACATGACGCAGGTGCCCACGCGCGGCCGCAACATCGCGCAGGTGTTCCAGTTCCCAGTCTTGTACGACACCATGAGCGTGTATGACAACCTGGCCTTCCCGCTGCGCAATCGCAAGGTGCCGGAAAAGGAAGTGCACCAGCGCGTACATGAAGTGGCCGAAATCCTGGGCATGACGCACGAGTTGAAAGTGCGCGCGGCCGGCATGTCGGCCGACGCCAAGCAGAAGATCTCGCTGGGCCGGGGGCTGGTGCGCAAGGACGTCGCCGCCATCCTGTTCGACGAGCCACTGACCGTGATCGATCCGCACCTGAAATGGCAGCTGCGCCGCCAGCTCAAGCAGATCCACCAGCAGCTCAAGCTGACGCTAATCTACGTCACCCACGACCAGGTGGAGGCGCTGACCTTCGCCGACGAGGTGGTGGTGATGACGAACGGGAAGATCGTCCAGAAAGGCACGCCGGACGCGCTGTTCGAACGGCCCGACCACACCTTCGTCGGCTACTTCATCGGCAGCCCCGGGATGAATTTCTACCCCGTCAGCCTGAATGGCGAGGCGGGCGCGGTCCACATCGGCCAGCACCGGCTGGCGGTGGACCCGGCCACCGTCGCCGCGCTGAAGGGCGCCAACGGCAAGGTCAGCCTGGGGATCCGTCCCGAGTTCGTGCAACTGGCGGCGCCGGGCAGTCCCGGCGCATTGGAGGCCGACATCTGGCAAGTGCAGCAACTGGGCACCTGCCAGCTGGTGACGGGTACTGTGGCCGGCCACCCGCTCAAGGCCAAACTCGATAGCGCGGTCCACGTGCAGGCCGGCCGCCACTGGCTGCGCCTGGCCCGTCCGGAAACCATCTTCTTCTGCAACGACGAAAGGATAGCGGGATGAACAAACCCTATCACAACAAGGCGTGGTTCTTCATCCTGCCGGTGTTCCTGTGCGTAGCCTTCTCCGCCGTCCTGCCGCTGATGACGGTGGTGAACTACTCAGTGCAGGACATCATCAGTCCGACCCAGAGCGTGTTCGTGGGCCTGGAATGGTTCCGCTCCATCATGCGCGACCCCGACTTGCATAGCGCGCTGCTGCGCCAGTTGGGGTTCTCGCTGTGCGTGCTGCTGGTGCAGATTCCGCTGGGCGTAGCGCTGGCCCTGTCCATGCCGTCCAAGGGCTGGAAATCGTCGGCCGCGCTGGTGGTGTTATCGATGCCGCTGCTGATCCCCTGGAACGTGGTCGGCACCATCTGGCAGATCTTCGGCCGCGCCGACATCGGCCTTGGTGGTTACGCCCTCAACCTGCTGGGCGTGGACTACAACTACGCATCCCACAACGGCGACGCCTGGCTGACCGTGCTGCTGATGGACGTGTGGCACTGGACCCCGCTGGTCGCGCTGCTCGGTTTCGCCGGCCTGCGTTCCATCCCCGACGCCTACTACCAGGCGGCCCAGATCGACGGCGCCAGCCGCTGGGCCGTGTTCCGCCACATCCAGCTGCCCAAGATGCGCGGCGTGCTGATGATCGCGGTGCTGCTGCGCTTCATGGACAGCTTCATGATCTACACCGAGCCGTTCGTACTGACCGGCGGCGGACCTGGCAACTCGACCACCTTCCTGAGCCAGTACCTGACCCAGAAAGCCGTTGGCCAGTTCGACCTGGGCCCGGCGGCCGCGTTCTCGCTGATTTACTTCCTCATCATCCTGCTGTTCAGCTTCGTGCTCTACAACTGGATGCAAGGCGCCGGCAACAGCGCCGCCACTACGGAGACTGCACATGGATAAGGCCAACCGCCTGCCGCGCGCGCTGACGCTCATGCTGTACGTGGGCTTTACGCTGATCCCGCTGTACTGGATGCTCAACACCTCGCTCAAGACCAACGAGGAAACCCTGTCGGTGTTCAGCCTGTGGCCGCACCAGCTCACGTGGGACAACTACAAGACCATCTTCACCGATCCGTCCTGGTACAACGGCTACATCAACTCGATCATCTACGTGGCGTTGAACACCGTGCTGTCGCTGCTGGTGGCGCTGCCGGCCGCCTACGGCTTCTCACGCTACCGCTTCCTGGGCGACAAGCACATGTTCTTCTGGCTGCTGACCAACCGCATGACGCCGCCGGCAGTGTTCCTGCTGCCATTCTTCCAGCTCTACTCCACCGTGGGGCTGATGGACACCCACATCGCCGTGGCGCTGGCCCACATGCTGTTCAACGTGCCGCTGGCCGTGTGGATCCTGGAAGGCTTCATGTCCGGCATCTCGCGCGAGATCGACGAAACGGCCTACATCGACGGCTTCTCGTTCCCGCGCTTCTTCCTGCGCATCTTCCTGCCGCTGATCAAAGCCGGCGTGGGCGTGACGGCGTTCTTCTGCTTCATGTTCAGCTGGGTGGAACTGCTGCTGGCGCGCACGCTCACCTCCGTGAACGCCAAGCCGATCAGCGCCATCATGACGCGCACCGTGTCGGCCGCCGGCATGGACTGGGGCGTGCTGGCCGCCGCCGGCGTGCTGACCCTGATCCCCGGCATGCTGGTGATCTGGTTCGTGCGCAATCACATCGCCAAAGGTTTCGCCATGGGGAGGGTTTGAGATGGAAATGACATTTGCCTGGATGGCGTGGACCACGCCGATCGCGATTTTCTTCACCGGCATCGTGCTGATGCTGGCTGGGATGACGGTGTGGGAGCTGCGCTCGCCCACCGTGGAACGCAAGGGCTTCCTGCCCATGCGCACCACGCGCGGCGACCGCCTGTTCATCGGCCTGCTGACGGCCGCCTACATCAACCTGGCCTGGGTCGCGTTCACCGAGATGAACCAGTGGTTCGCGGCCGGCCTGGGTTTCCTGGCGCTGGTGGTGATCATGGCCAAGGCCTAGATTTTTTTGTCCGTAGCGTTATCAAGTTACCAGTCTTAGCGATTCGACTGGTTGGCAGTATCTGCAAAAGAAAGCAAGAAGAGACACCCTTCCGTCTCCATTGCGGCAGTCCCTGGGAAGGCAATACTACAAGTGGAGAAGACATGAAGAGAAGCACTCAAGCAGGGTTCAAGCTCAGTCTCGTGGCAGCGGCCGTGCTGGGCCTGTCCAGCAACGCGTGGGCCGACACCAAAGCGGCCGAAAAGTGGATCGACACGGAGTTCAAACCCAGCACCCTGTCGCGCGCCCAGCAGATCGAGGAGATGAACTGGTTCATCAACGCCGCCGCCAAACTGAAGGCCAAAGGCGTGAAGGAAATCCACGTCGTGTCTGAAACGCTGGACACCCACGTCTATGAATCGAAGACGCTGGCCAAGGCCTTCGAGGAAATCACCGGCATCAAGGTGATCCACGACGTGATCCAGGAGGGTGACCTGGTGGAGAAGATGCAGACCTCCATGCAGTCCGGAAAATCGATCTACGACGGCTGGGTCAACGACTCGGACCTGATCGGCACCCACTACCGCTACGGCCAGACCGTGGTGCTGTCCGACTACATGGCCGGCCCCGGCAAGGAATACACCAATCCGGGGCTGGACCTGAAGGACTTCATCGGCACCAGCTTCACCACGGCGCCGGACGGCAAGATGTACCAGCTGCCAGACCAGCAGTTCGCCAACCTGTACTGGTTCCGCGCCGACTGGTTCGCGCGCAAGGACCTGCAGGCCAAGTTCAAGGCCAAGTATGGCTATGACCTGGGCGTGCCGCAGAACTGGTCCGCCTACGAAGACATCGCCGCCTTCTTCACCAACGACGTGAAGGACCTGGACGGCAAGAAGGTGTTCGGTCACATGGACTACGGCAAGAAAGACCCGTCGCTGGGCTGGCGCTTCACGGACGCCTGGCTGTCGATGGCCGGCACCGCCGACAAGGGCATCCCGAACGGCCTGCCAGTGGACGAATGGGGCATCCGCGTGGCAGCCGACAAGTGCACGCCGGTGGGCGCCTCGGTGGCACGCGGCGGCGCGACCAACTCGCCGGCCGCTGTTTATGCGCTGACCAAATACCTGGACTGGATGAAGCACTACGCCCCGCCTGAAGCGCTGGGCATGACCTTCTCCGAAGCCGGTCCCGTGCCCGCGCAAGGCCAGGTGGCGCAGCAGATCTTCTGGTACACCGCCTTCACGGCCGGCATGACCAAGCCCGGCCTGCCCGTGGTGAACAAGGATGGCACGCCGAAGTGGCGCATGGCGCCCGGCCCGCACGGCCCGTACTGGAAGGAAGGCATGCAGAACGGCTACCAGGACGTCGGCTCGTGGACCTACCTGAAGAGCACCCCGCCGGACCAGATGGCCGCCGCGTGGTTGTATGGCCAGTTCGTCACGTCCAAGACCGTGTCGCTGAAAAAATCGCTGGTAGGCCTGACCTTCATCCGCGATTCGGACATCCGCTCGAAAGCCATGACGGAGATGGCGCCCAAGCTCGGTGGCCTGATCGAGTTCTACCGCAGCCCGGCCCGGGTGGCGTGGACCCCGACCGGCAACAACGTGTCGGACTATCCGAAGATGGCGCAGCTGTGGTGGAAGAACGTCTCCACCGCCATCTCGGCCGAAAAAACCCCGCAAGGCGCGATGGATAACCTGGCCGAAGAGATGGACCAGATCATGGCCCGTCTGCAGCGCGCCGGCATGAAGAACTGCACGCCCAAGCTGAACGACAAGAAGGACCCGGCCTCCTGGCTGAGCAACAACGGCGCACCGTGGGCCAAGCTGCCCAACGAGAAGCCGAAGGGCGAAACCATCGCCTATGACACGCTGCTGAAGGCGTGGAAAGAAGGCCGCGTGCGTTAATTTCGCCCGCGTCCACCGGGGCAGGCCGCAGGGCCTGCCCCATCAGTTTCAACTCAACCACCGCAGGACTCGAAACAATATGGCCTATTTGCTGGCACTGGACCAGGGCACCTCAAGCTCGCGCACCATCGTCTTCCGCGACAGCGGCGAAATCGTCGCCTCCGCGCAGCAGGAATTCACCCAACACTTCCCGCAGCCCGGCTGGGTCGAACACGACGCGCAGGAATTGTGGAGCAGCCAGCTCGCCACGGCCCGCGCAGCGCTGGCCAAGGCCGGCATCAACGCGGCCGACATCGCCGCGCTGGGCATCACCAACCAGCGCGAAACCACCGTCGTGTGGGAGCGGGCCACGGGCCGCCCTATTTTTAACGCCATCGTCTGGCAGGACCGCCGCACGGAAGCGCTGTGCGACCGCCTGCGCGCCGACGGCCTGGCCGAAGCGATCCGCCGCAAGACGGGCCTGATCCTCGACCCCTATTTCTCGGCCACCAAACTGAACTGGATCCTGAACCACGTGGATGGCGCCCGCGCGCGCGCCGCGCGTGGTGAACTGGCGTTCGGCACGGTCGACAGCTGGCTGGCCTGGAACCTCACCGGCGGCCGTTTGCATGTGACGGACGTGAGCAACGCCGCCCGTACCATGCTGTGGAATATCCATGAAGGCTGCTGGGACCAGGAACTGCTGGCGTGGCTCGACATTCCGCCCGAAGTGCTGCCCGAAGTACATCCATCGAGCCATCAGTATGGCAGCACCGACCCGCAATGGCTGGGCGGCGCCGTTCCCATCGCTGGCCTCGCGGGCGACCAGCAGTCGGCCCTGTTCGGCCAGGCCTGCTTCGAACCCGGCATGGCCAAGAACACCTATGGCACCGGATGCTTCATGCTGCTCAACACGGGCACGCAATGTGCTGATTCCCAGCATGGCCTGATCAGCACGGCCGCCTGCCAGTCGGACGCCACGCGCCACTATGCGCTCGAAGGCAGCGTCTTCGTCGGCGGCGCCGTCGTGCAATGGCTGCGCGACGGCCTCAAGGCCATCAACAGCACGGCCGAAGTGGAAGCCCTGGCTGGCTCCGTGCCCGACTCGGGTGGCGTTGTATTTGTGCCATCCTTCACCGGCTTAGGCGCGCCGTACTGGGTACCGTCGGCCAAAGGTGCCATACTGGGCTTGAGCCGCGGTACCACGCAGGCTCACATCGCGCGTGCCGCGCTGGAAGGTATCGCCTTCCAAAGCGCGGCCCTGCTGCAGGCCATGATGCGCGACGCGGCCACGCCGATTACGGAACTGCGCGTGGACGGCGGCGCCTGCGCCAACTCACTGCTGCTCCAATTCCAGGCCGATTTGCTGGGCATCCCCGTGTTGCGCCCGCAGGTGACGGAAACGACGGCACTGGGCGCGGCCTACCTGGCCGGCCTGGCCACTGGTGTCTATCGCAATCGCGAACAACTGGCCGCGCAGTGGCGCGTCGAACGCGTGTTCGAACCAACGATGGACCGCGCGCAAGCGCAGGAACGCATGCATAGCTGGGAGCGCGCCATCAGCCAGGTCCATCCTGCCTGAGCGCTTCATCGCAAGACCCCGAGTAGTCATCGCAAGACCCCGAATTCGAACCAACCAGGTTCACAGAGCGTGGTGCTGCACACCACAACATTAAAAGAGGGAGATAAGGCATGAACCAACGGATGTTGAAACTGCTGCCACTGGCCATCGCGGCAGCGCTGGCCGCACTGGGCGCCAGCGCTGCCCGCGCCGATGCTGGCCACGACGAGGAAGGCTTCCACGGCTACCTGCGTGCCGGCGCCGGCACCAGCTCGGGCCACGGCCCGCAGGCCTGCTACGGCCTGGGTGGCAACACCATGAAGTACCGCCTCGGTAACGAGTGCGACGCCTACTTCGAAGGCGGCTACACCAAGGAAGTGGCCAAGTCTGCCGATGGCGTCAGCTTCGTGGCCACGCTGTGGGGCACGGAATACAACTCCGGCTCCGACTTCGGCGATGCCAAACTTGGCCTGGCCAAGGCCTATGTGGAAGCGAAAGGCCTGGACTTCCTGGGCGGCGGCGTGGCCTGGATTGGTAAGCGCTACTACTACCGTCCCGACATCCACATGCTCGATCTGCAGTACATCAACCTGAACGGCACCGGCGGCGGTATCGACGGCGTCAAGGCCGGCCCGGGCAAATTCAGCTACGCCGTGTTCAAGGACAACGACAGCAACATCATCAATCCGCAGACCGGCCTGGTGACCAACACCAACGCGGCTATCCGCCAGAACTTCATCTACGAGGGCTTGCCCGTCAACGAAGGCGGCAGCATCGATGTCGCCGCCTCGCTGATCACGGCGCAAGGCGATGGCCGCCATGGCGGCTGGCAGTTGACGGCGCTGCACAAGCAGGACAAGGTGTTCGGCGGCAGCAATACCTTCGGCCTGCAGTACGGCGTGGGTCCCGGCACCGGTATCGGCGTGGGCAACGACCGCATGGGCGCGGCCGGCAGCACCCTGCTCAACTCCGACGTCAAGCGCAGCCGCATCTTCGACGACCTGGTGGTGCAGCCGACGCCTGAATTCAGCATGGAGTTCGTGGCGCTGGCCCAGCACGACCGCTCCGACGCCACCGGTTCGACCACCTGGACCACGCTGGGCGCCCGCCCCGCCTACGCGCTCAACAACCACTTCAAGCTGCAGATGGAACTGGGCACGCATCGCGTCACGCAACCAGGCGCAGACACGCTGCGCCTGACCAAGCTGACGTTCGCGCCCACCATCACGGCCGGCAAAGGCTATTGGGACCGTCCGGAACTGCGCGCCTTCATCACCTACGGCAAGTGGAACGACGCAGCCCGCGCGGCCGTCAACGCCAACAATAATTCCGGCCCTGTCTTTGGCAGCAACACCAGCGGCACTTCCGCTGGCCTGCAAGTGGAAGCCTGGTTCTAAGGCTGGTTCAAAGGCAGGTTCTAAGCCAGGTTCTCAGCCTGCCTTTTGCGCCGTGCCCTCACCGGCGCGGCGCTGAACTTATTGCCGCATCCAGTCGCGCAGCTCGTAGTACCAGTAGGTGAGCTGCGCGGCCAGCAGCCCCGCATGGCCGCCCGTGGTGGGCAAGCCCCACTGGCTGAAACGGTCCAGGTCAGCGCGGTCGCCCAACATCGCGCGCGCCAGCACTTCGCCGGACAAGGTGGTGGGCGCCACGCCATGCCCGCCAAAGCCCATGCCGTACCACAGCCCTTCCGGCAAGCACCCCAGTTGCGGCATCTTGTGGCTGCCGTAACTCATCATGCCGCTCCACGCGTAATCGACCTGCGTGCCCGCCAACTGCGGATAGACCCTGAGCATGTCCTGGTACAGCAACCGCGCCACGTCCGGCGCGCTGCGGTCGCGGATCGAGATGCGCCCGCCCCACAGCAGGCGGCTGTCCGCCAGCGGCCGGTAGTAGTCGAATGCAAAGCGCGTATCGTAGATGGCGGCCTTGGTTTCAAGCGCCGTCTGCATGCGTTCGCCAAGCGGTTCCGTCACCATGACGTAGGTGGCGATAGGCAGGATGGCGCTGGCCAGCTTCGGATACAGCCGTTCGATGTAACCGCCACAGCACACCACCACCTCGCGCGCATGTACCGCGCCCTGCGCCGTGCGCACCGACCAGCCCTCGCCTTCGCGCACAATGCGCGTCACCCGGCTTTGCTCGTACACATGGGCGCCGCCGTCCGTCAAGGCCCGCGCCAGGCCATGCGCGTATTTGAGCGGATGGAAATGGAAGGCATTCGACTCGTACAAGGCGCCGAAATAGCGTTCGCTGTGCGCGCGCTGAGCGAACTCCGCGCGGCTGATACGCTGCCACTCCACGCCCAGCTTGTCGGCCATGAAGCGCTGCTGCGCGTCCAGAATGCGGTCGTCGTCGAACCAGTTGGCAAGGTAGATGCCGCCATGCGTGGCGTCGCAATCGATGCGATAGCGTTCGATGCGGCCACGAATATGGTCGACCGCATCCAGCGTCAGCCGGTAAAGCTGGACGCCGCGCCCGTCGCCGGCGGCATCGAGCAGGCCGCGCTCCCCGAGCGAATAGCCGCCGAAGACAAACCCGCCGTTGCGGCCCGAAGCGCCGTGGCCCACGGTCTCGGCCTCCAGCACGACGACATGCTTTTCACCGCGCTCCAGCAGCGACAAGGCGGTGGACAAGCCGGCGAAACCGGCGCCGATCACGCAGACGGCGGCGGACGTACTGCCCGCCAATGCGGGCCAGACCGGCGTATCCGCCGTGGCGCGGTAGTAGTTTTCGCCGGACAGCCGCTCAGTCACGGGGCAGCGTCGGATAATCGACGATGGTGAGGTCGAAGCCCTCCGCATTGGACACCAGGTGGCCCATGCCGCCATACGGCAGCGTGCAGCGCTCCTTGATATGACCAAACGGCAGCCCGGTCAGCACCGGGATGGGCAAGCGCTCCCGCAGGAAGGCGAGCATGGTGTCGAAGTCGTAGCCATTGTCGGCGGGATTGAGCTTGTAGCCGGAGAAGTCGCCCAGCACCAGCGCCTGCTGCCCTTCGAACGCACCGGCGTACAGCAGTTGCAGCACCATGCGCTCGACCCGGTACGGATGTTCGTTGACATCCTCCAGGAAGACGATGCCGCCTTCGATGGGTGCGAACCACGGTGTGCCCAGCAGGTGCACCAGCATGGCCAGGTTGCCGCCCCACAGGCGCCCGCGCACGTCCACCTGCGGGTTGTGCGGCGCCGTGCCGCGTACCCGGTGCGACGGACCGTGTATGCAATCCCAGAACTGCTTGAGCGTGTACTCGACCGGCTCGGCGCGGATGAAATCGTCGCACATCATGGGGCCGGCGAAGCTGACGCGGCCCGTGTGCTTCCATAATCCCATGTGGAAGGCGGTGAAATCGCTGTAGCCGACGAACAGCTTGCCGCTGTCGGCCATGGCCTGGAAATCGATCTGCGGAAGGATGCGGCTGATGCCGTACTGGCCCCGCAACGCGACCACGATCTGCACATCGGGATCGGCGGCGGCCGCGTTGAGCTGCGCCAGCCGGCCCGCATCCGTGTCGGCGAAACGCAGGTGCTTGCGCGATGCATCGTAATAGTTGTGGACCGTGACGCCTTGGGCGCGCAGGCGCGCGATGCCCATCTCCAGCGCGGCGTCGTCGGGCGCGTAACCGCCCGGCGCGGCGATGGCGATGCCGATGTTCTTAGTGCTCAAAAATAGTCCCGATCAGTAGTGGGTGTCGCTGCCGGCCCGCCGGGTGGACGGGCGCTCGACATTGGGCTCCATCTTACCGTGCAGGTGGGCGTCGATCAAGGCGATCAGCCGTTCGATCAGCTGTGGTGGCAGGTCGTGCCCCATGCCTTCGATGACGTGCATCGACGCGTTGGGGATGGCCATCGCCGTATCCTCGCCGCAGGCCAGCGGCACCAGCGGGTCGGCCGCGCCGTGGATCACCAGCGCCGGGCAGCTGATGGATGAAAGCAGCGGCGTGCGGTCGCCGCAAGCGACGATGGCCAGCATCTGCCGGGCGATGCCATCGGGGCAGACGTTGCGGTCCAGCGCCTGTTCGATCTTCGTCCGCAGCAGCTTCTCCGGCGTGGGATAGGCCGGGCTGCCAATGGTGCGCAGCGTTTGCACCATGCGCTCCACGACCTGGGCGCGGTCGCGCGGATCGGCAGGCATGCGCATGATGGCCTTGCGCGCCACCGGCGTAGGGCCCGGCAAACCGTGCCGGCCGCTGCTCGACATGATGGACGTGAGGCTCAGGGTACGCTCGGCATGGCAGGCGGCGAAGATCTGGGCGATCATGCCTCCCATTGAGGCGCCCACCACATGCGCCTTGGGCACGCCCAGGAAGTCCAGCAGGCCGCGCGCGTCGTCAGCCATGTCGTGCAGCGTGTACGGGGATTTGACGGGCCAGCGCACCAGCGTCTTCAGCCAGGTCAGCAGCATACTGGGGGCGCCGTGCTGGCGCAGCTTGCTCGACAAGCCGCTGTCGCGGTTGTCGAAGCGAATCACGTAATAGCCCTGCTCCACCAGTCCTTCGACAAAATCCAGCGGCCAGCTGGTGAGCTGCATGCCCAGTCCCATCACCAGCAACACGGGCGGATCGTGCGGGTCGCCATGGGTTTCGTAGGCGATGGTGATGCCATTTGCGAGCGCAGTAGCCACGGCGCCTCCCTTCAATAAAAGCCGAACAGGGACTGGAACAGCGGTGTGCGTTGCGGGTCCAGGTACAGCAGCTTTTTCAGGCCGGTGTGGCCTTGATGGTCGAAGCGCTTCCACTGCCCCTCGGGCTGCGCCAGCCGGTCGGCGATGGCGTACAACGCCGACGGATTGGCGCCCATGCCCACATGGCTGGCATGCACTTCGATGTTCTCGGAACTGGCCGTCTCCTCCTCCATGCTGCAATGCCACGCCACCACGCCGTCGGTGCGGCTGAAGATGGAGGTGGTCGGCATGGGCGGGCGCTCGCGCAGCGCGGCGAAACGCTCGGCGTCGATCTCCTTTTCGCCCGAGACCAGCTGGTACACGCGCCAGGCGTTAGTGGCCTTGTGACTGCCGGTGAAGGGCGAACCAAGTGTCACCACAGTGCGCACGTCATCGGGCAGCATCTTGGCCAGCTCGCGCGCATACACGCCGCCCAGGCTCCAGCCAACCAGGCTGACGGTGCGGCCCGTGTCGGCCCGCAGTTGACGGATCTTGTCCATGCAGGCTTCCAGCACGCCGGGCCTCGGACCAAAATTCAAGCCCTGCTCCCAGGCGTGGACGGAGAAGCCGCGATCAGTGAGGAAGTGGCGGATGACAAGCGTGGTGAAATCGCCGGCGGCCAGGCCGGGGAAGACCATGACCGGGTGACCGTCGCCCTCCGGCGCCATGCGCATGAAGGGATAGGCCGCCAGGGCGGCGCCCAGTTCCCATGGCGCGCGCATCTCCAGCGCCATTCTCAACATGCCCGGTGCGTTGTCGTTTTCCAAAGCTTGCGGTGCGGTCTTGCGGTGTCCCATCTGTGCTCCCGGCGATATGATTTGAGCATACCATTTTTACTGGGAGCATGAAATGGCGCACCGTTGAACGGCGCGCGCGCACGCTTGAGGCAAGTCAGCCGGCGTTGGCGCTGGCCGCTTTGCGGGCCTCGGCCGCAGCGGCGCGGCGCGCCGCGAAGAAGCGTTTGAGCATGTCGCCACACTCGTCGGCCAGCACGCCGCCGACGATGCCGGTGTGATGGTTGAGCTGGGACTGGTCGTACAGGTTGACCACAGAGCCGCCCGCGCCCGTCTTGGGATCGGCCGCGCCATACACCACGCGCGCCAGGCGCGCATGCATCATGGCGCCCGAGCACATCACGCACGGTTCC
Source organism: Rugamonas brunnea (assembly GCF_014042345.1). Classification (GTDB taxonomy): domain Bacteria; phylum Pseudomonadota; class Gammaproteobacteria; order Burkholderiales; family Burkholderiaceae_D; genus Rugamonas; species Rugamonas brunnea. The sequence continues at coordinate 60,481 of NZ_JACEZT010000009.1, forward strand.
AGGGTCACGTACAGTTCGCAGCCGGGCAGGCGGTAATTGCCCAGCGCTTCCGCCGCGGCCCGCAAGGCCACGATCTCCGCGTGCGCGGTGGGATCGTGGCGGCCGATCGGGCGGTTGTAGCCGCGCGCGATCACGACACCGTCCTTGACCACCACGGCGCCCACCGGCACCTCGCCCTCGTCCCACGCGAACTGGGCCTGCGCCAGGGCCTGGCGCATGAAGTCCAGCTCCTCGGGCGTGGCCTCATGTGCCACGGCGACCGTCGTTTCAGGCATCGGTGATCTCTGCCCAGCAGTTCGGGGTTTCGTGCAGCACCAGCTTGTGCAGGTGCAGGCCGGTGCCGAAGCGGTCCTTGTAGGCGGCCTTGAGGATGTCGAACGCCACCTGGGCCAGGTTCTCGACCGTCGGGATGCGGTCGATCACCACCGTCTTGTGGTTGGGCAGCGTGGCCAGGAATTCACGGACGGCCGTGTCTTTCTCGTAGACGAGGAAGGAATGGTCCCACACGTCGACCAGGTGTTCCTTGGCCAGCGCCTTGATGTCCGAGAAGTCCATGATCATGCCGTTGTCGGAATTGCCCTCCACGGAGATGATCTGGCCCGTCAGCGTGATTTCCAGCGTGTAGCGGTGGCCGTGCAGGTTGCGGCACTGGCTCTTGTGGTCGGGGATACGATGGCCTGCGTCGAATTCGAGCTTGCGGGTAATAGTCAGCATTGTTATGGTATTTGTAAGAGTTTATGGGTTTGCAGGCTCAGTTTCCACTTGGGGCGGCGCTTGCAGGTATCGATCGCGAGCTTGGTGTTGAATTCCGCCAGCGGGCCGTCCATGGGCTGCACGAAGAAATGGTCGAACGCCAGTCCTTCGTACGCGGCCAGGTCCTGGTCCGTCTGCGGAATCACCACCTTGATTTCGTTGCCGCGCTCGACCGCCAGTTGCGAGCCCATCTTGGGGCTCACGCAGATCCAGTCCACGCCCGGCGGCACGGGGATGGTGCCGTTGGTTTCGATGGCAATCTCGAAGCCGGCCGCGTGCATGGCGTCGATCAACGGCGCATCCAGTTGCAGCAACGGTTCGCCGCCCGTGAACACGACATACTTGTGGCTGGGGTAATCGGCCGGCCAGTGCGCATGGATGGCCGCTGCCAGTTCCCCGGCGGAGGCGAATTTGCCGCCGCCCTCACCGTCCGTGCCCACGAAATCCGTGTCGCAGAACTGGCAGATGGCGCTGGCACGGTCGCTTTCGCGGCCCGTCCACAGGTTGCAGCCCGAAAAGCGGCAGAATACGGCGGGCCGCCCCGCATGGGCGCCTTCGCCCTGCAGGGTGTAAAACATTTCTTTGATGCTGTAAGTCACAACGTTTCCTCGACTGACCGGCTGCGTACGGCGCGCAAACTCCGGTTGACAACCCTCCATTATAAGCGAGGCTGAGGGCGGACAGGTAGTTGATGGCGATCCAGGCGGGCCGCCCAGGCTTTTTCGCTTTCCCCTCCGCAAGAATTTGACTTTTCACAACGCCCGGCCGGCGCAGCCGCGATATGTTGTCACAGTGCACCAGCCAAATCCCCGCTGTGATATCCGTATGGAGCCCTGCACCCATGAAATACACTGCTCAGTCCCTGCATGTAGACCTGATCACGGCCGGCGCCTTGATGCTGACCGTCATCGCGCTGGCCCTGCTGTGGCGCCAGCGCCGTCTGCGCGCCGTGATGGAACGGTTGCAACAAGCGTTGGCGACCGAAGAACGGGCCCGCGCCTGGGCCGAGCAATCGGCGCTGGAACAGCGCACCCGCGTCGGCCAGTTGCTGGCACAGCAGGATGGTCTGCTGGAAGCGGAGCGCCAACGCATCGCGCGCGATATCCATGACGACCTGGGGCAGAACCTGCTGGCCTTGAAGATGGATCTCGCCATCCTGAGCCGCGGACAGCCCCGCTTGCAGGCCCAGTTGCACCAGATCGAAGCCCACATCACCGCCAGCCTGAGCTCGCTGCGCGCCATCATCCATGACCTGCGGCCCGCAGCGCTGGCGCACGGCCTGCGCAGCGCCGTCGAAAGCCAGGTCATCCAGTTCTCGCGCCTGAGCGGCATCGCTTGCCGGCTGGACGCCGACCAGCAGGTCTACAGCGTGGCGCCGGGCGCCAAAGTGGACGCGGCGCTGTACCGGGTCCTGCAGGAATCGCTCAGCAATATCGCCCGTCACGCCAACGCCACCCAGGTCGAGATCGCACTGTGCCACCAACCCAGCCGCCTGACGCTGACGGTCAGCGACAACGGCGTCGGCCTGCCCGCCCGCCCGGCCCGTGACGGCAATGGCCTGAGCGGCATCGCCGACCGGGTTGCCCGTGCCGGCGGCCAGTTCCATGTAGACAGCCGGCCCGGCCAGGGTACGGCCCTGTCCATGTCCTTCCCGCTCGATGTCCCAGCGCATCAAGCCGAACAACTGATTCCCGAAGCAAAATGACAACCCTTTTCCACGAGCCGGCCGCCATGACCACACTCCAGGCATTACCCGCACAAGGATCGCCCATGAACAACCTTCAGAAAATCCAGCAGGTCATGGAATTCCCGCAAGCCGAACCGCAGCACGGCTTCGCGCTCAAGCTGATGGAATTGCTGGTCATCCCCACCTTCGTGATCGATGCCAGCGGCAAAGTGCTGATCTGGAACCGCGCCTGCGAACGGTTGACGGGCGTGCCGGCCTACGAAGTGCTGGGCACGGCCGACCACTGGCGCAGTTTCTACAGCGAGCGCCGGCCGACGCTGGCGGACCTGGTGATCCAGGGCCGCACCGGCGAAGTGCGCTCACTGTATGACCAGCACGCCCACCGCAGCGACGGCGGCGACAACCTGTGCGCGGAAAACTGGTGCGAGATGCCGCGCGTGGGCAAGCGCCGCTACCTGGCCGTGGACGCCAGCCCCATCTACGACGCCGAAGGCCGGCTGGTGGCGGTGGTCGAAACGCTGCGCGACATGACGGATGAAAAACGGGCCCAGGTAGCCCTGGAACAACTGGCCACACGCGATGGCCTGACCAGCCTGGCCAACCGCCGCTGTTTCGACGACACCCTGGCGGCCGAGTGGCAGCGGGCGTTGCGCCAGCAGCAGCCGCTGTCGCTGCTGATGGTCGATGTCGACAACTTCAAGCAGTACAACGATGCCTACGGCCACCTGGGCGGCGACGAATGCCTGCAACGCATCGCCAACGCCGTGGCCAGCGAAATGCGGGCCAACGACCTCGTGGCCCGCTACGGCGGCGAGGAATTCGCCGTGATCTTGCCCAACCAGGCGCTGAAGGGCGCGGCCATCGTTGCCGAGCGCATCCGCTGCCGGGTCGAGCAATTGCACTTGCCCAACCTTGGCAGCGATGCCCACGTGGTGACGGTCAGCATCGGCGCGGCCACCGCCCTGCCCTCCGTGGACACCGATCCCAGCCAGTTAGTGGCGACGGCCGACTCGGCGCTGTACCGCGCCAAGCACATGGGCCGTAACCGCATCAGCCTGCCGTTGCAGGAGCTGGATCAAGCCGCGAACCGGGCCTGATCAGCCGGATGGATGGGTAGTCTTCCTTGTGTCGGGCGGCGGCAACCCGGGTGCGGCGCCACCGTCCGATGTGGCGCCGTATTCAGAACTCGCCGCGCGCGCCGCGTTCCAGCATCTTGTCGATGGTGGCCCGCATCTTGAGCGCCGACTCCCGCAGGTCCGGCGGCAGCTTGCGTCCCATGTGGATCAGCATGTCCATATTGAGGGTGTACAGCCACAGCCCGTCTTCCTTTTCCAGCAAGGTGATGCGGCAAGGCAGATAGGCGGCCATATGGGGGCTGAAGTCCACCATCTTGCGGGCGATCTCGGGACTGCAATACGAGTAGACCTTGAGGAAGCGCTGCGGCTGGCCCGTGCGGGCCCGCAACTCTTCCGACAGCGGCAACACGCCGACCTGCTTGACGCCATCCTCCAGCGCCACGCTCGCCAGCGCGTCTTCCACATCCTGCACCGAGACGCCCGGCCGCACCTTGCGCTCCCAGGTGGTGGCGGCGGCGATATCGCCATCCGCTTCGATCCAGCGATCCCAGATCTTCGACGCCTGCGCTCCGGCGCCGTCCTCCAGCTTGCCCATGGTGCGCAACGTGCCGCAACCCGCCAGGCCGGCACACAGTACGACCACCGTCAGTAACGAAAACCCCCGCACAGCTCCTCCGACTCAAACACAAAAGGGTGATACTAAAGCACTTGCGGCACTCAGGAGAAGACCTGCCGGCCGTTCTCTGCGATCGGCCGCCACGGCGCGATGCTGAACGCGGCCGGTCCCATGGTCCCGGCTGACCTTCAACCGGGACAAAGACCGCCCATGTTCCGAACCGTGCGGGGCGTGATCAGCCAAACGGATTGGCGACCGTCTTCACGTCCGGTGGCGGCAAGGTAGAGGGCAAATCCTGCGCCTCCAGCCGGGCCACCACGTCGGTCAGCACCTTGAGCAAGGCGCGCGCATCGCGCAGGCCGGCCTGGTCGGCCGTCAGGTCGACATCACCACTCAGGGTGATACGGTCCAACCGGTTTTCGATGCTCAGGTGGCCGATGTGCAGCACGTCGGCTTCATTGGCGTAAGGGACAAATTTCGTCATCACAAGCTCCAGTCGTCACGTTTATCTTTGCGCGGCTTCACCTTGGGCAGGCGCAGCATCCGCTCCTTCTCGCTGGCCGACAGCGACGGCAGCAAGTTGATCCCCACCCGACGCTCCAGTTCCGCGATACTCAGCGTCTCATACTCGCTGGTGGATGCGTTGGCGATGAAATAAGCCGCCCCGGCGCGCTGGCGCGGGCTGTAGACCAGCTTGTACAAGTGGCTGGGCACGAGTACGTTGCCGATCTTTTGCAGGTTACCACCGAGGAAGGCCGGGCCCGTGATCACGTACAGGTCGCCCTCCTTCTTCGCCATCTTGCGCACCGCGCCTTCGATGCCGGCCCACACATGACGGTTATTGTCGCCGTTTTGCGGCACCATGTTGGCCAGCGTGAAGCTTTCATGCTGGGTCTCGCGGTCCGGCATGTCGCCGTTGGGCGACATGTGGCCACGGTCGAACCCGCTGCGCGCGTAGTCGGACAGCTCGGCCCGCTGACCGGCCGGCAGTTGCGTCTCCGCATGGAACGAGTTTTCGCGCGACAGGCTTTGGGCGGCCGAGATGTTGTCGGCGGTCAAATGCTCAGCCGACCACAGCGGCGTGCGTGTGAGGCCGGAATGCATGACGCCAAACACGCCGTAGCACAACTCACGCGTGGCCGTGCTCATCTTCTCGTTGCGGATTTCGGGCATACGGCCATCGACGTAGTGGGCCGGGCAGGCCCCGGCCAATGCCAGACTGGAGACAAGGGAACCGCACGCAAAAACGGCGGCGGCCAGGGTTTTCTGGAGCAAACTGGGGTGATGCATGGTTCCTTCTTGAAAGTGCGAAAAAGTTCAGTGCCGCACTCTATCAGACTGTCGCCATTTGCAACAAACGCCTGGCGTGCGCGGCCAGTTCCGTGCGCAAGCGGGGTGGATCGAGGATCTCGACCTCGAACGGTACGGAAGCCAACTGGCGCGCCAGCCAGGCCAGGTCGTCGGACTGGTTGTGCAGCAGCACGCCGCCGGCGCACTGCTCAAACACGCCGATGGTTTCCATCAACGCCCGCCTTGCCGTCCCGATATCGGTCTTCAACAGCACCGTGGCCGGGAATGCGCGCGGCAGCGATGCGACAGATAGCCGCAGGTGGGCCAGCGCATCAAAACCGGTTGGCCGGACGAAGTTGCCCGGCACAGGCCTGGCATCGATAATGCGGTCCAGCCTGAACGTGCGCATGTCGCTGCGCAAGTGGCACCACCCCACGGCATACCAGTTGCCAAGGTAATACGCGAGGCCATACGCATCGACGTCACGTGCCGTGTCCTCGCCGCCGGCCCGGTAGCGCACATGCACGCGCTGGCCACGCTGGGCCGCGGCGCTCAGCACCACCAACGCATCGTTATCGCGCGGCGCGCTGCCGGCCGCCAGATCCAGCCGTACCGTCTCATCCAGTGCGCTCACCCGTTGCTTGAGCCCGTCGGGCATGATGCGCGCCAATTTGGCCTGGGCGCTGGCCACGGCCGGCGCGGCCTCGGCCAAACCGAGGCTGCGGGCCGCCAGCAAGCCCAACGACAGGGCCAGCGCCTCGTCATCCGTGAACATCATGGGCGGCAACTTGAAACCAGCCATCAAGGCATAGCCGCCGTGGCGGCCACGCTCGCTCGTGATCGGGATGCCTATCTGTTCCAGCATCACGATGTAGCGGCGCAGCGTGCGGCCGTCCACCTCAAGCCGGCGCGCCATCTCGGCGCCGCTGATCCGGCCGTGGCTTTGCAGCAGTTCCAGTACTGCCAATACGCGGGTGGTGGGATGGTACATCTCGCAACGATAGCAGATTATCAGGGCGGAATCTGCCCTATATACGGATTACATTAGTCCATCGCCGTTGCGAACGGCTCATCTCAGGAGCGGGAAAATGTCGCAAACCAATACTCTATGGCTGTATTTTCTGGTGGTCTTCGGCGTGGTGCTGCTGCCGGGACTGGACATGGCGTTCGTCATGGGCAGTTCCCTGCTGGGAGGCAGGCGCAGCGGCATGGCGGCCGTGGGCGGCATCATCGCCGGCGGATTCTGCCACTTGTGCATGGGCGCGCTGGGCGTGGCCGTGGTCCTGCAATGGTGGCCGGGCCTGTTCCGCGCCATGCTGCTGGGCGGCGCGCTGTATATCGCCTGGCTGGGCTGGACCTTGTTGGGCGCCAACAGCGTCCTGTTGCCCACGCCTGAACAGCAGCGCGCGTCGGAAAGCATGATTTTCCGGCGCGCCATGATCACCAGCTTACTCAATCCCAAGGCCTACCTGTTCATGCTGGCCATCTTCCCCCAGTTCCTGCGACCCGGGCAAGGGCCGCTGTGGGTGCAATCGGGCGTGCTGGGCGCGATCACGGCGTTGACCCAGGCGGCCGTGTATGGCGCCCTCGCCTTCGCGGCCAGCGGCGCCAGCGGCTGGTTCGAACGTCATCCGGGCGCGGCGGTGGTGGTGGCCCGCGTCATGGGCATGCTGCTGCTGGCCACCGCCTTGCTGAGTGCTTACCAGGCGTGGCGCATGGTTTGAGCGCCTCGCATTGCCAATAAAAAAGGGCCGGACGCGAAGATTCGCGACCGGCCCAACTTTTTTTATTATTGGGAGTGCAGGTGACTCCGGCCACGGTAACCGGGTCAGCCTTTGTTTTTCTTGTTATTCGATACCAGGCTTTCCTAGTTGCAATCAAGAAAGCCATATTGGCGGTATGGCAAGACAGTAGCGTTCAGTGTAGCGCGCTTTCGGCCGGAACTGTCACGAAATCTCTCGGTTTGTTCCAAACAACAACAGTCGGCCAGACAAAAGGCGACCACCGCCCCAAAAATAATCAGCAATCTTGCCAGTGGCGTAACGGCAAGAAAAGAGGATAATGCGGGCACCCCCACTTTATTGACGAGAAGCGGACTACCATGAAACACAACTATATCAACGACGCATGGGTCGAAGGAGCGAGCTCTGCTGCCAACATCAATCCCTCCAACACGGACGACGTGATTGGCCACTACGCCCAGGCCGATGCGCAACAGGCGCAACTGGCGATCGCGGCAGCGGCCGCCGCCGCGCCGGGCTGGGCCTTGTCCAACGTCCAACTGCGCGCCGACGCGCTCGACAAGATCGGTAGCGAAATCCTGGCCCGCAAGGAAGAGCTGGGCACCCTGCTGTCGCGCGAGGAAGGCAAGACCAAGCCCGAAGGCATAGGCGAAGCGGCCCGCGCCGGCGCCATTTTCAAATTCTTTGCCCAGGAATGCCTGCGCTTGCGCGGCGACAAGCTGCCGTCCGTGCGCCCCAACCTGGACGTGGAAATCACGCGTGAGCCGGTCGGTGTGGTCGGCATCATCGCGCCCTGGAACTTCCCGATCGCCATCCCGGCCTGGAAAATCGCCCCGGCCCTGGCCTATGGCAACTGCGTGCTGCTCAAGCCGGCCGAACTGGTGCCGGGCAGTGCTTGGGCGCTGGCCGAGATCATCAGCCGCGCCGGCCTGCCGCCGGGCGTGTTCAACCTCGTGATGGGACGCGGCAGCGTGGTCGGCCAGGCCTTCCTGAATGACCGCCGCGTGAACGCGATCAGCTTCACCGGCTCCGTGGCCACCGGTGGCAAAGTCGCGCAGGCGGCCATGACGCGCATGGCCAAGGTGCAGATCGAGATGGGCGGCAAGAATCCGCTGGTGGTGCTGAATGATGCCGACCTGGCCACGGCCGTCAACTGCGCCGTGCAAGGGTCGTTCTACTCGACCGGCCAGCGTTGCACCGCGTCGAGCCGCCTGATCGTGGAAAAAGGCATCTACCCTGCCTTCGTGGCCGCGGTGAAGGAAAAACTGGCCGCGCTGACCATCGGCGACGCGCTGGCGGCCGGCACCGACATCGGTCCCGTGGTGGACGCCAGCCAGCTGGAACAAGACCTGGAGTACATCCGCATCGGCCAGGATGAAGGCGCCACGCTGGCCTTCGGCGGCGAACGCGTGTCCTGCGCCACGCCCGGCTTCTTCCTGCGTCCCGCGCTGTTCACCGATTGCAGCAACGACATGCGCATCAGCCGCGAGGAAATCTTCGGCCCGGTGGCCAGTGTGATCCCTGCCGACAGCTATGAACACGCGCTGGCCCTCGCCAACGACACGGAATTCGGCCTGTCGAGCGGCATCTGCACCACCTCGCTCAAGCACGCGACCCACTTCAAGCGACACGCGCAAGCCGGCATGGTGATGCTGAACGTGCCGACGGCAGGCGTGGACTACCACGTGCCGTTCGGCGGCACCAAGGGTTCCAGCTACGGTTCGCGCGAACAGGGCACGTACGCCGCCGAGTTCTTCACCACCGTGAAAACGACCTACTGCGGCGTTTGAGAGCAATCGGTCGTCAGCAGGGTCAGCCCCCAGGGTCTGCCCCTGGCGACCGCGCCGGCGTCAGCGTAGCCGCGCGTCGAGTGCCTCCAGCACCCCCTTGCGTTTCTTGTGCCGCGCCTCGTGCGTGCGCACGCGCCGCAGCTCGGACGGCGATAAGCCGTCGAGCTGCCGCTGCACCTGCTCGGCCGTCAGTTCCTCGTAATTGACGATGGGCAGGCTGCGCTCGGGCGCCGTCGCGCGGTGGGCCTGCTCGGCCTCCGTTTCGCCGGACGCGGCGCGCTGCTTGTTGACGATGCGGGCCGCCACTTCCTCCTCACGGCCCGGGTAACGGCCTTCCTGCTGGAACTTGTGTTCCAGCTCCTTGTATTCGCGCTCCCGCTTGGCATTCGCTCCTTTGGGCATGACGCACCTCCCTCGCAATCGACCGGGAAGCCACCATGCTAAGCGATCGTCACGCGCGCCGGCGCACCGCAGGGCGCGCCGGCGCGGGTAGCTCAGCCGGTCAAATCACAGCTGGTCGATCCAGGCGGCCAGTTGCGGCGCGCCGAAGGTGGGGTCGGCCGCGACGATCTGGCAGCGCAGCACGGCGCCATCGGCCGAGAGCTGCATGGCGTGACCACGGCGGCCCAGCCACAGCAGGCAAGCCAGCCACGCGGCGTGGGTGGCCGACGGCGCGGCTTGGGTCGGCAGCGACAGGAATTCCATCAGCGTGGCCGGCTGCACGAACATGCCGCGCGACGGGCCGGTCGCCTCGAAGGTGGGACCGAAGAATTCCGCCAGCAGCAGCAGGACCTGCTCCGGCTCGTTGCTCGGGCAGCGTTGCTCGATGCGGGCCAGCTGGACACGCACGGCATCGCCCAGTGTGGCGCAACGCATCACTTCCGATCCCGTCAGGTCGGAGAAATCGAACATCAGCCAGTCCGGCTCCATCCCTTCAAGGCCCGCGCACATGGCGGCTGCCAGGCTCGCTTCCACGGCCACGTGGGCGCCCCGGTCGCTCAGGCCGGCGCACAGCGTGTACAGCATGGCGACCCGGTTGGCCAGCGTCTGCCGCTGCCGCACCAGCAGCTTTTCCCGCAGCAGCTGGTTGTGGTCCTTGCGCAGCTGGGCCATGTCCAGCGCCTGCTTGAGTTCCATGCGCAGCGCGGAAATATCCCACGGCTTCTGGATGTAGCGGTGGATCTGGCCCTGGTTGACGGCTTCGACCGTCTGTTCCAGCTCGGAATACGCGGTGGTCAGGATGCGCACCACATGGGGATGCTTGTCCCAGGCGTAGAACAGCAATTCATTACCGTTGGCGCCGGGCATGCGCTGATCGGATACCAGCACGGCCAGCGTGTCCGAATGCGCATCGAGCAACCGCTTGCCCTCCTCGACCGACTCGGCCGTGATGACGTTGGCCAGCGCGCCCAGGGCACGCTGGAAATATTTGAGGGCGGTCGCTTCATCGTCGACATACAGAATGGTCGGTGCCTGCGCTGCGGGATCGCTCATACAAGTTCCTTTTCGATTGCTGGGAAATTCAAAGTGACGGTGGTGTAGCGTCCTGGTTTCGATTGCACCATGATATTGCCGCCGAACGATTGCATGATGCGCTGGCAGAATATCAAACCCCAGCCATTGCCGCCATTGTGGGCATGGGTGGTGACGGGATCGACCAGCAGCCTCGCCAGGATATCGGGTGGGATGCCGGGGCCGTTGTCGCTGATGCTGATCTGCGGCGTCCCATCGACCAGCACCGTGAAGCGCAGCGCCGCGTCGGGCTGGCGATCGAGCGCGCGCAGGGCGTTGCTCATGATGGACGACAGCACCAGCGCCACGCAATTGGGCAGCGCCATGACGTTGAAGTCCTGCTGCACATCGGTGCGTATCATCTGGCGCTGCGACGTCGTGAGCGGATAGGCGTCGAGCAGCGTCGACAACAACTGCGCCGCGCTCTGTCCGCTGCGTGGCGCCGCCTCGGGCAGCGAGCCATTGGCCAGCTTGACCGATTCGACAAAGCTGCTGAGCACGGACAGGCAATAGCGGGCGTTATCCTGCATCAGCGCGGCCGCCTGGCCGATTTCCTCCAGTTGCTGGGCCGGGTCGCCGCCCGCCGCGCGGCGCGCGATGCCGCGGGCGAAATTGCCGATGGTGGCCAGCGGCGTATTGAGCTCGTGCGCCAGGAAGGCCAGGGTTTCCTCGATGGCCAGCAGGTTGTCGCGCCGAGACTGCCGTTCGCGCGCGCGCTCGCTGGCCTGGCGCAAGGCCAGCCGCAACTGGTACAGGTCGAGCGGCTTTTCCAGCACGCGGAACACTTCGGCGCCATTGATGCTGTCGAGCAGTACTTCCTTGTCCGCGTAGGCGGTTACCATCAGGCACACCATGTGCGGGAAATGCTGGTTCACGTAGCGCAGCAAAATGCTGCCGACCCGGCCCGGCATGCGGTAATCCGTCACCAGCACACCGATGCCATGGCCGGGCGTGGACAGAATGGCCATGGCCTGGTCGACGCCGCCGGCCGTCACCACCTCGTAGTCGTCGGCCATGGCGCGTTCGAAATACTTACAGGCCAGTTCCTCGTCGTCCACGTACAGGATGGCGGCGGCCGGATGGGTCGCGGGGCGCATCATCGTTTCTCCGTTTCCGCGCGCGGCAGGTCAAAGATCATCTTGGTCCACTCGCCCACCACGCTTTCGGCCAGCAGCACGCCGCCATGGCGTTCGATCACACGGTAGCTGATGCTCAGGCCCAGGCCCAGGCCCTGCCCCACTTCGCGCGTGGTGAAGAACGGCTCGAACACGCGCGCCAGTTGTTCGTCCGGGATGCCGGGGCCATTGTCGCGCACGGTCACCAGCAAGCGCTGGCCTTCCCACACGGCCGTGATGGTCAATTCGTGCGGACGCTTGCCCGCCTTGCGCATGGCCAGCACGGCATTGCTGAACAGGTTGATCAGCACGCCGATAATGGCCGCCTCGTCGCCGCGCACCAGGGTGTCGGGCGGCAGCTCACGCACCACCTTGACATCCTTGAGCTCGTGGCCGATCAAGCGGATCGCCGCGCCCAGGGCCCGTTCGAACAGGAAATGGGCGCTCAGCAGATTGTCGCCGTTCTTGCGGTAAGCGAACGTCTTCAGGTCCGACACGATGTGCTGCACGCGCTGCATGCCCTGCTTGGCGTCGGCCAGGCATTCGGTCAGCAGCGGGCTGCTGCGGGAGACCGGGTCCTCGGCCGCCAGGTCGATCGCCATCAGGCAGAAGTTGACCGGGTTGTTCACTTCATGCATCAGGCCGGCCGCCAGCGTGCCGAGCGCCGCCATTTTTTCCTGTTGCAGCATCTGGCCCTTGATCTCGGCCAGGCTCTTGTTGGTCAGTTCCAGTTCGCGGTTCTTCTCCGCCACCTGGGCCTTGAGCTTGAACAGCAGGTAGCGCGCACGCTCGTTGTAGACCGTGAACACGGCGCTGATGGTGGCCGACATCAGCAGGAACATGGAATTGACGACGAACGGCCCATGCAGTTCGAAGCTGACGGGATGGCGCGCGCAGGCGGCCGCGTACAGCAGGTAGCTGACGCCGCCGAACACGATGTTCTGCCACAGCCCGAACGCCAGCACGATGCCCGAGGAGTAGATGGCCAGCGTCAGCCCGGCGTAGTAAATCGACGCCGCGCCCTCGGTGGCGGCGATCATGGCGGCGATCATGATCTGCGGCACCAGCAGCCAGCCGAAGGTGAGCCACTGGATATTGTGCTTGCCCCAGTCGGTGCGCATGCCGCACAGCACGGCGGCCATCAGCGCGGACGCCAGCAGGCGCCAGCCCGCGAACGTGGCTTGCCATTCCGGATACATGGCGTGGTCGAGGCCCACGCCCAGCAACACCAGCACGATGCCCGTGCGCAGGCCGGCCCGGCTGAACTCCAGCCGGAAATGGCGCAAGGCCGTCTCGTAGCTCTCCTCGGGCGCCAGCACCACACCGTCCGGCAGACGGGCCGTCATGCGATGCGCACTTCCGCGAACAGGTTGACGCCGGTGGCGTCCACGTAGATCTTGCGTTCGCGCGATTGAGGAGGCAGCAGCTTTTCCAGGCCCGCTTCGTCGCGGTAGATCAGATGCCATTCCAGCAGATGCTCCATGCCGAACTTGCCGGGGTTATCGGAGTGCACATTGGTCACCAGCAGCTTGCCGCCGGGCCGCAGGCGGCTGGCGAAGTGCGCCATCAGGCGGGCGCAGACCTTGTCGGACAGGTAGTCGAACAGGCCGGCGCAGTAGACGGCGTCGAATTCGCAGGTGCGCTCGGTGGTCGGGCCGGCCCGGCGCTTAAGCAGGTTGTGCACCGAATCCTGCACGTAGTTGATCTCCACCGGCCGCGCGCTGCGGGCCGCCCTCTTGGAGAGCTGGCCGCGCGTCCAGTCCAGCGTCTCGGCACTGAAATCGAGCAGTTCGAATTGCAGCAGGTGCGGCTCCGGATAGCTGTCAAGGAAGCGCTGGATCTCCACGGCCGGGCCGCAACCGATGTTGAGGATGCGTATCGGACGTCCCAGCTGGCGCGCCTCGTCCGCCAGGCCCTTCAGGAAGTCGACCAGGATATCGATGCGGTTGCGGTGCGCAGCCGCCACGGCCGCTTGCAGGAAGGCCGTGTTGACGATCTGGAAATAGGTATTCGGGCCCTGGCGCGGATCGTCGAGGATCTGGTTCACCATCTGGTAGTCGCCCGCATAACCAAGCGGCTTGGTGTAGGTGCGGAACACGAACGGCGCGCGCAGGATCAGCGGATGCAAGGCCGACTGGCAGAACGCGCGGTGGGCCGGCGCCAATTCCGGCTCGATAATGGCAGCCTCGTTCTCCAGCCGCTCCAGGTAGGACAGCGTCTTGTCCATGAACGGGCTGGCCAGCTCGTAGAACAGGTCCTCGCGCAGCATGCCGTCCACCTTGGGCAGGTTGCCGGCCAGGTCCACCTGGTCCACCCAGCGCGACACGTCCGACAGGAAGGCGCGCATTTCGTTGACCACGGCCTGGTAGTCACGGCCGATGCGGTAGCGGTCGCTCCACTCGCGCACGAAGCCGGCCGCCTCCGCGCCCACGGCGCCCGGCACCAGCGTCAGGTCGCCCAGCTCGCACCACTCGTCCACCAGCGTCAGCGACACCACAGCCGTCAGGCCCGTGTTGACCACGCTGACCACCAGCGCCCGCCCGCAGTACGCGACCCGGGTGCCGATGCGCACGGTGAGCTCGGACAGCACTTCACTTACTTGCATGATGAAATCTGGATTGTAGATTTCCATCACCAGCGCCATGCGCTGCACGTTGATCAGGGTGCCCCGCACGGCCTCGCCGTGCGCATTGCGGAAACTGACCAAAGGATCGATTTGCGATTGTGAATACACGGTTCGGCGTCTTCAAATGGCCGGCGGGCCGCAATGGCATACCGGTGGGGTTAAAGCCAGGCCGGCACCGGCAACGCCACCGGCCACCCGCCGCTCTTTTGTGTCACTGGTTTGTGTCACTTGTTTCACGCATCCTGGGCATGCATTGCCATGCAATGCGCGTCGAGTGTACATGCCAGTGAAATAATCAGCAACATTTCATTCTCGCCAGACATGTTGTATTTCTATCTTTTAGTGCGGCAATTCTAATAAGAAATATTTCTCGATTAACAAAGCGGTCGCTGCTACACTGCCCGCAACCCGGAGGAGACGCCGGGCCCGATCAACCGACCCCGGACGCGCGATCGCAATGCGCGCCAGGCACTGAGAAAAAGAAGACGGCCTATGACACTCGCAAACCCACTCGCCAACATCAAGATCGGCCACCGGCTGACGATCGCCTTTTCCCTCACCGCAGTCATGCTGGCCGTGGTGGTCACCCTGGGCGCCTCGGCGCTGCGTTCGACCGCGTCGGAGATTGACCGCGCGGCCGACGAACGCCAGCAGCAGATCGCCCTGCTCCAGCATGCCAAGGACGACGCGGCCGGCAAGGCGCGCGCGCTGGACCAACTGCTGCAAGCCGACACCACCAGCCAGCAAGCCGTGGCCGCGCGCGACGCCGCGCACAGCGCGCGCCTGGCCAGCACCGTGATGATCGTGCTGGGCGTGGCCGGCGGCATCCTGAGCCTGCTGACGGCGTGGATCATCACGCGCGGCATCGTGGGGCCGATCAACCATGCCGTCAAGGTGGCGCGCACGGTGGCCGGCGGCGATCTCAGCTCGCATATTGAAATCCGCAGCACCGACGAGATCGGCCAGTTGTCGGCCGCCCTCAAGGAGATGAACGCGAGCCTGATCGGCATCGTGCGCGAAGTGCGCGGCGGCACGGACGACATCGCCACCGCCTCGGCCGAAATCGCGGCCGGCAACCTCGACCTGTCGGAACGCACGGAGCGCCAGGCCGGCGCGCTGGAGGAGACGGCATCGGCCATGGAGCAACTGACCTCCACCGTCAAGCGCAACGCCGACCACGCCCAGCAGGCCAACACGCTGGCCCGCTCGGCCTCGGACGTGGCCGGCCAGGGCGGCGCCGTGGTGGCGCAGGTGGTCGACACCATGGCCTCCATCAATGCCTCGGCGCGCAAGATCGTGGACATCATCGCCGTGATCGACAGCATCGCCTTCCAGACCAATATCCTGGCCCTGAACGCCGCTGTGGAAGCGGCCCGCGCGGGCGAACAGGGGCGCGGTTTCGCCGTGGTGGCCAACGAGGTGCGCAACCTGGCGCAACGCTCGGCGGCGGCGGCGCGCGAAATCAAGGCCCTGATCGGCGACTCCGTGGACCAGGTGGACGCGGGCGCCCGTCTGGTCGATGCGGCCGGCCACACCATGGGCGAAATCGTGGCCAGCGTGCGCAGCGTGACCGACATCATGGCCGACATCGCCAGCGGCAGCCGCGAACAACTGGCCGGCATCGAACATATCAACGCCGCCGTGAGCCAGATGGACCAGGGCACGCAGCAGAACGCGGCCCTGGTGGAACAAGCCTCGGCGGCGGCGGCCTCGATGCAGGAACGGGCGCGCCAGTTGTCGCATGCCGTCGACCAGTTCCGGCTGGACGGCGCCGACGCCCGCCAGCGCACCAAGGCTAATCGAATGGCCAGCCCGGGGGGCGGCGCCACGGCAAGTGTCGCGGCCAGTGCCGCAACCAACGTCGCTGCCATGGACCGCAAGCGCCCCAAGCGCATCCCCGCACCCGTGCCCGCGGCGCCGCACGTGCCGGGCCAGGCGACGCGCAAAGTCGCCAACGGCGCCGATGAGGACCAGTGGATGGAGTTCTAAGCTACCCCGGCGGCGGCCCGCCGCTTGGACGCGCGGGCCTGCGTGTGCAATACTCATGCTGTAAACCACCACCGGTCTCCCATGCTCGCCAACGTCCCACTCATCCGCAGCCTTAAATTCCGCATGACGGCTGTGGTGGTGGCGCTTGTGCTGGCGGCCACGGTGATCGTCACCTCGCTGGCGCTGCTGCTGGCCGAGCGCGACATGGAGGCGGTGATCGGCGACCAGCAATTCGCCTTGCTGTCGGCCGCCGCCGCCAATATCGACTCCCAGCTTGAGGCCAAGCGCACGTTGCTGGCCAGCCTGGCCGACGCCATGCCGCCCGACCTCAGCGATCACCCGGAGCGCATGCGCCAGTTCATCGACCAGCATCCCACGGTGCGCGCCGCGTTCCTCAACCTGGTCACCTACGACCGCAAGGGCGTATTGCGCCACACGGCGCGCAGCGGCATCGCCACCCTGCCGCTGACGGAAACCGCCAAGCGCTTCTTCGAGCAGGCGCTCGCCTCGCGCGGCAGCATCATCTCCGAGCCGTTCAAAAGCACCGTGACCGACCTGCCCGTGGTGCTCATCACCCAGCCCGTGCTCGATGAAACGGGCGCCGTGGCGATGGTACTGGCCGGCAGCATCGACCTGGCCAACGCCTCCTTCCTGGCCCCGGTCAGCGCACAACGGCCCGGCAAGACCGGCTTCATGTACATCATGACCAGCAAGGGCATCCTGGTCAATCACCCCAACCGCTCGCGCCTGCTGCAACACATCAACGCCCGCCCCGGCGTGAACCGCGCCACGCAAATGGCGCTGCAGGGTTTCGAAGGCTGGACCAACGCCGCCAACAAGGATGGCAGCGAAGGCATCTACTCCTACAAGCGCATCCCGGCGGCCGACTGGATCCTGGGCGCCCGCTTCCCGACCGAGGAAGCGTTCGCGCCCATGATCGTGATGCGGCGCCACGCCGTGCTGGCCTCGACCCTGTTCGCCGCGCTGGCCGGCGCGATAGGCTGGGTCGCCATCCTGGTCCTGCTGCGTCCGCTGGGCCGCTTGCGCCGCCATATCGCCGATATCCGCAGCGGCAAGGCTGGCATCGACGTGCTGCAGCGGCGCCGGCGCGACGAGATCGGGGAGCTCAGTTCCGCCTTCCACGTGCTGATGGCCGAGCGCGAGGCGGCGCTGGAATCCACGCGCGAGAGCGAATCGCTGATCCGCAACATCCTGGAGCAGGCGCCGGACGCCTTCATCAGTTGCGACGCCAACGGCATCGTCACGGAGTGGAATGCGCAGGCTGAAAAGAGTTTCGGCTGGAGCCGCACCGAAGCCGTGGGGCAGGACGTGGCGGAGTTGATTATCCCGCCGGCCTTCCGGGCCGACCACCGGGCTGGGATGGCGCGCTTCGCCCAGGGAGGCACCGGGCCGGTGCTCAACTCGCGCGTGCGGCTGACGGCGCGCCACCGCGGTGGCCACGAAGTACCGGTCGAGCTGTCGGTGCGGGCGCTGCGCCATGGCAGCGATTACTATGCCACCGCCTTCCTGCATGACATCACCGAGCGCCTGTTGTACGAGCAGCAGATCGCCGCCAGCGAACGACGTTCGCGCATGATCGCCGATAACATGCCGGCCATGATCGCCTACGTGGACGACAAGCTGCGCTACCGCTTCACCAACGAGCATTTCCGGCAACTGATGGGCATCGACCCGAACGCGCTGCTGGGCCGCACCTTTGGCGACACCTTCGGCGAAGCGTTCCGTGAACGCCTGCGGCCCTATTACGAGGCGGCCCTGCGGGGTGAGCGCGTGCACTACGAGCGCGAAGGCAATGAAACCGGCCGCGCCATCCAGCTCATGGTGGACATGATTCCCGACCTGCGCGCCGATGGCAGCGTGGCTGGCTTCTACCTGATGGCGCTCGACATCACGGAACGCAAGAACGCGGAACTGACCCAGGCCGCCAGCGAAAAGCGCCTCAAGCTATTGACCGACAACCTGCCTGTACTGATCTCCTACGCCGACCACGAACGCCGCATCCAGTTCCTGAACGCGACCTTCCACGACTGGTTCGGGATCGACCCGGTGAGCAAGCTAGGCAGCCCATTGGCCGACATCATCGGCCGCGAACACTACCGCAACGCCGAAGAACACCTGGAGCGTGCCTACCAGGGCCACCACGTCACCTACGAACTGAAAGCGCGCATCAAGGGCAGCATGCACACGCTGGAAACGACCTTCGTGCCGGAAGTGCGGGCCGACGGCAGCGTGGCCGGCGTGTATTCGCTCACACATGACACTACGCGCATGAAGGAAATCGAGGAGCGGCTGATTCACCTGGCCCGCATCGACACCCTGACTGGCATCCCGAACCGGCTGATGTTCGAGGAACTGCTGCAACTGGCGATCGGCCGCGCGCGCCGCAACCGCCAGCCCATGGCGCTGGCCTACCTGGACGTCGACAACTTCAAGGCCATCAACGACAGCATGGGCCACGGCGGCGGCGACACCGTGCTCAAGGAGTTCGCAGCCCGGCTGGTCGGCAACGTGCGCGCCACCGACACCGTGGCGCGGCTGGCGGGCGACGAATTCGTCATCATCTTCGAACAGGTCACCGACCCGGACGAGGCGGGCCGGCTGGCGGCCAAGATCGTCGAGGCCATCCGCGCCGACTTCACGGTGGCGGGCCAGCCGCTGAGCGTGACCACCAGCGTGGGCGTGGCCCTGCACCTGGGCGGCGAGCAGACCCCGGCGGAACTGGTGGCGCGCGCCGACGGCGCGCTGTACGCGGCCAAGCGGCGCGGGCGCGACTGCCACGTGGTGGCCCAGCCGGCCTAGCGCGGCAACCGGCAGCCGGCAACCGACGACCGGCTAGCGCGCCAGCGGATTGGGGGTGGGCTCGGCCACCTTGACCAGCAGGTTCTTGTCCATGTGGTGGAATGGTTCCTCCTGGCCGCGGATCTGCATCACCGTGTCTTCCTCGTAGCCCCAGGTGCCGTCATCGTGGATGGTGACCTTGATGCGGTATTCCGTGGTCTTGAAGCCATATTCGAGGAAGGGATTGGAGCAGATGCCATAGCTGTCCTGTTCGCGGCGCGCCACCAGTTCGAAGCTCCGGGCATCGGGCGCCGCCTGGCCGGACGCCATGGCAATCTGGCCGCGCGGGATCGCCAGCGTCTGGATCACGGTGCCGGTGGCCGGTTCCCACAGCCAGTAGCCCACCTGCTCGTGATAAGTCTTGACCTGTTCTGGCTTGGTGATCAGGATCAAGTAGCGCAGGCCATAAAACAATTGCGGACCGTTGGTGACGGGATCGATGGGCTGCAGCTCGATGCGCTCCACGAACGCCTGCTTGCGCGGGCCGTCGGCCTTGGGCTTGATGTCCAGCCCGCGCTGGCCTTCCCACACGCCCGCCAAGGGGCGCAGCGGCCCCAGGTTCTCCAGCGTGCGGATGTCGATGTTGGACGGTTCGGTGTAGATATCCTGCGAAAATTCACTCATGCCTCGTGCCTTTCAGTTGGTTGGCTGGTCGCTGCGAGATATTGTAGAGCAAGCATGCTTTCATTGCCGTAGCCGTTCCAGGAACCAGCGTCCGGCCGGGCCGGGCGGCGCGTCCTTGCGGTACAAGGCGCGCATGGAGAACGCCGCGCCGAACGCGGGGCCGCCCTCGACCTCCACCGGCCGCAGCGTGCCGCGCGCCAGGTCATCCTCGACCATGTGGCATGGCATGCTGCCCCAGCCCAGGCCCGCGCGCAGGAAGGCCAGCTTGGCGCCCAGGTCGGCCAGCCGCCACACCTGCGGCGACATCACGTTGAAGTCGCGTCCGTGCGTGAGGCTGGAACGGTCCGTCAGCACCAGTTGCACGTGGCGCGCCGCCTCCTCGACCGGCACCGGGCCCGCGACCTGCGCCATCGCATGGCCGGGCGCCGCGACCAGCAGCGCCGGCACCTCCAGCAGGTATTCGGTTGCGCACTCGGACGGCACGTCGGGAAAGGAGCCAACGATGCCGAGCCGGCAGCGGCCATCGAGCACCGGCTGCACCACGGCCCCCAGCGCCTCCACGTACAGCCGCAGCGGCGTGCGCGGGAATTGCTGGTGGAAGGAGCCCACGGCCGCCGTCAGCGCGGCGATGGGGAACATGACATCGACCGCCACCGCCAGCTCCGGCTCCAGCCCTTCGGCCAGCGTGCGGGCGCGCGCCTTGAAGCTATCCATGCTGCTGGCCGTGGCGCGTGCATCGTCGAGCAACGCGCGGCCCGCTTCCGTCAGGCGCGGATAGCGTCCGCTGCGGTCGAACAGGGGGAAGCCGACTTGCTGCTCCAGGTTGGCCAGCGTCTGGCTGACGACGGATTGTGCCCGCCGCAGCTTGCGGCCCGCGGCGGAAAAGCTGCCTTCGTCGGCGGCGGCGATGAAGGTGCGCAGTTGGTCGAGGGACATGGCGTCCAGCATGTATCGCTCCGGTAGATGGATTCCATCTAAATATATAGGCTTCCGCGATACCAGTCCAGCGCCTAATATACAGTCATCGGATCGCACATCGCGCTCCATCACCTGCAACCACCAAGGAGATCGCCATGAACACCACCAACGCCAACACCACCACCCTGCCCCTGCTGAGCCGCCTGCTGATGGCCACCATTTTCCTGTTCAGCGGCCTGGGCAAGATCGCCGCGCCGGCGGCCACCATCGGTTACATCGCCTCCACGGGCCTGCCTTTCCCCACGCTGGGCCTGATCGGCGCCATCGCCGTGGAACTGGGCGGCGGCCTGCTGCTGGTGGCCGGCCTGCAGACGCGCGCCACGGCGCTGGTGCTGGCCGGATTCTCGCTGGTGACGGGCCTGATCTTCCACCACGCGATCGCCGACCAGAACCAGCTGATCCACCTGCTGAAAAATATCGCGATGGCCGGCGGCCTGCTGCAAATCGCCGCCTACGGCGCCGGTAGCCTCAGCCTGGATGCCCGCCTGGGTGCACGACTGGTCCGCCGCACGGCCTGATCACAGCCAGATCACGGCGCGCCAAGATCGATTTCCATGCCGTCGTAAGCCGACACCACCTCCAGCGGCGCTTCGCCAGTCACTTCGGCGTAGCGCCGCGTCTCTTCCAGCACCCGGGCGATCTGGGTGTCGCCCTGCACGGGCTCGTGGTGGAACAAACACAGTTTGTGCACCCCGGCCAGCTGGCACAGCTCCACCCCCACCACATTGCTTGAATGGCCCCAGTCGGCCTTGACGGAGATGGCCTCGGCCAGCGAGTACATGGCGTCGAAGATCACGAGGTCGGCGTCGCGGAAGAATTCCACGAACGCCAGGCGCTGGGCCATGTCATCCAGCCGGTGCTCGGAATCGGTGCTGTAGACCAGCGCGCGGCCGCCATGTTCGAGCCGGTAGCCGTACGAGTCACCGCCATGCAGCTGCAGCATGGCCGTGACCCGCAAGCCGTCGATGTCGACCGGTTTGCCGGGCGCCAGCACGCGAAATTCAATGTGGGCTGCCATCTGCTCCATCCGCACCGGGAAGCTGATCGGGTCCTGCTGGCGCCGGAACGCCTGTTCCAGCTCCGCATGGCAGCCATAGATGATGATGCGGTTGCCGGGGATGTAGGCGGGCGTGAAGAAGGGGAAGCCCATGATGTGGTCCCAGTGCAGGTGGGACATGAACACGTGGTAGGTCTGCGGATGGTCGCGCCCGTAGCGGGCCAGCTTGGCGCCGGCCAGCGCCCGCGCGCCCGAACCCAGGTCCAGGATCACGTGCTGGCGGCTGGTGTCCGGGTCCCACACTTCCACCTCCACGCAGCTGGAATTGCCGCCGTAGGTGCCGCGCACGTCGAATGGCAGCTCGTGGTCCACGTAAGCGGCGATCTTGGCCGGCGTGTCGAGCCCGCGCCCGATGGCGCACTCCAGCGCGGCCACCAGCTTGGCGCGCACCTGGGCATGGTTCAGCGCCACCGGAAGTGAACCGCGCGCGCCCCAGATCCTCGCCTTCATGCCCTGCCTCCCGCCCGACCAGCCCATTCGTGCCGCTGTTGCTTCATCATTGTTCCGCCTGCATGGTGCGGGCGCATGCAGGTGCACATGCCTCGTCCGCGTTGGGGAAAGTGTAGCAAAAGCCGGGCAGGCGCGGCCAGCGATTCGCGGCCCCGATTCGCGGCCCCGATTCGCGCCCACATTTCCCGCCGCGCCGTCATGGGCTTGTCAATCAGCCATTTTTGAGGCCGCCGCAACGTGCTATGCTCTCGGCCCTCCCCGCCCGGCGCGGCCCCGACCGATCAAGATACGGAGAATATTGTGAATTTCCTGCAAAGCTATTTCAGGCTGAAAGAGAGCGGCACCAGCGTGCGCACCGAAGTGGTGGCCGGCGTGACGACCTTCCTCACCATGGCCTACATCATCTTCGTCAACCCCTCCATCCTTGGCGACGCCGGCGTGCCCAAGGAAGCCGTGTTCGTGGCCACCTGCTTTGCCGCGGCGCTGGGCACCATCATCATGGGCCTGTACGCCAATTACCCGATCGCCATGGCGCCGGGCATGGGCTTGAACGCCTATTTCGCCTACGCCGTGGTGCTGGGCATGGGCATTTCATGGCAGGCGGCGCTGGGCGCCGTGTTCATTTCGGGCTGCCTGTTCGTGCTGGTCAGCCTGCTGGGTATACGGGAACAGATCGTCAACGGCATCCCGCATTCGCTGCGCACCGCCATCACGGTCGGCCTGGGCCTGTTCCTGGCGCTGATCGCGCTGAAAAGCGCCGGCATCGTGGTGGCCAATCCGGCCACGCTGGTGGGCGTGGGCGACCTGCACCAGCCATCGACCATCATGGCGATCTGCGGCTTCATGCTGATCGTCACGCTCGACCGCCTGAAGGTGACGGGCGCCATCCTGATCGGCATCGTGGCCGTGACCGTGATGAGCTTCTTCTTCGGCGGGAACACCTTCCACGGCCTGGTATCGATGCCGCCTTCCATCGCGCCGACACTGTTGAAGCTGGACCTGCAGGGCGCGTTCTCGGTCGGCCTGCTCAATGTGGTGCTGGTGTTCTTCCTGGTTGAACTGTTCGACGCCACTGGCACCCTGATGGGCGTGGCCAGCCGCGCCGGCCTGCTGGTGGGCGGCAAGATGGAACGGCTGAACAAGGCGCTGCTGGCCGACAGTTGCGCCATCGTGGCCGGTTCCATGCTGGGCACGTCGAGCACCACTGCCTACATCGAAAGCGCCGCCGGCGTGCAAGCGGGCGGCCGCACCGGCCTGACTGCGCTGGTGGTCGCGGCCTTGTTCCTGGCCAGCCTGTTCATCGCCCCCATCGCCGGTGTGGTGCCGGCCTATGCGACCGCGCCTGCACTGCTGTACGTGGCCTGCCTGATGCTGCGCGACCTGACGGATGTGGATTGGAGCGACAGCACCGAGAGCGTGCCGGCCGCCATCACGGCCTTGCTGATCCCGTTCACCTATTCGATCGCCCATGGCATCGCGTTTGGTTTCATCACCTATGCGGCGCTCAAGCTGGCCACGGGCCAGGCACGCAAGGTCAAGCCCATCGTGTGGCTGATCGCAGGTATCTTCCTGTTCAAGTACGCCTATCTGAAGTAAGTCGCCCCCTGATCCTGGTCCCGGCGCGGCTCAAGCCAGCCGCCGGGCCTGGGACGCGTTGTCCACGGCCACCAGTGCCGGAGACTCCCGGATCGGCAGGATGCCGATCACGTTATGCAGGCGCTGGCGGCACAACACCAGCGCATCCTCTTCCGCCGATGCGAGCCGCATCGACACTTCCAGCCCCGCCAGCCCGCCTGTCGTGCGCAGGCTGCGCAACTCCAGGCCCAGCCGGCGCACGATGGCCAGCGCGCCCTCCAGCGTGCCGATGGCGCCTTCGGCTTCGATACAGAATCGGAACGTTTTTTGGTGGTGGTTGGTGTCGGTCATCATGGAAGAACTATACCGGCCACAACCGGGAATAGGCTCCCATTGTTTGCTGATCTTTGCATGTTATGAAGAAGAATTCTCTGTTGAATTATACTTTTCAAGGAATCTTCATCTTATGAAAGAAAAGCGCATGGAACACCATCACGAACTGGACGACATCGACCGCCGCATCCTGCGCGAACTGCGCCTGGACGGGCGCCTGAGCAACACCAAGCTGGCCGAGAAAGTCGGCCTGTCCACCACGCCCTGCTGGAACCGGGTGCGCGCGCTGGAGGAACACGGTGTCATCGAAGGCTACACGGCCCTGCTCAGCCAGCAATCGTTGGGCTATCCCGATACCGTCATCATCGAAGTGACGCTGGACCGCCACGATGATGAGATCTTCGAGAAATTTGGCCAGGCCCTGGCCGATTTGCCGGAAGTGATGGAAGCCTACCTGCTGACGGGCGAATATGACTACCTGATCAAGGTGGCCGTAGCTGGCACGGCCGGGTACGAGGAATTCCTGCGCCGCAAGCTGTACAAGCTGCCCGGCCTGCGCCACAGCCGCTCGACCTTCGTGTTGCGCTGCCTGAAGCGCAGCTATTCGGTGGTCCCGTGAGTGCGGCGGCGACAGTGGCGCGGCCATACAACACTCCGCCCCTCTGGAAGGCCCGAGTCGCGAAATGATAAATGATTGTCGGTAAATGACAAGCGGCCAACATCACCAGTGGAACACAATGTTTTTCTAGAAACATAGATTTCAATACGGCACAGACCGTTCCACCGGGGGAGAGACACGCATGGCCAAGGACTTCTACCTGCGCTGCGCCGCAGCGATAGGCAAGCTCAACATAGGATTGCGACTGACGATGGGCTTCGCCCTGACCATGGTGCTGCTGGTGGCCATGATAGGTGTAGCCTTGCTG
The DNA here is from genome assembly GCF_014042345.1 of Rugamonas brunnea. Classification (GTDB taxonomy): domain Bacteria; phylum Pseudomonadota; class Gammaproteobacteria; order Burkholderiales; family Burkholderiaceae_D; genus Rugamonas; species Rugamonas brunnea. Next base: position 85,479 of record NZ_JACEZT010000009.1, read on the forward strand.
GCCATGGCCGGCATGCAGCAGCGGGTGGACAACATCCTGCAGGACCAGTACCGCAACGTGACCCAGGCGAACGAAGTCAAATACAACGTAGCCCTGATCCACCAGTTGCTGCGCAGCGCCATCATCGCCGCCGAATACCAGGGTGAAAACGCCGTGGCGGCCCAGATCCGCCCCATCCGCGAACGCAACGCGGCGCTGCTGACCAGCTTCCAGGCCAGCCTGCACGCGCCGGCCGACAAGCGCGCACTGGACGACATCGTCAAGGCCAGCCAGGCCGACCAGGCCAACCAGAAGGAAATGTTCCAGCTGCTGAACGCGGGCAGCCTGACGGAGGCGAAGAGCATGCTCAACGCCACCATCCGCCTGTCGGAACAGGAGTTCGTGCAGGCGCTGCAAACGCTGGTCAAGCTCCAGTCCGAGCACATGGCGCAGGAATCGGCACTCTCGAACGCGGCCTACGGCAGCGCCCGCACCCAACTGCTGTTGATGGGCGTGGCCGCGCTGGGCCTGGGCAGCATCGGCGCCTGGCTGCTGGTGCGGGGCTTGCTGCGTGAACTCGGCTGCGAGCCGCGCGAAGCGAGCCGCATCGCCGCCAGCATCGCCGACGGCGACCTGTCGGTGCAGATCGCGCACCGCGCCCATGCCGGGGACAGCCTGCTGAGCGCGCTCGAAACCATGCGCGACAAACTGGCCGCGCTGGTCAGCCAGGTTCGCAACGGCACCGAGCAGATCGCCACCAGTTCGGCCGAAATCGCCGGCGGCAACCAGGAACTGTCGCACCGTACGGAACAGCAGGCCGGCGCGCTGGAGGAAACGGCGGCCTCGATCGAGGAACTGACGGGCACCGTCAAACAGAACGCCGACAACGCGCACACGGCCAACGACCTGGCCATCAAGGCTTCGACCGTGGCCACCGAAGGCGGCGCCGTGGTCGGGCGCGTGGTGCAGACCATGACTGCCATTAACGTCGCCTCGGCCAAGATCAGCGACATCATCGGCGTGATCGACGGCATCGCCTTCCAGACCAACATCCTGGCCCTGAACGCGGCGGTGGAAGCGGCGCGCGCCGGGGAACAGGGCCGCGGCTTTGCCGTGGTGGCGTCCGAAGTGCGCAGCCTGGCCCAGCGCAGCGCCTCGGCCGCGCACGAGATCAAGGCCCTGATCAATGACTCCGTGGCCCAGGTCCAACTGGGCAGCACGCTGGTGGCCGACGCCGGCGTGACGATGACGGCCATCGTTGACAGCGTCCAGCACGTGACCGACATCATGGGCGAGATCATGGCCGCCAGCCAGGAGCAGACCTCGGGCATCGAACAGGTCAATTCGGCCATCATGGATATCGACGGCGTCACCCAGCAGAACGCGGCGCTGGTGGAACAGGCGGCCGCCGCCGCCGCCTCGATGCAGGATCAGGCCAGCCAGCTGGCGGAACTGGTGAGCATCTTCAAACTGCCCGGCGAAGCGGCGCGCCGTGGGCCGGCCCAGGCGCACATACCGGCGCAAACGCAGACGCGGGCGCAGCCGGGACGCGTGCGCCGGCTGGCGTGACCCGCCAAACCCTGTATCATCGTCCCCCTTGATCACAAGGCGGGACGATGGCGGCACGCGGTATGCCCCTTCCCGCCAGCTTCCCGGGAGGACAGGGCCACATGGCGCGCGACAATATCAACGACATCCTGGTGTTCCTGGCTGTGGCCAGGGAACGCAGCTTCACCCGCGCCGCCGCCAAGCTGGGACTGACGCAATCGGCCCTCAGCCATATCATCCGCTCGCTGGAAAGCCGGCTCGGCGTGCGCCTGCTGACGCGCACCACGCGCAGCGTCTCGCCCACCGAGGCCGGCGAACGGCTGCTGCAAAACGTCGCGCCGCGCCTGGAGGAGATCGAAGCGGAAATTGCCGCCGTCAGCGACCTGGGCGACAAGCCGGCCGGCACCGTGCGCATCACCGCCATCGACTACGTGGCCGACACCGTGCTGTGGCCGCGCATCGCGCCGCTGCTGCGCGACTATCCGGACCTGCATGTGGAAATCAGTGCCGACTACCGGCTGGTCGATATCGCCGCCGAACGGTATGACATCGGCGTGCGCCATGGCGACCAGGTGGACAAGGACATGATCGCCGTGCGCCTGACCGCCGAGGTGCCAATGGTGATCGTCGGCTCACCGGCCTATTTTGCGCACCGGCCCGTGCCAACAACGCTGCACGAGCTCCTGCGCCACAACTGCATCGCGCTGCGCATGCCCACCAGCGGCGCCGTCTACGCCTGGGAGCTGCTCGACCAAGGCCGGCCGGTCGAGGCGCGGGTGCGGGGCCAGGCCATCTTCACCAGCGTCTACCCCATGTGCGACGCCGCGCTCGACGGCATCGGCCTGGCCTTCCTGCCCGAGAGCATGGTGGCGGAACACCTGCGCACGGGCCGCCTGGTCAGCGTGATGCGCGACTGGTGCCCCGCGTTCGAACCGTTGCACGCCTACTACCCGAGCCGCCGCAACAGCTCGCGCGCACTGGCACTGGTGATCGACGCGCTCCGGTTCAAGGATGGGGACGCTGCACGTTTTCCTTAGCCGCGCACGCGCGAACGCGAGCGCGGCGGCGCGCCCGACGCTGGCTTGGCCGCGTACGAGGCCAGCGCGGACAACGGCACATGCAGCGCCTCATCGCGGGCGAATGCCTCCAGCAGGTAGTCGATGGTGGCCCGTACCCGCGACGCCACCAACGCACGGTGCGGGTACACCATCACCATCTCATAGGCGCCGGCGACGTGCCGCTCCGGCATCACCACCCGCAGTTGACCGCTCTGCAAATAAGGCCACGCATGATGCAGCCCCACCTGGGCGATGCCCAGTCCATCGGCGGCCGCCTGCGCCAGCGATTCGGGCGCCGACAGCACCAGCGCGGCCCCATCCAGCTCCAACGATGAGACGCTGCCGTCGGCGCCCCTGAAACTCCAGGGCGGCACCTTGCCCCCCAGGAAGCGGCGCACCAGCAGCTTGTGGCCGGCCAGGTCGTCCGGCACACGCGGCACGCCGGCACGCGCGAGATAGGACGGCGCTGCCACCAGCACCAGCTTGAACTTGCAGATGGGGCGCGAAATCAACGCCGAATCGGCGATCTGGCCGCCGCGTATCGCCAGGTCGTAGCCATCGCGCACCAGATCGACCACGCGGTCATCGAAATCCACCTCCACCGACAACTCGGGATAGCGCGTCATCAAGCCGGGCAAGGCCCGCATCAGCTGATCGCGGCCCAGCGCTGCACTGGTCGATATCCGCACCCGGCCTGCGACCTGGGCCCGGTGCTCGGCCAACACGTCCACGGCGGCATCCAACGCATCCAATCCTACCCTGGCCTGGCGCAGGAACACGGCGCCCTCCTCGGTCAGGCTCAGCGTGCGCGTGGTGCGGTTCATCAGCCGCACACCCAGGCCGCGTTCCAGCGCAGCCACGTTCTTGCTTACCGCCGCCGAACTGATACCCAGCGCACGGCCGGCCGCCGCGAAGCTGCCGGCATCGGCAACCTGCACGAACGACAGAATGGCCCGGACCCGCTGCGACACTTCCATATCCGGCTCCTCTCCGCGACTATCAACCTCAGGTTACGTATGACTCAACTCCACCAGATATTTTAGTTAAGAGTAATCCACACCACAATACGGCTCATCCATCCACCACGGGAGCCAACATGCAGCAAGCAGCCTATTTCATTTTTACCGTCGACGTCCACGACCAGCACGGCATGCAGCCGTACCAGGCGCAGGTCGCGCAAACCTATGCGCCCTACGGCGGCAAGCTCCTCGTGGCCGGCGGCGCGCTGCAAGCGGTCGAAGGCCAGCCGCCGCAAGGCCGGGTCATCATCCTGCAGTTCCCGTCGGTCGAACAAGCCCAAGCCTGGCATGCCTCGGGCGCGTACCAGGCCATCCTCGGTTACCGGCTGGCCTCCGCCACCAGCGACGGCTACCTGGTCGAAGGTTGCGCCCTCGCCGGTTAAGCGTCCCAACCACCTGACTCCCATCCCACTATTAAAAAGGACATCCATGAAAACCCTGGTGATCGTTTCCCATCCCTATCCGGAACAATCGCATGCCATCAAGGCCTTGCAGCGCACGGCGGCGCAGCAACCCAACGTCACGGTGCGCAACCTGGAATCGCTCTACGGGCACAATCCGCAGGCTTTCGACGTCGCTGCCGAGCAGGAGGCGAGCGACGGGGCCGACCGTATCGTCCTGCTGTTCCCTATCCACTGGTTCAACCTGACGCCCATGCTCAAAGCGTATCTGAATCAGGTTTGGACCCATGGCTGGGCATTTGGCCCCGACGGCACCTCGCTCAAGGGAAAACAGATGCTGGTGGTCACCACGACCGGCGCCACCGCGCATCTGTACTCCGAGCAGGGGCTGATCGAGAGCACGGTGGAACAAGTCCTCACCCCGATGAAAGCCAGCGCGCTGTACGTGGGCATGGAATACACGCCGCCATTGGCATTCCATAGCGCCATGGGCGCAAGCGAAGAAGCGCTGGCCGGCTTCCAGCAAGCGTTCGCAGAGCGCTTGCGCGCCTGATCTTGCAGGCGGCCGCGCGGTCTGGCCTGAAAGGCAAGCTTGATCTGACGACGGTTGTGCTCGCTACCGATCCGCATCAAACTTGATCTGGCGATGGTAAAACGCTTTCCAATACCTCACAACGTGATATAGTTTCCTCAACAGGGGTGCCACTATCATCCCTGCCGGTCACAAGCCAAATCAACTCGAGGAGATGCGATATGAGCACGTTGGACTATCTGAAAATGCCGTTCTCGGCGCATGGTGCGTGGGACAAGTTAAGCACTGTCCACCCAGCTGTGTGGAAGACCCTGTTGTCGCTGGTATTGCCGTTGTCGCTGATCCCGCCTGCCATGCTGATCTACGCCGGCGCCCACCATCCGGAAGTGTATTGGATGTCGGCCTCGCCGCAGCGCTTCCAGTTGATCGCCGCGCTGTTCCTGGCGGCCGAACTGTGCACCGTGCCGCTGATGGCGCAGGCCATCAAGACCATCGCCGAAGCGCACCAGGTGCGCGTGGAATTCCGTGACACGCTGATGCTGTCGGCCATCTCGGCCGTGCCCATGTGGCTGTCGGCACTGGCACTGGCCATTCCCAGCCTGCTGCTGACGGTATCGCTGCTGGTGCTTGGCCTGCTGGCGGCGCTGATGTTGCTGTTCCAGGGCAGCACCACCATCCTGAAGATCTCGAATGAAATGGAAGCGCAGGAAGTGTGCTCCCAGGCTTACGCCGTCGGCGCCCTGGTCTGGACACTGCTGTGCGTATTCGTCAAACTGAGCCTGATGGCCTGAGCGAATCAGCACCATAAAAAAACCGGGGTCAGGTCATGAAATCGCGCAACTTGCGCAATTTCATGACCTGACCCCGGTTTTTGTTTGCGCCCTTAGAAGTGGTACTCGGCGCGCAGCATCGGCGTTTTGGCGGTATTGCCCTGGCCGCCCGTGGTGGCCGAGGTGTTACCGAACTTGTTGTGCCAGTATTGGTACTCGATGCCGACCTTGAACACGTTCTTGGCGTGGCCCATGGCGGCGCCGGCGTCCAGCATCAGCTGCATGTCGATGTTGGTCTCCGCACCCGTGTCATTGCCCACTTCGTCCTTGCCCTTGGCGGCGATGAAGTTGGCAAAGCCTTCGAACGACACCAGCGACGTGACGGGGATGCCCCAGTCAGCAGCCAGCATTGCGTGCGTCTTGTAGGTGTAGCGGCCGGTAACGGTGGAGATCGGCGGGAAGGCGCCGCTGGGGGCGTTGCTTTCGTTGAGCAGCAACAGGCTGGTGTTCAGGTGGCCCGGCACGTCCCACATCAGCGTGGGGCCCAGCACCAGCATGCGCTTGCGCGAGTTGTAGCCGACGTCGTTCTTGGTGTTGATGTCGAAACCGGCCGTCAGGCCCACGCTGTTGACGGGGCCGAACTTCATGCTGGTGCCGCTCACCTTGGCCAGGTCCAGCGTGTGACGGTACAGCACGTAGGCTTCCTGCGCGCCCGAGGTCTGGGTTAGCGAGGCCGGGTCGTTCTTGTCCGACAGGAGCAAGTCCACGTTGAAGAAATTAGTGCCGTAGTTATAACCGCTGACGCTGGTCAGGGCGAAGATGTTCTTCTTGATGTCCTTGGGATTGAACGGTTCGCGGTAGTCGTTGCCGGTGCGCCAGCTGATGGAGGTGTCGCTCCAGTTGGCGGCGTGGGCGGCGGTGCCGGCCAGGCACAGGCAGGCGAGGGAAATCATTTTTGGCAGCTGTCTCATTGTCGTTTTTGTCATGATGTTACGGTTGCGATGGACGCGGCTCGCCCCGCCGGCGCCATCGCTGGCGCCGGCACGGCAGTACCGCAGGGGGAAAAATCGTTGCGCCGCCTCAGCCTGCGCCGAGGTAGACGAACTTGAAGGTGAACACGCAGGCGATCGCCCAGATCACGGGACGCACTTCGCGCACCCGGCCGGTCAGCAGCTTCAGGATCGCATAGGAGATGAAGCCGAAGGCCACGCCCAGGGCGATCGAGTACGTGAACGGCATGGTCAGCGCCGCGATGGCCGCTGGCACGCTTTCGGTGGTGTCGCTCCAGTCGATGTCGACCAGTTCGCGCAGCATCAGGCAAGCCACGTACAGCAGAGCCGGTGCGGTGGCATAAGCCGGCACCACGCCCGCCAGTGGCGAGATGAACAGGGCCGCCAGGAACAGCACGGCGACGGCGACGGCCGTCAGGCCCGTGCGGCCGCCGGCTTGCACGCCGGCCGCGCTTTCGATATAGGCCGTGGTGCTCGACGTGCCCAGCATGGAACCGGCCACGATGGCGCAGCTATCGGCCAGCAGCGCTTTATTCAGGCGTTCCATTTTGCCGTTCACCAGCAGGCCGGCACGGTTGGCCACGCCCATCAGGGTGCCGGTGGCGTCGAACAGCTCCACCAGGAAGAACACCAGCACCACGTTCAACAAGCCCACGGAAACGGCGCCCATCACATCCAGCTTGAAGAAGGTCGGTTCCAGCGTTGGCGGCGCCGAGACGACGCCGTTGAACTGGTTACCGCCGAAGAAGAAGCTCAGTACCGTCACGGCCAGGATGCCGATCAGGATGGCGCCCTTCACTTGCAGCTTGTCCAGCGCGACGATCAGGAAGAAACCGAAGATGGCCAGGATCACGGGCGCCGAGTGCAGGTTGCCCACGCCGACCAGGGTGGCGGGATTGGCCACCACGATGCCGGCGCTTTTCAGCGAGATCAGGCCGAGGAACAGGCCGATGCCGACCGTGATCGCGGTGCGGATCGAATGCGGTATCCCGTTCACGATCATCTCGCGCAGCTTGAATATGCTCACAAACAGGAACAGGCAACCCGAGATGAACACGGCGCCCAGCGCCATTTGCCACGGCATGCCCATGCCTTTGACGACGACATAGGCAAAGTAAGCGTTCAGCCCCATCCCCGGCGCCAGTGCGATCGGATAGTTCGCATACAGGCCCATGACCAGGCAGCCCAGTGCGGCCGCGACACAGGTGGCGACGAACACGGCGCCTTTGGGCATGCCTGCGTCGCCGAGGATGGAGGGATTGACGAAGATGATATACGCCATGGTCAGGAAAGTGGTGAGGCCGGCGACCAGTTCGGTACGCACGTCCGTCCCGTTTTCCTTCAGTTTGAAGAATTTCTCGAGTAACAACATTTTTGTCTCCATGTTCTGTTTTAGTACTACTTGCGCCATGCCGATTAAACAAGGGAACAACCGGCGATGATCTTGTGTGACCTTATCCCAGCTGCCGCCACGCCATGTACGGGTGACGGCATACTTGCTATCTGCTATTTCCCATAACAGCCGGGGCACGCCGCATGGTGTGCGGCGCCCGCCCCTACGCGCCCTCCTCTGATTGCTTAGCCTGCCGGTTTATACGAATTGTCCGATCTGTGCTTCGACGGCCTTGCGCACCGAGCCCGTGGTGACGAAGGAGCGCGCCATGTCGATGTCGTCGTGGAACCAGCGGTCGCCATCGAGGCAGGCCGGGATCTGGCTGCGCACCGAGGCGTATGCCGCGGCCGTGCCCTTGCCCAGCACGAAACCGGGCAGCAGGTGCTCGGTCATGGTCAGCGCCTGGGCCGCCAACAACATCTCCACGCCGACGATGTACTGTGTGTTCGACACCACAACGGCGGCCTTGCGCGCGCACCAGGTGGAGTTGGACACGTGGTCTTCGCTGTTGCCCTTGGCCGGAATCGAGTCAACGCTGCCCGGCATGCACAAGGTGCGGTTTTCCATCACCAAGGAACTCAGTGAACACTGCACCACCGGGTAGCCGGTGTTCACGCCGCGCACGCCCGACATCAGGTTGCGCGGCAAGCCCCACGACAGCGTGGGGTCGATCAGGCGCGCCACCCGGCGCTCGACGATGCTGCCCAGGTCGGCCACGGCCATCGCCAGCAGGTCCATGGCCTGCGCCAGGTACTGGCCGTGGAAGTTGCCACCCGAGATGATCTCGAAACCGCCTTCGTCCTTGCTGAAGATCAGCGGATTGTCGGTGGCCGAGTTGACTTCCTTGTCGATGATGGTGTCGATGTAGTCCAGCGCATCGAACACGGGGCCGTACACCTGCGGCGCGCAGCGCAGCGAGTACACGTCCTGGATGCGGGCCGTGTAGGGAATGTCGGTGCGGCGTAGCTCCTCGGGGAACTGCACGGCGCGTGCTTCATGCGTGGTGCGGGTGGAGCCTTCCAGCAGGTTGCGCACGATAGCCGCCGTCTTGATCTGGCCGGCGTGCGGGCGGGCCGTGTGGATGCGCGGATCGAAGGCCGACATCTCAGCCCGCATCGCTTCCAGCGTCAGGCCCAGCGACAGGCAGGCGTCCGACAGCAGGTTGCGCGCATCCTCGGCCGCCAGCAGGGCCACGGCCAGCGACACGGTGCAACCGTTGATCAGGGCCGACGCATCCTTGGCCTTCAGTTCGAATTCCACCGGGCCGACGCCGGAGGCGCGGATCGCATCCGGCGCGGGCATGCGTTCGCCTCGGTACATCACCTCGGCCTGTTCGAAGCCGCAGATGGCGGCGGCCAGGTAGGACAGCGGCGCCAGGTCACCGGATGCTCCCACGGAACCCTTTTGCGGCATGATGGGGTGGATGCCGGCGTTGACGAAGGCCAGCAGGCGGTCCACCACTTCCACGCGCGGCGCCGAGTAGTTGCTGGCGAAGGCGTTGGCGCGCAACAGCATGGTGGCGCGGCTGACCTCCTCGGGGAACGGTTCGCCCATGCCGGCCGCGTGGGCCTTGATCAGCTGGGTCTGGAACAGGTTGATGTCCTGCACCTTGACGCGGGTGTCCTTGAGCATGCCCACGCCGGTGTTAAAGCTGTACATCATCGGCGCTTCATCGTGCATCCAGGTCGATTCGATGTAATCGCGGCTTTCCTTCAGGGCCGCGCGCGAGGACGCGGCCAGGTTCACTTCGATGCTGTGGTCGCGGGCCACGGCCACCACTTGGGCCGCCGTCAGGTTGAATCCGTTGATGGTTGTCGTTGTCATGTTCGTTCTCTTGATTTATTGGGTGCGTCGAATATCCGCAACTTCGTCATTCCCGCGAAAGCGGGAATCCATACTGAGCCACTAGTCACGCGGCCTATGGGCTCCCGCCTGCGCGGGAGCGACGTCCTCTCTTAGCGGTTACCTTGTCTTCGGGCGCTCAGTTGGCGCCGGCCGCGAACCAGGCGCCGAGTTCGGCGCGTTCTTCCGGCGTGATGTTGGTCATGTTCCCGATCGGCATAGCCTTTAGCACCACGGCTTGCTGGTTGACCTTGGCCGCGTTCTGGTGGATCAGCTCAGGGGTGTTGAGCATGATGCCGGCCGGCGCGGTGGCGAAGCCGGGCTGGGTCGGCGTGGCCGAGTGGCAGCTCACGCAGCGCTGGTTGATGATGGCTTGCACACGGCCGAACTCCGGCGCCGCCACGGCGGCCGCATGTTCATCGCCGCTCACGCCGCCTTGGGCGATCTGCGCAGCCTGTGCGGCGGGACGGGGTGCGATCACGATGGCGACGGCCAGCAGGATGGCGCAGCCGGCGGCCGGGAAGCCCCAGGCGGTGCGGCCGTGGTGGCGCAGGTTGAAGAAGTGGCGGATCAACACGCCGGCGGCGATGATGGCGCCCAGCAGCGCCCAGCTGTAGGCGTGGCTGTAGGTCATGGCGTAGTGGTTGCTGATCATGATCAGCAGCACAGGCAGCGTGAAGTAGTTGTTGTGCACGGAGCGCTGCTTGGCCTTCTTGCCATGGATAGGATCGGGCGACTCGCCGCGCTCCATGGCCTGCACCAGCTTGCGCTGGCCGGGGATGATCAGCATCAGCACGTTCCCGACCATCATGGTGCCGATCATGGCGCCCACGTGGATGTAGGCGGCGCGGCCGCTGAGGAAGTGGGTCAGCACATAGGCCATGGCGACGATGAACACGTACATGACGACGGCCAGCAAGCCTTCGCGCTTGCCCAGCGGCGAGCGGCACAGGGCGTCGTACACGATCCAGCCGAACAGCAGGCTGCCCAGGCCGACGGCGATGGCCTGGCCCTGGCTCAGATCGGCCACGGATTTATCGATCATCATGGCCGAGGCGTTGAAGTAGTAGACGATGAACAGCAGCGAGAAGCCCGACAGCCAGGTGGCATACGCTTCCCATTTGAACCAGTGCAGGTCCGACGGCAGTTCGGCCGGCGACACCAGGTATTTCTGCGGGTTGTAGAAGCCGCCACCGTGCACGGCCCACAGTTCGCCCGACACACCCTTCTTGGCCAGGTCGGAACCGGGCTTGGGCGGACGGATGCTGTTGTCGAGCCAGACGAAGTAGAAGGACGCGCCTATCCAGGCGATCCCCGTGATCAGGTGCAGCCAACGCACCAATAGATTGAGCCAGTCCACGCCATATGCGAGCAGTTCCATGTCTTCCTCTTGATTGGATTTAAGCTCGTCTGCCACCGCGGGCGCTCCAGACGATTGGGACTTGGTCCCTGTTGGCCGCGAACTGTTGAGAGCTCCGCTGCGACCGGTTTGAAGACCACACACTGCGGTGCGTGGTATGGGCTGAACGATAAAACTAATTCTGGCCTTTCACATTGGAATCGACGTATATTAAAAATAGGAACAAAGTTATACACAGATAAAGTCATGGCCCAATTACCCGATCATTTAGACCTGCACCTGATCCGCATCCTGTACCTGCTGCTGTGCGAAAAGAACGTCTCGCGCGTGGCGCTCAAGCTGGACCAGCCGCAGCCCTCCATCTCCGCCTCGCTGCGCAAACTGCGTGAATTGACGGGCGATCCGCTGCTGGTGCGGGGCGGCCGGGGCATGGTGCCGACCCAGCACGGCGAGAGTTTGAAGAAGCCGGCCAAGCGCATCCTGGACGAGGTGGGGCAGCTGTTTTTGCAGAAAACCCCGTTCGTCTCGATGGAGGAAAGCCGCACCTTCCGCATCGGCGCGCCGGACTACCTCGACATTCAATTTTTGCCGACGGTTGTGGCGCGCTTGCGACGCGAGTCGCCGAAAAGCCGCATCATCATCCAGAGCCTGGGGGCGGAAGTGGACTCGATCCGCATGCTGTCGGACGGTGATCTGGACCTCATCATCGGCAACTGGCAGGAGCCACCCGAGCATCTGCACCTGTCACGCCTGTTCGAAGACCCCATCGTGTGCGCCCTGCGCGCCGATTCGCCCTACGCCAAGCGCACCGACGCCAACGAGATGACGGTGGACGACTATCTGAGCCTGCCCCACGTGGCGCCCTCGCCCACGCTGCCCGGCTTCCACGGCGTGATCGACAGTTTCCTGGCCGAGCACGGGCTGGAACGCAACGTGATGGTGGAATCGGCCTATTTCAGCCTGATCCCGCACATGCTCACGCAAACGGACCTGGTGCTGACCACGGGCCGCCAATACCTGCGCTTCTACGAGCGCAACCTGCCGATCAAGGTGTACACCGTGCCGCTGCGCTTCCCGCCGATGCGCTTCTACCAGCTATGGCACGAGCGCGTGCACCAGGCCCCCGAGCACAAATGGCTGCGCGACCAGATCACGCAGGCCGCCGCCGCCCTAAGCGGCAATGCGGCCAAAGGATCAGACCCCAGGGGCTGACCCGCAAGCGACGTCCCGTGGCAGGCAGGCAACACTTGCCATATCCGCATACTGAACCTCCTTATGTTCAGTTGCTTATATATCAGCCCCGCCGTGCCTATACTATTCTTCATATACCAAGGCCGGCGCCAGGTCCCATGCGCCGGTCACGATAGCTGAGGAGACAGGCTGGTGGGGCCGCCTGCACAACAATGACGATCACTCTCGAACACCTGAACCACTGCAGCGCCGAGGAATTCACCCGGCTGCTGCACGGTCTGTACGAACATTCGCCCTGGATCCCGGAACGCGCCGCCGCCAGCCGTCCCTACGCCACCGTCACCGCCCTCAAACAGGCGCTGGAACAGGTGGTGCGCCAGGCCACCGTGGACGAACAACTGGGCCTGGTGCGCGCCCACCCGGAGCTGGCCGGCAAGGCCGCACTGGCCGGCACGCTGACGGCCGAGTCGACCGGTGAACAGGCCAAGGCCGGCCTGACCCAATGCAGCGCCGAGGAACTGGCCACGCTGCACCGCCTCAACGCGGAATACAACGCCCGCTTCGGCTTCCCCTTCATCCTCGCGGTGAAGGGCCCGACCGGCAACGGCCTGACGCGCCAGGAAATCATCGCCCACTTCACGCGCCGCCTGCGCGCCCAGCGCGACGATGAACTGGCCGAATGCCTGCGCCAGATCGGCCGCATCGCCGCCATGCGCCTGAACCAGTTGATGGACCTCTCGTTCCACTTCGGCCCGACCATTATGGCCTGGTCCGAGATCATCGGCGCCTGGAGCGACGATCCAGACAACCTGACCTGCGCCTACATGACGCCTGCCCACCGCAAAACGGCCGCCCAACTGGCCGAGTGGATGAAGGAAGCGGGCATGGAAGTCCATATCGACCCGGTCGGCAACGTGGTGGGCCGCTACCTGTCGGAACGCCCCAACGCCAAGACCCTGATGACCGGCTCGCACTACGACACGGTGCGCAACGGCGGGAAATACGATGGCCGCGAAGGCATCCTGCTGCCGGTCGCCGTCGTCAAATACATGCATGAACGCGGCGAACGCCTGCCCTTCCACCTGGAGATCATCGGTTTCTCGGAAGAGGAAGGCGTGCGCTATCAAAGCACTTTCCTCGGCAGTAATGCCATCATCGGCCAGTTCGACATGGCGCTGCTGGACAAGCAGGACGCCCAGGGCATCACCATGCGCGAAGCGCTGACCGAAGCCGGTCACGATGTGAGCAGGATCCCCAGCATCGGCCGCAAGCCGGAAGACGTGCTGGCCTTCGTCGAAGTCCATATCGAACAAGGCCCGGTGCTGCTGAACCGCGACCTGCCGGTGGGCGTGGTCAGTTCCATCGCCGGCAGTTGCCGCTACCAGGTCGAGCTGACCGGCCTGGCCAGCCACGCCGGCACCACGCCCATGACCATGCGCAAGGACGCCGCCGCCGCCGCCGCCGAAATCGTGCTGTTCGTCGAGCAGCGCGCCAGCCAGGCGCCGTCGCTGGTGGGCACCGTGGGCCAGTTGCAGGTGCCCGACGGTTCCGTCAACGTGATTCCGGGCGCGTGCAAGCTGTCGCTCGACATCCGCGCCGCCGACGACGCCACCCGCGATGCGGCCGTGGCCGACATCCTGAACCAGGCCGAGGCCATCTGCGCCCGCCGCCAGGTGGAAATCAAGGTCACGAAGATCATGTCCGCCCCGGCGGCGCCGTGCGCGCCATGGCTCGTGCGCCAGTTCGCCGCCGCCACCCAACGGTCCGGCGTGGACGTGTTCGAGCTGCCGTCGGGCGCCGGCCACGACGCGATGGCGCTGGCCCGCATGACCGACGTGGCCATGCTGTTCACGCGCTGCGGCAACGGCGGCATCAGCCACAATCCGCTGGAAACCATGACTGCCGACGATGCCGAAGTCTCGGCCCAGATCTTCCTGGACTTCCTGCGCTATTTCGAGCCGAAATCCTGATCGTTTTATCAGACGCAAACGATACAAAAGCAGATTTCTATAATTTATTGAACATAGTAGCCATGGCGGCCCCGATATTGGTGAGGGGGCCGCTGGCTGCTAACCTGTGCAAACAGCATCAGTTCAACAGCGCGGAGCATCCATGTCAGAACCTATCCGATTTTTCTATCGCGGCGAAGTCCACACCGTCGCGCAAGGCGCACCGACCCGTACCCTGCTCCAGCACCTGCGGGAAGACCTGCACTGCACCGGCACCAAGGAAGGCTGCGCCGAAGGCGATTGCGGCGCCTGCACCGTCGTGGTGGCCGAGCTTCAGCCCAATGGCGAAGTGGCCATGCAGTCGGTGAACTCCTGCATCCAGTTCGTCCCCACGCTCGACGGCAAGGCCGTCTTCACCGTGGAAGACCTGCAGCAAGCCGACGGCGCACTGCATCCGGTGCAGGAAGCGCTGGTCGAATGCCACGGCTCCCAGTGCGGCTTCTGCACGCCCGGCTTCGCCATGTCCCTGTGGAGCCTGTACCTGAAGCAGGAAGGCCAGACCGAAGCGCCCTGCCGCAAGACCATCGACGAAACCCTGTCCGGTAACCTGTGCCGCTGCACCGGCTACCGTCCCATCATCGACGCCGCGCGCCGCATGGGCGAACTGCCCGCCGTGCAGTTCGACCGCGCCGCGCTCAAGACGGCGCTGCAAGCCCTCCAACGTGACGCCATGTTCAGCTACAGCCACGACGGCCAGACTTTCTACGCCCCGCGCACGCTGGCCGAACTGGCCGCGCTGCGGGCCGACAAGCCCAACGCCACCATCGTGGCCGGTTCCACCGACGTGGGCCTGTGGGTCACCAAGCAGATGCGCGACCTGGGCGACATGATCTATGTCCGCATGGTCAAGGAACTGCACGACATCGAAACGCGCGACGGCATGCTGCACATCGGCGCGGCCGTGAACCTGAACGACGCTTACGGCGCCGTCTGCGAACACTACAAGGACGAGCTGACGGAAATGTGGCAGCGCTTCGCCTCCCAGCCTATCCGCAACACGGGCACGCTGGGCGGCAGCGTCGCCAATGGCTCGCCCATCGGCGACTCGGCGCCGTGGATGATCGCGCTGGGCGCAGAAATCGTGCTGCGCAGCGCCCAGGGACAGCGCGTACTGCCGCTGGAGAAGTTCTACCTCGATTACATGAAGAAGGACTGGCAGCCGGGCGAGTTCGTGGAGGCGGTGCGCATTCCGCTGCCGCGCCAAGGCGTCCAGTTCCGCACCTACAAGCTGGCCAAGCGCTACGACCAGGATATCTCCGCCGTGTGCGGCGCCTACGCCATCACGCTGGACGACGCCGGTATCGTCGGCGACGCCCACATCGCCTACGGCGGCATGGCCGCCACCTCGCGCCGGGCGCCGCAAGCCGAAGCAGCCCTGAACGGCAAGCCGTGGAATGAGCAGAACCTGCTTCTGGCGATGGCTGCCCTGGCCAAGGACTACACCCCGCTGACGGACATGCGCGCCAGCGCCGACTACCGCATGAAGACGGCCCAGAACCTGCTGCGCCGCTTCTGGCTGGAGACGCGCCCCGACGGCGCCATGCCCATCCAGTCGATCAACGCATTCAACTACGCTGAAGGAGGCGCCGCAGCATGAACAGCAAAACGGAAGCTTTCCTGACCCAGCAAGTACCGATGGCCTGGGCCGAAGTGGGCAAGTCCCACAAGCATGAATCGGCCGTGCTGCACGTGCTGGGCGAAGCCACTTACACCGACGATATCCCAGAAGCGCAAGGCACGCTGCACGCCGCGCTGGGGCTGTCGTCCAAGGCACACGCCAATATCCTTTCGATGGATCTTGAGCCGGTGCGCCGCATGCCCGGCGTGGTGGCCGTGTACACCCACAAGGATATCCCGGGCACCAACGACTGCGGCCCCATCATCCACGACGACCCTATCCTGTCGCCGGGACTGGTGCAGTATATCGGCCAGCCCATCTTCATCGTCGTCGCCAAGAGCCACGAGCAGGCGCGCCGCGCCGCCCGCAAGGCCGTGATCGAATACGAGGAACTGCCAGCCATCCTGACCCCGCAGGCGGCGCGCGATGCGCAATCGTTCGTGGTGCCGCCCATGCACCTGGCGCGCGGCGACGCGCAGGCGGCCTTCGAACGCTCGAAGCACCGTCTCAAGGGCGAGCTGCAGGTGGGCGGCCAGGAGCAGTTCTACCTGGAAGGCCAGATCGCCTACGCCGTGCCGAAGGAAGGCGACGGCATGCACGTCTACTGCTCGACCCAGCACCCGACCGAAATGCAGCACGTGGTGGCGCACGCCCTGCACCGCCATTCGCACGACATCGTTGTCGAATGCCGCCGCATGGGCGGTGCGTTCGGCGGCAAGGAATCGCAGTCGGCGCTGTGGGCCGCCTGCGCTGCCATCTCAGCCGCGCGCACCAAGCGTCCCGTCAAGCTGCGCGCCGACCGCGACGACGACATGATGGTGACCGGCAAACGCCACTGCTTCTACTACGAATACGAGATCGGCTACGGCGACGATGGCCGCATCAGCGCCGCCAAGGTGCAGATGGTGTCGCGCGCCGGTTTCTCGGCCGACCTGTCGGCCCCGGTGGCCACGCGCGCCGTCTGCCACTTCGACAACACCTACTACCTGGGTGACGTCGACATCCGCGCCATGTGCGGCAAGACCAACACCCAGTCCAACACCGCCTTCCGTGGTTTCGGCGGCCCGCAGGGCGCCATCGCCATCGAATACATCGTCGACGAGATCGCGCGCAACCTGGGCATGGATGCGCTGGACGTCCGCAAGATCAACTTCTACGGCCGCAACGACGAGGAAGGCCGCAACGTCACGCAGTACGGCCAGAAGATCGTCGACAACGTGATCCACGAACTGGTGGAACAACTGGTCAGCGAGAGCGACTACCGCAAGCGCCGCGACGAGATCAACGCCTTCAATGCCACCAGCCCCGTGCTCAAACGCGGCCTGGCACTGACCCCGGTCAAGTTCGGCATCGCCTTCAACGTCACCCATTTCAACCAGGCCGGCGCGCTGGTGCACGTGTACACGGACGGTTCGGTGCTGGTCAACCACGGCGGCACGGAAATGGGCCAGGGCATCAACACCAAGGTATGCCAGGTGGTGGCGCATGAACTGGGCATTTCCCTGGACCTGGTGCGCGCCAGCGCCACCAACACCAGCAAAGTGGCCAACACCTCCGCCACGGCCGCTTCCACGGGCGCGGACCTGAACGGCAAGGCCGCGCAGGATGCCGCGCACACAATCCGCAAGCGCCTGGCCGAATTCGCCGTCAAGCTGCACGGCGGCGCGGTGGAGGATGTGCGCTTCGAGGCAGGCCAGATCGTCGTCAACGGCAGCGCCGTGCCCTTCCCTGAACTGGTGCAAAAAGCCTACATGGCACGCGTCCAGCTGTGGTCGGACGGCTTCTACGCCACGCCGGGTCTGCACTGGGACCCGAAAACCATGAGCGGCAACCCGTTCTCGTACTATGCCTACGGCGCCTCCGTGTCGGAAGTGGTGGTCGATACGCTGACCGGGGAATGGAAGCTGCTGAAAGTGAACGCGCTGTACGACGCGGGCCAGTCGCTCAACCCGGCGATCGACGTGGGCCAGGTGGAAGGCGCCTTCGTGCAGGGCATGGGCTGGCTCACCACCGAGGAACTGTGGTGGAACGCCAGCGGCAAGCTGATGACGCACGCGCCGTCCACCTACAAGATCCCCGGCGTGTCGGACTGCCCGGAGAACTTCGATATCCGCCTGTTCAAGAACCGCAACGTGACCGACAGCATCCACCGTTCCAAGGCGGTTGGCGAACCGCCGCTGCTGCTGCCGTTCTCCGTGTTCCTGGCCATCCGCGATGCCTGCTCCAGCGTGGCGAACCACAAGTTCAACCCGCCGCTGCGCGCACCGGCCACCAGCGAAGCGATCCTGAACGCCATCAGCGCCGTGCAGGAACTGGCGCAAGGCTGAACGACATGGCCAACGATCTGTCCTCCCCGACCGACGCGCTGGTGGCCGCCGCCGCGCTGGCCGAGCCGCGCGTGCTAGTGACGGTGGCGCAGGTGGCCGGCTCGGCGCCACGCGAGGCGGGCGCCAAGATGCTCGTCACCCGGGCTGGCGCCTACGACACCATCGGCGGCGGCCACCTGGAAATGCGCGCCACCGACATCGCCCGCGAGATGCTGGCCATGCCGGCCGGTTCGTTGGCGGCGCAGCGGCGGCTCGAACGTTTCCCGCTCGGTCCCAGCCTGGGCCAGTGCTGCGGTGGCGTTGTGCATCTGGCGTTCGAACGCGTCATGCCGGAGGCGGACGCGCATTTCGCCACGCTGGTGCGGCGCAAAGGGGAAGGACGCGATAGCTGGCGCCTGCTGCCACTTGGCTCCACGGAGGCGGCCAGCATGTACGACGCGGCCGGCCTGCGCCTGTCCGGCAACGGCCCCGCCCTGCTACCCCTGCCCGGCTCCGGCCACGGCGCCGAATGCACGCTGAGGCTGGACGACGAGGGCCGCCAGTGGCTGGTTGACGCCTGCCTGCCGTACCGCCCGCGCCTGTACCTGTTCGGCGCCGGCCACGTGGGCGCAGCCATCGTGCGCGCGCTCGCGGAGCTGCCATGCCAGGTGGTGTGGATCGACGAACGC
Organism: Rugamonas brunnea; assembly: GCF_014042345.1. GTDB lineage: Bacteria > Pseudomonadota > Gammaproteobacteria > Burkholderiales > Burkholderiaceae_D > Rugamonas > Rugamonas brunnea. The sequence continues at coordinate 104,204 of NZ_JACEZT010000009.1, forward strand.
GAGGACATGTTCCCGTCCGCCCTTCCGGCCAATACGCGCATCGAGGCGACCGACACGCCGGAAGCCGTCATCGAAGAAGCGCCGGCTGGCGCCAGCTTCCTCGTACTCACGCACAGCCACGCGCTGGACCAGCAACTATCCGAACATATCCTGCGCCGCACGGACTTCACGTGGTTCGGCCTGATCGGATCGGCCACCAAGCGTGTACAATTCGAACGACGCCTGTGCGAGCGTGGCATCCCGGCCGAGCGCATGGCAGAGATGACTTGCCCGATCGGCCTGCCCGGCATCCGCGACAAGGCGCCCGCCGTCATCGCCGTTTCCGTCGCCGCGCAACTGATGCAAGTATGGGAGGCGGCAGCGCATGCCCAAGCCCATGTCTTGCCAGCGGACACCAACACAGCGCCGGCCAGTAAGCCAACCCAGGACAACCCATGCATCGCCTGATTCTTTCCATGTCGCCCGCCCAGCAGGCGCTCTCACTCTCCGGCAGCGCCGGGGCGGGAGCGTCGCATCGCTGTATATCCCACTAGCCGCCGCGCTAGCTTCCGCTTTACCATCGCCGTCGTTCCCGCGAACGCGGGAACCCATACGCCGTCCCGATACCAGCGGCCCATGGATTCCCGCCTGCGCGGGAACGACGGGCAACGAATTCTCAACGCATTCAAGCATCGACAGTTTCAAGGAATTATCATGGCAAGCACACCCACGTCCGGCACCTTCCAGGCCTACCGCGCCGGCCTGCTGCACTTTAACGACGATCCGGCCTACCACGCCAACGCCCACCACTGGCACGAGGACGGCCTGTTGATCGTCAACGACGGCAAGGTCCACATGGCAGGCGACTACGCCCAACTGGTGCACCTGCTGCCCGAGGGGACGCCCGTGCACGACTATCGTGGGAAGCTGATCACTCCCGGCTTCATCGACACCCACGTACATTACCCGCAGACGGACATGATCGCCTCGCCCGCACCGGGCCTGCTGCCCTGGCTGGAAAAGTACACCTTCCCCACCGAGCGCAAATTCGCCGACCCGGCGCACGCCACCAGCGTGGCCAGCTTCTTCCTCGATGAACTGACCCGCTGCGGCACCACCACCGCCATGGTCTACTGCACCGTGCACCCGCAATCGGTGGATGCCTTCTTCGGCGAGAGCCAGAAGCGCAACCTGCGCATGGTGGCCGGCAAGGTGCTGATGGACCGCCATTGCCCCGACTTCCTGCGCGACACGGCGGAATCGGGCGTACGCGAAAGCGAAGAACTGATCAAGCGCTGGCATAACAATGGCCGCCAGCTGTACGCGATCACGCCCCGCTTCGCGCCCACCTCCACGGAAGCCCAGCTCGAAATGGCGGGCGCCTTGGCCAAGGCCTATCCGGACACCTTCCTGCAAACCCACGTGGCGGAAAACACGGACGAAGTGGCTTGGGTCAAATCGCTATTCCCCAACGCCCGCAGCTACATGGACGTGTACGACCACTACGGCATGCTGCGCCCGCGTTCCATGTATGCGCACTGCATCTGGCTGGACGACGCCGACCGCGCCCGCATGGCCGACACCAAATCCGCCATCTCGATCTGCCCCACGTCCAACCTGTTCCTCGGCAGCGGCCTGTTCGACTTCGAACGCGCCGACGCGGCGCAAGTTCCGCTGTCGCTGGCCACCGACGTCGGCGGCGGCACGTCGTTCTCCATGCTGCAGACGATGAACGAAGCCTACAAAGTCGCACGCATGGGCGGCACCTACCTGCAAGCGATGCGCATGTTCTACCTGGCCACGCTGGGCGGCGCCCGCAGCATGCAGCTGGAAGGTACGATCGGCAATTTCGCACCGGGCACGGAGGCGGACTTCGTGGTGCTCGATCCGAAGGCCACGCCGCTGCTGGCGCGCCGCACGGAGCGCACCGAGAGCCTGGAAGAACTGCTGTTCGCGATCGCGCTGCTGGGCGACGACCGCACCGTGGCCGCCACCTACGCGGCCGGCAACCGTGTGCATCAACGCGAGGACTAATCATGGACCGGCTCTGCAACGAAGGCAGGGCCGCGCTGCCCACGCCCGGCGTGACCAGCGCGGCCGAATGGCAAATCCGGATCGACCTGGCCGCCTGCTACCGCCTGTGCGCGCTGTACGGCTGGGACGACGTGATCTACACCCACATCACCGCCGCCATCCCGGACCAGCCCGGCCATTACCTGATCAATCCTTTCGGCCTGCGCTTCGATGAGGTGCGCGCCTCCAACCTGGTCAAAGTCGACCACGCGGGAAATATCGTCTGCCGTTCGGGCCATCCCGTCAACCGCGCCGGTTTCGCGCTGCATGCCGCCGTACATGGCGCGCGGCCAGAACTCGGCTGCGTCATGCACCTGCATAACGCCAACGCCATCGCCGTGGGCGCCCAGGAAGAAGGCTTGCTGCCGCTGTCATCCCACGCGCTGCGCTTCTACCAGCAACTGGCTTACCACGACTACGAGGGGCTGGTGCTGACCATGCCCGAAGCGGCGCGGTTGGTGGAACGGCTGGGCGCATTTCCCGCACTGCTGTTGCGTAACCATGGCTCGCTCGTGTGCGGCCGCACGGTCGCAGAAGCCTTCGTGCGGATGGAAACGCTGGACAAGGCTTGCGGTTTCCAGCTCAAGGCCCAGGCGGGCGGCGCGCCGTTGCACACGCCGCCACATGCCATCTGCGCCCAGGCCCAACGCGACCTGGAGGCTGGCGGCGCGCTGGAAGGCACACTGGAATGGCCTGCGCTCCTGCGCAAGCTCGATCAACTCAGCCCGGGCTACCGTGGCTGAATCAACTGGCTGCATCAATTGGCCGTATCAACGACGAGGAGACACTATGCCCACCATTAACGTCCAGGTTTTCGAGGGGCGCACGCCGGAACAGAAGCGCGCGTTCGTCAAGGCCGTCACCGAAGCGACCGTGAAAACGCTGGGCGCCACGCCCGAATCGGTCGACATCATCATCCACGAGTTGAAGAAGGAAGACTGGGCCACCGCCGGCATCCTGTGGTCGGACCGGTCCTGAGCCGGGGTCATACCGACGGGCCGGGTCTATAATCTCGCTTTGACGCCAATTGACGAGGAGCGAAATGACCTGGCTGGTTTTTAAATACCTGATGACGTCGGCCGTGGTGGTGGCCGTTTCAGAGTTCGCCAAACGCAGCGACAAACTCGGCGGGTTGGTGGCCGCTCTGCCGATGGTGACCTTTCTCGCCCTGATCTGGCTGCACGTCGAGCATCAACCGGAGCAGAAGATCGCCAACCATGCGTGGTACACCTTCTGGTACGTGGTGCCCACGCTGCCGATGTTCCTGGCGTTTCCCGCCCTGCTGCCGCGCATCGGTTTCTGGCCCACGCTGCTCGCCTGCGCCGGCATCACGATCGCCTGCTTCGGCGCCTTCGCGCTGCTGATGCGCCGCTTCGGCATCGATCTGCTGTAAGCGCGGCTGGCGACGCGCCAGCCTTCATCCCCACACCACCGCGCGCTGCTCGCCATACCATGCCGCCATGCGCTCGGAAGCCTGCGCCTCGATCTGCCTGCGCTTGATTTTCATGGTCGGCGTCAGGCAACCGTTCTCGATTGACCAGGGATCATGCGCCACCACCAGCATCTGCAGCCGCTCATAGCTCGGCAACTGGGCATTTACGTCCTTGAGCATCGTCAGCAATTCCTGCTCCACGCGCATGCGCTCAGCCGGGTCGCCCAGCTGGCCACGCAGGTGCTCGGTCAGCACCACCAGCGCATAGGCCGCCGGCTGGCCTACGCCGGTGACCATCGATTGCTCCACCAGGGGATGGGCGTTGATCAGGTTTTCGATCGGCGCCGGTGCCACGTATTTGCCCTTGGCCGTCTTGAACACTTCCTTGAGCCGGCCCGTCAGCTTGAGCAGGCCGTCCGGGCGCCGCTCGCCCTGGTCGCCGGTGCGGAAAAAGCCGTCGGCCGTGAAACTCTCGGCGTCCAGCTCGGGGCGCTTGTAGTAGCCCACCATGCGGCCCGGCGATTTGATCAGTACTTCATGATCGTCATTGATGCGCACTTCCACACCATCGAACGGAATGCCGACATAGCCGGGCGCATTGTGTTCAGCCGTGGAGATGTGCGACAGCGCGAAATCCTCGCTCATGCCATACCCCTCCATCAAGTTCAGGCCCAGGCGCCGGTACCACGCGATCAGCTCCGGCGGTGTGGGCGCCGAACCGCTGCCGGCCAGCCGCACATGGTTCAGGCCCAGGCCGGACAACACCTTGTGCCCCATCAGTTTGCCCACCAGCGGAATACCAAGCAGGAAATCGAGCAACTTGGGCGGGATTTTTTCGAACACACCCAGCTGGAACTTGAGCCACAGGCGAGGCACGGACAGGAATAACGTGGGCCGCGCGCGCTTGATATCGTCGACGAAGGTCTCCAGGCTTTCGGCAAAATACACATGGCAGCCCGCCACCATGCTGCAGCACTCGATGTACGAGCGTTCGACCACGTGGGCCAGCGGCAGATAGGAGAGATAGCGGTCGTCCGGACCGCAATCGATGGTCTCGGCCATGATTTCAGCGGCCCGCGTGACGTTGGCAAAGCAATGCATCACGCCCTTGGGCTGGCCGGTGGAGCCGGACGTGTACACCAGCATGGCCAGCTCGTCGCCGTCGCGCGCAGGCTTGCCCGGCAATGGCGACTGGGCCGCCACCAGCGCATCCCAGCTCTCGCCCGCGTTGGCCGGCGCCAGCGGAAACGCGATGCGCGGCATGGTGGCGGGCACGCCTCCAGCCTGGTGGCTCCAGTTATCGAGCTTGCCGACGAAGAGCAGCTTGCTGTCGCTGTGTTCGAGCACGAAGCGTATGGTGTCCGGCTCCTCGGTGGGGAAGATTTCGACGGTGGCGCATCCGGCCATCCAGATCGCCAGTTCGGCGATGAAGCAGTGGGCGCAATTCTTCGACAGGATGGCGATGTGGCTGGCCGGCGGCAGGCCGAGCGAACGCAGATGGGCAGCCATGCGGCGGGCCTGCTCCATGCATTGCGCCCACGTGTAGTCGATCACCTGGCCGCCGCCGATGGGCTGGGTCAGATAGACCTTGCCCGGCGTGGCCTGCTCATGGGCATAAGCGTAATCGAGCAGCGTCTTGGTGCGCGTGGCTTTCATGGTATTCGCTCCTCCGGCCTGGGTCGGCATGACGGCCGCTGGAACGCGGCACTATATGGTGATGCTGCCATGAAAAAATTGCCAAAGCAACAGCACCATATCAAGTGCCCGTCCTCAGGCGCCCTGCTCCAGCCGGCGCTTCAACGCCTGCAGCACGTCGGGGAAGTCGCCCGTGACCATGGGGCCGAATTCGGCGGCGGCTGGCCCGCTGATCTCCGTGCTATACGAGACCCGGGTGCGGCCCGGCCCCAGCGCAGCGATGCGGTGATGGACCACCACCCGCGTGCCGTCGATCACGGTTTCGTCCGTGAAGCCGGCGTTTTCCTCCACCGCCAGCAGGGTGCTGGTGAACGGCTCGGAGCCCGGCGGCTGCATGTCGAACGTGGTGCCCTGCGTGAACGGGCCATGGATGGCGATGCGCTCGATGCCGGCATTCCACTGCTTCCAACCAGGGACATCGGCGAACAACTGCCATACCTGGGCCGGCGTTGCGGTGGTTTCGATGCTCTCTTCATGTGTCCACATAACTCTCCTCTCAATCAGTACGGTCAGGCCCGGACGGGTGTGAGGATATTGTCACGACAACATTAATTAAGCAACATCATTTTGCACGGGTGAGGCCCAGCACCAGCCAGACCGACAGCACGAACGGCAGCGTGTAGAAATCCAGTCGCAGGGCAGCGCCCACGGCACACAAGGCGATGCTGGCGACACCGCCGGCGCAGCGCCAGCCCCAGTGCCGCTCGTGCACCGACAATCCAAGCACCGTCAGCGTGCTGTTGACACCCGCGCCGGTGGCGACGGCCCCCAGTGGCGCCGCCGGGGCGACCAGCGGCGCAAGCGACAGCACGCACCAAGCCAGCGCCGCACCGCCCAGGGTCCACGCGCCCCAAGGCCAACGCCCGCGCGCCAACGCCGCCCACAGCAACAACCCGAGTGCGCCCATCCCGATGAAACTGGCCTGCCCGATCGCGCAGAAGACATACGCGAACGGCGCCATGCCGCATCCTGCCGCTGCCCGCGCCCCGTGCAGTTCCAGACCAAGCGCCGGTCCGGCGGCCTTGGACAGCCACATGACGAGCACGAACAGGAAGGTCAGCGGCGGCCATCCGAGACGCGCCATGGCCCGGGACAGCAAGGCCGTCGCGATACCGGCAAGGACGATCCAGCACAGCAGCGCCACATTGAACTGCCATGTAACACACAAGCCAACGCCGGCCAGCGCGCCATTGAAGCCGTACAAGCCGGCATCGCGCCCGGCCTGCGGGAAGTTCAGCAACCATGCGGTGCCGCTGGCGGCGCCCACGCCCAGCAGGCAACCGGCCGCCAGGGCCGGCGCCGTCAGATACAGGCAGCCCAGGAGCAGCGCCCCGAACAGCGGCGAGGACTGGAAATATATCTGGCCGATACCGGCGAGCGGCCCGCGCATCAAGCCGCGGCCGCGTCCTGCGTGGGCCAGATCTGGGCGATGCGCAACAGGTTGGTGCTGCCCGGCTGGCCGAACGGCACGCCCGCCGTAATGGCGATCTGGTCGCCCGGCTTGGCGAAACCTTCCGCCAGTGCGGCCTGGCAGGCCGCCGCCACCATGCGTGCCTCGTTGCGCACGTCGGGACTGACGGTGGTGTGCACGCCCCAGGCCAGCGCCAGCCGCCGCGCCGTGGACAGGTTGGGCGTGATGCTGAGGATGGGCGCCATCGGCCGCTCGCGCGCCGCCCGCAAGCTGGTGTGGCCGGAGCTGGTGTAGGTCACCGTGGCCACCGCGCCCAGGATGCCGGTCACGTCGCGCAGGGCCGAGCAGATCGCGTCGCCGCTGTTGGGCAGCGGCGCCTGGTTCTGCGCGGCGATCATCTGGCGGTACAGGGGGTCCTTCTCCACTTCGCGGATGATGCGGTCCATGATGCTGACGGCAGCCGTAGGATAGGCGCCGCTGGCCGATTCGGCGGACAGCATCACGGCGTCGGCGCCGTCGTAGATGGCGCTGGCCACATCGGAGGCCTCGGCGCGGGTGGGCACCGGCGAGGAGATCATCGATTCCAGCATCTGGGTCGCGATCACGATAGGCTTGCCGTGCTGGCGGCAGGTGCGCAGGATGCGCTTCTGCACGCCCGGCACGCGCTCGGGCGGCAATTCCACGCCCAGATCACCGCGCGCCACCATCACGGCGTCCGAGGCGGCCACGATCGCGTCCAGCCCGTCCAGCGCGGCCGGCTTTTCCAGCTTGGCCAGCAAGGCGGCGCGGTTGCCGATGATGGCGCGGGCCTGGTGCAGGTCTTCCGGCCGCTGCACGAACGACAGCGCCACCCAGTCCGCGCCCATGTCAAGCGCGAAGTCCAGGTCGCGCAAGTCCTTCTGGGTCAGCGCGGGAATCGGCAGCACCACGTCGGGCACATTGACGCCCTTGCGGTCCGACAGCACGCCGCCGGTGACGACGCGGGTGCGGATCGCGCGCTTGTCGGCGCTGCGGCCTAACACGGCCAGCCGCAGCTTGCCATCGTCCAGCAACAGCGACTGGCCGGCGTCGATCACCTCGAACAGTTCCGGGTGCGGCAGGCAGACGCGCGTGCCGTCGCCGGGCGCGGGGTCGCGGTCGAGCGTGAATTCGGCGCCTTCGGCCAGCGTCACCTTGCCGGCGGCGAACTGGCCGACACGCAGTTTGGGACCTTGCAGGTCGGCCAGGATGGCGATGGGCCGCCCTGCTTCGCGCTCGATCTGGCGCACGATGTCGCAGCGGGCCTGGTGGTCGGCGTGGCTGCCGTGGCTGAAATTGAAGCGGAACACGTCCGCTCCCGCGTCGAACAGGGCTTTGATTGCCTCTTTGGTACTGGTGGCTGGGCCGAGCGTGGCCACGATCTTGGCCTGGCGTTGACGTCGCATGTTGTCTCCGTTATTCGTTGTAGTGTGTTCGCGGCCGGGCTTACAGCACCAGCACGGCGCGGAAGTCGTTGACGTTGGTCCGGGTCGGGCCGCTCACCACCAGGTCATCGAGTGCGCTGAAGAAGCCGTAACCGTCGTTGTTCTCCAGCAGGGTGCGGGCGCGCAGGTCCTTTTCGGCCGCGCGCGCCAACGAATCCGGGGCGTACAGGGCGCCGGCGTTGTCTTCCGAGCCGTCGATACCGTCCGTATCGCAGGCGACGGCATGGATGCCGGGATGGCCATCGAGCGCCACCGCGAGGCTGAGCAGGAATTCCGCATTGCGCCCGCCGCGCCCGGAACCGCGCACCGTCACCGTCGTCTCGCCGCCCGAAATGATCACGCACGGGCGCTGGAACGGCTGGCCGCGCGTGGCCACCTGTTTGGCCATGGCCGCGTGGACCAGGGCCACGTCGCGCGCTTCGCCTTCAATCCCGTCGGACAGGATGTAGGGCGTGATACCGGCCGCGCGCGCATGGCTGGCCGCCGCCTCCAGCGCATCCTGGGCGATGGCGATCACGTGGTGCTCATTGCGGGCGAAGCGCGGATCATCGGGCTTGGGCGTCTCGCCGGCGCCCGTCTCCAGGTGCTCGCGCACGCTGCCGGGAGTGTCGATGCCGTACTTGCGCAACACCGCCAGCGCGTCGGCGCAGGTGGTCGGATCGGGCAAGGTGGGACCGCTGGCGATCACGCCGGGGTCGTCGCCGGGCACGTCCGAAATCAGCAGCGTGACCACGCGCGCCGGCGCGCAGGCCAGCGCCAGCCGGCCGCCCTTGATGGCCGACAGGTGCTTGCGCACGCAGTTCATCTCCGAAATCGTGGCGCCGCTCTTGAGCAAAGCGCGGTTGACGGCCTGCTTCTGCTCCAGCGTGATGCCGGGGGCGGGCAGCGCGAGGAGCGACGAGCCGCCACCCGAGATCAGGCACAGCACCAGGTCGTTCTCGCTCAGGCCGCGCACCATCTCCATCATGCGGCTGGCGGCGCGCCGGCCGGCTTCGTCGGGCACCGGATGGGCGGCCTCGATCACTTCAATGCGCTGGCAATCGACGCCGTGTTCGTAGCGCGTGACCACCAGGCCGGAAAGGTCGCCCTTCCAGTGCTGCTCGACGGCGCGGGCCATGGCGGCCGCGCCCTTGCCGGCGCCGATCACCAGCGTGCGGCCGTTGACGGGCGGTTCGGGCAAGTAGTCGGGCAGGCACTTGGCCGCGCTCACAGCGTCCACCGCGCTGCCATACAGGTCCAGGAGGAATTGACGTGGATTCAAGGTACTCATCCGGTGTGCTTTCTAAAAAAATGCGGCGACCGTCAGGCGCAGGGAGTTGCGGGCCGCCGCATGCAAGGTAACAGGGCCAGGGCGCGATCAGGCTTCCGCGATCTGGTGATTGGACATGATCTCGATGGCGCGGCACAGGGCCGAGTGGTCCATGCCGCCCAGACCATTGGCGGCGCAGGCGTTCATCAGCTCCTGGGCCATGGCCGTATTCGGCAGCGACACGCCCATCGTCTTCGCGCCCTGCAGCGCCAGGTTCAGGTCCTTCTGGTGCAGCTCAATGCGGAAGCCGGGGTTGAAGGTGCGCTTGACCATGCGCTCACCGTGCACTTCCAGGATGCGCGAGTTGGCGAAGCCGCCCATCAGCGCCTGGCGCACCTTGGCCGGATCGGCGCCGGCCTTGGAGGCGAACAGCAAAGCCTCGGCCACGGCCTGGATGTTGAGCGCCACGATGATCTGGTTGGCCACCTTGGTGGTCTGGCCATCGCCGTTGCCGCCCACCAGCGTGATGTTCTTGCCCATCAGTTCGAACAGCGGCTTGACGGTCTGGAAGGCTTCTTCCGAGCCGCCCACCATGATGGTCAGCGAGGCCGCTTTGGCGCCCACTTCGCCGCCCGACACGGGCGCATCCAGGTATTCGCAATCGAGCGCGTTGATCTTCTTGGCGAACTTCTTGGTTTCGATGGGCGAGATCGAGCTCATATCGACCACGATGGTGCGCGGACGCAGGCCTTCAGCCACGCCTTTTTCACCGAACAATGCGGCTTCAACGTGCGGCGTATCGGGCACCATGATGATGATGATGTCCGACCGCATGGCCACTTCGGCGGCCGAGGTGCAGACCGTGGCGCCGCCTTCGATCAGGGCGAACGGCGGGTTCTTGATATCGTGCAGGAACAGCTTGTGGCCGCCGTTCAGCAGGTGTTGCGCCATCGGTGCGCCCATGATACCCAGACCAATAAATCCAACTCGAGACATGATGATTTCCTTTGCTAGTGTGATGTATGTGACGTTGTGACCTGCCGTTACAGTCCATGGGCAGCGCGCCAGCCCAGTCCTTCCAGGGTGGTGGTGCGCGGCTTGTATTCGCAGCCGATCCAGCCGTCGTAGCCAAGCGCGGACAGATGGCCAAACAGGAAGCGGTAGTTGATCTCGCCCGTGCCCGGTTCGTTGCGGCCAGGGTTGTCGGCCAGTTGCACATGGCGGATCAGCGGCAGGTTGGCCTTGATCGTGTTCGCCAGCTCACCCTCCATGCGCTGCATGTGGTAGATGTCGTACTGGATGAACAGGTTGTCCGACCCGGTTTCCCCGATGATGCTGGCGGCCTGGCTGGTGCGCGACAGGAAGAAGCCGGGAATATCGAAGGTGTTGATCGGTTCGATCAGCAGGCGGATACCCTCCTCCTTCAGCGCGGCGGCGGCGAACGTGAGGTTGGCCACCACGGTGCGATGCGCCGCCTCCTGGCTGACGCCGGGCGGGACGATGCCGACCAGGCAGTTAAGCTGCTTCACGCCCAGCTGTTTGGCGTAGCTGATGGCCGTGTGGACACCGGCGCGGAATTCCTCTACCCGGTCCGGGTGGCAGGCGATGCCGCGCTCGCCGGCTTCCCAGTTACCGGCCGGGAGGTTGTGCAATACCAGTTCCAGCTTGTTCTCCTGCAGGCGCTGGGCCAGATCTTTCGCCTCGAAGGCATAGGGGAACAGGAATTCCACAGCTTCGAATCCGGCCTTGGCAGCCGCCTCAAAGCGGTCCAGGAACGGGACTTCGTTAAACAGCATCGTCAGATTGGCGGCGAGCTTCGTCATTTCACTTCCTTTCGTATCCGGTAGGTGATGCTTCAGTCGAGCAGCGCGATGGCGGTGGGTGCATCCGATGCCTTCAGCGCCAGCTCCTCAAACTCGTTGATGTTGTTGATGTCCACGCCCATGGCGATATTGGTCACGCGCTCCAGGATCACTTCGACCACCACCGGCACCTTGAATTCCTCCATCCAGTCGCGGGCCTGGGTGAACGCGGCCGGCAGGTCGTCGGCATTGGTGACGCGGATCGCCTTGCAGCCCAGGCCTTCCACCACGGCCACGTGATCGACGCCGTAGCCGTTCAGTTCCGGCGAATTGATGTTCTCGAACGCCAGCTGCACGCAGTAATCCATATCGAAGCCGCGCTGCGACTGGCGGATCAGGCCAAGGTAGGAGTTATTCACCACCACATGCAGGTAAGGCAGCTTGAACTGCGCGCCCACGGCCAGCTCTTCGATCATGAACTGGAAGTCGTAGTCGCCCGAGATGGCCACCACCTTGCGCTGCGGGTCGGCCGCGGCCACACCCAGCGCCGCCGGGATGGTCCAGCCCAGCGGACCGGCCTGGCCGCAGTTGATCCAGTGGCGTGCGTTGTACACGTGCAGGAACTGCGCGGCGGCGATCTGCGACAGGCCGATGGTGCTGACGTAGCAAGTGTCGCGACCGAACGCCTTGTTCATCTCCTCGTAGACGCGCTGCGGCTTGACCGGCACCTGTTCAAAGTGGGTCTTGCGCTGCATGGTGCGCTTGCGGTCCTGGCACTGGGCCACCCAGGCGGAACGGTCTTTCAGCTTGCCAGCTGCCTTCCATTCGGTCGCCACCTCGATCATCAGCTTGAGCGCGGCGCCGGCGTCGGACACGATGCCGAAGTCCGGGCCGAACACGCGGCCGATCTGGGTCGGTTCGATATCGATGTGGACAAACTTGCGATCCTTGGTGTAGACCTCGATCGAGCCGGTATGGCGGTTGGCCCAGCGGTTGCCGATGCCGAACACAAAATCGGAGGCGAGCAGGGTCGCGTTGCCGTAGCGGTGGCTGGTCTGCAGACCGACCATGCCCACCATCAGGCGGTGGTCGTCGGGAATGGCGCCCCAGGCCATCAACGTGGGGATCACCGGGATGCCGGTCAGCTCCGCGAACTGCACCAGCAGGTCGGAGGCGTTGGCGTTGATCACGCCGCCGCCGGCCGTGATCAGCGGGCAGTCCGCTTCATTCAGCATGGCCAGCGCTTTCTCGATCTGGGCGCGGGTGGCCTTGGGCTTATAGGCTTCCAGCGACTGGTAGGTGTCCGGGTCGAATTCAATCTCGGCCATCTGCACGTCAAACGGCAGGTCGATCAGCACGGGGCCGGGACGGCCGGAACGCATGATGTGGAAGGCCTGCTGGAACACCATCGGCACCAGCGCCGGCTCGCGCACGGTCACGGCCCACTTGGTCACCGGCTTGGCGATCGATTCGATATCGACGGCCTGGAAATCCTCCTTGTACAGGCGGGCACGCGGAGCCTGGCCGGTAATGCAGAGGATGGGTATGGAATCGGCTTGGGCCGAATACAGACCCGTGATCATGTCCGTGCCGGCCGGGCCGGAGGTGCCGATGCACACGCCGATGTTGCCGGCCTTGGCGCGGGTGTAGCCCTCGGCCATGTGCGAGGCGCCTTCCACGTGGCGCGCCAGGATGTGCTTCGCGCTGCCCTGCTTCTTCAACGCCGCGTAGAATGGGTTGATTGCGGCACCCGGTACGCCGAATACCTGGTTCACGCCTTCCTTTTCCAAAACGATTGCTGCTGCCTGCGCTGCCGTCATGCGTGCCATGCTGTACTCCCTTGTATGTGTAAGGATTGACTGATGAATGGATGCTACCGGCAAAAAGCGGCGGTGATAAGAAGACAAACTCTCGCTTTATTCGATACTGGAAATATCGAATAACTGTGGAATAATGTGGATATGGACAAACTCACCCAAATCGAAGCCTTCGTGGAAGTGGCCGAAAAGGGCAGCCTGGTGCGCGCCGCGCTGGGCCAGCACATCACGCCTGTGATGCTGGGCCGCCGCATCGACGCGCTGGAAAAGCGCCTCGGCGTGAAGCTGATGCACCGCACCACGCGGCACCTGACGCTGACCGAGCAAGGCACGCTGTATCTCGATCATTGCCGCAAGCTGCTGGCCGACCTGGGGCACGCGGACCGCATGGTGTCTGAAGGCCGCCACCGCGCCACCGGCCACCTGACCGTATCCGCGCCGGCCGCGTTCGGGCGCAAGCACGTGGCGCCGCACGCGGCAGGCTTCGTGCGCGCCCACCCGGACGTGCAGATCTCGTTCAACCTGACGGACCGCGTGGTGGACCTGGTGCGCGATGGTTACGACGTCGGCATCCGCATCGGCGGCGTGATCGACCCCAGCTTCGTCGCCGTCAAACTGGCCAGCAACCGCCGCGTGGTGTGCGGCACGCCCGAATACTTCGAGCGCCACGGCATCCCCCGCACGCTCGATGACCTCGCGAACCACAACTGCCTGGCCTTCAACCTGCAGGGCGGCCAGCAACGGGGCTGGTATTTCCAGGACCAGGGCAAGCAGGTCACGGTAAGGGCCGACGGCAACCTGAATTGCAACGACGGCGAACTGCTGCACCGCTGGGCGACGGAAGGCCTGGGGCTGGCGTGGCGCTCATCGTGGGAAATCCAGGCGCAACTGGCCTCGGGTGAACTGATCACGGTGCTGGACGACTACGCCCTGCCCCAGTACGACATCATGGCCGTCTACCCCCAGCAGCGGCACCTGCCGGCCAAGGTGCGGTTCTTCATCGACATGCTGAAAGAAGTCTACGCGCGCCCCGATTATTGGCTAAAGTGACAGGAAGCGGCATGTTGGCCAGTGCGACCGGTTCCGCCCCTTGCGGCGGCGGGCAAAGGGCAGTAGTCTCTCGCATGACTTCCACACTCAGTGGCAACCCGCTCAAGATTCACGGAGACACCTATGAAAAAGACAACTAGCTCGCGCCGGACCATGCTGGTCGGCTCGCTGGCGACGGCAGCGGGCGCCCTCGCCGCCAGTGCCACGGCGGCCACCCCGGCTCCAGCCAAATCGACCGCCTACAAGGCCCTGTTCCAGGTCAGCGACGACGACCCAAAAAAGTGGAACCAGACCCTCAATAACATCAAGAACCTTCAGCAGGATCTGGGCGCGGCCAATGTGACGATCGAAGTCGTCATCTTCGGGCCTGGCATCGGCATGGTGAAGATCGAGTCCGAGGTGGGCAACCGCGTGCAGGAAGCGATCGATGCGAAGGTGTCGGTGCTGGTGTGCCAGAACACCATGCGCGGCGCCCATCTGACGCCGGAAGACATGCAGGCGCGCGTGGCCTATGTGCCGGCCGGCGTCGGAGAAATCGTCCGCCGCCAGGCCGAAGGCTACGCCTACATCCGTTCCTGATCACACCACCACGACCAGCTTGCCGCAGGCCGCGTTGCGCTCCATGAGCGCGTGCGCCTCGGGCAACTGGTCCAGCCCGAACACCTTCCCCGCGCGCGGACGCAAACGTCCCGCCTCCACCATCCGCACCATCGCCTGCATCGGCACGGCGCCCAAGGGGTAGTTCGCACCGCCAAATTCGAAGCTGCCGAAGAAGCTCAAATGCACGCCACTGCGCATCTGGCTTAGCGGATTGAAGCTCTCCATGGGCGCCATCCCGCCCAGGAAACCGGCCAGGCACACCCTGCCTCCGGGCCGCGTCACCCGCATTGAATCGAGCACCGTGCTGTTCCCCAGCAGATCGAGCACCGCGTCGAATGGCTCGCCGTCCCAGCCGGATTCGCACAGCGCGCCTTCCGCCACGATCACCTGTTCCACGCCCATCTCCCGCAATGCCGCCTGATGGGACGACTGGCGCGTCGTCGCGCTCACCCGCGCCCCCGATTGCACCGCCAGATCGATGGCCGCCGTGCCCAGGCTGGACGTGCCGCCCCGCACCAGCAACCGTTGGCCCGGCCGCAGGGCCAGATTCCCGTGCAGGCAAGTCCACGCCACGGCATAGGCTTCCGGCAGCAACGCCAAGGTCGCCCAGTCGAGCACACTGTCGACCGGAACAACATTCTCGCGCCGGACGGCGACATATTCCGCGTAGCTGCCGTTGATCGTCCGCCCCATGCCGCCCATGCAGGCCATCACGGCCTGCCCCGGCGCCAGCAAGCCACAGGGGTCCTCCTTCACCACGCCCACGCATTCGATGCCGCTGATCGCCGCGGCATCTCCCCATTCACCGCGTCGCATATAGAGTTCCGCCCGATTCAAGCCGAACGCGCGGACCGTGATCAGTACGTCGTCCGAACCAGGAACCGGGTCATCCACCTCACGCAGCACCAGCATTTCTGGTCCACCATACGCTTTGCGCACTATCGCTTTCATCGTTTCTGCTCCTGCAGTTGTTGATCGAGCCGCCAGCTTAAGAGGAAAATGTTGAAATAAAAATCACGAAAATTCGACAAACACTGTAGACTTCTCTTAACTTGCTTCCATCCTGAGCTTCCGTATGTCCGAGCCCACCATCCTGCAGCTGCAATGCTTCGTCGCACTGGCCGAACAAGGCAGCTTTGCGGCCGCCGCCGAGCGCTTGCACCGCACCCATCCGACCGTGCATGCGGCGGTGAAGGCGCTGGAACAGCAACTGGGACTGGTGCTGCTGGATCGTGGCGGCTATCGCGTGGTACTGACACCGGAAGGCGCCAGCTTTCTTCCCCGCGCCCAGTTGTTCCTGCGCGAATACGCCGAGCTGCGGCGCGGCGCGATGCAACTGGCCAATGGCGAGGAGCCGGAACTGCGCATCGTGATCGGCGACTTGTGCCCGCTGCCGGCCACCATGGCCTTGCTGGCGCCATTCTTCGCTGCCCGCCCCGGCACCCGAATGACGCTGTTTGCGGAGGCGATCAGCGGGCCATGGGAACGCCTCGCGCGCGGCGAGTGCGACCTGATACTGCATCACCGCGACCAGCCTTCGCCGCGCTATGAATCGCTGCCGCTGTACACGGTCAAGCTGCTGCCTGTGGCGGCGCCGGCATTTCTGCGCGGCTTGGGTGGCGGGCCGCCGGGACCACAACAGCTGCGGGGCGCGATGCAATGCGTCATCCGGGATTCCAGCTCCCGCCCCGGGGAAGCGAACTACCACCTGCTCGACGGCGCGCGCACCTGCAGCGTGCCGGACCAGGCGATGAAGCGGGAGCTGATCCTCCAGGGCATGGCGTGGGGACACATGCCACTGCACCTGGTGCGCGACGACATTGCAGCCGGCCGCCTGCTGTCGCTGGAGGGCGAACATCTGCCGGCCACCACGCTTGAACACTACGCCACCCGCCGGCGCGATACGGCCCATGGCCCGGTCGCGCGCGCATTGTGGGCACACCTGAACACTTAGCCGAACCTTAATCATCGCCAGCGCGTCGCGTTCGGGGCGCCACGCGGCGCCGCCTGCGGTTACAATGCCGCCTCCTCAGCATCAACGACCGGGTCACAGGCAAGCGCCAAGCCGCGCTTGCGGGCCCACACAAACGACCATGAAAGCTATTCCCCTCTCAGCGCTGGCACTGGCGCTGGCCACCATCCACGGCGGCGCCCTCGCCCGCACCGCCCCTGAACGCACCTGGAACACCTCCGCCGAACTGGGCGCCATCGCCACCTCGGGCAATACCGTCGGCGCCTCCATCACCGGCAAGATCGACGCCAAACAGGAGCTGGAAGACTGGAGCAACGAATACGTCGCCAGCGCCTACTTCAAGGAAGACGAAACCCATAACGCCGCCGGCCAGACCGTGCGCGAGCGCTCTGCCGAACGCTATTCGCTGTCGGCCAAGGCGGCCTACAAGCTGCTGGAAGAAGGCGAAAAGATGTTCGTGCTGGGCTCCCACGTGGGCGACCGCTTCGGCGCCTACAGCAGCTATTCGACGTTTGGCGTCGGTCACGGCTCGCGCTGGTACACGGACGAGGACAAGTCGGTCGACGTCGAAATCGGTCCCGGTTACTTCAGCGGCCGGCGCGCCGGCGGCGAGGTGGAGAAAGGTTTCACCATCCGTGGCGCGGCCGCGCTCAAATGGCAGGTCAGCGATGCCGCCGTGTTCACCCAGAACCTGAGCGTGGAACGGGGCACCTCGAACGTGCACTCGCTGGCCGAATCGGCGCTGCGCACCAAGATCAACAGCACCATGCAGATGAAGGCCGCCTTCAGCGTGCGCAACGACACCGACGTCCCGGCCGACAAGAAGAACACGGACACGCAGACCTCGGTCACGCTGGTCTATTCGTTCTGAACACGGCCATCTCCGCGCATCGGCGCGTAATTCCGCGCATAAGCCCCCGCATAATTTGCTATCATTCCGCAACCAATCATTTCGGATGACCCCATGACCACTCCACGCATTTTCGGCACCCCACTCTCCCCATCGGCCACCAAGGTCATGCTGCTCGGCTCCGGCGAGTTGGGCAAGGAAGTGATCATCGCGCTGCAGCGCCTGGGCGTGGAAGTGATCGCCGTCGACCGCTACCCGAACGCGCCAGGCCACCAGGTGGCGCACCGCGCGCACGTGATCAACATGGCCGATGGCGCCGCGCTGGCCGCCCTGATCGAACAGGAGCAACCCGACCTGATCGTGCCCGAAATCGAAGCCATCGCCACCGACACGCTGGCCGCGCTGGAGCAAGCGGGCAAGATCACCTGCATCCCCACGGCCCGCGCCGCGCAGCTGACCATGAACCGCGAAGGCATCCGCTGCCTGGCGGCCGAAACGCTGGGCCTGGCCACCTCGCCCTACCGCTTCGCCAGCAGCCTGGCCGAGCTGGAGGCCGCCTGCGCCCAGATCGGCTTCCCGTGCGTGATCAAGCCCGTCATGTCCTCGTCCGGCAAAGGCCAGTCGAAGATCGACAGCGCCGCCGAAGTCAAGGCGGCCTGGGACTACGCCGCCGCCGGTAGCCGGGTCGACGCCGGCCGCGTGATCGTGGAAGGCTTCATCGACTTCGACTACGAGATCACGCTGCTGACCGTGCGCTCGCTGGGCGCCGACGGCCAGATCGAGACCAGCTTCTGCGAACCGATCGGCCACCTGCAAGTCCATGGCGACTACGTGGAATCGTGGCAGCCCTGCCGCATGGACCCGGTGGCGCTGGAACGCGCGCGCGACATCGCCCACAAGGTCACGGCCAACCTGGGCGGCATGGGCGTGTTCGGCGTGGAACTGTTCGTGAAAAACGACATGGTGTGGTTCTCGGAAGTGAGCCCCCGTCCGCACGACACGGGCATGGTCACCATGGCCAGCCAGGTGCAGAGCGAATTCGAACTGCACGCCAAGGCCATTCTCGGCCTGCCGGTCAACGTGGCGCTGCGCGCGCCGGGCGCCTCCGCCGTGATCTACGGCCAGCATGAAGCCAAGGCTATCGCCTTCGAAGGCGTGGCCGACGCGCTGCGCGTGCCGGGCAGCGATATCCGCCTGTTCGGCAAGCCGGAGTCGTTCGCGCGCCGCCGCATGGGCGTGGCGCTGGCCACGGCGGACGACGTGGAAACGGCGCGCACCCGCGCCAAGGAAGCGGCGTCGCGCGTCAAACCCGTGCTGGCGAAGTAAGCGCATCCGGGACAGGCGGGCGCCCCGCCCGCGTGGCGGTGACTACCGCCTTGGAACTTGCCATTTGCATCAAATCGGCCAATACTGCCTGAGCTTGCATAGTAAACAAGACTGCAGTTTTGCTATTTTCCATTTGATCGCAAAGGAGGCTTGCCATGCCTGTCTGTCCCGTTGATCTCTGGCGCGCGCTGCACAGCGACGACTTTCCCGAGGGGGCGACCTTCCCCGACGGCAGCGCCCGTCCCGGCATCCTATACCCGCTGTTCGAACAAAAGACCCTGCCCAAACCGGGCGGCGGCACGCGCATCCGTGAGCCCGACGTGACGGTGCGCGACGGCATGGTGCAACCGGGCGGCGGCACTTCGCTGTTCGACCGCAGCCACTGCTTCAAGGGCAAGAGCTGGCGTTACTTCAACATACCGAAGGATACCGAGGTCGATCCCAACCTCAAGATCGTGTCCACTGGCTACAATGACTTCTTCGCGGCCGAGCATTACCAGATCGAGGTGCAAAAGCCGATGTTCGTGGCCGCGCTCAAGGGGGCGCTGGACAACCTGGCACGCGCCGCCATCGCCAGGTCCGTGGAAAACGCACACAAGTAAGTCAGGCTAACACGCCAGTCAGGAGAACAGCATGAGTATCAGCGCCCACACCGTCATCATGGCCATCCGCGCCATCGCCGCCAGGACCAGGGAACTGGAAACGCAGATCAACGCGGGCGATGAGGACGACGTTTCATACCTGGAGGAGGAGTTGATGGCCTACGCCAAGGCGCAAATGGACCTCAAGCGCCACTACACGGAAGTGCAGGGACAAAGCGACAACCTCCCCCCCTACGACAGCCTGCTCGACTAGTGCCGCAGGGCCGTCACATCTGCCGGAACAGATCCACGTAATTGCGGCTGACCACCAACTGTTCCGGCCGGCCTCTCAGCTGCACCATCAGCCGGCCGCGAAAATCCTGGCGCGTGCCGGCCACATGGCGCGCGGCCACGATCACGCTGCGGTGGATCTGCCAGAACTGCTGCTCGTCGAGCTGCTCGCGCAGTTTGCTCAATGGCGTGCGGATCAGGCTCTCGCCGTCGGCCAGGAACACGCTCGTGTATTTGTCATTGCTCTGGAAGTAGATCACATCCTCGATGGGGATCAGGCGCGTCTCGTCGCCGTGCGCGGCCCGTATCCATTGCAGGCTGGGCGCCGGGGCCGGAGCCGACAGTTGTGCCGGTGCCGAAGGCGTGACCGCTGGCACGCCCAGTTGCCCGGCCAGCTGCTGCAACAAGGCCTGCAAGGCGGCCGCCGACATGTCGCCGGAAATGGGCGCCTGCGCACCGCCACCGACCATGCCGCGGGCCTGATCCGGTTGCGCCCCCAGCGCGGCCTTCAGTTTCGCCACCGTCCTGACCAGCCGTTCCTGGCTGGCCGGCTTGAGCAGGTAATCGACGGCCGAATGTTCAAACGCATCCACCGCGTACTGGTCGTAGGCCGTCACGAACACGATGCGCGGCGGCTTCTCGCCTGAGGCCAGCCGGGCCGCCACGTCCAGCCCCGTCATGCCCGGCATGCGGATATCGAGGAACACCACGTTGGGCGCTTCCTCGTCGATCAGACGCAAGGCATCGAGGCCATTGGCCGCCTTGGCCACGATGCGCAGCTCCGGCCACGCGCTGGCCAGCTGGGTCTGCAAATGGTCGCGCAGGTGCGCTTCGTCGTCAGCGATTATGGCGCGGGGGTGGTTGATGGCGGGCTCCCGTTCAATGGCAGCAGCAGACGCACGGTCATGCCGCAAGGTTGATTTTCCAACAATTCTACCCGAGCCGCATCGCCATACAAAGTGCGCAGCCGTTCGCGCAGATTACCCAGCCCCACCCCGCCGCCACGCTTGACGGATACCGGCCCGGTGTCGCTCAGGCCCACACCCGTGTCGCGCACTTCCACGCACAGGCGGCCGTCCCGCGCCATGGCCGCGAGCACGATCTCGCCGCCTTCCACCTTCGGCTCCAGTCCATGGGCGACAGCGTTTTCCACCAGCGGCTGCAGCAGCATGGGCGCGATCACGACCGCCCGCAAATCGTCCGGCACGTCGATGCGGTAGCGCAGCCGCTCGCCCATGCGCACCGCCAGCACGTCGAGATAGGCCGCGATCAAGTTGGCGTCCGCACCCAGCGTCACCGCTTCCTCGCGGCTGGCGGCGAGGCTGGCGCGCAGGTAGTCGATGAAGCGTTCCAGCATGTGCGTCGCCTGGGCGGGCTGCGGCGCGATCAGGCTCACCACGTTGGCCAGGGTGTTGTACAGGAAGTGCGGCTCGATCTGGGCCTGCAACGCGCGCAGCCGGGCCTCGGCCAACTGGCGCGCGCTCGCCTCCAGTTGCTCGCGCTGGCGCGCGGCGTGGGTCTCAGCGGCGATGCGCCGTTCGCCTGACAAATGCACCACCAGCATGAACAAGGCGATGAAGACGGCCAGCGGCAACACCTGCGTCAAAGCCTGGCGGCTCACCAGCAGGTGCAGCGGATCGCCGCCGCCCAACAGTGTGAAACCCAGCGCGTAGCCGAGCAAGGCGCAGCCGCCCGTGATGGCCAGGCGGTAAGCCAGTTGGGGCAATCCGCGCGCGCGGCGTGGCCATCCGCCCAATAGCCGGTCGCCGGCCAGCGTACCCAGATGGATCAGGTAGCCGATCAGGTTACAGATCAGCAGCATCGGCCACCAGTAATCGGCGAACGTGGCGCCGCGGCGGCCGAACGCGAGGTTGGCGCCCGTCAGGCACACGGCCAGACCCAGGTTCCAGATGCCCGTATAGACGACATTGCGCAGCGGCGAGGACGGCCAGCGCCGGAACAGCGCGATCATCTCCAACGGATGCTGCACCGGCGCGTCCCGCGCCGGGCCGATTGCGTGCGTCATGCCGGCAATTCCCCGCGACCACCCTGCCCGGCGACCATGGCCGCGCCCAGCAATCCCCCGCGGGCAGCGGGAAGCTGGCGCAGGATCACGCTGAACATCTGCTCCACGTCGATCGGCTTGGCGATGAAATCGTTCATGCCGGCCAGGATGCATTGTTCCTGCTCGGCCTGCATCACGCCGGCCGTCATGGCCAGCACCGGCACGTCCAGCCGCAATTCGGCGCGGATCGCGCGGGTCGCCTCGAAACCATCCATCACCGGCATCTGCACGTCCATCAGCACGGCGTCGTAGCCGTCGGGCTGGGCGCGCAGCATGTCGAGCGCGACCTGGCCGTTGTCGGCCACGTTGACCTGGGCGCCCGCGAATTCAAGCATGCCGCGCGCCACGATCTGGTTCAGCGGGTGGTCCTCCACCAGCAGCAGCCGCAGGCCGGCCAGCCGCTGGGCCGCCGCATCGGGCGCGCTGGCCCGCGTGGTCTCGCCGGCGCGGTGGGCCAGCGCCTCATGCAAGGTGTCGAACAGGCTGGACGCCGTCACCGGCTTGATCAGGATGGCGCTGGCATCGCGCGCCTCGCCGGCCGCCATCAGCTTGTCGCGGCCGAACGCGCTGACCATGATCACTACCGGCAGCTCGCCCTCCGGCAAGGCGGCGCGCAGCGCCTGCATGGTGGCCAGGCCGTCCATGTCCGGCATCTGCCAGTCGGTCAGCACGGCGTCGTAGCGGGCGCCGCCGTCCAGGCTTGCGCGCAGCTTGGCCACGGCCTCCGGACCGGAGCGGGCGCTGTCGGCATCCCATTTCCAGGCGTGGATGGTCTTGCACAGGTAGTCGCGGCTGGTGTCGTTGTCGTCCACCACCAATAGTTTGAGGGGGCCGATCGGCATGGCCGGCGCAGCCTGCTCGGGCGCCAATTGCAGCGGCACCGTGACGGCGAAGCGGCTGCCGCAGCCGACCGTGCTGTCCACCGTGATGGTCCCGCCCATCAGTTCGACGAGGCGGCGGCAAATGGCCAGGCCCAGGCCCGTGCCGCCGAAGCGGCGCGTGGTGGAGGCATCGGCCTGGCTGAAGGCCGAGAACAAGCGGCTTTGCTGGACCGCGTCCATGCCGATGCCGGTGTCGCACACGACAAAGCGCAGGCTGGCGCTGTCGCCTTCGCGCGCGGCCACTTCCACCAGCAGCGACACCTCACCCTGCTCCGTGAACTTGACGGCGTTGGCCACCAGGTTGATCAAGATCTGCTGCAGGCGCATGGCATCGCCCACCAGCGACGGCGGCACGTCGGGATCGACGCCGATGGCCAGCTCGATATTCTTCTCGCCGGCGTTCAGCGTCATCACGGTGGCGATCGCATTCAGCACGTCGTTGAGCTGGAACGCCATGGGCGCCAGTTCCATGCGGCCCGCTTCGATCTTGGAAAAATCGAGCACGTCGTTCAGGATGCCCAGCAGCGCCTTGCCCGAGGCGAGGATCATGTCCAGGTATTTCTTCTGCACCGAGCTCAGTTCCGTATTGCCCAGCAGGTAGGCCACACCCAGCACGGCGTTCATCGGCGTACGGATCTCGTGGCTCATGTTGGCCACGAATTCGCTCTTGGCCCGGCTGGCCGCCGCCGCCCGCTTCTCGCTGGCGGCCTGCTGCAACTCGGAAGTCTTGCGGGCCGTGATGTCGGTGGCCATCAGGTAGGTGCCGGCCACCGCGCCGTCCGGCGCCACGTCGGGCACCAGGTCGACCATGAAGTGCAGGATGCGGCCGCCGTGGGCCATCTCCCGCTCGTAGTGGATACGCTCGCCGTTCAGTGCCCGCGCCAGTTCGGCGCGCCAGGGTTCGGCCGTGCCGATGGAAATGTCCTCAACCCGCTTGCCCAGCATGGACTGCGGATCGATGCCCCACTGGCGCTGGTAATGGCTGTTGGTGAACTGGTAGCGCCCATCCCGGTCCAGGTAGGCGATCAACACCGGCAGGTTGTCGGCGATGATGCGGGCCCGTTTCTCGCCGGCCGCGATCTGCTCCTCGTAGGCGATGCGGGCCGACACGTCGTGCAGGAAGGCGGTGGCCATATAGCTGTCGCCGTCGCGCACCACGCCCACCGACAGCTCGACCGGCACTTCGCTGCCGTCGCGCCGCATGGCCGGCACCCGCACGCGGTTGTTGACGATGGGGCCGGCGCCGGTGGCGGCGAACGCGCGCATGCCGGCCACGTGATGCTGGCGCAGCCGTTCGGGCACCAGCAGCTGGGCAATATCGGCGCCGATGGCTTCCTCGCGGGTCCAGCCGAAGGTGCTTTCGGCCTTGGCGTTCCATTCCGTGACGATGCCCTGGCTGTTGCAGCTGACGAAGGCGTCTGGCGCCCGTTCCAGGATGTTGCGGATCAGCGTTTCGCTGTCGCGCGTGCGCTGCTGGGCCACTTCGCGCTCGGCCATGAGCCGGTAGAACGCGCCGCTCAGTTCCCCGATCTCGTCGTTGCGGTTCAGCTGCAGCACCTGGATGCCGGCGCGGCTATGCTTGATGCGGCTGATATTGCGCCGCAAATGCTCCAGTGGCCGCAACAGCCGTTCGATGCCCACCCATGACAGCAGCCCGGCCAGCACCGCGAACAAGGCCGCCGCGCCGGCCGCCTCGTAGCGCATCTGGCGCAGCGGCGCCAGCGCTTCATTGCTGGGGAAACGGGCCGCCACAATCCAGTCGGTCTGGTGCAGCCGCTTGTACGAATAGATGCCTTTCACGCCATCCTTGTTCTCGGACTCGGTCCAGCCCTCGAAGCCGGACAGCGCCATTTCCGTGGCCCGGTTGCGGCCCGGCCGCTCATTGATGTTCTTCAGGATGCGCGCCTTGCTCGGGTGGCTCAGCAGTACGCCCTGCGCCGTCATGATGAAGGTGAAGCCGGTGCTGCCCGGCTTGAGCGCGCTGAGCGACTGGAACGGCGCATAGCGCAGCAGGTTGATGCCGCCGGCCAGCACCAAGGCCAGCTTGCCGTTGCGGTCGTACACGGGGGCCGTCACCAACACCGTGGGCGCACCGACGATATGGCTGAAGAACGGCGCCGAAATCACGCCATGGTGGCCGGCCACGGTACGGTCGAAATACGGCTGGCCGCGGGCGTTGAATGGTTGCAGCGGCATGTCGGTGTCAAACGTGTCGACCAGCGTGCCGTCGGCGGCGTAGACTTCGATGCTGTTGAACGCTTCGCGGCTGGTGGGGCGCTCGGCCAGGAATTGATGCAACTGGCGCTGGTCGCGGTGCGCCGCCTCGGGCACGGACTCGGCCAACGCCGCCAGCAAGGCCAGCTTGCCGGCCAGGTGTTCGTCGATGTGGGCGGCCGCGCCGGACAGCAATGCATACTGCTGGTTACCAATCACGGACTTCATGTCGCGTTCCGCCAGCAGCAAGGCCACCACCGTCACCGTCACGGTGGCGGCCAGGACCAGCAACACGACCAGCGTACTGAGCCTGAATTTCAAGGTGGAAGGTAAAAAACGGTTAAGCGGCATAAGCGATGTGGTCGTCACAACAACAATGAAATCCTAGTATCACACGGCGCGCCGCGAAAAACCATAGTGCCGCTTGTGGCGTGAGCGATACGCTGGGCCCGCCAGTCGGGCCACGGCCGCGCACCGGGTCGGATTTGTGGCGCAAGGCCCCCGTTTTACGCTATAGTTATTTCCCAGCTTGCAACAACGGAGCCCCCCATACAATGAGTGACAGCGTGGACACCAGGCAGCAGGCCAGCGCAGCGCCCTTTCGTTCCCCGGTGCTGGCGGCATTGTTGCCCATCGTGCTGCTGGCATTGCTCTACTACGGCGCGGCGCGACTGGGCCTGCTGCTGGCCTTCGCCCACAGCAACGCCACGCCCGTCTGGCCCCCTTCCGGCATCGCCTTCGCCGCCCTGCTGCTGTTCGGTTACCGCCTGTGGCCGGGCATCCTGGTGGGCGCCTTCGCCGCCAACCTGGTCGCGTTCCAGGCCAACGGCCTGCCGCTCGATGGCAAGGTGGTCGCGGTGTCGCTGGCCATCGCCATCGGCAACTCGCTCGAAACACTGGTCGGCACGGCCCTGATGCAGCGCTACACGGACGGCGCCCGTCCGCTCAACCAGCTCCACAACGTCTATAAATTCGCCGTCATCGCCATGGTCATGTGCCTGGTCAGCGCCTGCATCGGCAGCAGCGCGCTGGTGCTGTCGCACCTGGTGCCGGCCAGCGCCCAATGGACCGTGGTGAGCACCTGGTGGGTGGGCGACACGGCCGGCGTGCTGGTGGTCACACCCACCCTGATGGCCTGGCGCCACGCGCGCGGCCAGCGCTGGGGCAACGGGCTGGTGCTGGAACTGGGCCTGTCGCTGGCGATCCTGTGCGCGGTGCTGCTGCTGGTGTTCGGGCGCCACTACCAGGCCGACAGCGAAACCCAATGGCTGGCCTACCTGGTGCTGCCCTGCATCGCCTGGTCGGCCTGGCGCCACGGCCTGCGCGGCACCAGCCTGGTGTGCCTGGCGACGGCCAGCGCAGCGGTACTGGCCACCACCAACGGCCAGGGACCGTTCGCCACCGGCACCCTGAACGACGCCCTGATCACGCTGGAGAGCTATGTCGTCGTGTGCAGCCTGCTGGGCATGGTGCTGTGCGCGGACGCGCGCGAGCGCCAGCGCCTGGCCAAGCCCCTGCACGGGCGCATCGCCACCCAGTGGCTGACGCTGTTCGTGGGCGTGGCGCTCACGGTCACGGTCTGGCAACTGGTGGGCGCCAGCACCGAGCGCCGCGCGCGCGAACACTTCGACGTGAGCTGCACCAGCATCCAGCAGCGCATCGTCAAGCGCATGACGCTGTACGAAACGGCCTTGCGCAGCACGCAGGCCCTGTTCAAGGTGGCGCCCAACGTCACGCGCCAGCAATGGCACGATTACGTGGACGGCATCGCCATCGACCGCAATTTCCCCGGCCTGCAGGGCCTCGGTTACGCGCGCTATGTGCGTCCGGCCGAACTGCTGGCGCTAGAACACAGCGTGCAGGCCTCTGGCTACCCCCAGTTCCGCGTGTGGCCGCCGACGGAACGCGACGGCTTCGCGCCGGTGCTGTATCTGGAGCCGTTCACCGGCCGCAATCTGCGCGCCTTCGGCTACGACATGATGTCCGAACCGACCCGGCGCCACGCCATGCAGGCGGCGGCGCGCAGCGGCCGGCCCACGCTGACGGGCAAGGTGACGCTGGTGCAGGAATCGGACGAGCATGTGCAGGCCGGCTTCCTCATGTATTTGCCCGTGTATTACCCGGACATGCCGGTGGCCACGCCGGAACAGCGCGTGGCGGCCCTGCAAGGCTACACCTACAGCCCGTTCCGCACGCTCGACCTGATGCAGGACGTACTGGGCACTGACTACACGGCCGTGCAACTCGACATCTACGACGGCACCTCGACCGACGCCAGCGCCCGGCTGTACACCAGCGGCGGCCGCACGCTGGAACAGACGCGGCTCTACCCCAACCCGTTCCTGCGCACCAGTTCCCTGACCGTGGCCGACCACGCGTGGACGTTGCGTTTCACCTCGCTGCCCGCCTTCGAGGACGCCATCGACCGCCAGAAAAGCCATATCGTGCTGCTGGCCGGCACCGTCATCAGCCTGCTGTTCTTCGGCGTGGTGCGGGCCCTGACCGCGCGCCGCGAATACGCGGTGGCGCTGGCCGAGGACATGACGGCGGCCCTGCGCCGCTCGGAGAGTTCGCTGCTGGCGGCCAAGGAACAGGCCGAGGCGGCCAGCCGCGCCAAGACCGAGTTCGTGGCCAACATGAGCCACGAGATCCGCACCCCGCTCAACGCCGTGCTGGGCATGACCCACCTGCTGCACAACACGGAGCTGTCGCCTGACCAGCGCAAATACCTGGACATGATCACCCAGTCGGGCAAATCGCTGCTCAGCATCCTGAACGACGTGCTGGACTTCTCCAAAATCGAGGCGGGCCGATTGGAACTGGCGCCGGCCCCGTTCCAGCTGGCCACCCTGCTCGAAGCGATGGCCACCATCATGACCGTCAACGCCAGCGACAAAGACCTGGAGCTGGCCATCGGCGTCACGCCCCAGGTGCCGTTGCAGTTGATGGGCGATGCGCCGCGGCTGCAGCAGATCCTCATCAACCTGGTGGGCAACGCCATCAAGTTCACGGAAGCGGGCACGGTCTCGGTGCTGGTGGAACTGGCCGGGCGCGATGGCGGACAGGCCCAGTTGCGCTTCGTGGTGCGCGACACCGGCATCGGCATGGAACCGGCCCTGCTGCAACGCATGTTCGCGCCGTTCTCGCAGGCCGACGCCTCCATGACGCGCCGCTTCGGCGGCACCGGGCTGGGGCTGGCTATCTCGCGCCGGCTGGCCACGCTGATGGGCGGCGCCATCACGGCCCACACGGAGCCGGGCCATGGCAGCGAATTCGTGCTGACCGTGCCGCTGGCCGTGGCCGACGAAGGCACCGCGCGCCCCGCCGCCAACGCGCCGCTGCTGGTGGTGGACGACCATGCGGTGAGCCGCGACTACCTGTGCCAGACCATCCGCGCCTGGCACGGCGGCGCCGATGGCGTGGCCAGCGTGGAGGCGGCCGAAGTCCAACTGCGCCGCGCCGACACCCGCTACGGCGCCGTGCTGCTCGACTGGCAACTGCCGGGGGCAGAGGCCGACACCGCCATCGCGCGCCTGCGCGCCGCCGCGCCGGGCACCCCGGTGCTGCTGATGGTGAGCGCATACGGCCAGGGCAAGCTGCTACAGACGGACGTCTCGCACGGCGGCGACGCCGTGCTGCTCAAGCCGGTCACGCCGGAGCGCTTGTCGGGTGCGCTCCAGCAGGTGCACGCGGCCATGGCCAGCGCTCCCGCCGACAAGGTGCAGCAGCGGCTGGACGGCATCAAGCTGCTGCTGGTGGAGGACAATCCGCTCAACCAGATCGTCGCGCGCAGCATGCTCGAACACGCGGGCGCCCATGTGGATACGGTGGAAAATGGCGTGATGGCGCTGGACGCACTGCGTGCCGACAGCAGCCGCTACGACATGGTGCTGATGGACGTGCAGATGCCGGAAATGGACGGTTTCGAGGCGACCCGCCGCATCCGTGGCGAACTGGCACTGGACCTGCCGGTGCTGGCCATGACGGCCGGCGTGCTGCTGTCCGAACGTGAACAATGCATTGCCTGCGGTATGAACGACTTCATCGCCAAGCCGGTGGACGTGGAGCAGATGCTGCGCGCCATCGTGCGCAATCTGCCCGGCTCGCGGCGCCAGGCCCTGGCCCGGTGAACGTGGCGGTTGTGGCGGCTCGCGATTTAATGTAGTATGTGATATATATCTTTAGAAGCGCTCATCATTCAAGATCATGACCACCCTGCAACTAAACCCCGCCGCCATCGCCACCCTGGTCCACACCTTCTATGACGACGTGCGGGCCGACCCGGAACTGGCGCCCATCTTCAACGCCGCCATCGGCGACCAGTGGGAGCCCCACCTGGCCCGCATGGTGGAGTTCTGGTGCACGGTGATGCTCGGTCATAAGAGCTTCCAGGGCAACGTGTTCGGCACCCATATGCAATTGTCCGGCGTGGAACCGCAGCACTTCCGGCGCTGGCTGGACCTGTTCATGGCCACCGTCCAGCGCCTGTTCGCGCCCGAGGTGGCCGACGAATTCCTGATCGTCGCGCGCCGCATCGCTTCCAGCCTGCAGTACGGCTACTACGGCAAAGTCGTGGCGCAATAACGCATGACGAGGCATAGCCAACCCGCCATGTCTTTTTTTCGGCTTATAAGTAGTATTGCCAATACCTGTTTAAGAGCAACCTGCCATAATGGGTCATCCCAGCGGCAAACAAAGGAGATCACCATGAAAACCTTGCCCGACCATGTAGTCCACTACCGCAGCTCCCCCGTCTTCACGGACAGCACTGTACCGGAAGCCCTGCGGCGCGGCCACACCACGGCCGCCGGCGTCTGGGGCCGCATCACCGTGCTCGAAGGCAGCCTGCGCTACCGCATCACCGACCCCGCCGCGCAAGCGGAGGAACACATCCTGACGCCACAGCAACCCGGCGTGGTCGAACCCCGGATCGAACATGAAGTGGAAGTGATCGGCCCCGTGAAGTTCCAGGTCGATTTCCACCGCTAGGCCAACGCTGAAACTCTTCTCATTTTGCGCCATTAAAGATGCATGTGACATAAATCTTCAAACAACAACCACCTCGAAAGCAGACCATGAACATCGACAAATTCAAGCACCAGCATATCGACATCCTGAGCGACATCGCCACCCTGCGCAAACTGGTGCAGTCGGGAATAGTCAGCGCCGCACCGGCCATCGCGGCGCGCATCGTGTCCATGAGTGGCGTGATCAAGCTGCACCTGGCCGTGGAGGACCGGGTGCTCTACCCATCGCTGGAAGCGAGCGGCGACGCGGAACTGGCGCGCCTGAGCCGCCAGTACCAGGGCGAAATGGAAGGCATCGCGGCCAGCTACCTGGCGTTCGCGGCCAAGTGGAACACGCCGCGCCTGCTCGAACAGCAGCCGGAGGTGTTCCGCGCCGAGGCCAACCAGGTGCTCAAGACGCTGTATGAGCGCATGAAGCGCGAAGACCGCGAGTTCTATCCGGCTATCGAAGCGGCCAGCGCGGTGCCGCTGGCGGCTTGATTCAAAATTCCAGGTCTTCCGTGATGGCTGCCAGGCCGGCCCGGGCGCAGCCCTCGTCGGCCGCACCGTTGGGCGCACCGGACACGCCGATGCCGCCGAACGTCACCCCGCCCGCTTCCACCAGGATGCCGCCGCCCACGGCCAGCACGTGGCCGATATTGCGGATGCCGCTGGAATCCTTGTTGGCCTGCGTGCTCTCGGCCAGCGCCAGGCTGCTGGTCTTGAAGCTGATGGCGGTCCAGGCCTTGCCGGTCGCCGCGTCGGGGGTATGCATGCCAGCGTAACGGTCACGCAGCATCACTTGCGGCACGCCGCTGCGGTCGAGCACCGCCACGGCCACCTGGTAGCCGCCGTCGCGGCATTTCTTGAGCGCGGCCTGCGCCGCCTTGAGCGCCGTCTCCGACGTCATCAGCTTGACGGCGTAGGTGGTGTCGGCCGCTTGCGCGTGCTGCGTCCCCATCACCCCCAGTGCCGCGAGCAGCATTGCCGCCGCAGCCATGGTCCGTGTTCCTGCCTTCCTTACCACTTTGCCTTGCTGTTTCATGGTCGCTCTCCCTGACGTTTGCCGCCTGCGTGAGACGCCAGCCGCCCAACTGCTTCGGCCAGCGCGTTATCCAGATAACCGCCATACAGGCCGGTGGTATCGCCGCCCACGATGGGCGCGGCCAGCAGCGCGCCGCTGGCGTCCACCAGCACTACGGTGGGCGCGAAACGCGCGCGGTAGCGCGCCGCCAGCGCCTTGCCGGAGGTGGTGACGCCGTCGAAACCACGCAACGGCGCCGTGTCGACCAGTTGCACTTCCCGCACCACGGGCCGCCGCGCCAGCGGCAGGTCCCGTTCCAGCGGCAGCAGGTAGTTGCGCCGCACGACCAGGCAAAAGCCGCAGTCGGGCAGCGAGAACAGCAGCACCACGGGCATGCCGCGTGCCGCCGCCTCGGCGCCGTCGGCGCGCAAGTCCTGTGCTGGCTTCAGCAGTTCCATCAGAACTGCGGGTAGTACAGCTTGGACGGTTCCAGCTTGTAGGTCCACGGCAGGCCGGCGTTCTTCCAGCCGTTGACCACGCGCTGCCCGGCGTGCGGACCATCCTTGGCCAGGTCGCCCTCGAAACCGTCCACCACCGTGTAGACCTTATGGTAACCGAGCTGCATCAGCAGGTTGGCGGCCCGGCCGCTACGGTCGCCAGAACGGCACATCAGGATCACCGTGTCGTCCTTGCCCAGCCCTTTGGCCGTCATGCGGCGCGCCAGCTCCGGGCCGAAGTCGTTGTTGACGGACATGGCCCAGCGGCCGGCCTTGGCGTCCCAGCCCGCGTCGTCGGGATGCTCAAGGTAAGGGATGTTGGCGTCGGCCACGGTGGGCATGCCCAGATAGGCCACCTCGTAGCGGGTGCGCACGTCGACCATGTAGGACTTCGCGCCCAACTGCTGCTTGAGGGCGTAGGCTTCCTTGGCGTCCAGGTACTGCGCGCCGTCGGCGCGCTTGGCTTCGGGCACGTCCGCCGCGTTGAATGCGCCGGCGTGGCCCGCCGCGCCGGCCAGCGCCAGCCAGAGCGCGGCGCACAGGAGGCGGGATCTCGATTGCATGTCTTTCTCCATCGTGAAGACCCTCACAGGGCGATGCCCGGATTGCCGTCCATGCCGATCAGGCGCGGCGTGTTGAGTTTGCGCGGCGCGACGGTCTTCTTGTCGCGCAGCCACTTGCCCACCACCTCCCACACCGGCTCACCGGTCGCACCTTCGGCCACAGGCGCCCAGCCGGCCACCTTGTAGGTCTTGTCGGCCTCGATCAGTTTGCCGTTCAGACGCATGTCCTGGATGCGCGCACCCATGCGCGCGTTCGGCTCGATCGCGTACTGCATGCCGCCCACCCGCACCATGTCGCCGCCCTGCTGGTAGTAAGGGTCGGGATTGAACAGGTTGTCGGCCACGTCCTCCATGATGTTCTTGATGGTGGCGCCCGTCATCTCCGTCAGCGTGCTGTAGGAATAGGTGGTCGCCGTCTGGTCCATCAGGTGTTCCATCAGGATCGGACTGTCCGGCAGCAGCGAAGTGCCCCAGCGGAAGCCGGGCGAGAACGCCAGGTCGGCGCCCTTCACGTCGATCAGCGCATCAACGATCAACTGGTCGAAGGTGCCGTTGAAATTGCCGCGCCGGTACAGCGTGCCCTGGGTCATGGCCAGCTTTTCATTGAGCTTGGCCTCGTAGGGCGCGCGGATCTTCTTCACCAGCGCCGCCATGTCGCGGTCGGCCGGCAGGAAGTTGGAGAACACCGGCAGCAGCTTGTAGCGGAAGCCCTGGATGGCGCCATTGCGCACGTCGAAATCAAGCACGCCGAGGAATTTGCTGTTGCTGCCGGCATTCGTCACCAGCGTCTTGCCGCCGCCGTTGGCGACGATGACGGGCGCCGGCATGCCGTCGTGCGTGTGGCCGCCCATGATGGCGTCGATGCCGCGCACGCGCGAGGCCATCTTCAGGTCCACGTCCATGCCGTTGTGGGACAGCACGACGACCACCTTGGCGCCCTTGGCGCGGCACTCGTCGACCATCTTCTGCATGTTCTCTTCCTGGATGCCGAAGCTCCATTCCGGCACCATGTAGCGCGGGTTGGCGATCGGCGTGTACGGGAAGGCCTGGCCGATGATGGCCACCTGCACGCCGTTCATCTCCTTCATCACGTAGGGCTTGAACACCGGGTCACCGAAGTCCGTGGTCTGGATGTTCTGCGCCACGAAATCGACCTTGCCATTGAAGTCGCGCTCGACGATCTCCTTGACGCGCTTGTCGCCCAGCGTCATCTCCCAGTGCGCCGTCATCACGTCCACGCCCAGTTCCAGGCAGGCGTCCACCATATCCTGGCCATTGGTCCACAAGGCCGTGGCCGAGCCTTGCCAGGTGTCGCCGCCGTCCAGCAGCAAGGCGCCGGGACGGCTGGCGCGCATGCGCTTGACCAGCGTGGACAGGTGCGCGAAGCCGCCCACCTTGCCGTAGGTGGCCGCCGCCTGCTCGAAATTGAGGTAGGTGAAGGCGTGCGCCTCCGGCGTGCCCGGTTTCATGCCGGTCTGGCGCAGCAGCTGCTCGCCCACCAGGTGCGGCATGCGGCCCACGGCCTGGCCCACGCCCAGGTTCACGTTCGGTTCGCGGAAGTACACGGGCGTCAGTTGCGCGTGGCAGTCCGTGAAGTGCAGCAGGTGCACATTGCCATAACGTGGCACATCGTACAGCGCGCCGGCCGATGGCGCTGCCAGCGCGCCCTTGGCATCGAGCAGCATGCCGCCGGCCGCCGCGATGCCCATCACCTGCATGAATTCTCGCCGACTCAGACTCATATCGTTTTCCTTATCAATCTTATGCGATCGCCGTGTTTCACTGATTGACGGGCGATGCGGGGTCCAGCAACAACGCCATCACGTCGCGGATCTGGGCTTCGGTCAGGATGCCGTTGTGGCCGAAGCGCGGCATGCTGGAGCAGGCGCGGAAGGCCTGCGAGTTAAAAATTTTGCCCCAGGTGTAGCGCACGATCTCGGGACTTGTGCCGCGCAGCTTGCCGTACTGGTACAGCGACGGGCCGATATTGCCGAACGAGATTTCATCCTTGCGCAACTGATGGCACGCATAGCAATTGCCACCGTTGACGCTGCCCACCGCGTCCGACGACTGCATGCCGCGTCCGTTCTGGGCGATCTTCTCGCCCTCTTCCCACTTGCCCAGCCAGACGCCGTCGGCCGGATAGACGATGGTCTTGAGCTGGCTCGCCTCGATCTTCGCGTCCACCTTCTTGCTACGCGCGGCCGGCTGTTCGCTGCAGATCTTCTGCACCTCGTCCTGCTGCACCACGCGTTCGACCGTGGCCGGGCCCTTGGAGCGGAAGTCGGACGACAGCATGTCGTGCGCCATCTTCGCGTAGTCGGGGCCGGCCGCCGCCGCCGTGGCGCAGGCGGCCGCCATCAGTGCCATCACTGCCTTGTCGATTTGTCGCATCTGCGTCTCCTTAACGTTTCAGCGCGGGCGCGTCGAACTTGCCGCCTTCCGCGCTCTTGGCCAGATACATGGTGAGCGCCGTCACCGCGTCCGATGCGTACACGGGCTCGGGGAAGCGCTGCTGGCGGAAGCAATCCATCAGCCGGTGCTGCATGGTGCGCACTTCGCCCTGCGACACGCGGTAGGCCGGCCACGTGGTGTAGGCCGCCTGCGCGTTGGCCTTGTTCAGGATGTTCGGCAGTTCCTGCAGCCGGATGCGCTGGCCGTCCGTGCCGTGGCAGGTGGCGCATGCGAAATCGTGCGCGCCGCCACGGTAGAAGAACAGCTTCTTGCCGACTTCATAGGCCTGCTTTTCCAGCGGATGCGCGGTGGAGACGGTCATCGGCATGCCGCGCGATTCGGCCGCCACATAGCTCATGATGGCTTCGATGTCGGACGGTTTGCCGGGCGAAGCGAACGGATTCGCCAGCGCCTCGGCCTGGGTCAGGCCCTGGATCGTCATGCGGCAGTAAGCGAGGCGCTGTTCGGCGTCCATCACCTTGCCGGTGTCCTTGAAGAAGCGCGGCAGCGAAGCGTAGGCACCTTTCAGCACGCCCGGGCCCTGGCCCATGTCGCACGTCTCCAGCGAAGCCTGTTTGGGGCCCGCCTTCTTCTTCCACAGTTCCTCGCCGCGCATTTCCCACAGCTCGGCAGGATTACCGTCGGCCAGCATCTGCCGGTACTTGGCGATTTCGTCTGTTGCCGACGTTTGCGCCCACGCCGGCAAGGCCGCCAGCGCCGACAGGATCAAACAAGCTTGTCTTTTCATGGTGTCTCCTCTGTTTGCTTGCCTGGCGTGGTACTTGGTCAGCTGATGACGCCTTCGTCGGTGCGCGTGTCGCCGGTGTTGTCCACCCAGGTCACGCTGACTTTATCACCCTTGGCGCCGCCCTTGAACTTAAACGACAGGAACGGGTCTTTCGACACGGAGGGGCCAAACTGCGCGTCCAGCACCACCTTGTCCTTGCACTTGACCACCAGCGTCTTGATGTGGTGGGCAGGGATGACCTTGCCCGCCGCGTCCTTGCGCTGGCCCGTTTCCATATCGTGACGCATCAAAATCTTCACTTCCACCGTGTCGCCCGCGGAAGCGGCGCGAATACGCATCGGATCACCCATGATCTTTCCTTTACTGTGATGTGTTTAAGAGACTCGCCGGCGCGCGGATCAACCGCCGCAACCGCCCAGCGTGACCTTGATTTCCTTGCTGGCGACCAGCCACTTGCCGTCCGCCTTGACCAGCGCGTGCACGTTGGAGGTGGCGCCCATCTTCACGCGGGTGCTGATGGCGGCCTCGGTACCGGCCGGGATGGCGAAACCTGCCGACATGGCGCTCGGGTTCTTGTCCACCAGGATGGCCATGTATTCGGTGTTGGCAGCCTTGGACGCGATCGATACCGGCACCACGGCGCCGTTCTCGGCGATATCCGGGCCGCTCACGGTTACGTCCGGGCTGACGGCGAACTTGTCGCCACCGAGCGCCTTGAGCACATCTTCCAGGCTCTTGGCGTCAAACACCTTCTGGCTCCATTCAGCCGCGAAGACGTCGGACGGCTTGAGCAGGCCCGCCGTAAATGCCATGCCCAGCACGGACGAAATCCGCAGCATGTCGCGTCGACTTTGATTCATCACTCTCTCTCCTATCGAAAAATACAGGGCTGGCTAGTGGCCAGGCCCACGGTTGGCGCAGTCTTGCCGCTGCCTTTTTGCTTGCAATTGGCTACTATCTTACGTCCTTACCCGGCACTTATTTGGCGCCGCCCAGCACCCAGGCCACCAGGGTCTGGAGTTCATCATCCTTCAGGCTGGCCTGGGCCGGCATGGGGATGGCGCCCCAGGTGCCGCCGGTGCCAGCGCGCACCTTGGCCGCCAGCGCGGCGGGCGCGCCGGCATCGCCGCGATAGCGGGCCGCCACGTCGCTGAACGCGGGACCGACGATCTTGTTGGTGATGCCGTGGCAGGCCACGCAAGCATTCTGTTTGGCCAGCTTCAGGCCTGCACTTTCGGCGGCCACCGGCGCCGCAGCAGCGGCAGCCGTTGCGGCGGCTGGCGCGGCACTGCCGACCGGCGCCGTCGGCGCGGGCTTGGTGGTGTCGGCGCCGCGCACGGGGCCGAAGGTGCGGTTCTGCAGCGCGATATTACCGTGCGCATTGCGCGATGGCTCAGGCAAGGTAGAACGCACACCCGGTTCGACCGGGCAGTTCTTCATGCAGGCCACGCTGTGCACATCGGGCTTGCCCTTGATGTCCCACATGCCGTGGTTGGTTTCCATGCCGTTCCGGTTCGGCATGCGCTTCTGCACCTCGGCGATGTTCTGGTCCGACAGCGTGAAGTCGTCCGGCACGATCTCGCCCATGTTCAGGATGTAGGCCAGCACCGCATACACCTCGTCCGTCTTGAGCGACTTGGGCGCCGTCCACGGCATGGCGCGGTTGATGTAGTCCCACAGCGTCGAGACGGTGGCCACTTTCATCAGCGTGGTTTTTTGCGGCTGGCGGCCGGTCTTCAGCGCGGCCACGTGGCCGGTCTTGATGTCGTCGGGCGTGGTGCCGCCCACGATGGGCGTGAACACTTCGTTCGATTCACCGAAGGTGCCGTGGCAGCTGGCGCAGCGTCCTTCCCAGATCACCTGGCCGGCAGCCACGGTGCCCGAACCCTTGGGCAAGCCCTTGAAGTCGGGACGCACGTCGATGTCCCAGGCCGCCACCTCCGCCGTGGTGGCGGGACGGCCAAGTCCGGTCGGCGTGGAGGTCACGGCGGACGCCGGTGCTGCCTGCGCCTGCCAGCCCGCCCCCGCCATGGCGAGCGCAAACACGAGAGCGGATTTAATAAACCTGGACATTGGACACCTCGCCGGATTGTGCGACTTGCCAGGACTGGATCGCATTGTTGTGATAGATGGATTTGGTACCGCGCACGGCGCGCAGCTCGTTGATCTTGGGTTGCACGTAGCCCGTCTCGTCGATCGCGCGCGACTGCAGCACGGCTGGCGAACCGTCCCACACCCAGTCGATGTTAAAGCGCGTCAGGCACTTGGGCAGCACCGGCGATTCCAGCCGCGCCGTGCGCCAGTTGCGCCCGCCGTCCACGGACACGTCGACCCGCTTGATCCGGCCCCGTCCCGACCAGGCCAGGCCCGTCACGTTGTAGAAGCCCTTGTCGAGCAGG
The DNA here is from genome assembly GCF_014042345.1 of Rugamonas brunnea. GTDB lineage: Bacteria > Pseudomonadota > Gammaproteobacteria > Burkholderiales > Burkholderiaceae_D > Rugamonas > Rugamonas brunnea. Next base: position 141,646 of record NZ_JACEZT010000009.1, read on the forward strand.
GTCTGCCCGGCCGACGGCGTGGTGATCACGGATTTGCATTCCTGGATCGAGGTGTACTGGCGGAAGTTCCCGTCCGGCATGGCGTCAATGTAGTGGACCGCTTCGTCCTTGGTCGCGTAAGGCTGGTCGCCCACTTCGATCCGGCGCAGCCACTTGACCCACGACACCCCCTGCACACCCGGCACCACCAGCCGCAGCGGATAGCCATTCTCGGGACGCAGCATCTCGCCGTTCATGCCCCAGGCCACGATCACGTCGTCCAGCGCGCGGTCGAGCGAGATGGTGCGCGTCATGGCCGAACCGTCGCCGCCTTCGGCCAGGATCACGCGGGCGTTCTTCTTGTCGTAGCCGCATTCCTCCAGCAGCACGGACAAGGGCACGCCCGTGAATTCGCTGCAGCTGAGCATGCCGTGCGAATACTGGACGGTGGGCACGGCCACATTGCCCCACTCCATGGCCGTGTTGGCGCCGCATTCGATGAAGTGCATGCGCGACACGGACGGCATGCGCATCAGGTCGTCCATGGTGTAGACCTTGGGCGTCTTGACCATGCCGTTGATCATCAGGCGGTGCTTGGACGGATCGATGTCGTACCAGCCCTGGTGGTGGCGCTCGAAATGCAGGCCGCTGGGCGTGATGATGCCGAACAGGCCTTGCAGCGGCGTGAAGGCGACGGAGGCCGCGCCCACCCGCGTCAGGCCCGGCGATTCCCGGCGCAGCAGATTGGTCTCGAACTTGGACGGCATGCCATACGGATTGCTGGCCACCGGCTTGCCCAGCGTGCGCGCATGTTCGGGCAGGTTCAGGATGTTGGGATCGCCGGCCGGCTGGGCCAGCGCCTGGCCGCCGGCCAGGGCCGCGCCGGCAGCCAGGAAGCTGCGCCGCAGGAAGCCGCGGCGTTCCTCGTTCAAGCCTGAGGCCGTGATGTCGGCGGCCAGCTGGCCATCGACGAAATGTTCGGGCGCGCGCAGGATGCGGCCCCGCTGCGTGGGTTCATTCGCCATGAGGTGTCTCTCTCCTTGCTACAACAATATAGTTATATGACCATTTAGGCATATATTACTTACAAGAAAGCCGCCGCCTGCGCGGCTTTCCCCTCAGTCGTCGCCGACCATGAACGTGCCCGCCACCTGGCCGGCGGACGCGCGACTCTCGATCCGGCTGGCCATTTGTCCGCAGACGGTGCGGCACAGGTCGATCGTAGCCTGGTCATCTATCCGGTAATAGACTTGCGTACCTTCCTTGCGCCTGCCCAGTATCCTGGCCCGGTACAGCATGTTCAGCTGGCGCGACACATTGGCCTGGGTCGATTCGATTTCCGTCACGATCTCGCCCACCGGGCGTTCGCCGCCACACAGGGCGTGCAGGATCTTGAGCCGCGTCGGTTCCGACAGCAGGAAGAAGTAGTTCGACACTTCCTCAAACACTTCGCCCATGGCTTCCCGGCCTAAATTTTCTTTCATTTCACAATTCACTATATGCCTATATGCGCATATAACCAGATTCGCAGCGGAAACGCAAGCGCGCGCCCTATTTCGCCTGCAAGCTTTCGCGCTCCATCAGGATGTACGTGTCATAGGCATTGAGGCGGTTGGCGGCTTCAAACGCAGGATAGGCGGCGAAGCGGCCCCAGTCCGTTTGCGCATAGGCTTCCTCGAACGGCACCATGTCGGCCACGGCCGCGCCCATCTTGTCGCGGAGAAACAACAAATAATCCTGGGTCAGGCGGATGTCGTCCAGCGGCGCGCGCGACATCTCGCCGTGGCCGGGCACCACCACTTGCGGGTGCAGCGTCAGCATGTGGTCGAGCGCCGTCAGCCACACCTTGCTGTCGGCGTCGCCCACGAAGGGGATGCGGCCCGTGAAGAACAGGTCGCCGGCGAACAGCATGTGGTCCTCGTCCACGGCCAGCATGATGTCGCCCTCGGAATGGGCGCCGCTGGTGTCGATCAGGCGCAAGTGCAGACCACCCATTTCGAAGGCGATCTCGCTGCCCTGCGCAAAGTGGAGCCAGCGGTCGGCCGGCACCAGCCGGGTCTGGGCATTGACCCACGGCGCCAGCGCCACACGGCGCTGCGCCAGCCGTTCGCGCGCCAGGTCCGACGCCAGGTACTGCTTGCCATTCTCGTGCGCCCACACCTCGACTTTTGCACCGCCGCGCGCCTTGAACGCCTGCAAGCCATAGAAATGGTCGGCATGGTAGTGGCTGATGATGATGCGCCGCACGGGCTGGCGCGTGACGCGCGCGATGGCGGCCAGCATGGCCTCGCCCAGCGCCGGACTACCCAGCGTATCGAACACCAGCACCCCGTCGTTGGTCACGACGAAGCCGGCGTTGGACATGAAGCCCTGGTTCTCGGCCCCCGCCACGCCAGCCTGGCCATGGAAATAGTAGACATGGGGCGACACGGGGATCGCCTCCAGCTTGAGCGCCGCCGGCGCGGCCGCGACCGGCCGCAGCACCAGCATCGTCAACGCCAGCAGAGTGCACCATCCCTTGTTCCAGATCCGCATACCGTCTCCCTGTTTTCAGCGCCGCCGCAACGAGTTGCTGTTTGGCATCAAATGCGCTACGGCGTCAATATAGCACCATTTGCGTATATGCCTATAGAAGCATATATGGTTTAATTGGCGCAGACAACAAAAAAGCCGGTGCGACCATGAACTTGCTGACGCTGATGGAAACGGTGGGCGAAAACCAGACCCTGGCCCTGGGCGGCCTGCTGATCGGCCTGTGCTTTGGCTACCTGGCCCAGCGTTCGCGCTTCTGCCTGCGCTCGGCCGTGATCGAGACCTGCCAGGGCCAGCTGGGCGGCAAGCTGGCCATCTGGCTGCTGGCGTTCGGCGCGGCCATCACCCTCACCCAGCTGTTCATCCTGGCCGGCGTGCTCGACGTGCGCGCGGCCCGCCAACTGGCCACGCGCGGCACGCTGTCCGGCGCGTTGGTGGGCGGCCTGCTGTTTGGCTGCGGCATGATCCTGGCGCGCGGTTGCGCCAGCCGCTTGCTGATCCTGGCCGGCACCGGCAACTTGCGCTCGCTGCTGTCGGGGCTGGTGTTCGCGGTGGTGGCGCAGGCGTCGCTGGGCGGCGTGCTGGCACCGTTGCGCCTGGCCATCAGCGACTGGTGGACCATCGATGGCGGCGACGCGCGTGACCTGTTGTTGTGGTTCCACGCCAGCCACGGCATCGGCCTCGCCTTCGGCCTGGCATGGCTGGCCGGCGGGCTGGCGTTCGCGTGGCGCGCCCGGCTGGGCCCGTGGCCGGCGCTGGCCGGTGCTGCCTGCGGCGCCATGGTCGCCTGCGCGTGGCTGTTCAACTACCAGGTGTCGGCCCAGGCGTTCGAACTGGTGCCTGTCAAAAGCCTGAGTTTCACGGGGCCGGCGGCCGACATGCTGATGCTGGTGCTGTCGCCGCCGGGCAAGCCATGGAATTTCGACATCGGCCTGGTGCCCGGCGTGGCGCTGGGCGCCTTCCTGGGCGGCCTCAAAGGACGGGAACTGAAGCTGGAAGGCTTCAAGGACGGCCTCAGCATGCGCCGCTACCTGCTGGGCGCGGCTTGCATGGGCCTCGGCGGCATGCTGGCCGGCGGTTGCGCGGTGGGCGCCGGCGTGTCGGGCGCGGCCGTGTTCGCGCTCACGGCCTGGATCACGTTGTTCGCCATCTGGGGCGCGGCCGGTCTCACCGATTACCTGCTGGACCGGCAACACGCCTGAGCGACACAGCTGTGCGGCACGACTGTGCGGCACGGCTTGCCCCCGCACCTGGGCCGCACACCCCACACATTCACATCCCGCCTTAGCCTCACGCCTTAGCTTCTCATCGGCAGCGCAAAAATCACCGGCCATTTCTTGCTCAATGGCATAATTAGCCACGGAATCCCTCCAGCGCACTCAAGTTCTAGCGCAAAACCTGCGGGACGCGATACACTTGCTCCAATAGCAATTGGTTGACTGTGATTAACAGGTCCGCGCGCCGGACCGCCCTGCCTTACCAGACACGATGCCACGTTTCCAGTTCTCTCCCCGCTCCGCTTGTCAACATTGAAGCGCCAGCGTCCAGCGGGGAAACCAATACCTCCGCACAGCCCTTCGGTTGTGCCGCCGCCCTGCGTGCCTGCGGCCGGCCGGCTGCTGGCCGGCGCATTCGCGCTGGCCACGCTGGCGACCCCGGCCGTCCACGCCGACACGGTGCCCGATAACGGGGGCACCCGCAGTCTCCATGGCGAACAACTGGCCCAGGCCGCCGATACGGCGCGGCGCCCTCGCGTGGCGGCCGGCACGCTGGCCGTGCTCTACCCCGACATCGGCGAACCCTACCGCAAGGTGTTCACCGAGATCCTCGAAGGCATCGAAGACCAGACCCAATCGCGCGTGCACGGCTACCCGGTGGCCGCCAGCGCTGATCCCGCCGAGTTGCAGGCCACGCTGAAAAACAGCGGCTGCCGGGTGGTCATCGCGCTTGGCCGGCAAGGCTTGAAGACGGCCAGCGGACTCGACCTGCCGCTGGGCATGGTGGTGGGCGGCGTCAGTTCCGTGCCCGAGGCCGACAAGTTAAACGGCATCAGCCTCACGCCCGACCCGGCGCTGCTGTTCACCCACCTCAAGAACCTGATGCCCGGCGTGCGCCGCGTGATCGTCGTCTACAACCCGCACACCAATGAACCGCTGATGAAGCTGGCCCGTGAGACGGCCCGCGCCCAGGGGCTGGAGTTGCTGACGCTGGAAGCCACCGACCTGGCCGGCGCCGTGCGCCGCTACGAATCGGCGCTGGCCAGCGCCGACGGCCGGCGCGATGCGTTCTGGCTGCCGCCCGATCCGCTCACCGTGGACGAGGGCGTCATCATGCCGATGTTGCTGCGGGAGTCGTGGAATCGCAACATCGCCATCTTTTCGAGCAGCATCCTGCACGTGCGCAAAGGCGCGCTGTTCGCCCTCTATCCGAACAATTTTGAACTGGGCCGCGACCTGGCCACGCTGGCCCTGGCGCGCCTGAACGGCGACACCGCACGGCGCGGCGTGGCGCCGTTACGGGCGGTGCGCACGGCGCTCAACACCCGCAGCGCCAGCCACATGGGGTTAAATATTTCCACTAGTCAACAGCGTAGTTTTGATGCAATATTCCCCGAACCTTAAGGATATCAAGTTACCCATGTTTTTTGGCAACAAATTTCCTTTAGTTTAACTCGCTTCAGCATATATACTACGGCGTACCTAGGTCCCAAGTCGCAAGGGACGGCAACTGACAGCTGAATGAATACCATGAACCTCCCCGCCGGCCGCCGCGTGCGCGCCTGCATCGCCTTACTGTTGGCCCTGGCCGGCGTCGGCGCGACGGTCCCGGCCAGCGCCCAGCGCGGCGACCAGCCCTCGATCGTCGACCTGCCCGGCACCCATGCGCGTTCCGACGTGGGCGCGCTGATGGACCGCATCGAGTCGGGCAACGTACCTGCGCCCTACCGCCCCGTCACCCTGGCCCAGCTGGAAGACCAGTTGCGCCGGCCCGAATTGCAAGCGTCGATCGGCAAGGGCGGCACCATCGCCGTGCTGTATCCAAACGTGGAGGAGCCGTTCCGCTCTGCCTTCGTCAGCATGATCCAGGGCATCGAGGAGCGCACCAAGCTGCACGTGCGCAGCTACCCGGTGGACCCGCGGGTGGACACGGCCGACCTGAACGCCACGCTCAAACGCAACGGCACCCGTGTCGTGATCGCGCTGGGCCGCCAGGGCTTGAACGCCACGGCCGGGCTGGACAAGGAAATCACCGTGCTGGCCGGCGGCGTGCTGCTGCTGTCGGAAGCCGACAACGTGGCCGGCATCAGCATGACGCCCGATCCGGCCCTGCTGTTCGCCCGCCTGCGCGCCCTGCTGCCGGACCTGAAGCGCGTGATCGTGGTCTACAACCCGCAGAAGTCGGAATGGCTGATCAAGCTGGCCCGCGAGGCGGCCAAGGCCCAGGGACTGGAATTGTCGACCCACGTGGCCGGCGACCTGGCACGCGCGGCCCAACTCTACCCGCAACTGATCGCGGCCGCCGACAACCACCACGATGCCGTCTGGCTGCCGCATGACACCACCACCGTCGAGGAAGGCACCATCCTGCCGCTGGTGCTGCGCGAATCGTGGAACAGCGGCGTGCCCTTGTTTTCGAGCAACGTGCTGCATGTGAAGAAAGGCGCTTTGTTCGCCATGGTGCCCAACAACGTGGAACTGGGCCGCACGCTCGGCGGTTCGGCGCTGGGCGTGATCGCGGGCGACAACAAGCGGCGCAGCCTGACGCCGCTGCGCGAACTGCAGACGGCCATCAATGTGCGCACGGCCAGCCACATCGGCCTGAACCTGGGGTCGCGCCAGCAGCGCAGTTTCGACTACGTCTACCCCCAGCCGTGAAACGTTAGCATCCCATTTGACCCCAGACCACGGTTAATATGTTTCGTCACTACTTACGCCGCACCGGTTTCCAGCATCAACTGACCGTCATCGTATCAGCCGCCATCCTGGTGCTGGCGTTGTTCTCGTCGTTCATGAACTCGTGGGAAGCGCGCTCGCGCATGCGTGAGCACTTCATCGGCCAGGGTCAGCGCGTGGCGGAAAACCTGGCGCGCCAGAGTACGCTGGCGCTGCTGTTCCACTCGCCCGAGAACGCGCGCGACGTGGTCAGCGCCACGCTCGCCTTCCCCGACGTGGTGGGCGTGCAGATCAGCGACGCCAGGCACAAGGTGCTGCTGTCCAAGGTGCAGGGCGAAGCGACGCTCGACGCGGCCGCGCGCCAGGGCACCAGCCTGGCCCACGCCGGCCTGGTCAGCGAAAGCCAGGACGCGTGGCTGTTCGCCGCCCCCGTGTTCGGCGGCCAGGCCGAGGCCTCGCCGTTCGAGCTGCAGGAACGCCAGCCCCAGTTGCTCGGCTACGTGCACGTGCAGTTTGGCAAAGGCACGCTGCAGCGGCTGACGCTGTCGCTGTTGCTGGGCAACCTCGCCATCAGCCTGTCGTTCGCCGTGATCCTGCTGCTGCTGGTGCGCCTGCTCACGCGTCACATGATCAACCCGCTCAACGCCCTGTCCACACTGATGCGGCGCGCCGAAGCCGGTGAATCGGGCATGCGCGCCAAACCGGCCGGCCCGCGCGACCTGATCGAGATGGGGCAAGCCTTCAACAAGATGATGAACGTGCTGGAACAGCGCGAAGCGGAACTGATGGAATCGCGCGACGCGGCCGTCAACATGGCGCAGATGAAGGCGCAATTCGCCGCCACCGTCAGCCATGAAGTGCGCACCCCGCTCAATGGCGTGGTCGGCATGCTCGACATGCTCAAGGAAATGCGCCTCAATCAGCGCCAGCAGGAATGCGTGGACGTGGCGTGGAACTCGTCGCGCACGCTGATCGACCTGATCAACAACATCCTCGACTACTCCAAGATGGAGGCCGGCAAGCTGGCGCTGGAGGAAGTGGACTTCGACCTGCGCACGCTGCTGGAGGAAGTGGTGGAACTGGTGGCCCGTCCGGCCCAGCAGAAAGGCGTGGAAATCGCCTACCTGCTCGACGCGGCCGTGCCGGCCCGCATCACGGGCGACGCGCTGCGACTGCGCCAGATCCTGATCAACCTGCTGGGCAACGCCGTCAAGTTCACGGAACACGGCGAAGTGGCGCTCAGCGTCACCTGTGCCGACGTGGGCGAGACGGGCAACCCCGATGCATCGGGCCAATCGGCCGCGATGAGCGGCCTGCGCTTCGAAGTGCGCGACAGCGGCATCGGCATGAGCCAGGAAGTGCAGCGCCACCTGTTCGAATCCTATGTGCAGCCCGACCCGTCGACCACGCGCCGCTACGGCGGCACGGGCCTGGGCCTGGCCATCTGCAAACAACTGGTCGGCCTGCTGGGCGGCCAGATCGGCGTCACCAGCGTGCCCGGCGCCGGCACCACCTTCGTGTTCACCGTGCGCTGCCAGCCGGCCGCCATCCAACCGGCCACCCCGGCCGACACCACGCTGGCCGGCATGCCGGTGCTGGTGGTGGACGGCAGCGAACTGGTACGCACCTTCCTGCGCCAGGCGCTCGAACGCCACGGCGTGCGCTGCCAGGTCACCGGCTCGGGCGGCGCCGCGCTCAGCGAACTGAAAGCGGCGGCGGCAGCCGGCCAGCATTACCGCGCCGTGATCCTCGACATGGCCGCCACCGACGATGAAGGCGCCGACCTGGCTGGCCGCATCGACGCCACCGGCCTGGGCGCGCAACTGCTGGTGCTGGACCGCTTTGGTCCGGCCGCCGGCGGCACCACCATCGGCGGCCACGCCACGTTGGGCAAGCCACTGCGCCAGGAACGCCTGCTGGCCGCACTGCGCACGTTGCTGGCGGGCCGCCCGGCGCCCGAGCCGCAGCAACTGACGCACGCCGGCACCCCGCCGGCGCGCCAGTTCCGCGTGCTGGTGGCCGAAGACAACCGCACCAACCAGATGGTGGCGGCCGGCATGCTGGCCATGAACGGCTGCGTGTGCGAGTTCGCCGCCAACGGCCGCGAAGCCGTGCAGGCGGCCCAGCGCAGCCAGTACGACCTGATCCTGATGGATTGCAGCATGCCGGAAATGGATGGCTACGAAGCGACGGCCCACATCCGGCTGGCCGAGGAAGCCCAAGGCCGGCGCACGCCGCTGGTGGCGATGACGGCCAACACCCAGCGCGGCGACGCCGAGAAATGCCTGGCCGCCGGCATGGACGATTACCTGGCCAAGCCCATCACCCTGATCGAACTGCGCCACAAGCTGGAGAAATGGCTGCCGCACGGCGCCGACGCGGCCAGCCACGGCACGTCGCCAGCGCCATCGGGCGCCGCTACCGACGCCGAACGCGAGCGCACTGCCGCCGCCGAGCACGCGCCCGCCAGCCCGGTCGACCGGGAGGTGTTCGACAAGCTGCGCGACATCCTGGGCGCCACCCTGCCGCACGCCATCAACCCCTTCCTGGAGGATGCGCCCACCAGCCTGGACGAGCTGGAACAGGCCGTCCTTGGCGGCGACATCGAAACAGCCCGGGCCCGCGCCCATGCGCTCAAAGGCTCGTCGGGCAACCTGGGCGCGACCGAACTGGCGCAACTGGCGTCGCAGGCCGAGCAACTGGCGATTGCCCACAAGGTGGCCGAGATCGAGCCGCTGCTGCCGCAGCTGCGCGCCAGCTACCACGACGTGGCCGAATTCCTGCACGCCCAGTTGGGCAGCGCCACGGCCGACGGCGCCCTCAGCGACGAGGACATGCCGCAAGTGCTGGTGGTGGACGACGACCGCAGCACCCGCAGCACGCTGCGTTATACCTTGCAGCGCGACGGTTTCCGGGTCGAGGAAGCGGCCGACGGCGCCCAGGCGCTGGCCATGCTCAAGCGCTTCCAGCCCGACGTGATCCTGATGGACGCCGTGATGCCCGTGATGGACGGCTTCACGGCCTGCGCCCGCATGCAGGAACTGCCGGGCGGCAGCGGCATCCCGGTGCTGATGATCACCGCCCTGCAGGACAATTCCTCCGTCGAGCGCGCGTTCGCGGCCGGCGCCAGCGACTACATTCCCAAACCGATCCACTACGCCGTGCTGTCGCAGCGCGTGCGCCGCATCATCGAAGGCAACCGGGCCGAGAAGCGCATCCGCCACCTGGCCTTCAACGACCTGTTGACCGGTCTGCCCAACCGCACCCTGTTCTTCGACCTGCTGGGCCAGAGCATCGAGGCGGCCGGCGCGGCCGGCGCGGCCGGCGGCCAGGTGGCCGTGCTGTTCATGGACCTGGACCGCTTCAAGTACGTCAACGACAACCTGGGCCACGACGTGGGCGACCGCCTGCTGCAAGCCGTGGCCCAGCGCGTGCGCCATAGCGTGCGCAACGTGGACACCGTGGCGCGGCTGGGCGGCGATGAATTCACCGTGGTGCTGAGCGACCTCGATGGTCCAGGCGCGGCCGCCGCCGCCGCCCACAACATCTGCCGCATGCTGGCCACGCCGTTCCAGATCGACGGCCATGACATCTTCGTCACCAGCAGCGTGGGCATCGCCATGTATCCGCACGACGGCGCCGACGTCGCCACGCTGGTCAAGCATGCCGACAGCGCCATGTACCGCGCCAAGAAGACCAACACCGGCTTCCAGTTCTACGAAGCGTCGATGGAGCAATCGATCTCCGAGCACGTGCGGCTGGAGAGCGATCTGCGGCGCGCGCTGGAACTGGACCAGCTGGAAGTGTTTTACCAGCCCCAGTCCAGCTTCGCCACCGGCCAGATCGTGGCCATGGAGGCGCTGGTGCGCTGGCGCCACCCGACGCGCGGCATGGTCTCGCCGGCCGAGTTCATCCCGCTGGCCGAGGAAACGGGCATCATCAAGCCGCTCGGCGACTGGGTGCTGCGCACGGCCTGCGCCCAGCTCAAGGCCTGGCACAACGAAGGCCTGCCGCCGCTGCGCGTGGCCGTCAACCTGTCGGTGCGCCAGTTGCTGCAAAAGGACTTTTCGCGCTCGGTGGAAGCGGTCCTGGCCGACACCGGCCTGGCGCCCCACCTGCTGGAACTGGAGATCACCGAAAGCACGCTGATGGAAAACGCGCAGGACACGCTGACGGCGCTGCACCGTCTGCGCTCGCTGGGCGTGCGCCTGTCGATCGACGATTTCGGCACCGGCTACTCGTCGCTGTCCTACCTCAAGCGCTTCCCGGTCGACATCATCAAGATCGACCGCTCATTCGTGCGCGACGTGCCGCAGGACGCGGACGACGCGGCCATCGTCACCGCCATCATCGCGCTGGCCCACAGCCTGCGGCTGGAAGTGGTGGCCGAGGGTGTGGAGACGGCGGCCCAGTTGCACTTCCTGCAGGCACGCCATTGCGACCTGCTGCAGGGCTATCACCTGAGTCCCGCCATTCCGGCGGCCCAGTTCGCGGCGCTGATCCGCCAGCACGAGGCCGGCACCGTGCGCGTTTGATGTGCGTCCCGGCTCAGGCCTGGCTCCAGTAGCGCTCGATGTCGACCAGCCCCCACTGGCTGGCGTCCTCGCGCGACACCACCGCTTCGGACTCCGGCATCAGCGACAAGTCGATGACCTGTGGCGGCAGATAGGTCATCGAGCGAGTGGAGAACAGCACTTTCACCACCGGCCGAAGCAGCGATTTGCTGATATCGACAACCACCGCCAGCCGCCCCGACGCCAGTTTCAGCAACGTGCCGATCGGGTAAATGCCGACGCATTTGACAAAGGCGGTGAAAATGGCCGGGTCGAAATGGCCTTCCTTGCTCCACTCGGCCATGCGCCGCAACGACTCCGCCGGACACCAGCCTGCCTTGTAGGGCCGGTTCGAGGTGATCGCATCGTAAACATCGCAGACGGCCCCCATCCTGGCGTACAGGCTGATCGCATCGCGGGTCAGGCGTGACGGATAGCCGCTGCCATCAAACTTCTCATGGTGGTGCAGGCACACGTCCAGCACGGTGGGCGAGATGCCGCCCACCGAGGCCAGCATCTCGTAGCCGGCCCGGGGGTGGGCGCGCACGCTGGTGAATTCATCATCGGTCAGCCGGCCGGGCTTGTTCAGTATCGCCGGCGGGATGGCCATCTTGCCAATGTCGTGCAGCAGGCCCGCTTCACCACAGGCCTGCACTTCCTGGTCCGACAGCCCGAGCTGCCGGGCCAGCGCGATCATCATCGCGCACACGGCAACCGAGTGCATATAGGTGTAGTCATCCGACGTTTTCAGGCGCGACAGCGCCACCAGCGCTTGCGGATTGCGCAAGACGGAAGCGGAGATCTCCTCCACCAGCGCGCTCGCCCCTTCCACGCTGCTGAGCTGCCCCATGCGCGCCTCGCTGAACATCGAGCTGACCGCCAGCTTGGATTTGGCGATCACCCTGGCGGCGCGGCCAAACTCTTGCGCGACCGAGGCCGGGGCGATCTCCAGCGCCCGCAGCGGTGCGCGCGCGGACGCAGGCGCCGCTGCCGGAGCCGGAGCCGGAGCCGGAGCCGGTGCAGCAGCCATTGGCGCTGCAGGCACATCGTCGGCCAGGTCGTCGCCGCGGTCCGTATCGATGATGAGGTCGCGCACGCCGCTCGCCTGCACGCGTATCCGCAGTTGTTCCGAGCTCACCAGGAACGATTTGGTCCAGAACGGGATGTCGATCCACGCCCCGCACATCTGGTGGATGAACATGCCTGTTTTCACGTTCTCGACGGATATTTTCCGCAACATCTGGGCCTCCTCACATGCCTCTGCAACGCCTTGACGCATGGATTTTAACCCCAAAAATGCTTGATTTGTTAAATTTGATTTTGAAAATTTGTTTAAACGATTTAACAAGATATATATCATTGTTAAAAGAAAAACTGATGAATTTGGTATTTGGTACCGATGACGCGAAGAATTAGTTGCAATTCCGCCACAAACGGCAGAATGCTGCACCGCACTATGAAAAACCGGTTTTTTCAAGACTTCAACTAGAATAATTCTCCTAAATTCTCACGGAATGTCACAAATCCTTTGTTTTTACGCTATCATTGCGCTCTGGAATTATTCGTTACTTCGAAACAAATGTAGTTGCTGTATCGCTATTTCATGTCGGCTCACCCGGATAGCCGATATCGCCTATTCAAAGGAGCTTTACATGTTTGACGCAGTTGAGTTTGAGCAACAAAAGACCGTCCCCGCCGTCCGCGCCCTCCCCGCCGCCCCCCTGCGCACCACCGAACCGATGGACATGGCCGACCTGCTGGTGGCCTACCTGGAACAACTGGAAATCGACTATGTGTTCGGCATTCCCGGCGGCGCCATCGAGCCGCTGTACAACGCCATCGCCCGTAACCAAAGGCGCGGCGGCCGCCTGAGCCACATCGTCGCACGCCACGAAGCGGGCGCCGCCTTCATGGCCGACGGCTATGCCCGCGAGACGGGCAAGATCGGCGTGTGCGTGGCCACCTCCGGCCCCGGCGCCACCAACCTGATCACGGCCGTGGCCACCTCCTACGCCAACGGCGTACCCATGCTGGTGATCACCGGCCAGCCGGCCCTGCCCTCGTTCGGCAAGCACACCTTGCAGGAATCGACCTGCACCGGTATCGACGTGATGGGCATGCTGCGTCCCTGCACGCGTTACAATTCCCTGGTCTCGCATCCGCTGCAATTGGAGTGGAAACTGCTTACCGCACTGCAACATGCGACCCGCGCGCCACGCGGCCCGGTGCACCTGAGCGTGCCGGTCGATGTGTTCCGCGCGCCCAGCATGCAAAGCGCCCCGGCCTATGACCTGCCAGCCCTGCTGCGCCCGTCCGCGCTGGTCGACAGCCAGGCCGTGGAAACCCTGCGCACCATGATGGCGGCCTGCCGCAACGTTGTGCTGCTGATCGGCGGCGATTGCGGCGACGCCATCCACCCCATCCTGCAGTTCGCGGCCCTGAAAGGCGCCACGTTCGTCACCACGCCCGACGGCAAGGGACTGGTCAGCCCCCAGCACCCGCTGTACCGTGGTGTCTTCGGCTTCGCCGGCCATGCCTCGGCCGAGGCGGCGCTGCGCGACCCGTCCGTGGACCTGATCCTGGCCGTGGGCGCCAGCATGGGCGAATGGAACACGGGCGGCTGGAACGACAGCCTGCTCAACGAGCGCCTGGTGCACATCGACGAATCGGAAGAACACCTGGCCCGCACGCCCATGGCCCGCTTCCACATGCGCGGCAACCTGCGCTCCATCTTCGACTGCCTGGTCGAGCGCATCCACGCCAACCGCCAGGCCGATGTGGCGGTGGAACGGCGCCTGGCCGCGCGCGAACTGGCGGCGCTGACCTGGGACCCGGAATCGCTGCTGGCCTCGCCCGAAGCCTTCCACAGCGACGCCACGCCGATCAAGCCGCAGCGCCTGATGTATGACCTGGGCCGTTTGTTCCCGCCCACCACGCGCTACCTGGCCGACGCCGGCAACAGCGTGGCCTGGGCCACCCATTATCTGCAACCGCGTGACCGCCGCATGGCCGGCGGCGGCAAGGCCCGCCAGGAAGCGCACGACCTGCGCGCCACCAACGGCGGCTGGCTGCGCCTGACCACCCATTTCGCGCCCATGGCCTGGGCCATCGGCGCGGCCGTGGGCACGGCGGCCGGCAACCAGAACGCGCCCGTGGTCTGCATCACGGGCGATGGCAGCATGCTGATGAGCGGCCAGGAAATCTCGGTGGCCGTGGCCGAACAATTGTGCGTGGTGTTCGTGGTGCTGAACGACCGCGCGCTGGGCATGGTCAAGCATGGGCAGCGCCTGGGCGGGGCCGAGCAGATCGGCTACGCGCTGCCGCCCACCGATTTCGCCATGCTGGCCCGATCGCTGGGCGGCCGCGCCCACACCATCCACTCGCCGGAGGACATGGCGGCGCTCGACATCAAGGCGATCTGCAACTACCCGGGCCCCACGCTGCTCGACGTCCATATCGACCCCGAGGAAGTGCCGCCGATGAACAGCCGCCTGCGCGTGCTGCAGGAAGGGGTGTAAGCGATGGGCAAGGCGGAACCATTCCTGCACGCCGACGCCCACGCGGCGGCCGGCGGCGCCGTGCACGGCAAGCTGGCCGGCAAGGTGGCCCTGATCACGGGCGGCACCAGCGGCATCGGCCTGGCCAGTGCCCGGCTGTTCCAGGCCCACGGCGCGCAAGTGGCCGTCACCGGCCGCAGCCCCGAAGGCCTGGAGCAGGCCGGCGCCGCGCTCGACGGCCAGGCCCTGGTGCTGCGCAGCGACGCGGGCAGCGTGGACGAGATTGAGGCCGTGATGGCCGCCGTCAAACAGCGCTACGGCCGGCTGGACGTGTTGTTCATCAACGCCGGCGTGGCCAGCCCCGCGCCCATCGAGCAGGTCGACGAGGCCAGCTTCGACGCCCAGATCGGCGTCAACCTGAAAGGCGTGTTCTTCACCATCCAGAAGGCCTTGCCCCTGTTCGACGGCCCGGCCAGCGTGATCGTGACCACCTCCATCACCAACCGGCTCGGCTCACCCAACTTCAGCGTGTACGGCGCGGCCAAGGCCGGCCTGCGCTCGCTGGTCAAGTCGCTCGGACTGGAGCTGATCGGGCGCGGCATCCGCGTCAACGCCATCAGCCCCGGCCCGATCGACACGCCCATGTTCGACCGCCTCGGCCTGCCCGACACCGTCGCCGCCGCCAAGAAGCAAGCCATCGCGGCCAAGTCGCCCAGCGGCCGCTTCGGCAGCGCCGACGAGGTGGCCAAGGCCGCCCTGTTCCTGGCCAGCAGCGATGCCTCTTATATGGTGGGCGAGGAAGTCATCGTCGACGGAGGCATGAGCCTCCTATGATCGCCTCCACCACGACCACCGCGCCGCGGCCCGACGCGGCCGACCTGATCCACACCCGCATCTGGCACGAGACGCCGGAACCAGACAATCCCTTCGCCACCCGCAACGCGCTATGCCGTGGCTACGACGTGTTCGGCCAACTGGTCGGCCGCGCGCGCTGGGTCGAGATGCTGTACCTGCTGCTGCGCGACGAGCAGCCGGCGCCGTCAGCGCTGGCCATGCTGGAAGCGCTGGCCGTGGCGCTGGCCAATCCCGGCCCGCGCGACGCTTCCGTGCACGCGGCCATGTGCGGCGCGGTCGGCGGTTCCACGGCCGCCGCCAGCCTGATCGCGGCGCTGTCGGTGGGCGCCGGCCGCCACGGCGGCGCGCGCGACGTGTACGACGCGATGGTGCTGTGGCAAACCTGCGGCCCCGACCTGGCCGCATGGCGCCGCCACCAGCAAACCCAGGCCGAAGCGCCCATCGACCCGTGGCCGCAGAGCGCACGCCTGCCCGGCTTCGACCCGCACGGCAGCTCCACCCCGACCGTGGTGCGCCAGTTGCTGGCCACGCTGGTCACGGTGGGCGGCGACAACGGCCACGGCTACACGGGCTGGCTGCTGCAACAGCTCGATCATCTGCCCGCGCTGGCCGGCCTGCCGCTGGCCATCAGCGGCGTGGCCGCCGCCGCGCTGTGCGACCTGGGCCTGACCCCGGACGAAGGCGAAATGCTGTACCTGCTGCTGCGCCTGCCAGGCGCGGCGGCCCACGCGCTGGAACAGAAGCATGGCGGCTTCAAGCGCTTCCCCTTCTATCCGGTGCACCTGGCCACCCCGGAGCAAGCCGGCGAGGTGGCGGCATGAACGGCCCGGACCTGCTGCGCCGCCACGCCGGCCGCCTCGATACCAAGGTCGGCGCCTGCTATCCGGGCAGCCACGCCATCTTCCGTGGCCACGACCTGCACCGCGACTTGCGCGAACTGGACTGGGTGGATCTGTACGTGTTCGGCATCACCGGCCGGCGCCTGACGCCGGCCCAGGTGGCCATGCTGCACGCGATCTGGGTCTGCACCAGCTATCCGGACGCGCGCCTGTGGAACAACCGGGTCGCGGCGCTGGCCGGCAATGCCCGCAGCAGCGCCAACCTGGGCATCGTGGCGGCCCTGGCCGTGTCGGAGGCGACCGTGTACGGCGGCCAGGCCGGCATGCGCGCCATCACCTTCCTGCAATCGACGCGCCAGGCCGTGGACGGCGGCGCCGAACTGGCGCCGCTGGTGCTGGCCGAGGCCCGCGCGCGGCGCGTGTACGGCTACGGGCGCCCCATCCACGCCACCGATGAGAGGTTGCCGTGGATCATGGAACTGGCCCGGGAGCATGGGCTGGACGACGGGCCGCACGTCAAACTGGCGTTCGACGTGGAGAAAGTGTTGCTTCCACACTACCCTCAGTTGCGTATGAACTACGCTTCGCTGCATGCGGCCCTGATCGCCGACATGGGGCTGTCGCCACGCGAATACCAGCTGTTGCGCATCCCCACATTCCTCGCAGGCATGCCGCCTTGCTTGGTGGAAGCGGCCGAAAAGCCCGAGGGCGCGCTGTTCGCCACCCCCTGCGACGGCGTTGCGTATGCGGGACTGCCGCGCCGCGCGTGGCCCGGCGCAGGCAACTGACGGTGCATATTTTGAACATTTGCCGTTTGGGGCACGCTACAATGCAAAAAATCACCACCACAGGAGACACGATTTTGAAGTCGTCGCATGCGTACCGTTTCTGCCTGGCAGCCGCCCTCACCGTCCCCGTTGCCATGGCCCACGCACAACCATCGAGCGAGGAAGAGGAATTAACGCTGGTGTACGGCGACAACGACAGCGTCAGTATCGCCACCGGCAATGTGCAGGCCTTGCGCCGCGCACCGGCCGTGGCCTCCGTGATCACGGCGGCCGACATCGCCGCCATGGGCGCGACCGACCTCGACCAGGTGCTGGAAACGGTGCCCGGCATCCACGTGGCCCGCAGTGCCAACAACTATTCACCGCTGTACGTGGTGCGCGGCATCTTCAGCGCCTACCTGCCCCAGTTGCTGGTGATGCAGAATGGCGTGCCCATCACCACCATTTACCAGGGCAACAAGGGCAACCTGTGGGGCGGCTACCCGGTCGAACACATCGCCCGTATCGAGATCATCCGCGGCCCCGGCTCGGCCCTGTACGGTTCGGACGCGTTCTCCGGCGTGATCAACATCATCACCAAGGGGCCGGCCGAGACCCAGGGTACGGAAATCGGCGCCCGCGCCGGCGCCTTCCACACTTATGACACCTGGATCCAGCACGGCGGCAAGGCCGGTCCGGTGGACGTGGCGGCTTATGTGCGCCTGGGCCAGACCGATGGCTTCAAGAGCATCATCGATGCCGACGCCCAAACCCGCAACGACAAGCTGTTCGGCACCCATGCCAGCTACGCCCCCGGCCCCGTCAACGTGGGCAACAAGGCGGTGGACGCCAACCTGGAACTGGGCATGGACAAGTGGAAAGCGCGCTTCGGCTACAAGCTGCGCGACGACCTGGGCACCGGGGCCGGCATCGCCTCCGCCCTCGACCCCGTGGGCAAGCAGAAAAGCGAACGCATCACCACCGGCCTGAGCTGGGCCGATCCGCAGTTCCGTCCCGACTGGGGCCTGGGCGCCAGCATCAACACGCTGCAATACATGCAGCAGATCCCCGTCGATTTCCAGTTGCTGCCACCGGGCACGGTGCTGCCGAGCGGCGCTTTCCCCAACGGCATGCTGGGCGGCCCGGACACCACCGAACGCCAGGTGCGCCTGGCCGCCTACGCCGACTACAGCGGCGTGGAAAGCCACCGCATGCGCGTGGGCGTCGGCCACGACGACCTGAACATGTACCACACCCACGAGACGCGTAACTTCACCTACGCGCCCAACGGCTTGCCGATCCCGCAGCCGACCGTGATCGATTTTTCCGATACCAACCCGTTCATCTTCCCCCAGCATCGCCGGCTCGACTATGTCTACCTGCAGGATGAATGGAACTTCGCCAAGGACTGGAACCTGACGGCCGGCGTGCGCCATGACCGCTATTCGGACGCCGGCGGCACCACCAACCCGCGCCTGGCGCTGGTGTGGGACGCCACCTTCGACCTGACGGCCAAGCTGCTGTACGGCCGCGCCTTCCGGGCGCCTTCGTTCAACGAAAGCTACAGCATCACCAACCCTGTCGCGCTGGGCAACCCCAACCTGCGCCCGGAGACCAACGGCACGGCCGAGGCCTCGCTGGCCTGGCAGGCGCGCGCCGACGCCCAGGTGAACGCCACGTTCTACCGCTACGACATGCGCGACATCATCCGCACCGTGCCCAACGCGGTGCCCGGCACGGGCGCCACCTACGCCAACACGGGCGACCAGACCGGCCACGGCCTGGAACTTGAATCGAGCTGGACGGTGAACCGCGACCTGCACCTGCTGGGCAATTACGCGTGGCAGAAGTCGATCGACTCGGCCACCGGCCGCGATGCCGGCTACGCGCCGCACCACCACCTGTTCGGCCGTGCCGACTGGCAGGTGGCCGGCGCCTGGCTGCTCAGCACGCAGCTGAACTGGGTGGCCGATCGCCACCGTGCGGCCGGCGACACGCGCGCGCCCATCGCCGACTACAAGACCGTGGACCTGAGCCTGTCCACGCGTCATGGCCGCGAACAGTGGAACTTCACGGCCACCGTGCGCAACCTGTTCAACGCCGACGTGCGCGAACCGAGCCTGGCGCCAGGTGTTGCGCTGCCCCATGACTTGCCGATGGCGCCGCGCGCGCTGTCGCTGCAGGCCGTCTACAAACTGTAAGCGGCGCGGGGCGGCGCGCGCCGCCCCTTCCACGCTGACGCCCGCCCCGCCGGACCTGCTTCAGGACCGGTTCCCGGGGATCAGCCACCAACCCAGTTCTTGCCGTACCCGCTCCGGCGGCGGTGGCGGCGTCTGCTCGGCACGCCGCCGCTCCAGCATCTCACGGACGGCCTGCCTGGCCGGATGCGTGGTCTGTGTTGGTCGCTGGTCCATGATCGCCTCACTGGCTGTAGATCACTACGTCATACTGTACAGTACAATCATGCGCGCCGTCGCACGCCACTGAAGCGACGAACAACAAGCGGGCCATGATGCTATTCATGGTTTTCCTGACTTTTCGCATGCAAGCGCCAGCTTGTACCAGGATGCGCGCGCTTCCCAACCTGGAGGCCGCAGTTGCCCACTGCTGTTACCATTTCGACTACGGTCTGGCCCGTGAGTTCGCGGTCCGCAGCAAAACTTGTTGTGTCCAGCACAATTCACCAGTAGGATTGATGTTCGCAAGGCAATAATAGTTACCCTTGAAGAAACACTCCGCTGCCGCCGTCCCGGTGCCGGCGCTGAAAGGAGCAACATGACCGTGTCACCTCCGCCCTCCCCCGCCCATCATGGCCAGGACCAGATGCGCCGGCTCGGCCACGGCTCCGGCGCACTGCGGCTGCAACTGGCACTGTTCATACTGGTGTCGCTGGCCGCCCTGTGGGGTTTCACCTTCATTGCACTGGAGCGGCGCGAACAGCTCGACACGGCCAGCGCCGAAGTGGAGATGCAGGCGCTGGCCCAGGCGTACGCCGAAAATTCGTTGTCGACCATCAAGCGCATCGACCTGATCCTGCTGGAGCTGGCCCGCACCTGGACCTTGCGCCCGGACGAATTCGCGGCCGACATCGCGCGCCACCAGGCCGACCTGGACGATGTGGCGCTGCAAGTGGCGGTGGCCGACAAGACCGGCGTGATGGTGTACTCGTCCATCCAGCGCATCCAGGAACGCGTCAGCCTGGCTGACCGCGAACACTTCAAGGTCCACCAGCAAGCCCAGGCGAACCGGTTGTTCATCAGCAAACCGGTGCTGGGACGGGTGTCGGGAAAATGGTCGCTGCAGTTCACCCGTCCCCTGCTGCGCGACGGCCGTTTCGGCGGCGTGATCATCATTTCCGTGGCGCCCGAATTGTTCAGCCGCTTCTACGACACCCTGTCCATGGGCCGCCAGGGCGTGGTGCTGATGGTGCGCGACAGCGCGGAAATCATGGCCCGCGCGCCCGACTGGCAAGCCTACATGGGCCGTAGCCTGCCCACGGCGCCCTACCTGGCGCCGGACGCCGCACCGCGCGGCAGTTTCAGACGGGTGGCGGTGCTCGACGGCGTGCCCCGGCTCTATGGCTACCGCAAGCTGCCCGACTACCATCTGACGTTCGTGGCCGCCCTGCCGCTCGACGAAATCCTGGCCGGCACCCAACGCCAGCGCCAAGCCACGTTCGCGACCATGGCGGCCATGTCGCTGCTGCTGGCCGCCATGGCCTGGCTGATCCTGCGCAGCGTGCGCGCGCGCGACCGGGCCGAGCGGGCCCTGCGCGACGCCAACCGCGCACTGTCGCTGGCCGGCAGCGTGTTCCAGCACACGATGGATGCGGTCATGGTGACGGAGATCGATGGCACCATCGTGTCGGTCAACCCCGCCTTCACGGACGTCACCGGCTACGAGGCGGCCGAGGTGATCGGCCATACGCCAAGGCTGCTGCGCTCGGGCCGGCATGACGCCGCCTTCTACCGCGCCCTGTTCGAACAACTGGCGAGCACCGGGTCCTGGCGCGGCGAGATCTGGAACCGGCGCAAGGATGGGCAGTCTTACCTGGAGTGGATACGCATTTCGCTGGTGCGCGATGAAAACGGCAAGCCGCTGCGCTACGTGAGCGTGTCCAACGACGTGACGGAATTGCGGGCCGGCGACGAACACCTGCGCCACCTGGCCTTCCACGATCCGCTCACGGGCCTGCCCAACCGCGCCCTGCTACTCGACCGCATCAGCCAGGGCATCAGCGTGGCGCAACGCGACGGCCGTGGCATGGGCGTGATGTTCATCGACCTGGATCGCTTCAAACCCATCAACGACACCCTGGGCCACGACGTGGGCGACCAGTTGTTGCAGCAGGTGGCCCAGCGCCTGAGCCAGGCCGTGCGCCACTCGGACACCGTGGCCCGCATAGGCGGCGACGAATTCGTGATCCTGCTGGAACAGGTCGATGACGGCATCACCTACGTCAACCTGGCGGAAAAGCTGCTGGCCAGCCTGAGCCGGCCCATGCTGCTGGGACCGCACACGCTGGAAGTGGGCGCCTCGATCGGCATCGCCTGTTATCCGGGCGATGGCGACAGCGCGGCCACGCTGATGAAACACGCGGACGCGGCCATGTACGTGTCCAAGGCCAGCGGCCGCGGCGCCTACCACTTCTACCACCCGGGCATGACAGCCCAGTCGGTGCAGCGCACCGCAGCGGAACCGGGACCGGCGGAGCGCGCCGCGGAGTGAGCGGCTCAGTGGGCGGCTAAGTTGGGCTGCTCAGTAGGCGGCGCGCCTCAGCCGGCCGCGCCGTCCACCCGGGCGCTGCTCAGGTAAGGCGTGTACACGACCACGTAGGCGACGAACGCCAGCGTCCAGCAGCCCGCGCTCAGCAGCAGCGCGGCGTCGCGCACGCCATCGGTGGCCAGCGCGGCGGCCACGCGTGCCAGCGCGCCGCTCTGGATCAGGGCGAACATGGCGAATTCGGCGCGGCCGGCCTTGAGCGGACGGCCCGTGTGGCCCAGCGTGGTGCGGGTGATCATGCCGATGATCAGGCCCGTCATGGAACCGACCGTCAGTGCGTGGAAGGCGGCGCTGGTAGGCAGCCAGCCCAGCGCGGCGCCGGCCAGCAGGAAACAGCCGACGCCGATCCAGGCATACGACAGGTGCAGCACCCACAGCAGTGGCACATGCCACACCTTGTGCGGCTGCCAACCTGCCAGGCGCACCAGCACCAGCGCGCCAGCAGCCAGGGCCAGCGGCGCCGTCAGCCAGCCCGGCAGACCGGCCACCCAGGCCAGTCCGGTGGCAGCCAGCAGGCCCAGCGACACGCGGTCGCGCTTGGGATGCACGGCAGGATCGGTGCCGGGTGCACCGTTGCGGGTGAACATGGGCAGCACCCGGGTGCCGATGGCCGATTCCATCACCACGACCACCAGGATCGCGGCCCGCACCGGCACGGCTTGCGCCAGCGACAGCACGCCCAGCGTGGCCAGGTGGTACACGCCGTTGGCCACCGCCAGCAACGCCAGCAGGCCGACCAGGAAGTAATTGCGCTTGTTATTGGACTGGCGCATCACGCGCCCCAGTGGCCAGGTGGCCAGCGGCAGGAACAGCCAGTCGACCAGGGCCGCCACCGGCGCGGGCGCCCACAGCATGGCCAGCCGGCCGGCCAGCCACAAGCCGGCCAGCGCCGCCAGGTGGCCGCGCACGGGCGTCCACAAGCCGGTCCAGTTGCGCCCGGCCGTGAACAGGAAACCGATCACCACCGCCGTCACCATGCCGAACACCATCTCGTGCATATGCCAGCCCACGTCGATATGGGCCGCGTGCAGCCAGCCGTAGTACTGGGCGATCCACAAGGGGATGCTGAGCGCGGCGAACAAGGCCGCCAGCAGGTAGAAGGGACGGAAACCCAGCCGCCACAGCGGATGGGCCATATGCCACGGCGCCGGCGTGCTGGCCGGCAGGGGTTCGTCGATGTGTAACAGGCTCATGATGGATACTCGCTGATGCTAAGGTTGCGGGCCGCCGGCCCTGAAAGCCCGCCCGCGCCCAGCCTTCACTTTTCAGGCTGGCACGCACATTGTGTGTGCGG
Source organism: Rugamonas brunnea (assembly GCF_014042345.1). Taxonomy (GTDB): domain Bacteria; phylum Pseudomonadota; class Gammaproteobacteria; order Burkholderiales; family Burkholderiaceae_D; genus Rugamonas; species Rugamonas brunnea. The sequence continues at coordinate 164,637 of NZ_JACEZT010000009.1, forward strand.
GCGCATACCTTGTGAAGAACACGGGCGCAAGCGGATGATATGCATCAAGGAAAACAAATTTACCAGCCGCAACGCCCGTTTGCGTATCGACTCGGCGCGCCAGTTCCCTTACGCTACAACTTCCCGACGCCGCCACGGCCAACCACACCGTCCGCGACGTCCCCTGATTTCTTTAGAAGGAAGTTCGCCATGCAAAACGCTACTTTGAAAATCGACGGCATGAACGGTGAAGCTTGCGCCGACCTCGTCACGCTCGTGCTCAACAACATCACCGGCGTCAGCGACGTGCGCGTATCGCTGCTCAACAGCCAGGCCAGCCTCAAGTACGACGAGCGCCACACCTCGGAGCCTTACCTGATCAACAGCCTGGCCCGTGCCGGCTACACGGCCCGCACCGGTGCGCAGGCGGAAAAAGCCGGCGGCTGCTGCGGCGGTTGCTGCGGCGGTTAAGGCCACGTCGTTCCCGCGCAGGCGGGAATCCAGGCATTGCCTGGATTCCCTCCAGGCGTTGCCAGCATTCCCGCCACAGAACGCTGGCGCCAACAAGAACGCCGGCGTTCTATGGGTTTCCGCTTTCGCGGATACGACGAGTCAACTTAACTTGACACGATTCCGCCGTCCCCGCCATCCTGCATCAGCGCTCGCCGCCAGCACCCAGCAAGCGGTGCTCGACCGCAAACACGGCCGCCTGCACGCGGCTGCTCAACTTCAGCTTCTTCAACACATTCTGCACGTGGATCTTGACCGTGCTTTCAGCCAGGTCCAGCGAGCGTGCGATCAGTTTGTTGCTCTCGCCGCGCGCCAGGCAAGCCAGGATTTCCTTTTCGCGCGGCGTGAGCTTGTCGATCTCGGACGCCACGGGCGCCTCGCTGCCGCCGTGTAGCTGGGCCACCAGCTTGGCCGTCATGGCCTCGGCCACCACCGTCTCGCCGGCGGCCGCGCGGCGGATGGCCCGCGTCAGGTATTCGGCATCGATATTCTTCAGCAGGTAGCCCGAAGCGCCGGCCTTGAGCGCCACCGACAGGTCGTGCGCATCCTCGGACACGGTCAGCATCACGACCGCACTGTCGGGGCAATCCTGCAGCAGCAGCTGCAGCGTTTCCACGCCGGACATGCCGGGCATGTTCAGGTCCAGCAGGATCACCTGGGGCTTAAGCTGCTGTGCCCGCTTGATGCCCTCCACGCCGTCCGCCGCCTCGCCCACCACGGCGAATTCCGGGTTGCGCTGTAACAGCAGCCGTATGCCGCTGCGGAACAGGGTATGGTCATCGACCAGCAGGACGGTGATCGGATTGCTGCTTGCTTCCATTGTGGCTATGCCTCTCTTTGTTGATGCTGTGTGTTGATTGGTGTCGCTTGGTGTCGGCCCGCGCTCAGGCCGCGCGCCGTTGCTGGCGCGGCAGCCGCAGCGTGACGGTCGTGCCGCCACCGACCACGGAGCTGACGGCGAGTTGCGCGTGGATGCGCTGCGCGCGCTCGCGCATGATGTGGATGCCCACGTGGCTCTCACCCTTGCCCGGCAGCGATTCCGTGTCGAAGCCGGCGCCGTTGTCGCTGATGCTGAGCACGAAATCGTACTGGTCCTGCAAGCGCACCTCGACCCGGCTGGCCATCGCGTGCTTGCGCACGTTCGACAACGCTTCCTGCACGATGAACAGCAATTGTAGCTGCTGCTCGCGGGGGAACGGCGCACCGTCGCTGTCGGCCACCAGCACGGCTTCGATGCCACTCTGGCGCTGGAACTTGTCGATGGTCGTCTCCAGCGACGCCACCAGGTTGCCCTGTTCCAGCCGGGTGCGGAAATTGTGCAGCAGTTCGCGCACGTCCTGGTAGCTTTCCTCCACGCCGGTGCGCAGCAGCGGCACGATCTCGGCCACGTCCTCGAACTGCTTGGCCTGCACCGACTGGTCCAGCATCTGCACTTGCAGATTGAGGAAGTTCAGGCCCTGGGCGATGCTGTCGTGCAGGCCCTGGGCCACCAGGTTGCGTTCCTCGGAAATGGCCATCTCGCGCTCGCGCGCGGCCAGGCGCTGGTTCTCGATGGCCGTGCCCAGCAACTGGCCCAGCGTTTCCAGCAGGGCCGTCTCGCGCTGGTTGAACGACACCGGCTTGCGGAAGTGCAGGTTAAAGAAGCCCAGGTGCTGGCGCTGCGCATAGATGTGGAACACCGAGACGGTGACGAAGCCTTCGCGGTGGCATTGCAGCGTGTGGCTATCGTCGATGCGGCGCAGGTCGTGCACCACGGCGATCTTCTTGGCCACGGCTTCGCCGCACAGGCAGTCGCCCACTTTCAGGCAGTGCTCGGTCTGCACCAGCTGGTCCGAGATGCCGTGGTGGACCAGCATGTGCAGGTTGCCGCGAATGGGGTCGAGCACGCGCACCGAGCCGCCGTCCGCATGGAAGTAGTCGCTGATGCGCTTCATGAAGCCGTCGCACAGCGATTCGGCCGGCTGCGGCTGCTGCAGGAAGGCGGCGCTGTCGTACAACAGGGCCAGCTCGCGGTTCTGGTCTTCCAGCGCCGCCGTCTTGGTCTTGACCAGTTGTTCGAGGTTGCCATACAAGCCTTGCAGCTTGTCGGCCATCAGGTTGAAGCCTTGCGCCAGCTGGCCGAATTCATCCTGCGTGTCGACCGCGAGACGCACCTCGAAATCCTGCTCGCGCATGCGGTCCATGCCTTCCTGCAGGCTGGTGACGGGGTTCACGATCAGGTTGAACATCAGGTAGATGATGCTGACCGTGCCCACCATGGCCAGTCCCAGCAGCAACAACTGCGAGGCGCGCAGCCAGAACGTGCGCTGTTCGCTGTCCTGTTCGATCAGTTGCACCAGGCCGTTGACCTGCACCACGAAGCGTTCGGCCTGGGTGTGGAAGCCGCGCGCGTCGGCCGCGCTCACATCGTCGCGCGCCAGCAGCGCTTGCGCGGCCGGCTGCACCGTGTCGTGCCAGCGCTGGTTGACGGTGGCGAAGGCGTCGCGGATGGTGGGCGACGGCGGCAGGAACAGCGGCCGTTGCGGGTCACCCTGGCGCAACTGCTGCAAGGTCTGCTCGATGGCGGCCAGCTGGTAATGTGCCTCGTCGCGGGCGGCGGCGCGGCCCGCGGAGTCGGTCAGCTCGCTGACCACAAAGCTGAGCCGGTAGCTGTTCATGCGCAAGCTGCCGGTCACGTTGATGGCGGCCGCGCTGCCTTCGAGCTGCCAGGACAGGAACAGCGTGGAGCCGATCACCATCAGCGCCACCGCCAGGAAGCTGAGCAGCACGCCGACGATCTTGGTCGACAGTTTCTGCCAGGTTCCGAACAAGTGCGGTGTACCCATCATCGTTGCCCTTCGCGCGCGCACGGCCAAGCGCCCGGTGCGCAATGCGCCCGGGCCCTGCCCTGGTCCACAGTTTGTTTCATTCCATCTCCTCTGTTGGCGGCGCTGCCGTCCCGGCGCGCACCGGGCATGGCCCGGTTCCCGCAAACGCAATCAAGCCCGGTCTGCCTTCGTTGATCCAGTATACACGCGCCCTCTTGTCTCGTTACCCCGTCCGTTCTCTCCCTGCCCCTCAGCCGCCCGTCTGCGACATGAAGCGGATGATCTTTTCCGGCTGGCGGCCAAAATCATGCTGCTGCGGTTTCAGTTCGATGGCTTCGCGGATCGCCTGTTCCAGCTCCGCATCGCTGGCGCCGCCGCGCAGCAGCGGACGCAATTCGAATTTCTCCTCCTGGCCCAGGCATAGGTACAGCGTGCCGTCGACCGCCAGCCGCACCCGGTTGCAGGTGGCGCAGAAATGCTGCGACAGGGGCGTGATGAAGCCGATGCTGCTGCGTCCGTCCGGCGTGGCCAGGTAGCGGGCCGGGCCGCCGCCCAGTTCCAGCGCCTGCGGCACCAGGCCGAATTTTTCGCGCAAATGGCGCTGCACCGTGTCCAGCCCCAGGTAGGACGCATCCTTGCCCGTGGCGCCCATGGGCATCACTTCGATCAGGCGCAACACGAATTCGTGTTCGATGCAGAACTCCACCATGGCATCGATTTCCTGGTCGTTCACGCCGCGCATGGCCACCATGTTGATCTTGATGGGCGCGAAGCCGACTTCCTTGGCGGCCTGCAAGCCGGCCAGGATCTGCGGCAGGCTGTCGCGGCCCGTGATGCGGGCCATGCAGTCACGGTCCAGCGAATCGAGGCTGACGTTGATGCGGCTCACGCCTGCCGCCTTGAGCGCGCCCGCATGGCGCGCCAGCTGGGTGGCATTGGTCGACAGCGACAAGTCCTGCAAACCGGGCAGCGCCGACAACCGGCTGGCCAGTTGGGGCAGATGGCGCCGCATCAGCGGCTCGCCGCCCGTCAGGCGCACACGGCGCGTACCGAGCCGGGCGAAGGCGCCCACCACCCGTTCCATTTCATCAAAGCTCAGCCAGTCGGGCGGGTCCTCGAAATCCTTGAAATCCTTGGGCATGCAATACGTGCAGCGCAGGTCACAACGGTCCGTCACGGAGACGCGCAGGTAGTCGATGGACCGGCCAAAGCGGTCGCTTAACATCGCAAACTCCTGTTCATGGTCAATGGAGAAATTGTAGCGGCCCACTTGCCGTTTGCCGATGGCCATGACGACTTAGGCGCCCTAGTCCATAAGCACTAGTCTTTTATCAAATTGGTATGCCAAGTTGTTTTACAACATTGCAATAAGTTGCATAATAATATATTATTTACCGACGGCAATATCATGCCACCGACCGTGCACATCCGCACGCATGCCGTTTATCCAAGGAGCATTGTTTGACCACATCCGCCACCACCGACTGGATTGCCGCCCTCGCCGACAACGGCGTGCGCAACGACCTGGCCACTGCCGCCGCCGATGGTGTGCTCAGCTACAACGAAGCCCTGCGGGTGCTCAACGACACCGCCGCCGACGGGACGTTCACGGCCGCCGAGTTCCAGGCGCTGCAAACGGTGGCGGCCCACCTCAACAACGGCGTGACGGCCACCAGCTACGTGGCCGACATCTTCACCCAGCTGGTGCTGGGCAACCCGGCCAATATCGCCTGGCATGGCGGCAGTACGGATTCGGCGACGCTGGGCAACCTGCGCGCCGACAGCAGCGTCACCCAGCTCAACGAGCTGATCTCCAAATGGTTCCTGGGCACGGACATGCCCGACCTGACCATGGTGCCGGACAACCAGCGCAGCGTGACCCAGCCCCAATACCGCACCGTCAGCGGCCCGCTGTACGGCCACACGGGGGCGGCAGCCATCGTCGACGTGGCCCAGGGTGCGCTGGGCGACTGCGTGGTGTGCGCCAGCATGATCGAGATGGTCAACAACCATCCCGACCTGCTCAAGTCCATGATCGTGGACAATGGCAACGGCACCTATGGCGTGCGTTTCTACCTGCATGGCAACGAGGTGTGGGTCACCGTGAACCAACAACTGCCGACCGACGCCTACGGCCACCAGGTCTATGGCCATAACGGCGCGCAGCAGGAGGTCGCCCTGTGGATGCCGCTGCTGGAGAAAGCGTATGCCCAGCTGAGCGAAACGGGCATGGTCGGCCATCCGGCCGTCAACAGCTATGAAAATATCGACGGCAACATCACCAGCATCGTGCTGCCGGCCATGAGCAACGCCCGGGTCACCTATTACAGCACCACGGCCAGCGACTGGGCCGACAAGAAAGCGATGCTGGTGGCCGCGCTGGCCGCGCACCGCGACGTGGTGTTCGAGACCACCAAGGATGCGCCGCATACCTATGACAGCGACGGCATGATCGAGCTGGTCGGCTGGCATGCGTTCGCCGTGCTCGGCTACGACGCCGGCACCGACAAGTTCATCGTGCGCAACCCGTGGGGCGACAATTACGCCAGCCAGAACTGGACTGCCCAGTTCGAAGTGTCGATGGACGAGATGCAGGCCGAAGGCGGCGGCGTGGCGGTGGCCGCGTCGCTGTCGAGCCCGGTGGTGCAGCTGGCCGGCGTCAGCCACAAGCTGGGCCTGTCGGCCGCGGTCGACGTCGCCCCCCTGTTCGCCGTCTTCAATCCCGATGCGCTCCCCGTCAGCCGCTACCTGTTCCACGCGGCAGGCAGCGGCGCGCTCGACCTGCACGGCGCCACCGACCTGGCCACGGCCGAGCAGCACGCGGCCGGCGACGTGGTGATCGGCGCGGCCGACCTGGCCCGCCTGCAATTCCTGTCCCCTGGCGCGGACGGCGCCGCCGTCCTGTCCATCCAGGCCCTGGTGGGCCAGCAATGGAGCGCGGCGAACGACATCCACTGGACCTTCTCCGGCACCAGTGCCGACACCATGGTGCTGCCAAAGGTGCTCACGGCCATGGACACGGGCGCCATCGTTTCCTTATCCAGCCTGTTCCAGCTCGATGGCGCCAACGACGCCAAAGTGTTCTACGAAGTGTCGGTACCCGACAATGGCGGCACGCTGGAGGTGCACGGCGCCCGCAACCTGTGGCCGGACGCCAAGCCGGGCGAGTACGAATTCAATGCGGCCGACCTGCGCCTGGTCACCTACCAGGCCCCGTCCACGGCCGGCATGGTCACACTGCAAATCTGCCCCTACCACGGCGACGGCTGGGGTGGCTGGCAAAACATCAACATCCAGGTCGGCACGCGCGACGTCGCCCATGCACTGCAAAACTATGCCAATGGCCAGTTGGCCCTCATCGGCCCGGTGCACGACGCCAGCGCAGCCGTGTTCGCCAACCTCGACGGCCTGAACACGCTGCTGCACAGCGACCGCCTCGGCTTCATCCAGATCACCGACGACGTCGCCCAGGTGCAGAGCATGACGGGCGCCCAGTTCGACCAGTACCGGGGCGTGTTCGCCGCCATGCGCGGCAATTTCAGCCTGCACGTGACGGATGCGTCGCTGGCCGACGCGCCCCTGCTGGGCACCAGCCTGGCCGAGCATGTGGCCTCGGCCGGATTCAGCGGCAGCGCGGCCGATGTGGCCGCCAACCTCGACGTCCTGCAGACGCTGGCCGCCGCCGGCAGACTGGCAGGCATCACGCTGACCGACAGCGGAACGGCCACGCTGTCCATCACCGGCACCCAGATGGCCGCCGACAGCGCCGCCCTGCGCCTGATCGCCGGCGACTACCATGTGGCCGTGCAGGACAGCGTGGCCGCCGTGCTGGCGGCCAGCGCCACCAGCGCTGTCGCGCTGAGCTACACCATCAGCGACAGCGCGGCCAACGTCAACGCCAGCCTGGACGCGCTGCAAGCGCTGGCGGCGGCCGGCAAACTGTCGGCCATCACGCTGACCGACAGCGGCCAGGCCACCCTGAAGCTCGGCGTCGCCAAGTTGTTCACGGACGGCGCCGCGCTGGACAAGCTGCTCGGACACTACACGCTGGCCGCGACCGGCGCCAACGCAGCCGACGCGGCCAAACTGGCCCCCTACTATCCGCAGGCCAGCTTCACCGTCAGCGACAGCGCGGCCCAGGTGCAAGCCAGCCTGGCCGCGCTGCAGGCGCTGGCCGCGCAGGGCCGCTTGTTCGGCCTGACGTTGACCGACGGCGGTATGCCCGTGCTGAGCGTGACGGCGGACCAACTGGTGGACGATGGCGCACTGCTGCGCGCCATAACTAGCCCGTACAAGCTGTCCGTGGCCGGCGTCGGTGCCGGTGCCGCCCGCTTCGTCCTGCAGCAGGGCGCGATGCGCACGGCCGATGTCCAGTTCCACCCGTCGACTGACGGCCAGGCGTTGGCGGGCCAGGTCAACACCGTGGTCGGCTTCCAGAACGCCACGCTGGGCCAGGGCCACCACGCCGTGGTGCTCGACGGCGCGCGCGACCATTACGCCGTGCGCCTCGACAGCAGCGGCCAGCTGGAACTGAAGAACATCGCCGCCGGCGACGCCGACTATAACAAGAGCGTCACCATCCACGGCGTTTCCTACATCGTCTTCAACGGCGCGGCGACGGACGCCGGCGGCAATTACCCGAATATGTACTTCGTCGCCGACGCCCACAACGCGGCCGTGGCCGAACTGTATGTCGCGGCGCTGGGCCGGCTGCCGGACCTGCGCGGTCTCGAATACTGGGAAACCCTCCTCGGCGGCGGCTCGGCCCTGACCGACATCGCAGCCTCGTTCATCGCCTCGCAGGAATTCCAGCTGCGCTTCCCCGCCGCCGCCAGCCCCGCCGATCTGGGTGGCGCTGCCGACCAGGCCTTCGTGACCGCGCTGTACCAGAACGTGCTGCACCGCGCGCCCGACGCAGGCGGCCTGCATTACTGGCTGGACCGGCTGGCCAACGGCGGCAGCCGGGCCGACGTGCTGGTGTCGTTCGCACTCAGCCCCGAGGACGAAAGCAACACCCACGCGGCGCCGGGCCACCAGAATGGCTGGCTGATCGACACCAACCAGGGCGGCTACGCCGACAGCGCCACCCTGCTGCCTGCGGCCACGGTGCTCAACCAGGGCCTGGCCAACGGCTACCTGAACACGGGACTGATCGCCGCCGCCAGCATCGGCACCGGCGTGGCGGCCGGCGGCATCAGCCTGGCCGGCCATACGCTGACGCTGGCGCAAGGCCTGACGGCGCAAAGTGTGGTGCTGTCATCGGTGGTCGATCACCTGCTTGGACATGGCAACAACAACCAGATCTACAGCGGCGGCCATGCCACCATCGCCATCGACGGCGTCGGCAACACGATCCACATGAACGGCGCCGACCGGCTGGACCTGCTCGATGGCAGCGACACCCTGGTGATCAACTTCGCGCCCGGCAGCGGCGCCACGCTGCACCTGGCCCAGGGCCAGCCGACCCTGCTCAGCGCAGCGGCCAGCCAGGTGAGCGGCGCCGCGCTCAACAGCAGCCAGGGCTATGTGATCCAGGTGGGCAGCCTGGGCGACGGCAGCGCGGGCGCGGCGGCAGCGGCCATCAACGCCGCCTACGCCGTGGCCGCCACATCGACCGAGCACATCACCTTCATCGGCCAGGACAGCAGCGGCAACATGGAAGCATGGCGCTTTGGCGCCGGTTCCACCGGCAATGTGACGGCCGACGCCAACGGCAACCACCAGGTCGACGCCGCTGAGCTGGTGCACCTGGCCACCCTGATCGGCGTGAACGCCGCCCAGCTCCACGCCACCGACCTGGCCTGATCGCCGCAAAAGCAAACCGGGGTCAGGTCATACCAATTGGCAAGATGTTCGCATCTTGCCAATTGGTATGACCTGACCCCGGTTTTTGGTGGCGCTGGCCTTATTGCACCAGCGGCGAGTCCGCGCCTTCCAGTTCCACGCCTTCGATGTCAGCCTGGCCGACCAGGATGTGCAGGTACTGGTGCAGCGCGCGCTGCCACGACTGGCGTTGCAGCTCGTCCGAGATCTGCGCCTGCACGGCTTCGAATGGCAGCGCTTCGCCTTCGATGCGGCGCATCGCTTGCACGATGTGCAGCCCGAAGCGGGTTTCCAGCAGGCGGCCGGCCAGCTCACCGGGCGCCATGCGGAACAGCAGTTGCTCGAATTCCGGCACGCACTGGCCCCGGGCCAGCTGGCCCAGGTTGCCGCCCACGGCACCCGACGGGCAGTTCGAGTACTGGCGCGCCAGTTCGTCGAAACGGTCCGGATTGGCTTGCAGCTCGGCCAGGATCAATTCGGCCGTGCTGCGCACCAAATCCAGTTGCACGGTTGGCGTGACCTGGAACAGGATGTGGCGCGCTTCCACCAGCGCGCCGCTGGAGAAGCGTTCGATCTGGCTCTGGTAGTAGCGGCGGCACGCGGCCTCGTCCACTTCCGGCACCTTCACTTCACGCTCGAACAGCGCTTCCACACGGGCGTCGTCCGTCTCGCCCGTGATGCCGAGGCGGTCGGCCTCCTGCAGCAGCACCTGGCGCAGCACCACTTCGTGCACGGCCTGTTTCAGGGGATTGGCCGCGTCCTGGTGGTGCGGCAGTTCCTGTTCGATGGCGAGGTCGCTGACCTCGATTCCGTTGACGGCGATACCCATGTTGAGACTCCTGATTAATTAACGGGTGCGGACCAGCTGGAAGGCGCGGCCCAGATAGCCGACGGCGCCAAAGCCGCTCCACACGTGCACCAGACGGGTGAACGGGAAGATCACGAACAGCGACATGCCCATGAACAGGTGCAGCTTGAAGATCAGCGGCGCCGTTTCGATGAAGCCGGCCGCGTCGCCGCGGAAGGTCACCACGTGCTGGGCCCAGGTCATCAGCAGGACCATCATGTGGCCGTCCATGTGCGAGGCCGAGGCGCCGATCGAGATCAGGCCCAGGGTCAGCGTCACCAGGATCCACAGCAGGACGATCTTGTCCTTGAAGGTGGTGACGGCGCGCACGCGGTCGTTCGAGAAGCGGCGGGCCAGCAACAACAGCAGGCCGATCATGGCGCACGAGCCCATGATGCCGCCGGCCGTCATCGCGATCAGCTGCTTGGTGCCGTGTTCGACGCCCAGCGCGTCCCACACGGCGACCGGGGTCAGCAGACCGGCCGCGTGGCCGAAGAACAGGCCCAGCACGCCCACGTGGAACAGCGGGCTGCCCAGGCGCAGGGCGCCCGTGTGCAAGGTCTGGCTGGACTCGGACTTCCAGGTGTACTGTTCGCGGTCGAAGCGAATCAGGCTACCGAGCAGGAAGATGGCGAGCGCGATGTAGGGATAAATCCCGAACACGAATTGATGTAAATAGTTCACTGCAGTCTCCTTCAGGCACGCTGCGGCGCGGCAGCCGCAGCCTTGGGATAAAAGTTAATCGGTTGCGGGCCGCTGGCCAGCGACGTCTGGAGCAGCGGCTCGACGCCGTCGGCGCCGGGGCCGAAGGTTTCCAGCGCTTCGTCCATGTCGCGGATGGGCGGCTCGGCCAGTTCCTCGGCCGCCACCGGGCTGTCGGCCTCGAGCAGGTCGAACAGCACGGCGTACGGGCTGGCGTTGGCCTTCAGCTTGCGGCCGATGTAGGCCAGCACGTGGACCGCGTCGCCCAGCAGGCGCAGACCTTCGTCGCGCTCCTGCTGCGACAGGAATTCGAGGAACAGCGGCACATAGTCCGGCAGGTCGTTGCCGACCATGTCCAGCCCGTGCTTGCGGTACTCGGCAAGCAGGTCGACCATGGCCTGGCCGCGATCGCGCGACTCGCCGTGGATATGCTCGAACAGGTGCAGCGAGTGCGACGGATTACGGTCGAACGTGGCCACGTACTGCTGTTGCAGATCGATCAGCGGGGTGCTGGCCAGGTGCTCGAACAGGCCGGCCAGGCTGGCCTCCCATTCGGGCCGGTCGGCCAGCGCCTGCCGCAGTTCGGGCAGGGCGTCGCACAATTCCTGCTCCGGGTAGAGCAGCAGCGCGGATAAGACTTGATAGCTTTTCATCTTCATTCCTTGGTGGGCTAAGCGGACCGCGTCATCAGACGTCCAGCACTTCCTTCTTCTTGCGCGACTTCGGCATCTGCACGAAGATGGTGGAACCCTGCTTCTTCTTGCCGAACAGGCTGTGGTCGGACACGCCGTCCGAGCAACCGTTACCGAAGCTGAAGCCGCAGCTGCCCTTCTCGTTGAAGCTGTCCTCGGCCATTTCCTTGTGGCTGCTCGGGATCACGAAGCGGTCCTCGTAGTTGGCGATCGCCATGATGTGGTACATGTCCTCCACCATGTTCTTCTCCAGGCCGACCTGCTTGAGCACTTCCAGGTTTTCCACCCCTTCCACGCTCTTGCCGCGCATGTAGGCACGCATGGCCAGCATGCGGTCCAGCGCCTTGAGCACCGGCACCTGGTCGCCCGCCGTCAGCAGGTTGGCCAGATACTGCACCGGGATGCGCAGGCTCTTGGTGTCCGGCAGGATGCCGTTCTTGCCCAGCTGGCCCGATTCAGCCGCCGCCTGGATAGGCGACAGTGGCGGGATGTACCACACCATCGGCAGCGTGCGGTATTCCGGGTGCAGCGGGAAGGCGACCTTCCATTCCATCGCCATCTTGTAGACGGGCGAACGCTTGGCCGACTCCAGCCACGAATCAGGGATGCCCTGGCGGCGCGCCTCGGCGATGATCTCCGGATCGTGCGGGTTCAGGAACAGGCCCAGTTGCGACGGATACAGGTCGCGCTCGTCGGCCACGGAAGCCGCCGCCTCGATCTTGTCGGCGTCGTACAGCAGCACGCCCAGGTAGCGGATGCGGCCCACGCAGGTTTCCGAGCACACGGTCGGCTGGCCCGCTTCGATACGCGGGTAGCAGAACGTGCACTTCTCGGCCTTGCCCGAAGACCAGTTGTAATAGATCTTCTTGTACGGGCAGCCGGAGATGCACATACGCCAGCCGCGGCACTTGTCCTGGTCGATCAGCACGATGCCGTCGTCCTCGCGCTTGTACACGGAACCGGACGGGCACGAGGCCACGCAAGTCGGGTTCAGGCAGTGCTCGCACAGGCGTGGCAGGTACATCATGAAGGTGTTCTCGAAGGTGCCGTACATCTCCTTCTGCATGTTGTCGAACAGCTTGTCCTGGCTACGCTGGGCGAACTCGCCACCCAGGTCATCCTCCCAGTTCGGGCCCCATTCGATCTTGTCCATCTTCTTACCGGTGATGACGGAGATCGGACGCGCGGTAGGCGGCGTCTCCGACAGCGGCGCGTGCTGCAGGTGCTCGTAGTCGTAGGTGAACGGCTCGTAGTACTCGTCGATATTCGGCAGGTTCGGGTTGGCGAAGATGTTCGCCAGGATTTTCAGACGGCTGCCCTGGCGCGGCTCAATCTTGCCGGCCGCCGTGCGGCGCCAGCCGCCGTTCCACTTGTCCTGGTTCTCCCACTGCTTCGGATAGCCGACGCCGGGTTTGGTTTCCACGTTGTTGAACCATGCGTATTCCACGCCGTCGCGGCTGGTCCACACGTTCTTGCAGGTGACGGAACAGGTGTGGCAACCAATGCACTTGTCCAGGTTCAGCACCATGCCGATTTGGGCTCTGATTTTCATATGTTTTTACCTCGCTATCGTTGACGGTTTCAGGCCTTGGAGGACAATGGGCCTTCCAGCCAATCGACTTTATCCATCTTGCGGACCAACACGAACTCATCGCGGTTGGAACCGACCGTGCCGTAGTAGTTGAAGCCATACGACAGCTGGGCGTAGCCGCCGATCATGTGGGTCGGCTTGGTGACCGCCCGCGTGACCGAGTTGTGGATACCACCTCGCTTGCCCGACGTTTCCGCGCCAGGGACGTTGATGATCTTCTCCTGGGCGTGGTACATCAGCGTCATGCCTTCCGGTACACGCTGGCTGACGATGGCGCGCGCCGTCAACGTGCCGTTCACGTTGAACACCTCGATCCAGTCGTTGTCCACGATGCCGGCCGCCTTGGCGTCGATCTCCGACAGCCACACGTGCGGGCCGCCGCGCGACAGCGTGAGCATGCGCAGGTTGTCCGAGTAGGTGGAGTGGATACCCCACTTCTGGTGCGGCGTGATCCAGTTGAGCGCGATCTCCTTGTTGCCGTTCGGTTTGGCGCCCAGCATGGCGGCCGTGGTCTTGGTGTTGATGGCCGGCTTGTAGACGCACAGACCTTCGCCAAAATCACGCATCCACAGGTGATCCTGGTAGAACTGCTGGCGGCCCGTCAGCGTGCGCCATGGGATCAGTTCATGCACGTTGGTGTAGCAGGCGTTGTAGCTGACTTCTTCCGACTCCAGACCCGACCAGGTGGGCGAGGAGATGATCTTGCGGGGCTGGGCCTGCACGTCGCGGAAGCGGATCGAGTCATGCTCACGCGGCAGCGCCAGGTGGGTGTGGTCGCGGCCCGTGATCTTGGACAGCGCATCCCATGCCTTGACCGCCACGTGGCCGTTGGTTTCCGGCGCCAGCGACAGGATCATTTCCGCCGCGTCGATGGCCGACTCCAGGCGTGGCTGGCCTTGCGAGATGCCCTCTTCCAGCACGGTGCGGTTCACGCCGCGCAGCACGTCCACTTCGTGGCCGGTCTTCCAGCTGATGCCCTTGCCGCCGTTGCCGATCTTCTCCAGCAGCGGGCCGATCGAGGTGAATTTTTTGTAGATCTGGGTGTAATCGCGCTCGATCACGGTCATGCTTGGCATGGTCTTGCCCGGGATCGGTTCGCACTCGCCGGCGCGCCAGTCCTTCGGATCGAACGGTTGACCCAGTTCGCCCGGGGTGTCGTGCATCAGCGGGGACAGCACCAGATCCTTCTGGGTGCCCAGCGCGGCGCCGCCGATTTCCGAGAACTTCTTGGCCAGGCCCTTGTAGATCTCCCAGTCCGACTTCGATTGCCACAGCGGTTGCACGGCTTCCGACAGCGGGTGGATGAACGGGTGCATGTCGGACGTGTTCATGTCGTCCTTCTCGTACCAGGTGGCCGTCGGCAGCACGATGTCGCCGTACAGGCAGGTGGTCGACATACGGAAGTCCAGCACCACCAGCAGATCGAGCTTGCCTTCCACGGCCGGACGCACCTTCACGTGGGCCGGCTTGATGCACTGCGACTCGTCGCTCATCAGCGCGTTCTGGGTGCCCAGCAGGTACTTGAGGAAGTACTCGTGGCCCTTGCCCGAGCTGCCCAGGATGTTGGAACGCCACACGAACATATTGCGCGGGAAGTTGGCCGGATTGTCCGGGTCATCGCACGAGAAGTTCAGTTTGCCGTCCTTGATCTGCTGCACGGCGTAGGCGGCTGGGTCCTGGCCTGCGGCTGCGGCGGCGCGCGCCACTTCCAGCGGGTTGGTTTCCAGTTGCGGTGCCGATGGAAGCCAACCGAGGCGTTCGGCCTTGGCGTTGTAGTCGAGCAGCGTCATCGGCGCCACGTCCGGACCGGCCGTCGGCGACGAGATTTCTTCCGTGTGCAGCTTCTCGTGGCGCCACTGGCTGGTGTGGTTGTAGAAGAACGAGGTGCCGTTCATCTGGCGCATCGGACGGTTCCAGTCCTGGGCGAACGCCAGCGGAGTCCAGCCGGTTTGCGGACGCAGCTTTTCCTGGCCCACGTAGTGCGCCCAGCCGCCGCCCGATTGGCCCACGCAACCGCACATCATCAGCATGTTGATGATGCCGCGATAGGTCATGTCCATGTGGTACCAGTGATTCAGCGCGGCGCCCACGATGACCATGCTCTTACCACGGGTCTGGTCGGCGTTCTGCGCGAACTGGCGGGCCACGGTGATCACGTCGGCCGCTTTCACGCCGGTGTGCTTGACCTGCCATTCCGGCGTGTAAGGCACGTCGTCGGCGTAGCTGGTGGCGACGTTGCCGCCGCCCAGGCCACGGTCGATACCGTAGTTGGCCATGGTCAGGTCGAACACGGTGGCGACCAGCGCGGTGCTGCCGTCGGCCAGGGTCAGGCGCTTGACGGGCACGTTGCGCATCAGCAGATCGCTGGCATCCTTGCCGCCGAAGTAGGCGAAGCCCACGGATGCGATTTCATCGGCGCAGCCGATCAGCGACAGGCGCGGATCAACAGGCTTGCTGTTGCCGCCCTGCTTCATCTCCAGGTTCCACTTGCCCTCTTCGCCCCAACGGAAGCCGATCGAGCCGGCCGGCGCCACGATCTCGCCGCTGGCGTCGTCGATGAGCAGGGTTTTCCATTCGGGGTTATTGGTCTCGTCCAGGTTGTTGGCCAGGTGCGAGGCGCGCAGGAAGTACTCGGGCGCCAGCGTGCCGTTCTGCTCCTTGAGCAGCACCAGCATCGGGAAGTCGGTGTATTGCTTGGCGTAGTCCTTGAAGTACTGGGACTGGCCTTCGGTGTGGAATTCCTTCAGGATCACGTGGCCCATGGCCATCGCCAGCGCGGCGTCGGTGCCCTGCTTCGGCGCCAGCCAGATGTCGCCGAACTTGGCCATTTCGCCGAAGTCGGACGACACGGCCACGGTCTTGGTGCCCTTGTAGCGCACTTCGGTGTAGAAGTGGGCGTCCGGGGTACGGGTCATTGGCACGTTCGAGCCCCACACCATCAGGAAGGTGGAGTTGTACCAGTCGGCCGATTCCGGCACGTCGGTCTGTTCGCCCCACACTTGCGGGCTGCTTGGCGGCAGGTCGCAGTACCAGTCGTAGAAGCTCAGTGCCACGCCGCCGATCAGCGACAGGTAACGGGTACCGGCCGCGTAGCTGACCATGGACATGGCGGGAATCGGCGAGAAGCCGACGATACGGTCAGGGCCGTATTTCTTGATGGTCAGGGCGTTGGCGGCCGCGATCATCTCGTTGCAGGTGTCCCAGTCGGCGCGCACGAAGCCGCCCAGGCCGCGCACGGACTTGTACTGATTGGCGCGTTCGGGATTCTGACTGATGTAGTCCCAAGCCGTGACCGGGTCCATGGTCTTGCGCGCTTCGCGCCACATGTCCATCAGGCGGCCGCGCACCATCGGGTACTTGACGCGCTGGGCCGAATACACGTACCAGGAATAGCTGGCGCCGCGCGGGCAGCCGCGTGGCTCGTGGTTGGGCAGATCGGGCCGCGTACGCGGGTAATCGGTCTGCTGGGTTTCCCAGGTGATCAGCCCGTTCTTCACGTACACCTTCCAGCTGCAGGAGCCGGTGCAGTTCACGCCGTGCGTGGAACGCACGATCTTGTCATGCTGCCAGCGCTGGCGGTAGGCGTTTTCCCAGGTCCGGTCCTCGTGGACAACTGCCCCGTGGCCGTCGGAAAACGTTGATTTTGTTTTGCTGAAGAATTTCAGGCGATCCAGAAAATGACTCATGCTGCCTCCTCACTTGCACCCTGTGCGGTACCAGGAACTAAACACCTCCTCACGCAACATGCGTGAGGCCGTCGATACCATGCAGTCTACGCAGGGGGGTGTTTAGTGTGAATCGGCAAGAAGTCTGGCGGGCGGGGCGAGAAGGACTAGTCCGTTTAGGTCTTTGTGACTAGGCCGGCCGTGGATTCCGTGACAGCGACGTTGCTGGCGACCGTCAGCAATTGTTGGTAAGACAGCAAGCGCCCGCCACCGGCGCGCGCGTAGGCTTGCGCATGGTGCGCGGACGCGAACGCGGCCACCACACCCTCGCCCTTGCCCTGACCTTGCGGGCCACGCAACACATAGGTGGCCAGCCGCGCCGCCACCCAGCCGTTCGCGTTGACATCGTTGCCACTGTTTGCGGCGGCGGCCGGCGCGCCCGCGTCCTGCACGAAGCTGGCCCGCACGAAGCCGGGCTGCTCCACCGAGGCCAGCATCGCGAACATGGCCGACAGCGAGCAATAGAACACCGGGCGGCCCTGGTCGTACTGGATCTGCCCCGTGGGCGCCGTGGCGCAGGACGCGGCCTGGGCGGACGGCGGCGGCGCCGGCTGGGCGTCCGCATCGGCCGGCTGCAGCGACGGGGCCAGGAACAGCACCCGCAGCAATCCCGCCAGCGCCACCGCCTGGGTGGCCACGCTCAGATAATGGCGCTTCCTCGACAACATGGTATAACCTTTCCTTCCACACGGCGGCATCTCCGCCCAAGCCACCATTGTCCGAAACGGCACGCGCAAATAATATGATGTGGCTCAAGGATTTCCGTGACCACCCTCGGCCAAAAGAACTAGGCCCGCTAGCCACTCGCGCCGATGGCCACGCGGCCCGCGCCGGGTTATACATACGGGTGGCGCATGCGCACGATCCGTGTGTCGCATCGCGCCCGCACATTGAAAGGAAGTCCCCGTGAATATCGCCAGTTTTACCGACCTGCTATCGGCCGCCGCGCTGCAAGCGGAACCCCAGCGCCTGCTGTTTACCTTCACCCGCGCCGAATATGAGGCCATCGACCCGGCCAACGCCGGCGCGCCGCGGCGCGGCACGCTCACGCCCGTGATGTGCGTCGATAAGCAGGTGGGGGAACTCGACACCTTCGCCAACCTGGCGGCCGAATCGCGCGCCATGGGTGCGCCGTGGGATGTGGTGCTGGTCACCAGCCTGTCGGGCAGCGCTGGCCAGTTGCCGGACGCGCGCCAGACCGAAGGCGCGCTGAAAGACATGGTGCAGGCCATCCAGCAAGGCCGCATGGAGCGCTTCCTCGCGTTCGACCCGGACGGCGAATTGCTGCAGTTCTCCTGAGTTGCAGGACTGAATAGCAGGGACAGCCAGCAGGGCCGCGCCGTCAGTGGCGGGCGCCCCGCAGGCTGGCTTCCAGTGCCGGCCCCGCCATGGGGCGTGCGAACAGGTAGCCCTGCCCGTAATCGCAGCCAGCCGCCTCCAGCAGGTCGCGCTGGCGCCGCGTTTCCACGCCCTCGGCCACCACCGTCATGCCCAGCTTGTGCGCCATCGCCACGATGGCTTCGCACAGGGCCAGGTCGGACGCGTGGCTGTCCATCCGGTGCACAAACGTGCGGTCTATCTTCAGCACGTCCAGGTCGAAGCGGGTCAGGTAGGCCAGCGACGCATAACCGGTGCCGAAATCATCGAGTGAAATCTGGATGCCAGCCGCGCTGAAGCGGCGCAGCGTCTCCGTCAGTTCCGCGCTCACATCCAGCAGCAGCCCCTCGGTGATCTCGATGCCCACGCTGCGGGTTGGCAGGCCCAGTGCCGCAAGGTGGGCCAGCCAGCGCTTGCGCATGCCGGCATCGTTACGGAACTGCAGCGGCGACACGTTCACGCCGATCTGGAATTCGGGGCAATCGAGCGCCATCACGCGCCGCACCTGCTCCGCCGCACGACGGAACACCCAGTCGCCGATATCGACGATCAATCCACTGGCCTCGGCCAGCGGAACGAAATGGGCCGGCGATACGGCGCCCCGGCGCGGATGGTGCCAGCGCAACAGCGCCTCGGCCTTGCACACGCGTCCTGTGGCCAGCTCCACGATGGGCTGGTAATGCACCTCCAGCTGCCCTAGCCCCAACGCGTCGCGCAGATCGTTGCTGAGGCTGATGCGCTGCTGCATGGCGTCCTGCAGCGCGTGGCTAAAGCGGGTGTAGCGGTTGCGGCCCGCGCTCTTGGCCGCATACATGGCCTGGTCGGCATGGCGCAGCAGGTCCGCGATGGTGGCGCCGTCGGTCGGATAGTGGGCGATGCCGATGCTGGCCGAGACAAACGCGCGCTCCCCGCCCAGGTGGTAGGGCGCGGCCACGCTGGCCACCAGCCGCCCGGCCAGGTTGTCGAGCGTGGCCAGTTGTTCGCGGTCGGTCACCGTCACGGCGAATTCGTCACCGCCCAGCCGGGCCGCCTGGCCGGGGCCGCCGAGGCAGGCGTCGATGCGGCGCACCGCCTCGATCAGCAATTCGTCGCCCTTGTCATGGCCCAGCGTATCGTTGACTTCCTTGAAATGGTCGAGGTCCAGCAACAGCAGCGCGAACGGCGCCGGCGGCACCAGGTCCAGCCGCTGTTGCAGCCTTTCCTTGAACAGGTAACGATTCGGTGCGCCCGTCAGGCCGTCGATATTGGCCTGGTGCCAGATCAACTGCTCCGCGCGTTTGCGGGCCGTCACCTCGACCAGCGAGAACACCAGATATTCGACCTCGCCTGCCAGGTCCAGCACGGGAACCAGGGTCCAGTCCCAGTAGGTGACGCCACGCTCGGGCTGGTCGGCGAACTCGAAGGGCCGGGTGAAGGTCACATAGCCCTGCTTGGAGCGCAGCACCTCCTCGAAAATCAAGCGCGCGTCCGAGGGGAAGAGGTCGAAATGGTTATGGCCGACGAAATCGTTGATGTCGCGCCGGCAGGCATCGGCGTAGGTCTGGTTGACCCGCACGAAATTGAAATCGCGGTCGAGGATGACGAGGCTGGCAACGCTGTGCCTGAAATAGGTGTCGGCCAGCCTGAGCTGCTTGAGTACCTCGTCTTCCGGGGCACGCTGGGCCCACGCTTCCGATTCCATCATGGCGACACCATCCCGCAAGCGAGGCGACTATTGGTCGACAACCCTGTCGTTCAGGCTAGCCAAATTGTTTCAAATCGTCAAGTTATGATGCACATCCACGTATCGGATTGCGACAACCATTCACGACAGCGGGTTGCCCGGTGGCATTAACGACCCATGCTCAGTCGGCAAAGTACCAGTAACCGGCGTTCACCCAGCGCGTGAGCGCGGCCAGGATGGCAGGCTGGGACAGCCATGGCGCCAGCGCCACCCCGTCCAGCCGCTCGTGGTCGCACAGCACGGGCACGAAGCCGGCGCCCTCGGGGCCGAAGTCGGTCCGCTCCCCGTCCACGTAGCACACGCCCTGCGCCGCCGTGGCGTCCACGTAGAAGCAGCGCAGGCCGCCCGTGCGCACCAGCACACCGCCGCCGGCCAGCGCTTCGGCCAGCTCCGCATCCTCGTAGGGCGACTCCAGCGCCTGCAGGTCGAGCTGGCACTTGGCGCGCGACAGGTAGCCGCCGGCCATGTCGGCCAGCAGCGCCTCGTCGTCGAGCACGGCCTGCAACTGGGCGCGGATGCGGGCGAAGTCGGCGCCGTCGATGCGGCCCTGCTGGGTGTGCAGCGGGCGGCCCGGGTCGGCCAGCAGTTCGTTGCCCAGTTCCTTGTCGATCAGGTGGTCGGCCAGCGCGCTGAACATGTCGCAGGCCGACTTGGCGCGGAAGCCGACCGAGAAACTCATGGCGTGTTCCAGCGTCACGCCGTCGTGCGGGAAGCCGGGCGGGATGTAGAGGATGTCGCCCGCCTCCAGCACCTCGTCGATGATGGGCTCGAACGGGTCCGTGTGCAGCAAGGCTTCGTGGGCCGCGAACTCGCGGTGGTTGCCGCGCGCGCCCACGCGCCAGCGGCGCTTGCCCGAACCCTGGCAGATGAAGACGTCATAACGGTCGATGTGGGGGCCGACGCCGCCGTCCTTGGTGGAATAGCTGATCATCACATCGTCCAGCCGCCACTTGGGGAGGAAAGAGAAGGGTTCGACCAGCGCCTGCACCTCGGGCGACCAGTGGTTGGCCGCCTGCACGATCAGGCACCATTCGCGTTCGCCAAGATGTTCGTAGCTGTCGAACGGCCCGGTCTCGGCCTGCCAGCGACCGTCGCGGCGGTACACGAGGCGCGATTCGACCTGCTCCTCGCACGCGAGACCAGCCAGTTCATCTGGGCTGATCGGGTCCTCGAACTGGCGGAAGCCGCCCCGTATCAGCAGCGGTTGCCGTTGCCAGTAGTGTTGCAGGAAGTGTTCGGGCGTGATGCCGGGCAGGTTTAAGGTGTGCATGCGTGACCAATGTGGAGAAAATAAGCGGGCCCGCCGTTCTATCACCGGCGCGCGCCGGGCGATAGCAACGGGATCAAGACCGCGCGAGGATGGTATGTCTGTGACGTCCCGGATTGTCCGGGAGCGTGTTATGTCCCGCTCTTTTCAGGCGGGGCGTCGGCCGAGGGATCGACGACTTCCTGCGCCGGCCCGGCCGGCTCGGTCTTGGCGTTCAGGCCGAATTTTTCCCAGCCTTCGCCCCACAGTTCGATGGGGTGCTGGGTACGCTCCGAGCCATTGCCACAGGCCAGCGAATCGACCGGGCAGTATTTGTCGCACCCCCAGCAGATGCGCTCCGGGTGCTTGGGATTGATTGGGAATACCTTGGCCATACCCTGCTCCTTGTGCTGATTTATCCGCGCCGCTCCAGCGGGCAGACCAGCGGCAGGAATTGCTGCTGGCGGGGGGAATAAGCCATCAGCGCCCCGCTTTCAATGTCAAAATACCAGCCGTGCAGCTTGACCAGCCCCTTCTCCACCCGCTCCTTGAGCCACGGGTAGGTCAGCAGGTTGTCCAGCGAATGCAGGATGCTGGCCAGTTCGCACGCCTTGTGCTGGTGTTCCTCGCTGCGGTGGGCCAGGTTGCGCTTGACCTCGTTGGCCACCGGTTCCGCGATCTTCATCCAGCGGCCCACGAAATCGGTGTCGGCCAGCTTCTGGCGCGGCGCCATCAGCGCCCGGATGCCGCCACAGCGGGCATGTCCGAGCACGATCACACGCGCGACTTCCAGGTTGCAGATGGCGAATTCGATGGCCGAACTGACACCCGGCGGCGCGTCCGGCGTGCAAGGCGGCACCAGGTTGGCGATATTGCGCACCACGAACAGGTCACCGGGTTCGCTGCCCGTCAGCAGCATGGGATCGACGCGCGAATCGCAGCAGCCGATCAGCAGCGTGGCCGGGCGCTGGCCCGCCCGCAGGCTGTCGTACAGCGACTGCGAATCGCTGAAATACTGTTGCTGGAACCGGCTGAAACCGCGCAGGAATTTCTCGATTGCTTCCATCGTCCCGCCCTTCCTCAGACCGGCCGGCCTTGCGGCTTGCGCAGGCCGGGCGCTGCGGCGCGCGCGGCGGGCGACTTGCGCGCAGGGCGTTCGAACGGCAGCACGGTGGCGCGCGGCGCCGGTGAAGTCCGGCCCGCAGGGACCGCCGGGAACGTCCGGGGCGCCGGGGCGCCGTCAACCTTGAACACGGCCACCAGCGCCGACAGGCCGTCGGCCTGCTCCTGCAAGGCCTGGGCAGCGGCAGCCACCTCCTCCACCCGCACGGCGTTGCTGCGCGTGCCCTCGTCCATCTGGCTCACGGCCTGGTTGATCTGCTCTATGCCGGCGCTCTGCTCGGCGCCGGCGCGGCTGATGTCGGCGATGATGGAGGTCACCTGGCCGATGCTGGTCAGGATCGCGTGCATGGTGGCGCCGGCCTGGTCGACCAGTTCCGCCCCTTCGGCCACCTGTTCCTGCGACTCCTGCACCAGTTGCTTGATCTGGCGCGCGGCGGCGGCCGATTGCTGCGCCAGCTGGTGCACCTCGTTGGCCACCACGGCGAAGCCCTTGCCGTGATTGCCGGCGCGGGCCGCTTCCACCGCCGCGTTCAGCGCCAGCAGGTTGGTCTGGAACGCCAGCCGGTCGATCACGCCGATGATGTCGCCGATGCGCACCGCCGACGAATTGATGGCGCCCATGGTGCTGACCACCTTCGCCACCACCGCCTCGCCTTCGTTGGCCACCTGCGCGGCCGATTGCGCCAGCTGGTTGGCCTGCTGGGCGCTGGCGCCGTTCTCGCGCACGGCCACCGTCAACTGCTCCATCGAGGCCGCCGTCTGCTGCAGGGCGCTGGCCTGCTGTTCGGTGCGCACAGCCAGCTCCACGTTGCCGGCCGCGATGCTGTGGGCCGCGCCGTTGATGGCGGCCGTGCCGCCGCGCACATCGCCCACGATCCTGGTCAGGCTGGTGTTCATGTCGGCCAGCGATTGCAGCAACTGGCCCGTTTCATCACGGGTCTCGACGGCGATGCGCTGCGTCAGGTCGCCGGCGGCCACGCTGCCGGCCACGCGCACGGCCTGCTCCAGCGGCCGCACGATAGCCCGTTGCAGCAACACGCCGATCACGGCCGACAGCACCAGGCCAAAGGCGATGCCCGTCAGGCAGGCCAGGCGCACGCGCTGGTAGATCAACTGGCTGTGTTCGAATTCGGCGTGCGCGCTGCTCAGGTGCAGCGCCATCAGCGCATCGATGTTCTTGCGCACCGGGAGGAACAAACGGGCCATTTCGCCGCGCATCAGGGTGCGGGCGGCGCCGTGGTTGTCGCGCCGCAGCGCCTCGATCGCGGGCCGCAAGCCTTGCGCCACGAATTGCTGGCGCGCCTCGGCATAGTCGTGGGCCAGCCCCACTTCCTCGGGACGCAGGCCGTTTTGTACATAGGTGTCCCACATGCGCGCGATCTGCGCCATGCGCTGCTCGACTTGCGCCATCTCGGGCTGCACCACTTCCGGCGTCTCGTTGAGCGCCTGGGCCACGGCCAGCTGGTTGGCGTCGATCAGGCGCACGATCTGGTCCAGCTGCGACATGGGCAGCATGCGCTGCTCGTAGTTGTTGCGCAGGGTGTCGTTGGCGCCGGCCAGGCTGACCAGGCCGATCACGCCGCCCAGCACCAGCAGGACGGACAAAAACCCGATCACGAACACGAGTCGCAACCGGATGGTGAGGTTCTTGAACATGGGGGACTCCAGGCGCGTGCGCCGCACCGGTTCAACCGGCGCAGGCACGCAGTTTTTCTTCGTCGAGGATGGTGACCTTGCGGCCCTTGAATGCGATCAGTTGTTGCGAACTCAAATCAGCCATGATGCGCGAGAAGTGCTCGGGCGTGAGGTTCAGGCGCGATGCCAGCACCGCCTTGGCCACGGGCAGCGTCAGCTCGGCGCCGGTGTCGGCGCTATGGTCCTTGAGCAGGTAGGACACCACGCGCTGGGTGCCCGAACGCAGCGAGTACGACTCCATGTCGGACATCAGGCTGTGCATGCGCTGGCTCAGGCCGGCCAGCATCTTGACCGCGAACGCGGAATCGTTCTCAATCTCGCGGAAGATGGCCTGCTTGGACACGTGCAGCAGCAGCGAGTCGGCCATGGCCTGCGACGACACGATGTAGGGGCTGCCCATGAACATCAACGCTTCGCCAAAGCTCTGGCCGGGGCCGATCAGCTCGATCACCTTTTCCGCGCCCTGGGCCGAGGTGAACGACAGCTTGATCTGGCCATACAGCACCACGTGGAAGCCCACGCACGGGTCGCCGCGCTGGAAGATGATTTCGCCGCGCTCGGCCCGCACTTCCGTCGTGCCCAGCGCGATGCGGTCCAGTTCTTCCTGGCGCATCGAATTAAACAGCGGTACGCGTGACAGGAAGGTTTGTACTTTGATCTTGGTCTTGTCCATCATGTCCTCAAATCGTCCTTGAATAGCGGATCGGGCTCGGTCCTTCCTCGCGCGGCGCGTGCAGGTAGCTGTCGAAGGCCATGCACACGTTACGGATCAGCAGGCGGCCGCGCATTTTGACCTTGATGCCGTCGCCGTCCACGGTCAGCAGGCCCTGCTCCTCCAGCGGCTTCAAGCGGGCCAGGTCGGCCGCGAAGTAGTCGGCCGGTTCCTGGTTGCCGGGGATGGCCAGGTCCGCGTAGCGCAGTTCGAAGTCGCACATCAGCTTGCCGATCACACTGCGGCGCAGCAGGTCGTCTTCGGTCAGGTCGATGCCGCGCGCGATCGGCAGCTGGCCGGCGTCGAGCCGCTCGTAGTAGGCCGACAGCACCTTCTCGTTCTGGCTGTAGCTGCCGCCAACGTCGCTGATGGCCGACACGCCCAGCGCCACCATGTCGGCGTCGGCGTGGGTCGAATAGCCCTGGAAGTTGCGGTGCAGCTCACCCTCGACCTGGCTGCGGGCCAGGTCGTCCTCGGGCAGCGCGAAGTGGTCCATGCCGATGTAGACGTAGCCGGCCGCCGTCAGGCGCGCGATGCACAGGCCCAGCATCTCCAGCTTGGTTTCGCCGTCGGGCAGCGTGTCCGCGTCGATCAGGCGCTGGGCCTTGAACAGGTGCGGCATGTGGGCGTAGTTGTAGATGGCGATACGGTCGGGACGGGCCGCGATCACCTTGTCCAGCGTGGGGCCCATGCTGGCCACGGTCTGCTTGGGCAGGCCGTAGATCAGGTCCACGCTGATGGAGCGGAAATTGGCCGCGCGCGCGGCCTCCAGCACGGCGATGGTCTGCTCGTAGGGCTGGATGCGGTTGACGGCTTGCTGCACTTCGGGGTCGAAGTCCTGGATGCCCAGGCTGATGCGGTTGAAGCCCTGGCGGCGCAGCGTGTGGATGCGTTGCGGGGTGACGGTGCGCGGGTCGACTTCGACCGAGAATTCGCCCTCGTCGTCCGGAACGAAGTCGAAATGCTGGCGCAGATAGGCCAGCAGGCCGTCCATCTGCTGGTCCGTCAGGTAGGTCGGGGTGCCGCCGCCGAAGTGCAGCTGGTCGACCCGGTTGATGCCGGCGAACAGTTTGGCCTGCATGGCGATCTCGCGCCGCAGGTAGTCGAGGTAGGTGACGGCCTTGCTGTGGTCCTGCGTGATGATCTTGTTGCAGGCGCAGTAGTAGCACAGCGATTCGCAGAACGGGATGTGGATGTACAGCGACAGCCCGCTCGGGGTCCCCCGGGCCCGCACCCGCTCGACGGCCTCCTCATATTGTTGCTGAGCGTAGCCTTTGACGAAACGATCCGCCGTCGGATAGGACGTGTAGCGCGGTCCCATCTGGTTGAGCTTGCGCACGAGCGCAGCATCGAACTCCACCGACGGCGTGAGCGGGATGACTTTGGGGGTAGACATATTGTAACTCCAGGTTAGGCGTTGACCGCCAGGTAGACTTTTCCGGAAAGGCCGCGATTGTGTCGCGGTCTTTCCGAATCCATCTTTTAGCAAGGCATGGCGGCACCCTTGCGAGAATAGCACCACCAGGTGATGGCGATGCAGCTCATGTAGAAACCGATGAAGCACCACAGGGCCGTGTCGGGGCTGCCCGTCATGGCGATCGAGGTGCCGTAGCTCTTCGGAATGAAGAACGCGCCGTAGGCAGCCATGGCCGAGGTGAAGCCCAGCACGGCGGCGCCTTCCTTGTTGGCGTCCACGATGGCTTGCTCCTGCGCGGCTTTCGGCTTGCCGGCGGCGGCGCGCTGGTGCTCGGTCAGGAAGATCACGGGGATCATGCGGAAGGTCGAGGCATTGCCGACGCCGGTGCCGGCGAACAGCGCCATGAACATCCAGAAGAAGCCGGTGAAGTTGCCGGCCACGCCGTCATGCGGCGCGAAGTGCAGCACGCCCAGCACGGCGCAGATCATGAAGATGAAGGTCCAGAAGGTGACGCGGGCGCCGCCCAGTTTGTCGGAGATGATGCCGCCCACCACGCGGGCCAGGGCGCCGACCAGAGGGCCGAGGAAGGCGTACTGCAGCGGATTCACGTCGGGGAACTGGGTTTTCATCAGCAGCGGGAAGGCGGCCGAGTAACCGATGAACGAGCCGAAGGTGCCCGTGTACAGCCAGCACATGAGCCAGTTGTGTTTGCGCTTGAAGATCACGGCTTGCTCGGCGAACGACGCCTTGGCCGAGGCCAGGTCGTTCATGCCGAACCAGGCCAGCAGGCTGCTGACGGCGATGAACGGCACCCAGATGAAGCCGGCGTTCTGCAGCCACAGGTTGCTGGTCTGGCCCAGTTTGCCGATGGTCTGCGCTTCGCCGCCGATGGTGCCGAAGATGCCCATGGTGATCACCAGTGGCACCACGAACTGCACGGCCGACACGCCCAGGTTACCCAGGCCGGCGTTCATGCCCAGCGCGTAGCCCTTCTGCGCTTTCGGGAAGAAGAAGCTGATGTTGGCCATGGACGAGGCGAAGTTGCCGCCGCCGAAGCCGCACAGCAGCGCCAGGATCAGCATGGTGGGATAGCCGGTGCTGGTGTCCTGCACGGCAAAGCCGATGCCGATGGCCGGGATCAGCAGCGAGGCGGTGGAGATCGTGGTCCACTTGCGGCCGCCGAAGATGGGCACCATGAACGAGTAGAAGATGCGCAGCGTGGCGCCCGACAGGCCGGGCAAGGCCGTCAGCCAGAACAGCTGGTTGGTGCTGTACTTGAAGCCGATGGCGGGCAGCTTGACCACCACCACGCTCCACACCATCCAGACGGCGAAGGCCAGGGCCAGCGCGGGGATGGAGATCCACAGGTTGCGGTTGGCGGTACTTCGTCCCGTCGCTTGCCAGAAGGCCGGGGTTTCCGGCTCCCAGGTGTTGATCATGTATTTGCTCATACTATTCTCCTGATTTCACTGATATTCTTGGGTTCGGATCGTTTCATCGGCCGGCTCATGCAGCCGCAGCCTGGCGGGTACTCCCCACCGCCGGCGCCGTGGCGGAGGGGCGGAACGAGAAGTGCATCCACACCAGCGAGACGCAGACGGTGCCGTACAGCAGCATGAAGGCGCTCGAACGCACCCCCGTCAGGTCGACCAGCGCGCCGAACATGATGGGCAGGATGAAGCCACCCAGGCCGCCGGCCAGGCCCACCACGCCGGACACGGCACCGATGTTGTCGCTGAAGTCGTCGGCGATGAATTTGAAGACGGATGCCTTACCCACCGCCATGGCCGTGCCGACGATGAACAGCAGGCCCGTGAACATCCAGGGCGAGACGGACAGGTTCAGCGTCATGTCGCCGTTGACGGTCTTGACCACCATGGCCGTTGGCGGATACGACAGCAGGAAGAAGCACACCCAGCACACCCACATCACGGCCCAGGTCACCTTGTGGGCGCCGTAGCGGTCCGAGATCCAGCCACCCAAGGCGCGCAGCACGCCGCCGGGCAAGGAGAAGCAGGCGGCCAGCAAGGCGGCCAGCTTCAGGTCGAAGCCGTATTCGGCCACATAGTATTTGGTCATCCACAGGGCCAGGCCCACATAGCCGCCGAACACGACGGAGTAGTACTGGCAATAGCGCCATACGCGGCGGTCCTTCAGCACCTTGAGCTGCTGGCCGAACGTGACGCTGCCCGACACCAGGTGCGACGGGTCGCTGTAGGTGAAGGCCCAAAACGCGAGCGCCGTCACCAGCATGGTGGCCGCGTACACGGTGGGCAGCATCTGCCAGCCAAAGGCCGTGATGATGGCCGGCGCGACGAACTTGGTCAGGGCCGAGCCGGAGTTACCGGCGCCGAAGATACCCATCGCCAGGCCGCGGCGCTCTTTCGGGAACCAGCGCGCCACATACGGCGTGCCGACCGAGAACGAACCGCCGGCCAGGCCGACGAACAGGCCCAGGGCGAGGAACTGCCAGTAAGCGGTGGCGCGGCCGATCAGGTAGATCGGAATTACGGTGGCCAGCATCAGCACAAAGAACACGATACGGCCGCCGAAGCGGTCGCACCAGATGCCCAGCGGGACGCGCACCAGCGAGCCACTCAGCACGGGCATGGCGGCCAACAGGCCAAATTCGGTTTCGTTCAGACCCAGCGACTTCTTGATGGGGATACCCAGCACGGCGAACATCATCCAAATTGCGAAACAGATGGTGAAAGCCGTCGTACTGCTGACCAGCACTTGTATCGCCTTTCTCTTATTTTCCACTTTGCTTCTCCTGACACACTATGGGATGACGTCAGGTTACGCGTCCGTCCTCAGAGACACTATTACCCGTAGGGCTAAATCCGCACGGCAATCAGGCTAGCTCCATCAGCCAAAAGAACTAGTTGTGACATCCAGTCGTTGCAACAATTGCATGGGCACGCCGCCACCCTGCCCCAGCCCCAGGCCGCCGCCCCCGCCCGGCATGGCCACCAGGTCGGCCAGCGTGGCCCGGTCCAGCACCCCCAGGTAGGCCGCCGTGGCCTGGCCCAGCAAGCCTTTCAGGCCGCAGCAACTGGCGTAGGGGCACACTTCGCGCGCCGCGTCGAAGCAGGCCGCCATATAGAAGTCGTTCTCCGTGTGGCGCACCACGGCGCCCACGCTGATGTCCTCGGGCGCCTTGGCCAGCCGCAGGCCGCCATTGCGGCCGCGCACGGTCTGCACCAGGCCCGTCAGGCCCAATTGATAGACCACCTTCATCAAGTGGTTCTTGGAAATGCCGTGCTGGCTGGCGATATCCTGGATCGTCACCAGCCGGCCGGGCTGGCCCGCTAAATGAATCAGCGTGCGCAGCGTGTAGTCGGTATATGCGGTCAGCCTCATGGCTCCCCCCGTTGTCTGTCTTGCAAATCAATACGCGTAAACACCTCGCGAGAAGGCGTTGTTGGATTATTGATGCATCCAAAATATTTGTTCATAACTTGGATCAAGAAAAACATACATTTGTTATGCTTCTTTAAAACACCGGCCTATGATGCGTATCAGACGAGTGCCAATTGAATGACTCGCCCTGATTTCAAACACCAACCATGAGGAACTTAGCCATGCACGCTACGCGCAAACTCTGGACCTGGCTGGCCGTCATCTGCGTTCTATCCTTCACCGTTCTGGGGTGGGTAGGCGCGGAGATTTACCTGACAGCCCCGCCTATCCCTAAACACATCGTCACCACCGATGGCCAGCAGCTCTACTCGGGCGAGCAGGTCCAGCGCGGCCAGGAAGCATGGCTGTCCGCTGGCGGCCAGCAGCTGGGCACCGTCTGGGGCCACGGCAGCTACGTGGCGCCGGACTGGTCGGCCGACTGGCTGCACCGCGAATCCCTGGCCCTGCGCGACATCTGGGCCCAGCGTGAATACAAGGTGCCGTTCGACCAGCTGAACAAGGCCACCCAGGGCGCGCTGAACGCACGCCTGCAGGAGGAAATGCGCCACAACACCTACGACAAGGCCACCGACACCATCACGCTGTCGGCCGACCGTGCCGCCGCCGTGCGCGTGGTCGCCGACCACTACATGGGCCTGTTCGGTACCGATCCGAAGCTGGAAGCGCTGCGCGTGCAATACGCAATGAACGCCAACTCGCTGCCCGACCATGACGACCTGCAAGCGCTGCCTGCGTTTATCTTCTGGTCCTCGTGGGCTGCCGGCACCGACCGTCCGGGCGCCACGCTGCTGAGCTACACCAGCAACTGGCCCAGCGAACCGCTGATCAACAACCGCCCAACGGCCACCGCCGGCATCTGGTCGGTCGCTTCCATCATCCTGATGATCGGCGCCATCGCCGCCATGATCATGTACCACTCGGCCGCCAAGGAAGAGGAAGATCCCGTCCCACCGAAGAACGATCCGCTGTTCAGCCTGAAGGCCACGCCTTCCATGCTGGCCACCAAGAAGTACTTCTTCGTCGTCATCGGCCTGATCCTGGCCCAGGTCGGCATGGGCGCCATCACGGCCCACTACGCCGTCGAAGGCCACAGCTTCTTCGGCTTCCCGCTGGCCCACATCTTGCCGTTCACCGTCAGCCGCACCATCCACACCCAGTTCGCCGTGCTGTGGATCGCCACCGCCTGGCTGGCCACCGGCCTGTACATCGCCCCCGCCATCTCGGGCCACGAACCGAAGTTCCAGAAACTGGGCGTGAACCTGCTGTTCTACGCGCTGCTGTTCATCGTCGTCGGTTCGACCGCCATGGGCTGGATCGGCTCGGTCGCCCACAAGGGCAGCGCCTTCTCGTTCTGGCTCGGTAACCAGGGCCTGGAATTCACCAGCATGGGCCGTGTGTGGCAGATCCTGCTGTTCGTCGGCCTGCTGTTCTGGGTCACCCTGCTGGGCCGTGGTCTGTGGCCTGCGCTGAAAAAACCATCGGAAAGCCGCGGCCTGATCGCCATGGTGTTCCTGTCGGCCCTGTGCATCGGCGGCTTCTACGCCACCTCGCTGACCTGGGGTCGCAGCACCCACTACTCGATGATCGAATACTGGCGCTGGTGGCTGGTCCACCTGTGGGTGGAAGGCTTCTTCGAAGTGTTCGCTACCGCTGTCATCGCGCTGCTGTTCACCCGCCTGGGCCTGATCCGCGCCGCCACCGCCAACAGCGCCATCGTGCTGGAAACCATCGTGTTCCTGTTCGGCGGCATCCTGGGCACCCTGCACCACCTGTACTTCACCGGCACGCCGACCTTCGTGATCGCCATCGGCGCCATGTTCTCGGCCCTGGAAGTGGTGCCGCTGTCGATGATCGGTATCGAAGCGTACCGTAACTACCAGCGCTCGAAGGCCGCACCATGGGTCCAGAGCTACAAGTGGTCCATCCTGTGCTTCATCGCCGTGGGCTTCTGGAACACGGTGGGCGCCGGCCTGCTGGGCTTCTCGATCAACACCCCAATCGCCCTCTACTACATGCAAGGCCTGAACATGACGGCCGCTCACGGCCACGCCGCCCTGTTCGGTGTGTACGGCATGCTCGGTATCGGCCTGATGCTGTTCTGCCTGCGTGGCCTGGTGGCCCGTGCCGCCTGGGCCGACAGCCTGCTCAAGCCCATGTTCTGGCTGCTCAACATCGGCCTGGCCATGATGGTGTTCATCTCGCTGGTGCCGGCCGGTATCTACCAGGCCTGGGCCAGCGTCACCGAAGGCATGTGGTTCGCCCGCTCGCCTGAAGTGATCCACTCGAAAGTGATGGAAACCCTGGTCTGGCTGCGCGTCCCTGGCGACATCGTGTTCGCCGTGGGCACGCTGTTCCTGGCCCTGTTCGCATGGCGCCTGATGACCGGCGGCAGCAAAGCCACCGCATCGCAAGGCGTGGTGACGGGCGCCGACCGCGCCTGATCTGAAGTAGTCCCTACCCGGGCCGCAGCCGCGGCCCATCCTCCGGGGAGGCGCAAGCCGCCTCCCCCAACTTTGATTTAGTGACCTGGAGTGTTAACATGTCCCACGATTGCTCGCAACCGACCGGCCCCGATGGCATCTATCCCTTCGACGCGCGCGGCGTTGCCAAACGATTCCGCCACGCCGCCATCTTCGGCGCGTTGGATTCCCTGAACCCCGGAGAAGTCATGCGCTTTTGTAACGACCACGATCCCCTGCCGCTGCTGAACCAGATCGGCCAGTTCTTCGGTGATCGCGTGAAAGTGGCGTACGTGTCGCGCCAGCCGGGCCAGGTCATCATCGACTTCCTGGTCGCGGCCTGACCGCCGGCCATGGACTACTACGCCATCAAGCATTTCCATATGGGCTGCGCCGCCATGAGCGGCAGCCTGTTCCTGCTGCGCGGCTACTGGATGTGGTCCAACCCGGCCCGCCTGCAGCAGCGCTGGGTGCGCACCGCGCCCCACGTGATCGACACGGCGCTGCTGGCCAGCGCCATGACCATGGTAGTCCTGTCCCACCAATATCCGTTCGTGCAAGGCTGGCTCACCGCCAAGGTGCTGGCCCTGCTGCTCTACATCGTCCTCGGCACCATCGCCCTCAAGCGCGGCAAGACCCGCGCCGTGCGCGCCACCGCATTCGCGGCCGCCGTCACCACCTTCCTCTACATCGGCAGCGTGGCCTTCACCAAGCAGGTGTGGCCGTTCTGAACGGCGCCCCGCGCACGCTTCGCAAATCGACAACCTGGATCAAGGATTGTCCTGCACCCACCGTAAATCGGTAACTTACATCAAGGAAAGTCTTCCACCCGGACCGTAGCATGGAACTGTCATCCACATCAGGGATGGCGCCATCAACCAACAAGGTGAAGAAGATGCAGAAAAAATACAAACTTGCCGCGACCTGGCTGGCCAGCGTCACCGCCGCTCTCAGCATGGTTCCCGTCAACGCTGCCGCGCCTGCGGCTCCGGCTGCCGAAGCCGCCCTGCCCGTTGTAGTGCAGGAACTGGTGGCGCCGCCCGCGCTGCCCCCGCGCATCACGCGCACCACGGCCGCACGCGTGGTCGTCAACCTGACGGTGGAAGAAGTCGAGCGCGAGATCGCTCCCGGCACGCGCTACACCTTCTGGACCTTCGGCGGCACCGTGCCGGGCAAAATGATCCGTGTGCGCGAAGGCGACACGGTGGAACTGCACCTGAAGAACCTGCCCGGCAACAAGCTGCCCCACAATATCGACCTGCACGCCGTGACCGGCCCGGGCGGCGGCGCCGCGCAGACCCTGATCGCACCGGGCAACGAAGCCACGTTCACCTTCAAGACCCTCAATCCGGGCCTGTACGTGTACCACTGCGCCACGGCGCCGGTCGATATGCACATCGGCAACGGCATGTACGGCATGATCCTGGTCGAGCCGAAGGAAGGCTTGCCGCCGGTCGATAAAGAGTTCTACGTGATGCAGGGCGAGTTCTACACCACCGGCGCCTACCGCGCACCGGGCCTGCAACCGTTCGACATGCAGAAGACCATCGACGAGAAGCCCACCTACGTGCTGTTCAACGGCGCCGACGGCGCGCTGACCGGCGCCAACGCGCTGAAGGCCAACGCCAACGAGAAAGTGCGCATGTACTTCGGCGTGGGCGGCCCCAACGTCACCTCCAGCTTCCACATCATCGGCACCATCTTCGACAAGGTGTACACCGAAGGCGGCAAGCACTACCAGGAAAACGTGCAGACCACCATGGTGCCGGCCGGCGGCTCCACCATCGTCGAATTCGTGCCGCGCGTGCCGGGCAACCTGACGCTGGTCGACCACTCGCTGTCGCGCGCGTTCAACAAGGGCGCCATCGGCCTGCTGTCGATCTCGGGCCCTGAGCGCCCGGACATCTACAGCAAGGGCATCAAGACGCCGCTGCCAGGCGTGGTCGCCAAGGCCGCACCGGCCGCGCCAGCCGCCCCTGTCGTCACCGGCGCCGCCCACACGGCCCAGCAGGTACGCGGCAAGCAAGTGTTCGAGAGCACCTGCGCGGCCTGCCACCAGGCCGACGGCAAGGGTGTGGCCGGCGTGTTCCCGCCACTGGCCAACTCGGACTTCTTCCAGCAACGTCCGTATGAGATGGCGCACATCGTCATCAACGGCCGTAGCGGCGAGCTGGTGGTCAACGGCGATCACTACAACGGTGTGATGCCGGCCCAGGACCTGAACGACGAAGACGTGGCAGCCGTGATCAACTACGTCAACGTGGAGCTCAACAAGGGCAAGCCGGTGATCACCCCGGCGCAAGTGCGCGATATGCGCAAGGCCAAGTAATCATGGCCACCACGCCACGCCATCTTGCGGCAGCCTGCCTGGCAGCGCTGCTGTGCGCGGCCGGCGCCAGCGGCGGCGAATACCGCCCGCTGCCCGGCGGCCAGCTGCGCAGCGTGCTGCCGGCCGATGGCGTGGCGTCCGACGCCACCGTGGCCCCGTTCCAGATGCGCACCCGCCCCGTCACCAACGGCGAGTTCCGCGCATTCCTGCACAAGCATCCGGAATGGGAACGCGGCCAGGCGCCGGCCTTATTCGCTTCCCCCACGTATCTGCAAACGTGGGGCAGCGCGGACGATCCGGCGCCGCTGGCGCCGGACGCGCCCGTGACCCGCGTGAGCTGGTACGCGGCCTCCGCTTTTTGCGCCAGCGAGCAGGCCCGCCTGCCGCGCTGGTATGAATGGGAATTCGCGGCCGCCGCCGACGAGCGCCGGCCCGATGCCCGCGACGACCCGGCCTGGCTGGCCCGCATCCTCGACTGGTACGCCTCGCCCGGCACCCATCCGCCCCACTCCGTGGCCGCCAACGCGCCCAACTACTACGGCCTGTACGACATGCACGGCCTGATCTGGGAATGGGTGGACGATTACAGCGGCCTGTTCGTGAACGCCGACAGCCGCGCGCGCGGTGAACAGAAATCACTCGACTACTGCGGCGGCGCCGCCGTCTCGCTGGCCGACCGCCGCAA
Organism: Rugamonas brunnea; assembly: GCF_014042345.1. Taxonomy (GTDB): domain Bacteria; phylum Pseudomonadota; class Gammaproteobacteria; order Burkholderiales; family Burkholderiaceae_D; genus Rugamonas; species Rugamonas brunnea. The sequence goes on from NZ_JACEZT010000009.1 coordinate 199,501, forward strand.
CTACGCGGTGCTGATGCGCCTGGCCCTGCTGTCGGCCATGGAAAGCCAGCAGGATGGCGCCAATCTGGGCTTCCGTTGCGCCCGCGACGCCACGCCCTGACGCCGCCCCCTGAACTCTAGGACTTCATCATGACAATTCGTTCAACCCTCGTACGCGGCGCGCTTGCCGGCGCGCTGCTGGCCGCCTGCGCCCTGCCCGCCACGGCGCCGCTGGCCGCCCAATCCACCCCGGCCGCAACCGCGCGCCCGGCCTTCACCGGCACCTCGCTGTACCAGCTCGACACCGCCCTCACCGACAGCCAGGGCCAGCGCAGCAGCCTGCGCGACATGGCCGGCCAGGTGGCCATCGTCACCATGTTCTACGGCGACTGCAACACGGCCTGCCCGGTGGTGATCGAAACGCTCAAGCGCACGGTGGCCGCGCTGGGGCCGCAGGGCCGCAAGGTCAAGGTGCTGATGGTCAGCCTCGACCCCTTCCATGATTCCCCCGCCTCGCTGGCGCAACTGGCCGGCGTGCACCACCTCGACACCAGCCAGTTCAAGCTGGCCGTGGCCAAGGATGAAGCGCAGACCCGCATGCTGGCGGCCGCCCTCAACATCAAGTTCCGCGTAATGGGCAGTGGTGAGATCAACCACACCACGCGCATCGTGCTGATCGACGGCGGCGGCAACGTGCTGGGCGCCAGCAGCAAGCTCGATACCAATCCCGAGCCGGAATTCGTCAAGCAGATCGCGGCCGCGCTGAAGGCCGGCTGACCGCGTGCCGGCGACGGGACTTCTGATTTTTTTAACCTGAATCAAGAATAAACAAAGATGTGCCGGGATAGATTGACCACACCATATCTAGTGATTAATCTGTAGTTCCAAACTACAGATAGTATCCGGAGGGATTGTGGGCGAAGCCATGCAACAAACTAACATCATCAAGCGCGACGGTTCGCGACAGCATTTCGACGCCGCCAAGATCGTCGCCGCCCTGCAAAGCGCCGGCCAGGCCACCGGCGAATTCGACGCCGACGGCGCCAACCGCCTGGCCCAGGTGACCGTGCTGCGCCTGAGCGACATGACGGACCTGGCGCAACTGACCGTGGAGCGCGTGCAGGACACGGTGGAATCCGTGCTGTACGACGCCGGCCACCGCAAAACGCTGCGTGCCTACGTGGTCTACCGCGAGCAGCACCGCAGCCTGCGCCAGGACCGCAAATCGCTGGTGGACGTGGAATCGTCGATCAACGAATATCTGAATCAGCAGGACTGGCGCGTGAACGCCAACGCCAACCAGGGCTATTCGCTCGGTGGCCTGATCCTCAACGTGTCGGGCAAGGTGATCGCCAACTACTGGCTCAACCACGTGTATCCGCCCGAAGTGGGCCAGGCCCACCGCGACGCCGACATCCACATCCACGACCTCGACATGCTGGCCGGCTACTGCGCCGGCTGGTCGCTGCGCACCCTGCTCAACGAAGGCTTGAACGGCGTGCCGGGCAAGGTGGAATCGAGCCCGCCCAAGCACATGTCGAGCGCCATCGGCCAGATCGTCAACTTCCTCGGCACGCTGCAGAACGAGTGGGCCGGCGCGCAGGCGTTCAGCTCCTTCGACACCTACATGGCGCCCTACATCCGAAAGGACAGCCTGAGCTACGACGAAGTAAAACAGTACGTGCAGGAGCTGATCTACAACCTCAACGTGCCGTCGCGCTGGGGCACCCAGACCCCGTTCACCAACCTCACCTTCGACTGGGTCTGCCCGGAAGACCTGCGTGAACAGGTGCCCGTGATCGCCGGCCAGGAAATGCCGTTCACCTATGGCGACCTGCAGACCGAGATGGACATGATCAACCGCGCCTACATCGAGATCATGATGACGGGCGACGCCAAGGGCCGCGCGTTCACCTTCCCGATCCCGACCTACAACATCACCGAGGATTTCGCCTGGGAGAGCCCGAACGCGGAACTGCTGTTCGAGATGACGGCGCGCTACGGCCTGCCCTACTTCCAGAACTTCATCAACTCGGAACTGAAACCGAACATGATCCGCTCCATGTGCTGCCGTTTGCAGCTGGACCTGCGCGAGCTGCTCAAGCGCGGCAACGGCCTGTTCGGCTCGGCCGAGCAGACCGGGTCGCTGGGCGTGGTCACGGTCAACTGCGCGCGCCTCGGCTATCTGCACCGGGGCGACGAAGCGGGCCTGCTGGCCGCGCTGGACCGCCTGCTCGTGCTGGGCAAGCAAAGCCTGGAGATCAAGCGCAAGGTAATCCAGCGCCACATGGACAACGGCCTGTTCCCGTACACCAAACGCTACCTGGGCACGCTGCGCAACCACTTCTCGACGCTGGGTGTGAACGGCATCAACGAGATGATCCGCAACTTCAGCGACGACGCCGACGACATCACCACGCCGATGGGCCGTGACTTCGCGCTGCGCCTGCTGGACCACGTGCGCGCCCGCATGCTGGAGTTCCAGGACGAGACCGGCCATATGTACAACCTGGAGGCCACGCCGGCCGAAGGCACGACCTACCGCTTCGCCAAGGAAGACCGCAAGCGCTATGCCGATATCCTGCAAGCGGGCACCAAGGATATGCCCTACTACACCAACTCCTCGCAACTGCCGGTCGGTTACACGGACGATCCGTTCGAGGCGCTGGAACAGCAGGACGCGCTGCAACGCAAATACACGGGCGGCACCGTGCTGCACCTGTACATGACGGAAGCGCTGTCCAGTCCCGCCGCCTGCCGCACGCTGGTGCGCCGCGCGCTGGGCCGCTTCGGCCTGCCGTACATCACGATCACGCCGACGTTCTCGATCTGCCCGAAACACGGCTATCTGAGCGGCAGCCACAAGTTCTGTCCGAAATGCGATGCAGACCTGATCGCACGCCAGCAACGCGACGTTGCGACCATTTAAACGAAAGGAACCACCATGAACGATATGAGCCAAAATATGAGCCAACCCGTACAAGTCATGCCACGCACCGTGGTGCTGAACGACGCCGACCGCCAACCGTGCGAAATCTGGACCCGCGTGATGGGCTACCACCGTCCCGTCTCGTCCTTCAACACCGGCAAGAAGGGTGAATTCTACGAGCGCAAATACTTCCAGGAGCCGCAAAGCACTGCGGCCTGCTGATCATGGACGCCGGCCAGCTCAAGGTGGGCGGCTTCACGCCGTTCACCGCCACCGACTACCCCGGCCACCTGGCCGCCGTGGTCTTCGTGCAGGGATGCGCGTGGCGTTGCGGTTACTGCCACAACCCGCATCTGCAATCGCGTCCCAAGCGCAGTCCGCTGGCCTGGTCCAGCGTGCTGAAGGTGCTGCAAAAGCGGGCCGGCCTGATCGACGGCGTCGTCTTCAGCGGCGGCGAGCCCACGACCGACCCGGCCCTGCCGGCGGCCGTGGACGAAGTGCGCGCACTGGGATTCAAGGTAGGCCTGCACACGGCCTGCATCTACCCGGACCGGTTGCGCGAGCTGCTGCCCAAGCTGGACTGGGTGGGATTCGACGTCAAAGCCCCGTTCGACCGGTATGCGGCCGTGACGGGCGCGCCGGGCAGCGGCGTGGATGCGGAAGCGTGCGCGCGCGCGATCCTCGACAGCGGCATCCCCTACGAATGCCGCACCACCGTCCATCCCACCCTGCTCAAGCCGGACGGCATCATCGCGCTGGCGTCCACCTTGGCGGACATGGGGGTGAAGAACTACGTTCTACAGGAATTCCGGTCGCAAGGCTGCGGTGATGGCGCACTGAACGCCGGTGCGGTGGCAGGCTATCCCGGCCCGGCCATCGTCAGCGCCGTGTCGGACATGTTCCCCCACTTCACCATGCGGCGCAGCCACTGAGTTGGTCCGCCAAGTTGGCGCAAAAAGATAAACCGGGGTCAGGTCATACCATATCGCAACTTACGCACAAGTTGCGATATGGCATGACCTGACCCCGGTTTTCGATTTTGCTGCTTACTGGCTTTGCAGGCGGCGCACGCCGTCCACGAAGCGCGCCAGCGTGGCTGACAGCGCGCCGCGCGGCAGCATCGCTTCGATCAGCTGGAATTTGCCGCGCGTGGCCAGGGCTTGCTGCAATGCTTGCTGCAATTGTTCGCGCGTTTCGGCGCGGTAGCCGTCGCCGCCCAGGGCCGGCGCGGCGTCCGCGAAGTGCCAGTCACTGAGGTCGTTGTAGCAGGCCGTGGGCTGGAATGTGCGCAGCATCTCCCAGCCGCAGTTGTTGAACACGATGACGATGGGGTCCCAGCCATAACGCTGGCAGTTGCCCAGTTCCCAGCCCGTCATCTGGAACGCGCCGTCGCCGACGAGGATGATGGGGCGTTCGCCGCTCGATGCCTGCAAACCCAGGCCGGCCGGCACCCCGTAGCCCATGGTGGCGTAGTAGCCGGGCGCCAGCAACGCCGTGTTTTCGATGTCGAGCGCCGTGAAGAAGCAGTCGCCGATGTCCGAGACGATGGGCATGCGGCCATGGCGGGCCATCAGGTCGTTCACGGCGCGGGCGATGTCCATCGGTTCGATACGCTCGCCGTCGGCCTTCAGTTCATGCGGATAGCGGGCCGTCTTGTGCTCGGGCGCTTGCGGCGCCAGCGATTGCGCGCTCTCCAGCAGGCCGTCCAGCAGCGCTTCCAGCGAAATGTCGGGATAGACATGGTAGCCCATCGACACCTGGCCGTCCAGCGCCAGGATACCGCGCCGCATATCGATCTTGCGTTCGGAGACGCCGAAATTGGTGTCGGAGACCAGCACGCCCAGCATCAGCAGCGCGTCCGATTCCTCCACCGCCTGCGTGATGGCCGGATCGCCGGCCACGCCGAGGTAGGTGCCCAGCAGCGGCGCGTCCGTGTCGGCCAGCAGGCCGCGGCCCATGATGGTGGTAGCCACCGGCACGCGCAGCAGCTTGGCCAGCCGCGCCACCTTGTCTTCGACGCCGAATCGGCGAATTTCAATACCGACCAGCAGCACCGGATTACGCGCGCGCGCCAGCCGCGCCAGCAGTTCCTGTACGCAGGCGTGCAGCGCTTCCATGTCGTGCGCGGGCGCGGGCAGGCGCGGCACGGGCTCGCATGGCACGGCCACCATGTCGCGCGGCAGTTCGATGTAGACGGGCCGCGACTGCATCTGGCAGTTGCGCAGCACGCGGGCGATGTCCGCCGGCGCCGTCTCCGCGTTGTTCAGCACCACCTGGTCGCAGGTGATCTCGCGGAAGATCGCCAGCTGGGAGTCCAGCGTGCGGGTCTGGTGGTGCAGCAGGAAGCCGTTGCGGCGCTCATGCGCGGCCGGCGCGCCGGAGATCACCACCATCGGCACCTTCTCCGCGTAGGACGAGGCGACGGCGTTGACCATGTTGAGCGCACCGGCGCCATAGGTGACCACGGCCACGCCCAGGCCACCGCCCTGGAAGCGGGCCGCCGCGTCGGCCGCGAAGCCGACGCCCGGTTCGTGGCTCAGCGTGTACAGCGGCAGCACTTGCGATTGTTCGAGCTGCTGGAAGAACGGCAGCACGAAGTCGCCGGGCAGGCCGAATAGTTCGCGCGCGCCGTGCGCCTTGAGCGCATGCAGCAGGGATAAAGACAGGTTCATGGTGTGGTCTCCTCGGGTAGATTTGATGGGGGCGCTGGAGGGGCCGATCGGGCGCCCTCCAGCAAGGCCTCGACCTCCGCGACGGCCTGGTCGGCCTGCGCGGGATCGAAATCGGCATGGAACCGTTTCTTGATACCCATGTGCTGCAGCAGCACATGGTGGGTGGGCACGACGGCGTGCCGTTCCAGGCAATTGCGGGTGCACGCCAGCGCGCAGCCGTCGATGGCGACGATGGTGCGGCCGGACTTGGCCAGCTTGACCAGCGACGGCACGTCGCCGCCCACGCCGGCGATGCATGACATTTCCGCCACGCCGCGCCGGTCCAGTTGCAGGGCCACCTGGTTGGCGGTCTGCGCGGCGCTGGAACAGCCGGAACACGAGTAGACCAGCGGCAGATCCTTGTGTTTTCCAGCCATCGCGGGTTCCTCCGTTCAGTGATGCATCAGCCGCGCTTGGCGACGCCGGGTCTCAAGCCTTGCAGCCAGCGTTGCAGCGCCTGGCGCGCCAGATCCAGCATGGGCGCCTCGATCGCGTCGAGCGTGTTCTTGACCAGCAGGCCCAGTTCCGTGTCGCCTTCCATCGACAGACGGCGGCAGAAGAACAGCGTATCCGGGTCTTCCTCGCGGCGCGCCAGGGCCAGGAAGTCGCGCGCGCTGGCGGCGATCTCCAGATCCACCTGCGGCGCGCGGCGGCGTGCGGCGAAGCGCTCGCCCTGCCATTCGAAGTCGAACGACACGGAAGCGTCACGCACGGTGATGCGCAGGCTGCGCCCTTGCAGGCTGGCGCGCACGTCGGCTGGCAGGTGCTGGCGCAGCGTCAGATTGAGGCCCGTGACAAACAGCAGCGAGCCGGGGAACGGCGGCAGCCGGCCGAAGAAGGCTGCCACGGGCGCCGGCAACGTCTGGCCGGTGCGTTTGATGGATGGATTTGCGGTCTGCATCATGCTGCCCTCCCTGCTTGTTGTTCAAGACCCGGTTTGCCGTACCAGTAGCCGTTGCACGCTTCGGCCGGCATCCAGTCGGCCAGCATGGCGTTGGCCGCCGCGCCGGACATGTCGCCACGGCGCACGGCGTCGAAGCTTTCGATCACGCGTTGCGTGTGCTGCGATTGCGGGCTGATACGCACCACATCCACGCCCAGCTTGGCCATCTGGTCCAGTTCCTGGATCAGGTTGTAGACCAGCGCGGACTGGGTCTGGGTGCCGTTCAGGACGAGGAAAGGCGCGTCCTCGCGGGTTTGCATCAGCAGGCCGTCCGGATAGTCCAGGCAGCTGAAGCGGCAATCATCCTTGGGCAGGTTGCGGTTGCGCGCCGTGAAGCAGCGCGCCGAGAACGCCAGCGGCATGCGGCCGTAGGCGAAGATTTCCGTTTCCATACCACCCGGACGGCCCGCCTGCATCTGCTCCAGGCCTTCGCGGCCCATTTCCAGCGGCATGACCCAGCGGCGCGCGCCCAGTTGGCCCATCAACTGCAGCGTGGGCGGGTTGTAGACGTTGACGTGCGGGCCAGCCACGAACGGGATGCCGCCGGCCACCAGGTGCACGGCGCCCATGTCGTTCGCCTCCACGGCGAAGCGGCCATTGCCGGTCAGACGGCGCAGCGTCGTCACATCCGAGCCCGATTCGAGCAGGGCCAGGGTGGACAGCACCACTTCCTTGCCGGCCGCCTGCAGCTTCTCGGCGATCTCCAGCCAGTCGGCCAGGCGCAGTTCATGGCGGCGCGAGCAGACGGCTTCGCCGAGGTAGACGATATCGACCGGCGAGGTGGCGATCTGCTCGTAGAACTTGATTACGGTGTCGCGGGGCCAGTAGTACAAAATGGGGCCCAGGGCGAGTTTCAACATGCTTGCTCCCTAAAAGATTATTTCCACGACCGGTGGTACGCACCCAGCGTGTGCTGCTGGCCTTCCGCGACGCGGTTCAGTTCCGTCATCCAGTCCGGCTTGACGGAATAGCGGGCCGCGTTGTTTTTGGCCTGGTCGATGGCGTCGCGCCACACACGCGTGACCTGGGCCACGTAGGCGGGGCTGCGCTGGCGGCCTTCAATCTTCACCGCGCGCACGCCCATGTTGATCAGCTGCGGCAGCAGTTCCAGCGTATTCAGGCTGGTTGGTTCCTCGACGGCGTAGTAGGTTTCGCCTTCCACGTTGAAGCGGCCCTTGCACAGCGTGGGGTAGCTGGCGTTCTCCTCCTCGTCGTAGCGGTCGATCAGCACCCCGTTCAGGCGCGATTCCAGGCCTTTCGGGCCTTGCTGCCAGCGCACGGCCTTGGCCGGCGAGCATACGCCGTGGGTGTTGGGCGATTCGCCGGTGGCGTAGGACGACAGCGCGCAGCGGCCTTCCACCATCACGCACAGGCTGCCGAAACCGAAGACTTCGATTTCGACGCTCGTATTGGCGGCCACCGATTCCACCTGGGCCAGCGACAGCACGCGCGGCAGCACCGCGCGCTGCACGTTGAAGTGCTTTTGGTAGAAGTTGATCGCCTCGTAGTTGGTGGCCGAGCCCTGCACGGACAGGTGCAGGCGTAGGTCGGGGAAGTTCTCGGCCGCGTACTGCATCAGGCCCGGATCGGCCAGGATCACGGCGTCCACGCCGGCGCCGGCCGCGCGGTCGATGGCGGTGCGCCACAAGCCGCTGGTCGATGGCTGCGGATAGGTGTTCAGGGCCAGCAGCACCTTGCGCCCGCGGCTGTGCGCGTACTCGATGCCCTGGGCGATGGCCACGTCATCGAAATTGAGGCCGGCGAAATTGCGGGCGTTGGTGGCGTCGCGGAAGCCCAGGTAGACGCAATCGGCGCCGTTGTCGATGGCGGCCTTGAGCGCGGGCAGGCTACCGGCCGGGCAAACCAGTTCTATGCCGGCGAGGCTGTCCGCCGGACTGGAAGATACGGATAAATTACTCATGTGTGCGAGATCAAGGCTAGGGTGAACCGGCCGCACCCGCGGCGGCCGGCGGAAAAAGTGACGATGCGGGTAGCGTTCACGCGGCCAGCGGCGGCGGCTGCGTACCGTTCAGCATGTAGTCGATCAGTTCGCGCACGGGCCGCATGGCGGCGCCGAACGGCAAGGCTTCGCTGCCCCGGAAGAACAGGCCGCGCTTGCGGTCGCCCTCCAGCGCGAAGGCCAGCTGGGTGTCGATGCAGAACTGGCCGGCCCTGGCGTCGCCGTCGCGCCAGCCGCACTGCTGCAGGCATTCGATGCCCACCGTGCAGGGCTTGGGGCGCGCTTTCGACTGCAGCTTGGTTTCCTTGTCGAGATAGCGCATCAGCCAGGGCGTGCGCACGGCGCGCGCGGGCAGCCCGGCAGCGCTCATGAAGGTGACGGTATCCTGCTCGCCCGCCTCCAGCAGCACGTCCTTGAACGTCTGGTGCGCGTCGCCCTCGGTGCTGACGGCGAACGGCGTGCCCAGTTGCACGGCGCTGGCACCCATGCCGATCAAGTCCTTGACCTGTTCATGCGAGTGGACGCCGCCGGCGGCGATCAGGGGAATGCGCTCGCGTTCCAGGCCCAGTTCGCGCAGCAGCGCATGCGCGCCTTCAAGCACGGTGGCGAAGCCAAAACGCGGGTCCTTCACGGCTTCCGTGCTGGGCGCGCCCAGGTGGCCGGCCGCGAAGCGGGGATTTTCGATGACGATGGCGTCCGGCAGCCGGTTACGGCGCATCCATTTCTTGATCAGCAGCGCGATGCCGCGCGCGTCCGACAGCACCGGGATCAGGGCCACGTTCGGGTGCTCGGACGTCAGTTCCGGCAGGTCCAGCGGCAAGCCCGCGCCAACCACCAACGCATCCGCGCCGCTGGCGCAGGACTGGCGTATCAGATCGGCGTACTGGCTGACAGCCCGCATCACGTTCACGGCGATCATGCCCTTGCCGCCGGCAAGCTCACGGGCCTTGCCGATTTCGCGGTCCAGCGCCGTCAGGTTGGCCGCTTCGATCAGGCCCTGGTCCTTGCTGCGGCCCGTGCGCTCCATCAAATCCGGGTGGTGGCGGCGCAGGTCCACACTGGCGATGGTGCCCATCGCGCCCTCGCGCGCGACGCTGCCGGCCAGGCGGTGCGCGGACACACCGACCCCCATGCCCCCCTGGACAATGGGGAGCAGCAGCTTGTCCCGAAGTTGGAACTTGTTCAAAACAGTCAACAGCATAAAAGGCCTTCCTGATTGCAAGCCCGAACTGTAACGCTCATGCATCGTTGGAATCCTTGATGTGTATCAAAGATTTACGGCTTGCCAGAATGTGACAATGCAATCCAATACTTCGCCAAGGAACAAACATGAGCAGCATCGGCACTTTTTTAGGACGCGACCACCAGCAATGTGACGACCAGTACGCCCTGGCCGAGGCGCGCGTCGTAGGCAAGCAATGGGAACTGGCCGCCGGCGATTTCGCGACCTTCCGGGGCATGCTGGAGCACCATCTGGGCATGGAGGAGCAACTGATGTTCCCCGCACTGGAGCAGGCCATGGGCCACAGCGGCGGCCCCACCGCCGTGATGCGCGGCGAGCACGCCCACATGCGCGACCTGGTGCAGGGCATGGCCGACGCCATCGTGGCCCAGGACGGCGAGGAGTTCTTCAACCATGCCGACACGCTGCGCATGCTGATGCGCCAACACAACCTCAAAGAGGAAGGCATCCTCTACCCGATGGCCGACCGATTCCTGGACGGCCAACTGCCCCAGCTGCTGGAACAGATGCGCGCCTTCGAGGCCGCCGCCGAACAAGGAGCACTACCATGAGCAACGCCGACGTGGAATGGATCGACCAGGACCTGGACGTGGGCGGCCTCGAACCGCCCGAACCGATGGTCCTGATACTGGAAGCACTGGACCGGCTGGAGGGCCGCCAGCGCCTGCGCGTGCTGATCGACCGCGAACCGCACCCGCTGTACCGGGTACTGGAGCGTAACGGTTACGCCCACAGCATCTCGACCCGTCCCGACTACCGTTTCGAACTGCTGATCTGGGATCCGCAGCAGGCCGGCTGAACCGACTGACTCTCCGCTACTGCGCACCACCGACACCATGCAACGCGCCCTGTCGTTCGATCAAAATCCGCCGTTGGCGCTACCCATGCGCTATTTCCTGAGCGCGCCGCTGTTCGCGGCGCTGGCCGCCGCACTGCTGCTGTGGCAGGGCGACGCCGCGCTGGCCTCGCGCTGGACCCCGGCCACGCTGGCACTCACCCACCTGCTCACACTCGGTTGCCTCAGCATGACCATGGTGGGTGCGCTCCTGCAAATGCTGCCCGTGGTGGCAGGCGTGGGCTTGCCCCACGCGCGGCCCGTGGCCGTCATCGTCCACATCGCGCTGTGCGCGGGCACGCTGCTGCTGGCCAGCGCATTCTGGCTGGAAGCGCCGGCCCTGTTCCAACTGGCGCTGGCCGCCCTGCTGACGGCCCTCTGCCTGTTGCTGGTGGCCTGCACCATCGGCCTGTGGCAGCAGCATGCCAGCGGCGCCACCGCCACCGTGGCCGCCATCCGCCTGTCGCTGGCGGCGCTGGCCATCACCATCATGCTGGGCGGCCTGCTGGCCGGCGCACTGGCCTGGCCCGAATTGCTGTCGCTGCCGCTGCCCGTGCTGACCGACGTCCACGCCATGTGGGGCCTGTTCGGCTGGGTAGGCTTGCTGGTGGTGGGCGTGGCCTTCCAGGTGGTGCCCATGTTCCAGGTGACGGAACCCTATCCGCATTGGCTGACGCGCAACTTCACCACCATCCTGTTCCTGTTGCTGCTGGTCTGCTCGATCGGCGCCAGCCTGCAACGGCCGGAAGATCTATGGTTCCATGCGGTCACCCAATCGGCGGTGGTGGCCGGCTACGGCCTGTTCGCGGCGATCACGCTGGCGCTGCTGGCGCGGCGCAAGCGCCCCAAGGCCGACCCCACCACGCTGTTCTGGCGCACCGCCATGGCCAGCCTGCTGGCCGCGCTGGTCCTGTGGCTGCTGCCCGTGGCCGCCGGCGACGCCAGCCACCCGCTGGCGCTGGGCGTGCTGTTCATCGCCGGCTTCGCGCTCACCACCATCAACGGCATGCTGTACAAGATCGTGCCTTTTCTGACGTGGTATCACCTGCAGGAAGCGATCGGCCGCGGCGCGCCCAACGTCAACAAGATCATCCCGGAACGGCACGCGCGCTTGCAGTTCGCGCTGCACCTGGTGGCGCTGCTGCTGTTGCTGGCCGCCTGCTACTGGCCGCAGCAACTGGCGCGGCCAGCCGGCGCGGCCATGTGCGCCTCGTGCCTGTTCTTGTGGTTTAACCTGCTGCAGGTGATGCGCATGTACCGCCGCCTGCAACGCCAAGCACAAACCGGCAAGCATTTGGCGCCGGCCTGAACATCCTGTCCCCGAACGAGAACATCATGACCTTAGAACACTGGATCCGCGTTAACACCCGGCAGATGGCGCCCCGCTCGACGGCGCTGCTCAAGCTGATCTTCAGCGACCCCGACCTGGCCGGCGACGAGCCGGTCTGGCTGCACGAGCTGATACGGCTGATGGCGCCGTTCGGGCTGGACGAGCGAGCCACGCGCACCAGTGTGTTCCGCCTGACGGAGCAAGGCTGCCTGCAATCGCGCCGCCATGGCCGCCGCGCCAGCTACGAAGTCGCGCCATCGGCCGTCGACGGCCTGCGCGCCGCCTGGCGCCGCCTGAACGCCGCACCGGAGCGCCACTGGGACGGCGACTGGACGCTGCTGATCAACGCCGGCGGCCGCATCGGCGCCGCCACCTACGCCACCTTGCGCAAGGCCCTGGCCAATCACGGCTACTGCGCGCTGGCGCCCAACGTGCTGGCCCGCCCCACGGACCACGAAACGCGCGGCCAGGACGATCTGGCGGAACTGGGCGAAGACGCCCACATGGAGATCTTCAAGGTCAGCGGCCGGCAGGTGACCGGTGGCCGCCCGCCGGCAGAATTCGGGCGCGAAGCGTGGGATTTGAGCGCCGCGCGCACCGATTACGAGCGCTTTCTGCAGCAGTGCGCCCCATTGCGCGAGGCGCTGCGCAGCGGCCATACGCCGTCGCCGGAGCAAGCGTTCGTGATCCGGGTGCTGGTCGGCCTGGCCTGGCACCAGTGCCGCCACAACGACCCCATGCTGCCGCTGGAATTCCTGCCCGAAGACTGGCCCGCCCGCAGTGCCTATGACCTGTACCGCGACCTGCGCCGCCACACCCAGGTGGGCGCGCAGCGCCACGTGCACAGCGCCCCGGTGGTGATACCGGCCATGCTGGCCAGGCCGATGCCCGAACTGTGCGCCCAGGCGGCCTGACATCCGCTGCCACCCAAGCCGCAAGACCTAAGACGGGGTCAGGTCATGAAGTCGGGCAAGCTGCCTGATTGCATGACCTGACCCCGGTCCATTTGTTCGTTTCCCGACAGCCGTGGCACACTAGCGCATTGACCGCCGCTGGCGGTCCAGCCAAGGAAACGCCATGAACCCACCCCGCCAACTGTTACGCCGCATGTTCGACGCGGCCGTTGCCGCCGCCCAGCCAGCGCTTTGCCTGCCGCCCCACCTGCCGCCCGCGCCCAAGGGCCGCACGCTGGTGATCGGCGCCGGCAAGGCCTCGGCCGAGATGGCGCGCGCGCTGGAACAGCACTGGTCCGGTCCGTTGCAAGGACTGGTGGTCACGCGCTATGGCTACAGCGTGCCGTGCCAGCGCATCGAAATCGTGGAGGCGGCCCACCCGGTGCCGGACCAGGCGGGCATGGACGCGGCGCGCCGCATCCGCGCCATGGTCGAAGGGCTGACGGCCGACGATCTCGTGATCTGCCTGATTTCCGGCGGCGGCTCGTCGCTGCTGGTGCTGCCCGACGAGTCCCTCACGCTGGCCGACAAGCAGGCCATCAACACCGCCCTGCTCAGGAGCGGCGCCACCATCGCCGAAATGAACTGCGTGCGGCGCCACCTGTCCGCCATCAAGGGCGGACGACTGGCGGCGGCCTGCCATCCCGCGCGCGTGGTCACGCTGCTGATTTCGGACGTGCCCGGCGACGATCCGGCCGATATCGCCAGTGGCCCCACCTGCGCCGACCGCAGCACCTGCGCCGACGCGCTGGCCATCCTGCGCCGCTACGGCATCGCTGTGGCGCCCCATATCGTCGCCCTGCTGGAAAGCGGCGCCGGCGAAACAGTCAAGCCGGGCGACCCGCGCCTGGCCGGCAGCGAGATCCGCATGATCGCCACGCCGCAAATGGCGCTGGAGGCGGCGGCTGGCGTGGCGCGCGCGGCCGGCGTCACACCCTACATCCTCGGCGACAGCATCGAAGGCGAAGCGCGCGACGTGGGCATCGTCATGGCCGGCATCGCGCGGCAGGTGGCGGCGCGCGGCCAGCCGTTCCCGGCGCCCTGCGTGCTGCTCTCCGGCGGCGAAACCACGGTCACCGTGCGCGGGAACGGCCGCGGCGGGCGCAATGTGGAGTTCCTGCTGTCGCTGGGCGTCGCGCTCAACGGCGCGCCCGCCATCCACGCCATCGCCTGCGACACGGACGGGGTGGACGGCCAGGAAGAAATCGCCGGCGCCCTGCTCGGGCCGGACACGCTGGAACGGGCCTGGTCGCAAGGCATCAAGCCGCGCGACGCGCTGGCCAACAACGACGGCCACGGCTTCTTCCAGGCGCTCGGCGATTCCGTCATCTGCGGCCCCACGCTGACCAATGTGAACGACTTCCGCGCCATCCTGATCGATGCGGTATCGCCGCCGCCTTCGGAGGTATAAGGCGCACCGTCAGTCGTGCTGCGCTGGCCGCCACCGCTTGAGGCGCAGCGCATTACTCACCACGGATACACTGGAAAATGCCATCGCCGCACCGGCGATCATCGGGTTGAGCAGGCCGAAGGCGGCCAGCGGCACACCCACCAGGTTGAAGATGAAGGCCCAGAACAGGTTCTGGCGGATATTGCTGTAGGTGCGGCGCGAGATGTCGATGGCGTCCACCAGCAGGCGCGGGTCGCCCCGCATCAGGGTCACGCCCGCCGTCTGCATGGCCACATCGGTGCCGCTGCCCATGGCCACGCCCACGTCGGCCGAGGCCAGCGCGGGGGCGTCGTTGATGCCGTCACCGACCATCGCCACCCGCTTGCCGGCCTTGCGCAATTCCGCGATCACGACGCCCTTGGCCTGCGGGAGCACCTGGGCATGCACTTCGTCTATCCCCAGTTCGCGGCCAATGTGGTCGGCGGCGCCCTGGTTGTCTCCGGTGAGCATGACGGTGCGCACGCCCAGCGCATGCAGGCGTTCCACGGCCTGCCGGCTCTCCGGCTTGACGGCGTCGCCGAAAGCCAGCATGCCGATCAGCGCGGGCGAAGAACCAATGCTGGCCAGCCACGACACCGTGGCCCCGCCCTGCTCCTGCGCGCGCGCCTGCTCGCGCAAGGGGGCGACGCTGATGCCATGCTGGTCCAGCATGCGCTCATTGCCAAGCGCCAGTGGCTGGCCGTCCACCACCGCCGTCACGCCGTAGCCCGGCACCGCCTTCATGTCCTGCGCGGGGAGCGGTGCGATGTTGTCGGCCTGCGCGGCGTCGCGCATGGCCCGCGCCAATGGATGCTCACTGCCTTGCTGCACGGCCGCCGCCAGCGCCAGCAGGCGCTGATGGTCGCCATCGGCCGCAACATGGGCCGCCAGGCGCGGATGGCCCACCGTGAGCGTGCCGGTCTTGTCGAATGCCACCACCTGCACGCCGTGCAGCAGTTCCAGCGCTTCCGCGTCCTTGATCAGGATGCCGTGGCGGGCCGCGACACCGGTGCCGGCCATGATGGCGGTCGGCGTGGCCAGACCCAGTGCGCACGGACAGGCAATCACCAGCACGGCCACCGCGTTGATAATGGCCGTGCTCCAGCCGGCGCCCGCCAGCCACCAGCCGATACATGTCACCGCCGCGATGGCGACGATGGCCGGCACGAACACGGCGCTGACCTGATCGACCAGCCGCTGGATCGGTGCCTTGGCCGCCTGCGCGTCCTCCACGGCGCGGATGATGCGCGCCAGCGTCGATTCGGTGCCCACCGCACTGGTTCGGGCCACGAACAGCCCTTCCCCATTGACGGCGCCGCCGATCACCTTCTCACCCGGGCCTTTGCTGATGGGCAGGCTCTCGCCGGTCAGCATCGATTCGTCCACATGGGTGCCGCCTTCCAGGATCACGCCATCCATCGGAATGCGCTCGCCGGGCCGCACCTGCACTTCGTCCCCCACTTTCAGGGCGGCGGCGGGCACCTCGCGCCAGGTGGTACCGCTGCGCACGCGCGCCGTTTCGGGCCGCAGCGATTGCAGAGCGCGGATTGCCTCCGTGGTCTGGCGCTTGGCGCGCGCTTCCAGCCATTTGCCCAGCCGGACCAGCGTGATAACGACGGACGCCGCCTCGAAGTACAGATTCATCATGCCGCCCGGCTGCGTCAGCCACAGGTACAGGCTCAATCCATAGGCGGCCGACGTGCCCAGCGCGACCAGCAGGTCCATATTGCCGGTGCGCGCCAGCAGCGCCTTCCACGCCGCGCGGTAGAAGCGCGCGCCGATCCAGAACTGGACCGGCGTGGCCAGCGCCCATTGCAACCAGGCCGGGAGCATCAGGTGGACGCCGAACACCTCCAACACCATGGGCGCCAGCAAAGGCAGGGTGAGCGCGGCGGAGATGGCGATCTGCGACGGTTCGGACAACTGGCGGGATGCGGCGGCCGAAGTGGTCGGGGTGGCCGAAGCTGTCGAGGCGCCCGCCCCGGCCGGCGCATCGGCGGCGCTGGCTTCGTAGCCGGCCTTGGTGACGGCCGCCGCCAGGCGCGCCATGTCAGTCTCGTCGCCGGCCACCGTCACGCTGGCCCGCTCGGTGGCCAAGTTGACCGAGGCCGACAACACGCCCGGCACGGCGGCAAGCGCCTTTTCCACCCGCCCGGCGCAGGACGCGCAGGTCATGCCGCCGATGGCGAGGGTATATTCATGGGTGGGCACGTCGTAGCCCGCCTTGCGCACCACGGCGGCCAGGGCGTTGGCGGACAGGCCCGCCTCGCCCGTCACCCGGGCCGTTTCGGTCGCCAGGTTGACGGAGACGCTGCGCACGCCGGGGGCGGCGGCCAGCGCCTTTTCCACCCGCCCCGCGCACGAGGCGCATGTCATGCCCGAGATGGGCAGATCCAATTCCTTGATGCTGACTGCGGTCATTCCTTACTCCGGTAGCGGTACACGTCCTACAGTGTGTACCTTACCACCGTTGTAAGGTCAAGGGCACGGCGCCGGGATCAGTCTTCGTCGCCTTCATGATGCCGTACCTGCCCGGCCGCATGCTCGCCCTTGCCGCTCAGCGCCGCGATACCGGTCGGCGCGTCGTACCATTGCACCGCACCGAAGCCCAGCACGGCCGCCAGCAGCACCACGGCCAGCGGACGCCACGCGCTGCGGATCGCCTCGCCCGCCGTGCCGCGCTTGCGGCCGGTGACCATGGCCGCCACCAGGTTCTCGCGATGCAGGCGGCTGCTCACCACCACCGCCGCCACGTGCAGCGCCACCAGCGCCACCATCAGGTTGGCCAGCAGCTCGTGGGTCTCCTCCAGCGCGTCGCCGCCCAGGTCCTGGAACAGGGTCCAGCCGGTGACGCCGATGGCCAGCGTCAGGCCCAGCATCGCCACGATGGCCAGCGCGCCGGCCGGGTTGTGGCCCACGTAATGGGCGGGTTTGCGCTGCGCGAGCCCCTTCAGGTATTCAAGCACCTTGCCCGGCCCGCGCACGAAACTGGTGAACCGCGCGTGGCGCGTGCCGATCACGCCCCACAGCAGCCGGAACACCACCAGCCCCACCATGCTGTAGCCCAGCGTGACGTGCAGCAGGCGCAGGCCGTCCTGCTCCGCCGTCAGGTAGGCGCCGGCGAAGCACAGCACCATCAGCCAGTGGAACACGCGCACCGGCGCGTCCCATACCAGCACCTTGCCATCCGAAGCCGCTGTCGCGGCGCCATTCAATTCGCTCATCTTGCTCTCCTTGGTCAATTCCGGTCCGGCCATGCCCGACCTCTCATGGCTGCGATCATGGGGTGTGCATATTAAGTAATTCTTACGCAGCGAATTTGACCGCGCGGCGTGCTAGACTAAACCCGCCCCCACCCGGCCGCGCGGCCAGCCAGTGACATGCCAGAAGACCTGATGCAGGATGATTTGAGCAGTACCGAAGCCTTGCGGCGTCTGGAACAGGACGGCCCCAATGCCTTGCCCGTCTCCCACCCGCGCAACGCGCTGCACCTGCTGCTGGGCGTCGTGTTCGAACCGATGTTCCTGCTGCTGGTGGCCTGCGGCGCCATCTATCTGCTGCTGGGCGACCAGAACGAAGCGCTCATGCTGCTGGGCTTTGTGTTCGTGGTAATGGGCATCTCCTTCGTCCAGCAGCGCCGCACGGAACGCTCGCTGGAAGCGCTGCGGGTGCTGTCCAGCCCTGTCGCCATGGTCATGCGCGATGGCCAGGTCGCCAAAGTGCCGGCCGCCACCCTGGTGTGCGGCGACATCGTCCTCATCGCCGAGGGCGACCGGGTGCCGGCCGATCTGTTGCTGCTGGCCGCCACCAACCTGACCGTCGATGAGTCCATGCTGACCGGCGAATCGGTCCCCGTGGCCAAATATGCGGCCGCGCCGGACACGCCGCCGGACGTCGCGCCACCGGACTCGCCCCAAGCCGCGTACCAGGCTTATTCCGGCACGCTCGTCACGCAGGGCACGGCGCGCGGCCGCGTGATCGCGACCGGACCGCGCAGCGCGCTCGGGCGCATCGGCCAGTCGCTGGCGGCCATCGGCGCCCAACCCACGCCGGTGCAGGCGGAGACGGCGCGTGTGGTCAAGCTGGTGGCCGCCGCCGGACTGGCGCTGGCCGTGTGCCTGGCGCTGTTCTATTGGCTGCGGCTGGGGGATTGGCTGCATGGCCTGCTGGCCGGGCTGACGCTGGCCATGGCCATCCTGCCGGAAGAACTGCCGGTGGTGCTGACCATTTTCCTGGGCCTGGGCGCCTGGCGGCTGGCGCGCGAGAAGGTGCTGGCGCGCAGCATTCCCGCCATCGAACTGCTGGGCGCGACCACGGTCCTGTGCGTGGACAAGACCGGCACCCTGACCATGAACCGGATGCAGCTGCGCGCCCTGTGGTGCGACGATGGCCGCTATGACACGGTGGCCAACGCGACCGAGGCGCTACAGGAAGAGCTGCACGGCGTGCTCGAATACGCCGTGCTGGCCAGCCACCGGCGCGCCTTCGACCCGATGGAGACGGCCATCGCGGCGGCCGGCAAACAGCTGCTGGCCAACACCGAACACCTGCACGACGACTGGACGCTGGTGGACGATTACCCGCTCTCGCCGGAAATGCTGGCCATGTCCCGCGTGTGGCAGTCGCCCGACCACAGCGCCTTGCTGATCGCCGCCAAGGGCGCACCGGAAGCGATCATGGACTTATGCCACCTGCCTCCGCAACGGTGCGCCGACATCGCGCGCCAGGTCACTGCCATGGCCAACGAAGGCCTGCGGGTGCTGGGCGTGGCGCGCGCAGAATTCGCCAACCCCGTTGCCAACCCGGCAACCCCGGCCGCCGCCACCGGCCTGCCCGACAAGCAGCACGATTTCGACTTCGAATTCCTGGGACTGGTAGCGCTGGAAGACCCGGTGCGGGCCGATGTGCCCGAAGCGATCGCGCAATGCCGCCGCGCCGGCATGCAGGTGGTGATGATCACCGGCGACCATCCGTCCACGGCCCGCTCCATCGCAAGGCAAGCCGGTTTGACGGCCGATGGCGCCCCCATCACCGGCACCGAACTGGAAGCGATGGACGACGCGGCGCTGAACGCGCGCCTGGCCGACACCCACATCTTCTGCCGCGTGCAACCGGCCCAGAAGCTGCGGCTGGTGCAAGCCTTCCGCGCGCGCGGCGAGGTGGTGGCGATGACGGGCGATGGCGTGAACGACGCCCCGGCCCTGAAAGCGGCCGACATCGGCGTGGCCATGGGCGTGCGCGGCACGGACGTGGCGCGCGAAGCGGCAGCGCTGGTGCTGCTGAACGACGATTTCGCCTCACTGGTCACGGCCGTGCGCCACGGACGACGTGTGTTCGCCAACCTGCGCAAGGCGATCGCCTTCATCGTGGCCGTGCACGTGCCCATCGTCGGCCTGTCGTTCTTCCCTGTGCTGTTCGGCTGGCCGGCGCTGCTGATGCCGGTGCATATCCTGTTCCTGCAACTGATCATCGACCCGGCCTGCTCGGTCGTGTTCGAAGCGGAAGCGATCGAATCCCACGCCATGACGGCGCCGCCGCGCCCGGCCAATGCGCGCCTGTTTGACCGCGAGGTCTTGGTGCGGGGACTGGTGCAGGGCAGCGGCCTGCTCGCCATCCTGCTGGCGCAATCGCTGGCATTGCGCGCCACCGGCATCGATGGCGCGCAGGAACGGGCGCTCACCTTCATCGCCCTGGTCTTCTCCAATCTTGGACTCATCTTCGCCAACCGCACCTGGAGCGGCTTGAGCTGGACCCGCGCCGGCGCTGTCAACCACGCTTACCGCTGGAGCAGCGCCGCGACGCTGACGCTACTGGTGCTGGTGCTGGGCGTCCCCAGCGTGCGCGCCCTGTTCGGTTTCGACCTGCCGCCGGCGCCGCTGGTCGCCGCAGCGATGGCGACCGCGTTGGTCAGTACGCTGTGGTTCGAGGCCTGCAAGAAGATGCTGAACCGGCCGGCAGCACACGCCAACGGTCAGTGGGACAAGTCGATGCCGTAGAGGGCGAAGCCCTTGCCGCTGCCATCGTCGGGCTGCAACTGGCGCACGTTGCTCAAGCCTGCATCCTGCGCCAGCCCTTCCAAGCCAGGCGGCGCGTGAAACACGACCGGTCCGGCGTGCTGCACGGGCGCGAACCGCCAGCTGCGGGCGCCGCCATGGGCGCTTCGGGTCAACTGCCGGGCGGCGCGGATGTAGGCGATCAGCACATCACGGCTGGCGTCCGGCGCGGCCAGCACGGTCTTGCTGCCGTCAAGGCCGGGGAAAGCGCCGCCGCCGTTGGCCCGGAAGCTGTTGGTGGCCACCACGAACGACTGCGCTGCCGACACCGGCGCGCCCCGATGGCGCAAATCGACGATACGCTGGCCCAAAGGCCGCGTGATGTCGATTTCATAGCGCACATCAGGATCGGTGAGCATGTCGAAATTGAAGCCGGCGAAGGCCGTGGAGACCAGTTCCTGCGCCCCGCTCGCGGCCGGATCGATGCGGCGGAAGCGGCCCGCCGCCTTTTCCAGCCACGCGCGCAGTTCCGCACCCGTGACCTTCACGGCGTACAGGGCGTTCGGATATAGGTACAGGTCCGCCGCGTTATTGAGCGCCACCGGGCCGGGCTTCACGTCCGTGTAGTCGCCCGGCCCCGCTGCGCCGGTCTTGAACGGCGACGCCATCGACAACACGGGCAGCCCCGCGTACGCCGGCAAGTTGGCCTGCACGTAACGGCGCACGTAGTCCGCCTGGGCCAGATTCACCAGTTCGATCGCGCTGGGATCTCCCACGTCGGCGAAATAGCTGGCCATGCGGAACGCGCTTTGCCCCAGCGGCGCCTGCACATAGGCGATGGTGGCCGCGTGTTCGTCCGCCACCAGCGGCGCAATGGACGGATCGGCCGCCACGACACTGCGGTCGGCATTCTGGATGGGGCGCGCCTCCACCGTGGTGCGTTCCTTGTCCACCAGCCAGCGCTGGCCGTCGTAGCGCAGGTGCAGGCCGATCACACCCAGGTGCTTGCCCCACAGGCTGGCCATCACGGTCGGCACGCCGAACACGGTGCCGCGCACCTTGTCCACGCCCGGCAAGTTGAAGGCGGGGACGGTGCTGGCCGCATCCGGGAAGGTCTGGTGGGCGTGGCCGATCAACATGGCGTCCACGCCGGGCACCTGGGCCAGATACAGGCCGGCGTTCTCCATGGCTGGCGTGTACGGCGCGCCGTCGATGCCGCCATGGGCGATGGCCACCACCAGGTCGGCCCCTTCGGCCCGCATCCTGGGGAGGTATTTTTGCGCCGTTTCGCGCACGCCCTCCGTGTACACCTTGCCTTCGAGCGCGCGCTTGTCCCAATCCAGGATGGCCGGCGGGGTAAAGCCGATGATGCCGATGCGGATCGTGGTGCGCAGTGCCTGGCCGTCCGGCCCGGTGGCGCTGACCTCCTTGTCGAGGATGCGGTACGGGGCAAACAAGGGCTGGTGCGTGCGGCTGCTGTACACATTGGCCAGCACCAGCGGGAAATGGGGACCGGCGCAGCGGGGCGCGGCCGGGTCCACGCCGTCCACCTGGAAGGCGCTGCCCGTCACCCGGCTCAGGTAGGCCAGTCCGTAGTTGAATTCATGGTTGCCGATGCCGCCGCCTTCCACGCCCAGCGCGTCGAGCGCGCGGTAGATGGCCAGCGCCCGGTCGCATGGCGGCGGCGCCACCAGCGCCTGATAGTCGGCCAGCGCCGTGCCCTGGATCGCGTCGCCGTTATCGAGCAGCAGCGTATTCGGGAATTCGGCACGGGCCTGCCGGATCAGCGTGGCCGTGCGTTCCAGGCCGATGGACGGTTCCGGCTTGAGCTTGTAGTAATCATAACTGAGCACGTTCGCGTGCAAGTCCGTCGTCTCCAGCACGGCCAGGGTGGCGGCGCTGCCGGCCGGCGGCGCTGCCAGCGCCGTTGGCGCGCACAATGGGGCGCAAAGCAGCAGCGGCAGGGTCAGGGCGGACAGGGGGGAAACGGCATGCATGGGCGGCTCAGTCGTATGATTTTCGCAATATCGGCCGCATGATACGCCCGCCCGGGGCGCCGGTCTACCCGCCGTGCCATGCGAATGGCCCGGAACACCCCTGCGTCGGGTATAATCCAAGGTTTGATTTCAGCCTAGAGAAGATCCAATATGGAAGCCGAACGCATCAACTCCCTCTCCGCCCTGCTCGCCGATCTCACGACGCGCGAAGCCGAACTTCGGAGGTATCTTTGACTTCGATAAGAAGTCGGAGAAACTAGAGCAAGTCAACGAGGAACTGGAAGACCCCACCGTCTGGAACGACCCCAAGCGCGCCCAGGACCTCGGTAAAGAGAAAAAATCGCTGGAATCCGTGGTGTTCGCCCTCACCAAGGCCCACGCCGACCTGGCCGACATGAACGACCTGTTCGCCATGGCCAAGGAAGAAAACGACGACGACACGCTGGAAGCGGTCATCGGCGACACGGAAGACATCCGCAAAGTCATCGAAGGCATGGAATTCCGCCGGATGTTCAACAATCCGATGGACCCCAACAACTGCTTCATCGACATCCAGGCTGGCGCTGGCGGCACGGAAGCCCAGGACTGGGCCTCGATGCTGCTGCGCCAGTACCTGCGCTATTGCGAACGCAAAGGCTTCAAGGTGGAGATCATGGAACAATCGGACGGCGAGGTGGCCGGCATCAAGACCGCCACGCTGAAGGTGGAAGGCGAATACGCCTACGGCCACCTGCGCACGGAAACGGGCGTGCACCGCCTGGTGCGCAAGTCGCCATTCGATTCGGCCAACGGCCGCCACACCTCGTTCACGTCGCTGTTCGTGTACCCCGAAGTGGACGACTCGATCGACATCGAAGTCAATCCGGCCGACCTGCGCGTCGACACCTACCGCGCATCGGGCGCCGGTGGTCAGCACATCAACAAGACCGACTCCGCCGTCCGCCTGACCCACATGCCGACCGGGATCGTGGTGCAGTGCCAGAACGACCGCTCGCAGCACCGCAACCGCGCCGAAGCGATGGAAATGCTGAAGGCGAAGCTGTACGAGCAGGAACTGCGCAAGCGCATGAGCGAGCAGCAGAAGCTGGAAGACTCCAAGACCGACGTGGGCTGGGGCCACCAGATCCGCTCCTACGTGCTGGACCAGTCCCGCATCAAGGACCTGCGCACCAACTTCGAGACCGGCAACACCAAGGGTGTGCTGGACGGCGACCTGGACGAGTTCATCTCGGCCTCCCTCAAGCAAGGCGTCTAAGGTATGAGCAATCCGCAGCGCGCATTCATCTTCGACATGGATGGCACGATCGTCGACAACATGGCCTTCCACACCAAGTCGTGGGTGGCCTTCTTCGAACGCCGTGGCCACCAGATCGATCCGGACGAATTCTTCCGGGCCACGGCCGGCCGCCAGGGGCACGAAATCATGCGCCACTACCTGGGCGAGCACCTGACCAAGGAAGAAAGCGCGCAGCTGGACTTTGAAAAAGAGTCGCTGTACCGCGAGCTGTATGCGCCGCACCTGGCCACCGTACGTGGTTTCGACCAGTTCATCGCCAACGCCAAGCGTGGCGGCGTGGCGCTGGCCGTCGCCACGGCCGCGCCCAACGACAACATCACCTTCACGCTCGACGGGCTGGACCTGCGCGGCCATTTCCGCGCCGTCGTCGGCGCGGCCGACGTGGCACGCGGCAAACCGAACCCGGACGTGTTCCTGCTGGCGGCCGAGCGCAGCGGCGCCCTGCCCGCCCACAGCATCGTGTTCGAGGATGCGCCGCTGGGCGTGGAAGCGGCACGCCGCGCCGGCATGCGCGCCGTGGCCCTGACCACCACGCTGCCTGCTGAAGCCTTCGCCGAATTCGACAACGTGATCTGCATCGCGCGCGATTTCAGCGAACTCGATATCGAACAACTGTTCGCCGCCGCGCCGGCGGCCACCGCCATCTAAATAAAAACATCCCTCTACGAGAACAATATGACCACCGATCTTCAAGAACAAGCAGCCGCCCCGGACGACAACAAGATCATCGCCGAGCGCCGCGCCAAGCTGGCCGCGCTGCGCGAACAGGGCGTCGCCTTCCCCAACGACTTCAAGCCGCAGCACAAGGCGGCCGACCTGCACGAGCAGTATGGCCAGAAGTCGCGCGAGGAACTGGAAGAACACCCCGTCACCGTGGTGCTGGCCGGCCGCATGATGCTCAAGCGCGAAGCAGGCAAGAAAGCCGCCTTCGCCACGCTGCAGGATGCCTCGGGCCCGCGCGCCGATGGCCGTATCCAGATCTACGCCACGCTGGACCTGACCGGCGAAGCGGCCATGGCCGCCCTGCACCACTACGACCTGGGCGACATCCTGGGCGTGGTCGGCACCCTGTTCAAGACCAAGACCGATGAACTGACCATCAAGGTCTCCGAGCTGCGCCTGATCACCAAGTCGCTGCGTCCGCTGCCCGACAAGTTCCACGGCCTGGCCGACCAGGAAACCAAGTACCGCCAGCGTTACGTGGACCTGATCATGAACGAGGAAACGCGCCGCACCTTCAAGGCCCGCACGGCTGCCATCTCGTCGATCCGCCGCTTCATGGACAAGAACGGCTTCATGGAAGTGGAAACGCCGATGCTGCACACCATTCCCGGCGGTGCGGCGGCCAAGCCCTTCGTCACCCACCACAACGCGCTGGACATGGAAATGTACCTGCGTATCGCGCCCGAGCTGTACCTGAAGCGCCTGGTGGTGGGCGGTTTCGACCGCGTGTTCGAGATCAACCGCAACTTCCGCAACGAAGGCGTGTCGATCCGTCACAACCCTGAATTCACGATGATGGAGTTCTACGCGGCCTACACCGACTACAAGTGGCTGATGGACTTCACGGAAGCGGTGATCCGCCAAGCCGCCATCGACGCCCACGGCACCGCCACCCTGACCTACGGCGGCCGCGAGCTGGACCTGGCCAAGCCTTTCCACCGCCTGACCATCGTCGGCGCCATCAACAAGTACGCGCCGCATTACACCAACGAGCAGCTGCACGACGCCGAATTCATCACGGCGGAACTGGCCAAGTTCGGCGTCAAGCCGCACGCCCACTCGGGCCTGGGCGCGCTGCAACTGGCGCTGTTCGAGGAAACGGCTGAAGCGCAGCTGTGGGAGCCGACCTACATCATCGACTATCCGGTCGAAGTGTCGCCGCTGGCGCGCGCCTCGGACACGGTCCCCGGCATCACCGAGCGCTTCGAGCTGTTCATGGTGGGACGCGAGATCGCCAACGGCTTCTCGGAGCTGAACGATGCGGAAGACCAGTCGGCCCGCTTCCTGGCCCAGGTGGCCGCGAAGGACGCAGGCGACGAGGAAGCCATGTTCTACGACGCCGACTACATCCGCGCGCTGGAATACGGCATGCCGCCAGCCGGTGGTTGCGGCATCGGCATCGACCGTCTGATGATGATCATCACCGACTCGCCCAACATCCGCGACGTGCTGCTGTTCCCGCACCTGCGCCGCGAAGAGTAAGCGCTGCCTCGCGCCACATGAAAAAGCCGCCCGGTCGCGAGACCGGACGGCTTTTTTACTTGGGGCCGAAACGCCTTACTGGATCACACGGTAGCACGGCGTGTAGTGCTTGCCGGCCAGCTTCATGCGGTGCTGGGCCACGAACGAGGCCAGCAGCGCGTCCATCGGGCCCATGATGGAGGCGTCGCCGTGGATTTCGAAGTGCCCGTGCTTTTCGATCGCACGGATGCCTTCGTCCTTCACGTTGCCCGCCACCACACCCGAGAAGGCGCGCCGCAGGTTGGCCGCCAGCAGGTGCACTTCCTGGTTCTTGTGCAGGCTCAGGTTGCGCATGTTCTCGTGCGTGGGCGCGAACGGCTTCTGGAACTCGTGGTCGATCTTCAGCAGCCAGTTGTAATAGTAGGCGTCGCTGCGCGACTTGCGGAACTCGCGCACCTGCTTGATCCCGGCCTGCATCTCGCGCGCCACCAGTTCCGGATCGTCGATGATGATCTTGTAGCGCTGCTGCGCCTCCGGGCCCAGCGTGTCGTGGATGAACTGGTTGATCTGCACGAAGTACTCGCGCGACGTTTCCGGCCCCGTGAACACCAGCGGGAACGGGATCTCCGCGTTGTCCGGGTGGAGCAGGATGCCCAGGATGTAGAGGATTTCCTCGGCCGTACCGGCGCCGCCGGGGAACACGACGATGCCGTGGCCCGTGCGCACGAACGCTTCCAGGCGCTTCTCGATGTCCGGCATGATCACCAGCGCGTTGACGATGGGGTTGGGCGACTCGGCGGCGATGATGCCCGGCTCCGAGATGCCGAGGTAGCGGCCCGTGTCCATGCGCTGCTTGGCGTGGCCGATGGTGGCGCCCTTCATCGGCCCCTTCATCGCACCCGGTCCGCAGCCGGTGCAGATATCAAGGCCGCGCAGGCCCATCTGATAACCGACCTCTTTCGAGTAGTTGTATTCCGCGCGGTTGATCGAGTGGCCACCCCAGCACACCACCAGGTTGGGATTGATCTGCGGCTTGAGGATGCCCGCGTTGCGCAGGATGTGGAACACGGCGTCGGTGATGCCCTCCGTGCTCTCCAGGTCAAATTCGGGATTGTCCGTCACCTCATTGCTGACAAAGATAATATCGCGCAGCACCGCGAACAGGTGCTCGTGGATGCCCTTGACCATTTTGCCGTCCACGAAAGCGATCCCCGGCGCGCCCTTGATATCGAGCTTGATGCCGCGCTCGCGCTGAATGATGCTGATGTCGAACGACTTGTAGCGTTCCAGCAGTTCCTTTCCATCGTCGATCGTGCTGCCGCAATTGAGCACGGCCAGCGCGCAATTGCGGAAGATGTTATAGAGGCCGCCCTGGCTGGTGTCGAGCAGCTTGTTGACTTCGGCCTTGGACAAAACTTCCAGCTGTCCTTCGGGCGCGATCAGGGTATCGACAACGTCATGTTCCATGGTACAAAAATCCTTATTCAGATTCGCTGCAACGTGATGGCTTGCAATGCCAATATACGACAACTGAGCGCATTTGGGGCCGGAGATTGCAGGGCGCGTCCCCTGCGGCGCTGCTCGCCCATTATTAGCACAAACGCTACAATTTTGCAGACGGCGTCCCAAAACATGCCCCTGGACTGATTTGTAGATTAAAATGCCGCACCCGGAAGACCGGCGTGGTTCATTGTGCCCCCAAGCTTATCCAGCCAGGGTGCGGTGCTCCACCCATTTTTATCGACCATAATAAACTTTAGGAGAAACCGCATGAGCGGTGCTACCCAAGCTAACCAGGAAGTCGCTGTCCCCGAGTTCAAACAGATCATGGGACATCCCGCTCCGCTTTGGATGTTGTTCATGACCGAGTTCTGG
The DNA here is from genome assembly GCF_014042345.1 of Rugamonas brunnea. Lineage (GTDB taxonomy): Bacteria > Pseudomonadota > Gammaproteobacteria > Burkholderiales > Burkholderiaceae_D > Rugamonas > Rugamonas brunnea. The sequence continues at coordinate 227,159 of NZ_JACEZT010000009.1, forward strand.
GAGCGTTTCGCCTTCTACGGCATACGCTGGGCCCTGGTGCTCTACATCGTCGCCCAGTTCTACCACGGCGACGCCGCCGGCGAACAGTTCGCCAACCTGACCTACGGTTCCTACCTCGCGCTCGTGTACGCGGGCGCCCTGTTCGGCGGCTACGTGGCCGACCGCGTGCTGGGCTACCAGCGCTCCATCCTCGTTGGTGCGGCCTTCATGTCCGCCGGCCTGTTCATGATCGCGCTGCCCGATCCGAATATCTTCAAACTGGGCCTGGCCACCATCATCGTCGGCAACGGCATGTTCAAGCCGAACATCTCGACCATGGTGGGCAAGCTGTACTCGCTGGGCGACGAGCGCCGCGATTCGGGCTTCACCATTTTCTACATGGGCATCAACTCGGGCGCGCTGATCGCCCCCGTGCTGACGGAATTCCTGGCCACCAAAATCTTCGGCACCGGCGGCATGCCGGCCTACAAGGTGGTGTTCATCTCGGCCGGCGTGGGCATGCTCATCAGCCTGTTCTGGTTCAGCATCGGCCGCCGCGGCCTGAAAGGCATCGGCGCTCCCGAAGCGCAGATGCAGGACCCCAAGCGCATGCTGTGGGTGGTACTGGGCTCGCTGTGCGTGATCCCTGTCGTCTACATGCTGCTGGCCGTGGGCGCCAACAACCTGCAGGGCGTGCTGTCGGTGCTGTTCATCATCCTGTCCGTGATGCTGATGATCGAAGGTATCCGCAACGGCAAGGTGGCGCGCGACAAGGTGATCGCCATGCTGGTGATCTTCTTCTTCAACATCATGTTCTGGATGTTCTTCGAACAAGCAGGCAGCTCGTTCACCTTCCTGGCCGATAAGATCGTCGACCGCATCATGTTCGGCTGGGAGTTCCCGAACGCCTACTTCCAGAGCGTAAACTCGATCGCCATCATCGCTCTGGCGCCGATCATTGCCTTCATCTGGGTTGCCATGGGCCGCAAGAACGTCAACCCGTCCATCCCGCGCAAGTTCGGCCTGGGCCTGGTGTTTAACGGCCTGGCGTTCGGCCTGCTGATGTTTGCGCTGTCGTCCCTGGTCGACGTGCACAACAAGATCCCGTTCTGGACCCTGTTCATGGTGTACGTGATCCAGTCCGTCGGTGAACTGTGCCTGTCGCCGATCGGCCTGTCGATGGTGACCAAGCTGGCCCCGACCCGCCTGGTGGGCCTGGGCATGGGCGGCTGGTTCCTCTCCACCGGCATCGGCAACAACCTGTCGGGCATCTTCGCCAGCTTCGTGAGCGGCGAAAAAGGCATGTCGGTGACGTCGGCGCTGGAAGGCTACACGCTGGGCTTCTACTCGCTGATGGCAGGCGGCATCCTGCTGTTCCTGATCGCACCGCTGATCAACAAGCTGATGCATGGCGTAAAGTAAGCCGCACGGCGGCTTGACCATGACAACGGCGGCCTGCGGGCCGCCGTTTGCGTTTGCGTTTTCGTTTGCGCTTTCGTTCGGCAGCAGGCCTCAGGACTTGCGCAACGGATGGGCATCGAGCCACGCTTGCAAGCGCGCCGCCGCGCCGGGCGGCAGGTGCAGACCCAGCTTGGAACGCCGCCACAGGATGTCCTGCGCGCTGCGCGCCCATTCGTAACGGCGCAGGTAGTCCACTTCCGCCGCGTACAGGCCGGCGACGATTTCTTCGCCCATGGCGCCGGGCGCCTCGCGCCCCGCCAGCAGCGTATGCATTCGCGTGCCGTAGGCGTGGGCGTAGCGGGCCACCAGGGACGTAGGCAGCCAGCCGTAGCGCAGTTGCTGCTCGCGCAGCCAGCCAGCAAATTCGAGCACGGAACGGTTCTGCGGCACGGCGCCGAACAGGTCACCACCTGGCAGGCAAGCGCCCGCTGTCCAGCCGCCCTGCCGGTTGTCGAGGGATTTCGCGATCAGGTCCACCGCTTCCTCGGCCAGCTTGCGAAAGGTGGTGATCTTGCCGCCGAAGACGCTCAGCAGCGGGGCGCCGCCCTGCTCCACCTCCAGCCGGTAGTCACGGGTGACAGCCCTGGCGTCGGCCGCCTCATCCTCCACCAGTGGGCGCACGCCCGCATAGCTCCACACCACGTCCGCCGGCGTCACGGGCACGGTGAAATACTGGCTGACCAGTTCACATAGGTAGCTGATTTCATCGGACGTGATGGCAACCTGGCCCGGGTCGCCCTGATAATCGAGGTCCGTGGTGCCGATCAGCGTGTAGTCCTGTTCGTAGGGGATGGCGAACACGATGCGCCCGTCCGGGTGCTGGAAGATGTAGGCGTAGCCGTGCGCGAACAGGCGTGGCACGACGATATGGCTGCCCTTGATCAGCCGCAGCTGGCGCGCCTGCGCCTGGGGCGCCGCCGCTTGCAGGAAGGCCGTCGTCCACGGCCCGGCCGCGTTGACCAGATAGCGGGCGTTGACGCGGATACGCCCGCAATCCACCTTGTCCAGCAAGGCCTGCCAACGATCGCCCTCGCGCCGGGCCGACAGGCAGGTGGTGCGGGTGAGGATAGTGGCGCCGCGTTCGCACGCGTCGAGCGCATTCAGCACCACCAGCCGCGCGTCGTCCACCCAGCCGTCGGAATAGACGAAGCCGCGCGTCAGCACGGGCTTCAGCGGCTGGCCGGCCGGATGGCAGCGCAGCGAAATCGCGGATGACGCGGGCAGCAGTTCGCGCCGGGCCAGGCTGTCGTACAGCAGCAGGCCGGCCCGTATCATCCACGCCGGACGCTGGCCCTGCACGTGCGGCATCACGAAACGCAAGGGCCGCATGATGTGCGGGGCGCTGCGCAGCAGCACTTCGCGCTCCAGCAGCGCCTTGCGCACCAGGCCAAATTCATAAAATTCCAGGTAGCGCAGCCCGCCGTGTATCAGCTTGGTGGAGGCCGACGACGTATGCGCGGCCAGGTCGTCCTTTTCGCACAGGACGACCGACAACCCGCGCCCGGTCGCGTCGCGCGCGATGCCGGCGCCATTGATGCCGCCGCCCACCACGAGGATGTCGCAATCTATCGTATGCTGCGGTTCTGTCATAGAATTCCCGCCAGGCCGATCGCCGCCCAAGCCGCCGGAGAGGCGGCGTCGGGTCCATTATAAGGACTTCCCACACGCCACCGCCAGTATCGTGGCGCGGCACGACGCGGCGGGACGCAGCGCGGCGGGGCGATTGGTCTATAATTCCCCCCACTTCGCAACCACGAGAATTCTGTCTTGAGTGCCTCCCAACCTGCCGCATCCCCCTTGTTCAAGCGCCGTAACGTCGTGCGCGGTCTGATCGCCATCGTGCTGGCTGGCATGATCGCCGCCGGCCTGCTGGTGGCCTACCTGCTGCTGGTCATCGCGCCCAACCTGCCGTCGCTGGACGTGATCACGGACTACCGTCCCAAGATCCCGCTGCGCATCTACACGGCCGACAAGGTGCTGATCGGCGAATTCGGCGAGGAACACCGCGACTTCATCCCCATCAAGGAGATGCCGGAGATGATGAAGAAGGCCCTCCTCGCCATCGAGGATACGCGCTTCTACGAACATGGCGGCATCGACTGGCTGCGCGCCTTGGGCGCGGCCCGCTCCAACCTGGGCGGCAGCTTCCGCCAGGGCGGCTCCACCATCACCATGCAGGTGGCGCGCAACTTCTTCCTCACCCGCGACAAGGTCATCGCCCGCAAGCTCAACGAAGTCATGCTGGCATATAAAATCGAGGCGGCGCTCAGCAAGGACCAGATCCTGGAACTGTACATGAACCAGATCTACCTGGGCCAGCGCTCGTTCGGCTTTGGCAGCGCGGCCCAGGTCTACTATGGCAAACCGCTGAAGAACCTGAGCATCGCGGAGATGGCCATGCTGGCCGGCCTGCCCAAGAACCCGGCCCACCACAACCCGGCGGTCAATCCCAAGCGCGCCAAGCAGCGCCAGCACGTGGTGCTCAAGCGCATGCGTGAACTCGATTACATCACGGAAGACCAGTACCAGAAAGCCCTGCACGAACCGCTGCGCGTCAACAACCGCGGCCAGGAATTCGACACCCACGCCGAATACGTGGCCGAACTGGCACGCCAGGTGGTGTACGCCAAGTTCAAGGATGACTCGTACAACAAGGGTATCAGCGTCTACACCACCATCCTCAAGGCTGACCAGGACGCGGCCTACGAATCGGTGCGCCGCAACGTGCTGGCCTACGACCAGCGCCACGGCTACCGTGGTCCGGAGGCCTTCATCGAACTGCCCGCAGGCGACGAGGAACGCGACGACGCCATCGAGGAAGCGCTGCAGAAGCGCCCTGGCAGTGACCGTCTGATCCCGGCCGTCGTGCTGGAGGCCGGCCCGAAAACCGTCAAGGTGCAGGACCCGTTCGGCCAGGAGATCACCATCAGCGGCGACGGCCTGCGCCTGGCCGCGCCCGCCCTGGCGGCCAGCGCCAAGGATGGCTTCAAGCTGCGCCCCGGCGCCATCGTGCGCATCATGCGCGGAGAGAAGAACGCCTGGGTCATTACCCAGGTGCCGCAGGTGGCGGCCGCCTTCGTGTCGATCGACGCCGTCACCGGCGCCTACCACGCGCTGGTGGGTGGCTTCGACTACAACCTGCAGAAGTTCAACCACGTGACGCAGGCTTGGCGCCAGCCCGGCTCCTCGATCAAGCCCTTCATCTATTCGGCAGCGCTGGAGAAAGGCTTTTCGCCGGCCACCATCATCAACGACGTGCCGATCGAGCTGACCGGCGCCGAAACCGGCAACGAGACCTGGCGCCCCGGTAACGACGACGGCCTGTACGACGGTCCGATCACCATGCGCACGGCGCTGGCCAAGTCCAAGAACGTCGCTTCCGTGCGCATCCTGCGCAACATCACGGTGGGCTACGCGCACGACTACCTGGGCAAGTTTGGCTTCGACCTGAGCCGCCAGCCCAAGAACCTGACGCTGGCGCTGGGCACGGGCGCCGTCACCCCGCTGCAACTGGCCGGCGCCTACGCCATCTTCGCCAACGGCGGCTACCAGATCGAGCCCTACCTGATCTCGCGCATCGTGGACGGCAACGGCGCCGTGATCTCGGAAACCAAGCCGCCCGCCGGCTTGCAGGAAAACGCGCGCGTGATCGACGTGCGCAACGCCTTCGTCACCGACACCATGCTGCGCGAAGTGACGCGCAGCGGCACCGGCGCAGCCGCCGCCAAGCTGGGCCGACCCGATATCGCCGGCAAGACCGGTACCACCAGCGACGCCATGGACGGCTGGTTCTCCGGCTATGGCGGCGGCATCGTGGCCGTGTCGTGGATGGGGTTCGATGATCCCAAGTCGCTGGGCGGGCGTGAATTTGGCGCCACGGTGGCCATGCCGATCTGGATGGACTACATGCGGGTGGCCCTGCAACAGCGTCCGCCACAGGACCGCCCGGTGCCGGCTGGCCTGACCCAGCTCAACGGCGAATGGCTGTACGATGAGTTCATGGGCGACGCGGCCGTCCACTCGCTCGACATGGGCGACGCGGCGCCGGAACTGGATGCGCCTGCGGCGCCGGCCGAGAAGCCTGCCACCAACTAGGTGGCGATCACACAGGGCACGCGTTCCATGGGTACCCGCGTGCGCGGGTACGACGAATTCAAATGCTGGACGTCAGGCCCGGTTCACGCGGTGCGCGGCGCCGCCAGGTGGCTGCGCACGAAACGCACCGTGCTTTCCGCGAACTGGTCGGGCGTGACCTTGGCGGCGCGGTACTTCCAGCGCTTCACGTACCAGTCCTGGAACATGGCCATGCAGTGGGCCGCCAGCAGCGGCGCGGCGCCGTCCGGGCGCCCTTCCACGCTGTCGACGAGGCCAGCGATCAGCGCCTGCACATACAGCTCCGACTCCTTGGCCATGGCCCGTTGCTGCGGCGGCAGCGCGCGCGAGTCCATGAACACGAAATAAAACCACGGCTGCAAAATCTCGGACAGGAAGATGGAGGCGCGGATCAGTGCCTCCAGCCGGTCGAGCGGATCGTCGACATGGGCGAACATGCGCGGCACTTCCTGGGTGGCGTGGCGCACCACTTCCTCGATCATCTCGGCCAGTTGGTCCTTGCCGCTGATGTAGCCGTACAAGCCCCCCATCGACAGCCCCGTCTCGCGGCACAGGTCGCGCAAGTTCATGGCCCGAAATCCGACCTCGTTGGCGAGGCGGAAGGTGGCGTTGAAGATGTTCTCCAGATTTTCCAGTGCCGGCTTGCGGCGCTTGACGCCGATGCGGTCGGCATAACGGTCGAGCAGGAAGGCCCAGATATTGGCGCCATCGAGTGGCGTCATGCGCTGGAACTGCTGAAAAGTGAAGTGGACAGGCAAGGTCACCCCAAAGATTGATTTCGGGAACGATTATAACGCAGGAAAACAACTGTCCCGCTCGATTTTCCAATTTGTGCGCCCGAATTCGACCAGCACAAAACCTTAACGTAACAACAATGTTACAGTCCAAAAACCGAGCGAGCGCTCGTTTTATTCCTGCCGGAGAGCGGGAAGGAACGCGGGCCGCCGGGGTACGACGGCCGCCGCCATGGCGCATCGTGCGCGGCGCAACGGCCGTCCCATTCTTGATAACTTTACGGAGACAACATGAAACATCGCTTCTGGAAGACCCTGTCACTATTGCTGATCGCGCTTACGGCGCTGCCCGCGCCCTCGTGGGCCACCGGCTACACCCAGACCAAATACCCGATCGTGCTGGTGCACGGCCTGTTCGGCTTCGACAGCCTGGGCCCGGTCGACTACTTCTACGGCATCGCTTCCGCCCTGCAAAGCGGCGGCGCCAAGGTCTATGTGACCACCGTGTCGGCGGCCAACAGCACGGAAGTGCGCGGCGAGCAGCTGCTGACCCAGGTCCAGCAAATCCTGGCCGCCACCGGCGCCACCAAAGTCAACCTGATCGGCCATAGCCACGGCGGCCCCACCTCCCGTTATGTCGCCTCCGTGCGGCCCGACCTGGTGGCCTCTGTCAGCAGCGTCGGTGGCGTGAACAAGGGTTCGCGCGTGGCCGACGTGCTGATCGGCGCGGTGCCAGACGTCACCTACACGGTGGCCAACGCCGTCGCCGGGTTCATCAGCTTCCTGTCCGGCAGCCCCACCCTGCCCCAGGATTCCGTAGCGGCCGCCCAGTCGCTCAGCACCGCCGGCACGGCCGCCTTCAACAGCCGCCATCCGGAAGGCGTGCCCACCACCGCCTGCGGTGAAGGCGATTACCAGGTCAACGGCGTCTACTACTTCTCGTGGAGCGGCGCCCAGCCCTACACCAACGTGTTCGACATCAGCGACCCCGTGCTGGCGCTCACGTCGCTGGCCTTCAACGGCGCCAAGAACGATGGCCTGGTCAGCAGCTGCTCCAGCCACCTGGGCCGCGTGATCCGCGACGACTACGCCATGAACCACCTGGACGAAGTGAACCAGATGATCGGCATCACCAACCTGTTCGAAACCAGTCCCGTCACGATCTTCCGCCAGCAGGCCAATCGCCTGCAGGGCCTGGGCCTGTAAGGAGCAGCCATGAACGCACGCGCAAAACTGTTGCGGGCCGGTGGCCTGGCATTGGCCGCCGGCGCCCTGTACTTCACGCTGCACCAGCCGGAAGCGCCGGCCCAGCCAGCCCGCTCCGACCCCGACTACTTTGCGTTCGTGCGCTCAATGGATGGCACCACGCCCGACGGCGAGGTGCGCCAGAACGCAGCCGACCAGCTGGTGGTCGACGCCGAACTGGCGCACCTGTTCGACTACTACCTGGCGGGCATCGGTGAACGCACGCTCGACGCGATCCGCACCGAGATCGGGCGCGAACTCGATCGACGCCTGAAACCAGCGGCAGCGGCCGAAGCGCGCCGGCTGCTGGGGCAATACCTCGATTACAAGCGCGCGCTGGTGGAGGTGGAACAGGGCTTGCCCAAGCCGGCCAGCATGACCGATGGCGCGCGCGCCCGGCTGGACGCCGTGCAGCAGCTGCGCCACCGCTACTTCAGCCAGAAGGAGATCGACGGCCTGTTTGGCGACAGTGACGCCTATGACACGGACGCCATCGCCCGCATGGAAGTGAACGCCGACACCACGCTCACGCCGGCCCAGCGCCAGCAGAAGCTGGCCGCGCTGGACGCCAAATTGCCCCCCGCGCTGCGCGAGGAACGCGAGGCGCCCACCCGCGTGCTACGGCTCGAAGATGAAGTACAGCGGCGCCGCGCGCAAGGTGCAGGCGACAACGATATCTACCAGCTGCGCGCGGCCACGCTGTCGCCGGCCGCCGCCGACCGGCTGGCGGATCTCGACCGCGAGCAGGCCGACTGGCAGCGCCGCATCGCCGAATACCAGCAGCAGCGCCACCAGTTGCAGGCGCGCGCCACGCCGCCCAGCGCGGCCGAGCTGCAGCAACTGCGCGACGCGGGATTTACGCCGCTGGAGCAGAAGCGGCTGCCGGCCTACGAATAGCAGGGACAATTGTTGCGGCGGCTCAACACCCATGGGCCTGCCGCAGCCGCCGCACCGGGTAGTTTCGATGCTACAATTCTTGCACATCAAACATCCTCCGGGTGCGATATGGCGATGTCTCGGCTCAGCGTCACCATCAGCGCGCCCATCATCCTGATCGGCGTGCTGGCCATCGCGCTGAACGCCTATCTGAGCGTGGGCAAGCTCGATCGCACGCTCAATGAACTGGAGCAGTCTCGCCTGCACCTGATCCTCGACGACCTGCGCGACAACCTCGAAACGGGCCTGGATCTGGGCCTGCCCCTCAAGAGCCTGGGCAACGCGCAGGCAGCCATCGAACGGGAAGCGCGCCAGGACGGCGCCATCGTCGGCATCCGCGTGCTGGATGCAGACGGCGCCCCCGTGTTCAGCACCGGCGACCCTGCCCATGGCGCGCCGCTGCGTGCGGCCCTGTCCAACAACCTGGGTGTAGCCATGGGCGCCATCGAGCTACGCTACGCGCGCCAGGCCGACGAGTTGTCGGTCGCGGCCTACGCAGACCAGCTGGCGCGGGCGGCCGCCTGGATCGCCGCCACCGGCGCCTTGCTGGCGCTGGCCGCGATCCGTTTCTGGATGCGCCGCATCGGCCGCACCGTCGACACCATCGCCTCCACGCTCGACCGCAAGCCGCCGCCGCCCCACCCGGACCCGGAAGCCGCCATCCTGGCCGGCCGCGCGCGCGAGCGCGCCGACCACGCGCTGCGCGAGCTGGAACAGGCCACGCGCGCCATGCGGGAAGCCAGCCTGCAACGGGAGCGACCATGACCGCCACGACGCCGGACCAGCGCCTGACCACGCGGCCGGTACGCCAGCTGTTCGCTTTCGCACTGGCGCTGCTGCTGGCGACCCAGCTGGCCATGTCCTACTACGCCTGGACCCGGGCCGAGGACCGCCTTCTGCCGGAACTCGGCAACAAGGCCCACACGGCTGCGCTGTCGCTGGCGGCCAGGCTGGAACGGGCGCTCGGTTATGGCATCCCGCTGCCCCGGCTGGTGGGCGTGCCTGAATATTTTGCCGACGTCCTCAAACAAAACCCCGACCTGGCCTACTTGCGCGTGAGCGGCACGGATGGCGCCACGCTGTTCAGCAGCGGCGATGATGGCGGTCCGCCGGCCGGCTACCTGGACCAGCCATTGCCCCTACGGTTGCATGGCGCCATCGTCGGCCAGTTGCATGTGGGCGTGCACCGCAACTACCTGGCCGCGCGCGTGCGCGAACTGCGCTACGACATCGGCATCGTGCTGCTGGCCAGCCTGCTGATCGCGTTCGAGGTGCTGTGGTTCGTCGTCACACTCAACTTCACGGCGCCCATGCGCCAGATCGCCGCCATGATGACGCGGCTGGCGGACGGCGACTTCCGCCGCGCGCCCCTGCGCGAAGGCAGCGAACCGCTGGCCCAGCGGCTGGGCGCAATCGCAGCCGCCGTCAACCAGGGCTATGAGCGTCTGGTGGCGCTGGCCGGTAATGTGCACCAGACCGGGATGCTGGGCGAGCTGCGGCGCGAATATGCGTTCGGCGACGCCAGCGGCGACAGCGAACTGGCGCAGCAACGCATCGTGCTGGTGCGGGTGCTCAGCTTCCTGTTCATGTTCGCGGAAATGCTGTCGCGGCCCTTCCTGCCCGTCTATGCGGCCACGCTGCCGATGGGGGCCACGGCGCTGCCGGAAGGACTGCGCGCCAGCCTGCCGGTGACGGCTTTCCTGCTCGCCGTCGCGTTGAGCATGCCCGCTGCGGGCCGCTGGTCGGACCACGCGGGGCGGCGCAGCGGCTACCTGAGCGGCGCCTTGCTGGTGATCGGGGGACTGATCGCCACCGCGCTGGTGCCGCAATACTGGGTGCTGCTGGCGGCGCGCGCCATTACCGGCGCCGGCTACGCGCTCATGTTCATGGCCTGCCAGGGCTATGTGTTCGACAGCACCGACAGCGCGAACCAGGGCCGGGGCATGGCGCTGTTCGTGGGCGCCATCATGGTGGCCGAAATCTGCGCGCCGGCCGTGGGTGGCATCCTGGCCGACCGGCTGGGCTACCGGACCGTGTTTGCGCTTGGCGCCGGGATCGCCATGATCGCCGCCTGCATCGCCGGCGCGGTGCTCGACAACGGCAACGCGGCGCCCCGGGGCCCGCAACGGGCCCCCTTACTCAGGCTGGCCCACAACCGGCGCTTTGTCGCGCTCACCGTCTTGTCCGGCATTCCGGCGAAATTCCTCTATTCCGGCTTCCTGATCTTCCTCGTCCCCATGCTGCTGAACGGACTCGGACTGTCCAAGTCCGAGATCGGGCGCTACACGATGTTATATGGCCTGTGCTGTCTGCTGCTGGCGCCCCTGTTCGCCCACGTGGCCGACCGCCGCGATGCCTACGGCGCCATGGTCGCCGGCGGCGGCCTGCTGACGGCAGTGGCGATGCTTCCCGTCCTGCGCGGTGCCAGCCCGCCACTGGTCTTGCTGGGCATCGCAGGACTGGGCATAGGTCAGGCCATGAGCATCTCCGCGCAACTTGTGCTGGTGGCCCGCGCCACCCGCCAGGAAACGCTGGAGGTGGGCAGCGGTCCTGTCATGGGCGTATTTCGCCTGATCGAGCGCCTGGGCGCCGCCGCCGGCCCTGTGGTCACGGGCGCTCTGGTGGCCCGCCACGGCGCGGCCGGCGCCATGCTGATACTGGGCGTGGCGGGACTGGTATCGTCGCTGCTATTCGCGGCCACGCTATGGCCAGCCCGGCGTGGGCGCAGGCGCGCACGTGGCATGGCGGGCCAGCCATGACCAACGCCCCGCCCATCGCTACCATGGCTAACATGACTGACACGGCTAACATGGCTGGCATGGCTGTTACGCCGCCGCGCCGGCGCGCCTTGTTACGCGCCGCCCACGTCACCTGCGCCGCCGGCGCCTGGCTGGCCTGCCCGGTGCTACGGGCCAAGCCGCGCCCGTACCGCATCTACATGATGCTCTACCGGGGCCAGAGTGCCGTCGAACAAGGCTTCCGCGACTACTTCGCGGTCAACGATATCGACGTAGAACTGGTCGTGCGCGACGTGGCCCAGGATATCGGCAAGGTGCCGCAGCTGGTGGCCGAAGCCCGCACGCTGCACGCGGACCTGATCTACACCTGGGGCACGCCCATCACCTTGGCCGTAGCCGGACGGGCCGGCGCCGTCGATCCCGCCGTCCACGTGACGGATATTCCCGTCGTGTTCACGATGGTGGCCTCCCCGCTCGGTTCGGGGCTGGTCACCTCGCTCGCCTCGTCGGGCCGCAACCTGACAGGGGCCTGCCACGTGGTGCCCTTGCAGCAGCAACTGAGCGCCATCCGCGCCTACCGCCGCTTTGAGCGGATCGCCGTGATCTACAATCCGGCCGAACCCAATTCGGTGCAGAACGTGGCCGAGTGGCGCGCCATGGCCGCCGCCAACGGCCTGCGGCTGCTCGAGAAGCCAGTACCGCTGGACGCCAAGGGCCAGCCCGACGCGGTCGCGCTGCCCGAATTGGTGGCCGGCCTTGCCCGCACCGGCACGCAGCTACTCTACATCGGCCCGGACAGCTTCCTGGCCGCCAACCGCAAGGCGCTGACGGCCGCCGCGCTGGCCCATCGCCTGCCGACCTTCGCCGCCACGGAAGTCTATCTGCGCGATGGCAAAGCCTTGTTCGGACTGGTATCGGGCTACGACAGCGTGGGACGGCTGACCGCCCACAAGGCGGCGCAGATCCTTGTGCACCACATGGCGCCGGCCGCCATTCCGATCGAAACGCTGGCCCGCTTTTCCTACCTCGTCAATATGGCGGTGGCCGACCAGCTCCAGTTGTACCCGCCGCTGAAGGTCATCAACTACGGGGAGCTGCTGCGATGAACCAAGACAGCCCGTTCCGCTGGCGGCCATTGCGCCAGGAGGAGGCCCGCATCGCCTGGGCACTGCACGCCCAGGTGTTCGCTGCCACGCCGGTCGGCATGGTGCGGCCGGACCAGCCGGGCCATTTTGAGCAGCACATCCAGGCACTGGGCCGGATACTGGGCTGCTTCATCGGCGACCAGCTGGTGGCCTATGGCGTGCTGGGAATGCGGTCCGAGACGGTCGCGCACCTGGCGGAGCTGCTTGCGCTGGCGCCGGCCGACCGCGCGCGCGCCTGCGTGCTGGATGGCGCGGCCTCGCTGCCACCGTGGCGCGGCCACAACCTGCACCAGGCCGCCATCGACGCGCGCGGCGAACTGGCACGGTCGCTGGGCCGCACACTGGTGTTGGCCACCGTGGCGCCGGAAAACATGCGCAGCCTGCGCGGCCTGCTGCTGCAAGGCTATGCGGTGCACGGTTACGCCACCGTCTATGGCGGCCTGCCCCGGCTGCTGATGGCGCGCGACCTGCTGCGGCCACAAAAGGAATGGCGGCTGACGCGCCAGGTGCCGGCCGCAGACCACGCCGGCCACCAGTCGGCCCTGGCCGGCGGCCTGCGCGGCTACGGTTGCCAGCAAGACGCCGCCAAGGCCTGGCATATCAGCTATGGCGAAGCACAGCCCATCGCCTGATGTTCGCCTGATGTCGGCTTGACGTTCACTGGTTGCGACGACGCCCCAGTCCCCCGCGCCGCTGCTCACGCTCACGTTGGCGCAGCACATCGATCATCACGTTGAAGGTACGGGCCAACTGGCCGATCTCGTCATCCGCCGTCACCTTGACCTGGATATTGGCACGTTCATAATCGCCTTCCTTGAGCGCATTGGCGGCAGCCGTCAAGCGCTTCACCGGGCGCACGATGCCGCGCGCGAACCACAGCGCCAGCAACAGGAACACCAGTCCCACCACGGCCACGCTGTAGAGCACATTGTCGAACAGGTGCCGCAACGGCGCTTCGAAACGGGCGCGCGATTCCGTCACGCCCACCACCCAGTCATGCCCGGCCACGGGAGCGTAGCCGGCGTATTCATCCACGCCCGTCAGCGTGGAATGGTAGCGGATGCTGCCAGTGTTACGCGTGCCGACCATGGCATGCGCCAGCGTCGGCATGTCGAGGCTCTCGATGCGCTGGCGCCGGAACCGCTGGTCGGCCACGATGCGTCCCAGCGTCTCGCCGGACAGCGGCATCAGGCTGCGGTACAGCATGCGGTCGTCGTGATACTGCACCAGCACCCCGTCGCCGTCGATCATGAGCGGCTGCCGCGAGCTCTTGGCCCGCACCTGATCCAGGATGGTCGCGATGGTCGAGCCCTTGATACGCAACACGACCACGCCGATCACGGCATGACGCGCGTCGAACACGGGATAGGCATAGTAGACGCCGGGTTTGCCTTCCGTGGAGCCCACGATCACGCCCGTCATGAAGGGATGGCCCCGCATCGCCTGCTGGAAGTACTCGCGGAACTTGAAGTTGAGGCCCGCCACACCGGGCTCGCTGGACACCAGCGCGTCGCCCTTCGCATTCATGAGGAACATCAGGTGCACGTCGGGATTGGATTTGACCACGCTGACCAGCCGCGCGTGCACGGCGTCGCGCCCCGCCGCCGCAGGTGCCCGCAGGTACTGGATGAAGACGGGATCGGTGGACAGGTAGGCGGCGAGATGGCGGCTGTCGCCCAGCAGTTGCGCCACCCGCCCGGCCGTGCTCCGGGCCAGGCTTTCCAGGTTGCGCAATTCGCTGGCCGACACCGTGGCCACGCTGGCCCGAAGGTTGTAATAGGCCGTGATGGTCATCGGCAGCAGCGCGGCCAGCACCAGCGCCAGCGTCAGCTTCACGCCCAGCGGCCAGGAAGCGGGCCGCCACACGGCGCGGCCCAGCCTGCGCATGCCTTTGGACAGGCGCCGCTGCGCCTCCAGCTCCCCCACCCGCAGCGCATCCTGCAATCCCAGGCTGCCGGCGTGGGCCGAGAACAGGCCATGAGCGAAGTCGGCCACCGTTTGCGGGCGCTGCGCGGGATCGAGCATCAGCGCCTGGTCGATCGCCGCCAGGAAGGCGTCGCTGTAGCGGCCCGCAGCCGCCTCGCGCGCGGGCACGTAGTGCGCGACCCCGTGCTGGCGTTCCGGCGCTGGCGGCGGCTTGGTGCCGGTGGCCATCCAGTATAGCGTCGCGCCCAGCGCATAGATGTCGGTCCACGGCCCCTGCGGACCGCCCTCGTACTGTTCCGGCGGAGCATAGCCGGGCGTGACCACGTCGGCCGCCGCCTGCGCGCCGCCGGCCGTCTGGCGCGCGGCCCCAAAGTCGAGCAGCACCAGGCTGCCGTCCTCCTTACGCACGTAGATGTTATCGGGCTTGATGTCGCGATGCAGATAACCCGATTCGTGCACCAGCGCCAGTCCATCGAACAGCGGGTGCAGCAATGACAGCAACTGCGCTTCGGGCATCGCCTTGCGCTTTTCCCACCACTGCTTGAGCGGCTTGCCCCGCTCGTATTCGAGCACCATGTAGGCGGTGCGATGGGCTTCGAAAAAGCGCGCCACCCGCACGATATTCGGATGGCGGAACGTGGCCAGCGTGCGCGCCTCGACCAGGAAGCTTTCCAGCCCGCTCAGGTAGAAATCGTTGTCCTCGGCCCAGCGCGGCGACACGGAATGGTCCGACGCGCGCGTGGCATAGTCACCGGGCAGGTATTCCTTGATCGCCACCTTGGCGTTCAGGTTGACGTCCGTGGCCAGGTAGGTGATGCCAAAACCGCCCTGCCCCAGCACGGCGTCGATGCGGTACTCGAATAGCTGGAAACCGGGACTGAGCGCCAGCGGCAGTTCTTCGCCCGGCGCGGCGCGGGCCGGCGGCGGCGCGGCCGGCAGCACGCTGCGCGGCGGCGCCGAGGGCGCGATGGACGGGACGCCAGCATCGGTGACGCTGCGCGTTGCCGCCAACGACATGCTAGATCCTGCTCCCGGCGCACTGGCAGCGACGCGGGTGGCGTCATCGGCAGGCGCAGATGTGGCGACGCGAGTGGCATCATCGGCTGGCGCGACCGGCGCGGCGTGCGGCACGTGGGTCACGTCATCGGCAGGCGTAATCGACGCGGCGGGCGCGATGCGGGTCGCATCATCGTCTCCCGGCTCAACGGAAGCCAGCCTGGTAACTTGCTCATCGCGCAGCGGCTGGGCTGCGCCGCCGCCCAGCTGCGCCTCCAGCGCCGCCAACTGGCTTTGGGCGCTACGGGCCGCCTCCGCGTGGACTTCGCGCAACCGCCGCTCAAGCGTCACCACCGTCTCCAGCGCTACCACCCGGCGCGCCAGCTCGGCCTCGCGCGCGGCGCCGCCGGCATCGCCGCTGGCATCATCAGGCTGGGGACGATCGTCACTACGGTCCATGCGACTCCACATTTTTTTTGGGGAATATACATCGAACTAATGCATGGCTCATGCTAGCATGGGATACTTCCCCATTGGCGAAAAGTCATCTTCGCGGTTGCGCTTTTTTCTGGCCAGGAGACACCTTGGATAACTGGAAACAATTATCGCCATCCGTGCCGCACCACCTCGATTTCGGCGTGGCGTTCGGCCTGACCGACATCGGCACTGTGCGCGAATCGAACCAGGACAATTTCTTCATCGCGCCCGACCTGGGCCTGGTGATGGTGGCCGACGGCATGGGCGGCCACAACGGCGGCGAGATCGCCAGCGCCGACGCGCTCAACCTGGTCTACAACTTCGTGCGCGCCGCCCACAACGCGCCGGCCACGCCGCCGGGCAGCGAAACCACGGTGCCCATGTTCCGCGCCACGCCGTTCGATCCGGCCCTGGCCGACCCGGACGCGACCTGGTCCGACGCCGCCATGAAGGCCATGATCACGCTGCACGATGCGGTGGAATACGCCAACAACCGCATGTACCAGACCAACCTGGCCAACGACCGCGCCGACGGCAGCGGCATGGGCACCACCCTGACGGGCCTGTGGCAACTGCCGCCCGATGGCCCCATGTTCATCTTCCACGTCGGCGACAGCCGCCTGTACCGTTTCCGCCAGGGCCGCATGGAACAACTGACGCGCGACCAGACCCTGTACCAACAAGCGCTGGACGCAGGCGCCCAGGCGCTGCTCCCGCCGCGCAACCTGCTGCTGCAAGCGCTGGGACCGGCGCCGGAACTGGTGCCAGAACTGCAGTCGCAGGTGATGATGCCGGGCGATGTCTATCTGCTGTGCAGCGACGGCCTGTATGGCGAATCGGCGCCGGGCAGCATTGAAACCATCCTGGCCAGCGCCACCGCCGACAACCTGGACGCCTGCTGCGCCGCGCTGGTGGAGATGGCCAAGCGTGACGGCAGCCGCGACAACATCACGGCCTTGCTGGTCAAGTGCACGGGCTGACGGGGTCGGGCCAGATCCCGGCCAGCATGCCGCCAAACTGCTCCGGCGAGGGCAAGCCCCGGCACATCAGCAGTGAAGGCGCCACTTCCGCCGAACCCTCCGTCCACCACAGGCTATGGCCGCGCAATGCGGCCGCCGCGATCTGCGGCGCCAGCGCGGCCAGCGCGTCAAACGAAGCGACATCAAGGCGCCAGGCGGCGCTCCCCTGCGCACCGGCCAGCTGACCGGCCAGCGGCGCGTCCGGTAATGGCGCCAGTGCCTGCACGGCGTTGTCGAAACGCTCAAACACGAAGCCCTCCTGCAGCGTCGACAGGGCCAGCGCCTCGGCCTGCGCGTACCAGTCCTGGCCCGTGGTCAGCCAGTCCAGCAGGGCCGCCCCGCCGGGCGCCCCGGCCGCGATGGTCAGCGGAAAATGGCGCCCCACCCGGTCCACGCTGGGCATCAGCACCCCGGCCCAAGCATGGTCATCGCAGGCGCCGGGCGCAAGGGCAAAGCGCCACACGGGGCTGGTCAGGTAGACGTCGAGCCAGCGGGTACCCAACTGTTCGCGGCTGGCCTGCAATCCCGCCTGCAACCACGCATCCCACAAGCCCACCAGCGCCGGCGGCAGCCGGCGCGACACGAAATCACCGTTCGAGACCACCTTGCCGAAGAATCCGGCCGTGGTGCTGAACGTAGCGGGAAGCTGGGCCCCGGCGGCGGCAGTCACATCATCCATGGCCATGCCCCGTTATTTACGGATCGCCCAGAACTCCATCTGCAAGCCCGGGAATTCACCCGCCACGTGCATGGCAAATCCGGCCGACGTGGAGAGCTGCTGCCAGTATTCGCTGTTGCGGTCCAATTCAAAATAGGTGAAGCCTGCGTGGAACGGCAACTGGCGCGGCGCCACGGGCAGCGGTCGCAGCGCAATGCCGGGCAGCTGCAGATTGACCAGGTCGCGGATCTTCTCCACCGACCCGATCTTGACCTGGCGCGGGAAGGTGGAACGTATGGTCTCCGGCGGCACCTGGGCATTCACCACCAGCACGAAGGTGGACGACTTCACCAGTTCCGGGTCGCGCAGCACGGCCACGCGGATGCCGAACTGGCGCTCCTCCAGCGGGATGGGGACGGCGTGGGTGTCGAGCACCATCGACAGCGCCTCGCGCAAATCGTCGATCACAGGCTGGAAGCTTTCGCGCAACTGATCGTGGCGGTAGACGGGATACTGCTGCGCGCGTTTGTTGACGGGACTGAAGGTGGCCAGTTCCCCGGCCAGTTGCACGGCCTCGCGGAAGAAGTCCTCCGGGTGCAGTCCCGTCATCGTGGCCAGATGGCCGAACAGCGGTTCGCTGCGGTTGATCAGTTGCAGCAGCAGGAAGTCCGCGATTTCCGCCGCGCCGGCCGCGCCGGGCTGCGACAGGCGGTTGCCCAGCGCGTCGCCGCGTTGGTGCAGCAGGCCCACCAGCTCATCAGCGAATGCGCCCAACCGCGCCGCCACCCGCAAGTCCAGGCATGGCGGGCAGTATTCCGGGTCCAGCACCAGACGGTTGTCGGGCCGGCGCTCGATCACGCGCGCCACGCCAAGGCAGGCGTAGGCGTTGGCCACTTCCGGCTCCAGCGCCAGCCGCAGGCGCAGCCGGCCCACTTGCATCAGCGCGCTGTTGTCGATGCCGTTGCTGTCCCACGCCTCGTGGTCCACCGTGCCGTAGCGGGCGTAGTTGTCGGGCGCGGGGCTGTTGCCCGTCTCAGCGATGCCCGGCCGGCGCACGGGCAGCGCCAGCACCACCATCACGTTGCGCGCATCCTCGGGAATGTCGAGCGGCAGCGGCAGGTCGTCGTCGGCCGGCAGCGTGAACGGCGTCCCGTCCGGCAGCACGGCGTGGCAGGACAACAGGGCCAGCTTACCCAGCGCCAGCTGCTGCTCGTCGATGCGCAGCGAGGAGAAGCCCCAGGCGTAGGGCCGCAGCCGCGCCACGCGCGCTTCGAGCTGGGTTTGCAGATAACGGTCGTGCTGCTGCAGATGCTGCGGCTGCAGCAGCATCCCTTCGGACCAGATGACTTTACGGTTCCATGACATGGCGTCTCGCTTCGGCAAATTGTTCGGGTGGTTCAGTTCTTGTGCTGCAGCCTTGCTATCTGTTCCTCGTACGCGGCGGCGAATTTGTCGCCGAACAGGCGCTGGAAGTCGTCATCCGCCTCGCGCGTTATGGCGCCGTACTGCTCGACCATGCGGTCCCACATGCGGGCCTTGCGGCTGGCGCTCATCATCTTGTCCATCACCCCGGCCGGCTCCATGGTCGCCTCCACGCGGGCCGGGTCGAAGCGCGCCAGCACGCCCGCCAGCGCCGCCCGCATGCCGGCAATCACGGCCAGCTCGTGCGACTTGAGATCATCGAAAGCGCTGGCGACGGCTTTCACAGGCGGCATGTAGCCGCCCACGGAGCCGGCCAGCATCTGGGTCAGCGCCATATCGGCATCGGGGAAGAATTTGAGTGGATTGTTGGCCTGCGCACCCAGCACCGTCACCTCCAGCCGCGATTCGCGCTTGGTCATGGCGCGCGCCAGCAGCACGGCCATGGTGCCGGACATGGCCTCGCGCAGCATGGCGCCCACCAGTTCGGCCGTCTCGGCCGCCGCCCGCGATGGCGTGATGTCGGGCACACCGAGGCCGCGCAGCAACGCCTGCAATACCTGCTGGTCCGCACCGGCGGGAGCGGTGGAGGCGGCCACAGGATCCGCTGGTGCAAATGCCGCGGGCGTGGGCGCTTGCGTGGGTGCTTGCGCGTGTGTGGGTGCGGTCGCAGCGATCGGCGCGGGGGCGGCGTACACCGGCTGCGCCTCAACCGGCATCAGTAGAGGCGCAGTTGCAGCCGGCGCAGGTTCGACAGACGCGGATAGCGTATTTGAAACGGGGTCGACAGCCATTGGCGGCGCCTGGACGTGGACGTGCACTTCCACCGCTTCCTGCATCGGCACCTGCACCTGCACCGTAACGGGCGCGGGTGCGAGTGCCATTGGCGCCGCCGGCACAACCACGGGTGGCGGTGCATACACCGTCTCCGTCTCCACCGCCACGCGGGGCGGAACGAACGATGCCAGCGGGTCGAAATCTTCCGGGATCAGCGCCACCGGCGGCGGGACGGGCGCGGCCGGCGCGGCGACGGGCGCGGGTGCCGGCACCATCACACCCGGCATGGGCACGAACTGGGGCGCCACGTGGTCCGGCTCCGAGCCCCGGAATGCCGATGCGGGCAGATTGGCGGCCCTGCTACGGCCGCCATGCTGGATATTCAGGCCCAGCGGGTCATCGGCCGACGGCGCCACGATGGGATCGAAGCTGCCCGTCGCCTCCAGTATCCGCGCGCCGGCCAGCGTGTCGTGCCACGGCTCGTCGCCAAAGGCCGGTGCGCGCGCGCCGGGCGCCGCCGGCTGCGCCTGGAACGGCAAGGCATCGGAGGTCTCGGGCTGGAACACGGGAATGGCGGGCGGCGCGCTTTCATCCACTTCGGCCACCAGCACGTAGTCGCCGATCAGCAGCACGTCGCCCTGGCGCAGGCGCACGCTTTTGCCCAGCCCTACCGGCGCGTCGTTGACCCAGGTCGGATTGCTGCCCATATCGGTCAGCACGAAATGGCCATCGACGTAATCGACCTTGCTGTGGTTGCGGGAGATGTACTTGCCCGGGTCCGGCAATTCCAGGTCGTTGCCGGCGGCGCGGCCGATGGTGCCGCCCAGCCGGTCGAAGGTGCGCGCGACGGGCAGCGCCGGCGCTTGCTTTTGGTAGGTCTGGATCCGCAGGGTCAGTGGCATCGGCTTGATCGTCTTGCTCAGTTAATCCTCAGTTAATCTTCACCAGCGCGCCTTCGATGGTCATGATGGCGCCCGATTTTATCTGCATCATGGCGCCCGCCTTGATGGTGGTGTTGGCATCCGATTCGACCATGATCTCAGGCGACTTGACAGTGATCTTGGCCGGTTCGATCTTGATGCTGCTGCTGCCGACCTTCAGTTCGATCGAGGTGGTGGCTTCGATTACGATGGTCTTGGAGACGGTCACCTTCTGGTCGCCCGTGATGTCCTCGGTCTGGTTGCCCTTCACCTCCAGCTTCTGGTCGCCCGTGATCTTCACGGTCTGGTTACCGCCCACTTCCAGGCTCTGGTCGTTCTTGATGGAGATGGTCTGGTCGCCCTTGTCGGCCTTCTCGAAGCCCACCTTGAGCGTGTCGTTGTTCTTCACTACCCGGTTGAAGTCCTTCTCGGCCTGAATGAAGATCTCTTCCGAATCCTTCTTGTCCTCAAAGCGGATCTCATTGAAACCGCCGCCGCCCTTGGAGCTGTTGCTCTTGATGGTGGACTGGGTCTGGTTGGCCGGCAGTTCATACGGCGGCATGGCGTCGCTGTTGTAGACGCAGCCGGTCACCAGCGGCCGGTCCGGGTCGCCCTCCAGGAAACTGACGATCACCTCCATGCCGATGCGCGGCAAGAACATGGCGCCCCAGCCCTTCCCGGCCCAGCCCTGCGCCACGCGCACCCAGCACGAACTGTTCTCGTCCTCCTTGCCGTCGCGGTCCCAGTGGAACTGCAGCTTGACGCGGCCATACTTGTCGGTCCAGATCTCCTCGCCCGATTTACCCACCACCATCGCCGTCTGCGGTCCCCGCACCACGGGCTTGTCGTAGTACTGCGGCGCGCGGTAGCTGTGCTCCTTGCCGATGGCTGTGAACTGGCATTGCATGTCGGCCGGCGTGCTGCCGCCCGTGCTGTAGTCGTCGCCCACCAGTTCGTAGCGGGCCGAGGTGACCAGGTACTCGCGATTGAGGTCGCTGCGCGGATGCTCCTTGAGCGCGAACAGCCCGCCCGGGTACAGGCCGCGCGCATTGGTATCGGCGACGATCTCCTCGCACTGCCCGTGCAGCGCCTCCATGCGCCCGCGCGCCAGCGCCGTGCCATTGCTGGCCACCGTGTAGCCGCCCGGATAATCGTACATCTCGTAGGCCGCCTGCGAAAAGGCGGCCGCGATGGTGGACTTCACGCGCAAGCCGCCGCTGTTGCTGGAAGCGGTCTTCTCGAAGTCGAAATCATTGAGCTCATAGCTGCTGGACTGGATGGTGCCGGCGGCCTCCCAGCCATACACGGCTTCCTGGTCGATGATGCGCCGTGCAGTCTCGCCCGAATACTCCACCGTTTCATAGCCGGGGATGGTCGCATGGGCGCCGTAGGAATCGGCCAGCACCATGGTGTGCTTGCTTTCCTCGTGCTTGAAGTAGAAATAGATACCAGCCGTTTCCAACAACCGGCACACAAACTGGAAGTCCGTCTCGCGGTACTGCACGCAGTAAGGCAGCGCCTCGTAGGTGCCGCTCAGCGAACCCGCGTCCAGTTCCACCAGACCACCGTAGGCCGCGTCACCGCACACGGCCTTGACGATGTCGACCACCGACTTGTCCTGGAAGATGCGGCAGTTCGAGGAGCGCGTCAGCAGCCATAGCCAGGGATGGACCACGGCCTCGTAACGGCACATGGAGCCGTGCCAGCCGCAACTGGCGAAGCGCGTCACCACGCCGCCGAAATGGCGCTTGCCGCCGGCCGGCAGGTCCAGGTGTATCCCCATCGGCTTGCCCAGCACGTCGGCGATCTTGATGTCGGACCGGGTGCTGAGCAGCTGCACCCGGTATTCGGACAGGCGGCCCAGCTGCTCCGTGCCGCTCATGCGGTCGAACAACAGCACATCGGCGCCCAGTTCAGTACTCACATCCACTTCGCGGTTGGCTTGGGTGATCGGCATGGCGGCGTCTCTGGCTGGGGAGTGGAGTCGGAATCTTCGTGGTGGTGGTCGGGGTCGAAGCCGGGTCGGCTCAGGGTATCATGGTCTTGGTGGTGCCGGGGTTGCTGAATGTGATCACGCCGCCCCAGTTGCACATGCACTGAGAGACGTTGTCGAGCGCCGGCATATTGGCGATCAACACGGTCGGCGCGCCCGCCACCCACGGGGCGGCCGTAGCCGGAATGCAGGGCATGGGCGTGAGCACCCCCAACGCGGCGGCCGTGGCGGCGGCCACGGTGGGATTGGCCAGCGAACTGCACACGCCAAACGGCATGATGTTGACCAGCGGGATATGGTCCATGATGTTGGCCGCCGGCGGCCCTTCGGCCAGCACCTTGTTTGTGGGCAACACCACCAACGACGACGGCGCCGCCCCGAAGGTACAGGTCATCATCGCTCCCATCGACACTTGATTGGGCATCGCATCCTCCGGTTGTTGCTGCGGGCGAATTTCTGTGGTCTATTATGACCGATAAAACTGTAAGAAAGGAAAGCTTTTAGGGTAAGCTGGCGTACGAAAGCCAGGCCGCGCGTGGCGCACGCACGACGCGAGCCGACACCAGGACGATGTACTTGAGGAGGCTGACATGGCAGGATCACTGATCTTCGAATTCCAGCTTGAATTGCCCGAGCACGATGCGGAACCGGTGGCGCCGGGCCAGCCCATGCGTTTGCTGGTGCTGGGCGACTTTTCCGGCCGTGCGCCCGATACGCCCCTGGCCCGGCGCCCGATCCACCGTCTCGACCTCGATCATTTCGACCAGGTGATGGCCCGCTGCGCGCCCGCCCTGGACCTGACGCTGGACGGTGCGCCCGCCACCGTGCGCTTCACCTGCCTGGACGACTTCCATCCCGACCAGTTATACCAGCAAGCCGAGACCTTCCAGCCGCTGCGCAACCAGCGCCAGCGCCTCAGTTGCCCCACCAGTTTCGCAGCGGCCGCCGCCCAGATGCAGGCCCCAACCACGCCGGCCCCCTCCCCCGCGCCCGCGCCCGCGCAGGCCGATGGTGGTGATTTCGCCAGCCTGCTCGGTGGCGCCGTCCGTCCCGCCGCGCCCCGAAGCGACATCGACGCCCTGGTCAAGGCACTGGTGGGCGCGGTGCCCGGCACCGATACCCGCCAGTCCAGCTACCTGGCGGCGGCCGACAGCGTGATCGGCGCGCGCATGCGCGAACTGCTCCACACGCCCGCGTTCCAGCGGCTGGAAGCGGCATGGCGCAGCGTCCACAAGCTGGTCACGGAACTGGAGCTGGACAGCGGGCTGGAACTGTACCTGGTCGATATCAGCAAGGACGAACTGGCGGCCGACCTGAAGTCCGCCGGCGCCCAGCTCCAGCAGAGCGCCCTGTATCAGCTGCTGGTGGAGCGGCCGCGCCAGTCGCCCGATGGCGCGCCCTGGTCCATCCTGGTCGGCGATTACCGCTTCGACGCCGGCGAGGAAGACGTGCAATCGCTGTCGGCGCTGGCCGCCCTGGCCAGCCAGGCCGGCGCGCCGCTGCTGGCCGGCGCCCACGACAGCGTGCTCGGATGCGCCCAACTGGCCAGCACGCCCGATCCGGACGACTGGACCGCGCCGGAAGCGGCGGCCAGCGAACGGTGGCAGGCATTGCGCGCCAGCCCGCACGCCGGCTGGCTGGCGCTGGCGGTGCCCCGCATGCTGCTGCGCCTGCCCTACGGCAAACTGACGGACCGCATCGACCACTTCAATTTCGAAGAGGCGGACGGCCAGCTCGATCACGACCACTACCTGTGGGGCAATGCCGCGTTCGGCCTGGCCCTGCTGCTGGGCCAGGCGTTCAACGCCGAAGGCTGGGACATGGACCCGGGCGGCCAGCTCGAACTGGACGACCTGCCAGCCCACACCTTCCGGCGCGATGGCGAAGCGCACATGCAGGCCTGCGCCGAAACCTGGCTGTCCGACCGCGCGGCGGAAGCCGTGCTGCGCCTGGGCCTGATGCCACTGCGTAGCCTGCGCGACCGCAACGCGGCCCGCTTCCAACGCTGCCAGTCGTTGGCGCAGCCGCCGCAGGCGCTGTGCGGGCCCTGGCAAAGATAAGTTACAAAAAATCGCACCATGCCACGCCACCGGCCGCCACGGGACATGCTACCGTAGCCGCTTTTTGCGCAACCGGACAACACATGGAACCATTGGATATCGTCGACTCCCAGAAGGACACCCCGGCCGCCGGCAAGCTCAATGCCGCCGTCGCCATCACGGTGGCGCTGCTGGCCACCTTCATGGGCATCTGCAAGGTCAAGGACGACAACATCAACCAGGCCATGCAGCAAGCCCAGGCCAACCGGGTCGACCACTGGAACTACTACCAGGCCCGCAACCTGCGCGAGGAAGTGGCGCGCGCCACGGTCACCCAGCTCAAGCTGGCCGCCGTGGGCCGCCCGGCCGCCGAGCAGGCGGGCTACCAGGACGCCATCACGCAATACCAGACGCTGGCGACCGAACAGTCCACCAAAAAGGCCGAGGCCAAGGCGTCGGCCGAACAGGACCAGAAGGACTACGACGCCCTCAACTTCCGCGACGACCAGTTCGACCTGTCCGACACCCTGCTGGCCATCGCCATCTCGCTGCTCGCCATCACCGCCCTCACGCAGCAGCGCGGCCTGTATCTCGCCGCACTGGTGCCCACCGGCTTCGGCGTGCTGATGGGGCTTGCCGGCCTGGCCGGCTGGCCCATCCACCCCAACGGCCTGATCGCCCTGCTGTCCTAGCCACCCTTTCCAGGAGCCCGCATGCCCAAGTCGTCCCGCCCCACGCCCCGTCACTCGCGCCGGCCATCGCAGCAAATCAGCCTGGCCGACGCCTTCCAGCTGGCCATGACGGTGCACCGGCGCGGCCAACCGGGGCTGGCCGCGCGCCACTACCGCGCCATCCTGCAGGTGGCGCCGGGCCATGTGGACGCGCTGCACTACCTGGGCGTGACCCAGCACCAACTGGGCCAACGCGACGACGCGCTGCGCCTGATCGCCCGCGCGCTGGAGCTGGCGCCCGACTACGTGGATGCGCGCAACAACCTGGGCAACGTGCAAAAGGAGTGCGGACACTATGCAGACGCCGAACTGTCCTATCGCAAGGTGATCGACGCGCGCCCCGATTTCGCCCAGGCCCACAACAACCTGGGCGTCGTGCTCAAGGAACAGGGCCGCCATGATGAAGCCATCGCCGCCTACCGGCAAGCCGTGGCGCTGGCGCCCGGCTTTGTGGAGGCCTGGACCAATCTGGGCCACGTCCTGAAGAAGACCGGCGCGCAGGAGGAAGCCCTGAGCGCCTACCGGGAAGCCATCCTGCTCAAGCCGGACGACGGCCGTATGCTGCACAGCCTGGGCCGCGCGCTGGTGGCCTACGGGCGCGACGCCGAAGCGCTGGAAGTCTACCGCCGCTGGCAGGAACGGGAGCCGGACAATCCGGTGGTGGCCCACATGGTGGCCGCCTGCCAAGGCGCCAGCGCACCGGCGCGCGCCTCCGACGCGTTCGTGCAGACCACCTTCAACCGCTTCGCCGACAGTTTCGACCAGGTGCTGGCGCGGCTGGAATACCGCGCCCCGGCCCTGTGCGCGCAACTGGTGGCCGCCCAGGCCGACGCGCCGGCGCGCCAGCTGGACGTGCTCGACGCCGGCTGCGGCACTGGCCTGTGCGGCCCGCTGCTGCGCCCTTATGCGCGCGTGCTGCATGGCGTCGACCTGGCCGGGGCCATGCTGGAGAAGGCCGCCCTGCGCGGCGATTACGACACCCTGGACGAGGCCGAGCTGACGGCCTGGCTCGCCCAGCATCCGGCCGCCTACGACCTGATCGTCTCGGCCGACACCTTGTGCTATTTCGGCGCCCTGCAGGAAGTGCTGGCGGCGGCACGGCTGGCATTGCGGGCCGGCGGGCTGCTGGTGTTCACCGTCGAACAAGGCTCGGACGACGACACGCCGGAAGGTTACCGTTTGCACGGGCACGGCCGCTACAGCCATACGGAGCGGCACGTGCGCGCAGCGCTGGAAGCGGCCGGCTTGACACTGACGGCACTCGATCCGGTGACGCTGCGGCTGGAAGCGGGCAAACCCGTGGCGGGCCTGCTGGTGGCGGCGCGCGCGCCGGCTACGGAAACCGCCGGCTAACCGGCCATCACCCGGTTGCGGCCGGCCCGCTTGGCCGCATACATGGCCGCGTCGCCGGCCACGATCAGTTCCAACATATCGTAGCCATGCTGGTCGGAGCACACCACGCCCATACTGGCCGTGTAGCGCACGGTATGGCCGGCCACCTCCACCGGCTCCGCCTCGACCCTGGCCCGCAGCCGCTCGGCCACGCGCAGCGCGTCGTCCCGGTTGACGCCATCGAGCAGCATCACGAACTCCTCGCCGCCGTACCGGGCCAGCAGATCGAGCGGCCGCAGTTCCGCCTTGATCTGGCGCGTCAGGTGGCGCAGCACGGCGTCGCCGACCGGATGGCCCCAGGTATCGTTGATGTCCTTGAAATGGTCGGCGTCGAGCATGATCACGGACAGGCTGCGGCCGGCCCGCAAGGTACGCTGGGCCACGCGCCGCCCCTGCGCCTCCAGGCCCGCGCGGTTCAGCGCCCCGGTCAGGCTGTCGACCCACGACAGGTTGCGCAAGCGTTCGGCGTAGCGCCGCATCACCATCAGGATCAGGCCAAAGGCGATGCTGACCTGGGCCAGCGGCACGATCAGCATCACCACGCCCTGCACCAGCAACGCGCGCTGCTCGTCCTGCCCGTGTTGCAGCAGGTAGACGCCGCGCACGCCCAGCGCCAGTCCCAGCGTGACGAAGCCGGCGACGGCGGCGCTCACGGCGCGCCAGTCCGCCTGCCGCGCCAGCGTGGCAGCGCACAGGAAGTTCATCAGCGCAAAGTAGAAGCCGGTCGCGCTCAGGCGCCAGTTCGCGCTGGGCACCACGTAGGTAAAGAAGAGCGCAGAAAGCAAGGCGCCGGCCACGATGGCGCCTATCCAGCGCCAGCCCAGGGTCGCGTCACAGAACTGGCGCAGGCCGCGCAACACCAGCCCCATGCCCAGCGCCAGCACCCCGTAGCCCAGCACCGCGTGCAGCACGGCCGGCCCGCTTTCGAGGCTGCTCATGGCCAAGCCGACGGATGACACCACGTTGCCCAGGGCCCACCAGCGCTGCTCGTTGGCGCCCTCCGAATACAGGGCGGCCATGGCCAACAGCACCGTCGTCAGCACGGTGATGCAGATCTGGACCAGCAAGAGCGTGTCGTAATTGAGCACGTTGTATCCCATGGGCGCTTGCTGTCAATGTAACGCAGCGGCGTGGCAGTGGCAATCGCCGCACCTGTCGCGCCGTCACAAAATGCCACGGGGCCGGGCGAAAAAAGAGGCTCCCCGGGGGAGCCTCTTTCTGCGGCACGGAGGTACGCCACAATCATGTGGCGCGGTCTGGTGCCCTACTCGAAGGCGTAGGCGAATTCCCCATCCGGCGCCGTCACCTGCACCCGTTCGATCTGGCCGCCCTCCATCATGCGCGTCAGGAAGGCGCGGCTGATATCGGGCAGCATGGTGTTGGTGAGGATGGCGTCGATCATGCGCCCGCCCGATTCGCCTTCGGTGCAACGCGACACCACCAGTTTGACCACGTCGTCGCTGTACTCGAACGGGATCTTGTAGCGCGCCTCGACCCGCTTCTTGATGCGGTCCAGCTGCAGGCGCACGATCCGCCCCAGCATCTGGTCCGACAGCGGATAGTAAGGAATCGTCACCAGCCGCCCCAGCAGCGCCGGCGGGAACACCTTGAGCATCGGCTCGCGCAGGGCCTTGGCCATGCCTTCCGGGTCGGGCATCAGGTCCGGGTCCTTGCACAGGCCCGCGATCAGGTCCGTGCCGGCGTTGGTGGTGAGGATGATCAGCGTGTTCTTGAAGTCGATGAAGCGGCCCTCGCCATCCTCCATGAAGCCCTTGTCGAACACCTGGAAGAACATCTCGTGCACGTCCGGGTGGGCTTTCTCCACCTCGTCGAGCAGCACCACGGAATACGGTTTGCGCCGCACGGCCTCGGTCAGCACGCCGCCCTCGCCGTAGCCCACGTATCCAGGTGGCGCGCCCTTGAGCGTGGACACCGTGTGCGCCTCCTGGAATTCGCTCATGTTGATGGTAATCAGATTCTGCTCCCCGCCATACAAGGCCTCGGCCAGCGCCAGCGCCGTCTCCGTCTTGCCGACGCCGGAGGTCCCGGCCAGCATGAACACGCCGATCGGCTTGCTGGGGTTGTCCAGCCCCGCGCGCGAGGTCTGGATACGCTTGGCGATCATCTCCATCGCGTGGTCCTGGCCGATCACGCGCTGGCCCAGCAGATCGGCCACCTTGAGCACCGTCTCCATCTCGTTGCGGGCCATACGGCCGACAGGGATGCCGGTCCAGTCGCCCACCACGGCCGCCACGGCCTGGTAATCGACGGTGGGCAGGATCAGCGGCGTCTCGCCCTGCAGTTCTGTCAGCTGGTTCTGCACCGCGTGCAGCTGCTCCATCAGGGCCGCGCGCTCGGCCGGGTCCAGCACCGGGGCCACCGCTTCGGCCGCCTCCTCCAGCTGGCTGCCCGTGCCTTCCACCGGATGCACGCCGTCGCGCAGGCGCGCGCGCAGGGCCAGCAACTGGTCGACCAGCTGGCGCTCCGCGTTCCAGCGCTCCTCCAGCGCCGTCAGGCGCGCCTGTTCGCTGTCGAGCAGCACGTGGGCTTCCGCCTCGCGCTTGCCGATATCGACGCCGATCGCCTTTTCACGGGCGATGATGCCCAGTTCCGTCTCCAGCGCCTCGATGCGCTTGCGGCAGTCGTCCACCTCGGCCGGCGTCGCGTGCAGACTCACGGCCACGCGGGCGCAGGCCGTGTCCAGCAGGCTCACCGACTTGTCGGGCAACTGGCGGGCCGGGATGTAGCGGTGCGACAGTTTGACGGCCGCCTCCAGCGCCTCGTCCAGGATCTGCACCTTGTGGTGCGCCTCCATGGTGGAGGCCACGCCGCGCATCATCAGGATGGCCCGTTCCTCGCCCGGCTCATCGACCTGCACGGTCTGGAAGCGCCGCGTCAGCGCCGGGTCCTTCTCGATATGCTTCTTGTATTCGGCGAAGGTGGTGGCGCCGATGGTGCGCAGCGTGCCGCGCGCCAGCGCCGGCTTGAGCAGGTTGGCCGCGTCGCCGGTGCCGGCCGCGCCGCCCGCACCCACCAGCGTGTGGGTCTCGTCGATGAACAGGATGATGGGCTTGGGGCTGCCCTGCACTTCATCGATCACGGAGCGCAGCCGCTGCTCGAATTCGCCCTTCATGCTGGCCCCGGCCTGCAGCAGGCCCACATCCAGCGCCAGCAACTGCACCTCCTTCAGGCTGGGCGGCACGTCGCCGCGCGCGATGCGCTGGGCGAAGCCTTCCACCACGGCCGTCTTGCCCACGCCGGCCTCGCCCACCAGGATGGGATTGTTCTGGCGTCGCCGCATCAGGATATCGACCACCTGGCGGATCTCGTCGTCGCGCCCGACGATGGGGTCCATCTTGCCGCCGCGCGCCTGGGCCGTCAGGTCGACCGTGAATTTCTTCAGCGCCTCCTGCTTGCCCATGGCCGCCGGCGCGATGGCGCCGGACGCTTCACCGGGCGCCGCCCCGGCCTCGCCGGACGCCTGGAAGCCGTCCGTGGCGCCCATGATGGCCTCGGGCGATTCCTTGAGCAAGGTGCCGAAGCGCTCGCACAAGTCCTCCACCTTGACCCGCTCGAACTGGCGCGACAGGCCATACAGCGCGTTGCGCAGGCTGGCCGTCTTGAGCATGCCCACCACCAGGTGGCCGGAACGGATCTGCGATTCGCCGAACATGAGGGTGCTGTAGACCCAGGCCCGCTCCACCGCTTCCTCCAGTTGCGACGACAGGTCGGTGACGGAGGTCGAGCCGCGCGGCAGCCGGTCCAGCGCCGCCGTCAGGTCGCGCGCCAGGCCCGCCGGGTCCAGCTCGTACTGGCGGATGATGCGCGCCAGGTCCGAATCCTGCAGCTGCAATATCTGATGGACCCAGTGCGCCAGTTCCACATAGGGATTGCCACGCAGCTTACAGAACACGGTGCTGCTTTCAATGGCCCGGTAGCACAGGGGATTGAGTTTGCCGAACAGGGCAACGCGACTGATTTCTGCCATGATGATGTCCTATAGGTAGGCACTGGGGTTGATGAGCAGATCGTCCGGATCGCGCGTGGCCGGCCCGCTCATGGGCCAGGTACTCCAGCCCAATCGCGCGCCCGCCTCGCCACCACCCAGCCGCAGGGGCGGAATGTCGCCCTTGTCCAGGATCAGGCGCACGTCCCAGTCCAGTGCGCCGCCCACGTAATTGCGTACCCATGCCAGCAGCCGCTTCATGCTGTCGCCGCCGGGCAGCATGCGCCGGTAGTCCGTGTAATTCAACGGCCCGATCACGATGCGGAACTTGTTCTGGCTGTCCCACACCTTGCTGCCCAGGACCGTGGACACGCCCAGCCGGTTGCCTTCACCGAGCCCGCCCGGCCCGCCCAGGCGCGACTGCACCTCCGGCGGCAAACGCATCCAGTGGCCCACGAACTGCTCGACCCGCACCGGCAGCCGGAAATATTCGCGCAAAATCGACACCAGCCCCGACGCCGGCCGCGCGTTGTTGGCCAGCAGGCCGGCGAAATGGAGCTTGGCGAAGTCGCCCACGGCATCGCGCTCGCGCAGGCCCGGGGCGCCGATGCCAAACAGGCTGCCCACGAATTCAGCAAAGCGGTCCGTCTCCGGCCGGTCCAGGTTGAGCGCCGGTTCGGCCTGTGCCCTGGCCCGGTAGAACAAGGACAGCAGGCGGTGGTGGAATACATCGAGAAAAGCGAGCAAGGTGCCGTCGCCGCCGTTGCGCAGGCGGTCGCGCGTGTATTCGGTCAGGTGCAGCGGCAGCGGGCCGTTGGCGCCCAGCAGGCCGAAGAAATTGACGGCCAGCCGCGCCCGCGCCTCGCCGCTGGCGCGCGTGAAGCGCCCCAGCGCGGTCGGATGGAAGCACAGCGACGGGTCCTGGCCGAAGCGCACGGCGTCGTCGCGCGGGCGCAGCGAGGTGCCGATGCGCGGCTGCTCCGGGTGGGCCGCCTCGATCAGCCGCAGCACCTGGAAGAAATCCATGCGGGCCGAATGGGCCTCCAGCTGCAGTTCGACCGCTACAGGATCGCGCATACGCCCCCCGCCGCCGGCCAGCGCATGATGTCACCGCGCGCCAGCGTCCTGACGACGGTCTCGGTGAACGAGTTGATGGACACGTACTGCCCGAAGAAGTGGCTGAGCACCGCGCCCAGCAGGAAGGCGCCCGTGCCTTCGAAGGCCGCGTCGTCCAGCGTCACGGTGACCTGCAGGCCGCGCCCGAAGGTGATGGGGCCGGGCGACGGCATGCGCCGCGTGACCGGCGTGGTGGTGATGGAGCGCACGCCCTCGACCTGGCGCTGGGCATTGAGGTCGCCCGCGTGGCAATACAGCGCCAGCATCTCGCGCAGCGCCACGGCGCCCTGCTGCGGATCGCTGTCGGCCAGCGACAGGTAGTTGAGCGACAGGTGGTTGAGCAGGCGCCACGTCACGCTGCCCTCGGCGAACGACGGATGGGGCGCGCTGGGGCCGGCCACGCAGCGCACGGCCGTCACGGGCGCGCCGGAATCGAGGATGAAGTCGGTCTTGCCGACCCCGATCGGCATCGACAGCGGCAGGTCGCGGTTGGTGCACCACACGGACAGGCCGAGCTGGCGCAGGTCGCTGCGGTACGGCGCCTCGGCAGCGTCCACGATGGTGAGGTACATCTCGCTGCCGATGTAGCTGGAGCGCGGCCCCACGCGACGCTGGCGCTGCGAGATCGTGCGCTGTTCGCGCCGCACCTGGTAGAAGGCGCGGTCCTGGTGCAGGCTGCCGATGTCGCGCGCCGTGTAGAAGGCGCGGAAGGTCTGCTCCGCCTCCGGCCCGGTGCCGTAGCCCGTCACCTCCTCGATCTGGTAGACCTCGTAATCCATGGGGCGGGTGCGGTCCACCAGCACGTGGTGCTCCAGCTGCTCGCCCGAGACGTTGATGCGGTCGGCCCGGCGCAGGAACAGATTCACGGCGGGCGTGCAGTTGAGCGCGAAGTTGGACGCGTCGAGCACCTGCTCCAGGTGCGGGTCGGCCCGGTTCAACAGGATCACTACTTCGCACTCCTCGCCGCCGCAACGCGCCAGGGCCTGGCGCAAGCCTTGCAGCCGCAGGAACTGGAAGCGCTGCGGGAAGGCGAAATACTCCTGCAGCAGCCGGTAGCCCTGGAAGGTGCGCTTGCCCGTGGGGAGCAGCGCCTCGTCCTCGCTGAACCCCATCGGCGCCAGCACGGACTTGGGCAGCAGCGTGTGGGTACGCCCCGCCCCGCGCTGCGCCTGCGGCGGTTGCACCAGCACCCCCTCCACGCAGGCCAGCAGCTTTTCGTAGATCCGCACCGGCATGTCGTCGCTGCCGCGCAGGTGCAGCACCAGGCTGTCCATGGCCAGTTCCTCGAACGGCACGCCGCCGCTGGTGCGCAACCGCAGCCGCAGCCCGGCCTTGACGGCGGCCGGCAATTGCAGCTCGCTGCCGGCCTGCACCCCGCTGTGGGTGTAGAACTTGGCTTCGGCCAGTTCCACCGGCCACAGCGTCACGTCATGCCCGGTGCGGTATTCGCAGGCCGTGGTGTCGCCCTTGCCCAGCACGCTGCGCAGGGCGCTGCCGCGCGGGACCAGGAAGCCTTGCTTGAGACTGGGATTGCTCAGATCGGGCTGCAACTGCACCACCGTCATCGACGGCGTGGGCGCCAGGAAGTGGGGATAGACCAGCTCCGAAAGGTGCTGGGTGAAGCGCGGGAATTCCGCGTCCAGCTTCATCTGCACGCGCGCCGTGAGGAAGCTGAAGCCCTCCAGCAGCCGCTCCACGTAGGGGTCGGCACATTCAAAGCCTTCCAGGCCCAGCCGCCCGGCCACCTTCGGATACTCGCGCGCGAACTCGCCGCCCACCTCGCGCAGGTGCTGCAGCTCCTGGCTGTAGTAACGCAGGAAACGGGGATTCATCGCGGCGCTCCCATTTCGCTGAGGCGGATGGCGGCCCGGTCCAGGTCCAGTTCGGTCTTCAGGTACAGCCGTTCCGGGTAGGGCTGGGCCCACATGTCGGCTTCAATCTCAAACATCACCTTGTTGGTGCTGGACTGCGAGGCGTTGGCGCGCACCACCACCGAGGCGCGCAGCAGGCGCGGCTCGAAGTCCCAGATGGCCTGGCGGATGCCGCGCTCCAGGTCGGACAGGTTCAGGCCGGCGACGGACAGGCCGGAAATGTCGGGCATGCCGTAGTTGACGACGGAGCTGGCCACGTGCGGCAGGCCGCCGCCCTCCGTCACGGAAAACAGGTTGGTCGCGTTGAGCAGCCAGCCCAGGTCGCGCAGCACGCTCTCGCGCAGCGTGCGCACGGACAGCACGCGCCGCTCGCGCGACTCGACCGTCTTGTCGGGTTCATCGTCCGTCAGGCGATCCAGCAGCGAGGGCTGCAAGCGTTCACGGGGCGCCAGTTCAGCCATGCTCGCCGTCCGCCTGGCCCTGGCTTCCGCCCTCGTCATTGCCCTCGAAGGCGATGGTGCGCACGTCCATCAGCGCGTATTCGCCGGCGTCGGTGGCCAGCAGGCGCTGGCCCAGGCCGTAGCCGCACAGCGGGCCCTGTTCGGCCCACTCGGTGCGCCGCGCCAGCAGCAATGCATCGTCGGCGCCGGCGCGGGTATCGACGTAGCGGGTCGGAATCAGGCCGACGGTCGACGCGCCATTGGCCCAGGTGAAGCGGGCCGGCGTCCACACGGCGTCGCGCAGGTCAGCCGGCGCGTCGCATTCGATGCGGCTGATGCGCTGGAACGGAATCCAGAAGTAGCGGCCATTGACAATGGCTTCGAGCACGGGGCCCAGGCGCTGGTCGGCGTCGGCCAGCCAGGCAAACGGGGCGCCGTTGATGGCGCCGGCGCCGGCCGGCGCGTCCTCGAAGGCGCGCGCGCGGGCATCGGCGGCGCGCTGGTACTGGCCTTCGCCATCGAGCCGCAGCGCCTCGATCAGCAGCGCCAGCCAGGCGGGCGGCTCGCCAAACACGAGCGGCGCCCGCTTGCCGGCGAAAATCTCGCCGCGCAGGGCCTCGCACTGGATGGCCTCGCGGTAGGTTTGCGCCATCGGCAGCGCGGCCGCATCCAGCTCGGCGGCCACGTTCAACTGCGTCAGCGCGCGGTTCCACTGGCCCATCACGGCCAGCAGCTGGAACAGGAAAATCCGGTACTTCGCGTTCGATGCGTCCTTGCGCACCTGGTCCTGCAAGGCCGCCAGCGCGGCGTCGAGCTTGCCCTCGGCGATCAGCTGTTGCGCATCCATATCCGTGCTCTCCCCCGGCCCGTGGCGATGCGGTCTGTCGCGGGAACGGGGCCGGCGCTGCCGCCCCCGCGCAACCGTCTTTTACTTGGTGATGTTGCCGGCGATATCGTAGTGGAACTCGCCGCCGGACGCCGTCACGCCCTTCTCGTTCTGCAGGAAGTACTCGAATTTCACTTCCGCGAAGTTGAGCGAGATGTTCTCCGTCAGCCGGTCCTCGCCGCCGCTGCCGCCGGTGGACACGGACGTCACCAGCACGTTGGTGAGCGTGATCTCCAGGTATTTCTGCTGGCCCTCGCCGGCCTTACGCACCAGCAGCTTGGCCGTGGGGATGTGGGAGCCCTTGGCCAGTGCGCTCAGCAGCGCGGGCGAGGCCTTGTCCAGGTACTTGGTGATCGAGATGTCCTGGAAGTTGGCCTTGCCGGCGCCGCCGCCGCCACCCATGTGGAAGGAACCGGAATTGCTGGCGCCCCAGCTCCAGGCCAGCACGTCGATGTCGCCCGCTTCCTTCTGGGCCGAATCCTTGGTTTCGCCTTTGATGGTGGCGCCTAAATTGAGGAACATGTCTACAGCCATTTTGCTCTCCTTGTATGGCCGGCGTGGCCGGCACGGGTTGGAACTGACAATGCCGGGCGGCGAACCGCCCGGCGCGACTGCCTGCG
Source organism: Rugamonas brunnea (assembly GCF_014042345.1). Taxonomy (GTDB): domain Bacteria; phylum Pseudomonadota; class Gammaproteobacteria; order Burkholderiales; family Burkholderiaceae_D; genus Rugamonas; species Rugamonas brunnea. Next base: position 262,736 of record NZ_JACEZT010000009.1, read on the forward strand.
ATGAAGATGGTGCGGCGTGATACGGCGTCAGGCGCCTTTACCGGACGGCAGCTTGGACACCAGCCGCAGCGACACCGTCAGCCCTTCGAGCTGATAGTGGGGCCGCAGGAAGAACTTGGAGGTGTAATAGCCCGGATTGCCCTCGACCTCCTCCAGCTGCACCTCGGCCGCCGCCAGCGGCTTGCGGGCCTTGGTGCCTTCGCTGGAGTTGGCCGGGTCGCCGTCCACGTACTTGTTGATCCAGTTGCTGAGCCAGCGCTCCATCTCGTCGCGGCCCTTGAACGAGCCGATCTTGTCGCGCACGATGCACTTGAGGTAGTGCGCGAAGCGGCAGGTGGCGAACAAATAAGGCAGGCGCGCTGCCAGGTTGGCGTTGGCGGTGGCGTCCGGATCGTCGTATTCGGCCGGCTTGTGCAGCGACTGGGCGCCGATGAAGGCGGCGAAGTCCGTGTTCTTCTTGTGCACCAGCGGCATGAAGCCGTTGGCCGCCAGCTCGGCCTCGCGGCGGTCGGAGATGGCGATCTCGGTCGGGCACTGCATGGCCACGCCGCCGTCATCGGTCGGGAAGCTGTGCACCGGCAGGCCCTCGACGGCGCCGCCGGACTCGATGCCGCGGATGCGCGAGCACCAGCCGTATTCCTTGAACGAGCGGTTGATGTTGACGGCCATGGCGTAGGCCGCGTTGGCCCACGTGTAGTTCTTGCTGCCGGGGGCCGAGGTGTCCTCCTCGAAGTCGAAGGCCTCGACCGGGTCGGTCTTGGCGCCGTAGGGCTGGCGCGCCAGGAAGCGCGGCATGGCCAGGCCCACGTAGCGCGCATCCTCGGACTCGCGGAACGAGCGCCAGGCGGCGTGCTCCGGGGTCTGGAAGATCTTGGTCAGGTCGCGCGGGTTGGACAGCTCCTGCCACGACTCCATCAGCATCACGGAGGGCGCGGCGGCCGAGATGAACGGCGCGTGGGCGGCGGCGGCCACCTTGGCCATCGACGACAGCAGCTCGACGTCGGGCGCCGTGTTGTCGAAATAGTAGTCGGCCACGATGGAGCCGAACGGTTCGCCGCCGAACTGGCCGTACTCTTCCTCGTACATCTTCTTGAAGATCGGGCTCTGGTCCCAGGCCGTGCCCTTGTACTTCTTGAGCGTCTTGCCCAGGTCGTTCTTGGAGATGTTCATCACGCGGATCTTGAGCATCTCGTCCGTTTCCGTGTTGTTGACGAGGTAGTGCAAGCCGCGCCACGCCCCTTCGAGCTGCTGGAACTCGGGCGTGTGCAGGATCAGGTTGATCTGCTCGGTGAGCTTCTTGTCCAGTTGCGCGATCAGGCTTTCGATGGTGCCCAGCACGTCGCCCGACACCACGTTGGCCCCCACCAGCGCCTGTTCGGCCAGGGTGCGCACGGCGTTTTCCACCGCCTCCTTGGCTTTGTCCGATTGGGGTTTGAATTCCTTCTGCAGCAGGCTGCTGAAATCGCTCATTTCGAGCGTGCCGGTCGCGCCTTGCTGCAATTCCGCTGTAGTCTCAGCCATGTTGTTCCTCCTCGTGGTCTTTATTCTTGGGGCTTGGGCGCGGCCGTCAGGGCCTGCATCAAGGTCGGTTCGGCCAGCAGCTTGGCGATCAGTTCCTCGGCCCCGGTCTTGCCGTCCATGTAAGTGAGCAGGTTGGACAGCTGGCCGCGCGCCTCCAGCAGCTTGTTGAGCGAGCCGACCTTGCGCGCGATGGCGGCCGGGGTGAAGTCGTCCATGCTCTCGAACGTCATGTCCACGCTCAGGTTGCCCTCGCCCGTGAGCGTGTTGGGCACCTGCACGGCCACCCGCGGCTTCATGGACTTGAGGCGCTCGTCGAAGTTGTCGACGTCGATTTCGAGGAACTTGCGGTCCGCCACCGGCGCCAGCGGATCGGCCGGCTGGCCCGACAGGTCGGCCAATACGCCCATCACGAAGGGCAGTTGCACGGCTTTTTCGGCGCCGTAGACCTCGACGTCGTATTCGATCTGCACGCGCGGCGCGCGGTTGCGCGCGATGAATTTCTGGCTACTTTCTTTGCCCACGATAGACTCCTCCACGTTGATAAACACTGCCCGCATTGCTAACCAACTGTGCCGGCGCCGCAGCGGGCGCCGGCCACCTGCCCTCCTGCTACGATTCCGGTGTATCGCGCGGCCCGCTCACCACCAGCAACTGGGCAATGCCGTCGGGCGCCAGGTCTTCCAGCACTTCGAAGAAATTCTTGGGCACCAGCCGCCTGGCGCGGCCCAGCAGCAACGGCACCGGGCTGGCCGGCTCGTTCTGGGCGTAGTATTTGATGATTTTGTCGAGCATGCGCACGACATCGGCGCGGCTGGTGATCTCGCCGCTGATGGCGGCCGGCGCGGCGGCGGCACGGGGCGCGCCATCGGCCG